>CP150314.1:4557500-7070000 GCA_051525975.1 Sorangium sp. So ce134
CGCCGGTGCCTCCGCGAGGGAGGGGGGCGGGAGCACCGACCTGGAGGGGCTGAAGCTCGCCTGGACCGATCGGAGCGATTCGCCCGGAGAGAGCCTGTCCGCAACCGGGGTACACCTGTCGCGCGCCGAAGGGCGGACCTCCATCTCCGCGCAGGAAGCGATGCTTTCCCTGGGACGCGCCGCCTTCTCGGTCCGAGAAGGTCGGCTGGTGCTCGCCCGAGAGCAGGCCCAGTACCAGGTGAGTGAGCTCTCGGCCGCCGCCATCGATGCCGAGGTGACGCTCCCAGAGGTCGAGCCCCAGCCCCAGGTGGCCCCCGAGCGGAGCGGGAACACCCGACCGGCACAGGTCAAGAAGGCAGCGGAGCCCGAGGACGGACACGGCGCAGGCCAGAACCGCGGGGTCGCGGTTCGAGAAGCGCTCGTGCGGACGGCCCGGATGATGGATCTGGCGCTCGGCGAGGGAGCAAAAGTCGACGTCGCAGGCGTCACGGCGCGCCTCAGGCGCAAGGCGGATATGCTCAACCTGGGACCGGGCAGCCTCGCCGTACGGCGAGAGGCAGGCTCCCTCGTGGTGGAGCTCTCGCCCGGAGAGGCGGCGATCTCGGCCGCCAGCTCCGACGCCCAGCAGGCGCTCACCTTCCGGCTCCGCGTGCCCATCAGCGACGCGAAGGACACCCCGCAGGAGATCGTCGCCGACATCCAGGGGGGGCCCATCTGGCTCTCGACCCTCGGCGTCCACGAGGGCGACATGGGGCTGTTCGACGTGGCGCGGACCTCGATCGTGAGCCGCGCGCGGGTGGTCCTGTCGGCAGACGGTCAGACGCTGGGCGTCGACGGCGAAGGGAGGCTGAAGAACCTCTCCCTGCGCAGCGCGGCCCTGGCAGACGAGCCCATCGCCGGGCTCGACCTGGCATGGCGGGCAAAGGCGAACGGCAAGCTCGATGGGTCCAAGATCGTCGCGGAGGACGCCGAGATCGATCTCGGCGCGCTGAGGCTGATCGCGCGCGGCGAGTACGAGCAAGCCGGGGCGTCGCACCGGGTCCGCGGCAGCTTCGAGGTGCCTCTCTCGGCGTGCCAGTCGATGCTGGACTCGGTACCCAAGGGAGTCGTGGCGAAGCTCCACGGCATGAGGCTCGCCGGCTCGTTCGGGATCGAAGGGAAGCTTCGCTTCGATACCGCCAACCTGGATCGCACCTTCTCGCTGGACTGGGGCGTCTCCAACACCTGCCGCGTGACCGAGATGCCGCCGGAGCTGAGCGTCGATCGCTTCAAGCGCGCGTTCCGGCGCATGGTCCACGGGCCCGGCGGCCAGCGCGTCGAGATCGAATCCGGGCCTGGGACCGCCGAGTGGGTGCCCTACGAGGACATCTCCCGCTTCATGGAGGTCGCCGTGCTGACCACGGAGGACGGCGGCTTCCATCGGCACCACGGGTTCGACGAGGAAGCCATCAAGAACTCGATCCGGGAGAACCTCCGGAAGAGACGGTTCGTGCGGGGGGCGAGCACCGTCAGCATGCAGCTCGCCAAGAACCTGTACCTGGAGCGGACCAAGAGCGTGGCGCGTAAGCTCCAAGAGACCCTGCTCACGATGTACCTCGAGCAGGAGCTCACCAAGGAGCAGATCATGGAGCTCTACCTGAACGTGGTGGAGTTCGGGCCGCTCGTCTACGGCATCGGCGCCGCCGCGCGGCACTACTTCAACGCGTCGGCGGCGCAACTCTCGCTCGGCCAGGCGCTCTACATCGCGTCGATCCTACCCAACCCGAGCGTGCAGCACTTCGATGCGAGCGGCGAGGTGACGCCCGCATGGAGCGGGTACCTGCGCAAGCTCATGCAGATCGCCCACAGGCGCCACCGGATCTCCGACGAGGAGCTCGAGAAGGGGCTGCAAGAGACCGTCGTGCGAGGCTCCCCCGCGCCCCATCTGGCGCCGCGACAACCCGCCGGAGACGGCGGCGAAGCCATCGAAGACCGACCCGAGGAGCAGGGCGGCGCCTGGATGGCGCCGTGACGGGCGCACGCACCGGGCCTCGTCGTCTGCCTTTGCCCCCGGCGACCCGCGCTGCGCCGGTCTCGACGTCAGCCTCAGCGGCGCGAGCCGCGCCGCGCTGGCGTCGCCGTCACCGCTTCTGCGCAGCGGTCCGGAGCTTGGCGAAGAACGCGCGAAGCAGGGCGGCGCACTCGTCCGCGAGCACGCCCGACGTGACCGCGAAGCGATGGTTGAGCCGGATGTCGCGCCCGATCGCGAAGAGCGTGTCGACCGCCCCTGCCTTCGGGTCCGGACAACCGTAGACGAGCCGCGCAATCCGGGCGTTGACGAGCGCGCCCGCACACATGGGACACGGCTCCAGCGTCGCGTAGACCGTCGCTCCTTCGAGCCGCCACCGGCCAAGCTGCTTGGCCGCCGCCCGCAGCGCGTCTACCTCGGCGTGCCCGGTCGGATCTTGATCGACCTCGCGCCGGTTTCGACCGCGCGCCAGCACGAGCCCCGCTGCGTCGACGATGAGCGCCCCCACAGGCACATCGCCGGCAGCTGCCGCAGCCTCGGCTTCTGCGAGCGCCTCGCGCATCCGCAGCGCGTCGATGCCAGCCGCACCCTCGACGCCGGCATCCCCCGCTCGCGGCACGGCGGAGAGGAGCACGTTGGCTCCATCATCCATGAGATCCTCAGGATCTGTCACACAACCGATCAGGCGCGCCCAGGAAGATTCGAACTTCCGACCCCCGGCTTCGTAGGCCGATGCTCTATCCAGCTGAGCTATGGGCGCTCTGGTGAAGACAAGCGACAGGACGTGGCTACGCCACCGCGCTCCTCGCGTCGCGCTCGTTTGCGCGAAGTGAGTGCCGGCGTTTATACGCCTCCGAGCGGCCTGTCAAAGGAAAAGTGATGACGGCCGGCGGGGACTCGCTCGAGGACGTGGCTTTCGCGGACAAACGGCTCTCGCTCGTTGCTGCTGCCTCCGGTTGCTCCGCTCCGGGCAGCATCGATGAGCCCGCCCTGGCGCTTCGCCGCCGAACTGCCGAGCGAGCCAGCCGAGCGAGTCGAGCGGCGCCATGGGCGGCCACGCGCAGGAATCGACCGCCGGGGCAGCCGGCTGGAGGACAAAAACATGGCGCGCGGCGATTCCGTCACGGAATGGCCGCGCGCTCTCACACGCTCTCGAAGGCAAGCGAAGCTCTGAAGCGCTACACGAGGCGAGCAGGCCAAGCAGACAGAACGACAAGGCGTAAGCCAAGCAGCAGCTGAGCGACAGACGAGGCGAAGTCGCGCCAGCTGGACGACCAAGCGCAAGCTAATGAGGCCCGTCAGGAGGGAGGAGGACCGCGACACGCTGCAGCCCACAGCGAAGAACACGGTCAATTCCGCCTGGAGCAGCCTCCGTGCCACTGCGCAGCGTCGACCCCGGCGTGCGCTCGGCACGGAGCGTCCGGCGGAATAGTCACGTTTCGCAGCGGTTTCTCGGGATGTCACCGAGCCCCCTCCGACGAGAGCCCGGGCAGCGATGTCGCGCCGGGGGTCGCGCCTCGCAATGTTTGCGGGGTTGTGCCACCGGCCAACCGCCGCGGGTGACGCGTCGCGCTATCGCGGGCCGCCAAAGAGATGGTCGTGCGGAGCGTCCGCATGGCAACGTTTGCAGAGCGGCAAGGCGCCGCGGTGGGTGGACGTGCCCTGCGGTGTCAGGACGAGGTACTCCCAGTCGCCGCCGTCAGGGTCGTAGCCGGCCGATCGCTTCACCATGGCGAGCAGCGTCGCCGGCTCCGACGAGCCCGCCGGGTAGTGGAGCTCCACCACGGCCGCGCCCGGCGGGAGAACGCGATCCGGGCCGAGCGCCGGGTAGGGAGCGGCGGCCGCATTGATCCGCACCTCCGCCTCCATCTCGCCGGTGAAGTGCTGGGAGCGAGCCCGGCCGGTGGCCGGCGTGAAGGTCGCGAGCTGGCCGGCGAGCTCCCAGGCCGACGGCGCCGCAGGCGCGGGCGCCGCGGGCGCGACGGCCGACGGGCGCGGCTCGGACACGGGGCTGGAGCCGCGCTCGATCCACTCCGTTGCGCCCTCGGGGGGCATCCGGGACCTCGACGGCGCACAGCCGAGGGGCAACGGCGCCCATCCGGAGCGCGACCGCGCCTCGGTCGAGAGCATCGGCAAGGCCAGGGCCGCCACGGCGAGCGCGCACCACGCAGGGAGGCGGGGTCGGGACCGCACCGGTCGAGATGCTACACTGACAGGATGCACCTGGCCTCTTCCAGGCGAGGCCGCGCGTGGCGCGCCCTCTTTGCCGCAACGCTGGTGGCGCTGTCGGGCGCCGCGCTGATGGGAGGTGCCTCACCGGCGGTCGCCCAGGAAGCGGCTCGGCGCGCCTGGCTGGGCGTGGAGCTGGAGCCCGGACCGGCCGGGGGGGTGGTCGCGAAGCACGTCGTCACCAGCTCGCCGGCGGCCAAGGCGGGCATCGTGGACGGGGACCAGGTCGTCGCGGCCGATGGCGTCCCGCTCGAAGATCCGAAGCAGCTGGTCGCCCGCGTCGCGCTCGCGGGGCCGGGCAACGTGGTGAACCTCCGGATCCGGCGCGGCGGCCAGGAGCGAGACGTCGCGCCGACGCTGGTGCCGTTCCCAGGGCACGACCAGATCCTCCGCCTCGACAAGATCGGCACCTTCGCGCCCGCCTGGAAGCCGCTCGCCACCGTCGCGGGCACCGTTCCGGCGAACATCGGGGCCCTGCGCGGCAACGTGGTGCTGCTCGACTTCTGGGCCACCTGGTGCGGGCCGTGCCGCTTGATGGCCCCGCAGCTGTCGAAGTGGCACGCGACGTACGCCGCGCAGGGGCTGCGGGTCATCGGCCTGACGAACGACAGCGTGGGCGTCGCGACGAAGACAGCGCAGGCCCTGTCCATGCGCTACGCGGTCGCCTCGGACGCCTCGGAGTCGACCTCCGCGGCGTACGGCGTCAAGGCGCTCCCCACGATGTTCGTGATCGACAAGAAGGGCGTCATCCGCGACGTGGTGGTCGGGTACGACCCGTCCCGGCACGCCCAGGTCGAGAAGCTCCTCCAGGCGCTGCTCGCGGAGCCGGCGCCGGCGCCGTAGCCGCCGCGGGCCGCGCGGGACCGGCACGCTCCCCATGCTCCTCTCCATCGACGAATTCCTCTGGGCGCTGCGGCGCGACGGCTTCGCGGTGTCGACCGCGCAGGCGATCGACGTCGCGCGCGCGTGCGCCCTCGTCGGGTTCGACGACCGCGCGAGGCTGCGGGACGCCATCGGCGCGGTGGTCGTCGAGCGCGCCGGCGATCTCCGCCGGTACCACGCCTGCTTCGACCGCTTCTTCTCCCCGGAGGGCGCGCACGTCGGCGATCTGTGGGCGCGTCTCCGGGAGCGAGGGTTCTCCGAGGGAGAGCTCTCGGCCCTCCGCGATCTGCTGAGCGCGGCGGCGGAGCGGAGCGGCGCGTCCGGCGACGCGATCGGGTTCCAGGCGCTCGCAGGGACCGCAGGGGAGCTCGACCAGGCGCTCCGGTCGGCGGGGATCGCGCGCGTGCTCGCGCCCATGACGAGCTCGCTCCAGGTCGGGTTCTTCGCGCAGCGGGTGATGGATCAGCTCGGGGTGCCGGCCGTCGCCAGCGCGCTGCGCCGGATCCGGAGCGCGCTCGAGGAGGCGCTCGGCGAGGAGCGGGGCAAGGCCCTCGCCGCGGCGCTCGCCGCCGAGATGGAGCGGATGCGGCACCGCGTTCGAGAGCACGTGACGGTGACGCTCCGGCGCCTCGACGGCGAGGAGCGCGCGGCGCCGGGCCGCATGGACGTGCCGTTCGCCTCGCTCGGCGAGGGCGAGATGGACGAGGTGCGCCGCGCGGTGAGGGCGCTGTCCGAGCGGCTCCGCGGCGCCGAGCGGCTCCGGAGGCGCCGCGCGCGGCGCGGCAGGATCGATCCGCACCGGACGCTGCGGCGCAGCCTCCAGACCGGCGGCGTGCCCTTCCAGCCGGCCCGGCGGGCGCGCCGGCGCGACAAGCCGCGCCTCATGGTCCTGTGCGACGTCTCGGATTCCGTCCGCGTCGCCGCGCGGTTCATGCTCGAGTTCGTCTGCGCGGCGCAGGAGCTCTTCGACCGGACCCGCTCGTTCGTCTTCGTGAGCGAGCTCGCCGAGACGACCGAGCTCTTCGCGGCGATGCCGACGGGCGCGGCGCTCGAGCGCATCCAGCGCGGGGAGGTGGTGAGCCGCGCGCACAACTCGAACTACGGGCGCGTCCTCCACGCCTTCGAGGAGCGGTACGGGCGGGACGTGGATCGGCGGGTGACGCTCGTGATCCTGGGCGACGGGCGCACCAACTACTTCGCGGACGAGGCGGAGGTCGTCAGGAGGCTCCGGGACCGGGCGAGGGCGCTGCTCTGGCTCTGCCCCGAGGGGCCAGGCGCCTGGGGGACGGGGGACAGCGCGATGCTGCGCTACGCCGCGGCGTCGACCAAGGTGCTGGTCGCCAGGACCGCGCGGGAGCTCGAAACCGCGGCGCGGGAGGTGGTCGCCCGGCGCGCTTAGGGCTATGGGTCGCGCCATGTCGCTCGATCAGAAGCTGAGGGAGCTCACGGCGCGCATCGAGAAGGGGGGCGCGCAGAAGTACCACGACAAGAACGCGGAGCAGGGCAAGCTGTTCGCGCGGCAGCGCGTCGCGCTGCTCCTCGATGAAGGGAGCTTCATCGAGGACGCGGCGCTCGCCAACGCGCTCGACCCCGAGCTGCCGGCCGACGGCGTCATCACGGGCACCGGGGCCGTGGGCGGGCGCCCGGTGTGCGTGATGGCGAACGACTCGACGGTGAAGGCCGGCTCGTGGGGGCGCCGCACCGTCGAGAAGATCCTGCGCGTGCAGGAGACCGCGCGGCGCCTCCGGTGCCCGCTGCTCTACCTCGTCGACTCGGCGGGGGCGCGGATCACCGACCAGATCGAGATGTTCCCCGGGCGGCGCGGCGCGGGCCGGATCTTCTACAACCAGGTCGAGCTGAGCGGCCTGGTGCCGCAGATCTGCCTGCTGTTCGGCCCGTCGGCGGCGGGGGGCGCGTACATCCCGGCGTTCTGCGACGTCGTGTGCATGGTCGAGAGCAACGCGAGCATGTACCTGGGCTCGCCGCGGATGGCGGAGATGGTGATCGGCGAGAAGGTCACGCTCGAAGAGCTCGGCGGCGCGCGCATGCACTGCTCGGTCTCGGGGTGCGGGGACGTGCTCGTGAAGACCGAGGAGGAGGCGATCGCGTTCGCGAAGCGCTACCTCGCGCTGATGCCCCAGAGCTCCGCGGAGCCCCCGCCGCGCGTCGAGCCGAAGCCGGAGAAGCCTGGGCAGCGGCCGCTCGAGGACGTGATCCCCGCGGACGAGAACAAGCCGTTCGACATCATGGCGGTCATCGACGCGGTCATCGACGAGGGCAGCTTCGTCGAGATCAAGAAGCTCTACGCGAGGGAGATCGTCACAGGGCTCGCGCGGATCGAGGGGCGCGCGGTCGGGATCGTCGCGAACCAGCCGAAATACAAGGGCGGCGTGCTGTTCGTGGACTCGGCCGACAAGGCCGCGCGGTTCATCTGGCTGTGCGACGCGTTCAACATCCCGCTCCTGTACCTCGCCGATGTGCCCGGCTTCATGATCGGGACCGTCGTCGAGAGGCAGGGGATCATCCGCGCGGGCGCGAAGATGATCGCCGCGGTGAGCGAGGCGACGGTGCCGAAGCTGTCGGTCGTCGTGCGCAAGGCGTACGGCGCCGGGCTCTACGCGATGTGCGGGCCGGCGTTCGCGCCGGACGAGTGCATCGCCCTGCCGTCGGCGTCCATCGCGGTTATGGGGCCGAGCGCCGCGGTGAACGCCGTTTACTTCAACAAGATCCAGGCGATACCGGCGGGGCCAGAGCGCGACGCGCTCGTCCAGAAGCTGCGCGACGAGTACCGCGCGGACGTCGATCTGGAGAAGCTCGCGAGCGAGCTCGTGATCGACGCGATCGTCCCGGCGGCGAGCCTGCGGCGCGAGGTGGCGCGCCGCTTCGAGCGGTACGCCGGAAAGGTCGAGGAGCGGCCGCGCAAGAAGCACCTCGTCCCGCCGGTGTGAGCGGCGCGCGGCGAGCCCCCGCAAGGCGCGAGGCGCGCGGCGCGCCGGGGCGCCACCGGGAGCGCGCGCGGTGAGGGCGGCCCGCGCCGCGCGCCCGGCCGCGTGGGCAGGTGGTGTAGACTCGCCCCGTGCTCGCCCGCAGGCTCCCGCTCTCCCTCGCCCTGCTCGGCCTCGCTCTCGCCACGGGCGAGGCGCGCGCCGACGTCCCGGCCCCGGCGGCGGCGCGCCTGCTCCGCTCGCGCCTCGGACGGCACCCGCTCGCCGATCCGCGCGGGCGCATCCCCGTGCTGGTGCCGCTGCCCGCCGGCGCCGACGCGCGATCGCTCGGGCTGCTCCCGGTCGCGCCGGGCTTCGGGACCGTCCGGCTCGCCCCCGGCGACGTCGGCGCCTTCGCCTCCGCGCACCCGGAGCTCTCGCTGCTCACGGGACCGCCGCGGCAGCCGCTGCTCGATCGATCCAAGGTGTGGATCCGCGTCGAGCCGTACCGGAGGGCCACCGGAGCGGACGGCAAGGGGGTGATCGTCGGCGTCGTCGATACCGGCATCGACGTGACCCACCCGGATTTTCGAGAGAAGAACGGCAAGACGCGGATCAAGTGGCTGCTGCAGGCCGGGCGCCCCCGAGGGCTGCACGAGAAGCTCGAGGATGCCTACGGGTGCGATGACCCGAACCAGTCTCCGTGCGCGATCTTCTCCGGTGCCGACATCGACGCCATGCTCGAGAAAGGGGAGCCGGAGATCGCCCGCGACATCGCGGGGCACGGTACGCACGTGGCCTCCATCGCGGCGGGCAACGGCGGGCCGATGGTCACGAAGCGACCGCGGTACGTCGGGGTGGCGCCCGCCGCGACCCTGATCGTCGCCGCACCCTCGCTGCCCGGCGACGGCTTCGACGATGCGGACATCCTCAAGGCGGCGAAGTTCATCTTCGACCGCGCCGACGAGCTCGGCATGCCAGCGGTCGTCAACCTGAGCGTCGGGAGCGACTTCGGGCCCCATGACGGGACGAGCCCGCTCGAGGCAGGGCTCGCCGCGATGGTCGGCGACGCTTACCCGGGGCGCGCGATCGTCGTCGCCGCCGGCAACAGCGGCGCGCTCTACGAGATCGACGGCGAAGGACCGATGGGGATCCACACCGAGGCGCACGTCTCGGCGTACGGCGAGACGCGCGTGCCCATCCGAACGCCGAGCGCGTCGAACGGGGATGGATACGTCTGGATCACCTTCCGGCCCGGGGACGAGGTGTCGGTCGGCCTCGAGGGGCCGGGCGGCGAGACGTGGATCGGCCTGGTCGAGCCCGGAGAAGACGCCGGCTACGAGAGCGGCGACGGCGAGACGACCGGCGCCGTGATCAACCGGCTCGCGAACGGGAAGTCGCCCATCACCGCGGATACGAACAGCGCCGTCGTGGCCTTCAGCGGGGCGTGGAAGGCAGGCGAGTTCGCGATCCGCCTGCAGGGCCGCGGGGACGCGCAGCTCTGGGTGACGGGGCTCGGCGACGTGTCGGTGTCGCACGATCTCGGGCTCCAGTTCACGCGCGGCATCAAGCAGGGGACGATCAACGTGCCCGCGAGCCACCCCGGCCTGCTCGCCGTCGGGTGCACCATCAACCGCGTCCAATGGCGGCCGCAAGGGCGCTCGACGAGCGTGCTCCTCGAGAGCGTCGATGGCGAGCCGATCCAGGAGGACAGCGCCTGCTACTTCAGCGCGGCCGGCCCGACGCCGTTCGGGGTGGCCAAGCCCGAGATCAGCGCGCCCGGCGGCATGGTCGCGGCCGCGATGGGGCGCGGGGTCGACCCGCGCGACGGACCCGGAGGGCTGTTCGATACGCCCGGGTGCCCCGACGACGAGCCCTGCTTCGTCGTCGACGACTACCACGCGATCGCGTCGGGCTCGTCGATGTCGGCGCCGCAGGTCGCAGGCGCGATCGCGCTCCTCTTCCAGGTCAACCCGAACCTGACCCAGGCAGACGTCACGGAGGCGCTCCAGGCCGGCGCGCGGTACCCGAAGGGCGCCGTGCCGCTCGACGCGCAGCTCGGGCCCGGCGCGCTCGATCTCGAGGGCGCACGCCTCGCGCTCGAGGCCGTCGAGAACGGTGACAACACGCCGGCGCTCGACAGGAGCTGGTACGTACTGTCGAGCACCTACGCGAGACCCGACCCGTCCTGGCCGGTCTGGGGCACGATCGAGCTGCGGCGCGCGGACGGCGCCCCGGCGAGGGTCCCCGCCGAGAAGCTCACGGTCGCGCTCCAGGGCGGGGCGATGCACACCCCGATGAGAGAGGTGCGCCGCGGGCTGTGGCGGTTCGCGTTCGCAGCGCCGCACGGCTCCGGCGGCGCCACGCTGGCCGTCGACGTGCTCTACGACGGCGTCTCGCTCGGCGCGCGCGCGCTTCCCATCGGGAGCGACGTGTGGATGGCGAACGGGGAGCTCGAGGTGACGAGCGGCGCGTGCTCCTGCGCTGCCGCCGGCGCGGACCGCGGGGGGCCGTCGAGCCGCGTCGCCTTCGGGCTCGCGGGCGCCCTCGCCGCAGCGCTCGCGGCGCGCCGGCGGCGCCGCGGCTGAGCGCCCGCCTGGGGCGGCGGTCGGCGCCGCGCCCGGAGGCCCGCGCCCGGCTGCGGTCCGGCGCGGGTCATGTCACCGTGGCCGGGCGGCAGGGCAGACCACGACGATGGATCAGGGGACCATGGAGAGACGGGTGAGCGCAGATCGACCTCCCACGGCAGAAGCGGACGCGGGGCGCGCGCCCGCGCCGAGGCCGCTCCGGTTCGCGGCGCGCACGGGGTGGGACCTCTCGGAGAACCGGCTCGCGTCCGTCCTCCTCGACGCCCGCCGGGCAGGGCGCGCGCTCGTCGATTTCACCGAGTCGAACCCGACGCGCTGCGGGATCGTCGAGACGGCTCCGCTCATCGCGCGGCTGGGCGAGCCGCGCGGCGCGAGGTATGCGCCGCTCCCGCTCGGCGATCCCGCCGCGCGCGCCGCGGTGTCGCGCTACTACGAGGAGCGCGGCATCGACGTGGATCCCGCGGGCGTCGTGCTGACCGCCAGCACCAGCGAAGCGTACGGCTGGCTGCTCAAGCTGCTCGCCGAGCGCGGGGACGACGTGCTCGTCCCCGTGCCGTCGTATCCGCTGCTCGAGTACCTGGCCTGCCTGGAGGATGTCGCGCTCACGCCGTACCCGCTCCTCAAAGAGGAGGGGTGGCGCGTCGACCTCGGCGCGCTGGAGCGCGCAGCCGGCGAGCGGACGCGCGCGGTGGTGCTCGTCCATCCGAACAACCCGACCGGCTCCTTCGTGCGGCGCGAAGACGCCGAGGCGCTCGAGGCGGTCGCCAGGGAGCGCGGCCTCGCGCTGATCGTCGACGAGGTCTTCGGGGACTACGCGCACGGAGACCTCGCGTCGGACCGCCTGCCGAGCTTCGCCGGCCGGCGGCAGGCGCTGACCTTCGTGCTGAGCGGGCTGTCCAAGGTGATGGCGCTGCCGCAGCTCAAGCTCGGCTGGATCGCGGTGTCGGGGCCGCCCGAGCTCGCCGCCGCGGCGGTGGAGCGGCTCGAGATCATCGCCGACACCTATCTCTCGGTCGGCACTCCGGTGCAGCTCGCGCTGCCGGAGCTCCTCGCCGCGCGGGCGCCCGTCCAGCGCGCGATCCTGGCGCGCGTTCAGGCCAACCTGGCGGCGCTCGACGCGGCCATCGCCGCGCGCGCCGGGGGCGCGATCCGGCGGCTCCCGCTCGACGGCGGGTGGTACGCGACGCTGGAGGTCCCGCGCGTGCACGACGAGGACGGCTGGGTCGAGCTCCTCGTGCGCGACGAGGGGATCATCGTCCACCCCGGCTACTTCTTCGACATGCCGCGCGACGGCTTCCTCGTGGTCGGCCTGCTGCTCGAGCCGGAGGTGTTCGCGGAGGCCGCGCTGCGGCTCGTGGACCGGATGGCGCGCGCGATCAGCGGTGAATGAGGACGACCGTGGAGCGGCCGGCGTCGCGAGAGGCCCGCAGGCCGTGCCACCCCGCCGGCACCGGCGGGTCGGTCCAGGCGAACATCTGCTTCGCGTCGATGGGGGAGAGGTTGACGCAGCCGCCGCTCTTCAGCTCGCCCCAGGCGTCATGCCAGTACGCGCCGTGCAGCGCGTGGGGGCCGTGGAAGTTCTGCACGAACTGCACCTCGGAGTGGACGATGTTGTCGTTCGAGCTCGACACCATCGTCGCCGTCACGAACTTCCCGTCGATGCGGAAGCGCCCCGTCGGCGTCGCCGCGGTCTCGATGGCGGGGATGCCCTTCTGCGGGACGCCGCCGCGCCCCGGTGAGATGAGCGTGGCGAAGACCGGGGTGAGCTCTTCGTAGGCGACGAACCAGCCGCCGAGCACGCTGATCTCGATCCACTTGCGCGGCGGCGACGACGGATCGCTCTCGCCCTCGAGCGGCGAGCGCTTCGCCGCCTCGAGCACCACGGCGTCGTCGGCGAGCACGTAGACCCCCGGCTCCTGCGTCTCGAGGAACCGCTCGCCGTCCTCGACCTCGGCGCGCCCCGTGAGCCCGATCGAGGCGAGCCGCGCGAACGACGCGCCCGTGGGCTCGAAGCGGCCGCCGGCGCCCCGCTGGTACTTCGGCCGATCGGTCTTGCGGAAGAACGCGAGCGGGAGCGAACGCCCGTCCTTCAGCCACACGCCCTGGAAGCTCGATCGCGGGTAGGGCTTCAGCCGATCCTTCGGCATGTACGCCTGGTCCGAGGTCACCACCCAGGTCCGATCCTGCGCGTCGAACGCCCGGGTGAACGCCACGGTCGAGCCGTTCACGATCCGGTCGCGCCCCTCGCGCACGAGGTCGCCGAAGGGGAACAGCGCCGGGACGGCGACGCCCGCGGGCTTCAGATCGACGCCCACGAGGGCGTCGTCGATCTCCCGGACGGCCTCGTCGCTCAACCCCTCCGCGGCGCGCACTTTCGCGATGTTCGCGAGGTGCTCCTCGAGGTCCCACTCGGCGCGCCGCTGCTCCTTCGCGCTCGGGAGCCGCGGGTAGCGCGGCGCGCCGGTCGACTCCGCGTAGTCGTAGGGCCACGGCGAGTCGACCTTGGGCGCGTGCGGTCGCAGCGCGACCACGACCGGGTCGTTCGGGTCGACCGTGGCGGCGGCGCCGGCGCAGACGTAGCCCCGCGGCTCGATGGCGTACCACGCGTCGCAGCCCTCGCCCGGCGTCCGCGCGGCCTCGAGGGTGCCGCCGCGGAGGGCGACGGAGCCGCCGAGGCCCAGGTAGCCGCTCCAGCCCCGCGTCGGGTACGGGCCGGGGTTGATCCAGGCGAACCGCGCCTTCGAGTAGATGCGCGCGCCCTCCTTCGCCGCGGTCGCGCTCGCCGAGGGCGTCGCTCCGGCCTCCGCCTGGACCGGCGCCGGTGCGTTCGCGACGTGCGTCGCCCCGACGACCGCGGCGCGCGGCGCATCGGTCTCGCCGGCGGCGGCGCTCGGGGGGGCGGTCTCGCCGGCGGCGCGCGGGGCGTCGACCTCGACAGGGGCGCGCGGGGCGTCGGTCTCGCCGGCGGCGGCGCGCGGGGCGTCCGCTTCGAGCGAGGCCGGCGCCGCCACGGCGGGGCTCTCTTCGGAGCAGGCGGCGGTGCCCCCCGACGCGATCGCGCACGTCAGGGCCGCGAGGAGCAACGAGGACGATGAGCTAGCCATGCAAGCGGGAGAAGACTACTTGCCGGAAGCCGCCGCGGACAAGCCAGCGGCGCCCGCGCCGCCCGCCGTCCCGGGAGAACCGCCCTACAGCCTGCCGAGCACGGCCACCACGAGCAGGATCACCCCGACGAGCGCCGCGGTGATCATCATGAGCCTCATCAGCCGCGGCTTCAGCCACTTCCACAGGACGAGGCGAGCGACCTTCCACAAGAGCGCCAGGATCTGCCAGAGGATCTTGCCCACGACCAGAGCGTAGCGCAGTCCCTCGGCGCGCGCCCCCAGCAAGGGCGGGAGATTTCACGCCCGATGGACAGGGCCAGCGACAGCCCTCCACGCCGGACGGGGCCAGACGCGGCGGCCGGCGGTGCGCCCGACAGCCCCCCTCCGCGGACGCCGGCGCGGTGTGCGGGCGGCCGGCGGCGAGCGGCGCGCGGCTGTCACTCGATGTCGACGCTCACCTTCGAGGCGTAGCTGCCAGGGGAGGGGAAGGTGATCTCGCGGAGCGCGCCGGCGATGCACTCGGCCGCCTCCTCGCCCCGCTCGTCGGCGCTGGAGACGCCGACGCTGAGCGGCTTGCCGTCGGTGTCGATGTACAGCGTCGCCTTGAGCTGGATGCCGCCGGCCTGGCTCCGGCACGACTCGAGCGCCGGCCGCGCCTTCTTGTACGGCGTCCCGAGCTGGTCGGGCGTCCACGGCACCGGCGGGCGCTCGTCGCTGCTCGGCTCGAAGGTGAAGCTGTTCTCCGCCAGGCCCTCTCCGCCGACCGGCTTCGGCCACCTCGTCGCCTTCAGGACCTTGAGCATGCACGTCTCGGTCTCGCGGTCGCCGAGGGTCGAGTCCTTGACGAACGCCCAGCGCGCCGTGCCCTCCTCCGTCACCCGGACCTTGAAGCGGATCTCGCCGCCGAGGTACGGGATCCGCTCGACGCCCTTCTGGTAGCAGCGCGAGAGCCGCGGAGAGACGCGCTCGAACGCCGCCTGCACCTTCTCCTCGTTCATGCCGCCGATCTCGGACCGCGAGCTCATCGTCGGGCGCGACGTCTCGACAGGCTCGGCGTCGCGCATCACCGGCGCCGCAGGCGTGGGCTCGGCGCCGCCACAACCCTGGAGAGCCGCGAGCGCCGTGACAGCAACGAGGGTGACCGTGCTCCTGAGAAAGCCAATGAATTTCATGTCCGGCGAGGACTGTATACGAGCCACGTCTCCGGCGAAAAGAGGGCGGTGAGGGGCGCCCCCGCCTCCAGTGCATGTGAGAGATTCTACGCCAACGCGAACGCCGACGCGCCGCTCCCGACGCGCGTCCGCTCCGAGAGAAGGCGCCCGTAGCGCACATGGTAGAACCGCAGCGGAGAAGCTCCGTCCACGAGCGCCTGCGCGCAGAAGATGCGAGGGGGCGCGCCGGAGCGCACCGGCGCGTCATGCTCTCGGTGCGTGTGGCCATGGATCACGTGGAGGTGATCGTGCTCGTGGAGCAGCGCCATGATCGCGGCGCTGTTGAGGAGGCCATCCAGCCACTGCATCGCGCCGATCGGGTGCGGGAGCGGCGGGTGGTGCTGGGCGAGCACGAGCGCGTCGCCCGAGCGGCGCGTCTCGGCGGCGAGCGCGGCGACGCGCGAGAGCTCGCGGTCGGCGATCGAGCCCGCCGAGCGGGTCACCGGCTGCAGCATGGCCGTCGAGACCGCGGTCACCACGGCACCAGGGAGGGCGACGGCCGCCCCTCGCGCGCTCGTGGCCGCGAAGGGGCGGAGACAGCCTTCCAGGGCGCGCTCCCACGCGTCGCCCGCGGCGTACGCGTCGTGGTTGCCAGGCACCAGCGTGACGCGCGTCGGATCCCAGCCGCTCTCCGCCAGCACCGCGGCGAGCACCTCGAACTGGGCAGGCGTCCCGTCCTCGGTGAGATCGCCGGTGAGCACCAGGTGGTCCGCCCCGCTCCGCCACGCCTCGACGAGCGCGGCCAGGGCGCGGCGGCGGCGCTGCGCGGCGTCGATGGGGCGGCCGAAGCTCAGATAACGAAGCCGCCACCGCTCGGCGCCGCGGCGGCGGTGGTGATCCGCCTCGAGGAGATGAAAGTCGGTGAGGTGCGCGATCGTCGTCATCGAGGCCATCGTGCGGCGCGACCGACGTCGTTCCCGCGACATCGACGCAAGCTCTCGGCGACGCGATCCGCAGCCGCGCTCGGCGCCGCGGCGATCGCGGCGCGCGCGCGGCGGCCTCGACGAGGCACGCGCCCCGTCGGCGCAGCGGGCGAGGGGCGCCGTGACGCGCCCGAGGCCCGCTCGCGACGCGGTTGTGACAGGGGCAGGCGGCGCTCTACCATCGGCCGCCATGCGCGGTGCCGCAACCATCTCGGACGTGCTCGTGCGGATCGCGTCCTCGGGCGCCATCGGCATCGGCATCGCCGCCGCGCTGCTCCTCGCGCTGCGGCTGCTGATGCCGCCGGCGCAGCGCGGGAAGCTGCGCCTGCCGGTCGCGCTGCTCGGCCTCCATGTGGCGGCGCTGCTCGCCCGGCTCCCGCTCGATCCGACGTCGTCGCTTCACGTGGCGCTCTCGGTCGTCGCGCTCTTCCTGCTCCTGACCGCGCTCGGCCGCGCCGCCTTCCTCCTCGTCGTCGACCTGATCCTCGGCGTGCGCCTCGGTCGGCCGCTCTCCCGGATCATCCACGACATCATCCAGGGGCTCGTCTACGCGGGCGTCGCGCTCATCACGCTCCGCGCGGCCGGGGTCGAGCCGGGCTCGCTGCTCACCACCTCCGCGCTGCTCACCGCGGTGATCGGCCTGTCGCTCCAGGAGACGCTCGGGAACCTGTTCGCCGGGCTCGCGATCCAGGCGCAGCGGCCGTTCGAGGTGGGGGACTGGATCCAGATCGAGCCGGATCCGAGGCTCATCGGGCAGGTCATCGAGATCAACTGGCGCGCGACCACGGTCCTCACGAACGATCAGATCGAGCTCACGGTCCCGAACGGCACGCTCGCGAAGAGCACGATCCGGAACTTCACGAAGCCCACCGCGATCGCGCGGCGGACGATCGAGGTGCGGGGCCCCTACGAGGTGTCGCCGCGGATCGTGGAGCAGGCGCTGATCGGCGCGGTGGCCTCGGCGCCCGGGGTGCTGCTCGCGCCGCCGCCGTTCGTGCTCGCCGCGAGGTTCGACGAGAGCAGCATCGGCTACCAGGTCTGCTTCTTCATCGAGGACTTCGCCCGCCGCGACCGCATCGACTCCGACGTTCGCCAGCGGATCTGGTACGCGCTCCACCGCGAGGGCATCCCGGTCCCGTTCCCCACGCGCACCGTCCGGATGGCCGAGGCGTCGCCCGAGTCGCAGGCGCGCAGCGAGGCCGACGAGCGGCAGCGCCGCCTGCAGTCGCTGCGCGTCGTCGACTTCATCGCCGCGCTCCCGCCGCCGCTCCTCGACCGGCTCGCGAGGCTGTCGAAGACGTGCAGCTACATGACCGGAGAGGTCGTGATCCGGCAGGGGGCCGCGGGGCACGAGCTCTTCATCGTGCAGTCGGGCGAGGTCTCGGTGGTCGTGGGGCGCGAGGGCGGCAGCACGGCCGAGGTGGCGCGCCTCGGCCCGGGCAAGTTCTTCGGCGAGATGTCGCTGATGACCGGCGAGCCGCGCAGCGCGACCATCCAGGCGGTGAGCGACTGCGAGCTCGTGAAGGTGGACAAGGAGGCCTTCCACGAGATCCTGGCGGCGGCGCCGGGGATCGCCGAGAAGATCACGGAGGTGCTGGTCGCGCGGCAGTCGGAGCTCGACGAGAACGTGTCGGTGCGCCGCGCCCGCGCCTGCGCGGAGGAGGCCAAGACGACCGCGCTCCTCGAAAAAATCCGGCAGTTTTTCTCGATGTAAGCGGGCGGGTGTCACGGGGCGGGCGCGGCGCTGCTGGGGACGGGGAGGGCGCCCGCGGTGACGCGATCGCTCTCCTGGTTGTCCTCGAAGGTGTTGTCCTGCGACAGCTTCGGCGCCTGCGCGCCCTGCACGACCAGGCCGAACCGGTTGCCCGTGGAGCGAGAGTGCGCGAGCGCGCCGTGGCTGTCGCTGAAGAGCAGACCGGCGCGCGCGCAGCCCTCCGCCTGCACCGAGCTCACCTGCGCCGCCGAGCGGAGGACGAGGAGGCCGTCGCCCATGTCCGGCACCGACTCGGTCTGCCCACCGGCGCTCAGCATGGAGAACGTCCCGCTCTCGACCCGCTGGATCGCCGTGTCCTCCACCGTGCTCGGCGAGGCGAGCAGCAGCAGGCCCGCCGCGCGGCTGTCCAGCACCGCCGACCTCTGGACGACGACCCGCGCCGCCCCGGCGCTCAGCAGGCCGACGCCGCCGGTGCCGTCGCGCTCCTCCGGCAGCGCGCGCTCGATGAGGCTGTCCGCGAGCTCGATCTCCGCGCCGTGGGACGCGGCCACGCCGGCGACATGCGCCTCCAGGACATACGTCGACGCCAGCGCGGCGCGCGCGCCGCGCACCACCACGCCGGCGGCGCGATCCACGTGGATCGGCCGCGCCCGCGTGCCCGCGACGACCACGCCCGTGGCCGAGAGCGCCCCGCCCGACACGAAGAGGCCCGCGTCGCCGGCCTGGCGCACGACGCTCGACGAGAGCGAGAGCGCTCCGCCCCGCTGCTCGACGGCGTACCCGAGGCGGCCCTCCTCCGCGTCGGCCGCGCCGTGGAAGAGGGTCCCGGACACCTCCACCGCCGTGTCGGCGTCCGCGACGACGAGCTGCGCGTCGCACGCGCCGGACAGCTCGCTGGCGTCGAGCGTCGCGCGTGCGCCCTGCTCCACGACCACGTCCCCCGCCTCCTGCGACCCCTCGGGCGGGGCGGCGAAGAGCGTGCGCGTCGCGGCGAGCTCCGCGGAGGCGCCCGTCACCAGCGCGCCCAGGCGGTGGTGGACGAGGGCGTTCGCGTCGAGCCGGAGCGCGCCCGCCTCGACGATCACGCCGACCCCGTCGCCCGTCTCCGACTGCTGCGGGGTGAGCTCCAGCAGGTTGCCCTCGGCGACCACCTCTCCCGCCTCGGAGGTGATGCGCAGGTTGACCGTGCCGTCGACCAGCGCGTTCCGGGTGAGCCGTGCCCGCGCCCCGGAGACGACCAGCACGTTCGTCCAGAGGTCGCCCATACCATCGCCCGCCCACGACGCCTGGACCAGGCTGCGCGACAGATCGAGGCTCGCGCCCGGGAGCGCGACCACGACGCCGCTGCCGCTCCCGCCGGACACGCGGACCTCGCGCACCGAGACCTCCGCCGCCTGGATGAACAGACCGATGGACGGGCTGACCACGCTCACGCCGCGCACGCCGGCGCCCTCGACGTCATGAATCCAGACCGCGCTGACGTTGCCGCTCGGATCGCTCTGCGCGCCCCGGAGCACCACCCGGGAGGCGCACCGCCCGACGAGCTCGATGGGCTTCGTGATCTCGACCGGCTCGTCGTACTCGCCCTCCGCCAGCACGACACGCCCGTCCGCCTGCACCGCCGAGAGCGCGTCCGCCAGCGTCGTGAACGGCCTGCCGCGCGATCCGTCGCCGCCCCCGCCCGCGTAGCTCCGATCGACATGGATGTCGCCGGGCTCCTCGGCGACCTGGCCCCACGGCCCCGAGCCGCAGCCGTCTGGGCCGTCGATGGAGATACACCCCTCCTGCGGGACCGCGAACGTCCCTTCCGGGCACCTGGCCATCGTGGGATGACAGCCGCCGCCCTCCACGAACTCCGCCGCACAGCCGGGGATCCCGACTTCGATGCACCCCTCGTCGAGCGTCGGAGCTGTCCCGGGCGAGCACGCCTCGAGCGCGGGACGGCAGTAGCCGTCCTCACCCACCCGATCGCCGGCACAGCCCTGAACGCCCACCGGGACACACCCGCTCAAGCCAAGGAGTTGCCCCGGCGCACACACGGGATCGCCCGCGTCACTCTGCTGCTTCTGCGGATACGTCGGTAAGTCGGAGCCCTCGCAACCGAGGAGCGATGCGGCGCACAGGCTGACAGTGAAAGAGAAGAGACACACGAGCGCCGAGAGTCCAAGCTTTGCGCACAACACCCCATCAACGTAGCAGATCGAATCGATACGCATCCCGGCAATGCGCGCTTTTCCTCGTCATCTCCAGCCGATCGAGACCGGACATTCACGGGCGCGACCCGGACAGGTGCACGTCGGCTCGCGCGAAGGCGAGAGCGAAGCGCTCGTGTGCGGCGGCCGCCTCCTCTTCCCTGCCCTGTGCGCGCAGGCTCTGCTCGAGGCCGCGGAGCGACCAGCCGTTGTCGGGGTTCCGGGCCAGATCCTCGCGGTAAGCCGCCTCGGCGTCGCGCGGGCGACCCGACTTGAGGAGCGCCGCTCCGAGCGTGTGGCGGACCGGCTCGGGCCAGTCCGGCGGCTCGAAATAACGCAGTGTGTCCTCGACGCGTACGGCCGCCTGGAGCATGCGAACGGCGGCGCCTGTCTGGCCGCGCTCCGAGGCGATCTGGCTCTCCAGCACGAGCGAGGCGATCTCGAGGAGGTCCTGCGCGCGGTTCTTGCCGATCGTCACCCCGGCGCTCTCGGCGAACGCCGCCCGGAGCGCCGCGGCCTCGCGCGCGGCGTCGTCGGGGCGCCCCGTCGACGCGAGCGCGAGGCCGCGCGCGTAGCGCCATATCCCCGTCGCGTAACGCTGCTCGGACGGCGGCGCCGGCTCGGCGAGGACGTCCTCCCACCGGCCGAAGCGGACCAGCGCGAACAGCAGCGCAGGCCGGAACATCTCGAGCATCGGCATGTGGCGGACGTCGTCGTCGCTCACCGCGTCGCCGAGCTCCCGGGCCGCCCGCTCGGCGACGGCGCTGCGCCCCTCCATGCTCGCCGAGACCGAGAGGAAATGGAGGTTGTGAGGGAAGTACATCATCGGATAGATGCCCTCCGGGCGCTGCTCGCGGATGTACTGGCGATCGACGAGGACCGCGCGCTCGTTCGCGTCGGAGGCGTCCGCGTACCGGCCGACGCGCAGGAAGATGTGCGACGGCATGTGCACGAGGTGCCCAGCCCGCGGCGCCAGCTCGCCGAGCCGCTCGGCGCTCGGCAGCGCGCGCTCCGGCGCGCGCGACGCCTCGACCGCGTGGATGTAATAGTGATTCGCGCCGACGTGCTCGGGATCGCGACGGAGGACGCCCTCCAGGGTGGCGACGATCTCCTCGGTGTCGGGCTGCGGCCGGCCGTCCAGCGTCCAGAGATCCCACGGGCGCAGGTCCATGAGCGCCTCGGCGAAGAGCGCGCCGGCGTCGAGGTCGTCGGGGAAGCGGCGGGCGAGCTCGCGCATCGCGCTCGCGTAGGCGCGGTCGAGCGCCGCCCGGTCGCCGCCCGGCGTCGCGGCGTAGCGCTCCGCGAGCGCCTCGACGTACGCGCGCTCGCGCGCGCTCGCGGACGCGGCGAGCGCGCGCGCCTGCTCGACGGCCTCGAAGGCGGCGCGCTCGCGCGCTGGATCGGCCGGCAGGTTGATGTTGGGGCCGAGCGTGAGCGCGATGCCCCAGCGGGCCATGGCGAGGCCGGGATCGAGGCGGGCGGCCTCCTCGAACGCGCGCCGCGCCTCGTCGTGGTTGAACGCGTAGACGAGCCGCAGGCCCTGATCGAAATAGCGCTGCGCGAGCGCCGATGAGGTCGTCACGGGGTGATGGAGGGCGCCGATGCCCTCGAACAGAGGGACGCGCTCGGCGTCAGGGGTCTCCGCGGCCTCCTCGGGCGGCGGATCCGCTCCGGGAGGGGCGGGGCGGGGCTCTGCGCCGCACGCCGCGAGGGCGGCGCAGGCGCAGAGGAGGAGCGGGCTGAAGAGCGCGCGTCGTGCTGTCATGGGCACCTCGCTGGAGCCCGGCTCACCGCGGGCTCCGACGGATCAACACCCCTCGCGGGGTCGGTTCGCCTCGCCCCGCCCCCGGCGTGAGCGCGGAGGTCGAGGCGAGCGACGGTCATGCACGCGCGATTCCCGCCGGCCGGGAAGGCGGCGCACAGAGGACCTGGCGTGCGCCCGGGCCGAGCGTCGCGCCCGCGGCGTCAGGGCGGTGTGCGATGGACGGACGGCGCGACTTGCGGCAACCTCGAGGCATGACGACGTGCAGGGATGAAGCTCTTCGCTGGGTTCACCGCTACGCGATCGGCGGCGCCGCGTTCGCCGCGCTCCCGCTCCCGATCTCGACGTCCGCCGGGCTCGTCGCGATCGAGACGCACATGATGACGATGGTCGGCGAGATCTACGGCGAGAGCGTCGGATCCGTGGCGACGACCGCCGCCGGCGGGAGCTTCGCCATCCTCGGTCAAGGCTTGAAATTCCTCGCCACCCGGGCGGTCGGCTTCGTCCCCTTGATCGGGCCGGCCATCAAGATGGGGATCGCAGGGCTCACGATCGAGGCGATCGGCCGCGGCATCGTGGGGCATTTCGAGCGGAAATATCCTGGCAAGATCTTGCAGAAGCCGTGAGCCGAGCGCGCGCGAGCGCCGCGCGAGGGACGAGGCGCGGCGCGCGGGCGGCAGGGGTGGAACGCACGGCAGGCCGGCGCGTGCGCGCGATGGAGGGCGGCGCGGCGCGCGCTGGCAGGCGCGGGACACCCGCGCGCCGCGCACGATGAGCCAACGCGCGGCGCTCCCGGATAGCCCGGGCGCGCCGCGCGCGGCCGCGTCGCTATCGATGTCCGTCAGTTCTCGCAGCCGCTGCAGGCGAGCGGGCAGGTCCCGTTCACCGGCGCCTGGCAGTGCAGGTCAGGCGCCTCGGCGCTGGTGCCGTAGTCGCAGCAGATCGTGCCGTCGGTGCAGCACGCCTCGCCGCAGCAGACGCCCTCCTCGCAGCCGAACTCGGGGGAGCACGCGTTCTTGCACTCGCCCTGGATGCACGCCTGATCCTCGACGCAGCGCGTGCCGCACGAGCCGCAGTTGTGCGGATCGTTGGCCAGGTTGACGCAGTCCGGTCCACAGCACGAGAGCCCGGCCTCGCACGTGCACGCGACGCCGCCCGCGCCGCCCTCTCCGCCGGAGCTCGTCGTGGAGACGGTGGTGGTCGTCGTCGCGGCCTCCCCGCCCGCGCCCCCGCCGGAGGAGCTCGATACGGTGACGTAGTTCGGCAGAAGGTTCACGGTGCCCGGATCCGCTTCACATCCAGCAACGGCGAACAATGCGGCCAACGACACCAACGCGATGACCCGATGACAGGGCATGAGCACCTCCAAGCCGATCATGACACTACCACGGGGGGTCGCGGTCACACGAGGGGCATGGCGCAGAACACCCGGCCCGCTGCATGCGCCGCGTCGTCCGCCTCGAGCCGCGCATCACGCGGGCGAACGCGGCAGCAACTGCGACATCAGGGGTTGATGAGCTTGCAATCCGACAAGAGCCCCGCGTACCAGTCCTCGGTCCTGTCGAGCCATGCGCCCTCGCTGGTCCAGCGGATGCCGGGCCTCTTCATCTTGCCTTCGACGGTGTAGGTGCACTTCACCGCGAACCGTGCGGACGGCAGCTTGCCCGTGAGGGCGGGCTCGCTCCAGAGGCCGGCGGCGAGGAACTGGACGCGGTCGGTCGTGGTGTAAGGACGGAGCAGCTTCTTATCGTCCGCATCGCCCTTGGACCAGCCCTTGGTGGGCGACTCGAACGCACAATGCCGGCCGTTGACCTCGTCGGACGACCAGCAGGCGAGATCCTTGATGTCGGAGGACACCAGGGTGACCTCGACCTGCGCCTTGTCCCCGGGCTTCCACTTCGGGCCGGACGAGCCGGGCGCGGGCTCGCGCCCGAAATAGGCGAACGCCGCGGCCAGGCCGCCGATGATGATGAGGAACAGGATCATGCTCTTGCCGAGCGACCCGCCCTGCGGCTGGGCGGCCGCGCGAGGCCGCGCCCCGGGCTTCTTGCCCGCCGGTCGCCGGGCGGCGCCCGCGGCCTTCGCCGGGCGCGAGGCCCTGGCGGGGGCCGCCGCGTCGGCGCGGGCAGCAGCGCGGCCCTCGCCGCCCTCCTCCCTGCTGGTGTCCTGCGCGTCGGCCTCGCCGGAAGGCGCGTCGTCCGTCTCGGGCCGGTCTTTGTCTTCGGAGCTCGTAGCCATCGCGGCGCTTTATGTACCGGAGCGCGCCCGCGACTCAAGCATTCCGTGTACCCGGCCCGTCGCGCGATCGCCCGTCCCAACGCGCAGCCCATGATGTAGGCTGCGCTCCCAATGACGTCCGATGCCAGAAATCCCCGCGCGCGCATCCTCGGCACTGGCCGCTCCCAGCCGCTCGCCGCCCCGGAGGGCGAGGCGCACGCAAGCGCGCCGCCGGCGGAGGTCCCCACGGGCGACGCGAGCGCGGGCGACGAGCGGCGCCGCCCCGCGGCCGGCGAGACGACGAGCGACCTGGCCACGAGGGCGGCGAAGGCGGCGCTCGACGCGGCCGGCCTCGGGCCCCGCAACCTCGAAATGATCATCCTCGCGACATCGAGCGGTGACGCGCCGATGCCGGCGACCGCCGTGTACGTGCAGCAGAAGCTCGGCGCCGAGCTCATCCCTTCGTTCGACCTCTCGGCGTCGCTGACGGGCTTCCTCTACGGGCTGTCGGTGGCGAGCCAGTTCGTCGCGGCGGGGACGATGAAGCACGTCCTCGTGATCGGCGCGGACCTGCTCTCGCGCCGGGTGGACCCGCGCGACCGCGCCTCGGCCCAGCTCTTCGGCGACGGCGCCGGCGCGGTCGTGGTCGGGCCGGCGGCCGGCGACGGGCGCGGGATCCTGAGCGTCAGCCTCCGGGCCGACGGGAAGAGGGCCGACGTCCTCCAGGTCCCCGGCGGCGGATCCGCGGAGCCGCTCACGGTCGAGCGGCTCGCCGACCGGCGGCAGTACCTGCGCGTGAAGCAGCCCGAGCTGCGGCAGGCCGCGGAGGAGCACCTCGCGGCGCAGGCCCTCGCGGCGCTCGCCTCGGCCGGGCTCGCGCCGGCGGACGTCGACTGGGTGATCCCGCACCACGCCGACGCCCAGCTCGCCGCGCACCTCGCCGAGCGCCTCGGGTGCCCGCGGCAGCGCGTCCTCGGCGCGCTCGACGGCGAGAGCGCGGCCGGCGCCAGCGCCGGCTCGGTCGCGATGGCGCTCGACGAGGCGATCCGCGACGGGCGGATCCTGCCCGGGCATCACGTGCTGCTGTGCGCGCTCGGCGGCGGGCTCACGTGGGGCAGCGCGGTGGTCCGCATCTGATCCGACCGGGGCGGTGGCCGGCCAGCAGGGCGACCTGTTATCGTGCGCCCTTCCTCGAGATCAGGAGAACGGATGGTCGACGCTCCCTTGTACAAAGATGCCAATCAGCCCGTGGCCAAGCGGGTGGAAGATCTCCTGAGCCGGATGACCCTCGACGAGAAGGTCGGCCAGCTCATGCAGCTCGACGCGCAGGGAGATCTGGAGGACGCGATCGGGCGAATGAAGGTCGGCAGCCTCCTGCACTGCAACGGGAAGGACGCCGACGCGGCGATCAGGCGCGCGCTGGGCACCCGGCTCGGCATTCCGGTGCTGATGGCCGACGACGGGATTCACGGTCATTCCTTCTGGGCGGGCGCCACGATCTTCCCGACGCAGCTCGGCATGGCGTGCAGCTGGGACACGGGACTCCTGGAGAAGGTCGCCCGGGTCACCGCCGCCGAGATGCGGGCCACCGGGCTCAAGTGGACGTTCTCTCCGGTCCTGTGCCTCACGCGCGATCTCCGCTGGGGCAGGGTGGGGGAGACGTTCGGCGAGGATCCCTACCTGATCGGCGAGTTCGCGTGCGCGATGGTCAAGGGCTATCAGGGCAAGGGCCTCGACGATCCGGACGCGGTGCTGGCGACGGCCAAGCACTACGCGGGCTACTCGGAGACGCTCGGCGGCCGCGACGCCTCGGAGGCGAACATCTCGCGGCGTTACCTGCGCTCGTATTTCCTGCCGCCCTTCGAGCGGGCCGCGCAGAGCGGCTGTATGGCGTTCATGACGGGATATCAGTCCATGGACGGGATACCGGCGACCGCCAACCGCTGGCTCCTGACCGAGGTCCTCAAGGAGGAGTGGGGCTTCCAGGGGATCGTCGTGACCGACTGGAACAACGTGGCCAATCTCGTGCTCGACCAGAAGGTCTGCAAGGACATGGCCGAGGCGGCCGCGGTGGCGATCCGGAGCGGCAACGACCTGATGATGGCGACCCCGCAGTTCTACGAGGGGGCGCAGGAGGCGGTGCGCCGAGGGCTCCTGGAAGAAGCCGAGATCGACGCGGTGGTGCGGCGCGTGCTCTCGCTCAAGTTCTCCCTCGGGCTCTTCGAGGATCCCGGGTACAGCAGCGAGCGGCGCATCCAGGAGATCATCGGGTGCGCGGCCCACCGGGAGCTCAACCTGGAGGTGGCGCGGGCGTCGCTCGTGCTGCTGAAGAACGACGGCCTCCTGCCGCTCGCGGACGGCGCGGGCGCGGCGCCGAGGCCCCCGCGGCGGATCGCGGTGATCGGCCCCAACGCGGACGACCCGATCGCCCAGCTGGGCGACTGGTCGCTCGGGTCGGGCCAGATGAGCGGCGGCAACGGCCCCGAGCACCCCCGCTCCAGCATCGTCACGATCGTGGACGGGATACGGGAGCTCGCGCCCCAGGGGTGCGAGGTGGTCCATGCCGCGGGCTGCTCGGTGGTCAGCGAGGACGCGTCGGGCATCCCGGCGGCGGTGGCGCTGGCCCGGAGCGCCGACGTGGTGGTCCTGGTCCTCGGGGACAGGATCGAGTTCATCGGAGAGACGAAGAGCACGGCGACCCTGGAGCTCATGGGCGGGCAAAGGGCCCTGGCCGACGCGATCGCCGGGACGGGCGTCCCCACGGTCGTGGTCCTCGTCAACAGCAAGCCGCTGGTGCTGCCGCGCTCGGCGCTCGGCGCGTCGACCATCGTCGAGGCGTTCAATCCGGGGATGATGGGCGGGCGGGCCGTGGCCGAGGCGCTGTTCGGGCGGATCAACCCCTCGGGCAAGCTGACGATCTCGTTCCCCTACCACGTGGGCCAGCAGCCGGTGTTCTACAACCAGGCGCGCGGCCAGCACGGGAGCCGTTACGCCGACCTCACGCAGGAGCCGGCGTTCGCCTTCGGCTTCGGCCTGAGCTACACGCGCTTCGCGTACGCCGACCTGAAGGTCCTGACGCCCAGCGTGGGGCGAGACGGCGTGGCCTCCTTCGAGGTGACGATCACCAACGCTGGGCAGCGCGATGGGGTCGAGATCGCCCAGCTGTACATCGAAGATCTGGTGACGTCGTCCACGTGGGCGCTGAAGGAGCTCAAGGCGTTTCGCCGCCTGAGCCTGGCCGCGGGCGAGGCGCGCCGGGTGCGGTTCGACGTCCCCGCCTCGGCGCTGTCCATCATCGACGCCGACGGGCGCCGCGTGGTGGAGCCGGGGGAGTTCCGCGTCCACATCGGCGCGTCGTCCCGGCCGCAAGACCTGCTGAGCGCCGGCTTCGCCGTGGCGTGAGGCCCGAGCGCGGCGGCCGCGCGCCGCGCGGCGCGCCCCGAGCGCGGCGCGCAGCCGAGGCCGGCGCATCCGCCCGCGCGCTCCGCTAGGGTGGCGGCCGCCGATGCTGCTCCTCCCCCTGAGCCCCCTCGCGGCCTCCACGCTGCTCTGGCGAACGCCGAACGGCCCCTGTCTCACGGTCGCCGTCAAGGCCACCTTCCAGCTGTCGCCCGACAACGTCGCCTCGCTCGCCGCGCCGCTGCCGCTCTTCCGCGACGTGTTCTACGAGCAGAACGCGGGCCGGAGCCTCTATGTCGCCTCGGACGCCGCGCCCCACAAGCCCCGCGCCGACGTCTTGCTCACCGGGAGCGCCTATGCGCCGCCGGGCCAGCGCGTGAGCCACCGGTGGGTGCGCCTCGCGGTCTTCGATGCGCGCGGGCAGGTGCCCGCGGTCGACAAGCGCCTCCAGGTCGTCGGCGAGCGGCAGCGCGATCCGGCGACCGGACAGGCGACCGCGCCGACTCCTTTTTCCAGGCTGCCCATCCGCTACGAGCTCGCCTTCGGCGGCGCCCGCTGCCCCGAGAACCCCGTCGGCAGGGGGGCCGACCCCGCCGATCTCCGCCTGCCGAGCATCCTCAATCCGTCGGCGCCCGATGCCCCCGACGGTCTCGGGCCGATCCCGATCGCGTGGCCGCAGCGACGGCGGGCGCTCGCGTCGTGGGATCCCGCGAAGCTCCTCCAGGCCGTCCCGGAGCTGCCGGCCGCCATGGACTGGGGCTACTTCAACGCCGCCCCGCGCGATCAGCAGATCCCGTACTTGCGGGGCGACGAGTGGATCCTGCTGGAGGGCCTCCACCCCGCGGCCGCGCAGGTGCGCTCGCGCCTCCCCGGCCTGAACGCGCGCGTGCTCCTCCGCGCGCCGCCGCTCCTCGAGCCCGCCGGGGTCGAGCTCACGGTCCGCTGCGACACGCTCTGGATCGACGCCGACGCGCTCCGGTGCACCCTCACCTGGCGCGCGTCCGTGGCCGTCGCCGAGCGCGCGCTGGGGGCCGTCGAGCGCGGCACGCTCCTGATCGCGCTCGCGCTCCCCGGCGAGCGCGTCGCGTGGCCTGCTCCGGAGCCGGCCGCTCCCTCTGCCCCGCCCGTGGGCGCGACCACGGCGCCCCTGCCGGAGGGCGCGATGCCGCGTGCCGGCGGGCCGCCGGTGCTTCCGTTTCCCGAGCCGGCGCCGTCCGCGGCGCGCGGCATGAGCCCCGAGGAATGGGCCGCGCGCGGCGCAGGCGCGGATGTCGCGCGAGCGCCGCTCGACCTGACGGAGACGCGCCCCCTCGATCCCGCGGTGTTCGCCGAGGCGGAGATCGCGGCGGCGGCGCGGCCCGGCGCAGAGGCTCCGCCGGAACGCCCGAGCGCGCCGGCGCCGCTGGCCTCCGCGCCGCCGCCGGTGCTCGCCGACACGCGCGAGTTCAACCTCCAGGACGTCCTGCGCGGCGCGCGCCAGGACGACGCCCCGTTCCGGCTCGCGCCGCCGCGATCCGCGGAGCGCGCCGAGGGCGCGAGCGCTCCCGTCGCGGTCTCGCTGGAGGCGCTGAAGCAAGCGTTCCCCGCGATGGCCGCGCACATCGCGGCGCACGGCGGCGCGCCGCTGCCCACGGCCACGCTCCCGCTCCCGGAGCCCGAGCCGTCGAGGCCGACCGGCGAGGATCTCGCCGGCTCTCCCGACATGCCGCCGCCCGCGAGGACGACCGAGAACGTCCCGATCCTGAACGTCACCCCGTTCGCCACCTTCACGGTCCCGTGGCAGGTCCGGCCGCCCAGAGACTCGCTCACCCTCGTGGTCAAAGGCACCTTCGATCTCGTGCCTGGAGCGCCGGCGGCGATCGCGCCCGACCAGGAGCTCCCCGGCGGCGACGTCCATGTCGATGACGACCCTGGAAAGAGCCTCCGCTACCCGTCCGATTTCGCGATCTTCAAGCCGAGGGCGGACGTCCTGCTGGTCGGGCACGCGCATCGCCGCGGCGCGGGCGAGGCCGCGGCGCTCGTCCGGCTCCGCTTCGGCGACGCGCTCGACCGGGCCGTCGCGGCGATCGGCGCGCGCCGCTGGGACGCGTTCGGCGCGCCGGCGGCGCCCGAGCCGTGGGAGCGCATCCCGCTCCGCTTCGAGAGCGCCTTCGGCGGCGCCGGGTTCGACGCGAACCCCGTGGGCGCCGGGTACGGCGCGCGCGCGGGCGGCGCGCTCCCGTCGCTGGAGCAGCCTGGAGCGCTGATCCGCTCGGAAGGCGACAGGCCCTCTCCTGCCTGCTTCGCGCCGATCTCGCCGGTGTGGCGGGAGCGCCTCCAGAAGATCGGCTCGTACGGCGACCGCTGGCGGAGGGAGCGCTGGCCTTTCTTTCCCGACGATTTCGACTGGACGTTCTTCAACGCCGCGCCCGCCGAGCAGCAAGTCCCTTATCCGCGGGGAGACGAGGCGTTCGAGCTCTGGTCGGTCCGCCCGGAGGGAGAGGTGGTCCGGGGGCGCCTGCCCGGGGTGCGCGTCCGCGCGTTCGCCCAGGCCACGGAGCGGGCCGGCGGCGGGTTCTCCGAGGTGCCGATGCGGCTCGACACGGTGTGGTTCGACGCCGACGCGCTCCGGCTGGTGCTCGTGTGGCGGGGCCTGCTCGACGTCGCCGACGAGGACGCCTCCGACGTCGCGTCGCTGTTCGTCCTCGGCGAGCCGATGGCCGAGGGAGGGGTGGAGCGCGCGCCGATGGGGAAGCGCGAGGCGAGGGCGCGCTTCTTCGCGGAGCTCGCGGCGCGCGACGCGGCGGAGCTGCCGCCCGCCGGCGACGAGGGGGCCGCCAACGACGGCGGTGCCGAGGAGGGCGCGTCGGCCCTCGACGCGCGCATCGCCGAGGCGCTCGCGACGGCGCGGGCGCGGCGGCGCGCGGTCGCGAGCGGGGGGGCGGCGGAGGAGGGGGCGGCGGCGGGCGCGGCGGAGGAGGGCGCGGCGGCGGGCGCGGCGGAGGAGGGCGCGGCGGTGGTGGACGGCGAGGCGCCGCCGCGCAGGACGGCTCCGGGCGAGCCCGTGGAGGCGCCGCCGCCTGCCGGCCGCGAGGCGATCCTCGAGCTCCTTCGCCTGGGCGAGCCGCTTGCGGGCGTCGACCTGACCGGCGTCGACCTGACCGGCGCGGACCTCACGGGGGCCGATCTCGGCGGCGTCGTCCTGGCGAGGGCGAGCCTCCGCGGCGCCCGCCTGGACGGCGCGCGGCTCGTCGAGGCCGTCCTCGCGGAGGCGGACTGCGAGGGCGCGAGCTTCGAGGGCGCCGACCTCTCCCGGGCGGATCTCACCGGCGCGAACGTCAAGGCCGCGCGCTTCGCCGGCGCCGTCCTGGAGCTCGCGGCGGCGGCGTCGGCGCGCTGCGAGGACGCCGTGTTCGAGGGGGCCCGAGCGCCCGGCGCGAGCTTCGCCGGGGCCGCGCTCCAGCGGGCGCGCTTCGATCGCGCGGATCTCACCGGCGCGGAGATGATGCGCGCCACGCTCGACGGGGCGAGCTTCCGCGACGCCACGCTCGACGACGCGAAGCTCTACGGCGCGTCGGGCGCGCGCGTCACCCTGGACGGGGCGTCGCTCGCCGACCTCCGCGCCGACGACGTGGCGCTCCGGAACGGCTCGTTCCGGGGCGCGAACGGTCCGGGTTCCGTGTGGGAGGGCGCCGACCTCACCGAGGGCGTCTTCACGGGCGCGGCGCTGCGGGAGGCGAGCTTCACCCGGGCGACGCTCGACCGGGCGACGCTCGACGCCGCCGACCTGATCGACGGCCGGTTCCGGAAGGCGCGGCTCCGCGGCGCGCGCCTGCGCCGGGCCAACGTGATGCGGGCAGCCTTCGACGGCGCCGATCTCGGGGGGGCCGACCTCCGCGGCGCCAACCTGTACCAGGCGGAGACCTGGAAGGCGCGCACCGCCGAGGTCGACCTCGCGGAGGCCTTCGTGGCGGGGACCAAGCTGGGCGCGCGGTGAGCGCGCCGAGAGAGCCGCTGGGACGAGAAGAGGTCGTCCCTGGAGCTTGCGACAGGCTCAGGTTTGAAATTCAATTCAGGCCGGAGGCTTCGGACAGGCTCAGGTTTGAAATTCAATTCAAGCCGGAGGCTTCGGACAGGCTCAGGTTTGAAATTCAATTCAAGCCGGAGGCTTCGGACAGGCTCAGGTTTGAAATTCAATTCAAGCCGGAGGCTTCGGACAGGTGGAGCGGTACTTTGGCCGAAAGTGCGTTGCTTTGGGAACCGCCAAGGCGCCAAGGACGCCAAGAAATCTCAATAATTTTGCGATCTTGGCGTCTTGGCGTCTTGGCGTCTTGGCGGTTCGCCCCTCTGCGGTCTGCCTGCGGTAAGTACCGCACCACCTTCGGACAGGCTCTGGTGTGAATCTCGATCCTGGCCGCCGCTCGGCGCTCTGCGCGTGGAGGAGCGCCGCGCACATCGCCTGCCTTGATGACGAGGCAGGCGCGCGAGCTCTCGAACTCCGCTGCGCCGATCGAGCGCTGCCGCCACCGCCGCCGGTGCGCCGGGAGCTCGAGCACATCCGCGCGGCGCGCCGATCTCGACCCACCGGACCGCGTGTTAGCATCGAGCGCGCGACCAGCGCCGGTTAAGGCCCCGGCGCTCGAGGAGGCGAGACCGATGACGGCGAAGAGGGTGGCGCTGGTGACGGGCGCGAGCTCGGGGATCGGCCGGAGCGCGGCGGAGACGCTCGCGCGGAACGGCTATGTGGTGTTCGCGGGCATGCGCGATCCCGATGGCAAGAACCGGGCGGCGCGCGACGAGATCGCCGGCCTCTCGGCCGCGGGCGTCCCGATCGAGGCCGTCGCGCTCGACGTGACGGACGACGCCTCCGTGGCCGCGGCGGTCGCGACGGCGATCGAGAAGACGGGGAAGATCGATGTGGCCCTGAACAACGCGGGCAGCTCCGTGATCGGGCTGGTCGAGTGCAGCACCGTCGAGCAGCAGCGATCGCTCTTCGAAACGCACGTCTTCGGGGCGCACCGCGTTTGTCGCGCCGTGCTGCCGCACATGCACCGGCGAAAGACGGGGGTGCTCGCCTTCACGTCCAGCATGGGAGGGCGCGTCGTCATGCCGCTGAGCGTGCACTACTCCTCGGCCAAGGCCGCGATGGAGATGCTGGCCGAGGGCTACAAGATCGAGCTCGCGTCGTGCGGGATCGACGTCGTCATCCTGGAGCCGGGGCTGGTCCAGACGAAGATCTTCGACAACACCCGGCTCAACGACGACGAGGCGCGCGCCGTCGAGTATGGGGCGTTCGGCGCCAGGGTGCGCCCCACGCTCGAGATGTGCAAGGCCCTGAAGGGACCCGACCCGGCGGACCTCGCGGACGTGCTGCTGAAGCTCCTCGAGATGCCGCACGGCCAGCGGCCGCTGCGCACCACGTTCGGCATGGACGCGGCGCTGATCGGCCCCCTGAACGCCGCCGCGGACGAGGCCACGCGGGCGCTGCTGGCCATGTACGGAGGAGGGTAGGCGACCTTCCGCCGCCCCGCGCCCTACCGCCGCGCCGCGCTCCTCCGCGGCGCCCCCGGCGCGGCCGCCGCCGGCCGGCCGCGGAGGTCCTCCGGCGTGGGGAGGTACTCGAGCGTCACCCAGGTCTCGCCCCCCGCCGCCCGGATCGCCCCGCGGTACAGGTGGTAGTCCACGGCCTCGAACGTGGCCGTGACGGCCTCGGGCGCGGCGCCCGGCGCCGAGGCGAACGTCCCCTCGAACCGGAAGCTGCGGTGATCGATCGGGGTCAGCGCCCCCTCGATGCGCCGCGGCCCCCCGACGTCCTCGAGCCGCCGCCCGCCGCCGCCCGGATCGGCGATCCGGCACGGGAGCCGCGGCTCCTCGCGCTCGCCGTGGTGGAACCGGCAGAAGAACTCGCCGATCCTGGCCTGAAAGGGCGGCCGCTCCGGCGGGCTGATCCCCGGCGAATCCACGAACGCCGCCGTGGAGGGACGGGCCGCGGCGCAGCCCACGAGGCCGACGAGCGCGAGCCCGGGCAGCGACCAGGGAGGACCGAAGGCCGTATTCTCCCGCGGCATCTCGGCTATCCTAGGCGCCGCCCGGCCGATGTCGACCCCACGCGACCGCAAGCGAACGCGCCCCGGTCCCGGCGCGCCGGCGCTCGTCCTCGCCGCCTCGCTCCTCGCGGGCTGCGCCGCGAGCCCGGGCGGCGCTCCCGGCCATCCGGGCCGCGCGGCGCCCGCCGGGAGCGCGCCCGCGGGGCAGCGAGGCCGCGTGCCGGTGACGGTCACGGCCGACCGCGGCGCGCTGCGCGACGGCATCGTCTCCCTGGGCGTGCCGTTCCCGCCCGGCGCGCTCTTCGACCCGGCGCTCCTCCGCGTCCTCGACCCCGCCGGCGCCGAGGTGAGCCTCCACGCCGCCTCGATCGCGACCTGGCCCGCGGACGGCTCGCAGCGCGCCGTGCTCGTGGCGTGGCGCGCCACGCTGGACCCGAGCGCCTCGGCGACCTTCACCCTGGACTACGGCGCGCCGCGCGCGACGGGCGCGCCGCGCGCGACGGGCGGAGGGAGCGCCGGCGCGCTCGCGCCCTCCCCGGACGGCCCCGCGGTCGCCCGGCTGCCGCCTTCCTGGTACGCGAGGAGCCGCGTGATCGGCTACCAGATCACCGCGGACCAGAACACGGCGTTCACGGCCTGGGAGGACAAGACCGAGCGCTACCTCGCCGAGATGACGCCCGCCTGGCAGGCCTACGGCATCAGCTGCGGCGCGACGGCCCTGGAGCGCACCTATTACGACGCGCCGCACGCGCTGTACCAGCGCTTCATCCACCGCGGGACGCCGGGCGCGTACCGGCGCGCGCGCGAGGAGGCGACCTGGTACCGCGGGAACGAGCTCCGCTGGTTCGCGGGCGGCGAGGTGGCCCTCTACGCGTGTGCGGATCGCTGGGACCCGAGGGCGCCCATGGCCTGGCAGCACCTGCGCAACATGCTCGGCCAGGGGATGCTCGACGACTACCTGCTCACGGGCGATCCGCAGGCGCTCCGCGCGCTCCGCGGGCTGGGCGAGGCGTACCTGCGGAACCTGCCCGCCCTGATGGCCGGGGACAGGCCGCACATCCGGGCCACCGAGCGCAACCTCGCGTGGACGCTGATGGGCCTCGCCAGCTACTACGCGGCCGAGCCGCGCCCCGACGTGCGCGAGGCGCTCGTCGCGCTGATCGGCACGGCGCTCGAGTGGCAGCGCGCGAGCCGGAGCGGCGCCTTCGAGCACGACATCCACGCTCCGGATCCCGGCGAGTGCGGGCTGGGCCCCCGCGGGGGATCGCCGTTCATGACATCGCTGGTCGTCGAGGGCCTGATGGACGCGTGGCTGCTCCTGCGCGACCCGCGCATCCCCGAGATCGTGGTCAGGGCCGCGGCGTGGTACCGCGATCACGCGCTCAACCGCGACGGCGCCGCGTTCCAGTATCTCTGGGGCTGCGAGGACGTCGCCTACCAGAGCAGCGCGTGGGCGACGCTCAACCTGCTCATCGCCCACGTCTTCGGCGCGGCTTACCTGGTCTCGGGCGACACGTCGTGGCTCGACTTCGGCGATCGCATGGCCCGCCACGGCATCGAGCACCTCTATGCCGGCCGGCCGAAGAACTGGACACAGGTCACGCGTGGTTTCCTGAAGTACATGGGCTATCGTGCCGAGGGGCGCGCTCCTTAGAACACCGATCACGTCGATCAAACGAGAAATGAACCGCCAAGACGCCAAGGACGCCAAGACGCCAAGATAGGATTTATAGGATTTTTTTCTTGGCGCCTTGGCGCCTTGGCGCCTTGGCGGTTCGAAATCATCATGCTGAACCTCCTTCTCCACCTCTCCCCGCTGCGCCCCGCCGTCCGCGTCGAGACCGTCGAGCGGCGCGACTTCACCGACGAGCGCCTGCGCGAGCTGCACGCCCTCTCGAACGCGCTCATGGCCGAGGCGTTCGAGCACTTCTGCGTCCACGCCAGGACCAACGATGTCGTCCACGTCTTCCGCCGCGCCGACACGGGCGCGATCGTCGGCTTCCAGTTCTGGAAGACCGCGCCCATGATCTTGCCTCAAAGCCGGGCCATCGTCGGCGGCAAGCTGCGGATATCGCCCGAGTTCCGCACCCGCGGGCTGCACCTCGCCTCCGGCCTCCTGTTCCTGATCGAGACGAAGCGCCGCGCGCCGCGGACCCGCCTCTACCGGCTCTCGATCGCCAGCCTCTTCGGGTTCGTCTCGATCACCGAGGCGCTCGCACACTACGAGATCTTCGATCCGAAGCGCCGGGGCTCCGCGGAGGACGAGGCCGTGCGCGAGGCGTTCCTCAGGCTCGCCGGGGAGAGCCACTACCACGTCGACGACGAGACCGGCCTCATCCGGGTCAACATCTTCATGACCGAGGAGACGTTGAGCCGCTATCCGCCTCGTTACTTCGACCGTCCAGCCGCGAGGCGCTACGCCGCGGTCAACCCCGGATTCCGCACGAACGGCTGCTATGCCGCCTTCTGGTTCCGCTTCACCGGCGATAACCTCCTCGCCATGAGCCGCGCCGTCGCGAGGAAGCTCTTCCGGAAGGTCACCCCCGTTGATCCACCGTCCGGGGCTCGATAGCGTCTCGAGATGGACGACGAGAAGCCGCTCTCCACGCTCGATTTCTCGGCCGCGCAGCCCCATCCGATGTGGGCCAGGGCGAGGGCGGAGACCCCGGTCGTCCGTTATGACGCCTCGTCGGTCGGCCCGGCGCCCGGCTTCCTCGTCTCTCGCCACGAGGACGCCGAGCGGGTGCTGCGCGACACCGAGACGTTCTCCAGCGCGATCAACGCCGCCATCATGGGCCAATACATGGGCGAGCTCATGCTCGGCATGGACGGCAAGGAGCACCGCCAGTACCGGAGCCTCGTGGCGCACGCGTTCCGGGCGTCGGTGCTCGAGCGGTGGGACGCCGCGCTGGTGCGGCCCACCCTCGGCCAGCTGCTCGACCGCATCGCGCCCGCCGGGCGCGCCGACCTCATGCGCGATGTCGTCCTGAAGTACCCCGTTCAGGTCATCTGCGGCATCGTCGGCGTGCCGCTCCGGGATCAGGAGCAGTTCGCGCGGTGGTCGGACGAGATCACCCAGGGCCCGCTGGACCCGCCGCGAGGGCTCGCGGCGTCGCGGGCGATGCGGGGATACCTGGCGGAGATCCTGGAGGCGCGGCGGCGCGAGCCCGCGGGCGATCTCATCAGCGAGCTCCTCGCCGCCGAGATCGACGGCCAGCGCCTCACGGACGAGAAGATCTACGGGTTGCTCCTCCTGCTCTTGCCCGCAGGCGCGGAGACGACGTTCCGGGCCATGGGCAATGCGCTCGTCGCCCTGCTCACCCGCCCCGCCATGATGGCGCGGGTGGTCGCCGATCGGTCGCTGATCCCCGCCGTCATCGAGGAGACGCTGCGCTGGGAGACGAGCGTCACGGTGGTGTCCCGCGTGGCCACGCGGGACACCGAGATCGCCGGATGCCCCATCCCCGCCGGCGCAGCGATCACCGTGCTCACCGGCTCGGCCGGCCGCGACGAGGACCGCTACGAGGCGGCCGACACGTTCCGCCTCGATCGGCCGCCCCAGCCCCACCTCGCGTTCGGCACCGGCCCGCACCAGTGCCTCGGGCTGCACCTCGCGCGCCTCGAGCTGCGCGTCGGGCTCAACGCCATCCTCGACCGGCTCCCGGGCCTGCGCCTCGACGCGGGCGCGCCGGCGCCGGAGATCCAGGGGTTCGCGTTCCGCAGCCCCGCGGCGATCCACGTCCTGTTCGACCCGTCCTGACGCCGCGCTCCCTCGCCTGAAGGGGGCCTCGCGCGGAGAGGGCTCGATCGGCGGGAGCCCGCGTCTATTGCTCCTCGAAGACGCGGTAGAGGTACGTCGTGTTCAGCGCCTGGAGGAACGCGTAGGTCTCGGGATCCGCGGAGCCCGCGTGGCCGCCCTTCTCGCCTTCGTAGAAGTAGAAGGGGATGTTCATCTCCTTCAGGCGGGCGGCCATCTTGCGCGCGTGCGCGGGGTGGACGCGATCGTCCGTGGTGGTCGTCGTGAACAGGATGGGCGGGTACGCCACGCCGGGCTCGATGTTGTGGTAGGGCGAGTAGGCCCGGAGGACCGCGGCCATCTCGGGATCCTCGGGATCGCCGTACTCGCCCATCCAGCTCGCCCCTGCGCCGATCTCGTGATAGCGCAGCATGTCGAGCAGGGGGACCTGACAGGAGACGGCGCCGAAGAGATCGGGCCGCTGCATCGTGACGGCGCCGACCAGGAGGCCGCCGTTGCTCCCGCCCTGGATCGCGAGGCGAGCGGGGGAGGTGACGCCCTTCGCGATGAGATCCTCGGCGATGGCGATGAAGTCGTCGTACGATCGCTGCTTGTTCTCCAGGAGCGCGGCCTGATGCCACGCCGGCCCGAACTCCCCGCCGCCGCGGATGTTGGCGAGGACGTAGACGCCGCCCTTCTCGAGCCAGTGCTTGCCGGTGAGCCCCAGGTAAAACGGCGGCAGCGCGTGCTCGAACCCGCCGTAGCCGTAGAGGAGCGTCGGGTTCTGTCCGTCAGCGGCCGCCGCGGCCGGCTTCACGATGAAATACGGCACCTCGGTGCCGTCCTTGCTCGTCGCCGTGTCCTGCGTGACCTCGAACGGCGCCGCGTCGAACAGCGCGGGAGAGGCGCTGATCTCCGCCACGTCGTACGCCTCGCCGTCCGGCGTCACCCGGTAGACCGTGGTGGGCTGAAGGAAGCTCCTGAACGTGACATACGCCTCCTCCATGCGCGGATCCGCGGTGACCTCGGCGTCCCCGAGCGGCGGGATCGGGATCGCCTTCGACGTCCACCCGCCATCGGCGCGGGTGAACGAGAGGATCTCGGCGGCGACGTCGTGGAGCTGCGTGACGAGGAGGCCGTCCCTGGACTTCGCGAGCCCGACGAAGGCGCTCCGCGCGTCGGGCGCGTACACGAGCTCCGCGGTCGCCTCGGCGTCGCCCGGCGCGACGGCGGCCAGCGAGCCGGACCTCAGCGTCGCGCCGGACACGCTCCAGTCCGAGGCCAGCCGGATCAGCAGCTTGCCCTGGAAGAGATCCCAGATCGCGGCGTCCTGGGGCACCTCGATCTTCACCGGCACATCGTCGCTCCCGAGCACGTAGGTGTCCGCGTGATAGAAATCGACGTAACTCGTGATGATCCTGAGGCTCGAGCCGTCGACGTCATGGAGGGTCGCGCCTCCCGAGAGGACCGTGTCCTTGTCCGCCTCGAAGACGAGCTTCGCCTCGGAGAGCGGGGTGCCCCGGCGCCAGATCTTCACCTGCCGCGGGTAGCCCGAGGTCGTGAGCGACTCCTCGTCGACGCCGTGCGCGACGAGGAGGGTGTCCCGATCGCTCCACGCGACATAGGTCTTCGCCTCGGGGAGGGTGAAGCCCCCCGCGACGAACGATCTCGTGGCCTTGTCGAACTCGCGGACGACGGTGGCGTCCTTGCCGCCTCGCGAGAGGGAGACGAGGCAAGCGTCGGTGTCGTGGTGGTAGCAGTCCGACCCCGCGTAGACCCAGTCTTCGGCCTCGTCGGCCGCGAGCCGATCGACGTCGAGCAGGACATCCCACGCGGGCTCGCCGGAGAGGCAAGCCTCCGCCGGCGTCCGGCGCCACACCCCGCGCGGGCTCCCGGCGTCCTGCTTGAACTGATAGACGAAGCCGTCGGGCTCGGGAATGCACCGGAGCGGCGGCTCCTTCGTCCTCTCCCGGTAATGATCGTCGTAGAGCGAGGTGAACGGCTCACCCTGCGTGAGGGCGTCGAGCGTCTCCTGGTTCGTCTCGCTCACCCACTCGAGCGACTCCGCGGAAGTCGCGTCCTCCAGCCACGTATACGGATCATCCCCGCCGGCGCCCGTCGAGCCGCCCGAGCCCCCGGTGCCGCTCGCGTCGCCGCCTCCGCCGCCCTCGCCTCCGCCGCCCGCGCCGCCCTCGCCTCCGCCGCCCGCGCCGCCTGCGCCTCCTGTGCCCGTCGAGGCCGGTGCCGGCTCGCCGCCAGGGTCGCCGCACCCGATGAACACGCCGCTTGCGATCACCGATACCATGATCCAGGCAGCGAACCCTGCTCCCGGTTTCCGTAGAACCATAGATGAGTATTCTCCCTGTCGAGAAGGGAAACATCCTGCCACGCGCGGAACGTGCACGGCCACTGGAGCAGCTTCCTGACGTGGTGTGAGGGGAGGAACCGGGGGGTTCGGCCTGCGAGCGTGGGCCCGAAACCGGTCGACGTGTAGAATCGATGTGTCGTGTGATCGGCCCCCGGGTGGGGGGCTCGATGTCGCGAGAATACCGCCTCTCGACGTCAACCCGTGAATTCGCGCGCTGAGGGCGATCGCCGCGGGAGGCGCTCTCTCGGGTCCTCGGGCGCGATCGTGCTCCTCGCCTGGGCGAGCGCCGGGTCGAGCGGCGCTGCTCGGCGCAGCGGCCTTCGACGGCGCGCCGTACCTCGGGGCGCCGCTCACCTCGCTCGACCTCGCCGCGTCCCCGATCGGGCTGCTCAGCCCGCAGCACACCAGAAGCAGCGTGCTGCCTGCGAAGCAGGCGGCCGCCCCGCGTGCCCGCGCTGCGCGACGCCGTCCGGAGGGCCGCCGGGCGCAGGAGGGCACGGCGGCGCGCACGCCGGCGGAGGCCACCCGATCCGCGAAGGTGCGGTGAGGAGGGGATGGAACGAATCGTGCTCCCGCGCGGCTCCCGCCACGGACGAAGACGCCGGCGGCGTGTCTGCGAAGGAAAGGGAGCTCATCGTGGATCTCGAACTCACCGGCAAGCGGGCGATCGTCACCGGCGGCAGCCGCGGCATCGGCAAGGCCATCGCGCGGGAGCTGGCGCGCGAGGGCGCCGACGTCGTGATCGCCGCGCGCGGCAAGGACAAGCTGGAGGCGACCGCCGCCGAGCTCGCGGCGGAGACGGGCCGCCGCGTCGTCCCGCTGGTGGTCGATACCGGCAACGAGACCTCGGTCAACGCGCTCGTCGAGCGCGCCGTCGCCGCGCTGGGCGGCGTGGACATCCTGGTCAACAACGCCGCGCTGCCGGGCGGGATCTCGACCGCCACGCGCCTCGAGCAGGTCGTCGACGCGCAGGTGCTCGAGGACATCAACATCAAGGTCGTGGGCTACCTGCGGACCGCGCGCGCCGTCGCGCCGCACCTCATCGCGAACGGCTGGGGCCGCATCATCAACATCGGCGGCCTGGCCGTGCGCAAGACCGGCCGCCCCGTCGCCACCCTGCGCAACGTCGGCGTGGCGGCGATCACGAAGAACCTCGCGGACGAGCTGGGCCCGAAGGGGATCAACGTCACGGTCGTGCACCCCGGCGCCACCCGCACCGAGCGCGTCCGGCCCGAGCCCGAGAAGGATCTCGCGGCCTCGGTGAGCATCGGCCGCATCGTCGACGCCCGCGAGGTCGCGTGGGTCGTCGCGTTCCTCGCCTCGCCGAGGAGCGTCGCGATCAACGGCGACTCCGTGGTCGCCGGCGGCGGCAGCGTCGGGCCGATCTATTACTGATCTGCCTCGCTCGCTCGGCCCCGCGATCACGGCGCCGAGCGGCGGGCATCCCCGGCAGGTCGACCGCAGAGGCACGGAGAGCACAGGGATCTCCCTCTCCCTCTCCGTCTCACCCTCTGTGCTCTCTGTGCTTCTGCGGTCGACCTCTCTCTCTTCTATCTCCAGATCGCCTCACCCCGCTCGGCGTGCCCGATTGACACCCCGAGCCGCCCTGTCCGAAACTGCACGGGCCAGCCCCGAAGAACCCACGGAACACCATGAGCATCCCGACCACCCGCCTCGGCCGTACCGGCCTCTCCGTTTCTCGCCTGTGCCTGGGCACGATGACCTTCGGCTTCCAGACGGACGAGGAGACCTCCCGCGCCATCCTCGACAAGGCCGCCTCCGCCGGCGTCAACTTCCTCGACACGGCCGACGTCTACCCGCTGGGCGGCGGCCTGCCGACCGCCGGGCGGACCGAGGAGATCGTCGGCCGCTGGCTCAAGGGCAAGCGCGACCGCTTCATCCTCGCCACGAAGTGCGTCGGCCGAGTCGGCCCGAACGACTGGGATCAGGGCGCCTCGCGCAAGCACATCCTCGACGCCATCGACGCCTCGCTGCGCCGGCTCGGCACCGATTACGTGGATCTCTATCAGCTCCACGCCGACGATCGCGACACGCCGATCGACGAGACGCTGGAGGCGCTCGATATCGTGGTTCGCTCCGGCAAGGCGCGTTATATCGGCGTGTCCAACTACCTGGCGTACCGCCTGGCGCGCGCCCTCGGCCGCGCCGACGTGCGCGGGCTCGCGCGGTTCGTGTCCGTGCAGCCGCGCTACGCGCTGCTGTTCCGCGAGATCGAGCGCGAGCTGCTCCCGCTCGCCCAGGAGGAGGGGCTCGGCGTGATCCCGTACAACCCGCTCGCCGGCGGGTTCCTCACGGGCAAGCACCGCCGCGGCGAGCCCACGCAGGGCACGCGGTTCACGCTCGGCGCGGCGGCCAGCATCTACCAGCAACGCTACTGGAACGAGCGCGCGTTCGCGACGGTCGAGAAGCTGCAGGGCATCGTCGCGGAGGCGGGACAGCCGCTCACGACCGTCGCCGTCGCGTGGGTGCTCGCCAACCCGGCCATCACCTCCGCCATCATCGGCGCCAGCCGGCCGGACCAGCTGGACGCCACGCTCGCCGCCGCCACGCTCGCGCTCGATCCGCAGCTCAAGGCCCGGCTCGACGAGGCGACCGCGGAGTTCCGCCAGGGGGACTCGCCGCGCTGAGCCCGCGCCCTCGCGCGGCTCCCGGCCCGCGCCCTCGCGCGGCTCCCGGCCCGCGCCGGCGCGAGCCGCGCGCCGGGGCGAGGGCCGCTGGCGGCGCCGCGGATCGCGCCGCGGCGCCGCCGATCACACCGCCACGAGCACCTTCACCTGCGAGGGCGCGACGTGCGCGCCGGCGGGCATGTTCGCGTTCGAGCCGTTATGGGCCGACATCGCGGTGTGATAGACGATCTTCTTCCCCTTGGCGTAGACCTTCGAGCTCGCGCGCTTGAAGGTCACCTGCCCGCGGTTCACGTTCGAGACCATCCCGCCGAGCGTGCCGGCCTCGTCGCCCTTGCTGCTCGGCATCTTCGACGCCTCGGTCACGGTCTCCTTCTTCTGGATAAGCACCTTGGAGACCGCCGACTCGCAGCCGCTCAGCGTGCCGACGTTCGGGAACGGCGTCGGCACCGGGGGCGCCGGCGGCGCGGGCACCTTGCACACGTCCGGCATGGCGAAGCACACGCCGCCGGCCTTCGTCGCTGCAGGCATCTTCATCGCTGGGGTCCCTCCACGCCGCCTCAGCCGAGCAGCACGCGCTCGCCGTCGATGGATGTCTCCTTCTTCGAGACCAGCGACGTCCGGTCGCTGACGAGCTGGTAGGCCTCGCGGATGAGCGAGCGCGCGCGCCTCGCCCGCGTCTGCAGCAGCCCGTCCACCTCGCGGTACGCGTCCCTGGCCCGCTCGATCAGCCGCTCGGCCTGGATCTCCATGCGCCCGGCGGTGGAGGCGATCTGCGCGGCCGTCGTCGCGATCCGCTCGGCCAGCACGGTCGCCTCGGTCGCGTGGAGCGACGCCCGGTCCGAGGTGACGTCGACCGCCGGCGCCGCCACGCGCACGCCCGTCCGCTCGACGACCACCCCCGGCCCGCCGCCCTCGCCGGCCTCGCACGCCACGCGCCGCGCCGCCCGGTGCCGGACATCACGCCTCGCGCGGAGCTCGACGTCCGTGGCCGCCTCCACGACGACCTTCCCCCGCGGCGCCGCGAGCGTCAGATCCCCTGCGGGCGCGGCCACGCGCGCCGCGCCCGTCGCCGCGTCGTAGGTCACCACGACCGCCCCCGACGCGTCCCGGATCGCGATCTCGCTCCCGTCGGCCGAGGCCGTCGCACCTTCGGCCGTCTGCACCACGGGCCCTCGAGCGGCCAGAATAACACCAACGATGTAAAATTCCGCTCCGGATGCGTGTTTGGCCACGAGCACGCGGTCGCCGGGGGTGCCCTGGTAGCCCGGCACGGCGAGCCGCGCGCGCGCCGTGGCGCCGCCGTCGGCGCCCGCGGCGCCGGGCCGGACGACGCGCACGAGGGCGCGCGCGGGGTCGTCCAGGGCGACGAGGGTGGCTTCGAGCACGCCGCCGCGGGCGGCTTCGTGCTCCACGTGCTCCAGCGCGGCTGCTTCGTTCCCGATCATCGGGCCTCCGTCCGGAAATCCTCCGCGCGCGCGCGGTCAGGGTCGGTGTCCTTCGCGCCGCGCGTGCGCGCGCCGAGCAGCTCGGCGCCGTCGAGGTTCGCCCGGTGCAGGTCGGCGCCCTCGAGGTCGGCGTTCGCGAGGTGCGCGCGCTCGAGGCGCGCGTGCGCGAGATCCGCGAGCGAGAGGTCGGCCTGCGCGAGCGCCGCGTCGGAGAGGTCGGCGCCCGGGAGCCTGGCCGCGGCGAGCCGGGCCTCGCGCAGGTCGGCGCGGCGCAGCCGGGCCCCGTCGAGCGCCGCGTCGGAGAGGTCGGCGCGCGCGAGGTCGGCGCCGTCGAGGAGGGCTCTCTTGAGGTTCGCGGCGGGGGCCTTCAGCCCGGCGAGCTTCGCGCCCCGGAGGTCGGCGCCCTCCAGGTTGACCTGGGCGGCCTCGACCGACGCGAGGTTCGCCCGGCGGAGGTTCGCGCCCGACAGCGTGGCGTTCGGCAGCGCGCAGCCGCGGAGATCGGCGCCCTCGCCGTTCGCGTCGCAGAGGAGCGATTGCTCGATCACCGCGCCTGCGAGCTGCAGGGTGCGGAGATCGGCGCCGGAGAGGTCCGCCGCGAACAGCCGCGCTCGGCGGAGGTCCGCGCCGGCGATCGCGGCGGAGGACAGGGCCGCCTCGGAGAGGTCGGCGCCCGAGAGATCGGCCTCGGTCAGGTCGACGTCGGCGAGCTGCGCGCCGCGGAACGCGCCGCCCCCGAGCTTCGCGCCGGCGAGGCAGGCCCCGGAGAGGTCGGCGTCCGAGAGATCGGCGCCGGCGAGATCGGCGCCCCGCAGGTCGGCGCCGGCGAGATCGGCGCCGGCGAGGCGCACGCCGGCCCACGAGATCCCGCCGAGGGCGGCCTTGCCGAGGGACACGCCCGCGAGATCGAGGCCGCGCAGGTCGACGCCCGCGAGGCGGGCGCCCTCGAGGGAGCAGCCATCGAGCGCGGCGCCCGCGAGCGACGCGCCGTCGAGCGTCGCGCCGGCGAGGTCGGCGTTGCGGAGATCCGCGCCGTCGAGGTCGGCGTTGCGGAGATCCGCGTCGACGAGGGACGCGCCGCGGGCCCGCCATCGCTGGAGCTTCGCGCCGCGGAGCGAGGAGCCGTCGAGGACGAGCCCATCGCAGCTCGCGCCCGAGAGGTCGACGCGCGCGAGGTCGCAGCCGACGAGGCGCGCGCCCTCGAGGGCGGTGCGGCGGAGATCGAGCGCACAGAGCCGCGACGCCTGGAGCTCGGCCCCCGCCAGGGACGCCGGGGGGCCCGAGGCGGAGAGGTCGAGTCCATGGGCGCTCGCGCGCAGGAGATCGGCGCCGCCGAGGAGGAGGCCTGTCGTCGCGGCGGGGCGGAGATCGACGTCGCGGAGGGAGGCGCCGGAGAGGTCGGCGCCGGAGAGGTCGGCGCCGTCGACGGCGGCCCGATCGAGGCGGGCGCCCTGGGCGTCGCAGGCGTCGAGGCGCGCGCCGGAGAGGACGGCGTCGAGGAGCTCGGCCCGCCGGAGGGTCGCGCGTCGGAGGTCGGCGCCGTCGAGCAGGGCGCCGGAGAGCTTCGCGCCGGTGAGGTCGACCTGGCCGAGGGAGGCGCCGCTGAGGACCGCGTCGCGCAGGTCGGCGCCCGCGAGGCGGCAGGCCTCGCCGGGAGGGCCGCCGAGGAGGGCGCCGGCGAGGTCGGCGCCGGCGAGGTCGGCGCCGGCGAGGTCGGCGCCGGCGAGGTCGGCGCCGGCGAGGTCGGCGCCTTCGAGGCTCACGTTGCGGAGGTGGGCGCCGGAGAGCGTGGCGCCGGCGAGCTTGGCGCCACGGAGATCGACGTCGCGGAGGAGGGCGTTCGAGAGGTCGGCGCCGGCGAGATCGATGCCGGGGGCGACCACCGCAGAGATGTGGCTGCCGGCGAGCTCGCCGCGCTTGCCCTTCTGCGAGAGCTCTGAAGCGGTCATGACGGATCGATCGTTGCGCGCCGCCGGCATGGTCGCGGCGAGGCTAGGCTATCGCGCGGCGGGTGTCACTGCGGTAGCGTGCGGCCCGGCGTGCCTTCGGCGGAGCTGCGCGGGGGCGCGCCGGCGGAAGAGCGGGAGAGCCGGAGGGGAGGGGAGAGGAGGAGCATGATCAGCGTCGCGGTGAAGGTCGAGACGGCGTGCGGCACGTGCCGGATGCCGATGCCGGTCAACACGCTGTCTCCCCACGTGAGCTGCGCCAGCTGCGGGAGGCCGACGGTGCTGGGGGGCGATCTCTGGCAAGCGTTGCTCCGCGACCCGCTCTACAACGGCCCGAGCCTGCTCCCGAACGAGGTGCGTCGTAGCTGGGCTGGCAAGCTGTCAGCCGTCTACTCGCGGCGGAGGACATGCTGCCGGGGATGCGACAAGGAGATCCCTGCCGTGAGCATCGTGGGGGTGCGAGACCAGGCGATGCTCCGTTGCGACCGCTGCGCCACGCAGACCTGGGTGCGAACCGTGCCAGCCGAGCTCGCGGGCCTCGTTCCCGACGTCACGCACCTCGTCAGCGAAGATCAGGAACCGCTCGCTGGAGCGCCCGTCCCTGAGGCCGAGGCCGCGACGTTTCCGTGCCCGCAGTGCGGCTCGCCGGTCGCTTTCGACGGCGTGAACCGAGCATGCGTCTGCCGCTACTGCGGCGCGAGCGCGCACGTGTCCGATGAGTTCGTGTACCGCGGGCGACGACGGGTGGCGGCGCTCTGGTATCTTTGCTTTCATCCGTCGGTCGTCGAGAGTGGCCCCACCGCGCACTCCGTCTCGGCAGGGCTGTTCGACTGGGAAGAGACACCGGAGGCTGCGGTCGATACGGAAGGGAACCTTTACTGCGCAGCCACGCCGTCGTACTACTACTATGCGAGCGACGGAGACATAAGGAAGGCGATCCACCACGTCCTGTGGTCGATCGATCCTTCACTGAACATCCGCTGGATCCAGCGCGATCGGCCGCAGGCCGCGCGCTTCGTCCGGTGCGCTCAGGACGAGCTCCTGGTGATTGACGATGGAGGCTCGCCGCTGCGCTGGATCTCGTTGAAGGCGGGCACGCTCGACGAGACTGCACGCGCCCTGGCGCCGCTGGCCGACGTGGCGTTGCTGGAACGAGGTCACATGACCTGCGACCGCGGTGGTGCGCTGCTGATCCTCAAAGACGGCAAACTCCGGCGGATCACGCCGGATGGCGTGGAGGTGCCCGTATGGAAGAACGGTCCGCGAGGGGAGGCTACGGACGAACGCTCAGCCCTGAGCGCGAGCAGTCTGCCGGAGCTCCCCGATCATCCGGTGCACGTGGGCTCATCGCTGACCGGCATGCATTGCGGTCCGGACGGCTCGCTCTACCTGCTCGCCACGGGAGCGCTCGCTCGCTTCGACGCCGACGGGCGCAAGATGTACTGCGTGACGCTCGATCGATTCCCTGAGGATGAGGGGCATCGCGCGCTCGACGCGGATCTCCACGGTAACGCCTACGTCCTGTGCGGTGACTGCGTCGTGCGGGTCAGCGCGCTGGGCGAGCAGAGCGTCGTCTTGCAGGCAGGGCGCGACGCGCTGCCCAGATCGAAGATGAGCCTCGCTGTTTGTCCCGATGGGGCGTTCTGGCTCTTCGGCGGGCAAGGCCTCGCCTGGAAGTTCGAACCTGGAGGCCGGCTGCTCTTCGCCAGCGAAAAGGAGCCCAGGCCGAGGAAGCCGACCTTCGACGATCTCGTCCGGCAGAGAGCTGCAGCGAGCAGGGTGCAGTACGGCAACCTGTTGGAGAGCGCAAAACACGAAGGGGACGAGGAGCACAAGGCGCGCTCGCAGGATGCTGCGATAAATAAGATTGGATGCGTGGTCGGGGGACTGCTCGTGCTGGCGGTGTACTTGTTCTATATGTGGTACGAGTCGCAACGGTAGGATTTTCGGGGTTGATCACCCGAGATCGATCCGGCCTCCGCTGATCTTCACCGCACCAGACCCGCAGGTGACCTTCGCCGTGCCGGATTTCAGGTCGGCGCTGCTGCTGCTCACGCTGCACGTCGAGCCGCCCTTCACGATGCGCGCCTGGCTCTCCGAGACCGCCAAGCAATTGCCACCCTTCCCTACGGTGATAGCGCCGGCCTCGGCTTTCAGGCTCCATCCGCCGCCTTTTACCAGCGCGGTCTTGCCTGTCATCTCGGCCGCCGCGTTTGCGGTCAGCGTCATGTTACCTGCTACCTTTCCCGTCAGCGCGGCGTCGGTCTTGAGGATCATGGTGCCTTTGGATCTTATCACGGCCGCTCCGCTCGACTCCGCGCGAAGCGGGCCTGCGGAACGCATCGCGATCCGACCGTCGGATTTCATGTCGATCGCCTTGCGCGCTTCGATGTTCATGGTGCCGCTGTCGATGGCGGTTTTGCCGACGCTCATGAGCTTCATGGCGCCGAGCGACATCAGGTCCACGAGGCTGTCGGAGGTGACGAAGGCTCTCGCGTTTCCAGCGATTTCTACGGCCCCGGGCGATTTGAGCATCGCGGCGCCTCCCCCGGCGACGATGGCCTGTCCTTGAGACGATAGCGTGGCGGCGACTCCGCCGCACACGAGCGCATCGACATCCCCCACGATGGCGGCGGTCACCGTGGCAGTGTTCAGGTTCATGGGGCTCGCGGGCGGGGTGACGACGCCTGGGATTCGACCCGCCTGCGCGAACCCGCCGGCCAGCCCCGCCATCGCCGCGGCCATCGCGACGGACGCCGATTCTTGAGCCTTCTTGACGAGCTTGATGCCGGTGCTGAGCAGCCCGGCCGCGCCCGCGACGCCGGCTTTGCCTGCCTTGGCTTCTTCGATGTGGCTGAGCCATCTCCGCCGGGCGAGCGCCTCCTCGCCTTCCGTGATGCGCTTTTTATGCGCCTCGGCGGCGCCCTTTGCCTGCTTCGCCCTGAGGGCGGCCTTCTCGGCCCTCTCGACGTCCGCGGGATGGACCAGCGCTTCCCACTCCTGGCGCGTCATCGGCCGTTCGGCGCCGTCCGAGCCCACGACCTTCGGGGCGTTGCGCAGGCTCTCCTCGTACCATCGCGCCGCCATCGACTGCTCGAGCTTGTCGGCCGCGGCTTGAGCTTCGACGCTCTCCTGATCGAGCTGGGCCTGGGCCAAGCTCTCTTGCTTTGCCGGAATGTCGAGGGCGTTCTTCGCGACGCCGAGCAGGTCGTCCGCCAGCTTCTGCCCCTTGTCGCCAAAGACCACGTCCGCGATGCTCGCGAGCCCAGCGTGGTTGACCAGATTGCCGGCGGTGAGCATCGACGAGACATCGGCGATGACCGCGTTCGTGGAGGTGATGGTCCCCACGCCCGCGTTCGCCACCGCGGTGTAAGCCTCCCTCGTGGTGAGCGCGGCTCCCGCCTCGGGCGTGTTGGGAGAGCCGAGCTGGAGCGTGGCGCCGCCGTAGGGCGTGGACAGCTTGATGCGCTCCTCGCCCTCGTTGTCGTCGATGTTGATCTCGTTGCCGCCGCCGGTGCGGATCACGTTCCTGCGCGCGTTCTTGGCGTCGACGGTGCTGGGAGTCTGCGGGTTGGGCACGGCGCCGGCGATGATGGGCCTGTCCGGGTCGCCGTCGATGAAGGTCAGGATGACCTCGACGCCGCTGCGGAGCGGGAAGTGGAAGCCGTATCCCGCGCCGGCGTGGGGCTGTGCCATGCGGATGAGCCGCGACGCCTTGCCGTCCTCGGGGCCGCTGGTGTCGAAGAGGAAGCGGACGCGGTAGCGGCCGGCGTCGTCGACCTCGGCGTACTGCCCCTTGGCGGCCGCGTCGATGACGCCGGTGATGACGCCGTGCACCCTGGGCTTGGGCGTGACCCGCGGCGGGCGGTAGGTGGTCGAGAAAGGGATAGCCCCGAACTCGTTGGCATAGGCGCGCTCCTCGCCGGTGCCGGCGTTGAGCGTGGCCTGCTGGAGCCGGTGGCGGACCTCGACGAGCAGGAGCTCGAGGTCGCCGCGCGGGTGGCCCTCGAGCGTGAGCCTGGCCGCGGCGCCGAGGCGCTGCACGTCGCTCGCGCCGTCGAACACCTTGCGGCCCGCGCGCAGCTCCTCCGCCCGGAGCACGGCCATGCGCTCGGCCTCGTCGGGCGTCTTGAAGTGCGCGCCGTAGTCGACGATGTCGCCGCCGGGCGCGTCGGAGACCGTCGCCGCCGCCATCAAGGGTACGTGGGGCGTGCGGTAGTTGTAGTCCTTCACCACGTACCGTCCCGGCACCGTGCGCGTGGTGCCCTCCAGCCGATAGACGCCGATCCGATCGCCGCGCGGGTAGAACTGCGCGCGCCCGCCGCCCGCGACGGGGCGAAAGCCGCCGTTCGCGTCGGAGAAGACGACCACGTCGCGGCCGTCCCTGTGCTCGAAGAAGTACGAGATGCCGAGGTGCTCGGCGAGGCGCGAGACGAACTGGAGATCGGTCTCCTTGTACTGGACCACGTACTCGCGCGATGGATACGCCGAGAGCAGCCGGAGCTCGAAATCGTCGCCCTGATGAAGACCCGCCCGCTCGAGCTTCCTCTGGATGATCTCCGGGACCGTCAGGTCCATGAAGATCTCCGACGTCTCGGTGAGCGTCAGCCGGAATGCGCGCGGCACGAACGTCAGCGTGTATGCCATGTGCGAGGTCTCCGTGTGCATCGCGTCGCGCACGACGGAGATCACCCCGAAGAGCCGGCGCTCCTCGCGGTCGCCCCGCAGGAACACGAGCGCGGCGGGCTCGGCGAGGAGCGCCTCCTCGTCGAGGCCCTCGGGGCCCCTGCCCACGACGTGGAGCTGGAACTCGAACGGCTGCGAGACGGCCTCGCGCCCGGCGAGGTCGTGGATCTCCACGGCGCCGGCGGAGAACGCGCGCGATTCCAGGCGAGCAGAGAGGATGTCCTGCATGAGCGTCCTTCGGGTGAGCGAGCGTTACCATCACACGCAGGCGAGCTCCCGTTCAAGGGGGTCGCGCGGCGGAGCACCGCCGCGCCCTCCTCCAGCGCCACCTGCTTGTCGCCAGCGATCGTCTTGAGGCGTTTCACAAGAGCTTGTCCGTTGGTCTCCACGACGTGCGTTCCCAGCCGCTCGCCGCGCTCGCCGAGCACGGCGAACGTCGTGCTGGTGGCATGCACGTATGCGGGAACCGGACGTGAGGGACGTCACGTTCCCATGATGCCTGACCCCGCAGATCACCTGCGTGGATGCCCTGCGCGGAGGACGCCGGGCGGAGGAGGCCAGCGACGCCCGAGGCGGCTCGGTCACCCCTTGACAAGGTGCCGTTCGATAACGCCCACTGGCGTGCGCCCGCGCCGTCGTCGGGGTGGGGTGCGGGGACGTAAGGCGCATGGTCACTGGTCTCGATCTTCATGCAACGCTGCATCGTATCGTGATGGACGCCGTGGGCGCCGTGCCCTCCGCGCAGCGCGGGAGCCTCCTGGTCCGGGACGGGGAGCAGCTGGTCTACAAGGCCTCTGTCGGCCTCACTGGCGTGCTGGCGAGCCCGCAGGAGGTCGTCGGCGGCGCGGGGCCGGCCACCGTGATCGAGACGCTCTCTACGCATGATTCCGGGGATAGCGCGCGGATCATGGCGGCCGCCGACTGGTACCGCGAGCACCTGCGGGGGGCGTCGGCGCTGCACCTCGTGCCCGCCGGCGCGGTCGTGGTCCTCACCCCGGTGCGCATGCAGGAACAGGTGATCGGCGTGCTCGCCGTCGAGCAGCCGGACGGGCAGGCGCCTTCCGGCGAGCGCTGGGCGCAGCTCCGCGCGCTGGCCGCGAGCGCCGGCGCGGCGCTGGAGCGGCGAGAGCTCTACAACGACAAGGCGCGGTCGGCCCAGGAGGTGCGCGTGCTCGAGGCGGTGCTCAACGCGGTGGCCGCGCGGACCAGCACGCATGAGCTCGTCGAGATGATCTCGAAAGGCATCAAGAGCGTGCAGCTCAGGCCGCAATGGCGCTCCGTGCACCTCGTCCTGCTGGGCGACGCCCCCTCCGGGAGCGCGCGCGGCGACGCCGCGGCCCGCGAGGTCCGCGTCTACCACGTCCCGCACCGGTCGCCGTTGTCGTTCTGGAACAACGTCCGTGATGGCGCCCTCGTCGCGGGGCGCAGCGTCGGCATCCACGTGGACGTCCGCAACGCCCCCGCCCACAGCGCCGTCGAGCAGCGCGGGATCATCGAGGACGGCATCGACCGGGGCGTGCACGGTATCGCCGTGGCGCCGATCACCCCGGAGGTCCTCGAGCCGGCGATCCGTCGGGCGGTGGAGGCCGGGATCCCCGTGGTCACCATCGACTCGCCGCCCGCCGAGGGCAGCTGCGCTCAAGCCTATATCGGCACCGACAACGCGGCGGCAGGGCGGATCGCCGCGGAGATGATGGCCCGGCTGCTCCCGGGCGGAGGCAAGATCGGCGCGTTGACGTTCTGGCTCAGCGCCATCAACAGCCGCGAGCGGATCGAGGCGTTCCGCGCGGCGATCTCCGGCACGCCCTTCGACCTGCAGCCGCCGGCCGAGGACCGGTTCGATATCGAGCTCGGGATGCGGATCGCCCGGGAGGCCGTGCAGACCGGAGGAGTCGCCGGCGCCTTCGGCGTCTGCGCCGAGAACGGCCTGTCGTGGGGTAAGGCCGCGAGGGCGCTGGGGCGGGCGGGGGAGCTCAAGATCGTCGCCTTCGATCTCCTCACGGACACGCTCGAGATGCTCCGGGAAGGGACCATCCACGCGGTCCTGGTCCAGCGCGAGCACGAGATGGGCTACCGCGCGGTGCAGGTGCTCCACGACATGATATCGAAGGGTGTCGAGGCGGCCCTGGCGGGGCTGCCCACGCGCGCCGGCTCCGGGGGAGGGTCCGCGCTGCGCTTCATCGACACCGGCATCGACGTCGTGACCATCGAGCGCACGCCCTGGTCGCTCCCCCTCTCCGACTACCTGGCCCTGGACGCGAACCGCAAGGCGGCGAAGCGAAGGGACCAGCTCCCCTACGAAAGCCGCGCGAAGGAGCTCCTCCTCGTCACCGTGGACGCGGGGAACGAGGGTTACCGCGAGGAGCGAGCCCCCCTCGACGCGAGATCGATGGTCGGGCGGGTGCTGAGCACCGCCCGGCCGATCATCGTCGATACGCGCTCGAGCGAGCTCCACGACGCGCCCGATGTCGTCGAGGCGCGCGGGAAGGGGGCGCACACCCTGGTCGGCGTCCCGCTGCTCGCCGGCGGGTCCGCCTTCGGCGCCCTGGTCCTGGAGAGCGAGCGCCGGGCGGCGTGCTCGCTCGACGACCTCACGATGATCGAGCGCGTCGTCGATACGATGGCCGTGGCGATCGAGAACGCGCGGCTCGTCCACCGGATCACCGAGCGGACCCATGAGCTCGAGCGCGCGAACCGGCACCAGGAGTCGCTGCTCGACACGATCCGCGAGCTCTCGAGCCCGGTCGTGCCCATCGCGCGGAACATCCTCGTGATGCCGATCGTCGGGACGATGGACGCGCAGCGGTCCGGCCGCTTCATCGAGTCGATGCTGCAGGACATCACCGAGCACCACGCGCGCGTGGTGCTGGTCGACGTCACGGGGATGGCGGTCGTCGACGCCGCGTCGGTGGAGCACCTCCTGCGGGCGGCGCGGGCGGCGCGGCTGCTCGGCGCCGAGGTCGTGCTCGTCGGCGTCACGCCTGCGGCGGCGCGGCTGATGGTGGAGCAGGGCGTGGACCTCGGGAGCGTCATCACCCGCTCGACCCTGGAGCTCGGGTTCGCTTACGCGCTGTCGAAGACCGGCGGCCAGATCGTCTATCGCCGCTCACCGCACCTCCAGCCCTTCTGAGCCGGGCCGATACGGGGCGGCCAGGAGCCGGACCGTCGCGCCCAGGCGTCCTGACGTCGAGGGGGAGAGGACCTCGCCCGAGCCGCCGAGGGAGCGCGCTACTTCTTCATCTCGGCGAGCGCGGCCTTGAACTGCGCGACGTTCTCCTTGTTGATCACGTCGACGCCGGTGTCGATCACCTTGCTCGGGGGGATGGCGGCGATGGCCGCGTCGCCCTTGGTCGCGAGGTCGTGGAGCCAATTGCTCCCCAGGTAACCGAACTGGAACGGCTTCTGTACGACGGTGCAGGCGACGGTGCCGTTCTCGATGCCGGCGAGCGTCGCGTCCTCCTCATCGAACACGGCCGGGATGACCTTGCCCTTCTTCCCGAGCGCCTCGACGGCGGCGGCGATGGCCGGCCCATTGTACGACCAGAGGCCGGTCGCGACGTTGAGGTCCGGGTGGGCGTTGATGATGTCCTCCACGTTCGAGCGCGCCTTGGCGAGATCGGTGTTGTCCTCGCGCTTGTCGACGAGCTGGATGTTGTGCTGAGCGACCACGTCCTGGATGCCCTTGAGGCGCTGGGCCGCGTTGTCGACCGCGAACATGCCGACGAAGGCGGCCATCTTCCCGCCGCTCGGCAAGAGCTTCACGATCTCGTTGCCGAGCACCTTGCCGGCCTCGTAGTTGTTCGTGCCGATGTAGAGCAGCCGGTTCGACTTCGGGGCGTCGGCGTCGAACGTGATCAGCTTGACCTTCTCCGCGACCTTGTTGAGCACGGTCACCTGATCGTTCGGCGCCAGGACGCTCACGCCGATGGCGTGGTAGCCCTGGCTGGCGAGGCTCTCGAGGATCTGGTTCTGCTCCGCGGGCGTGCTGTTCTGCGGCACCTTGATGTCGACCTGGATTTTGGCCTCTCGCTCGTATTTGTGGACGCCGGCGAACGCGATCTTCCAGAAGTCGCTGGATCCGTTCGTCACGAACGCGAGCTTGACCACCTCGGCCGTGGCTTCTTTGCCGTCGCCTTTGCTGCTGACCTCGACCCCACCTCCCTGATCGCAGCCTGCGATCAACGCCATCGACACCATGGCGAACGCTGCACACGCGAGCTTCCAGAGATCCTTCTGATGATTCACGGCAGTTCTCCTCGGTTCGTCCGCGCCAAGCGTGCGTCGATACGACATCGCTGATCCGCGACATCGGTGATGCCTCTGAGCGATGCTAACGACTCGCCTCGCCGATGTCTCGCCTCGTGTGAACGAGCCAGGCCGATCCTCGAGGCGACGCGCCGGGCCGCCTGTCCTGGCGTGGCGCGGGGGTGCGCGAGCCCACCAAGCCTGGAAGACGAGTGGGGTGAGGCACATGAGATGAGCGGTGCGAATCTCCTGAGTGTGGGCTTGCTGCTGAGGATGTGTCCGCAAGGCGGCGACGTGGTGCGTGCGAGGCGCACCGAGGGCCAGATCGGGAGCGCGCGGAGAGGCGGTGAAGGGCTGATGTCCGAGCCCGGACGGCGATATCGCGATCGTGGTGGCGAGGTGCCGCGCGTCGGGTGGCGCTCGGCCTGGCCTGCATCACGCGGACGTCCGCGAGACCCTCGACGCCGGACGGCTCGGGCTCCGTGTCCTCCAGGATGCGGCGCGAGAGGTAGACCAGCTCGGCAGCGAACAGGGGGGAAGGCATCACGGGAACGTGGGTGCGCCGGGATCGACCGGCTCGGAGATGGGCGATCTGAATTGGCTGCTTCGGAGAAGGATCGCCTGCTATCGCCATGCGTGGGAGCCAGGCGGGGCTGTGGCTCGCTCGACTGCTACGCTTGGTGGACCGTGTCGCGCTGGCTGCGGAAGAAGCACCCACGGGCGCCAGTAAAAGCATTGAAGGCGTTGGTTCCAGCCTCGAAGGAGCGCGGGGCTCGCGCGGGACCGTGGCAGGATCGCGGTGTCATGTCGTTGCGCGGCGGGTGTCGCTGCGGTAGCGTGCGCACCGGCGTGCCTCCGGCGGAGTTGCGCGGAGGCGCGCCGGCGGAGGAGCGGGAGAGCCGGAGGGGAGGGGAGAGGAGGAGCATGATCAGCGTCGCGGTGAAGGTCGAGACGGCGTGCGGCACGTGCCGGATGCCGATGCCGGTCAACACGCTGTCTCGGGAGGTGGGCTGTCAGAGCTGCGGGAGGCCGACGGCGCTGGGCGCGGATCTCTGGCAGGCGCTGCTGCGCGATCCGGTCTACGACGGGCCGAGGATGCTCCGGAACGAGGGGCGGCGGACCTCGGCGAGCAGGCTCTCGGCCGTCTACACGCGGCGCGGTCCCCGCTGCCAGGGATGCGAGAGAGAGATCGCCGTCGCGAGCATCGTGGAGGTGCGAGACCAGGCGATGCTCCGCTGCGACAGCTGCGCCGAGCAGACCTGGGTGCGAAGGGTGCCCGCAGAGCTCGCGGGAGCGCTCCCGAACATCACGCACCTCGTGGGCGAAGATCCCGACCCGCTCGTCATGGCACAGGCCAATGCGCCCGAGGCGGCGACGTTTCCATGCCCGCAGTGCGGCTCGCCGGTCGCGTTCGATGGCGTCAATCGAGCGTACACATGTCGTTTCTGCAGCGCGAGCGTGCACGTTCCGGATGAGTTCGTGTATCGAGGTCGACGGAAGCTGGCGGCCGACTGGTTCCTCTGCTTCCATCCCTCGGTCGTCGATAGCGCACCGGCCGCCCAGGCCGTCGCCGCCGGGCTGTTCGACTGGGAAGACACGCCCATGGCGGCCGTCGACGCAGAGGGCAACGTTCACTGCGCGGCGAGGCAGTCGCACTGGTATTTCGACGAGAACAATGACGTAAAAGAGAAGAACGACAACGTCCTGTGGTCGATGGATCCCTCGCTGAACATCCGCTGGCTTCGGCGTGATCGCTCGGAGGCTGTTCGCTTCATGTGCTGCGTGGGGGACAGGCTTCTCTTGATCGGTGACGGGAGCCCGTCGCCGCTCTGGCTCTGTTCCAGGACGGGCACGCACGTCGAGACCAGGCGGGCCGCGGCACCGATGAACGATCTCGACCTGCCTGATGATGGTCCCCTGGCCTGCGACCCCGACGGTTCGTTGCTGATCTGTAAAGACAGCCGGCTACGGCGGATCGCGTCGGATGGCCTGGAGATCGCCATGTGGAAAGACGGCGCGCCACGAAACGACTCCGACGAGGACCCCAGCTGGGACTGGGATGAGCCGACCGATCGCCCGGTGAAGATAAGCGGCTCGGTCGATGTCTTGCATTGCGGTCCAGATGGATCGCTCTATATGCTGAGCGAGCTGCGGCGCGGCGTGCTCGCCCGTTTTCACGCCAGTGGGCAGAAGATCTATCGCGTCGAGCTCCCCGCCGAGGCCCCGGGCGGCGAGCGCGGCGTGCTCGGCGCAGACCTGCGCGGCGACGCGTATGTCCTCCGTCGCGACCGGCTCGTGCGCGTGAGCGCGACGGGGGCGCAGAGCGTCGTCTTGCAGGCGGATCGCGACGCGCTGCCCCGCTCAAGGATGACCATCGTTGTATGCCACGACGGGTCGTTCTGGCTCTTCGGCGAGGAGGGGCTCGCTTGGAAGTTCGATCCGCGAGGCGAGCTGCTCTTTGCCAGCGAGAAGGAGCCCAGGCCGAGAAAGCCGACCCAGAGCGAGCTCATCGAGCGGAAGGCGAACGCGGCGGCAGAAGCACACACCGCGCGAGCGGAGCACGCCCGCGCGGTCGCGGCCGAGCACTTCCGCACGGCGAAGGATCTGGTCACGGCGAGCTTGCACGAGAAACGTCGGCTCGAGAGGATTGGATTTGTGTTCTATGGTGTGGTGGCAGCCGCGTTGCTCGCGTTCCTTCTGTGGCTGTTTTGGTATCGTACGCAGCCTTGATCGATGATTCAGCCGGAACCGACCAGCGCTCCCGCGGGCGCCACGGACCAAGGCCAGCAGCCGACCTTCGCCCGCCTCATCCGAGATCGATTCGCGCGCCGCTCAGGCGGATGTTCCCGCTTCCCTTCAGGTCAACGGTGGACGCCTTGACGGTCACGCTGCTCTTGTCACATACCACCTTCGAACCACATTTCAGGACCGCGGAATCGCCGGTCAGCGTGCAGTTCGAGCCTGGACCGCCGACCATCACTTTCTCCCTTCCCACGATCGTGTGCCAGGCCCCGACCTCGAGCGCCGCCCTGCTCCTGCCCTTGAAGGAGACCTTCGCGGCGTTGCCGCTGAGATCGGCGCCGGCGTGAATGTTCACGGCGCCGCCTGACTTGATATCGGTTGACCCGCCTGACTTGATGTCGGTCGACCCGCCGGTCTTGATCGCGGTTTTCCCGGCGACGCGGGCGCTAAAATCCCTTGTTCCGATGAACAATTGTGACAGCGCTTCAATGCCGATCGTGGTTGAGCGCATCGAGATGTCCTTGCCTGCAAGGACGTCGACCAGCGTCGAGGTGATGAGCGCCTTGGCTCCGCTCGCCATCTCAACAGCAGCAGGCGACTTGAGGACCGCGGCCGCGAGGCCCGTGACGACAGCGACGCCCTCGGAGGCGAGGGCGGCGTTCGCAGCGCCGCTCACGAACGCGTTGACCTGCCCGATGACGGCCGACGTCGTGACGGCAGCGTTGATGCAGCTCGGAGAGCCGATGGTCATCACTCCGCTCGGGATACGTCCCTGGGCGGCCGACGCGTTCGCGGCGATGGACATCAGGCTCGCCACCGCTGCAGCCGATTTGTCCCCGGCAGACTTCATCAGCTTGGATGCGGCGCTGATGAGATGAGGGCGGCCAGCCTTGAAGGCGCCGTGAGCGCTCGTGGCAGCGTCGAGCGCCACGCCGATCCCCTTCAGCGCGATGTTGGCCTCATCGGCCTCGCTCGCCTTCTTCCTGGCCTCGGCTGCCTTCTTGGCTTCCTGCGCTGCTGCGCGTGTTTCAGGGACGCCTTGATAGGACGCCGCGAGTTGTTCGTTCCACTCTTCCACGGTCATCGGGCGCTCGTGACCATCCAACCCGCGGATCATGGGAGGAGGCGATGGAAACGCGGCTCCTGACCGGACCGCCTCCTCCTCCATTCTCTTCGCAGCCTCCTCGGCACGCACCGTCGCTTCGTCCAGCTTTGCCTGCTGTAAAGCGTCGTACTTCTTGGGGATGTCGAGCGCCGACTTGGCCGTCGCGAGATAGCTTCCTACAACGTTCTCGACTTTGTCGAGCTTGCTCAGGACGTTCGAAACGCCGGCGAAGTTGGTGATGTCGGCCGCGGCAAAACAGGACATCGTGGTGGCCACCGAGTTCATCACGCTCGTCGCAGTGTTGACACCTGCGATGGCCACCTGACTGTAGGCCTCCGTGGTGGTCATCGCGGCGCCAGCCTCGGGCGTGTTGGGAGAGCCGAGCTGGAGCGTTGCGCCGCCGTAGGGCGTGGACAGCTTGATGCGCTCCTCGCCCTCGTTGTCGTCGATGTTGATCTCGTTGCCGCCGCCGGTGCGGATCACGTTCCTGCGCGCGTTCTTGGCGTCGACGGTGCTGGGAGTCTGCGGGTTGGGCACAGCGCCGGCGATGATGGGCCTGTCGGGGTCGCCGTCGATGAAGGTCAGGATGACCTCGACGCCGCTGCGGAGCGGGAAGTGGAAGCCGTATCCCGCGCCGGCGTGGGGCTGTGCCATGCGGATGAGCCGCGACGCCTTGCCGTCCTCGGGGCCGCTGGTGTCGAACAGGAAGCGGACGCGGTAGCGGCCGGCGTCGTCGACCTCGGCGTACTGCCCCTTGGCGGCCGCGTCGATGACGCCGGTGATGACGCCGTGCACCCTGGGCTTGGGCGTGACCCGCGGCGGGCGGTAGGTGGTCGAGAAAGGGATAGCCCTGAACTCGTTGGCATAGGCGCGCTCCTCGCCGGTGCCGGCGTTGAGCGTGGCCTGCTGGAGCCGGTGGCGGACCTCGACGAGCAGGAGCTCGAGGTCGCCGCGCGGGTGGCCCTCGAGCGTGAGCCTGGCCCCGGCGCCGAGGCGCTGCACGTCGCTCGCGCCGTCGAACACCTTGCGGCCCGCGCGCAGCTCCTCCGCCCGGAGCACGGCCATGCGCTCGGCCTCGTCGGGCGTCTTGAAGTGCGCGCCGTAGTCGACGATGTCGCCGCCGGGCGCGTCGGAGACCGTCGCCGCCGCCATCAAGGGTACGTGGGGCGTGCGGTAGTTGTAGTCCTTCACCACATACCGGCCCGGCACCGTGCGCGTGGTGCCCTCCAGCCGATAGACGCCGATCCGATCGCCGCGCGGGTAGAACTGCGCGCGCCCGCCGCCCGCGACGGGGCGAAAGCCGCCGTTCGCGTCGGAGAAGACGACCACGTCGCGGCCGTCCCTGTGCTCGAAGAAGTACGAGATGCCGAGGTGCTCGGCGAGGCGCGAGACGAACTGGAGATCGGTCTCCTTGTACTGGACCACGTACTCGCGCGATGGATACGCCGAGAGCAGCCGGAGCTCGAAATCGTCGCCCTGATGAAGACCCGCCCGCTCGAGCTTCCTCTGGATGATCTCCGGGACCGTCAGGTCCATGAAGATCTCCGACGTCTCGGTGAGCGTCAGCCGGAACGCGCGCGGCACGAACGTCAGCGTATACGCCATGTGCGAGGTCTCCGTGTGCATCGCGTCGCGCACGACGGAGATCACCCCGAAGAGCCGGCGCTCCTCGCGGTCGCCCCGCAGGAACACGAGCGCGGCGGGCTCGGCGAGGAGCGCCTCCTCGTCGAGCCCCTCGGGGCCCCTGCACACGACGTGGAGCCGGAACTCGAACGGCTGCGAGACGGCCTCGCGCCCGGCGAGGTCGTGGATCTCCACGGCGCCGGCGGAGAGAGCGCGCGATTCCAGGCGAGCAGAGAGGATGTCCTTCATGAGCGTCCTTCGGGTGAGCGAGCGTTACCATCACACGCAGGCGAGCTCCCGTTCAAGGGGGTCGCGCGGCGGGCGCCGCGAGCTCGCTCACGTCCGTCCCGCAGCAGCGCGTCGCGCCGCAAGACTCGACAGCCGAAAAGGCGCTCGCACGGGTGCGCCACGTCGGGATGACCGACTCCCGCTATGGTTCGTGGCTCCCTGCGCTCTCGGTCGAGAGCGGCAGCTCGACGTGGAAGGCCGAGCCCCGGCCGACCTCGCTCGACACGCTGATCCGTCCGCCGTGCGCCTCGACGATGGTGCGCGTGATATAGAGGCCGAGCCCGAGCCCCCCGTAGTTCCGCGACGAGACGCCGCGGCGAAATCGCTCGAAGAGCTGCGTCCGCACCTCGGCCGGGATCCCGATACCGTGGTCCGTCACCGAGAGCCGTGCGACCCCGCCGTCCGCGGTGATGGCGATCTCGATCGGCGCGCCTTCCCCGAACTTGATGGCATTGGTCATGAGGTTGATCACGACCTGCTCCAGGCGGTACTGGTCCCACCAACCGGTGATCGGCTGCTCCGCGCGCACAGCCAGCGCGCTGCCCGACTGCGCGAGCTGGTCGCCGAGGTGGGTGACGACCTCGGCGACCAGCTCGCGCAGATCGACGGGCGCCCGGTTCAGCTCGAGCCTCTCCGCCTGGATCCGGGAGACGTCGAGGAGCATGCCGACGAGGTTGGCGAGGCGCTTGATCTGGCGGCCGGAGAGGGCGACCGCGGACCGCACGCGCTCGACGTCCATGCCCCGCGAGAGCTTTTGCCCCAGCGATTGAATGGACAGCTGCAGGGTGGTGATCGGGGTGCGGAGCTCGTGCGAGGCGATGAGGAGGAACTCGTCCCGCAGGCGGGTGGCCTCCTCCGCCGCCGCGCGCGCGCGCCGCTCGTCCAGGAGGAGCCGATCGCGCTGCTGTTCGGCCTGCACCCGCGCGGTGATGTCGCGGAAGCTCCAGACCCGCCCGGCCACGCGCCCTTCGAGGCGCTGGGGCTGCGTATAACACTCGAAGACCAGCCCTTTCCGGAGCGGGAACGTATCGAAGGCGCTCGCCTCGGGATCGCCGTCGAGGTCACGGACGCTTCGCAGGAATAGCTCGGGCTCGCGGAGCTGGCCGCCGGCGAACGCGAGGAACACGTCGGCCGATCCGCTGGCGAGGACATCGGCGGGGACGCGCCACATCTGCGCGAGCCTGTGGTTATGACGCACGATGCGCCTCGCGCCGTCGACGACCAGGATGCCGTCCTCCGTCGATTCGAGCGTCGCCTCGAGGAGCGAGTAAGAATGGCGCAGCACGTCCTCGGCGTGCTTGCGGGAAGTGATGTCGGTCGCGATCCCGCAAATCCCCTCGGGTTTTCCGCTGGGGTCGCGGAGCGGGAACCTGAGGGAAATGTACGTGCGGACGCCGTCGCTCTGGGGGGCCAGCTCGTCGAGCTCGATGGCCCGATTCTGCTGCAGGACGAGCAGATCGTTGGCGCGATACTCATCGGCCTGCTCGCGTGGAAAGACGTCATGGTCCGTCTTGCCGATGACCTGCTCGCGGCGCATCTGGAAGAGCGCTTCGAACCCGCGGTTGACGAGCATGTAACGACCCTCGATGTCCTTGGCGGAGATGACGGCGGTCGTGTTGTCGACGATGGCCTGAAGCAGATGCTGGCTCTCGCGGAGGGCGGCGTTCGATCTGGCCAGCTCGGCCGTGCGATCCCGCACCCGTTGTTCCAGCTCTTGATGGGTACGCTGCAGCTCCGCGTTCTTTTCTTCGAGCTCCTTTTGCGCCTCGCGCAAGCTCAGGTGCGTCGTGACCCGCGCTATCACCTCTCCAATCTCGAATGGCTTGGCGATGTAATCGACGCCCCCCGCCTTGAACCCCTCGAGCTTGTCGGCCGCATCGGTGAGGCAGGTCATGAAGAGCACCGGGATGTCTCGGGTGCTCTCATCCGCTTTCAGGCGCCGGCACGTCTCGAAACCGTCGATGTCGGGCATCACCACGTCCAGCAGGATCAGGTCGGGTTGCATGAGGCGGGCGCGCTCCAGGGCCTCCTCACCTTCCTCAGCGATGAGCACCTGGTGACCCATGCGTTCCAGATGATCCACCAGCACGCCGAGATTGGCCGGCGTGTCATCCACGATCAGGATCGTGCGGGCGCGCGCGCTGGGCGCTGTGGCGCTGCTCATGGTCGCTGGCCGCCCCCGATGCGCCTCGGCTCAAGCCCCGGCGTCGCCTTCGGCTCCACCCCCTGCAGGCGCTCCTCGACCAGGCTGCGGATCGCCTTGGACTTGCAGCCCTGGGCCAGGCGATCCAGGCGGTCGGCGAAGGGGCGGTAACGGTCGTCGAGGGTGGTCAGGTAGGCTGACCACTTTCGGATGTCGCGCATGTTGCCCTTCAGGGCCAGGGTATGCAGGACTTCCATCTGCTCTCGAGGCGGCACCACGAGCTCCGTGGCCCCCCCGTCGCCGGCTTGCTCCTCGGCCGGCCTGGCATGGATCCAGGTGAGCCCGAGCCGGGCGCCGATGATGCGCAGCAGGCTTTCCGGGTCAATCGGCTCGGTGAGGAAGGCGTCGGCGCCGGCGGCGATGCTCCCGGCGTGATCTTCCTCGTTGGCGCTCGCGGAGACCACGATGAACGGCAGCCGCGCGAGCCCGCGAGCCTGGCGATTGCGACAAATGCGCTGCATGGCTTCCAGGCCGCCCATCACCGGCATGACCATATCCATCACCGCCAGATCCGGCGACGCCGCCATCTCCTGCTCGACCGCCTCCTGGCCATTGGTCGCCTCGCAGATCTCGAAACCCAGGCCGCTCAGCAGGTCCGAGAGCACCGCCCGATTGCCTACCACGTCGTCGGCGATCAGCACCTTCCGGCGCGGCCCCTCGTAACCGATGGCGTCCCGCTCGGACGGCTGGAGGGATGCTGCGAGCTCGGTCACCGGCAGCGTCACCTCGAACCAGAAGCGGCTGCCTTCGCCAGGTCGGCTTTGCACGTGGATCTCGCTGCCCATGAGGTGCACCAGCTGGCGGCTTATCATCAGCCCAAGGCCGGTCCCGGCGCGACGCCGCACATCCCCCACCCGTTCGAAGGGCTGGAAGAGCTTGGCCAGCTGCTCCGGCGTCATTCCGACGCCGGTATCCTCCACCTCGAAGCGCAGGCGCACCGCGGCCCGGTCCTGGGCCAGCGCCTGCACCCCGAAGCGCACCCGCCCCCGGTCGGTGAATTTCACCGCATTGCCCAGGACGTTCAGCAGCACCTGGCGCAGGCGCTTCTCGTCGGCCTGCACCGCCTGAGGCAGGGGGGGCGTGGCCTCATAGGTGAAGTAAAGGCTCTTCTGCTCCGCCCTGACGCGGATGATGTCGGCGACGACCGTGAGGAAGGTCGAGAGAGGGATCGGTTCGGGGTAGAGATCGAGCTTGCCCGCCTCGATCTTGGCCAGGTCCAGAAGGTCGTTGATGAGGGTCAAGAGGTGCTCGCCGCTCTGCTGGATGGTGTTGATCCCCATCGCCTCGCGGCCTTCGATCCCCAGGGAGCGCTTCAGGATCTGGGCATAGCCGAGGATGGAATTCAGCGGCGTGCGCAGCTCGTGGCTTATGTTCCTCAGGAACTCGGTCTTCGCGCGGCTCTCGGCTTCGGCCGTCTTGCGGGCCTGGCGCTCCGCTTCCGCCTGCTTGCGCTCGGTGATGTCGGTGGAAATGCCGCAGACGGCATAGGGCTGCCCCGCCGCGTTGCACAGGGGATACTTGAGAGAGAGGTAGGTGTGCAGCCCATCGTCCTGGGGGGCCACCTCCTCGGCCTGCACCGCCGTTCCGGTGGCCAGCGCCTGTTGATCGACGGCGCGAAAGGCATCGGCCCGCTCCCTGGGGAAGACATCGTAGTCGGTCCGGCCGACGATCGCTTGCTCGCTGACGTGGAACACCTCGGCGTAGCGCCGGTTGCTCATCAGGTAACGACCCTCGAGATCCTTGAGGTAGATGAGCGCTGTCGAGTTGTCGACGATCGACTGCAGCAGCTCTTTGCTGTCCCGCACGGCCTGCTCCGCTCTCCGGCGTTCGCTGTTCTCCTGGAGCAGGTCGGCGTAGAGCGTGGCGTTGGCGATCGAGATGGCGGCCTGGGCCGAGAGCAGCTCCAGCACCGAGAGCCGCGCCGGGGTGAACGCGCCGGCGATGAGGTCGTTCTCCAGGTAGAGCAGCCCCACCAGCTCCGCTTGCCGCAGGATGGGCAGGCAGAGGGCGGACCTCGGGTACCGATAGAGGTCGTCGCTCGCGACGATGGGATTCCGCGCCGTCCCGTCGTCCAGGATCACCTTCTCCCGGCTGCGCCGGACGTAGTTGAGGAGGGACGCAGGCAGATCCGAAGGGGAGACCTCGGGCTCGCGGGGAATACGCACCGCGATCTGGGGCCCCTCCGCCCTCGCCTCGGCGGCCAGGAGCAGGGTCTCGGCGCGGGCCAGGAGCAGGCAGCCGCGCCGCGCGCCGGCGTTCTCGACCAGGATGCGCATGAGCGCGTCGAGCAGGCGATCGAGGACGATCTCGCCCGAGATGGCCTGGGAGGCCTTGAGCACCGAGCCGAGATCGAGCGCGGCGGTGGCGGGCGCGGCGGCCTCCGGACACGTCGCGCCGCGGAGGATCTCGCCGGGGACGAGGTCGGGGTACGCGCGCTCGAGGCGCCGCATCGCCTCGGTCGCGCCCCATCGGCCGTACGCCCTGTGCGCCTCGGTCAGGTAGGCGCGGGCGATGGTGGTCTTGCCGAGCGCGCGGAAGGAGACGCCCGCGAGCTCGTTGGCGAGCGCCTCGTCGTGGAGGTAGCCGCCGCGGTGCGCGAGGGCGATCGCCTCGTCGTAGCGATCCCCCGCGGCGCGCGCGTCGCCGCGGGCGCGCTCGAGCTCGGCGTCGAGCAGGGCGCGGCGGTGCGCCAGGTTCTCCGGGCAGAACTCCGCCCAGCGCGAGAGTTGTTCAGCGAAGATCTCCGCGCGGGCGAGGAAGAGCGCGCGCTCCTCCGGGGACACGGTGTCCGCCGCCCGCGTGAGCGCGACGCCGGCGTAGACATGGAACGCGGGGTTTCCGTGCCAGGCCGCCACGGCCGGAATCTCGATGTTCAGCGTCAGCGCGACGCGCGCCGCGTCCTCGAACGCGCCCTGGAAGACGTCGAGGAGCACGACGAAGAAGTGGGCGAAGAAGAGCGAGGCCTGGTTGTCGATCCGGCGAGCCTCCGCCACGACCTCGTCGATATCGACCCACTCGCCCTTGAGCGCGGCCGGGCGCGCCGTCTCGACCGAGAGCTGATGCGCGAGCTGTCCGACCGCGCCGGTCACCCAGGTGATGGCGTTGAACTTGTCGAGCCGGCATATCGACTGATAGCGCTTCGTCTCGGCGAGGAGGTCCGAGAGCGGGAGGCCGCGCAGGAGGCTGTTCGTGCTCAGGTTGACCGTGTTGTAGAACGCCCAGATATACTGGCCGGTCTCGAGCCCGGTGTGCATGCCCACGCGCAGCGTCTCCCTGTAGGCGGCGTAACCCTCCTTCCAGTGCTGGACGAAGGCGCCCCACATGTTGCAGAGCAGCGGCTCGTATTTCTTGTCCGCGTACCGCTCGGCGAGCTCCACGGCGGTTCGCCCGAATCGATAGCCGAGCTCGATGTCCCCGCGCGCGCAGAGGAACATCCCGAAGTTCACGCAGCCGTAGATCGCGGTCTTCGACAGCCCGTGTCGGTACGTGTTCTCGAGGATCTTGGCGACGGTGATGCCGAAGTTGCGCGAGGCCAGGAAGTAGCAGGGGACGAAGAGCTCCAGGAGCACGTCCTGCATGGCGCCGATCTCCGGGTCCCGCAGCGGCGGCAGGCCTGGCAGCGCCTCGAGCGTCCGTTCCCGGACCAGATCCATGGTCGCGCCGATCTGGGCGTCGACCGCGGCCTGGTCGGGGAAGAGCGGCAGGTCGAGCCCGAACGGGCGAAGCGCGGCGAGCCCCTCCTCGAGCGCGGCGGGCAGGTCGTTCTTGAGCACCTGCACGTCCATCTTGAGCCGCAGCACCTCGGTGCGATCGAGCCGGCTCGCGGCCCGCTCCAGGCAATCGGAGAGGATCGCGAGGGCGTCGTCGTGCCGGCCGCAGAGCGCGAGCATGAGGCCGGTCGTCATCGCGTACTCGAGGCGGAGCGGGTACTGCGACGTCCAGGCGTCCTCCGGGAGGCGCAGGAGGCCGAGCTTCAGGTAGCGCAGGGCGGCGCCGAAGGCGGACGAGTCCTCGGCGCGGCGGGCGGCCTCGAGGCTCATGCGGGCGAGGGCGAGGCGCTCCGCGGGGTCCGACACGAGGTCGCCCGCGCTGTTCAGGTGGCCGACGACGTCGAAGAGGCTCTGGCTCTCGGAGAGGTCCAGCTTGCCCGCGAGCAATCGGCCGATCCGGAGGTGGAAGGCGGGCCGGTCGGCCTCCGGGATCATCGCGTACGCGCCCTCCTGGACCTTGTCATGGGCGAAGCGGTAGCCGTCGCGCGCGGCGCTCACGAGGCCCTCGCTCACGGCGGGATCGAGGCGGCCGTACGCCTCTTCCGGCGAGCACTGGCTCACCGTGGCGAGCATGTCGAGCTCGAACCGGTTGCCGATCGCCGCCGCGAGCTTCAGCGCCGACTGGGTCGTCGCCGGCAGCCGCGCGATGGCGCGCACCATGAGATCGACGACGTTGTCCGTGTACGCGAGCGCATCGATCCTGGCGAGATCCCAGCGCCAGCCCGGCCCGGCCGTGTGCGTGAGCGCGCCGTGGTCGTGCAGCGACCGGACGAACTCCTTGACGAAGAACGGGTTGCCGCCGGTCTTCCTCTGTACCGCGTCGGCGAGCGGACCGCAGTCGTCGCGCTCCAGGCTGTCCGAGAGCATCTGGAGCAGGTGCGGGCGCGCCAGCGGGGCGAGGACGATGTCGCGCACGACGAGCCCGGCGCGCCGGAGCTCCTCGACGGCCAGGACCAGCGGGTGCCCGGCCGACACCTCGTTGTCGCGGTAGGCGCCGCAGAAGAAGAGCGCCTCGAGCGAGTCAGCGGCCAGGAGCGCGCGGAGCAGCCCGAGGCTCGCGGCGTCGATCCACTGCAGATCGTCGAGGAACAGGACGAGCGGGTGCGCGTCGCGCGCGAACACCGAGACGAACAGCAAGAAGCACCGGTTCAAGCGGTTCTGCGCCTCGAGCGGGGCGAGCGCCGGCACGGGCGGCTGCGCGCCGACCACATGGCAAAGCGAGGGAATGACGTCGCATACGACCTGCGCGTTCGGCCCGAGCGCCTCGAGGAGCGCGCGCCGCCAGCGTCGGATGCGCGCATCGCTCTCGGTGAGGATCTGCCGCACGAGGCCGTCGAACGCCTGGATCACCGCGCTGTAGGGCGCGCCGCGGTTGTACTGGTCGTACTTGCCGCTCGTGAAATAGCCCTTCTGCCGCGCGAGGGGCTTCAAGATCTCCTGCACGAGCGAGGACTTGCCGATGCCCGAGTAGCCGGAGACGAGGACGCTCTCGCGGCTGCCCTCGAGCGCGCGCTCGAACGCGGCGGTCAGCGCCTCGATGTCCTGCTCGCGGCCGTAGAGCTTCTGGTGGATCCGGAACAGGTCCCGGCGATCGTGCTGGCCCGCGACGAAGGGCTCGATCGTCCCCGCGCCGCGCAGGGCCTCGCGACAGCGCTCGAGGTCGGCGAGCAGGCCCTCGGCGCTCTGATAGCGGTCCTCGGCGTTCTTCGCGAGCAGCTTGAGCACGACGCCGGAAATGGCCCCGGGGATCGTCGGGTCGACGCGGGACGGCGGCGCGGGAGCGAGGGCGAGGTGCGCGTGGATGAGCTCCATCGGGTCCTGGGCCTCGAAGGGGCGCTGACCCGTGAGCATCTGGTAAAGGATGACGCCGAGCGCGTAGAGGTCCGTGCGGTGGTCGACGCCGCGGTTCATACGGCCTGTCTGCTCGGGGGAGACATAGGGCAGCACGTCGGCGATCACCGCCGGCGCGTAGAGCCGCTCGTGCGCGCGGGTGATCTCGGCGTCGACGCCGAAGCTCGTGATCTTGACCGCGCCGCACGCCCCGACGAGCACGTTGTGCGGGCGCAGATCGCGGTGGATGAGCCCCGCCGCGTGCACGGCGGCGAGGCCTCCGGCGAGCGCGGCCGCGAGATCGAGCGCCTCGCCGACCGGCACCGCGCGCGACGGGCGCGCGGCGAGGATCCGCGCGAGGTCGCGGCCCGGGAAGTCCTCGAGAACGACGATCAAGGCGCCGGAGAGCTCCTCGATGCCGCGCAGCGCGACGACGCGAGGCGAGGCGAGCCGCGCGATGCGGTCATACTGGTGCTTGAAGCGCGCGACCTCGGCGCGAGTCGCCCTCTCCGCGCGCAGGACTTTCAGCAAGACCGGGACACCGTCGCCCTCGCGGCGCGCTCGGATCAAGCTGAAATCGGCGTTTTCCTCGATCTTCTCGAGGAGCGCATAGCCTCCTTCGACGATCATGGACACCCCTGCTCGCTCGCCAGTCAAAGGCAGCTGGCGCGACCAAGTATATGCGCCAGGGGAGACCTCATGAGCGTCCTTCGGGTCAGCGAGCGCCGACATCGCCCACGGGCGGGCTCTTGTTCGAGGCGTTCATGCTGCGGAGCACCGCCGCGGCACGACCCTCGACCCGCGCCTCAACCCCCGAGCGGCGTGTCGAGCGCGCGCCGGCGCGACAGCGTCCGCAGCTTGCTCAGGGCGTTCTCCTCGATCTGCCGGATCCGCTCCCGGCTCACCGAGAACATGCCCCCGATCTCGGCGAGCGTGTGCGTCTGCTCGCCGTCGAGGCCGAACCGGAGCCGCAGCACCTCGCGCTCGCGCGGCGTCAGCGACTCGAGCAGCGAGCGAACCTGCGTGTGCAGGCGGCGGTAGACGAGGAGCTCGTCCGGCGCCGCCTCCTCGCTCGCGAAGAAGTCGCCCTCGCGCGCGCCGTCGTCGTCCCCGACCGGGGCGTCCAGGTACACGAGCGGCAGCGCCATCTCCCGCAGCGTCCGGATCTTCTCCACCGGCAGCCCGCTCCGCTCGGCGACCTCCTCGGGCGCCGCCTCGCGCGCGTGCTCCTGCTCCAGCTCCTTGCGCGCCACGAGCGCCCGGCGCCGGGTCTCGGCGAGGTGGACCGGCACCTTGACGACCTGGCCCTGGTAGAGCAGCGCGCGCGAGAGCGCCTGCTTGATCCACCACGAGGCGTACGTGCTGAACCGGTACCCGCGCCGGTAATCGAACTTCTCCGCCGCGCGCATCAGCCCGAGGTTGCCTTCCTGGATCAGGTCGAGCAGCGGCACGCCGCGGTGCTTGAGCTGCCGGGCGGCCGCCGCCACGAGCCGCAGGTTCGCGCGGACGATCTCGGCCCGCACCTCCGCCGCCGCGCGGCGGGCGTCGCGCATCGCCGAGAGCGTCGCCTCGAGGGCCTCACGCTCGGGCCCGCCGGCCGCCGCCGCGGCCGCGCGCAGGGCGCGCTCGATCCGCGCCTCCACCGCGGGGCCCAGGCGCGCGTCGGTGAGCCCGGCCGAGAGGTCGGCGCGGGCCCGCAGCCCGTCCGGGCCCGTCGGGCCGGCCTCCGCCAGCGGCCACGCGAGGCCGAGCAGCCGCGCGAGCCGCACGGGCGCCGCGTCGCGCAGGTCGTCGTCGGGATCCGCGTTCAGCAGCAGATCCCCCGCGTCCACCCGACCCGCCTGCAGGTCGTCCGCGATCGCCGCGAGCTCGCGCAGCGCCACGGGAGACGCGACCCAGGCCTCGATCCCCGCGCGCTCCGCCGACTCGATCCGCCGGCCGAGCTCCACCTCGAGATCCCGGCTGAGCGGCGCATGCCGCGAGATCTCCTGAAGGTAGATGTCGGTCGCGTCCTCGCCGGGCGGCGAGGGCGGCGCGGCTTGCCCGCCAAGAGGCGCGTCCTGCCAGGACGGCGCGAGGGGGCCGAACCCGGCGTCGAGCTGCACCTCGTCGCGAGCGCCCCTCGCCTCCAGGACTGTCGTCTCGGTCTCGCCCGCCAGGAGCGAGCTCGTGGCCTTCTCCTTCATCTCGATCGCTCCACCATGGGGCCGTGTCGCGGCGGTCCGCCCGGCTCCGCCCCGGAGCGACGAGCCCTGGAGGGCGACCCCCCAGGAAGAACCACGCGCCGACGCCGGCCGTGCCACGGCAGAGCAAAGGGGCTCCGCCGGTCCCTGCACCGTAATCACTCCGCGCGCTCAGGAAAGGGGCCCACCGTGAGGAGGGGCCCGATGCGGCGTCGGAGCGCCCGGGCGCCTCGTCGGCCCGGCCGCTCCGCCCGGCGTCACAGCAGCACGGCGAGGGGGAGCACGGCGGGGCGGCGCGAGGCCTCGCGCCGGAACACCCGCCGCACCCCGCGGCTGAGCGCGTCCTCCAGCGCCGGGGCCAGCGTGCGCGCCGCCGGCGACAGCGCGGCGAGCGCGTCGCGCGCGCTCTCGAGCGCGGCCACGAACAGCGGGCCGCCCTCCTCGAAGTGCGCCACGCCGCGCCCGAGGAGCTCGGGGCCGCGCAGGACCTCGCCCGTCTTGCGGTCGGCCACCACGAGCACCATCACGAGGCCCTGATCCGAGATCTGCTCGCGCTCGCGCAGCACCATCTCGGACACGTCGAGCCCGCCGCGCGCGTCGAGCCACACCCGCCCGCTCTTCACCGCGTCCCCCTGGCGCATCCGGCCGTCCTCGATGACCAGCGACTCGCCGTCCTCGATCACGAAGACCCCCGACGCCGGCACGCCCATCCGGAGCGCGGTGCGCGCGTGCGCGAGCAGCATCCGGTACTCGCCGTGGATCGGCACGAAGTGCTCCGGCCGGACCGCGTCGAGGAGCACCTTCTGCTCCTCGGCCTGGGCGTGACCGCTCGCGTGGATCGGATCGAGGCCGCGATCGAGCACCACGGCGCCGCGCCTCGCCAGGCGGTTGGCGAGCTGGCTGACGGCGATCTCGTTGCCGGGGATGGCGCGGGACGAGAAGATCACGGTGTCGCCCGGGTCGACCCGCAGCCGGTGGTGGTCGCCGACGGCCATGCGCGCGAGCGCGCTGTTCGGCTCGCCCTGCGCGCCCGAGGCGAGCACGATGAGGCGCTCGCGCGGGAGCGTGGCCGCCGTGGTGTCGTCGACGAGCACGCCGGGGGGCACGGTCAGGATGCCGATCTCCTCGGCGATCCGCGTGTTCGTGGCGAGGCTCCGCCCGGCGAGCACGACCTTGCGGCCGAGCTGGACGGCGAGGTCGAGGACGCTCTGGACCCGGTGGACGTTGGAGGCGAAGAGCGCGACCAGGACGCGCCCCTTCGCCTCGCGGAACGGCCGGAGGAACCCCTCGGCCACCGCGGTCTCGCTCACCGACCAGCCGTCGCGCTCGGAGTTGGTGGAGTCCGACAGGAGGGCCGCCACGCCCGCGCGGCCGTACTCGGCGAAGCGGCCGAGGTCGAGCCGGTCGCCGCCCACGGGGGTGAGGTCGATCTTGTAGTCGCCGGTGTGGATGAGGATGCCCTCGCCCGTCTCGATGGCGAAGCCGACCGCGTCGGGGATGGAGTGGGTCACGCGCAGGGGCTCGGCGCGGAACGGGCCCGCCGTGAAGTGCTGCTGGGGCTCGACCTCGCGGAGCGGCACGTCGATGCCGTGCTCGACGAGGCGCTCGCGCACGAGCCGGAGGGTGAAGCGCGTCCCGAACACGGGGACCGGGAACTCGCGCAAGAGCGACGGCAGCCCGCCGATGTGATCCTCGTGGCCGTGCGTCACGATCACCGCGTCGACCCCGCCCGCCTCCCGCACGTAGGTGAGGTCGGGGATGGCGACCTCGACCCCGAGCACCTGGTCGTTGGGGAACATGACCCCGCAGTCGACGAGCACGCGGCGGCCATCCTCCTCGATCAGCATCGCGTTCATCCCGACCTCGCCGAGGCCGCCGAGAGGAATGATCCGGACTCCCATGGGCGCAGCCTAGCATCGCCGATCGCGCGGACAGACCCCCGCCCGACTGCAGAGCTCGCGGACAGGCCCTCGCGGGGCGGACGAGGCGGACAGGCCTGCAGGCCGAGCTGCGGCCGGGCCCGGCCGGACCGCCCCGCGCCCGAGGCCGGCCGCCCTCGCCCCCCGAAGCACGGTCCGCGAGCCACGGTATCGCGCCGGCCGGACTCGCGATGACCGCACCGCAGCGCACATCACCCTCGTTGACCGAGCCGAGCTGAAGCGCTTGCCACAGGCGTTCTGCCCATGCAACCATCGACAAACCATGCGCAAGACCAGGATCGGAGATCTGCCCTTCACACTGGTTGAGCTGATGTACGAAACCGCGGATACCGTACTCTACCGCGCGCAGCGCGACGCCGACGGTGCCCCGGTGACGATCAAGGTGCTGAAGGGTGAGCACCCTGGCCAGCGGCACCTCGCGCAGCTCCGGCACGAGCTCGAGATCTCGCGCCATCTCAACATCGATAGCGTCGTTCGCGCACACCGGCTGGAGAGCATCCCGGGCGGGGCGGCGCTCGTGATGGAGTACTTCGCGGGGTCGCCGCTCGACAAGCTCGCCCGCTCGGCGCCGCTCGACCTCAGGGCGAAGCTGCGTATCGCCTCGTCGCTGGCCGGCACGCTGGCGGCGGTGCACGGCAAGCACGTCATCCACAAGGACATCAAGCCGCAGAACATCCTGGTCAACCCGGAGACGTGGCAGGTCAAGCTGACGGATCTCGGGAGCTCGACGCGGCTCTCGGAGGAGACGCTGGCGGCGGAGCGCCCGGATCTGCTCGAGGGGACGCTGGCCTACATGTCGCCCGAGCAGACCGGTCGGATGAACCGTGTCATCGATTACCGGACTGACCTCTACTCCCTCGGCGTGACGTTGTACGAGCTCTTCGCCGGGGTGCTCCCGTTCCAGGCGACCGATCCGGTCGACCTCATGCACAGCCACATCGCGCGGGTCGCGACGCCGCTGTGCGAGCGCGCCCCGGAGATACCGAGGGCCGTGTCCGACATCGTGCAGAAGCTGATGTCCAAGGTCGCCGAGGAGCGGTACCAGAGCGGGACCGGGCTCAAGGCCGATCTGGACGCGTGCCTCTCGGCGCTCGAGGCGACCGGCCGTATCGAGCCGTTCGAGCTGGGATCGCGCGACGTGTCGAGCGAGCTCAGGCTCCCGCAGAAGCTCTATGGTCGCGACGAGCAGATGGCCGAGCTGCTCGCGGCCTTCGAGCGGGCGCGCGAGGGCCGGTGCGAGCTCCTGCTCATCGCGGGCGGCGCCGGGATCGGGAAATCGGCGCTCGTGAACGAGATCCAGAAGGAGGTCGCGCAGCGGCGCGGGCACTTCATCGAGGGGAAGTTCGATCAGCTGAGCCGGAACATGCCGCACGCCCCCGTGGCGGGCGCGCTGCGCCAGCGCGTCCGGCAGCTCCTGACCGAGCCGGCCGAGTCGCTGGAGCAGTGGAAGGACAAGCTCCTCGGGGCGGCGGGGAAGAACGCGCGGATCCTCGTGGAGCTCATCCCGGAGCTCGAGCTCGTCGTCGGGCCGCAGCCCGCGGTGGCGGAGCTCGGGCCGAACGAGGCGCAGAACCGCTTCAACCTGGTGTTCCAGGACTTCCTGCGCGTCATCACGTCGGCGGAGCACCCGGTGGTGCTCTTCCTCGACGACCTCCAGTGGGCCGACCCGGCGTCGCTGAAGCTGCTGCAGGTCGTCCTCACCGATCCGGGCGGGGCCTACCTGCTCATCATCGGCGCCTACCGCGACCAGGAGGCGATCGCGGGGCAGCCGCTCATGACCTGGCTCGGCGAGCTGCGGGCCGCGGGCGTCCCGCGGCGCGAGATCCTGCTCCCGCCGCTCTCGCTCCCGGACGTGCGCCAGCTCGTCGCGGACGCGCTGGGCGCGCGCCCGGAGCAGGTGCAGGCGCTCGCGGAGGTGCTGTACGCGACGAGCAAGGGCAACCCGTTCTTCCTGAGCCAGCTGCTCAAGGAGCTGGTCGCGGCGGGGCTCGTGTCCTTCGATCCCGGGGCCGGACGGTGGACGTGGGATCTCGAGCCGATCCGGCAGCGCTGGGGCGCGGTGAACGTCCACGATCTGCTCGTCGACAAGATGCAGCGCCTCTCGCCGGCGACGCAGCTCGTGCTCCAGCTCGCGGCGTGCATCGGTCACCAGTTCGATCTGAAGACGCTGTCGACCGTGCGCGAGGTGCCGCCCGCGGACGTCGCGGCGGATCTCTGGGAGGCGCTGCGCGAGGGGCTCGTGCTGCCGCTCGACTCGGACTACCGGCTGCTCCACGGGGCCGACGGCGCGACGGTGGAGCTGCCGATCTCGGTGCGGTACCGGTTCTTGCACGACCGGGGGCAGCAGGCGGCCTACAGCCTGATCGCGGACGCGCGCAAGCAGGAGGTGCACCTCCGGATCGGCCGGCTCATGCGGGCGCAGCTGGGCGAGGAGGCGCGCGACGAGGATCTGTTCAAGGTCGTGAGCCACTGCAACATCGGCGCGGCGCTGATCGAGGACCGGGCGGAGCAGCTGGATCTCGCGCGGCTCAACCTGGCCGTGGGGAAGCGCGCCAAGGCGTCCATGGCGCACGCCGCGGCGTCCGAGCACTTCAAGATGGGGCTGTCGCTGCTCGGGCCGCGAGGGTGGGAGGAGGACTACGCGCTCTGCTTCGCGCTGCACCGGGAGCGGGCGGAGTCCGAGTGGCTGAGCGGCAACGAGAAGCAGGCCGAGGCCTCGATCCGCGAGCTCCTCGGGCACGCGCGCTCGCGGCTGGAGCGCGCGGAGGTCTATAACCTCCGGATCCTCGTGCACACGATGCGCGGGGAGTTCGAGGACGTGCTGCGGGTCGGCCGGGAGGGCGTGGCGCTCTTCGGGATCGACTTGCCGGAGCCGCTCGAGGCGATCCAGGCGGCGTTCGGGGCCGCGCTCGGGGAGATGCCGGCCAACCTGGCCGGGCGCCGGATCGAGGAGCTCGCGGACGCGCCGTGGGTCGGCGACGAGGAGCAGCTGGCGGCGCTGCGGCTCCTGGCGGCGATGATCCCGGGGGCGTACACGCTGAACCCGGCGCTGCTCGCGCTCGTCGCGGCCACCCAGGTCAACCTCTCGCTGAGGTACGGCAACTCGCCGGCGGCGGCGTGCGCGTACGGCATCTACTGCCTGCTGCTCGCGGGGGGGATGGGGCGGCCCGAGGAGGCGCGGCAGTTCCAGGGCGTCTCGCTCGCGCTCTGCGAGCGGCCCACCGGGGTGGAGCTGCAGTGCAAGGCGTACGTCGTGTGCGGCGCGCCGTCGCACCTCTTCGAGCCGGTCCGCGCCTCGGTCGCGTGCCTCGCCAAGGCGTACCAGGCCGGGCTGAGCTCGGGCGACTTCAGCTTCGGGGCGTACGCTTGCCTGAACATCGTGACGATCCTCCTCTGCTCGGGCCACGAGCTCGGCCCGCTCCACGAGGAGCTGACCGGGTACCTGCGGTTCTTGCAGCGGACGCAGGACCCGCTCGGCACGCCGGTGCTCGTCGTCGCGCAGCAGATGATCGCCTGCCTGGAGGGCAAGACGAGCGGGCCGAGGAGCCTGAGCGACGGCGCGTTCGACGAGGGCGCGTTCCTCGCGGGGCTCGCGCCCGCGCAGGAGCTGCCGAGGTGCTGGTACTTCGTGAACATGCTCGTGCTCGCGGTGCTGTACGGCGACCCCGAGGGCGCGCTCCTGATGGCGGCGCGCGCCGAGAAGCACAGCGCGAGCGCGATGGGCCTGTTCCTGGCGAACGACATCCCCTTCTACCTGAGCCTCGCGCTGCTCGCGCTGTGCGCGACGGCGACGGAGGAGGAGCGGGCGCGGCACCTCGCGGCGGTGGCGGAGCACCGGGCGAAGATCGCGGGCTGGGCGCGGCACGCGCCGGAGAACTACGCGCACAAGGAGCGGCTGATCGGGGCGGAGGTGGCGCGCGTCCTCGGCGACCACGCGGAGGCGGAGGAGCTCTACGATCAGGCGATCGAGGGGGCGCGGCAGAGCCAGTTCACGCACCAGGAAGCGCTCGCGCACGAGCTGTGCGCGCGCTTCTACCTCGGGCGCGGGCGGGAGCGGATCGCGCGGTGGCACATGACCGACGCGTACCGGGCGTACCTGCGGTGGGGGGCGACCGCGAAGGCGGAGCGCCTCGCGAAGGAGCACGAGCAGCTGCTCGACCCGGTGTCCCTCAGCAATTCGCAGCCGACGCGGGTCGTCGGCACGACGGTGACGCGCCGGGGGAGCACCGAGTCGTTCGACGTGGCGACGGTCGTCAAGGCCATGCAGGCGGTCGCGGGCGAGAACGTGCTCGATCGGCTGCTCGATCGGCTGATGCGGAGCGTGGTCGCGAACGCGGGGGCGCAGCGAGGCGCGCTGATCCTGGAGCGCGACGGGAGGCTCGTGATCGTGGCGTCGATGCGCGTCGATCCCGACGCGGTGGAGACGGGGCTGTCGATCCCGGCGCTGGAGAGCCGGGAGCTCGCGACGAGCGTCGTCCAGCTCGTCGCGAGGACGCGGGAGCCGGTCGTGGTGAACGACGCGCGGCAGGACAGCCGCTTCGCGGCGGATCCGTACGTCGCGGAGCGGCGGCCGCGCTCGATCCTGTGTCTTTCCATGACGCACCAGGGGCGCTCGGCGGGGCTCCTGTACCTGGAGAACAACGTGGTGCAGCGGGCGTTCACGCCGGGGAGGGTCGAGGTCTGCGGGCTCCTCGCCTCGCAGGCGGCCATCGCGCTGGAGAACGCGCTGCTCATCGCGAGCATCCGCGCGGGCACCGAGGCGCTGCAGCGCTCGAACGAGCAGCTGCAGCGGGAGCTCGAGCTGCGCGTGGCGTCCGAGGCGGAGCGGGCGCTCTTGCAGCAGGAGATGTTGCGCCGGCAGACGCCGATCATCCCGATCACGGACGACGTGCTGGTCATGCCGATCGTCGGGGCGATGGATGGGGAGCGCGCTCAGCAGGTGCTCGAGACGGCGCTGACCGGGTTCCATTCGAGGCAGGCCAAGGTGGTGATCCTGGACATCACCGGCGTGGCGCAGGTCGACGCCACGGTGGCGGACGCGCTGATCAAGACGGCCAAGGCGCTGCAGCTGCTCGGGGCCAAGACGGTGCTCTCGGGGGTCCGGCCGGAGGTGGCCCGCGCGCTGGTGGAGCAGAGCGTGTTCCTCGGATCGATCGTGACCAAGGGGACGCTGCAGAGCAGCATCGCGTATGCGCTGGGGCCGAACGGGCTGTCGGGCTCGGTCGGCCGGCGGCCTGGGACGCCGCGGCAGGCGTGACCGCGGGCAGCCGAGCGCTGCAGCGGGCGAGCTATCAAGCGAGAAATAAGCCGCCAAGGCGCCAAGAACGCCAAGACGCCAAGAACACCAAGAAAGAATTCTCGTCTTGGCGTCTTGGCGTCTTGGCGTCTTGGCGTCTTGGCGTTCCGAATTTCTGCGCTTTTCAGGCAGTTTCGACCGTCTGTCGTTTCAGGCGGTGCGGGCGAGCCCGCCGCGCGCGCACGCGGCGCGCGCAGCGGCGCCGGGGCGGGTCAGGGCGTGCTGCTCGGATCGGCGGGGTCGCTGCCGGCGTCCCGCTCGTCACCGTCGAGGAAGCCGTCGCTGTCGCGATCGATGCCGGCGCGCACGCCCGAGCCGGGCGGCATGCACGTGTACGTCAGATCGTGGTGCGTCTGGGTGGACAGCAGGCGGAGCACCGCGTCGCTGATGGGCGGGAGGATCTGCCGGTCGGTCAGGAAGTGGCCGTTGCCGACGTAGAAGAACCCGACCTCGTGCAGGAATCCCTGGGTCTTCGCCACGAGATCGCACTCCCCGACGTCGGCGCGATCCATGAGCAGATCGATGCGCGGCCCGGCCACCCCGCTGTTGTTGTGCTTGAGCGTCACCTGCTGGCCGACGATCGGCGCCATGTTGCTCTCGATGGCGAGCACGTAGGCCTCGAGCTGCCGGCGCAGCACGTCGCCCGCCGGGGTGAAGGGGAGGGCGTCGGGGTTGTTCGGGAACTGATCGGAGAACCCGATCGCGGAGAAGAACCGGTACATCGTGTCGACGGTGCCGTTGTTCAGGATGCCGAACCCGCGGATCTGGTCTCCCATGTGCTGGTTGTCGCGCGACAGGAACACGAACGGGATATCCGGGAGGCCGAAGGCGCCGACCTTGGTGTACACGTTGCGGAGCTGCGGTATCTTGAAGAGCTGCGTCTGGAAGTCGAAGACGGAGGCGCCGCTGGTCCCGAAGAAGCCGGGGAAGTCGTCGCCCGGGTTGGCGTCGGGGTCGACCACGTGGCAGCCGCCGCAGCTCGCGATCGAGTTCACGATGGGGCCATTGTAGAAGTCCTTCCCTGCCTGCTGGTCAGGCGTGAGCGAGTTGTCCAGGTTCCTGATCGGGTTGGGCGGATAGGTGACCTGGAGCATGAAGTCGGTGAACGCCTCCATGTCCTGCGCGGGGAGGGGCCCGCTGCGTCCGAGCAGGTCGGAGAACGCCACCTGGAACTGCCGGAAGGCCTCCCGCTCGTCGAACGCCCCGTCGTCCGGCTGCGCGGACGGCTCGAGGTTGCCCCCGGTGCGGTCGCCGCGCCAGTGCATCGGGCCGTGGTTGGCGAGGCCGCGCAGGCTCTGCGTCATCATCGGACCCTTCATCGGGTGGAAGATCGGGTCGTTGATGGGCTGGTTGAAGATGACGTCGTAGAGGCCGAACGGGAACGGGCCCGGGTCCGGCACGACGGGGGCGTCGGGGTTGCCGAGGTTCCAGGCCAGGTCGTCGAGATCGCCGAAGACGTGGCAGCTCGCGCAGGCCGAGTCGCCGTGGCTCGACGTGAGCGAGGCGTCATAGAGGAAGCGGCGGCCGTTCACGATGCTGTCCGGCTCGGGGTTGAACATCGGGACGTGTCCTACCTCGGTCTTCGACGTGGTGTTGATGATCGAGATGGAGTTGTCGAAGCGCGTGAGCACGTAGAGGCGATTCCTGCTCTCGTCGAGCACGAGCCCGGTCGGCCCGCCGCCGCTCACCGGGATCTGGTTCGCGGTGCTCGGCACGAACGTGTCGTTCTCGAGCGCGGCGGTGCTGAAGACGCCGATCTTGCTCGACCCGAGCGCGGCGACGTACAGCGTCTGGCCGTTGCTGGTCACGGCCATCTCCTGCGGGAAGGCGAGGCTCTTCGCGTTCTCCGCGTTCGGGACGGGGGCGCAGCAGGTGCTGTAGTCGATGTGCTTGTTGAGGTGACGCGGCGCGACGTTCCCCGGGCTGAGGACGGTGATCCGGCTCTCGTGCAGGTGGCCGCGCGTGGTCTCGCCGGCGAAGATGCCGGGCCCCTCGAAGTTCTTCTGGCTCATGGCCTCGGTGTTGGCGACGTAGACCTTCCCGTTCACCGGATTGACGGCCATGTTGAAGAGGATCGTCCCGACGCCGGAGAAGAAGCCCTGCTCTCCGCTGATCCACGCGGGGGGGTTCGCCGTGGCGTCGATGACGAAGACGTCCTTGTCGGGCAGCGAGAACCTCATCTGGTCGTCCCAGAGATTGCCCCGCTCGTCGTACCAGTGTCCGCCGTCGTACTTCACGATGACGGCGACCTCCGGCGCCGGCACTCCCTCGAAGTTGGTGCTGGGTCCGGGCGCGCCGTTCGGCCCGAAGCCGTCGGGGACCAGCGCCTCGTTGACGGTGGCGGTGCGGTTGCCGGAGTGGAACGCCGCCGCGTACACGCGGGTGCCGTCCGGCGTCACGGCGAGGGCGCGCGGCGTATCGCTGAAGAGGGTGATGATGTTGAGCGGATCACCCCCGAGCGACGTGCCGAGCTGGTTCGCGTCGAACACCCACACGTCGGCGCGGCCGACGCCCGGCGTCGTGAATTGCGGATCGATGGGGCTGTTCTGGCCGCGGTGGGCGGTCGTGATGAAGGCGCGCCTCCGCCCCGGACCGGCGAACACGATGTCGCGCGGCTCGTCGCCCACGAGGAGCGTGCGCACGACGCGCCCGCTGTAGCCGCCGAGGCCCAGCTGGACGACGCTCACGCTGTCCGACAGATGGTTGACGACCCAGACCTCGCTGTCGCTGCGGGCGGCGACGGCCACGGGCTCCATGCCGACCGATATCGAGGTTCGGTGCTCCAGGCCACCGCTCCCGATGCGGAAGACCTCGAGGCGGTTGTCAGGCGTGTTGACGGCGAAGAGCAGCTTTCCGTCAGGTGAGATGGCCAGCGGCCTTACCTGGCCGCTCTCGAAGGCGGTGAACGACGGCGCCGCGAGCGCCGGCGCTCCGGAGAGCGATACTGCAGTCAGGGATGCGACGAGAGCGCCCATCGTCGCCCACCGTGAACCGGGCAATCGAGTCATGATGCCTCCGTGGTGTCGAGTGGCTCCCCAGCCACGCAACGACAATCCAAGACTGTAAGCCAAAATCAAATGATTGTTCAAGCGTGCAAAGATGGTCGATGCGATTTTTTGGAAACGCGCGATCTCTCGTCGAACCCACATCTCTGCCGCTGATGTAGGCGTCGAGTGCGGCGGCGCGCCGTACGGCGCGTCACGGCGGCTGGTCGCGCGCGTGAGGCGGGCCGCGCGTGGGGGGCCGCGCGTGGGGGGCTGGCGCTCGTCGACGTGAGCGGCGCGCGCCGCTCACGTCCTCACGTCGACGAGCCCCGGTATCCCGCCGCGAGACGCCGGTGCCGTGCCGCATCGGCGCACTGGCGGAGCGGGGGATCGGGCTCGGCTGTGATGAGGAATACGGATGCCGCTCGCGCACCGCGGACCTGGGTACTGGGCACAGAGCACATCTCCGACGTGCGCGCCTCCCACATGCGCTCCGAACGACCGCGCATGCGGGAGGGGATTGGATCCGGCCCGAGGACACCGTAGGGTGGAGGGCTCGTATCGATCACCGGACCAGCCACCGGCGGCGTCACCGCGGGAGGCGACCCGGCGAGCATCGCGCGCCGGTCGAGGAATGGAGGGGAGATGAGGAGCTTGCGCTTGGATCCCGTCGTCACCGACAGCTTCGGGATCGAGCCTGCCCTGAGGGACGACACCCTCTGCGTCAGGCTCACCGGCAGGGGGGACATGGCGGCGGCCGCGCCGCTCGGCAGGGTGGTCAAGGCCCTGGAGGGCGAGGTGATGCGCCTCTCGGTGAGCACGCTCGAGCTCGACGTTCGCGGCCTGTGCTTCATGAGCTCGAGCTGCCTCAAGGCGTTCGTCAGCCTCATCTGCGGCCTCGCCGGCCATGGAATGAAATGCAGGATACGGTTCGTGACGGACGCCCAGCTCGCGTGGCAGCGGCGGAGCCTGAGGCCCCTGGATCGCATGTGCCCGGAGCTGGTCTCGATCGCCGACGCGTGAGCCGAGGACCTGAGGCCATGACGAGGAAGCGCCGGACGGTCGCGTTTCTGATCGACAATGTCGTCGGCGACTACCAGTCCGAGCTGCGCGCCGGGGTCGAGCGCGCGGCCGAGGCGCACGACGTCAACCTCCTGACGGTCTTCGGCGACCCGTCCAGCGCGCTCGGGCCGGACGGGGCTGAACGGAGCACCTTCTATCACCTCATCGGCCCGGACACGGCCGACGGCGTCATCGTCGCCTCGTCGACGCTCTCCCCCTACGGCGGCGTCGACGCCATGCGGGCGTTCTGCCGGTCCTTCGCGCCGCTGCCGGTGTGCAGCATCGGGATGGCGATCGACGGCGTCCCGAGCCTCATGGTCGACAACGCCCTCGGGAGCGAGATCGCGGTCGCGCACCTCTGCGACGAGCACGGGCGCCGGCGCGTCGCGTACCTCGGCGGGCCGTTCAACAGCGAGGAGGCGCAGCTGCGCGCCCTCGGCTACCGGAGGGCGCTCGACGCGCGGGCGCTCCCTTACGAGGAGCGCCTCGTGGCGGTCGGCGCGTTCACGATACCGACCGGGCGCGCGTCGATGCGCGAGATCCTGGCGCGCGGGGTCGACTTCGACGCCGTGGTGGCCGCCAACGACCGGATGGCGCTCGGGGCGATCGAGGTGCTCAAGGCGGCGGGGCTCCGCATTCCGGAGGACGTCCTCGTGTGCGGCTTCGATGACGTCGGCATCGCCCGCTTCACGAAGCCGTCGCTCACCACCGTGCGCCAGCCCATCAAGCGGCTCGGGGAGATGGGCGTGAGCACCATCCTCGGCCTGATCGACGGCGAGGACGTGCCGGGCCTCGCGCTCGCGGCGGTCGAGCTCACGCGGCGCGAGTCCTGCGGCTGCGCGTACCACGCGGGCGACACGCTCCTGCCGCCGTCTCCGTCGGTGCGGGGCCATCCGCGCCCGGTCGCCGAGCAGCGGGCGTCGCTGGAGGGCGCGCTCAGGAGGAGCGTGGCGATCCCGGTCGGCGCCCTCGACGGCTGGGCGGGCGATCTGCTGGCCGCGCTGGAGGAGGAGCTCGCTGGCGATCGGGGTCGCTTCCTGCGCGCGCTCGAGGCGCTGCTCGACGAGGCGAGGCGCGAGGGCGTGCTCCTCGACCAGTTCCAGGCCGTGATCTCGCTCCTGCGCGCGCGGGTCGGCCCGTCGCCCGCGGGCGGCGATGCGGCGGCGCTGGAGCCGCTCTGGCACGCTGCGCGGATCCTGATCGGCAGCGAGTCCGTGCACGTCGAGGGCGAGCGGCGGCTCAACGTGGAGCTCGCGGCGATGGACGTGATCTACGGCGCGCGGGGCTTCGCCGCGTGCCTGAGCCTGCCCGTGCTCAAGGGCCTGCTCTCGTCGGAGGTGCCGCGGATGCAGCTCTCGCACGTGGCCGTGTCGCTGTACGACGATGCCCAGCGCGCCACGCTGCGGCCGCTGTTCCTGATGGAACGCGGCCGCGAGGTGGAGGCGCCGCCGGAGAGCTTCCCGGCGCGCCGCCTCGCGCCCCCGGGGTTCCTCGGGGCCGCGGAGCGCAGCAGCATGGTCGTGCTCCCGGTCGCGTTCGGCGACGTGGAGATGTACGGCGTCGCGGTGCTCGACAACCGCGCCAGCGACATGAGCTACGACGTGCTGCGCCTCCAGCTCGGCTCGGCGGTCAAGGCCGCGGCGCTGCACCGGGACGTCGTGCGGGAGGTGGAGCTGCGCGAGCGCCTGGAGCAGGAGCGGATGCGCCAGGAGAGCCAGGTCGCGGCGCGTATCCAGACCACGCTGGTGCCGAAGCAGCTCTCGATCGAGGGGCTCGACCTCTGCGCGGTCATGAAGCCGGCGGCCGAGGTCGGCGGCGATTACTACGATGTCATCGCGACGCCCGGGGGCGGCTGGCTCGGGATCGGCGACGTGGCCGGGCACGGCCTCGCGGCGGGCCTCATCATGCTGATGATCCAGAGCATGGTGTCGGCGCTGACGTGCAACGACCCGAGCGCGAGCCCGGCGAGGGTGGTCGCGGCGCTCAACAAGGCGGTTTACAGGAACGTCCGTGGACGCCTCGATCGCGACGAGCACGCGACGCTCCTCTTGCTCCGGTACGAGCGCGACGGGCGCGTGACGTTCGCCGGCGCGCACGACGACGTGATCGTGTGCTCGGCGCGCACGCGGCGCTGCACGTGCATCTCGAGCTCCGGGGTCTGGATCGGCGCGCTGCCCGAGATCGGGCCGATGACGTGGGACTCCGAGCTCTTCCTGGAAGACGGGGACGTGCTCGTGCTCTACAGCGACGGCGTGACGGAGGCGCGCAACGCCCATCACGAGCAGTTCGGGCTGGAGCGGCTGTGCGCCACGATCGAGGCTGTCCCGACGGCGTCCGTGGACGCGATCCGCGACCGGATCCTCGAGGAGGTGGAGGGCTGGTGCCCGAGCCCGGACGACGACATCACGATCGTCGTGGCGAGGTATCGCGCGCCCGGGTAGCGCGCTCGAGGCCGCGCGCCGCGCCCGCTCCGGGCTCTCTCGAGGGCGTCATCCGGCGGTGTGAGCCGGCGCGCTCACGCGCCGGTCACGGGCGCGGCCATCCATCAGTCGACGACCGTGTGGCAACCGAGCTCGTTCCTGGCGCGCTGGTGGCAGGACGGGTACTCCGCCGGCGCGGGGCCGCCGATGCGCACTCGCTTACAGATCCCCGGCCACCGCGTCAGGGACACCATGCCCCATTCCCTGCCGGTATAGCTGATGGTCGACGACATGGTGCACTGGAGCCCTGCTTGCCGGGACGAGGCCTCGTCGCTCGCAGGTGCGGCGTCGTCTGCCGAGGCGGGCGCCGTCAGGGAGGCGAACGCCGTCACGAGCGCGAGCCCAACGCCGGCTTGGATTTTCCGAAGAGTGCTCATGGGTACCTGCCTTTCGATGGAGATGCGCCGCGCGCGATGCCGCGCTCGCGGCCTCGTGAGATTCCTCGCGTGGGGGCGTTGCAACGAAGGTGCCCGGGGCGGGCGTCACCGGGAGGCACGGAGCGCGAGAGTCGCTCTCGGCGGTCGCATCGCTCGCTCAGCTGGCGAAAGCGCGTGACGGCCAGCGAGCGGACGACGGGAGATGCGTGGCGATTCGAGCGGACAGGGAACGTGGGGTTGCGCGGCGTTCCTCGTCAGTCCGTCTTTTTCCGGTTCAGCGCGACGTGGGAGAGAAAGCCGACCAGGAGCGCGTTGATGGCCGGAATGCCGGCGTGGATGAGGTATCCCGCCGCCACCCCGCCTGCCCAGGCGAGGAGCGGGCGGAGGCTCAGGGGTTCCACCTGCGGGGGAAGCGCGCCGGCGGACCGGGTGCGCTCGAGCGCCGCGCGATGCCGGCGGACAACGTAGTAGTCGGCGATCATGATGCCGGCGACGGGCGGGAAGGCGACCCCGAGCAGCGTGAGAAATCCGGTGAGGCGCTCCAGGATCCCGGCGATCGAGAGCGCCGTCCCCGCCGCGCCGGCCGCGAGCGTCATCGCGCTCCGCCCGACGCGGCGGCCCGCCGTCTGATGGATCGCGTTCACCAGGCCGAGGGAGGCCGAGTAGAGGTTCCAGTCGTTGATCTTCAACGTCGCCGTCACGAGGATCGCCGCCCCGGCGACCCCGACCTCCGTCGTCACGATGTGGACGACATCCGGGCTCTGGACGGCGTGCGCCAGGAGCACGCCGGTGAGGCCGATCGTGTACTCACCGAGGGTCACCCCGACGAGGGTCTGCTTGACCACGTCGGCCGCCGAACGGTTGTAGCGGGTCATGTCGGGGGTGAGGACCGCGCCCACGATGAACCCGCCGGCCACCAGCGTCGCGCCCGCGGCGACGCTCATGGGCTCGCCGCTCGGGGGCATCGACAGGAGATCGGCCAGCTCGTGCCGGGCGAGGGCGTTCCGGATGGCCCAGGCGCTCAGGACCAGGAAGAGGGGAACCGTGATGTACGAGGTCCACGCCATCGAGCGGAACCCGCGGATCACGATCAGCGTGACGGCGGCGCCGGTGACGATGCAGTAAGCCCACAGCGGCATCGCCGCGCCGGTAAGCGCCGCGAGGCCCTCGGCGAAGATGGCGTTCTGGACACCGAACCACCCGACCAGGCTCACCGCCATGCACAGGCCGAACAGGGAGGAGCCGTGACGCCCCAGGCCGGACCACTGGGCGAGGGCAACCGTGGACAGGCCCTCTCGCTGGCCGGCGATCCCGGTGAGCACCGCGACGATCTCCAGGGCGACGACGCCCAGCGTCAGCGCCCAGAAGGCGCCCCAGAACGTCATGTGGAAACCCAGCGTGGCGCCGAGGAGGAGCTGAGACAGCGCGGAGAGCTCGCCGAACCGCTGGACGGCGACGCTCCACCACGGGTAGCGCTCGGCCTCGGGCACCCGCGCCAGGGGGAAGTCGTCGCGCCCGATCGCGGCCCGGCCGCCGTGGCGCTGGATCGCGCGCGGAGCCTCGCGCCCGTGGCGCGCGCTCACGGCGCGGTCTCCTCGACGGGAACGAAATCAAGGTCGATGCCGAAAGCGCGCGGTCCGAAGACCTCCAGCGACCCGGGCGCGCGCAGGATCGGCGGCGCGGCGACGCCCACGACCTTCACCTGCTGCCCGTGGCGCAGCGCCTCCGTCGTGATCGGCTCCGCGGTCTCGCGATCCAGGATGCATACGAGATCGGGCACGCTGCACAGGACGCGCGCCCCGGCGCGGGCGACCAGGTTCTCGTTCTGGATCAGCACGTCCAGCGTCTCCCCGGATCCCTCGGTGTCCCGGAGCCGCACCCTGCCCCTGGCGAAGCCCTCGGTGGTGCGGCGGTAGACCTCGATCACCTTGCCGGTCCAGAGGACGCGGGCGTGACGGTAGGGCGTGTCGCGGAGGGTACCGACGAGGCGATCGAACGGATCGCTGTGCTGCTCGTTGGCCTCCCGGATCGCCCTCCCGAGCGCGACACAGACGCCCAGGGTGCCGGCGATCGCGGTTCGCCGCGCCGTTCGCCCATCCATGGGGTACTCCGCGATGTGCGCGCAGCCTCCCATGCGGATCGTGACGCCGCGGGCGATCCACTCCTTCCTGAAGTCATCGCGCGCCGTGAGGATCACCGTATCGCCGTGCTCGTCCGTGATCGCCATCGGCGTTCCGGGGACGCCGTGGACATGAAACGTATCCTGGTAGAGGTTGGGGAAGGCTCGGCCCATGCCGTCCGCGTCCACGACAGGCAGCCCGAGCTGCGCTCCCACGAGGAGCGGCACTGTCGCGTTCATCCCGCCCGCCTCGACGGGCATGGTGCACGCCGCCCGGACGCCGAGGAACGCCTCCAGCCGGCGCAGCGAGAGCGCGGCCTCGTCGCCTCGAGGTATCTTCTCGATGACGCAGGTCGGCGCGCCCATCATCGCCGTGGGGATCACGCGATCTCCGTCTGCCACCTCCTCGATCTGGACGATCTCCACGCGGCGCCCTTCCGCCATCGCGCGCTCGAGCATCAGCCGGCCGATATAGGGATCTCCGCCGCCGCCCGCGCCCAGGAAGGCGGCGCCGAGGGACAGGTCGCGCAGGTCCTTGCGTTCGAGCGTGAATCCCATCCTGGCCTCCCTCACCCGCTCCGCAGATCGCCGGCCGCCTTGACCCGGATCCGGATCGCGCTCGACGGCAGGTAGGCGAGCGGCACCTCCTCGACGTCGAGGAGCTGGATGCTGGTCGGGTCAGCGCCGGCGGCCGAGGCCCTCGCGATCGCCTCTGCCTGCGCCTCGGCCAGCGCGTCGTCCCGGGAGAGGTGTTCCAGGTCGACGATCCGGTCCACCTCGCCGGACACCTGCGCGATGGCGGCGCCGACCGCGTTGGCGACCTCGGCGTGCTCGGGCCTGATGATCTCGGAGATCCCCTGGAGCGGCCTCCAGATCAGCGAGGAGCCGCCGCCCACCACGATCGACGGGATGTCGCCCGCTGCGGGCTTGCTCCGGTCGATGGCGGCCTCGACCATCTCGTGGATCCGCCGGGCCGCGCGCGCGACGAGCTCGCCTGCCAGGTGCGCGACCCTCGCGCGGTCACCGATGGCGGCGAACCCCGCTGCCACGGCGATGTCGGTGGCTGTCAGCGTGTCGCCGCCGAACACCAGCGCTCGCCGATCCAGCTCGTGGCCGACGCTGCGCGGCCCGATCCGGAGGGGGTCGTCGAGCACGTGAGCCCCGCCGCCGAGACCGATGGACAGGACGTCGGGCATGCGGAAGTTGCAGCGCACCCCCGCCACCTGCAGCGTCATCGACGCCTCGCGCGGGAGCCCGCGGCGCAGCGCGCCCACGTCGGTGGTGGTGCCGCCGATATCGACCACGATCGCGTCCGTGAGGCCCGTGAGGAACGCGGCGCCGCGCATCGAGTTCGTGGGGCCGGAGCACACGACGCTCACCGGAGAGCGCTCCGCCCGGTCGGCGCTCATCAGGGTGCCGTCGTTCTGGGTGAGGTAGAGCGGCGCCGACACGCCGGCCCTGGCCAGGGATTCACGAAAGGCGCCGACGGTCGTCTTCGCGAGGTCCGCGAGACAGGCGTTCAGGATGGTGGCGTTCTCACGCTCGAGGAGCCCCATCCGGCCGATCTCGTGCGACAGGCTGAGGGACGCGTCCGGCAGCGCCTCCCGCAGGATCGCCGCGGCCTCGAGCTCGGCCTCGGGGTTGACCGGCGAAAAGACGCCCGTGATCGCGACGGAGCGGATGCCCCTCCGGCCGATCTCCCGGGCGACGCGGCGCAGCTCGCCCGCGTCGACCGGCGATAGCCTGCGACCGTCGAACTCGTGGCCTCCATGGACGAGAAAGCGGTGATCGCCGAGCTCGCTGCTCAGGTCGCGAGGCCAGTCGACCATGGGCGGCAGCGCCGCGGTCGCCGGCAGCCCGAGCCGCACCGCCGCGACCTCCTGCAGCCGGCGGCGCTCGATGAGCGCGTTCGTGAAATGGGTGGTGCCGAGCATGACGCCGCGGATCAGGCCGGCCGGCACCCGCGCCCGCTCCAGCAGGCGGACCACGGCGTCGAGGACGCCGCCGCTCACATCGGCCGTGGTCGGCACCTTGACCTTTGCCACGACCTCGCTGCCATCCATCATCACAGCGTCGGTGTTGGTCCCGCCGACATCGATGCCCATGCGCATGAGCGGTCACCTCCACAGGACGCCGTGAGGCTCATCCTCTCTTCGAGGGGAGGGCGGCGCTTCCGGGCTCACGCGCCAGGTCGACGCCGTAATCGCGCCTGGCCTGCTCCTCGGTGATGTAGCCGCAGCGCAGGTCGTCGATCACGCGCTCGCGGCTCCGTCGCGCCGGATCGCCGTACCCGCCGCCCGTGCCCGTGTGCAGCCGGCAGAGCTCTCCGCGCTTGAGGAGGTGACGGGCGCACTTGCCCGTCGCGGTCCGGCTGCCGTCCGCGTGCACGAGCTCGATGTAGTTGGGAGAGCCCTGCTGGCCGCCGTTCAGCCCCCATGGCGGGAATCGATGCCGACCGAAGGTCGCGGTCACCTTGGCCCACGCCGACGTGACGCGGTAGTCGCGCACGAGGCCCCGCCCGCCGCGGCGCTCGCCCGCGCCGCCGTCCACGATATCCAGCGCGTACTGCTCGACGCGGAGCCCATAGCGTGCCTCGCAGATCTCGACCGGGATCATGTACGTCTCGCCGTCGCCGGCGCAGACGAGGCCGTTCTCGCCGTCCTTGTCCGCGCCCGCCCCCCAGCCGCCCGCCTGCGGCTCGACGAGGAGGTAGGGAGTCCCGTCGTCGGGATGGATGCCATGGATGATCGTGCCGCAGACGGAGAGGAAGTGTCCGGCGGTCAGGCGGCGCGGGGCGAGGTGCGCCAGGGCTCTCCAGACGAGATCCGTCGCGTACTGCATGGTCTCCCAGTAGGTGGAGACGGGGGCCGGCCTGTTGGCCGTGAAGATCGTCCCCGGGGGGCACACGACCTGGACCGGTCGGAACACGCCTTCATTGGTCGGGAGCGACGGATCGGTGATCGCCTTCCAGGCCTGGCGTACCGCGGAATGCAGGCCGGTGCGGCCGCAGTTGACCGGCCCCGGCACCTGCGCGCTCGTCCCCGTGAAGTCGCAGAGGAAGCTCTCTCCGATCGTCACCTTCACCCGCACCTCGAACGGGCCGTTCCCGACGCCGTCATCGTCGATGAAGTCGGTCGCCTCGTAGGTCCCGCGGGGGAGCCTCTCCAGCTCCAGGCGAGCCCTGCGCTCTCCCTCGCCGAGGAGCTCCTGCATCGCGCGGAGGACGGTGTCTTTGCCGAACCTGCGGAGAGCGCGGTGCAGCGCGCGCTCGCCGACGCGCAGCGCGCCCACGCAGGCGTACAGGTCGCCGAGCGTGGCGTCGGGGGTACGCACGTTGGCGCGGATGAGCTCGAGGAGCCCCTCGTCGGGCTTCCCGGCCTTGAAGAGCTTGATACCCGGGAACTGGAGCCCTTCCTGGAACACATCGGTCGCGTCCGTGGTCCAGGAGCCTGGGTCCTTGCCGCCGACCTCGGTCCAGTGCGCCTTGTCCACGGCGAACGCGACGAGCTCGCCCTCGTGGAAGATCGGCAGGATCAGCGCGACGTCGGAGAGGTGCGTGCCGCCGCCCACGTAGGGATCGTTCAGGATGACGACATCGCCGCTCGCCAGGCGCTCTCTCCCGAACTTGTCGAGGACATGGGCCACGCCGAAGCTCAGCGCGCCGATGAAGTCGGCGACGCCGTTGCCCTGGGTGAGGAGGTCTCCGCGCGCATCCGTGAGCCCGGCGGCGTAGTCGAGGACCTCGTAGATGATGGGGCTCATGGCGGCCCGCTGCAGCGCGTGGAACATCTCGTCGCCCGCGGCGATGAGCTCGTTCTTGATGATCTCGAGCGTGAAGGGATCGATCCTCGTTCTCGTGCTCATGACGGATCCGTCGGCTCAGGGGGGTCGAGGTGCGCTTCACCCGGCGGCGGGGGTGTCGATGTCGATGAGGAGGCTGCCCTGCTCGTGCAGCGTGAGGCGATCTCCTGGAAGCAGGACCGTCGAGGCGGCCGGCTCCTCCACGACCGCGGGGCCTTCGACGCGCATGCCGGGCCTCAGGCGAGCGCGGTCGTAAACGGGGCTCTCCAGGACGCCGAGCTCGTCGAAGTCGACGGCGCGAGCGCCCTTGCGCGCCGGCGTGGGATCCGGCGGGGAGCGATCGAGCCGCGCCGGACGCGGCCTGTCCACGGCGCCGACGGCTGCGACGTGGAGGCTCACGATCTCCACGGCCGCGTCCAGGCGGAACGTGAAGCGCTGCTCGTGGAGGGCGTGGAAGCGCCCCAGGGTCTCTTTCAACGTAGCGCTGTCGAGCGCGCCGGCGGGCAGGGGGACCTTGACGGTGTGCTCCTGGCCGGCATAACGCAGCTCGGCGAAGCGGCGCGTGGAGACGCGGGCCGGGTCGAGCCCTCCCCGGCAGACGCGGGCGCTGCTCTCGAGCTCGAGCTCCCGGAGGAGCGCGGCGAGCGCGGCTGTCTGCGAGGGCTCGGCGCGCACCAGCGCGGTCCGCACGAGGTCGGCCCGCACATCGGCCATGAGCATGCCCCAGGCCGAGAAATGCGCCGGCGCGACCGGGATGACCACCCGCCGGATCCGGAGGCTGCGCGCCAGGGCCGAGGCGTGCATCGAGCCGCCGCCGCCGAAGGCGACGAGCGCGAACTCCCGCGGATCGTGCCCGCGGCGGAGGGTCACGCGCCTGAGCAGGCCCTCCGTGATCGCGTTCGCGAGGCGGACGATCCCGCGCGCGGCTTCCGCCTCGGTGAGGCCGCAGGGCGCGGCGATGCGGCGGATCGCCCTGCGGGCGGCCTGCACGTCGAGCGGGATGCGGCCGCCGAGGAAGTATGCGGGGTTGATGCGGCCGCACAGGAGGTTCGCGTCGGTGGTGGTCGGCTCCTCTCCACCTCGACCGTAGCAGGCCGGTCCCGGCACGGCGGCTGCCGACCGCGGGCCGACCTCCAGCCGTCCGGCCTCGTCGATGCGGGCGATCGAGCCGCCGCCGGCGCCGATCTCCTCGATATCGATCACGGGGATCATGAGGGGGTATCCGGGGGACGTCGGGGTCCATTCCACTTTGTAGTCGGTGGTGACGCGCGCCTCCCCGCCCTGGAGGACGGCGCACTTGGCGGTCGTTCCCCCGATATCGAGGGAGATGATGTCGCGCTCCCCGAGCAGCTGCCCGAGGGCGACGGCGCCGAGGACGCTGCCTGCAGGCCCGGACTCGACGAGGCGGATGGGCGCGGAGCTCGCCTCGTGGAACGTGGTGATGCCGCCGCTCGACTGCATGAGATGGAGCGACGGGCCGGCCGCGCCGCGCCTCTTCAGGCTGCTCTCCAGGCTGCTCAGGTACGCGGCGGCGAGCGGCAGGACGTAGGCGTTCAGCACCGCGGTGCTCGTGCGCTCGTACTCGCGCCACTCCCGCGTGATCTCGGACGACGCGCTCACCGGTGTGGCGGGGGCCTCCGCGCGGGCGATCTCGGCGGCGCGGCGCTCGTGGGCCGGGTTCCGGTACGCGTGCAGCAAGCAGATGGCGATCGCGCGGGCGCCCCGGTCGAGGAGCGCGCGGACGCCGCGCCGCACGCTGTCCTCGTCGAGCGGCGTGAGCACGTCGCCCTTGTGGTCCAGCCGCTCCGTGACCTCGAGGCGGAGATCTCGGGGGACGAAGGGCTCTGGTTTGCGGAACGAGAGGTTGTAGATGTCCGGCCGGTTGGCCCGGCCGATCTCCAGGACGTCGCGAAAGCCCCGCGTCGTGAGCAGCCCGGTGCGCGCGCCTTTGCGCTCGGTGAGGGCGTTGATGATCAGGGTGGTGCCGTGGATGAAAGAGCCTATCCGGGCGGCGTCGATCCGCGCCCCATCGAGGGTCTCCAGGACACCACGCGTGAGATCGTCCGGTGTGGTGGGGACCTTGGCCAGCGAGAGCTCTCCTGTCTCCTCGTCGAAGGCGACGAGGTCGGTGAATGTCCCGCCGATGTCGCTGGCAACACGCATGAGCACGTCTCCCTGCACGGGGCCGGGCGATCGAGGCCGCGGGGTCGGGCGGCCAGGGGCGGCTCCGCCTCGGCCGCTCGCCCTCGGCGCCATGCAGCGCATTCGTGTGGCTCGGATCCCTCCCTGTGCTCCTCGCGCGGCTGTGTCAATGCAGGCAGTACGCGACGGGTGGGCCCGCGGATGTGGATGCGGCCGGGGAAGCCGGCGCGTTCGTTACGACGCCCGCGTCGGCTTGCGCGGGCTCGGCGACGTCCGCCCCTCCCGCTCCGGGACGCGCGCGGGGCGCCCGGCGGTCGAGCGGCGCGCCGCCCTGGCCGGCTTCGGCGCGAACACCTCGCTCATGGACGCGGCCGTTGCGGCGCGGGCGATCCATCGATCGAGCTCCGCAAGGACGGTGCAGGCCTCGATGTGAGCCCGCTCCTCCGCCGTCAGCGGCAGGCCGCGCGCATCGAGCACGGCGAGCAGGGCCTCCTGCTTGCCTTCGATCTTGCCTTCGGCTCTCCCCCGCCTTTCGAAGAAGAGCCGGAAACGCCGAGACGCTTGGGTTTCAGGGACTTTGCTCGGATCCATGGCCAGCTCCCTGAGCGAGGCGAGCATGGCGTCGCTCAGCACGGCGAGGATCGCACGTGCCTGCGCGTCTCGCAACGGCTCGTCGGCGAGCTGCTGCTCGGTGAGCTCCAGGGCGCGCACCACGATCCTGCGCGCAGCCGGCCCGTGGCGGTGGTGCACGGTCCCGGCGCCTTCCCCTGGCGGCCGCCACCCCCTCCGCCGCATCCGCCACCCCCGCCGGCCCGTAAGTCCCCGAAATCGCGTCTGTCCCTGCCTGGCACGTTGTTCGCGAAAGGGCTCGGGCATGCAGGCCACGGCGCTCACGTTCTCGCTGCTCGGGCTCGACGCCCACCCCATCCGCGTGGAGGTCGACTCGGGCCGCGGCCCCTCGTTCTTCCAGATGGTGGGCCTCGCCGAGGCGAGCGTCCGCGAGAGCCGCGTGCGCGTCCGCGCCGCGCTCCAGCAACTCGGCATCGAGCTCGACGAATACGTGATCACCGTGAACCTCGCCCCGGCAGACCTCAAGAAGAGCGGCGGCGCATATGACCTCGCCATCGCCATCGCCGCGCTCGCGGCGCTCGGCAAGGTCCCGGCCGAGGGGCTCGACCGGATCGGCTTGCTCGGCGAGCTCTCGCTGAGCGGCGCGGTGCGCCCCGTGCGCGGCGTCCTCCCGGCGCTGCGCGGCGCGGCGGAGCAGGGGATCGCGCGCGCGATCGTGCCTCACGGCAACGCGCGCGAGGCGGCGAGCGTGGCCGGCGTCGACGTCCTCATCGCCGAGCACCTCGGCCAGGTCGTCGCGCACCTCCGCGGCAACAAGGCCCTTCCCGGCGCCGGATCCGTGGCCACGATCGCCGCGGAGCCGAGCGCCGCGGCGGTGGACCTCGCCGAGGTCCGCGGCCAGCACGGGGCGCGCCGCGCCCTCGAGATCGCGGCTGCCGGGGGGCACAACCTCATCATGATGGGCCCGCCAGGCAGCGGAAAGACCATGATCGCCCGCCGGCTGCCCACGATCCTGCCGCCCATGACCCATGAAGAGGCGCTGGACATCACCGCGATCCACTCGGTCGCGGGCCTGCTCTCCCCTGACAGGGGCCTTGTCGCGACTCGCCCCTTCCGCGCCCCGCACCACACGGTGAGCGCCGCGGGCCTCGTGGGCGGCGGCGATCCGATCCGCCCCGGCGAGGTCTCGCTGGCCCACCATGGATGCCTGTTCCTCGACGAGCTCCTCGAGTTCCGCCGCGGCGTGCTCGAGGCCCTCCGCGAGCCGCTCGAAGAGGGCACCGTGGCCCTCTGCCGCGCCCGCGCCCGCGTCGTCTTCCCCGCGCGCCCGATCCTGGTCGCCGCCATCAACCCGTGTCCGTGCGGCTTTTACGGCGACCGCGGGAACCGGTGCGTCTGCTCCCTCGACCGCGTGCGCGCCTATCGCGCGCGGCTGAGCGGGCCGCTGCTCGATCGCATCGATCTGCACATCACCTTGCCTCCGGTCGACGTCGCCCACCTGTGCGCGCCGCTCCGCGCGGCCGAAGGTGAACGCCGCGACGGCCGCGCGTCGCTCCACGCGCCCGAGAGCTCCGCGGCGGTGCGGGCGCGCGTGGTGGAGGCCCGGGCCGCGCAGCGCGCGCGGTTCGAGGCGGGGGAGGTCGTCGCGACGCACAACGCCGAGCTCGGCCCGCGCGACCTCGCGCGCGTCGCTATGCCCGATCCCTCGGGCGCGCGCGTGCTCGCGTCGGCCGTGGAGCGGCTCGGCCTCTCGGCGCGGGCGTACACCAAGGTGCTGCGGGTCGCCCGGACGCTCGCCGACATGGACGGCAGCAGCGCCGTGCGCGCCGCGCACGTGGCCGAGGCGATCGGAGCGCGGCTCTTCGACCGCGAGGCCGCCTCCGGGCCGCCGCCGGCCGCAGCAGCGGGCGCCTGAGCCCGCCACCGCCGCGGCGGGCGCGTGTGCCCGCCGCGCGACCCAGGACCATTGCGCCCGCAGCGACGCGGGCGCGATCGCGGCCGCCCCGACGGCCGCGCTGTATCGGCTGTTCGCGCGCTCGGGGGCGCGCCCACGACAAGCACGTTCGACAAGGGAGAATCCAACATGATGATCGAGATGGCCGAGAAGCTCCGCACCGTGAAGACCGTTGTTGGCACCATCGAGAAGCAGTTCGGGAAAGGGGCGATCATGGCCTTGAACGATGAGAGCGAGACGAGGGACATCGGCCTGATCCGGACCGGCTCTCTGTCGCTGGACGCGGCGCTCGGGATCGGCGGCTATCCGCGGGGGCGCATCGTCGAGATCTACGGCCCGGAGTCGTCGGGGAAGACCACCCTCACGCTCCACGCGATGCGGGAGGCGCAGCGGGTGGGCGGGGTCGCCGCGTTCATCGACGCCGAGCACGCGTTCGACGTCACGTACGCGCGCTCGATCGGCGTCGACATCGACAGGCTGCTCGTCTCGCAGCCGGACAACGGCGAGCAGGCGCTCGAGATCGTCGAGATGCTCGCGCGCTCGAGCGCCGTCGACGTGATCGTGGTCGACTCGGTGGCTGCGCTCACGCCCAAGGCCGAGATCGAGGGGGACATGGGCGAGTCGCACATGGGCCTCCAGGCCCGGCTGATGAGCCAGGCGCTGCGGAAGCTCACGGGGATATGCCACCGGACGGACACGACGCTCATCTTCATCAACCAGCTCCGGCAGAAGATCGGCGTCGTCTTCGGCAACCCCGAGGTGACCACCGGCGGCAACGCGCTGAAGTTCTACGCGAGCGTGCGGCTCGACGTGCGCCGGGTGGGGCCGGTGAAGGTGAGCGATGAGGCCATAGGGTCGAGGACGCGCGTCAAGGTGGTCAAGAACAAGATGGCTCCGCCGTTCAGGGAGGCCGAGTTCGACATCCGCTGGGGATCCGGCATCGACAGCGCTGCCGATCTGATCGACTTCGCCTGCCAGCTCGGCGTGGTGGAGAAGAGCGGCGCGCACCTGTCGTTCGGTGGCGAGCACATCGGTCAGGGGAGGGAGCGCGCCCGAGAGGCGCTGATCGGCAAACCGACCCTCGCCACCTCGCTCCGAGCCGCCGTGGACGCCGCGGCGCCCGCGCCGGCGCGGCCCGGGGGAAGCGCGGCGATGGACTCCTGATCGAGGCCCGCAGAGGGCGAGTCCGGCGACGGGGCGCCGCCGGACCCGCTCCTCGTCATCCACGACGACATGGCGCCTCATGAGGAGCGACGCACCACGGCAGGCAAACATAGAGAAGAGCACGAACGACAGCAGATGGTCCAGACGACGACCACGATAACAAACGACGACAGAAGACGACATTCAGTCCAATGGAGCACATCATGAACGAAGGTCTGAACAAGGTGATTCTCATGGGCAACCTCGGCTCGGATCCCGAGCTGCGCTACACCGGCAATGGCACGCCGGTGCTCCAGCTGCGCATGGCGACGAACGAGTCGTTCGTCGACAAGAACAAGGAGGCCAAGGAGCGCACCGAGTGGCACAACATCGTGTTCTGGGGGCCGCGCGCCGAGGCGCTCGCGAAGGTGCTGACCAAGGGCGACGGCGTGCTCATCGAGGGCGGGCTGCGGACGTCGAGCTACGAGAAGGACGGGATCCGGCGCTACCGCACCGAGGTGATCGCGCGGGATCTCCGCTTCACCGGGCGCCGGTCCATGGCGCAGCCGCCGCCGGGGCTGGAGGACGACGGCGAGGCGACGGAGCCCGGTGTCGGGGTGCCGACCACCGCGCGGCCCGGGAAGAACGGCGCGCGGGGGCGGCCGCCGGAGGTGCCTGCGCTGGATGAGCTGCCGTACTGAGGGAGGAGGAGAGGCGGGCGAGGCGGCCGAGTGAAGCCGCCTCTGCCCGTCTTCATTCAGGGCGTCCAGCCAACGTCTCCACCGCCGGGCGCCCCACGCGCCGCCGTCCGCCCGGCCTTGTGCCCGGCGCGTCCTCGACGCCCCTCTTGTCGCGGCGCGATTCAGCCCCAGCAACCGGCACTCGTGGAGTCCTGCTGGAATCCAGCAAGGCCGATCTCTGGGGTCGGTCCTTGATGGCCATCCCTCCAGGAGGCGCTGGCGCGCAGCGTCAGGCGCGTGACGGAGGAGTCGATGCATCGAGTCGTCCGTCGACCGGTGCACGGTGTCCGGCGGTGACCGCCGAGAACCTCTTGTGTCCTACATGAACCCAGAAAAATGATATGCAGACTCGGCGAATTGTTTGAAGTGTGTTGACGGAGACCTTGGTTGGGGAGTAAACAGTGGATGCTAGGCTCGACGCGACCAGGTGCGATTCTCTGGCTGTGACCGATCGACTTCCTCTACCGAATCTGCTCGGCCTGCGGAACTGCAACGTAGTAACCGTCACCGAGGTAATTCATGCTCAGCAATTCGGCTCGTTTCCTGATGGCGTCTGCTGCTGTTTCGCTCGTCGCTTTCAGCTCCGCTCCCGCGGATGCGTGCTCGGATATCTCCGACGGCGCGCTCGGTATCATCGATGGCACCATCTCTCTCGATCCGGACACGACGGTCGGCGTCGGTGCTTCGTTCTTCACGTTGACTCAGAAGCTCATTTGGGGGATCGACGACGCGGATATCTTCAACCTCTGGGGCAAGAACGGCCCGACCTCGCTGGAGTACTACGCCAAGTTCTCCGCCGGGACCAACGTCACGCAGATCACGAACGCCGGCAACATCGCGGCGGGCGACGTCCTCGTCATCGGCAGAGGCACGACGGGATCGTACAGCGGGCACACCGTGATCATCACGGGTGCGGCCCATCAGCTTGGGCTGACCATGACTGACCCGGCGTTGAATCCGAAATATGCGAACACGAAGCAGTGGGCGCTGCCGATCGCCGACTCCACCAACTCGGTCCATGGCTGCAACGCCGCGTATCCCGACAGCCGGTGGACGGGCACTTGCGCCAGCGGCACGTTCACCGCGGGCCCGGGGACGGGGTTTCTGCGGATCTACAGCGATCTCTCGGGAAATCTGTCGGGCCTCACGGGAAGTCTGAACGGCCAGGGCCACAGCTGGAGCGTCACCTCGGGCGGGACCGTTTATCAAGCCGACACGCGGCCCTACGTGATCGGTCGGGCGACGCCCTGCCCTCTCCTCTAATTTGAGCCTCTCCTCGACGAGCTGCGTCGCCGCGCGTTCCAGGAGGCTCGCGCCTCCTGGAACGCTCACTGGCGCTCTCTTCGTGGAAACAGACGCCCTCCAGCGCGGCTCTCTCTGACGATCGTCGGGAGCGGTCCGATACCGGTGCTCGCGGCGCGGCGCGCCTCGTAGGGCGCGCTCTATCGCATGCCCTGCTTCTGCTCTGTCGCGGGCACGCGGCAGAGCTGGGCGATGCTGCGGCCGCTCAGCTTCTCGCGCGTCAGCTCGAACTGCGGCACGACCATGCAGAAGCGCCCGCCCTTCTGGGTCGCGATGCTCGCCCGGCGCGAGATCATGTCCTCGAGCTCCGAGCGCGTGACGGACGTGTCCGTCTTCAGCGTGTCCGTGACCCGCAGCTCGGGCGCGTTCGGACAGCTCACGGACGCGGCGACGGTGAGGTCGGGCTTCACCCTCTCCTGGTCGGCGGCCCCCGACCCTGCCTGACTGCCGCCCTGCGCTCCGCCGGCCAAGCCGCCGGCCTGAGCGCCCCCGGCCTCGCCGCCTGCGGGGGCCTGGCTGCCGCCCTGCGCGCCGCCGGCCTGGCTGCCGCCCGCGTGGGCCTGGCTGCCGCCCTGCGCGCCGCCGGCCTGGCTGCCACCCGCGTGGGCCTGGCTGCCGCCCTGCGCGCCGCCGGCCTGGCTGCCACCTTGCGCTGCTCCGCCGGTCCGGCCCTGCGCCCCCGCGCCGCTACGTCCCTGGCTACCGCCGCCGGGCTGGCCACCCGACGGCTGCTGCGCCCTGCTCGCCGCGGCGGGCTCGATCCGGCCGTTCACGGAAGCCGTGTAGGTGCACCCTTCGTCCATCTGAAACGAGATCTTCTCCTGGAGCTTTATCGCCTGCTTTTTCTGCCCTTGCCCCTGCTGCTGCTGTTGCTGCTGCTGCGCGCGCTGCTCGCCAGGCTGATCGCCCTGTCGTTGCGCGCCGCCCTGGGTCGTTCCGTGGGCGCCGCCCTGCTGTCGCTGCGCGCCGCCTTGCGCCGGCCCCTGGGCCCCGCGCTGCTCGGCGCCGCCGCGCTGCTCGGCGCCGCCGCGCTGCTCGGCGCCGCCGCCCTGCTGTCGCTGCGCGCCGCCCTGCGCCGCTCCCGGCGCGCCCGATTCGCGCTGCTGCGGCGGGCTCGTGCTGCCCGTCTGAGCGGCGGCGAGCGCCGGCGCGATTGCGAGCGCGCCCATGGCGAGCGCGAGATGGATGGAACGATTCGACTTCATATTACCCCCACCGTAGAACCTGCTTCCGCTCGTGTTCGTCGCCGCCGCGGGCCGACCGCCCGCCTAGGCGGCTTGCTCCCAGGCCTTCCTCGACAGCGCGTCCTTGATCCACGCGAGGTGCCGTTGCTCGTCGGCGTAGTTGCGCTCGACGATCGCCCGCGCCTCGGTCGTGAGCCCCTCGTTCAGCGCCGCCTGGTACTGCCGGTTCGTCAGCTCCTCGTTGCCGCGCATCGCCAGCAGCGCGCTCTGGTCTCCCATGCTCGTGATCGCCGTGAACCCCTCGATGAGCTTGCCCTTGAGGTCGCGGCTCGCCGCCGGGACGCCGCCGAGCGACGTCACATGCGCGCTCAGGTCCACCACGTGGCGCCCGTGATCCTCCCTGAACCGCGCGAGCATCTCCCGGGTCTGAGCGTGCTCGCACGCCTCGATGGCCTGGTCGTAAGCGGCGATCGCGTCGCGATCGAGCTGGATGAGATCGTTGAGGATCTCGATGACGTCCCTCGCCATGATCGACACTCCTTCCGGGGTCGCGCTCCGCACGGACCCCCCCGCCGACCACCTTGGGCATTTGCGCGGGGACGCAAGCCATGCGCAGGTCGCGCGCCGAGCCTGGCGCCGCCTTGGCCGCGCTCGGCTCGACCGCCTCGCGGGCCGCGGCCGGCGGCCGCGATGGGTGGCCCGGCAGCCCGATCAGCCCGGCAACCTCGACCTGGCACGGACCGTGAACCCCGTCGGGAAACCCTGACGACTTCCGTGGGCCGGCGCGGCCAGCGCCGGCGCCGCGGGGAGATGGGATGTGCCTATGAAACGCTCTCTTGGATCCTCGATCCGCGCCGCGCTCGCGCTGCTCCTCGTCGCCGCCTCCGCGGCGTGCGCCGAGGGGCTCGCGAACGCGCCCAGCATCAACCGCGACTGGACCCCGGACGACCTCGAGCAGGACGCCATCGCGAACGGCCCGCGCTCATGCCCGCGGGAAGGCCAGGATCCGCTCGCGCCCCCCGGGGAGCAACGCGAGATCTGCCCCAAGGTCGCTCCGCCGACCCTCCCCAACCTCGCCGCCTCGCCCTGATCGCCCCGCCGAGGCTGTGCTCGTCACGAAGACGGCAGAATGTCCCGGCTGAGGCGAACTGCCTCATGCAGCAGGAACGATCCTACAGCTCCGGCGCCCCTGCGTCCGCCGTGGAACCGGCGGCGGAGGGGCGGCTCCGCAGCTCGCCGGCGGGGCACTCGCGGAGCCCGGCGGCCGCGGCGGCAGGGGCGGGCGGGCCGGTGCGGCGATGCTGCGGCGCGGCCGGGATCGTGATGGGCTCCTCGATGAGCTCCGGCGCGAGCGCGCCGCCAACGGGGACGAAGCGCGGCTCGCCGGGCTTGCGATCCGCGGCCACCTTCCATGCGCGCGGGACCTTCCTCAGCCCGACGGGATAGAAGGTGAGCCCGTCGCGGTGGACGTGGATCCGCAAGAAGTTCTTGTAGTCCTCGATCTGGAGCGCCGAGAACGCCTCGTTGCCGTGGCGCCGCGCGACGTTGAGCGAGATGAGGAGATAGACGCCCATCAGCGTCGACCCGACCACGGCGCCGGTCACGCCGACGAAGAGCGTCACGCCGAGGATGCTCCACATGGACTTGAGATTCCCGACGTCGACGTCGAGCAGCGCGCCGCCGGCATAAGCGAGCCCCAGCGCGGCCCCGAGGTGGGCGAGCGCGTGGAGCGAGCCGGCGAGGCGGCGATACCAGGTCTTGTGCGTGTCGGTGAAGACGATGAACACGAGCAGGACGACGAGGACCCAGGCGACGGCGCCCGGACCGGGCCGGGGCAGCGTCAGCGAAGAGAGCATGTAGACGAAGGCCGCGGCGGGCCAGAAGCCGAGGTTGTACCGGGCGAACAAGAGGTTGCGCCAGGCGAGGCGGCGCGACTCCGACTCTGACGGAAACGACGCCTTCAGGGTGTAGGGGCGCTGGTCCGCGCCCGAGCCGGAGCGGACCACGGCGACCGGCTCGCCGTGGGTCGGGTGGAGGAACGCGCCGCCGCCGCCGGCGATGATGTTCTGCCGGCCGTCCGCGGACTCGTGGCGTCGATAGTGGTGCAGGTCACCGGCGATGCGCGCGACGACCTCGATCCCGGGCCGCGCGTCGGCGAGCTGCTTCTCGAAGAACGCGAGGTTGCTCTGGAGATCGGGGTTGTAGATGGCGCCCTTCACCCAGTCGGGCTCGGCGGTGCAGATGACCACGCGATCCCCGTCGCGCATGTCGTGCCTCGCCAGCTTGCAGAAATACTCGATCTGCGGCTGATCGATGTCGGACTCCAGCTGGATGTCCACGCCGAGCAGCCAGAAGCCGTGGGGGAGCCTCAGCGCGAAGTAGCTCCGCGACTGGAGCGTCTGCCACGCGCCGAGCGTGCGCTTCTGGCCGAAGAGGCGCATGAAGCTCATCAGCCCGTCGTACCAGTCGTGATTGCCCGGGATCGCGAACAGGTGCGGAGCCTCCTTCACGTCGGCCTTGGGGAGCGCGGCCGCGTAGGGCTCGACGAGGCGCGTCCAGTACGCCTGCCGCGTGGCCGTGGGGTACACCTGGTCCCCGCCCATGATCAGCACCTCTCCGCGCCGCGTCTCCCGTCCGCCCAGCGAGAGCGTCTGCCGGGCGAGCAGGCTCGCGATCGCGTAGGTGGAGTTGAAGCCGTCGCCCGTGTCCGCCACGTAATCGATCCAGAGCTCGTCGCGCGTGAGGCCGTTTCGGACGGCGTAGTCAAAGGGCGGCTGCGGCCCCGCGATCGCCTCGATGAGCCGGAAGTCGCCGCGCGCGCCCATCAGGCGGGAGACGGTCATGTCGAGCGCGGCGCGGGCCAGCTGGAAGGGGCTGTACCAGCTCGTCATCGAGATCCGCCGGAGCGCCTCGAGCCGCTCGCGATCCGGGCGATCGGTCATCCATACCCTCCCATCGCTCGAGGGTATCACCGCCCGAGCGCGGCGTCGCCTCCGCGCCGCGCGCCGCCGCGCCGCGCGGCCGGATCGTGGTCAATCCCGCGCCGCGAGATCTCCCGAGGTAAGCCGGGCGACCCGAGGCCGACGACCGCGGCGCGATCAGGCGTCGTCCTTGAGGCAGCTGGCGAGCTCGCTGAGGAGCTTGTCGGTCGCCTCCAGCCCGCTCGTGAAGGCCTCGCCGTCCCTGGCGCGACGGGAGAGCCGCATGTCGGGCGAGATGCGGTAGGGCGAGCCCTTCGGCTGGACCAGCCGGAGCACCTTGGCGTGGTCGAGCGGGGTGTCCTCGCGCAGGTGCAGCGTGACCCCCTTGGCGCTCGCCTCGCACGCGAGCGCCTTCAGCCGGCGCAGCTCGGTCTTGAGCCGCATGAGGTGCACGAACCGGCGCGCCTCGATCGGCGGCGGGCCGAAGCGGTCTTCCATCTCGGCCGCGAGGTCCTGGACGTCCTCGGCCGAGCCGGCGCCGGCGAGCCGCTTGTAGAGGGAGAGACGTACGCCTACGTCGGAAATGTACTCCTCTGGCAGAAGTGCGTCGGCGTCGAAGGAGAGCTCGGGGTCGACGTCGTGGACGACGGGCTCGCCGCGGAGCTCGTGGACGGCCTCGTCGAGCATCTGGCAGAAGAGCTCGAAGCCGACCTGGGCGACGGTGCCGCTCTGCTCGGCGCCGAGGAGGTCGCCGGCGCCGCGCAGCTCCAGGTCGAGCGAGGCGATCTGGAAGCCGGAGCCGAGCTCGGTGTGGCGCTCGAGGGCCTCGATGCGGGCGCGGGCCTCGTCGGTCATGGCGTTCGGGGGCGGGACGATGAGGTAGCAGTAGGCCCGCTCCTTGGAGCGGCCGACGCGGCCGCGCAGCTGGTAGAGCTGCGAGAGGCCGAACATGTCGGCGCGGTCGATGAGGATGGTGTTGGCGCGGGGGATGTCGAGGCCGCTCTCGATGATGGCGGTGGCGCAGAGGACGTCGTAGCGCCCCTCGACGAAGTCGAGCATGGCCTGCTCGAGGTTCTGCTCGCTCATCTGGCCGTGCGCGACGCAGATGCGGGCGCTCGGGACGAGCTCGGCGAGGCGGGCGGCGCGCTCGTAGAGGCCCTCGACGCGGTTGTAGACGTAGAAGACCTGGCCGCCGCGGCCGAGCTCGCGGAGGACCGCCTCGCGGATGACGGCCTCGTCGTGGCGGGTAACCACGGTGCGGATGGCGCGGCGGTCGACCGGGGGGGTGGTGATGATCGACATGTCGCGGAGGCCGGAGACCGCCATCTGGAGGGTGCGGGGGATGGGGGTGGCCGAGAGCGTGAGGACGTCGACGTTGGTCTTGAGGGCCTTGATGCGCTCCTTGTGGGTGACGCCGAAGCGCTGCTCCTCGTCGACCACGAGCAGGCCGAGCCGCTTGAAGTGGATGTCCTTGGAGAGGAGGCGGTGCGTGCCGATCACGACGTCGACGCGGCCGTCCCGGAGGCCGCGGGAGACCTCGTCCTGCTCCTGCTTGGTCTGGAAGCGGGACATGGCGCGGACCTCGATGGGGTAGGAGGCCATGCGGGACTTGAAGCTGAGGTAGTGCTGCTGGGCGAGCACCGTGGTTGGGCAGAGGACGGCGACCTGCCTGCCGGCGCTGGCGGCGCGGAAGGCGGCGCGGATGGCAACCTCGGTCTTGCCGAAGCCGACGTCGCCGCAGACGAGGCGGTCCATGGGACGGCCGGACTCGAGGTCGGCCGCAACCTCGGTGATGGCCCGGGCCTGGTCGGGGGTCTCGTCGAAGGGGAAGGTCGCTTCGAAGGCACGGTAATCGTCGTCCGAAGGCGGAATGGGCTCGGCCGTGGCGGCGCGGCGCTCGGCGTACAGGCGCAGGAGCTCGTCGGCCATCTTGCGGACGCTCTTCTCGACCCGCGCCTTCGTCTTGGCGAAGGTCTGCCCGCCGAGCCGGTCGAGCTTGGGGGCGCCTTCGCCGCCGCTGAATTTTTGGATCTGGTTGAGGCGGTAGACCGGGAGGTAGAGCTTGTCGCCGCCGGCGTACTCCACGGCGATGAGGTCGACCGTGGTTGCGCCGACCTGCCTGTGGACGAGGCCGAGGTACCGGCCGATGCCGTGCTCGACGTGAACGACGTAGTCGCCCACACCCAGGTTGCGGAGGTCCTCGAGGAAGGCCTGCGCGGGCTTCGTGGAAGAGGCCGAGGCGCGAGCGGCTCGGCGGTGGGCGCGGGCACCGAAGATTTCCTCCTCCGTCACCAGCGCGAGCCCCTCGGCCGGAGCGATGACGCCGCGCGCAAGGGCGCCTGCGACGACGAGGGCCGTGTCGCGCGGAGCGGACGAGCTGTTGCCGTCGAGGAATGCCGGGTCGAGCGGACCAAGACTGGCCTTCACCCGCACGTCTCGGTGGCGGAGCAGGGTGACCAGACGCTCAACCTGGGTCTGTGCGCGCGCGGCGATGACCACGCGCAGGCCCGCTTCTTGCCATGCGATCACGCGGCGGACGAGCGGGTCCAGGGCCCCGTGCTTGCCGCGTGAGGCGCGGGCCGCTTTGATGGCGCGCTCGAGGTCCGACTGGTCCCGCGTGGCCAGCGAGGGGGCCTCTTCGGGAACGACCTCGAAGCGTTCCAGCGAGTCCTGATTTTCTACGGCGCCCTCGACCCCGGTGCGGTGTAGCGCAACCACGGTGCGGTCCCCAAGCCACGAGGCGACGTGCGCCTCTTCCTCATAGAAGGCGGCGAGCGCGAAGTGCGGCTCGCGATCCTTGTGGCTCCGGTCGGCGGCGGCGCGACCGAGCTCATCGCGCAGGGCGGCGGTCAGGGAGGGCGGATCCTCGAGGACGACGAGCGCGTCGCCGGGCAGGTAGGAGGTGAAGGCGGCGAGGTCGATGTAGGCCGGCAAATAGCCCTCGGCTCCGAAGAAGGCGCGACCGCTGGCAACGTCGTCGACCAGGGCGCGCGCCTTGGTCGATGGGAAGTCGATCGCGTCGCAGGCGGCCCGGACGCGCTGGCGGGCGCGCTCGACGTTGTCGGCCGTGAGGATCGCCTCGCGCGCCGGCGGCAGCCAGACCTCCTTCACGTCGGCGATCGTGCGCTGATCGTCGGGGTTGAAGGTCTTGATCGAGGCGATGACGTCGCCGTAGAAATCGATGCGCACCGGCAGCTCGGCCGAGGGCGCCCAGACGTCGAGGAGGGCACCTCGGACGGCGAAGGTGCCGGGGTCTTCCACCAGGGGGCTGCGGACGTAGCCGGAGGCGCCGAGGCGGGCGGAGAGCGCGTCGCGGTCCATCTCCTGCTCGGAGATGACGAGCTCGGCGTGCTCGGTGATCTCGTCCTTCGGAACGACCTTGCGGGCGAGCGCGGCGATGGGGCAGACGAGGACCGACCACGGAAGATCCATGCCGAGGTGGAAGAGCGTGGCGAGGCGGGTCTGGGCGCCGCGGCGGTCCGGGTTCACGTCCGCGTAGGGGCTGGCCTCGTTCGGCACGTAGAGAAGGACGCGGCCCGAGGCCGTGGCGCCGGTCGCCTCGGCGTCGTCGGCGTCCCGATCGGCGAGCAGGAATGAGGTGTCCGCCGCCAGGGCGCGGGCGCTGTCCACGTCGGGCGTGAGGGCGATGATGCGGCGGCTGCCGGCGGCTGCGACGAGGCGACGGATGACGAGAGCGCCGGCCGAGCCGGCTGAGCCCGTCACGTGGTGTGTGCCAGGTGGCGCTGCGGCGAGCTCTGCGGCGAGATCGCGGGGGGTCACGACCCGGCGGTCCGAGGGGAGGTCGAACGACGGGAGCGGCTCGTGGTCGGCCGGCGTAGAGGCGGGCGGGCCGCTGGCCGTGTCGTTCGAGGCGAGCTCGTCGATGTTGCCTGCGAGCTCGCCCATGGTGGCGGTGAGTGGGGAGCTCGTGGAGGAGAGGAGGGAGCGCTCGGGGGGCATCGGCGCAGCGCGGTCTAGCATGGGCGGCACCATCCGACCCGGCCGGGTGCGACCCATCCGACCGGCGCGGTCCATCCGACCCACCCCCCACCCTCCACACCCCAACCAACCCGACCATGGTTGCATCGAACCCGACTGCCTCTCGCGCGCGAACCCGCGCGCTCGCGCGCGAACCCGCGCGCGAACCCGACCGTGGTTACGACCGACCTCCGACCTCCGATCTCCGTCGCGAACCCCACCGTGGTTACGACCGACCACCGACCGACGCGGTTCCGGTCCTCCGCGACCCTGGTTGCGCCCGCGGTCCCGACCCTGGTTGCGCCGGTCCTGCCGGTCCTGATCCCGATCCGATCGCCATTGGATCGCGCCGCCGCCGTAAGTCGCGGACACGAGAGCGCGACGCGATGTACGGCGGCCCAGACCGCAGCTGGATGTCGATTGTGGTGAAGCGCGAAAGTGCCGCAGATCAGCGTAGCGCTGCAAAACCTTGCTGGGTACCGGCGAGTCTTTGTGTCCCCGGGAGCCGGATCAGGGACCCCGAACTTACCGGGGTACGCTGAACGCCCAAGGTACGACCAAATCAGGCGAGCCGAGAGCCATGAGCCGCGGTAGTCACACGAGGCCGGGCGTGAAGTAGTGAGCCTGCGAGCAAGTCCGAGTGCGAGTGAGGTGGTGAGACTGCGCGCTATCCCCGGATTGCATTCATACGTTCCAGACGATGGTTGTGCGACGGGAAACACCCGTCACCGCTGAGTCCTCCTTGTCGATTCCCAGGAGTGCTCGCAAGCTCTATGCTGCAGCGAGCTCGCCGTCATCAACGGTAGCTCCGTGGAACACACGCATCCACCACGTTCCCTTAGGGAATATTATGTTACGTACGCCTGCGCGCCATCGTTCGAGCGCCTTGCGGTACGCGGCGCGGAACGCATGTAAGGCGGCGATGGCGTGATTGCGCGCGTCTGTTTGTCGGTGGCCAACTGCGAATGTAGGATTGAACTTGCGAAATGGCTCGATGGTCGTCGCGCGCTTATACGGCGAAATCCTGCCTGCGCGTGCAGGGCCGAGGAAGCCACGCCCCTGTCGATCCAGGCTGGTGCGAACCTGCTTCTCGTGCTGCTCGACTTCTGCGGCCACCTCGCGACGAAACCGCTCGGCGTCACTGTCCGCGATCACGGGTGGAAGTGTGATGGGTACGACGGCTTCTTCCGCCCATTCAGGGTTTTTCGGGTTGAAGTAAATCTCAGGGCGTCGGGCGCGCAGCACACCGCAGCCGAGCTCGCCGACGAGCACCTTCGCGCCTGGCCATTCGTGTGCATGCTGTACGAGGCCGGCGATCACCGGGTTCGCGAGCGTGTATGCGATCTTCTCAACTAGCGCGTCCCGTGTTGCTAGGAGTACTGCGCTTGTTGCCTCATGATCCCATATTGGACCCTCCCAGGCTCGCAGGATTTGGGCTCCGAGCGCGACAAGGCGGTGAAATCGCTGAAGAAATCGTGGAAGCTCGCCACGGGTGTCTGTGATAACAAGATGAAGGTGCGTGGACATCACGCAGAGCGCGTGCACGAGGATTCCATAGCGATGAGCCGACACTGCGAGGCTGTAAATCACGAGTTGTGTGATGGCTGAATCGGGGCGGAGGAGGAAGTGCCTTCGCAGGACACGGCGGGTGAGGAGGTACGTTGCGCCGGGGACGATCGCGCGGGGCTGGCTCATGCGCTTGGGCGATACCAAGAACCGTGCCGAGCGTCGAAATCGGCTGATTCGGAAGGTTATAGCGCTCGGGCGGGTGGCGGCCGCCACCCGCCCCGCCACTTCTCGCCGCCCCATCGGCGATCTCGTTGACCGGTTAGTGTGGCTCTACCGACAAAACTCGCGTCGCAAAACTCGCGTGCGCGCGTGCGCGCGTGCGCGCGTCGCGCGCGCGTCGCGCAACGTGGGTCGCGTCGCTCGGTCGCTCGGTCGCGTCGCTCGGCCGCGGTCGCTCGGTCGCGGTCGCGCGTCGCGCAACGTGGGTCGGGTCCGGCCCACCGGGTCCGGCCCGGTCCGGGCCCGGTCCGAGTCCGGCCCACCGCTCGGTCGCGGCAGCGGCGTCGCGGCAGCGCGGCAGCGTCGCGCGGCAGCGTCGCGCAACGTGGGTCGGGTCCGGCCCACCGGGTCCGGGTCCGGCCCACCGGGTCCGGCCCACCGCTCGGTCGCGGCAGCGGCGTCGCGCAACGTGGGTCAGGTCCTCGGGTCAGGTCCTCGCACCGACCCTCTGGGCACGAAGATCGGCACCCCGCAGGTGTGGCCCGCGAAAAGCGGTGGACCGTCCGCGCTGCTCCGCGGAGCAGGTCGTACTTGTAGATCTCACCGTCGGCCCGACCGACGATCCGAAGAACACCAGCTCCCGTGATCGGGCAGCTCTTCGGCGGAGCGGTCATCGGCGTCGTCAGCGCGCCGCCGAACGTGAACGGCCCGACCGTGTCGAGATCGAGGGGCAGCTCGTACGGGAAGCCGCCCTCTTGAGCGAGCAGCCGGCCTCCCGCGGTCAGGCTTGTTCTTTCGGCCCCTCTCTGCCGCCCGCAGGAGGTGCCTCGCATCAGCGTCGCCCATCAGCCCGGCGCCTCCGGAGCGCTGCAGCTGCGCCGGCGGCCTGGCTCGGTCGCGTCCCCCTGTCGTGATCACGCGCGCCGGATCGCATGCAGCGCCGGGGCAGGGGAGGGAAGGTGGGGCGCGACGCGTCCTCCCGCTACAGCCGGACCCCGCCTCCCAGCGACGCCCCCCACACGGTCGCTCCGCGTTGCCCCGCCAGCCCGAACGGCGCATCCAGGTTGACCACGCCCTGCGCGCGCACGAAGACCGCACCGAGCTCCGCGTGCGCGTACACGGCCGCCGACCACTGCGAGAAGTTGCGCCCGGCGAGGGGCGCCGACTGCGCCAACATCTGCACCCGCAGCCCCGGCGTCAGCTGTCCGAGCCGCAACCCCGCGTGCCCGGCGGCCACGAGCGCGAGCCGCGATGGGGTGGAGTTCACCGACACGAGCACCGCAGGATCCAGCTCGGCGCCGAGCACCACGCGCGCCGCGAGCTCCGCCCGGCTGCGCAGCAGGAGCGCGATCGGGATCGCGTTCGGCGCCCACATCCACGGATCCGCGAACCCGCGCGCCGCGGCCGCGACCGCGTAGTTGTACTCGACCTCCGTGTTCGCCGGGATCGTCCCCGGAAATGTCGTGAGCGGCGGCGCAGCCCCGATCCCGGCATGGATCGATCGCCCTCTCCCCTCGACCAGCGCCGCCTGCAAGGTCACAAACGGATTCCCGAACCGGAACGACGAGCGCCGCGCCTCGCCCTCCACCTCGCCCTCCACCTCGAACGTGGTCCACGCCGAGGTCACATCCACGGTCGCGCTCAGCCACCCGTTCAGTCGAACGCCCGCCGCCACCTGCGGAGCGACGTGCGTCGTCGCCTGCTCGCTGTCCTGCGGCGAGGCCGAAAAGACGCCGTAAAGCGCCACATACCCGCGATCCGCCGGCCGCATCGGCATGTCGCCCGCGCCCTGCGCCTGGGCGGGCGCCGCGGCCAGCGCGAAGGCCGCCGCGACGGCCAGCGCGAGCGCGCGCGCTCCCCCGCTCACCGCGTCCTCCGGAACTTCTGCACGCCGCGACCCCTCAGGCTGGTCACGTAGACGCTCCCGTCCTGCCCCACCGCGATCCCGTGTCCCCAGTCGATCTCCCCGGGGCCGTCCCCCGATGTTCCCCATCGGTCGACGATCTCGCCATCCAGGTCGATCCGCAGCACATGCCCCCGCGGCCGCTCCGGATCCTGATCGCCGCCGTCGACCACATAGAGATGCCGGTCGGGCCCGAAGGCGATCGCCCACGGCCGCCCCAGCGCGGCGCTCTTCCACTGCGCCAGGTAGCCGCCGTCCGCGCTGAAGACCTGCACGCGCGCGTTCTCCCGGTCCGCCACGTAGACCCGGCCCTCGTCGTCGGTGGCGATGCCATGGGGCGTATCGAATTGCCCCCGCCCGAAGCCCTTCTCCCCCCACTCCGCCAGGAACTCGCCGCCGGCGGAGAAGCGCGCGACGCGCGCGTGGTTGTAGCCGTCCGCCACGTAGACATCGCCGTCCAGCCCGAAGGCGACGTTCGTCGGCCGGTCGAGCTGCTCCGGGCTCGCCGCGCACCCGAGCCCCGCGAGCGACACGAAGATCCACACCCCTCGTCGCTTCATGGCGCCTCGCCGAGGGTCATGACCACCTTCCCCTCCGCCGTCAGCTTGAAGACCCGGTTCTGCTCGGAGTCCGTGACCCACACGAATCCATTCCGGTCGACCTCGATCCCGTGCGGGTAAACGAACAGCCCCTCGCCCCACGCATCGACCAGCTCCCCCGTCTCCGGATCGAAGACCAGGATGGTCGCCTCGCCGATCGGCGCGTCGTTCCCCGACGTGCGCCCGGCCGCATGGCTGACCAGCACGCGCCCCCGCCCGTCCACCGCCACGTCGAGCGCCGGCCCGAACACCATCCCCTCAGGCACGCGCGGCCACCCGTCCACCACCTCGTATGGCCCCCCGGGCGCGTCGTCCGCCGCCGGCGGCCGCGACGTGCACGCCCCCGAGAGCGCGCCCGCCGCGAGCGCGAGCCCCACCGCGAGGCCGCGCCCCCCGCGGCGCGCCCCGAGCGCCGCCGCCTCATCGCAAAGCCATCCCATATCCCGCCAGAATAACAGTGTTATGCTGCGCTCGTCAACGGGGCGAAGCGCGGACGTGGCAGGATCGTGGGCATGGGTGTGACGGACGCCGATGAGCCGGTGGAGCGCGTGTTCCGGGCGCTCTGCGAGGGCCGGCTGGCGCGCGACGATCTCTCCGCCCGCAAGATCGCCGCGTTCCTCGGCCAGACGACCATGGTGCTGTACCACCACTTCGGATCGCTCGACGGCTTCCTCATCCGCGTCGACGGCGCCGGTTGGCGGCGGCTCGCGGAGCTCCTCGAGGCGCGGGCGCGCGCCGGCGCCGACGCGCGATCGCTCGCCGTCGCATATGTCGAGTTCGCGCTGCGCCACCCGGATCTCTACTGGCTGATGGCCGAGCGCCGGTTCGACCGCGCCCGCCTGCGCGAAGAGGGGCGCCTGCGGCTCGCGCGCCCCCTGTGGAGCGGCTTCGTCGAGCTCCTGCGCCGCTACGGCAGCGCGCGGCCGGCGGAGGATACCCACGTGCTCTTCGCGGGCCTCCACGGCATCGCCATGCTGGCGCTGAGCGGGCGCGCCAACCTCGGTGAGGACGCCGCCCCGGACCACGAGGTGGCCTTCGCCGCGGCGCGCCGCCTCGCGGATCTCGTGCTCCCCGCCCGTCCCCCCGAGCCGCTCTGAACGGACCGTGCCATGTGGGGGAAATCGGCACGTCCTGCGAGCTCGCGGCATCTATCTCGGACCGGAGGTGCTGATGCGGGCGCGACGCACGGTCGCTTGGTTGCTCGGCGGGGGGCTGCTCACCGCCGGCTCGGGTTGCGGCGGCGACGAACCGGAGACGCCCGGCGCAGCTCGGCTCGCGATCGCCGCGAGCGCGGACCGCGCCGTGCACGCGCCCGATGCGCTCGGCGCCCAGAACCAGGCCGCCATCGCCGCGAACGCGGACGCGAGCATCCTCGTCGTGACCTACACCGATCCGCGCGGCGCGCTCGCGGACCCGATCAGCCTGTCCGGCGTGGCGCGCTCCGCCGACGGGGGGAGGACCTTCGCCGAGGTCCTCGGCCCGAGCGGCGAGCGCGCGCTGCCCTCGGCCCCAGGCGGCCAGGTGCTCGGCGATCCCCGCGTCGTCCACGACCCGAGCCGCGACGTGTTCCTCAGCGCCTCCACCTACGTTCGCCCAGCCGACGGCGTGCAGGGCCTCTGCATCCATGCCTCGAACCCCGGCGGCGCGGCCGGGACCTCGTGGTCGGCGCCGGTGGAGGTCGCTCCCGCGTTCGTCGCGGGGGAGAGCGCCGAGCAGGCCTCCATCGACGTCAACGCGGCGACCGGGCGCCTGTCCGTCGCGTGGGTCCAGCGCGGCGGCGCGCCGCCGCGGATCCTCTACAGCCACTCCGACGATCTCGGCCACACCTGGTCGCCCGCGGCCGTGCTCGCGCAGGCGCCGGCCGGCGGCGATCTCGACGGCCCGAGCGCGCGCGTCCTCCCCGGGGCGACCGACCGGGAGTCGATCGTCTATGCCGTCTTCCGCTCCATCGAGCCGGGGACCTCGCTGCGCAACATCGGATGCCGCCGCTCGACCGACGGAGGCGCAACCTGGGAGCCGCTCGCCCTCCTCGATGCCGCCGGCTACCCCCCGGAAGACCAGGTCCCCGGCGTCGACCACGCGAGGAGCTCCCCGTCGATCGACATCGACCAGGCCACGCGGCGCGTCTACGTCGTCTACCAGCGGAGCGGCGATCAGGGGACGGGGGACATCGCCCTGCGCTCCTTCACGGAGCAGTGCGTCGCCGGCAGCGCCGTCCTCCTCGACAGCGACCCAGGGCGCGATCGGGCCCAGTTCTTCCCTTTCGTCGCCGTCGACCGAACGACCGGCGCCGCGCACGTCGTCTACTACGACCAGGATTTCGCCGGCACGGGCGATCTGACCGAGATCATGCACACCGCGTCGAGCGATCAAGGCGCCACCTTCTGCCCGCCTGCGCCGATCTCGGACCGCCCCTTTCACGCGGGCCACGGCAACGACACCTCCCGGCAGAACCTCGGCGATCGCATCGGCGGCGTGGCGCTCGGCGGCGAGCTCTACAGCGTCTTCAGCAGGACGGCCGACCCGCCGCGGTTCGACGAGGGACAGCCGACGTCGACCTCCCTGATCGCGCCGAACGTCTTCCTCGACGCGCTCGACGAGTTCGCGCGCGTCCCGCCGCTGCGGGCCGCTGGCGCCCGGATCGCGGACACGGCGTGCGGCGCGCTCGCGAACGAGCGCATCGATCCGGGAGAGCTCATCGAGGTCCGCGTCTACCTCGAGAACTACGTCGCGAACCCGGTCTCGGGCCGGACGACCGTCTCCGGGGTCACCGCCTCGCTCGCCACGGAGACGCCCTCCGTGACGGTCGTGCGGGCGAGCGCGACGTACCCCGACATCGAGCCGCTCCGGGTCGCCGCGAGCGACGCGCCGTTCCTCCTCACCACGGCGCGGGACTTCACCCCCGGCTCGCCGATCGATCTGACGCTCTCGGTGAGCTCCGCTCAGGGGACGATCGAGCTGCCCATCCAGCTCGAGACGGGCGCGCCGGGCGCCGCGGACGTCTTGCTGCGGGAGGATTTCGACGCCGCGAGCCCGCCCGCGCTGCCCTCCGGCTGGCGATCGGTGCGCGACGGCGGACCGGCCTCCGCCTCGCCGTGGGTCGTCGCGCAGACGCTGACGCCCGGCGACAACGCCGCGTTCCACGGCGAGGAGCCGGAGACGTCGCACGTCGCGCTCGTGTCTCCCGCCGTCACGATCCCGGAGAGCGCCGGGGAGTCGCAGGTCACGCTCGACGTCGATCTCACCTACGAGCTGGAGGACGATCCGCAAAAGCTCGTCCAGGCGTTCGACGGCCTGACCTTGCGCGTGGAGGATCTCACGGCCGGCGCCGCGCCGCGCGCGGTCCTGGCCGAGGCGTTCGCCGAGCGGATCGCCACCGGCGCGAGCCACCATTTCCCCAAGCACCTCCCTGCCCGGGACGACCCGGACTACCTCGACGATCAGTCCGTCTGGTCCGGCAGCTCCGGCGGGACCAAGCGCGTGTCGATCCGCTTCCCTGGCGCGGGGCTGCGCGGGCGGACCGTCCAGCTCCGGTTCGATTACACGCAGGATGACACCCTGGTCTGCACGGACATCGGGCGTCCCGGGCCGTGCGGCGTCGCGATCGACAACGTCGTGCTCGCGGCCGTGCCGGTCGCGTCTGCGGCCTGCGGGGCGGATCTCGCCCTCACGCTGACGGACGCGCCGGATCCGGTGTCGCCGGGCGCGCGGTTCGTCGCGACGATCGGCGTCTCCAACGAGGGGCCGGGCGACGCGAGCGACCTCGTCGTGACGTACGTCCTGCCGCCCGGGGCGAGCTTCGCCGGCGCCTCCGGGACCGGCTGGACGTGCCGGCTGGCCGCCGAGGGGCTCGTGTGCCGGCGCGCGTCGCTCGCCGCGCGGGAGAGCTCGTCGATCGCGGTCACCCTGGTCGCGCCGGCGCTCACGCCGCCCGCGGTCGCCCTCGAGATCGACAGCACGGCGAAGGTCGACGCGACGGAGCACGATCCGGCGCCGGAGAACAACGCGGGCGAGGCGCGCACGACCGTCTCCGTGCCTGCGCGCCTGATCGGCTACCTGACCGTGATCAGCGAGCGCACCGCCCGCGAGGACGTCACGTATACATTGCTCATCAACAACACGGGCGGCCGCGCGCAGCGCAACAACGCCGGGTTCGAGTTCGTGGACGTGCTCCCGCCGGAGGTCCTGCTGGAGGGCGCGGTCGCCGATGAGGGCGTGGTCACGTCCGACCCTGCCACCAACACGGTCGGCTGGGACGGCGCTGTCGGGCCCGGAGAGTGGGTGCTCCTCACGATAGAAGCGACGCTCCGACCGCTCACCGAGGGGCTCGTCGTGACGAACCAGGGGACCCTCTCGTTCGACGCCGACTCGGACGGGAGCAACGAGTCGAGCGCGCTGACCGACGAGCCTTTGTTCCCCGGCGCGGCCGATCCGACGGTGTTCACGGTGCGGCCTGCGATCTGCGGCGACGGCGTGCTCGGGCGTGGCGAGGAGTGCGACGACGGCAACCCGCTCGACGGGGACTGCTGCTCGTCGCGGTGCGTCGCCGAGCCCACGACGGTGCTCTGCCGCGCATCGAGCTCGCCTTGCGATCCCGGGGAGCACTGCGATGGCGCAGGGCGCTGCTCCGTGGACGCGTTCTTGCCGGACGGAGCGCTCTGCGACGATCTCGACATCTGCAATGGCATCGAGCTGTGCTTCGAGGGCAGCTGCGTGAGCGACACCCCCCTCGACTGCGATGATGGGGATCCAGCGACCACAGACGATTGCCACCCTCTCTTCGGCTGCCGGAATCTACCGGGCTCGGAGCCGGGCACCGGCGAGGGGACCGGGGACGGCGGCGCGGGGGGCGGCCGCGACGTGGCGAGCGGCGGCGGTGCAGGCGAGGGCGCCGGCGCAGGAGAGGGCGGCGGCGCAGGCGAGGGGGGCGGCGGCGGTGGTGGCGGCGTGAGCGGCGGCGGTGGTGCCGGCGCAGGCGAGGGCGGCGGCGGCGCGAACGGCGGCGGTGGTGGCGGCGCGAGCGGCGGCGGTGGTGCCGGCGCAGGCGAGGGGGGCGGCGGCGCGAGCGGCGGCGGTGGTGCCGGCGCGAGCGGCGGCAGTGGCGGCGGCGCGAGCGGCGGCAGTGGCGGCGGCGCGAGCGGCGGCGGTGGTGCCGGCGCGAGCGGCGGCAGTGGCGGCGGCGCGAGCGGCGGCAGTGGCGGCGGCGCGAGCGGCGGCAGTGGCGGCAGCGCGAGCGGCGGTCATGGCGCCGGGGGCGGGGGAGGCGGCGACGGAGCGGCCGCAGCTGGGGGAGAGGGTGCCGGTGGGGAGGGCGGCGCTGAGGCCAGCGGAGCGGGCGGCGGCGGAGCCGGCGGAGGCCGGGATGAGGCGGGCGGGGAAGGCGGAGGAGGTCACGCCGGCGGAGGAGCGCCGCCGGGCGAATGCACCTGCTGCTTCAGCTTCAACTGCACGGTCGCCGCGGCCGGCGGCCAGGCAGGGCACGCGCCGGGCACATCCCGCGCGCTCGCGCTCCTCGCTCTCCTCCTCACGCTCGGCGGCGCGCGCCGCGCCGGCCACCGCCGAAGCTGACGGCGGCGCCCGCGACGCGCGCACCGAACACGGACACTCGATCGCTGGCGGCGGCGCGGACTACCGCAGAGGATTCGACCGCCAAGATGCCAAGTGATTAAAATTATTCATTTTTTTTTCTCTCTCTCTTGGCGTCCTTGGCGCCCTTGGCGCCTTGGCGGTCCTCCGAACTGCCGCACTGTCGTCCAAAGTACCGCACCACCTCACTGGTAGAGGAAGACCCCCATCAGGTCCTCGGTCTGCGAGATGGGCGTGGCGTCCTTCTTCGAGGTCGCCCTGAACTGGTAGATCATCCCCGGCATCAGCGCCGGACCGTCATACGCGACGGAGACGTTCTCGCTCCCCGACACCTTGGGCACCTCGAGGTTCTCCCAGATCTTCGCCCCGAGCGCGTCGAACAGCGTCACCTCGTAGAGATCTTCGCTGGAGTCGTCCTCGAACACGAACGTCGGCATCCCGCTCACCTCCTCCATCGAGCTCGCGCCGGGCGAGACGACGGCGAGCGCGCCCGTCACCTTGAACGACTCCTGCACAGCCACATCCGCGCCGGAGACCGTGATGCGCACGATCTCGGTCCCGCCGATCGACGTGTCGGGATCCCGCACGAGCGCGTCGTTCTCGAACGCGGCGAGGATCACGTATTCGCCGTCGGGCACCTCGGCGATCGAGAACTCGCCGTCCACGTTGCCCTGCCGGAGCCCGCGCGGCGTCTCGCCGCGGGCGGTCATCTCATCGAACGTATCGGCCACGACGAGGATGACCGAGGTCGCGCTCCCGCCGGGCGCGTTCACGATCTCGACCTTGCCGCTCACGACCGCCGTGGCGTCTCCGGTCGCGTGCAGATCCACGCCGGTCGTCTCCTTGCCCGCGGCGACGGTCGCGCTCGCCGTGTCGAGCGCGAGGCCGGCGGCATAGCCTTTCACCGTGACCTCGCCCGCGGGCACGTTGAAGATCGCGTAGCTGCCGTCGAGATCGGCCGCGCCGGTGGCGCCGCCCGCGACGACCAGCGTCCCGCCGGGTTGGTCGGCCTGGACGACCCCGGAGATGGAGCCGAGCCCCTCGCTGTCCGACAGCGGCAACAGCGCGATCTCGGTGGCCGCCGACGCAATACCGAGCGGCTTGCCCGATGCGGTCGATGCGGTCGATGCGGTCGATAGATCGATGGGCAACGCGACGCGCGGCGCCTTCGGGAAGGTCTCGTACGCGAGCGCGTCGGCGCGCAGCGTGACGTCGGTCCTGACCGGCGCCCCGCTGGCGTCGCGCCGCGCCGGCACCGCGAGCTCGTAGCTGCCGTCCGCTCCGGTGATCGCCACCCGGGAGATCACGGCGTCGTTGGCGTCCCGGGCGAGCACGCGCGCGCCCGCGATGCCCTTGTCGTCGAGCGAGTCGTAGACGCGGCCCCTCAGGGTCACCGGGTCGAAGCAGGCGGGCTCGGCGCCCTCCACCTCCTCGCACACCTGCGGCGCGGCGCACCCCGTCTGCTCGGCCACCGAGCAGCGCTTCGGCTGATCCTCGTCGTCCCCGCCACACCCCATCCCCAGCGAGGCGCAGAGCACCCCAACAGCCATCGAGCGCATCCTCATCGACTCGTCTCCTTTCAAACCAAGTTTGGTCACCGCAGACACGATGTCTCAGCTCGCGGGCGATCAGCGCTGCGTCCCCCCAAGCTCGCCCCCGGCTCGCGCGGAGGCAATACACCACAGAGGCACGGCGGGCACAGAGGAGAGTTGCAACAACCCTCCATGTCTCCGGTGCTCTTCTCGTCTCGTCCCCTGGCCTGGAATCCAGGGAGAGCGCGGGCTTATCGGTGCTAGTTCACGACGGGCTGGCAGCAGCCGGTGATGCAGTAGTGATCCGCGGCGCAAGGCGCCTGGCCGGCGAGCCCGCACGGCTGGACTCCCGGAGCGCACTGGCCTGGGTTGTCGCCGCCGCCGGTCCCTGCGGTGCCGCCGCCGACCCCGTCGCCGCCGCTCCCGGCCGCGCCGCCGCCGACCCCTCCGCCGCCGGCGCCGGTGCCGTTCTCGAAGCAGTCGGCGGGCAGCGTGTCCTTGCCGAGGCACAGCTCGCAGCGGCCGCAGTCGTTGAGGCAGGCGTCCACGGGCGTGCACGGCTCGCAGCGGCTCGGGTCGGAGATGCCGTCACGCGAGCACGAGCCCTGGCCGGTGCCGTCGGCGTCCGAGCCGAGCCAGACGTAGAGGCCGCTGCCCGCGGGCAGCTCGCAGCAGCCGAAGCAGTCGCAGCCGTTCGGCGTGAGCGGACCGCAGACATCGTGGCACGTCTCGGACTGCTCCATCTTGAGCTGGCTGCAGCTCCTGCCCTGGGCGCCCGGCGTCGAGGCCCCAGGGGCGTAGGCGCACATCGAGCCGTTGATCGACTCGGGGTGATAGTCGGGCGCGACCTCGTTCGGATCGCACTGGTGGTTCCAGTGGCAATCGTCGTTGCCGGACCCGGAGTCCTGATCGAAGTAGCAATCGACGGTGCACGCCGGCCCTGCCTGGCCGGGGATCCCGCCGTAGTAGCTGTCCTCGGTGTTGTCGCACGCGCCGAGGCAGTCCGGATCCTGCGCGTCGAGGAGCCCGTCCTCATCGTTGTCGATGAGATCCCCGCACTGGTACGTCTTGCCTTGGCACATCACGATGGTCGTCGGGGTCGCGATGCCTCCGCCGCCCGCGGTGCCCGTGCCCGCCCCGGCCCCGCCGCCGCCGCCGCTGCCGCCGCTGGCGCTGCCGCCGCCGCTGGCGCTGCCGCCGCCGCTCGCGGCGCCTCCACCGCTGTCGCCCGCGCCCGCGCCGCCGGACGGGGCAGCGCCGTCGACGGCCGTATCGCTACAGCCTGCGCCGAAGGTGAGCCCGAACAGGGTGGTCAGCAACGAAAGAGAGAGCGGAAGAGCTAGGCGCATGGTGTCTCCAAAGGTGGCTCCAGACGGTCCGCCCCCCAGCGCGGGCTGCGGAGCAGGCGTACCGGCGCGTTCGACCGGAGCAGTTACTCCGCCGCGGAACCACGGCTCAAGAAAATGCACAGACCGGGAAGACGGCCGAGCCCGTCCGGAACCGTGGGGTCATGGGTGACAACCCACCCCGTGCTTGCGGCAATTCCCAGCTCGCCACCGGGCGGGCGCTCGCGTCGCTCGATTCTTTTCGGTTCTGCGATGGGAAGGAATTGGAACCACAGCGGCACAGAGGACACAGAGTTTCTTTACTCTCTCCTCTGTGCCCTCTGTGCCTCTGTGGTTCCTTCTCTCATCCAACCGGGGAGAGGATCGAGCGGTAAGGTCTCGGTGAAATTTCGACGTTGACCGCCCTCACGTCCGGCGGACCGTGCTGCCGCGCGCCGGCAGCCCTTCACGGCCGCTGCGCCGCAGCTCCGCACGGCGCGATCACGCCGCGCGCCCGCGACGCCGGCGGGAGCCCAGGCCCAGCGCGCCCGCGAGGAACGCCGCGAGGCCGACCAGCGCGCCGCCGCCTTCGCCTCGCTGCATCGCGCAGACCAGGCCCGACGACACCTCCGGCTTCGGGGTCTGCCCGCCGCCGCCCGTCCCACCGCCGCCCGCGCCGCCGCTTCCGTCGCAGACGTCGCCGATCCCGTCGGCGTCGGCGTCCGCTTGATCCGCGTTGGCCGCGAGCGGGCAGTTGTCGTCGCCGTCCTGGACGCCGTCGTTGTCGTCGTCCTCGTCGTCGGCGTCGCACGCGTCGCCCTGCCCATCGCCGTCGGTGTCGGCCTGATCCGGGTTCGGGACCTCGGGGCAGTTGTCCGTCTCGTCGGGCACGCCGTCGCCGTCGTCGTCCCCGTCGCAGGCGTCGCCCTGCCCATCGCCGTCGGTGTCGGCCTGATCCGGGTTGGGCTCCTCGTCGCAGTTGTCCGCCGCGTCGGTCAGGCCGTCGCCGTCGGTGTCCTCGCAGGCGTTGCCGGCGCCGTCACCGTCGCTGTCGGTCTGATCGGGGTTCGGGACCTCGGGGCAGTTGTCGGCCTCGTTCGCGATGCCATCGCCGTCGCTGTCGGCGTCGGCGCCGAGGTCGCAGGCGTCGCCGCGGCCGTCGGCGTCGGCGTCGGCCTGATCCTGGTTCGACACGTGGGGGCAGTTGTCGCTGTCGTCCGCGATGCCGTCGTCGTCGTCGTCGTCCTCGCACGCGTCGCCGGTGCCGTCGCCGTCCGTGTCTTCCTGGAAGATGTTCGACGCGACCGGGCAGTTGTCCTCCCAGTCGACCAGCCCGTCGTCGTCGCTGTCCGGATCGCAGGCGTCCCCGAAGACGTCCCCGTCCGTGTTCGTCTGGTCCGGGTTCGGATCCGCAGGGCAGTTGTCCTCGGCGTTGATGAGCCCGTCGCCGTCGGCGTCGATGTCGGGCTCGCAGAAGTCGCCGATGCCGTCGTCGTCGCCGTCCTCCTGGTTCGGATTGCGCGTCACGGGGCAGTTGTCGCAGAGGTCGCCGCGCTTGTCGTCGTCGCGGTCCTCCTGGAGCGGGTTCGCCACGAAGGGGCAGTTGTCGCTGTCGTCGTCGACGCCGTCGCCATCCTCGTCCGGCGCGCTGGTGTCGTCGTCGCAGGGATCTCCGATGCCGTCTCCATCGGAGTCCTCCTGATCCGGGTTCTTCAGGCTCTCGCAGTTGTCGGCGTCGTTGGGGACGCCGTCGCCGTCGAAGTCGTCGTCGCAGGCGTCGCCGAGCTCGTCCTCGTCGAGATTCAGCTGATCCGAGTTGGAGACGAGAGGACAGTTGTCGTCGACATCATTCACGCCGTCATTGTCGTCGTCGGCGTCGCAGATATCGCCGGATCCATCACCGTCGAAGTCTTCCTGGAGCGGATTGTGGACGATCGGGCAGTTGTCGCTCAGATCTTCGATTCCATCGCTATCTGTATCATCCGCCGCCCACCCCGCGACCGGCAGCATCACCCCGATCACGCCCGCCGCGAGCCCCATCGCCAGCCGTCGCCCGCGCGACCGCACGCCCTTGGTCTCCGAACGCCTCATCGCGCCTCCATCCTTCCTGGCGACAGCCGCTTCACGGCGACAGCTTGGTCACGAACACGTCCGTGCCCTCGCCCTCGAGCTGCTTCTCCCCGAACTCCACCGTCCCGGTGAACGCCCCCGTGACGAACACCTGCCTCTCCCGGTCGATGGCCACGCCCGTCGCCCGGTCCGCGCCCGCACCGCCGAAGCGGTGGCTCCACCGGTAGCCGCCCTCCGGATCGAGCTTGGCCACGAACACGTCGTCGCCCCCCGCGCTCGCCACCGGCCCGCCCGCGAGCGACGCCTCGCCGCGGAACCCCCCCGCCACGAGCACGTCCCCCGCGCCGTCGACGAGCAGCTGGCCGAGCGTCGCGCCCTGCTCGCCGATCACCCGGCTGTAGAGGTGCCCGCCCTTGGAATCGAGCTTCGCCACGAACACCGCCGGCCGCTCGCCGGCCAGCCGGGGCCCCCCGCCGAGATCGATCGCCCCGCCGAACTCCCCGCCCACGATCACGTTGCCCGCGCCGTCCACCGCCACGGCTCTGGCCCGCTGCAGCCCCGCGTCGCCGAAGCGCTTGCTCCAGCGGTGATGGCCGAGCGCGTCGAAGCTCGCCACGAACACGTCGTAGTCCCCGGCGCTCTCCAGCGGCTCGCCGCCGAGGTCGAGCGTCCCGGCGAAGTCCCCGACCACGATCGCGTTGCCGCGCTCGTCCATCGCCACGGCGCGGGCCTGCTGGTCGAAGCCGTCGCCGAACCGCTCGCTCCAGAGCGGCGTCCCGTCGGCGTCGAAGCTCGCCACGAACACGTCGCTGCCGCCGGCGCTCTGGAGCCGATCCTTGCCGACGCTCAGCGCGCCCGAGAAGCGGCCGGCCACGACGATGCTCCCCGTCACGCTCGCCGCCACGCCCGTGGCCGCCTGGAAGCCGATGCCCCCGAGCGGCTGCAGCCACAGCTCCCGCCCCTCGGCGTCGAGCCGCGCGACATAGCCGTCCCGCCCGCCGGCGCTCGTCCGCGGCGCCCCGCCGAACTCCAGCTTGCCCGAGAACTCCCCCGCCAGGAGCAGACCCTCGTTCCCGTCCGTCGCCAGCGCGTTCACGATCTGCGGGTCGAACGCCCCGAAGCGCTTCAGCCCGAGCCCCGCCCCGTCGCTCGCCGCGAGCCGCGCCCAGAAGACGTTCTCCACGCCGATCGGCGTCACGCGCTCGTCGTCGAGGGCCACCCCCTCCGCCGCCGTCAGCCGGCCGAGGAGCGCCGCGCTGCGGTCGTCCGCGACGGCCACGCTCGCCCCGGCCTGCTCCCCGTCGCCCCCGAGCGCGCGCGCCCACTGCACCTCGCCGCCCGCCTGCGGCCCGCGGCCACCCTCTCCGCCCTCGCCGCCGTCACCCCCGGCGCCCCCCGAGCCCGCCGCGGGCGAGAGGCTGAGCTCCGGCGCGCAACCGAGCGCCGCGCCGCCGAGCGCCGCGAAGATTGTGATATGGCTACAAATTTGCGCTGTCATCAGAATGCTCCCTGCCACACCACGCCCTGCGCCGTGGGGGTCACGAGCGGCACGAGCGGCGCCGCCGCCCGCTCGTCGCCCGCCCTGGGCCGCAGGAGGATGCCGCCGAGCGCCGCGCCGACGCCGGCGAGGCCGACCGCGCCGAGCGTCACCGACAGCCCGAGGCTCCGGTTCCACCGCGCCCGGAGCGCCTCCATGCGCTCGAGGTCGTAGGTGCGCCGATCGCACACGGACCCCGGGCAATCGTGCTCGACCCGGTCGCGCGCGGCCGCGTGGTCGATGGCGAACGCCACGCTGCCCGCGAGCGCCGCGAGGCCCACGCCGCCGGCCGCCCACGCCCACAGCGGCACGGGCGCGCGGGGCTCGGGCGGCGCGCCTTCGAGCGGCGGCTGCCCTCCGCCGCCGGCGGCCTCCGGCGCGGCACCGCGCCCCGGGACGAGGGCGATGCGGACCTCCACCGGCGTGCGCTCCGCCTCCTTGAGCGTGACCTCGCGCCGCTCCGTCTGGAAGCCGGGCGCCGTCACCACCACCTCGTGGCGACCGGGGTTGAGCTTGCGCGGGTACGGGAGCGCCGCGCGCGGGATCGGCTGGCCGTCCACCCGCGCCTCGACCTGGTCCAGCGACGCGCCCTCGACGCGCACCACGAGCGACGGGATGCGCGCGTCGAGCTGCTCGACCATCGCCGCGGCCGCCGCCCGCGCCTGCGTGAACGCCGGGGGCTCGTCCTTCCCGAGGGGCAGGTGGACGACCTCGTACGCCGTCTCCCGGGCCTCGAGCAGGTGGCCCAGCGCCTCGTCGGCGCGCGCCAGATCGAGCCCCGTCGTGGGGGCGCGCACGAGCGCGTGGGCGGCCTGGAAGTCCGCGCGGGCGGCGGCGACGTCGCCCGCGTCGCGCTTCTTGCGCCCCTCGATGAGGAGCGTCCGCGCGGTCTGTCGATCGGCCGCCGAGGGCTCGGCCCGCGCCGGGAGCGCCACGGCGACCGAGAGGACAGCCAAGCAGATGCCCGCGGCGCGGGAGGCACGAGGGCGCAGGAAATTCATCGCATCACCAAGCTGCCGGGAGACGTCCCGGACCACCCGGTCATGATCGCACGCGGCTCGCGCGGGGGTCAACCGCGCCCTCGCGCGCGCGTCGAGCGCGAGCCGTCGTGGAGGGATCGAGCCCTGGTGAAGCGCTCAATCGCGCGTGGAGCCCTCGAGCATTCATGGCGGGCTCGTGGCGCGCTCATGGCGCTCATCGCATGTCGCGCGCGCGGCGCTCGCCGTTCAGGTGGCCGGGCGACTCTGGGGCAGGCTCACGGCCGTCACCGGGACGGCGACGACCTCCGGCGTCGGCTTCGGCGTCACCGAGTCTCCGGCGCCGGCGGGCTCCGGGGACGGCGCGGCCGGCGCGAGATCGGCCGTCGCCGGCCCGCGGAGGACGCGGCCCAGGGCGTCGTACCGGGCGCCGTGACAGCGGCAGTCCCAGCTGCGCTCCGCGGGGTTCCACGACACGATGCCGCCGAGATGAGAGCACATGGCCGACATCTCGTGAATCTGCCCCTGGGGATCGCGGTAGACGGCGAGCTTCTTCAGGCCCCTGCGCACGACGGCGCCGCTGCCCGGCGCGATCTGCGCCACGTCGCCGACGTCGCCCTTGCCGAGCCACGAGGCGTACTGGCAGGCGACATTGACGTTCTCCTTCACGTACTCGGAGACGGCCGCCAGGCTCAGGTTGACGCGCGTCGGATCGAAGAGCGACGCCATCCGGCTCTCCCGGCCCTGCACGAGGTCCGAGATCACGAGCCCGGCGATCGTCCCGTGCGTCATGCCGTTGCCGCAGTCGCCCGTGGAGATCAGGATCCTCGAGTCCCGCTTGACGCGGCCGATGTAGGCGAGCCCGTCGACCGTCTCCATCACCTCGCCGGACCAGCGGTGCAGCACCTCGCCGGCCTGCGTGAAGCGCTCTCTCACCCACGCCTCGAGCCGCGCGTAGCGCTGGTCCGCGTCGCCCGCCTGGCCCGTCTTGTGGTCCTCTCCGCCCACGATCAGCACCTCGTCCGGGCCGTCGGCGCCGTCGACGTTGGCCAGGCGGACGTAATGGAACGGATCGGCCGTATCCCAGTAGAGGCCGGGCGGGACGGCGCCACGGGGAATGCGCAGGCCGATGGCGTAGGTCCGGTATCCGGCCTGCTTCATGTGCACGCTGATGCGCGGGATGAAGGGGGAGTTCGTGGCGAGCACGGCCTCGCTCGCGACCACCTGGAGGCCCCGCGCCGTCTTGACGACGACCTTGTGCGGCGCCGCGTCCTCGTCGACGTCGACCACGTGCGCCAGCGTGTAGAGCTTGCCGCCGTCGCGCTCGATCGCCCGCGACAGGCCCGCGAGGTACCTGCGGACATGAAACTGCGCCTGATCGGGGAAACAGACCGCGGGGCCGGTGTCGAAATCGACGAGCGGCGCCCGGTCGACGTAGTGGACCGAGCCGAGCCCGGCGCGGTGCGCGGCCTCGATCTCGTCGCGGAGCGTCATCGGGAGCGACCCCGGGGCCGTGAAGAGGTAGCCGTGGACGCGCCGGAAATCGCAGTCGATCTCCTCTTCCTTGACGATGCGCTCGATGGCGTCGATGGCCGCCGTGTGGCTGCGCGCGGCGCGGCGCAGGCGGCTCACGTTGTGGAGCTTCGCGAGCGAGGCCCAGCGCCGGTCGAGCGCGTGGGTGATGTGCGCGGTCGTGAAGCCCGACTCGCCCCCGCCGACCGCGCCGTTGTCGAGCACGATGACCCGCTTGCCGGCCTTCGCGAGGAAGTATGCCGTCGTCAGCCCGGCGATCCCGGCGCCCACCACGCACACGTCCGCCGTGTGATCGGTCGCGAGGGGGGCCATGGCCGGGAGAACGGCGTGGGTCCAGACGGTGTTCTTATCGTAGGCTCGCTCCGTCATAAACGCTCCGCGTGTGGACGCCGAGGGCTGAACCCGGCGCTCGGTCTCGGTCATCGGTCGTCAATCGGTCGTCAATCGGTCGTCAAACGCTCGTCTCGCCCGCCTCGCGCGAGGCGCGGTGCTCTGCCGTCCCCGGGGAGGCGTGGTGAGGGAGGACGCCCGGGCGCCGCGCCGGGCGCGTCATGAGTCGCGCCTCGACAGGGTGACGAGCAGCCCGTAATGGTCGGAGAAGCCGCTCTTCACCTTCTTCTTGCCCGCCTCGATCGTGAGGCTCGATCGCATGATCTGGGCCCCGTGCGCGTCGCCCTCGAAGCCGCGCAGCAGCACGTGGTCGATGAGCAGCCCGCGGGTGCCCTTCCCCCCGTCGAGGGGGTTGTCGAAGCAATACGTGCACGCCGCGTCCTCCTGGGACGCGTAGGGGTTCACGAAGCCGCGCGCGAGCAGCCGATCGTAATGGGCGGGCAGGCGCGCCGAGATCGCCGGCGCCTTGGCGGGGCCGGTGTTGAGATCGCCGAGGAGCACGGTCGCGCCGCGGCCGCCCGTCTTTCGGTCGACGTAGTCGAGGAGCGCGTCGATCTGCGCGGACTGGTCCTTCTGCCACGACGTGTTGCGGGGGTGCGGGACGCCGTCCAGGCTCGCCGTGAGGTGGGTGCAGAAGACGTGGAGCTCCCCGAGCGAGGGGGGCGAGAGCCGGGCATAGAGCACGGCGCGGCGATCGATCGCCGACGGGAGCACCAGCGCGTCCCGCTCGAGGATCTCGGCGTTCGTCAGGATGGCGGTGCCCGAGGCCCCGGAGTAGGCCTCCGCGGCTGCCGCGCCGCCGGCGCGCGCGGGGGGACGCGCGCCGGCGGCGCTGTTCGTTCGCGTGCGAACGCACGCTCGCGCTAGCTCGTCAGGCCCCTGCCGCGGGTTCGCAGAGAGGCAGTTGAAGCAGTCGGGCGACAGGCTGGTGAGCCTCGCCGAGCAGCTCTGGAGGAGGCAGGGGAGCAAGGCGTGCCGGGTCAGGCCGGCGCAGCTCTTCGCGGCGCACGCGACGAGCGGATCGGTCTCCTCCCTCGTGCAGCCGCCATCGCCGTGACCCGGGGGCAGCCGGAAGGTGTTCGGCAAGGTGCTCGACGTGGCGGAGACGAGCTGCTGCCAGTGCTCCTCGAGCCAGAACTCCTGCACGCAGAGCAGGTCCACGGGCTGCTCGGCGAGCGCGCGGATGACCGGCTCCGCCCGCTCGTCGACGTATTTGAGAACGCCCATCGCGAGCCCGCCGTTGTAGGTGGCCACGCGAAACGGCGACGCCTGCTTCGGCCCGGCGCTGCCGTGCGCCGCGCCCTCCGGCGCCCCCGCCTGCGGCGCCTCGGCCTGCGGCGCGACCCCGCCTTCGGGCGCGCCGACGCTCTCCCGCGCGCGGCTCTTGTCGCCGCTGCACGCGCAGATCGCGAGCGCACCGAGGATCGTCGCGCGCCGAAGCCAAGACGTCTGCATCAGGCTGCCGGACGATGCAGATCGCGTACCGCGACCGCCCGCCGCCCCGCACGGCGCGCTCGGCCGGAGACATAGCGCCGTCACGCGCTCGCGGTGAGGCATTCCGCCACAATGGGACAAACCTGCACCGGGCAGGGCGCGCGCGCCGCGCGCAGCAGCGGATCGCATCGCCTTTGTGAGGAGCGTCTCGCGGCGCGGGCGGTCGATGCGGTGCGCGGCGCGCCGGTGAGGGGGCGCGCTGTCGCGTCGGGACGTGCTGTGGAGGCGGAACGGGAGGTAGCAGGTTGTCGCCCCGGATTTCGCTTAGACAGCTGTTGATTCGATCGGCGGGCACGCGTACTCCAGCTCCACGACACAGCGTAGAGGACGTTCGACGCCCCACAGCGATGGGTACCTGACCATCCTTGGCGCCACCGAGCGCCCCGCGGCGAGGGTTCTTCGTCGAGACATGGAGGAATGATGAGAGAGCGCTTCATGACGAGAGTGGCCCAGATGGCTCTTCTGACGAGCATGGGGCTCCCCTTGGGCTGCGACGGCTGCGACTCGGAGCCTGGCGGCGGCACCACCGCTTCGTCGAGCAGCGCCGGGGGCGACGGCGGTGAGGGCGGCGAAGGCGGCGCCGGCGGGCAAGGCGGCATCGGCGGCGCCGGTGGCGAAGGCGGCGAAGGCGGCGAAGGCGGCGAAGGCGGCGCCGGCGAAGGCGGCGCCGGCGGCAGTGGCGGAATCGGCGGCGCCGGCGGCAGCGGCGGCGACGGGGGCGCAGGCGGCATCGGCGGCGAAGGCGGCGCCGGCGGGCAAGGCGGCATCGGCGGCGCCGGCGGGCAAGGCGGCATCGGCGGCGCCGGCGCCAGCGGCAGCGGCGGCGAGGGCGGCGCGGCTGGCCCGGGCGGCGTCGGCGGCAGCGGCGGTGAAGGCGGCGCCGCTGGCCCGGGCGGCGTCGGCGGCGCAGGCGGCGCGGGCGGCGGCAGCGGCGGCGAGGGCGGCGGCGGCGGCGCGGGCGGCAGCGGCGGCGGCGAGCCTCCCGAGTTCCTCGGGGACGCCCTCTGGGGGACCAGCGCCGGCGAGCAGAGGAACGACCGCGTGGAGGCGATCGCGGCGGATCAGGACGAGAACGTCGTCCTCGTCGGCGGCTTCGAGACGGCGATCAACTTCGGCGGCGAGGACGACCGCCTCGTGAGCGAGGGCCAACACGACATCTTCGTGGTGAAGCTCGACGCGGCGGGGGCCCACGTCTGGAGCAGGCGCTTCGGCGACGGATCGGACCAGGTCGCGATCGCGGTGGCCACGGATTCGAGCGGCAACGTCATTGTCGCCGGCGAGTTCGAGGGGACCGTCAACTTCGGCGCCGACCCGAGCACGGCGCTCGTGAGCGCCGGCGAGCGGGACATCTTCGTCGCCAAGCTCGACCCCGACGGCAACCACCTCTTCAGCAAGCGCTTCGGCGACGAGCTCGACCAGTACGCCTCGGCCGTGGCCGTCACCGCCGAGGACGAGATCGTGGTCCTCGGCGTCGCCGACGGCGCCATCGACTTCAGCGAGGAGCCCGGGGCCGAGCTCACGGGCACCGGCACCGACAACGTCGTCGTCGCGAAGCTCGACGCCGCGGGGGGCCACCTCTGGAGCAAGCGGTTCGGGTCCACCGAGAGCTGGCAGCGCTTCAGCAGCATCGCGGTCAGCGGCTCGGCCCTCTACGCGGCCGGCGCGTTCGGCGGCATGCTCGCGATCGACGACCAGGTCGTGGAGAGCGCCACGAGCGGCGAGACGTCCGGCGCCGGAGGCGCCGGGGGCGGCGGCGAGCCGATCTACAGCATCGACGGGCTCGTCGTCCGGCTCGATCTGGCGTCGGGCAGCCTCGTCTGGGCGCGCCCGCTGGGCGCCGCCGGCGAGCAGTACGCGAAGTACGTGGGCGTCGGCCTCGACGGGCACCCCGTGGTCCTCGGCAACCACCGGGCGGCGTTCCGGGTGGGTTCCATCGACGTCGAGCACACCGGTTCGGCGGAATACGACCTCTATGTCGCCCGGCTCGACGCCGCGGCGGGCGAGCCGCTCGCCGCGCGCGCGTTCCTGTCCGACGGCAACGAGTTCGTCTGGGGCTTCTCGCAGGATCCCTGGGGCAACCACGTGCTGAGCGGCTACTTCACGAAATCGCTCTCGCTCGGCGGAGAGCCCCTCTCGGTCGGCGCGCCCGCGTCCGGCGACGCGTTCGTCGCGAAGCTCAGCCCGGACTTCTCCGAGGAGCTCTGGTCCGATGTCTACCGGGATCAGTTCTTCTCGTACGCCACCGCGCAGGCGGTCACCGGCGGCGGGAACACGGTGGTGGCGGGCCTCTTCTTCGGCGAGCGGCTCGAGCTCGGCGGAGGCCTCCCCGCCCTCGAGCACAGCGCGCCCGCGCGCGACAGCAGCAACGGCGACGTCTTCCTCGTCACCCTCTCGCCCTGACGCCCCCGATCGCGGCCGCGGAGCTCCGGTGAGCTCCGCGGCGCGCGAGAGCGGTGCGCGCGAGCAGCCGGGTAGCCGAGCTGCCGCGCGCGCCCGCTCGCCGGCGGCCGCCGGCGGCCGCGCCGATCAGTGGGCCTCGTGGCTCTGCTGGCCGGCCTCGACGTGCTGCTCGTGCCTGTCGCGCTGCTCGCGATCGCCCTCGGCCTGCGCGGCGCTCGCGCCGGTCGCGCCCTCGCCCCGCGCCTCGCCGCCCTTGCGGCCGATCTGGGCCATGTGCCCGCGGTTCTGGCTCACGGCCGCGCCGCCCTTGCGACCGATCGCCGCCATGTGCTCGCGGTTACGGCTCACGGCCGCGCCGCCCTTGCGGCCGGCCGCGCGGGCCTCCTCGGAGCTGAACTCGTGGGCCGTGCCCTTCTCGTGCGCGGCCTTGCCGCCCATGCTCGCAATCGCGCGCTGCTGCTTCTGGTCCATCGCCGCAAACCCACGACTGCTGCTCTGACCTTGTTGCTGTGCCATGAGATCTCTCCTTGGTGTCTGGCGCATCGCTCCGCACCGGCACGGGACAACCCAGGTGCGGTACCCGCCGGATCTTCGCTGAGCGATGTCGGCAGGAGGGGTGACTGCAACGTGGATGCCATGGAGAAGAACCCATGAAAAACGGGCCTCTTCCGCGCGGATCCGGCGAAACGTCCCTGGGATTCTCGAGCGGGCTCGCGGTCGTCCGGGGCGCGCTCTGCCCGTGGCGGACGACAACGGTGCGCGCGGGCGCAAACGCGTCGCCGCGCAGATCGCGGCGACTGCGCCGCTCAGCCCGCATCGCGCGCTGCTCAGCCTGGCCGATCCCGGCTTTCATTCCCGCTTTCAGGGGAGGATCCGCCGCGCGGCAGACTGCCCCACCGGCCGTGGGCGCGCGGGCCATCGCGCCTCGTCCGGCGCGCGAGCCGCCGTGATCCGCGGCGAGCGGATGCGCCTGGCGCTCAGGAGCCCACGAGCTCCGCGCGTTTCGTCTGGCCTTCATCGCCGGTCGCGGCGCTGACGAGCCCGGATAGCCGCTCGCATCGCCGCCGCGCGATCCGCGTGCGCCGCCGTTCGCAAGGAGGGATCTCACAGAGAGCGAGAAGGTGGGAAAGCGGGAAAGTCGTCGACGTCTCCCCCGGGTCTTACCCACCTTGACGCTCCGGCGCTTGACGCGCGCGCGACGTCGTCAGGGCGTCGCGCCGCCGTCAAGGCCTCCGGGGGACGCCATGGAGCCTGCGCGAGGGTAGTGCGGTACTTTGGCCGAAAGTGCGGCAGTTCGGAGGACCGTCAAGACGCCAAGACGCCAAGACGCCAAGACGCCAAGACGCCAAATACTCAAAATTATTGATATTTCTTGGCGCCTTGGCGTCTTGGCGCCTTGGCGTCGAATCCTCTGCGGCGCTGTCTGCAGTAAGCACCGCACCAGCTGCGCGTGGTCGGCCTTGACGATCGTTTCCGACTGGCGTGCTGGGTGTGTCAAGCGCGCAGATCCTGCGGGCCCGCGGTCGCGCAGATTCTGCGCGCTCCAGATCTCGGCAGTGCGCATCAGCAGGCGAGAGCGCACGGCGGGACGCGTAGGCGCGGAGCCGCTGCGTCGCCCCGTTCGCACGCGCGCGAAGCGGCGCCCTGCGCGTGCGAACGCGCGCGCGGCCCGCAGCGCGGCGGCCGGCCGCGCCCCAGGCGCGCCGCTCCGCAGCGCGGCGGCGGCTGCGGCTGTCACGCGACGCGAAGCCGCCCGTCAAAAACTCGACGTCCTCGTGGCCTCCGGGTTGCTCCGGAGCCTTGCGGGTGCGTCACGGATGTCACGGCGACGCCACACGTGATACAGAGCGACCTGACGCAACGGACGCAACCCACCACAGCGGCCCACGCGCGCTTCACGCCATCCCTGGAACATTCCCGTATGCAAGAGAGGTTGACAACGGACTGTGATAAGGTCGCCGGCTCCCGCGGCCTGGTCGACGTCGAGCGCCCCGGCGCGCTCCTGAAGGACGCGCTGCGCGGCCTGGTCGCCGTGTTCTCCCTCCAGGACGCGATCCTCATCGGCTACCTCGTCGTGACGACGATCTGCCTGCTCGGAGCGCCGCCGAGCGAGGTGCAAGCGCAGTGCGTGCACCGCAATCTGGCCGGCATCGCCGCGCTCGTGTCCATCTGCGTGTTCGTGCGCCGCGCGATCTTCGTGCCTCGCCCGCTGCGGAGCGTGGTTTACCGGCTCTCGCTCGTCGGCACGTTCCTCCTCAACTACCTCTCGCTCCGGAACATCCTGCCGACGGTCCGGAGCGACAGCCTGGACGCGGAGCTCCTGCAGCTCGACCTCCTCCTCTTCCGGTTCGAGCCGGCGCTCTGGATGGAGCGCTTCAACACGCGCCCGATCGTGGAGTGGTTCTCCTTCTTCTACTTCAGCTACTTCTTCATCTGCTTCACCTCGATGGTGCTGGCCGTCTGGGTGGCCCGCCCCGGCCGCGGCACGACCGAGTACGCGGTCGGCACGTCGATCGTCTACTGCGTCGGCCAGCTCGGCTACATGGCTGTCCCCGCGTACGGGCCCATCCAGGCGCTGAACCACCTCTATCAGGGGCCGCTCGACGGCGGCTTCTTCTGGGGGTGCGTGAGCAGCATCGTGCAGGCCGGCGGCGCGATGAAGGACGTCTTTCCCTCCCTGCACACGGCGGCGCCGCTCTGGTTCGCGCTCTACACGTTCCACCGCGCGCGCACGGACCGGCGCCTCTTCTGGCTGGCCGTGGTGGCGGCGTTCTTCTCCTTCAACATCATCATCTCCACCATGCTCCTCCGCTGGCACTACGCGGTCGACGTGGTCGCCGGCGTCGCGCTGGCCACGGGGGCGGCGTGGCTCACGCCGCGGCTCGTCCGCTGGGAGGAGGGCGTCCGCGCCCGCATGGACCAGCCGCAGCCGTGGAGCTTCCGCTAGTCCAGCCCGCCAGAAGTCCTGCCAGGGGTCGTCTTCAGCCGGGCGCTTGCGGCTCGCCTGCACCCGCGCCCCCGATGATCACGAAATGACCTGATCGTTGCCCTAAGGGTACGTGTCGAACGCCCACCATTCGGTCGCCATGTTGTCGTCGGTGACGATCGGATCGTCCTGCGTCCGCTGCAGGATCGACTCCCGGCTTTCCCAGGTGGGCCCGCCGCGCCAGTCCTGTTCTTTCAGCAGATCGAGCTGCGCGGCGCGCCTGCCGGCGGGCAGCACGGGACGGCCGTCGATGTGCCAGGCGTCGAGCTTTCTCTCGAAGCGATCGCGGTCGATGGTGATCGGACCGTCGCTCGCGATCAGCATGTTCTGGTAGCGGACGGCGTAGGGGAACACGGTCGCCCCGGTCTTCTGAGCCGCGGTGGACATGGTTGTGTTGTAGTAGAGCGCGCCGCCCGGCTTCAGGTGCCGGCGGGACAGCTCCATCATCTCTCGGGAGAGCAACATCGAGGCGTACGAGCGCCAGTAGACGATCGTGTTCTCGACGATGACGTCGAAGCGCCGCGAGGTCCGCCCCAGGTAGCGCCGGCCATCGTCGATGAGGAGCTCCACCTTGGGGTTGTAGAGCGCGCTCGCGACGACGGGCGCGCGCCGCGCCGCCTCGATGAAGCCGGGGTTGATCTCGATGACGGTGAGGCGCTCGACGTCGGGGTCGTTCGCCAGCACCTGGAGCCAGGAGCCGGATCCGAGGCCGATCATGAGGACGTCGCGCGGCTGGGGGTGGAACGCGGACACCAGGTAGGCCCGCAGCACCCGGTTCTCGTCCTCTTCCGGCAGCGGGCTGACGTTGGCGATGCCCTCGTAGGAGCCCCCGCCGTACACGGTGCCCGACCGGGAGACCGTGACGACGCCTTCGCGACGCTCGATGACGTCGGCGAAGCGACCGTGTTCGCGGTATTCCTCGCGGTAAAGGAGCTTCTCGTAGAGGCCGCCGTAGAGCGTCGGCGCCGACCCCACGAAGGACGCGACGGCGGCGCCCAGGAGCGCGCCGCTGAACACGCGCGCGCGCGCCGTCCTCGACGCGGAGAGCATGAGCATCACGCCGAGCGCGGCGCCCGCGATCGCGAGGGCCACGTTGAGCTCGCGCAGGGGCAAGACATCCAGCAGCACGAGGCCGGTGACCAGGCTGCCCAGCGTCGAGCCCGCGATGTTGCCGACGTAGACGTAGGACAGCCGCGCGCCGGCCAGCTCGTCCGCGGGGATCCCGAAGTGGCACAGGAGCGGAAACCCCGCGCCGAGGCAGGTGCTGGCGAGCGCGAAGACAGGGAGCGTCGAGGCCGGATCCACACCGCGGCCGACGAGGTGCGCGACGGCGGGGGCTACGAGGAAGGCCGCGAGCGCCCCGGCGACGATCACCCCGCCCACGCGGTAGAGCTGCCCGGAGCGCTCCGCCGCGGCGCTCCGGCAGTAGCGACCGGCGAGGAGCGATCCGCCGGCCAGACCGGCGAGGTAGGCCGCGAGCAGAAAGCCGAAGGCCTCCGGCGCGCCTTCGGTCGCAAAGCCGTAGACCCGGACCCAGAGGACCTCGTGCGAGAGCGCGAGACAACCGCCGAGCGTGGCGACGAGGACCGCGACGAGGAGCCTCATGGCTCGCCGCGACGCCGCCGGCGCAGGACCATCACGAGCACGCCGAGGAGGACGTTGAGCGTCGCGGCGACCTCCGTGGTGGCCCGGAGGCCCAGCCCGCCTAGCAGGTAGCGCGCCGCCAGGAAGGCGCCGAACGCCGCGCCCAGCGTGTTGGCGAAGTAGAGGTTCCCCAGCGAGCGACCGACGTTATGCGACCGCGACGTGGCGTGCCCGACCAGGAGGGGAAGTGTGGCCCCCATCAGCATGGCCGGGGGCACCACGAGCAGGAAGGCCACCCCACCGGCGGCGACATGGCCAATGCCGCGCGTGACGCCTGCGATCAGGGCGAAGAGGCGGAGGCTGAACGCGCCGTAGAGGCCGATCCCGAGCTCGGAGACCGCGAAAAGCGTCACCGCAGCTCGCGGGTGCCGGCGCGAGAGCGCCCCACCCGCGAGGCTCCCGAGGCCGAGACCCAGCATGAACGCGGTGACGACGATCGTGACCGACAGGATGTCGACACCGTAGATCGCGTAGAGCGCGCGCTGCCAGACGACCTGATACACCAGCGCTGCCGAGCCCGAGAGGAAGAACACCGGGAAGAGCCAGGGCTCCATGGCTTGCGCCTTCTGCTGCTCAGCGTCCGGCGGGGCGAGCTTGGTCGCGAGGGTCTGCGAGGGCATGCTTGCGGCCCTCGGGGGGCCGGGGCCATGATGCCCTCACAGGGCGGCCTGGCAAGCGCATTCTTCGGTGTCTGGCGCACCGCCGGCGGCCTCGCCTCACCCGGGCGAGCACCCGCACCTGCGCCGGACTTATCACTCGTTCTCGCGGGCCGTTTGCAGCAGGAAATCCCGCAGGAGCCGCGCGCTCGGACCGATTCGCTCCGTGTGGACCCGGAAGATGTCCAGCGGGGCGGTCTCGACCTCCGGAAGCACGCGGACCAGATCGCCGGACGCGAGCGGGGCGGCCGCGTCGTAGGCGGGTAGACGCGCGATGCCCTCTCCGGCGAGGACGAACGCGAGCCTCGAGGTCGCGCTGTCCGTCACGACGTCCCCCTGGACCGGGATCTCGACGTCTTTCCCGCTCGACCGCACGACGAGGCTCCGCTGGCTCGGTGGATATATCACCCAGCGGTGTTGCTCGAGATCCGCGATGGATCTCGGCGACCGATGCCGGCGCAGGTAGGTCGGCGACGCGCACAGCATCGTGGCCTCGTGGACCAGCTTGCGCGCGTGCAGCAAGGAGTCCTTGAGGGGGCCCGCGCGCACGGCCAGCTCGATCCCCTGCTGCACGACGTCCATGTTCGCGTCGGACATCGCCACGTGGAGGCGCACCGCCGGGTAGCGCCGCCGGAACGCGACCAGCGCAGGGAGGATTCGCTTGCTGCCGAAGTGGTGGGAGCACGTCAGTCGGACCTCTCCGCGCGGCTCGGCGCGCAGCAGCTCCATGCCGCGGATCCCGTCGTGCGCCTCGACGACGAGGCGCTCACAGTGCACGCGGAACGCTTCGCCAGCCGGGGTGAGGCTGAAGCTGCGCGTACTTCGCTGCGCGAGCGGCACGCCGAGGTTCGCCTCGAGCGCGCGAACGTGGTGGCTCACGACGGCGCGGGTGAGCCCCAGCTCGCGCGCGGCGGCCGCGAAGCTCCCGCAGCGGACGACGGTCGCGAAGATCGCCATCGCGCGCAGCTCGTCCAGGATCGACGCCACCTCGGACATCCGAGGATTGTCCTACCCCGTGAGCCAATGCGTCAAGCGCGGTGAATCTGCCCCGCCCGCGAGAGCGCGCGTAGAGTCCTCCTTGTCCGAACGATTCGGATCCCTCGAAGCGAAAGGCTCGCGCCATGAGTGTGCAGCATGTCCTTTTCATCGTGACCAACGCGGCCAGGATCGGTCCGCACGACCGCCCCACGGGGTTCTTCTTTCCGGAGATCGCTCACCCCTACGAGGTGTTCGACGGCGCCGGGATCGCGGTGGAGTACGCGTCGCCCCTGGGCGGCACGACGCCGGACGACGGATACGACGCGAAGGATCCCGCGCAGCGCGCCTTCCGGGAGAGCCAGGCGATCCGCCGTTTGAACCGGAGCCGCAAGCTCTCCGAGGTCGACGTCCTCGACTACGACGCGATCTTCTTCCCCGGCGGCCTCGGGCCGATGGTGGACATCGCGAAGGACCCGGACGTGAAGCGCGCCGTCCTCCGCGCCTGGAACGGCGGCAAGATCGTGGCCGCCGTTTGCCACGGCCCGGCCGCGTTCCTCGGCGTCTCCCTCGACGACGGCGCTCCGCTCGTTCGAGGTCGCCGGCTCACCTCCTTCTCGAACGCGGAGGAGGAGGGATACGCCAAGGCCGACGTTCCGTTCATGCTCGAGACCGCGCTCCGTGAGGAGGGAGCCGAGTTCGACTCGACGGATCCCTGGCAGCCGAAGGTCGTCGTCGACGGACGGCTCATGACCGGCCAAAATCCGGCGTCGGGCGGCCCTCTCGCCAAGGAGATCGTCGCCGCTCTGCGGAAGGGAACGTGATGAACTGTTGACGTTCACCGAGAGGATCCGACCATGAGACTCAAGGACATTCTTCCCGGCAAGCTCGGCTTCGGGACCGCACCGCTCGGCAACATGTTCCGCGACATTCCCGAGGCGGAAGCGCGGGCGACGGTGGATGCCGCGTGGAACGACGGCATCCGTTACTTCGACAATGCGCCCTTCTACGGCGCGGGCCTCGCGGAGCTCCGCATGGGCGAAGCCCTCGCCGGGCGGCCGCGCCAGGACTACGTCATCAGCACCAAGGTCGGCCGCATCATCCTCGACCAGGTGGAGGAAGTGAGCGCCCGCGACCTCGGCGAAAAGGGCGACGTCTTCAAGCACGGACGCCCGAACAAGATCGTGAACGACTATTCCGCAGACGCGACCTTGCGGTCCATCGATGACAGCCTCAAGCGCCTGAAGACGGACCATATCGAGATCGTCTGGGTCCATGACGTCGCGCAGGACTTCTACGGCGACGAATGGCTCGGCATCTTCGAGAGCGCGCGCAAGGGCGCCTTCAGGGCGCTCGACCGGCTGCGCGACGAAGGCGTGATCAAGGCCTGGGGCCTGGGCGTCAACCGGGTGGAGCCCATCGAGCTGCTGCTCGCCCTCGAAGAGCCCCGTCCCGACGGGTTCCTGCTGGCGGGCCGCTACTCGCTGCTCGACCACGAGCGCGCGCTGCAGCGCGTGATGCCGCAGGTCGCGGCGCGCGGCCTGGGCATCGTCGTGGGCGGACCGTACAGCTCGGGCGCGCTGGTCGGCGGCCCGAATTTCGAATACGCGCCCGCCAGCCCGGAAATCCTCGACAGGGTCGCCCGGATCAAGGCGATCGCCGACCGTCACGGCGTCAGCATGAAGGCGGCGGGGCTGCAGTTCGCGCTCGCCCATCCGGCCGTGGCCGCGGTCATTCCCGGCGCCAGCAAGCCGGGACGCATCGCGGAGGACCGGGCTGCGCTGAACGAGGTCGTGCCGGCCGATTTCTGGCGCGAGCTGCGGAGGGCCGGCCTCGTCAGCCCTGCTGCGCCCCTGCCCACCGCGGATTGACGACCTACGTCGCCGCGCGGCCCGGGGGGGCCGGCGGGTAGGAAGTTGGGAGGGGTACGCGCGCCGCCGGCAGAGCTCGAACCATCCGGCCGGCAGGGAGGTAGCCCCTCCACGTCCCTTAGCGGGCGCGGTGCATCAGTGCCTTCTCGTAGGCGGCCTGCAGCTCGCCGAACACCGAGCGCGCCGGACGCGGCGCGCCGAGATGCAGGTGGCGCAGCTCGTCCATGAAGGCGTTCCAAAGCGGAGCGCCGCCCTTTTCCAGCAGCTCCGCGCGCACGGACAATTCCTTGCTCGGGCGCGTATGGCGGCGGCCCCAGGCGGCCATGTGCGCGAGCAGCGGCACGAGCTGGATGGCCGCTTCCGTGAGGCTGTAGATCCCTTTCTGCCGGTGTTTCGGATCGGAGCGTCGCGTCAGCAGGCCGGACGCGGTCAGGCGCTTCAGCCGGTCTGCGAGGATGTTCGAGGCGATGCCTTCCTCGCTCTGCGCGAGCAGCTCGCCGTAGCTGCGCCTGTTCCCGAACATGACGTCGCGGATGACGATCAGGCTCCACCGGTCGCCGAGCTGCTCGAGCGTCAGGTTGATCGGGCAGCCGGATCGTCCTGTCTGCGGCACGGCCACTCTTCTGAGACTATCACTTGCAATACGCAAGTGGTAGGAGTAGGGTTCGTACCACTTGCAATTTACAAGCGGTTCGAACCAGGAGTCCCACGATGTCGCTCGTGCTGTATGGTCATCCCTTCTCCTCGTACACGCAGAAAGCACTCATTGCGCTGTACGAGAACGGCACACCCTTCGAGTTCCGTTGCATCGGGCCGGATACGCCGCAGCATTCGGCCGAGTGGCTGCGGCGCTGGCCGTTGCGCAAGTTTCCGCTGCTGGTGGACGGCGAGCGCAACATCGTCGAGACCAGCATCATCATCGAGTACCTGCAGCTCGTGCATCCCGGGCCAGCGCGCCTGCTGCCCGCAGACCCGATGGCCGCGCTGGACGTGCGGTTTCTCGACCGCTTCTTCGACCTGCACGTCATGAGCCCGGTGCAGCACGCCGTGGACGGTGCGCTGACGGGCGATCCGGTGAAACGCCAGGAAGGACTGGCCTTTGCTGCGAGCAAGCTGGAGCTCGCCTACGCCTGGCTCGAAGGGCAGCTCGCCGGCAGGACCTGGGCTGCCGCTGGCGCGGACTTCACGATGGCGGACTGCGCGGCCGCGCCTTCGCTGTTCTACGCGGACTGGACGCACCGGATCTCCGAGGCTTTTCCCGTGCTGCGCGCCTACCGCGCGCGGTTGCTTGCGCGCCCGTCCTTCGCCCGCGCGGTGGAGGACGCGCGGCCGTTCCGGCCGCTCTTCCCCCTGGGAGCGCCGGACCGGGATTGACGCTCCGAGCCGCAAGCGCCGGCGCAACTGCGCGTTACCTCCCGAGAGGTCCGGGGAGCCATGCGAGATCCAGCCGCCCCCGCAGCGCGCGTGCGCCCACAGCCTCGGCGAGGGGGATCCCAGAACTCCGAGGACGCGCGACTTGCGCCGCCGAACTGCGGTTGGCTTTTCTCGTCGCCATTCCGCGCTCAGCTGCGGTGGATAGGCGGGCCGTAGGCACACGTCGCCCTGGGGAGCCGCCGCGTCCTCCGCCGCTCACCGCTTCGCGGAGGTCCTCACGAACTCGATGAAAGCGCGCAGCGGCGCGGGGACGAGCCGGCGTCCCGGATAATAGAGGAACGGCCCCGAGAAGCTCTGCCACCAAGGCTCGAGCACCGGCTCCAGCGCGCCGCTGTCCAGGTGCGGCCGCAGCCAATCCTCGAACAACTGGATGACGCCGACGCCGGCGATTGCCGCGTCCACCGCCAGGTCGATGGCGGCGCCGGCGCTGACCAGCAGCGGTCCCGCCGGGTCGACCCGCACCACCTCGCCGTCGCGTTCGAACTCCCAGGTGATCATCTGGCCGCTGCTGAAGCGGCCGCGCATGCAGGCGTGCTGCAGCAGATCGCGCGGGTGTTCCGGGCGGCCGCGCCGATCCAGGTAGGCGGGCGCCGCGGCGGTCGCGTAGCGCTGGATGCGCGGGCCGATGGGGACGGCGATCATGTCCTGCTCCAGCCGCTCGTCGTAGCGGATGCCGGCGTCGCAGCCGGCCGCCAGCACGTCGATGAAGGCGTCCTCCGCGATCACCTCCAGCTGGATCTCCGGATAGGCGGCGAGGAACGCCGGGATGATGTCCGGCAGCACCAGGCGGGCGGCGCTGACCGGCACGTTCAGCCGCAGCGTGCCCGCCGGCCGGTCGCGGAAGCCGTTCACCACGTCCACGGCGGCGGCCACTTCACCCAGCGCCGGCACCAGGCGGTCGAGCAGCCGCGCCCCGGCTTCGGTGGGCGCGACGCTGCGCGTCGTGCGGTGGAGGAGCCGGACGCCGAGCTGCTCCTCGAGGCGGCGCACCGCCTCGCTGACCGCCGAGGCGCTGCGGCCGGTCGCCCGCGCCGCGTCCCGGAAGCTCTTGGCGCGAGCGACGGCGACGAAGGCGTCGAGGTCGCCGAGGTCCAGGTTCATTGTTCGGTATCCCGCACAGCCCGTGCGGATTGTGCGCCGTTATCGCGCCCCTCGCCAGGGCCTACCTTGGCCGGGCCTGCCAAGGAGACCATGACATGTCCAAGATCAACGCCGCCGGGACCGTGAAGCTCGGCCGCCGCCACGTGAAGCGCCTCGGTTACGGCGCGATGCAACTCGCCGGGCCCGGCGTGTTCGGCCCCCCGAAGGACCGCGACGGCGCGCTCGCTGTGCTGCGCGAGGCGGTCGCCGCGGGGGTCGACCACATCGACACAAGCGACTTCTACGGCCCGCACGTCACCAACCAGCTCATCCGCGAGGCCCTGGCGCCTTATCCGGACGATCTGGTCATCGTCACCAAGATCGGCGCCCGCCGCGACGAGGCCGGCGCCTGGCTCCCGGCCTTCTCGCCCGAAGCGCTGACCGAAGCGGTGCATGACAACCTGCGCAACCTCGGGCTCGAGGCGCTGGAGGTCGTGAACCTGCGCGTCATGTTCAGCGTGCACGGTCCCGCCGAGGGCTCGATCGAGGCGCCGCTCAGCGCCCTGGCCGAGCTTCAGCGTCGAGGGCTCGTGCGCCACATCGGGCTCAGCAACGTCACGCCCGCCCAGGTCGCGGAGGGGCGGCGGATCTGCGACATCGTCTGCGTGCAGAACCAGTACAACCTGGCGCACCGGGCCGACGACGCCCTGATCGACGACCTCGCCAAGGAGGGTATCGCGTACGTCCCCTTCTTCCCGCTCGGCGGCTTCACGCCGCTGCAGTCGTCCATCCTCTCCGACGTGGCCCGCGGCCTGGGCGCCACGCCCATGCAGGTCGCCCTCGCGTGGCTGCTGCGGCGCGCGCCCAACATCCTGCTGATCCCCGGCACCTCGTCGGTGGCTCACCTGCGCGAGAACCTCGCCGCCGCCGAGCTGGAGCTGCCGGACGAGGCGATGGCGGCCCTGGACGGCGTGGCAGCGAGCGCGGACGCGGCCTGACCAGCGCACGCAGCGTGGCCGTACGGTGGGACCGGTGATGCAGCGAGCCCTTGTCCGCGGGCGACGCAGCGGCGGAGGGCGCCCCGTTGAGCCACACCGGAGCCGCCCTCGGCGGCGAAATATGTGCAAGCTATCGAGATCGCTATCGTTTGCGGCGGATGCTCGTTGTCGACCGGTGGTTCCGGCGGGACTCTTCCGCGGGGGCGAACCGTCGCGATCCATGGATGACACCGTCGGTTCCTCCCGGCCCGGATGTGAATCATCGAGTACACGGCGTCTCCTGGTGAATGCCGGCCCCCTCGACCGTCCTTCACGCGAATCGCAACAGGCCGCGCCGCTTTCGTGCTGTGCGTGATCGCGAGTTCGAGAAGGCCCTGAGCGCCGTCTCCCCGGGTCTCGGAGGGGCGTTTCGCCGCACCCTCCTTCCTCTGCAGGGCTGGGTTCTCCCGCACCGGCGGACGGAGCTCGAACGATGGGCCAATCGCGGTCGGATCGTGTCTCGTCATGGGGGGGAAACGAGATCGCGATGTCATGGCCTGGCTTCGATCAGGCGCTGACGCCAGGTGCGATCACGCCGGCGCCGAGGGCGGCGTGGTCTCTTGTTCTTCCGGGGCTCACCCGGAGGTTCGCCTCCCTTTCCGCGCGATACACGCCCACCACGGCCAGCCCGCCGCGCGCCGCAGCGGGCGAGTCGGAGCTCGCGCGCTCGCCGCGTGTCCATGGCATGTCCAGTGCAATACCACGTCGCGGCCCTCCGGCCCTTCTTCCCTCGATGGAGCTCGCGACCACCATGCACCCTCTGCAACATCGTTCTGCGTCGCTGCGTGTCCTGCCGCTCCTCGCGCTCTTCACCACCGCGCTCACCGGCTGCCCCATGGCGGCTGACTGCTTCCCGAACGCCACGGTCCACGTCACCCTGGACAGCGCGGTCGACGCCCCGCCGGGGACGCCGCTCGTAATTGCCTCCGTATCGCAGATCTACGACAGTGATATCACCGGCACCGACGAGCGGGGCCTGCCGGTCGGGCGTGCCATGGACCAAAACGTCGGGGGGGTCGGTCGTACCGTGGACATCGTTCCGAACGAGCGAAGCTACACCGCGACCATCGGTGTGGACCCGTATCCCACGTACTATTTCGCCTTCGTCGATCTGGACCGCGACGGCTGGCCGGACCCGGACGAGCCGCTCGGCGTGGACCCCGAGAACCCGATCGACTCGGGCTGCGACGAGCCCACCCGCGCCATCACCATCAAGCCCGCCGGGGCGAGGTGAGGTGACGCTTCGGCTCCTCCCGCAGGCTGTGGAATGAACGCGGCCCCTTCCGTTGCGCACCGCGTATCGCGCGGAGGCTGGATGCCCGACGGCGGCGGGTGCGCGCGCGTCGGCGTCCGCCTCCGCCGGCAGATGGGGGAAGGGGACGCGGCGAGCGCGTATGTGGTGACCATCGAGCGGCGCGAGCGCCGCTTCATCGGGCGCCTCGGCGTCCGCGCGGCGGGCGGGGCGGTGTCCGATCGGGATGCCGCGGGTGACACCTGTGACGATGTCGTCGCCGCGCCGCCCGCCCGCCGCCGGTCGAGGGCGCCTCCGCGCTCGGGCAGGGGCTCACGATTTCGTGATCCCGGCGGCCGGCTCCGAACATTGCCGCAGCAGACCATGATCAGCGCAACGCGCGCCGGGCCGGGGCGCGCCGGCGCGAGCTCTGCGACGACGAGGCGACGGCGGTCGCAGCGCCCGAAGAGCGCGCATCGCCCGGCCTCACGGCCGGGCAGTAGAAAGTAGGATCTACCAATGCGCAGATTTTCACGAGCCGTTCGACGCGCTGCAGGATCAGCGCTGGTCATGGGCTTGACGGCATGCTCGGCGAGCCCGCCCCGCGCTGCGCCTCCGCCAACCTCGCCGCCCGGGGAGCTGGCCCCTGCCGCCACCACGCCGGACACGGCGTCCACCGGGGCCGCCGCCACGCCGCCAGCGGTCATGACGCCCGTGCCGTCGAGCCCATCCCCCACCACCACCCCGCCGTCGAGCCTTCCCCATGCCACCACGCCGAAGGAGCTCACGATAGAGCGTGCCATCGCGGTCGGCGAGTCGCCTGTACGCGTGGTCGTCGCGGGTGACACCGCGTGGGTCACCGAGCGCCGCGAGCGCCGCATCGCGAAGGTCGACCTGAAGCGGGGCAAGATCGTTGCGCACGTCGAGGTAGGCGGCCGCCCCATTCAGATTGCCGCCGCGCCGGACGGGACGATCTTCGCGCTGACGACGACCGACCAGGCCGTCTGGGCCATCGATCCGAACACGGACCGCGGTCGGGCCTTCGCGCGGTTGCCCGACCATCCCTGGGGACATGGTGATTGCGGACGGCGCCCTGTGGGTGCTGCTGGGGAGTCAAGGGATCAGCGAGGGACCGTCGGTGGTCCGCGAGAGCAGCGAGAGATCGTCGGTGGTCCGCGTCGATCTGGCCACGCAGCTCCAGCGTCGCTCGCCCGAGCTCGGATCTGGCCAGTGCAAGCTCGCGGTCGGGCACGGCCGGGTCTCGCGCCCACTCCTTTACCCCTCTCGCCCAGCTCAACAACCAGGCGGAGCTTATCATGAAAAAAGGCATCGTTTTCGTGGCGGCAGCAATCCTTTCAGCGTGCACGGGAGGGGTGGACGACCTCCCCCCGACCGAGACGGACGTCGCGTCCGGGGCCATCATCGGAGGCACCATCGACGAGGGCGATCCGGCCGTGGCGATGCTGAGGATAAGCCCGGCAGGCGAGGGCACCTCGGACCCGTGCACCGCTTCGCTCATCGCTCCGCAGGTGCTCCTGACTGCAGCCCACTGCGTGACGCCGGACAAGATCAAGGGTGGGACGGTGACGGCCTTCTTCGGCACCAACGTCGATGGCGAGGAGGGGACCTGGGTGAACGTGGTGGAGACCCACTACGACCCCGAGTACGACTACGCGAACAATTGGGCCGGGCACGACGTCGCGGTGGCCATTCTCGAGGAGCCCGTCCCCATCCAGCCGCTGCCGTACAACCGGGCGCCGATGACCGAGGACATGGTCGGCGATCCAGTCCGGCTGATCGGCTTCGGCGATGATCATGAGATCTGGGGGGTTGGCGGCGTCAAGCACCACGTCTCCACCATCGTCAACACTGTCACCCCGACGCTGCTCGGACTCGGCGACGAGGACCACCACACGTGCCAGGGAGACTCGGGCGGGCCTGCGCTGATGGACGTGAACGGCGTCCCCACGATCGTCGGCGTGACGTCGTTCGGAGGAAGGCAGGCCCCCAGCGTCTGCACCGACGGCTGGGATTCACGGGTCGACATCTCCCTCGACTTCATCGACCCGTTCGTCAACGCGCCCTAGCGCGCGGGCGCCGGCGCCCAGGTGGCGGCCTCAGCCGATACTCGATCCCGCGGCGCTGTCGCAGCGCCCGCTGCCGACGACACGGATCACCTGACCCTACCATTGCTGAATTTGTCTCACGCCGCTCCACCGCGCCCCCGCTGCACGCCGATTCTCATGACAGGCATTGCGCGCGAGCTCTGCCAATGCCGAGCTCTGCCAATGCCGGAGGCACGTTCTGCTCTTGCATGCGACGCTGAGCCGGTTTGCGCCGTTGTGCGCGGCCCACTGTGGCACGATTTGTCTGATTTGCTGGCTGCGCACGGCACGCCACGATGCAACGGCGTGACTTCCGTGCGGAGGCGCTCTGGCATGCAACCTGCTCAGCCCCTGCGTCATGCGAACAACACCATTCTTGATCACCATGTTCATGTCAGTTCTCGTGGGCTGCAACTCGGGCCAGGGCGGCGGCACAGGAGGCGGCGACTCGGGCCAAGGCGGCGGCGCAGGAGGCGGCGACTCGGGCCAGGGCGGCGGCGCAGGAGGCGGCGGCTCGACCGCGGCCCCCGTCGTCGAATGCTTCGAGGCGAAGCCCGGCTGCGTGCTGCCCTCGGACGCGACGCGAATCGAGGACCCGGACGTCTCTGCGGAGGATCGGGCGTCGCTCGCGCGCGGTAACGCGAGCTTCGCGCTGGACCTCGGCCGCGCGCTCCACAGCGCGACGGCGAACGTCATCTACTCGCCTTATAGCGTCTCGACGGCGCTCGCGATGACCTACGCGGGCGCGCGGACGGCCACGGAGCAGGCGATGGCCGCGACGATGCGGTTCGAACTCCCCCAGGAGCGGTTGCATCCAGCGTTCAACTACGTGGACCTCCAGCTCCAGAAGGCCGCCGAGAACGCCGGCCCGTCCACGGGAGGCGGCTTCCGGCTCCACACGGCCAACGCGATCTGGTCGCAGGTCGGTGAAGCGTTCGAGAAGCCATTCTTGAACGTGCTCAGCGAGAACTATGGCGCGCACGTGCGGCTCGCGGATTTCGCCGCCGCCCCGCAGGAGGCCGAGGGACTCATCAACGCGTGGGTGAGCGACCATACGGAGGGCAAGATCCCGAAGCTGCTCGCTGACAACGTGACGCCGGATACGAAGGCCGTGCTCGTCAACGCCATCTACTTCCACGCCCAGTGGAGCACGGCGTTCAAGAAGGACGGGACGCAGCCGGGGACGTTCCGGCGCGGCGACGGCTCCAGCGTCACCGCCCAGATGATGCACGGCTTTCATCAGGCGGGCTACGGCGCCGGCGACGGCTGGGAGACGCTGAGATTGCCGTATGCGGGGCACAACGCCGCGATGCACGTCGTGCTGCCCGCCGAGGGGACCACGGACGCATTCGAGGAGTCGCTCGACGGCGCAGCGCTCGAGGCGATCATCAAGTCAACAGAGGACCGGCAGGTCGACATCACGATGCCGAAGTTCTCGTTCGGCACGTCCACATCTCTCAAGCGAGCGCTCACGGACCTCGGCATGGAGGTCGCCTTCGGCTCCGGCGCCGACTTCACGGGCATCATCGCGGGAGACTTCTGGATCGATGACGTCATTCACAAGGCGGTCATCGACGTGGACGAGGCCGGGACCGAGGCAGCGGGGTCGACCGGGGTCATCGGCAATTCCACGGGCTCGGGTACCTCACCCGAGCCTGCGGCGATCGTCCTGGACCGCCCGTTCTTCTTCTTCATCCGCGACCCGTCGACGCAGGCGATCCTCTTCGCCGGACGCGTCAACGACCCGACAGCGCCCTGAGCACCGGCGAGCAGCATGGCGCCTCCTCCGAGGGCGCGTAGGTAAAAGACGGGCGATCGCGGGGCGCGGGGAGGTGTGGAGCGGCGAACGGATGTGATACCTCGGAAAGCGGCACGCAGAAGCACAGCAGGGAAACGACGCGGTCGGGTGCTGTTCGGGCGATGGACGGCCGCGGGTGCCGGCATTCACCAGTGAGCAGTCGGACGGCCGCGCCTCTTGCGCCCTGACATGCTCCGACCGCTGCGGTTCCTCTCGAGACGCTTGTGCCCCGCGCGCAGGGAGAACAATTCCATGAGACCGTCACATCTTGCTCTGACAAAAGCGCTTTGCATCGCGGCAGCGCCCCTCGCCTCCTCGGCCTGCGGCGGCGACCCAGGCCTCCACGCCGACCCCGAGCTCGACGTCGCGAGCTCCGATACGGATGCTCTGCTGCAGCACGCAGGAGACTCCGCATCATCGAGTCCGGGCTCGTCGGGTGACGGCGCATCTCCGAGGGTTGACGCGAGCGGGAGCTGCCAGCTCCCCGACGGTCCGCGCACGGTGGACGAGGTCAAGGGCTCACTCGAGGACCTCCCGGTCGAGTGCGTTCCTACCTGGACCCAGGAGCAGCTCATCGAGGGGTTCGCCAGGATCCGCGACGAGCGGCTGCTCGAGCTGCCGGGGCAACCCGATTTTCCGCGGCGGCTTCCCTGGCTCGCGGCCGACGCCGGTTGCGAGGAGCGGGCCGAGGCAGCGAACTACTACTTCAACCGGTGGAACTACCCGACCCCCTACTTTGCCAGGGTCTTACCGAAGAAGGACAAGAGGCTCGTCTTCAAGACGGACAAGCTTCCGGAAGGACGGGTGAACTGGTCCAGCCACGTGGCCCCCGTGGTCCGGGTCCATGGGGAGCTCATGGTCCTGGACGCCGCCGTCGAGCCGGAGCGGCCTCTCCCGATCGCGGAGTGGCTCCCCCGGTTCAGCGTCGCCGGAGAGTTCGACGTGGCGCTGTGCCGCGACCGCGCCCGGCTCACGGGGTGCTTCGACGCCGTGCCCGTGGCGCCATCGCCGCCCGAGCTCAACGACCCCCACGCCGGAATCGCCATGCGGTTGGCGACCGAATGGGGACTCCAGGAGATCCTCGGGCGCGATCCGTACCGGCTCCTCGGCGACTGCCCGCCGTGGCTCCCCTGCGCCGAGCCCGAGCCCACGCCCGACCCAAATCGGCCGCCGGCCATCCGAACCTTCAGGTCGGACCGGATGGACGAGATTCCCCTCTGGTCTCCCATCTACGTCGTCGGGAGCAACTTCGTGGAGGGCCTGACGACCGTGCGCATCACCGGCGCCGGCGTCGACGAGCTCGCGCCCATCGACGAGTGCAACATGCATCGGATCCTGATCACCAAGGTCTATGATCCCGGTGACTACCAGGTGACGGCGTTCAACGGAGCGCTCGCCAGCCCGACGGTCGCCATGACGCTCAAGTGATCCGGCCGCCCGCGCGCCCCTGCTCCGGCCGTGAGGTCCTCACCGCTCGCGGCGAGCCCCTGGACGAAGTGATGTCGAAGTAGCCGCGATCAACCGGATGGAAAACGGCAGCGAGAACGTGAGGTACGTGAGGATGAGGCCGAGCCGCGTGCCGTGCAGCTCCAGCCCGGTGGCCGGCGCGATCGAGACGAAGAGCAGAAAGAGCGGGAGAGGCCGTCGCTGCCTTCGATGTGGAGCACCGACGACTCGAGCACGATCTTGCCGGCATCGGGAGGAACGAGTCGTTTCTGGAACCCGCCGTGACCGGATCTCTCCTTCGTCCCACAGGCGGCAAACGTCGGGGGCGGGTCGCCATGCCGCTCATCCGCGTCCTCCCCACAGCGAGCGACCTGCGAAGCCCTCGGTCGACCGCAGGCCGTGTACTGGGAGCGCCAGCGGTCGGCGCCGAAATCGCTCGCGATAGCTACCGTGTGTTGCAAAAACCATTCAACGATGGCAAGATATCGATACCATCCATGAAAACAGCATTCATTCCTCTGGCTCTCGCCGGAACGTTGTCCGCTTGTCAGACCAATAAGCCTGATAGTCCCGAAAAGCTGAAGGCAGTCGTTGTGTCGTATTTTGACTGCGTCACGCGAAAAGATTTTGCGCGAATGAAGACCTTGACGACGCCCGACTTCATCATCTACGAAAATGGAAAGGTCATGGACAACGACGGCCTGATCGAGATTATCAAAGGATCTCCAATAGCCAAGGCCACTTTCTCGTTGGATGATGTCAGAGTCAACGTTGACAACAATTCAGGGACCATGATTTACATCAACCATGGCAAATTCGCCAAAGACGACGCGAGCGCCACGACGCGCGACTTTCTGGAGAGCGCGGTTTTCAAGAAAGTCGGAAATGAATGGAAGCTGCACTTCGTGCATTCGACCGTCAAAAAATAGACTCGATGATTCAAGGTCCGCCCGGGATCAAGCGGGCTGGTCGCAGCTCGCACCCTTCAACTTGAAGCCAAAGTAGAAGCGGTCGATGGTCACCGTGGAACGCGGGACGAAGCGGAGCAGCGCTCGGTAGTTTGATTGTTCGAGCGGCGAGTCGTTGACGTTTGCGACGCCGATCGGGATACTGTCACCGATGCCGTTGAGGCTGGACTCGCACGTGCCGCTATCAGGAAGGGCGGCGTCTTCGTCGAGGTCGCCGGACTGACAACCGACGAGCATGGGGAGCACGAGCGCCGGCAGGAGGCGTCCGAAGGTCTACATCGCCTGGGCGCCGAGCTTCTTGAGCGTAGCGCTTGACAACATGAGTCGCGCGTGGCCCTGCTTCATGAGAATCCTGTTCGTGTTGCGTCTTGTTGGCCTTCTTCGCCGCGCGGTTCATCTACCTCTTCAACCGCTCGAACCTCGGCGCGCTGCTACGGGCCTCCCCGGGGCGGCCGCGCCTCCCGCGCCGGGTCCACGCTCAATCGGCGCACATGAGCTGATCGATGATCTTGAAGGTATCGATGATCGTGGCGTACGAGGCCTCGGGGTCGTCGGTCGACGTCGACAGCGACATCACGATGACGCGAGAGCCGTCGTCGCTCGCGGCGTTCCGGGTCGAGTACCCGAGCGTGCCTCCGGCGTGGCTCCAGTACCCTCCACCGCAGCTGGTCGGGATCCACATGATGCCGAGGCCATATTCGGTGCCGGGCGCGATCGGGTCCAAGGCAGGCGCCGGGACCGTCTCGTGGAGCTCCGCCATCTGCTCCGGCGCGAGCAGCGATCCTTCGGTCAGCGCCCGCCAGAACTTCGCGAGGTCCGCGGTGGTCGTGACGAGGGAGCCGGCGGCGCCGGCCATGGTATGGTTCGCGATCGTGACGTCGATGAGCGGCCCGTCGACCTCGTACTGCTGGTATGCCACGGCGTGCGGGGCAGGCAGATCAGGCTCGTCGCCGGGCTCGAACGTGTGGTCGAGGCCGAGCGGATCGAGGATGCGCGCCTCGACCTCCTCGCTCCAGTGGTTTCCGGTGGCACGCTCGATGACCATGCCGGCGAGCACGTAGTTCGTGTTGGAGTAAGCCCACTGCGTCCCCGGATCGAAAGTCGGCTTGTGTTGCATGGCGAGCGCCACGAGTTCTTCCGGGTCCATGTGGTCGAGCCGATGCTGCATGTACTCGTCGGCGGAGCGCAGCACGGCAAGGGCCGGCTGCGGATCCGGGCCGTCCGGCTCGGCCGGAGCGATGTAGTCGTAGAGACCGCTCGTGTGCTGAAGCAGCTGGCGGATCGTGATCAGCGAGCCGTCATTGCCGTTGCCCGACACGACGCCGGGCAGCCACTGCTCGACCGTGTCGTCCAGCGACAGCGCTCCCTCACTGGCGAGCTGCAGCACGACGACGGCGACGAACGTCTTGGTGTTGCTGCCCATCCGGAAGAAGCCGTCGAAGTCGACCGGCGTCTCGCTGTTGAGCTGCGCCACGCCGCTGCGGGCACGGATCCGTCGGTCGCCTTCGAGCATTTCCGCATGCACGGCGACAATGCCGCTCGCTTGAATCCTGTCCACCCCCTCCTGGAGCAGCTTGTCGTGCGTCGCGTCGCCCTCCTCGGAAGAGTTGCTCGGGCAACCCGCGACGAGAGATGCCATGCAGAAGAGCGGAATCGAGAACTTGTTGAGTGCCATGTCCGTGTGTCCCCGCTCGGCCTGGTTCCGTTCAATTTTTTTCTTTTGTTGATTCGTCGATGCCGCAGGAACCCCCGGGTTGAGGTGGAGCGAAGAGAGCGCCGGTAGGGCATCTGCCACCACGGAAAGCGAGGCCGGCGTTGAACAGAGCCAGACCGAGCGGGAACACAGAGCACGGCGCTCGACATCCGCACACTCGTCGACGCCGCCGGCGCCGTGGTCATTGCCTCAGCAGACCTCGCGCCGTTCAGCCTTTGGCCGTTCCGGTGATTGCGAGGTTAACGAAGATGATCACACAGACTGTCCTTCGGGTGGGGCTCCTCCCCGTGGTGCTCGGGCTCACGGCGTTCGCTGCGGGCTGCTCCGGCCGCGATGACCAGGCCAGCCCTGGCACGAACGGCGATGGCGCCTCGGGCGGCAGCTCGGCGGTCGAATGGGGAAGCTGCCCAGGCGACTTCATCTCCGAGTGCGCCACGGTCGCCCTGCCGCTCGATCCATCGAAGCCGGGCGGCGAGACGCTGCCCGTCTTCGTGTCGCGCCACCTCGCACCGGGCGGCGCGGCGAAGGCGCAGGTCTGGCTCCTGCAAGGTGGCCCCGGCGACTCCGGCAACATGTTCACGGGCTTCATCGAGCAGCTATGGCAGCGCGTGATGCCCGATGTGGACTGGTACGTGCTCGAGCACCGCGGCGTCGGGCTCTCGAGCCGCCTCGAATGCCCGGTTCAGGAGGACCCGAGCTCGGAGGACGGGGCGGACGTCACGGCGAACGAGTGGCCCGCCTGCATCCAGGCGTTGAAGGCGGAGTGGGGCGACGATCTCGCGCACTTCACGACGTCGGCCGACGCCGAAGATCTCGCGCGCCTCATCGAGCGGACGCGCGAGCACGGCAAGAAGGTGATCCTTTACGGCGCCTCGTACGGGACGGCGCGCGCGCTGCGTTTCTTGCGGAAATACCCCGAGGCGGTCGACGCCGTGATCCTCGACTCGATCGCATCGCCGGGCGCGCAGTACCTGTCCTTGTACGATACGCAGTTCGATCCCGTGGTGAAGGAGCTGTCCGCGATCTGCGCCGTCGATCCGGTCTGCGGGGCGAAGCTCGGGCCCGATCCCTGGGCGAGGCTCGACGCGCTCTTCGGCAAGCTCACGAAGGGGCACTGCTCGCAGCTCGGCACCGACGTCGCGCTGTTCGCGTCGATCGCCCCGCTCTTCGTGCAGCAGCGCAGCGTGCGGACGCACCTCTTCCCGCTCGCTTACCGCATCGACCGCTGCGAGGCGGGCGACGTGCAGGTGGTCGGCCAGTACATGCAGGCGCTGCGCGGCAGCTCCTCGCAGACCGACGGCGGCGAGCCGCGGGCCTCGGTCGTCCTGGGGACGCACGTGGCCCTCTCCGAGCTGTGGGAGGAACCGGCCCCGACCTCGGCCGAGCTCCAGGCGCGCTGCGATGCGCAGCGCTTCTGCCCGGGGGCGGCGCTGGAGATCGGCCAGCTCTACGATGCCTGGCCGCGGTATCCGCACGACCAGTTCTGGAACGAATGGCCGCGCTCCTCCGTGCCCATCCTGGCGATGAACGGCCTGCTCGACCCGCAGACGCCCATCGGCCTGGCGGAGCTGGCGGCCGACAGGCTGACCGCGCCCCACCAGACGTTCGTGGCGGTGCCCTGGAGCCCGCACGTGGTCACGTTCGAGTCCCCCGTGAAGACCGCCGATGCGGCGCCCTGCGGCACGCAGATGATGGCGAAGTTCATCGCGGATCCCGAGGCCCTTGTCGATACGACGTGCCTCGACGACCTCGTGCCCGTCACGTGGGACGAGGATCCGGCGGTCGTCGAGGTGCTCTTCGGCACGAAGGACATGTGGGAGAACACGGCTTCGCCCGCCCCCGCGCCGAGGAAGGTGGCGCCGGTCGACTGGGCGGCCGTCGCGCGCCTCGCGCGTGAAAGGAGCCTCCGCGTCGAGCGCTGACCCGTACATCCCGTGAACGAAAAGAAGCGAGCGCCGGCAGGCGATCCGCCGGCGCGGGCAAGCGGCTCAGCACCGCGATCGGCTCCGGCGTGATGCTGTTTCCGAGCTGGCGCACCGCGCGAAGCCCTTCCTCGAAGGCGCGCGCCAGGCTCATCGCTTCGGTCCACGACACGCGCGCCTGACCCGCTGGCGCGCCGCGCCTCACGGGGCCGGGACCGGGACCGCGCTCGGCGCCGGGGCCGCCTGCGCCCTCGTCACCCCCCGGCGCTCCTCGGCGGCGCCGTCGGTCAGGAAGCCGTCCGACTGCTTGCTCCAGAGCCGCTTGTAGGCCCCGTTCCGCGCGAGCAGCTCGGCGTGGGTGCCGTCCTCGATGATCCGGCCGCCCTCGAACACCAGGATGCGGTCGAGGTGGACGACAGTCGAGAGGCGGTGGGCCACGACGAGCACCGTCTTGCCCTTCATGACCCCGTCGAGCGTGTCCTGGATGGCCTTCTCGGTGATCGAGTCGAGGCTCGACGTCGCCTCGTCGAGGATGAGGATCGGCGCGTCCTTCAGGATCACCCGCGCGATGGCGATGCGCTGGCGCTGGCCGCCCGAGAGCTTGACGCCGCGCTCGCCGACCATGGAGCGATACTGGTCCTTCATCTCCACGATGAACTCGTGCGCGCGCGCCTTGCGCGCGGCCTCGACGACCTCCTCGTCGGTCGCGTCCAGGCGCCCGTATCGGATGTTGTCGAGGAGCGTCCGGTGGAAGAGGCTCGGGTCCTGCGGGATCAGGCTGAGCTGCGCGTGCAGCGCGTCCTGCGTCATGTCGCGGATGTCCACGCCGTCGATCAGGATCTGACCTGAGTTGATGTCATAGAGGCGCAGGATGAGGTTGACGAAGGTGGATTTGCCCGAGCCGGAGAAGCCGACGAGCCCGACGCGCTGGCCGCGCGGGATCGTCACGTTGAGCCCCTCGAAGATCGGGCGATCGGGCGTGTAGCCGAAGGTGACGTTCCGGAGCTCGATCCGGCCGCGCTCGAGCCGCGGCGCGACCGCCTCGGGCCGGTCGACGAGCTCGTGGGAGCGGATGATGGTGTTCACCCCGTTGGCGACGTTGCCGACGAACTCGAAGAACTCGAGGAAGCGGCGGCTCAGGTTGCGCGCCTCGTTGATGATGAGGAGCGACAGGCTGGTCGCCATGACGAACTCGGCGACGCCGATGGCGCCGCGCTGCCAGAGGGCGAGCGAGTAATAGAGCGTCCCCACCTTGAGCAGCGCGGCCGACGCGAACTGGAACCAGCGCACGCGCTCGGAGTACCAGTTCGACCGGCGCACGGCCCGGAGCTCCCGGACGAGCTGCTCGTCGAGGTACTCGCGCTCGAAGCCGAGCCGGGCGAAGAGCCGCGCGCTCGTGAGGTTCGTGACCGAGTCGACGAGCTTGCCCGTCGTCTCGCTCCGCGCGGACGCGGCGCGCACCGCGTGCGGCTGGCAGCGGGTCGCGAGCCAGTACGAGATGCCGACGAACAGCGCCGCCCACGCCGAGACGAACGCGGCGAGCTCCGGGTGAGCGCGGTAGAGCAGGCCGATCGAGACGGAGAAGACGATGGCGATCGGCCAGAAGTCGAACAGGATGGCCCAGAGCGTCTGCGAGACGCCCATCGACGTCTCGCTGATGCGGTGGGCGAGCGCGCCGGCGAAGTTGTTGCTGAAATACCGGTGGGAGTGGTGCTGGAGGTACGCGTAGAGATTGCGGGTCACGTTCTGGCGCTGCCACGGCCCGACGAGGATCTGACAGAGGCCCGCGACGCGGCTGAAGAGGAACTCGCCCGCGATGAGCGCGACGAACAGCGCCAGCGGGCTGCGCAGCTGGCCGCTCAGCGCGGCCCGGTCGCCGCCCGGCGCCTGCGTCACGCCCTTGATCACCTGCCCGATCGCGTAGGGGATCATGATCCCGAACGACGCGTGGGCCGACTCGAACACGAACATCGCCAGATACCAGGCGCGGTAACGGCGGACGAAATGGAGGATGAACCGAAAGGGCGTGTCCGGGAGCGCCGGAGCGCCGGGGGCGCGCTGCAGAGAGGTCTTGGGTTCCACCGAATTGTCCTGGGCGCCTCGGGCGCCCTCATGGGCCGACGGTCGCTGGCTCTCCCGGCGGCGCTCGCCCCGCGCAGGGGAGAGCGCCGGCGCAGGGGGCGTCACGCAGTGCTCATTGCCCGGCCGTCACGGCGCGGAACCGGAACGTGGGGTCGCGATCCGTACCCCCGGGCCGCGCGGCGCGCCACCCGAGGTGGTGCGCGTAGCTCCCGAGGCGGCCGTCCTGCTCGAGCCGCTCCTCGGCGACGGGGTCGCGGCGCTCGGCGAGCGGGCTCACATAGAGCGCGTCGGTCGGGCAGTAGAGCTCGCACATGAAGCAGGTCTGGCAGTCTTCCTGGCGCGCGATGACGGGGGCGTCGCCGGGCCGCGCCTCGAAGACGTTCGTGGGGCAGACCTTGACGCAGAGGTTGCAGTCGATGCAGCGGGCGTCGCTCAAGAGCTCGATCACGCGAGGTCTCCTTGGTGGGGGGCGGGCGGGTCGGCCCGGCGCGGGGGGCGGCGAGGCTCGACCCAGATGGACGAGAGCCCGCCGGTCGCGAGGCAATGGGCCTGGTCCGGATCGGTGTGCGGCAGGTCGGTGCGCTGGTGCAGCCCTCGGGACTCGGCGCGCGCGAGGGCGCTCGTGGTGCAGAAGCGCGCGGTGGCCAGCAGCGCGGCGGCCTCGCGCGCCCGGATGCGGGCGGCGCCGGCGGCGTGGAGGTGCGCCCCGGCGTCGCGCCACGCGCCCTCGAGCCGCTCGACCGAGGCCTCGAGCCGGTCGCCCCGGCGGAAGAGGTTCTTGTCGAGCGGCAGCACCTCCTGCTGGACGAGCTCGATGATCTCCCTGGCGCCGAGCCCGCCCGCTGCCCCGCTGGGCCGGAGGCCGACGGTCCCGGCGGCGCGCACGGCCCTCGCGGCGGCGCGGTCGCCGAGGCGCTCCGCGAAGAGCGCCGCGGCGCGGCCCGCCCAGGTGCCGCTCGAGATGGCCCAGGCCGCGTTGGGGCTCCCGCCGCCGCTCGAGGCGCCGACGATGAGCTCGCGCGAGGCGGCGTCGCCCGCGGCGTAGAGCCCCGGGACGCTCGTGGCGCAGGCGTCGTCGACGATGCGGATCCCGCCGCTGCCGCGCACGGTGCCCTCCGAGCGGAGGGTGACGGGGAATCGCTGCTTGAACGGGTCGATGCCGAGCCGGTCGTGGGGCAGGAAGCAGTTCGGCTGCCCGTCGCGCAGCCAGCGCTGGATCTCGGGGCCGGCGCGGTCGAGCACCGCGTACACCGGCCCGTGGAGCAGCGCCCTGGCCACCGCGAGCATGCGATTGCCGCGGCTGTCGATCTCCTCGCCCGACTCGGTGGTGAAGGTGGCCCAGAAGTAGGGGAGCCCCTTGGTGACCGAGGCGTAGGCGGGGCTGATCCCGTACTGCGCCGAGAACTCCATCCCGGAGAGCTCGGCGCCGACCTCGGCGGCCATCAGGGTGCCGTCTCCGGTGTTGACGTCGCAGCCGAGCGCCTTGCTGAGGAACGCGCAGCCGCCGCTGGCGAGCACCACGGCGCCGGCGCGGATGCGCCAGGGCGCGTCCTGCTGGCGGGCGTGGCCGGCCGCGCCGGCGACCACGCCGTCGCTGACGAGGAGCTCGAGGGCAGGGGAGTGGTCGAGGATGCGGACGCCCGCGCGCCGGAGCTGGCGGCGCAGGAAGTACATGTAATCGGGGCCCCGGAGGTTGGCGCGGTACTGGAGGCCGCTGTCGTCGAGGGGAAAGGGATAGCCCCATTCGGCGAGGCGGTTGATCTGCTCCCAGGTCGCGTCGAGGACGCGCGCCATCCACGCGCGGTGGGCGAGCCCGCCGCTCCGCGCGAACCTCGCCTCGATCGCGCGCTCGCGCGCGTCGCCCTCGGGCGTCACGTACCAGGCGCCGGTGTTCGCGGGGGCGGTGGCGCCCGACGTGCCGCAATAGCCCTTGTCGACCAGCGTCACGCTGCGCGCGCCGCTCGCGACGGCCCCGAGCGCGGCCCACGCGCCGGCGGGGCCGCCGCCGATGACCAGGACGTCGGCGAAGTCGTCGGCCTCGGAGGCGCGGGGTGGGGGGGGTGGGGACGGCGTCGAAGGGGTGCTCATCGGGGATCCGCCGCGGCGGGCCCAAGCATCGATCGGGCCAGTGCTGTGGCCGGCGCGGAGGTGCGGCGGGTGGCTCCGCTGCTGCGCCCGCAGCAGCCGGGTGGTGATCGGCTGCTGCGGCGCGCGCAGGGCGGGAGGGGGGGCGGCCGCGGCTCGACGGAACGGCCGCGCTGCGGTCGCGAGAGGGGGGACCGCCCGGCGCGCTGCCTTGCCGGGGGACCGCGCCCGGGGGAGGCTGCGCCGCAACGCTGCCGGGGAGACGGAAAAGCCGGCGAGGGGCAGCGGGGGCGTGGTAGCACTCTACCGCGGGAAGTCGGGCTGCGAAGCGAACCGCCAAGACGCCAAGACGCCAAGGGCGCCAAGAAACCAGAGGAGTAGAGGGAAAAATGCCGGGGCGTGCTTCCTCTCTCTTCCTTGGCGACCTGGGCGACCTTGGCGCCATGGCGGTTTTCTCCTGAACCGGGGCAACTTCCCGCGGTAGTGGTGGAAGAGGGGGTGCCAGTGTGGCCACGATCGTGCTCAGGATTCAGGGTGAACATCTCGATGTGGAGCAGTGCCTGACGTGGATCCCAGAGACCGCGCTCGGGCAGGTCTGGCGCGCGGGCGAAGGGCGACACGGCGGCAAGACCAACACCACCTCCGGGTGCAACGTCCTGCTGTCGGAGAGCGAAGACACGTCGCTCGCGGTCGAAGAGGCGATGAGGGCGTTTCTCTTGCTCGCGCCGCAGGTCGCTGCGCTGGTGCAGTCGGGGGCGACGGCCGTGGTCGACGTCGCGCTGTTCATCGAGGCCATGAGCGCCAGATCCATCGAGCTCGATCCGGGCGTGCTGCGCGCGGTCGGGCAGTACGGCGTGGGCATCGTCGTCAGCGCGTACCCCTGCGCCGACCCGTGAAGACGGTATCCGTTCGGCGACCCGCGGACTGACGCAGCGCGGGCCGCGGGGATCGGCTCGCCCGTGTGCGGCGCCTAGGCTAGAACGACGATCTCGTTGAAATCCCGCGAAAATCAATTCATGGGAAGAGGACCGCAAGGGCACAAGGGACGCAAGGGAAAGAGAAGAATGTAATTGCATCTCTGTTTCCTTGCGCTCCTTGCGCCCTTGCGGTCTCTCCTCTTGCTGCATGCCGTGCTCGTTCAGCTTGCTCCTCGAGCGACAAACAGGTTGAAACTGCCTGAAAAGCGCAGAAAATCGAACCGCCAAGGCGCCAAGACGCCAAAAAGACGCCAAGTAAAGCGAGAGAAAAATCTTGGCGTCTTGGCGTCTTGGCGTCTTGGCGTCTTGGCGGTTCACTTCTCGCTTGAACAACGTGATCGGCGTTCTCGGCGTTCTCGGCGGGTCCGGCGGGTGCCGCAACCTGTTGAATTCAGCTGACTTTCGGCCTGTTCGATGCTCTGGTGGTCCGGGGCGCTGCGCGATCGCGGGGAGACAGCCCATTCCTGGCTGGCCGGCATCGCTTTAAGGCCGCATTAAGGAGCATCCCCGCCGCCCGCTCCCATAGTTCCTCCGTCCGGCGGGAACGCCCGCCGAACGGAGGAACTCATGCCCGGATCCATCGTCGCTCCTTTCCTCTGTGTCGTTGCTCTCCCCGCCGCCCTCGCCGCGTGCGGCTCCGTCGAGATCGCCCCTCCGCACGACACCTCGGGCGGGACCGGCGGCGGACCTGCGGTCGCGGGGACCGGCGGCGGACCTACGGTCGCGGGGACCGGCGGCTCCGGTGTCGGTGGCGAGGACGATTCCTCGACCAGCTCGACCGGCCCGGCGCCGGCTCCCTCGTGCTCCGCCGCAGACTGCGCCGTGCGCATCGCGGAGGGCAGCCCGAAGTGCGCTGTCTCCGCGTCCGGCAAGGTCTTCTGCTGGTGGGGCGGAGCCCTGCTGACCGAACGCCTGGCCACCGTCCGCCCAGTCGAGGGCCTCGACCATGTCGTCGCTGCGTCCGGCCTGGGCTTGCATACGTGCTTCCTCCACGCAGACGGGCGCGTCTCCTGCCAGGGCATGAACATCGGGCAGCTCGGGCAGACCGTTCCCCAGGATGGGGAGCGCATCGAGGTGCCCGTCGTGCTTCCGGACGTCGAGGGGGTCGTCCAGCTCGCCTCCGGTGGATTCCACATCTGCGGCGTCCTCGGCTCGGGCAACGTCGTCTGCTGGGGCAAGTCGTCGGGCGCGCCGCTGCTCGGCGTCGAGGGCGTCGGGCAGACGGCGGTCCCGGTCGCGGTCACCGGCATCGACGACGCGGTGCAGGTCGCGGCAAGCTTCAGGCACTCCTGCGCGCTGCGGGCCACCGGAGAGGTGGTGTGCTGGGGCGCGCTCACCACCGGTGGGACGGCGGCGACACCCGTGCGCGTCGAGGGCGTCGAGGGGGCCGTCGAGATCACGGCCGGCTGGAATCACGACTGCGCCCGCCTCGCGTCGGGCAAGGTCCTCTGTTGGGGCTACAACGAGCAGGGCGCGCTGGGCGACGGCACCCGCGAGCCGCGCAGCGGGCCGGTCGAGGTGCTCGGGCTCGACGATGCCGTCCAGGTGAGCGCCGGACGCCGATGGTCCTGCGCGCTCCGGCAGGGCGGCAAGGTCGTCTGCTGGGGGACAACACCGCAGGAGATCGGTATCCCGGAGGCCGTCCACGTCTCCGCCGGCGTCGTCGGCAGCGGCGATGACGACGCCTGCGCCGCCCTCGCGAGCGGCGAGATCGCCTGCTGGTCCTCGCCCGGCGGGCGCGATGTCGTCGTGTTCGGGCTGTAGCCTCAGCGCCCCGGCCGCTGGTTGCAGCGACTCGACCCCGGGTCGCGGTGCCGAGATGGCTGACCCGGGTTGGGGCGACCCAGATGCAGTTGTCCCGGGAGGCTGTCGGCAGCCTCCAGGTTGAAAATCAATTCTCCCCGGAGCAGGCCGACGCTGCTCCCCGCGCCGCCCACGAGGTGAGGTGCCCCCTCCGTCAACCTCGTCCTGAACGGATGTTCCGCGGTCCGGGCGTCCCCGCCCCGTCTCCCGCTTCAGCATGTATACCGGAACTCGGGCGTTGATACGATGAAAAAACGCATCCGCGGTGCCATCGTCGCTCCCGTCATCACGCGACGCGCGTGGTGGAAGGGAGAGAGACGATGCGAGTATTGCTGACGGGCGTGGGGACTCGCGGTGACGTGCAGCCCGTGGTGGCCTTGGCCGTCGAGATGAGGCGTCGGGGGCACGACGTGAGGCTGTGCATTCCCCCGAACTTCATCGACTGGGTGGGCGGCCTGGGCTTCGCGGCGACCCCCATCGGCATCGCGATGCGTCCGCCGAGCGGGGGCGCCGCCGCGCCGGCCGCCCCACCGACGCCGGAGCAGATCCGCGCGCTGGTCGCGCACCTCGTGAGAGACCAGTTCGACGCGACCGCGGCGGCCGCCGAGGGATGCGACGTGATCGTGGCCGGCGGAGCGCACCAGTACGCCGCGCGGTCCATCGCGGAACGGCGGGGCATTCCGTCCGCCGTCGCCGTGTACGCGGCGGTGGCTTTGCCGTCGCCGGATCATGCGCCCGGCGCGGAGCCCGGGGGAGACCCGGAGTCCAACCTCCGACGCTGGCAGGACGAATCGCGGAGCTGGAACGAGCGCATTCTCGAGCGGCTCAACGACCAGCGGGCGCGGCTGGGCCTGAGTCCGCTGAACGACGCCCTCAGCCACGTCCTGGGCAAGGATCCGTGGCTCGCGGCGGACAAGGTCCTCGGGCCGCTGCCGGCGACGCCCGGCCTGCAGGTCAGGCAGACGGGCGCCTGGCTCCTTCCCGACCAGACGCCGCTCGCCCCCGCTCTGGAAGCGTTCCTCGCCGCCGGCGAGCCGCCCGTCTACGCCGGCTTCGGCAGCATGCCCGCGGACCAGCAGAGCGGCCGCATCGTCATCGAGGCCGCGCGGGCCGCGGGGCGCCGCGTCGTCCTGTCGCAGGGGTGGGCCGAGCTCGGCCTGGTCGACGACGCCCCCGACTGCATCGCGATCGGCGACGTCAACCAGCAGGCGCTGTTCCCCAGGGTCGCCGCGGTGGTGCACCACGGCGGCGCGGGGACGACCACGGCCGCGGCGCGCGCGGGCGTGCCGCAGGTGATCGTCCCGATGTTCGCCGATCAGCCCTACTGGGCCTCGCGCGTCCGGGCGCTCGGGATCGGGACGTCCGTGGCCCGTGGAGCGCTGAGCGCGGAGTCCCTCCGGGCCGCGCTGGGAGACGCCCTCGATCAGGGCGTCGCTGCGCGCGCGGCCGCGATCGCCGGCAGCGTGGCGGCGGACGGCGCGGCCGCAGCCGCCGACCTCATCGAGCGGGCCGCCGCGTGAACCCCGCGACAGGCAGCGCCCCGCGCGCTGAGCAGGCCCCGCTCAGCGCCCCTCTCGCTCCGGCGGCGCCGGTTCCCTGAGCCTCCCGTATCTCCTCATCACGTCGCGCAGCCGATCGAGCGGGATGGCGTAAGCGACGTGGTCGTCCTGCCCGAACGTCGTCGCCGCCATGGTCATCGCGTTGAGGATGGCCTCCTCCACCGCCTCCTCGGCCGCCTGGAACAGCGGGTTGAGGCGCCCGTCGTCCACCTCGCGGAGCGTCCGGGTCAGCTCCCCCGGCTCGGCCGCGATCCGGTTCCCCGTCGCGAAGGCCAGGAACAGGTCGCCGCTCCCGTCGCGGGATATCGTGCCCGTGCGCCCCACCGCGAGCGAGATGCGGCGCGCGACGCGCCCGAGCTGCCGCGCGGACAGGGGCGCGTCGGTCGCGACCACCGCGAGCAGCGAGCCCTCGCTGTGATAGTCCGGCACGGGCAAGAGATCGCGGATCTCCTGGCCGACAGGCACGCCGTCGATCCGCAGCTCGCCCCGCGCCCCGAAATTGGCCTGCACGATGGCGCCCACGATGAACCCGCCCGCGGCCTCCGGCACGACGCGCGAGGCCGTGCCGATTCCGCACTTGAAGTCGTAGCAGATCATGCCCGTGCCCCCGCCGACCGCCCCCTCCTGGACAGGCCCGTCCGCGGCCTGCTCCGCCGCCCTGACCACGTCCTCGGCCGACACGTGCAGCCCCCGGATGTCGTTCAACGCGCTGTCGTCGCACTCGCCGACGATCGGCGACACCGTGGGCTCGTCCACGCCGATGGCCGGGTATCGCCGGAGCATGTACTGGACCGCCCCGTCGAAGGCGCGGCCCACGGCGAGCGTGTTGGTGAAGACGATGGGCGACTCGAGGACGCCGAACTCATTGACGTAGTGCAGCCCGGTCATCTCCCCGTTGCCGTTCAGGATGAAGCTCGCGGCAGGGAGCTTGTCGTGCCAGAAGTCGTCCGACGTCGGCAGGATGACCGTCACGCCCGTCCGCACAGGCCCCTTGCCCGGGTCGAGCCGGCCAGCGCCCCGATGGTGGGTGACGTGCCCGACCCGCACGCCGGAAACATCGGTGATGGCGTTCAGCCTCCCCGTGGGCAGGCGGCCGATGACGATGCCGAGCTCCCGGGCGCGGCGGCGCGCGCCGTCGGCCGGCGGCGCCGCCGCTGGCCGCGCGGCAGGCGAGGGGAGCGCGGCGGGAGGGGCGGGCGCGGGGGGCTGGGAGCGGGGCCCGGCGCACGACAGCAGGCCGGGCGAGGCGAGGAGCGCGGCGGCGAGCGTCGCGCCGGCGGCGAGGCGGCGGCGATGGGGCATCGGCGCGAGGGTAGCCGATGGCCGATATCACAGCACGTCTTCGATACGGACCGGCAAATGGCGGACGCGGCGCCCGGTCGCGTGATAGATGGCATTGACGATCGCGGGCGCCACGCCGACCATCACCACCTCGCCGAGACCCTTGACGCCCAGGCTGTTGAGGATGGGGTCCGGCTCGTCGATGAACTCCGCCTCGACCGACGCGATGTCGGCGTTGACCGGTATCACGTACTCCGCGATATCGGCGTTCAAGAAGCCGCCGTACCGGGGATCCACCTCGCTCACCTCGCGAAGCGCCGCGCCGATCCCCCAGACCACGCCGCCGTAGACCTGGCTGCGCGCGGTGCGAGGGCTGATGACCCGGCCGCAGTCCACGACGCTCACCACGCGCGGCACGCGGATCCGCCGGGTGCGCGGCTCGATCCGCACCTCGACGAACTGGGCGCAGTAACTCATCGAGATGAACTCGGGATAAGCCGGGCCGACGGCCGAGGGGAGCCCCTGGGCGAGGCGGCCGAAGATCGTCTCGGGCTGACCGGGCGCGCGGTGGCGCGCCTCGACGTCGACGTGCGGCCTGCCGGCGTCGCGCAGGATCTGCTGGAAGGTGCGGCCAGCCGGCCCATCGCCTGCGAGCCGCGCAAGCTCCTGCGCCATGTTCGAGGCGGCCTGGCGCACCGCGGGCACGGCCGTGGCGGTCCCCCACGAGCCGGCGGTGAGGTGCTGGGGCACGCTGCCGGTGTTTCCGACGAGGATGTTCACCGCCTCGGCCGGGACGCTGAGCTCCGTCGCGACCGTGGCCGCGATGGCGGTGCGGATGCCCTGGCCCATCTCGTGTCCGCCGACGCTCACGAAGATCTCGCCCGCGTCGGTCAAGCGCAGCATCGCGACGGCAGGCGCGGTCGACGCCTTGTACGCCCCGAGCGCGACGCCCCACCCGACGAGCGTGCCGTCGTCCTGGCGCATCGAGCCCGGCTCCGGCGTTCGCCGCTCCCAGCCGAACCTCGCGGCGCCTCGCTCCAGGCACGCCACCGCGTGGCGGGACGAGAAAGGCCGGCCGGTCAGCGGGTCCTTCGCCGCATCGTTGGCGATGCGGAACGCGACCGGGTCGCGCCCGAGCGCGTACGCCAGCTCGTCGACGGCGACTTCGAAGGCGCACGCGGCGATGTGCTCGAAGGGGGCGCGCTGGAAGCCCGGCGTCTGGATGTCGTTGCGGACCAGGCGTTCGCGGCCGCGGAAGTTCGGGACGCCGTAGAGGCGCGCGGTCAGATCCGTGTAGACCAACGGGAAGAGGTCGTGGCGCGAGGTCTGGTGGTCAATCTCGTGCACGGCGGCCACCAGCATCCCCGACGCATCGGCCCCCAGCCGCACCGTGTGGCGGCTGGCGGGGCGGAAGCTCGCGTTGTTGAAGATCTGCGCCCTGGGGACCACCACCTTGACCGGCCGGCCGAGCTCGCGCGCCGCCAGCGCGACCAGCGCGGTATGCGCCTGCAACCCGTTCTTTTGACCGAAGCCTCCGCCCGCCGTGGGCGAGAGCACCCGGATCCTGTCCGGAGACAGACCGAGCACCTTGGCGAGCCCGTGCCGGATCGCCTCGGCGTTCTGCGTCGACTCGCGGACGGTGAGCATCCCCCCGGACCACTCCGCCACGGTGGCGAGCAGCTCCATCGGGTTCTGGTGCTGGGGAGGGCCTTCGAACGTCGTGTCCACGCGCGCCGCGGCCGTCGACAGGGCGCCGTCCGCGTCGCCGACGGCCCGATCCGCGAACGCCGGCTTCGGCAGCGGGGAGTCCGCCTGCGCGATGATCTCCGCGCCGGGCGCGTCCAGCGTCACGCTGATGGCGTCCTCTTCGTAGGTGGCGCGGACGAGCGCCGCGCCCTCTCTCGCCGCTTCGAGCGTGTCGGCCACCACCAGCGCGATCGGCTGGCCGCGGTAGGCGATCGCGGTGCCCAGCAAGGGCTGCAGGCTCTGAACGCCGTAGCCGCCGCTCATCAGATACCCGGGGGACTGCAGGCCTTCCGTATCGGCGTGGGTCAAGATCAGCCGCACGCCAACAACGGCGCGGGCGGCGCTATCGTCGATGCTCACGACGCGGCCGCGGCCGATCGTCGCCGCCGCGAGCATCGCGTGGGCGAGCCCGGAGGGCACATGGTCGGCGGCATACTGGGCGCTACCGCGGACCTTCTCGCGCGCGTCGACCCTGGGGATATCCGGATTGCTCATGGCTGTTCTGCCCTCTCTCGTGCGATCATCAGGGCGTCGGTGACCGTACGAATCCCGAGCTCGACCTTGAACGCGTTGTGAACGCCCGGCCTCGCGGCCGCGAACGCGGCCTGGCCAGCGCCCTGCGCGGCCTCCTCGGTGAGCGGCTGACCGAGCAAGGCGCTCTCGGCCTCCGGCGACCGCCAGGGCCGGGTCGCGACGCCGCCCAGGGCGACCCGCGCTTCGGCGACCACGCCGGCGTCGAGCCGTACGGCGACGGCCGCCGACGCGAGCGCGAACGCATAGGACTCGCGGTCGCGGATCTTGTGGTACGTCGACCCCCGGCCGGCCTGCGACCTCGGCACGCGAATGCGCACGATCAGCTCGTCCGCGGCCAGGTTCGTCTCGACGTCCGGCGTGGCGCCCGGCTCGCGGTGCAGCTCCACGAGGGGGATCGAGCGCTCGCCTCGCGGGCTCAGCGTGTCCACCACCGCGTCGAACGCCGCGAGGGCGACGCCCCAGTCCCCCGGATACACCGCGGCGCAGGCGTCGCTCGCGCCGAGGAGCGCATTGCCGCGATCCAGGCCGTCGCGCGCCGCGCACCCGCTGCCGGGCGCCCGCTTGTTGCAAGGAAACGGCTCTCCGCCGCGGAAATAGGCGCAGCGGGTCCGCTGGAGCAGGTTCGCGCCGACCCGGGCCATGTTGCGCAGCTGCTGCGAGGCGGCCTTCCACAGCGCCTCCGACAGCGCGGGATAGTCCTCTCGCAGCCGGCGATCCGCGGCCACGTCGCTCATCCGAGCCAGCGCCCCGAAGACCAGCTCGTTCGGAGCGGAGGTGTCGAAATGCGCGAGCGCGTCGATGTGGGCGATGTCGATGAGCCTGACGGGGGCCTCCACGCCCAGCTTCATGAGATCGTAAAGCGTGGTCCCTCCCGCCAGGAACCGGGCTCCGGGGCCGCCGTCGACCATGGCCGCGACGGCTTCGGCCGGCGTCGAGGGGCGTGCATACGTGAAGCTCCGCATGGCTCAGGTCCCTTCCATCTCCGGCGCCGCTTGCTGGATCGCGGCGACGATGGCGGGATAAGCGCCGCACCGGCACAAGTTGCCGCTCATGTACTCGCGGATCTGAGCCGCGGTCCCGGCGTTGCCCTCGCGAACGCAGGCCACCGCCGCCATGATCTGGCCGGGCGTGCAATATCCGCACTGCAGGGCGTCCTGATCGACGAAGGCCTGCTGCATGGGATGGAGCGGCCCATCCTCCGGCGATAGCCCCTCGATCGTCGCGATCTCCCGGCCGTCGGCCTGCGCGGCCAGGGTGAGGCAGGACGCGACGCGACGTCCATCGACGTGCACGGTGCACGCGCCGCACTGACCGTGATCGCAGCCCTTCTTGGCGCCGGTCAACTGCAGCTGCTCGCGGAGCACGTCCAGGAGAGACGCGCGCCGATCGATGTCGAGCTCGACCTCCGCGCCGTTGACGATCATCCGGACGGTCGCGTCCGCGTGCGTCGCCGGGCTGCCGGGGTCCGCGCAGCCGATCCCGCGCAGCGACAGCCCGCCGACCGCGGCCGTCGCCGCCGCGATCGAGCCCGCGGTGAAGTGACGCCGCGTGAGGCGGAAGGTCACGTTCGGCTCGGCGCCGGCGCTCGGCTCGCCTCCGGTCTGCTGAGTCGATGGCTCTCCTGGGACAGGCGTCGATTGACGTGTCTTGTCGTGCATGGTGATTTCCTCGCGACGGGCGTCGGCCGCGCGCGGCCTCGAGCCGGGTGCAAGTCGTCCTGCAGGCACCATGGACGCGCGCGTCCCCCCGCACCAACGAATAGGGTATATGGTTCCCATGAACGCCGGTTATGGGAGAGACCTCGATCTCAACCTCCTGCGCGTGTTCGCGGTGGTCGCGGACACGGGGAGCGTCACGGAGGCGGCGAGGCAGCTGTACCTGACCCAGCCGGCGGTCAGCGCGGCGCTGCGCAGGCTGACCACCGCCATCGGCGCGCCGCTGTTCGCGCGGCGCGGGCGCGGCCTCGAGCTCACCGGCCGGGGCAAGCGGCTGCACGCGACGCTGGTGCCGCACCTCCAGGCGATCCTCGACGCCGCGCTCAGCGAGCCGCAGTGGAGCCCGGCGACCAGCGAGCGCACGCTGCGCCTCGGCCTGTCCGACGCCGCCGAGCTCTGGCTCTTGCCCGCGCTGCTCCGCGCCCTCGAGCGCGAGGCGCCGAGGATGCGCGTGATCGCCGTGCCGGTGCAGTTCCGAACGATCGCGGCGGCGCTCGCGAGCGGCCTCGACGCCGCCGTCACCGTCGCTGACGAGCTCCCCGCGAACGTGCGCCGCCAGCCGCTGTTCTGCGGCGGCTTCGTGTGCCTGTTCGATCCGCGCCACACGCGCCTCCGGCGCGCGCCGACCGTGGAGGACTACTTCGCGCTCGATCACGTCATCGTCAGCTACAACGGCGATCTGCGGGGCATCGTCGAGGACGCGGTGCAGCGCCAGCGCAAGATCCGCTGCTCGGTGTCGACGTTCGCGAGCCTCGGCGCGCTGCTCGACGGCAGCTCCCTCGTGGCCACCGTCCCCGCCACGGTCGCCGCGCACATCCGCGAGACCCGGAGGCACCTCGCGACGCGCCGGCTGCCGTTCGAGCTCCAGGGCGCGCCGACAGAGCTCCTGTGGCCGTCGAGCGCCGACGACGACGAGGCGTGCCGGTTCGTGCGCGGCAAGATCGTCGATATCGCAAAGGCCGAAGTGCCGAAGCCGAAGCGAGCCTGACCGGCCGCGTGATCGCCTGCGCGGGTGCCACGCCGAAGCGCGGGCGCCTCGGCGGTCACGCCGCGCCGAGCGTCACGGGCAAGGCCGTGGGCTTCCGGAAGAACATGCTTGGCGCGTAGCTCGGGCGCGCCTGGGCGGCGAGGCGCAGGCCGGGGAACATCGCGCGCAGCGCCTGGACGGCGCACCGCACCTCGATGCGCGCGAGCGAGGCGCCGATGCAGGTGTGCACCCCCCAGCCGAAGCCGAGGTGCCGCGCGCGCGGGCCGGCGGCAGGCCGATTGACGTCGAACCGCTGCGGGTCCGGGAAGATCGCCGGATCGTGGTTCGCGGCGCCGAAGAAGGCGAACGCCGTGGCCCCCGCGGGGATCTCGACGCCGCCGACCACCGCCGGCGCCGTCGCGCGCCGCGGCTCCATCTGCACCGGGGCGTCGATCCGGAGCGTCTCCTCCATCGCCGCCTGGAGCAGCGCCGGGTCGCTGCCGATGGCGTCCCACAGCGCGGGCATTTCGAGCAGGCGGAGCACGAGCGAGCCGATCAGGCTCGCCACGGTCTCGTAGCCGGCGAAGAACAGGACGATGAGGTGGGAGATCATCTCTTCCACCGACAGGGGCGCTTCGCCGTCGACACGGGCGCCGATGAGGGCGGTGATCAGGTCGTCGGCAGGCGCGCCGCGGCGTCGCTCGATGAGGTCGGCCAGATAGCGCTCGTAGGCGACGCACCTCCGCGCCGCCTCGACCTGGCTCGCCGTGTCGAGCGCCGGGTCGTAGAGCCTGAGTCGGTCGTCCTGGCAGGCCCTGAGCAGCGGCGCGTCCTCGAGCGGTATCCCGATGAGGGCGGTGATGATCTGCAAGGGGAGCGGGAAGGCGAGCGTCTGCATCAGATCCACCGGGCCGTCGCCCGGCGCCATCGCGCGGACCAGCGCCTCCGCCGCCTGGGCGATCGCCGGCTCGAGGGAGGCGACCCGCGCGGGCGTGAACGCCTTGGAGAAGAGCGCCCGCGCGCGCGTGTGCCCGGGAGGGTCGTTGTTGAAGAGCGCCGGCGGCATCTGGTAGATGCCGCGCTGGAGCTCGGCGGTCACCTCCGGCGGCAGATCCGGCGGCAGGTCGAGGATGTGCGCCGAGGAGAACCCGACCGGCTCGCGGAGCACCTGCGTGAGCTCGGCGTGCCCCACGACGAGGTAAGCGGAGAACGCCTCGCTGTAGGCGACCGGCGCCTCCCGGTGCGCCGCCTGATAGAACGCCAGCGCGGGGTTGTCCGCATAGCTCGGGGAGAAGGGCTCGAACAGCGCGCCGACGCGACGCAACCTGTCGGCGACCGGCGGCTCCTGACGCGTGCTCTCTTCGACCATAGCGCGAGCGTATCGGGTTCGGCGATCGCGCGAAAGGACGCGCCCCGGGCGACCCGCCTACGCCCCGCCCGCCGCGCCCCCGCCCCCGAGGAGGGCGCGCTCGTGGCGCACGAGGTCCTCGCGGCTCGCCAGCCGGTGCTTCGGCGCCCGCTGGGCGCAGCTGACGCGCGCCGCGATCTGGCCGCGCCGGAGGGCGTCCTCGAGCGGCAACCCTTCGAGGACGTGGCTCACGAGGAACCCGACCGCCAGGCCGTCGCCCGCGCCGTTCGTGTCGACGACGGGCAGATCCAGCGCGACCGGCGGGAACGCGCGCAGCCCGTCCCGCGTCGCGAGCGCGCACCCCCGGGCCCCCATGCCCACCACCACCACGAGATCGGGGCGCTCGCGCAGGAACGCCGCGCAGACCGGCTCCGGCGACGCGTGGTTCGCCGCCGAGAAGAAGAGGATATCCGCGGCAGCGATGAAGTCGCGCCGGTAGGGGTCGAGCGGGTCGATCACGTCCTGCAGATCGCAGGCGATGGTGGCGCCGAGCTCCTTCGCGATCGGCAGGAGCCGCCGCGCCCAGTTCGGGAGGTTGAAGTGGCAGAGCCGCGCGCCGGCCATCGCCGCGCGGCAAGCGTCGAGATCGGGCGCGAGATCCATGTGCCCTTTGCCGTCATAGAAGTTCCGGCGGCTCCCGTCGGGAAACATGATGTTCGCGCTGCGGGAGGTGCCCGCCGGGTCGATGAACAGCCCGCGCGCGTCGACGCCCTCGGCCGCGAGCACCTCGCGGACGTGGCGGCCGAGGACGTCGTCGCCGACCGCGCCGACGAACGCCGTGCGCCGGCCGAGGCCTGCATAGCCGCGGCTCGCGTACCCGCCCGCCTGGCCCACGGAGTCCGTGTTGTGGGTGAAATTGCCCTCGACGCTCCAGTCGATGGATTCGCCGTGAAGGTAGATGTTCGTGTCGATGCCGATGTTGCCGACGACGACGACCTCGGGGCGCGCGCTCATGGTGGATGACCGGCGAGCTTACCAGAGATGGCGGCGCCGCGTCCGCCGGCCCGCCAGGCCGCCGGCCGGGCCGAGCGCCGGCCGCGGACCCCGAAGCCCCGCCCGCCCGCGCATCGCGCCCCGTCCACACAGGCTCGCTCGCCCGCGCCGAGGCGATCCGACCTTGCGCGGTCGCCGATCTCCACTAAGCGCTTCAGATGAGCTGTTCCCTGCGTGGAGCGGAGCCGCAGGCGTGATGAGCGACGGGATGAAACAGCGGTGCTGCGAGGAACGGGCGGAAGGGCGCGACTTCATCGAACGCCTGGAAGACCTCACGATCGTGAGACCCGTGGACGACTCCGAGGAACGCCTCCTGCAGGACACCGAGCTCCTGAAGCAGGAGCTCGCGCGCGCGAGCCCAGGGCGCGAGTCCGGGCTGATGCGGCTCCTCGCGGCGCGGGTCGCGATGAACAGCGCCTTCCAGTTCTGGGGCCTGCTCGACGCCCGCGGCACGAACTGGGAGTCGAACTACGCCTCGGTCCGCGGCGCCGGCGTGGAGCTCGGAGCGGTGCACGGCGTGCCCTTCTGGGACTGCCGCTGGTGGCAGGGCGCGCCGGAGGCCCAGGAGCGGCTGAGGGACGCGGTGCGGCACGCGGCGCGCGGCGAGTTCGTCCGGTATGACGTCGAGATCCTCGGGGGCAACCGGGGCGAGGAGATCATCACCATCGACTTCAACCTCAAGCCCGTTAAGGACCGCCAAGGCAACGTCGTCTTCATGATCGCCGAGGGGCGCGACGTGACCGAGCAGCGGCGGCTCGAGCGAGAGGTCGCGCGGCACCGGGACGAGCTCGCGACGCTCGATCGCCTCAAGACGGAGTTCGTGGCCAACGTGAGCCACGAGTTCCGCACCCCGCTCACCCTCATCCTCGGGCGCGTCGAGGACGCGCTGTCCCGCCCGGGGGCGGCGCTCTCCGGCGAGGGCCTCGCCGCGGTGCACCGGAGCGCCCTCCGGCTGCTCCGGCTCGTCAACACGCTGCTCGACTTCTCCCGCATCGAGGCCGGGCGCCTCCAGCGGACGTTCGAGCCCACCGACCTCGCGCGGTTCACCGCGGAGCTCGCGAGCTCCTTCCGCTCGCTCGTCGAGGGCGCCGGCCTGTCGCTCGTCGTGGACTGCCCGCCGCTGCCCGAGCCCGTCTTCGTCGACAGGGCGCAGTGGGAGAAGATCGTCTCGAACCTCGTGTCGAACGCCTTCAAGTTCACGTTCGAAGGGGAGATCGCGGTCTCGCTGAAGCCCGACGCGGACCACGTCGAGCTGTGCGTGCGCGACACCGGCACCGGGATCCCGGCGGACGAGATCCCGCGCATCTTCGAGCGGTTCCACCGCGTGCACGGGGCGCGCTGCCGGAGCATCGAGGGCACCGGGATCGGGCTCGCCCTCGTCCAGGAGCTCGTCAAGGTGCACGGGGGCTCCCTGCGCGTGTCGAGCGACCTGGGGCGGGGGAGCACGTTCACCGTGTCGATCCCGAGGGGCCACGCGCACCTGCCGCCCGAGCGCGTCGCCGCGGCCGCCCTGGAGCCCGCGCCGTCGCCGGGGGGCACGAGCCTCCACGTGATCGAGGCGGCGCAGTGGTCTCCGCGCGCGCGCGAGGGCGCGGCGGCCGGAGGCCCGGACGCCCGCGCCGGGGCCGCGCAGGGCGCCGGCGCCGGGGTCGCGCCGGGGCAGAGGCCGCGGGAGGGCGAGGGCCGGATCCTCGTGGCCGACGACAACGCGGACATGCGCGAGTACCTCGTCCACCTGCTCGCGCCGAGGTGGAGCGTGGAGGCGGCCTGCGACGGGCGGGCGGCCCTGGAGGCCGCGCTCGCGCGCCCGCCGGACCTCGTGGTGAGCGACGTGATGATGCCAGCGCTCGATGGCGTCTCCCTCCTCCGGGAGCTCCGGGCGGACCCGAGGACGAGCATGGTCCCCGTGATGCTCGTGTCCGCGCGCGCGGGCGAGGACGCGGTCGTCGAGGGCCTCGATACGGGGGCGGACGATTACCTCGTGAAGCCGTTCTCGGCGCGCGAGCTCCTCGCCCGCGTCCGGACGCAGATCGAGATGGCGCGGATGCGGCGGAGGGCGGCCGAGGCCGCGGAGCGGGAGCGCGCGCTGGAGCTGCCCCGCTTCCTGGACGCGGCGAGCGTGGTGCTGGCCGACTCGCTGGATTACCCGACGACGCTCGCCCGGGTCGCGCAGCTCGCGGTGCCCGTCCTCGCCGACTTCTGCCTCGTCGACCTGATCGACGAGGAGGAGGGCACGTTCCGGCGGGTGAGCGTGGCCTGCGCGGACCCCTCGCAGGCCGCCCTGGCCGAGGAGGCGAAGCGCTTCACGACCTCGTTCGACGGCAGCCGCGAGCACCCGCCGACGCGGGTGTTCATCGAGCGGGAGCCGCTCCTCGTCGAGCACTTCACGGAGGAGGACATGCGCGCCATCGCGCACGACGAGGAGCACCTCCGGGTGATCCGGGCCATGGGGGGGCGCTCGTACATGTGCGTCCCCCTGGCGCGGCGGGGGCGGCTCTTCGGGACGCTCACCTTCGTCGCGGCGCAGTCCGGGCGCCGGTACAGCCGGGAGGACCTCTCGGCGGCGGAGGAGCTCGCGCGCCGCTGCGCGCTCGCCGTGGACAACGCGCGCCTCTACAAGGACGCCCAGAGCGCGATCGCCCTGCGCGACGAGTTCCTCTCGATCGCCTCCCACGAGCTGAAGACGCCGCTCACCCCGCTGTCGCTGCAGATCCAGATCCTGACGCGGCGCGCGCCGGAGCTGTGCCCGGACAAGGAGCGCCTGGCGTGGCTCATGGACCGGCTCGGGCTCGTCCGGCGGCAGGGAGAGCGGCTGAGGCGGCTCGTCGACAACCTGCTCGACATCTCGCGCATCTCCGCGGGGCGCCTCGCCCTCGAGCTGGAGCCCGTCCGGCTGTCGGAGATCGTCCGGCAGGTGGTGTCCCGCTTTTACGAGGGCGGCGAGATCGCGGAGTCCGGCTCCGGGGTCACGGTGAGCGCGGACGACGACGGCGCCGGCAACTGGGATCGGCTGCGGCTCGAGCAGGTCGTGGACAACCTCGTCTCGAACGCGCTCAAGTATGGTCAGGGAAAACCCATCGAGATCGCCGTCACCTCGACGGGATCGAGCGCCACGCTCGCGATCGCGGACCACGGCATCGGGATCGCGCCGGAGCATATCGGGCGGATCTTCGGGCGGTTCGAGCGGGCCGTGTCGGCGCGGCACTATGGCGGTCTGGGCATGGGGCTCTACATCTCGAAGCAGCTGGTCGAAGCGCTGGACGGCTCGATCGAGGTGAGCTCGGTCCCGGGCGAGGGCTCGACGTTCAGGGTCACCCTGCCGCTGGCCGGCCCTTCCGCGTCGGGCCCGGGGGGCCGGCCGGCCTCCGGGGTCGCCTGAGGCGATGGCGCGCGCGGGCCGCGCGTGGCCCGCGCTGAGCCGGAGCGCCACAGGACCCTGCTGCCTCGGAAGAGAGCGAGTGCGCATGACGATGAGCCGCCCCAACAAGCACATCCTGATCGTCGATGACGACGCCGCGATCCGCCGGACGTTGAGCGAGCTCCTGGAGGAGGAGGGTTATGTCGTCGCGTCGGTCGCGAACGGGCGCGAGGCCCTGGATTACCTGCGAGACGACCCGTCGTCCATTTCGCTGGTCCTGCTCGACCTGATGATGCCGGTCATGGATGGGTTTCAGTTCCGGGCCGAGCAGAAGAGCGACCCGACCCTCGCCTCCATGCCCATCGTGGTGATGACCGCGCGCGGCGGGACGGATCGCGCCGGCATCGACGCGGACGCGGTGATCAGCAAGCCCTTCGACCTGCTCAAGCTGATCGACACCATCGAGCGGAGCTGCCGGCGGGAGTGAAGGACCCGTGGGGCCAGCTCATCCGCCCGCATCACCTCAGGAATCGTCCGACCCTCGAGTTCGAGGCCGCCATGGAGAGCAAGTTCTCCACGCGGCGAATCGGAATGGCACAGGTTTTCGACGTGCTAAGATCGGCTCTCCTGTACAAAGACCTCGCTGGCGGATCCTGCTGGAGTGTTGTGTGAATGCTCACTGTGGGTGCGCTGATGGCAGGTGGCGGAGGGTCGCGACAGGAGAACCAGGCGCGCTCGCGGTAGAAAGCATCCTGTAACGCCCTGACTGTAGGTGGGCGCTCGGCGTCATGGCACGTGCCAGAGCGCGAAGAAGACGCTTCGCAGGGGCGGCGGCGTTCGGCGTCACGTCCGAGTCGGAGCGGCGTAACCGTTGTTGTCAGGAGAAATCCCAATGAAGAGCCTCAGCTTCGCAGCGATTCTGGTCACGGTGTGCGCGGTGGCGGCCTGTTCGGATGGCGGCGACTCGGAGGGGGACGGCGGGGCGGGCGGTGGGGGCGGCGCGTCCGGCACCACCACCTCTTCCTCGACGTCGAGCTCGACCGTCACGACGGGCACGGGCGGCAGCGGCGAGGGCGGCAGCGGCGAGGGCGGCAGCGGCGGCATCGACAGCGGCTGCGCCATGCAGTGCATCGAGGACAATCGGCAGGGGGCCGTGGAGTTCCTCCGGATGACGCTCGAGGCCTGCGGGTGTGCGGAAGGCGCTACGTGCGCCAGCTCCTGCGACACGACCGAAGCTGAGACCGACGCCTGCGGGGACGATGGATCCGCCAACTTGCAGGCGCTCCCGGAGAACGAGGCGTGCGTGGACTGCGTTGATGGGGTCGGGGAGGACGCTTGCCTCGCGACGGTCGAGGAGAGATGCTCCGCGAGCGAGGGGTGCGACGCGTACGTCACGTGCATAGCCGAATGCCTGTGAGACCGTGAAGGCGTCTCGCCCCTGCCCGGCTCGAGCGACGTCCACGATATCGTTGTTCGTCTAGAACACGGATCGCGTTGGTCGGGCGAGAAGTAAACCGTCAAGACGCCAAGACGCCAAACCGCCAAGACGCCAAGACATTATCATCTTCTTCTTGGCGTCTTGGCGCCTTGGCGTCTTGGGTCCCGGTAGGGACGGCCCGTGCTGACCTACCTTCGGTCAACCCGGGCCGCCCCCCGGACAGAACCCGGCGAGCGGATTTCCCGCACCGGGCTCCCACCTCGGGTCGACGGACTGGCTCGCGGTAGAGCTGGCCAGGGATGATGGATGCGGGGCTGCGGCAGGGGGAACCGCTGCTCGAACGCCGTTCGTTGCGGCCGGGACCAGTGCGCACGCTGGCTCCTCTGCTGAAGCTGGAGGTGCCAGCTTGCGCGCGCGCGTTCCCGGAACTGGTGCAACGCCCGGTAGTTTGTGGGCACCCCGTAGTACCGGAAGTGCCCTTCGAGCACGCTGGAGAGCCATGCGTGCTGGGCTCGCACGGGCTCATGCCGACGCTCGCGCATCTCTTCGCGCAGGCTCGCCAGCTTGGCGTTCCGTTTCTTCCGCGAGGTACGACGCTTCAGCTGGAACTCGCCTCGCCGGCTTACGCCGGCGATGTGCGTGAACCCCAGGAAGTCGAACGTCTCGGGGCGTGTGCGCCCGTCGCGCTCGGCGTCCTGCCGGGCGAATCTTCCGAACCGAAGCACCCGGGTCTTCTCCGGGTGCAGCTCCAGGCCGAACTTCGCGACACGAGAGGCCAGGGCCTCCCGCATCGCGCGCGCGTCCTGCTCGTACTGGAAGGTCACCGCGAAATCGTCGGCGTAGCGCACGATGTACACCTCACCGCGCGCATGCCGCTTCCTCCACTGGTTGGCCCACAGATCGAACGCGTAGTGAAGGTAGACGTTCGCAAGCAGCGGGCTGATGGTCCCTCCCTGCGGCGTCCCTTCCTTCACCTCGCGCAGCTCGCCTTCCTCCATGACGCCCGCGTGCAGCCACTTCATCAGCAGCCGCACCATGCGCCTGTCCCCGATCCGGTGCTCGAGGAACTTCTGCATCCATCCGTGATCGATGGTGTCGTAGAACGACCGGATGTCTGCATCGAGCACCCAGCTCGTCTTCCGGCTGATGGCCTCTGCGAGCGCGTTCAGGGCGTCGTGCGGCCCCCGGCCGGGCCGGAAGCCATACGACAGCCCCAGGAACTCTTGCTCGTAGATCGGCTCCAGCACCATCCGCACCGCCTGCTGGACGAGCTTGTCCTCCAGCGCCGGGATGCCGAGCGGTCGCATGCGACCATCGCCTTTCGGGATGTGCACGCGCCGCACCGGCTGCGGGTGGTAGCTGCCGCGGTGGATGCGATCCTGCAGGTCGAGCAGGCGGGCATCGAGATGCTCGCCGTACTCTTCCCACGTGGTCCCGTCCACTCCGGGCGCCGCGCGCCTGCGCAGGCGATGGTACGCCTCCTTCAGCAGCGGCGCCTTGATCGCGCTCAGCAGGTTGTCGAACCGCTCCCCTTTCTTCTCCTTCGCTCGCTGTCCGATCCGCATCACTTGCGTGGGCGCGTCTTGCCGGTCCTGAGCCCGGGACGCGTTTCGTGCTGCGGATTTTCCCTCGGCCTCGGGCCGTCCCTCCACCGACTCGACGGGCGTTACCCGCGTCTTCGCCGGCTTCCCCGGTACCATGCCCTCGTCCGACTCCTCGAAGTACGACACCACGGATTGCGGCTCGGCGCCTTCCCGTGGCTGTCCGCTGCCCACCACCGGCATCGCGGCTCCTTCGAGGTCTCCCGGTTTCCGTGCATGAGGCGTGTGTGCACGTGCCGAACTCCTCGACCCCGGAGGGGATGGACGGCCCAGGTCCACGTTGTTCGGGCCTCCACCATGGCCTTCCACGCAAGACAATCGTGTCGGCCCCCTCGAACTGAACCGTTTCGAGGCTCTATCGCCCGGCCCGCTCACTCGTCCCCCTACGCTTCGCCTCGCGGGTCACCCCACGCTGCGCAAGGGTGGCCTTCCCGGGGGTGGACTCCTCCCGGGGCAGGACTTGCTCGATTTGCTGGTGCTGCTCCTCGTTGCTCACCTGCTCCCTCATGCCGGTCTTGACCGGCGCATCCGCCTTGGCGGTTCAAAATTCTGCTCGTTTCAGGCGGGTTCAACCCGCTGGTTACGCTAGGCCTCCCCCCTCGATCCGGCGATGTTCGCCAGCACCGCCAAGAGCTCCGCCGGCTCGATGGGCTTCGGGACATGGGTGTTGAACCCGGCCCGCAGGGCGCGCATGCGGTCCTCGGTGCGCGCATACGCCGTGAGCGCGACCGCCGGGGTCCGCCCGCCGCCGCCTGGCGACAGCGCGCGGACCTTCCGGATCAGCGCGTAGCCGTCCTCGCCGGGCATGGCGATGTCGGACACGAGCACGTCGGGCCGCAGCGCCTTGAGCGCGAGCAGCGCCTCGGCGGTGGACGCCACGGCCGTCACCTGCGCGCCGCACTGCTCCAGCATCGTGACGAGGAGCTCGCGCGTGTCGTCCTCGTCGTCCACCACGAGCACGTTCAGCCCGTCGAGCTCCGGAGGGCGATCGGTCCCGCCCAGGGCGCCCTGCAGCGACATCGCCCGGCGATCCCGCGCGTGGCTCGGCGAGATCACGAGCGGCAGACGGACGATGAACGTCGCGCCCCGCCCCTCGCCGTCGCTCAGCGCCTGGACCGTGCCGCCGTGCATCTCCACCAGGCTCTTCACGATCGTGAGCCCGAGGCCGAGGCCCCCGTGCTTGCGGGTGGTGCCGCTCTCGGCCTGCCGGAACTGCTCGAACACGTAGGGCAAGAACGCGGGATCGATGCCCTGGCCGGTGTCGGACACGACGATCTCGGCCGACCCCTCGGAGCGCTCGAGGCGGACGCGCACGGACCCTCCGCGCGACGTGAACTTCACCGCGTTGCTGAGGAGGTTCCAGACGACCTGCTGCAGCCGCCCGGCGTCCCCCGCGACCGGGCCCACCCCGGGATCGAGGAGCGGCTCCAGCCACACCCCCTTGGCGTCGGCGGCCGGCCGCACCACCTCGAGCGCGGCGTCGATCACCGCCACGAGCTCGACCGGCTGCACCTCCAGCCGGAGCTTGCCGGCCATGATGCGCGAGATGTCGAGCAGATCGTCGATCAGCTGCGCCTGCGCCTGCGCGTTGCGCTCCACCGTCTCCAGCGCCTTTTCGCGCCGGTCCTCGGCGAGCTTGCCGGTGCGCAGCATCCGCACCCAGCCGAGGACCGCCGTGAGCGGCGTGCGCAGCTCGTGGCTCATCGTCGCCAGGAACTCGTCCTTCAGGTGGCTCGCGGCCTCCGCCTCCTGCCTCGCCGCCTGCGCCGCGGCGAGCAGGCCTTGCCGCTCCTCCTCCGCGCGCTTGCGCGCGGTGATGTCGAAGAACGACGAGACCACGCCCGCGACCGCGCCGTCCGCGCTGCGGAGCGGCTGCGCGTTCACCGAGAGCCACAGGACCGAGCCGTCCTGCCGCTCCATGCCGAGCAGGACGCCCGACTGGGGCGCGCCGGTCCGGAGCGCGACCTGGGCGGGGTACATCTCGAACGGGAACGGCGAGCCGTCCTCGCGCACGAACCGGCTCGTGGGATCCAGCATCGTCGACCCGACGATCTGCGCCACGGGCCGACCGAGGATCCGCTCGGCGCTCGCGTTCGCGGTGCGGATGACCCCGCGCGCGTCCTGGAGCGTGATGCCCTCCTCCAGCGCGCTGATGATCACGCGGTAGCGCTCCTCGCTGTCGCGGAGCGCCCGCTCGGCCTCGAGCGCGTCGGTCTCGTCGCGCGTGATCAGCACGGCGCCGGCGGGCGAGCCGTCGGCGTGCCGCAGCGGCGACGCGGTCCCGGCGAGCGCGCGGATCGAGCCGTCCGGGCGCGTCACGAGCCAGCGCGCGTTCTCGACCTTCTCGCCCCGGATCGCGCGGTAGAGCGGGTCCTCGTCGGGGCCGAGCGGCCGGCCGTCCAGGGCGAGCAGGCCGCTCGCCCGGAGCGCCTCGATCGCGGCGCTCGCGTCGCGCGCGTACACGCCGTGCTGCCGCTGGGCCTCGCCGTTGCAGATGCGCAGCGACCCGCGCTCGTCCGCCGCCATGATGCCGTCGCCGCTCTGCTCGATGAGCGCGCGCAGCAGATCGCGCTCCACCGCCGCGACCCGCTCGGCGCGCTCGGCCCGCTCGCGGAGCCGCTTCGAGCGGAGGAGCGCCCCGACGCGCGCCGACAGGGCGGCCGCGGGGCAGGGCTTGACCACGTAATCGTCGGCGCCCGCGGTGAGCCCCTCGACGAGGTCCTGCTCGTGCCCGGCCACGGTCAGGATGAGGATCGGGAGCCCGACCGTGGCGGGGCGCGACCGGAGCAGGCCGCAGATCTCGGTGCCGGACATGCCCGGCATCACCTGATCGAGCACGAGGACGTCCGGGAGGTCGGCGCCCGTCACGCGCTCCAGCATCACCGCGGCGTCCGTGAAGACCTGGACCTCGTGCCCGGCCGCGAGCGAGCGCGCCGCCATCTCGGCCTCCAGCGGCGAGTCGTCGAGGATCCACACGACCGCGCGCCTCGAGCGCTCGTTCGGCGGCTCCGCGCCCCCGTCCCGGGCGCCTCGCCCCGCCGGCGTCGCGGCGCGCCGCGGCGTGGCGTTCGCGTCGCGCGCCGCGTCCGCGAGCACGAAATCCATCGTTGTCGGCCGATTCATGGTTCTCCAGGAGCAGCAGGGGACGCGACGCTCCTCTCCCGCGAGAGGCCGCTCTCCGGGTTGAAACCGGGGCGCGGAGAAGGGATTGGCTCTCCGCGGGTCGTTACCGCCCAGTCTCATCTGATCGAGAGCCTCTAGCGACGCAAGCCCCACACGCTGAAAAGCGCGCTGCCGTGTTCCGCCGCTTCCGGTCGTCGCGACGCGCGCTCTCGGCCTCGGTTCCGTCGGTTCCGGGCGCGCCTCGCCGCCGTGCGCTGCGAGCGCGGCGGCGAGGCGCCGCGGCGCCGCAGCGCACGCCCCGCTCATCCTCCGAGCGGCGCGCCCCTCGACCCAGCTGGCGGCCGGACGCGGCGATACCGGCGCGCGGCCGGACGGGCCCCTCGCGCCCGCGCCGCGGTGGAGCTCGGGGTCGGTCCGACGGGATTTCCCTGATTCGCTCGAGCGCGCGCAGTCGCGCAATTGACACCCAGCGTACCGGCCAGCTATTCCCTCGGCCGAGCACCGCTGTGGCAGAGATCCTCGTCGTCGACGACAGCAGGGTAATGCGCGAGATGGTCGTGGCCTGCCTGCGGGCCGAGCCGTACACGTTCGCGCACGCGGCGAGCGGGCTCGAGGCGATTGAGACGCTCTCGCTCAGGCCGTTCGATCTCGTGGTCCTCGACCTGAACATGCCCGATATCGGGGGGATCGAGGTCATCGAGTTCATCCGGGGCCAGGACAAGCTGCGGAGCCTGCCGATCCTGGTGGTGACCACCCGGGGAGATGAGGAGTCCCGGGCCCGCGCGCTCGGCGCGGGGGCCTCGGAGTTCATGACGAAGCCGTTCACTCCCGACGCCATCCTGGCCAGCGTGCGATCGCTCCTGGGGGACCGCGTCGCGAGCGCAGGATGAGCGACGCGCTCGATGTGAACGAGTTCGTGGCCGGCTACCTCGTCGAGGTGGAGGAGCACCTGTCCGCGTCGACCGCGAACCTCCTCGCCGCCGAGGCGGCCCTCCGCGCCGGGGAGTCGAACCCGCGGGCGATCCGAGAGCTCTTTCGCTCTCTCCACACCATCAAGGGCCTCTCCGCCATGGTCGGCGTCGAGCCGATCGTGGACATCGCCCACGCGATGGAGACCGTGCTCCGGGCGGCGGACAGGGCGGCCGGGAGCCTCTCCACGCCGTCGATCGAGGTGCTGCTCCGCGGGCTCCGGGCCATCGAGGAGCGGATCCGCGCCCTCGCCGGCAAGCAGCCGGTGCCGCCCGCGGCGCCCGCGCTCCTCGACGCGCTCTCCGCGCTCGATCTCGCCGCCGCGCCGGCGCCCGCCGCGCCGGCGATCAGCGCCGATCCCGAGATCCTCGCGAAGCTCGGGCCCGGCGAGCGGGTGCAGCTCGCGCAGGGCGTGGCCGCCGGGCGGCGCGCGCTGCGGGTCGATTTCGTCCCGTCGCCGGCGCGCACGGCCGAGGGGATGAACATCACGACCGTCCGCGAGCGCGTCGGCAAGCTCGCCGAGATCGTCAAGGTCGTCCCGCTCTCGGTCCCGGCCAGCGACCGGGCGCCGGGCGGCATCGCCTTCGCCCTCCTCGTCCTCACGAGCGCCTCCGACGAGGAGCTCGCGCGGGCCGCGGGCGCCGACGGCGTCCGCCCGCTCACGGTGGCGCCCCCCGTCCCGCTGGCCGTCGCGGCCCTGACGGCGGCCGATCCGGAGGAGCCGGAGGACCGGGAGCCGCAGCTCCGCGGCGTCGTCCGCGTCGAGGTGGCGCGCCTCGACGACGCGCTCGACAAGCTGTCGGCGCTCGTCGTCACGCGGTTCCGGCTCGCCCGGGCGGCCGCCGAGCTGCGCGCCCGCGGGGTGGACATCCGCGATCTCTCGGAGATCCTGCGCGAGCACGACCGCCAGCTGCGCGACCTCCGCGGCGCCATCATGCGCGCGCGGATGATCTCGGTGACGGAGCTCCTCGAGCGCGTGCCGCTCGTCGTCCGCGGCCTCGGCCGCGCGACGGGAAAGCAGGTCCGGATCGAGATCGACGCTGGCAAGGCGGAGCTCGACAAGGCGGTCGCGGAGCGCATCTTCCCGGCGATCGTGCACCTGCTCCGCAACGCGGTCGATCACGCGATCGAGCCGCCCGCGGAGCGGCGGCGGCTGGGCAAGCCCGAGGAGGGCGTCGTCCGGGTCTCCTGCTTCGAGCGCTCCAACAACCAGCTCGAGCTCAGCGTCGCCGACGACGGGCGCGGCATCGACCGCGCGCTCGTCGCGGCGCGGGCCGGCCGCCCCGCGCCCGACAGCGACGCGGCGCTGCTCGAGCTCATCACCCTGCCCGGGCTGTCGACGCTCGATCAGGCGACGAAGACCAGCGGCCGCGGGCTCGGGATGGACATCGTGCGGCGCATCGCCGTGGAGCAGCTCGGCGGCGAGCTCGCCGTGAGCACGGCGCGCGGCGCCGGCACCACCTTCACCCTCCGGATCCCGCTGACGTTGACCATCGTGGACGCCTTCTCCTTCCTGTGCGGAGGCCAGCCGTTCGTGACGCCCGTCGCGGGCGTGGAGGAAGTCATGGAGATCGACGCGGCCCGCGTCTTCCGCGGCCCTGCGCCGGTCCGCGCCCGCGGCGGGATGGATCTGCCAGCCCTGGGCCCCGCCCGGGGCGGTATCGAGCTGCCAGCCCTGGGCCCCCTCCGGGGCGGTACCGAGCTGCCGGCCCTGGGCCCCATCCGGGGCGGTGCCGAGCTGCCAGCGCCGGGCCGCGCCCGGGGCGGTACCGAGCTCATCGAGCGGCGCGGCGAGGTCGTGCCGCTCGTCGATCTCGCCGCGCTCTTCGAGCTCGGGGCCTCGTCCGCGACCAGGGCCCTCATCGTGCGGCGCGGCGGCGCGCCCTTCGCGTTCGGCGTGACCCGCGTGCTCGGCCAGCAGGAGGTGGTCGTGCGGCCGCTCGAGGACCCGCTCGTCAAGGTGCCGGGCGTGTCCGGCTCGACCGATCTCGGCGACGGGCGCCCCACGCTCGTCCTCGACCTCGTGACCCTCAGCGGCAGGCTCTCTTCCGGCCAGGGCGGCCGCGCCGGCCTCGCCCGGGTGGCCTCATGAGCGACCTGCACGTGGTCCTGAAGGTCGCGGACACCGAGTACGCGATCTCGGCGGCGGACGTGCTCCACATGGAGTCGTTCACCGGGGCGACCCGGGTGCCGGGGACGCGGCCGTACGTCGGCGGCCTCATCCAGATCCGCGGCCGCGTCGTGCCGGTCGTGGATCTGCGCGCGCGCTTCGGGCTCCCCGCCGTGGAGCCCACGCTGGACTCGCGCGTCATCGTCGTCCAGCGCGGCGGCCGCACCGTGGGCCTCCTGGTCGACAGCGCGCGGGAGGTCGTCAACATCGCCGCCGACGAGCTGCGGGCGCCCCCGGAGGTCATGGCGGAGGAGAGCGCCGGGTTCGTGAGGGCGGTCGCGAAGCTCGGGAAGCGGCTCGTCATGCTCGTCGACGTCGGCAGGGTCATCGGTGAGGAGCAGGATCATGGCAGTTGATGCAATCGCGGACATCGACGGGGCGCTCGCGCGGGCAGAGCAGACCGAGCACTCGTTCCGCCAGGCGGCCACGGCCGCGGCCGGCGCCGAGCAGGCGGCGACGCGCCTCGCCGCGGTGGGCGCCGAGCACGCCGCCGCCGGCAGGCAGCAGGGCGCCGCGGCGGGCGCGCTCGCGGGCGAGATCGAGGAGGCGGGGGCGTCGGCGCAGGCGCTCGCGCGGACCGCGCAGCGGGTCGGCGACGCGGTCGCCGAGGTCGCGCAGGGCGCCGACGGGGTGACGAGCGGCCTCGGTACGCTCTCCCCGGCGCTCGCCGGCGTGAAGGGCGACGCCGAGGTGCTCGCCGGCTCCGCGGAGACGACCGCGGCGGCGCTCGAGGAGCTCGCCCGCTCGGTGAAGTCGGTGAGCGCCAGCGCCGAGGAGCTCGCGTCCTCCAGCGAGGAGCTCCTCAGCTCCGTCTCGGTGACGAGCGGGGCCGCCGACGAGGCGGCGGCCCGCGGCGAGAGCAGCGCCGCGGCGCTCGAGCAGATCGGGGCCACCATCGAGGAGATGTCGAAGGGCATGGCGCGCATCTCCACCGACGTCCGGGGGGTCGGGTCGCAGATCTCGACGATCGCGGGCGCCGTGGCGGGCGTGAGCGGCTCGCTCGACCGCGTCGCGCGCGACACCACCGAGATGGCGAGCGCGATCGAGGAGACCGCCGCGACCGCCGAGCAGATGGCGCGGTCGATCCGCGGGGTGGCGGAGAGCGCGAAGGCGCTCGACGCGAGCGCCTCGTCGACCGCGAGCACGATCACCGAGATCGCGAGCTCGGTCGAGGAGGTCGCGGTCACGGCCGAGAAGAGCGCGGCGACCATCGAGGCGAACGCCGTCGCCGCCGAGGAGCTCGCGCGGACCGCGCAGCAGGTCGCGCAGAGCGCCGAGCAGATCAGCGGGCTCGCGTCCGGCAACGCCGCCGCTTCGTCGCAGGTCGAGGCCTCCACGCGGCGGATCGTCTCCATCGTCGAGACCGCGCGCTCGACCGCCGAGCAGGGCGTCGTGACCGCGCGCCAGGGCGCGGCGACGGTGGGCAGGTCGATCGCCGGCCTCGGGAGCATCCGGCAGGCGATGGTCGACTCCGCGTCGGTGATGAAGGAGATGGGCAAGCGGGCCGAGGAGATCGGCGACATCGTCCAGACGATCAACCTGATCGCCGACCGCACGAACCTCCTCTCGCTCAACGCCAGCATCGAGGCAGCGCGGGCAGGGGAGCACGGCCGGGGCTTCGCCGTCGTCGCCGAGGAGATCAGGAACCTCGCGGACCGGGCCGCCGTCTCGAGCGCCGAGATCGCCAAGATCGTCCGCGCGCTCCAGGCGAGCGCCCGCGAGGCGGTGGCCGCCTCGACCGAGGGGGTGAAGGTCGCGGACGAGGGGACCCGGCTCGCGGGCGACGCCGAGCGAGCGCTCGCGTCCATCCTGCAGGGGGTCGAGGAGCTCGGCCGGTCGATCCGCGACATCGACCGGGCGAACGCCGATCAGGTGCAGGCGGTGGGCTCGCTCTCGCAGACCGCGGCGCGCATGAGCGAGGAGGGCAGGGCGGTCGCGCGCTCCGCGGCCGAGCAGACCAAGGCGATCCAGGCGCTCGCGCAGGGGAGCGCCGAGATACGGCGCATGGCCCGGCAGACGAAGGAGGCGACCGCCGAGCAGGCGCGCGCGCTGCGCGACGCCGTGAAGGTGAACGCGCAGCTCACGTCGAGCGCCGAGCGCGTGTCGCGGGCGATGGAGGAGCAGGCGACGGGGGCGTCGCAGCTCGCGAAGGTCGCCGCGCAGATGCGCTCGCTGACCCACCAGACCAGCACCGCGGTGGTCGAGCAGACCCGCGCCCTGGCCGGGATCACGGCGCTCACGCAGGAGGTCGCGGGCGCGTCGCAGCGGATGGTCGCCGGCCTCGCGGAGCAGGCCGGCGGCGCGAGCGAGGTCTCGCGCGCCATGGACGACATCCGGAAGCTGTCCGCTCAATCGGCGCGGGGGATCGGCGAGCAGGCGCGGGCCGCGAAGCAGCTGGAGGCGTCCGCCCGCCAGGTCGCGCGGCTCGCGGCGACGGTGACCGCCGCCACGGCGGACCAGAGCAAGGCGACCGCGGCCCTCGCGAAGGAGGGGGAGTCCGTGCGCCGCGTGGCCAAGCAGACGGCGCGGGCGGTCGCCGATCAGGCGGAGTCCATCGCGGCGCTCGCGTCGGGCGCGAGTCGGCAGGCGGCGTCGCTCCAGGGCGCCGCCAGGGCGGCCGCCGAGCTCGCGACGCGCAGCGAGCAGCACGCCGCGTCGCTCGTCCGGCTGCGCGATCCGGTCCGGGAGATCGCCGCCGCCGCGGCCAGGCAGGCGAGGGACGCCGGCGCGGTCGCGGCCGACGCCGGCCACGTGCTCGATCAGGTCGGCCGGATCCGGCACGCGAGCGCCGAGCACGCGGACGCGGTCGCGGGCGTCGCCGCCGCGATCGCGCACCTCAAGGCGAACGGGAGGCATCCCCACGCCCCGCCGGAGACGTCGTGATCTCGCGCCGGCCCGCGCTCGCGGTCTCGGAGGCGGAGCGGCAGCGCGTCGAGCAGGTCGACCGGCTCTCCGCCTCCGGGCCTCCGGGGGTGCCGGCGCTCGTCGACATGCTCGCGGATCCGAGCTGGACCGTGCGGCGGGCCGTCGTCGCCTCGCTCGCCGCGCTCGGGGACGCGGCGGTGGGGCCGCTCTGCGCGTGCCTCTCGGCGCGGCGCGACAGCGAGGCGCGCATCGCCGCCGCCGTCGACGCGCTCGTCGCGTCGCTGGGCGACGTCGACGGCGCCGTGCTCGCGCTGACGCGGGACCCCCTCCCGGCCATCGTCGCCGACGCGGCGCAGATCCTCGGGCGCCGCAGCAGCGCGAAGGCGGTCTCCCGGCTCGCGGAGCTCACGTCGCACCCCGACGACAACGTCGCGGTCGCCGCGATCGAGGCGCTCGGCCGGGTCGGCGGCCGATCGGCGGTCGACGCGCTCGTGGGCGCCGTCACCAGCGGGAAGTTCTTCCGCGTCTTCCCGGCGATCGACGTGCTCGGCCGGAGCGGCGACCCGCGCGCGATCGGCCCGCTGTCGGCCCTCCTCGACGATCCGCGCTACCTCTTCGAGGCGGCGCGGGCGCTCGGCCGCACCGGCAGCCGGAGCGCCGTGGCGCCGCTGGTGCGGCTCCTCGGGCGCCCGAGCGACGCGGTCGCGCGCGTCGCCGCGGTGGCGCTCGCCGAGCTGCGCGATCGGTACCGCGAGCGCTACGGGACGGCCGCGCCGATCGACGAGGCGCTCCGGGGCGAGGCGCCGGCGCCCGGCGCGGCGCGGCGGCTCGCGCAGAGCCTCGCGGGGGCGGATCCGGGCGAGCAGGTGGTCATCTGCAGCGTGCTCGGCGCGATCGGGGGCGAGGACGTCCTGCTCGATCTCACGCGCCTGCTCGACGCCGAGCCCCCCGTCGCGAGCGCCGCGGCGGAGGCGCTGTTCCAGCTCTCCCGGAGCGCGGACCCCCGGGTGCTCGCGGCGCTGCGCGACGGCGACAGCTCGCGCCGGCTCCTGCTCCTGCCGCTCGTCCGCGGCACCGCGGCCGCGGGCGACGTCGAGCGCTGCCTCGCGGACCCCGACCCGGAGGTGCGCGCGGCGGCGTGCGACGCGCTCGCGCGCATCTCGGACCCGAGCTCGGCGCGCGCGCTGTTCCAGCTCCTCGACGACCCGAACCCCCGCGTGGTCCACGCCGCGACGACCGCGATCCAGACCCTCGGCGGCCCCGACGTCGAGGCGCTCGCGCTCGCCGCGGCCCGCGAGGGCGCCCCGGCCGTGCGGCGCACGGCCCTGCGGATCCTCGCCTACTTCGCGCCCGCCCCGGCGCTGCCGATCTTCCTCGACGGCCTCCGCGACCCCGACCTGCGGACGCGCGAGCGCGCGATCCACGGCCTCGCGTTCTTCGCGCAGCCGGAGGCGATCGACGCGCTCGCCGGGCTCGCCGCCGATCCGTCGGAGCGGGTCCGGGCGGTGGCGATGCGGGCGCTCGGGCAGTCGCAGCGGGCGCCGCGCGTCATCGAGGCGCTCCTCGCGGGGCTCCGCGACGAGGACGCGTGGGTCCGCTACTACGCCTGCCAGTCGCTGGGGAAGCTCGGGTGGGAGGCGGCGGCCGGGCTCATCGCGGAGCGGCTCCGGGACGAGAGCGGCCAGGTGCGCGTGGCGGCGATCGAGGCGCTGTCGGCGATCAAGGGCGACCTCGCGCTCTCGGCGCTGGAGGAGGCGGCCCAGTCGAGCGACACGGACATGCGGCGCTCGGCGCTGATCGGGCTCGGCATCGCCGGGCGGCAGGGCTCGCTGCCGACCTTGCTCGCCGCGCTCTCGTCGCCGGACGTGGCGACCCGGCTGGTCGCGGTCTCGGCGATCTCCGGCTTCTCGTCGCCCGACGTCCTGCCGGCGCTCCTGCGCGCGGCGGGCGACGCCGACGAGAGCGTGCGCGCCGCGGCGACCAGCTTCATCGCGGGGCGGCCCGGGGTCGAGGCGACGCGGAGCCTCGTCGCGCTGCTCGCCGCCTCGCCGACGCAGGGCCAGCTCCTCGCCGCGCTGTCCACGCCCGTGCCGGGGCGCATCGAGGGCATCCTCGACGCGCTCCGGGCGGCGGACGACGAGCTCTCCCCCGTCCTCACCGCGGCGCTCGCGCGGATGCGGCTGCCCGCCGCGCACGCCGCGCTCCTCGAGGCGCTCGGGCTCCCGCGCGCGCCGGCGCGGAAGGCGGCGGCCACGACGCTCGCCGCGGTGGCCATGCGGGAGGGCTTCGCCGCGGTCGAGCACGCCTCGCGGACCGATCCGGACCCGGAGGTGCGGCGCGTGGCCGCGTCCGTCCTCTCGCAGTGGGCATGACGCCGTGGGCATGACGAGCCGCCTCCCCATCTCGCCGCAGGTCTTCGCGATCTTCAGCGCGCTCATCGCCGAGAAGATCGGCATCCACTACGACGTGGGCGATCGCGAGCTGCTCGGCGACAAGCTGTCGGTGCGCGCCCTCGACGCCGGCTTCGACTCGCTGCTCGATTACTACTATTTCCTCCGCTACGACCCGGCGGGCGCGGCCGAGATGGACGCGCTCATCGACGCGCTGGTCGTGGGCGAGACGTATTTCTTCCGCGAGCTGGCGCAGCTCGAGGTCGCGGTGGCGGAGCTCGTCGCGCCGCGCGTCTCGGCCGGGGAGCGGCCGCGGATCTGGTCGGCGGCCTGCTCGAGCGGCGAGGAGCCGCTCACGATCGCGATGCTCCTCGCCGAGCAGGGCCTCCTGGGCAAGGTGGATCTCGTCGCGAGCGACATCAGCGCGCGGGCGCTCTCGCGCGCCCGGGCCGGCGTGTTCGGGCCGCGCGCGCTCCGGGGCAACGCCCCGCCGCCCCCGTTCGCCAGCCGGTGGCTGGAGGTGACGCCCGACCGGATCACCGCGAGCGCCGAGCTCAGGGAGGCGATCGACTGGCGGCGGATCAACCTGCTCGAGGCGTCCGAGGTCGCGTCGCTCGGGCGGTTCGACATCGTCGTCTGCCGCAACGTGCTCATCTACTTCCACGACAACACGGCGCGGTGGGTCGTGAAGAACCTCTCGGGGGCGCTCGCCGCGGGCGGGACCCTCCTGGTCGGGATCTCCGAGTCGCTGCTGCGGCTTGGCACCGCGCTCGCCTGCGAGGAGCGGGGCGGCGTGTTTCTCTACCGGAAGACCGAGCCATGAAGAGCCCGGCCGTCCGCGTGCTCGTGGTCGACGACTCTGCCTTCGTGCGCAAGGTGCTGCGGCAGGTCCTCGGCGCGAGCGCCTCGGTCGAGGTCGTCGACACGGCCATGGACGGCCTGGACGCGCTGGAGAAGATCGAGCGCTACAAGCCCGATGTGGTCACGCTCGATCTCGTGATGCCGAACCTCGACGGCATCGGCGTGCTCGCGGCGCTGCCGCGCGAGGGCGCGCCGCGGGTCGTCGTGGTCAGCAACGCCGAGGCGGACAGCGAGCTCGGCGTGAAGGCGCTCCAGCGGGGCGCGGTCGATCTCGTCGAGAAGCCGACGTCGCTCGCGACCGACCGCCTCTACGAGCTCTCGGACGAGCTGGTCCGCAAGGTGCTCGCCGCGGCCGAGGCGCGGGTCCACCGGGGCGAGCCCCGCCCGCAGCCGCCGCCCCCGCCCGGCGCCGTCCCCGCGGCGCCGCGCGCGCGCCTGGTCGCGATCGGCACGTCGACCGGCGGCCCGCAGGCGCTCACGCGGCTCTTCGCGGCGATGCCCGGCGATTTCCCGGTCCCCATCGTGGTCGCGCTGCACATCCCCGCCGGCTACACGGAGTCGCTGTCGCGCCGCCTGGACGACGGGAGCGCCCTCACCGTGGTCGAGGCGTCGGACGATCTGGAGCTCCGGCCCGGGATCGCGGTCATCGCCAGGGGCGGGACGCACCTCGAGGTCCGGCGCCACCGGGAGCGCGCCAGCGTCCGCTTCGCGGCGGCGTCCAGCGCCTCGCTGTACTGCCCGTCGGTGGATCTGCTCTTCGCGAGCGCCGCGGCCGCGTTCGGGTCGGGCGTGCTCGGGGTCGTGCTGACGGGGATGGGGGACGACGGCCTGGAGGGGTCCCGGGCGATCCACAAGGCCGGCGGGAAGATCCTCGCCGAGGCCGAGTCGTCCTGCGTCGTCCACGGCATGCCCCGCCGCGTCGTGGAGGCCCGGCTCGCCGCGGCGCAGGCGCCGATCGACGAGATGCCCGCGGCGATCCTGCGGCACCTCTGACGCCGCGCGCCCCGCCCGTCACAGCGGCCAGTAGACGACCTTCCCTTCGATCTCCTGGAACGTGGCCGCGTTGCCGTCCTGGGAGACGATGAAGGCGAGCCGCTCCGGGAACCCCGCCACGAACGCCGCGGCCGCGCGGTGGCGGGTGCCGCGCGCGTCGAGGCTCAGGCTCGCGTCCATCCGCTGGTCGGGGGTCGCGGCGTACACCTCGGAGATGATCGCCCGCGGCGGGGGCAGCTTCGCGCCGAACGCGAGCACGTCGAGGGCGTGGCTCATCACCACCGCGCCGTCGACGGTCGTCAGGCGGACGATGAGGTCGAGCAGCCGGTTGAGGCGCTCGGAGCTCTTGAGCGCGTGGTCCGGGCCGCGCGCCGGCCAGCGCGCCGCGGGCTTCTCCCGGTCCGCCCGCCGCGGCTCGCTCGGCGGCTGGCTCTCGCGCGCGGCGGACGCGGAGAGTTCGAAGATGGCCGAGCCGAGGCACAGGGCGGGATCCAGCCGCTTGACCTCGGTGTCGAGCAGATTCCCCTCCTCGCCGAACAGCTGCGGCAGGCCCTCGCCCGGCCCCAGCGCGACGAGGAGCCCCCCGCGCCCGAGCTCGACCATCCCTTCCACGATGCGCAGGAGATACTTGCTCACGCGGCGGCCGTGCGGCCTCGCGTGGTCGCGGAGGACGGTCCGCTCGATGGAGTCGAGCTGCGGCCGGTTCTTCGGCATCCACGTCCGCACGGCGCCGCGCTCGTAGCGGACGATCTCCCACTCGCCGCGGTACACGGCCACGACGCCGGGCTTCGGGACGACGACGCGCACGAGCTGGTCGACCTCGAAGGACCGCCGGCTATGCGGCGTCGCGATGCCGGCGATCACGAGCGCGCCGCCCTGCGGCACCACGGACAGGAAGGAGCGCGGCCACGGGCACGCCGAGGCGAGGTTGGCCACGTGCTCCACGTCGAACGCCACGGGGGAGCCGAACCGCACGAGATCCCACACGGGCTCGTCGAGCTCGAAATCGGCGAGGCTCCCGGCGAACACGATGCCGACCGGGTTCAGCCGCCCCTCTTCGGTCGCCATGGACGCAAAGAACATCGTCTCGATCAGCTCGGTCAGGACGGAGGCAAAGGGGGGCGGCGGCGCCGCGCCCGGGTCGACCTTGCCCCTGCACGAGAGCGTCTGCGCCGTCAGCTGGGGCTGCTCCTGCAGCTCGAGGAATGCGGCCGTGACATCCGCAGGATATTTGAGGCGCATGAGCTCGGTATATCATTCTTGAGCGCTGCCGGTCAGGCCGCCGGCCTGCGCGTCGGCCCGCTCCGGCGTCGCGGCGCGTCGCGGCGCTCGGCGCGCGCCGCGCAGGCCAGCCTCGTTGTGCCGCGTCACGCTGCCCGTCGAGAGCCGCTCGCCTTCCGCTTCGGGGTCTCCGCTTTTCGCACCTTCGAGCGGGCGCCCTCGGCCCGTTTGTGGTCGCTCGCGTCGTTGGCGACCTTCGCGCCCTTCTGGCCGAGGCTCTTCTTGAGCAGCGCGATGAGGTCGACCGTGCCGGTATCGCGGCGGTGCTCCACCTCCTCTTCCGGCTCCGCGGGCGTCGTGGTCTGGCCGGATTTCACCTTCTTCTCGATGAGCTTCAGCACGTCATCGCGGTACTCGTCCTTGTATTTCTCCGGCTTCCACTCGGTGGCCATCTCGGCCACGAGCCGCTCGGCCATCTCGAGCTCTCGCTTGCCGAGCCCCTTTCCCTCGGCATCCATCTCGGGCAGATCGAGCTCTTCATCGGACCGGAGCTCGTGCGCGAACCGCAGCAGGTTCAGCACGAGCGCGCGGCCGTGCGGCCGCACCGCGGCGATGTGCTCGCGCGTCCGGATCACGACCTTCGCGATCCCCACCTTTCCCGTCTTCCGCAGGGCCTCGCGCAGGAGCACGTATGCGGTCATCGACGATTTCTTCTTGCTGTTCGGCGACGCGGGGGCGAGGAAGTACGGCTTCTCGTAGTACATCGGGTCGATCTCCGAGGCGTCGACGAAATCGAGGATGTCCACGGTCTGCGTCGCCTCCACGTTCGCGCGGCGCAGGTCCTCGTCGGACATGACGACATACTCGCCCTTCTCGTAGGGATAGCCGCGGACGATATCGTCCCAGCTCACCGGCTCCCCCGTCTCCCGGTTCACGCGCTCGTAGCGGATCGGCGACATGTTGCGCCGGTCGAGCTGCGTGAAGTGGAGCTCGTTGGGCTCCTCCGCGGGGTAGAGGGCGACCGGGATCTGCACGAGCCCGAAGCTGATACTCCCTTTCCAGATGCTGCGAGGCATGCGCTCTCCTTCGACCCAAGAGGTCCGTTTCAGGTCCGTGCCGGGAGGCAATGCAAGCCAGCGGCCGTCGGCGCGATCTCGCCGATCCCGCGCGACGAGCCCGTCCGGGCCGCTCCGGGCGCGCCGCGCCGCGCCGCCGCCGGGGCCGGTGTCGCGTTCCGCCACGGCGGCCCGGCGGCGTGGCGATTGCTGCCCCGATCGTCGGGGCCCGCTGTATAACCCGAGTCGACATGCCGCGGCGGACCCACGACCTCCACGGAGCTGCGCCGGACAACAGCCGGACCGCGCTCCTCCTCATCGACGTCATCAACGATCTGGATTTCCCGGAAGGCGACCGGCTGCTCGCCCACGCCCTCCCGATGGCGCACCGCATCCGGGCGCTGAAGCAGCGGTGTCGCGACGCGGGCATCCCCGCGGTCTACGTGAACGACAACTTCGGCCGCTGGCAGTCCAACTTCCACCGGCAGATCGAGCACTGCATGGAAGAGGGCGTCCGCGGCCGGGAGATCGCGGCGCTGCTGCGGCCCGGAGAGGAGGATTACTTCGTGCTCAAGCCCAAGCACTCGGGCTTTTACGGCACCACGCTCGAGATCCTGCTCGAGTCCCTCGGCGTGCAGACGCTGATCCTCACCGGCATGGCGGGGAACATCTGCGTCCTGTTCACGGCGAACGACGCCTACATGCGCGATTACCGGCTGATCGTCCCGTCGGACTGCTTGGCCTCGGAGAGCGAGGAAGACAACCGCTACGCGCTCCGCCAGATGCAGCGCTTCCTCAAGGCCGACATCGCGCCGTCCGACGAGGTCGACCTCGAGCGGCTGCCCGCCTGACGCCCTTGGGGGGGGCCGGGCGCGGGCGGGCAGCTGCCCGAGGTCACGTGTTCCGCAGGGGCGTTACGTTCAGGCGAGCGCCCGCTGCTTCGACGAGATGCCCTCTTCGGTGAGGACCGCGATGTCGGTCGCGCCGCCGCGCTCCAGGACCTGCTTGGCCAGCGCGCGCTCGTTGCTGTTGTCGACGTGGACGGAGATGAGGATATTGCCGCCCTTGATCTTGCCCTCGTACTGCTTGGCCTCGACCTCGGGGATGCCGAGCCCGATGAGGGCGCCGGTCACGCCGCCGACGGCCGCGCCCGCCGCGGCGCCGCTCAGCGCGGCCATGATCGGGCCGGCCGCGATGAAGGGCCCGAGCCCGGGGATGGCGAGCGCGCCGATGCCGGCGAGCAGGCCGATGGTCCCGCCGATCGCGCCGCCGGCGCTGGCGCCCGCGGTCGCGCCCTCGGGCGCCTTCGTGTTCTTCTCGTGCGCGAAGTCCCGCGTGCCGTGCTTGTCGGGGAAGAGCGCCGAGATATCGCTGGTCATGAAGCCGACGCGCTGGAGCTCGCCGACGATGATGTCTGCCTGCGCGAGCGTGCTCACGAGGCCCAGGACCGCTTTCTTCGTTGCCATGGTATCTTCCTTTCGACTGGTTCAGTCAACGTCAACTTCGAGCTGGTTGTCGACCCGCTGGACGCCCGGGATCCCCTTGGCGACCGCCTCGATGTCGGCCTTCTCCTTGTCGCTCTTCACGGGGCCGCGCAGCGTGACGACCTGCCCGTTCGTGATGATCTTGACGTTCTTGGCCGTCATCGACAGGGTGTCGTTCGCGACCACCGCCTGCCGGATCTTCTGCGTGATCGTGCGATCTGCCTCGTTCTCGCCCTGATCCCCGGGGGTCAGCGCGGCGGGGTCGCGATCGCGATCGTTCTTGCCCGTGTTGTCGGCCTCGGCGGGCGTGGGGTTGTTCGCCCGCTGGGCGACCTCGCCCGGCACCGTCGCGGTGTTGTTGTCCGAACGCGTCGTGCCTTCCGCTCTATCGCAGCCGACCGCGGCAGCGACCGAGAGAGACATCAGGAGGAAGAGTTTCGCTGTGTTCATGTCCGGACACCGTCGCAAGGCCCGGGCCACCCCGGCCCGAGAGCGCCTGTCGGCGCACGGCTGTGGCCGGGGCGGACCATGAACGCCGTTACTCCTGAGCACGAGTCGTCTTTTGTCGCGCCGCATCGTGGGCGGCGCGCTCGCGCGCCTCGAGAGCGACGCTGAGACACGCGAGAGCGACGCTGAGCGACAAGCAGGCTCATGATTGGCGGGGGCCGGAGTGCCCCAGGTGAGGCGAACTGCCCCGTGCCGGCCGCGTCAAATCAGGAGAATTTGCCTTCTCGGACGAAACCGAGCTGCGCTGTTATGCCTGTGGCGGATGTGGGCTGTGGGCGGAGGTGCTCAGTCGTCGCGGGCGCTCGTCGGACCGTCGCTCGGGCGCTCTGCTGAACGCTCGGCCGGGCGTTCTGCTGGACGTTCGATTCCGAGCCGCCGCAGCTTCCGGTAGAACGTCGCCCGCGACATGCCCGCCTCGCGCGCGGCCTGCAGCGCGTTCCAGCCGGTGCGCTCGAGGGCGGCGAGCAGCGCGGCGCGCTCGTCGTGGAGGGGGCGCGGCGCGCCGCGGTCGCTGCCTTCCCGCGCGCGCGGGAGGTCCACGTCGTCGGGGCCGATCCTGCGGCCGTCGCAGAGCACGACGGCCTTCGTGATCACGTTCTCCAGCTCGCGCACGTTGCCGGGCCAGCCGTGCTGGCTGAGCCGCCGCAGCGCCTCGCGCGAGAGCTGCGGGGCCGGGCGGCCGAGCTGCTCGGCGGCGCGGCGCACGAAGTGGAGCGCGAGCTCTGGCAGGTCCTCCAGCCGGTCGCGCAGCGGCGGCAGCCGGATCTGCACCACCGCGACGCGGTAGTAGAGGTCCTCGCGGAAGCGCCCGCGCGCGGTCTCGGCGAGCAGATCGCGGTTCGTGGCGCAGACGAGGCGGAAATCCACGCGCACGGCCTCGGCGCTGCCCACCGGGCGCACCTCGCGCTCCTGGAGCACGCGGAGGAGCTTCGCCTGGACCTCGAGCGGCATCTCGCCGAGCTCGTCGAGGAACAGCGTGCCGCCGCGCGCGGCGACCACGAGGCCGGTGCGGTCCCGGTCGGCCCCCGTGAACGCGCCGCGGACGTGGCCGAAGAGCTCCGACTCGAGCAGCGCGGCGGGGAGGGCGGCGCAGTTGATCCCCATGAACGGGCCGCTCTTGCGCGGGCCGGCGAAGTGGATGGCGCGCGCGACGAGCTCCTTGCCGGTGCCGCTCTCGCCGGTCACGAGCACGCTGACCGGCGTGTCGACCACGCGGTCGAGCGTCGCGAACACGGCGCGGAGGGCGGGGCCGCGCCCCACGATGGCGCCGTAGTCGTAGCGGTGCTCCAGGGCCTGCTGGCGGACGAGCACCTCCTCTTGCAGCCGGTCGATCTCGGCGGCCTGGCCGCGCAGGAGCTCCTCGACGCGGCGCCGCTCGGCCTCGAGCTCCACGGTGCGGCGGCGGAGGTCGTCGACGAGCCGCGCGTTGCGCAGCGCGAGGGCGACCTGGTCGGCGAAGGCGAGGAGCAGGTCGACGTCCTCGGGGGCGAAGCGGGCGCGCCGGAAGCGGTTGTCGAGGTAGAGCGCGCCGAGCACGCCGTCCGGCGAGCGGATGGGCACGGCGATCACGGAGCGGAGGCGCATGGCGTGCACCGACGCGTGCTCGCGGAAGCGCGGGTCGTCCTGCGCGTCGACGGTGACGACGGGCTCCTGCGCGGCGATGGCGCGCTCGGCGATGCTGTAGCTGAACTTGAGGTGGCTCCTGCCGACCTTCTCGCGGTCGACGTTGCGCGCGACGGCGACGCGCAGCTCGCCGCCCGGCTGCTCGAGCAGCAGGAACCCGCGTTCGGCGGCGGTGAGGTCGATCGCGGCGTCCATGGCCATCGCGAGGATGTCGGCGATCTCGACGGAGGAGTTGAGCTTGCGGAACATCGCGAGGAGCCGCTCGAGCTTGGCGGCGCGCTCCGCCGCGGGCTGCGCCTGCGGGCCTGCGGTGGCCCCGTGCGGCGCCGCCGGGTCGGGGGGGGCGGGCCGTGCGGCGCGGCGGCGGGGGTGCGTCCAGAAGGCGTGCTGGAGCGCTTCCGGCAGCGAGCGCGCCATGGCGGTCCAGGCGGCGGTCGCGCGCTGCCGCTGCGCCGCCGCGGCCTCGGGTTCGCCGGCGAGCTCCGCGGCGTCGGCGAGCGCGAGGCGGACGTCCGCGACGAGGTCGGGCTGGGCCGCGCGCTCGGCGAGGCCGAGGGCGCGCTCGAGGAGCTCCCGGGCCGCGTCGAGGTCCTGACCGGGGTTGAGGCCGGCCTGACCCAGGTTGGGCCGACCGGGGTTGGGCCCGGCCTGACCCAGGTTGGGCTGACCGGGGTTGGGCCCGGCCTGACCCAGGTTGGGCTGACCGGGGTTGAGGCCGGCCTGACCCAGGTTGGGCCGACCGGGGTTGGGGCCGGCCTGACCCAGGTTGGGCTGACCGGGGTTGGGGCCGGCCTGACCCAGGTTGAGCCGACCGGGGTTGAGGTCGAGGTCGCCTTGGCCGAGGTTCGTGCCGGCCTCACCGTGGTTGCGGCCGCCCGCCTCACCGCCGCCCGCCTCACCCAGGTTGGGCTCCTCCTCCCCCTGACCCAGGTTGCCGTCCCCCTCTCCGCCCGCACGCCCCTCTCCCCCGAGCAGCGCCAGCCGCCCCTCCAGCAGCGCCGCGCGCGCCCCGAGGTCGGGCGCCTCCTGCGCCGCGCCGTGCTCGCGCGCCCGGGCCAGCGCCGCGCGCGCCTCGCCCAGCGCCCCGCGCGCCAGGTGCGCCCGGCAGAGCTCCAGCTCCTCCTCCACCACCTCCCGCTGCGCGCCCTGCGCCTCGAAGCCGCGCCGCGACCGCTCGAAGCAGCGCGCCGCCTCCTCGGCGTCGCCGGCCGCCAGCGCGCAGTCCCCGAGGACCGACGCCGCCGCCGCCGCGAAGAACGGCGCCCCCCGCCGCGCGGCCTCCGCCTCCACCCGCGACGCCACGCGGCCCGCCCGCTCGAACGCCCCCACGTCCGCCCAGAGCTTCGCCAGATCGAAGTCGAGCACGAGCACCAGGTCCGCCTGCCCCAGCGCCGACGCGAGCCGCGCCCCGCGCTCGTACGCGGCCAGCGCCTCCCCCAGCTCGCCCGACTGGTGGCACGCCGTACCCACGTTGAGGCTGCACCGCGCCACCAGATCGCCGAGCCCGTGCTCCTCCGCGGTCGCGAGCGCCTGCCGGTACCCGACCAGCGCCGCCTCGACCTGCCCCGCGCGGAAGGCGTCGATCGCCTGGTACGACAGCGCCCGCACCAGCGCCCTCGGCGCGCGCCGGTCCCGGTGCAGCCCCGCGGCCAGCCCGAGGTGCAGCCCCGCCAGCCGCCGCTCGCCCAGGTAGCTCGCCGCGACGCCCACGTCCTCGTGCAGGCTCGCCAGCACCTCCGGCTCGTCGCACAAGGCGAGCGCCGGCTCCGCGCGCGCCCGCGCCTCCGCGTGCGACCCGAGCCGCAGGAGCGCCCGGCTCGCGAGATCGGCGAGCCCCGCGCGCTCCCGCGCCATGAACGGCGACGCCTCCCCGCACGCCTGCCCCGCCTGCTCCGCCTCGTCGAGCCGCGCCAGCGCCGCCGTCGGATCGCCCAGCTCGAGCAGGCACGCGCCGAGCCGGACGAGCGCCTGCCCCCGCCGCGCCCCGAGCGCCGCGCCCTGGCCCTCCGCGAGCAGCTGCTCCAGCACCTCGCGGGCCCGCGCCGCGCGGCAGCCCCGCTGGAGCGTCGACGCGATCTCCAGCCGCGTCTCCGCCGCCGTCGCCGCCTCGAGCAGCGCCTCCGCCGCCGCCGCCCACGCCCCCGGCTCCGCCTCGCGCTCGGCGCGCCGCTCCAGGAACAGCCGCTCGGCGCCCGCGGTGTCCCCCGACAGCGCCAGGTGCAGCACCTGCTGCTCGACCCGCGACGGGAACGCCGCCGCCACCCGCGCGTGCGCCGCCCGCACCGCCTCGCCGCCGAGCGCCGCCAAGAGGGCCGCGATCGGCCCGGCGCGCGTCAGCGTCCAGCCCCCCGCGGCGCGGGCGGCCACCCCGCGGGCGGCGAGCTCGGCGAGGTGCGCGACCGGCACCCCGAGCGACGGCAGCTCCTCGTCGGCGACCGCGCCGCCCAGCACCGCCAGCGTCGCCACCGCGTCGCGCAGCGGCCGCCCGAGCCCCCGCAGCCGCAGCGCGTAGCGCGCGCTCGCCCCGGGCGTCGTCGCGTCGAGCCCCGCGATGTCCCCGCTCTCGGCCAGCCGCCCCGCGGTCACCACCAGGTCGGCGGGCCACCCGGCGCTCGCGCGCAGCACCACCTCGGTCGCGTCGCCCAGCCCGATGTCCTCCATCCACCGCTGCACCGCCTCGCGCCCGAGCGGCGGCAGCGCCACCTCGCGGACGCTCCGCCCCGCCTCCGCGGCCACCGCGGCGAGCGGCGCCCGGCCGCCGCCGTGCGGGATGCGCTCGGCCGCGAGCAGCAGCACCGGATCGTCGGGCCCCAGCAGGCGGACCAGCGCCTCGAGCATCTCCCGGTCCGCCCCGCTCACCTCGTCGGCGTCGTCGAGCACGAGCACGACCGGCTCCGCCCGCGCGCGCGTCAGGCGCTCGTGCGCGCGCAGGGCGCCGAGCGCGCCGGCGGGCAGCGCCTCCTCGCCGGTCGCGCGGCCGAGCATCGACCGGACCGAGCCCACCGGCGCGCCCGCCCGCGCGAACCCCTCCACCGCCTCCATCCTGAGCTCCGCGCTCCACTTCGCCTCGCGCAGGAGGCGGCTCTTCCCGCAGCCGGGCTCCCCGGCGATCACGCACAGGCGCGGCCCGCTCTCCCCGCGCTCCAGCGCCGCGAGCGCCTCGGCGACCGCGCGGAGCTCGGCGTCGCGGCCGACGAGGTGGGGCGGCTCCGGCGGCGGCGGGGCCAGCGCGCGCGGCGACGCGCCCACCCAGTCGAGCACCTCGCCCGCGTCGGCCGGGCGGTCGCGCGGCTCGGGCCGGACGAGGCGCTCGGCGAGCGCGGCGATCGCCTCCGGCAGCGGCTCCGCGAGCAGCGGGGCGATCGCGCCGAGGGTGCGGCCGAGCGCGAACAGGTCCGCGCGCCCGTCGGCCGGCTCGCCGCGGATCACCTCCGGCGCGACATAGCCCTGCGTGCCCGAGACGCCGTCGTCGGGCCTCTCGCCGACCCGCGCCGCGCACGACAGGTCGATCAGCACCGCGCGCCCCGACGCGTCGACGAGGATGTTGGCCGGCTTCACGTCGCCGTGCCGGATGCGCGCCCGGTGGAGGAAGCGCAGCGCGTCGAGCACGTCGACGATCGCGGCCCGCGCCTCCTCGAAGCGCCGGCCTGTCACGTACTCGTCGAGCCGCGCACCGAGCACCGCCTCCGACGTGAAGTAGAAGCGCGGCTCTCCGGTTTCCCGGAGCATGCCGAAGTCGTGCACCCGGACGAGGTGGGGGTGGAACAGGCCCGCCAGCATCCTGAACTCGGCGCGGAACGCCGCGCGCTCCGCGGAGCGCGCGCGGCCGAGCAGCTTGAGACAGAGCTCGCGCCCGAGCGCCTCGTCGCGCGCGAGCCACGCCGTGGCCAGGCCCCCCCGCCCCAGGGGGCGGAGCAGGCGGTAGCGGCGGGCGACCAGGGTCCCTTCGGCCGGGATCATGCGCACAGTGTCTCACGAATGTGCCACCTGAGACAGTGAGACAATCGATGAGACAGTTGCGCGCCCCATTTCACGACGATTTCCGCTGTTTTTCTATCGGCACCCGTTTTGCTATAAGCTCAGGCATGGCGATGCAGACGACAGGCAGACACGGGGACCGGCGGGGCGCGGTCGTCTCGGCGCTCCTCGCGGTGCTCCTCGGCGGCTGTGTCGTGAGCCCGCAGCCGAGCCCGCCCGTTCGCGAGCCGATCCTGGACGGCTCGCTCGTCGGCGTGAAGGACGACGTGATGGTGCTGGTCAACGAGATCGCGCTCGAGGGGAAGCCGGGCGCGGTCACGCCGGCGAAGGGCATGATCGTGGTGACGAACCTCGACGCGCTCGACGCGCCGGTGCTCGGGAACGTGAACCCCGACGGGAGCTTCCTTGTCACCGTGACCGCCCTGACGGACCAGGTCTTGCGGATGCAGGTGAAGCAGGGCGAGCGCCGGTCGGAGCCGGCGGATCTGCTGCTCGCGGGGCCCAGCTCGACCGAGAAGACGCTCGATCACCTGCCTTGCCTCGAGATCGAGCCGCACGGCTGGGTCTCGCTCGAGGGCCCCGGCGGCTCGCGCGACGTGGTCGTCCGCAACGCGTGCGCCGGCGACGTGTCCATCGACGCGCCGCGCCTGCGCCGCGGCGCCGCGCCGTTCAGCGTCAGCCCGGAGGCGCCGTTCGTGGTGCCTGCGGGCGGGTCGGCCGTCGTCACCGTGCGCGCGGACGGCGACGGGGACGAGCGCGAGGACGTGCTCTTCCTCGACGTCACGGCGCCCGAGCCCGGGAGCCGCGCGCTGACGCTCACGCTCCCCGACTGATCGGTCGGGGGAGCGACCCACGGATCGCGCGCCGCGCTCGTGCGCGGCGCAAGAGCGCCCTTCCTCGGAAGGGGAGGGGCTCGTGTTGTCTATCGCCTCGCCGGCGGCGAGGCCTTGTGTCGGAGGAACATCATGAACGTACAGAATCGCATCAAGAGCAGCCGTATCGGTTCCGTTCTCTGGCTCGCGCTGTCGATGATCCCGCTCGCGGTGGGCTGTCAGGTCGAGGTGGCCGGCGACAGCACCGGCACCAATTCGGAGGAGGTGCTGGGCGGTCACAGCCGCGCCTGCGGCGGCCTCGCCGGCCTCAGCTGCAAGAAGGGCTTCTTCTGCGACTACGAGCTCGAGGCCATGTGCGGCGCGTTCGACATGACGGGCACCTGCGAGCGCATCCCGCAGGCGTGCACGGAGGAGTACAACCCGGTCTGCGGCTGCGACGGCAAGACGTACGGCAACGAGTGCTCCGCGAACGCGGCGGGCGTGTCCGTGGCCTCGCGCGGCGAGTGCGAGCCACCGCCGGTGCAGCACTGCGGCGGCCTCGCGGGCCTCGCGTGCGACCCCGGTGAGTTCTGCGACTACGCGCCCGACGCCATGTGCGGCGCGGCCGATCAGACGGGCGTCTGCACGCCCATCCCGGAGGGGTGCACGAAGGAGTACAACCCGGTCTGCGGCTGCGACGGCAACACGTACGGCAACGCGTGCATGGCGGCCGCGGCGGGCGTGTCGATCGTGGCGCCCGGCGAGTGCGCGCCTGCTCCGGGAGGGGCGTGCGGCACCCGCGGCGCCCCCGAGTGCGGGCCCGGGCTCTTCTGCGACTTCGCGCCCGAGGCCGAGTGCGGGGTGGCCGACGTGCCGGGCACCTGCGCGCCGATCCCCGAGGCGTGCACGTTCGAGTACAACCCGGTCTGCGGCTGCGACGGCAAGACGTACGGCAACGCGTGCGCCGCGAACGCGGCGGGCGTCTCGGTCGCGTCGCGCGGCGAGTGCGCGCCCTCCGAGGTGCAGCACTGCGGCGGCCTCGCGGGCCTCGCGTGCGACCCGGGCGAGTTCTGCAACTACAGCCTGGAGGCCATCTGCGGCGCGGCCGACCAGACGGGCGTCTGCGAGACGATCCCGGAGGCGTGCACCGAGCAGTACGACCCGGTCTGCGGCTGCGACGACAAGACGTACAGCAACGCGTGCTTCGCGCACGCGGCGGGCGTCTCGGTCGCGCTGCGCGGCGAGTGCCCGCGCCGGTGAGGGAGCGCCGCGGGGGCCGGCCGGGCCGCGCCCCCGCGGCGCCGGATCGGTAGGCGAAGCGCCCCTTCGTCCCCGGGGCTCCCCGGGGCAGCCCGCGTCCGGCGGATCAGGGACGGCCGGACGGGGCTCGGCGATTGATGGGGGAGGGCACGCGGCGTATGCCTGCGCTGCCCTCCCTTTCCCATGCAGACCTCTTCCCCGCCTTCTCCCCGGTCGCTCCGCGCGGGGCTCGTCTGGCTCATGGCGGCCGCCTCCGGCGCCACCGTGGCGAACCTCTATTACAACCAGCCGCTGCTCGGGGACATCGGCCGGGAGCTCGGCGGCGCGGGCGGCTCGCTCGGGCTCGTGCCCACGATGACGCAGGTCGGTTACGCGGCGGGCATGCTCCTCCTCGTGCCGCTCGGCGACAGCCACGAGCGGCGGCGGCTCATCGTCGTCATGGCGGCGCTGACGAGCCTCGCGCTCGCCGGCGCGGCGCTCGCGCCGGATCTGCCGTGGCTCATCGCCGCGAGCTTCGCGGTCGGCATCACCAGCGTGGGGCCTCAGCTGATCCTGCCGTTCGCGGCGCAGCTCGCGCCGGACGAGCAGCGCGGGCGCGTGGTGGGGATGGTGATGAGCGGCCTGCTCATCGGCATCCTCCTGTCGCGCACGGTGGCCGGCGTCGTCGGCACGCACCTCGGGTGGCGCGCGATGTTCTGGGCGGCGGCGGGGCTCATGGTCGCGCTCGGCCCGGTGCTGCGCCTGGCCTTGCCGGCGCAGCCGCCGGTCGCGGCGATGCCGTATCCGGAGCTCCTGCGCTCGCTCGGGCGCCTCGCCCGGAGCGAGCCCGCGCTGCGGCTGCACTCCGCGCTCGGCGCGCTCTCGTTCGGCGCCTTCAGCGCGTTCTGGGCGACGCTCGCGCTCTATCTCCTGAGCATGCCCGAGCGCCACGGCCCGCAGGTCGCGGGCCTCTTCGGCCTCGTGGGCGTTGCCGGCGCCGCCGCGGCGCCGCTCGTGGGCCGCTACGCGGACGTGCGCGGCGACCGCCGGATCAACGCGCTCGCGCTCGGGGTGCTGCTCGCGTCGTTCGGGGTGCTCTGGCTGCTCGGGGGGTGGCTGTGGGGCATCGCGCTCGGCGTGGTGCTGCTCGACCTCGGCGCGCAGGCCAACCAGATCTCGAACCAGGCGCGCGTGTACTCGCTGCGCCCCGAGGCGCGCAGCCGGATGAACACGGTCTACATGACCACCTATTTCGTCGGCGGGGCGGCCGGCGCGTGGCTCGGCACCGCCGCCTGGACGCGCTGGGGTTGGATCGGCGTGTGCGCCGCGGGCGGCGCGATGTCGGCGACGGCGCTCGGCCTGCTGTGGGCCGGGTCGGCGCGTACGGCGAAGGCCCCGGCCGGCACGGGCTGAGGGGGACGCGCGGCGACCGCGCTCGGCGGTCGCGACGTCACGGTGTCATCGGCAGCGCGACCAGGAGGTTCAGGTTGCACATCTCGTTCTGCGTGCCCCACCCCGGCAGCACCGGGGCCTCGGCGTCGCGCGTGTCGAAGGTGCATGTCACCTCGAGCGAGGAGCTCGGGTCGAGCAGCGGCGGCGTGCGATACCAATAGACGCCCTGCCAGTGGACGTCCCAGTCGTTCACGCGCGCGATGCAGCTCTCCTGCGCCCCCGATCCCACGCGCAGGTCGAAGGTGCGCCCGCGCTCGTGCATGTGCGGCATCACGCCGAGAACCTCGATCGAGGGCAGCGCCGGGTCGAGCGCGAGCTCCGCCCGCGTCCTGCGCCATGTGTAGGCGGCGTCCTGCTGGCCGGGCGGCAGCGTGTCCGGGCCGTCCGGCTCGAAGAGGGTCGTCATGAAGCCGTCGTCCCCGATGAACACGGCGCGCCGCTCCACGGTGTCCTCGTAGCGGAGCCGGAGGCGCGTCGAGTCCTCGGCGGCGGCGCCCGCGTGATCGTGGATGTTGTAATGCACCTGGACGATGAAGGCGTCCTTCGCGGAGACCGGCGCCCCGGTGCCGCCGGGGAACTCGACAACGTCCTGTCCGGGCGCCCAGGCGAACAGCGGCTGGAACGGCAGCTCGTCGGCCGGACCGCCGAAGCACTCCCACCCGGGCCGGTCCGGCGAGGCGTCGTCGAGCTCCGTCATCACGTCCTGGTTCGTCTTGCCCTCCGCCAGCGACGCCTCCGAGGGAACCACCCGATAGACCGTGACGTGATGAACGATGGACCGGACCCCGGGCGTCACCTGATATCCGGTGATGAAGCGGTCCGCGTCGAGGCCCGGGTCCACGGGGAAGCACCTCCACTCGTCGTGGGCCGCGAGGGGATCGGCGGGGTCGACCTCGGGGGTGATCGGCGGCGTCATGTAGTCGACCCCGCCCTCGAGCTTGGGCACGGGCGGGGTGGGCGGCGCGCCCGCGCGATCGCCCTCGGCGCGCGCACCGGTCGCCCAGCGATGGATGATATCGAGCTCCTCGGCGGTGAGCGTCTCGTCGTCCTTGAAATCGCCGCACGAGCCGTCGTGCGCCACGAGGAAAGGGGGCATATGGCCGCCCCGCACCGCGTCGTCGATCGCGCCGGCGCGCGCCTTCGCCGAGATGTAGTCGTCGAGGCGGAAGGGCCCGAGCCCGTCCTCCTGATGGCACGAGGTGCACTTGGCTGCCGTGATCGGCGCGACGTCCTGCCAGAACGTCGGCTCCGGCGCCGTCTCCTGTGCCGCGCATCCGAGCGCCAGCGCGAGCGGCGCGGCGGCCGCGAGGCTGCGCGCGCGGAAAAGCAGGGTCGTCGGTCGCATCGCTCGCATCGCTCGCATCGGTCGCCTCTCGTCGTGCTGCTTCACGTGGACCTCCCACAACTGTTTATGACGTACACGATATTGTGTGTGGTATACGCAGTTGACGGATGGCTGTCAAACCCAAGAGGCGACGAAAAAGTGCGACGGAGTACAGCGGGAGCGGCGACGCCGTGCGCAGCCTCGAGCTCCTCTGGGGGATCAAGAAGCGGCCGAGCCGGGGGCCCAGGCCCGGCCTGAGCCTCGATCAGATCGTGCGGGCCGCGATCGAGCTCGCCGACGGCGAGGGGCTCTCGGCGCTGTCGATGCAGCGGGTCGCCGCGAAGCTCGGGTTCACCCCGATGTCGCTGTACCGGTACGTGCCGAGCAAGGCCGAGCTCCTGGACCTCATGCTGGACACCGCGGCGGGGGAGATGCCCCTCGTCGATGGCTTCCCCGGGGGTTGGCGGGCCAAGCTCGAGGCGTCGGCGCTCGCGGACTGGGCGCTCTACCACCGCCACCCGTGGTTCTTGCACGTGACGCCGGTGCGCCCCGTGATGGGGCCGAAGGGGATGGCGACGTACGAGTCGTCGCTCCGCGCGGTCTCCGGGATCGGCCTCACCGACCGCGAGATGCTCGCCGCCGTCCACCTCGTCGACAGCTACGTTCGCGGCGCGGGGCGGCTCTCGGTGGACCGGGCCGAGGCCGAGCAGGAGACCGGCGTCACCGACGAGCAGTGGTGGTCCGAGCGCGAGTACTTCTTCGAGAAGCTCTTCGACCCGGTCCGCTATCCGACGATGGCGCGGATGATGAGCTCGGGCGCGTTCGACGAGCACCCGTTCACGGAGGACGTGTTCCTGTTCGGCCTGCAGCGCGTGCTCGACGGCATCGAGGCGCTCGTCCGGTCGCGCTCCGGCCAGTGTGACGAAAGTCGCGAAACGTCACAGCCTCCGGCGCCAATCCGTGACGAAACTCCCGGCGAGCCCCCTCGGCGCGACGAGGCGGCGACGTGCGCGCAGTGCGGCGGGGAGGTCGTCCAGCCCGCCACGGGGCGGCCGCGGGCGTACTGCTCGCGGGCTTGCCAGCAGCGCGCTTACCGGGCGCGCAACGCCTCGGAGTGACGGGGATGGCCGTTCGAGCGGTGCGCTCGATCACCACCGATCACGTTGATCAGGCGAGAAATAAACCGCCAAGACGCCAAGGACGCCAAGACGCTAAGAAGAGAATCCTATCTTGGCGTCCTTTGTGTCTTGGCGTCTTGGCGTCTTGGCGTCTTGGCGTTCGTCGCTCTCGGGTCACGCCGAGAAGCCGCCGTCGATCGTCAGGCTCGCGCCGTTGATGTAGGTCGACTCGGGCCGGGCGAGGTAGGTGACGAACCGCGCGATCTCGTCGGGGTCGGCGATGCGCTTCTCGGGGCTCGCGTTGCGCACCCAGTCGGCGTGCGGGCCGTCGAGCGGGTTCATGTCGGTCGTCGTCGGACCGGGCTGGACGTTGATGACCGAGATGCCGCGCGGGGCGAAATCCCACGCCAGCCCGCGCACCAGCCGGGCGACCGCCGACTTCGTCATGCCGTAGACGGCCGAGCCGGCCCCCATCGCGCGCTCGGCCGTGTTGCTGCCGACGACGAGGATCTTCCCGCCGCGCGCGAGGTGGCGCGTCGCGGCCTTGGCCGCGACGAACACGCCGCGCACGTTGATGGCGAGCATCCTGTCGAAGTCCTCGAGGGGGACCTCGTCGACGTTGCCGAAGATCAGGACGCCGGCGTTGTTCACCAGGACGTCGAGCCCGCCGAGCGCCCGCGCGCCCTCGGCGATCGCGCCCTCGAGCGCGCTCGCATCGGCGCTGTCGGCCTGGAGGGCGACGGCGCGCCCCCCCTCGGCCTCGACGGCCGCGACGAGCTCGCGCGCCCGGTCCGGCCTGCTCACGTAGGTGAAGGCGACCGCCGCGCCCTCGCGCGCGAGCCGCTTCACGATGGCCGCGCCGATGCCGCGCGATCCGCCGATGACGATCGCCCTCTTCGCCGCGAGCGGCCTGATGTCTTCGTTCATGTTCAGCTCCTCTGGGTTGGTGGTGGTTGCTTTTTTTTTGAATGATCAGTCAAGAATGGAGCGCGACGAGGCCGCGGCCCGGAGCGGCCGCCGCGCGATCAGCGCGGGCGCAGGCTCTGGACCGCGAAGGCCGCGACGTCGCGGAGCGCCTCGGTCGAGGCGCCGGCCTTGGCCTGCACCTTCATCCCGCTGAGCGTGGCGGCGAGGAAGCGAGCGGCCGCGCGGCTGTCGACGGCGCGGCCGATGTCGCCCTTCGCCTGGCCGTCGTCGATGACGTCCTTCAGCACGGTCTCGAGCAGGGCGGCGCTGGTCGCGGTGAGCGCGCGCACCTCGTCGTCGTCGCGGGCGAGCTCGCAGACGGCGTTCACCCCCATGCAGCCGAGCGAGCGCGCCGCGCCGCGCGCCTCGGCGAGGGCGACGAGGACGCGCTCGAGCGCCGCGAGCGCGGTCGGCCCGGCCCGGAGCTCCTTGATGACCGAGGCGATGCTGTCGGCGTTGTAGGCGCGGAGCGCCTCGAGGAACAGCCGCCGCTTGTCGCCGAACGTGTCGTAGAGGCTCTGGCGGCCGATCCCCATCGCGCGGACGAGATCCTCGGTCGAGGTGCCGGCGAAGCCCTTCTCCCAGAAGACCGGGATGGCGCGCCGGAGCGCCTCGTCGCGATCGAACTCCTTGGGACGGGCCACGGAGAGAGCATGAACATTCCGGACTGTTTAGTCCAGAAAAAAGAGCGGGGCGCCGGCGCCTGCGCTCCTGCCGTTCTGGCCGGTGGGGCGCGCGCCGGGAGCGCCGTGTGCTCGGGGGGGGGCGTCCCCGGAGCCGGTCGAGGCCCGCGCTGGCCGGGAGCGTCAGCGCGCCGAGAGCAGGAAGGCCGGCGCCCACCAGTAGCGGTGGAGCGGCTGGCGCTCGACGCGGGCGAAGCCGGCCTCGCGCAGCAGCGCCGCCCAGTCGTCGATGGGGTGCTCGAACGTGGTGCGGGTGGCGCCGCGGTCCGCGTAGCCGAAGAGCACCGGCATCAGGAAGCCCTGCGCCACCGTGTCGAGGTCGGCGCCGGCGTACTCGGCCAGCCCTTCGCGGTAGCGGGCGAGCGCGTGCCGCGCGGTGGCCGGCGAGAGCGGCTCGTCCATGCGCGGCGCGTCGAACTCGGCGACGAGCAGCAGATCGCAATGCGCGCGCGCCCAGCGGAGCAGCGCCGGCCGCTCGTCCGGGGCGATCGCGTGGAGGCAGAAGGTCGCCTGCGCCACCGCCCAGCGCCGCGGCGCCATGGCGGGGTCCGCGGCGAGATCCTGGAGCCGCGCGCCGACGGCCTCGACGTCGACCCCGCGCGCGGAGAGCGCCGCGGCGCACCGCTCGAGCAGCGGCGGCGCCGGCTCCACGACGGTCACCCGCCGCACCGCCGGCGTCAGCGCGGGGAGCAGCGCCAGTCCATCGCCGGCGCCGATATCGAGCAGATCGAACGGCGCTTCCGGGTACTGCCCGGCCAGCGCCGCGCTGGTCTCCCGGTAGAGCGGCACATTGCCGCCGCCGCGGATGAAGGCGGCGAACCCCTCGGCGGACACGTAGACGTTGCGCTTTCCCTCCCGGGCGACCCGCGCGAGGTGCTCCGCGGCCGCCTGGAACAGGATGTCCCCCGGCGAGGCCTCCGCGGCGCGGGCGGCGAAGGCCGCGGCGTCGGCGTAGCGCTCGTCGGCGAACGCCAGCATCGCGAGGTAGCCGAGGTCCTCCGGCGACGGCGCGGCGACGGCGGCCGCCGCTGCGTCGAGCCCGGCGGCGCGATAACGATCCCAGATCCTGTCCAGCATGGTGCTCCTTCCTGCGCGCGGCGTGGCCGGCTCAGCGCTCGATCGAGCGGACGAGGAGCGTTGAGCGCGGAGGGGAGGGGCCCGCACCGTACCACGGCACCGCGCCTTCTGGCCGTCGGCGTGGCCTGGAAGCTATCCGACGCCGAGGGCGGAGCGTGGCCGAACGGACAGCCGATCACCCGCGCTCAAGGCTCCGCCGCGATGGTCCTCACGATCGACGGAGCGACATAGCGACCCACCTGCGCGTCGATCTTCCAGGAAGCATCGGCGACGTCGGGAACCGTCAGCCGGAGAATCCCCGATATCGTCTTGCTGCTGGCGTCCACCGTCGTGAGATTGACGATCGCATTCGCGACGTCCGGCGCCCCGTTCACGGTCGTCGAGACCGACGCTTGACCCGGCGACCCCTCGGGCGCCGTGATCTTGACGCCCACCGTGGAGCCCGCCGTCGGAACGCACATCGGGTCGCACGTGAGCTCGGCGCCGATGCTGGGTGCCTTGAGGGCGATCGGCGGCGCCTGCACCCGGCCCTCCCCGAGCTGGGCGAAGATCTTCCACGTCGCCCCGTCTCGGGCCGAAGGAGCCTTCAGGAACGCGGTCCCGGTGGCGACGCTCCCTCCTGGCCTGCGCTCCAGGATGGTGGCGTCGACGCGATCCGAGCCTTGCTGGAGCACGTCGTCGATCGACGACGTGAGGGTCACCGACTCGGCGTTCGTCGCGGGGACCGTCACGTGGACGACGGCGAGATCGATGCCGGCCGTGAGCGTCTGACACCGCCCGGCCGGACACTGGTCGATGTCGATCGTGGGCGTCCGCGCGAGCAGGGTGACCTGCCGCGCTGGGTACGAGAAGCCGGCGAACTGCGCGACGAGATCCCACGGCGCGCCGGCGGGCCCAGCGGGCACGAGCACGGACGCCGTGAGGAACATGCCGGGGCCGCCCTGGAGGTTGACGTCTCGCGACGACTGGACGGGGATCGACCCCTCCTGAAGGACGTTGTTGACGATCGAGCCGAACGTCACGCCGGACGCGACCCTACCCGGAATGGCGACCTCCAGCGTCGCTCGCCCGACCCCCGCGATCATCTCGCAAGCAGCCGTCGGGTCCGCCGGACAGGGCGTCACCCTCACGTCGACGGTTGGTCTGATCAAGGTGATGGGAGTCGCTTCGGCCTTGCTGGAGCGCCACTCCGCCACGAGCGTCCACTCGGCGCCGTCGCGCGCAGCCGGCACCGACACGAAGCCGGTTCCCCTCATCCTGATGCCGGCCCCCGACTCGTCCAGCGTGGTCGCGCGGATGGTCTGTTCTCCCTGCTGCAGGACGCCGTCGAGCCGGCGCCGCACCGTGACGTCCTCCGCGACGTTCCCCGCGATGCTCACCTCGACCTCGATATTGCCCACGCCGGAGGCCTGCGCGCACGCCTCGGTGCCGGCGCACGAAGGGACGTCGATCGTCACCGTCGGCGCGGTGACCTTGAACGCCGTTCGTACCTCGCGGCCGAAGCCCTGCGCCGCCTGCACCGAGAGTCGCATCGCGGTGACCTCCTTCGCCGGCGCGACGAAGATCGCGATGAAGTGCGCGCGGTGGTTCTGCCGCGGCGGGTCGTCGAAGCTCGCGCCGGACGGCGTCTCGACGCCGTCGAGCCGCATGGTCAGCTCCGGCAGGGGGAGGGTCGTGCCGTCCGAGAACTCGAGATCCCCGTAGTCGATCACCACCCGCACGCGATCGCTGCCGCCGGCGAGCTCGGGCGCCGCGTCGTCCGGACAGACGTCGCCGGGGACCAGGAGCGCCGGATCGACGCGCTCGTCGGGCGTCATGGTCGCCCAGCAAGCTTGATCCGCACGCCATTTCTGAACGGTGACGCGCATCCCGCTCGGGTCGGTGTCCTCGTCGAAGCACGCGCCCGCCAGCAACGCCAGCGTGATCGCCGAACAACAGGGGAGCGTCCTCCGAATCATGTGACGATCACCCTTTTGTTGACGGGGCTCGATCCGGGCATGCTGAAGACGAGCCAGCACTCCTCCGCTGTCGTGTCGCCTCGCCTGATGACGAGCGTGAAGGGCTTGGTCGTGCGCGACTCGGGGAGATCGACGGGCTCAGGGGCGGTCGTCGCGGTGAAGCCTGGCGCGCAAATGAGGATGAGCTCGGTGTCGATCGCGGCGACGTAGCTAGCGATACAGGGCATCGGGGTGCCTGACGCCGCGCTGGGCGGCACCTCCACGTCTTCCAATCGGTTCGGCATGGGTCCTCGTACTCTTCGCTCCGTAGACGAGCTATTTCTTGTCGACCGTGGTCGTCGAGGTGCGCCCCTTCAGCGCGTCGACCAGATCGGGCACGTTGAGCTGCACGTTCGCGCCGAAGTATCGGCTGAAGAACGCCTCCCGGCGCTGCTCGACGACCGTGCTCGATCGCCGTTCGAGCAGCGTCGCGCCGCAGGTGAATGACGTGTAGGGAATGAGGTGGAAGGAGAGCCCGACGAACATCGGCGGAAGGCTGTTCCACCCCTCGAAGCGCCCGTCCTCGCCGAGCGTGCTCCCGACGGTCTCGCCGAAGGGACCGCTGGTCGTGCCCATGGCCACCTCGAGGGCGAGCACACGCAAGACGTCGCGGAGCCCGTTGGTCCACATCGGCTCGTCGACCGGGTTCGGCACCGCATGGATGTGCACGCCGACGTAGGGCACGTTGAACGCGCGCTTCGGGCTGAGCGGGAAGGCGATGCCGGTGACGGGCGTCACATAGCTGAAGAACCATGAGTCCCGCGTGAACTCGATCTTGGCGCCGAAGGCGCGCGCCATGGGCGTGGCCACGATCGTCTCGGTCCTGACGGCGAGCTCCGCGTCGATGTCTGCCCAGGTGTTGCGGCTCGCTTCCAGCTCCACGAGGGCGTTCTCCAGGTGTCCGAGGGGGCTATTGCCGCGCAGGAACCCCGGCCAGCCCTGCCTGGCCTTGTCGGCCTCACAGCCCGGGGCCCCGGGGACGGCGCGCAAGCCCCACGCCTGGAGCGCTGTCTCGTCACAGGGCTTGAGCAGGGGAGTGAGCCACGCGCCGAGGTCCACCTCGATCGCGGCCTCGGTCCCCGGCGGGGGCGCCTTGCCCGGTTCTGCGCCGGCCGCCGAGCGCAGGACGAGCCGCAGGATGGCGGCGTCGAGCGCCCCGATGCTCGCCCGGACCGCGCGCAGCAGCTTGGCGTCGTCGTCGCCGACCCTGCCGGAGCCCTTCAAGATGGGGTCGAGCCTGGCGCGGAGCTCCCTCGCGGTCAGGTAACGGCCGTCGACGCGCACGCGCCCCCGCGTGAACTCGAGCAGATCGCGGAGCGTGACGCTGTCTCCCGGAAGCTTCAGATCGCCGGTCGTGACCGCCAGCGGAGCCGGCTTTCCGGCGATGCCGTTGTCCCCGACCTCGGCGACCGTCAGGCGAGCCTCGTCCAAGACGCCGACCGCCCCGACCTTGACCTTCCCGTCGCTCGTGTAGTAGCGCGTGCTTCGGACGCCGCTCTTGTCGACCTCGGCTTGAGGGTAGAGCGCGCCGTGGCGCGCCAGCATGATCATGATGGCGCGACCCAGCGGGCTCACGGCGTTGCCCTCGGATGGAAGCGGCAGCGGGAGGTTCGGGTCGTTGGCGAACGCCTGAGGAGGGGCTGCCGGATTCGACGGCGCCCACCAGGCGAGGATCGCGAGCGCGGTGCGCGGCGCGCGGATGATCTGGAACGAGGCGTTCTCGGCTTTCCTGACGGCCTCGCTGAGCTTCTTCTGGTCGCCGGCGGGGAGCGCCTTCATGGCCTTCTGCAGCGCGCCGCTGCGCTGCGCCTCGGCGGTCGTGTAGCACGCGGCGCTCTGCGTCGCGCACGCGCCGCGGGCTGCGCTCAGCCTCGCGTCGGCGTCGTCGAGCCCTCTCTGCCGATCGGCGATATGCTGCTTGTCGGCGGCCTCGTAGCAGCTGACGCTCTGCGCGGCGCAAGCGTTGTGGGCGCCCGCGGACGCGAGCAGGATGCCCTTGATGGCCTTCGTGTCGACGACGAGCTTCGTCGACCGCTTGTAGACGAAGAGGCAATAGCTCCCTCCGGTGCGGAAGAAGCCGCCGTCGCTGGGGACGAGGACCTTGAACTTGCCGTCAGCGCCCGGCTTCCGCTCCCAGGGCGACGGTACCAGCGCATCGTAGCTCGACGCTCCCGCCCCTTTCCATATCGCGGATGCCGGGCGCAGGCCGGTGTCGAGCTTCAGGGCGTCTGGCCCCGTCGTGGTCTGCAGCTCTTCGAGCTCTCGCTCCAGCTCGGTGCATGTCGGTCCGTCACCACCGAGCAGCCAGCGCGTGGCCTTGCGGACCACGATGGGCTGGACGAGGTTGACGTCCTTGTCGGCTTCGCCGGTCAGATAGAAGCTGGACCCGACCGGGAGTGGCCGGTCGGGTCCAGCTTCGGTGATGTTGACGACGGTGAACGCGTCGTCCGCGGCAGCGACCACCGGCGCCAGCGCGACGGCGACGGCTCCCCCCCACGCGCATGCGACCCGTTGCCTCATACGCGTACGTATTCTGTTGTTGACATAACGATGCCAACTTGAATCTATAGCGCGCGACGCAGGCTGGTGGGAAGCACAATCGACATGCGCGCGCCCCGCACCATTGGGTGCTGGGGGAATCGCCGTGGCGACGGGTTACCTCGTGGTCGTTTTCGGCTCCTATCGACGGGGCCGGATCGATGTCCCATGAAATTTCGGCCCCCAATCCTGCGAGAGACGCCGGGGGGACGCCCGAAATCACCCCCTGCGGATCAGCCCGGGCTCGGCGAGGCCCGCGGGGCGATACGAGGGCATTGTCGTCTCCGCGCCGTCACTCCCTGGAGGCGGATCCGAGGACCAACCCGGATCGGCCTTATCCCTTGGCTTTCGCTGCCCCGGCGCCCTTCGCCCTTGCCGCCGGTGCCTTCGCGGCGCCTTTGGCCTTCGCCCTCGCCGCCGGTGCCTTCGCGGCGCCTGTGTTCTTCGTCCGCGCCGCTGCTGCCTTCGCGGCCCCATCGCCCTTCGCCCTTGCCGCCGGCGCCTTCGCGGCCCCATCGCCCTTCGCCCTTGCCGCCGGCGCCTTCGCGGCCCCATCGCCCTTCGCCCTTGCCGCCGGCGCCTTCGCGGCCCCGCCCTTCTCGAAGCGCACCTCGAACGCGCCGGCGTCCTCCTCGACGAAGCGGAGGAGCGCCTCGCCCTCCTCGGCGAGCTCCTCGCGCGCCGCCCTGGACAGGGGCTCGAACGGCTCGATCACGAGCGTGGCCGCGGCCTTCTTCCGCTCGACCCCCCACGTGCCGGCCACGAAGCCGTCCACCAGGAACGTCGGCAGGATGCGCAGGTTGGCGGACAGGACGATCCGCGCGCGATGCTCGCCCGCGATGACCCGCGTGCGGTCGTCGTGCGCGAGCAGGAGGTTGTCGTAATCGGGGAGGAACCGGGCCGGCGCGGCGGTGTCCGCGGGCGGCCGCGGCGCATCGCGCAGATCGAAGAGCTCCCGGCCGCGCTCGTCGCGGAACGCGCAGAGCTGCTCCCCCAGGGAGCGGAGCACGTCCTTGATCCCGCCCAGGCCGGACCACGTCTGCATGTCGGTCGCGGTCGCCGGACCGAACGACGCGAGGTAACGGAGCACGAGCGCGCGAGGTCCGTCGCCCTCGCGGAACGGCGCGCCCAGCCAGGACGCGGCCGCGGCGAAATCCGCGGTTCCCGGGTATCCCCACGCGGTCTCGGCGGGCACCTGGACGACCGGCAGGTGCATCCGAACCGCCAGGGCCATGCCCCGCACGTCGCCCTCCGGGTGGAGCGCGGCCAGGTGGTCGCGCAGCTCGTCCATGGTCCGCGGCTCCTCGTCGAAATACGCGCGCGCCTCCGCGACAAGGCGGGCGATGTCGAGGGCATCCGCCCGCGCGCGGAGGATCGACCGCACCGCGGCGTGGTGCACCGGCGCGATGACCGGGTGCAGCGCCAGGTAATCCTTCGCGCTCACGAGGTGCAGCGTGCCGCGCAGGAACGGCGCCCGGACGACCTCGCGGCGCAGGAGCAGCCGGACGAGATCCTCGCGCCGGAACCCCGCGAGCCGCGACCAGAGCCCGATGAACGGCGGCCGCGCCAGCTGCGCCTGGAGGGCGACCAGCCGCTCGATCCCGTGAACGGCCGTGGTCCGCTCGCGCGACAGCAGCATCTGTCGCGCGAGCGTGGCCCGGTTGAGCTCCCTTCGAGTCAGTGTTGTGGTGGGCATGCAGCCCGGCGAGCTTACCCGAAACGCGGTTCACCCCCACGAGCCGCCGCGGGGGCGGCGAGCCCGGCGCGGCCCCGCGGCCTCACGGCTCGGCGTCGGCCACCGGGTGGCAGCTGGTGCACGAGAACCCGTCGGGGTGCTTTTCCGGGTCGTACACGGGGACCTGGAGCACGTCGGCCATCTCGGGCAGGACCCGCTCGTACATGAAGGTGCCGAACTTCTCGCGCTCCGGGTGCGCCGGGTCAGCGACCCACTCGAAGAACGCCTCCTCGGTGCTGGGGAGCGCGGCGAGCTGCGGGTTCGGCATGGCATAGGTGCCGCCGCTCGCGTCGGCGCCGTGGCACGTCGCGCACGTCATGGTCGCGAACCTCGCGTCGTACTCCACGAAGAGCTCCGTCATCCGCGGCAGGACGACGTCGGTCATGTACTCGTTGCGCTCCTCGAAGCCCATGTCGGTCCACGCGACCGGCTCCGGCTCGCCGTCCTCCCCACCGCCGCACGCGGCGACGAACAGACATGCTGCCATCGAGATGCGCTTCACGACAGCGCTGCTCCTCCCGCGACCGGGAGCTGGCGAGCGGTGAGGCAGCGCTGCCTCCGTCTGGGGGTCGCGCATCGCCGGTCCCACGGTGTTCATGGCTCGCATCGTCGTGTCTCCTCCTGGTTCGAAGCGGAGCGCCCGGACGGCCTCGGCCGGACGGGCGCCGGTTCCACCGTGACGACGAACGGGGAGCCGCCCGATCGACACGCCGGGCGATCTTTTGTTGTTCCGTGGTTATATTGTTGAAATTATTGAATTTTTCGGTGGTGCGATCGCGCCGCGGGACCCCCGCTCCGCATCCTCGCGCCGCGGGGCCTCGCCGGCCGCATTCAGGCGTGCACGCGTCCGAGGAAGTCTCGCGAAAGCGCCACGATCTCCGCGATGTTCGTCTCGAGCGCCCAGTGCCCGCCGTCGAGGAGGTGGAGCTCGGCGTCGGGCAGGTCCCGGAGGTACGCGCGCGCCGCGCCCTCGGGCATGTAGCCGTCCTGCGGCCCCCAGACGATCAGCGTCGGCGGGCGGTGCTCGCGCAGATACGCCTGGTACCGCGGAAACCAGGCGAGGTTCTCCTTCAGGCCCTCCATCAGACCGACCATGATGTCACGGCGCTCCTCGGTCATGAGCGGCCAGGAGAGCTTCCACAGATCGGGAGAGATCCTCTCCACGAGCCGCTCGTCGATCTCGCCCACGAACTCGTGGCGGAACCCTTCCTCGCTGACGGCCTCGTACAGCTCCTTGCGGCCCTCCGGCGTCGGGTTCGCCCAGTAGGCCCTCAACGTCGCGTACTTGGGCCCGAGCTCGTCCTCGTAGATGTCGCCGTTCTGGAGGATCAAGGCGGCGACCCGCCCGGGCGCCTCGATCGCCAGGCGCAGGCCGATCTGAGAGCCGTAGTCGTGCAGGTAGAGGGCGTATCGCTCGAGCCCCAGCGCCCTCGCGAACCGATCGAGCAGGTCGGCGTACCCGTCGAAGCTGTACGGAAAGCCCGCGGGCGTGTCGCTGTAGCCGAATCCCGGGTAGTCGGGCGCGAGCAGCCGCCACCGGTCCGCCAGCGCAGGCATGAAGTTGCGGAACTGGAACGAGGACGACGGATACCCGTGCGGCAGCAGGACGACCGGCGCGTCCGCCGGGCCGGCCTCGCGGTAGAAGATCCGGACCCCGTCGATCGAGATGGTACGATGTCGAACCCCGAGATCAGGCGTGTGCGCGCTGTTCCGTGAATCTAGGGTGGCCTTCATGGTCCTCCTCCTAGGGCCCGCTCGGCCGGTCGTCGACCCGGCCCCGCGCCGCGCCCGCGCGGTCCGGCGCGCGGCGGGGCTCGCGCTCCTCGGCGCGGCGCTGCTCGCGTGCGGGGGCGACGCGTGCCACCGGGCCGCCCCCGAGCCGCGGCCCTTGCCCCTCGAGGTCGAGCTCGCCGGCTGCGGCGCCCTGCGCGCCGGGGCCGTCTGCGAGCTGCCGGACGACAGGACGATCCGCGTTTGGGTGAAGGCGCCCGCGCAGGCGCGCACCGCGCTCGCGCTCGACGGGGCGCCGGTCGCGCAGGGGGGCGCGCCCGTCCAGGGCGGCGTGCTCAGCCAGGTGCGCGCGCCGGACGGGGCGCGCGAGCTCGAGGTGACGGCCGAGAGCGCCGGGGCGCGCGCCTCGTTCCGCGCGCGGCTCCTCCCGCCGAGCGCGGCGCCCGGCCTGAAGGAGGCCGACGCCCTGCGCCGGCAGGGCAAGCTCGACGAGGCCGCCGCGCTGCTCGGCGCCCTGTCGGCGAGCGCGAGCCCGGACCCCGCGACGCGGGCCCTCGCGACGGGAAAGCTCGCCCGCGTGGACCTCGCGCGCGGCAGGGCCGAGGAAGCGATCCCGCGCTTCGAGGAGGCGATCCGGTCGCACCGGGCCGAAGGGAGGATCTCGGACGAGTTCCTCGATCGGTTCGCCCTCTCGTACACCCTCCTCTACAACGGCCGGCGGTTCACCGAGGCGCGGGCGGCGCTCGACGCGCTGGGGCCGCTCGAGGCGAGCCACCCGGAGGGGCGCGCGATGAAGCACTACTACGCGGCGCTGGTCTCGTTCGAGACCGGCGACCTGCGCTCGGCGCTCCGGCAGCTCGACGCGTCGGCCGAGGGCGCCGAGCGCCTCGGCATGCGCGCGCACCTGCGGCACGTGATGCAGCAGCGCGCCGACGTGCTCCAGAGCCTCGGGCGCGCCGGCGAGGCGCGGGCGCTCCTCGGCGAGGTGCAGGCGTCCACGCCGCCCGACGCGCCGCCGTGCGAGCGGGCCTCGCTCCTGAACGACCTCGGGTGGAACGCGCTCCACGTGGCCGAGGCCGGCGGCCCCATCGAGGACGGGCGCGGGGCGCTGGAGCAGGCGCTCGCGCTCTACGGCGGGCCGTGCCCGAGGCCGGCGAGCAAGGCCAACGCGCTGACCAACCTGGCGCTGACCGCGCTCCACGCGCGGCGCCCGGCGGAGGCGCGCGCGCGGCTCGACGAGGCGCGGCGGGCGGTCCCGAGCCCCGACGCGCGCCTCGCGCTGCACTGGCTCGACATCGAGGGGCGCGTCGCGCTCGGGCGCGGCGACGGCGCGGAGGCGCTGCGGACCTACGAGCGGCTCGCGCGGCTCGCCGAGCGATCGGCGCTCGAGCTCGGCCGCTACCGGGCGGCGCTCGGGCGCGGCCAGGCCCTCGAGGCGCTGGGGCGCCTCGACGAGGCGGACGGGGCCTACGCCGCCGCGGAGGCGATGCGCGGGGAGCTCGGCTTGCTCGTGCCGCTCGGCGAGGGCCGGGGGACGTTCCTCGGCCGCTTCGAGGAGAGCGCGCGCCTGCGCGTGGACCTCCTGCTGCGGCGCGCGCCGGCGCGGGCGCTCGAGGCCGCGCGGCGCTCGCGGGCGCGCGCGCTCGCGGCGCTCCGGTGGAGCCATCGGCTCGAGTCGCTGAGCGCGGCGGAGCGGGCGCGCTGGGAGGGCGCCCTCGCGGCCTACCGGCGCGCGCGCGAGGCGTTCGACGCGGACGGCCGGGAGGACTGGCAGCTCGCGTCCGACGAGCTGGAGCGCGCGACCGCCGCCCGGCAGCAGCGCGGCCAGGCGATCCGGGCGATGCTCGACGAGGCGCTCGCGGTGCTGGGGCGCGCGGGGCCGGAGACGGCCGACGACGGGGCGCCGCCCGCGCTGGAGGAGGGGGAGCTGATGCTCGTCTACCATCGCGTCCGCGACGGCTGGGCGGGCTTCGCGGTCACGCGGGGCGGCGTCGTGGCGCGGCGGCTCGCCGCGACCGCCGGGGGGGCGCCGGTGGGCGAGCGCTCCGCGGCGGCGCCCGGGGGCGAGCGCTCCGCGGCGACGCCGGCCGGCGAGCTGTCCGCGGCGCTCCTCTTGCCGTTCCGGGAGAGCATCGACGCGGCCCGCCGCCTCCGCTTCCTGCCGAGCGGCGCGCTCGATCAGGTCGACTTCCACGCCCTGCCCTGGGGCGGCGCGCCGCTCGTCGCCCACGCGCCGGTGACGTACGGGATGGATCTGCCCGGCCGGAGCGGGCGCGGCGCGCCGAGCGCCGAGGGCGGCGCGCTCGTCGTGGCCGATCCGCGCGGCGATCTGCCGGCCGCGCGGCGCGAGGGGGAGAGCGTCGCGGCGGCGCTCGCCGGCCAGGGGCTGCAGGTGGAGCGGCTGTCGGGCGGCGCCGCCACGCACCGCGCGCTGCGCGACGCCCTGGAGCGCCCCTGGCTCGAGGTGTTCCACTACGCGGGTCACGGCGCCTTCGCGGGGCGCGACGGCTGGGACAGCGGCCTGCGCCTCGCGGCGGGGGGCCAGCTCGCCGTGGCGGATGTCCTGGCGCTCCCGCGCGCGCCGTCGCGGGTCGTCCTCTCGGGCTGCGACACGGCGCGCACGGCGCCGAGCGCCGGCGGCGCGGGGCTCGGGCTGGGCCTGGCGCAGGCGTTCCTGCTCGCGGGCGCGGGCTCGATCATCGCGGCGGCGCGGCCGGTGGACGACGCCGTGGCGGAGCGGATGATGGCGGCGCTGTACGGCGGCGCCGGCTTCGCGACCGCCGACGCCGGCGCGCGGCTCCGGGAAGCGGCGCTGGCCGTGATGCGCGCGGCGCCGTCGTCGGACTGGGCGAGCTTCCGGGCGCTGGTCCCCTGAGCGCACGAAACCCTCGTCAGACGCGCCGGGGCCCCGGCGTAGAACACAGCGACCCCGGAGAACAACGGAGCAAACCGATGGTACATCGCGTCGTGTCAGGTCTTGGTGCTCTCCTCCTCGCCGTGCTCGATCCGTCGATCGGCGCCGGCCTCGCCGCAGCCGCGCCGATCGACGGATCGAGCGCGGAGCAGGTCCCGATCGGCACCGCCGACAGCGGGGGAGATGACGACGACGAGGAGCCGGATCCGGCCGATCCCCAGTGCGGCGCCTGCGCCGTGTACAGCGTGCGGGATCAGACGCTCTATGCGTTCCTCTCGAACGAGCGCGTGGCGCCCGACGTGCGCCTCGATTTCTACTCGCAGCGCCGCGGGCTCGTCGGCACCTACGCGCTCCAATCGGAGGTGAGCCACGGCGCCGGCAAGATGGTTTATGCCGTCCCGGGGGGGCCCGCGCAGGACGTGGCGGAATGGGGGGTGATGCGCTGGAGCGACAAGACCGGCGCGATCTACGAGATGCAGATCCCCCTCGTGAACGCGTGGACGGGCTGGAGCTCCCTGAGCATCTATTAGTCAGTTCGTTCGTTCGCGGCCTCCGCCTCGGCCGCGCGATGGCCGCCGGCCGCCCCGGCGCCGCGACCGGCTCAGGGCGCGGGCACGCAGATCCCCCCGCCGCAATCGGCGGTGCAGATCCACACCCCCCTCTCGGTATCGCAGCCACAGACCGACGGCGCGCACCCCTCGTCGACGCAGGTCTCCCCCTCGGGGCAGCCCTGGGTCTTGCACCCGACCGGGCTCGGGCCGCTGCACGCGGGCTCGTCGGGCACGCAGGTGCCGCCGCCGCAGTCCTTGGTGCAGGCCCACGCGCCGGTCGCGGGATCGCACACGCACTCCGAGGGCGCGCAGCCCTCGTCGGCGCAGGTCTCCCCCTCGGGGCAGCCCTGGGTCTTGCACCCGACCGGGTTGGGATCGCTGCACGTGGGCTCGTCGGGCACGCACGTCCCGCCTTCGCAGTCCTCGGTGCAGGCCCACGTGCCGGTCTCGGGGTCGCACCCGCAGTGCGAGGGCGCGCAGCCCTCGTCGACGCAGGTTTGGCCCTCCGGACAGCCCTGGACGTGGCAGCCGACCGGGCTCGGGCCGGCGCACGCGGGCTCGTCGGGCACGCACGTCCCGCCGCCGCAGTCGTCGGTGCAGATCCACGTGCCGGTCTCGGGGTCGCACCCGCAGCGCGAGGGCGCGCAGCCCTCGTCGACGCAGGTGTGCCCCTCGGGGCAGCCCTGGGCGTGGCAGCCGACGGGGCTCGGGCCGCTGCACTCGGCGCCGGGGCCGCTCGACGTGCTGGCGCCAGGGCCGCCGCTCCCGCTGCTCCCGCCGCTCCCGCTGCCGCCGTCGCCGCCGTCGCCGCCGCCCAGCGACGAGCTCCCGCACGCGGCGATGAGCAGCGAGAGCGCCGACGAGCAGCAGAGTGAAGATACGATGTTCAAGAGCCTCATGGCAAAGCCTCCTCCCGCGTCAATCTACGGTATCCTCCCTCGAGGGCACAGCCTCTTCGCCGGGCTGATCCAGGCGATGGATCCGATGAGAGCGGCGTGAGGGCCGCCCGAGCCCGGGCATGATCTGCGCGGGGGCGCCGCTTCCGGGGGAGAAGCGCCGCCGCTCGGCCCGCTCACGGCGCTCACAGAAGTGGCCAACGGGACGTGGATCGAGCATTCTCTCTCGGCCATGCCTGTTTTGTTACAGCAGAGCGCGTCGAGCGAGCCCGGCGTGAAGGAGTCCCTCCGGGCGAGCGAGGAGCGCTTTCGGCTGCTCGTCGAGACCATCCAGGACTATGCCATCTTCATCCTGGACGACCGAGGCCACGTGGCCACGTGGAACCCGGGGGCGGAGCGGATCAAAGGATACGAGGCCAGGGAGATCATCGGCCGCCATTTCTCGACGTTCTACCCGCCGGAGGACGTGGCCGCGGGGAAGTGCGAGCGCGAGCTCGAGCAGGCGACCGCGCTCGGGCGGGTCGAGGACGAGGGGTGGCGCGTCCGCAAGGACGGCACGCTGTTCTGGGCCAGCGTCGTCATCACGGCGCTGCGGGACCACGATGGAACCCTGATCGGCTTCGCGAAGATCACCCGCGATTTGACGGAGCGCCGGCAGGCGGAGGAGGCGCTCCGCCGGAGCGAGGAGCGCTTCCGGCTGCTCGTCGAGAGCGTCAAGGATTACGCGATCTTCATGCTCGATCCGCGGGGCGTCGTCACGACCTGGAACCGCGGGGCGCAGGAGCTCAAGGGCTACACGGCGGACGAGATCCTCGGACAGCACTTCTCGCGCTTCTATCCGGAGGAGGACGTCCGCGCCGGCAAATGCGAGTCGAAGCTCGCGATCGCCGCGCGCGAGGGGCGGGTCGAGGACGAGGGGTGGCGCGTCCGCAAGGACGGCACGCTGTTCTGGGCCAGCGTCGTCATCACGGCGCTCCGCGGCGTCCAGGGGGAGCTCGTCGGGTTCGCGAAGGTCACGAGGGACCTCACCGAGCGGCGCCGCGCCGAGGAGGAGCGCATCCGCCTCGCGCAGGCGCAGGAGTCGAACCGCATGAAGGACGAGTTCCTCGCGACGATCTCGCACGAGCTGAGGACGCCGCTCAACGCGATCCTCGGGTGGTCGTCGCTCCTGTGCGACAGCGTGAGCGACCCCGAGATCGCGAGGGCCTTCGAGACGATCCGGCGAAACGCGCAGGCCCAGGCCAGGATCGTGGAGGACGTGCTCGACGTCTCGCGCATCATCACCGGCAAGATGCGGATCGAGATCAAGCCGACGAGCCTCTCGGCCATCGTGGCCGACGCGCTCGAGATCGTCCGCCCGGCCGCGGACGCCAAGGGCATCGAGCTCGTCGTGCAAGGCGCCGAGCGCCCCCTCATGCTCCTCGGCGACCCGGCGCGGCTCCAGCAGGTGGCGTGGAACCTCCTGTCCAACGCGGTGAAGTTCACCGAGGGCGGGGGGCACGTCCGCGTGGAGCTCGAGCAGGCCGGGACGAGCGTCCGCCTCGCCGTGCACGACGACGGGCGCGGGATCGATCCCGCGATGCTCTCCCACGTGTTCGAGCGGTTCTGGCAGGCCGACGGCTCGATCACCCGCAGGTTCGGCGGGCTCGGGCTCGGGCTGTCGATCGTCCGCCACATCGTCGAGCTCCACGGCGGCACCGTCTCGGTCCGCAGCGCCGGGCTGGGCCTGGGGTCGAGCTTCTTCGTCGCGCTGCCCGTGCGGGCGGTGGTGCCCCTGCCCGATCACGAGGCGGACCGGCCTCCCGGGGCGGCCGCTCGGGACCGGACGCAGGCGCGGCTGGACGGCCTCCGCGTGCTCGTCGTGGACGACGAGCCGGACGCGCGCGAGCTCGTGAGCGCCGTGCTCCGCCAGCGCGGGGCGGAGGTGCGCGTCGCGAGCTCCGCGTCCGAGGGGCTCGGCGCGATCGCCGCGGCGAGGCCGCACGTCATCGTGAGCGATCTGGGCATGGCCGATCAGGACGGCTACGCGTTCATGCGAAGCGTGCGGGCGCGGGCGCCGGACGACGGGGGGGGGACGCCCGCGATCGCGCTCACGGCGTACACGAGCGGCGCGAACCAGCGGCTCGCCTTCGAGGCGGGGTACGACGAGCACCTCGGGAAGCCGGTCCACCCGGAGGACCTGGTGCGGCTCGTCCGCAAGCTCGGACAGGGGAAGGTCTAGAGCGACAAACGGGTTGAAGCTGCCTGAAAAGCGCAGAACTTCGAACCGCCAAGACGCCAAAAAGGCGCCAAGTAAAGAGAGAAAAAATTCTTGGCGTCTTGGCGTCTTGGCGTCTTGGCGGTTCATTTCTCGCTTGATCGACGTGATCGGCGTTCTAGCGTACCGTCCCTGAAGAGCGCGAACTAACTCCTCTCCCGCGCTCCCTCAGCCCGCCGGGAGCCGAACGCGGAAGCAGCTCCCCCCGCCCTCGTTGTCCGTCACCGCGATCGTGCCGCCGTGCGCCTCGACGGCCAGCTTGCAGAACATCAGCCCCAGGCCGCGGCCGTTGGGCGAGGCGGCGCTCCGCTCGTCGAGCCGCGCGTACCTTTCGAAGACGAGCTCGCGCAGGTGGGCCGGGATCCCCGGGCCCTCGTCGCACACGACCACCTCCGCCCAGCGCGCGTCGAGCGGCCGCGCCTCGACGTGCACGGCGCCGCGCGCGGGGGTGTGGCGGAGGGCGTTGTCGACCAGGTTCTGGAACACCCGGCGCAGGAGATCCGCGTCGCCCCGGGCGCGGCAGCAGCGCGGCGCGCCGGGGCGCAGCGCGATGCGCTGGTCGCGCGAGATCGCGAACGGCTCCAGGATCTCGGCCACCTCGCCGAGCAGCGCCGTGAGGTCGAGCTCCTCCAGCCGGGGGACAAGCTTCCCGAGCCGCTGGCTCGAGGTGTCGAGCAGGTTCATCGCCGTGCGCTGGATGAGCTCGGCCGAGCAGAGCACCCGGTTCCAGCGGCGCCGGTCCCGCTCCTCGAGCTCCGGGTCGCGCAGCCGGGCCCTCGCGGTCAGCAGGATGCCGGCGGCGGGGCTCCTGAGGTCGTGCGCGAGGAGCTCGTTCAGCGCGTCGCTCTGCCGCTGGCGATCCGCGAGCGCCTGCTGCCGATCCGCGAAGTCCCGGGTCATCGCCTCGAGCTCGCCGATCCGCGCATCGGCCTTCTCCATGCGGTCGCGGAGCATGATGTTCTCCATCGCCAGCGCGGCGCCGTCGGCGAGCGCCTGGAGCAGCGAGAGCTCGCGCGCCGTGGCCACGCGCGTCGAGCCCCAGTAGCTCCCGATCGCCCCGAGGGGCGCGCGCGCGTGGATCGGCACCATCGCCAGGCTCCGCACGAACGTCGGCCGGTAGACGCCGAGGGGGATCCGGGGATCGAGCGCGATGTCGTCGACGACCGCCGGCCTCCGATTCTGCATCACCCACCCGCTGACGCAGCTCGACATCGGGAATCGCCTGCCCTGCCAGAGCGAGGAGATCGCGTCTTCCTGGGCATAATGGCAGAGGTCCCCGTCGCGGAGGACGAACGACGCGCCGTCGGCGCCGGTGAGCTCCCGGGCGGAGCGGGCCGTGATCCTCAGGATGGTCTGGAGATCGGGCGCGCCCCACAGCTCCTGCACGGCCCAGAGCAGGCGCTCCGCACCGTGATTCTCCCGGAAGCTCGGATCCTGACCGTTTGAATGGCCCGGATCTGCTGGCCCCTTTGGGTTCATGCGCTGTAGGCTCTAACGCCAGGTCCCTCGCCCGACAAGGCACGGCAGCCTGGCGCCGCGCGGGCGCGGCGTGCGAGCTCATGGCACCTCGGCCGATGTCGTCGCGCCTGCCCCCACCCGGCGGAGCGGGCGCACGCGTCCATGGATATTCCATAATTGCCGTGCTACCGTGTGAATTGATCCTGCTTGATTCGAAAATTCACCGGGGGTTCGCTCCGTCACGCTGGTTCCGCGCTTGACGCCATGATCCTGGGGTCTCGGGTCCACGCGCGACGGTGAAAGGAGAGCTATGCCTAGGTCCTTTGCATTCGTGCTCGCTGGTACGGTAGCTCTTGGGGTCTCGCCGCCGGCTCGCGCGACGCCGTCGGTCCTCGTCGAGGGGGCGCGGCTGCACGGCTCCAACGGGATGAACGTGGGGCCGGACGGCCGCCTGTACGTGGCGAGCCTGCTCGGCGACGAGATCGCCGTCGTGAACCGGAAGAGCGGAGGCGTCGTTGATCGGCTCGACGGGTCGGACGGGGTCGACGGCCCGGACGACCTCGCGTTCGGCCCGGATGGCTCGCTCTACTGGACCTCGCTCCTCACCGGGAACGTCGTGCGGCGCTCGCCGTCGGGCGAGATCACCGAGCAGTTCGTCGCCGTCGGCGTCAACCCCATCACCTTCTCGGATACGGGGCGGCTCTTCGTGGCGCTCGATTTCCTCGGCGACGGGCTCTATGAGCTCGATCCGGATCTGTCGGCGCCGCCGCGCTTCATCGCGGGCAACCTCGGCTTCCTGAACGGCATGGACTGGGGCCCTGACGGCAGGTTGTACGGGCCGATCTGGACGCAGGGCAGGGTGGTCAGCATCGATGTGGACTCCTGCACCGGCGCGGTCGACCCGGAGGCGGAGTGCGACATCCGGACGGTCGCGGACGGCTTCTTCATCCCCGCGGCGGTCAAGTTCGACGGGCTGGGCCGGCTCCACGCGGTCGATCAGAACGGCGAGGTGGTGCGGATCGACGTCGCGACCGGCGACACGGAGGTCCTCGCGGTGCTCACGCCCGGCCTCGACAACCTCGCCATCGACGCGCAGAACAAGATCCATGTCTCGAGCGCCTCCGACGGCTTCGTCGTCCGGCTCGAGCCGGACGGGCAGGCGCGCGGGCTGCTCCCGGGTGGCCTCATCCTGCCCGGCGGCGTGGCCGTGATGAGCGAGGGAGGGGGCGAGTCGGTCTTTGTCGGCGACATGGCCTCGCTCCGGAAGTTCGATGGAGACACGGGCGCGGAGCTCGACGTCGAGCGGCCGTTCCTCGGCGTCTCGGAGCTGCACGGGCCCGTCTCGGTGTCGGCGGACGGCCCGGAGCTGATCCTCAGCTCGTGGTTCTCCAGCGTGGTCCAGATCTACGACACGGCGACGGCCTCGGTGGTCGCGACCTACAGCGACTTCGCCACGCCCGTCAACGCGGTCCGGTTCCAGGGCGATCTCGTGGTGGCCGAGCTCGGCGCGGGGCCGGGCGCCGGGCGCGTCGTCCGCGAGACCGGCGGCGGCCGCGTGACGCTCGCGTCGCTGGCCGTGCCGTCGGGCCTCGCCGTGGCGGGCGGCGACCTCTGGGCCGCCGACTGGGCCACGGGCGAGGTCCTCCAGCTGGTGTCCGGCGGCGTGACGCTCTCTCCGCCGCTCGAGGTGGCCGCCGGCCTGTGGCAGCCCGAGGGGATGGCGGTCGACCTGGACGGCACCCTGCTCCTCGTGGAGAGCGGGCGGCGCCGCCTCCTGCGCATCGACCCGTCGACGGGAGAGACCTCGATCCTGGCGAAGCACCTCGACGTGGGGCTCCCGGCGATCACCGGGACGGCGCCGACCTACGCGCTGAGCAGCGTCGCCGTGGGCGCTTCGGGCGCGATCTACGTGTCCGGCGACAAGGCCAACGTCCTTTATCGGTTCTGAGCGACGAGCGAGGCCGGCGAATCGGCTCCTTGCGCCGCGCCTCCCTGCCGGCTCGGCTCGAGCTCGAGCCCCCGCTCCCGGACCAGCCGCTCCGAGAGCTCCCACGCGCGCCGCGCCAGCGCGGGGTCGTACGAGAGCGGGGTGGGGGAGGCGCGCTTCGGATCGAAGAGGACCGCGCCGTGCGCGTCGCGCGCGTCGGCCGCGGTGAGCAGCCGGACGACGTTCTCCGCGGACCGCTCCGGCCGCGCCCCGGCGACGCTGTAAAGCGCCCGCACCCACCAGGGGCCCTTCATCGTGCTCTCGGTCCTGGTCATCCCGACGCAGGCGACGCTCGCCGTCACCGGGAGCCCCTGCCAGCGCTTCGCCGCCTCTTGCACGTGGAGATATCCCAGCACCTGAGACGACATGAGCGCTGGGAGCAGCGACCACCGCCGCCGCTCGAACTGCAGATCGTCGAGGTCGGGCGTGAGGCCCGAGGGCGCCTTGGCGCCGACGTGCACGATCCGCCCGTCGCCCGAGGCCGCGAGCTCCCCGACGAGCGCGCGGTTCAGCGCGTATCGGGCGAGGTACTGGAGGCCGAACGCGAGCTCGAAGCCGTCCGCGGTTGTGGCTCGCCGGAAGCTGACGGTCATCGCGCTGTGCACGAGCCCGTGGATCGCCCGGCGAGAGGCCCTGATGCCCTCGACGGCCTTCGCGACGCCCGCGACCGAGGACACGTCGGCCGAGACCCAGGCGACCTCCCGCGCGCCCGCCTCCCGGACGGCGCGCGCGGCCTCCTCCCCCCGCGCCCTGTCGCGCCCCACGAGGATCACGGAGGCGCCGCGGCGCGCGACCGCCTTGGCCGCTGCGAGCCCGATACCGCCCGTTCCGCCCACGAACACGAAGCACGCGTCCTTCACGCTCCGCTCCTCCATCGCTCTTCTCCTCTCCTCGACGCCTCGACCCCTCGACGGCGGATGTCCCCCGCGACACGCGTTGACTCGTACCATGGCGATCATGGACGTTCAGTGATAATGAATCGATGATGGTTGATGAGTCGTCCATGGAGAGCGCCGTCGATCCGCTGAGCGGCGTCCTCGACGCGGTCCGCCTCCGCGGGAGCGTCTTCGGCGCCGGCGTGTTCGGGGCTCCGTGGGGCGTGCAGACGCCCGGCTACCCGGAGCTCGTCTGCTACGTGGTCGTCCGGGGCGCGGCGCACCTCGCGCTGATCGACCCTCCGCGGGACGAGGTCGCGCTCTCGAGCGGCGACGTGGTCCTCGTGGCGGCGGGGCGCGCGCACGCCCTGCGGGACGGCCCGAGCAGCGCCGCGGTCACGTTCGAGGAGCTCCGCCGCGCGGCCGGCCCGCGCGGCAGCCCGCTCCGGTGGGGCGGCCCCGGGCCGCGCACGACGCTGGTCTGCGGGACGCTCGCGCTCGACGAGGCCGGCCGCGCCCTCCTGGGGTCGGCGCTGTCCGGCCTCCTGCACCTCCCCGCCGAGGCCGCGGGGCCCGGCCTCGGCGGCGTCCTCGGCGCGCTGGCGAGCGAGGTCGCCGCGCCGCAGCCCGGCGCGGGCGCCGCGCTCACGCGGCTCGCCGAGCTCGTCTTCATCCACGCGCTGCGCGCCTCCATCGCGCGGGGCGCCGCCGAGGTCGGGTGGCTGAAGGGGCTCGCGCAGCCGTCGATCGCGCGCGCGCTCGCCGCGATCCACGCGGAGCCCGGCGCCCCGTGGACGGTCGCCGCGCTCGCCGGGCGCGCGGGGATGTCGCGCTCGGCGTTCGCCGCCGAGTTCCGCCGGCACGTGGGCGAGCCGCCGCTCGCCTACGTGACGGCGTGGCGGATGCGCCACGCCGCGCGGCTGCTCGAGGACGGACGCCTGAGCCTCAAGGACATCGCGGGGAAGGTGGGTTACGGGTCCGACGAGGCGTTCAACCGGGTGTTCAAGGGCTGGGCCGGTGTCCCGCCCGGCGCGTACCGCCGCCGCCCGGCGGGATGACGCGCGCGGAGGCGGGGCGCGCCGCTCAGCCGCCCTTCGAGAGCCACTGCACGATCAGCGACTCGAGCGCCTTCGCGGCGGCGGATTCGTCGGTGCGGCCGCGGAACATCTCGGCCGCGAGCGCCTCGGCGGCGCCGATGATCGCGACGCAGCGGAGGTGCAGCTCGCGCTTCGAGAGCTGGACGCACGGCGCGATCGCGTCCCGGTAGATCGTCACGTACCTGTCGAGCAGCTCCCGCTCCACGGCGTCCATCTGCTCGTCGCCCTTCAGCGCCGCGAGGATCGCGAACCACTGGGGGCCGACCGTCGCGCAGCAGTGCATGTACGCGGCGCTGACGACCCGCGCGACGTCCTCCAGCCGCTTTTGCGTCCGCTTCAGCGCCTCGAGCAGCGCCGCGACCTGGCGATCGTCGATCTGCCGCGCGAGGGCGATGAGGAGCCCGGATCGCGTCTCGAAGTGCTCGTACGCGATCGGCTTGCTGACGCCGGCGCGCTCGGCCAGGTGGCCGAGCGTCAGCGCATCGGTGCCCTCCTCGCGCACGATCTGCTCGGCCGTCTCGAGCAGCTGCTCGCGGCGCTCCGCCTTCGGCAGGCGCTTGCTGGAGGCCTCGCCCCTCGGCCGGGCCGCGGTTCGCGCAGCGTTCGTCCTCGTCATGCGCCTTGACACTACCACGGGTCGGCACATATTACCAAAGGTAACTTACTAATGGTAAGTTGTGTCGAACACGCCCCGGGCGCTCGCGCGACCCGGCGAGAGGAGTCCATTCCCATGACCACACGGACGATGTCTCCAGTGCTCTTGATCGGCGGCTCGGGTCAGGTCGGCGCGCGCGCGGCGAGGGCGCTCCGGCGCCTGCATCCGGATCTGCCGATCGCGATCGGCGGGCGCGACGCGCGCAGGGCGTCGGCGGTCGCCGCGGAGGTCGGCGGTCCGACGACGGCGGCGGCGGTCGACGTCCTCCGGAGCGATCTCGGCCTCGAGCCGGGCGCGTCGTTCAGCGCCATCGTCACGCTGGTCAAGGACGAGGCGTCGAACGCGATGAAGCGCGCGCAGGCGGACGGCGTCCCCCATATCGCCTTCTCGGATTTCACCTCCGAGATCGGCCCCCTGGTCGCCCATTACGTGGCGCGTCCGACGAGCGCTCCCATCCTCATGCTGGGCCACACCCTCGGCGGCACGGCGACGCTTGCGGCGCAGCACCTCGCCAGGGAGCTCCGGAGCGTCGACGCGATCGCGATCGCGGTCGTGGCCGGCGCGGACGATCACGGCGGTCCCGCGTCGAGCGCCGATTTCGAGCGGCTCCGGCAGGCCGGGGAGGCCGCGCTGGTCCTCGACGATGGGAAATGGACCTGGGTGCAAGGCGAGGCGGCGACCCGGCGCGTGGTGGACGCCGAGGGCGTGGCGCACGTCGGCCAGGCCTTGCCGCTGCTCGACGTGGTCAGCCTCGCGGCGGCGACCGACGCGCGCTCGATCCGGGTCGACTTCGCCGCGCGCGACCGGACCACCGGCGGCGCGGGCCCCCGGACGGACCTCATCGTCGAGGTGTCGGGGCGGCTCCACGACGGGTCGGGGGCGCGGCTGCGGTACGACATCCTCGACGCGGACAACCTCTCGCGCCTCAGCGCCTATGGCGCCGCGATCGCGACGGAGCGCCTGCTCGGGCTCGCGGGCGGCCCCCCGGTCGGCCCGGGCCTCTACAACCCGGAGAGCGTGCTCGACCCCGCGAGCGTCGTCGCGCGGCTCGAGGAGCTCGGCGCGCGCGTCCGCCGGACGCCCGCGCTCGTCGCCTGACGCGTCGAGGCGGGCACGCCCCCGCCCCGGGCGGCGCGGCGCCGCCGCGCTCATCGAACGACGGCTCCGCGCTCCGCCCGCCGGGGCGCCCCGGGCCCGCCGCGCCCGCGAGCTGCGCCACGGAAACGGTGACTGCCTCGAAGCTCGCGGATCGATTCATATCGTCTCCTCGCGCAAGTCCAGCGCTCGACGGCTCGATTCCCCGTGGCGCGGCGCCTGCGGGCGGCCGCGGCGCGGGCGCCCGATGCGCCGAGTGTGCTCGCAACATCGGTAGTTCACCGGGCGGGAGAACATCCCTATACTCATCGCGCCTGGAGGCTCCGGTTTTGCCATGTGTCGACAAAAATTCGCTCGGCCCATTCCCTCCGCGGGTCCGCTCGCATGGGCCTCCCCGGCGCGGCGAGCCCGCTGTCTCGGAGCGTCCTTGGGGCTGGTGGTCGCGCTCGGCGGGGCGGCGTGTGGGGATCAGCGGGTCGTGGTCGGCGTGCTCGCGCCGGAGCGGCCGCGGTTCACGGCGCCGGAGAAGGTCGCCGCGCTCAACGACGACGTCGCCAGGGACGAAGACCCGACGCTCACGGGCGATTTGCTCGAGATCCACTTCATGTCCGAGCGCGGCGCGAGCCAGGATATCTGGGTTTCGCGCCGGCCGGACCTGGGCTCGCCCTGGGATACGCCGACCCTCGAGCTCGAGGAGACGCTCAACACCCCGAACAGCGAAGACACGCCTGCCATCTCGAACGACGGACTCAGGATCTGGTTCTTCCGCGAGAGCGAGGAGCAAACGGGCATCTGGATGTCCGAGCGCGCGAGCCGGAGCGACCCGTGGGGCGATCCCTTCTACGTCGACGCGCTCAACCCAGGCCGCGAGGACGGCGCGCAGGCGATGAACGTTCACGTCGATCTGCCCGAGCTCCGCGCCGTGGTCGGCCTGAACGGGCCTGAAACCCAGGGTTGGGATCTCGCGATCGCGTCCCGCGAGAGCCCGGAGGACGACTGGGGTCCGTTCGCGCCGATCAGCGAGCTGAACGGCGAGGGCGACCAGCTGGCGCCCTTCCTGTTCGATGAGGGCCGGCAGATCCTGTTCCGGTCGGGGGATGACCTGTTCTGGGCTCGGCGGCCGGGGACGAACGACGCCTTCGAGGCGCCGGAGGCGCTCGACGAGCTGAACGATCCGGAGGCGCGCGAGAACGATCCTTACCTTTCGCCGGACGGGTCGATCCTGTTCTTTTCCTCGGAGCGGAGCGGCGGGACCGACATCTACGAGGCGCGCCGCATCGCGCCCGTGACCTTGCTCCCGCAGAACAGCGAGGGTCAGGAAGCAAAGAGCAATCCTCTTCCCCCCTTCATGTGAGCTCTTCCCGGGCAGGTGCGACCGCTGCCCGCGGCCGCGTCACCGCGGGTAGCCGCGCCACAGCCAGAGCAGCGTCTCGGGCAGCGTCTGCGCGATGACGCCGCCGTCGCAGTGGCGGGCTCCGCGCGCGAAGAGGAAGCGGTAGTGATAGCCCTTCGCGGCCAGCTCACGCGCCATGAACTGGTTGGCCAGGACCCAGTTGTGGTGATCGCTGGCGGGTCCCCTCGAGTTGAGGTCGTCCTCGCCGACCTCCAGGAACACGCGCAGCGGCTTGCGATCGGCGCCGGGGATGAGGTTCTCGTGGTACTCCCAGGCGCCGTGGGGGTAGTCGTCGCTGGGGGCCTGGTTCACGAAGGTCCCGGAGTAGGTGAGGATGCGGCGGTAGCGGTCCGGCCGGAACCAGCCCATGGTGAAGGCGGCGGCGCCCCCGGAGCTGCAGCCCATGCTGGCTCTCCCCTCGGGATCCTCGGTGAACTTCACGCCGTAGTCTTCTTCGAGCTTGGGCAAGATCTCGGTCTCGATGAAGGTCACGTACGTGTCGGAGACGGCGTCGTACTCCAGGCCGCGCTGGCTCCCCGGGCCATCGCCTGGCCCGGGGTTGATGAAGACGCCGAGCAGCTTTGGCAGCCGGCCATCATGGATCATGTTGTCGAGCGCTGGCTGGAGCCTGCCGACGTAGCCGGAGCCGTCCTGTACGACCATGAACGGGGCTTCGGTGCCGCTGACGTAGCCATCGGGAATGTAGAGCTGCACCCGGCGATTGAACTCTCGACCCGAGCCGACGTCCCTCGGGTAGATCGCGCTCAGCCGCGATGGAAGCTCGAAGGAGCGCAGCGTCCCCCTCGGCACGCCGTCGCCCACCCTCGACTCGGGGGCCGCCTCGTAGGGCGGAGCGAGGGTGTAGTCGCCGTCGCCCTCGGTCCCCGGGTCCGTCGTGGTCCCGCCGGTGCCACCGGTGCCCGCGTCCCCTCCGGTGCCCGCGTCCCCTCCGGCGTCCCCGGTCCGTCCACCGGTGCCCCCATTCCCGCCGGCGCCGCCTTCGGCCGCGCCGCCGCTGCTCGCGCTGCTCGCGCTGCTCGCGCCGCTGCCTGAGCTCGTACCGCCAGAGCCTCCCGCATGCGTGCCCGGGTCTTCGTCCTGGCCGCAGCCGAGGCCGACGACCATCGCGAGCCCGAGCGCCGAAAAGGGCGCGCGCATCGAAGCCAGGATCGGGGGCCGCAGGAGCGGCGTGACCGTCAGGCGCACAGAAGCCATTCGTTGTGGTCGCAAGAAGCGTGTCATGCTCAAGACAGGATCTCCTCTCTGGGGCTGGCTCCTCGCAAGGAGCGAGGTCCCCAGCGGTGCTGGATGGCTAGATGGATGGGTGGAGCGCGATCGAGGATCGCGCGCCCCCGGGCGGCGCCCTCAGGGCTCTGCCGGCGTGCGGGTGCGGAACGGCTCGCTCAGGAGCACGGCCTTGATGATGTCGCCGAGCCCGCCGCCGGACGTCTCTGCCTCGGCGGTGAGCTGCTTGATCTGCGGCTTGTCGGCGCTGGCGAGCAGGCGCCCGGCCGCGAACGTCATGAACTTCTTCGTGACGCATCGGGGGATCCTCGGATCCTTCGCCAGCACGGCTCCCAGCTCCACCGCGCCCTCGAAGGCGGTGCCGTCGGGCAGCTCGCCGCTGGCGTCGATCTCGAGGTTGCCTTCGCGCGTGCGGTATCTGCCGATCGCGTCGTAATTCTCCAGGCCGAACCCGATGGGATCCATGAAGGAGTGGCAGCCGGCGCAAGACGGGTCCTTCCGGTGCAGCTCCATGCGCTCGCGGAGCGTCAGATCGTCCCTCTCGGGGAACGCGGCCGCGACGCCGGGCGGCGGCGGCGGTATCGCCTCGCACAGCAAGCGGGAGAACACGTAATCTCCGCGCTTCACGGGCGACGTGCGCGAGGGCAGCGATGTCGTCGTGAGCAGCGCACCCAGCGTGAGCAGACCCGACCTGGGCACATTGGACGTCTCGACGCGCCGCAGGCCGTCGGCGTTGGGCCGGGAGTCCCCTTCGGGCAAGCCGTACAGATCGGCGAGGTGGTCGTCGACGAAGGTGAACCGGGCGGTCAGCATCTCTCCGACGGGCCGCCCGGACGTCAGGAACTCGCGGATGAAGCTCTGTACCTCGAGCGTCATGGAGCGCAGGACGTCCTGGCTGCCTTCGGGCAAGATCTTCGCGTCGATCTCGTGCGCGCCCAGGTGCGCGAAGTCGAGCCACTCGGCCGCGAAGCTGTCGAGCAGGTTGTCGATCTTCGGGTCCTCCAGCATCCGCTCGATCTGCGCCGTCAGCTCGGCGTCGCTGGCGAGCGCGCCGCTGTCTGCGGCGAGAGAGAGCTCCTCGTCGGGCATGGTGCTCCACAGGGCATACGAGAGGCGGGTCGCGAGCTCGTGGGGATCCAGGCGCCGAGGCGCCGTGGCGGTCAGGTCCGGGTCGATCTCCGGCTTGAACACGAAGAACGGCGACAGCATGACCGCGGCCAGCGCGTGCTTCAGCCCCTCGGCGGGCTCGGCGCCGAGCTCGCGCGCCTTGGCGATCGGGAGCATCAGCGAGTCCAGGTGCTCGTCGGGGACGGGCCTGCGCCAGGCGCGCCGGGCGAACGCGCCGAGGATCGATCGGGCACACGCGTCGCCGCCCTCGTCGACGTCGCAGGAGATCACGCGCTCTCTGCGCTCGGCCGGCGCCGCGAAGAGGTCGTCGACCAGCGCGTAGGCCGCTCGCTCATAGGCCCGCACGTACGCCGGCGACAGCGTGAGCGCAGAGCCGACCGTGGAGAACTCCTCGCCCAGATCGTCCGCTGGAAACTCGTCCGCCGGCCGGAGCTGGGTGCCAAAGAACAGGTCGCGGACCGTGTTGTTGTACTCCAGCCGGTTGAGCCGCCGCAGGACGAGCGGCCGCCGATCCGAGGTCGGGGTCTCCCCCGGTGTCTCCCCGGAGTCGCCGCCGCTGTCGCCGCCGCTGCTATCGCTGCCGCTGCCGCCGTCGTCGCCGCTCGACCCGGTCCCGAGCACGCCGGTGCAGGCCGACGCGACGAGCAGCGCGCCGATGCAGGAGGCGTGGTGTAGAAAGCTTACTTTTGCCATACGATCGCCTCCTTGCCGTCATTGCCGAACTCGTTGACGCGAACACCGTACAGATCGAGCAGCGTGATGAAGAAGTCGCCGTAGGTCTTCACCTTCGCGTAGTCCCTGCTCGTGGGGAACCTCACGTGGCGATCGGGGGTCACGAGCCCTCCCAGCCGTCCGGCCAAGAGGATCGGTTTGTCATCGTGGTTGTGCCGGTTGCCGTCGGCGATCTCGCTGCTGATCCAGACCAGCGTGTTGTTCAGCAGGGGCTGCCCGTCGGCGTCCGTGAGCTTGCCGAGCGTGCGCAAGAACGCCGCGATATGCTCCATCTTCCACAGCACCATGGCCCGGAACTTCTGCTCCAGGGCGTCCTGGCCGCTGTGATGCGAGACCGAGTGATCTCCCGCGTCGCCGCCGCGCCTCGCCACGTCCGGGATGAACGAGAGGTCCCGGTTGCTGAGCGCGTCGCCCATCATGAACGTGATGACCCGCGTGATGTCGCACTGGAGCGCGACGGCCATCAGCGTGTGCATGTAGTCGAGCTTCTTCGCGAAGCCGTCGAGGTCCGTGGGCTCGGGCGGGGGCGCGCAGCTCGGGTCCGCGTCGGCGCTCATGAGGTCGCGCTCCAGCTCGCGGATCCCGGTGAACAGCTCGTCGACCTTCACGCGGTCTGCCGCGTTGAGGCGCGTATCCAGCCAGCCCTGGTGCGGGACCACGGCGTCGAGCACGCTCTTCTTGAGCGCGCGTCGCATCGCCGCCTGGGCCGCGCTCTCGCCGGCGTCGGTGCCCGCGAACAGCCGCTCGAACGCGCGCCGGGGGTCGATCTCCTTGCCGAGCGGCGTGGCGTCGCCGGCAGGGAACGACATGGATCCGTCGGGGTTCTTCACAGCGGGGCCGCGCCAGGAGACGTTGCGGGTGTAATAGGTGCCGAACTGGTCGTTCGGTCCGGCGTCGTGCGTGCCCAGCTGGAGCGAGTGGGTGTGGCCGCAGTCCGCCTGCGCGTCGGCGATGATCTGGTCGACCGACATGTTCGTGAAGGGCCTGTTCTTCGTCGGCTTGCGCGCGGTGAGCAGCGCGCCGCAGCCGATGGCGTGATCGCCGAACTCCCTCCGGCGGTGCTGGTTCTCGAGGCCGCTGACGAAGACGAGCTCCGATTTCAGGTCTTCCATGGAAGCGAGCATCGGCGGCAAGCTCCACTGGCTCCCCGAGCCCGTGCCGGAGGGCATGTGCTCGGGCATGTGGTGCCCGTTCGGGAACATGTACGCGACGAAGCGCTTCACGGGACCGCACGGAGCGGCTGCGGCGTTCCGCGTGTGCATCAATGAAGGCAAGAGCGGAAGAGTGATGGTCAACCCCGCTGAGGCGAGGAACCGTCGACGCGAGAGACGTCTACTGGTCATGCTGCCCTCTCATGGGGAGCGGCGCGCGGCGCGTCGCTCAAGGAATATGTTTTGAGTGAAAGAAGCTGCGCGAACAAAAGGGACGCGTGGCGACCGCCGACCATCGCGGCCAGCGTCACGTCCGATCAGAAGGTGGATTGGGGCTCCTGCAACCAATCACGATCTGATCACGAAATCTCGAGGGGCGGCGAAGATCGCCTCGGGAGATATTTTTGCATCGCCGGGAGAACGGTGAACCGGCCGGAGCGGGCCGTTCGTTGCGAATCGAGCTGATTGAGGGTCTCTCGCTCGGGCTGGCCGCTGGTCATCCTTCGAGCGCGCGAGCGACCATCGTCCTGTCCGAGCGTCAGAGGGCCTCCGAGGAGCGTCCATGAGGATTGCACGGGCTCGACCATCCTCCTCGGCGCCGGAGATCCTCCACCGAACGGGTCCGAGCAGCGCGCCGTCGAGAAGGCGGGCAGGCGGGTCTCCATCTCGTGAGGACCGACGAGGGCTCCGGCGCGGCCGCCGGTCCGACGGCGCCCCGGCACCTCGGCCAAGCGCTCGACGCCTGGTCGCGGCCCCGGCGCACCGGCGGCGTGGTCGTCCACACCGACCTGCTCGCGTTTCCAGCCTCTTGACATTCGCGATTGGTCTTGCTTTTCCCGATCCTTCGGGCTAGACGAGCGGACCGACCTCGAGGCGTGGACTGCGTTCCGGCGCGCGATGCCGCCTGGGGGGGTTCACGCGGACATGTTCGACGCTCGATCGTCTCGGATCCGCGAGGTGGCCATGCGCGTCGGTTTCTGATCGTGGCCTTCGGGGAGACTGCGGCGGTCGGGCGTTTCGGGCTCGGAGAAGGAGGCAATCGTGATGGATCGCCAGTTCATCCAGGTGCGCGGCGCGCGCGAGAACAACCTCAAGGACGTCTCGCTGGACATCCCGAAGCAGAAGATCACGGTGTTCACCGGCGTGTCCGGCTCCGGCAAGTCCTCGCTGGTCTTCGACACCATCGCCGCCGAGGCGCAGCGCCAGCTGAACGAGACCTTCACCGCGTTCGTGCAGGGCTTCCTGCCGCATTACGGTCAGCCCGACGTCGATCGCATCGAGCACCTGAACGCGCCGATCATCATCGATCAGAAGCGGGTCGGCGGCGGCTCGCGGTCGACCGCGGGCACCTACACGGACATCGCCGCGCTGCTGCGGCTGCTCTTCTCGCGGGTCGGCCAGCCGGCCGCGGGGGCGGCCTTCTCGTTCTCGTTCAACAACCCGCAGGGGATGTGCCCGGAGTGCGAGGGCATCGGCAAGACCGTCCAGCTCGACCTGGACAGGTTCCTCGATCGCAGCAAATCCCTGAACGGCGGGGCGATCCTCCACCCGGACTTCAAGGTCGGCAAGTGGATGTGGAAGATGTACCCGCTCTCGGGCCTCTTCGACAGCGACAAGCCGATCAAGGACTACACCGACGACGAGCTCCGCGCCCTGCTGTACGGCGCCGACGTGAAGGTGTCGTTCGGCGAGTTCGGCTCGAAGTACGAGGGCCTCGTCGAGCGCTTCACCCGCATGTACCTCAAGAAGGACGCTGCGGCGATGTCCGACCGCAGCCGGGCGGTCTTCGAGCAGTTCACCACCTCGCAGACCTGCCCGGCGTGCCGCGGCGCGCGGCTCAACCAGGCGGCCTTGAATTGCAGGATCAACGGCCGGAACATCGCCGAGCTCTCCGAGCTGGAGGCGACGGAGCTCATCGAGTTCCTGCGGGGCCTCACCGATCCCCTCGCCGTGAGGCTCGCCGCCCGGCTCGTCGAGCGCCTGCAGCACCTCGTGGACATCGGCCTCGGCTACCTGAGCCTCGGCCGGGAGACCGCCACCCTGTCCGGCGGCGAGTCGCAGCGCGTGAAGATGATCCGGCACCTCGGAAACAGCCTGACCGAGATGCTGTACATCCTCGACGAGCCCAGCGTGGGGCTGCACGCGCGCGACGTCGCCCGCCTGAACAGGCTGCTCCAGCAGCTGCGCGACAAGGGCAATACCGTGCTCGTCGTCGAGCACGATCCGGACGTGGTGGCGATCGCGGATCACGTGGTGGACATGGGCCCGAAGGCAGGGGTGCACGGCGGTCAGGTGGTCTTCCAGGGGAGCTATGAGGCCCTCAAGGACGCCGACACGGTGACCGGAAGGTCCTTGAAGCAGCACCTGCCGATCAAGCGGAAGGTCCGGCAGCCCACCGGGCAGATGGTCATCAAGGACGCCACCCTGCACAACCTGAAGGACGTCACGGTGAGCATCCCGACCGGCGTGCTGACGGTCGTGACGGGGGTGGCCGGCTCCGGCAAGAGCACGCTGATCAACGAGGTCTTCCTGGAGCAGCACCCGGAGGCGATCGTGATCGACCAGTCCCGGGTGACGGCCAACAGCCGCTCGGCGCCTTGCACCTATACCGGGATCATGGACGACATCCGGCAGGCGTTCGCCAAGGCCAACAAGGTCAGCGCCTCGCTCTTCAGCTTCAACTCGGAGGGCAGCTGTCCGAACTGCAACGGTCTCGGCGTGGTCTACACGGATCTGGCGTTCATGGAGGGCATCGTCTCGACGTGCGAGATCTGCGAGGGCAAGCGGTTCAAGTCCGAGGTGCTGGCGTACAGCCTGCGCGGCAAGACGATCAGCGACGTGCTGGACATGACCGTGGAGGAGGCGCTGGCCTTCTTCGGCGAGAAGAAGATCAGGGCCGTGGTGCAGGCCATGAACGACGTGGGGCTCGGGTACCTGAAGCTGGGCCAGCCGCTCAGCACGATGTCGGGCGGGGAGGGGCAGCGGCTGAAGCTCGCCACCGAGCTCCACAAGCAGGGCAGCGTCTACGTGATGGACGAGCCCACCACCGGGCTGCACCTCTCGGACATCGGGCTGCTCATGGGCATCATCGACCGGCTGGTGGACGCCAGGAACACGGTCGTCCTGATCGAGCATCACCTGGACGTGATCCGGCAGGCCGACTGGATCATCGACCTCGGCCCGGAGGGCGGCAGCGCCGGCGGCGAGGTGCTGTTCGCGGGGCCGCCGTACGAGCTGAAGGGCTGCGCGCGGAGCATCACGGCGAAGTTCATCTGACGGCATCGCGGGGGCGACAGGCCCTTTCCGGGTCGGGCGGCGGCGAGCCCGCCGCCCGTCAAGCGGGCCGTGCGGTCGTGTCGGCCGCGCCGATCTCCGGGGAGCCCGTGCCCATCGAGCTCCGCCGGCTGAAGTAGCCGGCGAGCGTCGAGAACGCCTGCTTGGGCTCCCAGGTGCCGTCCTTTCGCACCTTCACGACGCCGGTGCTGGCCAGATCGAGGTCGTTGCGCGGCTCGTCCGGGTCGTGCGGCAGGATGTAGCCGGCGAAGGCGTGCACGAACGCGGCGTCGACGGCCTCGGCATCGAAGGTCTCGAGCACCTCGCGCAGGTAACTCGCCTGCTCGGCCTCGTCGCGCACGGGCTCGCCCTTCAGCCCGAGCGGGGTCGCGGTCGCCTCGTCCCACACGACGATGTCCCCGCCGCGCGGGCCGGCGTCGGCCGCGCCCCTGTAGGTCGCGCAGCCGAACTCGGTGATCGCGACGGGCTTGCCCAGCGCCTTGCCCTGGGCGACGAAGGCGCGGATGAGCTCGGGGAACCGATCGGCGATCGGCGCGTACCGGTAGCCGGCGTCGGTGCTGAGGACGTCGAACGGCGTCCAGTCGACGCCCTCGAACGGGAGCGAGGCGTAGGTGATCTTGCCGCCGAACCGCGCGCGGACCACCGCGACGGCCCTGGCGAGGAGCTCGTTCAGCCGGGCCGGGAGCGCGGCGAGCAGCTCGCGGAGCTCGGGCCCCCGCCCGGTGAACACCTTGCTGCGGTCGAGGAACGTCTCGCCGGGCACGAAGCCCTTGTTCATCAGGCTGAGCTCCGAGCCGGTGACGATCACGACCTCGGACCCCGCGCGCCGCAGCCGCTCGCCGTGATCGGCGCACTCGGCGAGCAGATCGAGCAGCTCGTCGCCGGTCAGGTCGGTGGTGAACGGGCAGATCCACGTCTCCAGGCCCGCGGCGGCGGCGCAGGTGGCGGCGATCTTCAGCCGGTCCAGATCGCCGCCGGTGATGCGGACCGCGGTGCAATGCAGGTCGCCGCGGATCACCCGCATGTCCCGCTGCACGCGGTCGGGGTCGAACGGCTCGTGGGTGCTGTTGCCCTTGTTGAGAAAGCCGGTGTCGTAGCAAATGCCGTAGGCTCGCATGGTCGGTGCCCCTCACGCCGGTTAAGGTACTCGCCGTACCTTAAATCGTTCCGGCGCGTGTGCAATGTAATTTGGGTTACATTTTTTGAGGACGGTGTTAGCGTGGCGGCGGAACGGCGGCGTGGGGCGGTGCTGGAGCAGGCGATCTTGCGCGCTGCGGCCGAGGAGCTCGCCGAGGTCGGCTTCCCCGGGCTGACCATGGATCGGGTCGCGCAGCGCGCGGGGACGAACAAGAACGCGATTTACCGCCGGTGGCCGAGCCGGGCCGCGCTCGCCGTCGCCGCGTACCGGCAGTTCGCGGCCGACAGCGTGGATGTGCCGGACACCGGCTCGCTGCGCGGCGATGTGCTCGAGCTGCTGCGGGGGGCGAACCGGCTCTGGTCGTCGCCGCTCGGCGACGTGCTCCGCGGCCTCCTGGCGGGGCTCGGCGGCGAGCCCGAGCTGCTGAGGCAGGTGCAGGAGGCGTCGAACGACGGCGGCAGCGCGCTGTGGATGACGGTCCTCGGTCGCGCCGTCGCGCGCGGCGAGGCGGCGCCCGGGGCCTTGCACCCCCGCGTCGCGACGGTGGCCGTCGTCCTCCTGCGCAACGAGCTCATCACCCGCGGCGCGCCGAACGTGCCCGACAGCGTGCTCGTCGAGATCGTCGACGAGGTCTACCTGCCGCTGATCCGCGGCCGCGGCGCCCCCGGCGCGATCTCCGCGCGCTAGAACGCCGATCACGTCGATCGAGCGAAAGATAAACCGCCAAGACGCCAAGACGCCAAGACGCCAAGTTATTGATTGTCTTTTTTTTTTTCTTCTTCTTCTTCTTCTTGGCGCCTTGGCGTCCTTGGCGCCTTGGCGGTTCGAAATTCTGCTCGTTTCAGGCGGGGTCAGCCCGTTGCTCGCCCTAGACAAGCATCGAGTAGCGCTGGTCCGCCGCGAGGCACGGCGCCGCGTCGAGGCCGAGCTCGCGGCGGACGAGGTTCGCGCCGCGCACCAGGGACACCATCTTGTGGAAGGCGTGCATCCGGCTCATGCCCTGCCGGCCGAAGCCGCAATCGCTGCTGACGACCAGCCGCTCCGGCTCGATGAACCGGAGCGCCTTGCGGATGAGCGCCGCGACCTGCTCGGGCGTCTCGACCTCCAGGCTGCGGTGGTGCACGACGCCGATGCAGACCTTCTTGTCCTTGCCGATGGCCTTGCCGATCGCCGGGAGCGCCGCGCCGCCGTCGCTCGCGGCCTCGAAGGTGATGACGTCGACGTCGAGCCGGTCGAGCAGCTCGAGCGAGCCCTCGTATCCGCTCGTCGCGACCTCCACCCGCTGCGCCGCCGGGTTGCCCCAGCACGTGTGCACCCAGACCTCGGTCTTGTCGCGCAGCCCGGCCACCTCGCGGTTGAAGGCGTCGATGTAGAGCTCCGCGGTCAGCTCTGCCCCCTTGTCCTGACCGGCGACGTAATGGAGCATGGGCTCCTCGAGCTGGACGACGGGGCACCCCGCGTCGGCGACCTCGTGGAGCTCCTGGTTCAGGCTGTCGGCGATGGCGAAGAGGAGCTCGCGGCGGTTCGCGTAATGCTGGTTGAGGACGACGACCTCCAGGAGCTGGCCGCAGCAGGTGCCGAATTTCATGGGCCTGCTCGTCATGCGCTGCGCCGCCTTCCAGACGCGCGCGTACTCCAGCCCTCCCCGGCCGACCGGACCGCGCACGTAGAAGGGGAGGCGAGCCTCCATCACCTCGTGGAGGATGTCGCCCGCGGCCCGCTCCCGCGGCGACGTCCAGGGCTGCGGCCGGAGGCCGGGATCCGTCATGCCCTCCATGCGCTCGGCCAGGTAGCTGAACCAGGAGCGGCCCCCGACATCCATGTCGAACCGGGCGTCGCCGTCGGTCAGGATGTCGAGGCCGGCCCGGACCTGATCGGTGATGTGGACGGCGAGCGCGTCGGTGTACTGCTCCCTGAACACGAGATCGGCCATGGCCGTCGAGAACCTGCGGCCGGCGAGGCCGGAGACATACCATGACGGCCGCGGCAGAGAGCCGGTGATGGTCGTTGCGAGAGGCTTGTGCTTCGTCGCGTTGATCAAGAAGACCTCCTGCGCATACCCGTGCAGCGCGCCGCGGATGGTAACTCAGGAGGCCCGACGCGAGCGAGCCCTCCGACCGCGCCCCGGATGAGCCGGGCGAGGCCAGCCGAACGGGGGGCTCACCTCGGCGGAAACCGAACCGGCGCCTCGCCGGACGGGCGGCTGTCCGCGCGCTGCGCAGCTGTACGATCCTTGCGCAAGATCTCGTGCTCGGCCCGGGGCGCCGAAGGGCCTTTGCGGCCCTCGCCCCGGCGGCGGCGGCCGGCTGCATCACGCTGCAGGGCGAGGCGGGGGCGATCCTCGACGGGACCGGCAAGGACGGCGCCGGGATCGAGATCGCCAGCAAGAGCTACATCCGGGTCGCCGGCATGACGGTGCAGAACTTCAAGGGCGCAGATACGCCGATCGGCATCAGCGTGAGCGGGAGCTCGAGCTTCCTCGAGATCCGCGACAACCTCGTGCACCACATCGAGAGCTCCGAGGACGCGCACGGCATCGCCCTCTACGGCACGTCCGCGACGCCGATGACGGAGATCCTCATCGACGGCAACGAGATCCGGGACTGCAAGCTCGGCACCAGCGAGTCGATGGTCCTCAACGGCAACGTCACGAATTTCGTGGTCTCGCGCAACACGATCCACGACAACAACAACATCGGTATCGACTTCATCGGCTTCGAGGGCGTCGGCCCCGCTGGCTCGGACCAGGCGAGGAACGGCGTGTGCGTGGACAACGTCGTCTACAACATCACCTCGGCCCAGAACGACGCGTACGAGGGCGAGCGGTCCGCCGACGGCATCTACGTCGACGGCGGCAGGGACATCGTCATCGAGCGCAACAAGGTCGATAACAGCGACATCGGGATCGAGGTCGCCAGCGAGCACCGGGGCAGGACCACCAGCAACATCACGGTGCGGAACAACTTCGTGTCGCGGAGCTACCAGGGCAACATCATGATCGGCGGCTACTCCACGAGCGTGGGCAACGCGGCCAACATCTCGGTCCTCAACAACACGCTCTACCAGGCCGCCGGCGGCGAGATCATCCTCCAGAACAACTCGGACGGCGTGCTCATCCAGAACAACATCCTCCACGGGAGGTCGGGGAACGCCTACGTGAGCAGCGGCCGCAACAACCGGAACGTGCGCGTCGACAACAACATCTTCTTCGGCGCGAGCCAGACCTCGGCGGGCGCCTTCGCCGACCCGCGCGCGAGGTTCGTGAACCCGCGGCTGGCCGGGCCCCCGTCCGACCTCCACCTGACGAGCGGCTCGCTGGCCATCGACGCGGGCGTCGAGCTGGGCGCGCAGAGCGGAGCGTACGACATCGACGGCGCCCCGCGGACGAGCGGGGCGCGCATCGACATCGGCGCCGACGAGCGCTGAGGCGGGAGCCTGCCGCGCGGCGGGAGACGGGGCAGGCCCTGGGGGTAGGGCGAGCCCGGGAGGCGACGGCGGGCCCCTAACCACCTACACCCGCGAGCCGCGACGGAACGTCCAGCTCGACCACATTGTTTGCTGCGCTACCTGGTCGTCCAGCGGTCGACGCAGCCGGCCGGGCACGTCGCCGGCCGACAGCGCTCTGGCCACCCGTGGGGCAGCGGCTCCTTTCTGGTCTATGCGCGAGGTGCGCGGTACCCTCCCTGCTGAGGGCGGTAGCGCGACTGGATGACCGACGAACCCAAGGTCAAGGGAGTGGCGTTTCGTTCCGTGTACGTGAGCCTGGGCAAGCTGCGCGGAGAGCCCCTCCAGAAGCTCAGCCTGGACGAGGTGTGCGAGCCGCTGCGCGACGGCATCCGCTACGGCAGCATCGTCTCCACCGGCTGGTACCCGATCGCCTGGTACAAGGACCTCTTTCAGGCCATCCGGCGCGCCAGCGGTGAAGGCAAAGACCTCGTCCACCAGATTGGCCGCCAGTGCACCCGCGACGACATGAGCGGCATCTACAAGGTCATCGCCGCCCTCATCTCCCCTTCCACCCTCTTCTCCCTCGGCCAGCGCGTCTTCGCCAACTACTACTCCGTCGGCCGCGTCCAGGTCCTCGAATCCCGCCGCGGCTTCACCCACGCTCGCTGGAGCGGCTGCTGCGGCTTCGACGAGAACATGTGGACCGAAGTGATCGGCTCGTGCGAGCAGCTCCTCGAGATCGGCGGCGCCCATCACGTCCGCCAGCGCATCATCGCCGGCGGCGGCGACGACGATGAGCACCTCGAGCTGACCGCGCACTGGAGCTGACGACCCGCCGTGGATACCTTGATGCGCGACGCGGCCCGGACCACCCAGCCCGATCGCGTCGGAGCGCCCGGAACGGCCGTCACGCGCCCAGGAACGAGCGATCACGTGCGTCGTGACAAGCCCTCGGCTGCGTCGGAACACCCGGTCGAGGGGTCCTGAACGCCCCATCGAATGCCGTCGGAACGAGCGATCACGTGCTCAAGCAGGCGGCGGTCACGTGATCAACACCGGGCACCGGCGGTGAAGAGGCTCGCCACCGCCGCTCACCTGAATCCGGAATCGGCAGGGATCTTCTGGGACGTGAGGAGGTAGTTGAACGGCAAGTGATCGTACAAGGACACAGGCATGCGTAGCCTTTGTAGCATCGGAACGCCTGGCAGTTGCTCTATGGCGAAGGCGGCGACGCCGGCGAGCAGGCTCAATACGAACGACCAGGACTGCGGCACGGGCTCGCGTCGGGGTAACCAGCCCTCCTCATCCGACTTGAGCTCGGTGCCGAAATGCTTGAAATCTCCTGCGGATCGCGACGGCAGGCTCGGAACGAGATCCCTCCCATGGACATGCCGGAATAGCCTGCGTCCGATGCTGTTCTGAAACTCATTCGCGAAGTCCTCGTTTCCAACCATCGGCTGTCCGTAGGTGTAGATGGCGCGGAGCCGGCTCCGGATGGGTGCGCTCTCAGCATCTCGATAAATCAGGGCTGCGGTGAGCACCGCCAGCGCGCCACCCAGGCTGTGGCCGGTAATGTAGAGCGCTGACATCGGGGCCTGGTCGTTCGCGCTGGGCGGCGGGTCGAGGTCGCCCCGCAAGCTCGGCTCCCCATCTGGGCTGGCGCCGCCCGGAGCTGCACCGCGGCCGGGCGCGCACTCGTCCAGCGACTTTTCGCGCTCTACCTCGGCCCCGCTGCAGAGCGAAGCTCCGCCGAGGGCGAAGTGGAGCAGCCTCCTGATCGTGGGCCACAGCGCTATGGCTGCGCGGAAGAATCCTCCATGGACGCCTCTTAATTCCGATCCTTTGTGCCGCTTTGCGGTCACGTCCATCAGCAACTGGATCAGGTTCACAGGGTCTGTCCCGCTGAAGGCAAGGACCGCTAGGTCCTTGTTCTTGCTCTGAGTGACGAATGCCTTTATGTCTATCAGAAGACCATTGTTCTTGAGGTTGACGCTGGCGGTCTCGTTGTGGGGAATTCCGCCGTGGAGGTGCATCATCCTGGCAAACGTGTCTGCATCGGAGTAAGCCCATGCCGATGCGGTGCCGAGGCATGCAGCGACGAGAGGGTCGTGCATCTCACCATTCACTCTGCGCATGTGATGCACGTAATCGGGCGGGTTGAATTCTCGTTCGGTTTCGAAGGCAACGCCCCCGGGCTTGATCTCGCGCACGCGAGCGGTCTTGATCTCCATGGCCAAAATCTACTTTCCCCGGCCGATGCACTTGATTTGAAGGGAGAGCGACGGCCGGCATGTCGTCGACTTACAGAGCTTGTCGAAGCTTCTCGCATCCGATCTTGAAGGTGTTTCGTGTCCATGGGATCGCGACGCTCACGGCGCTGCTCCTGCGAGATTCATCCCTGAAGCGGGCCAATGCGTTGGGGTCGTTGCACCTACATCGTCCATGTGTCTGATATTGCTTGAGTCCTGCAGAGAGCATGCCAGCCACGTGTGTGGCCGAATCATGCTCGCTGGAGCATGCAGACTCGTGATTTTGTGGAGTTGGCGGGGGGAGGGAACGATAGGACTTTCGAAGCAACTCGATAGTCTTGCGCGAGCAGAACACGCTCTGACCGGCGGAGCTCGGGAGCTACACCGGCGAGTCCTCGGGAGGTCCGCATGGATCCATCACGATCAGGCGCGGACTGGATTTCGTTCTCCTCGTAACGTCACGGAAGAGTGCCGCGAGGGAAGCGGGGGAGGACGACCTGCGGCGTGGCGCTTACTGCAGGTCGGCACAGTGTTCTCATGGCTCCGCCGAGGCCGCATCCATCTCGTTGCTAGATTCCGCCTCGGAAGAGCGGCGTCAGTCGTGCGCCACCGGACCAGGAGCAGCTTTCCGTCGCGGATCCGCTGACCCACGTCGTTGGCATGAAGCGGGCGCCGTCCCTCGTTGCGAGGCTGAAGCATGCCTCTCTGGAGCTGCTCTGGATTTGAAGGGCGCGCTGCGCCGTGCGGACCGTCCGGCGATCACACCGTTCGCGCGGCGCGCGGCGCGATCACATACCCCTTCCGCGCCAGCGCATACCGGAACCCGGCCCCCAGGTCCCGGTGTGTCGTGAGCTTCCCGAGCTCGATGCCGAGCTCGACCACGGTGCGGGCGGCCTGGGGCGACGCGCCGACGACGCTGCACTCGGCCCCGAGCAGCCCCGCGGCGCGCGTGGCCTGGAGCAGGTGGCCGGCCACCGCGCTGTCGACGGCCGTGACGCCGGTGATGTCGATGAGGACGAACTCGGCCTGGTGGCGCTCGATCGCGCCGACCAGCGACTCGGCGAGCTGAGCGCCGCGGGAGCTATCCATCTGGCCGATCAGCGGAACGACGAGGATCCCTGGGTGGATGGGGATGCTCGGCGTCGAGAGCTCCCGGATGAGCTCGAGGAGCCGCCCCTGCGTCGCGAGCAGGATCTCCTCGTGACGCCTGGCGTCCTCGATCTTCTTGCGCTCGGTGATGTCCTCGACGAGACCGAGGAGATGACGGCTCACGCCCGCCGCGTCCTTCATGGGAATCCACCGGGCGTGGGTGAGGCGAGTCCCCCAGGGCCTCGTGGGGATCGGCTGCTCGGGCTTCTCGATGGGCACGCCCGCGTCGAGGACGAGGCGGCTCTCGGCGTCGATCTTCTCGGCCACCTCCTTCGGGACGGAGTCCGCGGCGCACCTGCCGATCAGCTCTCCTGGCGAGTAGCCAAAGAACTCCTCGAACTTCCTGTTCACCCGCACGTAGCGGAGCTCCTTCGCGTCCTTGACGAAGAGCATGAGCGGGAGGTTCTCGATGATGGCGTCGAGGAGGGCGCGCGTGCCCTCGAGCGACGCCTCCGTCGCCCTGCGCTGGCTGATATCATCGTAGAGCACCGCCAGGCACCGCTCTCCCAGGGGGAACGCCGTCGCCGTGAGGACGCGCGCGCTCCGGTCCGGAGGGAAAAGCTCCTCGTTCTCGACGGTGCGGCCGCTGCGGATCAGCTCCGCGAAGCGCTGGGGGACGCCGATGTTTCGCAGCGTGGGGAAGTTCTCGTCCATGGTCCTGCCGACGACCTCCTCGGCGGGTTTCCTGGAGATCCGCTCGGCGGCGGCGTTCACGTAAAGGCACCGGAGCGACCGGTCGTCCGCAGGGTCGTCGAGGGAGTGAATGGCGCAGCCGACCTGCAGCGACGCGATGATCCGCGCGCAGCGGCGCTGGTGCTCGCGGGCGCGGCGCTCGGCGATATCGATGAGGCGGAGCAGCGCGCCGCGGCCCGCGAAGGTCGCGCAGGGGACAGCGACGAGCGACCAGCGCGGCGCGCCGGAGCCGTCGCCCGGGAGATCGATCTCCGCCCGTTCGATCTCGCCCGCGAGGAGCGCCTTCAGGCTGGCGAGGGCGGACGCCTCGGGCGCCGGCGGCAACAGGACATGATCGCCCCCCGCCGACAGGGGCAGGAGCGGCGCCCCGCGCTCCGCGAGCAGCCGCTCGATCGCCTCATTCCTGCACCGGATGGCGCCGCGCGCGTCGATGACGAGCGCGGGGTCATCCATGGCCTCGAGCAGCGGGCGTGGATCGATGTACGACGCGTCCTTGCTGTCTTCAACGGCTGTTGACACGAGCTTGCCTCATGATGGTTCTGCGAGGGCCGGCGCTGGCCCTCTTCTTCTGGATGATGGTCACGCCCCACGCCTCGCCGCGCCGTTCCTCCACCCAGGGCGAGCTCGCCCGGCGACTGTATCCGAAATCGACGCGCGCGTGCTCGAACGCGGATCCGCGCCGCGGTCGATCGACCTGGGCGACGGGCAGGCGCGCCGTGGGCCACGGGTCGTGGTCCACAGGAGGAGGACGGCCGCGTTCTCCGGTCGTCCATCGCCGCCCGCTGGGCGCGGAATGCATCTTGAACCGCCTTTCGCCATGAGCGACGAGGCTGCGCATCCTGGTGACGCAGCGGGGGCGGCGGCGCTCCCGCTGGCCGAGGCGACGAGCGAAGCGGGCGTGCGCGCGCGCCCGGCCGGCGCATGGCTCGAGGAGCTCTTGTCCCGCGCGGTGCGCCGCTACAACCGGCGGCCTCGCCCCGCGACGATCGCGGCGTCGAGCGGCGTGACGGAGCCGACCGACGCGCGCGCGGTCATCCGGCGCGCCTGCGTCCGCTCGGCGCTCGCGGGCGGCGCGACCGGGGCGCTCGCGACCGGCGCGGCCGCGGCCACGGCCGAGACGAACGGGCTCGGCGGGCTCGTCGCGATCCCCGCCGCCGCGCTCGCGCTCGGCGGCGAGACGGTGCTCCGGCTGCTCCTGCACGTGCAGATGCTCTGCGAGCTCGCGGATCTCTTCGGGCTCCGGTTCGATCCGGACGAGCCGGCCGACGTATGGGCGCTGCTCGCCCTCACGTTCGGCGTCGCGGAGCACCCCCAGGACACGGACGACCCGGCGAGCGCGCTCGTGCGCTCGGCGCGCGAGCGCGGCTCGGACGTGGCCAAGCAGCTCGCGGCGCGGCTCGCCGGCGAGAGCGTGGCGCGCAACCTGGTGCCCGTGCTGTCGGTCGCCTCGTCGTCGATCACGAGCTGGGCGGTCACCCGGCGGCTCGGGGATACCGCGCGCCGATACCTGCGTTACCGGCGCGCGCTCGACGGGGCGCTCTGCGACGAGGCGCTGTGCCCGCACCTCGATCGGCTGTTCGACGGGCTCTGGTTCATCTTCACCGCCGACGGCCGCCTCAAGCCGGAGGAGACCGCGCTGCTCGCGGCCGTGCTGCGGCAGCTGCCGGCCTCGGCGCGCGCTGGCCTGAACGAGCGGCTCGCCGACGACATCGCCTGGATCGAGCGCCTCCGCGGCGTGCCGGAGGCGGCGTGCGCCCCGCTGCTGCGCGCGCTAGAGACCGCGGCGGCCGTGGACAAGGTCGCGTGTCTGCGGGAGCGGAAGCTCCTCGCCCACGCCGCGGCGGCCCTCGGCCTCCGGGTCGACCAGGGCGGGCTCGATCGGATGATCCGCGAGTTCGAGGAGATAGGCACCCTCGGCGTGGCCGCGTAGAGAGAGAGCGGCTCGCCCCTCGGTCCCTCACGCCATCACCGCAGGCCGTTCTTCACCGCCGTGACGAGCTCGCCGTTCGCGGTGTCGCCGCTCAGCTCCCAGAACATCGCGCCGCCCAGCCCCTTGTCCTTGATGTAGCGCATCTTGACCCCGAGCGAGGCCGGGTTGTCGTAGCTCCAGAACTCGGTCCCGTTGAAGGTGTAGAACGCCTTCGTGTCCGGGTGGGTGAAGCCGGGGTGGCCCTTCGCCTTCAGGACCTTGTAGTCCTCGATCCCCGCCTCGTACGTGCCCGGCGCGGCGCCGGCGGCCGACTGCCACACGCCCTGGCCTGCATTGGTAACGCCGGTCCAGCCGCGGCCGTAGAAGGGCACGCCGACGACCAGCTTGCTCGCCGGCGTACCGCCGTTCAGCCAGGCCGTGACCGCCTCGTCGGTGCTGTACTTCAGCGCCTTCGCGGGGTTCGAGGCGGAGTTGTAGAGCGGCGAGTGGAAGTTCGTCGTGCGCTCCCACGCGCCGTGCATGTCGTACGTCATCAGGTTGATGAAATCGAGGTGCCTGTGGATCTGGCCGACCTGGATCTTCTCGATCTTGTCGAGGCCGGCCGGCGCCGCGATGGTGAGCAGCAGCCCGGGGCGCACCGCGTTGAGCTGGCTGCGGAACTCGGCGAGCAGCGCCGTGAAGTTCTGCGTGTCCTCGGGGCGCTGGTTGCAGGTGCTGCCGCAGGCGGCCGGGTACTCCCAGTCGACGTCGATGCCGTCGAACACGCCCGCCCAGCGGGGATCCTTGATGAAGAGATCGACGCAGGAAGACACGAACGCGGCGCGGTTCGCGGGCAGCGCCGCGTCGGAGAAGCCGGCGGACCAGGTCCAGCCGCCGAGCGAGATCAGCACCTTGAGGTGCGGGTGCTTGCGCTTCAGCTTGCGGAGCTGGTTGAAGCTGCCGCGCAGCGCGCCGGCGTCCCACGTGTCGGCGACGCCATCGACGCTGTCGGCGGCGCTGTAGGCCTTGTCGTAATCGGCATAGGTGTCGCCGAGCGCACACCGATTGCCCACCACGTTGCCGAAGGCGTAGTTGATGTGCGTGAGCCTCTCGGCCGAGCCGCTCGTGTCGATGTTCTTGACGTGGTAGTTGCGGCCGTAGATGCCCCACTCCGCGAAGTAGCCAATCACCTTCTTGCCGCCGCCGGAGCCGCCGCCGCCGCCGGAGCCGCCGCTGCCGCCGGAGCCGCCGCTGCCGCCGGAGCCGCCGCTGCCGCCGGAGCCGCCGCTGCCGCCGGAGCCGCCGCTGCCGCCGGAGCCGCCGCTGCCGCCAGCGCCGCTGGTGCTGGAGCTCGTGCTGCTGCTCGTGCTCGTGGTCGTGCTGCTGGTGCCGCTCACCGGCTGCCACAGCGCCGGGACGATCGGCGGCTCCCAGCCCGGAAGCGAGGTGTGCGCCTGGATGCAGCGGTACGTGACGCCGCCATAGGTCACCTGGGCGTTGACCGCATAGGCGGTGTACGGCGCCCAGGCAGCGGCGGCGGCTTGCTCCGCCGTATCGAGATCTGCCCCTTCGGGGCCGAAGCGCTCCATGTCGTCGCCATCGATGCCGCCGCAGGCGGCCAGGGCGATCGCAGCAAAGAGCGGCAGGGTCGTGAAAGCGTTAAGCTTCATGGCGGATCTCCTTGGGTTTGCCGGGTTCCGGTCGTTGCAGGTCCAACGAGCAATCGGCGTACCGACAGCGGCGATGACCTCGACGACCGGCGCCGCGGCGCCGCATTCGCCCGTTTTTGCGCTCCGCCAAGAGGAGAGCCGCCGCGATCGCGCCCGGCGATCCCGGCCGACAAGGGGGGCGATCCGGGAGATCGCCGGGCGATCCCCCCGATCGCGGGAGCGCTCCCGGATCGCCCCCCTCGACATCCCCGCGATCGCCGGGCGATCGCCCCGCGCAGCGCACTTTCTCGATACTCCCCTGCCGCAGACGGCGGCCCCGGCGCAGGGCACGACGCTTGCTCTCGTGTCGATCCGTGGACGGAACCATCGAGCCCCTCCGCCAGGAACCTGTCGAGCCACATCCGGGTAGGATCGCCGTCGACATGCGCCCCGGCGAACCGATCACGCTGCTCGCACCGCTCTCCGGTCCCATCGTGCCGATCGAGTCGGTCCCCGACGCCGTCTTCGCCGACAAGATCGTCGGCGACGGCATCTCGATCGACCCGACCTCCCAGACGTTGCTCGCCCCGTGCGACGCGACGGTGACCCAGCTCCACGCGGCGCGGCACGCCATCACCCTGAGCGCCGCGGGCGGGGTCGAGATCATGATCCACGTCGGCATCGACACGGTCGGCCTGAAGGGCGAAGGCTTCACGGCCCGCGTGAGCCAGGGAGACCGCGTCGCCGCGGGCCAGGCGCTCCTCGATTTCGACGCCGATCTCCTCCTCCGCAAGGCGCCCAGCCTGCTCACGCAGGTCGTGCTCCTGAGCGGCGAGACCAGCGCGATCGTCGAGCGCGCGAGCGGCGTGGCCAGGGCCGGCGTGAGCCGCCTCCTGACCGTGAGCCCCCGGCGGCGGGACGGCGGGGACGCGCCGCGGGCGTCGAGCGCGGGGGAGGCGGGCGCGTCCAGGCCGCCGCCGCGGGCCACGGTCGGGGTCACGTCGGCCCTCGTCGCGGTGCCCAACCCGCACGGGCTGCACGCGCGGCCGGCCGCGGTGCTCGCCAGCGAGGCGAAGTCGTTCGCCGCCGACATCAGCGTGGAGCTCGCCGGGCGCAACGCCAACGCGAAGAGCGTCGTCGCCCTGATGAACCTCGGCGCCGGCCCGGGCGCCGAGCTGCGCATCGTCGCGAGCGGCAGCGAGGCGGCGCGCGCGGTGGCCCGCCTCGTCGAGCTCGTCCGGAGCGGGCTCGGCGAGGACCTCTCCGCCGCGAAGGCCGCGCCCCCCGCCGAGCCCGAGCGCGCCGCCGCCACGCCGCGCGCCGTCGACGACGCGCGGCACATCCACGGCGTGAGCGCCTCGCCCGGCCTCGCCATCGGCCCGATCTGCAAGATCGACCCGCTCGCCGCCGACGTGGACGAGCTCGCGACCGACGCGGACGCGGAGCTCGCGCGCCTGCAGAAGGCGCTCCTCCACACCCGGATCGAGCTGAAGCAGCTCGTCGCCGCGTCGGGCAAGCGCGTCGAGCAGGCCCAGATCTTCAGCGCGCACCTCACGATGCTCGACGACCCGGAGATGATCACCCGCACCGAGGTCGCCATCGTGGAGGGCAAGTCGGCCGCGTTCGCGTGGCGCGAGGCGGTGATGGCGTCGTGCCGGGAGCTCGCGCGCCTCTCGAACCCGCTGCTCGCCGCGCGCGCCAACGATCTCCGCGACGTGGGCGGCCGCGCGCTGCGGCACCTCGTCGGCGGCGACGAGGCGCAGGCGGCGCCCGCGGGCAGCATCGTCGTCGCCGAGAGCCTCACGCCCTCCGAGGTCGTGCGGCTCGCCGACCACCGGGTCGCCGGCCTGGTCAGCGTGCTCGGCGGCACCACCTCGCACGCGGCGATCCTGGCGCGCTCGCTCGGCCTCCCGTACCTCGTCGGCGCCTCGGCGTCGCTGCTCTCCGTCGAGGCGGGCGCGACGGCCGCGCTCGACGCCGAGGGGGCGGTGCTGGTGCTCCACCCGAGCGAGGCCGAGCTCGACGCCTACCGCGGCCGCCTCGGGGCGCGCAGGGCGCTGCGCGAGCGGCAGGAGGCGGCCGCCGGGGAGCGCGCGGTGACCCGCGACGGGGTGCACGTCGCGGTGCTGGCCAACATCGCGAGCGCCGACGACGCCCGCAAGGCCGTCCGGCTCGGGGCCGAGGGCGCGGGCCTCCTGCGCACCGAGCTGATGTTCTTCGATCGCGACAGCGCGCCGACCGAGGCCGAGCAGACCGCCGCGTACCAGGAGATCGCCGAGGCGCTCGGCGAGCGCCCGCTCGTCGTCCGCACGCTCGACGTCGGCGGCGACAAGCCGCTCTCGTACATGCCGCTCCCCGCCGAGGACAACCCGCTCCTCGGCATCCGCGGCCTGCGCATCGGCGCGCTCCACCCGACGCTCCTGCGCAGCCAGCTCCGCGCCATCCTGGCGGCCCGGGCCCCGGCCGGGCACCGCGTCCTCTTGCCCATGGTCGCGAGCCTCGAGGAGCTCCGGGAGGCGAAGCAGGTGCTCGAGGAGGAGCGCCGGCGCGCCGGGTCGCCCCCGGTGCAGATCGGCGTGATGGTCGAGGTGCCGTCGGTCGCGGTCCACGCCGACAGGTTCGCGGCGGAGGTCGATTTCTTCTCGATCGGCACGAACGATCTCACCCAGTACACGCTGGCCATGGACCGCACGCACCCGCGGCTCGCCGGCCGGCAGGACGCGCTGCACCCGGCGGTGCTCCGGCTCATCGACAGGGCCGTGCAGGCCGCGAAGGAGCGCGGGCGCCACGTGGGGATCTGCGGCGCGGTGGCGAGCGATCCCGAGGCCGCGGCCGTGCTGGTCGGCCTCGGGGTGACCGAGCTCAGCGTCAGCGTCCAGGCGATCCCCGAGGTGAAGGCGAGGATCCGCGAGCTCGACGCCGCGCGGTGCCGCGAGATCGCGCGCGCCGCGCTCGATCTGGGGACGGCGGCCGAGGTGCGGGCGCTGCTCTCGCCGGGCGCGCGGCCCGGCTGATCTCTCCCGCGCAGCAGGCAGACCGGGGGCGCCGCCGACGCGGCGCGGAGGCGCCCCGCCGAACGGAGGAGGAGCTTCGTAATGAGGGGATTCAACGAGCTGCAGCGCGTCGGCAAGGCGCTGATGTTGCCCATCGCGGTGCTGCCGATCGCGGGCCTCCTGCTCCGGCTGGGGCAGCCCGACGTGCTGGACATCGCGTTCGTCGCCCAGGCCGGCGGCGCCATCTTCGACAACCTGGCGCTGATCTTCGCGGTCGGCATCGCGGTCGGCCTCGCGCGCGAGGCGAACGGCGTCGCGGGGCTCTCCGGGATGATCGCCTACCTCGTGATCACGAACGGGGTGAAGACCATCGACGACAAGGTCAAGATGGGCGTGCTCGCCGGCATCCTCGCCGGCGTCCTCGCGGGGGCGATGTACAACCGCTTCCGCGACACCAGGCTGCCCGCCTTCCTGGGCTTCTTCGGCGGCAGCCGCTTCGTGCCGATCGTCACCGGCGGCGCGAGCCTCGCCCTCGCGCTCGTCCTCGGCTTCGTCTGGCCGACGATCCAGGCCGGCATCGACGCGGTGGGCGGCTGGATCGTGGCCTCGGGGCCGGTCGGCGCCTTCTTCTTCGGCGTCCTGAACCGGCTGCTCATCCCGACCGGGCTGCACCACATCCTCAACAACCTCGCGTGGTTCGTGGTCGGCTCGTTCCAGGGCGCGAAGGGGGCGGTGACCGGCGATCTGAACCGCTACTTCGCCGGCGATCCCTCGGCGGGCGTGTTCATGGCCGGCTTCTACCCGGTGATGATGTTCGGCCTGCCGGCCGCGTGCCTGGCGATCTACCGCACCGCGCGCCCGGAGAACCGCAAGGCCACCTTCGGCGTGATGTTCTCGGCCGCGCTGACCGCCTTCCTGACCGGCATCACCGAGCCGATCGAGTTCGCGTTCATGTTCCTCGCGCCGGCCCTCTACGCGGTCCACGCCGTGCTGACCGGCCTCTCGCTGGCGCTGCTCGACGTGCTCGGCGTGAAGCACGGCTTCAGCTTCTCCGCCGGGTTCATCGATTACGCGCTGAACTACGGCCTCTCGACCAAGGGCTGGATGATCGTGCCGGTCGGCCTCGCCTACGCGGCCGTCTATTACGGCCTCTTCGTCGTCTGCATCGAGCGGTTCAACCTGGCCACGCCGGGCCGCGAGGCGCCGGCGGCGACCTCCGCCGTCGCGGCGGAGGCCGCGCCGGGCGACGGGGCCGCGCCGGGCGGCGGCGCCGAGGCGGGCGGCGCGGCCGAGGCGGGCGCCGGCGGGCTCGCCGGGCAGTTCCTGCGGGCGCTGGGCGGCCACGGGAACATCCGCGAGATCGACGCGTGCATCACGCGGCTGCGCCTGGTGATGGTCGACCGCGATCGCGTGAAGGACGCGGACCTCAGGGCGCTCGGCGCCAAGGGCGTGGTGCGCCCGGGGACCGACAGCCTGCAGGTGATCCTCGGCCCCATGGCCGAGTCGATCGCCAAGGAGATGCGGGAGCTCACGGGCGGCGCGCCGGCCGCGGCGGGCGAGCCGAAGGCGGCGAGCGCCGCGCGGGAGGGCTCGCCGGCGGCGCGGCCAACGAGGCCCGAGGGGTGGACCGAAACGCGGCCCGAAGCGCGGATCGAGCGCTGGCTCGCCGCCCTCGGCGGCGCCGCCAACATCCGGTCCGTGGAGGGGTTCTCGAGCGGGCGCGTGCGCGTCGAGCTCGCGGACGTGGACCCGGTCGACGAGGCGGCGCTGGAGGCCGCGGACGTGAAGGGCGTGATGCGCCTGCCGGATCGGGTGCTCCACCTCCTGGTCGGCCCGGAAGCGCCGCGGTACGCCGCCGCGCTCGCGCAGAAGCTCAAGGGGTGAGGGGCGTGGAGCTCTCGGGCGACATCCTCACGCCGGACGGCTGGCTCCGTGGGCGCCTGTACTTCGGCACGCGGATCGAGGAGATCGCGGGCGCGCCGGTCTCCGGGCCCGCCCGCGGGCCGCGGATCGTGCCCGGCTTCATCGATCTGCACGTGCACGGCGGCGGCGGCCGGGACGTCATGGAGGGCGGGGACGCGCCCCGGGCGATGGCCCGCGCGCACGCCGCAGCCGGGACCACCGGCCTGCTCGCCACCACGATGACGGCGCCCCTCCCGGACATCGCCTCCGCCCTGCGCGCGATCCGGGCCGCCATGGACGCGCGCCGCCGCGGCGAGGCGCGCGTCCTCGGGGTCCACCTCGAGGGCCCGTTCCTCAACCCGGGTCGGCTGGGCGCGCAGCCTCCGTGCGTCGTGGGCGGCGACCTCGACGCCGCGCTCGCGTTCGACGCCATCGCGCCGGTCCGCGTGCTCACGATCGCGCCGGAGCTCGCCGGCCACGTGGAGCTCATCCGCCGCCTGTCCGGCCTCGGGGTGCGGGTCCAGATCGGGCACACGCTGTCGAGCTACGAGGAGGTCGTGGCGGCCCTCGCGGCCGGGGCGAGCGGCTTCACGCACCTCTTCAACGCGATGAGCGGGCTGCACCACCGCGAGCCCGGCGCGGTGGGCGCGGCCCTGGCCCACGGCGACTTCGCCGAGCTGATCCCGGATCTCGTCCACGTGCATCCGGGCGCCATCCGGGCCGCCCTGCGCTGCATCCCCCGGCTCTACGCGGTGACCGACGGCACCGCGGCCTCGGGGATGCCGGACGGGCCGTACCGGCTCGGCGCGCACGCCGTCACCAAGTGCCAGAACAGCGTGCGGCTCCCCGACGGGACGCTCGCGGGGAGCTGCCTGACGATGCACCAGGCGTTCAAGAACCTGGTCGAGATCGGGCTCCCGGTGGCCGAGGCGTCGCGGCGGTGCAGCCAGTTCCCGGCCGAGCGCCTCGGCCTCGAGGATCGAGGGCGCGTCGCGCCGGGCTGCTTCGCGGATCTGCTGATCCTGGAGGAGGACCTCGCCCTGCGGCAGGTCTTCGTGGAAGGGGAGCCCCTTGAGTAATCGAACGACCTCGATCATGGCCGAGGAGGCCCGCTCCGCCCCGGAGATCGTCGCGCAGCAGCTCGCGCAGGACGAGGACGCCTACCGCGAGCTGGGCGCGCGCCTGCGGGCGGCGCCGCCGCCGTCCGTGGTCACGATCGCCCGCGGCAGCTCGGATCACGCCGCGGGCTACCTCGCGTATCTCGTGATGACGCAGCTCGGCTGTCCGGTCGCGAGCCTGCCGCCGTCGGTGGTGACCCTCTACGGCGCGCCGCTGCGCCTCCCGGGCGGCCTGGCGGTCGCGGTGTCGCAGTCGGGGCAGAGCCCGGACGTGGTGACCGCGCTCTCGGCGTGCGGCGCCGCGGGCGCGATGACGGCCGCGCTGGTGAACCAGCTCGGCTCGCCGCTCGCCCAGGCGGCCGCGACCACGATCCCCCTGCGCGCCGGCCCCGAGCGCAGCGTCGCCGCCACGAAGAGCTTCATCGCGAGCCTGAGCGCCATGGCGAGGGTGGTGGGGAGCTGGCGCGAGGACGCCGCCCTGCTCGAGGCGCTGAGGGCGCTGCCGGACGCGCTGGCCGCCGCGGGCGAATGCGACGTGGGCCCGCTCGTGGGCGCGCTGGCCGGCGAGGAGCGCCTGCTCGTGCTCGGGCGGGGCCCGGGCTTCTCCGTCGCGCTGGAGGCGGCGCTCAAGTTCAAGGAGGCGTGCGGCGTCCACGCCGAGGCGTTCACGGTCGCCGAGGTGCAGCACGGGCCGATGGCCCTCATCGACGAGCGGTTCCCGCTCCTCGTCTTCGCCCCGCGGGGCCCGGCGCAGGCTGGCCTCGCCCGCGTGGCGGAGGAGTTCCGGGGGCAGGGAGCGAAGGTGATCCTCGTGGGCCCGGCCGGGCTGCCGGGGGTGGATCTCGTGGTGCCCGCGTCTCCTCACGAGCTGCTCGACCCGCTCTGTCAGATCCTGGCGTTTTACCTGGCGGCCGCTGCGCTCGCCGAGGCCCGAGGGCTGGATCCCGACGCGCCGAGGCGGCTCAAGAAGGTCACGAAAACACTGTAGGAGTGCGTCATGAGAAGGCCTGTTTTCCGATTTGGGCTGCTCGCCGGCGCCCTGTTTGTGGCAGGGTGCGGCGATGACGGGAAGTCCTCGTCCACCGAGAACACCACGATGAGCACCAGCACGGGCGGCGACGGCGGCGGCGGCAGCGGTGGTGGCGGAGGCGGCGATGGCGGAGGCGGCGGCTCGGCGCAGCAGCGCCCGTCGGGCGCCGACTTCGCCGTGACGTGGGGCGTGCTGGACAACCACAAGAACCCCGCGGTGAGCTTCGGCTCGGAGCTGACGATCACCAACCAGGGCAAGGTCGCGCTCGGGAACAGCGGCTGGACGCTCTATTTCAACTTCGTCCGCTCGATCCTGCCCGAGAGCGTGCCGGCGGGGGTGAAGATCACCCACATCAACGGCGACTTCTTCAAGCTGGAGCCGACCGAGGCGTTCGAGCCGCTCGGCCCGGGGCAGAGCGTTGTCATCCCCTTCGATGGATCGTACTGGGCCATCAAGGAGACGGACGCGCCCGCGGGGTATTATTTCGTGTTCACGGACGGCGAGGGCGTGGCCTCGGCGCCGGAGGCGGTGGGCTCCGAGGCCGTCGCGCCGTTCGTGGAGAAGAAGCAGACGGACCGCCTCCCCGGCGACATGACGCCGGTGCCGACAACGTCGTCTCGCTATGACGAGAACCTCGCAGTCCGCCTGCTCCCGGCGGGCGACGTGGACAGGGTCGTGCCCACGCCGGTGCGCCTCGAGGCGGGCGCAGGAGAGCTGACGCTCTCGTCGTCGGTGCCCATCTATCATGCGGCGGGGCTCGGGGGCGAAGCGGCCTTTCTGGCGGAGGCGCTGGGGGCGCTGCTCGGCGCCGCGCCGGAGGTCCGCGAGGGCGCGCCGCCCCCGGGGACGGCGGCGATCGCGCTGTCGACGGGCGCGATCGACGTCGGCGGCCAGCCGAAGCAGGCGGGCGACGAGGCCTATCGCCTCACGGTCACCGGCGAAGGGGTCGAGATCGTGGGCAGCGACGCGGCCGGGGTCTTCTATGGCATCCAGAGCCTGCGCGCCCTCGCGCCCGTCGAGGCGTACCGGACCGCGAAGCCCGAGATCGCGATCGGCGCGGTGACGGTGGAGGACGCCCCGCGCTTCGGGTACCGCGGCATGCACCTCGACGTCGCGCGCAACTTCCAGCGCAAGGAGGCCGTGCTGAAGCTGCTCGACCTCATGGCCTTCTACAAGCTGAACAAGTTCCATTTCCACCTGACCGACGACGAGGGGTTCCGTTTCGAGGTGAGCGGCCTGCCGGAGCTCACCGAGGTCGGCGCCCGGCGCGGCCATACGCTCGACGATCGCGAGCAGCTCGTCCCCTCGTTCGGCTCCGGTCCTGACCCGGAGTCGCAGGCGTCGAGCGGCAGCGGCCATTACACCCGCGCCGAGCTCGTGGAGATCCTGCGTCATGCCGAGGCGCGCCACATCGAGGTGATTCCCGAGATCGATATGCCGGGCCACGCCCGCGCGGCGGTCAAGGCCATGGAGGCGCGTTACGCGAGGCTCGCGGCCGAGGGCGACCTCGAGAAGGCCGAGGAGTTCCTGCTCAGCGACCTGGAGGACGCCTCCCAGTACATGTCCGTGCAGATGTGGCACGACAACGTGGTGAACCCCTGCCGGGAGTCCACCTACAGGTTCCTGCGGAAGGTCGTGGACGACCTCGTCGCGATCTACGCCGAGGCCGGCGCGACGCTCACCACCATCCATACGGGTGGCGACGAGGTGCCGGACGGTGTCTGGGAGCGGTCCCCGTCGTGCGAGGCCCTCCTCGGCCAGGCGCCGGGCGGCGTCGAGTCCGTGGAGGACCTGACGAGCCATTTCCTCCGCGAGCTCAACGCGATCGTCGCGTCCCACGGGCTGGTGACGGGAGGCTGGGAGGAGATCGCCTTGAGGAAGGTGCAGGCCGAGGGCGGCGTCGACAAGGAAGCCAACCCCGAGTTCCTGGGCAGCAATTTCAGGCCGTATGTCTGGAACAACGTCTGGGGGTGGGGGGACGAGGACAACGGCTACAAGCTCGCCAACGCGGGGTATCCGGTGGTCCTCTCCAACGCCACCAACCTCTATTTCGACCTCGCCTACGACAAGGACCCTGCGGAGCCCGGCTATTACTGGGCCGGCTTCGTGGACACGCGCAAGCCGTACGAGTTCGTGCCGCTCGACGTCTACAAGAGCGCCCACGCGGATCGCATGGGCAATCCGATCGATCCGGCCGAGGTGTTCCGCGACCACGTCAAGCTGACCGACGCCGGCCGGGCCAACGTCCTCGGCATCCAGGGGCAGCTCTGGGCCGAGAACGCCAAGGGGCAGCGGGTGATGGAGTACCTGGTGTTCCCGAAGCTGATCGCCCTCGCCGAGCGGGCCTGGGCGCCGGACCCGGCGTGGGCGGCGGAGGAGGACGGGGCGGCGCGCGCGGGCCTGCTCGCCGAGGCGTGGAATCGCTTCGCCAACAGCCTCGGGCAGCGCGAGCTCCCGCGGCTCGACCACCTGAGCGGCGGCGTGGACTACCGGCTCCCGCTGCCGGGCGCGCGCATCGAGGACGGGCAGCTCGTCGCGAACGTCGCGTTCCCGGGGCTGGAGATCCGCTACGCGACGGGCGGCGACGAGCCCGACGCCGCCTCGGCGGTCTACAGCGGGCCGGTGGCGGTGAGCGGCGTCGTGAAGCTGAGGACGTTCGACACGCGCGGCCGCGGCAGCCGCACCTCGGTCCTCGATCCGGACGCGTCGGATCGGGGGCGGGCGGAGAGGTGAGGGACCGGTCGAGGGTCGCCACGCAGCGGTGGGCCGCGCTGGCCCTCCTCGCGCTGCTGCCCGGCTGTATCATCGACCTCGACGGCCTGACCGGCGGGGCGGCCGACGTGGGGGCCGGCGGCGGGGCCCCGGATAGCCCCGACGCCGGGCCCCCGGGCCGCTGCGCGCCCTCGGGCTGCGATGGCCCGTGCGTGGTCGCCGCGGCCGAGGAGGCCGGCGGTCCCGCGGCCATCGCCGCGGCCGGGCCGTACGTGGTGTGGACGAGCCGCGCGGGCGATCGCCTCCGCCGCCTCGACCCCGCGACGGGCGCCGTGGAGGACCTCGTGTCGTTCACGCCGGCGCCGGGCCTGCTGGCGGTCGCCGGCGGGCTCGTCGTCTGGGTCGCCGGCGACGGGCTCTGGCGGTGCGCGGTCGACGGCTGCGCGGCGGGGGCGACCTCGCTCCTCGCCTTCGGCCCGGGCGAGGCCGAGGCCGTGCGCGGCCTCGCGACGGACGGGCGGCACGTGTACTGGACGCGCGACGAGCCGAGCGGCACCGCCGGCGAGCTGCTGCGCTGCCCCGTCGACGAGGGGTGCGGGGCGGCGCCGGAGCTGCTCGCGCCGAGCCAGTCCCACCCGCGGGGCGTGGCGGTCGCCCTGGGCGACGCGGGCGGCGTCGTCTGGGTCCAGCGCGGCACGGGCGCCGATTTCGGCCGGGTGCTCCGGCTCGACAAGGCGGCTCCGCCGGGCGCCGTCGCGGAGCAGATCGCGGTGCTGCTCGATTATCCGGACCGGATCGCGCTCGGGGACGCCGAGGTGCTCTGGACCTGGGCCCACCCGGACGGGACGGCGGGCGGCGTGTCCCGTTGCGACCTCGCGGCGTCGTGCGCCGCGGCGGAGGTCGCGCCGCAGGCCGAGCCGTCGCGGCCGCTGCGCGAGCCCGCGGCGCTCGCGATCGACGGCGCGGACGCGTACTGGGCGAACCGCGGCGGGGGCACGGTGATGCGCTGCCCGACCGCCGGCTGCCCCGGCTACCCCGAGGTGCTCGCCGAGGGCCTGACGCGCCCGGCGGCCCTGGCGGTGCAGGGCGCCTGCGTCTACGCGGTCGACGAGGCCGGCGGCGGCCGCGTGGTGCGCGTGCCGCGGTAGTCCCGCGTCGACCGGGCGCGGTCCTGGTTCCCATCGTCGCGCCGGCGTCACGGGCAGCGCGGAGCGGTGTACTCTCCGCTCGGGTTGCTGCCCAAGAACAGATCGTCGACGGTCACGCGGAACCGCACCTCGACGCTGTCGATCGCGAGGACCTCGATCGTGCCCGGTTCGCTGAATGTGCCGAAGCCCTTCGGGCAGTCGTCCAGCGCTGGAGAGTTGGGCTCACCCGATTCCCAGAAGGTGGTTTTGAGCGCGCGATCCTTGAGAGCGTAAACGCCGACCTGCTGGTAAGCGATCGGCAAGGCGAACTGCAGGTGCCAGTGTCCACCGCACGGCATCCCGATGAGATCAAAATTGCAGGACTCGCCGAGATCCGAGAGCGCGATCACGAGATCGGTGGGATCCGGCGTGTCCTGTCCGCCGCCCGTGGCGGAGGAGGAGACGACGCTGGGTCCGCTCGACTGTTGATCGCGATACTCCTTCTCGAGCTGCTGTTGCCGCGCGCGCGTCATCGCGACCGCCGGCGTGAGCGGGCCCAGATTGCTGCCACCGCCCGCGCCGCCGTTGCCGAGATCGTCGACCGGGCCGCCCTCCCCCAAAGCAGGGGCGCAGGCGGTCAGCAAGAGCGGAATCACAGCGACAAGGGCCGACTGGGTTCTCATCCTTGGACCCGACCATGCAGCCCCGGTGCCAGATCTGGGGAACCCGAAAAACGCTGCCCGAGGTCATTCGACGCTCGACGCGCGACGGGGGCTGAGTGCCAGATTGTGCCGTGGCACACGCCTCGCAAGGGCACGCCTCGCAAGGGGAGGATCCGAGGCCGTGGCCGCGAGGAGAGGCGGCGGGGCGGAAGAGCGCGCGATGGACCCCCGGCGCGGAGCTGCTCGAGCACCTGCAACGCCGGTCACGCGACCCGGGCCGCAAGGCCCTGCCGACCGGCGCGACGGTCGTCGCCGGACGTCGGGCGCTCGCCCGCCGCTGTATCGAGCGCCTTCCGTTCCCGGGGGTGGAGCCCCATGACAGACAAGGAGCCGCGCGACGCGCCCGCGTCGCCGGCGACGGCGAGCACGCGCGCGATGGAGGCAGCATGAACACGAACCGGATTCGTCTGGGGATCTCTGCGCTCTTTGCCATGGCTTCATTCTCGCTCGCGATCGCGGGCTTCACCGACAGCATGGAACGCACGGAGGACGAGGGAGAGGTGGACTGGAGGGCCTGTCAGCGGCGGCATGACCACGCCTCCAGCCAGGTGGAGCGCGTCCGGGCCGCCTACCGGGCATGTGCTACCGACAACGACTGCGTCATGGTCGATACGAGCACCGACTGCGGCGGCACTTGTGGTGAGGTGATCAACCGGGCGGGCGTCCAGCAGATGAGGCGCGTCATCTCCCACCTCAACGCGACCGTATGCCGCGAGCATCGGAGGATGGGCTGCCCCTACGGCACGCCTGCCTGCCTCGCGTCCAGGCCCGTCTGCGCCCGCGGTGCGTGCACGTTCGCCCCGCTGTAGGGACATCGCGCGCTCCGGAGACGGCGCGCCGAGGCGGGCCGCCCCGGCGCGCCGAGAAGATGCACCAGGTATACGAAAATTCGTGCACCAGGTGTATCGAACTAGTATACCAGGTGCATCATGTCGCCCCGGACCCGAGACCCCATCGAGTTCATCGAGAAATTCGGGGCACTATGGAAGTGCCTGATGGCCGTTTCCGACGAGACCTACGCGGACGAGAGGCTGTTCAGCGTGCAGGCCAGGTTCCTGCGCTACATCGGCGAGCACCCCGGCATCTCGCAGGCCGAGCTGGCGCGCGCCACGGACATGGCGGCGACGCTCACGGGGCGGACGCTCCAGACCCTGCTGGAGCGGGGCTTCGTCGAGCGCGAGCCGAGCCGCGAAGACCGGCGCGAGTACGTGCTCACGCTCAGCCCCGCGGGGGAGCGCATGCGCCGGCGCGTCGTGGACGCGCGCGGGCGCTTCGCGGCGCGGGTGGTCTCCGCGCTGGACGAGCGGGATCTTGATGACTTCGATCGCGTCGCCTACAAGCTGTTCGCTGCGTTCGGCGCCGCTCCCGCGCCGGACGCGGCCACGCGCGGCGCAGAGCCTCGTCCGGGGCGGCCATCCGGCTCCCAACCACGAAGGAAGAACCGCAAATGAGCAAGAGAATCGCGATCAACGGCTTCGGGCGCATCGGGCGCTGCATCGCGCGCGTCCTGTCGCAGCGCGGCGCCTCGGACATCGAGCTGGTGGCGCTCAACGACCTGACGGGCCCCGAGACGCTGGCTCACCTCTACAACTACGACACGGTGCACGGCCGCGCCGAGCGGCGCGCCGTAGCCGCCGAGGGGGGCTTGCTGATCGACGAGCGCTCCGTTCGCGTGCTCGCCGAGAAGGATCCGGCCAAGCTCCCGTGGCGCGAGCTCGGCGTGGACATCGTGCTCGAGTGCACCGGTCTGTTCAGCGATCGCGACAAGGCGGCCGCGCACCTCGCGGCCGGCGCGCGCAAGGTGATCATCGGCGCCCCCGCCAAGGGTCACGACGCGACGATCGTGCTCGGCGTCAACGCCGAGGACTACGACGCCTCGGCGCACAGCGTCCTCTCGTGCGGCTCGTGCACCACCAACTGCCTCGCCCCCGTGGCCAAGGTGCTCCTGGAGGCCTTTGGCCTCGAGCGCGGGCTGATGACGACCACGCACGCCTACACCAACGATCAGGTCCTCTTGGACGTGCCGCACCGCAAGGGCGACTTGCGGCGCGCCCGCGCGGCCGCGCAGAACATCGTGCCCACGTCGTCCGGCGCCGCCAAGGCGCTCAGCGAGTGCCTGCCGGCGCTCGCCGGCAGGTTCGACGGGCAATCGATGCGGGTGCCCACGATGGACGTCTCGCTCGTCGATCTCACGTTCGAGAGCACCCGGCCGCTCTCGAAGGACGCGATCCATGCGGCCATGAAGCGCGCCAGCGAGGGTCCGCTGCGCGGCATCCTCGGCTACACCGAAGAGCCGCTGGTCTCGAGCGACTATCTGGGCGATCCTCGCTCGTCGATCTTCGACGCGACGCTGACGCAGGTGATCGGGGAGCGCTTCGCGAAGGTGTTCGCCTGGTACGATAACGAGTGGGGCTTCTCCAACCGGATGGTGGAGCTCGCCCAGCTCGTGGCGGCGAAGCTCTGAGGAGCGCCGCGGCGGCGTCGAGCGGCTCGAGAGATCCATGCCCAGGCGGGCTCTCCTCGCCTCGGGCGCCGTCACGGCCAGCCCTCGTGCGTCACTCGCCCGATCTGCCGTCGTTCGATGTCGCGCGGATCCTTGACTCGGTTCGTCGGTGTGAGTCCTTCCAGCGAGCCCGCGCTCGCGCGGAACAACTACGTTGGCGGCCTGGATACCGGGCCGCGAGCGCGCTTCGCGCCGCGACGGAGCAGGAGGAGCGCCAGCATGGCGAGCGGGCCGGCGTGCGCTCGGCTCGAGCTCGAGGAGGCTGTGCGGCAGCTGCAGCCGCTGTCGCCAGGGTCGGCAGCGCTCGGCCCGCTGGAGGCGCCGCCGCCTGCGCCCGCAGCCGGATCGCCGCCGTTACCCGCTGAGCCCGACGACGTGACCCCGCTGCCAGCGGCCGCGCTCTCCGCGCCCGAGCTCGTGCTCGCCTCGGCGCCGCCTGTGCCGCCGTCACCTCCCGCTCCGCCTGTGCCGCCTGTGCCGCCGTCACCTCCCGCTCCGCCTGTGCCGCCTGTGCCGCCTGCACCTCCCGCTCCGCCTGTACCGCCGGCACCTCCCGCTCCGCCTGTGCCGCCTGCACCTCCCGTGCCGCCGGTGCCGGCTGCGCCGCCCGTGCCGCCGGCACCTCCCGCTCCGCCCGCTCCGCCGGGGTCGCTCAGGCCATCATCGTAGAAGGTATGCACGCGCAATCGCTGAGCGTGGACGCCCGCCGTGGCGTCGTACGCGGTGAGCGCGAGGAGCCCGTTGCCTGCCCGGTCGCTCGCCAGGGCCACGGGGCTGCCATAGAGCGGTGACGCCGTCGTCAGCAGCTGCGGAGACGCGTCGAGGGGGCGCCCGTTCGTGTCCAGCCGCAAGCCCATCGACCCGGCACCCTCTTGCCGCCATACCACCAGCGTGCTGAGCCCTGTATGCACCAGCGCAGGCTCGTACGCAGAGAGATCTCTGGGCAGCTCCAGGCCCCCGAGGAGCGTGCCATCCTCGCTGATCCGAACCCCCACGAGATCGGGATATTCTCTCCATACGACGATGTAGCTCGTCCCGTCGAACGCCACGTCGAAGTTGGCATACGGCTCTGACGTGAGCTCGAAGCCGCCAGGGTCGAGCACCGCGCCGTCGGCTCCGATGCGAGCGGCGTGCAAAACCCTATCCTCGAAGATCCCCGTCCACACGAGGAGCGACGTGGACGAGCCGGAAGCCATGGCGGTCTCGTAGGTGCTCTCGCCCACGGCGATCCCGTCGGGCGGCTCGGCGGTCAACCCGACCAGGCGCGCTACCCGCGGCCCGAGCTCGCTTGCCCAGGCGACCAGGACCTCCCCGTCGCGCACGGTCAGCGCAGGGGAGGCGGAGGCCCGGCTCGTCGGGAGCAGCCGAACACCGCCAGGATCCAGCACGCTGCCGTTCGTCGCTACGCGCGCCACAAACGTGTGTGTCTCGGCGCGGATCTCGCGGGGAGGAGTATCCTGCCACGCCACGAGGTAGTCCGTCCCATCGAACACGACGGAGACCTTCGTCTGCTTGCCCGGAGCCGTGGAGATGGGGAATGTTCCAGGTGGCAGCGGCGTCCCGCCCGCATCGACGATGACCCCGTAAAGATCGCCGTTCAAGGTGTCTGAACGAAAGTCCTCCCAGACGACGAGGTAGTTGGTCCCGTCGTGGGCCACGTGCGGTCTCTCATGGAAGTTTGGCCCCCCCGTGACAGCGATGGGCGTCGGGTCGAGCGGCGTCGGCCCTCGCAGGCGGCCCGCGTACACGTCCAGGTCGAACGGGAACGGCGACATGTCGCGCTCGCTGGACGTGCCCTCGGCCATCTCGTTGCTCTGCACGGCCAAACACACGCCGCCGCCGCACGCCAGGCGCCCGCGCAACCCGAGCACGGGCACATCGACGGACTCTCCGAGCGAGCCGTCGGGCAGCACGTCGACAACGGTGTCCCCGCCAAACACACGAAAGGTCGTGCCGTCGACGGCGACGGCCGGGTACGAGGAATACGAGCACACCTCGAGCGTGTCGTGCACGTCGCCGTCGGGCGTCACGCGCACGCAGTGTCTGCGCCACGCGACGAGGAACTCGTCTCCGTTGAAGGCGACGGAGCTTTCGTCATCTGCCCCGCTGCCCAGCACCCGGGGCGTCGCATCGACGGGAGTCCCCGTGCCGTCCAGGCGCACGGCCAGGACGCCTACGTAGTCGCCGTCCCGCGTCTGCTGTGAGAACGTGACGAGGGAATGGCCCGGCCCGGAGGCGATGGCGGGCTCTGTATCGACATGCGGGCTCGTGTAGATCGCGATCCCGTCCGGATCCAGGACGGTGCCCGCCGGCGTGACGCGGGCGCCATAAATATCCTGGTAACCGTCGTCCCAGTTCCTGCCATCGTTCCAGACGACGATGTAATTGGAACCGTCGAAGGCGACATCTGGATCCCTTCCATGGTCTGCGATCACGAAGTGGTCGAGCACCTCCCCCGCAGGAGACACGAGCCAGCCCATCGTTTCGGGGGCGCAGCAGCTGGGGTCCCGGTCGCCGACGATCAGGTAGTTCGTCCCGTCGAACGCGACGGCGGGAGGGTGGTCCGAGTGCGCGCCGATCACGATTCCGTCCGGGTCGAGCAAGCTCCCATCCGGCGACAGGCGCGCCGCCATCACCAGCTTCGACGTCTCGCCGGCCCGTGCGTCCACCCAGGTGACGAGGAAGTTCGTGCCGTCGAACCCCACGTCGCCGTTCATCTGGTCGCGGATCGCGGGCCCGCGCGCGATGTCGGTCGGGGACATCTCGGGCCCGATCAGAGGATCGAGCAGGGCAGGGTAGGCCGAGTCTTCCAGGACGGGCTCGGGAACGGTGATGACGATGTCGCGCCCCTCGACCGCGTAGGGCAGGGGGGTGCTCCGTCCGCCGGCGTCGACCCAGGTGGCGCGTCCATAGACGAGCGCGCTGGAGGCATCGGCGAACCGGATCCCGGACGCGCTTTGCCCCGCGAGCGGCAGGCCCGTGGTCCGGACGCGCACCTTCAGATCGCCCGAGCCGTCGGGCTCCCGCGCGAACGCCCAGGTCTGCTCGACGCCCTCGATCCGGCTGCGCAGCCGCTCGACGCACGTGCCGTGCTCGATGACGATGTCGCCGGCGTCGGTCCGCGGGGGCTCCGCCTCGGGGACGCGGGCCGACCCGCGCGCGATCGACGCCGTCCGCACCTCCAGCGCGGCCGAGGAGAGGTCCGCGGCCGTCCGCGCGCGCACGCGCAGGGCGCCGGCTGCCGTCAGCCGCGCCTCATACGACGGTCGCATGATCTCGACGCCGTCCGATTGGCTCCACGCGACGCTGTCCCCCGGCTCATCGAGGCGGGAGCGAGCGTCGGGCTGGCCGGGAGCGCAGCCCGAAAGGAGCCATAGGGTGAGCCATAGCGGGTAAAGCATCGAGCGGCGCATCATCCGCCTCAGTATGGCAGCGCTGGCCCGCCGGAGCGCAACGGCGATCATGTGAAATAGTGTAAACGGCGACCGTGAGATCGAGGACCTGGACGCGGTGATCCAGGCCGCGTGCCCAGGGTTGGTCAGCGGATCGCAGGAAGCGATCGAGCACCGAGGCAATCCCTGTCGGCGCTCATTCGGAGACCGCATCAATTTGGGCAGCCGGACCTCACGCACCCCGATCCGGGCCACCTGGTCAATTTTGACGGCGGCCGCGCGCGAGCGTCCGGGAACTCGTTGAGGTCGGCGACGGGCGCGACCCCGGCGAGCGCCGCAAGGGGCCACGCCGATGGCGTTGGCTGGGCGCAACCTTCGGATCCGCCCGGCAACGAGCGTCGTCCGGATCGTGAAACCGATCCGGGCCAGGCGCGTAGTGCTGCCCGACAGCAAGGCCTGTCGAAAGGACTACGTCATGATGAAGACACACCTCGCCATCCTCCCGCTGTTTGCCGCGAGCGCTCTCCTCTCCGGCTGCGTCGTGGACGCGGCGCAGCCGTCCGGCCAGGAAAGCGCGCAGGACGAGCAGGTCGGCCGCGCGGAGCAGCGCCTGGATCAGACGTGTTACTACTACGAGTCTGGTTTATGGATCGAGTTCGACTGTAACGAGGGCGGCGGCGACTGGGATCCTCCCGGCCCCGGAGAGGCCGAGCCCCCCGGCGGCGGCGAGGAGGGCGGGCCTGGCACGGGGGGCGAGGAAGGGGAGCCGGTCCCTCCGTCGCTCGACGCCGGCATCGTCTTCTCCAGCAACGGGCCGATCGTCGGCAAGTATTGCACGCAGATCATCGAGCCCTCGGACGTCGGAGGGGGCTGGGGCAACAATTACCTTTGCTCGACCGACAACATCGGCTTTCGGTGGAGCTATGACAACGCCATCGCCGGAATGAGGTGCTACCGGATCAACGAGACTGCCGAGCCGTGGACGACCCACTGGGGCGACAACTATCTCTGCGTGCCCAACGAGGCGCGGCTGTCCCTGTACTGGTCCACCGGAGGCGCGTTCGCCGACGCGAACATCCGGTCGGTTCGCTTCTACGAGCCCCAGGATCCGCACACCTGGCACGACAACTACCTGGGTTACTACAAGTATTGACGGGGCTCGCCGCGGGGCACCTCCGCCCCCAGGCGCACGCGGAACGCCGGCGCTCGCTCCGCGTGTCAGGGCGGGTCGAGCGCCGCTCGGGCGCAAGCTGCGCCTCCGGCTGCTCGAACGACCGCGCCCGCCCGCTGGGCTGTGCCCCGCCCATAGGTGCGGCCCCGTGCGGCTCTTGCCGGGGTCGACGTTGCTGGGCGCGAGGCGGCGTCGACCCAGGGCCGGGTGGACACGGGCGGACACGAGAGGGCCGGCGAAGAGCTCTCCCCCGGAACCCCCGGGCGCCGCGGGGCTCGAACCTCGGTGGGCTGGCGCACCTCCACCGCCCGGCGGCGATCGTGACGGGGCACCGATGAGTTTTTCGGGCGCGGGCAGTCAGTGCTTTCGGCAGGGGCAGGCGCCCCCGCTCGGAGAGGCATGGTCATGACAAGGCGAGACTTTCTGGGAGCCATGGTCAGCGTCGCGGCGCCGGGGTGTGCGCTGGGCGGGGACGGAGACGAGCCGCGGCCAGGGCAGGACGCGGCGTCCGGCGCGCTGGCGCCCGCGCGCGAGGTGATGGCGGCGGAGGTCGCGGCGGGGCAGATGCCGGGAGCTGTCTGGCTGGTCGCGCGCGGCGACGACGTGCACGTGGACGCGGTGGGCGTGACCGAGGTCGGCGGCAGCAGGCCCATGCGGCGGGACACGATCTTCCGGATCGCCTCGATGACGAAGGCGGTCACCGCGACGGCGGTGATGATGCTCGTCGAGGAAGGCAAGCTCGACCTCGACGCCCCCGTCGAGCGATGGTTGCCGGAGCTCGCGGACCGGAAGGTGCTGGCGCGCATCGACGGTCCGATCGACGAGGCGGTGCCCTCGGAGCGGCCGATCACGGTGCGCGACGTGATGACGTTCACGATGGGCTTTGGAGTCCTGTTCGACGCTTCGTTGCCGATCCAGCAGGCCATCGACGAGCTGGAGCTCGCCAACGGGCAGCCGGTGCCGATGACGCCGCACGGGCCAGACGAGTGGATCCGGCGGCTCGGGACGCTGCCGCTCATGCATCAGCCGGGCGCGCAGTGGATGTACAACACGGGGAGCCTGGTGCAGGGGGTGCTCGTGGGGCGCGCGGCCGACCAGGGCTTCGATGCGTTCGTGCGGGAGCGCATCCTCGCGCCGCTCGGGATGCGGGACACCGACTTCCACGTGCCGGCGGACAAGCTCGATCGGTTCGCGGGCTGCGGTTACTACACCGACGAGCAGACGGGGACGAAGACGCGCATGGATCGCGACGGCGCCGAGAGCGCCTACGCCAGCCCGCCGACGTTCCCCTCGGGCGCCGCCGGGCTCGTGTCGACGGTGGACGACTACCTCCGGTTCGCGCGCATGCTCATGAACGGCGGCGCGCACGAGGGCCGGCGGATCCTGAGCGCCGCCTCGGTGCGCGAGATGACGACCGACCATCTCACGCCGGCGCAGAAGGCGGCGTCCTCGTTCTTCCCGGGCTTCTTCGAGACGCATGGCTGGGGTTATGGGCTGGCCGTGATCACGGCGCCGGACGCGGTCTCGGAGGTGCCCGGGCGCTACGGCTGGGACGGCGGCTTCGGGACGTCCTGGATCAACGATCCCGGCCGCGGGCTGATCGGGATCGTGATGACACAAGCCTCCAACTTTCTGTTCTCGGGGGCTCTCGAGCGGTTCTGGCGCAGCGTCTACGTCGCCACCCAGTCGGCGTGAGATGCGGCCCTCCTCTCGCGTGCCGCGGTGGAGCCGAGCCGCCGGAGGGCGAAGGATGCGCGGGTGACGCCGATGCTCACCCGCCGAGCGCCTTGTCGATGGCCTGCGTGAGCTTCGGGTCGTCCGGCGCCACGGACGACTCGAACCTCCCGATCACCGACCCGTCCTTGCCGATCAGGAACTTGGTGAAGTTCCACTTGACCTCTCCGGCGGGCGCAGACTGCGTGAGGAAGGCGTAGAGCGGGTGCTTGCCGCCCCCCTTGACGGGGATCTTCGAGAACATCGGGAAGCTGACGCCGTACTTCGTGGAGCAGAAGGCGGCGATCTCGGCGTCGGTCCCCGGCTCTTGCGCGCCGAAATCGTTCGAGGGGAAGCCGAGGACGGCGAAGCCGCGAGCCTCGAGCCGATCGTGGAGCGCCTGGAGCCCCGCGTACTGCGGCGTGTAGCCGCACTCCGATGCGGTGTTCACCACGAGCAGCACCTTGCCACGGTAGTCGCCGAGGGAGCGGTCCTGTCCGTCGATGGTCTTCACGGTGAAGTCGTAGAGCGACATGGCGTTTCCTTCCTGAGCAGCCCCGGGCGCGCGCTCCGGCGACGGCTGCTGGACGTCCTTTCCACAGCCCGTCACGCAGGCGAGGGCGAGCGAGGTGGTCAGGGTGAGCACGCACCGGAGCGTGCGCGGCGAGCTTTCCATGACGGAGGGGATAGACGCGCCTCCGGACGGCGTCGAGCAGGAACGCGCTCCGCGTCGAGGCGCCGGCCTCCCCGGCCTCACGTCTCCAGATCGCGCTTCAGGCGGTCGAGCAGGTCGACGGCGGCGGACGCGTAGCGGCTGATCCACCGGTCGTGGATCCGCTTGACGGGGAGCACGTTCAGGTAGTTCCAGCGGTGGCGCCCCTCGCGCTTGACGATGACGAGCTCGGCCTTCTCCAGCACGCCGAGGTGCTGCATCACCGTGCAGCGATCCCAGTCGGCGAAATGAGCGCAGAGCTCGCCCGTGGTCTTCGGCCCGTCCTTGAGCAGGTCGAGGATCTCCCGCCGCCGACCGTCTGCCAGCGCCTTGAAGACGAGGTCATCCGGATCCGCGCTTGACATGTTATAATAATATAACATGATGCGGGGGCGGTCAATCGACGCGTGGTCATCGGTCCGTGCGGCCGGCGCACCGGTGCGTCCGCGCGCCGGCGCCGGTGTGTCGGCGCGTCGGCGCGCTGGTTCGCTGGTTCGCTGGTGCGCTCGCGCGCCGGCGCGTCCGCACGTCATGCGCGGCCGGGGCATCGCCGCGAAAAGGAGGCGTCATGGAGCTCAAGTTTCAGGTGCAGACGAAAGTTCAGAAGCCCGTCAGCGAGGTCTTCGATGCGGTCTACAACCCGAAGAAGCTCAGCGGGTACTTCACGACGGGCGGCGCGAGCGGGCCGCTCGACGAGGGGAAGACCGTCATGTGGAGCTTCGCCGATTTCGACGGCGGCAAGCCGTTCCCGGTCTACGTCAAGCAAGTGATCGCCGACAAGCTCATCGCCTTCGAGTGGGCGGCCAGCGAGCCCGGGGAGGGGGGCGACGGCAAGACGGTGAACGAGCTCCCCTACAACACGCGGGTCGAGATGCATTTCGAGGCCCTCGGCCCGAGCTCGACGATGGTCCGGATCTCCGAGTCGGGCTGGAAGGAGAGCGAGCAGGGATTGCAGGCCTCCTACGGGAACTGTCAGGGCTGGATGCACATGGCCTGCTGCCTCAAGGCGTACCTCGAGCACGGCATCAACCTGCGCGAGGGCTCGTTCTGAGCCGGGAGCCCGCCCGCGGCCGCAGGGCCGCGGCGAGCGTGCCACCTCAGAACCGGCCGCCGAGCGCGGCGGCGCCGCCGCCGGGCAAGGGGACGACATGCACCGCGGCGGCGGCGGGCGCGGCGGGCTCGGAGCGGCCCAGCAGGAGCGCGGCCACCGCGCCGCCGAGGGCCGCCACGCCGACGCCGAACGCGATGTTGGCGGCGAGGATCTTCGTCCGCACGGCGTCGACGTCCGCCTCGGTGCAGCGCGGCGCGCAGGTCGCCCGCAGGTGGTCGGCGTCGGCGCGCGCGCTCAGGCCGAGCGCCGCGTAGGCGACGCCGCTGCCGACCGCGACGCCGCCGAGCGCGATGGGCAGGACGAGCGCGCCCGCGGGCGACGCGCGGTCCTCGCGGGGCGGAATGGCGCGCCCTCCCGGCGCCGCGCCCCCTCCCGGCGCCGCGCCCCCTCCCGGCGCGCCCGCGGCCTCTCCCGGCGCAGCCGGCCGCGCGAGGCGGGCCGACACGCGCCGCAGCTTCTCTCCCTCGCGCACCACGAGCCGCAGCTCCACAGGAGCGCTGCCCGCGCGCTCGAAGCGGAGCACGCGCTCGCCGGGGTCGACCTCGACGGCCTTGCCGTCCAGCCGCGCGGCGAGGGGCGCGCCGTCGATCGTCACCTGCACGTCGGCCACGTCCTGGCCCTGCTCGTCCTGGGCGCTCAGGATCAGCGTCGGCACGCGCGCCGTGACGTCGGAGAGCCAGCCCGCGCAGTCCGCCTGGACGAGATCGGGACAGCCGGCTCCGCCGCACGCGATGAAGCGCGCCCGCGCCTCGCGCAGCCGGCCCTCGTCGCGCAGGCGCTGGCCCTCCTCGGAGGCCGTGAAGCAGGCCTCGGCGTCGCCGGCGCGCGCGCGGGCGGGCAGGAGGCAGGCGACGGCCGAGAGGGCGGCGGTGACGAGAAGGCGGCGAGGGGTGCGCTGGTTCATCCGGCCTCCGTCAGAAGCATTCGCGCTTGTAGCGCTTGTGGCCCTGTCCATCGATGACGAACGGTGGATTGCACCCGTCGCGCGCGGGCTCGCGGCGCGGCAGCCGGCGCGCGCCGGCGCCGGCGGGCCGCGCGGCGGGCGTCGCCGTTGCGCCGGACGCGGCGGGCGCTGCCGTCGCGGCAGACGCCGCGGGCGTCGCCGTCGGAGCGGACGCAGCGGGCGCTGCGGACGCGGACGGCTTTCCCGGCGCCGCCGGCACGCCCGCGCCGCCGGCAGCGCCGGCAGCGCCGGCAGCGCCGGCCGCACCTGCTGCGCCCGCCGCGCCCTGCGCCCCCTGCGCGGCCGCCGCCGGCGGCGCCGCCCCGCGCTCTTGCGCCGCGGCCGCGACGCCGGCCCTCGCGCGGGCGCGCAGCGGCGCGTCGGCGCGCGCGAAGCCGATCGCTGCCGCCGCGATCGCGAGCGCCGCGCCCGCCGCCGCGACCGCGCCCCAGCGCTGCCGGCTCGGACCCTCGGCCTGCGGCGCGCTGGGCGCGGCGGCCTCCGCCGGGCCCGCGGCCGGCGGCGGGCCCGTCATGGCGCCCTCCGCCGGGCCCGTCCCGGCCGGCGCGAGCTCGGGCGCCGCGCTGGGCGCGGTCGCCCCCGGCTCGTTCGGCGCGGTCGCCCCCAGCGCGCTTGGCGTGGCCGCCCCCAGCGCGCTTGGCGCAGCCGCCCCCGGGTCGCTCGGCGCGGCCGCCCCCGGGTCGCTCGGCGCGGCCGCCCCCGGGTCGCTCGGCGCGGCCGCCCCCGGGTCGCTCGGCGTGGCCGCCCCCGGCTCGATCGCGGCGATCAGCGCCGCGCGCTGCGCCAGCGCCTCGCCCGCGAGCGACGTCACCCAGGCGCCCACCTCCGAGGTCGAGGCCGCGAGGCCCGTCGCCTCCAGCGCGAGCGCCATCTCGCGCGCCGTCGGGAACCGGTCCTCGGGCCCGCGCGCGAGCGCGCGCAGCGTGATCGCCTCCAGCTCCGGCGGCACCCCGGGCCGGCGCGCGCTCGGCGGATCCACGCCCGCCTGCAGCAGCCGCAGGATCGAGAGCGCCTCGCCCCGCCCCTCGAACAGGCGCTCGCCCGTCAGCGTCTCCCACAGCACCACCCCGGCCGCGTACACGTCCGCGCGCCGGTCGAGCGGCTCGCCCGCGATCTGCTCGGGCGACATGTACGCGAGCTTGCCCTTGAGCTGCCCGTCGCGCGTGATCTGCGCGCGCCCGGCCGACTTCGCCACGCCGAAGTCGAGCACGCGCGCCACCCCGTCCTCGCCGACGAGGAGGTTGTGCGGCGACACGTCGCGGTGCACGAGGCCGAGCGGGGCGCCGTCCTCCGCGGTGGCCTCGTGCGCCGCGTGCAGGCCGTGGAGCGCGCCGGCGAGCACCGCGCAGGCGATGCGCGGCGGGGGCGCGCCGCCGTCCTTCGTCGCCGCGCGGAGCAGGCGCGAGAGCGCCTCGCCGTGCACGTACTCCATCACGAGCAGCACCTCGCCGCCGCTCGACACCACGTCGATCGTCGAGACCACGTTCGGGTGCCGGATGCGCGCCGCGATGCGCGCCTCGTCGAGCAGCATGGCCACGAGGTCGGGATCCCGCACGAACTGCGGGTAGAGCCGCTTGACCGCCACGGTCCGCCGGAACCCGGCCGAGCCGTGCTGGCGGCCGAGGTGCACCGTCGCCATGCCGCCGGCCCCGATCTCGTCGAAGAGCAGGTAGCGGACGACAGCCGATGCGCCGCCCTGGGCCCGCAACATCGGGGCGACGATACCACGCCCGAGGCGGATGCCGCGGCGACATGTCGGCCGGAGCGCCGCGCCCTCAGCCGGAGCGCCGCGGGCAGCGCCGGGAAGCACCTCCGCGCGGGGCCCGCCGCGGCCGCCGCGCGGCGCCCGACGCGGCCGCCGCGCGCCGAACCTTGCCCTGGCTCCGCGGGTCAGAACCGGGAAGCACCTCCGCGCGGGGCCCGCCGCGGCCGCCGCGCTCCGGACCTTGCCCTGGCTCCGCGGGTCAGAAATCCCGCCAGGATTCCGCCACGGTGACGAATCGTCGCGATCCGTCGCTTTCCTCGGAGTTCCTGGGGGGCGTGACGACGAATCGCACCCCCTCGGGAGCCATGGACCCAACCCCGGCCCAACCGGCGAGCGTGGGGCTCGACGAGCTCGCGCTGGTCGATCCCTCGCCTCGGTCGCCATCGTCGCCTCGCTCGCCGGCCCCCTGAGCCGCGCAGTCGCCCTCGGGGACGAGGAGGCGGCCCGGGTCGTTCACGAGGCCATCGGCCGGCTACTCGACACGGGACCGGAGCAGCGAGCAAGCTCGCGCCGGTAGCGAGACCCACCGCCGCCGGGAGGTGGCCTTCGCGGACCCGCACCGCGTCGGCGAGCAGCAGGCACCATCCCCCCACGGGCCCGTCGAGGCGCGCGATCTCCTCGGCCAGCTCCGGCTCCTCAGGCCCCGGGAGCGTATCGTTCTCCTCCGTCAACTGGGGCGCGTCGCCCTCCGGGACGACGACCGTCCGCGTGCGGTGCTTCGACTCGACCGGCACCCAGGTCAACGCTTCGGGCACGGCGTTCACGTCGTCGATCACCACTGGTCCTGGCCGGGGCCCTGCTGAGGTCGCGGTGGCAGTGACAAATTGTCTCGGCAGGCCCAAAACTAGCGCGAGGTCCTGCCTCGATGACACGGGCGCATGGCTCGAAAGCTCTGCATGCCGCGTAGTTCGCGGTGGCACGGCGCCTGCAGTCATGTAATGCGTGCGAGGCCACTGTAGATCCCGAATCGCTTTGCTCCCGTCGCTGTGGGTTGCCGTGTCGATCTGCTCGTGCGGCGGGACGTCGCCCGAGCCCGACCCTCTGCCGAGGCTCCGCGCCCAGATGGTCGCGCCGTGCGCGCCTTCGCCGGAGGTCTCCTCGCCGGCTGCCGGCGTGCCGAACGTCTTCATCGAGGTCCTAATCCTCGAGGTTCCCGCCAAGCCTCCGCGTGATCTGCGGAGCGCGTCGATTCAAGAGCTCTTGCGCGAGCCGGACGTGGGCGTGCTCATGACGCCTCATATCCTGGCGACGCCAGGCGTGCGGGCGGAGATCAGGCTGGACGCGCCAGGCAGCATGCCATTCCGTTTCACGGTCAAGCCCGACCTCGGCGAAGGGGACCGGATCGCGCTCGACCTCGACCTGGGTTTCGACTTGCAAGGCGAAACGGTCCAAATTCGGAGGGTGATCGACGTGACCGCCGGCAAGCCCAGCGTTTTGACCGAGGCGCGAACGCCGGTCGCCGAAGGCAGGGGGGTGACGGCGATCGTCGTCGCCCACGTCCTCCGCAGGCCCGACGATCTCCGGCGGGTGGCAGCGTGCAGGGGGATGCCCATGCCGCCGCCCGTGCCTCCGCAGGGCCCGCCGAGAGCTTCTTCGCGATGCTGAAGGCGGAGCTGGTCGAGTACGAGCGCTACCCGACGCGAGCGGCCGCCACCGCCTCGGTCAGCGACTACATCGACAACTTCTACAACCTGAAACGCCGGCACTCACGGCTCGCCTACATGAGCCCGATCGAGTTCGAATTGAAGACCTACGTGGCCGCGCGCGCGGCATAGTGAGACTGTCCGCGGAAGCGGGGGAGGACCACGTGCGCGTGCGGGGCTGGCCAAGCCCCCGAGCCTGCCGGCGCTCGAGCAGCTGCTGGCCGAGGTCGGGCGCGCGAAGCCGAGCGAGGCGGAGACGGGATAGGCGTCCCCTCCCGACCGCACCGATTCATCGCCGTGTCGCGCCGTCATCTGGGATAGGATGCCATCCCGAACGAGGGAGGATGGCATGTTCGACATCCAGGGCAAGTGCGAGGGGGCATTCAAGGAAGTGCGCGAGGTCTTCGCGCGCAATTTCGCGGAGCGCGGCGAGGTCGGCGCCTCCGTCTGCGTCACGGTGGGCGGCAAGGTCGTGGTCGACCTCCACGGCGGCATTGCCGATCCCGCGACCGGCAAGCCGTGGTCTTCGGACACCATCGGCATCGTCTGGTCCAGCACGAAGGGCGCCGCGGCGCTCTGCGCGCACATCCTCGTCGATCGAGGCCTGCTCGATCTCGACGCGCCGGTCGCGGCCTACTGGCCCGAATTCGCCCAGGGAGGCAAGGAGCGGATCCCCGTGCGGATGCTCCTAACACACCAGGCCGGGGTCCCGGCCCTGCGAAAGCCGATGCCCCTCGGGGGATTTTACGATTGGCGTGGGACCGTCGACGCGCTCGCGGGCGAGGCGCCCTTCTGGGAGCCGGGCACGCGGCACGGCTATCATGCCCTCGTGTTCGGCTTTCTCGTGGGAGAGGTCGTGCGTCGCGTGACGGGGCGCTCCCTCGGCACGTTTTTCCGGGAGGAGGTCGCCCGCCCCCTCGGCCTCGATTTCTGGATCGGTCTGCCCGCGTCCGAGGAGGACCGCGTCGCGCCGTACATCCCCGCCGATCCGCCTGCGCGATTGGAGGACATGTCCGCTTTCTTCCGCGCGATCGTGGCGGATCCGACCTCACTTCAGGGGTTCGTCGCGGGGAACACGGGCGGGTTCTTCGAGCCGAGCGGATACAATACCCGCGAGGCCCACGCCGCCGAGATCCCGGCGGCGAACGGCATCACGAATGCGCGGGGCCTCGCGGGCATGTACGCCCCGCTGGCCCTGGGCGGCGCGATGGGCGGGGTGCGGCTCGTCAGCGAGGAGACCGTGGCGGCCATGGGGGCCGTGCAATCCGCGGTGGCGGTGGACGCCGTGATCCTCGGCGGCACCCGCTTCTCGCTGGGCTTCATGAAGACGGTCGACAACCGCAAGACGGGCCTCGCGGGCGACAGCGTCCTGCTCTCCGAGGAGGCCTTCGGCCACCCGGGGATGGGCGGCTCGATCGGCTTCGCGGATCCCGGCGCGGGGATGTCGTTCGGGTACATGATGAACAAGCAGGGACCGGGGATCGGGCTCAATGAGCGAGGCCAGGCGCTCGTCGACGCGACCTACCGGGCGCTCGGGTACGAGGCGCCGCGGGGGATCTGGCGAAAGCGGAGCCGTCATTCAGCCACGTAAAGATGGGCAGCTATGCGGCCTGCTGCCGTCGGCGCGACCTAGCTCGCCCGTCCGGTGCTGGCGTCAGGCCGAGCAGCCGACCGATCGCCTCGTGAAGGACGCGCGCCGCACCCTCATCCCCCAGGGCGAAGGCGCGGCTCAGGACGCCGGCTAGCTGACCGCCTGTGGTGACGTCGTCGGCTACGTTCGCTGCTCCGATCGCGACGGCGCGGAGGACGATGGCCCGGCCGAGCATGACCGTTCCTGGAAGCCGCCTGGCCGGGGAGCGGCGGACGCGAACCAGCGCTCAAGCGCGTCCACGAACCCCTCGACGTCTCCCACGTCGCCGGCCCAAGCAATGCACCCGTCGGGGCGGATCAGCATCGACGGGCCTGCGTCGGCCGGTAAGCAGCGCACCCGCGTGAATCCGGCGGCGAGACCGGCCGCGTGCCCGTCAGGAGACGCGTCGAGCAATATGCCTTCGCCTTCCGCCATCTCCGCGAACAGCGATGTTCGAGCGTCGGCGCGGCCGACCGGGCGATCGCCGGTGAGGCGTCCGACCAGGTCTCGCTCCGCGCCGAGGTCGTAGCGCGTGGCCAGACCGCTCGTCAGTCCGTCGAGATAGCCATTCACGGCGTCGATGTCCATCAGCTTCGCGAAGATCTGCCGCATTGCGCTCGACTGCGGGTCGGGCCGCGTGAGCGCGACCTGGGCGAGCGTGTTGGCCAGCACGGCCTCGGCCACGGGCCGCCGCTCGGACGTGTAGCTGTCGAGCAGGCTGTCCGGCTTGTCGCCGCGAACGACGGCGGCGAGCTTCCAGCCGAGGTTGGCCGCGTCGACCAGCCCAAGGCTCAGCCCCTGGCCGCCCAAAGGCGAATGGATGTGCGCCGCATCACCCGCGAGCAGGACGCGATCCCGGCGGTACGTGTCGACCAGACGTGCGGTGTCCGTGAAGCGATTCGCCTGCTCCATCGCCGTCACGCGGACATCCGCGCCGCTGACTCGGCGCAGCACGCCTTCGATCTCCTCGCGCGTGACGGGCGCATTGCGATCAGCCGGCGGACCGCTGAAGTCGTGTATCGCAAGCCAGCGAGGCCGAGGTCCGTTCATGACGACGCCCTCCGGCGTGCGGGTCGACCCGCGCGGCAGGCGCTCGGGGTGGTCGAGGTCGAGCACGGCCTGGTACATGAATTGGCTCGGCGGCGTACCGGGGAAGGCAAAACCGGCCATCTTGCGGATCGAGCTGCGCCCTCCGTCACATCCGACCAGCCAGGCGCAGCGCGCATGCTCCGGCCCGTCCGGGGAAGCCCAGTGGAGCGCGACGCCATCGTCATGCTGGTCCAAGCCCGTGACCTCGCACCCGCGCCGTACCTCTATGTCGAGCGCGGCCGCCCGCGCGCCCAGGATCGCCTCCACGCCCTGCTGGTTCACCCAGAGCATGCGCCGTTCGGGCTCGCCCATTGCCTCTGATCGGAGAGGGAGAAGGGCGAAATGCCCTCTGGACCTGTGTGCCTGCGCCCGCCTCGCTACGCCCGCCGGTCCCATGGCCGCGAAGTGGCGATCTTCCGCCTCGGCGAGCGCTGGGCCCATGCTCCGGCGCTGGAGCGCCTCCACGCCGAGCGGTCCGATCGCAGTCCCCTTCAGGGCGACGCTTGGCGCAGTGAGCCGCTCGAGCACCATCACACCGGCGCCGCCCAGCTTGAGCTCGATCGCGAGCAGGAGCCCGACCGGGCCGGCGCCTACAACCACGACATCGACTTGCTTGTCCATCAGCTATGGATCCATCGAGTACTACGCATAAACACCGATCAGCTATCGGGACACAGAAGGCACTGAGAATACGTGAGTCTGCCCAACTATCAGTCGATTGGTCAGCCGAAGCCGCCGGACCAGGTCGATCTAGCCCGTCGCCTCTTGTGATCTCCCCCACGGAAAGTCTCACGGATCGGCTCTGCGCCGCAAGGCCCAAATGCTGTCCAGCGCCATAGGGTAGATCCGTCAGTCCGACCGGTGCTGCTTATCGGCATGCAGCCACTGCCGCGGGCGATCTCGGAAGAGCCCGCGGGCGCTGGCGAGCGGTAAGGCTCCGGCAGCGGAGTCCACGCGAGGGGCGGGCTCGACGTTCGGTGCAAGCTTACTCATCCCTCCGGCGCCACCGGCAGCCGAGCAGCCGCCCGATCGCCTCGTGAACGACCCGCGCCGCCACCTCGTCCCCGAGGGCGACGGCGCGGCTCAGGGTGCTGGCGAGCGAGGCGACCACGGCCGTCCGAGGCGACGGATCGGTCAGGGCAAGCTCCCCAGGCCCGGGGCTTGGCAGCTGGGCCCGCGCTGGGCCCAGGCGTCCCGAGGGGGTGCGAGCCGTCGTCACACTCTCCCCAAATCCCGGGGCGCGCTCGTCGCGTTTGACAGACGGAGCGGGATTTTCGAGCATGGTCCCTATAGCGAGGTTGGAGCGGGAGCGGGACACGGTGGCACAGGCGGAGTCGCTTGGTCGGCTCCGGACCGTGCTAGGCCGGCCTCGGTTGAGGGGCGTTAGGCAGTCCGGAAGGAGGGATCCTGGACGGCCTTCGACCTGCTCGTCGAGGTCAGTCGAATGATAGTTAGGCCTGCGGGGATCGCGATGCGCTGTATCGACGTCAAGAACCGGTCAAGGCGCTCGTCTTCGAGTGTTGCGCTTTGGAGCAGGCGAAGCAGCTGCCTTTGGTTTCGTCGGCTTCTTCGGGACGTCAGAGGCGATACCGCCAGCGACGGCGTTCCACTCCGAGAGCCGCACCACGACGGACTCGGGCACGGGCTCGTCGAGTTTGAAGCGGATGATTCCCTTGCTCGCCTCGCGGCCTTCAAGATCCTTTGTGATAGCTTCAAAGAGCGTCGACGAGACGATGTAGAGAGCGTAATGGTCCTTCCATCCCGCGAAGGATGCAACGGCGCGGCCATCAACGAGGTACGCCGGCATTCCGTACTTGATGGCCTCAACGGAAGTTGGGAGAGCACGGCGCATCGCGGCTCGGACGTTGACGAGGGCGGCGCGGGCTTCGGGAGGTTGGGCAGCGAGGTACGCATCGACATCAGCGGGCTTGGGGGGCGGCATACGCGAAGGCTTAGCACGTCCGGCGATGGCGCGCGTAGCTGACCTTGCCCTCGCCCGTCGTACCGGCACAACGGGACCAGCGAATCGCGCTGAGGCACTCTACAAGGGGGTGGAGTTGCTCCGCCGCCCAAACTTAGCTGCCGGTCCGAGGACTTGCGCTCCTTGCTGGGGACAACATCGCCTAACCGTTGCATGCAGGCGGTTGATGCTGGACGTTGGGCGGGTGGGTATCGGGGCGCACGCTCGAAGCCGTGGGCACACGTGTCCGTCCGGGCGTCGGTCTGGCCCGGGAGGCGCGTCGCGAGACGCTGTGCGGCGTCACCGGGCGCCTTGCGGCGCAGAACGGTGCTCTTCCAGTACGGCGGCCGCCGCGTGGACGCTGGGAGAGCGTGCTGGAACATCGGTCGGCTCGCCGAGCGCGGAGAGGAAGCGGGCGATGTTCCTCCTCCTGGCCATCCTCGTGCCCTTCTTCCTCTTCGCGGACCGCATCGAGGCGGCGGCTCGAGCGCTCCTCGCGTCGCCGCCCTCCGGCGTCGCCGCCCTCCGGCGTCGCCGCGGCGCTGGTGCTCGGGGGGCTCCTGGCGAGGGCCCTGGCCAACCTGGGCATCTCGGCCACCTACGCGGCCGTGGGGGCGTCCGCCGTGCGGCTCACGTCGGTGCTGCTGCTCTTCGCGGGGATCGTGCTGCTCCCGGGGATCGCGCTCCTGGTCGCCCGCTTGCCGGAGTGGCGGCGGAGGGCGGCGCAGAGGCGCGGCGCGTCCGGGTAGCGTGACGCGCGGCTTCGGCCGCTCGCGGTGCACCCCGGCCGACCCGAACCCGATCCACGTGGCCCACGTGGCCACGATCGCGCAGCCGCGTGAGAGGGTCGCGAAACCGACCCGGACGCAACGCGTAGCACCATCGAACGACGCGCCACGGGCCATCGCAGGCCGAGGCGGCCGCCACGCGGCCGCCCGCGGCCGCTCCGGTCTACGTGGCGCGTTGGAGGAACGATCGCTGCCACGCGGCTTGCGCCGCGACTCAGCGAGGGGCTGTCCGGCTCGCCGTCTCCAGAGATGGAGGAGGCGAGCGGCGGTCCGTCAATCCCACGAAGGAGATCATTTCATGCGACGTGTAAGCTTCATGATAACGACCTCTTGCGCCCTCGTGCTCGGCGCCTGCGCGCAGGCGCCCGACGCGGACGAGCAGCTTATCGATCAGGTGGGGCAGGCCCTCACGACTCCGGCGTCGGTGCTCGGGTTCGAGAGCCCCGCCGACTGGACGGTGACCGGCGCCACGAAGAGCGCGAGCGCCAGCAGCTCGCAGGGCGCCTCCGCGCTCGCGCTGCGGAGCTTCAGCTTCGCGGAGCTCCGGTCCGCGCCGCTCTCGACCGTGTCGGGCGTGACATCGACCCTCGCCTTCGACCTGAAGCCGCCGGTCTCGCCCGCCTTCGGCACCGCGCAGCTCTATGTCGATATCCCGTCCCGCGGCGTCCACAGCGTCTACCTGGGCCAGGTGAGCCTCGCCGGGCTCGCCGCGGGCACGTACGCACCGCTCTCGTTCAGCGTGCCGGCGAGCGTCGTCACCGCCCTGCAACAGACCTACAGCGATCTGACGTTCAAGATCGCCCTGAACGTCCCGCACACGACCGTCGACTACCTGATTGACAACCTGCGCTTCGTGGGCGGCACGTCTGGCGGTCCCTCGAAGGTGGAGCTGCGCGTTTCGGGCGCCGACGATCGGATCGCCGTCTCGGTCGGCGGCATCCAGCGGAGGATGTTCCACCTCGGCGAGTCGGACATTGACCAGCGCATCGACGTGAGCGGCTGGTTCGGGAGCGGCGCCAACGATCTCCGCGTTCAGCTGCTCAACACCGGAGGCCCGGCGAGCGCCGGCGTCGAGCTCTGGGTGGACGACGCGCTCGTCGTGAGCGAGTCGTGCCCGGCGACGCCGTGCAACGGGTCGGACGTGTGGCAGGGGATCGTGTGGGATCGGACGTTCTCCGTGAGCACCCCGAACCGGCCCGCGTTCCAGCCCGTCACCGTGACGGCTCAAGGCGCGACGCCCGGCAAGGTGTACGTGAACGACGTCTTCACCGGTCGGACCACGCCCACCACCCTCTCGCTCCCGCCGGGCGATTACACGATCGGCGTCGGGATTGGCAGCGAGCTGCCGCCGGCCGACTACACCGGCTCGTTCTACGAGCAGGACGTGACCGTCGGCGCCTCGCCCGTGAACGTCAACGCCACGGCGAGCGCGCCGCTCGGGATCCAGGAGGTGACGCGCATCGCGATCCTGCCCATCCGGAACAGCATCAACTACGTCTCCTCGCTGGGCGGGCCGGACGCGTCGAACACGGGCGTGCTCTTCGATGAGGACGTCGATGACCTCGTGGCGCAGGCCGAGGCGACCAACGATCTGTGGTTCCGGCCGCTGTCCTACGGGCTCGCGACCTGGGAGCTCGAGGTCCTGCCCGCCATCGAGGACGTGCCGATCTACGAGCAGAACCACGACGGGTGGGACACCACGCGCTTCCTGGCGGAGGCCGGGACCGCGCACCTGGCCAGCCAGTACGACATGATCGTGTATTTCTTCTCGCAGCACCGGGCCGACGGCTCCTCGGTCGATGACGTGTGCAACATCGTGTGGGCGTTCGACGGCACCAACGTCGGGTTCTCGACCAGCTACACCGCAGGGAAGCCGGACCTCCTGAACGCCGAGTTCCTTCACGAGGTGATGCACAACTACGAGCATTACAACGAAAACGCGCTGCGCCTCTACAACGGCATCGACGGCCTGCACGGCGGCCATCAGCACGGCTATTACGACGGCTCCAACGGCGAGGTGAACTTCGTGCACTTCTATCGCCACCTCCTGCGCGGCCAGGTCGCCGAGCTCGGCGGCATGCGGATCGACCTCCAGTGGCCTGCCATCGGGGCGGTCTCGGGGAGCTCGGACCTCTACCTCGGCTTCTTCCCCGTCCTGCGCCACGGCTACCGCGTGCCGTGACGCTGGCGGCGGCTCCGCGCCCCGACGCGGCGCGGAGCCGCCGCGGGCCGCTCCGCCTCGAAACGTAGGACCTCGAAGAGGCGCCGCTGCGGCTCCCGCTTCCTATGGAAACCTACGCGATCTCTGCGGATCCCCCCTCGGCACCGACAGCTCCATCCTCATCAAAAACTACCTTCCGGATCGAGCGGCGCGTAGGTAAAAGAAGCTGCGCAGCGCGAGGAAGTGGAGCGCAGCAAACCGAAAGGGTGGGGCCGCGAGCGTCGTGATGGCTCGGTCCTGGGTCGAAAGAGCGTGGTCCGGGCGGCGCCGAGCAACGGCGAGTTAGCCGCCTGTCTCAAGGACTGCGCCCTCCAGAACGCCGCGATCCACGCGCCACGAGCGTCCACATGCCTGGCAGACGAGAGCTCCTTCCACGGCACGGAAGCGCGCCGCGCTGACGCGACAGTGCGGACAGGTCATGGGCTGCTCGAACACGGCCCACACCTTTCTCGCCGACACCCACCGTTCGAGCTGACCTGGGTTCTCGGGTTGGATACCCTGGGTCGCCCCTCTGCAGAACACGAGGATGCGCCGAGGCTCTTCGAAGAGCCAGAGCCAGCGGTCGGACCTGCTCTCCCCGATCCGGATCTTCCTGAGCTGCTCGGTGTTCAAAGAGAAGCGCGCGGACGGCGAGCCAAGATGAGAGCGGCACAAAGCGTACAGCGTAGGTGCGGCGAGCTTCGGCCAATACGACAGCGGTCCCCGACCGAGTCCGAAGTCCACCACGAAGCCGCCTTGGGAGATGCTCACGTCGGCCTGCTCCGGTGCCAAGATGATCGTGGCCATCTTCCGCACCTCGGGGACGTCCACCGCATGGACGGCGCCGCGTAGCACTGCGCGCGATCGTTCAAGGGCCGTGCCTGGGTTCAAGTCTTCGGGGAGCATGGTCATGTGTGGCTGAAGGCTGCCCGGTTTGCTGCCGGGGGATCAAACGACGGCATGAGCAGCAGCCGGAGGGCTGGGAGGGGCAAGCCCCGTTCGATGAACGCAGGGAGCCCCATCGCATTGCAGATCGCGTCAGCCGTGTACTGTTCCGTCAGCATCGAACCACCTCGACCGGTTGAACGACTGCCGTTCTGCAGCGCCGCGAAGCGTCGTCGGTAGTAGCGGCAGGTTAGCCGACGCGCTCGCCGAGCACCACCCCGACGTCGTCGGGCAGGTTGCCCGATGCAAGAGTCACCGCCTGGATCCGCGCCTCGACCGCCGCCTGCACATTGCCTGTGCGGGCGCGAGCGCCGAGGGGCGCCCACGACGCGTGCTCCAGGAGGCCGGCGGTTGCGACCAGGAGGCGCCCCGTGAGCGGCCGGCGGGGATGCCGACGGGGCTGCTCGCGCCGCTACCGACCAGCGGCTTCCGAACCTGCCCCGAAGTCAGGTCGACCCGCCCGTCCGGCTCGATGACGAGCGCGCCCGAGTCCCCCACGCTGGCCCCCAAGAGCTCGCCTTGGCTCACATGGCCGACGAGGGTCGTCTCGCCGCATCTCGGCTCCGCTTCCAGCTCACCGTCGAGGCGGGAGATCTCTGTTTCGCCGAGATCCTCCGCGCGGCACAGCGCGCGATGGAAGGGCTTCGATGTTCTGGATGCTCAATCACCCCTGGGCGACCCGAATGCATCGCGGATGAAGTGCCACTGGAATCTACCGCGTACGTGTCACGGGCGTGCCATGCGAACGTCATCGTCGACTGGCAGGATGCGCTCATTTCGTATGAGCAAGATGACGCTGTATACGAGCGATGACGAAACGCACCAGCCCGAGGGCGAGCTCTGCTGGACGGCGCTCGTCGAATACGATCCTCGAGATCGGGACAGCGTGCGCAGGGCGCGGGAAGCGGTGAGGGACCATTTTTCGCTCACATACCTGCCGGTCCTGTGCAGCGAGCCAGAGCCGAGCTGGCTGGAGAGCCTGCTCGGAGCCATCAAATCAAGATTCCCCGCGCAGCGACGAAGGCGCGTACCGTCGCGTGCTTGGTGACGCCCAGCTCCTTGGTCCGGGGGCGACCCGAGGCGATGGATCGGTCACGGCGAGCTCTCCAGGTCCGGGGCTTGGGCGCTGGGCCCGGGTTGGGCCCAAGCCCTCCGAACGGGTGCGATCCGTCGCCACGCTCTCCCGAAATCCCCGCGGAAGCGACGGATCACGACGGTTCACCCCCGCGGAAGAGCCCCGCCAGAAAAAGCAGCCGATGACGAGCGGTCGTCGGAAACAATAGAGGTTTTCATAGCTTACGCCTGTTTCGCTGCCGAGGGCGGCGCCGGTGTGGCCGAGCGGGGCGCCTTCCGCCGCCGCGTCCGGCAGCGACGCGATGATCTGCGCGCAGCGGCGCGGGTGCTCGCGGGCGCGGCGCTCGGAGAGATCGATGAGGCGGAGCAGCGCGCCGCGGCCCGCGAAGGCCGCGCAGCGGACCGCGAGGAGCGACCGGCGTGGCGCGCCGGAGCCGTCGCCCGGGAGATCGAACTCGGCCCGCTCGATCTCGCGCGAGAGGAGCGCCTTTCGCCTGGCGAGGCCGGACGCATCGGGAGCCGGCGGCAACAGGCCATGATCGCCCTCCGGCGACAGGCGCAGGAGCAGCGCCCCGCGCTCCGCGAGCAGCCGCTCGATCGGCTCATTCTTGCACCGGATGGCGCCGCGCGCGTCGCCGGGATCCTCGCCGGTGATCACGGCCTGCCCGAACACCGGCAGCAGCCCTGCCCCGCGGCGAGCCTCGCTGTGATTGGCTGGCTGTAGCTCTCAACGCGCTGGGTCCGGTCACTCCTTGAACGGCGCCGCCAGGATGACGTCGTAGAAATTGGGGACATGGAAGCCCGGGATCAGGCGCTCGGCGATATCCGCCGTGAAGTTGTAGAAGGCGGTCTCGGGCTTGCTGGCGAGCATGTCAGCGATCGCCTGTGGAAATGCGCGCTTGAAATCGAGACGCGGGTACGCCTGGAGCACCTCATCCACCTCGTCCGCAGAGAGCTCCTTCAAGTCCATGCCAGTGATATCCATGACAGTTCCGACGTGGAGCAGCGCCACCTCGGGCCGCTTGTAGGACGGGACCCCCCTCACGGTGTGCAGCGCAATTGCGTCCCACACGACGCCGATCGCCTCCTCGGGCACGCCGTGCTGCTTCAGGAACTCGCTCGCCGCGTTTGCGCCTTCGACCTCGTACCGCTCCGGGCCCCGGAACCTCTCGGCCAGGCCGAGGTCATGGAGCGCCGCCCCGAGGTAGAACAGCTCGAGATCGAGCTCGAGCCCGCGCCGCTTCGCGAGCAGCGCGCCGAAGATGTACGTGCGCATGACGTGGTTGAAGAGGAAGGGCGCCGACATCTCCCGCGCGAGCTCGGTCGCTTCCGCGGCCAGGTGGCTGTCAGGGATGCGGATGCCAGCGATCTCGTTCTTCACGGTCCTCTCTCCTTCGTGTGGTGCCGAGCCCGGAGGGGATCTTCGGCATCGCGCCAGGCCGGGCACAGGACGGTGGTGCCGTCATCCGAACATGGAGGCGGGTAGGCGGGAAGAAAACGTGAATGATATTCTCGCCTTCCCGTCTTCATGTCGAACCTCTCTGGGCAAACGACGGCACCACCCACGGGACCTGGGCCCTCGGGCTGATGTTCTTCAGACCGGCGAGGTTCTACCCGTCGGCGAGTCAGGATCGGCTATTGGGCTCCGCGGCGTTCGGCCGCCCTTCCTGCCGAACAACCTGCGGGCGACCAGGCGTGACCGCCATCAGAAGGATCCGCCAGCTCCGGTCAACCGCACACCCGATGTGCTGTTCTCCAGGTCCGCCCGTGCCTTGCCGGGAGGAATAGAAATACAGAGGTGAGGGAAAGTAGACCAATCCCGAGCGATCGCCGGAAACAATAAAGGTTTTGATGGCTTACGCCTGTTTTGCTGCCGAGGGCGGCTCCGGTGTGGCCCAACGGGGCGCCTTCCGCCGTTGCGCCGCCCGCGGTGAAGGGCTCGCGGCATCGCCGGTCCCAGCGTACGGCCACGCTGCGCGCGGCTGATTGACATAGAGGACCCTACGCGATCCGCATCCCTCCTGGAAAAGTGACCATCACCCGGCCGTCGGCGATGACGTCGACATCGACGTCAATGCGGCCGCCATCGCACGATCCGCGGCGAGCGCCTGAAGGTCGATCGCTTGCGCGATCAGGCGGTTGCCCACGACGTTCGGGTGGGGGTGATCCCCGGAGTCCGCGTCGAGCCGCAGCCAGGAAGGCAGCTTCGCCACTCGTCCGCTCTCTGCTCGACCTCACGCGTGACGTGCACGGACCCGACGAAGCGCCGCACGCCAAGCTGATAGCCTGCCTCCTGCGCGGACACGCCCCGGCCGAAGATCGGCTCACGTCGGCGCAGTCCCCGGAGACAAATTCATACATGCATCGACGATGAAGCAGCCTTCACTCCACAGTGTGCGGGGATATAAATTTGACGCCCCATTGCGCCGGGACGATGCTCCGGCGCTGGCATGAAGCATTGGAACCGATTCGCCAAATGGCTGCTGCTCGCACCCCTGACCCTCCCTGTTGCTGCGTGCGGGGACGACTCCACGGATCCCCCGGCTGACCCGACAGGTGCGGGCGGGTCGGGCGGCGGCGCCACGACCGGGACCGGCGGCGGCGGCGAGGGCGGCTCCGGCGCGGGCACGACCACCGGCGCCGGCGCCGGCGGTGGCGGCGGCGCGGGCACGACCACCGGCGCCGGCGGTGGCGGCGGCGCGGGCGGCGAGACCGCGTCGGTCGAATGGCCGGTGGTGACGAGCGAGATCCCGCTCGACCCCGAGATCGAGGACGCCATCGCCGAGCTGCTCGCGCAGATGAGCGCGGCGCAGAAGGTCGGCCAGATGGTCCAACCCGAGATCCTGGCGATCACGCCGGACCAGGTCCGGGAGTACCACATCGGTTCGGTGCTGAACGGCGGCGGCTCCTGGCCGGGCGGCTCCAAGCACGCGGCCGTGGCCGACTGGGTCGCCCTCGCGGACGCCTATTACACGGCCTCCACCGACACGAGCGGCGCGCCCGGCGAGCACCTCGGCATCCCCGTCATCTGGGGCGTGGACGCGGTGCACGGCCACAACAACGTGATCGGCGCGACGCTGTTCCCGCAGAACATCGGGCTCGGCGCCATGAACGATCCCGATCTCATCGAGGAGATCGGCGCCATCACCGCCACCGAGGTCGCCGTCACCGGGCTCGACTGGGCCTTCGCCCCCACGCTCGCCGTGGTGCGGGACGACCGGTGGGGCCGCTCCTACGAGGGCTACTCCGAGGATCCGGAGATCGTGAAGAGCTACGCGGGCCGGATGATCCGGGGCCTGCAGGGCCGGCCGGCGGACGGCGCGGACCTGTTCAGCGGCACGCACGTGATCGCGACCGCCAAGCACTTCATGGGCGACGGCGGGACCGAGCAGGGCAAGGACCAGGGCGACACCGTCTGCTCCGAGGAGGCGCTGCGCGACATCCACGCCCAGGGCTACTTCTCCGCGCTCGAGGCGGGCGCGCAGACCGTGATGGCGTCGTTCAGCAGCTGGAACGGCGACAAGATGCACGGCAATCGGTACCTGCTCACCGACATCCTCAAGGGCCAGCTCGGCTTCACCGGCTTCGTCATCGGCGACTGGAACGGGCACGGCCAGCTCCCGGGTTGTAACAACGCGCAGTGCGCCGCGGCGATCAACGCCGGGGTGGACATGATCATGGTGCCCAACGACTGGATGGCGTTCATCGAGAACACCCTCGCCCAGGTGCAGAGCGGCGAGATCCCGATGGCCCGCATCGACGACGCGGTGACCCGGATCCTGCGCGTGAAGATGCGGGCCGGCCTCTTCGGCCCCAAGGCGAACAAGGGCGCCCCCTCGACCCGATCGGTCGCCGGCGACGCCACGCTCCTCGCCGCGCCAGAGCACCGGGCCGTGGCGCGCGAGGCCGTGCGCAAGTCGCTCGTCCTGCTCAAGAACAAGGGCGGCGTCCTGCCGCTCAGCAAGTCGATGAACGTCCTCGTGGCCGGCAAGACCGCGGACAACATCCAGAACCAGTCCGGCGGCTGGACGCTGACCTGGCAGGGCACCGGCAACACCAACGCCGATTTCCCGAACGCGCAGTCCATCTACGCCGGCATCAACGAGGCGATCACGGGCGCCGGGATGAACGGCAGCGCGACCGTGAGCCCCGACGGCGCCGCCGCGGCCGACACCTTCGACGCCGCGATCGTGGTCATCGGCGAGACGCCCTACGCCGAGGGGCAGGGCGACATCGGCAAGTTCGAGACGCTCGAGCACGCCGACCTCCACCCCGAGGACCTCGCCGTCATCGACACCATCCGCGCCCAGGCGCCGAACGTGCCCATCGTCACGGTGTTCGTGTCGGGCCGTCCGCTCCACACCAACAAGGAGATCAACCGGTCGGACGCGTTCGTGGCGGCCTGGCTGCCGGGCAGCGAGGGCGGCGGCGTCGCCGACGTGCTCTTCGGCGATCACGAGTTCCAGGGCAAGCTGTCGTTCTCGTGGCCCTCGGCCGACTGCCAGACGCCCATCAACAAGGGAGACGGCGAGGAGCCGCTCTTCCCGTATGGCTATGGCCTCACGACCACCGACGCCGACGTGCTCGGCGACGATCTGCCCGAGGTCTCCACGGGTCACGGTTGCGCGGCCCCGGACCCGGGAATGGCCGGCACCACCAACGAGCCGCTCGAGATCTTCGTGGATGGCGAAGAGAAGGGCGACTACGTGCTGCGCATCGGCGGCCCCTCGAACTGGGGCGGCATCGACGTGGGCATGGGGGCCACCCTGCCCGGCGGCGAGGTCAGCGTGAGCACGGTCGACGGCGCGATCCAGGGCAGCGCCAAGCAGGTGACGTGGAGCGCGACGGGCCAAATCTACGCGCAGGTGTCCGCGGGCGCGCCCGGGGTCGATCTGTCGCCCTACTACAACTCGGAGACCTCGATCGTCTTCCGGGCGCGCGTCGATGCTCCGCCCGAGGGCACGCTGGTCACGCTGTCGGCCCACTGCGAGTATCCCTGCTTCGGCGACATCAACATCGCCAGCACGCTGACCTCCATCGCGGACGGGCAGTGGCACGAGGTCTCCGTCCCGCTGAAGTGCCTGACGGACGACGGGCTCGACATCACCAACGTCAACACGCCCTTCCTCATCTACTCGGATTCGCCGATGGACGTGGCGATCGAGGACGTCCGCTGGGAGCCCTTCACCGCCGGCCCCACGCCGATCTGCACGTTCTGAGCCTCACAAATAGCCGATCCTGAATCGACGACGAGCGATCCCAGCGCGGGCCGCAGGCTTGCGGTCGAACGTCAACGCCGTCCTCGAGACCGGCGGCGTCCTCGTGGGCGACGAGATCGCCATCCACCTCAATGTGCAGCTGATTGAGCAGGCGTGACGCCGCGGGCGGCGCCGGCGAGGATGGGGAGCCCGGCGCACCAGTCGAGCACCTCGGAGAACCGGCGAGCGACAAGGACGCCGAAGAGCGGATCGCGCGCGAGCTTGGCCTGGGTGGTCGCCGGGCTCGTGAGACCGCAGAGGAAGCGCGCCGCCTGGCGAGGGTGACCCAGGGCGCCGCCGTGCGCCGCGCGGAGCGCCGTGAACGCGGCGACGTCGAGCCCCGCCGGCATCGGCGACGCGCGCGGCGGCTCCGGCAGCCTCAGGGCGACCCGGGTGCGGCAGAAGGTGCAACGCCCGCACGCGCCGTCGAGGCGCTCGCCGAAGTACGCGGCGAGCGCGGCGGCGTGACAGCGCTCCGCGGTGAACAGCTCGATCACCTGCCGCACGCGCGCGATCTCCGCGTCCTCGCGCCTCGCGAACCTCGCGAGGAGCTCGCCGACGAGGGCGGGCGCGTCGTCCGGCGGCGCGACGCGCGCGAAGCGGTGCCGCAGGTCCGACGCCTTGAGCTCCGCGAGCCCCTGCCGCTCGAGGTACTCGAGCGCGCGCACCACCCGCTCGCGCGGCTGGTCCAGCGCCGCGGCGGCGGCGGCCGGGTCGATCGCGTACAGGACTCGCCCCTTCTTCGCGTGGGCGAAGAGCGCTTCGAGGAACCGCGCCGGCTCGCCCTTCACCGTCGCGACGACGTCCTCGAGCTTGCGGTGGAGCCGCACCTCGTAGCCGGCGTAGTACGGCGTCAGCTGCCGGACCGCGCCCATCAGCTCGAGGTAGGTCAGCGCGGTGCGGAGCACGAGCGGCCGGACGTCGTGGCGCGCCGACAGCGCGTGCAGACCGAGCTCCACCTGGGGCGCGTCGAGCACGGCGCCGACCACCCCCTGGAGCGCCTCCGCGGTCGGCGTATCGCCATAGGCGAAGTTCTCGAGGACCGGCAGATCGTCGCCGCACACGAAGAGCTCGACCACCGAGGGCGCCTGATCCCTGCCCGCGCGACCGATCTCCTGGCTATAACTCTCGAGGCTCTTCGGGAGATTGTAATGGTCGACATAACGCACGTCGGCCTTGTCGATCCCCATCCCGAACGCGATGGTGGCGACCACGACGCCGCGGTCGCTCTGCATCCAGTCGTCCTGCACGCGCGCGCGCTCCGCCGCGTCCATCCCGGCGTGGTAGGCGCGCGCCGGCAGCCCCGCCGAAGCGAGCTGCTCGGCCACGTGCTCGGCGGTCTTCTGGAGCGTGACGTAGACGATGGTGGAGCCGGGCGGCCGGGATCTCAGGCGCTCGATCAGGATCCGGTCGCGCGCGGGCGCGCTCACCGACGTCGCGCGGATCTCGAGGTTCGGCCGGTAGAAGCCGGTGACGACCGCGTGCTCCTCGCGGATGCCGAACGTGGCGCAGACGTCGCGCACGACCCCGGGCGTCGCGGTGGCCGTCAGCGCGAGCACGCGCGGCACGCCGAGCGCCCGGGCGGTGTCCGCGAGCCTCAAGTAGTCGGGGCGGAAGTTGTGCCCCCACTCCGAGATGCAGTGGGCCTCGTCCACCGCGAACAGGGCGATCTTGAGCCCCTTCAGCAGCGTCATGAACCGCTCGTTCACGAACCGCTCGGGGGCGACATAGAGCAGCTTCGTCTTGCCCGAGCGCAGGTCCCTGTGCGCCTCCGCCGCGTCGTCGGCCGACAGCGACGAGTCGAGCCGGACCGCGGCGATGCCGCGCGCGGTGAGGAAATCGATCTGATCCTTCATCAGCGCGATCAGCGGAGAGATGACGATCGTGACCCCATCGAGGAGCAGCGCGGGGAGCTGGTAGCAGAGCGACTTGCCGCCGCCTGTCGGGAAGACCGCGAGCGCGCTGTGGCCCGAGAGCAGGGCATCCATGACCGCGCGCTGGCCTGGGCGGAGATCGCGGAACCCGAACCGCGCCTCGAGCACATCGAGCAGATCCGGGCGGGGGAGCGTCGGCTGTTCCAAGGGGGGCATCCTACACATCCTTCGCGCCGAGGGGGGGGCGGCCATGCGGGCGCTCGAGCCCGGGCGGCGGCGGGCGGATGACCCGAGCGGGGATCGGTGTAGACTGCGAGGCCGGAGCCGGGCGATGGGCGGCAAGCTGTTCAACCTACCGAGGATGCCCCGAGGCGAGTACCTGGCGATCGAGGCCGAGGTGCGGCGCTACCTCGACGTCAAGCTGCCGGGGCAGTACCGCATCCCGCGCTACTACGGCGACAAGCCGGACTTCGGGGACATGGATGTGATCGTCGCGTCGCGGCCGGACTGGGGCGAGGTGCGCGCCGAGATCGCGCGCGACCTCGGGGTCACGCAGACCAAGGCCGTGGGGCACGTGTTCTCGACGGTGCACCGCGGGCTGCAGACCGATTTCTTCCCGGTGCCGGAGCGCTACCTCGAGAGCGCGTACAGCTTCATGTGCTTCAACGACGTGGGGAACTTCATCGGGCGGATCTGCCGGCGCTTCGACCTGAAGTACGGGGAGCGCGGGCTCGCCTACGTGTACCGGCGCGAGGGGGGCAATTACCGGGCAGACCTGGAGGTGACGCGGGATTTCGAGCGGATCTGCGGCTTCCTCGGGCTCGATCACGCGGCGTGGCAGGCGGGGTTCGCGTCGCTGCCGGCGGTGTTCGACTGGGTGATCGCGAGCCCCTATTTCTCGGTGGCGCCCTACCTCGACGAGGGCGAGAGCCCGCTGCGGGAGCGCGCCGGCGTGCGGTCGACCGTGGCGCGGTTCATCGCGTACCTGAGCGCCCGGGGGGTCGACAAGCGGCCTACCCTCGGGGACCGGCGGTCGTACCTGCCCATGATCCTCGCCGCGTTCCCGGAGGCCGATCTCGGCGGGCAGATCGAGCGCGAGCGCGCGGCCGAGGCGCGGCGGGCGCAGATCGACGCGAAGTTCAGCGGGAAGCGGGTGATGCGGCTCGTCCCGGGGCTGGAGGGGAAGGCCCTCGGCGAGCTCATCACGCGGTTCAAGGGATCGTTCGACGACTTCGAGGGATGGCTGCTGGCGACGCCGGAGGAGGAGATCGACCGGCGCATCACCGAGCTCGCCGCGCTCCTCGATGCGGAGCCGCGTCCTCCCGGTTGCTGAGCGTCCTTTCCCGCCCGCCGGCTCGACGGACCGGCAGGACGGCTGCAGCGGGAGAGGGGAGGCGCGCGCTCGCGCTCCCCACGTGCAGCAAACGGGCAGCGGTGGAGCTCAGATCCGGGGCTGACGGCGCGGCGGAGTTATTGCCCGCCAGCCCGGGCGAGGAGACGAGCGCGGCGGCGAGCGCCGCGACGGTGAGGCGGCGGCGACGGGCACTGGCCAGCCGAGAGACCATACGAAGGACCCTCGCCGACCAGGACATCAAGCCCTGGCGGGAAAAATGTGGTGCGTTCCGAAGATCGACGAGCCGTTCGTCGAGCGGATGAAGGACGTGCTGGAGCTGTACTCTCGGCCCCACGACCCGAGCGAACCGGTCGACGACGCAGCCGCGTTCGGCGACGTGATCCTCTACACGGTGCGCGGCGTCTTTCCGTCGACGCTCCTGCGCGCCCCGCAGGCGCTGGCCGGAAAGGTCGTGATCGACTGCAACAACCGCGACTTCGACTCCCGCATCGATCGCCCGACGCCGGAGGTCTCGCTCGCCGAGCGGCTCGCGGCGGACGTGCCGCAGGCGAAGATCGTCACGGCGTTCCAGACGATCCCGCACGTGGTCGCCGAGCTCGGGCGCGACAAGCTCGCCCCGCAGCGTATCTCCGTCTTTTTATGCGCGGACGACGCGGCGGCAAAGGCCACCGTGAAGGGGCTCGTCGATGAGCTGGGCTTCGTAGGCATCGACAGCGGCGAGCCGAAACGCGCCCGGCTCCTCGAGGCCGTGGGGGATTTCATTCGGCTCCACATCGGCGCCAGGGGCGATGGTCTCTTCACGTCGCTCTCCATCCAGCCCGTGCAGAGGTGAGCGATATTCGCGACAACCTTGTTGCTCCCAGGGGCGCTGCCCCTGCGTTAAACCTTTCGTTGCCGGCGGACGGCGCGAGCGCGCGCGACGCGCGCTCCGCGGAGCGGCACGAGCTCCCCTGCGTGAAGATCGAAGCGTAGCACGTCTTCGTGGGCCGGGCGGGCGCGCGTCGCTCCGCGGTTTGTCCGAGGAACACAACTCCACAGAGGCAAAGAATTCACATGGACAAGATCACCGTCACGGGATTGCCCTGGGCCCCGCCGTTCGCCCAGGGGATTGTTCGCGATTTGCGCGTGCGCTGGGCGCTGGAGGAGGCCGGGCTTCCCTATGAGGTCAGGCTGGTCGATGGCGGGGAGCGGAGCTCGCACGCATACCGCCAGAAGCAACCCTTCGGGATGGTGCCGGCCTTCGAGGCGGATGGTCGAGGGCTGTTCGAATCGGGCGCCATCGTGCATCACATCGCCGCGGAATCCGAGGCTCTGATGCCCCCCGATCGGCACGGCCGCGCGAGCACGGTCGCCTGGATGTTCGCCGCGCTCAACACGGTCGAGCCGCCGATCGAGAGCCTCTTCGCGATCGACCAGCAGCACGGCGAAGAACAGTGGGCGAAGCTGCGGCGTCCCCGGGCCGTGGATGCGGTGAAGGTTCGGCTGGGCGCGCTCTCCGCTTGGCTCGACGGGCGCGACTATCTGCTCGATCGCTTCACCGCGGCGGACGTCCTGATGACGACCGTGCTGAGGTTCCTTCGGCACACAGACCTGGTGACCGAATTCCCCGTGCTCGACGCGTACGTCAAGCGCTGTGAGGCGCGGCCGGCCTTCCAGAAGGCCTTGCGCGATCAAGCGGCGGACTACGCTCGAAACGCGCCAGCCGCAGCCTGAGGCTGTGACCGGCTAGCCCGCGCTGCACGCAGCGCCGCTCGGAGCGCCGCGCGCGCCGCTCGGCGGGGTTCCGGTCGGCGAGGTGACCCTCCAGGGCCCGCTCAGCGGCCAGCGCCGCCGCGGGCGGTCTTGTAGCGCGGGTTGCTGTCGTGCCATTCGAACGCGCCGCCCATCCACGCCCGCAGGCCGCGCAGGAACCGCTGGAGCTCCACGCTCGCGACGCCCTGGAGGCTCCGGTGGCTCGCCTCGAAGTCGCGGACGAGATCGTTGTGGAACTTGACGGTGATCTCCGTCGCCTCCTGGATGGAGCAGCCCCGGTCGGCGGCGACCTGCAGGACCATGTTGCACGGCGGCTTCGGCTCCGCCATGTCCTTGGCCACCGAATAGAGATCGTTGACGAGCACGACGGCCGTCCCCGCCTGGAAGGCCGCGCGGCGGACGCGGGGCTCGTAGAAGAGGTTCGACGCGAGCTCGTAACCACCGATGACGTCGATCAGCGTCATCGAGGTGTAGAAGCTGTCATGCTGCCGCGCGGCGAGATACTTCCACGCCGGCGGGTACTCGCCGGTGAACCGCCACGCCGCGTAGGCGCTCCACGACACGAACATCGCGAACGTGGAGTAACAGAGCCGGTGGATCTGCGTGGGCGTGGCGTAGCGCGCCATGTGGTCGACACCCGAGCGCAGCGCGACGAGCACGCGCTCGGCGGCCATCGCCTCCTCGAGCGGGGCGGTGAACTCCCCCGCGGGCGGCAGCGGGTCCATGGCCGCCATCGCCAGGACGAGGCGCGGGGGGAGCAGCTCCGGGACGGCCCCGAGCGCGCTGTCGTCGGCGTAGTAGTCGTCGGCGGCCCACCACGCCGCGTTCATCTTGGCCCCGATCAACAGCCGATCTGGGTCGTCGCAGTCGGCGTGGGTGAGCATCACCAGCCGCCCGAACCGGGTCTTGCGGATCTTCTTGATCTCGCCTTCATCGAACCCGCAATCCTTCGCCCAGCCGACGAGCCGCTCGTCGACCTCGTCGGCGAGCGGCTCGTTGATCCGCTCGGTGACCGGGCAGTACAGAGGAGAGGCCGTCCCATCGCCCCAGGGCCGCTCCGCATAGGCAGGATCGAGGCCTGCCTTCGGCGCGGGCGGGTCGAGATCGCCGGCGCGGGCCTGGGTGAGCTGGCCCGCGAGGCCGGCGGCGGACGTCCCCAGGCCGATCGGCCTGCCCACGAGCGCCGCGAGAGGCTCGCTCAAGGCAGGATCGAGGCCTGTCCTTGGAAGGGGCTGGTCGAGGTGGCCGGCGCGGGCACGGGTGAGCTGGTCCGCGAGGCGGGCGGCGGACGTCCCCAGGCCGGCGGGGCTGACCAGCGGGGCGGTGCTGGCGACTTCCACGCTGGCGTCCGTCACTGTCTTACCGCTGTGTTCCGTCATCGTTTGCCTCCGCCGACGAGGATCGCGACTGGAGAGAATGTCCGCGCCGACCTCTCGTTCGTTGTTACCGCACGATCCGATCCGCGACGATGAGCAGGTAATGGAAGCTGCCCTCCTTGTACGCCGTGAGGAAGGGATCCTCCACCCCGGTGGCCACCGAAGACTTCGCCCGCAGCTCCCAGTAGGGGATCGTCATGGCCGTCAGATCGGTGACGTCGATCGGCACGAGGTCGTTGGCGGCGAGCGCCCTGAAATACTCGCTGCGCGGGTGGATGTTGCAGATGTACTGCGAGTCGATCTGGCTGACCGCCCGCGAGCGGCCGCCGGTGATGTCGTTGTAGCAGCCCGTGATGCAGACGTAGCGGCCGCCGTCCTTCAGCAGCCGCGAGAACTCGGCGAACAGCTTGAAGAGATCCACGTACATCGTGGTCTCGTTGGTCCAGATGCTGCGAAACGCCCCCGTCTCGAAGCCGGTGTCCAGCATGTTGCGGAAGTGGAACTTCACCTTGTCGGTCACGCCGCGCTTCACGGCCTGGTCGCTGGCGAACCCGACCTGGTACTCCGAGATCGTCACGCCGTCGACCTGGCAGCCGAAGCGCTCATGGGCCATGAAGCTGGTGCCGCCGCGGCCGGACCCGCCGTCCATCACGCGATCGCCGGGCTTGACCTCGCCGAGGTGGTCGAGCAGGAACTCCGCCTGCGCGTGCTCGAGCCGATGCAGCTCCCGGATGATGCGATCGTTTCGCGTGCTCTCCGGCCCCTCCAGCACCGACCAGTCGACGTCGCCGATCCCGTAATGGTGGTGGTAATAGCCGTCGACGTGGCCGAGCAGCAGGTTGACGGGGTCGTTCTGGTTCGTATTCCAGTAGTTGGCGACCGACTTCTGATACTCGCTGCGCAGGACGTTGTTGGTGCCGTTGTTGGTGCCGTTGTTGGTCTTGACGGGCTGGGTCATGGTCATGGCGATCCTCCCTCTTCGAGCGGATAAGGTGGTCGAAGCCGTGTGCGCGGTCGCGAGCCAGGTCTGCTCGATTCACCGGGTTCAGCAGCGCCGCGGGCGACCGGCGCTCGCCGCCTCGGTGTCACGATTGGCCGTTCATCGTATGAGCGCGTCGCGTGAGCGCGTCACACGCTCATCATGAATGTGAGTATGTTAGAACATAGGATCGTGTCAAGCTCCTCGTGGCGTCGTCGCGATGTCGCGTTCGGATGGAGAGCTCCTGTTCTGCAGCGAGCTGAGCAATCGAAATCACCGAAAGCGTGAATGGCCCACGCCCGGATGACTTGAACCCACGAGGCGCGAAGGACGCCTTGAACCAGGTCTCCTCTCTCCTGGCATTCCGGCTTCAACGGCCGCGCCGCTCCGCGGTGAGGCACGCCCGTCGTTCGCCGCTATCCGGACGAGATTGACGTGCTCGAATCCGGCGCCTAAGCTGCCGCGCACCCTATGACAGCGCACATGAAAGACGGAGAGGCCGCGCCCCAGGCCGGTGATCGGACACTCGAACGGACGGCGGACCCCGGCGCGCGCCTGTTCCTCGACTTCCTGTCCTCGATTCGCCCTCTGGTCGAGGCCGCGCTCGAGCAGCGCTGGCGCGACAAGGCAAACCACGTGAAGCGTTTCGGCCGCGAGGTCGCGGCGATGGTGAAGGAGGCGGAGAGCCTGACCCTGCGCGGCGGCAAGCGGTTCCGCGCGGCGCTGGTCGCCGCTGCCTACCAGGGCGTCGCGCCGGACGCGCCCCTCGGGCCTGCGATCGCCGGCGGCGCCGCGGTCGAGCTGCTCCAGACATACCTGCTCATCCAGGATGACTGGATCGACGGCGACACCGTCCGGCGAGGCGCCCGCACGGTGCACGTCGCGCTGACCGAGGTGCTCGGAGATCCGCACCTCGGGGCCTCTTCCGCGATCTTCGCGGCCGATCTCACGTGGAGCCTGGCGATCGGCACGCTCACGAGCAGCGAGGCGCCGCCGGAGAGGGCGCTCGCGGCGGTTCGGCTGTTCTGCAAGATGAATGAGGAGGTCGTGATCGGGCAGCACCTCGACATGGTCGGGCGGGCCGAGGACGTCGAGCTGATGCATGCGTTCAAGACCGGCAGCTACACGGCGCGCGGCCCGCTCGCGCTCGGCGCCACGCTCGCCGGCGCGCCGGCCGAGACCGTGGCGGCGCTCGAGCGGTTCGCGGCGCCGGTCGGCGTCGCCTTCCAGCTGCGCGACGACCTGCTCGGCACCTTCGGGAGCTCCGCCGAGCTCGGCAAGCCGGTCGGCAACGACCTGCGCGCCGGCAAGCGCACCGCCGTGATCGCGTCGGCCGAGGGGCGCCTCGACGCCGCGGGGCGGAGCGCCGTCGAGCGCGCGCTCGGCCGCAAGGACGCGAGCGAGGACGACGTGGCCGCCGCGGCCCGGGCGCTCGAGGCGTGCGGCGCGCGGCGCGCGGTCGAGGAGCGGCTCGCGGCCCTGTGCGGCGAGGCCGAGGAGCTCGCGCGCTCGCTGCCGGTGAGCGCGTCGGCCCGGCGGATCCTGGCCGGCGCGGCGAGCGCGCTCCGGTGGCCGGGCGCCTGAGCGCGGCGCTCGGCCCCGAGCCGACGCTCCATCCACGCCGGTGACGGCCATCCCCGAGACGCGCACGGCCGTCCTCAGCGACCGATCTGGACGTTCTCGAGGATGCCGAGCGCGTCGGGGATGAGGACGGCAACGGAGTAATAGGCGCTGACGAGGTACGACATGATCGCCTTGTCGCTGATGCCCATGAAGCGGACGTTGAGGCTGGGCTCGACCTCGTCGGGAATGCCGGTCTGGTGCAGCCCGATGACCCCCTGATCGTCGAGCCCCGTGCGCATCACCAGGATGGAGGTCACGCCGCCGTCGGTGATCGGGATCTTGTCGCACGGGAGCAGCGGCACGCCGCGCCACGAGCGCACGTTCGTGCCCTGGAACTCCATGGTCTGCGGGTAGAGGCCGCGGCGGTTGCACTCCCTGCCGAACGCCGCGATCGCGCGGGGGTGGGCGAGCAGGACGCGCGATTTCCTCCGCCGGGTGAGCAGCTCGTCGAGGTCGTCGGGCGTGGCCGGCCCGGTGCGGGTCTGGATGCGCTGCTTGGCGTCGGCGCTGTGGAGGAGGCCGAACTCGCGGTTGTTGATCAGCTCGTGCTCCTGGATCTCCCGCAACGCCTCGATCGTGAGCCGGAGCTGCTCCTTGACCTGGTTCATCGGATCGTTGAACAGATCGGCGACGCGGGTGTGCACGCGCAGGATCGTCTGCGCGACGCTCAGCTCGTATTCCCTCGGCTTGAGCTCGTAGTCCACGAACGTCCCCGGCAGGTCGGGCTCGCCCTTGTGCCCGGCGGCCAGGGCGATGTCGGCCTGACCGTGCTTGTCCTGCGGCTTCCTCGCCGTCGCCTTGAACTGCTCGATGTGGTCCCTGAGCGTCGCGGACTCCCGGACCACGTCCTCGAATACCCGCTGATCGAGGAGCAGCACCGTGCCCTCGGTGACCGCCCTGGCGGTGAACGTCCATCGATCGTCCGACTCGAGCAGCGCCTCCGTCGTGAAATGGTCGCCGTCGGCCAGCACGCCGATCACCGTCTCGTCGCCGTATTTGCCGAGGCCGATCTTCTCGACCTTGCCGCGCGCGATGAGGCAGATCTGGTCCGCCGGCTTGCCCCTCTCCACGATCACGTCGCCCGGCTTCACCTCGCGCTGGGTGAACCTGTCGGCGAGCTCCTCCAGCACGGCGTCGTCCTCGAAGCCGCGCAGGAACGACAGCTCGCCGAGCTCCCGCGGGATCACGCGCACGGTCCCGCCGACCTCGGTGAAGGTCACGCGGCCATCGCCCACGGCGTACGAGAGCCGCCGATTCACGCGGAACACGCCCGCAGAGACCTCCACCCACGGGAGCACCTTGAGGAGCCACCGCGGCGTGATCGACGCCATCTGCGGCGGAGACTTCGTGGTCGTCGCAAGCTTGCGCGCCGCCGCAGTCCCCAGGCTGAGCTGCGTGTGCCCACCTTCGGCAAAAGGTCCCGAATTCCCCGACGTCGTCATGATTGTTCTCCCGAAGCCTTGAGCTGTTCGATCAATGAAGCTGTCCTCGCCGTGCCGATCCGCGGCGGAGCCGGTGCCGGCCGCGCGGAGGGCGCCCCGGAGCCCCGGTCGCCGCGGAGCGAGGCGATCCGCGCCGCCGACGTGCCGAGGCCGCCTGGGCCGTACAGCAGGCGGCCCGCCGTGGGCGTCCTCTGCAGCGCGGCCTCCACATACCGCTTTGTCCTCCTGTGCCAGTGGAGGGCCCCGGCCATCCAGTTCTCGATGTCCTTGACGTACCTGGTGAGCCGCTCGCGCGCGCCGGCGCCCAGGCTCAGGTCGTCGAAGAGCGCGGGGAGCTCGGTGGCGACGATGTGCTCGAACTGCTCGACCCGGGCCCTCATCAGATCGTTGACGACAGCGACCGCCCGCTCCTTGTCGCAGTCGAGGAACTTCTGGACGACCAGCACGCCGTTGTTGAGCTCGCCCTCGAACTGGATCTCCTTTTGGTAGGAGAAGATGTCGTTCGTCAGGCCGCAGACGTCGTGGGCGCTGTTGGTCAGGTTGCGGATTGTCCGGGTGCGGAGGATCTCGGGTGCGATGCCCTCGCCCGTGGTGAGCTGGCACAGGGCCATGGTGAGGTTCGAGCCGATCGTGGCGCGGCGCATCTCCACGTAGTCGACCGGATCCGGGATCCGGCCCTGGATATGGTTGGCGAGCTCCCACAGCCAGCTCTCGAGCATCTCCTCGACCCCGCCGCGGAGCTCGCGCTGCGCGTGCGGCGATATGAAGCTCGTGGTGCGGGACCAGAGGTCGAGAAGGCTGCGCTCGACCACGTTCGTGGGCGGCGGGGCCACGTCGGAGCCGACCGGCATGAACGCCGACAGCCGCCGGACGAACGCCTTCGCGCCCGCCATGTCGCGTGCGTTGCCGTAGACGGCCGGGAAACAGTCGTCGACGTAGGTGCCCCAGGTGACCCACTGCGACGAGACGTCGAGCGCCGGACCGGCCGCGTCGGGGTATATCCCGGCGGCGCACAGGGCGAAATCGAAGCCGGCGAGCCGCTCCTCCGTCCACACGCCGGACAGCGGCGCTCCCGGCGCGACGTCGAGCATCCCCATCCGCCGCGCCCAGTCGAGGGTGTGCCTGCGCGCGGCCTCCAGATGAGGGCTCAACGTCAGGGCGAAAGGCATGTAGATGTCGGGCAGCTCGACCGGCCCGACCGGCTGGTACGGGACGTGGGTGAAGCTCTTGAAGCGGGTGAGGCCCAGCGCCCCGACGACCTGCTTGACGCTCGCCGCCGAGGTCCCGAGGCCCGTCGGCCCGCCGGCGATCCACCCGGCCGGCGAGGAGGCGCTCGCCTGCTTGTTCATGTAGCGGCTCGAGCGCATGTGCCACTCGTGACCGCCGGACTGCCAGTCCTGGAGGCCCCGCACGTAGACGAGCACGTCCCGGCGCTCCAGCGGATCGAGGCCGTGCTCCTCGAAGAGGGAGGGCAGCTCGGTGAACACGGTGTTCTCGAACTGGTACAGCCGCGAGTTCAGGATCTCGTTGACGAGGTCGGCGGCGCGCTGGGTGTCCACGCCGAGGAAGCGCTCGAGGACCAGGATGCAGTTCGCGTTCTCCCCCTCCTGCTCGACCTCTCGCTGGTAGGAGAAGATGTCGTTCCGGAGGTGCACGGCATCGGAGAACGTGTCCTTGAGCACGCGCAGCGGCCGGCTCTCGGAGATCCTGGCCGGGAGCTGGGCGGAGACCGCGTGCTCGACGAGGCCCGCCGACCACGGCGCGCCGCCGACCTTGCGCCGCATCTCGATGTACTCGATCGGGTTGGCGACCCGGCCTTCATTGATGTTGTTGAGCTCCCACGTGGACTCCGCGAGCAGGTTCTTCGTGGCCTCGACGAACCGTCGCCGCCAGTCCGCGGACGTGCCGGGCGTGGTGCGCGCCCAGAGGTCGATCAGGCCCCGCTCGACGGCGTTGGTCGGCTCGGGCCGCGCGCCGGTCGGCCCCACGGGCATGAAGGACGGCAGCCTGTCGAGGTACGCCTTCGACCCCTGGAGGTCCTTGGTGCGCTTGTAGACCTCGAGGAAATGGTCGTCGAAGTAGAACACCCAGACGTACCAGTCCGTGACCAGGTTGAGCTCCGCCTCCGGCGCCTCCGGGTGCGTATACGCGCAGAGCAGCGCGTAATCGTGGGAGTCGAAGTCGTGCTCGGTCCAGATGTCGGAGCTCTCCTCCTTGCCCTCGGCGGCCAGGATCCCGACCTCCCGGGCCCACGCCTTGGAGTGCGCGCGGGCGGCTTCCAGGCTCGGGTTGAGGCGCGCCGGCCACGGCACGTAAAACTGGGGTAGCTCGAACGGTTGCATGGCTGTGCTCGACGCTGATTGAAGAGTCCTGGGCCGCGCGGCTCCCCCCCCCGGGAGCGCGTCAGGTGGCCCGACCGATCTCCACGTTCTCGAGGATCCCGAGCGCGTCGGGGACGAGGACGGCCACCGAGTAGTAGGCGCTGACGAGGTACGAGAGGATCGCCTTCTCGCTGATGCCCATGAACCGCACGGACAGGCTGGGCTGGTACTCGTCGGGGATGCCGGTCTGGTGCAGGCCGACGACGCCCTGCTTCTCCGCGCCCGCGCGGATCAGCAGGATGGAGCTCGTGCGCGCCTCGCTGACGGGGATCTTGCCGCAGGGGAAGATGGGCACGCCGCGCCAGGCCGGCACCTTGTTGCCGTTCAGATCCACGCTCTGCGGGTACACGCCGCGGCGATTCCACTCCTGGCCGATGGCGGCGATGGTCCGCGGGTGGGCCAGGAAGAAGCTCGGCTCCTTCCACACGAGCGAGAGGAGGTCGTCGAGGTCGTCCGGGGTGGGCGGCCCGCTCCGGGTGTGGATGCGCTGCTTGAGGTCGGCGTTGTGGAGCAAACCGATCTCGCGGTTGTTGATCATCTCGTGCTCCTGCCGCTCGCGCAGGGCCTCGATCGTGAGCCGGAGCTGCTCCTCGGTCTGGTTCATCGGGTTGTTGAACAGATCCGCGACGCGGGTGTGGATCCTGAGGACGGTCTGGGCGACGCTCAGCTCGTATTCTCGGGGCGTGAGCTCGTAGTCGACGAAGGTGCCCGGGAGGTCGGGCTCGCCCTTGTGCCCTGCGGAGAGCTCGATGCAGGCCTCACCCTCCTTGTCCGTCGGCTTCTTCGCCAGCTCCTTGAACCGCTCGATGTGCCGCTGCAGGGGCTCGGACTGGGCGATCAGGTCGCTGAAGACCTGCTGCGGGAGCGACAGCACCGTGCACGGCGTGACCGCGCGGGCCGTGTACTGCCAGGTGTCCTGCGACTCGATCACCGTCCTGTCGCCGAAGTAGTCGCCGTCGGCCAGCACGTCCAGGATCGTCTGATCGCCGAATTTGCCCCTGCCGATCCGCTCGACCTTGCCGTGGGCGATGAGGTGGATGGCCTCGGACGGCTGGCCCGCCTCCACGATCACGTCGCCCGCCTTGAACTCGCGCTGGACGAAGCGGTGCGCCAGCGCGCCGAGGAGCTCGACGTCGTCGAAGCCGCGCAGGATCGGCAGCTCGGTGAGCTCCTGGGGGACGACCTGCACCTTGGCGCCGGTGTTGGTGAAGGTCAAGCGGCCGTCGCCCACGGCGTAGGTCAGCCGGCGGTTGACGCGGAACACGCCGCCGGACACCTGCACCCACGGCAGGAGCTTGAGCAGCCACCGCGACGTGATGCCCTGCATCTGCGGCGGGGACTTGGTGGTCGTCGCGAGGTTGCGAGCGGCCGGCGTCCCGAGGCTGAGCTGGTAGTGCTGCTGTCCACCCAGGGGGCCTGAATTGTCTGAGTTCGCCATGAGAAACCTCTTCACTCTGTGGTCATGCCGGTAAAACCGGCGCCTTGTGACTCACTGAAGTCGAACGGATGGAAGCAGGTCGCAGCCTCGGATGTCCGCCGGGGCAGCCTGGTACATCGATGTGCAGACCCTCCCGCAGATACCGAGAGGATGAACCAAAGAGGCACAGAGGACACGGAGGCGAGAGACGGAGGACACCGCGTCCTCTGCGCCGCCGTGGCTCGTCTCCTCGCATCCCAGGAACCGGGACGAGCTCGGTCAACGAGACGCTAGCGGACCGACCACGTTGATCGGGCGAAGATGAACCGCCAAGGCGCCAAGGACGCCAAGATATGATTCTCTTCTTGGCGTCCTTGGCGTCCTTGGCGTCTTGGCGTCAAAGGCGCGGGCTTCAAGCCGTCGTGGCGTCTAAGGATGCCAAGAAGAGAACGTCGCCGTACGTTAGCGGCGTCCTGGAGTCTCCCCCCTTCGGCCGACCGACGTGGTCGGTGCCCTGGTACCAGTTTTCCTCGAGCGTTGCTCTACGAGGTCCGACAACTGACCGACGATCGAACGGGCGAGTCGCTTACCCGCGTCACCCCCACGCGCGCCACCTCCCACGTATCATAGCTGTGGCGCAGCCCCCGCATCGCCGCGTTGCCAGCTAGACCGCTTCCGCTGTTGTCCGCCTTTTACCGTCCGCGACAGGCGTGGGTCAAGGGTCGATCTCGATCGGTGCTCGGATTTTTTGCCGCCGCGTGTGATGGCCAGAGCAGGCGCTGCTGCTTGCTCCAGCATGCAGCTCAGCGAGCGTGGCGGGCTGAGCTGCGTCGCAGGGATGGGACGTTGAGGCACGGAAGTTGAATTGACGCCCGAGGCGCGAAGAATGAATCGGTCGATTGCGAATGACGCACAAAGGACCGAGTCTTGCGACGGCCTCGACACGATCATGAGCGGACCGGATCGGATGGCCGATGTGGCCGTTGACGGTCCGGAATGGCTGTGCGTCGATGGAGCGTGTCCGCCGCACGTCCGCCGTATCCGCGGCGCCAGCGGCACAGCCGGAGCGACGCGCGCACAACCTCTTCAGGTGGATCGCCGCGCGCGCAGGATCTGGAAGTACCGCCGCGCCAGGCCCGACGCGGCCGCCGCGCTCCGGACGTTGCCCCCGTGCTGCGCGAGCACGCGCTGCACGTAGCGCCGCTCGAAATGCTCGACGATCCGCTCCCGCGCGCGCGGCAGGGGCAGGTCGAGCGCGAGGATCTCCTCGATGATGTCGTCGGAGGTCGCAGGCTCGGCGCCCTCGCCGGCCCCGGCGCCCGCGGAGGCCGGGGGCGCGGGCGTGGTCGGCGGCAGCGCCGAGGAGGCGGGCCCGGCCGCCGCGGCCGGCTGGGGCGCCGACGCGGGTCCCGACGGCGGTGCCGGCGCGCCCGGGGGGGCAAGCCCGGCCCGGCTTGTCTCGATCGGCGCGGCCTCGCCGAGCGCCACCCGGCGCGCCACCGCGTTGTACAGCTCGCGCACGTTGCCCGGCCAGTCGTAGTCCGACAGCCGCTCGGCGAACCCCTGCGGGAACGGCGCGCCGCGATCCGCGAGCTGCCGCCAGAAGTGGTGCGCGAGCACGGTGACGTCCCCCCGCCGCTTGCGCAGCGGCGGCAGCTCGATGCGCGCCACCGCGAGCCGGAAGAACAGATCGTCCCGGAACCGCCCCGCCTGGATCTCGCGCTCGAGATCGCGCCGCGTCGCCGCGAGCACCCGGATGTCGACGCGGATCCACCTGTTCGAGCCGACCCGCTGCACCTCCGAGCGCTGGATCGCGCGGAGCAGCTTCGCCTGCAGGCCGAGATCGAGATCGCCGATCTCGTCGAGCAGCAGCGTGCCGCCGTGCGCCTCCTCGAAGACGCCGCGGCGGGTCTCGTTCGCGCCGGTGAAGGCGCCGCGCTCGTGCCCGAAGAGCGCCGACTCGACCAGCGTCGGCGGCACCGCGGTGCAGTCGAAGACCACGAACGGCCCGGCCGCCCGCGGCCCCTGCTCGTGGATCGCCTCGGCGAGCACCTCCTTGCCGGTCCCCGTCTCGCCCTCGATGACGACGGGGACGCTCGAGGCCGCGAGGCGCTCGCAGAGCGGGTAGAGCCGCCGCATCTCCTCGCTGGCGCCGACGAGCTTGCCGAAGCGCACGGCGCGCGACAGCTCGGCCGCCTGCGTGACGCCGAGCGCCTCGACGCGGAGCACGGTCTCGCCGATGCGGACGAGCTCGCTGCCCTGGAGGTAAGCGTCGCCGACGCGGATCCCCTGGACGAAGGTGCCGTTGGTCGAGCCGAGATCGGTGACGCGGAGCCGGGCGCCGGCGAGCTCGAAGGCGGCGTGGCGGCGCGAGACGAGCCGGTCGGAGAGGGTGATGTCGCAGGCGGGGCTGGTGCCGGCGAGCACGCGCGAGGGCAGCCCCGGCGCCACGGTGAACCGGAGGCCCTCGTCCGGCCCCGACATGACCGAGAGGGCGAAGCTCTCGGCCGCGGCCTCGGCGGGGCGCACCGGCCCGGGCACGAGCTCGGTGGAGGCGGCGTCGTCGTCGTTCCACGGGGGCATGCCCCCATCTCAGCAGGCCTCCGCGCCGGCGTCACGCCGCCGCCGCCGCCGCCGCGCCGCGACGAGGTGGCGTCGAGCTCACCGAGCCGCGTGTCCGGTCCGAGAGCACCGCGGGTCCCCGGCGCGACCGGGTGCTACCGAGCGTAACGAGCCCGCGCCCGAGTGTTACCGATCGTAACGAGATGCCGGGGATCGGGGCGTCCCGCACGCTCGCCCTGCAAGGAACATGTAGTCGCTCGGGGCATCGGTGTGGCACCGTGGGGCCCCCGTGTAGGACATATAGCGTCGGATGAGGACCATGCGGAAAATTCTTTACGCTCTGTTGTTTCTATCGATCACCAGCTGCGGCGATGATTCGCCCGGAGGAGCCGCGACGACGAGCGGCGGGTCCAGCGCGACGACCGGCTCCGGCGGCTCCGGGGGCGCGACGAGCTCCAGCGGGTCGGAGGCTTCCGGCACCGGCGGCAACGACGCCGGCGGAGGCGGAGCGGGCGCGACCGGCGGCGGTGGGGGCACCGGAGGAGAGGGCGGCGAAGGCGGCAGTTCCGGGGAGAAGCGCTGGGTCGGCACCTGGACGACCGGCCCGCAGCTGACCGAGACCAACAACAACCCGCCCGCGCCTGGCCTCGCCAACAACACCCTGCGCCAGGTCATTTACACCTCGATCGGCGGCAGCAACGTGCGGCTGCTGCTCTCGAACGAGTTCGGCGACGGGCCGGTGACGATGAGCTCCGTGCACATCGCGGACTCGACCAACGCCGACGGCATCGACGCGGCCACCGACAAGGCCCTGACGTTCTCGGGCGACGAGTCGGTGACCATCCCGGCGGGCCAGGCCATCTTCTCCGATCCGATCGACTACGCCCTCAAGCCCATCAGCAAGCTCGCGGTGACCATCCGGTTCGGCAGCGTCCCGGCCGGCATCACGGGGCACCCGGGCTCACGGACGAACTCGTACATCCAGACGGGCGATGGGGTCTCGTCGCCGACGTTGACGTCGCCGGTGAGCACCGCTCACTGGTACTACATCACGGGCCTCGACGTCATGGCCGATCCCAAGGCCCATGCGATCGCCATCCTCGGCGACTCGATCACGGACGGCCGCGGCTCGGTCACGGACGGGAACACGCGCTGGCCGGACTTCCTGTCTCGCCGGCTGCGGGCCAATCCCGGGACCGAGAACGTCGCCGTGCTGAACCTGGGGATCGGCGGGGGCACCGTGCTGGCCGGCGGGCTCGGGCCGACCGCCAAGCTGCGCTACCAGCGCGACATCCTGGACCAGCGCGGGGCTCGCTGGGCGGTCATTTTCATCGGCGTGAACGACATCGGCAACGACAGCGCGCCGAACGTCGCGGACGCGCTGATCGAGGCCTATAGCGAGTTCATCGACAAGGCGCACGACAAGGGGATGCTCGTTTACGGGATCCCGATCCTGCCGTTCAAGGGCAACGGGTACTACTCCGACGCGCACGAGGCCGCCCGCCAGAAGGTCAACACCTGGATCCGCGAGAGCGGCGAGTACGACGCGGTCATCGACCTGGAGCCGGCGGTCGCCGACCCCAACGATCCTGCCAAGATCCATGATGACCTCGACTTCGAGAATGACGGGCTGCACCTGAACCCGACCGGCCTGGAGGCGATGGCGGATGCCGTCGACCTCGACCTGTTCACCGCACCTGAATGACGTCGACGTAGCTCCGGGGGGAGCTCGGCCGGGCGCGTGACATCCCGCGCGCCCGGCCAGGTTCCCCGCTTCCCCGGCGGGGAGCGGGGACCCCGGCGATCGAGGGCGCCGGGGGATCGGACACCCCACCGGCAACGCAAGCTCGATTCAACGGTGTTGACGCGATGCGTTGTGCGTCCACACATGTTCATCCGTTGCGGTCCTGAGTAGCCTTGTCCCATGCGCGGAGGACACGACGCGGAGGCCGTCGCCACGGAATGCGCGCCCGCGCTCGCGGCCGCGGGCGGGCTCGTCCCACGCGCCGGCGGGCCCGAGGTGGCGCCGTGAGCCGGATCTTGCTGATCGAGGACGAGGTCGTCATCCGGACGGAGCTCCGGCGGCTGCTCGCGCGCCACGGGCACGACGTCGTCGAGGCGGGGTCGATCGCGGAGGCCGAGGCGGCGCACGATCTGCGCGGGTTCGATCTGGTGCTCGCCGACGTGCGCCTGCCCGGCGCGCCGGGCACGGAGCTCGTCGGCCGGTGCGGGGGCGCGCCGGTCGTGCTCATGACGAGCTACGCGACCGTGAAGGCCGCCGTCGACGCGGTGAAGCGCGGCGCCGCGGACTACCTCTCGAAGCCGTTCGATCACGCCGAGCTCGTCGCGCTGGTCGAGCACCACCTCGCCGCCGCGCGCTCCGGGCAGGGCGCGCCCGCGGAGGGCGCGCCGCGCCGCTCGTCGTCCACGCCGCCCGCGCCGCCGTCCACGCGGCCCGCGCCGCCGGCGCCGGACGACGACGAGCTCGAGGGCATGGTCGGCGGATCGGCGGCCATGCGCGAGGTGTTCGCGCGGGTGCGCAAGGTGGCGCCGAGCGAGGCGACGCTGCTCGTGCTCGGCGAGAGCGGCACCGGCAAGGAGACGCTCGCCCGCGCCGTGCACCGGCTCAGCCCGCGGCGGCAGTTCTCGTTCGTGCGCGTCCACTGCGCGGCCATCCCCGAGGGGCTGATCGAGGGCGAGCTCTTCGGCCACGAGCGCGGCGCCTTCCCCGGCGCGCTCTCGGCGCGCGCGGGGCTCTGCGAGGCCGCGGAGGGGGGGACGCTCCTGCTCGACGAGATCGCCGAGCTGCCGTCGCGCGTGCAGGCGCGGCTCCTCCGCTTCCTCCAGACCGGCGAGGTGCGGCGCGTGGGCGCGACGCAGGCCCGGCGCGTCGACGTGCGCCTCGTCGCCGCGACCCAGCGGGATCTCGTGGCGCTGGTGCGCGAGGGGTCGTTCCTGAGCGATCTCTACTTCCGCCTGCGGGTCCTCGAGATCCGCCTGCCGCCGCTGCGCGAGCGGCCGGGCGACGCGGTGCGCATCGCGGAGTCGCTGCTCACGCGGCGCGCGCGGACGACGGGCCAGCGGCCGCTCGCCCTGTCGCCGGAGGCGCGCGCCGCCATCGCGGCGGCCCCCTGGCCGGGCAACGTGCGCGAGCTGGAGAACGCCATCCACCGCGCCATGGTCCTCGCCGAGGGCAGCGAGATCGGCGTGGCCCTGCTCGGGCTCGACGACTCGCCGCCGCCGGCGCCCGCCTCGGTCGCGCACGAGAGCGAGCCCCGGTCCGACTCGCTCGAGGGCTATTTCCGCCGCTTCGTCCTCGAGCACCAGCACGAGCTGACCGAGACCGAGATCGCCCGCCGCCTCGGCATCAGCCGCAAGGCCCTCTGGGAGCGGCGCCAGCGGCTCGGCATCCCTCGGCCGCGCTAGCTCCGAGCGCCCGCGCGGCGCGCCGGGGCGAGCGACGAGGCCGCCGGCGCCGCTGGCGCGTGATGGGGCCGACGCGGTTGATATCCCCTATGTTCTGTGGCGTGGAAGATCTCGAGCTTTCGAATCACCGGCTCGTGGTCGGCGGCGACGTCACGGCTGCTCCGTGTAGGCATAGAGGCCGATGTAGGTCCCGACGAAGCCGCCGGCCTCTCGCGTGCTCAGGATCTTCCCGTCGCTCTCTTCCAGGAGGCTGACCCACGCCCCGGGCTCAAGCGCGTAGGAGAAGCTGTAGGCGGCGCCCTGCGCCTCGATCTTGAGGTGGATAGGCGCGCCTGCGGAGAGATCGAGCGGGGCCGAGGCGAGCACCTGGGGCTCGCCATTCGCGCTGCTCCCGGCCTTCTTCTCCAGCTGGATGACCGGCTTGCCGTCCGCCAGCGTGACGCTCAGGAAGTAGTAATAGTCGTCGTTCTGGAACGCGACCAGCCCGGCCGCGTCCCCGGGCGCCGACGGCAGGTACTTCATGGCGGTGGACGCGGAGGCCCAGCCGTGCTGCTGCCGCCGACCGACGAACGACGGCTGCTCGCGCTTCCCGAGGTGGGCAGAGCGCGCCTTCAGGGTGAGCCACCCGGGCGACGCGGTGAGATCGTGCCATCGATCGACGGGCGTGCGGATGAAGTTCCAGGTGTGGGCGAGCTCGTCACCATCGAAGTCATCGCGATAGGTGAAGTTGCCGCTCGTCGGGATGGCCGGCGCCGGCTGCGGCGGCAGGGCAGGAATCTCGTGCGCGTAGGGCACCGTCTCCGTGCCCGCCGTGATGACCGGCCAGCCGTCGACCCACCGGACGGGCATCAGGAACGTCTCGCGGCCCGTGTTGTAGAAGTCGCCCTCGTAGGGCCGGGTGCCTAGGAAGACCGCCCACCAGTCGCCGTTCGGCAGCTGAACGACATCGGCGTGGCCGGTGGAGGTCACCGGGAATGGCCGGTTGGGATCGAGGTGGCGTTGCGTGAGGATCGGATTGCCCGCGTAGGGTTCGTACGGTCCCGTCGCCGACGCGCTGCGGAACACCACCTCCGAGTGCTGGTCGCCAGTACCGCCCTCGGCGGCGATCAGATAGTATGTTCCATCCACCTTGATGATGTGGGGCCCCTCGATCCAGATCGGCTTCTTCGAGATGTCCACGCCACCGTCGACGATCACCGAGCGCGGGCCGACCATCTTCTGCGTCGCCACGTCGAACTCCTGGATCCAGAGCGCCCGGTGGCCGTCGTAGAGCGACGCTCCGGCCGGCGGACCGTTGTTGACGACGTAGGCCTTGCCGTCGTCGTCGAAGAAGAACGAGGGGTCGATCCCGTCGACGCTGGCCAGCGTGACCGGGTCCGACCACGGACCCGCCGGGTCGGTGGCAGTCACGAAGAAATTGCCGTGGCCGCCGACGAACGTGGTGATCATGTAGAACACGCCGTCGTGGTGGCTGATCGCCGGCGCGAAGATGCCCTCGGAGATCGCCTGGCTGTCGAGGTCGAGCTGCGAGGGGCGGTCGAGCACGTGACCGAGCTGCGTCCAGTGGACGAGATCGCGGCTGTGGAAGATCGGGACGCCGGGGAAGTAGGAGAACGACGAGTTGACGAGATAGTAGTCCTCCCCGACCCGGCAGATGCTGGGATCCGGGTGGAACCCTGCGAGGATCGGGTTCAAGTACTCGCCTTCCCCCGCGGTGAACTCCTGATAGACCGGGTCCTTGCCCTCGTACTCGAACCAGTTGAACTGCGGGTTCTTGCTGGGGGGCATCGAGGTATCCGGCTCGGGGCCGGTGCCGCCGGTGCCGCCGGTGCCGCCGGTGCCGCCGGCGCCGCCGGCGCCGCCGGTGCCCGGCTCGGGGCCGCCGGCGCCGCCGTCGCCGCCGTCGCCGCCGGCGCCGCCGGTGCCCGGCTCGGGGCCTTGATCGCCGCTCGTACCAGGGGAGGTTTCCTCGCTGGTGCACGCGCCCATGAACAATGCCAGCACAACGAAGGCGGAGCGCGCGACGCGCCGAGGGGAGCGTCCTGCCCGCCGTCGGCCTTCCTCGACGGACATGAGTCTGCCAGCCGCCCCGGATGGCCGGGGCTGGCTCTGCTCGTCCTCACGATGGGACATCGCGCCTCGGCGCCTCCTCGGACCCTTGAGGGTTGTCATCATCTCGAGCAAGTCTCCATGGCGAACACGTCGCCGACTACACCGCCACGTCCAATCCGCCGACGCGCCTCATCTGGCGAGTCGACACGCCGTAAGTCGTCCGGAGAGTACCTCGCCACTGGATCCTTGTAAATAGCATTCATGGCTGCCGGCGGGACCGTCCGAGATCCGTTGCGGCGCTGGCGTCCGTGGAGCCTTGTCGATGCAGAAGTCGTCCGTGATCTGATCGTAGAACGGCTGAGAGAAAGAGACGTCGTTCGCCGTCGCCTCGAAGCCCGCGTTCTGCTCTGCCCAGCTGATCGAGTCGTTCGTCGGGCTGAACATGATCATCACCGGATACGGCTTGCTGGCGTCGTAGTTGGTCGGCAGCTTCACGTAGTCATGGTGACCCGACACGGTGAGCGGGCTCTGCGCGCTGCCCGTCTGCGGATTGGCCTTGTTGCCCGCCCACGGACGCGCCGCATCGATGCGGAGGTCGAGAGCGACGGAGCAGGGGATCGGGGTATCCACGGTTCCCCGGGCCCGCGTCGGGCTCCTCGCGCGCACGACCGTCCCGCTCGGCGCCCGCGCGCGCCTCAACGCGCAGCGAGCGCGCCGGGCAGCGACAGGCCGAGGAGCTCGAGGCTCTCGTCGACCACGGCGCGGCCGACCTGCGGATCGCGCACGCCGGCCCACGTCCGCCGCGACGGCCGGCGGTCGGGGCCGTAGACCTCGCCGCTCCGCGCGGCCGCCTCGTCCGCCGTCAGGATCCACGCGGCCGCCGCCGCCGAGCGCGCCGGCGTGCTCGCGTCCGGCATCAGCGGCACCAGCCACGGCAGCACGGCGGACCACACCACGCGCGCGGGCAGGGGAGCCTCGCGCGCGAGCCCGGTGCCCGGCATCATCCCGGGGTCGAGCGTGTAGAAGCGCGCGCGCTCCGGGGGGATCCGGCGCGCGAGCTCGATCGCCGTGACCGTGTTCATGAACTTGCTGGTCGCGTAGCGATCGCGCCCGCGCTGGGGCTCGCTGCCCTCGCCATCGCCGCGGGCGAGCGCGGCGACGCTGGTGAACCGCGCGCCGCGGAAGCCGAGCAGCCTCGGCACGCGGTTGTCCGGGTGGATCGTGCCGCTGCCGATGAACAGCGCGCGCCCGCCGTCGAGCCACGGCAGCAGCCCGACGGTCAGCGCGAACGCGGCGAGGTGGTTGACCGCGATCGTCTCCTCCCAGCCGTCGGCGGTGCGGCGCGCCCGGGCGCGCGCCGCGCGGGCGCCGCGTGACCGGCGGGGAGATGGGACGGTCGGGTCGCCGGAGGAGATCTTCGTCGGGCAGATCTGCGCGGAGGAGCCGACGCGGAGGACACGGTAGCGGGCGCCCTGCTGGCAGGGAGGCCTCCGCGCGCTGCAGGGGAGCCCTCGGGGGGAGGGGGTGTCGGGCGGGGGGGCCGAGGGGGCCCCTCCCACGAACTCGCGCCTCGTGGTGGCAATTGCCGCCTGTGCGGAGATGCCGAGTCCATGGGCGACCCGCTGCGATGCGGGCCGGCGCTCGGGTTCGTGGGGCCCTACCCCTCGGCCCCCCCGCCCGACACCCCCTCCCCCCGAGGGCTCTCTCCGGTCGGGGGTGGTCGAGCATCGCGAGAAGGCCCTCACGGCTGCATAAGCATGCGAGGCGGTCAGCCGTGAGGGCTCGCCGACACGCCCTGCGGCCGCGGCGTCCTGCGCCGTCACGCTCTGCCACGAGAGCAGGAGCGTTGCGGGGACGAGCGTCAGGGCGGTGGTCCACCCCAGGACCGAGTCCCGGCTCCGGACCAGCGGCGCGAGCAGGAGCAGCGTCAGCCCGTAGACCGCGACGATATCGAGCGGGACGAGCAGCGCCGCGTGCGCGAAGCCGATGACGATCAGCCAGAGACCCCGGCGCCGCAGCAGCGCCCGGGTCGAGGCCCAGTCGCCGGCAGCAGCATGAAGCCGCGAGCCAGGTCCGGCGCGAGCGACCGACTGGCCACGTCGGCGAGCGCTCGGGGGTTCTGGGAAAGGTCCATGGACGTCACCCGCACGCCGGGGCCCGGCTGCGCCGACTCGATACGTCGACGGAGCGCCGGCGCCTCGCCGTGGCTCCTCGAACAGCGACGAAAATTACGTGGCGTTTCATGCATCGTCAACATCGGATCATGGGATTCGTTGCGATGCGCGGCGAATTCATGATCCTTGGTGCAATGGCTTTGTCGATGAATGCAACGATTGAGCGCTCGGTCGTTGCAATGTGCTGATCATGAATGCACACTGGGCTCGACCATCGACCCACAGGAGGCGGGCGAGGATGCCGGGAGGCAGGCTGAGCGACCAGGACCGCCGGCTCATCGCGTCAGGGCTGGCCGAGGGGCTCGGGGACGCCGAGATGGCGAGGCGGCTGGGCAGGCCGACGTCGACCGTCAGCCGGGAGGTGGCCCGCAACGGCGGTCCCGATGGCTACCGGGCGGACCACGCCCACGAGGCTACGGGATGGCGCGCCCGCCGGCACAGGCAGGCCCCGCCCGCGGAGCCGCCGGTCCCCATCGGCGCCGACGGGCGGGATCCCGAGGCGGTGCGCGCCTACGTCGAGCAGTTCGCGGCGCTGATGGTCCAGACAGGGCTCCCGCGGACGGCGGCCCGGGTGCTCGCCGCCCTGTACACCACCGACGCCGGCGTCCTGAGACGCGCGGCTCGACCGGCTCACCACGACACAGCGGGAGGCCCTCGGTCGCCTCCGGTAGGCGGCCGTTGCCCTCGGAAGGCCGCCTCCTCTACGCTGTCGGGGCCGGCGAGCCGGCGAGGCAACCAGGGAGGAGCTCCATGCGACGATTCGCCATCTCCCGCTTGCTCATCGCGTGCCTGTCGGGCTGCTCGTCCGCGCCGCCGTCCACGCCGGGGGAGGGGCCCCCGCCGCCCGCGGCCACCTGTCCGACCGAGAAGCTCGCGTTCACCCGGGACACGGGGTGCATGAACGACGGATCCGTGGAGTTCTGCCTGCCCACGGGCGACGAGGCGCTCCTCGCCCGGGTGCGGGAGATCGCGCCCTCGATCCAGGCGGGCTCGTCGGGCGGGCGCGCCAGGTGCGATGTGCCCGCGGAGACGCTGTACTTCTTCCCCACGGGAGACGCCGAGTGCGTCGCCCGCCACGGCGCGCTCGAGGACGCGGCCTGGGACAAGGTCTGCCGCATCGCCGCGCTGCCCGAGGTGAGGGCGATCGTGCCGACGTGGTACGAGTGATGGGGGCGCGCCGGCCGGCGCGCGGAGGGCTGCCGCGCCCGCTCGCTCGGCGGGCGGCGCGGGCGCGCGGATTGCTGTAAAACGACTGCTGAACGACGCCTCCGATGACGCTGCTGGCCCCCACCCGCCACGAGGTTCGCCGATGAAGTTCGCCTTCGACAACACCTACGCCCGGCTCCCGGACCGGTTCTACGCGCGCGTCTCGCCCGCCAAGGTCCGCGAGCCGCGCGTCGTGAAGGTCAACCGCGCGCTCGCGGAGGCGCTCGGGCTCGACGCCGAGGAGCTCGCCTCGGCGGAGGGGGCGCAGGTGCTCGCGGGCAACGCGCTGCCCGAGGGCGCGGAGCCGATCGCGCTCGCGTACGCGGGGCACCAGTTCGGCAGCTTCGTGAATCAGCTCGGGGACGGCCGGGCCATCCTGCTCGGCGAGGTCGTCGGCAAGGACGGCAAGCGGCGCGACATCCAGCTCAAGGGCGCGGGCCGGACGCCGTTCTCGCGCGGCGGCGACGGGCGCGCCGCCCTCGGGCCCGTGCTGCGCGAGTACGTCGTGAGCGAGGCCATGGCGGCGCTCGGCGTGCCGACGACGCGCGCGCTCGCCGCCGTGACCACCGGCGAGCCCGTCTTCCGCGAGGAGGTGCTCCCCGGCGCGGTGCTCACGCGCGTGGCCGCGAGCCACCTCCGCGTGGGCACGTTCCAGTTCTTCGCCGCGCGCGGCGACCGCGAGGCGCTGGCCACCCTCGCCTCGTACGCGCTCTCCCGGCACTACCCCGAGGCGGCGGGCAGCGGCAACGACGCGCTGGCGCTGCTCGAGCGCGTCATCGAGGCGCAGGCGAGCCTGGTCGCGCGCTGGCTCGGCGTCGGCTTCGTGCACGGCGTGATGAACACCGACAACACGTCGATCTCCGGCGAGACCATCGACTACGGGCCGTGCGCGTTCCTCGACGAGTACGATCCCGAGAAGAAGTTCAGCTCGATCGATCGCGGCGGCCGCTACGCCTTCGGGAACCAGCCGGGCATCGCCCAGTGGAACATGCTGCGGCTCGCCGAGGCGCTCCTGCCCCTCCTGGCCGACGACCAGGAGGAGGCCGTCCGCCTGGCGACCGATCGCGTGCAGCGCTTCACCGGCCTGTTCGTGGAGGCGCACGAGCGCGTCCTGCGGGCGAAGCTCGGGCTCGCGCGCGAGGAGGACGACGACCTCGCGCTCGCCGCCGACCTGCTGGATCGCCTCGCGTCGAACGGCGTCGACTACACGCTCTTCTTTCGCCGGCTCTGCGCGTCGGCGGCCGACCCCGGCGCCGACGCGCAGGCGGCCTCGCTGTTCGCGGAGCCCGGCGCCTTCCGCGACTGGGCCGAGGCCTGGCGCCGGCGGCTCGCCAGGGAGGACGTCCCGCCCGAGGCGCGCGCGAGGTCGATGCGGCTCGTCAACCCCGCGTTCATCCCGCGCAACCACCGGATCGAGGCGCTCATCCAGGCGGCCGTCCGCGGCGACTTCGAGCCCTTCGAGACGTTCGTGCGGGCGCTCGAGCGACCGTACGACGATCAGCCGGAGCTCGCCTATCTGAGCGAGCCCCCGCAGCTGGAAGAGCGCGTGAAGCACACGTTCTGCGGGACGTGACGGCGGACGAGCCGCTCGCGCGCGAGGCGCGCCGCGGCCGCCCAGTCGATCGGCGCCACCTTCCGCGGCGCGCGACGGAGCTGCGCCCTGGCGCCGGTCTGCTTCTGACCCAGGCTCGGTCGACGCGGGCCCTCAGTCGGCCACGAAGCCTTTCCAGCGCCGCAGGTACCCGGCGAAGGTCTCGGAGACGCCGCGCTCGTCAAGCTCGGCGCGCGTGAGCGGCGGCCGCCGAGGGTGCCAGTCGGGATCGGCGATCCGCTGCGGCCAGTCGGGGTTGACGATGGCGGCGCGCCCCAGGGCGACCGCGGTGGCGCCCTTGTCGAGGAGCGCCTCGGCCTCGGCGCGCGTCCACACGCCGCCGGCGGCCACGAGCGGGAGGCTCGCCCCCACCGCCTCGCGGAACAGCGGCAGCGGGTGCGCGTCCGGCCGCTTCTGCGAGGGCTTGCTCGCGTCCCACAGCGAGAGGTGGAGGAAGTCGGCGCCGTCCTCGACCAGCCAGCGGGCGAGCTCCAGGTTCTCGTCGAGGTCGAGCCCCTTGGCCTGGCCCCAGTCCTCGGGCGACAGGCGCACGCCGACCACGAAGGACGCGGGCACCGCGGCGCGGACCGCCCGGAGCGTCTCGCGCAGCAGGCGCGCCCGGTTCTCCCACGCGCCGCCCCAGCGATCCGTGCGGCGGTTCTGGGTGGCGGACAGGAACTGGCCGAGGAGGTAGCCGTGCGCGCCGTGCAGCTCGACGCCCGCGAAGCCGGCGAGGAGCGCCCGCGCCGCGGCGTCGCGGAAGCGGTCGATCACGGCGAGGATGTCCTGCTCGGTGGCGGCGCGGGGGACGGGCAGGTCCGGCTCGGCGACGGCGCTGGCGCTCCACGAGGGCAGGCCGGACACCTGCGGGTTGGCGCGGAGGCCGCCGTGAAAGAGCTGGACGATGCCCAGCGCGCCGGGGGCGGCGATCGCGGCCGCGAGCCGGCGCAGGCCGGGCAAGAGCCGGTCGGCGAAGACGCCGAGCTCGCCCTTCCAGCCCTGGCCGTCCTCGGCGACGTGGGCGGCGCAGGTCTCGACCACGCCGAAGCCGCCTTGCGCGCGGTAGGAGAGCCAGCGGAGCTCGTCGTCGCCCAGGGAGCCGTCCTCGTGGCTTTGCCCGTTCGTGAGCGGGGCGAGCCAGACGCGGTTTCGGGCGGTGAGGCCGTTCGGGAAGGAGAAAGGAGAGAGCAGGGGTGAGGTCACGGGGCGATGTGTAGCACTCGCCGGGCCACGCGCGCTCCGCGCCGAGCGCGATGGGGCGGCGGGGACGGCGCGCGGCGCGGACGCGGCGGCGCTTGCCGCATGGCTGCGCGCCGGGCAGCGATTCCGCACCCTGCTGCAGCCGCAGCACCGCGCTTGCCGCGCGCGGCGATGAGCCGCCCAGGCCAGGATCGTGGTTTCCAGCTCGAAGGCGTTCCTGCGCGCCCTTCATCCCTGTTCGCTCTTCATCCTGCCTCTTTCCCCACACCTGTTCCCGCGCGTCCGATCGGTTGTCCCGAGGTACTCAAACCTGCTCTGCGGTACCCGCACCTGGGCCAGCTCACCAGCGCGTCGTCCGTATCCCTCGATCCGATTGACACGCAGCTCGATTACGCGCGACGAATCCTCGGGGCCTCGTGTTGAAGCGGCGACGGATCGGACGAGCCGGGCCGCCGACCTCGACGCCCCAGGAGGATCATCATGAAGCGCATCTTCTGGGGGCGGCCCGCGGTCGTGGCCGCCGCATGTCTCGCCGTGCTCTATGTCGCCCAGGGCCGCACCGCCATGGGCACGGGCGCCGGGCGCTGGACCGTCTACGGCAGGGATCTCGCCAACACGCACCACGCGCCCGACGAGAACCAGATCGGGCCGGCGAACGTCGGCTCTCTCTCCGTGAAGTGGGCCTTCACGACGAGCGGCATCGTCCCCGCGACGCCGGCCGTCGACCACAGCGCGGTGTACTTTCCGGACGGGGGCGGCAACCTGTACAAGCTCGACGCCGAGACCGGCGTCCCGATCTGGACGCGCGCGATCCCCGACCTGACGGGCACGGCGGACGCGGTCTCGCGCACGAGCCCGGCGATCCACGGCCACATGCTGTTCATCGGCACCCAGGCCGGCGCGCACATGCTCGCCGTGGACAGCCGCACCGGCGATCTCCTGTGGAAGACGCAGCTCGACCCGCACCCCGCGGCGATCATCACGCAGTCTCCCGTCGTGCACGGCGGCCGCGTGTACGTGGGCGTCTCCTCGCGCGAGGAGCTGTTCGCGGCGGACAACGCGTATCCGTGCTGCTCGTTCCGCGGCAGCGTGGTCGCGCTCGACGCGGTGACCGGGGAGGTGCTCTGGCAGCGCACCACGGTCCCCGCCGGCTACACCGGCGGGGCCATCTGGGGTGGCGCGCCCGCGATCGACCTCGGGCGTCGCACGTTGTACGTGACCACCGGCAACAACTACACCGTGCCGCCGTCCGTGTCCGCATGTGTGGAGGCAGCCGGCGAAGACGCCCTCGCCGCCGAGGCCTGCCTCGCGGCCGACAATTATATCGATGCCGTCCTTGCGCTCGACCTCGACACCGGCGCGCTGAAATGGGCGCGGCGGCTCCAGGGCTTCGATGCCTGGACGGGAGCGTGCTACTTCGGCGGCGACTGGTGCCCTGATCCGGCGGGCCCGGATTACGACTTCGGCACGGGCGCCACGCTGTTCTCGGCGGGCTCGGGGGCGGAGCGCCGCGATCTGGTCGGCGCCGGACAGAAGAGCGGCATCTTCTGGGCGCTCGACCGGGACGACGGCAGCGTGGTGTGGAGCACGCTGGTCGGCCCCGGCGGGGAGCTCGGCGGCATCATGTGGGGAGTCGCCGTGGACGACTCCAGGATCTACGTGCCGATCGGCAACAACGGCCAGGTCGAGTACACGCTGCAGCCCTCCGGGCAGGTCGTCTCGTGGGGATCGTGGAGCGCGCTCGACACCGCCACGGGCGACATCCTGTGGCAGACGCCGGATCCCACGCCGGGCGCGCAGGACCGGGGGCCGCTGACGGTCGCGAACGGCGTGGTCTACGCCGGCTCGATGAGCGGCGACGTGCACGCGCTGAGCGCCGCGACGGGCGCGATCCTCTGGAGCCATCCGGCCGACGGCTCCGTCAGCGCCGGGCCGGCGGTGGCGCGCGGCGCGGTGTACTGGGGGAGCGGCTACGAGAGCTTCGGCATCGGCACGCCGGGCAATACGCTGTTCGCGTTCGCCTTGCCGTAGCGCCGCCGCCTCGGCCGGCTCGGCCGCGCCCGCTCGAGGTGAGCGCGGCCCGCAGCCTCGGCCAGACTGCCCTGGAGCTGCGTCGGCCAACACGCATCCTCCGCGAGGCGCGTGGCGAAATGTCGCGGTGGGGCGCGCGTGCGAGTCGCGCAGGGTGGGTAACGGCGGGTGATGTGGTGTCACCCTCGCCGCCAGCGCATCGATGCAAACCGCCCGCGTGCGTCGTTTCCAGCGGTCGTCCAGCAGGCTTCCAGCAGACGCTCAGCTCGCACGCCTGGATCGCGCTTTGCAATCCTTTGCAATCATGCGAAACATGCTTCAACACGCCGCTCTCGGACTGGGAATCATGGGCCTCGCGCTGACGCTCGGCTGCGCCGGCGAAGCTGGACCAGCGGAGGCGCTCGACGAGAGCGCCGATGCGTTCTCGACGGTGCCTGGTGAGCCGAACCACGAAGAGATCACGAGCACCGCGCTGTCGTTCCTGAAGCCATCCGTGCTGACCGCCCTGAAGGTGGCCAATGTGTCCACGGACGTCGCGTTCAAGTTCGACAATGCTGCCCACTTCGATGACTGCAACTTCAGCGGAGGCGCCGCCTTCGTCGCCGCGAAGCAAGCCGAGGCCGTGCGCGCGCTGGGCCCCGGCATTCCGCTCCTGGATGGGGATGCCCTGGCCATCCTGGCTTTCGGGCGCTCGCTTCACGCGGTGCAGGACTTCTACGCGCACACGAACTGGGTCGAGCTCGGCGGCGACGTCCTCGTGGACCGGTCGCTCACCGCTTTCCCCGCGCTCGCGCCGTACGCCGCGATCCCGTCGACGGGCTTCCTCGTCGTGCAGGGCGGCAAGCCGAAGCACACGGCCGTGGTCCGCCACGCCGACGCCCCGTACCCGGAGTACGCGGTCGTGACCGTTCGCGACCGGCGAACGACCGCGTATGGGCTCGTCTCGGGGACGGTCGACTACGAGCCGGGGAACTACTGTCCGCCCCCGGTCGCGATGACGCACGACGAGCTCAGCAAGGACAAGACCTCGTTGACCGAGCGCACGGCGCAGCACCTGGCGGCGAAATCGCTCGCGATCCAGCAGACACGCCACGAGTGGTGCCGGCTCAATCAGCTCGCGCGCGACGCGTGGGGCGACGCCGGGACACAGCGCCTCGCGGCGTGGGTCGCCGACCCGAGCTCTGCGCCCGACTGCGCCGTCGAGTGACGGCCTTCACGTCAGGCGCTGCGCCCGTCGCGACGCGTCGCTCGGCCCGTCACAAGGTGAGGGCCATGTAGCGCGTGCCGGCGACCGGGTTGTACCGGTAAGGAGCGACGTCCTTGAACCCCAGCGCCTCGTACATCGCCGCCGCGCGCGCCATCGACGGCAGCGTGTCGAGGTACATGCGCCGGTACCCGATCGCGCGCGCCTCCTCGATCACCCGAGCCACGAGCCGCCGCCCCAGCCCGAGGCCGCGCTGCCCCGGCCGCACATACAGCCGCTTCATCTCGCAGTCCTCGGAGGTGATGGCCTGCAGCGCGACGCAGCCATGCGCGACCCGCTCGACGGTGCAGAGCAGGAGTCGGCCCGACGGCGGGGCGTAGGACCCGGGCAGGCGCGCGAGCTCCTCGGCGAAGCCTTGAAAGCACAGGTCGACGTCGAGCGACGCCTGGTACTCGAGGAACAGCGTGCGGGCGTGCTCGATCTGCTCGGCGGTGACGGCGTGCTCCACCTCGATCATCGCCCCTCTCACTACCACAAGAGCCCGCTTCCGCGGGCCCGAGAGGCCCCTCCGCGAGCGGCGCCGGCGCGCTCACGCGAAGGTGACGATGGGCTTCACGTCCGCAGGCTGGCGCGCGAGCGCCTCGGCCCAGCGGTCGAGCGGGACGCGGCGGGTGATGAGGCGGTCGAGCCAGCCCTGATCCGCCCGGGCGAGCGACGCGGCGGCCGCCTCGTAATGCCGCCGGTTCGCGTTGACGGTGCCGAAGACGACCGTGTTCTCGAGCACCATCTCGCGGTTCAGGCCCTGCACGTCGACCGGGAGCGTCCGCCCCCCCGACGACACGCCGGCGAGGCACACCAGGCCGACCGGCGCCACGACCTGCATCGCGTCGTAGATGAGCTTCCCGACCCCCGTGCACTCGATGACCACGTCCACGCCCGCCCCGGCCTCCCGCACGCTGCTCGCGTGGTACGTCGCCCCGAGGTCGCGCACGAGCCCGGGCTTCGGCCCCTCGGTCACCCGGTCGAGGACGCGCACCTCGAGCCCCCGCTGCGCGCCGAGCAGCGCCGCGAGCAGGCCGATCGGGCCCGCCCCCGTGACCAGCAGGCTCCGCGGCTTCCAGCTCGTCCGCGCGCCGATGCGCTCGATCTGGTCCCAGGCCTTGGCCACGACGCTCGCGGGCTCGAGCAGCACGCCCCGCTCGCCGAGCCGCTTGTCGACGACCACCGCGAACCCGGGCTCGATGCGGTACCGCTCCGAGGCGTAGCCGTCGATCGCCTTGATGCCGCGCTCGGTGTAGCGGCCGTTGCGGCACATGTCCCACTCGCCCGCCGCGCAGCTCGCGCACGGGACCGGGTCGGGGCGGCGCACGATCCCCACCACCCAGTCGCCCTTGCCGAGCCCGCTCCCGGGCGGCGCCTCGAGCACCTCGCCGAGCGACTCGTGCCCGATCACGAGCCGCGACTTGCCCGGCGGCGCCCACCCGTAACCGCCGTTCACGATCTCGACGTCCGTGCCGCACACGCCGACGGCGAGCGTCTTGACCAGCACCGGCCCGTGCTCGGCGGGCGGCTCGGGGATGTCGTCCAGGCGCCCGGAGCTCGGCTTGCCGGGCTCGACCGTGATGGCGCGCATCGAGCTCTCCTTTCCTTGGAGGGTCAACGGGTTCGGTGATCCGCGGGACCGGAGCGGTCCGGGGTCAGATTGAGCGCGGTGCTGACCAGCGCAAGGTGGCTGAACGCCTGGGGAAAGTTCCCGAGCAGCCGCTCGCTGCCGGGGTCGTACTCCTCCGAGAGCAGGCCGACGTCGTTGCGCAGGGCGAGCAGCCGCTCGAACAGCGCCCTCGCGTCGCCGGCGCGGCCCATGAGGGCATAGCAGTCCGCGAGCCAGAAGCTGCACGCGAGGAACACCCCCTCGGCGCCGGGCAGGCCGTCGGACGCCCCCTCGGGGCCGGTCGGGTAGCGGAGCACGAAGCCCCCGCGCAGGAGCTCGCGCTCGATCGCGCGCACCGTGCCCGCGACGCGCGGGTCGCCGGGCGGCAGGAAGCCCACGAGCGGGATGAGCAGCGTGCTCGCGTCGAGCTCCCGGCTGCCGTACGACTGCGTGAACGCGCCGCGGGCGCGGTCGAAGCCCCTCTCGCACACCTCGGCGTGCACCGCGTCGCGCAGCGCGCGCCAGCGGTCGACCGGGCCGTCCAGCCCGAGCTGCTCCACGGTCTTCACGGCGCGATCGAACGCGACCCAGGCCATCACCCGCGAATAGGTGAAGGGGCGCGGCCCGCCCCGCACCTCCCAGATGCCCTCGTCGGGCCGGCGCCAGCTCGACTCGAGGAAGTCCATCAGCCTGCGCTGCAGGCGCCAGGCGTCCGGCTCCGGCGCGAGGCCGGAGCGGCGCGCCTGGTACATCGTGTCCATCACCTCGCCGTAGACATCGAGCTGGAGCTGCGAGACCGCGGCGTTGCCGGCGCGCACCGGCCGCGAGCCCTCGTAGCCCGGCAGCCAGGGGAGCTCGATCTCGCGGAGCCGCCGCTCGCCCGCGATGCCGTAGAGGATCTGGAGCTTCGAGGGATCGCCGGCGATGGCGCGCAGGAGCCAGTCGCGCCAGGCCGCGGCCTCCTCGCTGTGGCCGCCGAGCAGCAGCGCGTAGAGCGTGAGGGTCGCGTCGCGCAGCCAGCAGTAGCGGTAGTCCCAGTTGCGCACGCCGCCGATCCACTCGGGGAGCGAGGTCGTCGGCGCCGCGACGAGCCCGCCGGTGGGCGCGTGGGTGAGCGCCTTGAGCGCGACGAGCGACGAGACGACCGCCTCCCGGAAGGGCCCGGCGTGGGCGCAGCGGCTCGACCAGGCGCGCCACCACGCCTCGGCGTTCTTCACCTCGCGCTCGGCGTCGAGCGCCTCGGGCGGCGGCTCGTGCGACGGGTGCCACGTGAGCACGAAGGGGACGCGCTGGCCCTCGTGGACGTCGAAGTCGGCGACCGTGGTGAGCCCTGCGCCGCGGAGGGGCACCCCCGCGCGCAGGATCAGCGCGTCGGGCCCGGCCACCGCGCGCAGCGCCCCGCCGATCGAGCGCACCCAGGGCACGATCGAGCCGTAGTCGAAGCGAATGATGAGCTCCAGGGAGACCGGGACCTTGCCGCGCACGCCCTCGACGACGCGCACGACGTCCGGCGCCCGCCCGCGCGGCGGCATGCAGTCCACGAGCCGCACCGCGCCCTCGGCCGTCGTGAACTCGGTCTCGAGCACGAGCGTGCCCTCGCGGTAGCGTCGCGCGACGCGGGGCGCCGGGTCCTTCGGCGCGATCCGGAAGCGGCCGTGCTCCGGCGCGCCGAGCAGGGCGGCGAAGCAGGCGGCCGAATCGAAGCGCGGCAGGCACAGCCAGTCGATGGAGCCGTCGCGCCCGACCAGCGCCGCCGTCTGTGTGTCCCCGAGCAGCGCGTAGTCCTCGATCCGCAGCGGCATGCGAGCTCCCGACCGACGCGGCGGCGAGCGCCGGCGCCACGGCTGCGGCGAGAGCACGGAGGATGCCACGCGCCGCGCCGCGGGCTCGGGCCGGCGGCCCGGGAGGCGATGGCCACGCCGTGCACAGCGAGCGACGGTGGCCCGTTTCCGCCTCCGTTCCAGGGCCTCCGGATTCTCCCCGGCGAGGGTGCGCTCTCGCGCGACGTCCGGCGCGGCGATCCGCGCTGGGTTGTGGCCGGTCAGCCTCGCGGGGCGCGCCGGGCCCGGGCAGCCGCGGCCCCTGTCAGCGCGCATTGCATGCACCCATCATTGGAGGGTTATTCGAATGATCGATCGTGGAGCTCGGCTGTATGTGGTGCCGCGCACCCGCGCGGCGCGGGCGTACGGCCGGCGCGCCGCCGCTCGGCCCCGAGGGGGATCCACGATACGATGACGTTGCGCTCATGCCCGAGGTCCTGCGCAACGCCCATTTCATCGTGGCCGTCGATCCCATGGCGAGGATCGTGAGGGTCACGCGGACCGCTGAGCCGTTCGATTCCATCGCGCAGATCGAGCAGGAATGCCTGGAAGTCACCGCGGCGCTCGCCCCGGTCGACCGGAGCGCGATGTCGCTGCTCCTGGACATCCGGGCGGCCCCGGGGCGAAACGACCCGAAGTTCGAAGAGGCGACGCTGCGGCTGCGGACCGCGGCGGTGCGCGGCTTCGGGTGCGTGGCCGTCCTCGTGGGGACCTCCGCCGGGGCGCTGCAGGTCCGGCGCCATAGCCGCGAGGACGGCGTGGACCGCATCATCAGCGACAGCGAGGACGAGCTGCTCGCCTACCTCGCCACCGCGCTGCCGCTCTATCGCTGATCGCCGCCCCGGGGGCGCGGACCTCCACGTGCGCTCCCACGCCGCGGGCTCGACGCCCGAGCCCATCTTTCGGCGGGCCGCGGAGCGCCGCATGCCTATACTCGCGCCGTGCCCACCGCCGAGGAGATCACGAAGCACCACGAGCCCGCGCCCGATCAGAGCCCGTGGGTGAACGGCCCGCCGGCGCCGGCGCCGATCGTTGTCGTCGACTACGACGCGCGCTGGCCGGCGCTGTTCGACGTGGTCGCGCACAAGATCCGCGCCGCCCTCGGCGACGCCGCGCTCGCGATCGAGCACGTCGGGTCGACCTCGGTGAAAGGGCTCGCCGCCAAGCCGACGATCGACGTCGACCTCACCGTCGCCGATCCCGCCGACGAGCTCGCGTACGTGCCGGCGCTGTCGAGCGCCGGATTCACGCTGGTCATTCGCGAGCCGGACTGGCACGAGCATCGGTGCCTCAAGCTCGCCGAGCCGGACAGCAACGTGCATGTCTTCGGCCCCGGCTGTCCGGAGGTGATCCGCCACCGGATGTTCCGCCAGTGGCTCACCGAGCACCCGGACGATCTCGAGCTCTACCGCCGGGCGAAGCTCGCGGCCGCGGCCGAGATCTCGGCCGCGAGCGGCGTGGTGATGGATTACAACAAGCACAAGGAGCCCGTGATTCGCGCGATCTACGAGCGGATGTTCCGCGCGAACGGCCTCATCCGTTGACGAAGAGGCCGGCTCCGCCGGGACGCCGTCACCGATTCGCGTTCGTGGGCCTGACCCCCTCTTCAGGCAGGCCCCGCCCACGAGATCGAGCCCCTCGCGGATGGCGCGGAGCCGCCGCGCCGCCCCGAGCTGCTCGAGCAGCTCCCGCGCCCCCACACGCCGGCCTCGCGTCGCAAAGGGTGCGGGGCAGGGGCCTCCACCTCGACCCAGGGGCCCGTCCCCTCGAGCCGCGCGCGCGGCCTCTGGGCCCCCGCGGCGAGCGCGGGGACCTCTCCGGCGCCCTGCCACTGGGGGAAGAAGAGGCCGAGCGCCGCGTCCCGTGCGTCGAGCCTGTCATGCGATCCGACTCCTCTCGAAAGAATAGTTAGCCTGACTTATCATGCATCCCGCTCCGAGGTGGCCCCCTCCGCGGCCTGCAGGATCGCCGTGCTGCGGGGTCGGCCAACGGCGGGGCGGCGAAAAGGAAAGGGAGAGTGAAGCGGTGCGCGCAGCCTTCATCCACGGCGTTCGTGATGTCCGGTTCGGCGAGGTCGAGCCTCCGCAGCCGCGCGAGGGCATGGTGATGATCCAGGTCGCCGGCTGCGGGATCTGCGGCAGCGATCTGCACTATTACCTGGAGGGCGGGATCGGCTCGGCGCAGATCCACGGCGCCTTCGTGCCGGGACACGAGCTCGCCGGCTGGGTCGTCCAGGACCATCCGGAGCTGGGCCTGTCCAGGGGGCAGCTGGTCGCCGTCGATCCCGCCCATTCCTGCGGCCGCTGCGAGTGGTGCCAGCGCGGCCACGTGAACCTGTGCCCCTTCGTGGAGTTTCTGGGCGCGCCGCCGCTCCATGGCGGCATGATGGAGCGGGTCGTCGTGCATCCCGAGCAGGTCGTGCCGGTCCCCGCGGGCTTCTCGGTGCGCCGGGCGGTGATGCTGGAGCCGCTCGGCGTCGCGATTCACGCGATCGACCTCGCCCGGCCCCACCTGCAGGAGACGGTGGTGGTGCTGGGCTGCGGGCCGATCGGCCTCTGCCTGGTCCAGCTCGCGCGCCGCTCGGGCGCCGCCCGCGTCTTCGCCGTCGACCCCGTGGCCTACCGGGCCGAGGCGGCGCGCCGCCTGGGCGCGCACGACGCGGCGCCGGCGCTCGCGGCCGTCCTGGAATGGACGGGCGGCCGGGGCGCCGATCTCGTGATCGAGGCGACGAACTCGCCCGACGGCTTCCACCACGCGGCCGAGGCCGCGCGCATCGGCGGGCGGATCCTGCTGGCGGGCATCCCCGAGGGCGACCGCTACGCGCTGCCGGCGGCGCTGTGCCGCCGCAAGGGGCTGAAGGTGAAGTTCTCCCGGCGCATGGGGCACGTGTACCCGCGGGCGATCCGCATGGTCGCCGAGGGCGCGGTGGACGTCGATTCCATCGTCACCCACCGCTTCGATCTGTCGGACGCCGAGAAGGGCTTCCGCCTGCAGGCGGACTGCCAGGACGGCGCGCTGAAATCGATCATCGTCCCGGAGGACGGCGGCACGCCGTTCTGAGCCAGGCTCAGCCGCCCAGGATGACGCGGAAGATCCGCTCGTTGCTGTTGTTGGGGGTGCTGTCCGTGCCGCCGGTGTTGGTCGTGGTCAGCCAGAGGTTGCCATCGAGGGTGGGCTCGACGGTGCGGAGGCGGCCGTAGGTGCCCACGAACAGCTGCTGCACGTCGGTCAGGCTGCTCCCGCTGATGACCGCGCGGTACATCCGTGTCCCCCGCTGGCACGCGGCGTAGAGGACATCGTCCACGATCGCGATCCCGCTGCACGAGCCCTGCGCGGTCGGGTACGTGAGCTTGGGCGCGATGTAGCCCGCCGTGCTGCAGCCGCTGCCGCCTTGCGAGGCGGTGCCCTCGCAGTTCGGCCAGCCGTAGTTCCCGCCTTTCTGGATGAGGTTGGTCTCGTCCATCACGGTGTTGCCGAACTCCTGCTCCCAGAGCCGCCCCATCGAGTCGAACGCCAGCCCCTGCGGATTGCGGTGGCCATAGCTCCACACGTAGTTCCCGAACGGGTTGTCCGACGGGACCCTGCCGTCGGGCTCGATCCGCAGGACCTTGCCGTTGAGGCTGCTCGTGTCCTGCGCGAGGTTCGCGTTCTGAGCGTCGCCCGTCGTGGCGTAGAGCTTGCCGTCCGGCCCCCACCGCAGCCGGCCGCCGTCGTGGTACTTGTTGCGGAGGATGCCCGAGACGAGCACCTGCTCGGTGGACGTGTCGAGCCGGTTGCCGACGACCTTGATCCGCACGATCCGGTTGTCCGTGGGCGACGTGTGCATGATGTACAGCCAGCGGTCGGTCTCGAAGGTCGGCGCGATGGCCAGCCCCATCAGGCCCCCTTCTCCGTCCGTGCCCGCGACGTTCGGCACCGTGCCGATCGAGGTCTTCGCGCCGGTGGTCGGGTTGAGGTGGACGATATCGTCCGCGTCCCTCCGGCTGTAGAGGACCGTGCCGTCCGGCAGCGAGACCAGGCCCCACGGGATATCGTTGTCCGTGGCGACCTGGACGACCTCGCAGACCGCCGTGCTGCAGGCCGCCCCCGTGGTCACCGAGGTGGAGCCGCTCGCGGGCGAAGCGTTGCTCTGCGCGTCGCGCGCGATCACGTGGTACGCGTAGGCCGTCGCCGGCGCGAGGCCGCTGTCGACGAAGGTCGTCGCGGGGGGGCTCGAGCCCGATCCGGGGACCGTGCCGACCTTGGCGCCATTGCGGTAGACGTCGTACGCCGTGACCGCGATGTTGTCGGTCGACGCCGTCCACCGGAGCGTCACGCTGGTCCCGGACGCGCTGCCGGTCAGGTTGGTCGGCGCGGTCGGCGGCTGAGTGTCGACCTCGCAATGCGGCGTGTTGAGCCGCAGCGTCTCGCTCGCCTGGGAGACGTTCCCCGCGGCGTCGCGCGCGTTGACGTAGACGCCCCAGCTCACGCCCGGCAGCACCGCGATGCTCGTCGACAGCGTGGAGCCGCTCACCGACGTCATCTGCTGGCCGTCGTGGTAGATGTCGTAGAACGCGACGCCGACGTTGTCCGTCGACGCCGACCAGGACAGCGTCGCCGAGCTGCACGTCACGTTGCTGGCGCTCACGCCGGAAGGGGGCGCCGGAGGCTGGGTATCGACCTCGACGGCGGGCGACGACCATTGCTGGTTCGTCTGGCCGTTGCAGGTCCACAGCTGAACGGCGGTGCCGTTGGTCGTCCGCCGGCCCTCCACGTCCAGGCACAACCCGGACTGCTGGTTGATGATGGCGCCGGCCGAGGTTCTCGTCCATTTCTGGCGTGTCTGGCCGCTGCAATCGGCGATCACCGCCCTGGTCCCCGAGCTGGTCGCGCCGTTCTGCGGCTCGACGCACCGGGTGCTCCCGTAGACCTGGAGCTCACCGGTGGATGTAAAAGTGAAGGTCTGATTGTCCTGTCCATTGCAGGTGTAGATCTGCAGGCCGGTCCCTGGCGTGGTGCTCCTCCCTCTCACGTCCAGGCAGCGCCCTGACGCGGCGCTGATCAGCGGGCCGCCCGCCTCGAGCGCCGCATCGTCGGTGTCGAGCGCCTCCTTGTCTGCGCTGGGGCCGTCGATGCAGCCGGCAGGGAAGAGCGCCAGCGTGGCCAGCCCGGTCGTCCAGTACCGTGAAGCTACATGTCTCTTCATGATCGTTCCATCCATGTTGGCAGTCCGTTGGCTCGCCGAAGGGTCATCCCGGGCGAGGCCGAAGCGACGTCCTGGCATCGATCTCGTAGGGCCTCGCTCGTAGGGCCTCGTCCGACCTGGCTCGCGACGGAATTTGACAATCGACGGTGATCGCGCGGCTACGACGATGAAGCCTGCTTGGCTTACCATGCTCGACCACATGCGCAACGGGTTTCCATGGACTGGAACCGCGAAGGTTTCATGATGCAATGTCATCATCTTGTTTCGCTGCGGCGGCCTCTGCCGCGGAGCGAATGGTCCCAGCGCTCGCTGTCGCTCGACACGGTCGCCGACGAGCATTGATGGCGCAAAAGCGCCTCAGTGAGCGCTTCGTGGAGCAAAATGCCTCACCCGGCGCTGCCAGGCCTCGTCCCGTTGCAATGCTCCGCCGTGGATCGCGGGTGACGGCCGCCGGCACCGGCGAAGCTGCACAGTTGTCGTGTGCGTGTCTTCGCTATGCCGCCCGAGGGCATGAGGCGGTGGCATCGAGGGAGAGTGCGTCTTTGTCCCACCATGGTGCGCCGGGCGTCCGGGCGATGCGATCGACAGGCGAGTACGGCAGCACACCGAGCACGGCAGGCCGACGCGCGGCAAGGCGTGAGGGAGCGCTCGAGAGCGCCCGCTCCACGTCATAGAGCCTCGACATCGACGGCTGGGCGGATCTAGTCTGCCAGGCTGGACATGCCACAGCCAGACAGCACGACCAGCGCGCTCGACGACTTCTTCCTGCATTGTACGGAGCTGGTCTTCATCGCCCGAGAGGGCGGCGCGCTCCTCCGCGCGAGCCGCGCGCTTGCGCGCGCGATGAGCGCCGAGCTCATCGATGAGGCCGCTCGGGCGGGGCTCGCCCCCCTGGTTCACCCGGACGACAGGCGCTCGTTCGATGAGGCGTGGGCGCGCGTCCGCGACGCGGCGGAGCCGGTGGCCGTCGACGTGAGGCTCAAGACGGCCGACGGATCGTTCAAGTTCTTCCAGTGCACCGCGCGGTGGGTGCCCGAGAAGGAAGAGGTCTATGGAGCGCTCCGCGACGCCGAGGAGCGCGTCAAGCACGAGATACATCTCAAGCTCCTCAGGGCGATCAACGACCACCTGCCCGTCTGCCTGTGGGCGATCGACGAGCGAGGGGTCTTCGTCTTCCACGACGGCAAGGGGCTCGAGTCCGCGGGGCTCAAGCCGGGGCAGTTCCTCGGCCTCAACATGTTCGAGATCTACCCGGAAGAGGGCACGGCGGTGCTGCGCAGGGCGCTCGAGGGCCAGATGTCGACCTTCGTGAACGAGGTCGACGGCGTCCACTGGGAGGCCTGGTATCTGCCCATCCAGAACGAGCGCGGCGACGTCACCCACGTCGCGGGGGTCTCCCTCGACATCACGCCCGCGAAGCGCACCGAGCAGGAGCTCCGTGCGAAGCTCGATCTCATCGAGCGGCAGCAGCAGGTCATCCGCTCGCTGTCGACGCCGATCATCCAGGTGTGGGACCGCGTGCTCACGCTGCCCCTCGTGGGCATGCTCGACAGCACGCGCGCCGGCGACGTGATGGAGAGCGTCCTCCGCGAGGTCGTCCGGACGCAGGCGCGCTATGCCATCCTCGATCTCACCGGGATCGAGGCGATGGACACGGAGACGGCGAACCACCTCTTGAAGCTCTCCGCGGCCATCAAGCTCCTCGGCGCCGAGGGGATCATCACGGGGATCCACCCGGCGATCGCCCAGACCATCGTCGGGCTCGGCGTGGATCTCTCGTCGATCGAGACGCGCTCGACGCTGCGCCAGGGGCTCGAGCACTGCATTCGAGCGATGCGCCGCAAGGACATGTAGCGCGGCTCACCCGCGCTGGCCGGCGCGAGGCGAGCCGTCGGACAGCGTGCGCCGACGTCGCCGGCGAGCGCCCCGCAGGCGACGAATCCGCGAATGTATGACACGAAGGCTCGGCGCCGGAGCTCCAGCGCGCCAGAGCGCCATAAACACGATGTCCGCGGCAAACTGTGCTTGACTGGGTTAGTAAAGATATTTAGATTATATCGTTGATCCTTGGCGACTTGCGTGCGCCCACCGAAAGGGGTGTGATCCATGAGCACGAACGGCGATCGTTTCAACGGCTTCCTGCGTCGTGTCTTGCCGGCTGCCTCCGCGCTCGCGCTGGCGGGCGCCGTCACCGTGTCGATCGTGAAGCCCGCGGAGGGCACGCTCCCGAACGGCCTGCCGGAGCTCAAGGCGCTCCAGGAGATCGAGCAGCTGGAGTACTGCTACGCGGCCGGGACCGACGCGATCGGCCGCGGCGATCTGGAGACGGGCAAAGCCATCTACGCGAGGTGCTTCACGCCGAACGCCCCCGTCCTCATCTGGGAAGCCGGCGCCGATCCGGACGATCCGCCGGTGGTCTCGGTGCCCAGCGCCCAGGCCTGGGCCGATCTCATCGACGTCCTGTTCGCCGAGTCCGGCTACGTGGGCACGCAGCACCTGATCAGCAACGTTCGTATCGACATCCTCCCTGGCGGCCGCCGGGCGAAGATCACCTCGTACCTGATCGCGACGCACGTCTACGATCCGCTCAGCAGCGTCCAGGTCGCGCACGGCACCTACGAGAACGAGGCGGTCTTGACGCCCTCGGGCTGGAAGCTCAGCAAGCGCACGTTCCGCACCCTGTCGTTCATGCGCATCGACTCGCCGGAGCCCTGAGCGAGCGCCGCGCGCGCCGCCGGCCCGCGGGCTCAGGGGACGAAGGCGATGTCGTCGACGAGCATGTCGAACACGGTCGACTTCGCCGTGTGGAACTCGATCGAATAGACGTGCGCCGCGTCGAACGCCGGCGGCGCCGGGACGCCCCAGCCGTCCGTGCTGAGGGCGGAGAACATGACCGTGTACTGCGCCCACTCGGTCGTGAGGTCGAGCCCCTCGCCGAAGTGATCGCCGCAGCCCGAGCCCTCGCACACGCCGCCTTCGCGATCGGTGTTGCGGTCGGGGAAGTTCACGTAGATGTGCGTCGGCGCCGCCGCCTTGGCCCAGAAGGTGAGGCCCACGTAGGCGGAGGCGTCGTAGCTCAGCTTCGCTCCCCCCGGGGCGAGGTTCAGGTCGAACCCCATCCCGGCCCCCCTCGTGACGAAGCCGCTCCCGGCGACGTGGGCGGCGTAATTGCTCGGCTCGTGCCCGGGCGAGACCGGCACGAACGGGCGGCCGGGCAGCGGCGTCTGCGTGCCGCTCCGGGTGCCGTCGTTGTACGTGTACCAGCTGCCGACGCGGCCCTCGCACCGGAGGATCGCGCTGTCGCCGTCCTCCAGGTCGTCGAGGAGCGCCGTGCACGGCGGCGGCTCGGCCCCGGCGTCCGACGCGCCGGCGCCGCCCCCGGCGCCCGCGGCACCCCCGGCGCCCGCGTTCCCGCCGGCCCCCGCGGAGCCGCCGTCGAGGCCGAACGGATCGGGGTCGTACTCGCCGGACGAGATGCCTAGGACGAGGCCACATCCGGCCGCGAGCACCGGCGCGCAGAGGCCGACGGCGAGCACCGGGAGGCGCATCAGAAGGTGCCTCGCACGAGCGCGCCGCCCAGCGTGGGCGCCAGCCCGACCGACGCGCCCTTCGACGGGCTCTCCGCGGTCAGCCAGAGCACGCCGCCGCCGGCGATGGCCGCGAGGCCGACGCCGAAGACCACCGTCGCGACGTTCGCGCGCGCCACGGCGGCGCCGCGGATGTCCATGCCGCGCCGGTCGCAGCGGTCGCCGTTGCAGAACGGGCGCGACTCGTCGAACCGCGATTTCGCCGCGAAGCCGAGCGCCGTCCCGACGCCCACGGCCACGACCCCCGCGCCGCCCGTCACGAGCGCGAGCGTGCGGCGCCCGAACGCCGCGCCGCCCGCGTCCGCCGACGCGGGGTCGTCCTCCAGCGCGCGCACGACGAGGCTCGACGTCGCGCCGCCCGGCGCGACCTCGACCTGCGCCGTCCACGTTCGCTTGCCCGGCGCGCTCGCCTCGACGACGTGGGCCCCCGCGTCGACGGGCATGGGCACGCCCCACTGGCCGGGGCCGACCGGCCTGCCGTCGCGCTTCACCTCGAGGCCCGGCGTGCTCGCGGCCTCGACGACCACCGTGAGGCGGGAGACCTTCGGCTGGACGGCCGCCGCGCGCTCGCGCGCCTTGGCCTCCTTCGCCCGGTCGCCGCTCGCGCGCACCCGGGCGGCGACCTCGAGGAACTGCGCCCACGCGGACGCCATCCTGCCGACGCGCTCGTAGCAATCGGCGAGGAAGTAGCGGGTGTTGACGCTGTCGTAGAGGCGCAGGCTCTCCTCGTACTTGGGGCAGGCGCGCGCCGGCTGGCCGGCGTCGACGAGCTCCCCCGCCTCCCTGAACAGCGCCACGGCGCCCGCCTTGTCGTCGGCCCGCGCCGCGGGCGGCCCCGCGAGCGTCGCCGTCAGGCCGGCGCCGATCGCGCAGAGGCGCGCGGCCCACCTCGGCCCGCGCCTCGCTCGGCCCCTCGTTTGCAGCGGCGTCATCGTCCCGGCGAGGGTATCAGAAGACATCGCGATCGAAGGGATCGGCGCTGCCGGGCCGCTTCGCGGGCGGCGCGCTGCGCTTCGGGGGCGCCGAGCCGCTCGGCCTCGCGGGCCTCGGCGCCGCGGTGGAGGTGGCGCCCGCTCCGGACCGCGGCCCCTCGGCCGACGCGCCGGGAGCGGCGCCGGGCGTGGGCGCGGCGCTCGCGGGCGGCTCGGCCGCCGCGGGCGTGGGCGCGGCGCTCGCGGGCGGCTCGGCCGCCGCGGGCTGGGGCGCGGCGCTCGCGGAGGGCTCGGCCGCCGCGGGCGGCTCGGCCGCCGAGGGCGGGGGCGCGGCGCTCGCGGAGGGCTCGATCGCCACCGAAGGCGCGGCGCCCGGGGGCGCGGCGCGGGGCTCGGCCTGAGCGCCCTGAGCGGCCGCCGCCGGCGCGGGCTCGCGCTCGACCTCGTGCGGCGCGCGGGGCGACACGCGCCAGAGGAGCACGCCGCTGGCCACGACCGCGAGGCCGAGCGCGAGCGCGATGGGGAGGGTGCGCCGATCGAGCGACGCTGACCTGGTGTGCGTCGCGCCGACCGGCGCGATCGTGAGCGCTCCCCCGTCGAGGGGCATGGTCGCCGCGGCGGTGGCGGCCCCGGCCGCCGAGGCCGCGAGGAGGGCGCCGGCCTGCGGCGGGGCCGCGGCGGCCGGGAGCGTGCCGCGCAGCGCGCCGAAGAGGCGCTCGGCGGCCGCTCGCCGGTGCGGCGGGGCGAAGGGCGCGAGCGCGAGCGCGAAGTCCGCGACGGTCGGGAAGCGGCGATCGCGATCGCGCGCGATGGCCGTGAGGATCGCCTGCTCCAGGGCCTCGGGCACGTCCGGGCGCAGCGCGCGCGGGCGCTGCGGCTCGCCCTGCGTGACCAGGTAGACCAGCTGCGCGAGCTCCTGCGCGACGAACGGCGTGCGCCCCGTGAGCAGCTGGAAGAGCACGACGCCCAGCGAGTAGATGTCCGCGCGGCCGTCGACGTCGCTCGCCGAGCGGAGCTGCTCGGGGGACATGTAGAGCGGGGACCCGAGCACGCCCCCGACCCGGGTCAGCGCGTGCTCCTCCGCGTGCGTCATCTTCGAGATCCCGAAGTCGAGCACCTTGACGCACGGCGAGCCGTCCGGGTTCCGCGTGAGGAACAGGTTGCTCGGCTTCACGTCCCGGTGGACGATGCCCTGCGCGTGCGCCTCCGCGAGCGCCTCGCACGCCTGGAGCACGAGCTCGACGGCGAAGGGCACCGCGAGGGGCCCGCTCTCCGCGAGCACGGCGGCGAGGTCCTTCCCCTCGAGGTGGTCCATCACCATGTACGGCGCGCCGCTCTCCAGCGTGCCGACGTCGGCGACGCGCACGACGTGAGGGCTGCGGATGCGCACGGCGGCGCGCCCCTCCCTCAGGAAGCGCTGGAGGACCTCGGCGTCCTGCGCGTACCTCGGCAGGAGCACCTTGATCGCGACGCGATCGTCGAGCGCGAGGTGGCGCGCGGCGACGACGAGCCCCATGGCGCCCCGCCCGAGGACGCTCTCCACCCGGTACTTGCCGAGGAGCACGGCTCCGGGGGCAATTCCGGGGTTCATCGAGGGATCGTCGGGGGGAAACATGGTAGACGAGGGCAGAAGGCCGAACGGGGTTGCGAGCGGACGTTCAATATGCCACGATGACAAGTTTTTGCAATTCCACCGCTTCCGCCTTCACCGAGCGGCCGTGGACGCATCGCGCGCTGCTCTGGCCGCCATGGGGCGGCGGTCCGACTCGGCAGCTCCTTCGGGGGACGCCACGGCGCGCGGGTCGATAGGGGGCCTCCGCCATCAACGACGTTGAGCGGCGGCTCCCTCCTGCCGGAATCGCGATCATCCGGCGCGCGCGCTCTGGACGAGGGCGAGGGTGAGCAGCGCGGCGGCCGCGAGGGCCGCGAGCGTCCGCACGGTGTTCCACGTCGTCCAGGCGGGGATGTAGCGAGACCACGTCTCCGCGGCCGACGCGGCCTGTGACGACACCCGCTCCAGCGCGTCGTTGAGCGGGACGTTGCGCGTCATCGTGACCAGGAACGTGCCGATGACGTACAGCGCGCTCCCGGCGATGCGGAGCGTCGAGCCCGCCTCCGACCAGCGGAACATCGAGACGACGGCGAGGAGGAGGCACGCCCCCGCCGTCCCCACGAACACGCCCAGGAACGAGCGATTCAGCACGACCACGTTGATCGACTGCATCGCCGCCATCCCCTCGGCCGGCGGGAGCCTGGCCAGCGCGGGCATGATGAAGCTCGAGAACGCGAAGAACACCCCCGCGATCAGCCCACACCCGAGCGTCGACGCGAGCGTCAAGAAGAACAGCGCTTGCGGGATCATCGGCTATCACCCTCCATTCGGCTGAACCATGGCTGTCGGCGCGCGGCCCGCGGCGCGGAGGGTCGACCTCCGGCGGATCGCCTGCTCCAGGGCCCTCCGGCGAGCGGTGATCATGGCCTCTTGCGGGAGACCCGCTTCAGCAGCCAGGCGTCGATGGCGGCGAGGATCTCGGCGAGCACGCTGTCCTCGGTCCGCCCCGCGGATTTCAGGAGCTCGAGCGAGTGGTCGCCGCCCTCCACGACATGCAGGCTCGCGCGGGCGCCGAGGCGCTTCAGGACCGGCCGGAGGAGGTCGAGCTGGCAGAGCGGATCGCGGGTGCCCTGGAGGAAGAGCATCGGCGCCTTGATGGCCGAGAGGTGCTCGTCGCGGAGCGGGGCGCGCTTGCCCGCGGGGTGCAGGGGATAGCCGAGGAACACGAGCCCGTCGCAGGGGACGCCCCGCGCCGCGAGGAGCGAGGCGATCCGCCCGCCCATGGATTTGCCGCCGATCACCAGCCGCTCGGGCCTGTCCTTCCGCAGCCGCGCGATCGCCGCCTCATAGGCCATCTCGAGCTTCTCGGGCCTGTCGGGCGCCCTGCGGCCGAGCTCCTTGTACGGGAAGTTGAAGCGCAGCGCCGTGTGCCCGCGGTCCTTGAGCCCCCGGGCCACGCCGACCAGGAGCGGCGCGTCCATGTCGCCGCCGGCCCCGTGGCCCAGCGCCACGGCCACGCCGGAGCGCTTCGCGCGCGCGGCGGGCGCGTGGAGCACGCCCGAGACCGCGCCGCCGTCGGAGAGGGGGATCGAGAGGGCTCGCTCGGGCATGGAGCCGTCATGCCATGGCCGAGGGGCCCGGTGGTGGGGAATTTCCCCCACCCTGCCGGGACGATGGAACCGCCAAGGCGCCATAAGACGCCAAGATCTTTGTGTTTTTCTTGGCGTCTTGGCGCCTTGGCGCCTTGGCGTCTCAAAAGACCCCACCTCGGGCCGAAGCACCCCACCGCCAGGGGCCCACGTCGAGGCTCGCTCTACTTCTACTTCCCCGGCGCGAACGGCCCCATCGACGCGCGCCGCGTCCACGTCGCGCCCTCCCTCACCATGCGCCGCACGTGGATCTGGTAGCTGACCTCGCCGCCCACGCCGTCGCGCGCGATCTCGATCTCGTTGTAGCCGTTGTGCTCCTGCACCTCGCGGCTCGAGAGCGACGGCGCCGCGGCGATCCGGATCGTCCAGTCCTCGTGCCGCTCCGGCCATTGCTCCTTGCCGAACCAGCCGGTGTGGCTGTGGCCGTGCAGCACCAGGCAGAACTCCTTGTGGGCCAGGGCGTCCTTCACCTCGCCGGCGTTGATCAGGCCGCCGAAGCGCGCGAGCTCGGTGGACGGCAGCGGCGACACCGGGTGATGCAGGACCGCGATCCGGATCGGCGCGTGCCACTCCGCCCTGCGCAGGCGCTGGAGGTCCGCGTCGTGGACGAGGCCCGGATCGATGCGGGACACGTGGTCGCGCAGGACCGCGGCGCGCTCGGCGTCCGGCTCCTCCATGGCGTCCTTGCGCAGGCGGCCGATCAGCGAGAGGAGCTCGTCCCGCACCGGATCCGCCTCCCGCTGGCCGCCGAACTCCGACGAGCCGAGCAGCGCGAACTCCACGCCGAGATCCGCGTACCGCGCCACCGCGAGCGCCCGCGCCTCCGGGGCCTCGTCGAGCCGCGGCCGCGCGCAGCGCGGGTGGTCGTCGAACGCCTGCGCGAACGGCGCGTGGCGCGCCTGCGTCCCGGCCTTGGCGGGGTCCGCCGCCTGCCGCCAGTCGACGTCGTGGTTGCCCCCCACGAGCAGCACGTTGGGCTCCTTGGGCGGCAGGCGCGGGTGGTCCGCGAGGTGCCGGCACAGCCGCCTCAGCCAGGCCCGCGCCTCGGCGTACTGGGCGTCGTCGGCCCACTCGGCGACGTCGCCCGAGACGACGAGCAGGTGGGGCGCCCGCCCGGCGGCGGCGAGCTCGGCGACGTGGTCGATGTAGTGATCGCACACGCGCGAGGCGCCGAGCCCCGGCGCCATGGCGTCGCCGTGGCTCCCCCGCTCCTTCACGTCGATCCGCTCGGCGGATTTCGGGCCGAAATGGATGTCCGAGACGTGGTGGATCCGCAGCGGGCACAGGTTCGCTTCGAGGATCGGATCGGCGAGCGCCGCGCGCCCGCCGCGCCGCTGGACCAGGCCGCAGCGCTCCAGCAGATCGACGTTCTCGTCGCGGGGCGACGCGCCGCGCGCGACCTCGCGGAGCACGCCCCGCTGCGCGTCGGTCAGCCCGTCCTCGAACACGGCCCGGTGGTAGGCGAACTCCAGGAGCTCGCTGCGCACGCGCGCCGTCCAGAGCAGCGTCCACGGATCCGCCGCCAGCTCGGGCGAGTGCTCGGCGAGCTCGAAGACGAACTCGAGCAGGAAGGGGTTGCGGCGCCAGATCGCGGGCAGCTCGGGGAGGAGCGCCCGCGACGCCTCGGTGCGGGCGAGCTTCAGCGCCTCGTCGGGCGCGAGGGGATCGAGGAAGCGCATGTCCCGCGAGCACGCGAGCCCGGCGTTCCCGGACGCGCGCTCGAGCGCGATCCACTCGGCGGGGCTCATCGCCAGGAGGATCCGCGTGCTGTCCTGGTAGAGGGCCTCGCACCACCGCAGGAACGCCATGGCGTCGCGCGGGCTGCCGCCCCTGCCGGCGAGCTGCGGCTCGTCCAAAAGGAGCGTGGTCCCCGGCGGCACGGCCGGGAGCGTCGCGCCGGCCCTGCGGAGGTCGAGGTAGCGCACGCTCGCCCCGCCGGCGCTGCCGAGGTGGTGCTCGAGCGCCCTCAGCGTCCACGTCTTGCCGGCCCGGCGCGCGCCGACGAGCGGCCAGATCACGCCGTTGGCGGGGAGGGACAGCAAGAGATCCAGGAGGTGCCCGTGATCGCGGACGTCGCGCTCCGGCGAGTAGGGTCTCCTGACGTCGAACGCGCGCATCACGATCCTTTCCCTGGCTCCTTGGCCACCCGTCGAATCCAGTCGAAGAACGGCGGATCGGCGAGCCACGCCCCGAACGCGTCGCAGAGCCCCGCGTCGCAGAGGACGGCGACGTCCGCGGAGGGCAGCCGGCGCACCTCGGGCAGCGCGGCGTCCTGCGCGCCGCGGAGGGCGCCGAGGACGGCCCGCGCGCGGGCGGGCAGCTCGGCCCAGCGCGCGCGGAAGAAGGCGGCGTCGCGGTCGTGCAGGAGGCGCTGCTCGTAGAGCTCCCGCACCCCGGCGCGCTCCACGAGGGCGCGGCGCTGGCCGGCGCGGACGGCCTGGACGAGGGCGTAGCCCATCACCTGGAGGTAGAACGGCCACGGCCCGCAGAGCTCGACGATCCAGCGCGCGGTGCGCTCGGCCTCGAGGGGGACGTCGGGGGGCGCGGTGTCCACGAGGAAGCGGATCGCGTCGGCCTCGGCGAGGGGACCGAGGTTGACCGGGGTGACGTCGTTGCCGAACGAGGAGCCCGGGGCCGCGGCGAAGGCGTGCTCGATGACGGTGGCCCAGTCCCAGTGCGAGCCGACGAGGACGACGCTGGTCTGCTCCTGGCCGACGGCGCGGAGCCAGGTGAACACGGTGGCGTCGGCCTGGTGGAGGTTGGCGACCTCGTCGAGGAGGAGGACGGCGTTGCCGGCGCTGGAGAGGCGGTCGCGGAGGGTGAGCGCGGGGGTGGCGTCGGGCTGGAGCGACGGGTCGAGGAAGACCGCGAGCTCGTCGGCGGTGCGGATGGGCTGGGCCCGGCCCTCGAGCGACCGGTGATGGACGGCGCGGGTCGGGGAGAGCCGCGCGGCGAGGTGGTGGAGGATGGAGGTCTTGCCGGCGCGGCGAGGCCCGCGGAGGACGGCGGGGCTGCGGCTCTCGATGAGGGCGAAGAGCTCCGCCAGCACCGGGGCGCGGCCGGGGAGGGAAGGGGCGTCGATGAGCGCGGGGCCGGGGCGGAAGGGGTTCGCGAGCGCGCCGGGCAGCAGGGCGCCCCGCGCAAGAGGGCCGTCCGGGGCCGGGCGCGGGGGCACGGAGCTGACGGTCCGGGACGGGAGCGCCCCTGGGGCATCGGAGAGGAAGCGCTCTTCGCCGTCCCAGGGGACCCCGCCCGCATAGCCGTGCCGCGCGAGCTCCTCGGCGACGCTGTCGCCGCCGAGATCCCCGGCGAGGGCCGCGCTCACCTTGTCCGGGCGCTGCAAGACGTCGCGGAAGCCGGCCAGGGGCAGGTACAGCGTCGTGCCGGAGTCGGGGCGGCGGAGGGCGAGGCGCGCGCGCTCGGGCTCCGCGCCGTCGAACAGGCAGAAGCCCCCGGGCGTGCGCGCGAGCGTGTTCCGGCCGGCGGACACGAAGCAGGCGAGGAGCTTGCGCTGCTCCGCGCTCCAGATCCGCACGGTGCCGTCGTGCCCCGCGCTCGCCAGGAGGTCGCCGCGCGGCTGCCACGCCATGGCCATGACCCGCCGCGTGTGGCCCTCGAGCCGGGCGATCTCCTCGCCGGTGCCCGCGTCCCAGAGCCGCACGGTGCCGTCGTGCCCCGCGCTCGCCAGCCGGTCGCCGCGCGGCGCCCAGGCGACCGCCGTGATCCCGCGCGCGTGGCCCTCGAGCCGGGCGATCTCCCCGCCGGTGCCCGCGTCCCAGACCCGCACCGTCGTGTCGTCGCCCGCGCTGGCCAGGCGCTCGCCGTCCGGGCTGAAGGCCAGGGCCTTGACGTCGCGCGTGTGACCCGGGAGCCGCGCGAGCTGCCTGCCGGTGTCCGGGTCCCAGATCCGCACGATCGTGTCGTGCCCCGCGCTCGCCAGGCGGCCGCCGTCCGGGTGCCAGGCCAGCGCGAGGACCCAGTCGGCGTGGCCCTCGAACCGGGCGAGCTCCTGGCCCGTTGTCGTGTCCCAGATGCGCACGACGCCGTCGTTCCCCGCGCTGGCCAGGCGAGCGCCGGCCGGGTCCCAGGCGACGGCGAGGACGCCGTTCAGGTGGCCCTCGAGGCGCGCGAGCTCCTCCCCCTGGCTCGCGTCCCAGAGGCGCACCGTCTGGTCGTCTCCGGCGCTGGCGAGGCGCTTGCCGTCGGGGTGCCAGGCGAGCGCCAGCACCCAGTCGGAGTGGCCCTCGAGGCGCGCCAGCTCCTTGCCGGCGCCGGCGTCCCAGACCCGCACCATCGAGTCGTTCCCCGCGCTGGCGAGGCGCTTGCCGTCGGGGTGCCAGGCGAGGGCCAGCACCCAGTTGGAGTGGCCCTCCAGGCGCGTCAGCTCCTTGCCGGTGCCGGTGTCCCAGATGCGCACCGTGTTTCCGTCGCCCGCGCTCGCCAGGCGCCGGTTGTCCGGGTGCCACGCCATGGCCCTCACCCAGTTGGAGTGGCCCTCGAGCCGCGCGAGCTCGCTGCCGGTGCTCGCATCCCAGATGCGCACCGTCGTGTCGTCGCCCGCGCTGGCCAGGCGCTTGCCGTCCGGGCGAAAGGCCACGGCCCTGACCCCGCTCGAGCGGCGCTCCAGCCGGGCGATCTCGCCGCGGGTGCCGACGTCCCAGATGCGGACGGTGGTGCCGTCGCCGGCGGTGGCCAGGCGCCTGCCATCCGGGTGCCAGGCCACGGCCGTGACCCCGCGCGCGTGGCCGTCGAGCCGGGCGATCTCCTTGCCCGTGCTCGCGTCCCAGATGCGGACGGTGGTGCCGTCGCCGGCGGTGGCCAGGCGCCTGCCGTCCGGGTGCCAGGCCACGGCCGTGACCCCGCGCGCGTGGCCCTCCAGCTGAGCGAGCTCCCTGCCCGTGGTCGCGTCCCAGATGCGCACGGTCTGGTCGTCGCTCCCGCTGGCCAGGCGCTCGCCGTCCGGGTGCCAGGCCACGGCCCTCACCCAGTCGGCGTGGCCCTCGAGCCGGGCGCGCTCCTTGCCGGTGCCGGCGTGCCAGAGGCGCACGGTCTGGTCGTACCCCGCGGTCGCGAGGCGCTGGCCGTCCGGGCACCACGCCACGGCCAGGACCCAGTCGGTGTGCCCCTCGAACCGGGCGAGCTCCATGCCGGTGTCCGCGTGCCAGAGGCGCACGGTCTGGTCGTACCCCGCGGTCGCGAGGCGCTGGCCGTCGGGCGACCACGCGAGCGCGTTGATCGTGCCGGTGTGCCCGGACACGAGGTCCGCGTGCGAGAGGGGCGGCGTCGCGGCGAGCCTGGGCGCGCGCAGCAGGAGCGCGCCCCTGCCCGCGATCACGCAGGCGCTCAGGTCGGTCCCCTCGGCCACCACGCCGTTCCAGCGGCATCCGGTCCACGTCGATTGCCGCAGGACGGCGCCGCTCAGCTTCGCCAGCTCGACGACGGCCCCCTTCGCCTCGGCCTGCGTGAAGTCCGACCGGTGCGCGATCGCGCGCCGGAGGAGCGTCCCGTCGAGCTTCGCGCCCGACAGCGTCGCCCCGCTCAGCGCGGCTTCCGTCAGGTCGGCGCCGGACAGGTCCGCGCCGGCCAGGTTCGCGTCCTGCAGGTTCGCGCCCGCGAGGGGCGCGCCGCGCAGGTCCTCGCCGGCGAGCTGCACGCCGTGGAGATCCGCCCCCTCCGGGATCCACCCGGCGGTCTCCTCGGCCCACCGCGCGAGGCCGAGCAAGAGCCGGAGGGCGTTCTCGGCCGGCTCCCTCGTCGACGGGGTCAGCTGCCGGTCCATCTGCAGGAACGACTGGACCGCGCGCACGGCCCCCGCGCGCCTCGGCTCGCCGGACGTCCTCAGGATGTCGCCCACGAACGCCGCGACCTCCCGCGTGATCGGCTTGGTCCGGAGCGCCTCGATCGGCCGCTCGGCCAGCGTGGCCACCAGCGAGCGCGCGAGGAAGTACTCGAGGAACGCCTTGTGGGCGAAGCGGTACCCGTCGCTGCCCTCCTGCACGAGGAAGGGCCCGCCCAGGATCTCGAGGAGCGCGGCGCCCGCCGGCATGCCTTCGGGCAGGAAGCGGAAGAGGCGAGCGCGGACCGACTGCTGGACCTCCTGCCAGCCGCACGCCGGCCGGCCGGACCGCCAGAGCTGCTCGGCGAGCGCCTCGGCGAACTCCTTCTTCTGCTCGTCGGTGAAGCTCTCCGGGTCGTCCTTCCGCGTGTTGTCGAGCCACCGCTTCAGGTACGCCTCGTACAGGTCGGCGCGCCCGACCTTCGCCCCGGAGGCGAACTCGTCCAGCGTGGCCAGCACCATCCCGAGCAGCAGCGGGCGGTGCACGAGGTCCTTGAGGTCGTAGATGGCGGCGATGCGCGCGAGCGCCGCCGCGGCGCCGTCCTCGCCGCGGATCTGCCGCACGAGCTCGCGCACCTGCGCCTCGGTGAACGGCTGGATGGCGAACCGCCGTATCCCCGCGGGCGCGCCCGGCGCCTGGGAGGGCCCGCCCTCGGCGGTGGCCTGGAGGTGCGCCTCGGCGGGGAAGTGGTCCTCGCGCGAGGAGATGACCGCCTTGCCGCCGCCGGCCGTGACCTCGAGCAGGCTGGCGCGCCGCCCTGCGAGCTCGGAGGCCGCGAGGCGCGTCGCCATCTCGTCGAAGCCGTCGAAGCAGGGGACGAGGAGCCGGTGGCGAACGAGCAGGCGCAGGGCGGCGCGGTTCGCGGCGAGGTCCTGGAGGCCGGCCGCCTGGAGCAGGAGCTGCTCCGGGGTCACGTTGGGAGAGGCGCCCGCGAGGTTGACGAGCAGGGGCCTCGGCCCTTCGGGCGACGCCCATCGCCGCTCGGCCCACGCGGCGAGCGCGGTGGACTTCCCCAGGCCGAACTCGCCGAGGACCAGCGCGATCTTGTCGCCCGACGAGAGCCACGCGTCGAGCGCGCCGAGCAGCGGGGTGGGCTCGTCGCGGCCGTCGACGCGGGCGTCGGGCTCGACGAACCGCCCCCCGACCTCGCGCAGCCGCTGCTCGCGGAGCGCCGCGATCACGCCGCGAGCGCCGTCGAAGCGCGGCGACAGGCGCGCGATCCGCGGGGCCAGGGCGTCCTGCGGGATCGCCTCGAGCGCGGCGTTCGCGAGCCCCGACCGGACGGCGGCCGCGCGGAGCTCCTCCCACGCTCGCCTCGGCCCGGTCCAGCGCTCGAGGCCCTCGATCCACAGCAGGGTCCACCCTTCGTCCCGGAGGGCCGCGACCATGAGGGTACAGAAGGCCGGCCGGCCTTCCGGCCAGACGCCGACGGCGGCCACGTGCTCCCGCCCCTCGGCGAGCGCGAGGAGAAAGACGGTCTCCGCCGAGAGGATCTGGTGCTCGGAGAACCGCGGGGCGAGCTCCTCCCGGATCGGCTCGGAGGCGGGGCCGAGCGCCGCGCGGGCGCCGCCGGAGGCGCGCGGCGCGGCGTCGTCCATCGGGGCGCGGAAGCTGGACGGATGTCGCTGAAAGGAGAGCACCCAGCCCCGGTGCTGCTGCGTCCCCAGCGCCGCCGGGTCGAGCCTCCGCGGCAGCTCGACCCGCAGATCCTGCGGCGGCGAGCTCTCCCGCTCGTCGTCGCTCGCCTCCGCGCCGCGCACCGCCTGCGCCACCGCGCCGAGCGCCGCCATCCCTTCGGGCGTCCACTCGCCGTTGCCCCGCTTCGCGTCCACGGCTTTGCGGAGCCGCGCCTCGACCTCCACGAAGCCGGCCTCGCGCGCCTCCCGCTCGGTCATCCACGCGAACACGACGTCGGCGGCCGCGCCCGCCGTCGCCGCCCGCAGGGCCTCGAGCGGCAGCACCTCGGCGGGGACGAGGATCTCCCGCGTGAACTGCCGTATCTCCTCGACGCGGGTGAGCTTGTCGAGCTCGCCGTAGAGCCGGCGCAGCCGCCTGCCGCGGGCCGCGGCCCCGGACAGGGCGCCGGCGTTCAGCAGCACGTCGCGCGCCTCCTCGAGCCGCGCGACGAGCGCCTCGAGGGCCTCGTCGCCGTCGCGCGCGAGGAGCTCCCTGGCGCCGTCGAGCCACCGCGCGTAGGCCTCTCCCGCCGGGTGCCCTCGGTACACGAGGGTCGCCTCGGCGACCGGCGCGACCGGCCGCTGCGCGGCGGGGCGCGGGGAGCCGGCGGCGCGCGCGCCGGCGCGCTCGTGGCGCAGGTCGACGTCCGCGACGATCACGCCCTCGTCGCCTGGCTCGAGGTATCCCGCCCGATCCGGGAAGCGCCGCAGCTCGTGGGCGTGGTCCTCGTCGACGTAGATCGTCGTGCCGCCGCCTTCGGCGCCGTCGCAATAGAGCGTGGGCCGCCCGTACCGGCGCGCCTCGTCCCACACCTTTCCGGCGAGCTCTGGCAGGGTGGTGTGCGGCGTCGCGCTGGGCACGGCGAGGAAGCGGCACTCGTCGATGCGCGCCGCGCCGGGCGAGAGCTCGCGGCCGCCGTCCCGGAGGAGGAAATCGAGGCAGGCCAGCACGCCCATGGGGCCGGGGATCCCGTCGGGCATCTCCACGGGCGCCCAGGTCTCGCCCGGGCGCATCGCGCTCCGCTCCACCGCGGCCGGGGTCTGCTTCGCTTGCAGGGCGAGGAGCCGGCCCCGGTGCAGCACCGGGCACACCGCCTGTCCGAGCGCGGGGGGCGCCGCGGCGCCGAGGCGCTCGTACACGCCGGAGCGGCGCGCCGCCCGGTCCACGGTGTGCGTCCCCGCCACGACGACAATGTCGCCCGCGGCGTCGGCGACGCCGCCGAGGATCTCCCAGGGGATGCTGTACTCGGGGAACACCGCGATCCTCGCCCCGTACTCCACGCAAGCCGACAGCACCGCCCGGATGCGCGCGAGGAGCTGCGCGTCGTAGGCCTCGCGGATGCGCCGCCGGAGCGCCTCGAGCTTCGGCTTGATCGCGTCGGGCACATCGGCGCGCGACGGGAGCAACGAATCCGCGGCGCTCCTTGGATCGAAGAGCGGGTCTTCGAGCGGCGACCGCCGATCGATGATGATCGCCGGATAATAGGCGAGCTGCACGACAGCAACCCGTGTGTACATCGCTCCCCCCGCCGCCCTCCGCGTTCGTTCGCTCGTTCGCTCGCTCTCGGCGGACGCTAACGCGTGGGCGCGGCGTTTGGAAGCGAAAGTGAGAGCGCGCGCGCTCGCGGGCGAGGCGCGGGCTCTGCCGTCCCATCGCCCGGCATCACTTGATGATGCCCGGATCCTCGATGGTGAAGCACTCGATCGACGACGCCGCGTATTTGACCACGTTGTACCAGAACTGCGAGATCTGGAAGACCTGCGCCGCTGATCTCTCGTAACAGGGGCTGTTCGGGTCCGTGTACATCTGGGGGTTGAGGCACGCCGCCGTCCCGAGCCACTGGCCCGAGTAGGTCACCCACTCGTCGCCGTACGCGACGACATGGCCTTTGCCGACCTCCTCGTGCACCGCGAAGTTGTTGGTGCCGTCGGTGGCATCGACGGTCGCGATCGTCGATTTGATCGAGCGCCCGATGTAGGCGCCCACGCTCTGGATGTCCCTGCCGATCGGCGTGTCCTGGTTCCAGGTGCCCACGCTCCCGGGGAGGGGCCCGCCGAGCGGCAGCGGGCCGCCCCAGCAGTTGCAGTTCGGGCAGCCGTTCCGCGCGGGATCCAGCACGCCGTCGGTGTTGAACTGGATGTCCGTGAACGAGAGGAGCTGGTTGGTCGCCGTGACGTCGTGGATGGTGCATCCCTGTCCGTTGCACTGATAGCCGCTCAGCGCGATGAGGCCACCGCCGTTGTTGACCCAGTCCTTGAGCGCGTTCACCTCGTCAGGCGTGAACTGCCACGGCGCCCCGTCGTCGTTCTGTGCGCCCTTCGTCACCATCCATTGAAGGATGATCACGTCGTACTTGGCGAGGAACTCTGCCGTGAGCGTGGGCTTCTCCGTGTTGTAGTTGTCGACCTGGGCCGTGCTCTGCGTGTTCAACCAGTTCTGGAGCGCCGTGGTGCTGTCGCTGCTGCACGGACCCCAGACACCTTCGCGACCGATCGACGCGATGTTGATGCAGGTGCAGTTGCCTTCGTCATCGCAGGTCGTCTGGTGGCCGGCGTCAGCCTCCGGCGTGCTGCCCGGGCCCGAGCTCGTCAGACCGATATCGCCGCCAAAAACGTCGCCGCTGCTGCTGCTGTTGTTGCCGGCGCCGCTCGCGCCCTGGCCGCCCTCGCCATCCCCCGTGGTGTTGCCATTGCCGCCACCGGCGCCCGCCGAACAGGCGATGGCGGGCAGCCAGAGGGCTGCGAGCACCGCGCAGAGACGAGTCGCGAAGTAATGTCTTGTCATGACCCGGAGAGTATCACTCCGCGCGCCTGGTTGGACGTCCAAAATCCTAGGAAGCGCTGCGCCAGCAGGCGCTGTGGGCCCCTCTATTCCGAGCCGCGCGAGCCCCCCTCGCGACACCTCCGGCGTGAGCGCTGCCCCATCGTCTGCCGGCCGGAGTTGCGTGGAAGCTGCGATGCGAACATGGCGATCGGCCGTGCGGCGCCCTGAGAGCAGATACGTGCATGTGCGGTATGGGTGAAATAAATCGGCGCGGGAGGAACGGCCGGAGCGCGGGCGCGGATGCGGTGCGTCGTGGTTCTGAGCGCTCGCGGGCTTGTGCGCGTCATCGCGTCAGACGTCGGCGCGCCGGGTGAAGGCCCTGGCGCCAGCGTGCGATCAGACGATCGGTTGCAGAAGATGTGTCGAATTCCGAGCGCATCGGGTCGACAGCACGTAAGCGCACATCGCGATGTCGCCGAGCCGGCGGAGCGTGCCTTTTTCTTGGTCTCGTCCGCGCGGCGTGTCAGCGTGCGCCCGCCATGCGAAACCGATTCGATCGGCTGGCAAAGGACATCGCTCAAGAGGGGCTCACGCCGATAGGCAAGGTGGTGACCAACGCCGAGGTCGTCGGGGAGACGCAGCATGCGGACGTGTGGTACGAGCCCGACCCGGCGCGCGCATCAGGTCGAGAGCGGCTCGGACTTCTCGGCCGCTTCGCGGCGACGGCGTGCACCATCGAGGCCTACAGCGACACGCCGAGCGCCGATGAGGCGCGCGCGTGCGTGGAGAAGCACCTCGCCGTATGGCGAAGCGGAGTGGCCCGCGATCGCGCGGCAGAGCCCCCGTTTCTGTGGGTGTTGTCGACTGGCCGCCCCACGGCCGTGCTCGGCGGCCTGCGGGCGGAGCCGATGGCCGGCTGGCCCGTAGGCGTGTACGAAGGCCCGAGCCTGCTGCGGACCGCCGTCGTCGTGCTCGCCGAGCTGCCCCGCGCGCGCTCGACCGTGCTGATCCGGCTGATGGGCGGCGGGCGCGTGTTGCGAGAGGCGATCGACGACTTCCGCCAGCTGCCGGAGGATGCACCGGAGCGCGCCATCGCGCTCGGTCCTCTGCTACGCTTCCGCGCGGAGGTCGCTCAGCGCGGGCCGGCGACGCCGGAGGAAGAGGAGTTCGTGATGACCACCCAGGAGCTCGTCGAGCAGTTCATCGAGCAGGGACGCACACAGGGCATGGCGCAGGGGATGGCGCAGGGGATCGCCCAGGGGACCATCGCGCTGTACGAAGCTCGTTTCGGCCCCATGCCGCCGTCGCTGCGCTCCGCCGTCGAAGCCACGCTCGACCTGACGACGCTCCGGACATGGCTTGTCCTCGCCGGCACCGGGACGCGCGAGGAGGTGCACGACGCCCTCTCCACCGCTCCCTCCGGACGTTCGTCCTGAGCACCGCCCGACGACGCCCGCGAGCGCGTGCGCTCCTGTCGGCGCTGCCCCGCTCCGCCGGCGACGGCTCCCGGACAGCGCATCCTCTGCTCGGCCGTCAGCGCGCGATGCGCGTCGTCGGGCGCCCGTTCGATCGTCGTGAGCTCCATCAAATCTCCTCGCAGGTCGCGGCGAGCGGGGATACGGGCAAGGGGGCGGAGGGCAGGGGAGCCCTCTCTCGAGCGTCGGCGCGCGCGGGAGCATCCCCGCCGCGGGGCCGCGCGTCAACGCCGCCCCCTCGCCCGGGACGCGCGCGCCGCCACGCTGCGAGGTGACGGCGCGTCCTTGCGCGGCTAAGCTCCCGCCCGTGCCGAGCCCCCGGAAGACACACCTCCTGCGCCGCCTGCCCGCGCTCGCGCTCGCCGCGCTGACGGCGATCGCCGGCCCCGCCTGCGTCAGCAAGCCGACGATGCAGCTCGATCACGCCGAGATCACCGGCATCCGCATCGGCTTCCCGCCGAGCCTCGGCGTCCTCATGACCGTGGTCGTCAACGTCCACAACCCGAACTCGTACGACGTCGCCGTGCGCGCGGTCCGCGGTCAGGTCGTGCTCGCCGGCCGCTACCCGCTGCCGGTCGACTTCCGCGCCGACGGCGATGGGGTCTGGCTCCCCTCCGACCGGACGACCCAGGTCCGCGTCCCCATCAGCATCCCGGTCGATCTCGGCTTCCAGCTGGTCCGCGAGTCGTTCGCCACGCCCGTCATCCCGTACCGCTTCAGCGGCCGCGCGGACGTCACGGCCACGCGCACCTTCCGGCTCGAGGCAGACGACTACTCGGTCGACGACCACGGCGTCTTCTCCCGCCAGCAGATCGAGCTCGCCCTCGGCATCCTGCGATAGGCTCCGCGGCGCAGAGCGCCGTGCGCCCGCGATCGGGCGCGCGGGCTCGCCTGGACGGCGTGGCGAAAGGTGGTGGAGGCTGCATGAGCGGCGCGATACGAGCGACGACCCTCGGACGTTACGGCAGGCTCGCGAACGGCAACGCCTATTGCGACGATCCGCAGGAGCCGGATCACGTGAGGGCCGATGGCGAGTGGACGATGACCGGCGCCGCGGCGGCGGACGGCATCGTGATGTGGTTCTGGGAGTGGGAGAGCGTGCGGGGCGACGAGAAGCGCAAGAAACGCTCTCCTGGATGACGTGAGTCCGCATCGAACCGAGCCTCTCCCCGCTCCCCGCGCGCCCTCGACGGCGCGCCTCTCCCGAAGGACGATCGATGGACAGGGGCCGACCCAAGGGCTCGTCCCGGGCCCTCTGCCTGCCTGCCTGTCCATCCGTCCGTGGATTGCTTCGCCGGGCCCTCCCGGTTTCTGACATGCGTCTCGAGAAAAAATCGCAGGCGCCGGCGGCGCCCGGCGCCCGACGCCCGGCGATCGCGCCCCGGGCGACATGACAGTAGGGCTGGAACGCCGGAGCGAGCAGCGGCGCAGTGACGCCGCAGTGATGCCATGAGCTCGCAGGGGCCGAGTCGTCCGGCGAGAACCTGCTTCGATTGACGGGCGTGCTGCGCGCGTCTATCCGTGTGCGTTGATGCCATCGATGTCCCCCTCGCCAGCGCAGCCGTGGACGCTCGCCGATGCCCCCTGGCGGGAGCCCGCGGCGGCGGCGACCTCCGAGGCTGCGCTCGCGCTGATCGCGCGGGCCGTGAGCGGGGAGCCGGCGGCGGTCAGGGCGCTCGTCGATCTGCTCACGCCCACCATCCAGGAGCGGGTGATGCGGCCGCTGCTCCGCCGCAGACGGGCAGCGGGGCACCGCGACGTGCGGCAGGAGGTCGAGGACATGACCCAGAGCGTGTTCCTCTCGCTCTTCGCGGACGGCGGGCGCACGCTCCGCCAGTGGGACCCCGCGCGGGGGCTCTCGCTCACGAGCTTCGTGGGGCTCGTGGCCGAGCGCGAGGCGTGCTCGATCCTGCGCAGCCGCCGCCGGAACCCCTGGACCGAGCACCCCACCGAGGACGACGCGCTCGAGCGCGCCGACGGCGCGTCCGTGTCGCCCGAGCCGGCGGCGATCTCGCGCGAGCTGCTCGCGACCCTCGCCGTCCGGCTCCGCGACCGGCTGAGCGAGCGCGGTCTCGAGCTCTTCTATCTGCTGCTCGTCGACGAGCGATCCACCGAGGACGCGTGCGCCATCACCGGCATGACGGCGGACGCCGTGTATGCGTGGCGGAGCCGCATCGGCCGGCTCGTCCGGCAGATCGCCGCGGAGCTCGCCGCGGAGGCCGAGGCGCCGGGACGGGCGCCGCTGGCGGAGCCAACCACCCCGGAGCGCGCACGATGAGCAACAGGGACGACGAGCTGCTGAAGGCGCTGGCGAGCGCCGCGCGCGCGGAGGATCGGGCGAGCGATCCGCGCTGGTCGGCGAGGGTGCACGGCGCGCTCGCGCCGGGCGATCTCGACGCGCTGGAGGCGCTCGCGCAGCGCTCCGCCGAGGACCGCGAGGCCTGGGAGGCGTCGCGCCCGCTGGACGGCGAGGCGCGGGCGCGGATCGCCGATGGGATCCTGGCCGCGCTGCAGGCGAACGGGGCGGAGCGCGGTGCGCCGGCGGCGAGCGTGGGCGTGCCGGCGGAGCGCGGTGCGCCGGCGGCGAGCGCGGGCGCGCCGGCGGCGAGCGCGCCGCGCGCGGAGACGACCCGCGATCCGCAGCCGGCGGCGAGCACCCAGGCAGGCCCCGAGGGCAGGGTGATCCCGCTGGCGGCGAAGCCCGGCCGGCCGCGGTGGGTCGCCGCGGCGGTCCTGGCCGCGGCCGCGGCGTGGCTCCTCGTCGCGCGGCCGTGGTCGGGAGGCCCCGGCCGTCACCCCAGCGGCGGAGAGCCCGGCGCGCTGGCCCTCCTCTCGGCGCCCGCCCCGGTGCCCGCCTACGTCGTCTCGGTCGCGGGAGGCGAGGCCGGCCAGCGGTCCGCGAACGGCGACGCCAGCGCGCCCGGGATCGCGCGCCTCGGCCAGGGGTCGAGGCTCGAGATCGCCCTCCGGCCCGCCACCCGGGTCGAGGGCCCGGTCGCGGTGCGCGCCTTCCTGATCGCGGGCGACAAGGCGCTCCCCTGGGACGTGCGCGCCGAGGTGTCGGCGCAAGGCGCGGCGCGCATCGCCGGCGACACGGCGGCGCTCTTCCGCGGGGTGCCCGAGGGCGAGTGGGAGATCGCGATCGCGATCGGGCGGCCCGAGGCGCTGCCGGACACGCCCGAAGGCCTCGCGGGCGGGCCGCGGACCGAAGGCGAAATGTCGAACGCATTCCGCGTGTTGCGCGTCAAGGTGCGCCTGCTGCCGGGCGCGGCGCCGCCTCCGCCCCTCCCGCCGCGGCAGGCGCCGTGAGCCGCCGCCGGGCGCTCCGGGCCGCCGGGCTCGGCGCGGCCTTGCTCGGCGCGACGGCGCTCGTCGCGGGCAGCGGCGTGCTCGACCGCGCCGCCCCGTCCGGCGGCGACGCGGGCGACCCGCCAACCCCCTCCGGCGGCGGCGCGCGCGACCAGGCGGCCCCGACGGCATCGCCGCCGCCCCTCGAGGTCGAGTTCGCCGGCTGCGGCGCCGTGCTCGCCGGCCCCGCCTGCGCCCTGCCCGACGATCGCGCGATCCGCCTCTGGATCAAGGCGCCCGAGGACGCCCGCGTCGCCGTCGCGGCCGACGCGACCCCGGTCCCGCTCGACGGCGCGCCGATCCAGGGAGGCCTGCTCGTCCGGGTCCCCGTGCCCCCCGGCGCCGCGGCCCTCTCGGTGACCGCCGAGCGGAGCGGCGCGCGCGCCGTCTTCCGCCTGCCGCTCCTCCCGCCCCTCGCCGCGCCCGCGCTGAAGGACGCCGAGGCGCTGCGCCGGCAAGGCAGGCTCGACGAGGCGTCGTCGGCCCTCGGCGACCTCGCGTCGGGCCAGGATCCCACCCTCAAGGCCCTGGCGATCGGCAAGCTCGCGCGCGTGGATCTCGCGCGCGGGCGGATCCCGGAGGCGATCGCGCGCTTCGAGGCGTCCATCCAGGCGCACCGCGCCGCCGGACGCCTGTCCGACGAGTTCCTCGACCGCTTCGCTCTGTCGTACACGCTCCTCTACAACGGGCGCAGGTTCGCGGAGGCGCGCGCCGCGCTCGATCCGCTCGCGCCGCTCGAGGCGGGCCACCCGGAGGGGCGCGCGCTGCGGCTGTACTACGCCGCGCTGCTCTCGTTCGAGTCCGGCGACCTGCGCGCGGCGCTCCGGCAGCTCGACGCGTCGGCCGCGGCCGCCGATCGCCTGGGCCTCGTCGACCACCGGCGCCACGTCCTGCAGAAGCGCGCCGAGGGGCTCCAGCTCCTGGGACGGCCGCTGGAGGCGCAGGCGCTCCTCCGCGAGGTGGAGGCGTCCATGCCCGCCGGCAGCCCCCCGTGCGAGCAGGCCACCCTGCTGAACAACCTCGGCTGGAGCGCCCTGCAGGTGGCGTGGGCGAGCGCCTCGCCCGGGCAGCCGCTCGCGGCCGCCGAGGCCCCGCTCGAGGCCGCGCTCGCGCTCTACGGCGGGCCGTGCCCGCGGCCGGCCGAGCGGGCGAACACGCTGACGAACCTCGCGCTGGCGAAGCTCGCCGCGGGGCAGACGGCGAGGGCGCGCGCGCTCCTCGGCGAGGCGCGCCGGACCGACGCGAGCCCCGATCCCGGCGTCGCGATCTACTGGCTCGACATCGAGGGGCGCATCGCCCTGGACGGCGGCGATCCCGCGGGTGCGCTGCGGCTCTACGAGCGGCTCGCGCGGCTCGCGGAGGCGGGCGCGCTGCCCGAGGGCCGCTACCGGGCGGCGCTCGGCCGCGGGCAGGCGCTCGAGGCCCTGGGGCAGCCCGACCGCGCCCTCGCGGCCTACGAGGCCGCGGAGGCGGTCCGGGGCGAGCTCAGCCTCCTCGCGCCCCTCGGCGAGGGCAGAGGCGCCCTCCTCGGCCGCCTCGAAGAGGGCGCCCGCCGCGCGGTGGACCTCCTGCTCCGGCGCGATCCGGGGCGCGCCCTCGCGGCGGCCCGGCGCTCGCGCGCCCTCGCGCTCGCGGCGCTCCGGTGGGTCGACCGCATCGCGTCGCTGGACGGCGACGCGCGGGCGCGCTGGGAGGCCGCGCTGTCGGCGTACCGTCGCGAGCGCGCCGCCCTCGACGAGGAGGGCCGCGACGACTGGCGGCTGTCGTCGGCGGAGCTCGAGGCGGCGCGGGAGGCGCGGGAGGCGCGCGGCCGGTCGATCCGGGCGCGGTTCGACGAGGCGCTGGCCCTCGTGAGGCGCGGCGAGCCGGCGGCCGTTGAGCCCGGGGCGGCCCCGCTCGTGGACGAGGGCGAGCTGACGCTGGTCTTCCACCCGATCCGCGAGGGGTGGGCCGGCTTCGCCGTCACCCGGGACGGCGTCGCGGCGCGCCGGCTGCCGGCGCTCGATCTCGCGGCCCCCGCCGGAGCGCTCGCCGAGCGGCTGCTCGCGCCGTTCGAGGCCCCGCTCCGCGCGGCCGGGCGCCTGCGCGTCTCGCCCTACGGCGAGCTCGATCTGATCGACGTCCACGCCCTGCCCTGGGACGGCGCGCCGCTCGTCGCGCGCATGCCCGTCGTGTACGTCCTGGATCTGCCGGGCCGGGCCGCGCGAGGGGCGGAGGGCGACGGCGCGGCGCGGGGCGCGCTCGTGGTCGCCGATCCGCAGCGCGATCTGCCGGCCGCGCGGCGCGAGGCCGACGCCGTGGCCGCGGCGCTCGAGGGGCAGGGGCGCGCGGTGGAGCGGCTGTGGGGCGGCCTGGCCACGCACGCCGCGGTCGCCGTCGCGCTGGAGCGGCCCGGGATCGCGCTGTTCCACTACGCGGGACACGGCTTCTTCGGCGGGGTCGACGGCTGGGACAGCAGCCTCCCGCTCGCCGGCGGGGGCAAGCTCGCCGTGAGCGACATCCTGGCGCTGCGGCGCGCGCCGGCGCAGGTGGTCCTGTCCGGCTGCGATACGGCCCGCACCGGGGCCGCATCCGGGGCTCGCGGGCTCGGGCTCGGCCTGGCGCAGGCGTTCCTCGTCGCCGGCGCCGGCTCGGTGATCGCGGCGACGCGCCCGGTCGACGACGCGCTGGCGGAGCGGATGATGGTGGCGCTGGTCGCCGCCGGGCAGGCGGATCCCGGCGCGCAGCTGCGCGCGGCGACGCTCGCGGCGCTGCGCGCGACTCCATCGTCCGACTGGGCGAGCTTCCGCGCGCTGGTGCCATGAGCGGCCCGCGCGGCGAGCCGCGGCGCTCGCGCCACCGCGCGCCGGGGCGGAAGAGCGATGTCCGCGCCGCCGCGCGCCGGCGCGGCGGAAGGCTCGCTGGAGAGCGGCGCTCGGAGCATCGGAGCGGCTCCGGCGCAGCGGGGCGAGCCCCGGAAGGATTCGATGCAGCGGTGCGTATCGATCGCTGGTCTCGGTACGTCAAACCCCGCGATCCCGAGGGCCGCGCAGCGGGATTGACCCGCTGGTCGGACCGAGGAGCGCCGGCGACCGGCGAGGGACACGACGACCCCCGGCCGGACGCCAGGAGGATCTCGCCATGATTCGACACACGTTCAGCGCAGCTGGTCTCCTTCTCGCCGCGGGCGTCATGTCAGCGCTCGGCGGCGTCGCCTCCACGGACGCGATGGCGGCGGAGCGAGCGCCGATGGTGCGCCACGATCCGAAGGTCAACGATCCCAACCCCGGCTCCACGCCGTGCGGCGCTTGTTACAAGACGCAGCTGATGCGGCTCTACGTGTCCACCGAGACGATCGGCAGCGCGACGGTGGTAGAGCTGGAGCTCTATTCGCAGTACCAGGGCAGGAGCATTTATCGAGGGCTGCTGACGCCGCTCGGAGTGGACGAGAAGCACGTCGTGTACGCGGTGCCCCAAGGGCCAACCGAGCACGTCGCCTCAGGCGTGATCCGCTGGACGAGCTCGCAAGGGCAGCAGCTGAGCAAGAAGGTCATCGTGGACAATAGCGTCGATCCCGGGACTTCGAACGAGTGACAGCGCGAGGACCGGACATCGCGAGGCCGGCCGCGGGCCAGCGCGCCGGCGGCCGGTGAGGGACAGGACGATCGTCGAGAGAATGCCAGGAGGAACCCGTCATGATTCTGCATCGCATCAAAGCAGCTGGTCTGTTTCTCGCCGGGGGCGCCGTGGCGGCTCTCGGCGGCCTCGCCGGTCCCGAGGCGTCGGCGGCGGAGACGGGACCGGTGGCCCTCGATATCCCGCCGGACGTTCAGCCTCCCACGACGCCGTGCGGCGCTTGCTACAACATGCAGAACCGCCTGCTCTACGTCTCGGTCGACAAGGTCGACCAGATACCGGTGGTCGGCCTCGAGCTCTACGCGCCGGACGGCAGCGGCGCGGGCACCTATGAATGGCTGAAGCCGATCCGGTTCGATAAGGCCTACGTCGTGTACGACGTGCCCCAGGGGCCGACCCAGGACGTCGGCTCGGGCGTGGTCCGCTGGACGAACCCGTACGGCCACGCCCGGATCCTGGAGGTCACCGTGGATGACGCCGAGCCGCAGTGCGATGACTAGCGGGCGCTGGCCGGCCGGCCGGCCAGCCACATCGATGCTGCGGCCGGCCGGCCGGCCAGCCACATCGATTCTGCGCTCGACTCCATGACAGCAGCGCACCCGCGCCGCGCTCGTCCCCACTCCTTACTCATGATCTCCAGCCCTCCCCGGTGGTGGTGGCGTCCGCCCTCAGGTGGAGGCTCCAGCCTCCAGGGGGCGCGACGCGCCTCGACGCACGGGGGCCGCGCCGGACATCTCGCAGGGCACGCGCTCCCCGAGCGGCGGTGTTCCGCCCCACCAGGCGACCCCGGAGCACCGCAGCGATGCCGTCCAGTCCAGGGTCCGAGGCGCGGCGTTGAGCGAGGGCAGCACGGATTGCGCAGACTTGCGCCAGCTTGCGCCGTCCCCGCAAGATTCGTCGTACGGACCTGACCCGAGGGCTCCGCTGGTCCCGCGGCGTGCCGGGCGTCCGCCGGCGGGCTGAGGGGTTGGCCACCGACTTGCTTCGAGTCGCTCCCGACCCCGGTCGCCGCCGCAACACCCCGGGTGCCAGCGCGGCTCGCGCCGAGGCACCGTCCACCGCACAAGGCCCTTTGCAGCATCGGAATCGGAATCGGAATCGGAATCGGGAACTGGAATCCGCGTCGGAACCGGCACCGAAACCGAAACCGGGACCGGGGCGGGACCGAAGGAACCGAACGAACCGAAGCGCCGGACCGCGGGCGGCGCGCGCGGGTTCCGCGGCGGAGCCGCGCGTCAAGGGTAGAGGCGCAGGGCCCGCCCGGCGCGAACCGTCGGGGCAAACGGCGGCGTCGAAACCGTGCGTGGGATGTCAGCGGATGAGAAAAACGATCTATATCTGAGGATTTGGTCGTGCCCCGCCGAGGGGCGATGCGTGCGTGGCGGGATGGCCGTACCGCGTAGGCGGCCACGGAACGTGAAAGACATGAATCACGCCCTTTCGTCGTGATGAGGAGCGTTCATGGTGGATGACTGTCAACCCGGTTTTCTTGCGATCGATCCGGAGATGCGGCGCCTTCGGGACGCCCTGGAGACCGTGGCCCCCACGCCGCTGCCGGTCCTGATCCTCGGCGAGACGGGGACGGGGAAAGAGGTCGTGGCGGAGTGGATCGCCGGCATGTCGCGGCACCCGCGCGAGCGGTTCGTGAAGGTCAACTGCGCCAGCCTGTCGGAGTCGCTCGTCGAGAGCGAGCTCTTCGGCCACGAGCGCGGCGCGTTCACCGGGGCGGTGGCGCCGCGCGAAGGGCTGTTCGAGGCCGCCCACGAGGGCACGCTCTTCCTCGACGAGGTCGGGGAGCTGTCCCCGCGCACGCAGGCGAAGCTCCTCCGCACGCTGGAGTACGGCGAGATCGTCCGCGTCGGGAGCACGCGGCCGCGGCGCGTGGACGTCCGGGTCATCGCGGCGACGCACCGCGATCTCGAGCAGATGGTGAGGGACGGGGACTTCCGCCAGGACCTCTACTTCCGCCTCAACGCGGTCACGCTGCGGATCCCGCCGCTCCGGGACCGCACCACCGAGATCCTCCCGCTCGCCGAGCTCTTCGCGGCGCGCCTCGCGCAGCGGCTCGGGCGCCCGGCGCCGCGGCTCGCGCCCGACGCCACGGCGGCGCTCCTCGGGCACGCCTGGCCGGGGAACATCCGGGAGCTGCGCCACGTGATCGAGCGCGCGGTGGTCATGTCCAAGGGCGGGCCGATCCTCGCGGACCACCTGATGCTGGAGGCCCCGCGCGCCCACGCCCAGGTCGACGCCGGGATCCGGGGCGACCTGCGCTCGTTCGAGCGGGACCGCATCGTCGCCGCGCTCGACCGGACCCGCCAGAACCAGACGCGCGCCGCCGAGCTGCTCGGCGTGTCGCGGCGGACGCTCACCAACAAGCTCAACGCGTACGGCATCGCGCGACCCCGCAAGAAGGTCGCGCTGGAGGGCTGTTGACGTGGCCTCGCCGTTCCACCGCACGATGCGGTCGCTCGAGCTGGAGCGCGGCGCGCGCACCTGGGTCCGCCTCGCCGTGATCCTCGCCGTGCTCGGCGCCTGGGCGGCCTGGATGCACGCGGCGCGCGTCTCGGTCTACGCCACGACCGCGAAGGCGCGCCTGGAGGTCAGCCGGATGGCCCACCGCGTGGCCGCCGCCGAGGCCGGGCGCGTGGCGGTCGTCCGGGTCGAGCTCGGGCGCCACGTCGAGCCGGGCGAGGTGCTCGTCGAGCTCGACGCGGCCGTCGAGGAGAAGCGCCTCGAGGAGGAGCGCACGCGGGTGGCCGTGCTCGCGCCGAAGCTCGAGGCGGCGCGGCGCCAGATCGCCGTCGAGGAGGAGGTGCGCGCGTGGCAGGAGAAGCTGTCCGACGCGTCGATCGCGCGCGCCCGGATCGACCTGCGCCAGCGCGACCTCTCCGCCGCGCACGGCGAGGAGCTCCGCGCCATCTCGGAGCGGCTGCACCAGGAGCAGCTCGCGTCGACGGCCGATCACCTGGAGGCGAAGACGCGCGCCGCCGACGAGCTGCTCAAGGCGGAGGGGGCGCGCGCCGATCTCCGCCGGCTGTCGGTCGCGCGGCGCCACGACGAGCGGCAGGCGGCCGCCCACCTCGCCGAGCTCGAGCGCGCGCTCGGCGACCTCGTGGCCGAGCAGCGGGCGGCCGAGGCCGCGGTCCACACGGCGCTCGCGCAGATCGAGCGGCGCAAGATCCGCGCGCCCATCGCGGGCAAGCTCGGGAACATCGCCGCGCTCCAGGTGGGGGACGTGCTCAAGCCCGGCGACCTCGTGGCGACGGTCGTCCCGGGCGAGGACGTGCACGCGGTCGCGCTCTTCGCGCCGTCGGACGCGGTCGGGCGCATCGTCCCCGGGCAGAAGGCGCGGATGCGCCTCGACGGGTTCGCGTGGACCGAGTTCGGCATGCTCGAGGGGGAGGTCTCCCAGGTCGCGAGCGAGCCGTTCGACGGCGCGATCCGCGTCGAGCTCCTCGTGCGGCCGGACAGCGCCGCGTCGATCCCGGTGCAGCACGGGATGCCGGGGATCACCGAGGTCGAGGTGGAGCGCGTCTCGCCGTGGACGCTCCTGCTGCGCGCCGTGGCGCCGGGAGGCCCGCGATGAAGCGCGCGTTCCTCGTCCCCGAGGTGCTGCAGACGTCGCTCATGGACTGCGGGCCCGCCGCGCTCAAGGCGGTGCTCCAGGGGTTCGGCGTGGAGGTGCACTACGAGTGGCTGCGCGACCGCTGCCAGACGGATGTCGACGGGACGTCGATCGACGCGCTCGCCGCGCTCGGGCAGGAGCTCGGGCTCGCCACCGCCGAGGTGGTGGTCCCGCACGACAGCTTCCTCCTGCCCGAGGCCGACTGCCTCCCCGCGATCGTGGTCAAGCGCGGCGCGGCCGACGCGCTCCACTTCCTCGTCGTCTGGCGCCGGCTCGGGCCGTTCGTGCAGATCCTCGACCCCGGCAGCGGGCGCCGCTGGGTGCGCGCCGAGCGCTTCCTGGAGGACATGCCGCACTTCCCGATCCCGATCTCGATCGAGAGGTTCCGGCGGTGGGCCTCGTCCGACAATTCGCTCGGCCCGCTCCGCGCGAAGCTGCGGGCGCTGGGCGCGCGCGGCGAGGCGCTCATCGCCCGGGCCGAGGCCGACCCGGGGTGGCGGTCGTTCGCGGCGCTCGACGCCGCCGTGCGGATGGCCGCGCGCCTCGTCCGCGGCGGCGCGATCTCGCGCGGGGGCGAGGCGCAGCGCGTGCTCGAGGGCGTCTTCGACCGCGCGCTCGCCGGGGAGGCGGGCGCCATCCCGAAGGGGTTCTACTGGGCCACCGAGGGCAAGGCGCCGGGCAAGCTCCTCGTGCACGGCGCCGTCGTCGTCCACTTCGCGGCCCGCGAGGGCGGCGCCCCGGCCCTCGCCCGCGCCGCCGCGGAAGCCCCGCGCCCGGCCGCGCCGCCGCCCCCGCCGAGCTACCGCGACAGCGCGACGCCGGCGGCCGCGCCGGTCGAGCAGGCGCCGCGCGCGGTCGCGACCGCGGTGCTCCCGGCGCCCGTCCGTCGCGAGCTCGAGCGGCCGACCCCGTCGCCCTCGCGGCTCTTCTTCTCGATGCTCCGCGCCGACGCCGGCCGGGCCCTCGCCCTCGTCGGCGTGGCGCTCGCGGCCAGCGCGGCGATCGCGGCGATCGACGTGGTCGTCCTGCGCGGGCTGTTCGACGCCGTGAAGAACGTCACCGTCGAGTACCAGCGCGCGCTCGGGCTCCTCGCGCTCGTCGCCTTCGCCGCCGGGGGCCTCCTGCTCGAGCTGTTCGCGGCCCACGCCGTCTCGCGCCTCGGGCGCGCCCTCGAGGTGCGCTTCCGCGCCGCCTTCCTGGAGAAGCTGCCGCGGCTCGAGGACCGCTACCTGCGCAGCCGGCCCACCTCGGACATGACCGCGCGCGGCCACGCGATGCACCTGATGCGCGAGGCGCCGGCGCTCTTCTCGCGCATCGCGCGCGCGGCGCTGTCGTTCGCCGCGACGCTCGTCGGTGTCCTCTGGCTGTACCCGGGCGGGGCGTGGCTCTCGCTCGCCGCGGCGGCGATCGCGCTCGCCGCCCCGTACCTCGCGCGCAGGCCCCTCGTCGAGAGCCTCATGCGCCTGCGCACGCACGCGGCGTCGCTCGAGCGGTTCTACCTCGACGCGCTGCTCGGCGCGGTGCCCATCCGCGTCCACGGCGCCGAGCGCGCGGTGCGGCGCGAGCACGAGGCGCTGCTCGTCGAGTGGGCGCGCACCGGCCGGCTCGTGCACGCCCAGTCCACCGCCATGCAGGCCGTCCAGGGGCTCGCGAGCACGGCCGTGGCGGTCGCGATCGTCGGCGGCTACGTCCTCTCCGGCGGCGCGCCCGCGGCGCTGCTCCTGCTCGTGTTCTGGTCGCTGCGCCTCCCCGTGGTGGCGCAGGAGCTCGTCGCCGCGCTCGTCGGCTGGAAGAACGTGCGCAACGCCTCCGTGCGCCTCTTCGCGCCGCTCGCGGCGCCGGAGATGGACCTCCCCCGCGCGCCGGTCGCCGGGGACGCCGGCGACGCCGCGCCGGGCGGCGCGTCGATCGACCTCCGGGGCGTCAGCGTCCAGGCCGGGGGGCACACGCTCCTGACCGAGGTCTCGCTGAGCCTCGCGGCGGGGTCGCACGTCGCGATCGTGGGGACGTCCGGCGCGGGGAAGTCGTCGCTGCTCTCGCTGCTGCTCGGGTGGCTCCGCGCGTCCCGGGGGGAGGTGCTCGTCGATGGGCAGCCGTTCGACGACGCCGCGGTCGCGCGCCTGCGCCGCGCGACGGCGTGGGTCGACCCGGCCATCCAGCTCTGGAACCGCACGCTCCTCGAGAACATCACCTTCGGCCACGCCGGCGACGCGCTCGCGCGCGTGCCCCTCGCGATGGGCCAGGCCGACCTCACCGGCGTGCTCGAGCGCCTGCCCGACGGCCTGCAGGCGGCGATCGGCGAGGGCGGCGCGCGGCTGTCGGGGGGGCAGGGGCAGCGCGTCCGCCTCGCGCGGGCGCTGATGAAGGGCGACGCGCGCCTCGTGCTCCTCGACGAGCCGTTCCGCGGGCTCGAGCGCGAGCGGCGGCGGGCGCTCCTCGCCCGCGCGCGCGAGCGCTGGGCGCGCGCGACGCTGGTCTTCGTCAGCCACGACGTGATGGACACGCTCGGCTTCGATCGCGTGCTCGTCGTCGAGGGGGGCAGGGTGGTGGAGGACGGCGCGCCGCGCGCGCTCATGGACGACCCGCGGAGCCGCTACCGCGCGCTCGCCGAGGCGGACGCGCGGGCGCGCGACGAGGTCTGGTCGAAGGGGCGCTTCCGGAGCGCGACCATGGAGAGCGGCCGGCTCATCGAGGGGGCTGCATGAAGGCGAGCGAGACCAAGGCGAGCGAGACCAAGGCGAGCGAGACCAAGGCGAGCGAGACCAAGGCGAGCGAGACCAAGGCGAGCGAGACCAAGGCGAGCGAGCTCGATCCGGCGGCGGCGCTGGCCGGGCTCGCGTGGCAGCCCGCCGCGCTCGGGCACGCGATGAGCGCGCTCACGGCCGCGTGCGGGCTCGCGAGCGGCGCGGCGCCGTCGCCCGGCGCGCCGCCGGACGGCGACCCCACCGCGTGGATCGAGGCGTACGCGGGCTGCATGGGCGTCGAGGCGGAGGCGGTCCAGTCGAGCTTCGCCGACCTGCAGCGCACCATCGCGTCGCTCGGCCCCTCGGTCATCCGCCTCGAGCAGGGCTACCTCGCGGTGATCTCCGCGGGCCACCGGGGCCTCTCGGTCCTGACGCCGGCGCTCACGCGGGCGCGGATCCCGCTGGAGGCCGTGCGCCGGGCGCTCTCCGCTCACCTCGAGGACCGCCCCGCGTCGCACGTCGACAAGTGGCTCGCCGCCGCCCGCATCCCGCCGCGGCGCGCCGCGCGGGCGCGCGCCGAGCTCCTCGCCCAGCTCGTCGCGGACCGCCCGATCGAGGGCATGTGGCTGCTCCGCCCCGATCCCGGATCGAGCTTCCGGCGCCTCCTGTCGATGCGCGGCGCGCTCCGCCGGGGCGCGATCTTCCTCGCCGCCGCGGCCGCGCAGATCGCCCTCGGGGTGCTCGCCTGGTGGCTCATCGGCGCGGGTGCGCTCGACGGCGCCGTGCAGCCGGGGTGGCTGCTCGCGTGGGTGCTCCTGTCGCTCTCGGCCATCCTCGTGCAGCTGTTCGCCTCCTGGACGGGGGGGCTGCTCACGATCGACGTCGCCGCGCTCCTCAAGCAGCGCCTGCTCTGCGGCGCGCTCCGCCTCGATCCGGCCGCGATCCGGGCGCGCGGCTCGGGCGAGCTGCTCGCCATGGTGTCCGAGTCCGAGGCCGTCGAGACGGCGGGGCTCGGCGGCGCGCTCGGGGCGGTCGTCGCGCTCGTGCAGCTCGCGAGCGCCGCGCTGGTCCTCTCCGCCGGCGCCGGCGGCGGCCTCCACGTCGCGCTGCTCGCCGGGTGGACGGCCGCCGTGGCGCTGCTCGCCCGCCGGTTCGCCCGGCAGCGGGCGGCGTGGACGCGCGAGCGCTTCGCGATCACGAGCGGCTTCGTCGAGAACGTCGTCGGGCACCGGACGCGCGTCGCGCAGCAGGCCTCGCACCTCCATCACGTCGAGGAGGACGCGGTGCTCGAGCGCTATCACGTCGCCGCGCGCGCGATGGACCGCGTGGGCGACCTCCTCGCGTCGCTCCCGGCGCGCGGGTGGCTCGCGCTCGGTCTGCTCGGCCTGGTCCCTGCGGTCCTCGGCGGGGTGAGCGCCGGTCCGCTCGTCGTCGCGACGGGCGGCATCCTGCAGGCGCAGGCGGCGTTCGCGACGCTGGCGACGAGCCTCGGCGCGCTCCTCTCCGCCGCCGTCTCGTGGCGCTCGATCGCGCGGCTCTTCACGGCGGCCGAGGCCCGCGAGCCGCCCGGGATCCCGCAGGCCGTGCTCGGGCGCCCCGCGGCGTCGGACGTGGTGCTCGAGGCGCGGGGCGTCTCGTTCCGCTACGGCGGGGAGCGCGGCGAGCCCGTCCTGCGCGACTGCGGCCTGGTCCTCGCGAAGGGCGACCGGCTGCTGCTCGAGGGGCCCTCCGGCGGCGGCAAGTCGACGCTGGCGGCCGTGCTCAGCGGCCTGCACGCCCCGTCGTCGGGCCTCGTGCTCCTCCGCGGCCTCGATCGGCGGACGCTGGGCGGCGCCGCGTGGCGCGGCCGTGTCGCGAGCGCGCCGCAGTTCCACGACAACCACGTGCTCTCGGGGACGCTCGCGTTCAACCTGCTGATGGGCCGCGCGTGGCCCGCGGCGCCCGAGGACCGGCGGGAGGCGGAGCTCGTGTGCCGCAAGCTCGGCCTGGGCCCGCTGCTCGATCGCATGCCGTCGGGGCTCGATCAGGTCGTCGGCGAGACGGGTTGGCAGCTCTCGCACGGCGAGCGGAGCCGGTTGTTCCTGGCGCGCGCGCTGCTCCAGCGCGCGGACGCGGTGATCCTCGACGAGAGCTTCGGCGCGCTGGATCCGCTCACGGCTCGCGAGTGCGTCGGCGCCGTGCTCGAGCGGGCCCCCGCGCTGGTCGTCATCGCGCACCCCTGATCAGCTCCGGCGCCGCCCGCGCGGAGGCCCTGGGGGCAACGAACGGGTTGAACACGCCTGAACGAGCAGAATTTCGAACCGCCAAGACGGATGCGCCGGTCAAGACCGGCATGAGGGAGCAGGTGAGCAACGAGGAGCAGCACCAGCAAATCGAGCAAGTCCTGCCCCGGGAGGAGTCCACCCCCGGGAAGGCCACCCTTGCGCAGCGTGGGGTGACCCGCGAGGCGAAGCGTAGGGGGACGAGTGAGCGGGCCGGGCGATAGAGCCTCGAAACGGTTCAGTTCGAGGGGGCCGACACGATTGTCTTGCGTGGAAGGCCATGGTGGAGGCCCGAACAACGTGGACCTGGGCCGTCCATCCCCTCCGGGGTCGAGGAGTTCGGCACGTGCACACACGCCTCATGCACGGAAACCGGGAGACCTCGAAGGAGCCGCGATGCCGGTGGTGGGCAGCGGACAGCCACGGGAAGGCGCCGAGCCGCAATCCGTGGTGTCGTACTTCGAGGAGTCGGACGAGGGCATGGTACCGGAGAAGCCGGCGAAGACGCGGGTAACGCCCGTCGAGTCGGTGGAGGGACGGCCCGAGGCCGAGGGAAAATCCGCAGCACGAAACGCGTCCCGGGCTCAGGACCGGCAAGACGCGCCCACGCAAGTGATGCGGATCGGACAGCGAGCGAAGGAGAAGAAAGGGGAGCGGTTCGACAACCTGCTGAGCGCGATCAAGGCGCCGCTGCTGAAGGAGGCGTACCATCGCCTGCGCAGGCGCGCGGCGCCCGGAGTGGACGGGACCACGTGGGAAGAGTACGGCGAGCATCTCGATGCCCGCCTGCTCGACCTGCAGGATCGCATCCACCGCGGCAGCTACCACCCGCAGCCGGTGCGGCGCGTGCACATCCCGAAAGGCGATGGTCGCATGCGACCGCTCGGCATCCCGGCGCTGGAGGACAAGCTCGTCCAGCAGGCGGTGCGGATGGTGCTGGAGCCGATCTACGAGCAAGAGTTCCTGGGGCTGTCGTATGGCTTCCGGCCCGGCCGGGGGCCGCACGACGCCCTGAACGCGCTCGCAGAGGCCATCAGCCGGAAGACGAGCTGGGTGCTCGATGCAGACATCCGGTCGTTCTACGACACCATCGATCACGGATGGATGCAGAAGTTCCTCGAGCACCGGATCGGGGACAGGCGCATGGTGCGGCTGCTGATGAAGTGGCTGCACGCGGGCGTCATGGAGGAAGGCGAGCTGCGCGAGGTGAAGGAAGGGACGCCGCAGGGAGGGACCATCAGCCCGCTGCTTGCGAACGTCTACCTTCACTACGCGTTCGATCTGTGGGCCAACCAGTGGAGGAAGCGGCATGCGCGCGGTGAGGTGTACATCGTGCGCTACGCCGACGATTTCGCGGTGACCTTCCAGTACGAGCAGGACGCGCGCGCGATGCGGGAGGCCCTGGCCTCTCGTGTCGCGAAGTTCGGCCTGGAGCTGCACCCGGAGAAGACCCGGGTGCTTCGGTTCGGGAGATTCGCCCGGCAGGACGCCGAGCGCGACGGGCGCACACGCCCCGAGACGTTCGACTTCCTGGGGTTCACGCACATCGCCGGCGTAAGCCGGCGAGGCGAGTTCCAGCTGAAGCGTCGTACCTCGCGGAAGAAACGGAACGCCAAGCTGGCGAGCCTGCGCGAAGAGATGCGCGAGCGTCGGCATGAGCCCGTGCGAGCCCAGCACGCATGGCTCTCCAGCGTGCTCGAAGGGCACTTCCGGTACTACGGGGTGCCCACAAACTACCGGGCGTTGCACCAGTTCCGGGAACGCGCGCGCGCAAGCTGGCACCTCCAGCTTCAGCAGAGGAGCCAGCGTGCGCACTGGTCCCGGCCGCAACGAACGGCGTTCGAGCAGCGGTTCCCCCTGCCGCAGCCCCGCATCCATCATCCCTGGCCAGCTCTACCGCGAGCCAGTCCGTCGACCCGAGGTGGGAGCCCGGTGCGGGAAATCCGCTCGCCGGGTTCTGTCCGGGGGGCGGCCCGGGTTGACCGAAGGTAGGTCAGCACGGGCCGTCCCTACCGGGACCCAAGACGCCAAGACGCCAAGACGCCAAGACGCCAAGACGCCAAGACGCCAAGACGCCAAGACAGCAGGAAAACAGGAGGGGAAATGCCGGGACGGCCCATCCCCTCTCTTCTTGGCGTCCTTGGCGTCCTTGGCGCCTTGGCGGTTTATCTCTCGCTGATCGGTGGTCCAGGGACGGCCCGCGCGGACCCTCGCTCCGCGGCGTCTCTCGCGGGCAAAACGCGAAAGGCCCGCCGCTGCTCATCGCAGCGCGGGCCTTCGCGGTCGTGTCGTCAGGATCGAGGGGCCGGTCGCCGCGGGGTGCGGTCTCCGGCCCCTCGCGGGCGTGTCAGCAGCAGCAGCCGGGCGGACAGGTGCAAACGGTCGGCTGGGCGCCGGCCTGGAGCTCCGTCGGGACCTCCACCGTCAGGCGCGCAGGGCGCTCCTCGACGGTCTCCTGCTTCGTCTCCACCTCGACCTCGACCTTGATCTGCTCGTTCATGGTGATCGCTCCGTAGTTGGGTTGGTTATTTCAGTCGCGGACTCGTCGTCCCGCGAGATGGGCTATTGCAGCGGCCGTGCCACCGCCGCTTCCGCGCCGCAAATGCCGCTGTTTCCGCGCACCAGCGGCCCGTCTCCGCAGGACGGCGGCCTCGATTGAGCAGCCCCTTTCCCAATTGGGGAAGCCCCCCCGGGAACCGACCTTCCCTAGAGCGGCGGTCACCCGCACAGGAGACGGGTCCAGATCGGCGTTTTCGGCGCGCAGGCGCACTCCAGTGCGCTGAGCACCGAAAACGTCGAGATGGGCCCGTATCCGAAGCGGGTGACCGCCGCTCACGAGGGCGGGCATGGAACTGGCAAGAGCCTCGGGCGATGGACACATCGATGATCCCCGAGCTGCTCTCTTTCCGTGCGCCGTGGCTCGAAGAGAAGCTGGTCAAGGACCGGATGGCTTCTTCCCGCGAGCAGGCGGCGCGGCTCTTCGACGAGGTGAAGAAGTACATCTTCATCTGTCGGGCGGACCGGACCCGGCAAGTCCCCATGTTCTCCCGGAGGATCGACGAGGTCTGGCACCAGTTCGTCCTCTTCACCGAGGAGTACGCGGCGTTCGGACATCGCTTCTTCGGCGAGTTCGTGCACCACACCGCCAACACCGCCCCTCGCGGCGAGCTCGGCGCCCGCCCCGAGATGACCTTCGACCAGTACCGCGCCGAGTACGAGGCGCTCTTCGGGCCCATCTCCCCGGCGTGGAGGGACGAGCTCGCCGTGACGCCCGACACGCGCCTCATCCGCGTCAAGTTCGGCCGCCCCATCTTCGTCCGGGTCGAGGAGGGGAGGGCGGATCTCGTGTGGTCGCTGGAGCCGCCGCGCGTCCTCCTGCGCATCGACGCGTGGGCCAAGGACGCGCTGCAGTTCATCGTCGACTGCGACCACTTCTACGTCCGCGAGCTCCCCGGCCTCGAAGACCCGGAGCGCGTGGCGCTCTGCCGTCCGCTCGTGAAGGGCGACATCCTCCGGATCGCGCCATGAGGCTCGCCGACCTCACCGCCCTCCTCGGGCAGCTCGATTTCCCGCGCCCCGAGGGCCAGGGCCGCCCGCCGCGCGATCACGTGCGCGCCGTCGAGGGCGCGGTCCGGGCCGGGCTCTCGGACGACGAGCTCCCGCTGGAGCTCCTCGCGCTCGAGATCGAGCGGCGGGACGGCGCGCCGGAGCTCGCGCCGTTCCACGTGGTCCCCGAGCTCGGCGTCCGCATCGCGTTCGCCTACTGGCGGCCCGGGCGCGCGGCCGGCGCGCACGAGCACTCGGACTGGACGGTCACGGCGGTGCTCCACAACGCGCTCGACGTCGCGACCTTCGACTGGGACGCGACGGCCCGCGCGCGGCGGCTCGTGCCGAAGCGCCTGTTCTCCGCGGAGGCGGGCCGGGTCGGCCACATCTACGGGCCGTGCATCCACGACCCGCGGAACTCGACCGGGAGCTGGTCGATCTCGCTGCACCTGTTCGGCCCTCACGACGGCCCGGTGCTCGAAGCGCAGGTCGGCCCCGTCGAGGGGCTCGCCCCCGCGGCCCCGCGGCCCGCCGCGGCGGGCGACGCGCTCTCGGCGGCGCTCCTCGCGCACGAGCGGGAGTGCGTGCGCCGGGCGCAGATCGACGCCCTCGCGCAGCGGGGCCCGCGGGCCGCCGCGCTCCTCGCGCGCCTCCACGCCCGCGGCGACGCCGGCACCCGGGCGCGCGCCGCCCGCGCGCTCGGCCGGCCCGAGGAGCTCGACGCGCGCGCCGTCCTCGCGCGCCGCTGGCCGGGCGTGGACCTCGACGTGACCCGGAGCGCGGGCCGCGCCGAGCTCCGCGCGCGCTGCGGCGACCGCGCGCAGCTCCTCTTGCGCGTCGAGGCGTGGGCCGAGCCCGCGCTCCGCGCGCTCGCGGCGGCGGGCGAGATCCGACCCCGCGACATCCCCGGCCTCGCCGAGGCGGAGCAGCTCGCGCTGGCCCGCGCCCTCGTCGACTGGGGGACCTTTCAGCCCTTCGCAGCCCAGGAGAACTGACCATGCAACCCATGCACACCGATGTCGTGACGGCGAGCGCGCGCAGGCGGCCCGATCTCTTCGCCTACCGGGCGCAATTCGTGCTCGACAAGCTGCTCATGAACAAGACCGTGGCCACCGAGCGCGAGGCGGAGGCGCTGTTCCGGGAGCTCGCGCGCTATCTCTGGCTCGTCGAGTCCGATCGCACCCGCGCTTACCCGATGTTCTCGCTGCGCGTCGACGAGGCCTGGCACCAGTTCGTCCTCTTCACGATCGAGTACGCCGATTTCTGCCAGCGCTTCTTCGGGCGCTTCCTGCACCACGCGCCGGCCAACGCGCCCGCCCAGCACGCGGCCCCCGAGGCGACGTGGGACGAGTTCGCGGCCGCGTACAGCGCTCTTTACGGCGAGCCGCCGCCCGAGGTGTGGGACGACGCGGCGTCCGTGTGCGGCCCGCGGCGCGTGATCCGCGATCGCGAGGTGTCGGTCCGGCTGAGCGACGGCAAGGCGGAGCTCGTCGACGGCGAGGCGGTGCTCGTCCGCGTCGACGCCTGGGGCGAGGCGGCGCTGCGCTTCATCGCCCGGCACGGCATCTTCTACGTGCGCGAGCTCCCCGGGCTCGACCTGGACGACCGGATCGCCCTCTGCCGGGCGCTCGTCGCCTCGCGGACGCTCCGCGTCGCCCCGTAGCCCGCGCGGTCGCGCCGCGAGGGCGATCCACGCCCCTCATTGAAGCGCCCAGCCAGGAGTCCACGCTTGCGGGCGTCGATACGTGTCCCTTCGAGACCGGAGGTACTGGCGGAGCTTCGGGAGCGCTGGGTGCGCGTCGTCGTTTCGCCAAAGCATGGAATGGGGATAGACCAGCATAGGATCACGGACCGGAATGCGGCGGAGCCGGTATTCGGAGGGCCACACCAGCCGTATGTGCTCCCCCACCAACGTCGCGACCGCCGACGACGCCGCGACTTCTTCCAAGATCGCGTCGATGCCGAAGTTCGGTCCGACCGTGTCGATCGCGACTCCGAAGCTCGCAGAAAGCTCGTCGTAGTAGCGCGACCACTCGGTTCCTGGCACGTTGCCAGGCATCCAGATCCTGTGGCCGGTGAGGTCGGCAGGTCTCACCGTCGTCGCCGCCGCCAAGACGTGAGCGTGGCTCGTGAGCAACTCCACCGGATCGTCGAGGACGCGGGCGGCTTTGATGTCTCTGCCAAGCTGCTCCGCCTGTGTCACCGCGCGAAACGTGGCGTCGATGGCCCCCGACCTCAGAGCGGCCAGCGCGCTCTGGATATCGAAGATGTGCGTGACGACATGGAGCTCGACGTCGGGATGTACGGCGTGAAACTCTCGGATCAGCCGTGCGGGGCCGAGCTGCGGGTGAATCACGTCGACGCGCAACGGGCGGCGTCCAGGACGCACCGAGCTCACGGCTCGCTCTTCCGCTGCGAGGAGCTCCCGTGCATGCGGCAGGAACGCTCGCCCCTCCAGGGTGAGCCGAGCTCCTCGCGGAGTGCGCGCGAAGAGCCGGACGCCCAGCGTTGCCTCGAGCGCAGCCACGCGCTTCGAGACCGCCTGCTGCGTGATCGTCAGGCGGATCGCTGCCTCTTGAAACTGGCCCGCGTCGGCGACGGCGACGAACGTGCGTATGCTCTCGAGATCCACGTGGAGTTACCTTCGCGCCCCTGGCGGGCGCGCAAGGTAACAGCTCGCTCGGGCGAGCAGCAACCCTCAGGACGCGTTTAGGACGCGTCGGGGCGGGCGGGCCGCAGGCGCGCGCCCCGCCCAGGTCCGGGCGGGCGGCGCTCGCGACGTGTCGGCCGTACCGGCGCCGCACAACCGGCGGTTGTTCATCCACGAAGAGCAGTTGTTTGATCGGCCGACCCCGCCCCGGCATCGTGCTCCGTGCCCGATGGGCGCCTCCCCCGAGCGCCTGCGGACTCGAACCGAGAAGGGACCCGAGAGATGACGACCGGAAATGACGCTGAATTCGCCCCCCGGGCGATCGAGATTGGCTCAAGCGAGTCCGAGAGCATGTTCACGAACATCAGGCGCGCCATGAGGCTCGCCCGGGAGATCAACGAGCTCTCCTTCGATGATGCCGACGAAATCCGGAGAAAATTCAGCGAGTTGACGGGCAGGCCGGTCGACCCGAGCTTCTCGCTCATCCCTCCCTTCTACACGGACCAGGGCGTCAACATACGCGTCGGCAAGAACGTCTTCATCAACCAGTGCTGCCATCTGATGGACATCGGAGGAATAGACATCGGAGATGATGTGATGCTAGGACCGAAGGTGAACCTCATCACGTCGTATCATCCCGTCGAGCCCGCCGAACGGCGGGCGCGCGCCCTGGCGAAGCCCGTCGTCCTCAAGAAGAACGTCTGGATTTCGGCGGCCGCCACGATCTTGGCCGGTGTGACCGTCGGCGAGAACTCCGTCGTGGCGGCGGGCGCCGTGGTGACGCACGATGTTCCCGCGAACAGCCTCGTGGCAGGTGTCCCGGCCCGCGTGATCCGCGAGCTGCCGTGAATGACGGCGGCGGCTCGGCGGCGGCGCCTGGGGCGGCGGGGTCCGAACGCGCGCGGCGGCGGCGCACGTGGCCAGACCGACGACCCCGTCGGCGCGCACACACGCCGCCTGCTCGGAGCGCGGCCGCCCTGCGCGCGTGCGCCACACCTGCCGTGAACGTCCCACAGGCCGCGCCTGCAGGCTGAGTGCGGGGCGCCCTGCGGAGGTCGCGCCCATGTCGGGCGCCGTCGCGCGGCGATCGACGCGCGGGCAGCGCGCTTCACGGCCGCGCGGGGATACCCTAGCCTGGCCGTGGGTCTCCGCCGCCACGGGCGCCACAAGCCGCGCCACGGGCGCCACAAGGAAAGAAGGACTCATGGCCGCTCCCTCTGGATTCGACCTCACAAGCGAGCGCTTCTTCGCCGATCCCTTCCCGACGCTCGAGCGGCTCCGGACCGAGGCGCCGGTCTATTTCTTCGAGCCGTTGCAGTGCTTCATCATCACCGCTCCTGCCGATATCGAGGGGCTCGTGAGGGACTCGAGCTTCACCGCGCGGCGAGCGACGGCGCTCCTCGGCGGCCTCGGCATGCTCGGCGAGGACGAGCTCTCGAGGAAGACGTTCGACTCCCTCTCGCGGCTCGCCTTCTTCCAGGACCCGCCGCGCCATACGCAGCTTCGACAGCTCATCATGAAGGGGTTCTCGCCCTCGGCGGTCGAGTGGATGCGGCCGCGGGTCGTGGGGCTCGTCGAGCGGGCCATCGAGAGGGCGCGGCGCGACGGCGAGATGGACGTCGTCTCGGCGTTCTCCGAGGCGGTCGCGCTCAACACGCTGGCCGAGATGTTCGTGATACCCGAGGGCGATCGCCCGCAGTTCCTGAGATGGTCGACGGATCTCTTGAAGCTCGCCGGCGGCGGGGTGAGCTCGGAGGAGCAGAAGCGGGCGGTGAAGCAGAGCTGCTGCGACATGCTCGACTACATGATGAGGCTCGTCGAGGAGCGCCGGAAGGCGCCGGGCGAGGACGTCGCGAGCAGGTTCATCGCGGCGGAGGACGGTGACACCGAGCTCGCGGGCGAGGCGGCCATGCAGTGCTTCCAGATGGTCGCCGCCGGATTCGTCACCTCCGTGAACCAGATCGCGAACACCGTGCTCGCGCTCCTCAACCACCCCGCAGAGCTCGCGAAGCTCCGGGAGGCGCCGGGCCTCGTCCGCGGCGCGGTCGAGGAGAGCCTGCGCTTCGAGCCGTCCGTGCTCTCCCTCAGCCGCATGTGCAGAAGGGACACGGAGCTCCGGGGCGCCAGGGTGTCCGAGGGGCAGTTCGTCTTCGCGATGATCGCCGCGGCGAACCGCGATCCCGGGCTGTTTTCCGAGCCGGACCGCTTCGATATCACCCGGCAGCAGAGCCGGCACCTGACCTTCGGGAGCGGCGCTCATTACTGCCCGGGGGCCCCGCTCATCCGGATGGAAGTGGAGGAGTCGCTGCGCGCTCTGCTCTCGCTGCCGCGCTGGGAGCTCGCCGAACAGACGTTGAGCTACGCCGGGTCGAACCTGCAGGACCGCGGGCCGAGCTCGCTGCGCGTCCGCTTCCCCGCGGCCTGAAGCGGGCGAGCGCGGCTCCGCGCTCAGGCCACCCCGAAACGGTCCGCAGGCCCGTCGGCCGACCCCGGCGCGGGCAAGCCGCTCACCTTGTCGCGGATCATGCACCGGAGGAGGGCCTGCCGCAGGTTCGCGAGCGTCGTCACCGAGGCGAGGTCCACCCCGAGCGACACGATGGTCTGCGCCACCTCGGGCCGGATCCCGACGATGATCCCCTCCGAGCCAAGCAGCCTCGCCGCGCGCACCACGCGGATCAGGTGATCGGCCGTGGCGCTGTCCACCGACGGGAGCGCCGTCACGTCCAGGATCACGTGCCGGGATTGCTTGCGGGCGACCGCGTCGAGCAAGGCCTCCATCATGTGAGTGGCGGTGCGAGCGTCGATGTCGCCCAGGACTGGCATCGTCAGCACGCCGTCCCACACCTCGATGATCGGGGTCGACAAGCTGCTGATGGCCTGTTGCTGCCGCTCGATGATCGCGAGCTTCTCGCTCAGGGTCGCCGCGGAGGCCTCGCGCTCCTCCAGCAACCGGCGCAGCCGCTCCTGGCTCTCGCGCAGCGTGCTCTCCGTCTGGCCGCGCTCGGCGTTCTCCAGCCGGAGCGCGTGGTACAGCGCCGCGTTCTCCATCGAGATCGCCGCCTGCGCCGTGATGAACTGAAGGAGCCCGAGCCGCCGCGCGCTGAACGCGCCCAGCGTGAGGTTGTTCTCCAGGTAGAGGACCCCCACGAGCGCCGACTGCCGGAGGACAGGCGCGCACAGCACGCTCCTCGGCCGCACCCGCTCGACGTAGGGATCGCCGGAGAACAGCGACTGTGCGGCCGGATCGTCGAGGATGATCTGCTCGTGCGTCCGCTGGACGTACTGGATCATCGACTCCGGCAGGAGCCCGGCGCCGAGCGCGACGCGCGGCGAGAGCACCTCGACGTCGACGCCGTCCTCGCCGACCTCGGCCGACGCCGCGATCGCCAGCTCATCGCCGCTCGCCGCCAGGAAATGGCAGCGCTCGGCGCCCGCGTGCTCGACGACGATCCGGAGCAGCGTCGACAGCAGACTGTCCCGGTCGATCTCCGACGAGATGGCCTGACACGTCTTGACGGCCGTGAGCACGTCCATCTGGTCGAGCTGCGCGCCGGACGCCGCGCCGGCGCGGGCGGGATCGGTCGCGAGCAGCCGCGAATAGCGCTGCTCCAGCTGGCGGACCTTCCCGTCGGCGCCCCAGCGCGCGTAGCAGGCCCGCGCGTCGCGGAGCAGCGCCCCGGCCATGGAGCCGAGGCCCCGGGCGAGGCAGAAGCTGCCCGCGAGCTCCTTGGAGAGCGCCTCGATCTGCGCGAGCCCATGCTCGCGCGCGGACTCGGCCGCTTCATCGTACAGCCGGATGGCGTCGTCGGCCCTCCGCTCCACCCGCGCGATCTCGGCCCCGGCGAGGAGCTTCATGGCGCGGTAGTTCGCGGGGCAGTTCTCGGCCCAGACCGCGAGCAGCCGCTCGTTCGCCGCGACCTCGGCCCTGTACTCGCGCTGCTTCTGCTCGTCCACATCGTCGAAATGCCCGAGCAGGGCGAGCGTGATGTAGAGCGTGCACTCGGCCAGGAGCGCCTGGCAGCCCATGGGGTCCAGAGGAACGGCTTGAACCGCTCCGCCAGCCGCACCGCCTCCTCCACCTCCCCGGCGAGGAGCCGTACCTGGATCTTGCGGCCGTGATAGAAATAGAAGGCCATGAGCGAGCTCGGGGGATTGGCCTGCTCGAACGCCTCTTCCTCGAACCCGCCGCCGTTCATCGTCGAGAGGCTCGCCGTCAGGCCGCGCAGGCACTGGATCGCCCGCTGCATGCCGACGATGATGGGGGCGGTCATGCTGCGCTCCACGCCGCCGACGATATCGAGCAGCCGCTCGCTCTCCCGGTACACCTCGTCGAGCCGGCGACCCGAGGAGATCATCAGCGACAGCCCTTGCACGCTGTTCACCGTGATGAACGTGACGTTCCCCGAGCGGCGCCCCGCCGAGAGCCCCTCTTCCAGGTACTGCACGCAGCGGCCGAAGGGCTCGAACCACACGGCCGCGTAAGCGCCGAGCGCGGCGCTGATCATGCTCTGCCAGTAAGGCGTCCCCGTGCGGTGGGCGAGGTCGTTGCCCATCTTCGCGAACTCGTAGCCACGGCGGTAATCGCCGAACCTCGGCATGAGCACCATGGCGGCCGTCGCGTAGCTCATCGCGGAAGGACCGGCGTTGCCGTGGAGGACGCTGAGATAGATCGTCCTCGCCATCATCCAGTGAGCCAGCGTCTGGTCGTGGTACCAGGCCGGTACGTAGGTGATGCTGAGCACCGTCACGGCGCCCAGGATCTCGGGATCGGTCATCGGCGGCAGATCCGCGAGGGACGCGATGGGCCGGTCGCCGATCGCCCCCCAGATCCTCTCGAACTCCGCTTCCACGTCGGCGTCCGAGGCGCTCGTCGGCATGTCCATCCCGAGCATGCGCATGCAGTCGACGCACGCCCGGACCGCCTCGCCGATCGCGAGCTCGGCCGTGTTCCGCTCGATGAGGAGCCTGTAGGCGAGCTGCTTGTCGAGCCTCGTCCGGCCGTGCTCCAGGAGGAGCGCGCAGAGGCGGCGCGTCTCCGCGCCGTTGCCGGAGAGGTGCTCGCACTCGGCGAGCTCGCTGTGGAGCGCCAGCATGAGCTCGTGATCGCTGCGCCAGCTCGCTTCGTCGAGCAGCGCCGCGCCGGCGGTGAGGTACCCGGCGGCGACGCCGTGCGCCGAGGATGCCTTGGCCTTCCTGCCGGCCGCGAGGTTGAGCTCGGCCACAGCTCTGCGCTCATCCGGGTCGGAGATGTGGGCGGCGCCGAGGTTGTACTGGTTGGTGATCGCGAAGAGCTCGTCGCCGAGCTCCGCGGATCGCGCGCGCGCCTTGAGCGCGCGCGCGATCCGCAGGTGCGCGTCGGCCCGCTCGGCCTCCGGCGTGAGGAGATATGCCGCCTGCTGGACGCGATCGTGGAGGAACGTGTACCCGCCGCCGGAGCGCAGGAGGAGCCCGCTCTGGACCGCGGGCGTGAGGCGCTCGTGGAGCTCGGCCTGCGGCTCCTCGCAGACGGCGGCGAGGGTGTCCATCTCGAACTCCCCGCCGATGCAGGCGGCAAGACGCAGCGGTAGCATCGCTGTCTCCGGCAGCCGCCGGATCTTCTGGAGCACCAGCTCGACGACGTCGTCGGTCAGGCGCGCGGCCTCGACCTTCGCGAGATCCCAGCGCCAGACGAGCCGTTCCGGGTCGAAGACGACCAGCCCGTCCTGATCGAGCATCTTGAGGAACTGGGTCGCGAAGAACGGGTTGCCGTGGGTCTTGTCGTGGATCAACCCGGCGAGCGGCCGGGCCTCCTCGGCGCCGCACCGGAGCGCGTCGATGACGAGCGCCGCGATGTCCTCCCGGGACAGCGGATCGAGCGGGACGCGCTCGGTGCGGATGCCGGCCTTCTGGATCTCGTCGATGGCCGCGCTCAGGGGGTGACCGGCCCCGACCTCGTTGTCGCGGTAGGCGCCGATGATCAAGAGGTGGCGGAGCTCGCCGCGCGACAGGAGGCTGACGAGGAACGAGAGGCTGGCGGCGTCCGCCCACTGGAGGTCGTCGAGGAAGAGCACGACCGGGTGCTCCGCGCTCGCGATCGCCCCGAAGAGCGCCCGGAAGACCCGTTCGAACCGGCTCTTCGCCTCGCTGCCCGGCAGCGGCTCCACCGGCGGTTGTGGGCCGATGACGCGCTCCAGGCGAGGGACGATGTCGAGGATGACCTGCCCGTCCTCGCCCACCGCGTCGAGGAGCTGCCGCCGCCACTCCGCGAGTCGCGGCTTGCTCTCCATGAGCATCCGCTGCACGAACCGATCGAGCGCCTGGACGATGCCCGCATAGGGGATCCCGCGCTCGTACTGATCGGCCTTGCCCGATACGAGGAGGCCGTGCCTGCGGACCACCGGGCGATGGAGCTCGTCCACAAGGGCAGACTTGCCGATGCCGGGGTGCCCCACGACGAGCACGAGCTCCGGCGCGCCCGCCTCGCAGCAGACGCGGTCGAACGCCGCGGAGAGCGAGGCGATCTCGGCGCGGCGGCCATAGAGCTTGTGGGGAATGCGGAGCTGCTCGGGGACGTCGCCCGCGCCGAGGGGGAACGGTGAGAGCTCCTGTCCGGACTCGAGCGCTCGCAGGCAGCGCGCGAGGTCCCGCCCCAGCGCGGCCGCCGTCTGGTACCGGTCCTCGGGCATCTTGGCGAGCAGCTTCATCACGATGTCGCCGATGGGCGCGGGCAGGCGCGGCGCGAGCTCCGATATCGGGCGCGGGCGTCGCGCGATGTGGCAGTGCACCCACTCGATGACACCCTCGGCCTGAAACGGCAGAGCTCCGGTGAGCAGCTCGTAGAACACGACGCCCAGCGAGTAGAGATCGGTCCGATGGTCTGCCGCCCGGCTGGTGCGCCCCGTCCGCTCGGGCGCCATGTAAGGTAGCGCCTCCGGGGCGACCGCGTGCCGGCCGTTCTGCTGCCCAGCGGCGCCCTCATCCGTAGCCGGGCTGGCGAGCTGTGCCGTGCCGCTGCCCTCGTCCACGAGCAGGGTGCCGGGCCGGATATCGCCGTGGGGCCCAGCGCGATGAGCCGACGAGAGCGCGGCCGACGCGGCGATCGCGATCTCGACGAACCGCGCAGGATCCATGGGCGAACCGATGAGTTGCTTGAGCGGTAGCATGGTGGATTCCTTGAACAGGCGTCAGGGCTGGCCGTCACCCGGCAGGCACCCGTCACGGTCGCGGCGCGTGCGTCATCGCGACATTGCAAAGGCGGATCGAGCCGGACGACCGCGCTGCGACAGGCGCCTTCGCGACAGGCGTCATGGGCCGCACCGCAGACACCGAACACCTCCCCGCCGCCCCCGTTCCCGAAGCGCCGCCCCGCGGATAGCGAGAAGAGCAGTCAGAGCCCTCTACGCGAAGATGCCTTGGTCGAGGAACAATTTCAACCGGTTCCGCGCTCGAGCGCGACCAGCGCTTCGCGGTCGAGGCGCGCTTGATGAGCCTGCCGGAGCGCTGCGCGCTGCGCTCGGCGCGCTCGTCGCCGTCGGGCCACGAGAGGGGCCCGCCGAAGCGCAGGGCCCGCCCGGCCGGTGCTCCGGGCTTGACCTCGCGACCGGCCCCCCGGCAGACTCCCGCGCCTCGCGGACCTATGCTGCCCAAATTGTGCATCGCCACACCGCTCGCGCTGGCATCCGCGTTGCTCCTCCAGGGCGGGAACGCGCGCGCGTCGGGCGCGCTCGAGCTCACGGGCGCTCCCACGAGCGCCAATGGCCTGAACGCGCGGGCGCTCGCGCGGGGGCCGGAAGCCACGTTCTTCAACCCGGCGCTCCTGCCGGACGCCGCGGCGACGACGCAGGCGGGCTTCTTCGTGCTCGTCACCCACGGCGACATCACCCTCGCTCCGCGCCCTCCTGGCATCGACGTGCCCGAGTCGGTGTACGACGGCCAGATCCGGAATCCGGACGGCTCGACCTCTCGACTCGCCCACCGGCCCATGCCCGCGTCGAAGCTCCCGAGCCCTCGGGAGGACACGCGCGAGCGTGACGTCATCACGTACGCGACCCTCGGGGTGGTGCGGCCGCTCTACGAAGATCGCCTCGTCCTGGGCTTCTACGCCCTGCTGCCGATCAGGAGCTTCCAGGAGCAGCGGCCCTTCTTCCCCGACGAGCGCGCGCAGTACTTCTCGAATCGCCTGGAATTCGAGCTGCTCGGAGATCGCTTGTCGCTCACCAGCCTCGCGGTGTCGGTGGCAGGCCGGATCACCCGCTGGCTCTCCGTCGGGGCGGGCGTCGACGTCACCATCGGCACCTCCGCGCGGACCTCCGTCCACGTGCCCGACGCGGGCGACCAGCGGACCGCGCTCATCAATCCCGAGGTGGAGGTCGAGAGCGTCTTCGCTCCTTACTTCGCGTTCGCGACGAACCCGACACCCTGGCTGCGCCTCTCGGCCACGCTCCACCTGCCCTCGGCGTCGGACACCGACGGCGAGAACAGGATCCGCTTCTGGAACTACACCTATCCAGAAGGCGAGAGCTCGGTCCCCCAGGTCTATCGCATGACGCTCGGCCACGAGCCGACGCGCGTCGGGCTCGCGGCCTCGGTCGCGGGCCCGCCGAGCGGCGACGGCGCGGGCGAGCGCGCCGCGCGTTCGAAGAGCCCGGCGCCGCCCGCCTGGGAGCTCGGCGCGCACGCGCTCCTGACGCGGTGGTCCGAGTACCGCGATCGGCACGCCGAGCGCCCGTCCGATCCGTGGTCGACCACCGTGTCCGTGGGGCTCGGCGGCGCGGTCGCGCTGCAGAGCCACAGGTTCTCGGCCGACGTCGCCTTCACGCCGTCTCCCGTGCCGGACCAGACCGGCAGGACCAACTACGTTGACAACTCGCGCCTCGCGGTCAGCGCCTCGTTCGAGACGCCGGTGTCGCTCTTCGGCGCCGACTTCGGCGTGGGGGCGTTCCTGCACGGCCAGCTGCTCGTGACGCGCGAGGTCCGAAAGAGCCCGTCGGCCAAGGACCCCGTGTTCGACGAGGTCCCTGACAACCTGGTCGACATCGTGAGCGGCGATCCGCTCGAGGGCGTCGCCGGCCTGCAGACGAACAACCCGGGCTATCCCGGCTTCTCCAGCGGAGGATGGCTGGCGGGCGCCGGCTTCGTCCTGCGGCTGCCTCAGTGAGCTGCGCCGCCGAGCCGGCCGCCGCCCGGAGGGGGCATCACTCGAAGAGCGTCTCGGCCGCTGCCTCGATCCAGGCGCAGTCCGCGTCGTCGGGGATGCGGACCATCACGAAGGTGCTGTTGCACTCCTCCGGATCGGGGTAGGTCCTCGAGGCCGCCGTGCTCGCCTTGAGGCTCGGAGGATCCGTGTCGAGCACGCTCTGCTCCGACGCGAACCCGAGGCGACCCTCGATGCGATCGGCCGCGACCGCGACGCCGTCGAGCTCGGTCCACTTCCGCTCGGCGACGTACACCGAGCCGTCGATGAGCCCCTGGAGCTGAATCGTCATCCCCGGGTGTCCGTCCTCGTCCTGGTCCACGACGCGGGCGTCCGCCGGATCCGTGGGCAGCTCGTCCTGCGCGGGATCCTCGAGCGTCGCGCCGACCACCTCATGGAGGCGCCCGAGCTGGTAGCGGCGTCCTCCTCCTCCGCTCGCCGCGAACGTGCCCGCCCGCGTCACCGGCGCGAGCGCCTCGCGGAAGGTGTCGGGGATGACGGCGTGCACGATCGCGTCCGGGTCCTCGGTGTAATGATCGCAATACGCGCCGTTGAAGGAGATGGCGTCGCCGTCTTGCTGCTGGGTGACGAGCAGCACGCTGACGATGCGCGTATGGAACGGATCCAGACCCTGCGCCTGGGTGAGCTGCGACCCGATGGCCCGGTACGCCCACTTGCCGGAGACGTCGGCGATGTCCGTCGCCGCGGTCGGCGCGCAGCCCGGCGATTGCCCGCCCGCGCCACCTGAACCTCCGGAGCCCGCGCTCGTCGTCGCGCCCGCGCTGTCATCCGAGTCCGATCCGCAACCCAAGAGGGGCAAGGCAAGCAATGCGGTGAACAGTATGTTCCTCATGCGAAGCTCCATGCGTCGCCGGCCCGCGAGTCTCGGCGGCCATGGGGATGGCCGCGTCCGGTCGCCCGTGGCCAGCTCGTCTGCGTCCGGACGACCGGCGCGGGTGTTAGCACGAGCGGCGCCGTGACCACCAGGGGATCTGCTTCTCCGGTTGGCGTCCAAGGCGCCTTGAGGCCCGAACGACGGCGAGACCTATGGCTGCAAGCTCGAGGCGATCGAGGGCGGGAAGAAGCTAAAGGCGCGCTTCGCGAGGACTATCCTCCGGCCCTCGGCTGCAGGCTATAAAGATGTTCAACTTCATCTCACCCCGTGCTATTTCTGAGCCAGTGCATTCACCCGATGATGGGATGAGGTCAGCTTCATGAAAGTATACGTTTTCAAATCGTTGCCGCCGTTTCTTTGGGGTTACACGCGCGACCTTCGCGCGATGTGGGCGCTGGAAGAGTGTGGGATCGCCTACGAGGTCGTCGGGCTCGATTGCGGGCCGAACGGTCTTCAGGATGAAGTCGAGTTCGGAGTGGTGTCGCCATTCAAGCAAGTTCCGACGATCGATGATGACGGGTATGTCTTGACGGAGTCGGGGGCGATCCTGCTTTATCTTGCGGAGAAATCCGGAAGGTTGATTCCTTCCGATCTGAAGGGGCGCGCGCAGGTCTATCGCTGGGCGATCACGTCATTGAACAACATCGAGCCTTTTGCGCTGCCGATTCTGTTCGCCGATCTTCAGGGCGACTCAAATCCCCATTTGCAGGCCCTGCGCCCTTGGCATGTCGGGATACTCGATCGCTTCTTGCCGACGATCGACCGAATGCTGCAGGCTCAACCGTTCATCACGGGGGCTGACTTCACGGTCGCCGACATCGTCCTCACGTGCGTGCTGCGCGAGCTTCGTAAGACGGAGATCCTCGCCAAGTATCCGAACGTCGAAGACTACCGCCGTCGCTGCGAAGAGCGGCCCGCGTTCGTGAAAGTCCTGAACGCCTACGAAGACCGCCTCGGCATTCCCCGCGGAAGCGCGCGATAAGCGACCCGCCGACGCCAAAGCTCTCCGCGCGCTGCTCGGCGCCCCGAGGACGCCGCGAGCGGCCAGCCCGGCACGGGCACGCCGAATGGCTGGCCGGTAAAGAGCCCCGCGGGCGTGTTTCTCTCGCACGCCCAGGAGGACGCCGAGCTGCGCGCAGAGCGCGAGGACCACATCGCCGGCCTCCAGGAGGAAAGAAGAAGGAGGAGCCGAGCCGCAACGCGACCGACCCTTGGAGCCAGGCCTCGGACCAGATGTTCGTTCATGGCCCTGCCGCCGCGGGCTCTCGAGCTCGAGCGAGCAAACGTCGCTGCCGCGGAATGGGTCGCCCGCGTTTGGCGTTCCCGAGCGCCGCCGCGCTCGTCCTGGGTGCGCATGACTCTTCAAGGGGACACAACGACATGAACCTTCGACGTGCGCTCGTTCTCTTCGTCCTTCCGCTCCTCGTGGCATCGTGTCAATCGCAAGCTCCCGTCGTCCCTCCGAGGAGCGTCGGAGAGGAGCTCCTGACCGAGTTCTGGGCAAAGGTTTACAATCCGCCCCAGGACCTGAGCGCCATCGACAGGCTCTGCACGGAGGACTTCATCCTCACGACGGCGGGCACCGATGTCGTCGGACGTGACGCCTTCAAGGCCTGGGCAAAGTCCTTCAGCAGCAAGATCGGCGACATGCGCCTGACGAGCGTCGACATGTTCAGCAGCACGGACGGCAAGCGGGTCGTGTCGCGCTGGAAGGTCACCGGGCGCAATCTCGGCGTGCTCGGTACGCACGCCGATAACCGGCCCATCGAGTTCACCGGCATCGCCGTCTGGGAGGTTCGTGATGGCAAGCTCGCGCACAACTGGGTCGAACGCAGCGCCTACGAGCTGGAGCAGCGCCTGAAGCAGCCCGGCGAGTGAGCGCCGACGGAACGTGAGCGACGTCGATGTCGAGAACATCGACCCGGCGCCGCGGCGCTCCGCGTGGAAGAAGTCGAGCGGATACTCCTCGCCGACCTCGATGCCGACGCCGCGGGGTCGCCGTGATACCGCGGAGAGAGAGCGCCTCGGGCCCGGTCGTGTGATCCGTGGCGCCCTCGTGGGCATGGACCGGCTTGTTGCCGGACCCCGCGCCCCGGGCCGGCGCAGGGGGCGGACTAGCGCGCGCCCACGCCCAGGTTGGCGACCATCCCGAGGCGCTGCGGGCCCTCGCCGAACCGCGCGTGCAGCCGGCCGAGGATCGCCTTTCCGAGCTCCTCCCAGCGCGCCTCGCCGAGCTTGTCCCGCAGCAGCACCAGCGGCGCGTTGCTCCGGCGCATCGAGCGCCAGAGCTCCTCGGTCGAGGCCGCCTCCAGGGCGTGCTCGACCTCGCGCACCGAGACGTCGCGGAACCCCGCGGCCTCCATCTCGGCGCGGAACTCGCCCGCGTCTCCGAGCGGCGCCTTGCCCTCGCCGAAGGGCAGCCCGGGCAGCTCGGCGCGGAGCGCCGAGAAGAGCTCGTCCAGGATCGGCGTCCGGTCCATCGGCGCCCAGCTCCCCACGACGGCCCGGCCGCCGGGGCGGAGCACCCGGAAGAGCTCCCGGAAGCCGCGGTCGCGATCGGGGAAGAACATCAGCCCGAACATCGAGAAGGCGGCGTCGAAGGAGCCGTCCTCGAAGGGCAGCGCCATGCCGTCGCCGACGCGGGCGTCCACCGCCAGCCCCGCGCGCGCGGCGCGGTCGCGCAGCCGCTCGACCATCGCGGGGGAGAAGTCCACGGCGGTCACCTGCGCCTCCCGGGCGGCGAGGAGGGACAGGGTGCCTGGCCCGGCCGCCACGTCGAGCACGAGGGCGCCAGGACCGACGCCGGCCAGCCGGAGGGCGTCGGCGGCGTATCTCTCGAAGTGCGGGACGATGTCGACCGCGTAATCGTCGGCGACCAGGTCCCACGCGACCGGGGTGGCGAGGGGGCTCGGGGGCTGGGTCATCGGCGACGGTGCTACCACGGGCGCGCCGGGCCGATCCAGCGGGCACCGCCCTGCGGCGCCGCGCCCTGCCCAGAAGATGCGAAGAGACCTACACCAGGAGAAGCGGTAAGGATGGAGCGCTCATCCGGCGCTCGGCGCCCCCTGGGGCGCCCGCGCCGGCGCGGCCGTCACTGCGGGACCGCGCTCTCGCGGCGATTCGCCACACGCGCCAGCGCCTTCGGCCCGCCCCTCGCGCCGGCGGGGCGCGCCGCCGCCTCCGGCGAGCCCGGCTCCGCGTCCGCGTCCTCGCCCTTCTCCTGCTCCGCATCCGCCGACTCGGCGCCGGCCTCGGTCGCGTCGTGGCGCGGCAGCACGGCCTTCGCCGTCGACACGAGCAGCACGCTGGTCAGCGTCACCACGCTCGCCGATCCGGCGACGAACACCGCGATATGCATCATGGTGCGCTGGAGGAGGCTGCCTTCATTCAACTTCCGGAGGATCTTCAACATCGTGCTACCTGCCTCGTTCGCGAGCGCCCGCCCGCCGCCAGCGTCGTTGCGATATGTCCTGCGAATGCGAGCGTCGTGCCAGCAGTCCTCCGCTGGATCCAACGCATGGATCGCGGGGCTCCTGGTGCTGCTCTGCCAAAGTGGACACGTCGGCGACCTGTACAATGACCCATCCTGCCAAAATGACAATCCGTTTCCTGGGAGAGCCGCGACCGCGGTGTGCTCTGCAACCGCGGCGCACCGTGACGCACGGAATACGGCGCGCGCACGACGGAGTTCTCGAACCTTTCGTGCTCTCGGTGCGCCTCCTGTCCTGTCGATCTGGCCGACTTGGCCGACCTGACCATCCCCGACAGGGTGTCCGCGCTTCGCCGGGAGACGCCTCTCCGCGCGGATGCGGAGGCGCGTCAGGGCGCCGCGGGGCCGGCGGGCGAGGCGCCGGCGAAGGCGCGCGCGGCCTCCGGGTGCTCCGCGACGAGGCGGAGCGCGCGGCGCAGGAGCGAGATCCCCGGCTCGGTCCTGTGCCAGGTCGACGCGCCGCTCGGGTGCGGCAGGCAGATGACGTCGGCCTCCACGCCGTGGAAGCGCGCCCGGCGCGCCTCGCCGATCACGCCCGCGAGCGGCCCTCGGTGGCCGAGCACCTGCTCCACCGCCAGGCCGCCCACCGGCAGGATCAGCCTCGGCTCCAGGATCCCCACCTCCCGCGCGAGGTGCGTCCGGCAGCGCAGGATCTCCTCGGGATCGGGCTTCCGGTCGCCGCCGCCCTTCGCCTTGCCGGGGAAGCAGCGCGCCACGGCCGACATGTAGACGCGCCGCCGGAACTCCTCTTCGCGGACGCCGAGCGCCGCCTCGAACCAGCGGAACAGGGTGCGGCCCGCCGTCCACGCGAACGGGCGGCCCAGGCTGCCCTCGCGCGGGCCGGGCGCCTGGCCGATGAGCAGGATCCGGCTCGGGACGGGCGGACCGTGGACGACAGGGCCGATCATCTGCGGACAGGCGCGGCACGCCTCGAGCTCGCGGTGCAGCGCGGCGAGCCGCTCCTCCGCGCTCAGGACGGGCAGGCGGATCGCGGGGCCCCTCATCGCGTCGACAGCGCGCGCCCTCCGGCGCCCGCGGCCCGCGCGCGCAGGCGGCCCCCGAGCAGGCGCGCCGCGAGGACGCCGCCGAGGAAGCCGAAGAGGTGGCCCTCCCAGGAGATGCCCGCCTGCGCCGGGAGCACGCCCCAGATCATCCCGCCGTAGACGAAGCCGACCACCAGCGAGAGCGCGATCGAGAGGACGCTCCGCTCGAACCAGCCGCGGAGCAGCAGGAAGCCGAAATAGCCGAAGATGACGCCGCTCGCGCCGATGTGCACCGAGCTGCTCGATCCGACGAGCCAGACGCCGAGGCCGCCCACGAGCGCCGAGAGGAACGTCACGAGGAAGAGGTCGCTCGTCCTGCGGAGCAGGATCAGCCAGCCGAGCGCGAGGAACGGGACCGTGTTCGCCGCGAGGTGCGCGAAGCCGCCGTGCAGCCACGGCGCGAGCGCGATGCCGACGAGGCCAGGGATCGTGCGAGGACGGATTCCCAGGGCGTCGAGCGAGCCGCGGAACACCAGGAAGTCGAGGATCTCGATGGCCCAGAGGAGCGCGACGAGGCCTCCGAGCAGCGCCGCATGCAGCTTGAGCTCACGGGTGATCGCCTTGGTTTCGCTGGTGCTCATCGCGGTCCTCGCCGGGCCCGTGGAGAGGGGCCCACGCATCGAGCGTACCTCCTGAAACGGAAACCGACACGCGCGCGAGCTCTTCCCGGGAGGCGCGTCGCCGGCGCCGATAGCTGCCCCGTCCGGCGAGCGGCGCGGTAGAGATCGGGCCCATGCTGCTCACCCGCGCCGAAGCCACCGGATTCCGCGAGACCTCCCTGCACGCCGACGTAATGCGCTTCGTCCGCGCGCTGGAGGCGCGCAACGACCCGCGCCTCGCCGTGACGACCTTCGGGACCAGCCCGGGCGGGCGGGAGCTGCCGCTGCTGGTGCTGTCCAGGGACGGCGTGCGCTCGCCGGCCGAGGCCCGCCGCGCCGGTCGCCCGGTGGTGCTCCTGCTCGACGGGATCCATCCCGGCGAGGTGGAGGGCAAGGAGGCCAGCCTCGCGCTCGTCCGCGACCTGCTCGACGGCCGGCACCCCGACTGGCTCGACACGCTCGTGCTCCTCGTCGTGCCGCTCTTCAACCCGGACGGCAACGACGCGCTCGACCCGCGGAACCGCCGCCTCGACCTGAAGAAGCTCACCGGCCAGCCTGGCCCCGTCGTCGGCACCCGGACGCAGAGCCAGGGCATCAACCTGAACCGCGACTACCTCCGGCAGGCCGCGCCCGAGATGCGATTGCTCCAGCAGCGCGTGTGCATCCCGTGGGCGCCCGATCTCACGATCGACAACCACGCGACCAACGGCTCGGTGCACCGGTTCCACATGACGGTCGACGTGCCGCACACCGTCGAATCCGGCCGCGGCGAGCCGATCGCGATGGTGCGCGACCGCCTGGTCCCCGAGGTGACGGCGGCGGTGCGGAAGCGCGGCTTCGAGAGCGGCTGGTACGGCAACTTCGTCGAGGACGAGCGCGCGCTCGACGCGGGCGGCGACGTCGATCCGGCGGCGCCCGTCGGGCTCGGCTGGATGACCTACCCGCACCACCCGCGGTTCGGCTCGAACTACCGCGGGCTCACGGGCCGGCTCGACCTGCTGCTCGAGTGCTACAGCTATCTCCCGTTCGAGGAGCGGGTCCAGACCGCCTCGGCGTGGCAGATCGAGACCCTCTCCTGGGCCGCCGCGCATGCGGACGCCATCCGCGAGGTCGTGGCCGCGAGCGCCCGGCCGCCGGCGCGCGTCGCGGTCCGCTACCGCCTCGAGCCGACCGGGACCCCGATCGACATCCTGACGCGGAGCCCGCGGTCGTTCGACGGCGCGCCCGTCACCCTGCGGATCCCGCACCACGCGCGGTTCGTCGGGACCACGGTGGTGGATCGGCCGCGGGCCTACCTCGTGCCGCCGGCGATCGCCGAGGCCCTGCGCCGGCACGGGCTCCGCGTCGAGCCGGCCGAGGGCGTGCACGACGTCGAGGTCGCCCGGGTGGCGTCGCTCGGCGCCGAGGGCGGCCGCGCGATCCTCGAGGCGGCCCAGGTCGGCGAGGTGGCCGTCGCGTGGCGCGAGGAGGCGCGGCGCGCCCCGGAGGGGTGGTCCCGGGTCGACACCGAGCAGCCGCTCGGCGCCATCGCCGTGTACCTGTGCGAGCCCGAGAGCGACGACGGCGCGGCCGAGAACGGCCTCGTCGAGGCGCCCGCCGTCGGGGACGAGCACCCGGCATGGCGGGTCCGGTGAGGCCGGAGGCTTGGCATTTCTCTGTCGTTCTGCTTTTTCACAGGTGGCGATCCGCTCCGCATCCTCGCTGCTCGATGCTGCTCGGTGACCTGGAGGAGAGCGCATGAAGGACCAGATTCCCGGCTTTCTGTTCATCGACCACATCGCCATGGCCGTGCCCGCCGGTCAGCTCGACGCGCAGGTGAAGGCCTACGAGCTGCTCGGCTTCCGCGAGGTGCACCGGGAGGAGGTCCTGGGCGCGGATCAGGTCCGCGAGGTGATGCTCCGCATCGGCGAGAGCGACAATCACATCCAGCTCCTCGAGCCGCTCTCTCCCGGGTCTCCGGTCCAGAAGCTCATCGACAAGAACGGCGGCCGCGGCGGCTTCGCCCACGTCGCCTACCGGGTCGCCGACGTCCAGGCCGCCTTCGACGAGCTCAAGGCGCGGGGCTTCCGCATCATCGACGCGGCGCCCCGGCCCGGCTCCCGGGGCACGACGATCTTCTTCATGCACCCGAAGTCGCGCGAGGACGCGCCGTTCGGCCACCTCATCGAGGTCGTAGAGGCCCATGGATGACAGGCTCTTCGCCGAGTTCGCCCCGGTCGCGCTGGACGCCTGGAAGCAGGCGCTCACGCGCGATCTCAAGGGCAAGACCGCGGACGATCTCTCCTGGGCGAGCGCCGAGGGGCTCCTCGTGCCGCCGATCTTCGCGCCGGACAGCCCCCCGCTCCCCGCGGCCGGCGGCGGGCCGCTCGTCGAGTCGCTCGTCGGCGAGCTCCGGAGCGGCGCGTCGGAGCTGCGCTTCACGCTCGGCTGCAGCTACTTCTTCGAGATCGCCCGCCTCCGCGCCGCGCGGCTCCTCGCCGAGCGCCTGCGGCCGGGCGCCACCCTCACCGCCGTCATCCCGTCGGCGGCCGTGCCCGGCGACGAGCCGCACAAGAACCTCCTCCGCGGCATCGTGGCGATGATGGCGGCCGTCGCCGGCGGCGCGGACGACGTCGTGATCACGCCGCCCGAGCGCCTGCTCGGCAACGCCCGGGTCATCCTCCGCGAGGAGGCCCGCTTCGAGGCCGAAGGCAGCCCCGCCGCGGGCTGCTGGTACGTCGAGCAGCTCACGCGGAGCCTCGCGCGGGCGGCGCTCCGGCAGATCGACGGCGCCGCGGAGCTCCCGGCGCCGGCCGCGGCCGCGGATGACGGCGCGCCGCTCGAGCACCTCGGCTTCTCCGCCGGCGTTCCGCCGTTCCTGCGCGGGCCGTATACCAGCATGTACGTGGTCCGCCCGTGGACCATCCGCCAGTACGCCGGGTATTCCACGGCCGAGGAGTCGAACGCGTTTTACCGGCGCAACCTGGCCGCTGGGCAGACCGGGCTCTCGGTCGCCTTCGATCTCGCGACCCACCGCGGCTACGACTCGGACCACCCGCGCGTGGTCGGCGACGTGGGGAAGGCCGGCGTGGCGATCGACAGCGTCGAGGACATGAAGATCCTCTTCGATCAGATCCCGCTCGACAAGATGAGCGTGTCGATGACCATGAACGGCGCCGTGCTGCCCGTCATGGCGTTTTACATCGTCGCCGCCGAGGAGCAGGGCGTGCGGCCAGAGCTCCTGTCCGGGACCATCCAGAACGACATCCTCAAGGAGTTCATGGTCCGGAACACCTATATCTACCCGCCGGCGCCGTCGATGCGCATCGTCGCCGACATCTTCCGCTACACCGCCGAGAAGATGCCGAAGTTCAACTCGATCAGCATCAGCGGCTATCACATGCAGGAGGCGGGCGCGACCGCGGAGCTGGAGCTCGCCTACACGCTCGCCGACGGCCTCGAGTACCTGCGCACCGGCGTCGCGTCGGGCATGGATATCGACGACTTCGCCGGTCGATTCTCGTTCTTCTTCGGGATCGGCATGGACCATTTCACCGAGATCGCCAAGCTGCGGGCGGCGCGGCTCCTCTGGGCGAAGATCGTGAAGGGCTTCCACCCGAAGAACCCGAAGTCGATGGCGCTGCGGACGCACTGCCAGACGTCGGGCTGGAGCCTCACCGAGCAGGACCCGTTCAACAACATCACCCGCACGGCCATCGAGGCGCTCGCGGCCGTGCTCGGCGGCACCCAGTCGCTGCACACGAACGCGCTGGACGAGGCGCTGGCGCTCCCCTCGGACTTCTCGGCCAAGGTCGCGCGCGACACCCAGCTCTTCTTGCAGAAGGAGACCGATGTCTGCCGCGTCATCGACCCGTGGGGCGGCTCGCGCCACGTCGAGCGCCTGACGGACCGGCTGGCGCGGCGCGCGTGGCAGTTCCTCCAGGAGGTGGAGTCGCTGGGCGGCATGGTCAAGGCGATCGAGAGCGGCCTGCCCAAGATGCGCATCGAGGAGGCGGCGGCGCGCAAGCAGGCCCGGATCGACGCGGGGCGCGACATCATCGTCGGCGTCAACGCGTACAGGCTGGACCAGGAGGCGCCGCTCGATCTCCGCGAGGTCGACAACACCGCGGTGCGCGAGCGCCAGCTCGCGCGGCTCGGCGCGGTGAGGGCCGCCCGCGCGGAGGCCGCCGTGGGCGAGTCGCTCGCCGCGCTCACCCGCGCCGCCGCGACGGGGGAGGGGAACCTGCTCGCGCTCGCCGTCGACGCCGCGCGCCGCCGCGCCACGCTCGGCGAGATCTCGGACGCGCTGGAGCGCGCCTTCGGCCGCTACGAGGCCCCGGTGCGCGCCGTCAGCGGGGTGTACGGCGCGGAGATCCGCGACGCGGGCGCCGGCCGCGAGGTGGAGGCGCTCGTCCGCGACTTCGCCGCCCTCGAGGGTCGGCGCCCGCGCATCCTGGTCGCCAAGATGGGTCAGGACGGGCACGACCGGGGCATGAAGGTGATCGCCACCGCCTTCGCGGATCTCGGGTTCGACGTCGACATCGGCCCGCTCTTCCAGACGCCGGAGGAGGTGGCGCGGCACGCCGTCGAGAACGACGTCCACGTGGTCGGCATCTCCTCGCTCGCGGGCGGCCACAAGACGCTGGTGCCCCAGCTGATCGACGCGCTCGGGGCGGCGGGCCGCGGGGACATCCTCGTCGTGGCGGGCGGGGTGATCCCGCCGCAGGACTATCGCTATCTCGAGGAGCGCGGGGTGGCCGGCGTCTTCGGGCCGGGGACGGTCATCCCCGACGCCGCGGCGCGGATCGTCCGCACGCTCCTCGGCCGGCTCTCGTCGCAGGAGGCTCGCTAGGTTGAGGCCGGATCCGAGGCAGCTCGCCGACGGCCTGCTCTCGGGCGACCGCGCGTCGCTCGCGCGGGCCATCACGCTGGCCGAGAGCGCGCTCCCGCGCCATCAGGAGCTCGCCGAGGAGGTCCTGGAGCTCTGTTTGCCGCACGCGTCGCCGCACGCGGGCGGCGCCGTGCGCCTGGGCGTCAGCGGCGTGCCTGGCGTCGGCAAGAGCACGTTCGTCGACGCCCTCGGCGTGCACCTCGTGCGCGAGCGGGAGGAGACGGTCGCGGTGCTCGCGGTCGACCCGACGAGCCCTGTCCACGGCGGGAGCATCCTCGGCGACAAGACGCGGATGCCGCGGCTGGCGAGCGATCGGCGGGCGTTCATCCGCCCGTCGCCGTCGGGCGGCTCGCTCGGCGGCGTGGCGCGGGCGACGCGCCAGGCCATCCTGCTGTGCGAGGCGGCCGGCTTCCGCAACATCGTGGTGGAGACCGTGGGGGTCGGCCAGTCGGAGGTCGCGGTCGCCGACATGACGGATTGCTTCCTGCTCCTCTTGCTCCCGGGGGCCGGGGACGAGCTGCAAGGGATGAAGCGGGGCATCATGGAGCTCGTCGACCTCGTGATCATCAACAAGGCCGACGGCGGGAACGAGGGCCGTGCGGCGCGCGCCCGGAGCGAGTACGAGGCCGCGCTGCACCTGTTCCCGCCGCCGCCACACGGCTGGGCGCCCGTGGTCGGCCTCTGCTCGGCCCAGGAGGGCCGCGGCGTGCGCGAGGCGTGGGAGCTCGTGCTGCGCCACCGCGCGCACATGCAGGAGGGCGGCTGGCTGCAGCGCCGCCGGGCCGCGCAGGCGCGCCGCTGGCTGGTCGAGCTCATCGAGGGCCACCTGCGCGAGGCGTTCCTGCGCAGCGCCGCCGTGCGCGAGCGGATGCCGGGGCTGGAGAGCCTCGTCGAGGCCGGCGCGCTCAGCCCGCTGCGGGCCGCGAGGCAGCTGCTGGACGCCTGGGAGACGGCCGGGAAGGGGTGACCGTGGGCCGCCGGGGCGGGCGTGGGGAGCGGCGGGGCCGCGCGCCTCGCGCCCAGCGCGTGGCGCGCGCCGCCGGGAGGGTGTCGAGAGCCTCCCGGGAGAATTGAAATTCAACCCGGGGGCTGCGGGGAGCTTCCGGGAGAATTGAAATTCAACCTGGAGCGTGTCGAGAGCCTCCCGGGAGAATTGAAGTTATGCGCGCGGCGCGCATGGCCCGCCTGTTGCTGCCCAGCTACGAGCTGCACGAGGGGTGATCGGCTGGTGCTGGTATGGCAGCACGGCGAACAACGAGTACACTGGTGGACTGTTCGGCAAGTCTCTCGATACGGCCCGCGACGGCGGCCAGCCGCGACGGCGCGGCGCCGATCTGCGATGATGTCGAGATGTCGAATATCCCATTGAGCGCGTCAAAAGGGGGGGCAAATGAAGATCAGGGGGTTCAGGGTGCCGCGCGTCGATGCCGAGCCGACGCTCGTCGAGAAGCGGTTGGTGAGCAACCAGGGAGACTTCGACCGCGAAATCGCGACCGTCCTCGCCGTCCTGTCGACGTGGACGTACGCGGACCCGGAAGAATTTGCCACGTCCATCCTTCGCACGGGGCTTCCGGGGAGCCAGTGCGCTGTGCTCACGCTCGCCAACGACGCCATGCTGCTCGATACCTGTGCGTCCATCATCCAGAGCTGGGACAAGCGTGTGGTCATTCTCTGCCTCCGAGGGACGCCGCCGCGCAGCACGATCGCCTGGACGTCCAACATGGCAGTCGATCTCACGCCGTTCCACGCTGGCAGCGTTCACAGCGGTTTCTACAGCTCCCTGGTCGCCATGTGGCCCTCGATTGCGAAGCTGCTCCACCACTGCCTCGCCGGCACGGACCTCTGCACGGCGGTCGAGCTGGTGAGTGAACAGGACGGGGTGAAGGAGTGCGGCTCCCGAAGCCCGGAGCGCGGCAGCGCCACGATGCTGCACGACATGATGCCCTCTCGCGAGGCGCCCGTGCTGTACATCGCGGGCCATAGCCTGGGCGGCGCCCTGGCCACGCTCTCTGCGGCACTCCTCTTCACATGGGACGGAACTCTCAATGCTAACGAGATGCTCGAAGACTTCGTCCGGTACAAGGAATTGCTGCGCGGCGTGTACACGTTCGGGGCACCGATGGTCGGTAATCCGTTCTTTGCCGAAGTGCATGAGAAGAAGTTCGGCTCCCTGCTGTTTCGCATGGTCAATGAGCAGGACTTCGTACCGCAGCTGCCGAACCGGGCGATGGGCAACTACAAGCACTTCGGTATCGCCTACCATGCGACGGAGGCTGGCTGGGTGCGCCAGCCGCCCGGCGTACGAAAGGTGTCCGTCAAGTCCGTGGTCCAGGAGGCGACCGTCGCCGTCCTCGCTGTGTTGAGCAAAGTTTTTCCATTTGTCAAATGGCTCAGCGCGATTCAAATTCTGGATTTTGATGAGCACTTGCCAATTCGCTATGTGAGGATATCGCTCAGGAGTCGCCCCTTTGCAGAGCTGCTGCTGGACTACCGAACGACCTTGAGGCCAGAGACGATTCACAGAGAGAGCGGAACACGCGGGGAGGCACCGCGGGGGCCTGCAAGATCGAACGCACCGGAGCCCGAGGAGCCGAGCGCACCGGAGCCCGAGTGGCCGGACGCACCGGAGCCTGAGGAACCGGACGCACCGGGGCCCGAGGGACCGGACGCACCGGAGCCCGATCGGACACACCCCCGGTACGCTCTGCGGTAAGGCCGGGCGGACATCGCGCATCGCCAGGTCGGGCGCGCCTGCGAGAGGGCCTCGCGGTCGAGCGCCGCCGCGCGTGTTCGGCCACCGCCAGGGCCGTCGCGCCCTGCCCGCGCCGTCCGGAGATCAGCCGTCGAAGGGAGCGCCTTCCAGCGCGGCGCACGCGTCCATCGGCTGGAAGCCGGGCACGTAGCGGCGGCCGAAGTCCTCCAGGAAGTTGCCGGCCGTTGTGTGCGGCTTCCGCTCCACCACGCGGCAGAGGGCGCCCCTCAGCATCCGCTTCATCTCGAGCCGCGGATACGCCCGCAGGATCTCCTCGACGGCCTGGCCGGGGAGCTCCTCCAGCCCGAAGCCGCCGTAATCCACCGAGATCCCGAGGTGGGTGAGCGCGACCTCCGGCTCCTTGTGCGGCGCGATGCCCAGGGTGGTGTGCAACGCGATGGCGTCCCAGACGAGGGCCGACCTCGCCCGGGGCACGCCGCGGGCTTCGACGAACGCGCGCGCGGCGTTGGCGCCGTCGACCTCGAAGCGCTCCGGGCCCGCGAAGCGCTCGGTCAGGCCGAGATCGTGCAGCACCGCGGAGACGTAGAGCAGCTCGCGGTCGCAGGCGAGATCGCGCCGGCGGCGCACGAGCTCGCCGAAATAGTACGAGCGCATCGCGTGATGGAAGAGGTAGGGCTCCGAGGCCTCGCGCGCGAGCTCGGTCGCGTCGAGGGCGAGGCGCGTGTCAGGGGCGCGGATGCCGGCGATCTCCTTGTTCATGGCGAGGTCTCCTGTCCGTCGGCGAAGGCCGAGGTCGGGGGATCGTGGCGCGCTCGCCGGCGGGCGCCCTGCCGACGTTGCGTCACTTCCTGCCACGCGCGCGGCCGCTCGGCGCGAAGCGCTCGCGGTACTCGAGCGGCCCCACGCCGAGCCGGCGCTGGAAGGCGCGGCGCAGGTTCTGCTCGTCGCCGAAGCCGCACTGGTGGGCGATCCGCTTGAGCGGGAGGGTCGTGCCCGCGAGCGCCTGGCAGGCGGCCTCCAGGCGCATGGCCGCCACGGTCCTCGCGGGCGTCTCCCCGAGCGCGGCCGCGTACGCGCGCGCGAAGGTGCGCGGGCTCATCCCCGCCTGCGCGGCCAGGCGCTCGACGCGCAGGTCGCCCGAGAGGTGGTCCGCCATCCAGGCGTGCAGGTCCGCGAAGGTGCCGCCCTCGGCGGCCTGCGCCGCGAGCGGCGCGCTGAACTGCGACTGCCCGCCGGGTCGCTTGAGGAACACGACGAGCTGCCGCGCGACGGCCATCGCCGCGCGGTGACCGAGGTCCTCCTCGATGAGCGCGAGGGCGAGATCGACGCCCGCGGAGACGCCGGCCGAGGTCCAGATCGCGCCGTCCCGTAGGTAGATGGATTCCGCGTCCACGCGGACGCGCGGGTAGCGCTCGGCGAGGACCGGCGCGGCGCGCCAGTGGGTCGCCGCGCGGCGCCCGTCGAGCAGGCCGGCCGCGGCGAGGAGGAAGGCCCCCGTGCAGACCGCGCAGGTGCGCCGCGCGCGCGGCGCGCTGCGGGCGAGCCAGGCGACGAGCGCGGGCGGCGCCGCGGGGGCCTCCGGCGGCCCGCTGCCCGGCACGATCAGCGTGTCGACGGGCTCGCCGTCGAGCGTCGCGAGCGGCGCGGCGTCGATGCCGAGCCCCGTCGTGGTGCGCACCGGCCCGCCGGCGGTCGAAGCCACGACCGTGCGGTAGGGCGGAGGCGCGCCCGGCGCGCGCAGGCCGGCCGCCACGGTGAAGGCCTCGAGGGGTCCGGCCACATCGAGCAATGCGACGCCCTCGAAGGCGACCAGGACGACGAGGCGGCTCCGCGCGAAGGTCGTTGGCATGCTGGATCGGGCCGATGATCGAGCGGATCCGGGCGGGGGATCAGCCCGGATCCTTCGCCCTTCGGGCGCGCGATACTGCCGGGGCGCGGACGGGCTCAGCGCCAGCCGAGCGTCGCCGCGATCCAGCCGTGGATCGGGATCCAGCTCACGAGGTTGTGGCGATGCAGGTTGACATTGTGCCCCATGGCCGGCAGGACCTGCACGGTCACGTCGGACGCGCTGGTCCACGCGTCGTCTTCGAGATCGGCGGTGCTGCCGGGCGCGACGGGGTCGAGCTCGCCGAGCTGCACGAGCACCGGCGACGTCACCTGATCGACGAGGGTGACGGCGGGATCGTACTGGAAGGGCAGCACGCTCGTGGCGAGGCCGCGCGGGAGCTCGTCGATGAGCTCCACGTCGCGGGCGAGCACGTCGGGATCGGTGAGCCGGGGGTTGTAGAACACAGCCGCGCGCGCCTCGGGCGGAAGCGTGAAATAGGGCTGCTGCAGCAGCACGGCGAGCACCGCGGGATCGAAGGGGCTCGGCACCGGCACGTGCCCCATGCCCGTCGTGACCAGGGCGTCGGCGTCGCCGTACGCCCCCTGCACGTACGTGGCGGTGATGCTCCCGAGCGAGTGCCCCACGAGGACGATCTCGTCGAACGCGTGCCGGAGCGGGTTGCGCGCCCCGCGCAGGCTGGCGAGCACCTGGTGGACCCCGCTCCCCGCCTCGTCCAGCGTCACGAAGTCGCCGTCGGGACGGCTGCTGTCCCCGGAGCCGAGCTGATCGATCGCGAGCACCGCGTAGTTCAGGCGCGCCATGAAGCGGGCATACGAGTACGCGTGCCCGTCGACCCGAGGAGCGTCCCAGTACGCGTGGTTGTACGTCGCGCCGTGGATGGCGACCTGAAGCGTCTTGTTCCGGTAACTGCCCTGGTAATAGAGGTGCCCAGCGATGGAATAGGTGTTGCCGTCCGACAGGGTGACGGGGAACGTGACCTCCTTGACGCGGATCTGCGGCGTCGCCGCGGCCGGGCGCGAGGCCACGAGCGCGAGCGCCGCGAACGCGATGAGCGCGGTGAGGAAAGGGCGTATCGCACCATGCGCGATCTTCATCATGCCTCCTGGATGGAACGTGCCTTGTAAGGGTTCCTGATGTCGCCTCGCATCGCGGGCCACCAGAGGACACGGGACCTCCGCCACCGGCCGGGGCGCGTCCCGTCATCTGTCATTCACCTGGGACGAAGCCGTCATTGGCCGGCCCAAACCAGGGGCGGCGATCGGCGCACATCGATTCCAACCCCGCACGTGCGCGCGGGGGGCCAAGCACAGGGAAAGAGAGGCCGGTGGCGAGGTTGTAGCTGCCACATGGCCCACCCACAAGCCATTTTTTCCAGGTTGTCGCCGGCGGCGCCGGGTGTCCCACGCGCCCCCCGGAGGGGAGCCCGCAGCACGAGAATCTCGGGGGGTCTTGGCGTGACGGGAGGAGGCGCGAGGCGCGCGACGGTCAGCGCGCGGCCAGCGCGAGGAGACAGGCGCGCAGCTCCTCGGCGCACTCGGGGCACAGGTCGAGGTGCTGCGCGGCCTCGACCAGCGCGTCCGGCACCGGGGCGCCCTCGGCGACGAGCTCGGCGTACCGCGGCGCGTGCTCCAGCCATTCGTCGCAGGTCAGCTCGTCGGGCTTCGTCGCGAGGACGACCATGGCCAGATCGCGAATCTCTTCCTGGGATAGGGGCTTCATGGCGCTTCTCTCGGGGGCATCCCTCCCTGGGAGGGGATATCGAACGCTTCTCTTACGTCGTCCTCGCTGAAGCCGGCGGCGGCGAGGCCTTGTCGCAGCTTGCGGCGAGCGTCGTGGGTCAGCTTGTACAGGGCGTTCCGGGTCGTCCCGAGCTGCTCGGCGATCGCGGCCTGGGGCATGCCTTTGAGCTCGGCGATCAACGCCCGGCGCTGCCGGTCGGTCAGCTCGGTATCGAGCACCCGGTGCAGGGCGGCGATCATTCGTTCCCTGGCCGCGTGGGCGTTCGGGTCAGGGGCCGCGAGCGGGATCGGCCCGCCCGTGCTCTCGGTGAGCTGATCCAGCGACACGTCCTTCCAGCGGGCCCTCCGCAGCTCGGTGAGCGCCACGCGGATGGAGATGGTGATCGCCCAGGTGGTGAAGCGGCTGGCGCCCCGGAAGGAATCGAGCGCGCCGAGCACCTTCAGCGTGGCGTCCTGGGTCAGGTCGTCGATCTGGGCGTCCCCGACGCCGGTGCGTCCGGCGAGCGCCCGCTGCAGGCCTCCCCGCACGACGCGTCGCAGCTCGGCGACGGCGGCGCTCGCCTGCGCATCGGGCTCGCGGAGGAGCCGCAGCCACTCCTCGTTCGTCCGCTCGCTCATCCGGCCGCCTCGAAAAGAGCCTCCCTGCGGAAGTAAGAACCGGAGCCCCCATGGCGTCCCATGGACGAAGCGGGGATCGCCGACGAGGCAGCCCCGAGCGTGTGAATCCACGAGGGAGAGACCACCATGTCGACCACCGACCGTACCGCCCAGCTCGCCGACATCCACGTTACGAAGCGCACGGAGCCCAGCCTAGCCGAGTGGGGCGTGCGGATCGAGGCCCTCGGCGGCCGCCTGCTCCGCGCTGGTCTGGCGCTCACGCTGCTGTGGATCGGGGGCATGAAGTTCACGGGAATCGAGGCGCAGGCGATCCGCCCCTTCATCGAGAACAGTCCGCTGTTCTCGTGGACGTATCCTGTGCTGGGTGTTCAGGGGATGTCCAACCTGCTCGGCGTCACCGAGATCGCGATCGGGCTCGCGATCCTGTCCCGGCCGTGGTTCGCTCGGATCGCGGCCATCGGCAGCCTGCTCGGGGTGCTGACGTTCCTGAGCACGCTGAGCTTCCTGATCACGACGCCTGGGGCGTGGGCGGATGAGATTGGCGGGTTTCCCGCGATCGGCGCGCTCGGTCAGTTCCTGATCAAGGACGTGGCCCTGCTGGCGATCTCGGTCTGGTCCCTCGGAGAGGCGCTCCGCGCTGCAGGTCGCGAGGCGTAGGGCCGAGGGGCGCGGGGAGGAGAGGAAACGCCAAGGCGCCAAGGCGCCAAGGCGCCAAGGAGAGAGACAGAGCTCATCCCTGCTCTTTGCGTCTTGGCGCCTTGGCGTCTTGGCGCCTTGGCGTTTCTCTTCCTCTTCGCTCCATGGGCTTGCCAGGGCACGAGAGCCGCAGGTCATGGACTCCCGATCTCCTGCCCCCCTTGCCGCGGCAGCTCGACGACGTCCGGACCAGCGCCAGAGGCTGCCGGGAGAATTGAAATTTATCCCGTAGGTGGCCGACGACCCCGCCACGCCGGAGGCCTGCCTCCCCCGAGCAGACGCTGGCGCCGCATCCGGAGACCGCGTCGGGGACCGTTCTCCGGGCTGCCTGGCTGCCTGATCCATGGTCTCGCCGGAGGGCCCCGGTCCGGAGAGCTCGCTAAGATATCCGCATGCGCCAGCTTGCCTTGCCCCTCGCCGCCCTCTCTCTCCTGCTCGCGGCCGCCGCGCCGGCGCTCGCCGACGAGACCGTCAAGGAAGAACAGTGGGCGAAGTCCTATGGCTTCCGTCTGGGCGTGGAGGCGGACGTGCTCGTCAGCACCATCGAGGCGAACCTCCCCCGCCGCGAAGCGGCGAGCGGCGACGGGACGAGCGCCGGCGCGGAGGGGAGCTCGTTCGCGGCGTCCTTCGCGGCGGTCGCTCAGATCCCGCTCCTCGCGGGGCTCCACCTCGACGCCGAGCTGCCGTTCGCCTACGGGAGCAGCCAGGCGAGACCGACCCGCACGGCAGAGAGCGACGCGGCGACCGTCGCGCCGGAGCTCGCGGGGTTCTTCTTCGGCAATCCCTCGATAGGGCTCCACTACGTCGCGAGCGTCTTCCCCACGCTCATGCTCATCGGCGGGCTCTCGGCCTCCATCCCCGTCACGCAGGATCCGTCCGACGACACGGAGGCGGCCGCGGCGGCGGCGCTGGCCGTGCGCGGGTACTTCGATGCGCAGCGGGCGCTCCTGGAGCACGTCCCGCTGCGAGCCCGCGGCGGCATCGAGCTGCGCCCGATCGAGGCGCTCTACGTGCGGAGCGATCTCGCGGCGATGTTCGCCATCCCCACCGACGGCGGAGCGACGGAGCTCTTCATCGAGCACGCCAGCGAGGCGGAGCTGCGCAGCCTGGGCGGGTTCGGGGTCGGCGCGCGGCTCCAGGCCGCGTTCCCGCTCACGCAGACCGACAAGCTGCAGCTCGCGACCGAGCCCTTCGTCGGGGTGGAGCCGCCCACGTCGGGCGTGTACTTCCGGGCCGGGCTGCTCGTGGCCCTGGACGAGCCGCTCGGGTTCGGTCTGGAGCAGGGCAAGCTCGCGACCGTCCGTGTCGCGCTGGGAGGCAAATTCTGAGTCGGCCGCCCTCGGCCGAGCCGCAGGAGGCCGCCGCCCGGCGGCCCGTGGACCTCGCGGCCAGCGCGGCCTATAGGGAGGTGCTCCATGCGCGACGTCTGCTGGCGCTGCCGGCGCCCCCGTCCCGTCTGCTACTGCGCGCTCCTGCCGTCCTTGCCGACGAGGACCCGGGTCGTGCTCCTCCAGCACCCGCGCGAGCGGCGCGTGGGCATCGGCACGGCGCGCATGACCCACCTGTCGCTGCCCAACTCCGAGCTGCACGAGGGGGTGATCTTCGAAGAGGACCCCCGGATCGCCGCCCTCGCCGCCGATCCGACGACGGCCGTGCTGTATCCGGGGGGCGACGCGCGCCCGGCGGACGGGGCGCCGGTGCGCTCGCTCGTCGTGGTCGACGGCACGTGGTGGCAGGCGAGGAAGATGCTCGCGCTGAACCCCCGCCTGGCCGCGGTGCGCCGCATCGGCGTCACGCCCCGCGCGCCGGGCAACTACCGCATCCGCAGGGAGCCGCGGCCCGAGTGCCTCGCCACGGTCGAGGCGGTGGCCAGCGCGCTCGGCGCGCTCGAGGGCGAGCCCGCGCGCTTCGACGCGATGCTGCGGGCCTTCGAGTTCATGGTCGACCGGCAGATCGAGCACCAGGCGCGGAGCTCCGCCCCGCGGCGGCGGCGCGCGCAAGCGCCCCCGCCGCTCGCGCCGCTGCGCCCCTACCTCGAGGATCCGGCGAGCGTGGTGCTCGTCGACGGCGGCGCCAACGCCGGGTGGCCGTCGACCGGCGGCGCGGCCGAGCCCAGGTCCGAGCTCGTGCACCTCGTGGCCTGCCGCGCGTCCGGCGAGCGCTTCGAGGCGTTCCTCCGCCCGCGGCGCCCGCTCGGCCCGAGCGTCGCGCACCAGCTGGAGGTGCCCGAGGCGCGCCTGCGCGACGGCGAGGACGCGGGCGCCGCCCTCGGCCGGTTCCGCGCCTTCGTCGGCGACGGCGGCGTGCTGGGGACGTGGGGCGCCTTCACGGCGGACCTGCTCGCGCAGGAGGGCCTCCGGCGCCCGCCCTTCCTCGATCTGCGCGACCTCTGCATGCGGCACCTGCGCCGGCGGCCCGGCGGCATCGCCGGCGGGGCGCGGGCGCTCCAGGCCGGGGAGCCGGCGCCGCGGGGCGCCGGCCGGTGCGGGCGCACGGTGGGGTGGCTCGAGGTCGTCCTCGCGCGCCTGCTCGACCTCGCGGGGGACAACGAGGCCTCGGGCGGCCATCTTCCCTCGGCGGCGGCTGCGCCGGAGGAGGGCGCCCGCCCTCACCCCGGCGGCGCGCCCCGTCCCGTGAAATAGGCGTTGTAACGGCGGTAAAGCTCCTGCCACGCGGCGCGCTCCGCAGGGGCGTCGGCGAGGCGCCGCCGCCACGCAGCGTCGACCGCCGCCCGCTCCTCTCGCGATTCCAGCCCGTATCGCGCGTAGATCGCCTCGGCCGCGCCGGGGGACACGGCCAGCTCGGCGCAGAGCGAGGCGTGCTGGGCCAGCGTGAGGCGGAGCTCCGGTGCGCCGGCCGCCGCACGACCGGCGTCGGCGTCCGGACACGCCGCCTGCCGAGGGGCGTCCCGGGCGCCGGGGGAAAATGGCAGAGGCGATGCCGGGAGGGGCGGCCCCGCCGGCAGCGCGACGGTGACGGCGGCCCAGGCGCGGCCCGGGCGCGCTGGGGCCTCCGGTCCCGGCGGCGCCGCCGCCGGCTCGACCCGCGCGAACGGCAGCGCGGGCACGCGCGCCGCGAGCGCGCTGGGCTTCGCGGTCGACGGCGGCAGCGCGTCTCCCGGCGCGTCGTCGGTCGCCGCCGCATCGGCCGGCGCCTCCGCGGGCGGTCGCGGGGACGGGCGCGCGGCCGGCCGGTCCGACTCCTTCCACAGCCCGAGCGAAGAGGCGCCGGGCGCGGCGCCGAGGGCAGCGACCCGCCCCCGCAGCTCGGCCAGGTGCCGCTGTTGCCGCGCGACCCAGTCGTGCGGCGAGAACCGCGAGCTCAACCCCGTGACGAGCGCGAGCTCCAGCGCGGCCTCCTCGCGGGCCCAAGGCGGCGTCGCGCGCGCCTCGAGCTCGTCCACGACTTGAACCGGGGTGAAGGGCACCCCCGCGCGCATCTTCACCCTGGGGTCGAGGTGCCTCGCGTGCTGTCCGATCCAGGCCTGCCAGCGCTCGGGATCGGCCGCCACCCGCTCGACCCTGCGCGTCGGGACCGGGAGCGCACCGGCCTCGGCCGCCCCGGGGGGCAGATCGACCTCCCAGGGCTCCTCGACCGTCTCGCGGAGCCCGGCGCCGGTGATCCGCTCCAGCGCCTCCGACGCGGCGACCACCACCGCGCGATCGCCGTGGTGAAGGCAATCGAGGAGCGCCCCCAGCGACGCCACATGCCCGAACCGGCCGAGGCCGCGCACCAGCCGAGGGCTGGGCGCGGCGTTCGCCGCGGTCAGGAGGCGATCGAGATCGCCGGCGCGACCCGCGAGGCAGAGGAGCGGGAGCGCGGCGCCGGCGCGGGCGGGCGAGGCGTCGGCGGCGCTCCGCAGCATCGCCACGGCGGGGCCGTGCCCGCGGCGCAGGAGCGACTCGATCCCGGCCAGCAGGACGGCATCGTCGCGCGCCTCCGCGCAGAGCTGCTCGAGGCGCTCGATCGCGTCGCGCCGCGGCAGGGCGGTCGCGAGGGCCCGCGCCACACGCCACGCGATCGGCGGCTCGGCGCGCCCGGAAAGGCCCAGCACGACGGCCTCGGGCGTCGTGCCCCGCGCGTGGAGGACGTCCAGCGCCAGCGCGACCAGATCCGGACGCGCGCTGTCGCACAGGTCGCACATCGCCTCGTCGATCGCCGGGCTCGGGGCCAGCCAGAAGCCCTCGAACCAGCCCTCCAGCTCCTCCGGCGCGCTCTGCTTGAGCGTCATCACCGCGGCGGCGACCGTATCCGCGCCGTCGATGCAGCCGAGCGCGAGCGCGACGGCGAAGCCGCGCTCCGGATCCGGCGCCCTGGCCTCCGCGTGGAAGAGCGAGACGAGCGGGAGCACCGCGCCCCCGAGCGCGGCGAACGCGTCGAGCGTGTCGAGCAGCCGTTGCTCGAACGGCCCCTGATCGAGCCAGCTCTCGAGGGCGTTCGGCTTGCGCAGGTTGCGGAGCGCGGCGATGTCCTCGAGGCAGTCGCGGCCGAGGCGGCGCAGCGCCTCCACCTCGCCGATCGCAGGCTCGAAGGGGAGCGACGCGAGCTGCGCGGCGGGCGGCGCCGCGAGCAAGGGCGCGGCGAGCGCGGCGGGGGGCGGCGCGTCCCCGCCGCCCGCAGGAGGCGAGGACGCGCCGCTCGCGAACGCCGAGAGCTCGGCGAAGCTCCGCGGGCGCGGCGGAGGGGGCGGCGGGGCCGCGGGCGCGACGATCGGGACGCGCGCGCCGACCTCGACGTGCGGCGAGAGCGGCGCGCGGGCGAGCGCGTGCAGCTCCGGCACGCCGACGCTGGCCCGGAACGGGCGCGGAGGCGGCGGCCCGCCCTCCAGCCGGCCGCCGATCAGCTCGTGCCGGCGCGCCATCTGGATCTGCGCGACCGCCTCGGCGCCGTCGCGCAGCGCGGCGCCGGCGGCGTCGAGGCGGCCGAGCGCTCGGCCGAGCGGGGCCACGGCGGCGGCGTCCCCCGCGCGGGCGAGCAGCGCGCGGCCCTCGCCGGCCATCGCGGCCGCCTCGCGCAGGCCGTCGAGGTGCGCGGCGGCCACCACCGGCGTGTCGAGCACGGCGTAGGTGCACTGGATCGCGCGGAGCAGGCGGTCGCGGAGGTCCAGCCGGTCGAAGGCGAGCGGGATGTCGGGGAGGGCGAAGAGCGCCTCCTCGATGGCGCCGCGGGCGCGGAGGGCGGCGGCCGGGCCAGGCCCCGAGCGATCCTCGGCGCGGCTCACGCGGCCTCCTCGGCCACGACCATCGCGCCGCGCTCGGGGCCGTCGGAGTGCACGGCGATGAGCGCGCGGGCGCCGAGCCCACACCCGGTCTCCCAGCGGGTCGCGGCCGTCACCAGCAGCACCGCGGCGCTCGCCGCGCCGAGATCGCCGGTGTGGAGCAGCGGCTGGTCGTGGACGGCGTCGGGCGTGAAGGCGCCGTGGGCGCGGACGAAGGCGTACGTCCACTCGTCGACGCGGTGCCGCTCGTTGGCGACGTCGGTGAGCGCCCAGGGGATGCTGCGCGCGCCGGCGAGGGACGCCGCCTCGACCGCGCGCTCGACCGCGCGCGAGATCCCGAGCGCGAGGCACGGCTCCGACGACCCGTAAGGGCGCGGCTCGGCCTCCACCGCGACCGACAAGACCCGCGCGGAGCCGCGCGGGCCGCGCGCGTGGGCGCGCGAGGAGAGGACGACGAAGCCGGCGCCCTCGCCGGGGACGAAGCCGTTCTCGGTGTCCTGGCCGTGGAGCCGCAGCTCGCGATCGAGGTGCTCGAGCGCGTCGGGGTCGAAGAAGGTGTCGACGCCGCCGACGGCGACCGCGGCGGCGTCGCCGCGGCGCAGCAGGGCGAGCGCCCGCTCGAAGGCGACCGCGCCGCCGCCGCGGCAGCGGAAGACGAGCTCGGACCGTCCCGGGTCGAGCGGCACCTGCGTGCGCGCGGCGAGCGCCGCGAGGAAATCGCGCTCGAGGCGGGGATCGAAGCCGGGGCGGCGCGGGCTCGGGAGCGCGACGACGAGCGGCAGGCGCGGCGCGGGGTCGCCGGCGGCGCGCCGCGCGGCGAGCCACGGGAACGCGGCCTGCGTGAGCGCGGGGGCGCCGAGCGCGACGAAGCGATCGAACCCCTGGACGTCGTCGCCGATGGAGCGCAGCCGCGCCGTCGCGATGCGCTGGCCGGCCTTGTCGATCATGTGCGACTCGCGCGGCGCGAGCTTCTGCGCGCGGACGCTCATCGTGACCTGCAGCGCCGTGAGGCCGCCCGCGGCGCGCGCGCCGGTGCCGACGACCACGGCCTCGGCGTGCGGGGGGAGGCGCTGGCTCACGGGACGAGCGATTGTTCCCGGCGACTTCAATCGATGTCAATCGTCGAATGCATCGTGTACCATGAGCGCCCGTCGAGGGGGGCGCGCCGACCGAGCAGCGCGCCCGGGGGAGTGCAATCGTGCCGGCAACCGCGCTGATCGACCCGACGGTGCACCCGACCGCGGAAGAGTTCTATGCGCGCTGCCCCGACGAGGCGATCGGCGCGACAGGCACGATGCACATCGATGATCGCGTGCCCGTCCCGGGCATGACGCTCGAGTCGCTCCTCACCAGCATGGAGTCCCTCGCGGGCGGCAGCGAGGCGCTCATCGTTCATCACGGGACGCCCGAGGGCATGAGCCTGCTGCTCGTCCCCGGCGCGCGCCCGCTGCGGCCCGCGCGGGGCCGGCAGGAGGCGCGGCACGTGCTCGCGAATGCGATGGTCATGAGCATCCTCGCGGACGCGCCCGGCTCCGGGGCCCTGCTCCCGATCTCGGACGCCGAGGCGTCCTCGCGGCTCAACATCGACGCGGGCAAGGTGGCGGAGCTGCGCGGGCGCATGGCGCGCGTGCAGCGGCTCCGGCTCGCGCACGTGGCGATTCGCGCGTGCAATATCGGTCAGAGCTCGACCGCCATGGAGTCGATCAAGCGCTTCTTCGGCGCCCTCCGCTTGAGCGCGCCGGACCAGCCCGACGCGCACGGCTCGGCGGGCGTCGCCCCGACCACGGATGCCCGCGCCTGGGCCCGGTGGACGCGCGCGCACCCCCGCGGCCGCATCTACGATGACCCCGCGCTGGGCGGCCGCTTCGCGCTGAGCGCCGATCGAGCGCAACGGCGCTTCCATCTGCTGGCCGACAGCGACGCGGTCGTCGAGCGATGGCTCGGGGCCCATCTGCCGCCCGGCGCCTGGCAGGGCACGCCGAGCCGCTTCCTCTGGCACGCGCTCTGGGCGCAGAGGAGCGTCCCCACGTTCTCGGGCGAGCCGGAGTACCGAAGGCACATCATCACCGCATGACCGGCAGAGGAGCACCGCCATATGCCGCAACACCTCGCGTTGACGCTCCAGGGCGACGGGCTCGGCGGCGTGACCGTCCTCTCCGCCCATGTGACCGAGGCCCTCTCGCGGCCCACGCGGGCCAGCCTCGAGGTGACGGCCCCGGCCGATCTCGACTGGGACGCGCAGATGGGCGCGCCGGCCACGCTGGAGGTGTCGATCGACGGCTCGCCGGCGCGGTGGTTCCACCTGCGCATCACCGGCGCGCGGATCGACAGCCTGGCGCTCGAGGACGCGTGCCGCGTGAGCCTGGAGCTGGCGCACGAGCTCGCGCTGCTCGAGCTGCGCGCCGACACGCGCATCTTCCAGGAGCAGGACGCGCGGGAGATCGTCTCCGCCGCGCTGGAGGGCGCGGGCGTGCCGGCCGCGCGGGTGAGCTTCTCGCTCCAGCGCACGCCGGTGAAGCGCGCCTATTGCGTCCAATACCGCGAGACGGATCTCGCGTTCGTCTCGCGCCTGCTCGAGGACGAGGGCATCTTCTACTTCACGCGGGAGGACGCGAACAGCGCCGTCATCACCTTTGCTGACGCCCAGGGCGCGTCCTCGTCCATCGAGGGCGGAGCGAGCATGCGTTACATCTCGACCGATGAGCGCGGCGTCGGGGTCGTCGATTTCACGCTCGAGACACGGGCGGTGACGCGCCGGGCGACGGTGGGCGATCACAATTTCGAGACCCCGGCGGTGGATCTCACTGCGAGCGCCGACACCTCGGTGCCCGGCGTCGGCGAGCATTTCGACTTCTTCGCCGGCCACCGCACGCCCGAGGAGGGCGCGACGCTGGCCAGGCTGCGCATGGAGGCGATCCAGGCGGGGGAGACGGTGGGCTACGGCGCCTCGAACAACGTCGCGTGCGCGGCGGGCGCCTGGTTCGAGCTGGAGGAGGCGTCGCCCGCCGCGCTCTCGACGAGATACCTGCTGACGTCGGTGGAGCACCGCTTCGACGTGGGCCGCAGCGCGGACGTCGCGTACACGAACGAGATCACCGTGATCCCCTGGGACCGGCCGTTCCGGCCCGCGCACACGGCGCCTCGTCCCAGCATCGGCGGCGTGCACTCCGCGGTGGTGACGGGCCCCGCTGGGGCCGAGATCCACACGGACGAGCACGGCCGGATGAAGGGCAAGTTCTTCTGGGATCGCGTCGGCAAGGACGACGACAGCAGCTCTTGCTGGATGCGCGCGGGCCAGCTCCCCATCGGCGGATCCATGGCGCTCGCCCGCGTCGGGTGGGAGATGGCGGTCGCCTACGTCGGCGGCGACCCTGACCGGCCCGTCGCGGTCGCGCGCCTCTACAACGCCGAGAAGGTCTCGCCCTATGCCTACCCCGCGGCCAAGACGCGGGCGGCGCTCCAGACCCCATCGAGCCCCGCGAGCGGCAAATCCAATGAGATCCGCATGGAGGACGGCGGCGGCGGGATGGAGCTCTACCTCAACGCGTCGAAGGACTACGACGGTCAGACCAACAACAACAAGACCGAGACCATCGGCGCCGACGAGGAGCTCACCGTGGGCACAGACAGCGAGGTCGCCGTCGGCGGCGAACAGTCGATCTCGATCGGCGCGAGCCAGACGACGCAGGTGGGCGCGGCCGACGTCGTGTCCATCAAGGCGGACCGGAGCAAGAGCGTGGGCGGCTCGGAGGCGGTCAGCGTCGGCGGCGGCCTCGAGATGAAGGTGGGCGGCTCCGACAGCGAGACGACGGGCGGGACCCACGCGACCCTCGCGGCGCTCGGCGTCACCAAGAGCTCGACGAGCTCTCAGAGCCTGACCGTGGGCGGCTCGCTCGTCTCCGCGGCGGCCGCGGGCGTGGGCGTGGCGGTCGCTGGGGCCAAGTCGGAGACGATCGGCGGCGCCAAGCTCGCGCTCTCGGGCGCGTCGGTGAGCGAGTCGGTGGTCGGCGCGCTCGCGACGACGGTGGGCGGCGTGCTCGTGCAGGCGGCCGCCGGCAATCGCAGCGGCTCCACCCAGGGGGCCGCGGCGATCACCGTGGGCGGCCTCGCGTGCGCCAGCGCCGGCAGCAAGGTGTCGATCGCCGCGAAGAAGGTGTCCATCCGCGTCCTCGGCGTCGCCAACTTCCTCGGCGGCGGCGGCATTCTCAACCTGACGCCCGGGTCGGCCGCGTTCGTCGGCCTGGTGACGCTCGACGCCTCGGGCAAGATCACCATCTCGGGCAACCCCAACCTGGTGGGCTGAGCATGGGGTTCATCGAGCTGACGGCCGGAGGGGTGACCCTCGACGCGCACCACGTGCAGGGCAGGGTCGCGCTGAGCGAGCTGTTCTCGTTCCACGCGCGCGCATCGAAGGAGGCCGACCCGCCCGCGGTGCGCGACCTGCTCGGCAAGCCCTTCGCCCTCACCCTGCGCGACGGCTTCGAGCGGGCGCTCGCCGTGCACGGCGTGGTCGTGGCGGTCGAGCGGACGCCCACGGCGCGCGGCGGCGCCGCCTACGCGCTCGCGCTGGCGCCCGAGGTCGCGCCGCTCGCCGTCGGCCGCGATCAGCGGTGCTTCCAGCAGATGGACGTCATCGACGTGCTGAAGAAGGTGCTCGATCAGGCCGGCGTGCCCGCGAGCAGCGCGCGCTGGTCGACGCGGCGGAGCTACACGAAGCGGCCTTATTGGGCGCAATACCACGAGTCGGACTGGGCCTTCGTCGAGCGGCTCCTGGCGGAGGAGGGGATCTATTATTGGTTCGATTTCACGGGCGACGCGACCGTGCTCGTCTTCGCCGACGACTCCACGGCGGCGCCGGCCATCGAGGGCGACGCCCAGGTGCCGTTCCGCGCGGGCGTCGGCCTGCGCGCAGAGCGCGACGCGGTAACGCGGGTGACGCGCGCGTCGACGCTCGCGCCCGACGCCGTCCGGCTGCGCGATTACGATTTCAACAAGCCACGGCTGCTCCTCGACGCGCGCGCGGGCGAGGGGCCGCTCGAGCTGTACGACTTCCCCGGCCGCTTCCGGGCGCCGGAGGACGGCGCGCGGCGCGCGCAGGCCGAGCTGGAGGCGCGCCGCGCCCGGCGCGTGCAGATCCGCGGATACACGGGCTCCCTGCGCTTCCGCCCGGGCCTCGTCTTCGAGCTCGTCGAGCACCCGCTCGCCGCGCTGGGCGGCCGGCTCCTCCTCGACACGGTGAGCCTCACCGCCGGCGAGTCGGACAGCCCCGTCGTCTCGTGGGCGGCGATCCCCGCGGCCACGCCGTTCAGGACGCCGCGCGTGACCTGCGCGACGCGGACGCCGGGCGGGCCGCAGACGGGCGTCGTGGTGGGCGCGTCGGGCCAGGAGATCCACCCGGACGCGACCGGCCGCGTCCGGGTGCAGCTCCACTGGGATCGACAGGGCAGGCGCGACGACGCCGCCTCGACGTGGATGCGCGTCGGCCAGTTCCCGCTCGGCGGCTCGATGATGCTGCCGCGCGTCGGCTGGGACGTGCTCGTCCATCACCACGAGGGCGATATCGACGACCCCTTCGTGCTCACCCACCTCTACGACGGCCAGCACCCCGCGCCCTACCGCCTGCCCGCCGACAAGACGCGCACCGCGTGGCAGACGGCCACGACGCCCGGCGGCGGCTCGACCAACGAGATCCGCTTCGACGACAAGAAGGGCGCCGAGGAGGTCTTCATCAACGCCTCGAAGGACATGAACGTCGTTATCGGAGATACCAAGCAGGACAAAGTGGGCGTCGATCACGCGCACCGCGTGGGCGCGAACCTGGAGACCACCGTGGGCGGCAAGCTCGCGACCGGCGTCGTCTCTAGCCAGAGCGTCAGCATCGGCGCCTCGGAGACGCTCGGCGTCGCGAGCGACCGGCAGATCTCGGTGGGCGGCGGCGAGTCCGCGGCGGTCGGCGGCTCGCGCACGGTGACCGTGTCCTCCGGGGCCACGCTCGAGGCCACCGCCGGCCGCAGCTTGACGGTCGGCGGGTCGATGCTCGCGGCCTCGGCGCTCGCCGTTTCGCGCATGGCGCTCGGATCCATGAGCGTCACGGTGGGCGGGAGCTGGATCACCGCCGCGGCGACCGGCCTGGCGAACATGACCGGCGGCGCCGCGGCCGAGACGGTGGGCGGGGCCAAGATCCACGTGGGCGCGTCGGGCTGCGAGACGAGCGTCAAGGGCGCGTTCGCCGAGACGGTGGGCGGCGCCTACGTGATCGCCGCCGGCAAGAGCGCGGGCGAGTCGTCGACCGGCGCGCTCGCGATCACGGTGGGCGGCGCCTTCCTGGCCAACGCGCCGTCCATCGAGATCGAGGCCGAGTCGGAGATATCGATCCGATGCGGCGCCGCCAGCGTCACCATCACGAGCAGCAGCGTCGAGGTCAAGGCGCCGTCGCTCGCGAGCCCCGGCGCGACGATCACCAAGAAGGCGCCGCAGATCCACCACAACTGAGGAGCCGTCCATGCCCAGCGAGAGCACCGCGTTCCACGAGCTCGTCTTCGCGGCCGAGGGCATCGAGCCCGGGGTCCTCCGGGTGACGGGCCTCTCGTGCGCAGAGGCCATGTCCCGGCCCTATGTCGTCGACGTCGATCTGGAGGCGCCGGTGGCCGACTTCGACCCGCGGCCGCTCGTGCTCAGGAGCGCCGCGGTCGTCGTCGGAGAGCTCCCCGGCGGCGCCGTCCTGCGCCGCTATGCCGGCGTGGTCACGCGCGTCCGCGTCTCCGCCGGTCACCTCGACGAGCGCTCGCGCTTCTCGCTCACCCTCGAGCCGCCGCTCGCGGTCCTGCGCCTCACCACCGATCACCGCATCTTCCAGCAGAAGACGACGCGTCAGATCGTGGAGGCGCTGCTCGACGAGGCGGGCATCGACGTGTCCACGGTCTCGTTCCGCCTCTCGGGCGCGTACGCCGCGCGCGAGGTGTGCACGCAGCTCGGCGAGGACAACCTCGCCTTCCTCTCGCGCCTGCTCGAGGAGGAGGGGATTCATTACTTCTTCGAGCACGGCGACGACGGGCCGAAGCTCGTGCTCGGCGACTCCGTCTCGGCGTACGCGGCCGTCGCGCCGTCGGACGAGATCCCGTTCCGGACCGCGGGCGGGCTCGCCTCCCGGCAGGCGATCCTGAGCATGTCGGAGCGCGAGCGCCTGAGGCCCGCCAAGGTGACGCTGCGCGATCACGACTTCAGGCGCCCCGCGCTCGATCTGGAGGCGAGCGCCCAGGGCGAGGCTCCGCTCGGGCGCGAGCATTACGACTATCCAGGCCGCTACGTCGACCCGGCGGAGGGGAGGCGCCGCGCCAGGCTCCGGATCGACGCCATGGATGTGGAGGCCGCGCGGGTGCGCGGGGAGAGCACCGCGTTCTCGCTCTCGCCAGGCCACACCTTCACGGTGCGGGACGCGCCGGACGCGGGCCTCGAGCGCGGGTGGGCGGCGGTCGAGGTGACGCACCGCTGGGCGACGGACGGCGCGGCCGTGAGCTTCTCCAACACGTTCGAGGCCATCGCGAGCGACGTCGTCTTCCGCCCGCCGATGGTGACGCCGCGGGCCCAGGCGCGCGGGGTGCACACCGCCCGCGTCGCCGGCCCGAAGGGCGAGGAGATCCACTGCGACGAGCTCGGCCGCATCAAGGCCCACTTTCCGTGGGACCGGCGGAGCTCGGGCGACGAGAAGAGCTCGTCGTGGGTCCGCGTGGGCCAGCTGCACACGAGCGGGTCGGTCGCCATCCCCCGCGTCGGGTGGGAGGTGCTGGTCGAGTTCGAGGACGGCGACCCCGATCGGCCTGTCGTGGTCGGGCGCGTTTACGACGGCGCGCACCCGCCGCCGTACGCGCTGCCGAAGGGGAAGACGATCTCGGCGCTCAAGTCCCGCTCGTCGCCGGGCGGGGGCGGGCACAACGAGATCCGCATGGAGGACGGGGGCGGCGGCGAGCACGTCCACGTGCACGCGCAGCGGGATCTCAACCTCCACGTCGCGAGCAACAAGACGGAGAAGGTCGCCACCCACGCGATGCACAGCGTCGGGGCGAACCAGACGATCTCGGTGGGCGCCGACGACAAGCTCACGGTGGGCGATCAGCGCGAGCTCAAGGTGGGCGCCTCGCAGACGTGGTCGGTGGGCGGCTCGCGCACGAAGACCGTCGGCGGCGGCGAGAAGGTGGCTGTCGCCGGCGACCGATCGCTGACGATCGGCGGCAGCCACACCACGATGACGCCGATGTCGGTCAGCCACAGCACGCCCGCGTCGCTCTCCGAGACGGTCGGCGGGAGCTGCGTCGAGGCGGCCGCGCTGGGCGTCTCGATGGCCGCGGCGGGCGTCGCCTCGATCACGGTGGGCGGCGCCAAGCTCGAGGCCGTCGCGACCGGCAAGACGGACGTGACCCTGGGCGCCCGCGCCTCGACCGTGGGCGGCGCGTACATCTCGGCGAGCGGCAGCGACGTGGGGGTGAGCGTCGGCGGCGTGAAGGCGACCACGGTGGGCGGCGCCTGGGCGGCGAGCGCGGCGAGCGAGGTCGCGCTCTCGAGCAAGTCCAGCCTGTCGATCAACGTCGGCGGCGCCGTGGCGATGAACGCGGCCAGCATCGCCATGAAGGTCGGCGGCTCGAGCGTCACCCTGTCGGCGGGCCAGGTGGTGATCGCGGCGAGCGAGATCAAGCTCACCGCCACCGGCCCGCAGGCCGAGCTGGCGCCCATGGTCGAGGACGCATGAGCGCGGCGGCCCGCGCGCGGCCCTGGCCGCCGCGCCGGCCGCCCGCCGCGCTCACCTGAGCACGGTCTTCTCGATCACCCGCACGCGCTCGAGCATCTCGTACTTCCTCGGCAGCGGCACGGCGGCGCGCCAGGTGAGCTCGACGCGCATGGCGTCGGCGTCGACGAGGAGGGTATCGAGGTGGGTCCTGTGATCCTGCACGCGGCCTCCGGCGACGCTGGAGAAGCCGGGCGCGATCCGGGGGAGCTGGAACCGCCACACGCCCTCCGGCGTGGCCCCGCGGATCTCGCACGGCTCGTCGCCGCGCAGCGGCGCGGGAGACCACTGGTCAGGCGGCACGCAGACGTGGAATCGCGGGTCGAAATCGTCGGGCAAGAGCGGCATCTTGGTCTTCATCCACGCCTCGTCGTAGGTCCCGGCGAACGACGCGCGGGGCTGCCAGTGCCGGTGGATGGGTCCGAAGCTCGCCGGGGCGCTGCCGGCGCTGCCCGCGGGGCGCGACGGCTCCTCGAGCTGCGCCGCGGGCTGGTTCACGAGCGACCTCGGCTCGCGCGCCACGCCGCGGCCCACGGGGTTGCGCGGCTCGCACACGGGGCGCTGCGGATCGGAGACGTCCGTGCCGCCCCAGGCCAGCTCGTAGGCGAGGGGGATGGGCTCCCTCACGGGCCGCGCCGGGCCGGGGGAGACGCCGCCGAAGGCCCCCGCCTTCCAGACGCGCAGGCCGTGGGCGCGCACGGTCTTCTGGACGGGGCCGGCCCGGAGCGAGACGTCGACGTGCGTGACGCTGCCGCGGGGCGGCGGGTGCGCGTGGCCGAGGAGGATCACGTCGGTCCCCGGCTTCTGCTCGAAGAGCTGCGAGGGGCGGCGGATGCTGGCGCGGGCAGGGTCTTCGCCCTGGTAGGTGTCGACGAGATCGACCTCGGCCGCGTCCCGGCCGAGGAGCTCGACCCTGCCGGTGGGCCCGACGGCGAAGGTGTACTTGAGGAGGGTGGCGAGGTAGGCGCGGCCGGTCTTGTCCTTGATGGGGACGGCGAACGTGCGGCCCTTCGTGAGGTTGAGGACGTTCACGCGCCCCTCAGAACGGGAGATCCTCGTCCGGGGCTGGCGGCGGCGGCGGCGCGGCGCCGCCCTTGCCGAAGCGCTGGAGCCACTCGGAGACCTCGGTCTTCGTCCAGGGGCCGAGGAACGTGACGCCGCCGCCGGCGCGGATCGGGCGGACCAGCGCATCGGCGTCCTGGTAGGCGCGCGGGATCTGGAGGCGGTTGATGTCCCCGCGCTCGGGCCGATCGCCGGCGCGGAGGACCACCGCGTCGCCCGCGGCGCCCACGCGCAGCGGCCCGGCACCTTTGAGCTCGCGGCCGAGCTCCCGCAGCCGCCTGGCGAGGGCCGGACCGAGGAAGGTGAGCCAGTTGACCGAGCGGATCTCGTTCATGAAGCGCGCGGCGTCCCCGGCGTATTCGGGGATGTCGTAGCCGTGGAAGCGGCGCGCGTGGGCGTAGATGGCCTGCTTCGAGATCGCGTCGCCGCTCACGTCCCACGAGGCGTACGTGTAGCCGGCCGAGGCCCAGCGCAGGCGCAGCTGCGCGGCGATCGCCGTGACGCGCGCCGCGAAGTCGTCGGCGGGCCAGGTGTCGGGGACGTGGAGGCGGAGCACCGGACAGGCCGGGAAGCGCTGCTCGGGCTCGTCGCCGGTGAGCTCGGCCCAGAAGCCGTACAGGTAGGGGGAAGCGGCCGTCGGGGAGCTCCCCCCGTTGCAGTAGATCGAATAGCCGTCGCGGCCGAAGTGAAAGAGGGTGAGGGCGTCTCGATCCTCGCGGCTCGCGCCGGACAGCTCGAGCGAGGCGCAGTAGCCCGAGATGTACTCGAGATCGGAGGCGCGGAAGGGGACGACGTTGCGGAAGAACGGCGCCACCGACCATCGCAGCTCGCGGCCGAACCACGCGAAGATCAGCTCGTTCACGCGATCGAAGCGCGCCTCATCGCCCGGCTCGGCGAGCTCGCAGTGGAAGAACGCGCCGAGCGAGCTGTATGCCTGGGGGATGCCGCGGTAATCGGCGAGCGGCTCCAGGGGCGCTGCAGGGGTCATGGCGAGATCTCCGCCGCCGCGATGGGCGCCACGGTCTGGTGGAAGCGCGTCAGGGCGTTGACGAGGCGCGCCCGCGACGGCCGGCGCGCGAAATAGAAGCGATGGTAGGCGGCGCTGAACTCCAGCTTGCCCGAGCCGCACCGGGGCAGGCCCTGATCCGCGCGCTGCTCCTCGGGCTGGCCCGTGTCGTGGACGTACGTCCACACGTCGTTGAACCAGCCCAGCGCCACGAGATCGAGCTTTCTCCGCACGTCCGGGGTGATGCGGTCGTGGAGGCGCACGCGCCACATGGCCCAGTCGCCGCGATCGACGATCGGGAACCCCGGCGCCGGCCACTCGCGCAGGTACGCGCGCGGATCGTCGAGCCAGGCCTTCACCGCGTCCTCCCGGATCGAGAGCGGCGAGTCGTCGAGCGGGAGCGCGCCGAGGATGTGCATCCTCAGGGTGGGAGCGCCCGGGGTCGACAGGCGGAGCTCCTCGACCATGGTGCGGAGGAAGAGCGGATCGACGGCGGCGAGCCGCACCTTCCAGCGGTAGCTCGGGCCCCGATCGGCCGACTCGTCGAGGATCTCCGCGGCGCCGGCGGCCGGAGGAAAGCGGTGCCCGCCCGCGCTCCCGCGCTGCACGGCGTCGAGCAGCTTGCGCAGGATGACCGGCGCGACCGGCGACCGGCTCGCCGCCGCCGTCACGACGTCGATCGTCACTTCCTGAGGATCGGCGCTCGCCCGGTAAGCGACGCGCAGGTTCTGCTGGGTGAACTCGAGCCCTGGGAGGAGCGGCACCGTGCATTCCTTTCTCAGCGTGAGCCTTCAACGACGTCTGCAGGGGCCGTGCCCTCGGGGCAGTTGTCGCCGCCGTCGCCCCCGCAGTTCGCCTCCGGGCAGTCGACGCAGCTGACCTTGTGCACCTCATTGCCCTCCTTCGAGGCGAACTCCTTGCGCGCCTTGTCTTGCCAGGTCCCTGGCCCGCCCGACCGGTCGCCGGGGCGCTTCACCTCGACCCATTTCCTGCCGTTCTCCGAGAGGCCGTCGGGGTAGCTGTCGTAGATGCGCGGCGCGCCCTGGGCCGCCTTCTCCGCGCGGAACGCCGCGCTCATGTCCTGCTGGAGCCCGCCCCAGTTCACCCCCTGCAGCGCCGATGGATAGAGCGCGCCGAGGGCACCGGCGATCGCGACGAGCGCCGAGCCGACGCCGGGGATCCGGCCGAACTTGGCGGCGTTCGCCATGATGGTGCCGACGCGCGACATGCTCAGCGGCCCGCCCGCGGCGGTGCGCCAGAACAGCACCGGCTCCTGGCGGTTGAAGACGTCCGGGACCTTCGACGAGAGCTTCTTGAAATACATGTTCTCGAAGCTCTTGCGCGGCGGAGTCTGCTTGCACCATTCATCGACGGTCTCGGCGAACGCCTCGCAATACGGATCCTTGTCGTCCCCCGCCGCGCCTCCCCCCGCGGCGTTGGCCACCGTCCCCGTCGCGCCGTTGCCCTGGTCCGACATCGCGGCTCAGCCGTTGGAGATCGACGAGTCGAGCGTGCGCGTCACGGCGCCGCCCTCGGCGTACACGTCGTTCGACGCCATGGTGATCGCGCACATCCCCATGATCTTGTTGCTGATGATCCCGAGCGCGACCCCGGGCTGATCCCCGTTGGAGACGGCGGTCTTGCCCTTCTTCGTCCACATCGGCGTGCCCATCACCAGCGTCTTCGTCGTGTACCCCGGCCCCATCGTTGCCGAGACGGCGACGTTGGGGTACGGCATCGGGACGGGCGCAGGGGCGGGAGGGGCGGGCGTCTTGCACACGTCGTTGGGCCCCTGGCTCACGGCCACGTGCCCCGACGCGACGCTGGCGACGAGCTTGTTCTGGTTGGCGAGCGGCATCTTCGCTCCTCGTCAGTTGAGCCGGATCATCCGCCCGATGATCTTGTGCACGCTCGAGGCGCGCGAGACGATGTTCTCGGCCAGCGTCTCCACCTGGCCGACCGCCCGCAGCACCAGGGTCGCGGCGCCGCTCACGAGGCTGATCTCGTGGGCGGCGTCGACGGTCACGCGAGACGCCTTGATGCGGAACTCGTCCGCCTCGTCCACGCCGGGCGTGGCGGCCGTCCGCAGCGCGCCGACGACCGTGAAGCCGCCCCGGTCGGCCTCGACGATCACCCGCTCGCCGCGGGCGAGCGCCGTCCGCAGCACCGACGCGCTCACCGCGGGATCGACCGCCGCCTCGACCGACGCGCCCCCGGCGCGCAGCCGCGCCGTGCGCCGTTCCTCGTCGAACGCGTCGAGCCGCGCGGCCGTGAGCTCCGGCCATGCCGGCGCCGTCCAGCGCACGGCCGTCCGCGCCGAGCGCGGCGCGTCGTTCGGCGGCGCGCCCTCACCCTGCTCTTCCAGCGCTTCCGCCGCGCGCTCGCCGGCCATCGCATCTCCCCCTCTCCCAGGAGCGGCGAGCATAACAGAAGATCGCCGCGGCCGTCACGTCGCGCGCTTCTTCGCTTCAACCATTGCACGGAACGACGCGCGCAAGGCGGCATCGACCGCGAGCCGGCGCTCCCAGGCGAGCTTGTGCCGCGCGAACGCGGCGGGCGTCAGCCGGGCTTCGGCGAGCAACGCGCCCGGCTCGCGGCCCGACTCGTGGCCGGCGATCAGCGCGGCGTACGCCTCGATCGGGAGCGGCGCGCCGTCCCGAGCAATGGCCTCGCGCGCCGCCTCCGTCGCCCCGCTGTACGCACGAATGAAGTCGTAATCTTGCTGCAGGAGCGCAATGGCGACGCGGAGGAGCCATGTCTGCTCCACCGCGAGCCAGCGCGCCTCGTCGAGGCCGGAGCGCGCGAGCACCGCGGCGCGCGGGTCGGCGCCCTCCGCGAGCTGCGCCGCGACGGCGGCGTACGCTGCGAGATCGAAGCCGTCGACCGGCTCGCGCGGCACGGGCAGGCTCGGATCCGGGCCGCCCGGGACAGCGGGCATGTCCTTCGGAGCGTCGCTCATGACGCCGTGTATCGCCGCCGCGCGCGCGGCACAATCGGCTGGACATCGCTCGCGCGAGGAACCCACAATGGTTGAATGACCACGCGCGCAGGGGGCGCGGAGGCGACGCAGGTGGGGGCGCCGCACGGAATCACGCTCTTCGATCACGCCCGGATCGCCGCCGAGATCGCCGAGGGGGACCGGCCCACCGCCGCGGTCCTCGAGGCGCACAAGCTCAGCGAGCAGGCATGGAACGAGTCGACGATCTACTGGATGGGGCGCATCGGCGACGACGTCCTGCAGCAGGGCGAGAAGGCGCGGATACCGAGCGTGTACTCGGACGCGTTCGCGGAGGCGCAGGACGCGCTGAAGCCGCCGCCCGCGAGCGACGCCGCCTCGTATGCGAAGCTCGTCGTCGACGTCCAGCGCGCGGGCGGCCCGGCCCGGCCGCTCGCTGCCCGCGGGCTGTCGCTCGCGGACTACCTGCGCCTCTCGCGGCACATGGCCCGGGTGCTCTCCGCCGACCCAGCGGCGGCGGAGCGCTTCTTCGCGACCTACAAGGAGCTGCAGGCGGTGCAGGCGGCCGTGGAGCCGCCGTCGGGCCGAGCGCCCTGAACGCCGTTGCGCCGCCGCGCGCCGCATGAGATGCTCCGGCCGTGGCATTTTCCCGGCTGCGCTGAGCTCGGCATCCTCGTCCTCCCCGTAGCCCCGGCGCGTCCGGGTCGACGTGGCGAGCGCGCGGGTGCCTGTCCGTGCCCTGTCTTCCCCAGCAACGCGGAAGACCGGGGCGCGGAGCCTCACGCCCGGCAGCCCGGAAGGAGCATGCCACGCACGCCTGGCCGGTCGTGAGCTCGCGCCGCGAGTCTTCCCCATCCACGCGCGCCGCCCGCAGCGGCGGCGCCCGAAGAGGCTCGCGATCATGACCGAACGTCCCAGCACCCCGTCCACGTCTCCTTCCTCTCCTTCCTCCTTCTCGCCCATCGACTCCGTCGGCGCGCTCCTCGATGCGGCGCGCCGCGAGGGGCTCCGGCTCGTCGCGACGCACGAAGGCTTCGACCAGACCGGGCTCGACTTCCTCGCCGTGCACGCCCGCGACGAGGAGGGCGTGCCGTGGATCGTGCGCACGCCGCGCCGGGCCGCGGTTGTCGAGTCCGCCCGCGTCGAGGCGCGCGTGCTCGCCCTCGTGCGCGCGCGCTTGCCGGTGGCCGTGCCCGACTGGCGCGTGCACACCGACCAGGTGATCGCCTACCCGAGGCTCGGCGACGTCCCCGCGGTGACCTTCGATCCCGAGGCGGGCGTGCGCTGGAACCGCGTCGATCCGGCGGCGCCCTCGGAGGCGTTCATCGCGTCGATGGCCGAGGCCCTGGCGGCGCTGCAGCGCATCGACACGGCGGCGATCGCGGCGGCGGGCGTCCCCGTGAAGTCCATCGACGACGCGCGGCAGCTCCACGCCCGGGCCATGGACGAGACGCGCGCCGCGCTCTCGCCCCCCGACGCCCTCTGGGCGCGGTGGCAGCGCTGGCTCGCGAACGACGCGGTCTGGCCGCGCCACCTCGCCCTCGTGCACGGCGACCTCCACCCCGGGCACATGCTCCTCGACGAGGGCGGCCGGCTCACCGGGATCCTCGACTGGACCGAGGCCCACCTCGGCGACCCCTCGGTCGACTTCGCCCTCTTCGCCGGCGCCTTCAGCAAGGCCGCGTTCGACGCGTGCATCGCGCGCTTCGAGGCGGCCGGCGGCGCGACCTGGCCCGGCCTCGCGGCCCACGCCCTGGAGCGCTGGGCGGCCTGGCCCGCCATGGCGGCGAAGTGGGGGATGGAGACGGGCAACGAGGGCGTGATCGCGCACGCGCGCTCCACGCTCGCCGAGATCGCGGCCGCGAGCGGGTGAGCGGGCTCGGCGCGCCGGGTGAGCGGCCCGGCGCGCCGGGTGAGCGGCCCCGGTGCGCCGGGTGAGCGGCCCGGCGCGCCGGGTGAGCGGCCCCGGTGCGCCGGGTGAGCGGCCCCGGCGCGCCGGGTGAGCGGCCCCGGTGCGCCGGGTGAGCTGGAACCCACGGTAATCATTGCGATTTCCAGCTCTTCTCCCCGCCTCCACGTTCGCATGACAGCGCGACCCCACCCTGAGTAGCCTCTTGGCCCATGCGCGGAGGACACGACGCGGAGGCCGGCGCGGCGGATCGCGCGCTCGTGCTCGCGTTGCTGGGCGCCGTCCTCCTCGTGTCGCCGGCGCGCCTGCTCTGGGCGCGCGGCCCGCTCGCGGTGGCGGCCATCTTCGCGGTGTGGGTCGCGCTGATCGCGCTCGCCTGGCTCGCGACGCGCGCCGACCGCGGCGACGGCGTTCGCGGCGATGGCGTTCGCGGCGACGCCGCCCGCGGCGACGCCGCCCGCACCGACGCCGCCCGCGGCGACGCCGGCCGCGGCGAGCGGGAGCCGCCGCCGTGATCGACGTCGGCGTCCTCCTGTTCGCCACGGTGGCTTGGCTCGCCGTGCTCGCCGCCATCGCGCTCGCCGCGCAGCGCGAGCGGATCCCCCGCGCGCTCGCGCGGCACCCGCTCGTGCTCGCCCTCTCGCTCGGCGTCTACGCCTCGTCGTGGACCTACTACGGCGGCGTCGGCTTCGCGCAGCGCCACGGGCTCGTCTTCCTCGCCGTCTACCTGGGCCCGACGCTCGCGTGCATGGCCACGCCGCTCCTCTGGTCGCGCGTCCTCCACATCACGCGCGAGCAGCGCCTCTCCTCGCTCGCCGACCTGCTCGCGTTCCGCTTCCAGAGCCCCGCCGCGGGGGCGCTCGTCGCCGCCTTCTCCCTCGTCGCCAGCCTGCCCTACGTCGCGCAGCAGTTCCGCGCGACCGAGCAGTCGGTCCGCGTGCTGTCCGGGCCGGGGCACGAGGAGGCCGTCGGCGCCGTCTTCTGCGCCCTGCTCGCCCTCTTCACGGCGTTCTTCGGCGCCCGCCCGTCCGCCGAGCAGCGGCGCGAGGACGGCCTCGCCGCGGCGGTCGCGTTCGAGTCGGCGGCGAAGCTCGCCGTGCTCGCGGCCGTGGGCCTCGTCGCCGTGCTCGGCGCCTTCGGCGGGCCCTCCGGGCTCGCGGGCTGGCTCCGCGATCACGCCGCCAACGTCGAGGCGCTCGCCCGCCCCGTGCGCGAGGACAGCGGCTGGACCTCGATGCTCGTCATCAGCTTCGCCGCGGCCTTCCTGCTGCCGCGGCAGTGGCACATGGCCTTCGCCAGCGGCGCCGGGGACCGGGCCCTCGCCAAGGCGGCCTGGGCCTTCCCGCTGTTCCTGCTCGCCCTCAACCTGCCCGTGCTGCCCATCCTCTGGGCCGGGACGCGCCTCGCCCCGGCCGGGCCCGCCGACAGCTACGTGCTGCTCGTGCCCCAGCTGCTCGACCAGAGCTGGCTCGCCCTCGCCGCCTTCATCGGCGGCATCTCCGCGGCGAGCGCCATGGTCATGGTCACCGCCGTCGCCCTCGCGAACGACAGCGCGACCCACCTGCTCCTGCCGCTCGCCCGGCGGACGCTGCGCCGCAACGTCTACGCGCGCGTGCTGTGGATGCGGCGCGGGCTCCTGACCGCCATCCTCGTGGGCGGGTGGCTCTTCCACCGCGCCCAGCCGAACCGCGGGCTGCTCGTCGAGAGCGGCATCGTGTCGTTCGTCGCCTTCGCGCAGCTCCTGCCGGGGCTGTTCGCCGTGCTCTTCTGGGAGCGCGCGACGCGCGCGGGGTTCATCGCCGGGCTCCTCGCCGGCATCGCGACCTGGACGGCCCTGTGCCTCGCGCCGCTGCTGCCCGGGCTGCCCGCGATCGAGCCGGCGTGGCTCGATCTCCTGCGCGAGGGCGCGGACCACGGGGGCCGCGCCGCGCGCGCCGCGCGCGGGCTGCCCACGGACACCTGGTCGCTGCCGACGTTCGTGTCGCTCGCCGTCAACGGCGGCACGCTCGGGCTCGTCTCGCTCCTGCGCCCGCCGGCCAAGGCGGAGCGCGAGGCGGCGCGCCTGTGCAGGCGGCGCGAGATCGGCCCGTCCGTGGAGCGCGCGACCGTGGCCTCGAGCGTCGGCGCGCTCGAGGAGCGGCTCGCCCGGCTGCTCGGCCGCGAGGCGGCGGGCATCGAGGTCACGCGCGCCCGGATCGAGCTCGACATCCCGCGCGACGAGACGCGGCCCACCGAGCTCCACGCGCTGCAGGAGCGCCTGCACCGCAACCTGTCGCCGCTTGTCGGCCCGGTGCTCGCGCGGACGGTCGCGGAGGAGGCGGAGGCGGACGCCCCCGCCGCGGCGCCGGGCGCGGGCGGCGCGCTCACCGAGGAGCTCCGGTGGCTCGAGCGCCGCCTCGCGCGCGGGGAGACGCGGCTCGTCGGCGCGGCGCGCGAGCTCGACCTCCTGCGGCGGTGGCTCCGGTCGGTGCTCGCGCAGCTGCCGCTCGGCGTCTGCGCCGTGGGCTCCGACGGCGCCATCAGCCTCGTGAACCGGCGCCTGGAGGCGCTCGTCGGCGCCGAGGAGCGCGACCTCGTCGGGGCGCCGCTCGACCGGCTGCCGGCCCCGTTCGCGGAGCTGTTCGCCCGCGCCGCGCGCGCGGCGTCCGCCGGCGAGGCCGGCGCGGGCGCCGAGGAGATCGAGGCGCACGTGGCCGGGCGCGCGCGCTCGCTGCGCGTGCACCGCGCCGCGCTCGATCCGCTCGACGCGCGCGCCGCCTCGGGGGGCGTCGTCCTCCTCGTCGAGGATCGCACCGAGCAGCGCGCCCTCGAGGCGCAGCTCGCCCACAAGGACCGGCTCGCCCAGCTCGGCCGCCTCGCCGCGGGCGTGGCCCACGAGGTCGGCAACCCGCTCACCGGCATCGCCTGCCTCGCGCAGAACCTCCGGGCCGAGGCCGACAGCGAGGAGCTCCGCGCGCGCGCGGGCCTCATCCTGGGCGAGGCGGCCCGCATCGAGGCCATCCTGCGGTCGCTGCTCGAGCACAGCCGCACCGGCGCCGTGCCGTCGCCCGGCGAGAGCCCGCGCGCGCGGGTCGGGCGCGTGTCGCTCGCCCAGGTGATCGCCGAGGCCGAGCGGCTGCTCCGGCTCGACCGCGCGGCGCCGCACGTGCGGGTGGAGCAGGCCGTCCCGGAGTCGCTGGTCGTCATCGGGGACCGGCGCGAGCTCGTGCAGGTCTTCGTCAACCTGCTCGCGAACGCCCGCGACGCGTCCGGCGCCGGCGCGACCATCGCCGTCCGGGGGCGGATCGAGGCGGGCGAGATCGTGGTCGAGGTCGAGGACCACGGCAGCGGCATCCCCGAGGAGCTCCTCGCCGCGGTGTTCGAGCCGTTCGTGACGACGAAGCGCGATCCGAGCGGCACGGGGCTCGGCCTGCCGCTCTCGCGCTCGATCGTCCAGGATCACGGCGGCACCCTCACGCTGCGGAGCGCGGTGGGGCAGGGGACGACGGTCATCGCGCGGCTCCCGCTCGCGGGCGCCGCCGGGGCGCGGCGAGGGCCAGAGACGGCGCCCTGAGCCGGACCGCGCGGCGCAAGGGCGAAATGGCACTCTGGAACACCGCCGGGTGTTACCGATCGTAACAGGACGTCACCGGACAGGCCTGTCGACATGATCGACGGGTGAGAGCGCCGCGGGGTGTTACCGATCGTAACAGGATATCACCGGACAGGCCTGTCGACGTGATCGGCGGGTGAGAGCGCCGCGGGGTGTTACCGATCGTAACAGGATGTCACCGGACAGGCCTGCGTAGTTGATGGGCGGGTGAGAGCGCCGCCGGGTGTTACCGATCGTAACGGGATGTCGCCGGACAGGCCTGTCTACGTGATCGGCCGGTGACAGAACGGATTCTCTCGCGGCGCCTCGCGTGGTATTTGAATCATGGAGATCAGCAGACGGCAAGGCGGGGGCGACACGGCATCGGGCCGCGCGCTGCCCTGCTGCCGGTCCCTCGTTTCACCCACGCCGCGCGCGGCGTGGAACGAGAGGCCATGAACGACATCGTGGCTCCCCCTCCACGGCGCGACGCCGACTTCGGCCCTCTCGACAAGCGCTGGAACTCCTTCGAGGAACCGCTCCCATGGCACAGACGTCTTCCGAAATCCTCGCCGTGACCCCACCGAGCCGCGCCCGCGAGGCCGGGCGCGAGGTCGTCGACAGCGGCACGCTCTGGAAGGTCATCTTCGCGTCCGCCGGCGGCACAATGATCGAGTGGTACGACTTCTACATCTTCGGGAGTCTCGCCGCGATCATCTCCACGCATTTTTTTCCGAAGGACAACCCGACGGCGGGCTTCCTGTTGACGCTGGGCACGTTCGCCACCGGCTTCGTCGTCCGCCCGTTCGGCGCGCTCGTGTTCGGGCGCATCGGCGATATCGTCGGCCGGAAGTACGCGTTCCTCGTGACCTTGCTGCTCATGGGCGGCGCGACGTCGCTCATCGGCGTCTTGCCGACGTACGAGGACATCGGGCTCGTCGCCCCGCTGGCGCTCGTCCTGATCCGCCTCGTGCAGGGCCTCGCGCTCGGGGGCGAGTACGGCGGCGCGGCGGTGTACGTCGCCGAGCACGCGCCTGACGCGAAGCGTGGCTTCTACACCTCGTTCATCCAGATCACGGCGACGCTCGGGCTGTTCGTCTCGCTGGCGGTGATCCTCGGGAGCCGCCTCCTCGTCGGCGAGGACGCCTTCAAGGACTGGGGCTGGCGCATCCCGTTCCTCCTGTCGGTGCTCCTCGTCGGCGTGTCCTTTTACGTGCGCGTCCGCCTCAAGGAGTCGCCGATCTTCGCCAAGCTGAAGGCCGAGGGGAAGACGTCGGCCGCGCCCATCAAGGACAGCCTCGGCAACAAGCGCAACTGGAAGGTCATCCTGATTGCCCTGTTCGGCGCCACGGCCGGCCAGGGCGTGGTCTGGTACACGGGGCAGTTCTATGCCCTCTACTTCCTGCAGAACACGCTGAAGGTCCCGTTCATCACGTCCACGGTCGTGGTCGCCGCCGCGCTCGCGCTCGGCATGCCGTTCTTCGTGTTCTTCGGCGCGCTCTCGGACCGCATCGGCCGGAAGAAGATCATGATCGCGGGCAACCTGTGCGGCGCGATCGGGTTCTTCCCGGTGTTCTGGGCGATGAAGCAGAACGCGGACAGCCCGGTCGCGCTGACCCTGCTCGTGTTCGTGCTCGTGCTCTTCGTGACGATGGTCTACGGCCCGATCGCGGCTTACCTCGTCGAGGCCTTCCCCGCGAAGGTCCGCTACACGTCGCTCTCGATCCCGTACCACGTCGGCAACGGCGTGTTCGGCGGGCTCCTGCCGCTCATCGCCTCCTCGGTGACGGTCGCGACGGGCAACATTTACGCGGGCCTCCTCTACCCGATCGCGGTGGCGCTCGTCACCGTGATCGTCGGTGGGCTGTTCCTGAAGGAGCGGAGCGACGTGCGCCTCTGGGACGAGCTCGAGCGCGGGGCCTGAGCTCGGGGGGCGAGCCCCCGGCGGCCGGTAGTGCGGTACTTTGGGGACCGCCAAGGCGCCAAGGCGCCAAGGCGCCAAGGACGCCAAGGCGCCAAGGACGCCAAGAAATCTCAATAACTTGGCGTTCTTGGCGTCTTGGCGCCTTGGCGGTTCGCCCCTCTGCGGTCTGCCTACGGTAAGCGCCGCGCCGCCCGGGGGCCGGGGCGCCGCCGCCTGAATCGCACCGCGCGCGCGTATCCTGTCAACCTTCATCCCATGAAACCACCGCGGCGCGTGATCCGTCGTCAGGGTGAACGATCGATCATGCTTGATTCGGTATGTGTCCTGATCGGAGAGCCAATGTTCCGGAATACATACCGAGCTTGCCGCGTCTTGCGCTTTGCGCGCCGCATGCGGGCGTGATAATCTTGCTGCCATAACTTGCGGCCAATTCGGCCGCTTTCGGGAGAAAATTCATGCGCTTCACCAGCTTGCTTGGCCGCTGCTCGGTCGCGCTCGCTTGCGGCCTGGTCGCCTGCGGCGGCGTGTCGTCCGACGACGAGGAGATCCTCTCCATCGAGGGCGAGCTGCTCAGCCCGGACTCGACGATGTCGGCGGAGCTCGCGTATCAGTCGCAGTGGCCGACGGGGTACTGCGCGAACGTGACCGTGAAGAACGTGGGCAGCGGCGCGATCACCGGCTGGGGCGTGGTCGTCGCGCTCAATGGCGCCACGACGAGCAACGTGTGGAACGCCGTCCGCGCGTCGTCGGGCGAGCAGCTCAGCGTCACCAACGAGGGCTACAACGGTGCGCTCGGCGCCGGCGCCTCGACGACGTGGGGGTTCTGCGCGAACGGCACCGGAAGACCCACGCTGGTGTCGGTCAGCAGGACCGGGGGCTCGACGTCGGCGAGCTCGAGCAGCAGCGCTTCGAGCAGCTCCAGCAGCAGCACGAGCAGCAGTACGTCGGCCAGTTCTGGCGGAGGTGGCGCCGGGGGTGCGGGCGGCGCCGGAGGCGCGGGCGGTGCAGGCGGCTCCGGCGGCTCGGGCGGCTCCGGAGGTTCGGGCGGCTCCGGCGGGGGAGGGCCCGTGGGCCCCGGCTGGGACTGGTCCGGGATCATCGGCACGGGCCAGAGCCTGTCGGTCGGGGCGCAGGCGACGCCGGTCCGGGCGACCACCCAGCGCTACAAAAACCTCAAGCTCTCGCTGGGCAACGCGAGCGTGCCTCCGTTCGATCCGAGGAACGGCGCGCTCTCGATGGTGCCGCTGACCGAGCCCATTCGCCCGCTCGCCACGGGCTACCCGAGCGCATACCCGCGCAACATCTACGGCGAGTCGCCGCACACGGCCATGGGCGACCAGATCTCGGCGCTCGTGAAGGCGGCGACGGGCGGCGACTACATCAGCGTGCACACGGTCGTCGGCGAGAGCGGACAGGCGATGTCGGTCATCCGGAAGGGCGCCACGGACACCGGCTCCACGGGTCGGGCTTACGCGGCGTCGCTGTTCGAGGCCTCGGCGATCGCCCGCCTTGCCGGCGCGTCGGGCAAGACGTTCGGCGTCGGCGCGATCGTGATCACCCACGGGGAGTCCGACGCCGGGAGCTCCAGCTACAGGAACGACCTCATCAAGCTGTGGTCGGACTACAACGCCGATATCAAGCCGCTGACCGGGCAGACCCGGTCGATTCCGATGTTCGTGTCGCAGCAGCACGCCTATCCGACCGGCTCGAACCAGCGGTCGGCCTCCACGCTCGCGCAGTGGCAGGTCGGGCTCGATCGCCCGGGCGACGTCATCTGCTCCGGGCCGAAGTACCAGTATCCTTACGCGAGCGACAACATCCACATGACGGCGATCGGGTACGAGCGGCTCGGCGAGAAGCTCGGCCAGATCTACCACGAGAAGGTGGTGCTGGGCCGCGACTGGCAGCCGCTGCAGCCGACCCGGGTCGAGCGCAGCGGGCGGGTGATCACGGTGCACTTCCACGTGCCGGTGCCGCCGCTCGCGTGGGACAACTCGCTCCCGGCGCCGCACCAGGGCGCGCTGACCGAGTGGGCGCAGGGGCGCGGCTTCGAGGTCCGCACGGCGAGCACGCGGATCCCGATCAGCTCCGTCGCGATCTCGGGCGACACGGTGCGCATCACGGTCGGCAACGATCTCCCCTCGACGGGCGTCTGGGTCGGCTACGCGATGACCAGCGACGGCACGGCGTTCTCCGGCCGGACGTGGCGCTCGGGCCAGCTGCGCGACTCGGATCCGTTCGTCGGCTCGATGACCGGAACCGCGCAGCCGAATTACGCGGTGGCGTTCGAGATGCAGGTGCCCTGAGGCGCGCCGGCACGGCGACCGCATCCAGATCTGCGTTGCCGAGCGCGGGCGGTCAGACGTCTGGCCACGGACGGCCAGACGTCTGACCACGAAACGCCAGATTTTCAGGGTACGTCGGATCGCAACGAAGAGTGTTCCGTCGACCCGGGGCAGATCCCGCAGTTGGGGCTTGACGCCTCCGACGCATTTGGATTTCCTTCTCCCCCCAGCGAGAGCGCATTCCATGCCTGACACCAGCGGGAGAACCACGTGGAGCTTCGCTCGGTTGCTCCGCGAGCCGGTCGTTCATTTCCTCTTCATCGGCACGCTCTTATTTCTCGCCCACCGGCTCATCGTCGGCGATCCGAGGGTGATCGTCGTCAGCGAGGGGCTGAAGGCGGACCTGGAACGGCAGTTCCGCGATCAGACGGGCCGGGCGCCGACGGAGGCGGAGCTGACGGCGGCGCTGGACGGGTGGAAGCGGGAAGAGGTGCTCTATCGCGAGGCGCTCCGGGAGGGGCTCGAACGGCAGGACGCGACGGTGCGGACCGTGCTGGCGGACAAGCTGCGGGCGCGGGCGGTCAAGCAAATGACGCTGCGGGAGCCGACGGATGCAGAGCTGGACGCGTGGTTGGCTTCTCACCGGAGCCAGTACGAGACGCCGCTGCGCTACGATTTTCAGCTCGTAGCTTTCCCCAAGAGCGACCCGGCTGCAGAGGAGCAGCGGTCGAAGGTTCGACTTGCGCTGGCCGACGGCGCAGACCCAAGGACGCTCGGTCGTCCGATCGTGGGGGGCAACCTCACCCGCGACGACCTCGCAGCCAAGTTCGGCCCCGCGGTCTCCGAAAGCATCGGCAGCTCGCCGGTCGCAACGTGGCAGACCCTGGAGACCGGGGACGGCCTGCTGCTCGTGCGGGTCAACCGGATCGATGGGGGGCTGCCCAGCCGCGAGGAAATACGCAAGATGCTCGCCGCCGACTGGGTCGCCGCGATGAAGAAGCGAGCCGCCGACGATTTCGTCGAGAGCGTCCTCGCGCGGTACAGATTCGAGAAGAAGCCTTGACCCGTCCGTGTCTACCCTGGCTGGCTCGGTTTCTGCCGTTCCTGCTGGCCGTCATTCTGGTGTCGGCCCCCGCAGGCGGCCACGAGCTCAACTCGGCGTCTCTTTCGCTGACGGAAGTGGAAGGGCAGGACGGGCGGTTCCTCGTACGCTGGGAGGCGAGCTCGCCCACGCTCAAGTCCGAGCTGGCAACGCCCGCCGTGTTCCCCCCGCCCTGCACGCTCGACGGAGCATTTCTCGACTGCGGTCACGCCGGCCTGGTCGGCACCATCGAGCTCCCTTGGCTCGAGGGGACCGAGACCAGCGTGATGGTGGTGATCGAGTGGCGGAGCGGGAGCCGACTTCTTCGGGTATTGACCGGCAGCGACCCGAGCCTGGTGGTTTACGGCATCCCCGCTTCCGCCGGGCTTCGCGCGCTGAGGCCGATCGTGGTGGATTACACGTGGCTCGGCGTCGAGCACATCCTGACCGGGTTCGATCATCTCCTCTTCGTCATTGCGCTCACGCTCCTCGTGCGCGGCGGTCGGACGCTGATCGGCGCCGTCACGGCGTTCACGGTCGCGCACAGCCTGACCCTCGCCTGCGCCGTGTTCGGCTGGCTGACATTGCCGGCCCCGCCGGTCGAAGCGGCCATCGCGCTCTCGATCGTCTTGGTCTGCGGCGAGTGCCTACGGCCGACCGACTCGCTCGCTAGCCGGGCCCCATGGGCCGTCACGTTCGCCTTTGGGCTGCTCCACGGGCTCGGGTTCGCGTCGTCGCTGCTCGATATCGGACTGCCGGAGAAGCATGTGCCGACCGCGCTCTTGTTCTTCAACGTGGGCGTCGAGGTCGGTCAGCTCGGCGTGATCGCGCTGGTGGTCGCGCTGCGCCTCCTTGCCGCGCGGGTTCCCGTGCAACCGGCGACGGTGCGGCGGGGCTTGCTGTACGTGATGGGTGGAATGGCCGGCTACTGGTCGATCGAGCGCATCGTCGCGGCGCTGACGGGCCCCAGCGTGTAGCGGATCCCGCGGGGGGACAGTCCGAGCAGCCGACCGATGACAGGCGTGGGGTCGGCTCCGCCCGAAGCCGCGCCGGTGATGGCGCGGGGCTTCGGGCGGCTCACGTCAGGGCGACAGCGTGACGGACCCCGCGTCGAGCGCGACTTCGTAGTAGCCGTGCGGATCCCAGTAGAGCGGGGCGCCGTTCTGCTTGAGCGTGCCGCCGGTGACCGTCACGCGCACGTACTTGCCCGGCGGGAAGTTGTCGGGGAGGTCCCAGGTGTAGGTCGTGTCGCCGCCGGACTGCGTGTTGGTGCCGGAGGTGACCGCCTTCTGGCCGAGCCAGTAGGCGCCGATGTCCTCCATGGTGCCGATCCACACGTCGCCGAAATCCTTGACGTGCTTGACGTGCTCGAGGAAGGCATTGAGCGGGATGGGCTGATAGGCGCCGTCGCTGCCGCCGGTGAAGCCATGAATGCAGAAGGTCCGCCACTTCTTGGCGGACCGCGCGGTGCTGACCTGCTCGTCCATCGCCGCCGTGCTGGCGCCGGTCGGGGGAATGTAGGTGGGCAGCGTGAACGGATCGGTCGAGTCGTTCGGGGTGATCAGATTGTTGGCCACGCCGCGGTTGATCATGAAGCGCGTCCGGGCGATGCCCGTGTACACCGACGAGCCGTTCGGAGCCGCCATCGTATACGGCGTGATGCTGAACTTGTCCTTGATGAACGTCGTCGCGGCGTCCGTATCGGAGCCGTTGTCGTTGCTCGAGTGGCTCTTCGTGTGGTTGGCGAGCTCGTGCCCGTCCGCCAGCGCCCTCGGCCACACCGGATCGTTCGCCTCGGCCTTGCCGGTCCAGACGTAGAAGGTGAACGGCACGCCGAGCTCGTTCAGCGCATTGTAGTTCTGGATCTGGGTCGAGTTCACGTCGTCGAAGCTGTACGTCACGGCGCCCGCGAAGCCGGCCCAGTCGATGACCTTGAACCCGCCGGCCGCGCCGGACGGCTTCGGCACGCCGCCGGGGCCAGGGGGGAGCGGAAGGCCGGAATCGGGCGGCGTTCCTTCACCGCCCGATCCGCCGTCACCCGATCCGCCATCGCCGCCGGCGCCGGTGCCGGAGCTGGCGCTGGCGCTGGTGCTCCCTCCACCGGTGCCTCCGGTCGACGCAGAGGTCGTGCCGCCCTGATCGCCGGAGCTGGTGCTGCCCGTCGTGCCGCTGCTGGTCGCAGTCGGCTGGCCACCGGCGCCGCCGGAGCCGTTGTCACCCCCGTCGTCATCGCCGCAGCCGCTGACGTGCAGCGCACCCAGCAGCAACAGCGCACCGAGCACCGGTGACGATGATGATGTAAAATTCCCGAGGTGCCGCAATCGCGAGAGTTTTAACATGGCTTATCCACTAAGATTCCCGCAAGGCGCTCGGATGATCACGACGCACGCGGATCGACGCAGCGCATGAACCGCTTGCAGGTGGCAAGAAGGAACGAAGCCGCGTCGACGGAGCGCGCCGTCGATTTTCGAACGACACGGCGATTGCTGGGACTCCCGAGCTGTGCTTCGGCCTGGTGTGGAGCGCCGTGCTCGGTCTCGCGACCTCGTTGATCGTACCGTTCTTGTCGCATTGCCGACGCGCGAGGTCAAGAGGGCCGTCGGCGCAGGCGCTGTGTTTCGGCGCGCGGCAGCAGCAGCCAGGTCGGACCGGGGACGAGCATGCTCTGCCGTCGGACGGACGCCCGTGCGGCGGTGTGGTGGATAACGCATCTCACGGCGGCGCGCGCCGGACGCCGTGGAGATCGCCTCCGCCCTCAGGGATGGAAGTTCACGGAGACCTTGTTGCTCGCGCCGCTGCCGTTGCGCACGCGGATGTAGCCGGGACCGAGGCTGCCCGGGACCTGCACGATGAGGCTCGTGGCGCCGATGCTGGTCGGGTTGACGACGGCGGTGTGCGTGGCGTCCACGAACTCGACCTGCGCGCCGGGCCCGAAGCCCGAGCCGGTGAGGGTCACCGTCGTGTTCGAGTTCATGACGTCGGCGTTGCCGAAGTCGAGCCAGAGCCCGCCGCGCACGAACACGCCGGACGAGAGCATCGGGCTCTCCTGGAGGATCAACTGCTCGTGATCGAAGAAGTCGGTCGTCGGGTAATCGCCGTGCCACGCCATGATCGACGTGCCGGGATAGCCGTCCGGGTGGTGCAGGCCGAACGAGTGCCCGAGCTCGTGCGCGACGGTCCCCTTCGGCGTACCGTCGAGGCATTGCCACGTGGCGTAGCCGCAGTGGATGGCCAGCGGCTCGCGCAGGCCGGAGATGGGCTCCAGCACCCAGTCGCCCACGACGGCGAAGCCGGTATAGTCGCCATAGAGGTTGGCCCCGGCATAGCCGCCGCCGCCCTGGGAGAAGATGAGCGTTGACTGCCGCGCCGGGAAGCCGCCGACCGCCTGAGACACCGCGTTCAGCCAGTTCGGGAGTTCGATCGGGTTGTTGATGCAGGCGCTCGACGGCGACGAGCCGCAGCGCATGTTCACGTAATTCTGGGACGATCGCACCGCCTGGACCGAGCCCACGAGGTGGAACGAGACGTTCGACTCCTGGCGATACCAGCCCTGCAGCTCGTTCAGGTACGTGTTGATGGCGTCGACGTACTCCTGGTGATATGGCTGATCGTTCGGATAGACGTAATACGCCCTCACGGGGTAGACCTCGCCCGCCGCGAGCTGCGCCACCTGCGCGGCGCTCAGGCCCTGCTTGTAGAGGCGGACCTCGTCGATCAGGCCATCATAGGCGTTCCAGGAGGGGTGTCCGCCGATGACGATGGGCCGCGTCGATTGCTGCAGCGTGCCCGACGCGGGCGTCGAGGCGCGGAGCTCGCCGTTCACGTAGAGCTTGAGCGCCGCGCCGTCGTACACGCCGGCGACGTGCGCCCAGGTGTTCGCGACGGCCGGGGCCTCGACGATCACCTGCTGGCCCGCGCCCCCGTTGGGGAAGGCCACGGAGAAGAAGTACTTGCCCTGAGAGATGCCGAGCAGGAACGAGTCGGCGGCGTACCACTGGTTCACGATGGTGCGGTTCCCGGTCACGCTCCGCGGGTTGACCCAGGCGGCCGCCGTGATCCGGTCCTGGAAGTGGAGGTAGCTCCGCCCCGCGCTGCTGATCTCCACCTGATCGCCGGCGCCGTTGAAGTCGCCGGCGGAGAGGAACTTTCCCGGGCTGCAGAGGCCGCGGCCGGACATCACCCCGAACGCTCCCTGGCCCGAGTCCTCGCGGACGCGCGCGTTCGTGCCGTCGGTGCAGGTGTCGAAGCTCCAGTAAGCCGCCGGCGTCGGCAGGCTGGCCCGGTCCGCGACGAGCGCGCCGGACGCGGTGTCCACCGCCTCGCCTTGAGGCTCGTCCGCAGCGTCGGGCGCGACGCAGCCCGCGAGGCTCGCCAGGAGGGCGAGGGCGACCGATCGGGATACCGTGTGCATGGGAGTTCGCATGGAATGAGTGCCTTTCTTGCCTGGCGGAGCGCCGACGAGGGCGCGCTGCGCCGGTGGGCCGGCGCCTCGCCAGGGCCGTGGAACGAGGCGGCGCTCCGGGGTTCGTCCCGAGCTGTCCGCCTGCCTGTTCCTTCGCCGCGGCCTCGAGGCGTCTGACATCACCGCAAGAAAACGACGCGGGCGCCGGGCTGGCTGCGCGCAGCAGCGGTCGGTGAGCGAGCGCGTCGGTCGCAGGGGGTCAGGCGGCTTCGATAGGGGCTAACACCGAGTCTGACCATGGCAGACGTCGGACCACGGCACCCTCAGCCGCTCACCGTTCCGGATCCTAGCTCACGACACCGGCGAGCAGCGCGCGGCACGTCTCGGCCTGCTGGCGTAGCTCTCCGTCGCGGAAGTGCGCGCCGAACGATGCCTCGAGCGCGGTCGCCGCATCTCGGGCAGCCGCGCGCAGCGCCGCGTCCGCCGACGGCGCGGCCTTCGCGATCGTACGCGCCAGCGTCTCCGCGACGCCGCCGAGGTAGACCTGCCCGCGCGTCTCCGCGATCGCGAGCGCCTTCTGACCCGCCGCGAGCGCCGCGCCGAGATCGCCGGTCTCGCGCTCTGCCTCGGCCAGGTTCCGGTACATCTCTGCAAGATCCGACCCGGCACGGCTCTGCTCCCCGATCCGCACCGCGCGCCGGGCGTGATCGCGCGCCGCGGAGATCTCCTTCATGGCGAGCTCCGTCTCGGCCAGATTGCTGTACCCGACCGCGATCTGATGGAGATCGCCCGAGCGCTCCTTGAGCCGGATCGCACGGAGGAACGTCTCGCGCGCCCCCGGGAGATCACCCGCCCAGAGGCGCATCACGGCGACGCCGTTCAAGGCCAGGCTGGCGAGGTGGGGATGGGACGCATCCGAGACGAGGCGCGTGACCTGGCGGTACGTCCGCTCCGCGCTGACCTTCCGGCCACGCGCGGCGAGCGCGAGCGCCACGCCGAGCAGGATAGACGCGACGTCCTCCCGCCAGCGCTCGTCGCGCCGGCGTATCGTCCGGCAGATCCGGAACCCCGTCCGGGCGGCGCGCCAGCTCTCGTCGCGCCGCCCTTCGCGGCGGTGCAGGAAGGTGAGCAACGCGTACATCGCCGGCGTCTCGCGGATCTCCCCCGCCTCCGTGGCGCGGGCGATCGCCCGCTCGGCGAGCGCTCGCGCCTCCGGGAGCGCCCCGCGCACCTTCGCGAGCAGCGCGAGCCGCGCGTCGATGCGAGCGTCCCAGAGGAACGCCTCGGCCCGATCGCCCCTCGCAGCCGCGGCGCTATCCAACCCGCGGATCAGCGCGCGGGCCTCCTCGTACACGCGCTCGGCGTCGTCCAGCCGGCCGACGCGGCGCAACGCATCGGCGAGATCGAAGCGCACGCGAAGGCGTTCCCGAGAGGCGGCGCTCCGCCGCTCCTGCTCGCCGCTGCCGCCGCTGGCCTCCTGGGCTTGGTCCTGCAGGGCGCGCGCCCGCTCGAGGTGGCGGATCGCCTCGGCATTCTCGCCGAAGGACATGGCGCGCGCCGCCGCCCGCATATAGGCCGAGGCCGCGCCCGCCGCATCGCCGGCCCGGTCGTACTGCACCGCCAGGAGCGCCACGGCGGTGCCTGTTTCCGCCCGCTGCTCGAGCCAGGCGGCCGCCTCGAGGTGCAGCGCGCGGCGGAGCTTCGCGCTCAGCATCTCGTACGCCACCTCGTGGGTGGCTGCGTCGGCGAAGGCCATCTCGCGCTCGCCCTGCAGCGTGGATGGCTCGCGCAGGCGGACGAGCCGCCGCTGCCGGAGCCCTCCGAGCATTGCCTCCACCGAGGCGCCCGCGCTGGCTGTCGTGCCTGCCCGCCGCAGGTGATCGACGGCCCCTTGCCAGAACGTCCGCCCGACGACGGCTGCGTAGATGAGCACCTCGCGGAGCTCGGGATCGAGCCGGTCGAGCCGCGCCTGCACGATCCCGTGGATCGTCGCGGGCAGCCGCAGCGCCCCGAGGCGCTCCTCGTGCAGGACCCACGTCTCCCCCTGCGTCACGATCGCGCCCGCGTCCACGAGCAGGTAGAGCAGCTCCTCGACGATGAGCGGGCTCCCCTCGGCGCGCTCGGCGAGCGCGCGCACGACGTCCGTGGACAGCCCCGGCACGCGGCGGAGCCAGTTCCTGATCATCTCCTCGATGTGACGGCGTGCGAGCGGCGCGACCTCCTGTCGATGGTGCGCCTCCACGTCGACACCGAACCCGGGCCGGCGCTCGAGCAGCTCGGTCCGCGCGCTGCACACGAGCAGCAGCGGCAGGTCCGCCACGCCCTGGACGAGGCTCTCGAGCAGATCGAGGCTGGCGTCGTCGGCCCACTGCAGGTCGTCGCAGATCACCACGACCGGCAGCTGCCGCGCGGCGACGCGGGCGAGGCGCGTCAAGGCGGCGGTGATCCGCTGCTTCAGGAGCGCCCCGGACTCCTCTATCCCGAGCGAGTCGAAGGTGGCGCTCGTACCAGCGTTCCCGCCAAGGAGCCCCTCGATCTCGAGCAGCGCAGCGTCGATATCCGCGACGTCGATCTCCTCGCCGGTCGCGTGGCCCGCCCAGCGGTCGTCGTCGTGCGATGTCGCCTCGCCGGCATGGCGCCCCCGGACCCAGCGCAGGCCGAGGCGCAGCTTCCGCCGGATTCCGCGCTGGCCGTCGCGCGGGCGGATCCGGAAGCGCTGGCGGAGGAGCGCCGAGGCGAGGCTGTAGGTGGTGTCGGCGGTGAGCGGCGAGCACTGCGCGGTCAGCACCAGGACCCTGCCTGGCCGGGCGGCGAGGCTCGCGAAGAGCTCCGCGAGCAGCCGGCTCCGCCCGACACCGGGCGATCCGACGAGCGTCAGGAGCTGGGCCCGCCGCTCCGAGAGCACCGTCTCGAGCGCGTCGAGCATCCGCTGGGTCTCGGCGCCGCGCCCCACGAGCTTCGTCTCGAGGCCGAGGAAATCGGCGCGGGCGAACGCGATGTGGCCGTGGATCGCGCCCGTGATCCGGTAGCAGGAGAGCGGCTCGGTCCGGCCAGGGACGGCGATGGGGGCGAGCGGCATCACGTTGAAGCGGCCTGCGACCTGGCGGTACGTGTCCCGCGTGACGGCGATGGCACCGGCCGGCGCAGCCGCCTGCAACGCGGCGGCGATCCGCACGGCCTCTCCGGTCACGAGGAGCTCCGGGCGCTGCGGCTCGCCGCCCGTCCGCGCGAAGACCCGCCCGGTGGCGATGCCGAACGACGCAGTGAGGCGCGCAGGGGTCGCGCAATGAGGCGCGGGGCTCACGCGCAGGCCGTCCACGCGGAGCGCGGCGACGACGGCGCGCTCCGCGTCGTTGTCGGTGGCGCGCGGGACGCCGAAGACGGCGATCACGCGCTCGTCGCTGGAGCGCGTGATCGCGCCCCCCATGCGCTCGATCTCCTGGACGACGAGCTCGCGGCTGCGCTCGGTGAGCTCGGCGAGCTCCTCGTCGTCGAGGTGCGACGAGCGCGCGGCGAGGCTGGAGAGGTCGACGCACAGGACAGTACAGATGCGGTTCTCTCCCGAGGGGGGGAGCGAAGAGCTCGCGCGCGCGGAGCCTGGAGGCGGCGGGGGCTGCGTCGCGTCCGCGGCGCCGGCGCCGCGCCTGTCCTCGGGCATGGGGGCCGTCGCCGCGAGGCCGGCGATCAGGCTTGCTTCACGGCCCGTCGTCGCGAGCGACGAGAAGGCCGGGGCGGAGCGCGCAGTCAGCAGGCTCGACCAGAGCTCTCTCATGTCGCGAAAGCGGGCGCTCGGCTCGACCGTCAGCGCGCGGCGGAGGACGGTGGCCACGCCGGGGTGCTCTAGGCCGATGCCGGAGAGCAGGTCCGGGCGCCGCCACGCGTCGAGCGCGGACATGAGGAGCTCCAGGAGGGACTCGCCTCGAAGCACGCGCCGGCCCGACGCGACCTCGATGAGGATGAGCACCATGGCGAAGACATCGGTCCATGGCCCGGTGGAGCCGTACTCCCGGACGAACTGCTCCGGGGCCGCGTAGACGGGAGTGAAGGCGCGCTGGTTATCGTTCGTCGCGGAGCGAGCGGCGGCGAACGGCGTCGTCTCCTCGAAGACCTTCGCGATGCCGAAATCGAGCACCTTGACACCGACGCCGCCGCGCCTAGGGATACAAAACAGGTTGGCGGGCTTCAGGTCGCGGTGCGATACGTGGTTGTCGTGGGCGACGGCGAGCGCCTCGGCGGCCGGGGAGAGGAGCGTTATCGCCGCGTCGAGGCCCATGGGCCGGATCTCCGGTGCGCCACGCGCCGCGAGCGCGGCGGCGAGCGTCTCTCCCTCGAGCCATTCCATGACCAGGTAGGGCGTCCAGACGCCGCGCGGAGAGGTGGTGGCGCCGATATCGAGGGCCTGGACGATGCTGGCTGTCTGCCGCGAGAGCTGGTGGAGGAGCTTGCCTTCGGCGCGGAGCTTCGCGAGGAAGCCGTCCCGCCCGGCGGGGGGCATGTCGGGCGGCATCTGGAGGCACTTGATCGCGACAGGGACGTCGAGCCCGAGGTGCAGGCCGCGGTAGACGACGCCGAACCCGCCCTCGCCGACGACCTCGTCGACGGCGAACTGGCCGTCGAGCGTCGCGCCCACCCAGGCGAAGGGGTCCGTCAGCGTCATGGCGCGCGAGGGTAGCGGCTGACGGATGTCGTGAGAAGGGGCGCATGATCGGCGCCGACGCCCTCTCCGCAGGGGCCGGCTCTGGTGTTGTGGTCGCCGTCGCGCGGGCTGGGCCGACAGGGCTGGCGTTCGCCTCGACTAGAATGTTGCCGCAGGCCGGCCACAGGCCGGCCACAGGGCCGGCCATGAGCCCGCAACAGCGCCGGCGACCTGTTGATGTCAACGCAGCAAGCGCGCAACACGCCCTCACGACGCGTCAAAAGTCGCGGGGAGCGAGGCCGCGGCCGTCTCCCCACGCCAGCGCGCCGCCTGGACAGGCTGGGAGCTGCCGGTGCGCTCATTTTTGCATGTACGCGCTGCGCGCCGGCAAGATAGGGTCTGCGGCGAATTCGGGAGGAAAGATCATGATGAATCGGTTCTGGGTTTGGCTCTCGGCGGCGGTCCTGGGCGGTGCCGCGTGCGCGACCGTCGCGGGATGCGTCGCTGATGAGCCCTCGCCCGCGACATGCCCCGAGGAGAACCTGGTCCGGGGTGTCTGCGCCGGCGTCCCGGCCGGGGATGCGTGCGTCGGCGAGAGCCGCTTCCAGCGGATCGGCTGCACCAACGTGGTCGAGGTCGGGAGCGATGATGCGCTCACGAAGGCGGCTCAAGGCGCCTCGCCCGGCACCTGCATCGCGCTCGGCCCGGGCCGGTACGGCGTGGTCAGCGTCCCTGGCGGCGTGAGCCTCCTCGGCCGCTCGGCGGCCGCGGTGGAGATCGAAGGGATCGAGATCGAGAGGATCGAGAGCGAGGGAACCGAGCTGGAGGCCGGCAAAGGCACCGTGCTGCGAGGTCTCACGGTCGGGTCAGGGGGCGTGGACGTGAAGGGGGCGACCGGCGTGCGCATCGAATCGGTCCGCGTCGCCGGGAGGGAAGGCGATACACGCAATGGGGTCCAGCTCCATGAAGGCTCCTCGGTCACGATCGTGGACTCCGAGATCGTCGACTCGGGAAGCGTAGGCGTCCTCGCCGTGGGCGCCGACGTGGCCGTGGAGCGGAGCGTCATTTCGGGCGCCCAGCGCGGCGGGATCGTGATCGAGAGGGAGGAGGCGTGCGATGAGGACAGCTGCCCCTGCACGGACCGTCCTGATCTGAAGGTGACGAGCAGCGTCATCCGCCGGAACCGCGTCATCGGCATTTCGCTGCGTGGTGCCATCGCCAGCCTGGAGGACGTGGACGTGATCGACACGAACGTCGGCGCCGCCGTCTTGACGGGCCAGTACGGGGGCGGCATCTCGGCGGCGGAGTGCTCGGACGTCCGCCTCGCCAGGGCGGTGCGGGTGCTCGGCAGCCGTTTCTTCGGCATCCTCGTCGACCGCTCGATGGCCGCGCTGGGTGTTGAGGAGGAGGCAAACTCCATCGAGATCAGCGGGAACACGCTCGGGCTCTGGATCCAGAACACCACGAACCAAGGCGACTGCCACCACCACGGCCGCGATTGCAGCGTCACGCTGCACAACGGCACGCTGGACGGCAACTTCGGCGTCGGCATCGGCGTCGCGGGTGGGTCGAAGGGCATCATTCTGTGCAAATCCGCGGTCACGGACACCGTGCTCGACAGTCTGTCTATGATCAACCCGGACGATCCGGTGCAGACATTCGGCGACGGCGTCGAGTGGCTGGACGACTCCGAGGTGTACATCGACGGGCTCACGCTGAGCGGCAATGCGCGGAAGGGCCTGTTGATCGATGGTCCTGCGAAAGGCCACATCGAGGCGCTCCACTTCGCAGGGGACGCAGACGAGCCCGTGCAGCAGAACTTTACGGAGGGAGAGCGGCCCACAGGCGTTGCGCTGCGGACCACTTCTGAGAACGAGTTCCCGGTCCCTTCATCGCGTCCTGAGCCGGAGTGAGCGTGAGCGCGGCCGCAACGGCGCGCGGTGCGCTCTCGTGTCAATCCTTCTGCAGTCCCGGGCTAAGGCCCACGCTGGACGGGGCCTCGAAGCTGTAGGGATTCACGAAGCAATCGCCATCGGTCTCGTTGCAGTCCTCGGCGCCGTGGCGGGTGCACCGCCAACCGTCGCTGTAGAAGGGGGCGTCGCTGCCTGTGTCGTAGGGCCAGGCGGTGAGATCTAACCCGTTGCAGGCAAGGGTCGTGTCGACGATATTGACCGTTGAGTTGATGCTTGCGACTCCGACGATCTTGTTGTTGGTGATCCTGGTGTTATGGATGTCGGCCGCGCCTCCATCTGCGATGGCAACTCCATGCCCGAATGTACTATGGCCGAACACCTTCGTCTCGCGCACGAGCGCGCCGTCGAGCATCGCGTCCGAGGCGATGACGGACACGCCAAACTCATGGTTCTGCTCAACGAGGCAGGCGCGGATGATCACCTTTGCGGGCTCGCGCGTGCTCGAGCGAGACTCGGCGCTGATGCCCCGCCCTCTGCTCCCATCTGCGCTAGGTTGGGTGGCGCGGACCACGGTGGTCTCGATCGTCGCGTCCGAGGCAACGACGACCACGCCCGCAGTCTTGTTCTGCTCAACGAGGCAGGCGCGGATGGTCACCTCTGCGCGCCCGCGTTCTCCGGGGTCGTCCTGGATCCGGATGCCCATTCCAGCATCCGGGTTTGCGGCTTCCGTTACCATCGCGGTTGATTGGAAAGCGTGGACCCTGGTGGCGTCGATCTCCGCAACCGAGCCGATGACGAATATGCCAACGTCATAGTTCTGCTCAACGATGCAGGCGTGAATGGTTAGGCCCGCTCGTTCACCTCCCATGGGGTCCGCCTCGATGCCCCGTCCGAACTTGCCAGACGGATTGGGCTGTGTAGCGCGAACCACGCTCGCGACGATCTTCGCCTCCGATCCAGCGACGAACACGCCAGCCTCATGGTTCTGTTCAATGAGGCTGGCGTGCACGGTCGCGTCCGCGCGCATCTTCGTGTTGCCATCATACTGGACCTCGATACCACGCCCGCGGGTGCCATCTGCTCGGGGGCGGGTAGAGCGGACGACAGTGGCTTCGAGCGTCGCGTCCGAGCCAGAGATGAGCACGCCTATGTCGCGGTTGTCCTCAACGAGGCTTGCGCGGACAGTCACGCGAGCGCGGACGCCTGGGGCGCTGGCGGACTGGACCTCGATGCCACGTCCGAGCTCGACCTCCGAATCCGCCTGGAGGCCACGGATCACGCTGGCCTCGATCGTTGCATTCGAGCTATTGACGAACACGCCAGCGGCAGAATTTTTCTCGATGAGGCATGCGCGGACAGCCACGTCAGCGCGAGTCTCGGCGGCGAGTCCGACCCCTGGCATGTCGTCTGTCGGTCTGGTGCCGCGGATGACGGTTCCTTCGATTGTCGTGTTGTCCGAGGTGAGGACGGCCACGCCTGCGCCATGATTCCCCTCAACGAGGGATGCTTTGATTGCCGTGCTCGTCTTGCCGCCAGACCCGTCGACCAGGATCCCATCCGCTGCCGCCTCATGCACCCACACTTTGTCTATCGTGACATCGCTCGCGCTCAATATGGCGATCCCTCGCGTCGCCCCGGTCACGGCGAGGCCGCGGATCTCGGTCCCGCTCGCCGTCATCCTCAGCACCCGAATGGCAGCCTCCTCCTCGCCCGCCCCTTGGATCTCGACACGCCCAGGACATCGGCCCCACAGGCGCACCGCTTTGTCCGTGATCGTCACGTCTTCGACGTACCTGCCCGCCGCCACGGCGACGATGGCGCCGCCATCGGCTTCGTTGATCGCCTGCTGGAGCGTCGTCCACGGCCTCGCCGTCGTCCCGTCGCTGTCGTCGCCCGCGTAGGCCTGATCGACGAACTGGGTGCTCGCCTCGACCGGGATGTCGCCCCACACACCATCGCCGCAGGGCGCGACCTCATCGCAGCTCGTCTTCCCGAGGATGGCCATCTGCCCCTCCGGACACTCGTCTTTCGGGAGGATCGCCGCGCAGCCCCCGCGGCCATCGGCGACGAACCCTTCACCGCACGCCTCCGGCGGTACCCCTGCCGGCTGGCATCGGCCGTCTCCCAGCGCATGCTCGCCCGGCGGGCACGGCATGTCCGGCGGTAGCCCCGCCGGCTGGCATGCGCCCGGCGCCAGCGTGATCTCACCCGGGCCGCACAGCTTCGGCACGCACTGCCCGCCTTCGCGCTCCACCTCACCGGGCGCGCACGGCTTCGCGTCGGATGGATCACCACAGCCCATCGTCACGAGCGCGGCGACGAACGCCCACGACCAGAGCACCACGAGCGGCCGTCGGGTGCTCCGATGCCTAGAATTCATCATACAAAGCATGCTCCTTTGCTGACCATATCGAGACCACTGCGATATCGAGCGCGCGCAGCTGCTGCCCTTGCGGCGAGCCTGGCCTGAGAGCGACGGTCGACAGCTGGCGGCGCCCAGGCACGAAGGGTGCCATCCTGCGAAGGGCTCGAGACCCACGGAGCGTCGCTCGTTGGCGTGATTTTACACGAGCCACCGAAGGCCGGAGGAGGCCACGGCCGGCCTCGTGGCCGGCCAGCAGATCAGCGACCGGGAGCCTTTCCGCATGACGCGGCGCGAGGCGCGGAGATCCTCGCCGGACGCGGCCTCGGTCTCACAGCCGAGGATCGATGGGCTCGCTCTCCAGCGCGAGCACGCCGAACACGCACTCGTGCACGCGGTAGAGCGGCTCGCCCTCCACGAACCGGTGGAGCGCCTCCAGGCCGAGCGCGTACTCCCGCAGCGCCAGCGCGCGCTTCGCGGAGACGCTGCGGTGGCGCAGCCGCGCGAGGTGCTGCGGCATCAGGTACTCCGGGCCGTAGATGATGCGCAGGTACTCCGGCCCGCGGCACTTGATCGCCGGCTGCACGAGCCCGCGCGGGCCGCGCACCACCCACTCCCACGACTTGACCACCATCCCCTCGCCGCCGCGCTCGACCATCTCCGTCCAGAAGGCCACCGCCTGCGCCTCGCTCGCCGGATCCGAGAGGTCGACCACGCGGTGCGGGGTCGGCGCGAAGAACGCCGGATCGACCTCGCAGAGCCGCGCGAGCTGCCGCAGGTGGAAGCCGTGATCGCGCGAGGCGTGCACCGCGCCCTCGCTCGCCAGCAGGTGGAACGGGGCGAGCCTCAGATCCGCGAGCGAGCGCACCGGCCAGCAGTAGCGCCGGTAGGACGCCACGTACCCGTCCATCGCCGCCTTCCGGGCCAGGTGGCGCTCGAGCAACGGCCGCGCGCTCTCGTCGCGGCCGGCCGCCATCTCGAGCGCGCGGACCGCGGCGTCGAGCGACGCGCGGCCGGACGCGCCCACGGCGGCGTACTGCCCGCGCAGGAGGTCCTGCGCCTTCGCGGACCAGGGCAAGAGCTCCGCGTCGAGGCAGACCCAGTCGGTGCGGAGCTCGGCCCAGAGATCCGCGCGGTCCATCGCGGCGCGCACCCGGTCGATGAGCTCCCGGCTCAGCGCCTCGTCCGCGAAGAACGGCCTGCCCGTGCGCGTGACGCACGCGCCGAGCGGCCCGCCGTCGAGGCGGAACCGCCGCTTCCGCGCGGCCTCGTCGCGGCACACGACCAAGACCGCGCGCGACCCCATGTGCTTCTCCTCGCAGACGACGCGGCCGACGCCGTTCTGCCGGAAATACGCGAACGCCTCGCGCGGGTGCTCGAGCAGGCCGCCGTCCTTCGCGGTCTCGCTCGGCGACATCGTCGGCGGCAGGTAGATGAGCCAGCGCGGATCCACGGCGAAGCGGCTCATCGCCTCGAGCGCCGCCGCGGCGTTCTCCTCGCGGATCGTCACCATGCCGTGCACCCGCGTCCGGATCGCGCGCCGGCCCCTCACGTCGTCGATGTCGAGCGCGTCGTCCTGCCCGCGCCCCTCGGCCCTCGGCTCGGCCCCGCGCGGGGCGAGCGGCTTCTGCGGCTCGTAGTACACGCGGCGCGCCTTGACCTCGACGAGCTCGCGCTCCGGGTAGCGCAGCGCCGTGAGCGCGCCGCCGAACACGCACCCCGTGTCGATGCAGATCGTGCGGTTCTCCCACTCGGCCACGGTCGTCGGCGTGTGGCCGTAGACCACCATCGCCTTGCCGCGGTACTCCGAGGCCCAGTTGTACCGCACCGGCAGGCCGTACTCGTCGGTCTCGCCCGTGGTCTCGCCGTAGAGGCAGAACTCGCGCACCGCCCCCGATCCGCGGCCCTGGAACGCCTCCTTCACGCCCGCGTGCGCGACCGCGAGGTTGCCGTCGTCGAGCACGTAATGGCTGACGAGCCCGTCGATGAAGTCCGCCGCCCTGGCCTTGAACTCGTCCGTCTCCACCTCGAGCTGCGCGAGCGTCAGCTCGAGGCCGTGGGTCGGCCGCACGTCGCGGCCGCGCAGCTTCTTGAGCAGCTTCACGTCGTGGTTGCCAGGCACGCAGAGCGCCGCGCCCGACGCGACCATCGCCATGGCGAGGCGCAGCACGTCGGGCGAGCGCGGCCCGCGGTCCACGAGGTCGCCGAGGAAGATCGCGCGCCGGCCCTCGGGGTGCGACGCGCGCGGCGCGTCCGGCAGCCCCTCCAGGCGGTAGCCGAGCGCCTCGAGCAGCTCGACGAGCTCATCGAAGCAGCCGTGGACGTCGCCGATGATGTCGAACGGCCCGCGATCGTCGCGGCGATCGGTCCACAGGCGCTGCCGCTCGATCGTGGCGGCCGCGGCCTCCTCCGGCGAGGAGAGCACGTGCACGTAGCGGAAGCCCTCGCGCCGGAGATCCTTGAGCGAGCGGCGGAGCTCGCGGCTCTGGCCCCGCACGACGTGCGGCCCGAACTGGCGGTCCGGCCGGCCGGCGTTGCGCGCGTGGCAGAGCTTCTCGGGCATGTCGAGCACGATGGCGACCGGCAGCACGTGGTGCTCGCGCGCGAGCGCGACGAGCGGCCTGCGCGCGTCGGCCTGTACGTTGGTCGCGTCGACGACGGTGAGCCTCCCCGCCGCGAGCCGCTTGCCCGCGATGAAGCGCAGGACCTCGAACGCGTCGGCGCTGGCGGCCTGGTCGTTCTCGTCGTCGGACACGACGCCGCGGTAGTGGTCGGACGAGAGGATCTCGGTCGGCTTGAAGTGCGCCCGCGCGAACGTGCTCTTGCCGGAGCCGGACGCGCCGACGAGCACCACCAGCGAGAGCGCGGGGACGATCAGCGGCTTCGGCTCGCTCACGACGCCTCCTCCGCGGCCTGCGCGCCGCCGCCGGCGCCGTTAGCGCCGGCCTGGCTGCCCCCGTTCGCGCCGGCCTGGCCGTTCGCGCCCGCTTGGCCGCTCGCGCCGCCGGCGCCGTCCTCGCCGGCCGCGCGCGTGAAGATCGCCATCTGCGTCGGCGCGCCGAGCGACGGATCCATGGGGCCGATGGGCAGGTGCTCGACCGCGTAGCCGTGCGCGCCCGCGACCTCCGCGCAGAAGGCGTGGAACTCGGCGCGCGTCCACTCGAAGCGGTGGTCGCCGTGGCGGAGCGCGCCCCGCGGCAGCCCCTCGAACCGCACGTTGTACTCGGCGTTCGGCGTGGTCACGACCGCGACGCGCGGCCGCGCGTGCTCGAAGACCGCGCGCGTGAGCGCGCCGAGCCGCGAGAGGTCGACGTGCTCGATGACCTCGATCAGCGCGATGGCGTCGTAGCCCGAGAAGCGCGCGTCGCGGTACGTGACCGACGCCTGGAAGAGCTGGATCCGCCGCCGCTGCTTGTCCGGGAGGTCGTCGAGGCGCAGCCGGTTCTTGGCGATCTCGAGGCTGCGCACCGAGACGTCGGCGCCGGCGACGCGCTCGAAGACGCGCTCGTCGACGAGGCGCTTCAGCAGCTTGCCCTCGCCGCAGCCGAGGTCGAGCACGCTCCTCGCCTCGGCTTTGCGGAGCGCCGCGACGACGGCCGCGCGCCGCTCCTCGTCGAGGCTCATCCGCGCCTCGGCCCTGTCCTCGGGCGCGGCCTTCTCGTCCTCGGCCTCCTCGGGGCTCGCCTCCTCGTCGGCCACGAGCCGGGCGAGCGCCGCGCGGAAGAGCGGGCGGCTGTGCTTGAGGTACCGGAGCGCGATCGCCTCGCGCTCGGGGTGCTCGGCGAGCCAGCCCTCGCCCTTGGCGAGGAGGTTGTCGACCTCGGCGTCGCCCACGTAGTAGTGCTTCTTGTCGTCGAGCACGGGCACGAGCACGTAGAGGTGCGCGAGCAGCTCCCGGAGCCGGCACGTCCTCGCGAGCGAGACGCGCAGGTAGACGCTCTGGCCCCACTCCGGGAACGCCTCGTCGAGCGGGAGGCGCTCGGCCGCGACCTCGTAGCCGAGCGGCTCGAAGAGCCGCCGGAGCAGCGCCTCGCCGCCGCGGCACGGCAGGGCCTCGATCGTGGCGGCGAGGGGGAGCGGCACGTCGGCGAGCTCCGGGCGGTCGCGGCACTTGCCGCCGAGCGCCGAGCCGAAGACCTGCGCGATCGCCACCGAGAGGAACGAGGAGGCGACGTAGGGCCGGTCGTTGACGTACTGCGCGAGCGTGCCCGGCTCGCCCGCGCCGCGCCCGCGCACGAGGTCCACGGGATCGACGTCGAGCAGGAGCGCCGCGGTGCACCGCTCCTCGGTCGCCTCCGGATAGAACACGTGCGCCTTCCCGAACGAGAGCGCGAACGACTGCGTGTGCGCCGGGTTCTTGACGAGCAGGTAGCCGAGGTCGGTCGCCGGCCGGTGCGTGGTGGTGAGCGTGAGGAGCATCGGAGGCCGCAGTCTACGGGAGCGGAGCGACTCGCCACAATCGCGGCCGCCGTGTACCCGCCGCGCGGCGAGCGCCGCTCCCGAGCGCGGCAGACTGGGAGTCCGTCGCCGCGCGGCGACCGGCGATGGAGCGAGATCGCTGGCGAGCGGCTCGCGACGGCACGGAGGCGGCTTGCCCGACACGGGGGGCCCGACGCTGCTAGCGTTGAGCGGGTGACGCAGGAGCCCGCAAGCCAGGGCAAGGCCCACGTCGGCAAGGCCGTGGTGATCACCACGGCCGTGCTCTGGCTCCTCGGCTGGATCGACCATGGAAGCTTCGAGCCCTGGCGCGGGCTGGGCACCGCGGTGTGGGTCGCGGCGGTCCTCGGCGCGCTCACGCTGGTGGCGCGCCGCATCGAACCGCAGCGCGCGCCGATCTGGCGTCAGCTCGTCGTGCTCGCGTTCACCGCCGGAATCGCCAGCTCCATCACCAACACGTTCTTCTTCCTGTTCGCCACGGCGCTGCCCGAGGTGTTTCCAGGAGGCCCTCAACGGCCGCTCGTGGCCACCGCCGTCGTGGGCTTCTTCGACGGCGACGCCCTGTTCGGCTTCTGGGCCCTCCTGATCGAGCTGCCTCGACAGATCGGCGCCGAGCGGAGGTTCGAGCACGAGCGGCGCGCGCTGCGCCAGGAGGTCGAGCTCGCGCACATCCGCGCTGCGCTCGAGCCTCACTTCGTGTTGAACACGCTCAACACGATCGCCGCCCTGGTGACCGAAGAGCCGACCGAGGCTCGCGCCCTGATCGCGACGCTCGGCGACCTGCTGCGGGACATCATGCAGGGATCGCGGCGCTCCCATCACACGGTCCGCGAGGAAGTGAGCTGGCTGCGGGGCTTCGCGCGCATCCTGGAGTCTCGGCACTTCGGGCGGCTCGCGTTCGAATGGGACGTGGACGCCTCGGTGGAGGACTGCGTGCTCCCGGTGCTGCTGTTGCAGCCCCTGCTGGAGAACGCGGTGCACCACGGCGCGCTGCGCCGAGGGGAGCGCGGCCGTGTGGTCCTGCAGATCACCGGGGAACCAGGATACCTGCGCTGCGCCGTCGAGGACGAGGGCCCCGGCTTCGACCTGGCCGCCGTCCCCCCGGAGGGTCAGGGGCTCGCGCTGGTGCGGCGCCGCGTCGCCCTGGAGTCGGCAGACGCGTCGCTGCGCATCGACTCGAAGCCCGGCCGGACGCGCCTGGAGATCACGCTACCCAGGAGGACCGCATGAAACCGCTCTCTGCTCTGGTCGTCGAGGACGAGTGGCCGGCGCGCAACTTCCTCGTGGAGCTGCTGCGCGATACCGGGAGCTTCGGAGACATCGCCGCGGTGACGAACGTCGAGGCTGCTCGAGAGGCGCTCGATCGCATCGAGCTCGGCATCGACGCCGTCTTCGTCGACATCCGGCTCGTCGATCGCCCTGGAGACACGTCGGGCCTCGACTTCGCCCGCTCCCTCTCGGATCTCGCGAGCCCGCCGGCGGTGGTGCTCGCCACCGCTTCGGCGCGTCACGCGCTCGACGGGTTCGAGATGGGCGCGGTCGACTATCTCCTGAAGCCGTTCTCGCTCGACCGCGTCACCACGTGTGTGGCGCGGCTCCTCCAGCGACGCCGGGCGCCGTCCCCGAGCGCAGGAAAGCCGCGCCTGGTCGCGCGGAGAGACGACCGCCTGGCCTTCCTGGACCTCGACGGCATGCTGGCGTTTCAGGCGGCGGAGCGGCTCACCTATCTCCACCACGTCGACGGCGTGTTCTTGGTGGACCTCTCGCTCAACGCGCTCGGGGCCACGCTGGGCGACCGCGTCCTCCGCGTGCACCGCAACTGGCTCGTCGCCCCGGCGCACGTGCAGGGGCTCGGCCGGCTCGACGGGGAGCTGACCCTCGAGGTCGGTCCACGGCTCCGCGTGCCCGTCTCGCGCGATCGCGCGCGAGAGGTCCGGCAGCGGCTCCTGGAGAACGCCGTCGGCATCACTCAGCCCGACTGAGCTCGCCACGGTTGGCGGAGAGGACCAGCTTCCCCAGCTCGATCCCGAAGCCCTCGATGTCGAACACCTCGACCGTGTTCGTCCCGAGGATCACGCGCGTGTTCGCCTCCGGGCAGTCGATCGCAAACCCTCCGAGGCCATAGTCCCCGGCTCCGGCCGCGGCGTAGACCGTCTTGCCCTCGAGGTCGTGGGCGTCGCCCGAGAGGTAATGCGCCTCGTACGACTCGAACGCGGCCGTACCGAGCACCTCTCCCTTCCAGACGGCGACCAGCCAGCGCTCGAGGTCGGAGACGGTCGTCACCAGCCCGCCATTGCCGACGAGCGACCAGGTGTACGGCCATCCGGCGGGGTCGTTCTCCCCGAAGGTCGAGGCGTCGTATCCGATAGCCGTGTCGACCTGCTCCCAGATCGGGTCGCCGTAGAACCCGCTCCGTTGCATGTGGGCAGGAGCGAAGAGCTCGTCACGCACGTAGTCCGTGAACGCTCGTCCCGAGACGGTCTCCACGACGTCGGCGAGCAGCGTGTAGCCGGAGTTGGAGTATTCTTCCTTGCTCCCCGGCTCGAACAGCAGCTCCTGCGCGAAGATCCGCTGGCGTGCCTCGAGCCGCGTCATCGGCTCGAAGTCACCCTCCGTGTCGTGGTACACGTCGAATCCGGCGCGGTGCTGGAGGATCTGAACGAGCGTGATCTCGGCCTTGTCGGCCGGCACGTCGTCGAAGATGGTCGCGAGCGAGTCGGTGACCGCGAGCTTGCCGTCGCCTTCGAGCTTGAAGATGGCCGTCGCGGTCAGGTCTTTCATCACGGAGCCGAAGTCGTACGCCGTGTCGGCGACGTTGGGGATGTCGTCGTCTCGATCCGCCAAGCCGTAGCCGCTCGCGAGCACCTCGGCCCCGTCGACCGTGACCAGCACCGACCCGGAGAACCCGGCCGCCGCCGCGTCCGTGAGGCGACGCTCGATCTCCTCGCGGAGCTCGTCCCGCTCGGGAGGTGCGGGCGACTCCCCGCTGCACCCAGTTTGTGGGACAGCCAGCGCGACAAGGCCGGCCGCCATCAGCCATTGCGAGGTTGGTTTCATGCCGCGCCAGACTGCCAGCCGAGCTCGCGAAGATCAGGGACGAATCGACCGGCGCCAGGTTCTCGGCCACGAGCGGGGGGTTCTGCGGGACGAGGCGTGGGTGCGACCCTCTCCGGAGGCCCATCGCGGGCGCTCAACCAGGGAAGAACTTGGGCGATGACGTGCTCGAAGGGGGAAACGGTGGTGAGGTGAGCGCCCGTGGAGAGATATGTGGGGAATCGGCGCCTGCGCAGGTGCTTTTGCCCGAAGTGAAATGTTCGATGGAGCCGCGATGTTCTCCGGTCGGGAGAGATCATTCCAGGGTGCTTGTCTGTCAAAATGATGTTTCTGAGCATTCGAGCGATGGCGAGCTCATGAATCTGCATTAATGAAGGTGCTACCGGTCGCGCCCTCTCGGCGCGCCCACGACTTGGAGACTTAGGATGCGATCTCTTGCTTATCGTACCGTTGCCATGCTCACGTTCTCTGGCCTGTTCGCCGCCGCCTGCACCGTCGATGGGGCGGGCGAGGAGGCCGCGGGCGATCTCACCAGCGCCGTGGTGACGACCGATGGTCTCGGTGTCGCGGCGCTGACGAGAGCGTCCGACTGGGGCAGCGGCTACTGCGCGAACGTGAACGTGGCGAACGAGGGGACCACGCCGGTGACGTCATGGACCGTCGTGATCGATCTCAGGCAGTCCGTCGTGAACAACCTGTGGGAGGCTCAGTCCAGCCGGAGCGGCTCGCTCTTGACGGTGACCCCGCCTGCCGGCCGCGCGCCGATCCCGGTGGGCGGCTCGACCAGCTTCGGGTTCTGCGCGACCGCGACCGGGAGCGACTACCAGCCGGTGATGGTGTCGATGACCCAGAGCGGCGCGAGCGGCTCGGGCTCAACGACGGGCTCCGGCGGTACGACCGGCTCGGGGACCACGATGGGCGCCGGCGGCTCGGGCGGGGCAGGGGGGAGCGGCGGGGGCGCGACGACGGGCGCCGGCGGCTCGGGCGGCGGCGGCAGCGCCGTGAGCGGCGGCGGCTCGGAGGGCGACGGGAGCGGCGGCACCTGCTCGATCCCGCTGCCGAGCTACGAGGACGGGCGCGGCTCGGTGACGTGGTACACGCTCAGCCAGGGCTCGGGCGGGGCGGTGAACTGCAGCTTCCCGGTCCTCGGGGGCAGCCCGGAGAGGGTCGCGCACGTGGCGACCGGCGGAGGGCGGTATTTCGCGGCGCTGAACACGGCCGATTACGACACCGCGGCCGCGTGCGGGGCCTGCGTGGAGGTGAGCCGCGACGACGGGCGCAAGGTCGTGGCGACGGTCGTCGATCAATGTCCTTCCGGCAACAACCCGAAGTGCACGGCCGGGCATATCGATCTGAGCAAGGACGCGTTCCTGCAGATCGGGTCGGCCGAGGAGGGGTATCTCGGGACCGGCAACGGCGGGGCGAAGGGCAAGATCTCGTGGAAGTACGTCCCGTGCCCGGTCGAGGGGAACCTCTCGATCTCGCTGAAGGAGCAGAACAACTGGTGGAACGAGTTCCGCGTGCAGGGCCATCGCACCCCGATCGACCGGGTCGAGGTCCAGCTCGACGGGACGTGGAAGGCGGCCACTCGGCAGTCCTACAACTACTGGCGCGTCGGCGACGGCAACATGAAGGCGGGGCCGTGGCGCGTGCGCGTGACCGACGTCTTCGGCGAGGCGATCGAGACCACGGTCCAGGTCAGCACGGCCGAGCAGACCGCGTCTTCCCAGTTCTCGACGTGCGAGTGAGCCCGCCGCTCTCCGGCCCGATCAGGTGGTCTGCGAGGTCGTGTTGACCCGCCGCCGGTCGGGCCGGTGAGCGCGGTGCTCTACGGCTCGCGTTCGGGCAGCCACCACGGGCCCACGGAGATCTCGCCGTCGAAGGGCGGCAGGGCGATGCGGTCCTGGTCCCGCGCGATCGCCGCGAGCGTCGGCCGCCCGCCGACCGTCTCGAAGACCTCGACCAGCCGGTGCGTGGGGTCCACGATCCAGACCCAGGGCACGCCGCTCCGCGCGTAGAGCGGCAGCTTGATCGCGATGTCGTCGCTCGCGGTCCTGGGCGACAGCACCTCGCAGCACCAGTCGGGCAGGATCGTCAGCGGGTTGTCCTCGGGCAGCTGGGGGACACGCTCGACGCGGAAGCCGCTGAGGTCCGGAACGAGGAGCCGGCCGCCGGGGAAGCGGATCTCCGCCTCGGCCTCGATCCACCAGCCGGTACCCCCGGCATCGAGGTCGAAGGGGCCGAGGCTCTGCTGGCAAAGCTTCGCGGCGCGGCGGTGGCGCCTGCCCGGTCGCGACATCGTGCGGAGCACGCCGGGCTCCAGGATCTCGCCGGTCAGGTGCTCGGGGAGGGCCTGGATCTGCGCGTAGAGCGCCTCGAACGAAGGGGCGGCGACAGCCGGATCACCCATGGCCAGGAGCATACCGCGAAACCGCCCGCCTTCCGACGCGGCCGCCGCCGGCCGTCCGATCGCGCTCCGCCTCAGAGCCGCACGAGCAGCCCGAGGAACCCCGCGAACGTCGGCCTCCCCGCCGCGCCGAGCCGCTCGCCCCCCAGCGTCACCACCGCGCGGGGCTCGGCGAAGATCGCGTGCGCGTCCAGGAGGATCGCCGCGCGCTCGGTGAGGCGCAGCCCGGCGCCCCCGCCCACGGACGCGGCGACCGACCAGACCTCGCCCGTGGCGCTCCGGAGCGGCGGCAGGGGGTCGCCGCTGATGAACAGGTGGAACCCGCCCACGCCGGCCGAGAGCACCGGCGACACCGCGGTGCCCGTCTCCAGCGCCCACACCGCCTCGAGCAGCGCCATCTCCTGCCGGACCGACACCGCGCCGAGCGCGCCCTCGAGCGCCGGCCCGAGCGCCGGCCCGGCGAACGTCAGCCGCGCCGCGAGCCCCGCCGGCAGCGCGCCCCCGCCGGCGGCCCCGTACGACAGCCGCAGCGCCGGCCCGAGCGACGGCCCGACGCCGCCCGCGCTCAGGAGCGCCGCGAGCCCGGCCTCCACGCCGACGCCCTCGAGCATCCCGGGCCGCGCCGCCGCCGGGTCCGCGCCGGCCTGCCGCTGCACCGGCGCCATCCACCGCCGCACGTCGTCGGGGACGGCGACGCGCGCGCCGCCCGCCGCGCCTTCGTCCTGCGCGCGGCGGGTCGATGCGCGCAGGTTCGCCTCCAGCAGGCTCGCCTGAAGGAGCTCCACGGCGCGCACGGCCATCACCGAGGGCGCCGCCGCGCCGGCCACCTCCACCGTGCGCACGACCGTCTTCTGCGTCACCCGGTCGACGATCCAGAGGTCCGCCGTGGCGCCCGCCCCGGCGCGGAAGATCGCCGCGGCCGCGAACGCGCCCTCGTCCAGCGCGGCGCGCTCCAGCGCGGCGCGCGCGTCCCCTTCGACCGCCCGGGGGACGCGCACCACCTCGAACCCCGCCGCGCCGAGCTCGGCGCGGAGCCGCGTGGCCGCCTCGCGGACCAGCGGGTCGTCCGCGTCGGCCTCGACGATCACGACCCGCGAGGCGGCCGCCGCGGCCTGCCGCGGCGCCGCCTCGGCCCGCGCGGGGGCGAGCGCCGGGGCGAGCAGGAGCCCGATCAACAGCGTCCAGGAGCGCACACGCCAGGGCTTTATCAGATCGCGGGCGGCAGGCGGAGGCGCATCGCGGCGCCGGCGGCTGCGGGCGAGGGCGCGCGGCGAGGGCGCGCGGCGAGGCGGCCGTCTCGGTCGATTCCCGAGGCGGATCGCGCGCTCGGAGAGCGCCTCGTCCGTTCCGGGACGGATCGGCGACGGCCCGCGCGCGGGCAGGGCAGGAGGCCGGGCAGGAATGCGCGGCGCCGTTCGAGACGATGCCGCGCCACGGGAGAGCCCACGCACGAGAGGATCGCGTCGCTGTTCGCCGGCCTGCTGCGCTCGCAGAGCTTCGAGGGCGCGGCGTCGTGCGAGCCGCATCTCCTCGTCTGCGGCTGCCCCGCAGGACTCCTTTGGCATTGACAACGTTACGTGCGACAAGGCCGTAGAGCGAGGTAAGCGATGGGCGCATGGGGACACCGGCCGTTCGAAAACGACGGGGCACTCGACTGGGTGCAGCGGTTTCTCGATGGCGGCATCGATGAGATCACGGCCGCTCTCGGCGCCGCGAGCGCGGTCGACGACGCAACCTTGGAGGTCGACGACGCGTGCGCCGCTCTCGCCGCGGCGGAGGTGGTCGCGGCGATCAACGGCCATCCTGCCGGCGACCTTCCCGAGGCGCTCGTGGAGCACCTGAGCACCTCACGCTGCCGGCCCTCCGAGAAGCGTACCACGCTGGCCATTCGCGCCGCTCAACGAGTAGCGACGGCATCAGAGCTGAAGGATCTCTTCGACGAAGGCGGAGCGCATGCTGCCTGGCACAGCACGCTCGGTGACCTCCTCACTCGACTTCGCGCCGAGCCGCGCTCGCCCGGAACGCGCGCCGCATCGCCACGCCAACGCCGCCCGGCCAGGTCTCGTCGTCCCGAAGTCCGTGAGGTGGCGAGGGCCGTCGCGCCCGGGGGAGCGTGCGACGCCGGAGTCGTCGAGATCGATGGCCCGGCCGGAGCCAACACGCAGGTCGTCATCTCATTTCGCGGGGCTGACAACCGTGAAATCGGCGGCGCCTGCGTTCTTGCAGCCATGGGTGCGAGCTTGGGGATCACCGCAACCTGGCTTGCGGCCGACCGGCTCGAGCTCGAGATCCCCATGAATGCATCCTACTTCGGCGAGCGGGAGACGAGCGTGCGTTGCTACGATCGCATCGTGAGCATCACTTATCGAGAAAGAGAACCATCATGATCGTGACGCCGGGGAGCGGATACCGGACCCTGGCCCGCGCGCCCCACCCGCGATGGTGGATGTCCGGCAGACGGAAGACGGTCGAGCTGTTCGCGGAGCGCGCATGAGCGCAGACGGAACGGCGACTCAAGAATCAGCTCGATCGGAAGATCGCGCGGGGCAGGCGTCCTTGCCAGCATCCAACGGTACCGAGCGCCGGGCGGCCCCGGCGCCGCCGGCGTCACCCGCCGCGCGTCACGGATTCACGAGATCGCGCGCCACGGGCGCGTGCGCGCCGCGCGGGTGGCGCTTCAGGTAAAGCTCCGCGATGGGCCGCGCCGCCGCGCGGCCGGCGGTGCGCTCGACCGCGACCATCTTGCGGCCGAGCGCCTCGGCCGCGAACGGGCCGCCCGGCGACTCGGCGAGGTACGCGTCGTACCAGGCCACCGCCGCCCCGGGCGAGCCGCCGTCGTCGACCATGCGCCCGAGCAGGAAGGCCGCCGCCTTCCCGTGGCTCGTGCCGGGGAACCGCTTGCGCGTCGCGGTGAGCGCGCGCTGCGCGACGTCGCCGCGCCGCGCGTACCGCGCCGCGTCCGCCAGCGCGACCAGGTCGTCGAGCGAGCCGTGCTCGAGCACGCCGCCGAGGCCGCGCTGCTCCGCCTCGGCCAGCACCGACCGGAAATCCCCCGCCGCCACGCGCTTCGCCCAGCTCGGCGCCGCCGCGGCGCCGTCCGGCGCCGCCGTCAAGCCGCCCGGCGGAGGGCCCGCGGGCGCCCCCTCAGCCCGCGAGCCCTCCGGCCGTGCGGCCCCGGCGTCGCCCTCGTCGGCGCCGCCGGGTCCGGTGTTCCTCTCTCCTCCGGGCAGCGCCGCGCCCTCGGACGGCGGCGCCTGCTCCGCCGGCCCCGCCGCGCTCTGCGCGTCGCCGCTCGAGATCTGCACGTCGCCCTCGCGCATCCGCGCCACGAGCCGCTGCCCGGCGCGGAGCGGCAGCCCGTCGGGCGCGAGCGGGCCGCGCACGGTCACGCTCCCCTCGTGCAGATCGACGCGCAGGGTGCCCTCGCCGCGCGTCCACGACACGTCGAACGCCGTGCCGGTGACCAGCACCGCGAACGGCCCCGCCTCGACCGACCAGCGCGCCTTCGGCCGCCGCGTCACGCGCAGCGACGCCCGGCCGTCCTCGAGCAGCATGCGGGCCCCGGCCGCGTCGACCTCCGCCACGCGCAGCGCGCTGCCCGGCGAGAGCGCCACGGTGGTGCCGTCCGTGAAGCGGAGCCGGGCCTCCTCCACCGCCGCGGCGACGTAGCCGCCCGCGGCGCCGGGCGCGCCCTCGACGGCGTAGTCGAGCCGCCGCGCCGGCCAGAGCACGACCAGCGCGAGCGCGAGCGCCGCCGCGCCGGCGAGCGCCAGACCCCACCGCGCCCGCGCCGCGTGCGCGGGCGAGAGCCCGAGGGCGCCGAGCCACGTGTCGACGCGGCCCAGGGCCCCCTCGCGGCGCAGCGCGGCCCCGCGGCTCACCGCCTCCACGAAGCGGGCGCGCTCGGCGGCGTCGTGCGCCGCGTCGACGTCCGCGGGGATGCCCTCCCGCGCGAGGTCGGCGAGCCGGCTCAACTTCTCCGCTTCATTCATCATGCTCTCCTCCGCAGGCAAGGAGGCTCCCGGGCTGATCGAGCGCTTGCGGGGCCTTCGTGAGGTAGGCCGAGAGCGCGGGATCGCGCTGCGCGGCGGTGAGGATCCGGTGGGACGCGCGCGCGAGGTGGCGCTTCGTCGTGGCCAGGGAGCACCCGAGCGCGGCGGCGATCTCGGTGAGCTCGAGCCCCTCGATGAACCGGAGGACGAACAGCGTCCGCGACCGGTCGTCCACCTGGTCGAGGATGCGGTAGAGCCGCGCGAGCGCCGCGCGCCCCTGCGGATCCTGCTGCGCGCCGCCGACGTCCGGGAGCTCGCCCGAGGGCGACAGCTGGAGCCAGCGGCGCAGGCGCCGGCGCCGCAGCTCGGCGCGGGCGACGCGCACCGCGATGCCGACGATGAAGCTCGAGAGCATCGACGGATCCCGCAGGTCCTTCGCCACGCGGAAGAAGCGCAGGAACGTGTCCTGCACGTGGTCGTCGACCTCGTCGCCCGGCCCGAGGGTGCGCTTCAGGATCCGGCGCACGAGGGGCGCGAACCGCTGCCACACGACCGGCGCGGCGCCGGGGTGCCCCTGCGCCGCGGCGCGCGCGAGCGCCACGTCGTCGGTCGCGGACAGCGGTAGCGCCTGCACGCTCCCCCTTTGCGTGGAGGGCGCCACCGCTGTCAAGGGCGGGACCGTCGACCGGCGCGTTCGGATCACGCCCAGCAGTGTTCCCGCGAGGGCTCCCGCGGCTCAAGATTCGGCATGTGGACGGAGCGGCTCCGCGGCTGCCTCCGGAGCCGCTCCGGCGGCGTCCAGCGACACACCGACACGCGCTGCGCGCGAGCGCGGGCGAGCGCGGCGATCGGCGCTCGCGATGCGATCCACACAGCAGCGCGGGTGCGCGATGGACGGCGCTGTGCGCGGCGCTGCCAGCGTGAGCCAGGGTGGCTGTCGTGCGCGCCAACGTCGCGATCGTCCGCTCTGGAGCCGCTGTAGGATGCGTTCATGACGAACGTCGGTGCGCCCACGGAGGCAGGACCCGCGAGCTTGCCCCACGGCTACGTCGCGGACGACGCGCTCCACCTGGGGCCGGAGGTGATCGTCCGCCGCGCGCGCCGCGTCTCGGATGGGCTGCCCGTCGTCCTGAAGGCGCCCCGGCCCGATCGCGCCTCCTCGCGCGCGGCCGCGAGGCTCCGGCACGAGCGGGCGATCACGCGGGGGCTCGCGCTCCCGGGCGTCCTCCGCGTCCTCGACCTCGACGAGAGCGGCGGCGCGCCCGTGCTCGTCCTGGAGGACTTCGGCGGAACGTCGCTCGACCGCCTCCTGCGGGGCGAGAGGCTCGACCTGCCGACGAGCCTGCGCATCGGCGCCCGCGTCGCCGACGCGCTCGCGTCGCTGCACCAGGCCGGCGTCATCCACAAGGACGTCAAGCCGCACAACATCCTCGTCCGCCTCGATCCGCTCGAGGTCAAGCTCGCCGACTTCGGGATCGCCACGCGCCTGTCGCAGGAGGCGCCGAGGGCGGAGCACCCGGACGCCGCCGAAGGGACCCTCGCGTACATGTCCCCCGAGCAGACCGGCTGGATGAACCGCAGCCTCGACTGCCGGACGGACCTCTACTCCCTGGGCGTCACCCTCTACGAGATGGTCACGGGCGCGCTCCCGTTCGCGGCGCCGAACGCCATGGAGCTCCTGCACTGCCACCTGGCCAGGTCGCCGACGCCCCCGCACGCCGCGTCGGCCGACGTCCCGCGCGCCCTCTCCGACATCATCATGAAGCTCCTCTCCAAGGCCGCGGAGGATCGCTATCGGTGCGCCGAGGCGCTGAGATCCGACCTCGAGGAGTGCCTCCAGCGGTACGAGGCCGACGGCTGCATCGATCCTTTCCCGCTCGGCGAGCGCGACGCGGACGGCCGGCTGTGGCTGCCGGAGAAGCTCTACGGGCGCGAGGCCGAGACGCAGGCGATCGTGGCCGCGTGCGAGCGCGCGGCGGCCGGCGCCGCCGAGCTGTTCGTCATCTCCGGCCACGCCGGCATCGGCAAGTCCGCCCTCGTCCGCGAGGTGTACAAGGCGCTCGCGCAGCGGCCCGGGTACTTCGTCTCGGGGAAGTTCGGCCAGCTCAAGCAGCGCGCCCCCTACGCGGCCATCGCGCAGGCCTTCGGCGAGCTGTGCGAGCGCCTCCTCTCGGAGCGCGAAGAGGCGCTCGCGCGCTGGAAGGCTCGGCTGAGCGCCGCGCTCGGATCGATCGGGCAGGTCGTCGTCGACGTCATCCCCGAGCTCGCGCGCATCCTCGGCCCCCAGCCCCCCGTGCAGCCGCTCGGGCCGACCGAGTCGAGGAACCGCTTCAGCCTGGCCTTCCAGGCCTTCGTCCGCGCCCTCGCGGAGGAGCACCTCCTCGTGCTCTTCATCGACGACCTGCAGTGGGCCGACCCCGCCTCGCTCACGCTCCTCGAGCTCTTGTTGACCGATCCCGAGATCGGGCAGCTGCTGGTGATCGGCGCGTACCGCGACCAGGAGGTCGACGGCGCCCACCCGCTCTCGAAGCTCATCGGCGACCTGCGCGCGGCGAGCGCCCCCGTCGTCGAGGTGTGGCTCGGGCCGCTCGGGATCGAGGACGTCCGCCGCCTCATCGCCGACGCCATGCGCTGCCGCCTCGTCGAGGACACGGACGCCTTCGCGACGCTGATCCTGGAGCGGACCGCGGGCAACCCGTTCTTCATCCACCAGTTCCTGCACGAGCTCGCCGGCGAGGGGATCGTGCGCTTCGAGCCGGCCGCCGGCGCGTGGACGTGGAACCTCGAGCGCGCCCGGGGCGCGGCGGGCGCGGACGGCGTGGCCCCGCTGATGGCCGCGAAGATCCGGCGGCTCGCGCCCGACACGCAGCGGGCGCTCCAGCTCGCGGCCTGCGTGGGGCACCGGTTCGAACTCCGGACGCTCGCGCTCGTCGCCGAGCAGCCCCCGGCCGACGTGGCCGCGGCGCTCTGGGAGGCGCTGCGGGAGGGCCTCGTCGTGCCCCTGGATCCCGAGTACCGCTTCGTCCACGCCGGCGACGCGGCGGTCGCGGACAAGCTGCTCGAGGACCCCTCGTTCCGGGTGTCGTACCGGTTCCTGCACGACCGCGTCCAGCAGGCGGCGTACGCGCTCCTCGACGAGGCGGAGCGGAAGCGGCTGCACCACCGCATCGGCTGGCTCCTCGCGGCGCCCCTGGGCCAGGACCCCAGCGACGAGGAGCTGTTCGTGGTCGTCGGCCACCTGAACCTCGGCGCGGCCCTGGTCCAGGGCCCGGCCGAGCGCGGCGAGCTCATGCGGCTCAACCTCGCCGCCGGGCGGCGCGCGCAGGCCGCGACCGCGTACGACGCCGCGTTCGGCTACCTGAGCGCCGCGGCGTCCGCGCTCGACGCGGAGCTCCTGGCCGAAGGGCCGGGCCTCGCCTTCGACATCGCGGCCGCGCAGGCCGAGTGCGCGTCCCTGAGCGGCCGCCACGACGAGGCGGAGGCGCTCTTCGACGCCCTCCTCGATCGCGCCGCCTCGGACGTGGAGCGCGCCCGCGTGTGCGTCCTGCGGATGAGCCTCTACAACGCGGTGCACCGCCCGACCGACACGCTCGCGGTGGCGCTCTGGGGCCTCGGGCTGTTCGGCATCGAGGTGCCGACCGAGGGCCCGGCGCTCGACGCCGCGCTCCGCGAGGAGCTCGCCGAGGCCACGGGCCGGCTCGGCGACGCTCCGATCGAGGAGCTCGGCGCGGGCCCGGAGCTCACCGATCCGCGCATCCTGGCCGCGCTGGAGCTGCTCGGCCACCTCGCGCCGTCGACCTATTACCTCAACCCGGTGCTGGCGCACCTCCTGGCCGTCAAGATGACGAACCTGTCGCTCCGGCACGGGGCCTCGCCGCTGGCCGGCCAGGCGTACGTGCACTACGGCTTTCACCTGGCCGCATCCATGGGAAAGCCGCGCGAAGGCTACAGGATCGCGCGCGTGGGCGTCGCCCTGAACGACCGGTACCAGGTCGAGCGCCTCCGGGCGAGGCTCGACTTCCTGTTCGCGACGATCATGAACCTCTGCAGGCCGCAGCGCGAGCCGCTCGAGTGCCTCGAGCGAGCGCGGATCGTCGCGATGGAGACCGGCGACTTCATGTTCGCGTCCTCCGCCTGCAACATCCTCGTGCAGATGAAGCTCAGCCTGGCCGACGACCTCCGGCGCGTGCGCGAGGAGATCGGCGGGTTCCTGCGCTTCACCTCCCGCACGAAGGACGCGGGCGCGACGGCGGTCCAGACCGCCGCGCGGCAGGCGGTCCTCAACCTGGAGGGGCGCACGCAGGGCCGAGACACGCTGAGCGACGCTGGCTTCGACGAGGGGGCCTTCGCGCCGACGCTGGACGCGGTGGGCTTCGCGAGCCCGGCCGGCAGCTATTACACGATCAAGCTCGGCCTCGCGTTCCTCTACGGGGATGTCCAGGGGGCGCTCCGGATGGCGCGCCGCGCGCACGAGCGGGCCCTCGCCCTGACGGGCCAGTACCTCGGCATCGTCGATCTGCCGCTCTACACCTGCCTCACGATCCTGGCGCTCGGCCCGGGGGCGAGCGACGGGGAGGGCGGAGAGCTCGCCGAGATGCTCGCGTCGAACCACGACAAGCTCGCCGCGCTCGCGCAGGACTGCCCGGAGCTCCGGTACCTGGAGCTGCTCGTCCGGGCCGAGCGCGCGCGGGTGGCCGGCGGGGAGATCGAGCCGGTCCTCAGGCTGTACCAGGAGGCGATCCACGCGGCGGAGCAGGCGGGGTACGTGCGTCACCGCGCGCTCGTCAGCGAGCTCTGCGGCGCGTTCCTGGCATCGAGGCGCCTGCCGTGGCTCGCGCGGCCGTGCCTGAGCGAGGCCTACCAGGCCTACGCGCGCTGGGGCGCCACGGCCAAGCTGCGGCAGATGGAGGAGACCTACGTCGAGCTGCTCCCCCGCGCGGGGGTGTCGCAACCCCCGTCCGCGAGCATGCTGTCGAGCCTGACCTCGATGATGTCGTCGACCACGGACACGGTCGTGCGGCGCGTGGCGCTGCTCGACGCGGCGGCGCTGATCCGGGCCGCGCAGGCGGTGGCGCGCGAGGTCGACCTCGGCCGCGTCATGACGAGGCTGCTCCGGCTCTCCATGGAGAGCGTCGGCGCCCAGCGGGCCGCGATGATCCTGGAGCGCGACGGCGGACCGCGCGTGGAGGCCGTCGCCGAGGACGAGGGCGAGGTGCGCGTGGGCCCGTCCTCGCCCGTGAGCGAGAGCGGCGCCGCCGCCCCCTCGGTGATCGCGCTCGCGATGAGCACCGGCAGCGCCGTCGTCGTCGGGGACGCGGCGGAGGACGCGCGGTTTCAGGGCGATCCTTACGTCGCGGCGCGCCGGCCGCGATCCGTGCTCGCGCTGCCCATGGTGAGCCAGGGGGAGCTCTCGGGCATCCTCTACCTGGAGAACAACGCCGCGCCCGACGTCTTCTCGTCGGCCCGCGTCGACGTGCTCGAGATCGTCGCCGCGCAGGCCGCGGTCGCCGTGAAGAACGCCCTGCTCTACGCGCGCGTCCAGGCGGCGAGCGACGCGCTCCAGCGGGCCAACGACGCGCTCGAGGCGTCCGTCGCCGCCCGCACCGCCGAGCTCTCCGCGGCGAAGGCGCAGCTGGAGGGCGAGCTCGCCGAGCGGGCGCGCGCCGAAGAGGCGCGCGCCGCCCTGCAGGAGGACCTCATCCGCATGCAGCGCGAGCGGCTCGCCGAGCTGTTGACGCCGCTCATCCCGATCACCGACCGGATCATGGTCATGCCGCTCGTCGGGACCATGGACGCGGAGCGAGCGGACGAGGCGCTCGATACGGCGCTGCGCGGCGTGTCGGACACGGGGGCGCAGGTGGTGATCCTGGACGTCACCGGCGTGAGGGGGGTGGACAGCGCCGTCGCGGCGACGCTCGTCCGGACCGCGACGGCGCTGCGGCTGCTCGGCGCCGAGGCGGTGATCACCGGGATCCGCGGCCAGGTGTCGCAGACGCTGGTCGGGCTCGGCATCGACCTCACCGAGACGGTGGTCCAGGGGACGCTCCAGCGCGGGATCGCCTACGCGCTGCGCAAGACCGGCCAGGGGCGGGGGCTCGCCGGGCTGGCCGCTCGCTGACGGCCCGCGCTCGCGGCGGGCTCAGTTGGAGAGCTTGTTTTCCTCGCGGTGGCCGAAGATCGCCTCCCAGTTCGAGCGGTAGGCGTCGGTCGCGACCTGGGCTGGGCCGGACCGGGGCGGGTCGGCCCCGCGGGGCCCGGGGAGGAGCACCTCCACGTCGAAGAGCCGGGCGTGCTCGGACCGCGGCGTCAGCTTCACGAGCTCCCCGGCCAGGGGGCGCCCGTGCTCGGTGGGCCGCAGCTCGCCGATCTCGATCCGGTCCTCCCGGCTCCGGATCACCCGGAAGCCCTCGCCCTGCTCGACGGGGCTGTGGATGAAAACGACGTCCTGGTTCGCGGGCGGCGCGGGCGTGTCGTGGTTCTGCGGCGGCTCGTCCTTGCCCATTACCGAGAGCTTCCCACGTTTGCCCCCTGGGGCGCCAGGCGAAGCGAGCGGTCGGCCGACGCCGCGCGCGCGTCCCGAAGGGCCCGCGCGGCCACCAAAATTTGGCCAGCGCGGCGCTTAAGCCGTACTGCCGGCCAGAGGGCCCTCTGCACCGCGGAGGTCCCGCGATCGCGGACGCGGCTTCGCGGCCAAGGCGGAGGAATGGGCGTATGAACGGTCGAGGCGCAGAGGGAGATGGCGTTCGCAAGGCGTCGGAATCCTTGGACAGGGAACGCGAGGGCGGCGAGCGGCGCGCCGGCGCCGGGCAGCGGGTCCGCATCGAGGCGCTCGTCGCGGTCGGCGAGACGTCGGGCGGCGGCTTCGAGGCCGAGTCGATCGACATGTCGCCCGAGGGGATGCGCCTGCGCACGGCGTACCTGCCCCGGGTCGGCGACGCGCTGATCTGCCGCTTCGACGGGCTCGGCAGGGAGCTCGTCGTCGAGGGCGAGGTCTGCTGGCGCGCCGAGCAGGCGCGCGGCGGCGAGTTCGGCCTGCGCTTCACCGGCCTCGATCCCGAGGCGGAGGAGGCGGTGCGCGCGATGTGCTCGTCGATGGACGCCGGCGCCGCCGGCTCCGCGGGCTCCGCGCCGGCGCTCGCGGTCCCCTCCGGCGCCGCGCAGGGGACGGCGCAGCGGGGCGCGCGCGTTCGGCTCCACATCGACGGGCTGGGCTCGCCCATGAAGGCGCGCGTGCGCGCGGGTGGGCTCGACGACCTCGAGGTCGGCTCCAACCTGGAGTTCCTCAAGGTGGGCCGCTCGCTCGAGCTGGAGGAGGTCGAGCAGGGCACGCGCCGCGAGGCGTACATCGATCACGTGAAGGTCGAGGTCGACCCGGCGACGAGCGTGCCGCAGCTCGTGGTCACGCTGCGTTACGAGGCGCCCGCGCCCCGCGCGGCCAGGCCGTCGCGGCCGCGGGCGGCGTCGTCCGAGGCCCTGCCTTCGGCGAGGCCCTCGGCGGCGCTCGACGCCGGAGCGCCCGCGCGCGCGCCGTCGGTGCCGCCGCCGGGCGAGGCGCGCGCGTCGTCTGCGCTGCCGCCGCCGGGCGAGCGCGCCCTGTCGCGGCCGTCGTCGGCGCCGCCGCGGGACGCGGGTGACCGCGCGCCGGCGCGCCCGTCGTCGGCGCCGCCGCGCGATCCGCAGGGCGAGCGCGCTCCGGCGGGCGCGAGCGGCGGCGCGGCGGCCCCGGCGGAGGACGATCACGACGGCGACGTGTCGCCGGCGCTCTCGGCGCGGGAGGCGCGCGCGGCGGACGCGGCGCCGGCCTCGGCGCAGGACGCGGCGCCGCCGTCGGCGAAGGACGGGTCGGAGGAGGCGGACTCCGCGGAGGCGGCCGTCGCGCAGCCGAGCCGGCTGCGCGACGTCGGCGAGAAGGCCGCGACGGCGGGCAAGGCCGTGGCGGGCAAGATCGCGCCGGCGCTCGCCGGCGCCGGGGCGCGCGCGGCCATGGCGATGGCCGGCATGGTGGCGCGGATCAAGGCGCGGCGCGCCGCGCGCGCGGGCGAGGGCGACGGGTCGGCGAAGGACGGCCCGCGCCGCAAGACGGCGCCGCCGCCGGTCGGCGCGCTGAAGTCCGGCGGGCGCCGGCTGGTGCGCGAGGAGGCCGACGAGGCGGCGGGCGAGGGGACGGAGCCGCCGCGCTTCAACAAGAAGGCGGCCGCGGCCGGGAGCTTCCTCGGGCTGGCGGCGGTGCTCGTGGTGTTCGGCGCGGCGCGCCTCCTCGGCCTGCGCGGCGGCGACGCGCCCTCTGCCGGGACGCCGGAGACCGCCGCGGGCGCGCCGGCGCTGCCGGCCGCGTCCGGCGCGCCTGCGCTGGCGGCGGCCGCTCCGGGCGCGGCTGCGCCGGGCGGCGTGCTGACGGCCAACGTCCCGCTCTTCGGCGCGACGCCGCTGTCGACGACGGAGCCCGTGCCGCCGACGCCGCCGGCCGACCCGAGCGCCGCGGCCGGCGATCCGCTCGAGCGGGCCGCCGCGGTCCCGGGCGGCCCTGGCGAGGACGACGAGGCGGAGGCGGACGAGGACGCGCAGGAGGGCCCGAAGGAGTGGGGCCAGGGGACGGTGAGGAGTCCCGTCGTGCTGAAGCTGAAGATGGACGGCCCGATCGAGGAGCTGAACGGGGCCGCCGGCGCGATGGGCTTCACGGTGTCGCTGCCCGACCGTCGCGCGCTGTCCTCGGGCAGCGGCCTTGCCCGCAAGGACAAGCGCATCGCGTCGGTGCGCGTGGTCAACACGCCGCACGGCGCCGAGATCACCCTGCAGTTCAAGGACGGCGTGCCCGCCTACAAGGCCAAGGCGCGCGGCGATCGCCTGGAGATCGCGCTCGGCCGCGACGAGCCGAAGAAGGTGGCGTCGAAGTCGAAGCGGGAGAAAGAGAAGGCCGACCGCAAGGACAGCAAGAAGAAGAACGAGAAGGACAAGGACAGGGAGCGCTGAGGCGCGCCCGGCCGGAGCTCTCGCCCCTCAGGCGGGCTTGAACCGCAGCGGGAGCTCCAGCACGCCGTTCGTCTGATTCGACCCCTGGGGCACGACCTCACCGGCGATCTCGAAGCTCTCCCAGCGCTCGACGAGCGCGGCGAGGGCCTCCTGCAGCTCGACCTGCGCGAGGTACGCGCCGATGCAGTTGTGCCGCCCGGTACCGAAGTTCAGGTTGGGGCGCACCGGCTCGCGCGTGATGTCGAAACGATCGGGGTCGTTGAACACGCGCTCGTCCCGGCTCGCCTCGGCGACGACGCTCATCACCCAGCTCCCTGCCGGGATCGGGATCCCCCGCAGCTCGGTGTCCCGCGTGGCGTAATGCGTCAGCCGGAGGATGCGGGGCCGGTAGCGCATGCACTCGTCGACGGCCCGGGGGATGAGCTCCGGGCGGGCGCGCAGCAGCTGCCATGTCGCGGGGCGCTCGGCGAGCAGCGACACCATGAGGCTCAGCGCGTGGCTCGCGTTGTCGACAGCGGCGGTGAGCGTGAGCCTCACCAGGTCGATCAGCTCCTGCGTGCTCAGGCGGTCCCCCTGCACCTCGGCCCGGAGCAGCCCGGAGACGAAGTCCTCTCCCGGCTCGCGCCGCCGGCGCTCGATGAGCGCGAGGCTGTACGCGCCGAGCTCGTGGATCGCCGCCTCGATCTCGCCCCGGTATTCTCGCTTCATCCAGAATATCTTCAAGATCGAGCCGTTCATTCGAGTGAGGGGCGCCGCGTCGTCCTCGGAGACGTTCAGGAGCCGGCAGAACACGCGGCCCGGGAACAGCCCGCTGACCTGAGCGACGAAGTCGCACTCGCCGCGATCGTGCACGGCGTCGAGCAGCGTGTCGACGATCCGGCGCGAAGGGGTCCGCAGCCGTTCCATCGCTTCGACGCCGAAGGTGGGCTGGATGAGCCGGCGGAGGCGCCGGTGTGCGTCGCCCTCCTGGGCGCCGATCTGCTGCGAGATGTGCTCGTACGCCGGGCCGGAGGTGATGCCGAGGATCTCCAGCAGCTGGTCGAAGCCGGGCCCGAGCCGCTCGTCGCGCAGCATCATCACGGACTCGGGGAACCCCAGCACCTCGAAGCCGACCGGGCTGCGCGCCATCCAGTGATCGCGCCGGCACGCGCGCAGCATGGGCCCCGGGTCCCGGGCGAACTCCGGGCTCAGCACGTCCAGGAAGGGAAGATTGTCTGACCTGGCCTCCGTTGCGTCGACCACAGGCCATCTCCTTGTCATAGGGGTGGAGTCGCTCCGTCATCGGAGGAGCGCTTCGCGGGTGCCGAGGGCCGTGGCCCCGAGCAGCACGCCGCCGTCCTTCATGCAGGCAAGATGTCTCCCAGAATGGCGTCCGTCCCTGGCGGCAACGTGTCGCGTGCCGCCGTCGTCATGCGCGGGCCGTCCCTTCGAGCATGGCGGCTCGATCTCAGCGCATCGGATCCTCGTGAGCGCCCTCATAACATGAGGGTCCAATCGCCGACAATGCAAATTCGGTTCCCGGCGCCGCACGATAGAATCGTCCTCGGGTACGGCGCCCGTGCCCGGTCACGATGGCAGCGGAACATGCGCGGTGCCATGGCACGGGGCATTGCGCCATGGCGCCGCGGGGGCGTCGTGTCATGGCGGGAAGAGCCGCAATGAGCGCCGTGATGCCTCACGGGGCGGTGCAATGGCTCGATTTCGTCGTCAGGTTGCTGCCGTGCTTGCCTCGGCGCATGCCGATTCACGATATCGAATGATGGCCCGCGTCGCGTATTCGCGCATGCAATCGCGTGCAGTCGCGTGCTGGATCGCGGCGGCCCTCCCCGTTCGCGGTGTGTCGCTCGGTGGCGCGGACTCGAAGGATGAGCGCGCAAGGAAGCTTGGGACGTCGTTCGGGAAGAGCAGGCCCAGGAATCGTCCGTCCTCCGGCTGTCGGAGCGCTCTGGCGTGGCGCCCGAGTCGATCGACGTCCGCGAGCGATCCCGACGTCCGCGAGCGATTCACTCGAGATACCCGGCCATCGACGCGCTCGCGCACGGGCACGGCTCGAACGCGCCCCTCTCCTGCGAGCTCCGTAGGCCCTCCGGGGGCGTGTTCGTGGCGCGGTGTGGGGACGGGCCGATGTCTGAGCCCGGATCATGGATGCTCCGGCATAGCCGGAGCATCCATGATCCGGGCGAGTTCGGCGGGGCCCCACACCGCGCCACGAACACGCCCCCCGAGGGCCGGGCCCTCTCTAGACGGACCCCCCCGGCCCCACCGGCGGCGGAATCGACCACTCCGCGCTGTCCGAGAGCCTCGGCTCCGCCTCCTCCGCCGCGCTCCCGAAGAAATCCGCCACGTCGTGCCGCCTCGCCTCCGCGTCCGCCCGCCCGAGCTCGATCAGCTTCCGCGTGAACGACCCGTCGAACAGCAGGTAGCTCGCCAGATCCGCGTCGTTCTCCGCCCCCACGTCCACCAGCGAGAGCAGCCGCCGCATCATCGCCGGCCCGCCCTGCACCTTCCCCGCCTTGACGTGCTCCGCCGCGAGGCGCCCGAGATCCACGCTCGGCCGCACGACCAGCGTCTCCACCCGCCGGTACGGCAGCGCCCCGCGCTGCGCCGCCGCCCCGTTGATCGCGTGCAGGAAATCAGGCCCGAACGCCCGCTCCCCGTCCTCGATCATGTGGTTCACCCGCGTCAGCACCTCGAAATCGGTCTGGATGTGGTCGAGCAGGAACGCGTTCAGCACCTTGCCGAGCACCAGCGCCATCCCCGGCGGCTTGCCGCTGTCCCCCGCGTCGATGCTCCGCACCTCCCGCGACAGGCCGATCGCCAGGACGTGCGTCGCCCCCAGCCGGAGCGCCGGCGCGATCGGCGTGTTCTGCCGCACCCCCCCGTCCATGAACAGATCCCGGCCGATCCGCACCGGCGGGAACAGGATCGGGATCGCCGCCGACGCGAGCGCGTGCGGCGGGCCGATCAGCGCCCCGCGGATGATCGTCCGCGGCGGCGCCGTCGTCGGCAGCGCGCCGTCCGGGCCGGTCTGCATGAAGATCACCGTCCGGCCCGTCGCGATCTCCGTCGCCGACACGCTCACCGCCGACAGGTAGCCGTGGCGCAGCGTGCGCGCGATCGCGCGCCACGGGATCTCGCGCTCGACGAGCTTCTGCATCGGCGACACGTCGAACAGGCCCACGCCCTCCGAGCCGCCGCCGAACATGAGCTTCGGCAAGGAGATCGCCTGCCGGACCCCGAAGCCGAGCACCGTCTCGAGCTTCAGCTGCGTCCACAGGTTGACGAGCCGCCGCACCCCCAGCGTCGGGTCGTCGAGGTGCGCCGCGAGGTAGCACGCGTTCACCGCCCCGACCGACGTCCCGCACAGGATGTCGATCCGCGGCGGCGCCCCCCGGAGCCGGGCGAACGCGTCGAGCACGTACGACATCACCCCGACCTCGTACGCCCCCCGCGCGCCGCCGCCCGAGAGGATCACCGCGACCTTGCGCCGCGGCTTCGTCCCTGTCCTTCCGCCGGTACCCGTCATGCCATCTCCCCGCGGCGGAGCGGGTCGTGCCCCGCCGCCGGACCCTCGGCCTCCGCGGCCAGGATGCGCCGCACCACGGCGCGCTCCAGGAACAGCGCCCTGAGCCGCGCGTCGCGGATGTAGCTCTCCACCTTCTGCACGTGCGTCGCGGCGCGGTGGTATGCGTCCCCGGCGCTCGCCGGCGCGCCTTTCTGCAGCGCCTCGCAGCAGAGATCGCGCACCTCGATGCCGTACTCCGAGCTGCCCGCCTCGACCGCGCCGAGCGCCGTCCGGGCGAGCAGCACCCCCGAGTGCACCTCGCCCGCGTCCACCCGCGCCGCCGCCTCGATGGCGGTCGCGTACGCGTGGTAGCTCATCAGCCCCTGCGACTCGGCGAGCTGCCGCGCCTCGGAGGCGTTCGCGATCGCGCCCTGGACGTCGCCCTGCGCCTTCGCGAGGAGGCCGCGCACGTTGCGCTCGTGGATCATGTCGTACACGCTGCCGGTCACCGCGATGAGCGCGCCTGCATCGGCGCAGAGGGTGTGCGCGGCGTCGAGGTCGCCCGCTTCGAGGAGGATCCCCGCCGAGCAGAGGAGCGTGTCGGCCCGCGCGTCCTGATCGTCATAGCGCTCGTGCGCCTCCCGCGCCCGCTTCATGTACGCCAGGCTGCGCGGCAGGTCCCCGAGCTTTGCGTACGCGTGGCCGATGTTGCTCAGCGTCTTCGCGATCTGGAACCGCCCGCCGATCGCGAGATCGATGGAGATCGACGAGAGCCCGACCGCGATCGCGTCCTCGAACCGCTCGAGCACGAACATCGCCACCGCGAGCGAGTTCTTCGCGCGCGCCTCGCTGCGGCGCGCCCCCACCGCGCGGAACACCGCGATCGCCTCGGCGTAGGCCTCGACCGCCTCCTGCACGCGGCCGACCCGGCGCAGGAGCACCCCCTTCGTGCGCAGCACCTCCGCGCGCGCCCGCGGCGTCAGCCCGCCCGTCTGCGTCACCCGGAGCGCGCGGTCGGCCGCGCTGATCGCGCCCTGGACGTCGCCGAGCTCGCGCAGCACCTCCGAGAGGATCGTGAGCGCCTCGACCTCGAGCGCCGGCCGCCGCGCGATGCGCGCGATCTCGGCGGCCCGCTGCGCCGCCGGCAGGCCGCGGGCGAGGTGGCCCTCGTCGAGATCGAGCCGCGCGGTGCGCACGAGCGCGAGCGCCGCCCAGCGCGCCTGCCCGCTCTCCCGCGCCAGCTGGCGCAGCGCCGCGAGGTGCTTCTTCCGCTCGCGGCGGCGGCCGAGGTGGCGGAAGATCGCCTCCAGCGCCTCGTGCGCGATCATCCGGCGGGTGTCGCCGGTCGGCAGCAGCGACAGCGCGCGCTCGTAGTACCGGCGCGACAGCTGCGCCTGGTGCCCGGCGCGCGCGGCCCGCGCCGCGTCGAGGTAGAGCTCCGCCGCCGGCCCGGGCGCCTCCCCGCGCGCGAGGTGCTGCGCCACGATCGCCGCCGAGAGGCCCTGCGCGAGCGGCGTCGTCGACAGGTGCTCGCCGAGCCGCCGGTGCATGCGCACGCGGCTCGCGCTGTCGAGCGCGAGGTAGGCGACGTCGCGCACGAGCGGGTGCCGGAAGTCCACCGCCCCGGCGCGGCGATCGCACAGGCCGCGGGCGCAGAGGCGCGTCACCGCCTCGTCGTCGGCGAGCCGCGTCAGGTTCAGGATGTCGTCCTTGAGCAGCGGGCCCCCGGCGACCGCGAGCCAGTTCACGACGTCGTGCTCCGCGGGCGGCAGCTCGCGCAGCCGGTCGCCGATGAGCTGCTCCAGGGTCGACGGGAGCGGCTCGCCGCGGTCCCCGGTCCGGTCGTGGCGGACCAGCTCGTGCCGCCCGTCCGGGTGCTCGACGATCTCCAGCGTGCCCCGCTCGAGCAGCGCGTCGACCATCTCGAGCAGGAAGAACGGGTTGCCCGCGACGCGCGGCACGAGCTCGCCGCAGACGGCCGAGACGCCCTCGCGCACGCCGAGGCGCGCCTCCACGAGGCGCATCTGCTCCTCGGCGCTCAGGCCGCGGAGCTCGATGCGCACGAGCCCCTCGATGAACGGGGTCACCCGCTCCTCGGGGCGGGTGAGCAGCAGCACGAGGACCGGGAGCCGCTCCGAGCGCTGCTTGAGGAGCTCCGAGACGAGCTCCAGGCTCGGGCGGTCGGCCCACTGGAGGCCGTCGATGACGACGACGAGCGGCTGGTGCCGCGCCAGCGAGCCGAGCAGGTACTTCACGCCGCGCACCACCACGTCGCGGCCGTAGGCCGCCGCGTCCTCCTCGGGGTGGTCGAGCTGCTTGCCCGTGACGAGCTCGGCGAGGCGCGTGACGATGCGCGCCCCGAGCGGCGAGCGCGCGATGGACCCGAGCAGGGCGCGGATCACGTGGGCCGCGTCGTCGATCGAGTGGTCGAGCCCCATCCCGGTGACGTCGCGGAGCACGTCGCAGACCGCGGCGAGCGGCAGCTCGCTCTTCACCGGCGAGCACTCGACGTGGAGCACGCGCGCCTCGCCGGGGAGCTCCGAGAGGAACGTCGACATGAGCGCGCTCTTGCCGATGCCCATCTCGCCGACGATCACGCGCGCCACCGACTGGCCCCGGAGCGCGCCGCCCGGCGGGCTCGGCGGCTTGCTCGGCCGGCTCGGCGGCGGCGGCGGCTCGCTCTCGCCGTAGCGCGCCGGCGGCTCGGCGAGCCCCTTCACGGGCGGCGACACCGTGCGGTGGTAGGCGGCGTGCAGGTCGGCGCGCTCCGCGTCGCGCCCCACGAGGTCGTTCGGCGAGAGCGCGATCTCCGCCATCCGCTCCTCGCGGGTGAGCGGGCGCTGCAGCGCGTAGAGCCGCATCTGGTGCGGGACCTGGTAGCCGCCGGCGTCGTTGAGATCGAGCGACGGCGCGTCGCCCCAGCGGAAGTCGCGCCGGACGAGGCGGTAGACGCCGCCCGCGACCCAGGTCTTGCCGAACGGGGTGCGGCAGCCGAGCCGCTCGGCCAGGAAGTTCGCGGGCTCCTTGAGCACGTGGTTGATGAGGTGCCCCTGCTCGTCGCGCTCGCCGTACGCGATGCCGCGGACGATGCCGATCGCGGCGCGGAGCTCGACGGGCAGGTCCTCCGACGCGCCGGCGAGCGCCTCGTGCACGTCGACGGCCAGCGAGGCCGCGTCGGCCGCGGCGCGCGACGGGTTCGCGAGCAGCCCCACCACGGCGCGCGCGCTCGCGTGCGACTCCCACGACCAGATCGCCCCGTGCTTGAAGGCGATCGCGTCGAGGGTCGTGCGGATCGAGCGCCCGCTGCGCTTGCCGGCGAGCCGGCCCTGCGCCCCGAGCAGCTCGTCCACCCCCTCGATGCGCAGCGTCACCACGGCGACGTGGCGCACCTCGCGCACGACGCGCGGCGCCCCGGTGTTCTCGTGCTCGCCGCCCGTGCGCGCGGCCGGCACCGCCGCGAGCGTCTGCGGCTGCGCCGCGGAGCCGCCGTCGTCGGCCTGCTCCTCCGCGCCGCCCGCGGCGTTCTGGCGCGCGTCGCGCGTGTCCTCGCCGCGGCCCGGGCCGAGCAGGTGGGCCACGGTCTGCTCGACCGACGCGTTGTCGACGAGCTCCTGCTTCGCGAGCAGCACGCGCGCGATCGCGCCGGCCAGGTCGCGCGCGGTCTGGAAGCGGTCCTCGGGCGCGTGCGCCATGGCGCGCATCACGATCGCCTCGAGCTCCGCCGGGATGTCGCGCGCGTGGGCCGACGGCGGGTCGAACAGGCCCTCCTTGACCGCCTGGAGGAGCGCCTCGTCGTCGAGCTTGCCGTAGGGCGAGCGCATGGCGAGCAGCTCGTAGAGCACGACGCCGAGGGCGTAGATGTCGCTCCGCCGGTCGACGCGCTCGCCGCGCGCCTGCTCGGGCGACATGTACCCGAACTTGCCCTTCAGCACGCCGGGCTCCTCGCGGAAGAGGTTCGCGCTGGCGATGCCGAAGTCGGCGATCTTCACGACGCCCTCGAACGACAGGAGGATGTTCTGCGGCGAGACGTCGCGGTGGACGATGGCGAGCGGCATGCCGCCCTCGTCCTTGCGCTCGTGGGCGTAGTGCAGCCCCTTCGCCGCCTCCGAGACGATGAACGCCGACACGAGGGGCGGGATGCGCGATTCCTTCTGCTGGGCGGCGCGCATCACCTTGCCGAGGTCGAAGCCCTCGACGTACTCCATCGAGAGGAGCAGCCCGTCCTCGCCGTGGTCCGAGAACTCGTAGACCTGGACGATGTTCGGGTGGTTCAGGCGGGTCGCGAGGTGGGCCTCCTCGACGAACATCGCGCGGAAGCGCCGCGAGGCCCCGTGCGCGGGGAGGATCCGCTTGACGACGAGGAGCTTGTAGGTCCCCTCGGCGCCGCGCTTCTTGGCGAGGAAGACCTCCGCCATGCCGCCAGCGCCGAGGCGGCGCTGGATCTCTAGGTCGGCGAGCTGGGACGGGTGCTTGGCCATGCAGCGAAGCGGCGCGCGGGCGCCGTGGCTGGGAGGCGCCGGGCGCGGTGGATCAGGGTGACCGATGAAAGAAGGACCGCGCGCGGTTCCCCCGATCCATGGGAGGACTACGGGTTGACCCGCATGGTAGCGTCCCGCCCGCGTCTTCGGGGAGACAACCAGGGTGGAAACGCGAATCTTTCTGGGCGGGTCGGGGATCCGCGCGGGCGGTGAGCCCGCCTGCGCGCCGCGGCTCCGCGGACGCGCGGCCGTCCACCATCGACGCTGAATTTTCGCTTGCAAGGCGCCCTCACGCGGGGCCCGCCCCCCGGCCGTCGCCGCCGGGCGGGGGCGACAAAAGCGATTGCCCAGGGTGTCTCCGTCTGTTAAAGCGGATCCGGTAAAGCGGATCCGACGTCCGTGATGGAAGACGTCGGGCATCCGACCCCTGGCGGCCGGGCTGATCGGCGGCGGGGTCGTCGTGTGCGCGCTGGAAACCTCGAGGGTTCGGAATGGACATTCGCGTGACAGAGGCGGACGTCGTCGTCGTGGGCGGCGGCAGCGCAGGCTCCACTGCAGCGGTGGAGGCGCAGCAGCGGTTGCCCCGGGGGCGGGTGGTGCTCCTCGAAAAGGCGCATATCAAGCGGAGCGGCGCCATCGCGATCGGCATGGACGGGCTGAACAACGCGATCATCCCCGGACATTCGACGCCCGAGCAGTACGTGAAGGAGATCACGGTGGCCAACGACGGCATCGTGAACCAGCGCGCCATCTATGAATATGCGCGCAACAGCTTCGCGATGATCCAGGAGCTCGACTCCTGGGGGGTCAAGTTCCAGAAGACGCGCTCTGGCGATTTCGACGTCAAGAAGGTCCACCACAACGGGAGCTACGTCCTCCCGATGCCCGAGGGCTACGACCTCAAGAAGATCCTCACGCGCATGGTGAAGCGCGCCGGGGTGCGGGTCATCAACCGCGTGATGGCGACGCGGATCCTCGTGACCGAGGGGCAGGTCGCCGGCGTGATGGGCTTCGACACCCGGGAGGGTCACATCGAGATCATCAAGGCCAGGGCGGTCATCCTCTGCTGTGGCGCCTCCGGGCGCCTCGGGCTGCCGGCGTCCGGCTATCTCCACGGGACGTACGAGAACCCCTCGAACGCCGGAGACGGCTACTCGATGGCCTACCACGCGGGCGCCGAGCTCTCGGGCATCGAGTGTTTCCAGATCAACCCGCTCATCAAGGACTACAACGGTCCGGCGTGCGCTTACGTCACCGGCCCGCTCGGCGGGCACACGGTGAACGCGCGGGGGCACCGCTTCATCGAGAGCGACTACTGGAGCGGGCAGATGATGCTCGAGTTCTACCGGGAGCTCCACTCGGCGAACGGCCCTGTGTACCTCAAGCTCACGCACCTCGCCCCGGAGACGATCACCGAGGTCGAGCGGGTCCTCCACCAGACGGAGCGCCCGAGCCGCGGCCGCTTCCACGAGGGCAGGGGGCACAGCTACGCGAGCGATCTCGTCGAGATGCACATCTCCGAGATCGGCCTTTGCAGCGGCCACAGCGCGTCGGGGGTCTGGGTCAACGAGAAGGGCGAGACCACCGTGCCCGGGCTCTACGCCGCCGGCGACATGGCGTGCGTGCCGCACAACTACCTCCTCGGCGCGCTCACCTACGGGAAGATCTGCGCCCAGAACGCGCTCGACTACCTCGATCGCACGCCCGCGGTCGAGCCGCTCGCCGCCGCGGTCGACGCCGAGCGCGAGCGCATCCTCGCCCCGCTCTCCCGGGCGAGCGGCGTCGCGCCCCACCAGTACGAGTACAAGGTGCGGCGCCTCGTGAACGACTACCTGCAGCCGCCGAAGACGGGCAACCGGATGACGCTCGGGCTCGAGTACTTCCTGCGCGCGAAAGAGGAGCTCGAGGAGGTCACGGCGACGAGCCCGCACGAGCTCATGCGGGTGATGGAGTGCCACTTCATCCGCGACTGCGCGGAGATGGCGGCGCGCGCCTCGCTGTACCGGACCGAGAGCCGCTGGGGCCTCTACCATTACCGGCTCGATTACCCCGAGATGGATGACCGCCGCTGGTTCACGCACGTGAACCTGAAGAAGGGCGACGACGGCGAGATGGTCGCCTTCAAGCGGCCCGTGGAGCCCTATCTCTTCCCGATCGACGACGGCGAGCTCAAAACCTACCACCGGCTGCGCATCCCGGCCGACGAGCAGCGCGCCCCGCTCTGACGAGCAACGAGGTCAATCCATGGGTCACCTTCTCAACCGAGAGTCCGTGAAGGCGCAGCGCGCCAAGACCGCAGGCAACGCCGAGGCCTCCGTCCGGCTCGATCTGCCGGTCGTCATCGACGAGCCGTCCTGCATCAAGGGGTGTCGCATCTGCATCGACTCGTGCCCCGTCGACTGCCTCGCCGTCCACCCGGAGACGAAGAAGGCGCACATGGCCTACGACGAGTGCTGGTATTGCCTCGCGTGCGAGATCGACTGCCCCAAAGAGGCCATCACCGTGAAGATCCCCTTCCTCCTCCGGTAGCGGGTCGAGGCGGAGAGACGACATGACACAACCTTCGCTCGCACAGGAGCTCGTCAGCGTGCTCCGGGATCCCGACCCCGGCGCGCGCCAGCTCGCGCTGACCCAGATCGAGGATCTGTCGGATCCGGAGATCCTCCACCCCCTCATCGAGGCCGTCCGCGACGAGGACCCCACGGTGCGGGCGCTCGCGCTGGGGCACCTCGAGGACCTCGGCGACCCGCGCGCGGTGCCCGCCATCCTCCGGGCGCTCGACGACGACGAGGCCCACGTGCGCGAGGCGGCCGCCACGGCGCTCCGCGAGCTGCGCGGGGCGGACGCGGCCACCCACCTGATTGACGCAATGCGTCACGACAACCCGTTCGTGCGCATGTCGGTGATCGTTGCGCTCCGCGAGATCCGCGATCCGCGGGCGCTCGAGCACCTCGAGGGCGCGCTCCTCGACCCGTCGCCCGAGGTGCGGCGCGAGGCGGTCCTCGCCCTGGCCTACCTGCGGCGGCCCGAGACCGCGCGCGCGCTCCGCGGGAGCCTGCGCGATCCCGACGCGCGGGTGCGGCAGGTCGCGATCGGCGCGCTCGACTCTCTCGGCGCGCCGGGGCTCGTCGAGGACCTCATCGCGCTGCTCTCCGACGGCGACTGGCGCGTCCGCGCCGAGGCCGCCATCGTGCTCGGCCGCTCGGCGCACGGCCTCGCCGCGCCGCACCTCCGGGGCGCGCTCAAGGACGCTGCGTGGCAGGTCCGCAAGGAGGCGGCGCTCGCGCTGGGGCGGCTCCGGGCCGCCTCGGCCGCGCCGGAGCTCGTCGGGCTGCTCGGGAGCGACGTCCCGGATCTGCGCAAGGCCGGAGCCCAGGCGCTCGGCGAGCTCGCGGCGGCGTCCGCCGAGGCGCCGCTCGGGCGGCTGCTCGGCGACGCCGACGTCGAGGTGCGGAAGGCGGCGGCCCGCGCCCTCGAGGCCATCCGGGCCGCGGCCGGACGACATGCAACCTTGGCGAGGGATTGAGCCGATGATCCAGGCAGCGCGCGTGCTCTTGCTCCTCGCGGCGGTCCTCGTCGGCCTGGCGTGCACGAAGGCAGAGAAGCGGACGATCCGCATCGCCATCGGGACGCAGGACACGACCATCAACTGCGCCACGGGCGGGCTCCTGATCCGGGAGCTCAAGCTGCTCGAGAAGCACCTCCCGAGGGACGGCAAGTACAAGGACGTCTCCTACGAGATCGAGTGGAAGGACTTCACCTCGGGGCCGCCGCTGACGACCGAGATGGTGGCCGGCAAGCTCGACATCGGCGCGATGGCCGATTTCCCCGGCGTCCTGAACGGCGTCGCCCATCAGAAGCAGGGGAGCCGCAGCCTCTACGTCGCCACGCTCTCGGGCAGCGCGCTCGGGAGCGGCAACGGCGTCGTCGTGCCGCTCGACTCGCCGGCCCAGGGCCTGAAGGACCTCAAGGGCAAGCAGATCTCGGTCCCGTTCGGCTCGTCCGCCCACGGCATGCTGCTCCGGGCGATCCGCGATCTCGGCTGGGATCCGGACAAGGACGTGACGCTCGTGTCGCAGTCCCCGGAGGTCGGCGGCTCCTCGCTGAAGGCGAAGAAGATCGACGCGCACGCCGATTTCGTCCCGTTCGCGGAGCTGTTCCCGTTCCGCGGCTTCGCCCGGAAGATCTACGACGGCTCCAGCGTCCAGGTGCCGACGGCGCACGGCGTCCTGGCGCGCGCGGCGTACGCGGAGGAGCACCCGGAGATCGTGGTGGCCTTCCTCAAGGCGGCGCTCGAGGCCGATCGGCTGTTCGCGGAGGAGCCCGAGAAGTACAGCGAGCTCATCGAGAAGGTGACCGGCGTCGACGCCGAGGTCGCCTACATGTTCCACGGGCCGCTCGGCATCCAGACGCGGGACTTCACCGTCAAGCCCGAGGTCCGCCGCGCGCTCCAGGTGGCCGTCGACACGCTCACGCTGCTCAAGCGCACCGACACGACGCTCGACGTGGGCGCGTTCGTGGACGACCGCTACATCCGTCGCGCGGCCCAGGAGCTCGGGCTCGACTACGACGCGCGGCTCGCGAGCTACGCGAAGCTCCCGCTCTCCGGGAGCGACGCCCTGTCCGGCGAGCCGATCGCCGAGCCGACGCTGGCCGCGCAGATCTGGGTCGGGGGCGAGCCGAAGGTGCGCGCGTACGCGAGCCCCGGCTCCGCGCTCGCCGCGCTGAAGCGGCTCACGGCCGAGGGCAAGGAGATCCGCGTCGCCTTCGTGCACGATCGCATCAGCGGGGTGAAGCTGCTCGCCGATCGCGCGTGGTACGCGCGGCGCCCCGACGGCAGCCTCTCGGCGTTCCTGGCGAAGGAGGACGCCGAGCGGTGGGCCGCGGAGAACGCCGCGGCGGTCGTCGACTTCGCGACGCTGCGGGGCGACCTCACGAAGCTCACGGCGGCGGCGCCATGACGATGATCTCCGAGCGCAGCGCGCCGGCCGGGCCGGCCCTCGGCGGCCGCGCGGCCTTCGCGCCCGCGCCGGCGAGCGCGCCGCCGCAGCGCGCGTCCGCGGCGCCGGGCGGCCCGCGGAGCGAGCGCGGCCCGCGGCGCGACCTCGGCCGCGCCCTCCTCCGCGTGCTGTCCGTGGCCGCGTGCGTCGCCCTCTGGCAGTGGGCGTCGACGTCGCGCGTGGACCTCGGCCTCGTCACGTTCATCAACGTGCCCGCGCCGACCGAGGTCCTCGTCGCGGCCCGGGAGCTCTTCGGCTCGCCGAAGCTCTGGCTGCACCTCCAGAGCAGCGTGCTCCGCGTCCTCGCGGGCTTCGCCGCCGCGGGCGCCACGGGCGTCGTGCTGGGGCTCCTCATCGGCCGCTCGCGGCTCGCCGAGGACACGCTCCTGCCGCCGCTCGAGGTCCTGCGCCCCATCCCCGGCGTCGCCTGGCTCCCGCTCGCCATCCTGATGTTCCCGTCGGCCGAGCTGAGCATGATCTTCATCACGTACATGGGGGCGCTGTTCCCGATCCTGCTCGCGACGATCCACGGCGTGGGCGCCCTCGACCCGCGGCTCATCGCGAGCTCGCGCAGCCTCGGCGCGCGCCCCTTCCGCCTCTTCCTCGAGGTGGTGCTCCCGGGCGCGCTGCCCAGCATCGTCACCGGGATGAGCATCGGCATGGGCACGTCCTGGTTCTGCCTCGTCACCGCCGAGATGATCGGCGGCCAGTACGGCATCGGCTACTTCACCTGGGAGTCGTACAACTTGCAGCGCTACCCGGACATCGTCCTCGGCATGCTGCTCATCGGCCTGATGGGCATGCTCAGCAGCGCGCTCGTCCAGCGGATCGGCGCGTGGCTCACCCCCTGGCACCGGCCGGTGGAGAAGGGCCGATGACGCCCGCCGCGCGCGCGCCGCGCCGGGAGAGCCCGGGGGGAGACGTCGAGATCCGCGGCCTGTCCGTGGCCCTCGGGGCGGGCGCCCGCCGCGTCGAGGTGGTGCGGGATCTCGATCTGAGCGTCGAGGGCGGCGAGCTCGTGAGCCTGCTCGGCCCGTCCGGGTGCGGCAAGTCGACGATCCTGAACGCCGTCGCCGGGTACGTGGCGCCCGAGCGCGGCAGCATCGTGGTCGGCGGCGAGCCGGTCGAGGCGCCCGGGCCGGATCGCGGCATGGTCTTCCAGCAGTGCTCGCTGCTGCCCTGGAAGACGGTGCTGAACAACGTCGGCTTCGGCCTCAAGATGCGCGGCGTCCCCGAGCGCGAGCGCCGGGAGGCGTCGCGCCGCCTGCTCGACCTCGTCGGGCTGTCGGGGTTCGAGGACGCCTATCCGTCGCAGCTCTCCGGCGGCATGCAGCAGCGGGTCGAGATCGCGCGCGTGCTGATCACCGAGCCGCGCGTCGTCCTGATGGACGAGCCGTTCAGCGCGCTCGACGCCCAGACCCGGCTCTCGATGCAGGCGCTGCTCCTCGACGTCATCCGCCACGTGCGCACGACGGTGCTGTTCGTCACGCACGACATCGACGAGGCGATCTTCCTGTCCGATCGCATCGCCCTCATGACCGGCAGGCCGTGCCGCGTCGGCGCGCAGCTGGCCGTGCCCTTCGAGCGGCCGAGGAGCGCCGCGATCGTGGGCTCGAGCGAGTTCGCCGCGATCAAGCGGCGGTGCCTGGATGCCCTCAACGACGGGCGCTCGGGCGCCGCGACCCCCGCGCGCGGCCGCGACCAGCACCCCAGCGCGTGAAGCGCGGACCGGCTCGCCCCGCCCGCGCCGCGGCGATGCGGGAGGGGGGCGGCGCGTCGGTTTCGGCGTGCGGCGGGTCGACCTCGGGCGCGCGATCTTGATGTTCTCTGCATTTTTCCTTACTACCGAGCCCGAGAGGAGTGCTCCCGATGCTCACCAAATTCCTGCGGGTGACCGACGTGCCGTTCTCGGGCTCGATCGGCCTGCTCGCGCTTCGCGTCGTCACCGGCATCGCGTTCATCTTTCACGGTTGGGGGAAGATCCAGGCCCCCTTCAGCTGGATGGGGCCCACCGCGCCCGTTCCGGGCTTCCTGCAGGCGCTGGCCGCGATCGCCGAGGTCGGCGGCGGCATCGCCTGGATCATCGGCCTCCTGACGCCGCTCGCGTCGCTGGGCATCGCCATCACCATGGCCGTCGCCGTCTCGGTGCACCTGACGCAGGGCGATCCGTTCTTCGCGATGGGCGCCTCCTCCTACGAGGTGGCGGCGGTCTACTTCAGCATCTCCCTCGTGCTGCTCCTGCTCGGGCCGGGGAGGCTCTCCGCCGACGCGGCCATCTTCGGGCCGAAGCGCTGAGCAGCGCCGCGCGCCCTCGCCCGGCGCGCGCGATGGCGTCGCCGCCGGCGCTCCGGCGGCGCGCCTGAGCCTCGCCGCCTGCTCCCTCCGGCGCGGCGCATGAGGTCGGCCCACCCTGGAGCGCGCGGTTCCATTGAGGTCGGACGGCGAGCGCACCGCCCGGTTTGCGCCCCTGGAACCAGGCCACCCCCGTAGCCCCGGCACTATGCTGCGGTTGGGAGGACTCGATGAAAGACGGCGGGGCGATGGCGCCATCGAACGGCGCGCCGCGCGGTGTTGCCATCGCGGCAGCCTGTTCATCCGTCCTTGGGGGCTTGGCCTTGCTCGGCTGGTCGATCCAGTCGACCCGCCTCATCTCCATCGCGGACGACCTGCCGAGCATGGTGCCCAACACCGCGGCCGCCCTCGTCCTCGCGGGCGTGTCGCTCTGGGCCCTGGGCGGGCGCGGGCCTCGGGCGCCGCTCCGCCGGCTGCTCGGGCATGCGTGCGCCGCCGGCGTCGTCGCGTTCGGCCTCGCGGCCCTCGCGCAGTACGTCTTCGGGTGGGATCTCGGCCTCGATCGCCTGCTGTTCCCGGCTCGCGTGGGGTTCCCGAGCAAGTTCCCCGGCAGGCCGCCGCCGAACACCGCGATCTGCTGCGTCCTGATCGGCGCGGCGCTCCTCTCGCTGCCCGTGGAGACGCGGCGGGCCTGCCGGCTCTCGCAGGGCGCCGCGCTGTCGGCCGCGGCGCTCGCGCTGACCGCGCTGACCGGCTACGTGTTCGGCGTCGGCTACTTCTACGGGCTGCCGCCGCTGTTCCCGTTCACGGGTATGGCGCTCCACGCCTCGATCGCCTTCCTCGCGCTCTGCGTCGGGCTCCTCGTGGCGCGGCCCGGCTGCGGGGCGTTCGCCGTGCTGATGGCCAGCGGCCCCGGAGGCAGCCTGCTGCGGCGCTTCCTGCCGTACATCATCCTGGTTCCGCTCGCGATCGGCCGCATCTTCCTGATCGGCGCCGAGCTCGGGGCCTACCCCCTCGAGGCGTCGCTGTCGCTCGCCTCGGCCCTCACGACGCTCCTGCTCGGGACCCTGCTCTGGATCAGCGCGGCGCGCATGAACCTCCTCGACGAGGCGCGGCGCCTGGCGGAGCAGGCGCGCGCCTTCCTGGCGACCGTCGCGCAGTCCTCCGACGACGCCGTGATCGGCTGCGCCCTCGACGGGACCATCCTGAGCTGGAACCCGGGCGCGGAGCGCCTCTACGGCTACAGCGCCGGCGAGGTGATCGGGAAGAAGCTGCCCATCCTGTGCCCGCCCGAGCGCGCCGGCGAGGCGGAGGCCCTCTTCGCGCGCTTGCGCCGCGGCGAGCGCGTCGAGCGCTTCGAGTCCGTGAGCCGGACCAAGGACGGCAGGTACATCGACATCGAGGTCACGGTGTCGTCGATCGCGGACGCCGCGGGCCGCGCCACCGGCGTCTCGACGATCTGCCGCGACATCGGGCGCCGCAAGGCGATGGAGGCGGAGGTCGCGAGCGCCCACGAGGCGGAGCGGCGCATCCGCTCGCAGCTCGAGGCGATCGGCGCCGCGTGCGCGGCGGTCTCGGAGACGCTGGCGGACCTGCCGCGCTCCCCGTCGGGGATGCGCTCCTTGCTGGAGGTCATCACGCGGCACGCGAAGGAGATCTCGGGCGCCGACTACGCGGCGCTCGGCATCGGCGAGGACGGCCGGCAGCCGTTCGACGCCTGGGTCCCGAGCGGCGTCCCCGCGGAGCAGATCGCGCGGATCGACGCGCTCCCGCGCCCGATCGGCGTCCTCGGCGCGGTGGCCCGCGACGGCCGGCCGATCCGGCTCGCCGACGTGCGCGCTCACCCCGACTTCATCGGGCTGCCGCCGCACCACCACGCGATCGAGGGGTTCCTGGGCGTGCCGCTCCGCTTCCACGGCCGGAGCGTGGGCAACCTGTATCTGGGCAAGCGCCCCGGCCGCCCGCCGTTCACCGAGGACGACGAGCGCGCCGCGAAGCTGCTCGCCGACCGGACCTGCAGCGCGATCGAGACCGCGCGCCTCTGCCGCGCCGAGGCGAACGAACGAAAGCGGCTCCAGGCGGTCGTCGAGCAGATGCCCGAGGCGGCGGTCCTGGTCGACGCCGAGGGCCGGCTCATCACGTGCAACAGGCTGGCGCTCCAGTATGCCTCGCGCACGGCGGGCGAGCTCGACCCGTGGGGCAACGCGGTGCTCTTCGATCACAGGACGCCGGGAGGAGAGCCGGTCGGCTGGGCCGAGCGCCCGCTGACCCGGGCCCTGCATCGCGGGGAGGTCGTGACGGGCGCCGAAGGGCTGCTCTGTTGCGCCGAGGGCGCCTTCGTCCCGGTGCTGGTCAACGCCGCGCCGGTGCGCTCGGACGGCGGCGAGATCGAGGGCGCCGTCGCGGTCTTCCAGGACATCTCGGCGCTCAAGGAGATGGAGCGGCAGCGCCAGGAGTGGATCAGCATCATCGCTCACGACCTCCGCCAGCCCATCCAGGTCATCGCGACGGCGAGCCACCTCTTGCGCCCCCGGTCCGGCGAGCAGCCCGCCGCGGACGGCCAGAAGCAGCTCGTGAGGATCGCCTCGTCCGTCGAGCGGCTGCGCCGCATGATCGACGACCTCCTCGACGCCTCGCGCATCGAGGCGCGGCAGCTCACGCTGGATCGCTCTCCGGTCGATCTCCGCGCGCAGCTCGGAGAGATCCTCGAGAAGTCGGCCGCGGCGACGGCCGGCCACGCCGTGCGCCTGGAGGTGAACGGCGACGTGCCCGCCGTCCCGGCGGACCCCGGGCGGCTCGAGCAGATCGTCACCAACCTGCTCTCCAACGCGGCCAAGTACGGCCAGCCGGACGGCGACATCGTGGTGGCCGTCAGCGTCGACCGCTCCTTCGCGCAGGTCGCCGTGACCAACTCGGGCCCAGGAATCGCGGAGGCGTCTCTACCGCACCTGTTCAAGCGCTTCTCGCGCGCGGCCGAGGGCGATCCGCGCCGCATCCGCGGCGTGGGCCTCGGCCTCTACATCACGAAGGGGCTCGTGGAGGCGCACGGGGGCAGCATCTCCGTCGAGAGCACCCCCGGCGGCGCGACGACATTCCGCTTCTCGTTGCCCCTCGGGGACGCCGCGCGCGCCGCCGGCGCCTAGCGCGCAGACAGCGCGTCTCCCGCCCTGCCGCCGGCCTCTCGCCAGCGACGATCCTGCGGCGAGCTCGTCAATTCAGGGCCGGCGAGCTCGGCAGTTGGAGTCGACGAGCTGGGCAGTCGAGTTGGCGAGTTTGATTACACCGAACTCCGTTCTCCGCGCTCCGTTTTACGGCGCCACCATCCTTTCGCAGTATTCTGTGCTCAGGCCGCTCAGAATGATCGCAGAAGGAACTTCCTGAGGTTCCTATCCTTGCTACACCTGAGATCCGCTCCGGCCCGACGTCGGGGTAGTGAGGTGGCGCAGCAGTGAATTCCTGGTTCTTGCAGGTGGGTAAGCGGCTGGGGCCCGCGGGTCGCCGGCTTTGGGTGCTCGGGATCATGGGGGTGGTGCTCGCGGTGACTCTGGGGCTCGCGCTCCGCGCGGCTCCCAAAGAGCGCGCGGCGACGTACACCGAGCTGCTCCAGATCGCGCAGGCGGGGCAGGCGACCGCGGTCGAGGTGAGCGGCGACCGCTTCTTCGTGCGCCAGGCGGGCGGCGAGATGGTGACCGCCGTCGTCGACGAGCCGACGCTCCGGCAGGAGCTGGTCTCCCGGTTCGCGGGCGCCGGCGCCTCGGTCGACTTCGCCTCCCGGGAGGCGCCGTCGCGCGCCGCCTCCGCCGTGCTGCCGGTGGTCGTCCTCGCCGCGGTCGGGTTCGCGCTCTTCACGGTGACCCGGCGCCGCAGCCCCAAGGTCTTCACCGACGCCAAGGCCGGGGTCGCGCGGGCGCCCGTGCGCTTCGCCGACGTCGCCGGGATGCACGAGGTCAAGCAGGAGCTCGCCGAGACGGTCGAGTTCCTGAAGAGCCCCGACCGGTTCGCGCGCCTCGGCGGCCGCCCGCCGCGGGGCGTGCTGCTCACCGGCGAGCCGGGGACCGGCAAGACGCTGCTGGCGCGCGCCGTCGCGTGCGAGGCGGGCGTGCGGTTCCTCTCGGCGTCGGGGTCGAGCTTCCAGGAGATGTTCGTCGGCGTCGGCGCCTCCCGCGTCCGCGCCCTCTTCGCCGAGGCGCGCAAGGCCGCCCCGTGCATCGTCTTCATCGACGAGATCGACGCCGTGGGGCGGGCGCGCGCCAAGGGGCACGGCGACTCCGCCTCCGCGGAGCACGACCAGACGCTGAACCAGCTGCTCGTCGAGATGGACGGGTTCGACCACGCGACCGGCATCGTGGTGATCGCGTCGACCAACCGCGCCGACATGCTCGACCCCGCGCTGCTCCGGCCGGGGCGCTTCGATCGCAAGGTCACCGTGCCGCTGCCCGACGTGCGCGGCCGCGAGGAGATCCTCAACGTCCACGCCGGGCCGATCCCGCTCCAGGGCGAGGTCGATCTCGGGTACATCGCCCGCAGCACGCCGGGCTTCTCGGGCGCCGATCTGGCCAACCTCCTCAACGAGGCGGCCATCCTCGCGGCCCGCGAGGGCGCCGACGCGGTCGACCCGACGCACATCGACCGCGCGCGCGACCGGGTGCTCATGGGGCTCGAGCGCAAGGGGGTGCTGATCGACGAGGACGAGCGCTACGCGACCGCCGTGCACGAGGCCGGGCACGTCGCGGTCGGGCTGCTCGCGCCGAGCTGCGATCCGGTGCACAAGGTGTCGATCCTGCCGCGGGGCCGCGCGCTCGGCGTGACCCAGGCGCTCCCCGAGAAGGATCGGCTGATGTACCGGAAGGAGTACCTCGAGGATCAGATCTGCATGCTGATGGGCGGCCGCGCCGCCGAGATGGTGATCCTCGGGACCATGACGGCCGGCGCCTCCGACGACATCCAGCGCGCCTCGACGATCGCGTGGAAGATGGTCGCGGAGCTCGGCATGAGCCACCTCGGCCCCATCTGCGTCGGCGACGGGCACCCCGCGCGGAGCCCGGCCCTGCTCGACCGCGTCGACGAGACGGCGCGAGCGCTCACGGACGCCCAGCTCGCGCGCGCCGTCGAGATCGTGAAGTCCCGCCGCAGCGAGATCGACGCGCTCGTCAAGGCGCTCCTCGAGAAGGAGACGCTCGGCATGGACGAGATCCAGGCCTGTTTCCCGGCCGATCGACGGCCGAGCGCCGCCTGCCAGGCCGCCTGAGCCACCCAGGCTCGAGGGCGCCGGAAAGGAAAGCCCTTTCTGGCGCCCGGCCCTCCCCGGCGATCCTCCCTCCTCACCGCCGCTCGCCCGCGCTCTGCCGGGCGCCCCTCTCCCTCCAGCGCGCGTCCCTCTCTGCCCGTCGCGGGCGCGCCTGGATCCGCCGCGCAGACGCCCGGAGTTGGCGGCTGGCTCACCGGACATCGGTTGTCCGGGGCCCCCTCGGGCCGACGAGCTCGCTCGCAGGCGCGTCGCGCCGGAGCGGACGCGGCGCGGCGCCTTCGAGCCATGGCGCGCTGCATCGCCGGTTCCGTCCGGAGAGCGCAAATCTCCCCTTGCGATTGCCGGGCAAGCTGGTGAAGTGGCGCCACTTGCATGCACGGATTCCGTCGCCTTCGCGTGTCCTTCGACGGGGTGCATTCTCCACGTTCCGGCGCGGACAGCCGGGTCGCGGGTTGCTCCTCGAGCTCGGCGCCGCTGTCGCGCGCTCTTGCGCCCCGCGCGGGCGCGCGGCGCTGTGGCCCGGAGGCGCGCGGTGTCTGAGCCCCGGATACTGCTCCTGTCCAACAGAGACCCGGAGGAAGCCGTCGACGAGCCGCCACTGGCGCAGCGGGTGGGGAGCGGCCGGCTCCGGCTCGGCCGGGAGGACGGTAGCGCGGCCGTCGCCGAGAGCGTCCTCGCCACCCTCGCCGCGTCCCCGGGCGCGCGCGTCGCGCACCGCCCCGTGCTCCGGCCGAGCGAGGTGCTCGCCGCCATCGGCGAACATCGCCCCGACGTGATCTTCAACCTGTGCGAGGCGCTCGACGGCGACAGCCGCCACGAGGTCATGTGCGCGTGGCTGCTCGCGGGGCTCGACCTCCCGTTCACGGGCAGCGACCACGTCGCGCTCCGGAGCTGCCTGCACAAGGCCGAGGCGAACTGGATCCTCGCGCGCGCCGGCGTGCGCGTGCCCGAGACGGTGCGGGTCGACGGCCCGGATCGCATCCCGGACGTCGCCTTCCCGGCCATCGTGAAGCCGGAGCGCGAGGACGGCTCGACCGGCATCGATCGCGGCTCGGTCGTCCGCGATCGCGCCGCGCTCCGCGACCAGGTGGCCGCGGTGGTCGCGCAGTGCCGCCAGCCGGTCGTGGTGCAGCGCTACGTGCACGGGCGGGAGATCTCGGTCTCGCTGCTCGGCTGGCCGACGCCGCGCGTGCTGCCGCCCGGCGAGATCACGTTCCAGGGCCTGCCCGAGGGGCACCCGCACGTCGTCACGTACGAGTCGAAGTGGCGCCCGGAGACGGCCGCGTCGATCGGCACGCCCTCCACGGCGGCGGTGCTGCGGCCGCTCGAGCTGCGCCGGGTCGTCGCCGTCGGCCGCCGCGCCTTCGAGGTGCTCGGGCTGCGCGACTACGGCCGCGTCGACGTGCGCCTCGACGAGCGCGGCACGCCGTACGTCATCGACGTCAACCCGAACTGCGATCTCTCGCCGGAGGCCGGCTTCGCGCGCGCGGCGGCGCGCGCCGGCCTGTCCTACGCCGACGTTGTCGGGGAGATCCTCCGCGCCGCGCTCGCCCGCGGCCCGCGCCAGGGCGATCTGCTCCGCGCGCGGGGCCGCGCCCCGGCGCGGGGTCGCGCGCGCGTAGTCGTAGGAGGAGCGCGCTCCGCTGCCCGCGGCGCCCTCGCCGCCGCGCCCGAGGCGCCGTGATCACGCAGCGCGGCCTCCGCCCCGAAGACCGGCCGCTCATCGCGGAGCTGCTCGAGTCGCTCCCGGCGTTCACGGACGACGAGCGCGCGGTGGCGCTGGAGCTCGTCGACGTGACGCTGGCCCAGCCCTCGTCGGACGGCTACCGGTTCGTGCTGAGCTTCCACGGCGCGCCGAGCGGCGGCGGTGCGCAGCGGCTGGCGGGCTATCTCTGCTACGGCCGCACGCCCATGACGCAGGCCACGTACGATCTGTACTGGATCGCGACCTCGCCGGACTTCGCGCGCTCGGGCGTGGCGCGCGGGCTCGTCGCCACCATGGAGGCCGAGATCGCGCGCGAGGGCGGCGGCCTCGTGCGCGTGGAGACGGGCAGCCGGGAGGGGCACGGCGCGGCGGTGCGCTTCTACGACGCGGTGCAGTTCACGCGGGCGGCGGTCATCGCCGACTTCTACGCGCCGGGCGACGATCTCATGATCTACACGAAGCGGGTCGCCCCGGCGCGCGCCTCGGCCGCGCCCCCGGCCGGCAAGGGGGCGCGCGCCGCCTCGCCGGCCGCGGCGGACGCGGCGCCCGCGCCGGAGCCCGCGCTCTACGACGCGGCCTTCGGCTACCGCGACTACGCCGCGGAGCGCGACTTCCTGCTCGCCTGCGCGCGCCGCTTCGGCGCCCGACCGGTGCAGCGCGTGCTCTCGTGGGCCTGCGGGCCCGCGCGGCACCTGGAGGCGTTCGCGGAGCTCGGCGTCGGCTGCGCCGGGGCCGACGGCTCCGCGGCGATGATCGCCTACGCCGAGCGCGCCGCGGGCGCCCGCGGCGCCGGCGTGCGCTTCTGCTGCGCGGAGCTCGACGAGCGCCCCGACGTCGCGCCGGTCGATCTCTCGTTCGTGCCGCTCTCGGCGATCCACCAGCTCGCCACGCCGGCGGCGCTCGAGCGCCACCTCAGGCTCGCGGCCTCGCTCCTCTTGCCGGGCGGCGTCCACGTCATCGAGGCGACGCACCCGGCCGATCTCACGCCGTCCGGCGTGAACCGGACCGAGTGGACCGAGCTGCGCGGCGAGCAGTCGATCGACGCGCGCTTCCGCATCCACACCGAGCGGGCGACGCCCGATCGCGTGGTGCCCGTGAGCCTCGAGGTCGTGTGCTCGGCCCGGCGCAACGGCGGCGCGCCGCGGGAGCTCTCGTCGATCCGGCAGGAGTCGACCTGGTATGTCCCGGACCTGGCCGGCTGGCGGCGCGTCGCGGAGCGGGTGCCGGAGCTGTCGCTGGTCGCGACGCTCGGCGATTTCAACGTCGACGTGCCGTTCGAGCACGCCGCGGCGTGGCGGCTGATCCTGGTGCTGAAGCGCCTCTGATCGCGCCCGAGCGCCGCGCGGCGCTCCCGCGCGACGCTCCCGGCCGGCGCGCCGGTCAGTTCAGGTCCCAGAAGTACTTGCCCCCGCTCGGCGGCGGCTCGTCGTCGCCCCCGCCGGGGCCGCCGCCGTCGCCAGAATTCGTAAGCTGAATCACTTCTTCGAGCGAGCTCGCCTCGTCGCGCCAGTACGCTTCCGTGCCGAAGTGCGGGAAAGTCCTCGGGAAAATGGGGTCGTGCCACCGCCGGGCGATCCAGGCGGCGTAGTGGATCATGCGGAGGCCTCGCAGCGGCTCGATCAGGGCGAGGGTCGAGCGGTCGAAGCGGCGGAGCTCCTCGTAGGCCTCGATGAAGAGCTCGCGCTGCCGCCGTGCGGCGGCGTCGCGGCCGGGGAGGAGGAGCCAGAGGTCCTGCACGGCGGGGCCGACGACCATGTCGTCGAAGTCGAGCACGCGGAGGGCGCCGTCGCGGAGGAGCAGGTTGCCCGGGTGCAGGTCGCCGTGGATGCGGTGCACGTCGACGCCGCGCAGGCGCTCCTCGGCCGCGTCGGCGACGGCGCGCGCGGCCGCGAGGTACCGCGCCGCGACGGCGGCGGGGACGACCTTGCGCTCGGCGAGCCAGCCGAGGTCCTCGCGCGCGTACGAGTCGGCGGAGAGCCGGACGCGGTGCTCGGCGGTCCTCTGCGCGCCCACGTTGTGGATGCGGGCGGCGAGCCTGCCGAGGCGCGCGAACAGCTCGTCTCCGAGCTCGTCGGGGGCGCGCCCGCCCATGCGCTCGAAGAGGCAGTACTGGATGTGATCGATCTGCTTGAGCGTCTCGCCGTCGGGGAACGGGCGCGTCGGGCAGACGGGGATCTCGGCGTCCGCGAGCTCGGCGAGGAAGCGGTGCTCTTCGAGGATCTGCTCGCGCGTCCAGCGCCCTGGCCGGTAGAACTTCGCGATGATGCGGGTGCGGTCCTCGAGCTCGACCTCGTAGACGCGGTTCTCGAACGAGTTCAGCGGATAGCAGACGCGGTTGCAGAAGACGCCTGCGGCCTCGACGGCCTCGATCACCTTGTGCGGGGTCAGCGAGAGGAAGAGGTCGGTCGGGGTGGTGGAGCTCATGGTCGGGGTCGAGGTCGGGCCGGGGTTGGGGTGGGGAGAAGGACCGAGGTCCGGGTGGATCGGCCGAGGTGGAGGAGCCGATCGGGGGAGGAGTTGAGCACCAACCGGCGCCGCGCTCGATGAGAAGTTTCGCCGCGCGCTCCCGGAATCCCGGAAGCGAGCGCATCGCGGCCAGGCGGGCAGGCCCGGGCAGCGCGGCGGATCGGCCGCGCCGAGCGCACCGGCGTCGAGCGAGCGGGCGGGCGTGGGGGGCGCCGCGTCCCGTGGGGTCGTGATACGCTGGCCTCAGGACCTCATGATGGACGAGACGCAGCTTTCCTTTCCTCACCTCGAGATCAGCAAGCTCGAGGCGATGGTCGAGATCATGTTCCTCGCCGCGTACGCTGACGGATCCATCAACGAGGCTGAGCGCGCCGAGCTCACGGCGCACGCGACGGCGATGAGCGCGGGCCGCATCGGGGCGGAGGTCGTCGAGTCGCTCGTCGCCATCATCGAGCGCTCGGTGCGCGAGGAGGGCAGGAGCGGCCGCTTCGCAGCGCTCCGCGCGCGCCTGCCCGACGTGCGGATGCGCGAGGCCGCGATCGAGCTGGCGGTCCGGCTGGTCGCCGCCGACGGCGTGATCCACGAGAGCGAGCACGCGCTGCTCGTCGAGGCGGCGAGCGCGCTCGAGGTGCCGATCGCGTTCAAGGGGCGCGTCGTGTCCGGCTCGGCGCGCTGAGGCGCGCGCGGCTCGGCCTCGCGCCGCTCGGGACAGGCGACGAACCGGCGCGCGCGCTCGCGATCCCGTTCGACCTGCCGGGGCGCTCGCCCTGCTCGACGCGGGCCGCGTCGAGGCGCTCGCGCGGAAGCTCGGCCTCGTCCCATGCGGCCGAGGGGCAGGGGGGCTGACACCCGACGCCGATGTGCTCGCCGCCCCCAGGGGACGGGCGCAGGGAATGCGCCCTGCTACAACCCTTGCGTCGGTGGATCGGTCGCGCGCCGTCCGGGACCGCTCCAGGCGACGGCGCGCCGCTGGCCTGAGGTGCGCTGATGGCGAACGACGCCGGATCTGATGCCTCGACCCCGCACCTCAGCGCCGCGGCGGGCGCGAAAGAGGCGCAGTTGCGGCGGTTTTTGTCGGCCTGATCCTTGCAGTACCCCAGGGCGAGAGCAAGGTCATGGACACCCGACGAACTGACAGCTCCACGACGCCGCATGGCGCATCGATGGATCCCGCGTCGAATCGATCCCGTCCCCCGAGCGGGGGCAGAGCTTCTTCACCGCGCGCGTACCGCTCGCCGCGATCTCCGCGCTGGCCCACGGCGCATCGCCCCCCGTTCGATCCCGTCGATCTCCGGACGTCGGGCAGGCTGTCGCGGCCGTCCGGCTCGACGAGGCGCCCCGGGGGGGACGTCGTGCCCCTGGAGCCGGCGGGCGACGGTCCGGCCGCCCCGGCGAGCGTGCCGCCCGCCACGCTGCGGGCGGGGCTCGCGGGCATCTCGCCTGCGGCCGCCGCGCCGGCTCCGTCGACCGCCGCGCCGGCCGCTGCGCTGCGGCGCTACGCCCCAGGCGACGTCCTGGCGGGGCGCTATCGCCTCACGGAGCTGCTCGGAGAGGGCAGCATGGGCGTCGTATGGAAGGCGCGGAATCTCGCGCTGAACCTCGATGTCGCGCTGAAGCTCATCCGTCGTGACTGCGCGGTCCCGGAGGCCGCTTCGCGGCTGCTCAAGGAGGCGCAGGCGACGGCGCGGGTGTCTCACCGCGCCGCGGTGCGGGTGTTCGATCTCAGCTTCACCGAGGAGGGGGAGCCGTTCGTGGTGATGGAGCTCCTCCAGGGCCGGTCGCTGGCCCAGGTGCTGGCCGAGTCGGGCGCGATGTCGCCCACCTCGGCGGTCCAGCTGCTCCTGCCCGTGATCGGCGCGCTCAGCGCCGCGCATGGCGCGGGGGTCGTGCACCGGGACGTGAAGCCGGCGAACCTCGTGCTCGTGCGCGACGGCCGCCGGACCGTCCCCAAGCTGATCGATTTCGGGATCGCCTTCACGGCGACCCGCGAGGTGGACGGCGGGCGGCGGGAGGCGCTGGTCGGGAGCCCGGCCTACATGGCGCCCGAGCAGGTCCGCGGCGGGCAGGAGTCGGACGCGCGCTCGGACGTATGGAGCGTGTGCGTGGTGCTCTACGAGCTCGTGAGCGGCCGGCGGCCGTTCGGCGGGCCGGGGAGCATCTCTATCGTGCACGACGTGCTGCGCGTCGAGCCTCCGCGTCCGGAGGTGCTCGAGCCGCACCCGCGGCTCTGGGAGATCATCGAGCGGGGGCTGGCCAAGGCGCCGGACGGGCGGTTTCCCACCATGGCGGCGCTGGGGCGCGCGCTGGCGCAGTGGGCGATCGCGAGCGGGGTCGCCCACGACGTGACGGGGGCTTCGCTCGTCGATTACTGGCTGCCCTCGTCCTGAGCCGGCGCTGAGGTGCCGGGGGGCCCGGCCCTCGGAGGGGGTGTTCGTGGCGCGGTGTGGGGCCCCGCCGAACTCGCCCGGGTCATCGATGCTCAGGCAGAGCCGGAGCATCGATGACCCGGGCTCAAACATCGGCCCGTCCCCACACCGCGCCACGAACACCCCCTCCGAGGGCCTACGGTCTTCGCTAGGTGGGCGACGACTGGGCGACGAGGGATCGCGAAGGGGGGTGAACCGCCGAGGAGAACTCGCGGCGTTGCTTGGTTTGTCCGGCTCAGTACCGCACGTCGCAGCCCTTCGAATCGGCGAAGGCCTTCATCGTCTCGAGCTCGGTCGGGGTCGCGTCGCTGTAGGCCCAGCTGATCGCGCCGGCGTAGCCCTGGCTGTACCAGCTCTCCAGGAGCATCGACAGGGTGGCCGTGGCCAGGCCGGCGACGGGGAAATCGGCCATGACGACGGGCTTGTCGGTGATGCCGTAGTCCGCGGGCGACTGGTTGTAAGGCCAGTAGCGGTTGACCCGGTCGTTCATGTGGAATGTGTAGAAATCGATGTCGGTGGTCGACCAGGCGCGCGACCACTTCATCGAGGCCGAGCCGATCGTGATGAGCGCCCGGCTCTCCGCGCGCAATACCCTGATCGTGTCGCGGAGGAAGGCCTCCATCTGCTCGTGCGCGACCGGCTCCACCTGGGGATCCGGGGTGTAGGCAGGGTCGCCGTGCGGGCTCGGACCGGTCATGGCCAGCTCGGGCTCGTTGAACACGTCCCAGGCGACCATCCGGTGCCTGTAAGGGCTCTGCTCGACCGCCTGGGCGATCGGCCTGACGACGTTCTCCAGGAGCGCCGCGCGCCGCTCGGCGTCCGTCACGAGAGGGGCAATGCCCACCGTCCTCACGTCGTCGTCGACCCGGGTCGCATGGAAGTTGTCGAAGGAGAAGAGACAGAACATGAGGTGGACGTCCGCCTGCTCGGCGAGCTCGAGCGCCTTCTCGACGTCGCCACGCGTCGTCGCGCCGAGGCCGGTCGGGGTGTCGTTCGCGTCGAAGACGACGCCCTCGCCCCGGAGCTCCGGCAGCATCCACCACCGCACGACGCTCGCCCCGTGAGCGCGGATGCCAGCGAGGTTCTTCGCGTGCGTCTCCGCCTCGGCCGCGACGCCGCGCTTGTCCCACGCGGCAATGCCGCCGAAATCGCCGGCGAAGTTGTGCCACGCATAGTTCATTCCGAACATGAAGCGCGTCTCGCAGCCGATCTTGATTCCACCCTTCTCCGCAGGGCACTCGTCGACACACTCCACGACGGCGCCCTGCCCGCCCTGCCCGCCGCCCTGGCCTCCCTGGGCAGCCTCGGAGGGGGCGCTCCCCCCGCCGCCGTCCTTGGCCTCCGCCGCGCCGTCAGGCGATCTGGCGACAGAACAGGCGGCGAGGACCAGCACGGCTGCCGGGAACAGAGCGCGGTGACCGGGTGGACAAGGTGCGGTGCGCATAAGGATAACGGAGCGATGGTACGCTCGCCGGTCCACGATCGCCATCCGAATCCCTACCACGCGCGCAGAGAGCAATCTTTCGCGAGGCCGCGTGAACGGCGCGCAATGCCTCTGCACGATAGAGGTTGTCTGCCCCACGAGCGGCGCGCGCCTCCTGTGGGGTGGAGTGGGAGCGCGCGGCGCCGGGCGCGCGGGCGGGGCCCCGCCCGGAGGGGGCGAGCGGGCCGCGCGGCGGGCGCTGACGATGCGAGCAGGCCGGGCGGGGCGCGGCGCGGAGCCGGCCGGGTCCCCCTTGAAACCAGCTTCCCCGGCCGGCTATTGGAGGGGCTCGGGGCCGCTCGGGCCCCGAACGCCCCGCTTGCGGGAGGAGAACCACCGATCATGAAAGCGCGCGCAGCCGTGGCCCACAAGGCCGGCGAGAAGCTCACGGTCGAGGACGTCCAGGTGGAGGGCCCTCGCGAAGGCGAGGTCCTCATCGAGATCAAGGCCACCGGCGTCTGTCATACCGACGCTTACACCCTCTCGGGCAAGGATCCGGAAGGCCTCTTCCCCGCGATCCTCGGCCACGAGGGCGCCGGCGTCGTCGTCGACGTCGGCCCGTCCGTGAAGAGCCTCAAGAAAGGCGATCACGTCATCCCCCTCTACACGCCCGAATGCCGGCAGTGCTCTTACTGCACCAGCGGAAAAACCAACCTCTGCCAGGCCATCCGCGCCACGCAGGGTCGAGGGCTCATGCCGGACGGAACGAGCCGCTTCTCGATCGGCAACGAGCGGATTCACCATTACATGGGCACGTCGACCTTCTCGAGCTTCACGGTCCTCCCCGAGATCGCCGTCGCCAAGATCCGCGAGGACGCGCCGTTCGACAAGGTCTGCTACATCGGCTGCGGCGTGACGACGGGTATCGGCGCCGTCATCAACACGGCGCAGGTGAGGCCCGGCGACAACGTGGTGGTCTTCGGCCTCGGCGGCATCGGGCTCAACGTGATCCAGGGCGCCCGGATGGCCGGCGCCGACCTCATCGTCGGCGTCGACATCAACCCGAAGCGCCGTGAGCTGGCCGAGAAGTTCGGCATGACCCACTTCGTCAACCCGAACGAGGTGCAGGGAGATCTCGTGCCCTACCTCGTCGACCTGACCCGGGGCGGCGCCGATTTCAGCTTCGAGTGCATCGGCAACGTCAAGGTGATGCGCCAGGCGCTCGAGTGCTGCCACAAGGGCTGGGGGACGAGCATCATCATCGGCGTCGCCGGCGCCGGCGAGGAGATCTCCACGCGCCCCTTCCAGCTCGTCACCGGGCGCGTCTGGAAGGGCACCGCGTTCGGCGGCGCCAGGGGGCGCACCGACGTGCCCAAGATCGTCGACTGGTACATGGAGGGCAAGATCAAGATCGACGAGCTCATCACCCACACGATGCCGCTCGACGACATCAACCGCTCCTTCGACCTCATGCACGAAGGCGAGTCGATCCGCAGCGTCGTGCTCTTCTCCTGAAGCGCGCGTCTCCGTCGCTCCCCTCCCTTCCACTCACCTCCTCCAGCGCGAGCGCTCTCCCGTTTCGCGTGAGGATGGACCACGGCCGGCCGGCCGCGGCGCTCGGCGCCGCCCGGCCGCGAGCGTGACCGCCGGGGCGGACGCGCGCGCCATCGCGCCTGCGTGCGAGCTCGCCCTCGCGCGGTGCTGGCACATGGCGGCCGGCCACGTCCGGCCAGCGCCTCCGGGCAGATGGGGCAGATGTCGGTGCCCCGCCGGCGGCGACGGGTGCTGCAAAAATGCTGACCCCTGTGACATCATCCGCCGCCATGGTCCATGTCACTTCCCTGGCGGGGCTGCCCGCCAACGCCCTCGCCGAGTCGACCTCGGCGACCGCGGCCTGCGATGCTGTCGTCCTCGTCGCGCCGTCGCCGATCGCGAAGCACGCGGGGGGGCTCGGGCACGCCGTGGGCGCGGTGATCGAGGCGGCCGCGCGCGTCGACTGCGCGCTGGAGGGCAAGTGTGCTCCGCTCGTCCTGCCGGCGCCCGGCGTGCCCGGCGGGCGCCTCGTGCTCGCGCCGGCGGGGGCGCTCTCGGAGGACGTCGACGACGTCCGCTCCATCGCGGAGGCGGCGGCGGCCGGCTTCGCGCGGGCGGTGGAGGCGGGGGCGAGCCGGCCGCTGCTCGTCGTGCGCGCGCCGGACGCGCCGCGGTTCGCGCGGGCGATCGAGGTGGGCGCCCTCGCCGCGCTCGGGAGCCAGTGGACCCCGCTGGAGGCGCGGGAGGCGGAGATGGCCCCGCGCTCGGCCGAGTCGCTCGCGGTGCTCGGGCTGCCCGAGTCGCGCGCCCGCGAGATCGCGGCCATCGAGGTCGGCCGCGCGCTCTGCCGCGACATCACCGGCACCGAGCCGGAGCGGATGGCGCCGCGCCGCGTCGCCGAGATGTGCGAGGCGGCGTTCGCCAGGACGGGCGTGCTCGTCAAGATCGAGCGCAACGTCGACGACTACCCGCTCATCAGCGCGGTCTCGCGGGCGTCGCGGGTCGTCGAGCGGCACCGGCCATGCGTCGTGCGGCTCGACTACCGGCCTCGCGGGGAGATCCGGCGCACCGTGCTGCTCGCGGGCAAGGGCGTCACCTACGACACCGGCGGCGTCGACCTGAAGACCGACGGGCACATGGCCGGCATGTCCCGCGACAAGGGCGGCGCCGGCGCGGTCGCCGGGCTCGTGCGCGCGGCCGCGGCGCTCGGCCTGGAGGGCGTGCGCATCGTCGGGCTGCTCGGGCTCGTGCGCAACAGCATCGGCGAGGAGTCCTACGTCAGCGACGAGATCATCCGCAGCCGCGCCGGCGTGCGCGTGCGGATCGGCAACACCGACGCGGAGGGGCGCCTCATCCTGGCCGACCTGCTCGCGCTCGCGCGGGAGCTCGCCATGAGCGGCGCCGCCGACCCGATCCTGCTGTCGGTCGCGACGCTGACGGGTCACGTCTACCGCGCCCACGGGCCCTATACCGGCGCGATCTGCAACGGCGCGGCGCGGCCCGAGCTCGACCGGCTCGACGTCCTCGCGGAGCGCTGGGGCGAGCCGATGGAGCGCGTGCGGCCGCGGCGCGAGGACTACGCGTTCGTCGCGCCCCGGTCGAGCGCCGAGGACGTGGTCTCCTCGAACCACCTCGCCTCGGTGAACACGCCGCGCGGCCACCAGTTCCCCTTCGCGTTCCTCGACATCGCCTCCGGGCTCAAGGGGGGGACGCTCCCGTTCATCCACCTCGACATCGGCGGCGTCAGCGTCGAGTCCGCAGACTGGCAGTTCGGCCGCCCCACCGGCATCCCGATCCCCAGCCTAACCGCCTTTCTCTCAGGTGAATCTTAATCTTAGGGGCACACCCGCTTCGGATACGGGCCCATCCCAACGTTTTCGGTGCTGGTAGACTTAGGGGCACACCCGCTTCGGATACGGGCCCATCTCGACGTTTTCGGTGCTCGGCGTACATGAAGTACGCCTGCGCGCCGAAAACGCCGATCTGGGCCCGTCTCCTGTGCGGGTGTGCCCCGGCGAACGTTGGGGGGGAGAGAGAGAAGAGAAGAGAGTGAGAGGGGAGGAGGGAATTGGTGGGGAGACTCCCGGGGTCCGGGGTTGTGTTCGGGGGGACGGGGGAGGGCGCTCGCTGGGGAGGGCTCGCGGAGCTTCGGGGCGATCCGTGCTCGACGGTGCGGTGGGGGGTGATCCGTTGTTGACGGAGGGGTGGGGTGGGGCCGAGCGCTGATGTGTTGAGCGGTATCAGCGCGGGGGGGCGGCGGCGGGCACGTGGCTGGCAAGCTCGGCGGGCATGGGGAGAACTCGCTCGACCACGAACGCCCATCGCGCCCTGATCCGGCACGCGATCTCCGGAGGACTCGCGCTCTCGACCGCGGCGTGCGGCGCCGGGGAACGGGGGAGCACCCTGGATGCACCGAGCCTGCCACTGGCGCAGCGCGACAGCGGCGATGTCCTGCTGGCCGCCGCGGAGGGGGAGGAGAGGAGCGAGCGCGCGCAGCCGGCGCCCGACTCGGCCGGCATCACGAGCGTGGCTGTCCCGATCGGCAGCACCGGGTTCTCGCGCGGAAAGTCGACGGCGGTCGTCAAGGCACCGCTGGAGCGCGTGCGCGCCGCCGTGCTCTCGTTCGAGCGCTACCCGGAGTTCATGCCGCACTACAAGAAGTGCCGCGTGCTCGGGCGCACCCCCGCGGGCGGATGGGATATCTACATGGAAGTCTCGGCGCTGCAGGGCGCCGTCACGATGTGGGCGCGCATCGAGATCCAGAAGCCAGTCCTCGTGGACGGGGGCGAGACCTACTCGTCCCGCTTCGTCGCCGGCAACGTGAAAGATCTCCAGGCCACCTGGCGGCTGGAGAAGATCGACGACCGGACGACCCGCGTGGCCCTCGAGGTCTTCCTCCGGCCAAAGCTGCCGCTGCCGAAGAGCCTCCTCAACGCGGAGAACCTGGACGGCTCGGCGCGCGCCGTCGCGGCCGTCCGGGCGCGCGCGGAGCAGGCCCGGGACGGGAACCGCTGACGCGCGCCGGAGCGAGCGAGGCCGGCGGGGCGCGTTCTGGGGCGCACGCCGCTCGCGCCGCTCGTCAGGGCAGGCGGATGCTGAGGTTGTCCACCGGCCCCGACGGGCCGTCCGGGGGAGGGGAGCCGAGCGTCCACTTGCGGATCGGCGTCCCGGGGGGCAGGCCAACGTAGTTGTGACGGTGGCGGGACCCGTTCAGGTGCGCCCGGTTGCCCACGAAGGCGCTCAGCCCGGCGGGGTCCTCGTTCTGGATGCCGTAGAGCGCGTTCCTCGACAGCGTGTTTCCCTCGACCAGCGCGCGCGCGCAGCCCCGCAGCCAGATCCCTTTTCCGTCGTTGTTGGCCGACTGGCACCCGAGGATCCGCGCGTCCTTCTGGCGATCGAGCAGGAACCCCGCCCCCTTCCGCGGGTCGCCGCGCGACGGGCCGGCGTCGACCGGCGGGGCCGGCGGCTGCACGAAAAGGGGGGTGCGGTGGACCGTATTGCCGTCGGCGATGCAGTCGACGAACGCGTTGTCCTCGCCCCCCACGAGGCCGCCCTCCGGGACCTCGAGCGGCGCCGACGCGATGAACCCGGCCGCGAGCCCGCCGTTCTCGGCGAGCCCGCTCGCGTTCCTGTTGCCCACGGCCACGCAGCGCCTCAGCACCACCTGGCGGGTCGCGTGGAGCGCGAAGCCGGCGGCGGGCGCGTTCGCGCCCACGCTGTGGTTGCCCATGGCGCGGCAGCCCTCGAGCAACGCGCGAACCACCGCCCGGCCGATGCGGAAGCCGAGCGCGGAGAAGTCGCGGACGGCATCGGCGGACGCGTCCGGGTTCGCGTTGAAGTTGCCGTCCGCCTCGCAGTCGACCATCTCGAGGTTGCTCGTGGTCGAGACGTTGAATCCGCACGCCCGATTGCCGGTGAGCGTGAAGTTCCGGTTCGCCCGGCAGCGCAGGAATTTGTAGTTCTCGCCCCACGCGAAGAACCCGGCCGGCTCGCCGCCCGACGTGTTGTCGTGCGCCTCGCAGTCCTCCACGAGCACGTTCCGGCAGATGACGAAATCGGCGCCCACGACGTTGAACTGCACGCCGCTCGGCTCGGCGCTGGTGTTCGAGGTGTGGTTGAACACGCACCGCTTCACCTCGACGTTGTCGCAGAACAGGACGAGCGCGCCCAGCGTCACCACGAAGTCGAGGCGGCTCGTGTTCTCCGAGCACACGCAGTCGAGCATCCGGATGTCGGACGCAAAGGCGATGTCGCCCGCCGCGTCCCGCGCGCCCATCACGAAGATCCCGCCGTTGCGGCACAGGAAGGTCGTGTCGACCACCCCGTCGCCGCCGCACCGCATGACCGACAGGCCGAGCAGATCCACCTGGCGGCTCGCCTTGACGACGATCCCCACCCCCTGGATCCCGAGCACGCTGCCGTTCTTGATGACGAGCCGCCGGCGCCCCTCGGCGTAGATGCCCGCGTTCCCGGAGACGACCTCGCCCCGGCACGGCCGCGCGCTCGGATCGGGGGCGACGGCGGGCGCCGGAGGATCGATCTGCCGCAGCGTCCTCCCGCACAGGTCCAGCGTGACATCGTCGCTGGCGATCGTGATCGCCCGCGCGTTCTCGTCCGCCGCCACCCAGTCGACGTCCTCCACCAGCGCGTACTGGCCGGGCGACGTGATGACGAAGGGCACCCGGCGGCTCGGGTCCGGCCCTCCGTTGATGTCCTGCGCCGTGATCGGCGTCCTGCGGCAGCACGCGTCGCCGTGGGGGAGCTCGCTCATGATCTTCGGCCGGGAGTCTACACAAGGCCGCGTCGGGCCGGGGCGGCTCACTGGATCGGCACCGCGCGCAGCGACTCGGCGAGCTTCACATAAAGCGAGGTCCGCGGGTCGTCGCGCCGGTAGACGAGCCGGAAGTGATCGCGCGCGAGCGACGCCGACGGGAGGAGCCGCTTCAGCTTGCCGCCGCGGAGCTCGGCCGCGACCATGTGGAGCGGCAGCACGGCCACGCCCTCGCCGGCGAGCACCAGCGTCTTCATGGCGGCGCCGAGCCCCACCCAGCGATGGCGCGCGAACGCGAAGCGGCCGACGCCGCCCACCTGGTCCGCGAGGTACCGGAACAGCGGCATGGTCGCGTCGATGTCGAGCAGGCAGTGCCGCGACGCGTGCTCCAGCCGGGAGAACGGCTCCCGCCGCAGCAGCCTGGGCGAGGCCACGAACGCGTAGCGCTCCTCGTGCAGCGTCTCCGCCGCGAGGCTCGCGGCGCCCCAGCGGGCGCTCGTGACCACGCAATCGACGCTGCGGTCGGAGAGGCGCCTCAGCAGATCGTCGGAGGCGCCGAAATAGAGGTGGAGTATCAGCTCGGGGCGCCGCCGCGTGAGCGCGCCGAGCTGGGGCACGATCCACGACATCCCGAGCTCGAAGCGCGTGCCGAGCGTCAGCTCGACGGGGGCGGGCGCCGGGCTCATCACGCTGCGGAGGCAGTCCTCGGCGAGCGCCAGGCACTGGCGGGCGCGGGGCAGCAAGGCGAGCCCGTGCGGCGTCAGGTGCACCCGGCGGGTGGTCCGCTCGAACAGCGGCGCGCCCACCTGCTCCTCGATCTGCCGGATGCGCTGGCCGAACGCCGCGGGGCTGAGCGCGACGGCGCGCGCCGCGGTCCGGAAGTTCAGCGTCCTCGCCGCGGCCTCGAAGCAGGCGAGGTTCTCCAGGGACGGGAGCAGCATGGCCGCATTGTATCGTCCGCCGCAACAATCCCGTCCGTGAAATATCGATCCGCCACCCGCCGGCGCGCAGCCCGCGATCTCCGCCGGCGCGGGGCGCGGGCGCGCCGGGCGCGCCCCTGGAGACCGGACGCGCCCCTGGAGACCGGGCGCACCCCTGGAGACCGGGCGCGCCCGGGGATGGCCGCGGGCGCTACTGGGGATCCTCGACGGGCGTCGTCCCGACCGCGACCGTGCCGCCGTTCGCGACCCACCTGAAGCCGTCGACGAGCGCGGTCGAGTCGAGCGCATCGTCGCCGGTGTCGAAGATCATGAACCGCAGTTTGAGCTCGTCGCCGCCGGTCACCGGGGCCTGCGTGCGCAGCCAGCTGGTCGCGCCGGCGTCGTCCCACAGCCCGAAGCCGGTGCCCTCGAGCTCGTCCGTCCCGAGCGGGCACCCGTCGCAGACATCGAAGAAGCCGATGTTGACGCTGACGGGATTGCCCAGGCTATCGAACGAGAGATTGCCGTTGAGCGACCCGGGCGGGGCCGGCGTCGCCAGCGCGAGGAACTGATCGTTGAAGTGGTCGCAGACGAACTCCGGGTACTCGAAGGTATAGAACTTGAAAGCGAACTCGTAGCCGGTCGCGTTCGTCGGCGCGCGGATGACGAGCTCGAGGCCGATGTCGTCGTTGATGCGCGACGAAGGAGGGCAGTCCGGGTTGTCCTGCGGGAAGCCGGGCGGCGCCTCTCCCGACCCGTAGTTCGTGCAGCTCGGCGTGTTGCACGCGCCCGGCCAGTGGGCGATCCGGGCGCGGCCCGTGGAGAGGACGAGCATGCGGGCCCCGCCCTGCGCGCGCACGTTGGGGCCGAACGCGTCGAGCACGCCGACCGCGGGCGTGGGCTCCGCGGGCGAGCCGTCGCCGCGCACGTACTCCGCGCTCAGCACGCCCCACTTCCTGTCGCCGGGCGACGCCTTGGCGCAGAGGTCGACGGCGTGGGCCCCGTGCATGGCGTCGAAGTCGGCAGGCGCGATGTTCCGGTCGCACGTCGGCAGCACGTCGTCGATCTCGCCGTCACAGTCCTCGTCGGCCGGCTCGGGCACGACGCCGGTGTCGTCAGGCTCGGTGATCGCGACCTCGAGGGCGCCCGGGTTGACGTTCGCGTCGTCGTCGTTGCAGTCGCCCTCCTCCACCGTGAAGCCGTCGCCGTCCTTGTCGGGCTCCTCGACCTCGTCGACGGGCGCGCCGCCGTGGCCGAAATCGTCCCCCGAGCTCGTCGAGGCGGGGCCCCCGCCGGTGCCCGCCTCCGCCGTCGTGGCGCTGGTCGCGCCCCCGCCGCCGCCGACCGCGCCGGGCGCCTGCTGGTCGCGCGGCGCCGCGGAGCACCCGCTCGAAGACCAGAGCGCCGCCGCGACGCTCGCACAGAGACCCAAGTGGATGAAGCGCCGGCCTCTCATGGTGCATCCCTCGATGGTCGCTCGGGACCGCCGGAGAGCCATCGTGTTCCCGGCCGCCCGCCGCACACGCAATCACATCATGGCCGAGGCTCCTTGTCTGCGGTCCCCTGCCGTGAGGGCGTGGGCGCGTCGTCGGGCGGCTGCGCCCCTTGGCGCAGGAGCCGCGCGGCCCACACCGAGAGCGCCAGCAGGCCGAGGGCCAGCGCGGCCCCGATCGGCGCGCGGTGGCGCTCGGTGAACGGGAGGTCGCGCGCGACCGGGGCGGCGCCGAAGCCTGGGTTGGCCCGCGCGGCGCCGAGCCGCGCGGCGGCGGGCGGACGCTCGCGCTCGACGCGATCGAGCACGTCGGCCAGGTCGTAGCTCGGGCGCTTGCCGAGGGCGTCGCCGATGTAGAGCCGGTGCGGGCCGGGCTGGGCGGCGCGGAACACGATCTCGCGAGCCCGCACCTCGCCCTGCGCGGCCGAGAGGGAGAGCGGCGCCGAGTCGCCATCGTGGATCGTGAGGCGGAGGAAGCGCTTCCGGGTCGGGCTCAACGGGATCCGCGTCGACGCGAGCGCCGGCCCGGCTTCGCCGCGCGGACGGATGCGATGGATCCGGCCGCTCCCCACGGAAGGCCAGACGGCGCGGTAGGTGGTCGAGGCGACGTCGACCCGGCGGCTGAACTCCGGTGTGGCGACGTCGAGGAGGACGGCCTGCAGCGGCGCGCCGCCTTCGCCGGCGTCGAGCGTCACGAGGGTCGCCTGCGCGTCGCTGTCCCGCCGCGTCTCGATGATCGCGAGCGGCAGCAGCGCGGCCTTCTCGGCGGCGGCCGGCGGCTCGCACGAGACGGTGCCGCCCGTGATCCGGACGTCCGCGGCCGCGTCGCGCGCCGGGGCGCCCTCGGGGACGAGGCGGATGCGGACCAGGGCGGCGCGCGAGAGCGGATAGGCGACCGAGAGGTGCTCGACGGCCTCCGCGCCGTGCGGGATCCGGTACACGTAGGCGCCGCGCGCCACCTCGCTGAGCGATCTCGGGTCCGCGCCGGTGTCGACGCGCGCCTCGCGGAGGAAGCTGCTGCCGAGGACGCTGAGCTCGACGCGGCAGTGGCGCGTGCCGGGCGCGTCGAGGGCCCAGGTCGCGTGCGCCACGCCGGCGGCGTCGACCCCCGGATCGAGCATGGTGGCGGCGATCCGCCCGGAGGAGGGGGCGGCGCCCGCCTCGCGGAGCACGTACGGCACCTCGGCGCCGTCGGGGCCGGCGATGCGGACGTCGGCGAGCAGCTCCTCGGCGCGGCTCTCGCGGTAGAGGTCGAGATCGACGTCGATGCGGTGGTCGCCGGCCGCGTCCACGCCGTCGATGGGCCGGACGAGCGCGTGCCTCTCGGTCGGCAGCGCCGCGCCGGTCTGCGCCTCGGAGGGCCGGGCGAGGCCGGTCGCCGCGAGCAGCGCGAAGAGGCCTGCGGCGCCCCTCGGTCCGGCGCGCAGGAGCGTCACGAGACGCCGGCCGAACCGCGCGTAGAGGAACCCGCCGCCGACGAGCAGCGCGCCGACGCCGGTGAACAGCGCGATCTGGTAGATGCGCTCGACGTGCCAGATGTCCCACGCCACGAGCTTCGCGATCGTGACGGCGAACAGCGAGAGCCCGGCGTAGCGATGGAAGGCGTCGCGCGCCGCGAACCCCGCCGTGAGCAGCGCGATGGCGGCGAGCGCGAGCACGAGGGTGGTCGCCATCGCGAGGCTGCCTTGCTGGCCCTCGAGGGCGGCGCGGTGCTGCACGGCGAGCTCGGCGAACTCGGCCGCGTCGAGCGGGGCGGGGGGCGCGGGGGGGAGCGCGGTGATCACGCTCCGCACCTCGATGACCACGGTCGCGATGAGCAGGGCGTACCCTGCGCCGAGCGCCGTGAGCCCCGCGGCGCGCAGGGCGGCGCGCGCGGGGGGGACAGGGGGGACGGCGCCCGCGGCGCGCGCGGCCCCGGCGCGCGACAGCAGCCGGCCCGCGGCGAGCAGGGCCGCGCTCACGCCGGCGAACGCGTAGGCCCTCGCGTTGAGCAGGACGGGGACGGCCATGGCCCCGTCGCGGCCGCGCGTCTCGAACCAGGTCGTCACGAGCGCCTCGGCCTCGACCCGATCGACGCCGAGCGCCCGCGCGAGGGCGGCGAGGAAGAGCAGCGAGGTGACGGCGAGCCAGGCGCGCTCGCCGGTGCGCGCCGAGATCGCGGCCGCCACCGCCGCGAGGATGCCCCAGACCACGGTGACCGTGGCCCCGCCGAGCCCGAACGCGACGGCCGCGGCGAACAGGGCGAGCGCTTGCCCGAGGAGCAGGGCGATGCGGTCCGCGGCGGGGGGCGCGGCGGCGGCGGCGGGCGGCGCGGCGGCGGGCGGCGCGGCGGCGCCGCGTACCGCGCCGGCGCGCAGGAGCGCCGCGCCGAGCGCGAGGTCCAGGGCGCCGGCGGCTGCGGTGAGCAGCGCGCGGAGCGTCGGCGTCTCGTCCGGCGTCGCGCCCAGCGCGGCCGCGACGAACCCGAGCGTCGCCACGCTCGCGGCCAGCGCGCTCGACCAGGGGAGCGCCGGTGTGCCGGGCGCGCGCGGGCGCCGCGCGGAGGCGCCCACGGTGCCGACGAAGACGAGCATGACGAGCGACGATGCGCCGAGGAAGCCCGCGTCGACGGCCGCCGGCGCGGCCGCGTCGTCCGGCGCGAGCGCGCTCGGCCCCGCGGCCGCGAGCGCAGCTGCCGAGACGACCGCAGCGACGAGGAGCAGGGCAGGGAGCTCGGCGCGCGCGGCCATCCACGCCGCGACGGCGGCGGCGCCCGCGACCGCGAGCGCGAAGAGCGCCGCCTCGGTCTCGATCAACAGCATGCCGGCGGTGCAGGCGAACAGCGCCGCGCCGGCCGAGCACTCGACGGCGATCCTCCGCTCGAGGCGGCCGAAGGCGCCGGCGCCGCGGAGCCAGCCCGCGAGGTAGACGAGCGTCCAGACCGCGACCAGCGCGGCGAGCGCCGTCCGGTGCGGCGCCGGCGCGTCCGCGAACGTCGCGGCGAAGGCGAGGAAGGCGGCGCCCATCGGCGCCAGCAGCCAGCCGCGCTCGCCGAGGGCGCGCAGCGCGACCGTGGCCGCGACCGCGAGCGCGACGGCGGCGACGGCGAGCGCGCGCGGGGCGTCGAAGAGCAACGCGCCGGCGCCTGCGTGCGCGAGCACGAGCGCGGCGACCGCGAACGCGGTGGTGTCCGCGGGGGCCGCTCGGGGGCCGCCATCGGCCGGCACGGGGCCGGCGGAGGCCGCCCCGGCGGCTCCCGGGGCGGGCGGCACGCCGGCGGCGGCGCTCGGGGCAGGCGGCACGCCGGCGGTGGCGGCGCTCGGGGCGGGCGGCACGCCGGCGGCGGCGGCGCCCGGGGCGGGCGGCGCGCCGGCGGCGGCGGCGCTCGGGGCGGGCGGCACGCCGGCGGCGGTGCCCGCGCGGCGCGCCCACAGCGCGCGCAAGATGCCCTGCAGCGCAGCGAGCGCGACGAACGCGAGCGGAACGGCGCGGGCGGCGAGCGGGAGGTAGGCCCCCGAGAGCGCCTCGGCCGGCTGGTCGAGCCAGGGCGACGCGCTCGGGCCTCCTCCGCCGTCCGGGGGGGCGCTCGCGTCGAAGTGCCGATCGTACCAGCCCCAGAACAGCGCCGCGTGTCCTGCGAGCGCGAGCCATGGAGCGACGCGGAAGCCGAGCTTCGCCGCAACCGCGTGGACGACGCTCGTCATGAGCAAGAGGTAACTGAACAGCGCGAGCGGCCGATCCTGCCCGGTCGACAGCACGACCGGGTTGAGGAAGCCCGCGACCATGGAGAGGATCAGGATCGCCTCGCCGCGGTGGCGGAGCGCGAGCGCGGCGCCGAGCAGGAGGAGCGCCGTGTCCGCCGCGAAGGCGGCGGGGATCGGGATGAGCTCGTACAGAACCGCGCTCGCCCACACCGACGCGATCAGGACCGCGAGCCCGAGGCCGATGAGCGCGTGGACGAAGCGTCGCTGCGCGCGCCCGCGGAGCACCTCGGCCGCCGCGAGGAGCGCGGCGCCGGTCGCGGCGCCGATCGCGACGCGCCCGAGGGGCCCGATCCAGGCGTTGTCCGAGGCGTATTTGAAGAAGAAGAGCGCGCCGAGCAGGAAGGTCGCCGCGCCGGCGCGGGTGAGCCAGGTGAGGCCGAGCCTCTCCTCGATGGTGGCTGTCTCCAGGCCCTCGTGGCGCGCGGTCGAGCCGGCGCTGGCGGCGCGCTCATCGAGCGTCGCTGTGGGGCCAGGAGCCCGATGTGCGGCGGCCTCCGGGCGTGCGATCGCAGGCGGAGCGCCGGCCTCGCCGGCGGCGATCTCCGGTGCCGCGGCCGTCGACGGCGCGACCGCGACGTCGGGAAAGGCGATCACAGGTGCGCCGGCAATCCCAGGCGCGCCGGCGGCGTCGGCGGCGAGCACCGGATGTGCGCCGGCGATCGCAGGTGCGCCGGCGATCGCGGGCGGCGCCCCCTCGGCCCCCTCGTGGGCCGCCGGCGCCCCGCCCGCGGCTCCGGCGGCGGCCGCCGGGGGCGCGATCGCCAGGGGCGTGAGGGCGTCCTGGGCAGCTCGCTCCGGCATCGGGGGCTGCGCGCCGCGCGGGCCCTGCGCCGCCGCGGTCGGCTCGGCGCGGCCGCGCTGCCCGGAGAGCTCGGCCAGGCGCTGCTCGAGCGCGTGGATCCGCAGCAGCAGATCCTCGTTGCGCCGGTTGGCCCGGACGGCGAACACGAAGGCCACCAGCGGGGCAACCAGGAGATAGCCGGCGAGCGCGAGCCCGAAAAAGACGACGATTCCTGCCCCCATGCACGCTTCGTAGCATGGGGCGCCTGCCGCCGGCGCCGCCCGTCCGCGCGATGATGCCTGCGCTGTTCACGCTGCCCCTGCCGACAGCCCAACGAGCCTGCGAGGACCTTTCGGCGCGCGCTGGGACTGGAGTAAGGTGCACCCGCATGAGGAACACACGCCTGCCTGATCGCCCGGCCCCAGGCGCCTGCTATCTTCCCCGTGTTCCCGGACGGCGGCGTTGCTCGGGGGGGGAGCGCGGCCATTCGGGAACAGTCCTTTTGTCCTCTCGCTCCGCTGTTCAGGAGACCTCGCGATGCTGAAGCACCCGACCGTCTCCGCGTGGCAGCGCGATCACGAGGAAGGTGGATATACCGCCGAGATCAACGGCTGGACCTTGCGCGTCCGCTGGAGACCGGAGCGTCCGGGCGAGCTCCGCGGCTTCGTGTGGGAGGCCGTCGATCCGTCGGGCAACAAGATCTCCTCGAGCGAGATCCACGAGGAGATCGAGGTGGCGATGGCGTACGCCGAGGAGCGCGCGGCCCCCGATCCGAAGAAGCACGGGTCGAAGACCGTCGACTGAGGCGCGCGCCCCGCGGCGGCGCGGGGCTCAGCCCGCCTTGTCCGCCGCCGCCTTGCGGCTCCGCCGGATCGAGTAATTCCGGATCACGATCTCTCCCACGCGGCCCCTGGCGTCGCTCTTCGCGTTGATGCTCCGGAGCGCCGCGACGCGGTCGATCTTGAACCGCCTGTAGAGCGGCGGGATCTCGGGAACATCGGAGTTCGAGAGCATCACCTGGACCCCCCGCTCGTCGAGCGCCGCGAACAGCGCCGCGAGGCGCTCCTGGTCGCGGAAGCTGAAGCCGCCCGCGCTGTACGAGGTGAAGTTCGCGGTCGGCGAGACGGGCGAGTACGGCGGGTCCAGGTAGACGAAGTCGCCCTCCCTGGCGTGGTCGAGCACGCGCTCGAAGTCGCGGACCTCGAGCTCGACGCCCTGCAGCGCCGCCGAGCAGGCCCGCAGCTGGGGCGCGTTGCAGATCGACGGGTTGACGTAACGGCCGAAGGGCACGTTGAAGCGGCCGGCGCTGTTGACCCGGTAGAGCCCGTTGAACCCCGTCCTGTTCAGGAAGATGGTCCGCGCGGCGCGCTCGGGCAGCGTGAGCGAGGCCGGGTCGAGATCGCGCACCCGGTAGTAGTGCGCCTCCTCGTAGGCGTGGTCGCCCAGCGCGGCGATGACCTCGTCGACCCGGTCGCGCACCGCCCGGTAGCAGTCGATGAGCTCGGCGTTGACGTCCGTCAGCGTCGCGCGTTTCGGCTGCAGGCAGAAGAAGAGCGCGGCACCCCCGACGAAGGGCTCGAAGTAGCGCCCGTACGACGCGGGCAGGAGCGGCTGGAACTGTCGGAGCAGCTGGCCCTTGCCGCCCGCCCATTTGAGGAACGGACGAGGCGCGAGGGGCGCGGCGCTGTCGGGTTCGGTGACAAGGGCGGTGGTCATCGCGCAATACTGGACGCCAACCTACCAGGGCGCGCGATCGTCCTCAACCGCCGAGGTGATGGCGGGCGACCTCTCGCGTCCAGGGCGCCTCGCCGGTCCCGGTGCCGCGCGCCTTCCTCCGCGCCACGGCCCGCGCCACGGGTCGTCCCAGGCTAGGTCGTTCTATGTCCACGTCCCGGCGCCGTCGGACGGGCGAGATGCCTTGTGGATGAAGGTGGTTGTTGGTTTATTTTATCAACAATTACAAATACTTATAAGGGCGCGTGAGCGCGCGCGCCCCGGCTGGAACGCTGCCCGGATCATGGCATGTCGCGGCTTGCGCGATCGCCGAGCAGGGATAAGTTGAAGTCTCGACACGCTGGCTGAACAGCCGCCGGTTGAGCGGGGTTCTCCCGGATTCACGCACCGCCGCTTCAGGCCATCTCGCCGGTGGATCTCGGCGGCGCGGCAGGGGCTCGCCCGAGCGCTGGCGCGGGCGCCCCGCGCCGGCTTTCGGCTCTCGTGGGAGCCGCCGTTCGCTCTCGACAGGAGGAATGCCGCCATGATGCTTGCCTTCGACCTCGATCGCGACGACGCCCCGCAGCGGCGCGGCCCCGCTCCGGCGGACGGACCGGGCTGCTTCGGTGAGGCGGCGGATTACCGGGCTCAGCGGATCCTCTACGCCGCGCGCGGGTGGATCGCGGAGCAGGATGGCGTCACCACGGACGGGCGCTCGCTCATCCTGCTGCACGCCCAGAGGACGCCGCCGGACCGGCGCGAGGCGCTCGCGCGCTGCTTCGAGCGGGTGCTCCTGCACGCCCCCCGGCCGGAGCTCCCAGCGCTCGCCGCGTCGCTGCGCCAGGCGGGGCTCTCGGTGGACGAGGGGCTCTCGGTGATGGGCGCCCCGGCCGGCGAGGTGCGCGCCGCGGTGCAGGGGCTCGGCCGGTTCCGCTCCTTCCCGGCGGGCCTCCGCCTGTCCCGGGTGTCGCCGGACGACGACGACGCCACGATCCGATCGATCCAGGAGCTCCAGGCCGAGAGCGGCCACGCGCCCCTGCCGGGCTGGATCCTGCGCGGCGGCGAGGGGCGCTCCACGACCCTCGCGCTGCGCGACGGCCGGGGCGCGCTGATCGGCTGCACCACCCTCTGCGTCCTGACGCGGCCCGAGGCCGCCGAGGACGGCGGGTCGTCCAGGGCGCGCTCCCAGCTCGGGCTGCTGGGCGCCCCGCCGCTCTGGATCTCCGACGTCGGCGAGGCGCCCTCGTGGACGGGCATGCCGATCTGCACCTGCCTGCGCGAGGAGTACCGCGGCCGCGGGCTCGGCGCCCCGCTCCAGGCCGCGGCGCTCCGGGAAGGGCACGATCGCTTCGGGATCCGGTGGTTCTACGCGCTCGTCCGGGCCGGCGACGAGATCGCGAAGCGCATGAACGCGCGCTGCGGCCTCGCCCCGCATCGGGCCGAGGGGTTCCTCGTCGCGACGGCGGGCCCCTCCGAGCGGGCCCGGCGGCCCGCGGAGGGGCGCCGCGCCTCAGGCTGACAGCACGGGCGCGAGGATCTGGCCGAGCTCCGCGGCGATCTTCTTCTGCTGCGGGACGCGCGCGCCGATCGAGGCGAGATAGAGCGTCCTCTCGCACACCGTGAGCCGCGTCGCGTAGAAGTCGTCGCCGCCGGCGACCGCATCGACGAGCTCGTCGAGCTCGGCGTAGCCGGCGATCCTGTCGGCGCAGCCGGCGCCCAGCGCGGCGAGCAGCGCGAGCTCGTCGTCGCTCGCCGCGGCGCCCGCGGAGCGCGCGCCTCCGAGGAGCGCTCCCTCTTCGCCGGCGAGGGCGACGGCGCGCACGCCGCTCCCCTGCGTGGCCTTCGCCAGATAGCGCCCCACGGCATCTCGAGGGACGTCGTTCGGAGTCTTCTGTTGGTTCATCGGGCTGCCTCCGGCCGCGACTCTGCCCCGCCCGGCGCGGATGCCCAAGAAATCGGCGCCCGCGCGCCGGAGCCAGGGCGAGCTCGGCGCGATCGCTAGCCGAGCGTCCACAGGGCCGGCGTCTCGCCCGCGGCGTGGCGGCGGATGCTCTCGAGCGCGCACTCGTAATAGCCGTCGCGCGCGGCCACGAACTCGTCGAGCCGCACGTCGCGCGGCGCGATCTTCACGGCGCCGCTCTCGTCCGGCGCTTGCCGCATCAGGCCGGTCACGCTGGGCACCTCGCCCCGGACGAGGCGCAGCGCCGCGGGGAGCGGGAGCGACAGCAGCGCGGTGACCTCGGCCGGATCGGGGCGGAACGCCGCGAGCGTGCGGCGGGTGGTCGCGAGCAGCACGTCCACCAGCTCGCAGTCGATGATGCCGGGCGCGTGGTCGTCCATGTGGCGGCACGCGCCGAGCCGGATCACGTCGCCCGGCGCGAGCGGCAGGCCGATCTCCTCCTCGGCCTCGCGCAGCGCCTCCGCGAGATCCTCGCCGGCGCGGTAGTGCCCCGACACGGCGACCTCGAACGCGCCGGGCCAGGTGTCCTTGTCCGGGCTGCGCTGCTGGAAGAGCACCCAGGGCTCCGCGCTGCTCCGGCGGCCGTCGGACTCGCGCTCCAGGACCACCCATACGTGGACGCTCCGGTGCCAGTCGCCGTCGCGGTGGACGAGCTTGCGCGCCTTGCGCACGCCGAGCGGCTTGCCGCTGCGATCGAAGATGTCGAACAGCTCGTCCCCGTCCTGCGCCGCCATGGGCGCATAGGGTAGCGCAAGTCGAACGGAGGGGCGTCCTTGCTACCCCGCGCGTCCCTCGACGAAGCGGTGCTCGGCGCGCTGGCGCGAGCGGCGCGCCATCACGGCGCGAAGGGGCGCTCGACGAAGCGCTAGGGCTGCGGAGCCAGCGCAGGAGCGCGTCGTTCGTGAACGACAGCGCGGCGGCTGGCGAGGAGAGCTGGGGTGACGGTAGCGATCCCAGCGGGAATCGAACCCGCGTTACCGGCGTGAGAGGCCGATGTCCTAACCGCTAGACGATGGGACCTTGTTCTGTCGAGAAGGTCGATAGCAGAGCTGATCGACCTGGCTGGGGGACAAGGATTCGAACCTTGATAGCAAGAGCCAGAATCTTGCGTCCTGCCGTTAGACGATCCCCCAAGGGGGCAGCGCTGTGTTCATCAGCGCCACGGGCCGCGGAATCTACTCGGGCTGCCCGGGTTGTCAAGCGATCAAAATCGGACCCGGTGAAGAAAACGTCACGGGGCCGAAAATCCCCGGCGATTCGCGCTGCTCGCGCCCCGCCTGCCGCCGCATCGTTTTCCTTTCCGCTCCACCAGACCGCCACCTGGTTCCGTCCGTGTCATCTTTCGCCGGCGCCCTTCCGTGGGGCCCGCCTCCGGCTGGATGCCTCCACGGCGTCGCGCCTGCCCGGCAGCGCGGCTGGACGCGGCCGCTCTCTCCAGGCATTCCTCCAGGGTCGCGGCTGCATGACGGCCTGGGAAAAGTCGCGACTGCCTGCTGCGCGCCCTTGACGTGCCGGGCGACTGATTTACTTTCGGCCGCGGTTTAGCCACCGGCCTAGGAGAGTGCCAAGCGACTGTGATCCCGGGCACTTAGCGCTCGTCGTGTGGGCGGAAGGCCCCTGCGGGGGGGCGAGCGGGACCTCCGGTGAGCCGATGGTCAGTCAACCAGCCGAGGACGAGGGAGCCACCATGAAAATCAGGCCGCTGCAGGATCGGATTGTCGTCAAGCGTGTCGAGAGCGAGACGAAGACCAAGGGGGGCATCATCATCCCCGACACCGCGAAGGAGAAGCCGATCGAGGGGCGCGTCGTTGCGGTGGGCAACGGCAAGATCCTGAAGGACGGCAAGGTTCGCCCGCTCGAGGTGAAGGTCGGCGACAAGGTGCTGTTCGGCAAGTACAGCGGCACCGAGGTGAAGATCGACGGCGAGGAGCACGTGCTCATCCGCGAGGACGACGTGCTCGCCGTGACCGAGTCCGCCTCCGCCGCCTCGTGATCCGGATCGAGGCAACCGAACCCAAGCGCTAGCAGACGCGGCCGAGCGGCCGCGAGGGGATTGAGAGATGGCTGCGAAGCAGATCGTTTATAGCCGCGGCGCCCGCGCCGCGATCCTGAAGGGCGTGAACACGCTCGCCGATGCGGTCAAGGTGACCCTCGGCCCCAAGGGGCGGAACGTCGTCATCGAGAAGAGCTGGGGCGCGCCGGTCGTCACGAAGGACGGCGTCACGGTCGCCAAGGAGGTCGAGCTCTCCGGCAAGCTCGAGAACATGGGCGCCCAGATGGTCCGCGAGGTCGCCTCGAAGACCAGCGACAAGGCGGGCGACGGCACGACGACGGCGACGGTGCTGGCCCAGGCGATCTTCGGCGAGGGCCTCAAGCTCGTCGAGGCCGGGCACAACCCGATGAACCTGAAGCGCGGCATCGACGCGGCGGTCGCGAAGGTCATCGAGGCCGTGCAGCAGACCGCCAAGCCGACCAAGGACAAGGACCAGATCGCCCAGGTCGCCACCGTCAGCGCGAACGGCGACAAGGAGATCGGCCAGATCCTCGCCGACGCCATGGAGAAGGTCGGCAAGGAGGGCGTGATCACGGTCGAGGAGAACAAGCGCATGACGACGGAGCTCGAGACCGTCGACGGCATGCAGTTCGACCGCGGCTACCTCTCGCCGTACTTCGTGACCGACGCCGAGAAGATGACGGCGGTCCTCACGAACCCGCTCATCCTCGTCCACGAGAAGAAGATCTCGGCCATGGCCGACCTCCTGCCGCTGCTCGAGCAGGTGGTGAAGCAGGGCCGCGAGCTGCTCATCCTCTCCGAGGACATCGAGGGCGAGGCGCTCGCCACGCTCGTCGTGAACAAGCTGCGCGGCACCATCAAGGTCGCCGCCGTGAAGGCGCCCGGCTTCGGCGATCGCCGCAAGGAGATGCTGAAGGACATCGCGATCCTCACGGGCGCGACCGCGTTCATGGAGGACCTCGGCCAGAAGCTCGAGAGCGCCACGGTGCGCGACCTCGGGACGGCCAAGCGGGTCGAGATCGACAAGGACAACACGGTCATCGTCGACGGCCAGGGCGACAAGACCGCGATCAAGGGCCGCATCGAGGCGATCCGCAAGCAGATCGCGGACACGGCGAGCGACTACGATCGCGAGAAGCTCCAGGAGCGGCTCGCGAAGCTCGCCGGCGGCGTCGCGGTGGTGAAGGTCGGCGCGGCGACCGAGACGGAGATGAAGGAGAAGAAGGCGCGCGTCGAGGACGCGCTGCACGCGACCCGCGCGGCCGTCGAGGAAGGCATCGTGGTCGGCGGGGGCGTGGCCCTGCTCCGGGCGGCCTCGGCCCTCGACCAGCTCAAGTTCAACGACGAGCGCGACGTCGGCGTGCGGCTCGTGCGCCGCGCCGTCGAGGCGCCGCTCCGCCAGATCGCCCAGAACGCGGGCGTCGACGGGACGGTGGTCGTGGAGAAGGTCCGGTCGGGCGCGGCCACGTTCGGCTACAACGCCGCGACCGACGCGTACGAGGACCTGCTCGCCGGCGGCGTCATCGACCCGGCCAAGGTCGTGCGGCACGCGCTCTCCAACGCGGCCAGCGTCGCGAGCCTGATGCTCACGACCGAGGCCCTCGTCGCCGAGAAGCCCAAGAAGGAGAAGCCCGCGGCCGGCGGTCCCCCCGGCGGCATGGGCGGCATGGGCGGTATGGGCGGCATGGGCGGCATGGGCGGCATGGGCGACTTCGACATGGGTTGATCGCCTGTCCGGCCGCGCGCGGGCCGTCGCCGCTCCCCGGCGCCGGGCCGTCGACGCCCCGCGCGGCTCCCGACGCAGCGGGCCGATGGGTCCTCCAAAGCATGCTGGCTTGGAGGGCCCTCGCGTTTTGTGAGGCCGAGGGCCTTTGCCTGGGTTTTTGACCCGCGGTCACGCAGGGCGCTAGACTCTCGGGCAATGTCGGAGTCGTCGTTCGCCCGCTATGGCCGCGAGTACGTGCCGGGCGACGTGCTCTTTCGCGAGGGCGACCCCGGCGACGTCATGTTCGTCATCCAGTCCGGCGCTGTGCGGATCACCAAATCGGTCGAGGGCGAGGACAAGGTGCTCGCCGTGCTCGGGCCCGGCGAGTTCGTCGGGGAGATGGCGATCCTGAACGGCAAGCCGCGGAACGCGACGGCCACCGTCAGCGAGCCGTCCCGCTGCCTCGTGGTCGAGGCGCAGAAGCTCAAGGCCATGCTGCAGCGGGACCCCGAGATCGCGTTCCGGCTCATCAAGAAGCTCGCGAAGCGGCTCGACGCGGCGGACGCGCTCGTCGAGATCCTCATGCACCGGGACCCGAAGGCGCGGGTGATGCTCGCGCTCGCGCGCCACGCCGAGGCGTTCGGGGAAGAGACGCGGGAAGGGATACGCCTCCGCGCCTCGCCCGCGGACATCGCGCGCGAGGTCGACGTCGAGCGAGGAATGGTGGACGAGGTGATGGCGCGGCTCCGCCGGCTGAAGCTCCTCGCCGAAGGGCCGCCTGGGCACGCGGCGATCATGGTGACCGACATGCGGAAATTCAGGGACTTTATAGAATTCCTGGAGATGCCGCAGAAGTTCGGCGGAGAGAGCTGAGCCAGTGGAGCTGCGCGTCATCGGCTGCCACGGCGGGGAGACTCCCCGGCATCGCACGTGCGCGTTCGTCGTGGACGACGTCCTCGCGATCGACGCGGGCTCGCTGACGAGCGGGCTCGAGGTGAAGGAGCAGGCGCGGCTCGAGGCGTGCCTCGTGAGCCATGCGCACCTCGATCACATCCGCGACCTGGCCACGATCGCGGACAACCGCTGCCAGATCGGGTGCCCGCCGCTCGTGATCGCGGGCACGCGCGAGACGCTGCGCACGCTCAAGAAGCATTTCTTCAACAACGTGCTGTGGCCCGATTTCGCGGTGATCCCGACCCCCGCGCAGCCGACCATCCAGTACCTCGAGCTCAAGCCGGAGCGCCCCACGAGCGTCGCCGGGCGGCTCGTGCGCGCGGTGCACGTGACGCACACGATCGACGCGTCGGCGTTCGTGATCGAGGGCAACGGCGGCGCCATCGCGTACAGCGGCGACACCGGGCCGACCGAGCGGCTCTGGGAGGTGCTGAACCAGCAGCAGGACCTCCGCGCGCTGCTGATGGAGGTCAGCTTCCCCGACCGCGAGCAGCGGCTCGCGACCGTGAGCGGCCACCACACGCCGCAGACGCTCGCGGTCGAGCTCCAGAAATTCCGCGCGCCGAAGGACCTACCGACGATGCTCTACCACATCAAGCCGGTCTTCCAGGCCGAGGTGGAGCGGGAGTGCGCCGCGCTGAAGGGGCTGAACCTGGAGGTCCTTCAGCTCATGGATCACTTCGTCCTCTGACCGGCGCGCCGGCTGCCCGGCGGCGTCTCGCGCGCGGGGCGCGGGCGCGCGGCGCTGCGCCGCCCGAGCCCGCGCCCGAGCGCCCGGCCCGAGGAGAGCCTCGGTCGTCGCGCGGCGCGGGGACCTTGCCGGACGCGCTTCCGGACGACGCCGAGGCTAGCGGCTCTCCTGGGTCGGCTCGTCGACGAAGGCGCGTTTGCCGTCGGGGACCTCCTCGACGCGGGCGAGGACGACCGTGATGTTGTCGGTGCCGCCGAAGTAGTTCGCCCGATCGATGAGCGCCTTGCACGCCGCGTCCAGCGAGCCGCTCGACATCACGAGCTCGAGGATCTGATCGTCGCTCACGAGACCCGACAGGCCGTCCGAGCAGAGGAGGTACACGTCGCCGTGGCGCGTCTCGTCCGTCACGAGATCGACAAGGACGTCCTCGCGGATGCCGAGCGCGCGCGTGATGACGTTGGCGGGCAGCTGCCGCACCTCCTCCTCGGTCATCCACGGCGCCATGTGCGCCGCGTCGCTGACGAGCGAGTGGTCGCGCGTGAGCTGCGTGATCTGGCTGTCGCGCAGGCGATAGCAGCGGCTGTCGCCCACGTGGCCCACCGTCACGTGCTCGGCGTCCTTGGAGAACATCGCCGCCACGATCGTCGTGCCCATGCCGAAGTCGGCGAGCGTCTTCAGCGAGCGATCGAAGATGCGCCGGTTCGCCAGCCTGAGGCCGGTGACGACGTAGTTCTCCTCCTCGGTGAGGTTCGGATCGGCGGGGAACGGCCAGGTGGCGTCCCTGCCGACCGTCACGGACAGGAAGTCCGAGAGGGTGCTCACAGCAAGCTGGCTCGCGACGTCGCCCGAGCGGTGTCCGCCCATCCCGTCCGCCACGGCCACGACACGGTACTCCTCGCTGACGAGGAGGTTGTCCTCATTGTGGTCCCGGAGGAGCCCGGTATCCGTCATCCCGGCAAACCGGGTCCGCAACATGGGCAGAGAGTAGACGCGGAGCAGGGGGGCAGCGCAAGTTCAAGGCGAGGGCAAAGCTGAAATCCTGGGCCGGATCTCCCACAGCGGCCGCTCCACGCCGGCCAGAAGCGGCCGGCGGCGGGGGCGGCGGACCCTCCCGGAGGCGCCCGCCCGCCGGACGCACTTTGCTCTTGAAAGATGAAGGGGGACGTGGGGTTCCCCGCCGAGCGGCGCCGCTCGCCCCGGAAAAGCGCCCGCGCCGCGCGCTTTCGCCGCGCCGCGCGCCCGCGACCGCGGCGCCCGCCGGCGCGACGGGCGCGCGAGCTCAGAGCCAGCTCTCGCCGATCGCGAGCCCGAGCGCGGCGGCGATCGTCTCGGCGGCGCGCACGCCGCACGCCTGCGCCTCCTCGAAGAGCGCCATCCCGGGCTGGTCGACGTGCGCCCACGCGACGCGCTCCGAGAGCGCGCAGACCGGCTCGAACGGCCGCGGGCCGAGGAAGCCGGGGCGCGGGCGCGGCATCGCGTGGCCCCAGATCATGACGTCCATCCGCTCGACGTCGTCGCGCAGGTGCGGGTGCGCCGGCGCGAGATCGCGCAGCACGCCCTCGGCCAGCGACTCCCACGGCGCCCCGAGCAACGCCGCGCGCGCGCCGACGACGTCGGGCCCGCCGTAGGCGCGGTAGTAGGTCAGCACCGTGCGCTGCATCGGCGCCGCGAGGCGCGAGCGCTGCGTCGTCCCCGCGGCGAGATCGGTGAGCTGGTGGCGCGCGTCCACATAGCCGAGCCCCTCTGCGCCGTAGAGGACGGAATCCCACGCGTGGTTGGGATCGAGGGGCCGCTCGACGTGCAGGTTCGCCACGAGCCACGCCGACGCGACGCGCGCCGGCAGCTCGCTCGCCGCGCCCCCCTCGACGATGCGGCGCACGACGAACGCCGGCGCCGCGAGGATGGCGGCGCGCGCCTCGACGCGGCGGGCCTCGCCGCGCTGCACGTCGATGTAGCCGACCTCCACGCGGCCGCCCGGCTGCGGGCGCACCGACGTGACGAGCGCGCCCAGCGACACGCGCGGCGCCGCGCGCTCGAGCAGCGCCTTCACGAGCCGGCCGTTGCCCTCGGGCCAGATCAGGTAGTGGCTGCCCGCGAGCGCCGGGGTGCGCACCTTGCGCCCCGCGAAGTAGTGCAGCCCCGCCCAGGCCGAGATCTCCTCGGGCTCGCCGCCGAAGTCGTCGAGCATCGCGTAGCGCACGTACCAGCGCAGGAACGGCGTGGTGTACCCCTCGCGATCGAGCCACGCCGCCATGCTCATCCGGTCGAGCGCCAGGAGCTCAGGATCGCGGGACGAGCGATGTAGCGGGATCTGGAACGCCGCGCGCCCGTCGCTGCCACGGAGCTCCGTGAGCTCCTCCTCGAGCGCGTGGAACCGCTCGAGCTCCTCGAGCGCGTCGGCCGGCAGCGCGTCGACCGGCGCGAGGCCGGCGTGCCAGGCGCCCTCGTAGAACAGCCGCTCGCCCGGCGCGTGGCAGAGCCGGAGCGGATCGAACGTGGGGCGACCGGCCGCGTCCCACCCGGTGACGACGCCCATCTGCTCGAGCAGCCGCAGCGTCGCGCGCGCCTCGACGTTCGGCGCGGCCAGGTAGTGCGCGCCCCACGGGTAAGGGACGACGCCGTCCTCGCCCCACGCGCTCGTGCCGCCGGGCCGCGGCTCGAGCTCGAGGACCCGCAGATCGAGCCCGGCGCCGGCGAGCCGCCACGCGGCCGACAGCCCGCTCACCCCGCCGCCGACGATCACGACGTCCGCGCGCTCCGCGGGGCCCGGCGCCGAGGCGCGCGGCGCGCCGCCGCGGAGCAGGTGGCCGGCGCCGTGGGCCGCGCCCACGATCTCGCCGGCGAGCGGCGCCCGCCCCGGCGCGGCCGTGTGCACGAGCCAGCCGGCGGCCACGGAGCTCAGGAAGCCGCGGCGGTTCACGCGCTCACCGCGTCCACTCCGCCCACTCGCGCGTGTACACGGAGACGAGCTTCTGCTCGTTCAGCCGGTTGATCGGCGCCTCCACGCGGCCGAGATCGCGCGGGAACCGGAAGAGCTCCGGCAGGCCGCTCGAGTCGAGGTAGCGGAGCCTCGACGCGTCGATCCGCAGGGCGCCGGGCGCGGCGAGCCCCTCGCCGCCCGCCAGGATGAAGCCCCACTCCCCGAAGCTCGGCACGTAGACGTGCAGCGGCGCGGTCGTGAAGCCGGCCGCCTCGAGCGTCGTCACGACGCACCAGAACGACTCGCGCGCGTAGTGAGGCGACGTCGCCTGGATCACGGCGAGCCCGCGCACCGAGAGCCGCTGCCGGAGCAGGTGGTAGAAGGCGTCGGTGTACAGCTTGCCGACGGCGTAGTTGCCCGGATCGGGGAAATCGACGACCGCGAGGTCGAACGACTCGGTCGACTCCTCGAGGTACTTGAACGCGTCCTCGTTGCGGACGACGACGCGCGGATCGCGCAGCGCGCCCCCGTTCAGCTCCGCGGCGAGCGGCAGGTCGCGGAAGGCGCCGGTGACGGCGGCGTCGAGGTCGACGAGCAGGATCTGCTCGATCGACGGGTAGCGGAGCAGCTCGCGCGCGGCGAGCCCGTCGCCGCCGCCGAGGACCAGCGCGCGCCGCGGATCGCGGCCCAGCGCGGCGACGGCCGGGTGCACGAGCACCTCGTGGTACCGGTGCTCGTCGTCCGACGAGAACTGCAGGTTGCCGTTCAGGAAGAGGCGCGTCGTGCGCGTGCCCCGCGTGATGACGAGGCGCTGGTACGGCGACTGCGCCGCGTAGACGATGGGCGCCCCGAAGTAGAGCGCCTCCGAGCGCTCGACGAACCGCGAGACGAGCGCGAAGGCGACCCCGAGCCCCGCCATCACCACCACGCAGAGCGCCCGCAGCCGGACGACGACCGCGCGCTCCAGCGGGAAGAGGAACGTGCTCGTGAGCGCGACCGCCGCGTTGAGCAGGCCGAAGAACAGGCTCGTCTGGTGGATCCCGAGGCGCGGCAGGAGGAGCGACGGGAAGAGCAGGCTCGCGGCGAGCGCGCCGATGTAGTCGAGCGTGAGCACGCGCGCGACGAGCCGCTTGAGATCCAGGGAGAAGTTGAGCAGCCGGATGAGCAGCGGGATCTCGAGCCCGACGAGCACGCCGATGATCAGCACGAGCGAGTAGAGCAGCGCGCGGAACGCGCCGAGCGCGGTGTACACGCGGAAGAGCATCGGCGCGGAGAGCCCGCCGACGAGCGCGAGGCCGAGCTCGATCTCGACGAAGCGCTCGAGGAGGCGGCTCTCGATGTACTGCGAGAGGTACGAGCCGATCCCCATCGCGAACAGGTAGAGGCCGATGACGAAGCTGAACTGCGTCACCGAGTCGCCGAGGACGTAGCTCGCGAGCGTGCCGGTGATGAGCTCGTAGATGAGCCCCGACGTGGCGATGACGAACACGCTCGCGAGGAGCGCGGGGTGCACGAGCCGGGGCAGCGGCTGCGCCGCGGGGAAGGGCGCCGCGGCGTCCCCGCGCGGGGCGCCGCGAGCGCCCGTCGAGCTCTCCTCGGTGGCCGGCATCGGCGCGGTCCTAGCACCGCTCGTGCTGGACCACAGCCCGTTCGGGCGAGCCCGCGCGGGATGGTGGACGATGGCGCGGGATGGATGATGGATGGCGGCGCGACGGCGCGGCATGGATGGCACGCGCGCGCGGAGGCCCGCGGCGGCGGGGAGCGCGCTTGAAACGCTTCCTCTTCCCTGACCGGGGCTTCTAGTATGGTGCTCGCGTGAGCACGCCCTTCGACCGAGCAGCCGCGTGCCCCTCGTGCGGCGCGCCGATCACGTTCCGCTTCGCGGGCGCGATGGCCCAGGTGTGCAAGCACTGCAAGTTCGTGATCGCCCGCACCGACCGCGACCTCCGCGCCGTCGGTCGCGTCGCCGACCTGGTCGAGATCCCCACGCCCCTCCAGCTCGGGGTCACGGGGCGCTGGGGCAACGAGCCCTTCGTGGTCGACGGCCGCGTGCAGCTCGATCGCGCCGGCGCGCCGGGCGCGCCCTGGCAGGAGATCTTCATCGCGTTCCCGGCCAGCGGCCGCTGGACGTGGGTCGCCTACGCCCAGGGGCGCTGGTACGCGACCACCGAGGCGCCGCTCCCGCTGAACGGGCTGCCCCCGTGGACCGCCCTCCAGCCCGGCGGCCGCGTCCACCTCGAGGGGCACGGCATGTTCACCGTCGTCGAGGTGGGCCGCCGGCGCGTGATCTCGGCCGAGGGCGAGATGCCCTACGTCGCCGCGCCGGGCGTGGTGACCGGCTTCGTCGACATCGCGGGGCCGCGGGGCGAGTTCGGGACCCTCGACTACGGCGACGGGCGGACCATCCCGCCGAAGCTCTACCTCGGCCGGCAGATCGACCCGGCCGTGATGCAGCTCGACTCCGGCGCGCCCGTGGAGCGGCCCACGGCGCAGGTGGCCGCCGTCGCCTGCCCGAACTGCGGCGGCAACCTGCCGCTCGCCGCCCCCGGCACCGCCGAGCGCATCGTCTGCCGGTACTGCGGCACGGCGAGCGATCTGACCCAGGGCGCGCTCGTCGCCCTCGGCCAGGTGCCCCGGCCGCCCATGGAGCCGTACGTCCCGCTCGGCGCCGAGGGCCAGCTCCGCGGCACGCGCGTGCTCTGCATCGGCTTCGTCATCCGCGGCTGCACGGTGGAGGGCGAGCGCTACCGCTGGCGGGAGTACCTGCTCTACGGCGGACCGAGCGTCGGCTACCTGTGGCTGATGGAAGAGGACGGCGCCTGGCAGCTCGTGACGCCGCTCTCGCCCGGCGAGGTCCAGCCGATGGGGTCGAGCGCGAGCTACCAGGGGAGGACGTATGCTCTCAAACAGAGCGTCCACGCAGAGGTGGAGTACGTCATTGGCGAATTCTACTGGAAGGTGGAGATCGGCGAGGGGGTACAAGCCACCGAGTACCAGGGTGCCGACGGCAAGATCAGCATCGAGCAGGCCCCCACCGAGGTGAGCGTGTCGTTCTGCTCACCCCTGCCTGGCAACGAGCTCGCCGCCGCCTTCCATCTGCCGCCCCCGCCGAAACCCGGGCTCGGCGGCGGGACGGGCCTGAGCGCCGGCACGGTGATCGTCCTCATCGTCGTCCTGATCATCGTCCTCCTCATCCTCATCGCGCTCAGCGACTGTGGTGGGGGCGGTGGCGGCGGCGTCATCTTCGTTCCGGCCGGAGGGGGCAGCCCGAGCTTCGGGGGCGGAAAGTGATCCAGCTTCACTGCCAGATTCGGCTGAATCTGAATTGATCGACGTCGCGGGGGCGCGAATGGCGTGATCCCGGGTGGTGCCGAGTCGGGCGCGGAGGGGCTGGACATGTTCATGTCCACCACCGCAGTGAGAGCGACCTCACGCCGAATGGAACGGTCGAATCCGGGCAGGTGATGGTCAGTTTCGGGTATCGGTCGCCTCCGGCCGGCCCCCGCGATCCAGTAATTTCAATGGTTTACACGCTGGCCTGCGACGGCCCATGACGTGCAATGTGCCGTCCGCAGCCGGCGCGGACCGGTGACGGAGGCCCATGCAAACCGTGAATTCGGTCGACCCGCACGCACAGCTGCGTGCGCTCTACATCTCCCTGCTCCGGAACCAGGAGCACTTCGACGAGTTCAAGCAGCTTCTCTCCCTCTACATCGTCTCGCCCGAGGCCGACGAGGAGCCTGTGGACGCCGCCAGGGTCCGCGCGCAGCTCAACAACCGCATCCGCTCCTGGATCGGCGGCTTCTTCGATGGGCTGAGCGCCGCCCAGGTGCTCCAGTGGCGCGCGATCGTGGTCGAGGAGCGCATCAACGTGTGCCTGTCGCCCTGGAAGGAGTCGAACATTTATTGATGCTGCGGCGCAGGCGACAGGCGGGGTTGCACCGCCATCGGCGTACGTCCCACCGGCGCGGCTCCGCCCCGGTCCCATCTCGCGGCGCCCGGCGCTCGCGCCGCGCCTCGGCCGCGAGCGCCGGGCCGCGCGCGCCGCGCCCGGCCACGGAGGTGTCCGCCCATGGATGACGCGCTCTGGGTGGACGAGCTCTACAAGGCGTTCTGGCGGACCCTCCCCGGGATGCTCCACGCCGAGGCGCAGGGGCTGGCCTACACGCTCGGCCTGGCGCCGTCGCGCGACGTGCCCTGGAGCGCCGTGTTCCGCAACGAGATCACCCTCGCCGCGCCCGCGCTGCTGGCCGAGGCCATGCCGGGCGTCCGCGGGGCCACCGTGCAGGACGCCCTCCTCGCGCACCTGCTCGCCGTCATCGAGGCGTTCGGCACCGATCGCATCCAGGACGCGCAGGTCCGTCCGACCTGGCAGCTCGAGGCCATCCTGGCCCACGCGCGGCGGGCGCGCGACGAGGCGCTGCGCCGCGTCGCGCCCGGCGTCGACGACCCGGCCATCGACTTCGCCCGCGCCGACGACGCCACGCTGCTCGCCATCGAGACCGAGCGCGGCGTCCTCGCGAGCGGCGAGCCCGCCGGCTTCAGCCGCTACTACGCGCTCTCCCTCGGTAAGCAGAGCGTCGCCTTCCCGGCGTCGATCGCCCTGGCGCACGCAGGGGGCTGGACGGCCGAGCAGCGCGAGGTGCTCGCGCGGCTGCTCTCGTCGGTCTGGCTCGGCCTGCAGCTCCACGACGACGTCATGGACTGGCAGGACGACTACCAGCGCGGCGGCGCCTGGGCCGTCGTCCTGGCCTCGGAGCTCCGATCGCGGGCGCAGGGGGAGCCCGACGTCACGTCCTCGGGCGCGCGCGATCAGGACCGCGCCTCCGGGGCGTACCACCGCGGCGCGATCGCGTACGGGCCGCTCGGCACGCCGCCCTGGGGCATCGCCGCGACGCCGCGGGCGAAGAGCGAGCCGCCGGCCTCCAACGTGCCCTCGTCGCTCGTCCCCGTGCGCCGCATGGTCCTCGAGTCGGGCGTCCTCGCGGCGATGCTCGACGGCGAGCGCCGGTGCTTCCGCGCCGCGCGCCGGCGCGCCGCGGCCCTCGGCGCCCGCCGCGTCGCCGCCTGGGCGGCGTCGCGGGAGGCGCAGGCGCAGGAGCTCGCGCGCTGCGAGGCCGAGAGCCCGGGCTTCGCCAACCGCGCCCACGCGCTCGACGCCTGGGCCAAGGCCGTGCTGGCATGAGCCGGGGCCGCGGCGCGGCCTCGCGAGGGGGGGCGGGCGGTCCGGAGGATGGGCCCGCGCGCGGCCGCCCGGCGCGCGGCCGCCCGAGCGCGCCTCCCCCCGCGTCGACCGCCACGCCCAGGGCGAGCGCCCCGCGCCCGCCGTGGGACTTCGGCTACGCCCCGGTCCCCACCGCCGCGGGCGACGACGACGGCGGTCCGCTCGATATCGTCGTGGCCCTGCGCCGCGCCGCGGCCCCCGGCGACGTCGTCGCGGCGCTCTCGGCGCGCTGGTCCGCGATCGAGGTCGAGCGGGTCATCGAGCGGCCGCCCATCTTCTGGCTCCGGGTCCGGTCGCCCGACCGCGGGCGGCGCGCCGAGGTCGCCGCGGCGCTCTCGGCGGCGGCGCTCCCGGTGCGCTACGTCGCCTCGGCCCGGCGCCCGAGCGCCGCCGTGGCCCCGCGCTTCGACGCGGCCGCGGGCGCCGCGGCGCGCCCCGACGGCTGGACCGCCCGCGGCGCGTCGTTCGAGGAAGATCCCGTCACGCCCGGCCGCTGGTTCCTGCGCGACGAGGAGGGCGGGATCGGCGTCGACCGCCGCCGCTGCGGGGGCGGCGCCGGGATGCGCCTCGGGGTCATCGACGACGACGCCTGGGCGGCCGACGAGCTCGGCCTCGATCGCGAGGTGCTCGTCATGCTCGAGCACCCGCCGCGCAGCCAGGCGCACGGCTCGTTCATGGTCGCGTGGGCCGTCGGCTCCCGCCGCCCCGGCGGCTTCCGCGGCGTCGCGCCGGACGCGTCGCCGCGGCTCTACCTGATCCCGAAGCCGGGCTCGTGCGTCCTCGCCCTCCCGGTCGCGCTCATCCAGGCGGTCAGCGACGGCGCCGACGTCGTGGTCTGCGCCGCGTACGTCGAGGGCTCGACGACGCCGATGCTGGACGACGCGCTCGAGTTCGCCGCCCGCCTCGGGCGCCGCGGTCGGGGCTGCCCGGTCGTGTTCCCGACCGGCCGCGAGGCCTCGAGCCCCCCCGCGTCGCTGCACGCGAGCTTCTCGCTCGGGTTCGGCGAGCCCGCGAGCGATCCGCGGGTGTTCTGCGTCGGCCCGGGCGCCCGCGGCGAAGGGTGGTTCCTCTGGCGGGATCGCCGGGGGCGCAGCCGCCCCTTCGCCAACCGCGGCCCGGCGGTGCGATGGCTCGCGCCCGGCGACGATCTCACCTGCCCGCTCCCGCCCGCCTCCGGCGCGGCGCCCGCGTCCGGCGAGGCGCCCGCCTCCAGCGCTGCGCCCGCGTCCGGAGAGGCGCCCGCGTCCGGGGCGGCGCCGGTGTCCGAGCGGCTCTGCCACGCCGAGTCGAGCGGGGCCTCGGCCCTCGCCGCGGGCGTCCTGCTCCTCGTCCTGTCGCGCAACCCCGCGCTCCGCCTGCCCGAGCTCGACGCCCTCGTCCTGCGCACGCTCGCGCCGGTGCCCCCCGCGGCGCCCGCGTCGGCCGAGCCGCTCGCCGATCCGTGGGACCTCCGCCCCGACGGGCGCGATCGCGACGGCCACAACGCCAAGCACGGCTACGGCCGCATCGACGCGGGCCGAGCCTGCCTCGCCGCCGGCGACCCCGTCGCGCTCGCGCTCGTGCTCATCGGCGAGGACGGCGCCGCCCGCGCCTGGCACGACGCCCGCGCCGCGGGCCCGCTCGCCCGCGGCATGTACTCGCGCCGCCTCGCGCGCTGGGCCGTCCGGGCGCTGCTCGCCGACCCGAGCCTCTGCCACGGCGTCTGCGCGCTCGCGCGCCACGCCCGCCTCACCGCGGGCGACGACGCGCGCCGGCGCGCCCACGGCGCGGGCGTCGTGCTGCGGCAGCTCTCGGTCCTCGTGCGCGGCCTCGCCGCGAGCCGCCAGGCGCCGCCGGCGTCGCCGCGCGTGCGCGGCGAGGTCGCGGCCCTGCTCGACAGCCTCGAGCGCTCGGCGACCGACGCCGCCGTCGTCCAGGCGGTCGAGTCGCGCTTCGGCGAGCTGGCCGACGCCGTGTTCGCGGACGCCGCGGAGCGCCGCGCGCGGCAGGGCGCCGCCTGAGCGCGCTCCCGCGCCCGCGGCGCGGCGTGATCCCCCTCTCATCCACGCGCGAAAACGTAATGAAAATCGCGTAACGGCGCCGCCGGGCCCGCCGGGAGCGCGGGCGTTCGCGGGGGCGCGTACCGTCCGGCGCGTGAGCCCCGTTGGTTCACCCGAGGTTCCAGCGTATCGTGGGTGGCTCGTGGCGCAATTTACGCGCCGTCGAGTCTCCCGATGCCAGCTATCGAGAATCGGCGTTGGCTCCTTGCGGCGGTCGTCATCGCGGCGCTCGTACTGGGCGGCTCCGGGATGAGGAGCGCCTTGAGCTGGTACGAACGCCCGTTCCCGGGCGTCCTCGTCGATCCGGACGGCGTGGTCTCGAGCCTGGGCCTGCCTTCCTGGGAGGGCTTCCAGAAGGGCCTCCGGTTCCCCGATCGCGTCGTCGAGGTCAACGGCTGGCGCCTCGAGAGCACGGCGGGGCGCTACCGCGCCAGCACCTGGGACGCCGCGATCGAGCAGGCGGCGCGCGAGGGGCAGCCCACGGTGCGCGCCCGCGTCGAGACGGGCGAGGGGGTGCGCGACGTCGAGCTCGCCCTCGTCCCCTTCGATCCGCTCGCGTGGTGGTTCTACGCCGGCGGGCTGATGGTCGTCGCCTCGCTCTACGTGGGCGCCGCGCTCATCGCCCTCAGCGCGAGCCCGCGCGGCAAGCTCGCGCGCGCGTTCGCGACCGCCGCGCTGTTCACCGCGCTCTTCCAGTTCTCGATCTTCGACTACCACAGCTCGCGCGACCTCGTCCCGTTCTTCCACGTCGCCTACGCGCTCGTCCCGATGAGCTTCTTCACCCTGGCGCTGCGGCTGCCGGACGACGTCGCGCTCATCGCCCGCTACCCCGTCTGCGCGCGGATCGCGCATGGGCTCGGCGGCCTGCTCGCCGCCGGCATGCTCGCCTCGCACGCCATGGGCTGGACCACCGTCGGGCTCCGGGGCGTCTGCGCGGCCCTGGTCGTCGCCTCGTTCCTCTTCTTCGCGATCACGCTGATCCTCCGCTTCGCCGCGGCGGAGGGGGATCGCCGCCGCACGCTGCGCGCGCTGCTCCTCGCCATGGCGCCGCCGCACGTCGTGATCGCGGTCGGGTTCCTGCTGGCCATGCTCGGCCTCGCGGAGTCGGCGCTCGCGTGGTTCTCGATCCCGGCGCTCGCCCTCACGCCCGTCTCGAGCGTGGTCGCGTTCATCCGCTACGACCTCTGGGGGAGCCGCGCGCTCCTGTCGCGCCCGCTCACGCGGATCATCATCGGCGCCATGATGGTCGCGCTCACGGTGATCGTCTGCTCCGCGTGCGCGGGGTACGCCGGCCTCCCGCTGCTCAGCGCGATCAAGGTCGCCGCGCCGGCCGCGATCGTCAGCGCCGCGCTGGTCGTGTTCGCGCTCGGCGCCGGCGACCGGAAGCTCTTCCCGGCGCGCGCCGAGTACAAGCCCACCGTGGAGCAGCTCAGCGAGGAGCTGACGCTCGTCGCCGATCCCGGCGAGGTCGCGGACGCGGTCGAGCGCACCGTGGCGCGCTGGCTGTCGTGCGAGCGCGTCACCTTCCGCCCGATCGCGATCGAGGCGGCGGACGCGGCCGGCGAGCAGGCGCCGGGGGGCGACGAGTCGAGCGGCGAGCGGCTCATCGGGATCGAGCCGCCCCCGGCGAGCGCGAGCGAGCTCTCGCTCACGGTCATGTTCCGCGGCCGGCTGCTCGGCGTCCTCGAGGTGGGCAAGAAGCGCGGCGGCGCCCTGTTCACGAGCGAGGACCTCGACCTGCTCCGCACCATCGGCAACCAGGCCGCGCTCGCCCTCGCGCACGCCCACAGCTACGCCGAGCTGGAGCGGCGGCGGCGCGAGCAGGCCGCCGCCTGGCGCGACGAGCGCGCGGCGCTCATCGAGACGCTCGCGGCCGAGATCACCCACGAGGTGCGCTACCCGATCAACTTCTTCCGCTCGGTGTTCAAGCGCGGCTCGAGCAACCAGAGCCTGGACGCCGAGGAGGTCGAGATCGGCTGCGAGGAGGTCGAGCGCCTCGAGCGGCTCGTGATGGGCCTGCGCCGGGTGACGCACCGGAAGCTCGAGCGCCGCCGCCTCGCGGTCGAGGAGCTCGTGAGCCGGGCGGAGATGCTCCTGCGCGATCAGCTCGGCAAGCGGCGGATCGAGGCGCGCGTGAGCGCGGCGCCGAAGCTCCGCTGCGACCCCGATCAGGCCACGCAGGTGCTCGTCAACCTCCTCTCGAACGGCCTCGACGCGGCCGGCGACAAGGGGACCATCGGGGTCGTCTGGGAGCCCTCGGAGGGCGGCGCCGAGCTCGTCGTGTGGGACACGGGGCCGGGCTTCACCGGAGACGCCTCGCGGATCTTCGCGCCCTGGTACACGACGAAGCCGGGCGGGACCGGGCTCGGCCTCGCCATCACGCACCGCATCGTCCGCGCCCACGGGTGGTCGATCAACCCGGAGCGGCGCGACGGCAGGACGCGGTTCGTGATCTCGATCCCGGCCGCCGACGTCACCATGACCGCGGAGGACGAGGTCGCGTGAAGATCCTGGTCGTCGATGATCAGCGGAGCGGCCGCCGCACGCTGCGGCAGATCCTGGCCGCGCTCGACGAGGTCGAGGTGCTCGAGGCGGTCGGCCTCGACGACGCGATGGCGGCCGTGGAGCGGAGCGCGCCGGACCTCCTGCTCCTCGACGTGCGCCTCTCGGACGATCCGCGCGACCGCGGGGGCCTCGAGATCCTGCGCCGCGTGCGCGCCTCGGGGCGGAGCACGCCGGCGGTGATGGTCACGTCGGTCAGCGAGCTGTCCGAGATCCGGGAGGCCATGCGGCTCGGCGCGCAGGACTACGTGCTGAAGGACGAGCTCTGCCCGGAGATGCTCCTGCCGATCATCGAGGGGCAGCGCGAGCGGCTGCTCCTCAAGGGCGAGGTGGTGCGGCTGCGCGAGCGGGTCGACCGCACCTTCGGCACGAAGGCGCTCCTCGGCTCGTCCGCGGCGATGGAGCGCGTGCGCCGCATCGTCGAGCGGGTCGCCGAGTCGAGCAAGACCGTGCTCATCCGCGGCGAGACCGGCAGCGGCAAGGAGATGGTCGCCCGCGCGCTGCACGAGATGAGCTCGCGCCGCGGCGAGCCGTTCGTGGCCGTCAACTGCTCGGCGCTGCCGGGGACGCTCATCGAGTCGCTCATCTTCGGGCACGAGCGCGGCGCCTTCACCGGCGCCGAGAAGCGCATCCGCGGCCAGCTCGAGCTCGCGGGCGCGGGCACCATCCTGCTCGACGAGATCGCCGAGATGCCCGGCGAGCTCCAGGCGAAGCTCCTCCGCGTGCTCGAGGATCGCCGCTTCCGCCCGCTCGGCGCCGAGTCGGAGATCCCGCTGCGCGCCCGCGTCCTCGCCGCGACCCACGTCGACCTGGAGAAGCGCATCAGCGAGGGGCGCTTCCGGGAGGATCTCTTCTACCGGCTCAACGTCGTCACGGTGCACGTCCCGTCGCTCGCCGAGCGCGACGCGGATCTCATCGAGCTCCTGCTCGCGTTCAGCGCGGAGCTGCCGCGCAAGCTCCGCTACACCGACGAGGCGATCGCGTGGCTCGTGCGGCGGCCCTGGCCCGGCAACGTGCGGGAGCTCCGGAACGTCGTCGAGCGGCTCGGGCTGCTCGCGGACGACGATCTCATCGACGTCCCGACGCTCGAGGAGCTCGCGCGCGAGCGGCCGGTCGTGGACGCCACCGCGGAGATCGACCGGCTGGCCCGCGCGCTGCTCGCGCTGCCCGAGCGGCTCGGGTCGAAGCTCCGCGTGATCGAGCGCGCGGTGCTGCACCACGCGATCGAGAGCTGCGGCGGCAACAAGGCGGCCGCGGCGCGGCTCATCGGCGTCGATCGGAAGATGCTCGAGCGGCGCTGGGACCGGCACACCGGCGAGGAGCCGCCGAGCAGCCGGCGGGTCACGCCCGTGAACGCGCCGCGGTACCTCGGCGAGGAGCCGCCGAGCAGCCGGCGGGTCACGCCCGCGAACGCGCCGCGGTACCTCGGCGAGGAGCCGCCGAGCAGCCGGCGGATCTCGCTGCCGTCGGACGCGGGCGACGGCTGAGCCGCGCCCGCGCGCCGCGCTACTTCCTGCCGATGCCGGTGTAGACGAACCCCATCCCGCGGAGCTCGTCGGGCTCCCAGACGTTGCGCCCGTCGAAGAGCGCCGGGGAGCTCAGGATCCGCTTCAGCCGGTGGAAGTCGGGGCGCCGGTACTCGTGCCACTCGGTGACGACGACGAGCGCGTCCGCGCCCTCGGCCGCGCCGTACATGCCGTCGCTCAGGAGGATGCGGTTGCCGTAGATCGCGCGCACGTTGGGCATCGCCTGCGGGTCGTGCGCCTGGACCGTCGCGCCCGCCTCGAGCAGCGCGTCGATCAGGGTCAGCGCGGGCGCCTCGCGGATGTCGTCGGTCTGCGGCTTGAACGCGAGCCCCCAGACCGCGATCGTCTTGCCCTTCAGCTCGCCGTTGAAGTGGGCGCTCACCTTGCTCCCGAGCAGCCGCTTCTGCCGCGCGTTGATCCGCTCCGTCGCCCGGACGATCTCCAGGTCGTGCCCGACCGAGCCCGCGGTGTAGAGGATGGCCGAGAGGTCCTTGGGGAAGCACGAGCCGCCGAACCCCGGGCCGGCGAAGAGGAACTTCGTGCCGATGCGCGGGTCGGCCCCGACGCCCTTGCGCACGAGCTCGATGTCGGCGCCGAGCTTCTCCGCGAGCACCGCCAGGTCGTTCATGAACGAGATGCGCGACGCGAGCAGGGCGTTGGCGGCGTACTTGGTGAGCTCGGCCGAGCGGGCGTCCATGAGCTGGATGCGATCGCTCGCCCGGACGAACGGGTTGTAGAGGTGGCGCAGGATCTCGCGCGCCTTCGGGTCGTCCGAGCCGATGATCACGCGGTCGGGCTTCATGAAGTCGTTCACCGCGTCGCCCTCCTTGAGGAACTCGGGGTTCGACGCGACGGCGAACGGCTGGGTGGTGAGCCCGCCGATGATCTGCCGCAGCCGGTCCGCCGTCCCGACCGGGACCGTGCTCTTCGTGGCGATCACCTTGAAATTGTTCAGGTTCTTGCCGATGGTCTCGCCGACGGCCTCGACGGCGGAGAGGTCGGCGGAGCCGTCGTCGGCCTGCGGCGTCCCGACGGCGATGAAGACGATCTCCGCGTCGCGGATGGCGCCGGCGACGTCGGTGGAGAACCGGAGCCGGCCGTCCCGCGTGTTCTTGGCGATGAGCACGTCGAGGCCGGGCTCGTAGATCGGCATCTCTCCGCGCTTCAGCATCTCGATCTTGGCGGCGGACACGTCGACGCACGCGACGTCGTTCCCGAAGTCCGCGAAGCCCGCGCCGGCCACGAGGCCGACATACCCTGTTCCCACGACCGCAAGCTGCATGCGCGGGACGCTACCACGACTCTGCTGCTGTTCGAGCCGGGAGGAGCCCGAACTGTGATCCCCGATCGATCTGTCCCGCTCCTCAAGCGTACGCGCGCGAGGGGGCGGGCCGCGGCGGTGCGGCCCCGCGAGCGCGCGCCCGCGCCGGGGCGGTTCCCCTGAAGGCGCGCTGCCGCCGGGCGCGCTGCCGCCGGGCGCTCGACGCGCTGGGGGCCGCGCGGCTCAGGGGTGCACGAACACCACCGTTCCGGTCAGCGAGCGCGCCGCGCCGTGCCATCCCGGCGGGACGGCCGGCTCGGTCCAGAAGAAGAGGCGGCGGGCGTCCTCCGGCGACAGGTTGATGCAGCCGTGGCTCTTGGGGCGGCCGAACTTGTCGTGCCAGTAGGCGCCGTGCAGCGCATACCCCTCCTCGAAGTACTGCACGTAGGGGACGTCGCGCAGCTCGAACTCCTCGCCGACGGCGTCCGAGTCCATGGTGATGGAGATGTACTTCGTGTGGATACGGAAGATCCCGCGCTTGGTCGCGGTGCTGGACTCGTGGTCCTCGAGCCCCGCCTCGCCGCTCGAGATCAGGGTGGCGTAGACCGGCTTCGTGCCCTCGTAGGCGACGAGCACCTGCTTGGTGATGTTGACGTCGAGCCACTTCTCGCCGTTCTTGCCCCAGGCGGGCATCTTCTTGGCGGGGTCGATGCGGCCGGCGTGGCGATCGTCGATCCAGTCGCCGTCCTTCGTCTCGTAGTGCAGCTTGCCGCCGAAGAACTGCTGCTTGCCGGTGAGGGGCACCGCGGCGCGCCACTCGAGCTCTCCGCCGTCGACGAGCTTCTTGCCCTCCACGCGCCACCGCTTGCCGCCGGGGCGGCGCACGAGCGCGAACGGGAAGTCGATGTCCTTGCCGATCTCGACGCCGTGGAAGTCGGATCCGCGGATGGGGCGGAACCGATCGGCGGGGACGACGCGCAGGTCGGTGGTGACGTTGTAGCGCCGGCCCTCGTGGAGGAACGACTCGATGAAGGCCATGCCGTTGCGCCGCGAGACCTCGTCGATCTTCACGGCGTCGTCGGCCTTGATGAGGCCGGAGAGGTTGGGGGCCTGCCGGCCGTCGCGCAAAAACCACGGGATCTCGCGATCTGTGATGCGCTGCGCGAGGGCGTCGAGCGCGGGCGGGGCGGGCTCGTTGCTCCATTTGAGCCACACGTCGAGGCCGTAGGTGGCGCCGCTCTCCTCGTCCTTGGCCCAGCGGTCGAGGTGCTTCTTGAGGCTCGGCTCGAAGCGCTCGAGGTCGTCCTGCGTCGGGATGCGCGCGTACGCGGGGCCGCCGCGCGTGACGGTGCCGTACATGTACGGGAGCTTGTGGGTGACGTCGGGGCGGCGGGCCGCGGCGCGGACGATCTCGTGGTTCAGGTCGAGCGTCGCGTCGGGGCCGAGGCACACGTACCCGAACGGCTTGATCTTGCGGAAGCCGCCGGGGCAGCCGTCGGTGCCGGCGGGCTCGGGATCCATCTCGACGATCGCGCCGGCGCGCAGGAAGCCGACGCGCTTGGCGTCGGCGCTGGGCCGGGCGTAGACGCGCGTGAGCATCGCGATGCTGGCGAGCCGCGGGCTGCCCTCGGCGGGCGGCGGGGGCGGGGTGGCGACGCCGCTCAGCGAGACGATCGGCGGGCCCTGGGGCTGGCCGGGCGGGGGCTCGTCCTCGGCCGGGGCAGGGGAGGCGGAGGAGGCGCCGGAGGCGGCGGCGGCGGGGCCCTGCGCTGCGGCCTCCTTGGCGCCGGCGCCGCCGTGGGCCTGGGCCGGCGAGTCGGGGGTGCTCCCGGACTGAGACTGGCCGCAGCCCGAGAGGAGCGCGGCGAGGGCGAGGAACGCGAGCGCAGGGCGGCGCGCCGCGCGCGGTGCTGCGGGGCGCGTTCGGGGCGGCGTGTCCATGGCGGGGCGACGGTAATGCACGGGAGGGGGAGGAGGGCCAGTTTTCGGCGGGCCCTCTGATCGCGGTCGGCTCCGTCAGCGTCAGGCGCGCAGGGAAGAGCGGGCGCTCGATCCGACGGAGAGCGAGCGTTCGCTCACCCGGAGCAGCCGCCGCTTCCTTGATCGAGGACCACCGTGAAGGGATACCGCTCTTCTCCTCGGGTGTCGGGGTCGTAGGGGCCCGTCGGCAGGACGGTCACGACGAGCGTTCGCTTCCCGTCCGCCGCGAGCTCCAGGGCTGCGGGGCCGGACGAGACGTCGAGGATCTCGCCGTCGGAGTCGGGCGTGAGCCCGGGCACGGCCTGGACGACGAAGCGGCGCCTCGCGTCGTCGGGCGCCTCGAGGGAGACGCAGATCGACGGCGCCGCGTCCGCTCCTGCCGACAGCTCGATGTAGCTGGTGCCGAGCATCATCGGCGCGCCCTCGCGGAGGCTGATCCTGCCCGGCGCCGCCTCGGCCTGGGCCGCCAGCGTCAGCCTGGCCTCCTCGAGGTTCGCGAGGCCGCCCCCGAAGTGGCGGAAGTGCCGGTCGTCGATGTGATCGCCGGTGTACCAGCGCCAGCGCGCGAGCTCGGGGACGATCTCGACATAGCTGGTGTCCGCCGCCTCGCGCAGCATCGCGTCGAGCGCATCGACGAAGTCGGGCTCGTTGCGATCCAGCGCGCCCTCGGCGCCGGGAGGGTTGCGCGACTCGAGCCACATGCGGGAGACGAACCCCGGATCGCCGTCGAAGAACCGGTCTTTGAGGTACAGGAGGACCAGGGAGGAGCCGTACATGGCCCACGTCTCGTAACCGTCGTCGTGGTCGATCGCCCGGTCCGGGTGCCTCTGGAAATCGGCCAGGCCCTCGTCCGCGTAGCGATCCATGGCGATCTGGTCGAGGAACGTGGCCGACATCTCGAAGAGGACGGGGCTCTCGTTCCAGTCGTCGGCGGCCTGCGTCGCGTGCGCCATCTCGTGCACGACGGTCTCCTCCAGATCGGCGCCGCCGTAAGGCCCCCACGGATCGACGATCATGTAAGGGTGCCAGTCGTCCCAGGAGGTCGACGGCTCGTCGCCGAGGACGTCGACGAGGCAGCTGCGATGGCCTCTCCACACGAGCACGTCGAACGCGTCGTCCGGCCCGCACTCCCCTCCATCCCCGAGCGGCGGGCGCATGCCGATCCGGGTCACATGGTAGTCCCAGCCCTTCTCGACGAACGCGAGGACCTGTCGGGCGGTGTCGCGCTCCTCCTCCCTGTAGTAGTGGACGAGCACGGGGAGCGTCGAGGAGCGAATCGAGAAAGGAAATAGCTCCTCGAAGTCGGCTCGCCCACAGGCTCTCACGCCTTCGGGCAAGGGATGCGTGTACTCGGGAGGCGTGGCCAGGGGGGTGTCGTCGGCCTCCGCGCCGCAGCCGGCGGCGGCGAGGCCGAGGGGGAAGCAGGCCAGCCAGGCGAGACGCTTCATCATGGTCGACCCTTTAACCGAGCCATCGGGGAGCCCGCAAGGAAAGGAGTCGCAGCCGGCGCTGCGGCGCGACGCTTCAGGAGCTCCTGTCGCCATCCTCCATCATCCATGCGCACGCCGCGCCGCCCGCTCGGGACATATGATATTTGGACAACGTATGCCTTCGACAGAACACCGCATCAGCCCCGCCGTGAGCAATGACGAGCTCAACGCGCTCTTCGCCGCCTCCTGGCCTGCTCACGAGCCGACCGACTTCGCACGACAGCACGCGCACAGCCTCGCGTTCGTGTGCGCCTTCGCCGGAGAGCGCCTGATCGGCTATGTCAACCTGGCGTGGGACGGCGGCATTCACGCCTTCCTGCTGGACACGACCGTGCACCCCGCGCACCGGCGCCGCGGGGTCGGCCGCGAGCTCGTGTCGCGCGCGGCCGCCGTGGCGCGCGAGCGCGGCATGCGCTGGCTGCACGTGGATTTCGAGCCGCACCTCGCGGGCTTCTATCGGAGCGTGGGCTTCGCGCCGACCGAGGCTGGGCTGATGAAGCTCGGGGGGTGACTGCGCGAGCGCCCAGCTTCCCGAGGCCAGGACCACCCGAAGAGCGGGCCTCGGAGGTCCTCCGGTAGGGTCTCGACCTGGCCGCACCCCCTCCGGAGGGGCCGCGGACAGGTCGCGACATGCCGGCGCGGGCTTCGGAGCCCCTCCGGCAGGGTCTTGGATCGACAAGACCCCCTCGGTAGGGGTCGCAGACAGGTCGCAACCTGCCCGCGCGGGCTCCGGAGGCCCTCCGGTTCGGTTTCGGATCGACCCGACCCCTTCGGTAGGGGTCACGGGCAGGTCGCGACCTGCCTGCGCGGGCGTCGCATCAGGAGCTTTGACCGCCGAGCTCCCTCCCGCTCTGTCGCAAAGGTGTTGCACCAGCAGGGAAAGCCTCCCGGGTATCCTCCGGCCCCGTGCACTGGTACGAGCCGGACGTCCTCGCCCTCGAGGAGGAGCAGCGCCGATCGCCGGCGCCTCCCGGATCGATCGTCTTCTACGGCAGCTCCTCCATCCGGCTATGGAGCACGTTGCGCGACGATTTTCCCGACGTGCCCGTCGTCAACCGCGGTTTCGGCGGCTCGACCATGGCCGCCTGCTCCTGGTTCTTCTGGCGCCTCGTCCGCCCGCTCGCGCCGCGCGCGCTGGTGCTCTACGCGGGGGACAACGATATCGGCGACGGAGAGGCCCCGGCCGAGGTCGTCAAGCAGCTCGGCTTCCTGGTGAAGCAGCTCGACGAGGCGGCGGGCCCCGTGCCGCTCACGTTCATCACCATCAAGCCGTCGGTGGCGCGCTTTCATCTGCTCGAGCGCATCCGCGAGGCGAACGCGCTCGCGGCGGAGCTGCTCGCGGCGCGCCCCCGAACGTACGTGCTCGACGTCGTCGAGCCGATGCTCGACGACGGCCGCCCGCGGCCCGAGCTCTACGAGCCGGATGGACTGCACCTCAGCCCCGACGGCTACCGGTTATGGCGTGACCTGCTCCAGGCGAGGCGGCCCGAGATCTTCTGAGGTGGACCGTGCAGCGCAAATACCACAGATGGTATAGCCCGCGGCTGGGCCAGGACATGGAGCTGCTCGTCTTCGGCCACGGCGGCGCGCGCGTCCTCGTGTTCCCCACCCGCTGCGGGCGCTTCTTCGATTATGCGGACTTCGGCATGCTCGAGCCCGTGCGCGAGCGGATCGAGAACGGCTGGCTCCAGCTCTATTGCGTGGACAGCGTCGACGGCCAGAGCTTCTATTGCCAGGCCGCGCGCCCCTGCGACCGGATCCGGCGGCATCAGGCGTACGAGGACTACCTCCTCCACGAGGTCCTGCCGCTCAGCGAGCAGCTGAACGCCGGGAGCTTCCTCATCTCCCACGGCTGCAGCCTTGGCGCGTATCACGCGGTGAACATCGCCATGCGCCACCCGCACCTCTTCGGCAAGACGGTCGCGTTCAGCGGGCGCTTCGATCTCACGGAGGCCGTCGACGATTTCAAGAACCTCTTGGACGGCCATTTCGAGGACCTCGTGTATTTCCACATGCCGGCGATGTACCTGCCGAACATCGGAGATGACGCGGTCCTGCGCCACCTGCGCCGCCTCCAGGTCGAGCTGGTCGTCGGGGAGCACGACCCGTTCCTCGGCAGCAACCAGAGGCTCGCCGCGGCCATGGCGAGCCGCGGCATCCCGCACCGCCTGCACGTGTGGCAAGGGCGCTCCCACAACCGACATGCGTGGGCCAAGATGGCGCACCTCTACTTGTGAGCTCGCCCGAGCTCGGAAGAGGGGTCAAGAGGGCGGATGAGCCCGCGGCGCTCCAGGCGATCAGGCCGCGGGGAGCTTCGCGCAATCGACCTGATCGGTCGCTCTACGGCCGCCCGAACCGGAGGAGCAGGCCGAGCCAGCCCCGCGCCAGGTAAAGGCCGTTGATCAGCACGTAGATCCAGAAGAACACGTCGAGCCGGCCCGCGAGCGCGAACGCCCAGATGTGGCTCGGGTAGTGGTTCAGGAAGCGCAGGAACGTCGTCACCAGCCCCGCCGCCCGGGCGGCGGCCGACCGGGGGCGCTCCTCGGCGGCGGTCTCGTAGTACGCCGAGACCGACGTCTCCTTGCCGCTGATCTCCGGGCGGCGGACGAAGTTCGTCAGCGAGATCGCCGAGGCGATCACCGCGACCCCGACGACCCCGGCGAGCAGGAAGCGCGGGTCGCCCGCGGGCCAGAGGCCGCCGTCGAGGCCGAGGCCGCCGGCGCGGAAGAAGCGCACCGAGAGGGCGCCCGAGAGGAGCACCGCCTTGAGCTCGTCCGTGAAGAAATCGAAGAGGTGACCCTCCTTCGACGCGATCTGCTTGTGACGCGCGAGCATCCCGTCGGCGCAGTCGAGCAGGTAGCTCAGCTCGAGCACGCCGATGGCGATGAGGCCCCCCTCCGCCGTGGGCAGCGCGACGAGCAGCGCCGCCGCGACCACGAACACGGCGAGGTTGAGCAGCGTGACCTGGTTCGGCGTGATCGAGGTCCGCGCGAGCAGCGCGACCACGCCGCCGGCGAGCGGGCGCATGACGTAGGTGTTGAAGAGCTGATCGTGCTTCTTCCGCGTGGCCAGGTAGATCCGCTTCGCTTCGCCGAGCATGGCCGGCGCATCCTAGAGCGGCGGTCCGACGGGAAGGACACAAACCGCCCCGCGCGCCCCACAAACCGCCCCGCGCGGCGCACACGCCTCGTCTCCTCCGGGTTACGCCTGCTCCGGGCCGCGCCTGCTCCGGGCCGCGCCTGCTCCGAGCCGCGCCTGCTCCGAGCCGCGCCTGCGCCGGGCCGCGCCTGCTCCGGGCCATCGTTTCCTCCAGGCTTCGTCCTCGTAGCGCAGAGCCCGCCCGCCGCCGCCTTCCGCTGCCGTCGTGGCCGCTGGAGCCGAGGCAAGGCCGTCCCGAGCCGCCGTGCGGCTTCCCTCGTGCGGCGGGAACGTCTATCACAGGGTCTTCATTTCATTGGCCGGTTCTCCCCTCGGGAACGAAGCGATCCGGCGGCATGACCGCTGTCCAGTCACGCACGGAGTAGATCGGATGAAGCGTTCCATTCGCGGTCTCACGCTCTCGCTCGCGCTCTTCGCCGGCTCGCTCGCGCACGCGCAGCCCAGCAAGCGGCCCGACGTCAACGCCTACCTGCGCGCGCCCAAGGCCGCGAGCGCCCTCGCCGACGCGCGCGCCTCGGCCGCCGCCCGCGCCGCGCGCGCGGGCGGGATCGTCGCGTCCATCGACGAGCAGCGCGGCGCGCCGAGCTTCCTGTGGGCCGCGAACGGGGCCGCGCGGGCCGAGGCCCCGTCGGCCGTCGCCGCCGGCGCCACCCCGGAGGCCGCCGCCCGGCGCCACCTCGGCCGCTTCGCCGCGGCCTACGGCCTGTCCCGGGCCGCCCTGGAGACGGCGCAGGTGGTCCACGTCCACGACCTCGGCCAGGGGCCCGCCATCGTCGCCCTGCGGCAGCGCGTGGACGGCGTCGAGCTCTTCCAGACCGAGGTGAAGGTGCTCATGCGCCAGAACCTCGAGCTCGTCGCCATCTCCGGCAACCTGCACCCGGACGCCGTGCCCGCCATGACGCGCGCGGGCCGCCATGCGTTCCGCCTCTCGCCGGGGCAGGCGCTCGGCCGGGCGCTCGAGGACCTCCACGGCATCCACCCGGGGCCGCGCGGCGGCGTCGTCGACCTCCAGCGCCCCGCGGGCGACTACCAGGTGTTCGACCTCGCGCCGGGCAGCGCGCTCCGGGCCGCGGGCCTCCACCTGGTCGAGCCGGCCCGCGTGAAGAAGGTCTTCTACCCGATGCCGGACGCCTTGATCCCGGCGTACTTCGTCGAGTTCATCTCGGGTGAGGTCACGTCCGTCTCCTCGGACGCCTACGACTACGTGATCGCGGCCGACGACGGCCGCATCCTCTTCCGCCGCGACCTGACCGAGCGCGACTCGTTCAACTACCGCGTCTGGGCCGAGACCACCGGCGACGGACGGCCCCTCGACGGGCCCCAGGCCGACTTCCTGCCGCACCCGACCGGCACGCCCGACGGGTCGCAGCCGGCGTTCATCCCGCCGTCGCTCGTGTCCATGGAGGGGTTCAACAAGGGCCCGGGCGGCGCCGCCGACCCCTGGCTGCCCGGCGACGCGACCCAGACGTTCGGCAACAACGTGGACGCCTACGCGGACCACAGGGCCCCGGACGGCTACTCGAACGGCGACGTCCGGGCGACCATCACCGCGGCTCGGACGTTCGACCACGTCTACGATCCCCTGCTCGATCCGGTGTCGAGCGAGGCGCAGACCATGGCCGCCGTGACCCAGCTGTTCTACGTGAACAACTGGCTGCACGACTGGTACTACGTCTCGGGCTTCGACGAGGCCGCCGGCAACGCCCAGCTGGACAACATGGGGCGCGGCGGCCTCGGCGGCGATCCGCTGCACGCCGAGGCGCAGGACGGCGCCCTGGTGCCCTACGCCGACCGCAACAACGCGAACATGAACGCGATGTCCGACGGCGCCTCGCCGCGGATGCAGATGTACCTCTGGAACAGCAAGGACATCCTGCGCACCGTCACGCTCGATCCCGGCGGCGCGAGCCTGAGCACCGGCACGGCCGAGTTCGGGACCGGGAACTTCAACCTCAACGCCGAGATCGCGCTCGTCGACGACGGCGTCGACGCCGCGCCCGACGACGCGGTGGATGGAACCCGGGACGGGTGCGAGGCGCCGCTCTCCAGCGTCACCGGCAAGATCCTGCTCGTCGATCGGGGCGGCTGCACCTTCAAGCAGAAGGCGGTGAACGCCCAGGCCGCCGGCGCGGCCGCGCTCATCATCGTCAACAACGTGCCCGGCGACCCCGCGCCGGGCATGTCCAACGGCGCGCCGAACGACGTCGTGATCACCATCCCGGTGCTCTCCACCTCGTACGAGGAGGGGAGCAGCCTCAAGGCCGCGCTCCTGGAAGGGCCGGTCAGGGCGGCGATGGAGCGCGTGCTCGGCGTCGTGCGCGACGGGACGATCGACAACACCGTCACCGCCCACGAGTGGGGGCACTACCTCCACCGGCGCCTGACCCGGTGCTTCACGCCGCAGTGCGACGCGCAGAGCGAGGGCTGGGGCGACTTCATCGCGCTGCACATGGCGATCCGCGAGGATGACCACCTCGGCGGCACCTTCGCGACCGGGATCTACGCGTCCGAGGAGAGCGGCGACAGCGGCTACTACGGCGGCCGCCGGGCGCCCTACACGATCAACTTCTCGAAGAACGGGCTCACGTTCAAGCACATCTCGGACGGCGTGGAGCTCCCGGAGCACCCGATCCTCGAGGGCAGCGACCCGAGGAACTCCGAGGAACACAACGCGGGCGAGATCTGGGCGCTCATGCTGTTCGAGGGCTACGTCGAGCTGCTCGCGCGGGAGGACGAGGGCGGCCGCATCTACACGCACGACGAGGCGCGGCGGCTCATGTCGGACATCGTGGTGGCGGGCATGAAGCTCGCGCCGGTGGACGCGACCTACACCGAGCAGCGGGACGCGCTGCTCGCGGCCGCGTACGCGCGGAGCGAGGCCGACATGCTCGCGCTGGCCCACGGCTTCGCGCGGCGCGGCGCGGGGACGTGCGCGGCGTCCGCGCCGCGCGACTCGGAGGACTTCGTCGGCGTCGTCGAGAGCTTCGCGATGGCGCCGCTGGGCGCCGTGTCGGCGGGGCAGCCGGACGACAGCGTGACGTCGTGCGACGACGACGGCTTCCTCGACGCGGGCGAGCGCGGCAAGGTGGCGATCGAGGTGCGGAACGCGGGCCCGGTGCCGCTCCTCGGCGCCGCGGCGACCGTCTCCTCCACGAACGCGCACGTGTCGTTCCCGGACGGGCCGGGGATCGTGCTGCCCGACATCCCGCCGTTCGGGGCCGGGACCGCCGAGATCGAGATCGACGTCGACGAGGACGCGGTCGAGATCGAGACCCTGGAGCTCCGCGTGGAGCTCACCGCCCCCCGGGCGTGCGAGGTGACGCTCCTCGACGTCGCCGGGGCGCGCCTCAACGTCGACGACGTGCCGGAGGCGTCGGCCGTCGATTCGGTCGAGAGCGAGGCGCCCGCGTGGGCGAAGGACGGCGAGGAGGCGGACGACATCTGGTCGCGCGAGAAGACGGACCTGACGAACCACGCGTGGCGCGGCGTCGACCACCCGAGCCTCTCCGACACGCAGCTCGTCTCGCCGCCGCTCTCGGTCGGCGAGGGCGAGCCGCTCGTGATCTCGTTCAAGCACCGGTATTCGTTCGAGATCTCGCCGGCGACGGAGGACCAGGGGGCGATTCACTGGGACGGCGGGCTCATCGAGATCAGCGACGACGGCGGCGAGACGTGGCAGGACGTCTCGGCCTACGCGGATCCGGGGTACGGCGGCCCGATCGGCAACACGGTGGACGAGCCGTCGGTGAACCCGCTCGCCGGCCGCCAGGGCTTCGTCGGCGCGAACGAGGCCTGGCCGGATCCGGAGCAGGTCACGCTGGACCTCGGCGCGGCGTTCGCGGGGAAGACGGCGAAGGTCCGCTTCCGCATCGGCACCGACGCCTACGAGGGCGATTTCGGCTGGGAGATCGACGATATCGAGATCCGCGGCATCGAGAACACGCCGTTCGGCGCGCTCGTCGCCGACGCGCCCGGGTGCGGCGAGCCGGTCGGCCAGGGCGGCGCCGGCGGCGAGGGCGGAGCGGGCGGTGAGGACGCTGCCGGCGGCGCGGGAGGGGCCCCGGGCGGCGGCGGCGCGGGCGGCGGCGGGGGCGACGCGCCGACCGACGGCCCCGCGCCGATCGCCGAGGGCGACGGCTGCGGCTGCGCGGTGCCCGGCGTCGGCGCGAGCACGACCGCGGGGCCGCTGGCCGCCCTCCTGGCGATGGCGCTGCTCCGGCTGCGCCGGCGCCGGGGCGCGGCGTGACCGGGGCGATCCGAGGGCGCGCGGCGTGACGGGGCGCCGGCGGCGCGCGGCGTGACGGATCGCCGAGCCCGTCAGCGCCGCGCGCGGTGCGACGCGGGCGCGTCCGGCGGCTCGTCGCTCCACTCGACCGCGATCGATTCCTCCTTCGCGGTCGCGGGGCGCTCCCACTCGGTGGTGATCGAGTTGCCGCTCGCGGGCGGCTCTTCGCTCCACTCGACCGCGATGCTGTCGATGACGGTCGGGCTGCTCGCGGGGCCCACCGGGACCGTGGTGGGCCCGTTGTCCTCGTCCGCGGCGGCGGGCGAGCGCTGCCCGTGCAGCGTGATCGCGTCGGGATCGAGCGCGTGCGCGAACCGCGACGCGTACGGGGGCGGCTCGCGGCGCAGCAGCGCGAGCACGTCCTCGAGCATGAGGCGCGCGTCGGGGTAGCGCTGGTCGCGATCGAAGGCGAGCGCGCGGTCGACGACGAGGCACACGTCGCGCGGCGCGTACGGCGCGCGCTGCGCGAGCGGCGGCGCCGGCTCCCTGCCCATCTTCAACAGCAGGTCGAAGTCGGTGCTCGCCTCGTGCACGTAGCGGCCGGCGATCAGGCGGAACATGGTCGCGCCGACCGCGAACAGGTCGGCGCGGGCGTCGATGTCGCGGCCCTTGGCCTGCTCCGGCGGCATGTACGGCGTCGTGCCGAGCACGAGGCCCATCCGCGTGAGCTCCCCCAGGAGGCCAGAGTCCTGCCGGATCCGCGCGAGCCCGAAATCGAGGACCTTGATGCGCACGCCGCCGGCGGGCGAGGGCGCGGGCGCGGCGTCCTCGCGGACGACGTACAGGTTGGGCGGCTTGATGTCGCGGTGGATGATCCCCTGCGCGTGCGCCGCGCCGAGCGTGTCGAGCACCTGCGCCATGAACCCGAGCACCTCGGCCAGCGGCAGGCCGCCGAGGCGGCGCTCGCGCTCGGCGAGCGACTCGCCCTCGAGCAGCTCCATCACGAGGAACGGCGCGCCGTCCTCGGCGACGTCGATGTCGCGGATCTCGACGGCGCCCGGGTGGCGGAAGCGGTTCGCGGCCTGCGCCTCGCGCTCGAACCGGTCGCAGATCTCCTTCGATTTCGCGGCCTGGGGGTGCAGGATCTTGAGCGCGTCGCGGCGCCCGATGCGGTGGACGCCGACGTACACCGCGGCCATGCCGCCGGCGCCGAGCAGCCGCTCCAGCGTCCACTTGTTGCGGATCGTGGTCCCCACGCGTCGTAAGGCCGTGTCGCTGCTCATGGGGTCTTGCTGCGCTCATGGAAGCGGCGCGGGCGCACGCGGTCAAGCGTATGCTCCGCGCGGGAGGGGGGAGGGCGAGCGATGGCGAAACCGGACAAGCAGAGCGGGCGGCGGTACACCGAGGCGGAGGTGCGGGCCATCCTGGAGCGCGCCCTCCGGGACGCGCAGACGCGTGACGTCAGCCATGACGAGCTGGTCGCGGCGGCCGTGGAGATCGGCATCTCGCGGGACGCGATCGAGGCCGCGTCGCGGGACGTCGAGCTCGTCCGGGGCGAGGCGGAGGCACGCGGGGCCATCCTCGCGCGCCGGCGCAAGGGGTTCCGCTCGCACCTGTTCTCGTTCCTGGTCGTGAACGCGTTCCTCTTCGCGGTGAACGCGCTCACGCCCGGGCCGTGGTGGTTCTTCTGGCCGCTGCTCGCCTGGGGCCTGGGGCTCGCCTTCCATGCGCGCGCCGCGCTCTCCAGCGACGTGTCCCCGCGGCAGCTCCGGCGGGAGGTCGAGCGCAGCGCCGAGCGGGCGCGGCGGGAGCAGCTCCGCCGGCTGAAGGAGCAGCGCAAGGCCGAGCGCCTCGAGCGCCAGCAGCGCCTGGAGCAGAGCGCGGAGGACTTCGGGCACGCCGTCGAGGAGGGCGTCGCGACGGTGCTGTCGCGGATCGCCCAGGAGATCCGCGGCAGCGCTCCGCCGTCGCCGCCGTCGCCGCCGTCGCCCGGAGGCGCGCCGCGCGGGCGGCGGATCGCGCCGCTCGACGCGGACGACGCCGAGTCCGAGGCGCTCGGCGAGGAGGAGGCGGACCGCGCGGCGCGGCGAGGCCGCGGCGGGCGCTGACGGGCGCTGACGAGCGAAGGCAGCGGAAGTCAGGCGGCGCCGCGCGCGCGCGACGGCGAGGCCGGAGGGCCGGGTGGCGCGAACGCGCAACCGAATGGCGCGTTCGTGAACGCGCGCCCAGCGCCCGGCGCGTACACCTCCTCACGACGATCGCGCGACGCCCCGGCCGCGCGCCGACCCGCTGCGGCGGGCGGGCGCCGGGGCGCGCCTCTGCGCCGTCACAACGAGGGAGTTAGGAGACCATGCTGAAGAACATCGTGATTGCTCTCGGCCTCGCCGCCTCTCTTGCCGCCTGCATGGCCGAGCCGAGCGAATCGGTATCTGAGGCCGAGGCGGCCGCCGGAGAAGAGATCGTGGACACCGCCGAGCAGGCGCTGATGTCGACCGGCTTTGTCCGAACGTATTACAGCGACAGCACGTTCAAGACCGCGATCGGCACCGAGACGCGAGACTGCGACCCCGATTACAACGAGTCCTTCGGAGAAACGTCGAGGTACTACAAGCAGCGTCGCTACAACTGCCCCGGCAGCAACATGCCCGGGCTGCCCTCGACGAACTGTTATATCTGCTACGACAACGCGCAGCCCGGCGGCCCGCCGTCGGTGGCGTGCGTCGGCTCCTCGTGCCCGGCGTTCTGAGCGGCCGCGCTCGTCACACCCCAGAAACTGCGGCCAGCTCCTTCGGTTCACGCTCACGCCCGAGGGGCGCCGGCTCCTGCGGCGCGAAAACCGGCCGAATGGCCGAGCCCGCGCCGCCGTCGGCGCAGGGCCCGCGGGCTCGATGATCGAGCAAACGCCAGAGACCCAGCGCTGCTCGGCGCTGGAGCCCGGGCGGTGCGCCGACCTGCGCCATCCTTGCAGCTCAAATTGGCACTATCGCGACGCCGGCATCAGGGGCGGCCGTGACCCACGCGCAGCGGTGGGGGGTGGGGAATTCCCCCATCCTGTGGGAATGATGAAACCGCCAAGGCGCCATAAGACGCCATAAGACGCCAAGATTTTTGTGATGTCCTTGGCGCCTTGGCGTCTTGGCGGTTCAACAGTACCCCACCAACCGCCGGTGCGGGCGGCGCAGGGGGGCCCCGCGAGGGCGTGGAGGCGGCTCGCGCCGAGCGCGAGGGGCTCGGCCGCGCGCGTGGCATGTCGAGTGCTTCCGTCGCAACGCCGAACCCAGCTCTCCGCGTCGGCGCTGAACGGCCGCGGGGCAACGCGCTCCGCGTGCCGCGGCGCACAGCGCTCGATCTATGCGAGGGAGCCGTGGGTGAGGGGCGGAATGGCTTCTCTTCACGAGCTGAAAAACGCTTCCAGCATCGATGAGCTCCTGGCCGATCCGATCGGCAAGTACTTCGTCGACCCCGCGTTCGTCTTCTGGTACCCCGAGCGCGACTTCAAAGGGTTCTCGCTCTGGGGGCGGCCGAGCGCCGACGACATCGAGCGCCTCAATCGGCTGAACGACGCGGTGCTGACGCCGCACGGCGGCCGTCACGCGTCGTTCGTCGACCTCCAGGGCCTCGAGGGCGCCGACCCGGCGGCGTTCGCGTCGATGGCGGCCTACCTGTCGGCGCGCTGGCAGCCGTTTCGCGAGCTGGTGCTGCGGCAGGCGCTGGTGCGGCCGCCGGGCTTCGCCGGCGCCGTGGTCTCCGGCTTTTACGAGGTCCTGAAGCCTTCGTTCCCGGTCGCGGTGTTCGACGGCATCGGCGAGGCGCTCGCCTGGCTCGGCCGGAGCGATCGCGAGGCCCTGGTCGCGCGCTTGTTCGGGCTGCGCGACCAGGCCGGCGGGGCCGCGGGCGTGCTCGGCGCGCTCCGGCGCTTGCTCTGCGCGTCGCCCTGTCGGCCCGCGCTGGCCGAGGCGGCGCGCGCGCTCCACCTCTCCGAGCGGTCGTTGCAGCGGCACCTGCGGCGAGCCGGCACGACCTTCCAGGCGGAGGTGAACGCCGCGCGGGTGCGCGTCGCCCAGGGGAAAATGCTCGCGGGAGACGACAGCCTGACGGCCATCGCGATCGACGTGGGCTGCGCGTCGGCGCAGCACTTCAGCGCGATGTTCCGCAAGGCGACGGGGCAGAGCCCGAGCGAGTGGCGGGCGCAGGCGCGCGGCGCGCCCCGCCGCGCCGAGCCGAAGAGCGCCGCCGCGTAGCCCCTGCACATCAGGGGGTGTCCGGCGCGCCCTACTTCGACCGTCGCTTCAGCGCATATCCATACTGGATGGGCCAGGAGGCCTCGGCGTCGAGCGTGCGCGCCGCCCTGTGCGCCCAGTACGGGTCGCGCAGCAGCTCCCGTGCCAGGAACACGAGATCCGCGTCGCCGCCGGTGATGATCCGATCGGCCTGGTCGGGCTCGCAGATCATTCCGACGGCGCCTGTGCGGATCTCCGCCTCGTCCCGGATCTTGCGCGCGAACGGCACCTGGTAGCCCTTGTTCACGGGGATGGTCGCCTTCGGCACCATGCCGCCGGAGGAGACGTCGATGAGATCGACCCCGCGCTCGCGGAGCTGCCGCGCCAGCACCACCGAGTCGTCCACGTCCCAGCCGCCCTCGACCCAGTCCGTCGCCGAGATGCGCACGAACAGCGGCAGCGGGTCCGGCACGACGCGCCGGACCCGCTCGGCGACCTCCAGCAGGAGGCGCATCCGGTTCGCGAGGCTGCCGCCGTACTCGTCCACTCGCTGGTTCGCGAGCGGCGAGAGGAACTCGTGGAGCAGGTAGCCGTGCGCCGCGTGGATCTCGAAGACGCGGAAGCCGGCGGCGAGCGCGCGGAGCGCCGCGGCCTCGAAGGCGGCCTTGACCCCCTCGATGCCCCCGGCGTCGAGCGGCTCGGGGCTGGGGTCGCCCTCGGCGAAGGGAAGGGGGCTGGGCGCGACGACCGGCCAGCCCCCCTGCCGGAGGCCGAGCCGCGCGCCGCCCTTCCACGGCACGTCGCAGCTCGCCTTGCGCCCCGCGTGCGCGAGCTGGATGCCGGCGATCGCGCCCTGCTCGTGCACGAAGCGCACGATCCGCCCCAGGGCCCGGAGCTGTTCGTCTTCCCAGAGACCGAGGTCGCCGGGCGTGATGCGCCCCTCGGGCGTCACCGCCGTCGCCTCGACCATGATCAGCGCCACCCCGCCGGCGGCCCTGCTGCCGAGGTGGACAAGGTGCCAGTCGTTGGCGAGCCCTTCTCTCGCGGAGTACTGGCACATCGGCGACATGACGACGCGGGAGCGCAGCGTCACGCCGCGGATCTCGATCGGGCTGAGCAGATCGATCTCCGGTAGGTCGAAGTCGTGCACGGCGTCCGTCGCGCTGCCGTGCGCCCGCTCGCGGCTGTTCTCCATCGGGACCATCCTTTTGTCTTGTCTGGGGCGCCGCACCCCCGGATGGCAACGGGGGGCCGCAGACCCCTTGCAACGCGGCGGAGGGGGGCTCGGCCGAGCGCAGCCGGCGGGTCGTCGGTCCATCGCGGGCCATCGCGGGCTTGACAGGTGACCATTTGGTCACATATCAAGGACGTGACGGATGACGATCGCGTCTTCAAGGCGCTGGCCGATCCCACCCGGCGCCGCCTTCTCGATCGGCTCTTCGAGCGTGACGGTCTCACGCTGACGGAGCTCGAGTCCGAGATCGAGATGACGCGCTTCGGGGTGATGAAGCACCTTCGCGTGCTCGAAGCCGCGGGGCTCGTCGTCACGGTTCGTTCAGGCCGCGAGAAGCTTCATTACCTCAACCCGGTCCCCATCCGGCTGATCCACGACCGCTGGATCGACAAGTACACCGAGGGGCGCCTCTCGGCGCTCCTGGAGCTGAAGAAGGAATTGGAGAGCAAACATGACGACAACGACGACCGGTGAGAAGCAGGTTTACGTCTATCGAGTTCACATCAAGGCGACGCCTCAGGCCGTCTGGGACGCGATCACGAAGCCCGAGTGGATCGAGAAATACGGCTACTGCACTCGCGCGGAGTACGAGCTGCGCTCCGGCGGCAAGTACCAGGTGTTCGGCAACGCCGAGATGGCCAAGTACGGCGCTCCCAGCGTGATCATCGATGGAGAGGTCATCGAGGCCGAGCCTCCGCGAAGGCTCGTTCAGACGTGGCGCGTCCTCTGGGATCCCGAGATGACGGCCGAGGGGTTCCGGAGGCTGACCTGGGAGCTCGAGGAAGGCCCCGCCGGCATCACGTCGCTGACCGTGACCCACGAGGTCGGCGATGCGCCCAAGACCGCTGCCATCACGTCGGGCGCGATCAAGGGCGCCGGCGGAGGCTGGAGCTTCATCCTGAGCGATCTGAAGACGCTGCTCGAGACCGGCAAGTCGCTGGCGGCAGCTTGAACCGCCCATGAGGCGGCCTCCAGGCGCCGCGTCCTCGGTGGGCCGCGATCGGGCGCGAAGCCCGATCGCGACCGGCCTCCCTCGGCCCTCCAGGCCCCGCGACGACCGGAGGGACCTTCGGTCCGAAGGGGTGATGAAGCGTCGGATCAGGGGCGCTCGCGCAGGGACGGCCGTGTCCTCGAGCGCGCGACGCGCGCGGCCAGCCAACGCGCGCCGCGCCGGGGTCGAAACGCGCGGTGATGCCGCTACTCGGAGCGCTGCTCGCCGAGCGGCGCCTCGCCGGATTCAGGGCCGAGCCGCTCGACCTCGCCCCAGAGGGAGTCGAGGTCCAGCGTGAGCCCCTCGAGGCCCGGCACGCCGGAGACCACGCCGTCTGCCGCGGCGCGCGCGTGCACGTAGCGGCCGTCCGCGCCGAGCTCCAGGAGATCGAGCGTCGCTGCCTGCGGGTCGATGAGCCAGTACCAGCGCACCCCGAAGAGCGCGTATTCGTGCAGCTTCTCCACGCGGTCCCGGCGCGCGTCGCGCGGCGACGGAGAGAGCACCTCGACCATGATGTCGGGCGGGACGCGGATCACGCCGCGGCGCGGCGGCTTGCGGCTCCCGGGCAGGTACGCGGAGGCGTCGGGCTTACGGCCGGACGAGGAGGTCACGGCGAACTTCGCCTCGGAGCCCAGCACCAGCCCGCCCCGCGCGATCAGCCAGCCCCGGAGCACCCCGACGACCCAGGCCACGATGACCTCGTGAACCGCGTCCGGCACCTCTTCCTCCGCGAGCACGCCGTCCACGAGCTCGCCCGGCTCGTCTTCCGGTAGGCAGGTCCAGTCGGCGAGGGTCAGCCTCGGCCTGGCCGGCGCCTCGCCGACCGCGCTCTGCCTGCTCACGACCGCGCTCTGCACCATGGGCACCATGATGACCGGGTCCAGCCTAGCACGCCGTCGCTGGTCTCCCGAGGGTATCGCCCGAGCCCGCGGCGGTCCGGCGCTCTCCGCCTCCCGCTTCCGCCCCGCGGCCGCCCCGGCTACCCTCGGCCGGATGTTTCACCCCGTCGTGGACCGGTGGTTCCGCGGTCGCTTCGGCGCCCCCGCCCCCGCCCAGGAGCGCGCCTGGCCGGTCATCGCGGCCGGCCGCGACACCCTGATCTGCGCGCCGACCGGCGCCGGCAAGACGCTCGCGGCCTTCCTCTTCTGCCTCGACCGCCTCGTCCGCGACGCGGCGCGAGGCGCCCTCGAGGACCGCACCGACGTCCTCTACATCTCGCCGCTCAAGGCGCTCTCCCACGACGTCCACAGGAACCTCGAGCAGCCCATCGCCGAGATCTCGGCCGCCATGAAAGAAGCGGGCCTGCCCGCGCCGGGCATCCGGGCCGTCGTGCGGACCGGCGACAGCCCGGCGCAGGAGCGGCGCGCCATGGCCGCGCGGCCGCCGCACGTGCTCGTCACCACGCCGGAGTCGGCGTTCATCCTGCTGACGAGCGAGTCGGGGCGGCGCGCGCTCTCCGGGGTGCGCACCGTCATCGTCGACGAGGTCCACGCCGTCGCCGGGGACAAGCGCGGCGCCCACCTCGCGCTCACCCTCGAGCGGCTCGAGGACCTCGTGGCCTCCCGCGGCGGCGCCCGGCCGCAGCGCGTCGGCCTCAGCGCCACCGTGCGCCCGATCGAGATCGCCGCCCGGCTCGTCGCCGGCGCGCGCGACCTGCCCGAGATCGTCGACGTCGGGCAGCGGCGCGACCTCGACCTCGCCGTCGAGGTGCCCCGCGACGAGCTCGGCGCGGTCTGCACGAACGAGCAGTGGGCCGAGATCTACGACCGCATCGCGGCGCTCGCGGCGGAGGCGCGGTCGACCCTGGTCTTCGTCAACACGCGCCGCCTGGTCGAGCGGCTCGCGCACGCGCTCGCCGCGCGGCTCGGCGAGGACGTCGTCGCGGCCCACCACGGCAGCCTCTCGCGGGCCCGGCGGCTCTCGGCCGAGCGGCGGCTCAAGGCGGGGGAGCTCCGCGTCGTGGTCGCGACCGCGTCGCTCGAGCTCGGCATCGACGTGGGCGCGGTCGACCTCGCCTGCCTCGTGGGCTCGCCGCGGTCGATCAACGTCGCCCTCCAGCGCATCGGCCGCTCGGGCCACGCGCTCGCCGCGACGCCGCGCGGGCGGCTCTTCCCGCTGACGCGCGACCAGCTCGTCGAGTGCGCGGCCATCGTGCGCGCGGCGCGGCGCGGGGAGCTCGACCGGATGACCGCGCGCGAGGGGCCGCTCGACGTCCTGGCGCAGCAGATCGTCGCCGCGTGCGCGTGCGAGGAGCGCGACGAGGAGGGGCTCTACGCGCTCGTCCGCCGGGCCGCGCCGTACGAGGGCCTGTCGCGCCGCGAGTTCGACGCGGTGGTGGCCATGGTGTCGGGCGGCGCCGCGGGCTCGGGCGACGAGGGCGCCGCCGCGGCCCGGGGCGCGCGGCAGCGGGCCGGGTCGCTCGTCTACCGCGACGCCATCGGGGGCCGGCTGCGCGGGCGGCGCGGCGCGCGGCTCGCGGCGCTCACGTCGGGCGGGGCGATCCCGGACCTCGCGGCCGTGGACGTGGTGCTCCAGCCCGACGGCACGAAGGTCGGCACGCTCGACGAGGACTTCGCCATCGAGTCGTCCGCCGGTGACGTGTTCCTGCTGGGCAACACCTCGTGGCGCGTGCTCCGGCTCGAGGGCGGGCAGATGTGGGTCGAGGACGCCCACGGCGCCGCGCCGACGGTGCCGTTCTGGCTCGGCGAGGCGCCCGCGCGCACGCCGGAGCTCTCGGCCGAGGTCGCCGCGCTCCGCGCCGAGGTCGCCGCGCGGCTCGAGGAGGAGCGGGCCGAGGGCGCGCGGCCGGGGGCGCAGCGCGGCGATGGCGGCGGCGAGGACGCGCGCGCGGCGAGGTCGCGGGCGGCGCGCTGGCTCATGCAGGAGTGCGCGCTCGACGCGCGCGGCGCGCTGCTCGTGCGCGACTACATCGAGGCGGGGCGCGCGGCGCTCGGCGCGGTCCCGGGCGGCGCCACCGTCGTGGTCGAGCGCTTCTTCGACGAGGCCGGGGGGCAGCAGATCGTCGTGCACACGCCGCTCGGCGGCAAGGTGAACCGCGCGCTCGGGCTCGCGCTCCGCAAGCGCTTCTGCCGCTCGTTCGACTTCGAGCTCCAGGCGGCGGCGACCGACGACGGCGTGCTGCTCTCGCTCTCGGCGGAGCACGGGCTGCCGATCGAGGACGTGCTCGATCTCGTCCGCCCCGAGGGCCTCGAGGAGGTGCTCGTGCAGGCGGCGCTCCAGGGGCCGATGTTCCGCACGCGCTTCCGCTGGGCCGCGTCCCGCGCGCTCGCGCTGCTCCGCTTCCGGGGGGGCCGGCGGGTGCCGCCGGCGCTCCAGCGCATGCGCGCCGACGACCTCCTGCTCTCGATCTTCCCCGAGCAGCAGGGGTGCCAGGACAACCACGGGCTGTTCGCGCACGTCGACCCCCCGGACCACCCGCTCGTCCGCGAGGCGCTGCGCGACTGCCTGACCGAGCTCATGGACGTCGAGGGGCTGCGCGCGCTGCTCGTCGGCCTGCGCAGCGGGGCGATCCGGGTCGTCGCGCTCGACACGCCGGAGCCGAGCGTCTTCTCGCACGAAATCCTGAACGCGAACCCCTACGCGTTCCTCGACGACGCGCCGCTGGAGGAGCGGCGCGCCCGCGCGGTCCGGGTGCGGCGCGGGCTGCCGGCGGAGGTCTCCGAGCGGCTGGGCGGTCTCGATCCGGAGGTCATCGCCGGGGTGGTCGCCGAGGCGCGGCCGGACGTGCGCGACGCGGACGAGCTGCACGAGCTCCTGCTCGACCGGGTCGCGCTCCCCGCCGAGGAGGGGGTCCGGAGCGGCTTCGCGCGGCTCTTCGAGGCGCTCTGCGCCGCGGGGAGGGCGGCGGAGGTGCGCGCCGCCCCCGGCGCGGGCTCGCCGAGCGCGCCGCGCTGGGTCGCGACGGAGCGGCGGCCGCTCGTCGAGGCGATCTGGCCGGCGGCCGCGTTCGCGCCGGACGTCGCCGTGCCGCCCGCCCTGCGCCCGGCCGAGGGGGGCGCCGATCGCGGCGCCGCGATCACGGCGCTCGTGCGCGGCTTCCTGAGCGCCGCGGGGCCGGTCTCGACCGAGGAGCTCGCGCGGCGGCTCGACGTGCCCGCCGACGAGGCGCTGTCCGCCCTCGCGCGGATCGAGCTCGCGGGCGGCGCGCTGCGCGGGCGCTTCCGGGGGGGAGCGCCGGCGCGCCCGGCGCAGGGCGAGGCGGGCGCGCCGGGCGCTCGGGCGGATCTGAGCGATCTATCGATCGAGTGGTGCGACCGCCGCCTCCTGGCGCGCATCCACCGCCGCACCGTCACGGGCCTGCGCAAGGCGATCGAGCCGGCGACCGCGGCGGAGCTCATCCGGTTCCTCCTCGCGTGGCAGGGCGTGGCGCCGGGCACCCAGGCGCGCGGGGCGGGGGGCCTCGGGCGGGTGATCGAGCAGCTGCAGGGCTTCGAGCTCGCCGCCGGCGCGTGGGAGCGCGAGGTGCTGCCCGCGCGCGTGGCCGGCTACGACGAGGGGCTGCTCGACGCGCTCTGCCTGTCCGGCGAGGTGGCGTGGGGCCGCGTGGTCCCGCGCGACGCGTCGGCGCCCACGCGCGCGGCGCCGATCACGCTGGCGCTGCGGCGCGATCTCCCGTGGCTGCTCGCGCCGCGGGAGGCCGAGGGCGAGCCGCCGCCGGCGTCGCTCTCGGAGCCGGCGCAGGGCGTGCTGTCGTTCCTCGCGCGCGCGGGCGCGTCGTTCTTCGACGACGTCGTCGCGGGCGCGGGCCGATCGCGGGCCGAGGTCGAGGAGGCGCTCTGGGAGCTCGTCGCCGCCGGGCTCGTGACCGGCGACGGCTTCGCGGCGCTGCGCTCGCTGCTCGGCGACGGCGGCGGCGCGGCCGTCGCGCTGGGCGCCGGGCGGCTGCGGGGCGGGGCGCGCCGGGCGGGGCCGGTCGCGTCGGGGCGGTGGTCGCTCCTGCGGGCGCGCCCGGACGCGTCCGCGCCCGCCGCCGGCGGGGAGGGGGCCGAGGGCCCCGACGTGGTCGAGGCGCTCGCGCACCAGTACCTCCGCCGCTACGGCGTGGTCTGCCGCGAGCTGCTCGCGCGCGAGCCGCGGCCGCCGGCGTGGCGCGAACTGCTCCGGGTCTACCGGCGGCTGGAGATGGCGGGGGAGATCCGCGGCGGCCACCTCATCGCCGGCTTCGTGGGCGAGCACTTCGCGCTGCCCGAGGCGCTCGACGCGCTCCGCGCCGTCCGGCGGGAGCCCCCGTCCGGCGAGATCGTCCAGCTGTGCGCGTGCGATCCGCTGAACCTCGTGGGCATCGTCACGCCGGGGCCGCGCATCCCGGCCGCGCTCGGTCACGTGGTGATCTACCGGGATGGGGTGCCGCTCGCGCCCATCGCCCCTGCGACGGGCGAGCGGATCCGAGCGCAGCCCGCGCTCTCGCGAGCAGCGGTGTGAGCGGTCCGCCGCGCTCCTCGCCTCCTCCCCGACAGCGTCGAGCGGCGGCCGGCGGATTCAAAGAAACCTCGCGCCAGCGCCGTTTATATACTCGAGGGATGCGTTCACTCGACAACGGCACTCATGTTCGCGCCCTCGTGCTTCTCTCGATCGCCGCCCTCGGCGCCGCGGCCTGCTCGCCCAAGGTGAGGAATTACAGCGATGGAAGCGGCGGTGTCGGTGAGGGGGGCGGCGGCGGCGCTGGCGGCGTCGACCCGGCGGCCGGCGGCGGCGGCGACGGCGGCAGCAGCGGAGACGGCGGCAGCGGCGGCGAGGGCGGCGCCGCGGCGGAGCCGGGGCGGCTCCGCTGGGCGATCCAGATCGGCGAGAACGGCTTCGACTCGGCCGCGAGCGTCGCCGTGGACCCGGAGGGGAACCCGATCGTCATCGGGCGGTTCTCCGGCGCGATCGACCTCGGCGGCGGCCCCATCGTCGCGCAGGACGGCTCCTCGTCGTATCTCGCGAAGTTCGATCGCGACGGCAAGCACCTCTGGAGCAGGTCGTTCAGCCTGAGCCTCTCCGGCGGCCAGCACGTCGCGCACGGCCCCGGCGGCGGGGTCTTCGTGGGGGGGAGCTATTTCCAGAACCTCGATTTCGGCGGCGGGCCGCTCCCCCAGAGCAACGGCGGGCTCGGGCTCGCGAGGCTCGAGAGCGGCACCGGAAACCACGTGTGGAGCAAGGGGTTCGGCGATCAGTACGTGAAGGAGCTCAAGTATGTCGCCGTCGACGCCCAGGGGGCGGTCCTCATCTCCGGGCCCATCGGCGGCACGGCCGATTTCGGCGGCGGGCCGATCGGCGACGAGATCAGCGGCAACGCGGTGTATGTCGCGAAGCTCGACGCGGACGGCAATCACGTCTTCACGATCTACATCGATGATGGCAGGGCGTCGCTCGGGGCCGGCGGGCTGGCCGCGGACGCCGAGGGCAACGTCGCCTTCGCGGGCACGTTCGATCAGAACTTCAACCTCGACCCGAGCGCGGCGCCCCTCGTCTCCAAGGGGGGACGCGATATCTTCTTTGCCAAGGTCGGGCCGAAGGGCGCGCTGCTCTGGCAGAAGGCGTTCGGCAACAGCCTTTACGATGCGGCCTCTCAGGTGGCGTTCGACGCCGCGGGGAACGTGTTCCTGGCCGGGATGTTCCAGGGGAGCGTCGATTTCGGCGGCGGGCCGCTCGTCGCGCTCGGCACGAGGCCGAACTTCTTCGTCGCGAAGTTCGATCCGGCGGGGAATCACCTGTACAGCCGGGGATTCGGCGACTCCGAGCTGCAGGAGGTCGCGTCGATCGCGGTCGATCCGGGGGGCAACGCGGTCGTCACGGGGACCTTCCTCGGGAGCATCGATTTCGACGGCGCCGTGCTGGAGAGCCAGGGCACGAAAGAGGATCGCAACGGATTCCTCAGCGGGGGAGACATCTTCATCGCGAAGCTCGGGCTCGACGGCAGGCACCTCTTCAGCCGCGAGATCGGCGATCCCGACATGCAGATGGCGGGCGGCGTTGCCCTCGGCCCCAAGGGCGAGGTGTTCGCCGTCGGCTCGTTCCGCGGCACCGTAGATTTCGGCGGTGGCCCCGTGACCTCGCGCGGCGAGACCGACGGCTATCTGGTGAAGCTCGACCCCTGAGCGACGCCCGGCGCGGGAGCCGCCGCCTCGCCGCTCGGCCGGCGCCCGCGCCCGGCCCCGAGCGGCCGAGGCGCGGGCCGCCCGCGCTCCGCGCGCCGGCGATCGCCGCCCCGGCGTGCCTGAGCGCACGTTGCGCCCCAACGCTGATGCGTCAATATCCCTGCGCTGCACGCGCTCGGGGGGGCGTTCTTGGTGATCCGAGGCCACCGACATGTGGACTGCCCATCCCGCGCTCCGTCAATCCTTCTCCGCCGTCAGCAGCTCCCCCAGCCAGCTCAGGGCGTTCTGGACATTCTGGGTCGCGCTCCTGGCCGTTCTGCAGTGTGCTGCATGCGGCAAGGAGGCGGCGCCAGGGCCCGCGGGCGCGAAGGCGGAGAGGCCGGCGCCGAGCGCCAAGGAGGTGGCGCTCGCGCCGGTGACGGAGCTCGTCGTCGAACAGACCATCGAGATTTCCGGGACCCTGGACGCCGATGAGCAGGTGACGCTCGGGGCCAAGGTGCCGGGCCGCCTCGCGTCGATCGCGGTCGATCTGGCGAGCCCGGTCAAGCGAGATCAGGTCGTCGCCCAGCTGGAGACGAGGGATTACGAGCTGCGCATCGAGCAGGCCGCGGCCGCGCTGGCGCAGAGCCGCGCTCAGCTCGGCTTGCCTCAGGACGGGCCCGACGAAGAGCTCGACGTCGAGAGCGTCGCGATCGTGAGGGAGGCCCTCGCGACGTTCAAGGAGGCGCAGGCCAACCAGGTGCGCGCGCGGAGCCTCGCCAAGGAAGGGCTGATGTCGGGCATGGACCTCGACGCGGCCGAGGCGGCGGCGGTCCGCGCGGAGACCGCGGTGCAGTCGGCGCGCGAGGAGGTGCGGATCCGCCAGGCGGCCGTGCGCCAGCGCCGGTCGGAGCTGCGCATGGCGCGGCAGCAGCTCGCCGACGCCGTGGTGCGGTCGCCGATCGACGGCGTCGTCCAGATGCGGCGTGCGAGCGTGGGCCAGTTCCTCACCGCGGGGGCGCCGATCGTGGATGTCGTCCGCATCGACCCGCTGCGGCTGCGCGTGGCCATCCCGGAGACCGAGGCGGCCGGCGTGCGCGCCGGACAGCAGGTGCGCGTCACCATCCCCGGGGACAGCGCCGTCTACGCCGGGACGGTCGCGCGCCTCGCGCCCGCGATCGACCCGCAGAGCCGCACGCTGCTCGTGGAGAGCGACATCACGAACCCCGGCCACCTGCGGCCGGGGAGCCTCGTCACCGCGCAGATCGTCGTGACCTCGAAGCCGGCGCCGTCGGTGCCCGCGACCGCCATCGTCCGGTTCGCCGGCCTCTCGAAGGTGATCACGGTCGAGGACGGCAAGGCGAAGGAGAAGCAGGTCGTCACCGGGAAGACGGCGGGGGATCGCGTCGAGATCGTCTCCGGCCTCGCGGTGGGCGAGTCGGTCGTCGCCCGCCCCGGCTCGCTCCAGCAAGGACAGCCGGTGCGCGTGGTGGAGGGCGGCTAGGATGCAGGCGCTCGCCAGGATCTGCATCCAGCGGCCCGTGTTCGCCGCGATGCTTGGGCTCGCCCTCATCGTCGTCGGCGCCGTCGCGTACTTCCGGCTCGGCGTGGATCGCTTCCCCGCCGTGGACCTGCCGACGGTCTCGGTCCGCACCACGCTCCCGGGCGGCGCGCCCGAGGACGTCGAGGCGGAGATCACCGAGGAGATCGAGGAGGTGGTCAACACGGTCGAGGGGATCACCGAGCTCCGCTCGATCTCGACGAGCGGCAGCTCGGTCGTGATCGCCACCTTCGATCTCGACCGGGACGTCGACTCGGCGGCGCAGGACGTGCGCGATCGCGTGCAGGCGGCGCTGCGCCGCCTGCCGGTGGGCACCGATCCGCCCATCATCGCGAAGCAGGACAACGACTCGACCCCGGTGATGACGATCGCCCTCTCCGCCGATCGCTCGATCCGGGAGCTCACCGAGATCGCCGACAAGCTCGTGCGCGTGCAGCTCGAGCGCTCCTCGGGCGTCGGCGAGGTGCGCGTCGTGGGCGGGCAGGAGCGCGCGATCAAGATCTGGCTCGACTCGAGCAGGCTCGCCGCCTACGGCCTCCCGGTCACCGCCGTCCGCGAGGCCATCGTCCAGCAGAACGCGAACATCCCCGCGGGCAACGTCACCGGCGAGGAAGAAGAGCGGACGCTGCGCACGATGGGCCGCCTCGAGCACGCGGGCGACTTCAACAACCTGGTCGTCGCCAACGTCGACGGGAGGCCCGTCCGGGTGCGCGACGTCGGCCGCGCCGAGGACGGCACCTACGAGCAGCGGTCGCTCGCGCGCCTCGACGGCAAGCCCACCGTCGTCCTCGACGTCGTGCGGCAGTCGGGCGCGAACACGGTCGCGGTGATCGAGGCCGTGAAGGCGAACGTGGCGAAGCTCTCCGACCAGCTCCCGGCGGACGTGAAGCTCGAGGTGATCCGCGACCAGTCGGGCTACATCTACACGGCGCTGCACGAGATCAACGTGCACCTCGTCCTCGGCAGCTTCCTCGCGTGCGCGGTCGTGCTCCTGTTCATGAGGTCGTGGCGCTCCACGATCATCGCGGGGGTCGCCATCCCGACGTCGGTCGTCGCGACGTTCGGCATGATGTGGGCGCTCGACTTCACGCTGAACAGCGTGACGATGCTGGCGCTCGTCCTGATGGTGGGCATCGTCATCGACGACGCCATCGTCGTCCTCGAGAACATCTTCCGCTTCGTCGAGGAGAAGAAGATGGACTCCTTCGAGGCGGCCAGGGCCGCCACCCAGGAGATCGGGCTGGCCGTGCTCGCGACGACGCTGTCGCTCGTCGTCATCTTCGTCCCCGTGTCGTTCATGTCGTCGATCTCGGGGCGGTTCCTGTTCCAGTTCGGGATCACGGCCACCGTCGCGATCCTCGTGAGCCTGCTCGTCAGCTTCTCGCTCACGCCGATGATGAGCGCGCGCCTGCTCCGCAAGGAGGCGAGCCGCGCCCACCAGGCGGCGGCCGCGGGCGGCGAGGGCGAGGCGGCGACGCGCCCGGGCTTCTACGGGCGGCTCGAGGCCAGGTACATGGGCGCCCTCGCGTTCGCGATGCGGCACCGCGCGCTCGTCGCCGTCTCCGCGCTCCTGGTGACGGCGTCGGCGGTGCCGCTCTACGGGCTCGTCAAGCAGGAGTACATCCCCTCGGGCGCGGACGACGCGGAGTTCGAGATCCGCGTCTCGGCCCCGCTCAGCGCCAGCATCGGCGCGATGGACGACGTGATGCGGCGGATCGGCGACGACGTCCGCTCGGTGCGCGGGGTGCGGAGCGTGCTCGCCACGGCGGGCGGCGGCTTCGTGGGCGGGGTCAGCTCGGGCGAGGCCTTCGTCCGCATCGCCCCGCACGACGAGCGCACGTTCTCGCTGACGCGGCTGTTCCGGGAGACGTTCTCCGGCAACCCCCTCCGCGCGTTCAAGGACAACTACACGCAGAGCGAGGTGATGCAGGAGGTGCGGCGCAAGCTGCGCAAGTACTCCGATCTGCGGATCTCGGTCCGCAACGTGCCGTCGTTCAACATCGGCGGCGGGAACTTCGAGATCGACTTCGCGATCCAGGGGCCGGACATCGAGGCGCTCGAGCGCTACGCGAACGAGCTCCGGGACCGCTCGGCGCAGCTCGGCGGCATCGTGGACGCGGACGTGACCTTGAAGATCGACCGGCCCGAGCTGCGGGTGCTCATCGATCGCGAGCGCGCCGCGGCGCTCGGGGTCCGGACGGAGGACATCGCGGGCGCGCTGCGCCTGATGGTGGGGGGCGATCAGGAGGTCTCGCGCTTCCGCGACGAGGAGGCCAACGAGAACTACGACGTTCAGCTCCGGCTCGTCGAGGAGGATCGCGATCGGCTGGCGGCGGTCCGCCGGCTCTACGTGCCGCGGACGGCGCGCCCGTCGGCGCCGCAGCCGGGCGGCCCCGGCGCCGCGGCGGGCTCGCCGCTGCTCCGGGGCGATCTGGTGCGCCTCGACAACCTGGTGCGCATCGAGGAGGCGAAGAGCCCGTCGCGCATCGATCGGCTGGATCGCCAGCGGGTCTCGAGCCTGCGGGCCGGCGTGGCGCCCGGCTACGCGCTGGCCGACCGGCTGGAGGCGCTGCGCGGCGCGGCGCGGGAGATGGACATGCCCTCGGCGTACACGACCAGCGTGCGCGGCCGCGGCGCGGAGCTCGAGCGCACGTTCGGCGAGTTCATCTGGGCGTTCCTCCTGTCGATCGTGCTCATGTACATGATCCTGGCGTCGCAGTTCGAGAGCCTCGTGCACCCGATCACGATCCTGCTCTCGCTGCCGCTGTCGGTGCCGTTCGCGCTGCTCAGCCTGTGGGCGACCGGGAACACCCTCAACCTGTACTCGGCGCTCGGCTTCCTCGTGCTGTTCGGCGTGGTGAAGAAGAACTCGATCCTCCAGGTCGATCACATGAACAAGCTCCGCGCCGAGGGCATGCCGCGGGCGGAGGCGATCCTCCACGCGAACCGCGATCGGCTGCGTCCGATCCTGATGACCACGCTGGCCCTGGTCGCCGGCATGCTCCCGCTCTGGCTGGGCACGGGGCCAGGGGCCGAGGAGCGCCACACGATCGCGGTGGTGGTCATCGGCGGCCAGTCGCTGAGCCTGCTCCTCACCCTGATCGTCACGCCGGTCTCGTACTCGCTGCTCGACGATCTCGCGCACAGCGAGCGCTGGGGGCGCATCCAGGCGCGCATCGGCGCCTTCCGCGAGCGGACGACGGCGCGGCTCGGCCGGCTCGTCGCGCGCGCGCGCAGGACGACGTAGGCGGAGCAGCCGGCGCGGGCGCGCCCGGCGCGCCGCGGGGCGCGTTCAGCGCCGCTCCACCTGGCAGAGCCGGAACAGATCGAACGCGAAATCCGCCGCGGTTCCGCGGAGATGCGTGATCGGCGGCGCGCCCTGCTCCTTCGGCGGGGCGTCCTCGTCGCTCACCCAGAAGATCGACGGTTGCGGACGCACGTACGACAGCGTGCGGAGCACGTCGCTCGAGTCCCGCCGGTTGAGCCCGACAGCCACGATCGCCGATGGCGCCACCGCCATCTCCTGTAGGGCCGTCAACAACCGCTCCGGAACGAACATGTGGATCTTCCGTGCTTCATCGAGGTTCGTGCCGGGGTACACGAGGCCATCGTAGACCTTGTAGAGCTTCCCGTAGCCGTTCCGGTCCGGGACGGACGGGGAGTCGCTCTTCCATTCGGCGGGCGTTCCGAGCCTGATGCACCGGTTGCTCTGCTTGTGCTCGCCTTCCTGCGACGCGGCCAGCGCCGCGCGCTCATGGAAGCCATCCCAGCTCGTGGTGATGATCGCGTCCCATGGCAGCCGCGCGAGCAGCCAATGATGGTGAGAGAACCCGCGGTCGAATCGATGCAGCCGCCGGCATAGGCGCCGGTAGTCGTCTACAGTGGTGGTGCTCGACAGGATCCAGTCGGCGACACGGGCCGCGTCGAGCGACGCGGCGCCAGCGTCTCTCGGCTCCTCGCACAGGCACCTCTTGAACGAGCGACCTTCGTCAGGATCGCTCGGAGATCGGTCGTTGGTCGGCAGGTCCTTCGAGCGGGGCAGCCCGGGACCGTATCGCCCGCGCGCCTCGGAGACCCCCGCCCCCGTCACCAGGATGACGTGCGGCCTGGGGCTCGCATCCATCCAGAGCTCCTTGATGCTACGAAGCTGGGACATCCAGGCATCGCCGCGCTCACCCCGTGGGGCAGGGCCACGGTAGAGCAGCTGATCGAACGCGGTCGCGAGCCTCCGGACGCGATCGCGGAGCTGTCGGATCGGCTCCACCCGGCGCGGCCGCCACGTGAAGCTCGCGTCGGATCCGATGTCGCTCGTGCGGATGTCGCTCGTGTGCTCGTAGCTCGTGACGAGCTCGAACAGGAACCCTGCGTCAGGCATCTGCGGCTGCGCGCCTGTCGACGAGGACTGCTGCTTCCTGTCGTCCCTCACCGCGGCCGTCCGCAGGGCCACCGCGCACTTCTGCACGGTGGCTCGCCAGCCAGCCTCGGCGTCGTCCGGCTTGGTCGAGCCAGCCCGCTCCCCTTCGCCCGCCACACGATCGTCGCGAGTGTCCCAGGGACGCAGGTGTCCGCCGGGGCAGCGTGCGGGCAGGTAGCGGTCCATCAGCAGGATCCCGACTCTATGTTGCTCCTGGGGCTCGAAGAGCTTCTGGAACTCGCTCAATGCCACGGCGGCGCACTCGAGGGAACGGGCGAGGAACCACCAGTCCGGGAGATCCTCCGAGCCGTAGAGCTCGCGCGACACGCGAGACTCCGCGTCCGGCGCATCGTCGACGAGGAGGGCTACCTTCCCGTAGCGCTTGTAACCTTCCGCGAACCTGGCGCGGATGCGGCGGGGATCCAACTCCCCTGTGCGGCTGGGGGTCGACGCGTTCATGTCAATCTGCCTTTGGCGCGGCTTGCCAGGAGATCTCGAGGCACAGCGGGTATCGTATCCTTCTTCGCGCCCAGGTGCCCTCTGTCTCGTGCCTCTGCCGCTCCGGCTTGTCCCCTGGCTGGAGGAGCTTGAGCTCCCGGCGCATGTCGGCGAAATCGACCAGCTCACCGATGAGGTAGAGCCCCATACCGCTCGATCCGCCGATGGATGTATGGCATCGAACGCCAGGCTTCCAGAGCTCGTTGAGCTTCGCCTCGATCACGGCCGCCTTCGCCACGGGCTCCGTCGCCGCGTCGCACGCCGCTCGTAGAGGATGGTCCGCTGGCAAGGAGCTCAGGTACGCGCCCCCGTAGGCGAACCGAAGGACGGCGCGCTGCCCCTCCATGCCGATCCAGAGCGTGGCGTCGTTGTGCTGCCCATTGGACCCGCGGAAGCCGTAGCGCGCCGCGTTGGTCGCGGCCTCGTGGGCGATGAACGACCACAGCTCCTGGAGCCCAGGCGCCTCTGTCTCGTCGTCGATTTCCCCGAGGGGCATCCAATTCATCCCGAACTGCCCGATGGCGGTCTCAAACTCCTCCCGGATGACTCCGACCGTCGTGTTCTCGCGCCGGACGTCCGTCGCCGACAGCACGCGGCGGATCCGCTCCCTCGCGACGATGAGCAGCGTGGTCGCCATGTGCGTGCTGTTCACCAGCCGATCGCCGCGCTCGAAGATGTCGCGCAGCGGGGATCCCGCGTCGAGCTGCTTGAGTCGATGGAGCATGAGGCCCCGCAGCGCTCTCCCCGGCCCCCCCGACGGCGAATGAGGCGACCTCCCGCGCGCCGAGTCATCGACCTCGTCGAACGAGATGGGATGCGCCTGCATGGCGAGCTCGAGGATGCTGGCCATCAACCCGTCCGCGGACGTCCGGTAGACGTGCCGGTTGAACTTGTCGAGGATCGTCAGCACGCGCGCCGCGCCGAGACCCCGCACATAGAGCGCCCTGCGCCAGGCCCCGATGAGCTGGCGGTAGTGAGCCAGCTGCGGTTGGAAGAGGTCCGCCGTGTCGAGCATCCTCTGCGCCGATTCGCAGATGGCCATCGGGTCCTCACGCACCCCGTCCGCGCCGACGCCGGCGAGCAGGCCCATCGACCTCCGGATCTGCGCGCGGAAGGCGTAAAGCTGGGTCAAGACCGCTCGGCTGTGCCGGAAGAACATCGGCGTCGAGGCGTCTCCGTTCTTGTGGAGATCCCCGTAGCTCGGCCAGTCGAGCTGCTCCTCGCTGAACTCGTTCGCGATCCTCACGGCGTCGTCCGGGCACCTCGCCGCGATGGCCGCGAGCCGCTCCTCGGCGTCCAGCCACGCGAGCCAGGACGTCAGCCGCAGCACGGTCCGCTGCTGATACAGGAACGCTTTGTCGGAGAGATGCTCGGCGGGCGGGGGCGGCTCGGCGGGCGCGCCGTTCGCGAGCCGCCGCCAGGCGGCGCTGGGGTCCGGGCCGGCCGGCCCGGGAGGGTATGTGATGAGCTCCAGATCCGCATACCCATGAAAAGAGTCCCGGAACCGGTCGAGCCCCTCGGCGACCTTCCGGTCCACGCCATCGAGCCTCATGCCCAGCACCTCGGCGAACGCGTGGGCCTGCGCGAAGATGGCCTCCGCCCACGCGGAGAGCTGCTCGACGAGCCGGCTCTCGCTGACCACCTGCGCGGTGAGCAGCGCGCTGTCGGGGACGAGGAGCAGGCTGAGCGCGAAGAAGTTGGTGAGCTCGGTCGAGAGCGGGTCGGACGAGGCGAGGGAGCCGGAGAGCCGCGCCGCGAGGCCGCCGACCATCCGGAGCAGATCGAGGAACCCGAGCGGGCGGGTACCCTCGCCGGGCCCGCGGAAGGGCGCCATGCGAAACTGCCAGCGGTGACCGCCTCCGTCCCGATCGTGGACCATCGCGCGGAGCATGGCGGCGTTGATCGCGCGGAGCGCCTCGAAAGCGACCATCGGGTCGGCGTAGCCGAGGCGGCGCCGGATGAACGTCCCCACGATCACCTCGCGGAGCTTGTGCGCAGAAGGCTCGTCGAGCGCGGCGATGAGCACGACATCCGACCAGTCGAAGAGCTCGTTGAACGTGTGGGCCAGGACCTTCGCCTCGATCGACTGCGCGAACCCGATCCATTGGTTGCACAGATCGTCGATGTCGAGGTTCAGCTTGTAGTACGCGTCGAGGCGCGCCTCTCGATCCACCTCGGAGCACACGGCGTACGCCGCGATCCGGTTCGCCAGCTTGGCGCCCTCCTGCCAGAGCACCTTCACGGCGTCCTTGCTGAAGGGCACACGCCGGTAGATATCGCGGGCGAGCTCGTTCAGCCTCGTCGTGAAGGCATGGAACGCGGCGGCATCGAAGGGCGGCACCGGCGGCTCCGGCGCTCCCGGCTCCGGCGCCCGCGCGGGCATCGGATCGACCGCGTCCGCGAGCGGGCGCAGCTCGTCCCACAGCGAGAAGCGCACGAAGGTGCTGCCGCCCACGTCGAGGACACGCAACCACGCGTGGGTGTCCGTGTCCCCGACGCAGAGCTTCAGCTCGTCGAGGTCACCGGCGAGGCGCTCGAGCGGCGCTCTCATCTCCTTTCGGCGCTGGCTCCCGCGAGGGAAGAGGATCTTGTGGAGGTACACGCGGCCGTCGTCCGAGCCGACGAGGAGCTGCAAGCCGTCGCTGCCGGGGGCCCCGGCCGTGATCGCGCGCGCCATGTGGCTGAGCCGGAACCGATCGAGGCGGAGCCCCGGATAGCTGGGCCGCAGCGGCCGCCTGGGCAGGCTCCCGCAGGGGCCCGCCTGGCAGCGGTCGAGGCGCGCCGGCGAGAGATCGAACAGGGTGACGATCCCGTCCTGACTCAGGGCGAGCAGCCGATCCTCGCCGTCGTCCGAGTAGCGCAGGAGGCCGCAGATCGGTGACGACTCGCGGGTGTGCACGCGATGTCGAACGCTCCCGTAGTGCGCGCCGGCGTACCGGGGGCGCGCTGCCGGCTGCGCGGAGGCGTCGACCTGCTTGGAGGCGCTCTCCGCCTCGTCGATCGAGACCACGCCGACGACGCCGTCGGCGGTGCCATAGGCGAGGAGCCGCTCTTCGCCGCTGGCGCCGGATGCGGTGAACGCATGGAGCCTCCAGACCGCCGCCGACGCCTTGAAGCCCGCGCCGCGGGGCTCGGACCCCTCATTCGAGCTCCAGGCGGCGTCCTCCCATCGATCGCCGCGCCACCGGTAGCCCCGGATGTGCCCATCGTCGAAGCCTGCCCAGAGGGTTCCTTTCCCGCCCTCTGCCCGCGGCGCGTGAGCGAAGGACCAGCATGGATTGTAGGCGGGCTCGGCGAGGGTGCTCCGGCGCCGCTCCGTGGACGCTTCGATCGTCGGCAGGTGCGGCTCGATCGTCCGCAGGCTGACTCTCTTCTTGCGGGCCTCTCCGCTCCCTTCGTCGCGGAGCTCCCCGCGGATCTCCACCTCGGCGAACGGGAGCGAGCTCGAGCTCCATGAGCCCGTGATGCCCACCGCGAAGCGGATTGAAAAGGCCCGCTCGGCCTTCCCGTGCTCGAGCACGGAGATGCCGTACGTCTCGCTCTTCATCGGCAACGACATGACGCTCTCGACGACCAGAGCGACGGCCCGATCGGCGTCTGCCCCGCGGGCCTGATCGGTGTCGGCCTCGCCCGCGATCCTGGGGCGGACTACGAGCGCGTAGAGCCGTGGCTCCTGATCGGGGTGTTGAGGCGATCGCCACCCCTTGCAGCAGAAGACGAGGAGATGGTAGCCGCCTATCCCGAGGGGCTCCATCACGACCTTGCGGGCGTAAGGCCTATTGTGATATTCGTCGAAGAACTGCTCTGTGTCCCACCGGCTCAGCGACATGCCATCGTGCGCGCGCAACAGCCTGGCGCCCTGGAGATCGACGCTCGGCTCGATCTGCCAGGGGAGCCGGTGTCCGGTCTCGGTGATCGCGCTGATGCAGCCATCGGTGCACGACACGACGAAGAAGCGAGATGACCCGACGGGCTCGGCAGACGCCTGCAAGTCCAGGACGGGCTGTCCGGGGCCGGCGGCGCGGGTGCTGCACACCCAGCCGAGGTCCTCGCGGCGTCTCATGAGCTTGATGAGGTAAGCCAGCGCGTCGAGGGGCTTCCCGCAGGTCGTGTTCCAGTCGTAGCGCTTCGCCAGCTGCGTCGTCCCCTCCGCATCTGTACCGCCCCGGATGATCCACTTGCGGAGGAACAACGCGAAGAGCTGGGTGTCCGTCGCGGCGCCCGCCGACGCCCTGGGGCCGCTCGACGCGATGAGGTGCTTGTAGATCAGGCGCCCGATCTGCTGCGCCACATCGGGGCCGAAATGATGCGCCCGCTGGAGCAGGCGGAGCACCCATGCCTTGAGCTGCCGATCGATCTCGCGCTCGCAGTCGGCGATGGACCGGGCGCGCGCCTGCTCCTGGTCCAGCATCTCCTCCGGTCCTTCCATCGCTTCGGACTTGAACAAGTCCATCTCGACGACGGCGCGCTGGAGCTCGCTAGAATTCAACAAGTCCATCTCGACGACGGCGAGCTGGAGCTCGCTGGACTGCTGGCGGACGACGCTCAATACTTGGCTCAGAGCATTCTTGTCGTCCACGTTGGGCAGCGCCGCGCTCAACCGTTCGCAGGCTGAGCGCCACCTGTTCATCAAGAGCAGCGTGAGCTGGCGCAGGCTGTCCTTGTCGACGCAGTCGAGGCCAGGGACGGCCAGGTCGCCTGCGCCAGGGCCGGCGGGCGTGCTGGAACGGTTGGCCACGCCTTCCTGCGCTGCGTCGGACGTCGTGCTGAACAGCTGTGAGTACCGGCCGAGAACGGCGGCGAACAGGCCCTCCACGTGGTCGCGGAGCTCCCACCAGGAGAGCGCGCGGGACGACAGGAGCTGTTGGGCCCGGATCGAGTCCGGGAGATTGGAGGCGGCCTGGCGCCTCGCCCGCCGGACCAGGGCGGCCAAGGCGGCGTCGCAGCGCGAGCGATCGAGCACCGACGCGATGCGGAGCTGGTCTCGGGTCCCGCCGACCAGCAAGCCAGCGCCCGGCGTCTCTCCGCCGGCCGGCCGGCACCAGGCAGCGCGCATCTTGAGGATGCTCGCCGAGCCCAGGCTGGGGAGCATGCCGGATACGATCGCCGGGGACCACCCCTCGTCCGCGGGCGGTGACGGGGGCTGCCAGCCGATCCATGTAAGCCCCGGGCTCGCCGACGAGACCACGGTCCAGATCCGGTCGTCGTGACCCCGCTCCCCATCGGCTGGCTTCGGGTGGCAAACGCCGAAATCGAGCGTGTCCGGGACGCGATGCCACCTGAGAACACCCTTCGGTTGAGAGGGCTCCGGATCGCCGGCGGCGATCGTGATGTCCTCGCCGACCTTCTCGAAGGGAACGAAGGTCATCCAGTCCGAGGCGAGCACCGCGAGGCCCTTTGCGCATCCGTCGATCGCTCGGTACGATGCCAGCCGGTCCGGAGGGGCGATGTAGGTCCGTTTGGGATCTTTCAGGCGCTTGTCTTCGTTCTCCTCCGGCGCGTACTCGCAGCGCAAGACGTATCCGTTGGACGTGAGCAGCCAGAGCAGGCCGTGCTGCATGGTCCCGTCGACGATCCGCCCCCACTGACGGAGCTTCCGCGGGGTGCGCAGGATCACGTCGTAGTGCCCAGCCCCGCGCTGGCGTATGATGTAGAGGTCACCCCCTCTCGTGATGCCGATCATCCGCCACACGCATCCCCCGGGGACCGGGGCGTGCGGCGGAGGGCCGAGCTCGATGAGCTTCACGAAGCGACGCATGCGGTCGAGCTTCTGCTGCCCCTCGCCCTCGAGCGATCGCGGGTCGCCGAACTCCGGAATCAGCGCGGCCTGCGGCGACGCAGGATCCTGCTCCGAGAAGGTCACCAGCGCGAGCTTCGCCGCGCCCCAGCCTGCGACCACCGTGGTCGCCGCCTCGTCGGCTTCCAGCACGCGGACCGCGCGGATGGCCGAGCGGTCCCTCAAGCCGAGCTTTGCCCAGAGATCGGCCTCCTTGGTGAAGCTCCAGCGACCGTCCTTCGCGCTCCAGCGCGCCAGGTGGATCGTGCCCGCCTTGGTGCCTACGACGACACGCGACCCGTCGGCCGTCACCTCGAGGCTTCGCGGCTCGTAGTCGACCATGAACCGCGCGACACCCGCGCTGGTCGCGAGGCCCTTCAGGTAGCGCAGCGCCTCGCGGGCCTCTGAGGACTCGGAATCCTCACGGATCGGCAAGGATTCGAGGCTCTTCCTCGGTGGGTCCTCCGTGAGCACGTAACGATTGCGGTGGCACGCGGCGAGCCAGCGCAGCACGTCGAGATCCGGATTCGCAGCGGCCTCCTGCGGCGGTATCGCCGCCCGCGCGATCGGCGTGGCCGAGAGCGGCGCGGCGTCGCCATCGTCCGGCGGCGTGACGGGCGATCCCGGGCCGCCGCGCCCCAACAGGCCCAGAGGGCCGCTGGTCGATCCCCGCCGAGGCGTCCCGCCTGAGCCCGCCGCCGTGACGCCGGTCGACAGCGGGCTTTTCAAGGGATCGAGCGGAGGATCCCGGGCACGTCGACGTGCGCTTTGTATTCGAGCAGGCGAAGGCCGGATCTCTCCAACGTATGACGGCGCAGAGGGGGGACGGGAGACCGCACCAGCGCGAAGTGAGTCGGCGGTTGCGTTCCGGCGAGCGCGCGGACCTTGCCGAGCATCTGATCGAAGTCGTCATCGGCGAGGCCGTACCCGACGAAGAGGATCGGGCACGTGTTGAACAGAGATTGCAAGATGGTATGGGTGAGCGGCGACCCAAACATTGCCTGATCGTACTGGTCGCGCGTGAACACCCAGGTTTTGTGGTCCCGTCGTGTGCCGTGCAGCTTCAGGATGTAGTGTGGCTGTGATGCGATGTCGGCTGTCGGGGCGCTGAAGGTTTCCCAGTCGCCCCCGAAGGCGCGCTCGAGGAAGCGGTCGAGGTTCGTGGTGAGGACCGCGCGGAGCCTGGGCTTCAGCTCGGCGATGGCCTTCGCGACGTCGGGTACCTGGTGGGGCTCGTCGTCGACCGCTTTCTTGATCGCGCTGAAGAACTCGGTGTCACCAAGTGCCGCCCTGGCGCCGGACAGAGCATCGATCCATCGACCCTGCCGGATGAGCTCATCGATCTCGGGGAGCGTGTCGAGGCGCCGGCCCTCCGTCGCTATTCGGTCCCTGAGCTGCTTGGCGAGCTCGGGCCAGGTGGGGAGCCCGCCGGCCTTGGATATTCCAGCACCAGCGAAGATGATCAGCTTGCCGTCTGCATAGGCCGTGCGGAGGTCGTCGAAAATCTCCTGAGAGGGGGCCATGACGGCAATGTAGCAGCATCGTCATCCGGATGGAGCGCCGCCGTCGACGGCGCCGCTGGCCTATGCCGTCGTCGTTCGGTCGCCTGAACGGAAGTCCAATGTCGGACGTCGCGGCTCCGTTCTGCGCTCTGCCGCGCGGGCGCTCCGCGCGGTCTCGAATCGCGCTTCAGCCCTTCGCGAGCCCGAGCGCGGCCACGATCACCGCGCCCCAGCCGGCGAGCATGAACAGCCCGCCGAGCGGCGTGACCGCGCCGAGGACGCGGACGCCCGTCAGGGTCATCACGTAGAGGCTGCCGGAGAAGAGGAGGATCCCGCCCGCGAAGCAGAAGCCCGCGACGGTCGCCGCCGCTCCGCCGGTGCGCGCGGCGAGGTGCGCGGCGAGCGCGAGCGCGAGCGCGTGGATGAGGTGGTACAGGGAGCCCGTCTGCCACCAGGAAGCGCGCAGCGCGCCGTCCGGCAGCTTGTCGAGCGTGGCCTTGAGGCCGTGGGCGCCGAACGCGCCGAGGGCGACCCCGAGGAAGCCGTACACGCCCGAGAGCAGAAAGAAGAGACGTTCCATGGGGGGCGGAGCTTAGTCCATCGGTGGGCGCGCGCGTCGAGGCGCGCCCGGCCGCCGCGCGCGCGACGGGCGACGGCCCGCGCCGCACGGCCCGGTGGATCGCGGCGGGCGCGCCCTTCAGGCTCCCTTCGCCAGGCGGCCCGGGAAGATCGTCACCCGGATCTCCGCCGGGGACGCGCCGGCCATCGCGGCGAGGCGGCCGAAGACGAGGCGGTTCAGCCGGCCGTCCGGCGGCGCCTTGACCGCGATCACGAACGCGGCGTCGACCGGCACGCCGGCGTGCCTCGCCGCCCGCTCCGCGAGCGCCGCCGCCTCTCCCTCGGAGATCTCCTGCCGCCGCGCCACGCGGATCTTCACGTAGAGCGCCGCCCGCATCAGCGCGTGGTAGCCGTGCATCCACGCCATCCAGCGCTCCTCCGCGCCCCCGGCGAGGGCCCGCGAGAGCGCGTCGCGGCGCCGCTCGATCTCGTCGAGCGGCAGGTTGTCGAGCTCGTTCAGCGCGCCGGGGAACTCGCCCGCGAGCGCGCGGAACACCTCCTTGCCCGGGATCGCCTCGCCGGCCGCCCGCGCGCGCCGGAGCTCCGCCAGCGTGCGGTACTTGCGGGCGAGCTGCGACAGGACCTCCGGCGAGAGCCGCGCGCCGCCCTCGGGGACCGACCCGGAGGTCACAGCCAACCGTGGGGGAACGCGAGGACATCGCCGATCGACGCGGCGCCGAGGCACAGCGCGACGAGGCGATCGACCCCGAGCGCGTTGCCCGCCGCGGGCGGCATCCCCTCCTCGAGGGCGTCGAGGAAGCGCTCGTCGATCGGATAGACCGGCTTGCCCCGGGCCGCCCGCGCCGCCTGATCGGCGACGAGCCGCGCGCGCTGCTCGACCGGGTCGGTCAGCTCGCCGAAGCCGTTGCAGAGCTCGACGCCCGCCACGTAGAGCTCGAACCGCTCGCACACCCGGGGATCGCCCGGCTTGAGCCGCGCGAGGGACGCGAGCGGCGCGGGGAAATCGACCAGGAACACCGGGTGAGGCAGCGCCGCAATGGCCGGCTCCACCGCGTCCACCAGCAGGCGGAAGAACCGCTCCTCGTCGCTCGACGCGAGCGCGATCGCGTCGTCCGCGGGCACGCCCGCCCAGCGAGCGAACGCGTCGCCGACCGAGATGCGCGGGAACGGCGGCGCGAGGCGCACCTGCCGGCCGGCGGCCGAGATCGCGCCGTCCGCGCCGAGCGCGCTCGCGACGCGCTGCACGATCGCCTCCGTGTCGGACATCACCTCGTCCACGCCGGCGAAGGCGCGGTACCACTCGAGCATCGTGAACTCCGGGTTGTGCCTGTCCCCGAGCTCCCCGCGCCGGAAGCAGCGCGCGAGCTGGAAGCAGCGCGGGACGCCGCCCGAGAGCAGCCGCTTCATCTGGTACTCCGGGCTCGTGATCAGGAAGGTCGGCCGCGCCGCCTCGACCGCGAACGCGTCGAGGTGCAGGTCGAGCCCGGGGGAGGGGACCATGCTCGGCGTCTCGACCTCGAGGAACCCGCGCTCGGCGAACAGCGCCCGCACCGCCGCGAGCGCCGCCGCGCGCCGCGCGAGCGCCGCGCCGCGACCGCGGTGGATCGCCCGGTCGGTCTCGCTCGACGGCGGCGCCGCGGCCCCCGCGCGCCCCCGCGGCGGCCTGCGCGGCGCGATCCGCGCGACGAGCCGCGCCGAGGCGAGCGCGCCGTCGGCCGGCGTCCCCTCGACCACCGCGAGATCGCCGACCTCGAGCGGCGGCGCGGGCGCGCCCTCCAGCGCGACGCGCAGCGCGCCGAAGGCGTCGCCGAGGACGACGGCGCCCTCCGCGACGTCGAGCACGCGGCCGCCGACGCGCACCTTTGCGGGCAACGGCGCACCGGCGGCGGCGATGTCGCTCGGGGCGAGCGTCGCCGGGGACCCAGTCAAGACGTTTGTTGGAAGGAGAGCCACGGGAGCCTGCGCCGAGTGTGCCAGAGACATATCATGTAAGTTGACCAAAAACGTCAGGCAAGAAGCCAACCGCCGCTACAACTCGGACCTTTTCTTGGAGCGCGTCGCGTCGCTCGTCCTTGATGAGCCAACGTAACTCGGTACGTTGGTCGCGCTCGTCGGTCCGGCCATGCCGCGCCTCACGCGAGCGCCGCTCGCAGACATCCAGCCGGAGAGAAGAATCATGGGACGACAGCTGCTCTCGCTTCCGTTGACCGCGCTCGCAATGTTGACCTCGGCGGGGGTCGCTGCCGCGTCCGATTGGCACATCGTACCGCCGAGCTCGGTGGAAGCCGACCCGTCCTTGCGCCGCACCGGCGGCGCGCGCGGCGCGGCGGAGGCGTACCTGAAGCGCGCCGCTTCCGAGCTCGAGCTCCAGGGCGTCTCGCTGCGTTACGAGCGCGAGCTCCAGGACGGCGCGCACCGCACCGTCCGGTTCGCGCAGCTCCACGCGGGACTACCCGTGCTCGGCGCCGCCGCGGCGGTCCAGGTCGCCCCGGAGGGCCGCGTGGAGGCCGTGGTGCTCGACGTGGCGCGCGACCTGTCGGTCCCGGCGGCGCCGAAATACCGAGAGGCGGCGGCGCGGAGCGCGGTCGAGGCGGCCTATGGCATGACCCTGGCGGAGCGGCCGCGCGCGGCGCTCGCGGTGTTCCCCGAGGCGGAGACGGGCGGCAAGCTCGTCTGGGTCGTCGATGTCCGGTCGGAGCTCGGCGGCGAGCGCTTCCTCGTGGACGCGCACACCGGCAAGATCGCCCACCGGCGCTCGCTCGCCGTCCACGTCCGGGGGCGCGTCTACCCGATCAGCTCCGCGGTCACCCCGGAGCTCGAGGATCGCGAGCTCGTCGACCTCGACGCGGCGGACCCGCAGACCTTGAGCGGCTGGAACGGCAACCTCAAGGTGGTGAACTACGTGGACGGCGACCTCGCGAGCGGCGTCCCGCTCACCTTGGAGCAGAGCGTCGGGCCGAACGCGGGCGAGGATTTCCTCTACGATCCGCCGAGCACCGCGGACGATCCGCACGACCAGTTCGCGCAGGTCGGCATCTATTACCACCTCACCCGGATGCGCGATTACTTCACGAGCGCCCATCAGCTCGACATGGGGACGCCGAGCTGGAAGCTCGTCGCGGTCGCCAACATGCTGGAGTCGGGCCGGCCCATGGACAACGCGTTCTTCTCGCCGATGGGATCGGAGCCGCCCTTCAGCGCGCCGAACCTCATCGCCATCGGCCAGGGCTCGCAGTTCGACTTCTCGGACGACTCCGACGTGTTCCTCCACGAGTTCACCCATTACGTCACCGCCAACGCGGTCGGCTACAACGAGGGCCAGTTCGCGGTCAACGAGTACGGGCTCTCCCCCTGGGCTGGCAGCATCGATGAGGGCATCGCGGACTATTTCGCCTGCACCGTGAACGGCGACCCCACGGTCGGCGAGGCGTCGCTCGTGCCCTTCGGCGCGGAGCGCGACCTCTCCGACGACATCAAGACGTGCCCCGACGATCTGGTCGGCGAGGTGCACGACGACGGCGAGCTCATCGGCAGCCTCGCGTGGGCGTTGCACGAGAAATTCGGGGCCGAGCTGGGCGACAAGCTCGTGTGGAGCGCGCTGACGCTGCTGACCCGCAACGCCTCGCTCGGCGACTTCGCCAAGGGGCTGACCAGGGCGGCCGACAAGCTGGTGAGCGCCGGCGAGCTGACGGCCGCGGACGCGGACGCCGTCGAGGCGCTGATCAAGAGCCGGGGCCTGGACGACTGCGAGGAGGTGCTCGACCTGAGCGGGGGCAAGCCGCGCAGGACGCAGATGTTCGGCATCAACTCGCTGGTCTACGGGACCGGGGGGTCGTGCGCGGAGTGGCGCCAGCAGCTCAGCCTCCAGAGCCTCTTCCACTTCAAGAGCACGCCGGACCGGACCGCGAGGGGCATCCGCTTCACCGTGCAGCTCCAGCCGAGCGGCCGCGGCGATCTCGAGTGGAGCATCTACGTGCGGACCGGCCGGCACGTCGGCTTCGCGATGGGCGCCGTGATGCCGGAGCCCTCGAAATACGATTACAGCGTCGAGGGGATCACGGACACGTACGGTGAGATCGTCATCGACGAGACGTCCGATCCGCCGTTCGATCCCACGCAGACGTACTACATGGTGATCGGTCACGGGAACTGCCCGTCCACCGCCGCAACGGTGGAGAGCGCCGATCTCGCGGGCGCGCCGCCGCAGGTCGATCCCGTGGACCCCGTCGAGCCGGAGCCCGGCTCGACGGGCGGCGCGACGCCGGGGCCGACCGATCCGGCCGAGGAGACGCCCGGGGAGGAGGAGACGCCCGCGGCAGGGTGCGCGTGCCGCGCCGCCGCGCCGAGCGCGCCGGTCGCCCCGTGGACGGCGCTCTCCGGGATCGCGCTCGCCGGAGCGGCCGCGCTCAGGCGCCGCGCGCGCCGGAACCAGCGGAAGCAGCGCTGAAGCCGCCGCGCGGCGGGAGGCGCGTCGCGCCGGCGCGACTCCCGCCCGCCGGCACCTCGCGGCGCCCGCCCTACCGCGAGCGGGCGGCGCTCGGCTAGAGTGCGGCTTCCCCCTCGCCTCGACACGGGAGCGCCCATGCCTCTTGATCCCAAGTCCCAGGTCCTCTTGGACATGCTCTCGGGACCGCCCATCTTCTCGATGCCGGTCGGCGAGGCGCGCGCCGCCGCGACCCACCTCGCCGCCGCGATGCCGCCCGGCGAGGCGGTCGCCCGCGTCGAGGAGCGCGCGATCCCGGGGCCGCTCGGCGACATCGCCGCGCGGGTCTACTGGCCGGCGGGCGCGGCGGCGGGCGCCCTGCCGGTCGTCGTCTATTTCCACGGCGGCGGCTGGGTGGTCTGCAACCTCGACACGCACGACGGCGTCTGCCGGGCGCTGACGAACCTCGCCGGCTGCATCACGGTCTCGGTCGACTATCGCCTCGCCCCCGAGCACAGGTTCCCGGAGCCGCTCGTGGACTGCCTCGCGGCGGTGCGGTGGGTGGCCGACAACGCCGAGCGCCTCGGGGGCGATCCGGCGCGGATCGCCGTGGCCGGCGACAGCGCGGGGGGCAACCTCGCCGCCGCCGTGGCGGTCGCGTCACACCAGCACGGCGGTCCGGGGCTCGTCCACCAGGTGCTGTTCTACCCGGCGCTCGACGCGCGCTGCGACATGCCGTCGTGCCGCTCCCTGAGCGAAGGCTACATGCTCACGGCCGCCGAGATGCGCTGGTACTGGGGTAACTACCTCAGGAGCGACGCCGACCGGGAGAACCCGCTCGCGTGCCCGCTGCGCGCGCGCGACCTCGGGGGGCTGCCCGCGGCGACCGTGATCACCGCCGAGTACGACCCGCTGCGGGACGATGGCGAGACGTACGCCGCCCGCCTGAGGGAAGCGGGCGTCCCCGTGGACCTCAAGCGGTTCGACGGCGTGCTCCACGGCTTCGTCCTGGTGGCGCCTCTCGTCGATCTCGCTCAGGGCAAGGAGGCGCTCGCCTTCGCGGGCGAGTCGCTGCGGCGAGCCTTCGCGCAGCCGGCACCTCGGGCCTGAGGCGCCGCGCCGCGCGCCGGGGGCATCACCCGGCGGAGCGGGGCGTGTTGACGAGGTGAGCAGCGTTGGCCGGCGCGGAGCGCTCGTGCGCCCCGCTGCTATGGCCGTGACGCGGCGTCCGCGCCCGCTGCGCTAACGTCCGCCGGAGCCGCCGTCGCCCGCCCCGCCGGAGCCGCCGCTGCCGCCGGAGCCGCCGCTGCCGCCGCTGCCGCCGGAGCCGCCGTTGCCACCCGCGTCGCCGTCGCCGCCCGTGCCGCTCGCGCTCGTCGTGGTGCTCGCGCTCGTCGTGGTGCTCGCGCTCGTCGTGGTGCTCGTCGCCGGCTCCTGGGTGGGATCGCAGACCTGCGTGATCACGCCGGGCCTGCAGCAACGGTGCTGTTGCTGCTGCTGGCCGATGCCCCTGCACTCGAGGCCCGTCGCGCAGTCGTCGTTGCCGTTCGCGATCTCGCAGGGCTCGCCCTCTTGCTGGTCGCTGCAGCTCGCGGCGGAGGCGACGAACGCCGCGGCGAGCGCGGCCAGGAGGAGCGCGGGGCGCAAGGCGTTGCGCGACGTCTTCAGGGCTTTCACGCGCGCTGGTCTAGCAGAACCAGGCGGGCTTGCCTATCGCCCATCTACGGCGGAGGAGCTGCCCGGTTCTTGGCGTCGATGGCGTCGATGAACAGGCCCATGTACTGCGCGGCGCTCGTGATCGAGAAGACGAGCGACAGATAGATGAGCAGCCGGCCGACGTGCACCACGTCGACCTCCCCGAAGTCGACGCCGAGGTGGATGCGGTACGGATAGCCGAGGATCAGGCACACGATGCCGATCATCTGCAGCGCCGTCTTGATCTTCCCGCCGTCGCCCGCCGCGATGACGAGCCCCTCCGTCGACGCGATCGAGCGGAGCGCCGTGATCGTGATCTCGCGCGAGATGAGCAGCACCACCGCCCACGCCGGGATCCGGCCCATCGGGACGAGCCACACCAGCGTGCCGGCCACGATGAGCTTGTCGGCGAGCGGATCGAGGAACTTGCCGAGCACGCTCACGAGGCCCTGCCGGCGCGCCAGGTAGCCGTCGAGCATGTCCGTGATCGCCGCGAGCGAGTAGACGCACGCGGCCCAGAAGCAGTCCCGCGGCGCGCCCCTCGAGAGGAGCAGGAGGACGGCGGGGATCATGAGGATCCGCGCGAACGTGAGCAGGTTCGGGAGGTTCCTCGCGTCCTCCCAGAGCGTCCTCCGCCGCTGCGCCTTGATGCCCCGCAGGGACGTGCCCGCGCTAGCGACCATCGACCAGAACCATCCCCTCTCCACCGAACGTCACGAAGCCCTGCAGCCCTCCGGGCGCCTCGGTCGCGGGCAGCGTGCGCGGCAGGAGCCGGCCCATCCACCCGAGCACCGCCGTCGCGCGCATCGACGTCGGCCGCGACGGGGTGATCTCCAGCGCCGCGGCGCGCTCGGGCACCGAGAGCACCATGTGGCCGCGGCCGCGCAGCTGCACCATCGCGACCGCATCGCCGTCGCCGGCCGGCAGGCGGCCGTTCTCGTAGCCGATCGGCAGCTCGAAGCCGGCGAGCACGTCCTCGCGCAGGTAGATCGGCTCCTCCCCGAGCGTCACGGCGTGGAGCCGGCGCCCCTCCGGCGCGCCGAGCACGAGCTCGCAGCGCGCGCCGATCTCGACGAAGGGCGTGCTCGGCCCGCCGAGCGGCTCGTCGAAGACGCGGCCGCGCGCCTGCCGCTTCAGCACGTGCGTGGCGGTCCCGGGGTGCATGCTCATCGTGCGCAGCGCGTCGAGCCGGGCCACGAAGCCCTTCGCGGCCTGCACGAGGACGACGCCGCTCGCGTGCCGCGCGACCGCGACGTCGCGCGGGAAGACGAGCAGCCGCTCGCGCGCGACCGAGAGCAGCGTCTCCGGCGGCTGCACCGCGAGCGGCGTCGTGGCCGGCGGCGGCGTGCCCGGCGCCGCCGTGGGGGGCGGCAGCGACGATGACGGCCGCGCGGCCGCCCTCCGGCTCGCCAGCGCCGCGTCCCCGGTCGCGGGGACGGCGACCGAGAAGCGGCCCGTGTTCGCGGGCTCCTCCGGCGCCATCGAGCCGCGCCGCACGGTCGGCGCCGCGCCCCCTCCGGGCGACGCGTGGACCGCCGTCATCGACGGGACCGTCGGCGCCGAGCTGCCCCTCGGCGCGGGCGACCGGCTCGGGCCGGCCGCGCTCGCCGCGCCGCCCACGCGGCCGTCCGCGCCGAGGCTCCGGAGCGACGGGGGCGCCGGGATGGTCGGCATCGCCTCGCGCCCCGGCTCGATCGCCGACCAGGTCCCGGACGGGATGCGCGGCAGATCCGAGTCGTGCCGGAAGCCCGCGCCGGCGCGATCGAGCGCCTGCACGGCCTCCCCCGCGGCGCGCTGCACCTCGGCCTTCGCCTCCATCGGCGGCTGGTCCTCGGTGTCCGGCGGCTCGACCGGGTACTTGCCCGTGGAGCCGCCCGTCATGTCGAGCAGCCGGCGCGCCATCGCGTCATGGCCGCCCGCCGCGAACGCGTGGCTCGCGCGCTCGTAGTCGCCCATGCGCTGGAACGCGAGCCCGAGATACCCCCAGGCGCGCTGGTGCTTCGGGTTCTGCTCGAGCGCCTTCTCGAGCTCGGACCGCGCCTGCGCGGGCTGCCCGGTCTTGAGGTACGAGAGCGCGAGGTTGATGCGCGGCTCGACCGCCTCCGGGTGGGCCTGGATCAGCCGCTCGTAGATCGCGATCGCCCGCGGGTAGAGGCCCAGCCGGAAATAGACGATCCCGAGGAGATCCTGCCCCTTGGGGTCGCTCGGCTGGAGCGAGAGGGCGCGCTCGAGCTCCGCCTTCGCGGCGTGGACCCGGTTGTCCTGCAGGAGCTCGCTGCCCCGGTGCAGGTGGAACAGGAACTCCTCCGCTGCGACTTCGCGCGTGGAAGGCCGGGGGTCGTCGCGCTCGGGCATCGTCGGCTGGAGCGTACACGAAAACGCGCACGCGCCGTCAGGCGCTCGCCGCCTCGATCGCCTCGGCGAGCGTGAAGGCCCCCTCGTAGAGCGCGCGGCCCACGATCACGCCGCTCACGCCGGGGATCTGCGCGAGCGCGCGCAGGTGAGAGAGCGAGCCGACTCCGCCGGAGGCCAGCACGGGGAAGCCGCACGAGCCGGCGAGCTCACGGGTGGCCTCCAGGTTGGGGCCGACCTGGGTCCCGTCGCGGGACACGTCGGTGTAGAGCAGCGCGGCGATGGGGGCGCCGGCGAGCGCGCGGGCGACGTCGAGGGCCGTGACGGAGGAGACCTGCTCCCAGCCCTGCACGGCCACGCGCCCGTCCTTGGCGTCGACGGCGACCACGACGCGCCCCGGGAAGCGGCCGGCGAGGTCGCGCACGAGCGCGGGGTCGTTCACCGCGGCGGTCCCGAGCACGATGCGCTCGGCGCCGAGCGCGAGGTAGCCCTCGGCCGCGGCGGCGGAGCGGATGCCGCCGCCGACCTGCACGCTGCCCCCGTCCGCGCCGAACGCCGCGACGACGGCGCGGACCGCGTCGGCCTGCACGGGCCGGCCGGCCCGCGCCCCTTCCAGGTCGACCACGTGCAGCCGAGCGCAGGAGCGGCGGAGGCGGGCGGCGAGCGCCGCCGGGTCCTGGTCGTAGACGGTGACCTGATCGTAGCGTCCTTGGTGGAGGCGCACGGCCTGGCCTCCGAGAAGATCGATGGCGGGGATGAGCTGCACGCGGCGGGTCCTAGCGCGCCTCCGCGCCGGCGGGTAGAGGCGGCGAAGGCGCGCACGCGTCGTCCGCGGGGCCGCCGCGTCGTCCGCGGGGCCGCCGCGTCACCACGCCCCGCTCGCCCCCAGCACCAGGCCCTGGGGCCCCGCCGCGAGCACCCCTGCGCGGATCCGCCTTGACGCCGCGCCGGCGGTCGCCTCGCTCGGCTTCGGCTCGGTCAGGTAGAGCACCGCCGCGGCCCCGAGCCCGGCCAGCCCCACGCCGAAGCCGATCGTGCTCACGAGGCCCGTGGCGCTCGCGCTGTCGGCGGCGTCCATCCCGATCTCGTCGCACGCCGTCTCGTCGCTCGAGCCGATCCCGCTGCCGCAGTGCTTCTCGACGACGCTCTTCCTGCCCAGCGTGAGCGCGCCCGTGATCCCGCCGAGCACGAGCCCCGCCACGCCGACGCCGCCGGCCACGTACATGGCCGTTCGCCGGCCCGACGCGCCGCCCGCGGACGGCGCCGAGGGGCCGTTCACCTGGAGCTCGATCCGCTTCTTCTCGCCCTGGGCGAGCTCGATCCGCGTCTCCCACACGGACCCGCCCGGCGCCTGGGTCGACACGACGTGCTCCCCTGGCTCCACCGGCGCGCTCGCGCCCAGCGCGGCGCTGTCCACGACCTGGCCGTCGCGCTTCACCACCGTCCCTGCGGGGGCGCCCGGCGGGAGGGCGAGCGAGAGCTCCGGCACGAGCGGGGCCAGCTTGTCGCGCTCCTGCCTGGCCACCTTCGGTCGCTCCCCTTGCCGGCTCTTCTGGTCGGGCCCGAGCTGCTCGACCTGCGCCAGGTACTCGCCGTAGTGCGTGAACGCGGCGGCGATGCGGCCCCACCGCGACTCGCAGGTCGCCAGCGTGAAGAGCGCCCCCAGCTTGGGCTCGATCCGGTGGCTCTCGGCGATCGCCTTGCAGCCCGCCTCGTACCGGCCTGCCTCCATGTCGGCGAGGCCGCGATTGAAGAGGGCCTCCGCCGCCGCGCTGTCCTGCGCCGCGGCGGGCGCCGCTGCGGCGAGCGGGCAGAGGACGAGGGCGAGAGGAGCAATCCGGCGCAGGCGACGTGTCATGTTCTGGCGCATCCACAGGGCGAGAGGTCGGCCGGCGTGGGCGAGGAGGGAGCCGGCATGGCGGCGGGCATGGTCAATCCCGTCCGAACAAGGGGACCTTGGGGCGCGTCGAGGAGCCCCTTCGCTCGCTCGTCGTCGGCTTCGGCGGCGCCTTCGGGGGAGCGCTCGCCGGCCTGCGCGCGGCCGGGCCTGCGCTCGCGCTGGCGCTCGGCGTGGGCGCTGTGGCCGAGGGCTCGGCCGACGCCGCGGGCTCGGCCGACGCCGAGGGCTCGGCCGACGCCGAGGGTTCCGCCGGCCCCGAGGGGGCTGCCGAGGGCGCCGCGCTCGGCGCGGGGGTGACGGCGGCGCCCGCCGCGCCGGCGTCCTGCGCGGCGTCCTCCGGGGACGCGGCCACGACCGGCTCGGCCCCGGCGCGGACGACGAGCCAGCTCACCGCGCCGAGCGCCCCGACCCCGAAGACGAGCGCCGCGGCGACGAGCGGCGCCCGGCTCGGCCGCGCGGGCACGATCGCCCCCGCGGGGATGGAGGTCATCGAGGTCTCCATCATGGTCGCCGCGAGCGGCACGCCCGGCGAGCGGGCCGGGTGCTCCGGACCGAGCGGGGCGACGCTCGTCATCGCGGGCGTCATCAGCACGGGAGCCGTCATCCCGGGCGCTGGCATCCCGTGCGCGGTCATCCCGGGCGCTGGCATCCCGTGCGCGGTCATCCCGGGCGCTGGCATCCCGTGCGCGGTCATCCCGGGCGCTGGCATCCCGTGCGCGGTCATCCCGGGCGCTGGCATCCCGTGCGCGGTCGTCCCGGGCGTCGGCGTGGCGAGCGCCGGCGTGGCGAACGCCGGCGCGGCGAGCGCCGGCGTGGGGGCGCTCGCGAGGGACCAGGGCGGAGCGCTCGGGTGGGGCAGCGGCCCGCTGCTGGCCGCGGCGAACCCGAGCACCTCGGAGAGCGCCTGCGCCGCCTCGCTCGCGGTGCGGAACCGCGCCGCCGGATCGACGGCGGCCACCTTGGCGAACCACGCATCGAAGCTCGGCGGCAGCACCACCCGGTGCGCCATCGCCCGCTGCACCGGCGGCTCCTGCGGCCCGTGGACGACCACCAGCGCGAACGCGATCACGTCGCCGGCGCTGAGCGCCTCCGGGCTCCAGTACGGCGTGCCCACGAGCAGCGTGTACGCGATCATCCCGAGCGCGTAGATGTCGACGGCGCTCGTGAGCTTCGTGTCGACGCGGAACTGCTCGGGCGCCATGTAGATGGGCGTCCCGAGGCTCCGCGTGACGCCGGCCGCGGTCCCGCCCTCGGCGAGCAGCTTCGCCACGCCGAAATCGAGGATCTTCATGCGGGGCGTCCCGTCGTCCCGCTGGGTCACGAACAGGTTCTCGGGCTTCAGATCCCGGTGGATGATGGCCGCGGCGTGGGTCCGGTCGAGGGCCGACGCGGTCTGCTGCAGGTACGTCGAGACCTCGCCGGGCGGCAGCCTGCCGAGGCGCTTCAGGCGCTGGCCGAGCTCCTCGCCGCGGAGCAGCTCCATCACCAGGAACGGCATCCCGGTCGCCTCGTCGATGCCCGCGTCGAAGACGTCGACGATGTACTCGCTCTCGATGTCCGCCGTGATCTGCGCCTCGCGCTTGAAGCGGCTGCGCATCTCCTCGCTCTGGAAGAGGTACGCGTGCATCACCTTCAGCGCCCGGCGGCGGTTTGTCTCGAGGTGAACCGCCTCGTAGACGGACCCCATCGCGCCCACGGCGAGGAGGCGCACCACGCGATAGCGGTGCGCAAAGACCGTTCCGTCCGCGAGCGTGGCCGACACGGCGGGAGGGTCGCGCGCGGCGGCGGTCGCGTCAAGGATTCAGGGACCCGCGAAGGGCAGCGCGCGCTGCCCTCGCGGGCGGCCGCGATGGCGGAGCGGGTTCATCACTCACCGCGCGCGCGCGCACCGCAGCCCCGCGCCCGCGAACTCTCCACCAGGGGGGCGCTCCTGGAAGGCGGAGGTGAGCAACGTCTCCTTCCCGCTGCGCCAGCCGCCGCCCCAGATCATGTGGTTCGCGTCCGGGGTGAGGACGGTGCAGTCCTCGCACTCGAGCGGGACGTCCTCCGCGAACGAGTCCAGCACCCACTCCCACACGTTCCCCCCCAGGTCCGCATGCCCCCACCGCCCGTCGCCGCGCGGCGATCTCGACCCGCCCGGCTGGAGGTCCGCGATCTCGCACGACCCGTCGAGGCCGCAGCCGTACACCGCGTAGCTCTCGTCGGGCTCCGCGGCGCTGTCGGCGCTGGACCAGGGGTATTGTCGCTGCTCGTCCCCACCGGCCGCGGCGTAGCGCCGCTCTGCGACCGTGGGCAATCGACCGCCGTCCCATGCGCAGAACGCGAACGCCACGTACCAGCTCACGCAGGTCACCGGCAGGAGCTCGTGCTCGCCGACCTCGTCGGTCCACGAGTAATACGGATCTTCGCAGTGCGTCCACGCCATCAACGCGTCTCGATCCACGGGCATCTTGTCGTCCCATTCGGCGCGCCACCCGCTGTCCGCGATCTTCGGGTGCGCGCCCGCTCCCACGGCTGGCCATGCCGCCGGGTACTCCGAGACGAACGCTCGGAATCTCCCCACCGTGACCTCGAATCGATCCAGCCGGAAGTCGCTCACCGTCGCCGGGCGCGGCTCCGTGTCGCCCCGATCGAACGTGCCTCCGGGCACCACCAGGCTCGCGCAGCAGCTCTCGTCGCCGCGCGGCCCGCAGATCGGATCCATCTTGGCGCAGCTCCTGGGGACGGCGCAGCTCCCGTCCTGACACAAGGGCGCCTCTGCGGGGCACTCGGCCTCATCCTGCCACCGGCCGGCCTCGTCGCACGTCTGCGGCCTGTTCTCCTGGCACCGCACCTCGTCGGGCGTGCACGGCTCACCACCGCCGCCGCCCCCCGCGGCCCCGCCGCCGCCTCCGTCCGCCAGGTGGTACGGCTTGTCCATGCCCACGATCGCCGTGCAGCCTCCCATCGCGAGGCATGACGCCGTCCACATCACGACCGCAGACCTGCTCTTCTCCATGTTCTCTCTCCCTACGGCCATCGCTCCCTCGGCATCGCCGGGCCCTCGAGGCGCCCGCGGCTGACCCCGGCGTTCGGGTGCTGGACCTTACCGCACCTCCGCGCGCGGGCGGCGAGGGCGCGCGCGGGCGGCGAGGGCGCGCGCGGGCGGCGAGGGCGCGCGCGGGCGGCCAGGGCGCGCGCGGGCGGCGAGGGGAGGGGCGCCGGCCGCGAACGACGTGGCGAAGGGCCGAGGGGTGCTGGTAAGCTCCGGCGCGGGCTCGACCTCGACGCGGCCCGGAGCGGCGAGCGGGCGTGAGGCAAGGGGAGCATGGCGGGGCGGAGGCGCGCACGCGCGGCGTGCTTGCCCTGCCTCCGTAGCTGCGGATCGCGGGCAGGGTGGGGATGCACGTCACAGCGTCGACAGCGCGCGGATACGAGGTCCGCGCTGAGCGGCGGGCCGGGCCCACGGACATGAACGGACCGGACGGCGCTCGCCAGGAGACCATCCTGATCGTCGATGACACGCCCGCCAACCTGGCTGTGATCATCGCTCACCTGGAGGACCAGGGCTTCGAGATCGCGATCGCCCAGGATGGCGAGGAGGCCCTGGAGCGGGCCGAGCTCCTCGAGCCGGATCTGATCCTGCTCGACGTCGTGCTGGTGCCCGGGATCGACGGCTTCGAGACGTGCCGGCGCCTGAAGGCTTCCGCGACCACCCGCGAGATCCCGGTGATCTTCATGACCGCCCTGGCGGACACCGCCGACAAGGTCGCCGGGTTCGAGGCCGGCGGCGTCGATTACGTCACCAAGCCGTTCCAGCTCGACGAGGTCGTCGCGCGCGTCAGGACCCACCTGGCCATGCACGCGATGCGCCGGAAGATCGCGGCGCAGAACGCGCAGTTGCAGCGGGAAATCGCCATGCGCGAGCAGTTCGAGTCCGCCCTGCGGCTCGCCCACGCCGCCCTGGAGCAGCGCGTCACCGAGCGCACGGCCGAGCTCGCGGCGGCGAACGCCACGCTCGAGGAAGAGATCGTCGAGCGCAGGCGGGCCCTCGCGGCCCTCGGCGAGAGCCAGAACCTCGTCCGGGCCGTCATCGACAACTCGACGGCCGTCGTCTACGTCAAGGACGTGGCGGGGCGATACCTGCTCATCAATCGCCATTTCGAGAGGCTCTTTCATGTGACCGAGGCGTCGACCCTCGGCAGGACCGATGACGAGCTGTTCCCTCCCGCGCAGGCCGGCGCGTTCCGCGCCTTCGACCGGCGGGTGCTCGACGCCCGGACGCCGCTGCAGGCCGAGGAGCTCGTGATGCAGGACGACGGCCTGCACACCTACCTCTCGGTCAAGTGCCCGCTGCGCGACGCGGCCGGCGAGCCCTGGGCCGTGTGCGGCATCTCGACGGACATCACCGAGCGCAAGCGGGCGGAGGAGGAGCGGGAGGCGCTCCTCGCCCGCGAGCAGGCCGCGCGCGAGAAGGCGGAGGCCACCGATCGCCTGAAGGACGAGTTCCTGGCCACGCTCAGCCACGAGCTGCGCACGCCGCTCACCTCCATCGTCGGCTGGGCGCAGCTGCTCTGCACGGGCACGCTGGACGCCGCCACGATGCGGCGCGGCTTCGAGGCCATCGAGCGCAACAGCCTGGCCGAGCTGCAGATCATCGAGGATCTGCTCGACGTCTCCGCCATCGTGAGCGGCAAGATGACCTTGAAGGCGCAGCCGGTCTGCCTCGCTTCGGTCCTCCGCGCGGCGCTCGACACGCTGAAGCTGGCCGCCGACGCCAAGGGGGTCAGCGTCTCGCTGTCGTTGAATCCGGCGGCCGTCCAGGTCTGGGGGGACGGCGGTCGCCTGCAGCAGGTCGTCTGGAACCTGCTCGGCAACGCCATCAAGTTCACGCCCCCTGGCGGGCGCGTCGCCGTGTCGCTGGAGGCGGTCGGCGCCATGGTCCAGCTCCGCGTCAGCGACACCGGGGAGGGCATCAGCGCGGAGTTCCTGCCCCTCATCTTCGAGCGATTTCGCCAGGCCGACGGCTCGATCCAGCGCCGGCGCGGCGGGCTCGGCCTCGGCCTCTCCATCGTGCGGCACCTCGTCGAGCTGCACGGCGGCGCGGTGCGCGGCGAGAGCGCCGGTCCGGGCCAGGGCGCGACGTTCACCGTCGAGCTGCCCCTCCTGCCGGCGTCGGAGCAGCCCGCTGCGCCGGGCGGCGCGCTCGCGCCGGGGGGCCGCCGCGCGGCCTGCTCGCCGGTCCTGGCCGGCACGCGCGTGCTCGTGATTGACGACGCGCCGGACATGCGGGATCTGATGACGCACCTCCTCGCCGGAGCGGGCGCCGAGGTCCGCGTCGCCGGGGCGGCGCGGGAGGGCTTCGAGCTCATCGAGCCGTGGCGGCCGGATGTCATCGTGAGCGACATCGGCCTGCCGGGGGAGGACGGCCACGCGCTGATCCGTCGCATCCGGGCGCTGCCGGCCGATCGCGGGGGCAAGACGCCCGCGATCGCGTTGACCGCTCATGCCGGCAAGAGCGCGCGCGATCGGACGCTCTCCGAGGGGTATCAGGTGCACATCCCCAAACCGGTCGACCCGGCCGCGCTCATCGAGGTGATCGCCCGCATCGCCCGCGCCGACAGGCCCGATCTCTCCCGCGCCTAGCCCGAACCTCAAGCTCAGCGCTGCTGGCTTTTCCCGGCGCCTTCGTGCAAGATCAGGTTCATTGAAAAAGTCCGCGCTCGACCGCTCCGCGCTCGCTGCGGCCGAGAGCTTCGACGGGGCCGGTGGCCTCCGCCGGCGAGATCCCCGAACTGCTCGCGGCTTCGGGCAAGCGGAAGGGTGGCTGACTGGATGCAAGACGACCTGAGCCAGGACACCGAGGAGAAGCGCGTCGCTGTCAAGAGCGTCGGGACCACCCATACCCTCGAGCTGAACCACGGTCGCTTCCGGTGGGATTGCGACCGGGGCATGCTGTTCACCCACGGTCTTCCGTCGGCGCTCTTCTGGCTCAACCCGTCGCTCTATCGCATGCTGGAGCCGCTCGTCAACGAGGTCGGCGTCCCGCTCTTCCGCCTCATGGTGGCTCAGCACTCGAGCATGGGCACGGACGAGGACTACAACACGATGGTCACGGTGCTGGGCGAGACCTTCGAGGAGGGGTTCCTCGCCTGGGGGGGCGCCGTGGGCATGGGGGGCTGGGGCCGGTTCGAACTCCCCATGTTCGACGAGGAGTCTCGGCGCGCGGTGGTGATCGTGCGGAATCCCTGGGAGCTCGAGATGCAGCGCGGCTCGGCGGTGCGCTGGGGTTGCCCGTTCCTCCAGGGGAAGATCATCGGAATCCTCTCTCACGCCCTCGGGGTCAACTGCTGGGCCGATGAGGTCCTGAGCGCGCCCGACGAGCCGCAGACCTCCGTCGAGTTCCGCGTCTACCCGTCGGACAGGACGCTCGAAGCGGAGATGACGCGGCTGCGCCTCGCGCACCGGGAGGAGGCGAAGCGGAAGCTCGAGGAGCGGACGCTGGAGCTCCGGCAGAGCGAGGCGCAGCAGCGGGCGATCCTCGCCTCGCTGAGCGAGGTCGTCTTCACGCTCGACGAGGGGGGCCGGCTCACGAGCTACCACGTTCCGAAGGAGATGAGCGCCTTCCACGAGGCGCCCGATCGCGCCATCGGCCGGCACGTGAGCGACGTGATGCCGCAGCCGATCGCGGCCGTGCTCCTCGCCGCGATCGCGGAGCTCGCTCGGGATGGGGCTCCGCTCACGGTGAGCTACGCCCGGGAGCACCGGGGAGAGGAGCGGTTCTTCAGCACCAAGCTCTCGATCCTGCGGGATCCCGTCTCGGACCGCGGCGGGGTGACGGTCGTCGAGCGCGACGTGACCGACCGGGTGCGCGCCGAGCAGGCGCTCACCGAGCGGATCAACGTGATCGAGCGGCAGCAGGAGATGATCCAGGTCCTGTCCACGCCGATCATCCAGGTGTGGGACGGGGTGCTGGCGCTGCCGCTCGTCGGCGTGATCGACGGCCGCCGGGCGGCGTCGATCACCGAGAGCCTGCTGCGGGAGATCGTGAGCACGCAGGCGCGCGTGGCGATCCTCGATCTGACCGGCGTCGACGTCGTGGACTCGGCGATCGCCGATCACTTCCTGCGCATCGTGCGCGCGGTGGAGCTCCTGGGCACGACGTGCCTGATCTCGGGGATCCGGCCGGCGGTGGCGCAGACGATGACGCAGCTCGGGACGGGGATCGAAAAGGCGCGGACGTTCGGCACCATGCGGGGCGCGCTGATGTCCGTGACGCAGGGGCGGAGGGCCTGAGGCCGAGCCCGGGAGGATGGTCGGCCGGCGGCGCGCTGCAGGCGCGCTCACCTCGGGGATCGAGCGAGCGCATCGCCCGTGCTACCGAGCGCTGGCGTCCGGTCCAGCCCGCTCGCCCGCGGCGCCGCGGGCGAGCGGGCTGGACGCTCGCGGAGCGTCCTGGCCGGGCCAGCGCTGGTTGCGCGAGGTCTCCGCGTGGATACCATCGCTCGCCGACGATGGCTGTGCTGACGCTCGAGCAAGCGGCGGTCCCGCTGCGGCAGGCGTACCGGGAAGGGCGCCTCATCCCTTTTCTGGGCGCGGGCTTCTCCGCCCCGCTCCAGCTGCCGATGTGGAAGGAGCTGATGGGGTGGATGGGCGAGGCGCTCGGCTTCGAGCCTGCGCTCTTCGAGCTGCACGGCCTGCCCCCGCAGCTCGCCGGCTTCTTCGCCCGGGAGCGCGCTGGCGGCCTCGACAGCTTCATCGCCGAGATGCGCGCGCGCTTCCACGCGCGCGAGGTCAACGAGCGCCGCAGGAGCTCGTGCCAGCACAAGGCGCTGGCGCGCCGCCATTTCCGGACCATCTACACCACCAACTTCGAGCACCACATCGAGGAGGCGCTCCGGGACGCGGGCAAGCAGGCTGTGGCGCTCTCCACGTTCGACGACTTCGCGCGGTGCCCGTCCCAGGGCCCGTGTCACGTCATCAAGTTCCATGGCGACCTCAACTGGCCCGATACCGTGGTGCTGACCGAGGCCCAGTATTTCAGCCGCCTGCGGCTCGAGGCCGCGCCCGATCAGCGCCTGCGGGCCGATCTGCTCAGCAACACCTTCCTCTTCCTCGGCTACAGCTTCAACGACGTGGACATCCGTTACATCTGGTATCGCATGGAGCAGATGCGCATCGAGGGCAGCTCGCCCGGCGCGCAGCGGGCGTCGAACCGCCGCGGCTACTGGGCGACCTTCGGCGCCGGGCTCGTCCAGCCCGCGCTGCTCGAGGACTGGCACATCGACGTGATCGAGCTCGACCCGAACGACAAGACGAAGAGCGTGGTGGACCTGCTCGACGCGCTGGATGGCTGAGGGGCGACCGTCATGGTCTATTTCGTCTCCTCGAACGAGGACAAGCTCGAGGACATGGTCCATGCCTGGAAGGACGGCCCGACGCCGCTCCGGGTCCTGCGGCTCGGCGTGCCCGAGGTCCTCTCCTCGGATCTCGACATCGTCGTGCGGGAGAAGGCGCTCGCCGCCTACCGGCTGGCGCTCGTGCCGCTCTTCGTGGAGCACGGCGGGCTGTTCATCGAGCACCTGAACGGCTTCCCGGGGCCGCTCGTGAAGCCGTTCTGGGAGCGGCTGCAAGACCGGATATGCGCCCTCATCCCTCCTGGGACGTCCCGCGCCGCGCGGGTCGTCCAGAAGGTATGTTACTGCGACGGCCGGACGCTCCGCATCTACACGGGCAGCGTCCTCGGGGAGATCGCCTGTGAGCGGCGTGGCGACGGGGGTATCCACTGGGAGCCGATGTTCATCCCGGCCGGTCACACGCGGACGCTCGGGCAGATGCCCCGCGACGAGCGTCTCCGCTGCTCCGCGAGCGCGGAAGCCGTGCGGGCGTTCCGGAGCGACATCGGGCTGTGATCGGCTGCGCGGCGCCCGCGCGGCGGAGCGCGCTCCGCCGCCGCGCGCGCGGGACGGCGCGCGCTGGACGATGGAGCTTGACTTTCGCGTGGCCCTGGAGTTCCTAACCGGTCCACGACCGCGGCAAAGGGGCAAGCGCCTGCTGTCCGGCATCCCTCTCCCCTGCGTCGGAGGTTGTCGCCATTACGCGGAGGAGATCCATGGAGTTCAGGCTGCTGGGCGGGTCAGGGTTCAAGGTGCCCGTGCTGAGTCTCGGGACGGGGACGTTCGGCGGAGGCAACGAGTTCTTCCGGAGCTGGGGCGCGAGCGACGTGGCCGAGGCGACCCGGCTGGTCGACGTCTCGCTGGAGGCCGGGATGAACATGTTCGACTCGGCCGACATCTACTCCAACGGGCTGGCGGAGGAGATCCTCGGCCAGGCGATCAAGGGTCGGCGCGACCGGATCATCATCTCGACGAAGGCGACCTTTCGCATGGGCTCGGGCCCGAACGACGTCGGCTCCTCGCGGCACCACCTGATCCGGTCGGTCGAGGGGGCCTTGCGCCGGCTGCAGACGGATTATATCGACCTCTTTCAGCTGCACGGCTTCGACGCGCTCACGCCGGTCGAGGAGACGCTCGGCGCGCTCGACGACCTCGTGCGGGCGGGGAAGATTCGGTATCTGGGATGTTCGAACTTCTCCGGCTGGCACCTGATGAAGTCGCTCGCGCTGTCGGAGAAATACGGCCTCTCCCGGTACGTGGCGCACCAGGCGTACTATTCGCTCATCGGGCGCGACTACGAGTGGGAGCTGATGCCGCTCGCGCTCGATCAGAAGGTCGGCGCGGTGGTCTGGAGCCCGCTGGGCTGGGGGCGCCTCACCGGCAAGATCCGGCGCGGACAGCCGTTGCCGGAGGTCAGCCGGCTCCGGAACAAGCTGGTTGCCGAGGGCGGGCCGCAGGTCGACGACGAGTATCTCTATCGCGTGGTCGACGCGCTCGACGAGGTGGCGAAGGAGACGGGCAAGACCGTCCCGCAGGTCGCGATCAACTGGCTGCTGCAGCGGCCGAGCGTCGCGAACGTGATCATCGGCGCCCGGAACGAGGAGCAGCTTCGTCAGAACCTTGGGGCCGTCGGGTGGACCCTGACGCCGGAGCAGGTCGCGAAGCTGGACGCCGCGAGCAAGACGCGGCTGGCGTACCCCTACTTTCACCAGACCGGGTTCGCCGAGCGAAACCCGTTCCCCGTCGCGGTCTGACCGTCGGCGCTGGCGGCCGGCGTGAAGGCGTGCACAATCGCCCGCCGTGCTCATCCTCAGCGACTTCGACGGAACCATCACCTGCGCCGACCTGACGAACGAGATCTGGGACGCCCATCTCGGTTATGACTGGAGGCAGGCGCTGCTCACGCCTGCAGCCCGCGGCGAGATCACGCCGTTCGAGCTCCTCCGGCGCGGCTATGCCGACGTGGATCGCCCGGCGGCCGAGCTCCTGGACTTGCTTCGCCCCCACGCCGGGCTGCGCCCGGGCTTCGAGGAGCTGCTTTCGCTGTGCGCCCGCCGGGGGTGGGTGTTTCATGTGGTCAGCCACGGGCTGCCGTTCTACATCCGCGAGTTCCTGCCGCCGGGCACGGGGTTCTCTTGCTTCGATGCCGTCTTCGACGGGCGCTGGCGCGTGACCGTGCCGGAGGCGGTGCCGCTCGGTCCCGGGGACGATTTCAAGATCCGCGTCCTCGATCAGCTGAAGGCGGCGACCGGAGAGACCGCCGCGGTCTACATCGGCGATGGTCGGATGGACTACCCCGCGGCGCGGTGCTGCGACCGTGTGTTCGCGGTGCGGGGCAGCGCCCTCGACGCGCTCTGTGCGCGCGACGGGGTACCGCGCACGCCGTTCGACACCTTCACCGAGATCTGCGCGGCGCTCGACGCCGGCGGCGAGCGCCCACAGGCGGCCTCGATCCTCGCCGACGCCGGAGAGCGGTCTCCCGGGCGCGGCTGACGCGAGCTCGCCCCCGCCCCTTCACACGCCGTCCTCGCCGAGGCGCGAGGGGCCCTGACAGGGGAGGTGGGCGCCCATCAGGCGTCGCGGCGCCGGGCCGGTCGCGCGTGCGGGAGGGCGCCGCGGGGTTAAGGGTAAAGCGACCTCCGGCGGTGACCTCGCCGCCCGGTGACGAATTCCTGCATCGGTCGATGCCGCGGACGGTCTGTCGGCGGCGCCCGTGCATGACGCATCACGAAACGAGACGGGAACGGAAACGGGAGCGGAGACGGGAACGGAACGGGAACGGAGACGGGAACGGAACGGGAACGGAGACGGGAACCAAGACGCGAGCCAAGACGCGAGCCAAGACGGGAAGGGGAGCGGAGACGGCGATGAAGACGGCGACGAAGCGGTGAGCCGTCTGGCCGTCTGGATCCAGCTCACGCCCCGCGCCGCATGGCGCGTATGCCGGCTGAGTGCTAGGTTGCAGATTTTACGGGCTGTCCGTGCGCAACCCGCATGTAAGAGCGCGCAAACAATGCGCATTCTGGCAACCCTGGTTCCCTTGAGACGATGTCTATCAGCCGTGATGTACAGTGCGGCTGTATTAGGGGTGTAATTCACGAAGAGCTTGACTTTCGAGCCGCATTAGTTAGTTCCTATCCGCTTATCTCGTTCATGTGAAAGCAACGTAGGAGAGGCGCGCTCGTTCGTCTTGTCCGCTGCTTGTCAGCGATCACGCTGCGACCCGGCTGATTCGCCGGGGCGGCATTTTTGTGCTGACAATCGCTCGCCGCGCATTCCCATGCGAGGTGGCCGCGGCTCAGGGTGGGCGTGGCGCACGTGACCTGCAAACTGCGGCCCTTGCGAGGGGGCCAGCAGAAGGAGAGTCGGCATGATCAGGCGAATGACCGGCGTGGCATTCCTGCTGTCTGTTGCTGCGTGCAGCGTGGCTCAGGATGAACAGGGGTTGGCAGAGCAGATCTCGGCCAAGGAAACCGCGGTCGAGATCAGTGGCCTCGACGTGGCGTACATCCGCGTGGACGATCGGGGGATGTCCCACGTCACCGCATGGGACGAGAAGGCGGGTTACGCGGGCCTTTGCTATGCGATGGCGCGTGACCGGCTCTTCCAGATGGACGTGCTGCGCCGGAGCGCTCAGGGGCGCCTCGCGGAGATCTACGGACCCGGCGACGACGACGGCATCCTCGGCCAGGATCTCCTCGCCCGCGCGCAGAACCTGCCCGCGTTCGCGGCGGCGCGCTACGCGGCGGCGGCCCCGCGGACGAAGCGCGCGCTGCAGGGCTGCGCCGCGGGCGTGAACAAGTACATCTCCGAGGCCAACGCGTCGAGCGGCGGCCTGCCGATCGAGTTCCAGACCCTCGGTTATCAGCCGGATCCTTGGACGCCCGAGGACAGCGTCCTCGCCTACATTTACGTGGGTGTCACCTTCGACACCCTGACGTGGTTCACCAAGCTGGAGCGCGCGGCCGTGGCCTCCATCGCGGGCACGGAGGTCGCGACGACGCTGATCAAGGAGGCTCCGGACGCGGTGTCGATGTTCGACGCGCAGGGCAACCTGAACCCGATCTCGACGTTCCTCGTGCCGCCTGGCCCGACCTCGCCGTCTGCGACCATCGTGAACCCGCCCCCGCCGGCGTGCCTGGAGGGGGCGCGTCAGCTGGCGGAGCAGTTCCTTCGGATGACGCCCGTGAGCGGGCGCGCGAGCAACGCGTGGGCGGTCGACGGGCACCTCACCTCGACCGGAAAGCCCCTCCTCGCGACCGATCCGCACTTCCCCCACGCGACCCCGTCCGCCGTCTACCTGGCCCAGCTCAAGGTGAACGGGCAGTACAACGTGGCAGGCTGGATGGTGCCCGGGTTCCCCGGGTTCATCAGCGGCCACACCGACCGCATCGCCTGGGTGCCGACGTTCTCGCTCTTCGACAGCGTCGACCTGTACGTGGAGACGCTCCGCGGGGCGAGCGGAGGAGGGGAGGAGGTGCTGATCAACGGCCAGTGGAAGCCGGTCACCTCGCGGGTCGAGACGATCCATGTGAAGGGGCAGTCGGACGTGCAGCGGACGTTCCGCTCGACGCCCCACGGGCCGATCCTCAACGACGGTCTGGACGGGCTGGAGGCGTTCGGCACCCTCGCGCTCAAGTCGACCGCGGGGCAGCCCGAGTGGAAGGTCGACGGCTACTTCGAGATGCCGGCGGCGCAGGGCTGGACGCAGTTCAAGGCGGCGGCGCTGAAGCAGAGCATCGGCTGGAATTTCATCTTCGCGGACTACGCTGGCGCGCACGGCCACATCGGCTACCAGAACTCGGGGCTCGCGCCGCAGCGCCAGAGCCCGCTGAACTCGCTTTATCCGGTGCCGGGGACGGGAGGGCACGAGTGGACCGGGTACGCCACGAACGCCGAGCTGCCCTCGGTCTACGATCCGCCGTCGCATATCCTGGTGACGGCGAACAACCGGATCGTCCCGCGCAACTACGCGCCGCAGGGGCGGCCGGTGCACCTCGCCAACTACTGGGACATGCCGTGGCGCGCGCAGCGGATCATGACCCGGCTGACCTCGGCGACGCAGCCGCTCACGCCGCAGGACATGGCGTCGATCCAGCTCGACACGCAGACCACGATCGGGCTGCCGCTGCGCGACAGCTACCTGGCTGCGCTCGGGCGCGTCGGGCTGCCCGCGGACGATCCGAGCGCGTCCGCGGCGGTGGCGGCTCTGCAGCAGTGGGACGGAAACGCGGCGGCGAGCAGCCGCGGCGCGGCCGTGTACGAGATGCTCACCCTGATCCTGCTGCGCAACACGGTGAAGGACGTGATCGGCGCTGACGAGTACGCGTACTTCGCGCCCAACGTGTTCCTCACGAATCAGCTCAACGGCTTGATCGACGTGCTCGAGAACCCGCGCGCGCCGTATTTCGGCATCAGCGAAGGTGTGGACCCGGGGGTCGCTCGGGACGAGGCGGTGCGCCGGGCGCTCGGCGAGGCGGACGCGATGCTCCGCGCAGCGCTGGGGTCGGACGTGAGCGCGTGGACCTGGGGCGGGATTCACGAGCTGACGTACAACCACCCGCTGGCGGGCGAGGACGAGCGTTTCGATATCGGCACCTTCCCTGCGACCGGGGATGTGGAGACGGTGAACATCGGCGGGTGGTTCGCGAAGGTCGGGATCCTGGCGCTCCCGCCTGGCGAATTCGAGGCTGCGGGCGGGGTGTGGGGGGCGCTCGACCAGGACTCGCTCAGCGCGACGCGGCTGGTCTGGAATCTCGCCCCGCTCGACGGGTCGCTCGGAGTGATGAGCACCGGTATCAGCGGGGATCCGCGGACGTGCCATTACGCGGATCATGCCGAGGCGTGGAGGGCGGGGCAGATCTTCCCGATTCCCTTCACGTCGGCGGCAATTCCCTGAGTCGGCCGCCGGTGGCGGCCGACCTGCCGCCGATTCGCCGAGCCTGACGGCGACTCGCCGCCCGCCACCCGTCGCTTCCCACCACTCGCTATCCACCGCCGCGGGTGACGTCGACCTGGGGTCGGTGACCGCAACCTGGATTGGTACCCCAACCCGGGTCGGTGACCCCAACCCGGGTCGGCGGTGACCCCAACCCGGGTCGGTGACCCCAACCCGGGTCGGCGACCGCAACCTGGGTCGGCGACCGCAACCTGGGTCGGCAGTGACCTCAACCCGGGTCGGTGACCCCAACCCGGGTCGGTGACCCCAACCCGGGTCGGTGACCCCAACCCGGGTCGGCGACCGCAACCCGGGTCGGTGACCCCAACCCGGGTCGGCGACCGCAACCCGGGTCGGTGACCTCAACCCGGGTCGGTGACCCCAACCCGGGTCGGTGACCTCAACCCGGGTCGGGATCTCCGGGCTCTCAACCCGGGTCGGGCGCCCGCGGGTCGGGCGCCCGGCAGCCGACTGGCCACGCAGGGACACACCCGGCCGACTGACCTCGGTCCCGCCTCCGGCCACCGAACCCGGGTCACGTTCCCGCCTCCGGCCGCCGAACCCGGGTCAGGTCCCCACCGGTCAGGTCGCCGGACCCTGCTTGACGTGGCCCGCCGCCGCACCAGACGACGTAGCGATGGCGGCGATCAGCGACGCGTTCACGGCACACCAGCTATCGAGGCGGGCGTCAAACGTGATCTGCATAACAGTTTCTGCGCTCCCGCCTTATCTCCATCAGGGGATCCAGGAGACCCACCACGCGGCCCTCCCCCCGACGAATGCGCGCATCCAGGTTCGTCGCGAGCTCCCTCTCCTGCTCCTGGGGCAAGCCGGACGCTCGATGACCTCCCCGCTCCTTCTCAACGCGCGGCCAGGTCGAGCGCGCTCCGCTGGCACCCCGCCGCCCTACATCCCCTCCTTGGCCGCCGCGGCGCGCTCCTCCGACTTGGCCGCCGCGGCGCGCTCCTCCGGCCTCGCATGCACCACAGCACGCTGCAACGGCGGAGCCGATGCCCGGCGCGCACGTCGGCTGGAGCGCCGCAGCGCGCGCAGCTCGCCGCTCCCATGCCTGCTGATCGGCGGGAACGGTCGGTTCATGGATGGAAACACGGAAACAGGAGACATCACATGACAGCAACGACACGGGGAGCCGGGGACATCACGGTGAAAGCCTGCGGTATCACCGACGTTGGGCGGGTTCGCAAGAACAACGAGGACACGCTCCTCATCGCGCACCTCACGTCGGCCGCCAAGACGGCGCCGCCTGCCCACGAGGTCACGTTCGAAGCCTCCTATCCCGTCCTGCTCGCCGTCTCCGACGGCATGGGCGGCGCGGCGGCCGGCGAGGTCGCGAGCGCCCTGGTCGTCGAGGCCCTCCGACGCGCGATGGCCCTGGCGCGAGGCAACTGGGACGAGGCGACCATCCTGGCGGTACAGCGCGCCAACCGCGAGGTGTGGCAAGCCGCGCAGCAGCCGGGTCGCAAAGGCATGGGAGCGACCCTCACCGCGATATGCGTGCACGGGACCGAGGCGCACGTCGCCGAGGTCGGCGACTCGCGCGCCTACCTGATTCGCAACGGACAGATCCTCCAGATCACGCACGACCAGAGCTTCGTGCAGGCGCTCATCGACGCCGGCATGATTCAACCCGAGGAGGCCGAGCAGCACCCGATGAGGAGCATGCTGCTCCAGGCGATGGGCCTCGATCCCGACGTCAAGGCCAGCGTCGCGCGGCTCGATCTGCGCCGCGACGATCGCCTCCTGCTCTGCTCGGACGGGCTCTCGAACAAGCTCTCGGCCCAGGACATGCTCGCCGCGATCGAGAGGGGCCCCTCGATCGAGGCCGCATGCGAGAGGCTCGTCGCCCTCGCGAACGATCGCGGCGGGGAGGACAACATCACCGCCATCGTCGCCGATCTGCACGGAGAAGGGCTCCCGCCGCCGAGGAGAGGCGAGAAGGTGGACCAGACGCTCCACACGGTCACCGAGTTCGATCCGAGAAAAAAGGCCTGACGTCGAGCCGCGTCGGCCCCGCCGAGCTCCGGGCCCCAGCGCCCCCGTCCACCCGAGCGCCGCGCGGCCACGGCGCGCGCCTCTCCGCCCCCGCGTCCGTCGCGCCGCCGCGCGCGGCGAGCGACCCCCGGAGCGCTCGCGCGCGCGCGCTCGGCCGTGGTACTGGCGGGCGCAGGGCAGGAGAGCGCGCATGGGTCCAGGGAGCTTTCGCGGCGTCGCCTTCGATCTGGACGGGACCCTGCTGCGGTCCGATCATTCGGTCTCACCGGAGATGCGGTCGCTGTGCTCGGCGCTCGCCGGGCGGGGGCTCGTGGTGACGCTGATCAGCTCGCGCCCCGCTCGGTCCGTGGAGCAGATCGCCGGCAGCCTCGGGCTGGAGGGCCCATGGGCGGCGCTGAACGGCGCCTTCGTCTTCGGCGCCGGCGGGAGGATCCTCGACCGCTCGCCCCTGCCGGAGGCCACCGTCGAGCACATCCTGGCGCGCTACGGACGCGACGCGCGGATCAGCCTGAACCTCTACGCCGGCTTCGACTGGATCGTTCAGGCCGCGGACCGGCGCGTCCGGGCCGAGGCCGACATCGTCGGCTTCCCGCCCACGATCGACGCCGGCTTCGCGAGCCGCCCCGCGACCGAGAAGCTCCTGATGATCACCGACGAAGGCAGCAGCGCGAACGCTCGGCTGGCCGAGGAGCTCGCGGCGCTCGACGACGGCATCGCGGTCGCGCGATCGAAGGACAACTACATCGAGATCACGCGCAGCAAGATCGACAAGGGGCGCGCGCTCGCGCTCATCGCCGAGAGCCGAGGGCTGTCCGCGCAGGAGATGGTCGCGGCCGGCGACGGCGAGAACGACGTTCCCATGCTGAAGGCCTGCGGACTCCCGATCGCGATGGGTCACGGCCCGCAGCCGCTCAAGCAAGCCGCGGAGCTGATCGTCGGCAGCAACGACGACGACTCCCTCACCGACGCGATCCGCCGCATCTTCGAGGCGACTCCAGCGCGCTAGCGCGTCTCCGCGCGACGCCGGGGCGTTCCTTCTGGTATGGAAAATTTTGCCCAGGAGGTAATTCCATGCTTGGACGAGCGCTGAAGGTGCACCTCACCGCGTTGGCCGTGGCGCCCCTCTCGCTGCTGCTGCTCCATTGCGGCGGCGATGAGTCCACAGGGCCGGTGGGGACCGAGACCAGCTCCACGACGACATCCACCGGGACGACGGGCGGCGACGGCGGAGCGGCCGGCGGCGACGGGGGCGGCGGGGGCGCTGGCGGCAGCGGGGCGCTGCCCGACCTCGATCCGACCCTCGAGTGGTACGGAGACAACCGGCAGCGGCTCGACGCCATGATCGACGAGCACGGCGCCGCGAGCCCCGGCTACGACCCCGACCGGAAGCCGGTCGCCGTGTTCGACTGGGACAACACCGTCATCAAGAACGACGTCGGCGATGCGACGATGTTCTGGATGCTCTCGCACGACAAGATCCTCCAGCCGCCGGACGGGGACTGGGCGTGGACGAGCCCTTACCTCACGGCCGCCGCGGTCTCGTCGCTCAACCAGGCGTGCGGCGCGGCCGCCGAGCCGGGCGAGCCGCTGCCGACGAGCACATCGACCGCCTGCGCCGACGAGATCCTCAGCGTCTATGTCGACGGGGAGACCACGGGCGGCGACGCCGCCTTCGAAGGGCACAACCGCCGCACCCTGGAGCCCGCCTACGCCTGGTTCGCGCAGCTCGGCGCGGGCCACATGCCGGACGACATCGCGGCGTTCGCCGCGTCGGCGATCGGCGAGAACCTGGCGGCCGCGGAGGGCGCCGTCCAGACGATCGGGACGCGCGCGGGCCTGACCGCCTGGCTCCGGATCTACGAGCCGATCCGGGACCTGATCGGCGCGCTGCAGAAGAACGGCTTCGACGTCTGGGTGGTGTCGGCCTCACCGCAGTTCGTGGTCGAGCCGTTCGCGGCGGTGGTGAACATCGCCGCGGACCGGGTCATCGGCGTCCGGCAGGTGACCACCGAGAACGGCGCGCTGACGTACAATTTGCAGGGGTGCGGTCCGATCCCCGACGGCACCAACGACGGCGCCGGCACGTTCACCGGAAATAGCCTGATCACCTACATCGAGGGGAAGCGGTGCTGGATCAACCAGGTGATCTTCGGCGCGTCGGGCCCGGCCGCGCTCGAGAAGAACCCGGACGCGTCGCAGCGCCAGGTCTTCGGGGCGGGCGACTCGGACACCGATCTGAGCTTCCTCCAGGACGCCACCGGCCTCAGGCTCGCGATCAACCGCAACAAGAAAGAGCTGATGTGCAACGCCTACAGGAACTACGCGGGCACCTGGCTCATCAATCCCATGTTCATCGAGCCCAAGGGCCACCTCGCCTCGGGCTACGCCTGCTCGACCACCGCCTGCGTGGACGAGGCCGGCGCCGCCGTCCCGTGCCTCGATGAGGCGGGCGCGGTCATCCCCGACCAGGCCGACAACGTCTACTGACCTCGATCGCTCACCTGCGCCGCGCGCGGGAGAGCCGGGCCGCCCCGGCGAGCGCGGCCCTCAGATGTGCTTCGGCGGATTCAGCTTCTCGTTCGCGGGCTTCCCCTGGACGAGCGCCTTGGCCTTCTCATAGAGGATCCGGAGCCGCCCGCCCTCGGGCTCCCAGTACTCGGCGCGCTCCACGTACAGCCTCAGGATGGCGGCGTGAGGGTGATCGGGGCCGTCCGGCAGCCACGCCTTCCACGAGGGCTTCCAGAGGCTCCGGATCTTCTCCTCGTTCCTGTCGATCGTCGCGCGCGCCGAGATCGAGATGTACGCCCGATCTCGCGGCCGGTAGCAGCAGACCGCCACCTGGTGCTCGCGGGTGATCTCGCCGGTCTTCGCCGTCTCCTCCTGCGTCACGAACCAGAGATCGCAGTCCATCAGCTCGGCCGGCTCCTGGACCTCCATCGGCCGGCCCCGCATCAGCCCCTCCGGGGTCATGGTGACGAGCATGGCCGTGTCGAACTCCCGGAGCATCGCGTGCAGCTCACCCATGGATCCGCGCGCCTGAGCCGTGGCTCCTGGCTCTCCACCCTGGTGTTGCTCTCCGCTCTGGTGTTGCATGCAGACAAAGCTGCTCCGCGCGCCCTTTCCCGCAAGCAAGGGCGCCCCCGGACCCGCCTGCGCCGCGGCCCGCCGGCGCTCCGGAGCCGCCCGAGGCGCCGGCCGCGGCTCGACCCGCCCAGGCGGCTCACTCCGCGAGGTTTTGCGCAGTCGGCAGCGCGATGCGACGCCTTGACGCGCGTCCGCTCGGCAGAAGCGGCCCTATCCTGGCGCCGGAAGTGCCGATCCGCGGACCGTCATGAGCGGCACGAGCCGTGCTTTGACGGGGACGGGTCACAACCCCAGTCCGCCAGCAGGCTCCGCCATGACCGCGCTTTGCGACGACCTCGACGACAGCGTCCCCGCCGTCCCGATCCGGGAAGACACCGCCCGGCTCCGGGAGGACTTCCTCGTGCTCGCCGCGCACGAGATCAGGACGCCCGTCACCTCGCTCCTCCTGCAGCTCCAGCTGACGAAGCGGATGAGCGAGCGGGAGCCGGAGAAGACCCCGGCCTGGGCGGCGGCGATGCTGGCCGTCTTCGACCGCCAGCTCGGCCGGCTCGCCCGGCTGTGCGACGACATGTTCCAGGTCCGGCGCGCCGACCCGGCCCAGCGCGCGCAGGTCCGCGCGCCGGTCGACCTTGTCGGGCTCGTCCGCGAGGTGGTCGCGGCGGCGGTCGCGCATCGGCCGGCCGCGCGCGGCGCCATCGCGGTCGCGGCCGCGGGCGCGGTCATCGGCCGCTGGGACCGGTCCCAGATCGAGCGCATGGCGTTCCACCTGATCAAGAACGCGATCACCTTCGGCGAGGGCAAGCCCATCTCGATCGAGGTGCGCGCGACGCGCGCGCGGGCGCGGCTCATCGTGCGCGATCACGGCATGGGGATCGCGCGGGAGGACCAGGAGCGGATCTTCGCGCGCTTCGAGCGGGCCGTGCCGGCGGAGCGCTTCGGCGGCCTGGGGCTCGGCCTCTACATCGCGCACGCCGCGGCGCGCGCGCACGGCGGCGCCATCCGCGTCGAGAGCGAGCTCGGTCGCGGCGCGGTGTTCATCGTCGATCTCCCCCTCGCGCCGCGGCCCCTGGAGCGCGGGCGCGCGGCGCGCGCGGGCCGCGCGCGGCCGTCACGGCGCGGCCTCGCCAGGCGGCCGCCCGAGCCGCCCCTCGGCGCGCACCTCAAGCTCGCGCACGTCAAGCACCAGCACCACCGCGCGCCGCGGCCGCACTGAGCCGGGGCCGCGGTCGGCTCACCCGTTCAGGAAGCGGACGAGCAGGCGCAGGCCCGTCTCCTGGCTCTTCTCGGGGTGGAACTGCGTCGCGGTCACGTTGTCCCGCTCGATCGCCGCGGTGATCCGGTGCGGGCCGTGCTCCGTCGTCGCCGCGACCAGCGCCGGATCGAGCGGGACGGCGTGGTAGCTGTGGACGAAGTAGACGAACGGGCTCTCGCCCGCGAACACGCGGAGCGGGCCCTCCACGTCGCGCGTGATCGCGACGCGGTTCCACCCCATGTGGGGGATCTTGATCCCGACCCAGGGCGCGCCGGCCGCCGCCGTCGCCTCGGCGGCGCTCGGCTCCGGGGTGAGGCGCTTGACGGTGCCGGGGAACACGCCGAGGCCCCGCGCGCCCGCCGCCTCCTCGCTCGACTCGAAGAGCGCCTGCATGCCGAGGCAGATGCCGAGGTACGGCGTCCCCTTCCGGATCTGGTCGCGCAGCGCCTCGTCGATGCCGTTCTGCAGCGCGGCCGCGCAGTCGCGGAAGGCGCCCTGGCCCGGCACCACCACCTTGTCGGCCCGCGCGATGACCTCCGGATCGCCCGTGCGCGTCACGGCGCACGGCGCGCCGGCGTCCCCGGCGGCCTGGAGGAGCGCCCGTTCCACGGAGCGCAGGTTGCCCATCCCGAAATCGACGAGCGCGATCGCTTGCATGGCTCAGAGGCTCCCCTTGGTGGACGGAATGCCGGCGACGCGCGGCTCGATCCGGGTCGCCTTCATCAGCGCCTTGGCGAACGATTTGAAGCAGATCTCCACGATGTGGTGCAGGTTGTCCCCCTCGAGGAGGCGGACGTGGAGGTTCGCGCCGACGCCGCGCGCGAAGCCCTCGAAGAACACGGGCGCGAGCTCGACGTCCCACGTGCCGAGCTTCGCCTTGGGCAGCGGCACGCGCCAGACGAAGTACGGCCTGCCGGAGAGATCCAGCGCGCACTGCGCGAGCGCCTCGTCCATGGGGAGCGTCGCCTCGCCGTAGCGCGCGATGCCCGCCTTGTCGCCGAGCGCCTGCTGCACGGCCGCGCCGAGGGTGATGCCGCAGTCCTCGGTCGTGTGGTGGCCGTCGATCTCGACGTCGCCCTCGGCGTGGATGGTGAGGTCGAACAGGCCGTGGCGGGCGATCTGATCGAGCATGTGCGTGAGGAAGGGGAGCGGCGTCTTGATCGACGAGCGGCCCTGGCCGTCGAGATCGATCTCGATGCGGATGTCCGTCTCGCGCGTCTTGCGCTCGACTTTGGCGATGCGGGGCATGGCGCGTAGGGTAGTCGCCTTGGGTCGCTGTGGGGAGCCCGTCGTCGTCGACCGCTGGGACCGCCGGTCGAAGCGCCGCTAACCGGCCGCCGCCGGCCGCGCCCGCGGGGCCCTGAGCGTCGCGCGGATGCCGAGGAGCACGCCGAGCAGGATCACGCCGATGCACAGGAGCTCGAACATGGCGGGAGGCGCCTCGTCGAGGATGCAGGCATAGACCACGCTCGACACGGTCTCGAACACGATGAGCTGCGCGGCGAGCGACACCGGCAGCTTGCGGGCCGCGATGTTCCACATCACCGTCGCCAGCCAAGAGACGACGACGCCGAGGAGCAAGCTGCCGGCGAGGAAGGCGGGGAGCTCGCCGCCGGCGCCGAGCTCCGCGAGCGCCCTTCCGGGCGACCAGATGCCCGCGATCGCGAGGCCGGGGAGGGCGCCGAGCGTGATCGCCAGGGTGCCGACGCCGATCGCCGCGGACCAGTCCTCGCCCTGGATTTCCGGGCGACGCTTCAGGTAACGCGCGTTCTGGACCCCGTACCACGTCCAGAGCCCGAGCGCCGACACGGCGAAGACGATGCCCGTCACGAGCGCGCGGCTCGCGCTCGGAGACGGCGCGTTCACGAGCTTGTAAGCGTTCATCGCGATCAGCCCTCCGAGGATCAGCGAGAGCGGGGGTACAAGCCTGCTGACGTCGAGCTCCCGCCCGATCCAGTTGCCGTAGACCGCCATCGTGACGGGCAGCGTGCCCACGATCAGCGCCGCCGCGGGCACCCCCGCGTGGCGGATGGCCAGCACCAGCACCGCGTAGTACCCCGCGTTGCCGGCGAAGGCGAGGCCGAGCGCCCAGAGCCAGTCCCGGGCGCTCATCGCCGACAGCGCTCGCCGCGACCGCGTGAGCAGGAGGACGGCCGACAGGACGCCATAGGTGGCGTAGCGCCCGACCGTGATCGAGATGGGATCCACGGACGGCAGCGCGTAGGGGACCAGGAAAGCGAGCCCCCAGATGAAATTCACGGCGACTCCCAGGAGCACGCCCGACAGCTGACTCATCAATCGCCTCTCTTCAGGTTCGGCGCGGTCGTGTGCTGCCCACGGTCGGGCCGTGGGGCCCGCTGCGCGCGGTAGGGGCGGCGCGGCGGGACCTCGAATGCGCGGTCTAGGAGGACGGGGCCGCGATCTGGACCGTCTCCGGCTGGTCGAGGGTGAGCGGCGGCACGTCCTCGGCGAGCGCGAGGCGCAGCGCCTTGGGCAGATGGACCATGTGGAGGTGCGTCTCGTGGTCGTACGACGCGAGCGCCGCCTCGGGGAGCTGCGCGATCCTGTGCGCCATGGTCTCGGGAGAGACCGCGGAGAAGTCCACGCCGGGGGAGGCGAGCGCGAAGGCCCAGGGGCACCCGTAGGACGGGACGGTGATGGTGTAAGGGATCACGTGCGCGAACGATCTTCCGAGCGTCCGCAGGGCGCGGTTGAGGAACCGGCTGTAGCGGATATGGGCCTGACCGGCCTGTGTGACGTAGATGCCGTGCCGCGTGAGGACGCGCAGGACGGCCTCGTAGAACTCGGCGGAGAACAGCGATGTGGCATGGCTGCCCGCGGTCGCGTCGGGCAGATCGGCCACGACGAGGTCGAAGCGCGCTCCGGCGTCGGCGAGCGCGGAGACCAGGGTGAACACATCTCCGAACGCGATCTCCACCCGCGGATCGCGCAGCGTGTCGCCGTGCATGTGGGGCAGGAGCCGCTTCGAGATCTCGTGCAGCTCGGGGTCGACGTCGAGCAGGCGGACCCGCTCGAGGTGCGGCAGCTTGAGGATCTGCTTCAACGTGCCTCCGTTGGCGCCGCCGAGGCACAGGACGGAGCTGATCCGCGGGCTGTAGGCGTGGGCGGGGAGCACGAGCGACTCGTGATAGACGTGCTCGTCGTGCTCGGTAGACTGGACGCAGCCATCGAGCAGGAGCGCCCGGCCGTAGTGCCCGAGCTCCGCGATCTCGAAGGACTGCACCTTCGTGCGGCCGGCGAGCACGGAGCCGCGGAGCACATGGCCGTGCAGCTCCTCGGGCGCGACGTGCTGGAACACGTGCCGCTTCATGCGCCGCTCCGCCCGCTCTGCGCCACGATCAGCGCGTAGCCGAGCTTCCCGGCTTCGGTCACGTCGTTCTCGTACGCCGCCAGGCGGAGGGAGGTCTCGAAGTGCTCGCGCGAGGTGAGCTCGACGATCTCCCGCTCGAGCTGCCGGCGCACCTCGACCGACCTGCGTTGCCAGACGCGGAAGCTCGGCGTCCGATCGGCCACGGTGCGCAAGGTGAAGCCCGCCTCCCTCAGCAGCGCGCTGTACTCGTCCACCGAATAAACGAAGGGACAGTGCCACTCAGAAGTGAGCCGCTCCCAGTCGGCCGGGCCGATGGCGCCGAGCCGGACGCGCTCCATGAAGGCGAGCCGCCCGCCAGGGCGCAGGAGCGCGCGGCAGCGGGCGAAGAGGCGCGCTGCCTCGAAGTGGCAGAACGCGCCCGTGCCGTAGATGCCGTCGAAGGGAGCAGGGAACGCGCGCTCGTGGACGTCGCCGTGGATGTAGGTCACGTCCGCGCCGGCGGCCCTCTCTGCGCGGGCGACCTGGAGCGGGACCGCCGACAGATCGATCCCGGTGACGCGGAGGCCGAGGCGCGCGGCGAAGAGGCGGGCGACCGCGCCGCGGCCGCAGCCGACGTCGAGCACGTGAGCGCCCTCCGGCAGATCCATCGCCTGGCCCATGGCCAGGAGCTCGGTGGCGCAGTTGTCGCTGAACTGCCCGACGTACTCCTCCGGACCATAGACGTGTGGGAAGACGAGATCGTGAATCGTCGCGTTGGCGGCCATCTCGACGTCGTACAGGCGCTGGACGGCGTCGAAGTCTTCATGAGCTGTTCTGTACATGGGGTCTCCGACAGGGGGGCGCTCGGGCCTAGGCCGCGCCGTCGTGCAGGCGCAGCCGGATGTCCGCTCTCCCGTCCTCCTCCGGCTTTCGGTCGAGCAACGCGCGGACGTCCTTGGGCAGGTGGAACATGTGAGCGTGGGTGACGCCGTCGTAGAGCTTCAGCGGGCGGCCGACGTGCTCGGCGATGGCGCGGTCGATCTCCTCCGGCGTCGCGCGGAGCGGGGCATAAGGCCATGCGCTGCCGGCGACGGTGAGCCACGACGTCCCGTAGGACTGCGTATGGCAGAGGTAGCGCGCGGTGTGGGGAGAGACCGCCGCCACCGACCGCGCGATCGCCGCTGCCAGCTCGCCCGAGCGCGGGCCGACCGAGCCGGCCCACGTGACGAAGATGCCGGCTTCCGTCAGGCGGCGACCGAGGGGGGCGAGCATCGTCTCCGCGAACAGGTTCGATGCTGGCGCGTCGTCCAGAGGTTCGCTGACGTCGTAGACGATGAGGTCGAAGCGCTCATCGGTCCTGGCCAGGAAGTCCCGGACGTCCGCGATCACGAGGCGCACGCGCGGGTCGTCCCAGCTGCCTTCGGAGATGTGCTGGAAGAAGCGCCGGGTGATCTCGACCATCGCAGGATCGATCTCGACCTGGACGACCGACCGGATCGCCTTGTGCCTGAGCAGCTCGCGCACCGCGCCGCCGGGGCCGCCGCCGACGACCAAGGCGCGGCGGCAGCGCGCGCCGAGCTGGACGGCCATGGGATGGACGATGGCCTCGCTGTAGATGTACTCATCCGCGGCGACGTGCTGTATCCGCCCATCGATGAACAGCCCGATCCCGTAGCCGGCGGTCTCGACCACCTCGATGGTCTGGTACCGGCTCCGCGCCGTGTGCAGGCGGCGGGTGATCCGGTGGCAGTGCGCCTCCCCGCGGGCGAGCAGCTCCTGGGTCCACTCGCTCGCGCTCATCGCTGCACCTGATCGAAGAAGCGCTCGCCAGCCCGGATGAGCTCCAGCTCGCTCACGCGGGTGCGCAGGTACTCGGGGGGCAGCGCCTGGCCGAGGAACCGGGTGATCATCGAGTAGCAATAGCTGCCTGCGTGGAGGAAAATCAGGCGGTCGCCGATCTCGACCCTGGGGAGCGAGATGCTCCTGGCCAGGAAGTCGCGCGAGTAGGTCGTGGAGCCCACGATGTCGACGGGCTTGTCGAAGCGATCGCGCCCCTCGGCCGCCTGCACCTTCACGGGGTTATAATCCTCGTAGAACATCGCGCGAGGGATCAGGGTGGCGCTCGCGTCACAGCTCACGATGAACCGATCCGGCCGCTCCTTGACGTCCGTCACGGTGGTGAAGAACCGACCGGCCGCGCCGAACAGCGCTCGCCCCGGCTCGATGATCAGCTCGATCGGCCGGCCGCGCTTCCGCGAACAGCCCTCGAACATCGCCGCGATCTTCTCCCTGTATTGGCTGAAGTCGAAGCGTGAGGGGTCGATCGGGAACCCGCCCCCGAGGTCGATGAACTCGAGATCGGGAAACTTCTCCGACAGCGCGAGCGTCCGCTCGACCCCGGCGAGGCTGTCTTCGAGCGAGATGTCGGTGCCGAGGTAGACGTGGGTGCCGACCATGCGAAGGCCGTGCTGCGCCGCCAGCGCGAACAGCCGAGGCAGCTCGGACTCCAGCATCCCGATCCGGCTCTCGGCGCCGATGAAGACGTTGTTCTTGGATTTCTCGTCGATGTTGAGGCGAATACCTACCCGGCTGCCAGGCCGCATCGAGCCATAGAGGGCGACTTGCCCGAGCGAGTCGAGGTTGACGCGCACGCCGCGCTCGATGAGGACGCTCATCACGTCCCGCGAGACGCCGGTGCTCGCGAAGATGACATCGTCGACGGAGAAGCCGGCCGAGAGCGCCGCGGCGAGGTGCTTCAGCGAGTTGACGAAGACGCCGAACCCCGCGGCCTTCAGCATCGACAGGAGGCGCGGGTTGTCGTTGGCCATCGTCGCGAAATGGATCGACTTATGCGCGTAAGGGATGCTTGAGAACCGCTCGATGCTCTCGCGGATCGTCGCCTCGTCGTACATGTAGAAGGGGGTCGGGATGCACCTCTCCGCGAGAGACCCGTCCTTCAAAGCACCGTTCACCTGGATCTGGAGCACGCTCATCGAATCCTCCGCATGTGTCGATTCCTCCGGGGATCGCACGAATGGAACAGCCGACCGTCCGGCGCGCGGCGGCGCTTCCGGAGCTCGGCGCGCCTCGCCGTCCACGCGCGCCCGTCACCAGGCGGCGGAAGGCCGGCGTGGCCCTCAGGTTCGCTTCCGTGAGCGCGAGGCTCCGGCCGGGCGCGGCGCGCCTGCGGGCGGAGCGTCGCGGCACTTCGCGACCCTGCCTCTTCAACGTCAGCGCCAGCGTCAGAGCACCAGGCATGCCAACGTCGCCGGGGCGCGAGCGCGAGCGCGCGGCGCCTGGGTTCAACGGTTCTTCACGTCGCGATGCGCGGCGAGGGAGCGTTCAGGGGCGGCGGCGCGAGGACGGGCCTTTGCTCGACCGCGCAAGAGCAGGCATGCCGAGCGCCCGCGCGTTGCGCTGCCGGCGCAGCGACGGCCAAGCCCGCCTGTCTCGGGGTGGCCGCCGAGGTGGGGTCTTGGATGCCGGCCTGGGATGGAATATGGTGGAAAGCCGCCTGGAAAGCAGGAGCACCGCAGGAGCCTGAGTGAGCGCACCGGTCACCGAAGGTCAAATTCTCTCGGGGAAATACCGGATCGAGCGCGTCCTCGGGCAAGGGGGCATGGGCGTCGTGGTCGCCGCCCTGCACGAGCAGCTCCAGCAGCGGGTCGCCATCAAGATGCTCCACCCGGGCGCGAGCGCCGAGATGGTGGAGCGCTTCGTGCGCGAGGCGCGCGCGGCGGTGCGCCTGAAGAGCGAGCACGTCGCGCGCGTGCTCGACGTCGGGACGCTCGAGACCGGCGCGCCATTCATGGTGATGGAGTACCTGGAGGGGAGCGACCTCCAGGAGACGCTGCGGCAGCGCGGCCCGCTCGAGCTGGACGAGGCCGTGGGCTACGTGCTCGAGGCGTGCGAGGCCATCGCCGAGGCGCACGCGGCCGGCATCATCCACCGCGATCTGAAGCCGGCGAACCTCTTCCTCACGCGCGGGGCGGACGGCAGCGGCATGGTGAAGGTGCTCGATTTCGGCATCTCCAAGGCGCTCGCCGAGCCGTCCGCGGCCGGGGCCGAGCCGGAGCTCGGGCTGACGAAGACGGCGATGGTGCTCGGCTCGCCGCTCTACATGGCGCCGGAGCAGATGCGCTCGGCGCGCTCGGTGGACACGCGCGCGGACATCTGGTCCATGGGCGCCATCCTCTACCAGCTGCTCACGGCGCGGGTGCCCTTCGACGCGACCTCGCTGTCCGAGCTCATCCTGATGATCAACACCGAGCCGCCGCCGTCCCCGCGCCTCTACCGGAGCGACCTGCCGCCGGGCCTGGAGGCGGCGATCCTGCGCTGCCTCGAGAGGGACGTGGCGAAGCGCTTCAAGTCGGTCGCCGAGCTCGCGGTCGCCATCGTCGATTTCGGCCCGCCGCTCGCGGTGGCATCGCTGGAGCGGATCGAGCGGACGCTGGGGCTCGCGCCCGCGGTCGCCTGGCGCGACCGGGCCAGCTCGGCGCGCGATCGGCGGAGCATCCCCCCCTGGCCGACGGCGCAGGACCGGCTGAGCGGCGTGCCCGCGGCGACGGCGCAGGGGAGAGCGAGCGTCGCGCCTGCGGCGACGGCGCCCGGGCGGTCGACCGCGCCGCCCGCCGGCGCGACGGCGAGCGCCTCGGTCGGCCCGGCGGGCACGGCGCCCGGCTGGACGGCCGCAGCGCCCGCGTCCGCCGGTCGCCGGCGGCTGGGCGTGGTGCTCGCGATCGCCGGGGTCGGCGTCGCGGCGGTGCTCGGGGGCGCCCTGCGCTTCGTCACGTTCCGCGGCGACGCGGGGGATCGCGAGATCGATCCGCTGGCCGCGGCCACCTCCGCAGAGCCGCCGGCGACCGCGACGACGTCCGTGCCGCCACCGCCGGTCGCGCCGCCGGAGGTCACCGCCGTGGCCACGATCACGACCGCGGCGCCGACGGCCTCGGCGGCGCCGACGGTCTCGGCGACCGCGTCGAGCTCCGCGGCGCCGACGGCCGCGAAGGCGCCCCCGACGTCCACCGCCACGGCGCCTCGGCCCAGGGCGCCTGCGGTGCCTTCGGCGGCGGCGGCGCCCTCGACCGCGCCGGCCCCGGCCGCCGCGTCGCAGGGGAACGGCAGCCCCAGCATTTTCGATGTGCTGAACGACAAAGGTAAGCCCAGATGATTCGGCCTGGAAGCGAACGGCTCCCGCTGCGGAGCCGCTCTGGCTTGCGCGTCTGCGCCGCGCTCGCGCTCGGCGGCGCAGCGCTGACGGCGCTCGCGCCCGCCGCGGCTCAACCTGCGCCGGCGGCAAAGCCGGCGCCCGCCGCGGCTCAACCCGCGCCGGCGGCGAAGCCGGCGCCCGCCGCGGCTCAACCTGCGCCGGCGGCGAAGCCTGCGCCCGCCGCGGCTCAACCCGCGCCGGCGGCGAAGCCGGCGCCCGCGGCGGCCCAACCTGCGCCGGCGGCGAGGCCCGCGCCCGCAGCGGCCCAACCTGCGCCGGCCGCCGGTGCCGCGGCTCCGCCTGCGCCCGGCGCCGGCGCGCCTGCCGCGGGCGCGCCTGCTGCGCAGGGGCCGCTGTCCGAGACCCTCACGGGCGAGGCCAAGGCCGAGTACGAGGCCGCGCGGATCCTCTTCAACGACGGCGACTTCCTCAACGCGATCATCAAGTTCGAGCGCGCTTACGAGCTCTCGCGCGATCCGCGGCTGCTCTGGAACATCGCCCTCTGCCAGAAGAACCTGAAGCGCTACGCGCGCCTGCTCGGAACGGTCGAGAAGCTCCTCCAGGACGCCGGCCCGCAGCTCTCGGAGCAGGATCGCAAGGACGCCGCGGCGCTCATCGAGGCGACGAAGGCGTACGTGAGCCGCCTCGATCTCCAGGCCAGCGAGGCGGGCGCCGCCGTCTTCGTCGACGGCGAGGAGGTCGGGCAGACGCCGCTGCGCGAGCCCGTGCTGCTCGACGTGGGCACCCGGAAGATCCGGGTGACCAAGAAGGGCTTCGAGGACTTCGAGGTCTCGCAGCACGTGGCGGGCGGCGACGTGGTCACGGTCGCGGCCACCCTCCAGAAGGAGGTCCACCAGGGGCGGCTCATCGTCACGGCGCCGCCGAACGGCGTCATCTCCATCGACGGCCGCGTGGTCGGCCGCGGCAGCTATGACGGCCCGGTGCCGAGCGGCGGCCACACGCTCCGCGTCACGGCGTCCGACATGGTGTCGCACCAGTCCGAGGTCATGATCCTCGACAACCAGACACGCCGCGTCCAGGTCTCGCTGGTGCCGCAGCCCAAGAAGAGCAACATCGAGCAGTGGATCTGGATCGGCGGCGGCGTGGCCGTGCTCACGGGCGCGCTCCTGGTCGGTCTGGGCGTCTTCGCGGCGGACCCGCCGGTCGACGGCAACCTGTCGCCCGGCTCGGTCGCCCTGTCCGCGCGGGGCGGCGCGTCCTTCTCGATTCCCTTCGGAGGCGGCCGATGATCCGCTACCGCCGGTTCGCGCTCGCCGCGCTCGCCGCGCTCGCGTGCGGAGGCTGTTCGCCGCCGGACGAGATCGTCGTCGCCATCTCGACGGATCTCGCCCTCGCCAAGGACTTCGACGTCCTTCAAGTGCAGGTGTTCGAGGCCAACCAGGCCAAGTTCAACCGCTATTACCGGCGGCTCGGCGGGCCCGATGCCGAGGCGCGGTTCCCGGCGACCCTCGGGTTCTTCTCGTCGGACAGCGGGGGGGAGTCCATCCGGGTCAAGGTCAGCGCCGGCATCAAGGACGATATCGGCCCGGTGCGCATCCTGCGTGAGGCCACCACGACGATCCCGAAGGATCGCGTCGCGTTGCTCGCCCTGTCGCTCGACTTTCTCTGCGACGGCTCGGGGAGGCGCGCGGGGACCGACGTCGAGAGCGCGCTCTGCGGCGAGGGACAGACCTGCGTCGCGGGGACGTGCGTGTCGAGCGAGGTCGACTCGAGCACGCTGCCCGACTATTCGCGCCGCGACGTCTACGGCGGCGCGGACGGGGATTGCTTCGACGTGACGGCCTGCTTCGCGGAGGCGGCGCCGGCGGACGTCGACACCGCGGGTTGCACGATCGCGAGCGACGGCGGGGCCCCGCGGAACGTGGCGCTGGAGACGGCCGCCGGCGACGGCATCTGCGACGGCGACGGCGAGGACCCCCGCTGCCTCGTGGCGCTCGACGCCGGCAGCGACAACGGCTTCCGGGTGGAGGACGACGGGCGGATCCAGCTGCCGCCGGCGGTGTGCGACCAGATGGCGCAAGGCAAGATCGCGGCCGTGGTGACGGCGCCGGCGACGGACTGCGCCCAGAAGACCACGGGGCTGCCGACGTGCGGGCCGTGGCTCGAGTCGGGGTCCGAGGAGCCCTGATAGAGGGGCGCGTCGCAGCGGGGAGCGGCCCCGGCAGCGTCAGCGTCGCGGGTGAGCGCCCAGCTTCGGGCGCCCGCCCTGCGCGCGCATCGACGCGGTGAGATCAGCGAGCAGCGCGACGGCGGCGGGGTGGATCACCCGCGCCGCCGCCGCCATGCGGCGAGGAGCGCCGCGGCGGCGACCCAGGCCGCAGCCGAGCTCTCCGGCCCGTCTGCGCGCGCCGCGAGGCCGCAGCCGTTGCCGTGCGCCCGCGGCTCGCCGCCTCCAGGCTGGGGAGCGGCGCCGTCGCCGCCGGCGCCGCTGGCGCCGCCGTTCCCACCGCCGCCGCCGGCGCCCGCATCGCCGCCGGCGCCCGCATCGCCGCCGGCGCCCGCATCGCCGCCGGCGCCAGCTCCACCAGCGCCGCCACCGCCGCCGCCTCCGTCGCCGCCATCGTCGGGCACGCAGCCGCCGGCCACGCAGGTGCCGCCGGGGCAGCGGGCGCCTTCGTTCGGGAACAGCGCGCACTCGCCGTACCTCGGATGGCACTGGGCGGAGGTGCAGGCGTCCCCGGAGGGCGCGCACTCGACCGGCGCGCCGCCCCTGCAGACGCCGCCGTCGCAAGCGTCGGCCAGGGTGCAGGGGTCGCCGTCGTCGCAGGGCGTGCCGTCGGCCTTCGGCGGCGCGTCGCAGGCGCACGCGTCGCCCACGCCGTCGCCGTTCTCGTCCTCCTGCCCGCGGTTCGACAGGAGCGGGCAGTTGTCGGCGCCGTCGGGCGCGCCGTCGTTGTCGTCGTCGCCGTCGCACCGGTCGCCCTGACCGTCGCCGTCGGTATCGCTCTGGCTCGAGTTCGACAGGAGCGGGCAGTTGTCGGTGCCGTCGGGCGCGCCGTCGTTGTCGTCGTCGCCATCGCACGCGTCGCCCTCGCCGTCGCCGTCGATGTCCGACTGATCGGCGTTGGGGACAGCGGGGCAGTTGTCGGCGCCGTCCTCCACGCCGTCGTCGTCCTTGTCGAGCGCGCTCGCGTCGCACGCGTCGCCCTTGCCGTCGTCGTCGGCGTCGGCCTGATCGAGGTTGGGGACGAGGGGACAGTTGTCGGCCTCATCGATCAGGGCGTCGCCGTCGTCGTCGTCGTCGCACGCGTCGCCCGCGCCGTCGTCGTCCGTATCGGTCTGATCGGGGTTGGGGACGAGGAGGCAGTTGTCGACCTCATCGCTCGCGGCGTCGCCGTCGTCGTCGAGGTCGCACGCGTCGCCTGCGCCATCGTCGTCCGTATCGGTCTGATCGGGGTTGGGGACGAGGAGGCAGTTGTCGACCTCATCGCTCGCGGCGTCGCCGTCGTCGTCGAGGTCGCACGCGTCGCCCGCGCCGTCGTCGTCCGTATCGGTCTGATCGGGGTTCGGCACCGACGGGCAGTTGTCGACGTCATCGCTCGCGGCGTCGCCGTCGTCGTCGAGGTCGCACGCGTCGCCCGCGCCGTCGTCGTCCGTATCGGTCTGATCGGGGTTCGGCACCGACGGGCAGTTGTCGTCGGCGTCGGTCGCCCCGTCGTGATCGTCGTCGTCGCCGAGATCCCAGTTGATCACGCCGGCTTGTTCGGCCGTCGTCATCCCGGCCAGCGCCGCCGGCGGGAGGGCGTCGAGGTAGATCGCGCCCGCGTGCGCGTCGGCCCGATCCGCGTGCTGCCCGCCGAAGTGCATGAGGACCTGCGTCCCGCCGGGCGGCACCGACAGGGCGAACTCGACCACGGGGCCCTGCGTCTCCGCGCAGTCGTCGGTGACCATCCCGACGCTCCGCGGCACCACCGCCGCCGAGGGCCCGTAGAAATTGAAATGGAGGCTCGGATCTCCGGCCGCGTCCGCGTCGTCCGTCGCGAGCCATCGGTCCGCCGGCGTGAACTCCAGGTCTCCGCTGTACGACTGCGTGATGACGGTGGCGTTGTCGGACCCGACGTTCGTCCCGATCCGCACGACCGCCGGCAGCGCGGCGGTCGTGGGGTTGTGCAAGATCTCCAGGAAGCGCGCCCACCCTTCGTCGCCGGGCACGTACACCTTCCGGGTGACCTCGAGGCTGCCGAGGGGCGTCGGACCGTGGACGAGCTGCCTCCCGTCCATCTCCACCGCCCGGACCGAGCCAGGGAACCTCAGCTCGTCCACCCGCAGCACCATGGCGGTGTCGTAGGCGTCGTTCGTCCCGTTGTTGACCACCCCGTCCGTCCCGACGTCCCACAGGAAGGCGCGGCCGTCCACGAGCTCCTGAAGGGGGGGCGAGGCACCGCACTGCGCCGCCGCGCTCCGCGGCGCCGCCGCGAGCGCCAGCGTGACGCCGAGCCCTGTGGCCATGACGGTTCGCTTCATGCTCTCTCTCTTCTGCTCCCCGGGCCCGCGTTTCACGGCCCGATCCGCTCGCCATCGCGGCGGCGCCGCGCGGCCGCCGCGCGCTACTTCTTCTCCAGGACCACGAGCTCGATCCGCCGGTTCTTCTCCCGGCCGGCCGCGCTCTTGTTGTCCGCGATCGGCTGGCTCGCCCCGTACCCCTTCGCGACCAGCCGCTCGGCCTCGACGCCCTTGTCGACGAGCCACCGGCGCACCGACTCGGCGCGCGCCGCCGAGACCGTCTCGTTGAATTTGGCGTTGCCGGCGCCGTCCGTGTGCGCGGCGACCTCGATCTTCACCCACTCCGGGTGCTGCGCGATCACGTCGCGCACCTCGGCGAGCACCGCCTCGCTCTTCGGATCGATCGGCGCCGGGTCGCTCTTCAGCACGCGGAACGCGACCGGCTCCAGCAGCACGACCCGCTCGCCCTGCACCCGCACGCGCGTCGGGCAGCCGCGCGCGGCCGCGTCCTCGCTCGCCGGGCCCCGCTCGCGCGGGCACGCGTCGGCGTCGTCGAGCAGGCCGTCGCCGTCCTGATCCGCGGGCTGGCTCGGCGCCGCGGGGGGGCAGCCCGGGCGCGCCGCGCCGCCCGCCGCGTCGCCCTTCTCGGCGGGGCACGCGTCGAGCGCGTCGGGCAGGCCGTCGCCGTCCTGGTCCGCGGGGCAGCCGCGCCGCGCCGGATCGCCGCCCCCGCCGCCCGCGGCCGCGTCGGGGCACAGGTCGTCCGGATCGGCGACGCCGTCCTCGTCCCGGTCCTCCACGGGGCAGCCGTTTCGCCGCGCGTCCGCGCTGGCCGGCCCGTAGGCGTACGGGCACGCGTCCGCCGCGCCGGAGATGCCGTCGGCGTCCGGGTCGGGGTCCGCCGCCCGCTCGGGAGGCCGCGCCGGCGGCGCCCACGCCACGGTCCCGATCGCGCGGAACGACGGCGTGCCGATCGCGTCCCCGAGGCCCGGACCGGCGGCCGCCCCGACGACGAGGCCCGCGATCGGGCGCAGCCGCGCGCCGAGCAGGAGCTCGGCGCTCGTCGTCCGCTCCACGGCGACCCGCTCGCGATCGGTGAGCAGCAGCGAGCCGCCTTGCAGCATCGTCTCGGCGTACACCTCCGGGCCGATCTGCAGCCGCTCGTCCCAGAGGAGCACGGCCGCGCCGCCGCCGTACGCGAGCGTCGAGGGGTTCTCGGAGCTCCGCATCACCGCGCCGCCCGCGACGCTCCACACCACGCGCGAGATCCGCCCGCCGAGCAGGAGCTGCGGCGCCACGCGCACCGCGCCCTCGCCGACGTACGCGTCCGAGCTGCCCGTGGGCAGGTGCAGGGCCGCGCCGGTGCCGATCTGGAGCGCGTCGCCCTCGCCGCCGAGCAGCCGGACGCGCACGCCGAGGCGCAGGTCGCCGAGCGCGGGGGACGACGGCGCCTCGGGCGCGCCTGCGCCGGCCGCCGCCGCGGGGCCGTCGCCGCTCTGGGCGAGCGCGATCGGCAGGGAGGCCGACACGAGCAGCCGATCCCAGAGCGCGAGCGAGCCGCCGACGTGGAGGTGCGACTGGCTGCCGACGATCACCCGCTCGGGTGAGGCGCCGTCCGACAGCGTGAGCGGATCCGCCGCGTGATCGAACAGGACGAGCCCGCGCGGGACCAGGTGCCCGCCGACGAGCGGCGACGGCACGCCGAAGAGCGGGTCGCCCGCGGGCGTCGGCTCGAACCGGCTCAGCGCGACGGCGCCGGGCCCCTCCGCGCGCGCGGGCGGTGCGCCCAGGGCGGCGCCGAGGAACGCGCCCGCGAGCGCCGAGCCCACCATGAAGAGGCCTCTCATGAGCGGCGGATGGTATCCTCGCGAGCTCAGGCGGAGCAAAGGCGATTTGTCCGCGGCGTTTCCATGTTGCTCGCCCGGCGCGCGCATCGGCTAGCATCGCGCTGACCGGAGGGCGATCTGCGAGGGCTGCCTCCGCCGGCAAGGAGCATCGATGCGAGGGAAGCTTCTGGGCAAGTGGGGGCGCGCCGTCGTGGCCGCGCTCGGCGTGGGGCTCGCCGCCGGCGTCGCGGCCGCCCAGCCCGCGCCCGCCGCGCCCGCCGCGCCCGCCGCGCCCGCGGAGAAGCCGCTCGCGGAGTCGCTGACCGGGATGGCCAAGGCCGAGCACGGGGCGGGCGCCGCGCTCTTCGAGGACGGCGACTACGCGGGCGCGCTCGCGCGGTTCGAGCGCGCCTACGAGCTGTCGCGCGATCACCGCCTGCTCTGGAAGATCGCGCTCTGCCAGAAGAACCTGCGGCGCTACGCCAGGATGCTCGCGACGCTGCGCCGGATGGAGGCCGACGCGGGCGCCGCGCTGTCGGCCCGGGACAAGCAGGACATCGCCGACCTGATCCAGGCCGCCGGGGCGTTCGTGTCGCGCCTCGAGATCACGGCCAGCGAGCCGGGGGCCACCGTGTTCGTGGACGACGAGCCGGTCGGGACGACGCCGCTCGCCGAGCCGGTGCCGATCGACATCGGCGAGCGCCGCATCCGCGTGTCGAAGCCCGGCTTCGTCGATTTCGTCCGCCGGGAGAAGGTGGTCGGCGGCGGCACCATCGCCCTCGTGGCGCGGCTCGACCGGGCGGTGCACCGGGGCCGGCTCGCGATCGCCGCGGGGCGCGACGACCTCATCGCGATCGACGGCAAGGTGGTGGGCAAGGGCCGCTGGGAGGGCCAGGTCGCGAGCGGCACGCACGCGCTGCGCGTGACGGCGCCCGGGATGACGCCGCACGAGGTCGACGTCCTCGTCCGCGACGAGGAGCTCCGCCGGATCGACGTCTCGCTGGAGCGCGCGCCGGAGCGGGGCGGCGCGAGCAAGTGGCTCTGGATCGGCGGCGGCGCGGCGATCTTCGCCGGCGCGCTCGTCGCGGGCGCGCTGCTGTTCGAGCCCGGGACGCCGGCGGAGCAGGGCAGCCTCGGCACGGTCCCGCTCGGGTTTGGAGGGAGGCGTTGATGCGCACGAGGCGGACGAGCTCGGTGTCGATGGCGGCGGCGTTCCTCGCGCTCGCGGGGGCGGCGGGGGCCGCGTCCTGCGGCGGGGAGAAGGGGCAGCTCATGGTCGTCTTCCAGACGGACATGTCGCTGCCGAAGGACATCGACACGATCCGGGTCGAGGCGACGCTCGAGGGGTCCGTCGTCTATGACGAGACCTTCGAGCGGCTCGGGAGCGAGGGCTCGATCCGCCTGCCGGCCACGCTCGGCTTCCTCACCCCCGACGATCCCGCGCAGGCGCTCCGGGTGCGCGTCATCGCGAGCCGCGGCGGCAAGGACGGGGTGCGCCTCTTGCGCGAGGTGCTCACGACGGTGCCCGAGGGCCGCACCGCGACGCTCCACATGCCCATCCAGTTCCTGTGCGACGGCTCGGCCGACGTCGAGCGCGACGAGCAGGGCAACGCGCTGCGCGACGCGCAGGGCAACGTGCTCGTCAAGAACAGCTGCCCCGAGGGCCAGAGCTGCGTCGCCGGCTCGTGCGTGCCGCGCGAGGTCGACTCGCGCGCCCTGCCCGAGTTCGCGGCGGAGGCCGTGTTCGGCGGCGGCGACGGCGAGACCGGCGGGCTCTGCTTCGACACGATCCGGTGCTTCGCCGAGGCCGCGTCGTCGCCGGTCGATCTCGAGGCGTTCGCCGCGGATCCCACCGTCTGCCAGGCGACCGCGCAGACCGGCGAGGTGAACGTCGCGCTCCTCACGCAGGGCGGCGGCATCTGCGGCGAGAGCGCGTGCTTCGTCCCGCTCGACGCCGACAGCGACGCGGGCTTCCGGGTGGAGGGCGGCGTCCTGCGGCTCCCCGTCGAGGTGTGCAAGCGGGCGCAGCAAGGCAAGCTCGCGGGCATCGCGATCGCGGCCGCGGGCGAGGGGAAGTGCCGCAAGAAGGGCACGGATCTGCCGACGTGCGGCCCGTGGTCGGCGTCGGGCGGCGGCCAGTACACGGGGCCTGACGCGTCGGCGCCCATCCCGGTCGCGGTCGCGCAGGTCCACCCGGTGTCGCTGCGGGTGACGGCGGGCGGCGTGGCGTGGATCTCCGGCACCACCTTCGACGAGGCCGGCATGGCCGAGGAGGACGGGGAGGTGAAGACCGCGCCGCTCGACGGCGGCGAGCCGCTCGTCCTCGGGGCGGCGCAGGCCTCGCCGCGGGACCTCGTGATCGACGAGGCGCGGCAGGTCGTCTTCTGGACCAACGCGGCGGACGGCACGCTGATGGCAGCGCCGCTCGCGGGGGGCGAGCCGCGCGTGCTGCTCGCGGATCTCAAGCAGCCCGAGGGGCTCTCGCTCTCGGGCGACGCGCTCACCTGGACCGAGCTCTGGGGGGGCGGCGTCTTCAGGGCGCCGCTCAGCGGCGCCGGCGCGGAGGTCGAGCTCGGCGCGCCGGAGGATCTCGCGCAGCCCGGCTCGGCGTTCGCGTCCCCGTACCGGGTGGCCACCGCGGGGGACGCCGTGTGCTGGACCTACCAGGGCACGCTGGGCAGGGCCGACGGCGCGGTGGCGTGCCGCGTGCGCGGCGAGACGCTCACGGTCGCCGCCGAGCAGCTCACCCCGCGGGAGATCGCGCTCGACGTGGACGCTCAGGGGAACGCGGCGGCGGTCTACTGGGCGAGCTTCGAGGGCGGCAGCGTCTTCCGGGTCGACCTGGGCGGGGAGGCGCTCGGCGAGCTCGAGGAGCTCGCGTCGGACCAGGGCCAGCTGAACGGCCTCGCGGTCGACGCGGAGCACGTCTACTGGACGCGCCGCGACGCGGGGACGGTCGTGCGCATGCCGAAGGACGGCGGGGAGACGGAGGTGCTCGCCTCGCAGCAGACGCGGCCCGGCGACATCGCGGTGGACGAGGCGACGGTCTACTGGGTCAACGAGGGCTCGCCGGATCTGGAGGACGGCGCCCCGGTGAAGGACGGGGCCGTCCTGAAGCTCGCGAAGTGACGGGCGGCGGCGGCGTTCGGGGGCGCGCCGCGCGCCGCGCGGGGCTCGCGCCGCGCGCCGCCTGCGCGCTCGGCGCCGCGTGTGCTATGGCCCGACCCGTGAAGCGCACGGCCCTCCTCCTGTTCTCCCTCGCGCTCCCCGCGTGCGGATCGAGCTACGCCCAGCAGGGCCCGAGCGACACGCTCCGGGCCTACGCGCAGGCGCTCCAGGAGGGGCGCGTCGACGCGGCCTACCGGCTGCTCTCGGACGAGGCCAAGCGGTCGATGTCGCTCGAGGCCTTCCGGCGCGCGGTCCGGGACAACCCGGACGACGCGCTCGAGATCGCCCGCGCCATCGCGCGGCCCGCGGCCGATCCGGTGGTGACGGCGACGGTGACCATGCCGAACGGCGAGGAGCTCCTGCTCGTCTTCGAGGGGGGCCGCTGGCGGCTCGACGCGGCGGCGGTCGATCTCTACGGCCAGGCCACGCCCCGGCAGGCGCTCGTGGGCTTCCTGCGGGCGTTCGAGCGGAGGCGCTACGACATCATCATGCGCTACGTCCCCGACGCCGAGAAGGAGGGCCTCGTGGAGCCCGCGGGCGGCGCGCCCGGCGAGGCGGGCGATCTCGGCGAGGCGGGCGCGCCGCGCGCGGACGGCACGGCACAGCCCGCTGCGCCCGCAGGCGCGGCGGGGAGCGCGGGCGCTGACGCGGCGCAAAAGCCGGGCGGTCGACCCGGGACGGCGCGGGGGGCGGCGGGCGCGGCGCAGCTCACCCCCGAGAAGCTGAAGGCCGCCTGGGAGGGGCCGCAGAAGGAGCAGATCAACCGGGTGGTCCAGGCGATCAAGGCGGCGCTGCCGACCGCGACCATCGAGGAGACGGGGGACAGCGCCTCGATGGCCTATGGCGCCGGCGGTACGGTCGCTTTCACGCGCGAGCACGGGGTCTGGAAGATCAAGGACTTCTAGCGGCGCGCCCGCTCATGGCTTCGAGAAGAGCGCTGTACTAGGGTTGTCGGCATGCCGACCGGCGATCCTCCTTCGCGAACGCCCCCCTCGCCCGACGCCGACAGCGTCCCGATCCTCCCGCTCCGCAACTCGGTCCTGTTTCCCATGTCGGTCGTGCCGATCAACGTCGGCCGGCCGCGGAGCGTGCGCCTCGTCGAGGATCTCCTCGGCCGCGAGCGCGCGCTGGTCGGGGTGATCAGCCAGCGGTCGCCGGACGTGGACGAGCCGACGTTCAAGGAGCTCTACTCCGTCGGGACCATCGCGCGCGTCGTGAAGGTCATCCGGCTCGGCCCGAACAACTACTCGGTCGTCCTGAACGGGCTCGGCCGCTTCCGCGTGAAGGCGGCGTTCTCGCTGGAGCCGTACATGCGCGCGCGGATCGAGCGCATCCCCGAGTCGCTCGTGCGCGACGTGGAGCTCGAGGCGCTCGGCGCGGGCCTGCGCGAGGCGACGCGCGAGGTGCTCGGCCTGATGCCGAACCTGCCGCGCGACACCGCGGGCATCCTCGACAACGTGCGCGAGCCCGGCGCGCTCGCGGATCTCATCGCCTCGAACTTCCCGCAGGCGCAGGCCTCGGTCGGCGACAAGCAGGAGATCCTCGAGGCGTTCGACGTGAAGGCGCGGGTCCGCCTCGTGCTCGCGATGGTCGGCCGCCAGCTCGAGGTGCTGCGGGTCAAGAAGGAGATCTCCTCCATGGTTCAGGAGGAGATGGGCAAGTCGCAGCGCGAGTACATCCTCCGGCAGCAGATGAAGTCGATCAAGGAGGAGCTCGGCGAGGGCGGCGACGACGACGAGATCGAGGAGCTCCGCGAGCGCATCCGCCGCGCCAAGGTGCCGGCGGAGGTCGACAAGGTCGTGCGCAAGCAGCTCAGCCGGCTGCGCTCGATGGCGCAGCAATCGGCCGAGTTCAACGTGACCAAGACCTACCTCGAGTGGATCGCGGATCTGCCGTGGTCCAAGACGACGGTCGACAAGCTCAGCGTCGAGAGCGTGCGGCGCTGCCTCGACGAGGATCACCTCGGGCTGGAGAAGGTGAAGAAGCGGATCGTCGAGTACTCGGCGATCCGGCAGCTCCGGTCGGACAAGAAGGGGCCGATCCTGCTCTTCATCGGGCCGCCCGGCGTCGGCAAGACGTCGCTCGGCAAGTCGATCGCGCGCAGCATGGGCCGGCGCTACGAGCGCATCGCGCTCGGCGGCGTGCGCGACGAGGCGGAGATCCGCGGGCACCGGCGCACGTACGTCGGCGCGCTGCCCGGGCGCATCCTGCAGGCGCTCAAGAAGGCGGGGACGAAGAACCCGGTGCTGGTGCTCGACGAGGTCGACAAGATGGGCGTCGACCTGCGCGGCGATCCGGCGGCCGCGCTCCTCGAGGTGCTCGATCCCGAGCAGAACTCGACCTTCCAGGATCACTACCTCGACCTGCCGTTCGATCTGTCGCAGGTGATGTTCCTGGCGACGGCGAACAACTGGGACGGCATCCCGGGGCCGCTCGTGGACCGCATGGAGGTCATCGAGGTGCCCGGCTACACGCGGACCGACAAGCTCGGGATCGCGCGAGAGTTCCTGGTGCCGAAGCAGCTGTCGGCGCACGGGCTCACGGACGAGCGGCTGGAGTTCACGGAGCCGGGCATCGCGTCGGTCATCGACCACTACACGCGCGAGGCGGGGGTGCGCGGCCTGGAGCGGCAGATCGCGGCGGTGTGCCGCGCCACGGCGGTGAAGGTCGCGGAGGGCCAGGACGTGCGCGAGGTGGCGACGCCGGAGCACGTGGAGCAGGTGCTCGGCCCGCACAAACACCGGCCCGAGCTCGCGGAGCGGACGCTCCAGCCCGGGGTGGCGACCGGCCTCGCGTGGACGCCGGCGGGCGGCGAGATCCTCTTCATCGAGGCGACGAAGATGCCGGGCAAGGGCAACGTGGTGCTCACCGGCAACATGCGGAACGTGATGCAGGAGTCGGCGAGCACGGCGGTGAGCTTCGTGCGCAGCAAGGCCGATCGGCTGCACCTCGATCCGGAGTGGCTCAAGGAGATCGATCTGCACGTGCACATCCCGCAGCACGGCACGCCGAAGGACGGGCCGAGCGCGGGGGTGACGATGTTCGCCGCGGTGGCGTCGCTCTTGCTCGGCGCGCCGGTGCGGAGCGACGTCGCGATGACCGGGGAGATCTCGCTGCGCGGGCGGGTGATGCCGGTCGGCGGCATCAAGGAGAAGCTCCTGGCGGCGCACCGGGCCGGCATCCGGCACGTGCTCATCCCGGCCAAGAACCGGCGGGACCTCGAGGATGTGCCGCAGGACGTGAAGGACCAGGTCAAGATCACGATGGTGTCCTCGATGGAGGAGATCCTGCCGCTCGTGCTGGAGCCGCCGCGGCGCGCGTCGACGCAGAGCGCGTCGGCGGACGAGATCGAGGAGCAGGCAGGGGCGTAAGCGGGGGGCCTCGTGAAGGGGCGGCCGTCGCGCGGGGCCGGCCCTCGTGGAGGGGGTCGTGCTCGCCGGGGCGGTCGCCGGAAGCCGGGCATCTTCTGGGCTCGCGGGGGGCGGGCGGTATACTCGAGGAATGCGGGTCGCGGTGGTCTCGGGCGGGAATCGGGGGATCGGGCTCGAGATCTGCCGGCAGCTCGCGCGCGGCGGGATCCACGTCGTGCTCGGGAGCAGGGACGAGGACCGCGGGAACGCGGCGGCGGCCACGCTCGCAAAGCAGGGGCTCTCCGTGGAGCCGCGGCGCCTCGATGTGTCGGAGGAGCGGAGCGTGAAGGAGCTCGCCCGCGCGCTCGCGGCCGAGCACGGCGGGGTCGACATCGTCGTCAACAACGCGGGCATCGCGATGCAGGGCTTCAACGCCGAGGTCGCGCGCGCCACCATCGAGGTCAACTTCTTCGGGCCGCTCCGGCTGACCAGCGAGCTCCTGCCGCTGATGCGGCAGGGGGGGAGGATCGTCATGGTGACGAGCGGGCTCGGCGATCGACGCAGCGTCTCCAGGTCGCTCCAGGCGCAGCTCGGGGACGCGGGATTGACGCGCCAGGAGCTCGTGCAGCTCATGCGCAAGTTCGTCAGCGACGTGAGCGCAGGGAGGCACACGGCAGAGGGGTGGCCGTCCTCGGCCTACGCGGTGTCGAAGATCGGCCTCAACGCGCTCACGGGCGTGCTCGCGAGGGAGCTCGCGGGGGACAGGCGCAAGATCCTCTGCAACGCGGCGTGCCCGGGCTGGGTGCGCACGGACATGGGCGGCGCGCACGCGCCGCGGTCCGTGGAAGAAGGGGCCGAGACGCCGGTGTGGCTCGCGACGCTGCCGAACGGCGGGCCGCAAGGGGGCGTGTTCCGCGACAAGGCTCCCGCGCACTGGTGAGCCGCGCAGCCGACGGGCCTGGAGGACGTCGCGCGCCGGCCCGCGCGGCTAGCCGTGGCAGGCGCGCACGAACCCGCAGCGCAGCCTGCGGCACGCCTCGACCGGGACGCCGTCGAAGCGGCCCTCGGCGCTCGCCTCGGAGAAGCGCTCGGCGAGCCGCGCGAGCTCATGCTCGAACCGCGCGTGCTCCTCGTCGGCGATCGACCCCATCGGGCCCGACGCCTTGAGCCACACGGGCTCCACCTCGGCGCCGACGAACAGCACGCCCGCGCGGATCGGGCGGTCCGGGTGCCGCCTCCGGAGCGCGAGCGCGTACGCCCGCAGGCGGAGCTCGTACGGCGCGAGATCCGCCCGGGGGCGCGCGCGCTTGTACTCGATGACGTCGACGAGCCCGCTCGGATGCAGGACCGCCAGGTCGATCGTGAGCGCCAGCGCGAGCCTCGCCCCGCGCCGCTGCCCGGCGCTCTGCGGCTCGACGTCGAGCACGAGCGCCTCCTCCCGGAGGAGCGCCGCCTCCTCGCCGCGCACCTGCCGCGCGTAGGGCCCGCCCAGGAAGCGGGCGATGCCCTCGGCGGTGCGCAGCGCGTCCGGGCCGTGCGGCGCGAGCCCCTCGAAGGCGAGCCGCGCGACGATGTCCGCGGCCTCGGTCGGCTCACCCCAGCGCGCGCGCGGCCAGCGCTGGAGCACCCGGTGCGCGGCCCGGCCGGGCGGGCGAGGGTCCGCGCCGTCCTCGAGCTCGACGCGCTCCTCGCCCGGCAGCTCCGGCGGGCCCTCGACGTCGAACAGGCCGAGCTGGCCCTCGCCGGCGGGCTCGCCGATCCCGAGGAGGTGCCTCAGCCGGAAGCGGCGCGAGCACCCCTGGAACGTCGCGAGCGAGGCGGTCGCGATCAGCACGGTCCGCGCGCGCGCGGGCTCCGCGGCCGGCGCCGCCCGGGGGACCGGCGCGGCGCGCGCGTACGCGTCGGTGCCAGGCGCAGGCGGCCTGGCCTCGGCGAGGAGCGCGCGGGCCTCGAGCGTCGCGGCGATCGCGCCGGCGAGCGGCGCGGGGACCTCGGCGCTCTGCCCCTTCAGCGTGAGCCACGCCGAGCCGCTCCGCGGCTTGGCCGCGGCGCCGACGAGCACCAGCTCGCGGCGGGCGCGCGTGATCGCGACGTACGTGAGCCGCTGCCGCTCGGCCCGCTCCCGCGCCCGCACCTCGGCGCGCGCCGCCTGGAGCGCGGGCGTGCTCAAGGGCACCGACGGCCCGTGCGCCGACGCCTCGACGTCGTGGAGCGAGCCGAGCCGCGACGGCCGGTCGACGCGCCGCGCGTGGTGGCGCACGAGCAACGCGGCGGGGCGATCCGCCGCGGCGGGGATGTAGCTCAGGCCGGGCTGATCCGCGCGCGGCTCCGCGTTGAGGTCCAGGAGCACCACCGCGGGGAAATCCAGCCCCTTGCTGGCGTGGATCGTCGTGAGCCGGACGGCGTCGTCCTCGGGCGAGAAGACGGCCGCCTCCGGCTCGTCCGCCTCGTCGCGGATCCGCCGCTCGAGCCAGCGGACGAAGCTCGCGAGCGAGCCCCCCCGCCGGCGTGCGATCGAGATCAGCCGATCGACGTTGCCGAGCCGGGCCTGGGCCCGGGGGAGCGCGGCGAGCACGCGATCGAGATCGAAGGCCGAGACCGCGGCGCGGATCGCCTCGCCCGGCGTCGAGCGGAGCGCCGCGCGGCGCAGCCCGGAGAAGCGGGCGCGGAACGCCTCGAGCCGCTCGCGGTCCCCCGCGGGCAGCCGCGCGAGCGCGGGGAGGGGGCGCGCGTCGCCGGGCTCCTCGTCCTCCGGCCCGGGCCCCCGGCCACCCTGCATCGCAGCGGCGCTCGGCCAGCGGCCGAGCAGCGGGACCGTGAGGCCGCGGCCGGGAGGCGCGAGGACCGCGAGCGCCGTGTCCGAGAGCGCCACCATCGGGCCGCGGAGGACCGTCGCGAGGGCCAGGCGATCGCGCGGGTCGAGCAGCAGGCGGAGGATCGCGGCCACGTCGCGCACCTCCGCCGCATCGAAGAGCGCGCGGCCCGCCACCACGTATGGGATCTCGAGGCGCGCGAGGGCGAGCTCGACGAGCGGGATGGTGCTCCGCCGCCGGGCGAGCACGGCGACGTCGCGGAAGCGCAGATCGCCGCCCGCGCTCGCCGCCCCCGCGTCGCCCGCGCCGCGCACGCGCCGCGCGATGTATGCGGCCGCGATCAGCGCCTCGCGCAGCTGCCCCCGCGCGTCCCGCACCAGGGCGTCGACCCCGTCCGGCGCGCTGCCGTCGTCGTCGACGAGCGCCACCTGCGTCGGGCCCTGCGCGGCCCCGCCCGGCGCCGCGACGAGGTGCTCCGCCGCGCTGTAGGCGATCTCGAACTCGCGCGGCGCGCCCGCGCCGCCGTCGCGCGCCTCGGGGGCGCGATCCTGGGCGAAATCGCGCGCCGAGAACGCGTTGATGAACGCGAGCAGCTCGGGCGTCGACCGGCGGCTCTCGCGCAGCGCGACGAAATCGGCGCTCGGCTCGGGCGACCACAGCGAGGGCGAGAGCTCGAGCGCGCGGCCCGCGGCGGCGCCCGCGAGCTCCGCGCAGACGCGGCAGAAGATCGACACGTCGGCCCCGCGGAACCCGTAGATCGACTGCTTGCGATCGCCGACCAGGAACAGCCCGTGGCCCCACAGGTCGGCCGCCGTCGGCGCCACGCCGGCCGGGCGCGCCGCCGCGGCGTCGTCCCGCTCGCGCAGCAGGTACACGAGATCGCGCTGCACCGCGCTCGTGTCCTGGAACTCGTCGACGAGCAGCACGTCGACCGACCCGCGGACCGCCTCGCCGATCGCCGGATCGTCGCGCAGGCCGTCGCGCGCGGCGCGCAGGAGGTCCCCGAACCCGAGCCCGCCCTCGGTGCGGCGGATGGCCGCGAGCCGCTCGCGGATCTCCTCCAGCAGATCGACGATCCCCGCCTCGCGGCGCGACAGCGCCGGCGCCTCGCGGAGGAAGCCGAGCAGCTGCTGCGCCTTGTCGCGGTGGGTCTCGCCCGGCAGCGCCTCCCGGAAGGCGAGGAGCGCCTCGTCGGCCGGCGTGCACTTGCTCTTGTGCGGCTTGCGCTGCGTGAGCAGCTCGACCAGCGGCGCGCTCGCCGCGCCCGCGGGGAAGGGCGCGCCGTCGCCCTCGCGGCCGAGCGCCGCGGCGAGCGCAGCCGCCGGCTCGCGGAACGCCGCGCTGCCGAGCGCCGCGCTCTCGGCCGCGAGGCGGCGGAGCTCCCGCGCGATCGCGCGGGCCTCGGCGGCGTGATCGGACAGCGCGAGCCGGCGCGGCGCGAGGCCGTCCTCGTCGAGCCGGTCGAGCAGCCGCGTCACCTCGCCCCGCGCCGCCTCGACGCTGCCCGTCGCGGCGACGAGCGCGCGCGCGGCCTCGGCGCGCTCGCCCCCCTCGACGAACGCGCGGCTCAGCGCCTCGTCGACCGCGAGATCGCTGAGCGCCTGCGCCTCCTCCTCGTCGAGGATCCGGGCGGCGGGCGAGAGCCCCATCGCGATCGCGTGCCGGTCCACGATCTGCTTGGCGACGCCGTGGAGCGTGTCGATGCGCGCCGCCGGGAGGCGGGCGAGCGCCTCCTCCGCGCGCTTGCGCAGCTCGGCCACGGGCAGCGCCGCGCCGCCGCGCGGGCCGGCGACGGCCGCCTGCCGCGCGCGGAGGATGTCGGCGAAGGGGATGCTCGCCTCGCCGTCCCAGCGCGCGATCTCCCGGAGCGACCGCTCGATGCGGTGGGCGATCTCGCGCGCCGCCGCGCGCGAGAACGTCGTCGCGACGATGCGGTCCGGCGGCACCGGCGCCGCGACGGACGCGGCGTCGGGCTGGCCGACGGAGGTGAGGCCGAGCGTGAGCAGCACGTAGAGCGCCGTGAGGCGGTGGGTCTTGCCGGTACCGGCGCTCGCGGCGACAACGACGTTCCGGCGGAAGGCGTAGATGAGCGCGTCGCCCTCGGCGAGCTCCGCCCCGTGCGGCGCGGCGCTCACGCGACCTCCTCCGCGGCCTCGTCCGTCGGCACGACCGCGGGGCGCCGGCACACGTCGCGCGCGTCGCAGCGCGCGCACATCGTCGCCACCGCCGGCCGCGGCGCGGCCCTGCCCTGCCAGAGCGCGACGACCGCCGCCCGCGCCGTGCGCGCCGCCTCGGCCCAGCCCTCGGCGAGCGCGCGCTGCTCCTCGGCCGTGCGCGGCCACAGCTCGATGAGCCCGCGCTGGCGCACGCTGACATAGACGGCGCGCACCTCCTCGGCGCCGAGCGCGCGCGCCGCGATGGCGCTGTACAGCGGCAGCTGGAGCGCCCGCCGCCGCTCCTTCGCGTCGGGGAGCTTGCCGGTCTTGTAGTCGACGACCCGCACGACGCGCCGGTCGGTCGAGCGATCGATCCGGTCGATCTGCCCGTCGACCCACAGGCTCGGCGCGCCCGCCGCGCCCTCCTCGTCGTCGTCCAGCGGCGGCAGCTCGAGCGGCTGCCACGGGGGCGGCTCCCCCGCGCCGAAGCGCCGCTCGGCCAGGAAGAAGCGGAGCTCCGGCGACGCCTCCTCCCCGTCGATCGCGCGGACCACGACCTCCAGCACGTCCGCGATCGCCTTCTCGACCGCCTCGCGGCGGAGCGGGGCCATCGGCGCCGAGACGCCGAGCGCCGCCTCGGCCGCCGCGCGCGCGGCCGCGAGCTGCTCGGCCGGGTCGCGGTCCGGGCCGAGCTCGCGCAGCGCCTCGAACGACGCCTGCAGCGCGCGGTGGATCAGCGTGCCGCGCTCCCGCGCGTCGGCCGACTCGGCGAGGTCCTCCGCGCGGCGCACGTGCAGCACGCGGCGGGCGAACCCCGCGAACGCGCAGCCCACGGCGCGCTCGATGTGGGTGACCGCGATCGGCCGGCCCGGGTGCGCCCCGCCGATCGCGGCCCGGAGCTGCGCCGCGAGCGCGGGATCCTCGTCGAGCAGGACCCGCCCCGTGTGGAGATCGATCGGCGCCCGCGGATCGAGGAAGAAGTCCGCGCGGGCGCGCTCGACCCGGACCCGCTCCGCGATGTCCGGCGCCGGCCGCCCGCCGCCCGCGAGGGCGACGAGCTCCGCGTCGCGCGGCCCGAGCGTCGCCGCGTCCGGCGCCACGCGCGAGGCGGGCTCCGTCCGCTGGGGGGCGCCGCCCGCGACGGCCGCCTCGAAGAGCGGGTGCGGCTCGTTCGGCTCGCTGTCGTCCCCTCGCGTGAAGCAGAGGGCGACGTTTCTCGCGCCGGCGAGCGCCCAGCCGAGCTCCGCGCGCTGGGCCGCCTGGCGCTCGCGCCCCGACGCGGGGCGGCTCGGCGCCGGCAGCCTCGCGCGGAGCGCCTCGCCGAGCAGCGTCTCGTCCGGGCCCGGGCTGCCGCCGTAGGCGCGCGCGTCGAGCCCGGTCACCACCACGACGTCGTGCTCGAGCGCCGCGAGCCCGGCCGCGACGTCGACGCGCACGGCGCCGGCGCGCCCCGCGTCGCCGCGCGGCCCCGCGCCCTGCTCGGCGGCGGCCCGATCGAGCTCCGCGTAGACCTCCGCCGCGCTGGCGGGGCGGTCCTCGCAGCCGAGATCGCGCGCCGCCCGCGCGAGCGCCTCCGCCTGCTCGCGGATCGCGCGCGCGGCCCGCGCGCCCTGGCCCATCGCCTCGAGCGCGACGCCGCCGCCCCGCCGCTCGCCGCGCAGCGCCGCGCGGAGCTCCTCGACCCCGGGCTCCCCGAGGCTCAGCTTGTCGAGGAGCGACAGGAAGCGCCGCACGATCTCGGGCCGCGTCGTCGCCTCGCCGATCCAGCGCGCGCTGGCGAGCAGCCGCTCGAGCGCGTGCGGCATCCACGCCTCGTCGTCGTCGCCGTGCGCTTCGCCCGCGCGGCGCAGCGTCTCCAGGCCGAGATCGAGCTCCGCCTCCTCGAGCGGCGCGTCCCGTCCGGCGGCCCGCGGCGGCCCCGCGCGGCGGTCCGCGCGGCGGGCCGCCACGACCGAGATGAGGCTCTCGATGAGCAAGCGGCCCGTGCGATCCACCTCGACCGGCACGTCGCGCAGCCGGTGGGCGAGATCGGCCGAGCGCCGCTCCGCCTCGGCGGCGGACGTGCGGTCCATCCAGGCGCCGGCGTGGACCCCGGGCGCGCGGAGGATCTCGATCGCCTGCTCGCGGCGCACCGGGCCCACGGCGAGGCGGAGGATCGCGAGCGCGACGCGCCCGTCGGGGCAGCTCGCGGCGGCGCGGCCGCGCGGCTCCGAGAAGCGGACGCCCGCGTCGGCCAGCGCGGCCCGGAGCGGCTCGAGCGCGGCGTCGTCGAGCGCGGGCACGACGACGGCGATCCGCTCGGGCGGCACCCCGCGCCCGAGCGCCGCGGCCACCTCGGCGGCGGCGGCGCGCGCCTCGCCCTCCGCGGTCTTCGCGCTGACCGCCGCGAGCGGCTCCGCCTCTCGATCGGGCGCCCACGTGATCTCCGGCGCGTCGTCGAGCGAGGCCCAGCGCCGCTCCAGGACGTCGGCGACCGGCGCCGCGCCGTCGCCCTGGAGCGCGGGCAGCTCGACGGTCACGCCCGCGCCCCCTGCGGCGCGGACGGCGGCGTGGAGCGCCTCGACCCAGGCGAGATCGTCGGGCTCCCAGGCGACGGCGCCGCGGATCGTGACCTCGCGCGGCAGCGGCAGCGCGCCCGCCGCGCCCGCCGACCGCAGCGCCCGCGCCAGCAGGAACCCTGCGCAGCGCGGGTCCACGAGGCGCGCCTCCCGCAGGGCGGCGTCCGCCCGCTCGAGGACCTCGGCGATGGCGATCGCGTACGGGGTGCCGAGCGCCCGCAGATCCGCCGCGGACGTCCCGGCGCGCCGGAAGCTCCCGAGGGCGCGGTCCAGGGCGTGCGCGAGCGCGACGCGCGCGGCGGGCTCGGCCGGCTGCCGCAGCCGACCGGGCGGCAGGGCGTCGAGCGCGAGCCGGGTGGCGAGGCGGGTCGCCTGCGGGCTGGCGACGGCGACGTCCGGCGCGAGCAGGGCGAGCGCCTCGGAGACGAAGCTCCACCGCGAGCGGACCTCCAGGCCCGCGGCGCGCGGGTCGCGCAGATCGAGCGAGGCGAGCTCGCGCTCGACGTGCCGTTCGGTCGGGACGATGAGGAGCGATGTCCTGCTCACCGCCGCGAGACGGCCAGGTGCCGCTCCTGGGAAGCGCGGGCGCCCGACGCGTCAGGGGGCTGGGAGGGCGCCGGTGCGCCTGGATGCTCGTCCGGCAAGGGATACCTCACCGCAGAGGCTTTACTTCATGCATCCGTCCCCTCGCAACCTCCGCCGGGCGCATGGCTTGTTGAAAAACTCCCTCAGAATGTGGGAATTCTTGTGGGAAGATCGGAAAGCGTGTTGAAAAGCCTGTTGAGAACCGCGGACGGTCGGGGTGGAGATCCCCTCCAGGTCCGCGGAATTGCAAGCGACCGGGCGCGCCGCGGCACGCCCGGGGCGCTCCTGGGTTATCAACAGGCGCGGCGCTGAGCGGCGGCGTCTCGGCGGCGGCGGAGCCTCACGACCGGAGTCGCGAGCAGCCTCGGCAGCGGTAGAGGGGTCGCTGGGCGCTCTGTCGGGAGATGCCCAATCGCTGAGGGGGGATGGCTACCGGCGCGCCATGTCCTTTTGGCGGCGCACGCTGTCGTCGTCGGCCGGCGGCAGCTCGGACACGCTCTCTGGCGGCGGGGCGGGAGCCGCCGACGAGCGGTCCTGTCCGCCGGGTTGCGCCGCCGGGGCGGGGCCGCTCGCTGCGGTCGCGGACGCGCTCGCGGCGGCGCCGGGCGACGCGCCGGGAGCGGCAGCGGCGGTGGTGCTCGCCCGCGCGCCGGCGGGCGCCTCGGCGTGCGCGCGGTTCCGCACCGCGGTCACCGCCCTGTCGGCCGCCCGGGCGAGCTGCGTGGTGACGACCGAGGGCGGGAAGGGGAGCTTCGGGTCGACGAAGAGCTCGAGCTTCAGGATCGTGTGGTGCTCATCGACGGCGCGGAGCCGCCACCGGGCGCGGAAATCGGCGACGTTGCCGCGCTTGTGGCGCCCGGAGATCACCTCGTCGGCGCCGTCCTTCGTGGGCGGCGACATGTCGGCGACGGTCCAGATGTGCGCGGCGCCGTTCAGGATCGGCACCTGGAGATAGACCTCGCTCGTGCCCTTGCGCTTCGCGAGCACGCGGCTCTGGTCGAAGGCGCTGATGAACGACTTGTAGTTGCCGTAGGAGGTGACGATCTTCCGGACGGCCGGCAGGGGCGCCTTGACGAGGATCGCTGCGCCCCCGGTCTCGATCGCGGAGGCCGGCGCGGTGGTCTTCAGCGTGTAGCGGAGCGCTTTACCGAGGGCCGCGAGCTTCTCGGATTCGGCGTCGGCGGCGCGGGCCGCGCGCGGCGAGAGCGAGAGGGCCAGGACAGCGAGCGAGAAGGCGATCAAGGACAGGGACCACCACTTCTTCATGGACTCTCCTGTGCGAGCAGCGTCCGTCGGCGTGTGGCTGCCGGCCACGTCGCGGGCGTGCGCCTCGGGCGGCGAGGGCGCAGCCGCTCGATAGATGTAACTCGCTGAGCAGGCGGCCGCACCCCTGCGCGCGCCAGAAATCGTGCGATTTTCGGCGGAGGTCGGAATTCAGCGGTCGGCGTCGGAGCGCTTCGCGGTCGCTCCGCGCTGCGCGGCGCCGCCGCTGTCCTCGGCGGTCCTCGCGCCTTGTCCGGCGACGTCGGCGTCGGGCTCGGCAGGCGCCGCGGGCGGCCGCAGAGGCCGCTCGCCGGGCTCCTCGTCGAGCGGGGCCATCTTGCACGAGCCGTCGAACTGCACGCCCCGATCGATGAAGATGGCGGGCGCGTGCAGCGCGCCGGTGACCTTGGAGGGAGCGTAGAGCTCGATGGCCTCGCGGGCGCGGATGCTCGCCTGGACCTCGCCGCCCGTGACGATGCACGTGACCACGTGGATCTCCCCGATCACGAGCGCCCCTTCGCCGATCACGAGCACGTCCTCGCCGCGGATCTCGCCGCGGAAGCTGCCGTCGATGCGGACCCGGCCCTCGAAGAAGAGCTTGCCTTCGAAGTGCGTGCCGCGGCCCAGGAGGGCGTTGATCTCGGTGGGCCGGTGGCCCCCGGCGTCGTCGCCGCGGGGGCCTCCAGGGGATCGCGACGAGAGGGGCGAGTCCCTGTCGCCCGGAAAGGACATCGGGTCCATGGCCCGTTGGCTTACTTCAGCCATCGTCACATTCGCAACGGCGGCGCGCGTCAGCGAGGTAACGCGCCCGCGGCTGTGACCAGAATTATTTAATTGTTTCTTATATTTAGAGACGAATCGCCGCAGGGTACGTTTTCTGCAGAGGGGGCGGGCCGAGCAGGGTTCTCGGCGCGTTGAGCCGGGGGGCGTGCGGAGCGCGGGCGGACGTCTGGCCGAGCGCGCGGTGGAGCGTGAGGGTCCGAAGCGACCAGGAGAGGGAGTGGAGATGACGTTCCGATCGTTGCTTGTGGCTGCCGGTGTCCTGGGCAGCATCTCGGTGGCGTCCGCGCAGACGCCGCCCGAGCCGCCGAAAGCTCCGCCGGCCGATCCGGCTCCGCCCGCCGGGCAAGCTCAGCCCACCGCTCCGGCACCGGCCGCTCCCGAAGCCTCTGCGCCTGCCCCGGGTGCTCCTGCTGCTCCCGGCGCTCCTGCTGCCCCGGGTGCTCCTGCTGCCCCGGGTGCTCCTGCTGCTCCCGGCGCTCCCGCCGCTGCCGGCGCTCCCGCCGCTGCCGGCGCTCCGGCCGCTCCTGGCGTTGCCCCCGGGTCCGCCGCGGCTCAGCCGGCGGAGCCGCCGCCCCCTGCGGAGCCGCCGCCCCCGGTCGAGCCGCCGTCGCCCAGGGAGAGCGCCGGACCCGACGGAGGGCCGGTCACGTCGCCCGCGGTGCGGTGGAGCCAGGGCAGCGCGGCCGATGCCGTGCTCGAGGAGGAAGAGGAGACGACCCTGCGCTGGCGCGGGTCGACGTTCACCTGGAACCAGGGCGGCAGCACGACCCTGTTCGGCGTCGGCGGCGAGTACATCCCTGCCGACCAGGTCTACGGCTGGGACTTCACCTTCCGGCCGAACTTCTATGTGCTCGACCGGCCGAAGGACAAGGTGTCGGTGACCGCCGAGATCGGTTGGGTCACCGAGCTCACGAACAGCGACATCACCACGTACTACCGGGAGCCGCAGCTCAAGGACATCGCGCTCAACGGCCGGTACGGCCGCGAGCTCTGGGAGAGCGGCGGCGCGAACCGCGGCGAGTACAAGACCGACGCCGCCATGCGGCTGCGCGTGATCCTGCCGACCTCACCGGCCAGCTGGAACTCGGGCAAGTACTTCACGCTGTCGGTCGGCCCGCAGATCACCCAGAAGATCAAGCTCCTCGGCTCGAAGGCCGACGGGCTCAACAACGTGACGGCGACGTTCGGCGTGAGCTATTCCCACCTGTTCTCGGATTCGTACACGGCGGTGACGGGGAGCCCCGTCCGAGAGCGGATGATCCCGAGCGGCGAGGTGGCGCCCGACGACCAGCTGACCGGGGCGTCCCTGGCGACGGATCGCCTGGCCACGAGCCTCCAGCTCGATCTGCCGCTCTACCAGGACCTCTCCCTGGCGACGAGCCTCGCCCTGTACAGCGACTTCAAGCACGAGTTCGAGGGGGGATGCGCCGCGACGGCGACCGGCTGCGCCCCGTACGACGGCTCCCAGGGGATCACCTACGTCCCCCAGACGGCCTTCGACGTCAGCCTGAGCTACCCGGTCTTCGAGGTCGTCGACCTCACGCTCGGGTACAACAACACCAACCTGCAGATCGGCCTCGACGGGAGGCGGAGGAGCTTCTTCTACAGCCCCGAAGCCCAGTTCTACCTCGACATCACCGCCAACCTCGACGTCATCTACTCGAAGGTGACCGGGCGCGGGAAGAAGGTCGAGAAGCCGGGCACCGCCAGCGCCTCGATCCCGCGGCAGCTCTAGCGCGAGCGCCGGCGCTCCGCGCGGGCCCGCTGCATCACGCGCGCCCGCGGCTCTCGCCGGTGGTCAGCCCGCCGGCGATGAGGTGCGCGGCGCGCAGCGGCTCGGGGAGGTGGCCGTGCACGGAGAGCCGCGCGAGCAGCGCGCTCGTGTCCTCCAGCGAGATCCCGGCGCGCTGCACGTACACGGCCCCGACCGGCTCCATCGGCCCGGCGCGCTCGACGAGGGCCCACTTCCGGCGCCCGCCCCGGACGCGCGAGAGCAGCGCGTCGCGGATCGCGTCCAGGTTCGGGAGGCGGCGCGCCACCACCACGACCGGGAGGGCGAGCGCGTCGCGCAGCGCCGCGATGTCGACCACGTTGAACCCCGCCACCGCGATGCCCTGGAGCAGGACCACCTGCGCCTGGGCATGGAAGCGGGAGCCGCGGATCATCGCGGCGATCGCCGGCGTGGCGTTCCGCCCGTCGCGGCGGACGCGGGTGGAGAGCACCCCCTCGAGGCGCAGCCCCGCGAAGACGGCCCCGACCACCGGCACGTCGCCGCGGTGCTCGCGGGCGAACGGCGCGTCGTCGACGCCGATGACGTGCGAGAGGCGGGCGACGCGGGGCGGCACGCGTCGAGCTTACCGTGCTGCCGACTTTTCCGGGCCAGGCGCTCGTGCTGTACTTGGTAGCGTGCGACCTCCCCGGCACCTCTCGCTGAGCCTCTCGCTGGCCCTCGGCCTCGCCTCGTCGCTCGCCCTCGCGCAGGGCGCTCCCGCCGCCCCGGCCGCCCCGAAGGCTGCCCCGGCGCCCGCGCAGCCCGCCCCGCAGAAGGCGGCGGCCGGCGACCCTCGAAGCGCCGGCGCCGGCGCGCCGCAGGCCACCCGGCAGCGCGCCCCGCGCGCGCGCAAGCGGAAGCCGAAGGACGCGCAGGCGGAGATCACCGGGCGGCCGGTCGCCACCTTCCCCGGCTTCCGCATGCTCCCCACGGGCGGCTCGCGCGTCTTCGTGCAGATCCACGGCGGGAAGGTCGACGTCGCCGAGTCGAAGGCCGCGGGGCGCCTCGTCTATCGGATGAAGGGGGCGGGGGCGATCCAGACGAACCGCTTCCCGCTCGTCACCTCGTTCTTCGCGACCCCGGTGACCCAGGTGCAGCTCGTCGACCAGGGCAACGATCTCGACATGGTGATCGACCTGCGCGCGCAGACCGACGCGACCTACCGCGTGCTCGAGACCGATCAGGGGATGGTGCTCCAGGTCGACTTCCCCGCGTCCGTCCCCGAGCAGCGCGCGGCGGTCCAGGCCGGAGCGACGCGGCAGCGCGCGGTCCGCCGCACGATCTCCCAGGACTCCGAGCAAGGCGACGAGGGCTCGAGCGAGCCCTGAGCCCCTGTCGGGCTACCCCGGCGTGGCGACCGCCTCCGGCCGCGCCTTCTCGCCGGGCGGGCCGGCCTCCGCCGCCGGGGCCTGCTCGCTCAGCGCGGCGGCGGCGAGCGTGACGAGGACCATCCACAGCGCGTCGGCGAGCAGGAGGTGGACGAGCTGCATCCACACCGGCGCGAGCAGCAGCAGGTTGACGACCCCCGCGCCGATCTGCAGCAGCACGAGCCCTCCGGTCGCCGCGGAGAGCCGCTCGACCAGCGGCGAGGGGCGCCGGGCCGCGATCGCGCCGCGGGCGTAGAGCAGGTAGACGCTCACGACCGCCGCCACGACCGGGTGCAGGACGCGGAGCGACACCAGGAAGTGCGCCGTGGGCGAGAAGTCCTGCGCGAGGCCCTCGCGGAGCGAGCCCGCCGCGAACAGCGTGTCGCCGAGCGCCGCGATCGCCCCCGTCACGCCCACCGCGAGGACGCCCGCGAGCGCGGCCGCGAGCAGCGCGCCCGTCGCACCCTGGCCGCGCAGGCGCGCGCGCCGGCCCCCGCGCGCCCAGTAGAGCGTGCAGGTCATGGCGCCCACGAGCAGGAACGTGTTGATGAGGTGCACGGCCATCCAGAGCGCGCGGGCCACCGACGCGTCGTGGGCGACGTACTCGAGCAGGACGATGCCGGCGCCGACCGCCGCCTCGGTCACCATGAACAGCATCGACGCGGCCGCGCCGCCGCGCACCGGGTGCCCCGACGGGTAGGCGACCAGGGCCCAGACGAGCTGCAGGGCGACGAGCAGGAAGGCGACGCCCGAGGTGGCGCGGTGCGTGAACTCGATGAAGGTCGCCGCGCTCGGAGAACGTGGGATGACGTCGCCGTTGCACGTCGGCCAGTGGCTGCCGCAGCCGGCCCCCGAGCCGGTCGCGCGCACGAACGCGCCCCACAGGATCACGCCGAGCGTGAAGGCCAGCGCGAGCGCCGCGAGCTTCCAGAACCGCGCCTGATTCATGCGGGGTCCTTACCGCGAAACCAGCGCGATGGCAGCCCGCGCGCCACCGGCGATGCGCGCGCGACCCGTGCGACCGGCGGTCGCGCGGCCGCGCCGCCGGCGGGGCGCCGGCAGCGGCAGCGCGACCGGCGGCGAGGCGGCTTCCGCCGTCGTGCGATCTCGTTGCGCCCGGACCCGCCCGAAGGGAGGATGTGCCCGTGCCGAACAGCGAGGACATCCGAGGCGCTCCGCTCTCTGTGCCGGCCGAGCTCCTGAGCAGTCGACCGGCCAGGATCGTGGTCGCGGACGACGACCGCCTCGCGCGCCAGATGCTCGTGAGCATCCTCCAGAAGGCCGGCTTCCAGGTCGAGGCGGTCGACGACGGGCAGGAGGCGATCGAGCTCATCGGCCGCGGCGGGGTCGACCTCGCGCTCCTCGACATCGTGATGCCCCGGCTCACCGGCCTCGAGGCGTGCCGGCTGCTGAAGAGCATGACCGCCGAGACGTTCCTCCCCGTGGTGCTGGTCACGGTCAAGGCCGACACGGCGAGCCGGGTCGAGGGGCTCAAGATCGGCGCCGACGACTACGTGTGCAAGCCGTTCGAGGAGGAGGAGCTCCTCGCGCGGGTCGCGGCGATGCTCCGGATCAAGCGGCTGCACGACCACGTCGCGGCGCAGCGCGCGTACCTGGAGCAGCTCTCGATCCACGACGAGATGACGGGGCTCTACAACTACCGCTACCTCTTCACGCGGCTCAACGAGGAGTTCAAGCGCGCGGAGCGCTACCACGAGCCGTTCGCCTGCGTGCTCGTCGACATCGATCGGCTGAAGGCGATGAACGAGATCGGCGGGCGCACGCTCGGCGACGCGGTGATCCGGCGCGTGGCCGACGGGATCCGGCGCTCGGTCCGGGAGGTCGACGTGGTCGCGCGCTACGGCGGCGAGGAGTTCCTCATCGTCCTCCCGAGCACGCACTTCGCCGGGTCGCTGACCGTGGCCGAGCGGATCTGGCGCGAGGCGTCGGGCAACCCGGTCGAGTTCGGCGGCGCGTCGCGGCCGTGCAGCGTGTCGATCGGCGTCTCGCTCTACCCCTCGCGCGACGTCCGCTCCAAGGACGCGCTGATCCGCGCCGCCGAGAGCGCGCTCCACCAGGCGAAGCGCGAGGGCGGCAACCGGATCTGCGTCTTCCAGCAGCACGGCCAGATCTACACGCCGACCGGGGGCGCCGAGCCGCCGGCCCCGCCGCCCCCGGTCAAGCTCCGGAAGTCCAGCGATCCCGCCTTCGCCGCGGCCCAGGAAGAGCCGAGGGAGCCGCAGACGCGCCGGGGCACCGATCTCCCGCCGCTCCCCCCGCGCAAGCCGCTCTAGCCCCGCCCCGCCGCTCCGCCTCGTGAACGCCCGAGCTCGCGCCCGCATCCTCCTCGTCGACGATGAGCCGGCCCAGCGCCGCAACCTCGCGCGCGCGCTCGTGCGCGACTTCGACGTCCTCACCGCGGAGGACGGCCCCGCGGCGCTCGGGCTGCTCGCGACCACCCGCGTCGAGGCGGTGCTGCTCGATCTCGCCATGCCGCGCATGAGCGGCGCCGAGGTGCTCGACCAGATCAGGGCGGCGTACCCCGACGTCGAGGTCGTGGTGATGGCCGGCCACGGCGAGCTCGACGCCGCGGTCGCGGCCGTGCGCGCCGGCGCGTACGCGTTCGTGACGAAGCCCGTCGAGCCCGAGGCCGCGGCCTCGATCGCGATCGAGCGCGCGATCGAGCGCCGGCGGCTCGAGGGCCGCGCGCGGGCCCTCGAGGAGCGCGTCGGCGAGCACGAGCAGCTCGGCGAGCTGATCACGAGCTCCGCCGCGATGCAGGACGCCTACCGGAGGGCGCTCGGCGTGGCGTCCGTGGGCGCGCCCATCCTGCTGTCGGGCGAGCGCGGGACGGGCAAGGAGCTCGTCGCGCGCGCCGTCCACCGGCGCGGGCCGCGCGCCGGGCGGCGGTTCGTCGCGGTCGACTGCAGCGCGCTCCCGGAGGCGCGCGCCGAGGAGGAGATCTTCGGCGAGGGCCGCGAGGCCCCGGCGGACGGCGGCGCCGGCGGGGGCCTGATCGAGGTGGCGGACGAGGGCACGCTCTTCCTCGACGAGGTCTCGGCGCTGCCGCTCGCGGCTCAGGCCAGGCTGCTGCGGGTCCTCACGCACGGCGAGGTCGCGGGGGCGGGGGTCGTCGGGGCGGCGGGCGAGCCGCGCCGGGTCGACGTCCGCGTCATCGCGTCGACGTGCGCCGACCTGAGGGAGCGCGCCGCCGCCGGCAAGTTCCGGGAGGATCTCCTCTACCGCCTCGGCGTCATCGCCATCGAGCTGCCGCCGCTCCGCCGGCGCCGGGAGGACATCGCGCTGCTCGCGAGCCACTTCCTGCGCCGGTGCGCGCGCAGGCACGGGCGCGACGTCAAGCGGATCGGCCCCGAGGCGGCGCGCCTGCTGCGCGAGCACGCCTGGCCGGGCAACGCGGGCGAGCTCGAGAGCGCGATCGAGCACGCCGTGCTCTCCGCGCGCGGCGACGCGATCCTGCCCGCGGATCTGCCGGCCGCGGTGTCGGGGCGCGCCGGGCCGGAGCAGCGCCCGCCGAGGGACGCGCTCGTCCTGCCCGCGCGGCTCTGCGAGCTCCCGTACGCGGAGGCCAAGGAGCGCGCCGTCGAGGCGTTCGATCAGATCTACATCGGGCGCCTGCTGCAGCGCACGGCCAACAACCTCAGCGAGGCGGCGCGGCAGGCGGGCATGGATCGCTCGAATTTCCGGAGGCTCAAGAAGAAGGTCGCGTCGCGGGGAGACGAGGCGGCGGATGGGGACGGCTCGGGGGAGGTGGACGGCGCGGGGGAGGTGGACGGCGCCGGGGCGGCCGCGGGCAGGGACGGCGCGGGCTGACGCGCGGCGGGCGGAGCGCTTCGCGCAAGCGCGCGGCCGGCTCGTGCTACGTTGCGCCGAAAATGGCCCGACGCGCTGCACGAGGTGCCCTTGTCGCCGCCGCCGTCTCCCTCGCGGTCCGGCTCGCCCCGCTCCCTGCCGCCGCCGCCGACGCCGGCGCGGCGCCCCGGCGGCAGGCGGCGGTGGTCCGCGATCTCCCCGGCGTCCTCTCGCTCGCCGACCGCAACCACCCGCACGTCCTCGCCGCCCGCGCGAAGCTGAACCAGGTCCGCGCGCAGCTCGACGAGGCCCACTACGCCCCGTTCTCGCAGTTCAAGCTGACCGGCGGCGTCGCGCTCGCGCCGACCGTCCGCGGCAACAACATCTTCAGCCCGAACACCGACGTCTCGCTCACCTCGAGCCTCGGGGTCGCCTGGCGCGCGAACATCGACGGGGTGGTGCCGCTCTGGACCTTCGGGAAGATCACGAGCCTCTGGGACGCCGCCGAGGCGAACGTCCGCGTGAACCAGGCGAACGTGGAGAAGGAGCGGGACGCGGTGCGGCTCGACGTCCGCAAGGCCTACTTCGGCCTCCAGCTCGCGCGCGACTCGCGGAGCCTGCTCATGGACGTGCGGACCGAGATGGACAAGGCGCTCCGGCGCCTGGAGGAGCAGGTCGAGAGCGACGAGGGCGATCCGATCGAGCTGCTCAAGCTGCAGACCTTCGGGGCCGAGCTCGAGGCGCGCGGGGCGGAGGTCGACAAGTACATCGCGGTCGCGCTGGCGGGGCTGCGCTTCTACACGGGCGTCCCGGATCTCGACATCCCCGACGTCCCGATCCGCCCGCCGAAGCACCGGCTCGGGCACGTCAGCCGTTACCTCACCGCGGCGCGCCTGTACCGGCCGGAGCTCGCGCAGGCGCGCGCGGGCCTCGACGCGCGGTCCGCGCAGGTGCGGCTCGCGCGCGCGCAGCTGTTCCCCGACATCGGCATCGGCCTGCAGGCCGGCGTGAGCGCCGCGCCCGAGGTCGCGGATCAGCTGAACCCGTTCACCAGCGATCCCGGCAACTACTTCCACTACGGCGCCGCCCTCGTGCTCCAGTGGAAGCTCGATCTGCTCCCGCAATCGGCGCGCATCCGCTTCGCCGAGGCGCAGCTCGAGGAGATGGCCGCGACGCAGCGCTTCGCCATGGGCGGGGTCGCGACCGAGGTGGAGACCGCCTACGCCGAGGTCGTGGAGGCCCAGAAGCGCCTCGACGCCTACTCGAAGGCGGCCAAGTACGGGAAGCGCTGGCTGGTGATGGTCCAGCAAGGAATCGACGTGGGGACGATGGCGGAGAAGGACTTGATTGATCCAGCCAAGGCGTACGCCACGAACCGCTTCAACCAGCTGAACGCGACGATGGAGCTCGATATGGCGATGTCGCGCCTCGCGAAAGCGACGGGCTGGGACGCGATCGCTCCGGACGGCACCTGACCGAGGGGGCGGCCGCGCTCTGCGCGGGGGGCCTCCTCACCGACGGCTCGCCGCCCCGTCCGACCTTCACCGCGGCTTGAACGCGACCGTCCTTGGCACTACGGTGGCGCGCCAGCATGGGAGCCAACGACGAGCGGGCGCCGCGCAGGGGGGCTTTGGGGGCGAGCGGGGATGCGTCGGGGGGCGGCGCGCGCGGCGCGTCGGGGGCCTCCAGCATCGCGTTCTCGGTCCTGCTCGCCGCGTCGGCCCTCGCCATCATCGGCACCCTCCACTTCGTCGCCTACGTCGTGCCGACGGAGGCCTCGATGGGGATCGTGCAGAAGATCTTCTACTTCCACGCCCCGGCCGGGTACGCGATGTACCTCGGCGCCACCGCCTGCTTCATCGGCTCGGCCGGCTACCTCGCGCGCGGCACGCAGTGGTGGGACTCGCTGGCGAAGTCCGGCGCGCAGGTCGCCGTGGCCATGGGCCTGATCGTCCTCGTCACCGGCCCGCTGTGGGCCGCCAAGGCGTGGGGCGTGTACTGGACGTGGGACCCGCGCCTGACGACCTCGCTCCTCAGCGTCCTTATCTACATCGCCTATGTCGTGCTCCGCGCCTTCACGGGCGACAGCGAGGCCGAGCGCAAGTTCGCCGCGGCCCTCGGCGTCCTCGGCGCGGCCAACCTGCCGATCATCCATTATTCGGTGAAGATGTGGGGCGGTAACCACCCCACGGTCATCACCGGCAAGGGCGGTGGCCTCGGGCACCCCGACATGAAGCTGGCGCTCGGCTTCGGCTTCCTCTCGTTCACCCTGCTCTCCCTCGCGCTCATCTGGGCGCGCCTCCGCGTCGATCTCGCGTCCGCGCGGCTCGCGGAGCTCGAGCAAGAGGCCCTCGAAGTCGGTATCGGAGAGGACTGACCACGTGAAATCCCTTCATTCCTTGTTCTCCCACGCGGCCCTGCAGCAGCCGACGGACACGGCCACGGACGACCGGGCCCAGGCGTTCCGCCCCGTGCAGGGCGGGAACGAGATGCAGAGCGGAGAGAAGCTGCTCGTCGAGGCCTACGCCGCGATCTGGCTCATCATCTTCGCGCTGGTCTTCCTCTCCTGGCGCCGGCAGAAGCAGATCGATCGGCGCATCGACGCGCTGGAGGCCGCCGTGCGGAAGGCGCGGGCCGGCGCGGGCCAGGGGCCGAGCTGATGCCGAACCTCGGGGAGATGACCCCGCAGCACGCGCTCTACATCCCCGTGGTGCTGATGCTGGGGCTGATCGTCGGCTACATCCTCGGCAGCCGCGCCGTGCGCGCCGAGCTCGAGCGACGTAAACGCAGAATGAAGGAGTGACGGGGGCGCGAGCCCTCGTCCCGCGTTGCCGGCGGGCTCGGTGAGCGCCGTCCCCGCCGCACTAGCCGGAGGTCACGTGGTCGATTTCTCTGTGAGCGAAGAGCACAAGGCTCTCATCGATACGGCGCGTCGCTTCACGAAGGAGCGCATCATCCCGATCGCGGCCGAGTGCGATCAGAAGTCGTCCTTCCCGATGGACGTCTTCGTGGAGGGGTGGAACATCGGCCTCGTCAACCCGACCTGTCCGGCCGAGTACGGCGGCCCGGGGATGGGCGAGATCGAGAACGCCCTCCTCGCCGAGGAGCTCTCGTACGGGTGTACCGGGATCCAGACGAGCTTCCTCGCGAACGGGCTCGCGCTCACGCCGATCAAGCTCGCGGGCAGCGAGGAGCAGAAGAAGAAGTACCTCGGCATGCTCACCGCCGAGCCGATCATGGCGAGCTACTGCACGAGCGAGCCGGACGCGGGCAGCGACGTCGCGGGGCTCAAGACCCGCTTCACGAAGCACGGGGACGACTACGTGCTGAACGGGCAGAAGTGCTGGATCACGAACGCGAGCTACGCGCGCTACTACGTGATCTTCGCGACCTCGAACCCGGAGCTCCGGCACAAGGGGATCGCGGCGTTCATCGTCGATCGCGACACGCCCGGCCTCCGCGTCGGCAAGAAGGAGGACAAGCTCGGCCAGCGGGCGAGCGACACCGCGCAGGTGTTCCTCGAGGACGTGAAGGTGCCGAAGCAGAACCTCCTCGCGGCGGAGGGGCACGGCTTCAAGCTCGCCATGGAGACCTTCAACCAGACCCGCCCCGACATCGGCGCGGCGGCGACGGGCCTGATGCGGCGCTGCCTCGACGAGTGCGTGGCGTACGCCAAGGAGCGCAAGACGTTCGGCCAGCCGATCGGCAGCCACCAGCTCATCCAGTGGATGCTCGCGGAGATGGCGATCCGCGTCGAGGGGACGCGCCTGCTCTACCAGAAGGCCGCGTGGAACCTCGATCACGGGGTGCGCGACCCGATCGTCTCGAGCTTCGCGAAGGCCTACGGCGCCGACAGCGCCATGCAGACCGCCGTGGACGCCGTCCAGGTGTTCGGCGGCAACGGCTACGTCAAGGAGTACCCCGTCGAGAAGATGATGCGCGACGCGAAGGTCCTCCAGATCTACGAGGGCACGAGCCAGATCCAGCGCATCGTCATCGCGCGCCAGCTGCTGTCGTAGCGCGCGGCGCGGCGCGGCACGGGGGGCCGGAAGGGCGCTGGTCCGGCCCGGCCCGGCGCGGGGGCGGCCGGCTTCACGTGTGCGGGTGCCAGATCAGCGTCAGCTCGGGGCCCAGCGTGAGCGCCAGGCCCTCGGCGGGGATCATCACGCGGCGCACCTTCTGGCCCGCGTACCTCGTCCCGTTCGTCGAGCAGAGATCGAGGGCCATGATCTCGGCGCCGTCGCGCAGGAGCAGCAGGTGGGTCCGCGAGATGTGGGTGCTCAGGACGGCGCGCAGCCCGCGATCCAGGCAGTTGTCGGCGCGCCCGAGGAGCACGCCGTCGTCGAGCGCCTGCTCGGGCAGCTCGACCGCGGCGCTGCGCTCGCTCGACTGCAGCGTGAGCCGCACGTACCCGGTCTTCGCGCGCGGCGCGACCATCTCCTCGATGTGCGAGACGGGCCGCACCGACGTGATGTGCGAGATCTCCCCGCGGGCGAAGCGATGGCTGGTCGTGATGCCCTCGGTCGCCCCCTGGGGCGGCGCGGCGCCCTCGGCGGGCTTCTCCGAGACGCTCTCGATCCCGCGCGGCGGCTCGCTCATCCCGCACGAGCTCACCTGCAGCACCCGCGACGAGGCGCGCGGACCGACCGGGAGCCCGCCGACCACGTGCTTGCCGATGCGCACGAGCAGCGGGCCGCTGACCACGATCGACCGCCGCGGCACGTCGTCGTCCACGAAGAACGGGATCGAGGTCTGCAGATCCATGAGCCGCAGGCCGAAGCCGCCGTCCGGCAGGTTGCAGCACGTGGCGACCAGGTGGCGCACGCACACGTCGTCGCCCGACGCGAACTTCACGTCGCAGCGCGGGTGCGAGCCGAAGACGGCGTACGCGCCGGTGTTCGCCGGCATGTCCAGCCACGCGACGTCGCCGCCGGACACCCGGAACAGCCGGTAGCCCTCGATCATCGGCGACTCGGGCGGGTTCAGCGCCATCACCGCCTCGGCGGTGGAGAGGGCGCGCCGCATCGTGGCGACGTCGATCCGCGGCTGCACGGTCATCGCGCGCTCCAGGTGATGCGCCGAGTCGCGCGCGGGATCGGTCGCCGCGCCGGCCTGCCAGGCTCGAGCGTGAACGGCGGAATCGCTGTGCGGGCCTGCGGCGGGGCCGCGGCAGGTGCGAGCGTGGTGGATGGCAGACAGCAGCAAGGCCTCATGCGGTCGAGCCGAATCCTACCGGAATTTTTCGTCTGGGGCTCTTTCGCTGCGCGCCTCGAATCTGCTGCGGCCGCTGGGAGCGGGTCGAGACGACGGCTGTCCGGCTCAGCTCACGCCGACGCTGACCTCCGCAACGAGCTCGCCGCCCCAGCGCCAGAAGGCGACCGAGCGGCTGAACAGGAGGATGACCTCCAGCCCGAGCCCACCGCCGAATTCGAGCCGAAAGCGCCCGACGTCCACCTCGATGAGTTGCATGCCCCCGCGAGACGCGAGAGTCGGGCCAACCGCGGATCCGTGCGCGTTGCACGCTGGTGTGTCCGCCGGGGGCACGGCCTCGCCGCCGCCGGTGCGCAGGGCGCGCCGGGCCGCGCCGGCGTGTCCCCGGCAACGATGGCGCGGCGCAGGGGCGCGGGCGAGCGGGCGCGCGGTCGCGCCGTCGCGCGGTGACCCTACGCCGCGCGATTTTGACGCCGCCCGCACGCTGTCTATCCTGGTCGCGGTGTCCCGGATCCTCCCGCGCTTCGACTATCGTATCGAGTTCGCCGCATCGACCGATGTCGGCCTCGTCCGCCCGAGCAACGAGGACCGGATCCTCTGTTGCCCCGAGCTCGCCCTCTTCGGCATCGCCGACGGGATGGGCGGCCACGCCGCCGGGGAGGTCGCCGCCCAGATCGCGGTCGACACGGTGCGCGACGAGGTGCTCCGGCCTCCCGCGGCCGCCATCCTCGACGCTTACGTGGCCGACCCGAACATCGAGGCGCGGCGCGAGGTGTTCGCGCTGCTCCGCCGCGTGACCGAGGCGGCGCACGCGGCCATCCTGGAGGCGCGCCGCACCGAGCCGAGCTACCAGGGGATGGGCACGACGCTCGACTTCGTGGTGCTCGCGCACAGCCGGGCCTTCTTCGCCCACGCGGGCGACAGCCGGGCGTACCTCGTCCGCCCGACGACCACCGTCCAGCTCACGCAGGACCACGCCCTCTACGACACGCTCCGCGCGGCCGGCACCCCGACCCCGGCCAGGAAGCCGCAGCGCAACCCGCTCGTGAACGCGATCGGGCTCGCGGGCACCGTCTCGGTCGATACCCTGTTCGTCGATCTCTCGCGCGGCGATCGCATCCTCCTCTGCACCGACGGGGTGCACAACGCGATCGAGAGCGAGGCCTCGCTCTCCCGCTTCTGCGCCAAGGGCGGCCCCGAGGAGGTCGCCGAGGGCCTGCTCAAGCACGCGCGCGAGCGCGGCGGGCTCGACAACGCGAGCGTGATCGTCATCGACATCAAGGAGCGCTTCGTGAAGCGCGCGGACGACGCCGGCCCGTCCTCGCGCGATCTCTCGGTGCTCTCCGCGTGCCCGCTCCTCGCCGGCATGAGCCCGGCCGCGGTGCTCGGGGCGCTCGCGGCGGGCGTCGAGGTGGAGCTCGGCGCGGGCGATCGCGTCCCGCGTGACGTCGCGAGCGATCTCGTCGCCTACCTGGTCCTCGACGGCGCCGTGGACCTGCCCGACGGGCGGCGGATCGTCTCGTCCGGCCTGCTCTTCCCCGAGTCGCTCGTGGGCGCGCGCCGCAAGGGCGACCTGCCCGTCGCCGCGGCGCGGACGCGGCTCATCCGGATCCGCAAGGACGATTTCGCCGAGGTCTGCGACCACGACGCCGAGCTCGCGGCCGCCCTGTACCAGCGGCTCGCGCGGTACCTGGCGCTCGGGACCGGCTGAGCGCCTCCGCCGCGATGCAGATCTCCCTGCTCCACCTGGACGACCGCGTCGCGGCCTTCGCGAAGCCGTCCGGGCTGCTCGTGCACCGCGGCTGGGGCAGCGCGCCGGTCGTGTTCGTCGATCTCGCCGAGCGGGCGCTGGGCCGGAAGGTCTTCCCGGTCCACCGCCTCGACCGGGCGACGAGCGGCGTGCTGCTCGTCGCGCTCGACGCGGCCGCGGCGGCGCTGCTCGGCGCGCAGTTCGAGCAGGGGCTCGCGCAGAAGCGCTACCTGGCGCTCGTCCGGGGCGTCCCGCCCGAGCGCGGGCGCATCGATCACCCGATCCCGCGGCGCGAGGGGGGCCCGCGCGTCCCGGCCGTCACCGACTTCGAGCGCCTCCACGCGCTCGAGCGCTACGCCGTGGTCGAGGCGCGGCCGCGCACGGGGCGCCTGCACCAGGTGCGGAGGCACCTCAAGCACATCAGCCACCCGATCATCGGCGACGTGAACTACGGCAAGGGCGAGCACAACCGCCTCTTCCGCGAGCGCTACGCGCTGCACCGCCTCGCGCTGCACGCGGCCGAGCTCGCCGTCGCCCACCCCGAGACGGGCGCCCCGCTGCGCATCGCCGCGCCGCTGCCCGACGACCTGCGAGGGCCGTTCGACCAGCTGGGCGTGCCGTCGTGGATCGGCGCAGCGCCCGCGGCGTGAGCGCGCCGTCGGCGCGCCGGAGCTAGCCGGCCCCCGGATCGCGGCGCTTCGGGGTGACGCCGTGCCCCGCCCGGATCCCGTCGAGCGAGAGCGACGGGCCTCGCTGGACGAAGCCGCCGTCGAAGGGGTTCTCGGCGAGGAACATCGGGGTGTCGAGATCGACGAACGAGAACCCGCCGAGGCCGGCGGCGAGGCAGGCCGACGCCGTCATCGCGAGCGCCGACTCGACCATCCCGCCGATCATCAGCCCGAGCCCCGCCGCGCGGGCGACCGCCGCGACGTCGAGCGCCTCGGCGATGCCGCCCTTCATCGGCTTGACGTTGACCACGGTCGCCGCGCGCTCCGCCGCGACGCGGAGGACGTCCGCCGCCGAGGCGGCGCTCTCGTCGGCGGCCACGTCGACCCCGGCGCGCCGCGTGACCTCCCTCATGCCGTCCCAGTCGTCGCGCGGCACCGGCTGCTCCAGGAGCGCGACGGCGGCGCCGAGCCTGCGCGCGTGCGCGACCAGCGCGAGCGCCTCGCTTGCGGTGAGCCCGCCGTTGCCGTCGAGGATCAGCGACGCGTCCGGCGCGGCCGCGACGATCGCCTCGAGGCGCGCTGGATCCGACGCGGCGAGGCGGCCGCCGACCTTCACCTTCAGCGTGCGGAAGCCCATGGCCGAGGCGCGCCGCGCGGCCTCCTCCGCGCGCTCCGGCGAGCCCGTGGTGATGGTGATGTCGGTCGTGAGCGCCGTCCCGGAGCCGCCGAAGAAGGCCCAGAGCGGCATGTCCGCGCGCTTCGTGAGCGCGTCGAGGATCGCCGTCTCGATCGCGCAGCGCGCCGCGCCGGCGCCGCCGCTCGCCGCGGCGCGGAGCGCGACCGCGATGGCGCGCCACGCGCGCGCGTCCGCGCCCACCGCGGCGGCGCGCAGCGAGAGGGCGGCGGCGCGCGACGCCTCCTGCGTCTCGCCGTTGAAGGCGGGCAGCGGCGCGGCCTCGCCGAAGCCGAGCGTCCCGTCGGCCAGCTCCACGGTGACGAGGAGGTTCGCCGCGCGCTCCTGCGCGCCGCCGGCGATGCCGAACGGCTCGTGCAGCGGGATGTCGAGCGCCTCGATCGAGACGCGCCGGATCAGGGTAGGGGACATGAGGGCAATCGCCGCCTTTGCGCGAGGCTCACGGGGAGGGGCGGTCGCCGTCGCTCGGCGCGGGCGCCTCTGCCGGGGGAGGCGCCGCCGGCGGAGCGGCCTGGGGAGGCGCCGCCTCGCCGAGCAGCGCCTCGATCTCCCGGGAGATCTTCTCCTCTTCGCCGTCCTCGTAGCCCGCGTGCACGTGGCGCACGACGCCCCTCCGGTCGACGATGAAGGCGGTCGGCATCCGCCGCGGGTTGTAGCTCTTCACCGCGCCCTGGTCCTTGTCCCAGAGGATCTTGAACTTGACGCCCGCCTCGTCCGCGAACGCCACGAGCTGCTCCTTCGCGACGTCCTCGGCGGCGTCGAGGGCGACGGCGAGCACGGCGAGCTCGCCGCCGAAGCGGTCGACGAGCTCCTGGTACTTGGGGAAGGACTTCCTGCAGGGGTGGCAGTAGGTCGCCCAGAAGTCGACGATCACCACCTTGCCGCGCGCGTCCTTGAGCGTGGAGGGCCCCTCGCCGCTCACGACCTCGGCCGCGAGCTCGGGCGCCGCCGAGCCGATCAGGCCGCCGCCCGTCTCGGGCGCCGGAGGCGCGGGGGGCGCGGCGCCGCCGCAGCCGGCAGCGAGCGAGAGGGCGAGGGAGGCGCAGAGGACAGCGGCGACGCGGGCGAACGATGGGCTCCGGCTCATGGTGAGATCTTCCTCTCCGATCATCAGGGCTCGCGATCGACGACGGAGGCGAGCATCTCCCCCTCGGCGCAGAGCGTCCCGTCGACGCTCGCTTCCCCGCGCAGCTTCCAGACGTTCGAGCGGTGGTGCAGCACCTCGACGTAGAGATCGAGGCGGTCGCCGGGCGTCACGGTGTGGCGGAACTTCGCCTTGTCGATGCCGAGGAAGAACATGAGGTTCGACGTCGCGTCGAACGGGTCCGACGCGTAGGCGAGGATGCCGCCGAGCTGCGTGAGCGACTCCAGGATCAGCACCCCGGGCATGATCGGCCGCTGGGGGAAGTGCCCCTGGAACCAGGGCTCGTTGTACGCGACGCACTTGTAGCCGCGGATGCTCTTGTTGGCGGTGACCTCCGTCACTCGGTCGACCATCACGAGGGGGTAACGGTGCGGCAGGATCGACAGGATCTGATGGATCTCGAGCGAGACGGGCTCTTGGGTTCGGTCGGGCAAGGCCGGCTCCTTTCGGCGGCGTGGCGCGCGCGGGCAGCGCGCTACTTGGCGTTGTCCTTGTTCTCCGCCTTGTCGCCGCCCGCGTCGTCCTCGCCGCCGCCGGTGTTGTAAAGCTGGATGACCTGCTCCGTCAGATCGAGGTCGGCGCGAACATAGGGGGCCGCCTGCTTGTCCAGGATGATCTCGTAGCCCGACTTCTTCGCGACCCGGGCGACGATGATCATCATCTTCTTGATGATGGGCCCGGTGAGCTCGCCCTGCTTCTTCTGCAGCTCCTTGTTGTAGTCGACGAACACGGTCTGGAGCTCGACCATCTGGCGCTGCCAGTCCTCCATCCGCTTCTGCAGCGACTCGCGCGAGAGCACGCGCGACTGCTTCTCGATGTCCTCGCGCGCCCGCTGGAGCTCGGTCTGCTTCGCGTCGAGCTCCTGCTGGCGCCGGTCGAAGAGCTTCTTCAGGGTGGCCTGCGCGCGGATGCCGTCCTCGGTCTGCATGACGGCGTGCTGCACGTCGACCACGGCGATCCGGGTCTCGGCGGCGGCGACGCTCGGCGCGGCGAGGGCGAGCGACACGACGGCGGCGCGGGCGATCCGGACGAGGAGCGGCGCGGGCCGATGCACGGGGGAGCGAGCGACCATTCGAGGCGATTAGCCGCCGCGTGACGGACGGTCAAGGTGTGCGGGGCAGGGCCGTAGAAGGTGAGGGTGCGTCGATGGCGGCCCCGTCCGCCGCGGCGGAGAGGCAGCGCCAGGGGACTCGGTCAGCGGCCGCGGATCAGAGGCACTCGCCGGAGATGCAGTCCTCGCCGTCGGGGCAGGGCTCGTCGAGCGTGCACTCCGGCGCGACCTCCTCCCGCGTCTTGCAGAAGCCGTCCTCGCAGCGGACGAAGCGGCTGTCGATGAGCCTGCAGGCCTGCTCGCCGTCGCACGGGTAGTGGCAGTAGCCGTCTTCCATGCACTCCTGGCCCTGGGCCGCGCAGGACGTGGTGGCGCAGCCGGGCTGCGGCGACGGGTCGGGCATGCACGCGCCGGTCACCGCATTGCAGACCTCGCCGGGGGCGCAGTCGTCATGGGTGGTGCAGCCCGCGGCGCAGGCGCCGTCGACGCAGAGCGCGCCGCCCTCGCACGGCGCCGCGTCGCTGCACTCGGGGTTCGCGGGGTCGGGGACGCAGACCCCGCGGTCGCAGCGCGTGCCGGGCGCCTCGCACGGGACGCTGTCGGAGCAGCCCTCGGCGCACTCGCCGTTCACGCACACCCTGCCCGCGCCGCACTCGTAGCTGAACTCGCACGCCGCGATGCAGAGCCCGTCGACGCACCGCGTGCCGTCCTCGCACGCGTCGTCGCCGTCGCAGGGGCACGTGGTGAGCTCCGCGTCGCAGGCGACCTCTCCGCCGCCCTCGCCGCCCTGACCGGCGCCGCCCTGGTCGACGCCGCCCTGGCCGGCGCCGCCCTGACCGCCGACGTCGGGCTCCGCCGGGCGACAGCCGTAGCCGTCGCAGAGGAGGCAGTTCTCGCCGTCGCGGTCGCACTGGAGCGTGGCGTCACCACAGCCGCCACAGCCCGCCGCCGTCGCCGCGAGCATCAGGAACAGCGCGCCTCGACCCAGGATCTTCGCAAGGGGGGAATGAAGAAGCATCGAAGTCCTCCAGCGGCGGCCGGCACCGGCGCGGCCCTCCCGCACGACTACCATGCCGCGCGCTAACACGCAGCGTGCCACGGGGCGTACCACGGGGCGGCAGCAGACGATCGCGGGGAAGCCCGATCGGCCTCTCGCTTTGTGAACCTGCGTTCACCAGCTCTCGTCGCGCGAGGTTCACTGGCCCGCGCGGCGCAGCGCGGCGGGGGACGACCGTCGCTCCGGGGCCGGCATGGATCCGCCGGACGCGGCAGGCGCGTCCGGTCAGGGCGAAGGCGTGGGCGCGCTCTCCTCGAGCGGCCCGGCCGGCCGCCCGGCGCGGGTCACGAGCGGTATCCGGCGTTCACGTCGACGTAGCCGTGTCCGAGATCGCTCGTCAGGTAGGAGAAGTCGCCCGGGCCGCCGCCGAGCACGAGCTCGATGACGTAGGTGTCGCGCGCGAGCACCTCGTTCGCCTTGCGCTCGGCCTCCGCCCCGACCGGCGCGCCGTTCTGCACGATCGGGATGCCGCCGACGAGGATCTGGGCCTGGGTCGGATCGAAGGGCACGCCGGCGCGCCCCGCGGCGGCGAGCAGCCGGCCCCAGTTCGCGTCCTTGCCGAACAGCGCGGTCTTCACGAGCATCGACGTGGCCACGGTGCGCGCCACGGCGCGCGCCGCGTCGCGCGTGGAGAGCCCGCGGACGCGGATCTCGGCGACGTGCGTGCTGCCCTCGCCGTCGGCCACCATCGAGCGCGCCAGCTCGCCGCAGACCTCGGTGAGGCCCGCCGTGAGCTCGTCGCGCGACGCGCGGCGCTGAGACGCGCCGGACGACAGGAGGAGCACGGTGTCGTTGGTGCTGGTGTCCCCGTCGACGGTGCACGCGTTGAACGTCACGTCGCACGAGGCCGCGAGCGCCGCGTTCGCCTCGCCGGGGTCGAGCACGGCGTCGGTGAACAGGAAGACGAGCATCGTCGCGTGGGGGGGCCCGACGTCGGGGTGGATCATCCCGGCGCCCTTGCCGATGCCGAGCAGCGTGGCGCCTCCGCCCAGGCTGCGCTGAGAGAGCTTGGGCCAGCGGTCGGTCGTGCAGATCGCCTGGGCGAAGTCGAGGTAGCCCTTCGGCGACAGGCGCGCCGTCAGCTCGGGGACGCGCTCGACGATCCGGTGCGCCGGCAGGACGGCGCCGATGACGCCGGTCGACGCGGGGAGGATCTCGTCCTCCGGGGCGCCGATGGCCTCGGCGACGGCGCGCGTCGTGTCGAGGGCGGCCTTCCAGCCGGCCTCGCCCGTGCAGGCGTTGGCGCATCCGCTGTTGGCGACGACGGCGCGGGCGCGCCCCGACCGGACGCGCTGCGCGGCGATCTCCACGGGCGCCGCGCGCACGAGGTTCCGGGTGAACATGCCGGCCACCACCGCCGGCTGATCGGCCACCGCGAGCGCGACGTCGATACGTCCGTCTTTCCGGATCCCCGCGCTGATGGCGCCGAAGCGAAACCCTGCAACTGGCTCGAAGCTCATGAGGGCGCGGAGTCTACGCACGAACGCGCGCCGGGAGAAAGCGGCAATGGGGTCTCCGCCGCGCCGCCTGCGGCGCGCAGCGTCGCCCGACGCTCGAGCGCCGCCGAGCGGATCGCTCGCGGAGCGCCGCGCCGCGCCGTCCCGCGCTCGCCCGCGCGGAGCCCCTCGCTCGGGAGGTGCGCGCCGCCACCGAGCTCCGATGCGACGCGTTTCCCAGGGCCGCTCCGCTCTTCCTTCCTGTTCGCGTGGCCGCGACTGAGACGTCCGGAGGCGGCCGGGCTGAGCGCGGCATTTGCAATGCTTCAGGCCGATGGTCGCCGTCCGGATCGTCGATATCAAAGGCCTGTATCTCCCGGGCTTTCCGGACACCTCCGCGCCTCCGGGGGCGACCCGAGCGGCTGGATACAGCCCCGGATACACGAGCCTGGACAACCAGGGACGCGTCTACATCAATCGAGATCTCGACGGGCGGTGGGCGAGGAATACGCAGCTCATCGAGATCACCGCGGAGGTGACGAGCCCCGACGGCGAGCTCCCGGAGGGCGCGCGGATCCGCTGGAGCGCGCGCGATCCCGACGACCCGTTCAACGAGCGGCCGGAGGTGCACCCGGACTGGGCTCCCACCCTCGACGAGAACGATTACGACGCCGCGGGAGCCTACGTGGGGCCGGCCGCAGACGACAACGAGGGGACGCTGGACAGGAGCTCCAGCTGGGAAGAGGTGGAGGGTTATCCGCTGTCCGAGACCACCGAGACCAGCGCGAGCACCGCCATCGCGGGCATGAGGAGCACGATCCGGCGCCACATGACCGATATCGCCGGCGACAACCTGATCGTCCGCGCCGAGATAGAGGGCCTCGCCGAGGCCGCCGCCGACGAGACCGGGATCATGACGATGTGGCGCCGGATCGACGTCGAGTACATCCGCATGGAGAGCGCGCCGCCGCTGCCGCTGGACGAGGTGCCGAGGCGCTTCGAGCCGGTCTTCACCCAGCTCGATTTCTCCGAAGAGCGGGTGATCCAGGACCGGCAGCACCTCGCGCCCGACGCGAGCACGCTCGGCGAGCAGGCGTCCCGCCTCGTGAGCGAGGTCTTCTCGCGCGCCGGGGAGCCGGGCTGGTTCTGCGTGATCGCCGCGCTCGAGCCGCACCCGGTGCCCGAGGTCCAGGGCGCGCCGCTGTTCACCGGGGTGGTCACGATCCTGGACGGCGGACAGGGAGAGCGGCGACGGGAGTACGTGGAGATCCCGGGCCATCACCCCGACGCGAGCAACGTCGTGTTCCGCTGGAACGGCGAGCAGATCGGCTTCTCGGTCGCGATGGCGACCTTCCTGTCGGACCCGCCCCGGACGCAGCTCTGGCTCGAGCCGCACGACATCCAGAGCCAGTTCACCGCGGGCGACGGCTCCGTCGCGCACGCGTACAGGGACCGCCTCTTCTTCTTCCCTCGCGCCCGGCGCAGGGGCGAGGCGTGGGAGCCCCCGGGCTACGGCATCCCGGCGCGCGTCGAGGCCGTCGTGCGGGGGTCGGGCGCCGCCTACGCCGCCGGCATCAGCCCCACGATCGAGGTCGGGGCAGCGCGGTACTTCGCCGGCAGGACCGTCCTCTTCACCCATCACAGGGCGTGGTGGGACGCCGAGCGCGAGCAGCCCCGGCGCGGGTTCGAGCAAGGCACGCTCCACACCCTCGTTCACGAGCTCACGCACGCCTTCGGGATGCCGCACAAGTGCGGCTATTTCGACTACCGGGCGCCGCGTCAGAGGACGTGCTGCATGAACTACCGCTCCCACTGGATGATCGACGTCGACCAGCAGCTCATCCCGGGGACCGCCGGGCTGGTCGGCGCTGATTTGTGCGGGCGCCACGTGAAGGAGACCCGGCGCGTGCGCCTGGAGAAAAACAGAGGGCTGCAATGGAGATGAGGGGCCGTCATGTCCGATGATCCCGTGTGCGCGGAAGGCGATCCCGCCGGTCCGCCCGGCCTGGCGCTGCGCGCGATCGATCACGATCGCCGCTACGTGCTCGGTTTTCCCCTGCACGTCGCGATCGTGGTATGCGCCGACCGACCCGGCACCTGCATCCGGCGGCTGCCGCGCGCGAGCTGGGCAGGCAACGCCGGCGCGATCGGCGTTCGCCTCGCGAGGGCGGGCTCCGGCGAGGAGGTCGCGCGTTCCGAGCCCTCGGCGGTCGTGGGTCGCGATCTCGGGACGCCGGTGTTCCTGCTGCCGCCGAGCGCGTGCCGGCGCATGCTCATCGACGTCTCCTCGCTCCTGCCGCCCGGGCTCGAGCCAGGGCATTACACGCTGGCGATCGTCTACGCGGGGCCGCCCGACCGCGTGGAGAGCCCGCCGGCGCCGATCGAGCTCGCGGCGCCGGATCTCGACGAGCAGCGCGAGCTCGTGCGCCTCGCGCCCGAGCTCGCCCGCGCGGGCTCCTGGGGCCGCTGGACGAGCCTGCCCCCGGACGGCGGCGCGGAGGTCGCGGCCCGCGCGGCGCCGGGCGATCCGCTGCGCTTCAACCGCGTCCTGCGCTACCTGATGTACGGGCCAGAGTCGCTCTGCGACGTGGACCCGGCCGTGCTCGACGTGCTCGACGGCGTCTATGCGCCGGAGGCCCACGCGCTCCGCGCCGAGCTCCACGCGGCGCGGGGCGACGCGGCGCGCTTCGCGGAGCAGGCGGAGCTCATCCGGACCACCCACCCGGGGCTCGCCTGGTGGATCGAGCGGATCGAGGCCGGGCAGAGCGAGATCGGCTTCGTCCGGGCGTGCCGGGCGAGCCCGCGCGGCGGCTGAGCGCCGGCGCCGCGCCCGCGCCGACGCGCGCCGCGAGGCCGCCGCGACGGCGTCGCGTCCACACGCGGATCACCGAATTGCAACACGATCTTCACGGCTTGCGAGGTACTCCTGTCCGGGAGCAATGGTGACGACGAGGCGAGCCATGGCCGGTAATAGCAGCCGGAGCGCGCGGGCGTGAGCGCGCTCCCCCCCGACATCGTCACGGCGCTCCCCGGCGCCGAGGCCACCGCCGTCGCCTGGCGCACGCAAGGCCAGCGGTACATCACGATCATCGTCAAGGCGAGCTTCGCGTTCACGCCCGGCGCGGCCATGTGGCGGACGGAGCCGCAGGAGATCCTCCGCGCCGAGGTCCATCACGGCAAGAACCCCGCGCGGAGCGTGCGGTTCACCGGCGATCTCGCGCCCTACCTGAGCCGCGCCGACGTCCTCTTCACGGGCGACGCGCACGCGCCGCTCGGCGCGCAGGTGCAGTCCTTGCCAGTGCGGCTCGCGATCTTCGGCGCGAGCGGCTGCGCGCTCGACAAGCGCCTCCTGATCCGCGACAAAAAGCCGTTTCAGCGGATGCCGCTCGTCTACGAGAAGACGGTCCGCGGCGCGAACGGGTGCGAGAACCCGTTCGGCATCGACCCCTGCGACGGCGAGGCCATCCTCGTCGATCCGCGCGATCCGGCGCGGCCCGCAGGGTTCGGCCCGATCGCGCGCGCCTGGCCCGCGCGCAAGCGCCTGCTCGGCAATACCCGGCGCGAGACGCTCGAGGGCCCGAACGCGGAGATCCCCGCCGGCTTCGACTGGTCGTACTTCCAGGCGGCGCCGCCCGACCAGCGGATCGATTTCCTGCGCGGCGACGAGTGGATCGTGCTCGAGAACCTGCACCCGGCCGCCCCGCGGCTGGAGATGCGCCTGCCGAGGGCGCGCGGGGTGGCGCGGATCGAGGGGCTCGCCGCGTCCGCGGCGTCCGGGGGCGAGATCCTGGAGCTCCGCGCCGATACGCTCCGCATCGACGGCGCCGAGCAGCGCTGCACGGTCGTGTGGCGCCAGATCGTGCCCGTCCCCGGCGAGGACGCCCTCGCGGCCGTGCGGATCGCCGCCGGCGTCGCGATCGACGGCGAGGAGCTCGCGTGGCCCGAGCTGCGCCTCGGGCGAGCCGGGCGCGTCGAGGCCGCGCATCCGGCCGAGCCCCGGATCGGTCTGGAGGGGACCGTGATGATCGAGGAGCCGCCCGCGGTCTCCGCGCCGGCCAGCCCGTGGGCCGCGGACCCGGGGCGCACGATCCACCTCTCGGACGACGAGATCGAGATCATCGATCTGCTTCAGGGGCCGCCTCAGACGATCCAGGCACCGCAGCAGACGGTCGCGCTCTCCGACGAGCTGAGCGAGGCGGCGGTGCGCGCGCCGGCCCTGCCGTTCGAGCCCGCGCCGCGATCGGCGCGGCAGGACCGGCCGGAGCTCGCGGCGCCGCAGGGCGACGCCGCCGCCTCGAGCAGGACGATCTCCCTGTCGGACGCGGACGAGGCGCGCGCCAGCGAGCGGCCCGCGACCCCGTTCTTCATCCATCCGACGCCTTCGCCGCGCCTCGCCATGGAGGCGCCGATCCCCGGGGCACCGTGGTCCAGCGAGCGCCCTTCGCCGGCGCCCAATCTGTCTTCGGGGCTCGCGACCCTCGCGCTGGACGACGAGGTCGCGCCCCCGCGCATCGAGGTCGCGCCCCTGCGCATCGAGGTCGCGCCCCCGCGCATCGAGGCCGTTCTCCCGGCCTTCCCGGCCCCGTGCGCCCTCGCGCGAGATCCTGAAGCGCCGGCCGCCTCTCGGTTCTTTCACGTCCTCCGGGGCGAGGGCGACCCGCCGTCCGAGCCGCTGCCGCCGCTCGGCGAAGGCGACGAGGTGGGCCTCGAGCGGTACGCGATCGTCGCGGCGGAGCTCGAGGAGCGGCCGATCCCCCGCGCCGACGTGCTCAAGGCGCATGGCCTCTCCGAGGCGCGCTGGCAAGAGGCCGAGCGGCGATGGCGCGAGTCGATGGCGGACGAGGTCCGGCGCCGCGAGCGCGCGCTCCGCGACCAGTTCGACAGGGCCTATGTCACCGCGTGGGAAGCCGTCCGCGGCGCCTTGAGCGCGGCCGATTACGCGCGGCTGATCGTCGCGACCGAGCGCAACGGGGTCTCCGCTGCGCTCGGCGAGCGCGCGATCCGGCGCACCGTGTGGGCGCGCATGAGGCGGCTCTGGGCCAGGCGGCTCGCCGACGATCCGCGCCTCCGAGCCCGGGTCGAGGCCGAGATCGCGAGGCTCCGCGAGGCGCCGCGGCCGCGCGCGCAGGGCGGCGCGCCCTCGGCCCACGCCGTCTGAACGCGGGCCGCCGTCGCCGCGCCGCGCGGCCCGACGGCGATCTCGCCCCGGCCTTCGCGCCGCGCTCGGGAAATGCGCGGCGCGCCGTGGCCCTTGACCGCGGCGCGCGGGGTTCCGAACATCGCCGATGGTGCAAGCGATGGTTCGGCCATGATCGACGCGTTGACGCTGGGCAAGGAGCTCGCAGGCCGGTACAGCGTGGAGGGGCCGCTCGGCGTGGGCTCGATGGGCGCCGTCTTCCGCGCGCGCCACCTCGCGCTCGCGCGGACCGTGGCGATCAAGGTGCTCACGGGGCACGCGGAGCCGAACGCCGGGGAGCGGATGCTGCGCGAGGCGCGCATCTCGGCGCTCATCAAATCGCCGCACGTGGTGAGCTGCTACGACTTCGGCTTCCTCTCGAACCGGTCGCCGTTCATGGTGATGGAGTACGTGGGCGGCCCGTCGCTGGCCGCGCGGCTCCAGAGCGGGCCGCTGCCGCTCGACGACCTGCGGCGCTACATGCTCCACGCGGCGCGCGGGATGGCCGCCGCGACGGAGCTCGGGGTGATGCACCGCGACCTGAAGCCGTCGAACATGCTGATCGCGCCGTCCGGAGAGCTGAAGGTCGCCGACTTCGGCCTCGCGCGCCTGACCGCCACGACCGGGCCCACCGCCCTGCGCGAGCAGCCCCTCACGGCGATGGGGACCGTGCTCGGGACGCCGTTCTACATGGCGCCCGAGCAGGCGTGGAGCCCGCAGGAGAGCGACACCCGAGCGGACATCTACAGCTACGGTGCATCATTTTACCACGCGGCCACGGGTCAGCGGCCGTTCGAGGAGCAGGAGCTCTTGCCGCTGTTGCTCGCGCACCGGCAGGACATCCCGACGCGGCCGCGGGCGCTCCGGCCCGAGCTCGACGAGGACGTGCAGGCCGTCCTGGAGCGCTGTCTGGCCAAGGATCCGAAGGACCGCTTCCAGTCGTTCGAGGAGATCGAGGCCGCGCTCGTGGGCGCGCAGAGCGCGCGCTGGGGGGACCCGCACGATCTGACGCTCCGCGCGTACCTGGAGCAGTACCAGCGCGTCCGCGCCGTCATCCTGGCGGGCGGCCCGGTCGGGCCGGTCACCGCGTTCCAGTTCCACGGGGACAGGACGCTGGCGATCGTGCGCGCGAACATCGCGAGCGTGTCGGCGGACGCGCTCGTGAGCTCGGACGACGGGCAGCTCACGATGTCCGCCGGCGTGGCGATGGCCCTGAACCACGCGAGCGGGGGCGTGTGCCACCTGGAGACGCGCAAGTACGTGCCCGTGCGCCACGGCGGGGTGGTGGTCAGCTCCGCCGGCAGGCTGAGCGCGCGGTTCGTCTTCCACGCGATCACGCTCGACTGGGATCACGTGGCGACCTACCGGCCGACCCGCGATCTCATCGTGCGGCTCCTCGAAGGGTGCTTCTACCACGGCGACACGATGAAGCTCCGGAGCATGGCGCTGCCCCTGCTCGGGGCCGGGCGGGCGGGCTTCTCACCCGCCGAGTGCCTGGACACCATGGTCGAGTTCCTCGTGAAGGCGATGCTCCTCGGCGGGACCGGCCTCTCGCACGTGACCATCGTGCTCCGGGACGGGCAGCCTTTCTGAGGCCTCGCTCGGCCTGGCGGGGCCGCGCGCGGCCCTGCCGGGCGCGCCGCCGGCGCCGAAGGCCAGGAGCGCGACGGGGTGCCATTGCCGGTGGTTCGCAGGAGATGTCATCGGTGACCTCGGAGCTCTGCTGCGGCGCGCGCGCGGCCCCATGGCCTGGGGCGCTCCGGCGACCGCAACGACGGGTGGAGGGTTGCGTTCGCCTGCGGGTCAGTGCACGGGGCCTGCCACGCCGAGCGGCGAGAGCGCCGCCCGGCAGGGCCGCCGATCACCGCCGCGAACGCGGGGACGCGGGCGCTCGCTCGATGGCGGAACGCCGCAGGGGCGGCGGGTGGGTGAGTCGAACAGGCATCACGCGCCCGCGCGAGCCCCCGGCAGCGGACGACCGCGCGTCGGGCTCGGCGCGAGCCGCCGGCCGCTCAGCGGGCGCCGGCGCCGTTGTGCTGCGCCGCGACGGACACGCGCAGCGCCCCGATCCCGGGCGCACCGGCCGTGGCGCCGGCGATGTCGATGACGAGCTCATCGCCGGACGCGAGCGGCCCGACGCCCTGGGGCGTCCCGGTCGCGATGACGTCGCCGGGCTCCAGCGTCATCACCCGGCTGATGTACGCGACCAGCGCGGGCACGCTCCAGATCATCTGCGCGGTCAGCCCGTCCTGCCGCACCTGGCCGTTCACGACGCCCCGCACGCGCAGCGCCGACGGGTCGAGCTCCGTCTCGATCCACGGCCCGACCGGGCAGAACGTGTCGAACCCCTTGCCGCGCGTGAACTGCACGTCCTTCCGTTGCAGATCCCTCGCCGTGATGTCGCCCAGGCAGGTGTAGCCGAGCACGTGATCCGCCGCCTCCTCCAGCCGCACGGCCTTGCAGCGGCGGCCGATGATCACGCCGAGCTCCGCCTCGTGCTCGACCCGCTGGCTCTCGGGCGGGAGAACGATGGACTGATCCGGACCGATGAGCGCCGAGGGCGGCTTGAGAAAGAGGAGCGGCTCGACCGGGACGTCGTTGCCCAGCTCCTGCGCGTGCGCGGCGTAATTGCGCCCCACGCACACGATCTTCGTGGGGACCACGGGGCAGGCGAGGTCGACCTCGGTCCACCCCACGGCCTCGCCGGTTGTCTTGCCGCCGAGCCAGGGCGGTGCGTCGAGGACGAGCGCGGCCGCGCCCTCGAGGCGGGCGAAGAAGGCCGGGCGATCCTGATCCGGAGGCGCGAGGCGAGCGAAGCGCATGGCGCGAGCAAAGCGCGATCGCAGCGTCGCGGCAAGCCCGCGCGGCGCGCTGTCGCCCCTTCACCCCGCGCGACGCGCCGTCACGGACGAGGCGCCGCGGCGCGCGGGGTAACGGCGCGCCGCGCGACGAGGCGGGCCTCGTGGCGCCCTTCCTCCAGCCACCCTTCGTCGTAGCGGATCACCTCGAGCGCCTCGCCGAGCAGCCCGGGGAGCTCGCCGTCCTCGAGCAGCCAGCGCGCGCTCGGGTGCGCGTGCCGCAGCAGGTTCGACCGCGTCGGATGCACGACGACGAGGTGGCCGCCCGGGGCGAGCTCCGCCGCGCAGGCCGCGAGCCGGCGCTCGAGGAAATAGAAGATCAGGATCAGGTCCCAGGGCCCGCCGGGGAGCGGGTCTCGCTCCACGTCGAGCGCGACCGTGCGCAGCGCGAGCCCCTCCCGCGCCGCGGCGCTCCGCGCGACGCCGAGCCCGACCTCGGAGATGTCGGCCAGGGTCACGTCGAGCCCGCGCCGCGCGAGCCACAGGGCGTGCCGCCCCGCGCCGCCGGCGAGATCGAGCGCGCGCCCGCGGCGGGGCAGGAGCGGATCGAGCGCCGTGAGCACCGCCGAGGGCTCGCCCGGATCGCCGCCGCCCTCGCGGTAGCGGGCGTCCCACCTGATGCGATCGTCGTCCGACACGCTGGCCTCCTGTCCGGTGGACCGCGCCGGGGCGGGAGCGAGCGCCCCTCGCGGCCGCGGCGCGTCCGCGGGAGAGCCCCTCGCGCTCGAGCGCGAGCCCGCGGTCCCCTCGCGGGCGCGGAGCCTACCATCGCCCTGTTCGGCGGCGCGAGCCCGGCGCGGGGCGACCGCGGCTGGACGCGCGGGATGACCTGGCCTACCACGCCGGCCGCGACGCCATGCCCGAGTGCCTGACCCTCGCCCCGACCCCGGAGCCCCGCCGCTTCCGCGCGCCCGACGGCGCGCTGCTCTCGCCGCCCGAGGGCTGGGCGTGCCTGCCCCCGGGCGACGCCGGGCTCACCCGCCGGGTGAAGCTCGCGGGCCCGTCCTGGATGGTGGTCGAGAAGCGCGGGCGAAAGACGTTCTCCCGCGGGCTGTGGGCGCCGGCCGCCACCATCGAGGCCGCCCGCGCCGCGCTCGAGGCCGAGCGCAGCACGCCCGCCTACGCGAAGAAGCGGGAGGCGGACGCCCGGCGGCGGGAGCGCGACCAGGAGGCGTACGTGCGCGAGTTCGAGGCCGAGGTCACGGCCTTCCTCCGGTTCTCGCCGCGCTACGCGGCGCTCGCGCGGGCGCTCGCGACCCGGGTGACGCTGCACGCGACGCCCGTGGGCAGCGGCACGGTCGCCCGCACGGAGCGGATCCCGGTCGCGCGGCGCGCCGAGTCGGCCGTGATCGCGTGGATGCGGCACCAGACCACGGCGTACGACGCGATGTCCATCCCGCGCGTGAAGGGGATGCGCCGCGAGGTGCGGCGCGAGCTCGCGCAGATCTCGCGCGCGATCCTCGACCTGCACCGCGGCGACGCGCCGCACGCCAGCGCGTCGTGCCCGCTCTGCGGCGCCCTGGCCGGCGCGACCGAGCGGGCGTAGCGCCCTCAGGCGTCGAGCAGGCCCTCGCCGACGAGCCGGGCGCGCAGCCCCGCGGCGCCGTCGAAGACGTGCGCGCGCATCCCGACCGCGGCCGCCGCGCCGCAGTTCTCCGCGCGATCGTCGACGAACAGGCACTCGCCCGCGTCGACCCCGATGCGGCTCACGAGGCGATCGAAGAACTCGCGCGCCGGCTTGCGCACGCGGAGGTGATGGCTCGAATAGACACCCTCGAACAGGGCGTCGAGCGCGAACGTCTCGCGCAGCTCCTCCACCCACACGGGGTAGTTGCTCGCCACGAAACGGAGCGCGCGGCCCCGGAGCGCCTCGACGATCTCCCGCACGCCGGGCAAGAAGCGATATCCCGCGCGGCGCACGCGGTTGAACGCGTCGATATCGAACGAGACGCCCACGGCGCCCTCACGGAAGAACCGGCGGCCGAACTCGGCCTCATCGATCTCGCCGCTCTCGAACGCGGGCCAGCACGCGGGGTCGCGGTGCCGGGCGACGTCGGCGGGCGCGCCGGACCGGATCGCCGCGGCGAGCGCCTCGCGGTACGGGTCGTAGAGGACGGTGTCCATCAAATCGAAACAAACCGCGCGGACGATACGAGCCATACGGTACGGAGCGTAGCACCGGCGGGCGCGCGTGTGAGCGCGCAGGTCACATTCGCGCACAGGTTTTGCGACCACACGGGTGAGTTGCGCTGAGAGCGCCACCGACTGACACCGTATTTGAGAAACCATGTCTCGCAATGGGAAGATTTCTGGCTTATACTATTCATGGGTGGCGAGGTCTCAGGAGCGCGGTCCGGCGATGCGTCGGCTCCCGAGGCACTCATGTGGTGGGTTGCTTCTCTCTACCGGCGCGCGGCGCCGGCACTTGCTTATAAAGGAGTCAGGCCATGAGATTGCCTGCGATGGGCATTGCCCTGTTCATGGTGGCAGCGGTCGGCGCGGCGTGCGGCGGCTCGGGCGACGGCGACGGTCTCTTTCCGGGCGGGTCGGGCGCCTCGAACAGCTCGGGTAACGGGAGCGGAGGCTCCGACAACGGCTTCGGCTCAGGGACTGGCGTGAACCCGGGCGGCAACCCCGATCCGAGCGGCGCGAACGGCTCGACCGGCGCCGGCGACGCGTGCGCCACGCACACGGCCAAGGCCGAGCTCCAGCCCGTGTACCTGGCTGTCGCGTTCGACGTCTCGGGCAGCATGGGAGCGAACGATCGGCCCTCGCACAGCAAGGAGCTCAAGTGGGATCCCGTCGTCGCCGCGACCAAGCAGTTCTTCGCGGATCCCGCGTCGGCGGGGCTCACCGCCTCGCTCACGTTCTTCCCCGGCGCGGAGCGGCGGCGGATGTGCTCGGCCAGGACCTACAGCTCGCCGGACGTCGAGATGACGCCGCTGCCCTCCGAGGCGTTCGCCGAGGCGATCGACGAGGTGACGCCGGAGAGCGACGACGACTGGCGCATGGGCACGCCGACGGCGTTCGTGGTCGAGGGGACGATCTCGTTCATCGAGGCGCAGCGCCAGGAGAGCCCCGGGAAATACGCCCTCGTGCTCGTGACCGACGGCTACCCGCAGCTGTGCGAGGGGTCCGACTCGATCGAGGCCGTCGTCGAGCACGTCGAGGAGGCGCGCGGAGACAACATCCCGACCTACGTGATCGGGGTGGCGAACCCGCCGGACGACGAGCCGGGGAACGTGGACAACCTGGCCGAGATCGCCGCGGCCGGCGGCACGGGGGAGGCGTTCATCATCGAGACCGGCAACCCCGACGCGACGGCGGCCACCTTCAGGGCGGCCATCGACCAGATCCGCGGCGCCGCGGTGTCGTGCACGATCGCGATCCCGCCGGCCCCGGAGGGGAGGACGTTCGACAAGCAGCGGGTGCGCGTGACGTACACGAGCGGACAGAGCGAGCCGATGGCCCTCGCGTACGATCAGGAGTGCGCCACCGGCAACGCCTGGCGCTACGACAACCCCGGGAACCCGACGCAGATCGAGCTCTGCGAGGGCGCGTGCAACGCGGTGCAGTCCGATCCCGAGGCGGCCCTGGGCGTCGACTTCACGTGCGACGACGTGATCGAGGTCCCGCTGTGATCGGCGGCGTGCGCGCCCCTCAGGGCGCGCACGCGGCAGGTGGGCTGAAGAGCGCCGGGACCAGAGCGCGGTAGTCGTCGTGGGGCACGCCGCCGCGGAGATCGCCGCCGAGCTTGTAATAATAACATCGTGAAGGCGCGATCCCCGCGGCCGTGTACGTCGTCACGTCGCTCGGCATGTTGCCGAAGCCGAAGGAGGGCACGATACCCGTCCGCGCCTTGAGCCATCCGAGCTCGATGGTCTTGTAATTGGCCGCCGCGCGGCCAAACGCGCCGGTGACGCCGATGGTGGTGTGGAGGATGCCCGGCGGAAAGCCCTGTCGCCTCAGCCACGCTCGCGTGCTCCCCACGAGCCACTCGGGGCGCGCGGTCACGTAGAAGAGGTGAATCCCGCTGTCGGCGAGGGCGCGCATCGCCTCGGCCGCGCCGGGGTGGGCGGCCGGCGGGGCGCCGCCGAAGAGCTCGCCGACCACCGCCACCTCGCTCGAGGTGAGCGTCCCATCGACGTCGGTGACGGCCACGCGCGCGCCGGGCGGGAGCACCTCGATGAACAGATCCGCGCTCGTGCCGTCGCCGGCCACGGCGAAGTGGACGCGGTGCCGGCCGACGTCGAGGCGCCGCCCCGTGGTGAGATCGAGGTAGACGCGCCCGCCGGTGTCCGGGATGCCCTCCGCGGTCGGGTGCGGGTCGTCGTCGTCGCTCGTCCGGAAGGAGCCGAGCCGCTCCCAGGGGCCGCTGCAGCCGCGGAGGAGATAGGCCTCGACGTCCTCGTCCTCGAGATCGTCGTCCTGCGGCCCGTAAGCGAACTTCGCGATGGCCCACTGGGGCCCGTCGGGGCGCGCGAAGACGTCGCGCCCGCGGTGGCGCGGCCACCCGCTCGCGACGAGGCGCGAGCGCGTGTGCCTGAACCCGCGCGGCAGGGCGGCCGGCGGCGGCGCGTCGCAGGCCGGGCGGGGCGGGCAGGCGCCCGCCCTGGCTTGCGGCGGCGCGGGCGCGGCGGCCGGGCGCGGGGCGCCGGCGCAAGCGATGAACGACAGCGCGGCGAGGACCAGCGGGGCGAGCGGGGCGGAGCGCAAGGAGCGATCACCTATACCCCGGCGGCGCCGCGGCGCGCTCGGGTCGCGCGCCGCGGCCGACGCGGCGTCCGGGGGGGCGGCGTCTCAGGTCCAGTAGCCGGTCGGCCGGCCGAGGAGCGCGGAGCCGGCCTGACCGAGCCACCCCTCCGCGGCGGCGGCGTGCTGAGAGAAGGTGTGGATGTCCCGGAATCGCCGCTGCACGGGCGAGGCGTTCCGGGCGACGCCGCCCCCGCCGGCCTGATAGCAGGTGTCCACGGCCCGGGCCGCCACCTCCGTCACCCACGCCAGGGCGCCCGAGATCCGCGGCGCCATCGCGAGGGCGGCGCCGGGGTCGTTCAGGCACGCGGCCCAGAACTCGTCCGCCATGTCGCGCAGCAGGGCGCGGGCGGCGCGCACGCTCGTCTCGGCGCGGCCGAGGTGCACCTGGAACAGCGGCGAGTCGGCGAGCTGGGCGCGCGCGTACAGCCGCTTCTTACCCGCGCCGGCGAGCGCCACGATGTCGTCGAGCGCGCCCTGGGCGATGCCCACCGCCACGGCCCCCATGTGGAGCACGAAGTGCTGCACCGGCGCCACGAACCCCGGGCTATGCACCGACGGCTGGCCCTGGAAGATATCGATGCTGTGCTCCGCGGGACAGAACGCCCCTTCGATCAGGATGTCGTGGCTGCCCGTGCCGCGCAGGCCGAGCACGGACCAGGTGTCGATGATGCGCACCTCGCTCGCGGGGAACAGCATGCCCCGCATCTCCGGCACCTCGCCCCCCGGGGCCATCCGCGGGCGGCCGCCGTCCAGGATCACGCAGTTCCCGAACAGCCAGCTCGCGTGCTCGCAGCCGCTCGCGAAGCTCCAGCGCCCGGTGACGCGATAGCCGCCCTCGGTCGCGTGGGCCTCGCCCTGCGCATTGAAGGCGCCGGCGATGATCACGTCCGGCCCCCCGGCGTAGACGGCGTCGAAGCGCTCGCGCGACAGGAGCGCGAAGAGGGGCGGGCTCTCCGAGCCGAGCATCACCGTCCAGCCGGTGGCCCCGTCCGCCCGGGCGAGCGTCTCCAGGACGTCCATCCCCGTGCGCAGATCCACCTCGTGACCGCCATGGCTCCTCGGCAGGAACATCCGGAAGCAGCCCGCCGCCTTCAGCTGCTCGAGCAGATCCGGCGGGAGGCGCCGCGCCTCCTCGATCTCCGCGCTCCGCGCGGCGATCGAGGGGGCCAGGTCACGGACGGCATGCAGCACCTTCGCCGCGTCATCGTTGTTCTTCATCGCTCGCTCCTTGACGTCGAGGGGTGGCGGAGCCGGTGAAGGCCCCGGTAAAACGGCTCATGGTACCGCGGTTCTCCGGCGAAGCGCGGGCATTCGGCCCCGCGCGCAGGTAGGCAGGCGCGCGCGCGTCTGCCTGCACGCGAGCTTCGAGAGGATGGATGCCCGCGCGGTGCATGTGGAATCGAGCTCACCCCCGGAGCGCGGGGGGCGGGCCGGTCACCTCGGATCGGTCACGCGGCCCATGAACAGCACGGCGCCGGTCGCCACGTCGCGGATCAGGAATGCGAACGGGCGATCCGCGCGGAACACCTGAGGCGGCGCCGGGGCCGCCCGCGTGGACACCACGACGCCGGTCGCCGCGGCGGCCTCGGTCCCCTCCTCGTTGACCTCCACGAACGCCTTGTGCCGGACCTGGGAGATGAAGAGCGGCTCCGCCCTCGTGATCCCGGAGAAATCGGCCTTCGCCGGGTCGAACGCGAGCGGCATGCCCAGCTCCGCCAGCGCCTTCGAGAGCTCGAACTCCGCGGTCATCTTGAAGCGCGGGAGCGCCACGTCGACCCGCGCCGGCCGGAGCGCCTCCACGTACCCCTTGAGCTGCCCGGCCGACAGGCGCTGCTCCACCCTCGGCAGCCCGTCCACCTGCGCGGGCAGGATGACGACCATGGCCAGCGGGCGCTCGGGGTTCTGCGCCTCGTAGGCGAGCTCCAGCACCGAGGCGTCATCGGCCTGCCCCAAGCGCGCCTGGAGCGTCTTGCGCATCATCGGCACCGCCGGCGCCGTGCCGGGCTTCACCGTGAACGGCTCGTTCTTGGTCGCCTGCTTGTCGAAGGGCGTCGCCCATCGCCCCTTGAAATAGATGGCGTTCGTGAGGACGAGCCGCGTGAGGGGCGTGATGCTGCCCGCCGGCATCAGGTCCTTGATCTTCGCGTTCGTCTGCTGCTCGACCCACTGGTTGATGCGCCCGCGCGCCGGCTCGCTCGCTCCCTTGAAGTCGACGAGCTCGATCCCCGCCCCGTAGTGCTGCTGGGTGGCGCTCTGGAACGCGGGCTCGATCGGCAGCCCGGCCTGGCCCCACAGGCGGTTGGCGATCCGGAGCTCGGGCGCCTTGGGGCCCGCCGCCTGCGTGAGCTCCTTGAGGAGCCCGCCGAACGCGGGGTGCAGCGCCTCGGGCGGGAGGGTGAACTCGAGCGCCTTCGCCATCTGGGCCGCCGTCTCGCCGCGGGCGCCGGCGTAGGTCATGGCCAGCGCGGTCGAGACGCTCGCCGGCGAGAAGAAGAGCTTGCCGGTCGCGGCGGCGAGCTTGCCGTAGAGCCGCTGCGCGAACGCGGCGTTCGCGTCGGCGAAGCCCGCGCCGGGCGGCTGCGCGCCCGGCTGCCGCGCGTCCGGCGCGGCGGGCTGGCTCGGCGCCGGGGCCGGCGTCTCGGCCGCCGGCTTCGGGCCGGGGCAGACGTGCTCCCAGCGGCACGCCCCACCCTCGGCGCGCGCGCACTGCGGGGCGGCGGTGGAGCCGTCGTCGCAGATGCGGGCGATCTTCGCGAGCGGGCCGCAGTCGGCCGGCTGGCATGCGGAGGCGCCCGGGTCCGGCTCGGCCGGCGGGACGCGGTCCTGGGCCTGGCACCCGAGTCCGAGCAGCGTGCACAGCGCGGTCGTGAAGAGCGAGATCCGTCGGGCCATGGCGCTCCGGTACCAGCGCGCCAGACCGATGGGAAGCCCGACCCGGAGGCGACGGGGCGCGCGCGCCCGGCGCTCCGGCCGGCGCTCCGCGGCCGCCGCTCAGAAGTTGTGGATGAACGTGAACCGGCCAGCGATCTTGTCGTTGAGCTGGCTCTCCTCCTGCGTCTCGTAGCCGAGGTAAAGGAGGAGCTTGTTTCCCGTGCCGTAGTTCAGCCCGATCACGCCGCCGATCTGCAGGCTGGCGAGGCCGGTGTCGTCCGCCGGCGCGTCCGCGGCGACCGCCACCTCGTTGAGGTCGACCGAGAGCTCGAGGTGCGGGCCGATGCCGAAGTCGTCGGTCGGATAGAAGAGGAGGAAGTCCCGCGAGTAGAGGTAGTTCTGGACGCTCTCGTTGAACATGCTGGAGAACGACCCCAGGATCCACGACTCGAAATAAACCGGCTTCGCGTCGATGTAGGTAAACAGCTGCGGGGCGACCAGCGCCGCCGGCTGTTGCGTCACGAAGTTGAACGCGAAGCCCACCATCGGGTTGATGGTGACCGGACCGAACGTGAACGCGGGGCCGATATCGAACTCCGCGGTTCCCAGCGTGGTGAGGTAGATGTCGCTCGAGAGGCTGATGGGGCCGAGCTGGTGCGAGGCGCCGGCCCAGACCTGGAGACCGAGGTTGTCTGCGTCGACCCGGAACCAGCTCGGGATCTGGCTCGGCTCCGCCGGCGGCTCTCCGACCGGCTCGGTGGTGCCCGGCGCCGGCGTGGCGGGCGCCGCCTGGCCTCCTGTCGCCGCGTCGCCCGCGGTCGCGGTCGGCTCTGCCGGGAGCGGTGTCGCCGTGGCGTCCGCGGGGGCCGCCGCTGCGCCCGGATCAGCCGGGGGCGGCGCGGGATCCTGAGCCCAGGCGGCCGGCGACGCGAGCAACCCCACGACGCACGCGAGCGCCGAGCAACATTTCCCCATACCGTTCTCCATCATTTGAACTGCCTCCTCTGCGCAACATGAGGTGAAAGCAACATGAAACGTGAGAGCAACACGGAATGTAACGGCAGCGGGACGACAGTAACGTAGTAGAGAGCACTTAGGCAAAGCCGATGTGCATGCGCGTGATCGATCGACGCCGCGCCCGCCATCCGACGCCAACCGAGGCGGCGCGGCGCGCTCGCCGCTGCAGCCGAGGCGGGGCGGTCGCCGTCGCGCTGCCGCCGGCCGCCGAGGCGGCGCGCGGATCGCCGGCCGACGCCGCTGCCAGCCGTCTGGCGATCGCGCGGATCGCGGGGCGAGGCCGCGCCGCCGGTGGGCCACATCACGCCCGGGCGCCTGGCGTGGCGCGGCGGTCGCCAACGATCGCGTCCCGTCGCGATCTCGAGGGCCTCTGCGAGGCCGTTCACCGCCTCGCGCTCGGCCGACAGGGCCCAACGGAGCGCGCGACATGCGCGATGCACGCTGGTGGCAGCGCGGGATTGTCTATCCGATCTACCCGCGCTCGTTCATGGACTCGAACCGTGACGGAATCGGCGATCTGCGCGGTATCCGGTCCCGCCTGGACTACCTCGCGTGGCTCGGCGTCGACGCCATCTGGCTCTCTCCCATCTTCACATCGCCGATGGCCGACTTCGGTTACGACGTGTCGGACTGCTGCGGCATCGATCCCCGCTTCGGCACGCTCGACGCGTTCGACGCGCTCGTCCGCGACGCGCACCGCATGGTGCCTCAAGCGAGCGGAATGCCGCGACAGGCCAGTACTACTACCACGCGTATTTTCTACTACGGCGACGAGATGGGGATGTGCGATGTCCCGATCGCGCCCGACGAGGTCGAGGACCCCTTCGAGAAGCGAGCGGCTCGACGCGATCGCCGAGCTGCGCCCGGACGAGGGGCTGATCGCCGAGGCCGCGGGCGCGCCGGCCTGAGCGGCCAGCGCTCGCGCCCCGGCGGGCGGCGCTCCGGCTCAGAGGGGGATGTACTGGATGCCCGCGGCCGCCCCGAGCGACGCGGCCGCGGCGGCGCCGACGAGGAGCAGCGTCGTGATCAGCAGCGTGCCTTCGATCTCGTCCGCGACGAGGTCGTCCACGCCGTGAGCGAGCTCGTCCCGCACCTTGACCAGATCGATGCCGCCCTTCTGGTGGGCCTCGTTCCGGAAGCGCGCCAGCGTCAGCGTCTCGATGATCCCGAGCAGCTGCGCCTCGATCTTGCGCCGCAGGAACCCCCGCAGGCCGCCCCCTCGCGGCGCCGCCTGCACCCGGTGGATCACCGCGAGGCGCAGCCGCTTCACCGCCTCGTTGACCGGCACGCCCTCGACGGCCTGCGCCACCCGCCCGCCGCGCGCGCCCGCCTCGGCCTGATCGGAGACGCCGAGCAGCCGCTCGAACACCGCGGTCACGAGCACGCCGCCGAGCCGCTTCGACCGCACGATCTGCAGGACGCCGGCGCCGAGCGCCCGCTTCCACGACAGCGTGAAGCCGAGCACGGCAGAGAGCGCGAGCGCCAGGACGGCCGCGAGCGCCCCGCGCAGCGCCGAGCCGTCCGCCGCGATCGCGTACGAGGACGCGGCGAGGACCACGGCCAGGAGCGACATGATCGCGGCGGTCAGGAAGAAGGAGCGGATCGCGGGCCCCAGCGCCGCGGCGACGCCTTGCATGAACGGTCGGAGATCCATGATCGCCCAGCTCACCACGGCCGTGGTCCGGCGAAAATGCCGAAGCGGGCGCGCGGCGCCGCTCACCGGAGGTGGTCGCGGTAGAACCGGTCGCGGAAGTCGAAGAAGGGGGCGAGGGCCGGGTCGTCGGCGATGGCGTGCACCGACGTGCCCGCGAGCTCCGGCTTGAAGAGGTGCTTCGACGGCGGGAACTTGAGCGGATAGACGAGGGCCACGGCGGCGACGTCGGCGAGCGACGGCTCGTCGCCGACGAGGTACGGCGAGGCCTCGAGGCGAGCGCAGAGCTCGGCGAGGGTTTCGCGCAGGGTGCGCTCCGCGGCCTCCAGCCGCCGCTGGACGGCGCCGACCCGCGCCTCGGCGAGCGGGACGACGGCCGCCAGGGCGCCGAGCCCGGCGTGCGCGAACGGCCCCAGCGCGGCGCCCAGCGCGTCCAGGTAGTGGTCCTCGCGGAGGCCGCGGCGCAGCAGGGCGAACGGCGCGCACTTGCCGAGCGTGTCGTCGAGGCGCGCCTCGAGCTCGAGGACCTCGCGCCGCCGCTCGGGATCTTCGGGGAGCAGGCGCCGCCGGTCGGGGAAGGTGCGCTCGAGGTAGAGGGCGATCTCGGTGGAGTCGGCGACGACCGCGCCGTGGTGCTCGATCACGGGGAGCTTGCGCTGGCCCGAGAGCCGGTAGATGGCGATCTGCTCGGGGCCGGGCGTGTGCTCCTCGATCCGGTACTCGAGCCCCTTGAAGTCGAGGGCGGCCCGGGCCTTCTCCGAGAAATGGCTGAGCGGGAAGCGGTGGAGGACGATCGTCATCGCCCCTCGATACCACGGGCGGGCGAGGGCGGAGCCACGGGCGGCGGGCCGCTCGGGCCCGCCCGGGCGCGCCGGCGAGCCCGACGGCGCGGCGTTCGGCTCAGATCACGCCGAACTTCTTGCCGACCTTCTCGAACGCCTCGAGCGCGTGATCGAGGTGCTTGCGCTCGTGGGTCGCCATGTAGCTCGTGCGGAGGACCTGCTGCTTCGGCGGGACGCCCGGGGTGATGAACGGGTTCACGTAGAGCGAATAGTCGTCGAGGAGCGACTTCCACATCATGACGGTCTTGAGGTCGTCGCGGATGTAGATCGGGATCACGGCGGTCTCGGTCTTGCCGAGCTCGAAGCCGAGCCGCTGCAGCTCCGTGCGCATGTAGGTGAAGTTCTCGCGGAGCTTCTCCTGGCGCCACGGCTCCTCCTGCATGACCTCGAGCGCGGCCATGGCGGCGGCGACGCAGGGCGGCGCCGCGCTCGCCGCGAAGAGGAAGCTGTAGGCAAAATGCTGAATATAATCGAGCACTTTGCGCTCGCCGACGAGCCAGCCGCCGATCGAGGCGAGCGACTTCGAGAAGGTGCCGCCGATGAGGTCGACCTCCTTGCCGAGGCCGAAGTGCGCGGCGGTGCCGCGGCCGCCCGGGCCGATGACCCCGAGGGCGTGCGCGTCGTCGACCAGGATCCGCGCCTTGTGCTTCTTCACCACCTCGACGATGCCGGGCAGGTTCGCGATCTCGCCCTGGGCGCTGAAGACGCCGTCGGTGATGACGAGCGCGCCCTCGGTGTCGGCGATCTCGGAGAGCGCGCCGTCGAGCGCCGCGGGGTCGCTGTGCTTGTAGCGGACCATCCGGGCGCCGGCCGCCTGCGCGAGCCGCACGCCGTCGTAGATCGACGCGTGATCGTCCTTGTCGATGATCGCGACGCTCCGCTTGTTGCTGAGGAGCGCCGAGATCGTCGCGATGTTCACCTGGTAGCCCGTGGTGAACACGAGCCCCGCCTCCTTGCCGTGGAAGGCGGCGAGCTTCTCCTCGAGCTCGTTGTGGAGGCGCATCGAGCCGTTCACGAGCCGCGAGCCGGTCATGCTCGTGCCGTACTTGTCGATGGCGTTCCGCGCGGCCTCTCGCACCTTCGGGTGGGTCGTCAGCCCGAGGTAGTTGTTCGAGCCGAGCATGATCACGGTCCGCCCCTCGAGCTGCGCCTCGGGGCCGTTGTTGAAGTCGAGCGGGCGGAAGAAGGGGTAGACCCCCATGGCGCGGGCGTTGTCCGCGGTCATGAACTTGAACGCCTTCTCGAACACGTCGCGCCCGCCGATCCGCGACAGCGACGTGCGCGCCGCCATCTGGGTCGCGAGCTGCTGCTCGGCCGCCGCCGCCACGTAGGTGCCCGCGCCGTTCGCGCCGGCGCCGTTCAGGGCCGCGCCGTTCGCGCCGACGCCGTTCACGTGCGGGCGGGCGGCGGCCCGCTCGGGCGAGGCGCTCGCCGTGTCCTCCACGGCCGACAGCCCGGCGCCCGCGGCGTGCGCGGCGGGCCGCGGCGACGCCGCCCGGGCCGGCGCCGCCCCGTGGACGCCGGCCTCGTCGTCGAGCGCCGGATCGATGTTGGGGAGCGCGTGCCCGTTCAGCAGGATGTCCCACGCCTCCGCCGCCCGCTCCCGGGCGGCGCGCAGGCGGTTCTTCGCATCCATGACCCCGGTGGCGAGCCTCATCACGCGATCGTTGCTGACGACTCGGACGACCGTGCCCGACGAGGCGAGCTTCTTTGCTTGGTCGACCAGACGATCCTTCATGCTCATGCCCTGGCTCCTCACGCGATCGTGTTAGGGGACGCGGCCCTGCCCGCGAAGGCCGCTCCGGCGTATCATGTCGGGCCGCGCGCGGCCCTGCTCGCTTCCGGCGCGCGTCGCCGCTAAAGCAGCCTGCGCGACCCGCGTCAACGGGTACCGCCCCGCGCGAGCGCCGCGCAGCACGGCCGCAGCGCAGGCGCATTCCGCGTCGCGCAGCGGCCTTCGCGCGGTGCGCGGCGGCCTTCGCAGAGCCCGCCCGCCGCCCCCTCGACGCTCGCGCGCCGCGCACCGCGTCCGAGGCCGGCTCTCCGCGGATGGGCGCACCGCGGCATGCCGCGGGGCGCAACTCGTTGCGGAGTGGTGCGCGCCGGTGTAGGAAAAGTTTTCAGGGTCTATGCGCCGTGTCCTAGTCGTTGACGACGAAGAAAACCTGCGCCTCGTGGTGCGCACGTTCCTCAAGCGGGACGGCTACGAGGTCGAGGCGGTCTCGAGCGGCGAGGAGGCGCTCGCGATGGTCGAGACGTTCGGGCCCGACGTGATCCTCACCGACGTCCGGATGCCCAGGATGGGCGGCCTCGATCTGCTGGCGACGCTCAAGGCGAAGGGGAACGAGGCCACGGTCATCGTGATGAGCGCTTACGGCAACATCGACATGGCCATCGAGGCGATGAAGGCCGGCGCCTACGACTACATCCAGAAGCCGTTCAAGGCGGAGGAGGTGCTGCTCACGCTCCGCAAGGCCGAGGAGCGGGAGGCGCTCCGCCGCGAGAACCGCGCGCTGCGCCAGGAGATCCGGCGGGAGAACCTCTTCGAGGAGATCCTCGCGAAGAGCCCGCCGATGCAGGCGATCTTCAAGACGATCGCGAAGGTCGCCGACTACAAGACGACGGCGCTCATCACGGGCGAGAGCGGCGTCGGCAAGGAGCTCGTGGCCCGGGCGATCCACCGGAGGTCCGGCCGCCGAGGCGGGCCGTTCGTCGCGGTCAACTGCGGCGCCATCCCGGAGAACCTGCTGGAGAGCGAGCTCTTCGGGTACAAGCGGGGCGCGTTCACCGACGCGGTGAACGACCGGGCGGGGCTGTTCGAGCAGGCGAACCACGGCACGCTGCTGCTCGACGAGATCGGCGAGCTGCCGCTCTCGCTGCAGGTGAAGCTGCTCCGGGTGCTCCAGGAGGAGACGATCCGGCGCCTGGGGGACAACAAGGACATCAAGGTCGACGTCCGCATCCTCGCGGCGACGCACCGCGACCTGATGGCGGAGACGCAGGCCGGCCGGTTCCGCGAGGACCTCTTCTACCGGATCAACGTGCTCCCGATCGCGATCCCGCCGCTCCGGGAGCGGCGGGAGGACATCCCGATCCTCATGGATCACTTCCTCGCGAGGAACAACGCGCGGTTCGGCATCAACATCCGCGGCTTCGAGCCCGAGGCGCGGCGGCTGCTCCTGGAGTACCGGTGGCCGGGCAACGTCCGGGAGCTGGAGAACACCGTCGAGCGCGCCATGGTGCTCTGCGAGGGCGAGCGCATCGGCGAGGCCGACCTGCCCGAGCGGATCCGCGAGGCGCGCGACCCGATCCAGATGCAGCTGACGAGCGGCGAGCTGTCGATCAAGAAGACATCGCGCGTCATCGAGGAGATCCTCATCCGGCGCGCGCTCCAGAAGACCAAGGGCAACCGGACCAAGGCCGCCGAGGTGCTGGAGATCAGCCACCGGGCGCTGCTCTACAAGATCAAGGATTACCGGATCGATCTGTGACGGCGAGCCGCCTGGAATCTGACGTAGACGACGTAGACGACGCGGACGCCGCGGGCAGCGCGGGCGACGCTCCCGATCCGGCCGAGTCGAAGCTCGGTATTTCTCCCGATGTCCGGGGGGACGTCCTGCCGATCACCGGATGGCGACATCCCCGGACGGGCGGCTCAACACGCTCTTGCGCCCGTCGCCTCAGGCGGCTACGCCGTCGCGCTCCCCCCTATGAAGAAGAATTACGTTCTCGACGCGAACGTCCTGCTCCACGATCCCCACGCGATCTTCAAGTTCGAGGACAACGACGTCATCATCCCGATCTACGCGATCGAGGAGATCGATCAGTTCAAGCGGGAGGGCTCCGAGCGCGGGCGCAACGCGAGGACCATCGCCCGGCTGCTCGACGAGGTCCGCGGCGCCGGCACGCTCGCGACCGGCGTGCTCCTGGAGAGCGGCGGGACGCTGCGGATCGCGATCCCGGAGCGGCGGCCGGAGCTGCTCGTGGGGCTGGAGTCGGGCTCGCAGGACAGCGCCATCCTGCAGACGGCGATCGACATCCGCGACCGGCACAAGGACCGGCCGACCATCTTCGTGACCATGGACACGAACCTCCGGATCCGGGCCGACGCGCTCCGGATCCCGGCGGAGACGTACGAGAACCAGCGGGTGCACGATCCGGCCATCGAGCAGTCGGTGGTGGAGCTCGAGGTGCCCGGCGCCGAGGTCGACGCGTTCTTCCAGAACGGCTTCCTCGCCGGCCCCAACCTCGCGGATCTCTTGCCGAATTCGGCGATCCTCCTCCGCGACGCCGGGGCGCCGAGCCACACGGCGCTCGGGCGCTTCGACGCGGCGCGCGGGCAGATCGTCGCGCTCCGCGTGGGGCGAGAGGGGGTGATGGGGGTCCGGCCGCGCAACAAGGAGCAGGCCTTCGCGCTCGACCTGCTGCTCGACGATTCGGTCCGGCTGATCACGCTCATCGGCAAGGCGGGGACGGGCAAGACGCTCCTGGCGCTCGCGGCGGCGCTCAAGCGGACGACGGAGGACAACGCCTACAGCCGGCTGCTCGTGAGCCGGCCGATCATGCCGCTCGGGCGCGATCTGGGCTTCCTTCCGGGCGACGTGGACGAGAAGCTGAACCCGTGGATGCAGCCGATCTTCGACAACCTCGAGTTCCTGTTCTCGAACGGCGGCACGAAGCCGGGGCGCGACGCGCGCGGCTTCGTGGAGCTGCTGGAGAGCGGGCGCATCCAGGTCGAGCCGCTGACCTACATCCGCGGGCGCAGCCTGCCGCACCAGTACCTCATCGTGGACGAGGCCCAGAACCTGACCCCGCACGAGGTGAAGACGATCATCACGCGGTGCGGCGAGGGGACCAAGATCGTGCTGACCGGCGATCCGCAGCAGATCGACAACCCGTACGTGGATCACGCGTCGAACGGCCTGCTCGTGGTGGCGGAGAGGTTCCGGCGCGAGCGCATCGCGGGGCACGTGGTGCTCGCCAAGGGCGAGCGCAGCGAGCTCGCGGAGCTCGCGGCGAACCTGCTCTGAGGCGCGCGGCGCGGGGCGCGCGGCGCGTCCGCGGGGCGAGCGGGGCGAGGGCGAGCGGGGCAGGGGAGAGCGTGAAAGGAGCGGCGGGCCGTGGCGCGGCGTCCTCGGGCTAGGCCGGCGGGGCCGCCGGCCTGGGTGCCGGACGCGGATCGGCTCCTCGGCGCGGCGGCGCGGCGGATCCGCGTGGTCGGCTCGAGCACGCCGGTGAACCTCGTCGAGGAGCTCGCGCGGCTCGCCGCCGCGTGGGGCCGGGGCGGCGGGGAGCTCCCGCAGTTCACCTACGCGCCCGCGCAGGACCACAGCGATCTCCGGAGGGCGATGGACACCGCGGCCGATCGGCTCGCCGAGCAGGGGGAGCTCGGCGCGGTCTACGCCGGCCGCGCCCTCGAGCTCGCCGCGGAGGCCGCGATCTGCGAGGCCGCGGGCGGGGCGGGGTGCTGGGCCGCCGCGCGCCGCCGGTACGCCGCGCGCGACGCGTTCGACGAGCAGGCGGACGCGCTCGCCGCGGCCTGGGTCGAGCAGGGGGCGGGCGCGGCGGCGGGCGACGAGGAGCGGGTGCGGAGCGACGACGCGCGCTCGCCCCGGTCGCTCGTGTCGCGGATGCGGCGCGAGATCGGGGCGCGGCGCCTGCCCCTCCGGGTCGTGATCGCCGACATCGCGCCGCTCGCCGCGACGGGCGACGGGGTGATCCAGGTCGCGCGGGGGCGCATGCTCACGCGCGACGACGTGGAGCGCACCGTGCTCCACGAGATCGAGGGGCACGCGGCGCCCGGCGTGCGCGCCGCGGCGCTCCCGCTCGGGATCTTCTCGATCGGCACGGCGAACGGCGGTGACGATCAGGAGGGCTGGGCGCTCGCCCGCGAGCGCGCCGCGGGGTACCTGGTCGGCGCCCGCCGGGTCGAGCTCGGGCTGCGCCACCTCGCCGCGCGGAGCGTCGAGCGCGGCGCGGGCTTCGTCGAGACCGCGCGGCTCCTCGAGGCGCGCGGCGCGCGCTCCACCGCCGACGCCCTGCGCATCGCGGCGCGCGTCCACCGGGGCGGCGGCCTGGCGCGGGAGGTCGTCTACCTGCCGGCGCTGCTGCGGGTCGAGGCGCTGCTCCTGGAGCAGCCGGCCCTCGGCCAGGTGATCGCCTCGGGCAGGGTCTCCGTGAGCGCCGCGGCGTCGCTGGCGTCCTGGGCGCGGGTGAGCTGAACCACCTCGGTTGCCCGGTCCGGCGTCGCGTGCGTCCCGGGCGCGGGTGCGCTGACCGACCGTGGTTGTCCGGTTCGACCGTGGTTGTCCGGCTCACGCGCGAGGATGAGAAGCCGGGAAGAAAAGTCCGATCGTCCTCTGAACTTCCTATCTTCCCGCCAGACCGATCCGATGAAATGGAGGCATCGCGGGTCGGTGACGAGCGGAGGGAAAGGGGGCTGCGTGAAGGGAAGGATCACTTCGGCCGTGCGAGCACGGCATGGAACGCGCTTGTCGTGTCCGCCGAAGAACGCGGCGCCGCGCGGCCGCGATCGCGCCCGGATCGGCGGCGCGGCGCGCGGGGGCGGCTCCGGGGGCGCGCAGCGCGGACGGGCCAGCGGGTGGAGGGGGACATGAACTCGAAGAAGGTCATGGAGAGGGAGTCCAGGCGGCCGCCGAGGGGAGGCGAGGCGCCGGCGGTGGTCCTCAAGGACGATCTTCACGTCGTGGATCTCGGCGCCGGCGTGATGCTCGACGTCTTCATCAACGTCGAGGGCCGGCTCACGACCTTCGTGAGCCTGGACGGCCAGCTCATCGCGGAGCTCCGCGTCGCCGGTCACGCGTGAAGGGCGCGCGCGATCGCGCCGGCAGGCGTGGAGACCGGGCGACGCGGCTGGTTCCGCGCGCCAGCGATTCCGTCAGGGATCGCTGACGCGCGGAACCAGCGCGTCCGCGAAGCGGACGCCGGGGCGCGGAGCGGGGCGGAGCTCCGACGAGACAGGGCCGGATCCGCTCAGGCGCCCGAGAACTCACGCACCACGCGCAGGATCCCCTCGCCGTAGCTCGAGATCTTCGCCTGCCCCATGCCGCGCGCGAGCGCGAGGTCGTCGAGCGACGCGGGCCGGATGCGGGCGATCTCCCGGAGCGTCCGGTCGTGCGCGATGATGTACGCGGGCAGCGACTTCTCCTTGGCGAGCGCGGCCCGGTGGGCGCGCAGCGCCTCGAACAGCGGGACGTCCTGCTCCTCGAGCTCGACCCCTGGCGCCGCCTGCGCGGGCGAGGAGGCGAGGGGAGCGGCCGGCGCGCCGGCCGGCCCGGCGTCGTGGGCTGCCGAAGCGATCGACGCGTGCGCGGCCGCCGGGGCGCGCGGCGGTGACGAGGGCGCGGAGGGCGCGGGGCGCGCGGGGCGCGCGGGGCGCGCGGCGGGCGAGGGGGCCGGCGCCGGGCGGCGCTGCGGCTTCCGGCGCGCGGCGGGGAGCGGGAGCCGCACCCGGGCGGGCACCTCGCCGCGCATCACGCGCCAGCCCGCCGGCGTGACGAGCGGGACGGGGAACTCGCCGGTGGTGAGATCGATCCAGGCGTTGGCGAGCAGGACCCGCAGGATCGACATGGCCTCCTCGTGGCGCTTGCCCTCGAGGACGCCGAAGGTCGAGAGCCGGTCGAGCCCCATGCGGCGGACGCGCTCGTTCGACTCGCCGGTGAGCATCGACGCGATCGCCTGCATCCCGGCGCCGCCCTTCGCCCGCGCGACGCCGGCGAGCGCGCGGCGCACGAGGTCGTTGTCGCGGGCGAGCGCGGCCGGGTCGCTCGTCTCCAGGGCGTCGACCTCGAGGCAGACGTCGCAGTGGCCGCAGCCGCCGAGCGACTCGGCCTCGTCGCCGAAGTAGCGGAGGATGAAGTCGTGCCGGCACGTCGCGGCGTCGATGTACCGGAGCAGCTCGCGGAAGAGCCGCCACGCGCGCGCGGCGTCGTCGGCGCTCGCCTCGGCGCCCCCCTCGCCGAGCTGGCAGAGCCGGCGGCGCAGCGCGATGTCCGCGGGCGCGAACAGGAGGAGGCCGCGGGCCGGGTCGCCGTCGCGGCCGGCGCGGCCGACCTCCTGGTAGTACGCCTCGATCGACGACGGCGGCTGGGCGTGCACGACGAGGCGCACGTCGGGGCGGTCGATGCCCATGCCGAAGGCGTTCGTGGCCACCACCACGGAGAGGCTGCGATCGGCGAAGCCGGCCGACAGGCGCGCGCGCGACTCGGGGGCGAGGCCGGCGTGGTACGCCTCGGCGTTCCAGCCGGCGTCGCGGAGCGCCTCGGCCAGGCGCTCCGCGCCCTTGCGGGTGGCGGCGTAGACGATGCCCGCGCCGCGGGGCCGCCCGGGGTCGCCGAGCGCTTCGAGGAGCGCGCGCGCCGTGCGGCGCCCGGCCTCGCGCGGGCCGTCCACCGCGGAGACCTGCAGGTGGAGGTTGGGCCTGGCGAAGCCGCGCAGGATGACCTTGGGCGGCGGGCCTTCGGGCCCGGGCGCGCCCGCGGGGCCGCCGTCGTCGTCGCCGTCGGGCGAGCTCCGCGGCCAGCCGAGCCGCCGGATGATCTCGTCGCGCGCGTCGGGGGTCGCGGTCGCGGTGCAGGCGAGGACCCGGGGCGGGCGGAGCCGCGCGAGCGCGGCGCCGATGCGCAGGTAGTCGGGCCGGAAGTCGTGCCCCCACTGGACGATGCAGTGCGCCTCGTCGACGGCGACGAGCGAGAGCCGGCTGTCGGCGAGCGCCTCGAGGAAGCCGTCGAAGGCGAGGCGCTCGGGCGCGGCGTAGACGAGCTTGTACTCGCCGCGGCGCAGGGCGGCGAGGCGGCGGCCGTTCTCCTCGCGCGGGAGGCTGGAGGCGACGAACGTCGCGGGGATGCCCCGCGCCTCGAGCGCGCGCACCTGATCTTCCATCAGGGAGATGAGCGGGCTCAGGACGAGCGTGGTGCCGGGCAGGGCGACGGCCGGGAGCTGGTAGCAGAGCGACTTGCCGCCGCCGGTCGGCGCGACCACGAGGACGCGGCCCGCGCCCCCGAGCAGGGCGTCGATCGCCTCGCGCTGCCACGGCCGGAACGAGGCGATGCCGAACCGGTCCGCGAGCACGGCGTCGATCGACGGGGGCGGGCCCTCCGGGGGGCGGAGCAGGGAGGAGGCGAGGCGCTCGGTCACGATCGGCGAGGGGGGCTCAGCGAAGATCATGGCGGCGGCGTCGAGCGAGCGCCGTGCCTGCCGCGAGCCCTAGCACTTCCGCGCGCTTGCGTCGCGCCGGGGGTGGCGGCGCCATGGCGGCGCGGGGATCGCCCTGCGGCCGGCCGCAGGGGCGGCTGCGGGCGGTCGCCCCGGCGGCGCGCGCTCGACAGCGCGGCCGGCGCGGGCGCTCGGCCATCGCGTCGCCGGCCGTCGCGTCGCCGGCGCGCGACCCGGGCGGCGATCAGGCCTGGACGACGCCGAGGCCCTTGGCGAGCGCTTCCATGTCGTCGAAGTGGTAGACGTGGCGGCCGGGGTTCCCCTGGAGCGCGGCCGCGATCATGGCGCCGGCGACGGTCCTCGCGTCGATCGGGCGGTACCTGCGGAGGCCGCCTTTCATCGTGAACCGGAGCGTCTGCGCCGCCGCGACGCCGATCGCCTCGCCCTTCCTGGCCTCGCCCCGCTCTCCGAGGAGCAGGCTCGGGCGCAGGACGTGGACCGACGCGAAGCTCGCGGCCGAGAGCTCCTGCTCGAGCTCGCCCTTCACGCGCAGGTAGAAGCTGGTCGAGCGCGGATCGGCGCCCACGGAGGAGACGAGGACGAACTGCTTCACCCCCGCCTTCTCGGCGAGCCTGGCGATGGTGATCGGGTAACGATAGTCGATCTGGTAGAAGGCCTCTTCGGAGCCGGCCTTGGCGATGGTCGTCCCGAGCGCACAGAACACGTCGGTCACGCCGGCGAACTCCGCGCCGTCCAGCCGATCGAAGTCGACGATGCGCTGGGAGAGCCGCGGATCCTCGATCGGGGCCGGGCGGCGGAGCAGGGCGACGACCCGCGCGTACGCGGGCTGCTGCACGAGGAGACGCAGGCAATGGCCGCCGACCAGGCCCGTCCCTCCCACGATGAGAGCTGTCTTGTCGACCGTCATGGATTCCATGTTCCTGCAGAATCACCTGCGGAGAGCGCCGCCGCCGGGATCCACAGCCGTACCGCGCAGCGTAGCCGAAGCGGCGCGCGAACCATAGCGGCCGGCTGCGGGCGCGCCGAGCGGACGGCCGGCGCGGACCCCCCACGGTTCCTCCCGCTTCCGCTCCTGGTTCCCCGGTGTGTGCGGGCTGCGCATCGCCGTGGCCGGCTCTCTGCCTTCATGGGAGTTCTTTCCGGGCAGGCGCGACCACGACCGGGACCGGCGGACACGCCGCGGAGAGGCGCTGGCCTGCGCCGCGGCAGCGGTCGTCATGGCAGGGAGGTCCCGAGTCGTGGCAGGGACGTCCCGAGTTGTCGCAGGGAAGTCCCGAGTCGTGGCAGGGAGGTCCCGAGCCCGCGGGGCCCGCTCGCGCGTCGGCGAGGGGGGCCCCGCCGCGCGCGGCTCACGTGAGCGGCGCGGGGGCGATCTTCTGCGCGAGCTTCGCGCGCTGGGCGTGGAAGGCCTTGATCGCCATCGGGATGAGCTGCTCGCGGTGCTTGGGCACCATGTTGTTCGGCAGCTGCTCGACGGGCCACCAGGCGCCGGTGGCCGGGACCTCGGCGAGCTTCGCCTGATGGACCCGGGAGAGCATCCAGCCGCGCGCGGCGGCCGAGAAGTAGTCGCCGACGAACGTGAAATCGGAGATCGTCATCCCGACCCGGTGGAGCACGTGCTCGGGCTGCTCGCCCGGCGAGAGGACGCTCCCGGGGCAGCACCACTCTCCGGGCTCCGACTCCGACGCTCCTCGCTGGGTCAGGAGCACCTCGAGCGCGCCGGAGTCCGCGTTCCTCCGGAGGCACACGGCGTCCGCGGCGAGGTTGATGGGCAGGCGGGAGAGGGCGTTGATGAGCGAGGTGCCGAGCGGCTCCCTCGGATCGACGTACCCGAGCAGCCGGCCGGCCACGGATTTGATGAGCCTCATCGCGGCGCCCTCCGCGAGGCCACGCCGTGGGATCGCTGGCTCATCGCCGCTCGAGGCGCGCCCGTGCGAGCGCGCGTCTGCTGTTCGGGGCTGGAAGCCGTGCCGGGGCCGTTCGTCGCGCCGCTGCCCGAGCGGCGCGTTGGGTTCGATGGGATCGCGTGTCGCGTTGGATCTAGCATAGGGGGTTGCTGCGTTGGTTTCCTTGTGCGTTGTCGCGTGACGTTGTGCGAACTCAGATCTTCATGTCGTTTCTCCTGAGATGTCGGGCCACTCCGACGACGTTCAGGAGCCTACAATAGGCTTTGTTTCTTTGTCGTTTCATTCATGCAGCCCGAGCGTGAATCATCATCTTACGCTGTTGCTTGCGTGTTTCGCCGGCTCCTGACGCGGGTGTTCCGGCGTCGAGCGCCAGAGTCGGCCAGTACGCGGGAGGCGCGCGGGAGGCGCGAGAGCGCGCATGCGCTCGCTGAAACATCGATGTCACGGGGCGTCAGCGGGGCAGTCGTCGCGCCTCTTGCGCTGTCCCGCCGCGCTCGCCGTCCTCGGTCACCTCGGCCTCGACGTCGATGACCTGGCCTGACGCCGGCCAACCGCGGGAGGCGCCGGGGCGCCGCGCGCCTGCCTCGCCGAACGGCCCGCCGCCGAACGGCCCGCCGCCGAGGTCGATGACCCTCATGACGAAGAGCTCCCCGTTGCCCGGGCCGGCCCCGCCGAAGCCGCCGGCGCTCGCCGCGGCCACGCGCCGCTCGAACCGCTCGCGCACGGCCGCGGCGATCCGGCGGCGCACGGGCGGGAGCAGCAGCAGGAGCCCCGCCACGTCGGTCAGCACCCCCGGCGTGACGAGCAGCGCCGCGCCGAGGAGCGCGAGCAGCCCTCCGGTGAGCCCCTCGTCCGGGACGCGGCCCTCGGCCATCGCGCCTCGCCAGGAGCCGAGCACCTTGAGCCCCTCGCGCTTCGCGAGCGCCGCCCCGAGGACGGCCGTTCCGAGCGCGATCGCCACCGTCGGCCAGAAGCCGATGAGGTCGCCGATCGACAGGAGCAGCCACAGCTCCAGGATCGGGACCGCCGTGAAGAGCAGGATGAGCTTGCCCATGCCCCCCGTCTAGCGCCGCCGGTCGCGCCGCGCACGTGCGGGATCGCACGCCGCCGCCGCGGATCCCGCGCTGTCGCGCGCCGCGCGCGGCCGGCCGCCGCGCCGCGGATCCCGCGCCGGAGTACCGGCCGCGGTGAGAGTGCGCTAAGACCGCCTGCCCCGGAGAAATCCATGACGACCGTGCCGGTGGAGCAGGAAAAGGTGGAGGCGTGCCGCGCGTTCGCCGCCGACATCGCCGACGAGGTGCAGCGCTTCATCGACCGCCACACCACGGTCGGCGTCGAGCGCACCGTGGCGCGCGCCTACGGCGTGGTCGGCGCCGACGCGGAGGGGACGCCGCTCGTGAACGCGCTCGTGGATCGCATCCACAAGGCGGGGCAGATCGGCCGCGGCGTCGCGTACCACCTCGGCCGGGCGCTCTGCGAGGGCGCCGCCTCGGTGCAGGAGGCGGCCGAGATGCTGGCGTTCAGCGAGGCGGCCGACTTCGGCTCGGGCCCGTCCACGGCCGAGGCGCGCGGCGCGCTCGAGGCGGCGACGCGGGAGGCGATCGCCCGGATCGACGGGGCCCGGGACGAGCGCGAGGCCAACAAGGCGGCGCACCGGGTCGGCGCGGCGCCGCTCAAGTACGTCATCGTCGCGACCGGCAACATCTACGACGACGCCGTCCAGGCCAAGGCCGCCGGCTTCGCCGGGGCCGACATCGTCGCCGTGATCCGCGCGACCGCCCAGTCGCTCCTCGACTACGTCCCGGAGGGGCCGACCACCGAGGGGTACGGCGGCACGTACGCGACCCAGGAGAATTTCCGGATCATCCGCCGCGCCACCGACGAGGCGACCCGCGACACCGGCACCTACCTCGCGCAGACGAACTACTCGTCCGGCCTGTGCATGAGCGAGATCGCCTGGATGGCGGCGGTCGAGCGGCTCGACATGCTGCTCAACGACGCGATGTACGGGATCCTGTTCCGCGACATCAACATGCAGCGGACGTTCATCGATCAGTACTTCTCGCGCAGGATCATCGCGAGGAGCGGCATCGTCATCAACACGGGAGAGGACAACTACCTCACGACCGCCGACGCCGTCGAGAAGGCCCATACGGTGCTCGCGTCGCAGTTCATCAACGAGGCGTTCGCCCGGCGCGCGGGCCTCCGCGAGGAGCAGATGGGCCTCGGCCACGCGTTCGAGATCAACCCCTGGCTCGAGGACAGCCTCCTCTTCGAGCTCGCCCAGGCCCAGCTCGTCCGGCAGATCTTCGATCGGCACCCGATCAAGTGGATGCCGCCCACGAAGTTCAAGACGGGCGACATCTTCCACAGCCACGTCCACGACGCGATGTTCAACCTGGTCGGGATCACGACCGGCCAGTCGATCGAGCTGCTCGGGATGTTCAGCGAGGCGATCCACACGCCGCTCCTCATGGACCGGTATCTCTCGCTGAAGAGCGCCCGTTACGTCTTCACGGCGGCGCGGCACCTCGGCGACGAGATCCAGTGGAAGCCGGGCGGCATCGTCGAGTCGCGCGCCCGCGAGGTCCTCGACAAGGCGCACGCGCTCCTGCGCGAGGTCGAGCGGGAGACCCTCTGGGACGCGATCGGGCGCGGCGCGTTCGGCGACGTGAAGCGCACGCGCACCGGAGGGAAGGGGTACTCGGGGGTCGCGGCCCGGCACCCGGAGTACCTGAATCCGATCCTCGAGGTGCTGGAGCGACCTTAGGGCGGCGCGCCTTCCGGCGCTGGCGGGACGGAGCGACTGGAACGTACAGAGGACCGCCAAGACACCAAGGACGCCAAAGGACACCAAGAAGCGAGATTTTCTGGTTCTCTTGGCGTCCTCGGCGTCTCGGCGGTTCATCTCCTCCCGTGCCGGAGCCGGAGCCGGACATGAACCGCTTCTGAAAGCCAGTTCACGGACGTCTTCAAAAGGCATTCTTCCTATCGACGCGAGCCTCTGCGCGCTCTTTCCGTCGCGCGATGGCCCTGGCCACGTAAGGCCGCCTGGCGCTACTGTTGATGGGGGATCGGCGCCTTCCGCCCTGTGAGACCGAGGTGAGCATGACACAGCGAGACATCCTGCGTGCGTATGGCGATCGCGAGGGCGACGGGATGGTCCAGATGTCGTTCACCCTCCGCATCCTGCCGGGCGATCGCGCGCGCGAGGCGGCGAAGCGCTTCGCCGAGGCGCACGGGCTGCGCGAGCCGCTGGTCACGGCGATGGAGCAGGCCAGCCGGGAGCACACGTATTTCGTCGTCTACGGCCACTCCCAGCACGGGATCGACACCTCGGACATCGAGGTGGAGGAGCTCGCGGCACAGCCGCTCACGCGCGACCAGATCGAGGAGCAGGCGAAGAAGCTCGGCCGCAAGATCGTGGTCGTGGGCGCGTGCACCGGCAGCGACGCGCACACCGTGGGCATCGACGCGATCCTGAACTACAAGGGCTTTGCCGGGGAGAAGGGGCTCGAGAGCTTCAAGTGCTTCGACGCGCACAACCTCGGCGCGCAGGTCGAGAACGCCGAGCTCTGCGAGAAGGCCAAGGCGCTCGGCGCCGACGCCATCCTGGTCTCGCAGGTGATCACGCAGCGGAACTGCCACAAGGAGAACGCGGCGGCCCTCGTCGAGATGGCGACGCGCCAGGGCTTCCGGGACAAGGTGATCCTGCTCCTCGGCGGCCCGCGCATCGACCACAACCTCGCCGTCGAGCTCGGCTTCGACGCCGGCTTCGGCCCCGGCACGAAGCCGATCACCGTGGCCTCGTTCCTGGTCGAGCGCCTGGTGGGCAGGGTCTAGCGTCCGGCGGCGAGCAGGCGGCGGGTCGCGGCCTGGCGGCGGGGCGCGGTCAGGCGGCGGGTCGCGGTCAGGCGACGAGCAGGTGATAGGCGGCCGAGAGCTCGGCGAACCGCGCGGTGCGCTGGGCGCGCTCGCCGGGCTGCGAGGCGCCGCGGTCGGGGTGCAGGACCGCGGCGAGCCGGCGGAAGCTGCGGCGGATCTCGACCTCGGTCGCGCCCTCGCGCAGGCCGAGCACCTCGAGCGCGCGGCGCCGCGGCTCGTCCAGCCGGACGGCGCGCGGCGGCGCGCTCGACGGCGCCCCGCTCGACGGCCCGCCGCGCGGGGCGCCCGCGCTCGCGGCGCGCCGGTGGCGGTCGCGCGCGCGGGGGCGGCCGTGGAGGAAATCGCTCGGCGAGAGCGGGCCGGTCTGCCGCAGCGACCCGGCGAGCGGCCTCGCCGTGTGGAAGCAGATGGTCGCCTCCTCGATGGCGAAGAGCGCCTCGAGGCGGGCGCGGAGCTGGATCCGGAGCGCGCGCTCGACCGCGCTCTCGGGAATGAGCCCCGCGGCCACGAGCACCTCGCCGGTCCGGCGCCCCCGGTGCGCGGCCACGAGCGCGGCCAGCCGCTGGATCGACGGCTCGGGCGCCGAGCCCTCCCGCGCGAGGATCTCGCCGAGGCGGGGCACCCGGAGCGGCGTCTCGACCGCCGTCACCAGGCCGGAGAAGAGCTGGATCCTGTGCTGGCGGCCGGGCACCGTGGAGCCGCTCGGCGTCCGGAGCTCGCAGAGCTCCAGGAGCCCGGTGGTCCTCTCGCGGCAGAGCGCGCCGAGCAGGTCTCCCAGGGTCGACGTGGAAAGGCGACTGGGCAGTTGCATCGAAGGCGGCGTTATCATCGCCGGCCGCGTTCGGGCAAAGAAGCGGCGCGGCGCGCGGGCGGGCAGAGGGCGCGCGGGGACGAGGGCGGAAGGGCCCGCCCGCGCGGGCAGGCAGGCAGGCAGAGGGCGCGCGGCCGCCGGCACGCACGAATGTGCGCCCAGGCCGCGGCCCGCTGTGCGAAGCTCCGCGCGAAAACGGCCCGGCGCGGCGCGCCGGCGCGCGGATCAGGAGGAATCTGCGATGGGCTTGCTCGACGGAAAGGTCGCGATCATCACGGGAGCCGGCGGCGGGATCGGCCGCGAGGAAGCGCTGCTCTTCGCCCGCGAGGGCGCGAAGGTCGTCGTCAACGATCTCGGCGGCGCGCGCGACGGGTCGGGCTCGAGCGACGCGATGGCGGCGCAGGTCGCGGAGGAGATCCGGGCCGCGGGCGGGCAGGCCGCGCCGAGCTTCGACAACGTGGCCACCCCCGACGGCGCGGCGAGGATCGTGAAGACGGCCGTCGACGCGTTCGGCAGGGTCGACATCCTGGTGAACAACGCGGGGATCCTCCGCGACAAGACGCTCCTCAAGATGGATGAGGCGATGTGGGACGCCGTCATCGCCGTGCACCTGAAGGGGACGTTCCTGTGCACGCAGGCCGCCGCGAAGCAGATGGTCGCGCAGGGCGAGGGAGGGCGGATCGTGAACACCACGAGCGTCTCGGGGATGCTCGGCAACTTCGGGCAGGCCAACTACGCGGCTGCCAAGGCCGGCATCTACGGGCTCACCCGCACCGCCGCGATCGAGCTGCAGAAGCAGCGGATCACCGTCAACGCCGTCGCGCCCATCGCCAAGACCCGCATGACGGAGGATCTGCCCATGTTCCAGTCGACCGGCGACACGCTCACGCCGGCGCACGTCGCGCCCGCGGCGCTGTTCCTCGCGTCCGACCTGTGCGCCGACCGGACCGGCAACGTCCTCGCCGTCGCCGGCGCGCAGATGTACATTTACAAGGTCGTTCAGAGCCCCGGAAAGTTCAAGGACGAGGGCGGCGTCTGGACGGCGCAGGAGATCGCCGAGCACTGGGACGCGATCAACAAGCTCTGATCGCAGCGCGCGGCGGTGGACGCGCCGCGCGCGGCGGCGGCGGGCGCGGCAGAAGCGAGGGCCCCGCGCGCGCCGACCGTTGCTGTGCTGATCCCCGGATGCTAGGTTCGAGGCGCTTCCTGGGTGCGCTTTTCGCATCGGCGTACTGTTCGAGCAGGTCGTTCACGCGGAGTCTGGAGGTGCCACCGGTGGTCGTCGTTCGCTGCTGTTCCGGCTGCGCCGCATCGCGCGGTGCGGCCTCTGCAGCGCGGAGGCGCTGAGCAGCATGTCGCGCGACGCCCACATTCCGCTCGCCCTGTGGGTCTGCGCGGCGATCGTGGCGCACATGGCGGGCGGCGGGGGCGCGGTCGAGGTGGCGCAGGTCATCGAGGATCGGGCGCAGCTCCGCCGGATGGTCCACGCGGTGCGGGAGGGCCTCCGCCCCGGCGATACGACGTTCGAGGTGCTGACCGACGGCCTCTCGGCGACGCCGCCTCCCGCCCCGCTCGCGCCGCCGGAGCGATCGCCGGACAGCGAGCCCGACAAGGACGCGCCGCCCGATCCGGAGCAGCAGCCCGAGCCGGCCAGGGCGGAGAAGAAGCCGCCGAAGCCCGAGCCGCCGCGCCAGGCGAAGGCGCCTCCGCCCGCGCCGCCGAAGCCCGAGCCGCCCAAGGAAGAGGTGGCCAAGGTGGTCCCGGTCCAGCCGGTGCCGCAGCCGCCGCCGCCGCCGGCGGACCGGCGGATCGCCGTCCGCCAGCACGTCGAGAAGAACCAGGAAGACAACCCCGAGGCGAACCGGATCGCGGACGACGCCAACAAGGTCGCCGAGGAGACCATGGCGCAGATCCGCTCGAAGGATCAGGACGACCCCGCGCCCACGCCCGGGAGCCCGACCGGCCCGAGGGGTCCGGAGGACATGGTCGGCGACAGCGACCACGATCACAGCGCTCACAGCGAGGAGCGCGCCGGCAACGAGAAGAACGCGCCCGGCGAGAAGCGCCCCGACAGCGAGAGCGCGGAGCACCACAGCCCGCCGTCCCCGGCGCAGGCCGCAGAGGCCCCGCGGACGGCGCCGCCCCAGAGCGTCCCGGGCGCGAGCGGCGGCGGCCGCGTTGCGCAGGCGCCCCCGGCCGTGCCGGCGCCGGAGAAGGGGGCCGCGGGGGGAGCGGGCCCGGCGTCGCCCGAGGTCGTCGACGGCCAGCGCGGGGGCTACACCCTCAACCCGGCGAACCCGGGCGGCGACGGCAAGAGCCGCGTCGCCGGGAAGAAGGCGACACCGCAGCCCTACCAGAGCCCCGTCCGCGTCGGGTCGATCGGCCTCGGCGCGCCAGGGCTGCCTGGCGGGCCCAACCTCAACCTGAACATGGCCGGCGTGCAGGCGGCCGTGGGCAACGAGAAGCTCAGGGCGGAACGGGCCTCGGACGGCGCGTCCCGCAAGAGCGCGCACCGGGGATCGTGGGAGACGACGGACAAGTGGAAGAAGTGGCGCGCCGCGATCGAGAACTACGACCCTTCGGTCAAGCCCGGCAACCAGACCTCGCTCAACGCCGCGCGGGTGCCGTTCGCGACGTACATCAACATGATCCACAACCGGCTCCACCCGATCTTCGCGGAGGAGTTCCTGGCGTCGCTCGAGAGCCTGCCCGCCGGGCACGCGTTCAACCAGAACCGGGTCACGCACCTGGAGATCGTGCTCAACAAGGACAGCGGCAGCATCGTGCGCCTCGGGGTCACGAAGCCGAGCGGCATGACGGCGTTCGACATCGTCGCGCTCAACTCGGTGCATCGCGCGTCGCCGTTCGGAAAGGCGCCGGACGCGATCGTCTCGCCGGACGGCAACGTGTACCTGCACTGGGAGTTCCACCGGGATCCGTACGACGCGTGCTCCACCCGCAACGCCCGCCCCTTCCTGCTGAAGGCGGGGTCCGAGGCCGCCCCGGTCGAGCCGGCGCCGGTGCGCAGGGCGCCGCGGCCCGTCCCGGGCGACGAGAAGACGCTGGCACCGCCCGGACCGCTGCTTCCGCTCCGGCGTTAGGTCCCGGCTCTGCACGCGGACCGCGGCGATGTATCCTCGGCGGTATGCCGAAGGATTCCGACGCTGCCGTTCAGGTGACCAACGCGCGCATCGAGGCGGCGCTCGCGGATTCTCCGGCGTTCACCCGGATCGAGCCGCAGTTCTACGTTGTCCGACAGGGGACCGCATACGTCTACCTTCACGTCCTGCCCTGGGCGCCCGATCGCGCGCTCGTGCGGCTCGTCGCGCAGCTCGCCCGCGGCGTCGAGATGACGCCGGATCTCGCGATGAAGCTGCTCCGCCTGAACGCGCGCATCCGCTTCGGCGCGTTCGGCTACGTCGCGCAGGGCTCGTGTGTGGTCATCGTGCACACGCTCCTCGGCGGCGAGACGCTCGACGCCGACGAGATCCTGGTCGCCCTCCGGGATCTGTCGGTGCTCGCGGACGAGTACGACGACCGCATCGTCGAAGAGGCCGGCGGCCAGCGGATGCAGGACCTGATCGACGCCTCGGCGACCGCTGCGGTCTTCACCGACCTCGACGCCCCCCGCGCCTGGGACAAGGGCTGAGCGACGGGCGCTCTTCTTCATGCTCCTCAACATCGATCTTCCCCCCGAAGCCCCTCCTCCCTCCGCCGCACCGGACCCCGCCGCCTCGCCCCGCAGCGAGGAGGGCGGCGACGCGCCGCCCGCGGAACAGCGCCCGTCCGCCGCCGAGCGCCCGTCCGCCGCCGAGCGCCCGTCCGCGGAACAGCGCCCGTCCGCCGCCGAGCGGCCGCCGCTCGCCGGCTTGCCCGTGCTCAGGCTGATCCGGCCGCTCGCCGTCCTCGCCCTGCTCGCGATGATCCTCGGCCGCATGCTCGCGCCCGCGATGGTCGGCCTGGCCGTGGGCATCGAGCGCGCCGCGCACACGGTCGAGCTCGCCGGCGCCGGCGCCTCGCAGCTCTTCGCGATCGGCGCGATCGTCATCGCGATGGCGCTGATCGGCGCGGTCGTGCGGAGCCGCGTCCCGTACGCGCTGCGGATCGGCGCGATCGTCGCTGGCAGCTTCGTCATCCTCGTCGTCCTGCACGCGACCGTGCAGCGCGTGCCCGATCTCTCCGCCGCGCTGATCGGCGTGAGCGCGGCGATCCTCGCCGTCGGCAGCGCCTGGGAGGCGCTCCGCGTGCCGTTCATGCGGCCGGTCGCGGCCGCGCTCGGGCTCGCCGGCGCCTCCGCGCTCGTGCGGCTCACCGGCGTCCTCCTCGCCGTCTGGGCGAACGACCGCGGCTCGAAGGCGCTCGCCGGCGCGACGAGCTCGGTGGCTACGGCCGCGTTCGCGCTCGACGCGCTGGCCGTCCTCGTGGCGACGGTCGCGCTCGGCGCGGGCCGCGAGGCGCGGCCGCGCGACGCCGAGCCGGCGCGGCCGCGCCTCGTCAGCCCGCTCTCGCTCGCGGCGCTCGCCTCGGCGCTGCTCGCCACCCGGGCGGCGCTCGCGGGCGCGGCCGACGACGCATCGATGGTCGAGACGCTCTTCCGCCGCGCGCTCGACCGGCTGCTCACGCGCCCCGCGCCGGTCGTGCCGCTCTCGATGCAGCTCTTCGCCGCCGCGCTCTCGGTGGTGGTCGCCGCGCTCGCGCTCGTCGCGCCGCCGCGGCTGCCGGCGCTCGGCGGCGCGCTCGCGCTGCTGCTCGTCGCGCGCAGCGCCCCCGAGGTGCCGCTCGGCGCGCTGTCGCTGGTGATCGCCGCCCTCTGCGTCGCGCTCGCCGCGCGCGACGAGCGCGGCTTCTGGGCGGCCATGCTCGCGACCGAGCGCGAGCGCACCTCGAGCGCGCTCCCGGGCGCCGGGAAGCCGGACGCCACGGGGGGCGCGTCCGGTTGACGCGAGCGACGACCCTCGTTAAGCACGCCCTCGCCGCGCGGGAGCTCCGCGCGCAGCGTTCCACCTGATCTCGCCGCCGGGACGGCGCGGGAGCCGTCCGGTCCCGCCGGCCTCTCCTTCCACCTGGTCTCGTGGGGCGCGACCCAGGCTCGCGTGGCGCGCCATGGGCACGGGAGAGTCTCATGCATCGTCGCGATCTCGTCTCGCTGTCCGCCCTGGCGCTCGCCGCGCTGACGCTCGGCGTCGGGTGCCCCGAGGAGCCATCGAGGCCCGCCGGCGGCGCGGCGGCGACATCCACGGCCGTCGCGCCGCCGGCGTCGGCCGAGAAGCCCGGCGCGGCGCCGCAGGCGTCCGAGGCGCCGAAGGTGCCTGAAGCGCCGAAGGCGACGGGGCAGGCGGCCGCGCCGCCCGCGCCCGAGGGCAAGGGGACGATCAAGGGGGTGGTCAAGCTCACCGGCAAGCCGGTCGAGATGAAGGTCCCGGCTGCGCGCAAGGACGCCCCGGTCTGCCAGGACAAGGACGTCGTGTACAACGCTGTCGTCGCCAACGATGGAAAGCTCAAGGACACCCTCGTCCGCATCGCGGTCGGGGGCGTGCAGGGCAGCTGGAAGGCGCCCGACGCGCACGCCGTGGTCGACCAGAAGGACTGCATGTATGAGCCGCGCATCCAGGGCGTGGTCTCCGGGCAGCAGGTCGACATCAAGAACAGCGACCGGACGCTGCACAACGTGCACACCTACAAGGGCTCTGAGACGCTGTTCAACCAGGCGCAGCCGAGGGGCGCCGACCCGCTCACGAAGGCGTGGAGCGACGGCATCATCAAGCTCACCTGCGACATACACCCGTGGATGCGCGGCTTTGTCGTGGTGACGGATCACCCGTTCTTCGCCGTGAGCGGCGATGACGGCTCCTTCGTGATCGAGAAGGTCCCTGCCGGCAAGTACAAGCTCGAGGCCTGGCACGCGCGCTATGGCCTCAAGAAGGCCGACGTCACGGTCACGGACGACAAGCCCGCCCAGGTCACGTTCACGTACGCCGGCACCGAGCCTGAGCCGGCGGAGAACAAGGACGAGCTCAAGGGCCTTTGGTGAGGTCCCTGTCACCGCCCGCGGCCGGCGCCGGCGCGCCCGGGGCCGCTCGGTTGGCGGCGAGCAGCGCCGAGGAGCGGCCTTCCATGGCTCGCCGAGCGCAGGGAAGCGCGAAGAACGAAGACGGGCGCGTCGCGACGGTTGCCACACGGCGACTCGTGCCCTAAAGGGAAGCGGCGACGACCGACGAACTCGACTCCCCGAGCCACGTTGCGCGCGCTAGTCTCCCGGCCCCGATGCTGTTCTCCCCCGCCACCCGCGCTCAGGCGATGACGTCGTTTTCCGGCCTGGCTATCCCGCCTACAAGGGTCTCTGGAGGTGCCGCGCGGCCGCGCGGCGCGAGCGCCGGTCGCGGCGGCGAGGTGCGCGCGTGACCATGAGCGCCGAGCAGGCCACGGAGCGGGCCCCGGTCCCTTACATCCGCCAGGCCGAGCCTTCCGAGAGCGACGGCTGTGCGATCCCCTCGAGCGCGCGCCCGCTGCTCAAGGTAGCGGCCGATCTGGTGAGCCTCACCAAGCCGCGCATCACGAGGATGGTGGTCGCCACGATGCTCGGCGGCATGTGGGTCGCGAGCCGTTACCTCCACGCCGGTGTGGGCGGAGAGGGAGCGGTCGACCGCGCGGCGGTGCCCGTGACCCAGCTCGCGCTGGCGCTGCTCGGGACGGTCCTCGTGGTGTCCGGCGCCAATGCGCTCAACATGTACATCGAGCGCGACACCGATCTGCTGATGGAGCGGACGCGGAACCGCCCCTTGCCGGCGCGGCGGCTCGCGCCGGAGGTGGCGCTCTGGTTCGGGATCGCGCTCTCGGCCAGCTCGATTCCGCTGCTGGTCCTCGGGGTCAACGCGGTCACGGGCGCGCTCGCCGCGCTGGCGCTGCTCAGCTACGTGCTCGTCTACACCCCGCTCAAGCGGAGGACGACGCTCTCGCTGCCGATCGGCGCGATCCCTGGCGCCATCCCGCCCCTGCTCGGGTGGACGAGCGTCACCGGGCAGATCGACGCCCCCGGCTTCCTGCTCTTCGCCGTCATGTTCCTCTGGCAGATCCCGCATTTCCTGGCGATCTCGCTCTTCCGTCAGGACGAGTACCGGCGCGCTGGGCTCAAGGTGCTGCCGCTCGAGAAGGGCGACCACACGACGTGGCGCCACATCGTCGGCTATCTCGCGCTGCTCATGGTGGCCTCGATGCTCCTGGTCCCGCTCGGCGTGGCGGGCCCTGTCTACTTCGGCGTCGCGGTCCTCCTCGGCGGGGCCTTCTTCGCGCTGGGCGCCTGCGGCCTCCTCGCGGGCACCAAGGCGCGCTGGGCGCGTCGGGTCTTCTTCGCCTCGATGGTGTACCTGGTGCTCCTCTTCGCCGCGCTGATGATCGGCGCCTGAGCGGCGCCCCGCCGCCTTGACGCGCCGGGGACCGGCCCTTAAGCGTCCCCGGATGGTTGCCATGGAGCCGACGCGCCAGGCGAACGGCGCTCCTCCTCCCGCAGAACCGACCGGCGAGCGGCTTCCGTCCGAGGACGGCCCCGCGCCGTGGCCCCGGCGCGGGGCGCTCACCCGCAGGCCGCTCTTCTGGGTCGCGCTCGTCGCGCTGATCGGGCTCGTCGTGCCCTTCTTCGTCGGCCGCGCGGTCCGCGGCCACGCCGCCGAGGCGCCCGCGGTGCGCATCCCGCTGCCGGCGTTCGAGCTGACGGATCAGCGGGGCCAGCGGTTCGGGCTCGAGCAGCTCCGGGGCCGGGTGTGGATCGCCGACTTCATCTTCACGACGTGCCCGACCGTCTGCCCCAAGCTCACGCAGCGCATGAAGGAGATCGAGCAGCGAGGGCGCGACCTCGGCGGCGCGCTCCACCTCGTGACGTTCACCGTCGACCCGGAGAACGACACGCCGGAGGTGCTCGCGGCCTACGCGGCGTCGCAGAAGCTCCCGCTCGAGCGCTGGACGCTCCTGACAGGCCCTCTCGATCAGATAGAGTCGACGATCCTCAAGGGCTTCAAGATCGCGATGGGCAAGAAGGAGTCGAGCCCGGGCATCTTCAGCATCTTCCACGGCGAGCGCCTCGTGCTGGTCGACCAGGAGGGCGTGATCCGCGGCTACTACGAGGCGAACGACGAGGGGATCCCCGCGATCCTGCGCGACGCCGGCGCGCTCGTGAAGCAGCGGTGACGCGCGCCCGGGCTCGCCTCACGCCTCGATGGCGAGCCGCTTGATCATCTTCTGCAGGCCGAACCTCGACAGCCCGAGCAGCTTGGCGGCCTGCGTCTGGTTCCCGCGCGTGCGCTCCAGCGCGTCGCGCACGAGCTCCGTCTCCAGCGCGTCGATCCTCGCGCGGACGTTGAGGCCGAGCTCGCGCGGCGCCGCGCCGCCGCCGTGCGCGATCTCGGGCGACAGGTGCTCTCGATCGATGGTCCCGTCGCAGAGCACGATCGCCCGCCGGATCTCGTTCTCCAGCTGGCGCACGTTGCCGGGCCACCCGTAGGCCGAGAGCCGCTCCATCGCCCCGCGCGTGACGCGGACCGGGCCGCGGCCGTGCTTCGCGATGAGGTGCTGGACGATGAGCGGCACGTCCGTCGCGCGCTCGCGCAGCGGCGGCACCCGGATCGTGATGATGTTCAGCCGGTAGAACAGGTCCTCGCGGAAGGCGCGGGCGCGGACCAGCGCCTCCAGATCGCGGTGGGTCGCCGCGATGACGCGCACGTCGACCTTGCGCGCCCGCTCCGAGCCGAGCGGCCGCACGAGGCCGTCCTCGAGGACGCGCAGCAGCTTCGTCTGCATGGCGAGGCTCATCTCGCCGATCTCGTCGAGGAACAGCGTGCCCCGATCGGCCACCTCGAAGAGCCCGGCGCGCGGCCGATCCGCGCCCGTGAACGCGCCGCGCACGTGACCGAAGAGCGCCGACTCGAGCAGCCCCTCGGGGATCGCGCCGCAGTTCTCGCTCACGAACGGGCGCGCCGCGCGGGGGCCGTTGTGGTGGATGGCCCGCGCCACGAGCTCCTTGCCGCAGCCCGACTCGCCGTGGATGAGCACCGGCACCTCGGACGCGGTCACGCGATCCACGAGGCGCAGCATCGCGCACACGGGCTCGCTCTCGCCGATGATGGCGTCGTACCGGTAGCGCGTGTCCCGGCCGCCGCGCGCCCTCGCGAGCTCGAGCGCCGCGGCGTCGAGCTCCGCCTCGCGCCGCGCGAGCTCCCCGGCGAGCCGCGCCGACGCGCGCTCCGCGCGTCGAGCGGCGCGGCGCAGCTCGACCTGCGCGCGCGCGTCGGCGATCGCCAGCGCCGCGACCGACGCGATGGTGCGCGCCCACCGGAGCTCCTGCGCCCCGAACGCGCCGCGGCGCACGCGATCGTCGAGGTAGACGACGCCGAGCGCCTCGCCGCGCGCGATGAGCGGCACGGCCAGCACGCTCCGCAGCTTCAGCGCGTGCACGCTGCGGTGCACGCTCGGCAGCTCCCCCGCGGCGTCGACGGCGACCACCGGCTCGCGCGCCTCCAGGGCGCGGCGCGCGAGCGTCTCGGACAGCGCGAGCTGCTCCGCCCCGAGGCGCGAGCGCGCCAGGTTGCGCGCGGCCCGCGGGACGAGGCGCCCGTTCGGGGCGCGCAGGAGCAAGAGCCCCCGCTCGACCCCCGTCCAGAGCACGAGCGCGTCGACGACCCGGTCGAGCAGCGGCGCGAGCCGCTCGCGCTCGCCGAGCGCGCCGACGAGCGCCTCCAGATCGCGCGCCTGCTCGGGACCGAGGCCGGTCTCCGGCAGCGCCCGCGCCCGGGCCACCCACGGCAGCGACCGGATCGCGCCCGAGAGCCCCCGCGCGCCCGGCGAGGCGGCGGAGGCCCCCGCCGAGCCCGCGTCCGCGTTGCGCCGGCAGAGCTCGCGCGCGGCCTCGGCGAGCGCCGCGAGCAGCCGGTGCGCGACGTCGGTCTGCCCGGCCTTGACCGCGAGCGCGTGCGCCGCCGCGAGCGCCGGGCCGCGCGACGCGACCGGCGCGCGCGCGCCCGCCAGCGCGGCGAGCGCGGCGAGGACGCGGTCGACGCGGCCGCCGTCCGTCGCCGGGCGCGCCGCGCCGCCCTGCCCAGGGTCCTCGCCGGGCGCGCCCCCGACGTCGTCCGCGGCGAGCGCGCGCGCCGCGCGCGCCCCCCACCAGTCGAGCCGCGAGGCCGCGGCGAGGTCCGGGCCGCTCGCGAGCTCGTCGAGCTCCTCGACGCGGGCGCCGTCGATCTCGCCCGCGCCGTGGCGCAGGAGCCGCGCGGCCGCCCGGAGCGCGTCGTCCGCGGAGCCGCCGGCGAGGAGCGCCGCCGCGCGCTCCGCCGCCGCGCGCGCGTCGGGGCGCGCGCCGAGCTCCTCGCCCGCGGCGCCGTCCCCCCGCGCCGCGGCCACGTCCGCGATCGCCCAGAGCGCGTAGGCCTCCGCCTTCGCGTCGCCCGCGTCGCGCGCCCGCGCGATGGCGTCCTCGGCCATCCGGCGGGTCTCGTGCGCGAGGCCCGCGGTGGCGTAGGCGGCCGCGCACGCGAGCAGCGCGCGGGCGCCCTGCGCGGGCCGGCCGAGGTGCTCCCAGAGCAGCGCCGCGCGGGTCGAGGTCGCGATCGCGCCCTCGAGATCGCCGAGATCCACCGCCGCCGCCGCCTCCCCGGTCCGGTAGGTCGCCTCTTCGACCACGGCCCCGGCGCGCACGGCGTAGTCGACCGCGGCGCTGAACGCCGCGTGCGCGCGCTCCGGATCGCTCGCGTGGAGCGCGTAGCCGCGCACGGCGGCCATCCGCGCGAGCTCCTCGACCGAGCCCGCGAGCGCCTCGCCGCGCGCCACCTCGGACAGCGCCCGCGCGGCGTCGCCGCGCAGCGCCGCGATCAGCGCGCGCACCTCGCAGAGCGGCGCGCTGGCCGCCTCCCCGGCGAGCGCCTCGGCCGCGTCCAGCGCCCCCGCGTCGATCGCGACGCGCGCGAGCACCGCGGCCGCGCGCCCGTCCGGGTCCGCGCCGGCGTCGATGGCGGCGCGGGCGCGCTCCTCGGCGAGCGCGCGATCCCCGGCGCGACGCAGGATCTCGGCGGCGAGCGCCGCGGACTCGGTCGCTCCCCGCACGGACGCGCGCAGCATCAGGCTCCGCGCGCGCCCGAGATCGCCGTGCAGCCGGAGCGCGTTCGCCGCGGCGACGACCAGGCTGGCGGGCGCGTCGTCGCGCTGCTCGATCGCCTCGATCGCGAGCGGATCCGGCGGTACCCGCGCGATCGCGAGCGCCAGCTCCGCCGCCTCCGCCGCGCCGATCGCTCGAGCAGCGGCGCCCTCGCCGGCGCCGCCGCGATCGCGCGCCGCCGCGGCGGATCGCCGCGGCGCGCCGCGCCCCAGCACGGCCGCCTCCACGTCCGCGAACGTCCATGCCCGCGGCGGGATCTGCCGCGCCAGGGCGACGAGCGCGTCCGCGAGCGCGCGCTCCGGCGCCGCCGTGAAGGTCCCCATCGGCCACGCCGCGGCGCTCGTCCCCACGAGCGCGGTGAGCCACCGCGCGACGCGGTCCGGGCCGAGCCGGCCCAGCCACGGCCGGTCGTCCGGCGGCGCGCCCGCGCGCGCCGCGCCGTCGCCCGCGCCGAGATCCGCGCTGGAGAGCGCGCGCGCCCGCTGGACCGCCGCGAGCGCGTCGGCGAGCCAGGGCGCCGCGTCGTCGCGCACCCCGGCCGCCGCCTCGAGCTCGTGCCGCCGCAGGCGCAGGTAGGCGGCGCGCACGCGGCGCGCGTCGCGATCCTGCCGATCGCGCTCCGCGCCCGGCGCCTCGGCGTCGCCGCCCGCGCGCCGCGCCGATCTCCCGTCGAGCGGATCGCGCGCCGGCTGCGCGCCGGCGAGCGCGGCGCGGGCCGACTCGGTGACCCACGCCGAGGAGGGCCGCGCCCCGGGGGAGGGCGACAGGAGGGCCCGGCAGATCGCGTCGAGCGCTGGCCCGGCCGCGCTCGACGCGGCCACCGCGGCGCGCGCCGCCTCGATGGGATCGCCCGCGGCCGCCACGCCGGGGAGCGCGATCTCGGCGAGCAGCGCCCCCAGCGCCAGAAGATCCCTCGCCCCCGCGTCCCCGAGCTCCGCGTCGCCTCGCGCGAGGTACCTGAGCGTCGCCCCTTCCACGGAGGTCTCGTGGATCGAGCCGGCGAGCCCCAGGTCGATCATCGCGATCCGCCCCTCCGGCGTCAGGATCAGGTTCTCCGGCTTGAGATCGCCGTGGGCCAGGCCGATGCCGTGCAGGTCGCCGAGCGCCTCGCCCGCGTCGCGCGCGACGGCGAGCGCGAGCGCCGCGCGCTCGCCCTGGGTCTGGCCGCGCACGGCCTCGGCGACGGATCGCCCCTCGATCCAGCGCATCGCCACGAACGCGCGCCCCTCCTCGCCGGGGACGCCGTCGGCGCGCGCGGCGCCGGCGCGCGCCGAGAGCCAGCCGACGTCGACGAGCTCCGGCAGCCGCGGCGAGAGCGCGAGCGCCGCGTGCATCGCCTCGCGGGCGAGCGCCCGCCGCGCGGCGGCGCGCTCCTCGCCGGACGCGCCGCGGCCGTGCCGCTCGATCTTGAGCGCCACCACGCCGCCGCGCTCCTCGTCGACGGCCCTCCAGACCTCGGCCGACCCGCCCGACCCCGCGACGTCCAGCAGCCGGAAGCGCTCTGCCAACCGAGGTGTCACGGTCGACGGCTCCCTCATCCCGGGAATGCTCCCGGGCGGCAAGCCACCTGTCAACCTGGTTACGGCTCTGGCGCTCCGTCGCCGGCCGCGTCGCCTGCGCCCCCATCGAGCGGCGCGTCACCGCAGCTCGGCGCGCCGCCGTCCGGCCGATCGACGTCGACGGCGCTCGCGCTGCTGCACGTGTCTTCCGGGCCCTTGCCGTAGTGGTCGGCCACGAAGCGCGCGAGCGACGGCTTGTCGAGGCACGTCGCCGTGTACGTGGCGCCCCAGGCCGCGGCGGCGACGGGGGTGTCGAGCGCGCTGTCGGGCGTCATCACGAGGCGCGCCTCGGGCCCTCCGGGCAGCGTGAGGCACTTCGGATCCGAGGCGGCCTCGGTCCGCACCTCCTCGAGCATCGCCTCCACCTCCGCGCAGCCGGACGACGGGCACCGGTAGGCGAGGACGATCGCGCCGTGCTCGAGGTTGTGCACGTAGAGCTCCCGCGGGACCTCCGCCTCGTAGCGCTTGAACTCGGCCCAGATGCCCCAGTGATCTCCCCCGCTCGGCGGGTTGGTCTCGTACTGGACGGGCGTGCACGTCGGCACGTGCTGCGCGAAGGACAGGCGGATCCCCGTCTGGAGCACGACCTTGCACTCGGCCTCGCCCGGGAGCGGCGGCGCGTCCGGGAACAGCGTGACGGTCTCGGGCTGCGGCGGCGACGCGTCGCCCTCGTCGATCGGGGGCGCGCTCTGACCACACCCGCTCAAGGGAGCGGAGAGCGCGGCGGCCGAAGCCGCGGCGGCACACATCTGCGCGAAACCGCAGCGTTTCATGGCCGCAGCCTACCATGTCCGACGCGCGACGTGCGTTGCCCTGGAACGCTGGCTCTGGTGTACTTGGGTCCTCCAGCGTGGCGAAGCAAGAGAACGATCATCGGCAGACGCTCGTCACCTGCACGTCCATCGCCCCGCCGGCGATCCCGGTGGAGCCTGGCACCGCGTGCCTGGTCGTGATCTACGGCACGGAGCTCGGGCGCCGCATCGCGCTCGGCACGGGCGCGATCGAGTGCGGCCGCGCCATCCAGACCGACATTCCGCTCGACGACGAGGCGGTGAGTCGCCGGCACGCGCGCATCTCCTGGAACGGGATGGGCTACGTCGTCCGCGATCTCGGCTCGACCAACGGCACCTACGTGAACGACGTCTCGATCGACGAGCGCGCCCTCAAGGACGGCGACCAGGTCAAGATCGGCAGGACGATCTTCAAGTTCATCCAGGGTGGGAACGTCGAGCTCTCGTATCACGAAGAGATCTACCGCCTGATGACGTTCGACGGGCTGACGCAGGTCCACAACAAGCGCTCCTTCGAGGTCGCGCTCGAGCGCGAGGTGTCGCGGGCTTGCCGCTACCATCGCCACCTCGCGCTCATCATGTTCGACATCGATCACTTCAAGAGCATCAACGACACGCGGGGGCACCTCACCGGCGACGCCGTGCTCCGCCAGATGGCCGCGCTCGCCGCCGCGAACGTCCGCCGCGACGACATCCTCGCGCGCGTGGGCGGCGAGGAGTTCGCGCTGCTCGTCCCGGAGATCTCCGTGGACAGCGCGCGCCACGTCGCCGAGAAGCTGCGCGCGCTCGTGGAGCGCACGCCCTTCCGCTTCGAGGACGGCGAGATCGCCGTCACCGCGAGCTTCGGGGTCGCCGGCATCACGCCGGACGCGCCGGTCTCGCCGATGGAGCTCTACCGCCGCGCCGACGAGCGGCTCTACCACGCGAAGAAGGGCGGGCGGAATCGCGTGATGTGACGGCGCGCGGGCGCCGTCACGGCGGGGGCGGGACGGAGCAGTCGCGCGGCTCGGCGCCGTCGAGGATCCAGGCGGACAGGATGTCCATCCCGTCCACGTACATCGTGACGTTCGGGGCGTCCGCCTTCTGAGGGTGGAACCAGAACATGGAGGGGGTCTCCGGGGGCGGCATGGGCAACCCCATCACGAACGCGGCGCGCAGCCGCTCGATTTCCTCGCGGAGCTGCTCGGCCTGGTCGGCGGGCAGGGAGGGGTCGGCCGCGCTCTTCCCCACGATGAGCTTGTAGAGCAGGTAGCTGTTCCCCGGGTTTCCCGGGTCGATGAGCGGCATGGCCCTGCCGAAGCGCTCCGGGGTCTTGTCGCCCAGGTGCGCGCGCTCGCCCATCTGGGTCTGGTGCGCGGCGTGCCCGATCGCGGTCTCGTAGAGCGGCTCGACCCGGCTGTACCTGAACTGCTGCACGGCCGGATCGAGCGCTGCGATGTTCAGGTTCAGCCCAGCGGCGGCGTTCCCGTCGGCGTGGCATTGCACGCAGGTGTAGAGGAGGCCCGCTGCGCCTTTCACGCACGTGGTGCACGTCGGATCTTTCGGAGGATCGCCCTGGCAATCGGGCGTGCGCATGACGCACTCGAGGTCTTGCTGGCAGTAGAAGTCGCCGCTCGGCTGGCGCTCCGGCATCGCCTGGGGCGGGTTGGTCGCCGCGACGGTGAACTCCAGGCGCGTGTTGGCGGCCAGGGGTGCGCCGTCGAACGCGCGGACGCCCGACGGCGCCGCGTCGTCCACCGGCCCGAGGACCCAGAGCGCGTACCGCGTCCCCGGGATGAGCCCCGCCATGCCCTCGATCTGGCGGAAGATGACCTCCCGCTGGACGGGGTTGTATGTCGGCGTCAGCGGGATCGGGTTGACGCAGTCCGCGTACGTCCGGACCTGCTTGGCGAGATCGCCCGAGACGCACAGGGACTGGGGTCCCACCGCGCCGCTCACCGAGCCGGGCAGCAGGAAGCGATCGAACTTCAGCACGAAGCTCGCGGTCGACAGCACCACGGTGCTGCCGTCCTGAGCGAGGGCGGTCCGGACGGGCTGGTAGTTCTGGTCGAGTCCCGTCGTGGCCCGCGCCTCGATCAGGCGGACAGGGGGGGCGTCGATCGGCTGGTACGAGGCTTCCCCCACATCGCAGCCGGCAGTCGCGAGGGCCGCGTGCAGGCAGAGGGGGAGGGGAGCGAGGCGCGCCGCGCGGGCAGGCCAGCTCAGCTTTCGGCGTAGAGCGAGAGCTGCTCGCGGACGACCTTCTCGTTCACCCCGCTCTGGATGTGTTCCTTGAGACAGTCGGCCAGCGTGATCAGCATGTCGTCGACCCCTTTCTCCTCGATGAGCTTCGACAAAAGTTGCCGCGCCTCCCGTCCGTCGTCCTCGCGGAGGAAGCCCCGCACTGTCTCCAGCGTGATTTCCCCCTGGAAATCGAGATAGAGGTTGTCGATCAGGTACTTGATCAGCTCCTTCACGCCCGTTCTCCTTGGCGTTCGCGGCGATCGTTAGGGAAGCCGCGCGCACTTCGCTATACCCGTCGCCGGAAGGCCAGGGCAAGGAATATACTGACCGATTTTGACTTTTCATTGGCAACGCTGCAGGAACCTGTCGCTCGACTGGTGGCACACCAGGCACGGGCGCGGGTTCCGGGAGAACGCGGTCTTGCACTTGCTCTCGAACCCGAGCGGATGCGGGTTCAGCCCTTGCCCGCCCGAGATCCCCCGGGTCGCGTGGCAGGTCGCGCAGTCCCGCTCGGTGTGGCAGGAAACGCACGCATTCAGGTTTCGCTCTGCTTCCCAGGCGTGGTGCTTCGCGCTGCGCGGCGCGGTGGTCCACTCCGCCGGCGGGGGATGGAAGCGGCGACCTGCGGGCCGAGCGGCGCTGGGCGCCTCGCGCGCCACGCCCGTCCGGCGGTGACAGTCCGCACAGAACGTCTGCTCCTGGTGGCAGCTCACGCAGCGCGGATTGTCCTGCCGGGCCGCCTGCGCGTGCATCGAGAGGAAGTCGTTCGGGTGCACGTTGCGTGGACGGATCTTCCCGTCATGGCAGTCGGTGCAGTAGTTGTCGCTGTGGCATGTCCCGCAGAAGGCGCTGTCGTTCGCGGCGATCTGCTTGTGCCGCTCGAGCCAGTCGGGGGTGTGCCCCGCGTTGTGCAGCCACCGGGGCGGCAGCAGATCGCCCGTGGCGAACGCGGTCACGAGCCGCCCGTCGGGGCGCGTCAGGTGGCAGACGTCGCAGTCGCTCTTCGCGTCGCCCTGGGCTGCGCCGCTCATGTTGTGGCACGAGAAGCAGCCCGCCATGCGCGGCAGCTGCTCGCGGGTGGCGAGCTCGAGCCGGTCGACCCGACCGTGGCACTGGCTGCACTTGATGTTCCGGCTCACGTGCTTCTGGTGCGGGAACCGGAGGTTCGCGTGCGGCAGCACGAGAGGCGCCACCTTTCCTCCGCTGCCCGCGTCCTCGCCGATGTGGCAGTAGACGCACTGTCCGTTCTCGTTCGTCCCCGCCTTCACCTGGGTGAGATCGGAGTGATCGACGTCGTGGCAGTTGTCGCAGGTCTGCGCCGGGCTCGGCAGCAGCCGATCGGTCACGGCGCCGCTCGTGTAGGCCCCTGCGTGGCACGACTTGCACGTCTGCTTGAGCCCCTTGACGTGCTTCTTGTGGTTGAAGCGGATCGTCAGCGTCTGCGGCGGGTAGATCTCGTCGCTCGGCACCGGCGTCGCGCTCGTCCCGGGCGGCATCCAGGCGAGCGGCACCTCCGCGTCGTCGGGCATCGGGTGGAGGCCCGTCTTGTACCCGCCCGGCGGCGGCTGCGCGGCCTTCTCCCCCTCGGCGCCCTCCTCGGCATCGCCCTCTTCCGCGTCCTCGGCCGCATCGGCGCTGTCGTCCTCGGCCGTCGCCGGCGGCTTCGGCTGGGCGGCCGCCTCGGGGCCCACGATCGCGAGCGCCAGCGCGCCCAGGCACGCGACGATCGCGACCCACCCCGGGACGAGCCTCGGGTCGTCCCGCCGCGCGCCGCGCCGGCCTTCCTGTCGTGCATCCATGCGTTCCTCGCTCACGGCGCCACCCGAAGGTTCACGAGGCCGACGACGCGGAAGCGCTGGCCCACCAGCCGGTTCATGTCGTGCTCCCACTCGAGCTTGAAGTCTGCGAACTCGCCCGGTCGATACCCGGCCCCGAGGACGTACCCGAACGACGTCGCGTCCCGGTCCGGCCTGAGCGGATCCGCCCAGTTGTACAGCGACACCCGCGCTCCGAGCGCGTAGCGCTGCCCGTGCAGCCGCTTCTCCCCCGCCAGATCGGCCCCGGTGCGGCGCCCGCGCTCCCCCGTCTGCAGCATCCCGCGGAGCTCGACCGACGCCGTGCGCGTGCGGTATCGGCCCGCGAGGTTCGCGAGCACGTCGGTCGTCATCGAGGTGGCGCGGTTCTCCTCGTCGCGCGCGTAATCCTCGAGGTCGCCGTCGCTCGTCGGATCGAGCGCCGTCGTCCCGATGCAATCCCGCCCGAGCCCCGCGACCGCGCACTGGCCGGCGCCGAACTCCTCCGGGTTCCCCTCGGCCATCCACATCCGCGCGCCGCCCCAGGCGGCGAGATCGATCTCGCGGGTGATGTCGACCGCCGCCCGCCCGGTGATCGTGGTGATGGGAGCGTGGGTGAACCAGTTCCAGATCGAGTCGGCGTCGAACGTCGGAACGAAGTAGTCGACGTCCGCGCCGAGCGTGACGCGGCTCCCCGCGTACACCTCGAGGCCGCCGTAGAACGAGCCGACGAGCTGGTTGTAGAGGTCGTAGGTCACCCCACCCTTGATCCCGCCGACGTTCGGCAGGTTCGCGTCGGCCGCGTACCCGAGCCGATCCTGCGAGATGCGCGACCCGTCGGTCGTCTGGACGTCCCCGTCCGCGCCCGGGAACTGCTGGGTGATCGAGGTCCCCGTGTTGTAGACGCGCCGGTACGTCAGCCGGCCGTGGAGGAAGCTCGGGCCGGCGCTCTCCAGCGCGACGCCGAACGCCGGGGCGATCTGGGCCTCCTGGTACGACGGGTAGTCGGCCACGCTCCCGGGCAGCGTCCGGTCGTCGCCGAAGCCCCGGTGGTTGCCGCGCCAGATCCCCTGCCGCTCGAAGCGCGACGTGGAGAGCGGCAGGCCGCCGCGCTGCTCGAGGCCGCCGTACGCCTCGATCTGGACGTAGTAGGGCGTCGTCACCCGGAGGAGCGCGCCGTCGAACGACCACCACCCGAGCACGTCGCTCACGTACTGGCGGCCGACCCGGAAGCCGAGCCAGCCGCTCGCGACGTTCCGCCCCTCGAAGTACGCATACATCAGATCGAGCGGCGCCTCGCGCAGCCCCGGGATGTAGCGCGAGCCGCCGGCGACGCTGTAGTCCGTCTCTCCGCCCTGCTGCGCGCCCTCCAGGTGGCCGTTCACCCCGAAGTCCGCGTCGAGCCGGAGCCGCACGGTCGCCGAGTAGTCGGCCTGGCCCGGGGCAGAGTCGCCCTCGATGTTGTAGACGGCGAGCCCCAGCGTCTGCAGGAGACGCCGTCGCTCGATGTTCGTGTCTCCCCAGGGGCTCGCGACCTCGTAGGCCTGAACGCCGGTGGTCGACTCGACCTCGAAATCGGCTGCCGCGGCGCCGCGCGGGGCGAGCGCGACGGGCAGCAGGCCGGCCGCGGCCAGGGCGCGCGACGCCGAGGAGCGCCGCGCTCCTCGCCGCGCCTCGCCGGAGCGGGGGCATGGCTCACGACGTCGTGACGGGAGCTCCGCCATCGACGAGCGGTGCTCAATCACGGACTCTGCGCTCGCTTTCCGCTGCTGCGGGCCGATCTACGCGGCCTCTGCGCTCAGCTGCCGCCGAGGGCTGAACAAGCATGGCGCGGAGTTTCGTCCACGCGCGGCAACGCTGTCAACCCGATCGCAGGGCGAACAGCTTTGCCGCAAAACCGCGCCGTTCAGCCGTATCCAGCGCCCTTCCGGAGCTTGCCGTCCGCGCCGACGCTGAAGCCGTTCGAGTCCTGGAGCGCCTGGTTCGTGCTGTTTCGCAGGTCCGCAGGCACCGCCCAGCCCCGGGTCATGAGCCCCTCGGCCACCTTGTTCTTCACCCGGACCGACTCCTCGGTCGGGAGCATCTTCACCAGCGCTGGCACGCTCGCCTCGTCGCCCTGAGCGAAGATGGTCTGCACGGCGTGAAACCGGACCGTCTCGTTCACGTCGTCGAGGAACCGCTCCACCGCGACCCGCACGTCGTCGCCCTTGATCTCGCCGAGCGCGACGATGAGCTGCTGCTTCGGCTCGATGTTGCGCGCATACTCCGTGTCGCACCGATCGAGCAGCTGGACGAGCTCGGCGCGGTAGTCGTCGTCCTCGAGCAGCTCCCGCAGGACCTTGAGCGGCCAGGTGAGGGTCTCGGCCTTCAGGCAGAACTCGACCACGGCCGGCACCGCGTCCTTGCCGGCGTCGACGATGCCCCGGAACGCCAGATCTTTCTCTTCCTGATCCGTGATCGAGGGGTCGATCGAGAACGTGAAGCGCCGGAGGAGCGCGGCCGCCGCGTCGGCGTTCTTCATCGCCGCGAGCGTCTGGATGGCGTCGAGGCGGTCGTAGGTCTGGGCGCGCTTGTCCGCGACGACCTTGGCCGGACCGGCCACCTTCTTGTTGTCGGAGGCGGCGCCTCCGGCCGGAGGATTGCTTTTGCGGAGAAAATCGAAAATACCCAACGCTGACCTCTGGTGGCTGTCCCGCCGCCGCGGTCCGAGCTGCCCGGCGGTCGCTGCCGGGCTCCACTGCCGGGGGCCGAGCCTGCTGCTCCGGGCACTGGATGCTTCCCGTCCGGGTTGCCCCGGGCGAGCCGGCTCGGACGACCGAGCCGGCGAAGCCGTCTACTCCGTCGTCTTGATGGCGGTGGGGAATTGGATGCTCAAGCTCACGGTGACCATGCTGGTGAAGTGGAATTCGCGATCCTTGTCGTCCACCTTGGTGTCCGGGAACGCCTCATCCGTACCGAGCCCGTGGTTGTCGAAGCCCGAAGTATTCCACTCGAACGGCAGGGCGCGCCACTCCGCGCCGAAGCCGAGGAAGTCGGCGGGGTAGAAATTCAAGCCGAGGCCGAACGTCGGCGCGATGGCCATGCGGCTCTCCAGCCCGAAGGTGTTGGCGCAGTTGGTGGTGCACACCTTGCGCTCCTTGACCCCGATCGCCGCGACCCCGGCGAAGAAGTTCACGTCCGTGTCCACGAAGAGCTCGGCGAACAGCGCCAGCTTGCCGCGGAAGGGCACGAAGGTGAGCTGCGGCGCGGCGACCCACTGGATCTGGGCGAGCTGATCCTCCGTGAGGTCGCCTCGCGTCAGGTTGATCTTGGTCAGCTGGCACGCCTTCGTGAACGGCCGGGCGGCGCAGCCGCGGTCGTCGATCGCGACGCGCTGGAGCTCGTCCGTCAGCCCGGTGTTGTACTGGAACCCGTAGCCGCCCCAGGCGCCGACGCCGAACCAGTCGGTGAGGTGGTAGGTGAGGCGCAGCCCCGGCATGATCGTCCGCCGGTACTCGTCGAGCAGCGTGAACGACGCGCCTGGAGCGACCTCGAACCGTCCGTCGCGGTGGAGCCGGAGCTTCCGCACGGCGGGCGCGCCGGCCAGAGGGCCGGTCAGCTGAATCTCCTGCGCCTCCGCCGGCGCAGCCGTCATCAGAAGTGCACAGCCGGTGAGCCCTGCCACCACGGTGCAGAGGCTTTGGACGAATCGACGCATCATGCCTGTCCCCGTCTTTGGCTGAATCATTCCATGTCTCGCGCTCGGCGTCCGCGCGTCCCCACGTCCAAAGGCCTTACTTCGGCAGCCGATATTCCCAGGAGAACGGCAGGAAGACCGAGAACCCGACCTGTGCCTGCACGTTGTTGGTGAAGCTCTTCCCCTCGGCGAGCCACGTGCTCTTGTCCTGGGGGCTCTGCGCGACGCTGGGGTTCTCGAGCTCGTCGAAGAAGATGTAGTCGCTGACCTCGGCCATGGCCGCGAACCAGCGGTTGAAGAAGATGCGGAGGCCGCCGCCGACGTGGAAGGCGAGCTTGGGCTTCCAGTCGAAGGTGCGGTTGTCCGGATCGACGACGGCCATGGGCCGCGTCGAGATCGCGCCGACGCCGCCCAGCACGAAGAAGTCGTAGTGGAAGATGAAGTCGCTGAACCCAGCGAACTTGCCGTACGCGGGGACGTACGTGAAGTTCGCGTTCGCGTTCCACTGATACTCGGTGATCGGCTCACCGATACGCGCCGCCCTGCTCGTCTGGAAGTTGAAGTCCGACGGCGTGTTCAGCCCGGCGTACCAGTTGCCGTTGACCCCGATCGCGAGGACGTTGGTGAGGTACCAGTTGATCGCGAGGCCCGGACCGTTGTGCCCGACGAACTGGTCGTTCATCGTCAGCCCGAAGTACGGGTTCACCTCGAAGCGGTGGTAGCGCAGCGCGTAGATCTGCTGCACCGCGTAGGTCTCTGGGTTGAGCTGCTTCGCAGCTTCCTTCTCCAAGTCGATCGTGGGACACGCCGACGGGTCGATCTTACAGATGTCCCCAAGACCCGCCTCGTCGCCGCCCTCGCCCTCGGCCGGGGCCGCTGGGGCCTCCGCCGGCTCCGTGCCCTCGGCAGGAGTCTCTGGCTCGTCGAGGTTAATTTCCTTGGGTTGCTCTTTAGGCTGAGCCGACGCCGTAAGCGGCACCGCGACCAGCGCAGCCGCAACGAGAAGCCCCACGCGAGCCTGGTTCATCGCCATCCCTTCCGAAGTCCGTGCGATGCGAGCGATCGATCGCCCAGGTAGTACAGCTTCCTAACTACTCGAAATCATTAATTAATTCGGTCAACCGCCAAGCCCGACGGACTATATCACGCCGAAAATAAAAGGATCAACAACCAAATCCGTTTGCCATGGGCGACCGGTCGAGCCCCCGAACGGCGCCCGCCCGGGTGGACTCGCGCCGCGCAGCAGATTCGCTGCAGAACCGCCGCGGACCTGGATCCGTCGGTTGGCCACGTTGAGGCCGCGGCGGCTCCTGACGGCCCGGCCATCGCGGGCGAGGCGGCCCGAGTGGTCGGAGCATCGCCCATTTCTTGGACCGATGTCGAGGGAAGTGATTGGGAGGTGGGGTCGAGATCGTTCGCTGCGAGGCGCCGCGCTCGTCAGGCGGCCGCGTCCTCGGCGCCGCTCGGGCGGCCGAGCATCGCCTCCACGAACTCGTCGGGCTCGAACTCGCGCAGGTCCTCCGCGCGCTCGCCGATGCCGACGTAGCGGACGGGCAGGCCGTGCTCGGCGCAGATGCCGAGGATGACGCCGCCCTTCGCGGTGCCGTCGAGCTTGGTCAGCACGATGCCGGTGATGGGCAGCGCCTCCTTGAAGAGCGCGGCCTGCTGCATGGCGTTCTGTCCGTTCGTGGCGTCGAGCACGAGCAGCGTCTCGTGAGGCGCCCCCTCCATCGCCTTGTTCATCGTGCGCGCGACCCGGGCCAGCTCCTCCATGAGGTTCGTCTTCGTGTGCAGCCTGCCCGCGGTGTCGGCGAGCACCACGTCCGCGCCCGTGTCCTTCGCCTTCTGGATCGCGTCGAAGATCACCGCGCCCGGGTTCGCCCCGTCCTTGCCGCGCACGACCTCGCAGCCGACGCGCTTGCCCCAGACGTTGAGCTGCTGCACCGCCGCCGCTCGGAACGTGTCGCCCGCGGCGAGCACCACCGTCCGGCCCTCGGCCTTGAGCTGCGTCGCGAGCTTGCCGATCGTGGTCGTCTTGCCCACGCCGTTCACGCCGACCACCATCACCACGGTGGGCTGCGTCTTCAGCGGCAGCCCGCCGCCGGCGCCGACGCGCAGGATCCGCTTCGCGTGCTCGCGCAGCGCGTCCCAGACCTTGTCGGTGTCGGCGAGCTCGTTGCGGCTGAGCGCGGAGCGGATCTCGTCGAGGAGGAGCTCCGTCGTCTTCACGCCGACGTCGGAGGTGAGCAGCACCTCTTCGATCTGCTCGACGACGTTGGGATCGATCTCCTTCTTGCCGGCGAACAGCGCCTTGAGCCGGCCGAAGAACCCCTCTCGCTCGCGCACCTTCGTGAGGCCCTTGCGGAGCCCCTCGATGTCGCGCTTGCGCGCCCCAGGGGGCGTCGTCTCCCGCGCCGGCCTCGCGGGGGCCGGCTTCTCGGCCGGCGCCTCGATCACGGGCGCGGGCGCGACGGCGGGCGGGGCCTCCGCGACGGCGGGCTCGGGCGGCGGCGCCTCCACGGCGGGCGGCGGCACGGCGGGCACCTCGACGGGGAAGGGCGTCGCCGCGGGCGGCTCCTCCTGCGGCGCGGGCTCCTTCGCCTTCGCCGGAGGCGCCGCCTCCGCCGCGGGCTTCTTCTCGACACGCGGCTTGTCGGCCGGCTTTTCTGCCGGCTTTGCGGCGGGCTGCTTCGCCTTCTCCGGGAGCTTCTTCGGTTCGGGGGGCGCTTCGATCTCGGGTGGCGCCGACTTCTTCGTGACGAAGTAGACGATCGCCGCCACCACGACGAGGCCGACGATAATTAGGGCGATTTCCACGTTGGCGTTCTCCGGCGAGGGAGCCGACTATATGGGACGCACCCCATACGTCAACGTGCGCTCGCGCGGCCGCCCGATCCGGCCAGCGAAACGGCAGGTCCGCGCGGCGTCGGGGCCGCCGCCGCGCGCCCGCTGGCTCACGGCGCCAGCGGCGAGGCGCCGGGCTTCGGCTCCGACGCGCCGAGGTCCTGCTCGAGCCGCTCGTCGACGGGCTCGGGCCCGAAGGCGGCGTGCTCGATCCGGGTCGCCCAGAGCTCGACCTCGCGCTGCTGGACCCGGCTCGCCACGCGGCGCACGTGCCCGGGCGTCGGCTCCGGCGGCCCCTCGAACGGCGCGCCCTGCCGCCGCGCCCAGCGGACGAGGCGATCGAGCACGGCGCGGCGCCGCGTGACCAGCGCGATGCCCAGCCTGCTCGGCGGCGGGAGCGCCTGCTCGTAGCTGCTGTGCGTCGGCGCGCGCACCACGAGCTTCGCGTCGTTCCGGTACGGCGCCTCGATCGAGAACTCGCCGGCGTCGTCGGTCACGGCGCGCGCGACGACGCCGCTCCCGTCGAACGCGGGCACGACGATCGTGAGCTCGGCCTGCGCGATCGGCGCGCCGTCGTGCGCGTCGGCGACGGCGCCGCGCCAGCCGGTCGCGTCGTCGATCGGCCCCACGATGCGCACGCCCGCGCGCCCGGGCGGCGCGGCGGGCTTCTCGTCGGCCGCCCGCGCCTCCGCGCGCTTCGGAGCCCGCCGCCAGCCGCCGAGCACCCAGCCCGCGATCGCGAGGACGGCCGCGCCGAGCGCGATCTGCCGCCACACCCCGGGGCCCGCGACGGGCACGTCGATCGCGAGCTCTGCGCCGGGGATCCACCACGGGGCGGCGGGCACGTAGCGGAGCGACAGCGGCACGGTCCCCTCGCGCTCGGCGGTGAACGCCGCGATGACGCGCGCCTTGCCGGCGATCACGGCCGCCGCCCCCACGGGCTCGCCCGCGCGCAGGGCCTCGACGACGCCGCCCTCGACCGGGCCGCCGGACGAGCGCGCCTCGACGTCGATCGGCACGCCGTCCTCCGCGCGCGCCGGCTCGACGGGATGGGAGAGCGCGAGCGTGACCTGCGCGTAGCGGACGACGCCCTGGCTGACGCTCGCCTTCGCGAGCGCGGCGGTCCCGTCGAAGCGCGCGCGCAGCACGCCCTGCCCGGCGCCGCCGAGGCCCTCGGTCGCGAGCTCGAACCGCGCCCGGCCGTCGCCGCCGGTGGGCGCCTCCGCGAGCCTCGCGCCGCGCTCGTCCTCGAGCACGACGGGGAGCCGCTCGCGCTCGAACGGCGCGCCGCTCGCGGCGCCGCGGCGGTCGATCCGGAGCGCCACGGTGATGTTCACGGTCGGTCGATCGAGATCGATCGCGTCCACCGGCGGATCGAACCGGAGGATCACCGGCGCGAGCGGGGCCGCGTGCGTCTCGATCGGGATCTTCGCCTCTGCCGGCTCGTACAGCTTCCCTCCCGGGAAGCGGACGCGCAGCGTCGCGTTCTCGAGCGTCGCGCGACCGCGCAGGCAGAACCCGCCCCGCTCGTCGGTCGTGATCGCGTACCCTCCTTGCGAGGCGCGGTGCTCGCGGGCGCGCGCCGCGCCGCCCTCCGCGCACCCCTCGGCCGGCGGCAGATCCACGGGGGCGCCGCCGCTGGTGACGGCGTCGATGGAGAGCGGCGCCTCGGTGACCGGGCTCCGCGCGTCGTCGATGACGCTGCCGCGCACGACGAACCCGCCGGGCTCGGCCCACGCGACCGCGTCGATCTGCGCGCTCCCCCGCACCTGGATGCGGAGCGGCGCGCCTCGCGCCTGCGCGTGCGCCACGGGCGTCGCGACGAGCGCGGCCGCCGCGAGGAGCGCCCCGGTGAGGCATCGTCTCAAGCCACGCATCTCCCGAACGCCTCCGGCGAGCTCCTCGTCATGGTCGCGCATTATTCGTCACGCGGGCGGAGCCCGAGCAAGCGGAAGCGGATCCGCCGCAACGCAGAGCTCGAGCTCGCCCGGCGCGCGCCAGCGAGACGGGGCGGCGAGGGCGAGCGAGGACGTAAGCGGACGTGAGCGGACGTGCACGCGACCCCCCGGCAGGGCGTCGGCAGCGCGTCCGGGAGACGGGTAGATAAGTGGATGATGATGTCGTGTTCGCCCTGGAGACCAACATGTTTCACGCCTTGAAGCCCCGCGGGAAGCCCGCGTCAAACCGTCCAGTTCGGTGGCAACGAGGAGCGAGCGAATGCAAGGCAAAAGTGCGAGCGTGTGCGCACCAAATTTCGAGTGCAGGCCCGCTGATCCGATCGCCACGGCGGCGATGCGCTCGTGTATCGTCGGACGTGGAATGCGTCGGCCCTTTCCTGCGCTCGTGTTGCTGGTTGTGACGCTCGTACTCTCGCTGATGCCCACGAGGAGCTACGCGGATCAGCGCACGAGCCACCTCGCCGAGCAGCTCAAGACCAACGACGACTACCGCGTCCGGACCCAGGCGGCGCTCGCGCTCGGCGCGTCGGGGGACGACGCCGCGGTGAGGCCGCTGTGCGACGCGCTGACGGACGCCAACGCGTCCGTCAGGGTCGCGGCGGCCGCGGCGCTCGGCAGGTTGAGCAAGCCCGCGGGGCTCGCGTGCCTGCAGCGCGCCGAGGGCCGGGAGCAGACGCCGGCCGTCAAGTCGCAGATGCAGAAGTCGATCGCGACGCTGTCTGCGGGCGGCGGTGGCGGCGCGGGCGGCCCGTCGCCGCCGCCGCCGCCGGGCGACGACACGAAGTACTACGTGGCCATCGAGATCACGAACAAGAGCGGCCGACCCGAGTCGGAGATCGAGCCGCTCGTGCGCGCCGCGATGCAGGCCAAGATCCTCTCGAAGGCCGGCTACGCGGTCGCCCCCAAGGGCGAGACGCTCGCCCAGGGCAAGAAGATTCTGAACGGCAAGAAAATGAAGGGCTTCTACCTGCTCGCGACGGTCGAGCCCGCCGTGTACCAGGGTGGCAACCTCACCCAGGTGGTCCGTGTCAGCATGTGGACCTATCCGTCCAAGTCGCTTCAGGGCGAGTTCGCGCCCAAGCTCACGCAGAGCGGCACGCCGAAGAAGGACGTCCAGAGCGAGAACATCCTGATGAAGATGTGCGTCGAGAACGCGATCGAGACCTTCGCGAAGGTCGTCGCCTCGCTGTGACGCACGACCGCGGCTCGATATTGGCTTTCCCTGTGCCTCACGACCCTTGTCATCTCCAGCCAGCTTCGAGGATCCCATGAGCGACGCTTCCAGCACGGCCCCGCAGACCTCCGCGCCGGAGGTCAGAGCGCGCTACCAGCGGAGCGCGCGGAACTACCTGCTCGATCAGAAATTCCAGCTGAAATACACGGGGTTCCTCGTGGGGATCAGCCTCGCGCTCTCGGTGGCGCTCGGGATCCTCCTCTGGAACGCCAGCTCGAAGATCATCGAGCAGAGCCGCAGCGCCGTGCAGCAGGGGCAAGAGACCGTCCGTCAGGGTCAGGAGACCGTCAAGCGCGGCCAGGAGGTGCTCGTCCAGAGCCGGCGGGTCAGCGAGGTCGTCGCGATGAACATCGCGAAGGAGTACAAGGACGACCCCGAGCTCGCGAAGACGTTCGGCGAGTCGGCGCAGCGCGACGAGAACAAGCTCAAGGACGAGCAGGCGCGGCTCGAGCGCGACGCGGCGTCGCTGCAGCAGCGCGCCGCGGTGCTCGAGCGGCAGGCCGCCGAGGTCGCGGACAACCAGCAGATGCTGCTCCGCCTCATCGTCGCGCTGCTGTCGTTGCTCGTCCTCGGCGTCGGCGTCGCGGGCATCGTCTTCACGCACAAGATCGCCGGTCCGATCTTCAAGATGAAGCGGCTGCTCCGTCAGGTCGGCGAGGGCAAGCTGGTCGTGCGCGAGCGGTTGCGGAAGGGCGACGAGCTCCAGCACTTCTTCGAGGCGTTCGAGAAGATGGTCGAGGACCTGCGGTCGCGCCAGCAGGCCAAGATCGAGAAGATGGACGCGATCCTCGCGAAGCTGGAGGCCGACGCGCGCGCGCAGAAGGGCTCCACCGAGATCGATCCCGACGGCATCGCGCAGCTGAAGCGCCTCCGCACCGAGATGCAAGAGCAGCTCGACGCGTGACCGCGTCCCCGCGCGCCCCCGAGCGCCGCGCCTGATCGAGCAGCCCCCGCAGCAGCTCGAAACCAGCCCAAAATCAACCCCAAATAACGAAAATCGAAGCTCGCGGAGCGACCGCAGGCCGCGCGCTCTTCTCTCCGGCCACGGACGTCGCCGCGCGGCGGTCGCCCGCACAGGAGACGGGTCCATCTCGGCGTTTTCGGCGCGGAGGCGTACTCTTGTACGCCGAGCACCGAAAACGCCGAGATGGGCCCGTATCCGCAGCGGGCGCCCGCCGCGCTAGAAGGCGGCTTTGATGTGCTCGACCGCGGTCTCTCCGTTCGGGAGGAACGTCACCGATGCGGCGTCGAAGCGCATCCGTTCCACGCCGCGCACGCGCGAGAAGCGGGCGCGCCAGAGCTGCTCTCCGGCGCGCCGCACGCGGGCGCGCTTGCCCGCGTCGATGCTGTCGAGGGCGCGGACGTACGAGCCGGCGCCGCGCGTCCGCACCTCGACGATCGCGATGACCGGGCCGTCCCGCGCGATCACGTCGATCTCCAGGCGGCCGACGCGCGCGTTGCGCGCGACGACCTCCATCCCCTGCGCCACGAGGTAGGCGACGACGGCGTCCTCCGCGCGCACGCCGAGCGCCCTCCGCGCGTCCGCCCGCGGGGCGGCAGCGGGCGTGATCGCCGCGCGCCGCGGCGGCGCCTCGTCGAGATCGCCGCGCGCCGCGGCGCCCGGGTCGCCCGCGCCTTCCGCGATCCCCGCGCGCGCGGCCCCCGCGAGCCCGCCGTCGCCCGTCGGGCGGGCCGGCGGTCCTCCGGTGCGTGCCGAGCGCGCCTGGCGCCCGGGCCGCGAGCCGTCGCGTGAGCTTGAACCGTCGCTGGAGGGGAAGGCACCGCCGGCCTGATCGGCCGGCGTATGCCGAGGGCTGCGCGAGGCGCGGCGGCCCGTCACCCGATGCCTAGAAGCCTTCGCACTGGTCCGAGTTGACGCGGCCGGGCACGTCGCCGCACTCCCCCTCGCCCTCGAACTGCGAGCCCTGCTTGATGCAGTACTTGCCGGTGAGGAGCGGGTCCCCGAGGCCGACGTTCGGGCGGATCTCGGCGCAGGTGAAGCCCTGCGGGCACTCGCAGAAGTTGAAGTTCGGGTCGTCCGGCTCCCCGTCGGCCACGCCGCACCGGCAGGAGCAGTACACCGCCTGCGCCGCGTTGCGGTCCGAGTTGGGGGCGCACTGGCCGCAGACGGGCGAGGCGACTTGATCCTCGGTCCCCGGCACGCAGCAGGCCTTGCCCGCGTTCTCCTCTGCAGACTTGGTCGGGTCCTGGCAGCCGGCGAAGCCGTCGCGGCAGAGGTGCAGCCGGCAGACCCCGTCCTCCGTATTGCACTTCCAGTCCTCGGTGGGGCAGTCCGCGTCGGTGGTGCACCGGCAGTAGCCGCCCGGATCGCATTGGCCGCTGACGCACTGCCCTTCGCCTTCCGTCGGGTCGCAGTCGGGCGCGTACGTCCCCGACAGCGCGCAGTCTCCGCATCCGCCGGCACCGGGCGTACAGGCCACGGGCGCCTCTTGGCCGAGCGGGCAGCTCACGCGCCCCTGGAAGTGGTTCACCAGGCAGATCCGCGTCTGGCACTGGAAGGATCGCGATTCGATGTTCTCTTCCGTCACCTTGAAGCCAGCGAACTGCGGATCGTACTCGTCTTCGGGGAGGCACGGGTCGCCCACGCCGCCGCTTTCACACGCGGAGGGCAGGCTCGCCATAGCGACGACGCTGAGCAGGCCGAGCAGGCCGGACAGAATGGAACGGGTCATCAGAACGTGCTCCTTCGGCGGCGGTGCGCGCCAACGCCTCGGCAGAAGGCGCGCGGACGGGAGGCAAGAAAACGCTCAAGTCGAGGTGCTCAAAGGCACAACGTCAGCGGTTGGACCCTAGACGAAGCGCGCCTCGAGCGTCAACAGCCGGATGGGGCGCGACCCGCCGAGGTCGGGGCCGTCGCCGGCGCGGAGCGTTCGACCCCGCGCTCGGCGGTCCCTTGGCAGAGGACGGCCACGCCGCCGCTGCGCGGCGCCGGCGTGGCCGTCCGGTGAAGGAAGCGGCACCGCTCCTCTTCGATAATTCCACCCTCGACTCCTACGCAGTGCGCAACCCCAAGGTCGACGTGGCGCCCGGTGTCTGAGGCCGGGAATGTAGCGCGTGCTCACGGCCGGCATCGCTTGACAAGCCGCGCGCCACAATCCTACCATCCCCCGCCACACGCAAGTATCCGTTGATTCTCATTGAACTTTTTGGTTCTCGACCGAGCTGCCTCGGGGGTCTACGGCGCGCGCTTCCGGTGTGTGGAGCCGCGAACGGGGCGAAGGGGCCACGATCTTTACGTCGCCGAAAGCGAGGAACGACGATGCGGAACCGGCTGGCGAGTATCTGCCTTGTAGCTTCTGCCCTCTTGCTCTCCCCCGCCGTGGGGCACGCGCAGGCCGGCAAGGGTAAGCCCGTCGCGGCTGAAAAGGCGGACGCCAAGGGCGGCACGAAGCCCAACAAGGAGATCAACCTCGACGAGGATGCGGGCCCCGTGACCGCGGGCCAGATGACGGAGGAGGCGGCGCAGGCCAAGCGGCTGTTCGACAGCGAGCGGTGGAGCGACGCCGCGCGGCAGCTGAAGCGCGTCGTCGACGGCGACACCGGGGATGACGAGGGCAACCGGCAGATCGCGCAGTACCACCTCGCGATCGCGCTGTACCGCCTGCAGTTCTACCAGGCGAGCTACGCGATCTTCTCGCAGATCGCCGACAAGCCGAACCACCTCAAGTTCAACGAGACGCTGCTCTGGCTGTCCAAGCTCGCGACGCAGCTCCCCGAGCCGGCGGACATCATCGAGCGCGTCGGCAAGTACAAGACCGAGCAGATCGCGCGGTTCAACAACCCCCAGCAGCGCGACCTCTACTGGCAGCTCAACTACCTGCTCGGCCGCTACAAGTACCGCAACCGGAACTACGAGGAGGCCATCGCCCTCTTCTCCAAGGTCGACCCCAACAGCAAGTACTACGTCCAGGCCCAGTTCTTCAGCGGCATCTCGTACGTGCAGCTGCGCAAGTCGGTGCCGGCGGTCAAGTCGTTCCAGCGGATCGTCCAGGCGATCGACGAGGGCGTCGAGGGCGTCGAGGACGAGGCGCGCATGCGCGACCTCGCGTTCCTCTCGATGGCGCGCACCTACTACTCGGCCTCTGTCCGCCTCGACGACAACAACGTCCCGACGATCGACGCCGCGAAGCTCTCGGCCGCCGTCAAGTACTGGAACCGCGTCGACGTCGCGAGCGAGTACTGGCTGGACAGCCTCTTCGAGCAGTCCTGGGCGTACTTCATGGCCGGGCTGTACCCGCAGGCCCTCGGCAACATCCACACGATCGAGTCGCCCTACTTCCCGAACTCGTTCTATCCCGAGGCCGACATCCTGAAGGCGGTCGTCTCCTTCACGATCTGCCAGTACGGCGACGCGACCACGATCGTCGCGAAGATGAAGAAGAAGTACGAGCCGATCAAGAAGGAGCTCGAGTCGATCCTGAACCGGTTCCAGGGGGAGGGGAACGAGGAGCGCTTCTTCCAGTTCCTGAAGGACGTGAGCGCCGGCAAGGCGAACCTGTCGCCGACGGTCCGCCCGATCGTCGAGAACGCGCTCTCGGACCGCCAGCTCCGTCGCAACATGGAGTACGTGCGCGTGCTCGACGAGGAGGCGGAGCGGTTCAAGAAGGCGCCCGTCAACTTCCGCAACTCTCCGGTGGGCAGCGAGGTGACCGACGCCCTCGAGTTCGCGCGCAGCCTCGCGATCCGGAACGCCGGCACGCTCGGCCGGGAGCGCTACCAGCGCAACCTCGACGAGCTCAACGAGCACCTCCGCGACTCGTCGAAGATCCTCATCGACATCACCGCGGCCGAGCGGAACAAGCTCGACCAGCAGGTGGTCAGCGGCCAGCTGTCGAAGGAGGACGCGCTCACGTACGGCGTCGTCAAGCCCGACGACGAGCACGTGCTGTGGCCGTTCGACGGCGAGTACTGGCGCGACGAGCTCGGCTTCTACCGGCAGGTCGTGACGTCGAAGTGCAGCAAGTGAGAGATTCCTTAACGGTTGGCCCCGCGGCCTGGGACCGCGGGGCAGGCAGCGCTTCCTCACGGGGGTCCGTGGCGGAGGGACGGAGATGGAGATGAAGCAGTCGAAGTTCGGTGTACTGCATGCGCTCCGCGCGGCGGCAGGCACGCTGGCCGTGGCGGCGTGCGCCGTCACGACGAGCCCCGCGTCGGCGGCCGACGCATGCATCACGCAGCCCGCGAAGGACGCGATCGCCGCGTGTCCGGGCGGCAAGCTCCAGGTGTCGGCGGGCAAGAAGCCGCAGGTCAGCTTCAAGTCGGCCCCCACGGGCATCCAGCTGAAGAAGCGCGACGACCTGACGAAGCCGGCCAACCCGACCGCTTCGCAGGCCTCGGCGCAGCGCGACGAGCGGCGGAACCGCCTCGCCCCGAAGGTGAGGAGCCTGCTGATCACCGAGATCCAGGGCCTCGAGAGCCTCTACGCCTCGACGCCGAAGAACGCGCCGGATCGGCCGAAGCTGATGCGGCGGCTCGCCGAGGGGTACGTCGAGCTCGAGTCGGCGGCGTTCCGCGACAAGACCGAGGGGCAGATCAAGGCGGACGAGGCCAAGCGGAAGAACCCGAAGGCGGTCGCCGGGATCCAGGCCGAGGTCGGCAAGGCCGACAAGATCCTCGCCGCCGCGCGGAAGAGCGCGATCAAGTACTACACGCAGCTCAAGACGCAGTACCCGAAGTACTGCCAGAGCACCAACGCGTCCGACCCCGCGAAGAGCACGGGCTGCACGGACGAGGTCCTCTACTACCTCGCGTACGAGTACGAGCAGGCGCAGCAGCTCGAGGACGCGCGCAAGGTCTACTTCGAGCTCATCAAGAACTGGCCCAACTCGAAGTACATCCCGAACGCATACCTCGCGTTCGGCGAGCTCTTCTTCAACGAGGCGCAGGGCGACCCGTCCAAGTGGGACCTGGCCGAGCAGTCGTACGTCAAGGTCACCCAGTACCCGCCGCCCGAGAACAAGGTCTGGGGCTACGCCCACTACAAGCTCGGGTACGTCTACTGGAACAAGGGCGACTTCGCCCGCGCCATCAGCGAGTTCAAGAAGACGATCGAGTACGGCCAGCAGTTCCAGCAGATGCCGAACGCGGCCCAGCTCGCGGTCTCGGCGCGGCGCGACATCATCCCGGTCTACGCGCTCGCGGGCGACCCGCGGAAGTCCCATGACTTCCTCCGGCCGCTCAGCGGCGACTCGAGCGGCAGCTCCGAGAAGACGTTCAAGATGATGGACGACCTCGGGCAGAACTACCTCGACACCGGTCATTACAAGGAGGGCATCGAGCTCTACACCGACCTGATGACCCGCGATCGGGGCCCGAAGTACTGCGTCTACCAGGGGCACATCGCCGAGGCGACGCTCGCCATGAAGTCCGGCAACAAGGACCAGATCATGGACGTGCTCGGGCGCCAGCTCGACGTGCACAACAAGTTCCAGGGCGAGGGGCACCCGGCGGACGCCAAGCTGAAGTGCTCCAACATCACCGCCGGCCTGATGACCGAGACGGCGATGGCCTGGCACCTCGAGGCGGTGGGCTCGGGCGGCGTGCGCGGCACCGGCGACAAGAAGACGATGCAGCTGGCCGCGCAGCTCTACGACAAGGTCGTCAACAACTTCAAGCAGGAGCAGTTCGCCAAGTTCGAGTTCCCCCGCATCCTGAAGGAGGACTGGCCGAACATCTTCAAGATCAAGTACGCGATGGCCGACCTCCTGTACTTCCAGAAGGACTGGGCCAAGTGCGGCCCCGCCTTCGACTCGGTCGTGGCGGAGGATCCGAACGGCCCGCAGGCAGCGGAGGCCGCGTACGCCTCGGTGCTCTGTTACCAGAACATCTACACCGAGACCCACAAGGACGGCTCCCACCTGAAGGGCTCCGGCAACCTCCCCGACGGGGGGACGGGCAAGAAGGGCGAGAAGGACAAGAAGGCGGACAAGGCGAAGTTCCAGCCCAAGGACTTCAGCGACAGCCAGAAGGGCATGATCACCGCCTTCAACCGCTACGTCTGCTACATCAAGCCCGCCGCCAACGACAAGGAGGCGCAGGAGCAGTACGTCGAGGTGAAGTACGCGCGCGGCCGCACGTACTTCGAGGCGCAGCACTGGGAGGAGGCCGCGCTCGCGTTCCGCGACGTGGCGCTGAACCACGCCGACAAGGAAGTCGGCATCTACGCCTCCCAGCTCTACCTCGAGTCGCTCAACGTCCTCGGCGCGAACATGGACCCGCCGCGCCCGTCTTGTTACGACGACATGGCCGCGGACGTGCCCAAGTTCATCGACCTCTACTGCAAGGGCGGCAAGGAGAAGGAGAACGCCGAGCAGTGCGGCATCCTGATCCGCATCCAGCGCGACATCGAGCGCCTGCGCGCCCAGAAGCTCGTCGAGGCGGCGGACGCGGCCGGCGGCGTCGAGGCCCTCAAGAACTACGAGAAGGCCGCCGTCGCCTACATGGACATGTGGAAGAAGTACGGCGAGGCCGCCTGCGAGGCGAAGCAGCCCGCGTGCGAGAAGAGCGAGGAGGTCCTCTACAACGCCGCGAAGGCGTTCCAGGCCGCCCGCCTCATCGCGAAGTCGATCTCGGCCCGTAAGATCCTGCTCGACCCGCGCTACAACCTCCACAACACCGAGCTGGCGAAGACGGCGATCTACGAGATTGGCGGCAACTACCAGGCGATCGCGGTCTACGACGAGGCGGCGAGCTGGTACGAGCGCTACGCCCGCGAGAACCCGAAGGGGGAGAAGGCCGCGGAGGCGCTCCAGGACGCGGTCGTGCTGCGGCTCGGCCTCGGCCAGGAGGACCAGGCCATCAAGGACGCCGACCTCTTCAACAAGAACTACGGCAAGGCGAAGCCGGCGCAGACCGCGCAGATCGCGTTCGCGATCGGCGCGCACTACATCGACCGCGAGGACTGGGATCAGGCGCGCAGGCGGCTGTCGACGGCGATGCCGCAGATCGACCGCAACGCGACGTTCGACGTCCAGGTGCAGGCGCACGCGATGTACGCGCGCGTCCTCTTGCAGACGAAGAGCGTCACCCCGGCGAACGGCGAGTACAACAAGGTCCGCGGCTACTGGAAGGACCCGGCGGCCGCGCTGAAGAAGCTCGACGCGATCGGCGGCGAGGAGCCGGAGAAGCTGCGCCGGCTCGGCAAGGTGCTGACCGCCGTGGGCGAGGCCTACTTCCACTTCGCGGAGCAGAAGCGGAAGGAGGTCGATAAGATCAAGTTCCCCGAGTACAAGGGCGCCGGAAACCGCGAGGACGTCCTCAAGCACATCAACACCAAGGTCGCCGACTGGGTGAAGAAGAAGCGCCCGGCGATCGAGGCGGCCGACGCGGAGTACCAGAAGATCCTCAAGCTGGAGCCGACGCCTCCGCCGAGGTGGGTCATCGCCGCCGGCGCGCGCGTCGGTCAGATGTGGGGCAAGTTCGTCGCCGAGTTCCGCGCCGCGCCCATCCCGAAGGAGTGGAAGGGGCACGGCATGGTGCCGGGAACCGACGTCTCGTACGACGAGATCCGCGGCGAGTACTACTCGCGCCTGGACGAGGCGAGCGAGCCGCAGAAGCAGATGGCGAAGGGCGCGTTCAAGACCTGCCTCGACCTGTCGGTGAAGTACCAGTACTTCGACGACTACTCCCGCACCTGCGAGGTGTGGCTGTCGAAGAACTACGGCGCCGAGTACCACCTCATCGACGAATTCCGCGGCTCTCCGTCGCGGGTGAACTCCGGCCTGAGCGATCGCCCTGCGCCGCTGAACCTCGACGGGACCCCGTACCGCGAAGCGCCGACCGTCACCGACAAGCCGGCGGCGAGCAAGGACGAGGGTGAGGACAAGAAGGCGGCGCCCGGCGGCTCGAAGGAAGGCTCGGCGCTCGATCGGGCCACGACCCGACCCAAGAAGTGATGGAGCGAAACATGAGAAGCATCACATCATTGGCAGCGGTTGCGGTGCTCCTTGTGGCCGCGACGGGTTGTGGCGGCGGGAGCGTCAGCGGTACGTCTCGCGCGGCGAAGGATCCGACGACCGGCAAGGAGATCACCGACAGCAAGGGCAACGCCGTGTCGGTCGAGGCGGCCAACAAGTTCAAGACCGCCATGGACGCCATGGTCCAGCACGACAAGGCGGGCGACTGGAACGAGTCGACGTGCAGCTCGACGGCCCAGCTGTTCCTCGACGCGGCGGAAGAGCAAGGGAACACGACGTTCGCCGAGGCCATCTACAACGCGGGGCTCGCGCACCAGCGTTGCAAGAAGGACGCGGAGGCGAAGAAGTACTTCCAGCAGGCGCTCCAGAAGAACCCGAAGTTCCACCCGGCGCGGGTCCAGGTGGCGCTCTACAACCTGGCGGAGTCGGGCGAGAGGAACATCGACGCGGCGATCAGCGAGATGCGCCAGGCCGCCGTCGTCGACGCCCAGTACAAGAACGTCGAGGCGCTCGTGCACCTCGCGCTCCTGTATATGAAGCGCGGCAACAACGTCGCCGACAACGACGGCCCCAACGACTTCCAGCGCGCGAAGCGGTACATCCAGAGCGCGCTGGCCGTCGACGACGCCTTCATGCCGGCGTTCAACCAGCTCGCCATCTACTACCTGGAGACGGCGAAGCAGAAGGCGGGCAGGAAGTCGGGCAAGGCGGTCGCGACCAACGTCAGCAAGCAGAAGAAGGTCGACACGCAGGCGCTGGAGCTCGCCGCGCTCGTCTGCTCCCAGGCCATCCGCAAGAACCCGAACTACGCGCCGATCCACAACACCGCGGGGATGATCCAGGTCGAGCTCGCGAACCTGAACGGCGCGGTGCAGGAGTTCAACATCGCGAGGAGGCTCGACCCGACCTTCTACGAGGCGCAGATGAACTACGCGGCGGTGAACCTGCAGTTCCGCGGGTTCCAGCAGGCGGACGAGGCGTACCGCGCGGCCCTGAAGATGCGTCCGAACGACTACGACGCTCACCTCGGGCTCGCGCTCGCCCTGCGCGGTCAGATCGACGACTCGAACTTCGACAACATGGTGGCGGCCGCCAGCGCCGAGCTCGACGCCGCCAAGAAGCTCGCACCCGAGCGCCCCGAGACCTACTACAACGAGGCGATCCTGACCCAGGAGTACAAGGCGAAGTCGGGCGGCAAGGCCGCCGAGGGCGCCCTCATGTCGGCGAAGGGGCTGTTCGGCCAGTTCATCCAGAAGGCGGGCGCCAATGCCGAGTTCGCCGACGCGGTGAAGCGGTCGAAGGAGCGCATGGAGGAGATCGATCAGATCATCGCCTTCAACAAGCAGACCGAGGCCGAGCGCAAGGCGGCCGAGGCTGACATGAAGACGAAGGAAGCCGAGCAGGAGGCCGCCGCCGGGAGCGAGGGCGAAGGGGGAGAAGGGGCGACTCCGGCTCCCTAGGCAGCAGGAGCGTCGTTGTCCCAGGCGCCGTCGGACGAACGTCGCGAGCGGCCCGAGCCTCCAGGGAGAGCAAGCGAGAGAACCTGAAGTATTCCGAGCGAGCTCAACCGACATGCCGGGCCGCGCAGCGGTGCGTCAGACGGCGCGCCGAGCCCCCTTCTCTCGAAGACGTCCCGATGACGTGAGGAGAAGGGGGCTCGGCGTTTTCGTCCCAGTGCTCTGGGAACCTTGGGTTGATTCGGTTGTCGAGGTGAGCGTGGGTCGTGCTCTCCGCCGCCTCGATTGCATACGAAGCTGGTTGACCGGCCGCCGTGTCAGGCGGTACAATGGCACTGTAACCGCGTCGGAACATTGTGAGGAGGCTGGAATGAGAGGGTTGACCCGATTGGGTGCGGGAGTCGTGGCTGCCGTTCTTACGAGCGTGGTCGCCTCATCGGCGTTCGCGCAGGCCGCCCAGGGCGGCGCTGGCGGTGCGAAGAAGGAAGAGGGCTACGGGTACGAGTTCTCCGACGATCCGCTGAACGCCGGCGGATTCGGCCCCAACGACGCTACCATCCGCGTGCGGCCCGGCCCGGTCCGGACGACGCTGATCCGGCCCCGTACCTCGTTCGTTCCGGAGATGCTCAAGTCGGTCGAGAACCTCTGATGTGCCGGGCAGGGTGGGACCTGCCCTATCGATGGATCCCCCGGTGCCGGGGGCGTGCGCCGCGGGGCGTATAGGGAAGGCTGGCGGAGATGGAAGGCAAGCAAAGGGTCGCTCTCACATTTGCGCTCTACCAAAACGAAGCGCTCGTCCGTCGGGAGACGATCACGCAGGATATCGTCAAGGTAGGCAAGGACGCGAAGAGCCATCTGCGTGTCGATGACGAGCTTGCCTCGCGCATGCACGCGGTCATCGAGGTCGCCTCCCCGCAGGACATCACGCTCATCGATCTCGGCAACGAGCCGGGAACGATGGTGAACGGGGCGCGCGTCAACAAGTGCAAGATCAGCCCAGGCGATCAGCTCCAGATCGGCGGCACGAAGATCATGCTGGAGCGCGCCGAGCCGGTGGCGGTGGCCGCGGCGGCGGGCCCTGCGAAGCCGGTCCCCGCGAACCCGTTCGCCGCCGCGCCGCCCGGGAACCCGTTCGCCGCCGCGCCGCCCGGGAACCCGTTCGCCGCCGCGGCGCCGGCGAACCCGTTCGCCGCGACCGCCGCGAGCGGGGCAGACCCGTTTGCCTACAACAACCCGTTCGCGCAGTCGGCGCCCGCGGTCGACGAGGTGCCCCCGGACGCGCCGGAGGGCTCCTACACGTACACGCTCGTGAAGAACGGGCCGGACGTGCCGAGCGAGGAGGTCGAGGTCCCGGCCGCCTCCGTCGAGATCATGATTATGTGGGATGCCGCGGTGCTTCACGTCGCGCACCTCACGCCGCCCCGCTCCTTCTACGTGGGTGAGGAGGCGGGCAAGAACTTCAAGTGTGACTACTTCATCCCCTCGGAGAAGCTCGGCACCACGCGGGCGCCCATCATCCTCGCCGACCGCTCGGGCTCGGTCTCCGTGGTGCTCCTGCCCCGCGCCACCGGCAGCATCGAGATCCCGGGCACGCCGAAGATCACGGTGCAGCAGGCGATCGACCAGGGCCGCGCGCAGCCGTGCTCCGAGCTGTCGGGGGCCTACCAGATGGCGCTCCCGTCCGGCGGCAAGGCGAAGGTCGAGCTCGACGGCATCGTCTTCCAGGTGTCCGCCGTGAACGCGGGCAAGGTCGTGGCCGGCCACTTCCAGCTGGACACGCAGAGCCTGCTCTACACGGGCCTCTCCATGGCGGTGCACCTCGGGCTGCTCGCGGCGATGGCCTTCTTCATGCCGCCCCTCGGCGACACCGGCGAGGACGGGATCTCCGCGGACCAGCAGTTCCTCATCCAGCAGTACCTCGCGGCGGCCGCCGAGAAGGAGATGGAGGAGAAGGAGACCGAGCAGGTCGCCGAGAACGCCGCGGACAACAAGGAGGGCGGTACCGGTACGCGCGCCAAGGGTGAAGAGGGTTCGATGGGCAACCCGAACACCAAGGCCACCGGCAACCGCTACGGCGTCCAGGGCCCCGCGGACAACCCCGATCCGCACATCGCCCGCCAGGCCGCGCTGCGCGACGCCGCGGAGTTCGGCATGATCGGCCTGCTGAACGCCGGCGCCGGCGGCGACCCGAACGCCCCGACCGCGCCGTGGGGACGCGACGATTCGCTCGGCAACGATCCGCTGAGCGCCCGCGGCAACATGTGGGGTGATCAGATCGGCGACTCGTTCGGCGCGGGCGGCCTCGGCCTCTCCGGTATCGGCGAGGGTGGCGGCGGGCGCGGCGAGGGTATCGGCCTCGGCTCGATCGGGACCATCGGTCACGGCGCCGGCACCGGCACCGGCCAGGGCTTCGGCTCCGGCCACGGCCGCCTCGGCGGGTCGCATCGTACCAAGCCGCCGCAGGTGCGTATGGGTGCGACGAGCGTGAGCGGCCGCCTGCCGCCCGAGGTCATTCAGCGTATCGTTCGCCAGAACTTCGGTAGGTTCCGGCTTTGCTACGAAAACGGGCTCAGGAACAACCCGAACCTGCAGGGCCGCGTTGCGGTGCGCTTCGTCATCGGGCGCGACGGCGCGGTCTCGAACGTCGGTAACGGCGGCTCGGATCTTCCGGACAACGGCGTGGTGTCCTGCGTGGTGCGAGCGTTCTACGGCCTGTCGTTCCCGCAGCCCGAGGGCGGTATCGTCACCGTCGTCTACCCGATCATGCTCAGCCCCGGCGGCTGAGCTCGCCTCGCCGTTCGGCTCGCTCGAACGCCTCGCACGCACTGTGCGGGGCGTTCGTCATTTTCCGGACCGGGCGCAGCAAGCGCCGGGCGCCGCGCGGCGTCTCCGGCGGCCGCCGCGCTGGGGTCGCGAGGAGGGCCTCCAGGTCGGCGCGCATCTTCGCGGGGAGGCGCACCAGGTCGGCGCGCATCTTCGCGTGGAGGCGCACCAGGTCGGCGCGCATCTTCGCGGGGAGGCGCACCAGGCCGGCGCGCGTCGTCGCCGGGAGGCGCGGCGGCCAGCGCGCGTCGTCGCGGGGGAGGGGGCGGGGGCTCGCCGGAAGGCGCTGCCGACCGGCGCATGGGCGGGGTCTGAAGCCCTGGACTTCCGCGGTTGCCTCCGCCTATTCTCGCGACGCCGCGCGAGGTTGTACGCGCGCCACCTCAGGAAGCTTGTGACGGTGCCACACGGAGCGGCGCAGCCCGTCTCCGGATCGCTGAAGGAGCGGCGCAGCCGGCTCCGGGGACTGTTGGACGGAGCGGCGCAGCCGGCTCCGGGGACTGTTGGGCGGAGCGGCGCAGCCGGCTCCGGGGACTGTTGGAGAGGGGCGACGCGACGCCCGTGGTCACTTAGACGCTGGTAGAGCCGATCCCATTCGAAAGGTGAGCAGATGAAGCTTGGAGCATTCTTGATGGTTGGGCTGGTCGCGGCGAGCGCGGCAGGGCTGGGCTGCTCCCGGCATCGGCAGGAGGCCGTCATCCTGGCGAATCAGGCCGACAAGGAGGTCGCCATCAACCCCGAGGGGGCGGCCAACAAGTACGAGCAAGCGACCAAGCTCGACCCCACGAACCACCGCATCTTCTTCAAGCTGGCGATGGCGTACAAGAAGAGGGACGAGTGGGATAAGGTCGCATCCACGCTGGCTCGCGCCACACAGATCGCTCCGAAGTTCGCCAACTACTGGTTCGAGCGGGGCTGGGCGCTCGAGCAGCAGGCGAAGAAGAAGACGATCTCCTACGAAGAGGCCAAAGAGCCCTACCAGAAGTGTATCGAGAACGATCCCAACTTCGCGGACTGCTACTCGCAGCTCGGGAACGTTTACCTCTGGACGGACGACGAGCAGAAGGCGCTCGAGAACCTCACCAAGGCGATCGAGCACAACCCGAACGAGATCCGGTACTACGCGGCGCTCGCCGATCTCTACATCCGTCTCGGTTACGCCAAGGAGGCCGAGCAGGTGCTGAAGGAGGCGAAGTCGTTCGCGAAGCCCGGGGACAAGTACCTGTTCGGCGTCCACAGCCTGCTCGCGTCGGTCTACCAGGAGCGCGGGTCCACCGCGGAGATGGTGGCCGAGCTCGAGGCCGCCAAGGCGGCCGCGCCGCAGGACGGCCCCGAGGCCGTACAGATCCTCTGGAGTCTCGGGAGCACGTACGCGACCCTGGATCCGCCGCGCAAGCAGGAGGCGATCCAGATGCTCAAGGGGTTCACAACGCGCGCCTGCAAGGGATCGAAGGCGGCGAGCTTCAAGACCGAGTGCGAGACGGCGAACACGCTCGTCGCGCGGCTCGGGGGCTCGTGATGCCGCGCGCGGCGCGGGACACGTAAGGCGTTTCAATCCGTTCGAAGGTCGGGGCCGAGGGTCGATAATCAATGGATCTTGCGCAGCGTCTCAATCATCTCGAGTCGGTTCATGACTGGCAAGGGCTCGTCGAGGAGCTCGAGAAGGGGATTGCGGCCGAAGGGGACGCGACCCGGAAGGCGGCATATCACCTGAAGCTCGGGCGGCTGCTCGAGGAGAAGTTCCTTCAGGCCGTCAAGGCGCTGAAGCACTTCCAGGACGCCTACAAGCTGAATCCAGCGCTGCTCGAGGCGCTGGAGTCGGCTCGTTCGATCTACTGGGATCTCGGCAAGACCAACATGGTCCAGAAGCTCCTGGAGCTCGAGCTGAGGAACGCCCCGGAGGGGACAGCGGCCGCCGAGCTGCTCGTGGAGCTCGGCGACGTGCTCTGCGACGCGGGCGATTTCGAGCGCGCGACGGCGACGTACGCGCGCGCGCTCGGCGCCTCGGGCGGGACGAGCGAGGAGGCGCGGGCCTGCCTCGGCGACATGCAGGTCGATCAGTCGTCGTGGGCGGCGCACATGGCGGAGCTGGTCGAGGCGGCCGACGCGGCCGCGACCACCAGCGAGCGCAAGCGGCTGCTGCTCCGCGCGGCGCGCCTCGCGAAGCGCTTCGATCGCGACCAGCTCGAGGGCCTGCTCCGGCGGGCGTACGAGGCGGCGCCTTCCGACAAGCAGGCCGCGGCGATGTTCGAGGGGCTGCTCGCCGAGGAGGAGCGCCCGCAGGCGATCGTGGAGACGCAGCGCCGCATCCTCGAGTCGCGCACCGGCGTGGCGCGCGGCGAGGCGGCGTTCAAGTTCGGCGTCCGCTGGGCCACGCGGCACCAGAACGTCGAGATCGGCTCGAAGCTCCTCGAGGAATCGCTCCGGTACGACCCCTCGAACGAGGCGGCGTTCGCCTACCTGCGCGAGCTCTGGGGGACGAAGGAAGGCAACTGGGAGCGCGTCGCGGCGCTTGCGGAGAGCGCCGCGAACCAGAACGGCAGCTCCCCGTTCATGATCGCGCAAGCGGGCGGCATCGCCTGGCGCCAGCTCGGCAACCTGATCCGGGCGAGGAGCTGGTTCGAGCGGCTCTCGGCGGTCGCGCCGACGCACCCGAGCGTCAGCGCGTTCGAAGCGCAGATCGGCGAGCGCCTCACGGCCGCCGCGCCTGCGCCGGTCGCTGCGCCTGCGCCGGTCGCTGCGCCTGCGCCGGTCGCTGCGCCCGCGCCGGTCGCTGCGCCTGCGCCGGTCGCTGCGCCTGTGCCGGTCGCTGCGCCTGCGCCCGTCGCGGCCGCGGACGCCACGCCGCTCCCGACGAGCGCGCCTGCGCCCGTGAGCGCGCAGGCGCCCGTGAGCGTGCGCGCGCCGGTCAGCACGCCGGCCCCGGTCAGCGCGCCGGCCCCCGTGAGCGGCAGGGCGAGCGCGCCTGGGGACGCTCCAGCCGACGAGGGCAGCGCGAGGTCCTCGATCGCCGACATCGAGCCGCCGCCGCGCGCTCCCGCCGAGAGCAGGCCCGCCGACTCGGAGATCGGCCGTCGGCCGACCGCGCCGCCGCCCCCGGCCGCCGAGGTCGCGGGCCGCGTCGAGGAGCTCAAGGCGAAGGCCCAGAAGCAGGAGCAGGCCAAGCGGTACAACGAGTACGTCAAGACGCTGATCGAGATCGCCGAGGCGGTCTCGGATCCCGCCGAGAAGATCGAGAACTACGCGAAGGCGGCGGAGCTCTACTCGGGCAAGTTCTCGAACGCGGCCGAGGCGGTGAAGTGCTACGAGGCGATCCTCGCGATCGACGGCGAGCATCCGCAGGCGATCGACTTCCTCCGCCAGAGCTACGAGAAGCGGCGCGACTGGGAGAAGCTCATCGGGCTGCTCCGCCGCGAGGCCGCGGCGCTCCCGGAGGGCGGCGAGCGCGCCGCGAAATACCTCGAGATCGCGAAGCTCGCGTCGGAGCGGGTGAAGAAGGTCGACTTCTGCATCGAGCTCTGGGACGAGGTCCTCGCGAACGATCCGGAGAACCCCGAGGCGCTGAACGCGCTGGCGGGGCTCTACGAGAAGAACAAGGACTACCAGGCGTTCGCGCGGGTGCTGCAGAAGCAGGTCGACACGACCTTCGACAGCACCCAGAAGCTCGCGCTCCTCAGCAAGCTCGCGCAGCTCTACGGCGAGCGCCTCAAGGACGACGAGGCCGCGGTCAAGGCCTGGCAAGAGGTGATCGCGCTGAACCCCCAGGACCGCAAGGCGCAGGAGGCGCTCAAGAAGGCGTACCTCCAGCTCCAGCGCTGGGACGATCTCGAGGTGTTCTACGCCGAGAGCGGCAAGTGGGACGAGTTCATCCGCGTCCTCGAGTCGCAGGAGGCGAAGGAGACCGACGACGCGGCCAAGATCAGCCTGCTGGTCAAGATCGCCGAGCTCTGGATGAACCAGAAGCAGAAGGCGGATCGCGCGGCGCGCGCCTACGAGAAGGTGCTCTCGATCGACGGCGCGCACCTCGCCGCGGCCGAGGCGCTCATCCCGATCTACACGCAGGCGAACAACCCGAAGGGGCTCGCCGGCGCCATCGAGGTGAAGCTCTCGCACGACCAGGACGACGCCTCCCGGCTCGACCTCTACCGGCAGGTCGCGGCGCTCTACGAGACGCGGCTCAAGGAGCCGCAGAAGGCGTTCGAGCGCTACCTGTCGGCGTTCCAGATCGCGCCTCAGGACGAGCAGTGCATCGAGGACGTCGAGCGGGCCGCGCGCTCCACCGAGGGGTGGGACGCCCTCATCGACGCCTACTCGACGGCGATCTCCCGCGCCGAGGGCGAGGGGGACATCGCGCTCGGGGTCGATCTCCGGCTCCGGCTCGGGCGCGTGCTGCTCGACGAGGTGAAGCGCATCGACGAGGCGCTCTCGCAGTTCCGCGCCGTGTACGAGGCGGACGGCGAGAACCAGGCCGCGATCAGCGCGCTGGAGCGGCTCTACCGAGAGACGGGCCGCTACGGCGAGCTGCTCGGCATCTACGAGAAGAAGCTCGGCATCGTCACCGAGCCCGAGGAGCGCAAGCAGATCCTCTACGGGATCGCCGAGCTCTACGAGGGCGAGCTGCGCGACGCCGTGCGGGCGATCGCGACGTACCGCCAGGTGCTCGACGACGAGCCGACGGACCCGCAGGCGCTCGCGGCGCTCGACAAGCTCTACCGCGAGCAGCAGGACTGGGAGTCCTACGTCGACGTGCTCCGCAAGCGGATCGACTCCCCGCTCGACGAGCAGGCGCTCATCGACCTCAAGTTCCGGCTCGGGAGCACCCTCGAGAAGCACCTGAACGATGCGGCCGGAGCGCTCGAGAACTACAAGGAAATCCTGATCCTCGATCCGGGCAACGACGCGGCGCGCCTCGCGCTCGAGGCGCTGCTCTCGAACGAGTCGCTGCGGGCCGAGGCGGCGGCCATCCTGCAGGAGATCTACGAGGGGCGCGGCGACTGGGAGAAGCTGATCCAGGCGCTCGAGATCCTCGCCGCGGCCGAGGGCGACACGGCCACGCGCGTCTCGCTGCTCCGGAAGGTGGCGCGGACGGCGGCCGAGAGCCTGAACGACCTGAACCGCGCGTTCGACGCGCAGTCGCGGGCGCTCAAGGACGACCCGTCGCACGCCGAGACGCGGGCGGAGCTCGAGTCGCTCGCCGCGCAGGCGGGCGCCTGGGACCGGCTCGACGTCATCTTCAGCGAGATCGCCGACTCGCTGAGCGACGCGCGGCTGAGCCGCGAGTACTGGATGCGGCTCGCGAGCATCCACGAGCGGCTCGGCAAGGTCGAGGACGCGGCGAACGGCTACCTCCGCGTGCTCTCGATCGATCCCGCGGACTCGGAGGCGCTGGAGGCGATGGACGCGCTCTACCGGCGCACCGAGCGCTGGGGCGATCTCATCGGCGTCTACCGGCGCCGCATCGAGCTCGTGCACGAGCCCGCCGAGCGCGAGAGCCTCTACGCGCAGATGGCCGAGGTCTACGAGCAGCGGCTCGGGCAGCCGGAGGAGGCGATCGCCGCCTACCGCGAGGTCCTCTCCACCGACGACACGAGCCTGGTGGCGCTGACGGCGCTCGACGGGCTCTTCAGCCGCCAGGGCATGTGGGAGGAGCTGGCCGACAACCTCGAGGCGCAGCTCAGCATCGCGGCCGAGGAGGAGGCGCAGATCCGGCTGATGCTCCGGCTCGCCGCGCTGCGGGAGTCGCGGATGCGGCTCGTCGACTCGGCGATCGACATCTACCGGCAGGTGCTCGAGCGCGAGCCGACCAACGTCGAGGCGCTCGCGGCCCTCGAGCGCCTCGGGAAGCTCCCCGAGCACGAGGTCGCGATCGCGGAGATCCTCGAGCCGCTGTACCGCCAGTCGGGCGACTACACGAAGCTCATCGGGGTGCACGAGGTGCAGGTGCGCCGCAGCGACGACGTGACCCGTCGCGTCGAGCTGCTGCACCAGATCGCCGTGCTCTACGAGGACGCCGGCAGCGATCTCAACTCGGCCTTCGACACCTACGCGCGGGCGCTGAGCCAGGATCCGGCCTCGGAGTCGACGCAGGAGGGGCTCGACAGGCTCGCGCGCGCGACCGGTCGCTTCGCCGACCTGGCGCGCGTGTTCGAGACGCTGGCGGCGCAGCAGACCGACGCGGAGCTCGCGAGCACGCTCTACACGATGAGCGCGCGCATCTACGAGGGCGATCTCGGCGACATGGACAGCGCCGTCGGCCACTACCGGCGCGTGCTCGAGATCGATCCGCGCAACCTGCACGCGGCCGAGTCGCTCGAGCGGCTGTTCCGGACGTCGGAGCGCTACAACGAGCTGTCGCAGATCCTCCAGCAGAAGGCGGACATCCTCGACGACCTGAGCGAGAAGAAGCTCGCCCTGTTCCAGGCCGCGAGCATCGAGGAGGAGGTGCTCGAGCGGCACGACCAGGCCATCGCGGTCTACGGCAAGGTGCTCGAGCTCGACGCCGAGGATCTCCGGGCGATCGACGCGCTGACCAAGCTCTACCTCAGCCTCTCGCGCTGGCAGGAGCTGCTCTCGGTCTACGCGAAGAAGGCCGATCTCGTCCTCGACTCGAACGAGAAGAAGCGCATCTACTACCAGATCGGCGCGGTGTACGAGCGCGAGCTCGGCAACGTCGCGAGCGCGATCGACACCTACCAGCGGGTGCTCGAGATCGACCCGGACGACCTGCAGGCGCTCGGGCGGCTCGACGTCCTCTACCAGACCTCGCAGAACTGGCTCGAGCTGCTGAGCGTGCTCCAGCACGAGGCCGAGATCACCGCGGACCCGGCCGAGGGCATCAGCTACCAGTACCGGATCGCGGAGCTCTACGAGAAGCACCTCGACGACGTGTCGAGGGCCATCGAGCTCTACCGCGATCTGCTCCAGCAGATGCCCGACCACGAGCCGACGCTCCGCGCGCTCGAGCAGATCAAGGACGGCACCCGGGATCCGCTCGGCGCCGCGCTGGTCCTCGAGCCGATCTACGACGCGTCCGGCGAGTGGCAGAAGCTGATCAGCGTCCTCGAGGTGCGGGTCAAGGTGGCCGAGGACCCGTACGAGAAGGTCGATCTGCTCCACCGCGTCGCGCGCCTCTCGGAGGAGATGCTGAGCGACCACGTGACCGCCTTCGAGACGTACGCGCGGGCGGTGACGTTCGACATCGGCAACGAGGAGTCGCTCTCGAACCTGGAGCGGCTCGCGATGATGGTGAACCGCTGGCCGCAGGTCGCCGCGCTCTACGACACGGAGCTCGGCCGGCTCGGCGAGGAGCCGGGGCGCTTCGTCGAGCTCGGGCTGCGGCTCGCGCAGATCTTCGAGACGCAGCTCGACGACATCGACAGCGCCGTCGCGCGCTACCGGCGCGTGCTCGAGGTCGAGCCCGAGAACCAGACCGCGATCGCGTCGCTCGACCGCCTGTTCACGGCGACCGAGCGGTGGAGCGACCTCGTCACGATCCTCTCGCGCGAGTCGGAGATCGCGCAGTCGCCGGACGAGATCCTCGAGTTCAAGTACCGGCTCGGCGTGGTGTACCAGACGCGGCTCAACGACCTGCCGGCGGCCATCGCGGCGTACCGCGAGGTGCTCACCGCAGCCCCCGAGCACTCGCCCACCCTCGAGGCCCTCGAGGGGCTCTTCGCGGCCGGGATCAAGCAGATCGAGATCGGCGCGATCCTGGAGCCGCTCTACCAGGCGGCGGCGGAGTGGGAGAAGCTCGGCGGGGTGCTCGAGGCGGAGCTCACCCACCTCACCCAGGAGCAGGACCGGCTGTCGATGTTCTACCGGCTGGGCGAGCTCCAGGAGGAGCGCCTCATCTCGCCGGACGGGGCCCTCGCCGTCTTCATCCGGGCGCTGAAGGAGTACCCGCGCGACGAGAAGACGCTCGAGGAGGTCGAGCGGCTCGCCGGCTCGGTCGACGGCGGCTGGGAGCTGCTCGCCAACGCGTACGCCGACGTGCTGGGCATCCACGCCGACAAGGACGTGCAGACCAGCATCGGCAAGCGGCTCGCGCGGGTCTTCGAGACCGACCTCAGCGACGTCGCCAAGGCCGAGGAGACCTACCGGTACGTGCTCGGCATCGAGCCGCTCGAGGCCGAGGCGCTGTCGAACCTCGACCGGATCTACTCGCAGCTCGAGCAGTACCCGGAGCTCGCGAGCGTGCTCGAGCAGCGGGTGCGCGCGACCGAGGACCGCCCGGAGCTCGTCGACCTGTACCTCCGGCTCGGCCAGACGTACGAGGAGCGGCTCGGGCAGCTCGACGACGCCATCCGCGCCTTCCGGCGCATCTTCGACGAGCTCGAGACGACGAACGAGCAGGCGATCAGCGCCCTCGAGCGCATCTACACGACCAAGGGCGCCTGGACCCAGCTCAAGGTCGTGCTGGAGCGGGAGCTCGAGAACGCGATGGGCGACAGCCAGGAGGCGGACATCCGCGCCAAGATGGCGCACCTGCTCGCCGATCGGCTGAACGACGTCCAGGGCGCGGTCGAGACGTGGAAGCGCGTCCTCGACCTCCGCGGCGAGGACCCGGAGGCGCTCGGGGCGCTGTCCAACCTGTACGAGCGGGTCGGGCAGTGGGCCGAGCTCTGCGACGTCCTCGAGCGGCACTACGACATCGCGATCGACGACGAGTCGCGCGTCGCGGTGCTCCTCCGCCGCGCCAAGCTGTTCCACGAGCAGCTCGGCCGCGACGACTCGGCGCTCGACGACTACCAGCGCGTGCTCGACATCGACTACGCGAACCTCGAGGCGCTCTACGCGATCGCGGCGATCTGGCGGCTCCGCAACGAGCCCGAGCAGATCGTGAGCGCGCTCCACCAGACGGTGGATCGGGCGCGGGACGTGCTGCCGGCCGAGAACGTGATCGCGCTCTACCGCGAGCTCGGGACGACCTACCAGCACGTCCTCGGGCAGTCGTACGACGCCATCGACGCCTGGAGGAAGCTGCTCGAGGTCGACCCGAAGGACTTCGAGGCGATGGCCGCCCTGGAGAACCTGCTCCGGGCCGAGGGGCGCTGGGTCGAGGTCATCGACGTGAAGATGGGCCGGGCGGCGGCCTACGAGTCGCCGGCGGACAAGGTGCGCGAGTACCTCGAGGTGGCGCAGATCTGGGAGCACCAGGTCGAGGAGAAGGACCGGGGCACGCTCGCGTACGAGAAGGTCCTGGAGCTCGACCCGACGCACGACCAGGCCTTCGCGGCGCTCGAGGAGCTCCACGACGCGGCCCGCCGCAGCGAGCCGCTCATCGAGCTCTACCTGGCGCGGCTCGAGTCGCGCGAGGAGGTGAACGAGAAGACCGACATCCTCCGCAAGGTGGCCCGGGTCTTCGAGGAGCAGCTCGAGGACAGGCCCCAGGCCTTCGACGCGCTGCTCACGGCGTTCGAGATGGACTTCTCCGACATGGAGACGGTCCGGTACCTCGAGCGCATGGCGCAGGCGACGAACCGCTGGCCCGAGCTCGTGCAGACGGTGAACGGGTGGCTGCAGCAGCAGACGTCCCCGGTCCAGAAGATCACGCTCTGCCTGCGCCTGGCCAAGTGGTACTCGGAGGACCTCGGCCACCCGGAGTACGCGCAGCCGTACTACCAGCAGATCTACGCGTACGATCCGAACAACGTGGCGGTGCTGCGCCAGATGGCGAACTTCTTCAAGAAGACCGGCCAGTGGCAGCGGCAGGGCGAGATGCTGACGAACGCCCTCAACGTCGCGGTGATCGACGTCGACCGGAAGGAGATCCTGACCGAGCTCGGCGAGGTGCTCGAGAAGCACATGGGCGAGGTCGAGCAGGGGCTCAGCTTCTACCGGCGCGCCCTCGACGTCGATCCGCTGCACCTGCCCGCCCTCGAGGCGCTGGAGCGGATCTACACGGATCGCGACCAGTCGAACGATCTCGTCGACGTCCTGCTCCGCAAGGCGAGGGCCGTCAGCGAGCCCGACGTCGTCGCGAGCGTGAAGCTGCGCACCGCCGGCCTCTACGAGACCAAGCTCGGCCTCATCGAGAAGGCCGGCGCGGTCTACCGCGAGGTGCTGGACATCGACGCGTCGAACCTCCTCGCCATGCGGGGGCTCGAGCGGGTGTACACGACCACCCACCAGTGGCCGGATCTCGTGCGCGTCCTCGAGATGCAGCTCGACGTGGTCACCACGGAGCGCGAGCGCATCGACGTGCTGATGAAGATCGCGACCCTCCAGGAGGAGCAGTTCCTGAAGCCCGATCTCTCGGCCGCGCGGCTCGAGCAGGTGGTCGAGATCGACCCGTCGCACGAGCCCGCGCTCGAGGCCCTGGAGCGCTGCTACCGCCGGCTCCGGCAGTGGCACGACCTCATCAACACGTACGACCGCCACATCAACGCCGCGGAGGATCGCCAGAAGAAGATCGAGCTCTGGTCCCAGACCGCCAAGGTCTACGCCGAGGAGATCGAGGACCTCGACCGCGCGATCGACGCCTACCTGAACATCGTCGACATCCAGGACACGCACATCCCGTCCCTGGAGGCGCTGGCGAAGCTCTACGAGAAGCAGGACAACTCGGCGAAGGCCATCGAGTACATGACGCGCGTCGCGGACCTGACCGCCGACGGCAAGCAGCGCGTCGAGATGTACTACCGGATCGGCCGGCAGCTCGACGAGAAGCTCGGCGAGCGCGGGCTGGCCCAGGAGCGCTTCGAGATGGCGCTCGATCTCGACCCCACCCACGTGCCGACCCTGGCGGCGCTGCGGGTGATCGCGATCGACGCGGCCGACTGGGATCGCGCGGCGCGCTACCTCGAGCAGGAGCAGATGAACACCGACGCGCCCCGCGCCAAGGCGCGGCTGCTCGTCGAGCTCGGCAAGCTCCGCGACGACATGCTCGGCGAGCACGGGCTCGCCGTGCAGGCGTACGAGATGGCGCTCCAGAGCGACCCCGACAACGAGGACGCCGCGATGCCGCTCCTCACCGAGTACGTCGCCACGGAGCGGTGGGCCCAGGCCGAGCCGCTCGCGGAGATGCTCGTCAGGAAGAGCGGCAAGCGCGACCGGTCAGAGCAGCACCGGCTGCAGCGGACGTTCGGCAAGGTCCTCGAGCGGCTCGGCAAGGACGAGGCGGCGCTCAAGGCGTACACGGCGGCGCACAACCTCGATCTGACCGACCAGGAGACGATCCGGGGCCTCGCCGACGTCAGCTTCAAGCTGAACGACTGGGCGAGCGCGCTGACGAACTACCAGAAGGTGCTCACCAGCCTCGACGAGGCCGAGACCGAGGAGCGCGCGACCGTCTACTACAAGCTCGGCTGCATCAAGCAGGCGCAGGGGCAGTCGAAGCAGGCGGTCAACAACTTCGAGAAGGCGCTCGGGGCCGAGCCCGCGCACAGGCCCACGCTCGAGGCGATGGTCTCCGTCTACGACGCGCTCAAGGACTACAAGCAGGTCTGCCACTACAAGCGGCTGATCCTCGACAACGTCATGGACGGCGCCGAGCGGTTCAAGATGTTGAACGAGATCGGCGACATCTGGGTCGAGAAGGAGAACAACATCCCGAAGGGCGTGGAGGCCCTGGAGGAGGCGCTCGACCTCGAGCCGCAGAACCACGTCCTGCTCCACAAGCTGCTCCAGCTCTACCAGCGCACGGGGCAGTGGGAGCGGATGGTGGACTGCCTCCAGCGGATCGCGGACCTCGAGCCGCAGCCGGATCGCAAGAGCCGCTACCTCTACACGATGGCGCAGATCTACCGCGACAAGCTGGAGGACCCGGCGCGCGCGGTGGAGCTGTTCAACGAGACGCTGGACCTGAACCCGCACTCCCTCGAGGCCTTCGAGCGCATCAACAAGATCCTCACGGCGCAGAAGGAGTGGAAGCAGCTCGAGCGCGCGTACCGCAAGATGCTGCACCGGGTCGCCGGCAAGGGGAACACGGACCTCGAGTACAACCTCTGGCACGCGCTCGGGCTCATCTACCGCGACCGGCTCGGCGACCGGACGGCCGCGGTCGAGACGTTCCGCATGGCGTCGCGGCTCAAGCCCGAGGACGCGACGGAGCACCTGATCCTGGCGGAGCTCTACGAGCAGTCGGAGCAGTTCGATCTGGCGACCAACGAGTTCCAGGCGATGGTCAAGATCGATCCGATGAAGATCGACCCGTACAAGCGGCTCTACCGCCTGTACGTCGACGGCAAGCGCTACGACCAGGCCTGGTGCGTCGCGGCGGCGCTCGCGTTCCTCCGCAAGGCCGATCCGGACGAGCAGCAGTACTTCGAGGACTACCGCCCGCAGGGGCTGATCCCGGCGAAGAGCCGGCTCGACAACGAGCAGTGGATCAGGAACCTGTTCCACGAGGAGGAGAACCTCTACGTCGGCAAGATCTTCGAGATGATCGCGGGGGCCGCGCTCAGGGCGAAGATCGAGACGCTGAAGCAGAGGAGGGAGCTGCCGGTCCTCGATCAGCGGTTCCTGCAGGATCCGGCGACCTCGACGGTGACGTTCGCCCGGACCTTCGGCTGGGCGGCCAACGTCCTCGGCCTGCCGGCGCCGCGGCTCTACGTGCGGAGCGACGTGCCCGGCGCGCTCGTCGCGGTGGCGAACGAGCAGCCGGCGTCCGTCGCGGGGCAGACCGTCCTCACCGGGTTCTCGCCGCAGGAGCTCACGTTCATCGTCGGCAAGCACCTCGCGATGTACCGCGGCGAGCACTACATCAAGACGCTGTTCCCGACGGTCACCGAGCTGACGGTGCTCCTGTTCGCCGGGATCAAGCTCGTCGCGCCCGACACGCCGGTGCCGCAGGACATCGAGAAGCAGATCACGGCCACCGCGCAGACGCTCCGCGGCTTCATGCAGCCGATGCAGCTCGAGGGGCTCCGCATGGTGGTCAAGAAGTTCCTCGCGGAGGGCGCGAAGGCGAACATCAAGCGGTGGGTGCAGTGCGTCGACATCACCGCGGCGCGCACGGGCCTGCTCCTCTCGGGCGATCTCGAGATCGCGAAGAAGATCATCGCCGCCGAGCCGCAGCAGCCCGGGGATCTCCCGCCCCAGGACAAGCTCAAGGAGCTGATCATCTTCTCGACAAGCGATCAGTATTTTGCGCTGCGTCAGGCGCTCGGCATCGCCATCGGCGAGGGGTGAGCGCGCGCGTCGGCGGGCCCTAAGTAGCTGAATTCACATCACATTCGGAACATCCGAGGCCAGGAGCCGCCCGCTCCTGGCCTCGGATCTCTCCGCGCCCTCGGGAGGCACATCTCCATGAGTCTGCTTGACGAGTCAGCAATCCTTACGAACGATCGGGTGCTGTGACCTCGTCATCGATGATCGTCCGGCTCCCCGTGCAGTCCGCGAGAGGCTTCGGGAGGTACAGGCTGATCGCAAAGCTTGGGCAGGGAGGGATGGCCGAGGTCTTCCTCGCGGCCCATCGCGGCCCGCTCGGCTTCGAGAAGCTGGTCGTGATCAAGCGGCTCAAGCCGGGCATCGCGACCGAGCCCGAAGTCAACGCGATGTTCCTCGACGAAGCGAGGCTCGCCGCGCGGCTGAACCACCCGAACGTCGTGCAGACGTACGAGTGCGGCCAGATCGACGACCAGTACTACATCGTGATGGAGTACCTGGAGGGGCACTCGCTCGATCGGATCTGCAGGAAGATCGACCCGTCGCGTCACCGCGCGGTCTACCTGGCGATCCTCTCGGACGCGCTCGCCGGCCTGCACTACGCGCACGACCTCATGGACTTCAACGGGCAGCCGCTCCAGGTGGTCCACCGCGACATCAGCCCGCACAACATCTTCGTCACCTACGACGGGCAGGCGAAGGTCGTCGACTTCGGCATCGCGAAGTGGGCGACGCGCGACGCGGACACGAGCACCGGCGTCGTGAAGGGGAAGATCCGGTACATGGCGCCGGAGCAGGCCCTCGCGACGATGGTGGACCGCCGCGCGGACATCTTCTCGATGGGCCTGATCTTCTGGGAGCTCGTCGTGGGCGAGCGCTTCTGGGGCGATCTCTCCGACGTGCAGATCCTCCAGCGGCTCACGTTCGGCGAGATCCCGCAGCTGCGCGAACGGTGGCCCGCGGCGCCCGAGGCGCTCGATCGGATCTGCTCGCGCGCCCTCGCGATGGCGCCGGACGACCGGTACGCGACGGCGGCCCAGATGCGCGAGGACGTGGAGGCCTACCTCGCGACGATGGGCCGGCGCCCCTCGTCGGCCGAGATCGGCCGCCTCATCGGCGAGACGTTCGCGAACCGCCGGGCCGAGGTGCGGTCCGCCATCAGCGACCAGCTCGGCCGGCTCCACGCGTCCTCGGGCGAAGGCGCGGAGGAGTTCGAGATCCTGCCGGTGCTCGAGGAGCGCGGCGCCGTGCCGTGGTCCCAGCGCATGCCGGTGTCGCAGATGTCACAGCAGTTCTCCGCCGCGCCGGTCGCGGACCAGATGCTGGGCGACGACAGCTCGCGCGAGGACAGCATCTCGAACCGCCAGACGATCCCGACGATCATGGTCGCCAACGCCAAGTCGACCCGGCGCAAGGCGCTCTGGAGCGCGGGGATCGCGGTGCTGTCCGTGGTCCTGATCGGCGGCGCGTGGGCGGCCATCACGATGCTCCCGAGGACGCCGTCGGAGTCGGACGCGGATGTCGCTCCGGTCGAGACGACCCCCACCGTGGTGATCCCTCCCGCGCCGCCGACTACCATCGCCAACCTCATCGAGCTCCGGATCATCGCGACGCCGCTCGACGCGAAGATCTACCTCGACGACGTGGAGCTCCCCAGCAACCCGTTCTTCGCGAGGTTCAGCCGGGATGGCACCGGGCACCGCATCCGGGTCACGGCCGAGGGGTACACGCCGGAGGCGCGCTTCGTGGTGTTCACGCGCGACGAGGTGCTGACCATCAACCTGCGCCCGGTGCAGACGACGCCCCCCAAGGGCGGCGGCGCCGCGCCCCGGAAGTGACGGGCAGGGCCGCGGCGGCGCCGAGAGCGCGCCGCGCGCGGCCCTACGGCCTGCCGCTGATCATCGCCTCGAGCGACGGCGGCACGCAGCCGTAGGCCTCGGCGGCCGCGAGCAGCGCCGAGTTCTGCGGCAGGTTGAGCAGGAACGAGCTCGCGTAGGGCGTCCCCTCCAGGCCCTTCAGCCGGCGGAGGAGCGGCGGCATCGCGCGCTCCATCGCGTCCCGCGCGCCCTCGAGATCGCCCATGTCCACGCAGGCGTCGTGGAGGGCGAGGTAGATCGGCGCCTCGTTGAGCAGGCTCGGCGCGCCCGCCTCGACGAGCGCCGCCGCCTCCCGCGCGATCTCGCGGGCCTGCTCGGCGTTGCCGAACCGGCGCTCCGCCTCGGCGCAGAACCCGAGCGCCACGGGGAGGACGTCGCGGTTCTCCGTGACGCGGTAGGCCTCCGTCGCCTTCTTCAGCAGCGAGCGCGCCCGCGCGAGGCCCGACGACTCGAAGCGCAGGAGCTCGCAGCCCCGGTAGAACAGGATGCCGAGCGTCACCCGGTCGCGCACGACCCACATGCTCCCCGCGGCCTCGTCGGCGCTCGCGCGCGGCTCGGCGAGCGCGGCGTCGAGCCGCGGCTCGTGGCCGAACGTCGCCGCCCAGCAGAGCAGGATCATCTGCCCGTGCCGCGCCGCGCCGGAGCTGCCGATCGCCTGCGCCCGGGCGATGCCGGCCTCGATCTCCTGGAGCGCCTCGTCCCGCGCGCCGATGGTCGTGAGCGCGAAGCCGACGTTCATCGTCAGCATCGCCTCGCGCTCCTGCAGCCCCGCGCGGCGCGCCGCCCGCGCCGCGTTCCGGCGCGCCTCCAGCGCCGCGGCGGGCTCGCCGCGCGTCTGGTGCGCGACGGCGCGCGTCTGCCAGGCGTCGACCGCCGCCCAGACGAGGCCGCGCCGCGCCGCGAGGTCGAGCAGGTGCGCCGCCTCCTGCTCCGCCATCGCGAGCTGCCCGGCGAACGCGTGGACCTGCGCCAGCGTGGCCGAGCACTGCGCCTCCTCCTCGACGAGATCGATCGCCCTCGCGCGGTCGCGCAGCGCCGTCAGGCGCTCCTCCAGGTCCATCCCGGAGCCGCACGCGTGGTCGTAGCGGGCGCGCGCGGTGAGCGTGCGCAGCTCGCTCGCCTCGTCGTAGACGTTCTCCCACATCGCCCGGATCGCCGAGTCGCGCTCGGGCGAGCGCGCGTCGAGCCGCGAGTACGCCTCCTCGAGGAGGACCGCGCGCGAGAAGGCCGTCGGTTTGTCGGGGGAGAACACGAGCGCGCGATCGGCCATGGTGACCGCGTCGCGGAGCGAGTTCGTGGCGAGGGCGCGCCGCGCGGCGGCCTCCCAGCGGATCGCGGCCTCCTCGTGCTCGCCGCCGAGGTCGAAGTGCTGCGCCACCGTCGCGCTGTCCTCGCCGAGGCGGTCGAGCCAGCGCGCCGCCGCCGCGTGCAGCTTCTGGCGGAGCTCTTCGCCGACCGAGGCGTACGCGACGTCGCGGACGAGCGCGTGCTTGAACAGGAACTCGCGCGCGGCCGGGAAGCGCGACCCGGGCTGCTCGACGAGGAGCTCGGCGGAGATGAGCTTCTTCAGCGCGACCTCCGGCTCGGCCACGCCAACCTCGGCGAGGCCTACGTCCCAGACGGACAGGCCGAAGACGCTCATGCGGACCACCGCCTCGCGCGTGGGCTCGTCGAGCGCGTCGAGGCTCACCTGGATGGCCGCCTCGATGGTCGGCGCCGTGGCCGCGTCCTTGCCGGAGGCGATGACGCGCGCGAGCTCCTCGGCGAAGAGCGGCGAGCCGGCCGCCTGTTGCGCGACCCGGTCGAGCGTCGCGTCGTCGAACGGCCGCGCGGCCGCGGCCGTGCTGAAGACGGCCCGCGCGATCTCGCGCGTGGCCCGGCGCGCGATGGGGCGCAGCTCGACGCGCACGTGGTCGCGGCCGGTGAAGCGCTGGCCCTGGTCGCGCCAGAACGCCGGGCGCACCATGAGCATGGTGAAGAGCGCCCTGCCCGTGGCCCGCCCGACGAGGTGATCGAGCCACGCGACGCTCTCCGGGTCGGCCCACTGCGCGTCCTCGACGAGCAGCGCGCACGGCTCGAGCGAGGCGGCGCCGACGGCGATGTCGGTCATCGAGAGGTACAGGGCGTCGCGCGCGCCGCGCAGGTCGACGCCGTCGGGGAACGGCTGGTTCGCGAGCAGGCGCGCGAGGAGCCCGCCGTCGCCCTGGAGCAGCCGCCGCGCGCGGACCGCGTCGTCGGCCTGCTCCAGCGACGCGCCCTTCGGCAGGCCCATGAGGACGCGCAGCGCGTCGGCGGCCACGCCGAGCGCCTGCGCCCGGCCGAACGACTCGCAGCGCAGCTGGACGAGCCGCGGCGGGTCCGGCCGGTCCGCGATGCGGGCGACGAACTCGCGCGCGAGCCGGCTCTTGCCGATGCCCGGCGGCCCCGAGATGCTCACCACGACCGGCGTCCGGTCCTCGACGCAGCGGTCGAACGCCGCGACCGTGGTGATGAGCTCGGCGTCCCGCCCCACGAACGGCGTCTGCGCGTCGGGACGCTTCGGCGCGCGCGAGAGGACCCGCACGGCGCCGCCCTCCAGGGGCTCGCCCAGGAAGCGCCCGCGGGACAGCTCCACCGTGGTCGCGTCCGCGAAGACCCGGCCGAGGCCCGCCTCGCGCGCGAGCGCGACCGCGCGGTCGACGACCTCGCCGGCCGATCGCGTCCGGTCGACGCGCATGCGGCCGGAGGCGACGCCGACGCGGCCGCCGCGGTCGCCGAGCCCGAGCCCGAGCTCGAGCGCCCGCGACGCCTCGTCGCCGTGGGCCTGCCGCACGCCGAGGTGGGCGGCGATCGAGTCGGTGCCGAGCGGCAGCGCGTCGGCCCCGCGGCGCCGCAGCGCCTCGAGCTCGCGCTGCCGCTCCTCGCCGGTGGCCACGTGCAGCGCCACGATCGTGGTCACGAGCCGCGTGCCCATGACGCCCGGCGGGTTGTCGCTCACGCGCAGCGGGGACGGAGTGGGCAGGTGCGGCTCGGCGACGAGCGCCGCGAGCTTGTCCGCCACCTCGCGCGCCGAGCTCGGCCGGAGCTCCCGGTCGGCGAGCAGGAGCGCGTGGATCAGATCGTCGAGCGCCGGGACCACGTCGAACAGGAACTCCGAGAGCCGCGGCGCGGGCGTGGTCGCCAGGCGCACGAGGGTCGCGATCGAGCTCGGCCCCATGTGCGGCGGCCGGCCGGCGACGAGCTCGAACAGCGTCGCGCCGAGCGAGTAGAGATCGCTGCGCGCGTCCACCGTGGCGTCGCCGCGCGCCTGCTCCGGCGAGATGTACGCCGGCGTGCCGACGAGCCCGCCCGCGTCGGTCGTGAGCACGACCTCCTTCGACGCCGCCACCCCGAAGTCGACGAGCTTGACCCGGACGGCGGCGTCCGGCGGCCCGCGCAGGAGGAGGATGTTCGACGGCTTGATGTCGCGGTGGACGACGCCCGCGTCGTGCGCGGCCGCGAGCGCGCTCGCCACCTGGCGCCCGACCTCCAGCCCCTCGCGGAGCGCCAGCGGGGAGCGCCGCTGCCGCGACGCCAGGTCCTCCCCGTCGAGCCACTCCATCGCGATGAACGTCGCCCCCTCCTCGATCCGCCGCCCCTCCGCGTCGGTCGCGGGCGCGTCGAGGGTCCCGAACGCCGCGACCCGCACGATCCCCGGATGATCGAGCTCCGAGAGGATCTGCCCCTCGCGGGAGAGCCGGGCCTGACCTTCGGCGTCGACCCCGAGCGCGGTGATGATCTTCAGCGCGACGTACCGCTCGGTCTGCACGTCGTACGCGCGGTGGACGGTGCCGATCCCGCCGCGGCCGACCTCGCGCTCGATGTGGAATCGGCCGGCGATGAGCGGCCTTGCGGGCTCGATGCGCGCGGTGTTCATGCGCTAGCCAACGTGATCCGTGGGATGGGCGCCGAGCGCGCTCTGGCGCGGCGGAGAGGCGATCTCATGGCGCCGGGCCGGGTGGGCCTGCGGTGTTCCGACAGGGCGCATTCGCCAAGGAGACTACGCTGTCGTCCAGGGTAGTTCCAGTGTCGCGGTCGCGCTGCGTGCGTCTCCGCGCCCCATTCACGCCCCGTCGCACGCCCGCGCCGCGCGCCCTGTGCCGGCTCGCCGCGGGCCCCGCCCCGCGCGGCGCGCGCCGCGTCGCACCGAGCAGATCGAGCGCGCCGGGCCTCTCTTGACGGATCCGAAAGCCCCTCTTACGGTCTGCGGCTCTGCGCTAACGTCGGGAGCCATCCGATGCTCGATCGCGTCGCCGTTCACCAGACCCGGCTGCGCACGCCCGGCCTCGGGCTCGATGCCAAGGGCGTCGCGCTCGGGGCCAAGGGGCTCGTCCTCCTGCCGTCGATCGATCGGCTCGTCGCCTTCCTGGCGCTCTACACGCGGCAGGGCTCGCTCGGCGACATCCTCCGATCGCTCGTCGTCGAGATCGTGCGATCGAAGCTGGGCGCCCGGGAGGTCACCCTCCTGTTCGCCGCCGAGAGCAGCGACCGGCTCGACCGCGTCGCCGAGATCGCGCGGCTGGCGGGCGGCTACTGCTTCACCGGGACGAGCCGGCACTTCGTCCAGTACCGCGACGCCGCCGCGCCGTTCGGGTACGACGTCCCGCAGATCCTGCCCAGCGACGCGGCGCTCTCGCTCTACCACAACGCCTTCTCGCAGGCGTACGAGGTCGAGCGGCGCCTCGACGTGCGCGCGCTGCTGCTCCGGCTGGAGCCGCACCTCGATCCGGCCGCCGGACGCGAGCCCGGGCTCCGCTGGCTCCTCGCGGAGTCGGGGCTCGGCCCGGCGCTGATCCGCTACCTGTCCCGGAGCAGCGTCGAGGCCGAGGTGGGCCTGTGCGAGTGGCCGCCGGAGTCGAGCTTCGACGACGCCCCGGTCCTCCGGTACCTCTTCCGCGTGCCGGCCATCCCCGGCCGGATGGTCCCGCTGCTCACGAGCACGCCGGGCCTCGGGTACTTCGTCCCGGTCGCGCCCGGCGCCGCGGTGGAGATCGGGTTCCGGCATCCGGTCAACCTCCGCGCCTGCCCGGTGTTCAGCGAGGCGGGCCTCGTGCTGTTCCGGGGCAGGGGCCGAGAGGCCCTGGAGATCACGAAGCTGCCGGCGATGGGGAACGTCTCGTCGTTCGCCAGGGTCGAGCTCAGCCGCGAGCCCGCGGTGGCGCGGGTGACGCCGGAGGGCGACGCCCAGCGCCCGGCGTCGGTCGTGCTGTCGCTCCGCCTGGTCCCGAGCTCCGAGCCGTGGCGGACGGTCACGGCCTCGTGGATCCGGCCCGAGGAGATGCAGCTCCTCCGGCACGTCGCGTACGCGCTCGGCCCCGAGACCCTGCGCCGCGCCCGCATCGCCTTCACGGCCTCGGGCGCCTTCCTGCGCCACCCGACCGGCATCGAGGGGATCCCGGTCGGCGAGTTCTTCCGGGAGGTCCACGCCGGGCTCTACATCCCCGCCGGCTACGACGCGGTCCCCGCGGTCGCGCCGGGCGTGCTGTTCCGCGCGCTGGGGGCCCCGGCCGGGCAGGCGCTCTTCATCGGGCGCGACGGGCGGGCGATCGGCGTGCCCGAGGACGCGTTCGTCCCCCTGGAGACGGCGCTCCTCGAGGCGCAGCAATGGTCCCCGGTGGCCGCGCGGTCCGCGGGCCTGACGGCCGCGCTGGCGACCGAGCTGCCGGAGGTCGTCCTCGGCGGCGTCGGCATCCGGCCCCTGCGCGACCTCGCCCCGCCCGACGCGAGCGCCGAGCCGAGGGCGCTCCCGCCGGGCCCCGGCCGGGCCCCCCAATGACCGAGCCCGAGGCGATCTCCGAGCGCCTCTCCGAGCTCCAGGCGAACGTGCTCGCCCCGCTCGTCCTCGGCGGCCCCCTCCACCCGGTGCGCCCGTTCGGCGTCCGGCTCGCGCTCCTGCTCGGCGACGGCGCGGGCGCGCTCGATCGCGACCTCGGCTCGCGCATCGAGCTGGTCCGGGTCCGCGTCGCCCGCCTCGTCGCCCCGGTCGACGCGCTCCCGGACCTCACCCCCGCCGACTGGGCGCTCCTCGCCGCGCTGAACGACCTGCTCCAGCTCACGAACCACGAGCTCGCAGGCGTCTTCACGCGCAGCCGCTATCCGCGCCTGCTCGCGAGCGTGCGCGACCTCTGCGAGCTCGTGCCCGCGCCGGCGGACGTGGCGACCGCGCTGTCGCGGCACGCGACGTTCGCGCGCGTGCTCGACTGCTTCCGCACGGACGCGCTGGTCGCCTGGTGGACGGGCCGCGCGAGCTTCCGCGGCCAGCGCCCGCCCGCGCGGCTGCTCCGGTGGCGGCAGCTGCGCAACGTCGAGGTGGAGACCCGGCGCGTCGGCCTGGCCGACATGGGCCACGGCATCCCGGGGCTCGCGCCGCCCGATTTCGCCGACGCGCTCGCCCTCTGGATGACGCGCACGCCGCTCACGGATCTCGCGACCGCCACCCGGAAGAGCCCGCCGTTCGCGTGGTCGGCCTCGACGCTCGCGGTCGTCGCGACCCCGCCTGGCCGGAGCCTCGCGTACCGCGTCCTGCTGCGCCAGCCCCACGACCTCGCCGTCGCCGCGCTCGCGCGCGCCGCCAGGGAGGTCCCGCCGCGGTTCGGTCAGGCCCGGGCGATCGCCGAGTCGTTCGCCAGCGAGGTGGCCGCCGGGATCAAGCTGCTCGACGAGCGCCCCGGGGCCGCGTGAGCCGCGCGCGGGCGGCTCGCGGCGCGCGCGCGCCATCCACCCGCCGCGCGCCGCGCGGTTTTGATCGGCTCAAACAGGGCGTGATACGCTGCGGCCCCCTCTTCATGAGCTTCGCTCCGGAGCGACGAACCGTTTGAACCGGCAAGACGCTGACAACTCCGACGACATGCTTTCTTTTCCCCGGTGCCCCCTCCGCCTCGGGCTCTCGCGGGGGGCGGTCCGGCGCGCGCGGCGCCCGTGGGCGCGCATCGCCGGCGCCGCGCTCGCGCTCTCGCTCGCGGTGAGCCCCGGCGTCGCGTTCGCCCAGGCGGCGGCGCTGCTCGACGAGGGCAAGGCGCTCATGAAGAAGGGCAAGCTCGCGGAGGCCTGCCCCAAGATCGAGGAGAGCTACCGGCTGAGCCCGAGGTCGGCCACGCTCCTCGCGCTGGCCACCTGCCACGAGAAGCAGGGGAAGGTCGCGACCGCCTGGTCCGAGTACATCGACCTCAGCGCCGCGGCCCGCAAGGAGGGCAACAAGCGCCTCGAGGCCGACGCGAAGGCGAGGGGAGCGAGGCTCGAGCTGCGGCTCCCGCGGCTCACGGTGAACGTGCCGCGCGCCGCCGCGGTCGAGGGGCTCGAGGTGACGCTCGACGGGGCGCCGGTCGACAGCGCGAGCTGGGGCCAGGCCCGGCCGATCGACCCCGGCGAGCACAAGGTGAGCGCGAGCGCGCCCGGCAGAAAGAAGTGGGAGGCGTCGGTCTCGATCAAGCGGGGCGAGCGGAAGGCCGTGGCGGTCCCGGCGCTGACCAAGGACGGCTCTGCGGCGCCCGAGCCGGCGCCGGCGGAGGAGGCGCCCGCGAAGGAGGCGGCGGCGCCGGCGACCGCGGCGCCGGACAAGGGCGCGGCCGGGTCCGGGAAGGGCGCGGCGGCGCCGGGGCCCGGAAAGGGCGCAGCAGGGGCAGGGAAGGGCGCAGCAGGGGCAGGGAAGGGCGCAGCAGGGGCCGGAAAGGGCGCGGCGGCGCCGGAGCAGGCCGCTGCGGGGACGGACGAGGCCGCGCGGCCCGAGGGGCCTCCTGCGGCCGACGAGCCGGAGCCGAGCTCGGACGCCTCGCTCTTGCTGCTGACGCGTTCCGGGAACTTCGTGATCGAGGCCGGAGTGGCTGGCGGCGCGTTAATCGGGCTGATGGACTCCGGCAGCTTCGGCGATCTGAGCGCGTATTCGTACAGCTACAACGTGCCGGAGGGCGAGCTGATCGCGCCCTGCAATGACGAGGTCTGCCACGCCAGCTTCGACCCGGCGTTCGGGCCGTTCGCCGGCGGCCAGGCCTTCGTCGGGGTCGCGCTCTCCGAGCGGCTCCACCTCGGCGCCCGGGCGCTCGGCGGCTACCGGTTCGGCGGCGGCTACCTGCTCGTGGGCGGCCCGTCCGCCTCGCTGCGCTTCGGGCGCCTCTGGCTCGGCCTGACGGGGCTCGTCGGCGCCGTGGGACAGAACGCGAAGGTCACCGGCGTGAAGGGGGAGATCCCGTCCGAGCTGGTCGACCTCAACTACGGCCGGACCGAGGTCAACGTGACCGCGCGCGAGGGGAGCCTCCCCGAGGCCGCGCTGGTCGAGACGCTCGCGTTCGGCGGCAGCGTCGAGGTGTCGCTCGTGCTCGCGGATCTGCCGAGCTCCAGCTGGACGTCGGGCGCGCTGCTCCTGAGCGCCTGGCCGACGTTCATGAAGGGGCTCGACGGCGTCGTGATCGCCGCGCCGGTGGGCCTCGGCTACCGGTTCTACTGAGCGGCGCAGAGGGAGGCGCGCTGGCTTCTGCCTCCGCGGCGCGAGCGGACGCCGAGGGCGCTCTACCGTGACAGCGCGATGGATCTCATCTGCCAGCCGAGCGGCTCGTGGCACATGGTGCTCCGGCGGCAGAGCAGGTCACCGCTGCGCCCGTGCCCAGCCCAGCGCGGCGATGTCGAGCGCCAGGACCTCACGTCGATCGTGGCTCACGAGCTCGACCGCGGGCCACGCGGCGAGCTGCGCCTGAGCACCTGCAGGTACGAGGTGCCCTCCGAGGAGGAGCCGCGGGAGATGAGACAGAGATGGGCGCAACGCGAGCAGATCCTCGAATGGGAACCTCTTGGCGTCGTCCGCCGACCAGATCTCGAGCGATCGAAGTCGCCGGATGAGAGGGTGCGCTGCCAGCGCACGGAGTCCTTCGGGGCGCGTCGGGCGATACCAGAGCGCGAGGTGCTCAAGCGACGGGAGCTTTTCTGGGCCGAGCGATGCCAGGGCTCCTCGTACGTCATCGTCGCCGCGAAATACGGTCAGGTAGCGCAGCGCCGGCGCTGGCTGGGCGAGCAGCGTCGCGAGGATGCGCTCCGGCGCGCCCAGCCCGCGTAGGCCAGGGAGCGCCACGCCGACCGACGGACTGGACCCACGGACGACGAGCGATGTGACCACCGACGCGCAGCCGTGCGCGTTGAGCAGATCGAGAAATGGCCCCAGAGCGCCAGAGATCATGAGGCGGAGGGATCGGAGCGAGCTTCCGGCGGCGCTCGCCAGGAGCCGGCGCAGCCGATGCAGTCCGACGACGCCGAGCGAGACGCCCGGGTCGTCTGGCGAGAAGCCGAGCGTATCGCGGCCGATGAGCGTGAGCTCTGGCCGGAGCTCGTCCTCGATGGTGGCCGCATCGTCGTCGTAGGCCCACGCGAGGAGGCCGCCGTGACCGTCATCGATGCACGCGAAAGGCTCGCCAAAATCGGGGACCGTGCCGAGAGGCATCGCCTCAATCGAGTCGAGGAGCTCGCGTTCCATCGCGCGCGCATCGTCGCCATCGCGAAGCAACCTCTCGGCTTGAAAGGCGATCAGGGTGCCCGTCGGGTCGCCCCGCCTTTCGAGTTGCGCGCCGATGAGGCGGGGCGCGGTGAGCATGTCCTCCTCGCCACGCGTGTTGGTGATGGGCTGAGCGCCAGCGGCGAACCCCTCGGCGCCGAGTCGAGCAAGGCGGTGCTCGAAGACGATTTCGGCGATATATGTCCTGGGGAATCTCCGATCGAAGGGCGCACGGCGGCTTCTCCCGACCGGGCGCTCCACGACGCGGGCGCCGTCGATGCGCAGGTCGACGTGCTCGTCGCGGCGGTCTAGCCGCATCGCGAGGCTGGCCGGTGGCTTGATGGTGTCGAGGCCACGGTGAAAAACCTTCCTTGAGCTCATCGCTGCCTCACGAAGTTGCCGTTGTCGGTACTCCACGTACCAAGATTCATGGAGCCGTGTGCGTTCGGCCGGCTGAGGTGGCTCGTGGGATGGGATGAATAGTCGCGACTTGCGTTCGTGCCTCCGCCGATCACGCGCCCGCTCGGCGGGGACTGTCCAGCCATCGTCCAGAGGCGCGGGATGAGCTGAGAGCAGTTCGGGCACGCCGGTACGGCGTCATTCGATCCGGTTTCCGAGCGGATCGTGTCGACCTCGCGGAGCGCCCTCTTGAGATTCCTCTGCCAGTTGCGATCTCCTGGAGCGCAGGAGCGGCCGGTCCGACGTTCCCAATCTCTTATGTGCTCGGAGAGGGCTTGGGGCTCGGCGCACCCTTCCGGTGGTCTCGGATCGCCCGGCTGTCGCGCGCTCGTTCGAGGCAGTGCCGCTGCAACTGCGGGGTGGATTGATTCCTCGCTGCCGCCGCTGCTTCGCACGATCTGTGTGCCGTTGCGGCGGGCGATGACGCAGCGAAGCAGCCCATCGGCGTCCACCCACTCCGCCGGGTAATGAGATCACGCTCCCCTCCGCCGTCCGCGCCTCCAGGAGCCGTCCATCGGCGCTCCATTCGTAGGTCCACACGCGCTCGGGTGCCTGCTCGTCTCCGCCCTCACCCCGCAGCTCGCCCACGCGCTTCCGCACAACGTCGCCGCGCTCGCTGTGCTCGTACCGCACGGTCTGTCGTGCCGTCGCGCGCTCCGTCAAGCGCCCACCCGGCGCGTACGCGCGCCGCTCGCCGTCCCGCTCCATCTCGCCCGCCGCGGAGAACCGGATCCGCTCGGCCGGCTTGCCGGCCCGGCGCCGCTCGACGACCCGGCCGTTCGCGTCGCGGAGCATCGCTCGCGTCGTGCCGCCGAGGTCCTCGTCGGCGCGGAGCATTCCGGCGGGCGACCACGCGTACGTCCTGCGCCACGTCTCGGGCGTCGCGAGCGGCCCGACCCACGGCGGCTCGCCGGGACCGACGCGCGGCGCGCAGGGTTGACCGAGCACACGCTGCCGCTGCATCAGGCCCTCGGCGTCGATCTCGGTCGCGATCGTGCCGCCGCCGGGCAACACCCGCGCGACCTCGTGGCCACCGGCATCGTACGCGAAGCGCAGCGGCGCGCTCTCGCCGTCGACCTGCACCGCGACCGGCCGCCCCATGACGTCGCGCTGCACGCTCATCTCGCCGCCCGGCCCGCGCACGCTGGTGACCTTGCCCATGGCGTCGTAGGTCCACGCGAACGCCGCGAGCACCTCGGCGCCCCGCCGCGTCACCTCCGTGAGCACCCGCCCGCGCCGGTCATACGTGTACACGCACTCGACGTCGCCGCTCGCGGCGCGCTCGATCCTGCCGAGCGGATCGTAGTCGAACACGTCCTCGCGCCCGTCAGAGGTGCTGCGTTTGACGATCCTGCCGAGCGGATCGACCTCGAGGTCGATCGTCGCGAGGCCGCGCTGCGCTCGCGTGATCCTGCCCTGCAGGTCGACCCTGTAATGGATCTCGCGCCCGTCGAAGGTTCGCTCGCCGGTGATGCGCCCCTCGCCGTCGCGCTGGATCCGGTGCTCCTCGCCGGCCTCGTTGAGGATGCGCACCAGGTCCTGCTCGCGATCGTAGCGGTACCTCACCTTGCTGCCGTCGGGCCTGACGAGCTCGGTGACGACGTGAAAGCCGCCCCAGCGCAGGGTCGTGGTGCGGCCGTCGGCGTCGGTGATCTTCGCCAGGTTGCCGTCGGCGTCGAAGTCGTAGCGCGTCACGGCGCCGCCCGGGCCGAACACGGCACAGAGCCTGCCGCAGGCGTCGTAGGCGTAGCGCGTCTCGTGGCCGCGCTCGTCGGTGAAGCCCGTGACGCGGCCGAGGAAATCGTACCGGATGCGCCGTTCGGAGCCGTCGGGCTCGACGACGCGCACGCGGTTCGCGAGCGCGTCGTACTCCATGCGCGTCTCGCCGCCGTTCGGCAGGGTCGCCCCGATCAGGAGGCCGCGGCTGTCGTAGGCGAAGCCCACCACGAAGCCTGCGTCATCGTGGACGCCCAGCACGTCGCCGCGCGCGTCGCGCTCGTAGCGCGCGGCGCCGCCGAGCGCGTCGGTCATGGCCGACACGAACCCCCGCGCGTCGTGATCGTAGTGCGTCCTGTTTCCCATCGGGTCGATCTCGGCCAGGAGCCGCCCCTCGGCGTCGCGCTCCCAGCGGAAGACCTGCTGCAGCGCGTCCTGGTACTCGAGCATCGTGCCCGCATCGTCGTAGCGGAAGGCGTGCACGCCGCCGCCGCCCCAGACCATCTTGTCGAGCTTGCCGAAGGCGTTGCCGTCGATGCGCCGGATGGCGCGCGACGTGATCACCTCGGTGAGCGCTCCGTCGCGGTGGTCGATCTTGACGTGCAAGAACCCCCTGGCCTGCGACCCGTCGCGCAGGGTCTCGGTCACTTCGCCGTCGAGCGCGTCGTTGCGGTCGCGGTGGCACCAGGTCTCGACGCAGCGCCCGTTCTTGTAGCGAAACTCCACGACGAGCCCACCCGGCTCCTCGCGCCGCACGAGGCGGTGGTCCTCGTCGTAGGCGAAGCGGTGCGCGTGCCCCGCCGCGTCCTCAATCGCGATGAGGTCGCCGCGCGCGTCGAACGCGTACCGCCGCCGCGCCTCCCAGCGCCCTTGCGCCGAGGCGTTCTTGACCTCGAAGGCGGCGATGTGCCCGTCCTCGTGGCGCCGCACGCGCACGACGCGGCCCACGCTGTCGACGACCTGCGCGAGGCGACCCTGCTCGTACGCGAGCTCGATCACGCTGTCGTGCAGGTCGACGATCCGGGTCAGCAGCCACCGCTTGCCCTGCGCCTCGGCGAACAGGTAGGCGAGCCCGTCCGCCGCGAGCGCGTAGCCCCACGCGAAGCGTGTCGGCGTCCCGCACGGCAGCCGCGCCGACTCGCCCGGATCGAGCTTCCTCGAGAGCTCCGTCGCCTGTGCGTGCGGCTCCAGCACCCAGAGCCCCCGGCGCCCTTCCTTCACCTGCCACGACAGCGAGTGCGTCCAGCCGAAGCCGAGGCCGCAGTCCTCCTCGGACAGCGCCGAGCTGTAGCTGCGCTTGATGACGAGCGGGATCGTGCCCGGCAGCGCCACGTCGACGACCGTGACCGTGTAGACCCGCCCGGTGATCGGATCGACCGGATCGCCCGCGTGCGTCCCGCCGCCGCTGCCATGCGTGGGGTTGGGGCAGCCGCCGCCGCTGCCCGGCCCGCAGTTGCCCGCGTCCTTGCCGCCGCCCCGCGCGCCGCTTCCGCCGTTCTTGCCGCCGCCGCCCTGGCCATCGCCGCGGCCGTTGCCGCCCCGGCCGTTGCCGCTGCCGCCATTCCCGCCGCCGCCGAGGATGAAGACGCCGGGGTTCATGCCGGGGATCATCATCGCGTTCGGAAACGGGGCCGTTCGTGCCATGCGGGCATGCTCGGCGGCTGGCGCGCCACTCGCAAGCGGCCGGCAGCTCTTCCACAGGCTCAACCGCGGCGGTCCCCCCACCGTGCCGGACGCGCCGGTGGCGGTCCCCCCACCGGCGCCGCCGCATCCCGGCGCGCCGGCGACCCCAACCGCACGCCGCGGTCCCCTGGTGCTTCCTTGGTTCCCTCGCCGAGGGGCGCTACCGTCCCCGCGCATGGCCAAGACCGGGCGGCGCAAGCAGAAGCCCACGCCGCGTCAGGGCGCCCCGGAGCTCACCCCGACCAGCATCGCGCGCATGGACGTCGGCGCCGCCGTCTACCGCCTGGTGAAGCTCCTCGGCCGCTTCCCCGACGAGCGCCTCGATGTCGGCGCCCGCCGCGCCCTGGAAGCCAAGCTGCCCGTCCTCGATGTGCTCCGCGCCGGCCACCCGGACCACCCGCAGGTCGCGTGGGTCTCCGGCATCTACCTCCGCAAGCTCGGCCGCCTCGACGACGCCCTCCTCGCCGCCCGCCGCGCCTTCGAGCTCGAGCCCACGTTCGCCACCGCCGTGAGCCTCGCGTACGCTCTCCGGGAGCGAGGCGACATCGACGCGGCCCAGGGCGCGTTCGAGGCCGCCGCCCGCCTCGATCCCGAGGACGTCTCGGCCCGCTGCGACCTCGGCGCGATGCTCTGCGAAGCCGGCCGCCCGGGCGAGGGCCTGCGCCACCTCGAGGCCGTCCTCGACGAGCAGCCGGCCCACCCCGTGGCCTTCCCGACGTACGCCTATCACCGCGCCGTGCGCGATGGAGACGCCTCCTGGTACGACAAGCTCGCGGCGTACGCCAAGGCGCACCCCGAGAGCGAAGGCGCCGCGCGGTCGCTCGAGCGCCTGCGCGCCGAAGGGCTGCACCACCCCGCGCCCATCGCGGTGGTCGAGGGCTTCCTCTCGGGCGTCGCCGAGGCGCTCGACCACCTCCACCGCGATCACGACCCGTGGCTCACCCGCTTCGGCGCCCGCGAGCACGGCTACCGCCTCCTCCCGCCGCTCGCGCCGGAGGAGCTCCGCCGCGTCGAGGCGTCCTCGGGCGCCCGCATCCCCGCAGACTACGCGGCGTTCCTCACCCGCGTCGGCAGCGCCGGCGCGGGCCCCTACTACGGGCTCCTGCCGATCGACGGCCCGGGGCAGATCGAGAGCCTCACGGGCGACTTCCCCCACACGCGGCCCTACCGGCCCCAGCCGCGGGCGATGAGCGCGTCCGAGCGCGCTGCGCTCCAGGCCGACGAGGCGGTCCGCGGCACGATCGCCCTCGCGCACATGGGCTGCGGCTACTTCTCCGTGCTCGTGGTGCGCGGCCCGCGCGCCGGCAGCGTCTGGGCCGATCTCCGCGCGGCGGGCTCGGGCCTGCTCCCGACGCACGACAGCTTCACCGCGTGGTACCGCGACTGGATCGAGGCGCTGTCGAAGGGAGCTCCGGCCAAGCTCCCGATCGACGCGCCCCGATGCGCGGCCCCCGCGGCGATCAGCGACTACCTCATGGCGTGGGAGCGCGAGCGAGAGCTCCCGCCCGGGACCGCGGGCGAGGCGAGGGTCCGGCAGGCGCTGCGCGAGATCCCCGACGGCGGGATCGCGATCCAGGCCGACGCATCCAGGTACTTCGACGCCGGCGATCCGGTCAGCCCCTGCCCCAGCTGCCAGCACATGTTCGACCACTTCTTTCAGAAAGACATGCTGCGGCCCGCGCAGCTCCGACCCGGCGTACCGCCCAGGGCCGCGCGGCGGATCCGGCCGGAGGCGTAGCGGCCCGCTCGCTCCGGCGCGCGTCCCCCCACGCGGCGCTGCGTGCCGGCGCGCGTCCCCCCACGCGGCGCTGCGTGCCGGCGCGCGTCCCCCCACGCGGCGCTGCGTGCCGGCGCGCGTCCCCCCACGCGGCGTTGCGTGCCGGCGCGCGTCCCCCCACGCGGCGCTGCGTGCCGGCGCGCGTCCCCCCACGCGGACCGCGCACCGCCGGCCGCCCGGCTACCCCGCCTTCTCCGCGCGCCGCCGCCGGGCGCGCCGCGGCTCGCTCCGGGCGACGCCTCCCTGGCTGGAGGGCTCGGGCTGCGGGGCGAACCCGATCGCCGCGAGATCCTGCTCGCCGATCACGTCGCCCTTCGCCATGAGCGCCGCGCGGAGGAGGACCGCGCCCATCTCGGCGTCGTTGCCCGGCCACGGATGGTCGAGCACGGCCTGCAGCGCGCGCAGATCGAGGCCGAACGGCCGGCCCCGCAGCCGGACGCCGATGCGCGCGAGGTGGTCCAGCGCGAGCGCCCGGAGGTCCTCGGCGCGCGACGACAGCGAGGGCAGCGCGACCGCACGGTCGCCGAGCCGGTCGCCGAGCCGCTCGCTCATCTGGCCGGTCGCCACCAGCGCGTCGACCGTCTGGGGCACCGCCACGACGAGCCGCACGTCGTCCGGCAGCGCCGCGCCGAGGTAGCTCTGCACCTCGGCCGGCAGCGCCTGGGCGTCGAGGATGAGCAGCGTGCCCCCCTTCGCCGCCTCGATCGGCGAGCTGTCCGGATCGCGCCACAGGGCGAGCGCGGGCGGCGCCTCGTCGGCGCCCGAGGGCCCGGCGCCGCCCGCGGCCTCCGGGGAGGCGCCCCGCGCCTGCGCGAACGCCTGCGCGAACCCCTCGGGGACGGGCGCCGCGCCGTCGACGATCGCCAGCGGGCCGCCCGCCTGCGCGGACGACAGGTGCACCACCGCGCCCCACGCCACCGCGTCGATCCCCGGCGCCGTCAGCAGCGTGACCGGGCCGCCGGCCTCGCCGAGCCGCTCCAGCTGCTCGAGCGCCGCGCGCGCCGCGGGGCTGTAGGCCGCGGCCCTCGCCGGGCGCGAGAGCAGCGCCGCGATCGCGCGGAACCGGCCCGCGCCCTGCGCCACGGCGCGCTCGAGCCGGCTCACCTCCCGCGCGCGCTCCTCGGCCTCGCGGCGCGCGGCGACCTCCCGGCCGCGCGACCCCGACAGCATCGCCGACACCGCGATCACGGCGCCGAGCCGGTCGGCGACCGCGCGCAGGCCGCTCACCTCCTCCAGCGTCATCGGCGACGCGCGCCGGCCGCGCGGGATCGCCAGCGCCCCGATCGGCCCCTCCGCGTCGTTCACCAGGGCCACCACGCCGATGTCGCGCTCGGCGAGCCAGGCGAGCAGCGGGCGCACCTCCGGCCGCCGGACCTCGACCGCCTCGGCGGCCTCGACGCGCAGCACGCGCTCCGGCTCGATCTGCGCGAGCTCGATGAGGCGCGCCGGCACCTCCGCGGGCTGGGTGTGCGCGTAGCCCGCGCGATCGACGGTCACGCGCTCGGGCGGCGAGAGCAGGTACAGCGCCGGCGGCGCCTGGCCGGCGGTGCCGGCGTCGGACGCGTCGCGCAGCGCGGAGAGCGCCGACTCGAGCGCCGCCTCGGGCTCGGGGTTCATGGCCGCGCGCGTCGCGGCGTCGAAGGCGCCGAGCCAGCGCGCCCCCTCCGGCGCGAACCGGCGCGAGAGGGCCGGCGCGGCGAGCCCCGCGAGCGCGCAGAGCGCGCACGCGCCGAACACGGCGACGCCGACCGAGGACTCCGGCGCGCCGCGGAGCCCGAGATCGCGCGGCGCCTCGTGCACCGCGTAGACCGCGAGGAGCGCCGGCGGGGTCGCGAGCGCCGCGAGCGCGAGCGTGCGGCGGAGCGCGCGCGAGACCTGCGCGGCGTCCGCGGCCACGGTGCAGAACGCGACGCAGACCGCCGCGACCGCGCTCGTGACGGGCAGGATCGACTCGGGCGCCGCGACGCCGACGAACGCCGCCGCGAGGCCGACCGCGAGCGCGGTCGCCGAGAGCAGGAGCGCGGCCTCGACGCGGTCGGCGACGCCGAGCTCGAGCCGCCGCGCGATGCGGACGCGCGCGATCGCCACGAGCATCACCGTGAGCGAGCCGAGCGACGCCGCCGAGGTCGCGTAATGCACGAGCAGCGGGTCGAGGTCCGCCGCGCGCTCGGGCGCCGCCGCGGAGACGGCGGGCAGGGCGACCGCGACGGTCCAGAAGAGCGAGGCGAACGCCGCGGCGTCGAGGCGCCGCGTGCTGGGCGGGGGCTCGAGCAGGCCGCCGAGGCCCGCGATGCGCGCGAGCCCGACCAGGGCGGCCATCGACGCCGCCGCGGCGCCGAGGTTGCCGAGCGCGATCAGCGCGAGCCCGGCGGGGCCGCTCCGCGAGGCGGCGAGCATCGCGGCGCCGGTGAGGCACACGGCGGCGGCGCTGCGGGCGGCCGGCTCGATCCGGTCCTCTCCGCGCGGCGGCCGCTCGACCCATCGGAGGCCGAGCGCGAGCAGCGCCGGCAGCCCGAGCAGGGCGAGCCACGCGGGCCCGTGGCCGCCGGACGCCCGGAGCGCGGCGAAGGCCGTGTAGGCGACGGCGGCCGCGGCGATCCAGAACGAGCGCCGGCGCAGCATCGCGGCGAGCGTAGCGTCTGGCCGCGGGGGCGCCAACGAGGCGGGCTCGTCGGTGGAAGGACGCGCCGCCCGCGCCGCCGCCCGCGGCGTTCCGCTCCCTCAGGCCCTCACGGCGGGAGCGTCGTGATCCAGTCGGCCACGCACGCGATCTGCTCGTCGGTGAGCGCCCCGATGCCCAGCGGCATCCGGAGACCGCACGGCGGGGCCTCCGTGAGCTTCGTGTAGATCGAGCTCTGGTCCGGCTGACCCGGCACGAGCAACGAGCCGCCGCACGACTGGGACGGCTGGTTCTTGATCATCGTCTCGAACCCTGCCGCCAGGGAGAGGCCCGAGGCCCTCGAGGTCCCGTCGTGGCAGTTGGCCTTGCTGCACGTCTGGACGAGCAGCCCCGGGACGTCGCCGCACGCCGGGTTGCCGCCGGTGCTCGCGCTCGAGGTGGCCGCCGCGTCGCCGGTGCTCGCGCTCGAGGTGGCCGCCCCTTCGCCGGTGGTCACCGCGTCGCCGCCGGTGCTCGCGCTGGTGGCGCCGCCGGCGCCGCTCGCCGTGGTGGCGCCCTGGCCGTCGCCGGCGCCGGACCCGTCGCCGCCGGCGGCGTACTCCTCCTTGAAGTCCTCGTCGAGGGTCCCCGCGCAGCTGGCGAGCAGCGCGGCGCCGCTCGTCAGCGCGGCAGCGGCGAGCGCGGCGCGCCCGAAAAGGGAAGCGATGTACGTCACGTGCTACCTCACTCTCAGTAGATGTATGCCCCGGCGAGCCGAATCCCAAGGTACTGGTCGGTGGCCCCACCGGCGGCGTAGGCGTCGGTGAGCTCCGGCTGGAACGACGAGAAGAAGCGGGCGTACTCGACGAGCAGGCGCGCCTCGATCCCCTTCGCGACGGGGACCAGGACCCCGGCCGTCGCGCCGATGCCCTGCACGCTCGCCCCGGTGAAGCGGTCGTAGACCGGGCCGGACGAGAGCGGCATGAGGTAGTCGGCGCCCAGCGCCAGCCCGACGGGGCCGAGCGGCACGCGCGCGTCGAGGCCGGCCCGGAAGATCGTGTAGTCGACGTTCGGCACGGTCCGGGCGAGGGCGTCCGGCGCGTCGATCTCGAAGGTCAGGAGCCGGAGCCCGGCGGAGATCCCGAGCACGGTCGACTCGCCGAGCGTCAGCCGCTCCCGCAGCCCGAGGTTGATGCGCTGGTAGGTCGTGCTGATCGGATCGCCGCCGCCCACGGCCGAGTTGAGGCCGAGCGCCCGCGCGTACCCGGCGGTGATCCCGAGGCCCTTGAGCACCGCGATTCCCGTCCCGGCGAGCGGGTACAGCTCTCCGGAGATCGACAGCGCCGGCTGACCGAAGACGCTGTAGGGCCGGAGGTTCTGCGAGAGCGGATCGGAGTAGTCGAACCAGCGGCCGACGAACTCGACGCCGAGCTCGACCGAGAAGAGCGCCGAGCGGACGTCGTTGCGCTTTCGCGCCGCACCCCCGCCGCCCTCGTCGTCCGCGGCCTTCTCCTCGCCGTCGCCGTCGCCGCCGCCTTCCTCGCCGTCGCCGTCGCCGCCGCCTTCCTCTCCCTCGCCGTCGCCGTCGCCGCCCTTCTTGTCCTCGTCGTCGGCGGGCGGCGGCGCGATCTGCGCCAGCGTCGGGCCGAGCAGATCTTCTAGCGCCTTCTTGCGGTCGTCGTCCGAGCCGCCCAGCGGCACCGCGCTGTCCACCGCGAGGTCGCCCGCGTTCTCGTCGACGTAAACGAGGTGGACCTCTTTCTTCTTCTTCTTGTTCGTCCGCGAGACGCCGTAGATCACCCCCTCCACCTTCGCGGCCTTGCCGGCCTTGCGAATGCGGTCGAGGGCCTTCTTTCGCAGGGCCTTCATCACCAGCGCGTCCCCGACGGGCTTGGTCTGGCCGGCGCCCTTCAGCGACTTCGAGAACGCGGAAGGCTCGATGACCTCCAGCGTCTTCGGGACGATCGAGAGAATGTCGTCGCGGATGGCATCCGCGTTGGGCCCCTCGATGTGAACCGCGATCGACTTCGACGCCTTCGGGGCGGCGAGCACGACCGGCGAAACCGCGAACGTGGCTGCGGTCGCGGCGGAGAGCCCGAGGAGGATCCTCCCGCAGAGGCCCAAAGAAAGAGACAGCGTGGTGAACCTGGTGAGCTTGCGCACGGGCCTTTTCGTGGTGGCAGCGGCGTCAACTGCAGCTTGCACGCGCGCGAGCCTACAAGCGATGTCAGGACGGAATCCAGCGTCTTTCGAGCGGACGGGAGATCTTTCTTGCACCATGCAGTGTCGCTACGAGACTCCGCCACAGCCGGATTCAGAGGGGCTTGCCGCGTCGCGGCTTGCCTTCCTCGACTGGCTTCAATGAAGTAAAAAAAGTCGTCGCTCGAGGCGCAGCGCTCCGGCGCAACGCATCGCAGACCAGCACGTCCCAGGCAGAGGGCAGATGGATCGGTCAAGAGGACGTCATTCCCGCGCGCGGCGCGGCCCCGGCGGCTGGCTGGGGGTCGCGATGATCGCCACGACGGCGGCAGCCGCCTGCTCGGGCAGGCCCGGCGCCGGGACGAAGGACGAGGCGCCGCGCTGCGCGGAGATCCTGCCGGGCGCCTCGCCGCTCCGGCGCATGACGCGCTTCGAGTACAATAACACGATCCGGGATCTCCTCGGCGACGACAGCGCGCCGGCCGACGCCTTCGTGGTCGAGGAGGAGGCGCTCGGGTTCAACAACCAGGCCGCGGCGCTCGGCGTCACGCCGCTCCTCGCCGAGCAGCTCATGAAGGCCTCCGAGGCGATCGCGGCGCGGGCCGCGCGGGATCTCGAGAGGCTCCTCGAGGGGTGCGACCCCGGGGTGCAAGGGCCCGAGGTGTGCGCCGACGAGCTCATCGCGCGCCTCGGCAAGCGCGCGTTCCGCCGGCCGCTCGCGCCGGCGGAGGGCGAGCGGCTCGCGCGGCTCTTCGCCTGGGGGAACGACGAGCACGGCTTCTCGACCGGCGTCGAGCTCGTGATCCAGGCGATGCTCCAGTCGCCTCACTTCCTCTACCGCGTCGAGCTCGGCATGCCCGATCCGGCCGGGGACGGCGTGGCGCCGCTCTCCGATCACGAGATCGCCTCGCGGCTGTCCTACCTGCTCTGGGGCTCGATGCCCGACGACGCGCTGTTCGCCGCGGCCGACGCGGGCGAGCTCCGCACCGCCGAGCAGATCGCCGCGCACGCCCGCCGCCTGCTCGAGGATCCGCGCGCCCGCGCCGCGGTCGCCAACTTCCATGCGCAGTGGCTGCAGCTGTCGAACATCGACACCCTCACCAAGGACACGGCGGTCTACCCGAGCTTCCATGCCGGGCTCCCGGCGCTCCTCCGGGCCGAGACCGAGGCGTTCCTCGAGCACGTCGTGTTCGACGACCCCGCCGGCGACGTGGCGACCCTGCTGACGGCGCCGTACTCGTTGATGAACGCCGAGCTCCGCGCCTTCTACGGGCTCCCGGAGGACTCCGCCGCGGCGCCGGACGCGCTCGCGATCGTGCCGCTCGATCCCTCGCAGCGCGCCGGCTTCCTCACGCACGCGAGCCTGCTCTCGGTGCTCGCGAAGCCGAACCAGTCCTCGCCGGTTCACCGCGGCAAGTTCGTCCGCGAGCGGCTGCTCTGCCAGACCTTGCCGCCCCCGCCGCCCGACGTGGACATCCAGCCGCCCGAGGTGCGCGAGGGGATCCCGACCCGCCGGCGGTTCGAGCGGCACTCGGAGGACCCGAGCTGCTCCGGCTGCCACCGGCTCATGGATCCGATCGGCTTCGGGTTCGAGCGCTACGACGGGATCGGCCTCTACCGCGAGGCCGACGAGGGCGTCCCGGTCGACGCGAGCGGCGAGATCGCCGGGAGCCGCGGCACGGACGGGCGCTTCGACGGGGCGGTGGAGCTCGCGCACCGCCTCGCGGAGAGCGACGAGGTGCGCCAGTGCGTCGCGACGCAGTGGTTCCGCTTCGGCTATGGCCGCGCCGAGCAGGCGGAGGACGAGTGCAGCATGAACCAGATCCAGGAGGCGTTCGCCGAGAGCGGGTACAACATCAAGGCGCTGCTCGTGGCGCTCACCCAGACGGACGCGTTCCGCTACCGCCGCAGGCTGCCGGGCGCCGGGGGCGCGCCGTGAGCGGCGCCGCGCGGCCGCGCGCGTCGAGGAGGCGCCTCGATCGCCGGACGTTCCTGCGCGGGGCCGCCGGGCTCGCCCTCGCGCTGCCCTTCCTCGACGCGATGGCCGGCTCGGCGAGCGCCGTCGATTTCCCGAAGCGCTTCGTCGTCTTCTTCACGGGCCTCGGCACGGTCAAGAGCGCGTGGCAGCCGATCGGGTCCGAGGCGTCGTTCGAGCTCGGCGAGATCCTCGCCCCGCTCTCGCCCTACCGGGACAAGCTGCTCGTCCTCGACGGCATCGACATGGAGTCCGCCCACCACGGGCCGGGCGATCCGCACCAGCAGGGCATCGGCCAGGCGCTCACCGGCACGGAGCTCCAGGAGGGGACCCTCTTCCCGTACGCCTGCAACCCCGCGGCGCGCGTCGGCTGGGGCGGCGGCATCTCGGTCGACCAGTTCCTCGCGCGGAGGCTCGGCGAGCGCACGAAGCTCTCGTCGCTCGAGCTCGGCGTGCAGGTCCAGTACGCCAACGTCTCGTCGCGGCTCTCGTACCTCGGCCCGGGCCAGCCGGTCCCGCCCGAGGACGATCCGCGCGCGGCGTTCGACCGGCTCTTCCTCGACCTGAGCGCCGACCCGGCGGACCTCGAGCGGCGGCGCGCCCTGCGCCGCCGGGTGCTCGGCGGCGTCATGGAGGATTACGGCTCGCTCGCGCGGACGCTGGGGGGCGAGGACCGGCAGAAGCTGGAGCAGCACCTCGACGCGGTGAGCGAGATCGAGAAGCGCCTCGACGCGCCGGGGCTCCTCGGCGGCGCGTGCGCGCTCCCGGAGCTGGGCGAGCCGCTCGACGTCTACGCGAACGACAACTTCCCGGCGATCGGGAAGCTGCAGATCGACCTGCTCGCGATGGCGCTCGCCTGCGATCTCACGCGGATCGCGTCCATCCAGTGGAGCGCGACGCAGGCCGGGAAGGTGTTCACCTGGCTCGGCCAGTCGGACACGCACCACGCGCTCTCGCACTCGAGCGTGAGCGACGAGAGCAAGGAGCGGCAGCTCATCGACATCGGGCGCTGGCACGCGGAGCAGCTCGCGTACCTGCTCGGCAAGCTCGACGCGGTGAAGGAGGGCACGGGCACGCTGCTCGACAACACGCTCGTCCTCTGGTGCACCGACATCTCGCAGGGGCAGAGCCACGCGCGGCGCGACATGCCGTACGTGATCGCGGGCGGCGCCGGCGGGGCGCTCCGGACCGGGAGGTACCTGCGCTTCGCCGGCGACCCCCACAACAACCTGCTCGTGACGCTGTGCAACGCGATGGGCGTGGACGTGTCGACGTTCGGCAACCCCGCCTACTGCACGGGCGTGCTGCCCGGCCTCCTGGCCTGAGCGCCGGGCGGGTGTTTTGGGCTTTTCGTCGCGCGCGGTTTTTGGCAAGTACGCCCGCATGGGCGGCCTGCTGTCCTCCGGGAAGCCTCGCTGCGCGGCGCGCTCGATGCGCGCGGCGCGCCTCGTTCATCGTCTCGCTCGTCTCGCTCGCCTCGCGGCGCTCTCGGCGGCGGCCTGCGGGGCGGGCGCGTGCAAGAAGCCCGCGGACGCGTCGGCGGACGCCGGGGCCCTGGCCGGCGACGCGGGCGCGGAGGCGACCGCCGCGGCGCTCTCGGCGCCGGCGGGGGAGCCGTCGCCCGCGGGGGAGCCGGCGGCCGCGTGGCCGCCGAGCGACAAGCCGCTGCTCGGGGTCACCGCCTTCGTTGCGACCGTTTACAAAGAGCCGCGCGACACGTCGAAGAAGCTCGGCTACCTGCGCGTCGGCTCCAGGGTGCCGCGCGCCGCGGAGCCCGCCGGCACCGCCGGCTGCCCGGGCGGGTGGTACGCGATCGAGCCCCGCGGCTTCCTCTGCGTCGGCGAGGACGCGACGCTCGATCTCGACGACCCCATCCTCAAGGCCGCCGGCCCCGGGCCGAACCTGAGGAGCGCGCTCCCGTACCGGTATGCCTTCGTCCGCGCCGTCCTGCCGCTCTACCTGCGCGTGCCCACGGCCGAGGAGCAGCGCAAATCGGAGTTCAAGCTCGACGAGCACCTCGCGTGGTTCGAGGAGAACAAGGCGACCGTGCAGCGGGTCATCCTCGGCGCGAACGACGTGCCGATCGACGCGCGCGGCGTGCCGCTTCCTGGCAAGCGGATCGGCGAGCTCGGCCTCGGCAAGAACTCGCTCGAGCTCGGCGAGGGCGCGCTGCTCGGCGGGGAGGGGGAGAACGACCCGATCCCGTTCTGGCTGGAGGGCGGCAAGCGCCTCATCCGCAACATCAGCGACTTCAAGGTCCCGGACTACGCGGTCTTCGCCGATCGCGCGCGCCGCTTCACCGGCCTGTCGCTGATCGGGTCGTTCCCCACCGGACCGGAGTCGCTGAACCGGCGGTTCGCGATCACGACGGATCTCCGGCTCGCGCCCGCCACGAAGATCAAGCCCGACACGGGCTCTCCGTGGCACGGCGTCGAGCTGAACGATCAGCTGACCTTGCCGCTCGCGTTCGTCCGGGCGCGGGGCGCGCGCGACGTCCAGATCCAGGGGGACAAGGCGACGCCGGGCAAGGAGCTCCCGTTCCGCGAGGTCATCCCGCTGTCCGGGAGGATGCGCCGGCTCGAGGGGGTGAAGTACTACCGCACGAAGGACCAGCGGTACGTGAGCCAGCTGGACGTCGGGCTCGCTGTCGCCCCGTCCGCGTGGCCCGAGGTCGCCGAGAAGGGCGAGAAGTGGATCGAGGTCTCGATCACGCACCAGACGCTCGTCCTCTGGGAGGGCAAGCGCCCCGTGTACGCCACGCTGGTCTCGACCGGTCAGGCGGGGGTGGCGGATCCCAAGACCACGACCGCGACGGTGCGCGGCGTCTTCCGCATCCGCAACAAGCACATCACGGCGACGATGGACTCGAACGAGTCGTCGAGCGTCGGCGGCCGCCCGGAGACGACCGCCGAGGCGCCCTCGGCCTCGCGGGGCGCGAAGCCGGACAAGGGCGGCTCGTCGAAGGAGCGCTCGTCGAAGAAGCCGGGCGCGAGCGCGGCGGCCAAGCCCGAGGCGGGCCAGAAGGCGGTCCCCCGCAAGGGCGACGGGGAGTACGGCGTCACGCGGCGCCGCGGCGAGGGGACCTACGCGCTCAAGGACGTGCCGTACATCCAGTACTTCGCGAGCGGCTACGCGCTGCACGCCGCGTACTGGCACGACGTCTTCGGCACGCCGCGCAGCCACGGCTGCATCAACCTGGCGCCCATCGACGCCCACCGGGTGTTCCTGTGGACCGAGCCCCCCGTGCCGCCGGGTTGGCACGCGATCAACACGGGCGAGGAGCTCGGCGACGGGACGACGATCATCGTCCACGAGTGAGAGGCGGTCGCCGTCTGGAGAAGAGGGGACGAGGAGGTGGGGGACCGCGGCGCGCCGGCTGGATTTAGGGGGCGGGAGGGGCGGTGCGGAGGAGGTCGTCCAAGGCGGCGTCGGCTCGGGGGGTGAGGGCGTCGAGGAGGGCGGCGAGGCGGTCGTGCTGGTCGGGGGTGAAGAGGGGCATGCCGAAGCGAGAGCGCACGCCGGAGAGGCGCTGCGCGAGGCCGGCGCCGTCCTGGTAGCCGGCGATCCAAGGGCCGCGGGCGAGCTCGTCGCAGATGCGACGGAGCCGCGCCTCGAAGGCGGAGCGATCGGCGGGGGAGGGGGCGCGACGGTCGAAATGATGAATCGAGGCGGCGGACTCGAGCGGGGGGCCGTCGATGGCGGCGAGGCCGGCGCGGAGGTCGTCGAGGAGGGGCGCGAGGCCGGTCCGGCGCACGAGCGCGCCGTCGAGGCACATCTCCCAGAGCACGTGCGCGAACAGCGGAAGCCGCGGCGCGCCCAGCGCGGCGCCGCGCAGCGCCTCGGCGAGGCGGCGCTCCCCCTCCACGAAGACGGGGGCGGCGTGGAACCAGCGGTCGACGGCAACGTGGTGATCGATGCCGGCCAGCACCTCGGCGAGGCAGGGCGGCGGCGCGGCGGGACGGTCGGGCGCGCGCGAGGGCCGCACGCGCCGGTCCGCCATGCGCCAGAGGTCGGGGAGCATCGCGCCCGCGCCGGCGACGACCGAGCCGAGGTCGCGCGCGGCGAGGTGGCGATGAAGCAGGAAGTTCATGTGTTCAGGATGGCGCCGCCGCCGCCGGCGGTCGACGGTGAACCGATGCCGCGCGCGCTGCCTCGCCTCTCGCTCTTCGAGTGGAACGACTCCTCGTGGGCCCCCGGTCCGCTGCGCGAGATCATCATCGAGTCGCTGAGCCGGACGATCCGGTGGGGCGGCATGCTGCGCGGCCTGATCGCGCCGTTCCGGCGCTTCCTCGCCGCCTCGGGGGCGACCGAGGTCATCGAGCTCGGCGCCGGCGCGGCCGGGCCTTCGGAGGTGCTCATCGACGAGCTCCTCCGCGCGGGCGAGACGCCGCCGCGCTTCGTGCTCACCGACCTCCTGCCGCAGCCGGAGGCGTGGGCGGCGGCCGCCGCGAGGCACCCGTCGTTCGTCGCCTTCGAGCCCGCGCCGGTGGACGCGACGCGCATCCCGCGGGCGCTCGCCGAGGGCCGCGCGCGGCTGATGATCAACGCCTTCCACCATTTCTCTCCCGAGCTCGCGCGGGCGATCCTGGCCGACGCGGTGCGCGGCTCGTCCGGCATCTTCCTGTCCGAGGGGTTCGAGCGGAACCCGCTGGGCTTCTTGCCGATGGTCCCGGTCGGCGTCGCCGCGCTCGCCGCGAACCCGCTGCTCGCGCGCCGCTCCCGCGCCGCCAAGGCGTGGCTCACGTGGGCGACGCCGATCGCCATCGCCGCCAGCGCGTGGGACGGCCTCGTGAGCACGCTCCGCGTCTACACCGAGCCCGAGCTGCGCGAGATGGTCGCCCCCCTCGGCGACGCGTTCACGTGGGAGTACGGCACCTACCGCTTTCCGCTCCTGGGCAAGGGGTACTACTTCTTCGGAGTCCCCGCGGAACGAGCGCGCGCGTGAGGCGCGCGTTCCCCGGCGTCCAGGGCGCCCGGTGACGCCAGCGCCGGAGCCACCGGGCAAGCTGCTCGCCGGCGATGGGTGAGCCAGCGGAGCGCGCTCACAGTGTGCGCTCGCGTCGCACGGTCGCCCTGGGGTGGTGCGATACTTTGGCCGAAAGTGCGGTACTTTGGGAAACGCCAAGGCGCCAAGGCGCCAAGGCGCCAAGGCGCCAAGGCGCCAAGGACGCCAAGAAATTTCAATAATTTGGCGTTCTTGGCGTCTTGGCGTCTTGGCGTCTTGGCGTCTTGGCGCTTCGTCCCTCTGCGGTCTGCCTGCGGTAAGTACCGCACCACCCGCCCTGGCGGATCGCTTGACCAGCCGACCCAAGGCCGCGCGGCCGAGCGCTGCGCGGCGCGCGCCGTCTTGCCGCCGCGGCGAGCGCTCGACCCGCGCCTGGCCTCCGGGTTCGCGGCCGGGAATGCCGGTTGCTTTGTTGAACAATTTTTGACCCGTTCGGCTCGCCCCCGCCCACGCGGAGGATGCTGGCGGCGTGGTGTCTCCGACGTCGTTCCATGCGGATTCGATGGCTTCTACCGCTTAAGAGAAGGGGCAACAGATGATGGCTTATCGGCAGACCGTGGTGGCGGTATCGGCGTTCGTGGCCCTCATGGCGACGACCGCGTGTGGAGGGGGGAGCAGCGACGCTGGTTCGGAGGGCGACGGGGCGGCGAACGGCGGCGACTTCGGGCAGGACCCCTTCGGCGACATCGGGGGCAACTCGAGCTCCGGCGGCGACCCGAGCTCGGGCGGCGACCCGTGCGGCAGCGACCTCATCGCGATCGTGCGCGACTTCAAGGACTCGCATCCTGATTTCGAGGACTCGATCGGCGAGGACCGGGGCCTCGTGGAGCCTCAGCTCGGCGCGGACGGCAAGCCGGTGTATGCGGGCGGCAGCGAGGGCACGTCGACCACGGCCGGCAAAGAGGCCTTCGACCAGTGGTTCCGCGACGTGCCCGATGTGAACACCGCCATCCAGGTATCCATCCCGCTCGTGAGCGACGGGAACGGCACGTCCACGTACGACAACCCCGCCTTCTTCCCGATCGACGAGATGGGGTTCGGCAACGAGGACCGGCGCCACAACTACCACTTCACGCTCGAGCTCCGCACCAAGTTTGAATACAAGGGCGGTGAGGTGTTCACCTTCTCGGGCGACGACGATCTCTTCACCTATATCAACGGCCGCCTCGCGATCGATCTGGGCGGCGTCCACAAGCCGGAGAGCGCGACCATCGACCTCGACGCGAGCGCGCAGGAACTCGGCATCGCGCCCGGCAACACCTACACCCTCGACTTCTTCTTCGCCGAGCGCCACACGACCGAGTCGAACTTCCGCATCGACACGTCGATAGGCTGCTTCACCTCGGTCATCGTCAACTGAGCTCAGGTCATCCCCGCTGACCCGGCCCGACGAGGGCCACAGCGCCCTCCATCTCCTCACCCTCCATTCCTGCTCCCTCCTCATCACCACAACGCACCGCGCCGGGCCGGCCGCTACGGATCCTGCCCTGCGGCTCGCGCCGACCGCCCCTGTTGCCCTGGAGCCACGGTCGAGGGGATGTGCGTGGCGGGGCGGGCATGGGGACGGGCCGCTGTCCGAGCACATCTCGCCGCGCGCCTCCCCTCGCGCAGCGAGGGAGGCGCGCGCCCCATGCGAGTTCGGCGGGGCCCCCCGCCCACCCCGCCCACGCACATCCCCTCGACCGTGGCCGTTGCTGCTCTTGCTCGTGGTTCGTCGCAACAGGTAGCCTAGGCAACGATGCAGGCCAGCGACCCGTTCGGCTGGGTGGGGTCGATCATCGACGGTCAGTTCGCTGTCGAGGCGCTGGCGGGCGAGGGAGCGTTCGGCGTCGTTTACCGGGCCCGGCACCTCGGCTTCGACGCGCCGGTCGCCGTCAAATGCCTGAAGATCCCGACGGGCCTGGGCCCCGAGCAGCAGGACGCCTTCCTCGCCAAGTTCCGCGAGGAGGCGCGCCTGCTCCACCAGCTCTCGCGCCGGACGATGGGCATCGTCCAGGCGCTCGACATCGGCTCTGCGGCCGCGCCGAACGGCCCGTGGACGCCGTACATCGTCATGGAGTGGCTCGAGGGCGAGACGCTGGAGCAGGACCTCAGGCGCCGCCGCGCCGAGAACCTGCCGCCGAGGAGCCTCGCCGAGGCGATCAAGCTCCTCGCGCCGGTCGCCTCGGCCCTCGCCGTCGCCCACGACGAGAACGTGTCCCACCGCGACGTCAAGCCGGCCAACCTGTTCCTGCTCGGCGATCGCATGAAGGTGCTCGACTTCGGCCTCGCCAAGGTCTTCTCCGAGACCCCCACGTTCGCCGAGGCGCTCGTTCAAACGGGACGAACGTTCCGCGCCTTCACGCCGCAGTACGGCGCGCCGGAGCAGTTCAGCCCGCGGTTCGGCGCCACCGGGCCGTGGACCGACGTCTACGCGATGGCCCTCATCCTCGTCGAGGTCGCCAGCGGCCAGCCCGCCCTCTCCGGCAGCGACGTCATCCAGCTCTTCGTCGCCTCGAGCGACGAGTCGATCCGGCCGAGCTTCCGCTCCCGCGGCGTGAGCGCGAGCCCCGACGTCGAGGCGGTCCTCGGCCGCGCGCTCGCGATCAACCCCTCGCAGCGGTTCCACAACCTCGGCGAGATGTGGTCCGCCCTCGAGGCCGCCCAGCGCTCCAGCGTCGTCGTCGTGGCGCGCGACACCCTGCGCGCGCCCGCGTTCGGCCCCGGCGACGCCGAGGACGACGCCGACGGGCTGCTCGACTTCGCCGCCGTCCACCTGCCGCCGCTGCCGCCCCCGCCCGCGCTCTCGGTCCCGCCGCCGTCGCTGCCGCCGCCGTCGCGGCCGCAGCGGCGGCCGCCGGAGAGCAGCGGCGGCCGCGGGAGCGTGAGCCCCGATCGCAGCGCGCCGAGGGGCCGGGGCGTGGTCCCGTTCGAGGGCGGAGAGCACCGGGTCTGCACCGTCCTGTTCGCCGATCTGTCCGAGGCGACCGCGCTCTCGTCGCGGCTCGATCCCGAGGACGTCAAGGACGTCGTCGATCGCTGCTACCAGGCGCTCGCGGAGCACGTCGAGCAGCTGCACGGGATCGTCGAGCGGCCCATCGGCGGGCGCGTCATGGCCGTCTTCGGCGTCCCGCGCGCGACGGACTGCGACGCCGAGCGGGCGATCGTCGCGGCGCTCGCCGCGCAGGCCGCGATCCCGCGCCTCGCGCTGCCGCGCGCGGCGCGATCGGTCCGCCTCTCGGTGCGGGTCGGGATCGCGACGGGCCGGGTGTTCGTCGGCGCCGGCAGCTCGGCGCGCCAGGATCTCGCGGTCATCGGCGACGCGGTCGACGGCGCCGCGCGCCTGCAGCAGCTCGCGCCGCGCGGCGCGATCGCGATCAGCCGCGACACCCACCGCCTCGTCCTCGGGCGCTTCCGCGTGGAGCCGATCGAGGCGAGCGCCGGCGCGGCCCGCGCGGCGCCGCCGGAGCCCGCCGCGCGCGGCGCGGCGCTGCCGATCTACCGCGTGCTCGGCGAGGCCCCGCCGGGCCACGCGCTCGCGCAGCCCGATTTCCACGGGCTCGCGACGCGCCTCGTCGGGCGCGGGGCCGAGATGCAGCGCCTGCGCGATCTCGTCGAGACCGCCTTCCACGAGCGGCGGCCGCGCCTCGTCACGCTGCTCGGCCCGCCCGGCGTGGGTCGGACGCGGGTGCTCGCCGAGCTCTCCGCGGGCCTCGGCGGCGGGCCGGCGTTGGGCGCGCCCTCGTCCGAGCGCGGCGCCGCGTCCGCGCCGCCCGAGGCGCCGTTCGTCCTCTCGGCGCAGTGCTCGGCGCTCGCGCGGGAGACGAGCTACGGGCTGGCGGGCGCGCTGCTCCGCCGCTGGTTCGGGATCCACGAGGCCGATTCCGCCCAGATCATCCTGCGCAAGCTGCGCCGGGGCCTGCGCTGGCTCCGCCTGCGCGCCGCGCGCGCGCGCGCCCGCGCCGAGCGGGAGGCCGCCGGCGCGGGGACGAGGGCCGCGCTCGGGGGCGCGTCGCCCATCGTGACCCGCGCGTCGTCGATCCCCCTGCGAGGGCCGGTCAGCTCGACCGTGAGCGCGCGCAGGGCAGCCGGCGCGGTGCGGTACGAGGACGACGACGAGCTCGATCCGTCCCCGTCGCTGGCCACGTCGAGCGGCGCGAGCGACCTCGAGGACATCCTCGCCCGGCTGGCGGCCATCCTGGGCGCGCGGCCGGCGCCCGCCGGGCTCCTCGAGGCCGCGGCGCGCGGCAGCGTGCTGGCGAAGCGCCGGATCGCCGCCGCGCTCGCGCAGCTCGTCACCTACGCGCTCGAGCGGACGCCGATCCTGATCGTGTGCGACGACCTCCAGTGGGCCGACGACGCCACGCTCGACCTCATCGAGGAGCTCGTGGCGCACGCCGAGGGGCTGCCGCTCTGCGTGGTGTGCGCCGCGCGCCCCGAGCTCTACGAGCGCCGCCCGGACTGGGGCATCGCGAAGGAGGCCTACGTCCGCGTCGACGCGCTCCCGCTCGCGCGGCGGCACGCGGAGGAGATGATCCGGGATCGGCTGCGCGGCGTCCGCGAGCTCGATCCGGAGCTCGTGCGCGCGGTCGCCGAGCGCGCCGAGGGCAACCCGCGCACCGTGGAGGAGATGCTCCAGCTGCTCGTGGACGCCGGCGCGATCGAGGCGCAGGACGGCGCGTGGAGCGTCCGCGAGGGCGCGGTCGGCGCGCTCAGCCTGCCGCCCTCGGTGCACGGCGTCGTCCAGGCGCGCCTCGACCGCCTCGACGCCGACGCGCGCGGGGTCCTGGTCCAGGCGGCCGTCGTGGGCCGGACCTTCTGGGAGGGCGCGGTCGAGCGGCTCCGGAACGACGCCCCGCAGGCGCGCTCGCCGATGTCGAGCGAGCGCATCCTTGCCGAGCTCCAGGATCTCGATCCGCCGTTCTCGGTGCGGCACGGCGCCGGCGCGTCGACCGCCGAGCTGCTCGCGCGCCTGTGCGATCGCCAGCTGATCCGGCTGCGCTCCCCGGCGTCGTTCCCCGGCGAGCGCGAGTACGTGTTCACGGAGCAGGCCACCTGCGAGGTCGCCTACGAGATGCTGAGCTTGAAGATCCGGCGGCGGATCCACCTGCTCGTCGCGGACTGGCTCGAGCACCGCGCGCCGGGCGACGAGGGCGCGGCCCTCCTCGCGCACCACTACGATCGGGGCGGCGATCTGCGGGCGGCCGCGGCGAGGTACGACCGCGCCGCGGCGTACGCCGCCGCCGTCGGCGAGGGCGCCGAGGCGGCGCGCCACGCGGCGCGGGCGCGGGAGCTCTACGACGAGCTCGCGGCCGAGGAGGCGTAGGCCCGCGCGGCGCTAGCGCGCGTCGCGCCGCGCCTTCGGCAGGCGCGCGCCGGAGACGCGCAGCGCGTGGCGCAGGGCGTCCTCCAGCTCGCCGAAGGTCTCGAAGGTCCGCGCGTCGCCGCCGAGCTCCACGATCGCCTGCGCGACCCTGGGGGAGATGCCCGAGATGAGGCAGCGGCTGCCGAGCAGGCTGGCGGCCCGGGCCACCTGGAGCAGGTGGTCGACGGTCGGCGCGTCCACGTCCTCGACGCCGGTCAGGTCGAGCACGGCGAAGTGGGCCTGCGTGCGGACGATCTCCGCGAGCAGCTTCTCCATGATCTGCGTGGCCCGGCCGCTGTCGAGCGCGCCGATGATCGGGAGCACGAGGACGCCCTCCCACGCCTGGATGATCGGCGTCGAGAGCGCGCGGATCGCCTCCTGCTGCTGGCGCAGGACGCTCGCGGTCCGCTCGCGCTCGGCGTTCTCCTCGGCGAGCATCCGGTTCTTGCCTTCCAGCTCCTCGGCGTACGCCTCGAGGCGCTCGATCGACTGGCGCAGCTGGTCTTCGAGCCGCTTGCGATCGGTGGTGTCCCGCATCGTCACGGCCACGCCGCCCTGGATCGGCACGACCTGGTGGTGCACCCAGACGCCCGGGCGCGACGGCTGGGCGGGCGGCGCGGGTAGGAGGATCTCCTCCTCGAGCGGCGCCCCCTTCCGGATGACGCGCAGGCACTTCTCGAGGAGGACGCCGGCCTCGACCGAGTGCTCGATCTGCGAGAGGCGCTGGCCGAGGAGCTGCTCGCGCTGCATCGACAGCATCGCCGCGGCGCGCGCGTTGAGGCCCGTGATGACGAAGTCGGCGACCTCCTCGTTCTCGTCGCGCCGCGCCGTCATCGTGAGGAACGCGTCCATGCTGGCCTCGACGGCCGCGTGGAAGCGCGCCTCGCTGTCCCGGCGCTGCTCCTCGGCGCGCCGGCGCTCGGTGATGTTCTCGGTCACGATGAGCATGTTCGTGACCTCGCCTGCGCCCCGGATCGGGCTGACGTGGTTCGCGTACCACGCCCGCCCGCCGTTCGCCCCGAGGCCGACCACCTCGTAGTGCCCGCGGCCGCCGGTCTGGAGCACGGCCTCGAGCGCCTCCTTGACGGTCGCGTGGTACTCCGGCGACGTGAAGTCGTAGACGGTCCGGCCGAGGACGCTCTCCGGATCGAGCCCTGGATAGGTCCGGTTCACGGAGACGATCCGCGCGTCCTTGTCGACGACGATCAGGTAGTGCGGGATGCCCTCGTAGAGCGCGCGCAGCTTCTCTTCGGACTCGCGGAGCGCGAGCTCGGCGCTCTTGCGGCGCGTGATGTCGCGGACGACGAAGTAGACGAGCCCCTCGTCGAGCGCGAGCATCGCGTTCCACTCGAGCCACCGGTACGAGCCGTCCTTGCAGAGGAAGCGGTTCTCGTAGGTGAGCGTCTGCGCGCCGGTCGAGAACGTGTCGGTCTCCGAGAGGGTGCGCGCCTTGTCGTCGGGGTGGATGAAGTCGAGGTACGGCCGGGCCATCAGCTCCTGGCGGCTGAACCCGAGCGTCCGCTCCCACGAGGGGCTGAGCTCCTTGAAGCGCCCGTCGAGCGTCGTGATGCCGAGCATGTCGACGGCGAGCGCGTAGAGGCGCCGTTGCTCCCTGTCCTCCTCGCGCACCACCGCGCGCAGGACCGGCTCCGAGCCGTCGGTGAGCGCGAGCCGCGCGAGCTGCGTGTCGGCCTGGATGAAGCCCCCGCCCGCGCGCCGGTAGAGCCATCGAAACCGCTGCGGCTCGCCGCGGCTGGCCGCGTCGATCCGCTGCTTCAGGCCGTCGGCCGAGGCCTGTCCATCGGGCTGCAGGAGCGGCGAGAGCCCCACGAGATCGCGCCCGAGCAGGCCCTCCTCGGGCCCGGCGAGCAGCCGGACCGCGCTCGGGTTGGCGTCGATCACGCGCCCGTTCTCGAGGAGGAGGAGCGCGTCCTCGGCCGCCTCGAACGCAGCGCGGTAGAGATCACGATGGCTCATCGTCGGCGCCGCCTGGCGCCTGGAGCGGCCTGCTGCCGGGTTGTCCTCTCGAGCTCGATCGCCAATCAGCACCTCGAGCGGCCGCCTGCACCCCCTCCGTCGCTGCCGCCAACGGCTCATTGTGCAGGAAGCCTCGGTGGAGATCGAGCTCCATGAGCCCGCCGCGCCGCGGCGGCGCGGCCCGCCACGCTGTTGCCTGCCTGCCACTTGCCGGCGACGACCTCTCGCGTGCCGCGCGCGTCGTGGTAGCGTTGCTCTGTGTCGGGGAGGTTTCTTTCTGCGCGACCTGCTGGCGGGCCGTTCTCGCGCGGCGCGAGGTGGGCGCGATGATCTCCGAGGCGTGCGGGCTCTGCGCCTGGCCGGCGAGCCTCGTGGTCGAGGACGTGCAGCGGCACAAGAGCGCGCTCATGGATGCGGCGCTGCAGATGCGCTCCGAGGGCAAGGAGCCGCTCGCCCGCGTGGCGTTCCGCGGCGCGCTCTACTGGCAGCGCTGGCTCTTGACGAAGGAGCCTGGGCTCCATGAGGAGGCCCGGGTCGTCTCCGGGCTCGAGTTCGCGCGCGAGGCGGGCGACTGGAAGGAGGCGGACCTGCTCCTTGCTCACGCCGACCGGTCGACCGCGCTCGCGGACCTGCCGTTCGTCGATCACTGGAAGAAGCTCGTCGCCGAGCACTTGCCGGAGCAGGTCAGCGACGAGCACGAGCTCGAGGAGGCGTTCCAGGAGTTCCGGCGGCATCCCAGCGAGGATGCTGCGGAGAACGTGCGTCGCTGCGCGACGGCGATCGCGCCGCTCGGGTCGCCGGTCCCGGTGCACACGATCCTCGCGCGGGTCGCGGTGGGCCTCGGTCAGACCGACGAAGCGGAGTTCCACCTCGCCGCGCTCGTCGTGTGCCGGCCGCTCTGGATCCCCTACGTCGTGCAGCTGGCCGAGCACCAGGCCCGGCTCGATCTCCCGCGCGCCCTCCGCACCATCGAGTCCGCGCGCCGCCTCTTCGGCCCGGATTTCTGGCTCCCGCTGTAGAGCCAGCCCCTGCCGCTCGGGAGCGCCGGCCCGCCTTCAGGCGAGCGCCAGCATCCGCATCCACCCGCTGATCCGCGTCCCCGCCGGCTTGGGCCACCCCATCCGCGCGAACCGCTCCAGCAGCTGCGGCGTGTGGTCGCCGGTCCGGCTGTCCTTGAACGACGCCCGCGCCGCGTCGAGCTCCCGCGCCGCCTCGTGGAACCGCCCCTCGTGGTACGCGAGCCACGCCAGCGTGAGGTGCCGGTGCTGCCGCGGCTCCGCCTCCGCGAGCGCGACCGCCTCGCACGCCACGAGGTGCTCGCGCGCCTGCTCCGCGTCCCCCCGGTGGAGCGCGATCTGCGCGAACAGGAGCCGCGCCTCGACGAGCCCCCACGGATCCGCCAGCGTCTCGTAGATCCTGCCGGCCGCGAGCGCGTGGTCCTCCGCGAGATCGGGCGCGCCCGCGTCGAGCGCGACCATCGAGAGGAGCCGCTCGCACCCCGCCTCGCCGCGCGGGTTCGCGAGATCGCGGAAGCTCTGCCGCGCCGCGAGCGCGCCCGCGCGCGCGGCCTCGAAGTTGCCGAGGCGATGATCGACGTGAGACAGCGTGAGGTCGCACTGCGCGAGCCCGAGCCGGTAGCCGATCGCGTCGAAGTCGGTCCGCGCGGTCGTGAGCAGCGACCGCGCCGCCTCGGAGAGCGCCCCGGCCTGCTCGACCATGCTCTGGAGCAGCAGGCACTGCGCCCTCCCGAGCCGATCGCCGACGTCGAGGAACCGCGCCTCCCCCGACGCGAGCACCGCCCGCGCGCGCGCGTGCTCCCCGAGCTGGTAGTCGATCTCGCCGAGCAGCACCTCGCACTGCGCCTGCCCGTGGCGGTGGCCGATCTCGTCGAAGATCGCGTGCGCGCGCGCCACGAGCCGCCGGCCCTGCGCCTCCGCGCCGACGTCCGACGCGATGTGCCCGAGCAGGCGCAGGCAGTGCGCCTGGTTCTCCCGGTCGCCGGCGTGCTCGAAGATGCGCCGCGCCTCCTCCGCGTCGCGCCGCGCCTCGTCGAGCCGCCCCGCCAGCCGCAGCGCCTCGGCCCGGAAGCGCAGCTGCGTCCCGAGCCGCGTCCCGGTCAGCACGGGCCGCGCCTCCGCGCCCCGCAGGCCCGGGCGCGAGTCGCTCCCCCCGGGCAGCTTGCCGTCGAGCACGGCGAGATCGCGCAGCGTCGCGGCGATGTCGCGCGAGCTCTGCCAGTGCGCCGCCACGTGCGCGTGCATGAGCGCGGCCGCCTCGTCGGTGTCGCCGGCGCGCAGCAGGCTGACCACCCGGTGCCGGAGGATGCGGCGGCTCGACGCGGCCGGGTGCGCGCCGAGCGCGTCGGCGGCGGCGCGGAAGACGCGGGCCGCGTCCGGCTCGAGGAACAGCTGCGACAGGAGGTGCTCCTGGAGCAGCGCGTGCGGCCAGCGGAGGCGATCGCCCACGGCGAGGAGGATCTGGGCGCGCTGCATGGACGCGATCGCGCGATCCGCCGGGATATCGAGCGACGCGAGCAGCGCGCGCAGGATCTCGCGCCGGATGTCGCCGCCGAGCGCGGCGGCGGCGCGCGCGCCGGCCCGCAGCTCCTCGGGCAGGGCCGCGAGCCGCTCCTCCCACAGGTCGGCGGTGGTCGCCGCCTGCACGGCCATCGACGCCTTCGGCACGAAGTACTTGCCCGCGCGGAGCTGGAGGTGGCCGCCGCCCGCCCACGCGTGCAAGAGCTGCAGCGCGAACAGCGGGTTGCCCTTGCTGCGCGCCGTCGCCGCCTCGGCCGCCGCGTCGTCGAGCGGCAGCGTCTCCCGCAGCAGCGCGTGCGTCTGCGCGGGGTTCAGCGGCGCGACGTCGAGCCGCTCCCCGCCGTAGGCCGCGAGCGCCCCCTCCAGCCGCTTCGCCGCGACCGGATCGCACTCGACCGCCTCGCTCCGGACCGTCGCCACGACGAGCAGGCCGAGGTTCGGCGCGTCGCGGTGCAGCGTGAGGAGCCCCTCGAACGTCGTCGAGGACGCGTAGTGCAGGTCGTCGAGCCAGAGCAGCACCGGCCGATCGCGGCCGATCCGCTCCAGGGTCTTGCGGATGATCAGCCAGCGCAGCTCCGGCCGGTCGAGGCGGAAGCGCTTCCCCGTCGGACCGACCGCCTCGCTCCCGGGCGGCGACGGCTTGATCCACTCGGCGGTCGCCGCGACCCACGTCTTGCCGACCTCGTCCTCGGGCGGGACCTCCCAGAGGTTCATCAGCACCTTCTCGACGATCTCGCGCTCGGCGCGCTCCAGCCGGTAGTGCTGGGTCACCGCGCCGAGGACGCCGTCGAGCGGCGCCGCGATCCGCCGGTAGCGGGCGCGGAGCGGCACCATGAGCGCCCGCTCGTGGACCTCCTCGCAGAGCCACTCGGCCAGCCGGCTCTTGCCGACGCCCGCCTCGCCCGCGAGCAGGACGAACCGGTGCATCGCCTTCGGCGCGTCGACCATCTCGGCCACGACCTCCATGAGCCGCGCCCGCTCGCCGGTCCTCGCCACGAACGGGCTCGGCCGGAGCGCGAGCAGGCCGGTGGTCGTCACGGACGGCGGCGGGTCGTCGTCTGGAGGCTCGATCAGCTCCGGGGTGAGCAGCTCCTTGCGGCTCGGCGGCAGCCGGCCGCTGGTCAGCAGGGCGATCGGCAGCGGCGTGGCGGCCACGTTCACGTCCTTGCGCGGCTCGAACCGCTTCCAGACCCGCCGCGCGTCGCCCGCGAAATCGAAGCGGTGCCACGGCCGCTTCGCGAGCAGCCGCTTCGCGAACTTCGCGACGTCGCTCGGCACCTCCGGGGGCAGCGGCAGCTCCGGGATCGGCGCGCTCCGGTGCTGCTGGAGGAGCTCGTCGTTCGACCCGTCGTAGACCTCGCCGCCGGCGAGCAGCGCGTAGAGGATGCAGCCGAGCGCGTAGAGGTCCGTCGGGGGCCCCACGTGGGGCGCCGCGAAGCGGATCTGCTCCGGCGCCATCCAGCCCGGGGTGCCCGCGCCCCAGCGCACGGTGGGCTCGCTCTCCCGGGAGCCGTCGAGCCGGTGGTCGATCCGGTCCTGGATGAGCCATGCGAGCCCGAGGTCGAGCACGTGCACGAGCGGCGGCTCCCCGCCGTGCTGGAGGTCGACGAGGACGTTGGACGGCTTCAGGTCCCCGTGGATCACCCCGCGCGCGTGCGCGTGCGCCAGCGCGCCGAGGACCTGGTCGATGACGCTCCAGATGATCGGCCAGGGCAGCGGGTCCTCGAGCCGGGCGAGGTAGAGCCACTCGTGGAGCGACCTACCCGGGACGGCGTCCATCACGAGGTAAGGCGTCCCGTTGCTGAGGGCCCCGAAGTCGCGGGCCTTCACGAGCGCCGGGTGCGAGAGGCCGGCGAGCGCCCGGGCCTCCTCCTGGAACCACCAGGCGTCCTCGGGCCGCGCGGCCGCGCCTGGCCGGTCGAGCAGCTTCACGGCGACGCGCTCGTCGATCACGAGATCGCGGCAGAGATAGACGACCCCCATGCCGCCGCGACCCAGCTCGCGGCGGACCTGGTAGCGACCGGCCAGGATCGTGCCCGGTAAGAACCCTTCTTCGGACATGGCGGTGAGCGGTCCGATGATAGCCGTGCCGGCCGGGCCCGGTAGACTCGATCTCGCCCGGACAGCCCGAGGTCGCTCGCCCCCAGTTCGTCGTGTCGCGGCCGCGGAGCGATGCTAGGTTGCGGCCATGGATGCAGCGGTTCGCGTGCTCGCTTTCGCTGGCGCGAGGGACGTTCTCGGCGCGGGAGAAGTGGCGTTGCCGCTGTCGGGCCCCTGCACCGCGGCGGAGCTCCTGGAGCACGTCTGCGCTCGCTATCCGGGGCTGACCCCCTACAAGGGCTCTATCCGGGTGGCGGTCAACGGTGTTTATGCGACGCCGAGCGATCCTGTAGGTTTCGGGGACGAGGTGGCGCTCATCCCGCCGGTGGCAGGGGGCTAGGGGACCGCGAGGGACGCGTCATGCCTTCTTCTACCGGCCTCGATTCCGCGTACATGGGGGGCGACGCGCCGGCCCAGCGGCGGCGCTCGCTGCCGCTCGTCGGCGGCGGGGAGCCCGGCCGCCGCGCCGCCGTGATCCCGTACCGGGACGGCGCCCGCGGCGCGCCTTCCGCGGACGCGGGGCCCGCGCCGCGCAGCGTGCGCATCTCGGTCACGGATCGGTGCGATTTCGCGTGCACCTACTGCCGCCCGTCGCGCCACGACGGCTACGCCGACGGCCGGCTGATGACGCCCGCGTGGCGCACCATGTTCGAGGCCCTGCGCGACGCCGGCATCCGGCGGGTTCGCCTGACCGGCGGCGAGCCGCTGCTCCACCCCGAGATCGTCTCGATCGTCGCGTGCCTCGCCTCGCTCGGCTTCGAGGACGTGGCGCTCACGACGAACGCCTCGCAGCTCGCGCGGCTCGCCGCGCCGCTTCGCGGCGCCGGGCTGCACCGCCTGAACGTCTCGATCGACTCCCTCGATCCCCGGCGCTTCCGCGAGATGACCCGCGGCGGCGAGCTCGCCCGGGTGCTGGAGGGCATCGACGCCGCGATCGCGGCGGGCTTCTCGTCGATCAAGCTGAACACGGTGGTCCTCCGCGGGGTGAACGACGACGAGATCGAGCGGCTCGCGCTGTGGGCCTGGGAGCGGCGGATGGTCCCGCGCTTCCTCGAGGTGATGCCGATCGCCGAGGGCGCGAGGCTCGTCGGCGAGCACCTCGTTACCGCGGCCGAGATGAGGGCGCGCCTCGCCGAGCACCTCCTCCCGGAGGAAGCGGTCTCGGAGCCCGGCCTGGGGCCGGCGCGGTATGTCCGCGCGCGCCGCGATCCGTCGCTCCGCGTCGGGTTCATCACGGGCACGAGCGACACGTTCTGCGAGAGCTGCGATCGCCTGCGCGTCTCGTCGACGGGCGTGCTCCGGCCGTGCCTCGCCACGGACGACGGCGTCGACGCCTCGCGCGAGGCGAAGGCCGGCGATCCGGCGGCGATCCGGGCGCGCCTGGACGAGGCGTGGCGCCTGAAGCCGGACGGCAAGGTCTGGAAGGGGTGCACGGAAGAGACGGCCTCCGCGGTGTCGATCCGCGCGATCGGCGGCTGACGCGGCGGCCGGCCGGCGCGGGCCTCGGCTCACGGATCGGCTTCCGGTCCTGCGGGCTGCCGTGTCAGATTCCCGAGCGATGTCGCAGACCCCTGATCGACCCGGCGAGGGCGGCGCGCTCTCGACCCACCTGTCCCCGAGCGGCGAGGCCCGCATGGTGCCCGTCGAAGGCAAGCCCGTCACGCACCGCCGCGCGGTCGCGTCGGGCGCCGTCCTGATGCGCCCCGAGACCATCGCCCGGGTCGCGCGCGCCGACGCGCCCAAGGGCGACGTGCTGGCCGCGGCGCGGATCGCCGGGATCATGGCGGCGAAGCGCACGCCGGAGCTCATCCCGCTGTGCCACGGGATCGCGCTCACCCACGTCGCGGTCGAGCTCGACGTGGACGAGCCCTCCGCGTCGATCCGCGTGACCGCGGCCGCGGAGGCGCTGGATCGCACCGGGGTCGAGATGGAGGCGATGGTCGCCGTGAGCGCCGCGTGCCTGACCATCTACGACATGCTCAAGGGGATCGACCGCGAGATGGTGATCTCGGACATCAAGCTCCTCGAGAAGAGCGGCGGCCGGTCCGGTCACTTCCAGAGGAGCGCGCCGTGAGCCGGATCCGCACCGAGCCGCTCCGTCTCGACGAGCTCATCGCTGCCGTGTCGCACCCTGGCGCGGGCGGCATCGCCACGTTCCTCGGCGTGGTCCGCGACGTCAACGACGGCCGGTCGGTCACGCTGCTGGAGTACGAGGCGTACGGGACGATGGCCGAGGCCGAGCTCGAGCGGATCCTGGCGGAGATCGCCGCGGAGATCCCCGGCGTGCGCGTCGCCGCGACGCACCGGGTGGGCGCGCTGCAGATCGGGGACGTCGCCGTGGCCTGCGCCGCGAGCGCGCCGCACCGGGGCGAGGCGTTCCGCGGGTGCCGCCTGCTCATCGACCGCATCAAGGCTCGCCTGCCGATCTGGAAGCGCGAGCACGGGCCGGACGGCCCGTACTGGGTCGGCTGGGAGGACGCCCGCTGCGGCGGCGAGCACGGGCCCGAGGAGCACCACGGGCACGCCCATGGCCACGGCGGGGCGGCGCCTCCAGGCGGCGCAGGCGGCGCCTAGCGCCGGGCGCCGTCGCCCAGCGCCGGCGTGTCCCCTGGGGCTGGCGGCGGCGCCTGGCGCGCCGCTGCCAGGCGGCGCGCGCGGCGCCTAGCGCAGGCGCAGCCCGGGCGGCGGCGGCGAGGAGAGCGGGTCGTTCTCTCTCAGGCGGTTGTTGTGCCGGATGTCCGTGCCCTTGACGAGGAACACGACCGACTCGGCGATGTTCATGGCGTGATCGGCGATGCGCTCCAGGTACTTCGCGATCGACTGGATGCGCGTGGCCCTGTACACGGTGCTCGGATCGCGGCTCATGATGAGGAGCACCTCCTGGAAGATGCGGGCGTAGTGCTCGTCGATCACGTCGTCGCGCGTGAGCAGCTCCTGCGCCCGCTCGCAGTCGCGGGCGACCAGCGCGTCGAGCGCCTCGTGCACCACCTCGATCGCCTCGTCGGAGAGGCCCTGCAGCTCCGCCGCCGGCGCGAGCGGCGGCTCCTCGTTGAGCTCCTGCACCCGCTCGCAGATGTTCACCACGAGATCGCCGATGCGCTCCAGGTCGGTGACGATCTTGAGCGCGGTCGTGACGAAGCGCAGATCGGAGGCGACGGGCTGGCGCGTCGCGAGGATCCGCATGCAAAGCTCGTCGACCTCGCACTCCAGGCGGTTGATCCGGCGATCGAGCCGCATCGTCGCCTTGGCGAGGCCCGTGTCGCGCGTCGCGAGCGCGGTCGAGCCCTTCTGGATCATCTCCTCGACCAAGCTGCCCATCAGCAGCAGCTTTTCGCGCAATGTGCGCAGCTCGTGCTCGTAGACCTTGCTCGTGTGCGACGTCGGCATGAAATCCCCGCTCCCCTCAGCCGAACTTACCGGTGACGTAGTCTTCCGTCTTGCTTTCCTTCGGGTTGGTGAAGATCGTCTGGGTTCTGTCGAACTCCACCAAGTCCCCCATGTAGAAGAAAGCCGTGTAATCAGAGCACCGCGCGGCCTGCTGCATGTTGTGCGTGACGAGCACGCAAGTATATCGCTGTTTGAGCTCGTCGATGAGCTCCTCGACGCGCGCGGTCGCGATGGGATCGAGCGCAGAGCACGGCTCGTCGAGCAGGATCACCTCGGGCTCCACCGCGAGGACGCGGGCGATGCAGAGCCGCTGTTGCTGGCCGCCGGAGAGCGAGAGCCCGGACTGGTCGAGCTTGTCCTTCACCTCGTCCCAGAGCGCGACCTGGCGCAGGCACTTCTCGACAAGACCGGTGGCGTCCTTGACGGACACGCCATTCAGCTTGTGTCCGGCGAGGACATTCTCCCGGATCGACATGGTGGGAAACGGGTTCGGTTTCTGGAACACCATGCCGACGCGGCGGCGCAATCGCACCGGGTCGACCGCCTTGTCATAGATGTTCACGCCGTCGATCATGACCGATCCCTTCGCCGTGGCCCCGGGCACCTGCTCGTGCATCCGGTTGAGGCAGCGCAGGAACGTCGACTTGCCGCATCCGGACGGGCCGATGACCGCGGTGACATGGCCGTCCGGGATGTCCAGCGTGATGTCGTGGATGGCGTGGAACTTGTGGAAATATGCGTTCAGCCGGGTGACGCTGATCTTGGCCTGCGGCGCCTCGGTTTCGGCCTCCGCGGAGCGGCCGTCGACATCGGCATCGTGCCCTCCGCGGCGTTCGCCGGCCTGTCCATTGTGCGTTGAGTCAATCGAGCTCATCGGGTGCCTTTAACGCGCCTTGACGCTCCGGGACGTGGCGATGCGGGCGAGCAAATTGAGGAAGAAGACGATGGCGATCAGCACGAGCGCGCCGGTCCAGGCCTCCTGCTGCCACTTCGGGTAGGGCGAGGTCGCGTTCCTCCAGATCTGCACCGGCAGCGAGGCGATGGGGCGGTCGACGGCGAAGCTCCAGTACTGGGTGCCGAGCGCGGTCAGGAGCACCGGCGCGGTCTCGCCGGCGATGCGGGCCACGGCGAGCATCACGCCCGTGCCGATGCCCGGAGAGGCCGTCCGGAGCACGACGAGGAGGCTCGTGCGCCACTCCGGGACGCCGAGGGCGAGCGAGGCCTCGCGCAGGTGCGCGGGCACGAGCTTGAGCAGCTCCTCCGTCGTGCGGGTCACCGTCGGGAGCATCACGATGGCGAGCGCGATGCCGCCGGCGAGCGCCGAGAAGCGCTTCATCGTGACCACGACCAGGGCATAGACGAACACGCCGATGGTGATCGAGGGCACGCCGCCGAGCACGTCGGCGATGAACCGGATGGCGCTCGCGAGCTTGCCCCGCCCGATCTCGGCGAGGTAGATGCCGGCGAGGATGCCTGTCGGCAGCCCGATGCCGCAGCCGATGGCGACCAGGATGAGCGTGCCGACGACGGCGTTGCCCATGCCGCTCCGCTCCTCGCCGACCGGCTTCGGGAGCTGGGTGAAGAAGTCGAGGGAGAGCCCGCTCAGGCCCTTGCTGACCACGTAGATGAAGATCAGAAACAGCGGGACCAGGACGACGACGGCGCTCGCGACGCAGAGCCCTTCGAAGAAGTAGCTGCGGACGCGGCGCAGGCGCTCGCCGGGCGCCGGCTCGAGCAGCGTGCGCTTGGAGGCCATGGAGGGGCGCGCCACGGGGGCAGGGGTGTCGCTGCTCATGCGCGCCTCTCCAGCTTGCTCTTGGTCGAGCTCACGAGCCACCGGGCAAAGAGGTTGAGGAGGAGGGCGACCCCGAACAGCAGCAGCGCGATGTTGGAGAGCGCCGCCACGTACATGTCGCTGGTCGCCTCGACGAACTCGTTGGCGATGACGCTCGCCATCGAATACCCGGGGTGGAAGATCGACGCGCTCACCTTCGGGACGTTGCCGATCATCATGGTGACCGCCATGGTCTCGCCGAGCGCCCGGTTCAGCCCGAGGATGATCGCGCCGATGATCCCCGAGCGCGCGGACGGCAGGACCGCGTAGCGGATGGTGTCCCACGCGGACGCGCCGAGGCCGACCGCCGCCTCGCGGTGCAGCTGCGGGACCGCCTGCATCACCTCGCGCGACACCGAGGTGATCGTGGGGACGATCATGATCGCGAGGATGACGCCCGCGGCGAACATGCCGAAGCCGAGCGGCGGGCCCTCGAAGAGGGGCAGGTAGCCGAAGTACTTGATCAGGACCGGCTCGACGGTGTCCCGGAGCCAGGGGCGGAGCACGGCGATGCCCCAGAACCCGTAGACGACGCTCGGGATCGCCGCGAGGAGCTCGACCATGAAGCCGAGCGGCTTGCGGATCCGGTGGGGAGCCAGGTCCGACAGGAAGATCGCGAGGCCCAGCGAGACGGGGACCGCGAGCAGGATGGCGATCAGCGACGTGACGACCGTGCCGTAGATGAACGGCAGCGCGCCGAACTCCTCGCGCGCGGGGTCCCACACGGTGCCGGTGAGGAACCCCAGGCCGAACTTGTCGATGGCCAGCCGGGATGACCGGACGAGCTCCAGCACCATCAGCGTGGGCACCGCGAGCACCGTCAGGCCGAACACCGTCAGGATGACGCGGAACGCTCGATCCGCGCCGCGCGTGCCGCGCGCCACGTCGCCCCCCGACGGGGTCGCGGCGGCTTGTTGCATCGGGACTTCTACCGTGCTCATGGACCTATCCTGCGCGCGTGCCGGCGACGCGCGGCGGAGCGCCGTGTGCGCCGCTGACGCGCCTTGCTTCATGGTGATGGGGCGAGCAGGGGCTTGCCGTCAGGGCCCACCAGCGTGGCGAGCTTCTTGTTGACCTTCTCCACGACGGCGGTGGGCAGCGGCGCGTAGTGGAGGTCGTTGGTGAACTTCTGGCCGTCCTGCATCGCCCATTTCACGAAGTTGGCGAGCACCTTGCCCTTCGCGAGCTCCTTCTGCTCCTGGTACACGAGGAGGTAGGTGAACCCGGCGATGGGATACGCGTCCTCGCCCTCGGCGTCGACGATCGACATCCGGAGATCGTCCGGCATCTTGGCGACGGCGCCGGCGCCCGCGGCGGTCGTGCTCTCGAGCGACGGGGCGACGAACTTGCCGCTCTTGTTCTTGAGCGAGGCGAAGGTGAGCTTGTTCTGCATCGCGTACGCGAGCTCGATGTAGCCGATCGAAGCGGGCGTGCTCGTGATCAGGGCGGAGACCCCGTCGTTGCCCTTGGCGCCGAGGCCGCCCGGCCAGTTGACGCTGGTCCCGGTCCCGGGCCCGCTCTTCCACTCCGGGCTCACCGCGCTCAGGTAGTCGACGAAGATCTTGGTCGTCCCGCTGCCGTCCGAGCGGTGAACCGTCGCGATCTCCTTGTCGGGGAGCTTCACGTCCGGGTTCTCCTTCTGGATGGCCTGGTCGTTCCACTTCTTGATCTTGCCCAGGAAGATCTGCGCGGCCGCCTCCGGCGTCAGCTTCAACCCCGACGGAACGCCCTCGAGGTTGTAGGTCAGCACGACGGCGCCGAGGCAGGTCGGCAGGTGCAGGATGCCGGCGGCCTTGGCGAGCTGCTCCTCGCTCATCGGCGCGTCGGTGGCGCCGAAGTCCACGGTCCGCTCGGTGATCTGCCGGATCCCGCCGCCGGAGCCGATGGACTGGTAGTTGATCTTGACCTTGGGGTTGGCTTTTTGGAACTCAGCGATCCACTTGGTATAAAGCGGGTACGGAAATGTCGCACCCGCGCCCGTCAGGGTGACCTCCCCATCGGCAGCCGGCTGCGGCGCCGCGTTCGGCTTCGAGCCGGGCAGCGAGCCGGTCTCTTGGGGACCGTCGGAGCGACCGCACGCGGCGGCCAGGAGGAACATCGCCAGGGTGAGCAGAATTCGAGCCATGCACCGTCAGGCGTAATCGAGTTTTGTGACAACCGCGTGACGGCAGGGTGGAACGGCGAGTACCGGATTTTCCCGACTTTGCGGGGATCACGCGGCGCGCGCGAGGCGGACGGTGAACTTGGTGCCGCGGCCGATGGCGCTCTCGACCTCGATCGAGCCGTTCATCAGCTCGACCAGGTGCTTCACGATGGCGAGGCCGAGCCCGGTGCCGCCCAGGTCGCGCGAGCGGCCGGCGTCCACGCGGTAGAACCGCTCGAAGATGCGGCCCAGGTGGTGGGGCGGGATGCCGGGGCCGTCGTCGGCGACGGCGATCGTCACCTGCTGGTCGATCGAGCGCGCCTTCACGGTGACGTGGGCACCCTCACCCGCGTACTTGATGGCGTTGTCGAGCAGGTTCATGAGCACCTGCTCGAGCGCGCGGCGGTCGCACCGCGCGTGCGGGAGCGCGTCGGCGTCGACGGTGAGCGTGACCCTGCGCCGGCGCGCCGCCTCGGCCAGGAGCTGCGTGACGTGCTCGATGGCGGGGGCGATATCGAGCTCGGCGAGCGCGAGGCGGAAGTTCTTCGCCTCGATCTTCGAGAGATCGAGCAGGTCGTCGACGAGGTGGCGGAGCCGCTTCGCGTGCCGATCGATCACGTCGACGAACTCGGCGGCCTCGTGGGGGTCCTGCAGCGCGCCGAGCTGAAGCGTCTCGGCGGCGGTGCTGATCGCCGTGACCGGGGTCCTGAGCTCGTGGGACACGTTGGCGACGAAGTCGGTCCGGATCGTCTCCAGCCGGCGGAGATCCGTGACGTCGTGGAACACCGCGATGAGCCCAGGCTCCGTGGACGCGCCGTCGTGCTCCGCGCGCGCGTCGAGCGCGTCGCGCGCCGGCGCCTTCCGGCGCGACACGCGCACGAGCAGCCGGCGCGGCAGCGTCCGCCCGAGCTCGACCTCGACGTCGACCGGCTCGTCCCGCTGGCCGGCGAGCTGGATCGCCTCGGTGAGGCGCGCGTTGCGGATCGACTCGATCACCGATCGACCGAGCGCGTCCTCGCCGAGGGAGGCCATCGCGCGCAGCGCCCGGTTGGCGAGGAGGATCCGCCCGTCGCGATCGAGCACGAGCACGCCCTCGCTCATGCCGTCGAGGATACCGGCGAGCAGGTCGCGCTCGGTCCGGACCTCGGCGATGGAGCGGGAGAGCTCGCTCGTCAGGTGGTTGAGCGCGCGCGCGAGCTGGCGGAGCTCGCCCGAGCCGCGCAGGGGCGCGCGCGTCGACAGGTCGCCCTCGGACATCGCCATCGCGAAGCGGGTCAGCCTGCGGATGGGGCGCGTGATGAAGAAGGTGGTGGCGGCGCCGACCGAGACGGCGACGACGATCACGGCGCCCATGCCGAACAGCATGGTCCGCCGCGAGCGCGAGAGGGCCGCGTCGACGGCGGCGCGCGGGCTGTGCTCCGCGAGCAGCGCCGCCTCCATGTCGCGCGCGGCGAGGCGCTCGATCGGGACGCCCGCGACGAGGAGGACGAGCACCGTCGCCGCCACGAGCTTCGCGCCGATGCCGAGCCGCCTCAGCACGAGCATGCGGGCCCCTAGGCAGCCTCGGGCTCGGCGCGGAACCGGTAGCCGACGCCGCGCACGGTCTCGATGTAGTCGCCCGCCGCTCCGAGCTTCTCGCGGACGCGCTTCACGTGGGTGTCGACGTTGCGCGCGGTGACGTCGACGTGCGAGCCCCACACCTCGTCGAGCAGCAGATCGCGCGAGAGCACGCGCCCGCGGCGATCGTAGAGCATCATGAGCAGGCGGAACTCGAGCGCCGTGAGCGCGATCTCGTTCTCCTGCACCCACGCCCTGTGCGCGGCGCGATCCACCCGGAGGATGCCGAAATCGAACTTCTCCGGGGCCGACGTGGGGCTCTCGGAGCGCTTGAGGATCGCCCGGGCGCGCAGGATGAGCTCTCGGACGCTGAACGGCTTGACGACGTAGTCGTCGGCCCCGAGCTCGAAGCCGACGATCCGATCGATCTCTTCCCCCTTGGCCGTGACCATGATGACGGGGACCGCGGAGGTCTGCGGGTTCTGCTTGAGGCGGCGGCAGATCTCCGTGCCCGACATGTCCGGGAGCATCAGGTCGAGCAGGACGAGATCGAACCGCTCCTCCTTGACCGCCCGGAGCGCTGTCTCTCCGCTCCCGGCGGAGACCACGTCGAAGCCAGCTTGACGGAAGTTGTACGTGAGGACGCGCTGGAGATCGCGCTCGTCCTCGACGATGAGCACGTGGCTCGGCATGGCCGATGGGTGTAGCAGCGCATTGTGACAGCTTGATGGCGATCGCGCGTGACGCGCGTCGTCCTCGCGAGACGGAGCGCCCGCGAGCAGGCGGCGGAGCGCGAGGGCGACGGCAGCGCGAGGGCGACGAGAGCGCGGCGACGTGCGCCGGACCGCGGACAGGGGGCGCGCCGGGCGGCGGACGGCCCGGATCCAAGGCGTCCCCGAGCGCAGCCGGGAGAGCGGCCGGGAGCGGGGAGATGCAGGCGGACGGGAACGGCGGGGGCGCGGAAGCGCGCAGCGAGACGGAACGCGGACCTTGCGGACGGAATGCGTGGCGCTTGCAACGGTCGGCGTTTTCGCCTAACTGGGCCGCCCATGGCCCTCGAGCGAACCCTCTCAATCATCAAGCCCGACGCAGTGGAAAAGAACAAGGCCGGCGCGATCATCGCCCGCCTGGAGCAGGAGGGCTTCACGATCAAAGCGATGAAGCGCATCCACCTCACCCGGGCGGAGGCGGAAGGCTTCTACGCCGAGCACCGGGGGCGCGGCTTCTTTGACGAGCTCGTGACGTTCATGTCGCGCAGCCCCATCCTGGTGATGGCGCTCGAGCGCGAGGACGCGGTCGCGAAGTACCGCGAGGTCATCGGCGCGACCGACCCGGCGAAGGCGGCGGACGGGACGATCCGCAAGCTGCACGGGGCGAGCGTGGGCGAGAACGCGGTCCACGGGTCGGACAAGACGGCGACCGCCGCGCGCGAGATCGCCTACTTCTTCGCAGGTTACGAGGTCGCTCCGAGCGCGACGAACTGATGCTCGGCGAGCGGCTCGCGGCTGCGCTCGGCGCGGCGCGGGACGGCGCTGCCGGCATCGAGAGCTTCGCGCACCTGCTCGGCTCGCGCCGCGTCGGGCCGCGCGGGGTCGCCCTCGCGCTGCCGGAGGTGTGCGACGGGTGCGCGGCGCTCGTCGCCGCCCTCGACAGCCTCTCCGCGGCGGTCCGCGACGGATTCGTCGAGACCGACGACGCCGCGGCGGCCGACGCCGCGTGCGCGGTGCTCGAGCACGCGGGCGTCGAGGTCGCGCGCCTCACGGACGAGCTGTCGCGCGCCGCCGCGGGCGCCCCGCCGGGGCGCGTCCCCGGGCGCGGACGCGGGGAGCGCGCCGGCGCCGAGCGCGGCATCGACGCCCGGCAGCGCCTCGCGCTCGAGGCGTCGGTGCGCAGGACGGCCAGGGAGCTGAGCGGCGCGCTGCGCCTGTCCGAGCTCGTGATCGCGACCCTCGAGCTGCGCCCGACGCCGCTCGATCTCATCGACGTGCTCCGCAACTGGAGCGCCTCGGCGGTCGAGGGGCGGCCCGTCGTCGCCATCTCGGTCGCCTCCTCGGACGGCCGCGCCAACGAGGTGGAGGGCGACGTGCGCGCCGTGAGCGGGCTCATGGAGCTCGCCGTCGGCATGGTCAGCGCGGCGGGCGTCGCCAGCCCCCACCTCACCGTGTCCCGCCTGCCGGACGGTCGCTCGACGGTGCGCATCGCGGAGCGCGGCCCGCGCGACGAGGCGCCGGCGGTCGCCCTCGACGTGGTGCTGCGCGACGGCGGCGAGCGGGCCGCCGCCGTGGCCCGCGTCGTCGCGCGCCGCGCGCGCATCGACCTCGTCGAGGGGACCGGCGGCCGCGTCGTCACCATGACGTTCTGAGGCCGGTGCCGGTGCTGTCGTGGCCGTGCTAAAGGCGGCGCCATGGCCACCGACGAATCCATGAAGTCCCTTGTTGAGGCGGCGTTCCGCGACCGCGAGCTCCTGCGCTCGCCCGCGCACGAGGCCGCGGTCCTCCGCACGATCGAGTGCCTCGATCAAGGCCTCCTCCGCGTCGCGGAGCCCGACAAGACCCCGCAGGCGGGCGACGGAGGCGCGGCGCCGGGCGGCGAGGGCGCCGCGCACCGGTGGGTGACGCACGCGTGGATCAAGGAGGCGATCCTGCTCTACTTCGCGCTCCGCGGCATGAGCGTGATGGAGGTCGGCCCCTTCGAGTTCCACGACAAGATCCCGCTCAAGCGCGGGCTCGACAAGGCGGGCGTCCGCGTCGTGCCGCCGGGGACGGTGCGCTACGGCGCGTTCCTCGAGCAGGGCGCGATCGTCATGCCCGGCTACGTCAACATCGGCGCGTGGGTCGGCTCGGGATCGATGGTCGACACGTGGGCGACCGTCGGGAGCTGCGCGCAGATCGGGCGAGGGGTGCACCTCGCCGGGGGCGTGGGCATCGGCGGGGTGCTCGAGCCGCCGGGGGCGCGGCCGGTGATCATCGAGGACGGCGTCTTCGTGGGCTCGCGCGTGATCGTGGTCGAGGGCGTCGTCGTCGAGGAGGAGGCGGTGCTCGGCGCCGGCGTGGTGCTCACCGCGTCGACGGCGATCCTCGACGTCACGGGGCCGGAGGTCGTCGAGCACCGCGGCCGGGTGCCGGCGCGCAGCGTGGTCATCCCGGGCACGCGGCCGAAGCGCTTCCCCGCGGGGGAGTTCTCGATCCCCTGCGCGCTCATCATCGGCAAGCGCAGCGAGGCGACCGACCGCAAGGTGTCGCTCAACGCGGCGCTGCGCGATTTCGCGGTGCCGGTGTGAGCGCGCGTCCCGACCAGGGCGCGGCGGCCGAGGCCGCGCTCGCGGACACGCTGCTCTGGCTGTGCTCGGTCCCGTCGCCCACGGGCGAGGAGCAGGAGCTGTGCGCCGCGGTGGCGGAGCGGCTCGGGCGGGCGCAGCTCGCCGCGCCGGTGCGCCGCCACGGCGACTCGCTGGTCGTGCAGGTGACGCAGGGCACGGGCGGCCCGAAGATCGCGCTGGCCGGGCACCTCGACGTGGTGCGCACCTCGCACGACGGGCCGCCGCGGATCGAGGGGGATCGCCTGTACGGCCCCGGCGCGAGCGACATGAAGTCGGGCCTCGCGCTGATGCTCGACCTCGCCGAGGGCGAGCGGAAGGACGTCGCGGGGATGGATCTGACGCTCGTGTTCTACGCCCGGGAGGAAGGCCCGTACCTCGAGAACGAGCTCGCGCTGGTCATCGAGCGCGAGCCTGGCCTCCGCGCGCTCGATCTCGCGGTGTGCCTCGAGCCGAGCGACAACAAGCTGAGCCTCGGCGCGAGCGGCTCGCTCCACGCGGGGCTGACGTTCCGCGGGCGGACGGCGCACAGCGCGCGGCCGTGGCAGGGGGAGAACGCCATCTACAAGGCGGGTCCCCTCCTGGTCGAGCTCGCCGCGCTCGCGCCGCGCGAGGTCGAGATCGACGGGTTCGTCTATCGGGCTGTGACGACGGCGACGATGGCGCAGGGCGGGCGCGGGCGGAACGTCGTGCCCGACGAGTTCACGATGAACCTGAACCACCGCTTCCCGCCCGGGACCTCGATCCAGGAGGCGCAGCGGACCATCGAGGCGCTCGTGGGCGGCCGCGCCGACATCGAGTGGCGCGACCTCAGCCCCTCGGCGCTGCCGCACGCGTCGCACCCGCTCGTCGTGGCGCTGCGCGAGGCCGGCGTCGCCGCGGTCGAGCCGAAGCAGGCGTGGACCGACGTGGCCCGCTTCTCGGAGCTCGGCGTGCCCGCGGTGAACTTCGGCCCCGGCGAGAACGCCCAGGCGCACCAGCGCAACGAGTGGGCGTCGCTGCGCAAGCTGTCGGAAGGCCGCGCGATCCTCCGCCGCTGGCTCTCGGCGCTCGGACGGCCCTGACGGCGCGCGCCCTTCGGCGCGGGCGCGCGCTCGGTCAGGGCGTCGCCCGCACCGAGAGCCCGGCGGCGGGGATGGTGAAGAAGAACGTGCTGCCCTGGCCGGGCGAGCTCTCGACCCAGATCGTGCCGCCGTGGGCCTCGACGATGCCCTTGGTGACGAACGCCGCGAGCCCCATCCCCTGTCCCAGGGGCCGGCGAGGCGGCGCGTGGCGGGCGAAGAGCAGCGGTTGCAGGTCCGGCGCGATGCCGGGGCCGGTGTCGGAGATCGAGAATCGCGCGTCGTTGCCCGAGGGCTCCGCGCGCACGGTGATGCGCCCGCCCTTCGGCGTGAAGCGCATCGCGTTGCCGAGCAGGGTGGCGACGACCTGGACGATGCGCTCCCGGTCGCACGCGATGGGCGGCAGGTCGTGCGGCAGCTCCTTGGCGATCTCGAGCGGCTTCAGCGCGACGGTCGGCGCGACGAGCTCGATCGCTCGGTCGAGGATCGGCTCGACCTCGTGCGCGCCCTTGCCGACCTTCAGCGAGCCGTTCTCGATGCTCATGGCGTCGACAAGGTCCTGCGCGAGCTGGTTGATCTCGTCCGCCGCGCGGGTGATCGCCTCGATCTGACGCCGCCCCGGGCCCTCTTGAGGGATCGAGCGCATCAGCATGCGGGCGCTGACCACGATCACGCTCAGCGAGTTCCGGAGATCGTGAGAGATGGTGGACACGGTCTCGCGCAGCATGCGCTCGGCCGTCTCCGCGCGGCGCTCCAGCCGCTGGCATTGCTCCTCGAGCCGCTCGCGCTCGGCCGCGTCGCCCCGCGGGGCGTGCCGATCCGAGTCCGCCTTCGATCGCCTGGGCACCCTGGCGCGCAGGGTAGCCGGCCCGGCCGAGCGAGGCCCGCTCGCCGCAGCGGACACCGAGCCCCTCTTCGGCGAGCGCAGGGGCACCGCCGTGGCGCGCCCGCGGAGCGGGCGGCCGTGCGCGCCATCCGCGCTGTCCGTCGCGTCTTTCCCGGCTTTTTTTCTCGTCACCCCCGCCATCCTCGTTCCCTCTTGTCTCTCAAGCGATCAGTTAGCCAGAAAGACTGTGCTCGGGATAGTCAGGTGGTGCCTCAGTCAAGTCATGGCAGCGCGGGAGCGCACGTGCGCTGTTTCTCCCCGTGGGTCGCGCGGTCGCGCGCGCCTCGCGGATCTCGCGGGCGCCGCGCGCCGCGATGGTTTCGCCGGATGGCGGGCGACGGGATTCGCGGCGCGTCAGGTCGTTCTTTCCGGCTGCGGCGACGGGCCCCGCCCGTCGCCTTCGACGCGCGACAGGAGGCGGCGAATCTCGAGCACGAGCGTGTCCGGCAGGCACGGCTTCGTGAGGAAAGCGTCGCACCCCGCGTCCTTCGCCTCGCGCGAGTGCCCCGCGAGCGTGTGGCCGGTGAGGGCGACGATGGGGATCCGCTTCGTGCGCGGGTCGCTCTTGAGGTGGCGCGTCGCCTCCCAGCCGTCGATCTCCGGGAGCGACAGATCCATCAGGATGAGGTCCGGGATCAGCTCGAAGGCGCGATCGAGCGCCTCCCGCCCGGTCGCCGCCTCGGCCACGCGGAACCCGGAGAAGGACAGGTATTCCGCGAACATCTCCCGGTTGTCCTGGAAGTCGTCAACGACCAGGACGAGCGGCGAGAACGCGTTGTCGTCACACTTCACTTCCATCCCAGTGAACCTTTCCATTCCTCGGCGCGCCGCCCGGTCAGCCGTGAACGACTCCGGCGCCATGCGGCCGGCCTCTCACGTAGGCCATGTAGGGGGGCGATCCGCTCGGGTCACGCGATGTTTGTATACCTTATTGCCGGCCCGGCGCCGGGCATTTCCCCTCCCGCGCAGGGGTGGCCCTGCAATCGTCCTGAAGGGGTATAAGGCTCGTCCTTACGTGCCCTGGGTAGGCCCGTAGGGCCGGCGGGCGCCGACGATCTCGTGGAGCAAACGAGCGGCGCTGTCCCAGTCGACCGGCTTCACGAACACGCCGTCGAACGCCGAGGCGTTGAGGGCAGCGCGGGCCTCGAGATCGCGGCGGCCGGTGCACGCGAAGATGGCGACGTGCTGGGTCGCCGGGTCGGCGCGCAGCGCCTCGGCGACGACGAAGCCGTCGATGCCGGGCATCCTCAGATCACACAGGATCACATCCGGCACGTCCTGTGTGGCGAGGAACACGCCGCGCAGCCCGCCGGCCGCCCGCTCTACCAGGAAGCCGTGCGCGGCGAGCGCCGCCTCCGCCATGACGAGGAAATCGGGATCATCGTCCACGATGAGGACCCGGCGGTGCCGTTCGACCACCAAGGTGTCCTCGTCGCCCTCCTCGTCGTGTTGCTCGGCGAACTCTCTGGGCTCTGCCTCGGACATGCTCCCCCGCTCGCGGCTCGGCTGACAGCGCTCCCCGGGTGCTCGGGCTTCGATGCGCGGCGGCAGGGCAAACGACCTCCCGCCGGCGTTCCTGGAAGGTCCCCGCGTTGGTGGAGGCGAAGCCTGAGCCCCGGCTACACCTTGTGCCCAGGTCGCTTATCCGCAACCATCAACTGTCCAGCGCAGATGGGGGCCCTGCGCGGTTCGCCCTCAGCGCCTGGCGACGGCTGTTTCGGGGCGGTCCCGACGACAGTTGGCTTGCCCGTCTGATGCTCGAGGTCCGCGCTGCTGCATATTCGGAGCAGGCGTCTATGTGGATGGATGACGAGTTTTTCGCGCGCGTGGGCCACGATCTACGGGGCGAGCTGGCGACCATGCTGGCGGGGGTGCACTACCTTCTGCGTTACCAGAAGGACCTCGGGCCGGCGCCGCGCGACATGCTGGAGCGCGTGCGCGGCGCCGGCGAGCGGCTGAAGCGGCTGCTCGACGAGTTCGACAACTCCATCTGGCTCCGCGCGGATGCGAGCCGACCGATGTCGATCGCCAGCTGCGATGCGGTCGAGCTCGTCCGCCGGGCCGCCGTGCAGCTCGAGGGGACGGCCGCCGCTCGCGGCGTGCAGATCGCCTTCGAGGCCGCGCCCGATGGGGCCACGGCCGTGGAGGGCGATCCGGAGCTCCTCCGGGTCGCGCTCGAGTACGTGCTCGGCTTCGCCATCCTGCGATCGCGCGATCGGCCGGTGCAGGTCCGCGTCGCGAGCGCCGACGGCGCGCCGGTGGTGACCGTCGTCGACGAGGCGGGCCCGGTCGCGCCGGAGCCGCTCGCCCAGCTGCTCGAGCCGTTCGGCGAGCGGGCGGCGATCCCCGCCGACCCGGTCGCGCCGCGCCGCCGCGAGCGGCTCGGCCTCGGGCTCGCGATCGCGCGAGGCATCCTCGGCGCGCATGGGGGCGGGCTGACCGTGGAGCCCTCGTCCGAGCGCGCGGACGGCGGCGCGCCGGCGTCGGCCGCGGACCTCTCGGCGACCGGGCTGCGCTTTACCTGCCTCCTCGGCGGCGTTGGGCGGGATCCTCCCACCCAGCTTGCCTGAGAAGGATGGTCGCTGCGATGCGGCGTGCGGTCGATGACGGATGAGGCCCTTCCGAGGGCTCCCAACGCGCGGATCGTGTCCGATGAAGACTTCGTCTAGGATGAACCGGGTCGCACGTCGCGAGCGTGCTCCAACTTCCACCGCACAACGATGAATGCGCCTCGATGCCGACGCTGAGCTCTCTCCTCGTGCAGCATGGGGTTACCTCGATGCGGGTGGTCGAGGAAGCGATCGCCCGCCAAGTGCTCCATGGCGGCGACCTCGCCACGAACGTGCTGGAGCTGGGCGCGGTGCGCGAGCGCGAGCTCACGGCGTTGCTCGCGGAGAGCCTGGGGCTCCCGCCCGCCGTGGGCCGGCTGCGGCCCGCCTCGCCCGACGTGCTCCGGACCATCCCGGTCGATCTCGCGGTCCAGCACCGCGTGTTCCCGCTCGACGTGCGCACGGGCGTCGACAGCGCGGCGGCGGGCGCCTCGAAGCCTGAGCCGACGCTGGTCATCGCCACGGCGGAGCCGCTCGCGCCGGCCGTGGCGGAGCAGCTGAGCTTCGCGCTGGGGGTCAACCTGCGGCAGCTCGCCGCGCCGCTGGTGCGCATCCGCCAGGCGCTCGCGGAGCACTACGGCATCGCCCTCGAGCGGCGCCTGTCGCGGCTCGTGAAGCAGCTCGACGCGCGCGCCGAGCCGAGCCCGCCGGAGCCGATCGAGCCCGCCGCCGCGGCCGCAGCGGCGCTCCCGCCGGAAGCGCCACCGCCGCCGGCCTCGCCCGCCGGCGCCGATGCAGCTTCTCGCGGAGGAGCCGGCGCGGCCTCGCGTGCGCAGGTCGACGCGGCTTCGCGCGCGGGGGCAGGGGCGGCTTCGGTTGCAGAGGTCGATGCGACCTCGCCCGCGGACGTCGACGCGGCATCGCCTGACGACGCCGACGCTGCCGTGTCTGCCGAGGCCGACGCGACCTTGCCCGAAGGTATCCATCCTCGCGAGGAGGCGGAGGGAGCGCGGCAGCAAAAGCGATCCAGCATCGACGATGCCCCGACGGTCGAGGCGCCGGCCTCGATCTCTCGCGAGGAGACGGAGGAAGCGCAGCAGCAGAAGCGATCCAGCATCGACGATGCCCCGACGGTCGAGGCGCTGACCTCGATCCATGACGAGGACACCGTCATCGCGGAGGTCTCGCTGAACGAGGCCGTCCCCACGCCGAGGAAGCCGCCGCTCCACGAGCTGGATGACGAGCCGACGGTCGTCGCTGAGTACCCGATCGATCTGCCATCGTTCCGCTATCTCGAGGCGAACACGCCTGGGGCAGAGGCGCTTGCCTCGCGCCTCTCCAAGCTCGCTCCGCGGCGCGGGCAGGCGGACGCTGCGGCGCCGGCGAAGCGCGAGGTCGCCGCGGCAGCTCCGGGCGAGGAGCCCGCGCTTCCCGGCGACCTGGCTGCGCCGCCGGAAGAGCCCGCGATCGAGCCGGCGGAGCCGACGCCGCGCTCCGTGGAGCTCGCGCCGCGCCTCTCGGCGCTCGCGGCGGCGGACGACGTGCCCGGGGCTCCAGCGGTGGAAGCGACGGCGCCGGCGGTGGAAGCGGCAGCGCCGCTCGTGAAGCCGGTGGCGCCTCCGGCGCCGTCCGGAGCGCGTTCGCGGGCACCGGGCACTCACCTGTTGACCGGCTGGCTGAAGCGCGCGTCGGCCTCTCCCCGCGTTCGGCAAGAGACCCCGCCGCAAGCCGCCGTGTCGCACCCGCGCCTGCCTGGCGGCGCCTCACCCGCGGCGCCCGCTCCAGCGGCCCGCGCGCCCGTGGGGCCCGCAGCCATAGCGCCTGCGGAGATCACGCCTGTGGTGGCGCTCGCGCCTGCGGAGCCCGTTCCTGCGGCTTCCGCACCCGTGGCGCCCGCGCCGGCGCCTGCGGCGCCCGCGCCGGCCGCATCGGCGCCTGCGGCGCCCGCGCCGGCGATCTCATCGAGCGCGCTGGCGGCGAAGAGCGCGACGCGCGAAGCAGGCCGGTCTGCGCCGACCGCGCAGCGGCGCAAGGGCCCGTTCACGCTGGCCATGGCCGAGCAGGAGCTCGCCGCGGTGGACTCGAGCGAGGCGGTCCTCGCGGTCCTCTTCGATTTCGCGCAGCAGTACTTCGAGTACACGGTCCTGTTCACCGTCCACGGCGAGCGCGCTGAAGGCCGCAACGCCGCAGGCCCAGGCGCCGAGCGCGAGCGCGTCGCGAAGGTCGCCGTGCCGTTCGATCGTCCCACCGCCCTCGCCAGGGCGCGCGCGCTCCGTGCGCCGCTCGTGACGGCGCTCGCCGGCAGCGCCCCGGACGCGGAGCTCCAGCGCGAGCTCGGCAGGAAGGTTCACGCGGCCGCGGTGGCGGTCGTCCCGATCGTCGTGCGCGGCCGCGTCGTCGCGCTCATCTACGGCGACGACGGCGCCGCCTCGGTCGAGCTCTCCAGCATCGGCGATCTCATCGCGCTCGCCGGGCTCGCAACGACGGTGCTGGAGCGGCTCATCCTGCGAAAGAAGCTGAACCGGAGCGGCGGAGCCCAGGATCCCGCCGCGCCGCCGCAGCGGTCGTCGGCGCCGCCGCACGAGGTCGCCGCGCCGCCGCAGCGGTCGTCGGCGCCGCCGCAGCGGTCGTCGGCGCCGCCGCACGAGGTCGCCGCGCCGCCGCAGCGGTCGTCGGCGCCGCCGCAGCGGTCGTCGGCGCCGCCGCACGAGGTCGCCGCGCCGCAGGAGGAGCACGGCGACGAGCAGGCGAAGGATGGCCCGCTGTCCCTGCGCACCCGCGCCGCGCTCCTGGAGCTCAGCAGCATGGTCCGCGCGGAGCCGCACGAGCAGCCCGCGACCGCTGCATCCCCGCCGCCCGAGGCGCATGCCGACCTCGGCGCGGGCGAGCAGCGGCACGCCGACGGCGCGGACGTCGAGCCGAAAGGACCGCGGCCGCAGGGCGGCTGGTCCACGGAGGACGGCGGCTCCGGGATCGATGCCGTCGCGCGGGCGTTCGGGCTCCGCGGCACCGGCGTGGAGGCGGAGCCGGTGCGGCCTGACGACGGCGTCGCGCACGCGATGGCGTTCAGCTCGACCATCCCGCCGGCCCCGATCCCGCCGGCGCCCGTCGCCAGCGCCGAGCCGCAATTCCGGCTCGGCCTCGAGGCGGGCGCCGACGTCGTGTCGGGCACGGCCGTCACGGCGCCGATGATGCCGGCGATCACCGAGCCGCTCATGCAGGCGGTCACGGCGTCGCCATCGCCGGTCATCACGGCGTCGCCTTCGCCGCCGGTCATCGACGAGATCCCCGATCTCGAGATCCCCGCGGCGCCGGCCACCTCGCGGTCCGACGACTTCGAGCTCGGCGAGCCTGAAGAGGCGCGGACGAAGCGGTACTCCCGGCCGCCGTGGATGCTCGACAGCTCGATCACGCCCGGCGCCGAGGAGCACCGGGATCACGCGCCGGCGCCGTCGTCGGCCGCGGCGCGCCCCCACTGGCGCCGCACGCCCGTCGCCGTCGAGGCCGCCGCGGCGTATCCGAGGCCCCCGTCCGAGCGGCGCGCCGCGATCTCGTCCTCTCCCGCAAGCGAGCTGCGCGCGGAGTACAGCTCGCTCGTGCAGCACGTCCTCGCGGGCGGCGAGGCGGGCTCGCGAGCGTTCGCCGAGCTCGTGCGCAACGGCGAGACCGCGATCTCGATCGTGGCCGCGCGTTTCCCCGGTCCGCTCCGGGTCGATCGCCAGCGCTTCCGCGAGCAGGTCGCCGGCCCGGACGGCGCCGCGAACGTCGCCGCTGCGCCCCCCGCCTCCCAGTGCGGGCCGCTGCTCGAGCTCATCGTCGCGATCCGGCGCCCGGCGCTCCCCTTCATGACCGTGCGCAGCGCCTCGCCCGACCCCGAGGTGCGCTTCTGGGCCACGCACGTGCTCGGCGAGCTGCCGTACCCGGAAGCAGCCAACGCGCTGCTCCCGCGGCTCTTCGACGACGCCATCGCCGTCCGCCGGATCGCGGTGCGCTCGGCTGCCTTGTTGGTCGCGGCGCCGCCCGCGGGCGGCCCGATCCTGCAGGGGCTCGATCACATCGCGCGAGATCGCGAGGAGTCGCCGGTGCGGCGGCTGAGCGCCATCGAGACCATGTCCGAGATCCGCTCCGGCTCCAGCGTGCCGGCGCTCGTCAGCGCGCTCGCCGATCCGCACGACGCGATCGTCGAGGCGGCGGCCCGGGCGCTGACCGTCATCACGCGGGAAGATCTCGGCCGCGATGCGCGCAAGTGGATGGCGTGGTGGTCGAGGAACGGCGAGCGCCATCGCATCGAGTGGATCATCGACGCGCTCACGCACGAGAAGCCCGCCATCCGCCGCGCGGCCATCGACGAGCTGAAGGGCATCACGCGGGAGTACTTCGGCTACTACGAGGACCTGCCGCGACAGGAGCGGGAGGCCGCCCAGGAGCGCTACCGCGCGTGGTGGATCTCCGAGGGGCGCTCGCGGTTCCGCACCACGGGCTGACGCCCGCCCCGCGGCGCGCGGCCTAGGCGGCGCGCGCTGTGCCTTGCCACGCCTGCGACGGCGCGCAGGCCGTGCCGCGCGCGAGGGCGCGCCTCGCCAGACGGAAGACGGCGGCGATGGGCGTGGCTCACCCGGCCCGCGCAGGGCAGGGAGGTGGGCGGCTCATCCGGTCATCGGGAGCCGCCCCTCGTAGAGGTTGGTCGGGTCAGGCGGGAGATCGGACCGCGCTGCGGCGGTTCACTTCGGGGCGGCGGGGGCGGCGGCCGGCTGCACGGCGGGCGCCGGCTTCTTGGCGGCGTCCACCTTCGCGGCGGCAGGCGCGGTCTCGCCGGCCTCCTTCATGGCCTTGTCGATGAGCTTCTTGAACTTCGAGAACGGCTGCGCGCCGCTGATGAAGTAGCCGTTCACGACGAAGGCCGGCGTCCCGCTGATGCCCGCCTTGTCCGCCACGGAGTTCTCGGCGTCCACGAACGCCTTGTGCGTGTTCGCGTCGAGCGCCTTCTTGAACTTCGTCATGTCGAGGCCCTGCTCCTCGGCGTACTTCTCGAGCGACGCGCGCGAGAAGGCGTCCGGCTGCCCCTGGTTCTTGAAGAGCACCTCGTGGTACGCCCAGAACCCGGCGTTGCCCTTCTGCGCGTAGGCCTCCTGCGCGGCCTCGGACGCGAGCGGCGCGTTCTTGTGCATCGGCAGCGGCCGGTGGCGCCACACGATCTTCAGCTTGTCGCCGTAGGTCTTCGAGATCTGCGAGACCGTGTCCTCGACGCGCTTGCAGAACGGGCACTCGAAGTCCGAGAAGACCTGCATCACGACCTTCGCCCGCTCGCCGCCCTTCCACGGGCTGTTCGGGGACGGCGCGGCGACCTCCTTGCGCTCGGGCGGCGGCGGCTCCTTGCCGTCCTTGATGATCTCGGCGTAGAGGTCCTTCGCGGCGACGCCCTTGGCGAGGATCCCCTCGGCCTTCTTGATCTCCTCGTCGATGATCGTCTTGAACTTGTCGATCGGCTGGGCGCCGACGAGCCGGCGGCCGTTGATGAAGAAGTGCGGGGTCCCGGACGCCTGCAGGTCGTCCGCGAGCTCCTGATCGGCGGCGATCCCCGCGCCGTGCTTCTTGGTGGCGATCGCGGCCTTCACCTTCTCGACGTCGAGCCCGAGCTCCTTGGCGTAGCCGAGCAGGTCGTCGTCGCTGAGCTTCTGCTGGTTCTTCCAGAGCAGCTCGTACGCATCCCAGAAGCCCTTCTCGCCCTTCTGCGCGCGCGCCTCCATGGCGAGCTCGGCCGCGGGCTCGGCGCGCTGGTGGAACGGGAGCGGGTTGTTCTTCCAGACGAACCGGACCTTGTCCCCGTAGGTCTTGAGGAGCTCGTCGATCGTGGGGACGACCTTGCTGCAGAAGGGGCACTGGAAATCGGACCACTCGACGATGGTGACCAGCGCGGTCGCCGGGCCCTTCGCGGGCGCGTCGCCGACGGGCACCTTCCAGACCGTCTTGTCGTCCTCCTGCGGGCGCTCGCGGTCCTTCTGGGGCGGCGCCTTCGCCTTGTTCTCCGCGGCGAGCTTGGCGTACACCTTGTCGGGCTTCGTCCCGGAGGCGATCGCGGCCTGCGCGGCCTTGAGCTGCTCGTCGATGACGGCGGTGAACTTGTCGATCGGCTGAGCGCCGCTCAGGAACACGCCGTTGATGATCGAGGCGGGCGTGCCGGTGACGCCGGACGACTTGCCGACGGCCATGTCGGCGTCGATCTTGGCCATGTACTCCTGCCGATCGAACGCCGCCTTGAACTTCGCCTTGTCGACGCCGGCCTCGCCGGCCCACTTCTCGAAGTTGTCGGTCGTGAGGCTCTTCTGGTTCTGGAAGGCGAGCTCGTGGAACTTCCAGAACGCCTTCGAGCCGCCGAGCCGGAACACCGTCTCGGCCGCGAGCGCCGCCGGCCGCGCGTTCTTGTGGAACGGGAGCGGGTTGTTCTTCCAGATGATGCGCAGCTTCTCGGCGCCGTACTTGTCCTTGAGCTGGTTGATCGTGGTCTCGACCCGGCTGCAGAACGGACACTCGAAGTCGCTGAAGACGACCATCGTCACGGGCGCCGTCCGCGCGCCCCACATCGGGTCCTTCGACGACACCGGCACCGCCGCGTCCTCGTCGCTCCACGGCTGGCCGTCTTCGACGGCCGCCGAGATCTCATGCCCGCGCGAGCCGGCGCTCCGATCGATACTCCACATCAGCCCCATCCCTGCGATGAAGCAGAGAAGAAAGCCGACGATGGCTGTTCCCTTGTTCATGATGTTTCCTCTCTCAACGGTGGTGGAGCTCCGCCAGGCGGGCTCCTCCTTCAACGCGGGCGCGACACCAGGTGCGCGCTCGCGACTAGATCGCCAATCGTGAGCTCCCAGGGCGGCGAGCCGCCCTGGGCCGAAGGAGCCGCCGCCGCGCGGTGCGGACGCAGCCCCCGGCGGAGCGCCGGGACCGCTCTTTCCCCGTCACGCCTGCGCCTGCGCCCGGCCGCCGTCGCGCTGGGCGCGTCGCCCTCGAGAGGGCGAGCCTGCGCGACGCGGGCCCGGACGAGCGCCTAGCGGGCTCGGGTCAGACCGGCAAACGCTCCGGATCTCGCGGCAGGGCCGGCCACGCACCGCCCGCAGCGGCCTCGGAGAGACCTCGCGGCGCGATCGGGCGCGGCCTGCCGGCGAGCTCGCCTCATCGAGGCGGGTGGTAGACGCCCTGCGCCACGCCGGGGCGCGGTCCCCCCGAGACCGTGAGGAATGAGAAGACCGCCACGGGCGCGCACGGGGCAGGCAGGACGAGCTCCGGAACGAGCACCGCCTGCTGCAGCGGGCTGGAGAGCTCGCTCACAGGGCCGGATTGACGCGAGTTCGGTCCGACCCTCGGCCAGAGATCGCCCCCATCGCATCCAGGGGCCGCGTCGATCCGGTCGTCGGTCATCGGCAGGGTGCGGGGCGGGGCGACCGAGGAAGCGCCGCGCGGATCGCAGATGGGCGCGGCCCTCGTCTCGCCCGTCGCGTCGTCGACGCTCGTCAGCACGGTGCACGACGGCTCGTCCGGCGGCGGCGCGACGATCGTCATCCGGTCGTCGTCGCAGACCGGAACGATCGCAGCCCGCGCGCGCAGCGGCAGGACCAGCGCCAACGCGAACGTCAGCAAGGTCATCAGGCGCTGGACGGCGTGTCGCGACATCCCTGCCAAGGAGTAGCCGAGGCCCGCGGGGAGAGCAATGGCCCGGACTCCAGGAGAACGCGGCGTTTCCGGGTCCCTCTGGACGGATTCCTGTGCCGCTCGGGACGACCGCCCAGGCGCGCGACTTGTCGACAGGGTGTGGATAACCCTGTGGATAACCTGGAGAGCCCCTGTGTCGAACCGGTGAAGCCGGGCGGCGGCGGCGCGGGAGCGCGGCCCGTTTCGGTGCGCCAGCGCGAAGTTGGCCCACCTTGTCCTACATCCGATAGGTTCGGTTCATGGCGAACTCCTCCGCGACCGTGCCCCGCCCGGTTCTTCCGCCCTCGCATGAGCTCAACAAGAGCGGCTTCGCTGCGGACGATGTTCCCCGACCGCTCGGCCGCTACGTGCTCCTGCGGCGCATCGCTCGGGGAGGCATGGGCGAGGTGTTCCTCGCCTCCACGACCGGCCTCGAAGGGGCGGAGCGCCCCGTCGTCGTCAAGATCATCCGCCGCGAGCACGCGTCCGATCCGAGCTACATCGCCCGCTTCCTGGACGAGGCGCGGGTGCAGGCGCAGCTCCAGCACTCGGGCGTCGCGCAGGTCATCGAGGCGGACGTCGACCCGGCGACGGGGGAGCCGTACGCGGTGGTCGAGCACGTCGAGGGTCGGAGCCTCGGCGAGGTCCGGGCGCGCGCGGTGCAGCTCGGGCACCGCTTCGACTGGGCGGAGGCGGTCGCGATCGCGACGATGATCGCCGAGGCGCTCGCCCACGTGCACGAGCGCAAGGACCCGTCGGGCGCCGCGCTCGGCATCGTGCACCGCGACCTGTCGCCCCAGAACGTGATGCTCGGCTTCTCCGGCGACGTGAAGATCATCGACTTCGGCACCGCCCGCGGGCAGAACCGGCGCTGCCACACGGTCGCGGGCGTCGTCTTCGCGAAGCCGGGGTACGTCGCCCCGGAGGTCGCCAACGGCGACCCGGGCGACGCGCGGGTCGACCTCTACGCGCTCGGGATCATGCTCTGGGAGCTGTGCGCGGGGCGCCGCTTCCTCCAGGGCGACGCGCAGACGCACATGGCCGCGGTCGCGCGCAACCAGAACGATCCGCCGCCGATCGCCCTCTCGCTCGGGGCGCCGCCGGCGCTCGACGCCGCGATCGCGCGGCTCACGGCCTTCGACCGCGAGGCCCGGTACCCGTCGAGCCGCGCCGCGGCGCGCGACCTCGCCGCGCTCCTCGGCGCGGCGGTCGCGCTGCCGGGCGGCGAGCGCGGCGTGCGCGCGCGGGCCGCGCACCTGATGCAGCGGCTCTTCCCGGGCGAGCCGGGGCGATCGCGCAGCGAGTTCGCGGCCCTCGTCGCCGGCGCGAAGGCGCACCGCGCCGCCGCCGTCACGCCGGTGAGCCCCCGCGCCGAGGCGATGGCCTCGGCCGAGCGCGGCGACGAAGGCATGCTGCCGGGCACGCGCTACCGGCTGCTGCGCGAGATCGGCACCGGCGCGAGCAGCACCGTCTACGAGGCGGAGCACGTCGACCTCGGGCGCCGCGTGGCGCTCAAGGTCGTCTCCGCCGAGCACTCCGCCGCGGACGCGGTCGCGAGCCGCTTCCGCCGCGAGGCGCGCGTCCTCTCGCGCCTCTCCCACGAGCACCTCGTGAAGGTCCACGACTTCGGCATGGCCGCGGATGGCCGCCTGTTCTGCGGCATGGACCTGCTCGAGGGCGAGACGCTCGACGCCGTGCTCGCCCGCGGGGCCGCGATCGACTGGAGGGACGCGCTCGCGATGGCGGTCAAGGTGCTGAGCGCCCTCGAGCTCGCGCACGCCGAGGGCCTCGTGCACCGGGACATCAAGCCCGAGAACCTGTTCCTGACGCGCCCGAGCGGCGCCGAGGGCTCGCCCTCCATCGCCGAGGCCGGCGTGAAGCTGCTCGATTTCGGCCTCGCGAAGTGCCTCTCCGAGGACCGCGGCGAGGGCGACGGCGTCGCGGACGCGACGGGCGCGGGGGAGGGGCCGGCTCGGGCCGCGGTGGCGATCGTGGGGACGCCCGAGTACATGGCCCCCGAGCAGGCCGCGTCGGGGCGCATCGACGGGCGCGCGGATCTCTACGCGCTCGGCTGCGTCCTCTACGAGATGCTCACGGGGCGCCTGCCGTTCGTCGAGCCGAGCCTCGTCGCGCTGCTCGACGCGAAGATCAAGGGCAGCCCCGAGCGCCTCCGCGAGCGCGCGCCGGCCCGGCAGATCCCGCCCTTCATCGACGAGCTGGTGATGCGCGCGCTGGCGCGCCACCCGAGCGTCCGCTTCCAGAGCGCCGCCGAGATGCGCGAGGCCATCCTGAGGGCGCTGGGCACGCCCGGGCGCGCGCGCGCCCGCCGCCGCGCGCTCGGGTTCGCGGCGGTGGCCGCCGTGATGACGCTCGCGGGCGTGATCGTCGTGGGCAAGGGGCGCGACATCGCGGCCCGCGTCCCCGCGGCCGCCGCGCTGCTCGACGTCGCGGGCGAGGCGGCCCCGCCGTCGGGCGACGCGGCTCAGGCCGCTGCGCCCGGCGCCGACGCCGTGGACGCGCCGTCCGGGGCCGCGGAGGCGCCGTCCGGCGGCAGAGCGGCGCCTTCCGGGGCCGCGGAGGCTCAGGCCCTCGCGGCCGCCGCGTCGGCGCAGGTCGCCGGCGCGCCCGCGGTCTCCGTCGACGCGGCCGCGCCCGCCGCGGCCGGCGCGCCCGTGCCCGGCGCGGCGGGGCAGGGGACCGGTGCCCCTCCGGCCCTCGCGGCCCTGCCCGCCGCCGGACCCGACGCGGCTGCGCTCCGCGCGCCGGCCGCGCCGCCCGCGGCGGCCGTCGCGCCGCCTGCACAGCTCGCCGGCGCGAAGCCCGACGCCGCGAAGGCGCCCGCCAGGAGCGAGGCCGCCCCGCGCAGCCCGGCGGTGGCGGCGCGCGGAGCGGCGCCGAAGGCCGACAAGCCCGCGGCGCGGGGCGCGGCGGATCGCGCCGCGCGTGAGGTCGCGAAGCGCGAGTCGAAGGCGCGCGAGCGATCGTCCTCGTCCTCGGCGCGCGAGGCGTCGACGCCCGCGCCCGCCCGTGGTGACGCCGACACGGCAGAGAAAGAGGGCAACGGGCACGAGGATCACACCGAGGCGAAGCGGCGCCGTCACAAGCGGCGGTCCCGGGTCGCCAAGGCCGAGTAAGCTGCGCCCCACGCGGCGCATTTCTCTCGCGCGCACGCTGCGGCGTTGTATACCGCGCAGCCTGCGATGGCTCAGATCGCCCTGTCCGCGCCGGGTTCCAACGCCGTTACCTCCGGCCCGCCCCATCGCGCCATCCTGCGGCTCGCGCTGCCGACCGTGGCGGCGATGCTCACCCAGAGCATCGTCAACGAGGTCGACATCGTCTTCTTCGCGCACCTGCCGTGCCCCGAGTCGTCGAACGCGCACGCGGCGCTCCTGCCGTCGCTGATCGTCCTCTGGCTGTTCGGCGGCTCGCTCAGCGCGATCTCGGTCGGCACGCAGGCGTTCACCGCGCGCCGCTTCGCCGAGCAGCGCCCCGAGGACGCGGGCGCGGTCCTCGCGAACGCCCTGTTCTTCGCGCTCGTCGCCGGCGTCGCGTTCTCCGCGCTCGGGTACCTGACGATGCCGTACATCCTGTCGGTCATCATCAAGGTGCCGGACGCGCGGCAGGCGGCGCTCGACTACCTCGGCTGGCGCCTGCTCGGGGTGACGTCGATGGCGGCGACGTTCGCCCTGAAGGCGTTCTTCGACGGGATCGGCAAGACGCACATCCACCTCGTCTCGGCCGTCGCGATGAACGCGCTGAACATCGTGCTCTGCCTCCTGCTCATCTTCGGCAACGCCGCGCTCGGCATCCCGAAGTACGGCATCGCCGGGGCGGGCATGGCCGGCTTCATATCGACCTACGTCGGCCTCGCGATCATGCTCGCGTACGCGCTCCTTCCGCAGTACCGGCGCGTCTACCGCCCGTTCGCCACGAGCAAGCTCTCGGCCCCGCTCACCTGGTCCATCCTCAAGCTGTCGATCCCGAGCGCCGTCGCCACCGTCGCCATCATGACGGGCTTCGGCCTGTTCTACGCGATCGCCAGCAAGCTCGACCAGGTCGCGCCGGCGGGCGTGGTCTCGCCGCTCTGCCCGGGCGGCCGCGCGGAGCCGGTCTACGGCGCGGCGACCACGGTGATCGTCGGCATCCTGAAGCTCACGTTCACCGCCTGCCTGGCCTTCGGCACGTCGACCGCGACCCTCGTGGCGCAGTCGCTCGGCGAGAAGGACGGCGACAAGGCCGCGCGCTTCGGCTGGGTGAGCGTCCGGCTGGGGCTCGCGATCTTCGGGGTCGTCGGTCTGCTCGAGGCGCTCTTCGCCCCGCAGATCCTCGCGTTCGCCAGCAGCAGCGAGCTCGTCCAGGCCGCCGCGCTCCGGCCGCTCCAGGTGATGGGCATCTGCACGCCGATCGTCGCGGTCGGCATGATCCTGACGCAGGCGCTCTTCGGCGCGGGCAACACGGTGTTCGTGATGGTGGTGGAGCTCATCCTGCACTTCACCTGCCTCGTCCCGCTCGCGTGGCTGCTCGGCATCACCCTCGGCTTCGGGCTGATGGGCATCTGGGGGGCCGGCGTCGCCTACGTGGTCCTCCTCGCCGCGACCATGGTGTGGAAGTTCCGCTCGGGGGACTGGAAGAAGATCCGGCTCGACCCCCAGCCCCTGCCCGACAAGGCCGCGCTCGGCGCGGGCGGCGGCGGTCAGAGCGCCTAGAATCTCCGACCCGCGCTCAGCGGGGGAACGCGGCGGCGTTCCCGCCGTCGACGGTCACGACGCAGCCCGTGGTGGCCTCGGCGGTCGCGAGGTACAGGAAGGCCTGCGCCACGTCGGCCGCGGTGGTCTCGCGCCGGAGCAGGTTGTCGCGGAAGTAGTCGTCGACCGAGACGTTGCGGGCGCGCGCGCGGGCCTCGAGGAGGCCCGCGCCGAACAGCGCGGTCCGGATGCGGTCGGCGTTCACGGCGTTGGCCCGGACGCCGTGGCGGCCGAGATCGACGGCGTACTGGCGCATGAGCGAGACGAGCGCCGCCTTGGCGACGGCGTAGGGGCCGAAGTCGGGCCCCTGGTTGAACGCGCTCTTCGACGCGTTGAACAGGAGCGCGCCGCCCGAGTCCTGGGCGAGCAGCACCCGCGCCGCCGCGCGGGCGACGTTCTGGTGGCCGAGCAGGTTCAGCTCGAGCGAGGCGCACAGCGACTCGTGCCCCTCCGACGTGTGGATGGGCCCGGAGAACGCGCGGCCGGCGTTCGACACGACGATGTCGACCCCGCCGAAGTGCGCCGCGGCCTGCGTGAACGCCCGGTTCACGCTCGCCTCGCTGCGCACGTCGCACGCGACCCTCATGCAGCGGCCGCGGTGGCGCCCTCCTAGCTCGGCCGCGGCCTTCTCGAGGGGCTCCTCGTCGCGGTCGGCAAGCACCACGTGCGCCCCCGCGGCGAGGAACGCCGCCGCGGTCGCGTGGCCGATCCCGGAGGCGGCGCCCGTCACCAGCGCGATCCGCCGATCGAGCGGGCCTCTCTGCGCCGCCCCGAGCTTCAGCTTCGCCTGCTCGAGGCTCCAGTACTCCATGTCGAACAGGTCGAGCTCCGGGACCGGCTGGTACCCGCCGAGCGCCTCGGCGGCCTCGATCACGGAGACGGTGTGATCGTAGACGTCCGCGACGATCTCCGCCTCGGCGTGCGAGCCGCCGACGCACAGCGCGCCCACCCCCGGGAAGAGCAGCACCCGCGGGAACGGGTCGAGCTCCTCGCGGACGACGCCCCGCGCGGCGCAGGAGCGGCGGAAGTACTCGTGGTACTCGGCCACGTACTTCGCGATGGCCTGCTCGACGGCGGCGCGGAAGCGCGCCGTGTCGGTCACGTTGCAGCCGTCGACGAGGAGCGGCCGCGCCTTGGTGCGGATCACGTGGTCCGGGGTCGCGCAGCCGATCTGCGAGACCCGGGCGACGTCGTCGCGCTCGCAGAACGCGATGAGCTGCAGGCTGGTGCGGAGCGTGCTGACCCAGGGGCGGCCCGAGGCGCGGGCGAGCGCGCCCCGCACGACCGGCCCGATGGCGGCCCGGACGTCCGGGTCCGGCGCCGCGACCGTGGGGTGCGAGACGATCGCGCTGCGCTGGGCGATGTAGCGCTCGGCGCGCGTCACCGCGTCGATCATGCGCGTGTAGCTCTCCTCGGCCGTCTCGCCCCACGTGAAGACGCCGTGCTTGTCGAGGATCATCACCGACGGGAGCCCCCCGCGCGCGAGGCGCGCCCGGACGAGCTCGGCGACGCGGCGGGCGAGCGCGAAGCCCGGCATGACGTACGGCACGAAGAGCGCCTCGTCCCCGTAGATCGCCTGCACGATCTCGGCGGAGCCGGGCTGATCGATGACCGAGAGCACGGCGTCCGCGTGCGTGTGATCGACGAACTTCGCGGGGACGATCGCGTGCAGCAGCGCCTCGACCGAGGGCGTGGGGCTCGACGGATCCAGCATCTGGCCGCGCAGGAGCGCGACCATCTGCTCGTCGGTCATCGCCTCGAGCTCGCACGCGCGCTGGAGCGGCGCGAGGCGGCACGCCGGGAAGCCGCGCGGCTCGATGGTCGCGAGATCCCACCCGCTGCCCTTGATGAAGAGCACGTCGACGCGGTCGCCGAGCAGGTCGACGGCCGTGCTCTTGACGCTCGTGTTCCCGCCGCCGTGGAGCACGAGCGACGGATCGGCGCCGAGCAGGCGCGAGGTGTAGACGCGGAGGGCGAGATCCTCGCCGCAGGACGCGGCGTAGGTGTCGAGGTAGCGCTGGGCTTCGTCCTTGCTGTGGCGAGGATCCATCGATCGGCCGCCTACCCCAGCGGCGGAGGCGCCGGAAGCCCGCCGCTCAGTAGCGGTAGTTCTCGGCCTTGAAGGGGCCCTCGACGGTGACGCCCAGGTATTTCGCCTGGTCCGGCGTGAGCTGCGTCAGCTCGACCCCGAGCTTCGGCAGGTGCAGCGCGGCGACCTTCTCGTCGAGCCTCTTCGGCAGGAGGTGGACGCCGACCGTGTACTTCTCCGTCCACAGGGCGATCTGCGCGAGGACCTGGTTGGAGAACGAGGTCGACATCACGAACGACGGGTGGCCCGTGGCGCAACCGAGGTTCACGAGCCGGCCGCGCGCGAGGACGATGAGCCGCTTGCCGTCCGGGAAGATGAAGTGATCGACCTGCGGCTTGATGTTCTCCTCCTTGATCTCGGGGTTCTTCTCGAGCCACGCGATCTGGATCTCGGAGTCGAAGTGCCCGATGTTGCAGAGGATCGCCTCGTCCTTCATCGCGAGCATGTGCTCGGCGCGCACGACGTCCGCGCAGCCGGTCGCCGTGACGAAGATGTCGCCGATCGGGGCGACGGTCTCGAGGCGCTTCACCTCGTAGCCCTCCATCGCCGCCTGCAGCGCGCAGATCGGATCGATCTCGGTGATGATCACGCGCGCCCCGAGCCCGCGCAGCGACTGCGCGCACCCCTTGCCGACGTCGCCGTAGCCGCAGACGACGGCGACCTTCCCGGCGAACATCACGTCGGTGGCCCGCTTGATCCCGTCGCCCAGCGACTCGCGGCACCCGTAGAGGTTGTCGAATTTGCTCTTCGTCACCGAGTCGTTGACGTTGATCGCGGGCACCTTCAGCTTGCCGGCGCGGTGCATCTCGTAGAGCCGGTGCACGCCCGTCGTCGTCTCCTCCGAGAGGCCGCGGATCGGGTCGTTGCCGGTGAAGAGCTCCGGGTGCTTCTCGTGGGCGATGATCGTGAGATCGCCGCCGTCATCGAGGATCATGTTGGGGCCCTTGCCGCCCTTGAAGGCGTAGAGCTGCTGCTCGATGCACCAGTCGTACTCCTCGAGGGTCTCGCCCTTCCAGGCGAAGACCGGGATGCCGGCCGCCGCGATCGCCGCCGCCGCGTGGTCCTGCGTCGAGTAGATGTTGCAGCTCGACCAGGTGACCTCCGCGCCGAGCGCCACCAGCGTCTCGATCAGCACCGCGGTCTGGATCGTCATGTGGAGGCAGCCGGCGACGCGCGCGCCCTTGAGCGGCTGCGAGGGGCCGTACTCGGCCCGGAGCGCCATGAGGCCCGGCATCTCCTTCTCGGCGATGCGGATCTCCTTGCGACCCCAGTCTGCAAGCGTGATGTCGGCGACCTTGTAGGAGAGCTTCTTCTCAGCAGTCATGGTGTCCCTTTGCCTTTTTCGGTGAATGCGCTCGAGCGCGCGCCGCGCCAGCCGACGAGCAGCTGCCAAGCGAGGTGTCGATCCGGACCTTCGCCCTGCCAGGCGGACGGCAGCCGCCGGATCTCGACGCCGGAGAGCCCGGCCTCCTCGGCGAGGCGCCGGAGGTCGTCCGGCGAGAAGCCGAGCCAGATGTCCGCTTCCTGCTCGCGCAGGGCCTGATCGTGGTGTGCCTCGTAATCGAGCACGCACACCGCGCCGCCGCGGGCGTGCACGGCGTCCTCGCCGCAGCCGGGCGCGGCCGGCCGCGCGAGCTCGACGAGGGCGCGCATCGCCCTCGCCGGCTGAGGCGCGTGGTGCAACACGCGGGCCGCGAAGACCACGTCCGCGCCCCCGGAGAACCGCTCGCCCGCCGCCGGCGGATCGGCGCCGAGCGCGCGGGACACGGCCCGGATCACCTCGGGCCCGTCGATCTCGCCGCACACGAGCTCGACGTTCTCGAGGCTGCGCCGACGCAGGCGCTCGGCCGCGAGCTGCAGCTGAGCGCTCGCGCGATCGAGCGCGACGACGCGGTCGAAGACGGGGGATAGCACCTCGAGCAGCGCCCCGTCGCCGGTGCCCGCGTCGACCGCCAGCCGCCGGTGGGGCAGGAGCGGCGCGAGCGCGGCGAGGTACGCGGCGAGCTCGGACGGCGGCCCCGGGCGCAACGGGCGCCCGCCGCGCGCGAAGAACTCGCGCGTCTCGGCGTCGCGCGCGGCGAGCACCTCCTCGATGCGCGCGAGCGTCCCGTCGGCCGCGCACGCGCGCTGCCCCGCGCGCACCGCGTCGTCGACCACGGGGTCGCTCGTGGCGCGCGGGTCGAGGCGGAGCAGCGTCCACGTGCCCTGGCGGCGGGCCAGCAGGATCCCCGCCTCGCGGAGCGCGGCCGCGTGGCGCGAGATCTTCGGCTGGCCTTCCCGGAGCAGCTCGGCCAGCTCGCCCACCGCCAGCTCCTCCGCCGCAGCCAGGCCGAGGAGCCGCACCCGCACCGGGTCCGAGAGGAGCCGGTACAGCTCGCACCGCGCGACCGCCTCCATCGGCTGGGCAGGGATCTCCGCGTCCATCACCACGGACGACATATATGCGTCGATGCGCATCAATGCAAATAGAATGTTCGCGCGCGTGAACGCGTCCGCGGCGCACGCCAGGGCGATGATTCCGCGCGGCGGCACGCCGGCGGGGGAGCGGTCTCGCCTGCCCCGCCGGCGGAGCGGCTGTGATCGGGATCACGCGGGTGAGGCTCGTCCATGGCCGTCCTCGCCCGTGGAGCGCATTCCACCTGCTCTGCGATCTCCTGGGTTCTCGGCGGCTCGATGTCGGCCGCCGATGGGCTCGCGTGCGGACGGGATCGCCTGGTGGCGCCGGCGGGATCAGCCGAAAGAGCGGACGGCCTTCTCCAACTTCGCCTCTTCCGAGGAGCGGAGCAGGCCCACGGCCACCACGGTGAGGCGCTCCGGCCGGAACAGCGCGCGCGCGGCGTCGCGCACGTCCTCGACCCTGACGCGGGCGAGCTCCTCGTGCCGCGCCTCCGGGGTGCGGGTGATGTCGGCGAGCGCGGCGAGCCCGTGAAAGCCGGCGGTCGCCTCGGCGTCGTCGAGCATCGCCTCGACCGACCAGAGGTGGCGGTCGCGCGCCTTGGCGAGCTCGTCCTCGCGCGGGCCGACCTCGGCGAGCTCGCGGAGGAGCGCGAAGATCTCCCGGACCACCACGGTCGCGCGGTCGTGCTGCACGCCCGCGGCGATGTCGACGACCCCGTCGTCCTCGTAAGCCTCGAACATCCCCGACACGTCGTAGCAGAGGCCCAGCCGGTCGCAGATCCGCTCGTAGAGCCGCGTCGACATGCCGTCGTCGAGGACGCGGAGCAGCATCTCCACGGCGGGCTCGCGCGGATCGCGCTCGCTCACGCCGCGGAACGCGACCCGCAGCTCGGTCTGGCTCGACTGGTTCTCGATGAAGCGGAACCTCGGCTTCTTCTGCCCGTTCGGCGGCGGCGACGCCGGCACGAGCTCGCCGCGCGGCATGGCGCCGAAGTGCCGCTCGACGGACCGCGCGCACGCGTCGGGATCGAGCCGCCCGGCGAGGCAGAGCACCGCGTTCGCCGTCGTGTAGTGCCGGGCGTGGTGGGCGCGCAGCATCGGCTCGTCGAAGCGATCGAGCGCGCCGATGCCGCCGGTGATGGTGAAGCCGAGCGGGTGGCGCTCGTACATGAGGGCGCGCGCGTTGTTGTCGGCGTCGATGTCGCGCCCCTCGTCGTCGAGGTCCTCGAGGATCTCCTCGCGCACGATGCCGCGCTCCACCTCGATGGCGGTGAAGCGGGGCGACGTGGCGACCTCGCCGAGCAGGGCGAGCACCGGCTCCAGGTTGGCCGGCGGGACGGAGATGCTCATCACGCCGTGGTCGACGTGGGTCGCCGCGTACAGGGTCCCGCCGAGCCGTTCGAAGGCGAGCGCCTGCGCGTGCGCCGACGGCAGCGTCGGCGTCCCCCGGAACACCATGTGCTCCAGGAAATGGGAGATCCCGTTGTTCTGCTGCGTCTCGAACCGCGAGCCGACGCGCAGGTAGAGCGAGGCGACCGCCCGGTGCACGTGCGGCTGCGGGACGAGGACGACCTTGAGGCCGTTCGGAAGGACGATGTCGCGAGCTTCACGCGGCGGGAGCGACGTCATTCCCCCTCGTCCCCGATCGGGAGCTCCGGCTCGCCGGAGCCGTCCTCGGCCGGCTTGGACTCCTTGAGGAGGTTCTGGTCGTACTTCACCTCGCTGCCGATCGTCGACTTCAGCCGGCGGATGTACCCGACGAGCGCGTCGTTCTGCTTCGCGGCGCGCATCGCCGCCGTGTAAAACTCGCGGTCCTTGTCCCATTGCTCCTGGCTCGCGGACGTCTTCTCCTTGAGCTGGATCACCGCGTAGCCGTTCTCCAGCGCCACGACGTCCTTGGGCAGGTCGCCCGGCTTGTCGAGCTGGAAGGCGATGCGCGCGGCCTCGGTGCTGTCCTTCGCGTCCGAGATCGGCGAGCCCGAGACGTTGAACGGCAGGCTCGTCTCGACGGTGGGCCGGTTCGGGTGGGTCGCCAGCGTGTAGGGCGGCCGCGCCTCGCCGGGCTCGGCCTGGCCGCCCTCCTTCGCCGCCTGGTCCTTGTTCCCGTCCTGCTTCGCGGCGGCCGGCTGGTCGCCCGCCTTCGTCCCCGCGGCGGCGCCGGCCTTGTCCTTCGCGGGCGCGAGCTGGGCCAGGTACGTGGCGAGCGCGTCCTCCAGCGACTTGCCGCCCGCGGCCGCGGCGAGCACCTGCTTCGCGGCCTCGGCCGCGAGCCGCTCCGACTCGTGGGCCGTGTAGAGGTCGCGCGCCGTCTCCAGCCGGCCGATCTTCTCGGCCTCGGCGTCCTTCGCGATCTGCTCGAGCTTGATCACGTGGAAGCCGTCCTCGGTCTCGATGAGGTCCGACACCTCGCCGGCCTTCATCTCGAAGAGCTTGTCCTCGACAGGCTTGCTGAGCCGGCCCTTGGTCACGCAGCCGAGCTCGCCGCCGCGCGCCGCGCTCGGATCGTCGCTCGCGCTGCGCGCCACGTCGGCGAAGCTCTCGCCCTTCTTGAGGCGCTGGACCGCCGCCTCGATCCGCGCCTTCGCGGCCGCCTTGCCGGCCTCCGGCCCCTGCTCGGCCTCCGCGGGCTTGACCTCGACCATCAGGTCTCGCGCGACCCGGCACTCGGGCAGATACTGCGCCTTGCGCCCCTCCCAGGCCTTGTCGAGCTCTTCCTTGTTGGCGTCCGCCCAGGCCTGGACCGCCTTCTCGGAGGTGTCGACGACGAGGTCGCTGTAGAAGCGCCGGTCGAAGCGCACGTAGCTGAGCGTCCGGGTCGACTTCTCGCGCGAGAACTGCTCGAACGCCTCGTTCTCGCCGACCCGGACGCGCGCGCGGATGAGGTCGCGCATCCGCGCCGCGACGAGCTCCTTCCGCTGGTAGTCGCGGAAGTCGGTCGGGCTCATCTTCGTGATCGCCCGGATCTGCTTCTCGTACTGCTTGCTGTCGAACTTCTTGCTCTGGCGGTTCCGGACGTCCAGGTAGCGAATGAGGTCTTCCCGGAGACTCAGGGCATAACCGACCTGGCGGATCTTGTCCGCGGGCAGCGAGACACGCACCCTGCCGGCCACGAGCTCGGCCGTGAGCTCGTCGTCCGAGACGCTGATCCCGAGGCGCTTCGCGTCCTCGTTGAGCAGCCACCGCTCGTAGAGCCCCTCCGCCGTGAGCCGCCGGTAGCCCATCGCCCGCAGGCGGTTCTCGTCGACGCTGCGCATCGCGAGCAGGTTCCTCGAGGCGTTGAACTCGACCGAGGAGATGCAGCTGCCTCGGACCTCGACGGCGCAGGTGCTCGCGGCCGACTGCACGGGGCCCGTGTTCGGGCGGAACTGGACGATGAAGACGACGGCGATCGCGATGACGATGGCGGCGCCGAAGATTTGGCTCAGTCTGTTCACGAAGGGCTCGCTCCCGGGGCGTGCGCCGCTCGCTCCTCGAGCGGCCTCCCGCCTTGGCCAGGCGCGGCATAGCACGGCCTCGACGGCGTGTCTTTGACGGCGGTCGAGAGCAGGGCTAGGGGCTCAGGCCATGGCAAGCTCGAAGTCACACCTCCCTGATTGCGGCCTCTACCTGACGACAAAGCCGCTCCCCGGACACGAGGACAAGGTGCCTGCCGGCATCCTCGTCTCCTTCCACAACCACTCGGACAACGGTCTGCCGACGGTCACGACGCCCGATCACAACGTGCACAACCGCTGGCACTTCCACGGCCCCGCGGTCGCGTTCCGGGGAACGACGTGGGCGGACACGCTGCAGCGCCTCCCGGCGGAAGGGTTCTACACGCTGCGCAAGGAGCTCTCGTTCGACGGCGGCAGCTGGCCGAAGGGCACCCTGGTGCAGCTCGGTTACACGCAGGCGGGCATGCCTATCCTGTTCATCGCGCGCGTGCGCTCGCGGCTCCAGGAGAACGACCTCTTCTTCTCCGACAAGGGCGTGGGCATCAAGCGCGACCAGCTGTCCCTGCTCGAGCCGGTCTCCGTCTTCGAGGAGCCGAGCGACGGCTCCGGCCACAAGCCCGACCACGCCGACGCTCACTGAGCGTCCCCGAGCTCCCGTCCACACTAAAATTCACGTTCGACCGAGATTTCTGTCCTCGGGCACGGGGTGTGCTTGTAATTTTCTTCTGTGATTCGACGCAGAACCCTCACCCCCCCGTCGCTCCAGATTCCCCCTGAGCTCCTGGCCAACCGCCGCAGGAGCGCCCGCCGCGAGCTGAGCGAGCGGGTTCGCCTCGAGACCGGCGACCGCGCCGTCTCCGGCTGGACGCTCAACGTGAGCGTCGGCGGGCTCCGGGTGGTGATAGAAAATTCACTCGACCCCGGCACGGAGCTAACGGTCTGGCTCGACGGCAGAGCCCCGCGACCCGGCCGGATCATGTGGGTGCAAGACGAGCCGGACGGCTCGATCGTGGGGGTGTGCTTCCTGGACGGGCCCGAGGGCTCCGAGGGCGCCGGCGGGCTGGACGCCGGGGCGTCGAGGTCGTCGCGGTCGCGCTCGTGAGCGGCAGAAACGCGCCGGCGCACCAAAGCGCCACACCCCCTGTCGCTGCTGTCAGCTTGACGAGGCACCCGTAATTTTGCGATGGATGTTCCTGCTGGCAGCTGGGGGTAGCCGGAAACCAGCGGAAGATGCCGACACCCGCGGAGATAAAGAAGGCCCTGCTCCAAGCCGGATTCGAGGTTTACCGCACCCGGGGCGACGCCGTGCAGGTGGCGGAGCGGGTCCGGGAGAACCTCCTCATGGACTCGGGCATCGTCGTGGGCGCCGAGCCGCTGCGGGTCGGGTTCGTCGTGCGCGCCCAGCGCAACGACTTTCCGGGCGCGACGGACGAGCAGCTCTTCGAGCGGGCGCGGGGGATGGCCGAGCCCGCCGTGGCGTGCGGCTACACCGAGGGCGAGGCCGCTCTCCGCCACGTCCGGGACCCCGGCGACGCCGAGCGGACGCTGGACACCTGGTGCGAGGTCCAGTTCGAGAAGCCGGTGGCGTCGCTCGATCTGGCCGTCAGCGAGGTGGGGTTCGCCCTCTCGCTGGAGAAGACTGCCCTGCCGCGGTAAGCGGTAGACGATGCCCTTCGACCGAGCCGCGAGCCTGCTCGGGCCCTCCGGCCCGTTCGCGAGCGGGCTGCCGGGGTACGAGGACCGCGAGGGGCAGCTGGCGATGGCGAGCGCCGTGGAGCGGGCGATCGCGGAGGACCGCATCCTCCTCTGCGAGGCCGGCACCGGCACCGGCAAGACGCTCGCCTACCTCGTCCCCGCGATCCTGAGCGGCCGCAAGGTCGTGGTCTCGACCGCGACGAAGGCGCTCGAGGACCAGATCTACACGAAGGACCTGCCGCTCGTGGCCGAGCACCTCCGGCTGGATCCGCGCGCGGCGCTGGTGAAGGGGCTCGGCAACTACCTCTGCCTGCGCCGCTTCAACGAGCTCCGCCAGAGCCCAGGCGCGGGCGCCGGGACCGCGGGGCGCTCGCTGCCGCTCATCGAGGCGTGGGCGCAGGAGACCGAGACCGGCGACGTCGCGGAGCTCGCGTACCTCCCCGAGGGGGATCCGATCTGGCGGGACGTGGCGTCGTCCAGCGAGACGCGGCTGGGCTCGTCCTGCGACTACTACGAGGAGTGCTTCGTCACGCGGATGAAGCGCGACAGCGAGGCGGCGCGCCTGCTCGTCGTCAATCACCACCTCTTCTTCGCGGACCTGGCGCTGAAGATCGCCGGGGCGCGCCGCGGCTTCGCCGGCGCGGGCGCGCTCCCGCCGTACGACGCCGTCATCTTCGACGAGGCGCACCAGCTCGAGGACATCGCGACGAGCTTCTTCGGCGTCCGGGTCTCGCGCGCGCGGGTCGACTCGATGCTGCGCGACGCCGACCGCGCCTTCATCGCGTCGGGCCTCGCCGACCGCATCCTCGGGCGGGGCGAGGGGACGGCGATCACGGCCGTGGTGCGCGAGTCCGCGGACGCCCTCTTCGATCGGCTCGCGGCGCTCGGCGGCCCCCCGGCGGCCAGCGGGGATCGCGGCGAGGCCCGGGTCCCGCTCCCCAGGGACGCCTGGTCCGGCGAGCTGCTCGAGGCCTACCATCGGCTCGACAACCACCTCGAGGCGCTCTCGGGGTACGCGAGCGCGAACGCGATCAGCGAGGCGGTGCAGCTCGTCGGCAACCGCGCCGGCCAGCTGCGGGACGACGCCGCGCGGATCGTCGACCCCGCGACGAACCAGGTCACGTGGGTCGAGGCGCGCGGCCGCGGCGTCTCGTTCGGCGCCTCGCCGGTCGATCTCGGGGACATGCTGCGCGAGCACGTCTTCGAGCGGATCGGCGCCGTCGTGCTGACGAGCGCCACGCTCACCACGGGCGGCTCCGCCGGGTCGGGGTTCCGCTTCCTCCGCTCGCGGATGGGGCTCGACGAGGACGTGTCGGTGCCGGTCGACGAGCTCACGGTCCCGTCGCCCTTCGACTACCCGAACGCCGCGCTGCTCTACACGCCGCGCGACCTGCCCGAGGCGACCGACGCGGCGTTCGTCGAGCGCGCGGCGGATCGCATGGCCGAGCTCATCGGCATCACGGGCGGCGGCGCGTTCGTCCTCTGCACCTCGATCCGCGCGATGCACGCGCTCGCCGCCGCGCTCCGCGTCCGCCTCGCGCGCGCCCCGGCCGAGGCCCGGGCGGGCGGGGGCGCGCCGCGGCAGCGGGCGCCGCTGCTCGTGCAGGGGGACGCGCCGAAGGGCACGCTGCTCCGCCGCTTCCGCGCCGAGCGTCACGCCGTGCTGGTCGCGACGATGAGCTTCTGGGAGGGCGTGGACGTCCCCGGCGAGGCGCTGCGCCTCGTGATCATCGAGAAGCTCCCGTTCGCGGTGCCGACCGATCCCGTCGTCGCGGCCCGGTGCGCCGCGATCGAGCAGGGCGGCGGCAACCCGTTCATCGCCTACAGCGTCCCGCAGGCCGCGATCACCCTGAAGCAGGGGTTCGGCCGGCTGATCCGCACGCGCACCGACCGCGGCATCGTCGCGATCCTGGACCGGAGGGTCCGCACGCGCGGCTACGGCCGCGTGCTGCTCGACAGCTTGCCCGACGCGCGCCGGACCGATCGCATCGAGGACGTGCGCGCGTTCTGGGCCGCCGCGGCGGCCGGCGCAGGAGCGGAAGGAGCGGGAGGGGAGGAGCGCCCGCGGGGAGAGGCGCCCTGACGCGCGTCGCAGGGCGAGCGATCCGGGGAGGCGAGCGCGCGGCGGAGCTCGCGCGCCTCGTCGCGCGTCAGGGGTACGACGTCTTCCCGTAGATGCACCACGCGCCGCCCTTCTTCAGGGCGATGGCCTGGCGGAGCCTGTAGTCCTTCTTGAACCTGGGATCCGCGTACGAGGCGCGCGACGAGGGCACCGTCGGGTTCTTGCAGTCGGCCCCGGAGGCGATGATCAGGAAGTAGCGCGGGTTCTTGGCGAAGAGCGCGTCGGTGTAGCCGGTCCCGACCTTGTGCGTGTACCCGCCCGGGAGGCTCGAGACCTCGGGGCTGAGCAGCCCCAGCATGTCGACCACCGGGAAGCCGGTGCGGTAACCGACGTAGCCGATGTCGGCGATCGCGACGGGGCCGGGCTCCGCGTTCTTGACGAGCCAGTCGGCCGTGCGCCCGGCCGCGTCGTCCCAGAAGCCCTTGTCGTTGACGAGGATGTTCTGCTGGGCCCGCACGAGCTCTCCGGCGCGGGTCGCGAGCGTGATCGCGCCGAACGCGGCGATCGCGAGCGACGCTGCCCGCTCGCGGCGCGCCGCGATCGCGCGGATGGCGTCGTCGACGAGCAGGAACGCGAACGGCTCCGCGGGGGCCAGGAACCGGAAGTACGGCATCCAGTCGCCGCCAACGAACACGACGTACACGCCGAAGAGCAGCGCGATCGACGCGATCGCGAGGCCGCTCCGGCGCCGGCGGACGAGGGACGAGGCGACCGAGAAGAGCCCGAGCCAGAGGAAGGCGCCGGCGTGCTGCGCGTACTTGCGGACGTAGTCGCTGCCGCCCTGGATCTGCTGCGAGAAGTTGCCGGTCTTCGCGGCGAGCGTGTTCGGGAGCCACGCGCCGTAGTAGCTGTGCCGCCAGAGCAGGTGCGCGGCGACCGGGAGCGCGAACGTGAGCAGGCGGAGCAGGTTCCGCCGCGTGAGCGCCTGCTCCGCGTGCCAGACGACGAGGAGCCCGAGGAACAGCGGGGCCTCCGGGCGGGTGAGCGCGGCGAGCGCGAACACCGCGCCGGACCAGGGGAAGGCGCGCGCGCCCCGAGGCGCGTCGCCGGAGGCGGCGGCGTCCTCTTCGCGGAAGAAGAGCTCGGCCCCGGCGAGCGTGAGCAGGAGGAAGAGCGGCGTCTCCAGCCCGAACACCGCGTAGCCGGTGAAGAGGATGCTCGTCGCGAGGAGCCACGTCGCGAGGCAGGGGACGTTCGAGAACGGGCGGAGCCGCCGCGAGAGGAGGTAGGTGGGGACGAGCGAGAGGGAGGCGCAGGCGGCGCCGAGCACCTTCGACGCGGCCTCCGGCGTCGCGCCGAGCTTCACCGCGGCGGCGAGGATCACCGTCCAGAGGAAGTTCGTGTAGCCCTCGACGCGCTCGCCGACGTTGTAGACGAGCCCGTTTCCGTTCGCGAGGTTCTCCGCGTACCGGAAGGAGATGTACGCGTCGTCGATCGTGAAGCTCGCGACGCGCAGCGCCGCCACGAGCGTGATCAGCATCGGCGCCGCGAGCCCGAGCGCGATCTGCAGCGAGGCGGGGAGGGGGGCGCCGGCGAGCCACGTCCGCAGGTCGCGCGCCGGCGCGGCGGGGCGCTCCTCTTCCAGCGGCTCCTCGTCTTCCGTCGACTCGTCGCCTCCCGTCGCTTCGTCCGGTTCCACCGCGCTCCTGACCTCGTCGCTCATCGGGCGCGGACGATACCGCGATTGTCACACCCGTAACCTCGGGCGGCGTAAATCAGCACGGATTGGTGTGCGAACTTCCCGACGCAGTGCGAACGAAATTGCGCACTCTGGGCGTCGGACTACGCTGTCGAGGTAGCCAGGCGATGGCTTCCCGCGCTGGGAAGGAAGGAGTCGAGTGATGAGCGAGCTCGTTGCGCACCTGCCCGTGGTCTGTCTCGTCATTGCCCTCGCGGCGCTCGCCGTCGCCGCCGTGGGCCTCGCCCGCAGGGCTTCGCCCCATGGCGCCCCCTCCCCGGAAGCCCCCTCCCCGAAAGCCCTCTCTCGCGCGCTCTCGGCGAGGGAGCGGGCCATCGTGGCTGCCTGCGCCGACGCGCTCTTTCCCGCCGGCGGTCCGATCCCGCTCTCCGGCACCGAGGCGGGGCTGGTCGAGTACATGGAGCGCTACGTCGCGCGCACGCCGCGGCCGCTGCGGCCGTACATGCGGCTGCTCCTCCACTTCGTCGAGCTCTCGCCCTGCGTCTTCGGGCCGCGCCGCGCCCGCTTCACGCGCCTGCCGCAGGCCGATCGCATCGCGGTGCTCGCGTCGATGTCGCAGAGCTGCATCTACCTCCGGCGGGTCACGTTCCTCTCGCTCCGGACGATGCTCTCGATGGGCTACCTCGCGAACGACAAGGTCGCCCGCGCGATCGGCGTCGCCTCCTGCGCCACGCCGTTCGAGCGCCGCGCCGTCGCGCGCGCCTCGGCGGAGCCCGTCGCCGTGAAGCCCCCGTCGCTCGCGCCGGGGGTGACGGCGTGAAGCTCCCTGGCCTACAGGAGCCGCCGCGCTCCGCGCCCTCCGATCGCGGCGATCGGCGCTCGCTCTCCTCGGCCGCGCTCCGCTCGAGGGCCGAGGTGGAGCCGCTCCCGCCCGCCGAGCCGCGCCCTCAGGTGAAGGTGTTCGCCGACTACGACGGCGAGGTGCGGGCCTCGTGCGAGGTGCTCGTCGTCGGATCGGGGCCGGGCGGGGCGGTCGTCGCCAAGGAGCTCGCCGAGGCGGGGCGCGACGTGATCCTCGTGGAGGAGGGCCCGCCGCTCGGGGTGGAGGATTTCCGGCAGGAGGCGGGCGAGTCGCTGGCGCGCACGCTGCGCGAGGGCGGGATGCGCGCCGCCCGCGGGCGCATGCTCATCCCGACCATGCAGGCGATCGCGCTCGGCGGCGGCTCGGTCGTCAACTCGGCGATCTGCGCGCGCTCGCCCGCCTGGGTGTTCGACAAGTGGGCCGAGCGAACCGGCACCGCGGCGATCTCCCTCGACGCGCTGCTGCCCCATTACCAGCGCGTCGAGCGCCTGCTCGGCGTCGCGCCCACGCCGACGGCCGTGCAGGGGGAGCGCAACCTGCGCTTCAAGCGCGGCTGCGACGCGCTGGGGCTGTCGAGCGAGCCGACCCACCGCAACGTGCGCGGCTGCCGCGGCTCGGGCGAGTGCTTCACCGGGTGCCGCAACCGCGCCAAGATGTCGACCGACATCTCGTACGTCCCGGCCGCGATCCGGGCGGGCGCGCGCGTGTTCACCAGCGTGCGCGCCGAGCACCTGCTCGTCTCCGGCAGGCGTGCCGCCGGGATGCGCGGCCGCACCATCGAGCCCTTCACGTGGCGCGAGGGGGCGCCCGTCGAGATCCGGGCGAAGCTCGTCGTGCTGGCCGCGGGCTGCATGGCCACGCCGCTGATCCTGCTCCGCAGCGGCGCGGCGAACTCGAGCGGCTACGTGGGCAACGAGCTGCAGCTTCACCCGGGGCTCGCCATCATGGCGGTGTTCCCCGACCCCATCGACCCCTGGGAGGGAGCGACCCAGGGCTATCACTCGCTCCACTTCCTCGATCAAGGCATCAAGCTCGAGGTCCTCTGGTCGCCCCCCGCCGTGCTCGCGGCGCGGTTCCCCGGCTTCGGGCACGACTACCAACGTCACCTCCGGACCTACAACCGGATGGCGCCGTTCGACGTGATCATCGCGGCCGAGCAGTCGCGCGGGACCGTCCGTCCAAAGCGGGGCAGCTGGGATCCGGACGTGCGGTTCGACTACGCCCCGCGCGACGTCGAGAAGATCCAGCGCGGTCTGGGCATCCTGTCCGACATCTGCTGGGCGGCGGGGGCCGCGTCGATCCTGCCCGGGCTGCACGGCGTCCCCGACGAGCTGACGTCGCCGGAAGAGGCCGAGATCCTGAAGAGCAAGCGGCTCGACGGGCGCGACACGATCACCGCGGCGAACCACGCGTTCGGCACGGCGCGGATGTCGCGGAGGCCGCGGGACGGGGTCGTCGACGAGGAGGGGCGCTGCCATGACCTGGACAACGTTTACGTCGCCGACACGAGCATCTTTCCTGGAAGTCCCGCCGTGAACCCGATGCTTACGTGCATGGCGCTGGCCGATCGCATCGCATGCGGCATCATCGAGCGCTGGTGATGTGCGCGGCGGCGTGTCACCACAGGACGCAGCGATCGGGGGCGTCGCAGCCGTTGTGCAGGAACGGCATGTCATGGACGGCATGTGCGGGGGGCCTTGCACCCGAGAAGGAGGCAACTCCCGAGTTGATGAGAGGCCCCCGCGAGGTACAAGTTTAACGGCACGTTTCATATCGCGCGGGGCCGAGCCGTCCGTCCGCCGAGCTGGGAGGGAAGCTTTGGGACCGAACGCAGTTTCAGCTGCAATTCCGCGGGGACAGGCGCGCTCGCCGCATCGAGGCCACAGCCAGCAAGGCCGGGTGCTCCTCGTCGAGGACGAGCCCGACCAGGCGGCCATCCTCGAGGCGGTGCTGCGCCACGAAGGGCTCGACGTGCTCGTCGCTTCGAGCGGTGAGCAGGCGCTCGAGATCCACCAGCGGACGCCAGCTGACGTGCTCGTCACGGACCTCAACCTGCCCGGGATGACGGGGGTCGATCTCATGCGCCGGCTCTCTCCGGGCGAGCTCGAGGGCCCCGAGCCGAAGGCGCCGCCGCCCCACGTGGTCATGGTCACCGGCGCCGCGTCGATCGCGAGCGCCGTCGACGCCCTGAAGCTGGGGGCGCGCGACTACCTGCAGAAGCCGCTCGATCCCACGCGCCTCGTGCTCCTCGTGCGCGAGCTGCTCGCGTCGCCGCCGACCGAGTTCGACGACGACGATTCCCTCCACGGGCAGCTCGTGTTCGAGGGGATGATCGGCGGCTCGCCGCGGATGCGGGAGGTCTTCACCCGCATCGAGCGCGTCGCCGCGACGATGGCGCCCGTGCTGATCGTCGGCGAGAGCGGCACGGGCAAGGAGCTCGTCGCGCGCGCCATCCACAACCGGAGCCGCCGCCGCGCCGGCCCGTTCGTGCCGGTGCACACCGGCGCGATCCCGCGCGAGCTCATCGGCAGCGAGCTCTTCGGCCACGAGAAGGGCTCGTTCACCGGCGCGTTCGCGGCCGCGGAGGGCAAGTTCGAGGCGGCGGCCGGCGGCACCGTCTTCCTCGACGAGGTGGGCACGATGGACGCTGCCGTGCAGGTCAGCCTCCTCCGCGTGCTCGAGACGTACCGGTTCACCCGCGTCGGCGGCCGCAAGGAGATCGAGGCCGACGTCCGCGTCGTCGCCGCGACGAACAAGGACCTGCTCGACCTCGTCGACGACTGCGTCTTCCGCGAGGACCTCTACTACCGGCTCAACGTGTTCACGGTGACGCTGCCGCCGCTGCGCGAGCGCAGGGAGGACATCCTGCCGATCGCCGAGCGCTTCCTGCTCAAGTTCGCCAAGCGCTACGGCACCCCGGCCCGCCGGCTCTCGGACGCCGCCGTCGAGCGGCTGACGGAGCACGACTGGCCGGGCAACGTCCGCGAGCTGCGCAACGTCATCGAGCAGACCGCGCTGTTCGCCTCGAACGAGCTGGTCTCGGCGAACGACGTCCAGCTCGGCCAGGGCCGGATCGAGCGGCGGTCCGCCCGGCGCTCGTACGACAGCCTCCCGCCGGCGAAGGTGACGACGCCGGTCGTCCACCCCGAGCCGCCCGAGCCGATGTCGGTGCCGATCGTCCACGCGTCGGACATCGCGGTCCCCTCCGAGCCGGCGCCGTCGCACGTCGTCGTCGCGCCGCCGGCGCCGCCCTCCGCGGGCCCTGCGTCGCTCCCGCGGAGGCCGCAGGGGGAGGCAGGCGCGCACGAGGTCGAGCCGGCGCGGGACGCCGGCGAAGCTGCGGAGCACCCGCTCGTGCTGCGCCTCCCGGTCGGCACGCGCCTGGCGGACGCGGAACGCAAGCTCATTCTCCTGACCCTCGAGGCCGTGCGCGGCAACAAGCAGCGCGCAGCCCGCGTGCTCGGGATCAGCCGCCGCGGCCTGTACTCGAAGCTGCAGGCCTACGGGGAGCACGTGGGCAGCCACGAGGCCCAGGGGCAGAACGAGAGCGCAGAGCCGCAGGACGCGGTCGACGATGTGCCGGTCGTGACCGACGAGCCCACCCTGGAAGAGCTCGGCTCCGCGCGCGGCGACGCCTGAACGCAGAGAGCCCGCGCCGCGCCGTCCCGCCGCACGGCAGCACTCCAGCGCTGCCGCACCGCACCGCAGCGCCGCCCGGATTGTGAGCCGCATCCCACCGAGGAGCGCCGCCCGCGGCGCGCCCGCAGGGCGGCTGGTCCCACTCGGGGAGTCGGCCTGGGGCCCCCTGCGATGCGTCCCGACAACGGTCTCGACAGCGGCCCGTCCCTTTGTGCTTTACGAAGGGCCGACGACCTCGGCTATCGTAAAGCGGAGCTGCGAGATCAGACGCGCGACTGGCACGTCAGAGAGCGGGCCACCGGCGCGGTATCAAGGTAAACTCTACGCGACGCCTCGCCGGCACTACACCCCTGCGGGCAAGCCCCCAATGAAGATCACCTGCCAGTCCTGTCAGTCGAAGTACACCGTCTCGGACGAGAAGGTCCAAGGCAGAACCGTCAAGATCAAGTGCCGCAAATGCGGCGCGACGATCCTCGTGAACAGCTCGGGCGTGACGACCAACGGCGGGCTCGCCGATCCGGTCTCCGGCACGAGCGTTCCGAACGACGGGACCACGTACCTGGTCAACGTGGCGGACGGCGATCAACGCTCGATGACGATGGCCGAGATCGTCGCCAGCTATCAGGCGGGGGTGATCAACGCCGAGACGTACGTCTGGGCGGACGGGATGGCCGACTGGCAGCCGCTCGGCCAGGTCGACACGATCGTCGCGGCGCTGCACGCCGGCAGCGCGCCGGCCTCCACGGCCGCCCAGGAACCGGCGCCCGTGCAGCCGCAGTCGGTGCCCAGCGCCGCCGCCGCGGCGCCCGTCGGTCAGACCTCCCCCGGGGTCGATGCGGTCGTGGCGTCCGCTCCTCGCGCGGCGGCGGTGCGCCGCGATCCGGCGCGCCCGACGCAGGACCTCTTCGGCGGCAGCCCGGGGCCCGAGGCGCACCGTCCCAGCTCCGACGACGTGGCCACGAGCGCGCCGCTCTTCAAGAGCGGCGCTGCTCCCGGCCAGCGGGACGAGAACTCGATGCTGTTCTCGCTGAGCGCCCTCACGGCCAAGGCCGCCCCTGCTCCGGCGCGGTCGAGCGCCAGCGCCTCGGAGGACTCCGGTCTCATCGACCTGAAGGCCCTCGCCGCGGGGACCGGCGTCCGCGCGCCGTCGCCGGTCGCGAGCATCGTCGCCAACGACGGCGGCCTGTTCCAGCTCAGCGCGCCCATCGTGACCACGGCGCGGGCGCCGTCCGTCGCGCCGCCGGCCGTCGAGGCCGCTCCCAAGAACCGGGCGCCGATCATCATCGGCGCCGGCATCGCGATCGCTGGCATCGCGATCGCCGGCGTCTTCCTGCTGATGAAGGGCGGCGGCGAGACGCCCGCGCCCACCGTCGCCGAGACCGCGCCGACCACGGCGGCGGCCCCGGCGACGACGGCGCCCCCGGAGCCCGAACCGGCGCCGACCGCGACGGCGACCGCCAGCGCGAGCGCGAGCGCCACGGCGGAGCCGGCCGCGTCCGCGGCGCCGACCGCCGCCCCGGCGGCAGCGGGTGGGCGCGCGACCTCGAGGCCGCGTCCGGCCACCGGCGGCGGCAGCACCGCCGGCAAGACGGAGAAGCCCACCTCGGCCTCCCCGACGCCCGCTCCGGCCCCGAAGCGCGGCGGCTGCGGGTGCGCGCCGGGCGATCTCATGTGCGCGATGCAGTGCTCCGCCAAGGGCAAGTGAACGCGCGGGGGCCGTCGTCCCGGCCTCCGCGGTGACGGGTGAGCCTCGCCGCGTGAGCCGTGCTCGCGCGGCTGCTTCAGCGCAGGCCGCGCGAGACGCGATCGCCAGAACCGAAACCGATGGCCGCGGCCTCGCTCGCGGTGCTCCGCTGCTGCCCCGTCGAGCGTCGAGCGAACGGCATCAAGAACGGTGCTGCGCCCCGGGGGCCGCGCTAGCATCGTCCGTCATGACCGAGCCCGACGGGCGGCAGTACGCGCCGATTCCTCGGTGGACGCCGGGCGCTGCGCCGCGATTCGCCTTGGCGCTGCTCCTCGGCGCGAGCGCTGCGGGGTGCACGGGACGGGCGGCGATGGCGCCGCCCGGGGGGAAGGCGTCGCCATCGGCGCCGGGCGGCAGAGCCGCGCCGGGGGCGCTCGTGACGATGGTCACGCCGTCGCTGCTGCTGCCGGATCTCGTCGGCGAGCGCGGCGTGGTGGCCAGCGAGGCAGGGGCGAGGCGGGTGCTCATCGATCGCATGCGCGTGATCGCGCGCGACGATGGATCCCTCGAGCGCGCCGCGGACCTGCTGCCGTCAGGCCAGGTCACCGCGCTCAAGCTCCCGACCCGGCTCGGCGGCGGTTACCTGTTCTACGCGTCGAACCGCGGGAGCGCGCAGCTCTGGCGGGCGCCGGCGTGGCTCGCCCCGCTCGAGCCGCTCGTCCAGCTGCCGTCGGAGGCGAACGACATCGTCGCCGGGTTCGATCGCCTCTACGCCCGGCTCTCGCACAGCCATCGGCTCTTCGCGATCGACGCGCAGACGGGCGCCGCGATGCCGCTCGGCCCGCTTCCACCGGCGAGCGCCTACGGCCAGCTCGCGTTCGCCGACGGCTGGCGCGCCGTGGTCGAGGCCGATCTGCGCGGCCTGCTCGTCACCTTCGACGCCGGGGCGACGTGGCGTGAGGTCGAGATCGACGCGAGGCCGACCTCGTTGGGCGTCATCGGCGGCGATCCTGCGGTGATGACGGCGAACGGGTTCTACTCGGTCGACGCCCGCGGCAGCGTGACGTATCGGACCCTGGAGGCGTCGGACGACGTGCAGGAGCCGCCGGCGCGCGCCCAAGGGCCGTTCGGGCGGCGCCCGCTGCGCGCCGCGGTCGAGGACGGGTGGCCCGACTCGAGCGCGACCGCGGTGGTGGCGCGCGGCGGCGCCCTGGCGCGCGTCTCGCTGCGCGACGGGGCGGTCGTCGACGTCGTGCCCGACGCCTACCCCGAGCGCGAGGCGACGTGCCATGCGATCCGCACGGGCGCGTCGTTCGGCTTCGTCTGCGGCGAGCGCGAGGGCCCGACGACGCTCTACGCGTTCCAGCCGCCGCTCGGCATGCGCCGCCTGATGCGCTTCGAAACGCCCCGCTTCGTGGCCTCGAGCGGCAACGGCGCGCTGGTGATCCGCGGCTCGTGCGATGAGGACGGCGATGCGCGTGACGGCGGCGCGTACTGCATCGTCGCCGCCGACGGGGGCACCCGCGAGATCCACGTCCGCGCGCCCGCGCGCGACCTCGGCATCGAGCGCGTCGTCGCGCTCTCCGACGGCCGGGTCGCTCTCCTCGCACCGCCTCGCGCCGGCGGGGCCGGGCAGCTCATGCTGATCAAAGGGAGCGAGGTCAACACCGTCCCCTTGATCCTTCCGACCAAGCCTCGCAGCGCGGCCCGCGATCTGCAGCGCGGGATGTGGCTCGAGGGGTTCGAGGAGCGTGAGCCCGGTGTGCTCGGCGGCTGGGTGGAGGCCGGCGGCCCGATCGTGGGCGTCCGGATCGACGTGAAGAGCGGCAACGTGACCGCCGGCGCGCCGCGCCAGGACGCCACGGGCGCGATCCTCTCGGGGCGGTTCGCGCTCTCCCTCGGAGAGGGCGAGCGCCCCGCCGAGTCGACGGACGGCGGCATGACCTGGCGCTCGATCGAGGTGCCGGAGCGCGACGACGACACGGCGGCGTCCCGGACGCGCGCATGCGGCCCTGTCGGCTGCGTCTTCAAGGGCTGGATCCGGGTCGGCTGGGGGAAGACGGCGGTGCCGGACGATCTCGCCGAGGCGAAGCCACCGCCGGTGCTCCAGACGCCGCTGCGCGTGGGGAGCCCGGTCGGGATGCGCTGCGAGGCGCTCGGCTCCTCGACCCCGCCGCTGCCGGACAGGCCGTCGGCCGCGCGCGCCGTCCCGACAGCGCGGCCAGCGCCGTCGGGCGCGCGCCCGCCATCCAAGGAGACGCCCACCTCCGCGTGGGCTCCGTTCCGCAACACCCCGCCGCCCGCGCTCGGCGCCGATGAGATCGGCCTCGACAACGGCGCCCCGTACGACATCGTGACGATGCGCGCCTACGCATGGGGCAAGCGGGGCGCGGACTGGGCGCGCGCTGGGCGCTGGCTCATCCGCTTCGATGATCGCTTCGATCCGGAAGGCGGGGTGCGCTCCAGCGGCGTGAGCGCCTCACCCTGGTCGGATGAGGCGTCGGCCGCCGAGGCGCTCGGCGTCGCGAACTACGGGGCTGCGTCCTGGGGCGCGTACCTCGATCCCGGCGGACGGGCTGCGTTGACCCACGTGTGTCGGGGCGCCGGATGCAGCCTGTTCGCCGTCTCCGAGGGGTTGCCGGTCCTCCCGTTCCGCGACGGCGCAGGCCGCGCCGGCAACTTCCTCCGGCCGTTTCCGAACGGCGCCGTGCGGCTCGGTGAGACGTGGTTCTTCGTGACGCCCGGCGGCTCGTACGACGCCGTGGCGCTGTGGCGCGCGGATCTCGGGATCGCGCGGCAGCTGGCGACCTACTATCGCCCTGGGCGCACGAACTACGGCGTCGATCCGCCGCGCCTGGTCCGGCGCGCGCTGGGCGGCGGTGTCGGGCTGCTCATCTCGACGGCCCCGGACCCTGGCGTGCGCGCCGGCTCCTGGCACGTGCTCCCGATCGATCGCGACACGGGCGCGCTGGGCGAGGCGGTGCCGCTCGGCCGCAAAGATCTCGCGGACACGCCGCTCGACCGCTGTCTCCCGGGTCAGGACGGGTGGCTCCTCGACACGAGCGTGGAGGGCTCGCCGAGCTTCGATCTCGGCGGTAGCTATCCGTCCGTCGACGGCGCCGAGTTCCGGCTTCGCCTGGATCCCGGCAGCGCTTGCGTCGAGGCGATGTCGGTGAGGCTCCAGGGCATCTTCTCGAAGGGGTCCGAGAGGCAGATCGATATCGCCGCCGGCGCGATCCCGCTCGCGGCGACCGAGCGAGCGACGGGCCGGAGGTGGCGGCTGCGCTGCGAGCCGAAGGGCGTCGCCAGGTGAGCGCTAGTTGGTGATGGCGTCGGTGGACACCGCGTTCACCTGTCCCTCGACGCTCACCTCCTTGCCCTCTCCGTAGCGGACCGTTCCGAGCCAGTCTGCCGTCCAAGTGATCGGCGCCGCGGTGCTGTTGACCTGCGCCGGTCCCGACGCGTTGATGACGATCTTGCCGCTCCGCTCGGCGGTCTCCGGGCTCTCCATGCCCTCGCGCCAGAGGAGCTTGAGCCCGCCCGCGCACAGCGTGGCCATGCAATCGCTGTTGCAACCGGCGTAGCCGCCGAGGAGCTCGCCGAGCGTCGGGCACTCCGCAGCAGCGGCGAGCGCTGCCGGGACGGACTCCGCCGCCATCTCTGTTGCAGCCCCGAGCCCGGCCGCGCCGCCGACGTAACGGCTCGGCACCCAGGAGAGCGTCCCGGCGAGGCGGAGCACGTCGCCGGGATCCGCTGTCCACGACATGAGCTGCTCCGCGGGGACGCCGGCGGTGTCGGCGGTCACGCTGCCGAGCCAGGTCGTCTCGAAGAGCGCGCTTCCCGGCATGTTGTCCAGCCCGCTCAGGTGGCCATCGATCGCGAGCGGCGTGTCCGCGAGCCCGGCGCGGGCCCACTCGGCGCACCTGCTCCGCAGGGGGATCGGGAGCGTGGCGAGGTGCGCCTTCGCCGCGGCGTCCCAGTCGCGCTCGCGCCGCTGCGCCTCGAACGCGGCCGCCTGCGCGGACGGCGCCGCGCGATGCATGGCGTCGAGCAGGGACGCGGCCTCCGCGCCGGCCGGCAAAAAGGCGTCGATGAGCTGCTCGATCGCCTCGTCGAGCATCGCGTTCAGGCCATCCTCCGTGGCGAACGTCAGCTTCGCGTTGAGGCGCGTCGCCGCCAGATCGATCGGCAGATCCTTGACCGGGACGTACACGTCGCGCGCGGAGCCGGCCTGCAGCTCCCGCTCGCCGACGCAACCCCACATGATCCGCCCGCTGTGGAGCGCGACGGTGAGGCTCGGACCCACAGGCGCGCCCTCCACGACGACCGGGTCGTCCGGACCGCCGTGCGCCACGAGGGCGCCCATGGGCGCCTGGGGCGCTGCCATGGCGAGCTCCTCGCACGTCGCCTCGGCGATGACGCTCGCCGTCCAGCTCTTGGCGACGCGCCTGCCCTGGTAGAGCGGAATGACGCGGAGCGTGCCGAAGCCCTCCGAGCTCACCGATACGCCGAGCTCGGCGGCTGGACCCTCCTTCGTGGCGGCGCGGAGCCGGAACGTGCTCCCCAGGTTCGAGGCGTGGAGCTGGACCGAGGCCCTGCCGTTGTCGTCCGCGATGGCCGTGGTGCGGTCGACCCATGCGCCCGCGGCCTCACCGACGAGGGTGAAGCTCACCTCGTAGGGCGCGGGCGGCTGGCCCGTGACCCAGACCGTGCGCAGCTCCCCCGGCACGAGCTGAAGCGTCCCTGGCTCGTCGAACGCCAGCGTCACCGGCCGAGGGACATCCGGAGAAACCGCGGCATCCTCTGCCGACCCGTCGGTCAGACGAAGCGAGCAGGACGCCAGTCCGACCATGGCGAGCCCGAGCGCCCAGTGTGTCGAAGGCAAGTTCACCCGTGGAGTGTACCTCGCACCTCCCCCGTCGAAAAGCCGAGGGCCGGGCGCATGGCGGCTCGCCCGGCGAAGCCGTGGGCCGCGAAGCGGACGATCGGCGCGGGGGAAGCGAGGATGAGCCCCGCGCAGCGCCGCGACGTCGCGGCGCAGGGGCACCGCGAGGCGCGAGGGGCCGCGGGATGCGTGGAAGACGGCGCCGAGCCGCGGGGAAGCGACTACTTCACGTAGATCTGGGCGACGGCGAGGCCGCTGCCCCGGACGGTCATGACGGCCTTCGCCGGGCCGCCGACGGGGAGCGGGTTCTTGAAGCACTGCCCCTTGCCGCCGAGCGTGGCGTTCGGCCCGGTGGTGTTGTCCTGCGAGAGCACCACCGGCGGCAGCATCGGCGCGGGCTGCGCGACGATCTGCAGGTTGAGCTCCTGGACGCCGAGGCCCACGCCGATGACGGAGTAACACTTGCCCGGCTGGATGTTGAACGGCTGCTCGAGCGTCTGGCCGTCCTGGAACTGCCCGGCGAAGGCGCCGCCCTCCGGCTGCATGCCCTGGACCTCGGAGGCCGCCATGGCGGTGAGCACGGGGGTCGCGGCGCTGACCGCCGCGGGCGCGATCGGGGTCGCCTGCCCGGTGCTCGTGCCCGTCTGCGTCGGGGTCTGCGTCGTCGCGGGGGGCGTGGTGGCGGGCGGCGTGTATCCCGGCTGGGTGGTCGGCTGACCGTACTGGCCCGGCTGCTGGGTGGTCGGACCGTACTGGCCGGGCGGGTACTGGCCGGGCGGGTAGGTAGACGCCCCGTACTGGTTCTGCATCTGCGACGGGTTGTTCGGCTCCGGGTCGCTGCCGCCGCAGGCGAGGGGCGCGAGGCCGAGCAGGGCCGCAGGGATGAGGACGTACAAGCGCATACGAGGCTCCTTCAGGGTTGTGCGGGGTGAGGCCACGACATTGGGACGCTCGCCGCACCCGCGGCGGCTCACGGCCGCTGGTCACGGTCGGTAAGACGGCTGAGGTGGGGGCGTGTTCTACAACGACTTGGCGGCGCGAGGCCAGACGCTGCGCTGGCGGCGGGCTGAAGCGTGCAGATCCATCGAAAAGCCGGGGGCGCCGCGGCTGCAGCCGCAGCATCCCGTCGACCGGCATGCGACGTCCGTGCCCGCGGAGGGAAGCGCGCAGCGCAGCGCGTCGATCGCCCGGGCTCGCCGGGCAGCGGCCGTCTGCCCTCGGCGACACGCTGGGCCCGGCCGGCGTCGCCATTCACCCGCCGCGTCGGCCATCCAGCGCGTCGCTTCGACGGTGAGGAGGCGCCCCGCCCCGCCGCCGTGGCATCCGCCCGCGGGCGCATTCGGTCCCGGCCTGCCGCATCGGACCCTGGGCGCTCTCGCCCAGTTGACGCGGGCGAAGGACGACACCAAAAACCCGGCCCATAGCTGCGTGTCTGGCGCGCGGCGGTCACGTGATCCGCCTGGCGATCCGAGGGTGATCTCGTTGCGAGCCCCGCCGACCGGCACCGGATGCGGTCCGGCAGTCACGCGCCGCTTCCGTGTAGACTGAACAACGGGCGATCCCGCTCGCGGCGGGAGATCAGGAACGAGCCATGAGCGACATCCACCAGACGATCAAGGATACCGTCGAGAGCAACCGCGTCGTCCTCTTCATGAAGGGCACCAAGACCTTCCCGCAGTGCGGTTTCTCGGCCCGGGCCGTCGACATCCTGAAGAAGTGCGGCGTGGACTTCAAAGACGTCAACGTGCTGACGGACCCCTCGCTGCGCCAGGGAATCAAGGATTTCTCGCAGTGGCCGACGATCCCGCAGGTCTACGTGGACGGGAAGTTCATCGGCGGCTCCGACATCCTGATGGAGATGTTCCAGTCGGGCGATCTGCAGAAGCTCCTGTCGAAGGAGGGCTAGCGGCTCATCGCTCCAGGGGGCGCAGCCCCGCCGCCTGCGCGGCGCGGCGCAGGACCTCGTCGAACATGTCGCCGGTGAGCCGCCCGGTCTGGGTGTTCTGCTGGCTGACGTGGTAGCTGCCGAAGAGCCGCGCCTCCCCGGCGCCGCCGCGCGGGTCGGGGAGGGTCGCCTCCACGCCGTGCGCGAAGGGCGGGAGGAGCACGTCGGCCTCGGCGCGGCGGTGCGCGCGCTCGCCGGCGGCCGCGCCGCGCGACCGGGCGAGCGCGCCGACGGCGTCGTAGCCGATCTTGCCGAGCGCGAGGTAGACGCGCGCGCGGCGCAGGGCCGCGAGCTCTCGCTCGATCCAGCCGCGGCACGCCGCGAGCTCGGTCGGGGTGGGCTTGTTGTCCGGGGGAGCGCAATGGCAGGGGGCGGTGATGAACACGCCCCGGAGCGAGAGCCCGTCGTCGCTCGATACGCTCGTCGGCTGCGAAGCGAGCCCCGCTCGAAAGAGCGCCGCGTAGAGGAAGTCACCCGAGCGATCGCCCGTGAACATCCGTCCGGTGCGGTTCGCGCCGTGCGCGGCCGGCGCCAGCCCGACGATCACGAGCGGCGCCTCCGGATCGCCGAAGCCTGGCACGGGGCGGCCCCAGTAGGTCTGGTCCCGGTAAGCGCGCCGCTTCTCCCGCGCGATGTCCTCGCGCCACGCCACGAGCCGCGGGCAGCGACGGCACTCGACCAGCTCCGCCGCGATCTCCTGGAGCGCGCGCGCCGCGCCGCCGCCGCTCACGCGGCGGGCTCCCCGCTCGATCCCGTCGCGGCGCTGCCGTGCGCCACGTCGACGGCGCTGCCGTGCGCCACGTCGAGATCGCGCTCCACCACGCGCGTCTCCACGACCGGGCGCGGCGGCGGCGCGGCGCGCTCGGCCGCGCCGCTCTGCTCGCCGGCGATCATCCCGGTCACGATGCGGTCGAGCACCGCGTCGAAGCGCAGGCGATTGAAGCGCGCGCCGCTCGCCAGCCAGTCGATGTGCCCGCCCTTGCCGGGAAAGTGGCCGACGATGTCCAGGTGGTCGGCCTTGCCGGCCCAGATGAGGTCCCCCCAGACCTGCGAGGCGAGCGGGACCACGCCGTCGTTGGCGTCCGGCGGCGGCAGCTCGCCGAGGACGCGCGCGAGCTTCTGCTCGATCGAGCCGTCGTGCGAGCGACAGGGGTAGTGCTCGTCCAGGCGGGCCGTGATGTTCGAGAGCGCGGTGAAGATGGCGGCCGACATCGCGCCCCACGGCGACCGGAGCGCCGACACCCAGTCCCGGACGGCGTTGCGCGGCGCGTACGTCGCGACGCTCTGGTAGCGCAGGCCGGCGCGGTCCTCCAGGCCGGCGTGGAGCAGATCCATCGCCTCGGGCATGAGCTGGACGATGGCGCCCTGGTCGTCGCGCAGGAGCTTGAGCCAGGCGCGCAGCTCGCGGCTCGACGCGTCGTCGAGCACGCGGATGAAGCTCTCGATCGCGCGATCGACGAGCTCGATCTCGAAGAAGCCGAGCTGCGCCCGGCCGAGCGCGGCGACGAGCGCCGACGCGGCCGCGAGCGGCGGCGCGCCGAGCTTGAGGCCAGCGACCGTGAGCGCCGTGACGGCGTAGAGCAGGCGCTGGCCGCTCACCGTGGCGAAGAACGCGGCGAGCGGCGTGCCGAAGTGGGGCGTGTTGATCGTGGTGACCGACCGCAGCCGGCTCGTCCAGCCGAGCCGGCGGTGCGCGTTCCCGGGCAGGCGCACCGTGGGTGAGGCGACGAGGCGAGCGTCGAGGCCCCCGGTCGAGTGGCCGACGATGTGGATCGGGCCGCCGTCGTCCCCGGCGCTCTCGTCGACGAGGCGGGCGAGCTTCGCGGCCCGGCGAAGGATGGAGGCCGTCGGGTGCACCTCGCAGACGTGGATCTCGACGATGCGGCCGCGATCGCGGAAGCGCTCCTCGATCGCGTGGATGAAATGCTCGAAGTACTCGAGGGACGCGAGGGTCGCGAACCCGAACATGCCTGGCGATAGATAGACGCGCGTCTTCTGCACGCGCGGGAATGTGCCATTTCCATCGCGCCTCCGCGGCATTTCCCGCGCGGCCCTGGCGCCGCCCGCGCCCGCCCCGGCAGGCCCCGGGCGCTCGGCAAAGAACCGGCGGCATGCCGGCCGGAAATCCGGGTACTCTGCGATCGTGGACGACACCAGCGCGCGGGAAATCGAAGCGGCTGTACAGGAGGCCTTGGGCCTGTTCGGAACGCCGGGCGCGGTGAGCGTCCAGGGAAAGCAGATCGCGCTGCGTGGCCGCGGGGCGCCGGTCGTGATCGATCTGGAGCAGCTTGTCGAGCAGTGGCCGCTCCTGCCGCAGGATCTGCGCACGCGCAAGGCGTCCGACCTCGCCCGGCGGCTCGCGCAGGCGCACCGCGCGGTGAGCTCGCTGGCGCCGCCGGCGCCGACCGCGCCGATGCGGCCGGCGCGGCACGTCGTGATCCCCATCGGCGCCGTCGTGCTCGCCATCGTCGGCGTGCTCTTCGCGGTGCGCCTGCTTCGATCGCGGGAGGCGCCGGCCGCGCTGCCAGCGGCGCCGGAGGCGGCCGCCGGCGAGGACGCGGCGCGGAACGCGCGCACCTGTGAGGCGGCGCGCAAGCGGATCTACTCGGGCGCGTCGATGGGGCCGTTCGAACTCGCGGGCTGGGTCGCCGAGCTCTGGCTGGCGACGCCGCGCGGCTCCGGCGCGGCGCAGGCCGCTGCCGGTGCAGGCCAGGAAGCCCCGTCCGCCGAGTCCGTGGGGCTCGGCGCGCTCGTCGCCCAGGGCAAGCTGACGGCCGGCGCCGACGCCGAGCTCGCGGCGGTCAACGATGGGCTCGTCGAGATCGTCCCCGGGTTCGACGAGGCGGAGGCGGGGCGCTCGCCGTCGTGGCGCGCCATCACCGCGCGGTTCTCCGGCGGATACGCGCGCGCGTACTTCGATCCCGCGCACCGGGCGCGCTTCGTCGCGCTCGCCGACCGCATGGCCGACGCCGCGAACGCCGAGCTCGGCGCCCTGTACGCGCGCTGCGCGCACCTGCCTTACCATGACGCGGGCGCCTGGTTTCGCGGCCCGGATCCGGCGGCTGCGGCGACGGCGCTCGTCTACGCGTCCGGCCTCTTCGCCGAGATGCCGGCGGTCGACCGAGGGGCGCTGGCCGCGCTCCGCGGGGCGGGGCAGATCGACGCGCTGCGAGGCGCAGGCGCCTCGCTCGACGCCGCGGGCCTGGGCAAGCTCGTGGGGGCGCACGGCGGCGGCATCACGAAGGGCGGGGCGGGCGCCGTCGTCATCACGTTCCCCGTCGGCGGGCCGACCCGGGCGACGAGCGCGAGCCGCATCGTCGCGCGCAAGCTGCAGGTCGGCGTGGGGCAGGACTGAGCGATCACTCGCCCGCGGCGAAGTGCACGATCGAGTAGACCCGGGCCGCGTCGCCGGCGCGCTGCGCGAGGAGCGCCCGGCCGCCGAGGAAGTCGAGCTCGACGACGAAGGCGAAGCCGGCGACCTCGCCGCCCTGCTTGCGCGCGAGCTCCGCCGCGGCGGACGCCGTGCCGCCGGTCGCGAGCAGATCGTCGACGACGAGGACCCTGGCCCCCGGCTTGATGGACCCCTTGTGCATCTCGAGCTCCGCCGTGCCGTACTCGAGCGCGTACGCCACACGATCGGTCGCGGCCGGGAGCTTGCCGGGCTTGCGCACGGGCACGAAGCTCGCGTTCAGCCGGGCCGACAGCGCGCCGCCGAAGATGAAGCCCCGCGACTCGACGCCGACCACGACGTCGACGTGCTCCCCGATGTAGCGCTGGGCCAGGAGATCCAGCGTGATGTGGAGCGCCCGCGGGTCGGCGAGGAGCGGCGTGATGTCCTTGAAGAGGATGCCCGGCTTCGGAAAGTCCGGGACGTTGCGGAGGTGGGCCTTGAGGTAACGGAGCGCGTGCTCCGAGGGCAGGGCGTCGTGGTTGAACATGGCGCCGAGCGTAGGCGACCGCACCCGAGCGGGAAAGCGCTGCAGGGCGACGCGCGCCGTCACGCGGCGCGGCCGTCGTTGAGCTCCGCGGCGAGCTGTCGCGCGACGCCCTCGTGCTGCGCCGCGAACAGGTCGAGGGTCAGCGGGGTGACGCTGACGGCGCCCTCGTCGTAGGCCTCGGTGTCCGAGCCGGGGACGAGGTCGTGGCGCACGCCTGCGCCGCCGATCCAGAGGTACTCGTGCCCGCGCGGATCCTGGCGAAAGATCACCTCTTCCGTGTAGAGGCGCGCGCCGATGCGCGTGGCGCGCACGGGCCAGCTGCTGCCCGCGGGGACGTTGACGTTGAGCAGCGGCGCCGGCCTGCGCGCCTCCTGCCCGGCGGCCCGGTGGAGGGCGAGGGCGAGCTGCGCGCCGAGCGCCGCCGCGGCCGGGCGCGACGCGCCCGCGTCGGCCGACAGCGCGATCGATGGGATGCCGCGGAGCGCTCCTTCGCGCGCCGCGGCCACGGTGCCCGAATAGAAGATGTCCGAGCCGAGGTTCAGCCCGTGGTTCATGCCGGACACCACCAGATCCGGGCGGCGCGGCAGCACGCGCGTGCCGGCGTGGAGGGCCACATAGATGCAGTCGGCGGGCGTCCCGTCGACCGCGAACACGCCGGGCGCAGCCTCCAGCAGCCGGAGGACGCGATGCAGGCTCAGGGAGTGGCTCGTCGCGCTCTGGTTGACCGCCGGCGCGCACACCACCACGTCGGCGTGCTGGGCGAGCGCTTCGCGCACCGCGACCAGGCCTGAAGCCGAGTAGCCGTCGTCGTTGGAGAGGAGGATCAGAGGGCGCATGCGTTCGCTCGATGGCTCCGGATCAGCGGCCGAGCAGGCGCCTCGCGAACGCGGCCACGAGCTCGACCAGGGCGCCGATGCGGCCGAAGAGTCCGGCTCCACCTCGCGCGCGCGCCATCGCGAAGGCGACGGTCCGGAGCGCTGGCGTATAAGGATACCACCACAGCTCGCTCTTCGCCCTGCTCCGATCCTCGAGGAAGAAGCGAGGCCGCGTCAGCTCCGAGAGCGCGTGCGGGCTGCTCGTGACGCCGAAGCCGCTGTCGCCCGTCCCCGTCCACGGCGCGGCCGGGAGCGCGCCCGTGAAGCCGTGGTTGTTGATCGTCACCACGCCCGAGCGCAGTCGTCGAGCGAGCGCGTGGGCTCGCTCGTAGCCGCGGGTCCACAGGCTGGTCGTGAGCGCGAAGCGGGACGCGTTGGTGCGCGCGATCGCCTCCTCGGCGCTCGCCACGACGATCACGGGGAGGACGGGGCCGAAGGTCTCGTCCTGGAGCAGCGGCGTGTCCTCACGCTCGAGCTTGACGACGGTCGGCGGGAAGGCGAGCGAGCCCGCTTCCGGCGCGCCCCCGGCGAGGATCTCCGCGCCGCGCTCGACCGCCGCGTCGAGCTGACGCCGCACGATCTCGGCCTGCCGCGCGGTGGTCATCGTCCCGACGTCGACGCCGGCTCGGAGCTGCGCGGTGAGCGCGACGACGCGCGCGATGAAGCGATCCGCGACCGGCTGCTCGACGTAGACGCGCTCGATCGAGGCGCAGTTCTGTCCGGCGTTCGTGAAGGCGCCCCAGACGACGCCGCGCGCGGCGCGCTCCAGGTCGCAGTCGCCCAGCACGATGGCGCTGTCCTTGCCGCCGAGCTCCAGCGACGTCGGGATGAGGCGCTCGGCGCACGCGACGGCGATCTTCTTGCCGGTGGCGACGCTGCCGGTGAAGACGACGAGATCCACGCCGGCCTCGACGAGCGCGGCGCCGACGTCGCTGCCGCCCTGCGCGACGGCGAGGACGCCCTCCGGGAGCAACCCGTCGAACAGCGACGCCACGAGCGCGCCGGCGCGCGGCGTGACCTCGCTCGGCTTGAAGATCACGGCGTTGCCCGCGAGCAGCGCCGGCACGATCGTGCGCAGCGGGATCGCGACCGGGTAGTTCCAGGGCGTGATCAGCGCGACGACGCCGCGCGGGTCCCTCCGGATGCGGCCGACCTTGCCAGGGTAGGCGAGCGCGTCGAGATCGACGGGGGACTCGTCGAGCAGCTCCTCGATGGACGCGGTCCAGTAGTCGACGAGATCGGCGTTCGGCAGCACCTCGGCGAGCGCGGCCTCCTCGATCGGCTTGCCGCACTCGCGGTGCACGAGCGCCGCGATCTCTTCGGCCCGCGCGAGCAGGCGCTTCTTGACCTGCGCGATGCGCTCCGCCCGCTCCCGGATCGGGACCTCGGCCCAGGCGACCTGCGCCGCCCGCGCCCTCGCGGCGATCGCGGCGACGGCGCCGGGCTCCGTCGCCGCGACGTCGTCGAGGGGCTCTCCTCCTGCCGGGCTGCGCATCGGGAAAGGTCCAGCGCTCGCCGCCCTGGAGGACGCCGGCGAGGCCGCCGCTTCGCTCGCTACCGCGCCTGCCTCGCCGGGAAGGGCAGCCGTCTTGGATTCCATGGGGCGCCGAGCCTAGCACCGCGCATCCGCCCCCCAGCAGAGCGTGTGATCGCTCTCGAAGGCGGCAGGAACGCGAGCGGGCTGGCGCGGGGTGGATCGCTACGGAGCGGGCTCGCCCGCCGGGGCGGCAGGCGTGGTCCCTTCGGAGGGGGCCGGCGCCGATCCCTCCTCAGGAGCGGCGCCGGCGGGGTTGCCCTTGCGCTTGGCCGGCCGCTCCTGCGCCGGGCTCGCCGCGGTGGGCTCGATCGACACGGCCGTCTGCTTGCGGCAGCCGACGATGACCGCCTGACCCGCGGAGAGCCATACGGGGGTCGACGCCTTCTCGGTCGTCAGCTTGCCGAGCCGCACGTAACGCGTCCCGCAGGGCACGTCGAGCGTCTCTCCCGTGTTTCCGGCGAGCGAGCCGTTCACGTACACGGACGCCTGCTGGGACGAGTTGACCAGCAGGTGGCCACGGGTCGACGGCAGGTCCTCGGCGCTGCCCGCAGCCGGCGCCGCGCTCGCGGCCGCGGTCTCGGCGGGCGCCGCGGTCTCGGCGGGCGCCGCGGTCTCGGCGGGCGCCGCGGTCTCGGCCGCCGACGGCGGGGGCGCCGTTTCGGCGGGCGCGGCCGTCGGCGGCTGCGCGGTGGTCGGCGGCTGCGCCGTCACGTCCTGCGCCGCGCCCGCGGAGGTGTCGGGCGCGACGTTCGGGAGGGGCGCAGGCTCGGAGCCGAACAGCCCGAGCCGATGCGCGACCGCTGCGCCGCCCACGAGGAGCGCCACGGCCGCGATGACGAGGCCCACGCGGGAACGCGGGCGCGGCTTCGGGCGATCGGTGACGCTGACGCTGGTGTCCGCGGGCGGACGCGTGGTGACGCGCTCGGACGGCTTCAGCTCCCTCTCCGCGGGGATCGGCGGATCCTTGGTGATGACCTTCGGGAGGAGATCGCGGTCGACCGGCTTCGGCCTCGGCTCCTCGCTCGCCTCCTTCTTGGGCAGCACCCCCGGCGCGGCCTCGACGGTCTCCTGATCCTGGACCGAGCGCGCGAGCGCCTGCGCCTCGGACCGCGCGGAACGCACGGCCGTCTCCTCGTCTTCGAGGCCCTCGGGGCGAGATCGAATGACGGTCGGCTCGTCCTCGAGCATGCCGCGGATCACGGTCGGCTCGTCGTCGACCATCTCGCGGCTGAACTCGCGTTCGGTGGCAGGCTCCCCGATCGCGCGCCGCGTGGCGGCGGCGATCTGCTCCGGCGCCTTGGGAGTGACCGGTTCGCCGGTGGACGCCATGCGGGCCGTGACCGCGTCCAGCGCGGAGGCGCCCTCTTTCCCGACCGGCGTGGTCGTGGCTTGCGCCGCGACGGGCGCCTCGACGCGGTCGGGGAACGACCTGCGCTCGGCGCGTGCCTCGGGCGCCACGGCCTCCGGCGCCGGCCTGCGCTCGGCGGGGAGCTTCAGCGCGGCAGCCGGCCGCTGCGCGGGCTCCGGCTCGTCGGGGAGGAGCCCCGCGAACGAGAGCTCGCTGTCGCTCTCCGCGACCTTCGCCCTGGCCGAGGGGTCCTCGTGCGGGAAGAACGGCTTCGCGTCGGCGCGCGGGCTGGAGCCGCGGGCGGGGGGCACCGCCGGACCGGCCGACAGCCCGTCCTTGCCATGAGCGGCTGCCCTGGCGGCCGGCGCCGTGACCTTCGCCGCGGGCCGGGCCGCCGGCTTCGGCTCGGCGGGCTCCGCGGGCGGACGGTAGGTCTCTTGAGCGCCGGCGGGGAAGCCGGCGTCGCGGGCGTCGGCCCGCGGGAGATCGACGGCGGCGCCGGGCCTCGCGGCCGGCCTTCCGGGGGAGCTGGGAGGCGGCGCCGGGATGCGCGCCGGCGTCGCGGCGGCCGGCGTCGCCGCCGCCGGCTTGCCGGCGGGCGCCTTGGCCCCGCTCGCTGCGGGCGTGGCCGCTGCGGGCGTCTTCACGGCAGGCTGCGGCGGCGTCTTCGCGGCAGGCTGCGCCGGCGCCTTGGCGGCCGCGGCAGCCTGCCTCGCCGCGCCGGCGGCCGCGGTCTGGGGCGCCTGCGCGGCGACCTGGCGCGCGTCGCCGCCCGGGCCCGAGCCGTCGACGATGCCGACGTCGTCCAGGACCGGCTCGGCGGCGCGCGACGCGCCCGCGGCTGCCGGCCGTGCTTCGTTCGCCGGCGGCGTTTCCGCTGCGGTCGACCTGGCGTCGGACAAGGCCGCGGCCGCCGTGTCGTTGGCGATGGCGCCGGGCGCCTCACCGCGGTGCGGGACGAGCTCGGCGGAGACCGCGAGCTGCGACCGGGTTCGGGGCGCAGCGGCGTTCCGCTGTACCCGCTGGAGGAGCGCTTCGAGGGTGGCGACTTTCTCTGCGACGTTCACGCCGCGCCAGCATATCGCGGCTCGGCGCGGGTTACATCATTCGCGGTGAGGGGGGCGCGATCGGGGCGGGCTCCCCGGCGGAAATCCAGCCGGGGGGCCGGCGGGAAGGGGGGTCAGAGGGTCTCGAGGTAAGCGACCAGATCGTCGACCTGGGCCTCGGTGAGCTGCGACGTCCTGCCGTGCTGGTCGCCGCCGCCGCAGGCGGGGTTGGTGAACCGGTCCCTCAGCGTCGCGGCGCATCCGTTGTGCATGAAGGGCGCGCGCGCGCCGATGCGGACCAGGGACGGCACCTGGAACGCCTTGCCCGTGCCGACGTCGAACGACTCGTTGTTCGTGAGCTGGGAGCCCGCGTGGCACCGCGCGCAGTCCACGGTCTTGTCGTGGAAGAGGGCTTCGCCGCGCGCCACGGCGTCCTGATCCGGCGCCAGCGACACCGGCGGCGCGGGGAGGCTGTCGATCCACCGCGCGAAGAGGTTCACCCGGCGCGGCCCCTGGTGCATGCCGCCCATGCGCCGCTCGAAGACCTCGTTCATGATGGCCTCGATGCCCGACATGTCGCCGTCCCAGTGGAACGGCGCGGTGTTGAGGATGCCGCCGCTCACGAACTGGGTGCGCCGAGGCCCGATGGGGTTGAAGACCCATGTATGGCCGTCCTCGCCGCCTTCCGGATGGCACGACGCGCAGGCCATCGGACCGGACGCGTTCTTGTGGAACATCTCGTGGCCGGTGTCCCTCCGGCTCTCCCCGGGGAGCGCGATGACGCGGTTGCTGGCGCCGTCGGCGGAGATGCCGGGGGTCCCGAGCACGTGGATGCCCGCGGGCTCGCGCGTCTGCACGATCACGGCGTCGCCGGCGAACGCGACGGCGGTGGGCTCGCCGTCCACCGCCACCCGCTGCTCCGCGTCGATGCAGGTCCCCTCGCGCTCGAAGCCCGCGTTCGCTCTCAGGCTCGCCGAGCTGGTGAGGAGGATCTGGCTCGTGCCGGCCGCGACGACGGCGTACGACGCGCCGTCGGCCGACACCGCGAGATCGACCGGGAGGGTCGCGGACGGGAGGGCAGGGGACGTCTTCGGCAGCTCGCCGGTGTCAGAGGTCCCGACCTCCGTCACCGTGCTGTGCACGATGCTGCCGTCGCACCCGCCGGAGCTGTAGCCCCCCTCGACGATCTCGACGGGCGCCACGAGGGCGCGCTGATGCACCACCGCGACGCCGCCGGACGGCAGGGCGACCGTCCGCCAGGCGACGGTCGGCGCGAACTCCTGTCCGAACAGGTTGAACTGCGGGATCTTCTCCCGCGTCTCCACGCTGCCGTCCGCGTTGACGGTGAGCAGCTCTGCAGATCGGAACTTGCTGACCAGGAGGCGCTCCCCCTCCACGACGACGTCGCGCAGGTCGCGCTCGAGCTGCAGGCGGCGCGTCGCGGCTCCGGGGCCCGCCGGGAGCGTCACGAGCTCGCCGCCGAGGCAGGCGACATGGAGCTCGTCGGTCCTCGCGTCGTACGCGATCCCCCTCGGGGCAGGGCACGCCGCGCGCCGGTCGACGATCTTCCCGCTGTCCGCGTCGAGCGTGACGATCGCGCCGCCGCGGCGGAGCGCGACGTGGAAGCGCCCGGCGCCGTCCTCGACGACCCGGCCCGGCTCGTCCCCCTTCTCCAGGACGATCTCCGCGGTCAGCCGCTGCGCCTGGAGATCGACGATCCACACCCGGTCGCGATCCGGATCCGCGGCGACCGCCCTCACAGCGCTCTTGCTGACGGCGAGCGTCCCGCCGCTGATGGCGGGCGGCGGCTCCGCCGCGATCGCGACGCTGCCGGGATCGTCGACCTTGGGGGGCTCGTCCTCACCGAGATCCCAGGGAGCGCAGGCGGCAAAGGATGATGCGGTCGCGAGGATGGCGAGCATCGGTGAGAAGCTGCGGCGCGATGCAAGCAGTCTATGCATTGAGGGCCTCCGGTCGCCGCCAAGCAAGATGGCGGCCACTTGATGAGATGTTCTTCCATTCGATCGAGCGCCGCAATAAGCGCTGCCTCCGGGCGAGCGACGGATTGCTGCCGTCCACAGCGCGCGTGAACGGGTACGAACGGTGCGTTGGACACGAGGCTCCCTCCCCGGGAGCCGGCCGTCATGTCCCGGCTGTCCTGGCCCATTGCGGCACGGCATGACGAACACGTCAGACCACCGTGTCAGCGCGGTCTTGGACCGCGCGGGGCGCGCCGCCTCGGGTTCATGCGCGCATGCGCCGCCGCGCGCGACGTGGGCCGAGAGCGCGGGCTGCCCGGTCACGTTTGCGAGACGGGGGGAGCGAGCGATCGCCGAGGCGCGATGCGCGCGATCGCCTGCGATCTTGACGGGTGCTTTCACCGCCCATAAGTGACCGACCGGTCATGAAAAGCACCGCACCCTCGTCTCGACGCAGCACCTCGCTGGCCTCGACGCTCGCCGGGCTGCTCGCCCTCGGGCTCCTCGCACCGCCCGCCGCGGCGCAGCCGGCCGCCCCGCCGCGGGCCGCCCAGCCGCCGGCCGCCCCGCAGCCCGCGCCGGCCCCTCCCGCTGCCGGTCAGCCGCAGCCCGCCCAGGCCCCCGCCGCTGCGGCCCAGCTGCCGGCGCCGAAGGCCGATCCGCTCGCCACCGCGCTCGCCCCGCAGCCGGGAGGGCTGACGCCGGACGAAGTCGCGAAGGCCGCGCTGCGGACGCGCGCCTCGCTCCGCGTGAAGCAGGCCGAGCTCCGCGCGGCGTCGGCGAGGGTCGACCAGGCGGTGGTCAACTTCTTTCCGCGAGTCACGGTAACGGCGTCCTACACCCGCCTGTCCGAGGTCGAGCGAGCGAGCCTCAGTCCGCAGCTGCCGCCCGAGACGCCTCCCGAGCAGGCGGCCATCGTCACGGCGATCCTCGGGGCGATGTCCGACGGGTTCCTCGCGCCAACGCCGGTCAACAGCTACGCGCTCACGGCGAACCTCGCCGTGCCCATCTCGGACTACGTGCTCCGCATCTCGCAGGGGTATGCGGCGGCTTCGCACGCCGAGAGCGCGAAGAAGCTCGAGCTGCAGGCAGAGACGCTGCAGGCCGCGGCGGACGCGAAAATTGCGTTCTTCAACTGGGTTCGCGTGAAGGGGCAGGTGGTCGTCGCCGGCGAGGCGGTGGCTCAGGCCAGGGCCCACGTCGAGGACGCGCGCCGCACGTTCGAGGTGGGGCTGCTCTCGCGGGCCGACGTGCTCCGGCTCGAGGCCCAGGTGGCCGGCGCGGAGCAGGTGCTCAACGAGGCCCAGGCCGCGCTCCTGGTCGCGGATGACCAGATCCGGATCGCCCTCGGGGCGGCGCAGGACAGGCCGCTCACCCTCGGGATCGACGTGATGGGCAGCGCGCCCGCGAAGCCGCCGGCCGAAGCCCTCCCGGCGCTGTTCCAGGAGGCGCTCCAGAGACGCCTCGAGATCCGCGCCCTCGACGAGACGCTGTACTCGCTCGAGAAGGCCGAGGCGGTCACCCGGGCGGGCTATTTCCCGCGCGTGGACGCGTTCGCCGATGTCACCTACGCGAACCCGAACCAGCGCATCTTCCCGCAGCGAGACCAGTTCGACATGACATGGACCGCCGGTGTACGCGCCACGTGGGTCCTCAACGACATCGCGACGACCGCCGGGGCCTCCGCCGAGGCGAGCGCCCGCACCGCGCAGGTCGCCGAGCAGAAGGCCGCGCTGCGCGACGCCCTCCGGCTCGAGGTGGCGTCCGCCTACGCGGAGCTGGCCAAGGCCGCGAGCAGCATCGAGTCCGCCGAGCGCCAGCTCGCGGCGGCCGCGGAGTCGATGCGCGTCCGGTCCGAGCTGTTCCGGGCCGGGCGGGCCACGAGCGTCGACCTGGTCGACGCCGAGACCGAGGTCACCCGCGCGCGGCTCCAGCAGCTCAACGCGCGCGTCGGGGCGCTCGTCGCGAAGACCCGCCTCGACCACGCGGTCGGGCGCGATGCGCGCGACGTGCCTGACGTGAAATGACCGGGCCGCGCGCGTCGTCTTCGCTTGCGCGGCCCACCTGGCCGGAGTAGGGAAGGCGTGCGCCGCTGCAGCGCGGGTTCCTGCGGCGCTTCCGCGGGCTCCGCCCGCACATCCCTCACCGGCCGAGGCAGCGCTTGCACGGTGCGCGCCCGGTCCGCCCGTCATGACGGAGCTTGCGCTCATCCTCAGCGGCGGCCTGCTCGGGCTCGCCTTTGCGGTCTACCTCGCTCGTTGGGTCGTCGCGCGCCCCGCGGTCGAGCCCGAGATGCAGCGGGTGGCCGCGACCATCCAGGGCGTCGCCGAGGCGTATTTTCGCCGCCAGAGCAGCGTGATCGCCGCGGTCTCCGCGATGCTCGGGGGCGCCATCTTCCTCGCGTACGGCCTGCTCCGGCGCGCCGGGGAGAAGAACCCCGTCCCGGCGCTGGAGCTCGGGGTCTGGCTGACGCTCTCGTTCGCGGTCGGCGCCGCCAGCGCGGTCGCCACGGGCCGGGTCGCCACCTGGATCGCGCCCCGCACCAGCGTGCGCGCGGCGAGCGGCGCCCGCCGCTCGCTCGACCTCGCCCTGCAGATCGCCCTGCGCGGCGGGGCCGTGTCGGGGCTCTTCGTCGCCGGCATGAGCCTGCTCGGCCTCGGCGGCCTGTTCGCCGCGGTCCTCGCGTTCCGCGGCGGCTTCGGCGCCGAGCCGGCCGAGGCGCTCGCGCTGGCCCCGACCATCCCCTGGGTCATCGCCGGCTACCCCCTCGGCGCCTCCTTCGCGGCCCTGATGGCGCAGCTCGGCGGCGGCACCTTCTCCAAGGCGGCCGACCTCGGCGCCGACCTCGCGGGCGCCGAGGTCGGCCTCGACGAGGACGACCTGCAGAACCCGGCCACGATCGTCGACCTGGCCGGCGATACCGTCGGAGATTGCGCCGGGCGGGCGGCCGGCGTCTTCGCCTCGACCGTCGCCGAGAACGCGGGTGCCATGGTGGTCGGCGCCATGCTCTTCCGCAACAACGCCGGGCTCCCGAGCGCCCTCGCCGTCGTGCTTTTCCCGCTGGTCAGCCGCGCGTTCGGCCTCATCGCCACGCTCTTCGGCGTGATGGTCGTCAAGACCGACGACCGCGAGGACGCCTTCAACGCGCTCCTGCGGGGGCTCTACGTGACGGCCATCCTGCACGCCGTCGGCATCGCCGGGGCCGCCAAGTGGCTGCTCGGCGCCCACTGGGTCGTCTTCTTCGCGTGCGGCGTCCTCGGCATCGTCACGGGCATCGGCGTGCTGCACGTGACGCAGTACTACACCGAGCAGCGGCACCGCCCGGTGCGCGAGCTCGCCGAGGCGGCCCGCAGCGGCTCCGCGATGGCCGTGCTGCGCGGGCTCGCCATCGGCCTGGAGAGCTCGGTGCTCCCGCTCCTCGTCGTCGTCGGCGCGACGTTCGGCTCCTACCTGCTCGGCGCCCGCTCCGGGCTCGCCGGCGGGGGTCTGTTCGGGACCGCGGTCGCCACGATGGGGATGCTGGGTACCGCGGGCTACGTCCTCGCCATGGATGCGTTCGGCCCCATCGTCGACAACGCGGGCGGCATCGTCGCCCTGACGGTCGCCCGCGAGCGGCCGGACGTGCGCGGGCGCACGCTCGTGCTGGACGCGGTCGGCAACACCACGAAGGCGCTCACGAAGGCGTACACGGCCGGGGTGGCCGCGCTCGCCTCGCTGCTGCTCGTCGCCGGCTACCTCGACGAGTCCCGGCGGCGCGCGCTGACGCTGAGCGCGCCGAGCAGCGGCGAGACGGCCGCGATGGTCGTGCGCCTCGACCGGCCCGAGGTCTACCTCGGCGCGCTGGTCGGGATCCTCCTGGTCTTCTGGCTGGCCGGCCGCTGCATCCGCAACGTGCTCCAGGCCGGTCGGCGCGTCCTCGACGAGGTGAGGCGCCAGGCCCGGGCCCGGCCGCCGGGCTTCGTCGGGGACCACGAGCCCTGCGTCGAGATGGTCTCTCGGGCGGCGCTGCGCCACATGATCGCGCCGGCCCTCGTCTCCGCGGTGGTGCCCGTCGTCGTGGGACTTGCCTTGCGCTTTGCAAGGACGGAAGATAATCCTCTGGTCGCGGCCGATTCAGTCGCGGCCCTGATCATGGCCGGGACGGTCGCAGGCGTCCTCGGGTCGCTCTTCTTAGGGAATACCGGGGCGATCTGGGACAATGCGAGGCAGTACATCGCGACCGGCGCGCACGGTGGGCGCTACCTTGTCGACGAGACCGGGGCGCGGGCGGACAACCCCACCTACGGCGCCGCCGTCGTGGGCGACACGATCGGCGATCCTCTCAAGGACGTGGCCGGTCCTGCGATCCACGTGCTCATCAAGATGCTCCCCGCCGTGACCATCGTGTTCTTGCCGTTCTTCATCTGATGAAGGTTCTTCATCCAGCGGGATCCGCCAGGGATCCCGTCCACCCGACCCATCCCGGCGAATTGCCGCCGCATGTATCCCGAGCCCACGACGTGCCGCCTCCGATCTCCGACGCACTCTCCACCCTCAGCGATCGTGGCCTGCGAAGGCTCCTTGGCGCCCGCACCTTCCTCCGCGGGCTCGAGTACTTCCGCCGCCGCGTTGTCGAGGACATCTCCATCAACGAGACGATGGCGAGCGGCACCGTCCGCGCCGCCGACTCCGAGCCGTATCCGGTCAAGGTCGAGCTCTCGCCCGACGGAATCCAGTCGCAGTGCTCCTGTCCGGCATTCCAGAAGGCTGGACAGCACTGCAAGCACGTCGCGGCGCTGCTCATCAGCATCCGCGACCAGGCCCGCGGCGCGCAGCCCCGGCGCGAGCCGCCGATCCCGGCGCTCGTCCCGCAGACCGCCCACGCCGGCGGGGACGCCCTGAAGCGCGTGCGCCGGCGCGACCGCCGAGGGCGGCTGGCGATCACGCCGCCCGTGCCCGTCCCGACCGTCGTCGGCAACCTCGGGCCGCCGGGCTCGCCCGTCACCCTGACGGCGCCGGTCCTCGACGCCACGGCCAAGCAGACCGGGATCGGCGCCTGGCTGCCGCCCGAGGGGGTCACCGGCGCCCGTCGCGTGGAGTTCCGCCTCCACGTGCGGCAGGGGGCGCTGACCGTCACCGTCCTCGACGCCGAGGCGCGCGTCCCGGTGCTGCCCTCCGCGGCGCTCGCCTGGCAGGCGCTCTATCCGACGCCCGACCGGGACGCGCTCCGGCTGCTCGCCCGGTTCGAGAGCGGCAACCCGCGCCACCCGGCCGTCGACATCCGCGGCGAGGACGTGGCCGAGCTGCTCCCGCTGCTCGAAGGCCAGCGCGTGCTCCTCGAGCCGGCGCTGATGCAGCTCCGCTTCGGCGAGGACAGCCTGCGGCCGCGCTTCGATCTCGAGACCGTCGGCGGCGACACCATCATCGTCAAGGCGAGCTTCGAGCGGGTGAACGACAAGCGCCGCTTCTCGCTCCTGCAAGGCGGGTGGTTCGAGGGCTGGCCGGGCTGGCACATCGACACGCAGGAGGGGCTCGCGCGCCGCATCGACAAGCGCGTCTCCCCCGCGGCGATGCGCCGCCTGCTCCGCTCGCCGACCATCGGCGAGCCGATGAGCGAGCTGCCCCGCATCATCATGCAGGGGCTGCCCAAGATCGCGCTCGAGGTCGGCGCCGAGCTGCCCGACCTGAACCAGATCGCCGAGGTCGTCGACCTCGTGCCCACGTTCCGCATGCGCGCGGGCGGCTCGCTCATCGAGGCGCGCGTCACGCTGTTCGCCGCCTACGGCGACGCGGAGGTCGCCGTGCGCGCCGACGGCATGTCGCCGCCGGTGCTCGTGCAGCCGCCCGAGGAGGGGATGAAGCGCGCCCGCTGCATCCGCGTGGACATCGCCGCGCAGCAGGAGGCGGCGAGCAAGCTGCTCGCCCTCGGGCTCAAGCCGGACGAGACCGGCCAGGGCTTCATCGCGAACGGCGATCATGCGCTCACGTTCTGGACCGAGGGGCTCGCCGAGCTCCCCGACGACTGGGACCTCTTCGTCCCCGAGGATCTCGTCGACACGCAGGTGCGCAGCAGGCCGATCGGCGTGTTCGCCAAGGTCACCTCGGGGATGGACTGGCTGAACGTCAAGCTCAGCTTCGAGAGCGAGGGCGTCGGCGTCGATCGCGACGAGCTGCGCCGCTGTCTCGCGGAGGGCAAGCGCTACGTCCGCCTCGAGGACGGGTCGTTCGCCGCGTTCGATCCCGACGCCGTGCGCGCGATGCTCGATCGCGAGGTCGAGCTGATGATGGCGGCCGGCAAGAGCGGCCGGCTGCCGCTCGCGCAGGCCGGCCGGGTGCACGAGCTGCTCCAGCACGCGAGCGGCTCGAGCGTGACCGCCTCCGCGCGCGAGCTCTTCCACAAGCTCAGCAACATCGACGAGATCGGCAGCACCAAGCGGCCCCGGAACCTGAAGGCGACGCTCCGCCCCTACCAGGAGGCCGGCCTGTCATGGCTCAAGTTCATCCATGACATCGGCTCTGGCGGCGTGCTCGCCGACGACATGGGCCTCGGCAAGACGGTCCAGACGATCGCCCTCCTGCTCGCCGTCAAGCAGGAGGAGAAGCACATGCGCGCGCTGATCGTCGCCCCGACGAGCGTCGTCACGAACTGGGAGCGCGAGCTCGCCCGGTTCGCGCCCTCGCTCTCGGTCGCCCTCTGGCACGGCGCCGATCGCAAGGACCAGATCGACGAGGTGAAGGCCGCCGAGGTGGTGATCACGAGCTACGCGCTCCTCCGGCGCGACGAGGACTTCCTCGCGCAGCTCGACCTGACCTACGCCATCCTCGACGAGGCGCAGCACATCAAGAACCCGATGAGCGCCACCGCCGCCGCGGCCAAGCGGCTCCGCGCGAAGCGCCGGCTCGCCCTGACGGGCACGCCCATCGAGAACCGGCTGTCGGAGATCTGGTCGATCTTCGACTTCGTCTCGCCGGGCCTGCTCGGCTCGCTCGACAAGTTCGAGGCCCGCTTCTCGCGGCCGATCGAGGCGGGCGACTACAAGACCGCACAGCGGCTCCGCGCCGCGATCCACCCGTTCATCCTGCGCCGCACGAAGCAGGAGGTCGCCAAGGATCTGCCGGAGAAGATCGAGATGGATCAGATCTGCGATCTCACCGGCGAGCAGCGGGCGCTCTACCTGCAGGTCGCGCGCGAGGTGCGGGCGCAGGTCCTCGGCGAGGTCGAGCGCGTCGGCCTCGCGAAGAGCCAGCTGCAGATCCTCGCCGGCCTCACCCGCCTGCGGCAGGCGGCCTGCGATCCGCGGCTGCTCGGGTTGCCGCGCGAGTTCGGCGACGACGACTCGGGCAAGCTCGTGGCGGTCCGCGAGCTCATCGCGAACGCGGTCGAGGGCGGGCACAAGGTCCTCGTCTTCAGCCAGTTCGTGATGATGCTGAAGCTGATCGAGAAGGCGATGAAGGAGGATGGCGTCGCCTACGAGTACCTCGACGGCTCCACGAAGGACCGGCCGGAGCGCGTCGAGCGCTTCCAGAGCGACCCGAGCGTGCCTGTCTTCCTCATCAGCCTGAAGGCGGGCGGCACCGGCCTGAACCTCACCGCGGCGGACACGGTGATCCACTTCGATCCGTGGTGGAACCCGGCCGTCGAGCAGCAGGCCACCGACCGCGCCCACCGCATCGGGCAGACGAAGGTGGTCACGGCCTACCGGCTCATCGCCGCGGGCACGATCGAGGAGAAGATCCTGCTGCTCAAGGACAAGAAGCGTCAGCTCGTCGCGTCCGTCCTCAGCGAGGACGCGGGCGGCGCCAAGAAGCTCACCAAGGCCGACCTGGAAGAGCTGTTCGCGGTCGACTGATCCAGGGGAGCGGCGGCGCGCGCCCGTGGGGGGGAGCGCGCCGCCCGCGATCGCCGGGAGGCCGCCGCCGGCGGGCTACCGGCAGGGCGGGGGGCTACTGCTTGCTGCCGCTCAGGACCATGAGGTGGTACTTGCCGAACTCGCTCTGCCCGAGGGTGAACATGACCTCGATCAGCAGGCGGTACGGCGTGGTCGCGTCGGCCACGATGATCGCCTCGGACGACGAAGGATCGAGCCCCTTCGCGGCGCGGATGGCCTTGTCGGTCTCGCGCGCGTGGGAGAGGGCGTTCGCGAGCGGCACGATGTACAGATCGTTCGGTCCGCTGCGCTTGTACTTTGCGTCGACGCCGGACTGGGCGAGCTGCTCGCGGTTGGGCAGGAGGACGATCGGGGTCGGATCCTCGCCGACCAGGATCTGCGACTTCGAGACGATGACCACCACGCCCTCCTGGGAGGGCTCGGACTGCATCACCGACTTCGGCAGGGTGAGGTCCTTCGATTGCGGGATGGATGCCGCCGACGAACCCACGCTCTTCAGCAAGAAGACGAGGATGATCGTCATCAGGTCGAGCATCGCCGTGATGTTCAGGAAGTCGATCTCCGGCTCCCGCCGGTTCCTGCGGATCGCCTTCCGGAGGGCCGCCTTGTAGCGGACGATGCTCGCCTTCGGCCGCGGCGGAGGGGGCTGCTCGGCGCTCATCGGGCGACTCCGAAGTGGACCTCCGGGAACAGCGCCTCCCCGGCGTCGCTCCTCAGCGCGTCCATCACGTCGATGATCGTCTTGTAGTCGATGCCCGGGTTCGCCGTGATCGTCACCTGCGTCTCCTCTTTGAACTCGGGGCGGGCGTTCTTGAGGCGCTTCGCGCACGCCGTGAGGGCAGGAAAGTCGTAGCTCTCGTTCGTCTTCGGCACCGTGACCCCGCCGCCCACGTCCTGGCAGCCGGTCGCGATGTTGCCGCTCGACGTCTTCAGCGAGATCCCCTGGCTGGTGATGAACGCGGAGAGGTTCAGCGCCTTGCTGGAGAGCTCGCTGCGCACCTTGCCCCCGCCGATGGATGGCGGCGTCGTGTCGATGGACGACACGAATGTCACCGAGACGCTGGCGAGCACGAAGATGAGGATGTTCGTGATGATGTCGAGGTACGGAACGACGTTGAGCTCGCCGGCCTCCTCCCCGGCTTCGGGCTCCTTGGGCTGCGAGAGGCGCCGGATCTTCGATCGCTGCGCCGAGCTGAGCGGGACGTCTTGCGGGTCCGCCATGGGCTAGTAGCCAGGCTTGCTGCTGATCGTGAGCAGGTTGAAGACGCGCTCCGTGGTCGCCTCCAGATCGTGCTGGATGTTCTTGGAGCGGGTGTGGAGGATGACGTGGGCGATCATGCACACGACGGCGATGGCGAGGCCGAACGCCGTGTTGTACATGGCCTCCGCGATGCCGTTCGAGAGCATCCGCTGCTTGTCGGCCTGGGAGAGGCCCTGGGCGGCGATGGAGGCGAACGTGTTGATCAGGCCGGAGACCGTCCCGATGAGGCCGATCAGCGTCGCGATGTTCGCGAGCGACCAGAGGGCGCCGATGCGCTTCTCCACGGCCGGCTTGAGCTCGGACAGCTTCTCGCTGAGGGCGGCGTCGATCTCGTCCGCGCCCTTGTTCGCGTGGGTCAGGCCGGCCTTCACGAGCTGCAGGATCGGGTAATCGCTCGCGTCGCAGAGCTTGATGGCCCGGTCGATGTTGCCGGCGGCCACCAGCTTCTTGACCTGCGCGAAGAACTCCTTGGAGTTCACGCGGTAGCGTCCCAGCTGGAACGCGGTCCGCTCGATGATGATCGTCACCACGACCGCCGAGACGACCAGGTTCGCGATCAGGAAGGTCGGATTGTGCTTGATGGCCTCCCACATCCCACCTTCGCCACCACCCTCGGCCGCCAACATCAGCAGATGACGCATCCTCGAAGTCCCTTTCTCAGCGTCGTCAGAAGCCCGACAATCTCTAGGCGCGGCGACTATAACTGCCGCCCGATCCCCTGCGCAAGCTCGGCGATGGGGCCGCGCCGGGCGGCGAGAGGCCGGGATCGCCGCAGATCCCCGCAGAACCAGCGCGCTCCTCGCGGCGAGCGCGCGCCGGACGCGCGAGGCGGCGCAGGTCGGGCCGCGGGCGGAGGGGTACGGAGCCCCCTGAAACACCCCCGTCGCCGGCGCCCGACCGGACCGCCGTGCTCTGCCGCCTCCCGCGTCCGCTCGCCTGCTGAGTCGCTGCGCGTCCTCATCGGGTAATGCCGATCGCACTGCCGCGGTGCGCTGACGCGCCGACGGCCGTCGGGTCGGCGCTGCGCCGCCCCGAGGTCCGCGGGATCCGCCGGCGGCCGGCGCATGTGGCGCCTCGCGGATCGTGACATAACCCTGCGATTGTTGTAAAGTTTTGCCCGCATCAGAGCGCCCACGTGTGGCCAAATCTCTCTTGACGGCGCCGGGTCTCAATCGCGAAGATGCGCGAGTCCCCCGGGCGCATCGGCGTAGCTTGGCCGGATGGCGGCACGCTCGTGCGGTGGACGGGGAGCCGCGCTCAGAGCCATCACGGGCCCCTGGCGTGACGACGCGAAGTCAGTCTTGGACGACAGGTGAGAGAGCTGGGACGGCGCGGGGCGCCGGGACCAGAAGAGACGATCAGGACTCTTGCAGAGGTCAGCGCCGCTCGGTTAGCGTCCCGTGCGCATCTCGCCAGAGAGCGACAGGAGCAAGCCGTCCACGGCCAGCGCCGCCAAGCGAAATAGGCCTCTCATCCGTTCTTCTTACGTGTGAGTGAAAGACTGCCGCCCCTCGGCAACACGAGTCTGACATAGGGAACCGATCGAGTTGCGCGAAACCTCATCCCGGGGACGCGAGGCGAACTGGAGGACAGAAGCAATGCACGGAGCGTATGAAGCTTTCAAAGAGGGTGGGTGGGGTATGTGGCCCATCCTGTTCTGGTCGATCCTGACGATCGGCATCATCGTCGAGCGCGCCCTCTACCTGTTCGGCTCGTCCATCAACAAGGACGTCTTCCTCGCCACCATGCAGAAGTGCATCCTGGCGGGAGATGTCGCCAAGGCTGTGAAGATGTGTTCCGCGGCGAACGCCCCGCTGGCTCGCATCGTTCAGGCCGGTCTCGTCAAGGTGAACCGCCCCGACGAGGAGGTCCAGGCGGCGATGGACGAGGCGGCTCTGCGTGAGCTGCCGAAGATCGGGGCGCGCACCTCGTACCTCGCGCTGCTCGCGAACCTCGCGATGCTCTCCGGCCTGCTCGGGACCGTGACGGGCCTCATCAAGTCCTTCGGCTCCGTCGCCGGCGAGTCGGTCGACCCGAGCCAGAAGGCCCGCGTGCTCGCCCTCGGCATCTCCGAGGCCATGAACTGCACCGCCTTCGGCCTCGGCGTGGCGATCATCGGCCTCATCGGCTTCGCCGTGCTGAACGGCAAGACGCAGCACATCGAGGACGACATCAACGAGGCGTCGGTGCAGATCCTCAACCTCGTCGTCGCGAACCGCCAGAAGGTGAATGTCGCGGCAGTCGGGCAGGCGGCTGCCTGATGGTCCTCGGCGGGCCCAGGTCGTCGAGCGCGCCCCTCGCGCCTCCGCCTGGGCCCGCTTTCGTGCCTCGAAGCCCCGGACGGCTCGCGCCGCCGGGGCCCCGGGAACTTCAGCAGAGCGACGAAGTCAGACCCAGCATGGTGGCCCTCCGCGAGCTGCGAGCAGGGCGTTCCCGCAACAACTTGGATAGGTGAGCTTCGGCTCACGTTGGGAAGGCAATATGGGCGGCGTAGACGTCGGCGACGGTGGCGGCAAGAAGCGGTCGACGAACAGCGATATCAACATGATCCCGTTCATCGACCTGCTGATGGTCACGATTGCATTCCTGTTGATCACGGCGGTCTGGGTCACCAACTCGCGCATGAACGCGGACGCCCAGGTCCCTGGCCCGCCCGATCCGAACAAGGAGCTCACCCCGCAGACGCCGGAGAAGGTGCTGAACCTGCACATCGGCGAGAGCGAGTTCGGGCTCGTGTGGAAGCAGGGCGCGACGGTGGTCAACGAGGTCAAGGTGAACAAGGCGCCCGTCGAGATCGGCGACCCGAGCTCGAAGATCATCCGCTACCCGGAGCTGGCGAAGCGGATCGAGGAGGAGTGGAAGACGCACGGCGGCCACCGGGACCCGAGCGACAAGAAGCTCGACCAGGCCATCCTCCACACCGACAACCGCACGCCCTTCAAGGAGATCGTCGCGGTGCTCGACGCGCTCTACGCGCCGAAGCGCGAGATGCGGCTGCCGGATGGGAACAAGCAGGTCCCCGTGTTCAACATGACGTTCTCGGTCCGCTGAGGCAGGAGCGCGCACATGGATAGGTTCAATCCGAAGCACCACAAGAACCCCCACGCTCACGTGATCCATCAGCCGGGCCGCCGGCTGATGAAGGGCGTGCCGCTCCGGTTCGTGTGGAACAAGGTGTCCGGGCACGGCGCACGCAGCCCGAACGCGGGGCTCAACCTCGTGAGCTTCATCGACTTCCTCGTCGTGACCGTGATCTTCCTCCTGATGTCCTTCTCGGCGTCGGGCGAGATCGCCGTCGACAAGAACGTCAAGCTCCCGAAGGCGGAGAACGTCGAAGACGTCATCGACGCGCCGATGGTCGCGGTGAACGGCAACCAGATCCTCGTCGACGGCGCCCTGGCCGGCTCGACGCGCGCGATCGAAGAGCTCGGGCGCCTCCAGAAGATCGACGAGCTGTTCAACCTGCTCAAGAACAAGCGCGAGCTGTGGAAGCAGGTGCAGCCGAACAAGCCGTTCCCGGGCGTGTGCATCCTCCAGGTCGACCAGAACGTGCCCGCGCTGGTCGTGAAGAGCGTGTTCCAGACCGCGGCGTTCGCCGGCTACCCGAACGTCAGCTTCATGGTCAGCAAGCTCCCGAAGTCGCAGTGATCCTCGCTTCTTGACCTATCGAGCACAGAAGGAAGGGGCGCGCTGGGCGATGCCCGGCGGCCCCGGTCACCATCGGACGTGGTGGCAACGGCGGCGCGCTCGGCGCGGCCATCTCCTCCGCGCAGCCCGTGTGGAGGAGGCCGTCCTGCGCGCGTGATCGTACCGGTGCCTCCTGCGTGGAGCCTCTCCTATGTCGTCTGAACAGCCGCCTCGCGAACGCGGCTTGCCCTCGGTCCACAAGGCGCGGGAAGCGCGCTCGAAGATGCGCTGGCCCCCGGCGAAGTTCTGGGGTTACACGGCGCTCATCCTCGCGGTCTCGGCGATCCTCCACTGGAAGTGGTCCCAGGGCCAGATCGAGAGCGCGCGCCAGAAGCTGATGGCGCGCCAGCGCGCCGTCGCGGTCGAGCTCGGTCCGCGCTGGTTCCCGATGCGCGAGCGCGTGGAGGGCTGGACCCTCGATCTGGCGCGGAGCGCCGGGGCCGAGCTCGTGGATCGCGACGCGCTCAAGACGTGGAATTTCCGTGAGCTTGCGGGCATTTACCTGCGCCTTCGGGTGGACGAGGCGACGAGCGTCGACGCCGTCCGCAAGAACGCGCAGCAGTCGCTCCGCGACGCGTTCACCGCGTGTCTCCTGCGGGTGCCGAACCCGAACCCGCTGGCCGGCGCCGAGTGCAAGCGCACGCGGGATTGCCCCGCGGGCGAGTACTGCAACGAGGCCGAGCGCTGCTCGCGCCCCGCGCAGCCGTTCAACCTGCGCGTCGCCTACCGGACGATGCAGGTCCTCTCCGACGAGTGGGTGCGCGACGCGCAGGACGCCTCGAGCGAGCTGCGCCTGCGGCTCCTCGAGTCGAGCTTCGAGGACACGATGCGCGACGACGTGCCGCTCGCGGCGGACCTGCTGACGCGGGCGCAGTACTACCTCCTGGTCCTCGACGAGCCGGCCGAGGGCGCGACGAGCACCGAGGCGTTGCTCGGGGTGCCGCACATGGCGCGGGTCGGGGTGTGGCGGCTGTCGGACGGCAAGCCCATCCTGCGGGTGCGCCGCGAGGCGAACGGCCACCTCATCGGCGGAACGCCGTCCGTCGAGGGGGGCGTGCTCGAGGCGCGGCAGCGGCAGGCGAACAGCTGCGCGCTGGCCCTCGCGGTGCGCGAGGCGATGGGCGACACGACCGCGGCCGTCGCCGAGCCGCAGTGACGCGACCCCTGTCGGCGCGGTGAGCGGCGCGCGCCGCGGGCCTCCGCGCGGCATCGTCGGCGCGGGCGCGGCGCGGGGCTCCGCGCGCCGCGAGATCAGCCCGCGATCGCGCCGCGCGCCGGGGCGCGCGCGACGATGTGCAGGTCCGTGAGGTTGTGGCCTGTCGGCCCGGTCTCGATGCGCGTGCCGAGGGCGCGGTGCGCGGCGGCGTCGTCGAAGCCCGCGAGCGCCGCGTCGATCGCGCGGTCATCCATCGCGGCGGCCGCCGCCCGAGCGACGACCGCGCCCGCCGCGCCGGAGCTGCCGTCGGCGCCGTCGGACGCGGCGCAGAGGAGCGCGACGTCCGGCGGCAGCTCGCGCACGGCGGCGAGCGCGATCCACCCGGCGCGGCCGCCGGCGCCGCGCTGGGCCGGCAGCGCCAGCGTCGGCTCGCACGGGATCACGACCGCTTCGCCCGGCGCGAGGGCGCGCGCGAGCGCGAGGCGACGCTCGACGAGCGCGCGCGCGTGGCCGTCCTCGGCGGGGGCGGCGACCGCGCGCAGCCCCGTCCTGCCGGCGAGGGCGGCCGCCACGCGCTCGGCGAGCCTGTCCGGATCGGCGAGCAGCCGCGCCTCCAGGAGGCGCGCTTCCGAAGGCTTCAGCGACTCGCTGAGCGCGGGCGCGAGCCGCGCGAGCTGGGGGGCCCGGCGGTGGAGCGCGGCGAGCGCCTCCTCCACGCGCGTCGGGTCCGGGACGGTGGGGCCCGAGCTGATGTCGTGCGGCAGCCCGCCCACGACGTCGCTCAGGAGCAGCGTCAGCACGCGCGCCGGCGCCGCCGCCGCGGCGAGCCGCCCGCCCTTGATCCGCGAGAGGTGGCGGCGAACGAGGTTGACCTCCTGGATCGGGGCGCCCCCTTCGAGGAGCGCCGCCACGAGGGCCTGTTTGTCCGCGAGGGACACGCCCGCGGGCGGCGCCGCGAGCAGCGCCGAGGCGCCGCCGGAGACGAGCGCCAGCAGGAGGTCGTCGGGCCCGAGCGCGGCCGCCGCGGCGAGCGCAGCCTCGGCCGCCTCCACGCTGCGCGCGTCGGGGATCGGGTGCGCCGCGCGCATCACGCGCAGCGGGCGCAGCGCGGCCTCCTCGGGATCGGCCGGCGCCGCCTGCCGATCGCGCGCGGAGGTCGCCGGGGCCGCCACGGTGACGGCGAGCCCTCCGGCGATGCGGTCGCCCCATGCTCGGAGCGCGCCCTGGGCCATCCCGAGCGCCGCCTTTCCCGCCGCGATCACGACCACGCGGCCGCGCCTCGCGGCGGCCTCGGCGTCGAGCGCGCGCTCGACGAGCCCCGCGGGATCGAGCTCCGCGAGCCCGGCGCGGAACGCGGACACGAGCGCCGCGCGCAGCTCGTCGAGCGCGGCGCTCAACGGGCCCCCGCGCCCGCCTCGCTGCGCCTCGCCGCCACCCGGGCGGGGGCTCGGTCGCCGGCGTCGACGATGTGCGCGGGGACGACGTGGTGCCAGCTCAGCGCGATCGACAGGAGCGCCCGCTGCTCGTCGCGCGGGCTCGCGTCGCCCTCGAGCGCCGGCCCGCGCCAGCGGAGCGCGCCGCGCACGCCGAGGAACGGGCCCGTGGCGTGGCCCAGGAGCGGCACGTCGAGCGACAGCGCGAGCTCGATCCCGGGCTCCGACCGGAGCCCGCCTCCCGGCGGGGCCTCCCAGAACGAGCCCACGCCGAGCGCGACCGAATCGATGAGCAGGTCGAGCCACGGCGCGCCGAGCTCGAGATCGCTCGCGTACCGGCCGAGGAACAGCGGCTGAAGGAAGACGCCGCCGGCGATCGAGCGCGCGACGGTCGCCCCCTGCGCGCCGAGCGCGTCGGTGTAGTGCGCGTACAGCCCTGCGGTCGAGAGGTAGGCCGCGGCGCCGTGCGCGCAGAGCGCCGGGCCGCCGCTCGCGAACGACGCTCCCGCGCCCGCGCGCAGATCGAGGTCTCCGTCCAGGCGGCCGTAGGCGCCGTCGCCGTCCGCGCGCGCCGTGGACGCCCCCGCGAGCGCCGCGAGCGCCGCGGCGCCGGCGAGCGCCCTGGCGGCTGCGCCCCGGCGCGCGCGCACGCCGGAGCGCGCTCGCGCGGGCTCGACCGCTCCCCGTGCTGCCTTGTTCGTGGTGGTCATCAGCGTATCAGCGCCTCCCGCACCGCGTCCTTCAGCTCGGGCGCGAAGAGGATCCGGGTGCGCGTCATCGTCTCGTTGCGCAGCCGGTCCAGCAAGAAGGACACCTCGGCGGGGCGCCGCGGGCGTCCTCTCGGGTAAACGACCGGGAGCGACTCGTCCTCGGCGTAGGGCGTGTCCTCCGCGATGTCGACGCCGACGTACACATCCGGGTCGAACCCGGCGCCCTGCGCGATCTCGCGCACGGTCTCCAGCGACGCCGCGCGCCGCGCGTCGCGTTCGGCCGGCGTCTCGCCGGGCTCGGGGAACAGCTCGACCGACTTGAACAGCGAGCGCGCGCGCAGGCGGCGGGCGAGATCGGAGAGCACGGGATCGGGCGCCGCCTCCCACGCGTGGATCGCCCCGAGCAGGATCTGATCGTCGAGCTCCAGGTACTGCTCCAGCGAGGGCATCTCGCCGACGGCCATCGCCGCGACGGCGGCGGGCACCTCGGGGATCCGGTCTCCGGCGGCGAGGCGGGCGACGACGCGCCGGAGGATGGCGCCGATCATCCACTCCGCGCTGCGCGTGGTCTTGTGGAAATAGACCTGCTGGAACATGAAGTAACGGGCGAGCAGGAACGACTCGATGGCGCGCATCCCCTTCGTCCCGTCGATGGCGAGCGCGGGCGCGGGCGGGGCGGACGCGGCGCCGCCGCCGGGCATCTCCACCTGGACGTCGCTGAACCTGAGGCTGCGCAGCAGCCACGGCAGATCGTACTCGCCGTACCGCACGCCCGTCGCGTGCGCGTCGCGCAGCAGGTAGTCGCAGCGATCGACGTCGAACGTGCCGCTCACCGCCTTGGCGAGGTACGGCAGCTCGTGTCGTCCGCCGATGAGATCGGCCACCCGCTGTGGCAGGTAGGGGTCCTGGCGCACGAGCACTTGGTGCACGTCCGAGGCCGGGTCGAGCAGGATGCGCTCGGTCCAGCGCTCATGGTGGAGCGCGCCCGGCATGGCTTCCTCGAAGAGGTGAGAGAGCGGACCGTGGCCGAGATCGTGCAGGAACGCTGCGGCGATCGCGTCGCGCGCGCGATCGCTGGTCACCCTCTGCCAGAACGGGAGGTCGCGGTCGATCTGGCGGAACCTCGCGATCAGGAGGCGCATCACGTGGGCGGCCCCGAGCGCGTGCGCGAAGCGGGTGTGCTCGGCGCCCGGGTACGCCAGCGAGGTCAGCCCGAGCTGCCGGATCCGCCGCAGCCGCTGCACCTCTCGGGCGCCGAGCAGGCGCGGGACGATCGCCGCCTCGCCGCTCTCGAACTCGATCAGGCCGTGGACCGGGTCGCGCAGGATCACGATGGCTCTCCACGCGACCCCATGGGCGCAAATGGTGGCAGGTCACTCAGGAGTCGCCTGACGGCGTCCAGCTGCGGGCGTGTGCGCGGGCGGGAGGGAGCGTCGCTCCGGGCGTGCGGCATGGAGCACAGGATGATGCGCGTCGAGCAGGGGCGGGAAATCAAGGAGGTGCGCGACGTTCCCACGCGAGCCTACGGGAAGGCAAGCGCGGCTCGTCGCGGAGCGCATCGCTCGAGAGCGATCCGGCGATCCGGTCGGCTCGCAGCGGGGCCATGACGCGCGCGCGACATCGCGGCGTCGCGGGCGCGGCCCGCGACGGAATCTCCGCGGCGGCGGGCGGGCGCGCCGGCGCGGAATGGCGCGGTGGACATCGAGCGTCGTGTGGAGACGCGTCATGCCGCGCGTCGCGCACCGCGGCACCGCGAACGCACCGACGCATGCGCGTGCGTACGAGGTCGTGCGATTGCGTGCGGCTCTGCCGTACGACACAAGACCTCGAGACGGCCCGGGTGGAGACCGAAGCGGCGATGGGAATCAGGAATCCTGCAGCGGAATCCTGCGACGCTGATGCGCGACGCGCGATGCAAGGCGTGCGATGCAAGGCGTGCGATGCAAGGCGCGCGACGCTGCCGACACCCGCGACCGAAGCGACCGAAATGGTGAACGGAGAAAATTGTGAACGGCGGAGGAAAGTGCTCGATTTCTTGAAGCTGGACGAGCATCCTGGTGTACGTTAGGAGGCTGGCTATTCCGCTGGTTAACGTGCGTCATCGGAACTCCGGGAGATAGGTCGAGCGCATGACCACGACCAACGGACGACAGTCGGGGCGGGGGCATCCTGCAGATGAGGAGCTAGGTCGGGTGACACGCGAATCGGGAGGCATGGCGAGCAGTGACGAGGCTGAGCTCGATGAGTCGCCGAGGCGGCTCGACGCGATCCTCCGCGCCCTCCCGGAGTCGGAGCTCAAGGGCCTCATCACGCGCATGGGGATCCGCATCGACGCGGCGAAGCGCATCGACGCGCCGTCTCAGGCGGCGCGGGCGCTGGTCGGCCTCCCCGACGTGCGCGATCCGTCCCGTCTCCCGACCGCCAGCCGCGAGCTGCTCCACCGCATCGCAGAGGCGGGCGGCGTGCTCGTGGTCCCCTCGCTCCCGGCCGGGCTCGAGCCGCTCATCGCGCGCGGCGTGGTTTACGCGCGCAAGACCGACGAGGGCATCGAGCTCGTGCTCCCGGCGGCGTTCCTGGTCCAGCTGAAGAGCTGGGAGAGCGAGGATCCGCGGGCGATCCGGGCGCTCCTCGCGCAGGCGCCGTTCGAGACGATGAGCGCGATCGCGACGCATTACCTCGGCCGCCCGGCGACGCCGCCCATCGCGCTGTCCCTCGAGAACGCGTGGGAGACGCTGAGCGATCCGGAGCGGCTCCGCGAGGAGATCGATCGCCTCGCGCCGGTCGAGCGCCGCCTGCTCGAGGCGATCGAGTCCGTCGGCGGCGAGGTCGACACGCAGGAGCTGCTCGATCTGGAGCGGGAGCCGATGCGCCTTCGCAGCGCGAGCGGGGTGACCGCGAGCCGGCGCGGCGCGGGCTTCGCGCTCGAGCGGCGCGCCTTCCTCATCCCGATCCACCCGAACCGCCACGTCGTGCCGACCGAGGTGGCCGCCATCGTTGGCGCGGATCGCCGCCGGATGCGCGAGAAGCGGCGGGAGCAGATCCGGTCGTTCGTCCTCGAGGAGGATCACGCCCCGCGGCGCGCCCGCTTCGCGTCGGATCCGGGGATGCTCTCGCTGGCGCTCGCGTACTGCGTGCGCGAGCCGGGGAGCGACGTGCGGCCCGGCGTCGGGACGCCGCGGTCGCTGCTCGTCCGGCTGGCGCAGCGCTTCGGGCGGGACGTCGAGAGCGTCGCCCTCGTCGCCGCGCTGTCGCGGGCGGTCGGGCTCTGGGACGCTTCGGCCGCGTCGCCGGCCACGCCGCCTGGCTCGCTCCAGGTGCAGGAGCTGACGCCGCTCCTGTTCACGACGTGGCGCCGCGGCGGCGCGTGGGACGAGGCGCGGGCCGAGCGGGAGGTGCTCCGGGTCGCGTCCGACAACCGCGACGCGAGCCCGATCGGCGCGCTCCGCGAGATGGTGCTCGACGCGCTGCACGACCTCGGCGAGGGCCGCTGGGTGCCGTGGCAGTCGCTGCAGGGCTACCTCGCGGCCGACGAGCGGATCGCCGGGGTCGAGCGGCTCGTCCGCCGCTGGGCCGAGCGCGCCTCGGTCGACGCGCCGGAGGTCCCCGAGATCACGCGCCGGATCGCGCTGGAGTCGCTGCCGGCGCTCGGGATCATCGACCTCGGCGGGGCCGAGGACGTGGCCAGCGCGGATCTGGCGCTCCGGCTGACGCCGCGCGGGCGCGCGCTGCTCGCGGGCTCGGCGCCGAGCTCGGACAACGGCAAGAGCAAGTTCGTGGAGGCGCACGCGCTGCGCGTCGGCGCCAGCGCCAAGGTCTCGGCCGTGCTCGGGCTCTCGGCGTTCGCCGAGATCGGCCGCGTCGGCGATCAGGTCGATCTCCTGCTCACGCCGCCGTCGATCGCGCGCGCGCTGTCGGTGGGGCTCGACAGCGACGCGTTGCGCACGCGCATCGAGGCGGTCGCGCCGCTGCCGGACACCATCTCGCGCATGCTCATCCAGGCGAGCGTCGTCATCGGCAAGGCGAGCTTCGTCGGCGCCTCCGGCTTCCTCTGGATCGAGGATCCCGAGATCCGCGAGCTGCTCCGTACGCGGAGGCCCGCGGCCGAGATGTTCGTGGATCCGTCGCCCCCCTCGGGCTTGCTGATCGAGGCGGGGGTCGATCTGGAGCGGCTCATCCGGCGCTGCCGCGCGCTCGGCGTCGAGATCGAGGCCGATCTCGGCAACCTCAAGGCGACGCGGCAGACCCCGGCGCACGGCACCGAGGGGCCGCACCGGACCTCCTCGACGGCGAACATGCGCCGGTCCCGGACCCCGCCGGCGCGCACCCGCTGAGCCCGTTGTCAACGGCCATCGCCCGAGCGCGTGCCGAGGCGGAGCCCGCGCCAGCGCAGGGAGCGCCGCCGGCGCCAGCGCAGGGGGCGCCGCCGGCGCTTGCGGATCGCGCGGGGCGCTGCGCCGGTCGGTGCGCCCGGGCGCCGCGCTCGCGGTGCGTCAGGAGCGCAGGCAGGTCCTGAGCCGCGCTCGCTTCCACCCCCTGCGCGCGCTCATCCCACCTCGGCGACATTTTTTCGCAACGCTTTGCATTCCTGCGGCGTGAGGGGAATCGCTTCGGCGAAGCGCGACGTGTATACCTTAGCTCGATGGCGCGCTCCTCTGGTGAGCCGGACTCGACCGAAGGAGAGGACTCCGTCGGCCCGGAGACGGCTGCGTTTCCGCTCGGCGCGGGGGAACCCAAGGCCGACAACGTCTACACGATCGCGCCTGGCACCGTCATTGCGCGCAAGTACCGTGTCGAGCGGACGATCGGCCGCGGGGGCATGGGGCTCGTCGTCGAGGCGCTGCACCTCGACCTCGATACGCGCGTCGCGATCAAGTTCCTGCTCCCGGAGTTCATGTCGTACACCGAGGCGGCGGAGCGGTTCATGCGCGAGGCGCGCACCGTCGCCAAGCTGCAGACGCACCACGTCGTGCGCGTGCTCGACGTCGCCGCCCTGGACAGCGGCGAGCCGTACATGGTCATGGAGCTCCTCGACGGCGTGGACCTCGCGTGCCACGCGACCGAGGCCGGCACGCTCGCGATCGGCGAGTGCATCGATCACATCGTCCAGGCGTGCGAGGCGCTCGCGGAGGCGCACTCGCTCGGGATCGTCCACCGCGATCTGAAGCCCGCGAACCTGTTCCTCACGAAGCGCCCCGACGGCGCTCCGCTCATCAAGGTGCTCGACTTCGGCGTCTCGAAGATCCTCACCGGCGACACGGGCAACGTCTCCCTCACGCAGACGACCACGATCCTCGGATCGGCGCTGTACATGTCGCCCGAGCAGATGCGCTCGTCGAAGAGCGTCGATCCGCGCACCGACATCTACGCGCTCGGCGTGTGCCTCTTCGAGATCATCGGCGGCAGGCCGCCGTACGTCGCCGACAGCTTCCCCGAGCTGTGCGCGAAGATCTACACGTCGCCGCCCGAGCCGCTCCAGGACCTCCGCCCCGAGGTCCCGGAGGGCCTCGTCGAGGTGATCGAGAAGTCGATCGCGCGCGAGCCGGAAGATCGCTTCCAGTCGATCGCGGAGTTCGTGCAGGCGCTCGCGCCGTACGCCGCGCCGGGCACGCGCACGACGATCGCCGGGATCCTCCGCCAGCACGCCGTCGAGCTCGATCTGCCCCCGCCGGCCTCGCGCGCGGCCATGACGCGGACCACGTCGCGCGCGTCGCGCACGAGCAGCGGCGGCCCGTCGGTGAGCGACAAGGGGGCGCGCACCGCCAGCTCTGCGCCCCCGGCGGAGGACGAGGCCCCGCGCCGCAGCCGCACGCTGCTCTACGTGGCGGTCGGGGCCGTCGCTGTCGCTGTGGGCGCGTGGGGCGCGCTGCAGTTCCAGCGCAGCCGGTTCGCGATAGGGACGGGCGACCCGGTCGCGCCGGCGAGCGCCCCTTCGCCGGGCGACACCGCGGCTCCTGTCGATCTGGCGCCGCCGTCGCCTCAGGCCCCGGACACGGCCGCCGCGGTCCCGAATGTCGTCCCCGTGGGCGACCCGGAGGCCGCCGACGCGGGCGCGAGCGCGGCGAGCGCGAGCGACGCGGGCCCGGCGGACGCGGGCGCGGCGGACGCGGGCGGCAGCGCGACCGGGCCTCTGACGGACGGAGGGGCAGAGCCGTCCGCGTCGGGCACGGCGGCGGCGAGCGCTGCGCCGGGCAAGCCGCAGCGCGGGGGCGCGGGCGGGCGAGCGCGCCCGCGCGCGGGGGGGACGACCGACTCGTCGCCCGCCAGCGACCCGGAGCCGGCGCGCCCCGTCTCGACCGTCAACAGCGATCTCTCGATGGAGACGTGCACCGCGACGATGCCGGACGGCACCAAGAAGGTCGTTCCCTGCAAGTGACGCGCGCAAGTGACGCGCGCCCGCGCCCCCATCACGCCGGCATCGCGGCCGGATCGCTCAGGATGGCGCCGGTGAAGCCGGGGCGCAGGTAGAAGCCCCGCGGCAGCGCTGCGATCAGCTCGCCGTCGCGCCCGAACGCGAGCGTCCGCGAGCGCCCGCTCGCGGCCTTCGGCCGCACCTGGAGCCAGCGCCCCGCGTGCGCGGTGAGCGCCTCGACCGCGCCGATGCCGATGAGCCCCATGAGATCCTCGAAGTCCGCGCGCAGGACGCGCTCCTGCGCCTCCGTCGGGCGCCAGAGCCGCGGGGCGCCCAGCCGCCGCTCCTCGCTCGGCAGGCCCGGCGCGGCGACGATCGGCACCCAGAGCACGTGGGCGAGCTTCGCGCGCGCGCGAGACGTCTCCCACTCCGCGCGATCGGCGTCCGACAGCGAGATCGAGCAGACGAACGTCGACTCCTGCGGCGCCCCGGCCGGGTCGACGGGGATCGTCTTGAGCTCGATGCCGAGGTGAGGAAAGTCGGGCCTCGACGTCGAGCCGGCGGTCGCGCCGAGCGCGCGCTCGACGAGCGCGCCGGCGGCGCCCTTCGTGCGAACGCCGCCCCGCGGCACGTCGCGCCCCAGCGCGCGCGCGAGCTCCGCGAGCGTCAGGCCGGCGAGCGCGGACGCGCGGCGCCGGAGCTCGGCTTCGTCGCGAGGCGGTTCGAGCGCGGGGATCAACGACGCCGCCCTTAGAGCATCGCGCGGCGCGATTCCAGCGCTCCGGCGCGATCGAGATAGGTTGGCCGCCGGGGTGCGCCGGAACGTCGATGGGAATCGAGCAGCGCTGACCCGGGGGCCATGGCGGCCTTGATACGCGGCCCCCCCGAACGCGCCGCCAAGAGAGAGCGTACTGCCTAAATCCCTCCTTGAGCCGACAGGAGTCGGAGGAAATGAAGGTCAGGAATTTCCTGTATGACTTTTCCGGGGCCCACCGGCGCCGTGCCTCGAAGCCCGCCCATCGTCGAGCGGCCACCTCATGTCGGCGAGCTGACCGGTGATGCGCAGCAGCATCTCTCGCAGGGAGGACGCGGTCGCTCGGTCCTGCGGGTTATGTCGTAGACATGCATACATGAACGCCGCGATGTCGGCGGTCCTCGGGTCGTCGGCGAGGCGCTTGACCGGCGCGGGGAGCCCGTCGTGGGTGATGTGCGCCGTGATGAGCGCGACCTCGGTGGGCGCGTCGAACAGCGTCTTCCCGGTGAGGATCTCGTAGGCGAGGCAGCCGAAGCTGTAGATGTCGGCCGTGAGCGGGGTCGCGGTGACGCCCGGCGGGACGACGCCCCAGATCTCCGGGGCCCCATAGCAGCCGGTGGCGCACCCGGGCCGGATGTGGCGGCCGGCAAGGCCGAAGTCGACGAGCACCGGCTCCCGGCCGCCGCGCAGGATCACGTTGGTCGGCTTGATGTCGAGGTGCCCGACGCCGACCGCGTGCATGGCCTCCAGCCCGGCGAGGACGCCGTCGAGCAGCGCCACCGCGCTGCGCGAGGTGAGCCCCCGCGCGTCGAGCAGCTTGTCGCAGCGGATGCCCTCGATCAGCTCCATCACGAGGATCGGCTTCGGGCGGGCGCCCGCGTCGAACGTGACGAAGCGGGCGAGGTTCGGGTGATCGGGCAGCGAGAGGAGCGCGCCCGCCTCCTCCCGGAACAGGCGGAGGAAGTCGGCCTCCGAGACGCTCCGGGCCGCCGTGTGATCGTACTCCGGCACCTTGAGGGCGAAGCGCTCGGCCGAAGGATCGTGCCGCTCCTCGGTCCGGGTGACGACGAACACCGTGCCCAGCGAGCCGCCGCCGAGCTGGCGGTGCACGTAGAAGCCGCCGAGCGTGCGGCGGCTCGGCAGCCACGCGGGCAGCAGCTGATCGGGCAGCGCGACTCCGCCCGGCGCGCTCGGCCGCCGGACCGGGAGCTGCATGACGCGCGGGACGACGAGGGCGACCACGTCGGCGAGCGCGCCCGGGATGCTCGCGCGCGCGGCCGAGACGAGCGCCTCGACGGGCGCGGCGACGCTCGGCTGCGCGTCCTCTTCCTCCTGCAGCGCGACCTCGATCGCGAGGCGCAGCGGCTCGGTCGCGCCGGAGGGCGGGGAGGGCGGGTGGTCCCCGCAGCGCCGCCGGGCGCCGGCGGTCAGCTGCGCGAGGCGCGTCAGGGCGTCCTCCAGGGCGCTGAGCGGCGAGGCGTCCGCGACGCCGTCGCCCGCCGCGGTGAGCGCGCTGAGCGCTCGGGCCGTGTTCACCGCGCCGAGCGCGCGCGCGAGGCGGGCGAGCGCGCCGCGCACGATCTCGGTGCGCTGCGACGCGCCCGCGGGCAGCGCCGTGACGAGCGCGTCGAGGGCGGCGATGCGCTCTAGCGCCGCGCGCGCGCGCTCGGCCTCGGCGAGCTCCGCGTCGAGCGCCCCCTTCCGCGTCGACCGGAGCGACACCGCGGCGTCGTCGTCCGGCGCGCGCGCGCCGCCCTCGCGCCCGCCGCGCGCGAACCGCGCGTAGGCGCGCAGGAGCTGGGCGACGTCCGGGTGCATGCTCGCCTGGCCGAGCACGTCGAGGTCGTCGGGGTCGCCGCCGCGCATCGCGGCGTGCAGGAAGATGTCGGCGGCGTCGGCCGCCCCCTCGCGCACGAGCGCGTCGAGGCCGCGGGCGACGGAGGCGGCGATGGCGCGTCGGAGCGACGAGCCGCGGTCGGCGCGCAGCCGGTCGAGCAGCGCGCCGATGGCGCCGGTCCAGCGGGAGAGCACGCGCGCCTTGAGCTCCGGCTCGCCGCCGAAATCGGTGCTCTCGCCGTCGATCAGGTGGATGAGCGCGCGGAGGTTGCGCTGGTGCACGGTCACGTGCAGCGGCGCCGAGGCGCTCGCCCGCGCGGCGGACCCCTCGGCGCGGAGCAGCCACCGGGCGAGCCGCTCGTCGAGGTCGTCCAGGGAGGCGACGCCGGTCGAGTCCTCGCTGGGCCGGCGGTTCAGGAGCAGCAGGCCCTTCAGCAGGCCGGAGCCGAGCAGCTCGGCGTCGAGCTCGCGCACGAGCCCCACCGCGGCCCTGCGCGCCGCGGCGCTCTGCGCGTCGTCGAGATCGCTGAGCTCGATCTCCTCGAGCGCGCCCACGACCTCGGCCGCCAAGGCGTACGCCTCGAGCGCGCGGCCGTGCGCCTCGCGCGGCCCGGTCTCGACGAACGCCGCGACGGCGCCGTCGAGCGCGCCGCGCAGGAGCGCGACCCCGGCGCCGTCCATCGAGAGATCGCGGTGGACGACGCGCGCGAGCGCCGCGAGGCCGTCGTCGCGGGCGTGCGCGCTGGGCGGCGCCTCGATCGCGTCCTCGAGCGCGCGGGCGCACCGCGCCGCCGCGCGGGCGCCGAACGGCTCGCCGCGGCTCGTCGCGCCGCGCAGATCGCGCCGGAGCTCGACGATCGCCTCGGCCGTCGCCATCGGGGCCGCGCGCGCGATCTCGTCGAGAAGCGCGTCGGCGGCCTCGGGCTCCGCGTCAGCCGCGACGGGGAGCCCCCACACCATCGCCGTGGCGATGCCCGGGTCCTGCGCGAGCAGCGGGCCGCGGAGGAGCTCGACGGCGCGGCCGAGCGCGCCGTCCGGATCCACGGCGACGCTCGCGGCGAGCGACGCGGCGCCGCGCCGCCACTCGGTGGGGGAGAGATCCGGGGCGAGCAGGGACCGCACCTCGTCGGCGAAATCGGGCACCACCCCCGCGAGCAGGCCTCGCGCCGCGGCGACGTGGCGCCACACGAGCGGCTCGCGATCGGCGAGGAGCGTCTGCCAGGCGAGCGCGATCCCGTCGGCGCTGCGGTCGAGATCGCGCCTGCGCCCGTCGCTCACGTTGCGGAACAGCCGGAGCGGGAGGTCGTCGCCCTGCGTGGCCCGGCGGGTCGCCTCGCGGGCGGCGCGCTCGAGGAGGCGCGCGGCGAGGCGCCGCTCCGGCAGCGAGCCGGTCGAGGGCGCCGCGATCCAGTCGCGCGACAGCTCGCGCCGCGAGGCGAGCAGGAGCGCGAGCGGATCGACCGGGATGTCGGTGCCCGCGGGGAGCCACAGCGAGAGCATCACGCGCGCGCGGATCCCCGCCCCGGAGAGGCCTCGGGCCGAGCCCGCCGCCATGCGCGTGGCGAGGGCGATGAACGTCGCCGCGTTGCCGGCGTACAGCTGGTTGAGCACGCGGCGGCCGAGCTCGCGCCGCTCGGGCCCGAGCGGGAGCGCCCCGGCGATCTCGTAGAGCGCCACGCTCGCCGCGGCCGGCGCGAGCCAGCTCAGATCGTCGAGCAGCCCGTCGGCCATGGCGGTCTGGACGCTCCGCAGCAGGCCATCCGGGCTGAGGGAGTCGAGCGGGGTCGAGCCGTCGAGCGCGTCGACGAGGGCGAGCGAGGCGATCGTTTGCCGGAAGAGCGCGCGCCGGACGTTCGGGTCGTCGTGGGACGTGAGATCGACGAGCCCTTCGAGGTATTCCGCGCGCGGTCGCATCGACAGGTTGCGCAGTCTAGCGCGACGGCGCGCCGGCCCCCCTCCCACGCCGCCGCAATCCTCGCGCGTCATGGAACCTCCCACCTCGATCCGGAGCGCGTGCCGGTCCACCTGGCTCCGACGGAGCCACCTCCCCCTACGATGATCGGACCCGCCAGGGGCGCGCCCCCGGCGCGCTTTCCGTTGCCGCGCCTGGATTGACCACGTTGTGGACAAGGCCGATGCGCCGGCGCCGTCGACGCGCGACGCGCGGTCGGCTCGGGCCCTCTCGCGTCCGGCCGCCTGCGCCGTAGGCGGGCGCGACAGCGCGCTCGGATCGCGCGCAGCGCGCGCCGAGGACGCAATCCGCGCCGCCCGCGCGCGGCGCGGCGCGGGTCGAGCGGGTGGAAGTGAGCCTCGAAGTGGGTTAAGCGGGACCGCGCGCGGAGCCCTGCCGCCCCGCGCGTCCGCCGCGCGGGGGCCGCACCGGAGAGCTGGAATGCAAGGAGACGCGGAACAGGGATTCTCGTTCGACCTCGACGCGTTCCGTGCGGCGTACTCGCGCTTCCTCGCGCCCGCCGAGGACGCGGCGCCGCGCATCCTGCTCACGGGCCACTCGCATCAGGCCTGGCCCGACGTGGCGCGCGACGCGCTCGCCGCGTGCTTCGACGACGCCGCGCGGCTCGTCGACGACAAGTGGGACGACGCGGTGTTCCCGAAGCGCTCGGCGGTCGGCGAGGCGATCCTCGAGCGGATGGGCTTCGAGCGCGGCGACGACATCGCCTTCGGCCAGAACACGCACGAGCTCGTCTACCGGCTGATCTCGTCGCTCCCGCGGCGCGATCGGCAGCGGATCGTCACCACCGACGGCGAGTTCCACTCGCTCCGGCGCCAGCTCGCGCGCCTCGGCGAGGACGGCGTCGAGGTGGCGTGGGTGAGCGTCGAGCCGCGCGGCTCGCTCGCCGATCGGCTGCTCGCCGCGCTCGCGCCGGGCACCTCGATGATCGCGATCTCGGCCGTGCTCTTCGAGAGCGCCACGGTGGTGCCGCGGCTCGACGAGATCGTCGCGCGCGCGGCCGAGATCGGCGCCGTCCCGCTCGTGGACGCCTACCATGCCTTCAACGTCGTCCCGATCGCGTGGGGCGGCGCGGCGCCTCACGTCTTCGCGCTCGCGGGCGGCTACAAGTACGCCGCGATGGGCGAGGGGATCTGCTGGATGCGCGTCCCGCGCGGCTGCGCGCTGCGCCCGGCCTTCACCGGCTGGTTCGCCGACTTCGGCGCGCTCGCGGGCGGCGGCGGCGTCGCGTACGCGCCGGGGGGCGCGCGCTTCGCGGGCTCCACGTTCGACCCGTCCGCGCTCTACCGCGCCGCCGCCGTGCTCGAGCACTGGGATCGCTTCGGCCTCACCGTCCCGCGGCTGCGCGCGATCTCGCTCCGGCAGACCAGGCGCATCCTCGGCCACCTCGACGCCGCGGGCCGCGGCGATGACGTCGTCTCGCCGCGCGAGCCCGAGCGGCGCGCCGGCTTCGTCGCCGTCCGCGCGGCGCGGGCGGGCGACGTCGTGCAGCGCCTCCGCGCCCGGCGCGTGCTCGTCGACGCGCGCCGCGACGTGGTCCGCATCGGGCCCGCGCCGTTCCTCACCGACGCCGAGATCGACGCGGGGGTAGCCGCCCTCGTCGAGGAGCTCGACCGCTAGCGCCGCAACGACGGACCGCCCGCTCCAGCTCGATCCCATCGACCCTGCCGTCGCCTCGATCCCCGCGTGCCGGCTCCGTCGTCCTCCGAACATGACTATCAAGTTCACGCGCAGCGAGTGGCGACGGCGTTCCTGTGCCTGGCTGCCGTGCTGCTGCGAGCCGCTCGCCCGCGCGGATCAGGGCGATCCGCGCGGAGCGCCGCCACGCGAACGCCGCGCCGAAGCCTCCTGCGCCGCCTGCCCAGACCGCTCCCGGCCCGGCGGCCTGAGCGTCGCGGCGGCGCTCAGGGTTCGCTGTGGACGCGCGGCGACTCTGGATACAGCGACCGGAGCCCGCGCCACGCGACGTCGGTCGCGCTCTCCGCGGGCTCGGCGAGATCCCACTCCAGGTAGAGCTTGTCGCCGTCGTAGCAGCCGAAGCTCGTCGAGAGGCAGAGCAGCGGCTCGCGCTCGATGGCGTACCCCGAGCGCGCGACGTCGTGCCCGTAGACCGCCACTCGAGCGTCCCGGTCGAGCGCGCGCAGGAAGGCGTAGGCGCGCTCGCTCGATGTGCTCCGCGCCCAGAGCAGCGCGCCGAGCGTCCCCTGCAGGCTCATCTCCGAGAGCGGGACGTCGAGGAACCCGTCGAGCGGGAGCCGCTCCAGGTCCTCGCGGCTCGTGATGCGGGCGTGCGGCGCGGCGTGGAGCATGACCAGCCGGGCCGCGCGCGCGACCGCGACGAACGGCCACCCGCGGAACCAGCTCCGCATCGCCAGCGTGTCCTCCGGACCGAGGAGCTCCTCGAGCCGCTGCGCCTCGTCTGGAAAGAATTTGGCCACCACCGGGCCCCCCACGTGCGCGTGCTCGTGGTTGCCGAGCAGGTAATGGACCCTGCCCGGGTGCCGCTCCGCGAGGCTTCTCGCCTTTTTCAACAAGGTTACGGAGTCGCCTCGGTAGAATGAACCCAGGTAGTCGGGCCATTCACCCTCGTCGAGCTCGGGCCCATGGACCAGGTCGCCCGTAATGACGAGCACCGCACCGTCAGGGCCGGCCGCCGCCTGCTCGAAGATCTCGGCGATCCGCTCGAAATCCGCGACATTACCCTGAAAGTCGGTGGCGACGATCAGTCTGCCCCGCTCAGGGAGGTCGACGACACGCTGCACGTCTCCAGCATAGCCGAACGTCCCTGCCTCGCCTCGCGCGAACTGAGGCCGAGCGGAGGCGCCGCGCCGGCCGGCTGCCGACTCACTTGCAATCCGCCAGATCGTCCAGATTTGTTGCAATACTACAGCGGCACTGTCACTTGGCGGGGCATCTCGCTCGGGCTAGGCTCCTGGCTGTATGCAAAACCGGAATCTTTCAGCGTGGGTGGACGAGGTCGCGCACCAGACGCGGCCCGATCGGGTCGTCGTCTGCGACGGCTCCGAGGCGGAGAACCGGACGCTGATCCAGGGGATGCTGAGCGACGGCACCCTCGTTGCGCTGAACGAGGAGAAGTACCCCAACTGCTATCTTCACCGGAGCGACCCGACCGACGTCGCCCGGACTGAGCACCTCACGTTCATCTGCACGCGCGATAGAGAGGATACGGGCCCGACGAACAACTGGATGTCGCCGGAGGAGGCCTCGCAGAAGGTCGGGCGGCTGTTCGACGGGGCGATGAAGGGGCGGACGATGTTCGTCGTTCCGTACCTGATGGGCCCCGTGGGGTCGCCGTCGGCGAAGGTTGGAGTCGAGATCACCGACAGTCCGTACGTCGTCGCGAGCATGAGGATCATGACCCGCATGGGCCGGGTCGCGCTCGAGGCGCTGGGCAGCTCCGAGGATTACTGCCGGGGGCTGCACTCGCTCGGAGACCTGAGCCCGGAGCGCCGGTTCGTGTGCCACTTCCCCGCGGAGCGGCTCATCTGGAGCGTCGGCTCCGGGTACGGCGGCAATGCCTTGCTCGGGAAGAAGTGCTTCGCGCTGCGCATCGCGAGCACGATGGCGCGCGACGAGGGCTGGTTCGCGGAGCACATGCTCATCCTCGGCCTGGAGGACCCGGAGGGCCGGGTGACGTACATCTGCGCGGCGTTCCCGAGCGCCTGCGGGAAGACGAACCTCGCCATGCTCGTGCCGCCGGCGTCCCAGAAGGGCTGGAAGGTGTGGACGGTCGGCGACGACATCGCGTGGCTCCGGGTCGGCCCGGACGGCCGGCTCTGGGCGATCAACCCCGAGGCCGGCTTCTTCGGCGTGGCGCCCGGGACGAGCTCGAGGACCAACCCGAACGCGCTGGCGACGCTGGCCAGGAACTCGATCTTCACGAACGTGGCGCTCACGCCGGAGGGGACGCCGTGGTGGGAGGGCTTCGACGGCCCGGCGCCGCCGGTGCTCACCGACTGGCGGGGCCGCCGGTGGACGCCGGACAGCAAGGAGCCGGCGGCGCACCCGAACAGCCGGTTCACGTCGCCGGCGCGCCAGTGCCCGTCGATCTCGCCGGCGTTCGACGCCGCGGCGGGCGTGCCGATCTCGGCGATCGTCTTCGGCGGCCGGCGCGCGCGGCTCGCGCCGCTCGTCTGCGAGGCGCGCGACTGGGCCCACGGCGTCTACCTGGGCGCGACGATGGCCTCGGAGACGACCGCCGCGGCCACCGGTCAGGTCGGGGTCGTCCGCCGCGACCCGATGGCGATGCGCCCCTTCTGCGGATACAACATGGGCGACTACTTCCGGCACTGGATCGAGCTCGGCCAGGGCCGCGCGGCCTTCCCGAAGATCTTCCACGTGAACTGGTTCCGCCAGGGGGCGTCGGGCAAGCTCCTGTGGCCCGGCTTCGGCGAGAACCTCCGCGTCCTCCGCTGGATCCACGCGCGCGTGAGCGGGAGCGCGCAAGGGCGCGAGACGCCGATCGGGATCATGCCCAACGACGGCGAGCTCGATACGAGCGGCCTCGACCTGAACGACGAGGCGATGCGCGAGCTCTTCGCGATCGACCGCGACGCGTGGCTGGAGGAAGCGCGCGATCGCGAGGCGTTCTTGGAGTCGTTCGGCAAGCGCATCCCCGAGGCGCTGCTCCGGCAAAACCGGGACCTCGTGGCCCGGATGCAGGGGTGAGCTTGGTTCCGTGCGTCAGAAATCCCGCCGGGATCGCTGACGCACGGAACTAGCGCCGTCCCCGAGCGGCTCACCCGACCCGCGCGACGCGATCGCCGGCGATCGGGGCAGAGCCGCCCCCTGTCAGGAAGACCAGAGAGCGCCGCGGCGCGGTCAGGAGCCCAGCGAACGCCGCGGCCGGTCGCGCTCGTCCGTTCTGTGCTGAGGACGGTCGGGAATGTCTTGACGCCGGTCCAGCTTGGCCCACACAGTTCCTTCAAAGAATTTTGAAACTTTCATGAGCCCTCCCAACGACATCCAGCGCCAGGCGGAGCTGCTCGCGGCGGACGCGATCGGGGACGTCATCGAGCACTGGGGCTTCCGCCGCGTGCTCGGGCGGATCTGGACCGTCCTGTTCATCGCCGGCGGAGCCCTCTCCGCCGCCGAGATCGGCGAACGGCTGCAGGTTTCGTCCGGCGCGATGAGTATGTCGCTGACAGAACTGCAGAGGTGGGGTGTAGTACGAAGGGTATGGAAACCGGGCGAGCGGAAGGAGTTCTTCGAGGCCGAGACGGACTTCTGGAAGATGATTTCCAAAGTGTTCGCCGAGCGCGAGCGGCTCCTCGCCGACTCCGTGAGGGAACGCCTCGAGCGCGCCTCGGCGTTGCTCGAGAGCCTGCCTCCCACGGACGCCACCCGGTTCAGCCTCGATCGGGTGGAGCGGCTCCTCTCGTTCGTGATCGTCGCGCAGACGGCGCTCGACGGGTTCATCAAGAGCAGGACCGTGGATTTCTCGCGGTTCGGGGACCTGGTCCGGTTCCCCATCCGGGCCGTTCGGTCCCGGCGAGGCGCCTAGCGGGCGCGTGATTTCGGAGAGCTCGGCCGCCACGTGGGCCCCGCGCGGTGCGGGGAGCGCGGGCGCTCGTGCTTCCAGGTGGAGATGGGATGACTGCGACAACAACGTTTACTGGGACGGTCCAGCGGAGCGATGTCGTCTCGAGCCTCGGAGGCATGTGCGCTGGGCGAGGGCTCGACACGCTCGCCGCGCGCCTCGCGGAGCTCAGGCGCCTGCTCGACGGGGACCTCGACGACGTGGAGCGCGAGCTCGCGAAGGTCGGGCTGGACGGCGAGACGCCGGCGCACAGGAGCGCGCGGCACCTGCTCGGGCTGAACGGCAAGCGGCTGCGGCCGATCTGTGTCGCGCTGGCCTCCCACATCGGGGGCGGCTTCAACGAAGCCGCGCGGACCTTCGCGGTGGCGGTCGAGCTCGTTCACAACGCGACGCTGCTCCACGACGATGTCGTCGACCTCGGCGACCGCCGGCGCGGCACCGACGCGGCGCGCGTCATCTACGGCAACGCCGCCTCGATCTTCGGCGGCGACTACCTGCTGCTCGAAGCGCTCTGCAAGATCCAGGCGGTGGGCATGCCCGACGTGCTCGAGCGGGTGCTCCAGGTCGTCAAGGAGATGGTCGTCGCCGAGGCGCTCCAGCTCGCGTCGCGGGGCCGCGTGCGCACGAGCACGAGCGAGTACTTCCAGATCGTCGACGGCAAGACGGCCTCGCTGTTCCGCTGGGCGATGTTCTCCGGCGCGCGCGCGGGCGGGGTGAGCGAGCCGCTCTGCAAGGCGCTCGAGAGCTTCGGCACGAGCCTCGGGGTCGCGTTCCAGCTCGTCGACGACGTGCTCGACTTCGCGGGCGATCCGGACGCGACCGGCAAGGCGCTGCTCACGGATCTGCGCGAAGGCAAGATGACGTACCCGCTGCTCCTCGCGATGGAACGCGACCGCGAGCTCACGCCCGCCCTGGAGGCGCACTGCGCGTCGGAGGAGGCGGCGGCCCCGCCGGAGCTCGGCAGGCGCATCGCGCAGATCATGGTCGAGAAGCGGGTCGTGGACGATTGCCTGGAGCTCGCGTCGCGGCTCTGCGGGGACGCGGTGCGGAGCATCGAGCCGCTCCCGGAGAGCCCGGCGAAGGCGGCGCTGGAGGGGGTCGCGATGTCGACGCCCCGGCGGAGGCGGTGAGCGGCGATGGACGATTTCTCGATGCGAGGCGGAGGGCGCGCGCCGCTCTCGCGAGCGCGCGCGGCGCGCGGAGGCAGGCGATGAGCCAGGACGTGTCCAGCCGGATCAGCGGCTTCTACAAGCGGTGCCTCGAGGACCGGCTCCGCGCGATCCAGGCGCTCGGGCTGCTCGACGAGGACGCGCTCGCGCACCTCGCGAGCGGGGGCGGGCTGCCGACGGCCGTGGCCGACCGGATGTGCGAGAACGTCATCGCGACGCACGCGCTCCCGCTGGGCCTGGCGCTGAACTTCCGCGTCAACCAGCGCGACGTGCTCGTGCCGATGGCGGTGGAGGAGCCGAGCGTCATCGCCGCGGCGTCGAACGCGGCGCGCATGGTCCGCCTGTCGGGCGGCTTCTCCGGCGAGGCGGACCCGCCGATCATGACCGCGCAGGTCCAGCTCGACGACGTGCCCGACCCGGCGGAGGCCGCGGTCCGGCTGGAGGCGGCGCGCGCGAGCCTGCTCGCGGCCGGCGACGCGGCGATCCCGAGGATGGTGGCGCGCGGCGGCGGCTGCCGCGATCTCGAGGTGCGCGTGCTGTCGGCGGAGCTCGGCGTGCTCGTGGTGCACTTCTACGTCGAGGTCGGCGACGCCATGGGCGCCAACCTGGTCGACACCGTGGCCGAGGCGGTGGCGCCGCTCGTGCAGCGCATCGCGGGCGGGACGCTCGGCCTCCGGATCCTCTCGAACCTGACCGTCCGCCGCCTCGTGCGGGTGACGGCCACCGTCGGCGACGACGCGCTCGGCGGCGCGGACGTGGCGAGCGGCATCGCGCGGGCGAGCCGGTTCGCGGAGCTCGATCCGTACCGGGCGGCGACCCACAACAAGGGCTTCATGAACGGGCTCGACGCGGCCGCGGTCGCGCTCGGGCAGGACTTCCGCGCGATCGAGGCGGGCGCGCACGCGTACGCGTCGATGAGCGGGCGGTACCGGCCGATCAGCACGTGGGAGCGCGTCGCCGGCGGGCTCGTGGGCCGCGCGGAGCTGCCGCTCGCGGTCGGGACGGTGGGCGGCTCGACCGAGGTGCACGCCGGCGTGCGCGCCGCGCTGCAGCTCGTGGGCGCGAAGAGCGCGCGCGAGCTCGCGGTGGTGCTGGCGTCGGTCGGGCTCGCGTCGAACCTGGCGGCCCTGCGCGCGCTCGCGAGCGAGGGCATCCAGCGAGGCCACATGCGCCTCCACGAGCGGAAGCGCGCGCTCGCGGTCACGGCGACGGGGGGCGGCGAGGCCGCCGCGACGCCGCCCGGCGACGGCAAGAGGTTCGCGCCCGAGCGGGCCGAGGCGCAGCGCGCGGTGCAGCAGGCGGAGGGCGGGACATGAGCCACACGGATCACAGCGAGGCGCGCGGCGGGCGCCGGTTCGGCACCGGCGAGATGTTCGACGGCATCGCCGAGCGGTACGACCTCTTGAACCGGATCATCTCGCTGGGGCTCGATCAGGGCTGGCGCCGGCGCGCGGTGCGCTCGCTCGAGCTCTCGCCCGGCGCGACGGTGCTCGACCTGGCGACCGGCACCGGCGATCTCGCGATCGAGATCGCGCGGGCGCACGACGTGAAGGTCGTCGGGGTCGACCCGTCGCAGGGGATGCTCGGCGTCGGCCGCCGGAAGGTGGAGGCCGCGGGGCTCGCCGGGCGGGTCGAGCTCGAGGTCGGCGACGCGGAGCAGCTGCGGTTCGGCGACGCGAGCGTCGACGCCATCTCGATGGCGTTCGGGATCCGCAACGTCCCGGACCGCGCGCGGGCGCTCCGCGAGATGGCGCGGGTCACGCGGCCCGGGGGGCGCATCGCGATCCTGGAGCTCAGCGAGCCGCGCGGCGGGATCATGAGCAAGCTCGCGCGCTTCCACATCCACACGGTCGTGCCGTACGTCGGCGGCGCGATCTCCGGGAGGGAGGAGTACCGGTACCTGCAGGACTCGATCGCGAGGTTCCCCCCGCCGGACGAGTTCGCGGAGCTGATGCGGGGCGCGGGGCTGCGCGTGCTGCGCGTGGAGCCGCTGACGATGGGCGTCGTGTGCCTGTTCGTCGCGACGCCCGAGGGGGCCTGAGGTGCGCGCGCGCCGGAGCCTGCGGGGGCGGTGATGAGCGGATCGAACCTCCACTCGGCCTGGGCGAGGCTGTTCGTCCGCGCGCTCGCTCAGGCCGGGGTGCGCGACGTGGTCCTCTGCCCGGGATCGCGCTCCACGCCGCTCGCGATCGCGGCGATGGAGAGCGACGAGGTGCGCTGCCACGCCGTCGTCGACGAGCGCGCCGCGGCCTTCTTCGCGCTGGGGCAGGCGCGCGCCTCCGGTCGGCCCAGCGTCTTCGTCTGCACCTCGGGCACCGCCGGCGCCCACGCGCTGCCGGCGATCATCGAGGCGCACCACAGCTTCACCCCGCTCGTGGCGATCACGGCGGACCGCCCGTGGGAGCTCGCCGACGCCGCGGCCGCGCAGACCATCGATCAGACGAAGCTCTTCGGGGACCACGTGCGTCACTTCGCCGAGCTCGGGCTGCCGGATCCGTCGCCCCTCGCGCTGCGCGCCGTGGCGCGCATCGCGGCGCAGGCGGTCGCGCGCGCGCTCGGCCCGACGCCGGGCGCGGTCCACATCAACGCGCGCTTCCGCAAGCCGCTCGAGCCCGTCGACGTGGTCGGGCCCGAGCCGTGGCAGGCCGAGTGGGAGGCGCTGATGCGCCGCGCCGGGCCGCGGGTCGTGCCGGCGCGCGCCGGGGTCGACGGGCGCGCGCTCGAGGAGATCGCGGCGCGGTGCGCGCGCGCGGAGCGGGGGCTCATCGTGTGCGGCCCCGCCCCGAGCCGCGAGGACGACGCTCGCGCGCGCCGCGCGGTGCTCGCGCTGTCGCGGGCGACCGGGTTCCCGGTGCTCGCCGAGGCCACGAGCCAGATCTATTTCGGCGGCCTCTCCGAGGGCGCCGTGATCCCCGCGTCGTTCGACTCGTTCCTCCGCGCGCCCGAGTTCCGCGCGGCGAACGCGCCCGACCTCATCCTCGAGATCGGAGCCCCGACGACGTCGGCCGGGTACGCGGCCTACATCGGCGAGCACGCGGGCTGCCGCCGGTTCGTCGTGGCCGCGCACGGCTGGAACGACCCGACGAGCGCCGCGGCCGCCCTCGTCATGGCCGAGCCGGCGGACGTGTGCGAGGCGCTCGCGGCGCGCCTCGCCGGGGCGGCGCTGGATCTCGGGCGCGGGCGGCGGGACTGGGCCGCGACGTTCGCGCGCGCCGGCGAGGTCGCGGCGGCGCACGCGGCGCGGGCGTGCGCCGGGGACGAGCTCACGGAGGGCGCGGTCGCCCGGGCGGTGGCGAGCGCGTGCCCGGAGGGCTCGCTGCTCGCGATCGGCAACAGCATGCCGGTGCGCGATCTCGACACGTACTGCCCGCCGTCGGGGCGCGCGCTGCGCGTCCTGCACCAGCGCGGGGCGAGCGGGATCGACGGCCTCGTGTCGGGGGCGGCCGGCGCCCGCGCGGTCGCGGCCGCGCCGGTCACGCTGCTGCTCGGCGATCTCAGCCTGCTGCACGACCTGACCGGGCTGCTCCTCGCCGCGAGGGCAGCGAGCGACGGCGGGGCGCCGCTCGTCGTCGTGGTGGTCCAGAACGACGGCGGCCGCATCTTCGAGCACCTCCCCGTCGCCAGGCGGGGCGCCGATCTGCTCGAGCGGTGCTTCACCATGCCGCAACACCTCGACTTCGCGCCCGCGGCGGCGATGTTCGGGCTCGCGTACGAGCGCGCCGGCACCGCGAGCGGGCTCGCCTCCGCCCTCGCCGCCGCGTACCAGCGCCCCGGCGCGACGCTCATCGAGGCGGTGGTGCCGCCCCACGACGGCGCCGCCCGCGTCGCGCGGCTCTGGTCCGACGTCCGCCGCGACGTCGCCGCCCTGAGCAGCGCGCCGGCGGCGGACGGAGCGGCGGCCGATCTCGAGCCGTCATGAGCGGCGCGCGCCGACAACCCCGAGCTTGCCGAGAGGGATCCATGGTCATGAGCCAGGTCAACGCGAACAGAAGCCCCGCACCCGAGTCCCCCGCGCGCGAGGCGCCCGGCGAGCGCGTCGCGCGGCGCTCGCGCGATCGCGCCTCCGCGGGCGCGCGCGGCCCCCGCGGGCAGGGGAGGGGATCGTGAGCGCGGCCGCGGCCTCGCCGGCGGCCGGAGCGGCGGCCGCGGGGGGCGTGCGCCCCGGGTCGCTCCGGGCGTGGCTCCTCGCGTGCCGACCGGCGACGCTCACCGCGGCGCTCGCGCCGGTGATGGTCGGGACGGCGGTCGCCTACGCGCTCGGCGGCATGCGGATCGGCCCGGCGCTCTCGGCGCTCGCCGGCGCGATGCTGATCCAGATCGCCACGAACTTCGCGAACGACGTCTTCGATCACGAGAAGGGCGCGGATACGCACGAGCGGCTCGGCCCCACCCGCGCGGTGCAGGCGGGGCTGCTCACGCCGCGCCAGGTCCGCGTCGGGCTGCTCGTCACGATCGCCCTCGCGCTGCCGTTCGGGGTGCACCTCGCGCTCGTGGGCGGGTGGCCCATCGTCGCGATCGGCGTCGTCTCGATCCTCTCCGGGATCGCGTACACCGGCGGCCCGTACCCGCTCGGCTATCACGGCCTCGGCGACGTCTTCGTCTTCGTGTTCTTCGGCCTCGTCGCCGTCTGCGGGACGGCGTTCGTCCAGCTCGGCTCGGTGCCGCCGCTGGCCTGGGCGGCGGCCGTGCCGGTCGGCGCCCTCGCCACCGCCGTGCTCGTCGTCAACAACGTCCGCGATCGCGACACGGACGTCGTCGCCGGCAAGCGCACGCTCGCCGTCCGCTTCGGCCGCAAGGCGGGCGTCCTCGAATACGCGATGCTCCTCGCCGTCGCCTACGCGGTGCCCGTCGCCCTCGCCGTCGGCGAGGGCCGGCGGTGGACGCTCCTCGTCCTCGCGACGTTCCCGCGCGCCCTGCGCCTGCTGCGGGTGCTGGCGACCACCGACGGCCGGCCGCTCAACGACTGCCTCGCCGGGACGGCGAAGCTGCTGCTCGCCTACGCGCTGCTCTTCTCGCTGGGGCTCGCGGCCCGGCTGTAGGGGTGATGCGCGTCGCCGCCGCCAGCCTCGCGCCCCGGAGCATCGACGCCGCGCGCCGGGGCCTCGTGCTGTCGCTGACCGACGATGAGGGGCGCGTCGGCTTGGGCGAGGCCACGCCGCTCCCCGACTTCTCGCCCGAGACGGCCGACGACGACGAGCGCGCGCTCGCCGAGCTGCCCGGAGCGCTCGGCCCGATCGATCTGCCGGGCGAGGGCGCGGCGCCGGCGGCGACGGCGACGGCGATCCTGCGCGCGACCGCGCCGCTGTCGTCGCGGCTGCGCGGCCTGCCGGCGGCGCGCTTCGCCCTGGAGACGGCGCTGCTCGATCTGGTCGGCCAGCGCCTCGGCCTGCCGGCGTCGGCGTGCCTCGGCGGACACCGGCGCGACGCCGCCGAGGTCCACGTGAACGGGCTGCTCACGACCTCGTCCGCCCTGCCGGAGATGCTGGGGAGCGCTCGCGCGCTCGTCGCGCGCGGCGTCCGGGCGATCAAGGTGAAGCTCCGCTCGCGCGGAGAGGAAGGGTTCTCCCGCGATTTCGAGGCGCTGCGCGCGCTGCGGCGGGAGCACCCGTCGATCGAGCTCCGGCTCGACGCGAACGCGGCCTGGTCGCTCGAGGACGCGCCCCGCCGGCTCGCCCTCCTCGCGCCGCTCGAGCCCCGCTTCGTCGAGCAGCCGGTCGCGCCGGAGCTCCTCCACCTGCTCGGCGCGCGCGAGGTCCCGTGGGCGGCCGACGAGTCGCTCGCCGTCGAGGGGATGCCGGAGCGCCTGCTCGAGGCGGAAGGCTGCGCCGCGTTCATCCTGAAGCCGGCGATGCTCGGCCTCCTGCGCGCGCACGAGCTCGGCCAGCGGGCGCAGGAGCGCGGCCTCGGCGCCGTGGTGACGCACCTCTTCGACGGCCCGATCGCGCTCGCGGCCGCGTGCGAGCTCGCGCTCGCGCTGCCGCGCCCGCCGCTGGCGTGCGGCCTCGACGCGCACGCGGGCCTGACGGCGTGGCCCGCGATCCGGATCCCCCAGCTCCGCGAGGGCGGCCTGGTCGCGGCCGGCGATCGGCCCGGGCTCGGCATCGGACGATGGACGGCCTGAGCCTCCTCGAGGCCGCGCTCGACCCCGCGATCGCCGCGCGGACGGCGCTCGTGCACGGCGGCGCCGAGGCGGACGCGCCGCGCGAGATCGACCTCCCCGGCCTCGGCGTCGGCCCCGGCGGCGCCCTCCGCTTCGGCGACCTCGCGCCCGCGGTCGCGGCCGTGTGCTCCCGGCTCGCCCGCGCGGGGGTGGGGCAGGGCGCTCGCGTGGCGCTCGTCGCCCCGAACGCGATCGGGACCGTCGTCGTCCTCCACGCGCTGCTCGCGCTCGGCGCCGTCCTCGTCCCGATCCACCCGCGGCTCACGGACGGCGAGGCGAGCGTCCTCGTCGACGACGCGCGGCCGGACCTCGTGCTGCGCGAGCCCGCGCTCGCCGCGCTGCTCCACGACGTCGGTCCGGAGCTCGCCGCGCTCCGCGATCGCGGGCCGCGCGCCGCGGAGGCGGCCGGCGTCCTGCCGCCGGACCCCTCCGGCGATCTCGCCATCGTCTACACCTCCGGCACCACGGGGCGCCCCAAGGGCGCGGTGCTGCCGCGCCGGGCGTTCCTCGCCGCCGCCGCGGGGAGCGCGGCCAACCTCGGCGTGCGCGGCGACGATCGCTGGCTGCTCTGCCTGCCGCTCTGCCACGTCGGCGGGCTCTCGATCGTGACGCGCTGCCTGCTCGCGCGGCGCGCCGTCATCCTCGCGCCCCGCTTCGAGCCCGCGTCGGTGCTCGCCTCGATCGCGCGCGACCGCGCGACGCTGCTCTCCGTGGTGCCGACGATGCTGCTCGCGCTCCTGGAGGCCGATCGCGACAACGTCCTCGCCCGGCTGCGCGCCGTGCTCGTCGGCGGCGCTGGCGCTCCGGAGCGGCTGCTCGACGAGTGCGCGCGCCGCGGGGTCCCCGCGCTCAGCACCTACGGCCTCACCGAGGCGTGCTCGCAGGTCACGGCGCAGCGCCCGCGCGATCCGCGCGCCCGCGAGCCGGGCTCCGGCGCGCCGATCGCCGGCGTCGAGCTGCGCATCGAGGGCGCCGGCAGCGACGGCGTGGGCCGCATCGAGATCCGCGGCCCGGCGCTGTTCCGCGGCTACTACCGCGGCCCGGGGCGCGCGCCGGAGCTCCCGATCGACGGCGCCGGCTGGTTCAGCACCGGCGATCTCGGCGCGCTCGACGCCGCCGGGCGGCTGCACGTCGCGGCGCGCCGGAGCGACCTCATCGTGACCGGCGGCGAGAACGTCTACCCCGCCGAGGTGGAGCACGTCCTCGCGTCCTGCGCCGGCGTCGCGGGCGCGGTGGTGTTCGGCGTGCCGGACGAGCGGTGGGGCCAGGTCGTCGCGGCGGCCATCGTCCCCGACCAGGCCGCGCCGGGCGGCGCCGCGCTCTCGCCCGCGCTGCTCGACGACCTCGCGGCCGTCGTCGCGGCGCGGCTCGCCCCTCACAAGCGCCCGCGACGCCTCTGCGCCGTCGCGGCGCTCCCCCTGACCGCGGCCGGCAAGCTCGATCGCATCGGCGCGGCGGCGCAGCTCGCGGCCGCGCTCGCGCCGTTCCCGGCGCGTTGACGCGCGGCGCCCGCGACCGCCGCTCGCCGCGATCACCCGAGCGCGCGGCGCAGATCGTCCGGGAGCGCACACGGGACGAAGCGCGCGCCGTCGATGCACACGTGCACCGTCTGGCCGACGGCGGCGATCCCGCCCGCGGCCGTCACGCGGTAGCCGACCGTGAACGAGGTGTCGCCGAGCTTCGGCGCGAGCACCTCGACGTCGATCGAGTCGCCGAACCGGAGCGGCAGCAGGTAGTCGGCCTCGGCGTGGACGAGCGGCAGCTTGATCGCGCCGGCGGCGATGAGGGCGGGCAGGTCGATGCCCCGCTCCTTCAGCGCGATCATGTACGCGTCGCTGAAGTACTCGAGGACCCGCGGGTAGAAGACGATCCCGGCGGCGTCGACGTCCTGGAAGCGCACGGCGCGGCGCTCCACGGCGAGGCGGGGCGCGGTCTGCTTGAGCTCATCGATGGTGAAGGCGCGCTTCATCGCGCCGCAGGCTACCGCAGGACGCGCCTCGCGCGTCACGAGGAGGCGGGCGCGCCGCTCTCCTCGCGCCGCGCCGGCGCGGCCGGTCCCGGGGACAGCCGACCCGACGCCATGGGGCCGTTCCGTCCCTTTCCGCTCGCCGCCGTCCGTTTCGCGGTCCATGCTCGCCCCCGATGGCTGACCGATGTCCCGGCGGCCTCGGGGCCAGGTCCCGCAGGCTGGGCCGCGCCACCGCCAAGGGCGGCGGCAGCTGCGCGACGCGACGCCTCGGGGCCGCTGCCCCGCGCCCCCGCGCCGCGGCCTCCGCGCTCGCTTGCCTCCTTGCGGCCGGCCTCACGGCGGCGTGCGAGCCTGCGCCGACGTCGCCCCCGGCGCCGACGCCCTCCCAGAGCCCGCCCATCGCGTCGCTCGCGGCGCTGCCGCGGCCCGCGGTCGCAGAGACACGGGCGCCGACCGGCGCGGCGCACGCGTCGAACCCGCTCGGCCTCCCCGCGTCCCCGGTCAAGCTCGATCCGGGCCGCCGCGTGTTCACCTTCTCGGATCGGATGCTCGCCGGGGCCAAGCTCGGGTCGACGCTCGTGCTCTACGCCGCCACCGTGGTCGGCTTCGAGGGCGATGACCTCATCGTCGAGGGGCGGGGCGGGCCGTCGTACAAGGTCCACCCGGGCTACGTCGTCCCCGTGCCCGACGCGCCGCGCCTGCGGCCGCATGAGCCGGTGCTCACCGAGTGGAACGGCGTCATGAAGCACGGCGTCGTCACCCGCTTCGTGAAGGACAAGATCGAGGTCCGCTACACCGACATGGATCCGCGGACCCCGCTCGCGCAGCTCAAGGGCGTCCGCTTCGTCGTGCAGACCGAGGGGCTCGCCCCCGGCAACTTCGCCGCATGGAAGGACGGCGAGACGTGGCGCCACGTGCTCCTCGTGTCGCGGCTCGGCGGGCCTCCGGCGGAGCCGGGCGCCGTCCTGACGTCGCTTCCCAGCAGCTCGGCGCGGTGGTTCGCCCTCGGCTACGGCGGCGCCGCCCTGCTCGCCGACGAGTCGGCGCTGCGCCCGCTCCCGGTCAAGCCGCGGCTCAAGGTCGGGGCGAGCGTCTGGGCCGAGTGGGTCGGCGCGCTGCGCCCCGCGGTCGTGCAGAGCGCCGAGGAGGTGGGCCTCTACACCGTCAAGTTCGAGCGCGCCGGGCGTCCGGTCACGGTCGGCTGGGGCCTGCTCACGCCGCCGCTCGAGCGGCAGTAGCCGCGGGGGCGCCGCGCAGGCGACCGCCGCGCCGCGGCCCGGCCCGAGCGCCGAAAATTCGACCCGGAGACGCGCCCGAAAACCCCGCCAGAAGGCGCCGGCGCACGGCGCAGCTGCGCAAGATCCTACGCGTTTTCGCGCGATATGGAGAGTGGTAAGCGCTGTAGTATGGATCTCAAGAGCGCCTGGCTGGCGACGCGCCAGTGGGTCCCGTTCTCCCTCAGGACCATGGCTTACGGCACGGTGTCGCTGACGCTGGGCCCGCTCACGCCGCAGCGCTCGGCGAGCCTCTGGGCGATGCGCCGCTGGTGCCAGGCGAGCGCGCGCGGGCTCGACATCGAGATCCAGGCGAGCGGCCTTGAGAACGTCCCTCCCGGGGTCTTCGTTTACTGCTCGAACCACCAGAGCGTGCTCGACATCCTCGTGCTCGGCGCGGTGCTGCCGGGCGACTTCAAGTGGGCGGCCAAGCGCTCGCTCATGAAGATCCCGTTCCTCGGCTGGCACCTCAAGCTCGCGGGCCACGTGCCGGTGGATCGCACGGTGGGCTCCCGCGCCGCGGTCGAGGCGATCGCGCGGTTCGAGCAGGTGCTCCGGGACGGCAAGCCGCTGCTCGTGTTCCCGGAGGGGACGCGGAGCGAGGACGGCGTGCTCCGGCAGTTCAAGAACGGCGGCTTCTATGCCGCCGTCCGCGCCGGCGTGCCCGTGGTGCCGGTCGCCATCGACGGCACGCACCTGCTCATGAAGAAGGGGGCCATCGACACGGGCGACGGCACGATGCGGATCGTTCGCGTCCGGGTGGGCGCGCCGATCTCCGTGCGCCCGGACGGCCGCGAGGCCGCGCGGGTGAACGACCTGCGCGACCGCACCCACGCCGCGGTGAGCGAGCTCCTCCGGTCGATCGGCGGCCGCGTCGAGGCGCCGGCGGGCGCCGCGGCGGCCTCGGAGCCGCCGGCGAGCGGCGCGCGCACCGAGCAAGCGCCCGGCTGACGCGCCGGAGCGCCGGATCAATCGCAGAGGTCGGGGAGCGCGTCGATCTCGGCGAGCAGCTCGGCGTAGTCGTCGATGCGCCGGCCCCCGAGCAGGTCGTCGTCGAACCGGTAGAACACGCGCCGCGCGAGGGGCATCACGCCGGCGTTGTGGTAGGCCTCCGCGTCGGTCTCCGTGTTGCCGAACGCCCACGCCGGCACCATCTCCCTCTTCTCGAAGAGCTGCTGCAGCTCCGCCGTCTTGTACTCCGAGGCGGCGTCGCCGAGCGCGCCGGTCAGGCCGAGCGTGGTGTGCACGACGCCCGGCGGGAAGCCGTAGGCGTCGAGGAAATCGCGCGTGCGCTGGACGAGCCACTCCGGCCGCGCCGTCAGGTACATCGGGCGGTAGCCCTTCTCCACGAGCCGGTGGAACGCCGCCGCGGCGTGCGGGTGCGCGTCGGGCAGCTCGCCGAGCAGGAGGGAGGTGAACTCCTCCGTCTCCGTGCCGGTCAGCGTCCCGTCGACGTCGCTCACGAACATCGGGGCGCCGCGGGGGACGACCTCGATGAAGAGATCGGCGCTCGACAGGTCGCCGCGGACGACCATGTGGATCCGGTGCCTGCCCACGCCGAGCCGCTGCGCCGCGGGGATCTCGAAATAGACGCGGCCGCCGCCGTCGCTCACGCCCTCCACCTCGGGGTGCGTCGAGTCCGCCTCCGTCGTCATCGCCGATCCGAGGCGCTCCCACGCGCCGCTGCAGCCGCGCAGCAGATAGACGTCGACCCGCTCGCCCTTCAGATCCTTGTCGGTGATCCCGTAGGCGAACTTGCCGATGACCCACTGCGGGTCATCCGGGGCCAGGTAGAGATCGCGCCCGCGGTGGTTGGCGCTCCCGGCCCCGGCGATGAGGTACGAAGACGGGTGATTCCATGCGAGCTCCTCGCCCGGAGTCGGCGGCGCGGCATCGCACGCCGGGAGCAGGTCGCACAAGGTGCTCGGCGGCCCGCCGCCGCCCGCGAGGTCGCCGCCCCCGCCGCTCGATGGGTCGCCGCCTCCGCCGCTCGCCGGGTCGCCGCCGCTGCCACCGTCGCCGTCCCCGACCTGGCCATCGCTGCCGCCCTGGCCATCGCCGTCACCGCCCTGGCCATCGCTGCCGCCCTCGCTCGAGGAGCCGCCCTGCGGCTCGTCGCTCGGCGCCCACCCGGGCGTCGCGTCGGCCGATCCGCAGCCGATCGCGAGCACTGTTGTCGCCATGACAAGAAGGATCCTGGTTTGCATCGCGGCCGAGTGTGACCGAGTCGGCCTCGTTAGAACAGCGGCGTCTCCGGTCGTCGACGACGCTCGCGGCCGATCGCGCTCGCCCCTTGCGCGCGGGCCTGACTCCGGGCAATCGTAGCTGCCCCAACGATGCCCAAGCCCAACCCGAAGGTGCTGCTCCGCCACGCCGGTGACTACCTCAAGGCTCACCCCGAGGAGATCGTGAGGGCGCTTCGCGGCGCGCTCGGCCTGCGCTTCGGCGTCCCGATCGATGCGCTGCGCTATCTGGCGCGGGAGCTCAGCGGCGGGAAGCGCGCGCCCAAGGACATCGTGATCGAGGCCGCGCCCCCGGGCCTGCGCCTCGCGCTCACCGTGAAGGCCATGGGCGCCCCGATCCGGGCCTCGTTCGCCGTCTACGCCGAGGAGCTCGACGTGCGCGCGGACGCCATCCGGGTCGGCCTGCGGATCGCCGATCTCAAGCTCCACGTGATGGGCGACGAGAGCTCGCCGATCGCCGGGCTGATCAACTCGGGGGCGATCGATCTCAACAAGCCCGGCAACCTCGTCTCCTTCATCCCGAGCCGGCCGGCCGCGCTGATCGACGGGAAGGACGACAGGATCACCCTGGACCTGCTCAAGATCCCCGCCGTCGGAGGCAATCCGGCGGTCGCGCGGGCGCTGCGCATCTGCGCGCCGGTGCTCGGTGTTCGTGCGCTGAAGACCAAGGATGACCACCTGGACGTGCACCTCAAGGCCACCCCCTCCGGGGTCCCCGCCGCCATCGCCGCGGTGCGCGCCGGCGATTGAGGCCCTTTCCGGTGGGGGTTGTCGCCCGCTAGACTTCACCGTGCATGTCCCGGCTCCCCGAGCCCGCGCCGGCTGCGCTCTCGCTTCAGTTCCTTGCCGAGATCGCGTCCGGAGCGACCACCCGCGTTGATCTCTGCAGGTCGGCAGGTCCGCACCGGCCCGGGGAGCTGCTCGCCGTCAAGCGGCTGCACCCGCACTATGCCGAGGACCCGACGGTGTCCACCCGGTTCTTCGACGAGGTGCGCACGACCGCGGCGCTCAAGCACCCGAACGTCGTCGAGGTCGCCGGCTGGGGGGTCGACGAGCAGGGCTCGTACTTCGCCGTCGAGCTCGTGCAGGGCGTGAGCCTCGCGCGGCTCATGAAGACCGTCTTCGACACGGGCGAGGTCTTCTCCGAGCGGCTCGTCGTCTACATCGGCGCGACGCTCTGCCGCGGGCTCGGCGCGGCGCACGAGCTCCGCTCGCCGAGCGGCGAGCTGCTGAACCTGGTGCACCGCGATCTCACGCCGGGCAACGTGCTCGTCGGGTTCCAGGGCGAGGTGAAGATCGCCGACTTCGGGCTCGCGAAATCGTCGCTCCGCGTGATGACCACGGCCGTCGGGGCGCGCCGCCGCGTGACGACGTACATGGCGCCGGAGCAGGCCCGCGGGGGCTCCGCCGACAGGCGGTCCGATCTGTTCTCGCTCGGCGTCGTGCTGTTCGAGCTCTTCTCGGGCAAGCACCCGTGGCCGTCGTCGAGCGACTACGAGCTCCTGCGGAACATGTCGACCCAGCCCGCGGCCGACCTGCGGGAGCTCCGGCCGAAGATCGACAAGGAGCTCGTGTCGATCGTCATGGGCTGTCTCGAGCGGGATCCGCCCTCGCGCTTCCAGAGCGCGGACGAGATCCTCGCGCGGCTCGACGCCTGGCTGCGCAGCCACGGGTATCACGAGGGCAACGAGGAGGCGCTCGGCCGGTTCGTGCGGCGCAACGCGATGAGGCAGATGCGCTGGTTCGAGCGCGCCGTCTCCGGTGGCTTCGCCGGGGTCGCCAAGGCGCCGCGCCCGTCCCTCTCGGCCGCGACGGCGATCCCGCGCCGGCACGCCGCCGGCGCGGGGCGGGACCGGGGAGCGAGCGCCCCCGACCGGCTCCGCCGGAACGGCGCGGCGCACGGCCACGAGGACGACCCGACCGACATCGAGACGCGCGGCAATACGCCCTCGCCGTTGACGTCGGTCCCCGCGTCGCGCGGGACCGACACGGCGCAGGGCAGCTCGCGCCGGCGCGGGACGCTGCCTTCCGAGACGGCCGACGAGAAGACCGTCGTCGTCGGGAGCACCGGCCGCGGGCGCGGCGATCCCGGGTCCGGCAGCACGGGCGGCGGGCGGCCGCGCGGCAGCCATCCGTCGTACGGCTCGATCACGTCGCAGGACCCCGACCCGCGCCCCGTGTCCGGGGCGACGCCGACGTACGCCGATCCGCCGCCCTCGATCACCGCCGCGGCCGCGTTCTCCGCGGAGCTCGACGCCGCGACGGTCGCTCCGGCGCAGGGCGCGCCCGAGGGCCCGAGGCAGCTCCACGCCGAGGTCGACCGGCTCACGACCGAGGCGCTCCGGCTGCGCGAGGAGGCGCGCTTCGCGGTCGCGCACGCCGAGCGCAAGGTGGCGCTGGCCAAGGTGGCGGCGCACATCTCCGAGATGGCCGCCGAGGCGCTGCGCCTCTCCGCGAGCGCCGGCGCGGAGCGCGCGTCGCGCCGCCTCGACGAGGCGCTCGCGCTCGAGCGGGCGATGCACAAGGTGATGTCGGCGCCGCTCACGCTCGCGCCCGAGACGACCGCGCTGCCGGTCGCGTGGAGCAGCGAGCAGCAAGCGATCCTCGCCCAGCTCGGCCTCGAGCACCTGGCGTCCCCCGCGGCGCCGCGGCCCCCGGACCTCGTCGCGCCGGCGCCCGGGCCCCCCGCGGCGCCCAGGGACGCGGTCGCTGCCCCCGCGGTCGCTGCCCCGCAGCCCGCGACCGCGGCCGTCGCGAGCGGCGGCGCCGCGGGCGCGCCGGCCGTCGCCGTCGCCGTCCCTGGCGACGCGCCCGGCCCCGACACGCCGGCGAGCCCGCCGAGCTCCGTGGAGTCGGTCGCGTTCCAGGCAAGCCTCCGTCCGATGCTCCTCGGGGTGCCGCGCGCGCTCGCCCTCGCGGTCGCGGCGGCGGCCTTCATGGCGTTCGTCCTCTTGGCCTGGCTCTATTCCTGACGCGCGGGCGCGGGGCTCCGCCGTCTCGCGCGCGTCCGCTCTCGCGCGGGCGCGGCGCCGAGACGTCGCTTGATCCCGGCGGGGCACGGCGGCTACCGTCCTAGGATCATGAGCGAGCAAAGCGACTGGGTGCTGATCGGCCTCGACGAGAACACGGCGCGCCGGCAGGGGATCCCCGCGCGCATGCCGGTGCCTCGGGGCGAGTTCGAGGGGTTGGCCGACAAAGGGCTCAGCATCGACGCCGCCCGCAAGTGGATCAAGGACTTCCTCACGAACTCCGAGCCCGGCAAGAGCGGCGTCTGGCGCAAGCAGAACAGCGCGCTCGTCTCGCAGTTCGAGGCCTTCCTCGACAAGGCTCCGGTCTGGGAGCGCGCGCAGAAGGCCTTCGGCGAGCGCGACTACGAGAAGGCGATCTCGGCGCTCAAGCGCATCGTCACCATGGACCCCGACGACCACGCCGCGCGGCTGAACCTCGCCTCGGCGCAGGCCAACATGGGCGACTACCCCGCGGCGCTGAAGAGCTTCCAGGCGATCCGGAAGACGTTCCAGGGGGACGCCGACTACCACGTGGCGGTCGGGCAGGTGCACCTGGCGATGCAGAAGAAGGACGCCGCCCTCGACGAGATGGTGCTCGCGCTCGAGGCGAAGCCCGACTGCCAGCCGGCGCTCGACGCGATGGTGCAGCTCGGGGTGCTCGTGCCGATCTACGAGAACCCGCGCGACGCGGCCTCGCTCGTCTACGTGCGCTCCGACGCGGTGCTCGATTACCTGACGGGCCAGTGGGACGCGGCGCCGCGCGACAGCGCCTTCTACCTCGAGCAGCTCGCCTACCACGAGCGCGAGCTCCGCCACGACGTCGCGCTGGCCGCCGCCGACCGCGCCGTCGCCGCCGCGGGCGAGGGCGAGGGCGATCGCGCCCAGCGCGCGCACCTCGCGCGGATCGCCGCCCTGCGGGCGCTCGGGCGCACCGACGAGGCGCTCGCCGCGGCCGAGGCGTTCGTGAAGACCGCGGCCTCGTCGTCGGGCGCGTGGGTCGAGCTCGCGAAGTGCCTCTCCCAGGCCGGCCGCGGCGGGGAGGCGCCCGCCGCGATCGAGCGCGCGCTCGAGAGCGACCCGGGCGACCTCGCCGCGCTCTCGCTCCGGTTCTGGCCGAGCGACCCCGCGGACATCCAGAAGGTCAACGACGCGATCCCCGCGCTCGCCGCCTTCGCCGCCGCGCACCCCGAGAGCGCGGGCGCGCGCCGCTCCCTCGCCCGCGCCGAGCTCGTCGCGGGCCGGGTCGACGACGCGCTCGCCGGCTTCGCCGCGGCCGTGGCGCTCGCGCCCGGGGACGACGACCTCAGGGCGGAGTACTGGAGCGAGCTCGGCAAGCAGCAGCGGTACCAGGAGATCATCGCCGACGCCGCGAAGCTCCCGGATCTCTCGAAGCGCGACTGGAAGCTGCGCTGGAACGAGGCCGAGGCCTACGCCGCCCTCGGCAAGAACATCGAGGCGCGGGCGGCGTTCTCGGCCATCAACTTCGACGAGTCGCTGCACGTCGACGTGCGCCGCAGGGCCAAGCGGGCCGTCAAGACGATGGACGAGACGCCGCCGGTCGTGACGTGACGCCGTGGCGCCGGCGGCGCGCGCTCAGAGCGAGCCGGAGACGCCGAGCCCGAGGGTGTCGCCGGTGACGATGGGCTTGACGGAGAGGGAGACGTCGTTGCGGACGAGCTTCTTCTCCGGCGCGGCGAGGCCGCCGATGAACATGGCGGCGCCGGCGACCTGAGCCAGCCCGTCGACCATGAGGACGAAGACGCCGCCGCCCTTCGCGTCGGCCGTGCCGATCGTGATGAAGGGGCCGGCGAGGGGGATGTAGAGCGGGATGTAGCTCTCCCCGGTGCCGCCGCTCGCGCGGTCCGCGCTCTCTGCGACGAGCCCGACCATCGCCGAGAGCAGGTACGTGACGCCGAACGTCACGGCGCCGCCGATGACCAGGCCGCGGCGCGCCCTCTCCTCGACGCGGTAGCCCTCGGGGACGGCCTGCCCTTCCTCGTAGTTCATGATCCGCGGGCCGACGGTGTACCCCGTGGAGGTCTGGGAGTATCCGGGCGGCGGGGCGTACCCGGGCGGCGGGGCGTACCCGGGCGGCGGGTAATAGCCGGGCTGCTGGCCATAGGGGGCCGGGGCACCGTACGGGGGAGCTCCGTAGGGCGCGGCCTGCGGCTGCGCTCCGGCCGCGTCCGCCGGCGAGGAGCCTGCCGGAGGAGGCGTCTGCGCGAAGGCGGAGGATGCGCTGAGCAGGAGTGCGGCGAGAGATGCTGCGCTGGCGAGGAGGGCTCGCGAGGGGTGCGCTGAGGCGCCCTGTCCGGGATGGATGTCCATGGTCTACGACGCTAACGCAGCTCGCGCGTAAAGGTCCAGACGGGGGCAGGGCGCCGCGCTGCTCTGGTCTGCGCTGCTCTGCTCTGGTCTGCGCTGCTCTCTCTGCCCGCGCGCGGCAGAGCGGGCCGCGCGGCGGGCGCGTCGGGGCGCCGCCGCGGCGGCGCGTCGGGGCCGCGCCTAGGCGCGCGTGCGCGCGTGCTCCAGCGGCCGGGTCCCGAGCGCGCCGTCGTCCCGGCGCGGCTCGAGCGCCGGCGCGCGGTGTTCCTCCAAGAGCCGCGGGGTCTCTCCCGTGATCAGCCGCGAGGCGCGCTCGTAGGTCAGGTACGACAGGGCCCACGAGAACAGCACCAGGAACCGGCTGCGGAAGCCGATCAAGAACAGGACGTGGACGAAGAGCCACGCGAGCCACGCCGGGAACCCGGAGAGCTTCACCTTGCCGAAGTCGGCGACCGCGGCGGCCCGCCCGATCGTGGCCATCGAGCCCTTGTCGCGGTACCGGAACGGCAGCCGCGGCAGCCCTCGCACCGTGCGCGCGATGTTGCGCGCGGCGTGCCGTCCCTCCTGGATCGCCGCGGGCGCCACGCCCGGCACCGGCCTCCCGTCGTCTTGCTTCAGCGACGCGAGATCGCCGATGACGTAGACGTCCTCGTGGCCGGGCACGGTCAGGTCCGGCGCCACGAGCACGCGCCCTGCCCGGTCGAGCGGCGCCCCGAGGCTGCGGGCGAGGGGCGACGCGGCCACGCCGGCCCCCCAGAGCACCGTCTTGGCCTCGATCCGCTGGTCGCCGATCGAGACCCCGTCCTCGTCGATCCCGGTGACGAGGCAGCGCGTCCGCACCTCCACGTTGAGCGCCAAGAGCTGCGCGCGCGCCTTCTCGCCGAGCTCCGGGACGTACGACGGCAGCACCTGCCCGGCGCCCTCGACGACGATGATGCGCGCGTCGCGCGGGTTGATGCGCCGGAACTCGCGCACGAGCGTGTGCCGCGCCAGCTCCGAGAGCGCCCCGGCGAGCTCCACGCCGGTCGGGCCGGCGCCGACCACCACGAACGTCATCCAGGCGTTCCGCCGCGAGGGATCGGGCTCCCGCTCGGCGGCCTCGAAGGCGAGGAGGACGCGCCGGCGTATCTCCAGCGCATCCTCGACGGTCTTCAGGCCGGGCGCGAACTGCGCCCACTCGTCGTGCCCGAAATAGGAGTGCGACGCCCCGGCCGCCACGATCAGCTTGTCGTACCCGAGCTCGCCGTCCTCGAAGATCACCCGCTTCTGCGCCGGGTCGATCGCCGTCGCCTCGGCGAGGAGCACGCTCGTGTTCTTCTGCTTGCGGAGCACGCGCCGGATCGGCGCGGCGATGTCGCTCGCGTTCAGGCCCGCGGTGGCGACCTGATACAGGAGGGGCTGGAACGTGTGGTGGTTGCGCCGGTCGATCACCGTCACCCGCACCGGCTCGCGCCGGAGCGCCCGCGCCGCGTAGAGCCCGCCGAAGCCGGCACCGAGGATGACCACGTGCTCCATGCCGTGGCCCTGGTTCATGGGAGCTATCTCAGCAAGCGGCGAACCAGAAGATCGCGCGCTTTGACCCTGGACGTGCAGGTCGCATGTTCACCCTGGCGCGGGGTGGGCGGAGAGACGGCCGCTCGCGGGCATCGCTCGTGTTCGCCGGCGGCGCTCGCGTCCGGCGGCTCGGGGGCGGATCGAAGGCTACGGCCGACCGGCCGGCGCCTGGGCGGCTAGATCGCTTTGCCCTGGGCGATCCACTTGTTCATGAAGACGGCGCTCTCCTCCCACCCCTGCCGCAGCTCCTTCTCGGCGCTGCTCTCGAGCAAGCCGCCGAGACCGAACACCTTCGCTTCGATGACGAGCTCGGCGATCCGACGCACCTTGTTGTCGCCGATCGCCTCGACGCGCACCGTGCCCTCGTTGCGCATCTTGTCGGCCAGGGTGCTTGGCGTCAGCTTGAAGGTCCACACCTTGGTGGCCTTGTTCAGCCTGCCTTCCTCGGTATAGCGGAAGCCGGAGCCGAGCAGCTTCTCCACGGGGCCGGGCAAATTCATCTTCGGCTTCCCGGCCGACCTCCGGATGATCTCCGTCTCCGTCTCGACCTGCTCCGTGATGGTGTACTCGGGAAAACCGAGCTCCTTCCGGTAAAGCTCCTCGTTGAAGGCCTTGTCCAGGAACAGCTTCCAAAAGGTGTCGACGTTGCAGTTGATCTCGTTCGTGATGGTGAACTTGCCCATGGATCGTTCCTTTGCGGTGCGGATGAGGTCTTCCTCCGCGTCTACCGCAGCCCGTCCGTGGCGTCCACGCCTCGCCCGGCTCCGCGGGGCCCATGATCCGCGATGACGACGCGTCCGTCTCGGCTGTGCGCGCACATCGCGCTCGCCGCGCCGCGCGCGAGGGCCGGGCGAGCGCTTTCATGAGAAGGCGCGACGCGGGCGCGCAATCTCACGTGCGACGTGCGACGTGCGATGCGCGACACCGTGGACGCTCGCGCCGCGCGATGCGGAGACCAGCGGCGGACTTCCAGCGCTACCGTATCCGTGCAAACATCTTCATGCTGTGACGTGCATCCTCGTCATCGATGACGACACCGCGATCCGAGGCATGTTTGCGCGCGCGCTCCGCCCGCTCGGCGAGGTCGAGGAGGCGAACGGCGGGGCTCCGGCGCTCCGCCGCCTCGGCGCGCGCAAATTCGATCTCGTGGTGCTCGATCTGCACATGCCGGGGGTCGACGGCTTCAGCGTGCTCGAGTCGCTCTCGACCAAGGGGGCGCTGAACCGGGACACGCCCGTCTTCGTCGTCACCGCCGATGAGTCGCAGCAGGCCCGCATCCGCGCGCTGCGGCGGCACGCGATCTTCCTGCTCTCGAAGCCGGTGAACCTCGCAATGCTGGTGTCGCTCGCGGAGTCGTCCCTGAAGAAGGCCGCGTCTCGCGCCACCCCGGTTCCCGACAAGCCGCCGGCCGACAAGCCGAAGAAGGACTGAGCGAGCCCGCCGCCGCGGCCGCGGAGCGGAGGCGAGCGCCGCACCCGCGCCGGCGGAGGCCGGCGCCGCACCCGCGCCGGCGGCGCTACCGCGGCGCCAGGTCGAGGGTGCCAGAGGCGGGCCCGGGCGAGCGCGGCGGAGCCTGGCCGGGCGCGGGGGCGCGCGGCGGAGGCTGCGTGGGGCGGGGCGCGTTCGGCGGCCACCCGGGCTGCGCCGGGGGCCGCAGCCCGGGCGACGCGGAGGCGGGCGGCTGCGGCAAGGGCCCCGGGACGCGCGGCACGGGGGCGACCGGCGGCGCCGGGTACGGCGTCCCCGGCGCGGGCGCGGCGCCGCCGAGCGCGTTCGCCGGCTGTCCGCTCGGGAGGGGCGCGGCGGCGTCGGCCGGGGCGGCCGCGCCGGCGTCGGCGTCGGCCGGGGCGGCCGCGTCCGCGGCCAGCTCGGCCGCGGCGGCGTCGGCCACGGCTGCCTCGGCCGGGGCCGCGGCGTCGGCGACGGCGCTGCTCGCGGCCGTCAGGGCCGGCGCCGGCGGCGCCGCCGCGGCCTGCGCCGCCGCCGGGCTGGCGGCGGTGCTGGGCGGAGCCTGCGCCGGCGCGGACGCGCCGGGCCGCGCGAAGGGCAGCGCCAGCGAGCCGAGCCGCAGGCCGCCGGAGCGCTGGACCAGCAGGAACGCCGCCGCCGCCGCGAGGCCCAGGACGATCAGCGCGACCAGCGCCACGCGGGCGAACGACCCGCCCTTCGCCGGGGCCGGGCGCGCGCGCTGCTCGGGCATCGACGCGACCGCCGCCGCGGGCCCGCTCGCGTGCCCCGCTGGATCCGCGTGCGCCGCGCCGGCGTGCAGCGGGCCGACGTGCCCCGCCGGACCCGCGTGCGCCGCCGGACGGCCGACAGGCACCGGCGGTGGGCCCAGCGGCAGGGGCGAAAGCCCCGCCGGGAACTCGAGCGGCGAGCTCGTCGCGTCCGGATGCGACTTGCGGGTCGCGTCCGGGTTCGACTTGCGCGTCGGATCGGGGCTCGACCGGCGCGAGCTCGCGGGCCCGGACATGCGCGAGCTGGCCGGCCCCGACATGCGCGAGCTCGCGGGCCCGGACATGCGCGAGCTCGCGGGCCCGGACATGCGCGAGCTGGCCGGCCCCGACATGCGCGAGCTCGCGGGCGCCGCGTCGGCGCCGTCCTCCGTCGCCTCCGGCCCGTCCTGCAGGATCGGCAGCATGGAGATGCGCCGGAGCATCACCTCCGTCGCGTCCTCCGGGCGCGCGGCCTGCGGCTTGTGCGGGTGGGCGCGCTCGGCGAGGATCCGGTCGAGCTCCTCGATCGCCTGGTCGATCCGCTCCTTGCGCGCCTCGGCGACCCCGGGGAGCAGATCGCGGACGAGCTGGCCCACCTGCTTGTCGGTGTAGCTCTCGCGGATGGCGAGGCTCACCTGCTCGAGGTCGCGGCGCAGCTCGGCGGCCGTCTGGTAGCGGTCGTTCGGGTTCTTGGCGAGCGCCCGCATGATGATGCGATCGAGCTCCGGGTGGACCTCGGGCATGATCTCGCGCGGCGGCTGCGGGTTGCGGTTGGCGATCTGCTGCATCGCCTCGAGCGGGCCCTTGCCGCGGAACGGCGTGTGGCCCGTCACGAGCAGGTAGAGCAGCACGCCCATCGAAAAGAGATCGCTCCGGCGATCGAGCGTCCCGCCCATCACCTGCTCGGGCGAGAAATACCCCGTCTTGCCCTTGATCGCGCCGACGCGGCTGATCTGCGCGCGCGCCCGCGTCTTCGCGACGCCGAAGTCGACGACCTTGACCATGCCGTCGAACGTCACCATCACGTTCTCCGGCGTGACGTCGCGGTGGATCAGGTTGAGCAGCTCCCCCGTGTCGTCGCGGACCTCGTGCGCCGCGTGCAGGCCGGCGCACGCGTCGATCATCACGTGGAGCACCCAGCCGAGCGGCAGGAGCGCGCGCTTCGCCTTCTGGTTCGAGAAGATCTTCGCGATCGGGGCGCCGTCGATCCACTCCATGGCGAGGTACGGCCGATCGCGGACCTCGCCGTACGCCAGGATGTGCACCACGTTCGGGTGGAGGATGCGCGACGCGGTGCACGCCTCGTCGAGGAACATCGCGCGCGCGTCGTCGTCCCCGCGCATCGCGTCCGACAGCAGCTTGACGGCGACGATCTGGACCGTGCCGTTGGGGCGCCTGAGCCGCGCAGCCCACACGGCGGCCATGCCGCCCACGGCCGCAGGAAACAGCAGCTCGTAGGGGCCGATCGTATCGCCCGGCTGGAAGTTACCGGGGTCGTCGTCGTTCCAATCACTCCACGGATCTTTGGCCACGCGCTCCCCCACCATGTCGGAAGACGTGCAGCGCGACAAGACCTGGCGCTCGGCCCCGCCTCACCGCTCCGCTGCGCGGCGTCCCCGGTGTCAGGCCCGGCGACGCTCGCCTACCATGCGCTCGAGCCGCCCGAGCGCCCGGACGAGGACGTCCTCGCTCGGGCCAAACGAAAAGCGGACGTGATGACGGAACCGTGACGGCCGCCCCGCCCGGCGCTTCCCGGGGTTGACGTCGAAGAACTCGCCCGGCACGACGATGACCCGCTCCCCCAGCGCCGCCCGGAAGAAGCCGTGGCCGTCCGACAGCCCCGGCGGCAGATCGGCGACCGACCCCCAGACGTAGAACGTGCCCTCGGGCGCCGCGTCGACGGTGACGCCGATCTTGCGCAGCCCCGCCAGCATGAGCTCGCGCTTGTGCGAGAACGCGCGGTGGATGGCCGTCGTCTCGGCGCGGGTGTGCTCGATGGTGAGCAGCTCTGCCGCGGCGCGCTGCATCGGCTTCGAGCCGCCGCCGTCGAGGAAGCTGCCGGCGCTCGCCACCGCCTCGATGACCTCGCGCGGCCCGAGGGTCCAGGTGACGCGCCACCCGGGGTAGCGCCAGTTCTTCGTCAGGCCGTCGAAGATCACCACCGGATCGCGATCGACCTCCTCGACGTACCGGGCGGCGCTCTCCATCGGGGCGACGTCGCCCATGCCGTACACGTAGTGCGAGTAGAACTCGTCGAGCAGGAGCGCGCAATCGAGCTCCTTCGCGGTGCGGACCCACGCGGCGAGCTCCTCGCCCCGCACGTGCTTTCCGGTCGGGTTGCACGGGTTCGAGGCGAGGATCGCGCTCAGGCCGCGGCCGAGGATCTCGCGGCGGAGGTCGCCGACCGAGAACGAGTAGCCCCGCTCGCCCTCGAGCAGGATCGGGATCGGCGAGAACAGCCGGAAGACGTCGAGCAGCTCCTCGTACGCGGTGTAGTCGGGCAGGAAGTGGCCGAGGTTGATCTGCCCGAGCGCCGCCGCGGCGCGGGTGAGGGCGATGCGGCCGCCGCCCGACACGGCCACGTTCTCGGCCGTGTAGCGCGACGGCATGCCCCGCCGGTACGCGCGGTTGTACAGCGACGCGATCGCCTCGCGCAGCTCCCACAGGCCGGCCACCGGCGCGTACTCCTGGTCGTCGCCGGCGATCGCCACCGCCGCGCAGCGCTCGGGCGCGCCCGGGAGCGGGCCCGTCTCCGGCTGGCCCTGCCCGAGGTTGCACCAGCCGTCCGGCCCCTCGTCGGCGCCCGGCTTGAACCCGAGGCGCGAGGCCTCGGTGGTCACATAGATGACGCCCGTGCGCGGTACCTTCCGGAAGGCGTGGACCGCCCGCTCCTCGACGCGCAGGGGCGGCCTCGGGGCCGGCGCCCCGGGGTCGCTCGCGCGAGATTCGTCTCCGTGGAGGTCGCCGGGCTCTTCAGGATGCTCTTGCTCTACGTCCGTCATCGTTCGCTTCCAGGCGTCTTCAGGCGTCGTTGGGGGCGTGTCGAGGGCCGAGGCGCGGAGGGGCGGCGCCTCAGGCCTGCTGGCCCGCCGGCTTCGCGTCGTCGGCGGTCGCCGGCTCCTGGGGCCGCGCCCACGGCACCGGCTTACCCGAGAAGATGCAGAGCAGGTAATAGCAGAAGGCGAGCGAGACCGCGGTGAGCGCCGTGTATTTGTCGTCGTTATAGTAGAACGTGATCCAGATGAACTGGCTGAGCGCCGCGAGGCCGAACAGGGGCACCTCGATCTGCCGTTTCAGCCGGGTGAGCGGCGCGCTCAAGATCATGAACGAATAGTAATAACAGGTGAGCTGGGAGAGCAGAATGACGAAGATCTGCGCCAGGCACTGGGCCACCCACAGCGAGCGGATCCGCCGGCACACGTAGACGAAGCCCGCGAGGCTGGCGGCGATGATCCCGTAGGCGACCCACCGGTATCTCGCGTAGCGCTCGTTGCGCATCCGCTTCCAGACCTCGAACGGATCGACGAGCTTCGTGTCCTTCGTGTACTTCATCCGGCCGGACTCGACGCCGGTCCCGGGCTTGTGGCCGACGAGCACGCGGAGGCCCATGTGGTTCGTCAGCGGCGTCTGGTCGTGCACCTTGAGGGTGTGCTCGTAGAACTGCACGTACGAGTCCTTGCCGGAGACCTTGAGGCTCACCGGGATGAGCACGGCCGCCGCGAGGACGCCGCCGATCAGGACCTGCACGTGCGACCGCGCCATCCGCTTGTGGCGGACCAGGTGAATCCCGGCGACGGTCAGCCAGCCGATCACGGGCAGGCCCGGGAAGATGCGCAGCAGGCCGGCGTAGACCATGCTCGCGCCGGCGAGCTTGAAGTAGCGCTTGCGGATGAGGCAGGCCGAGAGGACGAGGTAGAAGAGCCAGTCCTGCCGGAGGAACGCGCCGCCGGTCCAGTAGAACGGCGCCGACGACTGGCACCCCCAGAAGATCGCCGCGACGGCGAAGACCCGCCACCCGAAGGCCCAGTAGAGGGCCGCGAACATGCCGAGCAGATAGAAAATATCGAAGCTGGCGAGGAACTGGAGGTAGCGGGTGCTGGCCGGCTGGAGGTCCGCCAGGAATTTGCCCATGATCGTCCAGACCGGCGGCGGGTTGTAGCCGTGGTCCTTCTGCATGTCCTCCCAGTAGCCCTTGTCGGAGGCCGTCCGGAAGAACTGCACGTCGGCCTTGAACGCCTCCCAGCGCTCCGGCGAGAAGTGCGCCTTGCAGATCTCGGGTTTGTCGAGCACCTCGCTCGCCGGCATGAGGAGGTTGTCGCCGCCGAGGTTCCGGATCTTCTTGTCCGGGTGGCGCACCTCCTTGGACATGTCGAGCTTGACGGTCCGCCCGGTGTCCTCGTTCGTGTACGTGACGAGCCCGAGCTCGTCCTGCGCGATCAGCGCGCACTTGTAGAGGCCGTCGTACCCCATCTCGGGGAAGTACTTGGCCCCCATGTAGTAATGGAACTGATCCCAGCGGTGGTAATACTTGGGATAGCCGAAGCGGAAGCCGTTGAAGTAGGCGACGATGGCGGCGACCCCGAGCGCGACGCCGACGAACCGCTTCCAGCGCTCGGCGACCGGCCGGCGCATCCCCTCGCGCTGCGTCTCGTAGAAGACGCAGAACGCGGCGCCCATCGCGATCAGCACCTTCGCGAGGTCGACGGCGCGGGCGTGCTCGTCGATGTACCGGTGCAGGCCATAGAAGAACAGCGCGACGCCCGCGGCGACCGTGCCGTACCGCGCGAGCGTGCGGAGGCGCGGCGGGGCGAAGGAGTTGAGCGCGTACGCGGCGCCGAAGTAGGCGCAGAACGCGGTGACGATCTCGATGATTTCTTGTGACGTGAGCTTCATGGCCTGCGGTTCGGGATCGGGATCGAGGTGATGCGGGGGCGCGCCGGCGGGCCTCTGCGCCGGCCTGCCGTGACAGCGCGCCCGGCGGCGAGCGCTGCTGCCGCCGCCCCGACCCGCTGCTGCGGGCCGGAGCCCGTCGGCCGGGGGCGACGCCGTAGGTGCAGAACGCACCCCGTCCCGGACGGGCTCCGCGGGGGAGGCGGGCGCCACCTTAGCCGAAATCCCGGGAGTGTGGCGTTCTCGTTGTGGGGACCGGAAAGCGGAGGGAAGCGCAGGAAACCGACGGTACGCACGGAAGCACCGGAGGCGCGGAGCGCACGAAGCGCGGAAAGCGCGGGAATCACGAGAGGTGAACGGGAACGAAGGGGAACGGGATGGGAACGGATGGGAACGGACGGGAACGGAGGGGAACGGACGGGAACGACGGGAGCGGACGGGAGCGTCGAGCGTACCCAGGAGCCGCGTGTGGCCTGGGCGGAGCCTTGTCGGTTCGACATGCTGCGCAATCGAGCGGGCTTCCTCCGCCGAGCGGAGCTCGTGTATCGTCTCCCTTCGTGTCGAACGACAGTTTCTCTTCTGCTTCTTCGGGGGGCTCCGATCGAGAGGGGGCTCGCGGCCCGTACGGTTTCCTCGTCCGGGTCGAGGGCGCGCCGCCGCTCTGGTGCCGGGAGGTGCGGGGCTTCCACCGCGCCGCGGTGGCCGCGGCCGATCCCGACGCGATGCCGCCCGCGCAGCTCGTGCTCGTCGGCCTCGACGAGGCCACGCGCGCGTGGCTCGCGTCGTGGGCCGAGGACAGCGAGCGCGTGCGGCGCACGATGACGATCCGCAGGCTGCTCGACGACCGGGAGGCCACCGCGGTCGTGACGCTGGCGTCCTACGGCTACGGGGTCGAGACGGCGCTCGCCGTCGAGTCGGTCGTGGTGCCGGCGGGCGAGGGGCCGGCGGCGATCCTGCGCAGCGGCGTGCACACGAAGGAAGAGATCGACGCGATGCTCGCGGTCCTCGCCACGGCGCTGCCCGAGGCCGAGGAGCCGAGCTGGTTCATGCACGTGTAGCGGACGCGCGCCGCCGGCGGAGCGCGCCGCGCCCTCGCCGCCGTCTCGCGTCCGCGGACACGCCCTGAAGGATGCGCTTCCGTCATCGGGCGAGCGCTCCGTCCGCTGCGTGCCCGCGCCCGGCGCGCGTCCCCGCTGGCCCGGTCTGCGCGTCGCGCCGCCGAGCGCGCGATGCGCTTGACGCCGAGCGCGCTGCGCCCTTGTCCCGCCGGGTCGCTCCGAGCGCGTCGCGCGCTGCCCGCACGCAAGGGCGGGAATCCGTGGAACCGAATCGCTTTCGATGTTTCGGTGCGTGAGCCCCTTGCTCGCCTGAACAGCGGTGATAGGCTGGTCCTCGGCCTCGGACGGAGCATCAGCTCCAGGATGGTCCTGCCGTGGAGCACCACGGTGCTGAGGTCGACACCAGATCGGCGGGATCTCCGCTGATCCGCAATCGAACACCCCTGCCATGCCGGACGAACTCTTTCGATCCGGCGCGGGGTGCCGGCACGCCGGAGGAGGGATGGACACCATGCACAGTACCAGTGGCTCTTCTATACCGGAGGCTGGGAACAGCTGACCCTCGTGGAGCGTGACGCAGGGCCATCGGGGCCTTGCGAGACGCCTCCGCGCTCGGCCAGGTCCGGCGCCTAACAACCTGTTGACTGCCATCGCGACCTCCGCGAGGCCGGCAGAGAGGGAATCGAGGAAGACTCAGGTCTTCCGGGAACGATTCTCACCGGTGCTCCGGGATCGATCGCTCGTCGCGATGGGGCAGGGGAGGCGCCGCACAGGCGGGATCAAGCGGGGTCCAGACGGCCTCCGGTAGAGGCCCACGGGACGGGTCGGGTGCAAGCGAAGCACCCGACCCGTTTTTTCTTTCCATCGCCCGCGGGCTTGCGCGCGGGCGCTTTTTTGTCCTGCGCCGCGCCCGTCTGGTAGGCGGCGGAGATGCGGATGCTGCTGCTTGCGCTGCTGCCGGTGTTGACCGGGCTCCCGGCGTGCGCCGACGCCTTCGGGGACCAGGCCGCGCCTGGGCTGGGGACCGGGCTCGGCACGTTCCACGTGGTCGGGACGCAGACGGGGAACACATGCGGGGAAGGGGCGCTCGGGGCGACGCGCCTCTGGGAGTTCGACGTCGACCTCGCGCGCGGCGACGGCGCGCTGTTCTGGGACAACGGCGCCGCCGTCGTCGAGGGCGTCCTCGGCGAGGACCAGGTGAGCTTCTCGATCGAGGGGCGCGTCGTCGTCGACATGCGCGCCGGCGGCGATGCGCCGCCGGGGCCGCCGTGCTCGGTCGAGCGGCGCGACCGGGCGCACGGGGAGCTCGGCGACGCCGGCGACGATGTCTCGCGGTTCGAGGCGAGGCTCTCCTACGCGTTCGCGCCCACGCCGGGATCGCGCTGCGAGGACATCGTGGCCGGCGAGCTCAGCGTCGCGCCGATGTTCGCCGCGCTGCCATGCGGGATGGACTACGACCTCAAGGCCAAGAGGAGCGGACCCCCGCTCGAGTGAGCCGGCTGGGCGTGGACCTCGGGGCGCGCGCCGCGGTAGGGTGCCGCGAGCGTGATGCACGTCATCCATCATCTGGGCGGGCGCGGGGGGCAGCGCTGCATCGTGGTCCACGGCGGCGCGGGCGACGTCGCCGCCGAGCGGCGGCCGCTGCACGCGGCGGGGTGTCTCCTCGCCGCGCGCGCGGGGGCGCGCGTGCTGGCCGAGGGCGGGAGCGCGCTCGACGCGGTCGAGCGCGCGGTGCGCGTCCTCGAGGACGATCCGCTCTTCAACGCGGGCACGGGGGCGTGCCTCAACGAGGAGGGCCACGTCGAGCTCGACGCGTCGATCATGGAGGGCCGCGGCCTGCGGGCGGGCGCGGTCTGCGCGCTCTCGGACTTCGCCGAGCCGATCGCGATCGCGCGCGCGGCGCTGGAGGACGGCCGGCACGTGCTCTACGCCGCGCACGGCGCCGCGAGGTTCGCGCGGATGAAGGGGTTCTCGCCCGTGGGCGAGGCGGCGCTCATCACCGAGTCCGCGCGCGAAGCGCTCGCCGCCGCCCGGCAGGGCGCGGGCCGCGCGACCTCCTGGGCGGGCGGCACGGTCGGCGCGGTCGCGCGGGACCCGAGCGGCCTCACCGCCGCGGCGACGAGCACGGGCGGCACGGTGAACAAGCGGGTCGGGCGGGTGGGGGACTCGCCGCTCATCGGGGCCGGTACCTACGCCGACGACGAGGCCGGCGCCGTGTCGACGACCGGCTACGGCGAGGGGATGATCCGGCTCGCGACCGCGCACTCCGCCGCCGAGCGGATGCGCGCCGGCAGCAGCGCGGTCGACGCCGCAAGGGGGATCATCGCGCACCTGGCAGAGCGGCTCGACGTCACCGGGGGCGTCATCGCCGTCGACCGGAGCGGCCGGTTCGGGCTGGCGCGATCGACGGCGACGATGTCCTGGGCGGCGGCAGGGGACTGGGGAGAGGAAAGCGGTGTGTAAAGTGTATTTACAAAGTCCTTTCCGCCCACTCTGGTATTTGCTCGTCACATAGCACCGTGGGCGCTATCGCGTGTGCGGCATCGAGCCTGGCTTCGATGTCGCCTCGCCCTGCGCCGGGTGCTCGCAGGATGCGCGGCGCCGCCGCTGCGCAGGAACGTTGGCTGCCCCGCAAAGCGTGGCGGCCCAGGCGTCGTTTTTCCCCTTGAAGGGGTGTTTTCGGCTCCCCAGCAGGAGGTCTATCCGATGAATCGGGATTCGCTGCGGTTGGTTTCGGTGGGCTTGCTCGCGGCGCTCGTCGCGTGTGGCGGAGGCTCCGGCTCGTCCTCCGGCGCGGGCGGCGAGGGCGCCTCGGGAGGCGCGGGCGGCGCCGGCGGAGAGGGCGCCTCGTCGGGCATGGGTGGAGCGGGCGCAGGCGGATCTTCCGATGGCGGGGGCGGCGACGGCGGGAGCGGCGCGTCGACGCCGGGCGGGAGCGGGGCGGTCGATACGGGGAAGTACCGCAACGTCTTCGTCGAGGTCGGGTACACGCAGGAGCAGGTCGACGAGAAGCTCGCCGCCGCGTGGGACCACCTCTTCAAGGGGGATCCGGACGATCAGGCCGTCTACTTCGAGCGAGGCGAGAACGAGAACGGCCCGCTCGCGCAGATCCGCGACGTCGCCAGCGCCGACGTGCGCTCCGAGGGCATGAGCTACGGCATGATGATCGCCGTCCAGACGGACCACAAGGCGGAGTTCGACGCGCTGTGGAACTGGGCGAAGACGTACATGTTCCACGCCGATGAGGCGCACCCGGCGTACGGGTACTTCTCGTGGCAACTGGACTTCGACGGCAAGGCCAAGGACGAGATGCCGGCGCCCGATGGCGAGGAGTACTTCGCGACGGCCCTGTACTTCGCGTCGGGCCGCTGGGGCAACGGCGCGGGCATCTACGACTACCGGGCGGAGGCGGACAACCTGCTCGACCTGATGAAGAACCGGCCGGACATCGAGGGGACCGTCTTCGGAAACGGCGAGACGCGCACGACGACCGGCACGACGCTCTTCAACACCGAGAATCACCAGATCCGCTTCACGCCGGACACGGGGAACTTCGAGACCAACGGGGATCACACCGATCCGTCGTATCACCTGCCGGCGTTCTACGAGATCTGGGCCAAGTACGGGCCGGAGGCGGACCGCGCCTTCTGGAGCGAGGCGGCGGAGGTGAGCCGCGATTACTTCCAGCTCGCGGCCCACCCGCAGACGGGGCTCACGCCGGATTACGCGAACTTCGACGGCACGCCCAAGGCGGCGTCCTGGAAGCCCGAGTCCGTGGACTTCCGCTTCGACGCGTGGCGGACGGCGATGAACTGGTCCGTCGACTGGGCGTGGTGGGCGAAGGACCCGCGCGAGCAGCAGCTCAGCGAGCGGATCCTGGCGTTCTTCGAGGGGCAGGGCGAGGGCTACGCGAACCAGTTCACCCTGGAGGGCGAGCCGCTGAGCGCCGATCACTCCTCGGGGCTCGTCGCGATGAACGCGACCGCCAGCCTGGCGGCCACCCCCGAGCGGTCCGAAGCGTTCGTCCGCGAGCTCTGGGAGCTGCAGCCCCCGAGCGGCCAGTACCGCTATTTCGACGGGATGCTGTACTACATGGCGCTGCTGCACCTGAGCGGCGAGTTCAAGGCGTACGCCCCGAAGTGAGGTGCGTGCGGCGCCCGCGGCAGCGAGCGCGCGGGGGCGCCGGGCGCGCGCCCCCGACGAAGATCCACGAGGCCGTCACCCGCGGCGCCGGCGCAGCGCCGCCGAGGCGGCGGCGAGCGTCAGCAGGCCGAGCTCCGCGGGCACGCGCCCCGCCGGCTCCGCGGCCGTCGCGATGGCGAGGTGGCAGCCGCCCTTGTCGAGGAACGCGCCGCCCTGCGGCGGCGGGACGCACTCGCCCTCGACGTCGCAGACGAAGCCCTCAGCGCAGTGGTGGACCGATTTGCAGGGCTTCGTTTGCTCCCCGGTCTGCGGCGAGCAGGTGAAGGGCAGGTACTCGGGGTGCAGCGACGTGCAGACGCCGTCGGCGGATGCGCCTCGGAGCGCCGAGCACGCTTCGCAGAGATAGATGTCGCAGACCCGCTCGCAACAGACGCCGTCTGTGCAGTGGCCGCTGCCGCACTCGACGTCCGCCGCGCAGGGGCTGCCGTCCGTCATCGGGCTGAAGATGGAGACGCTGTCGAGCGTGCCTTCATCGCCGCCGCCGGCCACGAGCACCCGGCCATCCTTCAGCCGGGTGGCGGTGTGGTAATACCGGCCGAGGGACAGGGGCTCGAGGCGGAACCACGTCCCGGAGGATGGATCGAACGCCTCGACGGTGTGGGGCTGCAGGGTAGAGGCCTGGATATTGGCGCCGCCCACGACGAGCACCCGCCCGTCCGGCAGCAGCGTGGCGGTGTGATCGATGCGCGCGGTGTGCATGGACCCGAGCGGCAGCCACCTGCCGGAGTCCGGGATGAACACCTCGGCGCTGTCGAGCGCGCCTGCCGCATCGAAGCCGCCGGCGACGAGCACTCGTCCGTCCGGCAGCAGCGTCGCCGTGTGCATCGAACGCGCAGAGATCATGGGCCCGAGCGGCAGCCATCCGCCCGACGCCGGGTCGAACACCTCGGCGCCGTCGAGCGTTCCATCAGGGCCATAGCCGCCCGCGACGAGCACCTTCCCGTTCAAAAGCGGCGTCGCCGTGTGCGCGTATCGTGGAGCGAGCATGGGCCCGAGGTGCGACCACGTCTCTGAGGCGGGGTCGAACAGCTCGGCGCTGTCCAGATAACCGCCTTGATTGCGGCCGCCGGCGACGAGCACCTTTCCGTTCTCCAGCAGCGTCGCCGTGTGCCTGTGCCGGGCGGTGTTCATGGGGCTGACGAACGTCCAGGTACCGGAGGCGGGGTCGAACAGCTCGGCGTGATCCAGCGATCCCGGTCGGCCCTCGACGTCCTCCAACCCGCCGGCGACGAGCACCCGTCCGTCCTGCAGCAACGTCGCGGTGTGACCGGCCCGGACCTGGCCCATCGGGCCGACGACGTGCCATGTGCCGGAGTCTGGGTCGAACACCTCCGTGCTGTCGAGCTGGTTTCCGGGGAGCGCGCCGCTGTCGCGGCCTTCTCCGCCGGCGACGAGCACCCGCCCGTCCTGCAGCAGCGTCGCGGTATGCTGCTGCCGGGCGGTGCGCAGCGGGTCGGCGGACTGCCACATGCCCGCGTCCGGGTCGAGCAGCTCGGCGTCGTCGATCGTTCCATGCACGGAGCCGCCGGCGACGAGCACCCGCCCATCCGGCAGCAGCGACGCCGTGTGCTCGGCCCGGGACATCTGCATGGATTGGAGCGATAGCCACCTGCCGGAGCCCGGGTCGAACACCTCGACGCCGTCGATCGACCCTTCAGGCCCGTCGCCGCCGGTGATGAGGACCCGCCCGTCGTGCAGCAGCGTCGCGGCATGCTCGCTCCGGGAGGTGGCCATGGGCCTGACGGGGAGCCATGTCTCCGTCTCCGGGTCGAACAGCTCGGCGTCGTTGCGCGCGCCGTCGGGATCGGCGCCGCCGACGACGAGGACCCGCCCGTCCGGCAGCAGCGTCGCCGTGTGCGCCGCGCGGGCGGTGACCATGGGAGGCAGCGAGGTCCATACGTCAGAGGCCGGATCGAACACCTCGACGCTGTCGAGCCGGCCGTCAGGCCCGTTGCCACCGGCGACGAGGACCCGCCCGTTCGGCAGCAGCGTGGCCGTGTGTGCCGTGCGAGCAGTGGCCATGGTAGCCCGCGGGGACCATAAGCCGGAGTTCGGGTCGAACTGCTCGGCGCTGTCGAGCGCTCCTTCAGGGCCGTAGCCGCCGACGACGAGGATCCGTCCGTTCGGCAGCAGCGTGGCCGTGTGATCGGCGCGGGCAGCGCTCATGGGATCTCCGGTGGACCACCCGCCTCCTTGGCCGGAGCCCGGGTCGAACACCTCGACGCTGCCGAGCGCTCCTTCGAGATCGGGGAGGGCGGTATCGCCCTCGGTGCCGCCGATATCGCCGCCGATGACGACGACCCGCCCGTTCGGCAGCCGCGTGGCCGTGTGATCGGCGCGGGCGGTGCTCATCGAGGCCTGGACCGACCATTCGCCGGAGTCCGGGTCGAAGATCTCGGCGCTCTCGTGGGCGTCCCAGCGATGATAGCCGCCGACGACGAGGACCCGCCCGTCGTGCAGCAGCGTCGCCGTGTGCCTGTAGCGGGGGGTGCTCATCTTTCTGACGAGCCTCCACCGCGGATCCACGAGCACGGTCTCGCCCTCGGCCTCCACCCAGAGCTCGATCCGCTCCCCCCGCGCGACGAGCCGCGCGCCGACGGGCCTCCCCCCCGCCGCGTAGGCCTCGGGCGCGGTCACGCGCATCTGCAGCGCGCCGCGCGCGTCCGCCACCTCCACGGCCTCGCCGTCCTGGCGCAGGGCGGCGCCGTCGACCTGCCACGAGGCCACCGGCGCGTCGCGCCGCACCGCGCGCGGCTCGAGCAGCAGCCACTCCTCGTAGCCGTCGTCGAGGGCGGTCCAGAACGACGCTCCGCCCGCGCGCGGATACGTCACCGCGCCCTCCGCGAGCTCGCCGGCGCCGGCGGCGCCGAGCTCCCTCACCAGCGCCTCGGCGCCGTCCGCCAGGGGGAAACGGACGGCGCCGTCGCCGCCCCGCGGGAAGCGGGAGCGCTGCCCGCCGGCGCCGGCACGGCCGAGGGGCGCATCGAGCGGTCGCGGGGCCTCGAACCCGTCGTCCGCCGGGGCGAAGGCGAAGGGCCCTTGAAGAATCGCGTCGGCCTGCTCGGGGAACTGCCGCCTGAGGAAGCGCGCGTCCATCGGATCGGCGACCTCGCTGCAGCCGAGCAGCAGGGCCAGCATCGCCGTCCAGAAGAGCGCCAGCGTCCACCGGCCAGGTCGGCGCGTCGAACCAGCAATGGGCATATCGAATCCTCTGTCCTTGTCTGCAGGGCTCGCACGAGCGTCCCTGTCAGTGGAACTCGTAACGGGCGCCGAGCCCAGGCACGACCGCGAAGAGCACGGGGCCGGCGAGCCTCTCGGCCGGGAACGCGCCGCGGCCGTCCTTCCCCGCGCGCACGGCCTGCCCCGCGTCCCACGCGGCCCGCTCCTGGTCGACGAGCACGGGAACGGCGACGCCCGCGCTCAGCTGGAGGTGCCGGCCGACCGGCAGCCCGAGCCGCACCTCCGGGGTCACGTGGAAGAAGAACGCCGGGTGCTTCTGAGCGAAGGGGGCGAGCTCGTACGGCGTCCCGTCGCCCGTCCGGAACGCGCCGTTCGTGCGCTCGTCCAGGAGCGCGCCGGCGATGACGCCAGCGCCGAGGCGGAAGTGCAGCAGGACGCGCTCGTCCAGCGGCGGCGCGAAGCTGATCCAGCCGCCGAGGAGCGCGCCGCGCAGCGCCAGCCGATCATCGACCGTGCCCCGATGGGGCGACAGGCCGACCGGGGTCACCTCCGTGGCGCGGCCGTGGAGGCGCTGCGACGCCGTGAGGTAGCCGGCGCTGACGCCGAACCCGAGACCCACGCCGAGCTCGTAACCCGTGTGGAGCACGGCGGAGCCGCCGACGCCGAGCGCCGCCTCGCAGCCGCGGATGCACGTGCCCGCGACCTCGCCGCCGAAGCTGGGCGCGAGCACGGCGCCCGTCACCGCCTCGACGACGAACCGCGTCGGGCGCGCGGGCCTGCGCCAGAAGGGCGATCTCGGGTCGCGCTCCAGCGTCACGCTCGCGACGTCGGTCTGGTCGCGCGCGAGGATCACGCGGCGCGACTCCGCGAGGAACCCGGGCGCGGCGACCTCCACCCGGTGCGCGCCCGCGCGCAGCCGCCCCTCCCAGACGCCGCGGCCCACGGTCACGCCGTCGATCGCCACGGTGGCGTTGACCGGCACCGGCTCGACCCGCAGCGACGCGGCGAGCTCCTCGGCCGAGAGCGTCAGCGGCACGACCCTGTCGACCTCGACGTCGACCTGCACCGGCGGCGAGCCGAGGCGGCCCGCGCCGCGCAGCGCCACCGTGTGCTCGCCGGGCGCGAGCAGCCCCTCCCAGGGCGCCGTGGCCATGACGCTGCCGTCCACCACGACCTCGAGCGGCCGGCCCTCCCTCTCCATGACCCGCAGGCGCCCCATGCGCGCGAGCGGCCGTAGCCGCGCCCGGACGCGCACCAGCCGGTCGCCCGCGACCTCGATGCGCTGCTCGAACGGCTCGAACCCCTCCTTGAACACACGCACCCAGTGGCTGCCGGAGGTGAGCCGGAGCGGCCCGGGGAGCGGCGCCTCGCCGCGGTGGCGCCCGTCGACCGCGATGAGCGCGCCCGGCTCGGCGCCGTCGATCTCGAGGATGCCGACCAGCTGGCGCAGCTCGTCGAGCTGGCGCTGCGCCGCCTCCTTCGCCGCGGCGGGCAGCCGGTGGCTGAAGTTGCGCAGCAGCTCCTCGAACATCTCCAGCGCCTCGTCGTGGCGCCCGAGCTGCGTCAGGCACACCGCGGCGCCGGAGGTCGCGACCCAGCTGGCGTAGAGCTGCCGCGCGGCGAGGTACTCGGCGAGCGCCCGGGACCACTCGCGTCGCTCGTAGAACGCCCGGGCCGTGCCATAGTGCTCGGCCGCCTTCTCCCGCGCCGATGGGGCGGCGGGCTGCGCCGGTGCGGCGGGCTGCGCCGGCTCGGTGGCGGGCTGCGCCGGTTCGGCGGGCTGCGCCGGCTCGGTGGCGGGCTGCGCCGGCGCGGCGGGCTGCGCCGGCTCGGCGGCGGGCTGCGCCGGCTCGGAGGGCGCGGCGCTCGCTCCTTTCGCCGCGGCGAGCAGGAGCCCCGCCACGACGACGAGGCGGCGGCGACGGGCGCTGAGGTGGCGTTCGGGCTGGGCCCGGCGAGGAAGCAGGAGCGGCATCGTGGCTAAGGATTCGGTTCGTAGGGCCCCGCCGGGCGAGCGGCGAGCGGTGGTCGTGACGACCGGAGGTCTTCATGCTGCGATGCGCGCCCGAGCAGCGGCGCTCAGGGCGGCGGAGCGTCGAGGGGCCGCGCGCCGCGCGGCGCTGGCCACGTGCTGCCGCACGTAGCCAGCGCTGCCGCGAAGATCTAGGCTGCCGGCCTCATGATCCCTGCCGGTCCCTTGCCCATCCTACCGCTTTCTTCGCCGCCGGAGCAGATCTGGCGCGTCCCCGGCTCGAAGAGCATCACGAACCGCGCGCTCGTGCTGGCGGCGCTCGCCGACGGCGAGAGCACGCTCGAAGGGGTGCTCCACAGCGACGACACGCGCCACATGCGGTCCGCCCTGGAAGCGATGGGGATCGGCATCCGCGACGCCGGGCCGGAGACGCTCGTGGTGCAGGGGGGGCGGCACCGGCTGCGCGCGCCGGAGCGCGAGCTGTTCATCGGGAACAGCGGCACCACGGTGCGCTTCCTGGCGGCGCTCGCGTGCCTCGTGCCCGGCGAGGTGGTGCTGGTCGGCGACGAGCACATGGCCAAGCGGCCGATCGCCGACCTTGTCGACGGCCTGCGGCAGCTCGGGGCGGACGTCGCGTGCGCGACCGGGTGCCCGCCGCTCCGGATCCGGGGCGGCCGGCTGAAGGGCGGCACCCTGACGATGCGCGGGGACCGCTCCAGCCAGTACTTCTCGGCGGTGATGATGGCCGGCCCGCTCGCCGAGTCCGCCATCGATCTGCGCATCGCGGGCGAGCTGGTGAGCCGCCCGTACGTCGAGATCACCCGCCGCATGGTCGCGGATTTCGGCGGCCGGATCGACGAGGCCGCGGGCGGTTTCACCATCCATCCCGAGCGCGGATACCGCCCGCGGAGGTACCGGATCGAGCCCGACGCGTCGTCCGCGAGCTACCCGTTCGCGCTCGCCGCGGCCGCGGGCGGCGCCGTCACCGTGCCCGGCCTCGGCGAGGGGGCGCTGCAAGGCGACTACCGCTTCGTCGAGCTCCTGGAGCAGGCCGGCGCGCGCGTGATCCGGCAGGCGGACGCCACCACGGTGCGCGGCGAGGGGCGCCTGCGCGGCGTCGACGTCGACATGCACCACATCTCGGACACGGTGATGACGCTGGCGGCGATCGCGCCGCTCTTCGAGGGGCCGACGACCATCCGGAACGTGGCGAACATCCGGATCAAGGAGACGGATCGCCTCGCCGCCACGGTCGCGGAGCTCCGCCGCCTGGGGCAGGAGGTGACCCACGGCGACGACTGGCTCCGCGTCGAGCCGCGCCCGCTGACCCCCGCCGTGGTGCACAGCTACAGCGACCACCGCATGGCGATGAGCTTCGCGATCCTGGGGCTGTGCCGGCCCGGGATCACCATCGAGAACCCGGCCTGCGTCGCGAAGACGTACCCGACGTTCTGGGAGGACGTCGAGCGGTGCCGCGGCGCCGCCGCGGCGCCGCGGTGACCCGGGCCGGGGCGCGGCGCGAGGGGGCGGAGCCGCCCGCGCGCTACTGGCACTCGTTCAGGTGGCACCGGCCGCTGCAGCACTGGGTGTCGAGCGTGCACGCCGTCAGGCGGTCCTGGCAGCAGCGTCCGGAGACGCAGCTCATCGGGGCGGGGCAGTCGAAGCCGCCGTCGCAGGGCCCTCCAGGCGCGACCACGCACGAGCCGCCCTTGCACTCGAAGCCGTCGCAGCAGTCCGCCGCCTCGTCGCACGCGCCGCTGCGCGAGCAGCAGCGCCCGCCGGCCCCGCACTCGAGGCCATAGCAGCACGGGCGCGCGGCGTCGCAGGCCGCCTGCGAGCCGCCGCAGCACTGGCCGAGGTAACAGGTCCCGTCGCAGCACTCGTCGCCCAGCGAGCAGCTCGCCCCGATGGCCCCGCACGGGCCGCAGCCGGTCTCCCGGTGGCACACGAGCCCCGAGCAGCAGTCGTCCTTGTCCGAGCAGTCCTTGCCCTCGGCGGCGCAACACGCCTCGTCCGCGCAGACGCCGCCGCAGCAATCGCTGGCCACCGTGCAGGCGTGCCCCGAGCGGAAGCACGCGTCCGGCTCGCAGGTCCCGTTCCGGCAGGCCCAGCCGTCGCAGCAGTCGTCGGCGCGCTGGCAGGCGCCGCCCGTCTGGTGGCAGGCGCAGGTGCCGTCGAAGCAGCCTCCGGTGCAGCAGTCGTCGGGGCGCGCGCAGCTCTCCCCGGGCGCCTTGCAGGCGCAGCGCTCGTCCACGCAGTCGAGCGCGCCGCAGCAGTCGCTGGGCGCGCTGCAGGCGTAGCTGACGTCGGCGCAGGCGCGGCAGCTCCCCTCCGCGCACTCGAGCCCGGCGCAGCAGGGCTCCTCGTCGGAGCAGCCCTGATCCCGCTCGCGGCAGGCGAGGACGCAGGTGGCGCCGTTGCAGGTGAGGCCGTTGCAGCAGGCCGCCCCGTCGCCGCAGCTCTCCCCCTGCGCCGCGCAGCTCGAGCTGCAGGCGCCGAACGACGAGCTCCCGTCGCTCGACGGCTGGCAGATCAGGCCCTCGCAGCACGCGCCGTCGTCGCTGCACGGCTCGTCGGCTCGGTTGCAGCGCGGCTCGCCGCAGCGACCCGCCTCGCACGCGAGCCCGTCGCAGCAGTCGCCGTCGCGGGCGCACTCGGCGCCCGCCGCGCGACAGCCCGGCCGGCACTGTCCGGACTCGCAGCGCGCGCCCGAGCAGCACGCGGCGTCGGTGTGACAGGCCATGCCGGTGGGCGCGCACGCGCAGCTGCCCGCGATGCAACCGAACGAGCAGCAGTCCCCGTGCTCGCCGCAGGCCGCGCCCTCGCGCCCGCAGTCCGGGCCAGGCTCCCATCGCCCGCTGCATCCGAGCGGCCCCCACGCCGCGGCCGCGACGCCCATGCAGAGCAGCGCGCCGAGCCACCCGAGCGCGAAGCCGCCCGCGCCTCGCCTCACCATTGATACCCTCCCATCACGGCCATCTCGTAGACCGTGTCCGCGTTGTCCTGTCCGGAGAAGAGGAGCCCGACCGGCTGGCCGCGGAGCACCCAGCCCGACGCGAACCGGTATTCGAGGTGTCCGGACAGCCGCCCGATCACCGCGCTCGCGTGCGTCCACTCGCCGGGCTGGAACGGCATATCGGGCATCCTCACCCAGGCGAGCGAGGGCCCGATCCCGAGCCCGCCGCCGGCCCCGAGGCGGCCCTGCTCGGTGGAGAAGATCGCGGCGTCGATCTCCGCGGTCGCGAGGAGCGCGAGCTCGTGGATCTCCAGCTCTCCGCTCGGCAGGAGGCCGCCGACGTCCGGCAGGGACACCGAATCATACGAATACAGCGACGACAGGTGCCCGCGCAGCGCGACGACGTTGGTCAACGGCAGCTGCCAGCCGACATCGAGGCGAGCCCCGAGCGCCGCGGCGCGGATCCAGGCAATGCCTAGGAGCGCGCGCGGGCCGCTGGTGGCCGGGAGCTTCGGCGCGGACAGGACAGCCGGCGCCACCTCGGCCGGCGGCGCGCCGTTCGCGCCGCCGGGGGCGGGGACGGAGTGCGCGCCGTGCATGGGCGCCGCGGGCGATGCGTGGGCCGCCGCCGGATCCAGCGACAGCGCCGCGAGCGCGAGCGCGCACAGCGGTGCGGAAAATCGTGCGGAGGACACAGGCGTCGCGAAGGCCATTCCGAGCTGCGCGGCAACCTAGTCGAACTGGCATTCAAAGAAATCGGTGCGCAGGATTCCGGCGGCCTCGCAATGCTTCGATCCGATCGGTGCATTCGATGCACCGCTCGATTGCAGATAGCGTGAGGTGACGCGAGGAGGCCCGAGCCCTCGTCGTCATCGCTCGACGTGGCTCCTCACTCCCCGCGCTCGACCGTCACCCGCCTGCGCCGGCCTGCGCCGGCGGCGCCGGCTCCTTGTGGAACATCTCCGCGAGGATCCGCTCGGCCGCGTCGGCCAGGATGTCGCGCGAGAGCCGGGTCTCCTCGCCGAAGAACCGCGTGGCCACGCCGGCGTCGAGCGCGTGCGTGGCGAGCAGCGCGAACGCCTCCGCCTCGTCGAACGTCGCCTCGGCGGTCAGCACGCGCTTCCCCGGCCGGAGGTCCTCCTGGTCGAAGCGGCCCTGCCAGGTCTCGCCCAGCGTGATCGAGAAGTACTGCGCCGCCACGTTCCCCGGGCGCGCCATGTGCGACACCGCGACCACCGCCCGGAGCCGCTCGCGCTCCTCGGGGGTCATGTCCCGCTTCCAGGCCTCGACCGTGGCGTGCATCGTCGCGATCTGGTCGCGCGCCGCGTCCTCGGCGTTGAGGAGGACGTCCGCGGTCTGCGCGCGCGTGAAGGCGGACAGCGCCTCGGGCGCGACGCCGCCCGCCGCGCTCGCCTCGTCGAGGAGCGCGAGCGACGCGCCCAGGATCCGGCGCTGGCGGGCGAGCTGCTCCGGCGTGAAGCCGCGGCCGTCGAGGTCGGCCGCGGCCGCGGCGATGCGCTGCCGGAGCTCGGAGAGCCGGCCCCGCGCCTCGCCGTCGAGCGCGCCCCGCCGGCCCGAGAGCAGCGCGTGGACGGCGAGCGGGGCGTGCGCGACGACCTTGAGCTCGTGGTAGCGCCGGGTGCGCGCGGGGCCCTCGTACCGCCGGCCGCCGCGCCGCAGGATGAGGCTGTCGTCGATCTGGGCGATGATCGGCTCGATGCCGGCGAGGATGGCCTCCCGGCGCGCGGCGTACGCGTCGAGGAAGGCCTGGTTGAGGGCGCCGAGCGGATCGGTGGGGGCCAGCGCGGCGCTCACCTCCCGCGGCGCCCCGGCGGAGGACGCGCGCTCGACCATGGGCGCGAGCTCCATAGCACGGCGCGCCGGGCCCCACGTCACGGGCGCGGCCGCGCGTTCGCGTCGAGCCAGTCGAGCGCCTCATCCATGACCCGCTCGGCCTCCGGCATCTCCCCGTGACGCGCGCCGGGCATCTCCCGGTAGACCGCCGGGATCTTCGCCGCCATGAGGCCGCCCGCCCCCTCCTTCATGCGGTACCTCGCGTCGAGCTCGCCGCTGATCATCACCGCCCCCCGGAGGTCCCGGAGGCGCGCGGCCGAGGGCGTCGTGGGCGCGCCGAGCAGCACGAGCCGCGAGTACCGCTCCGGCCAGCGCTCCGCGAGCCGCTCCGCGATGTACGCCCCCTGCGAGTAGCCGATGACCACGAGGTCCTCCGCCTCGCCGCCGCACGCCGCCAGCGCGCTCCGGATGCGCCGATCCTGCTCCTCGGGATCCGGCGAGTACTTGCTGAACGGGCCGCCGCCGCAGGGCACGTCTCCCTGGAGGCCGAGCACCCCGCCGTGCTCGCGCGCCGCCCCCTGGAACGCCTGCACGTAGCCGAGCCCGTGCCCGCACATGCCGTGGAGGAACACCATCCGCGGGCACGCGCCGCCCGGCCCGGTGACCACGAACGCCGGCAGATCGCCGGGCACGGCCATCTCGGTCGCCACGAGCGGCGGCTCCGCCGCGGCCGGCTCCAGGGCCGGCGCCGGCTCCACCGGGCGCTCCTCGGCGAGCGCGCGTTCCTCCTTGCCACACCCCGCCGCAAGCACGGCGAGGCTCAACCCTGCTAGAGCGACAGCGGAAATTTTCATAAATCTGGCGTGGTGCCAGGGCCAGCCGACCGCAAGCGGTCCCCGCGAGGCGGTTGACATGTCTGTTGTAACGGAATATTCATCCGTTTTATTGGATGAGCCTGGCTGGCCGCGGGGCTCACGGGCGTCACGCCTCGTGACCGCGCCTCGCGGCTCGCCGGCAAGCACCTGGGGCGCGGCGTGTCGAGGCTGGGGTTCATTCACCTCGCGTGCCCGGAGCGCCCGGGGAGACCGAGGGACAGGAGGAGCACGACCGATGAGCAACCGCGCCCTGGAGCATCTTGGCGAGCGATACGGCGGCGAGGGGGCGGCGCCCCGCTTCGCGCAGTGGAACGAGGTGATCGAGAGCCTGCTCGGGCATCGCTCGGTGCGCCGGTACGCGCAGCGGCCGCTCCCGGAGGGCACGCTGGAGCTCCTCGTGGCGGCCGCGCAGTCGGCGCCGAGCTCCTCGAACCTGCAGCTCTGGAGCGTGCTCTCGGTGCAGGACGCCGAGCGGCGGCGGCGCCTCGCGGAGCTCGCGGGCGGCCAGGCGCACGTGCGCGACTGCGGGCTGTTCCTGGTCTGGCTCGCCGACCTGCGGCGGCTCGGCGACCTCGCCGAGCACCGCGGCGTCGGGCGCGAGGGGCTCGACTATCTCGAGATGTTCGTCATGGCCGTGGTCGACGCGGCGCTCGCCGCCCAGAACGCGCTCGTCGCGGCCGAGTCGATCGGCCTCGGCACGGTCTACATCGGCGCGCTGCGGAACCAGCCGGAGGCGGTCGCCGCCGAGCTCGGCCTGCCGGCCCAGGTGTTCGCGACCTTCGGCCTGTGCGTCGGCTGGCCCGACCCGGCGGTCCCGGCGAGCATCAAGCCGCGGCTCCCGCAGGAGGTCGTGCTGCACCACGAGCAGTACGGCGCCTTCGAGCGGAGCGTGGGCGCCATCGACGCGTACGATCGGCTCATGGAGCGCTTCTACGCGAGCGAGCGCATGGGCGTGCAGGGGAGCTGGAGCCGCCACTCGGCCGCGCGCGTCGCGTCGGCGCAGGCGCTGCGCGGGCGCGATCGGCTGCGCGCGGCGCTCTCCGCGATGGGGTTCCGGCTGCAGTAGCCGGGGCGCCGGCGAGCGCGCGCGGCGGCGCGGGTGCGCGAGGAGCAGCACCCGAGCAGCAAACCCTGGTGCGCAGCCAGCAACGAGGGCGCCGGGCGCCGGATCGCGGCGGAGAAACGGGCCGTGGCATGTTGGCTGCAATTCGAAGCGAACGGCCAGGCCCTCGGCCGAGCGACGGGCCGGGCGCTCGGCCGAGCGATGGGTCGAGCCTCCGGCCGAGCGACGGGCCGGGCACCCGGCAGAGCAGCTGACCTGAGCAAGGGAGTCGTCCAATCATGAGCGAGGTACGGGAGCCAGTGGGAGAGGTCGGGCGCGTCCTCGACGGGAGCGACACGCTGGCGCTGGAGGCCGACGTCCTGGTGCTGGGCGGCGGGCCCGCCGGGACGTGGGCGGCGATCGCCGCGGCGGCGCAGGGCGCGCGCGTGGTGCTCGCCGACAAGGGCTATTGCGGCAGCAGCGGCGCCACCGCGCCGTCCGGGGTCGGCGTGTGGTACGTGCCCCCGGTCCCCGAGATGCGCGAGGCGGCCAAGGCCAGCCGGGAAGGGCTCGGCGGCTTCCTCGCCGACCGCGGCTGGATGGACCGCGTGCTCGACCGGACGTGGTCCAGCGTGAACGACCTCGCGACCTGGGGGTACCCGTTCCCGGTCGACGACGGCGGGCAGCCCGTCCGCCGCAGCCTGCAAGGGCCCGAGTACATGCGGCTCATGCGCAAGCAGGTGAAGCTCGCGGGCGTCCGCATCCTCGATCACAGCCCCGCGCTCGAGCTCCTGGTCGACGCGGACGGCGTGGTCGCCGGCGCGGCCGGCGTCTGCCGGCAGCTCGGGCAACGGTGGGTGGTGAAGGCCGGGGCCGTGGTCATCGCCACCGGCGGCTGCGCGTTCCTGAGCAAGGCCCTCGGCACCAACGTGCTCACGGGCGACGGCGGCCTCATGGCCGCCGAGGCGGGCGCCGACATGTCGGGGATGGAGTTCTCGAACGCCTACGCGATCGCCCCCGCCTTCGCGTCGGTCACGAAGACCCTCTTCTACAACTGGGCGACGTTCTATTACGAGGACGGGCGCGTCATCGAGGGGGCCGGCTCGCAGCGCGGCCGGTCGGTGATCGCGGAGACCCTGCTCACGCAGCCGGTCTACGCCCAGCTCGACAAGGCCGACGAGGCGCTGGAGGCGTGGATGCGCAAGGCCCAGCCGAACTTCTTCCTGCCCTTCGACCGCGCCGGCATCGACCCGTTCCGCCAGCGGTTTCCCGTCACGCTGCGGCTCGAGGGCACCGTGCGCGGCACGGGCGGGATCCGCATCACCAGCCACAGCTGCTCCACGTCGACGCCGGGGCTCTACGCCGCCGGGGACGCCGCCACGCGAGAGCTCATCTGCGGCGGGTTCACGGGCGGCGGCAGCCACAACGCCGCGTGGGCGATCTCGTCGGGCCAGTGGGCCGGCGAGGGCGCGGCCGCGTTCGCGCGCAGCGTCGGCGCCCGCGCCGGCCAGCGCGCGGTCGCGGGGGCCGGCCGCGCGGCGCTCCCGGCCGCGGGCGGGACGCGGCAGCTCGACGCGGAGGAGGTGATCCGGTCGGTGCAGGGCGAGGTGTTCCCGTACGACAAGAACCTGTTCCGCACCGAGCGGGGGCTCGCGGTGTCGCTCGATCGGCTCGACGCGCTGTGGCGCGACGTGCGGCAGGCCCGGCCGGCGGCGGAGGTGCGCGAGGCCGTGCGGGCGCGCGAGGGCGCGGCCATGGTGGCCACGGCGCGCTGGATGTTCAACGCGGCGCGCGCGCGCACCGAGACGCGCGGCATGCACAAGCACAAGGACCACCCGGGGCTCGATCCGGCGCAGCAGCGGCGGCTGATCACCGGCGGGCTCGACCGCGTGTGGGTGCGCCCCGAATCGCCGGCGCCGGCGTTGGTCGGCGCGGCGGCGGCGGAGGCGCACGCGCCATGATCGAGCTCGTCAGCGATGCCCGGTGCATCGGGTGCGATCTCTGCGTGGAGGTCTGCCCCACCAACGTGTTCGATCGCGTCCCGGGCGGCGCGCCGGTGATCGCCCGGCAGCGCGACTGCCAGACGTGCTTCATGTGCGAGGCCTATTGCCCGGTCGACGCGCTCTACGTGGCGCCGGAGGCCGAGCGGCCCGTGGAGGTCGACGAGGAGCAGCTCTCGGCGTCCGGGCTCCTCGGCAGCTACCGCGCCGCGGTCGGGTGGGGGAGCCGGCGCAAGCCGGGCGCCGCCGCCGACCAGACGTTCCGCGTCCTCGAGGCCACGCGCCGGGGCTGAGCCCCGGGCCGGCTCAGGATTCTCTCCGCACCGCGCCGCGCGATCGTCCCGCCCTCTCCTGGCGCGCATTCAAAAATCCAACCCATCGAGAAAACGCACGACCTGCGCGCTGAAGGTGACTGGTTCTGCGCTGGTGTCGCAACCTAGGCGAGCAACCATCCCACCATGCCGCTGACGGCCGGGGGCGAGCCGCCGTCCGGAGGAGGAGCGGCGACGCGAGGTACGCTGATGAGGTCCCCTGTTTTCTTGATCTGTTTCTCGCTCGCTTCCGGGCTCGTGGCCTGCGGTTCGGGCGACACTGGCGCCGGCGGCGACGGCGGCGGCGACTCCGGCACCGGCGGCAGCGGGGCGACCGGCACGGCCTCGGGCGGCGGGGCGACCGGCACGGCCTCCGGCGGCGGGGCGACCGGCACGGCCTCCGGCAGCGGCCCTGCGTCGGGCAGCGGCGGCGCGGGCGCAGGCGCCGGCTCGGGAGGCGGCGGGGGCGCGCCCGCGCCGACGGGGTTCGCGCAGATGGAGGACCTCGACCGCGGCGTCGTCGCCGTTCCCACGGACGGCGGCATCTACGTGGGCTTTCGCCTGTTCGGCTACGACCCCGACGACATCGCCTTCAACGTCTACCGGGACGGCGCCAAGGTCAACGACGCGCCCATCGCGGACTCCACGAACTTCGTGGACCGCGGCGGCTCCCCGGACTCGGTCTACACGGTGCGCCCGGTCGTCGGCGGCGCCGAGCAAGGCGAGTCGGAGCCCGCGGCCGTGTGGAAGGATGGATCCCTGTCCATCCCGACGACGCCGCCGCCGGCCGGCGACGGCTACACGTACTCGAGCGGCGACGGCAGCGTGGGAGATCTCGACGGCGACGGGCGATACGAGATCGTCGTCAAATGGGATCCGTCGAACCTCCAGGACAACTCGAAGGCTGGCCGCACCGGCAAGACCTACCTGGACGCGTACACGCTCGACGGCGAGCGGCTCTGGCGCATCGATCTCGGCGTGAACATCCGGGCCGGGGCGCACTACTCGCCGTTCCTCGTCTACGATCTCGACGGCGACGGGAAGGCGGAGGTGGCGGTCAAGACCGCGCCGGGGACGCGCGACGGCAGGGGCGAGCCGCTCAGCCTGGGGCCCGCGGCCGCCGACGACGACTCCAGGGATTACCGCAACAACGATGGATACATCCTCACCGGCCCGGAGTATCTCACCGTGTTCTCCGGCGAGACCGGCGCCGAGCTCGCCACGACGGAGTTCCGGGTCGGGCGAGGCGACCCGTGCAGCTGGGGCAACAACGAGTGCTACGGCAACCGCGTCGACCGCTTCGTCGGCACGATCGCGTTCCTCGACGACACCGGCCGGCCGAGCGCGGTGTTCGGCCGCGGCTACTACGCGCGCACCACGCTCTCGGCCTGGAACTACCGCGACGGCGCGCTCACGAACCTCTGGACGTTCGACTCCAGCTCGAGCCGCGACAACGGGGCGTACGGCGGCAAGGGGGCGCACTCCATCAGCGTGGCGAACGTGGACGACGACCCGCAGCAGGAGATCATCAACGGCGGCGCGACGTTCGACAACGACGGCAAGGGCCTCTGCACGGTGGACTACTACGCTCACGGCGACGCGCTGCACGTGACGGATCACATCCCGTCGCGCCCCGGCCTCGAGGTGTTCATGCCGTACGAGGGCGGGGAATCGCCCGCGTACGCCATGCGCGACGCCCGCACGTGCGAGGTCATCTGGAAGGGGCCGGACAACGGCGGCGAGGAGGGCCCGGGCCGGGGCGTGGCGGCGGACGTCGATCCGCGGAGCCCCGGGAGCGAGGCGTGGGTCAACAACAGCCAGCTCTTGCGCGGCGCGGACGGAGGCAACGCCGGCAGCCGCCCCTCGTCGTCGAACTTCCTCATCTGGTGGGACGCGGATCTCAGCCGGGAGCTGCTCGACGGCAACGGCATCCGTCAGGTCGACGGCGAGGGCCAGGGCTTCACGGCCGACGGGTGCGCCGCGAACAACGGCACGAAGAGCAACCCCACCCTCAGCGCCGACATCCTGGGCGACTGGCGCGAGGAGGTGATCTTCCGCTGCGGCAACTCGATTCGCATCTTCACGACGGACCAGGTCGCGAAGAACCGGATCCACACGCTGATGCACGATCCGCAGTACCGCGTGGCCATCTCGTGGCAAAACGGCGCCTACAACCAGCCGCCTCACCCGAGCTTCCACATCGGGGAGGGGATGGCCCCGGTGCCCAAGCCGGACATCCACGTCCGCTGACACGCTGAGCCTCGGCGCGGCGGGGCGGCGGGCGGGGCGTCGCATCGCCGCGCTGCCGAGGCCGCTGCGCTGATCCGGTGGCGCGCGGCTACTCGCCCGCGGGCTTGACGGATGCCCTGGCGCTGCTGCCTTTGGCCGAGGCGCGCCTCGGCCGGCGGACGGCTCTGATCTTGCCGCTCTTGCCGCCGCCGCAGAAGAACCGGTCGCCGCCGTCGGAGTCGAGGCCCGTGACGCCCACGCCGGGCGGCATCTCGATCCGCTCCAGCACCTCTCCGGTCCGGGGATCGACCTGCCGCAGCTCGCTCTCGCCCCCTTCCCAGGTGCCGTGCCAGAGCTCGCCGTCGATCCAGCTGACCCCGGTGACGAAGCGGCTCGACTCGATGGTGCGAAGGATCGCGCCCGTCTCGGGATCGACCTGATGGATCTTGCGGCCGCGATGCTGACCCACCCAGAGCGTCCCTTCGGCCCAGGCGAGCCCCGAGTCACCGCCGCCGCCGGGCGCCGGGATCGTCGCGAGCACACGGCCGGTCTTCGGGTCGATCTTCTGGATGCGATCCTCGGCGATCTGAAACAGGTGCTGGCCGTCGAAGGCCGTTCCGGCGTGCGCGGCGGCGTCGATCGAGCGCACGGCCTCGCCGCTCTCGGGATCGAGGGCGCTCAGCCTGTCGCCCGATGCAAACCACACATGCTGGCCGTCGAACGCGACGCCATGCACGCCGTCGGCGCCCGGAAAAGGACCGTATTCGCGGAGGATCGTGGCTGCTGATCGGGTCATGCGGCCATCCTAGCCATCCGGCAGCGGGGCCGGGAGCAACAAGGCTGTCGTGAATCCCGGCAACGGCGGGCTCATCCAGCGCCGCGCCCGCCCGTGACCGAAGGATTGTACCTTGCCGGCCGCGGCGAGGGCGTCGAGGGCCCGCTGCACGGTGCGCTGGCTGGTGCCGAGGGCGAGCGCCAGCGCCGAGCTCGACCAGGACTCGCCGTCGGCGAGGAAGGCGAGCACCGCGGCGTGCTGCTCCTCCACGGGCCGCGCCAGCACGACGACCTCGCGGGCGCGGCGCGGCGCCAGCGCGAAGCCCCGCCTCGTCGCGCTCACGCTGGCGAGCGCCCGCAGCACCGCGCGGAGCCGCCCGATCTCGACCCGCAGCCGCGCGCGATGCGAGTCGTCGGCGCGCTTCGCCCCGAATGCCCGCGCGATCAGCGCGTCCCTCGGCACGTCTCCGGGCCATGCCTCCGCCAGGTCGCGCGCGAGCGCGAACAGGACCGGGCGCCTCGCGAGCGAGACCACCACGCTCGCGTCGCGCACGGCATGGCGACAGGCGTCCACGACCAGCGCCTCCGACGCCAGCAACGCCTCCACCTCGTCGAGCAGCAGGGGGCGCGCCTCGCCGCGCGCGATCAGGCGCGCCGCAGGCGTGGTCAGGGCGATCGAAGCGCCCTCGACCTCCGCCGTCAGCGCGGGGATACCGGCCCGCCGCGCGGCGCGCGCGGCCCGGGCGAGCGCAGCGCGCGCCGGCTCCGTCCGGAGGCGCCGCATCGCGATGCCGGCGACGACCAGCTCGTGGGCGGCCCTGAGCGCGGGCGGCAAGGGCGCCGGATCGAGCTCGGCGAGCGCGCCCTCGGCCTCGTCGAGGCGGCCGATCAGCAGGAGGCGCCGGATCTCGAGGTACCGCGCGTGCGCGGCGTTCGCCCGGTCGCCGCGCTCCTCGAGCGTCATCCGCGCCGCGTCGAGCATCTTCGCGGGCCAGTCGAGGTCGCGCGACGCCAGCGCGACCTCGGCCTCGGCGACCACGCACCGCGCGCCAGCCACGGCCTCCTTCGCGCCGAACGCGCGCGCCGCCCTTCGCAGGAGCGCTCTCGCGCGCGCGAAATCGCCGAGCTGCGCCATCGCGATGCCGCGCAGCGCGAGCGCGGGCGCGTCGTCGCGCAGGGCGACCCGGTTCAGCGCGCCGAGGGGATCACCCGCCGCGAGCGCGCGGGCTGCGGCCGTGATCAGTGAGTCCATCCGTATCCCGCCACACTTGTAACTCCCGCCCGTCCGGCGTGGATCCTAATCTCGCTCTCGTCCGACATTCAAGGGAGTGAACACGATGACGACACACATGACCGGGACACGCGGAGACTGGCTGGCGGCGCGGACCGAGCTCTTGGCGGCGGAGAAGGAGCTGACGCGGCTCAGCGACGAGCTGGCGCGGCGGCGCCAGGCGCTGCCGTGGGTCCGGATCGACAAGGACTATCGCCTCGAGACCGACGATGGGACTGCCTCGCTGGCGGACCTCTTCCAGGGGCGCTCGCAGCTCCTCGTCTACCACTTCATGTTCGGACCCGACTACACGGCGGGCTGCCCGTCCTGCTCGATGATCGCGGACGGCTTCAACGGATTCGCGGTCCACCTCGCCAACCACGACGTGATGCTGTGGGCGGTGTCGCGCGCGCCGCTCGCGAAGCTGCAGGCGTACAAGCGGCGCATGGGCTGGACCTTCCCCTGGGCGTCGTCCTTCGCCAGCGACTTCAACGCCGATTTCAACGTCTGGTTCACCGAGGAGCAGCAGCGCGAGGGGCGCATCGACTACAACTACCGGCGCGAGGCCGTGTTTCAGTGGCGCCCGGGCCAGGAGGGGGGCGGCGACAAGGCGGAGGCCACGATCGCGGCCATGTGCGGGACCGACACGCCAACGTTCCACCGCGACAGGCCGGGCATGAGCGCGTTCGTGCTCGAGGACGGCGCCGTCTACCACACGTATTCCGCCTATTCGCGCGGCCTGGACGGCCTCTGGGGCTCGTACCAGTGGCTCGACCGCGCCCCCAAGGGGCGCAACGAGACGGGCGTCTGGTGGCGTCGCCACGACGAGTACGACACGCCGGCGAAGCGCGCCGGCGCGCCGTGCTGCGGGTGAGCCGGGCATCGCTGCCGCTGGTCCGACCGGAGAGCGGGAGGTCGCGCGGCGCATGATGCTCGCGGCGCAGCCCAGGCCGAAGTCGCCCGCGAGCTCCATCCAGCGCGCGTCGGCGGCCATCCCTTCTGGCGGGTGATCGGCGGTCCAGTCCCAAAATTGCAGCCAAAGCGTCGGATTGCGACGGTTCGGCGCCGCGAATGCGCGCGACGGCCGACCCGTCGCCCGTGCCGCGGAGGCGAGCGTCTGGGAGCGCCGGATCGCGTGGAAGAATGTTCTGGCAACCCGGGGCAGGTCCGGCAGTTGGGGCTTGACGCCCCCGATGCGTTTGGATTTCCTTCTCCCTCGGCAGCGTCGTCTAGATCGCGGTGCGAGCACGAGACACGTGAACTCGTCAACGATGTTCACGCCGAGCGCGCCTCCGATCGGATGCGAGCTCGCTAACGAGGACAGTGATGAACTTGCGAATGCTAACGTTTCCGGTCGCGTCGTCATGGTTTGCGTTCACGGTAATCGCCTGCACGCCCAGCAACCAGGGCAGCCAGGTCGGCTCTCCCACCCAGGCAGCCGCTACGAATCAAGCCAGCAGCGCCGCTCCGGCCGGCACCCCGAGCCAGAGCGGCGCGGCTCAGACGCCTTCGCCGGCGGAGCCTGCGCCCCTGGGGCCGCCGCTGAAGCCCGCGGCCAAGGGCGCGTTCGTCACGGGCGAGTATCGCAACCTGTTCGCGGAGCTGGGTCACAAGCCCGAAGAGATCGACGCCAAGATCGCGAAGGCTTACGCGCAGCTGTTCCACGGCGATCCCAAGGAACAAGCCGTCCTGTTCGCGGCGGGGAAGAACGCGAACGGTCCCAAGGCGTACATCATGGACATCGGCAATGGCGACGTCCGCTCCGAGGGGATGTCCTACGGCATGATGATCGCCGTGCAGGTCGATCGGAAGGATGACTTCGACGCCCTGTGGAACTGGGCCAAGTCTCACATGTATCATGCGGAGCAGCGCCACCCCGGGTTCGGCTATTTCTCCTGGCAGATGCGCCCTGATGGCACGGCCATCGACGAGAATCCCGCCCCCGACGCGGAGGAGTATTTCGCCACGGCGTTGCTGTTCGCGTCCCATCGCTGGGGGAACGGGAAGGGCATTTACGACTACCGGAAGGAGGCGCTGGGCCTGCTCGATGTGATGAAGAACCGCAAGCCCATCGCCGGTACGGTCAACGCGGACAAGCGCAAGACCACGCTGCACTCGCTCTTCAATGCCGAGCACAAGATGGTGCGGTTCACGCCGGACGCGGATAACTTCGCGAAGAACGGCGATCATACCGACCCGTCGTATCACCTGCCTGCGTTCTACGAGCTCTGGGCGGCCTGGGGCCCCGAGGCGGATCGTCAGTTCTGGGCCGAGGCGGCGAAGGTGAGCCGCGATTTCTTCGTCAAGACGACCCATCCGAAGACCGGGCTCGCGCCGGATTACGCCAACTTCGATGGCACCCCCAAGGCCGCCTCCTGGGACGCAGGGACCGCCAACTTCCGTTACGACGCGTTCCGCACCGCGATGAACTGGTCGGTGGACGCGGCATGGTGGGCCAAGGACCCGCGGGAGACCGAGCTGAGCGACCGGATACTCGCGTTCTTCGAGTCGCAGGGCCCCAAGTACAAGGCCAACTTCACCCTCGACGGCAAGCCCCTCGTCGAGCACGACTCGCTCGGGCTCGTGTCGATGAACGGCGTCGCGGCTCTGGCCGCCACCCATCCGCGCGCCTGGCGCTTCGTCGAAGACGTGTATCAGCGCGAGCCGCCCACCGGCAAGTGGCGGTATTATGACGGCATGCTGTACACGATGTCCTTGCTGCACCTGAGCGGGAAGTTCCGCATCATCGCGCCGCAGGCGCAGCCCGCGGCGGCGGCTGCTGGAGGTAAGCGCTAGGACGTCGATCGCGTCGACCGAGCGAGAATGAACCGCCAAGGCGCCAAGGCGCCAAGGCGCCAAGGCGCCAAGATATTGTCTTCTTCTTGGCGTCCTTGGCGCCTCGCTCCTGCCGCCGGCCCGGCCAGCGCCTCGGACTCGGCTCCCGCGTTCACCGGCCTGGGCTCCGCCGTCGTCGAGGCGCTCAACGAGCTCCGCTTCTGGGGCCAGGCCCAGATCGGCGCCGCGGCCGCGATCAGCGATTGGGAGCATCCTGGCGGGGTGAGCCTGCGCGCCTCGATGCGCGTGCGCGGAATCGGTCTGGAGCTCGGGATCGCCGCGCTACGGCCCGGGGGGCGGGTAGTTGGGCTCGGTCATGCCCTGGATCCAGCGCGTGACCAGCTGCACGCCGGTGTCGTCGACCTTGCGGGTCGCGATGCGCGGCATCTGCCCCTCGAAGCCGCGGAGCTCCTGGCGGGCGACCATCAGGCTGCGCGCCGGGTCCCCCGGGCGGATGTCGTACCAGTTGGCCGGGTCCGGGTTGTTCAGCCCCTCGTACTTCGCGTTCTCCGCCGGGCGCTTGTTCATGCTCGTCCGCACGGCGTCCGTCGCGGCCACGCTGCCCAGCTCGCTCGCCTCCAGCCGCAGGTAAAGGCCCGTGTCGTGGGCCGCCGACTCGGGCAGGTCGTTGTGGCAGCTCACGCCGCAGTTCGCGTGCAGGTAGCCGAGCGCCTGGCGCTCCACCTCGTCGCCCGGAATCGACAGGGCGAGCGGGCTCGCGTCCTCGATCACCCCGAGCGTGACCAGCGACTCGCGCGTGACCCCCTCGGCGCCCGGGCCGAGCATCAGCGCGTCCCAGCCGAGGACGAAATCGGCGCGCCCGACGTGGCACTCCTTGCATTGATCGCGCGTCGGCACCATGTGGCCCGTGCCATAGAGATCGGGCACGCCGAAGTCGTTCTGCATCTGGATCGCCTGGCGCTCGTCCTCGGACCACACATAGCTCGTGTAAACCCAGCCCGCGGCCATCTTGCGCAGGAGGCGCGTCTCGGCGAGGCGCAGCGCGCCGTTCGCGCCCTGCACGCGGAACTCCTTCCAGAACTGGGTCCCCTCGGGATACACGAACGCGTCCGGATTGCTCACGTCCACCCGCTGGCCCTTCGGGATCGAGGCGAAGCGCCGCTTCGCGGCGCCGTCGCTCCAGAGCTCCATGGCAGGCTTGTACTCGAGCACGCCGCACGCGAGCTCGCGCTTGTCGAAGTCCCCGTAGAGGCCGGTACAGCGTAGATCCACCGGCAGCACGCCGTCGATCGGCGCCGCGCAGTCCACGTCGGTGGGCATCGCGAACTCGACACACGCCGGCGGCTCCTGGACGTCCGGCCCGGCGTCGACCTCCGGCGTCGACCCGTCCGGCCCCGGCTGGACCCCGGGCGGGTCCTCACTCCCGCCCGAGCTACACCCCATCGCCACCAGCAGCGCGCCGGCAACACAACCTTTCCTCACGACATGATGAAGCATGCGCGCATGGTGCCACAGGAATGGAGCGCGGGGGAACGCGGATTCATCGGCTCCGCGCTGCGTCGCTTCGACCCGCGCGCGTCATCCGGCCATGTGAACGTGCACGCGCCGACCCATGGTGCGCGCCGCACAGCGCTCGTTCGACGGCGCCTGATGCCGAACGAGAGCTCCAATGTAAAAGTGAACCTTCGAGTGTCCACCGGAGCTGTACGGCGCGCTTTCAGGCGCGAATCGGTCCAGGGGCGTTGTACGGTTGTGGTCTGTCCGCTGCGTCGTCGCGCGTTCGCGGCGGTCGGGGTGCGGCCTGCGCAGCACGAGGTGCTGGCGGCGTGCTCGTCACGCAGCACCGGGCGGGCGAGGCGCGGCCGGAGCCCGCGGAAACGCCTGGCACGGCGCGTGCGATGGCCCCCCGGGCGTGGATGGGCGCGGCCGAGGGCGTCGCCCTGCCGAGAGCGCCCGGCAACCTCTTCTTCCCGGAGCCTTCGCATGAGTGGACTCAGTCTCGTCTTCGACACGCCGCAGCTCGCACAGGACTACGAGGTGCGCAGCGCCGAGCGGCAGTTCCGCCACGGCCAGCGGCTGATCGCCGAGCTCGGCGTTCGCGCGGGCGAGCGCGTGCTCGATATCGGGAGCGGCACCGGGCTGCTCGCGGAGCACGTGGCGGGCATCGTCGGGCCGACCGGCCAGGTGCTCGGGATCGATCCGCTGCCGCTGCGGGTGGAGATCGCCCAGCGCAAGGCGAGGGCGAACCTCTCGTTCCAGGTCGGCAACGCCTACGCGCTCGACGGGCTCCCGTCGGGCAGCTTCGATGTCGTGTACCTCAACGCCGTGTTCCACTGGCTCCCGGAGAAGACCGAGCCGCTGCGGCAGATCCACCGCCTGCTCAAGCCGGGCGGGCGCGTCGGCCTCACCACGGGCGCGAAGGACCACCCGAACCGGCTGCAGGCCATCAAGCGGCAGGTGCTCTCGCGCGAGCCCTACGCGCGCTACCCGGAGTCCCTGGCCGGCACGCCGCACTGGGTGACGGCCGAGGAGCTCGCCGGCCTGCTCGGCGGGGCCGGCTTCGCCGTGCAGAAGATCGAGGCCCAGGAGAACGTGCACTACCAGCCGGACGGGAGCGCGGCCATCGCCTTCTCGCAGGCGAGCTCGTTCGGCAACTTCCTCGGCCACCTGCCGGAGCCGCTGCGCAGCCAGGCCGTCGAGGACATCAAGCGCGAGCTCGAGGCCTTCCGGACGCCCGAGGGCATCCGCCTCGAGGGCAAGAGGCTGTTCGCCATCGCGCACAAGCCGGCGTCGCACTGACCCGAGGGCCGGTCCGCCGGCACTACAAACCCGACGCCATCCCACGATGCTTTTCGGCTGATCCAGCCACGAGGAGAACTCCGTATGAGCGCCACGACGAACCAGAGCAGCAATGGCAGCAATGTCCCCGAGATCGTGCCCGTCGCCGGCCGGATCGGCGCGGAGGTGCGCGGCGTGCGCCTCTCCGCCGATCTCGACGCCGCGACGGTGAGCGAGATCCGGAAGGCCTGGCTGCGTTACAAGGTGATCTTCTTCCGCAACCAGCACCACCTCGACGACGCCGCGCAGGAGAAGCTCACCGCGATCTTCGACGGCGCGCCCGTCGCGCACCCGACGGTGCCCGTCGTCCAGGGCACCGGCTACATCCATGAGCTCGACTCGCGGTACGGCGGCCGGGCGAACTCCTGGCACACCGACGTCACGTTCGTCGACGCCTACCCGAAGGCCTCGATCCTGCGGGCGCTCGTGATCCCCGCGTATGGCGGCGATACCGTCTGGGCCAACACGGTCGCCGCGTATCAGGATCTGCCGCCGGCGCTGCGCGAGCTGGCGGACAAGCTGTGGGCGGTCCACAGCAACGAGTACGATTACCAGGCGCGAAAGCCGCAGGCGTCGGCGGACGACGAGCGGCGGTATATCGAGGTGTTCACGTCGACCGTGTACGAGACCGAGCACCCCGTGGTGCGCGTCCATCCGGAGACCGGGGAGCGCTCGCTCGTGCTCGGCCATTTCGTCAAGAAGCTCCTCGGCGTCTCGTCGTACGACTCGGCGCACCTCTTCCAGGTGCTCCAGGACCACGTCACGCGGCTCGAGAACACCGTCCGCTGGCGCTGGGCCGCGGGCGACGTGGCCATCTGGGACAACCGCGCCACGCAGCACTACGCGATCAACGACTACGGCGATCAGCTCCGCGTGGTGCGCCGGGTGACGGTCGACGGCGACGTGCCGGTCAGCATCGACGGTAAGCGCAGCGTCACCCGCAAGAAGGCGCCGCGCGCCTCCGGGGCGAGGAGCGAGAGCGCCGGGTCCGTGGCTGTCGCGGCCGCCACGGCCTAGAGCGACAGACAGGGGGATCCCCTGAAACGAGCAGAATGAGGCGCCAAGGCGCCAAGGACGCCAAGACGCCAAGAAGAAGATAAAATATCTTGGCGTCTTGGCGTCTTGGCGTCTTGGCGTCTTGGCGTCTTGGCGTCTTGGCGTTTCATTTCTCGCTCGGCCGACGTGATCGGAGCTCTAGGTCGCGATCGGCGGAGCCGGCCTGCCCGTCAGCGTGCCTGTCATGAGCTGCCGAGCAGCGACTCGACGACGGCGCACCACCCCGCCGCGAGGTTGTTCTTGTCGTAACCGCCGCCGCCGAGCGCCAGGAGCCGGCCGCCGGCGTACCGGTCCCAGAGGGCCGGCATACACGCCGTCGCCGTGGTGGGCGTCGATGTCCACATAGGCGATCGGCCCCTCGATCCCTTGCTGCACGAGGAAGCTCAGGGCGACGGCGCAGTCGTTGTAGAGGCAGTAGCTGCGCGCCTCCTCGGCGTGCGCGTGGTGGAACCCGGCGATGGGGACGAAGGCGCGCCGCAGCTCGCCGGCGAGCAGCCGCCGACTCGCGTCCACGACCGCGCCGACGACGCGGGGCGCGGCGGCCTCCACCGCCTGTCGCGCGAGGGTGGGCCCGTGGTCCAGGGCGCCCTCGTTGCGATCGCAGAGCCGTCGCACCCGCTCCAGGTGCGCCGGCGTGTGGAACCGAAGGAGGTCGGCGTCGCTCGCGGGCGGCGCCTCGAGCAGCGCGGCCGCGCGGTCGAGCCCCCGCTGCCGGAGCTCGGCGAGGAAGGCCTCGAGGCGCTCGTGCGGCAGAAACCAGGGCTTCTCGTCGTAGCCGTACGCCCCGAGCTCCCGGCCGACGTAGATCCCGACCCGCGGGGCCATGGGGGCGGAGCCTTCCGGGGGGCGGCGCCGGCGTCAACTCGGGCCGCCGGACGGGTCCTTGACGGCGGGGATCGCCTGCGCTTCATCTGCGGCGGAGGAGTGCCCCTTGGGTGAAGCAGGCAAGCGCGACGATGCTCGCGGTGGGGAGCAGAACACGGCCCACGTCGTGGTGATCATGCTGATCGTGGCCTTCGGCGTGCTCGCGCTGCCGTGGATGGTCCTGCGCAAGCTGGAGGCCCGCGCCCAGCCGCGCGGCGAGGCGGCCTCCGGCGTCGCGGACGAGGACCTCGCCCAGGGGGGCAAGATCTATTACCGCTCGTGCACCGGCTGTCACCCAGGCGAGGGGGGAGGGGAAGCCTGGCCGGTACCCGCCCCTCGTCGGCGCGTCGTGGCTGCTCGAGGACAAGGAGACGCCGATCCGGATCACGCTGCTCGGCGCCGCCGGCCCGATGGAGGTGAACGGCGCGGTGTACAACGACGTGATGCCCAACTTCGGCGTGACGCTGTCGGACGAGGAGATCGCGCTGGTGCTCACGTATGTGCGGTCGACCTGGGGCAACAGCGCGCCTGCCATCACGAAGGACGAGGTCGCGAAGGTGCGCGCCTCGCTGGGAGACCGGGTGCAGCCGTGGGCGGGCGGGGCGGCGCTGTCGGCGGCGCGGGAGACGCGCGTCCTGCACTGAAGTGCGCAGGCCGGCGACGACGCTCCGGTCCGGGGAGCCGCCGAGCTTCCCCGGGAGACCGTTTCCGGTGCCGGGGGGGATCCCGCCGTACTGCCGGGCGGATTAGCCAGCACGCACCTGCCGCAGCACCGTCGCGATGGCGAGCTGCGTCACGCGACGCATGAAGCCGTAGTCGAGCGTCTCGGGGGTGTCCGTCGGGCGGTGGTAGTTCGGGTTGCGAAACTCCGCGGTGTCGGTCCAGAGCATGGCGGGGATCTTCGCCTTCCAGAACGGCGAGTGATCGCTCCGGTGCAACACGGGGAGCCAGCCTTCGAGGCCGATGTAGACCTTGAGACCCACGACTGGCAGCTCGGGCACCATCGCCTCCGCCTGCTTCGCGGCGAGCTCCACAAGGTGGTTCGAGCGCTGGTTCGTGAGTAGCCCGATGAAGTCGCCCACGTCCGGCGCGCTGGGGACGGGGACCGGCATCCGCTGGGATCCCGGCTCGCGGCTCGCGTAGCCGACCATCTCGAGCACGTGCGCGGCGACGATCGGCGCTCCACCTTGTGAGCGGTGGCGCGCCACGAACTCGACGCTGCCGAGCAGCCCGTCCTCCTCACCGTTCCAGGCCACGAAGCCCACCGGCGGGACCGGCTCGAAGCGCGCGAGCGCCCTCGCGCAGGCGAGCATCGCGGCGATCCCGCTCGCGTTGTCGTCGGCGCCCGGCGTGTCAGGCACGCTGTCGTAGTGCGCCCCGACGAGGATCATCGGGCGATCGACGAGGCCCCGAGGGGTCGCGACCACGTTCCCGAGCTCGCCCTCGATCTCGACGGCGTAGCCCCGCTCCTCCAGCGCACCTGCGACGTACTGCGCCGCGCGGCGGTTCTCGGCGCGCTGGCGGAACATGTGCCGCGGCCTCGCGAGCGCGACGACCGCGTCGAGCAGCTCCGCCTCGCTGACCGACGCGAGCGCATCGATAAGGCTGCCCTGGTGGCTCACGGTCTTCGTGCGTCGCAGCTCCATCGCGGGGTCTCCTCCTGCTGCCGGCGGACTATGGCTGGGCTTCACCCCTCACCGAGGTTCCGCCGTACTTTCGCAACGACCGATGTAGAGTAGCTCGTTTCGGAGTGTCCCGCTCCGGGGACGAGACGTGGGCAGCGTTCGCTGCTCCGCGTTCGGCCGGCCATCGATGAGTCCAGGGTCGTAGCCGCTTGCGACGATCACAGGCATGCGGTCGTGGACTGGCTCGACCGGGACAGCGATCCCGGGTCGATGTCGCTGCCCAACGGCTCGTCCTGGCCCTCATGCTCCATCCACTCCACCGTCGCCTGCGCCGGCGCCTCGATCGCCTCCGCGGCCAGCCCGAGCCGCGCGCGGCGCGCGCCCGGCAGAGGCAAGGCGGCGCTCCACCCGCCTCAGAAACGTTGCGTGCGCGTGTTGTCCGCGGTGGCCGCCTCCGGCGTCCCGTCGAGGTTGGTACCGGTCACCGTGCACACGAGATCCCTGCCAGGCGTCGGCACGATGCCCACCGTGAGGACCCTCACCTCGCCGGGCTCGAACACCTCCGAGAACGAGGCCGAGACATGCGCCCCCAACGTGTGGCACTCGATCCGCGTGACGAAGCCGCTACGCCCCGAGTTTCTAACGTCGAGCTCGAGGCGGCCCTCAGGGCGCATCCCGAGGATGGTGAAGTCCGCACCGGGGGGGAAGCCGCGCGTGTAAACAAACGCGAAGGGCGCGTTCGGCGACTTGCAGTTGGCGACGAATCCATTCACGTCCGGATGGGCCGCGAGGCACGCGCCCCAGTTGGGCACGAACGAGATCGCGTCGGCGTCCGCCCCGTCGATGCCGCCACCGATCGCGCGCGCCCGGACCTTCGTGAAGCCCGCGTCTCGCCCTAGCGAACGCCACGCCTCCCTCGGGATCGGCGCCGTCAGGCTCCAGCGATGCAGCTCGTGACCGTCGTAGTGCAGAGGCTGCAGATCGGAGTGAGCGAACCCGACCTCGATCACCTCGCCCGGGGGAAATGCCTCCACAACCACCCGCTGTTCGCCCGCGAGCGTGAAGCCCATGAAGGTGACCGGCTCCGCGGAGGAGGCCACCGTGTCACCGTCGCCTGGCATCAGCATACAACCGTTGCAGCCCAGGCCCAGCGCGATGATATACAAGCTCTTCACTTCAGACCTCCTCTCTTGGTGCTCGAATCCATTCCTCGCCGGCGGGTCAGTCCCCCGATCGGATGGGCTCGCCGACGCGACGCCGTGAGGGCGGCTGCCTCTCCGGGCGCGACAGCGGCGTCGCGCCGCAGCTGTCGATCGTCGCAGAGCCCCGGGCCGCGGTATCGGGCCCCGCGCGACCTCTTCCGAAGAGGATGATGTTGGACGAAGCCGCTCCGCGGCAGCTGTGGTGGCCCCCTGCGACGGTCGGATGAGACGGCGTTGCCGTCTCGCCGCGCGAGGGCTCGCGTATAGCCCACGACCACGCACGTGCGTGCCCTGATCGGGGCTGCTGAGACGTCGGCCTTGCAGCGCGACGGTCGGATGAGCCTGGGCAGCAACCTCGTCGAGCGAGGTCCCGCGCGCAGCCCACGATCCTGCGCGGCGCTCCCCTGGCGGGCGACCCTGAGCGGCCCGGCAACGCCAATGCCGGCCGACCAGGAGACGTGCCATGGGAAAGCTTCTTGACGAGACGATCGAGGACCTCCAGCTCCGGGGCTACGCCGCCGTCGACGTGCAGTGAGTACGTGCGCTGCGCGCGGGCGTTCGTAGCCTACCACCGCCGGCCGCCGGAGCAGATGGGCGAGAACCGCGATCGCCACCGGCAGCCGGATCGGTGTGCGTGGGCCCGCTGCGGCGTCGCCCCGCCACGACGTGGCGCCCCGTGAGCCTGCGCCGTGTCCACCCCGGTCCCGCCCAAGACGGTGTCCCATGACGACCAGCCTGCTCCTTTTGTTGTTCATCGCCCGCTGCATCCCCACCGCCATCGCGAGCGCCACATCGTAGTCGGTGGATTGCCGCGGATCTGCTTGATCGGTCGCGACGTGCTGCGCCTGTGCTCGCTGAAGTTTGGGAGCAACGGCGAGGCCTCGCTCGTCTTCCCGCACAAGGACTTCGGCGCTTTCGGCTGCACCTAAGGCGCGGCATCATCACCCGCCGCTTACGCCCTCGGCAACGCTGCTCGGTACAGCCTCCGCCACAGCTCCGCGTCCACGATCCCCAGCGGCGCTGTGCGGCAGAGCCCTGGCCCGTCGAGACGGGCCCCGTCCAGCGCCAGCGGGACGTGGTTCGCGGGCCCGTCGAGGCCCCATGCGGCGATCCGTTTCCGGCGTCGGGGAGGCAGCTGAGCTTTCCCGGGAGGCCGTTTCCGGTGTCGGGGAGGCAGCTGAGCTTTCCCGGGAGACCGTTTCCGGTGTCGGGGAGGCAGCTGAGCTTTCCCGGGAGACCGTTTCCGGTATCGGGGAGGCAGCTGAGCTGCCGCAGGCAGACCGTTTCCGGTATCGAGGAGGCAGCTGAGCTTCCCCGGGAGACCGTTTCCGGTATCGAGGAGGCAGCTGAGCTGCCGCAGGCAGACCGTTTCCGGTATCGAGGAGGCAGCTGAGCTTCCCCGGGAGACCGTTTCCGGTATCGGGGAGGCAGCTGAGCGGTGGTGGAGGAAGTCCCCCACCGTGCCGGAATCATGGAACCGCCAAGGCGCCAAGGCGCCAAGGCGCCAAGGACGCCAAGAAAAACACAAAAATCTTGGCGTCTTATGGCGTCTTGGCGGTTCAAATGATCCCGCCTTCGGCCGAAGTACCCCACCGCCAGCTGAACTTCCCCAGGAGACCGTTTCCGGTCCCCCGGCGCTACCCGCCCTGCCTCGCGCCGGTCACTCCCGCACCGGCTCCTGCAGATCCACCCCGAAGTGCTCGCGATACCCCCGCCGCGCAGCCTCGCGCAGCTCGTCATCGCCGCGGCCCACCTGCTCCTCGAACGCCTGCGCGTACGCCTCCGGATCGACCTCGCGCGCGCCGAGCCGCAGCTTCTTCCCGGCCAGCGTCTCCAGGACGATCGTGGCGACCCGGTGCTCGGCCCCGCCGCGCGCGACGACCCCGAAGGGGAACAGGTGCACCAGCGTGAGCTGCGGCGGGGCGTCCGCGGCCGTCATCTCGGCGAGGTACGCGGAGAGCTCGCGGCCCACGCGGTCCTGCGCCTCGTCCGAGAAGCCGGCGAGCAGCTCGGTCACCGCGGGCGGCAGGGGCAGGTGAGGGCCGTCGATCTGGTGCTGGAGCTCGTGCCGCTCGGTGCCCGAGAGCACGGCCCGCTCCAGCGCCGCGCCGAGGCGCTCGCGCAGCCTCGCCAGCGCCGCGTCGCACCGCGACAGGGCGCCGGCGTGCGCGCCCGACGCGCCGCCCGCCGCCGCGTGGCAGGTCCCGCCCTCGTGAGCGATGCGCTCGGCATACGACCGGACCTCGGAGCCGATGACGAGCGCGAACGGGTCCTTGTCGCGCGAGAAGCCGAGGTGGACGCGGCGCTCGCCCGTCATCGGCTCGACCAAGAGCGTCGCGAAGCGGTCGCCGCCGACGCGGAAGGTGTGGACCTCCTTCACCCGGTACGGCGTCGTGTAGAACCGCCGCGTCGCGCCCTCGGCCGTGACGCCGAGGTTGACGGCGGGGTCGAGGTAATACGCCAGGCCGGCCCGCCGCGCGGCGTCGTTCGCCTCGGCGACCAGCCGGCCGAAGGCGCGGCCGGAGAGCTCGAGGTCGTCCACCTGGCTCGCCAGCGCCGCGAGCGCCTCGGCGAAGCCCTTGCCGTCGGGCTGCGCCCGCGCGGCCGCGAGCATCTCGCGGCCGCGCGCCTTGGTCAGCACCTGCGCCTCGGCGCCCGTGCCCTGCGCGCTCCGGGCGTGCGCGTCGCGCGCGATGCGCGCCCGCTCCCAGCTCGGCAAGAGCTCGCCGAACACCTTGTCCCACTCGGCCGTGGGCGTGCGGAGCGCCCAGTCGACGCCCTTCGGCGCGGGGCGGCCGAGCACCAGCATCGCGCCGAGCAGCACGGCGACCGCCGCCGCGGCGGCGCCGGCCGCCACGATCGGCCGCGCGCCGGCCGCGCCGCCGGCGCCCGGCTCCAGCTCGGCCTCGGGCACCAGCACCCCGAGCGCGAGCACCTCGATCGCCGACGCGAGCACCGCCACGACCGCGGCCAGCAGGAGCGCGAAGAAGGCGACGGTGGCCGCCTCCACGCCCCAGCCGCCCGCCAGGAACGCGCGGTACACGAAGAGCAGCATGAGGGCGGGCATCGCCCACACGGCCGCGATCGCGAGGCCCGGGTGCTCGCGCCTGGGGACGCGGCGCGCGTGGTCGAGGCCCAGCAGCGCGATCGCGAGCGGCCCGAGCACGAAGAGCAGGACCATGCCGTAGCCGAGCTGGAAGCGCGCGTCGGGCAGTGTGGCCACGAGCACGGCCGCGCGCGCGATCGTCTGCGCGGGGATCTCGCCGCGGGACGGCCACAGGTAGAACACCAGCGCCGCGGCCACCGACGCGACGAGCAGGGCGCTGCCGGCCTTGCGCGCCCGCGCGTGGAAGCGCAGCACCACGCCCGCCGCGGTGAGCGCGAAGACCGCGAGGAACGGGGCCGGCCGCGTGATCAGGCTGTCCGGCAGCGGGAGCATGTCCCACGCGGAGCTCCGGCGGCCGATCCACACCGCGACGTTCACGGCCACGAACGCGGCGAGCACGGCGACGGCGCGCGACGTCGGCCGCTCGATGAGCAGGCCCGGGCGGCGCTTCGTGCGCGCGCCGAGGAAGAGGAGCCACAGGCCGGCGAGCGCGGGCGCGAGCGCGGCGATCTGCGCCGCGGGCGCGAGCTCGGGGAGCACGCTCCACACGAAGATGCCGTGCCCGAAGGCGACCTCGTACGGGACGAGCGCCGACAGCGCGAGCGCGAGGCCGCTCCAGAAGCAGCGCGCGCGCAGGCGCTCGGCCGACATGCGATAGAACATCGCGGTCGCGGCGCCCTCTTCCTGGGAAGGCGCGCCGGCGCCTCGTGGCGGAACGCCAGCGGCGGCATGCGGCGGAGCGCCGTCGCCTCGTGACGGAACGCCAGCGGCGGCATGCGGCGGAGCGCCGGCGCCTTGTGACGGAACGCCAGCGGCGGCATGCGGCGGCGCGTCGGCGCCGTCCGGCGGCGGCCCCCCCGCGCCGTGCTGCGGAGGCAAGAGGGGCGCGCTCACGGCTCGACCGCCGCGCTCGCGATCCGCGAGATCGACCGCCTCTGCGGGAACACCGGGTCGGGGTACCGCACCTCGAACAGCACGCGCTTCCCGTCCGCGGAGAACCACGGCGTCCGCTCCTGGGCGGAGCCCACCGTCAGCCGCTTCACCTCGCCCGTGGCGAGCGAAAGCACCGCGATGTCCGTGCCGCCCGCGCCCCGCGTCTCGAACGCGACGCGCGCGGCGTCGGGCGAGAACGTGGGCCACGACGCGCCGCCCGGGGCCGGGTACACCTTCCGCCGCCACGTCGCCGCGTCGATGACCGCCACGCCTGGCTCGTCGCCGTCGACGACGCACACGATCTTCGTCCCGTCCCTCGACACCGCCGGGTTGCGCAGGTCCTCGCCGGGCTTCGCGCGGAACGGGCGCTCGATCGAGAGCGGCTGCTTGCTCACGTCGACCACCGCGAGGTGCCTCGCGTCGTCCTCCGCCGCGTCGGGCACGTAGACGAACAGGAGCCTCGTCCCGTCGAGCCACGCGAACCCGCCGAGCGACTCGTTCTCGGTGTGGAGGCCGAACACCTCCTTGCCGCTCTCCGCGTCGACCACCATCAGATCGGCCTGCGCGCCGACCTCCGGGCGGTCGTAGACCGCCACGAACCCGCCGCCGGGGGCGAGCTTCGGATCGACGAAGCGGTGCTCCGGGTCGACGCGCACGCGCTTGCTCTGCCCGGATCGGTCGACGATCGTGATCGTCTTCGCCCAGCCGAAGAAGTCCTCCACCAGCGCCACCCGGTCGCCGTCGCGCTGCGACGACGGGTACGAGTACACGTGATAGCCCCGCCACATCGGCTTGAGGGCGCCGGGATCCGTCGTCGGGACGGCCTGCCGATCGAGCGGCCGCCACTCGACCGTCTCCAGCGCCTCGCGGCGGGCGAGATCCTTCGACTTCACCGAGTGGAACACCGACACGTCCGCCGTCTTCACGAAGTAGCCGCCCTCGGCGGCGCCCACGAGCAGGTCCTCCGCCGCGGGGGGCGACAGGAACGTCACGCGCCCTTGCTCCTCGGCCTCGGCCTCCTTCGCGCGGGCGGCGTACGCGCCCGCGGCCCGGTCGAGGTTCGCGGCGCGGTCCTTCACGAACCGCCTCGCCGACGCGAGCCGCTCCAGCAGCTTGATGTCCGATCCCTCGGTGATCTCGCGCACCGAGGGGTGGTCCATGAGCTGCGCGATCACCGCGTCGAGCGCCTGCGAGGCCATGGAATTCGCGAGCAGCGCCATGGCCCGGTCCTTCTTCGTCGCCCCCGAGTAGCCGCGGAGCCGCCCCTCGGTCGACGTGCCCCGTTCGAGGAACGTCAGCGTCACCGGCGCGTCGGCACGGAGCTCGAAATACCCCTCCTTGACCGGGTGCTCCACGATCTCGGGCGCGAGGCGCGCCTCGATGATGAAGCCGGCGCCCAGCGCCCTCGCGGCCTCCTTCGGGCCCTCGGCGCTCTCCAGCGCCTTCATCACCCTCGGGTCGCCGCCCTTCACCGGATCGAACCCCAGCTCGGCGAGCTGCTCGCCGAGCTCGTCGGCGAGCCTCGCCGCCGGCTGCGACCCCTCCCACCAGTACCCGTCGAGATCGATCGCCACGAGGATGCGCAGCGGATCGGTCGCCGTGAGCGAGCGGAAGGCGAGGGCGCCCGCCGCCGCCATCGCGAGGCCGAGCACGGCGAATACCGGCCAGAGCCTGCGCTTCGGTACGATCGCCTCGAGCGACTCCGGCGGATCGGCCTCGGGGGCGGGGGGCTGCGCGTCGGTCGGGGGTCGAGGGGACTCCATGGATAAAGAACTGCCCTATCCGGGTGATGGCGTAAAGCCGCAGGAGCGAGGCAGGGCGGGGTCGCGGCGCGGGCACCGATTTCAGGCGGCGAACGCGGCGGGCGCGTGAGGGGGCGATACCTTGCTCCCGCCGTCGCCTCACGTCGATCGCTCCCGGACGATGTGAATTCCCTCCCAAGCTGGGAGCGTCCGCGCCATGCGGGCGAGTCGTACCTGGAAGAACCAGTGCGAATCGAGTGCCGCGCTGTGCGCGTCGTCATTTCAAGGGCGCAACGCAGTGAACAGCTCAGTCAGATAGGCGACCGGAAGGTCGTCGTGGTTCCCTGTATGGCGCTCGACGATCTCACGGATCCGCAGCTCGGCCTCGCTCTGGCCAAGGCGCCGTGCTGCAGCCTGCACCTTCGTTGAGGAGAGAGCCATCCCGACGAAATCACCGATGGACATCTGACGTATCCATTCGACACGATGTGTTGCGACGTCCTTGAACCCAGCGCTGTCGAGCTCGACGCTGAAGTCGATGCTTCTGTAGTGTCGAGTGTAGCCAGGAGACTCGGCTTCTAGAAGCTCCTCGTACTCGTCCAGCAGCCGAGACCGCTTCCAGTCGCGGTTGTTCTGCAGGATTGCCACCGCTCCGTTGGGATGTAACACTCGACCGCACTCCGGGTAGAACTTCGTCCTGTCGAACCACTGTGCAGCCTGCGCCGCGACCACCGCCGAGACGGTGCCGTCCCCGAAAGGCAGCGACTCCGCGTAGCCGGCCTGGTAGGAGATGCGCTCGTCGCTCGTGCTCCTCTCGGCCTCCCTTCGCATGTCATCATTCGGCTCGATGCCTACGATTCGCCATGACGAATCGAGCGTTGACGCGAGTTGCCGAGTCAAGATGCCGGTGCCGGCGCCGACATCGACGAGGGTTGGACGAGAAGAAGCTGTCCTGGAGCGCGCCCGGTCGAGAATGCCGCATAGAGCAACCAGGCTCTCATCTGGGTAATGGGGACGGAATGCCTGGTAGCCGGCCGCGAGTTTGTCGAACGCCTTGCCTACGTCTGAATCAGGGGTGGCCATGGTACAGAAGCCTCTTGACGCCTGAGCCCGCGGCGCGCGGAGCCGGCCGCCGCTGGAGCGCCGCCCGCGTTGCGCCGCGGCGCGCCCCGTCGCTAGAGTGGTCGCATGTCCGACCTGCTCGTCAACATCGACGTGCCGGCGATCGAGCCGGCCATCGCGTTCTACACCCGCGCGTTCAACCTGCGCGTGGGGCGGCGCTTCGGCGCGTCCTTCGTCGAACTCCTCGGCGCGGCCGCGCCCATTTACCTCCTGGAGAAGCCGGCCGGCAGCGCGCCCGCGGCCGGCGCGCCCCCGCGCGACTATCGGCGCCACTGGACGCCGGTCCACCTCGATTTCGTCGTCGACGATCTCGAGGCGGCCGCGCGCCGGGCGAAGGAGGCGGGCGCGGTCCCCGAGGCCGACATCGAGGTGGCCGCGTGGGGGCGAATGCTCCGCCTGGCCGATCCGTTCGGTCACGGCGTCTGCCTGCTTCAGTTCAGCGGCCGCGGCTACGACGAGATCGCCACGTCCGGCTGAGCGCGCGCCAGGAGGACTCGCCACATGTGTCGAGGCCAGCACGGGTGATGGCCAATGATGCGCTCGGGGAAGATGACCACCGCGCTCATCGATGTTGGGAACGCCTCCACGTCCACCGCCTCCTGAGCCGGCTGGAGGGCCTCAGCCGGCACGAGGCGAGCGCGGTAGCGGGCCCGCCCCCCCCCGAGCGAGCGGCGCGGCTGGCCGAGCGAGCGGCGCGGCTCGTCCACTGGCCTCCGGCGGCCTCCCGCCGATCAGCTGCCACCTTTGCAAGCGGCGATCTCAGGAACGAAAGCTTCGGGGAAAACCCGACGGGTAAACGTGCGAAAGACGTAGGCCATCTCCTGGCCCGTGTCCTGCTATAGACGCAGGGCAGAGCGCCCGTGACGGTTTCCCCCCCCCACCGTCGAATGGGCGCTCTGTTTTTTGTCCTCCGGCGCGGGAGGGCGCGCTCTCCGCGCCCTCCCGCGCCGGGCTGCTGCCGTCAGGGGTCCGCGGTGACGAGGGCGATGGCGAGGCCGTCGTATCCCTTGGTGCCCACGGTCTGGATCGCCGTCGCGCTCACGCGCCGCTCGGCGGCGAGCAGCTCGTAGAAGCGGCGCACCCCCTGGACGTTGGGGTCGGCGCTCTCGGGGTCGATCACCGCGCCCCTGCGCACGACGTTGTCGACCACGATGACGCTGCCGCGGCGGGAGAGCTTGAGCGCCCAGGCGAAGTAGTCGGGATTGCTCGGTTTGTCGGCGTCGATGAAGATGAGGTCGAACGGGCCGCGGCCCTCCGCGGCGAGCTTCGGCAGCGTGTCGAGCGCTCGCCCGAGGCGCAGCTCGACGAGGCCGGCCAGCCCGGCGCGATCGAGGTTCGCGCGGGCGACCTCGGCGTGCTTCGGCTCCGATTCGAGCGTGATCAGGCGGCCGCCGGCGGGCAGCGCCCGCGCGAGCCAGATGGTGCTGTACCCGCCGAGCGTGCCGATCTCCAGGATGGCCCGCGCACCATGGATCCGCGCCAGGAGGTTCAGCAGCTTGCCCTGGTTCGGCGCGACGTTGATCGGCGGCAGGCCGGCCGCGGCGCTCGCCTCGAGCGCCGCATCCAGCGCGGCGTCGGACGGCACGAGCAGATCGGTGATGTAGCGATCGACGGCAGACCATTGCTCCTGAGCCATACGTGATCCTCCTGACGGCGCAGCGACCCCGGTCGCCGCGCACGGGTGAGCCGAGCGTTTTTTATTGTGGTTGAAAATTCATCTTTCAAGCCGGCGCGCGTCCCACCAAGGACGCCTCGACCGGGCCAAACGATGGATGTTCATCCGTTATAACAGATGGCGGCGGGGACATCGCCCGCCGCCGGGCGGGGCTCGCCCTACCGCGGCGCGAGGACGCGGGCGTCCCAGGGCGCGAGGTCCAGCGCGAGGGAGCCCGCCTGGAGGTGAGCGCCGGCGCCGCCCAGGGCGTCGCGCAGGCCGCCGCGCGCGTGGCCGGCGAACGGCTCCGGGACGGCGAGCCGCTTCTTCACCGGCCGCCCGCTGAAATTCAGGACCACGAGCGCGAAGCGCGACGCGTCGTCGCCGTGCCGGAGGTAGGCGAAGACCTCGTCGTCCTGCCCGGCGTGCACGACGAGGAGCCCCGGCGACCGGAGCGCCGGGAGGGAGCGCCTGAGCCGGATCAGCTGCTCGTAATGCCGGGTCAGCTGGCCGCGCGGAGGCAGCGAGACCGGGGCGAGGCCGCCGTAGGGCTCGTACTCCGCGCCGAGCTCGTCGAACGCGTAGAGGCACGGGATGCCCGGCAACGTCAGCAGCGCGGCCGCCGCGACGCGCGTCAGCCCCGGCCCGTGGCGGGTGATGAAGCGCGCGCCCGTGTCGTTGTTGTTGATGAACCGGAGCGTGCGCTCGGGGCGCGCGGCGCGCGCCGCGGTGGCGGAGAGCGCCGCGCCGAGCCGGGCCGCGATGCCGCGCGGCGCGTCGAACACGCCGCTCCAGGCCCAGCGCCCGAGCTCCTCGGTCCAGTCGTACGCCGCGTCGAACCCGTGCCGCAGGTAGTACGGATCGCGCGCCGAGGCCTCGGCGATCAGCGCCAGATCCGGGCTCACGCGCCGGAGCTCGGCGGCCCATGGGGCCCAGAGCTCGCTCCGCCGCTGCTGGATGCCCCACGCGGCGTCGACGCGGTAGCCGTCGATGCCGAAGCGCCGCACCCAGTGCAGCGATGCCTCGAGCATCCAGCGCTCCACCTCGGCGTTGTCGTAGTTCAGGTTCGGCAGGTGCTCCCAGTCGAAGTAATGCGTGGGCTCTCCGCCGGCGTCGCGATCGTAGAACGCGAAGGTGTGGGCGCGGCCCCCGTGCCGCTCGGCCTGCTTGAAATACGGGTGATCGGCCGAGGTGTGGTTCGGCACGAGGTCGAGCAGCACGCGCAGGCCGCGCCGGTGCGCGTCGTCCACGAGCTCGCGGAGGTCCTGCTCCGTGCCGTAGTCGGGGCGCACGCTGAAGTAGTCCGTGACGGCATATCCGAAGTCGCCCTCGGGCGCGGCGAAGATCGGAGACAGCCAGAGCGCGGTGACGCCGAGCCGCTCGAGCGCGGGGAGCGCGGCGCGGACGCTCCGGAGCGGCGGATCGCCGAAGAAGGGCGGCACCACGCCGTAGAGGACGGCATCGTCGATCCACGCCGGCGCGCGCTCCCCCGGGGGCGCTTCGGGCGGCGGCGCGGCGCGCGCGGTGTCGCTGCGCCCGCGCGCGTCGCGCACCGCGAGCTCGTAGAGCGCGCGATCGCCGGCGTCCGGCGCCGGGACCTCGATGCGGGCGCCCTCCCCGAGGCGCTCCGCGGCGCCGTCGTCGCGCACCCGGGACCACGCGAAGGCGACGATCTCGGCGCGCGAGCGCTCGCTCGGCTCGCTGCCCGTCGCGTCGAGGACGAGCCGGTCGCCGGCCCGCGCCGCGCGCGCGCGGGCCCGGGGCGCGTCCTCCAGCCGGACGCGGTAGGTGACGGGCGGCGCGGCGAGCTCGCCCGCGGCCGCCTCGCGGCAGCGCGCGGCGATCTCGTTGTCGCCCTCGAGCAGCGGCACGTCCGCCGCGAAGGACCGCTGCTGCTCGATCGCGGCGGGGTGGACGTCGCCGCCCACCTGGATCGCGCAGTCCTCCAGCGTCCCCGGTCCGGCGAGGGCGCCCCGGATGCGCGCGCTGAAGGCCCACACCTCGGCGTCGCCGGCGTGCAGCTCCAGCCGGGCGCGCGCCGCTCCGGACGGGCCCGGCGGCGCGGAGGTCGCGGCCTGCTCGCACGCGGACGCCGCCGAGAGCAGCGCGGCGATCCATCCGAGCCCGGCGAGCTGCCGCGGGCGCCGCGCCGGGCCCGGGGCGCGCTGCCGCTGCCGGACGCCTGCGCGCGGGTCGCGCGCGAGGGACGTGGGAGAGGGCGCCGCGCAGGGCGAGGGGACGGCGGGCGAGCGAGGGAGGCGTCTCGACATGGGGGCTGCGCGGCAGGCGGGGGAGCCCCTCTATTCCAGAACCACCGCCGGCGATCGCCGCAGGGCAGAGAGCGCGGAGGATTTATGTCGCGAAATCCCCTGTCTCCGTCGGATGCGCCGCGCCGCGGTGACCGGAGCAACGCATTCCCGTCCTGCGCCGCGCGCCCCTGCGCCCCGCGATCAGGCGGCGGCGCGGAGGGCGCCGCGGCCGCGGGCGCGCAGGGCGAGCGGGACGCCGCCCGCGGGGCCCAGCGTGAGGTTGCGCCGCACGGGCCGGGGCGGGCGCTCGTCGAGCAGCTGGAACTGCCACGCCGACAGCGCCACGCCGAGCACGATCTTCATCTCGAGCATGGCGAAAGCCGCGCCGATGCAGCGGCGGCTCCCGCCGCCGAACGGCAGGTACTCGAACGGGGAGAACTTGCGCTCCAGGAAGCGCTCGGGCCTGAACCGCGACGGCTCGGGGTAGAGCTCGGGGCGGTGGTGCACGAGCAGGATGCACGGCGCCACGCCCGTCCCCGGCGGGAGCGTGTGCTCGCCGAGGCGGAACGGCTGCGCCGCCATGCGCGGGGCCTCGGTGACGACCGGGTGCAGGCGCAGCGCCTCCTTGCACACCGCGTCCAGGTAGGGCAGCGCGGCGAGGCGCTCCGGGTCGGGCTCCGGGCCGAGGGCGTCGATCTCGTCGCGCAGCCGCGCGAGGACGCCGGGGTGGCGGTGCGCGTGGTCCAGGGCCCACGCCAGGGCGATCGCGGTGGTCTCGTGCCCGGCGAAGAGCAGCGTCCGGAGCTCGTCGAAGATGGCCTGGTCGCTCATGCTCGAGCCGTCGTCGTAGCGGGCCGAGACGAGGAGGCTCAGGATGTCGTCGCCCGGCGCCGCGCGCGCCCGCGCGATCTGCTCGCGGAACAGCGCCTCCAGGCGCTCGACGCGCCGGCGGAAGCGCGCGTAGGGGCCGATGCCCCCGAGCTCGCGCTGGAGGAGCGGCAGGAAGGTCAGCGCCGGGGTCAGCGCGTCGGTCATCGCGACGACCGCGCGCGCGAACACGACCATGCGGGACGGCTCCTCCACCCCGAAGACGGCGCGGAGGATGACGTCGAGCGAGATCGCCTGGGTGATCTCCTGGGCGACGGCGCGGGGCGCGCGCGCCGCCTCGGCGAAGCGGCGCGCGGCGACGTCCGCCATCGCCGCCGCGTAGGCGCGCATGCGGTCGCCGTGGAACGGCGGCGTCAGCAGCTTGCGCTCGCGCCGGTGGCGCTCGCCCGACAGCATGAGCAGCGAGTGCTCTCCGACGAGCGGGGCGATCGACCTGGTGGCGTACGGAACGAGGGCGTCGGGCGGCGCCGTCATCACGTCCTGCACCGACGCGGGGCTGCCGGCCATCACGACGTCGCCGCTGGCCACCGGGACGTTGAAGACGTCGCCGTACGCGGCGGCGCACCGGGACAGGAGCTCGATCGGACGCGTGAGGAACTGGTAAGTCGTCAGCAGTCGGCCCTGCGGGCCTCGGGGCAATTGGCTCATGGCGCACCTCGGCAGGAGCTCGATCCCGGTGGCGCGCGGCGCCTCGCCGGGATCGATCCAACGATGCGGCCGGCGCGGCGGCGCGGCAGCGGCGTGGGGCGCCAACGTTGCGACGGATCGCGCCAGAGGCGCGGGGGGGGGACGCCGGGGAGCGGGGGAGCACGGGCGCGGGCGCCCGCCGGCGGGGGAGCACGAGCGCGTCCGAAGGTCGCGGTTGGCGCGGGCGGCCCGGCTTGCGACCATGGCTCCATGTCCAGGTACCGCAGCGAGATCGAGGTGGTGCGGCTGCGCATTCACGAGCTCGAGGAGCGGCTGCGCCGCGCGCGCGAGCAGCAGATCCGCGTCGAGGCGGCCGCGAACCTGGGACCCGAGGCCCCGCGGCCGTTCAGCCGGGGCATGTACCGCCTCGGCCGGGCGCTCGGGCGGCTGCTGCGCAGGCGGGGCGAGGCGCCCGCGCAGGAGCTCGCGGCGGCGCGGGCCCGGCTCGCCTGGCTGGAGCAGCGGGTCGCGGCGGCCGAGGCGGAGCTCTCGCGCGCCGAGGCGGAGCGCTCGCGGGCGAGGCGCAGGGCCGGGCGGGGGGATCCGGCGATCGACGCTCGCCCCGCGTCGATGCCGGCGGTGGATCTCGTGCCGGAGGCGCCGCAGAGCGCCCCGTCGGGACGTCTGGCCTACCGGCTCGGCCGGGCGGTCGGGCGGCTGGGCCGGCGCTGAGCCGGCGCTGCGCCGGCGCAGCCTGCCGGCATCGCGGGGGGCGGTCGCGCCCTCCGCGCGGGTCGTCCTTGCCCCGCTGGCGCGCGCGGGTCGCCCCGCGCCGCTAGCGGGCGTGGGCGCGCCGGTACTCGCCCGGGGTGGTGCCCGTCCAGCGGCGGAAGCTGCGGTAGAAGTGGCGCGGCTCGCCGTAGCCGAGCAGGAAGGCGATCTCCTGGAGCGCGAGGTCGCGCCGGCGGAGGAGATCGAGCGCCTTGCCGCGCCGGGCCTCGTCGAGCTGCGCCGTGAACGACGTGCCGAGATCCTTGAGGGCGCGCTGGAGCGAGCGCGTGCTCATGCCCAGCGCGCGCGCGATCCGCTCCTGGTCCACGTCGCCGCGATCGAGCCGCTCGTCGATGAGGGCGCGCACGCGCGCGTCGAGCGGCGCGGCGCCGGCCGGCGCCGCGCGCGCGGCGAGGAGCTGCTCGGCGCGGCGCACGAGGTAGTCGCGGACCAGGGGATCCGCGCCGACGAGGGGCGCGTCGAGCACGCGCGCGCTGTAGAGGAGGCCGGTCGAGGCGGCCTCGAAGCGGGCGGGGGCGCCGAGCGCCTCCTCGTAGAGCGCGGGCGGGTGCCGGCGGGGGTGGCGGAACACGGCCTCGATCGGCCGCGCGGCGCCGTCGAGGTAGAGCGCGATGTAGCGCGCGAGCCCGGCGACCATCATCTCGATCGGCTCGGCCATCGCGACGACCCGCGGCTCGTGCTCGATCGCGAGGTGGACGACCTCGCCGCGCTCCTCGGCGGCGACGTGGAGGTGCGGATCCATGAGCCGCCAGAAGCGGCCATAGATCCCGATCGCCTCGCGCAGGGTCTCGCTGTGGCGGACGACGTGCCCGACGATGCCCACGACCGAGACCGGGATCCAGCGCGCGTAGCTCAGCCCGAGCGGCTCGCCGGGGAAGCGCTCGAGCAGCAGCTCCCACAGCGCGGTGAGCGACGCATACGGCACGAGCTCGTCGGGCGCGGCGAGCGCCTCGGGCGCGACGCCGGCGGCGCGGAGGAGATCCTCGCGAGGGACGCCGCGCGACGAGGCGTACGCGATGAGCGCGGCAGGCATGGATGCGAAGACGAGCTCGCCGTCGGACATGGCGCGCGCCGAGGATAGCGCACGCGCCGCCTATCCGGCGCGGGCGGGGCGCTCCCACGCGGCGTACACGTCGGGGCGGCGCTCCGCGAGATAGCGGTTCTCCGCGCGGGAGGCGCGCTGGAGCTCCGGGTCGAGATCGGCGAAGAGCAGGTCCTCGCCGGCGGCGTCGGCGGAGGCCAGGACGGAGCCGTCGGGGGCCGCGATGATGCTCCGGCCGCACAGGACGACGTCGCCTTCCCGCCCGCAGTGGTTGGCGTAGGCGACGAACACCTGGCTCTCCAGCGCGCGCGCGGGCGGCAGCGTGCGGGCCACCACCCCGAACGGCTCCGGGAGCGCGGTCGGCGCGCAGACGAGATCGGCGCCGGCCAGCGCGACGCCGCGCACCGCCTCGGGAAACTCGATATCGTAGCAGATCAAGAATCCGATCCGGAAGCCGTGCAGGGCCACGATGGGCAGCTCGCCGCGGCCGTGCGTGAAGACCGCGGCCTCGTCGGGGCCGTAGAGGTGCGTCTTGCGGTAGGTCGCGAGGAGCGCCCCGTCGCCGTCGAAGAGGTGCGCGGCGATGAAGAGCTCCCCGTCGTGCCCCCGGTCGGGCGCGCTCGCGACCAGCGCGATACCGCAGCTCGACGCGACCTCCGCGAGCCGCCGGACGATGTCGTCGGGCGAGGTCCCGAGCAGCGTCCGGGGCACGAGCGCGGGCGCATAGCCTGTCGTGAACAGCTCCGGAGTGACCAGGAGGCGAGCGCCGCCCAGGGCGGCGCGCCGGGCCGCGTCGGCGATGCGCGCGACGTTGGTGTCCACGTGTCCCGGGACGGCGTTGGCCTGCAGCACGGCGATGCGCATGAGATCGGCTCCTCCAGCGGCTCTCCCGTCCTTCAGCGTAGCCCACGCCCATGGGCCCTGGGCGCGATCCGGCGACGCGAGCGGCAGCCGCCCGACGGATCCCCAGAAACGGGCGGTGGCCGGAGTGGAGCATGAAGGCGGGAAGGCGGGAAGAAAAGTTCAATGATTTCCTTCATTCCCACCTTCATGTGAATCACTCCGCGCAAATGAGGCCGCCGCCCCGACCGAGCCATCTTGATGCAATGCGACAACGCGGGATAACCTCGCGTCGATGCTTGGGTTCGAGCGCTCGCCGGGGTCGATCGCCCCTCGTGCAAGGCCGCGCGCCGCCGCCGCCGTGGTCCTCTCGCTGTTCGCCGTCTCGGCCTGCTGTCCCGCTCCCGAGCGTGCGGATTCGCCCGGCCAGGGTGCGACCACGGGCGAGGCACCGCCGCCCGCCGGCGCTGGCGGTGCGGGAGGCGCCGGTGGAGCCGGCGCGGGCGCGGGAGGCGCCGGCGCGGGGGGCGCTGACGCGGAGGGCGCTGGCGCAGGCGGCGCTGGCGCAGGCGGCGCTGGCGCGGGCGGCGCGGGCGCGGCCCCGCTCGACCTCCAGGACTGTCACGGGGAGAAGAGGCCTCTCGTGATCTCCAGCCAGATGCCTTATGCCGTCGCGCGCGTCGGCGCCGCCGAGGGGCACTTCCTCCTCGATTTCGGCACCACCGGCAGCACCATCGACCCCCAGGGCTTCGCGGGCGGGGTGGTCCCCGCGCCCGTCGCCGGCAGCGCCGACCAGTTCGCCGACTTCGATTTCTACGGTCCCTGGGGGACCGTCCGCCTCACGGTCCAGGACCACTCGGGCATCCAGGGCACGGTGCGCCAGGCCGGCATCCTCGGCACGGACTTCCTGTCGCTCAACGCCTTCACGCTCGATTACGAGGGCGGCGCCGTCTACCGGGCCGACGCCGGAGCGCTCTGCCCCGACGAGATCCTGCGCGCGGAGGGCATGAAGCCGCTCTGGACCGCGGGATATTACTCTTCCGATCTCGCCGAGGTGCAGGCGGGCTTCCCGAACGTGCCCACGGTCCCCGCGCGGATCGGGGCGGCGCAGGCCGTGGCGCAGCTCGACACGGGGTACGACGACGCGGTGTACCGGCATTCGGTCAACATCAACCGCGCCTTCTTCGCGGCGATCGAGGCGGCCGGGATCGGCCTCGAGCCGGTGCCCGAGGCCGCGACGGCGCTGAGCACCTGCGTGCCCGGGCAGCAGGAGCAGGTCACCGCCTACCGCATCGTCCGAGGCGTGCCGTTCGAGCTGGTCAGCACCGACGGATCCGCCGCGGCCGCCGCGCAGGACGTGATGCTCTTCCTCAAGGACACGCCGGCCGAAGCGAGGCAGTGCGGCGGAATCGGCACGTGGTCGATCCCCGCCGCGCAGGTGGCCGCGTCGTTCTACGTGGACGCGAGGCGGCTCGTGTTCGATCCGGTCACATCGCGCGTGTGGATGGGGACGCCTCCGTAGCAGCGCTCGACCGGAGCGCGCGGCGCTCGCGGCCCGCGCGACCGCGCCGTTCGGAACGAAGCGGCCGTGTCGGACCGAGCAGGGCGGCGCCCGGCTCACCCGCGTTGCCCCTCGGCGCGCGGGCGCTCGATCGATGGAACGGTGGATGGCATTCACCTTGAACGAGCTCGCCCGCTCGTGGCATGATCGCCCTTCTCAAGGGGGGGACGATGGGGGTGCATCACATCGCGCTGGCGACCGGGGATATGGTCGCCACACACCGATTTTATACCCAGGTCATGGGGTTCCGCCTTGTGAAGGTCATGGCGATCCCTTACGAGGGCAGCCGTAACGGGGGCTGGGCGCGGCATGCCTTTTATCAGACGAGCGAGCCGGAGGGGCCGCTCCTCGCATTCTGGGACATGCACGAGGAGACGGTGCGGGGGCGCTTCAGAACGGATCTCTCGACGGGGCTCGGGCTGCCGGTGTGGGTGAACCACCTCGCCTTCACCGCGCCGACGAGCGAGTTTTATGGCCGGATGCTCGCGCGGTGGCTCTCGCACGGTCATGAGGTGACCGAGGCGGATCACGATTTCTGCCGGTCGATCTACACGATGGATCCCAACGGCATCATGGTCGAGTTCTGCCAGACGCTGCGGCCCTTCTCGGCGGAGGAGGTGGCCGACGCGGAGCGCTCGCTGCTCGACCCGATGCCGCCGCTCGAGCTGCCGCGGCCCGTGATCGTCCACCGGCCGGAGGTGGGGTGATGATCGCGCCCCTCGCCGACGCGATGCTGGGTCACGGGCGCCGCCCCGCCGCTCTCGGCTACTGGCCCTTGCCCGAGGACGACCCCGCGGTCCCCCTGGGGCGGGAGCCGGTCGTGGCCGTGGGGAGCGACGGCGCGCTCGTGCGGGGCCTGTTCTGGACGCCGCCGGGCGGCCGTTTCAAGGTGGCGGTGGTGCTCGCGCACCCGCGGGCGGATTTCTCGATGCATTACCTCTGCCCGCTGCTCGCGGCGCGCGGGGTGGCGGCGCTGGGGTTCGCGACGCGCTACCTGAACAACGACACCGACTGCCTCCACGAGAAGGCGGCGCTCGACGTCGAGACTGCGGTGGAGGCGGCGCGGGCGCGGGGCGCCGAGGCGGTGGTGCTGCTCGGCAACTCGGGGGGCGGCGCGCTGCTCGCGCTGGCGGAGGCCGGCGCGGCGGCCGAGGGGCGGCGGCTGGGCGACGCCTTCGTCGCGCTGGCGGCGCACCCGGGGCAGGGGGTGTTCCTGGAGCAGGCGATCGACCCCTCGGTGGTGGACGAGGGAGATCCCTTGTCGGTCGATCCGTCGCTCGACATGTACGATCCGGACAACGGATGGCGGCCGTGGCCGGAGCCGTGCACGTACGACCGCGCGTGGCTGGCGCGCTACCGGGCGGCGCAGCGGGCGCGGGTCGCCCGCATCGACGCGATGGCGCGGGCGGCGCTCGAGGCGCAGGCGGAGGCGGCGAGGGCGCTGGAGGCGATGGCCCCGGGGCATCCGGAGTGGAGCCGGGTGCAGCGGCGGAGCGCGCACGGGCGGTATCTGACGGTGTACCGCACGGTGGCGGATCCGGCGTATCTGGACCTGACCATCGAGCCGGACGATCGGGCGGCCGGGTCGATCTTCGCGTCGCCGGATCCGTTCGTCGCGAACTATGGATACGGGGGTGTGGCGCGGACGCTGACGGCGCGAGCGTGGCTGTCCACGTGGTCGAGCCTGTCGTCGCGGGCGCGGCTCGCGGACAGCCTGCGCGCGGTCGCGATCCCGACGCTGTTCGTGCACGCGACGGGGGACACGGAGATCCGGCTCAGGCAGGCGCGGGAGAGCTTCGCGGCGAGCGCGGCGCAGGACAGGACCTACGTGGAGCTCCAGGGGGCGACGCATTTCCTGAAGGGGCACCGGCAGGCGGCGGCGGAGCTCATCGCGGCGTGGATCCGCGAGCGGCTCGGATAGGCCCCGGGCGCGCGCCGGCGGGGCGGGTGACCTCCGCGAGCCAGCGTCGATGATCGTTCGTCGCGGCCAGGCAGGCGCTCGCGGCTCCCTGCCTCAAGGCTGAACGAGCCTGCGCTCGAACAGCGTCGTGAGCTCCCGGTGGCTGAGTCCGACCCCGCCCTGGGGGCCGCGGAAGTGAACGGCGAACTCGCAAACGCAGCTCGCGATGGGCGACGCCAGAGACGCCACCGAGCTGCCTGCGCCGTCGAAATCTCCGGCGACGACGTCGCGTGAGTCGCACGAGCCAGCGGTCGGCGCCGCTGGCTCCGCCATCGATTCCACGCGCAGCGTCGCGCCCATCACGTCGCGCAGCTCGCCGCCGATCGATCCGGCAAGGGGTGATGCGCCAAAGTTGACGCGATGGAAGGCGGCGACGGCCGCGGCGAACGCATGGACCGACTCGAAGAAGCGCGCGACGTCGATCGTCATGGACGTAGGGAGGTCCTCGTCCTCGTGATGGGGCTCCCTGAGAAACGGCATCGCGACGGAGAGCTGCACTTCACCGAACCGGCTCGCCGCGAGTCTAGCGACGGGGAGGTTCTCCACGGCCACCCAGCCGTCCTTCGCGAGGAAGTGCCTGTCGCTCGGAGCGAGAGATACGGAGGTAGCTCTGATCGCGGCGTCCGCAGCCTCGCGGAGCGCCTTCTCGACCCGGAACAGCGGGAGCACCGGCCCGTCCTTTCGAGTGAACCGGAGCACGAGTCTGCAGTGATCGGCGCGAGGGGGCAGGGGATGGGAAGGGTGAGCTGCGTCGAGGGCCGCGAGCATTTCCGCGTTGTCCTTTCCGTGCTCGCCGAGCAGGGCGGCGGCGTCGAAGTGGGCACATAGAAGGGCGAGATCGTCAGGATTGCGGACGTCTCGCAGGTCCGCGACGGTTGCGAGCGGGGCCTCGGGCGAGCGGGCGTCGTAGAGGCGCAGCTCGCGGAAGTTCGAGACGAGAACCCATCTGCACGCAGCGCCGTGCCCTCGCGCCGCGGACAGGGCCTGCTCCACGGGGGTCGTGCCCTTGTAGTTCCCCGTCCACTGCGGCGCGTCGAGGTCCGTGTCGGGGCTCTTGAGCTCCGCGGTGCCGAGCGCGATGTCTTCACCGAGGCCGAAGAAGCCCAGGGAGAAGTCGTCGAAGCGGCGCGCGCCCGCGGCGTTCTTCGGGAGGACGTGGAACGGCAGCGCGGCGTGCGAGAGGAGGGTCCGGTAGTCGAGCAGCTTCGCGAAGACCTGCTCGTTCCACGACTGCTCCACCCGCGTCTCGGGCAGCGCGCCGAGGAGCGCGCTCTGCGCGAGCCGGCGGAGGAGGGCGAGCTTGTCGGCCGCACACCGCTCCCGGGCGGCGCGTCGGGCGCGCATGGCGTGGAGGACGCTGAAGTCGAGCCGGCTGCGGAGGGCAGGCAGGACGATGCTGCTGGGCGGGCTCATCGCGTCGGTCAGGTGTCTACGCCAGGAGTGCGGCGCGCCTCGCGGTCGGCGATGGTCCAGAGGGCCTCCAGGATGGCGTCGGAGGTGTCGGAAGGTCGCTCGCGCCGCTCCAGGAGCTTCTCAAGGCGTTCGACATGCTTGCTGGACGCGAGGGCGCCGAGCGCCCTGTAGACGGCGAGAGGCGCTGTGTTCTCGCTCTCGGCTACGCTGAGAAGTGGCTCTATGGCGTCCTCCGCGCCGAGCGTCCCGAGCGCGTCCGCAGCCTGCTTGCGGCCCCCAAAAGTCTCGTCTCGTAGCGCCTCCAAAAGGGGCTCTAGCGCTTCTCGACGCTTGTGTTGAGCAAGCGTCGTCGCTGCGGCGAAGCGCACACGAAAGCTCGCGTCGCCCACGGCATCCAAAAGAGGCTGAATCGGGTCTCCTTCTTGGTTGAGCGTCAGCGCGCCGACCATTCGTGTGAGCTCGTCCGAGCTGTGTAGGGCTGCTAAGCGCTGATCGATGGGGGATTGGTTGAGAAACAATGCTGTAGAGAGCTGCCTGATCGATGCGCTCTCGTGTGTTGTTGGCTCTGTGGCTGGTGCCGGATCGGTCGGGGTGAGAAATGTTGCTGCAATCAGGCTGATCGCCTCGTCGCTGTCGGCGGTCAGGTTCTTTAGATCGTCTATTGTCTCGAAGTGAAGAAAGCCGACGGTAGCGCTTCGTCTCACTGAAGGCGCAGTGTCCTTGGCGGCAGCTCTCAGCAAGGGAAGCGCGTCGCGTGGATCGTAGCGCATAAGAGCAACGACGGCTGCGGCGCGTACCCGCTCGTCAGCGTCTTGGAGAGCGGACCGCAATGCCGTTGGTAGATCGGTGCTGACATGAGAGAGAACCTTGACGGCGCTGGCTCGCACCTCTGGATTCGGATCGGTCAATCTGGTTGTGATTGTCTCCACGGCGGCGTGTGATCGCATGTTTTTCAATGCCCTCACGGCAGCCTTCCGCACGTCATCGGCATCGTCCGCGAGGGCGGCGACCAGCTCGCCGATGGCTTCGGCGCTCCGCAGCGCTCCCAGCGCCGTGGCCCCATGGGCCCGCACGAGCGGGTGTCGATCCGTCAGCAGCGAACGGCACGCGACGGAAGCGCGTGGCGCAAAATCAGTGAGCGCGAGATCCCGGAGGATCGGCTCGGCGACCGGTTCTGGGGCAACCTTCAGCCAGTCCGCAAGCTCCCGGGCGACGCGCTCCTGGAGCGCTGCCGGGAGCGCGTCGCCCGCCTCCGCCGCGAGCAGGGCCGCCAGGGGCACTTGCTTCCGGAGCAACCGCGGGACCCACGACCGTGTCCCGGACTCCTGGTGATCGAGCACGTCCGTCACGAACTTCTGCGCGGCCTTGGGCCGCTTCTGGATGAGCGCCAGATAGCCGACGCCGAGCCGCAGCACCTCCTCCCATCGCGGATCGAAGAGGTGCTGTCGAGCGAGCTCGTCGAACCGCTCGCTGGCGTGCAGGCCGGCGGCGACGAAGAACTCCTGGAAGGTCAGGTGGAGAAATCCCCACGCGCCCGCGCCGCGCTCGAGCAAGATCTGCACGTCCTCTCCCGCGCGCTTCAGGAACTCCCGGGCCGCACGCTTCGCCTCGGCGCCGGCGACCTGCTTCTGCTCCGAGAGCGCGTCCGCGAGCTTGCGGAGCACGAACTCCTCCGGGGCGACGCCGGTCGGGTACTGCTCGTGCATGGAGAGCGCGAGCTCACCCAGGATGGGGAGCGCTTCCTCCTCGTAGGCGATCGTCGGGCCCATGGCCTCGCCCGCGACGATGCGCCGCGCCTCGCCCCAGGTCTCGCACAGCGCTCGGGCGAAGATCTCGTACGCCTGCACGCGGTGCCGCGGGAGCCTGCCCTCGGCGCGGTGGATGAGCGCCAGCGCCGAGAGCATGAAGGGGTTCTTCGCCAGCCCGGAGAGGCGCGGGCTCGCCCGGAGGGCCTCGAGGAGCCGATCGGCGTCGGCGTTTCCGCTCGGTTCTGCGCCCGTCTCCCAGCGCACGTACGCCCGGTGAAACCCGCGCACGTAACGCTCGACCTGTGCATCGGTGAAGGGACGCAGCACGGCCTCCACGGCTTCACCGGGGAGACTGAGCCCGCTGTAGCCCACGACGCGCGATGAGGCGATGAAGCGGTTGTCCGGGTATCCGGCGGCGAACGACTCGATCCACTGGTGAATCGCCCGCCGCTCTTCGCTCTTCACCTCGTCGAGGCCGTCGAACAGCACGAGGCAGCGCCCGCGCTCGAGCTCGTCAGTGAGCTGGCTGCGGAAGCTGGCCTCGTCCTCGGCGACGCTGCGATCGTGGAAGTATCTGGCGAGGGCGGCGGGCACCGAGACGCCCTCGACGCCGAGTCCGCGCCGGACCTCGGCGAGCCGGCCAACGCTGACCGGGACAGGGAGGAGGCGCTCGGGAGCGCCGAGCTCGACGCCCTGCGTGAAGCTCCCCGATGCCGCGGTGACCGCGAGCCAGCGCAGCAGCGTCGTCCTGCCCGAGCCTGGATCGCCGAGGACGACGAGGCTGCGAGCGCGGGCATAGAGCTCCCGGAAGGGCTGCGCGCCGCCGTCGGTCAGCGCGACGGCGCGAGCGCTCCAGGGCAATTGCGCCAGCTCGCCTTCGATCTCGTCGAGCGGCTGTGCCAGGGCGTTCGCGCGCCGGTGCAGCTCGACTTCCGAGGCGACGAAGATGTCGCGGATGTCGAGCGCCAGCGGTTGCTTCTTCTGAAGCGGGAAGCCGACATAGCGCACGAGGCGCACGTCGGGCCCGATCGCGTAGTCGCGGAGTCGTCTCCAGTGGGGCTGGGCGTTGTCGAACGCGACCGCTGGCGCAGTGGAAGCCGACGCTGGGCTCACGCGCGGAAACACGTAGACGATGCGATCGGGCCCGGCACCCACTCCGAGCGCGGCTATCTCTCGCTTCTCCGGCTCGCGGAGCGAGAGCGCGAGCTCCTCGGTCAGCGCGACGTGCCCTCTCGGCGCCTCGGCCGCGAGCCTCCGGCAATCCTCGAGCGCATCCCCAGAAGGCGTGCCCGCGCCCTCGCTCGCACGAACATATCCCAGGTGTGCGGCGATCCGGACGGGGAGGCCGAGCTCGATCCGGACACGGCTCCAGAGCTCCTTGGCCGCGCGGTAGGTGTGGAGCGGGAGGGCCGCGGTCGAGACGCCGCCAAAGATCAGCGTCAGCGCGTCGTGCTCCCAGGCGAGCGGCTCGAGCGCGCCGAACGTGCGCGCGATGTACTCGATGCCGGCGATATACTGGGCCCGTTGCCGGAGCAGCCGCTCGTCCAGCGTGACGCGCCATGGGAGCGCATCCTCCGGCAAATCGACCCGCACGAGCCCCACGGGCGCTCCCTCTCGGGGCGCAGCCGAGAGCCACGGCGCGCTCTCCATTCCTGGTTCCGGCAGCGACGGCACCGCGGCATCGGCCGGCGCCTCCGCGGAGGCCGCGCGGCTCGCGAAGCCAGGGTCTGCATCGGAAGCTCCCGCCGTCATCTCCCCTCCTCGGCCATCCGCAACACCCGCGAGTCCTCTCCCCGCCGGATTCGTTGCTCGATCGCCGCCGGATCCATGGCGCAGAGGCTACCGCGTACGCTGCGGCCGTGCGAGCGGCAGCCGGTCCGGGATCGTCACGGGGCGCCGAGCCCGCGTTGCGCGACGTGCCTCATGGCTCCGCCCGAGCCGCTCTACCGCAGGGCGCCACCCGATCCGCGCCGCCGAAGAACTCGCCCGCGAGCAGCGACCACGCCCGCGCGTTCTCCGGCGGCCCGCACTTGAACGGCGCCTTCCCGAGCCGCGCGCCGTCGAGCGCCGCCCGTTGCTCGCGGTAGTACCGGATCGCGAGCTCGGCGGCGTACTCCTCCACGCCGTTGCCTGGCTGGAACGCGTAGTAGGTACCGCCCTTCACGATCGTGTCGTTCGGCGCATACGCCGCGAGGCAGGGGATCCTCGTCCCGCAGCGCGCGACGATCCCGTCGTAGATCGGCGAGAGCGCCGCCTGGGACCAGCCGCCGTGCGCGCTGTCGTTCAGGTGGAAGATCTCGTGGAACAGCGTCTCCCGCACCGCTTCCCGGGAGCGGTGGAGCGAGCCGGCGAGGTTGTACGCGACCGTCCAGCCCGAGGCGTAGGCGGAGGGCGTCCGCGCGCGCACGGATCGGAAGTACCGCAGCGCCAGGGCGCGATGCCGGTAGCGCACGGGCGAGCCGGCAGCCGCCGCGAGATCCGCGAAGAACGCGTCGAAGTCGGCGAGGGCCGCGGCCGTCCATTCCAGGTGGCGGCGCTCGGCGCGCACCGGCAGCTCCGGGACGAGGTGGAGCATGCCGCGGTAGCCGCCGTCCATCAGGTGCTCCCGATCGAGCCCGGCGACGCTGCCGGTCTGATCGAAGAGCGCGGTCGCGCTCGCGGCCGCCTGCCGATCGCCCTGGTAGCGGAGCGCGAGGAGGCAGCGGACGCGCTCGTGGCCCGGCCGGTGGGCGGCGGCCGGGCCGGCGTCCCCGCGCCGGCAGGCGTCGATGCCGTCCTGGTGCGCGGCGGCGTCTTCCGGGAACAGGAGCGCCTCGGCGTCGTCGGCCGAGATGGAAGGCGCCGGCTGGGGCGCAGCCGGGGAGGGGGCATCGCCCTTGGCGCCGCCCGCCGGCGCTGCCCCCGCGGACGCCGCGCCGGCAGGCGCCGGGCCGCCCGGGCCGGAAGGCGCGCCGGCCGCCGCGGGCGCCGGCGAGCCGGGAGGCGGCGCGGCCTTGCCGGCGGGCGCCGGGCTGCCGGAGCTGGAGGGCGCGCACGCGGCCGCGAGCGCAGGGAGCGCGAGCAGCATCGCGGCGAGGAGCGGCAGCGCGGCGTCGGGGCGCATCCCGCCCAGGATGCCAATGCGCCGCGCCGATCACCAGCGGGAGGTGGTGGCCGGAGCTGCCGCGGAGAGGCCCCACACGAACGCTGGAAGAGGATTGATCTTCTTCCCTGGCCATCCGGTTGAAATCCGGCCGCCACCCGGCCGAGGATGCCGGGGGAACCGAAGCTTAGAACCTCTCTCCTCGGCGCCTTGATGGCTTCTCTCCTTCTCCGCGGCGACGCCCTACGGCACCACCACCGTATCGTTCGTCTGCAGCGGCAGATCCCCGCGAAGATCGCCTTTCTCGACGACCTCGTCGAACGCGAACGGAATCCTGCGCTCGCCGAGCGCGTCGCGCCGGACGATCACCACCTCGTCGGGATCGGCGAAGCGCGTGAAGCCGCCGGCGAGGGCGAGCGCCTGGAGCACGGTGATCTGCGCCCTCGGCGTGAACTCGCCCGGACGCGATACCTCGCCCATCACGTAGACCCGGTAGCTGTGGAGCTCCGCCACCTCCACGCTGACGACCGGCTTCTCGTGATAGAACTTGGCCGCCTGGGTCGCGATCTCCTCGGCGATGCCCATGACGGTGCGCCCCGACGCCAGGATATCGCCGACGAGCGGGACCGTGATGAACCCGTCTGGCCGCACGGTGACGCGGTGGCTCAGCGCCTCGTTCTTCCAGGCGCGCACCTCGAGCACGTCGCCGGGGCCGACCGCGTAGGCGCTCGTCGCGCGGCGCTCCGCGTCGAAATCGACCCGCGGGGCGCTCGCGCCGCAGGCCGAGAGCGCCACGAGGGCCACGAGCGCGGAGCAGAGCAGGGCAATCCGGACACAGGGAGAGCACATGCGGTTTCCAGCCTCCTTGATGGGACCGCGCTCCAGCAAGCGCCGATCCCGCGGCCGCGCGCCCCGCCTGCGCCTCGCGCGCGCACCGGCGCTTCCCGCGTGCCGGTCGAGACCACGGTGCTAGATCCGTCGCGCGGAAGGGGGGAATGCGCGCCCCGCCTCATCGCGCCTCCGCAGGGCGCCTCACCGCGGCCGTCTCGAGCGCGCGGCGCGGGCGGCCGGCGCGCGGCGCTCGCGGCGCGCCACACCATGGCAGCGTGGGTCGTGTGCGCGCTCTGCGCGCTCGTCATCCTCAAGCCGCAGGAGTTCATCCCTGCGCTCGCGGGGATTCCGCTCGTGCACGCGGCGTTCGGGCTCACCCTGCTCTGCGTCGCCCTCGACGTCGTGTGGCGGCGGCTCAAGCCGACGCTCGCCCCGCAGGTCGTCTATGCGCTCGCGTTCCTCGCCTGGGCGGCCCTGACCACCGCGCTCAAGCGCCCGGCCGCGCTCGAGGAGCGCGGCCTCCAGCTCGCGACCGTCGCGGGCGTCTTCCTCGCCGTCGCCTTCGCCGCCGCCTCGCCGCGCGGGCTGCGCGCCCTCGCGATCACGCTCGTCGGCTGCGCCGTCCTCACCACGGTGGTCGCGATCGTTCAGGCATTTCAGCCCTACGGCTGCATGCTCGCCGCGCCCGACGACTGGGAAGGCAAGGGCGAGCTCCAGCCGGATGGACGCCCCTGCGAGAGCAACCTCGACTGCCGCAAGGACCCGCCCGTGCCCGACGGCAACTACCGGTGCGAGCGCCCCGGGCCGCTCGGCACGTCGACCATCGACGGCCGCGTCCGCTACCGCGGCTCGCTCGCCGATCCGAACGAGCTCTCCCTGATGGCCGGCATGTCGATCCCGCTCGCGATCGCGCTCGCCGAGCGGCGCGCCGGCCCGCGCGCGCCGCGCACGCCCGGCGGCGGCCGCCGGCCGCGCGCGCCCGCGCCGCCCTGCCGGCCGCGCGCGCCCGCGCCGCCCTGCGGGGCGCGCCTCGCGCCTGCGCTGCCGCTCCTGCTCACCGATCGGCTGCTCTCGCGCGCGGCCGCGGCGCTGCGCGCGCTCCCCGTCGCGGCGGTCATCGCGGCGATCGGCGCGATGGTCGTCCTGTCGCGCTCGCGCTCGGGGGTCATCGTGTACCTGGCCGTCCTCGGCCTCACGCTCATCCGGTGGAGCGGGACCCTGGGCGTCGTCGCCGCCTGCTTCATCGGGCCTCCCATGCTCCTGCTCGGCGGCCGGAGCGGCGACGAGGCGAGCGAGAGCTCGGAGGAGCGCGTCGAGCTGCTCCGCGAGGCGTTCGAGATGATCCGGCGCACCCGGGGGATCGGCGTCGGCGCAGGGCAGTTCGGCGACGAGTCGTCGCTCGGCCTGACCGCTCACAACTCGTACCTGCTCGCCGCGTCCGAGACGGGCCTGCTCGGGATGTGCCTGTTCGCGCTGGTCCTGTATGCGTCGATCAAGGTACCGCTCTCGATCTGGCTGGGCGACGTCGAGGTCGGCCCTGCGGCGAGGCGGTTCGCGCCGGCGATCTTCGTGAGCCTGTGCGGCGCGCTGATCGGCATCTTCTTCCTGTCGTGGGCTTACAAGGACGTCCTTTACATGACGCTCGGCGCCTCCGCTGCGCTGTACGGCGCGGCGCGGGCCGAGGACGGCCGCGTCTCGGTGCGCGTGTCCGTAAGGGAGGTCGCGCTCGTGTGCGGCGGGATGTTCGTGGTGCTCGTGCTGCTCAATGTCCTGCTTCGGTTCCTCGGGTGAGCGCGCCCGGGGGCGGTATGCTGGCCGGCATGTCGGCTCCCATCCGCAAGCCCGGCGATCCCACCGGGGCGCCGATCCCGGCCGAGGCGCCACGGGCCCCCACCGAGGCGCAGTGGGCGGCGATGTCGCCCGCGCAGCGAGAGCAGGCCGTCATGGCCCTCGTCGGCTCCGAGTCGCAGGAAGAGCTCGACGAGCGCGAGGCCATGGCCGAGGGAGACCCGCACCTCGACGCCAAGATGGAGGCGCGCGACACGCTCCGCGCGTGGTTCGGCCGGCGCGGGCGGCGCATCTACATCGGCGCCGAGATCAAGGTCTACTACCCGGGCGAGAAGGGCTTCACGCCCGACGTGATCGCGGTGACCGACGTCGATCCCGGCCCGCGCCTCTGCTGGATGGTCAGCGCCGAGGACAAGGGGATCGATCTGGCGATCGAGGTGCACTACGCCGTCGACTGGCGCAAGGACTTCGTCGACAACGTCGCGAGGTATGCGGGCCTCGGCATCCGCGAGTACTTCATCTACGACATCCAGCGCGGGCACATCAAAGGCCACAGGCTGCCGTCCGCCGGGGGGCGGCGCTACGAGAACACCCCCTCGCGCGCCGGGCGTTACCGCTCGGAGGTCCTCGAGCTGGATCTCGCGGTCGAGTCAGGTCGGCTGCGATTCTATGCGGACACGGCCGAGCTGGTCACCTCCGGCGAGCTGGTGGGCAAGCTGGAGAGGATGATCGAGGCCGCCGAGGCCCGGATCGAGCAAGAGCAGGCGCGGGCGGAGCAGGCGTTGGGGCAGCTGTCGGCGGCGATCCTGATGATCCTGGGCGCGCGCGGCATCCCCGCGAGCGAGGAGGCAAGGGGCCGGATCCTGGGCGAGACGGACCTCGGCGTGCTGGAGCGATGGCTCCAGCGGGCGGCGACCGCGACGGCGGTGGAAGAGCTGTTTCAGGAGCCGGCCGGTCGCTGAGCGCGCGAAGCGAGCTCGGCGCTTCATCGTGATTCACGTCCATGACGGGCCCCGGAGGGCCCAATCGAGGACGCCTCGCGGACGAGCGCTGCGTGATGCCGGGCGCCGCGGGCCGGGCAGGAGACATGGAGGGCGGGCGGCGCCGGGCGAACACGGGGACGGATCATCAAGGGTGGACGAGCGCGACCGGGCGCTGGTAGCCTCCCGGCGGTCGGAGCGGACCGATCAGCCCCGGAGAGAGGAGAATCAAGATGGCCAAGATCACGGTATACGCATTTGGCTGGGTGCCGCCCTTTGCCCGAGGGCTGGTGCGCGATCTCCGCGTGCGCTGGGCGCTGGCCGAGGCGGGCCTCGCCTACGAGGAGCGGCTGGTCGGGCCCGAGGAGCAGGCGTCCGAGGGCTACCGTCGCCTTCAGCCGTTCGGGCAGGTGCCTGTCTACGAAGAGGACGGGCTGGCGATGTTCGAGTCGGGCGCCATCGTGCTGCACATCGCCGAGCGCTGTGAGGCGCTGATGCCGTCCGATCCGGTCGGGCGGGCGCGCACCAAGTCGTGGGTGTTCGCGGCGCTGAACTCGCTCGAGCCGCATACCCAGAACCTCGCCGAGATCGACCTGTTCCACGCCAAGGAGGAGTGGGCGCAGCTGCGCCGGCCGTCGGCGGTCAAGGCCGTCCAGGCGCGGCTGAAGAAGCTGTCCGGCTGGCTGGGCGAGCGGGAGTATCTCGAGGATCGCTTCACCGCGGGGGACTTGCTCATGACCACGGTGCTGCGCGGCCTGCGCCACACGGAGCTCGTCGCGGAGATACCGGCCCTCGAGGCGTACCGCCAGCGGTGCGAGGCGCGGCCTGCATTCCAGAAGGCGCTCGCCGAGCACATGGCGCCCTTCGCCAAGAGCGCGTAGCGGCGCGCGCCGGCGGATGAGCGCTGGCGCGGCGGACAGCATGGCGTATTCCCGTCGGCCGCGCGGCGTTGCCTCGGCATGGCGCGCGGCCGGCATGGAGGCATGACGATGAAGCTCTACGAGTTTGCACCCACCCGTTCGATCCGCGCGCGCTGGACGCTCCAGGAGCTCGGCGTGGATTTCGAAGCCATCCCGGTCAACCTCAAGGCCGGCGAGCACCGCCGCCCCGAGTTCCTCGCGATCAACCCCGCCGGCAAGCTCCCCGCGCTCGTCGACGGCGACCTCGTGCTCACCGAGTCCGTAGCGATCGTGCTCTACCTGGCCGAGAAGTATCCCGACAAGGGTCTTTTGCCCGCGGACCTCGGGGAGCGAGCTCAGGTCTACCGGTGGCTCCTGTTCGCGACGACCGAGCTGGAGCAGCCGCTGTGGCGCATCGCGCGTCACACGTCGCTATATCCGGACGACAAGCGCCTGCCCGCCGAGGTCGCCCTCGCCCGCCAGGACTTCAAGGCGATGGCCGAGGTGCTGGAGAAGCACATGCAACAGCGGCAGTTCATCGTCGGCGACAGGGTGACGGTGGCCGATTTCGTGGCGGCCTACACGCTCGACTGGGCCAACGAGATCCACCTGCTGGACGGCTTCCCGCAGCTCTCGGCCTACATGAAGCGAATGTACGATCGCCCGCGTGCGGCCCCGCGCATCGCCCAGGCGTTCGCCAGCCTCAAGGCCTGAGGGGACCGCAGGCCGCGCCGCCGCCGCGCCTGCCCAGGCGAGGATGCGACCGCCGGCTCATGGAAGCGCTCGCGCCTCGCTCGGCGAGCCTGGACTCGGCATCTCCGGACGTCCGTCAGGGATCAGCGTACGATACGTCCAGCGCGGCCCGGCGCCCGGCGGCGCGCGCCCGGAGCGACGCCGCCGGCGGGCTCGCCGGTCGCGTGAAGCGCTGCTTGACGCTGTTGCCTCGCGCAGCGCATCGTGCTTTTGAAGACACCGTGTCTCGCCTCGCTGAGCAGATCGCCGCGCTCCCTGTCCCGCTCCTCGCTCGCCTCCGCGCGCGCGGGTTCGACCCGGATCGCGTCGCCCGGTGGGCCGCGTCCATCGGCAAGGATCGGGACGCCCGCAACCGGCTCACCGGCACGGTCGAGCCGCCGGCGCCCGGCGACGTCGCCGAGCTGCCGGCCGAGGGCACGCCCGAGCACGCTCGCTGCCGCGAGGCGGGCCTCGACGCGCTCCGCCGCGGCGAGGTCGCGCTCTGCGTCCTCGCGGGCGGGATGGCCACCCGGATGGGCGGCGTGGTCAAAGCGCTCGTGGAGGTGCTCCCCGGTCGGACCTTCCTCGACCTGCGCCTCGCCGAGAGCGATCACCTCCGGCGCACGACGGGCGTCCCGGTGCCGCTGTGGCTGATGACCAGCGAGGCGACGAACGGCCCGATCCGCGAGGCGCTCGGCGCGCGCCTCGACGAGCAGGGCGATCTCTGCGCCACGTTCGAGCAGCACGTCTCGCTGCGGCTGACCCCGGAAGGTGAGCTGTTCCTGGACGAGAACGGCGAGCCGAGCGTCTATGCCACCGGTCACGGCGATCTGCCGGATGCGCTCCGGGAGAGCGGCGTCCTCGGCCGCTTCATCGCCCGCGGCGGCAAGACCGTCTGGATCGCCAACCTCGACAACCTCGGCGCGACCGTGGATCCGGTCATCCTCGGCTGGCACCTCGGCCACGGCGGGCCCCTCACGGTCGAGGTGGTGGACAAGGGCGGCGACAAGGGGGGCGGCCCGTTCCGATGGAACGGCCGCCCGGTGATGGCGGAGGACTTCCGGCTGCCGGTCGGCTTCGATCCGAAGGTGGTGCCGGTCTTCAACACCAACACCTTCCTGGCCAGCGCCGAGGCGCTCAGCGCGCTCGCAATGGACTGGGTCTACGTGGAGGTCGAGAAGAAGGTGGGGGATCGCAAGGCCGTCCAGTTCGAGCGCATCCTGAACGAGATCACCTTCGGTCTTTCGGCCAGGTTCCTGCGTGTGCCTCGGGAGGGTCTCGCGGCCCGGTTCCTTCCCGTCAAGGATGTCGACGAGCTGGAGCGGCGGCGGCCGGCGATCGAGGCGATCGCCCGGGCGCGAGGCTTCCTCGGCTGATCGAAGGGGCGACCGACCCGACCCAGGTTGCGACCCGGCGGGGTTGAACCGACCGGCCGACCCGACCCAGGTTGAGACCCGACCCGACCGGGGTTGAACCGAGCGGGGGCGGGCGTCGGGGGTTGCGACCCGACCCGGTTGACCCGGGTCTGGGCGAGCTGGGCGTCATCGCCCAACCCGGGTCAGGTCGTGGCTGCCTCAACCTGGGTCAGGTCGTGGCTGCTGCCTCAACCTGGGTCAGGTCGTGGCTGCCTCAACCTGGGTCAGGTCGCGCGCGCAGTCGCACGGCGAAATTTCTTGACCCGTACATCCGCGCCTCGTATTTGTATTGAAAATGAAGATCATTATCAATTCAAAGCGCGCTCTGGCGGGTTTGGAAGACGGCCTGGTTGCCCTCTGGCGGCAGCTATCGCTTCGCGACGTTGGATGCCGTGCATTTCGCGGCGTGGCGTGCGGCGGGGGGAGGCGCTCGTGAAGGGCCCGGCAGCGCCGGCGCCGATGGTCCGCGAGCGCACGGCGGCTCTTCGGGGGTGGGGGAGCGACGCCCCGCGGCTCGACGCAGGGCTCGTGCGCTCGCACATGCACGCGAGGGGGCCGCTCGGGCTTGCCGGCTCGCCCCCGTGGCACTGCTCGCCGCGCGTCCTCCGGCTGATCGTCGCGCTCGCGCTCTCGTGCGAAGCGATCGGCGCCATGGTGAGCGTCGTGACGAGGAGGGAGGACGGCGCGCTCGCGGAGGAGCCGTCCGGCGAGGCGTTGCGCGTCCTCATCGACCGCGCGCTCACGAACGCCCGCGCTGCCCGCCGGCTCGCGTGCGCGCTCGACGCCGCGCTCGTCGACGAGGCGTGCGGCTACCGTGGGCGCTGCGTCGCGGAGCTCGCGGCCCGCTGGGCGAGCGCGCGCGCTGCAGCGCCGGCGAGGGAGGCAGCGGCGCTCCTCTGGGCGAGCGCGAGAACGCCAGGCTCGCCGATGCGTTTCCTCGAAGAGCGCATCGCGGACGACATCGAGCTCCGCGCGCTCCGGGCCATGGCGACCTCGATGAGGACGGCCGGCGCGCGACGTTGGACCAGCCCGACGCGGCTGACGCGCCGCTCGGGTGAACGGCGGGGCGAACGAGGCCTCGGAGCGGTCGCCCTCACCCTGAGAGGGCGGTAGCGGTCTCACCGTGGTTGGGGCGCGTCGTCGCGTTGCATCGGGTCAACGCGGTTGGAGCCCTGGCAGCGACTTCGCACCGCAGGGCCCCCGGTGGTTGGGGCGGCGGCCAGAGCTGTCCAACCTGGTTGGGGTCGCGCGGGGGTCGCGCCGCTTGACAAGACAAGCCCAGATCTGTCATGAAAATGAAAATGAATTTCAACATCGACCAGACCCCTTCGTTTGCTCGGCGCGAGCTCGCGGGTGTCGCCGCGTGCGCTTACGCGTCCGATGCGTTTCCGGACCTCGGGCTCCTCGACGACGAGGCGCGCCACCTCGCCCGCGTGCTCGAGGTCGAGCGCGCGGGCTTCACGGAGCAGGAGCTCCGCCCGCTCGCGACCCGCGCGCGGCTCGTGGACGACGTCGTGCACGACTTCTTCCGCCGTCACCCGGACGGGCTGGCCATCGGGCTCTTCTCCGGGCCGTGCACGCGATTCTCACGCGTCGACAACGGCCTGCTCCACTGGATCGACATCGACGTCCCCCGCGTGGTCGCATGGAAGCTCCGGCGCGCCCCCCGGACGCCGCGGTACGCGCTCGCCGCCGCGTCTCCTGGCTGCGATCACTGGATCGACCGGCTCTCCGAGGCCCACGGCTGGCCCACGTTGATCCTCGGACTCGGCCTCTTCTCCCAGCTCGGACCCGAGCGGATCTCCGCCTTCTTGACCCAGGCCTCCCTGCACCTCGCGCGGGGCGTGGAGCTCCTGCTCGACGCGACCCCCTGTCTCCACCTTCGCCCCGCCACGGCGAGGGGCGCGCGTCGCGTGGAGCTCCTTCGCGACGGCGGGGGCGTCGAGACGTTCCCGTGGCTGCGGGTCCTCGGCGACGACGACTACCCCGAGCCGCTCGGCGCCCGCATCCGCGCCACGAACGGGCTCGCGCGCTTCCTTCGCAGATCGCACTTCCCGATCCTCCGCCACCTCCGGCGCGTGTGATCCCCCGAGAACAGAACCAGGAACTAGCCAAGGATCTCGATGAACATTCAGGACTACGTCGACGCACCGGCGCCGGACGGCGCCTCGCTCTCTCCGCGCGACGCGCGCGCGCTTTCGGGGAGGGCCCGGTCATGAGCCGCTACACCGGACCTCGCGTCAAGGTCATGCGCGCGCTCGGGGTCGAGCTCCCCGGGCTGTCGGCGAAGAAGACCGAGCGCCGGCCCTATCCCCCCGGGCAGCACGGCCAGGCCCGCAAGAAGCTCAGCGAGTACGCCCTGCGGCTCCGCGAGAAGCAGAAGGTCCGGCTCAACTATGGACTGACCGACACGCAGCTCCGGACGCTCATGCTCGAGGCGCGCAGGAGCAAGATGGCCGCCGGGGCCAAGCTCATCGAGCTCCTGGAGCGGCGGCTCGACAACGTCGTCTTCCGCGCCGGCTTCGCCCGCACCATCCCGGCCGCCCGACAGCTGGTGGCCCACGGGCACGTGCTCATCGACGGAAAGCGCGTCGATATCCCCTCCTACCGCGTCAGCGCCGGAGAGACGGTGAGCGTCCGCGAGCAGCGCCGCGACCACCAGACCGTCGTGGCCGCCCTCGCGAGGGCGGACCTGGAAGCCCCCACCTGGCTCGCGGTCGACAAGGACGCCCGGCAGGCGCGCGTGGCCAGCCTGCCGGACGAGACGAGCATCCCGTTCGCGATCCAGGTTCAGCTCATCATCGAGTACTACTCGCAGCGCCTGTGACGCGCGCCGCGCCGCGCCGGCTCGCGGCGCGGCGCCCCCGCGCGCGGATCACGGGCGCCGGCCGGTGCGCTGCTCCGGATCCTCGCCGAGCAGCTCCTCGATCTCGGCCGCCGCCTTGTCGAGCACCTTCACGGTGCGCGCGAGCACGGCCGGCGTGAGGCGCCCGCGGCGCATCGCGTGGCGCAGCATCTTCATGAGCGTGCCGATGCGCTTCATCACGTCGCCGAAATCCTCGGCGAAGCGCTCCCACGAGCTCTCGGCGAAGCGCTCGTAGAACTCGTCGACGTACTCGCGGTTCGCCTTGAGGTCCTCGCGCCCCGCGTCGGTGATCTCGTAGATCTTGCGGCCTTCGGCCTCGATGACGCGCGCGTGGCCGAGCTCCTCGAGCATCTGCAGCGTCGGATAGATGACGCCGGGGCTCGGCCGGTAGGTGTCGCCGCTGCGCTGCTCGATCGCCTGGATGACCTCGTAGCCGTGGCGGGCCCGCTCGGCGAGCACGTCGAGGACGAGGTAGCGCACGCCGCCGCGATCCGCGCGGAGGGGCGGCCCTCCGAACCAGTCGCCCCACCAGCCGGGCGGCCCGCCGCCGAACCCGGCGCGACCCCTGCCGAAAGGACCCCTCGGCCCTCGCGGGCCAGCGTGGTGGTGGTGCCCATGATGGTGTTCGAATCCCCAGAACATAGACGCGTTCCCTCTCTTGCTCGGCGGCGGACCGCCACGGCGGCGAGCACTCAGCTGCCGCGCGCGCGCGGACGGACCACCCCGGCCTCCCGGACCCGGGTCGCCTCAGGCGCCGGGACCGATATTCTAAAAGATATATCTGGACGATAGCTCTCGACTGCCGCGTGTCAAGGGAGCGGCGGCTGGCCGCTTCGCGTGGAGGTGGCGGCGGCCTGGCCGGCGCTCCGCGTGGCGATGGCGGCGGCCTGGCCGGCGCTCCGCGTGGCGATGGTGGCGGCCTGGCGGCGCTCCGCGTGGCGATGGTGGCGGCTGGCCGCGCTTCATGTGGTGACGGTGGCGCGGGCGCGGCCTCGTGAGGCCGCGGCGAGGCGAGCGCGCGTCATCGCGGCGCGTCGGAAGAGCCGGCGCTCCAAAGAACCACATGGCTTCCGTCGGGAGTTCATTCCAACGCTCCGGAGGCAAACAGCGCTGCGAACCCTACATTGGCGCAATCGTGCAATCGATTGCGTGACGCCGGAACGGCCGGCATCCACGCCGCTGCGCTGATATCTTCATCGATCGCGAGCAGCGGCGGCGCGGGGGCCGCGCGCGCGCGGATCCACCCTTGCTGGAGAACACGATGGCGACGCGATCGAATGCAGGACGCTGCGCGCTGGCCGCCCTGACCCTCATTCCGGTGCTGACCGGCTGCGCGGACCTCGACTCGACGGCTGCGGCCGGCGCAGCGCGCGTCACCGGCGCTGGCAGCGCGCTCGGCGTCGGCCTCGCGCCCAGCTCGCGCTACGACCTCGCCAACGGATGCTTTGCGCTCAGGTCGGTGGCCAGGAATGCGTACGTCGCCCGGAGGCTCGGCGGCTACGCCGCGCGCGCCGCGACCCTCGGCGACGCCGAGCCGTTCTTCATGAAGCCGACCGCGCTCGGCAAATACCTCTTTCACGACAGGCACGCGTCGTTTCTCGCCGCCGGCAGCCTCCTCACCCTCGGCGGCCTCCTCGGCGCCGCGGCCGCCGCGGCTCCCAGCGACGCGGCGGACTGGATCGTCGACACCGACGCCGGCGGTCGCTTCACGGTGGTCTCTGCCGCATCGGCGAGGGCGCTCGCGGTCCATCCGCTGAACGGCCAGCTCGTGCTGGTCGACCCGGCGAGCGCAGGCGACGCGGCCAGGTTCACCTTCGAGGCCGCGAGCGGCTGCGCGGCGTTCCCGGAGGTCGCGACGAACAGCGCCGGCGCGCCGTTCACGGGCGCCGGCGCTGGGCCCGTGCTCGGCTTCGCCGACGTGCACGCGCACGTGAGCGCCACGAGCTTCCTCGGGGGCGCGCATCACGGCCTGCCCTTTCACCGCTTCGGCGTCCTCGGCGCGCTCGGCGACTGCACGCTGTCGCACGGGCCCGGCGGCCTGAAAGACGTGGTCGGCAGCTTCCTGGCCGGAGGCTCCTTGCCTCTCCACGACACCCGCGGCTGGCCCGAGTTCGTGGACTGGCCGGCGGCGCGGTCGCTCACGCACGAGGGCATGTATTACAAGTGGATGGAGCGGGCCTGGCGCGCCGGCCTGCGGCTCATGGTCAACAACCTGGTCGAGAACGAGACGCTGTGCGCGCTGCACCGCATCGCCGCGCTCCGTCCGCTCCAGAGCTGCAACGAGATGGACAGCGCGATGGCGCAGGCGCAGTTCATGCGCGACCTCGAGGCGTACGTCGACGCGCAGGAGGGGGGGCCGGGCCGGGGCTGGCTCCGGGTGGTGGAGAGCCCCGGCGAGGCGCGGCAGGCGATCGGCGAGGGCAAGCTGGCGGTGGTGCTGGGCATCGAGATCTCGCACCTCTTCAACTGCGACGTGCAGAACGGCGTCCCCGGGTGCGACGAGGCCGACATCGACGAGCAGCTCGACCGGCTCCACGCCGCCGGCGTCCGCCAGATGTTCCCGGTCCACGAGTTCGACAACGCGCTCGGCGGCAACGGCATCTTCGACGGGTTCGCGCTCAACCTCGGCAACAAGGTCGACACCGGCCGGTTCTGGCAGACCTACGACTGCCCGGAGCAGGACTACTTCTATGACGCCGGGGCGCTCCTGCTGAGCGCGCTGCCCCCGGGCGCGGGCGACGACCCCTTGACCGGTCTCCTGATCGCCCATGCGGGCGGGGCGCTCCCGCTCTATCCGCCGGACAGGGAGCAGTGCAACGCGCGCGGCCTGACCGCGCTCGGCCGGTATGCGATCCAGAGGATGATGGAGAAGCGGATGATCATCGAGGTCGATCATCTGGAGCTCTCCAACAAGGCGGAGGTGATCGCGCTCGCCGAGCAGCGGACGCCGGGATATCCGCTGGTCTCGACGCACGGCGGCCACGGGGGCCTCACCATGGATCAGGCGCGCCGCATCCTGGCGCTCGGCGGGCTGATCTACCCCTACAAGGGCAATGGCAAGGAGTTCAAGGAGGCGCTCGACAGGCTCACCGCGATCAGGAGCGACGCTGATTTCTTCGGGATGGGCTATGGCGCCGACACGAACGGGCTCGGCGCCCAGGCAGGCCCGCGCGACGCGGGGGCGGTGCCGGTGAGCTATCCCTTCACGCTGTTCGAGGGGCCGGACTGGGGACCGCAGTTCGCCGGGATGGCGCCCGTGACGTTCGATCGCCAGGTGAGCGGCGAGCGCGTGTACGACACGGACGTCGACGGCATGGCGCACTACGGCCTCGTCGCAGACTGGGTGGAAGAGGTCCGCCTCGAGGGCGGCGAAGCAGCGCTGACCGCGCTCTACAACTCGGCCGAGGCGTATCTGCAGATGTGGGAGCGCACGCTCGACCGGTGATGCTCCGAGCTCGGTGCATGCCGGCGCGCCGGGCTCCCTGAGCACGTCCGCGAAGCACCGCGCGCCCGCCGGACACGGAACGTCCACGGCGCTCGTCCTCCTCTCCCAACGGCGCGCCTCTCGCCGCCTCGCGCGGATGCGTCCCTGGGTGACGCGCCCGCGAGCACGCGCCTTGCCGTGCGGGGGCGGAGCGCCCCGGGCGCGCCCGTCGGGCCACGCGGCGCCGGCGGCGCTGCCCACGGGGCGGGGAACATCATGTCCAGCCTGAGCACGGAGAGCACACCCCGGGAGCGCCTGGATCGCGCGATCAGCGTCCTCGCCCGGGTCCGGATGTACTGGCGCGGGGTGGCCGCGATGATCGCCGTCGGGCTCTCGATCTCCCTCGCCCTGGCGCTCACCACGAAGCGGGTGTGGCGGAGCGAGGCCACCATCCTCTACCGCGAGACCATCCAGACCGGCCGCGACCCGCAGAGCAGCGCCGCGCGCGCGGCGCGCCTCGGGCCCAAGCTCAAGGACACGCTCATCGCGCGCGGGACGCTCGCCGGCGTCATCGAGGCGTTCGGGCTGTACCCGGAGAAGACCGCCCGCTCGATGGTCGAGGCGGTCGAGGAGATGAAGAGCCACGTCGGCTTCCGCGCGCAGAGCAGCGATACCTACGTCATCTCGTTCACCCACGACGACCCGCTCGTGGCGCAGCAGGTCGCCGCCCGCCTCACGCAGATCCTGATCGACGACTACCGCCGCGACAGCCTCGGCGCGGCGACGATGACCCGCGATTTCCTGCGGCGGGAGCTCGCCGAGGCCAGCGCCAAGGTCGACGAGGCGAGCCGCGCGCTGGCGACGTTCCTCGCCAGGAACCCGCAGTTCCAGTGGGGTCTCAACGACTCGCCGTACGCGCCGGCCCCCCAGCCGCTCGGCTCGCCCGGCGCACCCGCGCCCGCGGCGGCCCGCGCCGCGCCCGCGCCGCCGTCCCGCCCCGTGGACCCGCAGCTCGCCGCGCTCGAGCGGCAGCTCGCCCGGGTGGAGGCGCTGCTCGGGGCCGCGCGGTCGCCCGCCGCGGCGCCGGGGCAGCCGCTGCCCCAGAGCGTGGTCGAGGCGCAGCGGGCCCGCGACGCGGCCGCCGCGGCGGTCGCGTCGGCCGAGGCGGCGCTCGCCGAGAAGCTGTCGACCGTGACCCCGATCCACCCGGACGCCATCGCGGCGAAGCGCCGCGTCGAGGCCGCCAGGAGCCAGCTCGCGTCGGCCGAGAGCGCGCTCGGGCTCGTCCGCGCGGGCCTCACCGAGGTCCCGCGCGGCGAGGCGGGCGCGCTCACGCCGTCGCGGCGCGCGTCGCTCTCGGCGGAGCGGAGCGCGTTGCTCCGGCAGATCGCGGGCCTGCGCGCGCGCGCAGGCGGCGGCAGGGGAGCGGCGGCGGGCGAGGCGCGGCGCGCGCCGGCCTCGGGCGAGCCGGGGCGCGCGCCGGCGGGGCCCGAGGGGGACGCGGAGGAGCGCGTGATCGAGCTCGAGACCGAGTGGCACCGGCTCCGCCTCGATCTGGAGCGGGCGCGCGAGTACCTGAAGGCCGTGCAGGCCAACGAGCGCGCCGCGGACCTCTCCGCGGACGCCGCGGAGAACAAGAGCGAGACCGAGCTCGACGTCCTCGACCCGGCCTACCTGCCGAGCCGCCCGGATCGCGGTCGCGGCCGCGTCTTCTTCGCGGGCGCCGCGGTGACGTTCTTCTTCGCGCTCGGCGTCGCCGGGGCCCGGGTGCTGCTCAACGACACGCTGTACGACGGCGGCGACATCCACGCGCTCGGCGGTCCCGCCCTGCTGGCCGCGATGCCGGAGCTCCCGCCGCAGCCGCCGCTCCGCGAGCGCGCGATCGTGCCGGCATACGGCGCGGCGCCGCCCGCCGCACCCGAGGACGGCGGCGAGCGACCCGGCGGCCCGGCGAATTCAGCATCCGCCCAACCTGGGTTCGCCCAACCCGGGGTCGCCCAACCTGGGTTCGCCCAACCCGGGGTCGCCCAACCTGGGTTCGCCCAACCCGGGGTCGCCCAACCCGGGTTCGCCGTGGAGGACACGCTCCCGGACGGCCTGGAGCTCGACGACAACCACGCCGTCCCCGATTCGTCCTGGAATGCGCCGGAGCCGTCCTGGAATGCGCCGGAGCCGTCCTGGAATGCGCCGGAGCCGTCCTGGAATGCGCCGGAGCCGTCCTGGAGCGCGCCGGAGCCGTCCTGGAGCGCGCCCGGCGGGTCGCTCGCGTGCGTGGGCACGCGCCACCTCGCGGTGGCCGGCGGCGCCGATTTCCGCGAGCCCGAGGTGGAGATCCTCGGCGCCGACGTCGACCCCGAGGGGTGCGGGGTGTTCGAGCTGCTCCGCGACGCGCCCGCGCCGGCGCTCGCGGCGCTCCGGGTGCTCCGGCACCGGCTCGATCAGCGGCGGGGGGGCGAGCCGCTCGCGGTCGCGGTGGTGAGCCCAGGCCGGGCCGAGGGCAAGACCGCGCTCGCGGTCCGGCTCGCGATGACGCTCGCCGAGGCCGAGCGCGCGCGGGTCCTGCTCGTCGAGGGGCACCTCGCGCGCCCCCGCGTCGCGGCCACCCTCGGCCTGCGGCTGCCCGCGCACGCGAGCTTCTCCGAGCAGCTCCGCCGGCGGATGGCCGGCGAGCACCGCCCCCTCGGCGTCATCGCCCTCAGCCCCTCGCTCTCGGTGCTCGCCGAGCCGTCGCGCGAGGCGAGCTACCCCGCGGCGCTCCACTCGATCCACTTCGAGGCCGCGATGCGCACGCTCCGGCGCTACTACGACTACGTGGTGCTCGACGGCCCGCCGGTCCTCGGCTCGGGCGACGCCAACGTCATCGAGGACGCCTGCGACGGCATCCTCCTGGTCGCCCGCGCCTCGCTGACCCGGGCGTCCTCGCTCACCCGGGCCGCCGAGCAGCTCGGCGAGCGCCGCATCCTCGGCGTGCTCCTCAACGACGTCGCGGCGAGGCCGGTCGCGAGGAAGCGGATCGCGGCGGACGAGCCGACGACGTGAAGCGCGGCCCGAGGGCCCAGCGCGCACGGCAGGACCGACGCGAGATCCGGCGGGGGCCAGGGCGCGCCGCGCGCCGGCTGCACGTCGGCGGCACCGGCGTTCGCGACGGCCCAGCGTCGGTTGCGTCCTCGTCGGCCTCCGGGGCGGCGGTCCTGCCCGCGGGGGACGCCGAGGAGGCCGCGCAGGCGGCAAGGCTCGCAGCCCTGGACGAGCGTGACCCGCCCCGGGTGGCAGCGCCTACACAGGAGCTGAGGGGCACACACTCTGCTCTGTGGTGGTCCTGCGGGCACCCAGGCCAACTGGCCACCAGGGATGCCCAAGGAGGATCCATGTTTTCATTTCACGGCAAGGTGGCGCGATTCTCGATGATCTTGACGACGCTGGCGATCGGGTGCGTCGTCACCCCGGAAGACGCCGAGCTGAGCCAGGGCGACGACGATGCCGGCGCCGAAACGCTCGAATCAACCTCTGCTGAGCTCGGGAGCAGGGGCGGTTACATACCCCCGATGAAGGGCGGCGCGATGAAGGGCGGCGTTCCGTACGGCAAAGGTTCCGCTCCGCAGTACGGCAAGGGTTACGCTCCGCAGTACGGCAAGGGTTACGCTCCGCAGTACGGCAAGGGTTACGCTCCGCAGTACGGCAAGGGTTACGCTCCGCAGTACGGCAAAGGTTACGCTCCGCAGTACGGCAAAGGTTACGCTCCGCAGTACGGCAAGGGTTACGCTCCGCAGTATCCATCGCAGTTGACCGGCAAGTAGGCGGCGTACCAGCCGCTGGCCTGCGGCGGATTCGCCGGCCTCGTCTGTCCCCGCAACCTCGTGTGTGTCGATGGCCCTCGTGACTACTGCCACCCTTCTCTCGGCGGGGCCGACTGCATCGGAATCTGCGTGCGTGGCTATTGACGCGCGCTCTCCCCGCGCCGGCCGCTGACCCCGGCGGCACCTTCGCAGGTCAGAACGTGATCTCGATCGCGTCCGCCGACCTGTTCGCCGGCCCGTGATGGACGACCTCGATGTTGTTCCCGTCCGGATCCAGCACGAACGCCGCGTAATAGCCGGGATGGTACGGGCGCTCGCCCGGGGCGCCGTTGTCCTTGCCGCCCGCGGCGATCGCCGCGGCGTGGAACCGCTCGACCGTGGCGCGGTCGCCCGCCTGGAAGGCGAGGTGCGTCCGGCCGGTGAGCGCGCCCGCCGCGGCCCGCGAGCTCGCGCTGGAGACGAAGAGCTCGTCGGCCCAGAAATAATCGTCGGCCTCGCCGCCCATCGGGATGCCGATCGCATCGAAGACGGCCTGGTAGAACCGCTTGCTCGCGGCGATGTCCGCCACCACGAGCTGGATGTGATCGATGAGACGCCCGCGAAAGATCTGCTGTGTTTCCATGCCCTCGCACCTCCACATGAGCCGTGGCGCACGGGAGGCCTGAACCGCACGACCTCCCTGCGCGCCCGTTGAACCGGGCGCCCGGCGCGCACGCCCCGCAGCGCGCCGGCGCCGCGCGCTCGGACCCTCAGCCGAGCTTGAAGTTGATCGCCTTCGGCCGCGTCAGGTGCAGGAACCCGAGCGTCGAGAGCGTCGCGCCCTTGCCGCTGTTCTTCGCGGCCGTCCACGGGAGCGCCGGATCCAGGGTGTCGCACTGGTTCATGTAGACCGTGCCGACCTCGAGGTCGCGCGCCAGCCGCGCCGCGCGCTCGCGGTCCCGCGTCCAGATCGACGCCGTGAGCCCGAGATCGCTGTCGTTCATCAGCGCCAGCGCCTCCTCGTCCGACGAGACCGGCACCACCGGCAGCACCGGGCCGAACGACTCGATGCGCATCACGTCGAGATCCGGCGCCGTGTCGACCAGCAGCGTCGGCTGGAAGAACCGCCCGCGGCCGTCCACCTGCGTCGCCCGGCCGCCGCAGAGCGCCCGCGCGCCCCGCGACAGCGCCTGCTTCACCTGCGCCTCCAGGAACGCCGGCGCGTGCGGCTGCGCCATCGGACCCAGGTTCGTGCGCTCGACGGTCGGATCGCCGAGGACGTAACCCTTCATCAGCTCCAGCGCCGCCTCCACGAACTTCGGATAGAGGTCGCGGTGGACATACGCGCGCTCGACCGCACAGCAGCTCTGTCCGGCGTTGTAGCAGGCGCCGTCGACGATCCCGTCCACCGCCTTCTCGAGGTCGGCGTCGGCTGCGACATAGGTGCCGTCCTTCCCACCGAGCTCCAGGCCGGCGTCGACCGCCACCTTCTTCGACGTGGCCGCGTAGATCCGCCGTCCGCCTTCGACGGAACCTGTGAACGCCACGAAATTGACGCGCGGATCCGACGCGATGCGCTCGGACGTCGGGTGGTCGCAGTGGAAGGCCTGGACCAGGCCGGGGGGCGCGCCGGCCTCGGCGAACGCGGTCGCGAAGTGCTCCCCGCAGAGCGGCGAGCGCGGCGAGTGCTTGAGCAGCACGACATTGCCCGAGAGCACCGCGGGGATGACCACGTTCACGGCCGTGAGGAGCGGGTAATTCCAGGCCGGGAGGTTGAACACCACACCGAGCGGCGCCCGCACGATCCGCCGCTCCATCCCCGGGAGCTCCGGGAGGACCACGTCGGCGAGCGAGGCCTCGGCGATCGAGATCATGTGCCGCGCTCGCTTGGCCATCCCCGCGATTTCGTTGCGGGATTGGCGCAGGGGCTTGCCCATCATGCGGGTGATGTCGGCGGCGATCGACGGGGCGCTGGCCTCGATGCGCTCGACCGCGCGCAGGCAGAGGGCGGCGCGCTCGGCGATGGACGTGCGCGAGAAGCTCCGCGCGGCGGCGGTCGCGGCGTCGAGGAGCCGGTCGACCTCGGTGGGGTCGGCGAGGGGACGGCGGACGGCTTCTTCGAGGGTATACGGGTTGTCGATCACCAGGTCGGGCATGGCGGGGGAGATTAACCCAGTTCCCTGAGAGGCCAAGCGTCGTCTAGACTCGGGGCGAATGCGCGCCATCGCGGCAGGTCTATCGGACGTCGGCAGGGAGCGGATCCACAACGAGGACCGATACATCCTCCTCCCCGAGTTCAACGTCTACGTCGTCGCGGATGGCATGGGCGGGCACGAGGCCGGCGAGGTCGCGAGCCGCATCGCCGCGAGCGCCATCGCCGGCTACTTCCGCGAGGCGAACGGCAAGCGCCGCAAGGCGTCGACCGGAGACCGGCTCCGCGCCGCCGTGACCTACGCGAACGCGCGCATCTTCGCGCACGCCGACGACTCGCGGTTCTACCGCGGGATGGGGACCACGGTCGTCGCCGCCGCGTTCTCGCCGCGGGAGCGGAAGTTCTACGTCGCGCACGCCGGCGACAGCCGCTGCTACCTGCTCCGCGGGGGCGGTATCGCCCAGCTGACGCGCGACCACTCGCTCATCGCGGACGCGCTCCTCGAGCGCCCCGACCTCACCGAGAGCGACCTCGCGTACCTGCCCCGCAACGTGATCACGCGCGCGCTCGGCATCGCCCCCAGCGTCGACGTCGACCTGCGCGCCGAGCGCGTCGAGGCCGGCGACGTGTTCCTCCTCTGCTCCGACGGCCTCCACGGCCTCGTCGACGACCGCGAGATCGCGCGCATCATCGAGGACAACGCCGTGCTCGCCGACGCGTGCTGCAAGCTCATCGACTGCGCCAACGAGAACGGTGGCCGCGACAACATCACCGCCGTCCTCATCCGGATCGAGGAGACCGCCTCGGCGTCGTGGAGCCAGCGCCAGGGCCCGAAGAGCCGCAACGCGCGGTAGCATCCGGAGGCGATCGGGGGGCCAGGAAGGACGGCGCCACGCCGCGGCCCGAAGCCAGGGCAGCGCGGCGGGGCGGCGGTCGTCCGTGCCTTCGTCGCGTGCAGTTGTATCGGAAAAATGCGAGGTCATGGTATGCGGACCACATGGATCGGGATGGGGCTCGTCGTCGGGGCGCTGCTTGCCTGGGGCTGTGGCGGCGAGGCGGCGCTCGGGGAGGCGTGCGAGGATGAGGGCGCGGACGGCGAGTGCGAGGACGGGTCGGTCTGCGGCAAGCCCGACGACAGCGCGGCGCTCGAGTGCCTGAAGACGTGCGTCGAGCAGGCGGATTGCCCGGCCGATCAGGAGTGCAACGGCATCTCCGGCTCGGAGCTCAAGGGCTGCAGGCCGAAGTAGGCGGGGGCTCGGCGCGGCGGCGCGCGCCTGGGGCGTGCCGCCGCCGCGCTCAGAGCACGCCGGCGTGCGCGCGATCGAGCAGCTCGTCCATCACCTCGAACAGCCGGCGGTTGCCGTCCTGGGAGTAGCCCGCGAGCTTCTCCTCGCAGCCGGGGATGGCCTTCACGAAGTCCGCCACGACGGCGGGGTCGTCGAGCGAGTCGGCGGCGCGGCCGAACCCCTCGCGCTCGAGGTAGCGGGCGTTGAGCACCTGCTCGAACTGGCGGCCGAGGGGGACGGCGAGCATCGGCTTGCGCAGATAGACCGCCTCGCCCATGAGCGTGAAGCCGCCGCCGGCGATGACGGCGCGGCACGAGGCGAGGTCGTCGATGAAGCCCTCCTCGCTGAACGGGCGGTAGCGCAGGTTCCCCTCGACCTGCTCCTCGGTGATGCTCCGGCGCATCCCGTAGATGCGGCACTCGAGCCCGGTCCTGGCGAGGGTCTCGGAGAGCGCCTCGTTCCCCTCGGCGGTCTGGTACACGAGCAGGTGCTCCCCGGGGCGCCGGTTCGCGGCGATGATCTCGGGGCGGAGGATCGGCGGCACCAGCGTCGTCTCCTGCTTGCGGACCGGGGGGCGGAAGAACGTGGCGATGACGTAGTGCTTGCAGAACGGCAGCTTGCTCTTCACGAACGCGCGCGTGAGCTGGAAGCCCGCCTCGTGGCCGGCGAGGATCTCGGCGTCGTGGGTGCACCGGTTGATGATCTGCATGTTGTCGATCGAGAGGATCGGCAGCCGGTGGAGCTTGGCGTAGAGGTACGTCCACGACTCGAAGTCGCTGATCGTGAGCTCGGGGCGAAAGTCCTTGATGAGCTCGAAGTACGCGGCGATGTTCTTCGGGATGCCCGTCGCGCCCGAGAGCACGTTGGACCAGAGCGTCTTGCCGCGGCGGACCCGGTTCTCCTCGTAGATCATGTGGAGCCCGTGGATGCGGTTCACCCCCGCGAAGCGCTTCGACAGAAAATCGGTCGCCCGGCCCGACGCCATGATCTCGAGCTCGTGTCCGAGCTCGAGCAGGCGCTCGATCACGACGCGCGAGCGCATGGCGTGCCCCATCCCTTCTCCGACGACGCCGTAGAGGATCTTCATGGAGCGCGAGTGTAGCGGGGGCTGTCCGGGGTTCGGAAGGAAACGGCGGGGCCAAGGCGCAGGCGGCGCTGGCGTCCGCGCGGCGCCGGCGCGCGGGCGGCGGGCGTGAGGCCGCGCCGCCGGATCTGGAGCGAGCTCCTGCCGCTCGAGGCGGTGCGTGCGCCTGGGACGCTCGCGCTCCTCCGGCGGTACGCGCTGGAGCTCGCGGTCGCGGTGCGGCCGGAGACGGCCGCGGGCCTGCCGGATCTCGCGGCGGCGTGCGCGGACGCCGGTGTGGCGGTCGCGGTGTGGCCGATGATCGCGGACGAGGACGGGCGCTGGGCGAGCGCCGGCAACGCGGCGGCGTTCGGCGCGTTCGTCGCGCGGCTGCTCGACGCCCTCGACGCCCGCGGCCTCGCCGCGGCGGAGGTCGCGGTCGATCTCGAGCCGCCGATCCAGGACGTGCGCCGGGCGCTCTCCGGCGGGCGCGGCGCGCTCGAGCTGCTCGGCGGCGGGCGGCGGGGCGCGCGGGAGGGCGCGGCCGGGCCGGGAGCGCCGGGAAGCGCGGCCGGGCGGGGCGCGCGGTGGCGCGACGCGCAGCGCGCGTATGTCGAGCTGGCGGGGGCGATCCACGCGCGCGGGGTCGAGACCTCGGCCGCGATCGTGCCGCTCGTCCTGGCCGACGGGCCGGCGGGCGGCTGGGAGCGGATCCTCGGGACGCCCGTGTCGGCGCCGCCGTGGGGGCGGGTCAGCGCGATGCTGTACACCTCGCTGTTCGAGGGGTACTCGCGCGGCGCGCTCGGCCGGGGCGACGCGGTCGCGCTGCTCGCCTGGGCGTGCCGCGCCGCCGCGCGGCGGTTCGGTCCGAGGGCGGGCGTCTCGGTGGGCGCGGTGGGCAGGGGCGCGCTCGGCGACGAGCCGGTCTACCGCTCGGTCGCCGAGCTGCGCGAGGACGTGGCCGTCGCGGCGGCGGCCGGCGTCGCGGACCTCGCCCTGTTCGATCTCGGCGGGGTGCTGGCCCGGCCGCCGGCCGAGGCGTGGCTGGAGGCGTTCGTGGCGCCGCCGGCCGAGCCGCGCCTGCCCCGCGCGACGCTGCGGGCGCGCGCCGCGGTGGCGGCCGCCGCGCTGCTCGGGCGGGCGGCCGGCGGCGCGCGCTGAAGCGACTTCGCGTCCCGTCCCTGAAGAGCGCGAAGAGATCGCCGCCCGTTCGACGCGTGCGAAGGCTTCGGGTGCACCCCTCGCGTGTGCTTCCCGGCCGAGCGAAATGAGTCAACGGGCCTGCGGGCATTTAGGGATGACAGAGACCTGGCAAACGCGGGCATTCAGAGGGCGTTCCGAGGGGCAGCCGGGCGTTTGCGTCCATTGAAGGTGGGAAAATACGACCATGGCAAAGCGCGTGAACCGAAGAATCTTCCTCCGGGGGCTGGGCGGCGCTTGCGTCGCAGCGCCGTTCCTCAGCTCGATCGCCGACCGCACCGTGAACGCGCAGCCGGCCGCGCCGCCGAAGCGGCTGATCGTGATGTACACGCACTATGGCTGCATCACGACGCGGTTCTTCCCGAAGAAGTCGCACGGCGCGCTCACCGCCGCGGACCTCGAGACGACGACGCTCAAGCACCTGACGCCTTATGTCGACAAGCTCCTCCTGCCCCGAGGCATCCGCGCGATGAACGAGTGGACGCCGAAGCTGGAGCGGGGGCAGGGGAACGATCGCCACTTGCAGGTGAACGCGTCGTACTTCACGTGCCACCCGGTCACGCCCAATAGCGACGACCCGTTCAGCTTCGACCAAGCGAAGAAGTTCAACGCCAGGCCGACCGGTCCCTCGCTGGACCACGTCATCGCACGACAGCTCAGCCCGGACGGCGAGCCCCTGCTCCTGCGCGTGGGAAACTACCGCGACGCCGCTCCCTCGGCGATCTCGTACTCGGCGCCCGAGACCCTGTATCCGGGTCTGGGCGCGCCGGCGGAGATCCTGGCCAAGCTCACGGGTTTGTTCTCGGACGCCCTCCCGTCTCCGGACACGTACCATGCCATCCGCGGCAAGAGCATCATCGACCTCGTGCGGCACGATCTCGACACGCTCGCGCGCTTCGACATGAGCCAGGCGGACAAGAACAAGCTGGAGGCCTGGAAGACGATGCTCGACGAGACCGTGAGACCCGTCGCCTCTGCGCAGTGCAACACGTCCCTCGCCACGGCGCTCGGCGCGACGCAAGAAAACGTCGACCTGGCGAGCACGACCGCGAGCGTCGACGACGTGCTGACGCGGCGAATCTCGGACAGTCTGGATGGAGCGGACCTCTATTCGAACCTCGCCGTCCTCGCGGCGGCGTGCAACGCGACCCCCGTCATCTTCCTGAAGTACCCCCCGAACTTCCTTTTTCGTGGGCTCGGCCTGACGATGGAGAGCGCCAGCCTCTCGTATCGCGTGGGCAATGCGGGCATGCAGGGCACCTGCGTCCCGGGTGTGATCGACATGCTCCTCAAGATCGACGACTACTATGCGAGGAAGTTCGCCCACCTCGTCGAGCAGCTGAACCGTATCGACGAGGGCGACGGGACGCTCCTCGACAACAGCGCGGCCGTCTGGTTCCAGGACGCGTCGGACGGCTGCGCCCGCAACCTCAACAACCTGCCGATCGTCCAGGTCGGCAGCGCCGGCGGCTATTTCAAGACCGGCTGGGCCGTGAACGTCGAGGACGGCTCGCCCGCTCTCACGACCGGCAACAGCGAGCTCACGTGTGCCGACGGCGCTCCGAGCGAGGTCGACGCGACCACCCAGTCCACGGGAACCGACCCGTCGCTCGCCAACGCGCCGATCAACAAGTACTACTGCAACTTGATGAACGCCCTCGGCGTCAGGGCAGGCGCGGATGGCTTCCCGGCGCGGGGCGGCTCGGAGCCGGTGACCCACTTCGGCATGTACGACCGAACGGAAGACTTCATCGGTGGCGGGATCAATCCCCCCACCATCCACGATCCAGGCGAGTTCTCCGCGCTCAAGGCGAGCTCCTGAGCGGCTTCCATCCCGCGCCTGTCTCTTGGCGTCTTGGCGTTTTGGCGTCTTGGCGGTTCAATTCTCGCTTGAACAACGTGATCGGCGTTCTAACCGTGATGTGACTTGCCCTGGCCGCGGTAGCGCTTCCAGTGATGTCGCTTGTTCTTGTTCTTCGGCCTGCTGTTGCTGGAGCTGCCGATGGACGTCTTCTTGGTCGAGTGCGGCATGCGCGCTTCATTGCGCCTGGACGGAGCGAGCGAAAGTGGGCCCTGGGCGATCGCGACGACGACCCATGGGCGAGCTCGCCTGGCGCGCGCTGTCCGCGGCGGCTCAGGAGAATGATTTGCGGGCAGAGCCCAGCCGTCCGGTCCTCACGATCCGCCTGCCGGCCGCGCTCGAGGAGCGATGGATTCCTTTCGTTCTCGACCAGGTCGCTCGAGCACCTCGAAACCAATCACCAGAAGCTCGAAGCGCCCGCGTTTTGTCGGCTGGTTGAAGATTTGGAAGCGCACGAGAACGCCCGCCCGTCCTGTCGCGCGCGCAGGGTCGGTGCGCCTGCGGAAAGCGCGCCCGTCCTGCGACCCCGCGGAGCGCAGAGTTGTTGGGGAACGATCGGTGAGAAATGAACTCTTCTTTCGGGGCGCACATTGACGATCGTGGCGCAGCGTGTGATAGGTTGGTGCGGTTCGAGTTCGTTTATCTTGCACACCGGTGCCGCGCCCGCGAGGCCCGTCCCTGATTCCGTGATGGGAGAGAATTGGAGGCACAGAGGCACAGAGGGAAGAGCGAGAGAAAGATTCTTTCTTGTCTCTCCCCGCTGTGCCGCTGTGGTTCCTTCTCTCATGACCCAGGAATGAGCTCCGCCGACGCGGCGCCGCCTTGACTTGACGGAGGTGCCTGTGAATCACAGCAAGCGGTGGGTCGCTCACGCGACCCTGATGATGTCCACCACGGCCGTGCGTGCCGGAAGGGGAACGGCGCTCGGCGTGGCGCTCGCGGCCGCGGCCTGCTCCACCGGCGGGGACACCGGCGGGAGCGTCGACGCCGGCGATCGCGGCGACGCGCTCACCGAGAGCGCCGCGTCGGGGACGGGCGGCGCCCTCGCGACCGGAGGCGCCTCCGAGACGGGCGGCGGGGCCGGCGACGCGGGGCCCGCCGCGAGCAGCGGGGCCGGCGGCGAGGGGACCACCGCGGGCGGCGGCGCGCCGGGCGAAGGGGGAGCGCCGGGCGAGGGCGGCGCGGGCGGCGGCGGCGCCGGAACGCCCGACACCTGCAGCAGGGCGGCGGCCTGCGGCACGCACAAGTGGGCGTGCTGGCCGATGCCGAACCCGGCGGGCAGCGGCCTGCCCAACCCCGCGAGCTACACCGATCTCGGGGGCGGGGTGGTGCGCGACAACGTGACGTGCCTCGAGTGGCAGCAGAGCCCTCCCTCCGAGGCGTACACGTGGGAGCAGGCGATCCGCTACTGCGAGGATCTGACGCTCGGCGGGGCCTCGGACTGGCGCCTTCCGACGCGCATCGAGATGACGTCGATCGTGGACTTCACCCAGAGCCCCGCCATCGACAGGGCCGCGTTCCCGGGGGCGCGAGGGGGCTTCCACAAGACGTCGTCCGACTGGATCCTCACGATACGGCAGGCCGGCGCGGGCGCCGGTCGCGACTATGCGTGGGCCTTCAACCTGAGCGACGGGATCGTCAGCAACGCCTACTCCAAGGCGACCGCGGCGAGCCTGCGCTGCGTGCGAGGCAACGGCGAGGGGGAGGCGCCGAGCAGCCCGGCCGTGCCGCCGCCCGACCAGTACACCGCCGCAGCGCCCGGTGAGGTGATGGACACGTATACGGGCCTCGTCTGGCAGCAGGGCTATTCGCCGACCACGATGACGTGGGACGAGGCGGAGAGCTACTGCGCGACGCTCGGGCTCAACGATCACACCTGGCGCCTGCCGAGCATCCGCGAGCTCGCGACCCTTGTCGATGAGGCCCAGGTGGCGCCGTCGATCAACCGGACGATGTTCCCGGACACGCAGTATGGCGCCCGCAGCAACGACTGGTACTGGGCCTCGCACACCGCCGTGAGGAACGCTCCGGCGGCCTGGGCGCTCAACTTCGACGATGGCTTCACGGGGTTCAACGCCGGCGCCAGCGGCAAGTGGAACTACTTCACGGCCGCATGGGTGAAGTGCGTGCGCTGATGCGCTGAGGGCGCCCGCGCGCTCACGGCGCGGCCCGGGCGGGGCGCCGACGGCCGGCCCGCCTCGTTTCGGTGGCGCGCGGCCGCCGGCGTCGGTTAGCGTGCCCGGGTGAGCCCGAACACGCTGCCGGCGCGCCCCCGCCTCGCGGCCCACGTGCTCGTGCGGCGCCACCTCGTCGGCGAGGAGGAGCTGGTCATCCTGCACGATGTCCGCTCCGGGCAGCTGCTCCAGCTCGGCGCGCGGGAGTGGGCGCTGCTCTCCGCGGCCGACGGGACGCGCGACGTCGAGGGCATCGTGATCGCGGCCGCACGCGAGGGCGCGCCCGCGCGCGCGCCCGCGGCGCACGCCTTCCTCGCGCAGCTCCACGCCGCGGGCCTGCTCGAGGCCGAGGCCGAGGCCGACGGCGAGGGCGCGGCGCGTGGGGAGCCCGCGGCGAGGGCGGCGCCCGCGCGCGCGCCGGACGAGCGCGGCGACCGCGAGCGCCCGCTGGAGCTGCTGCCCGATTTCGGCCTGCACTGCGACGGCCGCGGGAGCTGCTGCCGGATCTACGCCTCGATCCTCTTCGACCCCGAGGAGGCGGCGCGGGCGCGGGCGCTGCGGCCCGACGTGCTGGGCGGCGGCGCCCGGCACGAGCGGGCCTTCACGCCGGAGCGCGGGACGTGGCCGTGCGCGGCCTCGGTGGTGGCGATGCGGGACGGCCGGTGCGCCTACCTGGAGGGCGAGGGGCGCTGCTCGCTCCACGCGCTCGGCGGGCCCGAGGCCAAGCCGCTCGGGTGCCGGACCTTCCCGACGAGCTTCGTCGACGACGGCGAGTCGGTGCGGGTCTCGGTCTCCGCGGAGTGCGCGTGCGTGCTGGCCAGCGCGGGCCGCACCGGCGGCGCCCCGCTGCTCGATCCGCGGCTGCGGGTGCGGGGCGATCTGGACGAGCGCATCGACGTGGCGCGGCTGCCGGATCGCGCGGCGATCTCGCCCGGCGCGACCGCGCCGCGGGCCGAGCTCGTCGCCTGGTCGCGGCGCCTCGCCGCGGCGGCGCCGCCGCCCGACGTGGCCGCGGGCCTCTTCGCGCTCGCCGCGGCCGTCGAGGCCGAGGGGCTCTCGGGCGGCGCCGTCGCGCGCTTCGAGCGGCCCGATCCGCTGGAGCCGGCGGCGCTCGGGCCGTGGCTCGCCGCGCTGCACGCGCGCGCGGCGCGGCGGGCGCGGGAGGACGCCGCCTGGAGGAGCGAGCGGGATCTCGCCCGGCGCGCCGCGCGGTGGATCGCGGCCGCGACCCTCGCGCTGGCCGAGCCCGACCTGCTCGCGGCGCTGCTCCTCGCGCCCGCGCCCGCCCCCGATCGGGAGCGCTTCTACCTGCGCGCGGCGCTGCACGGCCATCGCCTGATCGGGGCGCTGCCGCTCTCGCTCGCGCTGCGCGATCGCGCGGCGCGGCTCGTCGTCGCCCGGGCGCTGCCGGTCTTCGCCGCCGGGGCGGGCGCGGACGACCCGGCCTGCGCCGAGCCGATCGCGCTCGTCGAGGCGATGCTGCGCGGCCACGGCCTAGAGGCGTACGCCGCCGAGGTGGACGGCGCGCGGTGATCGCGCCGCCGGAGAGACACGACCGCCGATCTTGTCGATAATGCGCCCGCGATGGACCAGCCCCCGCTCGACAACAAGACGGACTTCGCCGCGCACCCGCAGCTCCTCGTCGATCGGGACGGCGAGAAGCTGGTCGCGATCGTCAAGGCGAGCTTCGAGCTCCAGGAGGACGGCGGCTTCGAGCTCTCGCCGCCCGAGCGCGCGCGGGGGGTCCGCCTCGCCGACCTGCCCTGGGAGGAGGACAAGCCGGAGAGCGTCGCCTATCCGGCGGACGTGTGCCTGTTCAAGCCGGCCACCGACGTGATCTTCGTGGCCCGGGCGTACGCGCCGAACGGCAAGGCGGCGCCGTCCTTCGACGTGCGCGTCGAGGTCGGCCCGCTCCGGAAGTCGCTGGTCGTGTTCGGCAGGCGGCTCTGGGTGGACAAGGGCGCCGCCCTCACCGCGCCGGCGCCGATCGAGGAGATCGACATGCGCTACGACCACGCCTGGGGCGGGCGGGACGACGAGGATCCCGCGGAGCTCGTCGAGGAGCCGCGCAACCCGATCGGCATGGGCGTGACGAGCGCGCCGGCCTCGCTCACGCATCAGCCGGCGCCGTACATCGAGGACCCCGCGTTCCCGATCAGGACCGCGAAGACCGCGCCGCCGCCCGCCGGGATCGGGGTCGTCGGCCGGCACTGGGAGCCGCGCCGCCGGTACGCCGGGACCTACGACGCGACCTGGCGGGAGCTCCGCGCGCCGCTTTTGCCCGAGGATTTCGACCACCGCTACAACCTCTGCGCCTCGCCCGGGCTGATCGCGGATCCGCCGCTCGCGGGCGGCGAGCCGGTGCGGGTGCTCAACCTGACGCCCGAGGGGGCGCTCAGCTTCGAGCTGCCGCGGGTGCAGGTGGAGATCGAGTTCCAGGTGAAGGACCGCGCGCCGGTCGCGTTCGCGCCCCACCTCGACACGGTGCTGATCGATCTGTACGCCACGGGCCCGCAGAAGCCGGTGGCGGTCGAGCTGGTCTGGCGCGCGCACGTCAAGGCGCCGCGGCGGATGAAGGACGCGCGCGTGATCGTGCGCGAGCGGGGGCGAGCGTGAGGCCGCTCGCCGTCATGGTGGCCGCGGGCGCGGTCACGCCGGTCGGGCTGCGCTCGATCGACTCCGCGTTCTCGCACCGCGCCGCGGCCGCGGCGATGCGCGAGGCGCCGCTCGTCGACGGGAGCGGCGAGCCGATCACGATGTGCTTCCTCCCCACGCTGGATCCGCTCGTCACGGGGGCGGAGCGCGCCGGCCTGCTCGCGGCGCGCGCGCTCGGCGAGGCGCTCGAGAAGCTCGGCCCCGCGGCGCGGGGGCTGCGGATGCAGATGACCCTGTGCCTGGACGAGCACCTCGGGCAGCGGCTCCCGGGGGGCGAGGCGCCGGCGCAGCGGCTCGGCGCCGAGCTCGCGGCGCGCGTGCAGGCGCACGCGCCGGAGCTCGCGGTGAAGGTCTCGACGCGCGGCCCGGCCGCGGCGGGGTACGCGCTGCCGGAGCTGTGCGACGCGCTGGGGCGGGGCGCGATCGACGCGGCGCTGCTCGGCGGCGTGCACACCGACTACGATCCGGCGCGCATCGCCGCGCTCGACGCGGCGGGGCGGGTCTTCCGGCCGGACAACCTCGACGCGCTGATCCCCGGGGAGTGCGCGGCGTTCGTGGTGCTGATGCGCCCGGACGTCGCGCGCAGAGCGCTGCTCCGCGACCTGGGGCAGATCGTCGGCGTGGCCACCGCGCACGAGCGGGCCCGGCCGGACAACGACGAGTCCGCGTTCCAGGCGGCGGGGCTCACCGCGGCGCTCCGGTCGGCGCTCGCGCCGCTGTCCGAGCGCGGGCTGCGCGCCGGCTGGATGCTCACCGATCTGACGTTCGAGACGTTCCGCCATTTCGAGCTCCAGGCCGCCGCGGTGCGCACACAGCACCTCTTCTGCGATCCGCAGCAGGTGGAGAGCCCGGCCCAGCGGATAGGCAATCTCGGCGCTGCGGCGATTCCGCTGCACCTCGCCATCGCGTCGGAGGCGTTCGCGCGCGGCTTCGCGCCGCACCCCTGCGCGGTCTCGCTCGCCGGGAGCGACGGCGGGGAGCGCGCGGTGGTGGTGGTCGCGGCGCCGGGGTGAGGGCGAGCGCGGCGGGGCGAACTGCTCGCAGCTCATCGCCAACCTCCAAGCGCGCTGGGGAGCTCCCGCGACGTCGGCCGTGCAACCCGGCTACGACAACGCGGAGGGTACCGGTCGCATGACCAACGATACCCCGCCGCTACCCAATTACCTCGGGCCACGCAGGCGATATCGATGACGCGGAGCTGAGCCCCATGATCGAGCAGACACGCAACTCAAGCGAGCTGAGCGCGCTGGCCCGGGAGCTGCTGGAGCGGCTCGACCTGCGCCGCCTCGCGGAGTGGACCGTTCCGCGCGAGGAGCTGAAGCGCGAGCTCTCCTCCATGGGATGGCCCTGCTCCGAGGCGGTGGTCCTCGCAGAAGAGACGGTGGGCGGGTTCAGCCATCCTCCGAACGGCGTCTTCGGCGTGCACGCGTCGCTGCGCTACCTGCGCGGGGATGTGCCATGGCTGCGTGACGACCTGCAGAGCTATGGCCTGCGCGCCGACCCGCGGGACGCGTCGTCGCGGCTGCTCCCCGTTTGGCTGGCGCAAGACCCGCGGCTCTGGCTCGCGCTCGACGGGCGCGTCTTCTACGGCAGCCACATCGACGGCCCGGAGTACCTCACGCTCGCCTTCGAGGACGTGCGCCATTACTGGGAGGTGCTGGCGCTCCTGGACGGCTTCGTGGTGGCGTTCATGCGCCCGCTCGCGATACCCCGCCCGCGCCTGGAGGCGTCGAGCTTCGCCGGCGAGGCGATCGCGCGCGAGCTGGGGCTCGCCTGCTTCGCGCCTGCCTCGCGCGGCGCCACGCGGGCGTGGGTCGGGCCGGGCCTGCACGCGGTGGAACTCGACATCGCGGGCTTCAAGCGGGGCACCGACGTGGTCTCCGACACGACCGAGGGGATCGTCCTCGCGGCCGCGCAGGCCCTCGACACGGGCGGCATGGCGCGCATCACGAGCCCGGAGGCGCTGGACGCCGATCTCCTGGCGACTCTCCCGGCCCCCACCCGCGAGGAGGTCATGACCAGCCCTGTGTACATCTGGGGAAAGCACGTTGACTACGAGGACGACCGCTACCGGCGGCGCCATCGCCGGTCGTAGTACCGGGTCGCCCAAGGGCGATCTAGCAGCCGCCGGAGCCTCGCTGCTCGCCAGCGCCCGCAGGCTCTGCTCAAGGAGACTGGCCTCGTCGGACGCGCCCGGAGGGCCGCTGCCCTCGGACCTCAGCGAGCAGGCGCCATTGCCAGGACGATCTTGCCACGCGGGCGGGGGCGGGTGCCGTCGAGCATCTCATGCGCGCCGCGGACCTCGGCGAGCGGCAGCACGGCGCCGATGTCGACCGAGAGCTCGCCCGCGTCGAGCAGGGCGGCGATGCGGTCGAGGTGGGCCGTCGTGACGTCGACGAGAAAGAAGCTTGCCCGCACGCCGCGACGGCCGGCCTCCTCCTGATCAGGGGTCGACACCGCCGAGACCAGGGTGCCACGTGGCTTGAGCACGGCGAAGGACCGCGCCTGGGTGTCGCCGCCGACGAGGTCGATGACGGCATCGACGTCCTTGGCGGCGTCCTCGAAGCGCTCGCTCCGGTAGTCCACGACGACGTCCGCGCCGAGACTGCGGACGAAGTCGCGATCCTTGGCCGAGGCCGTCGCGATCACACAGGCGCGGGCCCGACGCGCGAGCTGCACCGCGTACGCGCCGACGCTGCCGGCCGCGCCGTGCACCAGCACGGTCTGTCCGGCTTCCAGCTGGGCCTGATCGAACAGCGCCTGCCACGCCGTGACGGCGATGACCGGCACGGAGGCGGCCTGCACGTCGTCGAACCGGAGAGGCTTGCGCGCCACCATGCACGCCTGCGCCACGGCATAGCCCGCGTGTGCGCCGGTGAAGCGCCTGTTGGTGACGCCAAAGACGGCTGCGCCCGGCGCGAGGCCAGCCACCTCGGGGCCGACCGCCGCCACGGTACCAGCGAGGTCCGAGCCGAGCGTCAGCGGCAACGGCTGAGGCAGCACGCTCTTGCCGGCACGAATCCAGGCGTCCCACGGCCCGACCCCGGCCGCCGCGACGCGGACCAGCACCTCGCCCGGGCCGGGCAGCGGGACCGGCACCTTCTCGATGGCGATGACCTCGGGGCCGCCGAACCGGTGGACTCGGGCGGCGTCGGTCGAGCTGGGGACCATCGTCGTGAACATGGTGCGGATCTCGCGAGCGTCGAGGGAGCGCGCCGGCGGAAGAGGCCGCGAGGTCAGCCGTGAACGGGCGAGCCGGTCGGAGCAACCACGGGTCAGGAAGCCGGGCGAACCTCGCCGAGCGGGGCCAGCGCTGCTGACGCGCCGGAGGAGGGCGCGGCCGCCTTGTCGTCCAGGAAGGCGGCCAGCTCGCGGATCGTGGGGTGATGCAGGAGGTCCATCAGGGTGAACGGCCGCGTCAGCTCACGGCGCAGGATCGTCTCGAGCCCGACCAGATGGATGCTGTGGCCGCCGACCATGAAGAAGTCGTCGTCCAGGCCGAAGCGGTCGTGTCCGAGCACCCTGGTCCAGGCGCTGAGCAACGCGCGTTCCGTCGGATGATCGTCGCGACCGCCGGGGCGGGTCAGCCATCGCCCGGCCTCCCCCGCTTCTCGAGCGTCGATCCGATCGAGCGACTCGATCGGCCTCGTCGGGTCCGCGACCATCGACTCGAGGATGCGCAGGTAGGCGTGGGCGATGTGCTCCATGTCGGAGCGCCGGTACGTGGGGTGGAAGTAGCTCAAGAAGAGGCGGAAGCCGCGCGAGCCGCCGCTCACCGTGACGTCCAGCGGGTAGCTGGTCGGCTCGTGGCCGCGGACGCCGGTTTCGCGGATCTCCATGACGTCGGCGCTGCGGACCGCAGCGCGGAAGTCGATGTAGTTGAAGAGGACGTCGAAGAAGGGGTTCTGGTCGGGGCGCAGCTGGAGCTGTCGCGCGATGTCGCCGAGGGCCAGCGTCTCGTTGGGGCGCATCTCTTGGAGCCGCGCGCGCACCGCCCGGATCAGGCTCTCGACCGGGGCGGCCGGATCCAGGCGGAGGCGGAATGGGCTGGCGTTGATGAAGTTCCCGATCAAGCGATCGCCGTCGGCGACCGCAGGCCTGAAGTTGGTGACGAGGCCGAACGTGAGATCGTCGGAGCCGGTGAGGACCGCGAGCAGGACAGAGAAGGCGGCCAGGTGCACGTGCTTCGCGCCCACCTCGAGGCGCTGCGCGAGCGCATCCAGCCGGCGATTCAGCGCCGCGTCGGATTCGATCTCGTATCGATCGATCCGCGTGCTTCGTTCGCCCAGGCGACGGACACGCTGCAGCGGCAGGGGCAGGCGGACGTGGCCGTCCAGCGCCCGGCTCCAGAAGGCGAGCCGGCTGCCTGTGTCGGTGTCGGCGAGGCGCCGGATCAGGTCGTCGGCGAAGCGGACAGCGAGCGGCTCGGGCCGGTGGGCGGGGTCGCGACCGAGCGCTCCATAGAGGTGGAAGAGCGTGTCCAGCAGGATGTTGTGGCTCCACCCGTCGAGGATGAGGTGGTGCGAGACATTGAGCAGGGTATAAACGCTGTCGGAGCGGCGCAGCAAATAGAAGCGCAACAGACCTGGACGCGCGAGATCGAAGGGGCGGGCGCGGTCACGCCGCATCAAATCTTCAATCTCGGACAGCTGGCGGTCACGCCCGTCGATCGATCGGAGATCGAGGAGCTCGAGCTCGGGGACGACGGCCTCGGCGCGGTAGACGATGTGGGCGAGCTCGCCGGAGGCGCTGCGGCGGTAGGCGGAGCGCAGCATGTCGTGCTGGCGATAGAGCAGGGCGAGCGCCCGACGGAAGCGCTCGGGGTCGAAGCGCGGATCGACGAAATCGAGGCAGAACTGGTCGTGGTAGACCGACAGTCCAGGCTCGATCAGGCTCTGGAATACCATGCCGCTCTCGATCGGGGTGAGCGGGTAGATCTCCTCCCACGAGTCGGTCTCTTCCGTGTCGACCGCCTCGCGCAGCGTGCGCTCCTTGAACTCGGCAAGCCGGAGGCGCGCCTCGTCGAGCGGGTCCTTGCGCGCGGGATCGATGTCAGGCGCGGTGGCCATCACCTCGGTGAGGCGTTGCGCCATGGCGCCCACGGTTGGATATCGGTAGACGTCATCCACCGTGAGCGATACGCCGAACTCCCTGCTGGTCGCGCCGAGCAGGCGGATCACGTTGATCGAATCGCCGCGCAAGGAGAAGAAATCGTCGTCCAGGCCGACGCGCCTGCAATCGAGCGTCTCCGCCCAGATTGCGGCCAGGCAGATCTCGACGGGCGTCCGCGGGGCGACGTAGGCGCGAGCCGCCGATGCGTCCGCGTCCTCCGCGGACAGCGCCGCGACGTCGATCTTGCCGCTGGGGGTGCGGGGGAAGCTCTCGAGCCGGATCAGCGAGGCGGGCACCATGAACGCGGGGAGCTGCGCCTGCAGCCGGGCCTTCACCGCCTCCGTGTCGATGGATCCCGCGGCAGTGAACCAGGCGACCAGCGCGGTCTTGCCGTTCTCGAGCGTGCGCCCCCGGACGACGGCGCCCTCGATCCCCGTGACGCCGCACAGGGCGTGCTCGACGTCTCCCGGCTCGATGCGGTAACCGTTGACCTTGATCTGCTCGTCGAGCCGACCCAGGAACTCCAGCTTGCCGTCCTCGCGAATGCACCCGAGATCGCCGCTGAGGTAGACCCTCGCACGCCCCTCCGGCCCCTGGACGTGAACGAACCTCGCGTCGGTGAGGGCCTCGGCGCGCCAGTAACCGCGCGCCAGGCCCGGGCCACCCAGGGCGATTTGACCGGCGATGCCAGGCGGGAGGAGCGCCATCTGGGGATCGAGGATGCGGACGGTCCCGTGGTCGATCGGCGTTCCGATGCCGATGTAGGGCGCGTCGGGACGCAGCGTCTCGGCGGTCGAGCAGACGGCGTTCTCCGTGGGGCCATATTCATTGACCAAACGCGTATGGGGCAGGCGTTCGTGGTGGCGGACGACGAGCTTGTGAGAGCACGCCTCGCCCGCCACCGTCACCGCGACAAGCCCGTCCATGGAGGAGCCGGCCTCCTCGAGGAGCGCCTTGTAGAAGCTCGGGACCAGGAGCAGGTGGGTCACGCCAGCGGCCTCGATCAGGAGCTTCAAGGCGGCTGGATCGGTTCGCTCGCGCTCCGTGGGGAGCTGGAGCGCGGCCCCCGAAGAGAGCGGCGTGAAGATGTCCTCCACCGAGCTGTCGAACGCGACCGAGGCGAACTGGAGCGCCACGTGTCCAGGCCCGAAACCGTAGTGGCGGCGGCGCCAGCGAACGGTGTTGACGATGCTCCGGTGCTCGATCATCACGCCCTTGGGCGTGCCGGTGGAACCGGACGTGTAGATAAGGTACGCCAGCGAGCCGGGATCGAGCTGATCCGCCTGGAAAAGCTCGGCCTCGGGCAAGGCGTCGAGCTGCAGATCCATCACGAAGATCTCGCCTTCGAAGTCCTCGATGCCGAACATGGTCGCGGAGTCGATGAGCAGGACGCTCATCCGGGAGTCGCGGAAGATGGCCTGGAGGCGCTCGGCGGGATAGGCGGGATCGAGGGGGACGTAGGCGCCTCCGGCCTTGAGGACGGCCAGGAGGGCCACGATCATCCGAGGGGACTTCTCGAGCTTGACGCCGACGAGCGGGTTCTGCTGCAGGCGGCCGCCCTCGCGGAGGTGGGCGGCCAGGTTCGCCGCCAAGCGATTGAGCTCGGCATAGGTGAGGGACTGGTCCTCGAAGCGCAACGCGACCTTGTCGGGCGTGCGGGCGACCTGCTCCTCGAAGAGCCGCACCAGCGTCGTGGGCTCGAAGGGCCCCTCCTGGGCGCCGTGGACCACGGCGGCGGACTCCTCGGCCCCGGGCAGGACCAGCGAGCATTGGCTCAGCGCGCGCGCCGGCTCGTGACAATGGTCGAGGAGGCGCTCGAGGTGACGGCAGAAACGAGAGACCGACCCGCGCGAGAAGCGCTCGGGCCGGTAGCCCAGCTCGATCTGCATGCCGTCGCCGTCGCGGCGGAGCGAGAGCGTGAGATCGAAGGCGTCAAGGTCGCGGAAGGGAGCATGGACGGCCTCGTCGTGGAAGAGGATGTTGGAGACGCGGGCCGGGCTGTTGAAGGCTGGATCGACGAGCGAAAGCGGATAGTCCTGGAGCTGGTAGCTCTGGGTGATCACCCGCCTGGCAGCGAGGATCCACTCCCTCAGCGTGCCCTCCGCGGCCACCTCGGCTGCGACCATGACGAACGGCGCGGCGGCCGATTCGCCCTCTTCGGGGAGGAAGGGCGGGGTCGCGATCGCGACGGCTCGGGTGTGGGCGTATTTGCTGAGCAGGAGGAAAAGCGCCGACAGGACGACGACGTCCTGGCCCAGCGGGCTCTCCCCACCGATGCCGCGGACGGCGCGGACGGCGGTGGTGGAGAGCTCCCACGTGAAGGACGCGAAGCCCCCGGCCGGCGGCCGGTCTCCCGCCGCGCGTCCGGGGTCGCGCAGGCGCCAGGGCGAGGCGACCCGCTCGCAGGCATCGAGCCAAAATCGACGATGTTCAGCGAAATCCTCGCTTGTATAGAGGCTCATGTCGCTCACGGGCACCGTCCGTACGAGATGAGGTTGGAGCGCTTCGCGTTCAAGGTGGAAGGAAAGACGATCTCCTTCTTTGCATAAAGGCGTTCGACCGCGACGCCGCGCTGGGAGCAAGCGGAGGTGAACGCCTCGATCTCCCGGGCCGACTGGCTCTGGTGCTCCGGATGGAGGGCCATGAGGTAGCCGAGCCATGGTTCGAGGCCCATGGCGTAGAGGAAGACGCGTTTGCACTGGAAGATCTCCGCGAGGCGGAGCGCCGAGGCGCTGTCGGCTCCGTTGGAGCGGCGCTGCTGATCGAGGGCGCGGTCGAGCTTCTCCGGGAAGAGGGGGCCATAGGCCCAGGACATCGGCGCCCCGATGGGCTCCAGGCCTATCAGCATCAGGTCCGCCTCGCCGACCTCGCGGCGGACCCGCTCGTAGACCTCGGGCGAGACGCTGCTGGAGTCGGCGAGGACGACGGCGGTCTGGCCCGCCATGCGCAGCAGGTAGGCGGCCTTGGCCCGGATGTTCAGGTCGCAGTGCTCGCCGAGAAATGGGATCGCCTGGACGAAGCCGTTCGGGAGCGAGAGGCGCTCCATCTCGTCGATCTCCACGACGCGCGGGAACCCGGCGGCCTGCAGGGCCAGCTTGAGGCTGGGATCCTGAAGCAGGCCTTGGCCGGCGCGCGGCACGACCAGAGCGCCGATCCGCTCGCGCAGCTGGAGCAGGCTCTCGAGCACGAGGTGGTCGTGGTGGGCGTGGGTGATCAGGACGTAGTCGATGACGGGCGGCAGGTCCTCGAAGGTGAACCGCTCGACCCGCGACGGGTAGCCGTAGCTGATCAAGGGATCGATGAGGATCGAGACGCCGGCGCTCTCGAAGAGAACGCACGCGTGGCCGAAGTAGCGCATCCGCACGCCGTCGCCGTCGTAGGCCGGCGTGCGCCGGGGCGGGTGCTGCCACAGGAAGGAGGTGAACGTCTCCTGCTCGCTTTGCGGGACCTCGAAGCGCTCCAGGATCTCACCCAGCGGCGCGGGCTGCCGCCGGAGCCGGCACAGGTCGTCGATCCGGGGAGAATCGAAGCGCAGGGGGAGGTGGACGGCGTCGGGGCCGGGCAGGCGCGGCGTGCTGAAGATGAAGGCGCGCTGATCGTCCTCGATGTGCGTGAGCGCGACGCTCTGGCGGGAGGCGTCTTCGAGCGGCCCACCGTACAGGAGCGGCTCGAAGAAGCGGAAACCAGGCTGGTGGCGCACGTCGTAGAGCAGCTCGACGAGGCCGTTCAACGCCTCCGGGATCTGCGCGTAGAGCGCGGCGAGCGGCTGCCCGCGGGCGCGCTGTCCGAGGAGCCCGAAGAGCTCTTTGATCGCGTCGGCCAGGCCGAGCAGAGCCTGCGAGCGCCGCTCTGTATCCTCCTTGAGGGCGCGGACCTCGGCGACGCGTTGGCCCTTGAGGTCGATGAAGGGGCCACCCACCTTGGTAGGGTCCCTGAGGGCCGCGGCGTGAGCCATCGGCATCTGAAGATAGGACTTGAGGATGCCGAGCTGGGCCTGGGTGAAGAGCGCCGCCGCCTGGGGCGCGATGAGGAAGAGGTGAGCGTGCCACTGGTTGACCAGGGGTTCGATCTGAACGCTGGGCTTGAGGTAGTGACTCACAAGCGATTTCCTTTCATGTCGCCGCCGGTCGGCTCGCGGCGCGTCCCCGTCCCGGCGTTCACAGCGAGAGATCGATCTTGAGCTTCCGGGCCGTGGGCCTGGCCTGGGCTCCAAGGGAGAACCGGTTGAGGGGCATGTCCCGGTTGTCGACGATCTGGCGCAGCAGATCATCGAGGCGCTCGAGCAAGGCGCGCGCTGTCGCCTCCTTGAAGACGCCGGTGCTGTATTCGAGCAGCCAGCGGATGCGGTCGCCGACCAGCCAGGCGTGGAACCAGAGGTCGGTCTTGGCGAAGGGATAGCGGACGGGAACGGCCCTGAGGGACACGGAAGCGGTCGACGGATGCACCTCCGAGCCGTCGTGGTAGGTGAAGCCGACGTCGAAGAGGGCCGCGCGCTCCGACGGATCGCGGCGTCCTGCGTGGCGCGCCGCGAGCGAGGTGGGGTACTGCTGGTGCTCGAGCGCGCTCCAGACGGTCTCCTTCACGCGTTCCAGGAGCTCGGCGAAGGTCATGTCCGGGCTCGCCTGGACGCGGATCGGAAGGACGTTCATCAGGAGGCCGACCACCGCCTCGTGCTCGACCACGACGCGGTTGGCGAAGGGGCTGCCGATGAGGAGATCGCCGTGCCCGGTCTGGCGGAACAGCAGGACGCTCAGGGCGGCCAGGCAGACCGCGTAGAGGCTGGCGTCGGCCTCGACGCGCATGGCGGTGACGGCCGCGGTGAGCTCGGACGTGAGCGTGTGTCCGATGCTCGCTCCCCGGAGGGACGCGGCGGAGGAACGCGCGAAGTCCCGCGGCAAAGGCGGAGCGCTCGGAGCGACGCCGCGCAGCTGCGAGCGCCAGAAGTCGGCCAGCTCCTCGCCTCGCGGACCGGCGAGCAGCTCCCGCTCGTAGGCCACGACGTGGCGGTATTGCGGGACCGGCTCGGCGGTCGCGGCTCCGGCGGGCTCGGACCCGAAGGCCATGGGCACGAGCTGACGCATGAGCACCTGGAGCGAGCCTTCATCGAACACGATGTGATGCACGCAGAGCAGGAGGTAGTATTTCCGATCCTCCAGCCGCATCAGCGCGACGCGCGTCAGCGCGGGTCGGGTGAGATCGAACGGCGTCGCGGCGATGCGCGCTGCGATCTCCTCCGCTGTCGCGAGCGGCTCGGTCGCGCCGCGCAGGTCGTGCAGCTCCAGGACGGACGCCGCGTCGCGCGGATCATGGACGCGCTGCCGGAGACCGTGCTCGTCATCGAAGAAGCTGGTGCGCAAGCTCTCGTGGCGCGCCACGAGCGCGCGCCACGCGTCCTGGACACGGCCCGGATCGACCTCGCCCTCGACGAGGTAGGCGACGGGCATGCTGAAGGCGGCCTCGCCGGTGGCGGACTGGGCCGCCCACAGGCCGCGCTGAGCATGGGTCATGGGGAAGGTCGCGGCGCCGTCAGGCGCGGTGGGCCGAGGGGGCGTGGTCGACTCCTCGTGTCGCGCGCGCTCGATGGCGCGCGACATGTCGCGCAACCTCGGCTGGAGGAACACGTCCTTGACCGGAAGCAGGACGCCGACGTCTCTCTGTACGCGGGCGAGGAGCTTCACAGCGAGCAGCGAGTGGCCGCCGAGCTGGAAGAAATGGGCGTCGCGGCCCGGGATCTCGACGCCCAGGACATCGCGCCAGAGGTCGGCCAGGCGACGCTCGAGCGCTGACTGGAAGTCGAGCGTCGTCTCGGCCTCGCTGGCTGCCGCGTCGGCGTCCGCGAGGGCGGCGAGGGCCCTGCGATCGATCTTCCCGTTATGCGCCAGCGGAAGCTGGTCGAGCACGGTCCACCGCGACGGCAGCATGTAGGCAGGCAGCATCCCGGTCAGCTGGTCGCGCAGGCGGTCGAGGTTCAGAGCGTCACGCCCGACCACGAAGGCCTGGAGCCTGCGCCCGGCGCCTCCGCCCACGGCCAGAACCACGGCGCGCGCCACGCCTTCGCACTGCTGGAGCCTGGCCTCGATCTCTTCCAGCTCGACGCGGAAGCCGTGGATCTTGACCTGGAGATCGATGCGCTCCAGGAAGTCGATCTCGCCGGAAGGGAGGAGCCGAACCAGGTCGCCTGTCCGGTACATGCGCGCGCCGGGTTGGGGGTAAAAGGGATCGGGGAGGAACTTCTCCGCGGTGAGCTCGGGTCGGCGGTGGTAACCGCGCGCCAAGCCGTCGCCGCCGATGAAGAGCTCTCCGCTGACGCCGGGAGGCACGGGGCGCCCCCGATCATCGAGGATGTAGAGCCGGGTCCGATCGATGGGCTCGCCGATCGTCTCGTAGGCGCGCGCGGGGCGAGACCCCGACGGGTCGGCCTTCACCTGGCGGGCGGCCGACCAGATCGTCGTCTCCGTCGGCCCGTACATGTGCCAGAAGGCAGGGAGGCGTCTCAGGAGCTCGCGAGAGAGCTCGATGGGCAGCGCGTCACCGCCGCAGAGCGCTGTCAAGTCCCGCCGCGGTCGCCAGTCCGCGTCGACAAGCATCTGCCAGGTCGCGGGGGTGGCCTGCATGAACGTGATCCCCCGATCCTGGATCAAGCGCTTCAAGCGGAAGGCGTCGCCGGCGGTCTCGCGGTCGGCGATCACCAGCCTGGCGCCGCTGGTCAGCGGCAGCAGCATCTCGAGAATGGATATGTCGAACGAGATGGTGGTGAGCAGGAGCGCGACGTCGTCGGGACGAATACCAGGCCTCTTGCGCATGGCGCAGAGGAAGTTGGCGAGCGCATCGCGGGTGACCATGACGCCCTTGGGCTGGCCGGTCGAGCCGGAGGTATAGAGCATATAGGCCAGGTCACCCGGCGCGGAGCAGCGCTCGGGCGCCGTCTCGGGCTCGCTCGATAGGAGTGAATCCAGCGCGTCCAGCGCGATGATGTCCGTGCCCCCGAGCCCGGAGACGGGCGCGCTCCCCGCGTCTGCGAGGAGCAGGCGAAGGCTGGAGTCGAGCACCATGTGCTCGAGGCGCGAGGCGGGCAGCGTGGGATCGAGCGGAAGCCAGGCCGCGCCGGCCTTTTGCACGGCCAGCAGGGCCACGAGCAGCGAGAGCGACGGACGGCAGGCGATGCCCACCAGCGCTCCGCGACCCACGCCTCGCGCGCGAAGCAGGTGTGCCAGCCGGTTGGAGCGGCGGTCGAGCTCTCCGTAGGTCATGGCTGCGCCGTCGCACTCGAGCGCAGGCCGATCCGGCTCGCGCTCGGCGTGGAGGGCGAAGAGGGAGAGCGGCTCCGGCGGCGCCGGCGCCGCGGGGTCGTACGACTCCAGGGTCGCGGCGACGGCGGCGCGCTCCCGGTCCGTCATGGGCTCGAAGGCGGCGACTGGCCGCTCGGGATGCGCGACCATCTGCCGGTAGAGCTCCAGGAGATAGCGCTGGAGGCGCTCGATGGTCTCGGCGTCGAAGAGGTCCGTGTTGTATTCGAAGGCGCAGTCCAGGGCTCGTTCGGCGATGTGGACGTAGAGGGAGAGCGCGAACTTCGAGGTCCGGCTCGGCAGGTCCACGGGCTCGACGCGCACGTCGCCGACCTCGAAGCCGGAGACGGGGGCGTCCTGGACCACGAACAGCACCTGGAACACGGGTGAGTGGCTGGGATCCCGCGCGACGGAGAGCGACTGGAGGAGCTTCTCGAACGGCATCTCGGCGTGGGCGAAGGCCTCCACTGCGCGGGTCTTGGCCTGGCGGATCAGGTCGGAGAGGCTGGCGTGTTCGTCGAGCGCGAGGCGGATCGGCAGCGTGTTGAGAAAGAGACCGAACAGGTCCTCGATCTCTTCGCGGCTGCGATTGGCGACGGGTGTTCCGATCACGAGCTCCCGCTGACCCGAGATGCGGGCGAGGAGCAACGAGAACCCAGCGAGCAAGGTCATGAAGAGCGTGGCTTCGTGGTCGCGGGCGAGCGCCTTGAGGCCGTCGGCGAGATCCGGAGCGATGGAGAAGCGGGCGAGCGCGCCGCGGTGGGTCTCGACGGCCGGCCACGGCCGATCGGTGGGGAGGCGGAGCTTGCTCGGGGCGCCGTCCAGGCGCTCGCGCCAGTACTCGACGAGCGCGCGCCGCCGGCCGCCTTCGAATTGCTCGCGCTGCCAGGCGGCGTAGTCCTTGTACTGGATCGCGGGAACGGCGAGATCCTGGGCCGCGCCCGCACGGTGGAGGCGGTAGCCCTGGGCGAGCTCCTCGACGAGCCGCGCCATCGACCGGCCATCGCCGAGGATATGGTGGACGGTGATCAGCAGGATCGCTCGATGGTCGGAGCCTCGGAAGACCGTGGCGCGCCAGGGCGGTCGCTCCTCGAGCGAGAAGGGGCGGCCCGCCTCGGCGACGAGGCCTTCGGTGTCGTGCTCCCGCCCGGGGGTCTCCACGCACTGCAACGGCAGATCCAGCTCGGGCAGGATCCACTGGAGAGGCGCGCCGTGCTCGTCCGCGCGGAAGCAGGTGCGCAGCGACTCGTGCCGACGCACGATGTCCGCCAGGCTCTTCTTCAAGGCATCGAGATCGAGAGGGCCGGTGAAGCGCAGGGCCAACGGCATGTTGTAGAGCGCGTCGGCGCCCTCGAAACGGTGGAGGAACCAGAGGCGTTCCTGGGCGAATGACAGCGGCGCGGGTCCCTGGCCCGGCGTGGGTCGGATCGGCTCCCAGTCGGATCGCGCCGCTCCGGGCCCCTCCGGGGGCGGAGGGGTCGTGGGCGCCGATCGTTCGGCCAAGACCTGGTCGACGTGGTCGGCGAGCCCGCCCAAGGAGGGATGCTCGAAGACCTGGTTCACGCCGAAGCTATGGCAGAATCGCTCGCCGAGGCGGGTCATCAGCTTGACCGCCATCAAGGAGTGTCCACCCAGATCAAAGAAGTTGTCCTCGCTGCCCACCCGATCGAGCCCGAGCAGCTCGCACCAGATCCGGGCGATGGCCTGGGCGGTGGGCGTCTGCGGGACCTCGGAGACCATCGGGCGGCCGCGCGACGGCCTCAACGCGCGCAGGCGCCGACGATCCACCTTGCCGCTGGGGGACAGCGGGAGCGCCGTCATGACCTCGATCTGCGTGGGAAGCATGTAGTCGGGCAGCTTCCCCTTGAGGTGATGGAGCAGGGTCTGCTTGAGGGGGCCGGCCCACTTGCTGTGCAGCGGATGGTTGGCCCATTGTTCCCAGCGGGGCGCCTCGGCGGTCTGGGACGCGGACAACGCTTGACCCGGAAGCGGCTTCCGGCTGAGGTACACATCGAAGCGCTCGGGCCGGCGCGAGAGCGGGTAACGGAGCTCGACATGGACACCGGCCTCTTCGCCGAGACGGAAGAGCTGCTCGGGATCGAGCCCCGCCTCGCCCCGCTGCTGGAACCGGATGCCCGCGTCCCGAAGCGTGATGTCTGGATGGCCGGTCCGAATCCAGTCATCGATGAAGATCTCGCGCGCCAGGCGCGCGTTGGGCACGTCGAGGACGCGGAGCGGCGCGTCCGGAGCGCGGCGCAGCTCGGCGAAGAGCGCCTCGCCGCTGAGCCCCTTGGACCAGCGCAGGTCCCGGTAGTCGAGCTCGGTTTGGGCTTCGTCCACGCCGATCACCAGGTCGAAGCGGAACCGCACCAGCTCGTTGTCATGGGCGCCGCGCTTGAGGAGGAGCTTGACGCTGGTCACCCGCTCGAAGGCGGACCGGAGCGCGACGAAGAGCGCGGGATCGATGACCAGCTCTTCCTCGCGGGACGTCTCCTGCAACAGGAGCGCTTCAAGGTCGGCGCCATGGGTGGCGCCCTCGTCCTTCAACCACGCCTTCGCCTGGTAGAAGGCGCGCTGCCACGGGAGGGCGCGGACGTCGCCGATGAAGACGCGGCCCCCGGGCCGAATCACCTCTATCACCCCCTTCAGGACGTCCATCAGGTAGGTGACGGACGGAAAATACTGGACGATCGAGTTCATCACGACCGTGTCGAAGGAGCGGGGCGGCAGCCCGGAGAGGTCGTGCGCCGCCTGGTGGATCAGGGAGACTCGATCCCGGTAGGTCGCCGGCAGGTGCTCGGTTACGTAGTCCAGGGCCTGGCGGGAGAGATCGGTGGCCACGTACGCCTCGCAGGAGGGCGCGATGCGGTGGAGCAGCAGCCCCGTACCGCAGCCAAGCTCCAGGAGCCGCCGTGGATTCAGCGCCAGGATTCGCGCCGCGGTCTCGTGGACCCATTGCGCCATCTCAGCGGCGTCGAAGGGCTCGCCGGTGAGGGTGCTGTTCCAGCCCGAGATGTTGAACGTCGGATCCGCCACGTCCGCGGGGAGCAGGTAGGAATCGTCGAAGACCTGCTCCCACTGCTGGAGCTGCTCCTGCTGCAGCCGATCGTCCAGCGCGCCCGCGCCTCCTTTCTCGGCCAGCCTGGCGTAGTCGGGTACCACGAAGGCGGCGATGCAACGGTCGTCATCGCCCATCGCATGGAGAGCGACGGCCGCGTCGCGGACAAGCTCGTGCTCGCTCAGGACCGCTTCGATCTCGGCGAGCTCGATACGGTAGCCATGGAGCTTGACCTGTTGATCGACGCGCTCCAGGAACTCGATCGCGCCGTCGGCGCGGAAGCGGGCCAGGTCGCCGGTGGCATAAAGCCTGCCGCCGGGCTCATGGGGATCGGGGATGAAACGGGCGGCGGTGAGCTCGGGGGCGTGGAGATAGCCGCGTGCTACCTGGATGCCTCCGAGGAAGAGCTGGCCGGGTACGCCGGGCGGGACCAGCTGGAGCAGGTCGTCGAGCACGCGCGCGGTGGTGTTGTAGTGTGGCACTCCGATGGGGACGGCGGCTCCGCCTGTCGCGTCGACCCTGTGCTTGACGGTGCCGACGGTGGCTTCCGTCGGTCCATAGGCGTTGAAGAAGCGCCGGCCCCTGCTCCACTTGTCCGCGAGCGCGGGCGGGCATACCTCGCCGGCGACCATCACCGTGTCCAGGTCCGGCAGCTCGGCCTCGGGCATGACGGCCAGCGCGGAGGGGGGCAGGATGACCTTGTTGACGCGGTCGCGGATCAGGACGTCGACCAGCCCGGCGTCGGGCATGAGCGCAGCGCGGGACTCGAGCACCATGCAGCAACCGGCGCCGAGCGCGGGGAAGATCTCGGCCACAGAGGCGTCGAACGAGAAGGCGGCGAACTGCAGGACGCGCTTGCCCGGCTGGAGCGCGAGGGACGCGGCGAAATCGACCATGAGATTGCAGAGCGAGCGATGCTCGATGGCGACGCCCTTGGGTCTCCCGGTGGAGCCGGAGGTGAAGATGACGTAGGCGAGCTGGTGGCCTTGGATGGGGAGTTCGAGATCGTCGCCGACCTCGGCGTCGATGCCGCGCTCGAGGTCGAGACATACGAGGCTGACGCGCTCCGGGTCGACGTCGATCTTGCCGGACATGAAGATGGACGTGTGGGTGACGAGCAGGCGCATGTCCGACTGCCGGACCATGTAGGTCAAGCGATCGGCGGGGTAGGAAGGGTCGAGGGGGAGATAGGCGCCGCCGGCCTTCAGCGCGGCGAGCATGGCCACGATCATGTCGACGGAGCGATCGAGGCAGACGCCGACGATGGAGTCCGCGGCGACGCCGCGACTGCGCAGGAAGCGCGCCAGCCGGTTGGCGCGGCGGTTGAGCTCGGCGTACGTCACGCGCTCGCCGGGGGCGATCGCGGCGAGCGCCTCGGGCCAGCGCGCAGCGGCTGACTCGACCATCCGGTGGGCGACTTGGTGCTCGACGGCGACGCGCGGGCCCTTGTGCCAGCGGTCGAGCAGCAGGCGCGCCTCGGCCTCGGTGACCAGGGGGACGGCGTGGACCTTCCGTCCGACGTCGTCGACCAGCGCGCGGAGGAGGAGGTCGTAATGGCCGATCATGCGGCGGATGGTGGCCGCGTCGAAGAGCTCGACGTTGTACTCGACGATGCCGCTCAGCCCTCCGTCGACCTGTTTGAGGGAGAGCCAGATGTCCTGCTTGGACGTGCCGCTCTCGACGAAGAACGGCCTCAGGCGGACGCGGCTGCTCCCCTCCTTCTCGTCGGGGACGTTGTGCAGCACGAAGACGACCTGGAACACGGGCGGACAGTTGAGCCCGCGCTCGGGAGAAAGCTCCTCGACAAGGCGTTCGAAGGGCAGGTCCTGGTGCTCGTAGGCGGCGAGCGTGGTGGCCTTGACGCGCTGGATCAGCTCGGCGAAGGTGGGAGCCCGGCTCAGGTCGACGCGGAGCACCAGGGTGTTGACGAAGAAGCCTATCAGCGGCTCGATCTCGACGCGGTTGCGGTTCGCGATGGGCGAGCCGATGACCAGGTCCTCGGTGCGCGCGTAGCGGGCGAGGAGCGCGGAGAAGCCGGCCAAGAGGGTCATGAAGAGGGTCGCGCCCTGGCCCTGGCCGGCCCGCTGGAGCCCGTCGGTGAGGTGGGGATCGATGTGGAATCGCTCGACGGCGCCGCGAAACGACGGGCGGGCCGGGCGGGGCCGGTCGGCGGGGAGCTGGAGGAGCGGTGGCGCGCCCGCGAGCTGCCGTCTCCAGTGGTCGAGCTGCTCCTCGAGCACCTCGCCGGAGAGCCATTGACGTTGCCAGCGCGCGAAATCCTTGTACTGGATGTCCAGAGACGGCAGAGCGGCGGCGGCGCCGCCAGCCTCCGCGCCGTAGAGGTGCTCGAGCTCGCGCATCATCAGGGTCACCGACCAGCCGTCGGCCATGATGTGGTGCATGCTGAGGAGGAGCAGGGCCCGGCGGCGGGAGAGGCGGCAGAGGTGGACGTAGAGCAAGGGGCCCCGCTCGAGATCGAAGCGCCGGTCCGCCTCGAGCGCGACGCGCTCGCGGAATGCCTCCAGGGCGGCGTCCTCGCCGCCAGGCGGCGGAGCCCCTCCGTCGAAGCCCGCGCCGAAGACGGGGGCGAGCGCGTCGTGAACCACCTGGCAGGCCTTGCCGTCGTGGTTGGCGAACGTGGTTCGCAGCGGTTCGTGACGGGCCACGAGCGCGAGGACGGCCTTCCGAAGAGCCCCGGTGTCGAGCTCGCCTTCGACCTCGAAGGCGGCGAGCATGTTGTACATGCGGTTTTCGGGATCCAGCTGGTGAATGAACCAGAGCCGCTGCTGGGCGAAGGAAGCGGGATAGTGAGCCAGAGGCTCTTGCCAGCGGCGGATGGTCCAGGCGTCGTCCCGGGCGGGAGCCGCCCGTCGCAGCGCCTCGATCAGCTGCGTCTTCGCGGCGCGGATCTCGGCCTTGAGCTCCGCCGTCACCCGGCCCGCGGGCGCGCGGAATTTGAGCTGGTCCGCCTCGACCCAGAGTTCGATGTCCCGAGCGCGGAGCTCTTCGAGAAGCTGAGCGACGTCCTTCATATCAACCCTTCTTCCATCGATCGGCCCTCTGGCGCGCCGACGCGGTCCAGGTGCTCGGCGAACCCTTCGATGTCGGTGGACAACACCCGATTCATCGCCATCGAGATCCCGAAAGCTTGTTTTACGCGGGAAATGACCTGGGTGGCGAGCATGGAGTCTCCGCCGAGGTCGAGGAAGGAGTCGTGGATACCGACGGGCTCGACGCCCATCACGTCCTGCCAGATGCACACCAGGCGCTCCTGCGTGGCGGTTCGCGGCGGCGCATAACGCGCGGCGAGCGGCGGTCGCTCGTGGCGCGGAGCGACGCTGCGCTGGGGCTCGCTCGAGGGCGCGGCTTCTCGAGCGGGCTCGCGCGCGGGGCGGTCGGCCGAGGCAGGGCGGCTCAGGTCGATGGCGGAGAAGGCGAGCTGCGGTCGAGGCCGACGAAGCAGAGCGAGGAAGGCGCGCTTCCCCTGGGCATCGCCGATGGCGCCGGGACGTTCGCGCTCGCGCCGCGCCGGGTCGAGGGAGCGCAGCCAGTCGTGATGCATGCCCGCGTCACGCCAGGAATCCCAGTTCAGGCTGACGACGGGGTAGGCCAGCCGCTGGTTCGCCCAGGCGGAGAAGGCGTCGAGGAACGCGTTGGCCGCGGCGTAGTCGGCCTGGCCCGCGTCGGGCAGGAGCGAGGCGAGCGACGAGCAGTTCAGCCAGAAATCGAGATCGCGATCGTGGAAGAGGTCATAGAGGACCCTGGCACCCTCGACCTTGGGCCGCAGCGCGCCGCGCGCCATCTCGGCACCCTTGAGGTGGATGCTGCCCGCCGCGGGGAGCCCGGCAGCGTGGACGAGGCCGGTGACGGCCCCGAGCCGGTCTTCGATGTCCGAGACGACGGCGCGCATGGCGCGCGGATCCGCCACGTCGACAGCCACGCAGTGGACCTCGGCGCCCCGGGCTTCGAGTTCTTGAACGGCGCGCGCCCGGCGGACCTCCTTCTCGTCTCCGGAGGCCAGCCACTCGGCGCGTCGCTCGCGAGGCGGCGCGGCGGTGCGCGAGAGCAGGACCAGCTTGGCGGGCACCTGCTCGGCGATCGCGCCGGCCAGGGCGAGCGCGACGCCGCCTAGACCGCCGGTGAGGAGGTACACGCCATGTCCGCGGAGGGGGATGGCAGGTCCGCCCGACGCGCCCTCGGCGAGCGGTTCGAAGCGACGGCCGAAGAGGCGGTCGCCCCGGAGCGCAAGCAGCCATTCGGGAGGTTCGCCGAGGATCAGCCGCGCGATCTTCTCGAGCGCCTTGGGCCTTGGCCCGGTGTCTCCGGGGGCGAAGCCGAGGTCGAGGAGCCGGCAGCGCAGGTGCGGATACTCGCGCGGAATGCTCATGATGGGCCCCTGGGCGAGCGCCTGGAGCGGGTGGCAAGCGTCGCCGCCGTCGAGGTCGAACATGCGGTGGGTGAGCAGGAGCATGTCGTAGCCACGACGGGCGGCCTCGCCGTCGCCGAGCACGCGCGCGAGCGCGAGCGCGCATCGGAACGGGGCCGCGCCGCGCGGATCGTCCAGGCGAGCCTGGTCGCCGGAGTCGCCGTCGAAGTCGCCGGCGAGCACGATCCGGGCGGGCGGGACGAGGCCGGCGCGGGCGCGATCGTCGAACCAGCGACGCCAGGCCGGCTCCGAGCCGATTTCAAGGTTGAACCGGCGGGCACCTGTCTGGCGATGGGTATCGGCGGGCTCGATCTGGATCACCTCGGTGCCGCTCCGCTCAATCCGTCGCTGGAGCGCGTCGTAGAAGTGGCCTCTCGGAGCGATGAGGAGCGTCGGGCCGGCGCCGCCGGGCGCGACCGGACCGACGTCGAAGGAAGTCGGTTGCCAGACGGGCTGGAAGAAGCGTGGTTCGGCGCTCACGTCGGACGCGGCCCGACGCGGCGAGGTGTCGCTGCGCCCAGCGCTCGAGTCGGCGGGGGGATCGATCCAGTGCCGGTGGCGCGCGAAGGGGTAGCTCGGCAGGCTCAGGCGGCGGTGGCGCTGGCCGCTCCAGCGGGCCCGCCCGTCGATGGGCGCGCCTAGCTGCCAGAGCTGGCCGAGGCTCTGGAGGAAATGGGCGCGGGCTCGGTCACGCTTGTCGCGGTGAGGCAGGGTGGACACGATGGGCGCGCAACCCGCGCCCAAGCAGGCTTTGGCCAGGCTGCTCAGCTGGGTCCCGGGGCCTACTTCCACGAGGGCGAGATCGGGCAGCTTCGCGAGCGTCCGCAGCCCCTCGGCGAACCGAACCGGTCGCCGCATCTGCGCTGCCCAGTAGTCGGGCGAGCAGGCTTCGTCTTCCGTGATCCAGTCGCCGGTGAGGCAGGAGATGAAGGGAATGCGAGGCCTGGAGCGCTCGACGGTGGCCACCTCGCGGCGGAGCGGCTCCATGGCGGGATCCATGTCCGCGGAATGAAAGGCGTGCGAGGTCGAGAGCGGCGCGTGGCCGATGCCGAGCTGATCGAGCTCGACCTGAAGGCTCCGGAGGTCCTCCTCGGAGCCCGAGACGGCCAGCGAGGCAGGCGCGTTGACCGCCGCGAGCGAGAGCCCTCGGCCCAGGAGGGGCTCGATCCGCGCTTCCTCGGCGAAGACGGCGAGCATGCCCCCGCGACGTTGCGCCTGCATCAAGCGCCCGCGCGCGCAAACCAGGGCAGCGGCGTCCGCCAGGGAGAAGACCCCCGCGACGCAGGCCGCGCTGAGCTCGCCGAGGCTGTGGCCGAGCATGGCGGCGACGGGCATGCCCCAATCGAGCAGGAGGCGCGCGAGCGAGACGTGGAGCGCGAAGAGAGCCGGCTGCGCGTGGCTGGTCCGCTTCAGGGCCGCAGCGGCGGCCGGGGAGCCTTCGACGAAGATGGACGCGCGGATATCCTCGCCGAGATGGGGCTCCATCAGGGCCGCGCAGGCGTCGACGTGCGCGCGGAACTGCGGCTCGCTTCTGTAGAGTGGGCCAGCCATGTCGAGGTACTGGCTGCCCTGGCCCGTGAAGAGCAGAGCCAGCCGCGTTCTTTCGTCGGCGCGTGCGCTCGACGCTGCCAGGACCGCGCCGGCGCGCAACGCCGCCGCCGCTTCCCCGGCGTCCTGCGCGACGAGCGCGAGGCGGTGGGGCAGGGTCTTGCGCCCGACGTTGAGGGTGAAGGCCAGGTCGTCGAGCCGGGTGGTCCCGCGTTCGGACAACCACCCGGCGAGCTCCAGGGCCATTCGCTCGAGGCTCTCCGGCGAGTGCGCGGAGAGCGCGAGCAGCTGCGGCTCGCAGGGGGCGCCGCCGCCCTCGGAGCCCTGGCTCGCTGCGCTCGCGCCGGCGGCCTCTCCGAGGGTCACGTGCGCGTTGGTGCCGCCGATGCCGAAGGAGCTGACGCCGGCGTGCAACGGGCCCGGGCGGTCGGACAGATCCACCAGCCGCTCATTGAAGTGGAAGCGCGCGCGATCGAGATCCAGCTCGGGGTTGGCGCGACTGAAATGGATCACAGGCGGGATCTTCCGCCGCTCCAGCACGAGCGCGGCCTTGATCACACCCGCCACGCCGGCTGCCGTGTCCGCGTGCCCGATATTGGCCTTCAGCGCGCCGAGGATGAGCCCTGGGTCGGCGAACGGCGTGCCGGCGAAGACGTTGGCCAGCGCGCGGATCTCGATGGGATCGCCGAGCGCGGTGCCTGTGCCATGGGTTTCCACGAAGCAGAGCGAGCTGCGTGGCACGCCGGCCTCCGCCAGGGACCGCGAGATCACCGCGGTTTGCCCCTCCACGGACGGCGCGGTGTAGCCCGCCTTGCGGTCGCCGTCGTTGTTGACGGCGGAGCCCAGGATCAGGGCGCGGATCGGGTCGCCGTCGGCCCTCGCCCTGGAGAGCCGGCGAAGGACCACGACACCGACGCCGTTGCCGATGATCGTGCCGTTCGCGTCGGCGTCGAAGGGGCGACAATGGCCGTCGGCCGAGGTGATCATCCCGTCGCGGTGACGGTAGCCTCGCCGGTGGGGGACCTGAATCGATACGCCGCCGGCCACCGCCAGGTCGCATTCGCCGCGTCGCAATGCCTGGATCGCGAGGTGGATCGCGACCAGGGAGGTGGAACAAGCGGTCTGAACGGTGACCGCCGGCCCGTCCAGGTGGAGCTTGTAGGCCACGCGCGTGGACAGGAAGTCTTTGTCGTTCGCGATGGCGAGCGGGAAGAGCCCCACCTCTTCCAGCAGCTCGCGGTTGGGATAGAGGTTGTTCAGGAAGTAGTAGTTCAGGCCGCAGCCGGCGAAGACCCCGATCCGATCATCGCGCGATCCGGCGCCATGGCCGGCGCTCTCGAGGGCGACCACGGCTTGCTCGAGGAAGAGGCGGTGCTGGGGATCCAGGAGCGCCGCTTCCCTCGGCGAGTAGCCAAAATAGCCGTGATCGAAGCTCTCGATGTCGGAGAGGGGCGCGGCGGCATCGACGTACTGGGGATGTGCCCGCTCGTCGCGCGGGGTCGGATCGACGTCGGCTTGTGGACCGATCGACTCCACGCCCCCGCACAGGTTCCGCCAGAAGGACTCCACGTCGTCCGCGCCGGGGAACCTGCACGCCATTCCGACGATCGCGATGGGCTCGTGACCGCCGGGCGCGCCGCCGGGGCGGGCCGCTCCGTCGCGCATGCTCGTGACCGCGGCGGCGTCCGCCTGCGCCGCGTGACCCTCGCCATGGTCGAGGCGCGCGATGTGGTCGGCGAGCCGCCTCGGGGTGGCGTGCTCCAGGACGTCGAGCTGGCTCAGCCGCACCCCGAACCTGCGCTCCAGCGAGGTCGAGATCTTGAGCAGGAGGAGAGAGTTCACGCCGATGTCGAAGAAATTGTCGTCGGGGTGGATCCGGTCGTGGCCCAGCGCCTCGGAGAGGACGGTGGTCACCGTCGAGAGCGTCCCGTCCTGTCGCGGTCGTGCGCGCTTCTGCTGGCCGCGATCTCGTTCCCATTCCAGCAGCGTCGCGTAATCCTTCTTGCCGTGGTGGGTCAGGGGAAGGGCATCCACGATGCGGAGCGCGTCGGGCATCATGTACCCGGGCAACGTGCTGGCGAGGTGGGCCTGGAGCTCCTCGCGCAACGCATCCTGGTGATCGGCGAGCCCGCGAGCCCTGCCCCGCTCGTCGAAGAGGCGGCGGTAGAAATCGTTGTGGCGGAAGACGGCCTTGAAGTGATGGGAGTCGTAGCGAAACGGGACGGGATCTCCCTGGCTCCTGAGGAGCCGGCCCTCGAGGTGGAAGTCGGGATTGAGCCCGTTCTCGCAGAGGCGCCGCGCGCAGCGCATCTCGATCCGGTCGCCGGCCCGGACGTGCAGGGCGCCGGGAAACACGGGCAAGAAGACGGGCAACCAGCTGTACTCGTGCTCGAGGGTGTCGATGACCACGTCCTCGGCGGTGAAGAGGTTCAGCCAGAGCAGGAAGCCATGGACGGGGGCGTCTCTTTTGATGTCGAGCCGGATGGCGGTGTCGGACGCCGTGGGGACCTCGCTGTCGAAGCAGAGGTCTTCGAAGACGTCGGCCGTCGAGACGAGCAGGGACGCGTCGGTCCCCTTGACGCAGATGCGGACGTCGAAGGGGTGTCCGACCTCGGCGAAGATCTTGCGCAGGTAGTGCGCGGGTACGTCCTTGAAATGAGGGTCTTCGAGCAGGTCCCCGGGCATGGAGACGGCCGCGATCCTGGTCGTGGCGCGGCAGGGAATGAAGGCGGCGCCCTCGCGCACCCAGCGACGGGTGGCGTTGACGATCGCGGCGGCTCCTTCGCAACCGCCGATCGGGCCCACGATCTCGGAGAGGTGGACATCGCCCTTCTCAGGCAGCTCCAGGCTCGTCGCGTCGCCGTGGATGACGACGATGCGATCCTCGAGGCCCAGCCTGCGCACCGTCTCGAGCGCCTTTGCGGCAGCCTCGGCCCCTTTTTCGACGGCATAGACCCTGGACGCGCCGGCCTCGACCGCCAGCCGGGCCAGGATGGCATCCTTGCCGGTCCCCACCTCGACCACGATCTTGCCAGCCGCGACCCTGCGGAGCGCGGCGCGGTAAAGGTCGTTGCGGCGATGGTCCTTGCTGAGCGATGTATACAGGATGTCGTCGTAGACGTAGAACTCGGCCGTGGAGGGCCAGAGCTCCAGGCCGCGGGCGAAGGGGCGGCTCTGGACGTACGCCAGGAGGCGGCGCTGGTGGTGCTCGCCCGCGGCGAACACGGCGGCGCCGCGGACCCGAGGGTGATCTTCGAGGTGGGCCTCGACCTCGTCGGGCTCGATCCGGTGACCGCGCAGCTTGAGCTGACGGTCGCGCCGGCCCGCGAACACGAGGCGCCCGTCGTCGAGCTGGCGGGCGAGATCGCCGGTGCGGTAGAGCCGCGGGGGGGCGCCGGCGGCGGCGCTCGGGCCCGAGGCGAACGGGTTGTCGAGGAAGTGCTCGGCCTCGCTCTCGGGTCGTCCGAGATAGCCGCGCGCCAGACCGACGCCGGAGACGTAGATCTCACCGATCTCGCCGGGTGGAACCGGGTTCAGGTACGGGTCGAGGACGTAGACCTGGACATTGCCGATCGGCCGGCCGATGCTGACGATCTCGTCCTCGGGACGACAATCGCCCAGGGTGGCGCAGACCGTGATCTCGGTCGGGCCGTAGGCGTTGATCAGCCGCCGGTCGCGGGCGAAGCGCGCGACAAGCTCTCTCGGGCAGGCCTCGCCGGCGACGATCAACGTATGAAGGCAGGCCGGCAGGGACTCCGGCTCGAGCGCGAGGAGAAAGGAGGGGGGAAAGGTCGCGTGCGTGATCCCGTCCCTCGCGAGGACGTCGAGCAGCCTGCGCGGGTCTCGCGCGGCGTCGGGAGGCGGGAGGTGTAGCGCCGCGCCGGAGCCGTGGGCCATGACGATCTCGGAGATCGACGCATCGAAGCTCAGGGCGGCAAACTGCAAGACCCGACTCGCGGCGTGGACGCCAAAGCCCTTGATCTGCTCGAGGGCGAGGTTGACGAGGCCGCGATGGGTCAAGAGCACGCCCTTGGGCCTGCCCGTGGAGCCGGAAGTATAGATGACGTAGGCGAGCTGATCCGAAGCGCACTCGAGCTCGGAGCCGAGCTCGGTACCCGAGTCGACGGCGCGCTCCAGCGCGCTCCAGAGGGTGGGCCTCGGCCCGGAGCCAGCGAAGCGATCCGCATCGGCCTCGCGCGCGAGGAGGACGGCGACGTTCGCGTCTTCGACCATCACGCGGAGCCGTTCCGCGGGGAGCGCCGGATCGAGCGGGAGATAGGCGCCCCCGGCCTTGAGGCAGGCCCAGAAGGCGACGATACCCTCGATCGTCTTGCCCAGGCAGACGCCGACGAGCGCCTCCCGGCCCACGCCGAGGGAGCGCAGCCGGCGGGCCAGTCGGTCTGCGCGGGCATCGAGCTCGGCATAGCTCAGCCGGTCTTCGCCATGGACCAGGGCAATCCGATCGGGGAACTCCGCCGCGCGTGCTTCCAGGAGCTGATGGGCGCAGAGGCGCTCGTCGAAGGGAACGGCGGTCTGGTTCCAGTCGTGGACGATCCGACGCCAGGCGGGCGCGGGAAGCAGGTTCGCGCTGGCGACAGGCCGCTCGGGGCGGGCCCGGAGAGAGGCGGCAAACGCCTCGATGGAGGGGGCGAGATCCTCCGCGCGTTGCCCCGACCCTGCGCCTTCGTCCGAGGCGAGCCAGACGAGCCGCTCGTCCCGATCGACCCAGAACGTCAGGGGCGCGTGGAGCACATCGAGCTCATTGGACGGCGATCCCAGGACGATGCTTACGGGCAGCTCGCGGGGCGTCGGCGCGCCGGACATCCGGAGGCGCGGCGCCAGGTCGCGAAAGCAGGGGCCGTGTTCGCCCAGCGCGCGCAGGGCGCCTGAGGCCCGCTCGGCGAAGGCCGTCCAGGGAAGCGTGAGATCCGCTTCGGGATGGAACGGGAGCGACGTCGCGAAGAAGGCTTCGAGGCCCTGGAGCTCGGCGAGGTGGCGTGGCTCCACGACCCCGAGGCCAGGGAGGACGCCGCCGTGCCGCCTCATCTCGTAGGCGGCGATCACGGCCACGGCGAACGCGTCGTACGCGAGCCGAGGATCGTGCGGCTCGCCGATGTCGACCGCGACGCGTGCGCGGGCGAGAGGTCGCGCGGACGCGCTCGCGGCGCGCGGTACCTGATCGCGGGGGGCGGCGGGCGCGAAGGTTCGATAACGCGCTATCCACCGGGGCTCGTGGCGCGCGGCCCGCGTCGAGAGCTCCTCCAGCCGCTGCGCTCTCTCCTGCTCCAGGCAACGGAGCGCGACCCCCTCCACGAATCCGCGCGCGCGCAATTCCCCGGCGCCGGACAGGGGCGCACCGTCGATCGTGGACAACCCGGTCAGGCGCACGGGCATATCGCTCGTGCTCACGTCGAGCCCGAGCTCGTCGACCGCCAGCAGCGTTCCGGGCGCCGCCGTGCCCGGGGACGCGGGCGCGGACGCGAGCGACTCGACCGCGCCGACGAGGAAGAGCGCGCCGTCGTGGAGCAGCTTGGGCGAGCCCAGAGGGTTGAATCTGCGCCCGAACTGCAAGGCGGCGACGAAGCGCGCCGCGGCCTCCGCGCCGCGGTCGAACGGCACGAGGCCGCCGCTCGGCGGGCGCTTTGTGCGACCGTGATAGCTCCGCTTCCGCGTGGACTCCGGCAGCGCCTCGAGGCGACCCTGCTCCAGGCCGTCCAGGAGCCGCATGAAGCTGTCGATCGCCGCCGCGTGGCACTTGCGATCGAGCGATTCGACCGTCTCCCCCCGGGCGATCTGGATCGGCGCCTGGACGAGGAGCCGGCCTGCGTCGATCCGGCGCGTCATCTCGTGCCAGGTGACGCCATGCTCCCTGTCCCCGTTCATCAGGGCCCAGCTGGTGGCGTGGACGCCGGCGTGCGCTGGCAGCAGCGCGTCGTGGTAGTTGATGGCCATCCGACGCGGCGTGGCCAGGGCTTCTTCCGAGAGGACCAGCGGGTTGACGATGCTGAGCAACAGGTCGTACGGCTGCGCCGCGAGCAGCGGCGTCAGCGGCTGATCGGGCGCATGGCACGCCACCCCTCTCGCGCGGGCCCAGTCCGCGACCGTGACATCGTCCGAGATGACGCCGAGGACCCGATGGCCGCGCTCCCGCAAGATCTCGCAGCACTGGACGGGCAGCGTCGTTTGTCCGATGACGTACACGGCGAATTCAGCTGCGGATCTGGCCATCCCTCCTCCGGTCCCAGATGGAGCGAGAATCTTCAGTCTTTGAGGCGGCGCGGGCTGCTCCGACGAGGAGAGGTCTCGTCAGGCGTCGGCGCGCACCTCTGTGGATTGGCCCTCGAGATGGAGCTCGTGCTTTCCGTACAGGCGTCGCGCGTCGATGTTCTGCTTGTGACACCACGCGATCAGCTTGTCGGACGCGACGATGGGGTCGGACTCGGGCGTGTAGGAATAGGCCATGATGTATTTGAGCCAGGGCTCCATGCCCATGGCGTAGACATGGACTTCCTTGAAGTGAAAGCTCTCGACGAGCTTCCGCGCGCGCTCGAAGTTGCAGCCCCTGAGGCGGCGGGAGGCGTCGAGAGCGCGGGGGATCTCCTGGGTGTAGAGCGCGCCGTAGATCCAGGAGAGCGGGGCGCCGTCGCACTCCATGCCCAGGAACAGGACGTCGATGTCCCCGCAGATCCGCTGCACGTGCCCGTAGAGCTCGGGCGAGATGTTGCAAGCGTCTGCCGCGAAGAGCAGCGATCGATCTGCCGTCCTCACGAGGTAGGCGAGCTTGGTCTGGATCTCGAGATCGCAATGCTCGCCGAGGAAGGGGATGCCCAGGATCTCGACGTCGCCTGCCTGGAGCGCGTCCAGCTCGTCCAGCTCGAGAATCTTCGTGAAGCCGAGCTGGCGTAGCATCAGCTTGAGGCTGGGATCCTGCAGGGTGGTGCGCTTGCTCGCCGGGATCACGATGGTCCCGATCTTGTGCCTCAGCTTGAGCAGCGACTCGATGAGCACGTGATCCTGATGGTTGTGGGTGATCAGGACGTAGTCGATCGTCTCGGGGAGGTCGGCGTCCGTGAAGCGCTCGACCTCCGCCCGGTAGTCGTAGCTCACGACCGGATCAATCAAGATCGATGCCCCACGGGTCTCGATCAGCATGCAGGCATGGCCGAAATAGCGGACCCGCGCGCCCGCCCCGCGGTAGCGCTCGCGTCCGGGCATGGGTCGCGCGGTGAAGAACGTCTCGAAGAGCGCGAGCTTCTCGCGCGGGATCTCCAGCAGGTCGCGGATGTGCGAGAGAGGTTGGGGCTCCCGCTTCATCTTGAAGAGCTGGTCCAGGCGCGGATCGGCGAAAGGTATCGGCAGGTGGACGCTCGTCGCTCCTTCCAGGACGGGCGTGCTGAGCACGAAGGGACGATCGTCGCTGTCGACGATCGAGAGGGCGACGGACTGAAGGTCGGGCCGGTAGAGCTCGCTGTGGTAGAGCAGCGGCTCCACCAGGCGATAGCCTGGCTGATGGTTGAGGTCGTAGGTGAGCTCCACGTAGCCCTTCAGGATCGCTGGCACGCGGTCGTAGAGCGGCTCGATGGAGTGGCCCTTCGCCTCGTGGGTAATCAGGGTGTTGAGGCTCTCGATAGCGGCGGCGAACTCCAGCATCCGCGCAGCCTCAACCCTGGTTTGCTCATAGAGCTCACGGATCCGCCCGACCTGCTTGACGTCGATGTCCATGAAGGGACCGCCGAGCATCTTGGGGTCCCTGCAAGCCATCGCGTGGATCATGGGCGCCTTGATGAAGGACTCCATGATCTTCAGGTGACGCCCTCTGACGTTCATGCAGGCCGTGGCGGGCGAGACGAGGTGCGACCACGCATACCAACTCTGAAAGAGCGGTTGAACGACCAGGCTGGAGCTGAGATAGGGCATGTGCGCTTTCGGAACTTTCGGAAATTAGAGCGCCTAGTCAGAACGCCGATCACGTTGGTCAAGCGAGAAATTCACCGCCAAGACGCCAAGGGCGCCAAGGCAGCATTCTCTTCTTGGCGTCTTGGCGTCTTGGCGTCTTGGCGTCTTGGCGTCTTGGCGTCTTGGCGGTTCGCTTCGCAGCCCGACTTCCCACAGTAGTGCTAGCGCAATCTCACTCGACAGCTCTACGGCAGCCACCATCGTTCCAGCCGTGCACCTACGAACACGGACGAGCTCATGGCCCGGCGAGAGCATCGAGCCTTCCATCGAAGCGACCGAAAGCGGCACAAAATCAGCCTGAACGGTGCTCCGGAATCACGCCCCGAGTATACGGCGATGGCGGGACGACGCCAGACGGCGTTCTGGAACGACCGCGTTCCACGGGTGAAACATTGCGAGGGCTTGAGGATCTGCCTGGATTGGCATTTTTCGCGCGCATCGTCGAGGAAGGTCCTCTCCGCGCGACCGGCAGGGCGCCCGGCGTGCCCAATGCGAGGATCAGCCGTAACGTCGCCTCAGGCGGTGGCGACGACAGGAACCCTGAAGCGAAGGCGGAGCCGGTTACACTGTTGAGCTCGCTGTCGAGCTCGCGCGCTGACGTCAGCGCGCGCCGGCGACGGCGCGCCACCACGGGGTCGGCGCGTCGACGTGATCGGGCTCGAAGGCCGCGCCGATCTGCGGTGTCACGACGCGCGCATGGCGCTCGGCCGCCAGGGAGAGCAACGTCTCGGCCGGCTCGTCCCAGCCGTGGAGGGCGAGGTCGAACGTGCCCCAGTGGACCGGCAGGAGCGTGCCGCCGCCGAGCATCTGGAACGCCGTCAGCGCGTTCTCGGGGCCGAGGTGGATCGCCCCCCACGCAGGGTGGTAGGCGCCGACCTCGAGCATCACCAGGTCGAAGGGGCCGTGCGTCCGGCCGATGTCCGCGAACTCGGGCATGAGCCCGGTGTCGCCGGAGAAGAAGACCTTGCGCCGCTCTGCCTCGATGACCCAGGAGGCCCAGAGCGTCTTGTTGGCGCTCGTCGGCCCGCGACCCGAGAAGTGCTGCGACGGCGTCGCGGTGAAGCGAACGCCGCCCACCTCCGCGCCCTCGTGCCAGTCGAGCTCGGTGATCCGCGCGGGGTCGACGCCGAGCGCCTCGAGGTGCGCGCCCACGCCGAGCGCCGTGACGATCGGGACGCGCGTGCGGGCCAGCGCGTCGATGGTGGGAGCGCAGAGGTGATCGAAATGGTCGTGCGACAGCAGCACGGCGTCGAGCGGCGGCAGCTCCCCGAGCGCCGCCGGGACGGGGTGGAAGCGCATCGGGCCTGCGAACGTGACGGGGGAGGCGCGCTCGGCGAACACCGGATCCGTGAGGACGCGGCGGCCGTCGATCTCGAGCAGCACGGTGCTGTGGCCGAGCCACGTGACCCGCAGGCCGGTGGCGCTCCGTCGCGCCCAGGTGTCGTGAGGCCGCGCGAGGGGCAGCGGCCCGGGCGGCACCCGCCGGCCGCGACCGAAGAAGTACTCGCCGAGCACGGGCAACGCCGGGCCCTTCATCGCGGCGCCTGCGCCCGACGGGTTCTGGAACCTGCCGCCCCTGAACTGAGCGGAGGCGCGCGCCCGCTCGATCCGGAGCCCCTTGCGACGCTGGGAATCATTCATGAAGGGATGACCTCCTGCCGGGCGCGGCGCCTGGCGAGCCAGAGTCCGACCGTGATGGTGACGAGAGCGGCGCCCATGCCGAACCACGCCGCAGGGGGGGCGTCGCGCAGGGCGTCGAAGACCCGCTCTCCGAAATAGGCAGTCGCCAGCAAGGGAAGGATATAACCCGCCAGCGACCCCCAGAAATGGGTGGAGAAGCGCACCCCGGAGACGCCGAAGAACGCGTGGAGCATGGGCGGCATCCAGAGGACGAGGCGGAGCATGAACACCGTGAAGAACGCCCGCCGCTGGAGGACCTCGTCGTAGGCGCGGAAGCGCGCCGGCACCCGCCTCGACACCCAGTCGCGGGCGACGAAGCGAGCGAAGGAGAAGCCCACGACGCTCGCCGCCATGGTGCCCGCCATGGAGAGCGCGAACGCCACCGGCCAGGGCCAGATGAGCGGCGCCGCCAGGATGAACACCGTGCCCGGCACGCCGAACGGCTGCAGCGCGGCGTACGCCGCCACGAACGCGACATACCCCCACGGCCCGAGCTCCACGAGCGCCTGCTTGATCCGCGCGGGCTCGCCGAAGATCTCGAGCAGGCCCGCGCGCTGCGCGGCGGCGAAGAGCGCGATCACGGCGGCAATGGCGCCGATCTTCGCGCCCCGGCGAGCGCCGCCGGCCGCCGCCGGACCGAGCAGGGGCGCAGGCGGCGAGGTCCCGGCCGGCTCGCCGGGGGGAGCGGCCGCGCCGCCTGACGGGCGCGCGAGCTCAGGCGGGGTATCGGACGAGCGCACCGGACGAGGTTGACAATCATCGACCAGGTTGTCAAGTCGACGGTTGACAAGATGGGCGTGCGCTGTCAAATTTGGTCGTCGTGAGCGCAGAGAGCTCCAGCGACAGGCCCGCCGACGACCCGCGCCGCCGCAAGCTGATGGACGCGGCGCTGACGGTGTTCCTGCGCTTCGGCTTCCGGAAGACGTCGATGGACGAGGTCGCGCGGGCCGCGAACGTCTCGCGACAGGGCCTCTACCTCCACTTCGCCACGAAGGAGGAGCTCTTTCGCGCGTCGGTGGCGTACTTCCTCGATACCGCGCGCGCCGCCGTCGATGCCGCCCTCGCCGACGCGGAGCGCCCCCTGGAAGAGCGGCTCGTGGTCGCGTTCGACACGTGGGTGGGCCGGTTCGTGGGCGCGCTCGGGTCCGACGCGGCGGATCTCCCCGCCGCCACGAAGGAGCTCGTCGGCCCCATGGTCGCCGAGCATGAGGGGCAGTTCGTCGAGTCCGTGGAGGAGGCCCTGCGCGCCTCCGGGCTGGTGGCCGCCTACGCGCCCGCGGGCGTCACCGGGCGCCAGCTCGCGGAGACCCTGTACGCCTCGGCGCGCGGCCTGAAGCACGACGCCGCGACGCGCGAGGCCTTCGTCGAGGGCATGGCGGCGGCCGTGCGGGTGATGTGCCTGCCGCAGCGGAACGACCGAGAGAAGCGGGCGAAGCAAAGACCGCCGAGCGTCCGCCCCGAGGGCGGCCGGCCGCGCAAGGCGCGCGGCACGACACGATGAATTGCCCGTGACGGGCGTTCATCGACGCTCCCTCGCGTGGGGCGGCGCTTCGCGCACGGTCCGCGCGGGTGATGCCTCGTCGAGCTCGTCCTCGGCGGCGTGCTCGAGCGCCGCGCGGAGCTCGTCGTCGGCCGTGGCCTCGGCGGCGACGCGGATGTGGTCCTGCGCCTCGGGAGCTCCGGCGATCCGCAGGAGGAGGGCAGCGCCGATCCGGCGATCCGGCGGGGCGCCTGCGTCGTCGAGGGTGTGGCGCACGTCCTCCAGGGTCAGGCCGGTCGCGCGGTAGTCGCCGGCGTTGAGCATCTTGCGGAGATCCTCGCGCCAGGCCGCGGGGTCGCGGCCGCGCCGCTCCAGCGCCTCGGCGCCGCGCGGGGCGGCGCCCCCCGCGGCGCGCTTGCGCGCCTCGCGGATGCGCAGCGCGAGCGCCCTGGCCAGGCCGCGCTCCGCCCGGAGCTCGACCGGGCGATCGTCCCCCTGTCGGAACAGGAGGAGTTGATCGTCGCGCGTCCGGATCGCGGTGAGCTCGGCATAAGGGAGCCAGGTGCGCGAGGAGGGGCGCTCGACGAGCACGCCGTCGCTGCCTACCACGATCTGCGCGCGACGCGCGGCGCCGCGGCTGAGCCATCCGCACAGCACGGAGAGCGCCATCCACCCCGCGTTCAACGAGTCGAAGTGATCGATGACGACGCTGAGCTTGTCGAACCACAAGCTCGCCAAGCCCAGGACGAGCCCGAAGACCAGCAGGCCGACCGAGACGGCGGCGAGCTCGCGGTGGGCGCTGCCGAGCGAGACCACGACGCGCCGCGCTTCCGGGCCGAGCCCGAGCGCCTCGAGCAGCCGCGCGCCCTCCTCCTTGCTCTCGACCTGCACCTCGAGCTGCCGTCCGTCGCGGAGCTCCAGCGCGACGCAGGAGCGCGGCTTGGGCACGACCAGGCCGGAGCGGATCTCGGGGCGCGGGATCCAGCGAGCCACGGCGCCGCGGGTGAGGCGCAAGCCGGTCGCGCCGGCGGCCACGCGCACCGTGCCGCGCCGGGCGGGCGGGGCGGCGGTGACGAGAGCGCTCACCACCACGAAGAAGATGCCGGCGAGCAAGCCGGCTCCGCTCCAGGCCAGGATGTCCTGAGCCATCTGATCGAAGCGCGGGGAGGCGAGCTTCTGCCCGAGGACGGCGGCGAGCGCGCCGGCGAGCAAGGGTCCCACGCTCGAGAGCAGCGCGAGGCGCCCGAGGACGCGTCCCAGGCCCGGGTGACGCTGCGCAACGCGGGAGCTCGTGAGCTCGAAGGAGGGGCTGGCGGTGGCCGGCATGCGGCGGAATTGTCTCTTCGGCAGACCCGGACCCCAACACAAATCGCGTCATCCGGCCGCGCCACGCTCGCCGATCGCGTGAATGTGCGGGATGTTCGGCCCTTGACATTCCCAAAGTAGTTTGTTCTCATTTTTGCGGGGATGACGATGTCAATGCTTAGAATCGATTCGATGTGGTCCATGTCTCGCTCTTCGGCCGTGGTGTCGAGCTTCTCACGGACCTTGTTCGCGCTGCATGCTGGATTCGCGATTGCGCTTTCCGCATGCGGCGCTGAGCATCCGTGTCCTTCGGAGGAACAACTTCAATACGCGGTCCGGGCGGACCTCAGCTGCCCTTCGGTTCAAGAAGTGGATGAAGCCGCCAGGTCGCACTACGAATACGACATTTCGGTCACGGTAACCGAGGGGAATGCTGGGTTCGGGGAGATCGCCGATCGACCGTGGACGGTTTGTTGGTACCGAGTCGAGGGCTCTCCTCTCGAGTACCACTGCGCCGACGACGCGAGCGTCGTCGAGGACGACGGCCTGCAGTCCAGGACGCTGCGCCTCGCCTTGGTTCAAGAGACCGGGCGCGACGACCTCTGGGCGGAATCTCATCGCTTTTCGGACGAGAGAACCGGGTATCCGATCGCGTGCGACGCCGATGGGTTGCTTTACGGCTATACCATCGTCCACGAGGTGACGACGTTGGATGCCGCCCTGGCCACGATGCCCGCCGATTGTCCCGCTACGGTGCCTGAAGAACAGCTGATAGACGCATCCGTCGATGATCCTTCCGCGGAGGATGGAAAGCGCGGATGGAACGAGGCCGGCGAAAGGCTTTCTGGGCTGGTGGGGCGCGATTTTTACCCGGCGCGCCAGCACTGCATTTACGATGTGATCGAGGCGCGCGTCTGCGAAACTTCTGAACTTGGTTGGGGATTCGGGCCCAAGTGACGAGGTGGAGCGCTCCGGGGCTCCAAGCCGATGTCGTCGGCCGGCATGGGCGTGGGGTCCCCGCAACGAGGCGTCCTTCGAGAAGTGATCGGGTCATCGAGCGCCTAGAGCGACAAACGGCTTGAAAATGCCTGAAAAGCGCAGAATTTCGAACCGCCAAGACGGATGCGCCGGTCAAGACCGGCATGAGGGAGCAGGTGAGCAACGAGGAGCAGCACCAGCAAATCGAGCAAGTCCTGCCCCGGGAGGAGTCCACCCCCGGGAAGGCCACCCTTGCGCAGCGTGGGGTGACCCGCGAGGCGAAGCGTAGGGGGACGAGTGAGCGGGCCGGGCGATAGAGCCTCGAAACGGTTCAGTTCGAGGGGGCCGACACGATTGTCTTGCGTGGAAGGCCATGGTGGAGGCCCGAACAACGTGGACCTGGGCCGTCCATCCCCTCCGGGGTCGAGGAGTTCGGCACGTGCACACACGCCTCATGCACGGAAACCGGGAGACCTCGAAGGAGCCGCGATGCCGGTGGTGGGCAGCGGACAGCCACGGGAAGGCGCCGAGCCGCAATCCGTGGTGTCGTACTTCGAGGAGTCGGACGAGGGCATGGTACCGGGGAAGCCGGCGAAGACGCGGGTAACGCCCGTCGAGTCGGTGGAGGGACGGCCCGAGGCCGAGGGAAAATCCGCAGCACGAAACGCGTCCCGGGCTCAGGACCGGCAAGACGCGCCCACGCAAGTGATGCGGATCGGACAGCGAGCGAAGGAGAAGAAAGGGGAGCGGTTCGACAACCTGCTGAGCGCGATCAAGGCGCCGCTGCTGAAGGAGGCGTACCATCGCCTGCGCAGGCGCGCGGCGCCCGGAGTGGACGGGACCACGTGGGAAGAGTACGGCGAGCATCTCGATGCCCGCCTGCTCGACCTGCAGGATCGCATCCACCGCGGCAGCTACCACCCGCAGCCGGTGCGGCGCGTGCACATCCCGAAAGGCGATGGTCGCATGCGACCGCTCGGCATCCCGGCGCTGGAGGACAAGCTCGTCCAGCAGGCGGTGCGGATGGTGCTGGAGCCGATCTACGAGCAAGAGTTCCTGGGGCTGTCGTATGGCTTCCGGCCCGGCCGGGGGCCGCACGACGCCCTGAACGCGCTCGCAGAGGCCATCAGCCGGAAGACGAGCTGGGTGCTCGATGCAGACATCCGGTCGTTCTACGACACCATCGATCACGGATGGATGCAGAAGTTCCTCGAGCACCGGATCGGGGACAGGCGCATGGTGCGGCTGCTGATGAAGTGGCTGCACGCGGGCGTCATGGAGGAAGGCGAGCTGCGCGAGGTGAAGGAAGGGACGCCGCAGGGAGGGACCATCAGCCCGCTGCTTGCGAACGTCTACCTTCACTACGCGTTCGATCTGTGGGCCAACCAGTGGAGGAAGCGGCATGCGCGCGGTGAGGTGTACATCGTGCGCTACGCCGACGATTTCGCGGTGACCTTCCAGTACGAGCAGGACGCGCGCGCGATGCGGGAGGCCCTGGCCTCTCGTGTCGCGAAGTTCGGCCTGGAGCTGCACCCGGAGAAGACCCGGGTGCTTCGGTTCGGGAGATTCGCCCGGCAGGACGCCGAGCGCGACGGGCGCACACGCCCCGAGACGTTCGACTTCCTGGGGTTCACGCACATCGCCGGCGTAAGCCGGCGAGGCGAGTTCCAGCTGAAGCGTCGTACCTCGCGGAAGAAACGGAACGCCAAGCTGGCGAGCCTGCGCGAAGAGATGCGCGAGCGTCGGCATGAGCCCGTGCGAGCCCAGCACGCATGGCTCTCCAGCGTGCTCGAAGGGCACTTCCGGTACTACGGGGTGCCCACAAACTACCGGGCGTTGCACCAGTTCCGGGAACGCGCGCGCGCAAGCTGGCACCTCCAGCTTCAGCAGAGGAGCCAGCGTGCGCACTGGTCCCGGCCGCAACGAACGGCGTTCGAGCAGCGGTTCCCCCTGCCGCAGCCCCGCATCCATCATCCCTGGCCAGCTCTACCGCGAGCCAGTCCGTCGACCCGAGGTGGGAGCCCGGTGCGGGAAATCCGCTCGCCGGGTTCTGTCCGGGGGGCGGCCCGGGTTGACCGAAGGTAGGTCAGCACGGGCCGTCCCTACCGGGACCCAAAAAGACGCCAAGTAAAGAGAGAAAAAATCTTGGCGTCTTGGCGTCTTGGCGTCTTGGCGGTTCATTTCTCGCTTGAACAACGTGATCGGCGTTCTAGAAGCTCATGGGTGGCTGACGAGCCATCGTAAACTACCCAACGACGCATGCAGCCTCTTCTTCGAACCTTTCGTGGTGATGCGGCGTTGAAGGAGAAGCACCTCGCCCGCCTGGAGGCGCATTATGCGCTGGACCACATCGTGCAAGGCAAAGCGATCTGGACCGGGGAAGTCGGCACGGCCGTCGGCTGCACCATCGAGAGCGACGACTACGCGCTCTATCCGACGACGCTCGGTCTGCCCGAATGGTTCGCGTGGGCGGAGGACGCCGTGTTCGAAGGGCTACCCAGCAAGGAGTGTGCCATCTTTGCCATCCACGTCCTGCAAGCGATCCCGGTGGGAGCGAACATCGAACCAGTCCGCTGGAAGCTGGCCATCGCACGGCACAACGCGCAGATGGCGATGCTGCAAAGCAACGAGGCGAAGTACGCGGCCGCTTGTCGCGACGCGATTCAACGCGTGGTGAAGCACTGCGAGCAAATGCTGTCCGGGTACGAGACCGAAGCCGCGGAAAAGGAGGCCATCGCCGACGCGGAGAGATCGGCGAAAGCGGCCGAAGCCCAGGCGAGAAAGGTGTACAAGGAACAAAACTCCATCGAATCCGCTGCACCTTGGCTCGCCGACGCGGTCAAACACAATCCCAGAACCGAAGCGCGGCTCGCGAAGGAAGCGGCGCGATCGGCCGCCGACGCGATGGCGTCCGCCGCACGATCGATCGAATCGCCGCGATCCGCGGGGAAATCGATAAAGGCCGCAGCGAGCGCAGCAAGGACAGGCGTCGAAAAGTACTTCCAGGACGAAGGCGCGCGATTGATAGCGCTGGTCAGCGAGCAAGATCGATAGCTCTTTCTTGGCTCGGCCCGCTGCGCTCCCGTCGCTCCACCCGCTCGGCCCGCTCCGCCCTCGTCGCCATCGCTTCCTCCGCGGTCACGGTGGGGACAGGTAACCCGCCCCGACGGGGTGGTCACGATGCCCTTGGTCGGTGATCGGTGGTGAAACACACGGCAACGGCGCCCTCGTCCTCGATGGCGTCGCCGGTCATCACGAGGGACATGCCGGGGAGGGTACCATCGCCCCGGAGCCCATCGCCGGACGGCGCGCCGGTCCGATCGCGCGCCGCGCCGGCCATCCCGAGCGGCCGTGCAGCGCAGGAACCCGCGCCCCTTCGCCCTGCGCAGGAACCTGCGCCCCTCGGCCCTGTCGAAAGCCACCGATGCCCAACTCTTCCCTTCCACTCACCGGGCTCCTCGTCATCGCCTCCCTCGGCGCCGCCGCGACCTCCGACGCGGCCACGGACCGTCGCGACGCGGTCGCCCGCGGCCTCGATCTCTTCATTCACGCGCCCGACGGCGGCGCGCCCGGCGCCACCCTGCCGGTCCAGGTCCTCGCGCTCGGCTTCCCCACCGCGGTCACGCTGCGGCCGCTCGAGGCGGCCACCGTGGAGGCGACCTGGGATCCCGAGCACCTCGGCAAGGTCAGCGCCGTCCCGCCGCCCGTGCGGGTCACCACCGACGCGAAGGGGCGCGCTCACCTCGACGTCCCGATCCCCGACGGGCCCGAGCGCGAGCTCCGGCTGCTTCTCGGCGTGCGCGCCGGCGACCGGCAGCGGACCCGGACGCTCACCGTGCAACGACAAGCGCCGCTCCACGTCGACCTGCACGTCCCGGACACGCGCGTGGTGCCGGGCGGCGCGACGTCGGCGTGGATCACGGTGCAGAGCCAAGTCTCGGGGCAGCCGGCCCCGCGCGTCCCCGTGGAGGTCAGCCTGCTCGAGGGCGGCGTCGCGCGGCACACGGCCGTGGTCACGACCGACGCGGCCGGCGTCGCCATGGCGCGCGTGCCCGTCCCCTGGATCGACGAGCCCGGGTGGCGCTGGGTCCTCCGCGCCCGCGCGCGGGGCGCGGCGGGGGCCTCGTCGAACGCCGCGCAGATCTCCCTCTCGCCGCGCGAGGAGACGCCCGGCGCCCCGCAGATGCTGGCCGAGTGGTCCGAGCAGGATCTGCGCGCCGGGGATCGCGCCGCCTACGTGATCCGGATCCGCGACGGCGCCGGCCTGCCCGTGGCCGGGCTGCCGGTGCGGACCTGGATCGGGCCGAAGGGCACGAACCCGCCCGAGGACAGGGCCGCGTGGGAGAAGCTCACCACGCCCGCGCGCACCGACGCGGCCGGCGAGATCCGCGGCGCGGCCGCGGCGCCCACCACCGTCGTGCAAGGCGTGGGGACCACGCTGCGCGTCGTCGCGCGCGCGACGTTCGAGGGGCGCGAGCTCGAGAGCGAGGCCGCCGTCTCCGTGGAGAGCCCCACCTCGGAGGCGGCGCTGCTCCCGGAGGCGGGCGCGATCGTCCCGGGCGCCGCTCAGCGCATGCTCCTGCGCGTCCGCGACGCGCGGCGGAAGCCGGTGCAGGGCGCCTTCACGGTCGAGGGCGACGGGCTAGGTGCCACCGTGACCACCGACGCGTACGGCGAGGCCGAGGTGACCTGGGACGCGCCCGTCGAGCTCGGGGCCTTCCGCAACGTCGGGCCGTGCGCCGGCGGCGTCGCGGCGGCGGTGCGCGTGCGGCCGGCGGGCGAGCTCCCGGCGCTCGCGTCGCGGCGCGAGCCGTTCGCGCTGTGCGTCTCCGTCGATCGCGAGGCCACGGCGCTGCTCCGGCCCGAACGGCTGCTCGCCCGCGCCGGCGACGCGCTCGCGCTGCGCGTGATCGACGCCGGCGGCGCGGGCGCCCGCGCTGACCGGCGGCCGGAGGGCAGGGCAGCGGACGGCGCCGGCTGGAGCGTGATCGTTCAGTCATCCGCCAGCTCGGCGCGCGCGGCGAGCGCCTGGATCGCCGGGGGCGCGGAGGGCGGCGCGCTCGGCCTGCCCGAGGGCGCGGCCGGCGTCTGGGCGCTCAGCGCCGCCGCTCCCCGGACGGGCGCCGCCGCGCGGCAGGCCGGCGGCGCGGTGCTCGTCACGCCGCGCGTGCTCCCGCGGCTCGAGGCCCGCATCGCCGGCGGCCGCGCGGCCCCGCGCGGCGCCGTCGACGTGGACCTCGCGCTCACCGACGGGGGCGGCCGCGGTCTGCCCGGGACCGTCGCGGCCGTCGTCGTGGACCTGCACGGCGGGGGCAGCGTCGGCGGCCTCGCGGCGCTCGACACGCGCGCGCGGCTCTGCCAGGGCATGGTCGAGCCCGAGCGCTGCGGCGCGTTCCTGGAGGGCGATCCCGCGCTCGATCCGCTCCGGCGCGCGGAGCTCGGCGCGCGGGCGCGCGCGGCGATCGCGCCGGCGAATGATCCGGCCGGCTCCGCGCCGGCGGCGCTCGACGAGGCGTTCGGCCAGGTGCTCCGCTCGCTCGAGGGGGCGGTCTTCGAGGCCACCAGCGACCCGGAGCGGCTGCGCGACGTGCGCCGCCGCGGGCCGGGCGGCGCGTATCCGTGGAACCCCGAGCTGATGACCCTGGTCACGGCCGCCATGGATGAGCCGCCCGAGACGCCCGGCGGCGAGCCGCTCTCGCTCGCGGACCTCCTGGCGGTGGATCCGCAGGTCACGTTCGATCACGTCGCTCGCCGCGTCACCCGCCTCAAGCTCTTCCGCATCCTCGCCGCGGCGCGCGCGTTCCGGCGCGAGCGGCTGCTCGACCCCGACGAGCCGGCGCTCCGCGATCCGAACGCGCTGCTCCGCCGCCTGGTGCGCGACGAGCAGCTCGAGGAGTCGCTCCTGCTCGATCCCTGGGGCGGCACGATCCAGTTCACCCCGACGACCGCGCCGCCCACGCCGTTCCTCACGGTGCGGCGCGGCTTCGCCCTGCACGCGCCCGGGCCCGACGGCCGGATCGGCACGGGCGACGACGTGCGCGATCCGTTCGAGCGCGTGCTGCGCTCGGGCACGCCGTACGCCAGGGCGATCGGCGAGGATCGCCTGGTCGACGCGAAGTTCGACATGGAGGTCGGCGACGCCACGGTGTCGGCGTGGGAGAGCCTCCTGGAGGAGCTCACGGGCACGTCGCTGGGCGAGGGGATCGGCCTGGGCGGCATCGGCGCCATCGGCGCGGGCTCGGGCTCCGGCAGCGGGTTCGGCCAGGGCCGCGTCAGGCTGGGCGCAGCCGCCCGCACGTCGTACGGCGCGCCGCGGGGCGTGCTCTTCTGGTCGCCGCCCCAGCGCACGGACAGGGATGGTCGGCTGCGGATGCGCGTTCCGCTCGGCGACGTCGAGACGACCTTCCGGCTCGCCTTCGTGGGCGTGCCGGACGGCGCCACGCCGGCCACGGCCACGCTCGACGTGCCCACCGCGCAGCCGCTCTCGGCGCGCGTGGAGGCGGGCGCCGCGTGGGTCGAGGGCGACGAGGTCGACGTGGAGGTCTCGGTCCGGAACCGCTCGCCGAGGCCGCTCCGCGCGACCGTGGAGCTCACGGCGCGCGGCGTGGCCGCCCTCGCGGACGCGCGGCGCCGGGCGGCGGCGGTCGACGTGCCCGCGGGCGGCGCGGCGCCGGTGCGCGTCCGGGTGCGCGCGCTGCGCGCGGGGCGGGCGGAGCTCGCGGTCGCCGTGAAGGCGCAGGGGGTCCCGGGCGACGCGCTCGTGCACGCGTGGGACGTGCGCCCGGCGGGCGAGCCCACCGACCTGACCCACGCCCAGGGCGTCGAGGGCGGCGCCGCGGCCACGCTGCGCGTCTCGGCGGACGCGCAGCGCTACCAGCTCACCGGCCGCCCCCGGCTCGTGGTCGAGCGCGGCCTCGCGGGCGCGCTCGCCGCGGCGCTCGAGGCCATGGATCCCGACCGGCTCTCGTCCGCAGGGGCGATGGCGGACGCGGTGGAGGTCGCGGCGCTCGTGGGCCGCTGGGCCGCGGCGCGCGGGGGCGAGGGCGCGCCGCTCGCCGCGCGCGCGGAGGACGTCGGCCGCCGCGCCGTGGGCCGGCTGCTCGCGTACAAGGACGGCAAGAAGGACGTGGGCTTCTGGCCCCCGGCGCTCCGTGCGCGCGCCTTCGCGCCCGCGGCCGTGGCGGAGGAGCTGCCGAAGGTCGACGCGCGCTGCCCGCCCGAGCCCCTGCAGCCCACGGCGGCGCTCGACGCGCTCGACATCATCGAGCCCTCGCCGGCGGGAGGCGCGGTGAACGCGTGCTGGGACGCGCTCGTCACGCGGACGGTGGACGAGGTGATCCGGAGCGGCGATCGCGCGGCGCTCGCCCGGGTCCTGCTCGCGCTCGCGGAGCGGCCTCACCGGGCTGCGCTGGCCGCGAGCGTGGCGGACCGGCTGCGCGCCTGGGTGGCGCTGCGCCCGACCGGCGCCATCACGTTGCCGCCGGATCAGGCCGAGGATCGGAGCGCGCGCGCGGTGGTCTACGCGGCGCTCCTCCGCGCTGCCGGGCTCGGCCGGAGCGCGGCGCCGCCCGCGAAGCTCCTCGGCTGGGTGGGCGTGCAGCGGGACGTGCGCGGCGGCTACGGCGCGCCGGCCAGCACGCTCGCGGTGGTGCGCGCGCTCCTGGCGCACGGGGGCGAGGGGCGCGAGGCGGCGCGGGTCACGGTGACGTCGGGCGGCGCGCGCCGCGAGGTGGAGGTCGGGCCGTCGGGGCGACTCGTGGTGCCGCTCGACGCGGGCGCGACGGAGGTGGCGGTCGCGGTGGCGGGGCCCGCGGTCGTGGCGCGCCTGGAGCGCCCGGCGCTCCGGCGCTGGAGCCGCCCGCCGGCCGCGGCGGCGAGCCCCGTGCAGGTGGAGATCGCCTGGCCGAAGCGCCCGCGCGCGGGCGCGACGGGGAAGCTCGGGGTCTCGCTGCGCCACGCGCTGGGCCGCCCGATCGAGGTCGACGTGCGCATCCCGCTTCCCCCCGGGGTGTCGCTGGCGGCGCCGCTCGAGGGCGTGCGGCAGGTGAACGGCGTCCTCGCGCTGCGGGCCTCCCTGGAGGCGAACGGGCTCTCGACGCTGGTGGAGATCCCGGTGCGGTTCGCGCTCGCGGGGAAGGTGACGGCGCCCGAGGCGCAGGCCCGGGTGGCGCAGGAGGAGCTGCCGCGCGCGGTGGTCCCGGCCCGGCCGATCGTGATCGAGTGAGCGGCGCTGCTGGATACTGGTTCGCTCTCCGCTCGCGCCGGCGCAGGCCCGGACCCTCGCGTGTCAGCCCGACACAGGCGCCGCGATCCGTCCATAGGCCCCTCCAGGCGCCATCGGCCCCCCGGAAAGGCGGCGATTGCCGCTGGTGTTAGACGGATTTACCCTATGGCGCTGGACAGCGGTTGGGCCTTGAGGCGCAGAGCCGATCCGTGAGATTTTTGGTGTGGCATGTTGCAAATGGCGACGGTCTAGACAGAGCTGGTCCGGCGGCTCCGGTTGACCAATCGACGTATGGTTAGGCAGAGACGGCAACCCCGCAGGAGGTCCTCGCATGCCCTTCGAAATCCCACCGCCTTTGCTTGAACGCCTGCGCGCTCGACGTCTTGAACAGCGTCAGCTGCGGGCAGCCCGCAGTGCTGCCGGCGCGCCGCGCGAGCAGATGGGCGGCAACTTCATCGATTTCATTCGTCACCTCTTCTCTGGAGCTTTTCCCGTCGATCAGGCGGCCAGGCAGTACGTCGCGGCCATGAACTCTTGGCAGGACGAGGTTGAAGACAAGTACGACGCGTTCTTGCTCGACCCTGGCATGGGACCGATGGCCTACCTGACCTCCGACGGCCGCGTTCTCGAAGACCTCCGTGGTTGGGACGGCGATGAGGTCGTCGAGGTTGGCGGTTGGCGCGCACATTCCGCGCTGGTCGTCGGCGCCCGGAACACGGGCATCGTCGAGCTTCTCGAGCTGATCCCGCAGCCACCTCCGGGCTCGTCAGTCTGCTCGAAGTGCAACGGCAAACGCGTAGCTGAACCGGTACCCGGATTCGGAATCGAGTTCCCCTGCAACGAGTGCGACGCGCGCGGGTGGATTGATGCCGCCTGACTCCCGAATGAACCCGACGAGCAACGCCGTGGCGCCTTGCGGCGCCGCTCCGTTGCGCGCGGGTCATTCGAACGTCGGCCAGGAGAAAGAAGGCTGGTCGAGCAGAGCAGCGCGACCGCCTCAGATCCATTGCGACCTTCGGACGATCACGCTGCTCCGCTCACCGCGCTCCATCCGGTCACAGACCTGCAACCCGTTGCAGCGCACGATGGCGTCGCAGCGCGCCGCCCTCGCCGCTGAACGCGGCGTTGGGCCGTCGTGCCGTGGAGTGGGGAGTGGTCGCCGCCTCCGCCATGGCGCCGCCACCCCGGAGGCTGGAGCTCTCCTCGCGTTTTCTCGGCGTTTCGCGTCGGCACGGGGAATGCTCGAGGCCGAGCGTCATGCCGACGCTCGAGCACAACGCCCTCGTCGAGATGTTCCGTGAGCACCCGGAGCTCGCGCCCCACTTGCTCGCGACGCTCTTCCACGTCGAGGTGCCGCCGTACGCTTCGGTCGGGGTGGTCGAGTCGTCGCTCGACCAGCTCATCCCGGTGGAGTTCCGCGCTGACCTGGTGCTCGAGCTTCGGGACGCGAGCGGCGCGCGCGTGCTGGCGATCGTCCTCGAGGTCCAGCGCGATATGGACCCGAACAAGAAGTTCTCGTGGCCGACGTACGTCACGGTCGTGCGCGCCAAGAAGCGCTGCCGTACGGTCGTCCTCGTGATCGCGCCGGACGCAGGCGTGGCTGCCTGGGCGGCCGAGAACATCGATCTCGGCCTGGGCCTCGGCAACGTCGCGCCGCTGGTGCTCGGTCCGGCCGTCGTCCCCGAGATCACCGACCCAGCCGAGGCGGAAGCAGAGACAGAGCTCGCCGTGCTCTCGGCGGTGGCGCACGGCAACGGGCCGAACGGGCTCACCGTGGTCCAGGCGGCGCTCGTTGCCCTCGGCCGGCTCGACCAGGAGCACGCGATGGTCTACTTTCAGCTCATCTGGAACGGGTTGCGCGAACCGATGCGGCAGGCACTGGAGGCGTTGGTCATGGAACGGCAGATCGAAGGCGAGGCGACTTTTCCCCCGTTCGTGCAGAGGCTCATCGATCGCGGCAAGCTCGAGGGCATGCGCGAGGGCGAGCTCAAGGGCATGCGTGAAGGCAAGCTCGAGGGCATGCGCGAGGGCGAGCTCAAGGGCATGCGCGAGGGCGAGCTCAAGGGCAAGAGGGATACGCTGTTGCGGCTGCTCGCGCGTGCAGGGATCGTGGTCACCGAGAACGAGAGCGCGCGCATCCAGGCATGCATGGACATTGCGACCCTCGACCGCTGGATCGATAACGTCCTTGGGGCGAAGACTGCCGCCGAGGTGCTCTCCTGACGGTTGACGGATGCGGCCCAACAAGGCAACGAATCAAACGGCCTTCGCCCGCTGATTATCGCCGGGGCATCAGACGAACTCACGCATGTTCTGACCATTCTAGGGAAGTACCTTGACCATGGTCTGCGTCACCGGGTTAGACGGAAAGTTGTCATGAACGCGAAGCAGCTCGTGGCTTACGTCGACGTCGACGATACGCTCGTCCGTTCCTTCGGTTCGAAACGGATCCCGATGCCGGCGGTCGTCGAACACGTCCGGCAGCTTCATGAGCAGGGAGTAGTGCTGTATTGCTGGAGCACGGGTGGCGCCGACTACGCCGAAAACTCCGCACGCGAACTTGGCATCGAGCGTTGCATCACGGGTTTCCCCTCGAACGTGCTCGAGGAGCGAGAAGGCCGGTCGCCGCGGACGGCGGCTGCGCCTCGACGAGCCTCGGCTCGCAGGAACGCTCGCCTCAGGCGCCCGGGAACCCGGGCGCCAGGACCGCGGTCATGCGCGGCGGATTGAGGACGCCCTGGCTCGCCATCCATGCGTCGGCCTCGGCGACGAGCCGGCGGCCCCTGTCGCCCTGGACGAGCGCGCCGAGGCAGCGGCGCGCCGCCGCAGCATACAGGCCCATGTGGGCCGCCTCGCAGCCGCGCGCCGCCTCGCACGCGAGCTGCGCCGCGGTCTCTCGGTCGCCGCGGACCGCAGCGATGCCGGCGGCAAGGAGGTGGGCCAGACCTTCCGACCAGCGCGCGCGAGCCCGCCCGATCCGCCGTGCGTCCCGCGCGGCGGCCCAGAGCCATCGCTCCCGCGCGAGCCCGCGCGCGGCGCTCGCCGCCCCGAGCGCGCACCGAGCGCGCACGTGCAGGGCCTCGATGCGGAGCTGCTGAAACAGGGTCAGCATCGAGACCCGCAGCGCCGTCCACCGCTTCGAGATCCGGTGGTACGCAGCCTCGGCCTCGCCGAGGTACAGGCCGATCTGACCCTCGGAGAAGATCTCGAAATTGTAGTGCTGGAGGTGGAACCCGCCGCTCGACCATTCGCGCGCGGCCCGCGCGCCCTCGCGGCGCGCCTCCGCCGGCTGGTCCGCCGCGAGGCGGACGAGCGGGACGAACGACGTGCGCAGGTTGGTGGCCGTGAAGCGGTCGCCGCGCTCCTCGGCGTCGCGCAGGCGCAGCAGCACGCGGCGCGACAGCTCCGCGAGCTCGCCCTCGTAGTACAGCGCCCAGAGCTCGATGAACTCGATCGAGTCGAGCTCCCAGGTGACGCCGAGGCAGCGGTCGCGCAGCGTGGCCCGCGCGCGCTCGCAGTGCGCGCGCGCCGAGCGCCAGTCGCCGATCCCGAAGGCGAGCACGGCGCCGAAGGCGTCGACGTGCCCCAGCACGTGCGGGTCATCGATCCGCCGCGCGAGCCCGACGGCGAGGTCGAGGAGGTGCGCCGCGCGCGCGCGCGACGGCATGCCCCCCGCCGAGACGTAGCCCGCCTCCATCGCGAGGGCGCGGGCGAGCCGTACCGGCTCGCCGGCTTCGAGCGCCAGGAGCACGTGGCGGGCCTGGACGTCGGCGCCGCGCACGTGATCGGCGATCCCCATCGCCAACGCCAACGAGCAGCAGATGTCGATCCGGCTGAGCTCCTCCGCCGGGATCTCGCTCGCCGCCCGCTCGCGGTAGCGCAGACCGCGCAGCCGGAGGTGCGCCTGCCGGACGACCAGCGAGGCGAGCGCCCCGCGCGGGGTGCGCGGGAGGACGATGCCGAGCGGCTCGAGCGCGCCGGCGGTGGCCGCGAGCCCCGCGTCGATGTGGCCGCTGCGCAAGTACTGCTCGGCGGCGCGCCGCTGCAGCTCGGCAGCCAGCGGGCCGTCTGCCCCGACCGCCGCCTCCTCGAACGCGCGCGCCGCCTCCGCGCAGCGGCCGGCGTTGACCAGCGCCTCGGCGAGCCCGATCCGCAGCCGTCGCCCCTCCGGCGTGCCGGTCGGCTCGTGGGCCGCCGCCATGCGGAACAGGCTCGCCGCGCGGTCGAACGCGAGCGCGGCCGCCGCGCGCGCCGCCGCCACCGTCGCCCAGGGCGCGGCCCTGCGCGCCTCGCCGGCCTCGTGGAAGTGGACCGCGAGCGTCTCCGCGTCCGCCCCGCGCTGCTCGAGGGTCTCGGCGAGCCGAAGGTGGAGGCCGCGCTGCGCCTCGAGGGCGAGCCCGGAGAGCACCACCCGCCGGACGCGATCGTGGTACGGCTCGACGGCGGGCCCGGCGGGGGTCGCGGCGCGGCGGAGGAGGTTCACCGCGCGGAGCGAGGCGATGCGGCGCGCGAGCTCGTCGAACCCGAGCCCGGCGGTGGCGGCGACGATCTCCCGCGCGAGCGGCGCGCCGGCGGTCGCCACGAGCTCCAGCACGGCGCGGTCCTCGGCCTCGAGATCGCGGACGCGGGCCGCCAGCGCCTCCTCGAGGCGCGGCGTCTCCGCCTGCATTCCGAGCGCGAGCTTGCGCCGCACGAGCTCGTCGATGAACAGCGGGTGGCCGCCCGACTCCCCGGCGATCACGGCGGCGATCCGCTGGCGCTCGTCGGGCTGCGCCAGCTCGCGCGCGAGCAGCGCCCCGGCCAGCTCGCGGGCCTCGTCCGGCGGGAGCCCCGCCAGGCGGAGGTGGCGGGCCTCGGGGAGCAGCTCGGCGGCGCCGCCGGTGGCGCCGCCCGGTGAGCGCACCGTCGCGAGGAGCAGGAGCCCGGGGGGCGCGGGCGGCGCCATGACGTCCGCGAGGAGCGCGAGGCTATCGGCGTCGGCCCACTGCAGATCGTCGATGGACAGCACCAGCGGCTGCCGCCGCGCGAGGCCCGCGAGGAGCTCGCGCAGCGTCGCGAAGGCGCGCAGGCGCAGCTCGCGCGGGCCGAGCGCCGGCTCGCCCTTCGCCCGTACCGCCGCGGCGACGAGCGGCACGTGCTGCAGCACCGGAAACAGCTGCGCGAGCGCCGCGGCGTGCTCCGGCAGCAGCGCGGCGGCCTCGGCGGGGGGCAGGCGGTTCAGGTGCCAGATGAGATCGTCCACGATCTCATCGACGGCTTTGTAGGGCACCGACTCGCGCTCGCAGCACCGGCCCGCCAGCACGACCACCGCGGGCGCGGCGCGCTCGATCTGCTCGAGGAACCTGCTCACGAGCGCGGTCTTCCCTGCGCCCGACTCGCCGTGGACGAGGAGCGCGCGCGACCCGCCGCTCCTCACCGCGGCGAAGCACGCGTCGAGCTCGCCGAGCTCGCGCACCCGGCCGACGAAGCATCCATGCGTCCCGGGGTCGACGGTCCGGATCGACAACCGCCGCAGCACCTCCGCGTCGTCCGGCCGCGCGCCAGGGTCGATGCGCAGGAGATCGGCGCACAGCCGATCGAGATCCTCCGGCACGTCGGCCCCCAGGCTCGACGGCGGCGCGGGCTCCAGGCGCTTGCGGAGCTCCAGCGCCTCGAGCGGCGCGGCGCCGAACGGCATCCGTCCGGTCAATGCCTGGTAAAGCACGAGCCCCACGGCGTACCAGTCCGCAGCCGGCCCGACCGCGCGCGCGTCGGTCTGCTCGGGCGCCATGTAGAGCGGGGTCCCGACGACGTAGCCGTCCGGGGCGCGCCGCACGTCGGCGATGACGCCGAAATCGAGCAGCACGACGCGCCCCTCGGGCGTGACGAGGATGTTGGACGGCTTGATGTCCCGGTGCACCTTGCCGGCGGCGTGGAGCGCGGCGAGGCCCTGGACGAGCTGCTTCAGCGCGCCGCGCAGGCGCGCCTCATCGAAGCACCGTCCCGGCGCCGGCGCGCCTTCCGGCGCCGGGGGCGCGCCCGCGCCCGGTCCGGCCGGCCATGGAGCGGAGCCGGTCTCCGCGGTCTCCTCGAGCGTGTGCGACAGCGCGGGCGCGCTCTCGCCGACGGGCGCGCCCACATGGGCGAGGAAGTCCACGCCCGCGACGCACTCCATCGTGAAGCACCACTGCTGGCCGTCGGCGATCAGCTCGTCGAGGCGGATCAGGTTGGGGTGCTGCAGGTCCTGCAGCGCGCGAAACTCGGTCTTGAAGCGCAGCAGCGCCTCCGGGCTGAGCCGCCGGAGCACCTTGAGCGCGACCCGCGTCCCCCGGAGGAGATCGATGGCCTCGAACACCACGCCCATGCCGCCCGCGCCGAGCTGGCGTACGATCTGGAACCGGCTCGTCTCGGGCAGCGCCTCGACGCGATCGCAGTGCGAGGCCACGCCCATGCGGCGCAGCTTACACCCGCAGGACTAGGCTGAGCAGACCGCGGGCCGCCGCTCCCGCGCGGCGCCTACCCGCCGCAGGCGGCCCGGCAGGCGTTCCCCGATTTCACGGCGGCGCAGCCGCTCGGATCGAGCGAGCACCAGTTGGTCACGACGGCGTTGCGGTTGCCGCACGACGTGTCCCAGCCGTTGCCCTGGTAGAACGGCAGGATGTCCGTCCGCTGCTGCAGCACGCAGGCGGTGCACGCGTTGCCGCACGACCCTTGTGCGATGCAGCTCGCCTGGCACGTCGACGACGACTTCACCGTCACGCACCCGCCCGGATCGATGCCGCACCAGTTGGTGACGAGCGCGTTGCGGTTGCCGCACGACGTGTCCCAGCCGCTCGCCTGATAGAAGGGCAGGACGTCCGTCCGCTGCTGCAGCACGCACTGCGTGCAGCTCGATCCGCACGGCGGCGGCGGAGGCGGCGGCGGCGGCGAGCCGTACCAGTACGAGTCTCCGCCCATCGCGGTGTACACGTAGGCGGTGCTGGTCCGGTACTTTTCCTTGGTGGTGCTCCAGTCGGGGTGCCCCCACGACTGGCCGTTGTAGCTGTTGGCCAGGAAGCCGAGCCAGTTCTCGTAGTCCGCATTCCCGTTCACGGGCCGGATGCTGTTGATCCAGGTATACATCGCCTGGTAGGACGAGAAGTACGGCGTGTAGGATGAATACCACGCCTTGAACAGGACGAAGTCGATGGCCGCGGAGATGCTGCCCGCGACGCTGAGGATGTCGTGCGTCTGGCCATTCCAGTATCCGCTCGTGGTCCACTTGTTCAGGGTCTGGGTGTACGTGAGCTCGTCGAACTGCCACATGCCGAGGCCGCCGCCCTGAGCGTTACAGGGACCATCCCAGTAGCCGGCGGTCACGGGGCCGCCGCAGTCGGCCGAGTAGGGCCCGGCGCAGACGTTCGTGCTGACCTGGTTGTAGTACTCGGAGTAGCAGTGCCCCATCTGCGTCTCGGTGTACGCGATGCCGGCGAAGATGAGCGGGTTATGGATGTACGGGTGGCTGGCGTGGACGGACTTGATGGCGTTGGAGCGCGACTGGAGCACGGCGGTGGAGATGGCCTGCTCGGTCGTGCCGACCAGGAGCTCGCGCCCCTCCTCGGGCTCTACGTCGTTGCAGGCCGCTGCCGTGAGGATCCCTGCGAGCAGGAGCGAGCCACGGATGCATGCACGGTTCATGTCGATTCTCCGGTAAGTCAATGAGGTTGGAATGCGATATCCATGAGTGAGGACGGCTGCGAATGCGTCACGCGAGCGGGCCGCGGCGCCTACCCGCCGCAGGCGGCCCGGCAGGCGTTCCCCGATTTCACGGCGGCGCAGCCGCTCGGATCGAGCGAGCACCAGTTGGTCACGACGGCGTTGCGGTTGCCGCACGACGTGTCCCAGCCGTTGCCCTGGTAGAACGGCAGGATGTCCGTCCGCTGCTGCAGCACGCAGGCGGTGCACGCGTTGCCGCACGACCCCTGTGCGATGCAGCTCGCCTGGCACGCCGACGACGACTTCACCGTCACGCACCCGCCCGGATCGATGCCGCACCAGTTGGTGACGAGCGCGTCGCGGTTGCCGCACGACGTGTCCCAGCCGCTCGCCTGATAGAAGGGCAGGACGTCCGTCCGCTGCTGCAGCACGCACTGCGTGCAGCTCGATCCGCACGGCGGCGGCGCGGACGTCTTCACGAGGACGTTGCCGGGGGCGATGTTCTCGCAGCTCCCGCCGTTCTTCGTGCACGAGGCGAACGCCTCGGGGACGACGGCGTTGCCCCCGTAGGGGCCCCGGGCGCCGGTCGCGTTGTAGAAGCTGGCGCCCCGGTAGATCGCGAGGTGAAGGTGGACGGACGCCGTGCCGCTGTTGCCGGCGTATCCGATCACCGTGCTCGTGGAGACCGAGCCGCTGATGCCGGCCACGCTGGAGAGGTGCGCGTACAGCGATTGATAATTCACGCCTCCCACGACGTGATTGAGAAACACGATGTTTCCGTAGCTGGACCAGCCGCCCTGGGCCGGCCCCGCGTAGATGACCGTCCCGTCGGCGATCGGGTACACGGCCTCGTTCAGCCCGAGGTTGATATCCAGCGCGTAATGATCATTGGAGTTGCCAGGCGCGCTCGTGTTCTGGTGCAGGTTCGTGCCGTACCCCTGCAGGATCGTGTGCGGCAAGCCGTTCCCCCACGGCGGCACGATGACGAACGACGCCGGCTTCGCCACCGCGCCCGCGACCGGCGACGTCAGCGGGTCCGCGGTCTCCGAGACCTCGTCGGCGATCTCGTCGGCGGGCTGCGTGGCGCACGCCGCGGCGAGCAACACAAGGAACGGTGTGACGGTGTGAAGTCTCATCAGCCTTTTCTCTCCCGGTTGAACCGTGGCCGGCGCCGGCGTGGAGCCGCCTCGCGCGATCGCCGCCGCCGCACGGCCGCCGCGCCCTAGGCAAGGGACGGTCCAGCGCGGCGCCGGACGCGATCCGCGCGGCTTTCCTCGGCGGCGATGGAGCTCGCGCTGGTCGATGACCGAGGCGCGGCCGCGCCTGGAACGTGTTCCAGGTACTGTTCCACCCGTTCCAGCCGCGCGGTCAGCGGCGGAACTGCGCGGGATCGATCTGGTAGCGGCGGAGCCAGCGGCGGATCTGCACCGGCGCCTTGCCCATCGAGCGCGCGGTGGCGCTGAGGTTGCCGCCGTGCTCGTCGAGGAGGGCGACGAGCTGTTGCCGGAGCTCGATGTCCTCGGGCGCGAACGACGCGGGGCGCGCTGCGCCGGCGCGGGGCACGGCCGCGCCGGGGAGGACATCGAGCGACAGGTGCTCGAGCCGGATCGGCTCGCCCGCGGTGAGGGCGATGGCGCGCTCGAGCGCCTTCTCGAGCTCGCGGATGTTGAGCGGGAAGGGGTGAAGCAGGAGCGCGCGCGCCGCCTCCTTGTCGAACGCGAGGCCGTGCGCCCGCTCCGGAGCCAGCCGGCGCAGCAGCGTCGCCGTGATGATGCCGAGGTCCTCGCGGCGGTCGCGCAGCGGAGGCAGCCGCACGGTGATGCCGGCGAGGCGGGCGAGCAGATCGCTGCGGAGACGCCCGGCCCGCACGAGGTCCTCGAGCGGCTCCTGCGTCGCGCTCACCAGGCGGAAGTCGACGGGGACGGGCCGCGTGGCGCCCACGGGGTGGACCTGGCGCTCCTGAAGGACGCGGAGCAGCGCCACCTGCGCGGCGAGCGGCAGGTCGCCGACCTCGTCGAGGAACAGGGTGCCGCCATCGGCGGCGCGGATCAGCCCCGGCCGGTCCTGCGCGCCGGTGAAGGCGCCGCGGCGGCACCCGAACAGCTCGGCCTCGATCAGCGTGTCGGGGAGCGCGCCGCAGTTCACGGCGACGAACGCGCCGGGCCGCCGCGACAGCGCGTGGACCGCCTGCGCGATCCTCTCCTTGCCGGTGCCGGTCTCTCCCTGCACCACCACCGAGACGGTGGCATCCGCGACCTGGATGAGCCCGCGGATCTGCTGCGCGAGCGGCAGGCTCAGCGACGCCAGCTCCGCGACGGCGGACGAGAGCACGGACGACTCGAGATCGGCGGGATCGCCGAGCGAGGTGGCCTCCCGGCGGAACAGGAAGAACGTGCGCCCGAGCTCGAGGACGTCGCCGTCCGCCACGGCAGCGCGCTCGACCGGCGCGCCGTTCACGAGCGTGCCGTTGCGCGAGCCGGCGTCCTCGATGAGCCAGGCGCCGTCCTGGCGGATCAGCTCCGCGTGCGCCGTCGACATCCAGGGGTCCGGCACCCGGATCCGGAGCTGCTTGCGGCGCGGTCCCCGGTCACAGCCGCGCTCACCCCGCCCGATCACGACGCTGTCGATCTCGCCGAGCGCGTGGCGCGCCGAGGGAGCGAGCGGATGGCGGCACTCGAGGACCCGGAAGAGGTACGGCTGCGGCGGCCCGAGGTCGCGCTTGAGCGCGGGATCGACCTCCGACAGTGTCTCCAAAGGTAGATTCGCCACAAGCACCCCGCTGCCGACGCTACAACGACCAGAGCCCTGGATATGCCGCCGCGGAGGACCGGGTCAAGCGAGGCGACGGCGCGGCCCGCCGCAGGGTGGGAGGGCGACGCGCCGGGCTGCCGCGTCGAGCGGTGATCGGCGGTGCATCTCGCGGGCATTCATAAGGCGCTCCGAGTGGCAGTCGGGCGTTTGCGTCCATTGAGGATGGAAAAACACGACCATGGCAAAGCGCATGAACCGAAGAATCTTCCTCCGGGGGCTGGGGGGAGCTTGCGTCGCAGCGCCGTTCCTCAGCTCGATCGCCGACCGCACCGCGCAGGCGCAGCCGGCCACGCCGCCGAAGCGGCTGATCGTGATGTACACGCACTATGGCTGCATCACGACGCGGTTCTTCCCGAAGAAGTCGCACGGCCCGCTCACCGCCGCGGACCTCGAGTCGACGACGCTCAAGCACCTGGCGCCTTACGTCGACAAGCTCCTCATGCCTCGAGGCATCCGCGCGATGAACGAGTGGACGGCGACGATGGCGCGGGGGCAAGGGAACGATCGCCATACGCAGGTGAACGGGTCGTACTTCACGTGCCACCCGGTCACTCCCAACAGCGACGACCCGTTCAGCTTCGCCGTAGAGACGAAGTTCAACGCCAAGCCGACCGGTCCCTCGCTGGACCACGTCATCGCACGACAGCTCAGCCCGCAAGGCGCTCCGCTGCTCTTGAACCCGGCGGGTCAGAATGACAACTCTCAGTCGGCGATCTCCTACTCCGCCGCGGAGACCCTCTTCAGGGGCCTCAACGTGTCGCAGGCATTCAGCAGCCTCACGGGCCTCTTCGAGGCGGGGATGCCGACGTCTCCGGCCACCTACGCGGCGATGCGCGGCAAGAGCGTCCTCGACCTCGTCAAGGGCGACCTGCAGACGCTCGAGCGGTTCGACATGAGCCGCGCCGACAAGCAGAAGCTCGCGGCCTGGAAGGAGCTCCTCGACGCGACAGGAAGCGTGGTGGCTTCTTCGCAGTGCACCACGTCCCTCGCCACGGCGCTCGGCGCGACGCAAGAGAACGTCGACCTGGCGACCACGTTCCCGAGCGGCGACGACGCGCTGACGCGGCGAATCTCGGACGGTCTAGACGGCGCTGATCTCTGTTCGAACCTCGCCGTGCTCGCAGCGGCGTGCAACGCGAACCCTGTCATCTTCCTGAAATACCCCGGGAACTACACCTTCAAAGGGCTCGGCCTGACGCAGGAGAGCGCGGGTCTCTCGAGTCGCTTGGAGAGCGCGGGCATGATCGGCACCTGCGTCCCGGGTGTGATCGACATGCTCCTCAAGATCGACGACTACTATGCGAGGAAGTTCGCCCACCTCGTCGGGCAGCTGAACGGTATCGACGAGGGCGACGGGACGCTCCTCGACAGCTGCGCGGCCGTCTGGTTCCAGGACGTGTCGGACGGCTGCGCCCGCAACCTCAACAACCTGCCGATCGTCCAGGTCGGCAGCGCCGGCGGCTATTTCAAGACCGGCTGGGCCGTGAACGTCGATGACGGCTCGCCCGATCTCACGACCGGCAACAGCGAGATCACGTGTGCCGACGGCACTCCGAACCAGGTCGACGGGATGTCCCAAGAGACGGGGACCGATCCGTCGCTCGCCAACGCGCCGATCAACAAGTACTACTGCAATTTGATGAACGCCCTCGGGGTCAAGGCAGGCGCGGATGGTTTCCCGGCGCCGGGCGGCTCGGAGCCGGTGACCCACTTCGGCAGGTACGACCGGACCGAAGACTTCATCGGCGGCGACATCAATCCCCCCACCATCCACGATCCAGGCGAGTTCGCCGCGCTCAGGGCGAGCGCCTGAGGCGCGATGTGAGCACCTTCGGCAAGATGCGCACGAGGCGCGAGGCCTCGATGTCGGCGCGCACGAGGTATCCAGGAAATCGGCCGATGCCGGCGCCCCGGAGCCCGTCGGACGCAGCATAAGCCCTGCGTCGTGTCTATTGTAACGGATTTGTGTTCGTTATAATGGATGTTCCATGACCTCCTCGCTGGTGCACGCGACCGCCCTCGAGCTCCTCGCCCTCTACCGAGCCCGGAGCGCCTCGCCCGTCGAGGTGATGCGGGCCGTCCTCGCCCAGGTGGAGCGCCACGGCGCGCCGCTCAACGCGTTCGTGCTGCTCGACGAGGAGCGCGCCCTCGACGCCGCGCGCGCGTCGGAAGCGCGGTGGGTCCGCGGCGAGCCGGCGGGGCGGCTCGACGGGGTGCCCGTCTCGGTGAAGGACCTCTTGCTCACGCGCGGCTGGCCGACCCGGCGCGGCTCGCGCACCGTGGACGCGAGCGGCCCCTGGACCGAGGACGCGCCCGCGGTCGCGCGCCTGCGGGAGCACGGGGCGGTGCTCTTCGGGAAGACGACGACCTCGGAGTTCGGCCTGAAGGGCTCCGGCGACAGCCCGCTGACCGGGATCACCCGCAACGCGTGGGACCCCCGGCGCACGCCGGGGGGCAGCAGCGCCGGGGCCGTCACCGCGGTGGCGGCGGGGTTCGGCCCGATCGCGGTGGGGACCGACGGCGGCGGGTCGATCCGCGTGCCCAGCGCGTACTCGGGGGTGGTGGGGCTCAAGGCGACCTTCGGCCGCGTGCCGGCCCACCCGGCGAGCGTGGTCGGCGTGCCCCCGCACGTGGGGCCGATCGCGCGCACGGTCGGCGACGCGGCGCTGCTCCTCGCGGTCCTCTCCGGTCCTGACGACCGCGACCCGTTCCGGGCCCCGCCGGCGCCCGGGGACGTGGCGGACGCGATCGACGGCGCGCCCTTCGCGGGCGCGCTGCGCCGCGTGCGTATCGGCGTGAGCGCCACGCTCGGAACCATCGCGCCGGACGGCGAGACGCGGGCGCGCTTCGCCGCGGCGGCGGCGACCCTGCAGGAGCTCGGCGCCGAGGTGGAGGAGGTGGATCCCCCGTTCGCGGACGCCGGGAGCGTGCTGCGGACGCTGTTCGCCGCCCGCGCCGCGCACACCGTGCGGGAGCTCGGACCGGAGCAGCGCGCCCTGCTCGATCCCGCGGTGCGGAGCGCGGCCGCCGAGGGAGAGGCGCTCGGCGCGGTGGCGTACCTCGAGGCCGAGCGGCGGCGCGCGGAGCTGGCCGTTGCCATGGCCGGGCTCCACCGCCGCTTCGACCTGCTGGTGACGCCCACCTCGGCCGGGGCGGCTCCCCCCATCGAGGGCGGCGGCCCGCTCCCCGCGTCCTTTGCCGGCCCCTTCAGCCTGACACGCCAGCCGGCCATCAGCGTGCCCATGGGCGTGACCAGCGCCGACCTGCCGCTCGGGCTCCAGATCGTCGGTCGCCACTTCGAGGAGGCGCTGGTGCTGCGCGCCGCGCGCGCCTTCGAGAGCGCCAGCGTCCCGCTTTTGGCGCCGCCGCTGAAAGGGCGCTGAGCTGGCGCGACGGGCGCGCGGCATCAGCGCATCAGCGCATCACCCGGGTATCGGGACCGGCAATGATGAGCCGACGGGCCGGGGCTTGGCGCCGCCGGCCGATCGCCTACCATGGCCCTGATGGCCGCCACCTTCGCCACCTTCTCCCTCGAGGGCGACAAGATCCCCGCGGACACCGCCGTGACCCGCTTCGAGGCCGTCGAGGCCATCTCCACGCCCTACACGGTCGAGGTGCGCTTCGCGACGACGGACGCCGCCTTCCGGGTCGAGGACTGCCTGCGCAGCCGCCTCTGCCTGCGCGTCACCGACACCGCCGGCCAGGAGCGCCTGTTCGACGGCATCGTCGACCGCGCCGGCTTCGCGCGCCTCGTCGGCGATTCCCGCCAGTTCGACGTCCGCCTGCGGCCCGCCCTCGCGGCCCTGGCGCACCGCGAGGGGTGCCGCATCTTCCAGGAGAAGACCATCGTCCAGGTGGCGCAGACGATCTTCGAGGAGGCGGGCTTCGGCGACAAGGTCGAATGGCGGAACGCGAAGGAGTACGAGCCGCGCGAGTTCATCGTCCAGTACCGCGAGTCGCACCTCAACTTCGTCTCACGCCTCCTCGAGGACAACGGCCTCTTCTACTACTTCCGGCACGAGGCCGCCGGGCACACGATGATCATCACCGACGACCCCGCCGCCTTCGCGGTCGAGGAGGGGACGCCGGTGCTCTTCCGCATGGCGCAGGGCGGCCTCCCCGGGAGCGTGCCGCTCAAGAAGCTCACGAGGACGCGCGCGCTGCGCGCGAGCAGCGTCCACCTCCGGGACTACGATTTCGAGAAGCCCGACGTGAAGCCCGAGTCGGCGCTCCCCCGCAAGGAGGTCTTCGCGCTGCCCTATTTCGAGTACCCCGCCGGCTTCACCAAGGGGAGCGTGGGCGCCCGCCGCGCCGACGCCCGCATGCGCGAGCTCTCCGCCGACGCCGACGTGTGCGAGGGCGAGAGCCGCGCCGCCGGGATCAAGGTGGGCGAGCCGTTCCTCGTCGAGGGCGCCGCGGAGCCGTGCCTGAACGGCGAGTTCGTGGTCACCCACCTCGTCTCGCGCGGCAACCAGACGCTCACCGGCGGAGAGACGAACTACGACGTCGAGAACCACTTCCGCGGCATCCCCAAGGGCGCGCCCTACGCGGCCGAGCGCCGCGCGCGGCGGCCGCGCATCCGCGGCGTCCAGACCGCCGTCGTCACGGGGTCGAGCACCCAGGAGCAGGCGATCCACGTCGACAAATACGGCCGCATCAAGGTCCGCTTCTTCTGGGACCGGCAAGGCCAGCAGGACCACACCTCGAGCTGCTGGCTGCGCGTCTCGCAGATCGCGATGGGCGGCTCGATGATCCTCCCGCGCGTCGGCTGGGAGGTCTCCGTCGCCTTCCTCGACGGCGACCCGGACCGGCCGATCGCCCTCGGGCGCACCTACAACGCCGAGAAGACGCCGCCGCAGGCGCTCCCCGCCGCCAAGGCGTCCGGCACGCTCAAGAGCATGTCGTCGCCGGGCGCCGGCGGCCACAACGAGATCGGCATGTCCGACAGCTCGGGGAGCCAGGGCTTCGGCATCCACGCCCAGAAGGACCTCAACGTCACCATCAAGAACGACAAGGTCGAGGAGGTCGCCGTCAACGAGGAGCAGCACATCAGCGTGAACGGCTCCAGGTCGGTCAAGGTCGATGAGTCGATCTCCGTCGCCGGCAATCAATCGCTCGACGTCGGCGCGGTGCTCTCCCACAAGATCACCGGCAACCAGAGCATCTCGATCGGCGGCAACGACACGACCAACGCGATCAGCAATCACGTCGAGAAGATCACCGGCAACCGCTCCTACACGGTGAGCGGCAACCAGATCACGATCTCGAACGGCATCGAGCAGTCGATCACCGGCGACATGAGCCGCAAGGTCGGCGCGCTGCACCTCTCCGGGAGCCTCGCCTCGATCAACGACAACGTCCTCGGCGGCATGACCGAGACCGTGGGCGCCGTGAAGGCGCAGATCATCAACGGCAGCCACGGAGAGCAGATCACCGCGAACAAGGACCAGACGTCGCTCGCGGCCGAGCTCCACCTCACGAAGGGCTCCCTCTCCCACGTGGCGGCCGGCGTGACCAACCTCGTGGGCGGGCTCCATTACCAGAAGCTGAACGGCGATTTCGTGGTGCAGGCGCCGCTCATCACGCTCCTCGGCGCCGTCGGCGTCTTCAAGGGCGGCGGCAGCGAGCTCAAGCTCGGCGGCGGACCCATCGTGATCAAGGGGTCCAAGATCGCGGTCAAGGGCGCGCTGGTGGTCAAGATGGGCGCGTCGATGAAGCTCGGATCGTGAGGTCCAAGGGCGCTGTGAGGTGAAGAGTGGCTGACCATCATGTCCTCGCGATCCCCTCCGTCAGCGTGGAGGGCAAGGTCTACCGGGTGCTGCGCTTCGAGCTCACCGAGCAGCTCTCGGAGCTCACCCACCTCGAGTGCGAGCTGCTCGACGACGCGGCGGCGCTCCCGAGGCCGAAGGAGGTCCTCGGCAAGCGCGCGGTCTTCACGCTGTCGCGCAGCGACGACACGCAGACCCGCACCTTCGCCGGGACCATCGTCCTCGCCGAGCTCCTGCCCGACACCGACGACGTGCCGACGCTGCGGGTCCACGTCGCGCCGGCGCTGTGGAACCTGGCGCAGCGCGCCGACTGCCGGATCTTCCAGGAGAAGAGCGCGGTCGACATCGTGAAGGAGGTCCTCGAGGGCGCGGGCGTGCCCGCGAGCCGGCAGGACTGGCGCGTGACCGAGCCGCACCCGTCGCGGGTCTACACGGTCCAGTACCGCGAGCGCGACCTCGATTTCGTCCACCGCCTCCTCGCCGAGGAGGGGATCTACTTCGCGATCCACGCGAAGGACGAGGAGGACGTGGTCGTCTTCGGCGACGCGCCGACCGGCCTCGAGGACGTCGAGGGCGCGACGTCGCTGCCGTTCTTCCAGGACTTCGGCGTCGAGGGCTCGGCGGATCGCGTCGTGCGCCTGTCCCGCGAGGTCTCGGTGCGGAGCGACAAGGTGTTCGTCCGCGACTACAACCCGGAGAAGCCCTCGCTCAAGCTGGAGGCGTCGGCCGAGGGGAGCGACCCCGGGGAGCACGCGCTGGAGATCTACGAGCACCCGGCGCGCACCGCCGACGCGAGCGTGGCGGAGCGGCTCGCCAAGGTGCTGCTCGACGCGGTGCAGGCCGAGCGCGACGTCGTGCGCGGCGAGACCGGCTCGCTCGCGCTGCTCCCGGGCCGGCGCTTCTCGGTGGAGGGCCACCCCTACGACCCGCTCAACCAGGAGTACCTCGTGGTCCGCTCGCGCATCGCCGGGAGCCGGCCGCGGAACTTCGAGCTGTCGAGCCGCGCCGCCGTCGAGGAGGGCGCGCGCGACCTCCGCTTCAGCTGCGAGTTCTGGGGCGTGCCGACCGGGACCACGCGCTACCGGCCCCCGCGGCGCGCCCGCGAGCAGGTCATCCCGGGCGCGCAGACCGCGATCACGACCGGGCCCTCGGGGCAGGAGATCCACACCGACGCGAGCGGGCAGGTGAAGGTGTCCTTCCACTGGGATCGCTCCGGCAAGAAGGACGACACCTCGAGCCGCTGGATCCGCACGAGCCAGGTGCCGACCGGCGGCTCCATGCTGCTGCCGCGCGTCGGCTGGGAGGTCACGGTGCGCCACGTCGAGGGCGACGCGGACCGCCCCTTCGTGATGGGCCGCATGTACAACGCGCTCACGCCGCCGCCCTACGCGCTGCCGAAGGAGGCCGGCAAGAGCTCGCTCCAGACCGCGACGACGCCGGGCGGGGGCAGCAGCAACGAGCTCAGGATGTCGGACACGAAGGGCGGCGAGGAGATGTTCATCAACGCCTCGAAGGACATGTCCACCGAGGTGAAGAACAACGCCACCGAGTCGATCGGCAACAACCACGCGAAGAAGATCGGCGCGGACCAGACGACGAACGTCACGAACAGCATGACGAGCAGCGTCGGGTCCAACCAGAAGATCTCGGTCGCCGGCAACCAGTCGATGAAGGTGGAGACCTTCCACGTCGACGACATCGGCGGCGACCACTCGCTCTCGATCGGCGGCAACCGCGACATGAAGGTCGGCGGGGACCACAAGCGCGACGTCGCCGGCGACAGCGCGCTCAACGTCTCCGGCAACCAGATCGACCTCGTGGTCGGCTCGGTCACGGATCAGACGCTGGCCGGCTTCAAGCACGAGGTCGGCGCGGCGCTCGTGGAGCTCGCGCTGGGCCACCGCTCGGTGACGGTCCAGGGCGACCGGAGCGAGACGGCGACCGGCGCGAAGGTGATCGCGGTCAAGGCCGGGCGCGGCGTCCAGGTCGGCGGATCGATGAACGTGAAGGTCGGCGGCGCGATCGTCAACGTCGCGAACGGGGATCGCGTGGAGAGCTCGCTCGGCACCTACACCGAGCTCGCGGGGGGCGCGCAGCTCGTCAAGGCGAACAACGTCGTCTTCGAGGCGACCGGCGCGCTCACGCTGGTCATGGGCGCGTCGATCGTCTCGCTGACGCCCGCGAGCGTCGCGATCCTCGGCTTGTCCGCGAAGCTCGACGGCGACGTCGCCGACACCGCGGCGCTGGTGATCGACAACTGAGGAGCAGGAGGCGAACGTGGCACGCGAGACGATTGCGCACTTCACGATCGAGGACGTCCCCGCCGCCCGGGTGCTCCGCTTCGACGCGCTCCACGAGGCGGGCAGGCCGCTCGTGGTCGACGTGGAGGTCATCCTCCACGTGTTCCAGGAGCTCGACGCGATGATCGGCAAGCCCGCGGCGCTCTCCTTCGGCGCGCCCGGCGAGGCGCCGCGCGTCATCGCCGGCACGGTGGAGGCCGCGACCTCGATCGGCTCCACCGAGCTCGGCATGGAGGCGATCGGCGCGCGCTACGCCGTGCGCGTCGTCTCCTCCCTCGCGCTCCTCGCGCGCAGCGTCGACTCCCGCATCTTCCAGGACATGAGCGCAAAGGAGATCGTCGCGCAGGTCCTCGAGGACCACGGGGTCGCCCGGGTCGAGTGGCGGCTCAGCGGCGACTGTCCGAAGCGCGAGTACTGCGTGCAGTACCAGGAGAGCGCGCTCGCGTTCATCTCGCGGCTCATGGAGCACGAGGGCATCTACAGCTTCGTCGAGGCGGACGCCGAGGGGGAGATCCTCGTCTTCGACGACGACAGCACCATCGCCGCGCCGATCCCCGGCGACCCCGCGCTGCCGCTGCGGCGGCGCACGGGCCTGAGCGCGGCCGACGAGCGCGACGCGATCTACGCGATCCGGGAGCTCGAGCGGGTGCGCTCCGGCAAGTTCGTCCTCCGCGACTTCGACTTCAAGCGGCCGAAGCTCGATCTCACGGCGACCGCGTCGGCGAGCGAGCACGACGAGCTCGAGCGCTACGACTACCCCGGCGGCTATTTCGAGCCGAGCGAGGGGGAGCGGCTCGCGCAGATCCGGCTCGAGGAGGAGCAGGTCGAGCGGCGCACGATCGAGATCGAGGCGGTCTGCCCGCGCCTCGCGGTCGGCCACAAGGTCACGATCACGGACGCCGGCGAGCTCGACGGCGAGTACTTCCTCTTCGCGGTGACGCACACCTTCGTCCACGACGACGGCGCGGAGCGCGAGGGCGCCGCGCCGCGCTCGAGGGCGCGGGCGCGCCTCGTGCCGGCCGACGTGAAGTACCGGCCGCGGCGCGTCACGCCGATCCCGGTGATCGAGGGGCCGCAGACGGCGACGGTGGTGGCGCCGGCCGGCTCGCAGCCCGAGGCGATCCACACCGACGAGCACGGCCGCTGCAAGGTGAAGTTCCACTGGGATCGCAGCGACGTCGCCGACGACAAGGCCTCGTGCTGGATGCGGGTCGCGCAGCTCCAGACCTCGGGCTCGATGATGCTCCCGCGCATCGGCTGGGAGATGATCGTCGAGTTCCTCGAGGGGAACCCCGATCGCCCGATCGTCACCGGCCGCCTCTACAACGGCGTCTACATGCCGCCGTACGCGCTGCCGGAGGGCAAGACCCGCACGGCGATCCGGACCGCGAGCACGCCGGGCGGCGGCGGCGCCAACGAGGTCCGCTTCGAGGACAAGGCGGGCGCCGAGGAGATCATGGTGCACGCCCAGCACGACATGAAGACGGCGGCCGCGAACAACGCCAAGAAGAACATCGGCAACAACGAGACCACGGTGATCGGGAACAACGCGTCCCTCGAGGTCGGCGGCAACCAGACGACGAAGATCACGAAGGGCTCGTCGAACACGGTGGGCGCGGATCAGACGATCAGCGTGGGCGGCAACCGCAACCTCGAGGTGAACGCGGTGTCGGCCCTGACGGCGAAGGGCAACGCGACGACCACGGTGGGCGGGAACCAGTTCGAGATGGACGGCAACCCGCTCGAGGCGATGCTCGCGCTGGCGGCGCAGGCGGCGGTGCAGTTCGCGAGCGTGATGGCCAACAACGCGATCTCGGCGATCCAGGGGCAGGTCGACGGCGCCATCAACCAGGTGATGGGCCCGATCAACGGGCTGACGCAGCGGGCGCAGGGGGTCGCGGGCGCGATGCAGGCGGTCGCCGGCGGGGACATGGGCCGCATGCCGGCGATGATCGCGGGCGCGTCGGGCATCCCCGGCGCGAGCCAGCTCGCGGCCTCGATGGGCGGCGGCGGAGCGGGTGGTGGTGGCGGCGGCGGCGGGGCTGGCGGCGGCGGAGCTGGCGGTGGCGGCGGCGCGCCGGGCGGCTCCGGTCCGCCCAACATGCTCGCGTCGATCGCCGCGAACGCGGCGCACAGCAGCCTCGCCGGCCGGGTCTTCGTCCAGCCGGAGGCGCTCGCCTCGGCGCTCGGCATGGACTCGGGCGGCGGCGGCGGCGAGTCGATGGCGAACGCCGCCGGGCCGGAGGGCAACGTCGACGGCGTCGACGCGACCGATCGCGAGAAGGGGCCCGGGCACTCGACCGCGAAGGTCGCGGGCACCCACAAGGAGGACGTGGGCTCGATGAAGGTCCTCGGCGCGGTCCAGGACATCGACAACAACGTGACCGGCAAGAAGACGATCGACGTCGGCGCCGCGACGGTGCAGGTCGCGTTCGGCAGCTACGCGGAGAGCGTGACCGGCTCGAAGAACGAGAAGGCGACGGGGCTCGTGGTCCTCAGCAACGCGGGCGAGAGCGAGACGATCACCGGCTCGCGCACCGCGATGGTGGGCGGCGCGGTCGTCGACAAGCTCAAGGGGTCGCACGTCGTGCAGGCCGTGGGGCCCGCGACGTTCATCGGGGCGTTCCACAAGGTGGAGGCGAAGGGCGCCATCGTCTTCAAGTGCGGCGGCAGCGAGGTGGTGATCGACGGCGGCGGCGTCACCATCAGCTCCCCGCTCGTGGCGTTCCTGGCCCCGAAGATCCAGCTGCCGAAGAAGGTCTCGGAGGTGTGATGGCGGCCTCGTTCGACGGCGATCCCGGGCGGTCCGGCGCGCAGCCCGCGGCGGAGGAGCTGGAGCCCGAGGCCGAGCCGGCGGCGGCGTCCGGGCCGCCGCGCGTGACCCTGGACGACGTGCTCGCCGAGCCGGCCGCGGCGGGCGCGGCGCCGCTCCCGGCGCTGGGCGCGCAGCCGCTCGGCGCCGCGATGCGGACGGCGCGCGTCGCCGCGATCGCCGGGCGGCGGGCGCGGATCGTCGTGCGGGGCGCGGCGGGGCCGGTCGAGGCGGAGGTCGCGCCGGAGGTCGATCCCGAGGTGATCGCCGACGCGCGCGCTCGCGGCGACGCCGTGCTCGTCGAGCTCTGCGAGGGCGCGCCGCCGCTGATCGTCGGGGCCCTGACGACGCAGCGGCCGAAGGCGCTCCACCTCAAGGCGGCGACGATCACCATCGAGGGCGAGCAGGAGCTGCTCCTCCGCTCGGGCCGGGGCGCGGTCCGCATCCGCGAGGACGGCGACATCGAGGTGGTGGGCAGCCGGATCAGCGCCGCGTCGCGGGGGCTGTTCCGGATCGTGGGGAGGCTGCTCCGGTTGAATTGACGGGGCCCGTCGGGGTGAGCTTGCGGCGACGCAAGCCGCGCCTCGGCGCCTGCGGCTAGCGCTGCGCGCTCTGCTCGATGAGCGCCTGCCAGCGCGCCTTGAGCGCCGGATCGGACTGGAAGCGCTCGTGCCACATCGCGTGCAGCGCGGCCCAGGCTTTCGAGCTGAGCCCGTAGCGGCTCTGGATCTGCTGCTGGTGTCCTGGATGCTCCCGCAGGTCGGCGCAGATGTGCGCGTATTCTCCGAGGGTGATCCGCTCCACGCGCCGCATCTCCTGATCCTCCGCGCCGGCCTGCGCCCGCGCCGCGGCTCCGGAGATTGACGCGTTCGCGGGCGGCCCGGAGGCGGAGCTCGGCTGCTGGAAGGGCAGGGCCCAGCCCGACGGCGAGCGCTGCGGCGGCTGCGGGGCGGTATCGGGGGGGACGGGGGGCGAAGCGCTGGGACGCGAGAAGGGCAGGGCGCTGTCGGCCGGAGGCGAAGGGACAGGACGGGCGAAGGGCAGGGCGTTGTCGGCCGGAGGCACGGAGGCCGTGCGCGAGAAGGGCAGGGCGTTGTCGGCCGGAGGCGAAGGGACAGGACGGGCGAAGGGCAGGGCGTTGTCGGCCGGAGGCGCGGAGGCCGCGCGCGAGAAGGGCAGGGCGCTGTCGGCCGGAGGCGCGGAGGCCGCGCGCGAGAAGGGCAGGGCGCTGTCGGCCGGAGGCGAAGGGACAGGACGGGCGAAGGGAAGGGCGTTGTCGGCCGGAGGCGCGGAGGCCGTGCGCGAGAAGGGCAGGGCGCTGTCGGCCGGAGGCGCGGAGGCCGCGCGCGAGAAGGGCAGGGCTCTATCGATCGGCAGCGCGGAGGCCGTCCCGATGCGCGTGGTATCCATCCCCGCTGCGGCCGGCCTCGCCGCGCTCTCCGCCGGAGGTGCGCTCGGCTCGTTCCGGCGGAAGGGCAGCGCATCCCGTGGCGCGACAGGTAGCGCGCCGACGAGCGTCCGATGCTTCGACGGCGCCGTCCTCGGCGGCTCCGGGATCGGCGCGGGCCGCGGCGTCGGCGTGGCCGCAGGCAGCGGCGATGGCATGGCCGGCGGGGGCGACGAGCCCATGGCCGGCGGAGGCGACGAGCCCATGGCCGGCGGGGGCGACGACGCCATGGCCGGCGGGGGCGACGACGCCATGGCCGGCGGGGACGACGAGCCCATGGCTGTCGGCGGCGGCGACGGCACGGCCGCCGGCGGCTCCGCGCGGCCTGCCCTCGGCGTTCCGGCCGCGCCCATCCTGGCCCACGGCGATCGCGCGGCCGCCTCGCCGCCCGCGCCCGCAGAAGGCAGCGGCGCCGCCCCGTCCCGAGGCGCCCGCTGCAGCGGCGAGAGGTGCGCCGCAGGCGCCACCGGGACCGGCCCCTCCGGCTTCCGGCGCGCCTGCCGCGCCCTCGCCTCGGCGCGGCGCTTCTGCTCGGCGACGAGCTCCAGGTAACGCTGGCTCGATCGCAGCTGCCCCCGCGCGGCCCGCTCGGCCAGCCTCGACATCCAGCGCTCCCGCGCCGCCTCCCACGCCTCGACCGAGAGCCCCGCCCCGGCGAGCACCTCGTCCCGCGGCAACCCCGCCTCGAGGGCCCCGGCGATGGCGGCGAGCTCCTCGAGCGTGACCGATCGGATCGTCCCCTCGCGCTCCACCATGCCTCCCCGCGCCTGCATGCCTCCCCGAGCCTACGCCCCTTTGCCGCTCAGCGGCGCGGCAGCTGCCCCGACCGATCCCGCCCCGCCGCCATCCTCGCTACCTCATCGCCCGCTGAAACTGCGCCATGAGCTCGTCGTCCTCCAGCATCGCCGCGGTCCACCGCTGCTGCGCGCTCAGGTAGTCCTCCAGCGTCAGGTCCAGCCGGCTCAGCACCGTCGCCATGTCGGTGCCCCGCTTCATCGCGCGCGCCGCCTCGAGGAACCGCTCGAACGACAGCTCGCTCTTCGCGCGGCCGCGCTGGACCCGGGCGAACGCCTCGGCGAACGCGGCGACGAGCGGCGGCACGCCCACCTCCTCGCCGTCGTCCTCGTCCGCCTCGGAGAGGCGCGCCTGCCACGCGTCGTCGAGCGCCTCCCAGCCGGACTCGTCGAGCCCGTGCTCCGCGAGCAGCGCCGCGCGGTCGGCGCCCGGGTCCGCGAGCCGGGCCGCGAGCGCCGCGTAGACCTCGACGTCCTGCGAGGGATCCTTCATCGCGCGGCCAAGGCTACCTCAGCGCGCGGCTTGGGGCCTCCTCCGCGCAGGTGTATCCATGGCGCGTGTCCTTCTCGTACCTGCCCTTCGTCGCGCCCAGCGGTCAGGAGGGGCAGCCCTCCGCGCCCGCCGGCGTCGACCTGCTCGCCCACGACACGCTCGAGAGCGCGCACGCCGCGCTCCGCCGCGCCGCGCTGACGCTCGAGCACGACGTCGAGCCGGTCACCGACCTGACCGCGCCGGCGCGCGCCCTGGAACGGGCCCTCGGCGCGATCTACGACGCCTTCGACGGCCGCGCCGATCGCATCGCCGCCGTCCGTGCCGCCATGGCGGAAATTGACAGTACTGCTGTTGCCGTCGGCGGGGTGGCGGGGCTCGACGCGGGCGCCGCGGCGGCGGGCGAGCTGCTCCGGAGCGCGCGCGGCTGGCTCGAGCGCGCCGAGGCGCGGCTCGCCGCCGTGCCGCCGGCGCCGCCGCTCGACCCGCCGCCGATCCTGGCGAGCCGCGATCGGCCGCGGCTGCACGCGGTCCCGCGCGCGTCGCTCGTGCCGAGGATCAAGGTCCCCGAGCCGCCCCCGGCCGAGCTCGTCGCGAAGCCGCCGCCGCCGATCCCGCGGCCGAAGACGTTCGAGGAGCTCAAGGCCGCGGTCGAGGCGCTGAAGAAGCAGGCGCCCGCGCCCGGCGCGCTCCCGGGCGCGGCGGAGGCGCGGCCGCCCCCGGCGCGCCGCGACGAGCCGGCCGCGCGCCCGGCGCCGCCGGGCTTCGCGGGCGAGATCGGCGCCGCCATCGACGATCTCGCCTTCCTCCGCGCCCGCGCCCGCGAGTGCTTCGAGGAGGTCGCGATGGTCGGCATGCAGCGGGCGCCGCTGCTCGGCGATCCCTTCCGCGGGGCGCTGGTCCTCGAGCGGCGCATGCTCGCGGCCATCGACGTGATCGCGGCGATCGGGGCGCCGGCGCTCGAGCACGTGCCGCGGCTCGCGGCCGAGGCCCCCGTGAAGGACCCGAGCCTCGCCTTCGCGAGCGCGATGGTGCTCGGCTGCTTCGCGGGCCGCGACGCGCTCGCGGCGGCCGAGCACGCGCTGCTCCGGAGCGACCGGGACAGGGCGTTCATCGACGCGCTCGGCGCCGCCCTGAAGCTCGTCCCGCACGAGCTCTTGCCGGTCGCGCTCCGCGGGCTGCTCCGCGAGCGCGAGCCGCTGGTCCGCGCGATGGCGATCGACGTCCTCGCGTACCGCGGCCTCGCGACCGAGGACGAGCTCGTCGCGGCGGCCTCGGACGAGGCGGCCCCGGTCGCGGCGCGGGCGCTCCACCACCTCGGCTGCGGGCCGAGCCAGCGCTTGCCCGAGCTGATCCAGCGGGCGCTCGCGGCCGAGGACCCGGCGCTCCGCGAGGCCGCCTGGACGGCCATGGCGCTCTCGGACCACCCGCACGCCTCGATCACGCTGCAGAGCGCGATGGAGGCGCCCGAGGGCGGCGACGCGGCGGCGCTGCTGCTCGCGATCGCGGGCGACGAGGCGGACGCGCGGCACCTCGTCGCGCGCGCCTTCGAGGCGCCGCGGGGCGGCCTCGTCGCCGCCGTGGGCTGGACGGGCGCGGCCTCGGCCGTGCCGCCGCTCATCGATCTGCTCGAGCGCGACGTGGACAAGGCGGTGAAGCTCGCCGCGGCCTACGCGCTGGAGCGGATCACCGGCGCGGAGATGTGGGAAGAGGTCCCCGTGGAGGACGAGGAGATCGTGGTCGCCGATCCGCCCGACCCCGACGTGGGGGAGCCCCGCGAGCTCAAGCTCGCGCAGCTGGTGAGCGACGCGCGCGATCTGCCGCCGGCGCCGGCGCCCGAGGTGGTGGAGCAGCCCACGGTGGACGCCGCGCGCTGGCGGGCTTTCTGGATGGAGCGCTGCCAGGGCTGGGACCTCGGCGCGCGGTACCGGCGCGGGCGCCCGTACACCCCGGAGGTGGTGCTCGACGAGCTCGACACGGGCCGGGTCACCCCGGCGGAGCGGCGGCACCTCCAGCGCGAGCTCATCGTCCGCACCGGGGCCTTCGTGCGCTTCGACCCGCACGACTTCGTGGTGGCGCAGGAGGAGGCCATCGCGGCGTGGCGGCCGATCGCCGCGCGCGCCTCGGGCGCGCCGGGGCGCTGGGCGCGGCCGCGCCGGCGCGCGGGGTGAGCGGGCCGTCGCGCCGCTCCGCCGGCGCGCTCCGCCGGCCTTGCCGCGCCGCGCTCCATGGAGGGACGATGGCCCGAGTGGGCGCTGCGCCCGCCGAGGGGATCATGGATCAGCGCGGACTTCGGAAGAGCGGCGGGCGGATCCTCGCGGCCGCGGCGCTCGGCGCCGCGCTGATCGCGGCGCCGCCGGCGAGGGCGCAGACGAAGGAAGAGCTCGCGGCGGCGCGGGTGCTCTTCCAGGAGGGCGTCGCGCTCAGCGCGGCGAACAACTGCGCCGCGGCGCTCGCGAAGTTCCAGGCGGTCGCGAACGTGCGGCGAACGCCGCAGGTGCTGTTCAACATCGCCGAGTGCGAGGCGCGGCTCGGCAAGCTCGTCTCGGCGCTCGGCAACTACCGCATGGCCGCGGCCGCGGCCGTGGGCGACCCCAGGGCGAACGACGTCACCGCGAACGTCGGCGCGCGCATCGAGGATCTCGAGGCGCGGATCCCGAGGCTCGCGATCCGCCGCGGCGCGGGGGCGCTCACCGCGGCGATCTTGCTCGACGGATCCGCGCTCGGCGCCGCGGAGATGAGCGCCGACATCCCCGTCGACCCCGGGCCGCACGTGGTCGTCGCCCGGATCGGCGGTCGCGAGGTGGTGCGGGAGACCGTCACGCTCGAGGAGGGGCACGCGAAGACCGTGGAGATCACGGTCGCCGAGCCGCCGGCGGACGCGCCGCCGGCGACGGGCGCGCCGCTCTCGGGAGCGCCGGCGGGCGCGCCGGCGAGCGGAGCGCCGGGGGCGGCGCGGCCGTCGAAGGTGCCGGGCCTCGTGGCGCTCGGCGCCGGGATCGCGAGCGGCGCCGTGGGCGGCGTCTTCCTCGGCCTCCGCGCCGGCACGCTGAGCGATCTCGACGCGCTGTGCGGCGGCGATACGAGCTGCCCTCCCTCGGCCAGGCCCATCGCCGACCGGGGCCGGCTCTACACCGGCATCGCCGAGGCGGCGATCGGGCTCGGCGTCGTCGGCGTGGCCGCGGGGATCGTCCTGCTCGTGACGAGCAGCGGCGGCGCCGCCGAGCCGGACGCCGGCGCCGCATCGCGCCGGAGCCCTGGCAAGGGCCTTCGCCGCGCGGCGATCCTGCCGCAGGCGCCCGGCGCCGACCTCGCGGGCCTCAGCGTCGCCGGCAGGTTCTGAGGCCGCTCCAGCCGGGTCGTCTCGGCGCCCGCGGGCCGGTCCGCGCCCTCGGCCCGCTCAGCCCGCGCCCTGGCAGCAGAACGTCCTCGGGGCGGCGCCCCGGGCCTCTCCGGTCGCCGTCCCGCCGCTCGGCGCGCACGCGCCGCCGGTGGGCGCGCCGGGCGACATCGCCTTGCGCCCGACGATCGTGGGGTTCCCCTCGAGGTCCTCGCACCCGCCGGCTTGCAGGTCGATCAGCCGCGTCGTGCACGTATCGGTCCGGTCGTCGGAGTAGAGGGTGATCGTCGTCGGGCAGGTCCCCATCGACGGCTCGCCGCACGCGCAGTCGTCCTTGCAGCTGCGGTCGTCCTCGATGTCGGTGAAGAGCACGTGCCTCTCGGTGTACGCGCCCGGCGGGCAGGCGTTGTCGCCGTCCTTCGCGATGCACAGCCCGCCCTCGAACGGCGCGGGCGGCTTCGGCACGCAGACCCGGCCGACGTTACAGCCCTGACCCGCCTGCGCATCGGCGGCGCACGCTCGGCCGAGCCGCGTCCATCGCGGGTCCTCCCTCTCGATCTGCACGGGGTTCGGCGCGCACGCGCCGCCGGTCGCCATGATCGCCGTCGCCGAGACCGAGGCGACGCACGGGTGCGCCTCTGGCCTCGCATCGCACTCGTCGCTGGGGGCGCAGGTCACCCCTTCGCCGAAGACGCCGTCGGGCCCCGCGCAGGCGTTGGGCATCCAGGCCTCAATTTTCATGAGAGGCCACTCGCAGAAGGGCGCCGACCCGCACGGCGCGTCCGCCACCGTGATCTGGACCTCCTCCAGCGCGCCGCACTCCTGCCCCTCGGGCGGGCCGCACGAGCACGCGCAGCTCGCCGGCGGCGCGGACAGGCCGCGGTTGCCGACGAACGGCTGCCCCTCGGCGAACGCGGCGGGGCAGCCCGGGTCCATCGCGGGCTCGCCGTCGAACAGCGCGAAGTACCCGCTCCATCCCTCCGGCACGGCCGCCGTGCACACGAAGTCCCCGCACGCCGGATCCGCGCAGTCGACCAGCCCGTCGCCGTCGTCGTCGGCGCCGTTCGAGCAATCCTCCGCGCCGGCCCCGCCGGAGCCGCCGCTGCCCGAGGGCTCCGGCTCATCGAAGGTGTAGTCCGGGTACAGGCACGCCGCGGGCGCGGCGAGGACGCCTGCGGCGCCGAGCCCGATCCAGGCCGCGAGGCGCGCTCCCCGGCCGACAAGAAAAGAGCTCACCGAATCACCTCCGTGCCAGCTTGCCCGCGGCGCAGCGCCCCCGCTCCGCGCCTGTCGGGCCGAGAGGCGAGCCAGGAGAGCAGGCCGGCTCATGGACTCTACGTCTCCCCGGCGCGGCATGGCAACGCAGGGGCGCCCCACCGGACCGGTGGAGTCGCCGTGAGCTCGCGGAGGCGGACGGGAGATGTGGAGTCGCCAGAGCGACGGCGCGGCGCGGGCCGCTCCAGGCGCCGACGCGACTCGGCTACTTCTTCGCCGGCGCGGCCGGCTTGGGCGCCGGGCTGGCCGGCTTCGCCGGGGCCGCGGGCGCCGCGCCCTTCGGCGGCGCGCCCTTCGCGGGCGCCGTGTCGCCGACCTGCCCGCTGTTGTACATCTGGATGGCGCGATCGGTGAGCTCGAGATCGGCGCGGTAATAGGGCGCCGCCGACTTGTCGAGGATGAGGTCGTAACCCTCCTGCGCGGCCAGGCGGCGGAGCAGGCCGAGCACCTTCTGGAGGATCGGCGTGGTCAGCTCGCTCTCCTTGCGCTGCATCTCCCGCTGGTAGTCGACCATCGTCGCCTGGAGCTCGGCGGCCTGGCGCTGCCACGTCTCGAACCGGCGCTGCAGCGCGTCCTTCGGCGTCTTGCCCGCCTGCGCCTCCTTGTCGAGCTTGTCGCGCTCGTCGGCGAGGGCGCGCTGCTTCGTGTCGAGCTCCACCTGGCGGCTGTCGAACAGCTTCTTGAGCGTCGCCTGGACGCGGAGGCCCTCCTCGGTCTCCAGCATGGCGCGGCGCACGTCGACGACGGCGATCTTCGACTGCGCCGACGCGGGCGCCGACGAAAAGAGCGCCGCCCCGCCCAGCGCCGCTGCGGCGAGCAGCGGCAGGAAGCGCGCGGGGCGCCGGCGCGCCGGAAGCGCAGCACACCGGCTCGCTTCAGCCGAACGCACCGAACGCACGGAGCTGGACATCGTGGAGCAGCGCGCGACGGGCCGCTCGGGAGCGTGGTTTTGCATCGCGGATGGCCTTAGCTACCCGGCCATCCAACGTCAAGAACGTGGCGCGCCCTTCTCGTGCGCCGGAGCCGTCGCGCCCTCGGCGTGAGCGTCCTTGCCCTGCGCCGCGCCCGCGCCGCGCTGCCCTCCGGGCTCGCCGCCCGGCGCCTCGGCGCGATCCTTCCGCGCGAGCGCGCCGGCCGTCTTCGCGACCCTGCTCCGCGACGGCGCCGCGGCGGGCCGCTTGGCCGACGGGTCCGCTGCGTGCGGCGCCGCGGACGCGGGCAGCGACCGGCCGAGGCGCTCGCGGGCGAGGGCGATGAGCCGCCCCACGTCGTCGCTGCCGTGCAGGAACGCCTCGCGGTGGCGCGGATCCCGGAGGGCCTCGACCCGCGCGCAGAGGGCGGTGAACGCGGCCTCGAGCGCGGCGTGCGCCTCCCGCTCCTCGCCGGTCGCGAGGAGGGCCTCCACCAGCGTGAGGCGGATCGCGTCGTTCCACTCCTCGATCGGCCCGCCCTCCAGGTGGCGCGCGGCCTCGCGCGCGGCGAGGACCGCGTCCCGGAGCTCGCGCCGCGCCAGCTGGACGCGCGCGAGCGCGAAGCTCGCCATCGCCTGCAGCGCGGTCGCGTGGCGCGCCGTCTCCTCGCAGAGCCAGCGCGCGATGGAGTGGGCGGTTCCATAATCGCCGGGCGCGCCGCGCCAGACGAGGAAGATCGCCTCGTACAGCCGGCCGACGATCCTGAGGCGCGCGACGTGGCACTCGTCGGCGATCCGGCCGGCCTGGCGCTCGTGCGCGATGCCCTCCTCGATGTCGCCGAGCCGCGCGTACGACATCCCGAGGTTGTGGAGCGCGAAGCCCTCGAGCGCCCGGAGCTTCCGGCTCCGCGCGCCCTGGAGCGCGCGCTCGAGCAGCGCCTGCGCCTCGTCGAACAGGCCGATGTGGTTCAGCACCGAGCCGGTGTTCAGGCGGGCCCTCGCCGCGATGACGGCGTCGCCTTCGGCGTCGGCGTCCGCGACGAGCGACGCGCCCGCGGAGGCCGCGGCGGACAGGTCGCCGACGTGCATCAGCGCGGCGAGGTGCGCCTCCCGCGCGTGCAGGAGCGCGGCCGTCGAGCCGCTCGCGCGCGCGACCTCGATCGCCGCCTCCGCGGCGCTCCGCGCCTCGGCGGGACGGCTCAGGTCGAGCAGGCCGCGGACGCGCGACGCGAGCAGCATCGCGCGGATCTGCGGCGAGAGCGCCGCCGCGAACTGCGGCGAGAGCGCGGAGGCGGCGCGCGCGTCCCCCTCGGCGCTCTGGCCGGCCGCGATCATGCACCTCGCCGCGAGCAGCTGCGCCTCGCCCCACAGATCCGAGCCGGGCAGCGCGAGGCGCGCGGCCTCCTCCGCCGCGTCGAGCGCCTCGGGGATGCGGCCCATCAGCTCGCAGACCTCCCCCCGGTGGACGAGCAGCGTCGCGCGCGTGGTCCCCTCGGCCCCGCAGGCGAGCCCGCGCGTGGCGAGATCGAGCGCCGCGTCGAGCTCCGCGCCGCTCGCCACCGCGGCGCGCGTCGCGCGGGCGTAGAGCAGCGCGGCTCGGGTCTTCTCGCCGCCGGCCTCGGCGTGGCGCGCGATGAGCCCCGGGTCGACGTCGCCCGCGGACTCGAGCCAGGCGGCCGCGGCGCGGTGGAGCGCGGCGCGGTCCTCCTCGAGGATCGAGGCGTACAGCGCGTCGCGCACGAGCGACTGGCGGAACGTCCACTGCGCCTGCCCCGCGACGCGCGGCGAGAGCTCGCGCGCGATGATCTCGCCCGCCTCGAGCTCGGCGAGCTCCGCGCCCACGGCGCGCTCGAGCAGCGCCTCGACGCCCGCGGTCCAGAACACCGGGCCGAAGACGGACGCGGCGCGCAGCACCTCGCGCGCCCCGTTCGACATGCGATCGACGCGGTGCTGCACGAGCGCCTGCACGCTGAGCGGCACGTCGTCGCGCCCCTCCGCGGCGTGCCGGATGAGCTCCTCCAGGAAGAGCGCGTAGCCGCCGGCGCGCTGCACGATGGCGCCGCGCACGGCCGGGTCGGCCTGGGGGAGGGCCGTCGCCACGAGGCGGTCCGCGGCCTGCGGCGACAGCGGGGCGAGCGCGAGGCGGGTCACGTTGCGCTGCTGCCACAGCGCCGGGAACCGGCCCGCGAGCTCGGGGCGCGCGAAGCCGAAGACCCCGAAGCGGAGGTCGGTGCAGCCGAGCAGCCAGTCGACGAGCTCGACGGTGGTGCTGTCGGCCCAGTGCATGTCCTCGATGACGAGGATCTGCGGCGTGCTCTCGGACTTCGAGCGGAAGAACGCCTCGATCGCCATCCGCATGCGCGATTCCATGAGCTGCGGGCTCTCGCGGGCGGCGCGCAGCGGCTCGTTGCCCTCGTTGGGGAAGGGCACGCCGGCGAGCTCCCCGATGAAGCCCGCGAGGAAGCGCAGCGGGCGCGCCAGGCGCACCGCCACGTGGGCGTTCACCTTCTGCACCTGCTCGTCGAGGCGCTCGCCGTCGTGGATGCCCATGAGCGCGCGCAGGGCGCGGCCGAGGCCGGAGAGCCCCGACCCCTGGCTCATCGGATCGCCGCGGCAGAGCAGGATGACCGGCGCGTGCGGCGCCATGTCGAGGCGCTGGATCAGCTCGGCGCGGACGCGGCTCTTGCCGATGCCGGCCGGGCCGGTCACGAGCGCGGCGCGCGGGACCCCGTCCTCGGCGATGTCGCTGTAGATGCCCTGGAGCCGCGCGATCTCGTGCTCGCGCCCGATGGTCGGCGTCGGGTGCCCGAGGAGCTTGCGCGCGTCGAAGCCCGCGGCGTCCTCGTGGAGGAGCACGCCGCCGCGCGCGTCCTCCTGGACCACGAACCGCCCCTCGAGCGCCGCGGTCGCGTACCCGTCGATCCGGACGGCGCCGGGCACCGCGGACTCCAGCTGCTGCGCCGCGCGCTCGAGCGCCTCGCCGGCGAGGTTCGCGCGGCCGCGCACGGCGTGCCCGACCGCGACCGAGACCCGCGCGCCCGGCGTCGACCTGGCGACGGTCAGCGCCGCCCGCGCGGCGCGCATCGCCTCGTCCCCGCGGGAGCGCTCCACCCCGAGCACCGCGACCATCTTGCCGCTGAGGAGCGGCTCGAGCCGCGCGTCGTCGCCGAGGACCTCGCGGAGGGAGGCGTCCACCTCGGGGCGGAGCGGGCCCGCGCCGAGCTCGAAGAGCACGCACGCGACCACGCGCCGCTCGCTCGTCGCGAGGCGCACCTGCGGCCGCTCGTCGCTCGGCCCGGCGGGGCTCGCCGGGCCCGGCCGGACCTCCGGCGCCGCCGCGCGGCGGATCGCCGAGGAGGACCTGTCGGTCGCGGGCGGGTCGTTGTTGAGCTCCCCGACGCGCGCGAGCGCGCGCGCGAGCTCGCCGCCGTTCTCGTACCGCACCTCGCGATCGCGGGCGATGGCGCGCGTGATCACCTCGTCGAGCGCCTCCGGCACGTCGAAGCGGATCTGCTGCGCGCGGGGCGGGTCCTCGAGGACGAGGCGGCCGAGCAGGGCGATCGCGTGCTCGGTCTCGAACACGTTGCGCCCGGTGACCAGGCGGAACAGGACCGAGCCCAGCGAGTACACGTCGGCCCGCGCGTCCACGGGCTCGCCGCGCGCCTGCTCGGGCGCCATGAAGTGCGGGGTGCCGATGATCGTGCCGCGCTCGGTGGGGCAGTCGTCCGGGGTCGCGAGCTTCACGACGCCGAAGTCGATCAGCTTGATCGCGGTGCCCTTGCCGCGGACGAGGAAGATGTTGGAGAGCTTCAGGTCGCGGTGGACGACGCCGCGGGCGTGGATGGCCGCCATGGCGGCGGCGCTGCGCCGGACGACCTCCACCGAGTCGCGCAGGCCGAGCGGCGCGCGCCGCTGGCGCTGCCCGAGATCCTCGCCGTCGAGCCACTCCATCGCGAAGAAGAGGCGCCCGTCGAGCCAGGTGCCGTGCGCGATGTACTGGACGATGTTCGGGTGCCGCAGATCGGCCAGGATCGCGATCTCGCGGGCGAAGCGGGCGCGCTCCTGGGGCGACGCGGCGGCGCGCAGGATCTTGATCGCGACCGGGGCGCCGGTGGTCTGATCGGTGCCCTTGAAAATATCGCCCATGCCGCCGCTTCGGCTGCGGGCTTCGATCATGAAGCGGTCGGTCGGATCGGTGAACTCCGGGAGCACCGTCAGGAAAGGCTACGCGAATTTCGCGGCTTCATGCCAGAGAGAAGGCGTTCTGCGCCGCGCCGAGCGCCGGCGGGCGACCTGGGCTGAAGCTCGTCGCGGGCGCCGCGCGGCGCCCGGAGGGGCGCGTCGAGGAGCGCGCCGGCGCTCGAAAATTCCAGCCACGATCCGTGCCGCCGCGCCGTCCTCACCATCATCCACCCGCCGCGCGCTCAGAACGCCGCGATCACCCCGGCGCCGACGGACGCGCTCAGATGCGGAGCCCTGAGGACGTCGACCGGGGGGCGCCTCTGGAGCCTGGCGGCCGTGAGGAGATCGAGGTGGGAATAGAGCGAGATCCGATCGCTCAGCGCGAGCTCGACCCCGGTGCGGAGCCCGAGCGCCACGAACACCAGGAGCAGCTCGCGCTGGCTGCTGGGCTGCCCGCTGAGCGTCAGCACGCCGAGCTCCACGACGGCGCAGGTGGCGAGCAGAGCGTTCGGGTGGAGGCACGGGACGAACGCGGCGGTGATGAGCATCCGGGTGTGCATCGGCTGCGCGTCCGAGCTCCCGCCGGGGCTCGAGGAGCCCAGGCTCCACCCTCCGTCGCTCGGGCCTGCGCTCAGGGGGATGAACGCGTCCTGGATCTCCACACCGAGGGAGAGGCGGTTCGACCAGCGAGCTTTGCAGAACCAGGAGAGGCCGCCGACCAGCTGATCCGTCAGCCCGATCTGCGCGAACACGCCGGCGCCGCCCCGGATCGTGCTCCAGAACCCGGCGGGCTCGCTCGCGTGGGGCGGGCGCGCCGGCGGCGGCGGCCGCGGAGGCGCCGGCGGCGCGAGCTCGGGTCGAGGCGGCGCCGCCGCGGGGGCCTGTCCATCGCTCCCGAACGGCGTCAGCGCGAAGGCGATCGAGACCGCGACGTAGCTGGTGAGCAGCTCGCAGGCGGCGTCGCCGACCGGAGCGCTGAAATGCCGCGGGGCGGACTCCGTGCCGCCTTCGTCCCGGTACCGGAGGGTGGCGACCAGCTCCGCGTCGCGAGCCTCGATCGCGACGTCGACCGCCTCGGGCGCGTCCTCGCGGAAAGGGTCGTAACCCGTGCGCTGCCGGACCTGCTCGCGCAGCGCGCCCTCTCCGGGGCACGACGCCGCTCGAGCATCCTCGCTGTAGTGCATCCGCAGCATGCGGCGCGCCGGCTCCGCGGCGAGCGCGGGCGCGCTGAGCAGGACAGAGGCGAAAACAATCTTGGAGAGAAGGAATCGTGGCATCCCGGTTCGATGGCTCCGCTGATGGGCTGTTGGCGGCAGCCATTGAGAGCTCTCGAGGCATAGCGCGTCAAGAGCTCAGGACGCTTCTTTGGGCGCAATCTCGAGCCCTGCAGGCCTCGTGCGGCGTGATAATCGAAGAGGATGATACGTAATGGGTGCTTCAACGCGATGATGAGCGAGCGTGATCCGAATCCGTGACGATTCTGGTCAGTGTCAGTATTCGACTATCTCGCGGTCCATCGAGCGAGCATGTCTGGATTCGTGGCAATCGAGGTGCGCTGTCCGTAACAGCGCGCAAACAGCGCGAGGTGACCGCGAGCGCGCGGGCGTGCGTGCTCCGCCGGGAGCGCGATCGCCCGGTCGGCGCTGCGCGGTCGATCTGGATGGAGGGAGGGGAGAGGAGAGGAGGAGGAGGGAGGAGAGGACGCCGAGCGGTCAGCCCGCGCCGACGCCGGCGCCGGCGCCCGCGCCGGCGCGCGAGGCGAGCCGCGCGAGATCCTTGGGGTCGCTGACCCGCACGAGGATGACGGTGATGTTGTCGCGCCCGCCGCCCGCGTTCGCCTTCTGGATGAGCGCCTGGGACGCCTTCTCGGGGTCGGGCTCGGCGAGGAGGATGTCGCGGATGGCCTCGTGCGTCGTCATCTTCGACAGGCCATCGGAGCAGAGGAGGTAGACGTCGCCGGGGTGGGGGCGAGCGATGATCAGATCGACCTTGACCGCGGGGGAGATCCCGATCGCCCGGCTCAGGTGGTTCGCCATCGGTCCGGTGATCCCCGCGGCGCCCATCGTGTGATCGGTGGTGAGCTGCGTCAGCTCGTTGTCGCGGAGGCGGTAACAGCGGCTGTCGCCCACGTGGCCGATGTAGAGGCGCTGCTTGTTGGGCGAGAACCGGGCGCTGACGAGGGTCGTGCCCATGCCCGTGAGGCTCCGCTCGGCGTGGGCGCGCTCGTAGATGGCCTGGTTCGCCCGCTGGATCGCCACCGCGAGCTCGCTGCCGCGGCGGGGGACGTCGGGGTAGGGGCTCTCGGCGTCGCTGTCGACGAACGACTGATCCCTGAACGCCCGCGCGATCGTGTCGACCGCGAGGCGGCTGGCGACGTCGCCGCCCGCGTGGCCGCCCATGCCGTCGGCCACGGCGAACAGGTAGTGCTCGTCCAGGCAGAGATAGCAGTCCTCGTTCTTCTTGCGCTTCTGGCCGGGATCCGTCTGTCCGACGGCGCTGATGAGCAGGAGCGGCGACGAGCTGGTCGGCTCGTCGACGGCCGCCTCGTCGTCGTAGATGATCGGGACGGCGGAGGGCTCCTCGCGCTCGTGATCGTCGCCATCGTCGTCATCGTCGTCGTCGTCGCCGCCGTACGACGGGGCGCTCGGGCGCTTGATCGTGCTCTGCAGCACCTCCGGCGGCGCCAGCGTGATCAGCGTCAGGTCGTCGTCATCGTCGTCGAAGGCGTCATCGTCGTCGTCGCGGCGCGCCGGCCCGTTCGGACGTTTCCAGTCGGTGCCCGAGACCCGCTCCGCGCGGCCATGTCCACCGGTGGCCTTCGCGTGCGAGCTCTCGCCCGCGATCACGCGCGCGCCTTCCTGCGAGCCGGCTGCGTCCGGCGTCGTCGTTGAACCTTCGAGATCTGCCTCCCCCTCTTCGAGGGCCTGGGCTCCTGGGCCACCCTGCGACGGCGTCATCGCCGCGCGCGGCCGGGCCCGGTCGCCGTTGTTCGAACGAAAATACCAATAGATTAGCCCGAGAAGGGCGATTCCCATGACAAGGGCGGCTGCGAGATCGGCCATGTCCCGGCGACCAACGTAGCAAAGGCGCGCCGCGTCTCCGAGATCAACATGCAGGGGGACGGACGACGGCGATCGATCTTGCCCCGGCCTCGGCCGGAGGACCCCGCGCCCCAAGCGCGCACCTTGGGTGCCCATCGGCGCAGGAGAGCGACGTTGCGTCCTGTCGCCCGGCGCGCCCTGGCGGGCGGCCGCCACAGCACACCTCGGAGGCGGTGGCGCCGCCGCGCTGTGTGCGCTCGCCGGGGTCGACCGCGCGCCGTGCTGCGTTGCGGCACGCCCCACGGCAGGCGCGAGCCTCGGCTCATGTTTCGCCGCGACGTCGGCTGCGATCGCGGCGAGGTCGCGCTGCGCACAGCCCGCCTCTCCCGCGGCCTCCAGGCCGCCGCCGGCGTCGCGGCGCCCGTGCGGAGAGCGCCCCGCGCTCGTGCGGAATAAGGACCTGCTCTACGGGACGCGGCGCCGCCCTTCGCCGCTCGGCGCTGCCCTCGCCGGCGCCGGCTTCGTGCGCCGGCGCTCGGCGCCGGCGTGTGCCGCGTGCGTCCGCCGCAAACGAACTCGTGGAGCGGGTTGCCAGTGCTCGTGGCGCTGACTAGTCTCCGCGCCCGCATGAAGCTCGCCCGCGCACTTCTCCAGACACCTCGCATCGTCGGCGTGGGCCTCGCGGCCTCGATCTTGGGCGGGCTCGGGGTTGCCGGTTGCTTCGTCGACAGCGAGGGGCTCCCGCCGCCGGTCGAAGGGCTCTACTTCCCGACCGGCATGGCGGCGTCGCCCGGCGGCCGGGTCCTCTACGTCGCGAACTCGGACTTCGATCTCCAGTACAACGGCGGCACGGTCCAGGCGCTGGATCTCCAGCGGCTGCGCAAGAGGGCGCTCGCTCTCCAGGCGTCGCTCGCCCCGCGCGAGGGCGCCGGCGTCGACGTGACCGCGGCGTGCGCGGCCGTGGGGCTCGGGACCAACCCGGCGCCGCTGCTCTACCCCGGGCCGTGCGCGCCGCTCGACCTCTCCGCCCTCCAGGGCGACGAGGACGTCGTGCGGGGCTCGGCCGTCATCGGCGCGTTCGCGTCGAACATCGTCCTCGTGCACCGGCCGCTCAGCGACGCCGCCGCCGCGGACGAGCCCAAGGCGAGGCTGTTCGTGCCCGTCCGCGGCGACCCCTCGGTGACCTTCTTCGACGTCGCCGACGACCGGCCCGACGCCCCCGACGCGCAGCGCTGCAGCGGGGACTCCTGCTTTCTGCTGGACTGCGGCGCGGACGAGGTGGGCGGGCGCTGCGGTCGAGACCACCGCATCGGGGAGGATCCGGGTCAGGAGGCGCTCCGGCGCAAGCTGCCGAGCGAGCCGTTCGGGATCGCCGCCGGTCCGGACGGGACGAGCATCGTCGTCTCGCACCAGACCGAGGACGCCGCGAGCCTCATCGTGAACTCGTGGGAAAAATCGGCGCGGCCGCAGCTGGCCGCGGTCCTCACGGATCTCGCCCTCGGCCCCACGGAGCTCGCGGCCGTGCCGCCCCCGCGCCTCATCGCCCAGCTGAACGCAGCAAAGCAGAAGAAGATCGACTACCAGCCTGCGTTCGCGCTCACGTACATCGCGGAGCCGCAGCTCGACCTCATCGGTTACCGGGAAGCGCCGTCCGAGGGCGGGGCGGCGCACCTCTACCAGTTGCCCGGGACCGCGATCACCGCGCTCGCGAACGGCACCGACTCCCGCGGGGTCGCGATCGACGCGCGCGAGCGGCAGGCGTGCGAGGCGGGCTGCGGCGACGCCGACTACGCGTGCCTCGCGCAGTGCACGGCGATCCCGCTCCAGCTGTACGTGGCGCATCGCTTCCCGAACTCGCTGCTCATCGGGAAGGTGATCACGACGCTGGTCGAGAAGGAGTCGCCCGCTCCCGACAAGCCCGAGGAACGGTGGGCCGCGGCGTACGAGACAGTCGAGATCCGCGACTCCGCGCGGCTCGCGGCCTATCCGTCGCGGGTCGAGGTGGGCGAGGTGATCGGGGCGGACAACGAGCGCCACCGGCGGGTCTTCGTGGCCGCGTTCGACGCGGGGCGCGTCTTCTCCTACGACCCGAAAGCGCGCCGCATCGACACCGAAATCGTCACCGGGCGCGGGCCGCAGGCGCTCGCGTTCGACACGGGCTACGCCTGCGGCGACGAGAAGGAGCGCTGCGACTGCGCGCCGGGCAGCGACGGCTGCGAACCCTATTCCCTCATGTACATCGCGCATTTTACCGACTCGTACCTCGGCGTCGTCGACCTCGACCTGCGCAAGGACACGCGCGGAACGATGATCCTCACGGTGGGCACGCCGGTCCCGCCCCGGGAGTCCCAATGAAGCTGCGCGCCGCGCTCATCGCTCCTGCCTCCGTCCTGGCGCTTGCCGGGTGCGGCGAGGAGCCCACGCCGGTCGCCGTCGAGGCCCTGGCGCAGTCCGGCCGGAGCGCCTTCGTCTGCCTCGCCGTCGACCGGCCGGATCCGAAGGCGCCGGGCGTGGTGCGCTCGCTGCCGGTCACGGACTGCGCGGGCCGCACGGCCGAGTCGCCCGGCGACTTCGGGATCGACCAGGCCAGCGGGGGCAAGGCCACGCTGCCGCACCTCTACGCCCTCGTGACGCAGACCTCGCGCGGCGAGGTCGCGGTCATCGACATGACCACCGAGGAGTCGCCGATCCTCGATCAGGACGTCGGCACGCCCGGCGCGAGCTTCCTCCCGGTCGGCGCGCAGCCGGTCGACATCGTCGCGACGCCGGGCGGCACCGCCTCGTTCGTCGCCGTCGCCGAGCACGGGCGCGCCGGGATCTTCGCGCTCCCGTCGGCGAAGGTGCTGCCGCGCAGCGGCTGTCCGGCCCCGTCGCTCACCTCGTGGCCCGCGTGCTCGCTCCCCTCGGCGCCCGGCGACGTGCTGCTCGTCTCCGATCCGCCGGGGCCCGACGGCAAGCTGCGGGCCTCGTGCTCGAGCGACTACGACGTCGAGCCGGCGCGCCCCGGGGAGGCCGAGGCCGGCGTCGACGCCTGCGGCAGCGGGAGCGGCGATCTGAGCCGAGAGGGGCTCGGCCGGCAGAAGCTCCTCGTGAGCATGCCGGAGCTCGGCGGCTTCGCCGTGATCGACGCGCAGGCGCTCCTCCAGGACGAGCGGTACCACGACGGCGGGTTCGCGCCGTGCGAGGTGGAGCGGTGGGTCCCCCTCGAGGTCTCGCTGCCGCTCTCGCCGCCGGCCGCGCCGCCCGGCGACGCGCCGGACGGGCCGGCGGCGTGCGCCCAGCCCGAGGCCGCGGCGAGCCCGGCGCAGGCGGTCGCGAGGCCCCGGCCCGCGGGCCTCGCGCTCGCGGGCGACCGGCTGTTCGTCGCCGATCTCGACGCGCCGGTGATCCACGTCGTCGATCTCCCGACGCCCTGCGAGCCGGTCGAGCTGCCCCCGCTCCTGCCCGCGTCGACGCTCGACCCCGAGCGCGTCGTCACCACGAGCCGCATCGCGGTGAGCCAGGCGCTGCCGCCCGACTTCCGCCGCTACCTCTACGCGGTCGACGCGGGCGACGGCACCGCGATGGTCTTCGACGTCAGCGACGGCGCGTCCGGCCGGTCGCCGCTCGTGCGCCCTCATCCGGAGTGGAACCCGTTCCAGCCGCCCGACCGCATCCGGCTGCCGGCGCCGGTGCGCGATCTCGCGGTCGTGCACCGCGACGCCCCCGCCATCCTCCCCGCGACGGGCGTGGCGCCGGAGGGCCTCCGGTGCGATCCCGATCCGGGCCTCAAGCAGTGCGACAGCAACGTCGCCTCGTGCGACCTCGAGACGCTGTACCGCACCTCGGCGAACCGCGACGCAGGCGCCGGCCCGCTGAAGCTCCGCGGCTCGTTCGCCTACCTCGCGCTCATGAACGGCCAGGTCGCGATCGTCGACGTCGACGACCTCGACGCGGCCTGCCGCGGGCCCGAGCAGCCGAGCGCCCGCGCGGGCTGCGCCGAGGGCGCGGCGGGCGGCAAGCCGCTCAAGACGAGCGGCGAGGTCTCCTGCAACGCCGTCCTCCCGCACGCGATCCGCTCGGAGGACTACCTCGCGGCGAGCGACGCCACCGGCGTCCTCGAGCCCGGCGTGCAGGGCCTGCCGGTCCTCTACGATCGCAGCGGCACGGTCGTGCAGCTCACGGCGGAGAGCCCGAAGATGCGCGCCACGTTCCCGCCCGACGCCGCGGAGGCGCCGGCGCTCACGATCGCGGTGGGGGCCGAGCGCCAGGCGATCGAGTCGGCCGACAGCGGCGACGGCCCGCTCGACGAGCGGGGGCTCGCGCTGAGGTCCGGCGATCTGCAGCACGCGCTGACGATGAACGTCGAGGACCCTCGCGTGCACCTCGTCAACGAGGCGTGGGCCGTGATCTACGAAGGCGTGCTCCCCGGCTTCTCACGGACCTTCGTCCACTTCGAGGAGGACGCCGACGAGGGCGCCACGCTGAGGAGCAGCGACGCGCGCTTCTGCCGCCGCGGCGTGCAGAGCGAGGCCAGCGTCAGGGAGCAGCTGCTCGCCGCGGGCGTCCCGGCGAGCGAGGCCGACGCGCGGGCCGCGGCGCTCGCCGATTTCGTGCAGATCACGTCCGAGCTCCCGGGCGAGGACGCCGCGTACTGGAACACCAAGGTCGACCAGGCCGTGTGCTCGTTCGACAGCTGCAACGCGAAGTACGGCAGCGTCATCACGTCGCGCCCGGGGCTGCGCGTCGTGGAGGCGTACGAGGACCACCTCACGCTCGAGTCGCGCGATCCCGCGGTCGACGAGGTCGCGTTCGCGGCGTGCTGCTTCCCCGGCGAGGTGCAGCTCGCCGTCCGCCCCGCGGGCCAGTGGGTGGTCCGGAGCAACGCGGCCGGCTTCCTGCACCACGTGATCGCCGATCCGGCCACGGGCAGGTGCCGCAACTCGTGCGACGCGCGCCTCGCGCGGCTCAACGGGCGCGTCGCGCACACGCCCGCCGACGGGCCGGTGACCGACGGCGATCCGGGCGCGTTCGTCAACCCGATGTTCCGCTTCGCGATCACGGGCGGCGTGCCCGAGCAGGACATGCAGTTCCGCTTCACCACCCAGGGGGCGTTCAACCCCCTCCTCGTCCCCCTCGTGAACGACCCGGAGCTCCAGCCGCAGGCCATCCGGGTCGTCCCGGCGACCGGGGAGCTCGCCGTCACCGACGGCTCCTTCCAGGGCTTGATCCTGATCGGCGGGAGCGGCGCCGAGGTCGTGCGCCGGTTCCACTGAGCCGCTCGCCAGCCCGCGCGGCATTCCGATTTCTCCGCCGACTTTTCCACGAAAACCGCGAGACAAACGCGGGACGAACGCTCGAGTCCCGCGTAGACCTCACCGGGCGTCGCGGTTAAAACCCCGGCGATGCAACTGTCCGAGCAGCCCGCGGCCAGGAAGAAGCTCACCCCGGTGATGCGCCAGTACGAGGACGCGAAGGCGCTCCACCCGGACGCGATCCTCTTCTTCCGGATGGGCGACTTTTACGAGATGTTCAACGACGACGCGGTCCTCGTGTCGCGCGCCCTCAACCTGACGCTCACGAGCCGCAACAAGGGGGAGCCCGAGGAGGTCCCCATGGCCGGCGTCCCGCATCACGCGGCGCACGGGTACATCGCGCGGCTCCTCGCGCTCGGCCACAAGGTGGCGATCTGCGAGCAGTGCGGGGACCCGTCGAAGATCAAGGGGCTCGTGCCGCGGCAGGTGGTGCGCGTCGTCACGCCGGGGCTCGTGACCGAGACCGAGCAGCTCGACGCGCGCGCCAACCACTACCTCGCGGCCGTCGACGGCGGCGGCGCGCGGCGGGGCGACGCCGGCGACGCCGGCGCCGCGGCGGGGCCGTACGGCCTCTCGCTGCTCGATCTCTCCACGGGCGAGCTCTCGGCCACCTCGGTCCCGGACGCCGCCACGCTGCTCGCCGAGCTCTCCCGGGCGGATCCGCGCGAGGCGCTGATCGCCCGGGACCTGCCGGACATCCGCGCCGCCGCGACCTCGCTCTCCTGCCGCGCGGCGCTGCGCGAGGACGACGAGCTCGACAGCGCCGACGTCGCGTCGATCCTCGACGACGCCGCGATCGAGCCGATCTCGGCGGCGGCGCTCGCCGAGCACCCGCTCCCGGCCGTGCGCGCGGCGGCGCGGGCGCTGCGCTTCGCGCGCCGCTGCAGCCCCGGCGCGCGCATCCCGGTGCGCCGCATCGCCCCGCACGACACCTCGGGCACGCTGCGCATCGACGAGACGGCCCAGGCGCACCTGGAGCTCGCGCGGGCCGCCGACGGCGGCCGCCGCGGCACGCTGCTCGACGTCATCGACTGCACGGTCACCCCGGGCGGCGCGCGGCTCCTGCGCCGCCGCCTGCTCACGCCGCTCGCCGACGTCGCGGCCATCCGCCGGCGCCTCGACGAGGTGGAGCTCTTCGTCTCGAACCCGCGCGCCCGGGGCGAGCTGCGCGAGGCGCTCGGCGGCGTCGGCGACCTCGAGCGCCTCAGCGTCCGCGCGCTCCTCGGCGAGGCCACGCCGCGCGACCTCGGCTGCCTGCGCGACGGCCTCGCGGCGGCCCCGGCCGCGGTCGCCGCGGTCCGGTCGATCCCCGATCTCGGCGACGCCGCCGCGGAGCCGCTGCTCGCCGAGGCGGCGGGGGTGGACGTCGCGGCCGACGTCTGCGCCGAGCTCACCGCCGCGCTCGTCGAGCGGCCGCCGCCGAACGCGCGCGAGGGCGGCATCTTCCGCGAGGGCTACGACAAGGAGCTCGACGAGGCCCGCGCCGTCGAGAAGAACGCGACGGAGCTCATCCTCGCGCTCGAGGCGAAGCTGCGCGCGCAGACGGGCGCGCCGTCGCTCCGGGTCAAGTACACGCGCGTGTTCGGCTGGTACATCGAGGTGACGCGCGCGCACGTCGCCAAGGTCCCGGAGAGCTTCCGCCGCAAGCAGACCGTCGCGACCGGCGAGCGCTACACGAGCGACGAGCTCGACGAGCTCGCCGACAAGATCGAGCACGCCGGCGCGCGCGCGCTGGAGCGCGAGGCGTCGCTCTTCGAGCGGCTGCGGGGCCTCGTGGCGAAGAGCGAGGGCCGCCTCCGCGCCCTCGCGCGGAGGCTCGCCGCGTGGGACGTCGCCGCCGCCCTCGCCGACGTCGCCCACCGCAACGACTACGTGCGGCCGCACGTCACGGCGGGCGAGGCGATCGCGATCCGCGACGGCCGCCACCCCGTGGTCGAGCGCTACGCCGCCGCGGGGCACTTCGTGCCGAACGACACCCGCCTCGATCTCTCGGGCGAGCGGCTCTGGCTGATCACCGGCCCCAACATGGCCGGCAAGTCGACGCTCATGCGCCAGGTCGCGCTGATCGTGGTGCTCGCGCAGATGGGCAGCTACGTGCCGGCGCGCGAGGCCGAGATCGGCCTCGTCGACCGGATCCTCTCGCGCGTGGGCGCGAGCGACAACGTCGCGCGCGGCGAGAGCACGTTCATGGTCGAGATGCGGGAGACGGCCGAGATCCTCCGCGACGCCACGCGGCGGTCGCTCGTGATCCTCGACGAGATCGGCCGCGGCACGAGCACGTACGACGGCCTCGCGATCGCCTGGGCGGTGGCCGAGCACCTGTTCGACGCGATCGGCTGCCGCGCCCTGTTCGCCACGCACTACCACGAGCTGACGGAGCTCTCGTCGCGCTCGCCGGGCATCGCGAACTACTCGGTCGCCGCGCGCGAGCACGGCGACGACGTGATCTTCCTGCACAAGCTCGAGGCGGGCCCCGCGAGCCGCAGCTACGGCGTCGCGGTCGCGCGGCTCGCGGGCGTCCCCGAGGGCGTGCTCGCGCGCGCCCGCGCGATCCTCGCGACCCTGGAGTCGGGCGCCGCGCTGCCGGGCGGCAAGCACGCCTCGCTCCGCGGCCGCACGCGCGGCGGCGCCGCGCAGCTCGACCTCTTCGTCCCGGCGCAGGCCGCCGCGACGCCGGAGCAGGCGGCCGTGCTCGAGACCCTCCGCTCCGTCGACGTCGATCGGCTGGCGCCGCTCGACGCCCTGCGGCTCGTGGCGAAGCTGAAGGGGCTGCTCGGCGGCGCCGGCAAGTGATCGCGGGGGCGGCGCGGCCGGACCGGGCCGCGCCGGCGCCGCCGCGCGCGGCTCAGTCCGGCGCCGCGATCTCCCGGAGCTCGGTGCCGCCCGCGTACGCGTAGCTCACGAACGAGTCGAACCCCGTCACGAGCAGCCCCACGGGCGCGGAGGCCGCGATCCGGTGCACGCCGTCGCGCTGCCGCCCGGGCAGCACGTTGTCCGGCGCCTGCGCCGCCGGATCGATCGTCGCGAAGCTCAGCTGGCAGCGGTAGACGACGAACGGCGGCGCGCCGCCCCCGCGCTGCTCGTCGGTGAGCCCGTCCGCGGGCGCGATCTCGCACTCCTCGGGCCCGAGCGCCACGCCGTCGAGCCGCACGACGGCGGACGGCGGCGCGATCACGGAGATGAAGTCGAACGCGTACTTGTCCGGCGTCAGGAACACGTAGTCCGGCCGGAACTGCTCGATCGGCGGCAGGATGATGAGGCTCGGGTCTCCGCCCGGCAGCCCCTGCCGGACCCCGGTCGCGTTCTGGCTGGCCATGATCTGCGACACGATGACCGGCTCGGAGCTGTCGATCAGGAAGTCGCCCCACGCCAGCACCTCGTGGAACTGTCCCAGCGACGACAGCGTGATCCGGTCGTCCGGCGGCGGCAGCGTCGTCGTGATCACGGCGCCCTTGCTGGTCGCGGCCATGATCCTGACGTACTCCGGCTCGGGCACGACCTCGATCTGCGCGCCGGCCTCCTTCACCGTCTGCGACCGGTTCGGCGTGTGCGGCACGGCGAACCGCTTGCCGGTCGCCCGGATCGGGTCGAGCTGATCCTCCAGGTGGTCGGCGCAGCAGCGCCGATCCGCGAGCTTGGGGAAGTGGGGCGCGTCCGAGGCCTCGCCGCCGGTGAAGACCGCGATCGGCTGGTCGGCCTTCACGATCGAGCCGGTGAAGTCCTCGTTGAACCCGCCGGTCTCCAGGTTGAGCACGTCGAACGCGCCGAGCTTGACCTCGATCGATCCGCCCGCCGGCGTCTCCGGCACCGGCCCGCCGCCCACGACCTTCGCCGTCGTCGTCACCTGCACCGTGGTCTCCTCGCGCGTCCCGACGATGGTCAAGAACGCCCGCAGATCGATCGGGTTCTGCGGATCGAAGTTCGTGTCCGGATCGTCCGTGCTCGCGATCGTCTGCGGCCACCCGGCGACCACGTACGCCATCGCCATCGCGCCCGGGTTGTACGTCAGCGCCTCCCGCGGCTTCAGGAGCGATGCGTCGTTGGAGAACACGTTGACGTTCTCCAGCGGGTTGAACTGGTAGGCGACCACCGGGAACTTCGAGGTGATCTTGTACGCGTGCCGCGTGAGCGCCGTGTGCGTGCCCGTGTTGTACTCGCCCTCCGGGCTGCCATCGACCTCGCGCGGCCCGAGCTTGAACACCTGGAGGTACAGCGGCGCGATCAGCGCGCTCGCGATCTCCACGGGGGCGGGCGGATCGCCGGGCGCGCCGTCGTCCTGGAAGATGTGGACCTCGTTGGGCACGTCCGGCTGCGGGTTCGAGATCACCACCGCGAACTGCTGCGCCGCCGCGTTGCTGGTCGCGTCGATCCGCGCGTTGTCCAGATCGACCGCCCAGTACTCGCACCCCACGTTGCTCCGCTCGACCTCGGCGACGGCGCAGAGCTGCTGGCAGCCGCCGCCGCGGCACGCCTCGCCGGCGCCCGTGTCGCACGTGTCGATCACGCCGCCGAAGCTGCCGTCCGCGTCGCAGGTCACGACCTCCTGCCCTCGGCACGACGTCACGCCGGGCACGCACGGCCGGCACCCGAGCTCGATCGACGCGCACACGAGCCCCTGGGCGGCGCAGTCCTCGATCGTCACCCAGGCCGGCCCGGCCGGGGTCTCCTCGCAGCGCGCGAGCTCCGCGCCGCACCGGGTCTCGCCGGCCGTGCACGGCGGCGGCGGCGGCTCCTCCTCCGGGATCTCGCCCCACCGCGATCCGCTGTCGAAGCAGCTCGGCGCGAGCCCGAGCCCCGCGCCGGCGAGGAGGGCGGCGGCCGCCGCGTGCCGCGGGCGGGCGCGGCGCCGTGAGCTGCGTGCGCGCGTCGGGGGGGCCGGCTCGCTCATCACAGGTGCGCGCTGAAGCTGTCGAGGGAGTAGGCCGTCATCCCCTGCGGCGTGAGCTGCCGGTAGACGAGCTTGCCGTAATCGAAGCGGTCGATCCGCGCCCCGTACACGCCGATCGTGACCGGCCCCGGCGGCAGCGCCCCGTGATCGAGCCCGAGCTGCCGGATGTCCGGCAGCTCGACGGCGTGCGACCCTGCCGGCACGGCCACGGTCCACCGGAGCAGGCCGCTGCCGCTCGCGATGTCGTAGACGCTGAGATCGACCGGCGAGCCCGCGCCGAACGAGGTCGCGAGGTGCGCGCCGTCCCACGCGCCGTTCTGCGCCGGCGTCTCCAGCGTCGGCACGCCCACGAAATCGCCGATGCGCACCGGCTGGCTCGTGCTGGTCGACAGCACCCGCCCGACGACGGACAGCGGCGCGAGCCCGGCCTGCCCGGTGACGGCGCGCGCCGAGGAGTGGTAGCTCGCCCTGAGCAGGTCGCGGTTGAGCGGCGGGACGCCCACGAACGAGAGCCGCCCGTCGAACGGGATCAGCGGGCTCTGCGCGCCGACGGGCAGCGTGACGAACCCGTCGTTGCCGACCATCACGGACACGTTCGCCTGGACCCGGTCCGGCCCCTTCGGCCCCTTCGCGGGCGCGGCGACGTCCATCGCGAGCGCGTGATCGAGCGGCTGGTCCATCCGCACGAACACGTCCGTCGTCACCCGGTTCGGGAGCAGCGGGATCCCGCGGACGATCCCCATCGCGTACGCGGTGAACCGGGGCGGGGTCGTCGATCGATCCTCGAGGCCGGCCAGCGCGTAGATCGAGCGGTTGCCGGGCGCGAGGTACATCGTGAACCCGTGCCCGAGCTCTCCCGACGTGTCCGGGGTGATCGCCTGGTACTCGGCCGGCAGCTTGAAGGTCGCGAGCGGATCGACCCCCGTCGTGAACACGTACGCCACCTGGCGCTCGGTCTCGCGCCGCGGATTCGGGATGTTGCTCCACGCGACGCTCCCCGGGTCCACCGACGACCTGTCCCAGACGAGCTCGCCCTCGAGCACGCCCGCGCTGCCCACCTTGCCGCCGACCGGCGGGGGCGGATCGCCGGAGGCGCCGCAGGCGGGCGTGAGCACCGGGTCCAGGTACACGGTCACCGTGTCGACCGGGACGCCGACGAACGAGATCGGGCTGTGGCACGTCGCGGCCACGGTGACGGTCCGCGGGGCGTCGAGCGAGGCGTCCTCGAACACGGCGACGCCGGACGCGTCCGCCTCGCCGAGGAGCGCGGACGAGAGGCTGCTGCCCACGACGACGCGCGCGCCCGGGATCGGGTCGCCCGTGAAGTTGTTGTAGACGAGGACCTTCAGCCGACCGGCGAGGGCGCCGCCGCTGAGCCCGCCCTTGTAGCCGTTCTGGCTGTCCTCGTAGGTGTAGCCGTCGAGCACGAGGATCGTGTCGTCGCCGGTCGTCACCGAGATCGTCTTCGCGCCGGGCGTGCCCTGGGGCACGGTGCAGGCGAGCCGGGTCGGCTCCAGGACGGCGAGCGACGTGCAGGGCTTCTGATCGATCCTGGCGACGGTCGTCGCGTCCCAGCGCGTGCCTTGCCCGATGAGCTCGATCGTCGTCCCGCCCGAGATGGGCCCGCTCGACGGCGACGCGTAGAGCGCGTCGTAGACGTAGCCGCCCGGCAGCGATCGCCGGGTCGAGGCGTCGTCGCCGTTCTGCGCCGTGAGCTCCACCGGCCCTGCCGCGCCCGGCGGCGCCACCACCTGGACCCGGCTGGGATCCACGGGCACGATCGCGGACGGATCGACCTCGACGTCGCCGAACCAGACGCGGACCTTGGAGCTGAAGCCGTTTCCGTGGAGCAGGACGCGCTGGCCGCCGTTGAACGGGCCGTGCGTCGGGTCCGCGCCGAGCAAGGCGTGCGGATCGGCGTCCGGCAGCCCGGTGCCGGTGGTGGACGACGACGTGGTCTGCGGGTCCACCCCGAAGTCGCCGCCTCCGCCCCCGTCGCCGTCGGTCTGCCGGCGGATGCCCTCGGGGGCCGAGGCGATGCAGGCGGAGACGACCGCGAGGCCTGCGCAGACGGGGGCGAAGCGTGCAGTAAGAAAGCGTCGTGACGCGGTTCGCACGATCCGAGTGTACGCCATCGTGTGGATGCCGGGCCACGGCGCCCCGCGGCGCGATCGGGTGATGGGGGGCTTACCGCGGGCAGCGCCGCAGGGGATGGGGACGCCAAGGCGCCAAGACGCCAAGACGCCAAGAGCGCAAAATTGTTCAGATTTCTTGGCGTCTTGGCGCCTTGGCGGTTCCCTCAGCGCCGCACGTTCGGCCGGAGTGCCGCTACCCGCGATCGCGCGGGGGTTCGCAGAACCCGGCGTAACCCCTCGGAACCACGCCGGAATGTCGCCTGCCGGCGCGCCGGCGCCGCCGCTTGACAAGCGCGGCGCATCGGGGTAGCAAACCGCCCCCTTCTCGCGGTCTCGTGAGGAGGGGGACAGCGGAGGTCGAATCCTCGCTGTCGCTGCGACGAAATCCACACGCTCTCCTGGCACCCACGGCATTCCGCGGCCCGGTGCCCCGCCGACTCGGACGCTCCTGTCCGTGCGTGGGGTTGGTCGCGGGAGGGGGAGCGGCGGACCAACCGAAAGGATACTGCCGTGACCGATACCAGCATCTCCGCATCCGCCCCGGCGGCCGACACCATGCAGGCCGTTGCCCCCCAGCCGGGGGATTTCCCGCTCCCGCTCCGCTCGCTGCTCGACGCGGGCGTGCACTTCGGCCACCAGACCAAGCGCTGGAACCCGAAGATGCGGCCGTTCATCTACGGCGCGCGCAACGGCATCCACATCATCGACCTCGACCAGACGACGCGGCTCTTCAAGCGCGCGTACGACTTCCTGACCGACGCCGTCGGCCGCGGCGGCCACGTGCTGTTCGTCGGCACGAAGCGCCAGGCGCAGGACATCGTGCAGGAGGAGGCCCGCCGGGCCGGCATGTACTTCGTCACGAACCGCTGGCTCGGCGGCACGCTGACGAACTTCCGGACCATCAAGCAGGGCCTCGATCGGCTCCGCACCCTCGAGCGCATGAAGGAGGACGGGACCTACGAGCAGCTGCTCAAGAAGGAGGTCGTCCGCCTCGAGAAGGAGCGCGAGCGGCTCGAGAAGTACCTCGGCGGCCTCAAGGGCATGGGCAGCCTCCCGGCGGCGATCTTCGTGATCGATCCGCACCAGGAGTCGATCGCGATCAGCGAGGCGCGCAAGCTGAACGTCCCGGTCGTGGCCATCACGGACACGAACTGCGACCCGGATCTCGTCGACTTCGTGATCCCTGGCAACGACGACGCCATCCGCTCGATCCGGCTGATCACGGCGCGCGTCGCGGACGCGTGCGTCGAGGGCTCGCAGCGCCGCAAGGATCACGGCGAGGGCGCGCACGGCTCGCAGCCTCCGGCCGGGGGCGGCCGCGGCCAGCGCGACGAGATCAACGTGTACCAGGGCGGCCGCGGCGGCCGCGGCGGTCCGCGCCAGCAGCAGGCGTCGTAGCGCGGCGCGAGCCGCATCGGAGCGGCCCAGCGCCCGGGCGGGGGTGACCCCGCCCGGGAGAGGGGGAGACCGCAGGAGCGCGGAGGGCGCGGGGACAGAAATGAAAATTTCACGCCTCTGCGCCTTCTGTGCCTCTGCGGTCTACCAGGCTCGCCGCGCGGGCCCTCGTGGTCACCAGTCTGAAGTGCGATGAAGAGGGGCCGCTCGGGGCGGTCTCTTCCTATCTAGGTTGAAGGAGAAAGAGCCATGGCCGGCATCAATGCGCAGGCGATCAAGGAGCTTCGTGAGCGTACCCAGGCGGGGATGAGCGACTGCAAGAGCGCCCTCACGGAGGCCGAGGGCGACATGGAGAAGGCGGTCGAGATCATCCTGAAGAAGGGTCTCGCGAAGAGCGCCAAGCGGGCCGGCGCGTCCGCCACCGAGGGTGAGGTTCGCGCGGCGGTCGCGGCCGATCGGCGGAGCGCGACGATGGTCGAGGTCAACATCCAGACCGATTTCGCTGCCCGCAACGACGCGTTCCGGCAGTTCGTCGGCGACGCGCTCGCCGCGGCCGAGAAGGCGCCCGACGGCGCCGACGTGAGCCAGCTCTCGATCAACGGCAAGCCGGTGGCGGACGTCGCGACGGAGCTGACCGCGCGCATCGGCGAGAAGATCGCGGTGCGCCGGTGGGATCGCGTGTCGATCCCGGCGGGCAAGCACGGCGTCACGCACGCGTACGTCCACCTCGGCGGCAAGATCGGCGTGCTCGTGGCGGTCGAGGCGTCGAGCCAGGCGGTGGCGGAGCACCCCGAGGTGCAGAAGTTCGTCGAGGACACGGCGATGCAGGCCGCCGCGATGAGCCCGCTCGTCCTCCGTCGCGAGGAGATCACCGAGGAGCTCAAGGCGAAGCAGAAGGAGATCTTCGAGGCGCAGCTGCGCGAGGATCCGAAGCCGAAGCCCGAGTCGGCGTGGCCGAAGATCATCGAGGGCAAGTTCAACAAGTGGTACTCGGAGGTCGCGCTGATCGAGCAGGAGTCGGTGGAGGCGGCGTCGCGCGGCGTGACGGGCCAGACGATCGACAAGCTGCGCGAGGCGGCGGCGAAGGCGGCCGGCGGCGAGGTCAAGCTCACGCGCTTCGTCCGGTACGAGCGCGGCGAGGGCATCGCCAAGAAAGAGGACGACTTCGCCGCCGAGGTGGCGAAGATGGCCGCGAGCTGACGCGGTCCCATGGGGGGGCGCCTCGCCGCCGTCTCGATCGATCTCGACGAGGTCCCGAACTACTTCGCCATCCACGGGCTCGCCGTCCCGGAGCGCTCCGGGGCGGCGGCCTCGCTGCGCGCCGTCTATGACACGGCGCTGCCGCGCATCGCGGCCTTCGCCTCTTCTCACGGCATCCCTGTCACGCTGTTCGCGATCGGCCGCGACCTCGCGCGCCCCGAGAGCGCGGCGGCCCTGCGCGCGCTGAGCGACGCGGGCCACGCGGTCGAGAACCACTCGTACGCGCACCGGTACGACCTCTCGCGGCTCCCGCGCGCCGCGATCGCGGCCGACGTCCTCCTGGGCGCCGAGGCGATCGCGGAGGCGGTCGGCCGGCGTCCCACGGGCTTCCGCGCGCCGGGGTACACGGTGAGCGACGCGCTGTTCGACGCGCTCGACGCCGTCGGGGTCGCGTTCGACTCCTCGGTGTTCCCGTGCCCGCCGTATTACGCGGCCAAGGCGCTCGCGATGGGGGTGCAGCGCGCGAAGGGGAGGGCATCGTCGGCGATCCTGGACACCCCGCGCGTGCTCGCCGCGCCGCGCCGGCCGTACCGGCCCGGGCGGCCGTGGTACCGGCGCGGCGGGCGGCGCTTCGTCGAGCTGCCGATCCAGGTGACGCCGGGGCTCGGGTTGCCGGTCATCGGGACGAGCGTCGCGCTCGCGGGCGCGACCGGGGCGCGGTGGTTGGCGCGCGCGTGCGCCGGGGAGGCGCTCGTCAACCTGGAGCTGCACGGGATGGACTTCCTCGACCGGGGGGACGGCCTCGAGGCGCTCGCGCCGTACCAGCCGGAGCTGCGGGTGCCGCTCGGCAGGCGGCTCGAGGCGCTGGGGGCGTTCGTGGAGGAGATCGCGCGGCGGGGAGGACGAGCGCGGTTCGTGCGGCTGGACGAGGCGGCCGGGGAGCGCGGGCTCGTGGAGTGACCCGGGGGCGGCCTCGATCGGCGGCGCGAATTCCCTGACGGGCGTGGTGCCGTCGGGTACCTTCCCCGCGATGGAGTTCGAGCGCCTCCAGGAGCTCTACAACCGCTGCAACCCGGACGAGCCGCTGTCGCCGGGCGATGAGCGCAACGTGGACATCGACGTCCGCGGCGTCCGCGGGGCTCACTGGACGAACAAGCTCGCGCGCCAGATCGAGCTCTCCAGGACGCCGGTCTGCCAGCTGTTCACCGGCCTCCGCGGCACGGGGAAGAGCACCGAGATCCAGCGGCTCGAGGCGAGGCTCTCCGATCCGAAGCGGCGCAACCTCCTCACGGTCCTGATCGACGCGGACGACGTCCTCGATCTCACCGTGGAGATCGACATCTCGGACGTGCTCGCGCTCGTGCTGCTCCACGCCGAGCGCACCGTCCTGGCCGCGGAGGGGGGCGCCGCGGCCGGCGCGTTGACGGACGGGCCTCACCGCCGGCTCTGGGCGTGGCTCTCGCGGACCGACGTGGAGATCGGCAAGCTCACCGCGGGCGTCGATGCTGGCGCGAAGGCCGGTGTCGAGCTCAACCTCAAGACGAACCCGACGGTGCGCCACCGGGTCCGCGAGATCGTCGCCAGGCACCTGTCCACGTTCGTCCGCTTCGTGCACGACGAGCTCCGGGAGCTCGAGTGGCGCGCGCGCAAGCTCGGCCGCTCCGGCATCGTGATCCTCTTCGACTCGCTGGAGAAGCTCCGGGGCACGAGCCTCACCTGGAAGCCGGTGCTCGAGAGCGCCGAGCGCATCTTCTCGACCGGCGCGCCCTACCTCCAGCTGCCGGTGCACGTGCTCTACACGATCCCGCCGGCGCTCGCGCGCCGCATGGTCGAGCCGCCGGTGGCGTTCCTGCCGATGATCAAGGTCCGAGACGCCGAGGGGACGCTCCACCCCGAGGGCGTCGAGGTCGTCACGGAGCTCGTGAAGAGGCGCATCGACGAGGCCGCGCTCGAGGAGATCTTCGGCAAGGCTTCGCTCCGGAGTCGGATCCGCGACATCGCGCTGTGGTCGGGCGGCTACCCGCGCGAGATCGTGCGGCTGCTCCAGACGCTGCTCGAGCTCGAGACGTTTCCCGTGGATGCGAAGACGCTCGAGCGGGAGCTCCATCGGGCGGGGAACGCCTACCGCAGCATCGTCTACGACAGCGGCGCGATCCCGTGGCTCGCCACGGTGAACCGCACGAAGCGGCTCATTACCAGCAACGAGCAGGAGCGAGAGGCCGCAGACCACCTGCTCCAGAACAACGTGATCCTGCGCTACCTCAACGACGACGAGTGGGTGGACCTCCACCCGTCGGTGGCCGGGATGCAGGAGCTTGCCGGGCCCACCCCCGACGTGAAGGGCGCCGCGCCGGAGCAGGGCGCATGACCGGCGCCGCGGGCGGGGAGCGCTCCCGGCTGATCCGGGCGCTCGCGCTCTCGCGGCGGTTCCACCTCTACCTCGCGCGGTGCGCGAGCCCTCGCGCGGCGGATGAGCTGGTCGCGGAGCTCACGGCCGAGCTCCCTCGGCGCGGGCGCGCCGAGGCCCGCCTCGTTCGCCTGGAGCCGCACAGCGGGCGGCCTGGGGGCGCGCCGCTCACCGACGGCGAGCTCGCGGATCGCGTCCTGATCCCGCTCCTCGGCCCGCCCGAGGCGCTCCGCGGGGCGATCCACCTCGTCGACGCGTCGCGCGCGGCGTACGCGGACACCGCGCCGTGGGCTCGGCTGTTCGCGCTCTGGAATGAGAAGCGCAATGTCCTGGGCCCGTCCCGCGGCGAGGTCGTGGTGATGCTGCCGTCCGCGCTCGCGCCCGTGTTTGCGTCCGCAGCGCCGGATGTGTGGTCGATCCGGAGCGGGGAGTACGTCATCGAGGAGGACGCCGGCGCGCACGGCCTCGGCCTGGAGGCCCACGAGCCGGGATCGATGCCTGCGGCGCTCGGCACGCCGGGCTACATGGCGCCCGAGCAGATCCTGGAGGTCCACGGCCGGGGGGCGGCTTCCATCGTGGGCGTCGGCCGCGCGGCCGGCCCCTCCCTCAACGTGGCGGGGAGCGCGTGGGCGCGCGCCGGGGGCGCGCTGCTGCCCGTGCGAGCCGTCCCGCCGCTTGCGCTGTTCGGCGGCGATCTCGTGGTCCGACCTTGGGTCGAGCCGCTCGTCGCCGCGGTCGCCGCGCGCGAAATCAGCGAACCGCAGCGCACCGAGCAGCAGGGGCCGGAGGGCGCCTCGCCGTCGATCGTCGCGCGGCGCAAGCTCCGCAACGCCGAGTGGGCGCTCGCCCAGCGGCGATTCGACGACGCCGAGGCGCTCTTCTCCGAGCTCATCGAGCGCGCCGATGACCGCGAAGATGTCGCGGCCAACGCGCTCTCGGGTCTTGCCATCGCGCTCGCCGCGCGCGGTCGCATCGCCGAAGCTGCCGTCCATGGCCATCGCGCGCTCTCGCTGATCGGCCTCGAGCGAGCAGGAGACGGCCCCGGCGCGCGCTCGTTGTCCGACACGAAAGGCCACGCGCTGCGGGCCAATTCGTTCGTGCAGTGGTGCCTTGGGCACCTCGATCGGGCCGAGCAGATCGACGAGACGCGCTTGGTCGTGAGCTCGTCGTCGAGCAGCTGGCGTCACGCGCGCGTCCTCCGGCTCCTCGAGCGCGGCCGGGTGGAGGCTGCGTGGGTGGAGGTCCACAACCTGCTCCGTCGCAGATCGCTCTCGGCGCTTCGGCGACGGCTCCGCGCGGAGACGGACGCGCCCGAACCGGTCCCGCTGATCATCGCGATGGATCTTCAGTTCCTCGCAGGCGACCTCGACGCCGCGCTCCACAGCCTGGAATGGGCTGCCACGCAGGAGAGCGCGTCCTGGCCGGAAGAGCACGAGAGCCTCGCCGACCGCCACGGTACTGCCCTGGCGCTCGTCGAGATCGCCCGTGGAAACGAGGCGCGAGCCTCGGATCTCCTCGGGCGTCCGAGGCGCGCGCGGGCGCTCTTGCCCAGGGAGATCGAGCCGGAAGGGGGCGCGCGGGCAGATGCTTTTCATGCGGCTGCATCCGGCGTCCTTTCGGCGGCCATGGGGGATGCCGAAGGCGCCTCGACCTGGTTCGAGCGCGCGCTCGTCTTCCTCGACGAGTGGGGCCGTCTCGGTCTGGACTTCCGGTCACGCATGCGGGCGCGGGTGCTCGTCCAGCTCCTCTGGACCATGGTCCAGCCGCCGGGCGATCAGGCCCTCGCCGCTGCGCGCAACGTCGCTGATCGGGCCGAGTCGCTCCTCGGCGACACCGCGGAGGATCAGATGAGCCGCGCGCTCGCGGTGTCGGCGCACCTCGAGGTCGCGCGGCGGCTCGCATGGAGCGGCAGCGGGGACGCCCGAGCCGCCGCGCAGCGGACCGCGGCGCTCGCGCAGCCCCTTGGCAACCTCGGCGTACCTGCGTGGGACGAGCTGCTCCAGCTCGCAGCGCGCTCGCTATGAGCGCCGCGCGAGCGACGGTCGACCGGCGAGGACGTTCAAACGCGGGTCGTCGGGTCGTCGAATGACGCATCGCGTCGTGCGCGCGTTCCAGCGCGTCGTGCGCACGTTGGCGGGGCAGGGTGCGCGCGTTCCCGGTGCGTCGTGCGCGCTCCCGGGATCTCTGGCGCGCGGGGGCGACAGGCTTCCCGCGCGCCACCCCCGTGTCGTGCGCGCGCTCGATCCGCCTGTGCGCGCGTCGTGCAGCGCCGCGCGCGCGCCACGGCCCGCTGGTGCGCTGACTGGACCGGGCTTGCGCGCGGTGGCCCGGCGATATCGCGCGCGCCGTCCGCCGCCGTGGTTCCGTCGGACCCGGCGTCGCGCGCCGCGCACCGCCGCGCGCCGCCCCGCCGCCCGCGTTGCGCCGTCCTCTCGGCGCGGCGTGCCCCGCCGGCCGGGATCGCCGCGACGCAATCCTGCCCAGCAGGTGTGCCCGCTCCCCTTCGTTGACGCTCCCTCGTAGCTTCTCCTCTCATGGCCACTTCCAAGACCAAGAAGCCCGCGCCGGCGACCTCGCCGGCCGAGGCACCTGTCGTTTCATCCACCACCATCACCCTCGACGCGCTCGCGAGGGAGCTCGGACCTGCGGACGGCGCGTTCGCCGCGCGGACGTACGCGGGCATCCCCGAGGAGGATCTCGTCGCGGAGGGGACGCGCATCGATTCGCAGAGCCTCATCGACGACGCCCCGCATTTCGTCGCCTCCGCGCGGCGGATCCTGGGCTCGCTGTCCGAGGCGCAGCGCGCCAAGGTGCGCATGCCCGGCGCGCTCTTGCCGCTGCTCGTCGCCGAGGCGGGCCGGCTCCAGGCGATGAAGCGGTCGCACGACGCGGAGGCGACCGAGGCCGCTGGCGCGCGGGCTGCGCTCGAGGTGCAGGGGCGGAGCGCGATGCGCGACGGCATCGGCGAGCGCGACCTCTGCTACGACGGCCTGCGCAACGCGCTCGGCGCTCGCCGCATGGCGCGGGTCGACGCCGTGGTGGGGCGAGCCGATTCCCCCGAGAGCCTCGCCAAGGGCCTCGAGGCGCTGGCGAGCTTCATCGACGAGACCCGGAGGGCCGATCCGGTGCAGGACGCGCAGCTGCTCGAGGACTACGGGGTCGGCGCCGACTGCGCGGCCGCGCTCCGGGCCACGGCGCAGCGGGTGCGCGGGATCGCCAGCGTCCAGGTCGCCGCCGGGCGCCGGGTGACGCAGCGGGCGCTCGATCTGCAGGACGGGAGGGTCGCGGTCGTGATCGAGAAGATCCTCCGCGCCTTCAGGGCGGCGCGCCGGGTCGATGGAACCATCCTGGTTCCCGAGCTGAACAAGTCTGCGTGGATGTTCGAGGCCCGCTCCGGCAGCTCCGGCAAGAAGGCCGCGCCCCCCGGACAGAAGCCCCCGCCCGGCGGAAGTGGAAGCGGCGCGCAGGGCGACACACCCCCGGTGCAGGAAGAAACGACGCCGATCCTCGGCGCCGACGGCTGATCCTCGGCCCCTGCACCAGGGGCCGCGCACGCCGCGCGCAGCGGCACGTCGCCCGCCTCCGGCCCCCTAGCTCGCCACGAGCCGCCTCGTGACCGCCATGCCGAGGACACCCGCGAGCAGGCACCCGACGAGGGTGATCACGACATTCGCGGCACCGATCTTCCACGCCCTGTCCTCGAAGAGCTTGATCGTCTCGTAATTGAAGCTCGAGTACGTGGTGAACCCCCCCATCACCCCCGTGCTCAGGCCCAGGCGGAGCGTCGGCGACAGGAGCTCGGTCGTCGCGGCGACCTGCATGATGACGCCGAGCAAGAACGACCCGATGACGTTGACGGCGAGCGTCCCAACCGGAAACCCGGCGCCGAAGCGCTGCTGGCACCATGTCGACAGCCCGTAGCGGGCGAGGGTGCCCGCGGCGCCGCCGAGGCCGATCCAGAACCACCGATCCATTCGTTTCACTTTATCGCGCTCTTGGTGCCCGTCGCGCTCGGCGGCTGCTCCCTTGCTTCTTCCCGGCCGCTGGCCCAAGGCTCGCCGGGTGAAGCGCCGCTTCAACACGACCGGCCCTTGCCGCCCCGATCTGCACTACATGATCCCGGCCGCCAGCCGGTTGCCCGAGGCCCCCGGCCTCGTCGAGCAGATGGGCTATTTCGTCGTCCACGCCCCCCGGCAGACCGGCAAGACCACCGCCTTGCGCGCCGTCGCCGAGCGGCTCACCGCCTCGGGTCGCCACGCCGCCGTCCTCTTCTCCTGCGAGGAGGGCAGCGCCGCCGGCGACGACTACGGCTCCGCCCAGCGCGCCGTCCTGCGCGAGCTCGCGCGCGCGGCCCAGATCGCGCTGCCGCCCGAGCTCCAGCCGCCCCCGTTCTCGCTCGAGGGCGACGAGGGCCTCCTCTCCGCGGCGCTCACCGCGTGGGCGCGCGCGTGCCCGCGCCCGTCGCGCGAGCCCTGGTTCCAGGAACAAGGGTAGGCCCGAGGCGAGGGGGGTCGTCGCGCGGCGCGGGGAGGGCCGATGTTTGAGCCTCGGACAGAGCTCCTCCGGCAGAGCCGGAGGAGCTCTGTCCGAGGCGAGTCCGGCGGGGTCCCCGCGCCGCGCGACGACCCCCCTCGCCTCGGGCCGGGCACCCCGGCATGGCCTCCTGTCCCGCGCTCCCGCGCTCCCGCCCGGCTACTCCGCCGCCTTCCGGAACTCGATCACCTGGCCCCCGTCGCCGTTCGTGCTGCTGTCCGCGAGCGCCGGCCGGTTCACCCGCGAGACCTTCTCCGGCGCCACCCCCGCCGCCGCGATGAACTGCCGCGCCTGCTCGTTGTCGCCCGACGCCAGCTCGTCCGGCGTCCCCGACGCGACCACCCGCCCCTGGATCACGAGGAACGCCTGGTGCGCGATCCGGAACGTGCTCGCCATGTCGTGCGAGATCACCACGCTCGTCACCTTGAAGCGCGCCCGCGTCTCCTCGATCAGATCGTCGACCATCCGGCTCGTCAGCGGATCCAGCCCGCTCGTCGGCTCGTCGTAGATGAGGATCTCGGGCTCGAGCATCAGCGCGCGCGCCAGGCCCACGCGCTTGCGCTGCCCGCCGGACAGCTCCGACGGCATCCGGTCCTCCTTGTTCTCCAGGCCGAGCGAGTTCAGCATGCCCACGACCTTGTCGCGGATGTCCCGCTTCGACATGTGCTTCCGGTGCTCGCGCAGCGGGAACGCCACGTTGTCGAAGATCGTGAGCGAGTCGAGCAGCGCCGCGTACTGGAACACCATGCCGAACCGCTGGCGCATCCGGTTCATCTCGTAGTCGCCGAGCGCGCCCATATCGACGCCGTCGACCCAGATGTGCCCGGTGGTCGGCCGCTCCAGGCCGATGAGCAGCCGGAGCAGCGTGGTCTTGCCCGCCCCCGACCCGCCGATGATCACCGCCGTCTCGGTCCGCTTCAGGTGCATGGTGATCCCGTGCAGCACCTTCGTCGGCCCGAACGACTTCTTGATATCGTCGACGAAGAGATGATCCCCCGGCTGCCACCCCGGCGGCATCGCGCCCCCCGGTTGCGCCCCGGAGGCGGCCCCGTTCTGGGGGGGCTGGCTGGGCGGCCTTCTCCACATCGGCCCACTACGGTACCACGGACGAGGCCCCGCACGACGCCGATCGCCCTTGCATTGCAGTAAGGGGCAGCACGCGCTTGACGCGGCCGGGCGCGGGGCGGAAACGTTGCTCATGACCGACGACATCCTCAAGGCAGCGCTCGACACGGCCGAGGCCAAGACCGACAAGGAGGGCTGGGCCGAGCTCCCCGAAGGGCGCGTGCTCACGCTCTACGCCGCCCACGAGGGCGTGTCGCTGCCGGTGACCAAGATCGAGGCGGTGCTCAGCGTGGGCGGCCTCCTCAAGGCGCGCAGCACCAAGGGCGAGACGTTCGTCCTCGCGCTGAAGGACGTGTTCGCCATCGCCCTCGACGGCGGCGGCAAGGGAGCCCAGGCCCGGAAGGCCGGCTTCCTCGGCTGACCGCGGCGCCTCGCATGGCCAGATCGCCGAGAGCGGGAGGAGGTCCTGCGGCGCGCTCCGCCGAGCGGGCCGTCGACCTCGCGCTCGCCGAGCTGGAGCGCCGGTTCGGCCTGGGCCGCAGCCTCGCCGCCCCGGGGTGGGTCCGCGAGCGGGTCCTCGCCGTCCTGAGCAGCGTGGCCGCGCGCCACGGCGTGTCCACGTTCGCCGCCGCCGAGCGGCTGCACGAGGACAGGGAGGCCATCGAGGGCATCGTCAGCGCGCTCCGCGTCGGCGAGACGCGGTTCTACCGCGATCCGATCATCTGGGAGGCCATCGCCACCGCGGTGCTGCCGAAGATCCCGCCCGACGTCCCCATCGCCGGCCTCTCGGCCGGCTGCAGCACCGGCGAGGAGGCCTATACCCTGGCGATGCTCCTCGCCAGCGCCGGCCGCCGCTTCAGCGTGCTCGGCGTCGATCGCGCCGCCCCGGCGATCGACGCCGCGCGCGAGGCCGTCTACTCCGTCGAGGCCGCCGACCAGCTCCCCCCGGCCTTCGTTCAGCGGTATTGTGAACAGAAGGGCGGCGCGCTGCACGTGTGCCAGAAGCTCCGCGACGTCGTATCCTTCGAGGTCTGCGATCTGGTCCACGCCGTGCCGAGCGGCGGCTTCCAGATCATCTTCTTCAAGAACGTCCTCCTGTACCTCGCAGAGCCCGCGGGCGACGCGGTGGCCCGCCGCCTCGCCGCCGAGCTCGGCCCCGGCGGGCTCCTCTTCTCGGCCGCGAGCGAGGCGCCTCGGCTCTGCAGCGCCGGCCTCACCCCCGTCCGGGTGAACGCGCACGTCACCGCCTTCCGCGCCCCGGGCACCTGAGAAAGCGACAACCCACCGCATGAGCGTCGACCTCTCCCCCACGTCCAGGCCCAGCGGGCTCGCCGAGCTCCGCGCCGCCTATGCGCGCGAGCGCGCCGCCCTCGATCGCGCCGTGCCGAGCGGCCCCACGCCGGCCGCGGATCCGTCCGCGCTCGGGGTCGCCCTCGGCCGGCGCCACGCTCGCCTGCTCGACGACCTGCTCACGCGCCTCTTCCACCTGCTGCGCGAGTCCGGCTCCCCGGGCCGCGCCGCGTGGGACGCGGTCGCGATCGCCGGGGTCGGCGGCTACGGGCGCGGCGCCGTCGCGCTGCGGAGCGACCTCGACGTGCGCATCCTCGCCCGCGACGCCCAGCGCGCCAGCGCCATCGCGGACGCGCTGCTCTACCCGCTCTGGGACATGGGGGTCACCGTGGGGCACCAGGTCGTCACCATCGACGACCTCGTCGAGGGCGCGCGCGAGGACCTGCCCACCGCGACGAGCCTGCTCGACTGGCGCCACGTGGTCGGCGACGCGTCGCTGTCCGAGTCGCTGTGGCAGCGCGCCGCCACGGGCCTGTTCGCGCACTCGGAGCTGCCCCGGTTCATCGAGCGGCTCGGCAAGGAGATCTCGCAGCGCCACGAGCGCTTCGGCGGCTCGGTCTACCTCCTGGAGCCGGACGTGAAGAACGGCGCCGGCGGGCTGCGCGACCTCGACGTCGCCCGCTGGGCGGCGAAGGCGCGCTACGGCGTCGGCGAGTTCGACGCGCTGGTCCGCTTCGGCGCGCTCGTCGCCCGCGAGGCGGAGGAGATCCGCCACGCCGCCGAGATGCTCTGGCGCATCCGCAACCTCCTCCACGCCCACTCCGGGCGGAGGACCGACCGGCTCACGTTCGACGAGCAGGAGCTCTGCGCCGGCGTGCTCGGCTACAACAAGGCCGCCGAGGCGGCCGAGGCCGCCCGGAAGGCCGCGCCGCCGCCCGACGAGCCCTCGGTGTCGCCCGAGGCGATCGAGCGGATGATGAGCGATTACTACCGGAGCGCCCGGACCATCTCGCGCGCCCTCGACATGATCGTCTCGCGCGCCACGCCGACGCTCACGCGGCGCCGCCGCCGCGACGAGGACCTCGGCGGCGGCATCCGCCTCTTCGACGGCTGCATCACGATGAGCGATCCGGATCTGCTCCGGACCGATCCGCCGATCGCGCTCAGGCTCGTCGCCGCGGCCGTCGAGCGCGGCGTCCCGCTCCTGCCCTACGCGCGCGGGGCGATCGTGCGCGCCGCCGGCGACGCGGCGTTCTGCGCGGCGCTCCGCGAGAGCCCCGAGGCCGCCGCGCTGTTCAGGACCCTCGTGGCCACGTGCAAGGAGACGGCGCTCCAGAGCGGCTCGGTCGTCCGCGAGCTGCACGACCTCGGCCTGCTGCTCGCGATGATCCCCGAGTTCTTGCCGGTCGTCGGGCGCGTCCACCACGACGTCTACCACGTGTACACGGTGGACGTGCACTCGGTCGCCGCGGTCGATCGGCTGGCGGCGCTCGTGCGGGGCGAGCTCGCGGGCGAGTTCGGGCTCGCGTGCCGGCTCGCCGCCGAGGCGACGCGGCCGACGATGCTGTTCTTCGCGACGCTCCTGCACGACGTGGGCAAGGCGATCGGGGGCAAGGACCACAGCCGGCGCGGCGCCGAGATGGCGCGGGAGATCCTGGAGCGGCTCGGCTTCCCGCCGGAGGACATCGACGAGGCGTGCCACCTCGTGCTGAAGCACCTCGTGATGTACCTCATCGCGACCCGGCGCGATCTCGACGACCCCGCGACCATCTCGGAGTTCTGCCATGAGGTGCACGGCCGCGAGGGGCTGCGCGATCTCTACCTGCTCACGGTCGCCGACATCTCGACCACGAGCCCGACGTCGATGACGTCGTGGAAGGCGCGGATGCTCGACGAGCTCTACCTCTCGGCGGACGCGGCGCTGCGCGGCGCGCGCGGGGAGGGCGGGCAGCTCGGCGTCGACGACCAGCGCATGGCGCGCGCGATCAGCGGCACGGTGGGCGCCCTCGAGGATCTCCCGGCCGCGAGCGAGGCGGAGCGGCGCGCGCAGCGGGACTTCCTGGCCCGCTACCTCGCGTCGATGCCCGAGCGCTACCTGCTCGCGAACAGCCCGGCCGCGATCGCGGCGCACGCCGAGCTCGCGCGGCAGCAGAAGTGCGGCGGCAACTCCGTCTCGGTCGCGCTCGTGCCGTCGCGCCACCCGGAGGCCGCCGAGCTCTGCGTGGTCGCGCCGGATCGCCCCGGCTTGCTCGCGGCGATCACGGCGGCGCTCGCCTCCTCGCGCCTCGAGGTCCACGCCGCGCAGATCCACTCGCGCGCGTGCGACGACGAGGGCGTCGACGACGGCGGCGTGATCCGCGTGAGGGCGGGGTCGTCGCCGCCCGCGGGCGTGCGCCTGCAGGCGGTCGACCTGTTCTGGGTGCGCGACCGCGGCGAGGGGGTAGGGGGGGTGGCCCGCGCCATCCCGAAGCTCGTGACCGACATCCAGGCGGTGCTCTCGGGCCAGCTCTCCGGCGCCGAGCTCGCCAAGAAGCGCCGCGGCGGGGGGCTGCGCGAGCGCCCGACGCCGAAGGTCAAGACGCAGATCTCGATCGACGACCGCGCGTCGCACCACACGGTGATCGAGGTGCTCACGCGCGATCGGCCCGGCCTTCTGTTCGCGATCTCGGACGCCCTCTACCAGCTCGGCCTGTCGATCTCGGTCGCCAAGATCAACACGGAGGGGACGCGCGTGGCCGACGTGTTCTATGTGAGCGAGGCGGACGGGGCGAAGGTCGCGAACGGCAAGCGGATGCAAGAGATCGAGGAGCGGCTGCACGCCGTGCTCCAGGGCCTGGACGGCGAAGGGAGTGTCGGATGAACAAGGGGTGGTTTTCGCGCGCGGCGCAGGCGGCGGCCGCCGCGCGTCGGGGCGCTGTGGGGGTGACGGCCGTGGCGCTCGCGGCGTGCGCCCTTTCGTGTGGTGGAGCGCAGGACGGCCCGCGCGAGCAGCTGGCGGATCCGCTGCTCGCCGACCCGCCCGACGGCAGCGACGCGGCGACCTCGAAGGGCACGTCGTCGAGCGCGCTCGACCGGGGCGTCGCCTACATCAAGAACGAGCGGTACGAGGAGGCGAAGCAGCACCTCCTCCGGGCGATCGAGCACGAGCCGGGCAACGCCGAGGCGCACTACTACCTCGGGCTCGCGCACGAGAAGACGAACGACCGCGCCGGCGCCGAGGCGTCGTACAAGAAGGCGCTGGCGAGCGACCCCAAGCTGGAGGCCGCCGCGCTGAACCTGGCGGCGCTCTACCTGGACGAGCCGGCGCGGCCGGACGAGGCGATCGCGGTGCTCACGAAGGCGATCGAGCAGGCGCCGGACCGGGCCGCGCTGCACCAGAACCTGGGCTACGCGTACGGCCTGAAGCGCGACGTCGCGAACGCGAGCAAGCACTACGAGGCGGCGCTCAAGGCCGAGGACTCGGCCGCGACGCGCTTCGCCTACGGCGCGATGCTGTTCGAGGCGAAGGAGCTCGACCGGGCCGCGGCGGAGCTCAAGAAGGCGCTCGCGGCGACCGGCGACGACGTGGCGACGATCGCGACCATCGGGCGGATGCTCGGGCCGGCGAAGGCGTACGCCGACTGCGTGGCGGCGTTCGACCGCGCCATCAAGCTGAAGCCGGAGGCGGAGTTCCACGTGCGCCGCGGGACGTGCCGCCACGAGCTCGGCGACGAGCAGGGGGCGCGCGCGGACTACCAGGCGGCGATCAAGGTGGACCCGAAGTTCGCGGCCGCGCACTACTACCTCGGCCTGTCGTTCCTGGCCGAGCGCAGGCCGCAGAGCGCGCTCGCGGCGCTCACCGAGGCTGGCAAGCACGGGGGCGACACCGAGATCGGCAAGCGCGCCCGCGCGAAGGTGAAGGAGCTCAGCGCCCGGCTCAAGTAGCGCGAGCGCGGCGTCGAGCCCGCTCGCCGGCCGGCGGCGCGGTGTTTACCGCGGTCGGCGCCGCAGAGGAGAGAAGCGCCAAGACGCCAAGACGCCAAGACGCCAAGTTGTTGAGATTTCTCGGCGTTCTTGGCGCCTTGGCGTTCTTGGCGCCTCGGCGTTCTTGGCGCCTTGGCGTTCTTGGCGCCTTGGCGTTCCCCCGAATACCGCACTGACCGCTGGCGCGGCTCGAGGCGGCTCACGCGCCGAGCAGCGCGATGATCCTGTCGAGCTCGTCGAGCGAGCCGTACGTGATGCCGAGCTCGCCGCGGCCGCCCTCGTCGCGCACCTCGACGCGCGTCCCGAGCCGCCGCATGAGGCGCGCCTCCAGGTCCTTGATCGCGGGCGACTTGCCCGGGCGCTTCTTCTCGCCGGGATCCTCGCCGTTCCCGGCGGCGCGGCCCTCCTTCTCCTTCGCCGCCTTGATCAGCGCCTCGACCTTGCGGACCGGGAGCTTGCCGTGGACGGTCCGCTCGGCGACGTCGGCCATCACCTTGTCGCTCGGCGCGCCGAGCAGCGCGCGCGCATGGCCCTCGCTGAGCTCGCGCGAGATGACCATGCTGCGGATCCGCGGCGGCAGCCGGAGCAGCCGGAGCGAGTTGACGATCGTCGTGCGGTCCTTGCCGACGCGCTCCGCGAGCGTCTGGTGCGTGTAGCTGTGCTCGCGCAGGAGCCGGTCGAACGCCTCGGCGATCTCGATCGGGTTGAGGTCGGCCCGCTGCACGTTCTCGACGAGGGCCAGCTCGAACGCCTCCTTGGAGGAGACGTCCTTGACGACGACGAGCACCTCCCGGAGCCCCGCGCGCTGCGCGGCGCGCCACCGCCGCTCGCCGGCGATGAGCTCGAAGCTGTCGTTCCCGGCCTGCGTCCTGCGCACGATGAGCGGCTCGATGAGCCCGTGCTCGCGGATGCTCCCGGTGAGCTCCTCCAGCTCGGTCTCGTCGAAGTGCTGCCGCGGCTGCCCCTTCTGCGGGACGATCTTCTCGATCGCGCACACGAACACGCTGCGCCCTTCGGCCGCCGTCGCTGTCGCCGGCGGCGCCGCCGGGAGCAGGGCGTCGAGGCCCCGTCCGAGCGCGCGCCGCGCCCCTTTCTGATCGGCATTCATGATCTCGGTCGTGCGTCCCTCGCGCGCGCTCCGGTGGTGGGCGGGGGCGCGGGCTCGGCCTGCGGCTCCCCCTCGTCGTCCGCGCGCTGCCTCTTCTTCGGATCGGCCGCGGCGGCGGGCGCGCCGTCCAGGATCTCGCGCGCGAGGCTCAGGTAGCCCTGCGCGCCCTTCGACTGCGCGTCGTAGAGCAGCGCCGGCTTGCCGTGCGACGGCGCCTCGCTGAGCTTCACGTTGCGCGGGATGATCGCGTCGAAGACGCGGAAGTGCGCCTTCACCTCGTCGGCCACCTGGTGGGTGAGCGAGTTGCGCCCGTCGAACATCGTGAGGACGACGCCCTCGACCGTGAGCTCCGGGTTGAAGGCGCTCCGCACCCGGTCGATCGTCGCCATGAGGTGCGTGAGCCCCTCGAGCGCGTAGTACTCGCACTGGAGCGGCACGAGCACCCGGTGCGCCGCGGTGAGCGCGTTCAGCGTGAGCAGCCCGAGCGACGGCGGGCAGTCGAGGACGACGAACGCGTACCCGTCGAGGTGCGGGCGCAGCGCCTGGCGCAGCCGCGTCGCGCGGTCGTCCGCGTCGACCAGCTCGAGCTCCGCCGCCACGAGGTCCTGCGTCGCGGGCACCACGTCGAGCAGCGGCACCTCGGTCGCGACGGTCGCCTCCTTCAGCGCCGCCCGCCCGATCAGGACGTCGTAGAGGGACAGCTCGAAGCTCCCGCGCCGCACGCCGACGCCGCTCGACGCGTTCCCCTGCGGATCGCAGTCGACGAGCAGCGTCCGGTACTCCGCCGCGGCGAAGCTCGCGGCCAGGTTGACCGAGGTCGTGGTCTTGCCGACGCCCCCCTTCTGGTTGGCGACGGCGAAGACGACAGGCGAAGGCTTGGGGGCGGACCCGGGCTTGCCGCCGGGCGAGCCCCCCTGGTTGGGCGATGGCATCGTGCTGTGTCGCGTCCGACCCGGCTGCTTACACGACCCCCATCGGCACGTCGAGAGATGCAGGCGCCCCCGCCGCTCATCCACGTCCCATCCACGTCCACCCACCGCTCGCTCGCCGGATTGTTGGCCTGAACGGCGGGGGCGTCTACAGTGACCCACATGTCGCTCGATGTAGGCAAAGGTGACCAACCAACGGGGGCGCTGGTCCGCGGGCGGGCCTCCCGGAGGGGTCGTTGCTTCGGCCTCGGCGGGGCGCTCTTGCCCTGCGGCGACTCCGGCCCGGTCGATCGGGTCCTTGCCCGCGCGTTCTGGTGCGACGGACGCGAGCCTGCGTCGCTCGCTCCTGCGCAGGTCCTCGTGCTTTCGCCTTCGCTTCAACGCAGGTCGGCGCTCGGTTCGCGCCGCCGTCCGCCCTCGACGCGCGTCGAGGGCGGACGCTGACCGCCCAATGATCACGGACGTGGTTCCCAGCTTCGCCGAGCGGATCGACGCCCCGACGTCGCCTCGGCACATGTGAGGAGGACAGATGCCGCTTCCCAGGTCGTATCAGAACTTTGCAGAGTTCGAGCGGGAGATCCTGCGCCCGAACCGCGTGGGCTTCTCGCTCGAGGACATCGTCGAGGAGGGGTCCTTCGACGCCGAGCTCGACTTCGAGAAGGACCCCTTCGACGTCTCGGACGACGACTGAGCGAGGGCCGCGCGGCGCGGGCAGCCTCGGCGGCCCCGCGCTCGCGCCGGTGCGCACGCCGCTGCAGCGTCGCGGCGCAGCGGCGTCCGCACCGGCACGAGCGCCTCGCTCCACATCAGCTTGCACGATCCCTCCCGGGATCCCCGAGCCCCGGCGGCCGCCTCTCCGCCGGGGCTCCTTTTTTTAAAGCAGCGTCCTTTCGGCCGTCTTGACCCCCCCGGCGACGCGTGGCACGAGTGCCGCCCTTCAGAAAAAACGCCATGCAAGTCAACGTCGAAAAGCTTTCTCCCGTGCTGATGGAGTTTCAGGTGGAGGTCCCCGCGGACCGGGTCCGGAGCGAGGTCGACAAGGCCTATTCGGCGCTCCAGCGGACGGCCCGGGTCCGGGGCTACCGGCCTGGCAAGGCGCCGCGCCAGGTGCTCGCGCACCTCTACGGCGGCCGCATCCACGCCGATGTCGCCCAGCGGCTCGTCGACGCCACGCTGAACCAGGCGCTCGCCGACAAGCAGGTGCAGCCCCTGTCCCAGCCGGCGATCGCGCCCGCCGAGCTCCGCCCGGACGACGCGTTCTCGTACAAGGCCCGCTTCGAGGTTCGCCCCGAGATCTCCGAGGTGAAGTGGGAGGGCTTCGAGGTGAAGCGGCCCTCGACCACGCCGTCGGAGGAGATGATCGACGCCGAGATCACCGCCCTCCGGCGCGAGCACTCGACGCTGCAGGCGCCGGAGCCGGAGCGCCCCGCCGCCAAGGGCGACATGGCGACGATCTCCTTCACCCTGGAGGTCGGCGGCGCCCTGCGCGACACGAAGGAGCAGGAGATCGAGACCGAGCTCGGCAGCGGCCAGGTCTTCAAGGAGATCGAGGACGCGCTCCTCGGGATGACGCCCGGCCAGGCGAAGGACGTCCCGGTCACGTTCTCGGAGCAGCACTCGAACGCGGACCTGCGGGGCAAGCAGGCGATCTTCCACATCACGCTGAAGGATCTGCGGGAGCGCATCTTCCCGGAGGTCGACGACGAGTTCGCGAAGGACTGCGGCGAGGAGAGCCTCCCCGCGCTCCGCGAGTCGCTCCGCAAGAAGCTCGAGAAGGAGCTGACGCAGCGCGCGAGCGACGCGGTCGCCGAGCAGCTCGTGGTCGAGCTCTGCAAGGCGAACCCGATCCCGGTGCCGCCGTCGCTCGTCGACCAGCAGGCGCAGCTCGCCGAGCGAGAGCTGCTCGCGACGGCGCGCCGGCAGGGGCAGCGCGTCGATCCGACGCCGGAGTTCCGCGCCCGCGTGCGGCTCGACGCCGAGATGAAGGTGCGCGCGGGCCTGGTCATGGCCGAGATCGCGAAGGCGAAGGAGGTCAAGATCACCGAGGCCGACCTCGAGAAGGGTTACCAGGAGCTCGCCGAGCAGACCGGCAAGAACGTGGCGAAGGTCAAGGCGGAGTACCGCGAGCCGCAGAAGCGCGAGCTCTTCGCCGGGATGATCCTCGAGGACAAGATCCTCGACATCATCGAGGCCGCCGCGAAGGTCACGGACGCGGGCTAGCCGACGCGGCGCCGGCGGCGCCGTTCGTCCAGGTTGCGCCGCGCGCCTGCGCGGCGCCCTCCTCGATCCCCATCAGGTGCGCCGACCTCGCGGCGCGCGTCGCGTGCGCGAACCATGCGTGATCCGTGCGCAATCCGTGCGTGAACCGTGCGTGAACCGTGCGCGAACCGTGCGCGAACCCGCGCGCGGCCGACATTTTCCGGTAACCTCGGGCGCGTTCGGTCTTGCGATCGGACGCAGTCTGGCCCAGGAGTAGAACCCCTGCCGCGCGGCAGGAAACCCCCCGGAGCACCGGATGACCCGACGAGTCGAAACCCGCACCCAAGCCATCGAGTTTCTCGAACGCGAGAAGGCCTACATCCTCCCTACGGTCACGGAGGTGACCCACCGCGGCGAGCGGGAGTGGAACATCTTCAGCCGCCTCCTCAAGGACCGCATCGTCTTCATCGGCACGGAGATCGACGACTTCGTCGCGAACGCCGTGATCGCGCAGTTCCTGTTCCTGGAGAGCGAGGATCCCGAGAAGGAGATCCAGGTCTACATCAACAGCCCGGGCGGCGTGGTGACGTCGGGGCTCGCGATGTACGACACGATGCAGTACGTGCGCTGCCCGGTGTCGACGATGTGCATCGGCCAGGCCGCGTCGATGGGCGCCGTGCTGCTCGGCGCCGGCCGCAAGGGCCGCCGCTTCGCGCTGCCGCACGCCCGGATGATGATCCACCAGCCGCTCGGCGGCGCGCGCGGCCAGGCGACGGACATCGAGATCCAGGCGCGCGAGATCAAGAAGATCAAGGAGACGCTGATCGACATCCTCGTCGACGCCACCGGCAAGAACCGGGACGAGCTGGCGAAGGACATCGAGCGCGACTTCTACCTGAGCGCGACGCAGGCCAAGGAGTACGGCCTGATCGACGAGGTCTTCCCGAAGCGGAACAAGTAGGTGCCCGCGCCCCCTCGTCCGGTGGGCGTGCTCTGGCAGAGGGCCGGCGCGGGGTCGCGCAGCGCCGCGGCGTCGCGTCGCGCCGCGTGGCGATGTCGCGCAGCGCCGCCACGTCGCGCCGGGTGCGGCGCGCGGGCGCGCGGCGGCGGAGCGAGCGGTGGGCGCGGCGAGCGCGCCGCGCGGCGCTCGTTCGATCCCCTGCGTTTCCCGCGGCGCGCAGCCTCATCGGGCGCGCGCGCCGCGGCGCCATCGGGCGATTCCCTGACTTCGGCCACAGGCTGGAGACCACCCCCGTTAGCTTGCGACGGTACGGGCACCGGACTAGAATCCGAGCGCGGCGTTTGGCTGCGCATCGCTGAAAATCCAGGGGACGGCGGAAGCCGTTCCAAGTTGGAGGGGCCGCCGCGGCGGGCCCCAGCTCTCCTTGAAGCGGTAGCGTCGGCAGACCGCACTGAGGGTCGAAGTGGAGCGAAGGCGGGACGATCACTCGAATGGCAATTTAAGCTGCTCCTTCTGCGGCAAGTCGCAGAAAGAGGTGAAGAAGCTCATCGCGGGCCCCACGGTGTACATCTGCGATGAGTGCATCGGGCTCTGCAATGACATCATCGCGGAGGAGGTCGAGAAGGACGAGCCGTACGCGGGGTCGACCCCGGTGCCCAAGCCCGCGGACATCAAGGCGACGCTGGATGAGTACGTCGTCGGCCAGAACCGCGCCAAGAAGATCCTCGCTGTGGCGGTGCACAACCACTACAAGCGCATCGACAGCCGGGTCTCGTCGGACGACGTGGAGCTGTCCAAGTCGAACATCCTCCTGCTCGGCCCGACCGGCTCCGGCAAGACGCTCCTCGCGCAGACGCTCGCCAAGATCATCAACGTCCCCTTCGCGATCGCGGACGCGACGACGCTGACCGAGGCCGGCTACGTCGGCGAGGACGTCGAGAACATCATCGTCCAGCTCCTCCAGAACGCGGATCACGACGTCGAGCGCGCGCAGCGCGGCATCGTCTACATCGACGAGATCGACAAGATCAGCCGGAAGAGCGACAACCCGAGCATCACGCGCGACGTCTCCGGCGAGGGCGTGCAGCAGGCGCTCCTCAAGATCATCGAGGGGACGATCGCCAACGTGCCGCCGAAGGGCGGCCGCAAGCACCCGCAGCAGGACTTCCTCCAGGTCGACACCACGAACATCCTGTTCATCTGCGGCGGCGCGTTCGTCGGCCTGGATCAGATCATCCAGCGGCGCATCGGCCAGAACACGCTCGGCTTCGGCGCGGACATCAAGGCGAAGAAGGACTTCAAGCTGGGCGACCTGCTCAGCGTCGTCCAGCCGGAGGACCTCCTCAAGTTCGGGCTCATCCCGGAGTTCATCGGGCGCCTGCCGATCATCGCGACGCTGCACGAGCTCAACGAGGAGGCGCTCATCGACATCCTCACGAAGCCGAAGAACAGCCTGGTCAAGCAGTACCAGAAGCTCTTCGAGATGGACGGGGTGAAGCTCAAGTTCACCCGGGGCGCGCTCGTGGCGGTGGCCCGCCAGGCCCTGGAGAGGAACAGCGGCGCCCGCGGCCTGCGCGCGATCCTCGAGTCCGCGATGCTCGACATCATGTACGACGTCCCGTCCCGCACGGGGATCAAGGAGGTCGTCGTCAGCGAGGACGTGATCGTCAAGCACGAGCCGCCGCTCATCGTGTACACGAAGGAGGCCGAGCTCGCGTAGCGCTCGCCCCCGGGGGGGGCCGTGGCGCAGGCGCGCGGCGTGAGCCCGCGCCGCGCTGGAGGGCGCGCGTGCGGCGCGCCCTCGCCCGAGGCGCCTCCCCGATCATGCCGGCGCCGCGCGCGTCCCCCGTGGGGAGCGGGCCAACCCGGCGGAAGTCCAGCAGAGATTCAACCCACGTATGACAACCGAGGCGGGGCTGCCCCGGCCTCCCGATACTCCCGGAAAGACGGCGGATGTTCTTCAAGAACGACAGTGATCGCGGCAAGAACGCACCCGAGCGCGGGATCGTCCCGTTGCTCCCTCTGCGCGACATCATCGTCTTTCCACACATGGTCTCCCAGCTGTTCGTCGGGCGCGAGCGCAGCATCGCCGCGCTCGACGAGGCGATGAACCGCGGCAAGGAGATCTTCCTGGCCGCGCAGCGGAACGCGAAGACGAACGACCCGACGCCGGACGACATCTTCGGCGTCGGTTCGGTCGGCGCGATCATGCAGCTGCTCCGCCTGCCGGACGGGACGGTCAAGGTCCTCATCGAGGGCAAGCGCCGGGCGCGCATCCGCCGTTACGTCCAGAGCGATGCGTACTTCCTGATCGAGTACGACGAGATCGTCGAGAGCTCGGTCTCGAGCGTCGAGGTCGAGGCGCTGATGCGCTCGGTCCAGTCGACGTTCGAGATGTACGTCAAGCTCAACAAGAAGATCCAGCCCGAGGTCCTGATGGCGGTGCAGGCCATCGACGAGGCCTCGCGGCTCGCCGACACCATCATCGCCAACCTGCCGACCATCAAGCTGACCGACCGGCAGGCGCTGCTCGAGATGGAGGAGCCGCAGAAGCGGCTAGAGCGTCTCATCGAGCTGATGCAGGCCGAGATCGAGATTCTCCAGGTGGAGAAGAAGATCCGGAGTCGCGTCAAGAAGCAGATGGAGAAGACGCAGAAGGAGTACTACCTCAACGAGCAGATGCAGGCCATCCAGAAGGAGCTGGGCGGCGGCGAGCGCGACGAGTTCAAGAACGAGATCCAGGAGATCGAGGAGGCCCTCAAGACCAAGCGGATGAGCAAGGAGGCCGCCGCGAAGGTCAAGAAGGAGCTCAAGAAGCTGAAGATGATGCACCCCACGAGCGCCGAGGCGACCGTGGTGCGCAACTACATCGACTGGATCCTGGAGCTCCCCTGGTACGACAAGAGCGAGGAGCGGTATGACCTCGTCGAGGCCGAGAAGATCCTCGACGAGGACCATTACGGCCTGAAGAAGATCAAGGAGCGGATCCTCGAGTACCTCGCGGTCCAGGCGCTGACGAAGAAGCTCAAGGGCCCGGTGCTCTGCTTCGTCGGTCCGCCCGGCGTCGGCAAGACGAGCCTGGCGAAGTCGATCGCGCGCGCGACCGGGCGCAAGTTCGTGCGGCTGTCGCTCGGCGGCGTGCGCGACGAGGCGGAGATCCGCGGCCACCGGCGGACGTACATCGGCGCGCTGCCCGGCAAGCTGATCCAGTCGCTCAAGAAGGTCGGGACGAACAACCCCGTCTTCCTGCTCGACGAGGTCGACAAGATGTCGACCGACTTCCGCGGGGATCCGGCGGCGGCGCTGCTCGAGGTGCTCGATCCCGAGCAGAACCACACCTTCAACGACCACTACCTGGATCTCGATTACGACCTCTCCGACGTGATGTTCATCACGACGGCGAACACGCTGTCGGGCATCCCGGTGCCGCTCCAGGACCGCATGGAGGTCATCCAGCTCTCGGGCTACACGGAGTTCGAGAAGCTGAACATCGCGGTGAAGTACCTGGTGCCCCGGCAGCGGAAGGAGTGCGGTCTGGAGGACGTGTCGCTCGACTTCACGGAGGGGGCGCTCCGGACGATCATCCACCACTACACGAAGGAGAGCGGCGTGCGCTCGCTGGAGCGCGAGATCGCGAGCGTGTGCCGCAAGGTGGCCCGGCGGGTCGTGTCCGACGGCAAGGACAAGCCGATCGAGGTCGTCGCGAAGAGCATCCCGAAGTACCTCGGCGTCCCCAAGTACCGGCTCGGCCGGCGCGAGGAGCGCGACGAGGTCGGCCTCGTGAACGGCCTGGCCGTGACCAACGTCGGCGGCGACCTGCTCCCGGCCGAGGCGACGGTGGTCCCGGGCAAGGGTAAGCTCGTCATCACGGGGCTGCTCGAGAAGGGGATGGAGGAGAGCGGGCACGCGGCGATGAGCTACGTGCGCTCGCGCCTCGATCGCCTCGGGCTGGAGGCGGACGTCTACCAGAAGGTCGACGTCCACATTCACTTCCCCGATTTCGTCCGGAAGGACGGGCCCAGCGCCGGCGTGACCATGGTGACCGCGCTCGTGAGCGCGCTGATGAAGGTGCCGGTCCGGCGGGATCTCGCGATGACCGGCGAGATCACCCTGCGCGGCCGGGTGATGCCGATCGGAGGGCTCAAGGAGAAGCTGCTCGCCGCGCATCGCGGCGGCATCGCGACCGTGATCCTGCCGAAGGAGAACCGGAAAGATCTGCGGGACGTGCCCCGGCGCGTGCTGAAGGCGCTGCGGCTCGTGCTCGTGGAGCACGTGGACGACGTGCTCCGCGAGGCGCTCATCCTGCCCGACGCCTACGCGGTCTTCGGGCCGCCCAAGGGCGTCCTGGAGTACCGCGACGGCGAGCTCGTGACCGAGGAGGCGCCGGTCAAGGCGCCGCCGGCCGCGGCCGGCGAGCCGACGCCGGCCGCCCCGCCCGGCGCCTGAGCGCGGCGCGGGATCGCGGCGCGGCGCGGCGCGATCCCGCGGTGACGGATGGGCTGGCGGCGGGCGCGGAGACGCACTAGCTGGCGTCGCGATGATTCGACGCGCATTGATCTCGGTATCCGACAAGACAGGGCTGCTCCCGCTCGCCCGGCGGCTCGCGGAGAAGGGCGTGGAGATCCTCTCGACCGGGGGGACGCAGCGGTCGCTCAAGGAAGCCAACGTGCCGGTCGTCGGCGTGGAGGCCTATACCGGCTCGCCCGAGGTGATGGATGGCCGGGTGAAGACGCTGCATCCCCGGGTGCACGGCGGCATCCTGATGCGCGGCGCGATCGACGAGGACGACCTCGCGCGGCTCGGGGGCCAGCCGATCGATCTCGTTGTGTGCAACCTCTACCCGTTCGAGGCGACGGTCCGGCGATCGGGGGTCACGCACCCCGAGATCATCGAGAACATCGATATCGGCGGGCCGTCGATGGTGCGGAGCGCGGCCAAGAACCACGCGCGCGTGGCGGTGGTGGTCGATCCGGCCGACTACGACGCGGTGCTCGCCGAGATCGACAGCGCGGGTGAGGTGTCGAGCGCGACGCGCCGCCGGCTGGCCACGAAGGCGTTCGCGCACACGGCGGCCTACGACGGGATGGTGGCGGCCTACCTGTCGTCGCTGCCGGAGGAGGGCGAGCCGAGCGCGGCGGAGCGCGAGCCGTATCCGCGCTTCCTGACGCTCGCCCTCGAGCGGGCCTACCCGCTCCGGTACGGCGAGAACCCGCACCAGTCGGGCGCCTTCTACCGCGAGCGCGGCGCGGCCGCGGGGTCGCTGGCCCTCGCGGAGTCGCTGGGCGCGGGGGGCAAGGAGCTGTCCTTCAACAACCTCGTCGACGTGGACGCGGCGTTCGAGGCGGTGCGCGAGTTCACCCAGCCCGCGGCGGTCGTCGTGAAGCACACGAACCCGTGCGGCGTCGCCGTCGCCGGGGACCTCGCGACCGCGTACCGGACGGCGCGCGAGGCGGACTCGGTGAGCGCCTTCGGCGGGATCGTCGCGCTGAACCGCGAGGTCGACCGCGCGGCCGCGGAGGTGCTGATCGAGACGTTCCTGGAGTGCGTGATCGCGCCCGCCTACGCCCCCGAGGCGCTGGAGGTGCTCCGGACGAAGAAGAACCTCCGGGTGCTCGCGACCGGCGCGCTCCTGCCCGCGGATCACCGGGAGCTCACGTTCAAGCGCGTCGGCGGGGGCCTCGTGGTCCAGGATCGGGACGCGACCGCGGCCGGGGAGGTGCGCGGCGGCAAGGTCGTGACGAAGCGGGCGCCCACGGAGCAGGAGCTCGAGGCGCTCGATCTCGGCTGGCGCGTCTGCAAGCACGTGAAATCCAACGCGATTGTGCTCACCGTGCCCGGGAGCACGGTCGGGGTCGGGGCGGGGCAGATGTCGCGGGTCGAGAGCGTGCGCATCGCCTGCAGCAAGGCGGGCGAGCGGGCCCGCGGGAGCGTCCTCGCGTCGGACGCCTACTTCCCGTTCCCGGACGGCCTCGCGCTCGCCGCCGAGCACGGGATCACGGCGGTCGCGCAGCCTGGTGGCAGCGTGAGGGACCCGGAGGTCATCGCCGCGGCGGACGCGGCAGGGGTCGCGATGGTCTTCACCGGGGTCCGGCACTTCCGTCACTGAGCCGGCCGTCCTCGGCCCGGCCTCGCCGCCCTGAGCCCGGTCGTCCGTCGGTCCGGGCCCGTCTCCCTCGACGGGTCCCGTCCCGGTCCCGGATCGCGCTCTCGCCCTTGTGCTGGAAGAGGGTGCGCTCTGCTCGCAGAAAAGTTGACCTTTGGGCCTTGACTGTGATGATGGTCAACGCTGCGCCTGGGCAAAGCGCTGTGCGCGGCGCGAAGGAGCGAGCTGTGGGCGGAATCAGCGAGACGTGCAGCGTGTGCGGGACCGGATTCGAGGTCCAGTTCCGGTACCAGATGGAGGAGAAGGACGGCGGCTTCTCCTTCTTCTGCTCGCAGAAGTGCCTGGAGAAGAGCCAGCTCGGCGGGGAGAACGGCGCCTCGCTCGCCACGTGCGACGCGTGTGCCAAGCGCTTTTCCCCGGATCTCGTGTCGCAGGTGCTCTATGTCGCCGGGCGGCGGCACTACGCGTGCTCGCTGGGGTGCCGGGCGCAGCTGGTCCGCGAGGCGAAGGGGGTGCGGCTCGGGGACATCGCGGCAGCGGCCGCGGCGCCGGCCGAGGGGCTGCCGTCGACGCGCCGCGAGGTGCCTGTCCCGGGGAACGGCGCCCGCGCCGCCGCGGAGGCGGCTGACGCGGCGTCCCCGGAGCGGGCGGCGTCGGCGGGCGTGCTGGGCGGTGCCGCGGAGGGCGGCGCCGCGGAGCCGGCCGCGCCGCCGGCGCGCCCGGCGGAGCCCAGGGGGCAGGGGGCGGTCGCGGTGTCCGTGTCGCCGGCGGCGGGCGCCAAGCGGCCGCCGCAGGGCCCGGCCGGGGTGCCCCGGTATCTGGCCGTGTTCAACCACAAGGGCGGCACCGGCAAGACGACGACGGCGGTGAGCGTGGCGGCAGGGCTCGCGGCACGCGACAAGCGGGTGCTCCTGGTCGACACCGACGCGCAAGGGAACGTCTCCGTCTCGCTCGGCGCGAGCTCGGAGCGCTCGCTGTATCACGTGCTCGTGATGGGGCTCCGGGTCGCGGACGCGATGAAGACGGTGCGGCCGAACCTGGACCTCCTGCCGTCGAACGAGACGCTGGCCGCGGCCGAGCTTTACCTGGCGGGGCGCCAGAACCGGGACCGCGTCCTCTCGGACCGCCTGTCCGCTGCGGCGGCCGAGTACGACTACGTGGTGCTCGACTGCTCGCCGAGCCTGTCGCTGATGAACCAGAACGCGCTGGTGTTCGCCGACAGCGTGCTCGTCCCGGTCGCGTGCGACTACCTGTCGCTCGTCGGCGTCCGGCAGGTGATCAAGACGGTGAAGAACGTGAACGCGCTGCTGCACCACCCGGTGCAGATCTGGGGCGTGCTGCCGACCTTCTTCGACGGTCGCGCCAAGATCGCGCGCGAGGCGGTCGGCACGATGAAGCAGCACTTCGGGGAGCGCTGCCTCGCGCCGATCCGGCAGGCGATCAAGGTCAAGGAGGCGCCCGCGCAGGGGCAGACGATCTTCGAGTATGCGCCGGGGACCCCGGCGGCCGACGACTACCTGGCGGTGGTCGATCGCATCATCGAGAGCCGCGAGCGCGGCGTGACCGGCTCGGAGGCAGGGGCGTCGCGCGAGCCGGGGTCGTGGAGCATCGACCGGACGGACGCGGCGGCAGAGCGGCCGGGCGCAGCGGCGGCGGGCGCATGAAGGCATCCGCGGCCGCGGGATCCCGCTGGGGGGAGGGGCCCGCAACCGCAGGGCCCCGCTGGGGGGAAGGATCCGCAATCGCGGGTCCCGCTGGAGGGAGGGGACCCGCGAGAGGGGGTCCCGCTGGATGAAGGGCCCGCACTCGCGGAGCCCCGACCGGGCAGGGAGCTGGAGGGAGCAATGAAGAGCGAAGGCGATCTCGGGGGCGCCGCGCGGGCGCTGCTCGAGCGCGACGAGGTGGAAGGTGTTCTGTCCGGGGCATTCTATGCACCCACGGAGGCGCCCCGTTCGCGCGCGAAGACCCGGACGACGGGCGCCTCGTCCGAGCCGGGGGCTGCGCCGGCGCCCGAGAGGCCGCAGCACTACAAGGTCATCTGCATCTCGATGTACACCGAGGATCTCGAGAGGCTGGATGAGATGGTCAGCACCCTCAAGGCGCGCGGCATGACGAAGGCCAACCGGAGCGCGCTGATCCGACATGCGCTCTCCCAGGTGGACCTCGACAAGATCCCGAAGGGGATTTAAGTCGGATCTCAGGGGACCTCGACAGGGCGAACGGATCGAGGCCAGCTTTTCCACCGTCGCGCCGCGGCATCGGGCGAGCCGTGCCGGCGCCCGGCGGCGCCGGTAGGGCGGAGGCCGGCCCGGTTCCTGGGCGGGGCGAGCGGCGGAGGGGCCGGGCTCGGACGCCGTCGCTCACGGCGTCGTGGCGCTGCGCGTCGTCCGCCGGCCGCGGTGTCGCGGGCGTGTTGCGTGCGGGTCGGGCATGCCGCGTGCTACCGTCGATGGGTCAAAAGACGAGAACGTCGAGGCCTACCAGAGAGGGAACATGAACCAGAACTACGCAGGATACGGAAGCCGTTCTTCGGTGATCCGTGCCGCCGCGGATTCGCGCGAGCGCTTCCTCGTGCGAACGTACAATCACCTGTTCGGCGCGATCGTGCTCTTCGCGGCGATCGAGGTCGCGCTGTTCAAGACCGGCGCCGCCTCGGTCATCGCCAGGGCGATGATGGGCACGAGCTGGCTGGTGGTGCTCGGGGCGTTCATGCTCGTGAGCTGGCTCGCCAGCCGCGCGGCGCACACCTCGATGTCGAAGCCGGTGCAGTACGCCGCGCTCGCCGGCTACGTGGTCGCCCAGGCGATCATCTTCGTGCCGCTGCTCTACATCGCGGACATGGTCGCGCCCGGCGCGATCCAGAGCGCGGCGCTCGTCACGATGGCCGGCTTCGCCGGGCTCACCGCGATCGCGTTCGTGACCCGCAAGGATTTCTCCTTCCTCGGAGCTCTCCTGCGCTGGGGCGGCATCTGCGCGCTCGTCCTCATCGGGGCCTCGCTGCTGTTCGGCTTCCAGCTCGGCACGTTCTTCAGCGTCGCCATGGTCGCGTTCGCCGGCGCCGCCATCCTCTACGACACCTCGAACGTCCTGCACCATTTCCCGGAGGACCGGTACGTCGGCGCCGCGCTCGAGCTCTTCGCGTCCGTCGCCATGCTGTTCTGGTACGTGCTCCGCCTCTTCCTCAGCTCCCGCGACTGAGCGGGGCGCACGCGCTGCGGATACGGGCCCACCTCGGCGTTTTCGGTGCTCGGCGTACTCAGAGTACGCCTGCGCGCCGAAAACGCCGATCTGGGCCCGTCTCCTGTGCGCGTGCACCCCGCTCGGCCAGCGGTCGGTCGAGCGGGGAGGGCGGGCCCGCGTCAAGGACCAGCGGCGGTTGAGGAGCGTCACCGCCGCGCGAGGAGATCGTCGGGCGCGCAAGGAGGAAGGCTTGCGGTCCAGAGGGCGCGGGGGTGTGATGCGGGGGGCGAGGAGGACCCGTGAGGAGAGCGGTTGCTTGGGCGCTGGTGGGGATGGGAGCTGCTCTGGGAGGGTGCCGGGGCGGCGATGCCGAGAAGAAGCAGGACACCGGCGCGGTCAGCGGGTCGGCGGAGGCGGAGCTCCTCGGGAGGCCGCTCGCGCTTCGAGGGATCAGCCTCGCAGGCGCGGAGTTCGCGGTCGATCCGTTCGGCAAAGGGACCCTGCCAGGGACCCCGGGGGTCCACTATACCTACCCCGATCCCGCATTCTCCAAGGGCTATACGTCCGCGGACTACTTCGTCGCGAAGGGGATGAACACCTTCCGGGTGCCGTTCCGCTGGGAACGCCTGCAGCCCGCGCGCAACCAGCCGCTCAACGCGGCGGAGCTGCACCGGCTCAAGACCACCGTCGACAACCTGGTCGCCAAAGGCGCCTACGTGGTGCTCGACGTGCACAACTACGCTCGCTACGGGACGGGCGTCGTGGGCACGGAGATCCCCGTCGCGGACTTCGCCGAGTTCTGGGGGCGGCTGGCCGTCGAGTTCAAGGGGAACGCGAAGGTCGTGTTCGCCCTCATGAACGAGCCGCACGACATGCCGACCGAGACATGGGTCGAGGCGGCCAACGCCGCGATCGTCTCCATCCGCGCCACCGGGGCGACGAACCTCATCCTCGTCAGCGGCAACGGGTGGTCAGGCGCGCACAGCTTCAACGCGACCTTCTACGGGACGTCGAACGCCGAGGCGCTCCTCAAGATCGACGATCCGAAGGGCTACGTCGCGTTCGAGGTCCACCAGCACCTCGACGAGGACTCCTCGGGAAAGTCGCCCACCTGCGTCAGCGAGACCGTCGGGGTGGAGCGCCTGGAGGGGTTCACGGCGTGGCTCAGGAAGCACCGGAAAAAGGGGTTCCTCGGCGAGTTCAGCGGCGGCTCAGGCGCGGTATGCCTCAAGGCCATCGCCAACGTCGTGGTCTACCTGGAGCAGAACAAGGACGTCTATGTCGGCTGGACCTACTGGGCAGCCGGGCCTTCCTGGAAGAACTACTTCACCTCCCTCGAGCCGAGAGACGGCGCAGACACACCGCAGATGATCTCGCTGCAAGCTCACCTGTCGGTGTCGGCCCGATAACTCGGCTCCGCCGCCGCGACAGGGGCCTGCGGGCGCCGCCTCACGCGCCGAGGAGACCCTGGAGCGCTCGTATCAGCGAGAACAGCAGCAGGCCCGTCAACGCGAGGACACCGCCGACCGCGACGGCCAGCCCCGCGTAGAAGCCGAGATCCGAGGGCCGCGCGCCGCCCTGGGCGCGCGCGGCGAGGTGCGAACGCAGGAGGTCGAGGTTGCGCGCGTTCGCCTTGTAGGCCGCGTCGAACAGGTCGCCCAGGACGGGAACCGTGCCGATCAGCGTCTCGAGGCCCACGTTGAGCACCATCCGCAGCACCGTCGAGGCGGGGAGACGGTAACGCGCCGCCGCGAGCACGATGTATATCGAGAGGCCGAAACCGACGAGATCCCCGACCCCCGGGATCAACCCGATCACCGCGTCGTAGCCGACCCGGTAGCCGACGCCGGGGATGCGGATCGCGTTGTCCAGAAAGTGGCCGAGCGCGTTCAGGCGCTTCAGGCGCTCCTCCTCGAGGTCGACGGTCTTCAGCGTGGTGAGGGGTGTCACAGGCATGGCGGGCCGGTCCCTGGGTTCCGGGGAGCCGTCCCTCGCAGTGTACGTCGCGCGTCCCAGCCCAACCAGGGCATATGCGTTGCTTCTGCGGTGCCTCCATGGAGACGACAACGGTCGTGGGGAGCGCTCGGCGGTCGCGCCGCTCGGAGATTCTTCTCCTGGGGCAGGCAGCAGGGCTCGGGCTGGTGACGGGAATGCGATCCATGCTGGGCGTGAGGATCCTCGCGGCCAGCGCGCGGCGCGGCGCGTTCGACGGCCAGCGCGGGAGCTTCTGGCGGGCGCTTCGCTCGCCCATGGCGCAGCGCGCGCTGAGCGTGCTCGCGGGCGGAGAGCTGCTGGTGGACAAGCTGCCCTCGACGCCGAGCCGCCTCGCGCCAGGGCCGCTCGGGGCGCGCCTCGTGATCGGGGCGATCCTGGGCGCCGCCGTCGGCACGCAGCGCCCCGAGAAGAACCTGCGCGTCGCCGGAGCCGTGATCGGGGCGGCGGCGGCCGCGATCGGCGCGCTCGTCGGGAATCGCGCCCGCGTGTGGCTGGACCGCGGGACCCGCATTCCCGCCCCGGTCGCGGCCGTCGCCGAGGACGCCATCGCCTTCGGCCTGGGCGCGCTGGCGGCGCGCCGCTAGTGCCGGTCCGGGAGCGCGCACGTCGCGTCCTGCCACAGCGGGGCGCCGCTGCCGTTGCGGTCGCGGCGCCGCGATGCATGCTGGCGCCTGCCATGCCGCCGAGCCCGCGTGCCCGCCGCTCCGCAGCGCGCCGGGCGCCGCTCGGCGCCGCCGCCGCGCTCCTCGGGACGCTCGGCGCCTCCGCGGCGCACGCTCAGGGACGGTACGAGTCCGCGCTCCTCGGCGGGCGATCGGCGCTCCTCGGGGGCACAGGGGTCGTGCTGGGGGTCGACGGCGCCGCGCCCTTCCTCAACCCGGCCACCATCATCCGCATCGAGGACCGGAACATCGCGTTCTCGTCGGCGTTCTTCCGCTACGCGCATCGCACGCTCGATGCGTGGCACAAGCCCGGTCCGGTCGACTCCGCCCTCTACGGCGATCTCCGGCTCGATCGCACGACGGTGAGCGATCACGGCCTGGACTCCCTCCCGGACGCGACCTGCTATTTCTTCGACTGGAAGCGCGGCGCGCGCGACGCGGATTCGAAGCGGGCGCGGGTCGGACGCCAGACGGTCGCCGCCTGCCTCGGGAAGACCGAGGAGAACGAGTTCGGGTTCGACGCGCTCGGGTTCTCGGGGGAATCCGCCGCGCGACGCGTGAACCAGGCGCAGACGTTCCGCTACGCGTGGGGTCGCTTCAGCGCCGGTCCCTCGTGGAGCTACCGCGCCACCGAGCGCCTCGCCCTGGGCGTCTCGCTCTCGGTGGTGCGCACCCGCTACACGAGCTCGCTCGCCGTCGCCAGCCTCGTGGAGGACACCGGCACGGGCGCGGCGAGCAGCGTGTCGTACCAGGCCGCGCTCTCCGGAGATTCCTGGGACGGGCTCGCGCACCTCGGGGTGACGTACCGGCTGAGCTCGGTGTTCTCCGCCGGGATCAGCGTGCGGACGCCCAGCGTGCATGTCTTCGACTCGCTGGACGCGAGCTATCAGGACACGCTCGCCACCGAGACGGCCGCGGTCCGCACCTGGGCCGGCGAAGGGGAGTTCGTGGCCCCCTCGCCGGCGCGCGTGGCGGTGGGCGCGAGCGCGGAGTGGAGCAGGCTGCGGCTGGAGCTCGACGGCTTCTTCTACCTGGGCCAGCGCGAGTTCGCGCGGGCCTCCGTCGATCGGGAGGAGATCGCGGTCGAGGGGGGCGCCGTGACGAGCCGGAGGCAGAGCCGGCTCGGCATCGTCGAGGGCGCGGCGCCCATCGTCAACGTGGGTCTCGGCGCCGAGGTGTTCCTCACGCGCGACCTCAGCCTGGTGGGCGGCGCCATCACCGATTTCAACGCGCTGTCGGGCCTGCGGGGCCCGATGTCCGCCGAGTCGAAGCTCTTCCTCGAGCGGATGAGCGGCGTGCACGCGTCGCTCGGCCTGGTCTCCTACACGCGGTACGGCGATCTCGTGTTCGGCGCGCGCTTCGATTACGCGTCCGGGCAGATGGCGGCGGTCAACGCGTTCGCCTCACCCGTGCGGCTGGCTCCGATCGACTGCCGCGAGATCGGCGCGACCCTGGTGCTCGCCGGGCGGATCAGCCTGCGCACCGTCGAGGACGTGGTGCGCGAGCTCGGGGACGCCGTGGAGGGCTCGGCCGCGGCTCCGCCCGAGCGCGCCACGCCGAGAGAGCCGATGCGGGCGCCCGCGCAAAAGGACTGAGCGGCGGCGCGCGGGCCGCTCAGGAGCCGCTCTCGTCCGGCTCGATGCCGAGCGCCCGCAGCTGCGCCGCGAGCCGCTCTGCGCGCGCCTGCTCGCGCTCTGCGCGCTCCGCCCCCGTGGGCACCACGCCGCCATCGGCCGTGTGCCAGCGAAGCCAGCGGTCGTGCCGGCCCTCGTAGACGCCTTCCCACGCGCGCAGCCCCAGCCCGGCAGCCTCGAACCAGGCCCGCTCCATCGGCACGTAGGTATGCCCGCGCATCTCGAAGGCGCGCAGCGCCGGACCCCCGAGATGGCCGGCCGGGTCCCAGACGACGTAGTAGGCGACCCGCATCCACGCGTACCGGCGCCGCTTCAGGCCGAGCTCGTCGCCCTCCCGGTTCGAGACGATCTCGATCGCCACCTCGGGCGGCTTGCCGAACTCCCAGAGAAAATAGGACCGGTGCTCCTTCTGCCACCACGCCTCGTGCAGCGCGACGTCCAGGCTGAGCAGCACATCCGGCACGAGGGGCGGCTCCTTCGGCGTGGCGAAGAGGCCGACGTTGGCCGCCGCGAGAAAGCTCCGCCGCTCGCCCTCCTGCGCCGGCGGCGGCCCGGGCCATGAGCTGTAGAGCGACTCGGTGAGCAGCCGCTGCTGCTTCTCGGAAGGGAAATTGTCCAAGGCAGCATCGTCCTCGGTGACGAGCGCCGACACGTCCGGCCCCACCACCTCGTCCACGGGCGCGGTGGAGCTCGCCGGCATCGGGGGCATCGCCAGCATCGAGGACATCGACAACAACCTTCCTGAACCCGGGCCGCGGTGTCAAGCGGGCGGGCACGACAGCCCCGCTTGACACCGCCGCCGCGCTCACGCCGCCCCGGCGGCTCGCGCCCGCGCCCCGGCGTGCGCCGCGCTCGCCTCCGCCTCGGCGAGCGCCTCCGCCTCGGCGAGCGCCTCCGCCTCTCCCGGATCGCCGATCTTCTCGAACGCCGCGAGCGCCGCCGGCGCGATCGCGGCGAGCCACCTCCGGCTCGCCGCGTCGACGCGCAGCTCCTCGCGGAGGCGCTCCACCTCGCCGGCGCCCGCGGTCCCCGGGCTCGCCGCCGCGCGGCACACGTCGGCGAGCAGCTCGTCGCGCGCGTTGAGCGGCACGTCCGCCTCCCGCTCGGTGAGGCGCGCCGCCCCGACGATGTCGCCCGCCCGCGCCCGCAGCGCGAGCGCCACCCGGAGCCTCGCCTTTTCGAGGTACGGATACGACGCATACCGCTCCGCGAGCAGCGCCATCTCGGCGCGCGCGTCGGCGCTCCGGTCGATCGCCGCGAACAGGAACGCGCGCTCGGCCAGGAGCCCCGGCAGCAGGATGTCCGCCGCCATCGCCCGCGCGACCTCGGTGTCGAGCCGCGCGAGCCCCGCCTCGCAGGCCGCGAGCGCCGCGGTGAGCTCTCCCTGCCGCTCCGACTGCTCCGCCAGCGAGAGGTGGGCCTGCGCCGCGATCACCGGGGCCCTGCTCCCGGCGAGGGCCTCGAGCTCACCCTTCCCGCGCTGCACCTCGCCCCGCGCGAGGGCGACCAGGGCGCCCACGAAGCGCTGCGAGGCCTTGCGCGTCCGCGCCATGTTGACGAGCACGATGCCGACGAACGTCGCGACGAGAGCGAGCGGGGAAAGCCAGACCAAGGCGAACGGGTCGATGAGGGGCTCCGGCGGCAAGCGCTCGACGCCGGGACCCGACGGCTGCCCGGAGCTCAGGAACTGCCAGATCGCCAGGAACGCCACCACCAGGACCACCCAGAGGAGCAGCCTGCGGCCGGCCGCCTTCACCGCCGGCCGGCGGCTCACCCCGGCGCGCCCCTCGGCCGCGGCGCGCGCGGGCGCGTCCGCCTGGTCGACCGCCGCGCGCGACAGCTCCTCCACACCGCCCGCGAGGGACGCGGGCGCGCGCATGAAGGGCGCCGCGTCGGGCGAGACGCGCGCCGCCCAGTCCTCCGCCGAGAGCTCTCCGGAGGGCTCCGCGTCGCGCTTCGCGCCGGTGCGGTAGACCGAGCTCGCCTTCGCCTTGAGCATCCGCTGGTAGGCGCGGACCAGGGCGCGCTCGCGCGGGCGCGTGTGCTCGATCAAGAGCCGCCGCTCGCGGAGCAGGTGCGCCTGCAGCGCGTCCCTGTCGCCCGCCCGCTCCAGCAGGACCGCGGCCGCGAGCTCCGCGCGGGCGAGCACCTCGGGCGACGCGAGCGCGCTGCGCCGGACGAGCTCGATGTCCGCCGCGGCGGCCTCGCGATCTCCGGTCGAGGCACGGAGCAGGGCCCGGAGCGCGCGCGCCGCGACGATCGTCCCCTGCTCCAGGTGCCAGGCGAGAAGATCGGCGCGGCGGGTCACCGCCGCGTCGGCGCGGCGGAGCGCGCCCTCGAGATCGCCGCGCTGCATGGCGGCGAGCGCGCGCTGGACGTCGATCACGCGCCGGATGTAGCTGGAGCCGCCCGCCTCCTCGGCGTAGTCGAGCAGCTCGGACGCCGCCTCGCGCTGGCCGGCGGCGGCGAGGTTGTGGGCCTTGTTCACGACCTGCGCGGAGACGCCCATCGCGCGGGTGCGGAGCCCGATCGCGGCCAAGAGCGCGCCCGTCATCCCGAGCGGCAACCCTGCCGCGGCGCTGCCGACCCCGGTCGCGCTCACCGCGGCGCCGGTCAGCGCCATCACGCCGCCCATCAAGATGTGCCGGTTGGCGATGCGGCGCACCGCGTGAGGGGTGATCCCGAACCGAGCAGGCAGCTCTCTCCCCATGACGCGAGGGTACGTGACCGCCGCGTCCGCGAACCAGGGGCTTGTCGGACGCCGCCGGCCCGATCGGCCGTGGCATCCGCGGCCGAGCAAGATCACGGCACGCTCCGCGCGCCGATCCCGACGTCGCGCGGGGCGCGGCGCCCCTACGGCGCGGCCTCGGATCGATCCGCCGGCGCGATCGGCTCGATGCGCACCCGCTCCTCGTAGAGCGCGCCGCCCTCGCCGATGTCCGTGGTGCGGGCGCGGATCAGCGCGTTGGCGCAGCGGCCGTCGCGGAGGTGGCCGCCCTTCGGGATGAGCGCGACGTCGCGGCGCTGCGCGGGATCGTGGCGGAGCCGCACCGTCATCGCCCCGACGCGCGACACGATCCGACAGACGCCGCCGTCGGCCACGCCGCCGGACGCGTCGGGGTGGACCGTCACGACGGCCGGGCCCTGCTGGGGCCTGGCCCACTGCGACGACTGGGATTTGTCGGTGGAGAGCGCCATGAGCAGCAGCGGGAGCTCGCGCGCGTCGGGATCCTCGCGCTCCTCCGGCGCCTCGGTGATGAGGTTGACCCGCCCGCTCGGGGTGGGGAACTTGCGGTCCGCGAACAGCACCTCCGGCGCCAGCGGATTGCGCACCGGCGCGCGCTCGAGCGCCTCGAGGGTGACGCCGAACGGCGCGAGCTTCGGCTCGGCGATCCGCCGCTTCCAGTCGCGGGCGCTGCCGTCGAGCGCGTCGCCGAGGCCCACGCGCCGCGCGAGCTCCTGCATGATCTCGAGATCGCTCTTCACCCCCTCCGGGGGCGGGACCACGGGCGTGGCGACGCCGAGGTAATGGTGGCCGTAGGCGCCGAGCACGTCGTCCGCCTCGAGGAGCGTCCGCGTGGGGAGCACGAGGTGGGCGAGCCGCGCCGTGTCCGTGAGGAAGGAGTCCGCGACGACGACGAGCTCGCGCGTCGCGAGCGCCTCCGCGACGGCGCCCGAGTCGGGCAGCATCGCGACCGGGTTGCCGGCGGTCACCCAGACGGCGCGGATCGGCGGGTCGCTCATCTGGAGCACCTCCTGCCCGAACAGCGGCTCGCAGACGGTGCGGGGCGCGGGGAGGTCGCCCTCGAGCGCCGAGAGATCGAACGCGCCGCGCCGCTTGAAATAGAACGAGACGCCACCGCCCGGGATGCCGAGGTTCCCGCTCACGGCCGCGAGCGCGTCGAGCGCGCGCACGATCGCCCCGCCCGTGGTGCGCCGGCCCATGCCCCAGCCCACGAGGATCGCCGCGGGCCTGTCGGCGAGGCGGCGCGCGAGGTCGAGGGCGGCGCGCTCGGGCACGTCGGCCTCGCCGCACCACGCGGCGACCGAGCGGCGCCGCGCGAGCGCGCGGAAGGCGTCGAGGTGATCGCAGTACTCGGCTGCGCGCGGATCGATCCACCCCTCGTCGAAGAGCACGCGGGCGACGGCCATGGCCAGGGCGAAGTCGCCGCCCGGGCGCGGCTGGTAGAACGCCGCGCACAGCGAGGCGGTCTTGTGGTGCACCGGATCGATGAGCGCGAGCTCCGCGCCGCGCGCCCGCGCCTCGCGCAGCACCGGCAGGGTGTGCGGGCTCGACGTGAAGACGTTCTTGCCCCAGAGCAGGATGTGCCGGGCGTTCTTCAGGTCGGCGAGGTCGTGGCTGTCCTCCTCGCCGAAATCGGCGAGCTGCGCGGCGTCGCCCGCGCCGGAGCAGATGTCGCCGCGCTTGACCGTGACCGGGCCGAACCTCGCGAAGAAGGCGTCGGCGATGCCCGTGAGGATCCCGAGCGACCCGCCGCTCCGGTAATGGAAGATCGCGGCCGGGCCCGACGCGCGCCGGATCGCGAGCAGCCGCTCGGCGGCGGTGTCGAGCGCTTCGTCCCAGGAGACCGGTACGAGCTCGCCGCCCTTGCGGAGCAGCGGCGTCGTCAGGCGCTCGGGCGAATACTGCGTCTCCAGGAAGCGCGACGTCCGGTGGCAGAGAAACCCCCGCGTGATCGGGTGGTCCGGGTCGCCGGCGAGGCGCACGACGCGGCCATCCTCCACGGTGGCCACGATGCTGCAAGCGTCGGGGCAGTCGCGGTTGCAGACGGTCTTGCGGAGCTCCTGCACGGGGGCAGCCTAGATCAGGCGCGCGCGGCGGTACACCCGCGTGGTGCCGCGTCGCCCGCAAGGGCGAGCGGGCCCCTGCGTGCTGGCACGGACGTCGATCGCGCGCTGCGACCGGCATCGGTCAGACATGGGTGCTTTCTCGCCGAGAGCGATGTCCGACACCGATGGATGGATAGGACACCTCGCCGGACTCGGAGCCTGCCGCCGTCGCCGGACTCTCCCGCCTCCACCCGCGCTGCGAGGCCGAGGGACGTGGTCAGGCGGGCGGTCGGATGAACGCCGCGAGACGCGTCGATGCCGTCGCGTGGCAGGCTTGACCCTGGCGATGCCCCGGTGGTTTCATGGCTCGGTGAAGCCGGAGGCCTCGCCCATTCCCAGCGCGCCCGCGGCGCCTCCCGGAACGGCAGCGGCGGGGGTCGCGTGGCGCGCGCGGGGGCGGCTCAACCTCACGGTGATCGCCAAGGCGACCTTCGCCTTCGTCGACGGCGCAAAGATGATCCCGGTCGAGCCGCAGGGGATCATCGATGCCGACATCCACCATCATAACAACCCGGGCCGCAGCGTCCGGTTGACGAGCGACCTCGCGCCCTACCTCGCGCGCATCGACGTGTTCTTCACGGGCCACGCGTACGCGCCGCCGGGCCCGCCTCAGGTGCCCTTCTCCGTGCGCCTCGCGCTCGTCGCCGGCGAGCGCCCGATCCTCGACAAGGCGCTCTCGATCGAGCCCGGCGGCCCGGAGAAGGCGATCCCGCTCGTCTACGAGCGCGCATTCGGCGGGATCGGCATCGCCGACAACCCGTTCGGCACCAATCGCCCGACCGTCGTGGACCCCGCGCGGCGCGACCGCCCGGCGGGCTTCGCGCCGCTCGGGAGCGTGTGGCCGTCGCGCGGGCGGCTGCTCGGGCGTACGACGCGCCAGGCGCTCCAGGGTCCCATCCTCGAGATCCCCGACGGTTTCGACTGGAGCTACTTCCAGGCGGCCCCCCCCGATCAGCGCGTCGAGGCGCTGATCGGCGACGAATGGCTCGTGCTCGCGGGGCTTCACCCGAAGCTCGCAGTGCTGCGGACGCGCCTCCCGGGGGCGCGCGCCCTCGCGCGCGTCCATGGCCTCTCGGCGTTCGGCGTCAGGGAGGGGCAGCCGCTCGATCTCATGCTGGACACGCTGCACATCGACGGCGACCGGCAGTCGTGCTCGCTGGTGTGGCGACGCAGCTTCCCGCTCGCGGGTGAAGCGGCGCTCGCGGCGGTGCGCGCCGTCGTCGGCGTGGAGGTGCCGGGCTCCCCGAGCGTGTGGCTGGCCCCTGCCGAGATCGCGATGACCGCCCCGCACGCCGTCGCGACGCCCGATCCGACGGGTGTGACGCTCGAGCTGTCCGAAGAAGACGTCGAGGAGCGCCATCGGCGCGGCGCCGCCCGGCGCCCCGATGCGACCGGCGCGCAGACGAGGCGAGCCCCCGTCGGGTCGGCGGCCCCGCTCCCGTTTCGCCCTGGTGCGGCGCCGTCGCTCGCGGCGGCGCCGGGCCCGCAGGCGCCACATCCACCGAGGGGGCCTTCCGTCTCGGAGACCCATTCGCTCTCCCCCGAGGAACAGGATCACACCCTCACGCAGAGCCTTCTCCCGTTTCGACGGACCGGGCTCCCGCCCGCGCCGCCGGCCGGAGCGCCTGCGCCGCCTGCCGAGGCTGCGGCTCCGTCGCCCGCAGCCGCGGCCCCCGTGCCTCCGCCCGCTGCGGCGCCCGCGCCGCCCGCGGCGCCCGCGCCGCGATCGCCGTGGGGCGGCGCCGCGAGCGACGTCGCGATCGAGCCCGCTCCGCCTCCTCGCAAGGCCCCGAAGCCGCAGAAGCTCGACATCCAGCAGGTCATCTACGGGTCCACCAAAGGGCGGCTGTAGCCGGCCGTCCTTCACCACGCTCAAGGGGGCCAGCCGAGCCATGGAAATCCTCGTAGAAACTGCCGGCGTCCAGTGGGAGGGCGTGCGCGTGCGCGCGCTCTCGGGGCGCGAGGCGATCTCCCAGGTCTTCTCGTTCGACCTCGACGTGGTGTGCGATCCGCAGCAGGACCTGCCCGAAGACGCTGCCCCCGGGGCCCGGATCTGCCTCGTCTTCCTCGTCGAGGGGGAGGAGATCCGCCGGATCCACGGCATCATCGAGCAGATCCTCGATCGCCTGGACCCGGCCGTCGAGCGCCGCGCCTACCGCCTCCGCGTCGTCCCGCGCGCGTTCAAGCTGGCGCTCGTCGAGACGCAGGAGATCTACACGGATATGAGCGTGCCGGACGTGATCCGGCGCAAGCTCGAGCGGCACGGCCTCGGAGCCGGGGACTTCGAGCTCCGCCTCCTCAGGGCGTACCCGCTGCGCGAGCTCATCGTGCAATACAAGGAGAGCGACCTCGCCTTCATCAGCCGCCTCGCCGAGCACCTCGGGATCTGCTTCCACTTCGAGCACCGGCGCGACCGCGACGTCCTCGTCTTCACCGACCACATGGGGGGCTTTCGCCCCGTGGAGGGCGCCGCGGAGGTGCAGTTCCGGCCGCGCGGCGAGGCGTCCGACGTCTTCGCGCTCGAGGCGAGGCGCAGGCTCGTCCCGTCGGCGTACGTCGTGCACGACTACAACTACCGCAAACCGCTGCTCGATCTCGCCGCGTACCACACGATCGCGGGCGCATCGGGCGGGGGGATCGTCGAGTACGGCAGCCACGTCAAGACGGCGGAGGAGGCGAAGGAGCTCGCCCAGATCCGCGCCGAGGAGCGCCTCTCTGGGCATCGCGTCTACGAGGGCAGGAGCGCGCGGCCGGCGTTCAGCGCTGGGCACCGCACGACCCTGCGGGAGCACCCGCGGTTCGACGCGCCCGAGCGCCTGCTCCTCGTCGAGGTCGAGCACACCGCGACGCTGCCCACCTTCGACGAGGAGGGCGTGCAGGCGTCCTACGCGAACACCTTCACGGCGGTGCCCGCGAGCATCCATTACCGCCCCCCGCGGCGGACGCCGAGGCCGCGCATCCACGGGTTCGTCACCGGAATCGTGCAGCCGGGCCCCCAGGGCGAGACCGGCGGCGTCGCGCGCCTCGACGGCGACGGCCGCTATACCGTGCAGTTCCATTTCGACACGGCGCTCCCGGGGGAGCAGAAGAGCTCGCACCCGGTGCGGATGGCGCAGCCCTTCGCCGGGCCGAACCACAACATGCATTTCCCGCTGCGGCCCGGCTCCGAGGTGCTCCTCGTCTTCGCCGACGGCGATCCGGATCGGCCGATCATCGTCGGCGCGGTGCCGAACGCGGCGGCGCCGTCGTCCGTCAACGCCGCGGTCGCCGATCGCCACCGGATCACGACGGCCGCCGGGGCGATGATCGAGATCCGCGACCGCCGCTGACACGAGATGGAGGATCCGCGCATGAACCGAGCCCTCGCCCCCTCAGAGGCGCGCCTCCGCTGCCTCGACGGCCAGCCCGCGCCGGCCGACGTCGTCCGCGACTGGAAGCGGTTCTTGGAGCTGCCGGACAAGGCCCGCCAGGGCCTCTGGGAGATCCTGGCGCCGAGCCTCGCCGGCTCCGTCGACGCGGCGATGGAGAAGCGCGCGGAGGCGTTCTGCCGGCTCTACGACCTCTCGGCGCCGGACCTGCAAGCGAGCCTGCGCGTGTGCCGCTTCCTGCTCTCGCGCGCCAGCAGCCTCGATCTGGCCGCGACCGACGTCGCCGAGGACATCGCGGCGCTCTCGGGCGACGGCGCGCGCGGCGGCGTGGTGGTGCTCTCGTGGTACGAGGCGGCGAAGGCCGTCGTCCGGCGCGGCATCCTCGAGGAGTCGATCTTCGATCACGGCAAGGTGCTGATCGGGCTCGACTGGCGGGTCGACCGCATCGCCGGATCGGACCGGGGCGTGCACCTCGACGCGCCGCTCGCGGTGCTGACGCTGCGCCTGCGCGACGGGGGCCGCGACGAGCGCACGACGATCTACGTGGCGCCGCAGGCGCTCGGGCAGATCAAGGAGGCATGCGACCGGATCGAGCGGATGATCGCCGGCTCGCCGCGCCCGCCCTCCGGCGAGCCGAAGGCGCAGGGATAGAGATCTCGCGGACAGCGATCACCGGCGGAGAAAGGCCATGAGCATCTCGATCAACGACGGCGCCAGGTACACGAGCTCGACGTCGGTCACGCTCACCCTCGCCGCGCCCGCGGGCGCGACGCAGATGCGGCTCTCCAACGACGGCGCGACGTACGGCCCGTGGGAGCCGTTCTCGACCACCAAGGCGCACAACCTGGCGTCGGGCGACGGCGCGAAGACGGTGCTGGTACAGTTCGGCAGCGGCGGCGTCGCCACGCCCGGGTACGAGACGGCGTCGATCACGCTCGACACCGCGGCCCCGACGGGGGCATCGATCGTGATCAACGGCGGGGCCGCCGACACGGCGACACGGCAGGTCGTCCTCACGCTCGACGCGACGGACGCGCTCTCGCCCGTCGCGAAGGTGCGGCTCAAGAACGAGAGCGGCGCGTGGGGAGACTGGCAACCCGTGACCGCGAGCGTGTGGTGGACGCTCTCGGACGGCTACGGCCAGAAGACGGTGAGCGCCCAGTTCCAGGACAGCGCGGGGAACACGTCGAGCGTGGTGAGCGCCTCGATCGATTACGTGCAGTTCAACGTCGCCGGGACCTGGCTCATCCTCAAGACCCCCGACTACGACGACGCGACGGGGACGCAGACGAGCTATCTCCGCATCGGCGCGTCGGACTCGACCACCGAGAACACCCTCCTCGATTCGTTCACGCACCCCGACCCCGCGGACGGCGCGAAGACGAAGCCGGGCGTGCAGAACGCCGACGACCTCCGCGCCGGAGACCCGGCCAAGACCTACTCGGGCTGGTTCGAGTATACCGACGGCGACCGGACGCTCGTGGTCCGCGGCAACAACCGGGAGAGCATCCAGCTGGACGAGACGGTCGTGATCGGCGGGACCAAGACCGAGACGGTCGGCGGCAAGTACCGCCTGAACCTCGGCGCCGGCACGCTCGAGGTGTACAACGCCGATCCCGTCTATCGCGTCGAGTTCTTCCAGCAGGACGTGTATGCGGCCGGGAAGAAGAGCTGGCGCAAGCGCGAGATGGGACACAACTCCAGCGATACCTACACCTTCGGCGACACCGAGAGCTTCTTCGGCGGCTACAAGTTCGACGCGATGTTCGGCATGACGAACACGGTCTTCCTCGGCGGCAAGATCGATCTCAGCCTGGCGCTGGCGCTGACCGCGAGCGTGGGCTTCACCGTCGAGCTCGGCGCGGGCCTCAAGTACTCGAACGTCGCTGGCAAGGACATCACGACGGCGGGCGACCACGAGCTCAAGGCGCGCAAGGAGATCCACCTGCGCATCAAGGCCGATCACGAGGGCGTCGGGGGGAGCCGGAACGCGGTGCTCGCGGGGATCGCAGCCGCGACCGCCGTCCCCGTGGGCATCCTCTCGAGCTGCACCGCCGCGGGGACCGTCGACAGCAGCGGCGTGGCCGACGTCCCCGCCGGCTGCCTCGGGGGCGCGGCCGGCGTCTTCGCCGCCGGGCTCGTCGCCGCGGTGGTCGTCGCGCTGAAGGACAAGGCCGGGGCCCCGATCTCGCAGGCCGAGGTCAAGATGGACAAGGACCGGGTCCTCATCGCGCAGAACAGCGCGGCGGGCGTGATGCAGAGCGAGGTTTACGTGGGCGAGGCCGGCGCCGGGCCAGGGCTGGTGCGCCTCAAGAACGCCAGGAACTCCTGGATCGAGCTTCAGCCCGACGCAGACGCCGTCATCAACGCGGGGAACGATCTCTATCTCCAGACCGAGGACCGCTCCGCGGTCCTGAAGCTGATGACCGGCGGCACGATTCAAATCAAGAGCGAGAGCGCCAACATCCTCGGACAGATCACCCTGGGCGCCAACAATGCGCTGACCATCCAGTAGGCCGCGCGTGGAGATCCTCAACGACACCGGTCTCAAGCTCGGCTGGCTCGTGGGCCGGGTGCGACCGCCTGCAACCAGCCTGACGGTGATCGTCAAGGGCACCTTCACGCTGGCCCCGGGCGCGCCCGCCGCGCTCGCCGCGCCGGAGGATCGCCTCCTGCTCGAGAGCGATCGCCACCTCGACGACAACCCTGGAAAGAGCCTCGTCTACGCCTCCGATTTCGCCTACCTCAAGCCGCGCGCCGACGTGCTCCTGGTCGGCACCTGCCGCACGCCCCGCGGCGAGGCGCAGCAGGTCTCGTACGCCGGGCTCGAGGTCGGCCGCCTCCGCAAGCAGATCGCGGTGATCGGCGACCGCGTCTGGGACGGCGAGGTCGCCACCGAGCCGCGGCCGTTCCGCGCGATGCCGCTCCGCTACGAGCTGAGCTTCGGCGGCGAGGGCTTCGCGAAGAACCCGCTCGGGCGCGGGCGCGGCAAGCTCAAGACGGCCGCCGGCGTCGAGCGCTGGCCGCTGCCCAACCTGGAGCTGCCGGGCAACCTGATCAACTCGCCGCGGCAGATCCCGGATCCGGCGGGCTTCGGCCCCATCGATCGGACGTGGGCGCAGCGCACCGCCGGCGTCGGCACCTACGACGAACGCTGGCTGACCGAGCGCTGGCCCGGCCTCCCCGAGGACTTCGACTGGGGCTATTTCAACGCCGCCCCGCGCGATCAGCAGATCGACGGCTATCTGCGCGGCGACGAGGCGATCGCGCTCGAGAACCTCCACCCCGAGCTCCCGCGCTACGAGTCGCGGCTGCCCGGCCTGCGCGCGCGCTGCTTCGTGGAGGCCACGGCGCGCGGCGGGGCCGAGATCCGCGAGGTTCCGCTCCAGATCGACACGCTCTGGATCGACATGGACGCGGGCCGGCTCGCCCTCGTCTGGCGCGGCCTCACCCCGATCGCGTCGCGCGATCACGGCGAGCTCCGCCGGATCCTGCTGGTGACCGAGCCGCTCGCGGAGGCGCCGCTCCCGGCCTCGCGCTACCGCGAGCCCGCGCGGTGGCGGCGGCCGGAGGCGCCCGAGATCGCCGCGAAGCCGAGCACGCCCGAGGCGCCCGAGGGCGAGCAGGGCAAGCCCGGCGACGCCGACCCCGACGTCGCCGCCGGGCTCGAGCAGGCGCGCGCGATGCTCGAGAAATCCGGGGTCCCGCGCGACGTGATCGAGCGGCTGCGCGGCGTCACCTCGCCCGACGCGTTCCTCGCGATCGTTGTCGGAGAGCTGCGGCACGACCCGGAGGCCGCGGCGCGGCTCGAGCGCGACTCGCGCGAGCAGACGCGGCGGCTGCTCATCGAGCACGGCCACGACCCCGCGCTGCTCGACGAGCCGGCGCAGCCCGAGGACCCTTCCGCCCCGGCGGCGGCGCTCACGCGAGAGGAGGTCGCCGCGCGCGCGAAGCGCGGGGGGAGCTTCGCAGGCGCGAGGCTCGCGGGCCTCGATCTCTCGGAGCTCGATCTGCGCGGGCTCGTCTTCACGCGCGCCGATCTCACGGGCGCGCGCCTCCGAGAGGCTCGCCTCGACGGCGCCGATCTGACGCGCGCCCGCCTCGATCGGGCCGATCTGACGCGCGCCTCGCTCGCGCGCGCCGTCGCCGTGGAGGCCTCGCTCTACGGCGCCGATCTGACGGGCGCGGACCTCACCGCGGTCAACCTCTCGGAGGCCGGCCTCCGCGGCGCGGCGCTCGCGGGCGCCAGGCTCGACGAGGCCGATCTGACGGGCGCGACGCTCGCGCAGGCGAACCTCGAGCGCGCGTCGCTCCGCGAGGCCGAGCTCGGCGGCGCGAACCTCGCGGAGGTCCGGGCGCGCGGGGCGAACGCCGCAGGGGCCCGCCTCCGCGGCGCGAAGCTCACCGCCGCCGACCTGCGCGGCGCCTCGCTCGACGCGGCCGATCTCACGGGCTGCGCGCTGGACCGCGCGCAGCTCGGCGGCGCGTCGCTGCGCGAGGCCTCGCTCTACGGCGCCTCGGGCGAGCGCGTCTCCATGGCGGAGGCCGATCTCACGGGGGCGCGCGCGGTCGACGGCGCGTCGCTCCGGCGCGTCGATCTGCGCGCGGCGAAGGCCGACGGCTCCAGCTGGACCGGCGCGTCGCTCCGCGAGGCCGATCTCCGCGGCGCGAGCCTGATCCGCGCGGATCTGTCGGGCGCGGATCTGTCGGGCGCGAACCTGCACCGCGCCGTCCTCAAGAACGCCAACCTGAGCAAGGCGAAGCTCGACTCGGCGCTGCTCACCGCGGTCAACCTGTTCCAGGGCACGCTCGAGCAGGCCAACCTGACCCACGCCGACCTCCGCGGCTCGAACCTGTACGGGTGCGAGCTGCTCGACGCGATCCTCGCCGAGGCGCGGCTCGAGGGCGCGAACCTGAAGGCGACCAAGCTCGCCGCGCGGGGCGCGGGGTGACCGCGGGCGCCACCGGCGACGACGTGGCGGCCCTGCTCCGCCGCCTCCGCGCGCGCCCTGCGTCGGCTCCTCCGGTGCTGCCGGAGCTCGATCTCGCCGGCGCCGACCTGCGCGGCGCGCCCCTCGACAAGGTGGTGTTCCATCGCGTCCGCCTCGCCGGCGCGGATCTCTCGGGGGCGCGGCTCGCGGGGGCGATGTTCATCTCGTGCGACCTCCGCGGCGCGAAGCTCGCCGGCGCCGATCTCGCCGGCGCGGCCTTCAGCTCGCTCGACGTGGCGGTGGATCGCGAGGCCGTCGTGGAGATCCCGATCGACGCCGCCGGGCTCGCCCGCGATCAGGTCGACGCGCTCACCGCCGCGGGCGTGCGCGGCTTGCAGCGCCGGCTCCTCGACCTGCGGAGCGCCGATCTCACGGGCGCGGGGCTCCAGGGGGCCGTGCTCGAGGGCGTCGATCTCGCCGGGGCGCGCCTCGACGGCGCCGATCTCACCGGCGCGATCCTCGAGCGCTGCACGCTGACCGGGGCGTCGCTCGAGGGAGCGCGGCTCGACAGGGCCTCCATCAGCGACGGCAAGCTCGCCGGCGCGAACCTCTCGGGCGCGCACCTCGCGGAGACCGCGCTCTCCGGCTGCGACCTCTCCGCGGCCCGCCTCGACCGCGCGACCCTCCGCGCCGTGCGGCTCGAGCGCTGCGACCTCGGGGGCGCGTCGCTCGACGGAGCGCACCTCGACGGCGCGGCCCTCGTCGAGGTCACGCCCGCCGCGCCGCCGCTCGCGGGCGCGCGGGTCGACCGCCTCCGGATCGAGGGCGCGTCGCTCTCGCCGCTGGGCGCGCTCGCGGGCGATCACGGCGGCGGTCGGCTCGCGCGCTGCGACCTCCGCGGCATGGATCTCACCGGCGGCAGCTTCGCCCGGGCCGAGCTCGCGGGGAGCGACCTCCGCGGGGCGAAGCTCGCGGGCGTCGACCTCACCGGCGCCGATCTCCGCGGGTGCGAGCTCGGCGGCGCCGATCTCCGGCGGGCGCGGCTCGCCAGGGCCTCGCTGTCGGCGGCGAAGCTCTCGGGCGCCAGGCTCGACGGCGCGATCCTGGACGGGGCCGACCTCTCCGGCGCGATCCTCGCCGGCGCCGGGCTGCGCGGGCTCTCGGCGCAGGGCGTCGATCTCACGAGGGCCGATCTGACGGACGCGGTCCTCGACGGCGCGGCGCTCACCGACGTCACGCTCGCCGGCGCGAAGCTCTCGCGCGCGAGCCTCTCCGGCGCGGCGCTCGAGCGGTGCGACGCGAGCGGCGCCGGCCTCGAGGGCGCGATCCTCGCCGGCGCCCGCCTGCGGGCGAGCAGGCTCGCGGGAGCGAGGCTCGGGGGCGCCGATCTCCGGCGGGCCAGGTTCGCGGACGTCGATCTCTCGGGCGCCGAGCTCTCGAAGGTCAAGCTCGAGGCCAACGCCTTCGTGCGCTGCCGCCTCGCGGGCGCCGGCCTCCGCGGCGCCGACCTGTCGGGCGCCGATCTCACCGACGCCGATCTCTCCGGCGCCGACCTCACGGGCGCGCGGCTCCACGGCGCCACGCTGACCCGCGCCGACGCCAGCGGCGCCGCGTTGAACCGCGCGGCGATGAGCCGCGCCGACGCCGAGGCCGCGAACTTCGGCGGGAGCAAGCTGCAGCTGGCCGACCTGCGCGAGACGAACTTCCACAGGGCGTACCTCGAGGGGGCGGCGCTCGGGGGCGCGGACCTGACCCAGGCCGATCTGCGCGAGGCCATCCTGGTGCGCGCCGAGGCCCCGCGCGCGCTCTTCTGCAGGGCTCGGCTGGGCTACGCCGATCTCTCGCACGCGCGGCTCGCGGACGCGGACTTCACGAGGGCCGACGTGGCGGGCGCCAACCTGCACCGGATCGACGACCCCGGAGCGATCTGGACGCTCGCGAACCGCGAGCAGGCCCGGGGCACCGATCCGGATCTGGCCGCTGCCGAGGACTGGCAGCCGCCCAGCGCGTAATCACCGAGGTGGAAGGACGATGCCGAAGCTTGCCGTGCCCAGCGTGAGCCCGAAGGAAACGACCGCGAGCTACGTGCGGCGCGCCGCCGTTGTCGAGGTCGCGAGCGATCAGCGATGCGTCGTGCGCATCGAGCACGAGGGCGGCGCGCTCGTGCTGGGCGCCGTGGTGGCGATCTCTCCTTTGCCCCGGCTCGAGGTCGGTCGTCACGTGCTGGTGACCGGGGAGGACCTCGAGCTCTGCTACGTCGTCGGCGTGCTCGGCGACGAGGCGGTCCCTGCGTCGGAGCGGCGGCTCACCACGCGGTCCGGCGCCTCGGCGGCCGTGTCCACCGAAGGCGGGCGCGAGCGCATCGAGGTGCGCGACCCGGCCGGGCGCCTGGTCTTCGAGTATCGCCCCGATCTCGGCCGCGGCCTGCTCTCCGTGCCCGCAGGCGATCTCGCGCTCTCCGCGCCGCAGGGGAACATCGATCTCGTCGCCGGCGGCGCGATCCGGTGCCGCGGCGCGGGCGGGGTGACGCTCGAGGCCGGCGACGGGGAGGCGAGCGCGCGGCCGTCGCTCGCGCTGGGGCAGACCGAGGCGCGCCTCGGCGCCCGCGCGCTGAAGCTCGTCGGCGAGCGGGCCGAGGTGCTCTTCGCGGAGGCGAGCTATCGAGGCGTCCAGCTCTCGGCGGCGGTCGAGCAGGTCAAGGTGGTGGCGGACCGGATGGAGACGCTCGCGGTCCACGCACTCGCGCGGCTCAAGCGCTCTTTCCGCCGCGTCGAGGACCTCGACGAGCTCCTGGCCGGACGCGTGCGCACGCGCGCCTCCGGGGCGGTTTCGGTCAAGGGGGGTCACACCTCGATCGAGGCCGAGGACGACGTGAAGATCGACGGCAAGCGCATCCACCTCGGATGAGCGGAGGAGGGCCGATGTTTCCCATCGCGACGAAGCAGGGAGGGACCTGCGAGGCCTTCCCGGACACGTGCAAGACCCCGGCGCCGCCGGCCCCGCCCGTGCCGGTGCCCTACCCGAACACCGCGCAGCTCGCGCAGGCCAACCCGGGGACCTGCGCCAAGAAGGTGAAGGTGTTGAACCAGCCGGTGATCACCAAGCAGACGGTGATCCCGATGAGCGCCGGCGACGAGGCCGGCGCGGCGGGCGGCGTGGTCTCCGGCACGATCAAGGGCCCCGTGCAGTTCAAGCAGGGCTCGGCCAAGGTCAAGGTGGAGGGGCAGCCGGTCGTCTTTCAGACGTGCATGACCGCGCACAACGGGACGAACGCCAACATGCCCGTCGGCGTGCACTCGTCTCCATCGCAGACGAAGGTATCTGTCGCGATGTAGGCCGTCGCGAAGGCGGCGCGGACAGGGAGGTGTTCAGTCGGCGGCGAGGCGCTCGGGGGCGTAGTCGCGCGAGTCGTCGCCGGAGACCTCCTGGGCGATCGCGCGGAGCTGCTCGTAGCGCTCGCGCAGGAGCGACCAGAGGCGATCGCGGATGTCGCGCGAGTCGAGCCGCTCGGGAGCGCGGGTGTTGCTCAGCAGCCACTTCGCGGTGGCGTTCAACCGGGTCACGTCCTCCCGGGTGATCGAGATCCGGCCCTGCACGTGGTTCCACCGGTCCAGGATGAGGTTGGTGAGGGTCGCCGCCGCGCTCGCGGGGTCGCCGGCGACGAGCGCGCGCCGGACGATGCCGTAGGTCTCCGGGACGATGCCGCGCGGGAAGCAGACCTCGGCGGCCGCGAGCGTCGGGCGCAGCGCCTCGTGGATCTGGTCGAGCCGCTCCGTCACCTCGGCCGGCGGCGCGCTCTCGGGCTGCATGCGCGTCACCGCGTAATCGAGCGCCATCGCGAGCTCCGGCAGGCTGCGGATCGCATCGAAGCGGGACTTCGGCAGCCGGCGCCGGTGGCGCGCCGGATCGCGCGTCACCGACTGCACGGCGCGCCGGACGATCGCGAGCACCCCGCCCGCGTCCCCGCGGAAGGCCTGCACGTTGGCCGCGGGGAGGTCGCTCGCCGGCATCGCGTACCGCTCGTACCGCTCGCGATCCAGGCTCTCGTCGCGCAGGGAGCGCGGCTCGACCGAGAGCGGCTCGACGCTGGCGGACGAGGCCGGCTCCGCCCGCTCCGAGCCCGCCTGCTGCGGCCGATCCATATCGGGGCGCTCCCCGTCCGCGAGGGAGCGCTCCCCTGGAGAGGGCGCCCCAGCGGCCTGCCGTGCCTCTTCCGGATCGGTCTCCACCGGCCCGGTCGCCGTGCTCTGGGCGGTGCTCTCGGCCTCGAGCGGTGTGGACCGAAGCGCTGGATCCCGCAGCGCCTCGAGGTCGTCTCGCGCACGCGTCATCCGGGCCATCGTACGTAAGTCAGCGCGACGGCACAAGATCCGCGGCCGGTCGCGCGCCGCGATCCGCCGCTCCGCCAACCTGGGCGCGCAGGCGCCGACCCCCGCGCGGCGTCGCCCCAGCGCGGAAGCATCGATATTCACGCGTTCACGCGGGTCGACCTCGCGCGGAGGCGTCGACCCCGCGCGGAGGCGTCGACCTCGCACGTAGGGCGTCGACCTCGCACGCGGGGCGTCGTCCCCACCCGGCGAGGCGTCCCTCGCCCGAGCGCGCGGATCACGCGTCGAGCGCGTCCCAGAAGGTGCGCAGATCGTCCGAGAGCGGCGCCTCGATGCGCACGCGTTCGCCCGTCGCCGGGTGGGTGAGCTCCAGGAGCGCGGCGTGGAGGGCGTGGCGATCGAGCTCGAGCGCGCGGCGGTCCTCGTCGGTGAGCTCGCCGTCGACGCCGCGCGCGAACAGGCCCTCGTCCGGCCCGTAGAGCTTGTCGCCCACGAGCGGCAGGCCGCTCGACGCGAGGTGGACCCGGATCTGGTGCTGGCGGCCGGTCTCGAGCGTGCACTGGATCAGCGCGTAGCGCCGGCCGGTGAGGGGATCGGCGCGGCGGCCCAGCACCTCGCACGCTGTCGCCGACGGGAGGCCGCGGCCCGGCGCCGCGACGCGCATCTTCACCTTGTAGCGGCTCGCGGTGTCGAGCTCGAGCGGCAGCTCGACCCGGAAGGCGTCGCGCTCGGGCCAGCCCCAGGCGATCGCCACGTAGCGCTTGAGGACGCCGGTGCGCTCCTCGAACTGCGCCTTCACCGTCCGGTCGGCCTCGGGCGTGCGGCAGAGGAGGAGCACGCCGCTCGTCTCGCGGTCGAGGCGGTGGGCCAGGAACAGCCGCTCCCCGGGGCGCGCGGCCTCCATCATCTTGATGACGGTGCTCTTGTGGTACCGCGCCGTGGGGTGCACGGGCAGGCTCGGCGGCTTGTTGACCGCGAGCAGCGCGTCGTCCTCGTGGAGCACCGGGATCGCCGTGTCGGGCGCCTGCTCGTCCCACGGCGCGCGCCAGAGGAGGATGCACTGCTCCGGCCGGACGCGATCGCTGCCGCGCAGGCGCCGCGCCTCGGGCGAGTAGGCGCCGCGGGCGACGATCTCGGCGGCGCGCGTGCGGCTCGTCCGCTTGAGCTGCGACTGCACGAACCGATCGAGCCGCATGCCGGCCGACTCGGGCGGCACGCGGAGCACGGTGACGACCGACCCTTCCGGCACCTCCTCGGGCCGGACCACCTGGGTGCCGCGGCCGAAGGGGCCGCTCGTGCCGGCGAGCTCCCGCGCGCTGATCCTGGTCATGGGTCGAGGTTGCCGTACGGCTTTAGCAAAAGCGCCGGCGGGGTGCGCGGAAAAGACGGCCGCGGCGCCGAGGCGCCTTCGGGGGGCCGCGTCGAGGCGGGCGCGGCGCCGAGGCGCCTGCCGGGCGGCGCCTCGGCGCCGCGCGCGCCGCTCACAGGGGATCGATGATCTCGCAGGGGAAGTCGAACGAGATGCCCTGCGTCGCGGCCTTGAGCCGCTCGCAGGCGTCGCCGACGAGGACGAGCTGGGTGGGGCTCTCCATGGTCCAGCCGTTCTGCGCGTCGTAGGGCACGGGCGCGCCGTCGATGAGCACCTGGCCTTCGGACGCGTGATCGAGATCGACCGCGATCGAGCCCTGGAGGTCGAACGTGCAGCTCTTGGCCCCGGAGATGGCCGCGTTGAGCTCGTTCTCCAGGGCGGTCGCGTTGGTCGGGTCCGGCGTGTAGTACATCGCGGTGCCGCCGACGTCGGCGTAGGTGCCCGCGCCGGTGAAGCAGGCCTGGTTCGTGTTCTGGGGCCGCTGGACCGGCTGGCCGGCGCCGGCGTTCGCCAGGTCCTGCAGGTGCTCGGCGAACGCGCCGTCGCCCAGGCCGAAGACGAACGTCCCGATGCCCTGATCGTAGGCGGACTGCACCGCGCCTACCACGTCGTCGCGCGCGCACACGGAGGGCCCATCGTCGCAGCGATCGGGCTCGCCGTCGGTGACGAAGAGGATGTACTTGGGGCCGGGCTCTCCGAAGGCGACGAGATCGGGGATGATCGTCTCGTTGAACGTGATGCCGGTCGGCGTCTCGAGCTTCTGGCCCGGCCTCATGGAGGCCTCGTCGTACGCGGCCGTGATGTCGGCGTGGCTGTTGAGGGCGATGACGTCGGTCCCGCTGAGCAGCGGGCACTGGTCCGGAGCGATCCCCGTGAACGTGAGGAACCCGAAGCGCACCTTCGCCTGCAGGCTCTCGACGACGTTGAGCACGGCCGTCTTCAGCGGATCCCAGTAGCCGCTGTCGTACATGCTGCCGGAGCGATCGACGACGATCATCACGGTCGGCGTCTGCGGCTCGAAGGCGATGTCGAGCTGCTGGCAGCCGCCGCCGGCGCCGCCGCTCCCGCTGGTGGCGATCAGGCCGCCGCCGCTCCCGACGAAGATCGGCTCCTCGCCGCTGCCCGTGGAGCCGACGCTGCTCGTCGCGCCGCCGCCGCTGCCGGACGCGGCGCCGGAGCCCTGGGACGACGATGGGTCGCCGTCGTTGCCACCCCCGCAGCTCACGGCGATGCCGGTGGCGAGGAGGGCGAAGAACCAAGAGAGCCTGGGAAAGATAAGTGTGCTGCTCACGGGGTAAAGATACACAGGCCGGGACGGCGTGTCTCCGCCGCGCACGGCCCCGGCGGCGGATGCGGCACGGGAGGAAAATTGTTCCCGCCAGCGCACACAGCGCCGCCTCGGCGGCGACTCCCGGCGCCGGCGAGCGTGCAGCGCCGCCTTCATGGCTGCATCCCGAGCGGGCCATGGCGCAGGAGCGCGTCCGCGGGGGCGCCTTGAAGTAACGCAACATGCAGAAGGGTCTGCCCGGACTCGGCGTGACGTAAGAAAGAGCACAGATTGGGACGAGCGAGCGGTCGCTCGAGGACCTGACGCGGCCGGAGCGCGCGGCGGCGAAGCGGCGCTGAGCCTCCCGAGATGCATTGGCGCCTGAGCGTCTGCTGCTCGGGCACGCGTCTTGGCATCATCGACTTCTTCCGGCAGAGGTGACGGCGTCCGTGACGGCGATGGGGCCGCCTCGAACCAAGGCGTTCACGTTCGCGGCCCGCACGCTCTACGTCAGTTCGTGACCTCCGGTCCTTCACGTCCCACGTACGTGGTGGACTGGGTGAACGAGAACGTTGTTCGCGTCGAGATCACCGCATTCCCCGGCGACGATGCGTATCCCAGGATGAACGAGCTCCGGAGCGACCGGAGCTGGAGACGGAGCGACCGGAGCTGGAGACGGAGCGACCGGAGCTCGGGCCTGATCGGCCGAGGACCGCCCGCCCGGATGCGCGGAAGCCACCCCGTGCGCCCCCCGGTTCGTGCTACACACGGCGCCCGCATGGACATCCTCTTCGCTGCTTCCGAGATCGCGCCCATCGTCAAGGTCGGCGGGCTGGCTGACGTCGTGTCGTCGCTCTCGAAGGCGCTCCGGCTGCTCGGCCACAAGGTGACGATCGCGCTGCCCCGCTACCAGGCCCTCGATTCGAGCGGGCTGATGATGGCGCGCCGCCTCACCCCGATGCCGCTCGAGGTCGACCCGCAGGTGTCGCCGGGCGGGCCGATCCAGGTGACGCTCTTCGACGGGCGGCTCAGCACGGGCGTGGAGCTCATCGTCCTCGATGTGCCCGGCTTCCACGATCGGCCCGGCATCTACGGCGAGGAAGGGCGCGACTACGAGGACAACGCGCGCAGGTTCTCCCTGTTCTCCCGCGCCGTCGTCGAGCTCGTCCGCCAGCGCGCCAGGTCCGGCTCGCCGTTCGATATCGTCCACGCCCACGACTGGCCCACCGCCATGGTGACGTACCTGCTGCGCCACCAGCAGTCCGTGCCTGGCCGGACCGTGCTCACCCTCCACAACGTGGCCCACCAGGGCCTCTTCCCGAAGGACGCGCTCGCGGCCCTCGGCCTCGGCGACGACCACTTCCGGCCGGACCGGCTCGAGTTCTACGGCCAGGTCAACTTCCTCAAGGGCGGCATCCTGGCCGCCGACGCGCTCACCACCGTCTCGACCACCTACGCGAACGAGATCCTCACGCCGAAGCAAGGCGAGCGGCTCGACGGCGTGCTCCGCACCCGCGCGAAGCAGCTGACCGGCATCGTGAACGGCATCGACTACGCCGTCTGGAACCCGATGACCGACCCGGCCATCATCGCGCGCTACGACGCCGAGGACGTGAGCAACAAGGGCCGCTGCAAGAGCGCGCTCCTCCAGGAGCTCGGGCTCGAGATCCGGCCGGATCGCCCGCTGGTCGCGTCCGTCGGCAGGGTGGTCGCGCAGAAGGGCAGCGACCTGCTCGCGAGCGCCCTGCCGAAGATCCTGAAGGGCGACGTCAGCGTCGTCGTGGCCGGCGAGGGCGACCCCGAGCTCATGGAGAAGCTCGCCGCCGCCGCGGCCAAGGCGCCCGAGCGGGCGAAGTTCCTCGGCGGCGTGAGCGAGGCCGTCGTGCACCGGCTCATGGCCGCGGCCGACCTCGCTGTCGTGCCGTCGCGCTTCGAGCCGTGCGGCCTCGTGCAGCTGTACGCGCAGCGCTACGGCGCCGCCCCGGTGGCGTGCCGGACCGGAGGCCTCGTCGACACGATCGTCGACCTCGATGCGGAGCTGGAGACCGGCACGGGGTTCCTGTTCGACAAGCCGACCGCCACCTCGCTCGTCGGCGGCGTGCAGCGGGCCCTCGCGGCCCTGACGTCGCCCCGCTGGCCCGCGGTCCAGCGCCGCATCATGCGCCTCGACCTCGGCTGGGACCGTCCCGCGCGCCGTTACGTCCAGGTCTACCGGCAGACGCTCGGCACCTGATCGCCGCGCGAGGGAGCGGAGCGCCCGCGCGGCAACGGAGCGCGTCGCGACGTAATGCGCTCGATGGCGGACCGCATCGCGACGTAAAGCGCGGCAACGGAGCGCGTCGCGACGTGAAGCGCGCGGTAACGGAGCACGGCGCGACGTAAAGCGCGGCGGAAGGGGCAACCCGAGCCCGTTGCGGCGCGCCCCGCGCGACAACATGACGCATTGTCACCGGGCAGCCGCGTCGCCTATAGCAGCGGCCGTGCTGCCCAGAGCCCTCGCCGGCGCCGCGATCCTCCTCTCGCTCGCGGTGTCTCCGGGCGCCGCGCGCGCGTCGGCCTGCTGCGGGACCGGCCACGGGATCGCCCAGTGGCTCGCGCCCTCGGAGCGCGCCGCCGCGAGCTTCTCGCTGCGGTTCACGGAGCAGCTCGGGAGCTGGACGCCGGCGCGGGACTTCGCCGCCACCGGCGAGGGCGTCTACCACCGCGAGCTGAGGGCCGACGCCGGGTGGATGGTGCGCGTCCGAGAGCGCCTCCAGCTCGCCATCTCCGTCCCGCTGCTGCGCACGTGGACCGGGGAGGGCCCGGGCGACACGGCCTCGGGCGGCGGCGTCGGCGACATCAGCGCCGCAGGACGGATCGCGCTCGTCGAGGGCGCCATGTCCCCGTGGATCCCGTCCGCCGCGTTCACGCTCGGCGTCACGATCCCGACCGGGCACGGCCAGAGCTCCGGGACCGAGCCCGTCGGCGTCAGCGCGACCGGCGTCGGCACGGGCGGCGCCGGCCCGCTCGATCTCGGCGCGTCCGCGGCCGACACGACCGGCCTCGGCATGGCCGAGTTCCGGCCGGGGATCGTCCTCGAGAAGTCGTGGGGCTCGTTCCAGGCGTTGGTCTCCGCCTCGACAAGCGTCCGCACGAGCTACTACACAGCGAGCAACCAGGAGGTGCAGCCCGCGCACCGCCTGCAGATCCTCGCCGCGGCGGGGCCCGCGTGGCCCTCCGGCACATCGCTCACCGTGGGCGGCCTCTACGAGCGCGAGGGATACCCGCGCAAGGCCGGCCGCCCCGCCAAGGGCGGCGCGTACGAGCGGACGGCGCTGATCGCCGTGCTGGCCCACGACGTGAGCGCGCGCTGGACCGCCGTCGGCAACCTCCAGGTCGACGTGCCGATCTCCGGGATCGGCCGCAACGAGGGCGCCTTCGCCGCCCTTTCCGCAGGCGTCCGCTACGTGTGGGGAAGACATGATTGAACCGCGTGATCGGCCGTCGATGAGATCACCTCGGGAGCGCCGCAGGGGCCAGGCCCCCCGCGCGGCGCTCGCGGCGCTCGCCCTCCTCGCCCTCCAGGGCTGCGGCTCCGGGGACTGGGAGCCGGACTCCGGGAAGCGGCTGGACCGCGGCGTGAACGGGCGCATCGAGTTCGCGGTGGAGTCGACCGCGCCGCTCGCGCTGGGCGACAACACCTTCCACGTGCGGCTCACCTGGACCGACTCGAGGAACCCGGTGCAGCAGATCAAGCTCCGCGTCTACGCGATGATGCTCCGCATGCGGCACGACTCCGTGCACGACGGCGTGGAGGTCGAGCCGGGCCTCTACGAGGTGGCCGACGTCCCCTTCTCGATGACCGGCACCTACGACATGCAATTCCGCGCCCTGGCCGCGGCCCTCATCGACGAGGCGGAATTCTCGTTCGACGTGTACTAAGTTTTCGCCCCGTGCACACCTTTGCAGAGGAGACGTCTCGGCCGAGCGCGCCGCCGAGCGCGTCGCGGCGCGGCCGCCTCGCGCTCGCCGCCGCCGCGCTGCTCTCGATCGCGGCGCTGGCCGCGCCGGCCTCGGCCAACGGCCGCTTCCCGGCGGCAGGCCTCATCGCGAGCCACCCGAGCGATCCGTCGCGCCTCCTGGTGCGCGCGACCTACGGCCTGCTCTCCACGCACGACGGCGGCGAGGCGTGGCGCTGGATCTGCGAGCCGGTCGTCGGCTTCGGCGGGAACGAGGATCCGATGATCGCCTTCCTCGCCGACGGCACGATCGTCGCCGGCGTCTTCGACGGGCTCAGCGCGTCGAAGAACGGCGGCTGCGACTGGTCGTTCGCCCCGGGCGAGCTCCTGGACCGCTACGTCATCGACCTCTCGGCCGATCGCCAGGACCCGTCCCGCGCCGTGCTCGTGGTCAGCTCCGGGCTCGGGGCAGGGCGGTTTCTGACCCAGCTCTGGGAGACGAGCGACAACGCGGACAGCTGGACCAAGGCGGGCGCCGACCTGCCCGAGGACTTCCTCGCCCAGACGGTCGACGCGGCCCCCTCGAACCGCGACCGCGTCTACGTGAGCGGCCGCTTCGGCGCGCCGGACTACGCCGGGGCCCTGCAGCGGAGCGACGATCGCGGCGCGACCTGGGAGCGCTTCGACATCCCGGGGAGCGACGACAAGCGCCTGCCGTACATCGGCGCGATCGATCCCGCCGACCCCGACACGATCTACGTGCGCCTCGACGGCGATCCCACCGACGCGGTGCTCGTCTCGCGCGACGGCGGGCAGAGCTTCGCCACGGTCTTCGAAAGCCAGGCCGATCTCCTCGCCTTCGCGCTGTCGCCGGACGGGGCGACCGTGATGGTGGGCGGCCCCCAGGACGGGATCTGGCGCGCGCCCGCGAGCTCGCTCGAGTTCACGAAGGTCTCGGGCACCGGCGCGCGATGCCTGACCTGGACCGACGCGGCGCTGTTCGCCTGCGGCGACGAGTTCGCCGACGGCTTCACCATCGGCCGCTCGCTCGATGAGGGAGCGAGCTTCGAGGCCCTCCTGCACCTCGACGGGCTCTGCGGTCCGATCGAGTGCGCGCCGGACAGCGGCGCCGCCTCGACCTGCACGGACCTCTGGGGGGCGACCGAGCTCACCATCGGCTCCCGGCAGTGCGGCGGCGACGCCGGCAGCGGCAGCGGCGGCGGCGGCGGCGCCGGGGAACCTTCGCCGGGGCCCGCGGAGGAGGCGGACGGGTGCGGGTGCAAGATCGGCGCGCCGGGCGCCGCGAGCGCCGGCGCTGCAGCGCCGCCCGGCAGGAGCGTGATCTGGCTCGCGCTCTCCGCCGGCGGCGCGCTCGCGCTGGCGCGCCGCCGGGCGCGCTCGAGCGCGCGCGGACCCGCGCCGGGCGCGCCGTGAAGCGCGCCGCGCCGTCGGGCGAGCGAGGCCGCTCCCCGCTTCATCAACCGCTTATGGAAGGGGAGCGCGGCGAGCGCCGGCCGAAGCGACCGGACGGAGCGATCGACGTCGACGGCGCGCCGTCCGTGCGAGAGCGGGGCGGGGCGCGCGGGGTCCGGTTCGTTTCTGGATCTACGGCCTCGCGGGCTGGCGTAGACTGGCTGGGCCTCGGCTACGGCCAGCGCGTGAATGGCCCCTAGAGACCTTCCCAAGTCGCCGCTCGCCGCCTTCCTCCGCGCCCACGGCGCTGGGATCCTGGAGGCGTGGGAGCGCGCCGAGCGGCGCCGCGCGCCGGGCGAGCAGTCCGCGGGCTACCTCGCGCTGCGCGAGGAGCTGCCTTCCATCTTCGAGCGCATCGCCGAGCGCCTCGACGGGGCCGTGTCCGCGGCGGTGGTGCCGCAGGGCGACGACGCGCGCGACTCGTGGACCGGCGTCGAGTCGCTGTCGGCCGAGTTCCCCGAGCCGCTGCTCGGCTTCCGCGTGCTCGACCGGCTCCGCGACGGGTTCGATCTGGAGGACGTGACGGCCCAGTACTCGGTGCTGCGCCGCTGCGTGCTCCGGCTCCTCGAGCGGACCGGCACGCAGCCGTCGTGGCTCGAGATGACCGTCCTGCACGAGGCGCTCGACCAGGTGATCATCGATCCGGCGACGCGGAGCGCCGCGGCCCGCGAGCGCGCGCTCGGGGCGCTCGATCGCGTCTCGGCCGAGGGCATGGGCAGCGTGCACATCGACCGGCTGCTGCGGCGGCTGCTCGAGGTGCTGCTCGAGTCGGCGCGATCGGTCGACTGGGCGGTGATGCTGCTGCTCGAGGGCGAGGTGCTGCGGATCCGCGCGGCCATGGGCGTCGACGAGGCGCTCTGGGGCCTGCGCGCCTACCGGCTGGCCGAGGGGTTCGTCGGCCGCGTGGTCCGCGAGCGCCGCCCGGTGGCGCTGCGCTCGGCCGCGCCGGATCCGCTGGCCACCGACGCGGGGGGCGGCGCGGCCGGGCCCGAGTCGAACGCGCAGAGCGAGCGCCCGAGCGACGCGCTGCACGCGCTCTACGGCGTGCCGATGCTGTCGGAGGGCCGCCTCGTCGGCGTCGCGGTCGTGAGCTCGCGCCGCGTGTCGGAGTTCTCCGAGGGGGACCGGCTGCTCTTCAGGAAGGCGGCCGAGCGCGCGGCCGCGCTCGCGACCCAGGCGCAGCTGCGCGAGCAGCTCGCCTCGGAGCGCGGCCGGTTCGAGACGGCGATCCAGCGGCTGCCGGTCGGCGTGGCCGTCGCGGAGGGGCAGGCGGGCACGATCGCGCTGAGCAACCGGCGGTTCGCGGAGATCGTCCGCGGCCCCGAGGAGACCCCGAGCAACGCCCCGCTGCGGACGCTGCTCAGCGAGGCGGACGACGACCAGCGCGCGCGCTGGCTGCTCTTCCGGGCGCTGCACGGCGGCGAGACGGTCGCCCGCGAGGAGCTCGAGTTCATCCGCGCCGACGGGGAGCGCCGCCTCGGGAGCTTCAGCGCGACGCCGGTGCGCGACGCCGACGGGCGGATCACCGCGGCGGTGATGATCGTCGACGACGTGACCGAGGTCCGGAAGGCCGAGCGCGGCCGCGAGCTCCTGATCGAGGCGAGCGCGCTGATGGCGGAGTCGGCCGACCACGACGCGACGGTCGAGCAGCTGGTGCGGCTCGGCGGCGAGCGCTTCGCGGATCTCTGCGCGCTCGACCACGACGACGGCGGCCTCCCGCGGCTCGTCGCGTCGGCGCGGCTGCCCGAGGCGCGGGCGATCGTGCCGCGGCTCCTCAAGCACCCGCCGCTGCTGCTCGGCGAGAGCGGCCCGCTGGCCGAGGCGGCGGCCCGCCGGGAGGCCACGCTGATCCCGCTGGTCACCGATCCGTGGCTGCAGCGGATCGCCCGCGGGCAGGAGCACCTCGCGGCGCTGCGGGAGCTCGGCGCCCGCTCGGCGATCCTCGTGCCGCTCGCGGCGCGCGGCCGCAGGCTCGGCCTCCTCAGCCTGTGGACGGTGGAGCGCGAGCTCCGGCAGGACGACACGGGCGTGGCGGCGGAGCTCGGGCGCCTCGCGTCGCTGGCCATCGAGAGCGCGCGGCTGCACCGCGAGGCGGCGCGGTCGCGGTGAACCGCCGGGAGCGCGCGGCGGCTTGCGTCGCGGGGGCGGATGGGGCGAAGCTCCCGCCCTCGCACACCATCGTATGACCACGACCCAACAGGAACGTCCTCTCGCGGTGCTCGTCGGGGTGCAGCTCCCCGGCGTCGACGACGTCGAGCACGCCGCGGATCTGGCCGAGCTGGGCCGCCTCGTTCACACGCTCGGCTTCGACGTGATCGCGACCGTATCGCAGCGGCGCAGCGCGCTCGCGGCCGCCGCGGTGCTCGGGGAGGGCAAGCTCAAGGAGCTCGCGGAGCTCACCGGCGGCAGCGGCGTCGTCCCCTCGGGCGCGCCGGAGCGGAAGAACAAGGCGCGCGCGCGCCGGGCCGCGGAGAGCGGCGAGGGCGACGACGACGGCGAGCTCGGCGAGGACGAGGGCGACGGCGGCGACGGCGACGGAGAGGACGGCGGCGGCGCGGCCCGGGGCGCGGACGGCGCCGGGCGGGAGGCGCGCCGGGCGACGGTCGTGGCGGTCGACCATGACATCTCGCCGAGCCAGGCGCGCAACCTGGAGCGCGCGACGGGCGCGCAGGTGCTCGACCGGGCGGGCGTGATCATCGAGATCTTCCACCGCCACGCGCGGAGCCGCGAGGCGAAGCTCGAGGTGGAGATCGCGCGGCTCAACTACGTGGCGCCGCGGCTCCGCGAGACGGGCGGCGGCGGGGACCGGCAGCGCGGCGGCATCGGCGGCAAGGGCGCCGGCGAGAGCGCGCTCGAGCTCGACCGGCGCAAGATCCGCGACCGCATCGCGGAGCTGAAGCAGGAGCTCGGCGCGATCCAGCGCGAGCAGTCGACGCGCCGCGCGCTCCGGCAGGGGCAGCGCCGCGTGGCGCTGGTGGGCTACACGAACGCGGGCAAGTCGTCGCTGATGCGGGCGCTGACGGGCAGCGAGGTGCTCGTCGCGGACAAGCTCTTCGCGACGCTCGACACGACGGTGCGCGCGCTCCACCCGGAGGTGCGCCCGCGGATCCTGGTCTCGGACACGGTCGGCTTCATCAAGAAGCTGCCGCACGACCTCGTGGCGAGCTTCCGGTCGACGCTGGACGAGGCGCTCGAGGCGTCGCTCTTGCTGTACGTGGCCGACGCGTCGGACCCGACGTTCCGCGATCAGCTCGCGGTGACGCGCAGCGTGCTCTCGGAGATCGGCGCGAACGAGGTGCCGAGCCGGCTCCTGCTCAACAAGGTGGATCGGCTCTCCGAGGAGGAGCGGGAGGCGCTGCGCCTCGAGTTCCCCGAGGCGACGCAGCTCTCGGCGAAGATCCCGGCCGACGTGGCGGCGCTGCGCGAGGCGATCATCGCCTTCTTCGAGCGGTCGATGGTGGAGGCCGAGCTCCTCCTGCCGTACGCGAAGCAGAGCCTCATCGGGGAGATCTACGAGAACGCGCGCGTGCTCTCGGAGGAGTACGACGACGCCGGCGGCCGGCTCTCGGTGCGGGCGCACCCTGCCGCGCTCGACCGGCTGCGCAGCCTGCTGGCGCGCTGAGCGCGGCGCGGCGCGGCGCCGCGTCAGCGCGGCGGGCGGCGAGGTGCGGCGCCGGCGTGGGCCGCGTCAGCGCGGTGGGAGGCGCCGGCGTGGGCCGCGTCAGCGGGGCGGGCGGCGCGCGCCGCGGCAGCCCGCCGGCGGCGCCAGCGGCGCAGGAACAGGCCGATCGCGAACGCCACGAGGTGGAGCCCAGCGATCACCGCGACGAGGATCCACCGCTGCACGCGTCGAGCCTAGAACATGTCAGATTGATCAAGCGAGAAATGAACCGCCAAGGCGCCAAGGCGCCAAGACGCCAAGAGATGATTCTCTTCTTGGCGTCTTGGCGTCTTGGCGTCTTGGCGTCTTGGCGGTTCAAAATTCTGCGTTTCTCAGGCAGTTCCAACCTGTTCGTCGCTCCAGCACCGCCGGGGCGCGCCGCGGCGCGTGCTATCGTCCGACGTCTCCCGCCGGTCCGCGCCATGACCCCGTCCGAGGCCGAGCTCGAAGCGATCGTGCAGCGCGGGCTGGGCGCCTACCGCGCCGGGCTGTTCTACGAGGCCCACGAGCTGTGGGAGGACGGCTGGCGCGGCGAGCCGGACCCCGTGCGGAAGGCGTTCCTCCAGGGGCTCATCCTGGTCGCCGCGGCCCTGCACAAGCTCACGCGGATGCGGAGCCCGTCGGGGGCGGTGCGCCTGCTCGACAAGGCGCACGCGCGGCTCGCGGGCGTGCCGGAGGGCATGGGTGGCCTCGCGGTGGGCCTCCTGTCCGGCGACGTCGCCCGCGCAGCGCGCGCGATCGAGCGGCTCGCGGGCGAAGGGAGGACGGAGCTCGACGCGTCGCTCGTGCCCAGGATGGAGGCCACGGCGGAGATCGCGGCGTCCTCACAGGCCGGCGCGCGTCCGCGGCCGTGAGCTTCTGCCCCGAACGGGCGCCGCGGTCGAGATTGCGCTTGTCACGTGCGACGTGGGACGCCGGCGTGACATCGTTTGCCTGGGTGGAGATCACACGGGGAGCGCCCGTGTGGGGGGAACTCGTGGCAGACGGAACCTGTGGAACCGGGGTGGAGGGACCGGCGAGCGCCGGGCCTGGATCCAAGCTGCAAACCGAAAGGAGCCGCGTGACACGGCGCAAGCAGATCCTGATCGTGGACGACGACCAGGAGATCCGGGAAATGCTCGAGATCACGCTGATGGAGGAGGGCTACGACGTCCTCTCGGCGAGCGACGGCGAGGCCGCGCTGGCGCTGCTCGAGCGCAACAGGCCGAACCTCATCCTGCTCGACATGCGCATGCCGGTGATGGACGGCTGGGGGTTCGCGCGGGCGTACGCGACGTGCCCCGGCCCGCGCGCGCCGATCCTGGTCATGACGGCGGCGGTGGACGCCGGCACCTGGGCCCGCGAGGTCGGCGCGTGCGCGTCGGTCGCGAAGCCGTTCGACCTGAACCGCCTGCTCGACTCGATCGCGGTGCACGCCGGCGCGCCGTCCGGCCCGAGCCCCGCCTCGGCGTGAGCGGGCGCAGGCCGGTCGGGCCGGGCGGCGCGATCCCGGCCTGAGGTGGCCGGCGATGGATCGGCAATGGATCGTCGATGGAGGGTGCGTCCGGCGGTGCAGAGGCCGTCCGGCGGCTGCGGAGGGCCGCTGCTCGGCGGCTGCGGAGGGCCGCTGCTCGGCGGCCGTGGAGGGCCGCTGCTCGGCGGTCGTGGAGGGCCGTCCGGCGGCGTCGAACGGCCGCCACCGAGCGACGCAGATCGATCGCTCGGCGGCGGCCCGCGGGCCATCCGGCCGTGGAGGATCAGCCGCCGGTCGCGCGGCGCATGGCGCACATCAGGTCGCCGCGGCAAGGGTCGGCGGGGGCGCGGCGATCGGTCGCGTCCGGCGCCGCCGGGGCGGTCTTGGTGCGCGGCGGAGCGGCGGCTTCGGTGGCCCGCGCGCGGCCCTCGGGCGCGCGCCGCGAGGCGACGGCGCCGGGCTCGTCGGTCGAGGCGGCGCCGTCGACGCGAGACGCGGCGGGCGCGCGCTCGGCGGGCGCGCCAGCGGCAGCGGTCGCCTCGACGGCGGTCGCCTCGACGGCGGTCGCCTCGAGCCGCGGGAGCCGCGCCTCGATCGCGCGCGCCGCGGCCGCGAGCCCGGCCTGCGCGGGAGGCCCTGGAGCGGCGTCCGGGGCCGAGATGCCCGCGGTGAGGGCCGCAACCGCGGCGGCGCCCGCGAGCAGGGCGGCGGCCGATCGGGCGCGCCACGCGCGCCTCGGCGCGTCGGGCGACGGCGCTGCGGGCGCGCGGATGGAAGCGGGGCCGCGGGCGGACGCTGGGCCACGGGCGGACGCGGGCGGCTCGCCGAACGGGAAGATCGGCAAGATGTCGAGGACCTGAGGGGGAGCGCCTGCCGCGCTGGCCCTCAGCGCGGTGAGGTCGATCTGCCCCGAGGGCACGTCGCGGTCATCGTTCGCGGCCCGCGCCGCGGGCATGGTCGCGGCGGCGTCCTCGCCGGCCGCCGGCGCATCGATCGAGAATGTGACCGAGGTGTCATCTGCGGGACTGTTGACAACGGATCGGTGTTCGTTCCTCCACTCCTTGTGCTGCGTGCTCTTCATGGTTGCTTCTGCTTTAGCCGTATCGGTCGAACGCTGGAGTCGTGACGCTCAGGCGGCCGGTCGGCGTGTCCTTTCGTGATTTGGACATGCGCACGAGCGCGCGCTTGGGCCAGAGGCGCGCGCGCCCGATCGCCTCGCGCGGCGGCCCGCGCGCGTCGCTGCGCTCCGTTCCGCCTTGCGCGCGCGCGCGCCGTGGTGCGTCGCGCGTCGCGCGTCGCGACGGATGCGCCTGCAGATGCGCCCGTAGACGAAGTCGGGACCCACCTGAGATGCGGACGTCGGCGGCGTTCGCGATCTTGCGACCGGGCTTGCGACGCCCATACTTCGACCGCTCGGATCGCCGAGGGCGTGCAGTCCGCGGGGTTCATGACCGCGTGCGCTCGGGGAAGTTGGTTGCGATCGGGGCGTTCCTCGTCGAACAGAAGTTCCCACGCAAGCGCGAATCGGATACTTGAGGTGAGATGAAACCTACACGGCTCTTGACGGTTCTGGGGGCGCTGACGTTCCCCCTCGCGGTGGCTCTGGTCAGCAACGGGTGCAAGAAGGAGGAGGACGAGCTGCCGCCGGTGCCCTCGGCTCCGCCCGCGACGACGCCGGCCCCGACGCCGACGCCCACCACGCAGATCGTGCCCGAAGAGGACGCCGGGGCGGACGCGGCGGACGCCGACACGGCGGACGCGGACGCCGGAAAGAAGGTCGTCACCGGCGATCCCAGCGGGATCCGCAAGTGCTGCGCGGCGCTGCGCCAGAACGCGAAGTCGGCGCCGCCCGAGCAGCAGGGCGGCTACCTCGCGGCGGCCTCGGCCTGTGACGGCCTGGCGAACTCGCCGCAGGGCCGGCAGGCGCTCTCGACGCTGCGCGGCCTCCTGCTCGGCGCGCAGATGCCGGCGTCCTGCCAGTAGCGGGGACGGGAGAGCCGGCGGCGCGGTCCGTAGGAGCGGGCGGCGCGCGGCCCGTCGCCGGAGGCGTCCGGCGAGCTGGGCCGCGCGCGAAGCCAGCTCAGCCGTGCACGTGCAGGTACCAGCTCAGCCGTGCGCGTATCAGCCGTGCACGTAGACGAGCGTGCCGCCGCCCTCGATGTTGAGGGCGCCGTGCCACTCGGGCGGGACGGCGGGCTCGGTCCACTCGAAGAGCCAGGCCGCGTCGGCAGGGGCCAGGTTGATGCAGCCGTGGCTGCGCGCCTTGCCGAACTCGTCGTGCCAGTAGGCGCCGTGCAGCGCGTACCCCTCGTGGAAATACTGGGTGTACGGCACGTCGCGCAGGTCGAACGCCTCGGACGCCTCGTCGTCGCCGTCCATCGTGGTCGAGACGTGCTTCGCGTGGATGTAGAACGAGCCGCGGACGGTGGCGTCGGTCTCCTCGGGGTCCGCCATGCCGCTGCGGCCGCTGGAGATGAGCGCCGCGAACACGGGGCGCGTGCCCTCGTAGGCGACGAGCATCTGGCGGCGGATCGAGACGTCGATCCACTTCTTGCCGTCGCGGGCGAACCCCTGGGGGTCCTTGCGCAGCTCGGCGATGACGAGGTGGCTCCCGGCGAGCCATGAGCCCTCGGTGGTCTCGACGAGCCCCTTGGCGCCGCCGCGCGTGCGGCCGGTGAGCACCCAGCCCGACCGGAACGGCGCAGCGCCGGCGTCGACGAGCGCGCGGCCCGAGGTGGACACGCGCTGCCGGGTCGCCCCGTGGACGCGGACGAACGCCGGGGCGCCCTTCAGGCTGGGATCGATGCGCGGGTCGGTGCCGGGCGGCGCAGGAGGGAGCTCGTCGGCGGGGAGCTCGGCGATGGAGAAGCTCGCGGCGTCGGCCTGGGGAGCGGCCAAGGGCGCCGCGGCGGCCGGGGGGGCGGTGCCGGTTGGGGGCGCCGTGCCGGCGGGAGCCGCCGCGCCGGCGGGCGGGGGCGCCCCGCCGGCCGGGGGCGCCCCGCCGGCCGGAGGCGCCCCGCCGGCCGGGAGCGCGGCGTCCGAGGCGCTCGCGGGGGCGTCGGCGCCGTCGGCGTCGAGATCCTTGATGATCACGCCGCGCAGCGCGCTGAGGCGCGCCGGGCGCGTGCGATCGAGCGGGATGAGGTCGAGCTCGGTCGTGAGGCCGAAGCGGCGGTTGGTCCACTCGAAGGTCGTGATCAGGCCGAACGCGGAGCTCTCCTTGGCGCGGCCCGTGTGCACGGAGTAGTGGAGCTTCTCCTCGGCGCCGTACGGCTTGGGGAGGTCCCGGCCGGCGAGCAGGAAGGCCGGCACGGGGTCGAGCGGCAACGACGAGGGCGCAACGGCGGCGCGGGCGAGGTGGACGCCGAGCGAGGAGCCCTCGACGCGGCGCTGATCCTCGACGGTCGGGAGCCGGAAGTAGAGGTGCGGCGGGGGCGAGCCCGACATGACGTAGTGGTAAGGGACGGGCGCGCCACGGCGCGGCCCGCGCACCGCGGCGGCGACCACCTGGTGCTCGAGCGCGAGCGAGGCGCCCTTGCCGACGCAGACGTAGCCGCGCGGCGCGATCCGGTACCAGCCGCCGGCGCAGCCGTCGGTGCCCGCCGGGAGCTCGGCCCGATCGACGACCGCGCCGGCGCGCAGGTAGCCGAGCTTCGTCGAGCGCTCGTCGGGGGCGACGTAGATCCAGGTGCGCATCGCGATGCTGGCGATCTTCGCGCCCTGGCCCGGGAGGGTGGCCTCCTTCGCGCCGGGGGAGGCGGCGGCTGCGGACGTGAGGGACGCAGGGGACACGGCGCCGTGCGCGGGAGAGCCAGGAGAGGGAGCCTGACCCGCGAGCGCAGGAGAGAGGGGGCGAGGCGAGGGCGAGAGAGCGGCCGCGGAGCGCGCTGACGGATCGAGCGCGGGGGCTCCCGGGTTGGCGGGCGCGGCAGGGAGAGCGAGCGGGGCCGTCGCTTCGGGGGAGCCGGCGCGGTGATCGTCGGTCGCCCTGCCGGGGGGATCCTGGGCCGGAGAGCAGGCTGCGGCCAGCAAGGCGAGGGCGGGGGCGGAGGCCGCGAGGGCGGGGGCGGAGGCCGCGAGGGCGAGAGCGGAGGCGATGGATCCGGCGCGGCAGAGGGAGCCGGAGAGCGCGGTCAAGCGGGAGAGGGCGCGGGAGCGGGGGCGCGAGGCGCGGGGGAGGCGCTGCGCTGGCAGCAGCGGCGCGGGGGCGGAGGCACGAGCGAGGGGAGGCATCGGCGCGAAGGCGAAGGCAGAGAGAGCAGGGCCGCGGGCACGAGCGCGAGACCGGCGGGAGAGGAGAAGCGGAAGCCGGGGCTGCAAGGGGCTGAGCGGGCGAGGTGTACGCTCAACCGAGGGGGAGATGCAATCTCCTGCCGGTCGGTGGGCGAGGAGGGCAAGAGGGCGAGCGGGACAGCGCCCGGGGGAGAGGGAAGGGGAAGAGAGAGGGGAAAGGGGAAGAGGAGAAGGCGCGCTAGCGCTTGACCTTCTTCGCGAGCAGATCGCCCAGCGTGCCGAAATTGCGCGGGGCGGGCTTGGCGCCCTTGTCGTTGGCGCCGCCGGCGCGCTCGGCCTTGGCGTACGACTCGAACTGGCCGCGCTCCTCGTCGACGCGGAGGGCGGCGATCGACAGGCGGATCTTGCCGGACTCGTCGACGTTGAGGATCTTCGCCTCGACCTCCTGCCCCACGGTGAAGTGCTTCTTCAGGTCCGCCGCGCGCGGCGTCGCCGTCTCGGCCGTCGGGACGAGCCCACGGCCCGAGCGGCCCGACGTGCCGGCGATCTGGACGAAGATGCCGTACCGCTCGATGCCGGTCACCTTGCCCTTGACCCGCGCTCCCTCGACGAGCAGCGGCGCGCCGCCCGCGGCGGGCGAGGAGACCGCGAGCGACGAGGCGCCCTCGCCGTCGTCGCTCGCGCGTACGACGACCGGCGTGAGGCGCACCTGGCCGGTGCCCGAATCGACGCCGGCGACCACCGCCGAGACGCGCGAGCCGACCGCCACGCGGAGCTTGCCCTCGCCGTCGATGAGGGCCGCCCGCTCGAACATGCCCTCCTGCTTGCCGCCGAGATCCGCGAAGACCGCCTCGCGAGCGATCGCGACCACCGTCACCTCGACGGTCTCCCCCGTGTGGTACTGACGGCGACGCTGCTTGCCAGCTCCTTCCGACTGCTCGAAGAGCGAAGCGAACGATTCCTTGGAGGCGGCGGAAGGGCGTGACGGCGACATGGCGCGACCTCATAGCGCGAGGCGAGGGCGTGAGGAAGGCGGCGGTGAGAGAGAAGCGAGGGGAGGAGGGAGGACGGAGCGCGGGGGCGACGGCGAGGGCGAGGAGACGGGCAGGAGGGGGAGGGGAGCAAGAGGGAGGAGACGTCGGAGGGGAGGTGGGAGCGGAGCGGAGGTGGGAGCGGATGACCGGGGGTGCCTGGCGGCGATCTGGAAGGGGCGACGGGCAAGGAGGGAGCTGGAAAGGAAAGGTGGAACCCGCCGGGGGCTTCTGCTAGCTTCGCCCGCCGCTGAATCGGGTCGATAGCTCAGTCGGTAGAGCTGCGGACTTTTAATCCGTAGGTCCAGGGTTCGAGTCCCTGTCGACCCACTGAATGATTCCGAGGGGTTAGAGCTGAAAGCTCACGCGGAATCGAGGGGGAGGTGGGCAGCCGCGGCGCCCACCCGGGCGTCTGGCGGACGGCGCCCTTGATGGCCGTCTCGCTCAGGTGCGCGTAGCGGTGCGTCGAGGCGATCGAGGTGTGGCCGAGGTGCTCGCGGACCTCCTCGAGCGTCCAGCGACGGCCCCACCAGCCGGCGACGAGCGAGCTGGCGCAGCTGTGGCGGAGGTCGTGCCAGCGGACCGGGCGGGTGATGCCCGCGGCGGCGAGGTGGCGGTCGAAGAGGTCGACCTTCTGCTTCCGGCGGCCGGTGCCGGTCGGGAGCGTGACCATCTCGCTGCGGATGAGCGGGGTCTTGCCCTTTGAGACGCGGCCGCCCCGGGCGCCGGGAAAGACGAGGGCCTCGGGGTTGTGGGGGGGCGTAGCTGGGGAGGAGGGCGAGCCAGCGGCGGCAAATATCGACGGCGTCGGCGGAGAGGTCGACGCGGCGGATCTTGCCGTTCTTGGGGGGGCTGGTTCTTCGAGCCGAAGCGGACCACGACGTGCGGGGCGTCGGCGTCGAGGCGGAGGTCGGCGAGCTCCAGATTGAACTGCTCGCCCTGGCGGAGGCCGGTGAGGAGGGCGAAGAGGATGATCAGGCGGTCGGCCTCGGGGATGGCGTCGCTGGTGCGGAGGCGGTGCTGCTCTTCCGGCTCCAGGTAGGTCCAGGGCTCGACGGTGGCGTCGCGGGCGCGGCGCTTGGTGGCCTTCTGGACGCGCTTCTTGAGGGCGGCCACGGGATTCGTGGTGATGTGCTGGGGCATCGCGTCGTCGAGCATTGGCCGGAGCGGCCCGATGACCTGCTTGACCGTGGCGGGGGAAAGGGGCTTTGGCGCGCGATAGGGTGTTGCGGTCAGCTTCTTCTGGAGGGCGCATATCCAGGCATCGACGTCGTTCGCCGTGACCATGACAAGTGCCATGCTGGCGAGTTGGGAATTCTCGATATGCGTTCGCCAGCGGCCACGGTCGGTTGAGATGCTGCGGATGCCGTCGAGGCGCTCTCGGCGGTCGAGCCATTGCTCGCCCCAGGCTCGGAGGGTGATGCCGGCGACGTCGCTGGCGCGCGAATAGACGGCGGCGCGCAGCTTCTCGGCCTCCTCCCCGGTGTCGCAGGAGCCTATCCGGCGGCGTTCGCCGTTGATGGTTACGCGGACCAGATGGCGGCCGGTGCGTTTCTCGCCCATACGCGCCTCATGGTAGCGCGCCGAGCTTCTTCAGCGCGGCCGTGGCACGGGCCTGCATCAGCGGAGACGCTGCGGGAAGAGCCGCGGCGCGAGAGGGCCGGCGGACGGGGCGATGGCGCTCCGGCCCGGGATCGTTCGCAGCGGCCTCAATCATGTGCGCGAAGGCGCGGAGAAGACGCGCGAGCTCGCAGGGCGTGAGGGGCCGATCCTCATGCCCGACCGGGTCCTTTCTTGCTGCATCGCTCTTCATCGTCGTTCCTTTTCCTGGTGCGCGCGTGGCCAGCAGGACGTGAGCGGCATCGTCCCTGCGCCGCCGGCAGCTCGTGCGAGCGGGGAGCGGCGTGGCCCGCCGTGGTATCGGTTCGAGGCGAGCCTGACGCGGAGCCCGCGGAGATGCACAAAAAGGTATCTCTGGCGGCGACGTCCATCGACGGGGGATGCGTTCCTTCACGGGCGCGAAAAACCGAATCGGAACGCGCCGTTGCGCATGCGCAGAACGCCCGCCGGGAGGCCGATTTGGAGGGTTCGATTTTGTATCTCGGAGCGCCCGAGGAGACGGGCTAGCAGAGTGCAGTTGTTTGTGTGCTGGTTCACTGGATGGGTGCGGTGGTTCTGGGCGGCAGCATCCACCTCCCGGAGTCGCGGCCGACGCGACCCGGACCGCAGCTGGTGGTCCCGGTGCGCCACCGGGCTGCCTGTCAACCTCGACCCTTTCCGATTGGACTCGACTTTTTCTCACCCGACTTGCGCATCAGCAACTGGCCGCTCCCCTCCGATCACGCGAGTCTCGAGACGGACCTTGCGGTAGGGTGCGCAGGCATGGCGAAGCCGAATCCCCGAGTCGCGAAGGATCCTCAGCCCCGTCCCGTCGCCCGGAACACGCGCGGTATCCTGGGGGACGTGATACGCCGCAAGGTCGTCGACCTCGGCCTGATGCGTGCCTTGCTGCGGGCGGCCGACCCCCCCGACGAGCGCGTGGAGCCGCAGCCCCCGACGCCCACGTTACCTGTACCCGATGATGACGTCCCGCTCTCGATCGACGAGGTGGCGGCGGCCTTTCGCGGCCGCTCCGTGACGAGCTTGCCATGGATCCGACAGGCCGCGGCCGTGCTGGATGCTTGGCAGATGCCGATGGCAGCAGAGGAGATCGAGACCCTCCTCGCCGGGTTCACGAGCCATCGAGAGAAGCTCGGCCCGCGCAACGGGCCAGGGCGGAGCGATCTGTTCGTCACGGGAAACGACGGGCGGCTCGCGCTGAACCCTGTCGCGCCGGGCCTCATCGCGACGCGGCGGGCGATCCGCGGGCTGCCGCAGCCGGCGCTCGTGGAGCCCGCGCACCGCACGGCACGGGAGCAGGGCAGCGTGGTCCGCCGCGTGGAGCTCGACCCGGAGGCGCAACGCGACGCCGAGATCGCGCGGTCGTCCCGCCGCGCCGTCCTTCGCGCGGTACCTTCCGCGGAAGATCCGCAGGCCGTGGCGTTGCTCGACGTGGGCCAGCGATCGATCCGGGCCTTCATCGGTCGCGACATCGCCGAGCTCGCCGGTCTGCTGGAGCGATTCGATGTGATCGCGGGGCTCGACATCCGCGACACGCTACGCGCGCTGGGGTTCGATGTGGGCCGCTGCCGGGTTGTGGATCTCAATCCGCCACAGAAATCCAGACGCCTGAACCGCGCGGGCCGCACGCTGCAGATCACGCCCGAGCTCCTCATCGCGGGGACCACCCGCATCCGCCGTCCTTTCGGCGATCCCGAGAAGGTGGCGCGCTACCTGTCCGAAGGGGACCACCAGAGGCTTGCGCGCCGGCTCGAGAGCGACGTCAAGGCGCTCCACGCCTTCTACCAGTACGGCGTCCTCCATGGCGCCGTTCGGCTTCGCTGGGGCTTCGTCGACGACGCCCTGGCGACCGACTGGGCTCTGCCCGGCGACGTGAGCCTCCACCAGCAGCTGAAGCGCGCTCACGAGAAGGACGAGACCGTCGACCTGGTCATCGGAGCGGCGCCGGGGTGGGCCGATCCGTGGTGGAGAGCGCAGCGCGTCCGCATCGTTGACACCAGCTTCCGGGAGGTCGTCTTGACGAGGGACGAGACCGGCCTCGCCCTCCCGATCATACGGGATGAAATCCAGGCGATTCGCCTGGCGCCAGAGGAGACCGAGCAGTGGAGCTGGCACGGGAGGCGGATGTGGGATCGCTGGAGTACGTTTCATGAGGGATTGTGAGCGCTCATGTTATGTGGTCCTTGAGCACGATGTCGCCTATATCGTCGTAGTCGAGCGAGAGCCGGTGGCGGCGCTGCCAATCCGACATTGTCCAGGGGCGGCGGCGTCGCTCTGCGCAGCCCACAATCAGGCCTCAGTCAAACCAGACGACAAGCCTCACCCCATCCTCGCCAAATCTCTCCGCGAGGCAAGCCATGAGTTTCATCAGCAGGCCGAAATGGGTATCCACGATCGCGTCCTCCCTCCGGATGATGGGCCGGCGAAACACGCGGTCTCCTATCTTTACCTCGTTCTCAGTCTCGAGGAGCTCGCGTACCCCATCGTACCCTGTCTTGTTGAGCCACTTCGTAACGAACTCCTCAACTCCGTCGTTGCGGACTTTGTACTCGTGGATCCGTCCATCTCTGGACATCGCAGGTTCATGCCAGTCAATACGGAGTAGCTCGCTGTAGAGAGCCCAGCTCGGCATGTTTTCGTCGTCAACAAATTTTGATACTGTCGCGTTCAAGTTGGCACTACAGTCGTGAGGTATTCCCCGATCCGCGAAGAGGGGCGCAAACCCGGCGTGATTGTCCACGCCAAAAAGGCAAGCATTGAGGTCGCAGTGCTTCAGGAGCAGGCTACTGATGTTGATGACATCGTACCACTCATCTTCGATCTGAAATTCTACCGAGCCATAGATTTGAGCCATGTGTCCTCAATTCTGGAGCTTGTACACGCGCCGATTGCCGTCTCCGTCGCAGAGCATGCGCGAGAGCGCCTGGTCGCTCTTGCGGATCCATGTGATCTGAACTCCAGCTTCTACACCTAAGCTAACGAACACCGCCCGTGGGGATGCATCAGGCGGTGCCCCTCACCGGCGCCAGACGCCCTGCTGGAGCGCCTTCAAGGCCGTAGGGCAGGAGCTGGCCGGCGTAGAGGTGGGTCACGGGAGACGCCTGGGACGATTCAGTAGCCGAGAGGAAACCAGATGCCCGGGATCACAGGGTTACCCATATTGGGCCGCACATGCCCTCCATCCAAGGTCGAGATATCAACATCGGAAACAACCTTCTTCAGTTGCGGAACTGGGGCACCTCCGAAAATACGCTGTTGGATCAGAATCGTAGCCTCCTCGATGGTGGGCGCGGTCACCCCGCAACCCAAGCTGACACCAGGCGGTAGATCTTTGGAATTGTCTGCGGCGAACTCGAACCCGAATCGACGGAACATAGTTGCGGTGCACCTGGTAGAAAAGAAACCGGTCAGGATCCATCTTGCTCGCGACGCGCGTTTGCCCCGCGTAGATGTCCTTGGTGATGAACCGCCCGTCCCGCAGCGTCAGGTGCTGGTCGTGGTAGGCCGTCTCCTCTTCGCCGCTGATGCGGTGCAGGTGTACCCGCCGCTCGCCGTCGCCGTCGTAGAGCACGCGCGACAGCTCCTGCCCGTTCTGGTTCACCCGCGAGACGCGGTTCTCCTCGTTCCACGCCGTCGTGCGCCGCGTCGCGGCCCGGTAGACCCAGCCGGTCTGGTTGCCGCTGTCGTCGTAGCTGATCACCCGCGGCCACGGCATCGACTCCGCCAGGAGGTGCTCGTCGATGTGCCTGGGCGCATGCGGCTGCGGACCCGGGTACTGGTACACCGACCGGTACGTCTGCTCCCGGGTCGCATGTCCTCGCGCCATCCGCCGCTGCCATCGGGCACAAACCGGTAGCTCGCCTGGTCCTTCGTCAGGATGTTGCCGATCTCGTCGAAGTGGAACGACAGCCGGTACCGGTCCTGCCAGTCTCTCCGGTCCTGGTACGTCCCGCTCGCCGAGACAAGCTGGTACAGGTCGTAGTATCCGTACCGCGTCACCACCGTAGTCCACGTCTCCGATCCGTGCAGCCGATTGCGCTCCTCGACCGCCACGATCGCGTTGTCCACGTCCTGGTACGCCTTCCGCATCTTGCTGTTCGGGTCGATCTCCGTCGTGGCGAACATCGCTCAGCTTCAGCACGTGATCGACCGTTCCGTCGCCGTCCAGGTCGTCCCATCCGAGCTCGCTACGACCATCGTTCAATCCGAGCTGCGCTGGATGGCCACGATTGCTGGATGGCCACGATTGGGCGACGCGGCACCTACTGGGCGTACCTGGCACTTTTTCTGAATCCGATCGGTTGCTCCCAATAGACGTGGCACTCGTCGCCTGCGACCACGAACCAGAGGGCCGTTCCCCCAACACAGAGCTGGACTCCGGCTTCTCTACCGAACTCGTTCTCTAAGATCGTCACAGAGGAGATAATCGCACCGAGCATGCCAACAAACATCGGAGCAGTCGACTGTTCGACCCTGCTCCACTTTCCGCTTTGCTCTATGTAGGCGCGGTTTTCATCGGACATCGGCGGCTCGAATGGGTCCACCCATGGCGCATATTGAACACGAAGACCCTCGCCGTCCGCCGATCCGTCAAAAAGAACTACGGTTCCGTCGTCCAAGTAGAGTTCAAGCGCACCGTCGCCTGGCTCAATCTGTCCGCCATACTCGAACAGTATCCTCGCAACTCCACGAAGTCGCTTTCCACATAGCGACTTAAGGTTGGCGAGGGGAAGCGCCTTTGAACCACTCATTTGACTGGACTCCTGGAAAGATCGTCACAAACTCGCCGCTCGGCTTGGTGATCACGAGGTCGGTGCCTTTCCTAAAAAACAGGAAGTCGTTGCCTCCGCCGCCTCGTGGATTCCACGGTCCCTGACGGACTTCGTCGTACTGCTGGACTACCGTGTTGATTCGCTCTCGAACCCATTGGCGATGAGCTGGGTTGCCCGCGTCGAGCCCGAAATCCTTGGCATGTTTGCCTACTTTTTTCCGAATTGAATGCTGTCGACCTTCAACTCGGGTAGGGGCCGGGTCGGTCCCCCCTTGGCGGATCCTGCAGATGATGCCTGCTGTTTCGCGGTCACCTGCCCCGCCTGTGCTGGCTGGGGTGGCTTCGCCGGCTGCGCCGGTTGCGACGGCTTCGCCGGCTGCGCCGCCGCCTGCTGCTGGCCCGCAGGCCGTGGCGGCAGCACCGGCTGCTGGTTCACGCCGCCCATGCGCACCGTCCGAGGAGGAGCCGCCGCCGGGCTGACGGGCGTCTTGCCCTGCGCCCGCTGCTCCGCCAGGCGCTGCATCTGCATCATCTGGTGAAAGCGAGCGCCCTCGGGCCCGGTCCAGCAGCTCGGGCTCCGGCAGCCCCCCATCCCGACGCCGCCGGGCGGGAAGTTCCTGTGGCCACCGAACACCTGCCGCCCATCGGGATCGACAAGATTGACCGGATTGTTCAGCGTATAGCTGTACAGCCCCAGGTTCCCCGGGTTGAACACCCCCGCGCCCGGCCGGCCCGCCATGTACTCGTCCAGGATCGGGTCCGGGCTCAGCCACACGTTGATCCGCGGGTCGTAGTACCGCGCCCCGAAGTAGTAGAGCCCCGTCGCCTGGTCGAGCTCCTTGCCGGTGAACACGTACGCCCGCCGCAGCTCGTACCGCGAGTCGGACGCGTCGATCCACAGCTCGCCCGTAGGGAAGTACTCGTCCCGCTGCGTCAGCGTCTGCTCGTTGTTCGACGCGAAGCTCGTGCTGCCCAGGTGGTCCGGGTGGTAGTAGATCGTCGGCGGGTCCCGGAACCAGTCCGGGTCCATCTTGCTCGCGATGCGCGTCTGCCCCGCGTAGATGTGCTTGGTGATGAACCGCCCGTCCCGCAGCGTCAGGTGCTGGTCGTGGTAGGCCGTCTCCTCCTCGCCGCTGATGCGGTGCAGGTGCACCCGCCGCTCGCCGTCGCCGTCGTAGAGCACGCGCGACAGCTCCTGCCCGTTCTGGCTCACCCGCGAGACGCGGTTCTCCTCGTTCCAGTCCGTCGTGCGCCGCGTCGCGTCCCGGTAGACCCAGCCGGTCTGGTTGCCGCTGGCGTCGTAGCTCATCACCCGCGGCCACGGCATCGACTCCGCCACGAGGTGCTCGTCGATGTGCCTGGGCGCATGCGGCTGCGGACCGGTGTACTGGTACACTGATCGGTACGTCTGCTCGCGGATCGCGTGGTCCTCGCGCCATCCTCCGCTCCCATCCGGCACGAACCGGTAGCTCGCCTGGTCCTTCGTCAGGATGTTGCCGATCTCGTCGAAGTCGAACGACAGCCGGTACCGGTACTGCCAATCCCTCCGGTCCTGGTACGTCCCGCTCGCCGAGATCAGCTGATAGAGGTCGTCGTACCCGTAGTCGTGCGTCGTCGGCCCGACCAGCACCGAGCCCGGCATCTCCTGGTCGTACGGCGCCTCGTTCCGCACCTGCTCCAGGTTGCCCGCCGCGTCGTACGCATACCGCATCCGCTGGAACGGCCTGGCCGGCAGCCCTCGTTCCGCAAGGAACCGGTCGCGGTGATCCGCGTTGATCTGCTCCAGCCGCCGCGACTTCTCGAAGTACTTGTACGACGTCGCGATGCCGTTGCCGTGCACCACGCGCACCCGCTGCTCGAACTCGTCGTAGCCGATGTGCAGCAGGTACTGCGTCGTCGCCGGCTCGTCCGGGTGCTGCGGGTTCGGCTGGGTGTTCGTTCCCACGGCCGACCGGACCAGACCGCCCCGATCGTAGCCGTACGTCACCACCTCCGCGCCGGAACCGGGGAACTTCATCGACAGCAGCCGCCCGAAGGAGTCGAACCCGTACTCCATCGTCGCCTGGTACGGTCCCCGGTGCGGCTCGCGGATCCGGGGGAACTCGGTCGTCAGCTGCGCGACGTTCCCGAGCCGGTCGTACGAAAAGGTCCTCTTCCCCGCCTCGCTCTGCTCCTCGGCGAGCCGCCCGGCCCGGTTGCCGTGCTCGTCGCCCGCCGCGTCCGGCGCGCCGTACGCGTACGTCACGTCCGTCGAGTCCGGGTAATCCACCCGCGCGAGCCGGTTGAACTCGTACTCGTACCGGATCAGTTTGCTCGCACCTTCCGATACCAGCTTCGCCGTCTGCCGCGCGCCGACGTTGCCCGACAGGTCGTAACGCCACTCGGTACGGCCCATGTCCGGGCTCGTGAGCGCAACCATGCGGCCCACCGTGTCGTACTCCGCGGTCGTCACGTTCCCCCGCGCATCGGTCACCCGGACGAGCTCGTCGACAGGGTTGTACGCATACCGCGTCACCAGCGTGGTCCACTCCTCCGACCCGTGCAGCCGATTGCGCTCCTCGACCGCCACGATCGCGTTGTCCACGTCCTGGTACGCCTTCCGCTCCTTCCCGTTCGGGTCGACCTCCGTCGCGACGAACATCGCCACGCCATCGAGCTCCTCGATGTCGTAGCTCGTCGTGGTCACCGCCTCGCCGGCCTCGTCGTCCGGTTCCCGCTGCTCGATCACGCGCGAGAGCACGTCGTACTCGAACACCGTCGCGTTCTTCAGCGGCACATTCGCGAACGGCATCGCCTCGTCCGTACCTGATTCATGCCCGGCTATCTAGAGCCAGACGTGGCCCAGGATTATTAAATCTTATTTGCGCCACAAGGCTTCTTCAACGAGGCGCAGTTCCTCCTTTCTCCCATGCTCTTGATCGATGAATCTCATGATGCGCCATACCAGCGGAAGGATCCGTGCTCCAGCGTGAGCATCGAAGCCTGGCTGAGCTCCACTCGAATTGAAGACGACCTTGGCCGAAACCTCGAGAAGATCTACTAGCCCGCGCTCGACAGATGAATCTTCGTCCTCGGAGCCCAAACTGACCCTCCTGAGCTCGAGGAACAGGCTCTCCGCCGTACCCCACGCGCCCTTGTCGCGACAAATTGCCACCATTCTCTGCCCAAACCCCATGAAGTCGCGCTGGGTCGCAGTGAGCACCGACTCGAGTATCCCTCCGACCCAGGCCGGACGCTTTTCGCTAGCAACTGAGCGAAACAGCTCGGCACCTAGCATCAACGCCTTGCCTTCATCCATGGGAATCCTCCAGTCTGGATAACTTTTCAAGACCATCTTACTTCTCCTGGGGCTGTGGTTTGAATTTGATGTGCGGACGACTTGGATCTGGCGCGCCTTTGTAAACATCGATCCCGGACTGATTGCCTCCGGCTGTCAGCTCTCCACCGGAAGTCCCGCGCGGAACCGAACTCCTCGCTGAATGCCGCTGAACGGCGTTGCCCGACATGACATAATCCCAGTCAGAATGGGGCTTTGCATCGCCTCGTGCTCGACTACCCACGACGCTGATTTCTTGGCGAGTCCTGTTCGCGGCGTTCTGGATTCGCTTGCGTACTGCTGCAGAGAGATTCTCTATCCGTGCCCCACCACCGGCCGTCGGTGACGCCTGCGCGATCGGAGGACTAACCCTGCCTCCACGGTCGTCAGGCTTCGTCGAGGGGGCCTTCTGCGGCTGACTCGACGGCGGCGCAGTTTGCTGAGCACCTGCCGTCTGCGCCGCGCCCTGTGCAGCTGGCGCGGTTTGCTTCGGCTGCTGCATGACCGCCCTGGACAGCACCCGGCGCATCACGTCGCCGATGCCACGCGCAGCGCGACCAGCCGTAGCCGCTGCGGGCGCCGCTGCGGAGCCAGCGTTCATGCGCTCCACCAGCTGCCGCTGGTGAAACGCGGCACCCTCCGGCCCGTTGAAGCAGCTCGGGTTCCGGCAGCCACCCATCCCAGCCCCGCCGGGCGGGAAGTTCCGATGCCCCCCTTGCGCTTGCCGCCCATCCGGGTCGACAAGATTGACCGGGTTGTTCAGCGCGTAGCTGTACAGCCCCAGGTTCCCCGGGTTGAACACCCCCGCACCCGGCCCGCCCGCCATGTACTCGTCCAGGATCGGGTCCGGGCTCAGCCACACGTTGATCCGCGGGTCGTAGTACCGCGCCCCGAAGTAGTAGAGCCCCGTCGCCTGGTCGAGCTCCTTGCCGGTGAACACGTACGCCCGCCGCAGCTCGTACCGCGAATCCGACGCGTCGATCCACAGCTCCCCGGTCGGGAAGTACTCGTCCCGCTGCGTCAGCGTCTGCTCGTTGTTCGACGCGAAGCTCGTGCTGCCCAGGTGGTCTGGGTGGTAGTAGATCGTCGGTGGATCCCGGAACCAGTCCGGATCCATCTTGCTCGCGATGCGCGTCTGCCCCGCGTAGATGTGCTTGGTGACGAACCGCCCGTCGCGCAGCGTCAGGTGCTGGTCGTGGTAGGCCGTCTCCTCCTCGCCGCTGATGCGGTGCAGGTGCACCCGCCGCTCGCCGTCGCCGTCGTAGAGCACGCGCGACAGCTCCTGCCCGTTCTGGCTCACCCGCGAGACGCGGTTCTCTTCGTTCCATGCTGTCGTGCGCCGCGTCGCGTCCCGGTAGACCCACCCGGTCTGGTTGCCGCTTTCGTCGTAGCTCATCACCCGCGGCCACGGCATCGACTCCGCCACGAGGTGCTCGTCGATGTGCCTGGGCGCATGCGGCTGCGGACCGGTGTACTGGTACACCGACCGGTACGTCTGCTCGCGGATCGCGTGGTCCTCGCGCCATCCGCCGCTCCCATCCGGCACGAACCGGTAGCTCGCCTGGTCCTTGGTCAGGATGTTGCCGATCTCGTCGAAGTCGAATGACAGCCGGTACCGGTACTGCCAGTCCCTCCGGTCCTGGTACCTCCCGCTCGCCGAGACAAGCTGGTACAGGTCGTCGTACCCGTAGTCGTGCGTCGTCGGCCCGACCAGCACCGAGCCCGGCATCTCCTGGTCGTACGGCGCCTCGTTCCGCACCTGCTCCAGGTTGCCCGCCGCGTCGTACGCATACCGCATCCGCTGGAACGGCCTCGCCGGCAACCCTCGTTCCACGAGGAACCGGTCGCGGTGGTCGGCGTCGATCTGCTCCAGCCGCCGCGACTTCTCGAAGTACTTGTACGACGTCGAGATGCCGTTGCCGTGCACCACGCGCACCCGCTGCTCGAACTCGTCGTAGCCGATGTGCAGCAAGTACTGCGTCGTCGCCGGCTCGTCCGGGTGCTGCGGGTTCGGCTCGGTGTTCGTTCCCACGGCCGACCGGACCAGGCCGCCCCGGTCGTAGCCGTACGTCACCACCTCGGCGCCGGAACCGGGGAACTTCATCGACAGCAGCCGCCCGAAGGAGTCGAACCCGTACTCCATCGTCGCCTGGTACGGCCCCCGGTGCGGCTCGCGGATCCGGGGGAACTCGGTCGTCAGCTGCGCGACGTTCCCGAGCCGGTCGTACGAAAAGGTCCTCTTCCCCGCCTCGCTCTGCTCCTCGACGAGCCGCCCGGCCCGGTTGCCGTGCTCGTCGCCCGCCGCGTCCGGCGCGCCGTACACGTACGTCACGTCCGTCGAGTCCGGGTAATCCACCCGCGCGAGCCGGTTGAACTCGTACTCGTACCGGATCAGCTTGTTCGCACCTTCCGCCGCCAGCTTCGCCGTCTGCCGCGCGCCGACGTTGCCCGACAGGTCGTAACGCCACTCGGTACGGCCCATGTCCGGGCTCGTGAGCGCAACCATGCGGCCCACGGTGTCGTACTCCGCGGTCGTCACGTTCCCCCGCGCATCGGTCACCCGGACGAGCTCGTCGACGGGGTTGTACCCGTACCGCGTCACCAGCGTGGTCCACGCCTCCGACCCGTGCAGCCGATTGCGCTCCTCGACCGCCACGATCGCGTTGTCCACGTCCTGGTACGCCTTCCGCTCCTTCCCGTTCGGGTCGACCTCCGTCGCGACGAACATCGCCACACCATCGAGCTCCTCGATGTCGTAGCTCGTCGTGGTCACCGCCTCGCCGGTCTCGTCGTCCGGCTCCCGCTGCTCGAGCACGCGCGAGAGCACGTCGTACTCGAGCACCGTCGCGTTCTTCAGCGGTACGTCCACGAACGCCGTCGCCTCGCCGGTATCGAACACCGGCTGCCCCTGCAGCGCGACGCGCCCCCGCTCGTCGAGCACCACCCGCCCGCTCACGGTCATGCCCACGATCGGATCCGCCCCCGGGCCCTGATCCTTCTCGAGGTCCTTCTTCGTCTGGATCACCCGGTCGAGCCCATCGACGAACGTCACCGTGTCGATCGGATCTCCCGGGTGCTGCACGTCCTTGTGCCGCGTGCGCGCCCACGCCGGCACAGGCGGGCTCGTCCCCGGCTGGAGCGCGTACTCGAACGCGATCGTCGCCTCCGCCGCCGTGGGCGCGTCGTTCGGTCCGAACACCTCGGTCAACCGGCCGAATGCGTCATAACCGTAGTGCACCTCGTGGCCGTTGACGTCCTGGACCGCGTTGATCGTGCCGTAGCGGTAATCCGGAGCTCTCTCCGAGGAGTACCCCAACGAATCGCTCACCCCAGCGAGGTACGTCTCCGCAACATCGTCGTACTCGTACGTGAGCGTGAAACCCCTCGGGTCAATCGCCTCCTCAAGGTTGCCGTAGGCGTCGTGCGAGAATTCCCATGTTGGATTCGTCGACGCGTCGCCCGTGTACAGCGCGCCCGTCGCCGGCTCCTTGCCGCCGATCACCGTGCTCGTGATCGACTCCACCGCGCCGGTCGTCTCGTTGTACACGGCGGTGCGCTTGCGCAGCAGCGTGCCCGCGCTGTCGCGCGCCTCGACGCTGTCCGCCCGCACGATGTGCGGCCCGTCGTAGGTCACGTAGTGGATCGTGGTCGTGACGTCGTCGTCCAGCGTGCCTGGCTCGCCGTGCTCCGTCAGCTGGATCAGGTTGCCGCGGCCGTCCCAGTCGCGCTCCTCGCTCGCCTGCTTGCCAGGCGCGCTCGGGTCCGTGGTCTTCCCCTCGTACCAGGACGTCGTCCGCAGCTCTTCCTCGGGGAAGAATGAGCCCGTCAGCGTCGGCAACGCCCCGGGCGCGCGATACGCGACCTGCTGCCGGCTGAACAGCCGCCCCTCGGCGTCCCGCTCGATCACCTCCCTCACCAGGCCGCGGCGGTAATAGTCCTGGTTGTGGTACCGCGTGACGAGCTGCGAGCCGTCCTCGCGCGTCGCCGTCACCTGCGCGAACCCGTAGTCCTCGCGTTCCGCGCGGTCGTAGAACCCGCTCTGGTGGTAATCGAACGTGTGGACATACGCCGGCGTGCCCATGCCGTCGTCCACCTCGACCCGCGACAGCACCCACTTGCTGCCGGGCATGTCCACGCTCAGCTCGTCCGGGCTGCTCGCATACGCCACCCTGTTGCCCTCGCGGGCATAGTCCAGCCGGAAGCTGCCGCCAAGCGGCCGGACCACGCGCCGCAGCCGGTTGGTCTTGCCCGTCAGGTTCAGCCGCGCCCGCAGCGCACCGTCGCTCTCGCGCAGCATCCCGTCGCTCAGCTTCAGCACGTGATCGACCATCCCGTCGCCGTCCAGGTCGTCCCAGCCGAGCTCGGTCCGACCGTCGTTCAACCCGAGCTGCGCCGCGATCTCGACAACGATGCACACGTACGGCGTCGTGATCTTGAGCGGCACGCCGTAGCCCGCGTTGAACGCCGTCGTCTCGGAGAACGACAGCGCGTCGTTGCTGCCGTTGATCTCCTTCGTGAAGTCCTTCTCCAGCGCAACGCCCCACGGGAGGCCGCCGCTCACCGCCGGCGCGCTCCACTTCTCCTCCGGTCCGAAGCCGTCCCCGAGGTTCAGCCGCACCCGGTAGTAGTCCTGTCCAGGCTGCTTGCTCACCCGGTCGGGCAGCCCGTCGCCGTTCAGATCCACGAAGTCGGCCAGCGTCCGGCTCACCGTGTGCGCGATGCCGCCGCCGATCCCCGCGTAGCCCACCTGCAGGCTGTTCGTCGTGTTGTCCTGCACCCGCACCGACGCGAGCTGCGTCGCGGACCAAACCCGGCTCAGCGCGGTGAGCGGATCCCCTTCGACCTCCGGCAGGGGCGCGAACGGATCTCCGCTCGGAGCGAGCTCCGCCCAGGCGCGCTCGTCCCTGAAGCGATAGCCGAGGTTCAGGCGCACGTGGAGCTCGCCTCCCTCGCTCCTCACCATGTCCGGGAGCCCGTCGCCGTTGACGTCCAGGAGGTCGCGCGTCGTCTGCGACGTGCCCCAGCTCTTGCCCAGCGAAGGCAGCACGCTGAGCACCGCCGTCGTCTTCCCGCTCGCCTTGATCTTGTCCGCGAGCGACGACGCCGCCGACCCGAAGCCGAACCCGAACCGCGCGCTCGCGTTCTCGAACTCCCGGAAGTCCCCCGGCCCATCGAGCGTCAGCTCGCCATACTCCCCCGGCTGCTGCCCGTCGCACCGCCCGCCTCCGCACGTCTGCACGCGCACGCTGCCCTGCGAGACCGCGTCCGGCCGCCCGTCGCCGTTGACGTCGATCAGCTCGAGCTTCGACGCCGTCGTCCCGCTCGTCACCTGGAACGACCCGATCAACGCGACATCCTGCGACGTCGAGCTGCTCTGGCTCTTCCGGAGCCCCGGCACGTTGGCCACATCCTCCGGCCTGACCCCGCCGACGCGCGACGGCTTGAGCTCCCCGGCCGTGATGTACAGGTCCGCGCCCGAGCCGCGGAACACAGGCCCGCTGATGCTGCCCACGAGCGGGAAGCCGGCGTCCTCCGGCGACCAGCCCGCGTGGTATCCCTCCCAGTGCGGCTCGACGCGCGTGAAATGAGGCTTGTTCTCCTCAGGCCGCTTGTTGAGCTGGTTGTCGTCGAACGGATACTCCGTCGTCCACTCGCCGTAGCTGAAGCCCCGGAACCCGCCCACCATGCGGGCGGCCAGCTGCCCGTCCGGCGTCAGCCGCGCATTCACCGTCGGAACGTCGAGCACGGTGCCCGTCTCGTCGAACACGAGCTGCGGCAGCCAGGACACCGGCGCCCCGGGCTCCGGCAGAGCAGGGCCCAGGTCCTCTTCGAGCTCGAAGAACCTCGTGAACGCGAGCTCGTCGCCCGCCTGCACCGGGAACACCACCGGATCGCTCGGATCAGGCACGCTCCGGGCCGGCGAGATCGCCGCCCCTCCAGGTGGTACGCGAACAGGGACGCGAACTCGCGGAGCTTGGTGGCCTGCTGCTCGTCGTCCCCCTGGGCCCGCGCGGCGGGGCTATTCCTCTGGTCATCGACCCGGGGCTGCTGCGTCTCGCTGGGCTGCACGCGGGGGTATGCGGGTCGTCCCCTCCGGCGCTGGTTCGGCTCGGAGGCGTTCGGCTCCTCCGGTGGCGGCATCCGGCGCGGCGGACGCTCACCCGCGAGCATCTTCCGGGCCCGCTCCTCCTGCTCCACGAACGTGGCGGCGTACGCCACGAAGCGCAGCGCATCGAACGGGACGCCGGCCTTGTCGAGCTTTTCGCCCAGAAGGGCCGGTAGCCGCGCGATCCGTGCGTACTGGCTCCGGCGCGCGTGCGACACCTGCGCGCGTACGTCACGCGGCGCACCGTGGAAGGCAACGCACCAGGCGTACGTGATGCATTCCGGCAACAGCAGCCGCAAGCGATCGTTCTCGTCGTAGCCGTAGGCCGCCGTGAAGCGGGGCGGCACGGGCCGCCTGCGGCGCTGGAAGCGCCCCCCAATGCCGGCGGGCGTGTGCTGCGCGAGGCGCTCGGCTTCGGTTTGCAGGCGCTCGCGCTCACGCTCTAGCTCCGTCTCTCGGCGCTGGAGCGCCCGCTCCCGTCGTGCGAGCTCCGCGCGCGCCTGCTCGAGCTGGTAGCGCTCGCGGGCGATCTGCATCTCCTGCGCGTGGCGGGTGTTGCCGTCCTGGGCGAACAGCTCGACGACGGCCGGCGCAGCAGCGGCGAGCGCCGGGGAGGCAGCGCCGAGGACCTCGAGCAGCCGCCGGGGCTGAGGGGGCTTCGGGGGAGGGGCGTCCATCCGTACCACCCTACTGACGGACGCGGCCGGGTCGAGTCCACGGCCTATTTACGACGGCGTAAAGCGACCGTACTTCGATCGCAGTCGTCGTCGGATGCTGAATCATTTCGGGTGGTTAGCCGTCCAGTCGAGCAGGGCTCGGTGAGGGGTCGCGCGCCAAGAGCACGCATCTGCCGAACGGCAGAGAAGGCCCTCCGGATGCCTGGTGGTGTACATTCGCCGGGATCGCACGGCGAAGGCCGCACGAGACTCGGGAGACGACCATGGCCCGCACTGCGCCTGTACCGAACATCCCCGCCATCCCTGGAATGAACCCGGGCGTCTTCATCATGGGAGGGGGCGGGGCTGGCGGCGGGGGCGGCGGCGCTGGCGGCAACGGCTCTGGAGGTAAGCAGGGCGGCAATGGAGCCAACGGCGGCAAGGAGGCCAGCGGCGGCGGGAAGTCCGCGTGTGGCAGCGCAGGCGGCGACGGCGCCGGCTGCCCGAACCACCATGGCGGCAAGAAATCTGGAATGGCTGCGAAGGGCGACCCGGTCGACGTGGTGACGGGCCGGGTGTTCACGATTCCCGCCGTCGACCTCGAGCTTCCGGGACCGCTGCCGCTCTCGATCGTGCGGTCGTACACCACCGCGGCGCTCGAGCGCGACGTCGGGCTGGGGTTCGGATGGAGCCACTCGCTGGCGTGGGAGATCGAGGTGCGCCAGCGCACTATCCGCGTCTGGACCGACGATGGGCCGGTCGATCTCGATGCGATACCCGTGGGCGCCGGCGCGGCGGGCCCTCACGGATGGGTCCTCGCTCGGGAGGAGCGTGGCTTCGTCCTCGATACCGGCGACGACCGCTGGTACGTGTTCGCCGAAGCGGCGGGGAAGCGGTACCGGCTCACCGCGGTCAAGGACCGATACAACAACGAGATCAGGCTCTCGTACCGCGAGGGCGTGCTCGCCGAGATCACCGACAGCGTCGGCCGGACCGTCCGGGTTCGGCGGGCGCCCGACGGGCGCATCGGCGCCTTCGAGATCAAGAACGCGCAGGAGCGCGGTGTCTGGGTGGCTTTCGCGCGGTACACCTACGACGAGGCCGGGGATCTCACGTCCGCGACCGACGCTGACGGATACACGACGCGCTACACGTACCAGGAACACCTCCTCACCTCGCATACGAGCCCCACCGGGCTCACGTTCTCATTCCGCTACGACCATCGGCGCCGCTGCGTCGAGACGTGGGGCTCTTACGACGATGGGCGTGACCGCAGCTTGGCGGAGGACGTCCCGACGCACCTAGCCGATGGGAAGACCGTCGCCAGAGGCATCTACCACTGCAAGCTGGAGTTCGGAGAGGACGGATACTCCGAGGTCGCGGACTCCATCACGGTTCATCGCTACTTCGGAAACCGCTTCGGCAAGGTCGACAAGGCCGTGAGCGCCGGGGCCGTGTTCAGCAGGACGTACGACGAGCACGGGCACCTTCGGACGTTCGTCGATCCAGTCGGCGCCACGACTGTCTGGCAGCGGGACAGCCTCGGCCGGGAGCTCTCTGTCACCGACCCGCTCGGTCGAATGACGATGCTCGAGCGCGATCCGGACGGGCACGTCCGCCGAGCGATCGATCCAACTGGCGGCGTCACCGAGATCTGGCGAACGCCCGACGGGCTCATCTGGACTGACCCCCTCGGGGCGGTGTTCCAGGTGCGCCAGGACGCGCGCGGGCGGCTGATCGAGACGGTGGCGCCGAATGGGGGCCGCACGACGTATCTCTATGACGATCTCGGGAACATGGTCGAGAAGACCGACGCCCTCGGGGGCAAGACGCAGCTGACCTACGATTACTGGGGTCGGTGCCGCTCGATCCGGGATCCGATCGGCGCGGCGGTGTCGTACACTTATGATAATCGCGGCAACCTTACGGGCGTCTACCGGCCCGGCGGCGCAACGACCCGCTACGAGTACGACGGCATGGGGGACTGCACCTCGGTCCTCCAGCCGAACCAGCAGCTGACCCGGTTCGTGCGAGGCGGCTTCCACAAGCTTTGTGAGGTGCACAAGCCGAACGGAGAAACCACGCGGTTCCGGTACAACCGGGAGGGGCGCCTGGTCGATATCCAGAACGCGCTCGGGGAGCGCCACAGGATCGAGCTCAACACTGCGGGGATGGTGACCAGCGAGCGTGGATTCGACGGGCGCGTGTCTCGATACAAGTACGACTATAATGGCCGGCTTATCTCCTTCGAGAACGCCGCGGGCGAGAGGACGGAGTACACTTATGACCTCGCCGGGCAGCTCGTCGCGCGTGCCTTCGACGACGGCAGCGTCGAGACGTTCACCTACGACGCCCGCGGCGACCTCATCGCCGCTGAGAGCCCTGCCGGCTCGTTCTCTTATGAACGCAACGCCGTCGGGTGGGTCGTGTCCGAGACCCAGATCGTGGGCGGCGAGGCCGCGACCGTCCGGCGCACCTTCGATCTCATGGGTGACGTCGTCGAACGCACCACGTCGCTCGGTCACTCCGCCAAGTGGATTCGCAATGTTGGCGGGCTCGCCGAGAGGGTGATCCTCGACGGAAGAGACGAGGTCCGGCTCGCGTACGACGCCGCCGGGCGTGAGGTATGCCGCGCGCTCCCGCGAGGCGGCCGGATCGAGAGCGTGTGGGACCTGATGGATCGCCTTATCGAACGGCGCGTCTGCTCGCCGTCGAGCCGCATCCCGGTCGGGCCGAACGAACCAGCATGGGTGGGCCCAGCCCCGGCGTGGTGACGGTGCACCAGGCGTACCGATACTCGCCTGCATCGGAGCTCGTCGAGGCGTGGGATCAGGCGTACGGCACGCGCCGCTTCGAGTACGACCCCGCGAGCCAGATCCTGGCAAACGTCCCGGAGCACGAGCGCGCCGAGCTCTTTCGCTACGACGCCTGCGGGAACGTGTTCGACGTCGCCGCCGGCAAGGAGGATCGCTCGTACGGTCCTGGCAATCGCTTGCTCAGGAAGGGAGATACCGAGCTCGTATGGGACGACGACGCGCGCCTCAAGGAGACGCGGACCAGGACCCCCGCCGGAGCGCTCGAGGCCACCCGGTACGCCTGGGACGCGCGTGGGCTGTTGCAGTCGGTCGAGCGCGCCGACGGCACCGTCGTGGAGTTCTCGTACGATCCGGACGCCCGGCGCGTCGCCAAGCGGGTCTCCCGGCGGCTCGCGACCGGCGAGCTGCGGCAGGACAGCGCGACGAGGTTCGTCTGGGATGGCGCCGAGCTCGTGCACGAGATTCGGCAGGTCACCCGCGATGCAGCTGCCCCCGTCGTGGAAGCGCGCACGTACGTCTTCGAGGCCGGCGCGCCGTGGGCGCAGCGCGCCGGGGAGGGCGAGTGGTATCACTACCTGAACGACGAGATCGGTACGCCGGAGCGGCTCGTTGGCCCCGACGGCACCGTCGCATGCGAGCTGCGGCGGAGCGCTTGGGGAAAGATCGAGCCCGCGCCTGGCGCGTCGACGTCGACGCCGATCCGCTTTCGCGGGCAGTACTGGGACGACGAGATCGGCCTCTGCTATAACCGCAACCGCTACTACGATCCGGAGGCTGGTCGCTATATCAGCGCTGATCCGATCGGGATCCTCGGCGGTCTCAATGGATTCGCCTACGCGGAGAACCAGCCGACGCGGCTCACCGATCCGGACGGGCTCATGGCCAAGGCCTCGACCGAGATCGAGACCGCCGGCGGCAAGACGCACCGCGGATCGAGCTCGTTCGGGGGGCCTCTCGACCCCGCGCTCCAGACCGCGGTCGACAATGCGCACAAGAAGTTCGACGATGGCAAGGTGGCGGGTCCGAAGCCATCGAGCGCCGGCCAATGCGCCGAGATCGAGGCGCTCAACAATCTGGCAAAAGACATCCGGGCGGACCGCAAGAAGAACGGTAAGGCGTTGAAGGACCCCAAGGCCGAAGATGTCGAGATCAGGAGGGAGCTGCAGAAACAGGTGAAGGAGGGTAAGATGACGACGAAGACGGACAAGGACGGTCTGCTCATGGATCCATGCAAATTCTGCGCGCAGGTACTGCGTGAGCTCGGCCTTCACCCGGCAAACAACGGGGGTACTGGCAAGAAGAACGGCGTCATCGGCTCGGACGGTAAGGCGTGGAACGGGAATGTCTGGCACAAGGGACGCTCGGTGCCGTTCAGGACCGCTCCCTCGAGCACGCCGCCCTTCGCAGAGCCATGAGTCCTCCTCCGCAAGCACCGGATGCGCCGGCCGCGGGGCCGGCGGCGGCGGAGCGTGGCGTCCTTGCCTTCTGGCGCGAGGTCGAGCGCTGCCGCAGCGCTCCCCTCGGCGGGAAGGCGCGGGCTGGCGCCGTGGCGCGCCTCGATCAGTGGCTGGAGGATGGCGGCGCGCGCGCGGCGCTGCTCGGGCCGAGCGGGCGCGGCAAGTCGGCGCTGCTGGGCGCGTGGGCGCTGGAGCTGGCCCGCGCGGGCCGGTACGAGATCGCGTTCATCCCCGTGTGCCGCCGGTTCGGTACGGCGATGGAGCATACGACGCTCAACCTCCTTTACGCGCGCGTGGCTCCGTTCCTCAGGTCTCCGCGGCGCACCGGCGAACGGCCGCACGGAGTCGAGGAGACACGGCGCGACCTTGCGATCATGCTCGCGGAGGGTCGGCCGCCCGACGACAGGCCGCTCGTCGTGATCCTGGACGGTATCGACGAGGCCGTCACCTGGACCCCCGATGCAGCGCAGAGCTTCCTGCGAGATCTCGGCACCGGCGTGCGCGTCGTGCTGTCCGCGCGCTCGCTCGAGGCGCTCGGAGGGCTCCGGGAGGAAACGGAGGTGGTCGCGCTGCCACCGATGGGGGCCGACGAGGTCGCGGAGGCTTTCAGGCGGAGGCTCGGCGATCTGCAGGCCAGCGTGAACGACGACGTTGCACGTGTGAGCGGCGGGGAGCCGCTCCTCGTGGAGGCGCTCCTCGAGGCCCTATCGCAGGATCCCGCTGCGGTGGTGTCGGCGCTCGCGATCGCTCCCGTCGGGGCTTCAGGGGTCCTCGATCTCTGCGCCGGTGGCGCGATCCTCCCCGCGCTGCCGTGGCTTGCAGGCGCGCTCGGCCCGATCGAGGGTGGGGAACTCTTCGCGCTCTCGATGGTGAGCTCCGGAGCCTGGAACGAGCTGAGCGGACCGCTCGTCGCCGCCGGAGAGCCGGGCCTCGCGCTCCGTCACTTCGCCTGGGCGGAGGCCACCCTTGAGCGGCTCGCGCCGCACCAGCGCGCGGCGGTCGATCGCCGGTTCGCCGACCACGGGAAGCGCGCATTCGCCTCGGGCACGGTCTCCGAGTACGTATGCCGGAACTGGCGCGCTCACCTGGAGCGGGTCGACGCGAGCCTCGCAGAGCGGCTCGAGCTGGTCTCGAGTGCGTGGCTCGACATGTGGAGGATGCGCCCGGATGGATCGTCCGGGTTCCTCGCCGATGTGGAGGCGACGGTGGCCTGCGCGGCAAGCCTTCTGAACGATATCGCGGTCGGAGGCGATGTCGTGGTGGCGCTGACCGCGCGGGTCCGCTGCCTGCTCGTCGCGAGCTCAGTGCGGACGATCCTCGGCTTCGAGGAGGCGCGGCGCGCGCTCGCCGCGCAGGACGAAGAGGAGGAAGAGGACGGGGAGGGCCGCGAGGGCGCCGCCGGACAGCGCATCGAGATGCCGCGCGTCGGCGAGGACGTCCTCGACGCCGGCCGGCCGATCGCCGACGCCGGGGAGCGCACGGGCGCCCTGATCCGGCTGGCGCGCGAGCTGCCGGACGCCGAGCGCGCCGTCGTGCTCGGTTGGGCGCTCGAGGCCGCCCGCGAGGAGCACGCCGGCGGGGCCGCGCTCGCCGCCGCGGCGCACGCGCTCGATGGGCAGGCGCGCGTGACGACTGCGCGCGAGGCGGCGGCGCGGCTCGGTCGCGAGCGGACCGAGGAGAGCCGGATTGCCCGCATGTCCCTGGCGGCGCTGCTGCCCGAAGCCGAGGCGCTCGACCTCGGTCGCGACGCGTTCGCCGAGGTCCCGGCCGACGCGAGGTGCGACGAGCTGCCGCGGCTCTCGGAGGGCGCGGCGCGATTGCCTGCCTCGGTGGTGCGCGGGCTCTGGGCATGGTCCCAGGCGCTGCCCCCCTCGGAGCGGCACCTGGTCCTCGCGCGCCTCGCTGCGGGTCTGCCCGCGGCGGAGCGGGAGGCGGGCGCGTCGGAGGCGCTGGGGATCGCGCTGTCGTTGCTGGCAGACGACGCGCTGCCGGCGGACGCATGCTGGAGCGTCTGCGCGCTCGCGCCGTACGCACCTGCCGGCGCCGTGCCCGCGCTGGTCCAGGCATGCGCGGCTGCGGCCGGCTGCCAGCGCCCGATGGTGACGGCCGTCGCCGCGCGGCTCTGCGATCTGGGCAGCGCCGACAACGCGCTCGCGCTCGTGGCGACGCTGCCCGAGGCGTCCGACCGGATCGAGGCACAGGCCGCGCTGCTCGCGCATCTCCCCGCCGCGGTCCGCGAGGCCGCCTGGGCCGAGCTTTCGAACGATCTGCGGGCGAACGACGGCGCGCGCACGCGCTTCGAGCGGAACGCCGCTGCGTGGACCCGGGCTCTCGGGGCGGATGCGGTCCTCGACCTGTCACGCGAGATCGGCGCCACGTGGCGAGCCCTGGTCGCGATCGCCGAGGCCTCGCCGGACCACGCGCCAGCGATCACGCGCGATCTGGTCGAGCGCGCTCTCGATCGGCCGAGCGACGAGGACGAGGCGCTCTTCGCGCTGGTCCCGCTGGCCGCCTCGATGACCGAGCCGCACGCGCGTCGGCTCTGCCAGCGCCTCCTTCAGTACCTCGACTGGAAGCGGCGGCCCGATCTCCTCGACGACTGGACGAAGGACGACCTCGGGCACCTGGCGCCCTTGTTCGCCCGCATCGCTGGACCGCGGGGCGTCGCCGAGGTGGCCCGGGAGATCGTCGACGTCGCGCGGTGGCTGCCCTGAGCGTCCGCGGAGAGACCTCGCGCGCCGAGCCCTTCCCCTGGCCCTGAGCCTCGGCACTGCCGAACCACCGCACTATCAGACTATCAGACGTTTGCTACTGTTCGCTCACACACTGGCGTGAGCCCTGAAAGCTTTACGAGCACCTGTCTTGAGATCCGCCGGCCGGGGAACGCGTGTTCTTACGGGCTTGACCCGGCGGGCACGCTGCGTGGGCGTGACTTGCGGGGCTGCAGGCCGCGGGCGCTACCTGGAGGTGCTGCGCTCAGCGCGATCGGCCCGGGGCCACCGACGTCTTCGGACGCGCCTGAAACCTGTGGCCCGGGGTGCGCGCCTAACATCCAGCTCTTCCTCGAAAAGAGGGCTCGATCATGAATCGCTCGATCGGGGACGCCACGTTCCCGCTCAACACGGGCGCCACCACGCGTCGCATCTCGGGGAGCATCACGCCGGGGACCTACTTTTTCAGGGTCTTGTCCCGGTTGGGGCGCGGAACCTGCGCGGAGAGCGCGACGCTCCACGTGCGCTGGTGAAGCACGCACACGCGTCTCGAGCTCATCCGGAAGACGGGCGTGACGGCCCTCGAGGGGCACCGGCGCCAGAGCTCTCCGCAGCGGGATCTTCTAGTCCGCGAGCGCGGCGTCGGCGGTCCGTTCCATCTCGGCAGGGCTCGCGGGCCTCGCAGCCCTCACGCGCTTGAAGGGACGGATCTCGCCTGGCGAAACGAGGCTGTACTCGAAGCCCCTCGCCGTCTCGGCTCTCGCCACGCGGCCGCGAGCCATGAGCGCGCGAAGCGCGACGTAGACGCTCCCGTTCGGCAGCCCGCTGCGTGTGGCGATCTCCGTTGCCGTCCCGCGCACGAGGGATCGAACGGTTTCGAGCACCACAGCCTCCCGTTCGCTCGTGGAGGCTCCGGTCGCGGCCATCACGCCAGCCGTCGTACGGTCCGCGCCGGATGCTGGTGCCACGATCCTCTTCGTGGCCGGTGCCGCCGTCGTCGAGGCGCTCGGCGCTCCCGAGCGCGTGCCGTGCTTCCTGCTCCTCACAGGCCCAGCCACGCTCTTTGGGGTGGGCGCGGGCGCCTTCCGGCGCTTCGGACGGCGCTCCGAGGAGGCGTTCGCCGCTGGCCGTCCCGGATCGGTCAACATCGCCGTTACAGCCCGGCGCGCCGTGGCGCGGTGCTCTTCCTGGACCCGTCGGACCAGGCGCAGGATTTCCTTCACAAAGCGGTCCACCCGCTCCTCGATCGCCTTCGATGCGTTCATGGCCGGCGCCGTAGTAGCACGCACGCTGCGACCGTCGAGAGCCTGCACGCAAGCTGGCGGGTGTGGGTCGCCGGTGGCGTTGACTACGTATCCGAGGATCTGGCTCCCGAAGGCGATCCTCGCACGCGCGCCCAGCGCCCGCGTGGGGACGGGCGCGGTCGCGCAGGCGTGGAATGAGATCCGCGGAAGGACGCGCGACGACGACGCACGGCAGGCAAGCCCGCCGAGCCCTGGGGGCGCGCGCGGAGCCCGACTCCGGCGGGCGGTGCGGCCCCCACGGCGCTGCTGAGCCTCGTCGGCGCTGCTCGAAGCTGCGCGCCCAGGCCCAACGGGCAAGGTGGTGTGCTGGTCGGCGACGGGGGAGATCGCGTCGTCTCTCGATGACGTGTTCATCGATATCGCAGCACATGGCCATGCTTGCGGCCTCACGGCCGATCGCCGGGCCGCATCGTTCAGAGCGAGCGTGGCTCCGGCGAGATCACCGAGCTCAATCATGACCCCGTCGGGCGGCTCGTCGAGCGAGTCTACGCAGACGGCACGGTAGATCGGTTCGAGGACGCCCCGGCGGGCCGCCTGCTACGTGCGGAATCCTCCGAGTCCGAGACGGTGTTCAGGTAGGATGGCCGCGGACGGCGGCAGAGAGCGTCCACGACGCAGGTCCGTCGCCGCAGCTGGACACGCTCGTGCGGGCATCGGGCGAGCACGCGGAGGGCGGCTCTCGGAGCGGCACCTGGTCCTCGCGCGTCTCGCTGCGGGTCTGCCAGCGGAGCGGGAGGCGGGCGTGTCGGAGGTGCTTGGGGCTCGCGCTGTCGCTGCTGGCGGACGACGCGCTGCCGGCAGACGCGGGCTGGAGCGTCTGCGCGCTCGCGCCGTACGCACCTGCCGGCGCCGTGCCCGCGCTGGTCTAGGCGTGTGCGGCTGCGGCCGGCTGCCAGCGCCCGGTGGTGACAAGGTCGCCCTCGATATGCGCTGGGGCCGCGATCGGCGTGCGAGGGGTCCGGCATTTCGCCGAGCACCTTCGTCTCGAACGCCGATGCCGGACAGTTGACGCGGCGTGGCGGTAGTCGACAATGCGCCTATGGCGCGCACCGCTCCGGTCCCGAACATCCCCGCAATCCCTGGCATGAACCCCGGTGTGTGGATCATGGGCGGCGGCGGAGGAGGCGGTGGGGGGAATGGCCGCGGCGGGAACGGCAGCGGCAACGGACAAGGCGCCGGCGGCGGTAATGGCGGGAACGACGCGCAAGGGGGCGGCAAGGGGGCTGGATCGTGCGGTCCTGGAAGCGGGGCCGGGTGTCCCAACCCGTCCCACGGCGGCGGGGGCGGCACCCACGCCGGCGACCCCATCGACCCGATGACGGGCCGGGTCTACACGGTCCCTGCGGTCGATCTCGCGCTCCCAGGGCCGCTGCCGCTCGTGATCAAACGAACGTACAGCAGCACCGCGCGCGAGCGCGACGTCGGCCTCGGCCGGGGCTGGGCACACTCGCTCGCCTGGGAAATCGAGCCGCGGCGCCGCACGCTCCTGCTCTACAACCCCGAGGGGACGCACACCCGGGCGCTCCTCCCTGCCATCGGCGAGAGCGTCGTGCTGAGCCGCGGTGTGCTCACGCGCCACGACTGGGGCTACACGCTCGTCATCGAGACGGGCGACGTGCTCGTCTTCTCGGGTACCCAGGCGAACGGCGCGCGGTACGCCCTGTCGCGCATCGTCGACCCCAGCGGCAACAGCATCGACCTCGCCTACGCCGACGGCCGCCTCTCGTCCATCATCGACAGCGTAAAGCGCACGGTCCGCGTGCGCAGGCACGCCGATGGCCGCATCGCCGCGTTCGAGGTGAAGAACAGCCCACACCAGGGCCAGTGGGTGGCGTTTCGCCGTTATCGATACGACTCGGCCGGTCACCTCGTGGCCGCGGAGGACGCCGCCGGGCGCTCTGTCCGTTACTCGTACGACGATGGGCTGCTCACGTCGCTCGTTTACCCGAGCGGCCTTCTCGTCTGCTTCCGATACGACGCGCGGCGGCGCTGCGTCGAGACATGGACAGAGGCCCCTGGGACCACGGACGCGCTCGACGAGAGGGCGCCTGCCTTCCTCGCCGACGGTATGACGCGCGCGAGAGGCATGCTCCACTGCAAGGTGGAGCACGGCGGAGACGGCTACGTCGAGCTCGTCACATCGCGTGACGTGAAGCGGTACTCCGGCAACGAGCACGGGAAGCTGGAGAAGGCCGTGTGGGGCCCCGGGGTGCACACCAACACGTTCGATTCCATCGGCAACGTCACCTCGTACACGGATCCCACAGGGGCATGCTGGCGCTGGGATCGCGACGCATTCGGGCGGGTCGTCCGCGAGATCGACCCGCTCGGCGCCGTGCAGGAGTACGCCTACAACGAACGTGGACTGCTCGCGTCGATGACCGATCCTGTCGGCGCCGAGTTTCATTTCGAGTACAATGATGGCGGGAAACTCTTGGCGATAGACGGCCCCGGCGGGAACGCCATCGCGTACAAGCGGGATCGCCGTGGTTTGCCCATCGAAGCCACGATGCCGGACGGCGCCATCACTAGGATGGACTACGACGCGCTCGGTAATCGCGTCGTCGTCACGGAGCCGGACGGCGGAAGGAGGTTCATCGAGTACGACTACCTCGGGCAAGTGCTGGGGTTCACGGACGAGCGCGGCGGCACCACCCGTTACGTGTACGGACCATGCAGGGAGCTGCGCGTCATCCGGCTCCCCGACGGAGTAACGATCGGCTATGACTACGACGAGGATGGTCGGCTCGCCGCCGTGACCGATCCGATGGGTCGCCGTTGTGAACTCGTCTGGTCGGGGATGGTCGTCCACGAAGTCCGCCGTCCCGACGGAGCTCGAGTGCGCTTCCGTTACGACCGCGAGGGCGACCTGCTTCGGGTCATCCATGGCTCAGGCGAAGAACACGTCCTCGTGCGCAGCCCCGCGGGGCGGATCATCGAGGAGCGGACCTTCGAAGGTCGAACGATCCGATACAAACACGATCTGCTCGGCCGCATCGTTCAGAGCGAGAGCGGCTCCGGCGAGGTCACCGAGTTCAAATACGACCTCGTCGGGCGGCTCGTCGAGCGGGTCTACGCAGACGGCACGGTAGATCGGTTCGAGTACGACCCGGCAGGTCGCCTGCTACGTGCAGAGTCCTCCGCGTCCGAGACGGCATTCAGGTACGATGGCCGCGGACGGCTGGTCGCAGAGCTGCACCGGGTGAACGGCCGCAGCTACGTGGTCGAGAGCTCCTACGATGCGGCCGGAAATCGCACGCGGAGGAGCACCTCCTTGGGCTACGTCGAGAGCATGGTCTACGATCCGATGGGCCAGCCGACGCGCATCCTGCTGGACGACTCGGAAACCGTGGAGATCGGCTGGGACAGCCGCGGCTTCGAGGCGCGGCGCGCGCTGCCTGGCGGTGGCCTCATCCAGAGCGCCTGCGATTCGATCGGGCGCATCACGCACCAGCGGGTATTTCGCCCATCGGGCCAGCCGCGCGCAGCTGAGCCTGCCTGGGCCGGTCCCAGGCCACCTGGGCTCACGGAAGAGCATTATCACGCGTACACGCTTGCGGGCGACCTTCTGGAGGAGTGGGGGCTCGTCGAGGGGCGCACGGCGTACACGTACGATCCGGTCTCGCAGGTGATCTCCCGGGTACCTCAACATGCGCGTGCCGAGCTCTTCGGCTACGACGCGGCGGAGAACGTCCACGAGGCAGGTCCGGCGGCGCAGCTGCGGCGCTACGAGCCGGGCGGCAAGCTGATCCGCCGCGGAGACGTGGATTATCTCTACGACGCCGACGCACGGCTCATCGAGAAGAGGCGCAACGCAGAGCCCGGGCGCTCCGTGTGCCGCTACCGCTGGAACGCCCGGGGCCTCCTCGAAGCGATCGAGCTCGACGACGGCACCGTGATCGAGTTCGCGTATGACGCGTTCGCACGGCGCGTGGAGAAGCGCGTCCGACGCCGCGGCGAGGCGGCGCGCGCCACCCGGTTCGTATGGGATGGCGACACCGTGGTGCACGAGGTACGGGAAGCCGCGGACCCGCAAGGCAACACGGTCGTCCACGAGCGTACCTACAGCTTCCTGCCGCGCAGCCGCGCGCCGCTCGCGCACCGCGACGCGCTGGTGCAGGCGTCGGGCAAGCGCGCGGAGGGCGGCTGGATTCACTACATCAACGACCCGGTCGGGCATCCTCGAGCGCTGGTGTCGGGACAAGGCGAGGTCCTGGGCCGCATTCATCGCAGCGTCTGGGGGCAGGTCGATGCTGGAGCGCCCGACCAGGCGACGACGCCCCTCCGCTTCCCGGGACAGTATGCGGACGACGAGACCGGCGTCGTCTACAACCGCTACCGGTATTATGACCCCGAGATAGGCCGGTACATCAGCCCCGATCCGCTCGGGCTCGCAGGCGGGCTTCGCCCGTTCGGGTATGCGAGCAACCGGCCCCTCGCGATGATCGATCCCGACGGGCTCGCGCCGGTGCGCGCGAGCGTCCAGGGGCCGTACTCGAACGGGCCCTTCGGCTCGTCCACGGACGTGCGGTCAGGGCAGCGGCATTACGGCGGCGGAGACCGCCTGCCCGGCCAGCTACACCCCGCAGTCCAGGATGCCCTGGTGCCCGTGTACAACGGTGTCTCGGCCAGAGGCCAAGCCGACGCGCTGCCCCACTATTGCGCGGAGCCGTGGGCGATGACCAACTACATCCGAAACTACGAGCATGCCAACGGCATCCCTCCGAATACGATGAATCCTCAGCATCCGAACTGGAACGACTGCATCGGTTCCATCCAGTCCATTACCGCTCAGCAGGGGCAGACGGGCAGGATTCCTTGCCCCAACTGTAGCCAGATGCTGGCCAACCTGGGCGTGCAAAGCCATCAGGTGCCGCCCGTGAACGGCCAGAACTTCAGCCAGCCGGACCGGGGCTGGGCGAGCCAGCACCAGGGGCCGGTCGTCCACCTCGGCTTTCGCTGACCGGAGGCGATAGTGACCGCTATATCCGATGGGATGATCGCTGTCTGGGAGACCTCGGGCTGGTCCGACATGGGAGTCGGCGTGGCGGCCATCCACGCGCTCAGGGACGACTGGGCCTCTCAGGAGCGGCTGCGGGAGCTCGCGCTCGCCGGGGAGCCTGTCGCGATCCGCGAGGCGGCCCTCCTCGCCGTGGCGCTCGCGCCGAGCAGCCTGCCGGTGGTGCGCCACGGCGTAACCGCGGCGCAACGCGAGGTGCGCGCCGCCTCGGTCGCCGGCTTGCGCGCCGATCCGCTGGCCAGGTCAATCGCGGCGCACCTCCTGGCCAGCGATCCGTCGGGCGGCGTGCGCGCGGCGGCGGCGACGTTGCTCGCCGGCGATCCTAGGTACACGCCCGCCCTGCGCCGGGCGCTCGAGGCGCCGCTGCCGAGCCCTGGGGTGGATCCGGAGGCGTCTCAGCTTGAGCTTGAGGGCGCGCTGGTGCGTGCGCTGGTCAGAGAGCCGGCGGTTATCGAGCAGGTGAAGGGCCGACTCGCCGGGCTGGCGAGTGATGTCCGGGATTTCGTGCTCGAGGACCTCTGGGCACGTCCGGAGCAACGCTCCTATGTGCGCGCCCTGCTCGCGCACGAGGCGGCCCTGGTTCGCGCTTCGGCCGCGCGGGCGCTGCGTCGCGATCCGGAGTCGGCGAGCGCGCTGCTTGACCTGGCGGCCGGGGATCCCTCGCCGCTCGTCCGGGCGGCAGCGGTGTCGGTGCTCGGCTTCGATGCGGTGGCGCGGCGGGTGAGGGCAGGGCGGCTCGCGGATGCGAGCGAGCACGCGTCCGTGCGCGTGGCGATCGTGGAGACCATGCGCGCCGGCGAGGAGGAGATGGTCCGAGCGCTGCTGTCCGATCCAAGCCCGACGCTCCGCGGGGTCGCCGCGTCAGCTCTGCGGGACGACGCGGCGTCCGTCGCGGCGCGTCGGGCCCTGGTCGAGGACGCCGAGCCGTTCGTGCGGGCGCGCGCCGTGAGCAGCCTCGCGCACCAGGATGCGCTGTTTGACAGCGTCATGCCTTGCCTGGAAGATCCAGATCCCCACGTCCGCCGGGCCGCCATTGAGGTCCTCGGCCGACATCCGCCGGCGATTCCGCTGCTCCGGCGGTGCATCGACGCGCCATCCCCGGTCGGACCCGCGGCGATGCAGGCGCTACGCGACGATCCGGGGTCGCTCCCGCTGCTGCGTGCGCGCCTCCGTCCGGCCCAGCGCGTGGAGCGGCGGCGCAGGCTGCGTGACCTGGCCCGGGATCCCTCCTCGGTCGCGGGGGTGCGCGCACTGCTCGACGACCCCGATGTGCTCGTCCGTGCCGATGCGGCCAGCGCGCTCGGCGATGCCGGGGATGAGGCCATCGTGGGGCGGCTCGACGATCCAGACCCGTGGTGGCGTGCGGTCGCGACGAGGGCCGTTGCCGGGGCGGCAGAAGCGCGGGAAGCGCTCCTGCGACGGCTCGGGGACGGCGACGGCGCCGTGCGCGCCGCGGCGGCGGAGGCGCTTTCGGGGGACGAGGCGGCGGCGCCGCGCGTCCGGGAGCTCCTCGACGAGCCCTCCGCCGCGGTTCGCGCCGCGGCAATCACGGCGCTCGCGCGGGACGCGGGCTCCGTGGAGCGGATCGCGGCGATGCTGGACGAACCATCGGATATGGACGGCGATCCGGCGCAGCTCGCCGCGGCGTGGGCGATCGCGGGCCGGCCGGAGCACGCGAGCCGGCTGCGCGCCATCGTGGAGCGAGGCGACTACGCCGCCGAGGTGACCCGGGTCGCGCTGGAGTCGCTGGCGCCGGCCGACGCTCCAGCGGAGCCCCTCCTCGGGATGCTGGACGATGTGCAGGAGCTCGATGCGCTGAGGATCCCGGCCGCGAGGCTCCTCTGGGCAGAGGGGCAGCACCGCGGCGCGGTCATCGCGCGGATGGACGATCCCAGCCCTGCGCTCCGCGCCGCGGTGCTGGAGCTCCTTGGGGATGATGCGAGCGCCGTCGACCTCGCCCGGGCGCGGCTGCGCGATCGCGACGCGCGCGTGCGCGTCGCCGCTGCTGCGACTCTGCGTCGCCGCGCGCCCATGGACCGGGGTGTCGCGCTCGTCGATCTCGTGGAGGAGATGGGGCTCGCGACGGGGGGCAGGCTTCACGACGCTCCGATTCCGTCGCGATCGCGATCGGAGCTATGTCTGGATGGCGATCTACGAAAGGACGTTGTGCTCGCGTGGCTCTGCGCGCGGCTTGCGAGCGACGAGCGCGGCGGGACCATCGCGGCCAGCGCGGAGGTGGCGCGCTCGGAGGTGCCGTGGGGGAACAAGGACGTGTACCTGGTGCGGCTGCCGTTCGATCAGGAGGAGGCCCCGGTCGCGGCCGGCGTGATCCCGATGCACAACCTGATCGAGACCTCTGCGGTGGCGCGTCAGCTCACGGCCGAGAGGTCGCCGTCGATCTGGCTCGTGTGTGCGGACGCCGCGTTCTCGGACCTGGCGCCGCCGGAGCTTGACCCGGGCGCGGCTGCGTGTGGACCTACGTATTTCGGCGTGCGGATTGGGCGCTCGCGCTAGCACCGCACAGTTTGCATCATGGCGGACGTGCCGGCGGGAGCTGAGTCAGTATGCCGCTTCACATAACGTGCCCCGCTTTGCTCCGGCCACGTGCCCCAGTTTGACCCCTCGCGTGCCCTACTTCGGGCACTACCAATGCATCGCGTTTGTGCCGGTGTCCAACCCCCGCTCATTTGGCATAAAGCACGGTCGGGTAGCACATCGGTCCGTCGGCAACATGGATCCACTCATCGCGCGTCGATCCGATGCTCCTCGAGCTCGCTGAATACCGCCTCGTGCACGTACCAGCCGTCGAGCGCCGGGTTCACGTCCCAGCCGACGTAGGACGGTGTCGCCGGCGGGATGCCCTGCACGAGCTCGCGGTCCGCAACGCGGCCCACCACGATGCAAGCGTGCCGGTGCCGGGTGAGCATCACGCAGCGGCGACCGGGGTCGAGGTGGAACTCGTCGAGCTCCGTGAGGCCCGCCAGAGGGTGCCAGGCGAACACGACCTCGAACGTGAGGCCCTGGAGCTTGTTCGCCGTGTCGACACGGACTCCGTCCAAGCCGGCGGCGCACAGCTCGGCCCGGAGCAGATCCTTCTGATCGTTGTGGCTCACCGCGATCGCGACATCGGCCTGGACGAGGGAACGGGCGCGCTTCGTATTCTCGCATTTCACCGTCGGTGATCGCGCGAAGAGGCGGGAGACGAGCCGCGTTAAGAGCGACGCGGTCGCAGGATCCGCCGTGACGACCGCGCTGCTCGGCAGCTCGACGTGGGCCCATCCCGACCTGGCGGCCCACTCGAGGGCGGCATCCTCCACGGCGTCTGACCGGCGCCCGGGCGCAGCCTGGAGGTGCATGCATCGCACACCGGGCAACACGGCGGCCTCGAAGCGATGGTCCGGATAGAACGCGCAGGCCACGGGGACGGCGCGCGGATCAAGGCGTCGCGTGATTGGCAGCCGATACACCGGCGTCGATGGGTGGTTCCTCCGCACGACCTCCACCGCCGTCAGCAGGGGATCCTCGCGGAGACCGCGCCAGCGATCCGCCCCGGGCGCGGTCGTGAACGGAGCCAGCTGTCCGCTGTCGCCCATCAGCAGGTGGCGAGGCGCGAGGTCTCCGACGAGGTAGTAATGCACGGCGTTCGCCTGGTACGCCTCGTCGATCAGGAGGACGTCGACCGGCGCGATATCCCTGCGCGCGTGGGCGTCTCCGAGCTTGTTGAGCGTGCCGACGAGGATCCCGTCTGAGCTCGTCTCGCGGGCCTTGCGCTCGACAACGTTCCTTCGTCGGTGCTCCACGGGCAAGCTGACGGAGCTTGCCGGCACGAATGCGATCGTCTCCTTCGGCATGCGGTCCGCGATGGCGGAAACGAGCGCGAACGCCTGGTCGTTCGTCGGCGTCGCCACCGCGACCCGCAGGCCCGCCTTTCGCACGGCCTGCACGGCCGTCCCGATGGCGTACGACTTTCCCGCACCCGCCGGCGCGGCCCCGACGACAGCAGAGCTCGCGGGCGCGGTGAGCACCGCCTTGATCGCGGCATCGACCGTGGTCTGCGCCTGCTCGACGACGGTCTCGTTGTACGCGCTCATTCCCACCTCCCTTCATCGGTCGCTCCGTCGAGCGCGGGCGGCGCCGCGTCGAGATCCGGATCCCGGTGAGTCCACGGCGCCTTCTCGGGCAACATGAAGAAGGCATTGCTGCTCAGGTTGTGAACCGAGAAGATCGCGGTCTCGCCTTTCTTGGGGAGCTCCTGAGCGGAGCCCGTCTCGAGCCGCAGCGTCACGATTGACGTGTCTCCCTTGGCGGAGTGCCGGATATCGGTGATTACGTACTCCCGCTTCTCGGCCGTCTGGGTCCACCAGAGCTCCTTCCCGACCGGCAGCGCGCAGCGCTCGGCCGTCTCGAGCTCGACCAGCGGCCGTCGAACTCGATTTTTCGGGCCCTGCTCGTAATGCTCGCCGTCGACACGCCGCACGGTGCCCACGACACCCTGGTTGGCGAGGAGCGTCGGGATCATTCGCAGCGGGTCATCGATCGCTTCCTCCGCCTCGAGCAGCCGCTGCGCCTCCTCGGCCGCGCGCAGCGTCCGCGCCGCCTGCGCGCTTGTCTGGCGTGTCCTGTACGGGAGTCCTTTCTTGACGACCCAATCGATGTGCCGGTGGAGCGCGGCGAGATCCTCTTTCCACCGCCGCTCGACATGAGCGGCCTCCGAATAGCCCCTCTCACGGTCGAGGCAGCGCCAGAGAATGGGCCACCCGCGATCGACGAGCGCACTGTAATGCGCTTCGATCGGCTTCCGGAGCCGGGCGACTACCTTCTCCTCCGTCCGCCGCCCCCGCTCCGCGTTGAAGGCCGACAGCAGGACGTCCACCTTCTCGTCGTCTTCGGCAGCGGGCATGGGCCCGATCTCGAGCCGCTCGGCTTCCCGCGCCGCCTCGTGCGCGCCCTTGCCGCGCGGAGGGTCGATCGCGGCCTCGAGGGCCGGGAGGTGCTGCACCTCGAGACCCGACAGCTCCGGAACCCAGTGGGACGAGAGCAGCTCGGTCAGCACCACCACAAGCTGCTGCCCCGGGTGGCGCGCCCGGTCGGCGAGGAAGCGGAGGTGGCGTCCGAACCGCACGAACTCGGGATCCGCGGGCAGCGCGCCCGTCGTCGGCAGGTACGCGAGGCGGCGACCGAGTCGGGCGAGCAGCGCAAGCGTCGCTCGGTTCGCGACGACGACCTGCGGCGGCTCGTTGCGCCCGGTCCCTTCGAACCAAGCGTTGACGTCGCGCGCGACCACCATGAGTGCCCGGAACGCGAGCTCGCGGTCGCGGGGCTCGCCGGGCACCGCGAGTTTCCGGTCCTTCGGGCCGAACCCCCACGCGACGGCTGCGGCGGTGAAGGGCTCTGCGCCGAGCTGGTACAGGAGCATGCCGAGCGGCCGTTGAGTGAGGTGCCGGTGCCGGACGGCCGCCGAGCGCTGCGCGCGCCGGAGGCGTCTCGCATCGGCGACGAGCAGGGCTTCCAGGTAGCTCATCGGCGTGCTCCTCGGGCGGGCGCTGGCGCCGCCGCAGGGGGCTCCAGGCGCGCGCGCAGCCGGGCTGCGCGCGCGAGCTGCTCGGCCACGGCCGCCTCTTCCGCTGCGGGCGGCGCGCCGCGGCCGAGCTCGCCGGCGCGGTCCAGGGAAGCGATGCCGGGCAAGAGCCGGACGATGGGCCCACCCACCCGGCCCGGGGCGCCGTCGTCGTGCGCGCGCTCGCGGCAGAACCGAGAGAGCCCGCACGCCGCGAGGCACCCCGGCCGGTAGTCGGTGCCGACGGCGTCGGCGATCTTCGCGAGGGCGTCCAGGCGCGCGGCCTCATCGCCCTTCGCCGCAGCCGCGAACGTCGGCGTGCCCGCCGGGATCGACGCGGCGACCTCGTCGGCAGCGGGCGCTCGATCCAGGATGCGCGCGGCGCGATCGACCTCGCGGCCGACCGGCTTCACGCACATCGTCGGCTGCAGGCCCGTGTTCTTTGCGGTGATGAGGAGCGCATCGGTGGAGACGATGTCCGGCTTGCCGCCCACCCGCTCGACGAGCTCGCGGAGCAAAAGGATGTAGATGGATACCTGCGCGACGGCCGCGCCCAGCTTGTCGGGATCGGCCTGGCCGTCCACCGTCGGGAACGACTTGATCTCCCCGACGTGAACAGGCTGCTCGAACCGGGCGGCGGCAGCGTCCGCCTCGAAATGTGCGACCGCGCCGCCGACATCCCGCTGGAACACGGCGCCGTCGATCAGGTTCGGCGCGGACTTCGCGCCGGCCATGATCTTCTTCACGAGCTCGGCCGTCGTCTTCGCGCGTTCCTCCAGGCCGGCTTTGCTGCGCGGCTGCCCCTCCCGGAGGTTCGCGACCTTCGCGCTCGCCGTGTCGTAACCGAGGTTCTCCTTCAACAGCGCCAGCATTGGCGCGTGCCCGTCCCGCCGCAATAGCTCCTCGAAGCGGTTTCCGCGGCGGAAGGCGAAGGGCGACTGACCGAAGGGCGCCGCGAGGCTCGTGCCCTGGAGTAGCTGGTCGAAGTCCACGCGGGCCGCGAAGCCCGCCACCGCGAGGTTGCAGCTGCTAGTGGCCGCATACCGCGCGAGCTCGCGGACGTTCGCTCGCCGGCGCGATGCGCCGCTTCCCGCGAGCGACTCCAGCCGAGCGGCGGCGGCCTTCTTCTTCGAGGACACCGGGTCCTTTTCTGGCGTCGGATCCATCAGACAACCTCCTTGGGAGCACGTTCCGGCCAGTGGGCATGACGGCCGACCGGCGCGGCCCGGCGCGGCGTCCGCGTGCACCCGATTGGTCGGTAACACTCTCGGATGTACCCGTACGCCTGCTCGAACAGCTCTCGATCTGCTGAAGTTGATACTTAAAGAGCGTCTTCCGCAACGCCTTCTTTACCTCGCGCTCGCCGGCGGTAGTCTGCTGTGGTCCTTCTCCCGCTTCCATGGACACCCCCAAAGGCACCAGAGCTCACGGGTAGCATCAGGAAAGAGCGAGTGTTCACGCCTGAGTTCAAGGCAGAGGCGGTACGACTGGCGACGGCGGACGGCCGGAGCATCGGCGAGGCGGGAGAGGACCTCGACCTGACCGAGCCAGCACTGCGCGATCAGAGAACCGGTCGAGATTACGTTGTCGCGTATTCGCCCACAATGTGCGCGTCGATCAAGCCGAGCCACTGCCCAGCCAGGTAGCTCGCGAAGCCCGGGTCCTCGATCAGGACGCCGACCTCGATGTTCCTCTCCTGGCCTCGCTGCGTGAAGTTCGCGCTGGATACGAAGGCTTTCGCGCTGTCGACGACGACGCACTTCGCGTGCAGGCTGCAGTACGGCGGGCCGGGCGCGAGGGCACGCTTGTCGTAGTAGAGGCGCGGGCGAGGCTCGCCGAACGGCCAACTCTCGGCGAGAAACTTGCTGAAGTACCGCGTGAGGTGCGCATCCGCGGCGACGCGGCGCTCGATCTGCGGAATATCGATGAAGAACCGGGCGTCGACCTGGCGGCTCCGCATGGATCCGTACAGCGGCGCCAGCACATCCTCGGCGTGATCGAAGCTGTAGCCGGCGAGGAGCACGCTCTCCTGTGCGCCTTCGAACAGCGACCGCAGCACGACCGCGGTATCTCGGGCAGTCCCGACGGGCACGTCAGGGCCCGTCCACACGAGCTCCGGTGCCGGCCGGCGGTTCTCGCGCTCGGCGAGCGCGACGTCGAGGATCGCAAGGCACGCGGCCACCTTGTGGCCGGCAAGCGCGTGCTCGATCGCCTCGACCTGATGACGGATGCCCAGGCCCACCAGCGACGCCCGGTCCACAGGGGTTCGCAAGAGCCCCGACGCGATCGCCTCCCGGAGCGCCGCGAGCACCCCGGTGCCGACGTGCCTCAACGTGGGCCGGGAACCGGCGGCGCTGCTCATGGGCGCTCCCGGAAGAAGGCCAGCTCGGGGTCGTTGCCGATCGTGGGCACCACCAGCGCGCGGTCGAGGAACCGGTTGAACCACTCGCAGGAGCACTCGGCGATGTAGAGGCAGCCGTGACACGCGGCGCCTTCCGTGCGGCGATCGCTCGACTCGGAGCTCGGGTCGTGCGCCGCGCAGACGGGGTCGTTCGAGCAGAGCCGCCCGAGATCCCACGCCTCGCGCAGGTGATGCTGGATCCTCCGCCCCTCCTCGACGAGGCCGCCAAGGGTGCCCTCGCTGCCGGTCGTGCCCGTCGTGAGCATCACGGCGGCCATGTTCGGCCCACCGACCTCGGCCTGCCCACAATAGATGCGCTCCCGGATGGCGCTGGCGGCATAGCCGCACTCGAGGCTCACCGCGGTGAGCAAGAGGTGCGAGAGCGAGTGCAGGAGGAAGAACCGGATGCCCGGAAACTCGCCCCTCCTGTCCAAGCCAAAGGCCCGCTCGAGTTGCTTGGCGCGCTCTTTTACAGCGTCACGCTTCTCCCAGTCGTCCGACAGCGCCTCCTCATCCAGCTCCACGAAGACGCCCTCGCCGCGGACCTCGGCGGCCGGGAGCCACTTCTCGTTCCCCGTGGGCAGCGTGAGCACGGTGGGCTTCACCTTGCGCCCGGCGAACTCGTACTCGCCCTGCAAGTTGGCGCCGATCGAGTCGAACCGGCTGAAGCTCACCTGCACGCGCACCTCGCGGAGCTCGGGGACGACGACGAGGCCACCGATGCCCGACGGCAGGTCGATGCGCGACTTCGGCACCCGGTACGCCGCGAACTGGACGCCCCGGTCAGGGACCGCTCCGGGCTGCTCGGTCGGCGCGTTCACCAGCCGGTCGTACTCCGCGCTGCGCAAAGGGCGCTCTGAGGTGGTGGTCGTGGCCTCGTTCTCGGCGCGGATCGCCGCGAGCACCTTCTCGGCGGGAGCCCCGCGGATCGCACTCGCGACGTGCTCCATCAGCCCGGCGATCATCGAGAGCTGCTCCGCCGTCGTGATCTTCTGGACAGCCTTCCAGACGTCCTTCTCCCGCAGCCGCAGGCGCAGCGGATCGGGGGCCGGATCCGGCAGGCGCAGCGCGCTCACGACCTGGCCGAAATACGCGTGCGATGCCGTGCGGACGAGCAGCTCGCTGCGCTGGTCGCAGGGCTCGCTGGCGGCGCGCCCGCCGAGCCACGGGCGATCCCCGTTGCAGTTGTAGGGCAGCACGGTCGCCTTGCTCATGGGCGTCGTTGCGTCGCAATTCTTGCAGTGCACGAGAATGCGCGCGATATCGCCGATAGCCCTCTCTTCCAGGTAGAGCTCCGGCCGGTCGCACACGCCCTCTCGGCCCAGGTGCGCGAACGGGATCCACGGGAAATCCGACAGGTGCCCGCGCTTGCACGCGGCGACGAAGCGGACCGGCACGGCGCTCGACCACTTGTTCTTCGCGCACTCGTGGCGATAACGACCGCTCTTGTTCTCGAACTGCTCCGAGGCCCGCGCCAGACGACGGCACTTCTGACAGACGAACCACCGGGGAAACTCGAGCGCGCGGACGCCGACGCCCGGATGGTGGTTGCGCGCGTCGCCCTCCGGGGCCATGCGGAAATAGCCCTCGCGCGCCAGATCGAGGTCCGGATCGAGCGCCTTCAGGCGGGGGATGAGCGAGCGCCGGAGCCGAGGGTCGTCCAGCGCGACATACCCCTTGGGGCCATAGCTCCAGTGCTCCAGGCCGCCGATGACGACCGCGCGATCGACCAGGTCGACCATCGCGCCGGGGCCGAACGTGCTGACGAGCTGGCTCTGGCGGAGCTGGCCGTCCGAACGCAGTGCCCTGCGGGCGTCCTTCCTCTTCTTCGGATCGTTCATCAGCCCCTCTCGTCGAGCTGCTTGAACCGCAGCCACACATGCACGCTCGGCTCGACGTCGCGCATGGACGTCGGGACCTGGAAGTACCGCGCGTCGTGGTCGTCGGGCGGGTCGTCGCTCGCCGTGAACAGGAGATGGAGCCCCTCCTGGCCGGCGCGGTCGTTTTTGCTGTAGACGCGCCTCGCCGCGCCCGTGCGCGCCTTGTCGACGACGCGCTCCCACGCGTCGAGGAAGCTCCGGCCGCGCGCGCGCACCAGCTCGGCGATCCGGTCCTCGGACTGCTTCTCGGGGAAGTGCCGGTGATGGCTGGCCCGCGCGACCATCCACGCGACCATCGCCTCGGCCGCGGGCCGCTGCTCATGGATGCTCATCACGCCCGTCGGGGGCTCCATGCGGGGAATGCCGTGCCGGATCATCGACAGGAGGCTGCCCACGAGGCCTCGATCCAGCGCCTGGCCGCTGAACGGCGTGACGCTCGTCGCCTCGACCTCGCGGTACAGGCTCTCGTGGTATGCGACGAAGCGCTCGAAGTGCGAGCGATCCCGCGGCCGCATCATGTTCAGGCAGGTGACCACGAGGCCGGGGTAGGCCCGCCCGACGCGGCTCGTCGCCTGGATGTACTCGCTGGTCGTCTTCGGCTGGCCCGTGACGACCATCAACCCCAGCCGGTCGACGTCCAGGCCGACCGAGATCATGTTGGAGGCGAGCACCACGTCGAGCGGCTCGGGGTCGGTCGAGGTGCGGCGGGCGTTGAGGCGCTGCTTCGTCTCCTTGACGCGCTCGGTCGGCTCGCGCGACGTGAGCTCGGCCGGCATCTCGAGGTTGCGGTTCTTGGCCCACGGGTGCGGCCCGAGGAAGAGCAGCGGCCGCTTCTCCTCCTCGATGTTGTCGACCCGGTTGCGCACCTCGTCCTCGACGAGGCGCCGCATGCCCCCGAGCTCGCGCAGGCTGTTGAAGTACCCGATGAGCGTCATGTACGGGTCGGCCGGCTGCTTCGGGTCGCCCTTCGGATCGAAGTGCTTGCGCGCGGCAGCGAGCAGCGCCGCGTAGGAGCGCACCGAGACCGCGCGGAGCGCGCGGCCGGGCGCACCGACGCCCACGTACAGCCGACCGGGCGCGTCGCGCTCGACCTCCGAGAAGAAGGTGTCGCCCTCGGCGATGCCGCGCGGCGGGAAGAGGACCATCGTGCGCCCGAAGAGCGCCTTGATCTGCTCGCGCGCGCGCCGGACCGTCGCCGTCGAGCAGACCACCTTGGGCGGCCGGGGCGGGCCGCCGATGGGGTGCTCGCAGAGGTAGTCGACCGCGGCCTCGTAGAGGCCCACCATGGTGCCGAGCGGGCCGCTGATCAGGTGCAGCTCGTCCTGCACGATGAGCTCGGGGGGCAAGAGCCCCTCGGGGAGCGGCTTCGCGCCGGGCCTGGGATCGTGCATCACGCCGTAGGCCCGCTGCTCGTCGAGGTGCGTCGCGCGGCCGAACAGCATGCCGGCGTCGCCGAGCCAGGGCATCATCGCGAACTTGTCGACGGTGGCGACGAGGAAGCTCGGGACCTCCTGGTAGATCTGCTCGTCGACGAACAGCACCGGGAGGCCGAGGCCCGGCGTCTTCGCCTCGGTGTAGAGGCACTTCCCGTTGTCGCAGTAGACGGCGGCGCGCGCGAAGCTCTTCTTCGTCGGCTTCCCTTCGGCGTCGACGAGCTTGATGTTCTGGATCTTGATGGCTTCGCCGCACCACGGGCAGGTCGTGAGCGGGAAGGGGGAGTCGGTCCTGCCGGGGGTGTAGTCGGAGAGCGCCTCGTGCACATCCTTCAAGCGGTTGGCGCTGGCGCTCGCGCCGACCCAGAGCCCGATGGTGAAGCGGGCGTTGCCGAGCTCCTTGGGGTTGCGGCGCCGGAGCTCCTCGAGCGTGCAGATCAGCGTGGCCGCGCGCCCGAGCTGGTCCAGGGTGAGGAGCCGCAGCGTGTACCGGAGCAGGACCGCGACCCCGCGCCCCTCGTGCGGCGTGCCTTGCCCGCGGAGGCGCCGGAGCAGGAGCACGAACGCGATGAGGCCCAGGTAGGCCTCGGTCTTACCGCCGCCGGTGGGGAAGTAGATGAGCTCCGCGAGCTTCCGCTCGGGGTGGCTCGCGTCCACGACCGACGGCAGGTTCAAGAGGACGAAGGCGAGCTGGAAGGGGCGCCACTCGGGCTGCTTGCCGCCCGTGTAGCGGGGATCCTCGCGGGTCTTGTCCGCTTGCAGCGCCGCGACGTGCATCGCCTGGTTCATGTACTTGAAGGCCTTGAGCGCTGCCTCGTTCTTGCCGAGCAGGGCGATGCCCGCGGCGATGCGTTCCTTGGCCCTCGCCGCCTTGCTCATCAGGTCATCGCGCGTGTCCGCGAGCGATGCCCGGTCGAGCCCCGCATAGCGCTGCTCGTCGATCCACGTGCCGTACGCCTCGATGAGGGGTGAGAGGGCGTTCGCGATGCCCTTGGCGTCGAGCTTGCCGAGGTCCATCATGCCCAGCGCGGCGTCATCGATCTTCCGGTGAGCGACGCGCGGCACCTCGAAGCAGGGGAGCTGCGTGGTCCGGAGGCGGATGACCTTGCCGTTCTTCTCCACCGGGCGCTCGACGCTCGTGTTGTGGCCGACGGCCCACTCCCTGTGGTCGCGGAAGGCGAGCGCGAGGGCGCGCTGGTCCTCGTCGCCGTCCTCGCCACGCCGGTTGGGGCGGGATACGAAGCCGCGCTCGTAGGTGAGCTCCATCCGCACCTGGAAGGCGAACTGCGTGTCGCGGTCCTGCTCCACCGCGGTGCGATCGTTCACGAGGAACAGGCTCAGCACGCGCGTGCCGGGATCGAGGCCGTCCATGGCCGTCGTGCGGAGCTCGCCCTTCAAGATGAGGTTGCGCGAGCCGGGGACGGGGATCCCGTCCTTCTGCTGGAGGACGCTCGGGTCGAGCGGCACCGCGACGCGGACCGGGCCGTACGGCACCCGCTTCCAGCCGGGGACCTTCTTGTCGGTGTGGTCGAGCGCGACCTCGATCTTGTCGTAGTCCGCGTACCAGACATCGACGTGGATCGTGTCGTCCTTGCCCGGGGGCAGGAACACGGACAGGCCCATCGAGGCGGGGAAGCGGACCGGCCGCTTGGGCTCCGGCTCCTCGTTGCCCGCGTCCTCGTTCTGGCTCTCGCTGCCGGCGGCGAATCCTGTGTCGGTGGAGTCGCGATCCTCCGGATCGGGGACACGGCCGCCTTGCGGCGCGAGGAAGCCGGTCAGGTACCAGCGCGACGGCGGGATCGGCAGGATCTCCTGGCCGCCCTGCGCGTGGCTGTCGGGCACGAAGGGGCCGATGAGATCGGCTTCGAGGGCTTCGACGAGGTTACGGCGGACGTCGACAGGGGTCACCGCAGCAGGATCGCGTCCATGCTGGCGTGAAGGCAACCCTTTGGCGTGCTCACCGGAGGCGCTCCTCGATGACGCCGAGCATCTCGGGAAGCCGTGCGCCCTGCTGTTTGATCCACGTCGGGAAGAATGCGGCCCGAGCGGGTCGGCCGTACTGCTTCGGCGCGTGCTTCTGCTGGAGAGCGCAAAAGGCCTTCCACGCCTGCTCCCGCAGCACGGGGAGGTCTCCCGAGTTGAGGCCGAGCGTCTGCTCGACGTCGGTCTTGAGACCGGGGTGGTCCGATGTGATGAAGAGCCCCTCGCGGGCGTCGCGGCGCTCGTACCGAAGCTGAATGCAGGAGGCGTGCACGGCCGGATCGACGGCCAACGCCGTCGATCCCTGCGCGGCGTCGCAGCTCCTCGTCCGCCATCCGGAGCGCTGCCCGCCGTCGCACGAGCCCAAGAGGTTCCTCCACGAGAGGGCCTGCGCTGGATCGACGTCGATGGGCGTGCGATGGGCGATCTTCATCGTGCGCTCGCCACGCGCATCGGCGGCGTCAGGGTCGATACGGCGCATGCAGAAGGCGCAGAGCCAGCCCTGCTCGCGCGCGAGGTCGGCGCGCACGCGACCCTTGTCGATCTGGTCGAACGCGGTGCGAGCGCGCGTCGTCGTGGAGAGGTCGGTCGTCGAGGCCGTGCGCGTCTCCGTGACCGTCGCCGGCTCCGCGCCCTTCACGATGTGCCTCACGAAGCGGCCTCGGTGGTGTCTTCGGGAGGCAGGAGCTGCTGGTAGAAGAAGACGTCGGGGTCGTCTCCCTCGATCATGGTGGACAGCTCACGGATGAGCTGGCGTGCCTCGTCGTAGCGGTCGGCATCGACGGCGTCGCGCAGCAGGTTCAACTTGGCCGCCACCTCGGGAGGCCGCCCTGGATCGCCGAAGGCCGCCTCCAGGATGCGGTTTGTGTCGCGCCGCCAGGTGCCGCGGTCGAGTGTCCGGAGCTCGAAGCGCTCCAGGACGCGGACGTTCGCCGCGTGCAAGGAGGAGAGCACCTGGGGAGAGTGGGTGGTGATGATGAACTGGGCCCGCGGGAAGACCTTCCGGAGCCGCGGCAGGATGACCCGCTGGAGCCCCGGATGCAGGTGCAGCTCGATCTCGTCGATCAGGACGACTGCGGGGCGCTCGAGCGGGTTGGGCACCTTCGGCGCTGCGAGTGCCATGCGCCGCGCGAGATCTCCCGCCATGGCGAGGAGGCACTTCTCGCCGTCCGAGAGCTGGGCGACGTCGAGGCGCGTGCCGTTCAGCTCGACGGTCATGCGTTGCGGCCGCCGCTCGATACGGACCCTGCGCGCGCCCGGCAGGAGCTCCTCGATCGCCCAGCGGACGGCCGGCAGCGGCGACGGCGCGGCGGACTCTTCGAGACCTTGCTGATCGTCCATCATCTCGAGCACCTGCTGCTCGTTGAGGATGTCCTCTTCCTCACGAAACCACTCGAAGAAGCCACGGAAGTTGCTCGCCCCGCCCTCGAGCGCGCCGTCGTAGGCGCTCAGCGCATCGAACTCGTGGGGCGTGCGGATCCGCTCCGGGATGTCGAGCGCGCTCCGGTTCGTGGGGAAGTAGACGACGAGCGGGAGGAGAGGGGAGCCGAGCGCGATCGTGCCCTGCGCGGCCGCGACGGGCTCGCGCAGCGCATCGAGCGCGCTCGGCGGTCCAGGTGGGTGCCCCGGTAGCGTCTTCGCGATGCTCCAGTGGCTGGGCTGCGCGCCGATCTCCGCGGTCAGCGAGAGCTGCGCCGTCGATGCTCCGACCCGGACGTCGCTCGCGTAAGGCGCGACGGCTTCGGTCTTTCCCGAACGGATGCTCTCCACGAGGCACGACAGCAGGAGCGCGAGCGCGTCGAGGATCGAGGTCTTGCCGGTGCCGTTGACGCCGACGAGCGCGGTGACGTCCGGCGAAAAATCCAGGTCGAGGCTCCTGAAGCCCCGGTAGTTGCGGAGGGAGAGGCTGGTGATCTTCATGGTCCCGGCGGCGTGACCATACACCGGAGAACGAACGCGGGGCGAGCCCGGGGACGCGCTCAAGGCGTGCCAAGCACGCGCGCCGGCTCGGCGCAGAGGAGCTTCCCCTGCGCGGCCGTAGGCCTCTTGCCCTTGCCCGGCTTCTTGGGCGCCGGGGCGTGGTTCTGGGACGGATCAGGCATACCCCTACATTCGCACCCGGGAACACAGCATGGATGCCGCCCACCGGTTTGCATACTGTGTGCCGCGCCAAGGAGAGCGCCTGGCTGAGCCCCCAGCGAACGCGATTGCACGTACTGGTGACGGAGGAGCCATGAAAGTCACGTTCGAGGACGGGAACACCCTCACATTTACGAGCGGCGATGGAAGAGAGGAGATCGAGGACACGACGGATGTCATCAATATCATCTACTGGCTCTCGGCGTTTGCTGCCCCGCGTGTCTACCGGACGTTCAGCCGTGTGCCGCCACGCGAGCACATCCTGCGCTTGTTGGATGTCTATACGACGTACGTGACGAGGGGGGCTCACCATATGGCACCGCAGTTTCAGCCGGTGCACTACGAGCGCCGCCTGCCGCTTGCTGTACGGCTGCGTGAGCTCTTCGAGTCCTGGGCACCGCCGGAGCTGCCTCAGGAGGTCATCGAGATTTCACGGGCGCTCATGGAGCATGAAGGCATCAAGCCACCCGCCTGCGGGTGGGATGCGTACGAAGATCCGGAGGAAGGCGGGATCAAGCTCGAAGACGCGCTCCTGTGGCCTGAGGGCGTGCCTGCCATTCTCAAGGGCCAATGGCCACGAAAGCAGGGGAGGGCGTAGCTGGAGCACGCGCGCAGGCCCGGCTCAGAAGAGCTTCACCTGCGTGGTCGCGGACTTTTGGCCCTTGCCCGACTTCTTCGGTGCCGGGGCTTCCTGCGGCGTGATCTCGTTCGCATCGCCGTCGTCGCTCGTCGCGCGGCCCTTCTTCTTCCCCGCGAGCCCGAGCCGCTGCTCCTCGCGCGCGCGCTCGGCGTTCAGCACGTAGAGGCGGTCGATGACCTCGTCCTCGAACGCCTGGAGCGCCTCGCGGTCCTTGGCCGTCAGGGGACAGTAGGGCGGCACGGCGATGTCGCCCCAGCCGTAGGCGGCGAGGACGGCGCGGTCCATCTCCTCGTGGAGGCGGCGCAGTTGGAGGATGCGTGGTTCGTCGCAGGCGGGGTCTTTTAGGGCATTGTAGGTCTTCGTGAGGCCCTGGTTGGTGTCGACCATGAAGCGCGCGCGGGTGTCGTAGAGGCGTTCGCCGAGCGATTCGAGCTCGGGTAGGACAGCACGGGGGTCGGGGGTCGGGAAGGGAAAGGTCTCGAAGCAGTCGGAGGGGCGATATCCACCGCGGTCTTCGAGGCCTGAAGAGAGCATGGATGCCCAAGGAAGATGAATGCGAGATTGAATCGTTGCATACGCCGTGAAGTTCTGTGTCGGAAACACGTAAAGATTGTGACTGAAGATCCAGGATGTAGGTACGCGCGCGAAGACTCGGTGCTTGCTGATGCCGGACGTTACCAGGCAGTATTTGAGTGGAGCAATGGCGGCATAGAGCGCGGGCGTTGTCTCCCCAAAGCGCCACCAGTACTTGCGTCGGACCTCGCGATTATTCTTGTCCCGCTCCGGTTTCACCTTCTCGCGCAAGATATCGATGAGGTCTGGCCATCGCTCGGCCTCCGCGAGATCCATCTGGCCGAAGTTAATAACGTAGCGGTCGAATGCCTGAGTTGGACTAGTGTTAACCTCTTCGCCGCCGAGATACGGGAAAATTCTCTCGGCATTCTTCGGGTTCGTCTTTATGAGCGCATCGCGCTCGGCTGGCGTAAGTATGAAGCCCATGCCAAGCACGACGCTTCCCTGGAAGCTGCTGTTGGCGTTCGCGTTCAAAGTTTCCGGATCCGTGCGCTCGGGCTTGGGTCGCAAGCGCGAGTTGATAATCGGGACGCGTGCCCCACCGAGTGCTGGCTGAGCGTGCTGCATCGCTCGCCCGTGCGCCGCATGCACGAGCGACACCGTGACCGCCGCGGCGCCCGGCCACGGCATCGAATCGGTGGCGTCGTAGAGCGCCCAATCATCGCGTACCAGCGCGGCAAGCCCGGTGGTGCGTGTATCACCCTGCGCGATTGTGTTGGTTGCGATCAGACCGAACGCTCCGTTCTCGCCGAGAAGGCGCGCCGCGCGGCGGAAGAAATGGGCCGACAGATCGCTGTTGCCGTGGGCACCCGGGGAGACGACTTTGAGCCAGTCGAGATAGCCTTCTGGATTTCCGTCGATGATGTTGTTTTTGCCGCCAAACGGCGGGTTCCCGACAACCCCCTCCATCAGCACGGCCCCGGTGACCTCTCCGCCTTGCAGCGGATCCGGCCGCTCCTCGAAGAACACCTCGGGAAACTCGATCCACCAGTGAAACGGCGGAAGCTTCTCACGCGCTTCGGTCGAAAGCGCCTCCAGTTCCTCGCGCGCCGCCGTCGCCGCCGCGGAATCCGCCGCTCGCTCCTTCTCGGAGCGCGCCTCGTCCAGCGCGCCTCGCTCCCGCCCAAGCCACGTCTCCACCAGCGCGAGCCTACGCTTCCGCTCCTTCTCGCGCGCCGCGTCCTTCGTCTCGGCGAAGAACGCCCCCACGCACGCATCCGCCACGATCCGCACGCGCTCGATCGCCTGCTGCGAGAATTCGAACAGCCGCCGCTTCTCGCCCTGCGACACTGGATCTTCCTGCTCGGCCAGCGCCAGAATCTGCTGCCGCAGCTCCACTGCCTGGTCGAGCGCGTCCCGCAGCAGCACCCGGACCGTCTCGGTCTGCCCCGACGGTGCCCAGTGGAACGCCTCGATCTGCTTGTAATCGAGCCCGACGAGGCTGTCCCCATGCCGCAGCGCGTGATCCACGAACGTGAACGGCAGCGTCCGGCTCAACGTCACCAGCCACAGCGACAGCTTCGCCAGCTCGACCGCCGCCGCGTTCTTGTCGACGCCATACAGGCACCGCTGCGCCACGAGTCGCCGCGCATGGAGGTGTGCATCGCCGTGCTGCTCGATGACGCGCGCCAGCTCGCCCTGGCGCGTCCACGCGGCGACGATCTCCCCGGCCAGCGCGCGGCACGCGGCGACCAGGAATGCGCCGGATCCCATGGCCGGGTCGCAGATCTTGAGCTGCAGGATCTGCTCCGGCATGCGCGCCTCGCCCAGGCACGCGAGGAGCGGCTCCAGCGTGCGCCGCACGACCTTCTCCGTGAGCGAGCGCGGCGTGTAGTGGCTGCCCGTGCGGCGGCGCTCCTCGCCGGGCTGCAGCGCCAGCCGGCCCGCGCCCGCGCGGTGGCGGCTTCCCTCGCCGCGACGGCCGGCGGCATACCCCGCGAGCGCCTCCGCGAGCGCGCCGTCGTCCTTGCCGTCGTCCTTGCCGGCCTCCTTCACCGCCTTCTCGATCGCCTGGACCGGCCCCGGGTTCAGGCCGCACGTCTCCTTGAGAAAGCGCGCTCGGTCGGTCGGGTTCATCGCGCGGAGGGCCCGGGTCTCGACCCACACGCCGAACTTGCCGAGCCGCACCGCGGGGCTCTCGAGCCGGAGCACGTGGTAGCCCATCAGCGACTCGTACACGCTGCCGATCTGCTCGACGTCCAGCGTGCGGTAGCTGAGCCGCTGCCCGCCGAACACAATCAGCCGGTGCAGCACCTTGTAGATCGTGCCGTCGTCGATGCTCGGGGGCCGCGCCTGCGCCCGCGCCCCCTGATCGGTGACCGCGGCCGTCCACCCCGGCAGACCGCCCTCAAGGAACGGGTACGTGTTCGGATCGAACAGGCGTCCTCGGCGCGGCGGGAGCTCGAGCGTGCCGTGCTTCACGCCGAAGAAGACGGCCCGGAAGAGCGCGAGGAGCTGCCCGTACGCACCGAAGCGGTGGTGCATGCTCTCGGGGTGGGCGCCGGCGTCGTGGCTGAGCCGCGCGTACAGGCCGCTGAGGCTCAGGTGCTCGGCGTACGTGCGGTGCTCCACCGGCAGGAGCGTCTGGTCCTCCGCGTAGAGCAGGAAGACGAGCCGCAGCACGACCGAGAGCACGCCCTGGTAGAAGTGGTCGCCCTCGGCCTCGATCGCCGCCCTCAGCCAGTCGAGCTGATCGCGCCCGCAGTCGCGCGCGGCCGCGGCTTCGAAGCCGGTGACGAGCGTCTCGACCGCCTCGAAGACCTGCTTCGCCAGCTCCTCGGTGACGTCGGCCTGCCGGCGCCGGCTCTCGGCGAGCAGCCCCTCGAGCGTGTGCTCGGGCGAGGCGCTGTACGCCCGCCGCGCGTGGAGCAGCAGGTCGAGCGCCGTGAGGAGCGGGCGGCCCTCCGAGCCGCGCAGGTGCTCGACCCGGAACGTGAGGTGCGCGGTCGACTCGCCGGCCGGCGCGTAGACAAGGCGCAGGTGCGCGCCGTTGAAGAGGAAGCCGACGGGGATGCCGGCGTGCCGCAGGAGGCGCTCGAGCTTCGCCGTCGGCGGGTAGCGCCACGGCCCGGTCTCGCTCTCCGGCTCGTCGAGGTCGAGGCTGGCGCCGGTCTCGGTGAGGTCCCACAGGAGCGCGAACCACGGCTTCTTCGCGCCGGAGGCAGCCGCCTGCGCGGCGGCCTCCGAGGAGGCCCGCGGCCCGCCGTCGCTCGCCGCCCCGTCCTGCGAGGCGCTCGGCGCCTCGTCGAACGCGGCGAACGGATCGTCGGCGGTGAACGGGCCGCGGCCGAGGGCAAAGCTCGGCCGGATCTCCTGCCCGCCCTCGGCGGCATAGAACGAGAGCTCGGCCGGCAGCTCGGCGCGCGGCACCAGCATCCCCGGCGACGCGTAGCCGAGGAAGTCGCGGAAGAACGCCTCGAGGCTCCGGATGCGCGGCGGATCGCCCGTGAGCTGCGCCTCGAAGGCCGCCGAGAGCTCCGGCCGCTCCTCGGGGGCGATCTGCGCGTCGGCGAGCGCAGGCACGCTGAAGACGAGCCCCTCGATGGGCTGCGCGAGGCCGAGCCACTTCTTGTGAAACAGAACGTCGCGATCCTTCATGTCATCGACTCCGGCCATGCGACGACGAGCCCCACCGGCGTGAGGCGCGACATGCGAACGTCGTAGAGCGCCTCGATCGCGGCCGGCTCGGACTCCATCTCGCTGGCGGCGGCCGCGCGCCGCCGCTCGAGGTGCCGCAGATCGAGGTCCACCTGGCGCTTCTGCTCCTTGTCCTGCACGTTGAAGAGGTCCGGCTGGCGGAGGCGCGCCTCCGCCTTGTCGATCGCCTGGCGCTGCCGCGCGAGCAGGCCGCGCAGGTCGTCGGCCTCGCGCCGCGCGCGCTCGGCGAGGCCCTGGCGCGCCTCGACGGCCAGCGCGTCGGCCTCGGCCTCCAGGTGGGGCCAGAGGGCCCGGAAGAGCGCGTCGGCGTGCTGCTGGATGCGCTTTCCGATCGTCGCGTTGGGCGCGCGGCCCGAGCCCGCCAGGAGCCGCTCGGTCGAGGCGATCGCGTTCACCGACGTGGCGCGGTCCTTGTACGGCTTGATCTCGCTCGCCTCGCCGGACCACGCGGCCGCGACCGGGACGAGCTGGTCGTGGAGCCTCGCCGCCCCGATGCCGAAGAGCGTGAGGCGGGCGAACCCGATCACGCGCACGACGCTCTCGCCCGGCGCGACCACGGCGCTCACCCGGGTGAGGTCGTGCGCGCCGAAGCCCTGCGCGAGGAAGCGATCGAGGATGCGCTTCACGAGCGGGTGCGCGAGGTGGAGCTGCTCGGCCCCCTCGGAGAGGCTCGCCAGCGGGTGGAAGGTCACCGGCCGCGGCGGCTTCTGGCGCCACTCCCAGAAGTCCTCGGTGCGCCCGCGGGGCGGCCTCAGCGTGTCGAGCGTCGCCTCCCAGGAGCGATCGAGCGCCGGCAGCTCGTACGTCGCGCGGCCGTCGCTGGTCTTGCCCGCGTCCTTCAGCGACGACGCGCCCGCGAGCCGCAGCCCGATCTCGACGACGCCCCGCAGCGACTCGGGCTCCACCTCGAGCGTGCGCCGGGAGCTCTCCAGGCGCCGGCCAGCGCGCTCGACCTCGGCGCGCACGGCCTCCAGATCGGTGCGCCGCGCCTCGAGCTCGGCGTCGACCGTGGCGGTCTTCGCGTCGGCCCCAACTTTCACCACGGTGGCGCGCGCCTTGCGCGTGATGCCGTTCGCGAGGGCCGCCTCGATCTGGCCGAGCAGCACCGCCCCGAGGGAGCCGAGCTCGCGCTGCACCGTGGCGATCTTGCGCACGACGGTCTCGAGCACCTGGTCCTCGCTGCGCTGCGGGTAGACGAAGTAGTGGCAGCGGACCTCCGCGGCCGGCTGGAGCGTGCGGTCGATGCGGCCGTTGCGCTGCTCCATCCGGGCCGGGTTCCAGGGGATGTCCATGTGGAAGAGGTCGGCGCAGTGCGCCTGCAGGTTGACGCCCTCGCGCGCGGCGTCGGTCGCGACCAGGATGCGCACCGGGTGCTCGTCGGGCGCGCTGTTGAACGCCCGCTGCACCTCGTCGCGGGCGTCGTCGCCCATGCCGCCGTGGAACTGCATGATCCGCTGCTCGCCCTCCTCGGTGTGCGCGACCGCCGCGGTGAGGAGCTCGACGAGGTAGCGCTTCGTGTCGGCGTACTCGGTGAAGAGGATGACCCGGCGCGGCGTCCAGGCGCGGCTCGCGCGCGCGTCCGCGCCGAGGCCGATGGCCGGGCACAGGTGCTCCCGCATCCAGCCGAGCAGGGCGAGCGACTTGGCGTCGGGCTCGCCGCGGGCCTTCTCGGCGAGCGCGCGCATCTCGGCGAGGAGCGCGCGGGCCTCGTCCGTCGGGCTCGGGAGCGCCGCGCTGGCGCGCCGGACGGCCGCGTCGCTCTCCTCGGCGAGCGCCTCGTCGGCGAGGCCGTGCGTCTCCGGGTCGGCCTCAACGTCGGTCGTGGCCGAGCCGCTGGCTGCCCGCTCCTTGAGGGAGAGCTTCTGCTGCTGCGGCGCGGCGACCGGGCCGCCCTTCTTCGCGAGGCCCTGCGCGTGGACCTCGAGCGTGCGCGCGAACGCCTCGGGGCTCGAGAGGAGCCGCTGTTGCATGTGGATGAACGGAAGCCGGCCTTGCCCCGACTCCGGCGCGCAGAGCTCCATGTAGTGCTGGAGCTTCTCGCCGAGCGAGAGCTCGATCGGCTGCCCGGGGCCGATGTCGCTCGCCACCGTCTTGCTCTCCTCTCCGGTCTCGGCGTCGTAGCTCGTCCGCTCGAGACGCCAGGCGCCCCCGCGGTTCGAGAGGGCGAGCTGCACGAGGAGGCGGCGGGGGAACCGCTCGACGCCGAGCTGGCGGAGATCGCGCTTGAGCCGGCGCACCATGACCGGATCGAGATCCTTCTTCCCCTCGACCGGGACGCCGCGCGTGAACCGCACCGGGTCGAGGATCTCGAGCAGCGCGCTGAAGCTGTTCGAGTGGCCGTTGTGCGGCGTGGCGCTGAGGAACATGCGGTTGTCGAAGCGGGGGGCGAGGTCGCGGATCGTCCGCGTGATGTCCGTGTCGGTCGCGTACTTGCTGGCCGAGGCCGGCGCGGCGACGTGCGCCTCGTCGAGGATCAGCAGGCCCTTGCGCGCCCGCTCGCCGAGGTGGTGAAGGAGCGGATCGCGGTACTCGGGCCGGCGCAGGAGCGCGTGCGAGACGATGAAGCGGTTGTGGGTGCTCCAGGGGTTGATCCCGAACCCGTGCTCCTGCCGCCGGTAGGCGACGAACTGCCGGGTCATGACCTCGAAGCGCAGGCCGAAGCGGCGTTGCATCTCGCCCTGCCACTGGAGGCACACCGAGGCGGGGCACACGACCAGGACGAAGCTCGCCTGCTGGCGCAGGAGCAGCTCCTGGAGCACGAGGCCCGCCTCGATGGTCTTGCCGAGGCCGACGTCGTCGGCGATGAACAGGTTGGCGCGCGGCAGCTCGAGCGCCTTCATGAGCGGCGTGAGCTGGTGGGCCATCAGCTTGATGCCCGCCCGGAAGGGGGACTGGAAGCGGGTGGCGTCCGCGGCGCTCACCGCGCTCCACTTGAGGGCGTGCAGGTAGGCGCCGAAGTGCGCGGGGGGATCGAGCCGCGAGGCGTCGCCCAGGCCGTGGGTCTCCGGCTCGACGACGCGCGCGCCGAGCTCGAGGTTCCAGAGCACGTCGAGCTGGCGTCCAGGATCGTCGTCGTCGAGGCAGACGAGGCGAACGAGCGGCGACTCGTCGCCCGCGCCCAGGACGACGTCGTCCACGAGCCACTGGCGGTGCCGTGCGTGCACGATCTGGCCCTTGGCCGGCAGGCTGTCCGCGCTGGCGGCGGGCGGCCGTACCGTCGCCGCGCGCGGATCGAACCCCGCGGCCTCGAGCACGAGCGCCTGGAGGTCGCTGCGCGCCCGGGCGGACGGGTCGAGGCCGTGCCGGCGGCAGACGGCGCGGAGCTCGTCGCGCCCGAGCTCACGGAGCAGGGTAGGGAGCCGCCCGCCCAGGTGCTCGGAGAGCCTGGAGGCGAGGCGATCCTTGTTGCCGGCGATGTCGCGCACCTCGCAGCCGAGCAAGCGGCAGAGGTCGAGGAGCCGCCCTGCGGAGATGACGGCGAGGACCGAGGGGACCGTGGGCGTCGATGGATCCGCGGGGGGGCCGAAGGGCTGAAGGGTAGCGGTGGTGTCGGGCGCTTTGAGCGATCGTCTCGCGGGCATTCCTGCCTCCGGCGGTGCCCGAGCGCGGGCAACGGCCTCAAGGGGCCGGAGCATATCAGGGGATCGCGCGAGGTGTCGGGTCACGGGACGGGTACTCGTCGACCCAACCGTGGGGCCCGTGGGCCCGGGCTGGGCACAGCGAGCTCGGGACCGATAAGGCCATGGCCTCGCCGCCGAGGGACTCGCGAAGCCGGACTCGGCGACGACCTGTGCGGCAGCCCAGTCCGGGTGAACGGGCCTGCCTAGCCGCCGAGCTCAACAATGACAGTCACTCGGCCGAAGCGGGCAAAGTGCTCGCCCATCCTACATCTCTTGAGGCGGACAGGAAGCCGACACAGGCCTGCCGTGCGATGGGAGGTATTCGTTTGGCGGAAGCCGGCTTCGGCGACCGCGTTCGAGCGGTTCACAGCGGAGGACGCCGCTACTCCTCGTCGTCCTCCTCGTCGAACGGCTCTACATCGACGGCGGGCGCAGAGAAGTCGGCGCGCGCAGGCTTCCCCATCGCCATCTCGACCCGCTGAAGAAGCGCTCGCTCGCGAGCCTCAAAGAACCGGTCGAAATTGTCAACGCGCAGCGGCATCGGGTCGATCACGTGGGAGCGGAGGATGTCATCCATCCGGCTTACGCTGATCCCTGCGTGCTTCTCCAGTTTCGGCAAATAGGCGCTCGGGGCGTTGGCACCGATCATCCGGTTCGTGCGGGATGAAAGAGCGGTCTTATTGACGATGCTATCGTAGCGCTTGCGATCGATTCCCTTGGAGGAACACCACTTCTTGGGGAAGATGTGATGAATGTCGATCTTCTCGTCGAAGTAGTTCTGCACAGTCACGGCGTCGCCTGTACGAAAATCGAGGCCGCCGTCAAGGAGCAATAAGGCGTACAGACCCTTGTACGCTGCGCTGTTTCGCGTTCGCAGCGTGAGCAATCTCGATGGCGCGAACGTCGCATCCATAACGGTCGTCGGCTCGGGTCCGCCTTGGACCCATGCGACGATGTCTCCCAGGTCCTTCGCGAACCGCGATTCGATGGCACTGCCGTAGAGCTCGCCGAAGACGCCGCACCAGAACCACCGCGCTAGCTTCGTCTTCACCCCGTCTTTTTCGCTGTCGTCTCCGAGCAGCGCGAGCGATGCCGCCAGCGGCACGAGTTGCGTACGGTACGGGAGATCCCTGGCTGCAAAGAACCGCTGCGTGTAGAGAAATTTAGCGGCCTTCTCGAAGCCGACTGTGACTGGCTCGACCCACTTTCGATAGTCGTCGAGTGAGAGCTGGAGCACGTCCTTGCGCTTGCAGCTAATGCCCGACACGGCATCAGTGCTGCCGCGGGCCGCGCTCCCCTGCGTGCGCCTCGCATAGGTAGCCAGCAGCGTCACCGCCTGGAGGAGATCCGTGTTCTCGACGCTTCGGAGCACCGGATGATGCCGTAGCCTGCGGACCCGCGCATCCCAGTCCTCGCGCAGGTTGAAGTTGTCGGCTGCGTACGTCGCGGTGAGTAGGTCGAATACCGTGAGCGCCACGCCGCCGGTGTTCACCTTCTCGAATACCTGGCAGACGGCTTCCTTCGGCGTCTCCTTGCGCAGGATGATCAGCGGCACCTGATACTGCTGAAACGGCTGGATTACCGCCGGCACCAGCTCGTTCCAGCGAGCGAGCCGATCTGCCATCCTCGAGGGATCCGCGCTCAGGTACTTCATTTGCCAGGCAGTCAGTCCTGCGACGTCGAATACGAGCGGCAGGGGCAGCAGCTCGGCAGCGCATTCTTGCTCTATGCTCGAGTAGTCCCTCGTGACCTCGCCTCGGAAGTTGCGGTTCAGTCGGTCTTCCGGTAGCACGATGATGGCGTCCTCACGGTCGGCGTTCCTATCAAGCGCCGTCGGAATGTGAACGTAGTACCAACGTCGTATCGGGTTGCCCCTCGCATCTCGAGTATTCGCAGGTTGCCCCGAGAAGAGGCTCTGGTACAGCGACGTCAGGCGCTGCTGCCCATCAAGGATAAGCCTCTCGGGTTCGGTCGCGATCGCGGCGGGTGCGCCTTCTACGGGGCGCGGTTTGAACCGGACGTTGGGGTTCCCGGTCTGGAGCATCATGACGGCTCCCACGGGGAACGAGCGGGAGATGCTTGCAAGGAGGCTCCGGATGTGCTCGTCGTCCCAGACCCAGCCACGCTGGAAGTCCGGAAGCTGCGTCTTCCCGGCGCGGATGGAGGCGAGTACGTCGGAGAGCTGTTCTTTGGTGCTGTCGAACGTGGTGCTGACGTTCATCTTGATCCCCCTGGTGAGCGAGGCGGCATCGGATGCTCGCCTAACTTTGCGCATTCGGCAATAGGGGCGCCTCGGCCCACCCAGAGCAGACTCGTGCGGCTGCCCTGGATGATGCCGTCCGCTCTGAGGAAGGGGCCACGTCGAAGCGCATCGAGCAGCCCGTTCGCCGTGATGCTCGCGACCCGGGCTCGCTGCCCGAGGTGTGAATCGCTGCGAGAGGCGCGATGATGGGCGGCGGCGCTCCCGTGGACGGCGGGAGCGTCTGCCGACGCAGCCCTCAAGCGACCGCCGCCAGGGAAGGTAGGGGAAGTTGGTCGAGAGAGGCAGAAGCGCCGCGGCGAGGAGCGCCGCCGCCCGGACCGGCGAGGCCGCGGTTACGTCCAGCCTCCGTCCAGCCGGCGTGACCTGAGCCTTCGCCTGACCGAGGCTCGCGAGCATCGACTCCGAGGCGGTCGTCGACCATGGGCGGCCGAGGAGGCACCTCGCGCCGAGCACCTCGGCGGGCGAGCGCCGCTGGCGCCGATGATGCGCGGGCCGGTCGGCCTTGACAACGTCCCGAGAAGCCGTCACCCTGCGTGTGCGCCGCTACACCTCTTTGCGCCGCAGGGTCACGGCGACCGGCTGGTCCCGGTGAAGCTGTACCGGTGTCGGAGATAATCCGCGACCCCTCATCCTAATACCCTCCCACGTCGCACGGTGCGGCGTGTGCCCTCGCTCCAGGCAACCATGATGGCGGAGACGGTAGATAGGATGGGCAACACCGACGGAAACGTCGGGAATCGGAGCCCAAATGAATCAGGATCCTTCCTCCAAGCACGAGCTGGACAACCACGCCAACCAGCTCAACGATCAGCACCCTGACTACCATCGGTCGCGCGGCGCTTCGCCTGAGGAAGCGCAGCGGCTGGCATCCCAAGCGCGGGCCGAATCCGCGCGGCACGCAAGGCAGTCAGCCCCCGAGGCGCCGCCCAGCGTAGCGCGGAGCTCTGGCAGCAGGAAGCGGTAGGCTATCCGAAGTGTGAGCTCCCCGCCGGGTCTCTGCGTGGCGGGGAGCTCACCCCATTCCTGCCGGAGTGTTCGGTGACGGCAGACGATGCATGTCACCGGCTCTGTGGGGCAGGTCGGCAGCGTGCTCGTGTCCATGTTCGACGCCTCCGGCGTCGAGGTCCGCCGGCTCGACTGCCGAGCGCCGCTGTGCCACGGACGCGCCGGCGTACGGATGCATTGTACGTCCGGGGCGCGGCCGTACGCTGCATCGCGCGCGAGGCAGCACGCGGATTGAAGGCTTCCACGCTCCACCTCGTTGGCGAGGTGAATGCGAAGGAAAAATCATGAATATCCTACAGGTCATCCACGGCTACCCGATGCGCTACAACGCGGGCTCCGAGGTCTACACGCAGACGCTCTGTCGCGGCCTCGCCGACCGCCACGAGGTCCACGTCTTCACGCGCGAGGAGGACCCGTTCGCGCCGGATTACGCGGTCCGTCACGAGAAGGACAGCGGCGACCCTCGCATCTCGCTCCACCTCGTCAACACGCCGCGCGTACGGGACGGCTATCGGCACGCGGGCGTCGACCAGCGCTTCGCCGAGCTCTGCGACCGGCTCCGGCCCGACGTGGTCCATATCGGGCACCTCAACCACCTCTCGACGTCGCTCGTCGCCGAGGCCGCCGGGCGAGGGATCCCCATCGTGTACACGCTGCACGACTACTGGGTGATGTGCCCGCGCGGGCAGTTCATGCAGACGCACCCAGCCGATCCTAACGATCTGTGGGCGGCGTGCGATGGCCAGCAGGACCGGAAGTGCGCCGAGCGCTGCTACGCGCGCTTCTTCTCGGGCGCGCCGGACGAGCGGGAGGAGGACGTCGCCTACTGGACCGACTGGGTCGCGCGCCGGATGCGCCACGTGCGCGAGATGACGGATCTTGTGGATGTGTTCATCGCGCCCGCGCGCTACCTGGAGCGCCGGTACCGGCAGGCGTTCGGCCTGCCCGAGCGCAAGCTGGTCTACCTGGACTACGGCTTCGATCTTTCCCGCCTCGGCGGTCGCGCGCGAACCCCGGGGGAGCCGTTCACCTTCGGGTACATCGGGACGCACATCCCCGCGAAAGGCATTCACCAGCTCCTCGAGGCCTTCGGCCAGGTGAGGGGAGACGCTCGGCTCCGCATCTGGGGCCGGCCGCGCGGGCAGGACACCGAGGCGCTCCGCGCGATCGCGCAGCGGCTACCGGGCGACGCAGCCGCGCGCGTCGAGTGGCTGCCCGAGTACCGCAACGAGGACATCGTGCGCGACGTCTTCGACAGGGTCGATTGCATCGTCGTGCCATCGATCTGGGTCGAGAACTCGCCGCTCGTCATCCACGAGGCGCTCGAGGCGCGCGTGCCGGTGATCACCGCGAATGCCGCCGGCATGGCCGAGTACGTACACCACGAGGTCAACGGTCTCCTCTTCGAGCACCGCGATCCTGCCTCGATGGCGCGCCAGATGCAGCGCCTCGCCGACGATCCCGCGCTCGCCCGCCGCCTCGGCCAGCGCGGGTACGCGCAGTCCGCGTCGGGGCACGTGCCCGACCTCGCGGGCCACATCGAGGCGATGGAGCGCATCTACGCCGAGGTCATCGCCCGCCGCGACGCCGCTCGGATCGAGCCCGGGCGGGGGCCATGGCGCATCACGTTCGACACGAACCCGGACACCTGCAACCTCCGCTGCATCATGTGCGAGGAGCACTCGCCGCACAGCCCTCTGCAGGAGGCGCGAAAGGCCGCGGGAAAGCCGCGCCGCCTGATGCCGATCGAGCTCGTGCGCCGCGTGATCGCCCAGGCGGCCGGCCACGGGCTCCGCGAGGTGATCCCTTCCACCATGGGCGAGCCGCTCCTGTACGACCATTTCGATGAGATCGTCGACCTGTGCCGGGAGCACGGCGTGAAGCTCAACCTGACCACGAATGGCACCTTCCCGCGCCGGGGGGCCCGGGAGTGGGCCGAACGGCTCGTGCCGATCACCTCCGACGTGAAGATCTCGTGGAACGGGGCTACGCGGCAGACGCACGAGCTGATCATGCTCGGCTCCCGCTGGGAGGCCGTGCTCGAGAACGTGCAGGCGTTCATCGCTGTCCGCGACGCGCACGCCGCCGCCGGCGGGAACCGCTGCAGGGTCACCTTCCAGCTCACGTTCCTGGAGGCGAACGCCGCCGAGCTCGCCGACATCGTGAGGCTCGCCGTCCGCCTCGGCGTCGACCGCGTCAAGGGACACCACCTGTGGGCGCACTTCGAGGAGATCAAGCCGCTCTCCATGCGCCGCGACGCCGGCGCGATCCGGCGCTGGAACGATGCCGTGCTGGCCGCCCGAGAGGCGGTGTCGGAGCGCACATTGCCGAACGGCAAGCACGTGCTGCTGGAGAACATCTTCCTGCTCGACGAGTCCGCGCCCGAGGACCTGGCTCCGGGAGGCCGCTGCCCGTTCCTTGGCCAGGAGGTGTGGATCAGCGCCGAGGGGCGCTTCGACCCGTGCTGCGCCCCCGACGCGCAGCGCAGGACGCTCGGCGATTTCGGCAATCTCCACGAGGCGGGGCTGATGGAGATATGGAACGGCGAATCGTACCAGCGGATGCTCAAGACGTACCGGAGCCGCACCCTCTGCCTGGGGTGCAACATGCGGCGGCCGGCGGGTGAGCCATGAACGACTGGCGACGTGCCCGGGTCGCCCTGGAGCGGACGCACCACCTCGTGGACGGCGAGCCGCTGTATGCGGCGCGCTTCGACGAGGTGCTCGCGTTCCACGCTCCGGGCCTGTCGCCCGTGCAGAGCGGCAGCGCGGCCTGGCACATCGATGCCCGCGGGGAGCCCGCCTACGCGCGGAGATTCCAGAGGACCTTTGGGTTCTACGAAGGGCGCGCTGCCGTCTCGAGCGCCGAGGGATGGCACCACATCCTGCCGGACGGCGCCGAGCTCTATGCAGAGCGGTACTCCTGGTGCGGCAACTACCAGGACGGCCGGTGCGTGGTCCGCGATAGCGACGGACGCTATGGCCACATCGACCATGCCGGGAACCCCGTGTACGCGGCGCGGTGGCGCTACGCGGGCGATTACCGCGACGGCATTGCGGTCGCGCAGGGCGAGGATGGCCGCTCCACACACATCGATGCATGCGGCGAGCTCGTCCACGGGCGCTGGTTTCTAGACCTGGACGTGTTTCACAAAGGCTTTGCGCGCGCCCGCGACGACCAGGGCTGGATGCACGTGGATGGCCGCGGGCAGCCCGCGTATGCGCAGCGGTTCGCGATGGTGGAGCCGTTCTACAATGGCCAGGCGCGCGTCGAGCGCTTCGATGGATCGCTGGAGGCCATCGACGAGGATGGGCGCATGGTGACCGTCCTGCGGGCCGCGCTGCGCAGCGAGTTCGCGGCGCTCTCTGCAGACCTGGTGGGTTTCTGGAAGACCGAGACGCTGGCCGCAGCGGTGGAGCTCGGCGTGATCGAGGCCTTGCCTGCGACGGAGGCGGAGGTGGCGGCGCGATGTGGTCTGCCCGAGGAGCGGGCGCGCCGCCTGCTGCGTGCGCTGGGGGAGCTCGGCGTTGCCGAAGGGGCAGCGGACGGCAGGTGGTGCACCACGCGCCGCGGTGATCTCCTACGCGCCGCCCATCCGCTGACGCTCGCGGACGCGGCGGTCGAGTACGCGGGACCGCTGCGCCGCCGCTGGCGCGAGCTGGCACGCGCGCTCCGGTCAGCGTCGTGGAGGCCCGACGATGTGTTCGCCGAGGTCGCGGCAGACCCGGCGCGGCGTACAGCGCATCACCGCATGCTGCGGAGCTACGCGCTGCACGACTACGCCCCTCTGGTGCAGCAGCTCCCGCTGGGAGACGCCCGGGTGGTCCTGGATGCGGGGGGCGGCACGGGCGCGCTGGCGACGTTGCTCCACCGCTCGCGTTCGGACCTCGACGTCATGGTCCTGGATCTGCCGGAGATCGTGGCCGAGATACCGCCGGGTGGCCCTGCTGGCGTGGCCGGAGACCTGTTCGCGCCCTGGCCCGTGCAGGCGGACGTGGTGCTCCTTGCGCGGGTGCTCCACGACTGGGACGACCGAGACGCCGTGCGGATCCTGACCAACGCGCGGGGGGCACTGCGTCCGGGCGGGCGAGTGCTCATCCTCGAGCTCGTCCTCGGCGATGCCCACTTCGGCGGCGGACTATGCGATCTGCACCTCTTGACCGTGACAGGCGGCCGGGAGCGGACACAGCACGACTTCGCACGCCTGTTGGCCGACGCGGGTTTGCGGCTCCAGCGTGTCGATGCGACGCCGGCGCTGCCGCAGCTGCTCATGGCGTTGCCAGAATGAGATGACTCGCCTCATCGCCGCCATTCAGGGCGGCTGCCCGGAGGATCGGTGCGGTTCGCACAGGTCGCTACCTCGCGCGCTTTCCGCGTTCGGCCGTGAGGTCGACCACGGGCGCTTGGACGCTGGCCGCGGCGCCCTGCGACGGCGCGCCCAGTAGCCGCCCGATCGCCTCGTGCGCAACGCGCACGGCTTCAACGTCCCCCGCCGCAGCCGCGGCCCCCAGGCCCTCCCCGAGCTGCGCGACCAGCACCGCCCGCGGCGACAGGGCAGGGGAGGGCGCCGCTCCGGCCTGCGCAGCGCCACTCCCCGCCGCCACCTGCTCCGCCAGTCGCACCAGCATATCCACCCCCACCGCCTCCCCCGCCGCCACCGCCCTCAGCGCCGCCACCGCCAGCTCCCGCGCCTGGCCTCCGTCTCCATCCCCACCTCCCGCCTGCCCACCTTCCTGCCCACTTTGCCACTTAACCCCGCGATTTCCCTCAGCACCCCCAGGCTCTTTTAATCCGTAGGCCGCGGCACCGGGCGCGGGCGGACGCAGACCCCGTGTCAAATGCTCGTACCGGCCGTCGTCCGCGCCGCCCTCGAGCTGCGCCGTCCTCGCGGACGACGAGGGGTGGAACAGCGGGCGCTCGAAGTCGTCGTCGCGGACGACGGCCGCCGTCGGCCGGACCGAGCGCTCCGCGGCGAACCGATGGACGTGGTCCTCGCCGGGCGCGAGGGCGCCGGCTCCTGCCGGCGCGCTCCTGTGAACGAGCCGCGGGACGCCAAGGATCGGCAAATAGATGCTCGCGTCGTCGCCGATCACCATCGTTTCGGCGTCCGCGCCCGGGTCGTGCTCGAAGTGGTAGAAGAGCCCTTCCTCCGCGAGGAGGCGCGCCACGAAGTCGCGGTCGGCCTCGCGGTACCGCACGCAAGAGGCGCGCTTCGGAGAGGCCCGGACCCGCGCGAAGCGGCGGCGGATGCGCCACTCCTCCAGGACGAGGTCGACGATCGCGTCGACCGTCTTGTCCTGGAAGATGCGGCTCGCGCGCCGAGGCGGAGCCGGTACGCGCTCCGGCCGGCGTCGAGGGCGGCGCTCCACGCCACGTGGGTGCAGACGCCATGAAAGACGCGGAGCGGAGCGCTCTCGCCCTGGAGCGCGACGTGCATCGGCTGCTCGAGGAGCTGCGACTCGAAGGCTGCCGGATCGGCGAACGGCACGGCAACGTCGATGTCGACCCGGTAGCCACACGTGAGATGGACTCGCGACCGCGAAGCGAGAGCACGGTGAGGCCCCGCGTGGCGAGAGAGCCAGCGCGAAGCTCGAAGGTGGATGGATGAGGCGCCCCATTCGACATGGAGGGGCCTGTATATCACGACGGAGAGTCGTCCTCCCAGCGCTCGGCGTCTTTCCCTCGCGCCGGCCCCGACGTCTCGCCGCATCGGCCAGGGTGGATGCAGACACGCTGCACAAACCGGCCATTGGGTTGATCCGACCACTTGCAAAGAAGTATCGAGTGGCCCTACACTCGACCGCCAGAACGGAGCAAGAATTATGAAGAGATTCCTGGCCATTTACATCGGAACGGAAGACGCGCTCCGGAGAGCGCAGTGGAACAATCTGGATGAGAAACAGCGCAAAGAGCGCGAGGCTTCGGGTATGAAGGCCTGGATGGACTGGGGGACGGCCAATTCGGCCGCCATCGTGGATCATGGAGGTCCTCTCGGGAAGACGGAGCGCGCGTCTGAGGAGGGAGTTACAGATGTCAAAAACACCATGGTAGGCTACGTGATCGTTCAAGCCGAGTCTCACGAGGCTGCCGCGAAGCTGTTCGAGAATCACACGCACTTCGCGATCTTCCCATCCGCGAGCTGTCGACGCCCATCATCCAGGTCTGGGACGGCGTGCTGACCCTGCCCATGATCGGGATTCTGGACAGCGCGAGGACCGCAGAGGTGATGGACTCGGTGCTCGACGCGATCGCGCGTACACGCGCGCGTTACGCCATCCTCGACCTCACCGGCGTCGAGATGGTGGACACGAAGACCGCGAGCTACCTGATCCAGCTCGTCGGTGCCATCCGGCTCCTGGGCGCAGAGGGCATCATCACGGGCATCCGGTCGAACGTCGCACACACCATCGTGGCGCTCGGGCTCGATCTGACGGGCATTACCACGTTGGGAAACCTCCGGGCGGCGCTCCAGCACTGCATCCGGCAGATTTAGAATCTCGCGCTCCATCTCCAGCCGCTTCACATCGCGGCGCCGCCGCTGCAGCTCCTCACGCTCCGGCGTCGTCAGCGCGCCCGGCGGGCCGTGGCCCGCGTCGATGTCCGCGCGCCTGATCCAGTCGCGCAGTGCCGTCTCGGTCAGGTCGAGGTCCTTCGCCACCTGGCCGACGCTCCGGTCGCCCGCCTTCGCCAGCCGTACCGCCTCCGACTTGAACTCGGGCGTGAACGCCCTCCTCTTTCTCCGTCCCATCCCTGCCTCCTGGTGCCGTCGGGGGTGTCGAGGAAGCGGGGGAGGACCACACCCGCGGAGACGGCGGGGAGTGAGGATCCGAGGGCTCCTCAGGTCGGACGCACGACCCCGTAAACACCGAGCGCCGCGAGGGCCATTCCGGCGACCTGCGTCAGGCTCAGGGTCTCGCCGAAGAGCCCGAACGCCATGAGGGCCGCGACCGGCGGCACGAGGTAGAGGAGCGTCGCCACGCCCACCACCGCGCCCTGCCGGATCAGATAGAGCAGGAGCCCGACCGCCCCGATCGAGAGCCCGAACACCGCCCAGAGCAGCCCCGCGCAGAGCGGGAGCGTGAGCTCCATCCGGCGCTGCTCGGTCAGCAGCAACATCGGCACGGTGACGAGGGCGGCTCCGATGTACTGGATGACGGCATTGACCCGCAGGTCGACCCCGCCGCCCGTGCGCTTCTGCCAGAGGGTGCCGAGCGTCATCGACAGCATCCCCAGGACCGCAACCCCGAGCGAGAGCGGCGGCACGCCGGCCCCGAGCTTGGGGAACACAACGAGGCAGGCCCCCAGGAAGCCGAGCCCGATGCCGAGCCAGCAGCGCGGCGAGACCCGCTCGCCCAGCAGCGGCCCGGCGAGCGCCGCCGTGACCAGGGGTTGCAACCCCGCGACCAGCGCCGAGATGCCCGCCGGTAGCCCGTGCTTCACCGACCAGAACACCCCGCCGAGGTAGAACCCGTGCAGCAGGGCACCGGCCACGAGACCGTCCCGCCATGGCCGCGCCGATCTCGGCCATTGCACCCGCGCCATGACCGCAATGACGGCCAGCACGAGCCCGGCGAGCGTGTAGCGCACCAGAAGAAAGGTGAGCGGCTCCGCGTGAGGCGCCACCAGCCGCGCGACGATGAACCCCGTCGACCAGATGACGACGAAGAGCGGAGGCGCGATGCGGGCGAGGCGCTGGGAGGGCATGGAAGGAAGGACGGGCCGAGGCTGGACGCGCGGTGTTACAACATGACGCGGAGTACCGCAACGGGTGCGTTCAGGAGGAGCAGACGCATTCCGGAGGTCGAGGTGATATGCGCCGCACTAGCTCCGGCGCCGCGCTGGACGATGTGGCGATGACGCGCAGCCCCGCGGGCGAGCCGGTCAACAAGCGCGGGGAGCTGGGGATGGAGGCGGCGGAGGGGATCGAGATCGACCGAAGCGGAGAGCCCGCGCAGGGAGTCGGGGGCGAGACCGGCAGGCGGGCAGCGCTTTTCCCTTCGACGTCGCAGGTGCGTCAGGCGCCGCCGTCGCAGCCGTTCGTCTCGCGATGTCGTATTCATCCCGAACAGCTGCGACATGCTCTCACGTGTCTGAGACTGCTGTCACCGAGTGGATTCACTCTCATTTGAAAATGCAAAGGGTTCCTATCAGTGTTGGAGCTGCACCTGCTGCCAACTCGCGGCGGGTCGCTCTGCTGGGGCTGGCATGTCTGAAACGTCTCGGATTCCCCTCTCAGCGCCTCCGAGCGCTGTGCCATCGACTCCGCCGCAAAAATTCAACTTGACAATCCGACGGTCATCTGCATTTGATATAGAAACCATTCTATAGTAATCGGGATACGATCTGCTGGAGGCTGTGCGATCCCCGGTTTCACGTTGATGTTCTCTCGGCACGTCCACCGCGCCATGCAGCGGTGGGCACCGGTAAGCGGCGTCACTTGGAAGGAACGATAAGGTATTTCCATGTCCGTCTTCATCTCACGCGGCTCAGCCGTTTTCCTGGCTCAGGTTGGTTTGCTCACTACGGCGTCGTGGAGTTTCACTGGATGTGGCCACGCGGATCACATGGACAATCCGATCGGAGCTCAGGGCGACGCCCTCGATGGCGAGTCCGGCGACGAGAGCGCCGGGACCAGCACCGTCGAGGATTCCTCCTTCGCTACTCGCGAGATCACACGAGGCCTCTCGTTCCCGATGCGGATCGTCTGGGGGCCGGATGGCTTCCTGTGGTTGACCGAGCGCGTGGGGAAGCGGGTCGTGCGCGTGCGACCCGAGGACGGTCTGCAGAAGACCGCGGTCACCATCACCGAAGCGTTCCAGTCGGGGGGACAGGACGGCGTGCTGGGCCTGGCCCTGCACCCGGATCTGCTCCAGGGCAATGGAAACGATCACGTGTTCGTCTCCTTCACCTACGACGCCGATCCAGGTCCAGCAGTGGACCGCAGGACGAAGATTCGCCGCTACACGTACGACCCGGCGACCGAGACCCTGGGGAGCCCTCTCGACATCATCACCAGCCTGCCGGGGAGCGACGATCACAACTCCGCGCGGCTCCTGTTCGGCCCCGATGGGAAGCTCTATTACACCGTCGGGGATCAGGGGAACAACCAGTTCGGCAGGAAGTGCCTCCCGATCGGCTCGCAGGAGCTGCCCACGGCGGCTGAGGTCGCAGCGCAGGACTGGTCGAAGTACGCTGGCAAGATCCTCCGCTTGAACCTCGACGGCTCGGTCCCGAACGACAATCCGCAGATCAACGGCACCCGCAGCCACGTCTATTCGTACGGCCATCGCAACCCGCAGGGCCTGACGTTCGGCTGGGGTGGCAAGCTCTACGCGAACGAGCACGGGCCGAAGAGCGACGACGAGCTGAACCTCATCCAGCCCGGCAAAAACTACGGCTGGCCCCACGTCGCCGGCTATCAGGACGACAAGGCCTACACGTACGACAACTGGTCGGCCTCGAGCCCGACGCCCTGCGAGGAGCTCGTGTGGGATGACTACGTGGCTCCCGCCTCCGTTCCGCGGCAGCAGGAAAGCGCCTGGAGCCACCCCGACTTCAAGGCGCCGCTCCTCACCTTCTACACCGTCGAGAACAACTACAACTTCTACGATCCGTCGTGCGGGAGCCTCCAGTACATCTGCTGGCCGACGATCGCGCCCTCCTCGCTCCACTTCTACCCCACCGGGAACGGCATCCCCGCGTGGGGGAACTCTCTCCTCATGACCACCCTCAAGAAGGGCGCGCTGTTCCGCGTGAAGCTGAGCGCGGACGGGGACTCCGTGGTCGGCGAGCCCGTCGTCCACTTCAAGACCACCAACCGCTACCGCGACCTCGCGATGAGCCCGGACCTCCGGACGCTCTACGTGATCACGGACACCGAGGGGAACACGAGCGGACCGACCGGTGGGGCCACGACGGCCCTCGACAACCCAGGAGCGATCCTCGAGTTCAAGTACCCGGGAGAGCAGTGAGCCAGACCGCGCGGGCGTCGGGATGCTAATAGAGCCAGGACCGTGCGGAGTTCGCGAGATCGAAGACCGCCCCCGCGGCCTCGGAAATGGTGACGACGGCGGGGATATCCATGTGGGCTGGTCTTCCCGAGGTGTTGTCCTCTACAGCCATCGCTCGTAGACGCGAAACAGCGGATCGGCTGGGTCAACGACGGGCTTCAGGCTGAGCGGCAGGTCCACCGCGCGGTCAATGTGGTTGACGAGCCGCGACAGCGGCGACGGCCGCTCGCCCCGTGCCAAGGCAATGCGCGCCGTCGCCTGATGCCAAGCAGGCACCAAGCGTACCTCGTCTGGCATCGCGGCGAACAAATATCGAATCGCCGCCCGCATCGCGCGGTGCCGGCGTTCTGTACGGGGCGACCACGCGAAGCCGAACGCCTCCCGAATGCGCTCAGGTAAAAGGCCGGCGGTGAAGATCTCGTCGAGCTGACCCAGGCTCCAGCCCTTCGTGAAGAGAAAGGTCACGAGCTCCTGCGCCATCGGGACCACCTGCAGCGCGTCATCGCCGAGCATGGCGGAGAACTCTCGCTGGAATCCCTCAGCGTGGCCTGTTGGATTTCACGAGGCACGCCGAGGAGCACCCCAAGAACGGTCATATCGTGGTAAAACCACTCCGCGAGCGGCTCCGGCATGGGCGACAGGAACGCTTCGAATGCATTCAGCGGAGAATCGATGAGCGTCCAGAGCACCCATCGCAAGAGCTCCGGATCGTTGCCGCGGTAAGGTCGGCCTTCCCAGCGCGGGCCGGCGCCCGCCGCCGCGATGCCGCGGATGCGTGCGTGCCTGACGTGCACGGCGCGAGCATAGCGCAGCGCGGTCGACAAATCTCCGAACATGATTTCATACATCGAGCTGAACGTCCGGGGAGCGCGCGCCAAGAACTCCCGCTGTATATTGCTGTTCTGGACGCCGGCCGCCGCGATGGCCGGGTGAGCGATCTGCACGAGCACGGCCCGTACGCCTCCGAGGGCCACGGCCGGCTCGCGCAGGACCTGCCACATCGCGCTTTCCGGACCGAAGATCCCTTCCACCTCGCCAGCCGCGCGGGCTTTGACCCACGCCACGCCGGAGGCAAAAATTGCGGCGTCTTCTTGGATTTGAGCTTGAGCTTCCTGGTCGAGGTTCGACATGGGCTACGTCCTAGGCGCTTCCAGGATCGATGTTTCTGGGCACCATCGCAGCGGACAGATGCACCGCGGCCCATCAGGGGACAAGGAAATCCAAACGCTTCGGAGACGTCAAGCTCGAACTGCGGGACCTGCGGGCGCAGCGAGCGGGAGTCGGGTCATAAGGGGTCGAGGGCGTGTTGGTCATGAGCCGGGGGGGGTCGTGGCACCGAGATTGGTGCGCACATTACAAACCTCCCTCCTTCCTGCCACTCCTAGGGAGCGTTGCGCGCGAACTGATCCCAAGCGCGTTCGAACCGAGCCCAAGAACGAGCGGTCCGAGCCCGAGCACCGGCGGCCAGTGCCCGAGAGCATTCGGTCCATGTCCGAGCGCATTCGGCCCGAGCGCGCGCTGCACTCTCTGGGCAGCGGCCGACGCATGCCGCGTGAACGCCGGAGCTGACGCAGACGCATGGCTCGCCCTGGGAAGAGAGGAGCAGAGCGACGGGCGTGACGTCTTCGGGTCGAGTGCCATCGCAGCCACGGAGAGCGGGAGCGGCGTCAGCGGTGTCATCGTGGGGTGAAGTCGACACGATGAGCATGGAATCATATTAAGTGTTCGCGTAACACGAGAAACGACGCGCGACCCTGATTTTCGTGATACTCGAACATACCCCTTTCCCGTCGGTGCACGCGGCACGGAGAGCAGCGGCGAGCCGCGCACCGGAGCGCCGCATGGAGCGGCGAGCCGCAAGCGTGGTTCGTGACGTGCGAAAGCTGCCGAGCGTGCTCGTGGTCATGGTTGACGCAACACGACGCAGCCCAAGCCTCCTTTGTGGCAGAGCACACGACACGGAGAGGAGCCGCGGGCAGGGGCCCTGGAGCGCGGCAAAGAGCGGAGAGCAGCAGTGGCGTGTTCGTGGATTGCGAAAGCGGTCGAGCGTACTGGAGTAGGTGTTCGCGTCATACGTAACCAGACTCCGCCATTGTTGCCCGCTTGTCAAGCGTCGTTGGATGTGCGTTGGCTGTTACCCGGGCCCGCGCGGCGGTGTTTCTGTGTCACGAAGACAGAGCGACCGGCGGTTTTTGGTGATACGCCAATGCCCCTCCGGCCCGCAGCCCTCGAGCCGCTCAGGCTCGGGCGCCGCGCACAACGTCGCGTGCATGGCGCTGACCGTGAAGAACGCTCGTCCGGACCGCGTCGTGAGCGAGGGTGGTAGCGGGGATGTTCCGGCGGCCTGCGAGGCGCTCGAGAGCGCGCCAAGCCACGGTCGTGAATCGGATGCTTTGGATGGGAGATCGGTTTGGTCGTGCGATAGAGGGTTGTGGTCAGCTTCTTCTGGAGAGCGCATGATCAGGCATCGACGTCGCCCGCCATGATCATGACAAGGGCCATGTTCGCGAGAAGTGAATTCTCGGACCGGTGGCGACCCGGCGCCGCTTGTGGGAGGCCCGCGACGATCGAGCTGCCGACGACGACACGCCCGGTCCAGGCGCCTCGCGTGGTTACCAGCTCCGGGTCGCCTCGCCGTGCCAGTTACCACATCCGCTGGTAACGGCCTCGGTGCGACGCTTGCAATCCTTATGAAATTCAATGACTTGGCGCGATGGCCCGAGAGCTGCCTCAGGGCCGGGCAGGAGGTCTTACCATGGTGACCGCATCGACATCCCGCCGCCTCACGCTCCCCTTCCTCCTCGCCACCCTGATCGCCGCTTGCTCCGAAACGTCCGACAGCGGTAGCTCGAACAAGGGCGCGCCGCCCGGTCCGGCGCCTGACCGTGGCCACCTCCCAGACCAGCAGCCCGCGCGCGACGTGACTTCGGCGCCCGATCTCGCGTACCCTGGCAAAGGCTTCATTGTCCACGAATGGGGCACCGACACCGTGGTCGTCGGATCCGACGGCTCGCTTCAACCGGGGCTGCATCACGAAGAGGAAGATTTGCCCGCCTTCGTCTATGACCGGCTCGAAGCCGGCTCGCTCGATGGCTCGACGAGCGTTCACGTGAAGATGGAGACGCCGGTAACTTACTTCTACTCCGAGGAGCCGCTCACCGCGAACGTCCATGTCGCGTTCCCCAGTGGGATCTTCACGCAGTGGTACCCCGCCGTCCGCAGCTTTTACCCGTTCGTCGCCGCGCCCAATGCCGTCACCGGCCTGACCACGTACAAGGACCCAGCGCTCGACCCCGAGTTTCCCTTCGGCTCGGCGGCGTGCTCGGAGAAGTACAGCGCGATCGCGGGCGGCCTCCTCGAGTGGGGTACGATCGAGATCCTCGGGCGCGACAGCGACGTCCCCCTGCCGGAGGCGCCGCTCGATCGGTTCACGTGGGCCCACGCGCGCCAGGTCGGCGCCAACCCGCTCCGCGCCGCAGCTGCGCCCGGCGCGACGGGCGCGCCCCAGCACGAGCGCTTCCTGTTCTATCGAGGGCTCGGCAACTTCGAGCTCCCCGTCCGCGTGACGGCCGGCGCCGGCGGCGCGATCTCGGCCGAGAACACCCTCGGCGAGGCGATCGGCACCGCCTTCGTCCTCAATGTCGGCGCCTCCGCGGGGGCGTTCGTCGCGCACCCCGAGGGCATCGCCAGGGGCGGCACGCTCGTGGAGCGCGCCCCCTCGCTCGATGGAGCCCCACCCCTCGACGAGTTCGTCGAGGCGCTCGGCGCGAGCGTGACCGACGCCCTCGACGCGACCGGCCTGTACCGCGACGAGGCCGTCGCCATGGTGAACACCTGGAAGCGCCAATGGTTCCGGACGCCCGGCGTCCGGGTGCTCTACCTCGCGCCGGAGGCGTGGACCGACGCCTCGATCCCGCTCACCATCGAGCCCGCGCCCGACGACGTCGTGCGCGTGATGATGCTCCGCGTCGAGGTGCTCTCCCCCGAGCTCGAGGCGGCGGACGTCGGAGCGGCGCGGCGGCTCGCAGACCCGTCCACCGCCGGCGAGGCCGACCCGCTCCTGCCGCAGCTCATCGCGTTCTTTCGGGGCGCGGAGCGGGCGCCGCCGTTCGTGACGCCGCCCGGCGACGGGCCTCCGCTATTGCCGTTGCTGGACGACCTGGACCAAGCCCCGGCGGTCTTCGCCTCGGGGAGCTGGAACGGCGCGCGGTTCACCGCGTTGGCGACGCAGCCGGTCACGATCGGGCGATCGACGTCGCCGCCCAGGAACGAGACGACCACCTCCATGCCGACGCGCGGGATGAACTGGGTGCCGAAGCCGCGCCCCGCCCAGAGCTCGGCGTGGCGGATCCAGCACGAGCTCCGGTCGTCCCTCTGGCCGTCGCGGTCCCAGTGAAACTGGACCTTGATGCGCCCGAAGGCGTCGGTGTGCACCTCCTCGCCCGGCGGGCCCACGACGGTCGCGGTCTCGACGACCTGCTGGATGCGCCGCGGCGCGGGGCGCGGGCGGACGCGCGCGGAGCGCCCTCGCCCTGGAGCGCGAGGTGCATGGCCTGCTCGAGGATCTGCGACTCGAAGGCTGCCGGATCGGCGAACGGCACGGCAACGTCGATGTCGACGCGGTAGCCACGCGAGATGGACTCGCGACCGCGAAACGAGAGCACGGTGACATCCCGCGCGGCGAGAGCGCCTGCGCGGAGCTCGAAGGTGGATGGATGAGGCGCCCCATTCGACATGGAGCGGCCGATATATCACGGTCGCGAGTCGTCCTCCCAGCTCAGCATCTTTCTCACGCGCCGGCCCCCGACGTCAGGCCGCATCGGCGAGGGTGAGGGCAGACACGCTGAAGACGCCGGGGCGCCGATATCGGGTCTTCACCGTTCGCACATCGAGCCCGAGCTCGGCGGCGATGGCCCGCTCCGGGTACGGAAGACCGGAGAGGATGCATGCTGGTACACCTTTGTCCTCGGGGCCGAATCTTTCTCATGCCGCCAGCCCATCGCGCGGCAGGAACCGCCCTGCCCACGCCGCACGGGTTTCCATCGCTCCACGAACCGCTCATGGAGTCGATCTGACCACTTGCCAAGAAATATCGAGTGGTCCTACACTCCACCGCCAGGACGGAGCAAGAACCATGAAGAGATTCCTGGCCATCTACATCGGAACGGAAGACGCGCTCCGGAGGGCGCGGTGGAACGAGCTGGACGAGAAAGAGCGCAAGGAGCGCGAGGCTTCGGGCATGAAGGCCTGGATGGACTGGGGGACGGCCAATTCGGCCGCCATCGTGGAGCACGGAGGCCCTCTCGGGAAGACGAAACGCGCCTCTGAGGAGGGAGTCACCGATATCAAGAACGCCATGGCAGGCTACGTGATCGTTCAAGCCGAGTCTCACGAGGCTGCTGCAAAGCTGTTCGAGAATCACCCGCACTTCGCGATCTTCCCGGGAGACTCGGTGGAGATCATGGAGTGTCTGCCGCTTCCGGGGCAGTGACGCCTTGCGCCCCAGCGCCTCGCGCGCTGGGACGGCACCGACACCCGCGGTGCCCACGTCGCGTGGGTGGGACGGCCGTCGGGGCGGCGCTCGGGGTGTGGCGCAGCCGATGTAGCTCGAGGTGCGCTATCGCGGACCCATCGAGCTCTACTGTGCGGACAGGGAGCAAGAACCGTTCGGCGCGTCGACGAACCCTCTCGACGGATGGCGAACGTTCAAGTTAAATTTCCACGTATGCAGGCGTCCGACAGGTTGCAGGAAGAAGTCGAGGTCGTGAAGCCTGCGAGCAGGCGCGTGCGACTTCTCGAGCGGGCGCCGCTCGCGATCGTCGAGTACGGCCGCGATCTCACGATCGAGGACTGGAACGAAGCGGCTGGGCGGCTGCTCGGCTACACGCGGGAGGAGGCGCTCGGCCGGCGCGTGGATGAGCTGCTGCCCGTGCCCGGTGATCCCGGCGCCTGGCGGCGGCTCCTCGTCGAGGACGACGCGGCGCCCCGGGTGTGGGCCCACGCCCGAAAGGGCGGGGACACGGCGATCTTCGAGTGGAGCCACGAGCGCCTCCGCGACGAGCGCGGGGAGGTGAGCAGCGTCGGGGTCTTCGGGCAATGCGTGACGGCGCGGGTCGAAGGCCTCCGCCGCCTCAAGGAGAAGGAGCAGATCCTGCACACGGTCACGCAGACCCTGCCGATCGTCGTCTGGGCCGTCGATCGCGACGGGGTGTTCACGTTCCACGCGGGCAAGGCGGCCACGTCCGCGGGGCTCGATCAGGGGCAGTTCGTCGGCAAGAGCGTGTTCGAGCTCTTTCCGGATCATCAACAGAACGACATGCTGCGGCGGGCGCTCGCGGGCGAGGCCGGCCATTCGATGCTCTCGACGTACGGGATATCGTGGGAGAACTGGCAGATCCCGGTCCACGATGAGCGCGGCGAGGTCTACGGCGTCCTCGGCGTGACGCTCGACGTCACCGAGGCGAAGAAGACGGAGCAGGAGCTCCGGAGCAGGCTGGAGCTCATCGAGCGGCAGCAGCAGGTCATCCGCGAGCTGTCGACGCCGATCATCCAGGTCTGGGACGGCGTGCTGACCCTGCCCATGATCGGCATCCTGGACAGCTCGAGGACCGCAGAGGTGATGGACTCCCTGCTCGAGGCGATCGCGCGCACGAGCTCGCGTTACGCCATCCTCGACCTCACCGGCGTCGAGATGGTGGACACGAAGACCGCGAGCTACCTGATCCAGCTCGTCGGTGCCATCCGGCTCCTGGGCGCGGAGGGCATCATCACGGGCATCCGGTCGAACGTCGCTCAGACCGTCGTGGCGCTCGGGCTCGATCTGACGGGCGTTACCACGTTGGGAAACCTCCGGGCGGCGCTCCAGCACTGCATCCGGCGGATGAGCAAGGAGCACGCGGCGAGCGCGCCGCAGCGGGGGTGACGTCGCTCCAGCGCGGGCCGCGCTGCGAGCTGGAGCTCGAACGCTCGGGGGCTCATCGGGCGGCGCTCGACGGACCGGCGCCCGCTACCGACATCGGGCCCCCACCGCCTCGACTCCTGCGCCTTCACCCGCGCGCCTCCGTGGACGGCGCGGCTACGCTCCGAGCTCCGCGCTCGACCGGCAGACGCGGCGGAGCCGGTCGCGCAGCCACCGGTGCGCGGGGTCGGCATCGAAGCGGGGGTGCCACGCCTGCGCGATGGTGATGGCCGGCGTGGCCACGGGCAGCGGGAAGGTGACGAGATCGAAGCGCGGGGCGGCATGCGCGAGCCATCTCGACGGGAACGCGCCGACGAGGTCCGAGCCGGCGAGGAGCCACAGCGCCGCGTAATGGCCCGACGCCACGGCCGCGGTGGTCCGGGCGAGCCCTTTCTTCTTGAGGGCGTCGTCGATGGGACCCCAGGTCTTGCCCTGCCGGGAGACGCCGAGGTGGGGATGCTCGACGAACCGCTGCAGCGTCACCTTGCCGGACGCGAGCGGGCTGCCGCGGCGCACCACGCCCACGAAGCGGTCCCTGGCGAGCGCCTGCACGCGGATCTCTGGGCCCATGTCGCCGATGATGCCGACGTCGAGGTCGATCCGGCCCTCCCGGAGCGCGGCCACGTCCTCGTCGCCCTCGGGGAGGAAGCGGACGGTGACGCGCGGGGCCTCGGCCCGGAGCGCGTCGAGGAGCGGCCCGCCGAGGAGCCCGAGCATCCCGTCGCTGGTCCGGACGGCGAAGCTGCGGGTGAGGGCGGCGACGTCGAGCGCGCCCCGCTCGCGGAGGACCGCGCTGGCCGAGGCGACCACCGCGCGCACGCGCGGGCGCAGCTCCGCGGCGCGCGGCGTGGGCACGAGCCGCCGGCCGGCGCGCACGAGGATCGGGTCGCCCACGGCCTCGCGGACGCGCGCGAGCGTGCGGCTCATGGCCGAGGGGCTGAGGTGCATCCGCTTCGCGGCGAGGAGCACGCTCTCCTCCTGGAGGAGCACGTCGAGGGCGACGAGCAGGTTCAGATCCATGGAGTGCATGGGACGCAACGATACCCTAACGACCATGCACTGGAAGTCATGTCTCTTCGGGCGCAGATTCCGTGTCGAGCAGGGCAGCAGCAGCGAGGGCAGGAGCGCCGTCGCCGTCAGCCTGCCCGGAGGAGACACGCCATCATGAGCACCACCCTCGATTCGCCGCGCGTTCAAAGGACCCTCGACCGCCTGTTCCAGGACGCCGGCAGCGGCGATCCGAGCATCATCGCCCGCGTCCGCGACGACTGGGAGCGCCGCGGGCCGGACGCCGATCCCGAGAGGCTCGCCCAGATGTTCGCCGACGCGTATCTGCCGGTCTCCCGAGAGGTCGGGCGGCTGCTCCACCTGCTCGTCTTCGCGGCGAGGGCGCGCACGGTGGTGGAGTTCGGGACGTCGTTCGGGATCTCGACGGTGTTCCTTGCCGCGGCCGTCCGCGATGGCGGCGGCGGGCGGGTGATCGGCAGCGAGATGCACCCGGAGAAGGTGCGGCGGGCGCGGAACAACCTCGAGGAGAGCGGGCTCGGCGATCTCGTCGAGATCCGCGAGGGAGACGCGCTGGCGACGCTGCGGGAGGTGGAGGGGCCGATCGATTTCGTCCTGCTGGACGGGTGGAAGAACCTCTATCTGCCGGTGCTCCGGATGCTCGAGCCCCGGCTGAGGCGGGGTGCGCTCGTGGTCGCGGACGATCTCGACATCGCGCCCGAGGACCTGCGTCCCTACCTCGACCACGTGCGCGGCGCGGGCAGCGGATACGGGTCCGTGGAGATCCCGCTGGGGGACAGGCTGGAGGTCTCCTGCTGGCACGGCCGCGACGGCGCGGCGTGAACGCGGGCGATCGCCAGGCTCCTCGTCGCCTCAGTCGAGCCGGACGACGACCTTGCCGAAGTGCTTGCCCGCGGCGAGCTTGGCGAGCGCGTCGCTGGCTCGATCGAGCGGGAAGACCTCGTCGATCACGGGGCGGATCGCGTGCGCCTCGAGCGTCGCCGTGAGATCGACGGCCGACTGGCGCGAGCCGACGATGACGCCCTCGACGCGGACCGCGCGGAACAGGATCGGCATCGGATCGATCTGGCTGCCGAGCCCCGTGAGCAGCCCGATGAGGCTGACGACGCCGCCGCTCTTCACCGCCTGCAGCGAGCGCGGGAGCGTCCCGGCGCCGCCGACCTCGATCACCCGGTCGACCCCCTCGCCGCCCGTGAGGCGCAGGACCTCTTCGTGCCACTCCGGCTGCTGCCGGTAGTCGATCGTGTCGGTCACGCCGAGCGCGCGCAGGCGCTCGATCTTCGCGGCGCTGGACGACGTGGCGATGACGCGCAGCCCCGCGGCGCGCGCGAGCTGCGCGGCGAAGATCGACACGCCGCCGGTCCCCTGGACGAGCACCGTGGCGCCGGGCGCGGGGCGCGGCCACGACTCGAAGAGGGCGGTCCACGCGGTCACGGCGGCGCAGGGGAGCGTCGCCGCCTCGTCGAAGCCGAGGTGCGCGGGCGCGCGGACGAGCGCGTCCTCGGCGAAGAGCACGAGCTCGGCGAGGACGCCGTCGTTGCGGCCGGCGCCGAGCTGCGCGGCGCGGTACTCCTGGCGGAACGGCCCCGACGCCCACGTCGGGAAGTACGTCGAGACGACGCGATCGCCGGTCTTCCAGCGGCGCACGCCGGCGCCGAGCGCGACGACCTCGCCCGCGGCGTCGGCGAGGGGGACGAGGTCGTCCTTGCGCTCGCCGTGGTACAGGCCGCGCGCGACCATGAGGTCGCGGTAGTTGATCGACGCGGCGCGGACGCGCACGAGCACCTGGCCCGGGCCGGGCGCGGGCGCGGGGCGCTCGGTCAGCGTCCATGCGCCGGTGTCCGAAGCGTTCTTGCGAATGACGACAGCTTTCATGGCGTGTCCTCCTTGGACACCCCATCCGTAGATCCATTCCTCGGGACGCAGTAGTCCGCGCGAGGGAACGTCACCTGTGCTATTTCGGCACAGATCATGATCTCGCTCGCCGCGATCGAGCTGCTCGTCGCCACCGTCGAGACCGGGAGCTTCTCCCGCGCGGCGCGCCGGCTCGGCGTCACGCCGTCCGCGGTGAGCCGGCGCGTGATGCGCCTCGAGCAGGAGCTCGGGGTGGCGCTCCTGGCGCGCACGACGCGGTCGCTCCGGCTGACGGACGACGGGCAGGCCTTCTACGCGCGCTGCGTGCGCATCGTCGAGGAGCTCGGGGAGGCGACCGAGGCGATCGCGCGCGCGAGCAAGAAGCCGGTGGGGCTCCTGCGCGTCGACGCGCCGGTGTCGCTCGGACGGGAGGGGATCGCGCCGAGCCTGCCGCGCTTCTCGGCGCGCTATCCCGACGTCCGGGTCCACCTGACGCTGCGCGATCAGCACGTCGATCCCGTGGCCGAGGGGCTCGACCTGCTCGTGCGCATCGGCCAGCTCGGCGACTCGAGCCTGATGGCGCGCCGGCTCGGCGCCAGCCGCATCGTCTACTGCGCGGCGCCGTCGTACGTCGCGCGGCGCGGCGCGCCCGCGACGCCGGCGGATCTCGCGCGTCACGAGTGCGTCGGGTACCTGCGCGATGGGCGGCCGGATCCGTTTCGCTTCCTGACGGGGGACGGGGAGGCCGTGCTCGATGTGCCCATCTCCGGGCCGTTCCACGCGAACGACGCGGATGTCCTGAAGAGGCTCGCGATCGCGGGGAGCGGGATCGTGGCGTTGTTCGACTTCCTCGCGAAGGACGCGCTGGCCGAGGGGACGCTCGTGAGCGTGCTCGAGGAATTTCCGACGATGAGCTGGCCGATTCACGCGCTGTATCCGAAGAGCCGGCACCTGCTGCCGAAGGTGCGGGTATTTGTGGATTTTCTTGCGGAGATCTTCGCGCCGGCAGGGGCGCGGCGCCGGGGAGAGCGGCGGCGGAGCGCGCGGCGGGGGTGAGGCGGTCTCGAGCGGCGCTGGTTCGGCGTCCTGGAGCGCTTACCGCCGGGAGCCGAGGCTGGTGCGGACGAGCAGCTGCGAGAAGCTCTCGAGGAACTCCTGCTTCGAGAGCACGTCATCCCGGCTGGTGTCGCTCGTGCGCAGGAATTCGTGGATCTCCGCGTCGCCGTAGCCCATCGCCCTGAACTTCGCCTCGACTTCCGCCCGGTCGAGGCGCCCGTCGTTGTTCGCGTCGATCTCCTCGAAGACCTGGGCCATGGCGTCGCGGAGCATCGCCCGCGAGATGGCCCCGCGGAACTCTCGCTCGACCATGTCGAGGAAAGAGTCGTCGCCGAAGTCGGTCAACCACGGGTTCATGACCGTCGACCGCAGGACGGTGATCGCGTGCCCCGGCCCTTCGACGCCGAGGCGGCGCTTGTAGCTCTCCATGAACACCGCGCCGTAATGGACATCCTCGAAGTCCGTGGTCGTCACGAACAGCGGGTGTCCGGACGGGTCCTCGCCCGGCTTGAGGCTCAGGACCTCGTAGACGGCCTTGTTCAGGCGGTTCGCCAGCGCGAGGCTGCGGTTCATGCGGCCGTCCGGATGCTTGAAGTTGAAAGCGTACGTGAGGATGTTGAGGTCCGGCCCCAGCTCGGCGAGCAGCCGCATCGCCTCGTCGTCGGCGAGCAGCGCGTCGGTGTCGCGCCGATCGATCCGCTCGCGGATGAACTGGATCTGCGCCGCGACGTCGCGTCCGGTGATCTCGGCCGGGAGGCGGGGCACGGGGACCACCACGAAGTTGTCCTCCGGGCGCGCCATGCAGAGCAGACGGGCGTAGACCCGCCGGCAGTTGAACAGCGCCTTGCGGTGGATGCTGCCGTAGCCGGCCTCGTTCGGGCGTATGACCTTGTGGGCCAGGAACACCGCGGCGACCGCGGCGCCGGGCTTCGAGCCCTCCACGCCGTAGATGCCGACCGACGGCTCGTCGTGGGCGTGCAGGATGTACGGCGCCTTGAAGGTGACCAGATCGCGCATCGCGGCGTTGCGGTAACAGAGCGCGCCGGCGGGGTACGGGATGTACCCCGATTTGTGGGGGTCGACGGTGACGGAGTCCGCCTCCTGCAGGACGGCATACTGCTGCGCCGTGTAGCGGCTGAAGCCGACCTCGGCGCCGCGCGCGGCGCCGGCGGTCCGCCCGGCGGTCGAGCCGTCCTCGTCCTCGCGGAGGATGCTGGCGTGATAGCCGCCCCAGGCCGCGTCGGCGTGAACGGTGAAGTCGAGCCCCTTGAGGCGGAGCTGCTCGCGGAGGGCGAGGATCTCCCGCAGGGGGTCGACGGCGCTCTCCTCGGTGCTGCCGACCACGCCCACGACGGTGTAGACGGGCCTCCGCTCAGCGAGGCAGGCCAGGAGGATCCGCTCGAGCTCGGGGACGCTCATCCGGGCGTCCTCGTCGAGCGGGACGTCGATCACGTTCGCCGCGCCGATCCCGAGGATCGCGGCCGCCTTGGGGAAGGAGTAGTGCTTCGTCGCCGGGACCACGATCACCGGCGGGCCGCCGAGATCGCGGGCGTAGCGCCCGAAGAACTCGTGCATCCCCAGGCTCTGCGGCGAGACCCGGGCCAGCGCCCGGGTGATGACCTCGGCCGAGACGCCGCGCTCGGCGGTGAGCCGCGCCGGGAGGGCGAGGATGTCGTCGCCCCGCAGGTTGCAGAGCGACCAGACGTCGAGGTCGCGGAGGGGGACCGCCTCGCCGGCGGGCGAGCGGACGCGCAGGTCTCTCGCCTCGGCCAGCGACGGGTCTTCCTTCAGCGCGGCCTGCATCGCGATCGGATAGAGCTTGAGGTTGCGCGCCGACCAGATCGCCTCGATGTTCGCGACCGTGCCGCCGGAGGTGATGTGACCCCAGGGGCGGATGGCGCCGGCCCGGCACGCGGCCGTGTCGGGGAGCGGGTAGCCGAGCATGCGGCACAGATCGTCGCCGACGAGCAGCTCGAGGATCGTCGTGGCGGTCGAGCCCTCGAACGCCACGTTGTTGGGGTTGTACAGCATGGCCGCGAAGTAGCCGAGGACGGCCGGCATCGCGGTGTCCCAGTTCATGTGCCCCTGGTAGCGCGTGCTGAAGAACGGCATCGACTTCTTCAGGAAGCCGAGCAGCGAGCGGTAGCTGTCGGTGAGGACGCCAATGGCCTGCACGTAGTCGGGCTGGCGCTTGACCGCCTCGGTGACGAGGGCCGGGTCGCCGGGGTGGAAATTCCGCCGCCAGAACGCCTGATCGCGGATGGCCTCGACGATCAGGCGTTCGAACTCCTCCGCGTTCTCCGCCTTGGAGCCCAGGAACCACGCCTCGGTCGAACGCGTGCCCGGCCCGTCCAGGTAGGGGATCTCCGTGCGCCGAAGGAACTGATCGACGGCGCCGGCGGGGACCTGGGGCTCGCGGCTGCGCGTGGGTCGTTTGGTCATGAATCGCTCTCCTGTCATCGGTTCTGCCCCCCCGACGGCGTATTCATGAAGACCGCTGCGCCTGGGTCGGCGGTGCGGGGCTAGGAAATCGAAACGCGATCCGAAGATCAAGCTCCTCGTGGCGGCCGTCCCATCGTAAGCCGCGGTGCGGGGTTGTTGCCTGCCGGACTACCTCGCCGCGCCCGCGATCTCCGAAGGCAAGGTCGAAGAGGTGCTCGCGGCGTACGCGACGCCCGCCGAGCAGATGTACGCCGTGTATCTTCACCCGAGCGATGGCCGCTTTGCGCCGCTGGTCGCAGCGGCCGCCGCCTCGGTATTCAGCCGCTGGATGCAGAGCTTCAGGCCGGCGCGGAGGTTGCCCATCGTGATGACATCCGAGAGGTCGAGGCCCAGCGTGATCATCGTCTGCGCCACGCTCGACCGGATGCCCGTGATCACGCCTTCCGCGCCGAGGAGTCGTATCGCGCGGACCAGCTCGACGAGGTAGCCCGCCGTCTTCGTGTCCACCGCGTCGACCCCGGTGAGATCGAGTATCGCGAAGCGCGCCCCCTTGGTGACGATGGCGTCGAGGAGGTTGTCCATCACCTCGGAGGTCCTCACGCTGTCGATGATGCCGACCATCGGCATGGTCAGCACGCGATCCCAGACCTCGATGATGGGCGTCGACAGCGTGCGGATGACCTGCTGCTGGGCTTGGATCATGGCGAGCTTCCCCTCGATCTCGCTCTCCCTGCGCTTGAGGTCCGTGACGTCGAACGTCACGGAGATCGCACCGTCGGGCGCGCCGCGCTCATCCAGCACGGGGAGGAACCACGACCGCCAGCTCGCGCCGTGGGCCTCCGTGTTCATCTCCGTAGCCTCTCCAGCCAGCGCTCGCCGGATCGACTCCGCAGACGTCTGGTCGGCCCCGTACAGGTCCAAGACGTTCATGCCGAGGAGCTGCCCCGGCGTCAGGCCCGCGCGCTCGATCCCCTTGCCGTCATGAAAGGTGAAGACCCCATTGCGGTCGAACTTGCACGCGACGAGGGGGGCGTGCTGGAGGATGGCGCGGAGGAGGAGCGCGTGATCCCGCGACTGCTCCGCCGCACGGCCGCGCGCGGTCACATCCTGCCCGAGGAAGAGCCTGCGCACCACCCGGCCGCCCGCGCCGCGCACCGCCTCGTGGACCCACTCACACACGACGACGCCCCCGTCCTTTCGCCTGTGCTCGACGGCGAGCGGCGCGCCGACCTGCCCGTCGCAGAGGCGCCGCCAGAGGTCGACGTCGGCGCCGACCAGGATCGTGTCCGAGAGGCGGCGGCCAATCACCTCCTCCCTGGCATAGCCAAGCACCCGTGCTGCCCCGGCGCTCCACGCTGCGATCTCGAGCGCCCCGGTGTCCCCTGTGCACTCGATCGCGACCATCGGCCCGTTCAGGACGGCGTTCATGTAGCCTGTCGCGATCTCCAGCTCGTCCGGGCTTGGAGTTTGGCTCATGTCCTCTACTGTACAGGAGGCGCCCTCGCCATGTCGAGGTGCTCGGCGATGTGGGCTTGATCGCGCGAGGCGTCCGCGCGAGCGATCTCAGGATGACGCGACTCGTCAGTCCTGCCCGGCGCCGATCGCGGGACGACCTATGCGCCGCGATTGTCGCGTTTGCCGCTGGAGGATTCGCGAGCTCCTGGCGCGTGCGCTCGCCGATCGCGGGTGGAGGCGCGCGCACGCGTCGGGGCGCTACGCCCACTGGAGCGCGTGGACGCTCACCGATGGACGTCAATCCAGAACGTAGTTGCCCGGCTGGTCGGCGCGCCCTCACGGTCCGCGCTGGCACGCTTCCCGCCGGAGCGTACCCTTGGCGCTCACGCGACGCGGGGGCGCGGCGTCTGGGGCCTCCGGTCGGGATCCGGGAGGGAACCATGGCACGTGCGATGTTCTGTGCGCTCTTCACCGCAGCGACGCTCGCGATCGGGTGCGCCGCCGGAAACGAGGCCACGCCGCCCAGGGCGGCCGCGACGCAGGGCGAGGTGCGCCTGCCCGAGGGAGTAAGGCTCGTGGATCTCACGTATCCCTTCGACGACAGGACGATTTACTGGCCGACAGCCGCGACGGGCTTCGTGCTGAATCAGGTGCACCACGGCCCCACCGGGGCTGGTTTCTTCTACGCGTCCAACGACTTCTGCGCGCCGGAGCACGGCGGCACGCACCTCGACGCGCCCATCCATTTCGCGGAGGGCAAGAGCACCGCCGACGCCGTGCCGAGCTCGCGCCTCGTCGCCCCGGCCGCCGTGGTCGATGTGTCGGCGGCCGCTGCGAAGGACGTCGATCACCGCGTGTCGCGATCCGACATCGAGGCCTTCGAGCGGGAGCACGGCGCCATCGCGCCCGGGACTGCCGTGCTGATCCGCACCGGATGGGGGAGCCGCTGGCCCGATCGGAAGCGCTACCTCGGCGACGACAGGCCGGGCGACGCGTCCAACCTGCACTTTCCGGGCATCGGCGAGGACGCCGCGCGCGCCCTCGTCGCGCGGAAGGTGGCCTCGGTCGGCATCGACACGGCGAGCATCGACCACGGGCCGTCGAAGGATTTCATCGCGCACCGGGTGCTCCTCGGCGCCGACATCCCCGTCTTCGAGAACGTCGCCTCGCTCGACGCGCTGCCGGCGCGCGGCGCGCTCGTGGTCGCGCTGCCCATGAAGATCCGCGGCGGCTCGGGGGGACCGCTGCGGATCATCGCCCTGCTCCCGCGGTAGGCCGGCGTGAGCGCGTCAACGCTTCTTCTTGTTCTTGCAGCTCCCGTACCGCTCCACGCTCGCGAGCGTCGGCGGATTGACGAAGTACGTCGCGTCATACCCGCCCGTGATGAGGACCGAGCCGTCTCGCAACGTCGTCGCGGTGTGGAACCCCCTCGAGATCGGATCGTCGATCGCCGTCCAGGTGTCGTTGGCCTCCTTGTAGATCTCGGCGCCCTCGCTGCCGACCGCCATCACGCGGCCGTGGTCCATGGACGCCACCGCGGACGCCCAGGTGTGGCGGAAATTCGGCGGCGGCGTCAACGTCCACGTGTCGCTCGCGGGGTCGTAGATCTCGGCGGTATCGCCGGCATCGACGAGGACCTCGATCTCCTCCTCGGTCCCGCCGTAGATCCTGCCGCCGCCGCCCACCACCAGCACGCGCCCGCTCGGCAGCAGCGTGGCCGTGTGCTGCATGCGAGGCAGGTTCGTCGGCGCTGCCGCCGTCCACGCGCCCGTGGCCGGATCGTAGATCTCCACGCTGGTGCGGCCTGCGGGCATCTCGTTGCCGTTCAACGTGTAGCCGCCGACGACGAGCACGCGACCGTCCTGGAGCAGCGTCGCCGTGTGCAGGTGGCGCGTCACCGACATCGACCCCGCGCTGGACCAGGTGTTCGCCGCAGGATCGTAGAGCACCGCCTCCTTGAGCACGCTGTCGTCGTCGCTGCCGCCCGTGCGCAGCAAAAGCCCGCTCGGCAGGGGGGTCAGCGCCGTCTGGGCGAACTCCCAGCCACGGGTCGCCTCGGCGGGCGTGAGGGGGACGCTCGTCGTCGCTCCCGTGCTCGGATCGTAGACCAGCCCGCCCGGGCTGAAGAGCACCCTGCCGTCCTGCAGGAGCGCCGCGCCCACGGGGGACATCGGGTAGGGCAGCGCGTCACCGATCGTCCACGTGTCCGTGGCAGGATCGTAGAAGTCGACGGTCGTGGGGTAGGGGTAGTCGCCGCTGCCCCCGGCGACCATCACCTGGCCGTCCGGCAGGAGCAGCGCGATGTGCCGCTCTCGCGCCTCGGGCAGCGGCGCCACGGACGACCACTCCGCGTGGACGCCGACATGGCGGCGGCACTTCTTCTTTTTCTTCGCGTGATGGTCGGCCGGCGACGGCGCCGCGTGCGCCTCGAGCGCCGCCTCGTCGAGCGGATCCTCCGCGGGCGGTGCGGGCTCCGGCGCAGAAGCGCAGCCCGCGGCCGTCAGCGCGGCGAAGGACAGGAGCGCGCGCAGACCGCGATGGCAACGACCGATGGTGGACATGGTAGGACCTCGTAAGGAGTTAGGGGAGGGGCGGCCGTCCCCTGTGGGGACCCGCCACGAGCGCAACAGTGGATCATACCAGATCTCCGCAGCCACGTTGCCGATCCAGCTCCTCCACGAACCTCCCCGTCGGCCGGGTTGACTTGCCGACGAAGACCCGGGTACACCGATCCGGACCACCCTTGGAAAGGCGGATATGACACGGCATGACATGACGCTGGCCGTCGAGGATCGCCTCGCCATTCACGAGCTGATGGCCCTCCACGGGCACCTCGTGGACGACGGCGCCATCGACGAACTCGACAGCTTGTGAAAATGTTAACGATCACATAACCGATGTTGATTCCAGTCGACCGGCCCACCGATCTCCTCGAGGCCGGGGGAGGACAGGGCCGGCGAGGCTCCTCCGGAGCGCCGCGTCAGGAGGTGCGGCGCCGGGCCGCGCGGTCAGCGCCAGCCCGCCCGACGAGCTCTCGTGCGACAGCTCACGCGGGCGACGTGGCCGGCCGCCTCCGCGCACCCGATGCGATCGAGGGCCGCCGCGCGCCGGTTCATTTTCTTTGACATCGGTAATGTTAGCGTTAACAATTGGCTCTCCGGTTCGGATCCTCGCTTTATCGGGCGCGTAATCCCGCCTGGGGCGGCGACACCTCGCAGATCCCCGACCGGCCAGGTCAGACATGAAGAGGCGAGAACTCTCTTTCTTGGGAGCGCAGTCTCTGGCGCTCGTCATCACGGGGCTCTGGATCACGGCTTGCAGCTCGTCGAGCCAGACGGGCCAGACGAGCCAGACGGGCCAGACGGGCCAAACGTCGAGCGGCACCGACAGCGCCGGTGGAGCCGGTGGACAGGCTGAGGGAGCCGGTGGACAGGCTGGAGGTGGCGCCGCCGCGACCGGCAGCACCAGCACCGCCACGACCGGCAGCACCGGCGGCACCGGCGCCGGCGGCGGAATGACCACCGATCCCGGGGCCGGCGGCAGCGGCGGCGGGGACGACGCGCCGCCACCGACGGAGTTCGACAATCCCATCATCAAGTACGACGCGCCAGATCCGACGAGCGGCCCAGGAGACCACATCTTTACCGCGGATGCCGCCGCCATGGTCTGGAACAACAAGGTCTATCTGTATACCGGCCATGACGAGCAGGCGGAAGGCGCGAGCGGATATCGCATGTTCGACTATCGGCTCTGGACGTCGTCCGACATGGTCCGCTGGGAGAACAAGGGCGCGGTGATGCGCTACGATGTGTTCTCCTGGGCTCGCGGCGGCGACTCGACGGGCAACGCCAACGCGGCTCAGGTGGTCCACCGCGACGACAAGGACGGCAGCCCGAAGTTCTACTTCTACGCGCCGGTGGAGGGCGGCCAGTCCGGCTATGGGATCTCGATCGGCGTGGCGGTCGCGGACAAGCCGGAAGGCCCGTTCAGAGACGCACGGGGAATCCCGCTCATCTTCCTGGCCGACACCCAGGGCACGGCAGAGCATTCGTGGCGAAACCTCGACCCGACGGTCCTCGTCGACGACGACGGCCGGGTCTACATGTACTGGGGAAATGGGGTCTTGTACTGGGTCGAGCTCGAGCAGGACATGATCCACCTGAAGGGGGAGACCTACACCACCGACGGCAGCGGGAAGATGCAGGGCCGCAGCCTCGGCAGCGCCGAGATCCACGTGCTCAAGGACATCCCCAGCTACACCGAGGCGCCGTTCCTCTCCAAGCACGGCAGCCTCTATTACCTGACGTACGCTTCGGGCTTCCCGGAGACCATCTCCTATGCCACCAGCACGTCGCCTGAGGGGCCGTGGCAACATCGGGGCGTCATCCTGGACCGGGTGCCGAACAGCGACACAATTCACCAGTCGCTCTTCGACTTCAAGGGCGCCAGCTACCTCACGTACCACAACGCCGGGCTGCCGACCGGCGGCAGCTACCGGCGATCGACGTGCGTCGATCGCGCCTACTTCAACGACGACGGGACCATCAAGAAGATCGTTCCGACGCACAAGTGATCGGTCGCGAGCGCGTCGCGTCGCATCAGGCGTTCCGGCGGTCCTGAAGCGGCATCTCCTGCGGCGCGCTTGACAGGAGCGACGGCTCTGGCGTCTCGTACGCCCCGCAGCGCGGGGCGTGGATCGTGTGCCCCGGGCGCGCTGCCGCAGGAGGTCGCATGATTCGACGGATCTGGCACGGCTGGACAACCCCCGAGAACGCGGACATCTACGAGGCCCTGCTGAAGATGGAGATCTTCCCGGGGATCCTGGCGAAGCAGGTGCGAGGCTTCCGCCGCATCGAGCTGCTCCGGCGCCCGCTCGGGGACGAGGTCGAGTTCATCACCATCATGTGGTTCGACTCGATCGAGGCCGTGAAGGCGTTCGCCGGCGAGGATCACGAGACCGCCTATGTGCCAGCCAAGGCGCGCCAGGTCCTCGCGCGCTTCGACGCCCGCTCGCAGCACTACGAGCTCCGCGAGACGCGCGCGACCGAGGGCGAATGGGCCAGCGCCGGCACCTCCGGCGGCGCGTGACACCCCTTCAGGCGTGACGCCGACCGCGCAGCCTCCCGGCCCGTCACGCCACCACGCCCGCCCGCTCCATCGCCCCCCGCGCGCTCGCCACCGCCGCGAACCGCTGCGCCAGGTACTCCGCCACCCGCGCGTGCTGGCTGAACACCGCGTTGAACCGGAGGTGCGGATCCGCCGCTCCATCCGCCATGAACGTCGCCCCGCGCGCCAGCAGGATCTTGTTGAGGTACGCGTCCTTCACCAGCTCGTCGACGTCCACGCCGCGCGGCACCGCGCCCCAGAGGAACAGCCCGCCTTCTCCCGGCTGGTCGAGCAGCACGCCGGCGTCGCGCAGCCGGCGCGCCGCCGCGCTCCGCGCCGCGCCGAGCTTCTGCTGCAGCCGGTCGATGTGCTTGCGCCACCTGCCGGCCGACAGCACCTCCAGCAGCACGAGCTCGTTCAGCGCGCCGGTCGTCAGCACCGAGTAGATCTTCTCGCGCAGGAGCGGCTTCAGCCGCCCCGGCTCGGCCGCGATGTAGCCCAGGCGCAGCGCCGGGCTCAGCGCCTTGCAGAAGCTCGAATAATAGACGACCCCGTCCAGCCCCGAGAGCTGCGCCAGGCGCGTCGGATGCCCGGGGTGGAAGTGACCGTGCACGTCGTCCTCGGCGATGAGCACGCCGTGCCGGTGCGCGATCAGCAGCGCGCGGTGCAGGTTGGCCGCGCTCGATCCCCAGCCGGTCGGGTTGTGCAGCACGCTCTGCAAAAACATCAGCTTGGGCCGGTGCTCGCGGCACGCGGCCTCCAGCGCGTCGAGGTCCACGCCGTCGGGCCTCCGCGCCACCGGCACGATGCGGTAGCCCGCCTGCCGCAGGCGGCCGAACATCAGGAAATAACCGGGGTTTTCCACGAGCACCGCGTCGCCCGGCTGGAGGGCGCTCCGGCAGATCAGGTCGATGGCGTGCGTACCGCCCCAGGTGGTGAGCACGCAGCCCGCGTCGGCCGCGATGCCCTGCGCGCGCAGCAGCGTCGCGATCCGCTCGCGCAGCTCGGGCAGCCCCTGCGGCGGGCAGCGCGCCGCCATGCCGGCCTCGCTCCGGGCGAGCGCGCGCTGGAGCACGGTCGCGGGGATGGCGTCGCTCAGCCAGCTCGCCGGCAGGGCGCCGCTGCTGGCCAGGAGCACGCCGGCGCGCTGGTCGTTCGACTGCTGCGCCAGCCACACCGGCTCCTGCTCGTCCCCGGCCTCGAGCCACGCCTCGCTCGGCATGGCCGACGCCGCCTCGCACACGAAGAACCCGGCCGTGCCGCGCGACTCGACCAGCCCGGCCGCCGCCAGCCGATCGTAGGCCGCCACAACGGTGTTGGGGCTCACGCCCAGCTGACCCGAGAGCTGGCGGATCGACGTCAGCCGCGCGCCGGGCGGCAACCGCGCGCCCTCGATCAGCGCGCGCAGCCGCGCCTCGATCTGGTCGGCCAGGGGAATGGCGGAGTCGCGGTCGAGCGAGAACATGGGTCAGCGCGGGAGGTCGAGCGAGGACATGGGTCAGCGCAGGAACAGCAGCGCCAGCACCGCCAGCGCGCCCGCCATGATGCCATTGAACAGCCGCTGCCGTCGCGGGTCGGTCAGAAATCGCCGGATCGCCACGCCGAACAGCGCCCACGCCGAGACGCACGGAAAGGCGATGGCGAGGCCGACGGCGGACACGAGCAGCGCGCCGCTCGCCGCGCCCATGCCCGCCGGCATGAACACCGAGGCCGTCGTGATCGCCCTGACCCAGGTCTTCGGGTTGACGACCTGGAACAGCGCCCCCTGCGCGAACGACAGCGGCCGCGGCACCTCGGCGCCCTTCAGCGCGGCGCCGCCGGTCAGCCTCCACGCCAGCACCAGCAGGTACAGCGCGCCGGCCACGCGCAGCGCGCCGTGGAGCGCCGGGTACGCGGTGAACAGCGCGCCCAGGCCGAGGCACGTGACGAAGGTCAGGACCGCGCCGCCCACGCCGATGCCCAGGACATGCGGCAGCGTTCCGCGGTAGCCGAAGTTGGCGCCCGAGGCGGTGACCATCATGTTGTTCGGTCCGGGGGTGCTGGACATCACGAAGCAGTAAGTCGCCAGGGGGACGAGCTCGGTCATCGCGGGTCGCTCCGGTCGGGGATGGCCGAGAGCGTAAGGAGGCGCCGCTCGCCGGTGAAGGCACACGGGCCGCGCCGCGCGAATGCACTGTATCAGTCGTGCGACAGGTACAGGTCGGCGCCCGCTCGAGCGCGCCTCTGCTACCCTCGGCGCAGCGCGGCCGGGCGAGGCCGCGGCCGCGGAGGAGAGATGACGGACGAATCAGCGGCCCGCGCGGCCGAGAAGGCGGCGATCTTCCGGCCGGAGAACGAGGAAGAGGGCTCGCGCTGCGAGAGCTCGAGCCCCACGGGGAAGTACCGGCTCGTGGTGTCGAGCTACTCGACCGGACACGGCGCCTGGGACTACTCCCAGGGCGAGGTCTACACGACCGGCGCGGCCGACCCCATCGCCGTCGTGCAGCGGAACTTCGGGTTGTTCCCGTTCCTCTTCGTCGAGGCGCACCCGAACGGCCACGACTACCTGGTGTGCGGCGAGGACTACCAGGGCCAGACCGTGGTGGAGCTCGACACCGGAAAGCGCCGAGACCACCTGCCGGAGGAGGCGAGGGAAGGGGTCGGCTTCTGCTGGGTGGAGATGCGCTTCGAGCCGTCGGCCGCGACGCTCGTCGTCGAGGGGTGCATCTGGGCGTGCCCGTACGAATTCCGCCTCTTCGACTTCTCCGACCCGATGTCAGGGTGGCCCGAGATCGAGGCGCCCGCGATGATCGCCGCCGATCGGCGCCCGCCGAAGGTGGACGCCGGCGGGACGATCACCTGCTATCGGTCGGCGCCCAGCGACGCCAGAGGCGACGAGGCCGAGGCGCCGATCGCAGCGATCCTGACGCTCCGGCGCGAGGGCCTGACGCTCGTCCTGGAGAGCGAGTGGGTGTCCGAGGAGGAGCAGGCGAGGCGCAAGGCCCAGGAGGAAGGGCGGAAGCGGTACGAGGCGTGGCTCGCGGGCTTCCGCGCGAACGATCCTCTTTATCGCACCGCCGTCGAGGCCTTGAACGATCCGGCCTTCTCTCCCGAGGAGCACGACGGGATCGGCGTCACCTACGACGGCTGGTGTCCCGACTTCAAGGTCCAGGAGCGGCGCATCACCCGGCGGCTCGTCAAGAAGGGGACGAGCCCGTACACGATCGACCTGGAGTGGGGCGCGGAGACGGGGCCGATCAAGCTCGTCGTCTACAAGGACGGCGAGCACGCGGAGGACCGGTTCTTCGAGCACTCCGTCGCGGGAATGCGCGGCGCGCTCGCCTGCGCGAGGTCCTTCATGGCGGGCGACGCGGGGACCGCGGGCGCATGACGCCCGCCTCTTTCGCCCGCTCCGCTCTCCCGCCCTGATCGGCGGCGCCGCGCGTCGCGCCGCCGGCGACGGTCCCCTCGAGGGAGCGAGCGCGCCCGCGGGATCGCGCCGCGAGGCGGGACGCCACCCCGCTCAGTCGCAGCCCCCGACGCTCCACATGCCCGGCGCCTCCACGTGGAGCGTGACGATCTCGTCCTTGTCGAGCCCCAGGGGCTCGTGCGCGCCCGTGGTGCTGTATCCGACGAAGAGCTGCTCCTCGCCGAAGTCCACGATCTGCTTCTGGGCGCGGCCGTGGATCTCGTGCTCCGCCACCGAGGCGGTGATCGCGTTGCAGGCGAACGGGACGTAGCTCACGTGCGCGAGCATGATCGGACCGGCGGCGTTGAAGCCGGTGATCGAGAGCCCGGTGAACTGCCCGTCCCCGTCGTCGCTGCTCGGATCGGTGAGCGGCGTGAAGGTCCGGCCGCCCTCCGCGTTGTACAGGCTGGCGAGGGAGCTCGGCGAGCTGGGATTGCCCGCCATGAAGGCGACCTTCCCGCTGCCCGCCTTCCTGGCCTCGTCGACGCGGGAGATCCCCACGCCGCCGGAGACGTCCTCGAAGTCGAGCCAGCGCTGCAGGCCGCGGTCGTAGCCCTCGTTCTGGCGGTTCTCGATCAGGAAGTACTGGTCCGGATCCGACGTCTCGACCTTGTAAATCGTCGGCTCGACGCCCTGCCCGAAGAGCTCCGCGCCGGCCGACTGGACGATGGGGATGTCGTGCGGCGGGGCCCCGGGCTCGATCACGGTCGGCGCGAGGAATCCGGCCTCGATCCGGCTCCAGGCGCCCATCGCCACCGGCACCGAGCCGGCGGGCGCCCCGTCCGTGCTCCCCCAGCTCCCGCTCGCCATCACGCACCACGCGCCGAGCGGGGTCGGGCCCTTGTAGAGGTCCGGGAGGCCGACGGCCGCGTGCCCGAGCTCGTGGACGATGACCCCCACGGTGGCCGGCATCGTCGTGGGCACCCCGCGGATCTTGTGGACCTGCCGCTCGCCGAGCGCGACGTAGCCGGTGAGGGCCTTGCCGTCGAGGGTGATCGGCTCGTCGAAGCCCTTCGCGTGGGCCCAGACGGCCGGCGTCTTCTTCGAGTTCGCGGCCTCGTAGCCGGCCACGACGAAGACCACGTTGAGCTCGTCGCCGCGGACCTTGCCGTCCGCGTTGGCGTCGAACGAGGCGAAGTCGACGTACGGATTCGCCATCACGAGCGCCTCCTTCAGGTACAGCTGGAGGAGGGAATAGTCCTTCTGGCTGTTCGGGTGCGCGAACGGGAGCTTGATCCGGACGATGCCGTCGTCCGCCGTGCCCTGGGTCTCCCGCGCGCGGGCGAAGGAGAACTTCCCGCGCGACATGTCGGCGTAATAATGGTTCACCGAGCCCGGGAGGCTCCCGTACATCGTCTGCTTCCAGTACGCGATGTCGGTCTCGAAGTTGCCGGTGAACGCGCCCGGCGCGGCGATCCCGCCCCCCTGGGTGAACTCCAGCAGGATGGTGAGCAGGGGCCGCCGGACCGCGGCGCTCGCGGCCAGGCCCGCCGCGCGCGGGAGCGAGCCGGCGGCGCGCGGGATCGCCGCCTCCCAGAGGGCGTCGAGCGCCTCGTCGTCGATGCGCGGGAGCAGCGCCGGATCCACGGTGCCGCCCTGCGCGCGGAGGTCGCGGACCAGCACCCCGGAGGGGACGAGCGCGGGGGCGCCGCGCCGATCCGAGCCGAGCTCGGCGACCTCGTAGTCGCCCGAGAGGTCGTTGAGCACGACGACGGTGCCGTCCGCCATCCGGAGGAAGTCGAAGTGCTCGTCGCCGATCACCTCGGCGCGGAAGGTCGCGCCGGTCGGGTCGAGCGGAATCTCGCGCAGCCCGGGCTCGGCGCTCACCGCGGCCGCGGGGCGGCTCACCGAGACGGCGCTCGCCAGCGCGGCGAGCGCGACGAGCCCGAGCCTCGCCCCGCGCCGCGCGCCGAAGATCCCCTGGTGCTTCACGTTGCCTGCGCCGCTGTCCCGAGACGTCATGTCCGCATCCTCCTCGATCCGCGTTTCGTCGCGTTCGAGGGGGCGCATCGCAACCGGTGTGCCGCTCCGGCCGGCGGCGCGGATCGCCGCGTTTACCGGCGGATCCGCGCATCGCCGGCGAGCGCCGCGCCGGGCGCCGACACGCCGCCGGGACAGCTGTCACGCGCGCGCGACGGGCGCTGTCACGGCGGCATGACAGCGCGAGCTCCAGCAGGCCGGGAGCGGCGACGATGTACTCCGGACCACCACGGCGGCGGGGGCGGCACGACGGGCAGCCTGTCGCAGGGAGCGACGCCGACGCCGACCGGCGCGCCCGCTGCTTCTAGACTGGTCGTCTCTCCTCGTGCTCGCGGTACTGACGCGATGCGAAGGAGCGATCGACCTCGGATCGTTCAGCCCTCGTCACCTGGCTTGCCTTGACGCAGTGAGTTGACCAAGGATGTTCACTTGCAGTGACCGTAGCTGCCAGAATCCATGTCACAATAGGACCCCGGGGACCACCATGTCTGGCATTGGCAATTATTGACACATTTGAGGGGACTGGTGTCACCACCCCATACTGCATAAGACTCGCAGTAATATCTGGTCAAGTCGCAGCGCTCCGTAAGAGGACATTGGCAATCCTGGAAGCACGGTGTGTTGATCTCTTGCTCCGCCTGCCCAATGTCCGCCGCTGCGCTCTCCTCAGCGGGCGTCTCGCCCTCGCCGCCGACGCTGCAGCCCAAGCTCAGTCCGAGGGACATGAACACCGACACCATCATCATTTTCATACAAAGATCTCCTTGCTGTCGACTTTTGGCCAGGGATCTGCGCACAGCGTGCCGATCCCTCGTGCTGCGTTTCGTTGTCGTCTAATCGTAACCGCTCACCGCCCGGACCGACTGATCCAGGACATCAAAGCGGAACGTGACCGTTCACGGGTCGAAAACACTCGGGGACACGGACACACGCCGGATCGGCCGCGGCCACGGATTCCACTCCGTGGCCGCAGCCGGTCCGCCCGTGCCCCGATTTCTCGTGCGCGTCCCGGGGCCATCGTGATGTAGGAAATTTTACACAGCCGAGTGAGCTCGTTGGATCTGTTGGCTTTTTTTTTTGAGGCGGATCAGTGGATCGTACTTTTTATACGTTATATCAACTGCCGGTCGTTGAGGGGAAATTCCCGGCATCGCCGCGCGCGTCGCGAAGCGCATGACGCGCGCCCGCGGCGCTGCCCGCGCCACAGGTCCGGGGCAAACGCGCTCGGTCGCGCAGCGCCGACCGACCCGAGGCGCCCCGACAACCGGCGACTGGGCGGCAGAACGGGTATTCGACGTCCTAGCCTCGCAATCCGATGCCTCTTTTCATCGGCGCTCTCCTTCCTGGGTCCTTGTCTGCCAAACGCAAGGTTCCCCGCGGCGGAGGGAGAGCGCCATCCTGCCATCACATGAGATCGCGCGGCCGACAGCACCTCACGGCAGCCGACCTCGTGATGAAGGGATTGCTCGGGGAGGGGTGAGCCGGCTTACCCCGAGCATCGTCCGTTCGGCGCCGATCCGGGGACGGGCCATCGAGGCTGCGCACTTCGCCAGCAGGCAGCGCCTGCTGGCCGGTCTGGTCGTGGACCTGAACAACAACGCGCGCCGACCCCAGAGAAAACCGCTTGACCCTCTCGCAGCGGCAGGGTCTAGGATGCCTTCGGCTTGAGAGGGAAGGCATGTCTCTGAAGATCGGCGAACTTGCCCGGCGCACCGGGCTGACCGTGCGCGCCTTGCGGCACTACGACGAGATTGGCCTGCTGGTGCCGTCCGCAAGATCCAAGGGTGGCTACCGCCTGTACGACCGGAAGGACGTCGCCCGGCTGTACCGCATCCAGGCGCTGCGGCGCCTCGACCTGTCGCTGGCTGACATACAAGACTTGCTCGACAACGCGGCCGGCGGGCTTTCGGAGGTGGTGGCCCGGCAGGTGGCGCAGCTCGACCGCGAGATCCTGCGAGCGTCCGCGCTGCGCACCCACCTGCTCGCCGTGCAGGCTCAACTGCAGGCCAACGAAGAGCCCGGTATCGACGACTGCCTCGTGGCGCTCGAAAGCATGGTCGCGGGCTCGAAGTACTTCAGCGACGACGAACAGCGCACGCTCAAAGCGCAGCGCGACGGTCTCACCAACGCTGTAACGCCCGAGCGCGCCGGACTGTCGGCGTGGCTGCACGAGCTGGTCGCGGCCGGCGCATCGCCCGAGAGCCCGCAGGCACAGGCTCTCGCGCGACGTTGGGTCGCTGGCCAAGGCCGGCGGCGACGCCGCGCTGGACGCGAAGCTGAAAGCCGCGTTCCGCCGCGACCCGGCCCTGCGCGCAGGCTCGGGCATCGACGCGACGCTGGCCGACTATGTCGGGCGAGCCATCGCACGACTCGACGCCACATCGACTTCCTGAATGAATTGAATCCCGAATGCCTCACGTGAACGCAAGAACGCAGACGAATCCTCATTTCTTTACCGGCAACTTCGCGCCGCTCCGCGAGGAGCACGACATCGCGGCGCTCGAGATCGAGGGCACCCTGCCGCCCGAGCTGGAAGGAAGCCTGTACCGTGTCGGCCCGAACCCGCAGTACACGCCACGCGACGACAACTATCACTGGTTCTCCGGCGACGGCATGGTGCATGCGTTCCACATCGGCGCCGGCAAGGTGTCGTACCGCAATCGCTGGGCGCGCACGCCGAAGTGGCAGCTCGAGCACGAAGCCGGGCGCGCGCTCTTCGGCACCTTCGGAAACCCCGCCACCAGCGACCCACTGGCGCACGGCCGCAACGGCGGCACGGCCAACACCAGCATGCTCTGGCATGGCGATCGGCTGTTCGCGCTCGAAGAGTCGCATCAGCCCTTCGAACTGGACCCCTGCACGCTGGCTCCCAAGGGGCACCAGAGCTTCGGCGACCGCGTGACCTCGCGCTTCACCGCGCACCCCAAGATCGACCCCGAGAGCGGCGAGCTGCACTTCTTCGCGTACTCGCCCGACGGTCCCTGCTCGCCGAGCATGCTCTATGGCGTGATGGACACGCGCTGCGAGGTCACGCAGCTTCGGTCGTTCACGGCGCCGTATGCCAGCATGGTGCACGACTTCATGATGACGCGCGGGTATGTGCTGTTTCCCATCACGCCGCTGACGCTCAGCGTGGAACGCGCGATGCGCGGCAAGCCGCTGCTGGCCTGGGATGCGAGCTTGCGGACCCACGTCGGCGTGATGCAGCGCGGGAACGCGGCCGACACGCTGCGCTGGTTCCACACCGACGCCTGCCACATGTTCCATGTGATGAATGCCTGGGACGACGGCGACACCATCGTGGCCTACGTCATGCAATCGAAGACTGCGCCCGGCCTGCCCGATGCCGAGGGCCGCCCCGGCGACCCCGAGGCGATGGCCGCTCGCCTGTGCCGCTGGACCTTCCACCTGGCGGATGCAGGCGCGGGGTTCCGGCGTGACTACCTCGACGATCTCGTGGCGGAGTTTCCACGTATCGACGAGCGCTACACGGGGCGGCGCAACCGCTACGGCTTCTACACCTGCCATGCGACCTCGCGCGCACGAGACGACTCGGAGAGCGTGCTCTACAACAGCCTCGCCCGATTCGACTTCGACACCGGCGAACGCAGCATTCACACGCTGCCGCACGGCGACGTGGTGTCCGAACCGGTGTTCGTGCCGCGCGCGGAGGACGCGGCCGAGGGCGACGGCTGGCTGCTCGCCGTGGCCTGGCGTGAACAGGAGAAGCGCAGCGACTTGCTGGTGTTCGATGCCATGGGCCTTCCCGCTGGACCCGTCGCGGTCGCCCGCTTGCCGCACCGCGTGCCATTCGGGTTCCACGGCAATTGGCGGCCCAGCGTGTAACGCGGTTCGGGATGCCATTCGCGCGGTGCCTTCCCGCGCGCCGAATCTGCAATGTAACACACCCGATCGCCCGCGCGAAAGCGAGGAGCGCGGCACATCCCTGCCGCGCTACATCGAACAAGAGCTTCGCCGCTACCTTCGCTGCGGGCTCCTGCCGTGGGGCTTCGTGCGCGTCGTGTGTCCGGCGTGTCGGAGGGAGATCCTCGTTGCCTACGAGATCATCGAGGGAGCCGCGACGGCGCTACTGATCCGCGCCGATCAGGTCGAGGAAGTCGTAGAAATCGTCCACCTTCTCCGCCAGAACCACGTCGGCGCCGAGGTCGAACCGGCCATCTTCGAACCGCGACGCCAGGATCTGCTTGGTCGCGTCGAGGCCGATGGTCTTGATGCCGTAGACGATATAGGGCCCCAGATACCCCGTGTAGTACTGCCGCTGGACGTGCGTGGCCTTGATGCGACCCTGGCGCATGTAATCGACGGTCTGCGGCTCGAAATCGAATGCGACGATGGGGAGGTCCGGCGGCAGGCCCGCGGCGTCTGCGGCCATCGCGCACTGCGTATTCCGACGGACGTGACGGCTCGTTCCGGAGCGACGCGACGGCCCAGTCCGGCGTGACGTGGACCGGAGCGCAGCGACGAGCGCGGTCAGGTCTTCGTCTCGGTCACCTCGGGAGCCACCGCCTTCTTCTTCCGCATCGACCCGCCGCGGAGCGTCACCAGGTGCGCGTTGTGGACGACGCGGTCACAGATCGCGTCGGCGATGCTCGCCTCTCCGATGGCTTGATGCCAACTTTTCGTCGGGATCTGCGAAGTGATCACTGTTGACGACCTGTCATATCTATCCTCGAGGACCTCGAGCAAATCGCGCCTCTCGACATCGGTCATGGGCGCAAGCAGGAAGTCGTCGAGGACCAGCACGGCGACCTTGGCGAGGCGCGCAAGGGCGTTCGCGTAGGTCCCGTCGGCACGCGCGACCGCGAGCTGCTGGAGCAGGCGCGGGGTGCGGATGACGAGGGCGCGGAAACCCTGCCTGCACGCCGCCTGCGCGAGCGCGCCGCCGAGAAAGCTCTTCCCGGCTCCGGTCGCTCCCAGCACGATCACGTTCTGCTTCGCGCGGACCCACTGGCAGGAGCCCAGCACGCGCGCGAAGGGCCTGTCCACGCCGCGCCCTGCCTCGCAGGAGAAGTCCTCCATGCACGCGCCCCCCGGCACCCGCGCATCCTTCAGCAGGCGATGGAGTCGCTTGTTCTCACGCGCCGTCCACTCGCGGTCGACGAGCAGCCCGATCACCTCCTCAGTGGAGAGCGGCTCCGTCGACGGCGCTGCCGCCCTCTCTCTCAACATCGCCGCCATCGCGTTCAGCTTCATCTCGACCAGCTTCTGAATCGTCTCTTCCAAGATCACTCCTCTCCTCCTTGTCGAAGTACTCAGCACCGCGAATGTTCTCGTGCGCCAGCGCCCCCCGGGGCGGCGGCTCGACTAGCGGCGCGCGGTCAAGGCCGTTCCTCAGGATCGCGGTCACGCTCTTGGCGGTGGGGCTGCCGATGCGGAGCGCACGCGCGCACGCAGCGTCGACACGCTCGCGACCGTACTTGTCCGCGAGCCGGATCACGCCCAGGCACGTCCGGTAGCCGGTCTCCGGGTGGGTGCGGTGGCGCATGACCGCACGCGCGAGCTCGCCGACGTTCGGGCCGATCGTCTCGGCCCACGCCACCACGCGCTCCGGCGGCCACTTGCCGTAGTCGCGATGGGCTCTGGGGCGATGCTCGTCAACGATCACGGCCGACCCCTTCCGGCCGTAGCTGCGCGCGTGCGACGCGACGCGCACGCCGTCGTGGAACAGCTCCACGACCGAGGCCGTCGCTCGGATCTCGACGCGCGCACCGACCAGCGTGTACGGCGCGCTGTAGAGCCGGTCGTCGTAGCAGACGCAGTAGTCGATGTTGACCTTGGCGTGCTTCCAGTCGGCGAGCTCGTACCGCCGTGCCGGCAGCGGCCGCATCACGGGCTTGTCGATGGTCTCGAACGCCGTGCGCCGGCAGCCGTCGAGCCGCTGGAACGGCCTCGCGTTCAGCCGCTCCAGCAGCGACGCGATCGCGTCGTTGAGCTCGGCGAGGCTGAAGAAGGTCCGGTGCCGGAGTGAAGCGAGGATCCAGCGCTGCGCGATGAGCACGCCGCCCTCGACCTTCGCCTTGTCGCGCGGCTTCCGGGGCCGAGCCGGGATGACCGTCACGCCGTAGTGGCGCGCCATCTCGAGGTAGGTCGGGTTGATGTCCGGCTCGTACCGGTCCGGCCCGGAGACCGCGCTGCGGAGCTGGTCGGGGACGAGCACCTCGGGCACGCCACCGAAGTACTCGAACATCCGCACCGTCGAGCCGACGAAGTCCGCGAGCTTCTGCGAGCGCGTCGCCTCGGCGTACGTGTAGTTGCTCGCGCCGAGCACCGCGACGAACAGCTCGACCTCGATCACCTCGCCGGTTGTCCGATCGACGATGTGCGGCTTCCTTCCCGAGTAGTCGATGAAGACCTTCTCGCCGGCGCGGTGAACCTGACGCATCACGACGCCGAGCTTCTTCTTCCAGCCTGCGTACAGGTCGCAGAACCGGCTGTACTCGTAGGGCTTCAGCGGAGCCTGCGCCGCGCTCGCTTCGCGGTACTCGAGCCAAAGCGTCTGCAGCGTGACGCACGGCTTCGACAGCTCGCGGTGCACCCAGGCGAAGTCGATCGGCACGCGCGCGGGCGGCTCGTTGCGACCGACGTCGCGGAACAGCCGCGACTCGATCTCGGCGTCGGTCATCTCTCGGGCGACCTCCCACGTCAGCCCCGCCTTCTCCGCGCGCGCCAGGTAGCCGCTGACCGTGCTCTCGCCGACGCAGGCCGCCGCCGCGATCTCCGCTCGGCTGCGCTTGCACTCGAACTTGAGCCTCAAAATCTCTCGAACCTTACGCATCGATAGCCGCTCCGACATCGCGCCCATGTACGCGATGAGGCTGCGACCGCGAGCGCCGCCTGCGGGCCGTCACCCCCGTCGGAACGGTCCGTCACATCCCTCGGAACGGCTCGTCACGTGCGTCGGAACGAGCCGTCAGGTGTGTCGGAACCCCCGTCGGGTGGCCCGGAACGCCCCGTCACGTCCCGTCGGAACGAGCCGTCACGTGCTGTCGGAATCGGCCGTCACGCCAGCCCGGAATACGCAGCGCACCGATACGAGACGCTGAACACGCCGATCAGGCCCACGACGGGCGGGTCCGCGGCGTCGATCGCGGCTTTCAGCGCTTCGGCGTCTTCAGCTTCGTGAAGATAGTCGATCGGTTGTACCAGCACGTCGTAACCGGCTGCCTCGAACACGGACTGCGCAGCCTGAGTTCGACGGACACCGTCGAGCCAGGTCGGGTCCTCGGTGCCATGGAGTATCACCGTACCCGGCGGGCGGGGCAGCATCGGGAGCAGGGTCTTCCCAGCCGTGGTCCCGGCAGACGTGTTGTCGATCCCTACGTAGATCGAGCGCTTCGACCTCGCCAGGTCGGTCTCGAGCGTCACCACGGGGATCCCCTTCGCGACGGCATCGTCGATAGCGTCCATATTGACTTCGCCGAAGGGCGTGATGGCGATTCCCTCGGTGCCCTCCGTCACCGCCTGTTCTATCTGCACAGTCTGGTGCGCCATGGCTTCGGTCGAAGCACGGTTGGTCCCGAGCACGTTCCCCGTGACCCTCTCCGCGGCCCCGAGCTCACCCATGGCTCGGTTCGCGCCCGTGGCGATCGGAGCAAAGAAGCCATCGAGCTCCTTCAGCAACACCGTTAGCTGCGTCCGCTGGATCGAGGTCTTGTTGATCTCGGCGACGAGCCTGTCGATCGTCGCCTCGATCTCCACCGGAGTGAACTCATTCTGGGGAACCGGCGCCCGTTCGATGGGCGTGGGTTCCCGCCCCGCGTCGGTATCGCTCGCTCCGCAGGCCGCCGTCATCAGCGTGAGCCCGAAGGCCGCCGCCCAGCATCGTCCGTTCGTCGTCATGAGACCCCTCCTTTCACGTGGATCGTTCGGTCGCGCGCCGTTCCCCTGCGCGCAGTTCGATCGGGTTTACATGGGACGAGAACGGGGGCGAGATCGACGAAGGCGTCGCCGTCGACGGTCCACGTCTGCATGAAATGGCGCTGGTTCGCCCCGCACTCGTCGAAGTCGTATTCGGCGGCTGCCCCGACGTACCGGACGGGGGATCCCCGCACGGAGCCTGGCCATCGCCGCCCCGAGGTCCCGCCCCGAGGCCGGCTCGTGGTCGGGGCTGCCGGAACGACGCGGCGCGGAAGGAGATGTCAAGTACATGCGCGCCCGTCAGGATACGCCATCACATCGAGGACTGGCCTGTCAAGGTGGCGCGCATGACAGATAATCAGTTCTCGATAGGAAACTCACACGGAGCAGCAGTGGAAACACAAGTGCCCCGTATCCATCCCTACAGGTCGGGGGTCTCTGTACGTCGTTCACGGCGGCTCAGCCGAGAGGTGAGCACGAGCCCGGGAGGAGAGGCACCTCTCTGGGCGGCGATGGGGCGGCGCCGCGGAGGCCGTGCTGGCGTTCCGTCGCGACGTGGGTCTTTGATCGCGTGAACACATGAGCCCGTGATCGCGCGCCGCGTCCTTCCGGCGCGCCAGAATACGCGCGCCGGACGGCGCGTTGAGCCGGGCGTGCTCCCGAAGCCTCGCCCGGCCCGGCCTCGCCTCGGCGCGTCGACCCCTCGACGGCTCGCCTATCGCACGCTCGTGACCCTTGTGTTGCTGCTGCTCGTCGGGGGCGCTGCCCTGGCCGGCGCGCGCCTCTGGGTCCTCCGGTCGGCGCGCATCTACCGCGAGCTCGACGCCGTACCGCGGGGCGAGGTGGCCATCGTCCCGGGCGCGCTCGTGTGGCCGGACGGAACGCCGTCGGCGGTCCTCGAAGATCGGCTCGCCGCGGCCCTCGAGCTGTACCGCGCCGGCAAGGTCCGGCGCGTCCTGGTCTCCGGGGACCACGGGCGTGTCGGGTACGACGAGCCCAACGCCATGCGCGCGTGGCTCGTCAGCCGGGGCGTGCCTTCCGAGGACGTGTTCATGGACCATGCGGGCCTGCGCACGCTGGACACGATGCAGCGCGCCGCGCGCGTCTTCGGCGTGCGCGACGCGGTCGTGTGCACCCAGGGCTTTCACCTGCCGCGCGCCCTGTACCTGGCGCGCGCGGCGGGCTTCCCCGCGGCGGGCTACGCCGCCGACCGGCGCGCCTACGCGACCGCCGACCGCGACGCGCTGCGCGAGCTCCTCGCCACGGCGCTGACGCTCATCGACACCTGGTCAGGCCGCGGGCCGCGTTTCCTGGGGCCGGCGGTGCCCATCCAGGGCGACGCGAGCGCTTCCCACGACGCGTGGACGCGCGGGATCGTCGCTCGATGAGGCGCGCCGCGCGTCCGACGACGCGCCCTCCAGGAGCTGGCTTGATGGCCCGTCGAGCCCTGCCGTCCCGCTCGGTCGCGCCGTCACCGGCCCCCGCACGCACGCTCGTCGACATGAGCGAAGCGTGCAGCGCGGCTCCCGCCTCGAGTTCGCTGTACAACAGGCGTACTGCGACGAGGTCGCTTGACTTTCGGATCGCGCTGGAGTTCTTACCGCCTTCGACCGCGGCAAGGGAGCGAGAATCTGAAATCGAGCATTCCTCTCCCCTGCGTTCCGAGGTTACCCCCAGGTTGGCGGAGGAGATCGATGGAGTTCAGATTGCTCGGCGGGTCAGGGTTCAAGGTTCCGGTGCTGAGCCTCGGGACGGGGACGTTCGGCGGAGGCAACGAGTTCTGGAACAGCTGCGGCGCGAACGGCGTGGCCGAGGCGACCCGGCTGGTCGACATCTCGCTCGAGGCCGGGATCAACATGTTCGACAGCGCGGACGTCTACTCCGATGGGCTCGCGGAGGAGATCCTCGGCCAGGCGATCAAGGGCCGGCGGGATCAGGTCATCATCTCCACGAAGGCGACCTTCCGGAGCGGCCCCGGGCCGAACGACGTCGGCTCGTCGCGGTATCACCTGGTGAGGTCCGTCGAGGGGGCCCTGCGACGGATGCAGACGGACCGTATCGATCTCTTCCAGCTTCACGGCTTCGACGCGCTCACGCCGCTCGAGGAGACGCTCGGCACGCTCGACGACCTCGTCCGAGCGGGGAAGATCCGCTATCTCGGCTGCTCGAACTTCTCGGGCTGGCACCTGATGAAGTCGCTGGCGGTTTCGGAGAAGTATGGTCTTTCTCGGTACGTGGCGCACCAGGCCTACTACTCGCTGGTGGGGCGCGACTACGAGTGGGAGCTGATGCCGCTGGCGCTCGACCAGAAGGTCGGCGCGGTGGTCTGGAGCCCGCTGGGCTGGGGGCGCCTGACCGGGAAGATCCGGCGCGGGCAGCCGCTGCCGGAGGTCAGCCGGCTCCGGAACAAGCAGGTTGTCGAGGGGGGGCCGCAGATGGACGACGAGCACCTCTACCGCGTGGTCGACGCGCTCGATGAGGTGGCGAAGGAGACGGGCAAGACCGTCCCGCAGATCGCGATCAACTGGCTGCTGCAGCGGCCGAGCGTCGCGACCGTGATCATCGGTGCCCGCAACGAGGAACAGCTTCGGCAGAACCTTGGGGCTGTCGGGTGGAGCTTGACGCCGGAGCAGGTGGCAAAGCTGGATGCCGCCAGCAAGACGAGACTGGCGTACCCCTATTTCCACCAGACCGGGTTCCACGAGCGGAACCCGTTCCCCGTCGCGGTTTGATCGGCTGACCTCACCGTGCCCCGCCGCCGCGCTGCGGTAGCCGTGAGCGTGGAGCGCGACGGCGCGCCGCTCGCGCCCCCTCGGAGGCGAGTGCCCCGGAGCGCCTGCCGGGGTGCCGGACCCCTCCGGACCGCAACGCAGAGCGCCCGCTGGCCGACCGCCCGTCGCCTCGGGCGTGGAGGCCCGACCCAGGTCGAGGCACCGCCCCGCCGCCCACCGGACACCGCCTCGCCGCCCACCGAGGTCGAGGTTCCGCCGACCCCGCCGAGCGCGCGCGGCGCTCTCCTCGACCGACAGACCGGCGCGTCGATGTCTCGCGGGACGTTGCCAGGTCGCGATCGCTTCGCTATCCTCTCCCTCGCCGAAAGAGGTAGGCCGGTTCAGGCGAGCCCCGGCCACTCCCATGACGGGAGCCCATGTCCCCTCCACCACGGAGTGAGGTCCCACGGCACCTGGACGCACATGCGTCCTCCGTGGAGGCTCCCATGCAGCTCAATCACATCGATCTCCAGGTCCCCGACGTCCTCGAAACGGCCGCGTTCTTCGAGCGGCACTTCCAGTTCGAGGTCCACGGCAACCGGCGCTCGCCGGCGATCGCCATCCTCACGGGGCCCGGCGACTTCACGCTCGTCCTCCAGCGCCGGCGCGAGGCGGACGGCCCTTATCCGGACGGCTTTCACATCGGCTTCCTCGTCGGCGACGTGGCCACCGTGTACGACAAGCACGCGGCGATCGTCGCGGCGGGCATCGACAGCGGCGCCGTGAGCGAGAACGGCCGCGGCGTGATGTTCTACTTCAAGGCGCCCGGCGACATCCTCGTCGAGGTGGGCTGCCGGCGCCGCCCGCTCCCCGCGGTGCGCGCCGACGGTTGACGGCGACGCGCCGCCGGGACGCGCGGTGGTCGAGGCAGGGAGATCTCGCTCGACGAGGAGCGCTTCGGGAGCGGTGCGAGGAGCCCCTGGGCCGCGGAGATCTCCGGCTTCAACGTGCACGCCGGCGTCGCCGTGCGCGCGGGCGACCGAGGCGCGTCACACCTGCGCCAGCCCGCCGTCCGCGAAGAGCTCCACGCCATGGATGAAGCTCGAGGCGTCTGACGCGAGGAACACGGCGATCTTCCCGATCTCGTCCGGATCGCCGATGCGCCCGAGCGGAACCTGCGCGATGAAGTCCTTGAGGATCGCCTCCTGGTTTTCCCCCTGAATGACCCCCAGGAGCCCCGGTGTCATCACCGGGCCAGGGCTCAGGACGTTGACCCGGATGTCGCGCCCCTTGAGGTCGAGAATCCAGTTGCGCGCGAAGCTCCGCACCGCAGCCTTGCTCGCGCTGTACACGCTGAAGGCGCCCGTGCCGCTGATGGAGGTCGTCGAGCCGATCAGGATGATCGAAGCGCCGGGCCCGAGCAGCGGGAGCGCCTTTTGCACGGTGAAGAGGACGCCCTTCACGTTCGTACCGAACGTCTTGTCGAAATGCTCCTCCGTGATGTTCCCCAGCGGCACGAGCTCCCCACCTCCCGCATTGGCGACGACGATGTGGAGCACGCCGCGCTCGGAGCGGATGCGCTCATAAAGCGCGTCGAGATCATCGAGGCGTGAAGCGTCGGCGCGTACGCCCACCGCCCGGGAGCCCAGCGAGCGCACGGCTTCGTCGAGCTCTGCCTGCCGGCGTCCCGTGATGTACACGAAAGCGCCCTCGGAGATGAGGCGCTTCGCAATGCCGAGCCCGATGCCCGTGCTGCCACCCGTGACGACCGCGACCTTGTCTTGAAGAGAATGACTCATGAGGGACTCTCCATCTGCATGACGTGAAAGGACGTGAAGGGCGCAAGCGCCCAGCCGCCGCCCACAGAGAGGACCGCGCAGGGAACGCCGCCAGGACCCCTGCCGTCCGGAGCCGTCAGTACGTTACCGTTCGGTACTGTATCGATCGGTATGATTGCGGAAGGGCGCGCTGTCAACTAGATTCTGTTTCGATCGGTACGGTATCCAGGAGCGACCACGGCATGGGGAGGCATCGCGAGTTCGACGAGGAGCAGGCGCTAGCGCGCGCCCTGGATCTCTTCCAGCGCCGGGGCTACGAGGGGGCGTCGCTCAGCGAGCTGACGGAGGTGATGGGCATCAGCCGGCCGAGCCTGTACGCGGCGTTCGGCGACAAGGAGGCCCTCTTCCGCAAGGCGCTCGACCTCCACGAGCAGCGGAGCATGGTGTACGTCCAGGAGGCGCTGAGCGCCCCGACGGCGCTGGAGGTCGTGACCCGCCTGCTCGAGCAAACGGCCCAGCGCTACGCGTGTCCTTCGAACCCGCCAGCGTGTCTCGGGACCACGGGCGCCCTGGTCTGCTCGCCGGCCGCGGAGGCCATCCGCCAGGAGCTCATCGCGCGCCGCATCCGGAGCGAAGTGGTCCTTCGAAAGCGGCTCGAGCAAGCGCAGGAGAGCGGCGATCTGCCCGCGGACGCGAGCCCGGAGGATCTCGCGCGCTACGTGATGACGGTGATGCAGGGCATGGCCGTGCAGGCGGCCTCCGGCGTGAAGAGCGAGGCGCTCCGCGGCGTCGCCGAGGTCGTCATTCGCGCCTGGCCCGTCGTCGCCAGGGCTCCATCGAAGCGGAAGGGCAAACGCGCCGAATCGGCGTGATCACACCCGCCATCGACGCCCGCGCATCCGAATGCCGGACGCCATCGTGCCCCCAGGAGGCGCTGCGGGCGAGCGAGGAGCGGCTCCAACTGGCCCTGACCGCCGCCCGGATGGGCATCTGGACGCTCGACCCGGGGACCGGGGTGCAGACCCGGGGCGCCAACCCGAACCGGCTGCTCGGGCTGGCCCCGGCCGACGGCCCTCGCCGCGCAGCGCGCGGCCGCACCGGTCCGGGCCGAGCCGGGACCGCGCCGGGCCCTCGTAGAGCCGGTCGCGGGCATCATCGTCCTTTCGGGCGACCTCGTTTGACAAACGGAGCCCCCTCCGTTACCTATAACCGGAGGAGGCTCCGTTTCCAAACCAGCTGCGCGAGGCATGACGTGGCCACCCGTCGAAAGAGCGTGAAGCGGCGAACGACGCGGCTACGCGGCGACGCCCAGCGCAATCGGGACGGGCTCCTCGCCGCCGCCGTGGATGCGTTCGCGCGCGACCCTGCCGCCTCGCTCGAGGGGATCGCGCGGGCGGCGGGCGTCGGTATCGGCACCCTCTACCGTCACTACCCGACGCGGGACGCGCTGGTCGAAGCGGTGTTCCGCACCGAGATCGAAGCGCTGTGCGCCGTGGCCCCCAAGCTCCACGCGAAGCACCCGGCCGACATGGCTCTCTCGCGCTTCCTCGACATGCTGATCGATCGCGTGCTGTCGAACCCTGGAATGGTCCAGGCGATACGGGCGGTGATCGCGCCCGGTGGGACGTCGATGAGCGAGAGCCGCGCGATGCTCGCGGCGGCGCTCGAGCCGATCGTGGAGGCCGGACGCGCCGATGGACTGCTGCGCGCGGACATCACGGTGGATGACTTCCTCGCCGCCAAGGTCGCCGTGATCGCCGCTCGCCCCGAGTACGCCCGGCGCCTCGCCACGATCCTCCTCGACGGTCTCCGCTCACCGGGGAGCTCGAGAGCGCGCGCGCCGGTCAAGCGGCAGAAGAAAGGCCGTACCCCATGAGCCTGGGAGCCAGGAAGGTGATGCAGGCGCTGACGCCGTTCTCCCGCCAGCGCGGAGAACCTCGCGAAGGCGCTCGATCCCGAGCAACCGCTGATCGCTGTTGCCGGCATCGGCACCGGCGGGAAGCACAGGATCGGCTTTGGCGGGAGAGCGCGGCGATGGTGGGCATCGAGCAGTGAGGAGGAACCAGTGACGAAAGGAGAGAGAGCCGCACTCGCGTTCTGGGTCACCGTGGGCCTCACGGGCTGCTTCGGGGCACCGGGCTACAACGGCCCGCGTACGGGGCACTTCGACGGCCACGAGTTCCATAACGATCCCAGGGTGTCGCAGCCTGGCGCGGGGGACGTCCTCCGCTGGATGTCCTCGAGCGCGGCGATTCCGTGGAGCGAGGCGCCTCCGGTCGTGCCCACCCGGCCGCCCGCTCGCGTCGACGCGGGCATCCGTGTCACCTTCGTGAACCACGCGACGGTGCTCGTGCAGATGGACGGCATCTCGGTCCTCACCGATCCGGTCTGGTCGAAGCGCGTCGGCCCCGTCTCGTTCGTCGGCCAATCGCGCCACGCCGCCCCTGGCGTCCGCTTCGACGATCTTCCGAGGATCGACGCCGCGCTGGTCAGCCACTCGCACTACGATCATTGCGACGTCGTGACGTTGGACGCGCTCGAGGAGCGGTTCGGCATGCCCGTCTTCGCCGGCCTCGGCTCAGCGGCCATGCTGGCGGAGCACGACGTCGGCAGCGGCGTGGACCTCGACTGGTGGCAGTCGGCGCCCGTCGGCAGCAGCGGCGTCACCGTGACGATGACGCCAGCGCGCCACGGGTCGCAGCGTGGCCTCGGCGACCGAAATGTCGTGCTCTGGGGCGGCTTCATGCTGAAGGGTCCGTCCGGGTCGGTCTTCTTCGCGGGCGACACCGCGTTTGCCCCGCACTTCGCCGAGATCAAGCGAAGACTCGGCGCCCCCACCGTCGCGCTCCTTCCGATCGGCGCATACCAGCCCCGCTGGTTCATGCAGAACATCCATATGGATCCGGCCGACGCCGTGCGCGCCCACCAGGAGCTCGGCGCGGAACACTCGGTAGGCATCCACTGGGGGACCTTCGACCTCTCCGACGAAGGCCGGTTCCAGCCCGCAGGGGAGCTGATGATGGCGCTGCGGACAGCGGGTGTGCCGGAAGCGAACTTCGTCGCGGCAAGGAATGGCGAGAGCTTCGAGTTTGGTGTCCCAGCGCCGGATCTGGGGCGAGGCCTGGGGACACGATGAGCGATGTGCAGGGACGAGTTCGTGTCATCCCTTCAAGCTCACGCAAGAGCCGCTCGACGAGCCGCCGGTTCGCCTGGCCTCGGAGCGGAGCAAGCGCGGGCTCCACGGAGCACGAAGACGTGTGCTGGCAGTCGGCGAGACCGCGGAAGTGAGGCGGCGTCCAGAAGGAGCCGCAGATGCTGGAGCTGAGGAGGCAAACGATGTCGTCGGTCAAAGGTAAAATCGTTCGCTTGTTTTCCGGCGTGGCGCTCAAGCGCGCCGCCGTCGTATCCGTGCAAGCCTTCGGCGGCTTCCAGCGGCTAACCCTGCGGAGCGACGTGCAGGGGTTCTCCGCGGGCGCAAAGGTCCAGTTGCTGCTGCCCTCCGATGACATGCGGACGTACACGCCGATCTCCTCGCCGGACGGCATGGTGCTGCTCGGGTGGATGCATGCTGGCGGGCCCGGTGCGCGTTGGATGTCGAGCGCTCGGCCGGGCGACGAGCTGCCGTTCGTGGGCCCTCAGCGCTCGCTCTCGCTCGACGCGGGACCGGTGGTGCTCATCGGCGATGAGACCAGTGTCGCGGTCGCTGCCGCGTTCGCGGCGGAGAGGCCGGGGCAGGTCCACGCCGTCATCCAGTCGGAGGCCGCCCCTGACGTTCGGGCAGCAGCCGAGTCTGTTGGCCTCCGCCAAGTCGACGTCGCGGCGCGCGGGGACACCGCCGCTACGGTCGACGCCGTCAAGGCCAGGCTCTCGACCTCACCCGACGCCGTCGTCGCGCTGACGGGCGGCTCCGAGCTCGTCGTTGGCGTACGTGATGCCCTGCGCCGCTCCGGCGTGCGGAACATCAAGACGAAGACCTACTGGACGCCCGGCAGGGCGGGATTGGACTGACCGCGAGCGGCGCGTGGCCACGGCGGGCGACGCGGGCGAAGGCGCCGGGCGTGATCCCGAAGGCGCGCCGGAAATGGCCGTGCAGCTGGCTCTGATCGCAGAAGCCGAGCGCGCTCGCCACCTCGCTCACCGGCCTGCCCGCCGCCAGCCACGCGTACGCGCGCGCCATGCGCAAGCGCAGCACGTAGGTGTACGGCGGGATCCCGTGCTCGGCGCGAAACGCGCGGCACAGCTGGAAGCGATCGAGCCCGGCCGCCGCCGCCAGCTCGTCGAGCGAGAGGGCCTCGCCGAGGCGCGCGTGGATGAGCTCGACGGCGCGCCCGAGGCGGCCGCGCGCCACGCTGGCGTGCGGCCGCGCATCGGCGCCGTCGAGCTGGCGCACCAGCGCGTCGAGCGCCTCGGCCACGACGACCTGCCGCGCGAGCGGATCGGGCCGCCCGCGGTACGCACGATGGAGGGCGAGCAACGGCCGGCGATCGGGATGGCGCCGCTCGAGCAGCGGCACCCGCAGCGCCAGGCTCGGCCGCAGGCCGCGGCGCTCGGCCTGCTCGCGCACCAGCGCCACGTCGAAAGTCACGATCTGGAAGCGCGCCGGCCCGTCGCGCCGCAGATCCCTGTGCACGCTCGCCGGCGCGTCGAAGTGCAGGTCGCCCGGCGCGCTGGCCACGCCGCCGCGGCGCGACCAGAACTCCGCGCGCCCGCGATGGATCAGCGCCACCGCGTACGTCTCCTTGACCGCGCACCACAGCCGCTCGTCGGCGTCGACGAGCAGCGAGCGCACCCCGGGCACGTCGGCGTAGGCGCGCAGCTCGGTGCGCACGGGCGCAGCGTCTCTCGGCATCCTCCGAGAGTAAACCGACGCCGGCGGTCGCGCTCGCCGAAGTTCGCGCGCGAACGCTCGAGAACGACGCTGGCGGTCGCGCGCGCCGAGGTTGGCGCAAGGAAGCCCAAGACGACGCCGCGCTCGCACCGCATGCTCGCGCTCGATAGCGAGGAGCCCACGCATGCAGGAATCGTCCGCCGCCCCATGCTCGCCGCGCGTCGCCGCCAGCGCCGCGTTCTCGTGCTTCGCCCCCGTCATCGTCAGCTTCGCCGTCGCCCCCGGCGCGCGGTGGCCCGAGTACCCGGGGCTCGCCTTCCACCTCGCGGTCTTCGCGCTGGTCCCGAGCCTGCGCGCGCCGGAGTGGGCGCGGATGGCCGGCTACGGCTGGCTGTTCCTCGACGTGACCACCGGCGTGCTGGCGCTCAACGACGTGCCCCACGCCGTCGCCGATCCGGTGCGGCTCGGCGCCCACATCTTCGCCGGCATCTGGATCGTGACGGTGTCGCGCGCCGCCTCGCTGCCGGTGAAGCTCGTCGGCGTCCCCGCCGGCGCCTGGCTCTTCGCCTACAGCTTCGTCTCGCCCTTCTTGCCCCCGACGGTGCTGGCGCCGGCGTCGATCCTGATGATGGTCTGGTTCGCGCTCATCGCCTGGCAGAACGGCAGCCAGCGGCGCGCGTGACGCAGCCGCGCGTCAGAAATCGCTCCCTGGCTCGCTCGCCAGCTGCTGCGCGGCTGCCTCCCAGGTCACGTCCTTCTCGGTCCCTTCCCACGAGATCGTGTTGCCCGTGCCGCGGCTGAGGGCGGAGCTGTGGCTCATGGCGCTCAAGTGAGCGGGGCCCATGACGAAAGCGCCCAGGTCTTCTTCGCTCTCCCAAACGGTGAGCGTGCGCAACGCGTGGCAGGCCGTGGAGCTGCCATAGGTCACCGCCGCCATCCCTTTCGAGGTCTTGAGCTCCGCGATGACCGGCTCCGTGAGCCCGTAGACCGTCTTTACCTCCACCTCGGGCTTGAGCGGGAGGTAAGTCGTTGCGATGACGTAGCTGCCGGCGCGGAGCCGCTTCGTCTGGGGATCGACCCCGGGCCCCGACAGCTCGGTGCCGACGGCCATGTCCGACTCGATCTTGCCTTTCTCACAACCGCTGAACGGCGAGCTCGGTCCCTCGGCCGGCGAATCGTCCGGTTCATCGCCAGAGCAACCGAGGGCGACCGTTCCGGCGACGCCGAAGAACACCGAGACGGCACTCCGCAACAACAGCGCATTCTTCATCGTGAAACTCCTTCGTTCATGATCTTCAGGTGACATCACAGCGGCCGCTCCGGCTGCCCGCGGGGCGACGCTCATGAGCTCCCGGCCCCTGCGTGTCATCGTGGTCGACGACGAGGCGCTCGCGCGGGCGCGGCTCATCCGCATGCTCGGCCGCGTCGCGAACGTCGAGGTCGTCGCGGAGGCGGCCACGGGGCTCGAGGCGCTCGAGCAGATGCGGGCGCTGCGCCCCGATCTGCTGCTCCTCGACGTGGAGATGCCAGGCATGGATGGCTTCGGCGTGGCGGACGCCGTCGACGCGCCGCACGCGCCGCACGCGCCGCACGCGCCGCACGCGCCGCACGCGCCGCACGCGCCGCTCGTGGTCTTCACGACGGCGCACGCGCAGCACGCCGCGCTCGCCTTCGACGCGGACGCGGTCGACTACCTGCTCAAGCCCGTGGCCCAAGAGCGCCTCGCGCGGGCCCTCGACAAGGTCGCGCAGCGCCTGCTCGCGCGCGAGCGCGCCGGCTCGGCCCCGACCGAAGACGAGGGCGGCGCGTCGCGCGAGCGGCCGCACGGCGGCGCCGGTCGAGAGGCCGGCGGCGCGCCGTTGCTCAGCGTTTACGACGCCGGCAGGATCCTCTTCTTCGATCCCCGCCGGATTACCCGCTTCCACGCCGTCCTCCACCTGGCCGATGGACAGACCGTCTCGGTGAGCCGTCGATTCCTGCCCTCGCTGAAGCAGGCGCTGGGGCTCCGATAACGTCCTTGGCGCTCAACGACGCCGTGACGGGAAGGCTCGTTGGTGACGCCCGGGCCGCGGGAAGGTCCGATCCGGCAGCAGCTCCGTCGATTCAGGAAATCTCCCTGCGCGCATGGGCCACACGGCCTGGACGCGGAAGAAGATCGGGCGCTGCCGTCAGCGGTCGACGACCTCATCCAGGTAGAACCGGTTCCACGCGATCTTGCCGTCGCGCGCGGTGGAGATCACCACGCCACGGAAGGTGATCGGCTCACCGTCGGTCGTCGTACCGATCATCTCCCACTCCGACCAGGTCTGACCGGACTCCGCGTCGAAGACGGCGCGCTGAATCCGCGCTCGGAGGTCCGGCACGCGCGCCAGCAGGCGGCCCCAGTTCGCGCGGACGCGCTCATTACCGACGAAGCTGCGCGACGGGTGCATCGGCACGCCCTCTACACGGAAGCCCGTCAAGGCCGGCGCCGTGAGCGGCAGGATGCCGCTCGTCCACGATCCGAAGACGGGGCTACTCGCCGCGGGCAAGGGCAAGTGGAAGGGGAAGGGCTTTCTGTTGAAGTTCCATTGCCAGCGCAGAACGTCTCATGGTATCGTCGAGCCTCCCGCCCGGCTCAGCGGGGATGTTTTACCCATCCGCCATCCGGTAAACATTGGAGCCTGGACCCCAATGAGTGATGATCCTCAGCTAGAATACTGTGCAGCACGAGTCGGAACGGTCCTCCGGGGCAAATGGCGCATCGATTCGCTTATCGGCGTCGGCGGGATGGCTGCGGTTTACGAGGCGACACACAGGATCGGCCGGCGCTGCGCGATCAAAATCCTCCATCCGGAAATCGCGATCTCCAAGGAGCTTCGAGCCAGGTTCGAGCAAGAGGCGCTGGCAGTAAACCAGCTCGGTCACCCCGCAGCCGTCAATGTCCTCGACATTGATACGAGCGAAGATGGCTCTCCGTTCTTGGTGATGGAGTTGCTCGATGGTGAATCGCTCGGCAAGCGCGCCCACGGCTCCGGCGGCATCGAGGAGCGCGAGTTGCTCCGAATCGTCTCGACCGTGCTCGAAGTGCTCGATGTCGCGCACGGGCTCGGCATCGTTCATCGAGACATCAAACCTGATAATCTGTTCTTGACCTCTTCAGGCGGCGTCAAAGTCCTCGACTTCGGGATTGCTCGAATGAAACAGGGCGGCTCCAACGTCCGTACGCGCGTCGGCGCGATGCTCGGGACTATACCTTACATGTCACCCGAGCAAATCGCTGGTGGCCAAATCGATGGGCGGGCCGACATCTTCGCCGTTGGCGCGACGATGTTTCGAATCCTCGCAAAACGCCGCGTGCACGAGGGCTCCACGGAGAGCGAGCTCCTCATCAAAATGGCGACGCAGCCTGCGCCGGCCCTGCGCACCGTCGCTCCCTCCGTCAGCCCAGAGGTCTGCGCCATCGTCGATCGCGCGCTCGCCTTCGATCTGTCGTGCCGCTATCCAACGGCCCGCGCCATGCGTGAAGACATTGAGCGAGTTTTGGGCGCCAATGCCACCCCTTACGCGCCAGCCCCAGTGTCGATCCGAGCCGACGTGTCGTCTGCAATCAGCGTCGATGGCCCGACGATGGCGGCTCCTGCTCCCGGCCGAGCGATGCAGGCACCAATGGTCGTATCCGTGCCGCCTCAGTCTGCTGCAACCAGCTCACGAGCGAGCTCGAATTCGCCATTGTTGATAATTGCAGTGATTGGCTCCTTCGTTGTCGCTGTTTGCCTCGTCGCCGTCTTCTTCGTTGTTCGTTCGCGAGGCTCGGCCGAAGACACTCGTGAGAGCGCGGACGATGAGAGATCTCAAGAGGACAAAGCGAGCGGCAGCCCTCGCACGATGCCCACGTCTTCCAGTACCAGCGCGCCATCCTCGACCGTTGGGCCCTCATCGACGGGCCGGCCCGTCCCAAATGGCAAGTATCGCCTCCTCATCAAAGATGGCAAATATCCGTTTTGCGTCACGTCGAAATTGAAACAGGCCTATCCAGTGCGCGCGAACGATGAGGGCGCCAAAGTGTGCAGCGGCACCCCAGAAGGGCCCATTCCGATCGACGGCCTCAAAGCCTACCACCCCTCCGAGTTTCAATGGGAATAGCTTGGTGAGGAGCGGCGGCCTTATCTTGTGCCGTGTCGGCGCGCCGAAGCGCACGCCGCCGCCCAACTCCCCGATCGCCCGCCCTTGAGGTCTTCATCGCGCCTTGGCGGGGCTGGAGGTTCCGGCGATGCGGGCGGCGACCAGCGAGCTACGGCACGATGCGCTGTGGTCATCCTTGTAGGCTGATGTCGGTGTACGGGGTCAGACCTGCGAACATCGCGGAACTGCACCGCTTTTCCGTGCGGTGGGCGGATTGAGCATGATGTCCACTCGGACGGCGGAGCGGTTCCTCCGCTCTCAGCACCTTTGTGCGTGTACACTCCTCGGCATGCCAGGGATAATCCCACCCAAGGGGCGCTCAAGCACCGACGACGTCACGGTGCCGATGCTCGGGAAACAACGCGACGCATCCGTCGTTGAGCTCTCAAGCTCGGCGCTTGCGGAAGAAATCGAGGCTGCGGCACGGCCGTGGTCGGACGACGCACCCACGCTGGTGCGCCCAGACAACAAACCGCCAGCGCTGATCGGGAGCTTGATCTCGGAGCGGTACCGCGTCCACGAGCTCATCGGGCAGGGCGGCATGGGAGCCGTGTACCGCGGCGAGCAGGTGCACCTCCGCAAGCAGGTGGCGATCAAAGTCCTCCAGCCGAGCGCCCGGAACCTCCCCCAGATCGTGGCGCGGTTCGAGCGCGAGGCGATCGCGGGGGCGCATATCCAGCATCCGAACGTGGTCTCGGCAAACGACTTCGGTCAGCTCGCGGATCGGTCGCATTTCCTCATCCTCGAGTATGTCGAGGGCACCCCGCTCCAGGACGTGATCGCCTCGGCACCGCTACCCGCGCGACGCGCGCTCCACATCGCGAGGCAGATCGCGTCTGCTCTGGAGGCGGTGCACGCGAAGGGAATCGTGCACCGCGATGTGAAGCCGCAGAACATCCTTCTCGGCGCCCGCGATCAGGTGAAGCTCATCGATTTCGGCCTCGCTAAGGTGAACGTAGAGCTCCTGTCCACCGAAAGCCGCGAGGCCGCGCGCAAAGGCCAGGACCTCACCGCTGCCGACCAGGTCCTCGGCACGCTCAGCTATCTCGCGCCGGAGGCCGTGCGCGGCATGGATGCCGTCGATGCTCGCGCAGATCTTTATGCACTTGGAATCATCTTGTATGAGATGCTGTCCGGGAGAAGCCCGTTCGACGCGAGCGACGGCCAATCTTCCTTCCGGCAGCGGCTCCTCGAGGATGCGCCCCCGCTCCGCCATCGTGCTCCGCGATTGGGTATCCGCCCCGAAGTGGAGGCGATCGTGATGCGGCTCGTCCAGCGAGACCCGATCCAACGCTATCCGACGGCTACCGACGTGATCGTGGCCATCGACGGGGCCATTGCAGCGATGGAGGGCGCGCCGAGGCAGCTCGAGCCGACCGTTACGATGCACCCCGGTGCTGCGGGGCACCAGACGAGCGCGACATCGCTCGCGTCCAGGTGGACCTCGCCGGCGATGCGGCCGTGGCTCATCGCGTCCATCGTCGTATCGCTCTTGCTCAGCGTCGCGCTCTTGATCGCCATCCTGCTCAGCTGACAGAGACTCGAAACGGTCACATCGAGGGAGCAGGCTCGTCGCTCGACGGCAGCTCCATGAGCCCCGTCGGTTCGGCGCCCGCAAGGAACACCTCCTCGATGGCGCCGTCGACACCCAGAGGCGCGGCCGCGTTCGTCGTGACGCGCCGAGGCGCCTGCCATCGCGCGTGCGCGGAGCCCGAGCTGCGAAGCAGCGTGGGCGCCGCAGGCCGATCGTCGTCGTGCTCTCGGGGCTCGTCGCCGCGTTCCTCTCCTGGGGCTGACGTTTCCGCGAGGGCAAGACTGCCCTTCACCGCCCGCGTCTACAGCGCGCCGCCGCGGCCTGCCACAGTCCGGGCGTGGGCTCAGAGCAAGTCGGAGAGGTCCGGGGCGTGCGTGTTCAGGAACGCGATCAGCTTCGTCAGCCGGCCGGGGGTCAGGCGCCGCTCGCGGCGGAGCAGCGAGATCGGGAAGGGCTCGGCGCGGAGCGGCGCGAGCACCTCGACCGCGGCGCCGCTCCGGAGGGAGGCCGCGGCGAGGTAGAGCGGCGTGCAGGCGATGCCGGCGCCGGCGAGCATCGCGCTGAAGCTCGCGTCACCGTCGTCGAAGGTGAAGCGGGCCTTCGGCTCGTAGCTGCCGTCCCGGTGCGGCCAGGGCAAGACGCGCCCGCTGCCGCTCCGGAAGGCGATGAGGTCGTGCCCGTCGAGATCGCGCAGGGACGCGGGGCGCGCGCGGCCAGCGAGGTAGCCCGGCGTCGCGCAGAGCACCCACGGCGCGGCGAACCAGGTCTGGGCGACGTGCCCGGGCAGACCGTCGAACGGGCCGGTGCGGATCGCGAGATCGATCCCGCCCTCGGCGAGGTCGAGCACCCGGTTCGTGACGCGGATGTCGACCCGGATGTCCGGATGCACGCGCGCGAGCTCGCCCACGAGCGGCGCGAGGACGTGCCGGACCATGCCGGCCGCCGCAGTGAGCCGAACGATCCCGCCGTCGCCGCGATCGGACGCGTGCGCGGCCGCCTCGGCGAAGGCCTCCGCCGCGCGCACGGCCTCGCGCGCGGGCTCGAGCAGCGCCTCGCCGGCGTCGGTGAGGGAGATCGCGTGCGTCGAGCGATGGAGGAGCCTCACGCCGGCGCCGTCCTCGAGCCGCGTGATCGCCTTCGAGACGCTCGCGGCGGACATCCCGAGCCTGCGCCCGGCCTCGGCGACCGACCCCGCGTCCACGACCGCGACGAAGCACCGCAGCTGCGGGACGGACACCTCGAAGTCGATCGCGGCCATGCCGCGCGACGATGCGCGCGTTCGCGGCGCGCCGCAATGGCGGGCCTCCTCGCCGGCGAAGCCCGGGCGGCTCGTTCCGCCGCGTCTCGATGCTCGGCTGGGAGACCCACGCCCTCGCGCAGCGGCAGCTCGTCGACGCCGCGGGGAAGGCCGGCTTCCGCGGCTACGACGACGTCGCGTACGACGCGAGCCACCGCATCAAGAGCATCGTCATGTTCACGGACACCCCGAAGGAAAGGCTGAAATAGATGATCACGATCACCCCCTCCGACCTCGAGCGCTTTCTCCGCGAGGACGACGGCAAGCCCGTCGTGATGCTGAACCTCCTCCGCTTCCGCCCCGACGGCGGCCGCGAGCGCTACTTCGAGTACATCGCGCTCGCGCGCCCCGTGCTCGCCCGCCACGGCGGCGAGATCCTCTATGCCGGCGACGGCAAGACGGCGCTCTGCGCCGAGTCCGGCCAGTCCTGGGACTGCGTCGCCCTCGTCCGGTATCCCTCGCGAAGGGCGTTCTCGGACATGATCGCCGACCCGGAGTACCACCGCGCCGACCCCGTGCGCCTCTCCGCGCTCAGCGAAGCCGTGCTCCAGCCGACACACCCGCTCGGCTGAAGCGCTCCGCGCTCTCGAAGCGCCTCAGCGCTTCTCGTACTTGCGTCGGATCGCGACGGAGCTTGTTCACGAACTCGACGACGCGGTCGCTGGACGGGATCAAGGTCGAGCTTGTCAATCGGCGGCGGGCTGGGATATCGTGTCGTTCATGGCGTTTCTTCAAATCTGCCGCTCTGCAGCCACGTCTTGGTTCAATCTCACGGCCCCCTTGCTCATGCTCGTTGCGCTGGGGTGCTCCTCGGAGAGCAACACGGGCGGGAACGCCGGAGACAGCGGCGGAGGCACGGGCACGGGCGGCGCCGGCGCGGGCGGCGCCGGCACCGGCGCGGGCGATGCCGGCATGGGCGGCGCCGGTACGGGCGGCGCCGGTACGGGCGGCGCCGGCGTGGGGGGGACCGGGGGCTCCGGCGGGACCGGCGGATCGGCGACGCCGGCGGATGCCGCAGCCATGGTCCCCGACATGGGCATCGGAGCCAACATCGGCAACACGCTGGAGAACACCACCGAGTGGGAGACGGGCTGGGGCCAGCCGCTGATCACGCAGGCGTTCATCAACGGCATGGCCAGCCATGGCATCAAGACGGTGCGCGTGCCCGTGGCCTGGGACACCTACGCCGTCAACGGCACGATCGACGCTGCCAAGATGGCCCGAGTCAAGGAGGTGGTGGGCTGGATCGAGGCCGCCGGCATGTACTCGATCGTGAACATCCACTGGGACGGGGGCTGGATCTACAACGAGGACAACGCCGACAAGTACAAGCTCACCGACGACGTCAAGGCCAAGTTCGCCTCGTACTGGACCCAGATCGCCACGGCCTTCAGCGGCGTCGGTCACAAGCTGATCCTCGAGGGGATGAACGAGGAGGGGAACTACTGGGTCAACGGCGTTCACGACGGGGGGACGCCGGACTACGCCGCCCTGAACGAGATGAACCAGCTCTTCGTCACCACCGTGCGCGAGCAGGGCGGCTACAACGCGAGCCGCGCCCTGCTCATCGCCGGCTTCGTGACGGACATCGACAGGACCTGCGTGAGCGATTTCAAGGTGCCGACCGATCCGGCCGGCACGAAGAGCCTCTTCCTCTCGATCCACTACTACACGCCCTACACCTTCTGCGGGCTCGACACGGTGGAGACCTGGGGCTCTCCCAAGACGACGTGGGGCACGGATCCCGAGAAGGCGGAGCTGAAGAGCAAGTTCGACACGCTCGGCGCGTTCAGCGCCGAGCGGAGCATCCCGGTCATCCTCGGCGAGTTCGCCGTCACGCCGGGCCAGAACTACCCCCGTGAGCCGGCGTCGCGGAGGCTGTGGATGCAGTCGGTGGTGGAGGCGGCGCGGTCTCGCGGTATCGTTCCCGTGCTGTGGGACACGGGGTCGGAGATCGAGCGCACCGACGGCTCGTTCTCGACGGAGTGGGAGGCCGTCATGGACGCCGTCGACCCTTAGCACGACTGCGGGGCGTCGCCCCGGAGCAGCAGAAGACCGCCAAGGCGCCGAGAGGAGAGGGCGAGCTCCCGGACACGACGAAACCCGCCGTCGTCATCGACGATCAAGACACCGTCGCGAGGATCATCCTGCGGGCTCATCGGGACCTCCGGCCGGCGGAGACACCTCGGTCGGCAGAGCGTGGCGGCGCCGGCGCAGGGGGAGGTCCACGATGAAGGAAGCCCCCGCGCCGAGCTCGCTCTCGACCCCGATCGAGCCGCCATGGGCGATCACGATTCGGCGGCTGATGTACAGCCCCAGGCCGAGACCGCCGTAGTGCTGCGCCGAGACGCCTCGCTCGAAGCGCTCGAAGATGTACGGCACGCAGCTCGCATCGATCCCGATGCCGCGATCGGCGACGACCAGCCTGGCCATCTCGCCCTCGGCCGCGACGCTGATCTCGATCGGCTTGCCCCTCCCATACTTGATGGCGTTCAGCACCAGGTTCGTCACCACCTGCTCCAGACGGGCCCCGTCCCACACGCCCACCACGGGAGCGTCGGCCCGCCATATCACTGTACTTCCGGCCTGCTTCAGCTCCACGTCGAAGTGCTCCACGACCTCTCGCGAGAGCGCCCGGAGATCGACGTCTCCCAGCTTCAGCTCGAGCTTGCCTGCCTGGATCCGAGCCACGTTGAGCAGATCATCGATGAGCCTGACGAGCCGCCTGCACTGCCGCTCGGCCATCCCGGCCAGCTTCTCCGCGCCGGCGGGGAGCGCCGTCGCCTCACGCATCAAGCCTTGCACGGCGAGCTTCAGGCCCGCGATGGGGGTATAGAGCTCATGAGAGGCGATCGACACGAATTCGTCGCGCATCCGCACCGCCGCTTCGGCCGCGGCCCGAGCCGTCTGCTCGTGCTCGAGGAGCAGGGCGCGCTCCGCCTCGATCTGCTTCCGCTCCGTGATGTCCGTGGAGATGCCGCCCACCGCGTACGGGACGCCGGCAGCGTCGCGCAGAGGGAACTTGATGGAGAGATAGGTGTGCACGCCATCGTCCTGGGGCATCACCTCCTCGTCGCTCAGCGCCGTCCCAGCGAGGAGCGCCCGCTGGTCGAAGGCGCGGAGCGCCTCGGCGTGCTCCCGGGAGAACACGTCATGGTCGCTCTTGCCCACGATGGCCTCGCGCGCGACGCCGAACAGCTCCTCGAAGCGGCGGTTGACGAGGATGTAGCGCCCCTCGATGTCCTTGACGGAGACGATGGCCGTCGAGCTGTCGATGATGGCGCGCAGGAGCTCCTGGCTCGTGCGCAACGCCTCCTCCGCGCGCCTGCGCTCCTCCGCGACCTTCCGCAGCGCCGCCTCCGTCTGCTCGTGCTCCGCGATCTTCCGCCTGAGCTGGGCGTTGGCATGGCTGAGCTCGGCGGTGCGCTCGGCGACCTGCTGTTCCAGCCGCTCTTTTGCCCGGGCTTCTTCCGTCAGGCGAGCATCGAAGGCGAAGATGGATTTCAAGTCCACCTCGATCACATCGCGGCACTGCGCCATGAGCGTCTGGTAGGTCTTGCTGTAATGGTTCGCGCGGTCATCCAGCACGCAGATGGTTCCGAAGATCTCCCCCGTGGGCCAGGTGATCGGGAAACCGAGATAGGATATCATCCCGAGCTTGACGTCCGGATTCGACCTCCACTGCTCGTCTTTCAAGGCATCAGGGACCAGCAGCGACATTCGGGTCTTCATCACGGTCTCGCAGTAGAGCCCGGTGTCGAGGCGCGCGCGTTCGTTCGGCTCGTAAGGGTTCCCCTTCGACTCGCTGGAGACGCAGACGACGATCTCGGGCGGCTCGACCCTCATGATCAGAGCGGCCGGGACGCGCAGGATCTCCGCGATGAGATCGGTCATCTCCTGCCATTTGCGAGCAATGTTCGCCGGAATGTCGATCGCGACCGTGCTTGATTGGCTTCTTCGGCCGCTCCCCGGCGGAGAGGTCTTCTTCCCGAGATCGCCCGTACGCTGCTCCGGCGGGCGGCCCGAGGCGGCCCCACGCGGCCCGCGGCCCGCGCTCTCAGCGCGCTCCGAGGGCGCGGGCTCGCCCAACCCCGGGTGGCGGGTCTGGTCGACATCGAGCGCGCATCGCTCTGTAGGATCTTCGGTCCCGGTACGCATGGGCCCCCACGGTGACGAATCGTGCGAAGGGCCGTCAGGTTGTCAAGGTGGGCGCAGTCGCAAGGAGCGTCGCGGTATGGTCGCCGCGGGCGGCGCTCATCGAGCCGCGCGTTATTCAGCGTGGTTTCGGGGACACGGACGACCTGGTCGGCGTCGGCTGGCCGCCGCTCCACCACGACATTGGGCTCATCGGAAAAGCGCTCCAGCCGCTCTTCCTCGGGCGCGATGCGCTGGAGCTGGGATGTCGCCTCTGCGGACGAGGGCGGCGAGGGCGGCTACGCCCTGCGGAGCGTCGCGACCGGCAGGTCCCTGGGAGATCCCGACGGGATTTCTGGCGCGCGGAGCGCGGCGCGCGGGCGCGGCGCTCGCCGACGGCTCGCGGGCGCGCAGGTTCCGGGTTGACGCGGCACCCCTCAGGGGCACCATGGCGATCATGGGCGACGATCCCGGGGCGACCTGCACGCTCACGAGCTTCGATCAGGGGCGCTCGCTCCGGCTCCCGGCGCTGTCGGTGACGGTCGCCCTCCCGGACCGGCGCACGCTCACCGCGCCGCTCGAGCTGCGCCCCCTCGTCGTGGGGGCGGGCGCCGACTGCGATCTGGTGCTCTCCGATCCCCGCGCCTCGCGCAGGCACTGCGAGCTCCGGCTGACCGAGCAGGGGGTGCTCCTGCGCGACCTGGGCAGCAAGAACGGCACCTTGATCCGCGACGTCCGCATCCGCGAGGCCTTCCTCCCGCCCGGCATCCCCGCCACGGTCGGCGGCTCCGAGATCGTCGTCGGCCCCGCGGGCCCCGCGGCGGTCCTGCCGCTCTCGGCCGCGGACACCTTCGGCGAGGCCGCGGGGCGGAGCCTCCCCATGCGCGCCCTGTTCGCCCGGCTGGAGCGCGCCGCCCCGACCGACGAGACCCTGCTCCTGCTCGGCGAGTCCGGCACCGGCAAGGAGGTGCTGGCGCGGGCGATCCACGCGCGGAGCCGCCGCAAGGACGGCCCCTTCGTGGTCGTGGACTGCGGCGCGATCGCCCCGAACCTGGTCGAGAGCGAGCTCTTCGGCCACGCCCGGGGCGCGTTCACGGGCGCGGCGGCGGCGCGGCCGGGCCTGCTCGAGCAGGCGAGCGGGGGCACGCTCTTCATCGACGAGATCGGCGAGCTCCCGCTCGACCTCCAGCCGAAGCTCCTCCGCGCCATCGAGGGGCGGCAGATCCGGCGGCTCGGGTCGAACGAGTGGGTCCCCTTCGACGCGCGGATCGTGGCGGCCACCCACCGGAACCTGCGCGCGAAGGCCCAGGACGGCTCGTTCCGGGCCGACCTCTACTTCCGGCTCTCGGTGGTGGAGGTCCACGTCCCCGCGCTCCGGGAGCGCAAGGACGACATCCCGCTCCTCGTCGAGCGCTTCCTCGTCGCGCGGGACCCGCCGCGCGCGCTCGCCGACCTGCCGCCGGGCGCGCTCGCGCTGCTGGACGCCTACGACTGGCCGGGGAACGTGCGCGAGCTCCGGAACACCGTGGCGCGCCTCGTCCTGTTCCCCGAGCTGCTCCACGAGATCGTCGGCGCCGCGCCGCCGGCGCCGGCGGGGTCCTCCGGCCCGGCGCCCGCGCGGCCCGATCCCCCCGGTGAGGCGCCGTCCGGCGCGGCATCCCCGGGCGGGGCGCCTGCGGGGCCCGGGGACGCGCGCCTCCGCAGCCTCCTCGAGCTGCCGCTGCCCGAGGCGCGGGAGGTCGTGCTGGAGGAGCTGGAGCGCGCCTACGTCACCGAGAAGCTCCGCCAGCACGGGGGCAACATCTCGCACGCGGCCGACGCGATGGGCGTCTCCCGCCAGCTCGTCCACCGGCTGATGCAGCGCCACGGCCTCCGCGCCCGATGATCCTGCCCTCGGACCGCGACGATCCCCGCGCCCCGGCCCCGCCGTGGCCGAGGCGCGGCCGCGACGACGCGACCCTCACCGGCCCGGCCCCGCCCGCCGCGCCCGGGGCCGCGGGCTCGGCCCCCGAGGCAGCGCCCGGCGCGCCCGAGGCAGCGCCCGCCGCGCCCGAGGCAGCGCTCGGCGCGCCCGGAGCCGCGCCCGCCGCGCCCGAGGCCACCCCCGACCTCCGCCTCGGCGAGGAGAGCCGCCGCGCCTTCACCTCGCCGGAGGCGCCCTCGCCGATCCCGCCCTCGCTCCACGCCCGCTTCGAGGATTTCCACCTCCTCGGCCGGGGCGGCATGGGCGTCGTCTACCGCGCCCGGGATCTCCGGCTCGGCCGGCGCGTGGCCATCAAGCTCCTCGCGGCGAGCGCGCAGGCCGACGGGAGCCTCCTGCGCGAGGCGCGCTCCCAGGCGCGGCTCCGCCACGAGAACGTCTGCGAGGTCCACGAGGCCGGCGTCGCCGATCACGTGCCCTTCCTCGTGATGCGCTACATCGACGGGCCGTCGCTCCAGGAGGCGCGCGGCGACCTGACCCTCGAGGAGAAGGTGCGCGCCGTCCGGGCCGTCGCCGCGGCGCTCCACGAGGCGCACCGGCTCGGCCTCGTGCACCGCGACGTGAAGCCGAGCAACATCATGCTCGAGCGCGGCGAGGACGGGGCCTACCGCCCGTACCTCATGGACTTCGGCATCGCGCGCGAGGCGGGGGAGAGCGGCCACACCCTGACCGGCGCCCTCCTCGGAACCCCCGCGTACATGGCCCCCGAGCAGGCGGCCGGCAGGGTGCGCGCGCTCGACCGGCGGACCGACGTCTACGGCCTCGGCGCGACCCTCTACGCGCTGCTCGCCGGTCGCCCGCCGTTCGTGGGGGGCGCGGTGATGGACGTGCTCCGCCAGGCGCTGGAGGCGGACGCGCCGCCGCTCCGGACCCTGGACCGCCACATCCCCCAGGATCTCGAGGCGGTGGTGATGCGCTGCCTCGAGAAGGAGCCCGGCGCCCGCTACGAGTCGGCGCGCGCGCTCGGGGAGGACCTGCAGCGCTTCCTCGACGGCGATCCCGTGCGCGCGCGCCGCGCCTCCCTCGGCCGCCGCCTCGCCCGGCTGGCGCGGCGGCACCGGGCGGCCGTCGCGGGCGCGGCCGCGCTGCTGCTCGCGGCGCTCGTCGTCGCCGGGGTCTTCGTCCGGGGCCGGCGCGCCGCCGCGGAGCAGGCCACGCTCGGCCGCGAGCTCGGCGAGACCGTGAAGGAGATGGAGCTCTTCCTGCGCGGCGCCCACGGGATGCCGCTCCACGACGTCGAGCGCGAGCGCGACGTGGTCCGCGCCCGGCTCAGGGCCGTGGAGGCCCGCATGGCGCAGGCGGGCGAGAGCGGCCGCGGCCCCGGGGAGTACGCGCTCGGCCGCGGCCTGCTCGCGCTCCAGGAGCCGGCCGCCGCCCTCGAGCGCCTCCGGGCGGCCGAGCGGGCCGGCTACCGGTCGCCGGGGCTCGACTACGCCGCCGGCGCGGCGCTCTCCGAGCTCTACCGCCGCGGCCTGGAGGAGGCGCGCCGCATCCGCAACCCGGCGCAGCGCGAGGCCCGGGTCGCGGCGCTCGAGGCCGAGCTCAAGGCCCCCGCGGTCCAGCGCCTCCGCGCGGCCCTCGGCGGCGCCGTCGAGGCCATCGAGGCGCCCGCGTACGCCGAGGGGCTGCTCGCGCTCGCCGAGGGCCGGCACGAGGAGGCGCTGGAGAAGGCCCGGGCCGCGTTCGCGGGGGCGCCCTGGCTCCACGAGGCGAAGAAGCTGGAGGGCGACGTGCTCTTCGCGATGGGGAGCCGCTACCGCCACGACGCCGCCACCTTCGATTTCGAGAAGATGAAGGGCCACTTCGATCGCGCCGCCGAGGCGTACGGGATCGCCGCCGAGCACGGCCGATCCGACCCCTCGGTCCACGCCGCCGCGTGCGAGCTCTGGACCCAGACCATGAACGCCGCCGGCAAGCACGGCGCCTCGATGCGCCCGAGCTTCGAGCGGGCGCGGCAGGCCTGCGGGCGGGCGATCGCGGCGAGCCCGCGGAGCCCCGAGGCGTACGTGAAGCTCTCGTGGGTCCACGGCTGCTTCGCGTGGTGGGTCGCGAGCGGGATGCAGCCGGGCGAGGACGCGGACGCGGCCCTCGACGAGGCCGCCGCGCGCGCCGACGAGGCGCTCGCCAGGAGCCCGGACGACGCCATGGCGCGGTACGTGGCCGCCCTGGTCTTCCGGGCGCGGGCCTACCACGCGGACCACATCGGCCGCGATCAGGGCGAGGCGCTCGAGCGCGCCATCCAGGGCTACGAGGCCGCGCTCCAGCGCGATCCGGCGTTCCTGTGGGCCCTCAACGAGCTCTGCGTCGTCCACGCCGAGCGCGGCCGCTACGAGTCCCTGCGCGGCCTCGACCCGAAGGGCTCGTTCGAGCGCGCCCAGGCCCGCTGCGACCAGGTCCTCTCGCTCGATCCCGGCTTCGGCAGCGCGCGCACCTCCCGGCTGACCACCGGCTTCTACGAGGTCGAACACCTCGTCCGCACCGGACGTTCCCCCGAGGCGGCGGTCCAGCGGGTGCACGAGATGATTGACGCAATGCGTCAAAAGGACCCGTCGTGGACCGGGGCCGCTTACTGGCGGCTCTGGCTGGAGCACGCGCTGGCGCTGCACGCGCTGGATGCCGGGGTCGATCCCGGCCCGGCGCTCGAGCGGGTCCAGGCGAGCGCGCGGGCGATGGCGCCGGGCGCGGCCGCGTATCCGGAGTCGCTGCGGGCGATGCTGGGGATGCTCGAGGCGCGCGTCCGGCTCGCGCGGGGGGAGGACCCGGCGGAGCCGCTCCGGATCGCGCGCGAGGCGCTCGACCGCCAGCTCGCCGAGGCGCCCTGGGACGTGTCGGACCGGGTGCAGCGCGCGGAGGCGGAGCTCCTCGCCTTCCGGTGGAGCGCGCGGCGGGGGCTCCCGGACGCGGCGCGGCTCGACGCGGCGCTCGTCCCGCTCCGCCCCCTGCTGCTCGGGGAGCCTTCCGCCGATCCGCGGCCCCATGCGCTGCTGGCCGAGCTCCACGAGGCCCGCGCCGCCCTCCGGGCGGGGCGCCGGCAGGACGCCGCGGCCGAGATCGACGAGGGGCTCCGGCACGCGGGCGCGGCGCTCCGGCTGAACCCGCGGTCCGACCGGGCGCTCGCGGCCCAGGGCGGGCTCTTTCGCCTGCGCGCCGCGGCGGCGCCCGACGCGGCCGCCCGGCGGGAGGCCGCGCTGCGCGAGGTCGAGGCCCTGGAGGCGGCGATCCAGGCGAACCCGCTGCGCGCCCGGACCGCGGGCGCGCGCCTCGCCGAGGCGCGGCGGCTCGCGGGCGAGGCGCCCGGCGCCGGCGCGCGCTGAGCACCCCCGGAGCTCAGTCGGGAAGGCGGCCGCGCTCGCACCAGTGGGGCTTGGGATCCGTCAGCCACGTCATCGTGCACGGCTTCCCATTGCAGTGGTAGCGGCCGTACTTCGGGTCGCCGTCGACCACGCATTCGGCGGGGTAGTCCTCGAGGAACCCCTTGTAGTTGAGGCCGCAGGAGCCCTGCTTGTAACAGTACCGCTGTTCCAGCGCCGCCTCGGGGTCGAACCCGCACCGCCTCGCGAAGGACTCCGTCACGTAGACGTCCACGTTCACGTCGTAGCTGACCGTGGCGGCGCCCGTGGACGAGCTCGTGACCGTCACGGTGTTCGCGCACCAGACGGCCTCGCTGTAGATGAAGCCGTGGTGTTCCTCCGGGTCGTCGTTCACCGCGGGGCCCGTGAGCAGGACGCTGACGCCTTCGGTCTTGTCGTTGACGAACGCGACCACGCACTCGAGCACGTTGGTGATGACGTTCATGGGGAGCCCGCCCTGCGCCCAGCTCGACGCGCCGGCCACCACCCCTCGACCCTTGTACTCGTTGTCGCCGTGGGTCACGACGAGGCCCTCCTCGACGGCGCAGCGGAAGGCGTGATCGAAGACCTCCTGGCCCCCCGGATCCTCGAGGAACCCCATGGCGAGGATCTCCGGGTTGATCTCCGGGTCGTCCATGTCGCCGCCGTCGAACAACGGGCGCAGCAGCGCCTCCACGACCCGCCCCTTCCATTCGTGCCAGGCGCTCTTGGGGGTGCCGTTGGGGTCCTGCGTTCCGGGCTTGTCCCACGTCGCCTCGAGCCCCGGCCCCGCGACCTCGCCCTCGAGCTGCGGCGCCTGCCCGCAAGCCGCCGTGAAGAGCCCGACGCCCATCACCATCCCGAGCGCACCAACAGAGCGCGTCATTGCGATCTCCTCGTCCAAAGAGTTTCGAGCCTTCGTTCCGGCGAGCTTGCCGATCACGGACGCAAGGGGCCATGCTCGCCGCGCTGCGCGCCGAAGACAAGGAGCACGCGCCGTGCCGCGCCCGCGAGCGGCGCGTCATCCGGGGCTCGCCCGCGCTCGCGGCGTCGAGATGGTACGGCGGCGTGACAGGTGACCGCCGCGCGGACAGCCGCTGTCACGCGGCGATGACACGACCACCTCGGGGCTCTCGGCGCGAGCGGCCGGCATAAAGAGCGCACCGTCGGGCCCGAGAGCGGTGGTATTCTTCTCGGTCCAGGCGGGCCTCGTGGGCGGCCCACCGGGGGTTGTTCGGTGTGCAGCCAGGCGGCGCCGGGCCGCCGGTGTCCTCGTCCGTCTCTGCCTGGCGATGAGGGGCGCGCTCCGCCCCGGGGGGAACCATGAGCGATCTCGCACCGAGTGTGCTCGCGCGCCTGTTCGATGAGCTGCCGATCGGGATCCACGTCTACAGGATCGAGGATCCGTCGGATGATCGTACCTTTCGCCTGATGGCCGCCAACGTCGCGTCGTGTCGCATCCTCGGCGCGCCCGGCGAGGTCGTCACCGGGCGGCTGATCGACGAGATCTTCCCGGACGCGGGGGGCGCGATCCGGCGAGCGCTCGCGGGGGTCGTGCGGTCGGCGGCGGGCGTGTCGTTCGAGGGCGCCCGCCCGCGTGGCGAGCCAGGCGGCGCCGCGTCGCTGTCCTTCACGGGGTTCCCGCTCCCCGACGGGTGCGTCGGTCTCCTCATCGAGGACATCGGCCGTCACGGGCGCGAGGCGGCGCAGCTCCGCGAGAGGCTGACGTTCGTCGACGCCGTCATCCAGCATCTCCCTCTGCCGGTCTTCGTCAAGGAGGCGCAGGAGCTCCGGTATCTCGAGATGAACCAGTCGGGCTCGGATCTCTGCGGGATCCCGCGCGAGGCCTTCCTCGGCAGGACCGATCACGAATGCCTCCCACCCGAGCTCGCACGTCGCCTGGAGGAGGTCGATCGACGGGTGTTCGCCGGTCGGCAGGTGCTCGACCTGCCCGACGAGCTCGTGCCCGGGAGGGCGGGCGACGTGCGCACGCTGCGCACGCTCAAGGTTCCCATCTACGATGACGACGGGGAGCCGAAGTTCTTGATCGGGATCTCGGAGGACGTCACGGAGCGGCGGCGCGCCGAGGAGGCGCTCCGCCAGAGCGAGCGCGAGCTCCGCGACGCTGAGGAGCGCCTGCGGGAGACGATCAGGCAGCTCTTGACGCCGGTGCTCCCGATCGATGACGGCATCCTGGTCGTCCCGCTGGTCGGCCACGTGGACAGCCAGCGCAGCGAGCAGTTCACCGGCGCGCTGCTGTCCAGCATCGAGCAGCACCGGGCGGAGACCGTGATCATCGATATCACGGGTGTCCCAATCGTGGATACCGCGGTGGTGGACCACCTGCTCCGGGCGATACGGGCGGCGGAGCTGCTCGGGGCGCACTGCATCGTGGTCGGGATCTCGCCGCGCTTCGCGCGGACCGTCGCCGATCTCGGCATCGATCTCGGCTCGGTGGTGATCCGGAGGAACCTCCAGGCCGGCGTCGCCTATGCGCTGGCCAGGCGAGGCCGGCAGACGGAGCGCGCGGCCGACGCGGGCAAGGGACCTCGCCCCGGCGCGCGCGGGCCGCGCGCGGCGTGATCGCGTGGGCTATACTCGCCGTATGCGCACGGTTCCTTCTGCGTCATGACACGCGCACACCTCCCGGGCGGCTTCGTCCGCTCCGTCAAGCTGCTGCGCGATCGGGTCGAGGACTTCTCGCGGTACCCGTTCAGCATCCCCGCCGTGCGCGCCCTCGAGGAGCTCGCGCTCGATCCCAAGGTGACCTTCCTCGTCGGCGAGAACGGCTCGGGGAAGTCGACCCTCATCGAGGCGCTCGCGCTGCTCGCCGGCTTCAACGCCGAGGGCGGCTCGAAGAATTTCAACTTCGCGACGCGGCGCTCGGAGTCCGAGCTCCACACGGTGATGCGGCTCGTCCGCGGGGCGCGCCGGGAGAAGAACGGCTTCTTCCTGCGCGCCGAGAGCTTCTTCAACGTCGCCACGCAGGTGGACGAGCTGGCCGCGACCCAGTTCTACGGCGGCGCGTCGCTGCACGAGCAGTCGCACGGGGAGTCGTTCCTGGCCCTCGTGAAGCACCGGTTCAAGCCCGAGAGCCTCTTCCTCCTCGACGAGCCGGAGGCGGCGCTGTCGCCCGGGAGGCAGCTGACGCTGCTGGCGCACATGCACGAGCTCGTCGAGCGGGGGCGGTCTCAGTTCATCATCGCCACACACTCGCCCATCGTGCTCGCTTATCCCGGGGCGACGATCTACCGGCTCTCCGAGGACGGCATCGCGGAGGTGGCGTACGAGGAGACGGAGCACTTCGCGCTGACGCGCGATTTCCTGCTGCACAGGGAGCGGTTCTTTCGGGAGCTCTTCAGGGGCGGAGATGAATAGGGCCCAATCACCGTGAGCAGAGCATCACCGGGATGGCGAGCGCGCACCTCCGGCCTCGTTCCTGCGGCGATCTCGCAGCTGCCGCGGGCCGTCGTCACCGACTGGCCTTCAGGGCCGGTGCGGCGGCGCGGCCAGCGTGGTGAGCGCGCTGCCATGGATGACAGCCGGGTCATGGATCCGGTAGCCTCGGGCGTGCATGCTGAGGGCGCTCCTGCACGGGAAGCTCGGCCGTGTGGCGGTCGGCGTTGAGAAGGAAGCCGACCGAAACGCGCAGGAGGACGGCGACGCGCAGGGGGGCGTCGGACGGGCTCACGGAGCTTGAGGACCCGCTCACGTCGGCGGGTCTTCGAGCGGTTCGAGTATCTGCCGGCCGAGCTCGCGTGGACCCTCCTGCGTGACGCGAGCAGGCCGCTGGGTGATGGCCCGGCGATGCCTGCGGCCCCTCCCGCGAGGGTGGCCGCGTGGTCGTTCTGGCCGGCGCTTCGGCCCGGCGACGGCGGGCGAAACAAGCAGCGGGTCGAGCCGGATGTCCTCGTCTCCTGGGGCGACACGTTACTTCTGATCGAGGCCAAGCACCGGGGTCTCCAGGACCCGGCGCAGTGGACGGAGCAGATCCGCGCGGCGCGTGGGGCGCCCGCATACGCAGCGAAGCAGCTGTGGCTCATCGCGGTGGGCGGGATCGTGACGCAGGAGGGCCATGGCCACCTCGCTCACGTCCGCCGCGAGCTGGCGGGCGAGCTTTGCGGGCTGCTCACGATTCGCTGGGAAGACCTGCGCGAGGTGCTCTATGCCGTCGAGGCGTCGACGCCCTCGGCGGTCCTGCGGGACATAGCTGCGGCGCTCGAAGCCTGGGGGTACCGAAGGAAGGTCCGGTTCTCGTCGCTGCCGGCGATCGCAGGACGACTCCGGGCCGAGGAGGCCATATCCGCGCTTCGTGCCTGGAGGGTTCGATGAACGAGGTGAATCTCGAATTGGCTCGAGCGCTCGCCGAGGTGCGTCGCGCGTACCGGCTCCTGCACGCGTACCACCGGTGGCTGTGCGATTTGCTGCAGCTGACGGATGAGTTTCTGGCAGAACTGGGCTTCGAGTTCGAGCGGTGGGAGCCCCTCAACGTGGCGAGGCTTCCCCGGTCGGCGAAGCCGTTCTTCAGATCTGAACGTTGGGCCTGGGACCTGACCCCGGCCTACCAGGTCGAGTGCAGCTGGCTCGGATCGAGCAAGGGGATCCGCTGCAAGGTTTACATCCATGCCATCGCTGATACCGGATATGATGATTCTGGCGACACGGAGCCGGATCCGACGCGCTTCAGGGCCGCCGAGGATGCGGCCTCCGAGCTCCGGGTCGGCCTGCATCGCACGCGAGCCAAGAAGCCCGATTGGAGCGGGGCATGGAAGCTGCTCTCGCACATTACGAGCCGGAAGGATGGGACCGACCATCAGGTGAGGGTCGGCGGGGGGTGACTACACGTACCGCTACTTCAGCCTGGATCTCGCAGAGCTCATGGACGAAGGGGTCATCAACGACAGGCTGTTCCTTCCGCTCGATAACTGGCGGAGAGGTGGCGGATGAGGCGCTTCCGCGTAAGCCCAGCGATCAAGTATACGCAACGATGCCCCTGCTGTGCCTCAGCGTCGCCGACGCAAAGAACCCCCCACAGTCCTCCTTCCGCTGGCATGCTTCGCACGCCTCGATGTAGATGTTTTTCCAGTCCGAAATGCTCTTCCGTGCGAACTGATGCAGCCTTGCATCCAGCGTGCATAGCTGATGGTTATAGATCGACGTCGCCATTCCCGCGCGTTCCAACGCCATGACGGCCTCTCCGAGGACGCCCTGGTAGTCGATCGGATCAATCCACAACGTCTCGAGGTTGGCCTTCGCGAACCCAACGGGCTCAAGGCCCATGAGCGCCACGTGGTCCACGAACGTCAGGTTCCTCGCGACGAAACGTGCGAAATCAGGCATCCGCATGACCGTCTGGCGGTGAATCACAAACCGTAGCTCAACGCGAACACGCCGCCGCTTCAGGTTCAAGATTCCCCGCACCGTCTCGTCGAAGGCTCCCCTGGCCTGGACGATATAATCGTGCTCCTCGGGTAGATCGGAGTAGAGTGGGATCCCGAACATCAGGTCGGGATGCTCTACGTCACCTATGCATCGTGCAAAACTGCTGTCGGCGAATCTCCGGCCGTTCGAGAGCACATGTACGCTCGTGCGGGGCAAGCACTGGCGGAGAAGCACGAGAAGCCGGACAAGGCGCTCGCCAAGTAGAGCGGGCTCGCCTCCCGTGATCCCGATCTCTGCGGCCTCCGACGAGATTAGCGGGATAGCCTGCTCGAGATCGTCCACGAGCCAGCTGTCGTCGCGGTGCTTCGGCGGCTGAGAGCACATCACGCAGAAGTTGTCGCATCGCTCCGTGACGAGGAACGTGTTCGATCGGGAAGCCGCTCTGTAAAGCGCCGAGACCGCGCCTCGATCTGGGTCAATCCTCACGACATCTCCGGTCCGCAGATAATGGTGCTCCGAGCCGAGCAGATAAACGTCCTGCCGCGCGGAAATCCCGATTGCTCGGCGCAGGAGGTATCCTCGAAACCCCTGCGGTAGCTCGGATGCCTCCCCGGAGAGCAGAAGCAAGTTTCTCGCTCGCTCCGCCTCGGGGAGCGCCGGATCCTCCGAGATCCGCGCGACGAACGGCGCGCGCGATGTCGCCGACAACGCCCGCAGACCTCTCGCCGATAGCTTCACGAGCATGAGCTCATATCCATCGCAGCAGGATGTCCCGTGCATCGGCGTCGGTCTCGAGGAGCCCGATGAGGTGCCGCAGCACGCCCATCTGCTTCGCACAGAATGCACTGAATGCCTTGTGCCCGACTGCGTCCCCCTGCGTTGCTCGGTGGAACACGGGATCCGCGCCGCAGTAGGGCAAGAAAGGACAGTCGGTACACATGGGAATCCCCTCGAGCATGGTCTCGCTCAGCGGCGTGAGAAGCGCCTCGGATGTGATCAGGGCCTCGTAGTTATCCTGATCGAGGTGCCCCAAGCGGAAGGTCTGATCCCCCATCTCGGCCAGCATACGACCCTCATCCGAGGCATATACTGCCCCGTCGTAGTTGTATACGAGCGTCCCGATCCCGATGCCCGCCGGGGACTGTAGATCGACGTATGCAGAGCCGAGCGGAGAGAAGATTTTCTGAAGCAGGATGGTCGTGTAGTCCTCCCGTAAGAGGTACCCTCCAGCATTGATTTGTAGAATGTGCGACAGGCCACGCTTGTAGAAGTCGAGCCAATCGTCGACACCGTATCGCTTGATCAGGCTCCGGGTTGCAAATCCGTACGGGCTGAGGCTCCGGAGGAAGATGCTGTTGAAGCCGAGGCGCACGTACTCATCGATGATCTCGCGAACACGATGCAAGCTCTTCGGCGTTGTCGTCATGAGCGCCGATACCCGGTGCGGTCCGAGGGCTTCACGCGCCCTGTAAATTCCCTCTACGGTCTTCTGGTGGCTGCCGCCCCCGCGTGTCGGCCGCTGCGGATCATGCAAGTCGGCCGGCCCGTCCAGCGAGGTCGACAGGTACACATCGCGCTCTTTGCAGAATGACAAAACGTCGTCGGACAGGTGCGATAAATTGGAGGCGATCACGAACTGGAGATCACGCCGATGGTGCTGGTTGAGTTCCTGTGCGCGCTCCACAATGTGATATACGAGGGGAAAGTTGAGGAGCGGCTCGCCCCCTTGTAGCTCGATCTTGATGTGCTCGTTCGGGCTCCGAAAAACGAGATCGAGCGCTCTGTCGGCGTGCGCCTCCGTCATGTCGTACTGGGTGCTGTGCTCCGATTGTCTTGAGACCTGGCAATACTGACATGAGTGATCGCATCGCAGCGTGACGACGAAGATGTGGAGCCCCGTAAACTCGGCGATAGGTTCCGCGCGGCTTCTATACTTCAGCGCCAGCAGATCAAAGGCAACGGAGGAGTCGTTTTCGTAAAGAAAATGACGGGATTTTAAGGACTTATAGGCGTTCGTGTCCGGTGCGAGCCTCCGCTCGACGAACGCAACGAGCTCGTCGCGCTCGAGGCGAACGTACTCCCCGACGTCGTTTGTTACGATGTACGTGCTTTTGTCAAGATGACCGAGCCTGAGAGGCAGGAGGTGATACCCTGTGCGTGGTGCGTAGGCGGTTCTCGGCTGGAACACTGGGTGCGCCATGTCATCCTCGGGGAGGAATGCGTGCACGAGAGAAGGCATGAGCCAGGATAAGCGTGCGAAGCGATGCCGTCTCTTCACCCACCTTCTCCCGGAGCTCCTGATCAAGCAGCTCCTGAAAGAAGAGCCTCGCTACTTCGAGCGCTGCCCGCTCGCCGGTCGCAGGGGGGAAGACGAGCGTAACGTCGAGCGAGTGATCGTGGATCTCGCCAAGCATGGCGGTGCACTTCGCGGCCATCCGGTAGCCGGCCTTCTGCACCGCGGCGAGGCGGTAGGCACGGAGATCGACGGTGAAAGCAATGTGCCCATCTTGGAACGCGAACGGAGCACCGGCATCAGCATTCATGGTCCTCATGCGACTACCACTGGACCACGATCATGCCGGTCTGCCCCTCGGAGAGGGAGATGCTGGTGTTCGTGTCGCCAACAAACTGGTTCTCCACGCGGACCTCGTGTGTGCCCGGCGTCAGGATGAGCGTCGCCGTGGAGTCGGTGCCCACGAGCTTTCCGTCCACGAAGATCCTCCCCCCAGGGTAGGCCACGAGCGACACGGCGGCGGGCTTCGGCGGCGGGGGCGGTGGTTCAGGCGCAGGCTCGTCGTATGAGCCCCTCGAGCCCGACCGGTATCCACCGGAGTAGTGGCTGCTGTGGGATCGGTGCGACTGATGAGAGCGATGGGAGCGGTGGGCGAGGTACATCGGCTGGTCGATCCCGGGCGCGGTGAGCAGCAGGGGATCCTCGTCGTCGCCGTCGTCGTCAGGCCTTCGAGGCGACTGGGCGAGCGCGCTCGGGACGAGCGTGTTCGAGGACATCGCTCCCTGGATGATCGCCATGACGGCCGTTCCGAGGGCGACGAGGGGGGACCGCGGAGGCACACCGTAGTATCCTCGGGGCCAGGCCTCGGCGTCAAGGCCACGTAGCTGGCGGCAGGAGCGCGTCCCGATGAGCCCGGTGGTGCGGCGAGTTGTAGGGGGGGCTCGTGAGCTCTACACTGATCGCCTGGAAAAAGATACGCTTCCGCGAGATGGCTCCAACACCGTACCAGGACGAGGAGAAGCCCAGCGCAACCGCGAGCGTCGACGTGCGGGCCGCGTTGCGAGCATGGGCTCGCACCGAGTTTGGTGCTCCCCGACGGCTCGACGGACTGATCACCTCCGTGCGCGAGCGCGACGAGGTGATCACGCGCGTCGCGACGACGGTGATCCGCCGCGACCTCGTCCCGCAACGTATCCCCACTCACGACCGGAGAAGCCGCAGCACAAGCCCTGAGGGTCCCGCTTCGCTCGATCCGTTCAGCGGTACGATGGAGGAGCTGCGTGCGCGCACGGAGCATATCGACCGCTGCGCGTCGTGCAGCGGCAGCGGCATCAACCCGTGCCCAGCATGCAGGGGTAGCGGCAGGCAACGCTGCGGGAACTGCTCCGGCAGCGGGAGGGTCATGAAGCACTACAAGAAATCGAGCAAGTACATCAACTGCTCGGTGTGTCGTGGCAGCGGCGCGGTCGGCTGCGACGGATGCTTGTCCAAGGGGACGATCACGTGCGCCGGTTGCTCGGGGAGCGGCAAGCAGCTCGTCTGGTGGACGTACAAAGAGAGTGTGCGAACTGTCGTGCAAATGTCTACCGACAGCCCCATTGTGGGTGCACATCCGCAGCTGCTTGAGGAGCGGTTTCTTGGACCATCGGACCTCGAGGCTTTCGTGTTGCTCGCCTCCGTGGAAGGCGAGGGAAGCATTGCCGGCGGAAGACTCGCGCCGGAGGACGACGTCGTGGTGCGAAGACAGACGCCCGCGCTCGATCCTCGGACCGAGCGGATTCGGGCGCAGCAGCTCCTCCGCTTCGGCGTCCTCCGGCGCGACGTGCATTACGAGATGTGTGGCACCGAGGGGACCGTCGTGCTGTCCGGCGCGAGCCTCGCCGGATCGTCGATTCCTGCCGCCGTGAGCCCTATTCGTCGCCGTCTAATGCTCTGGGGGCTCGCATCGTTCGTTCTGCTCATCGGCGGTACCTGGTACATGTCTGCCCTGCTCGGCCCGACCAGTTACTTTCGCACCGTCAACCGGATCATCGCATTCCTCTCGTTGACCGGCATGGCCGCGACGATCGTGGCCGTCGGAGGTCTGCTTCGTGCGCTTCGCCCCGGCTTCCGCTTCTGGCCACTTGGGATTGTCGCGCAGCTCGCGACGGGGATCAGCGCTGCGGCGTTTCTGCTCTGTCCCGTGGTCGGTTACTTCGGCAAGCCGAGCACGGAGGAGCTGCAGCAAGCGGTGGCCGCGGGAGATCTCGACCGTGCGCGGCTCGTCGCGGAGGCTCTGGAAGGCGGGGAGCCTTCCGAGGAGGCGGCGGACGCCATCGACGAGCTCCATCTCGCAGAGGCGGATCAGCTCTCCGGAGATGCGCGTCTGGACAAACTGGACGCGATCGCTGCGCGAAACGGCAATCATGCAGCCCGAGCCAAGACGAGCGCGCACCGGGCACGCGTGGAGGCGATCGAGGCGGCGCTCAAGTCGAACCGCCCTGCAGATGCCGTCGGCCTGCTCAAACGCTGGTCGTCGGAGCTCTCCGATGCCGCGGAGCTTGGCGAGTTACAGGCGCGCACGTTCGAGGTGCAGGGGGCCGCCTGTTCCGACGATGTCTGCCGGCTCAGCGCGGCGAGGGCGGCCAAGGCGGCCCGCAGCTCTCCCGAGCGCGAAGCCACGCTCGACAGCGCGCGGCGGAAGGTGATCGACGGGCTCGACGTCCGAATCGTCCCCGCGGGCGATCTCCTCTCCCGGGTACGCTGGCTTCAATCCTTGTCGAAGCTTGCAGTGACGGCGCAAAGGACCGCCGCAGGCGACGGCGAGGTCCAGGACAAGGCGAACGCAGCGTCGGCCTGGGCGCGCGCCGAACTCGGCAAGGTGGCCCTGATCGGCGCACCGGTGCCTGTCGTAGACGAGCTCCTCGAGCGGGACGCGGGCTCCGCGAGCACGGGGTGGCCCGAGTTGAAGGGCGTGTCCGTGTACGCTGCGAAGGTTGGAGGCGTCTGCTCCGGTCTTTTCGTGGTCGGGGCTTCGCCCGGCTTGCGGTCTCTCTACGGCAACGAAGAGGGGCTCCGGCGGCTGCTCGCGCAGGCTACGGGCCGCCCCGGAGCGACGTTGCGCGCGCGCGCGGCGTCTTCGAAGACGCACTCGGTCTCAACATGGACTGAGGGTAGCACGCCGGTGATGGCGCGCTGGAACGACACTATGCTGATGGAGTTGCGTATCGGGAGAGCGAGTCCGTGAGCAATAGTACGGTTCAGCGTGCTGAACTCGCGGAGCAGTGGGCTGTTTGCCTCGCGCTCGCGAGCGCGCATCTGTGCCAGACCCCATGCTGGGGCGAACCGACGCGCTTCATTGTCCCGACGAGGTCCACCGCGCCACGAAGGAGACCCAGAGGCGGGTGGGGAGCTAGCGAACAGGCTCATCAGTCGCCCGCGGCACATCTCCCGGCGTGCCCGGAGTGCCGGGCGGGTAGCACGACTCATCGTCCACATCACAGGTGCCCGCGCCCTCCGCTCGCGGCGCGCGCTCGCCGGAGGACGTTCTCGACATGTCGCAAGACCTGATCGGGCGGCGCTCCGCCTCCTTTTCCTTCGAGCGCATCCCGGTACCAGCGCCCCACCAGGCACAGCTCGTACAGGTGCACGGCCGCCGCCTCGATGCGCGGCCGACCCTGCGCGGCGTACGCATCCAGGAGCCGCCTCAGGCCATGGTCGATCTGGAACGGCCTCGCGCTCCCGCGCGTGACGGTGGCCATGTCGTACGCGGGATCGCCGCGCGTCGCGTACTCCCAGTCGATGACGGCGAACGGCTGTTCCCAGTGAAGGAGGATGTTCTGCCCCAGGAGATCCCCGTGGATGAGCGTCGGTGGCTCCTCCTCGGGCAGATGATCGAGCGCCCACCGCTCCGCCTCGCGGAGCCTGGGCGCTCCGTGGAGGACCGAGATCTCCGACAAGGCGTGCGCGCGCCGCGTGGCGTGCCCCCCGACGCCGGGGATGTCGTCGGCGTCGATGCCGTGAACCGTCGCTGCGACCTGCGCGATGACCTCCCACGGAGCCACGCTGGGCTGGCGACCTGCGCGTAAGTCGAGGGGGACCCCCTCGAGATAGGGTCGCACGACGACGTCGGCCCCTCCCACGCGGACGATCGCCGTCAAGGTCGGCACGCGGATCGCGCGCGTGCGTGCGGCAACCCGTTCGAGGAGAGCGCCCTCACGCTGCCAGCTCGCGCGCGTCCGCGGGGCGCTACCCCTGGCAGGGATGAACGCCGCATAGGTCCCGGAGCGGCCCTCTGGGTCCGGCACCAGCTCGACGTGGGCCGCATAGACCTCGTTGGAGAGGCCATGACCCACGTGATATACGCGACCGATCCGAGGCCTCCCGGCGCCCGAGAAGGCGACCTCGATGGCCCGCTTCGCGTGCGCCCAGCCCAGCCCAGCATCGCGGGCAGCCATCTCACGCACCCCTCGCACGGCCGCCCTCGGAGACGGCGCGAGGAACGACCCGCTCACGCGCCGCCAGCAAGCCGCCGGGGCCAGGCCGGTTGTCTCGAGGACGACCCCAGTAGAACAGGCGCCCTTCGTCCGGGAGGAATCGGGTCATCATCTACGCGTCCACCCATCGCACAAACGAAGGTCGATGTGGAGACTCCTCGCGCATGAGGGCGCCGAGCTCACGCAATCGGGCAGGGGAGCTCACCGCGTCATCCGCCGCACGTTCCGGCATTGCCGACGGAACCAGTAAATTATCGCTTTCCGTCAAGGATGGCCTCGATTTTCGAAGCGTCAGCGTGTCGGCCTCATCGTGGTAAAATGATCTTGGTTTGCGTAATGCGGCGAGGGCGTCCGACGAGGCCTCTGTAAGTTCGAATGCTGTTCTCGCCCGTCTCGCCATTCATTAGGATCCCGTATCATTCGCCGCGACGGGAAGAGGGTCGCCGTGAGCCTCCCCGAGCGGCAGCGACCTCATGTGCAGAAACGCTGCCGTGCGAACGGCCGCGGCAACGCGTCGACCGCGGCCGCGGCGGCGCGCGGCGCTGGAAGGACGCAAGCCAGGACGATGAGGAAAGAGGAACCCCGAGCCGGGCGCCTGCCGCGCCCGACAGAGCGCCCGCTCGACGACGGCATGCGCTACGGCCCGGAGAGGTGGCGCGAGATCGACGGCGTCGCCTTCTGCCACTGGGATCGGTGGCTCCTGCGGCTCGCGCTGGCGGAGCCGCGCGGCCTCGACGCGATCGAGCGCGAGCTCCGCGCGCGCGCCGCGAGCGGGCGCGTCAGCGGCGACGCGGCCGAGGCGATGCGCGCGCAGGTCGTCGACCTCCGCGGCCGGCTCGCGCGCATCGCCCGGACCCCCGAGGGTGTCCTCGACGCGGAGGAGCGAGCGAGCGAGTGGCTGCTGAAGAAGGCGTGGAGGCGCGTCTGGCACGACGGTCCCAACCGCCGCACCGAGGCGATGCGCAACACGCCGCAACGGCGGCTCGAGGCGCGCGCGCTCCGTGGCCACTGGCCGCGCTTCCCGGTGTCGCCCGCGCGCTTCGAGCCCGGGATCGGCCGCGTGATCGATGGCCACGGGTGCTACGATTGCCGCGCCACGGGGCTGCTCGCGCGCTTCCTCGAGCACCAGATCGACGTCCTCACGGTCACGGCGACATCGGATCTGGAGCGCCTCGCGCTGCACCGGGCGGCGATGACCGTGATCATCGAGGTGATGGACCAGGTCGATGATTCGCTCGCGGACATGAGCGAGGTGTTCGCGGCGAGCGAGCGCGCCTATCTCGATCTCGCCCGCGCTCACGCCGGGCTCGACGGGATCCTCCGCGACCTGATCGAGCTCGCCGTGTGGGAGGACTATGGGCTGCTCCGCGGGGTCCGCGGCTTCCTCGGCGCGCTCCAGGAAGAGCACGCGGACCTCGCCGTCCGCGAGCTGGCCGCGATCCTCGCGGAGCTGCGGCGGGAGCGCCTGGAGTACCAGACCGCGCGCGCGCTCATGCTCCGCCGGGCGGTGCTGGCCCCCTGGGGATAGGACCGGCCGAGCGCCGCGCGCAGCCGCGACCGGCTCCGCCCGCGCGGGCGCGTCGAGCACCTCCGCGCGGCGACGACAGCGCGCGCTCTGGCGAGCTCACTCGATGTGCGAGCCATTGGCCTTGGGCAGCGAATAATCCTGCCCGTAGTTGTTGTCCCAGAACGTGGTACCGTTGTGTTCATGGAAGACGGCGAACCTGTAGGCCGATGCGCTGTCATGGATGGTGAGTTGAGGTGTTCTGAACCTCCAGATCTCCACGCCGGCGACGTTGTTCGCGACCGCCTTCACCGGTCCGAGAAAGCTGGCCAACACCTCGTGCCAGGTGCCCCCATCATCGTACGTGTAGACGAGACCGACGCGCTTCCAGAACGCCAGGTTGTTCACCAGGATCTCCCCTTCGATCCACCCCGTGTCGACCGTGGACCCTCCAGCGGGCACGGCGCTCCGGATCGCAGTCGCCCGACCCAGGATCACGTTGCCCCCGACCGCCCCCGAAAAGACGCTGCCGATGTGGTAGTCTTGACCATCGTTGTTGTCCCAAAACTCAGCGCCTGCCGTGCGGTACCTTATGGCGAACGACTCGACGGATTCGATGCTCCCCGACGAGTTCGACCCGAATGTAGCGTAGGTTCCATGGTGGCTCTGGAACGACAGCGGCGCCTCGACCCAGCCGCTCGATCCATGCGGCTTGAAGATGAGATCCACCTGCTTGTCGGCGGCGATGTTCTTGACCTTGACTGCAACGGTGGTCCAGCTGGTGGTCATGCCGGAAACCGCATAGACCTGATTGAAGGCTATCTTTAACCTTACAGACATGTTCTCTCCTGGTGACCGCGCCACCATTGCTGAACCGAACGGCCGAGGCAAGCACGACCCACGTGTCGCCTCGTGAAACGGATCCGTCCCGCCTGCATGAAGCGTTCGAGCTCCCGGAAGGCGCTCGCGGAGCTGGTACGCCGGCGTCCATGCGGAGCGGAGCAATGCATTCTCGACGCGGACACGGGACGCGGCGGTGGCCGCCGGCCGGCCAGGGAAGGCCCCTCCGCTCGTGGCGGTCGCGCGGCTGATCCCATGGGTGCTGCCGCTCAGCATGGCGGACATCGAATTCCTGAGTGACTATGCGGACATCGACGGCGCGATCGGCGAGGCGGAGCCGCCGGGGCGCCGGCGCGAATGAATACCTCGGCGCTGGCTGAAGTGGCTGCGGCGTATCATTGCGCTGGAGGCGGCACGGATCTCGGGCCACACGCCTTCCCGCCTCCTCCGGTCATCGAGACGGCGTCAGGGCGTCGATAGCTCGACGGGTGCATATCGCTCGTGCCGCCGCCCTCAGTAAAATCTCTTGACACAACGACGGCAGCCAGCGAACCTCGTAGTGACAGTCCGGGGCGAGAGCGGGGGTGGGTTCGGGGCCCGAAGCAAGGAAGGGGCAATCCGTCGAGCGCGTCCAGCGCATCAGTGTCGCTGCAGCGTCGCCGCGCGGATGTTTGTGAATCCGCTTGAACGGTTCGCCGAGGACTGTCGGGCCATCGCTAACCGTAGTCTCCATGGAGGGAGCATGCATACAGACGATAAATATGAAGAAGAGCTGTCGAATGTCGTGGCGCAGCTGGAGAAGGACGGACGCAAGATCCAGGTGCTGGGACATGTGGTGAACGGCAAGCTCGAGCTGGATCAGGCGAGCCTCCAGGAGCTGGCGGCCAAATTTCCCAACTCGAAGCTGGCGTTCGTGGCGGTCAACGCCCCGTTCGATCCGGTGCGGCACATCGACTGAACATCGCCGCCGGCAACCTGCATGACGTCGCCGTGCGGTGAAGCGCGGCGGCGCCTCATCACGTGGGTTGTCGCCGGAGCGAGGGTCGCGCCGCTCCGGCGCGGCCCTCGCTCCTACCGTTCAATGCGATCGCGTCGTGCGCGGATTCGTAGGTTCGTCGGGGTTCGAACGGCAGAGCGCATCAGCGTCCAGAGCGGAAGCGCGAATGCAAACCATGGCCGAGAGGGGCATTTCGTGAACGTCACGCTTCAGATCATCGAGGTCAACGACGCGGCGGGTGAGGTCATCGCCCCCGACTGGCTCGCGAAGGCCGAGCCGGTCCATCGCCAGCTGCGCCCGCGCCTGCCGGAGGAGTACGCCGGCACGATGCGGCGCGTGTTCGCAGGGGGCGGGCGCATGTGCGTGGCGGCGGACGGAGACGCGGTGATCGGCGTCGCCGTCTACCGCGTGTACGAGAACACCTATGACGGCGTCCAGATGTACGTGGACGACCTGGTCACGTGCCAATCTGTTCGTTCGAAGGGCGTCGGCAAGGCCATGATGGACCACCTGCAGGAGCGCGCACGCCAACAAGGCTGCGCGAGCTACAACCTCGACTCCGGCGTCCAGCGGAGTCAGGCGCACAAGTTCTACTTTCGCGAGGGGATGGTGGTGGTCGGGTTCCATTTCGGGAAGCTGTTGAAGCAAAGCTGATGGAAACCGGCGATCGTTCAGGCCTGGCGCGCCGGGGGAGGGCCCGATGAACCTCGAAGAATTCCTGAGCATGAAGGGCACGGACCTCTCAGCCGTGGTGGCGAAGGCGCGAGCGACCGTGGGGCTCGAGGCCGGCGACACGCTGCTCGCCGTGGGCTCGCTCGTGGAGGGGCTAGGCAACAGCAAATCGGATCTCGATCTGCTGCTCATCACGCCGCGTGGCGATAGCGAGCTTCCGTCCCGCGAGGTCGCCCTGGTGTCCGGCAGGTGTCTGGCGGACGTGCAGATCCTCCGCGTGGCCGAGCTGGAGGAGCTGCTCGCGCGCTTCGAGGCGTGGGCCGGGTCGTCGTGGGAAGTCACGCACGCAGCGAAGCTCACGGCCGAGGAACGCCGCCTGCTCCACCGGCTGCTCCACGGCACCACGCTCCACGCCGGCGCGAGCAGCCCGATCGCCGCGCGGATGCCGGCTCGCTCCGACCTGGCCCGCCTCAAGCTCCACGTCGCGCGCCACCTCGCGCGCACGATCCAGGTCGATATGGTCGGATACCGCGAATGTGGAGACTACTCTTCCCTGGTGTTCGCCGCGCAGGAGACGCTGGGACACGCCGTGGATGCGCTGGCGGCGGGTCACCAGCTGACGAACCCGGTCGCCAAGTGGCGGAGCCGTCTCCTGGAGGCGCTGCCCGGTGACTGGGAGCGCTCGCTCCCGATCCGGCCGATGGGGTTGACGGCCGGCCAGGTGTTCTTCCGCCTGCACCGGGCGCCGGAGCGGCCCGACGAGCCGCTGGCATTGGAGCACGCCCTCCGCATCACGACCTTCGCGCGTGGCGTGTTCGCGTGGGCCGAGCGCCGGGTGAGGCGCTCGGCCATCGAAGGCCGAGCGACGGCTCCGTCAGCTCGGATCGAGCGCAGGCCGAGGGACGTGGCCCTGCCGTACCTCGATCTGGACGTCGACTTCCACGAGCTGGAGGATCGGGTGATCGTCGCGCGGCTCAACGAGTTCGGCGAGACGGTCGAGCTCTCGACGCGCGAGTTCGCCGTCACCTTGCTGTTCGATGGGATCACGACCGCCCGCGAGGCGGAGCTCGCCGTGGTTGGCGCGGCGGGAGCAGAGGGTGAGTCGAGGCACGTCGATCGGGTGGTCGACAAGATGACGAGGGCGGGGTTCTGCGCGCCGTCGAGGCTCGGGTGAGATGCGCTCGGCTGGAGGGGCCATGCGCGCAGGGGAGGGAGAGGGCGGGAGGTGCTTGCTCGACAAGAGCGGTCCACCACGATCGGTCGCGGGCGTCCGGCTGGCTGACGCGATGGGGCGTGCAGCAGAAGAAACAACCGGCTTGATCTCTGGAGCGGGTGACGAATGAACACGTTTACCGATGGCCGTGCGAGCGTTCAGGCGTTGTTGAGGGCGGAGCCGTCCGTCGACCGGGTCGCCGCCGTGGCGAGGGTCGCGCTTTCCCAGCTCGACCCTCCCGTCGAGTGCCCGCGGTACCTCTCGGCGCTCGACGAGGCGATCGAGGCAGAGCCGCCCCCGTTCGGCACCGAGGCGTACCAGGCCATCTATCGCGCCGCGTCCGCGAGCGCGCAGTGGCTGGCGATCTCGCTGATGACGAACGCCGAGCGGGAAGGAGACGGGGCCAAGCGCCTGTGGTCGCTCGCGGCGTGCTCCGTCGACCCGGAGGAGCAGCAGCTCATCAAGCGCCACGCGGTCGACGAGTCGCGCCACGCCATGGCGTACCTGTCGCTCCTCGATCTCACCTTCCCGGACGCTCTGGACGCGGCGTTCCGCCTGGAGCTGAACAAGCTCTCTCCGGGCTACACGATGGGGCAAGAGCTCGTCGCCGTCGAGGGATCGCCCTACGCGAGGAAGCCGTCGGTCGATGATTTCATCCAGATGAACATCGCGGAGAACCGGACCACCATCCATCACATCATGCAGCGCCTGGCGCTCGCCGAGCACTGCCCCCCGGCCAACCTGCCCCGGGCGACGAAGATCCTGAATTCTCTGCTCCGCGATGAGCTGAACCACGTCGCCTACACCGCGGTGCTGGTGGAGCGCAAGGCGAGCGCCGCGGCGCCGGGCGCCGTTCACGCGCTGTTCAAGAAGCGGCTTCGTGACTTCAACCGCATCACGGACGAGGAGCTCGGTCAGGCCGTGTTCGACTGAAGAACGCGACCGTGCGTCGCGCGCTCGCGCGCCCGTCGGACCGGCGACGCGAGCAGGACCACGCGCGAAGCGAGATCTCGGCGAGACGGGCGTGCGGCCGACTGGTGTTGTGCTTTCTGACGCAGTGGTGCTACAGCATGAGCAACGATCGGAACGTCATTCGACGCCTTCGGCTCCGTGATCCGGCTCTTGAGAAGAACCTTCCGGTGGGCAGCTCTCTGCGAGAGTACCTCGCGCAGAAGAACGAGACGGCGGCGCTCCCGCTCGCGGCCCATGGCAGCCCGGCATACGCTCCCTTCCGGCAACGGCGAGACGACTGGCCGCGGACGATCCTGATCGCGCCGCCGATGTGCGCCTCCGAGGGCTCCGTGAAGCGCGTGATCCCGCCGCTGGGGCTGACCTACGTCGCGGCCGCGCTCGCCAGCGCGGGGATTCCTTGCGACCTCCTCGATTGCGTCGTCGAGGGCGTCGATCGCGAAGTGTACCTCGGCGATCGGATGTGGCGGTATGGCCTGGACTTCGAGGCCGTGAGGCGCCGCGTCGAGGCCGGGGGCTACGAGATCGTCGGGCTGTCGCTGCTTTACTCGTCCGACCTCGGGAACCTCCTCGAGTGCGCGCGCGCGGTGAAGGCCATCGACCCGTCGATCGTCGTGGTGGTGGGCGGGCTCCACCCCAGCATCTACGCGAGAGAGCTGCTCTCCAGCTCGGTGGTCGCAGGGCGCCCGCTGATCGACTTCATCATCCGTGGAGAGGGCGAGATCCGCTTCGTGGAGTTCCTGCGCGACTTCCGTGACGGACGCCTCAACCTCGCCGCCGACGGGCTCGCCGGCTGGTACGACGGCCGGCTGTTCGTGAACCCTCAGATCTCCACGATCGACGATCTCGATGCGCTGCCCTACCCGGCCTACGACCGGCTCCCGATGGATGCGTACTTCGCGTACAACGTGCCCTTCTCGCCGTTTCCGAGGGGCAAGCGGGTGATGCAGCTATACACCTCCAGGGGCTGCCCGGTCGGCTGCACGTTCTGCTCGAGCACGAATTTCTCCAAGGCGTATCGGGCGCGGAGCGTCGACAACGTGATCCGGGAGATCGAGTCGCATGTCCGGACCTACGGCGTCGACGAGATCCAGTTCGCCGACGACAACCTCACGTTCAACCGCGCTCGCTCGTTCGAGCTCTTCGACCGGCTGCGCGCGCTCGGGCTCCCGTGGTGTACGCCGAACGGCATCATGGTGAACACGCTCTCCATCGAGCTCCTCGATCGGATGATCGACTCGGGCCTCTACCAGATCACGCTGTCGCTCGACAGCGCCAACGTGCGGACCTTGCGAGAGCTGCATCGGAAACCGGTGAAGCTGCAGCGAGTGCCCGAGCTGATGGGCTACCTGCGCGCAAGGAACGTCCTGATCCACGGGACGCTCGTGGTTGGCATGCCGGGCGAGTCGCTGAGGGAGATCGAAGAGAGCTTCCGCTTCGTGGCGGGGTTGCCGTTCGACTCGGTGGGTGTGTTCATCGCCCAGGCGCTGCCAGGCTCCGAGCTCTACGAGAAGGCCATCGTGAGCGGCGCGATCACCCCTGCGGAGGCCAATCGGATCGACTCGGCGCGGTGCCAGATGCGGCTCTCGGACGTCGAGCCGGAGGCGCTGGAAGCGGCGGTCAGCCGGTTCCTCTTCGACTACAACGAGGCGATCCGCCGCCGCGACCCCGACGCGTGGGAGCGCAAGTACGGCGCCCATCGCGATCGGATGCGCCGGATCTGCATCGGTCAAGCGGCGCCCAACACCGACGCGATCCTGCGCGCCGATGTCCTGTCAGTTCCTCGGAGCGCGACGTCGGCCGCGCCGTCCCGCTGAGCTCGCGAGGTGACGACCATGTCGACCGAGCTGCAATACCGTCTCGCGATCGTCGGCGCAGGCCCTTCGTGCACCTACGTGCTCGAGCGGCTGGCATCCCACCTCTCGAGGGGACGTCGCTTCCGGCTGGCCATCAACGTGTTCGATCCCACCGGCGAGTTCGGCGCCGGCAGCGTCCATTCTCCCTCTCAACCGATCACGAGCCCCCTCAACCGCATCGCCGGGCAGATCGGCTTCGGCGCGGACGAGACCAACGTGCGCGCGCGCACGCTGCTGGCGCCGGCGGAGCGGCCGGATTTCATCACCTGGTGCAGGGAGCGTCACGCGAGCACCGGCGACGAGCGCTTCCGCCTGACACCGGAGAGCTGGCCGAAGCGCTTCCTGCATGGCCACGCGCTCCGCGACATGTTCGACCGTTACGTGCGGATCCTGCGCGGCGTGCCAGGGGTCTCCGTGAACCTCGTTCCGCGAGAGGTGATCGGCCTCGAGATTCGCGACGGCGCCGTCCGGCTGCGCGCCTCGGGACAGGGCGGGGCCGTCGTGGTGGACCACGTGCTCCTGGTCACCGGGCACACGAAGAACCGCGTCCTGCCCGGCGGTCAGGGCGATCAGCTCCGCGCGGCGGCAGGCCGCGGGGGCGGGTTCATCTACGTGGACTATCCGTACCCTCTCGACCGCGCGCTGGGCGCGATCGAGGCGGGCGGCGATGTCGTCGTCGGATGCCGGGGGATGGGGCTGTCCGCCTTCGACGTGGTACTCTATCTCACCGAGGGGCGCGGGGGCGCGTTCGTGCGGGAGCACGGCGCGGAGCTCGTGTACCGGCGCAGCGGTCATGAGCCGCGCCTCGTCCTGTTCTGCCGGAGCGGCATCTTCACGGCGACGCGGCCGTACAACGCGAAGGAGGTCGACCTGGCGGCGCTCGAGCACCGCGGCGTGTTCTTCACGCGCGAGACGGTCGACCGCCTCAGGGCAGCGCGAGGTCGGGCCATCGTCGTGCCCGGGTTCGGCCTGCAGAGGCAGCTCGACTTCGAGGCCGACGTGTTGCCAGTGATGTTGCTCGAGATGCGGTACATCCATTACCGCGTGCTCTTCGGCGACGCCTTCGCGGAGCGCTTCAGGCAGCGGGGCGCCGGGTGGCTCGACCGCTTCGTCGCTGGAGACGCGGGCGCGACGTGCGGTGTCGAGCCGACCACAGACGGCACCGAGGAGGTCGTGAACGATGCCATGGCCGCGATCGCGGCCGCGCTCGCCGGCGCGAGCGCCCCTGAGCTCGCGGAGCGGTGCGCGGCGTTGCCCGTGAGCGACGTGCTGGCTGCGTATTTCACCGTCGTCCTGGGGGAGGAGCGAGGGGCGGCCGTGCGCGCGATCCTGGAGCGCGGCGGGCGCCCGAGCGACGCCCTCGCCGACGCGCGCTCGCCGTGGGGCCACTCGCTCGATCCCGAGGCGCACCGGTTCGACTGGGCTGAGCTCGTCGCCCCGATCTCCCTCGAGGGCAAGGCGGACCCCGACCTTTATCGCCGCGCGGTCATCGATTATCTGCGACATGACATCCAGCAAGCGCGACAGGACAACCTCCGGAACCCGACGAAGGCGGCATGCGACGGCGTGTGGCGGGATCTCCGGCAGACCCTGGGCTACGTCGTCGACCACGGCGGGCTCCTCGCCGCGTCTCATCGCGTCTTCCTCGAGCGTTATCTGCCGCTCCACAACCGGCTGGCCAACGGTGCGTCGATCGAGGTCATGGAGCAGATGCTCGCGCTCCTGGAGGCGGGCGTGATCGACGTCGGCACGGGGCCCGGCGGAGACGTGCGCGTCGGCGACGACGGCCTCTTCGTGGTGGGTCCGCTCACGGGCGCTGAGCGGCGCGTCCACGCCCTGATCGAGGCGAGGGTTCACACGTTCGACGTTCGACACGTCGACTCGCCCCTCTACCGAGAGCTCCTCGAGCGAGGGTACGTGAGGCCGTGGGTGAATCCGGCCCTGGACGGCGAGCCCTACGCTCCCGGCGGCGTCGATATCACAGATGACCATCGCCCCGTCTCGCGAGACGGCCGCGTCGTCCCCGAGCTCACGTTCCTGGGTGTGCCCACGGAGGGAAGGCTATTCTACCAGATCGGCGCGGCGCGGCCCCGCCAGGATCACCACATCATCAACGACGTGATCCAGTGGCTCGAGGGCTTCTTGGCGGGGATCCCGGAGGCGTGCTACCCGGCCGATCCGGCTGAGCGGGAATGTGCCCCGGCGGGGAGGAGCGATCTCGTCGGCGGGCCGGCGGCGGCCAAGGCCGCCCGCTCGGCGCAGGAGGACCCGTTCAGCGAGCGAGGCGCTGCGGTGCGCGATCAGGCTCGAGGGGCGCTCGCCAGCGGCGCGGGCGGGCGCTGACGAGCGTGCCCGGCGGCTGCCGCGAGAAGATGCGCTGCAGCGCGCCTGGGTCGATGTCCGTGCCGTCCGCGATCACCGTCTCCACGCCTGCGCGCGCGAGCTCGATGGCGGCAGCGACCTTTCCGCGCATGCCCCCTGTGACGTCGAGCTTGGTCGACGCAGCGATGCGCGACAGGGTCTGCTCGAAGCGCTGCGGGGTGAGCGTGCGGATGACGCGGCCGCCCCGCATCACGCCGGGCCGGTCGGTGAGCATGGCGACGCGTCGCACGTCGAAGGCGCGGCAGAGCGGCAGCGCCATGCGATCGCTGCTGATGGGGCGAAACCCGGGGCCGCTTCCGGTGATCAAGCCGCCCGTGAGCAGGGGGACGTAGCCTGCGGCGAAGCACGCCTCGAGCGGCTCGGCGCTCGTGAGCTCGGGAACGCCGTCGTGGTCCACGAAGAGGCCGCTCTCTTGCAGGGGCAAGCTGGGGAGCTCGTAGCGCTGCATGGCGCGCGCGAACAGCACCTTCAGCTCGTAGAGCGCGGCGGTCAGCTCGAAGAGCTCGCACGGGGAGCGGTGCTCTCCTCCGAAGTCGATGCCGTGCCGGTGCACGACGTTGTGCCCGAAGGCGCCGCCGCCGAGCACGATCACCACGCAGGGGCCGCCGCGGGCGCGCCAGTCGCGGATCGCGCGCACGGTCCGGCCGATCGCCTGAAGTCGTGGGACTCGATACCGCCGCCGATCGGTGATGAGGCTACCGCCGACCTTGAGGACCACGATGGGCCGGCGAGGACGCGCCGTCATCGCGACGTCCGCCGCGCGCGCAGCGCGCGCGCGATCGTATCGACGAGCTCGTCGGTGTGCAGGGACGCGTCGAGCACCGTCCACCTGCGGTCCTGCGCGAACGACCGGAGCCGCTGCCTGAGCAGCGACTGGTGCGCGATGAAGGAGTCAGCGTCGAGCCGCCCGGACATGCCGCACTCGTACGGGACGACGTCCTCGAGGCGCTTCGCCTGCTTCCTCTGCCACGCCCCACGTGGATCGATGTCGAGGAGGAACACCGCGTCGGGCTCAGGCAGCGGGGCGGCGAGCGCGTGCACCAGCTCCGGCGGAGCACCATAGATGAGCTCGCTCGCGGCGTGCTTGTACCAGTAGCTGTCGAGGATCGTGTAGTCGGCGCCTGCGAGGAGCTCTGGTCGCATGGTCATGTGCATGCTCCAGAACAGGAAGAGCGTCCGGGCCGGGACGGGCATGGCGGAGATGCAGCTCCGCAGCTCGTCGAGCGGCCCTTTGAGGAAGCGGCACGACGGGTGGCTCGCGTGATCGTAGATATCCCACTTGTCGCGCCGGAGCGTCATGGCGCCGTCCTGCCTCAGACGCGCCGAGAGCCGGGTCGTGACCGTGGTCTTACCCGATCCGTCCGTGCCAGTGATGACGATCAGCACGGCAGCTCCACCTCGATCACCCGAGAGAATCGCCCGGCGCCGTCGGCGAGGTGCCTCCAGACCCGGCTCGCCTCGAGATCGACCACGACGAAGCCGGGCGATTCGTCGTGGCGGAGGGTCCCGGCGTTGATGATGGTGATGCCGGAGAGCCGACGGACCATGAACTCGTGCGTATGGCCGTTCACGACGAGGCGGTGCGTGGCGCGGCGGAGGAGCTCCTGCAAGGCCATGTTCCTCGCCAGGGTCGCCTCGTCGTGGTGCGGCCATACGCCCGCGAGATCGTCCTCGCCCATCCCGTGGCACAAGAGGAGGCTGCCGGCGACGGTCGAGAGCGCGCGGGTGCGGGGCAGGCCGGCGATGAACTGCCGAGTCTCGGCCGAGATCGCGTGCTCGGGCACCCGCCGGCCCGGGGGCGGCGCGAGCAACCAGCGATCATGGTTGCCGGCCACAGCCATGACGCCGCGCTGCTGCAGCTGCTCGCAGCAGCGGTCGAGCGACCCGGCCCCGTTCGCGAGATCGCCCGTGGCGAGGATGATTTCCACGTCGAGGCGCGCGAGCGTGTCAAGCGCAGCGGACAGGAGCGTGTCCTCCGCGTGGATATCGCCGATCGCGGCGAAGCGCGAAATCGGTGGGTTGCGCTCTTTCATGGATGCGGGGGCGCAGCATAGCACCACCCGCGCGCGGTTTGAACTCCGGCGGCGCGCGCCTTCGCGGCGCATTCCGGCCGCGCTCAGTAGAGCGTGGATTTGATCCGAGCTGGCAGCTCTTTGTCGTACTTCGCCGCGTCGATCCGCTGCGCCGTGATATCCCCCAGGATCTTGCCGGCGGAGGGGAGGCTCGCTCGATCGACGTGCGCCGCGGGGTTCCACAGGTCGGCGCGCACCACGGCGCGAGAGCATTGAAAAAATACAGCCTCGACCGTCACGATCAGCGCGACCTTCGGCGCCCTGCCGTCGACGGCGTAGGGAGCGAGGAACGATGGATCGGCGCTGATCGCCGCGCGACCGTTGATCCGCAGTGTCTCGCCGAGCCCCGGGATCAGGAAGAGGAGCGCAACCCGAGGATCCGAGAGCAGGTTGTGCATGCTGTCGAGCCGGTTGTTGCCTCGACGATCAGGGATGACCAGGGTCGACTCGTCGATCACGGTGACGAAGCCGGGCTTGTCGCCGCGTGGCGAGCAATCGAGCCCGCCCGGCCCGGACGTAGCGAGCACGAGGAAGGGGGACGCCTCGATGAGGGCCCGGTAGTTCGCGTCGATATGGCCGATCTCTTTCGCGAGCGCAGACTCGCTCGGCGCGTCGAAGAGCCGCTCCAGAGCTTCGGCCGTTGTGATGTTGAGGCGTGGATCCGGCAGCGTCATGGTCTCCTCGACAGGGGGGCGCACCGAGCGAGCGCGGGAGCCGAGCAGGTCCCGGCAGCGCGCAGCAAGATCCATAGCACGCCGGGGTCAAGGCGCGGAGCTGGTCAGCGAGCTTGACGCCTGCGATGGCGCGCAGACGGAACCGTCCAGCATCGCCGCATGCTTCGCCCTGTCGACGTGCTTCGCCGTATCGGCGAGCCAGGCTCGTCCGGTCCGCAAGAGGTGTGCTCGCTCGAGCGCCGCACCGGCCGGCGGACCGGAGGTGGTTCAAGCCCGAGAGCCTCTTCCTCCTCGACGAGCCGGAGGCCGCGCTGGGCCAGGCCGGTCGTCTCGAGGACAAGCCGGCAGGGCCTCGGCGAGCGGGCGTGATTCGCGGAGGAGATTGACAATGTTCGCAAAACTGCCACCTACTCGCGTCTCCGCTCGCGACGCCAGGAGAGACATGCATGACGCATTTCCCGTACATTGGCTCGGGCCCGTATTGCTACGCCAACGCCTTCGCGATGATGCTGGGCGACCGCGCGCCTTCGACGGCCGTGATCGAGCTCGCCACGAGCAGCCCCTTCGGGATGCAGTTGATCGGCGGCACGCTGCCGTTCTTCGACCCGTACGGCTGGACCCCCGAGGCCGGCTTCGACGGCGCGCTGGCAGCGCTGGGCTGGACGTCCACGGTCGTCAAAGGGAAGGATGCTGCCGATGCCCTCGCCCAGCTCAGGGCAGCCCTCATGGAGGGTCCGGCCTGGATCGGGCCCGTCGAAATGGGGCATCTGAGATACCAGCCGGGCAGGACCGGGCCGTTTGGCGCCGATCATTATCTGGTCGTCATCGAGGTGGATGACGAGCGCGTGCTCCTGCACGATCCCGAGGGTTACCCCTATGCCTCGCTGCCGCTGGATGACTTCATGGCGGCGTGGCGCGCGGAGACGATCACCTATGGCGATCCCTATACGATGCGCACCGCCTTCGCCCGGCGCGCCGAAGTTCCCGATCTGGACGTCATCAGGGCGTCGATACCCGCAGCGATCCGGTGGCTGTCGATGGACGGCGATCACGAGATGCCGCCCGGCAGTCTCGGCAACGGCGAGGCCGCCGGGAGGCTGGCGGCGCTCATCGAGGCCGGTTGTGACGACAAGCTGCGCGGCCACCTGATCCACTTCGCGGTCCGGGTCGGAGCGCGCCGCCTCGCGGATGCCGCGACCTGCCTGGCGCGCATCGGAACCGCGGAGGCCGCAAGGATCGCGGCAGAGCAGGCGCGGCTCATCGGCTCGATGCAGTACCCGTTGACCACGGGCGACGACGCGACGGCCGCCGCCGCGCTTCGGGCGCTCGCGCCCACCTACGAGCGGCTTCGATCGGCGCTCGAGCAGGTGTGACGGCGCCTGGCCGTCGGGTCTTTCGCCCGTACGGGCAGCATCTCCTCCAGCCGGGGTGCTCGGCACACCTTGGGCCATCGATGGGGACTATGGGTGACGGGGTGCTACATCATGCCGACCGGCGAGCGCTCCCGGATCGCGTCGTGCAACGCGCGCTCGAACAGAGAGCGAGACGGATGCACCGTCAGCTTGCGGATGGCCGTGTTCGCGACTTGCACCCCGAAGACGACGACCTTCGATCCGAGCAGAAAATGCCCTCCCTCGATCGCATCGAGGACGGACATCGTCGCCTCGGTCAGCCGCGTGCGCGAGGCGTGATCGTAGTCGGTCATCGCCTCCCAGTCGTTGAAGACCAGGATCCGGCCCTCGGCGGCGACCCGGCGCAGCATCACCTCCTCGATGGCCTGAGCGCCCTCTTCCACGAGCACCCCGGTGACGCACGTGACCAGCAGCGCCGGCGCAGGACACCAGATATTTACCGTGCCCTTGTTGGACCAGTGGCTCTGAAGCGGCAGTGTGGGGAGTGCGAGCATCTCTGGTGCGCGTAGACTGGGACGCGCGCGCCCGTTCGTCGAGGGCCGAGTAGCAGGTTTTCTACATCGGCCCCGAGCGGCGGAGCAACAGGCTGAGCGTTCAGGCTCCGTGAGGCTGTAATCGCCTCACCGGTTGCGGGAACGAAACATTGTTTTTACACGAGCGTTAAAAGAACATCCAGTCTCATCTTCTTTTTACAATCGCGGTTGCCATCGGAGATGTTCATGCGCCCCGGGATCGCGGCGGACTCGATGAGCGACGGCGCCGAGCCGCTGGGCCGGCGCTCGGGCAGCGCGGGCCGCTGTGGTGTGGGTCTGCCTGAACGTGCGTCCGCCGCCTGCACACCGCTCTTGCTCCGGAGGAGCCCTAGACTGGAGCGCCGATCACGTCGATCGAACGAGAATTGAACCGCCAAGGCGCCAAGGACGCCAAGGACGCCAAGAAAAAGACAATATTTTTGCGTCCTTGGCGTCTTGGCGTCTTGGCGTCCTTGGCGTCTTGGCGTCCTTGGCGTCCTTGGCGCCTTGGCGCCTTGGCGGTTCGAAATCCCGCTCGTTTCAGGAGGGTTCAACCCGTTGGTTGCCCTGGGCCTCAGGGCTTCGCCGCGCCCGCCATGTAGGCCGCGAACGCGTCCGCGTGGTCGGGGTGCCAGCGCGACAGCGCGGGGCGGTTCCGGATGAGGTCGTCGGCCGCCCACTGGATGCGGCGCTCATCCATCTCGCGCGTGACCGCGTTGTCCGGACAGAGGATGTAAAAATCGCCCCGGCCCATGCTGGCGATCATCATGTCCACCACCTGATCGGCGGTCCACGCCTCGGCGGGCTTCTCCGGGCCTCGCGCGGTCATGCCGGTGAACGTGTACCCCGGGATGAGCAGGTGAGCGGTGATCTTGCAGCCGGCGACGTTGCGCAGCTCGTGAGCGAGCTGCTCGGTCAGCACCTTCACGCCGGCCTTGGAGACGTTGTACGCAGCGTCGCCCGGCGGGGTGGTGATCCCTTGCTTCGAGCCCGTATTGACGATGGCGCACGGGGTGCCCTGCGCGAGCATCGCCTCGGTGAACGCGTGCACGCCGTGGAGCACGCCCCAGAGGTTGACCTCGATGAGCCGGCGCCAGCGCTCGACGTCTTGCCACGGCTTGGCGCCGTTGCCGACGCCGGCGTTGTTCATCAGGACCGCCACCTCGCCGAACGCGTCGTAGGCGACCTGCTTCAGGCGCTGCACGTCCTCGAGCCTGGCGACGTCGGTCGGGGCCGCTCGCACGTCGGCCTCGCCGCCGGGCGCCGCGGCGGCGACGCGCGCGAAGGCGTCGCGCAGCGCCGGCCCGTCCAGGTCGGCGAGGCAGACCTTCAGGCCCATGCGCGCGAAGCGCTCGGCGGCGGCGAGGCCGATGCCGCTGGCGGCGCCGGTCACCACGGCGACGCGGCCAGGGGTCAATGCGGGATGGTTGCTCACTGGGGATCTCCGTCAGGCGTTGGGGTCGCGCCAGCCGCGGCGCGACGGTCGCGGCGAGTGTAGAGGGCGCCGGCGCGTCGAGCCACAATCCTTCAACGCGACCGGCCAGCGCGGCCGGCGCCCCGACGCGGCGCCGGCGCGGCCGGACGCCCTCGCGGCCCGAGGCGCCGCCCGCGCGACCCGAGCCGCCGCCGGCAGAGGACGAGACACGCGGTCCGCGAGATGGAGAGTGGGTTGCGCGTCACCGGAGCCGCTCCTACGATGCGCGCTGCGATTCGACGGGAAGGTGCATGATGTGGGATCCCGATGACAAGGAGACCATCTTCCGGGTGGTCCTCAATCACGAAGAGCAGTATTCGATCTGGCCGGCGCACCGCGAGCTGCCGGCGGGCTGGCGCGCCGAGGGGACCGAGGGCACGCGCCCAGCGTGCCTCGCGCACATCGATCGGGTCTGGACCGACATGCGTCCGCTCAGCCTGCGCAAGGCGATGGACGCTTGAGCCCGCACGCGCGCCCAGCGTGCTCAGCCATCCCGCTCGGTTGCGAAAACTTGCTCGGTCGCCGTCGAAGCGCGATCGACCGTTACGAAACTTTACTTGACCCTCACGAAGACTTTACGCGGCCGACCTAGCTTGGGCCGCGGGCGGTCGTCGACTCCTTGCTTGAACAGCCGAGTTGGCGCGACGCCGCGAGTCGCCTCATCATGGGTGCTCGACGGCAGGGAGCGGTGATCGGCCGCGTCTGGTACAGCGGTACGGAAGCGGTATGGACAACAGATAACGACAAGGGCGCGCGGCCATGCCGGGAAATAGCCGGGCTCAGGAGACTCTCCTCCTGGCGCTCCGTGCGGTTCGTATCATGCTCGCCCGAACACCGCCCCTGAAGGAACTCGCCATGCCGTACGACGCCGCGAGCCAGCGAATGCGGGGTTTCTATCTCACGTGGTTCGGGCTGATGATCTCGCAGCTCGGCTCGGGGCTCACCAGCTTCGCGCTCAGCGTGTGGGCCTATCAGGAGACGGGCTCGGCCACGACGCTCACGTTCATCCTGTTCTTCTCCACGATCCCCGCGGTCGCGACGCTGCCGGTCGCCGGGGCGCTCGTCGACCGCTGGGACCGGCGCCGCGCGCTGATGCTGAGCGAGGCGGGCGCGTCGCTCACCCCCCTCGTGCTGGCGGCGCTCCTGGCCGCGGGGCGCCTCGAGACCTGGCACATCTATCTCGTCGTCACCGCCAGCGCCTGCCTCCGGGCCTTCCAGTTCCCGGCGTTCTCGGCGGCCACGACGCTGCTCGTGCCGAAGGAGCAGCTGGGGCGCGCCAGCGGCATGGCCCAGCTCGGCCTCGGCCTCGCCCAGCTGCTCTCGCCGGTGCTCGGGGGCGCCCTGCTCACGCAGATCGGGCTGCGCGGCGTCTTCCTGGTCGACGCGGTGTCCTTCGCCGTCCCGCTCGCGCTCCTCTCGTTCGTGCGCATCCCCCGGCCGGCGGCCAGCGCCTCCGGGCGCGCCGGGCGCGGCGCGCTGGCGAGCGAGATCGCGTACGGCTTTCGTTACATCCTCGCGCGGCCCGGCCTGATCGCGCTCCTGCTCCTGATCGGGATCGGCAACTACCTGGGCTGCGCCGTCGTCGCCCTCGCGCCGCCCCTCGTCCTGTCGTTCGCCGACGCCCGGGTGCTCGGGATCGTCATGTCGGTCGCGGGCGTCGGGATGCTCGCCAGCGCCGTCGTGATGAGCGTCTGGAGGGGGCCGCAGCGCCGGATCAACGCCGTGTTCGTGGGGCTCCTGCTGACCGCGGTGCCGACCGCCGTCGCGGGGCTCGCCCCCTCCGCGCTGCTGATCGGCGCCGCGGCCTGCGTCGGCACCGCCGGCGGGCCGCTCCTCAGCGCGACCAGCCAGGCCATCTGGCAGCGCAAGGTCCCGCCCGACCTGCAGGGCCGCGTCTTCGCCACGCGGGCCATGATCGCGACCTCCTTCGGCCCGCTCGCGTACGCCACCAGCGGGCCGCTGGCGGACTACGTCTTCAACCCGCTGCTCGTCGAGGGCGGGCCGCTCGCGGCCAGCGTGGGGCAGCTCCTCGGGGTCGGGCCCGCGCGCGGCATCGGGCTGCTGTTCGTGGTGCTCGGCGCCGTCGGCGCCCTCTGCGTCGCCGCCGGGTACCTCTACCCGCCGCTGCGGCTCCTCGAGACCCAGCTGCCCGACGCGATCCCCGACGACGCGGGCGCCGTCGCCCCGGCGCCGGCCGCCACCGCCGCCGATCGGGGCAGCGCCGCCGATCGGGCCATCTCCGCAGACGCGCCGCCCTCGCGGGATCGGCTGCAGGACGGGCTCTCCCCGTGAGCGCCGCGTCGGAGGACTCAGAAGCGATGAACCATCCGCGCCCCTCGCCGGGGACCGCCCCGAAGCGCCTTCCGGGGACGGCCCCGGCCACCCTGATCGAGCTCCTCCAGGCCCGGGCGTCCGAGCAGCCCGAGACGCGCGGCTTCACCTTCCTCGTCGACGGCGAGGCCGCGGAGGCGCACGCGACCTACCGGGAGCTCGACCGGAGGGCGCGCGCCATCGCGGCCGAGCTCCAGCAGCGCGGCGCGGCCGGAGAGCGGGTCCTGCTGCTCTATCCGCCGGGGCTCGAGTACATCGCGGCGTTCTTCGGGTGCCTCTACGCCGGGGCCGTCGCCGTCCCGATGTACCCGCCCAGCCTCGCGCGGCCGGAGCGATCGCTGCCACGGCTGATGGCGATCGTCGCGAGCGCGCGGCCGAAGCTCGTGCTGGCCACGGCCGCGGCCCAGGCGCTCGCCAGGATGGCGCCGGCGGAGGCCGCGGACCTCCAGGCGATGCGCTGGGTGGCGACCGACGCGATCGCGCCGGGCGCGGAGGACGGGTGGCGGCGGCCGGACGTGACGGCCGGCGATCTCGCGTTCCTCCAGTTCACCTCCGGGTCCACGGCGGCGCCGAAGGGGGTGATGCTCACCCACGAGAACCTGCTGCACAACCTGGCGCTCATCCACGAGGCGTTCGCGCACTCGCCCGAGAGCCGGGGCGTCATCTGGCTGCCGCCGTACCACGACATGGGGCTCATCGGCGGGATCCTCCAGCCGCTGTTCGGCGGCTTCCCCGTGACGCTGATGAACCCGGTCGACTTCCTCCAGCGCCCGGCGCGCTGGCTGGAGGCGATCTCGCGCGCCAGGGCCACCACGAGCGGGGGGCCCAACTTCGCCTACGACCTCTGCGTGCGCAAGATCGCGCCCGAGCAGCGCGCGGGGCTCGATCTGAGCAGCTGGCGCGTGGCGTTCAACGGGGCGGAGCCGGTCCGCGCCGACACGCTGGAGCGCTTCGCCGCGGCGTTCGCGCCGTGCGGCTTCCGCCGCGAGGCGTTCTATCCGACCTACGGGCTCGCCGAGGCGACGCTGATCGTGACCGGCGGCGCGGCGGGCGCCGCGCCGGTGGTGCGCGCGTTCCGGCAGGAGGCGCTCGAGCGGAACGAGGTGGCGGAGGCCGCGCCCGAGGAGGCGGGGCGGCGCGCGCTCGTCGGGTGCGGCCGCGCCCTGGCCCCGCAGCAGGTCGCGATCGTCGACCCCGCGAGCGGCGCGCCGCGCCGGCCCGGGCAGGTGGGCGAGATCTGGGTCGCCGGCCCGAGCGTGGCGCGCGGGTATTTCGGGCAGCCCGAGGCCACCCGGGACACGTTCCAGGCCGCGCTCGCGGGCGGGGACTCGACCCGGTTCCTGCGCACGGGCGACCTCGGGTTCGTCCACGAGGGCGAGGTGTTCGTCACCGGCAGGCTCAAGGACCTGATCATCGTCCGCGGCCGGAACGTGTACCCGCAGGACGTCGAGCGGACCGCGGAGCGGAGCCATCCGGCCCTGCGGCAAGGGTCGAGCGCCGCGTTCGCGGTCGACGTCGAGGGCGAGGAGCGGCTGGTCGTCGTGGCGGAGCTCGAGCGGCCGCGCGGCCGCGGAGGCCACGCCGATCACGACGGCGTCGCCGGGGCGATCCGGCGGGCGATCGCGGAGGAGCACGAGCTGCAGGCGCACGCGGTCGTGCTCGTGAAGCCGGGCGGGGTCCCGAAGACGTCCAGCGGCAAGGTCCAGCGCCGCGCCTGCAGGGCGGCGTTCCTGGACGCGACGCTCGAGGTCGTCCAGGCGAGCGTGCTCGACGCGCGGGAGGGCGAGGGGACCGCGATCGAGCTGACGCGCGAGGGGCTCGCGGCGCTCGCGCCGGGAGAGCGCCTCGCGGCGCTGGAGGCTTACCTGCGCGCGCGCGTCGCGGCCGCGGCGCGCGCCGCGGCCGACGCGATCGATCCGGAGCAGCCGGTGGGGGCGCTCGGCGTGGACTCGCTCGCCGCGGTCGAGCTGCAGCACCGGATCGAGCGGGATCTCGGGGCGGTCGTGCCGATGGTGGCGTTCCTCGGGGACACGACGCTCGCGCGGCTGGCCGCCGACGTGCTGGAGCAGCTGGCCGGGTCGCCGGCGGACGCCGCGCCGGCCGCGTCGCCCGCGGACGCCGCGCCGGCCGGGCCGATCGAGGCCGACGAGCTGCAGCTCACGCACGGCCAGCGGGCGCTCTGGTTCCTGCACCAGCTGGATCGCGAGCGCGACCCGTACCCGATCGCCCGGGCGGTCCGGATCCGCTCGGCGATCGACGTCCCGAGCCTGCGCGCGGCGCTCCAGGGGCTCGTCGACCGCCACCCCGCGCTGCGCACGACGTTCTTCGCGGACGGCGACGGCGAGCCGATGCAGCGCGTGCGCGCGCGGGGACAGGTGGCCCTCGACGTCGTTGACGCGTCGGCGTGGAGCGAGGAGGCGGTCCGGGAGCACCTCCTGACCGAGGCCCGCCGCCCGTTCGATCTGGAGCAGGGGCCGCTCCTGCGCCTGGCGCTCCTCGAGCGGTCGCGCGACGAGCACCTGCTGCTCCTCGTCGTCCACCACATCGTCGCCGACCTCTGGTCGCTCGTGGTGATGCTGCGCGACCTCGGCCGGCTCTACGCGGCGGCCCGGGCCGGCCAGGCGCCGCCGGTCGCCGCGGCGTGGGCGACCCCCGACCACGTGCGGTGGCAGCGCGATTTGCTCGCAGGCCCCGCCGGGGCGGCCCTCGGCGAGCACTGGCAGCGGCAGCTCGCCGGCGCGCCGCTCGCGCTGGAGCTGCCGGCGGACCGGCCGCGCCCGGCGGTGCAGACGCACCGGGGCGCCACGCACCGGTTCCAGATCGGCGCGGGGCTCGCGGAGGAGATCCGGCGGCTCGCGCGGCAGGCCGGCACGACGGCGACCACGGCGCTGCTCGCGGCGTTCCAGGTGCTGCTCCACCGCGTCACCGGTCAGACCGATCTCGTCGTCGGCACGTGGGCCGCGGGCCGGAGCCGCGCGGCGCTCGCCGAACAGGTGGGCTACTTCGTCAACCCGGTCGCGCTGCGCGCGGACCTCTCGGGGCAGCCGTCGTTCCGGGCCTTCCTCGGGCAGGCGCGCGCCGCGGCGCTGTCGGCGTTCGCGCACCAGGACTACCCGTTCGCGCGGATCGTCGAGCGGCTCCAGCCCGAGCGGGATCCGAGCCGCTCGCCGATCTTCCAGGTGGCGTTCAGCCTCCAGGAGGCGCAGCGGACCGGCCCGCTGCACGGCGCGGAGCTGGCCGGCTTCGTGCTCGGCGAGGCCGGCGCGCGGCTCGCGCTCGGGGAGCTCGCGCTCGAGTCGATCGAGCTCGACGAGGGCGCCGCGCCGTTCGATCTGACGCTGAACCTCGCCGAGGCCCCCGACGGGCTGCGCGGCGCCTTCCAGTACAACACCGACCTCTTCGACGGCGCGACCATCGCGTCCCTGGCCGGCTCCTTCGAGGCGCTGCTCCGCGGCATCGTCGCGGAGCCGGACCGGTCGATCGCCCGGCTGCCGCTGCTCTCGACGGCGGAGCGGCGGGCGCTGCTCGCCGCGCCGAACGAAACCGCGCGCGAGCGGCCCCGCGGAGCGAGCCTGCTGTCGGCGTTCGCGGCCCAGGTGTCGCGCACCCCCGAGGCCGTCGCGGTCGAGGACGCGCAGGGCCGGTGCACCTACGCCGCGCTCGCCGCGCGCGCGGCGCAGCTCGCGCGCTGCCTGCGCGGCCTCGGCGTCGGGCCCGAGGATCGCGTGGCCGTGTGCGCGGAGCGCTCGGTCGATCTGGTCGTCGCGCTGCTCGGCGTGCTCCAGGCCGGCGGCGCCTACGTGCCGCTCGACCCGACCTACCCGCGCGAGCGCCTCGCGTTCATGCTCGCCGACAGCCGCCCGGCGGCGCTCCTGACGCACGCCCACCTGGCCGGCGCGCTGCCGCCGCTCGCCGCGCCGGTGCTGCGCCTCGACGACGACGCGGCCGCGATCACCGCCGCCCCCGCGATCACCGCCGCCCCCGCGATCACCGCCGCCCCCGCGATCACCGCCGCCCCCGCGATCACCGCCGCCCCCGCGATCACCGCCGCCCCCGCGGTCCCGCCGGCGCCCCCGCCGGACGGCGACCAGCTCGCGTACGTCCTCTACACCTCCGGCTCGACCGGACGCCCCAAGGGCGTCGCCGTGTCGCACGCCGCGCTGTTCAATTTCCTCGCGTCGATGCGGGAGCGCCCGGGGCTCGCGGCCGGCGACGTGGTGCTGGCGACGACGAGCGTGTCGTTCGACATCGCGGCGCTGGAGATCTGGCTGCCCCTCGTCGTCGGCGCGCGCACCGTGATCGTGCCGCGCGACGTCGCGGTCGACGGCGCGCGGCTCGGCGCGGCGCTCGAGGAGGCGCGAGCGACCGTGCTGCAGGCGACGCCGACGACGTGGCGGCTGCTCCTCGAGGCCGGCTTCCCGGGCGCGGCGCGGCTCACCGCGCTCTCGGGCGGCGAGGCGCTGCCGCGGGCGCTCGCCGACCGGCTGCTCGAGCGCTGCGGGGCGCTCTGGAACCTGTACGGACCGACCGAGACGACGATCTGGTCGACCGCGGAGCGCGTCGCGCCGGGGGACGGCCCGGTCTCGATCGGCCGGCCGATCGACAACACGGCGGTCTACGTGCTCGATCCGGAGCTCGAGCCGGTGCCCGTGGGGGTCCCGGGCGAGCTCTACCTCGGCGGCGCCGGCCTCGCGCGCGGGTACCTGGGGCGCCCGGACCTCACGGCGGAGCGGTTCGTGCCGGATCCCCACGGCGGCGCCCCGGGAGGGCGCCTCTACCGGACCGGGGACCGGGCGCGCTTTCGCGCGGGCGGCGAGCTCGAGTTCCTCGGCCGGTACGACGATCAGATCAAGCTGCGCGGCTTCCGGATCGAGCCGGGCGAGATCGCGGCGCGGCTGCGCCGCCACCCCGGCGTCGCCGACGCGGCCGTGGCGCTGCACCGCGGGGAGGGGGGCGAGCCGCAGCTCGTCGGGTACGTCGTGCCGCGCGACGGCGCGGCGGCTCCCGAGGCGGACGCGCTGCGCGGGTTTGTTGCGGCCGAGCTGCCCGACTACATGGTGCCGGCGGCGTTCGTCGCGCTCGCGGCGCTGCCGCGGAACGCGCACGGCAAGCTCGATCGCCGCGCCCTGCCGGCGCCGCGCGCCGAGGACCTCGCCGGCGCGGCCGCGTTCGTCGCGCCGCGCACGGAGGCCGAGCGGCGCCTCGCCCGCGCCTTCGCCGAGCTGCTCGGCCGCGAGCGCGTCGGCCGCGACGACCACTTCTTCGACCTAGGCGGCCACTCGCTCCTCGCGGCGCGGCTCGCCGCCCGGGTCCGCCGCGAGCTCGGGGTCGAGCTGCCGGTCCGCGCCGTGTTCGAGGCGCCGACGCTCGCCGCGCTCGCCGCGCGGATCGACGCGCTCACGGGCGCGGCCGCGCAGGGCCGGGCGCGGCCGCCGCTCGAGCCCGCCCCGCGGCACGGCGCGCTCGCGCTCTCGTACGCGCAGGAGCGGCTCTGGTTCCTCGAGCAGCTCGCGCCCGGCACGGCGACGTTCAACATCCCCGGCACGGCGCGGCTGACCGGCGCGCTCGACGCCGGCGCGCTGCGCGCGGCCCTGACCGAGGTCGTGCGCCGGCACGAGGCGCTGCGCACGACCTTCGCGCTCGAGGGCGGCCGGCCGGCGCAGCGGATCCACCCCGCGCCCGAGGCGCTCCCGATGGAGCTCGTGGACCTCTCCGCGCAGCCCGAGCGCGCGCGAGAGGAGGAGCTCGAGCGCCGGATGGCCGCCGAGGCCCGGCGGCCGTTCGATCTCGGCCGCGGGCCGCTCGTGCGCGCCACGCTCGTGCGCCTCGGGCCGGAGGAGCACGCGCTGCTCCTGACCCTGCACCACCTGATCGCGGACGGCTGGTCGTTCGGCGTGCTCGTGCGCGAGCTCGGCGCGGCGTACGGCGCGCTCCGCGCGGGCCGCGCGCCCGATCTCCCGCCGCTGCCGGCGCAGTACGCCGACTACGCCGCGTGGCAGCGGCGGTGGCTCGGGGAGGGCGGCGCCCTCGACGCGCAGCTCGCGTACTTCCGCGACAGGCTCGCGGGCGCGCCGGGGGCGCTCGCGCTGCCGATGGATCGACCCCGCGGCCCGTCGGCCGGCCGCCGCGGCGCGCACCACGCCGTGCGCGTGCCGCGCGCGACCGCCGAGGCGCTGCGCGCGCTCGCGCGGGGGGAGGGGGCGACGCTGTTCATGGCGCTGCTCGCCGGCTTCGCCGCGCTCCTCGGCCGCCACGCGAGCCAGGACGACGTGGTGATCGGCACCGACGTCGCGAACCGCGCGCTGCCCGAGGTCGAGGGGCTGATCGGCTTCTTCGTCAACCAGCTCGCCCTGCGCGTCGATCTGTCGGGCGCGCCGACGTTCCGCGCGCTGCTCGGGCGCGCGCGCGAGGCCGCGCTCGGCGCGTACGCCCACCAGGATCTGCCCTTCGAGCGGCTCGTCGCCGCCCTCGCGCCCGCGCGGGACGCGCAGAGGGCGCCGCTCTTCCAGGTCAAGCTGGTGCTCCAGAACGCGCCGGCGGCGCCGCTCGCGCTCGACGGCCTGACGATCGAGCTGCTCGAGCCGGAGACCGGCGTCGCCAAGCTCGACCTCGTGCTGCTGCTCGCCGAGGCCGAGGACGGCCTGCGCGGCGCCATCGAGTACGACACGGCGCTGTTCGATCCCGCGACCATCGCCCGGCTCGCGGATCACCTCGGGGTGCTGCTCGCGGCCGCGGCGCGCGCCCCGGACGCCGAGGTCGCGGCGCTCCCGCTGCTGACCGAGGCCGAGCGGCGGCAGCTCGTCGAGGCGTGGGGCGCCGGCGGCCCGCCGGAGGCGTTCGCGCCGGTGCACCGCCTCATCGCCGAGCAGGCGCGCGTCGCCCCGGCCGCGGACGCGGTGTCCGACCCGCGCGCGACGCTCTCGTTCGCGGCGCTCGAGGAGCGGTCGAACCGGCTCGCGCACGCGCTGCGGGCGCGGGGCGTCGGGCCCGACGTGCTCGTCGGCGTGTGCCTGCCGCGCTCGGCGGAGCTCGTCGTCGCGCTGCTCGCGGTGCTCAAGGCGGGCGGCGCGTACGTGCCGCTCGACCCGACGTACCCGGCGGAGCGGCTCGGGTTCATGGTCGCCGACGCGCAGCTCGCGGTCGTCGTCACCCTCGAGGACCTCGCCGACGAGCTGCCCGCGCGGTGGGTGCAGTTCGTCCTGCTCGACGCGGACGAGGGCGAGCTCGCGCGGCAGCCGGCGCACCCGCCCGCGATCGAGGCGAGGCCGGACGCGCTGGCCTACGTGATCTACACGTCGGGCTCCACCGGGCGGCCGAAGGGCGCGATGGTGACCCACGGCGGCCTGAGCAACTACGTCCGGTGGGCCGCGGCGGCGTACCGCGCGGGCGAGGGCGACGGGGCGCCGGTGCACTCGTCGGTGAGCTTCGATCTCACCGTGACGAGCCTCCTCGTGCCGCTCGCGGCCGGGCGCCGCGCGCTGCTCGTCCCCGAGGGCCCCGGCGTCGAGGCGCTGGCCGCGGCGCTCAGGGGCGCCGCCGCGCCGTTCTCGCTCGTCAAGCTCACGCCCGTGCACCTCGACCTGCTCGCCGCGGCGCTCGGCCCGGAGGGCGCCGCCGGGCGGGCGCGCGCGCTCGTCGTCGGGGGCGAGGCGCTGCGCGGGGCGAGCGCGCGGTTCTGGCGCGAGCACGCGCCGGCGACGCGCGTCATCAACGAGTACGGCCCGACCGAGGCGGTCGTCGGCTGCGCGATCTTCGAGGTCGACGACGCGGCCGGCGACGCGGTGCCGATCGGCCGGCCGATCGCCGGGGCGCGGCTCCACGTGCTCGACCGCGCGGGCGGGCCGGTCCCGGTGGGCGTGACCGGCGAGCTGTACATCGGCGGCGTCGGCGTGGCGCGCGGCTACCTGCGCCGGCCGGCGCTGACGGCCGACGCGTTCTTGCCCGACCCGTTCGGGCCGCCGGGCGCGCGGCTCTACCGGACCGGCGATCTGGCCCGCTACCGCCCGGACGGGGCGCTGGAGTTCCTCGGGCGGCGCGACGCGCAGGTGAAGGTGCGCGGCCACCGCGTCGAGCCCGGCGAGGTCGAGGCCGCGCTGGCGCAGAACGCCGCGGTCGGCGAGGTGGCGGTGGTGGCGCACCCCGACGCGGCGGGCGACCGGCGCCTGGTCGCGTACGTGGCGCCGCGCCCCGGCGCCGCGATCGATCCGGAGGCGCTGCGGGAGCAGCTCGCGCGGTCGCTGCCGGCGTACCTGGTGCCGGCGGTGATCGTGCCGCTCGCGGCGCTGCCGCAGACCCCGAACGGCAAGGTGGACCGCGCGGCGCTGCCGGATCCCGCGTCCGCGGCGCCGGCCCGCGCCGCGGGCTACGCGGCGCCGCGCACGCCCGAGGAGGCGCTGCTCGCCGAGTGCTGGGCCGACGTGCTCGGCCTCCCGCGGGTCGGCATCGACGACGCGTTCTTCGCGATCGGCGGCGACTCGCTGCTCAGCGTGCAGATCGTGGCGCGCGCGCAGGCAGCGGGGCTCGCGCTGTCGGTCCCGCTCCTGTTCGAGCGCCAGACCATCCGCGCGCTCGCCGAGGCGCTCCGCGAGGGCGACGGGCCGGGGGCGGGCGAGGGCGGCGAGCCGGCGGACGGCGACGCCGCGGAGGCGACACCGCCGCCGTTCGGGCTGATCTCCGCCGAGGACCGCGCGCGCCTCCCGGACGACGTGGAGGACGCGTACCCGCTCGCCGCGCTGCAGGCCGGCATGCTGTTCCACAGCGCGCTCAGCCCGGAGAGCTCCATCTACCACAACGTGAACGGCGTGCGGCTGCGCCGCGACCTGAGCGAGGCCGCGCTGCGCCGCGCGCTCGACGCGCTGGCCGCGCGGCACCCGGTGCTGCGCACGTCGTTCCGCCTGACCGGGTTCCGCGAGCCGCTGCAGCTCGTGCACCGGCGCGCCGAGATCCCGCTCGGCGCCACCGATCTGCGGGGGCTCGACGAGGGCGAGCAGCGGGCGCGGCTGCGCGCCTGGTTCGAGGCGGAGGTGCGCGAGAAATTCGACCTGACCCGCGCGCCGCTCCTGCGCGTGCACCTCCACCGGCTCGCGGACGACGCGGTGCACCTGGGCTGGTCCGAGCACCACGCGATCCTCGACGGCTGGAGCGTCGCGGCGATGCTGACCGAGCTGTTCCGCGAGGCCGCGGCGCTCGACGGCGGCGAGGCGCCCTCGATCCCGGCGCCCTCGTCGTCGTACCGCGACTTCGTGGCGCTCGAGCGCGCGGCGGTCCAGCGCGGCGCGTCGGCGGCGTACTTCGCGGCCCACCTCGGGGACGCCGCGGCGACGCGGCTCCCGCGCTGGCCCGGCGAGGCCGGCCGCGACCCGTCGCCGCTGCCGCGCGAGGTGACGGTGCCGCTCGCGCCCGCGCTGATCGAGGCGCTGCGCGGGGTGGCGCGGGCGGCGGGCGTGCCGCTCAAGAGCGTGCTGCTCGCGGCGCACCTGCGCGTGCTCGCGTTCGTGGCCGGCGAGCGCGAGGTGGTGACCGGCGTGCTGTTCAACGGCCGGCCCGAGCGCCGCGACGGCGAGCGCGCCCTCGGGCTCTACCTCAACGTGCTGCCGCTGCGCCAGCGGCTCGACGGCGGCGGCGGCTGGATCGGGCTCGCGCGGGCCGCGTTCGCCGCCGAGCGCGCGCACCTCCCGCACCGGCGCTACCCGCTCGCCGAGCTCCAGCGCGAGCGCGCGGCCGCGGCGCCCGAGACGATGTTCAACTTCATCCACTTCCACGTCGCCCGCGCGGCCAGCGAGGCGGCGGGGGTGGAGGTGCGCGAGGACGAGCTGCTCGCGCACAACAACTACGCCTTCGCCGCGACGTTCGCGCTGGAGCTCCCGTCGGCCGCGCAGCTCCAGCTCGGGACCGGCGTCCCGGAGGTGCCGACCGCGCAGCTGCGCGCGATCGCCGGCTACTACCTCCGCGCCCTCGAGGCGATGGCGCGCGAGCCGACGGCCTCGCCGCTCGCGTCGTCGCTCCTCGATCCCGAGGAGCGCGCGCGGCTCGTCGAGGCGTGGAACGACACGCGCGTCCGCCACGACGGCCCGGCCACGGTGCCCGAGCTCGTCGCCGCGCAGGCGGCGCGCTCGCCCGACGCCACGGCCGTCGTCGTCGAGGGCGCCGCGCTGAGCTACCGCGAGCTCGATCGGCGATCCGCGGCGCTCGCGCGGCACCTCGCCGGCCGCGGCGTCGGGCCGGAGACGCGCGTGGCGGTGTGCATGGAGCGCTCGCTCGAGCTCGCCGTGGCGCTGCTCGGGATCCTGCGCGCGGGCGGCGCGTACGTGCCGATCGACCCGGCCTACCCGGCCGAGCGCCTGGCGCTGCTGCTCGCCGACGCGGCCGCGCCCGTGGTGCTGACCCAGGCGCGGCTCCGCGCCTCGCTGCCGGAGGCCGGCGCGGCGGCGATCTGCCTCGACGACGCCGCGACCGCGGCCGCGATCGAGCGCGAGGATGCGGGGCCGCTGCCGCCCCGCGCGCGGGCCGACCACCTCGCCTACGTGATCTACACGTCGGGCTCGACCGGCCGGCCCAAGGGCGTGATGGTCCCGCACGGCGCGCTCGCGAACCACATGCGGTGGATCCTCGGCGCCCACGGGTTCGGGCCCGACGACGCGTTCCTGCAGAAGACCGCGATCGGCTTCGACGCCTCGGTGTGGGAGCTCTGGGCGCCGCTGCTCTGCGGCGGCCGCCTGGTGCTCGCGCCGCCGGGGGCGGAGCGCGACCCGGCCGCGCTCGCGGGCGCGCTGCAGCGCTTCGGCGTCACCGTGCTGCAGGTCGTGCCCGCGCTGCTCCGGCCGCTGCTCGACGAGCCGGCGCTCCGGGGCGCCACGGCCCTGCGCTGGCTGTTCTCGGGCGGCGAGGCGCTGGAGCACGCGCTGGGCGCGCGGCTGCGCGGCGTCCTGCCCGGGGCGCGGCTCGTCAACCTGTACGGCCCGACCGAGGCCACGATCGACGCGACCTCGGCGCCGTGGCAGCCCGAGGGCGCGGGCGAGGCCGTGCCCATCGGCCGGCCCATCGCCAACACGCGCGCGCACGTGCTCGACGCCGATCTCGAGCCGGTGCCGGTCGGCGCCCCGGGGGAGCTCTACCTCGCGGGCGACGGCCTGGCGCGCGGCTACCTCGATCGGCCGGGCCTGACGGCCGAGCGCTTCCTGCCGGACCCGTTCGGCGCCGAGCCGGGCGGCCGGATGTACCGCACGGGCGATCGCGCGCGGTACCTGCCGGACGGGAGCCTCGAGTTCCTCGGCCGGGTAGACCACCAGATCAAGCTCCGCGGCGTCCGCATCGAGCCCGGCGAGATCGAGGCCGCGCTGCTCGCGAGCCCGGCGATCCGCGACGCCGTCGTCGTGGTGCGCGACGCCGGCACCGACGCCGCGCGCCTCGTCGCCTTCGTGGTGCCGCGCGCGGGGGCGGGGGAGGGCGACGCGCCCGGCGCCGCGCCGGCGGCGCTCTCCGCCCAGCTGCGGGCGCTGCTGTCCGCGCGCCTCCCGGACGCGATGATCCCCTCGTCGTTCGTCGCGCTCGACGCGCTGCCGCGGAGCCCGCACGGCAAGGTCGACCGGCGCGCGCTGCCCGAGGCCCCCGCGCCCGCAGGGCCCGCGCCGGACGCGGGCGCCCTCGCGCCGGCGACGCCGGTTGAGGCGCTGCTCGCCGGCATCTTCGCGCAGGTCCTCGGGGTGCCGCAGGTCGGGCTGCGCGACGACTTCTTCGAGCGCGGCGGCCACTCGCTGCGCGCGATGCAGCTCGCGGCCCGCGTGCGCGACGCCTTCCGCGTCGAGCTGCCGCTGCGCGCGCTGTTCGAGGCGCCGACCGTCGCCGCGCTCGCGGCGCGCGTCGCGGCGCTGCGCCACGGCCCCGCGGCGGCCGCGGCGCCGCCGCTCGTCGCGGCGCCGCACGGCGGGCCGGCGCCGCTCTCGTTCGCGCAGCAGCGGCTCTGGTTCCTCCAGCAATGGGAGCCCGACAGCCCCGCCTACAACGTGACCGGCGCGTTCGAGCTCGCCGGCCGGCTCGACGTCGAGGCGCTCGAGGCGAGCCTGAACGACGTCGTGCAGCGGCACGAGAGCCTGCGGACGACGTTCGTCGAGCGCGGCGGGCAGCCGTTCCAGATCGTCGCGCCGGCCGCGTCCGTGGCGCTCGGCCGCGCCGACGTCGCGGCGCTCTCCGGCGCGGCGCAGGAGGCCGAGGTCGAGCGCCTGATCCGGGGCGAGGCCGACCGGCCCTTCGACCTCGCGGCCGGCCCGCTCCTCCGCGCGGCGCTGCTGCGCACTGGCGAGGACCGCCACGTGCTGGTCGTCGCGATGCACCACATCGTCTCGGACGGCTGGTCCGTCGGCGTGCTCCTGCGGGAGGTCGCCGCCGGCTACGCGGCGCGCGCCGCGACCGGCGCTCCGGCGCGCCTCGCCCCGCTGCCCATCCAGTACGCCGACCACGCGGCCTGGCAGCGCCGGCGGCTCGAGGGCGCGCGCGTCGCGTCCGAGCTCCGGTACTGGCGCGACGCGCTCGCCGATCTGCCGGCCCTCGCGCTGCCGACCGACGCGCCGCGCCCGCCGATCGCGACGTCGCGCGGCGGCCGGCACCCCGTCCGGATCCCCCGGAGCACGCACCTCGGCCTGATCGCGCTCGGCCGGCGCGAGAACGCGACGCTGTTCATGACCCTCCTCGCGGCGTTCCAGGTGCTCCTCGGGCGGCTTGCCGGCCAGGACGACGTGGCCGTGGGGACGCCGGTCGCGGGCCGCACGCGCGTCGAGACCGAGGGGCTGATCGGCTTCTTCGTCAACACGCTCGTGGTGCGCACCCGTCTGCACGACAACCCGCCGTTCTGGGAGGTCCTGCACCGCGCGCGGGCCGCGTGCCTCGGCGCGTACGACCACCAGGAATTGCCGTTCGATCGGCTCGTCGAGGAGCTCAGGCCGGCGCGCGACCCGAGCCGCCACCCGCTGTTCCAGGTGATGTTCGCCCTGCAGGCCGCGGCGCCGGCGCTCGATCTGCCGGGCGTGACGCTGCGATCGGTGCCCGTCCCGAGCGCCGCCACCAAGTTCGACCTGACGCTGCTCCTCGAGGAGGGCGAGCGCGGGCTCGAGGGCTTCATCGAGTACAGCGCCGACCTCTTCGAGCCCGCCACGATCGCCCGCCTCGCCGAGCGGCTCGACGCGCTGCTTGCGGCGATCGTCGAGGAGCCCGGGCGGCGCCTCGCCGACCTGCCGCTCCTGACCGAGGCCGAGCTGCGGCAGCTCGAGGCGTGGAACGAGACGAGCCGGCCCGTCCCGCGGGACCTCGGGATCTGCGAGCGGTTCGAGGCGCGCGCGGCCGAGACGCCCGAGGCCACGGCGGTCGTGGCCGCCGAGGGGTCGCTCACCTACGGCGCGCTGAACGAGCGCGCCAACCGGCTCGCGCACCGGCTCCGCGGCCTCGGCGTCGGCCCCGAGGCGCGCGTGGGGATCTGCCTGGGCCGCTCGCTCGAGCTCGTGGTCGGGCTCCTGGCCATCTTCAAGGCCGGCGGCGCGTACGTCCCGCTGGACCCGGCCTATCCCGCCGAGCGGCTCGCGTGGATGCTCGCGGACGCCCGCGTCGCCGCGCTCGTGACCGAGGAGCGCCTGCTCGCGCGGCTGCCGTCGCTCGAGGCGCGCGCCGTCTGCGTGGACCGCGACCGGCGCGAGATCGAGGCTCACCCCGGCGCGAACCCCCCTCGGTCGACGGACGGCGCCGCGCTGGCGTACGTGATCTACACGTCGGGCTCGACCGGCCGGCCGAAGGGCGTCGCCATCACCCACCGCAGCGCGGCGGCGCGGATCGCGTGGGCCGAGGCCGCGTACGCCGCCGAGGAGCTCGCGGGCGTGCTGGCGACCACGTCGATCTGCTTCGACCTGTCGGTCTTCGAGCTGTTCGCGCCGCTCTGCACGGGCGGCCGCGTGATCCTGGCGAGCGACGCGCTGGAGGTGCCCTCGCTGCGGCACGCGGCCGGCGCGACGCTGCTCAACACCGTCCCCTCGGCGCTCGGCGCGCTGCTGCGCGACGCGGCGCTGCCGCCCTCGGTGCGGACGGTCAACCTGGCCGGCGAGCCGCTCCCGCTGCGGCTCGCGCGGCAGCTCCACGCGCTGCCCACCGTCGCGCGCGTCGTGAACCTCTACGGCCCCTCGGAGGACACCACGTACTCGACCTGCGCCGAGATCGCGCGGGGCGACGACCGCGAGCCGCCGATCGGCCGGCCGATCGCGAACACCCGGGCGTACGTGCTCGACCGGTGGCTGCAGCCCGCGCCGATCGGCGCGGCGGGCGAGCTGTACCTCGGCGGCCACGGGCTCGCGCGCGGCTACCTCGGCCGGCCGGGCCTGACCGCGGAGCGCTTCCTGCCCGACCCGTTCGGCCGCGAGCCCGGCGCGCGCATGTACCGGACCGGCGACCTCGCGCGCTTTCGGCCGGACGGCCAGCTCGAGTTCCTCGGCCGCACCGACCATCAGGTGAAGGTCCGCGGCTTCCGCATCGAGCTCCCCGAGATCGAGGAGGCGCTCCGCGCGCACGAGGCCGTCGAGGAGGCGGCCGTGGTCGTGCGGGCGCTCGCGCCGGGCGAGCCGTCCCTCGTCGCCTATCTCGTGCCCCGCGGGCCGGCCGGCGCGCGGCCCGCGGCGGCCCTGATCGACGGCGCGCGGCGGTGGCTGCGCGACCGGCTGCCGGAGCACATGGTGCCGAGCGCGTTCGTCGTGCTCGACGCGCTCCCGCGGACCGCGAACGGCAAGGTCGACCGGCGCGCGCTCCCCGAGCCCGCACAAGGGCGCGGCCCCGACGCGCCGCTCGCCGCGCCCGCGACGCCGGCCGAGGAGCTGCTCGCGGGCCTCTTCGCGCAGGTCCTCGGGCTGCCGCGCGTGGGCGCGCGCGACGGCTTCTTCGACCTCGGCGGCCACTCGCTCCTCGCCGCGCGGCTCGCGTCGCTCGTGCGTGCGGCGTTCCAGGTCGAGCTCCCGCTGCGCGCGCTGTTCGAGGCGCCGACGGTCGCCGAGCTCGCGCCCCGCGTCGCGGCGCTGCGCGCGAGCGCCCCGGCGCTCCCGCCGCCGGCCGCGGCGCCGCGCGAGGGCCCGGTCCCGCTCTCGTTCGCGCAGCGCCGGCTGTGGTTCCTGAGCCAGCTCGAGCCGGCGTCGGCCGCCTACCACATCCCGCACGCGGTGCAGATCCGCGGCCCGCTCGACCCGGACGCCCTCCGCGCCGCCCTCGCGGCGGTCGTCGCCCGCCACGAGGCCCTGCGCACCACGTTCGCCGGCGGCGGCGAGGAGCCCGCGCAGATCATCGCGCCCGCGGCCGGCGTCGACCTCCCGCTCGTCGACCTCGGCGCGCTCGACGCGGACGAGCGCGCGGCCGCGGAGCGGCGGCACGCCGAGGACGCCGCCCTGCGCCCGTTCGACCTGACGCGGGGCCCGCTCCTGCGCGCGGCCCTGCTGCGCCGCGCGCCGGACGACCACCTGCTGCTCGTGACCGTACACCACCTCGTGGCCGACGGCTGGTCGATGGGCGTGCTCGTGCGCGAGCTCGCGGCGTTCTACGCGGCGGCCGCGCGCGATGGCTCGCTCGACACCGGCGCGCCCCGGGCCCCGCTCGACGCGCGCGGCGCCGGCCTGCCCGAGCTGCCGATCCAGTACGCCGACTTCGCCCTCTGGCAGCACGCGACCCTGGCCGGCCCCGCGCTCGACGCCCAGCTCGCCTTCTGGCGCGCCCGGCTCGCCGACCCGCCGCCCGCCCTCCAGCTGCCCGCCGACGGCCTGCGGGCGGGCGCGCATCGCTCCCCCGGCGCGACCGAGGCGCTGACCCTCGGCCCCGAGCTGACGCGCGGGATCGCGGCGCTCGGCCAGCGCGCGGGCGTCACGCCGTTCATGGTCCTGCTCGCGGCCTTCCAGCTGCTGCTCGGCCGGCTGAGCGGCCAGGACGATGTCATCGTCGGCACGCCCGTCGCGGGGCGGAGCCGCGGCGAGACCGAGCACCTCATCGGCCTGTTCCTGAGCACGCTCGCGCTGCGCACCGATCTCTCGGGCGACCCCACCTTCCTCGACCTGCTGCACCGCGTGCGCGAGGTCTGCCTCGACGCCTTCGCGCACCAGGACGTGCCGTTCGAGCGCCTCGTCGAGGCGCTGCAGCCGACGCGCGACCTGAGCCGCAACCCGCTCTTCGACGTCCTGATCAACCTCGTCGACACCCCGCGCGCCCCGCTCGAGCTGCCCGGGCTGACGTTCGCGCCGCAGGAGCTCGTCGAACCTGAAGCGAAATTTGCGATGACGCTGTACATCGAGCGGCAGGCGGACGCCGGACCCGGCGCCGACGCGCCCGGCGCCGACGCGCCCGGCGCCGACGCGCCCGGCGCCGACACGCTCCAGCTCCGGCTCGTCTACCCGCGCGGCCTGTTCACGCCCGCGCGGGTCCGCGGCGTCCTCGCGCAATACCGCCACCTGCTCGAGCAGGCCGTCGCCGCGCCGGAGCAGCGCCTCGGCGCGCTCTCGCTCGTGCCGCCCGAGGCGCGCGCGCTCCTGCCCGACCTGGGCGAGGCGCTGCCGGAGCCCGCGTACCCGCCGGCGACCAGCATGTTCCTGGCCTGGGCCGAGCGCGCCCCGGAGCAGATCGCGCTGCGCCACGCCGGCCGCCGCTTCACGTACCGCGAGCTCGCCGAGCGGAGCGCCGCGCTCGCGGGCGCGCTGCTCGACGCGGGGTGCGCGCCCGGCGACGCCGTCGCGGTCGTCGGGCCGAAGAGCTTCGGGCTCTACGCCGCCATGCTCGCCGTGCTGCGGAGCCGCGGCGTGCTGCTCTGCCTCGACCGCCGCCTGCCGGCCCGCCGCCGGGCGGCGATGCTCGAGGCGGCGCGCGCGAAGCTCGTCGTGTCGATCGGGCCGCGCCTCGCGGAGGGCGAGGGCGCGCCCGGCGCCGCGCCGCCGGCCGTCATCGACGTGGCCGCGGACAGCGGCAGGGCGCTCGGGCCGGAGCGCTCGAGCGCGCCCCGCGCCGCCGGCCTGCCGGAGGTGTCGCCCGACGACCCGGCGTACGTGTTCTTCACCTCGGGCACGACCGGCGTGCCCAAGGGCGTGCTCGGCCGGCACAAGGGCCTGAGCCACTTCCTCTGCTGGCAGCGCGACACGTTCGGCGTCGGCCCGCGCGATCGCGCGGCGCAGCTGACCGGCCTGTCCTTCGACGTCGTCCTGCGCGACGTCTTCCTGCCCCTCGTCAGCGGCGCGACCCTGTGCCTGCCCGACGACGCCGACGACCTCGGCGCCGACCGCCTCCTGCCCTGGATGGCCCGCGAGGAGATCTCGCTCCTGCACGCGGTGCCGACGCTCGCGCAGGCGTGGCTCGCCGAGGCGCCGGCCGGCGCGTCGCTGCCCGCCCTGCGGCGCCTCTTCTTCGCCGGCGAGCCGCTCACCGACGCGCTCGTGCGCCGCTGCCGCGAGGTCTTCACCGGCCCGCTCGAGATCGTCAACCTGTACGGGCCCACCGAGACGACGCTCGCGAAGTGCTGCCACGTCGTGCCGGACGATCCGCCCCCCGGCGTCCAGCCGATCGGGCGGCCGCTGCCCCACACCCAGGCGCTCGTCCTCGGCGACGGCGATCGCCTGTGCGGCGTCGGCGAGCCGGGGGAGATCGTGCTGCGGACGCCGTTCCGCACGCTCGGCTACCTCAACGCGCCCGACGAGGCGCGGCGCCGCTTCGTGGAGAACGCCCGCCGGAGCGACCCCGACGACCTCCTGTACCGCACCGGGGATCTCGGGCGGTACCGCCCCGACGGCGGCCTGGAGATCCTCGGCCGGCTCGACCACCAGCTCAAGATCCGCGGCGTGCGCGTCGAGCCCGACGAGATCGCGGCGCTGCTCGCGCGGCACGAGGGCGTCGAGGCGTGCGCCGTCACGGGCTTCCGCGACGAGGCGGGCCGCGACGCCCTCGCGGCGTACGTCGTCGAGGCGCGCGGGCGGGAGGCGTCCGCGGGCGACCTCCGCGCGCACCTCGGCGCCCACCTGCCCGCGGCGATGCTGCCCTCGGCGTTCGTCTTCCTGGAGGCGCTGCCGCGGACGCCGAACGGCAAGGTGGACCGCGGCGCGCTCCCGCGCCCGGCGCCGGGCGACGACGATCGGGCGCGGCCGTTCGTCGCGCCGAGGACGCCGACCGAGGAGCGGATCGCCGAGATCTGGTCCGAGCTCCTCGGCAAGGGCGCGATCGGCGTGCACGACGACTTCTTCGCGGCCGGGGGCCACTCGCTCCTGGCGACGCAGGTCGCGGCCCGGCTGCGGACCGCGTTCGGCGTGGAGCTGCCGCTCCGCCGCCTCTTCGACGCACCGACGATCGCGGAGATCTCCGCCCTGATCGACGAGGCCCGATCGGCCGGCGAGGAGCAGCGCGGCGCGCCCATCCGGCGCGTCGTCCGGGAGAGCCAGCGGGTACGGCGCGCGCCGGGTCGAGCGGCGCTCGAGGATGACGATGACGACACAGGCACCTGAGGCAACCGACGAGGTCTTCGTTTTTCCGGCGTCGTTCGCCCAGCAGCGGCTCTGGTTCCTCGAGCAGCTCGAGCCGGGCTCGGCGGCGTACCACATCGCGCAGGCGGTGCGGATCCGCGGCCCGCTCGACCCCGGCGCGCTCCGCCGGGCCGCCCTCGCGGTGGTCGCGCGCCACGAGAGCCTGCGCACGACGTTCGCGTCGCAGAAGGGGCGGCCGGTCCAGCTCGTCGCGCTCGAGGCCGAGGTCGACGTCCCGCTCGTCGACCTCGGCGCCCTCCCGGCCGGCGAGCGGCCCGCCGCCGTCCGGCGCGAGCTCGAGGCGGCCGCGCGGCGGCCGTTCGACCTGGCCCGGGGGCCCCTCCTGCGCCTCGGCCTGCTCCGCCTGACGCCGTTCGAGCACGCGCTGCTCGTCACCGTCCACCACCTCGTCGCCGACGCCTGGTCGATGGGCGTGCTCGTGCGCGAGCTCGCCGCCCTCTACGCCGCGGCGCGCGCCGGCGCGCCCCTCGAGGGCCACCTGCCCGAGCTGCCGATCCAGTACGCCGACTTCGTCGCGTGGCAGAGCGACCTGCTCTCGGGGCCGGCGCTCGAGGCGCAGCTCGAGCACTGGCGGCGCGCGCTCGAGGGCGCGCCCGAGGCCCTCGAGCTGTTCCCCGACCGGCCGCGGCCGGCGCGCCAGGCGTCCCGCGGCGGGCAGGCGTCGCTCGACCTCGGCCCGGAGCTCACGCGATCGGTCAAGGCGCTGAGCCAGCGCGAGGGGGTCACGCCGTTCATGACGCTGCTCGCGGCCTTCCAGGCGCTGCTCGCGCGGCGGAGCGGCCAGGACGACATCGTGGTCGGCACGCCGATCGCGAACCGCACGCGGCTCGAGACCGAGGGGCTGATCGGGCTCTTCGCGAACACGCTCGCCCTGCGCGCGCGCCTCGGCGGCGACCCGACGTTCCGCGAGCTCCTGGGCCAGGTGCGCGAGGCGTGCCTCGGCGCGTACGCCCACCAGGACCTGCCGTTCGAGAAGCTCGTCGAGGCGCTGCAGCCGACGCGCGACCTCGGCCGCTCGCCGCTGTTCCAGGTCCTCTTCATCCTGCAGAGCGCGCCGGCGCCCGCGCTCGAGCTCGCGGGCCTCACGTTCGAGCCGCTCGAGACCTTCAGCGGGACGGCGAAGTTCGACCTGACGCTCTCGCTCGCGGAGCGCGAGCGGGGCCTGTTCGCGACCCTGGAGTACGCCGCCGACCTGTTCGACGCGGCCACGGCCGAGCGGATCCTCGGCCACTACCGCGCCCTCCTGGAGGGGGCGACGGCGGACCCGGGGCGGCGCGCCTCGGCGCTGCCGCTGCTCGCACCCGACGAGCGCGAGGCCCTCGTGTCGGCCTGGAACGACACGGCGGCGGCCGTCGAGCCGCGCTGCATCCACGAGCTGTTCGAGGCGCAGGTCGAGCGCGCGCCCGGGCGGACGGCGCTGATCGTCGAGGACGAGCGCCTCACGTACGGCGAGCTCGATCGCCGCGCGAGCGCGCTCGCCCGCCGCCTGCGGGCGCGCGGGGTCGGGCCGGAGGTGCGCGTCGGCGTGTGCCTCGAGCGCTCGGTCGAGCTCGTGGTGGCGCTCCTCGGCGTGCTCAAGGCCGGCGGCGCGTACGTGCCGCTCGACCCGAGCTACCCGCGCGAGCGGCTCGGGTTCATCCTGGAGGACGCGCGCGTCGCGGCGCTGCTCACGCAGGCGCGGCTGCTCGACGCGCTGCCGGCGCACGCGGCGCCGGTGCTCTGCGTGGACGCGCCGGCGCCGGACGCCGAGCCGGCGGGCGATGGCGCCCCGCGGCGCCCGCCCACGGCCGACAACACCGCGTACGTCCTCTACACCTCGGGCTCGACGGGCCGGCCGAAGGGGTCGGTCAACACGCACCGCAACGTCGTCAACTTCTTCGCCGGGATGGACGGGCGGATCGGCTGCGGCGAGCGCGACGTGCTCCTCGCCGTGACGAGCGTCTCGTTTGACATCTCGGTGCTCGAGCTCTTCTGGACGCTCGCCCGCGGGGCGCAGGTCGTGCTGCTGAGCGAGGGGGCGGCCGGCGCGCGGGCGGGCGCGTCTTCCGGATCGGCGTCGGCGCCGGGCGACGCGCGGCGGATCGAGGCCGAGCGGGACCTCGACTTCAGCCTGTTCTACTTCGCGAGCCACGACGGCGGCTCGGCCGAGGAGAAGTACCGGCTGCTCCTCGAGGGGGCGAGGTTCGCCGACGAGCACGGCTTCGCGGCGGTCTGGACGCCCGAGCGCCACTTCCACCCGTTCGGCGGGCTGTACCCGAACCCCTCGGTCACCGGCGCGGCGATCGCGGCGATCACCCGCCGGGTCCAGATCCGCGCCGGCAGCGTCGTGATGCCGCTGCACGACCCGATCCGCGTCGCCGAGGAGTGGTCGGTCGTCGACAACCTCTCGCGCGGCCGCGTCGGGGTCGCGTTCGCGTCGGGGTGGCACGCCGACGACTTCGCCTTCTTCCCGGAGCGCTACGCGCGCCGCAAGGAGGAGACCGCGCGCGGCATCGACGCGGTGAAGCGGCTCTGGCGGGGCGAGGCGATCGCGGCGCGCGGCGGGGCGGGCAACGACCTCTCGGTCCGGATCTTCCCCCGGCCGGTGCAGCCCGAGCTGCCGATCTGGATCACCTCGGGCGGCAACCCGGAGACCTTCGCCCAGGCCGGCGCGCTCGGCGCCAACGTGCTCACGCACCTCCTCGGGCAGCGCGTCGAGGACCTCGCCGCGAAGATCCGCGCGTACCGCGAGGCGCGCGCGGCGCACGGGCACGATCCGCGGGCGGGGCAGGTGACGCTGATGGTGCACGCCTTCCTGGGCGAGGACCGCGACGAGGTGCGCGAGCGCATCCGCGCGCCGTTCACGCGCTACCTGCGGTCCTCGGTGGGCCTCGTCGAGACGCTGGTCCAGAGCCTCGGCCTGCCGGTCGATCGCCAGGCGATGACCGAGCGCGACCTCGACGAGGCGCTCGCGCACGGCTTCGATCGCTACTTCGAGACCAGCGCGCTCTTCGGCACGCCGGAGAGCTGCGAGGCGCTGATCGAGCGGCTCAGGGCTGCCGGCGTCGACGAGGTGGCGTGCCTCATCGACTTCGGGATCGACACCGACGCGGCGCTCGCCGGCCTGCGCCACCTGCGCGCCCTCATGGAGCGCAGCCGGCGCCCCCGCGCCCCGGGGGCGCGCGCGCTGCCCGAGCCGGCGCGCGCGCCGCGCTCGCTCGCGGAGCAGGCGCGCGCGCACGGGGCGACGATGCTGCAGTGCACGCCGTCGCTGATGCAGATGATCCTCCAGGACGCCGACGCGGTCCGGAGCCTCGAGCCCCTGCGGGTCCTGATGCTGGGCGGCGAGGCGCTTCCATCGGCCCTGGCCGCCGAGGTGAAGCGGGCGCTGCCGGGGCGGCTCGTCAACATGTACGGGCCCACCGAGACGACGGTCTGGTCGATGACGCACGAGGTGCGCGAGGCCGAGGGCGTCGTGCCGATCGGCCGGCCCATCGCCAACACGCAGGTCTACCTGCTCGACCGCCACCTCGAGCCGGCGCCTGTGGGCGTGCCCGGCGAGCTCTACATCGGCGGGGCCGGCGTGGCGCGCGGCTACCACGACCGCCCGGCGCTGACCGCGGAGCGGTTCGTCCCGGATCCGTTCGCCGGGGCGCCCGGCGCGCGCCTCTACCGCACCGGCGACGTCGCCCGGCGCCGGCCCGACGGCACCGTCGTGTTCCTCGGCCGGAGCGACCAGCAGGTGAAGCTGCGCGGCCACCGGATCGAGCTCGGCGAGATCGAGGCCGTCCTCGGCCGCCACCCCGCGGTGCTCGAGGGCGTCGTCGCGGTCCGCGAGGACGACCCCGGGGCCCACCGCCTCGTCGGCTACGTCGTCCTCAAGGGCGCGCCGCCGCCCGGCGCGGCGCCGGCGCCGGGGCTGCTCGCCGAGATCGGGGCCTTCCTGCGGGCGCGGCTGCCCGAGGCCATGGTGCCCGCCACGATCGTCGCGCTGCCCGCGCTGCCGCTCACCCCGAACGGCAAGGTCGACCGCCGCGCGCTGCCCGCGCCCGCGCCCGGGCCGGGCGAGGCGTCCCGCGATCCCCGCACGCCGGTGGAAGAGCTCATCGCGGGGCTCTGGGCCGAGGCGCTGCGGCGCGAGCGGGTCGGCGTCGACGACGACTTCTTCCAGCTCGGCGGCCACTCGCTGCTCGCGATGCAGATCGTCTCGCGGGTCCGGGCCGCGTTCCACGTCGAGCTGCCGCTGCGCGTCCTGTTCGAGCGGCCGACGGTGGCGGCGCTCGGCGCGTGGGTCGAGCGCGCGCAGCGGGGCGGCGCCCCGCGGCCCGAGGCGCCGCCGCTCGCGCCCGCGCCGCGGGGCGACCTGATGCCGGTCTCCTTCGGGCAGCAGCGGCTCTGGTTCTTCGATCAGCTGACCCGGGGCAGCGCCTACTACAACGACGTCATCGCGCTGCGGCTCGCCGGCCCGCTCGATCTACAGGCGCTGCGGCGGGGCCTCGACGAGATCGTCCGGCGGCACGAGATCCTGCGCACGAGCCTCGTGACGGCGAGCGACGGCACGCCGTCGCAGCGGATCGCGCCGACCCTGGACGCCCCGCTGTCGTTCGTCGACCTCCGCACCGGCGAGGCGGATCCCGAGCTCGCCGCCCGGCGGCGCGGCGCGGCGCTCGCCCTCGAGCCGTTCGATCTCGCGGCCGCGCCGCTCTTCCGGGTCTGCGTCATGCGGATCGCGGACGACGCGCACCTCTTCGTGCTGGTCGTGCACCACGCGATCTGGGACGGCTGGTCGCTGCGGGTGTTCTTCCGCGAGCTCTCGGCGCTCTACGACGCGTTCGGCGCCGGCCGCCCGTCGCCGCTGCCGCCGCTGCCGGTTCAATACGCCGACTTCGCGGCCTGGCAGCGCGCGTGGCTCTCGGGGCCCCCGATCGAGGCGCAGCTCGCCCACTGGCGCGAGCAGCTCGGCGGCGAGCCGCCAGCGCTCCCGCTGCCCACCGACCGGCCCCGCCCGCCGATCGAGACGTTCCGCGGCGCGGAGCACGTGTTCGACGTCGACCCGGCCCTGACCCAGGCCGTCGTGCGCCTGGGCCGGCGCGAGGGCGTGACGCTGTTCATGACCCTGCTGGCCGCGTGGCAGGTGCTCCTCTTCCGGTACACCGGCCAGGCCGACGTGCCCGTCGGCACGCCGATCGCGACCCGCTCGGTGCCCGGCACCGAGGGGCTGATCGGCGTGCTGCTGAACATGCTGGTCCTGCGCACGCAGGTCGACGGGTCGCTCACCGTGCGTGGCCTGCTGCGCCGGGTGCGCGACGTGTGCCTCGACGCGTACGCGCACCAGGACGTGCCGTTCGAGGCGCTTGTCGACGCGCTGAAGCCCGAGCGCCGCCTGGACCGGCAGCCGCTGTTCCAGGTCGCGTTCGTCCTCCAGAACGAGCCGCTCGCGATCTCGCTGCCGGGCCTCACGGTGGAGCCGCTCGTGGTCGAGCGGAAGACGGCCCGCTTCGATCTGGCGCTGGAGGCGCGCGAGCTCGAAGGGCGCCTCCTGTGCCGGATCGAGTACATGACCGACCTGTTCGACGCCGCGACCATCGCGCGGATCGCGGGCGCCTGGCAGGCGCTGCTCGCGCAGATGGCCGCGGACCCCGCCGCGCGGGTCGCCGCGCTCTCCGCCCTGACGGCGCCGGAGCGGCGGCAGATCGAGGCGTGGAACGCGACGGCCGCGGCGTACCCCGAGGGCGCCTGCCTGCACGAGCTGTTCGAGGCGCACGCGGCGCGCACCCCGGAGGCGATCGCGATCCGCGCCGGGGGCGAGCAGGCGAGCTACGCCGAGCTGTCGCGCCGGGCCGACCGCATCGCGCGCTACCTGCGGGCCGCGGGCGTCGGTCCGGAGGCGCTGGTCGCGGTGTACCTCGAGCGCTCGATCGACCTGGTCGCGGCGCTGCTCGGCGTGCTCAAGGCCGGCGGCGCCTACGTCCCCCTCGACCCGGCGTACCCGGCCGACCGGGTGGCGTTCATGCTCGACGACTCCCGAGCCGCCGTCGTCCTGACCCAGGCCTCGCTCGCCGCGGGCTTGCCGGAGACGCCCGCGCGGGTCGCGTGCCTCGATCGCGACGCAGCGGTGATCGACGCCGCGCACGACGCGCACGTCCCGCCGGCCCGCCCCGCGGGCAATTCGGTGCTGGCGTACGTGATCTACACCTCGGGCTCGACCGGCCGCCCGAAGGGCGTGGCGATCGCGCACCGGAGCGCGGTGGCGATGGTCGCGTGGGCCGAGGCCGCGTTCCGCCGCGAGGAGCTCGCGGGCGTGCTGGCGACGACGTCGATCTGCTTCGATCTGTCGGTGTTCGAGCTGTTCGTCCCGCTGTGCACCGGCGGGCGGGTCCTCCTCGCGCCCGACGCGCTGGCGGTCCCGTCGCTGCCGGACGCGGGGGACGCCACGCTGCTCAACACGGTGCCGTCGGTGCTCGGCGCCCTGCTGCGCGCCGGGGGCCTGCCGCCGTCGGTGCGGACGGTGAACCTCGCCGGCGAGGCGCTGCCCCTCGCGCTCGTGCGGCAGCTCCACGCGATACCGTCGGTCGAGCGGGTGGTCAACCTGTACGGCCCGTCCGAGGACACCACGTACTCCACGTACGCCGAGATCCCGCGGGACGACGGCCGCGAGCCGGCGATCGGCCGGCCGGTGTCGAACACGGAGGCGCGGGTGCTCGACCCGTGGCTCGCGCCCGTGCCGATCGGCGCCCCGGGGGAGCTCTACCTGGCCGGCGACGGGCTCGCGCGCGGCTACCTCGGCCGGCCCGCGCTGACCGCCGAGCGGTTCGTGCCGGACCCGTTCAGCCGCGAGCCTGGCCGGCGGATGTACCGGACCGGCGACATCGTGAAGTACCGCGCCGACGGCGGCCTCGCGTTCCTCGGGCGCGCCGACCACCAGGTCAAGGTGCGCGGGGCGCGCATCGAGCTCGGCGAGATCGAGGCGACCTTGCGCCAGCACCCGTCGGTGGCCGAGGTCGCGGTCGCGGTGCGGGAGGGCGCCGCCGGACAGCCGCAGCTCGTCGCGTACGTCGTTCCGAGCGCCGGGCGCGCGCTGGAGCGGATCCGCCGCGAGCGCGAGCTGTGCGTGTCGCCCGCGTGGTTCGAGGCGCTGCGGGCCGAGCTCCCGCGCGTGCGCGAGGTCCGGGTGTGCCTCAAGCACTCGCCCCACGACAACGAGATGACGCGGTACCGCTACGACGTCGTCCTGTTCTGCGACGACGCGCCCGCGGGCGACGGCGGCGCGGTCGACGCGGTCTCCGGCGAGCGGCTCGACCTTGCGGCGTGCGAGGCGCTCGTCGCGTCGATCCGCCGCCCGACGCTGGTGACCGGCATCCCCAACGCCCACCTCGACCCGGCGGGGCAGCTGACGCCCGCGGACGTGGCCGCCGCGGCCGCGGGGCGCGGGTGCGCCGTCCAGACCCGTCCGTCCGCGGACCCGACGCGGTTCGACGCGCGGATCGCGCCGGCCGACGGCGGCGCGGCGTTCGGGCTGCCGCCGGTCCCCGCGCCCGCCGGCGCGCCGCGGATCAACGTCCCCGCGGCGGCCGGCGCCCGCGGCGACGCCGCCGCCGAGGGCCCCGGGCGCGCGGCCGGCGGGGAGGGCGCCGCGGGCCGCGACGCGCGCGACGCCTCGGCCCGCGACGCCTCGGCCCGCGACGCCTCGGCCCGCGACGCCTCGGCCCGCGACGCCTCGGCCCGCGACGCCTCGGCCCGCGACGCCTCGGCCCGCGACGCCTCGGCCCGCGACGCCTCGGCCCGCGACGCGTACGTCGAGCGCTGGGCCGACGTCTTCGACGCCGCGTACGGCGACGACGACCTCCCGGACGACGGCCAGCCCGATTTCCGCGGCTGGAAGAGCAGCCTCACCGGGGACGACCTGCCCGCCGAGCACATGGCGGCCTGGCTCGACGAGACCGCCGGGCGCCTCGCGTCGCTGCGCCCGGAGCGCGTGGTCGAGCTCGGCTGCGGCACCGGGCTGCTCGTGCAGCGCCTCGCGCCGCTCTGCCGCGACTACCTGGCGACGGATATCTCCGCGCGCGCCGTGGAGCGCGTGGCCCGGCTCGCCGCCCGCCGCGGCCTGTCGCACGTGTCCGTGATCCGCCGGCCCGCGCACGCGCTCGAGGGCGTCGCCGAGCGGCGCCCGGACCTCATCGTGCTCAACTCGGTGGTCCAGTACTTCCCGGGCGAGGCGTACCTGCGCGACGTGCTCCGCGCGGCCGTCGACGCCGCGGGCCCGGGCGGGCGCGTGTTCGTCGGCGATGTCCGGAGCTTCGACACGCTGCCCGCCTTCCACGCCGCGGCCGCCGCGGCGGCCGCCGACGGGGCGCCGCTCGCGCCCGATCTCGCCGACGATCTGCGCGGGTTCCTGCAGGATCGGCTGCCGACGTACATGCTGCCGACGGCGTTCGTGCAGCTCGGGGCGCTGCCGCTCGGCCCGAGCGGCAAGCTCGACCGGCGCGCCCTCCCGTCGCCGAGCGCCGGCCCGGCGGAGCCCGAGGGGCGGGTCGCGCCCCGGAACCGGATCGAGGCGGCGCTGGCCGAGATCTGGGCCGAGGTGCTGGGGGTCGACGCGGTGGGGGTACACGACAACTTCTTCGGGCGGGGAGGGGACTCGCTGCTCGGCATCCAGGTCGTCGCCCGCGCCACGGAGCGCGGGCTGTCGGTCACCCCGAGGCAGCTGTTCGAGCACCAGACGATCGCGCAGCTCGCGGCGGCGATCGCCCGCGGCGCGGCGTCTTCATCCGCCTCGGCGGCCGAGGACGAGCCCTCCGGCCCGGTCCCGCTCACGCCGATCCAGCGGTGGTTCTTCGATCAGGGCTTCCACGGCCAGGACCGGTGGAACCAGGCGCGCCTGCTCGAGGCCGACGAGGCGCTGGACGCCGCGCTGGTCGAGCGGGCGCTCGCCCACGTGGTCCGCCAGCACGACGCGCTGCGGATGCGCTTCGTCGCCGGCGGGGGCGGCCGCTGCCAGGTGGAGGGGGACGCCGACGGGGCGATGGGCTTCACCCACCACGACCTCGCCGCCTTGCCCGACGCCGAGCGCGGGCCGGCGATCGAGCGCGCCGCGAACGACCTGCAGGCGAGCCTCTGCCTCGCGACCGGCCCGCTGGTGCGCGCCGCGCTCTTCACCGCGGGCGGCGCGGCGCCGAGCCGCCTCTTGCTCCTCGCGCACCACCTGGTCGTCGACACCGCCTCCTGGTGGATCGTGCTCGAGGACCTGCAGACGGCGTACGCGCAGCTCCGCGCCGGCGAGCCCGTGCGCCTCCCGCCGAGGACCAGCTCGTTCCGGCGGTGGGCGCATCGCCTCGCGGCCTACGCGCAGTCCGACGCGCTCGCGCGCGAGCTCGATCACTGGTCGGCGCCCCTCGACGGACCTCGCGCCTCGCCCGCGCGGCTGCCGGTGGACGGCCCGGAGGGCGGCGACACCGAGGGGTGCGCGCGGAGCGTCACGGTGGCGCTCGACGCCGACGAGACGCGGCGGCTGCGCGACGTCCCGCGCACGCGGGGCGCGCAGCTCGCCGAGGTTCTGGTCACGGCCCTGGCGCAGGCGCTGGCCGGCTGGACGGGCCATCCGGGGTGGTGGATCGACCTCGAGGGCCACGGGCGGGAGGACCTGTTCCCCGGCGTGAGCCTGCTGCGCACCGTCGGCTGGTTCACGACGACGTATCCGGTCTTCGTCTCGGTCGAGGGGGCCAGGGCTCCTCACGAGGCGCTGCAGCAGGTCCGGGGGCAGCTCCGGCGCGTGCCCGGGCGCGGGTTCGGCTACGGAGCGCTCCGTTACCTGTGCGCCCGCGAGGGCGTGCGCGAGCGCCTCTCGGCGCGGCCCCGGCCGGAGGTGATGTTCAATTATCTCGGCCAGTTCGATCCCATCGTGTCCCGATCGTCGCTGTTCCGGCAGGCGAGCGGGTCCTACGGCGACGTGCGGCACCCGGAGGCGCGCCGGTCGTACCGTCTCGAGATCAACGCCTTTATCATGGGCGGGCGGCTCCAGGTCTCGTGGCGGTACAGCCCGGCGCTCCACCGGCCCGAGACGGTCGCCGCGCTGGCCGAGGCGTTCCTTTCGGCGCTGCGGTCGCTCTCGGGGTGACGGCTAGAGCGGCAAACGGGTTGAAACTGCCTGAAAAGCGCAGAAATTCGAACCGCCAAGGCGCCAAGACGCCAAAAAGACGCCAAATAAAGAGAGAGAAAAAACTTGGCGTCTTGGCGTCTTGGCGTCTTGGCGTCTTGGCGTCTTGGCGGTTCATTTCTCGCTTCATCAACGTGATCGGCGTTCTGGTGGCCGACGGACCGGCGTGCAGGCGCTCAGCCGGCGGCCGTGCTGTCGAAACAGGAGGGCGGGAAGACGTCACGGGGAGCGGTGACAAAAGGGCGGCCGAGGGGGCCTGCATGATGGCACGGAGGCCCCGCCGCGGCCGTGCGCGGCGCGGCGTTGCCGTTCGCCGGGCCAACGTTGGCCCGGCGCGGGGCGCGGCGTTGCCGTTCTCCGGGCCAACGTTGGCCCGGCGCGGGGCGCGGCGTTGCCGTTCTCCGGGCCAACGTTGGCCCGTCTTGCTCAACAGCTTATTCGTGCGCCGAAGGGGTCGCGTTCACGCCGCGGCCTGCAGGCCGCGAGCGCGTCCTTCGCGGGCGTTCGCCCCTCGAAGGTCACTTCGCGCACACGTACCTGCCCGACACGCCATTCTTGGCGGTCATCGTCCACTGCGTGCTGGGCGCGATGGGCTGGTGGATCAGCACGCCGTCGGTGTAGTTGTTGTGATTGAGTGCCCCGAGGACGATGGTGAGCCCGCACGCCTTGGTCCCCGTACCCGAGGTGATAGTTTGGGTGTTTGTCTCCCCGACGTCGGACATCACATCGCCCTCGTTGAACACTGTCCCTTCGGGGAAGTCGACGCACGTAGCTTCGATCCCCGGCGTCGAACCGTCGACGTCACTCGACCATAGGTAGCCTTCGACATACCATCCAGTCGTCGGGTGATTGATGTCAGTCGATGTATACTCGAACACGCGGGCGAAATTCCAGCTGTTATCCCACGCGCCATCAACGCCGGTGAGGCCGCTGAGAAAGCAACGCCGGCGGCCGTTGGGATCCAGATTGGCGATCTTGACGGGATCTGCCATGCCGTGGTGGTGGCTGACGTTAGCCTCCCAGTGCGCGGTCTGCACGTTCGTGACGGTGGGGAAGCACGTGGCATGGGCCGCAAGAAGGTTGCCGATCCCGTACGGCGGGGAAATGCGGTCGGAGGAGCCTTCGTGCACGACGAGCCAGTTAGTCCCTCCGCTTCTCCTCACGACCGCCGTCGACTCGTCGTCGAATGTATACCATTGGAAACCCTCACTGAGGTTCCCTGCGATGCCGCTGAGGACGCAGGTGCCAGCGGATGTCAGCCCCATGTTCACATTAGCGTTGTTTGCCGTGCCCCAGAAACCATATCCGGTCAGCGCGTCTGCGGCGTCGCCCACCATCTCCTCCGCCTCCGCGTCGCTCCCCGGGGCTGCGACGCACCCGAGAGAGAGCGTACCCAGGAGCAACGCGGAACTGACGCAGACAAGGGGACGGAGGAGCGAAGCGGTCAGGATGGAATTGGTCATCTTGTATTTTTTTTTTTTTCTTATGGTTCGGACATCGGAGATGGAATCGCACGCCTAGCTCGACAGACGGCGCGGCCCTCGCTTGGAGCGGGCTCAGTCCTGGCTCTGGTTCGCTGAGCTCGCTTCGCTCGGCCGTGCACGCTCTCACGTTCAGCGTACATGCCTTGCCGGTCATCGAGTGGACAGCCCCCCCGCAATGCCGGCGCACTTTTGTGCCCTGCTACCGATTGAAGCCGAGCTGCTGCCTTGCCAGCAGCGAGCCCGTGAGGCAGCTTCCCTGATGCAGCGAGCATGCCAGCTCTGACCCCCTCAGGTTCACGCACCGGCAGCAGCGCCGAGCTGGGCTCTCGTCGCGCCGAGGCGCCGTGAATGCAGCGAAGGCGAGCACCTCCATCGCGCGCCGTCCACGCTCGCGGCGCCGTCTGTTTGAAGGAGCTCGCAGATTTGCCGTCACAGCGCCATGGCACTTTGACTGTGTGCCATGGCACTGTGCCTGCGTGCCATGTCGCAAGGGATTGTCACGGCGCAGACGCGGCATGTCGTGATAAAGGCGCTGTGGTGCGGTGGTACCCGGGGGGCGACGATTCTCCACGCACCTCGGCGCTCATCGCGCGTGCACCGCGGCGCGATCTTCGGTGTGACGAGCGTCGCAGTCCACAGCTCACGCGGCTGTTCCTGGCTCACCCGGATCCAGAGACCTGCTCGCCTCCGCCGTCGACGCGTTCCAGCGCTGGTCGGCCGCGCGCGACGCGCTGGCCGCCGCCGGATACGTGCTGTCCTATGTGAGCGGCGGGGTGCCCGGCCCGCTGACCACCGAGGCGCTGCACGAGCGGGTCGACGCGGCCCGGCGCGCCACGCTGATCTCCGTCGGGTCGCTCGCGTTCCAGCTCGGCTGTCTGATCGGCAGCGTCGCGGTGGCCCGGGTGGCGGCGTGGGCCGGCTACCCGTGCGGCTGGGCGGCCGCCGCCGGAGCGCTGCTGGTCGCGGCCTCGCTCACCGCGCGCGCCGCCGCGCGTGCGCGGAGCTCGCAGGCCGCGCCGGCGCGAGACGCTGCTGCTTGACCAAGCTCTTGGGCTTCGCGGCTCTTGAGCTCCTGCGCCTCCAGGACGGTGCCTAGCGCATGTGCTCGATGTCTTGCGGCATGATCACCCAGCCATGCATTCGCTCTTCATAGACTGAGAACGTTGGACTGGGGAAGGCCGGGTCCGCGAAGGCTCCCACCGGTATGGCGATCATGTCCTCGTGCCCGGCCATCGCGTAATAGACGGTGGCGCCGCATTCAGGACAGAACGTGAAGGTGCTCTTCGTTCCCTCGTCTCCGATTCGAACGAAGTCATTCCCGTGCCCCTTTATCTTCACGTTCTCGCGACTGAACCTGGCTTGAGCGCCAAAGACACTCCCGGTTCTCCGTTGGCAGGCCAGGCAGTGACAGACGGACACGCGAATCGGCTCGCCCTCGACCTCGGCCGACAATTTGCCGCAACTGCAGCTTGCGAGGCGATTTTTCATGGTGGTGCTCGGGTGAGTTGCGTCGCCAGACATCAGCGTTCATCTCGGCGGCTGGCGGCACTGTAGTAGAAGGCGACCGGCGGGCGCGCAGGCGTCAGTCCTCATGGCTACCTTCTCGGCTCATACCGCATCGCCACCGCCCCCGAGCCGAGCTCCAGCCGGCCCACGAGCTTCAAGTCGACATACTTCGATAGCCCCGCGAACAACGTCGGCCCATGGCCCGCTAGCCTGGGATGCACGACGAACTCGTACTCGCAGCACCCGTCCAATGTGACGTTGATGGAATACCGAAGGGGTCGCATGACGTGCTCCTGAAGCGGGCCAACTGCCGCTCGCGGGTGCTGGTGACACCCCGGGTGGCGCGGCCGAACCCCGATAGCGCGAGGTCCCACATGTCCGTTGTATACTTGCGCCCCCCGGCGGGCCAAGGAACCGATCCGCCTTCAGGACGGGGATCGCGTGGCGGAAGCTCGCGCACCACCTCGGGTCATCCTGGGTGCGCCGCGCGATCCTCTACGCGGAGCCTCCTCTACGCGGAGCCGCTGGGCCTGCTCCGGGATCCCGCCGGCCCGAACCCGCACGCGCAGGTCGAGCCGAGCCTGAGCGGAAGCGCGCGCACCGGGCCGGCCGCCTGGCACGAGCGCGCACGCAACGTCGCAATCTGCCACAAGCGTGCGCCGGGCGCATGGCCGCGCGACGGCGCGGAAGCGCGCGATCGTTGCCGCAGAGCGCCTCCCAGCGTCCGCCGAAGCGGCCCAGTGCGACTGGCACGGACGGTGCCTGAGGGGGTGACGTTTGATCGCGGGCCCGCGGCGCATGCTGCGAAGCGGGCTACGCGTGAGGCCGCCATCAGACATTCTGGCGAGCTGCGAGAGAGGAAACAACAATGCGAACGAGTCTCTGGGCTTCTTTGGCCACGACGATCTTCCTGGTTGGGGCCGCCGGCTGTGACGACGCTGCGGACACGGTGAACGACGTGCTGCCCGGCGAGGCGTCGCGCGAGGCGCGCATCACACAGATCGCCGAGGCGGCGTGCGACCGGTACGCCGACACCGAGGCGGGCTGCCCCGGTTATGGCACCGGCGACGACCAGACCTATGAAACGGAAGAGGACTGCCAGCGCGATTTCGAGGACCGCGCGGGCGACCTCTGGCCTGCGAGCGAGTGCGGCTCGGGACAGATCAACGATAGCAAATACGACGTTTGCGAAGAGCGCGCAAAGGCGGTCGCCTGCTCACAGGGCGTCTTCGACGCGATCGCCGCGCTGGACGAGTGCAGCGCCGAGAGCGTGTGCACGGATCCCGCCGACAACTGACGCCCCCGCTCGGCGGGCTGCCGCTGTAGCGGCAGCCCGCCTGCCACCCCCGAAATGTGCTCGTGGCGTCGAGCACAGCCGTGATCCGCCGAGCTATGATTGGGTCCAGGAGCGCCACGGCGCTCGCCCCCGGAATCCAGCATGTCCATCGAGCACTTCGACGTCCTGATCGTAGGCGCCGGCCTCTCCGGCATCGGGGCCGGCTACCACCTCCAGACGCGCTGCCCCGGCAAGCGGTATGCGATCCTCGAGGGGCGCAGCGCCATCGGTGGCACCTGGGATCTGTTCCGTTACCCGGGGATCCGCTCGGACTCCGACATGTTCACGCTCGGCTACTCCTTCCGCCCCTGGAAGGAGGCCAAGGCGATCGCGGACGGGCCGTCGATCCGCGACTACGTGCGCGATACGGCCCGGGAGTTCGGCATCGACCGGCACATCCGGTTCAACCACCGGGTTCGGTCCGCATCGTGGTCGTCAGAGCACACGCGCTGGACCGTCGAGGTGGACGTCGGCCCCGGCGAGGAGCGCGCCCGCTACTCCTGCAGCTTCCTGTACGTCTGCAGCGGCTACTATCGCTACGAGAGCGGCTATACGCCGAGCTTCCCTGGCGCCGACGACTTTCAGGGACGGCTGGTGCACCCGCAGCACTGGCCCGAGGATCTCGACTACCGGGGCAAGCGCGTCGTGGTCATCGGCAGCGGCGCCACGGCCGTGACGCTGGTGCCCGCGATGGCCGCTGACGCAGCGCACGTGACGATGCTCCAGCGCTCGCCGACGTACATCACCTCGTTGCCCTCGGAGGACCCGATCGCGAACGCGATCCGCGAGCACCTGCCGGAGCGGCTCGCCCACCGCGTCGCCCGCTGGAAGAACGTCGCGCTCGGCCTGTTTTTCTACCAGGTCTGTCAGCGCGCGCCGCGGCTGGCCAGGCGGATGCTCCGCAGCGGCGTCGCCCAGCATCTGCCGCCCGACTTCGACGTCGATACGCACTTCAACCCTCGCTACAATCCTTGGGATCAGCGCCTCTGCTTCGTGCCGGACGCGGATCTCTTCCGCGCGGTGAAGGAGGGGCGCGCCTCGGTGGTCACCGACCGGATCCGGACCTTCACGAAGAACGGCGTCCTGCTCGAGTCGGGCAAGGAGCTCCAGGCGGACATCATCGTGACGGCGACGGGCCTTCAGCTCCTGCTCTGCGGCGGCATCCGCATCGCCGTCGACGGCGACGTCCTCGATCCCGGTCGGGCGTTCATCTACAAGGGGATGATGCTGGGCGGCGTCCCGAACCTCGCGCTCTGCTTCGGTTACACCAACGCCTCGTGGACGCTCCGCGCGGAGCTGGCCTCGATGTACGTCTGTCGGCTGCTCAATCACATGGATCGCCGCGGCTACCGGCAGTGCGTGCCGCGCCCCGACGAATCCGTCCTCGAGCCTCGGCCGCTGCTCGGCCTGAGGTCGGGCTACGTGCAGCGCTCGGCGGACCACCTGCCCAAGCAGGGATCGAAGGCGCCGTGGTACTTCCGCCAGAACTACGTGCTCGATCTGCTCACGATGAAGCTCGGCCCGGTGGACGACGGCACCATGGTCTTTTCCAGGGAGGGCCGGCCGCCGCGCCGCGATGTCGCGCGCACGGAGCGTCCTCGGCACGCATGAGGGCCTGCGGTGCAGCGGACGGTCAATCGCTGGACTCCGCCGGGGTCGACGCGATGGGCGCTGATCGCGCGAACGAGGTCAACACCTGGATGACCTCGTCCGCGCGTTCGATCTGCGGAAAATGCCCCGCCCCGCTCACGGGCTTGAACACGGAGCCGGGCATGCTCGCGGCGTAACGCCGGCCGTACTCGAGATCCACGATGCGGTCGCTCTCGCCCCAGACGACCAGCGAGGGGACGGAGAGCTGTCCGTGCCTCGCGCGCAACGTCGGGTCGTGCATGAACGGCTCCCCCGCGTAGACGCGGAGGGCCCGCTGGTTGTCCGGCATGTGCTTCGCGGATTCCGGGCTCGCGAGCCGGGCGGCGAATCGCGCTGGATCGTGGAATGAGAGCGCCAGCCGGCCCTCAGGCGGCACCACCGCTCGCTCGACGCCAGCCTGGCGCCGCTCGGTGTCACGCTCGTGCAGTGGGACGCGCTGTGCCATATTGCGAACAACCCCGGGGCGTCATCTCATCAGCTCGCGGAGCTGACTTTCCAGACGGATCAGGCCTTCGGCACGCTGTCGAGCCGGCTGCTCGAGCGCGGTTTCATCGAGCGGCAGGTCGGCCCGGGGCGGGCGATACGGCACCATCTCTCCCCGACAGGGGCAGACCTCATGAAGACAGGAGCTGCCGTGGTCGACGAGGTCCTTCGAGCGTCGTTCGCGTCGCTCACCCAGGCGGACGTGGAGCTCCTCTATCGCCTCGTCGCGCGCGTGCTCGAGTCGCCCCTGGCCGTCGGCACGACGCCGCCTGAGCAACGCGAAGAGAGCCCGAGCCGTCGACCGCCTCGACCCGCGCGCAGCTCGAGCCAGCGTCGCAGAGGCTGACGTCGCGCTTGAAAGGCGAGGCCGCTTGGGGGCAGCATCGGGCGCATGAATCTCATCGAGTTCGTCGACGTCGCGACCGCGAAGGCGGCCCGCGGCGTCCGCATGGTCGCGACGGGGATGGTTCCGAGCCCGTGGTCGGAGGCCGCGAAGGGGCTGTTCCGGCTTCAGGGCGTGCCGGTGCGCGTGGTGCGGTTCGCGCGGGACGACGCCGAGCTCGCGGCGTGGATGCGCGCCGACAACGTGCCCGTCGTCTTCCACGACGACGAGCCCCCGCGCGCCCACTGGGCCGCGATCACGACCCTCGCCGCCCGCCTCGGCCAGCCGGGCGCCCTGCTCCCCGAAGACCTCGATCACCGCGCCCGCACCGTCGGCATGCTCCACGAGATCGCGGGCGAGGAGGGCCTCGGCTGGAACGCGCGCCTCCTCATGCTCCACGCCTCGATGACGAGCGGCGGCAAGCGCGGCTTTCCGCCGCCCGTCGCGCACTACCTCGCGGCGCGCTACGGCTACTCCCCCGCGACCGACGTCGACCGCGTGCGCGCCCGCATCGTCGCCGCGCTCTCCGCCCTCGCGGCCCGCCTCGACGGGGGCCGCGACTACCTCGACGGCGACCGCCCGAACGCGCTCGACGTCTACGCCGCCACCTTCCTGACCCCGCTCTGCCCGATCCCGGAGAGCGACTGCCCTCGCCTCCAGCCGTTGCTGCGCCAGGCCTTCGGGACCGCGCACGAGGAGATCGGCGACGCGGTGCCGCGCGCGCTCGTCGAGCACCGGAGCCGGATGTACGAGCGCCACCTCGGCTGGCCGATCGAGATCTGACGGCTTGGGTGACCCATCCACGGGTCGCCCTGCTCGCCTTCACGGCGAGCACGCTCGTGGCCTGCGCCGGCCCTCCCCGGGCGTCGGCGTCGTTCACTCCAGCCGTCGATCGCGGAGGTCTGCGAGGAAGCGGGGCGAACGGCTGGGGGGCTCGCCGGAGCGGGAGGCGACCGCGCTCTTCGGCAGGAGGAGGACCAGCATGAACGGCCGGTGGCCATCGCGCTCCTCCCCGGTGAAGCGCACCAGCGCGTCACCGCCGCGAGCCCGGAGGCTCGCGCGCACGATGTCGAGCCCGACGCCTCGACCGGCGACTCGACCGATCGCCTCTGCCGTCGAGACGCCGGACAGGAAGATCTGGTCGGCCAGGGCTTCATCCGACAGCGGATGATCGCCGCCCCGCCGACGCAGCTTCTCGAGCGGAAGTCCGCGGCCATCGTCGAAGATCTGCAGCTCGAGCGCGCTCGGTCCGCTCCGCGCGCGAACGTGGATGCGGCCCTGCGCCGGCTTGCCGGCGAGCTCTCGCGCGTCGGGCATCTCGATGCCGTGATAGAGGGAGTTGCGAAAGCACTGGACCAGGATGTCCTTCACGAGCCCCGTCCAGTCGCTGGCCAGCTGCGCCTCGGCGTTCTCCGTGAGCACCGCGGGCGGGGGCCTGCCGAGCTCGGCGGCCAGGCTCGGCAACATGTCGCGCGTCTCGTCGACGACGCGCGCTACCGACGTCGGGTCGAGGCGCGCGAGGACTCCACGCAGCTTGCGCGCCAGCTCCTGGGCCGCGTCGGCGGAGTCCGCCGTCGCGACCAGGCCCCGGATGTCTTGAAGGACGCTCTCGCTCCGCTCATCCGTCCTCTTGAGCGCGGCCGTCAGCTTTTGCTGGCAAACCGACTCGTACTCGGCGACCGCTCGCTCGACGGCGTCCAGGCGCTCCAGCAGCTCGTGCCTGCCGATCGGCCGCTCTGGCTCTCGGCGCAGCGCCTGATAGGCGTTCTCCGCCGAGTGCAGGCGGTCCACCAGGTGCGTGAAGCCGTGCAGGCGCGCGTTGCCCTTCAGGGTGTGGAGGTTGCGCAAGGCGGCGTCACGGAGCCGCTCGGACATCTCAACGTCCGGCCCGAGCGCCGCGCGGTTCACGGCCAGAAGCTCGCGACAGTCCGCGCAGAACGCTCGCGTCGCGTCGACCCCGCGATCGAGCGCCTGCACGATGATGTCGACCTCGCGCTCCTTGGTGCGCGCCGTCTGCTTCAGGCTGCGCAGCAAGGTCACGTCGCGCACCGTGACCAGCATGCGCTCCACGCGATCCGCCTCCGACGCGATGAAGTTCCACGAGATCTCGAGGAACTGGGGCTTGCCGCCGGGGCCCACCCGCTCCACGTCGCGGATCAGGTGGTCGGCGTTCAGCGCCGCAAGCCACTGTTCTTGATCGAAGGCGCAGCACAGCGCCGCCTCTGCCGCGCTCCGCGCGTCCGGTCGCACCTTGGAGCCGTCGAGCAACAGCTCGAGGCAGTCTCGACCGACCAGCGCCGTATCGCCGAGGATCTCCGGCAATCGTCGAGAGTATCCCGGCTCGACGCGCCGGCTCCGGTCGATGGTGAAGACACCATCGTCCAGGTTGTCGAGCATCGACGCGATCTGGCGGTTCTTGAGCGCCAGCTCCTCGGTGCGCTGGGCCACGCGTCGCTCCAGCTCTTCGTAGAGCTGCGCGTTGTAGATCGAGATCGCCGCCTGGCTGGCGATGACCTGGAGCGCGGCCAGGCGCTCGCGCGTGAAGACATACGCGCTGACGTTGTTCTCCACGTACAGCGCGCCCAGGACGTCTCCCTTGCGCATGATGGGAGCGCACAGCACCGAGCGTACGCCCCGCTTTCGAATCTGCGGGTCGGCCAGGAAGGCGCCGGCCTTCGACGCGTCGTCCAGCGTGACGGCCTCTCCCGTGTGCAGCACGTAGCTGACGACGCTCGGGCACAGGAACTCGGCCTCCGAGTACGCCACGCGCCGCGGGAGGCTCGTGATCGGGCGCTCCACGTGGGCGCGCGCCTCCACGTAGTACGTGCGATCGGCGTCGTCTCGCAGGACGAGGCAGCCGTGCTCTGCCCCGGCGTTCTCGATCAACGTGGCCATCAGCGCGGCGAACAGCCGCTCGGGCTCGACCTCGACGAAGATGCTCTGCGTCGCCTTGAGCAGGGACGCGCCGTCGAAGCCCAGGCCGGCCGCCGCCGCGCCGCGCGGCGTCGCGATCTCTCCTCTGGCGACATCCGCGAGCAAAGCGGGGTGTTCGCGCGCCAAGAGCTCGAGCTTCGCGGCGGCGCCCCAGTCGTTGTAGAGCCTGTAAGCCGTCTCCAGGCATGTCCTCGCGTGGAGGGGCTCGTCCAGCGACAGCCACATCTCGGCCTGGTGCTCGTGGACGAGCGCCCGCAGGTGGATGAACCCGTCTCCGGCCGTCCTGATCGCGTCGCGGTGCCGGGCGAGCACGACCTGCAGCGGCTGCCCCGTCAGGCGCGCGTGCTCGGCGGCCAGGAAGTGGTATTTGTGGGCGAAGTTTTCGGGGCACAGGCGGGACCAGGCCTCGAGCTGCTTCAGGTTCTCCTCGACGACGGCGAGCAGCGCCTCCCGCGTCTCCGGGCCTCCTTCGCGCAACGCCCGCGCCGCCAGCAGCCCCTCGAAGAGCTTGTAATCGGGGAGGGGGAACTGCCCCGCCGCGATGATCAAGAACTCCCGGGTGAACTCCATCCACTGCCGCGCCGAAGCGAAGTCGCCCAGGATGAAGCTCGTCATCATCTGGGCTTGCCCGTAGGCGTAGCAGTACTGGGTGCTCTTCTCGGCGGCCAGCACGGCGGTCGCCTCGCGGTCGGCCGCGGCGACGGCCTCCCTCTCCGACTCGCGCGCCGTCAATCGAGCGACGGCGCGCTCGACGACCAGCGCGTTGACCAGCTGGCCCGCCGCCGAGATGTGCGTCAAATACCGCCGCAGCTCCGCTGCCTGCTCGCGGCAGGCCCGCAGCCGCGCGCCGACCCAGAACGAGCGCTGGACGCGATCGTTCTTGGCGTAGCCGACGTGCTGCAGGTCGCCGAGCATGAGCCCGCTCTTCTCGCCTCGGTCGTAGACCGCGAACAGGTCGCGGTACGTCTCCTTCCAGTGCGCGAGAAAGCCCACGAACACGAAGCACACGCCCGATTCGACCGGGGTCGGCGAGAAGCGCTTCAAGAGCTCGAAGGCAGCCAGGCCCATGCGATAGGCGGCATCGTAGTCGCCCAGCACCGCGAGGAGGATGATCCCGCAGTCGGCGAAGTTCTTGCACGAGACCGCATCGACGCCGCGGCTCAGCGTCAGGTCGAACATGATGAGCTCCGCCAGGAAGAACAGGGGCGGATACGTCTGGAACGCCGGAGGGATCACCTGCGCCAGCAGCTCGAGGACCAGGCGCGATTCGGCGTCCTCCGCCTTCGGGAGCGCCGGCAGGCCCTCGATCGTCACGCGCGACAGGTGCGCTTGCAGCTTGCCGACACCCTCCCCGATGCCCTGGTTGATCTCGTCGGGCGCCTCCGGCAAGCGCACGCCGAACTCGGCCAGCGCCGCGCGCACCTGGACCACGGCGTCCTGCATGCGCCCGCCGTGCTCGAGGATCCGGGTCTTCAAGACATGAACTCGGCCGCGCGCCAGGCGGTCGGGGGCGAGCCGGAACGCCTCCTCGCAGAGCGCCTCGACGCGCGGATCGGCCAGGACGAAGGCCGTCTCCGCGCGCGTGAAGACCGCTCGAAAGGCCAGATCCGGCGGGCGTCCGCCCTCGCAGCTGGCCAGGAGCTCGACGGCGATCTCGGCGTGGGTCCCCGCGATGCTCCACGCGCCGCTCTGGAGCGCCTGGTCGCTCGCGGTCAGGTTGAGCTCCACGAGGTCGAGGCGCTCTCCTCGGTCATGGATCGCGCCGCGAGCGGCGTTCAGGTGGCGGAGCACCTCGAAGATCCGGCTCGGCGCGCCATCGCCCCGCAGGCGCTCGCGCAGGATCCGCCCGATGGACGCATGGAGCGCCACGCGCTCCGCGCCGCTGGCGCGCGAGAGCGCCGCCTGCCGCACGCGCGAGTGTTCGAAGGCGTACGAAGCGGACCCGTGACTCCGGACAGGCTCCGGCCGCTCCGGTCGAGCCTCGGCCGAGACCTCGGACACGAGACGATGGGCCAGCGCCTCCCGAACGAGCTCGAGGCAGGCCGCGAGCGGCCTGCCCACGGCCTCGGACAGCGTTTGCAGATCGAAGCGCATGCCGAAGCACGCCGCCGCGGACAGCAGCCTCGCCGCGTCGGGGCCGAGGTTCTCGAGGCGCTCCGCCATCAACGCGCCGACGTTGTCGCAAGCGGGGTGCGCCTCCGCGCGCTGCAAGTCGGCGGACCACCGGCCGCGCTCGACCTCCAGGCGCAGGGTGCCCTGTCGATGCAAGGAGACGAGCAGCTGGTCGATGAAGAACGGGTTGCCGTCGGTCTTGCGCTTCACGATCTCCGCGAGCTCACGGACCTCGGCGACGGGCGCGCGCATCGAGCGAGCCACGATCTCCGCCACCGCGTCGGAGGACAGCGGCTCGAGCGGCAACGTCAAGACGACCTCCTTCGCCCGGCGCAGCGCGTTCTGCAGGTTCAGGAGCGTCGGTACGTCGCCGACATCACCGCCGCGGAACGCGGCCACCACCATCACGTGGCTCGAATCGGGGTTCGTCAGGATGGCAGACAGCACCTCGGCGGAGGCGGCGTCGAGCCACTGAGCGTCGTCGAGCACGAAGGCGAGGGGGCGCTCCGGCGTGGCGAAGACGCGGATGAAGGAGAGGAAGACGTGCTTCAGCCGGCGCTGCGACTCGATGGGGTTCAGCGCCACGACGGGCGTGGAGGCACCGGTGACGCAGGAGAGCGCCGGCACGAGCTCGGTCATGATACCAGCGTTGTGCCCCAGGGCCGCGGTCACGCGCTGCCGCAGCTCGGCCAGCTCGGCTTCGGAGAGCGACAGCAGGTCCCCTGCCAGGCCTCGCAGCACTTGCGCCAGACCGGACAGCGGCACCGCCTCGACCCGCTCTTCGAACGCCGTCGACAAAAGGCGCGCCGGCGCTCCGCCGTGCCGTCGCAGGAGCTCCGCGAGCACGGCGGACTTTCCGGCCCCCGCGGCTCCTGGCATGAGCACGAGCAGCCGCTTTCCGGAGCGCGCGCCGTCGAGGGCGCCTCCCAGCGCCGACAGCTCGGCGTCGCGTCCCTGGACGTCTCGACTGACCATGAATCGACTGGAGACGTCGTTCGCCCCCAGGACCAGGGCAGGGAGGGCCTGCGTCCGCCGGAAGCTCTCGCACAGCGCGGTCAGGTCGCTCAGCAGCCCGTGGTCGCTCTGGTAGCGCTCGTCAGGATCCTTCGCGAGCAGCTTGGACACGAGCTGCGCGAGGACCGGCGGCACGTGGGGCGACAGCTCCGTGACGAGCGGAGCGCGCCTCGACGCGTGCGCGTGAGCCCAGCCGATGGCGTCGCTCGCCGCGAACGGCAGCTGGCCCGTCAGCATCTGGAAGAGCGCGACCCCCAGAGAATAATAGTCTGCTCGGTGATCGGGGCGCCGGTTGAGGCGCCCCGTGCGCTCCGGCGCGACGTGGGCGAGCGAGGTCGCGGATTCGAAGGCGGCGCCGCCGGCGTCGCCCTCGGAGACCGCCAGGAGATCCGCGAACTCGACGCGCCGAGCCGCGAGGTTGACCAGAAAGCTGCCATGGCTCACGTCCTCGTGGAGCCACCCCTGCTGGTGCAAGCCATGCAGCGCGCGGGACATGCCGAGCGCGAGCTCCAGGCACGTTCCGACGTCCAGTCCGTTCGCGGGGATCTCGAGCGGCGCGCCTCCGAAGTCCTCCACGATCAGCGAGAGCTCGCCGTCCACCTCGCGCGCGTCGCCATCGATCGCGAGCGTGCCGATTCGACGCCATCTCTGCAGCTCGAGCTCCAGGACCCGACGCGGCTGCGCGACCCCGTTTCGAAGCGAATGCAGCAGCACGCTCGCGCCGGAGGTCGCGTGGCGCGCGCGCCGCCAGATGCTCCGCGGCAATACGGCCACGGTCTCCGTGACATGATAAGCGCCCTCACCGAGGTGCGCTTGACTGTTTCGGTTCATTGAATCAGGTCCCGTTCGCTTTCGTCGGCCGGCGCAGGCTCTGCCGTGAGGGCGAGAACGGCGCTCATCCGGAAGGCGTGAAGGACGCACAGCGCTTCGCGACCCCCTGGCGAGGAGCCGCTCACCCCTTGCCCCCCTACGTCGCCCCCCGCTCTCCTCCTCGCACCCAAGCGCCGACCCTGGCGCCTGCTGCACGAGAAGAAAATCGAAACGCCTCGGAAACGTCAAGCCTCAACTGCGGGATCTGCTACCGCCGGCGGAATATTCTTCGCTGGCTGCGATCTGGGACCCACGCTCAGGCGCGGCGCGTCAACCTGCGCGCCGGCGCGTCGGACCCGGCCATCCTTCCGTGAGATCGCGCGCTCGGCATTCCGGTGCTTCCAGCGGGAGTCCCAGGCCTTCGCCGGCGGGGGCCCGGTCTTCGCGCGGGCGGACGCCGGCCGGGATGGCGCCGTCCAGGCGATCCGATTGCTGCTTCGCGTGCCTCCGCGTCCTTGATATCCGTTATGCTGGGCGGTGTTTTCCATCCCAGGAGGTCCAAGTTGAGTCGATCTGCACTTGTCAAGCTCGGGTTCGTGGCGTGTCTCGCGGCAGCGCCGCTGTTCGCGGCATGTACCAGCGGTCCGGACGTCGCGGAAGAGGCGGAGATCACCGGCCGCGCGAGCATGTCCCTGGTGACGCAGGCCAACGGACGCGTGTACCGGTTGAGCAACGCGCTCTTCTCCATACAGGGGCCGATCTTCACCTATCTCAGCAGCTCGGACGACCCGAGCGAGACGGCGCTCACGGCGGCGTTGCCCGTGGGCGACTACACGAGCTTCCTGGAGACGGGCTGGGTCCTGGAGCGCAACGACGGCGGAGCGTTCGTGCCCGTGCAGGCGACGCTCGTCTCCGGCAATCCCGCGTGGTTCACCATCTACGATGGGGCCACCACGCAGCTGGTTTATCAATTCCAGACGGACGGCACGATCATCACCATCGGGGATGGTCAGCTCGACATCTCCATCGAGGTGACCGAGGTCGGCGGCGGCGCGTGCTCGCCGCTCGGCGCGGGCTGCAGCAGCGGCGAGTGGTGTGTTCCTGGAGAGCTGGTGGAGGGACAGCCGTTCTGCTACCCGGAGGGCGACATCCCCGTCGGCGGCGCTTGTGACGACCCTGCCAGGGGGTGCGTGGCCAACGCGCTGTGCGGCGACATCGAAGGAACGGGCATGTACACCTGCCTCGAGCTCTGCCTGACGAGCAGCCTCGGGTTGCCGTGCGCAAGCGGCGGGATCTGCAACGACATCGGCTACACCGAGTTCGGGATCTGCTACTGATGATCGGCGCCGGCCCCGCCAGGGGCCGGCGCCGCGCGGCGGGCTGGCGGGTCACGTCGCCCTGGGGGGAACCTCAGGCGACCGCTTCAGCGACGTGACCCGCGGCCGTCACTGCACGACGATCGACGAGATCTGGTCGTTCGTGGCGCCCAGGGTGGACGCGTCGGAGGTGTACTGCACCGACGTACCGGAGAACCCCGCGTCGTAGTACACCGTGACCGTGTAGCCGGGGGGCACCTGGATCGAGGAGATCCAGTCGTTGGCGATCGCGCGAGCGCGCAGATCGATCAGGTCGTACACCCCGCGGTCGAGCTTGACCGACCTGCCGCCGAAGCCGGAGTCCTCGTACACGGTGATGCCCGAGGTGGCAGGCGGCGGGGCGTTGTAGTTCGAGTACTGTTGCCACAGGGTCTCCACGTCGTAGCCCGTCAGGTCGACCCACGTCTGGATCGAGTACGTCCCGGCGCGCATGATGTCGTCGAGCGCGTCGACCACCGGCGGCAGGCCCACGCGGTACGTCGCGTCGATCCACTTGAAGAAGGCCGCCGCTTCACCGTAGCCGAAGAGGTAATGCGACCCGTACGTCCACCCGCTCGGGATGGACCATCCGGCCTCGTCGTTCCTGAGGCCGTAGGCGTCACGCACGTAGTCGGCGCTCCCCTCGATGATCCAGCCGGGCCTCTCGCCCGAGTACCCGAGCTGGACGACGTGCATGATCTCGTGCACGACCACGTCCGTGCCCAGCGGGTTGGTGAACATGAACTGCCTGTTGTAGGACGTCTGGTTGCCGGACGCCCAGGCGACGCCCGGCTCGTTGGTGATGTGCAGGCCCACCGTGGTCGCCGCGGCCGGGTTGAAGCGCGCCGCGAGCTGCGGGTACACGTCGTAGAACGTGCACATCATGTCCTCGAGGATGTCGGTATCGAAGCCCTTGACGGTGGTGACGTCGAGGGTGTAGGGGCTGCCGTCGCCGCAGGCCGGATCGGGGACGCCCCCCTCGAAGCGGAGGTTGTCGACCACGGTGAGCGCGCCCTCGTCGCTCGGCAGGCTCAGCGCCAGCGTGATCCGGAGGTCCGAGTAGCTCTGCTGAAGCAGGCTCTGGATGTTGGCCGGCACGTCGAACGAGAGCGTGGTCCACGTGTTGGCCGACACGTCATTCAGCGGGGCCAGGTCCACCCAGGCCCTGTTCAAGCCGAGCGTCGGGCTGCTCACGTACAGATGCACCTGACCCCAGGCCGATTGCTCGGGGACGCGGATGTCGAGCGTGAGCTCGTCCGTGACGCCCGACAGGGTGGAGAGCGGCGAAGAGGTCAGCTCCGCGTACGTGAAGTCGCGCAGCCCGAGCGCGGCCGCGCCCTCGATGCGGTCCGTCGAGGTTTCGAGGGTCCCGTCCGTCGCCGTCCAGTCGGCCACGTCCTCGAACCCGAAGACCGAGTCCTGCGTCAGCGCGAGCGCGGCTGTCTCGACCGGGGCCTCTCCCTGAGGCTCCCCGGCGACGGCGCAGGCGCTCAGCGCCCAGCACGTCAGCAGCAGACTCCCTCGGCTCAGCAGCTTGTGTGTAGTATTGTGAATCGATCGCAGCATATTCCTCTATGTGCGCGTGTGGAGGGCGCACCCGCGCGAGCGAATCGTTGGATTCTTGCGCTCGCCGCGGGCACACCGGATCGGGACCCATCGCGACAGGCTCCCGACAGCCCATCAATGCTTCCGGGGCTCATCGATTCAAGGGCCGTTTACACTAATTCACAGGGCCGCCGTTGCGCGCCCGCGAGGTCTCTGTCACGGTGGCTTCCGTCGACATCCCACCGTGGGCCAGAGCTCCGGGCTCGTTGGCCTCACGGTGCTCGACCTGCTCTCGGAGTCCTATCCTCTAGCCCGATCGGTCATCCACCTTGCGCCTTCAACCGCTCGCCGTCGCAGATAGGGATCGAGCTCCAGCTCGCTTTGCAGGGCACGCGACACGAGGAACGAGCGACTCCCCAGCTGGGATGGACGTCCTCGATGAGCGCGATGGCGGCGTCGACGCGTCGGCCGGGGCGCTGAGGCTACAGCCCGAACGTGCGGACCTCGCCGCCGTCGAACGGGGACCAGCAGGCGATCTCGCCGCTCGCGAGGGCGGCGCAGACGTCCTCGTAGCCTGCGGAGACGTGAACGGCCTCCGGGACGTCGATCTCCCGCGGTGTCATGTCCGAGGGGAACCTCCAGCAGGCGACCCTGCCGCCCTGCCGGAGCGCGCAGGACAACCGGTTGAGGTATCCGGCGCTCACCTGGATCGCATCGTCGAGCCCGGGCACCTCGACCGGCTGGAGGCGCCGAGAGCTGCCGCCGCCGCCCCAGCAGAAGACCTTGCCCGTCGCGAGGCGGGCGCACTCGTGACTGAAGCCCGCGGCGATCTCGACGGCGCCCTCGATGCCCTCGACGCGCACGGGCGTCGCCGTGTCCCCACCGGCGGTGAGCGCTCCCCAGCACACCACCTCTCCGGTGGCCCGCAGCGCGCAGAAGCGACGGAAGCCCGCCGCGACCTGCACCGCGTCGTCGAGGCCGGTGACCGTGACCGGGACCTCCCCCTGCGCGTCGGCCTCGACGCCGAGGATCGGCGAGTAGGGAGCGCCCCAGCAGGTGACCTTGCCCGAGCCGAGGACGCCGCAGCTGTGGTCGAAACCCGAGGAGAGCTGGACGACCCCCTCGACCTCGGGAAGCATGACGGGCACCTCGCGGCGCTCCCCGTCGAGCTCGACCGGCTTGAGCAGCCCGTGGATGTCCGAGCCCTGGCAGGAGACGCGCCCGTCGGCGTGGAGGAAGCACATGTGCAGGGTCAGGCCAGACGCAGCGACGACATCGCCGAGGCCCGGCCGCTCGACCGGGCCGGGCAGGCGCTCATGCAGGAAGCCTCCGCCCCACCAGCAGAAGGCCTTTCCGGAAGCGGCGACCGCGCATTTCGGATCGCCCTCCGCGATGCGCACGGCGCACTCTGCGGCGGGGCAAGGGGGAGTCGGCGCCGGGCCGGTCGATGTGCTGCCGGTCGAGCCGGTCGCCGAGGCGTCCTCGCCGCCGGCACCGGAGCCGCCGGTCCCCGTGGCGGCAGGACCGCCGCCGGTCCCGGTGACGGCAGGACCGCCGCCGGTCCCGGTGACGGCAGGACCGCCGCCGGCCCCGGTGACGGCAGGACCGCCGCCGGCCCCGGTGACGGCAGGACCGCCGCCGGTCCCGCCCGAGGTGTCGACCGGGGCGATCTCGACGGAGCCGCAGGCGGCGAGGGCGGCGGGGAGGGCAATGACATGGAGCAAAGACGCGGCGATGGAGCGGGGCATGGGATCCTCCGTCCGGCGGGCGTTCTCGCCGAACGAAGGAACCATGGGCGCGGGCGGCGCGGGCGCTCCTTAAAGATGCCTTAATGCGATCCCCGGTCGGCCAGGAATGCCGCTCGGCCCCGCCACGAGCCCCAGCTCGATGCCCGGCGGCGCTGCGAGACGACGCCGCCGCCGGCCGCGCCGGGACGGACTCACTCCACCAAGATCGCCAGCGTCGCGCGCTCGGGCGTGTCCTCGCCACCCCGCTTCAGCACGGCGCTCTCCGGGTCGCGGCTCCGGTTGTCGCGCGCGAATGCCAGCGTCAGCTCGTAGAACCCCGGTTCCCAGGCTTTCCCATCGGGGAGGACAAGGAAGATCCCGGCGCTGTCGGCCTTGCGAAGGACGCTGCACGCGACGGGTCTTGTGAGCGTCGCATCGACGAACGACCTCTCGTGCGCGTGGGGTCCGACGAGCCGCGCCACGAGGCCCATCCGTGGGAGCCGGATCGCCGAGGGGCCGGCCCCCTCCAGGAACCTCCGCGCGACGCCGGCGCCTCGGCGGTCCGGTTGCCCGTCCACCTTCTTGCCTGCGTGAAGGACGACCTTGGTGCCCGCGGCCATCCGCCCCTCGGCCCCGAACGTGTACCCGAACGTGCAGTAGCGCGTCCATGGCGGCGCCCCTGGGTCGTCGCCGGCCGAGCCGAAGAGCGGGCGGACCTCGACGGCGCAGCCCGTCAGATCGACCGCCTCTCGAAGCAGCAGCGTGATCGACTCGTCGTTGAGCGCCTCGCCCGCGGCGAGGTTCGCGAATCGCACGTCGGTGATCTTCACCGCCGAGGGGGCCTCGGCGGCCGGCACGATGAGATCCGCGAACCGCAGATCGAACGTCACGCGGCTGAAATCGAGCGATTCGGGGCTCTGGAGGTGGAGCGCGACGACGACCTCGCGCTCGTTCACCTCGCGCGTCAGCTTCGTCACCTGGACCTCGCTCGGCTGCGCCGGCACGCCCGGCGGCAGCACGATCCTGGCCAGCGCGTCGTAGGCCTGCGTCTCCTCGAGGGAGGCGCTCGCGGGCGCCGTGGCGCTCGGGACTGCCTTCGCGAGGTGCGCCGAGGCGTCCTGGGCGAGGGCCGTCGTCCATGACACGTCCTGGAAGCTGTGGACGTGATGGTGGAAATCCACGTACCTCGATGTCACGAACGAATATCGAACCACCGACGGAGCCTCCGCGCGGAGATCGTCCACGCGCACGTCGGAGAAGAGCGCGCCCGAATTGAAGCGCGAGTACAGCCCCACCGTGCCAGCGTCGAGCCGATCGCCGGCTTGCTCCTGCACCGAGAAGACAAGCTCGTCGTCGACGTAGACCCGTAGCTCGTCGCGGACCGCCTCGATGACCACGAAATAGTCGCGGTCCGAGGCGTACCCCTGGGCCTTCGGGGGGGCGAGCTCCGTGGCGACGCCGTTCTTCACGCGCGCGAGCCTGCGGAAGCTCCGGTCGCGGGCGTTGCCCATGGCGAAGACGTAATAGCTGGGTTTGCCCCCACCCCCGCCGTGCCGATGGCGGAAGGCGAGCCCGATCTCCCCGGTCTGCCCGGCCTCGGTGCGCAGGAAGGCGGAGAGCCGGTAATCCTCGAAGTCGCCGGGGCGCTCCGCGTCGTACCACAAGATCGCCGCCAGCTCCTCCGCGCCGGTCGATCCATAGCCGCTCTTCTGCGCCATGAAGACGGTCGATTCCCCCTCCAGGACGACCTCCTCGACCCGCCAGAACGAGGAGAGGCTCACCTCGCCGCCGAGCCGCGGCTCATCCCGGACGGTCCAGCGCCCGAGCGCGGCGCTCGGCCCGGCGATCGGCGGCGAGCCGAGCAGAGCGCGGAAGTCGTCGTGCAGGAGCGCCGGGATGAGCCGCGCCTCGTAGAGGGTCTGCGGCGAGAGGACCTGCCCCGAGGCGTCGAGCGTGCTGTCGCGCTTGATCGTGAGCGGATCGAGCGGCGCGCACGCGTCGTTCTTCAGGCGGATCCAGAGCTTGTCCGTCTCGGAGAGGATCACGTCCTCCGCGCGCCCCCAGCGGTTCTTCGGCGCGAGCAGGCGCCCCTCGACGTCCCGCGCCGGGCGCGCGCCGCTGTCGAAGAGGGCGATGTTGAGGTCTCGCCCCGCCATTCGATACATGAGCTCGACGTAGCTCTCGTCGTATCGAACGCCGAGGTCGTAGCCCCGGTAGTAGGGCGGCGGGAGCGCCGGCTGGTCTCCGGCCGCCGGCACCGTCGCGGGCACGGTTTGCCGCACGTACGGCGTCAGATCGGCGAGCCCGCCCATGGTCTCGTCGAACGTCTCCGGGCTCGGCCGCTGGAGCGCCTTCGGATCCTCGTCCGCCACTTGCTTGGCCGTCGGGATGTTGTCGGGGCGCGAGAGCGCGCCGATCCCGGGCGGCCCTGCCGTCCTGAAATGCGCCACCTGCTTCAACACGAACGACCGCTCCCAGTGAGCGAGGCTGCCGAGGCCCCTCGCGTGCACGCCGACGACCACCGTCATGCGATAGTCGGTGTTCGGGAGGAACACGTCGCCCTCGTCCTGCCATCGCAGGATCTGCTGCCGCACGTGGCGCTCGAGCGCCTCCCGCTCGGCGTCGGGGTGCCGCTGGATCGTGGTGATCTCGGCCAGGCACGTGCTCGTCGGGACCCACGGACCGCGGCTGTCGCGCCGTTGATCCGGGTCGGGAGCGCGCCGTATCGCGACGGCCACCAGCGCCTCCTCGCCGGCGTCGATCACGACGCGCTCGCCGGCCCGCGTCGAGGGGAACCGCCCGAGGCCCGCCGCGTCGATGCCCCGGACCGACAGCCCCGGCGACGCCGCGGTGACGGCGTCGAACGTGAGCTCGACGGCGTTCGCCGGCTCCGGCAAGGCGACGACGAGATCCAGGACCTCGGCGTGGCTCACCGAGAAGACCTGCGAGAAGCCGGGGACCGCGACGCGCCGCTCGATCTCGGGCGCATGCGGCGTCGCCCAGTGGAGGCGGAGCCGCGGCGCTGCCGGGAAGCCCCACGGCGAGCGGAGCCCCCGCGCCGGCGCCTCGCGCTCGAAATTGCAGGTGAGCCGCGATTCGCGGACGGGCGGCGGCGGGCACGGGTAGGGCCGACAGAAATCGTCGCGGAGCCAGCTACCGTACATGCTGTTCGCGGCGCGGCCGAAATAGAGCGGGTTCTTCTGCCATAACGACAGCTTGAGCTGCCCGATGCTCGCCTGCGCGCCCGCGGGCGAGGCAGGCACGGCGGCCCACGAGCCATAGACCGGCATCTCGGCCGGCACGTACGCGCGCTTCCCCGGGTCGTATCTCATGCTCGTCGCGCGCACCCAGGCGGCGCCGTTCCACGTGTCGAACTCCACGCCCGCGAGGGAATAACGCACCTCCGCCGGGCCCTGCTTCTGCGCCGGATCGCCGATGAGCTCGTAGGCCGGGCTCGGGTCGTGCACGGACATCCCGATCTTCTTGTCGTCGTGAACGGCCTTGTTGAACGTGATGCGCGGGCGCACGTCGACCGGCACGACGGGCGCGTCCGCGGGGGGCGCCTCGTCGGGATGGATGTCCGCGTAGCGCTTGTCCGCCGCCGCCTGGGTGTCGACGTCCAGGAACCCGGGCGGAGGCGCGTCCTCCGTCGCCGCGGTCGCCTCGTACACGGGCCGGACCCGCGATCCCATCGCGAGGGGCCATGAGATCGTCGACTTCGGGTGCTCGAGCGCGATCTCCTTGAGCGGGCTCGGGATGGGCGGCGGCACCGGCTCGGGGCCCCATTCGACGCTCACGCTGAAGCCGAAGTCGGGCAGGGGCCACGGGAGATCGACCTCGACCTGGACGTCGCCGAGGATGTGGTATGGCCTGAAGACGTCGGCGGAGAGGCGCGCGTCGCCGCTGAGGCTCAGCCCGAAGGGGCCGATGTACACGCCGATCTTCCCGTGGAGCCAGACGTCGCCGTGGAGCTGCGCGGGGCTCCAGTTGACCCTCACGTTCCACTCGAGCCACGCCTCGAGGAGGATGCGGACCGGGCCGAACTTCCAGTCGGCCTCGTAGCCGATCCACGAGCCCATGGCGAACGCCTGCTGGTCCACCATGAGGTAGAAATCCGCGCCGAAGAGCCTGAAGATCTCGGCTCGGATGCGCTTGTCGCGGGGCTCCTTCTTGCCGATCCAGACGTGCCACGCGTCCGCCTTGGCCGCGTTGAAATAGATCTCCGAGCTCCCGTTGAGCTTCACGAGCTCGCCGCCGTCGGCGTACTGGTAATTCACCGACAGCCCGAACAGGAACGAGCCCTCGCGGAAATCGAGGACGAGCAGGGTCCGGAAGACGGGATCCTGGTCGAGCTTCGAGCGCTCCTTGAAGAGGTTCGTCTTGCCCTCGAAGAGGAGGATCGGCCCCGGGAAGACCATCGCGAAGAGCAGCTTGCTGGAGAAGGTGAAGCCGTTGTCGAAGACGGTGCCGAGGGTGATGCCGGCGCCGAAGGCCAGGCTGCCGTTCTTCCCCGTCCACTTCCGGTCGAGGCTCGTGACGCCGATGGGGTCGTTCACGTACCAGCCAGGCGTCTTGGCCGCGCCGCCGTCGCCGAGCGCGCCGTACCACTCCTGGTCGGGGAGCTTGTTCGGCTCCATGTTGTAGGCGAAGAGCCCGGCCATGCCGTAGATGGCGAGCCCCGTCGCCCAGAGCGGGATGCCGGCGGGCAGATCGACGCCGAGATAGATGCCGAAGAAGCTGTACTCCCCGGCGAACCCGATGACGAGCTTGGCGTCGATCCGGAGCCCGATCGCCTGGATGTCGAGCACGATGTCGCCGTCGAAGCGCCGGACGTCGATCTCCTTCGTCGGGTCCGCGTCGCTCTTCTGCTTGTAGGTCGAGTAATCGACGGCGCCCTTGAACGAGAGCACGTCGGGCACGGCGAACTCGACGCCGATGCCCTTGAACGAGACGTCGACGCCGGGTTTTCCGTCGCGCCACGCGAAGCGCAGCCCCTCGACCGAGGCGCCCGCGGGCAGCGCGTCGACGAGGCGGATGCCGCCCGAGAAGCCGATCCACTTGCTGCCGTCGTCGTCGTTGCCAAACCCGAGCTTGGAGATCTCGAGCTTGAAGCCGTAGAAGTCGATGGCGTACTTCTCGCGGAGGTTGATCCACCCGCCGTCGATGTGGACGTTGCCCCGAGAGTCGACGGTGAGCGCGTCGACCTTGAAGCCAGGCCAGGAGATGCCCGCGAAGAGCGGCTTCACCTGACCGCTCAGCGTGACGAAGAAGGCGCCGTCCCGAACACCGAGCTTGATGCTCTCCAGCGTCAGCTCGAGGACGTCCTCCTTCTTCAGGCGGACGAGCCCGCTCTTGGCGCCGAGCCCGACCGTGAAGGAGCCGTCGAGGGCGAAGCCGATGTCGACGTCGAGCGGCGCCTCGAAGAAGGGCAGGGTGATGGAGGCCTCGAGCGAGGAGCTCTTGAAGGCGTTCTGAACGAGCTCGAGATCGAGCTTCTTGAGCGACGCCCGGAGCCCGCCGAGCGTGCCGCCGAGCCCCGGGAGCCGTCCGCCGTCGGTCCAGTCGACGCTGACCTTGCCCGAGAAGCCGCCGCTGCCGATGTACGTCCTGGTGAGCTCGAGGTCGCCGACGCCGAGCTCGTTGAAGGTCTCCGGCAGATCGAGCGTGGCCTTTCCGATGTAGACGCCGCGAAAATCCGCGGAGGGCTTGCTCGGCAGCTCGTCGAGCGCCGCCTGGGAGAGGACGAGCGTGATCTCCTTGAACGAGACGACGACGCCGCTGTCGCCGATCATGGCGGCGTCCAGGGAAAACCCGCCCGCGTCGAACGAGATGTTGCCCTCGCCGTCGATGCGCATCGTGGTGTCGATGCCGATCTCGGCGTGTCCGTCCTTGTCCTCGATCCACTTCGGCCCCGCGCCCGAGGTGTTCGCCTTGACCGGCTTCAAGAGCGCGCGGGAGAAGCGGAGCGCGAGCTTCGCCGTGACGCTGAGCGCGTAGTCCTTGCCCCACTCGAGGGCGATCCCGACCTTCGTGCCGTCGGCCGCGTCATTGCTCCCGACGACGAGGGAGAACCCGTCGAGCCCGGGGATCCCGAGGGAGAGCTCGCGGGCGACGATGAGGTCGAACGACGCGCGCGACGTGCTCTCGCCCGCGTCGTCGGTCGTTGTGGCGACGTCGAGGTTGGCGATGCCGATGTCGGCGAGGAAGGCCTCCAGATCCTCGGGCAGCTCGAGGGACTGCGTGGGCAGGAAGGGCAAGCGCCGGAGCCCCGAGATCGTGAGATCCGAGAGCGGCGTCGCGTTGCTCCTGAAGAAGATGGCCTCGGATTCGACGACAGCAGCCATGAAATCACCTCAATGCAGGCGAGCGTCGCGCCCGCTCCCGCTCGTTGCGATCGAACCTGATGTCAATCGTCCCCGGTCGTGTCGAAGTCGTCGCCCGTGTCGAAGGCCGTGATGTGCAGGTGATTGTGATCGTCGGGATACAGCAGCCGGATCTTCGGCCCGTCGCCGTTGGAGCTCAGCGCGTCCGTGATCGTCTTTCGCGCGGAGACGAGCGCGTCCTGTCGCACCGCGTTGATGTCCTGATCGTACGTGCCGTAAGGCGATTTCTGCGGGTCCTGGTGCCCCGGCTTCCGCTTCAGCGCGTCGGGGTTGGGGTAGACGGTGATGAAGACCGTGAGGTCCACCTTCTGGAAGAGCGCCGCGCGGTAGAGGTCGCGCTCCTTGAGGCGCGGCAGCCCGAGATCGAACTTCCCTTTGGGGAGGATCTCGAGCACGGCGGCGACGCCTCGGAGCGCCTTGTCTCGCTTCTCGTTGAATTTCTTCCAGTCGTCGCTCGTCATGTCCACGAGCGTCTTCAGCCACTTCTTCTTCGGGCTCGCCGCCTTGCCGGCGACGAGCTCCTCCTGAAAGAGGATCGTGATCTTCTTCGCGTTCTTGTCGCGGCTCTTGATGACGACGGGCTCGTACGCCTCGTCCACCTCCTTCTCGGTGTACGCGACGGCATCTTGATAGCGGTAGCTCATCTCCTCGATGTTGATGTCGAACCCGCCGAACCTGGCGATGTCCACCGCCGAGGCGACGCCCTCGACCTTCCTCCCGAGCGCGTCCTTCATGGTGCGCTCCGTCTCCTCCAGGAGGCGGCCATGATTGCCCCGGTTCCGGCCCGGCTTCCGCAAGAAGCTGAGCAGCTTGAAGGGCGGCTCTTGCGCGTCGGCGTCCTTCTCGCTCGAGTCCTCGTCCCATTTTTCTTTCGTCGCGATCGCCGCGTCGACGAGCGCGTCGTACAGCTTGACCCCCGCCGCGGTCAGGCAGACGTTGTAATCGGGGATCACCTCCTGGATCGTCCTCTTCTTCTTGGGATCGCTCGGGTCGGGCACCGTCTCCGTGTGGGCCGCGAAGTTGTAGGCGCCGACGTGCGCCAGCTCGTAGATCTGCTCCTCGTCCTTCGTGGCGACGCCCATCGCGCGCGCCTTGATGGCGTCGAGCATCTTCCTTCCGACGCGCCGGTTCTCCTCCAGGAGCGGCGGGAGCTTCACGCTGGCGAGCGCGGCCTCTTCCTCCGCGAGCACCGCCTTCGCGGCCGGATCGACGAAGGTGTCCCAGAGCTCCTCGGCCCTGGTGAAGCCTCTTCTGTCGTAGAACCCGCCGAGCGGCGCGTGCTTCTGCGCCTTGGCGGCGCCGGCGAGCCTCGCCCACTCGTCGAACCCGAACCCGGACGCCGCGTCCGAGAGCTTCGTCGCGTCGAGCCCGGCGCCGAGGTGCGCCCGCCAGAGATCGGTCCGCAGCTGCCGCGCCAGCGCGGGGACGCCCCCCTCGAGCTTGCCGTCCACGACCGCGACGGCGAGCTCCGAGTCCAGGCTCAGGGAGCGCCGCAGGAACCGCGCCGAGCCGACGGCGAGCCAGACGTCATCGACGATCATCAGCGACGAATGGCAGCAGATCTCTTTCCGGGTGGCGGGATCCTCGAGGTGGTACACCGCGAACCGATCCACCTCCGCCGCCTCGTTCCCGCCGCTCGCCGCCCGCTTCAGCCGCTTGATCGCCGCGTCCTTCCAGTAGCCAAACGTGTCCTGGAGGAGATCGGGCACCTTGGGCACCAGCACGATGACGCGCAGGTTCGGCTGCTTGGCGAGCTGCTTCCCGAGGAGCTCGGCCAGGGCGACGCAGGCAAACGCCTGATCTTCGATGTAGATGAGCCGCTCTGCCCTCGCGATCGCCTTCTCGTACGCCGCCGCGAGCGTGTAGTCCCCGCGCGGCGCGAAATCGTAGCCCGGAGACCTCTCGGCGAACGTGCGGAGGATCTGCGCGTTGTGCGTGCCCGGCGTGCCGAGCTTGTCGACCGCGGGCGCCGCCGCGGCGATGGGCGGGAGCGATGTCGGCGCGCCCTTCTTGGATTCGTCCTTCTTCCGTCGAGGGGGGAAGGGGTCCTTCCAGCGCTCCCGGAAGTTCGTGTCGATGTCGAGCGCGGCTGGGCCCGCGATCTCGAGCGCCACCGCGTGCACGGGCGTCTCGTGGGTCTTCCTCGGACCCTTGTCCGTTCCCCGGGGCGGCGGGGGATCCGGGGCCGCGAGATCCGGGCCTCCCACGTATGCCGTGAGCGCCCCCTTGTGGAACACGACGATCGCCCGCTGATGGTGGAGGCCGAAGGCGCCGAGGCGGGTATCGCGCACGATGTTCGGCGTCGACTTCGGGTCGGGCTTGACCTCGCCCGCCTCGAGCGCCGCGACGCCCTTGGGGTCGTTGACCTTCTCCCTCGACGGGTGGCCCGACAGGAGCACCCGCACGTCCGCCTCCTTGATGCTCTTCAAGAGCGGCCCGAGCTTGCTCGCGGCGTTGCCGGGGACGAGCTCGATCTCGCCGCTGATCGCCGGGCCCGTCAGGAAGACATAATCCTCCTTCGACGCCGAGGCCGCCATGGCGGCGAGCTTGTCGTGCACCTTCTGGTAAAACGCCTGCGCGCCGATGATGGGGGTCACGAGGCTGGCCGCGCGCACCGCATTGACCGCGCTCGAGCCGCGCCCCCGCTCCTTCAGCTGCGCATCGTCGAGGAACCAATCGCTCCAAAGTACGCTCGGCATCGCCCCACGTCCCGGTCAAGAGCCAAGTTCTCCGCCCGTATCGAGCGAGCCCGCCGTCAGCCGCCGCCCGATCGCGCCTCGACGCGGATCTGCTTCGCCTGCTTGTTCGCCACGCCGGCCTCGCTGCGCACCCAGACGCGATAGTCCGCGGGCGCCCCGGGCGCGGCGTACAGATCGACGATGCTCTTCACGCCGGGCGCGAGCCACGGGGAGATCGCGACCCAGTTGCCGAGCGACGACCGCTTCAAGACCATCGTCTCCACGCTCGGGTTGGCCGGATCCGCCGTCCACGCGAGCCCGATTCCGCTCCCGTCGTCGCGCCAGCTCCCCGTGAAGGACGCGTGTTGCTTCGGCGGCGTCTGATCATACGCCCGCGCCGACAGCGGCTCGCTCGCCGCCGACACGTTGCCGGCCGTATCTTCGGCGCACACGCGGTAGAAATACGTCCTCGCTCCGCGGACCTCCCGGTCGACGAACGCGACCTCGTTGCTCCCGTCCGCCGGTCTCGCGCGCGTCCCCGCCCGGACCATCCGCCGCACGTCGCGCGCCTCTTCAGCGCTCTCCGCGCGGTAGACATGGTATTCGGCGACGTCCGCCTCCAGGCTCGCTTGCCAGGTGACCGTGATCTCGCGGTCGCTCGAGGCGACGAGCTTCGTGAGCACGGGCGCCCGCGGCGGCACCACGTTCGGCAGATACACCGGCGGGCCCACCGCGGAGAGGCCGCTCCGGTTGCTCGCCCCGTCGACGAAGAGCGCCCGGTAGAAATAGCGGTTCGTCGAGGCGCCATCCAGGGTATCGACGAACGCGCAGAGGTCCGGCTGGGGCACATACCCGGGCGGATCGTCCGGCCCCTTCCTGTCGTGCATCTCCGCTCGATCGAGCGGACGCGCGGTCACCTGCGAGAACGCCCCTTCATTGCCCGCGAGGTTCGCGAGCACGCGGAGCGCGTCGTCTTCGAGCGTCCTGTAATGGGCGAGCGCCGTGTCGGGGTCGCCGGCCGGGAACCTCGCGGCGTCGTTCAGCGCATTGATGGCCGCCGCGACGTCCTGCCGGGTCCTGTCGGTCATCTCGAACTCGGGGGCGAACGCCTTGTCCGTGGGCGAGACGGCCTTCCGCTCCTTCGATCGGCGCGCCCAGTCGACGAGGAAGACCGTCTCGTCGAGCGCCCGGACGATGTGCGCCCTGAGGTTCGCCCTCCCGTGGAATCGGAACGTGGTGAACGAGCGGAGCTCCACGTCCGCCGGCGTCGCGAAGACCCTCGGGGGAGCCTGGGGCACGCTGGGGGGGTCCGGCGGCTGCCTGTGCACGCGGAACACCCGCGCGGGCGCGGCGACCTGGCCCTCGTTGCCGGTCCGATCCCCGAGCCGCGTCCCCGTCCACCTGGGATCGTCCGTCGCGTGCGCCTTGTCGTCGACGGCGCTCACGCCGATCGCGCCGTAGGCGATGGGGTCCTCCGCGGTGGGCCTGAGCGGCAGCCATGCCCGCTCCAGCTCGCCTGCCGCAGGCATGAACACCTCGTAGAGCCGGTGACCTCCGTCGAGCTCCTTGAAATGCTCGTCGAACCGGATGACGAGGATGCGCGCCTCCCAGCTCTCGGGCCGGCTGTAATCCACCGCGAACTTGTTCCGGATCACGTAGGGCGCGGCCGTCGCCGTCGGCCCCTCGTAGGGCCGATCCAGCCAGAGCTTGTCCGCGGCCGCGTCGACCCGGGCGACGCGGTACTCCGTGCCGTCGCCGTGCACCGTGAGCGCGCAATCGACGAGGGAGAGGTTCAGGCCCGCCTCGGCGCCGGTGACTTCGTTGCTCCCGTGACGCACCGAGACCCGTCCCGACGTATGGATGGGCACGAGCGAGAGCGTGCACGCGGCCCCCGCCGGCGGCGGCGCCGGCAGGATGACGTATTCATCGCTCGTGCCGGCCCGGGTCGGCGTGCCGATGAACTTCGTCGCGAGCAGGAGGTCGTCTTTCCCCCGCACGACGAGGATCGTGTACTCGGTCGTCTCCCCGGGCGTGGTGATGCGGATCCGCGAGCCCGCCATGTCGGGGCGCCAGTCGACGTCCGGGGTGCCCTTCACGACCGCGGCGTCGGCGGCCACGAGGACGCGCCCCTTCGCGTAGCTCGCGCCGGCGTTCCTCACGCGCAGGCGGAGCGGCGCGCCGGCGTCGCTGCCCACGACGCGGTACGCGAGCCCGCCGATGAGCAAGGAAGCCCCCACGTACGCGTCCATGGCGGGGGTCGCGGGGGGCGCGATGTCCGTCTCGATGATGCTCTCGTCCGCGCCCGCATGCACCACGAGCGCCCGACCGCGCAGCGAGTTCAGGTGTCCCGATCGATAGTAGACCCGGAACTCCTTCGTATCCGGCGCCTGGAGCCTGTTCTCCTTCGTCCAGGCGAACCTCAGGCGCAGGCCGATGTTCTTCCTGGCCTCGTCCTTCCTCTCTTCGTCGGAGAGCGACGCGTACCACGCCGCGTAGGCCGCATCTCGCTGCGTCGTGGGATCCTCGGGGTCGAGCGCCCAGGCCTCCACGGCCGCAGGGGAGGGCGGTGGGACCTGATCCAGCAGGCGGATCGCGTACGCCGCGCCCGGCTGGGCGACAGCGCCGTCCCCCGCGTCGCTCTTGTAATACCAGGGCGTCGGGCTGGGAGGCGGCGTCCATTGCGACCAGATCGCGGGCGCGCTCGGGGCGCTATGTCGGCCGAAGACGTCGACCCCGTGCACCCTGTAGCTGTAGTAGCCTTGATCGAGGCCGCGATCGATCGCGTGGAGCGGCCGCGCCGGCCAGCGGGGCGGGCGCGGCGGCCTGGTGCCGTGGGGGATGTGCTCTCCGGCGACAAGGATCGGCTCCCGGCCCAGCAACTCGAAATCTCCCGGGCGGGGCGCCTCCACGGGGAGCGTCTCGCCGAGCCTGGCGCGCCAGACATGGTACATGACCGACCGCCCCGGCAGGAGCGCGCCGAACCCCGGCTCGGAGAGCCCCCAGACCAGCCCCGCGTTGCAATCGGCTGCCTCGCCGGAGGCGCCCGGCTTGAGGCTGCTTCCCGGCAGATCGTAGACGCGGACGGTGGAGTCCTCGGGCGGACGGAGCCCGACGTAGGGCTGGTCGAGCCCGCGGTTCATCACCGCGCAGCCGTGGATGGCGGCGAGCCTCCGGCCTTGCACCGCTTTCAAGAAATCGGCGAGCGCGGTCGCCGGGTCGTTGTTGTACTTGCCCTCCTGGTCGGCGATGAGCACGTAATCGTACCTCGCGGTGGGGCTCAGCCCCGCGAGGTCGTCCACGTGATAGAGGCCCAGGATCTGCGCCGCCGCGGGGTGCAGCGACGCGAGCAACGCGACGTCGAGCGGCCGCTGGATGGGCATCTGCGGCGCCTTGCCGTCCCCGGGCGAGGCGGAGCGGAGCGGCGCCGTGAGCAGGTACGCGGCCCTGTCCCGCGCGGCGCGCTCGTAGGGGCGGTCGAGCACCACGGACTGCGGCGACCCGCCGGTGACGGCCGTGATCCTGTACTCGGCGGGCTCGACCAGCCGGTAACGCACCTTCGAGACGACGCGCCTCCCGCTGTAAGGCGCATCGAGCCACAGGGCCTTGGCCGCCGAGCTCCACCCGATCACGTGATACGGCGTGGGGGCCCCCTCGATGTAGAGGCGCGTACCCGCCACGAACCGGGTCGACCACGCGGCCGCGGCCGCGGCGTCTCCCACCGCGGTTCGCAGCCCCGGCTCGAGGGTGAGGGTCCCTTCCTGCGCCGCGACGACGTGGAGGGAGAGCCCCACGTGGTCGGCGGTGAAGCTCGTCGACTCGCCCCGCGCCACCTCGTATCCATGCTGGAACGAGAGCGTCCCCGTCGCGGGAATGGGCGGCGGCGCCGCGGCGTACGCCATCGGAGGCCCGGACGCACCCTGCCGGACGAGGCACTGGCATTGATCGTAATACAGCCCGAAGGTGTCCTGAGCGACGCGGTATCGCGCCGCCGAGGCGCCGGGGCCCTCGTATGGCCGCGTCAAGACGAGCTTGGTCGGCCCGAGGACCTGGATGATGCCGTAGACGTCGGCGTCGCCGTCCACCTCGAGGAGCTTGCCCGCGTCGTCCGGGCCGAACGCCGTGTCTTTTCCGAGGACGAGCGGCGATCCTGGATGCAGCTGGACCGTCCCGGCGCCGGTCGCCGACGGCCCGGAGGGCACGATATCGTCCGGATCGCCATAACGTACGAGGCTCCTGGCCCGGCTCCGCTCCCTCGCGACGTCGAACGGCGTCCCCGGGGTGCAGGGGTACGATGGGTGGGAGACGGGCAGGCGGATCGGCTCTTTCGTCAGCGCGGTCCACGCGGACGGCTCCGCGAGGACGTTCAGCGCCTCCACCAGCTCGAAGAACACGATCTCCACAACGATCCCCGGAGGCAGCGGGAGGTCCGGCTCCGCGCCTCGGATCTCGATGCCGGTGATCGCGTCGAACTCGACGGTCACCTCCGCGGGACCGGCGCCGCCCGCGAGCTCGCCGACGGCGACCGTCGCGTCCCCGAAGAGCGCGAGGACCCGCACGAGCTCGTTCCGGACGGTGATCAGCTTGACGACCGCCTTGTAGGCGGGGTTTTCGCGAGGATGGAGGTCGAAGCGGAGGCGGGTCCTCCCCGTGAGGCCATAGCCCTTCTCGGGGCCTCCGTGGGGGCTCGGCTGGACGTCGACGGGCCTGTCGCTCTTGATGTGGACCGAGAGCGGCGGCTTGCCGCCGAGGCCGGGCGGCAGGAGGACGACCGCCGAATCCGAGCCGAGCGAGGTGCCCGCTGGCTCGCTCGGCGCGACGAGAAGCTTGATCTCGGCTTCCTGGTGCTCGCGCCGGAAGAGATGATAGCCGCCCCAGGGAAACCCGATCTCCGGCGAAAACGCCCATCGCAGATGGACGCCCGGCGCGAGCGGCGGCGGCGTCAAGCTCGGCGTCCGGTCGTTCGGCTCGTGCGTGACGACCAGGCCCGCCATCATCAGATCCAGCGCTTGAAACGTCACGTCGGCGCCCTCCTCGTATCCCTCGCTCGCCGAGGATCGGAGACGGCGATCGCAGCGCCGGAGGAGCGTCGGGGCCGACTGCCGCCCTGAACCTCGTCACAAAATAGCGCCGTCGCCAGATCCCCTCTCCAGCCCGGCACGAGCCTCGCCAGGGTTGCCCTTACAGCGGGGCAAGCACGACAACATGACTTCGCCTCTCTCGTCAATCCGGTTTTCCCGTCGGCTTTGTCCGATGGAGAAGAAGTCTGAGGATCCGAGGACTTCCGTCCCGGAGCCTCGCGGCGCCGTTGGAGGTGCCCACAAGCGCGCACACCCGGGCGCCGACGAGGCCGAGCAGGATCGATGAACGCGCGACCGAGGACGGCGCGACTTGCGACCTCGCGAGGGCGAAGCGCGTCGCCCGAGGGCGCCATGGCGGGAATAGGTCCATCGCAATGACGCCGTCCCGTGACGGCGTGGGGAGCGCCCCGAGCGCCGGAGCGGCGCTTCGACGTCTGCAGGGCTCGCCGCGTTGACACCGCCCCCCGCGCGTCCAACAGATCGTTGCATGAGAGCTCTCACTGCATTCCTCGCATTGCTTCTTCCGAGCCACTTCCTCGCCGAGGAGCCCGCCGCGAGCGCGCCGCCCGCCGAGGCGGAGGCGACGAGCGCCGGCGGATCCCTCCGCTGTGCGGACGCGGAGGCCGGCCCGATGGCGGGCCAGCTCGCTCCCTCCTTCGGGGGGGCCGGGACCGGGATCGCGCGGCTGCGCTTCGGCGCCGACGACGACGGAGGCTTCTTCGATCTCGACGCCGCCGGCGGAGAGATCATCGCGGGCGGGTGGGGTATGGGCGGCCTCGGCGGGACCAGGTTCCGCGTCGCCCGCCTGACCGGATCCGGCGCGCCCGATCCCAGCTTCGGCGATGGCGGCATGGTGCTCACCTCGTGGGCCGCCTCGACCGGCGACTACGTCTATCTGGTCGCCGCTCGCCGCCAGCGCCTCGGCGGGACCGTCGCCATCGGCTGGCGCGACGAGTTCCGGGGCGCCTCCGCGGACGTGGCGCTGGCGCGGTACACCGAGGATGGCTCGCTCGATCCCGGGTTCGGCGACGGCGGCAAGAGCCTGCTCGATCTCGGCGGGGACGAGGTGATCCGGGACGGCGTGGTCGCGCGCGACGGCAGGATCGTGGCCGTCGGCCAGCGCGACGGGCGCCTGCTGATCGCGCGCGCCACGGCCGACGGCGCGCTCGACACGTCGTTCGCGCGCCCGCTCGGCTACCGGACCGTGGCGCCGGGCCCGTCGGCCGTCGAGGGCTCGGTCGCCGAGGCGGTCGCGATCGATGTCTCCGGCCGCATCATCGTGGTCGGCTCCGTCCAGCGGGGCGGACAGCGCGATTGGATCGTCGTCCGCCTGCGCCGTGACGGCGCGCTCGACCGCTCGTTCGGCGACGGGGGCGTGGTCGTCGCCGGAGATCCCGGGGTCGACGAGCGCGCGGTCGCGGTCGCGCTGTCGCTCGACGGCGGCATCGTGGTGGCTGGCGACGCGGGCCCCGAGGGGGCGCGCGACTTCCAGGTCCGCCGCTTCCTCCGGGACGGCTCGCCGGACCTCGAGTTCGGCGACGGGGGCCTGGCCGCGTGGCCGACCACCGGCGGCGACGATCAGGCCGAGGACATGGTCCTGCTCCCGGGCGGCGCCGTCCTCGTCGCGGGCAACGGCGGGGAGGGCGGCGCGGCCATGCCGCTGCTCGCGCGGTACACGTGCGACGGCGCGCCCGACCCGGCCTTCGGCGAGGGCGGCGTGCTCTCGGTCGATCTCGGCGAGTTCGGCGTGCTGCACACGGTGCGGGTGATCTCCAGGGATCAGGTCCTGCTCGGCGGCGGCGACGTGGGCATGACCCCGGGGCCCGGGACCTACGGCGTGGTGGCCCGGATGTGGATGTGAACGCGGTCAGCTGACCGCCGAGGAGGGCGCGCGTCGGCCCGTGGGCGGCGCCGTTCCGGCAGGTCGTGTACGGCACCAGGAACGCTGAGGAGCTCGCCCGCCCTTACTGGGGCGCGTCGCGCTTCCGGAACCACGTGGAGAGGTAGCGCTCCTCGAGGTCGATGAAGGCCTCGCGCATCATGGCCTCGTAGACGATGGCCTCGAGGGTCCCAGGGGGCGGGGAGGCTGTCTGCTGCTGGACGAGCCCGGCCGGGACCCGCCGCGCGATCTTGTAGCTCGCGAGCAGCGGTTGAGCGTCTCCGGGCAGGATGAACTCCGTTTTGAAGAGGAACTTGAGCCCCATGACGATGATCTGCGGCTTCTTGCTGCCGTAGGCGCTCCCGGACGACTCGACGCGATAGCTCACCACGAGGGAGGGGGAGGTCACGGCGAGCTGCTCCTCGACGGAGCCCTCGAAGGGCGGGCCCGGCTCGAAGGTGACGAGCTCCGGCGCGAACCCCCGCGCGAGCCCCTCCGCCAGCGCCGGCGCGGTCCGCTTCTCCTGGGGATCGAGGCGGGTCGCGTCCACGTAGCGCGTCGGCAGGGACGTGACGCCGCGGAACATCGGGCTCTTCATCACGAGCTCGTCGGCGCGATCCAGGTCCTGCGACGGAAGCCGCCGGAAGCGGACCTGGACGGCCGGGCCGCGGAGGCCCTGGGGCGTGCTCTTGGGCCCCACGCGCTCCGCGTAGGCGAGGAGCCGCCGCACGAAATCCGCGTTCTGCTCGCTCCCTTCGGGCATCTCGCTCTTGTACCGATCGAGCGCGCGCACATAGAGCGCGTGCCTGGCGTCGTTGAACGGCTTGTCCAGGCCGTGCTTCGGGTAGCGCTCCGCGAACGCCAGCAGCGCCGCGAGCGTGCCCACCGCCCGCGCCCGCTCGAGCTCCGCGGCGAGCGCGGCGCGGCGGGCCGCGGCCACCTCGGCCTGGATGCCCGTCTTGGGGTAGGCGCGGATGAAGTCGTCGATGGCCTCCACCGAGCCCTTCGCCACCGCGAGGCGCAGCTCGGCCCGTGGCAGCAGCACCTGCGAGACGACCGCCCCGTGGCCGCGGCCGCGCGTGATGTAGCTCTGGTACGCGGCCACGTCGTCGCGGGCCCGCGCCGCGGCGTACATCCGAGCGTCGCTCATCCGGTTGCGGAGGATGAAGAGCCCCAGGCCGAGGGCCACGCCGACCGCGGCCGCGACGAGCCATGCATAGCTTCGCCACCCCGGGACCTCGCGCGAGAGCGGGATCGACGACGCGAACGGGCTCTCGATGGCGGGCGGCTCGAACGGATCGAGCCGGCGCAGCTCCGCGGGGTCGGGGTTCGTCTTCATGCGGCTCCACGCCGCTTCGATCTCCCGGATCACGGCGTCCGAGCGCGACGGGTCATCGAGGGGAAATGCGTACTGCGTGCCGCCGAACGTGAGGACCACGGCGCCCCGAGGGCCCGCCGAGACGCGCGAGAGCTCCGCGAGCGAGAAGACGCGGAGCCTGTGGTCGCGCGCGTCGATCAGGTTCGCGGGGAAGACGAACAGGCCGGGCGCGAACGGCAGCGTGATGAGGTCGGCGTTGTAGGCGAGCGCCTGGAGCACGCCGATGGCGGTGGTCGCGGCGAGCAGCACGTACGCGGCGGCCGCCGCCGTCGGGTGGAGCGCGAGGGCGCTGTTGACGTCGCCGAAGCCGGCCGCGCAGAGCGCCGCCAGCAGGAGGCACGACGCGGCGCTGACCGCGAGCCAAGCCACGATGGTGCGCCGAGTCCCGAGCCGGCTGACGATCGGCGCCGGCGCGAACCGCCCGCGGAACGCCTCGATCACGCCGTCCTGAATGGCACGCGGAAGCTTGTAGAAATTGATCTCGTTCATCGCGCTGCTCCCACTCGGCGCCAGAGCTCGGCGCCCTTCCGCACCTCGACCTACCGATCGACCCTAACGCATTTCGCTCCGAGCTCCGAGACCGGAGGTGGCATATCCTTGCAGCAGGAGCGTGCAACGAGGCGTCGACTTCTGCTCCTCTGGCACTTGTGCAGTCTCATCGACCGCGCCGGGGGCTCGGCCGTGCAGCGCGCGGGCGCGGGTTGAACCCGCCCGAAACGAGCAGAATTTATAAACGCCAAGACGCCAAGACGCCAAGACGCCAAGACGCCAAGACGCCAAATATATTATCTTCTTCTTGGCGCCTTGGCGTCCTTGGCGCCTTGGCGGTTCATTCTCGCTCGATCGACGTAATCGGTGTCCTGGGCGGGGCAGGCGGGTCGATCAGCACACCCTCGGTCCAGGGATGGTGTTGAGCGGGCCCACCGAGCAGCCCACCCAACCTGGATCGAGGATCGACCTCGGTCGGAATCGGGGTAAACGCGTCGATGCGTCCGGGGCGCCGCGCGTGGAGGAATCTGCGGCCAGAATCCAGACTCGCTGGACCAACCGCGTTCTCCGTCTATCCTTGACGGGTGCGCTTGGGGGAGCTCTTGGGGGGGCGCTTCCGCGTCGAAGCGCTCGCGGAGATCGGAGGGATGGGGGCGGTCTACCGCGCCTGCGACGTCACCACCGGAAGGCGGGTCGCCGCCAAGGTGCTGCACGATCCGTCGCCGCACCACCTCGCGCGCTTCGCGCGGGAGGCGGAGCTCCTCGCCCTCCTCGCACACCCGGGGATCGTCCGGTACATCGCCTACAACGCCGCGCGCGAGAGCACGCCCTTCCTGGTCATGGAGTGGCTGGAGGGAGAGGACCTCTCCCGCCTCCTCGCGCGGCGGCGGCTCACGGTCGACGAGGCGGTGGAGCTCGGGGCGCGCGTCGCTGCCGCCCTGGGCGCCGCCCACGCGCGGGGGATCGTCCACCGCGATCTCAAGCCGGCCAACATCTTCCTCGTCGACGACCGGATCGCGGAGCCCAAGCTCCTCGACTTCGGGATCGCCCGCTTCCCGGGCATGGTCCCGGTCACCGGCGACGGGATGCTGGTCGGCACGCCCGGATACATGGCCCCGGAGCAGGCGCGCAGCGGCGACGAGGTCGGCGCGCCCGCCGACATCTTCTCGCTCGGCTGCGTGCTCTTCGAGTGCCTCACCGGCGCCCCGCCGTTCCAGGCAGATCACCTGATCGCCCTGCTCGCCAGGATCATCTTCGACCAGCCGCCGCGCCTGTCGGAGCTCTGCCCCGGCGCGCCCCCGTGGCTCGACGCGCTGCTCTGGGAGATGCTCGAGAAGGACCCGGCGCGGCGCCCGCGCGACGGGGCCGCGGCCCACGCCGCGCTCGCGGCGCAGGAGGCCCACGGCGGGTCGATCCCGGCGCCGGCGAGCTCCGCGCTCACCAGCAGCGAGCGCCGCTTCCACGGCGTCGCGGTGGTGGGCCGCGCGCCGGCCTCCGCGCTGGACGCCACCCTCTCGGCCTGCGAGGCGGCCGCGGACGCCGGCGCGCTCCGCGAGGTCGCCGCCCGCTTCGAGGGGCGCCTGGAGCTGCTCGCCGACGGCACCGCGGTGCTCATCGTCGGCCGCCCGCACGTGCCCACCGACGTCGCCGCGCAGCTCGCGCGCTGCGCCCTGGCCCTGCGGGAGCGCGTCCCCGATCGCCCGATCGCGATCACCGTCGGCTGGGGCGAGCTCGGGGGCGGCCTGCCGGTCGGCGACGCCATCCAGCGCGCGGCGGGGCTGCTCCGGAGCGCGGGCCGCGCGGGCGCGCCGCAGATCCTCCTCGACAGGACCACCGCCGGGCTGATCGAGGCCCGCTTCGAGGCCGAGATCACCGCGTCCGGCGCCCTCGAGCTCCGCGGCGAGCGCAACGCCGCCGCGCTGTGGCGCCCGCTCCTCGGCAGGCCCACGCCCTGCGTCGGCCGCGATCACGAGCTCCGCCTGCTGGAGCAGACCTTCGCCTCCTGCGCCGGCGAGCCCGCCGCCCGGGCGGCGCTCGTCATCGGCGCCGCGGGCATGGGCAAGTCCCGCCTCCTCCAGGAGCACCTCGCGGCCCTCCGGCGCGCCGGCGCGCCCGCGGAGATCTGGGCGGGGCTCGGGGATCCGCTGCGCGCCGGATCGATCGGCGGCCTGCTCGCGCAGGCGATCCGGGGCGCGGCGGGGATCAAGGGCGGCGAGCCCATCGAGGAGCGGCGCGCGCTCCTCCGGGCCCGCGTCGCGCGCCGCGTGCCCGCGGCGGATCGGCGCCGGATCGAGGAGTTCCTCGGCGAGCTCGCCGGCGTCCCGTTCCCCGACGAGGACAGCCTCCCGCTCCGCGCCGCCCGGCAGGATCCCGAGCTGCTCGGCGAGCAGATGCAGCGCGCGCTCCGCGATTTCCTGCGCGCCGAGTGCGCGGCCCACCCGGTGGTGCTCGCGCTGGAGGACGTGCACTGGGCCGACCGCGCCTCCGTCGCGGCCATCGACGCGGCGCTGCGCGAGCTCGCGGACCAGCCGCTCGTCGTGCTCGCCACGGCGCGCCCCGAGATCAAGCAGGCGTACCCCGATCTCTGGGCCGAGCGCGGGCGGCAGGAGCTCTGCCTGCGGCAGCTCTCGCCGAGGGCGTGCGCGCAGCTCGCGCGGGAGGCGCTGGGCGACGCGGCCGACGGGGCGCTCATCGATCGTCTGGTCACCCAGTCCGAGGGACAGCCCTTCTTCCTCGAGGAGCTGATCCGCGCGACGGCGGAAGGCCGGGGCGACGCGCTGCCCGAGACGGTGGTGGCGATGGTGCAGGTCCGGCTGGAGGCGCTCCCGGCCCCCGCGCGCCGGATCCTGCGCGCCGCCAGCGTGCTCGGCGAGGTGTTCTGGCGAGGCGCCGTCGCGCACCTGCTCGGGGGCGACGAGGCCGCGTCGCTCGCGGAGCACCTCTCCGCGCTCGTCGCCGGGGAGCTCTGCGTCCGCCACCGCGAGGGCCGCTTCCCCGGCGAGGAGGAGTACTCCTTCCGCCAGGCGCTCCTGCGCGAGGGCGCTTACGCGCAGCTCACCGAGGACGATCGCGCGCTCGGCCACCGCCTCGCCGCCGACTGGCTCGAGGCGGCGGGCGAGGCCGATCCGCTGGTGCTCGCGGCGCACTGCGAGCGCGGCGGCCTGACCGCCCGGGCGGCGTCGCTCCTCGTCCGCGGCGCCGAGCTCGCGGCCGCGCGCCGGGCCTACCTCGACGCCGAGGGCTGCTACGGGCGCGTCGAGGCGCTGCTCGGCGCGTTGCTCCCCCCGGCGCGCCGCGCGCGGGGCCTCGCGCGCTTCCGGCTCGGGCGCCACACGGAGGCCCTCGCCGACCTCGCCGCGGCGCGCGAGGAGGCGGCCGCGGCGTCGGAGCCGGGGGCGCAGATCGAGCTCCTCCTCGACGAGGCCATGATCCTCGACTGGACGGGCGAGTACCGGGCAGCCAGCGAGCGCGTGGCGGCCGCCGAGCGCCTCGCCGATCGGGTGGCCTCGCCGCTGCTCGGCGCCCGCCTGCTCCTCGGCGTGGGCCGCTCGCTCCACCGCGCCGACCGCGAGGACGAGGCCGCCGCGGTGCTGACGCGCGCCGCGGCGCAGGCCGCGCGGCTCGGGGACGAGGGCCACGAGACGCACATCATCGCCCGGCTGCTGCTCGGCTTCATCCTGGCCAGCCTAGGCCGCGTCGAGGAGGCGGCGCGGGACCTCGACGCGGTGATCCGCAGCTGCGAGGAGCGCAGCGATCTCATGCACCTCGGCGCCGCGCTCAACAACCGCGGGCTCGCGCGGGCCCTCCAGGGCGACCGCGCCGGGATGATCGCCGATTTCGAGCGCACCATCGCGCTCGGGCGCGACCTCGGCCAGCCCGCGCTCGAGCTCGTCGGTCGATACAACCTCACCGAGTCCCTGTATCTGATGGACGATCTCGCGGCCGCGACGCCCCACGCGCGCGCCGTCCAGGCGATGGCGCCGCGCTGCGGCGATCGCCACGCGTTGAACGCCGTGGCGCTCCTCAACGCGCGCCTGCGCCTCTACCGGGGCGACGAGGCGGGCGCGCGCGGGATCGTGCTGCGGCTCCGCGCGGCGCAAGAGGAAGCCGGCTGCGAGGCGCTGAAGCCCTCGGAGGACGTGCTCTGCGCGATGATCGAGCTCGCGACCCGCGACGACGACCGCGCCGCGTGGGCCGCGCTGGAGGAGCGCTCCGCGCGCTTCTCGGTAGGGCAGGAGCGGATCGAGGTGCTCGAGGCGCGGGCCCTCGCCGCGCTCCGCCGCGGCCGGCACGCCGACGCCCGGGCGCAGCTCGAGCGCGCCCTCGCGGCGGCCTCCACCATTCCGACGGTCATGGGCGGTCGACTCCGTCGCTGGTGCGCGGAGCTGACGAAGCTGACAGAAACGGACGCTCCGGACACGCACCTTGCCGCCGCCGAATCGCCTTTCGCCGGCGCGACAGCGCGGGAAAAGGTAGAATATTGAACCCATCCCGCAAATCGATGGGCGGTGGTTGGTGGGCCCGCGCGCCGCGCAGCGCGCAGGGAGCCGCCGGGTCATGCGCCAGGAACAGGGGGGAATCCATGTCTCTCAAGCGGGCATTCATCGTGCTTGGTTGGGCTGGGGTGCTGTCGGGCTGCGCCGCCGAGGTGGGGGACACCGGTGCGTGGGATGAGCCTGTGGGCGAATCGCAGGGGGCCCTGCTGAGCGGCAACGCGCTCGCGGCGAACGCGCTGAACCTCAACGCGCTGAACCTCAACGCCTTGAACCTCAACGCCTTGAACCTCAACGGTCTCAGCGCGCAGAACCTCGCCGCGATCCAGGATCCCGGGCCGAACGGCGCGCTGGCGCGCGAGTTCCTGCGCTACGCGGCGAGCTGCGCCCTGAGCAGCGCGGCGTCCTTCGACTTCTCGTGGACGGACTCCGGCGGCGCCGTGCACCACGAGCGCTACCCCGGGCTGCTCGGCGTCGCGCCCACCTGGGCGAGAGGGCCGCTCGACGAGCTCGGGCAGCGCATGGTCTCCGGCTGCGTGGCGGCGCGCGTGAACTACTATCGCGTGCCGGTCCTCCTCTCCGCCCGCTCGCTGCGGGATCCGCTGAAGACGCTCTGCTCCAGCCAGGAGCTCGTCGATTATCCGGACGTCGAGGGGGCCTTCTGGGGCAACCTGTTCGCCGCGCAGCCCTACCTCAACGCCTGCTACAACAGCGCGACGGTCACCAACTCGCGCGCTTACCAGCGCGACTGCGCCGCGGGCCACCTGACCACCGGGGGCCAGACCGAGGAGTGCGGGGTGATCCGCATCGCCGGTTCATGCGATCGAGTCTGCCAGCGTCTCAACGGGGCCGGCCAGTACTACCCGTCCTGCGTCGACCGCCCCGGCCATGGCTCCGCGACCACGAAGGAGGTGATCACCACCGCGCTGCCCTGACCGACGCGCCGCCGGGGCGGCGACGATGCGGGTGCCGGTCAGAGCTGGGTGGGCGTCGCCGGAGGGGAATGAATTTGGATGACGGGTTTCCGGTCGCTCGGGCAACCGAACGTCCACCATGATCCTTCCTTCTCGCCCTGCTCGCCGCGCACCTCGGATCCCTCGAACCGCCCCGATCTTCCTCGGCCTGGGCCTCCTGGTCGCCTGTTCCGGCGGCGGAGGCGGGGGCGACGGCCATGACGTGGGCTCAGGCGGCAGCGTCGCGACGGGCGGCGCGTGGGCTGCCGGCGGCACGAGCAGCTCCGGCGGCGCGAGCAGCGCGGGGGGCGCCACGACGGGCGGCTCCGCTGCCGGCGGCACCGGGAGCGGCGGTGGATCGACCGGGGGAGCGACCAGCGGTGGCGAGCCCGGCACGGGTGGCACGTCGAGCGGCGGCGGCGGAGCGACCGGCGGCGCCGCCGGCAGCGGCGGAGCGACCGGCGGCTCGGGCGCGGGCGGCGCTTCGGGCAGCGTCGGCGGTGTCGTGGGGGAGCCGATCGGCTTCGCCACGCTGAACGGCGGGACCACCGGCGGCCGGGCCGGCGAGACGGTCACGGTCGACAGCTACGCCGAGCTGAAGAGCTTCGCGGAGGCCAGCCAGCCCTACGTCATCCTCGTCCAGGGCCGCATCACCAACGGATCGGGCGGCGGTCAGATCCGCGTCCGATCGAACAAGTCGATCGTCGGCGTCGGCGAGGGTGCCTTCCTCGACGGCGTGGGCATCGACGTCTCTAGCCAGAACAACGTCATCCTGCAGAACCTGCGCGCGACCCTGGTGGGGACGAGCGCGCCCGCGAGCGTGAACGGGGGCGACGTCATCTCGATCTCGGGGACCAGCAAGAACATCTGGATCGATCACTGCGAGGTGTACTCCGAGGACCCGAGCGTTCAGACCGACAAGGACAAGTACGACGGTCTGATCGACATCAAGGGCCAGACGGGCTTCATCACCATCTCGTGGACGTACCTGCACGATCACCACAAGGGCGGCCTGGTGGGCGCCGCGGACGACGATCTCCACGGCGATCGCAAGGTGACGATGCACCACAACCACTACGAGAACGTGCTGCTCCGCGTCCCGATGTACCGCGGCGCCGTGGGGCATTTCTTCAACAACTACATCGTCGGCGCGAAGGACGCGACGGAGATCCGCGCCGGCACGTGCGTGCGCGTCGAGCGGAACTACTACGAGGCCCTCCACTACTCGATCTACACGCCGTCCGATTCACCCGGCAAGGCGGAGCGCATCTCGAACGTCGAGGTGAGCCGCGCCTCGCGCGCCTATCCTGCCAGCTGCACGGCGGACATCCCGTACTCGTACTCCTCTGCGCTGACCAGCGACACGAACGACGTGAAGACGCTCGTGCCCGCGTCGGCCGGAGTGGGAAAGCTCTGAGCGGCGGAGAGCGCAAAAAAACCGAGGGGTCCGAAGGCGGTCCACGTGGTGCAAGGCTGCCGCGCTGCCGTCGGGGCACCGGAAACGGTCCGAGCAAGGCTGCCGCGCTGCCGTCGGGGCACCGGAAACGGTCCGGGCGAGGCTGCCGCGCTGCCCTCGGGGCACCGGAAACGGTCCGGGCAAGGCTGCCGCGCGGTAATGGTCAATTTTGACCAGCCGGCTCGTCGCCGTCTTGACGATCGATCCGGTGCCTGATCCAGGCGCGGAGCACGTCGTGCCTACGGCTTCCAGCCGCTTGGTGTTCATGGTCTCTGGCGGCGCCGCTCGCCGTAGCCTCGAAGCTCCAGTGGCTCTCCAGGCGATGCACGGTCGTGCAGGCGCTCCATGACGCTGCGCGCCCACGTGGTAAATTCGCTCCACTCAGGGGGGCCGTCCTCAGACCAACTCACATTCGCCGAGACGGCACCTACCCCGCTAGAGAACCCATACGAGGCGCCATCGATGCTGGGCCTCATCGAGAAGTCCACGACCGGGATCCGAATGCCGGCCGCCTCGCGGCACCACTCAGCCACGATCAGGGGATCGATCTCGGCGTCGCAGACGCGCAGCTCGCCATCATGGCCTTGTCCTGGCGTAATCGTGGCGCGGATTTCGCGCACAATCGCATGTGGGCCTCGACCACGTACATCATATCCAACAACCCAGGCGTACCTCCGTAACATCAGTGATTCATTACGCGTGAGTCGCATACCTGGAGTCCCAGCGAGTGCGGGATCCACGAGCTCGGGCCACTGGAACGCAGCGTCCATCTGCTCACGTGACGCAGGTCTGGAGTTCATGTACATCATGCTGCCAGATGGTCGTCCTCCTGTCGAGCGGCCAGACGCTGCTGCGACCGAGCCCTGGGTCGCCCATTGGTCCACATGGGTCCAACCACTCGGAAAGCCATCAAGCAAGCGTAAACGGTGCATCCTGGCTATGACAGCGCGTGTCCTAGCTGACGCGAACCCCCGAGGAAACGAGGCGTTTCGTGCTATGTTTCAGGGTACTTAGCAAAGCGCCCTGTCCCCGGCTGGTCCCCGGAGACAGGGCTGCGAAACATCCGGCGGTGGCCCGCCGAACGCGCATCGCACCGCGAGCATGGGCCGACGTCCGGGGAAAGGCAAGGCCCTGCATGGCACACGTGCTGCCCATGGCGAAGCGCGTGGAGGTCGTCGCGCATCTTGTCGAGGGGGCGGGCGTCCGCCCGACGTCGCGGCTCACCGAGGTGAGCAAGCCCGCGATCCTGTCGCTGCTGCTCCGCGTCGGCGAGGGCTGCGAGCGGCTACACAACCGGCTCGTGCGCGACGTCGACTGCCGCACGGTCCAGGTCGACGAGATCTGGTCCTACGTCCAGAAGAAGCAGGCGCGCGTGCAGCCTGGGGATTCGCCCGAGTTCGGCGAGGCGTACGTCTTCGTGGGCATGGCGAGCGCGTCCAAGCTCGTGATCTCCTACCGCGTGGGGAAGCGCGACGAGGAGAACACCAAGGCGTTCATCGCCGATCTGCGTGCCCGGCTGACGACCGTTCCGCAGCTCTACAGCGACGGGTGGGCGCCCTACGTCGCGGCCGTGGGCGCGTCGTTCGCGGGCTCGGTCGACTACGCCCAGGTCATCAAGAACTACAGCCGGAAGGCGCGCCGCGACGACGACCACAGGTACGAGCCGCCGCGGGACCCGTTCATCACGCGCACGCCGGTGTTCGGCGTGCCCGACGTGAAGCGCGCCAGCACGAGCCACGTCGAGCGGCAGAACCTCACGATCCGCATGCACATCCGCCGGTTCACCCGGCTCTGCAACGGCTTCAGCAAGCGCCTGCCGCACCACAAGGCGGCCGTCGCGCTGCACATGGCGTTCTACAACTTCTGCCGCCCCCACGAGGCACTGCGCGTCACGCCCGGCATGGAGAGCGGCCTGACCGACCACGTGTGGAGCGTGGAGGAACTCGTCGCGGCGGCGCTCACCGAGGTGCCCGCGGACCCGCCCAAGCCGAAGCCGCTCCGCCTGCCCGAGCCGCCCCCGGGGTCGCTCACGGCGCCCGCCCGGGCTCTGCCGAACGGGCGCGGGTTCCTGCGGCTGGTCGGCAGCGCGCCCGCTGCGCCTGTGGCGCCTACAGAGCCGGAACCGCCGTCAGAGCCGCCGCCCGCGCCTGGACCCAGGCGCATGATGCAATTGTCACTATTCGATGAGCCTGATTGATTGAAAGCGTGCCTTCATGTGGACAATGTCCGATCCAGGCGTCATGGTTCACGCCATGGCCACCGCTTACCATGGCGAGGACGCGCTGGTGCAGGCTGTCCTGACGATGCTACGCGTCGTCGTAGACCACGCGAGCGATGCGGCGATCCTCGCGCCACTCAAGGCTCTTGCGCGACAGCGAGAACGGGACGATGCGATAGCAGAGATGGCAAATGACTACGCTGGTGGATGGTAGCGTGTCAGAATTTTAGTTTTTTGAGTGCGTTAGCAACCTCTTCAGATTCCGCCTGCTTCTGTTGTTGGAGGCGTGCCGCTCGTTGCGCTTCCTTATGCCGCAGCTCAGCGTGGCGCCCATTGGTTGCCGCGACATCCTCTTTGATGTCTTTGAGGTGCCTTTCAACCTCCTCTAGCGTGCACTCGACAACAATGTTGTTGCCGCTGACATATGCATCGCGCCACATCGAGTGGCGCGGAAACTTCCGCTGCTCACTAAAAAGCGACGACCATTCACTGTCAGGCCGTTCGGACAGCCTGAAGTGAACGCGATACAAGGACGTGTTTTCAATTCGCTTGGTAAGAGCTTGGTCTGCACCAATGATCGTGATGTCCGTAGGGCTATTCACGGTGGCATCCTTTCGGAGCGGCCGAGCCCTTGACGAACACGGGGCGCGAGGGCACAATGCCCCCTGTGCGGCGCGAGCCGTTCCCGGTCCGGCAAGTGGATCGGCGTCGTCGAGCCTGTCGCAAGCAGGCCCGACGACACCCCTTTAGCTCCATGGAGTGGAGGGCGCCAACGGTTCAGGGCGGAACATGCGCCCCGGGGGCGAGGGTTTATGTGGGACGGAGGTCAGACCGCGGCGAGGCGCTTCGCGGCGCGTGCCCGGGTGCTGCGCATGGTCCACTTCCCGGCGTGCTTCGTCATGCCAGCGGCGACGGCCGCAACGCACGGCTCGCCGGTATCCAGCATCGCGAGCAGGAAGCGCCGGGCCTTCGGGGGCTCCGCCGCGAGCTCGGAGGCGAGCTCCAGCGCGGGCTCCACGTCGTACGTGCGCGACACGAGCAGCTCCGTGCCGGGCTCGCGGTCATGCCGCACGAAGATGTCGCCGGCTCGCTTGTGGTTGCGGAGCAGGCGCCACGCCACGGTGCGCATGTAGGCGGCGAGCTTCTGGTCGTAGGCGCTCACATCGTCGGGCAGCGCGAGCGTCTGTAGATAGCCTCGGAGATCCGCAGGAATCTAACCACGACGATCCGCGGAAATGTGGCCCTCGCGTCCGCAGAAAAATGACCGCGACACCCGCGGGAATCTGCCCCCCGGGCGCCGCGGAAATCTGACCCGGCGTCGCCCGGGTCAACGCTTCCTCGCTGCCGCCGGCGCAGCCGGCTCGGCGGCTTCCGCCCTCGGCTTGGAGCGCGCCTCGCTCATGGCCAGCGACTCCTTCTGCCGCCACGAGTCGGCATCGATGTCGAGGATGTGGCAGTGCTGAACGAAGCGGTCGATCAGCGCCGAGACGCACGCCGCGCCCGGGAAGACCGTGCTCCACTGCTTGAATGGCAAATTCGTCGTCAGCACGAGCGAGCGGCTCTCGTGCCTGCGGCTGATGATGTTGTAGAGCAGATCGGCGGACTGACGGCTGCACGGCAGGTAGCCGATCTCGTCCAGAATCAGCAGTGACGGGGCCGTGTACTTCCGCAGCCGTCGCTCCAGGGCCGGCAGCGACTCCTGCTTGAGCAGATCCGCGAGCGCGGCCGACAGCGTCGTGAAGCGCACGGTATAGCCGCGCTGGAGCGCCAGCATGCCGAGGTTCTGGGCGAGCATGGTCTTGCCGACGCCGCTCGGACCCCGGAGCAGGACGTTGTGCCCCTTGGCGACGAAGTCGAGGGTCATGAGCTCCTCGACGAGCTCACGCTGGATCGTGCGCGGGTGGTTCCAGTCGAAGCGCTCTATGGGCTTGAAGGTGCCGAGGGTCGCCGCCTTGGCGCGCGCGGCGAGGTTGCGCTCGGCGCGCTCGCGGTGGGCGATGGCGGCGAGCTCCTCGAACGTCTGCACCGGCGACAGGCGCGCGGTGGTGGCGTGCGCGACGAGCGCGAGCAGCGCCTCGCGCGACACGCGTACGCCAAGGGAACGAATCAGCTCAGCGACGTCATCGTTGGGCATCGTAGGACTCCAGGTCGTGGGGGATCACGTCGCGATCGGGGACGTGGGCTCCGAGATCGATGTCGATGGGGACAGGGCCGTCGGCGGCGCGGCGGCGCTCCTCGCAGAGCACGGCGAGGGCACCGGGATCATGGGTGCCGCGGGCGATGGCCTCGCGCGCCGCGGCGCCGAGGATCTCGACGCCGTACAGGTCGAGCAGACGCAAGGCCTTGGCGGTCATGAAGCCGACGTTGCGGCCGGCCTCCACCCAGCGCTCTTGCAGGATCTCGAAGCCGGGGATCGCGGCGCCGAGCCGATCGCGCCCCTTGGCCTCACGCGCAGCGCGCTTTTTGTCGAGCAGCTCGGCACGGTGCTCGGGCGCCTCGATGCTCTGGCGCCGTCCCCAGCAGCGCGCGTGCCGCGCGACCTCGGTACCGCCGTCCGACAGCCGCACGGTCGTGTCATTGGCGACGAGTGTCAGCGTCTTGCCGTGGTGGCTCGACGGCGCCGAATAGCGGTTTCCGTCGAAGTGCACGAAGGCGGTCTTGTCGACGGGCACGGGCTCGACGAGGTCCGTCTCCGGCAGCGGATCGGGCAGCGCGAGCAGCCGCGCCCTCTCCTCCGCGAGCACCTGGTCGACGCGCCGCTCAGGCCATCGCGGGTGAGGGCGCACGTTGGCGATCTCGTCGAGGAAGACGAGCAGCTCGGCGTTGCCACGATCGAGATCACGAATCGTGCGCGCGGCGAAGAACCGGTCGCGCAAGAAGCGGATCGCTCGCTCGACCTTGCCCTTTTGCTGCGGTTTGCGCACGGCGCAGAGCCGCGGCGCGACGCGGAGCTGACCGGCGAGCGCGAGCAGGTCCGGGTGGAAGCGCACGGCGTCACCGTGGCGCTCGAGGACAACGGTCTTGGGGTTGTCGAAGAGCCATTGCCTCGTCGCGCCGCCGAAGTAGCAGCACGCGCGCACGAGCGAGCGGCGGAGCGAGCTCGCGGACAGGTCGAGCACGAGCTCGCCCCAGATCGCGCGCGAGTACGACAGGACCATGACGAAGGCCCAGAGCTGGCGCGTGCCGCCAGCGACGCGCAGTTTGCCGAGGTAGGCCCAGTCGATCTGGGCCTGCTCGGCGATGAGCGGCTCGATGCGGAGGAAGACCTCGCTCTTCGGCGCCGGGCGCACGAGCCGGACATGCCGTCGCACTGTGCGCATACTGCCCTCGTAGCCGCGCTCCACCAGCATGTCGTACAGGCGCGTGGCGCGGAGACGGGGATACTGTGTCAGCGTCTCGATGACGAAGGCCTCATAGCCGCGCAGCGGCAAAGGCACATCACTCGCCGCGGCCTCCACGTCGCGAACGACGGGCCGCGAGCGCGCCCCCTTGCCGAGGCCGAGCACGCGCTCGACGGTGTCGTGGTGCAGGCCGAGCTGCGTCGCGATGGTGCCGACCTTCCAGTGCTCGGCGAAGTGCAGGCGGCGGATCTCCGCCTCCTTGTCCTGGTCGATCGTCATCGACCGAGGCTCCTGCGAAGGCGATGCTCGCCACGGAAGTTACCGAGTCCCGGCAGCCGTTGCCCGCGGCGGGGCGGGGCATCCATGAAGAGCGGCTCGACGACGTAGTGCAGCGTCGCGCGCGCGACGCCGAGGCCGTCGCACAAACCCAGCGCGAACAAGATGTCCTCGGACTCCGCAGAAACGACAGCGCGGACCCTCTGGTCGTGCCAGAGCGCCATCGACTCGCACAACATCGGCCCGGCGAACCGGTGCGCCGGCGTGGCCACCGACCGCAGCCGGGCCTTCATCACCTCGTCGGGCCCCTGCGTCAGCAGCACCCGCGTCTCCCGCGACGTCGCGGAGATCGTCATCACCAGCTCGTCCATCCCTCGACTCCTGCGGGCCGGCGGCGGCCACGTCGTCCTTCGACGTCGGCGCGCCGGCCCGCGGGCACACGCTGGCGGACGCGGGCAAGTTATCGGAACCCGTATCCATCACGCGCTGGCCCCGTCGGGCGCGGTAGGCACGCTGGCGATCGCGGTGATCGAGGCGCCCCTCGGGGGAGCGCTGGTGCCGCAGCCGAGCCGCGCGCTGGGCCCGCCGGCGAGCCGCGTCGCGGCAACCGCTGCCGCAGTAGAGCTGCCCTCGATCACACTGGCCGCAGACGAAGAACATGGCGGCGCAGACCCCGCAGCGGGCGAGCCGGAAGCTGTCTTGCACGAGTCCCCGGACCAGCGCGCCGGGAAGTTGCCCTCGGCGGCTGGGTCGTGCGAGACAGGCCGAACATCGGTCTGTCGCCGATCCCCGGAAGGCCCTGGTCGCTACCCAGGGCCTTCGTCTTTTCGGCGCGCCGCTCGGGCGCGATCTCTACCGCCGCCCCTCGTGCGGGCGAACTTCCCGGCCGCCCACGCTCGCCCCCGGGCGTCACGACGTGAGGGTCAGAAATCTGCGGATCGGGGTGGCTGTCAACAAGCGTCCCCTTGGCGATGCTGCGGTACGTGATGAACGCGCACTCCAGGGCGACGTCCTGCGCGTTGCCGAGGGACACGCCGCGCTGGAGCAGGAAGCCCTTGACCTGGGCTGTTGCGCGGACGATGGCGCGCCCTACGGCATCCTTCACGTCGGGCGGAAGGTGCGGCGGGGTGGCGCTCGCGTCGGGGTCGTGGCCCTTCGGAGGTCGGCCACGCCGCGTCACGACGCACCTCGGCCGCAGGTTGGGCAGCGGTCTGCGGCGACGGGCCGGCCGAGCAGGCGTTCGACCGTGGTTCCAGCGGCGCGCGCTGCCTTCGCCGCGAGGCCGTGCGTCGTGCTCGGGTGCGAGCCGTACACGAAGTTGGTGATGGTCGTCTTCGGGACGCCCATCACCTCGGCCAGGCAGCTCCAGCTACCGAACAAGCTGCGCAGGTTGCGCAGGGCAGCGCGGAAGCGCATCGCCTCCGCGTCGGTCAGGGACGTGGAACGGGGGCGGCGCCGCGCGGGCGCACCTCCGCCTTCTTGCTCGCCCGATGGCGAACGGACTACGGTCAGCATGTCGGGACCTCGCTCCGTGAGGTTTCGGCCACGCAGCCCGGAGCGTTGGCGCGCTCGCGGGCTGCACTTCCTTGCGGCCGAACCTACGCGGCCAGATCCCTAGTCGCCATGCGAATCAGGCTATTTTGACCACTGAGGGTCAAAGTTGACCATTACCTGCCGCGCTGCCATCGGGGCACCGGAAACGGTCCGGGCGAGGCTGCCGCGCTGCCGTCGGGGCACCGGAAACGGTCCGGGCGAGGCTGCCGCGCTGCCGTCGGGGCACCGGAAACGGCCCGGGCAAGGTTGCTGCGCTGCCCTCGGGGCACCGCAAACGGCCCGGGCAAGGCTGCCGCGCTGCCGTCGGGGCACCGGAAACGGCCCGGGCAAGGTTGCTGCGCTGCCCTCGGGGCACCGCAAACGGCGGTGGACCTGCTGCCGCGCTGGTGGTGCGGTACTTACCGCAGGCAGACCGCAGAGGGACGAAGCGCCAAGACGCCAAGACGCCAAGACGCCAAGAACGCCAAATTATTGAGATTTCTTGGCGCCTTAACAGCACGGACTCAATCGACAAATTCCAGTGGCGGGCTTCGATCGCCCGCTCGTCCTGCAGGCCACCACGCGCCTGCCGAGCTCGGAAGCCTGGCGGCTGAGGCGGTGGCGGTGGCTCAGCTGGGGCGCAGGACGTCGCCTGGCTGAGGCACGATGCGCGCCTGCTAGGCCGCGCGGCATGCGGCGCAGCAGACGCATCGAGGTCACCTTTGAGCCCACGCACCGGTCGGCGGAGCAGCTGAAGCTTGCCTACGCCATCGTGGTGCCACCGACCCGGCGCGAGGTGCGTTCGGAGGTCGATGCGCTGGAGCGGCGAGAGCCGGCTGCGGCGCCTCGCCCTCGTTGCAAAGGAGGGAAGGCTGCATGAAGAAGATTGCGCTGTACGCGCGTGTTTCGTCGGATCGGCAGGCCCAGCAGGCCACGGTCGACAGCCAGGTGACGGCTCTGAAGGAGCGAGCTCTCGCCGATGGTCATCACGTCTTGCCGGCAGACCTGTACGTCGACGATGGGTGCAGCGGCGCGACGCTGATCCGGCCGGCACTGGAGCAGCTTCGCGACCGCATCGCCGAGGGGGCGATCGATGTGCTGTATGTCCACAGCCCTGACCGACTTGCGCGGCGCTACGCGTACCAGGTGCTGCTGCTCGAAGAGTTCTCCGCTCGCGGCGTCTCGGTCGTGTTTCTGCAAGGCGCATCCGGGGAGAACGCGGAGGACCAGCTGCTGGTTCAGGTCCAAGGGATGCTCGCCGAGTACGAGCGGGCGCGGCTCGCGGAACGATGCCGTCGCGGGAAGCTGCACCGGGCCAGGCAAGGGATGGTCAACCCGCTGTCGACCGCTCCCTACGGCTACCGCTACGTGCGCCGCTCCGACGCCGAGCCGGCGCACTACGAGATCGTGCGATCGGAGGCGAACGTCGTGCGCGCCATCTTCGACGCCTTCGTGCACCAGCAGATGCCCCTGCGCACCATCGCGCGCAGGCTCAACACGCAGCAGATCCCGACATCCAAGGGGGGCTGCTGGCGAGCATCACGGGTGCACGAGCTGCTGCGCAACCCGGCCTACATGGGGCAAGCCGCCTACGGCAAGAGCGAGTCGGTTGAGTCGCGGCCGCTTCGACCTCGACGGAGCAAGCCCCGGGTAGCGCGCGGCGATGCAAGGACCCATCGGCGAAGACCAGCCGACCAGTGGATCTCGATCCCGGTGCCGCCGATCGTGCCGGCCGAGGTCTTTGCCGCCGCGCGCGAGCAGATGATGCGCAACAGACAGCTGTCGCAGCGGCACGCGCGAGGGCAGCGCTACTTGCTGCAGGGGCTCGTTGTCTGCGCGCGCTGTGGGTACGCCTTCTGCGGCCGGTCGGCCTCGAAGCCGTCCAGCTCCGTCATCTATCGCTACTACTGCTGCTCCAGCGCGCAAGCGGCGCGCGACGGAACTGCCCGTGCTTGCAACAACCCCTCGATTCGCGCCGACGTGCTGGACGCGCAGGTCTGGGATTCGGTACGGCAGGTCCTGCAAGATCCCGAACGAATCGAGCAGGAGTGGCTGCGCCGCGGCGCCGCCGACGGCGCTGCGGCCGATGCGCAGCTCGAGCGCGCCCAAGCCGAGCGATGGGTCGCCCACCACCAGCGCAGCCTCAAACGGCTGCTGGATGCCTACGAGGCAGGCGCGATCTGCTTGCAGGAGCTGCTGCCGCGCGCCGAGCGCCTGCGCGAGCAGATCCGAAAGACAGAGCAGGCCGTCAAGCAAGCCGAGGACAGGCTCTCGCAGAACGCGGTCCTGAGCGCCGTGATCACGCGGCTGCAGGACTTCGCCGAGCGCGTTGGGCAGGGTCTGGAGCAACTCGATTGGCAGGGGCGCCGTCAGTTGATCCGAACCCTGGTGGCGCGGGTGGAGATCGAGGAGGAGCAGGCGACCGTCGTGTACCGGTTGCCCTCGTCCGGCGGACGCCCGGGCGGCGGACGCGTCGACCCGAGCGCACCGCCAGGCTCATCGGCCACGTCCCCGAGTTGTCGATTGAGTCCGTGGCGTCTTGGCGTCCTTGGCGCCTTGGCGCCTTGGCGTTTCCCAAAGTACCGCACTTTCGGCCAAAGTACCGCACCACCGTCGCGCTGCTCTCATGCCACCGGAAACGGTCCGGGAAGGGCTGCCGCACTGCCCACGCGCAAGCTCACGAGTTCGGGCGGCCCGTCGTCAGGATCTTGCCAGTCGCATTGACGCATCGAGACAGGTCGTTATGCCTTGCCGGTACGTCCGGCGCGCGCCGGGCGCTCACAACACATCCATCGCGGGGGGTCGAGGGCGTGACTTCCTGTCCTCCACGGCTCGGCGATGAACACAAGCGAGAGGTAATCCCCTCATGGCGAAGTCTTCTTCGGTCAAGAAAAAGCCCGCTCCCAAGAAGCCCTCGGCCCCGCCCCAGGCGGCGGCGGCTTTCGACAAGGCGCTTCCAGAGATCGAGGCCCTGAGCCCGGACCGGCTCATCGCGATGAACCTCGATATTCCCCGCGTGGTCTCCCAGGTGCTCGGCGTGCTGCCCGGCCTCCGCGCGCTGCGCGCCGACATCGCGGAGCACCTGCCGACGTTCGAGCTCGCGCGGCTCGACCGGCTCGAGACCTACGCGCTCGCCGCCTGGTACGCGCACCTCCTGTGGCTGTCCAGCGGAGATGCCGAGAGCGCCGTGAAGCCGCTGCTCGCCGAGGCGGCTCCGCTGCGCGAGAACCTGCTCGGCGACGCCGAGGCGCTCGCTCGCCGCGGCCTGCTCGACGCGGCGACGGTCGCGGACATCCGCGCGGGGCAAGGGCACATCGACACGGCCAACGACCTCGTGGCGCTCTCGGCGCTGTTCAGCGCGAGCTGGTCCGAGATCGCCGGCAAGACGGCGGCGACCGAGGAGGAGGTGAAGCGCGCCGGGGAGGTCGGGCCGCAGCTCCTCGCCGCCCTCGGGCTCAGGGAGCACGGCAAGGGACCCGGGCCGACCGAGGCCGCGGACAAGCGGGCGCGCGCCTTCGCGCTGCTCGTCCATGCCTACGACCAGACCCGCCGCGCCGTCGCCTACCTGCGCTGGGACGAGGAGGACGCCGACATGATCGCCCCGTCGCTCTACAAGGGGCGCACCGGCCGCGCGAGCCCGTCCACCGACACCACGACGGCGCCGCCGGACGAGGCCCCGGGTGGGCCGACGGCGTCGCCCGGCACGCCGGCCCCCGGCACGCCGGCCCCCGGCACGCCGGCCGGCACGGCGGCCCCGCCGGCCCCCGGCGCCGCGCCGGCCGTCACGGCGGCCCCGCCGGCCCCCGGCGCCGCGCCGGCCGTCACGGCCGCGCCGTCAGCCCCCCGCGCCGCGCCCGGCGGCGCGCCGGCCGTGGGCTAGACCCTCCCAGGCCCGCCCAGGCCGCTTCCGACGCCGGAGCCAAGCTCAGCTAGCCCGCCCAGGCCGTCTCCGGGTCCCGGAGGGCCGCTCGACCGGTCCATGACGATCGCCAGCTGCGAGCAGGGCGTCCCCCGGCCCGTGCGCCGGCGGCGCGTTTCCACAAACGGACCGGGAAAGCTCCGCGCAATTCTATGTATGAGCAGATCCCGCGACGATCTCTGGAATTCCATTCACGCTGCCGCGACGGAGGTTCTCCCCCGGTTGCTGCGACTCCTGGGGGTCGCCGAGGCCGACGTCGATGACCTGCTGCAGGAGATCCTGCTCGCGGCGTACAAGGACCTCGACCGTTTCCGCCCCGACTGGGCCCCGACGCATCGCGAGGCTCCCTCCGCCGCCGACCCGCCACGCCCGCAGGGCGAGCGCCGGCGGCGCAGCCCTGAAGCCCGATGGGTGGTCGGGATCGCATTGCACAAGGTCAGCCATCACCTGCGCCGCGCCCACCGCCGCCGCGAGGTGCCGGCCGGCTTGCACCTGGTGTCGCAGCGCCATGCGGTCGACCCCGCGCCGAGCGGCGAGGAGCACCTCGCGCACCAAGAGCGGCTGGAGCTCGCGACCGAGGTGCTCGACACGCTCGATCCCGAACGGCGGGTCCTCCTCGTCATGTACGAGGCCCACGAGGTGCCGCTCGTCGACATCGCCCGCGAGCTCGGCCTCAAGTACAACTCCGCCAGCAACCGGCTTCGCCTCGCGCGCGAGGACTACCGCGCCGCCGTCAAGCGGCTGCGCCCGGAGCAGCGCCGGGCGCTGCGCGCCTTCTGGCTCCCGTTTCCACTGGCGTCGGGCTTCCTGGCGCAGGACCACGACGCGGAGGCACCGGCATCGCCAGCGCAGGCACCGGCATCGCCAGCGCAGGCACCGGCATCGCCAGCGCAGGCGCCGCCGTCCCCGGCGCTGCCCGCGCCGCGACCGCCGGCATCCACACCCCCTGCGCCAGCGCCGCCGCCGGCCGCGCCCTCGATCGTGCGACGCAGCTCGGTCCGGATCGCCCGCGCTCTCGGGTGGGCCGCTGCGGGCGCGGCCGTGACGGCGGCCGCGCTGCTCGCCCTGACGCCGCCGCCGCCGCTCTGGGCTCACCGCTTCGGGGCGGCGCTGCGCGAGCTGCCCGCGCGCGGCGCCACCCTCGCGGCGTCCGCGCCGCAGCGCGCGCCGGAGCCGCGGGCCGCGCCGGAGCCGCGGGCCGTCGCTCCGGCGGCCGAGGCGCTCCACCGGCCCTGCCGTGCCGCTCCGCTGGCATCGCCGCCGGCCGGCGAGCGGGAGGACGCGTTCGTGGAGGAACGCCGGCTGCTGGACGCAGCGCAGGAGCGCCTCTCGGCCGGCGACCCCGCCGGGACGCTCCGGCAGCTCGCCGCGCACGAGGAGCGGTTCCCCCTCGGCCAGCTGACGTCCGTACGGGAGCGGCTCCGCGCGCTCGTCCGGACACGCTTCGCCGACCCACCGGAGCAGAGCATGCCAGGAAGGGAGCCGTCGCGATGAGCAGGCCCAGGGCTCGGCAGGAGCTCGGCAGGCGGCCTCTCCGCTGCGCCGCCGGAGCGCTCCGGGGCGCTCGACGCCCGGCGCGCGCCCCGATCGCGGCGGTCATGGTCCTGCTCTGCGCCGCGGAAGCGCACGCCGCGCCGGAGCCGCCCCGGGCTGCGGTGCGGATCGAGGTCCAGCGAGGGCCCGGCGCCGAAGGCTGCCCCGACGAGACGTTCCTGGGCTCGGAGGTGGCGCGCAGGCTCGGGGCCGACCCGTTCGAGGACGACGCGCCGCGGGCGCTCACGATCCACATCGCGCGGCGGGGACCCGAGCTCACGGCCTTGCTGGCGCTGCGCGACCGCGAGGGGAAAACCCACTGGGCCTACGGGTTCAGCACCCGGCGCGGCTGCGAGGAGCTGCTGTCCGGCGTGGCCCTCGCGATCGCGGTGCAGCTCCTCGGCGCGCCGGAGCAGGCGGATTCGCCGCCCGAGCCCTCGCCGCCGTCCGGGTCCTCGCCGCCGCCCGAGCCCTCGCCGCCGTCCGGGTCCTCGCCGCCGCCCGAGCCCTCGCCGCCGTCCGGGTCCTCGCCGCCGCCCGAGCCCTCGCCGCCGTCCGGGTCCTCGCCGCCGCCCGGGTCCTCGCCGCCGTCCGGGTCCTCGCCGCCGCCTGGGTCCTCGCCGCCGCTCCCGCAGGCCCGGCGTGCCGCGCCGGAGCCGCCCCGGCCGACCGACCAGGCCGGGGCGCCGCCGCGGCCTGAGCCACCGCCGGCTGCGGCGGAGCGGCTGCGCCTGGAAGCCGGGCTCGGAGCGAGCCTGGGCCTCGGGAACACGCCGGGAGTCGCGACCGGAATGACGCTGTCCTTCGGCGTTCGCCGGTCCGACTGGTCGATCGCTGTGGAAGGGCGGGGGCTCGTGTCCCTGACGCAAGAGGTGGAAGGCATCCTCATCGGCGCCACGGGGTTCACGGCGGTCACGCTGGCTTGCTACCGCGGCGGCCCGCTGTTCGGATGCGGGCTCGCCACCCTCGGCGCCGTCCGGTTCTCCCCTCGGGACCCGTGGACCATGACTTCGCGCAGCGATTCCGTGTTCGGTCTCGGGGCGCGCCTCGGCACCGAGTGGCCCCTCTCCCGCAGGTGGTCCGTGCAGGGCTACGCCGAGGCGATCTGGATGGTGAACGAGGCGGCGTTCACGCGCGTGACGCACGACAGCGGGACGCCAGCGCCGATCCGCTGGACGTCATCGCCGCTCGGCGCGGCCTTCGGGTTGGGCGTCACGGCCATCTACTGAAGCAACTCGAGATTCATGAGTCTGCCATGCGTATCTGGAGAGAATCTTTGAAGGGTCTCGGGAATGGCAAGCGCAACTGACCGTTTGAAGGAAACTGCCCATTGTGCGGTCGCAAGGACACCCTCTAGGCTGCTCGGCATGCGCATCTCCTCCTCTCTACCCATCTGCTTTCTGCTGGTCCTCGGCTGCGGCGACACTCCGGCCGTTTACGGTCCCTGTCAGCCCAGCGAATACGGCTACCCGGGCTGCCCCTATCCCGAGGCGGGCCCAGGAGATGCCGGGGACGCGGGCGACGCCGGGGGTGGCGGCGACGGCGGCGGAGGCGGTGCCGGCGGCGGCGAAGAGCAGGCGTGCGCCGGCGATTGCATCCCGCCGGCGCCGCTCGGCTGGTTCGGCCCGGCGCTGCTGTGGTTCGGCCCGCCGGACCAGGCGCCGGGCTGCCCCGCCGTCGCGCCGAACGTCGGCTACGAGGGGTTCGCCGACCTGGCGCCGGAGCCGCTCGCCTGCGCGGCCTGTCGATGCGACCCGCCGGACCTGGCGACGGCCTCGTGCCAGCTCCCGCTCGGCTGGGCCGCTCACACGGCGACGACGTGCTCCGGCGAGGCCTCCGGCGCCGTCGTGACCTCCTTCGCGGCGCCCGAGGCCTGGGACGGCGCCTGCACCGCCGCGAAGGCCATCCCCGCCGGCCAGGACTGCGGCGGGCAGCCGTGCGTGCAGGCGCTCTCGGTCGAGGCGCCGGCCGTGGCGGTGACCGGCGCGTGCACGCCCAGGGTCGACGAGCCGCCGCCGCCGGCCCGCCTCGACCCCTGGCAGACCCGCGCGCTCGCCTGCCTGCCCGGCGCCTACACCGAGTGCCCGGGCGACCGGAGCACCTGCATGCCCTCGCCGGACCAGCCCGGGGTCCCGCCGCCCGGCGGCTTCCGGACCTGCGTCTTCCACGAGGGCGACGTGACGTGCGACGAGCCCTACCTGGACCGGCACGTCTTCTTCGGCGGCGCCGACGACACCCGCGGCTGCTCCGAGTGCGGCTGCGGGGAGCCCGAGGGCGCGTCGTGCACGATCATGGCCTCGGTCTACAGCGACGGCGCGTGCGCGGACCTGCTCGCGTCAATCACCGTGCGCTCGACGACGCCGTTCTGCGGGGTCACGCCGCCCGGCGTCGCCCTCGGCAGCAAGTCGGCCCAGGTCGTGGCCGTCGACCCCGGCGGCTGCGCGCCGAGCGGCGGCGAGCCGGTCGGCGAGCTGCTGCCGGCCGTGCCGTCGACGTTCTGCTGCCAGGCATAGGCCTGCTCGGCCACCGCCGCTATTCATGCCCGGGCGGCGCTCTCGTCGCCGGGCGGCGCTGTCCTCGTCGCGGGCAACGGCGGGGAGGGCGGCGCGGCCATGGGTGGTGCAGTACTTTGGCCGAAAGTGCGGTACTTTGGGAAACGCCAAGGCGCCAAGGCGCCAAGGACGCCAAGAAATCTCAATAATTGGGCGTTCTTGGCGTCTTGGCGTTCTTGGCGTCTTGGCGTTCTTGGCGTCTTGGCGTTCTTGGCGTCTTGGCGTCTTGGCGTCTTGGCGTTTCGTCCCTCTGCGGTCTGCCTGCGGTAAGTACCGCACCACCCGGCCATGGCCTCGGAGGGAGGCATTATTCCGTTTCCGCTTGGGCGCCACAAGGGCCGCCGGCTCGCTCGACCTCCTGCGCCGCGACACGATCTACCGGTTCCTCCTCGACGCCGAGGCGGTCGTGGAGGCCGTGGGGCCGCACGTCCGCGCGATCAGCGGGCGCCGCGCGCTGCGCGACGCGCCGGGCAGTTTCAGCCCGTTTGTCCCTCTAGGGAGTGGCCGTGCAGCCTGCGGCGCTGGCGATGGTCTTGATCGCCGCGCTCCATTTGCTGGCCATTCTTCGATAGCCGGCGTCATTCGGGTGCCAGGAGTCCGTGTAGAGGTCCTGGAAATACCACGTCAGTGGAGTATACGTCTGGATGAGCTCGCTATACATATCCACCGCCGAGTACACGTTGTTGGTCCCGTTGAGGTTGGTCAGGATCCCCGGAATGGCGGCGTTGTACGCCTGGATGGCGAGGTTCGTCGGCGCGTTGGCCACGACAGACGGGTCGAAGGGGATGATCTGGGCGACGAGGATCTTGGCGTTCGGATGTTTGACATGAAGGTTGACGAGCAGCGAGATGAGCCGGGCCGCGACGCTCGAGGCGTCGGCTCCTTGAATGAAATCGTTCGTGCCGGCGTGTACGAGGATGATGTCCGGGTGCGCCGGGTGCGCCGATGCCCCCGGATTCAGCGTATAGCCCGACGAGACCTGCAGCGAGAGCTGGTCCACCCTCCACCCGTTGACGCCCGAGTGATAACGCCCATCCCAGGCCCCCGCGGCCATGTCGAGGAGGATGGGGGCCGCCGCGGCGTCGTCCCGCCCGCCGACGAACGCGAGGTCCTCGACCGGGGGGGTCAGCCACATGTGGTAGCGGTAGCCCGCTCCTCGGTAGAAGACGCCGGGAGGCGGCGTATTGAAGGCCGTCGATGAATAGCCCGCCGTGATGGAGTCGCCGAACGGCTCGATGAGGCAATCCGCCTGAGCGTCCGGCGTGAAGAGCGTAGAGGCGCCCAGGCATGCGATCGTGGTCAGGATCAGGGAAATCGAATTGCGCGGTTTCATGGCTCTCTCTCAGGGGTTGTTGGAGGACGAAGCACCGCCGAGCCCCGCGCGGGACGCGCGTGGAGCGCCGGAGCCGAGAGCTCGGGCGGCGAGCGCCGTCATGCCTTGCGGTGAACGTCGCTCTCGGTGACCGGCTCGTGACGTCCCCGAGATATGCACCCGGCGTGCCGTCGCGGGACGGCCCAATTTCCCGAGCAAGCGCGCGCGGTTGTGCAAGCGCCTCGGGCTGGTTTGCACAATCGGTGCACCCGCCGCTGCACAATGCACGACGGCTTGCACAACAACGCGCTTGTGGCGCGGAAACCCCAGCCATGGGAGGGGGTGACCGAGCGGATCCGTTGCCTCGGCGATGTGACGGTGATGTCCCTGGACGAGCTCCCGGCGGACGAGGGAGCTCGGGCGCTGCGCGATCGGCTCGCCGAGCCCCGCCGGCTGCTCGAGCCTCAGGAGGGCGCTCCCCGTCGCGACGCCGGCCTGGGCGTGGACCCCGCCCTCGACCACGACATCGATGCGGCTACGGCGCCGGCGCGCGCGGCGGCGCGCCGTCGAGATCGGCCATCTTGCCCTCTCGCTCCAGCCGCCAGATGTCCTCGTCGGTCACGAACTCCTGCGCGAGGAGCTCTCGCGCCCGCTTGATCTTGGCGAGGAGGACCGGCTCCGTGACCGGGATGCTCGACCTCTTGGTCGGCGCGGGCGGCGGCTTCATCAGCGAGAACGTCCCGCGCGCCGGGTGCCCCTCCGCCGTCTCCCCCTCGAGGAAGTACGTGATCGTGAAGACATCCGGTTCGCCGATCGTATCGAGCCGAACCTCCACATCGACGCCCTGTCCCGGTGGGATCTCGACCAGGCCGAGCGAGACCTCCTCGCGCGGTGAGCTGCTCGACGCCTCGGTGGTTTGCCGCACCGCCGTCACCGCGTCGATCCGGACCGGCGCGTCGCGGTGATGCCAGAGGCGGAAGCCCTGCCGCACGACGCCGTCGCGGTCCTGCCGGGGAAAGCGGGGCGTCGGCGTCGCCATGAGCGTCACGATCCCCCGCTCGGCGAGGTTCTGAAAGACCATGTTCGGGATCTGGAGCAGGGCGCGCCCGGTGAGCTTCTCCCCCGCCTCGCCCAGGACCTCCACCCGGAGCAGAAACTCGGAGACGAGCGCGGCCTGCGGACGGCGCGCGTAGCTGTGGATCACGAACGGAGCCCGCGTCTTCTCCGCGTCGCCGTCGTCGAACACCCAGGCATAGCTCGCGGGCTTGAACGGCCTCGCGTCGGGGTCGTCCTTGATCCCGACATCGACGACCCGCGCCGCGAGCTCCACCTCGTCGGCCGTGTTGGGCAGGAGCCTGTGGGTGATGACGACGATCCGCTCCGGCTTGCAGTCCTTGACCTTGTATCTCGGGACCTCGATCTGGCGCATCACGTTGTCCCGACCGAACACCGAGATGGTGGGCGTCTCGTACGATCCATCCATGTCGGGCCAGATGCGGAGCGGCACCCGCGACCCCGTGTGCTCGCCAATCACGCTGTGGAGATAGTCATCTGTCCCGTTCGTGGTATGGGCGCGCACGGTGATGAGGTTCTCCTCGCCGGCGCACACCTCCGGCTTCTCGACCGTGACCTCATCGATGACGGGCGCCGGCTCCTCCGCGGGGGCCCTCGCGCTGGCCGGCGCGGCGCTCGCCGCGCGCTTCGCGCTCGGCGGGGCCTCGGGCGCGCTCGCCTTCGGCGCCGCCCGGACGGGCTCGGGCACCCTGGGAGCGCGGAGGGACGAGAGCCAGAGCCCCAGCGCGGCGGCGAGCACCGCCGCGCCGATCCATCGCGCCTTGGACCGATCCGCACCGATCTTGGTCGTCATGGCCTGAGCTCCTCACGCGCCGGCGCTCGAGCGCTCGTCAGTACCAGCAGCCGTAGACGTTGCCTCCAGAGTTCCACTGGACGTTGTGGCTGATATCGGCGGACCAGACGGACGCGCCGGCTTGCGTCCCCCAGGGGTGCCCGCTCCAGCCGCCGATGCGGTCGGGGCTGATGGACACGGCGACGGTGCTCGGGTCGTCGCGGACCCCTCTCCACAGGCTGCCGCTGCTGGTGTCGCAGGCGTGCGAGGCCATGCAGTTCGCGACCTGATTGGCGGCCTTCCCGCAGATGTCGGTGGTGAAGCAGGCGATCGAGGTGCCGATCGAGCCCCAGAACCCCAGGTTGTTCTCGCAGCTGTCCCTCACCCCGGCGTACAGGGCGTTGGCCGCGCTGGCGAGCTTGGCGTGGCTGTACGTGTACGGGGTGACGGCGCCCTGGCCGTCGAGGTGGTGCGCGTAGGCCAGGAAGGTAGAGCAGACCATGCCGTTGTTCCACGCCGGCCCGCCGGTCGGCGTGCCCTCGGCGGTGCGGTACTGGTAGAGCGAGTAGCGCACCCGGCCTCCGCGGACGCTCGGCCGATCGATCTCGACGCCTTCATCGGCGACCGAGCGATCGGCGTAGTAAGCCACCTCCCACCAGATCGCGTCGCCGATCGACGCGGCCTTCTTGGCGTCGCCGACCTGATACGTCAGCGCGATCGGCCCGCTCCCGCCGCTCCCGTAGAGGAACCGGTAGATCCCGCCCTGGTTGACCTGCGCGAGCCCGGGATAGCCCTCGATCAGGTCGCTGGGAGTGATGGGCGTGCTGCACACCGAAGGCCAGGAGTTCTCGGTCGGCTGCTTCATCGTGGCGTGCGTCGCCCACTTTCCGGCGCCGTGCGACAGCATGGAGTGCGTTCGGACCTCGCCGACGGCGTTCAGGAGGTCCCCGATCAGCCCGGAGCCGACGCTGAACACGGCCGCGCCGTTCGGCGCATTCCACCCGGAGCTCGAGTATCCGCACGCCTGCTCGGCGGCGGCAGCGGCGGAGGAGAGGAGCGATGATGCGACGACGAGCGGTAGGACGATCGCTGAATTCACGGGCGCACCTCCGATCGACAGCAGGGCCGTCGGGACACGAGGCAATGATTCGGGCGCGTGGAGCGTCCTGGGCGATGAGGGACGAACGTCGCGAGCGGCCCGTTCCTGAGGGAGCGCTCGCTCGAAATACCGAAGGATCAGACCCCGAGGGGGGCGGCGCACGCGCGGATCCCCATCCCCCGAAGATAGTGTGATTCAGAGAAACGATGGGCAAGCGGAAAATGGAGATGGGATTGCAGGCGGGCGCGGCGATTCGCCCTCGACATCCTCGAAGCGCGTTGTTTGCGCCAGCCCCGCGCCGATCTCGGCGCGGCGCTCGTCACCTCCGGAGCGCCTCGGCGCCCCGGGCACCGCCGCCCGTCGGGGGCGCCGCTCAGCCGCGGCGCGGCAATTCGAGCTCTTTGCGGCCGAAGAGGCGCTCGGCGGTCATCCCGCGCTCGCGGCAATGCGCGACGAACCGATCGGACTCGACGATCGGGCGTGAGTGCGGCTCGTAATGCAGCGCCATCAGGTGGCCGAGCCATGGCTCCTGGCCCATCGCGTAGACGTAGGCGCTCGCGGGGCGCAGGCGCTCGACCACGTCGATGGCCTTTCCGGCGTCCGAGCCGTCCAGCCGCCGCGACTGGTCGACCTTGCGGGGGACGGGCCTCGTGAACAGCGGGCCGTAGAGCCAGCTGAGCGGCGCGCCGTCGCACTCCATGCCGATGAACAGCGCGTCGAGCTCGCCGACGAGCGGCTTCACGTGCTCGAAGAGCGCGGGATCCATGTTGTTCGAGTCGGCGAGGAGCAGGACGCCGCGGCCGTGGAGGCGCACCAGGTACGTCAGCTTGGTGCGGATCGCGAGGTCCGAGTGCTCGCCGAGGAACGGCAGCGGCAGGAGCTCGCCGCCGGGCAGCTCGATCGACTCGAGCTCGCCCACCTCGGTGACCGAGCGGAAGCCGATGTGCTCGAGGATCAGCCGCAGCGACGGGTCCTCGAGCGTGCCGCCCGCGCTGCGCGGCACCACGACGCGGCCCACCCGGTGCCGCAGCTCGAGCAGCGGCTCGAGCATGCAATGGTCCTGGTGGTTGTGCGTCAGCACCACGAGATCGATGCGCTCGGGCAGATCGGCGAGCGTGAAGCGCGCGACCTCGCCGTGCTGCGTCCGGCTGAACAGCGGATCGAACATCACGCTCACCTCGCGCGTCTCGATCAGCACGGCGGCGTGGCCGAAGTACCGGACGCGCACGCCGTCGCCGTCGTACCGGGCCGGCCGCCGCGGGGCGGCGGTCGTGACGAACCGCCCGAGGCGCGCGTCGTCCGGGCGGAGGCCCAGGGCGGCGCTCAGCTCGCCGAGCGGGCGCGGCGCGAAGCGGGCGCGGTACAGCTCGTCGAGGGCCGGCGACGAGAGCGGCAGGCGGAGCTCCAGATCCTCCGGGTCGAGCAGCTTCGGCGTGCTCAGCGAGAACGGCCGCGCGTCGCCGGGCAGCGACGTCAGGCGCACGCTCTGGCGCGACGGGTCCGCGTAGCGGCTGCGGTAGAGCAGCGGCTCGAAGAAGCGGAATCCGGGGGTGTGGGAGAGGTCGTAATGGAGCTCCACGTAGCCCCGCAGCGCCTCCGGGAGCCGGGCATAGAGCGGCTCCAGCGAGGTGCCCTTGGCCTCCTCGGCGAGCAGCGCCTGGAGCCGCTCGACGCCCTGCGCGAAGGCCAGCATGTGCGCCTGCTCGCGGGTGGTGCGCTCGATGAGCGCCTCGATCTCGCCGACGCGGCTCGGGGGGCAGTCGACGAACGGCCCGCCGCGCAGCGCCGGGTTCTGCAGCGCCGCCGCGTGCACGCCCGGCGCCGCCACGAACGACTGCAGCTGGCGCAGGTGCGCGTTCGCGATCAGCATCGCGGCCGAGGCCGGCGCGATGAGGTACGACCAGGCGTACCACTGGTTGACGAGCGGCTCGGCGACGGTGTCGAGCGACAGGGTGACGGGCGTGGCAGAGGTCACGGTTCGCGGTCCTTTCGTGGCGCACGAGCGGAGGACCTGAGCTTGCCCCACGTTCGCGGGCTCGTCGACGCGACCGCCTCAGCTCGCCCCGCAAGCGATCATCAGTTGACAGAAGGCGGCGATCATCACCGCGCCGACCGCGAAGCAGCCGAATCGCCGGCCCCCGCCGCTAGCGCCCGCGCTCGCCGGAAGGAGGCCCGCCGCGGCCGGGGAACCCGGGGACTTTTTTTTTAATGTCGGCGCCCTCTTCCACCGCGATGGATCCGCCTCGCCCTCGAGCAGCGAGACCGGGGGCGTCGCCTTGACGATCGCCATCGCGCTCGCCGCCCGGCTCTCGGGATGGCTCCGCTTCCAGGCGCGGATCGTCGCCTCGGGGAGCCCGAACACCTCGCCAGAGCCGTAGGTCCCCGCGAGCCCGGCGAGCGCGCGAAGGTGCCAGTCGGCGGGGATCGCTCCGGGCAACGATCCGACCGCCTCGGGCGGGACCGGAGGGAACCAGACCGCGAAGTGCTGGACCTGCCGTCCGGTCCAGTCCCGCCGCGCCGGATCGAGGAACCGCGCCGCCACGTAGGGATGGGCCCGCGGCCCCCTCGGATCGCGCCCGTCGATCTCGAGCAGGCCATAGCGGAGCTCGCCGGCGCCCGCGTCGGCGTCGCCGAGCATGGCCTCGAGCGTCGAGAGCCAGGCGGGCAGCGCCGGGATCTCCGGAACACAGATGAACTCGTAATCCCAGTGCTCGCCGCGCGTCCTCCAGAGGAGGCGCGATGTCTCGACGAGGGGCGCGGGCGCGGGCATGACGACCTCACTGGTTCTGGTGGTAGGCGCGGGCGCCCTCGTCGTCGCGCAGGGCCGCGACCATCGCGGTCAGGACCGCCGTGAAGGTGTCGCCCTTCCGGATCGCGTCCTCGCGCGTCTTCTTGAGCCGGTCGAGCCGGGTGGTCGCGAAGTCCTTGATCGAGATGAACCGCAGGATCTTGCTCACGATCTGGTACCGCTTCGGCAGGAAGTCGTCGAGGGAGTCGACGAACTGCACGAGATCGCGCAGCCCCTGGAAGAACGTCTCTCCGGCCGATCTCTCCTTCCTCGCCGCCTGCGCCTCGCGGACCGCGCCCTCGACCGTGCTCACCAGGATGGCGGGGGCGAGGGTGCGCACGCCGAGCGAGGTCCTCGGATCGACCTGCGCGCCGGCCGGGGCGGCGACCGACGAGAGCAGCATGAAGCGGTGGCCGAAGGCGTGCTCGGCGCGGAGCACCGAGCAGAGCTTCGCGAGCTGATCGTCGGCGTCCCGGCAGACCTCGCGCTCGAAGTCCCGCGCGCTGTAGTCCGGCGGGAAGAGATCGGCCTTGCTGAGGGCGAGGATCCACTCCCGCGGGAAGCTCACCTCGTCGCCCGTGGCGGCGCTGGCCCGGCGCAGCCGGTCGCACTCGTCGGCGAAGTGCTCGAAGAGCCACCGGATGTACCCGGTGCCCTCGGCCCGGTACTTCGCGCCGTCCGCGAGGAGGATGCCGACCTGGCTCATGCCGAGCCGGATCAGGCCCTGGCGCATCGCCTCCCGCTCGTCCGCGTCGATCGGATCGTCCTCCCACCAGCGCCCCGGGTAGTCGTACCAGTGAATCCGGACCGCCGGCTCGGGCAGGTCTCTCGGGAAGAAATCGAACTCGTACTCGTCGAAGCGCGTGCTGCCGTCCGGGAATCTGCCCTCCTCGAGGCGGTAGAACCGACCGAGGAGCTGGTTGCCCTGCGCCTTGTTGACCGCCTGGATCTTGTACGCGTACTCCTGCTGGAACGAGGGCTGGGTCTGCGCCCGGTAGAAGGCTGCCAGGAGGACCGTCTTGCCGGCGCCGGAGGCGCCGAACAGGGCGACGTGCAGATCGAGGGGCGGCATGACGGATGCGTACGGGAGCGCGGTCCCCGGCACAAGCGCCGGCGCGCGGCCCCGGGCGGGGCGTCCGCGACCGCGCGGCGCAGCGGGCGGGCGCGACCACGATAACGCTGAGGCCGCCGGCGCGATGGGCGCTCGGGCGGGGCAGGGATTCAGGGGCTTTCAGCCATCCTCTTCCGGAGGCTGAGCGGGCGCATGTCCGTCCAGACCTCCTGGATGTGCGCCAGACACTCCGCCTTGGTGCCCGTCTTGCCGGCCTCCCTCCAGCCGAGCGGATTCTCTCGGTCCGCCGGCCAGATGGAATATTGCTCCTCGTGGTTCACCACCACCTTGTAGATCGTCCCGTCGTCGTCCGCTTGCATGGCTCGCTCCTCCTTGGTTCATCCGGATACCACGGCACCCGAGCCCGCGCTCGACCCGCGAGCGCGCGGCCTCGACAAGAGGCCCGAGCCTAGCATAGACTCCGGCGCGGTCGCTACCGGCACCCGGTTCGGTGTCTCACGAGAGGACGTCGTCGCCTGTTCGCGCCGAACGCGTCAAGCGCATCGGCGCATCGGCGCATCGGCGCATCGGTGATGTCGAGTGCGTCCGTGGTGTCAATCGCATCGCTCGCGTCAGCCACGTCTGTTGCGTCGGCCGTATCAGTGCGCGCACGCCATGTTAGTTAGCCTAACTAATGACGGCCGAGAGTCCCAGGCAGGCAAGAGCGGTCTCGGGGTGGAGTTCGATGCAACCGGATAGCGCGGCTATCCGTGGATTTCGGTTCTCGGCGCAGCAGCGGCGCGGATGGATCGCAGGGCGCGCGTGGGTCGAGGCGATCCGAGCGCTACTCCACCAGCACTTGCTTCCGCTCCACGCTCGCGCCGCCGCGCGTGTCGTGAACCACCGCCCACAGCGACACGGGCCCCGGCTCCGCGGGCGGCGTCCACGTGGTCCCGTTGCCCCCGCGGTGGCCGGTCGTCGCGTCGCTCACCAGGCGGCGCGCCCCGTCGAACTCGCCGCCGTCCGTGTAATAGTCGACCCAGATCGCCTCGCGCGCCGGCGGACCGCCGAGCCCGGCGGCTTCCTCGTCCTCCTCGGCGGCGTTGGTCGGCACGATGGCCTCGATCTCGTAGTTCGTGCACTCGTCCTCTGCCGGCTCGGTCCGGCCACATCCCTGGACCTGCTCCTCCGGACGAACGCACCGCTTCACGACGGGCAAACCGTCCTCGCCCGGCGCGACGTCCTTGCCGTCGAGCTTCAGCGTGAAGCCGTCGATGGGCGGGTTCGCGTTCCGTCGCTCTTTCTTGAAGACGTAGACCTGCGTATAGCCCACGACGAAGCTGTCCGGACCGAGCACCGCCCCGTCGTCGCCGACGCACTCCAGCGGAAACCCAGCCTCTGCGGGGGCCGAAGCGACGCGCGTGGTGCCGGCGCAGACGGCGAACAGCACATAGGCTGACGAGTACACCGTCCCCGTCTCGGTGGGCCTTGCGTCCTTGAGGATCTCCTTGGGCAGCCTCCACGTGAACGAGACCGCATTGGGCTCGCCGCTCTTCTTCGGGTCGATCTCCTGCTTCTCGAAGGGGTCGGTGTTCTCCTCGCCACCTCCGCTGCCGCCGCCGCCAGCGTCACCACTGCCGCCGCTGCCCCCGTCGCCCGCGCCACCGCTGCCGTCGCTGCCGCCGCCAGCACCACCGCTGCCGCCGCCACCGCCGCCGCCAGCACCGTCGCCGCTGCCACCAGCACCGCCGCCGCCGCTGCCTCCTCCCTGCTCCGAGGCGATCCCGGCCACATAGGCGTTCAGCCACTGCGGGAGGCACCCGAGGTGCTCGTCCACCCCGAGCGGCGGGTTCACGCAGCCTCCCACCCACGTGACCTCGACCTTCCGCGCCCCGCCGTCGGCCGCGCCCTTCGCGTCGGCGTACGTCATCCGGAACGTCACGACCTCGTCCGGCTCCGCGTACGGCTGGTCGGCCGTCACGGCCAGGACGCGGAGCCCCGCCACCTCGGACGAAGGGGCCATGTCGCTCCCCGCGCAGCAGGGGATGCCCAGGGCCAGGGTCGAGAGCGCGGCGAGCAGCGCGCGACGCGCGGGCAGTGCGGTCCGTTTCATCAGAAATCTCCTCGCAGCCCGAGCGTGGGCAGGAACGGGAGCCCCGTCACGTACTCCCGCTTCGTGTAGTTGAAGTTGTAGCTGATGCCCTCCGCGGCCTGGTGGTTGTAGACGTTCTGGATGTCCAGGTAGAGCCCGAGCTGCCACGTCTTGAACTTCCACGTCTTGTCGGCCCGGATGTCGAGCTGGTGGAACAGCGGCATCCTCTCGCTGTAGTCACCCCCGAGCGGGATCGGCGAGTACTTGCCGGAGGACGCATGGTAGATCGCGTTCACCCGGTTCGTATTGCACCCCTTCTCCTCCGGATCGCAGACATAGGGCGTCTGCAGGTTGCCCGACACGAGGCGGAAGCGCGCGCCCAGCTCCCACCCCCGGCCGAGCCGCAGGCTCCCGAGCACCGTCAGCACGTGCGTCTGATCGAACTGCGTGAGGTGCTCCGCCTCGTCGGGACCGTCCTTGCGCACCGACCGCGAGAGCGTGTACGCCGCCCAGCCGAAGAAGCGCTCGTCGGGCTTGTACTTCAACATCAGCTCGCCGCCGACAGCGTATCCGGTGCCGTCGTTGGCGTATCCGTCCTTCTCCGGAGAGAACACGACCAGCCGGTCGAGCTGCTTGTAGAACCCGTCCACCGTCACGTCGAGCTGCGGCGTGATCTCCTGCTCCACGCCGAGGCCATAATGGATAGCGCGGTTCGACTTGAGCCCCGCGGTGCCGAACGGCTCGATGCTCTCCTGGAACTGGGGCGCCTGGTAATATAGCCCCACGCCGCCCTTGGCCGTCGTCCGCGGGAACCCGCTCCGGATGTCGTACCGCGCGTTGACCCGCGGGCTCACGTCGAGCGTCTGCGTGTCGAGCGCGTAGTCGACCCGCACCCCGGGGACGATCCGCGCCCGCGGCGAGGGGACGACTTCGAACTCGGCATAGGCGGCGGGCCGCGAGTACGCGCCCTCGAACGACCGATCCTGGAACGGATACGTGGAGAACGGCTGGTTCGACGGGTGGCCGGCCGGCTGCTGCGACGGCGCGCGGACGTTGACCGTGGCGATGCCGCCCGAGAGGTCGGTCCCGACGTTCATCGTGAGGAACCGCGCGAACCGGTGCGAGAGCTCAAGCCGCAGGTCGAGCGAGGTCGAGACGATGTTGAAGGCGAGGGGAGAGACCTCGAAGTCGGCGATGTCCCGGCCGAGCGCCATCGACCACAGCAGCCGATCCCGGCTCCCGATCCGGTTCTCATAGCTCAGCTGGAAGCGCTGGAAGGCGGTGTGCAGCCCGAAGTCGCCCGTCAGCGCCGGCTCGTCCTCCGGCGGCTTGTCCAGGGTGATCTTGAACGCGTCGTCCGAGCCGTAGAAGCTCGCGCGCACGCGCTCGTTCGCGGAGGGGCGGCCCTCGAGGACGAACTGGTAATCGTAGTAGACGGGCGCCTGGGTGACGCTGGAGCCCGCCTCCTTCAGCACGGGCCCGAGCCACGCGTCGACCCAGCTGCGGCGGCCCGCCGCGATGAACGTCCAGTCCTTGAGGAACGGCACCGGGCCCTCGAGGAGCAGGCGCCCGTCGATCAGGTCGAGCTGGACCACGCCGTGGTACTTGCCGTCCTGCTTCGGCGAGCGGAGCCCGACGTCGACGATGCCGCCCATGGCGCGGCCGTACACGGCGCTGAAGTTGCCCGGGTAGAAGTCGATCTTCTCGAGCATCTCGGTCGGCACGACCGAGGAGAGGCCGCCGAAGTGATAGATGAGCGGCACCGGGGTGCGATCGATGAACGTGAGCGTGTCCTGGGGCGCCGACCCGCGCACGATGAGCAGCCCGAAGCCGCTGCGCGCGACGCCGGGCAGGTTCTGCAAGGAGCGCAGCGCGTCGCCGCCCGTCCCGGGGATGCGGTCGATCTCGCGGCGCTCGAGCGTCCTCCGCGTCACCTCGCGCGGCGGGCGCTCCCCCTGCACGGTCACCTCGATGCCCGCCGGCGCCTTGCCGTCCTCCGGCGCCGCGAGCGAGATGCGGTAGCGCACCTCGATCGCCTCGCCGGCCGCGATCTCCTCGTCGGCCGCGAACGGCTCGAACCCCGCGGCGGCGACCTCGACGCGGTACTTGCCGGGAGGGAGGTTCTTGAAGCGGAACTTGCCGCCCTGGTCCGTCTTCGCCTCCTCGCGGCCGCCGTCGGGGCGCACGAGGGTGATCGCGATGTCCGGGAGCGGCTCGCCGGTGCCCGCGGACAGGACGGTCCCGACCACCGTCTCGACGTCGGCCGGCGGCGCCGGCGCGGCCTCGGGCTTCGGCGTGAGCGTGAACGCGTAGCGGTAGAGGATGCGCGCCGCCGCCGGCGTGCCGTCCGGGCGCCGCGCCGGCGCGAACTCCAGGCCGGGCGCGGCCGCGAGCGCGGCCTCGTCGAAGCCGTGCCCGCCCGGCGTCGCGACCTCGGCCTTGGTGACGCGCCCGGTCTTGTCGATGTCGAGCTTGAGGATGACGCTCCCCTCGACGCCGGCGCGCTGGGCCTCCAGCGGATACGCGGGCGGCGAGTACTTGAGCAGCGTGGGCGGGCTGACGGCGGCGGGCGCCGGCTGCGGCGTGCCCGGCTGAGGGACGATGACCGCGCCGGCGCCGCCGCGAGGGACCGAGGCGCCGCCCGAGTCGCCGTCGGCGGCCGGAGGAGGCTCGGGCGGGGGCGCGCCGGCGGGCTGCGCGCGCGCTGCGCTGCCGGTCATCGCGACCGCGAGCAGCAGCGCTTCCGAGACGACGAGGCGCATCACGGAGGACGCTGTGGAAGCCATGCGGCCCGCCCTCTCGCACGACGAGCCCGGGGCGGAAAGACGCATCTCGCAGCCGGGACCGTGCTTCACACTGCTTCACACGTCGGCGCAGCGAGCGTCCGCGGGCGGCGCGATCGCAGGCGGCGCGCGGCGCGATCAGCCGCCGACCTCGGCCACGAAGCGGCTCACGTCGTCGCTGTCGCCCACGAGCAGCAGCGTGTCGCCGTCGCGGATCACGTAGTCCGGTGTGGGCGCCTCGAGCCGCGGCTTGTCGCCGGGCAGCTTGTTCGTGTACGGCCGCACACCGAGCACGTTGATGCGGTACCGCTGGCGGATCTTCGAGCCGGCGAGCGTCTGCCCGACGAGGGGCCCGTGCGCGTTCCAGGGGACCACGCGGTAGTGGCTCGCGAGGTCGAGGAGGTCCTGCGCGAGCGGCATGGTGATGTCGGCGCCGACGCGGCGGCCCATCTCGGTCTCGAGCTGGAGGACGCGGGTCGCGCCCACCGCGCGCAGGATGTCGGCCTGGCGATCGGTGGCGGCGCGCGCGATGACCTCGCGCACGCCCATCCGGACGAGCGACGCCACGCAGAGCACGGACGGCTCGAAGTGCTCGCCGAAGGTCACGATCGCGGTCTCCATGTACTGCGCGCCGATCCCCTCGAGCACCTTGTGGACCGTGGCGTCGCCGACGAACGCGGCCGAGGTCTTGTCCTTCACGGCGTCCACGGCCGCTGGGTTGTTGTCGACCGCGATCACCTCGGCCCGGTTCTTCCAGAGGGTCTCGACGATCGACGTGCCGAACCGGCCGAGCCCGATGACAAGGACGCGCTTCGATTTCATGGTCTCCGGTCGCGCGCCGCTCCGCTGCGGCGGCGGCGCGAAGGTCGCACGGATGCGGCGCCAGCGCCACGGGGCCGCGCCGCATCACCGCGGCGGCGCGGCGCGGCGCGGCGCGGTCAGCGAGCGCCGCGCCGCGCCGGGGCCGGCGCTCAGTAGAGCGAGTCCTGGCGCTGCCAGCGCTCCGAGATCCACGCCTTCAGGTACGCGAGCTCCTCCTCGTACGTCGTGAAGTCGCCGCGCCCGCTCCATCCCTCGTAGCTCCGGTACGCCTCGCCCCACCTCGCCTCGTCCCGGCGCGCGCTCGCGTCGATGCGCTCCGCGTAGCCGTCCACGATCGCGTGGATCTCGGCCTCGGCGAGCGCGCCGCGCAGGACCTGCCCGTAGCGGGCGCGCAGCGGGTCGCCGATCGAGGGCTCCTCGAGGAGGCGCTTGAAGAGCAGGTTCACGTTGAGGTACTCGGCGCGATCCGAGGCGGGCTCGCGCTCGGTCTGCCACGACTGGCCGAAGCTCGCGTTGAAGTCCCACGGCGCGTAGCGGAAGACGCCGCCCGCCGGATCGCGGTAGTGGTAGCTGTTCTTTCCGGCCGAGTCGTTGGCCATGATGAACGTGACGAAGATCCACCAGTCCTCGTAGTCGCGCAGATCGATCCGCGACCCGATCTCGGCGGCGAACGTGGCCTCGTCGGACTCGGCCACGAAGCTCACGAGATCTTCGAGATCCGCGAACGCCTCCGGCTCGCCCTCGGCCGGCGCCCCCTCTTTCTTCTCGAAGCCGTCGTGCAGCGTCTCCTTGTCCTCGCCGGACGCGTCGGTCAGCGCGAAATTCGCGTCGTGGCTGACCGCCTTGTAGAGGTTGCCGTCCTGCGGGTACCCGTGGTCCTCCATCAGGTAGCCGTCGACGTGATCCGAGACGGTGTAGAGCCCCGCGTACTCGCCGTCGAGGTACAGGACGGCGCTGTAGGTCTTGATCTGGATGTGCTCCGGATCGAGGCGGTTCCAGAGGTCGTAGGCGAGGCGCTGCCGGACATAGGAGTTGTCGTCGAACGTGGTGATGAGCACGACCTTGCGACGATCGGTGAAGCCGCCCGCCTCGTCGGGCTCGTTGAACTTGTCGTCCTTGGGGAACTTGAGGGTGTAGCTCCGCTTCGGGTACGAGAGCGAGCTCTCGCCGCGGAGCTCCGCCTCGGCGGCGTACGTGCGGCCGCGGTAGACCACCGTGGCCGGGGCGTACTCCTTCGCCTCGGGGACCGGCGAGAGGAAGAGCACCGGCAGGCCGTACTCCTCGGGGTAGCGGGCCGGATCGACGACGGGCACGTTCGACGGATCGGCCCAGTCGTCGGCGACGCCGACCTTGACGCGCCCGACCTCGGACGTCTGCGCGACGCGGATCTCGATGTCGTAGACGGCGGCCTGATCGAGCCCGGGCGAGAACGTCACCTCGCGCGCGATCGGGTCGTAGGCGGCGCCCTCGGGGAGCGGGCCGACCTCGAACGCCTCGCCGGCGAGCGCGAGGCCGCTCGCGCACGCCACGGGGAACGTCACGGTCTCCCCCTCGAGGAGCCAGTGCGGCCCGCCGCCCGACGGCTCACAGCGCGTACCGCCGGACGATCCATCCGCCGGAGCGGACGAATCGTCGCCGGAGCAGCCGGACGCGCACAGCGATCCCAGGAAGAGGGCCGCCGTCAGGGGCAGGAAAGGGTGAAAAATTCGCATGGGGCTCATCCTACGCGAGCGCGCCGGCGTGTGTCGCCGCTGCGGCGGCGCTGCTTCCCGCGAGCCCGCTGCGGCGGCCAGAACGGCAGAGGTCGGTTCCCGATCGCGCGCCCGCGCTGATCTCGCGCTGATCTCGCGCTGACCGCGCGCCGGCCGCGGCGCGGACGCGACGATCCGCTCGCGGGCGCCGGCAGCCTCGTCCCCCTGCAACCCGCCGCTCCGTTGGAAAGCTGCGCGCCGCGCGCCGTCGTCGACCCCGCCCTTGACATGCCCTCACGCGCAATTTAAACACTTGTTTGAAACGGTTGATTGAAGGGAGCCGGCTGGAGAGACGCCGCTCCTGTGCCGGCCGTGAAGAGAGGACGTATGCGATGACGTGGTGCAAAGCTGTGCGCGGAGCGCGGAGCGCGGCGGTGCTCGCGCTCGGGATGGCGGGCGTGACGGGGTGTGGGGACGATGGGGAAGCGCCTTCGCCGTCGGGGTCGCAGGCGACGTGGTATCGGGACATCCAGCCCCTGGTGGAGCGCTCCTGCGCTTCGTGCCACGACGGCGCGGGCGTCGGCCGGGTGGAGCTGACGGATGCGGCGACGGCGCAGCGGCTGGCTGAGCTCATGGCGCTTCGCGTGGGTGAGGGGGCCATGCCGCCGCCGGTGCTCGACCCGAGCTGCCGCAGCTACGAGGGCGCGGAGCGGATGAGCCTCACCGCCGACGAGCGATCTCGCTTCGAGGCATGGGCGCGCGACGGCGCGCCGCTCGGCGATCCGGCCGACGCCCCCCCGCCGCAGCGCGCGGCGGACACCATCGAGGCTCCCGACGCCAGGCTCGAGATGCCCGAGGCGCACGAGGTGACGCTCGACGACGACGGCAACGAGTATTTCTGCGTGGTCCTCGACAACCCCTTCACGGAGCCGGCCTGGATCACGGCGTTCGAGGCGGAGGTCGGGGACTCCGCGGTGGTGCACCACATGGCCGTGTATCGGGATCTCGCGGGCGACGCGGGCATCGGGTACGGCGTCGAGCCTGGGACGCGCGCTTTTCCGTGCCGCGATCCGGTCATCGAGCTCGACTGGCAGCTCCTCCACAGCTGGGCGCCCGGCGTCGGTGTGACGCGGCTGCCGGAGGGCGCCGGGGTCCGCGTCGAGCCCGGGGAGCAGCTCGTCCTGCAGATGCACTATTTCGGTCGCCGGGGCACGAGCAGCCGCGATCGATCCGGATATCGGTTGCAGCTCTCGCGCGAGCAGCCTCGCGCCGAGGTCTACATGGATGTGTTCGGCCCGGTGCCCTTCACGATCCCTGCCGGCGTCGAGGGGCACACCGAGCGGAGCAGCACGACGAACGAGGGCCCGTCACGGCTCGTGTACGGCATGCTGCCGCACATGCACCTGCTCGGCCGCTCTTACCGGGCCTGGATCGAGCGCGACGGCGGCGCGGAGGAGTGCGCGGCGCGCGGCGAGTTCGAGTTCCACCACCAGGCGCTCTACATGTTCGACGAGCCGCTGCGCTGGGGGACGGGAGATCGGTTCGTGGCCGAGTGCACCTGGGACAACACGGCGGAGAGCGAGGGGCAGTTCCAGCTCCCGCCGCAGGACGTGCCGTGGGGGGAGGGGACGAATCAGGAGATGTGCTTCATGGTCGCGTATCTGTCGGACGAGTGATCTCCGGGCGCCGCGCTGGCTTTGTTCTGCCGGGCGGCCGGCGGCCAGGCGCGCTGCTGTTCGCGTGGCGTCGGCGCGAGCCGCTCGCCGTCATGGTGCGCCGAGGTCGAGGCGCATGGCGCAGCGCTTCGCCGGGTCGAGGCCCTGAAGCGCTTCGTTCTTCAGGATCGCCGCGAGCCGAGAGGGCGTCTCGGCCGGCGACAGCTCGCGAAAGCCCATGGCGGCGTAGAACGGCCCGTTCCAGGGGACGGTCCGGAACGTTGTCAAGGTGATCGCCTGGAGCTCCGCGGCCCGCGCCCACGCGATCACGTGGCCGAGCAGGCGTCGGCCGAGCCCCTGGCCCTGGCGGTCGAGCGCGACGTCGAACTCGCGGACGTGGAGCTCGTCGCCGATCGCCTCGGCGCCGAGGAACGCGACGGGCGTGCCGGCGCCGTCGTCGATCACCCAGAGCGTCCCTGCGCGGAGCGCATCGCGCCAGCCCTCGGCCGGCGTCACGCTCGAGAGGGCGTCCAGGTTGAGGTCCGTCCCCCGGAACGCCTCGCTGGCCGAGCGCTCGATCTCGGGGAGGCGGGGCAGATCGGACTCGATGGCTGGTCGCACGAACGTCGATGTCATGGGATGCGGGTGACTGAACCGTAGCCTGTTCGGCTGGGCTGGGATATCCCCGATCGGGGATGCCTGGCCGGCGTCGCTTGCGTTCAGCGGCGCCCGTCCGCCCTGACATTGGGTGAGCGGAGGTCACAAAATCGAATGAGACCGAGCCGAGTCCCGTGAGCGCGGGGTAGGGACCCTCGCCCCGTCGCAGCTGTCCTCGAACCGTAGGGGTGATGATACTGAGGACATAATTGCGGTTTAGATCACCGTTGACGTCGGCCTTCGGTCAGGAGAACCATCCGGAGCCGGGGGGAGACATGGGGCACGGTCGGAAGGTGAGGGTGCGCGCGCTCGTGTTGTGCGGCTGCGTCTGTGCGCTCGTCGCTGTTCCGGCCTCAGTGACCGCTTTCGAACTCAGCGGTGGCGTGAGCGTGGGCGGGATCCAGATCGGGATCGGCCCCAGGCTGGCGGTGAGTCCTTTCGTCGGCTTGCTTTGGCGTCAAGAAAAAGCGCTCCTGCTCGAAGTTCACAATATGTTCAGTGTCGTTCCAGGGGCACGCGTCGGGGTCAGCGATCGAACGGCAGTCTCGCTCGTATACGCCTGGAGGACCGGCAAGGTCAGTCTAGAAGGCCGATCACGTTGATCAAGCGAGAGATGAACCGCCAAGACGCCAAGACGCCAAGACGCCAAGATTTTTTTCTCTCTTTACTTGGCGTCTTTTGGCGTCTCGGCGCCTTGGCGGTTCGAATTTCTGCGCTTTTCAGGCAGTTTCAACCCGTTTGTCGCTCTAGGTCCGTCTTTGTCGATTTATTCGATGCCGGTATGCGGAGCCACGATCTGCAACCGGGTGGTGGGGGTTGCGCCGGGTGGCCACGCCCAGGGCGACTGGTACTTCTCCGAGCGCTTCGGGGCGTCCGTGAGTGCCAATGTGGATTGGGCTGGCGGGAGCAGCCGTGTGCTTCACGGCGATCTGATGGCGATGGTTACCGCCGGGCCCGTTTGGAGATTTGGGGGAGAGTCGAAATGAACAGAGCTTTTGTCGCCCTGCTTCTCGGTCTCGTGGCTTGCAACTACGACGTGGGCGAGTGCTGGGTTCCCGGTGACGAGACGAGCGGCGCCGGCGGTGGCATCATCAACCCGACGGGCGCCGGCGGATTCGGGGCTGTGCCGCGGCAGCCACAAATCGTCGGCGACTCGTGGGATCTGTGCAGCTCGCAAACGGTGGAGTGTATGGTCATGTGGAGGGCCGGTTCGAGCGCTTGTAGAGGAAGCGAGGCCAGCTGCACGACGAACTACCAGGGGCAGCACGCGTCGCTGGAATGAGGCCGAGGATCGGTGTAAGAAGGTAAATAGGGTTGGGACCGAGTCCGGAGCGCAGTCTTGCGGCTCCTGTGAGTGGGGGGGTAGGTGTGAAGTCAGATTGCAAGGAGCGCTGCAAGAAGCAGTGTGATAAGATTCATGATCGATGTCATGAAGGTTGCAATAAACGCGATCGTGCCCCTGGCTGCCATGAGAGCTGCAATAAGGAGTGTGCCTCATGTCTACGGGAATGTGAGAACGATTGTTAGGAGGGGCCGATGCTCGAGCTCGTTACCATATTTACGCCTGCGGACGGAAGCGCGCCCCGGACCATCACCCTCCGGATTGGCGACGTGCGCCCTGATCCCGATGGCATCACATGGTCCGTCGCCGTTGACGTGCTTGGGTTCAAGTATGATGACAGCGTGCGCTTGAAACAAGTGGACTGGGTGCACGCAATTCGAGATGCTGCGAGCTTCATCGCTAGGATGGTGGCAGACAAGGTCGAGCATGCGGGCGGAGGAACGCTCGACCCGCCCATTCATCCTCCGGATTGGTGACCTATGACAGATCGCGCCCAACGGCCCGTCCCTCAACATCGGGCCCACCGCGGATACCAAATACCAACCCGCCGCCAGGCCGCCCTTCCGCCGCCCGCTCGCCCCGCCCCCCCGCTCACCCGATCCCCACGCGCTCCTCCGGCAGCCGGTAGCTCCGCGCCCTCGCCTGGTTCGCCAGCGCCAGCGCCAGGGTCAGCGGCCCGATGCGCCCGATGAACATCGCCACCGTGATGAGCAGCTTCCCCGGCGCGCCCAGCGACGGCGTGATGTTCGCCGACAGCCCCGCCGTGGCGAACGCGCTCACCGCCTCCAGCGCGAGGCCCATCGGGTCGTGCGGCTCCAGGACGAGCAGGACCAGCAGGAGCACCGAGACGAGCGCCACGCTGAGGACCGCGACCCCGAGCGCCCGGCGCACCGTGGCCGCCGGCAACGTCCGCCCGAGCAGGCACGGCGCCTCCTCGCCCCGCAGCTCGGCCCGCAGCGTCGCGAGCAGCGCCGCGAACGTCGTGACCTTCACCCCGCCCGCGGTCGAGCCCGGACCGCCGCCGATGAACATCAGGATGCAGGCGAGCATCCAGGTCGCCGGGCCCATCAGGCTGTAATCGACCGTGTTCAGGCCCGCCGACCGCGTCATCGCCGACTGGAAGAAGCTCGCCAGCACCTTCACGGGCCACGACAGGCCGCCCATCGACCGGCGCCACTCGAGCGCCAGGTAACCCGCCGCGCCGACCACGAGCAGCACCGCCGTCATGATCAGCACGACGCGGCTGTGCAGCGACAGCCGCGGCGGCCGCTCGCCGCGGAGCCGCAGCCGGATCCGGCTCAGCAGCTCGTCGTGCACCGGAAAGCCCAGGCTGCCCAGGATCACCAGCGCCGCCACCACGCCCGAGACCGCCGGCGAGCCGACCAGCGGGACCAGCCCCCCGCCGAACAGCGAGAAGCCCGCGTTGCAGAACGCGCTGACCGAATGGAAGACCGCCGCCCAGAGGTGATCGCCGGCGCCCGAGAGCGGCTCGCCGGGGACCGGCCCGGAGGCGATCGCGTGGTGCGGCAGGAAGCTGAACAGCAACGCCAGCGCGCCCACCGCCTCGATGCCGAGCGTGAACAGGACGATCGCGGCGACGTTGCGGCGGAGCCGGGCGAACGACTCGGCGTCGATCATCTCGGCCATCACCGCCGCGTCGCGGAGCCGGAGCCTCCGGCCGGCCACGATGGCGAAGAACGTCGACAGGACCATGATCCCGAGCCCGCCGACCTGGACCAGGAGGAGCAGCACCGCCTGGCCGAACGGCGTGTACGTCTCGGCGACGTTGTGCACGGCGAGCCCGGTCACGCACACCGCGCTCGCGGACATGAACAGGCCGTCGATGAACGAGGCGTGCGCGATGTCCCGGAGCGACTGCGGCAAGGTGAGCAGGAAGCTGCCGAGCAGCGTGGCGACCCCGAACGACATCATCATGAGCCGCGCCGGGTGCTCCGCGGCCGTGGCCAGGAGCCGCTCGATCGGCCGGCGCCCCAGGAGGCCTCCGAGCGCCACGACGAACGCGAGCGCCGTGTACGCGCGGTAGAGCGCGACGCCCCGCTGCCCCGGATCCTCGGCCGGCTGCCCGAGCACGAGGAGCCACTTCTCGCCGAGGCACGCGAGCAGCAGGACGAACGCGAGCAGGAACAGGGCGAGCCGGGGCCTTCGGGCCTCGACCCGCGCGCCGGCGAGCGCCTTGCGCAGGCGCTCCAGCGAGACCACGGCCGCGACCCACGCGGGCACGAGCAGCGTCTCCGCCGCGGTCAGCGCCGCCGAGGCCCGCGGCGCGATCGCCAGCGCGAGGTCGAGCCCGAGGAGGGCGGCGCTCCCGACCAGCAGCGGGGCCGGCCGCATCCACGCGGCGCGCCTCCGGGGCGGGACCGAGACGGCGCCGGCGGCGGCGACCGCCGGCGCGGGCTGCGCGAGCATCGAGACGACCGTCAGCTGCGGCGGGGCAGGGTCGCCGGACGGCGCAGCGCGCGGCGCGCTCGGTCGCGACGACGGGCTCGTCGATGGATCCACGCGCCCCATTCACGCCGCCGCGACGGGCGGCGTCAAGCCGCCGTCCCGGGCGGTCCAGGCGCCGTCGCCGGGGGTCCAGGCGCCGTCGCCGGGCGGTCCAGGCGCCGTCGCCGGGGGGTCCAGGTGCCGTCGCCGGGGGTCCAGGCGCCGTCGCCGGGCGGTCCGCGCGCCCTCCACGGCGACGGCGACGGGCGGCGGCGCGCCCCGTCAGGAAGCGCGCGGCAGCTCGACCCGGAACACCGAGCCGGCGCCCGGCTCGCTCTCGACGAGGAGGCGGCCGCCGTGCGCCTCGACGATGCGCTTCGCCACGGCGAGCCCGAGGCCCGTCCCCGGGATCGCGCCGGCCGACGCCTTGAGGCGCCGGAACGGCTCGAACAGGTGCGCGAGGTCGGTCGGATGGATGCCGACCCCCTGATCGCGCACCGCGATCTCGGCGCGGCCCTCGTGGGCGCGGACCGCCACGTCCACCTGGCCGCCGGCGGGAGAGTACTTGAGCGCGTTCGAGAGGAGGTTGTTCAGCACCTGCTCGATCCGGGTCGCGTCGCAGCGGACGATCACCGGCGCCTCGGGGCACGAGAGCGCGATCGGGTGCTCCGGCGAGACCGGGCGGTAGAGCTCCACCGCCTCCTGCGCGAGCTCGCAGAGATCGCGCTCCTCGATCGCCAGATCGAGCTTGCACGCCTCGATCTGCGACGCGTCGAGGAGATCCCCGACCATGCGCTCGAGGCGATCGACCTGCCGCCCGACGAGCGCCATGGTCCGCCGGACGCGCGGATCCGGCGAGGGGCCATCGAGGTTGAGGAAGCTCACGGACATCCGGAGCGCCGAGAGCGGGTTCCTGAGATCGTGCGCCACGCCGCCGAGGAACGCGAGCTGCGCCTGTCGCTGGCGCTCCAGCGACTCCGCCGTGCTGTTGAAGGCCCGCGCGATGTCGTCGAGCTCGCGCGGCCCGACGAGCGGCGCGCGCGCGGCGCGATCCCCGGCGCCGTAGCGGCCGATGGCCTCCCGGATCGCGACGATGGGGCCGTAGACGAGCCGCCGCGCGCTGAGGAGGACCAGGGACGCGCCGGCGATGAAGAAGATGGCGGCCGCGACGCCGGCGGCGGTCGCGCGCTGGCCCAGGCGCGCGACGAGCGCCTGCGACGCGCTGGCCTGCTCGAGGTTGATCGCGACCAGCCGGTCGAGGGCCTTGAACGCCTCGTCGAAGGCGGACGCGTCCAAGGCAGGCGCCGGCGCCGCGGGCGAGGCGCGAGGGCCGCCGGCGTCGGCGGACCGGCGATGGGCGAGGTACGCGTCGACGCGGCGCTGCGCGTCCTCGAGGACGCTGCCCTCTTCCGGGCTGCTGACGTAGCGGTGAGCCTCCGCGAGGCCGTCCCTCAGCTCGCGCTCCCACGCCTGATCGGTGGACATCTCCCCCGCGCTGCTCGACCCGGCCCGGCGGCTGATCTGGTGCGCGTCGAGGAAGAGGTCGACCTGCAGCCGGTCCGCCAGGCGGACGCTCTCGCTCGCGTCGCCGAGGATCCGGGTGGCCTGCTGCATGGTCGTCGAGGAGACCGTGAGCGCCGCGGCGACGGCGATCGCCGTGCCCGTGAGGAGCAAGGTCGCGGCCACGAGGAGCGCGCTCAGGCTCGGCTGCCTCGGCAGGAGGAGCTCCGGCGGGCGCTGCGCCGCTCCGGATGCGCCGGAGCGGTCGGATGTCTCTGCTGCTTCTGATTCCATGAACCCGACTGGCATTGGTCCGGTTTCACGCCCGAGGCAAACCCGGCGAGCTCCGGCGCCGCCGGCGCGCGGGCGCCCGGGCGACCTCGGCTCTCCGGTCGCCCGGCATCGCGGCGCTCCTCGATTGCTGGAATATCGTTCGCTAGAGTCGCCTTCCCCAGCGATCGGAGCCCACGATGAGCCACACAAATACCTCGGTTCCCCCCGCGCACGCCTCGTTCGACGCGTTCTGGGACTACTACCTCCAGGAGCACCGCAGCGGGCTCAATCGCGCCCTGCACCTGACCGGCACCGCCGCCGCGCTGGCGCTGGCCGGGACGGCGCTGATCCGGCGCAAGCCCCGCCTGCTGCTGCTGGCGCCGCTCGCCGGATACGTCCCCGCCTGGCTCGGGCACTTCTTCGTCGAGCGCAACCGGCCTGCCACCTTCCACAGCCCGCTCCGGTCGCTCCGCGCCGATCTGCGCATGCTCGGCCTCGCCGTGACCGGCCGCCTCGGCGACGAGCTGCGGCGGGTGGACGCCGGCGCTCGCCGCGTCCCCTGAAACACCGATCACTCACGTTGTTCAAGCGAGAATAAACCGCCAAGGCGCCAAGGCGCCAAGGCGCCAAGATAGAATTCTTTTCTTGGCGTCTTGGCGTCTTGGCGTCTTGGCGTCTTGGCGTCTTGGCGTCTTGGCGTCTTGGCGTCTTGGCGGTTCGAAGTCCTGCGCTTTTGAGGCGGTTTCAACCCGTTTGTCGCTCCAGGCTTCACGCCCCCTCCTCGCCGTCGCTCCCCCCGCCGAACCAGCGCTGCAGCGTCCGCCGGTCGACGCCGAGCAGCGCCGCCGCCCGCTGCTTCTTGCCGCCCACGCGCCTGAGGACGATCTGCGCGTACTCGCGCTGGAGCTCGTCGATCGTCATCAGCCGATCCGCCGCGGCCTCCAGGAAATCCGGCGCGCCTCGCCGCGCGCGCACGCACTCCGGGAGGTCGTCCGGGGAGATGCGCCCGCCGTCGCAGAGCGCCGCCGCCCGCTCGATCGCGTTCTCCAGCTCGCGGACGTTGCCGGGCCAGTCGTACGCCAGCAGGCGCTTCACCGCCGCGCCCGAGAACCCGGCGATCGGCTTGCCCGCGTTCGCGGCCGCGCGGGCCAGGAAATGCTCGGCCAGCGGCAGGATGTCGTCCGCCCGGTGCTTGAGCGGCGGGATCCCGATCTCGATCACGGCGAGCCGGTAGAAGAGGTCCTCGCGGAAGGCGCGCTCGGCGACCGCCGCGCGCAGATCGCGGTTCGTCGCCGCGATGACGCGCACGTCGACCGGCTCCGACGACACCGAGCCGACCGGGCGGACCTCCCGCTCCTGGAGCGCGCGCAGGAGCTTCGCCTGGAGCGGCAGCGCGAGCTCGCTCACCTCGTCGAGGAACAGCGTCCCGCCGTCGGCCTCCTGGAACATCCCGGGCCGGTCGCTGCGCGCGTCCGTGTACGCGCCCTTGCGCACCCCGAAGAGCTCCGCCTCGATGAGCGCCTCCGGGATCGCCGCGCAGTTGACCGCCACGAACTTCCGCCCGCGGCGCCGGCTCTCGCCGTGCAGCGCGCGCGCCACGAGCTCCTTGCCGCTGCCGCTCGGGCCGCTCACGAGCACCGTCGCCGGGTTGTCCGCCACGCGCCGCACGAGCGCGATCACCTCCTCGATCGCCCGGCTGCGGCCGATCATCCCCGCGATCGAGAACCGGTGCGCCACCTCGGTGCGCAGCTCGGTCAGCTCGACCGTCATCGCCCGCTGCCCGAGCGCCCGCTCCATCCGGAGCGCCATGTCCGCCGGCTGGAACGGCTTCGGCAGGTAGTCGAACGCGCCGGCGCGCATGGCGCGGACCGCCGTGTCGATCGAGCCGAACGCCGTCATGGCGATGATCGCCGCCCGCGGATCGAAGCGCGCGATCCGCTCGATGAGCTCGATCCCGTCCATCTCGGGCATGCGCACGTCGGTCACGACGAGGTCGAACTCCCGCTCCTCGAGGAGCGGCAGCGCGAGCAGCGGCGCGGTCAGCGTCGTCGGCTCGTGGCCCATGTCGCGCGCGATGTCGGCCACGAGCTTCACCATCTCGAGCTCGTCGTCGACGACGAGCACCCTCGCGCGGGCGCTCACGCGCGGGCCTCCACGCCCACGCCGCGCGCGGCGAGCGGCGCGGCGGCGCCGCGCGGCAGGGTGACGCGGAAGCAGGCGCCGCCGCGGCCGGTGCGGACGAGCTCGACCGAGCCGCCCGCCTCGCGCGCGATCCCCTCGACGATCGCCAGGCCGAGCCCGGTGCCGCCGCGGTCGCCCCGCGACGTGAAGAACGCCTCGAAGATGTGCTCGGCGACGTCCGGCGGGACGCCCGGGCCGCGATCCTCGACCTCGAACGACGCCTTGCGGGCGTCGGTCTGCGCGAGGCGCACCGCGATCTCGCCGCCGTGCGGCTGCGCCTGCGCCGCGTTCAGGCAGAGGTTGAACAGCACCTGGAACAGGTGATCCGCGTCGAGCGCCACGTGGAGCGGCGCCTCGTCGTGGTCGATCCGGGTCGTGATCCCGCGCTGCCGGCACTCCGGCCCGAGGAACGCGAGCACCTCGCGCGCGACCTGGGCGACGTCGCTGCCGCGGCCGAGGGTCCGCGGCGGGCGGGCGATCGAGAGCAGCCGCGCCACCACGCGCGAGATGCGCTCGGACTGCGTGGCGATCGTCTCGAGCTCGCCGCGCGTCGCCTCGGGCCAGCCGGGCTGGTCGGCGAGGCGGCGCGCGCGCGCCAGGATGACGTTGAGGGGGGAGCCGATCTCGTGGCCGATCGAGGCGACCACCTGCCCGACGGCGGACAGCGCGTGCGCCTGCTGCAGCTTGCGCTCGACGGCGGCCCGGGCGGCCTGCTCCTGCTCCAGGTGGGCGCGCGCCTCGGCGAGCGAGGCGGTCATCGCGTTGAACGCCCGCGCGAGCCGCCGGAGCTCCTCGGCGCCCCCCTCGGGCACCGTCACCCCGAGCTCCCCGCGCGCCACCCGCTCGACGCCCGTCACGATCGCGCCCGCCGGCCGCCCGACCGTCGCCCGGCTCGCGAACGCGGCGATCAGCGCCGTCGCGGCGAGGAGCGCGGCCCCGGCGAGCGCCAGCCCGCGGTTCGAGCTGCGCGCGAACTCGTCCAGGTAGCGGAGATCCCGGACGACCACGGCCACGACCGACAGCCCGCGCTGCGAGAACGTGACGGTGCGCACGAGCGCCGGCGCCGCGCCGAGCGCGCGCTCCTCCTCGATCTCGGCGCCCGTCGCGAGCGCCCGCCGCGCCAGCGCCGCGAGCTCCGCCGCCTCGCCCGCGATCGGATCCGTCACCAGGATGGGGCTCCCGCCCGCGTCGAACGCCGCGATCCCGAGGATGCGGTCGGCCTGCGCGAGCCGCTCGATGCGGTGCTTGAGCAGCTCGACCTGGCCGCGCTCGACGGCCCCGCCGATCGCCGCCTCGACCAGGCTCGCGTGGTGGCGCAGCTCGGCGGCCGCCTGGCTGCGGAGGAACTGGTGCCGCGTCGTGTGGATGACCACCCCGTAGAGCGCGACGGCAAGGACGATCGGCGCGAGGAGCATGAGCCACAGCTGGAGCGTCAGCCCCATGGTGCTCCGTCCCTCTCGGCTTCGCGCGTTCATGCGATCCATTGTCCCAGATGCGACACGATGTCGCACCTCATCGCGCCTCGCACGTGCCGTCGCGGCAGAGCTGGTCGGATCGGCAGTCGCGCGCGTCCCGGCACCGGAGCACGCATCGCCCGTCGACGCACTCGTTCCCTGCGCCGCAGATCGCGCTCGAGAGGCACTCGACGCACGTCGCGCTGATGCAGTACCTGAGATCCTCGTCGCGGCGCCGGCACTCGGCGTCTCTGGAGCAGGGCGTGTTCTGCGGGTCCGGCGCGCAGCCCGCGGCCAGCGGGAGGGCCATCGCGGCGAGCGCGGCGACGAGGGCGACGAGGGCGACGGGGCGGGGCAGCGGCGCGGAGCCTGTCCTTCTTGTCATGCGCCGGCGGGCAGCAACTCCCAAGCCACCTGGGCACGGATGCTGCTCCACCACGGGCAGGCCGCGCTCGCGCGAGGGTCGCGACGCGCAAGGCGTGCAAGGAACACCCGCGCGGGCGCCCGCGCTCCATCCACGGCTCCTGGCGAGCCGCGGGGGGCGCCGGCGCCCGCGTGGTCACGAGATCTGGAAGGCGGCGGTGGTCCCGGAACTCCTCATCAAGCGAGCTTTCCCGGCGCTCCTCGGCGGGATGATCATGACGGCCGCGTACCAGCAGGCCTCCGGGATCTCGTACCTCGTCGAGGAAGCGTGGCTCTCCGAGCTTCCTGCGGCTCGTTCGGAGCCGCCGCCGCCGCCGCCGCGCGTCCCGGATTCCAGCGATCACGCGACCAGCGCCGCGGCCATCCTGGCGCGGAACCCGTTCGACTCCAGGACAGGGCCCCTCACGCCGAAGCCCGCGCGCGAGGAGGCGGACGAGGACCCCGCCGCCTTCGGCGATCCGCTGCTGGATCCGACGTGCGAGGACGCGCGCGTCCTGCTCATCGCCGCTTCGGAGGATCCCTCCTGGTCGTTCGCGACGATCGCGGTGGGGCGGGGGGAGCCGCTCCTCCGCCGGGCGGGCGATCCGGTCGAGGGCCGCTCGGTGCTCGCGATCGGCTGGGACCGCGTGTGGCTCGCCGAGCCGGGGGCGCGCTGCCAGGTCCGCATCGGCGACAACCGGCGCGCGCCGGCGCCGCCCGCGCCCCGCGCCGCGCCGAAGCCGCCGAAGCGCGGCGCGCTCCCGCCGGAGATCGCGTCGAAGATCAGGAAGGTGAGCGACACGGAGTTCATCGTCGACCGGACGGCGATCGATCTCGTCCTGGAGAAGCAGGGCGAGCTCATGCGCTCCGCGCGGATCGTCCCCGTCCGCGAGGGAGAGCGGGTGATCGGCGTCCGCCTCGCGCGGGTCGGGGCCGACTCGCTGCTGACCGCGGTCGGCCTGCGCAAGGGGGACACGCTCCGGTCGATCAACGGCTTCGATCTCACGGACCCGCAGAGCGCCCTCCAGGCCTATGCCCGGCTGCGCTCGGCGGACAACCTCGCGATCGCCGTCCAGCGGGGCGGAAAGGACATGACGATCGACCTCCGGATCCGGTGAGCCTGCGCTTACAGATCCATGACCTCGACGTGAGCCGACGGAGCGACCCGGCCGCACCTGGCGGGGACGGGCGCCGATGTCGCGACCACCGGTAGCCCCGCATTTGCCCTGCCATCCCATCACCGCTATACCGCCCTTCCATCGTCGCGGAGGAAGGGCTCATCATGAAAGCGGTTCTCTTCGAGCAGTTCGGTCGGCCGCCGCGCGTGCAGAGCGCGCCGGATCCTGCGCCTTCCGCGGAAGGCGTCGTGATCAAGGTGGAGGCGACGGGCCTGTGCCGGAGCGACTGGCATGGCTGGATGGGGCACGATCCGGACGTGGTGCTGCCGCACGTGCCGGGGCATGAGCTGGCGGGCACCGTCCTGGCGACAGGCAAACAGGTCACGCGCTGGAAGGAGGGCGACCGCGTCACGGTGCCGTTCGTCGGCGGCTGCGGGCATTGCCATGAATGCCATTCCGGCAATCATCAGGTTTGCGAGCGGCAGTTTCAGCCGGGCTTCACTGCCTGGGGCTCCTTCGCGGAATACGTGGCGGTCGATTACGCGGACACCAATCTCGTCGCCCTTCCCGACGAGCTCGACTTCGCCACCGCGGCGAGCCTCGGCTGTCGCTTCGTGACGTCGTTCCGCGCGATCGTCGACCAGGGCCGCGTGAAGCCCGGAGAATGGGTGGCGGTGCATGGATGCGGCGGTGTTGGATTGTCCGCCATCATGATCGCGAGCGCCATGGGCGCGAACGTGATCGCCATCGACCTCACGGACGAGAAGCTCGCGTTCGCGAAGGCGATGGGCGCGGTTGCAGCCGTCAACGCGCGGAGCGCTGCCGATGTGGTCGGAGCCGTGAAAGAGATCACCAAGGGCGGCGCGCATGTCTCCATCGATGCGCTGGGCCATCCTGCCACCTGCTTCAACTCCATCGCCAACCTGCGCCGCCGCGGGCGTCACGTGCAGGTCGGTTTGATGTTGGGCGATCATGCCCGCGCTCAGGTGCCGATGGGGCAGATCATCGCGCACGAGCTGGAGGTGTATGGCAGCCACGGCATGCAAGCCTTCCGCTACCAGGACATGATGGCCATGATCCGCGCCGGCAAGCTCGCGCCGCAGAAGCTCATCGGCAAGCATATCAGCTTGGAAGAGGCGCCCGACGCCTTGATGGCCATGGATCGGTTCGAGGGTCTTGGCATCAGCGTCATCACGCGCTTTGCATGAAGGACTACGTGTCACCGCGAGCCAAGCGCGGATCGTGCCCGGAGGGAAAGATGGCCTACCTGCCCGTTGAGAACCGTTATGACGAGATGATCTACAATCGATGCGGCCGCAGCGGGCTATTGCTGCCAGCGATCTCGCTCGGGCTCTGGCACAATTTCGGTGAGGACAAATCGGCGGCGACTGCGCGGGAGATCTGCCGGACGGCCTTCGACCTCGGCATCACCCATTTCGATCTCGCGAACAATTACGGCCCTCCCCCCGGCTCGGCGGAGACATTGTTCGGCGAAATCCTGCGCGGCGACTTTCACGGCCTGCGTGACGAACTGGTGATCTCCACCAAGGCTGGCTACCGCATGTGGCCGGGTCCTTACGGCGAATGGGGCAGTCGCAAATATCTCCTCTCCAGCCTCGACCAAAGCCTCAAGCGGATGGGGCTCGATTATGTCGACATCTTCTATTCCCACCGCTTCGACCCGAGCACGCCGTTGGAAGAGACCATGATGGCGCTGGACTCGGCCGTGCGACAGGGCAAGGCGCTCTATGCCGGCCTCTCGTCCTACAACAGCCAGCGCACCCGCGAGGCGCTCGCCCTCCTGCGCGAGCTGAAGACGCCCTGCATCATCCACCAGCCGAGCTATTCCATGCTCAACCGCTGGATCGAGGAGGACGGGCTGCTCGACACCCTCGATGAGCTCGGCATGGGCTCCATCGTGTTCTCGCCCCTGGCGCAGGGCATGCTGACGACGAAATATTTGAACGGCATCCCTGAAGAGAGCCGTGCGGCCCAGGGCAAGTCCCTGCGGACGAGCTTCCTCAGCGAGGAGAACATCGCCCGCATCCGTAGCCTCAACCGCATCGCCGAGCGGCGCGGCCAGACCCTCGCACAGATGGCGCTGGCCTGGGTTCTGCGCGGCGGCCGCGTCACCTCGGCGCTCATTGGCGCGAGCCGTCCCGAGCAGGTCGTCGATTGCGTGGGCGCGCTCAAGAACCTGTCGTTTACCCGTGAGGAGCTCGCTGAGATCGATACCTTCGCCGGCGAGGGCGACCTGAACATCTGGGCGGCCTCGTCGGAGCGAAAAGATCCTTCTCGGTAATCCGATGCTTCCTCGGGCGGCGCATCGTCGGGAGCGGAAGACCGGGGCCACTTTTCCCTCCTGCCCGCTCGATCGTCGCGACACCGCGCGTAGAGCCATTTCCCGCTCGCGGCGAGCTCGACACCTGTACCTCGTCGGCGTGATGGCCCGCCGTTTGCTGGACCCGGAGGCGTGACGATGGGCGTCTCGAACACAATGTTGAACGCGGTGCCAGGAGGGGAGACAATGAACTGCTCCGAGCTCATGAAGACCGACGTGGCGTGCTGCAAGGCGAGCGAGCTCGTCGAGGACATCGCCGAGCTGATGCAGGCGCGGAACATCGGTTTCGTACCGATCTGCGGTGACGACGGATCCGTCATCGGCGCTCTCACCGATCGGGATCTCGCGATCCGTGTGCTCGCGGAGCACCGTCAGGCCTCGTCGACGCGGGCAGAAGACGTGATGACCCGAGAGGTCGTCTGCTGCGGGCCGGACGAGGATCTGAGCGTCGCCGCGCGCCTGATGAGCGAGCACAAGAAGTCGAGGATCGTCTGTGTCGATGACCACAAGCATCCTGTCGGCGTCATCAGCCTGTCGGACATCGCCGACAGGGACGGCGGGGTAGGGTCGTCAGCGCTGCTGAGCTCGATCTCGCAGCGCGAGGCGCGCGCGTAGCGCCGGGCGCTCCGCCGTCGTGGGTCAGCGCGGTCCGCGGGGCGCGCCCTCGTCCGGGGTCAGCCCGCCCGTCGTCAGAACGGGACGCCCAGGACCTGCGGCGCGTTCGCGCCGACCTGGGTCTGGAGCCAGGCCTGCTGGCGATGGGTGTTCACCTCGATCCGATCGCAGCTCGCCATCAGCGGGCGGTCGAGCAGCATCATGGCCGTCTTCTTCACGGCGACGAGCGTGATGTGCAGATCGGCCGCGAGCACGTACAGCTCGTGCAGCCCGCGGAGCTGCCCGAGCTTGCCCTCGCTGGCCCGGTTCAGCCGGATCTTCCCCGGCAGCGACCCGAGCTCGTTCGCGTCGCCGGGCGGCGGGGCGGGGTTGTACGGCCGCGCCGCCGGCTCCAGCCACGAGAGCGACTGCCGCGAGAGCTCCTGGAGCCGCGATAGCCCCATCGACAGCTCGCCCTCGTTCAGCTCGTGCTCGGACGCGGCGTCGCACGCGTCGATGAACCGCTCGTGGGCCAGCCGGAGCAGGCCGATGTAGTCGGCCAGGCGCTGCCGCTCCGGCGCCTCGCCGGAAGGGCGCGCGATCGCCGACGCGACCGCCGCGCCCGCGCGCGCGACCACCCGCTCCGCCGCGCCGGCGACCTTCGCGACGGCGCGCTGCGCGGCGCTCACCTTCTGCAGCCTGGCCGCCGCGAACTTCACGGCCGGCTGCTTGCTCACCGGGTCCCACGTCGTCATCGTCAGCTCGTTCGCGGCGCGCGGCCGCCCGTCCGGCTCGGCCCCGTCGGTCCCCTCCTCGTCCCAGTAGCCGTAGTGAAACGGGATGAACAGGTGCCCTGGGAGGATATCGCCGATCCTCGCGGCACCGCGCACCCGGCCGCGGCGGGTGACGACCTCGACCATGTCGCCCTCGCTCACGTCCATGCGCGCGGCGTCCTCGGCGCTCATCTGCACGAACACGTCCGGGGCCGCCGCCTGCAGCGCCGGGGACCGGCCGGTCTTCGTCCGCGTGTGGAAGTGGTAGACGAGCCGCCCGGTCGTCACCCACAGCGGGTACTCGTCGTCGGGCGACTCCGGCGGAGGGAACCAGTCGGCGGCCTTGAGGATGGCGCGGCCCGCCGGGTCGTTGGCCGAATACTCCTCGCGCGTGGCCGCCGCGCCGGTCTCGATGTCGTGCCCGTAGCTCCCGCACTCGTCAGCGCCGGTCGGGAAGCGCAGATCCGTATAGAGCCGCTCGGTCCCGTCCGGATGCGCGTCGTTCACCGGCCACTGGACGCCCGAGCCGCCGGTGAGCCTGGCATAGGTGAGGCCGCTGTAATCGCAGTTCTGGCCCTCGCTGCACGCGCGCCACGCATCGAACGCGCCCTCGGGCGTGTCCCACGCGATGAGCGGCTGACCGTCCCTGTCCGTGAAGCCCATGCGCCGGGCGAAATCGAGGAAGATATCCATGTCCGGCCGCGCCTCGCCCGGCGGATCGACGGCCTTGTACGAGATGTGCACCGTCCGATCGGCGTTCGTGAACGTGCCGGTCTTCTCCCCCCAGATCGCGCTCGGCAGCACCAGGTCGGCGAACCGCGTGGTCTCGGTCGGAAAGCCGTCCTGAACGACGACGAAGAGATCCTCCTTCGCCAGCGTCTTGCGGATGCGAGGCAGGTTGGGCACCGAGACCGCCGGGTTCGTGGCGATGATCCAGAGCATCCGGATCGACCCCTGCTCGGCCAGCCGGAACAGCTGGGTGCAGTGGGTGTGGGGCGCGAAGGTGGGGATCACGTCCGGCTCGACGTTCCACACGCGCGCGAGGTCGGCCACGTGCGCCGGGTTCTGCATGTTGCGGAACCCCGGGAACTCGCCGTCGGCGCCGGTCTCGCGCGTGTTCTGCGCGGTCGGCTGGCCGTTCGACTGCATCACGCCGCAGCCGGGTTTGCCGATCATGCCGCGGATCAGGACGAGGTTGTTGACCTGGCACGCCGCGGCCGTGGCCTCGTGCGCCTGATAGACGCCCTGGAGCACGGTGGCCATGAGCCGCTCGCTCGTCCCGAGCAGGCGGGCCGCGGCGTTCAGCAGGTCCACGGGGACGCCGGTGATCTCGGCCACGCGCCGGGGCGGATACGCCTCGACCTTCTCCCGCAGAGCCTCGAACCCGACCGTGTGCGCGTCGACGAACGCCTGATCCACATGCCCGTTCCGGAGGATCAGGTGCATGAGCCCGTTCAGCAGCGCCACGTTCGTGCCGAGGCGCGGGGCCAGGTGGACGTCGGCCTCCCGGGCGGTGTCGGTGGTCCGCGGGTCGATCACGACGAGCCTGGGCGGGCTCGGGCCCCGGCGGCGGTCGAGGACGCGCATCCACGACACGGTCTGGGTCGCGGCGATGTTGTGGCCGACGTGCAGGATGCAGTCGGCGACGTCGAAGTCCCGGTAACTCGAGGGCTGCCCGTCGCGGCCGAACGTCTCGCGGAGCGAGCTGCCCGCCGTCGCGGTGCACAGCCGCGTGTTCCCATCGATATGGTTCGTGCGGAGCCCGGCGTGGGCGATGACGCTGAGCGTGTAGTAGTCCTCGATGAACAGCTGACCGCTGTTGTAGATGGCGACCGCGCCGGGCGTGTACCGCGCGACCACGTCCCTGCACCGGCGGGTCATGAGATCCATCGCCTCTTCCCACGTGGCCTCACGGAACGCGTCGCCGGGCTTCTTGCCGGTGCGGATCAGCGGCCGGGTCAGCCGGTCGGGGCTGTTGTTCGCGACCCAGCCGTGGAGCCCCTTCGGGCCCAGCCGGCCGTGGTTGACGGCGTCCTGGGCCCGGCCTCGGACGCCGACGATCCTGTTCCCCTTGACGCCGATGTCGAGCCCGCATCCGTTCGTGCACAGCACGCAGCAGGACTGGACCCATCGCTCCGGCTCCTCATCCGTCTGCTCGTCGACCCGCGCCGGCCACTGGTGCTCGCCGAAGTACGGCGTCCGCTCGCCCCACGGGCTCGTCACGCTGTTCCGTGTCTGGGCCATGCTTCGACTCCTTCCATGCCATGCCGCAGGGCGGGCCGTGCCATGCCGCAGGGCGGGCCGTGCCATGCCGCCAGGGCGGGTGTCCGTGGCGGGTGGCGTAGCAGGGGCGCGATGACGTGCCAGCTTCGATGCACCCTCTCGATACCCGCGATCGGTCAGGCATGCTCGGAGCGAGTCGCGCCTGACGGGATGTGCCTGAGCCACGGAGTCGGGGAAGGCATCACCCGAGCGGCCTTGCTGGGCCGGGCGCTGTCGCGTCCACGGCTCGCTCGGCCGGTGGGCGAGTCGCTCGTCGTGTCCGCGCGCGCCTGCAGCATGCGAGTCGGGCTCGAGGCGGCGCCACGGCGCGCCCCGTCGCTGCCGCCAGGGATCCGCCATCGGCCCGCGCACCCGTCGGTCCACGAGCGTGCGTCGCCCTCCATCGGCGCCCGACGCGCCGCGACGCTCCTGCGCGGCGAGGTGCGAGGTGGATGACCGAACGGCGCGCGCGGCCCTCCGGCGCGCCGGATCGGCTTGCGCGACGCCGCGCGATATGTTTTGAGTTCAAAGTATTCGCTCAGCCACGCGCGCCCGCGGTGGGCGTCGCGCCCTGTTCGTTTTCGATGGCACGCGGCCTCGCGGCGCGCGGCCCGTCCCTGCGCCGGCGCGCCTCGCGCCCGGCGGACGAGGGCGGCGCCGCGCCTCGCGCCCGGCGAGCGGCGCCTCGTCACCGCAGAGGAGGGGAGTTCCATGGCCCGACTGCTCATCGTCTCCAACCGTCTCCCGATCAGCGTGCGCGTCGACCGCGGCGCGCTCTGCCTCACGCGCTCCTCGGGCGGCCTCGCCGCCGCCATGCGCGGCCCGCACGAGCGCCACTGCGCGGTCTGGATCGGCTGGCCGGGCAGCGTCGCGAGCCTCTCCCCGGAGCAGCGGAGGGACGCCGACGCGGCGCTCGCCGGGATGCGCGCCGTGCCGGTGCACCTCGGGGCCGCGGAGCAGCGCCGCTTCTACGACGGCTTCTCGAACGGCGTCCTGTGGCCCCTGTTCCACTACCTGCTCGACAAGGTGAACCTCGACGCCGAGCTCGACTGGGAGGCCTACCAGCGCGTCAACGAGCACTTCGCCGACGTCGTCGCCGCGCAGTACACGCCGGGCGACGCGATCTGGGTGCACGACTACCAGCTCCTGCTCCTCCCGGCGCTCCTCCGGCGGCGCCTCCCCGGGGCGCGGATCGGCTTCTTCCTCCACGTCCCGTTCCCGTCCGCCGAGGTCTTCCGCATCCTCCCGTGGCGGGAGCAGATCGTGCGGGGCCTGCTCGGCGCCGACCTGATCGGCTTCCACACGGCCGCCTACCGCAGGAACTTCGCGGCGTCGGCGGCGCACGTGCTCGACGTCGAGCCGGGCGAGGCGGCGATCGAGCACGACGGGCGCAAGGTCGCGCTGGGGGTCCACCCCATCAGCATCGACGCCGCCGAGATCGAGCGGCTCGCGGGCCACCCCGGCGTCCGGGAGGAGGCCGCGCGCATCCGCGCCGAGGCGCGCGGCCGCAAGATCGTGCTCGGGATCGACCGCCTCGACTACACGAAGGGGATCCCGCGCCGCCTGCTCGCGATCGAGCGGCTGCTAGAGCGCGAGCCGGAGCTGCGCGAGCACGTCCGCTTCCTCCAGCTCGCCGTGCCCACGCGCGAGTCGGCCGGCGCGTACGCCGACTTCCGGCGGCTCGTGCACGAGATGGTCGGCCGCATCAACGGGCAGTACGGTACGACGTACGCGACGCCGATCCACTACATGCACCGGTCGCTGCCGTTCGAGCAGGTGGTCGCCCTCTACCTCGCCGCCGACGTGATGCTGGTGACCCCGCTCCGCGACGGCATGAACCTCGTCGCGAAGGAGTACGTCGCGGCGCGGGTCGACGACGACGGCGCGCTGATCCTGAGCGAGTTCGCGGGCGCGTCGTCCGAGCTCGCGGAGGCGATCTCGGTCAACCCGTACGACATCGGCTCGGTCGCGGCCGCGGTGAAGCAGGCGATCGCGATGCCGCCCGCCGAGCAGCGGCTCCGGATGGCGGCGCTGCGCCGCCGCGTGGGCACGCACGACGTGCACACCTGGGCGCAGTCGTTCCTTGCGGATCTCGACCGCGCCTCGTCGGCCGCGCCCGCGGCGGCCCCGCCGTCGCGCCGGGGGATGCCCGAGAGCGTGGTCGAGAGCGTCCGCCGCGCGCCGCAGCGCGTGTGGATCCTCGACTACGACGGCACGCTGGTCCCGTTCGCGCCGGTGCCCGACCTCGCCGCGCCGGACGAGGACCTGCTCGCCCTGCTGAGGGCGCTGTCCGAGCGCGATCGTGTGCACGTCGTGAGCGGCCGCCGGCGCGCCGACATCGAGCGCTGGCTCGGCGCGCTGCCGCTCCACCTCCACGCCGAGCACGGCTTCTGGTCGCGGCCCAGGGCGAGCGACGACTGGGTCGCGCTCGAGCCGGACGCCGCGGCGTGGAAGGGCGGGGTGCGGGCGATCTTCGAGGACGTCACCCGGCGCACGCCGGGCAGCTTCATCGAGGAGAAGACGGTGAGCCTGGCGTGGCACTACCGCACGGCCGAGCCCGAGCTGGCGAGCCATCACGTGCGCGAGCTGCGCGCGCGCCTCGAGGAGGGCATCCCCATGGACGCCCTGGAGCTCCTCGCCGGCGCGAAGGTGCTCGAGGTCCGGCCGCGCGGCGTCCACAAGGGCAGGGTGGTGCCGCTCATCCTGGACGACGTCCCGGCGAGGGCGGCGGTGATCGCGATCGGCGACGACCGCACGGACGAGGACATCTTCGCGGCGCTGCCGCCGTCCGCGTGCACCATCCACGTCGGCAACCAGATCAGCCGCGCCGCCTACCGGCTGCCCGACGCCGGCGCGGTGCGGCGCCTCCTGCGCGCGGTCCACGCGGGCCACGCCGGGCTGGACGCGGGCCGCGCGGCGCTGGACGCCGCGGTCGGGGCTTGACGCACGCCGCGCGGGGGGCGCTCCAGGACCGCCACCGCCGACGCCGCCTATCTCGCCATCGCCACCAGGCTCACCGGCCGCCCGGATGCTCGGGCCACCCCGCCGCGAGCGGCGGACGGACCACCGCGGCCCCAGGCGTACCTCGCGCTCCTCGTTCAGCCCTCGCGGCAGCAGCGTGCACCGCTCGCCCCCGCTCCAGAAAGTCGGCGCCGAGGGCCCGCTTCGTGACGTAGTAACCCCTGTTGTAGAGGAGCTCTCTCTCGACGGGCGACAGCGCGAGCGGATTCATGCCGAGCTTGAAGATGGGCACCGCTTGCGCGTTGACCTCGATCACCCTCGCCCACTTCAGCCTGTCGACCAGCTTGGATGTATCGCCGACGTCGCGCGCCTCCTGTACCGTGGAGCCGAGCGCCCAGAGCGCGCGGGCAGCCATGAGAGGACGCCCGATCGAGTGATAGCGGGCGCGGAGCACGCGAATGCCGAGCGTCAGCGTCTCCTCCGGCGCCGGAGCGCCGGTATCGAACAGGTGCACGGGGAAATTGCTCAGGAGCCCGCCGTCCACGATGTAGCTCGTCACCTTGTTGCGTCCCGTGAGCTGCACCGGCCTGAACACGAACGGGAAGCTCATGCTCATGCGCATGGCGAGGGCCACCTCCAGGTCGTCAGGCTCGACCCCGTAGAGCTCGGTGTTGATGTCGTCGGGGAGGACGAGCATGCGCCCGCGGGTGATGTCGGACGCGATGAGGTGCACCCGATACCTGCGCGCCGGGTTTCGCTCGTTCTCGCAGCCGGGCATGATCAGGTCTCGGAAGGTCCTGATGCGCTTGGCTTCGAGCTTGTCCCGGAACAGGGAGAGGAGCGCGTCGCCCTTGAGCATCCCGAGGTGCGAGAGGGCCCCCCAGGCCATCGCGATGGGCCTGCCCACGACCGGGACGACGTCGAGCGGGGTCGGGTCGGCGATCCTCGTGAACTCAGGGCCGCCGACGATGTCGGCGATCTCCGACGGCGTATAACGGGCTCCCAGGAGGGTGGCCACGAGGGCGCCCGCCGAGGTCCCGGCGAGGTACGAGATGTACGTGTCCTTGTACTTCTGGGTGAGCGCCTCCGAGAGCGCAGCGACCGCGCCGACCAGCGCGACCCCTCTGAGGCCGCCTCCTTCGAGGACCAGGTTCAGCTTCTTGGGAGGATATCGCTCCTCGGAGATGCTCGTCGTCGGCTCGGCGGGCTCGCACGGCTCGTAACGGGACAAGAGATCCCGTTCGCTCCTCATGGGGCCAGGCTCGCACGCGACCGCCGGCGGTCCTTCCTGATCCGTGTGCTGGTCCATTGGTCTCTCTCCGGGCAGCATGGTGATCACGGCTGCCTCAGGCCCGATACGTTCCGCTCCGCTCTCCCTGCGGCAGCTTGGACCGGCGTGGCCCGCTCCAGGATGTTCGCGTCGATGGCGCGCTTCATGGTGAGGTAGCCGGAGTTGTACAACATCTCCCGCTTCAGCGGGGACAGGCGCTCGAGGGTGGAGATGGTGCCTGTGTTGATCTGGATGGCCCTCGCCCACTTCAGCTTGTCGATGCGCTTCGAGATCTCGCTCACGTCGCGCGCCGAGAACGCCGTGGCGATGATGGCCTTGGTCATGTGGTAGATGGATGGAGGCTTGGCCTCATTATACCTCTCGGAGCTCACTCGAATTCCGAGGGTCAACGTGTCCTCCGTCTCCGGCGCGCCGACGTCGAACAGGTGGATCGGAAAGCCGCTCGTCAGCGCACCGTCGACGATGTAGCTCTCGACCCCGTTCGCGCCCGTGAGCCGGACCGGGCGGGACCAGAAGGGGATGCTCGAGCTCATTAGCACGGCCTGTGCCACGTCGAGGTCGTCCGGCTCCACGCCGTAGAGATCGGTGTTGACGTCATCGGGCAGGACGAGCATGCGCCCGCGCGTGATGTCAGAGGCGATGACGTGAACCCTGTACCTGCGCGCCGGGTCTCTCTCCGCCTCACATCCCGGCATGATCATGTCGCCGAACGTCCTGACGCCTTTCGCCCGCAGCGCGTCCCGGAGGAGCTGTAGGAAATATTCGCTTCGGAACAGCTCGAGCCGAGTGAGGAGCCCCCAGATCATGCCGGCGTACGCGCCCACGACCGGGATGAGGCTGAGCCCGGCGGCCCTGGTGAGCTTCGCGATGTCGATGTTGAACAGGTCCGTGATCTCGGTATGCGTATAGCGGGCGCCCAGGAGGGCGGCGATGATGGCGCCGGCGGACGTCCCTGCAATATAGGAGATGTACGTGTCCTTGTATCTCTCGTCATTGACGAGCGCCTCGGAGAGCGCAGCGAGGGCCCCGACCTCCGCGATGCCCAGGACGCCGCCCGTTTCGAAGACCAGGTTCAGTTTTTTTGGTATCCGCAGCTCTTCGCGGGCCGGGCACGGCGGTGGTGCGCACACCTCGTAGCGCGACAGGAGCTCCCGCTCGCTCCTGCGCTCCGCCGGCTCGCCTCGGCGCGCGCGCGCCTCCTGTCCAGTCGTCTGGGAGACAGGCTCTTGCGCCTGGGAGACGCCTTGAGGCTCCGGCGCCGGAGCGACCCCTTGCCCGGGAGGCGGCTCCGAGGCACCGCTGCGCTTGCCGTGTTGTCCCCGACGCTCGTTCATCGCCATGCCTCCGTGGTGCTCTGGGAACGTGCGAATCCGGCGCGCTGCTCCGGCTCCGCGGTGGCGCGCCTGTGCGATCCCGCCAGGCAAGGACAGCCTGCATCGGCGCTGCGCGGGACGGCTCGCCCACAGGGCATCCGCCACCGACAGTCAATCTGTCGTGATCGTCGCAGCGCGCCGGCCCGAACGAACGCCCTGCATGCGCTGCGCCGGCCCGCCCAGGGAACCCGCGCTCGCTCCACGGCGAGGACAGGGCCGTCGGCGGCCGCTCGTTGCCACAGTATGAATGTCGGATACGAGCAGCGTCAAGCCGAGGCAGGCACGGATCTCCAGGAGGTGAGTCGGGCCATCGATAGGGCAACTCCGGAGAGGCAACTCCGGCCAGGAGCAAAACCGATCCGCGGCTGGGCTCGAGGTGCGTTCTGCACGCAGCGCTGCCTCGCCGACGGCGAGGTGAGCCCGACGTGCAGGGCGTGAGCGTTGCCGCGCTGCAGCGGCGCCATGCGATCCCGGCGACGGAGAGGCGTACGCCGACAGGCTTCGAACTCGCCGTCGCGCAGGCGATCGCCCGCGGCGGCTACTGCTCCGTCGACGCCTCGGCCTCCGTGGCCGTCCGCGCCGCGCCGGGCTCCGGGGACCTCGGCAGCGCGAGCCTGCCGACGAGGAGGCCCACCACGGCGGCCACGGCCGAGGCGAGCAGGACGCCGAGCTTGGCCGCGGCGAGCTTCGCGGGGTCGTCGAACGCGAGGCCGGCGATGAAGATCGCCATCGTGAAGCCGATGCCCGCGACGCAGCCCACGACCGCGATGCCGCGCCAGCCGACGCCGCGCGGCAGGGCGCAGACGCCGAGCCGGACCATCGCGAAGCTCGAGAGGAAGATGCCGATCGGCTTGCCGGCGACCAGGCCGACCGTGACCCCGAGCAGGATCGTCCCCGAGGCCGCGTGGTCGAGCGAGGAGCCGTCGACGCGGACCCCGGCGTTGGCGAGGGCGAACAGCGGCATGATGCCGTACGCGACCCACGGGTGGAGCGCCGCCTGGAGCCGGACCACGGGCGGCAGCGCCTCGAGCTGGGCCTGCCGGATCCGCCCGAGGGGCTTCAGCAGCTCGTCGGCGCGGTGACCGTCGCGCTGGGCGAGGGCGGCGACCCTGTCCACCGCGTCGCGCGCCGCGGCGAGGAACCCGTGGCTGCCGAACCAGGAGCGCACCGGCGTGAGCAGCCCGATGACGACGCCGGCGATCGTCGGGTGGACGCCGGCGCGGAGCATGCCCAACCAGAGGACGGCGCCGGCGGGCACGTAGGCGGCGGGCGAGCGGACGCCGAAGCGCTGGAGCAGCAGCACCGCGAGCACCCCGCCGCCGGCGATGAGCAGCCCGCTCCACGCGACGCCCGACGAGTAGAACAGCGCGATGACGATGATCGCGCCGATGTCGTCGATGATCGCGAGCGCGAGCAGGAGCACGCGCAGGGCAGGGGGCACGCGCTTGCCGAGCAAGGCCAGGACGCCCACCGCGAACGCGATGTCGGTCGCCGTGGGGACGCCCCAGCCGTGCCGCGAGACGGGCGAAGCGTTGAGCGACAGGTAGAGGAGCGCGGGCGCCATCATGCCGCCGAGCGCCGCGGCGACCGGCAGCGCCGCGCGCTTGAGATCCGAGAGCTCCCCCTCGTGGATCTCCCGCCGGATCTCCAGGCCGGCGACGAAGAAGAAGATCGTCATCAGCCCTTCGTTGATCCAGAAGTGGAGGGGCTGGGTGAACACCAGCGAGCCGGCGCCGACCGTGATCGGGAGATGCCAGAGGTGCTCGTACGCGTCGCCCCACGGCGAGTTCGCCCACGCGAGGGCGGCGACGGACGCGACCAAGAGGACGATCCCGCTGGCGGCCTCGACGTGCAGGAAGCGCTCGATCGGGCCGAGGACGCGCTCGGCGATGCGGCGCGCGGGGGCCCAGGTTCCGGGGGCGTGCTGTGACGGGGATCGACTCAAAGGACCGCCGGGGCGCGAGCGACGTCGCGCGAAGGGGGAAGGCGGCCCGACCGTCCCGTGATGACCTGTCGCGGCGCTCCGCGGCCGCGACACCCGCCCGGGAGAATACTCATCCGGGCAACCGAAGCCAGTGAGAATGGGCCGTCCGGGCCGGGGGCGCTCGCCGCCGCGGCGGCGCGCTGCCGCCCGGGGACGCCGCTCCAGCGCGGCCGCGCGCCGCCGCTCCGGCGTCGTCGGGCGCACGGCTCCGGCGCGTGGACCGGAATCGAGGCGCCGTGTGGATCGTGAGCTGGCCTCGGCGCATCGTCGGGTCCGGGAGGTGATGGATGACGCGAGATGCCCTGGATCGCGCCGCGGTGACGGCCTTTCTCGTCGCGCGCCACGGCGATGCCGTCCGCGATGCGGCCATCGAGGTGCGCCCGCTCCCGGGCGGGCTCTGCTCGGAGGTCGCGCTGGTCACCGCGCGGCTGCGCGGCGGCGCGGGGGCGCGCCCCGTCGCGCTCGTGGCCAAGCTCGTGCACGGCGCGGCCGCGCGCGAGGCGACCGTCTACCGGCGGCTCTCGAGGTCGGTCGCGCGGCGCTTCTCGCCCGAGCTGCTCGGCGCGGAGCGGCTCGGGCGCGGGCGCTGGCTGCTCTACCTCGAGCGGATCGAGCCGGCGCACGCCTGGCCCTGGTCCGACAGCGGGCACACCGCCCAGGTGCTCGAGCGCCTGGCGCGCCTCCACGCGACGGCGCCGCGCGCCTCCCTGCCGGCGTGGGACTACGAGGCCGAGAACCTGGCCGCGGCGCGGGGCGCCCTCTCGCTGGCCGAGCGCCTGCCCCGCGGTGCGGTCCCGGCGCTCGCCCGGGCGCTGCCCGCGCTGCGGCGGGTCGTGGCGGCGCTGCCCGCGATGCGCCGCGAGCTCCTCGCGTTCCAGCCGCTCGGCCGCGCGGTGATCCACGGCGACGTGCACCCGGGCAACGTCATGGTCCGCCGCCGCGACGGCGTCGCGGAGCCGGTGCTGCTCGACTGGGCGCGCGCGCGGATCGGCTCGCCGCTGGAGGACGTGAGCTCGTGGCTCCAGGCCCTCGGCTACTGGGAGCCCGAGGCGCGGCGCCGCCACGACACGCTGCTCGCCGGCTACCTCTCGGCGCGCGGCCTCGCCCCCGCGCTGACCCGGCCGCTGCGCGACGCCTACTGGTTCGCGGCCGCGTCCAACGCGCTCGCGGGCGCGCTCGGAGTCCACCTCGCGACGGCGAGCCGGGCGAGCGATCCCGGCGCGACGCCGGACGCGCGCGCGGCCGCGGCCCGGAACGCGGCGGACTGGCTGCGCGTCATCCGCCGGGCCGACGCGTGCTGGGGCTGACGTGCTCGCGGTCGTCGAAGCGCAGGAGGACGCCGCGCTCGCCCTGCCACGAGAGCGACGTGAGGCTGGCGTTGCCCGGCCGGAACGGCTCCCAGCGCGCCGCCGGGACGCCGTGCAGCGCCCCGAGGATCTGGCCGATGACGCCCGCGTGCGTGACAACGAGCACGCGCTGCCCCGGGTGCCTCGCGGCGATCGCGCCGATGGTCGCGAGGCAGCGCGCGCGGAACTCGCGGTAGCTCTCCCCGCCTGGCCAGCGGAAGTCGTCGTCGTCCTGGCGCAGGTTCGCCGCCCAGAGCGCGGCGTGGCGAGCCTTGACCTCCTCGATCGGCGCGCCGTCCACCTCGCCGCAGCCGATCTCGCGCAGGCCGTCGTGCGCGCGGACCGGACCCCACGCGCCGGCCGCGATCCGCGCCGTCTCGAGCGCGCGGCTCAGCGGGCTGGCGTACACGGCGTCGAACGCCGGGCCTCCGGCGAGGCGGCGCCCCAGCGCCTCGGCCTCCTCCCGCCCTCGCGCGTCGAGCGGCGTGTCGGTCCACCCGCTCATCGGCGTCGCGTGACCAGCGCGGTTGCCGGCGGTGCGGCCGTGGCGCACGAGGACCAGGAGGCAGGGTCGCATGGCTCGGGGGTGCGCCGGGGCGCTCGGCCCGGAGGCTAGCGTGAGCTGCGGCCCGATCGAGCGCCGCGCGGCGGGCTCATCGTTGCGCTGCGGTCGTCCGGCCGCGCGCTCGCACGTGCCCCGGCTCGCTCCGGCCGGGCGGCGGGGTAGCGACCGTCGGGGGCGTAGGGGCGGTAGCCCGCAGGGCGGGGCGCGGCCCAGCTAATAAAACAGAAACGCGATGGTGCTGAATACATAGAGGCAATATAGATACTCGTACAGGCGATCGGTTCGATGGTCGGCGGCCGGCCCCTGGTACCGGAGCAGCCGTACCGCGACGGTGACCTCCAGCGAGAAGATGGCGAAGGCGAACGCCCAGCCGATGGGGGCCCCGAGCGCGGGCCGCATGATCAGGAGGGCGGCGACCGGGAGCCAGCCCAAGAGCGCCAGGCTGACGACGATCCGGGCCGGCCGCTCTCCCAGGGAAATCGGCAGCGTCTTCCGCTTCAAGAGGCGGTCGCCAGCGATGTCGCGGAAGTCTTGGATGGGGCTCGTGAGCGCAACAAATCCGGCGATGGTCCCCGCCGCCTGCCACGCTCTCATGGTCATGGGCAGCACCAGCTCCCAGGCGGCGCACAGCATCGCCAAGGCCCCGACCGACATCGGCAGCGAGTTCTTCCAGAACCAGTGTTTGTGCCCATAGAAGTTCAAGAGGAGATAGGTCCCCACCCACAGCGCAGCCCATCGCAGGACCCCCAGACCCCAGCCGACCAGGAGGAGCAGCGCGGTGACGACCAAGAGCCGCAGGCGGGCGCCTGCCAACGAGACCAACCCAGACGGCAGAGGGCGCTCCGGTTTGTTGATGCGATCCTCCTCGACGCCGACAATCTGGTTGGCCAGTGTATGACCATAGAGATAGAGCCAGAGGTAGAGCAGGCTCCCGAGCAGCGCCCGCAGCATTCCGCCCATGTTCGTGTCGTCTTGCCGCGGCGCCACCAGGGTGAACGCGAGCCCGGGCAACACCCCGGCCCAGATGTCATTCCGAATGAAGCGCAAGCTCACATGAAATTCTCTGAGGGGTAGGAGCGCGATCCGCGTCGCCACGCCGCGCGTCGAGCTGCCATGAATCGGGAATGCGTCGGGTTTGTTGTGCACGTCTAAGGCCTCTCTGATGGATTGCACGCTACGACGGGGCACGGCCTCGATGGAGACTCGGCCTCGGCGTCGAGCACGCCGGCCACCTGCGAAAGGCAACACGCGGCCAAGCCCGGGACGATCTCTGCCAAAGGCTGCTCTTCCGCGGACTTGCTCGCCGACCTCAGCCACGCTGCTGTCGCCTCGAGCGCGCCGCAGCGCTGCAACGCCTCGAAGGCCTCGAGGGCCATCGGGTATGTCCGATCCTCCCGCGTGCGCCCCAGGATCGCGCGGATGGGCTCGACTGCAGCCGGGCTCGCGTGCTTGTACGCCCACACGACGGGGAACGAGAGCTTTCCTTCGAGGAGGTCGCGGAGCTTGCCCTTGCGACCTTTGTTGCCGACCAGATCGATATAATCATCCTGCACCTGGAAGAGCAGGCCGATGTCTTCGCCGTACCGGGCGGCCTCCTCGATCGTGGCCTCCCCCGCTTCCGCCGCGACGGCGCCCGCGCACAGGCACACGGCAAACAACGCGCCCGTCTTGTGCCGTGCCATCACCTCCCATGTCTCCAGCATCGGCTCGATCGCCCATGCTTCTCCGGGGAGCGCCTGGAGCTGGAACTCCATTGCCTGGCCTTGGACGAGACGAAGCAGCGCGTCCGACAGCAAGGGCACCAGTCGCGGACCAGGGGGGGATCGCGCGATTCGTGCGAAGCCGTGGAAGATGAGCGCGTCGCCGGCGTTGATCGCCTGCGCCGAACCCCACCGGTGCCACACGGCCGGTCGCCCGCGGCGGTGCGTGTCGCCGTCCTGCAGATCATCGTGAACCAACGTAGCGTTATGGAGCAGCTCCAGCCCCACGCCCAGATCGATGGCGTCTTCGGCAGGACCGCCGAGGTTTTCGCAGATCCAGATGGGCAACATGGCCCGTATCCGCTTTCCCCCGGTCGAGAGGTGATAGCTGATCATCTCACCAATGAGGCCCGCCCCGGCCTGGCTCTCGAGCAGGCGCCGCTCGATCTCGCCGGCATAACGCTGGCGGATGTCTTCGTAGCTCCGCATCGACGTCGGGGACCGGAAATGGGAGATCGGAGCTACCGGATTGGCCATCATCATCTTCTTCCCTCCTCTCAGCCAGCGAGCGCATCGGCGAAGCCGTACGCGCGCCGCCTGGTAGCGGCGGCCGCGACGAGCGCAGACCACCGCCCGTCCCACCCACGACCTGGCCGTGAGCCGGGATGCATATTACGGCGAACCCCCGGTCTTGCTCATGCCGACGCCGGTGTCCTTCGCGAGGCGCGCATTCGCAGCCCGTGCGGGCGCAGCGAGGCGCTTACGGCGGGGCGGACGAGCTGGCCGGGGAGGGCTCGGAGGTGCCAGCGGGCGGCGAGGGTGGCCAACGCGAGGGTGGCTTCGATCGTGCCGAACTGGTCGCCGATGCATTTGCGGGCACCGCCGCCGAAAGGGATGAACGCGTCACGCGGTGGCGGTGGGCGGCGTGTGCCGTCCCATCGGTCGGGGTCGAATCGTTCGGGGTCGGGGTACAGGTCGGGACGATGATGGATGAGGTAGGGGCTGTAGGCGATGGTTGTGCCGGCGGGGATGGGATGCCCGCCCAAGTGGGTGTCGACGACGGCGGAGCGGGTGAGCAGCCAGATGGGTGGGTACAGGCGCAGGGTCTCGGTGATGATCCGGCTGGTCAGCTCCAGCTTGGGCAGGTGCTCGTGAGCAGCGGCACCGCCATTGAGGACGGCGTCGGCCTCGGCGTGCAGCCGTTCCTCGATGTCGGGATGCTGTGCCACGAGGTGCAGCGCCCACGCCAGGGTCGTGGCGGTGGTCTCCGCCCCGGCGAGGAAGAACGTCACGACTTGATCGTAGATCTCGGCGTCAGACAGGGCCTGACGGACGCCTGCGTGGTCGGGGTCGCGGGCGGCCAGCAGCGCCGACAAGAGGTCGCCGCGGTCGGTGCCGCTGGCGCGGCGGTCGGCGATGATGCCGCCCAGGGTATGGCGCAGGCGGGCGCGGGCCTCGTGGTAGCGGCGGTTGCCGGGGGTGGGCAGCCGATCCAGCGGCGGCGGCATGAGCATGCGCTGGTACACGCCGGCGTTGACGGAGGTGAGGTCGTCGAGCGCTTGGTGGAGCACGGGGGCGGGTAGCGTCTCGGAGAACATCGTCTCCCCGATGACCCGCGCGCTGATGGAGAGCATCTCGGCGGGCACGTCGAGGACCTGGCCGTCGCGCCAGGAGCCGGTCACTTCGGCGATCTTGGCGGTGAAGGCCTGCGCGTAGCCCAGGAGGCGCGAGGGGTGGAAGGCGGGCTGGAGCAGGCGCCGCTGCCGGCGGTGCTCGCTGTGCGGGCAGGAGGCCACGCCGTCGCCTATCAACTCCCGCGCCCGGTCGAAGAGCGGCCCACCTTTGTCGAAGGTCCGGTCGTCGCGCAGGACGTGGCGGGTCAGGCCCGGGTCGCACACCAGGGTTGCGGGGAAGGGACCGAGGCGGACGCGCACGAGGTCGCCGTGCTCTGGCAGCGACATGAGGAACCCCAGGGAGTCACGCAGCAGCGGCACGAGGTGGCCGATCAGCGGCAGCGCCCCCGGCGCTGTGATCGGCGAGTACCGCGTCGACCGGCTGCTCGGCGCGGGGACGTTCGGCGACGTCTACGCGGGAGAGCACCCGCTCATCGGCAAGCGGGTCGCGATCAAGGTGCTGAACCAGCGGTTCGCGTCGGACCCGACCGTCGTCTCGCGCTTCGTCGGCGAGGCGCGCGCGGTGAACCGCATCCGGCACCGCAACATCATCGACATCTTCTCGTTCGGCGTCGTCGACGGGCGGCACTACTTCGTCATGGAGCTGCTCGACGGGCTCACGCTCGGCGCGCTGATCCGGCGCGAGGGGCGCCTCGCGCCGGGCCGCGCCGTCCCCCTCCTCGAGGGCATCGCCGACGCGCTCGACGCCGCGCACGCGGCGGGGATCACGCACCGCGATCTGAAGCCCGAGAACATCTTCGTGGCGATCGAGAAGAGCGGCCGCCAGTTCCCCAAGCTGCTCGACTTCGGCGTGGCGAAGCTCGCGGGCGACGCCCTCGCCCACAGGACCGCCACGGGGGTCGCGGTCGGGACGCCCGCGTACATGTCGCCCGAGCAGGTCCGCGGCAAGGGCGTGGACCACCGCTCGGACATCTACGCGCTCGGCGTGATCGCCTACGAGATGCTCACGGGATCGCTGCTCTTCCAGGCCGAGTCGATGATGGACGTGATGATGATGCACGTCCTCAACGAGCCGCCGCGGGCGTCGAGCGTCTGCGCGGACGTCCCGCCCGAGCTCGACGCCCCGCTCCTGGCGATGCTCGCGAAGCGCGCCCAGGATCGCCCGCCCTCGGCGGGCGCGGCGGTCCAGGCGCTCGCCGAGCAGGTGCGCCGGCTCGGCCTCGATGGCCTCGACGGCGCGGGCGCGCCGCGGCCCGAGAGCGGCGGGCGCGTCGTGTCCATCGGGCCGAAGCACGTCAGCTCCGACGCGGCGACCGCCCCCGTCGGCGAGGCGGCGCCCGGCGGCGACGGCGCCGCCGGCACGCTGCGCAGCCCTGGAGCGAGCGGGGGCGCGGCGGCCGGGGCGAGCGGGGCCGGGGCGAGCGGGGCCGCGGCGGCCGGGGCGACCCAGCCGATGCTGCCGGCGGAGCCTGGCGGCGCGGAGACGGCGGCTCCGAGCGACGCGGCGGCGGCGCCGGCCACGGCGGCAGCCATCGAGGTCGGTCGGACCGTGGCGCTCGCCCCGCTCGCCGGGCCCGCCCCGGCGCCGAGGCGCAGCGCCCGCGGCGCCGGGCTGTTCGCGCTGCTGCTCCTGGGCGGCGCGGTGGCCGTGGCGCTCGCGTGGCCGCGCGCCGGCGGCGACGCGGTCGCGCCCCCGGCCGTCGCGCCGACGTCCGCCGCGGCCGCGCAGCCGGTCGCCGCGGAGCCCGCCAGCGCGGCCCCGGGCGCGGCCGGTACGGGGCCAGGCGCAGCCGGCGCCGCGTCCGGCGCCGCGGGCCCAGCCGGCGCGGCGCCAGGCGACGCCGCGGCGAGCGCCTCGCCCCTCGGCTCCGAGGCGGCCCCGGCGCCGGCCGCCGCGAGGACCGGCGCGGCCTCGGCGTCGGCGGCGGGCACCGGCGCGCGCTCGATCCGCCCGCGGAAGCACCACGCCGACCTGGAGAAGCCCGCGTTCGGCAGCCTCGTCGGAGCGCCCTGACCATGAAGCGAGCGCGCGGCTGGTCCATCGCTCTGGCGCTCGCGGCGGCGGGCTGCGCGAACCTCTCGCTCCTCGAGGCGGACGTCTGCGGCAACCGCGTCGTCGAGGCGCCGGACGAGGACTGCGACGGGCAGGACGGCTGCGGCGCGCCCGGGAGCGCGCACCAGTGCCGTTACCTCTGCGGCGCCGAGGGGCTCGTGTGCCCCGGCGGCTACGGGTGCGGCGCGGACGGCGTCTGCCGGCGCGCCGCTGGCGCCTTCGAGGAACTCGCGGCGCGGAGCACGGTCACGGCGATGGAGCTCTCGACCGGCGACGTCAACGCCGACGGCTGCGACGAGCTCGTGTACACCACGCTCGAAGGCACCACGATCGCGTCGCTCCCGAGCCAGGCGCCCGGGCTGTGCGCCGAGGCGGAGCAGGCGCTGCCGATCTCCCGGGCGGCGTCCGGCGAGGATACGTCCCCCGCGCCGCTGCTGCGCGACCTGACGAGCGACGGCCAGCTGGAGCTCATCGTCGCCGGGCGCGGCGACGTGGTCGCCGCGGAGGACGGCGCCGCGAACGGCCTCTTCGTGTTCTCGGCCTTCGAGAGCGCGGCCCTCTCGCCCACGCTGTACTCGACCACGCGCCTCGACAGCGAGGCCGCGCGCCTCCTGTCGGCGCGGCTGCGCGGCCGCGACGCCGCGCTGATCTTCCTCGGCGAAGCCGCCGCGGCGGGCGGCATGGACGGCGGCGGCGCGGGCGGCCAGCCGCCGTCGAGCGGCGGCCCTGGCCGCATCGCGGTCATGTCGAACCCGAGCGCGAAGCCGCAGACGCTCGACGGCGACGCTGTGCCTCCGGGCGACCTCGCGGCCGCCGTCGCCGCCGATCTCGACGAGGACGCCGCGGACGGCGGTCCCTGCGACGAGGCGGTCGTGGCGAAGCGGGGCGACGACCGGATCCGGATCTACGCCGTGTGCGGCCCCGGCGGCGCCTACGCGCTCTCGGCCCTGCCCGAGGTGCAGCTCGGCGGCGGCGCGAAGCTCCGCGACGCCAACGCCTCGCTCGCCGTGCACGACCAGGACGGCGACGGCCACCTCGACCTCGTCGTGAACGCCGTGAGCGGCGGCCGCGGCGAGATCCACGTCGCCTACGGCCTGGGCGACGGGCGCTTCCATTCCACGAGCCCGCCGTCCGCCGCCTCGCCCGATCAGCGCACCGGCAAGCTCTCGCTCGGCGACGCGGAGCTCGAGGCCGCGCTCGCCGATCCGTACAGCATCTTCGTCGCCGGCGATTTCGATCGAGCCCGCCCCGGGCCCGAGCTCGTGCCGCTCGACTGCCCCTAGGGCGAGCAGTTCCAGTCGCCGATCTGCCGCCCGATCCAAGGCGCGTGCGAGGCGGTCGCCGCCGACGTCAACGCCGACGGCCACCTGGACATCGTCGCGACAGAGATGCAGCTGCCCGACATCACGGTGCACACCGGCGCCTCGGACGGCACCTTCTACGCGCAGCGCCTCGCGACGCAGTGCCCGCCCCACTACCTCGCCGTCGGCGACTTCGACGGCGATCGCGTGAACGACATCGCCTACTTCGATCAGCAGGCGCGGCCCTCGTCGCCGCAGCCCGCGACCCGCCTCGACATCGCCTACGGCAACGCCTTCGCCGCGCCTTCCGCGCCGGCCGGCCACGGCCGCCTCGATCTCGCCGGCGGCCTCGCCGCGGGCCGGGTCCTCGACGACGCCGCGGGCGTCCAGCTCTTCGCCGTGCGCGGCCTCCCGCCCCCGCGCGACGCGTCGGGCGCGTCCGGCTCCGGGCTCGCGCTCATCGAGGGCGGCCGCGATCGCCTCATCCGCGCGCCGTTCTACTTCCCGGCGCCACCCGACGCGCCTCCCGACCCGGGCGCGCCTCCCGGCGCCGGCGCGTCGACCTCCATCCTGCCGGTGCGCCTCCTCGCTGTCGCGGGCGGCCTGTTCGCGTCCCAGGAGGGCGCTCCGGTGCAGAGCCTCGCCGCGATCACGGAGCTCTCGGGCGAGGGCGCGCCGGCGGGCACGCAGCTCTGGCTGCTCACGGTCTCGCCGGACGGCGACAACCTGCGCGCCGAGGCGTCCGGCCGGCCCGGCGAGGGGTCGCCGTCCTGCGACGCGTGCGTGCTCGCGGCGCTCGACACCGACGGCGACCGCCGGGAAGAGCTCGTGTGGCTCGGCGGCGGCGAGCTCGCGGTCTACGGCGAGGACGGCGGCAAGCTGGTCGAGCGGTCCCGGCAGGCGACGGCGCACCGGTTCGAGGCGATCGCGACGGGCGTGAACCCGTCGAAGTACGTGCCGCGCCCGCTCGTCGCGGATCTGGACGGCGACGGCCAGCCGGATCTCCTCGCGCGAGCGGCGAGCGGCGAGATCGTCGCCCTCTGGGGCCGCCCCGGCGGAGGCTTCGACGAGCAGGCGCTCGTCGAGCCGGACCCCTGCGAGGACGCCGACGTCTGCGCGGGCCTCGCCGTGGCGCTGCTCAACGCCGACGCCGACGCCGCGCTCGAGGTGGCCGTGGCGGGTCCCAGGCGGCTCGAGCTCTACGACCTCGACGCCGGCGCGCGGGCGCTGCGCCGCCTCGAGGCCGCCTTCCCCGGCCCCCCTCCGGAGGCCGGCAGCGATTTCGTCGCGCTCGGCGCGGCCGACGTCGACGGCGATGGCGTCGACGACCTCGCCGTGGCGATGAGCTCCGCCTTCCTGAAGGTGTTTCGCGGCAGGCCGGTGCTCGAATGACGGCCGCGGCGCGCCCCTTCCGCCCCTTGCTCCTCTGGGCCTCGCTGAGCCTCGCCGCGGCGCCTGCCGCGGCCCTGGCCGACGCGCGCCCGACGCCCGCGCGGGCGGCGCAGGCCGAGGACTTCTTCAACGCCGGCGCGCAGGCGTACGAGGCGGGCCAGTACCAGGTCGCCGCGGAGGCGTTCCTCGAGGCGCACGAGCTCGTGCCGAGCCCGTCGCTCCTGTTCTCGGCGGCGCAGGCGTTCCGGCGGCAGTACCTCACGCAGCCGTCGCCGGGCGCGCTGCGCCGCGCGATCGCCCTCTACCGCGAGTACCTGCGCCTGGATCCGAAGGCCGCGCGCCGCGAGGACGCGGTCGCCGCCCTGGCGTCGCTCGTCCCCCTGGAGGCGCGCCTCCCCGCCGAGGCCCCTCCGGCGGCAGGCGAGGGCGGCGCGACCGCCGGCGGCGACGGCGGCGCCGCCGCGGGGGCGGCGAGCCCGGCGGCGGGCGGGACGCGGCTGCTCCTGTCGTCGCCTGCCGAGGGCGCCCGCGTATCGGTGGACGGCCAGCCGTTCGTCCCGGCGCCGCTCGTGGCGCCGGTCGCCCCCGGCGCGCACCGCGTGCGGGTGCAGGCGGCGGGGTACGACGACGAGGAGCGCACGGTCATCGCGGTCGCCGGCGAGCTGATGCCGCGGCACGTCGTGCTGCGGCCCAAGCCGGCGCAGCTCCACGTGACCGGCACCGGCGGCGCGCGCGTCGCCGTCGACGGCCAGGCGCGGGCGACGGTGCCGACGGCCGCGGCGATCGCGATCGAGCCCGGCGTCCATGTCGTCGAGGTCTCGCTGCCCGGGCACGAGCTGTACCGCCGGGAGATCCGCGCGGCGCACGAGCAGGCGGTCCGGCTCGACGCCGATCTCCGCATGACGACCCAGCGCCTCGCCGCGTGGACGGTCCTCGGCGCCGGCGCCGCGGGCGCGGCCGCGACCGGCGTGCTCGCGGGCCTCGCCCTCGCGCGCCAGGGCGAGGCGGTCGACCTGCGGGACAGGAAGGACGCGCGCTCGCTCACGCCCTCCGAGCGCGACCGCTACAACGCCGCGGTGAGCGCGCGCGACCGCCTCGGCGCGGCGGCGGCCGTCGCCGGCGGGGCCTCGTTCCTGGCCTTTGCCGTGGGCTTCCGGCTCTTCATCTTCGACGAGCCGACGTCCGCCGCCGCGCCCGCCGCGCCGCCGCCGAAGGCCCCCGCGGCCGACGCCGAGTTCACGGTGGGGCTGCTGTCGGCCGGCGTGCGGGGGCGGTTCTGAGGGTGTCTCACTTGCCGTAGGCCACCCGCCACACGGTGTTGCTCTGGTCGTCGGTCACCAGCAGCGCGCCGTCCTTGGCCACCGCGACGCCGACCGGGCGGCCCCACACGTCGCCGTTGCTCGTGACGAAGCCCGTCATGAAATCTTCGTAATGGCCCGCCGCCTTGCCGTCCTTGACCGGGATGCGGATCACCTTGTATCCGGTGCGCCGCGAGCGGTTCCACGAGCCGTGCTCCGCGGCGAAGATGTGGCCCTGGTAGTCGGCCGGGAACTGCTGGCCCGTGTAGAAGCAAAGGTCGAGCGACGCCGAGTGCGACTGGATCAGCACGTCCGGCACGATGACCTTGTCCTTCAGCTCGGGGCGCTTGCCCTGGTGGCGCGGATCCTGGTTCGGCCCGAGGTAGTACCAGGGCCAGCCGTAGAAGCCGCCCTCTTGCACGCGCGTCACGTAATCGGGGACCAGGTTGTCGCCCAGCTCGTCGCGCTCGTTCACGCTGGTCCAGAGCGCGCCCGTCGCCGGCTCGATGGCCAGGCCGACCGGGTTGCGGATGCCGGACGCATAGAGCGTCTCGTCCTTGCCGTCGGGCGTGAAGGCCAGGATGCAGGCGCGGCGGTGCTCGTCCTCGTCGTCGTCGACGTTGGAGCGGGAGCCCACGGACACGAACATCCGCTGATTGTCCTTGCTGAAGGCGATATCGCGGGTCCAGTGGCCGCCGCCGCCCACCATCTCCTTGCCCGACGGGATGTTGGTGACCAGCGGCTCGGCGGGCCCGCTGGCCTTGGTGTCGCCTGTCTTGTAAGGGAACCGCACCACGCTGTCGGTGTTCGCGACATAGACGTGCGTCGGCGCGTCGGTGCCAGAGGGATAGAAGGCGATTCCGAAGGGGCGATTGAGATCCTCGGCGTAGGCGCTGCGGACGTCGGCCTTGCCGTCGCCGTCCGTGTCCCGGAGCACCGTCACCCGGTCCGCCCCGCTCTCGGCCACGAACACATCGCCGTTCGGCGCCACCTGCACGACGCGCGGCTCCTCCAGGCCGGTGGCGAGCTCGGTGACGGTGAATCCTGACGGCACTTTGGGGAACGCACCGGCTGGACGATCTGCCTTGCTCGGCCTGTTGACCACCGACTCGTCCTCGTTGGGCGGGGGGAGGTCGGCGACGGTGATCTTGCGTTTGACGCCCGGCGCGTCCGTGGTCCAGTCGCCCAGCGCCTCGGCGCCGGTGAGGATCCTGTCGGTGGGCGCTGGCTGCGGCGTGACCTCGGCGCGCTTGGGCGAGCACGAGGCCAGCGCGCCCGCGCCGAAGAGGAGCACCTGAGCCGCCCTGCGCCGGGCCCACCGTCGGTCTGATCGTCGGTTGTCCATGGACTGTGATTGCCATTCCGATCCTCGTCTGTCCACGCCTCTGTTCAACCACCGATCGACCACCGATGAGCCCGCCGATCTCCTCGCCTCGCGTGGGGCTCCGTCCCATGGACGCTTCCCTCGCGGGAACTCGGCTCCTCCCGCCGCGGCGGCCGCGCGGCTCGCGCGCCTCACCGCAGCCCGAGCCGCTTCGCGAGGTGGTGCAGGTTGCTGCGGTGCATCCCGAGCGATCGCGCCGCGGCGGCCCAGTTGCCGTCGTGCTGCGCCACGGCCGAGCCGCGCGCGCGCCGCCTCGCAGAAATGGCCCGCGAGCAGCGGGATATCGCTCCTCCGCTCGCGCAGCGGCGGCACCGCCAGGCGAACGACGTTGAGCCGGTGGAACAGGTCGGCCCGGAAGCGCCCCTCGGCCACCTCCTTCTCGAGCTCGCGGTTCGTGGCCGCCACGATCCGGACGTCGACGCGCAGCGATCGATCCGCGCCGACCCGCTGCACCTCGCCCTCCTGGAGCGCGCGCAGCAGCTTCGGCTGGATCGACGGCGGCAGCTCGCCGATCTCGTCGAGGAACAGCGTGCCCTTGTCGGCCACCTCCAGCTTGCCGGGCCGGTGCTGCTCCGCCCCGGTGAACGCGCCGCGCACGTGCCCGAACAGCTCGCTCTCGGCCACCGACGCGGGCAGCGCCGCGCAGTTCACGTAGAGGAGCGGCTCGCCCCGCCGCTTCGACGCCGCGTGGACCGCCCGCGCCGCGAGCTCCTTCCCCGCGCCGGTCTCGCCCGTGATCAGCACGGTGAGATCCGACGGCCCCACGAGCGCGATCTCGTCCCGCAGCCGCTGCATCGCCGGGCTCGTCCCGAGCAGGCCGGCGCCCCGCTCCCGCTCCGCGGCCCGCCGGAGGTCCTCGGCGACAAGGCCGATCCGCTCGGCGCTGTGCTCGAGCGCGTCGATGAGCTGGCTCGTGCGCATCGCCGCCCCGGCGAGCGCGCCGAGCCAGGAGAGCGTCGCCGCGTCGACCCCCTCGAAGGCGCGCGGATCCAGCGCGTCGGCCGTCAGGAGCCCGACGAGCGCGCCCTCGACCCGCAGCGGACAGCCGAGGCACGCGTGGACGTGCGCGAGCGAGGTGGCGTCCGACGCGAGCAGCCCGTCGAACGGATCCGGAAGATCGCTGTCCGGCGGGAAACGCACCGGCGCCTCCGCGTGGCAGAGGATGTCGAGCCGCGGGTGCGCCCTGGCGCAAAACGTGCGCCCCAGCGCCTCCGGCGCGAGCCCGTGCGCCGCGAGCGGCACCAGCTCGCCGTCGTCGTACCGCATCAGGCACGCCGCGTCGCACGGCACCACCTGCCGCACCGCCTCGAGCAGCCGCCGGTAGCGATCCTCGGCCCCCAGCGACGTCGTGAGATCCAGCGCCACCGACAGCAGCGCCTCCAGGCTCGGCAGGTTGTCGAATGTACAACGTTGTTGTAACTCCGACAACGCCCGTGCGTTGCGAAAAACGCAACGCAGGCCGCATGGATCCGCGGAATGAAGGGGTATCGCTGAGAGGCATGCCGCCTGCTTGATGGCCCGTCGTCACGACCGGAGCTCTCGGAGCCGCGCCGCGGAGGCGCGGGCGCGCCCGGGGCTCACGCGAACCACGAGGTCGATATGCATAGCCTACGACGACTCTGGCTGGCGCTCGCCGCCGTCATCACCGTTGGATTCTTGATCCTCGGCTTCATGGGCCGGGAGGTGTACCGCAAGGCCCCGCCGATCCCCGAGATCGTGCGGACGCCGTCCGGCAGGGTGCTGCTCACGAAGGATGATATTCTCGACGGGCAGCTGGTCTATCAGAGCATCGGCGGACAGCAGGTCGGCAGCGTCTGGGGGCACGGCGCTTACCAGGCGCCGGACTGGTCGGCCGACTGGCTCCATCGCGAGGCCGAGGCGCTCCTGTCGCTCTGGAGCCGGCGAGAGCACGGCGCCCCGTTCGCGGCGCTGCCCGACGAGGCGCAGGCCGCGCTCGAGGCGCGGCTCCGGAAGGCGATGCGCGAGAGCGCCGTCGACCCGGCGACCGGCGCGCTCACGATCTCCGAGGATCGCGCGCGGGCGATCGAGGAGACGGCGGCGCACTACCGCGGGCTGTTCGGCGATGACCCGGCCCTCGCGGGCCTGCGCGAGAGCTACGCGCTGCACACGGGCGCGGTCCCCGACGCGGGGCGGCGCGGCAAGCTGACGGCGTTCTTCTTCTGGACCGCGTGGGCCTGCGCCGCGGAGCGCCCCGGCACCGGCGCGAGCTACACGAACAACTGGCCTCACGAGCCGCTCATCGGCAACGTCCCCACGGCGCCCAACGTGGTCTGGTCGGTCGTGAGCGTCGTGCTCCTGCTCGCCGGGATCGGCGCCCTCGTCTGGTATCACGCCTTCCGCCGCGGCGAGGATCCGTCGGCCCCCGCGCCGGCGCGCGATCCGCTGGGCGGCTGGGTGCTCACCCCGTCGATGCGGGCCGTCGGCAAGTACTGCGTCGTCGTGGTCGCGCTGCTCGCGCTCCAGGTCGCGCTCGGCGCGCTGACCGCGCACTACACGGTCGAGGGGCACGAGGTCTTCGGGCTGCCGGTCGCCGACTATCTCCCTTGCGCCGTGACGCGCACCTGGCACGTCCAGCTCGGCGTCTTCTGGATCGCGCCGGCCTTCCTCGCGGCGGGGCTCTTCCTCGCGCCGGCCGTGGGCGGGCGCGAGCCGAGGGGGCAGCGGCTCGGCGTCGACGTGCTCTTCGGGGCGCTCGTGCTCGTGGTCTTCGGCTCGCTCCTCGTCTCGGGCATCCCCGGCACGTTCCACCACCTCTATTTCAGCGGCACGCCGGTCTCGGTGATGGCCGTCGGCGCGAGCTTCAGCGCCCTCGAGGTGGTGCCGCTCGTCCTCGTGGGGATGGAGGCGCGCGAGACGTGGCAGATGCAGCACCGGAGCGCGTGGATGCAGGCGTATCGCTGGCCCATCCAGTTCTTCGTCGCGGTCGCGTTCTGGAACTTCGTGGGCGCGGGGGTGTTCGGGTTCCTCATCAACCCGCCGATCGCGCTCTATTACATGCAGGGCCTGAACACGACGCCCGTGCACGCGCACGCCGCCCTCTTCGGCGTCTACGGGCTGCTCTCGCTCGGCCTCGTCCTCGTGATGCTCCGCCGCCTGCGCCCCGAGGCGGTCTGGAACGAGGCGCGGCTCCGGGTGGCGTTCTGGGGGATGAACGGCGGGCTCGGGCTCATGATCCTCCTGAGCCTCCTGCCGATCGGCCTCGCGCAGGCGTGGGCGAGCGTCGAGCGCGGGCTCTGGTACGCGCGGAGCGCGGAGTTCCTGCAGCAGCCGCCGCTCGAGGCGCTGCGCTGGATGCGCTTCGTCGGGGACAGCCTGTTCATCGCCGGCGTCGTGGCCTTCGTAGCGTTCGTCGCGGGGCTCTGGACGCGGCGGCCGGCGGGCGCCGCCTCGGGGAAGCCCGCGCCGGCCGGCGAGGCGGCGGCGCTGGCCGCCCCGGCGGCGAGCCGCGCGCCGGCGGCCTGACCCTTCAGAATCGCAGCCGAACGCCGCCGCCGAGCGGACCGATCAGCAGCTGAGCCTGGGTCTTCGCGCGATCGCTCTGGATCTGGCCCGTGATCCAGAGCGGTATCCCCGTGACGGCCATGGCGCCTCCGAGGCTCATGAGCACGGTGGGGAAGACCCATGCCTTCGACGCGCAACCGCAGAGATCGTCGCCGCGCGGCTGGGTGAGGAAGTACATCCCAGCGCCGACGGAGCCGAGGACCAGCCCGCCGACGGAGAGGCCGACGCCCACGTCGCGCCGGGTGGTGTCGACGGGGGGAGCGGGCGCGGCTTGCTCGGCCCGCGCGTCACCCGCGAGGAGCGCGTTGCCCGCGAAGAGCACGATCGACCCGAGCGCGGCGAATCGCATGCCTGCGAGGATCCCCGGTCGCGGCGCGCCCGTCAAGGCAAGCCATGGAAGGGGCGCCCCGGCACGCCGGCCGCGCCCCCGCGCGGGCGCTCAGGAGCCGGCGAGGCCGCCGTCGTCGCGCCGCGGTCGTCGGCGTGCTGCTCACCGCCCTGACGCGCGTGATGAGCTCTTCAATCAGGGAGTGATCGTCGGGATGCTGCCGTCTTCAGCGTAGGTGAGGTCGGCGAGCTCCACCGAGCGGAGGTGCGTCTTCCCGGAGTTCGCGTTCTCGTGATAGAAGAGGAACCAGTCGCCCTTGAACTCCACGATCGAATGGTGGGTGGTCCAGCCGGAGGGCGGGCTGAGCACGCGACCGCGGTAGGTGAACGGCCCGGTCGGGTTATCGCTCGTGGCGTACACGATGTAGTGCGTGTCGCCCGTCGAATACGAGAGGTAGTAGACGCCGTTGCGCTTGTGCAGCCACGCCGCTTCGAAGAAGCGCCGGTTGGTATCGCCGGCCGTGAGCGCGCTGCCGTTGGCATCGTTGATGCGGATCTCGCTCACGCTGCCGTCGATGCTCTTGAGATCCGCCGAGAGCTTGGCGACGCGCGGGCCGAGCGCCGGCTCGTTGTTGCCCGGACCCCTGCCGCCGGCGTTGTACTCACCCGTGCGCCAGCGCTCGAGCTGCCCGCCCATCAAGCCGCCGAAGTAGAGATACGCGCTCCCGTCGTCGTCGATGAACAGCGCCGGGTCGATGCTGAAGCTGCCGGCGATCGGCTGCGGCTCCGCCGTGAACGGCCCGGTCGGCGACGAGGACGTCGCGATGCCGATGCGGAAGATCCCGCTCTTGTCCTTGGCGGGGAAGACCAGGTAGTACGTGCCGTTCTTGTACGCGGCGTCGGGCGCCCAGAGCTGCTTCTGCGCCCACGGCACGCCGCTCAGCGCGAGCGCGACGCCGTGGTCGGTGATGGCGCACGTCGTGTCGTCGAAGGAGTACACGTGGTAGTCCTTCATGTCGAAGTGAGAGCCGTCGTTGTCCTCCGGGATGCCGCTGTCGATGTCGTGAGACGGATAGAAGTAGAGCTTGCCGTCGAACACGTGCGCCGAAGGATCGGCCGTGAACGGGTCGTCCACGAGCGGCACTTTCTTCGCGACGCTGCCCATGCAGCTCGGCGTCTCCGGCGGGCCGCCGCCGGTGCCGCCCGCGCCGGCGCCGCCGGTGCCGCTGCTCGCCGCGCCGCCGCCGGAGCCGGCGGGGCCGCCCGCGCTGCCTGTGGTGCTGCCGCTCGCGCTCTCGGAGCTGCCGGTCGCCGACGTGCCGCCCGTGGCGCTGCCGGTGCCGCCTGCCGGCCCGCCCCCGGTGCCACCGGTGGCGGCGTCCCTGGCGCCATCATCGCTCGACGAACAACCGATGAACGTGAGCGCGAGCAGCGCGCCGAGCAACAAACCTGATTTCCTGGCCATCGTATCCTCCGGACACTGCTATTCCCAGAAACACGCCCGTCGATCCGGCGGAGGCGCGAGCCAAGGCGACGTTTTGCCCCTGAACGCCAACTTTTCGCACAAATCGGTGTCAGAGGAAAGTTCCAGCCGCGTCCGCCAGGGATCTGGAGCGCCATGCCGCGATTCCGCTGCCCGAGTCGCGACACCGAGCTTGCGAGGACCGTCGGAGCGCGCCCCGGGGGGCTGCGCGTTCCGCCTGCGGCCGGCGGGTTGAATTTTCTTTCCACAGCGAGCAACCAACGGGCATGAGCAATCGTGACGCATTGCGGACGTTGTCCTACGGTTTGACCTGTCTCAGGGGAGGGGCCGCCTTGGCCGTCCTGGCCCTCGCGGCCGCGTGTGACCCGTCATCAGGCCCAGGCGGCTCCGGGGGTGAGTCGGGGACCGGCGGCAACGATGCCGTGAGCAGCGTGTCTTCGGGCGGAGGCGGCGGCGAGGGCGGCGGCGGCGGCGAGGGCGGAGGCGAGGGCGGCCACGGCGGCGGCGGCGAGGGCGGAGGCGGCGGCGAAGGCGGCCACGACGGCGAGGGCGGCCACGGCGGCGGCGGCGAGGGCGGAGGCGGCGGCGAGGGCGGAGGCGGCGGCGAGGGCGGAGGCGGCGGCGAAGGTGGCGGCGGCGGCGGCCCCGGCGAGGCGACCGGCGCGTCGCGCTGGTCGGCGCGGTTCGGCGCCGCGGGGAACGACGAGGGCTACGGCGTCGCCGCGGATGCGTCCGGCAACGTGTACGTCGCGGGGTGGTTCACCGGGACCGTCGATTTCGGGGCGGGTCCGCTCGTGAGCGCGGGCGGCGAGGACATCTTCCTCATCAAGCTCGATCCGCTCGGCAACGTGATCTGGAGCAAGCGATTCGGGACTGACACCAATGAGCGCGGAGGAGCGGTGGCCGTCGATGCCGCCGGCGATGTCCTCGTGACCGGCTACTATACCGCGAGGAACCCCTCCTTGTTCCCGGACACGCCCCCGACGACCGTCGACCTCGGCGGTGGCCAGCTGCCTAACATCGGTCTGACCTTCATCGAGGACACCGAGTCCCTGTTCGTCGCGAAGTTCGATGGAGACGGCGATCACCTCTGGAGCAGGGGATATCCGCCTGTCGGCTTGCCATGGGAGCCCGAGACGTTCGATGTCGCCGTCGACGCAGCAGGCAACGTCGCAGTCCTGTACGGCTCGCTGCGCCACTCCGGGCTTGTGAGCCCCCGGGGGAACAGCGCCGTGAAGGTGCTCGACGCGTCAGGCAACCAGCTCTGGGAGGCGCAGAACGACCTGGGCGACGGGATCGAGGGCAGCGTCGAGTTCGACAGCGCCGGCAACCTCGTGCTGGTCGCCTGGCGACATGACGGCTACGGCACCGGGTGCCCCTGCTACAAGGCCATCGTGGTGAAGAAGCACGACCCATCCGGCGCCCTGCTCTGGAGCAAGATCTTCGCGGGCGAGGACATCACGCTGATGGGCGGCGGGACCGCGCGCAGCGTCGCGATCGACGCGTCGGACAACATCCTCTTCTCCGGCTATGTCGCGGAGGCGATCGACCTCGGAGGAGGCCCGTTGACCCCCGCGTCGTCGTTCGTCGCCAAGCTGACGCCCGCGGGCGACCACCTGTGGAGCAGGGAGGCCCCCTACGGCGAGCGCCTCGCCCTCGATCCGGGTGGCAACATCGTCGAGATATCCTGGGGGGCGGGGGGCCAGGGCTTTCGCGTCACGAAGCTCGATCCAGACGCGGCGGAGCTCTGGAGTCACGATTTCGTCGGCGCCTTCGCGAGCCACCTGGCGATCGACCCGGCGGGGCGGATCGCGGTGACAGGCAAGCTGACCCGCACGGCCGATCTCGGCGCTGGCCCGCTCGTCCCCGCCGGCGAGACGGACGTCTTCATCGCCACGTTCGATCCCTGACACGCGCCGGGCCGGAGCGCGCTCCGCGGCGCCCCGCGCGGCGACGTTCCTGGGCAGCCCGGGCGCGGGGCGGCACGGTCACGGGCGGGCGCGCCGCTCGAGGGTCCGGCTCGCGGGCGGGGCCAGGAACGACCGCACGAAGCTCGGCCGCGGCGGCGCCTTGCCGGACAAGATCCGCTGCTGCCACTCCTCGTTCGTCAGGCGCTGTGTCGCGGGCTCGCGGAATTCGTAATAAGACGAGGCGGGGCCCACATAGACGGCTCGGTCCTTCTGGTTGTCGATGGCGATCACCAGGAAGTTCGCGTCGCCGGCGGCGACCTCCAGCGCCGCGCCGGACGACGGGTCCGTGTGCACGTCCGCGACCGTCGGCTTCCACGCGGCGGGGTCACGATAAAACAGCTTCGTATACCAGCCGTCGTAGCGGGGCGGCCCGCTCCCTCCGCCGCGGATGTCGATCGTCTTCTCGATGAACTTCGCTTCTTCGTCCGTGAAGGGCTGGGCGGCGAGCTCCTTCCGGGCGAGCCCCTCGAGCGCCTGCATCACGCCGGCGAAATTGCGCAAGAACTCGACCTGCTCGCGCCGCACGTCCTCGATGGTCTTCGCGACGTTCGGATCCTCGTGGCCCGTCTGCGCGGCGGCGAGCCGCCGGGCGCCCTCTTCCGCGAAGAAGCGGAGGCGGGCGTAGACGTCCGGGTATGGCTCGACGTACCCCTCGGGATATCCGCAGGTGGGATAGGCGGTATACGACGGCTTCGCGTAGAGCAGCGTGTCATGGCGCAGCTCGGCCCACGAGGCGAGCTGGGTCTGGGCCTGCTTGTGCTGCCACGCCCGCGTCCGCATCACCTCCGGAAAGTGCTGCTCCGCTCCCGGCGTGTCGTCGAGCAGGCGCAGCGAGTCGAGCCAGATGCCGTACAAGTTGGCGCTCCACTCCGATTGCGGGAGCTCCTCGACGACCTTCCGGGCCGCCGCGAGGTTCGCCGCGTAGTTGTGGCGCTCGAGCTCGGGCTTCAGCAGGCTCACGGCCTCGTCGTTCCCGAGCGCGGCCATCACGTCGAGCCCGGCCGGCATCATGCGCGTCTGCTTCTCGCCACGGAACACGATCGAATCGAAGACGACCTGCGACAGGACGAAGCTGTCGAGCGCGAAGCGCTGGCCGAACACCTGGAACACGAGCGGCGGCGGCGTCTTGACCGTATCTCCGACCGAGGATCCGAGCACCTGAGAGCGAACCTGCTGCTTCCGCCCGACGCGCGCGAGCGCCTCCGCGAGCCGCTCGGCGGCGCCGTCGGCCGCCAGATCGACGGGCTCCTTGATGCCCGCGGCCTCCGCCGCCGCGAGCACGTCGCCCACGGACGTGTCGTCGCTGCGACCCACCATGAAATCGACGACCTGGCTCACCGCCTGGAGCCGCCCGAGCTCCCCGGAGCTTCGAAGGGCGAGGCCGAGCAGGGCCGCGTCGCGCCGCTCGCGGGCGGGCGCCGCGCGGAGCTCGGACACGGCCGCGGGCGGCTCCAGCACGAAGCCGAGATCGGCGCGGCCGAGCCACATCATGGCGCGGAAATAGCGCTTGAGCTCCGGCCGCTCGTTGTAATGCCCGCGCGGCCGGAACTGCGAATAGTCGACATGGCGCTGGCCGCCATAGATGCTCGTCCCAGGGCGACCGTCCGGCGCCTGGAGCTCCAGCGAGGCGATCAAGCCCAGGATCTCGAGGGCCTTCGCGTCCTGGCCGAAGCGGGACGGCACCCGGAGCGCGCCGTCCCACACCTCGGCCGACGGATCGCCGCCCCCCGCGCTCCTGGGCGCGCCGGCCCCTGCGAGCAGGTTGCGCGCGACCGTGAGGTAGAGATCGACGTCGCCCAGGCTCTCGGCGAGCGCGCCGCCCGAGGTGTCCTTTTTATGCTTCCCGAGCTCGAGGTGCGTCTTCTCGAGCACCTGCTCGAGCGTGCGCTTGAACCAGACGCTCTCCAGCGTCTTGAGCATCTCGTCGTACGAGCGGTGCAGCGCGTGCAGCACGGAGTCGGTCGTGATCAGCACGGGCAGGTCGCGCGCGTAGATCGCGAAATACGTCGATCCCATGCTGTAGCGCTGCATGTGATCCACGTTGACGAAGCCGCGGCGCTTGAAGACCTCCCGCTCGGCCGAGGTCATCTGGAGCTCCCTCGCCACGACGTCGAAATGCTTCAGGGTCGTTGGATCGAAGGAGAGCGGCGCGTCGCTCGCGGCCTTGACGCCGAGCTCCTTTTCGAGCTCTCCATAGGTCAGATCTTGGTATTTCTTCAGGTACCCTTCGAAGCGTCTGGCGATGTCCACGCTGGCGGGAGCCGGGGCCCGCTCCGACGGTCCTGGCGAGCTCGGCGGGGTGTCTGCTGCGCCCTTCGGCGGCCTCGCGCCGGGGGTGCTCGGGGCAGGGGTGCTCGGGGCGGGGGAGCACGCCGCGATCGACACGATCGAGGAGAGGGCCGCGGCCGGAACGAGGGATCGATATCGCATCATCAACGCTCCACATGAGGATGGGTCACGCTGCCGCGGGCCCGGAGGGCGCTGCCCGAGGAGCGGGGCTATACCTCGACCTGGAACGCCGCAGGCAGGCCGAGCTTACAGCGCGGCGCGCGGGGCCCGATCCTCAAAGTGAACCGCGGGCCCCCCACGGCGCGAGGGGCGCCGCGTCGAGCGCTCACGGCCCCGCGGCGCGGCGCCGCGGACGCCCCTCACGGGCCGTCCGGATTGAACACGGCGTCGACGTACCGCATCGTCTGCTCGCGCCGGCGGCGCTTGCGCTCCGCCGCGTCCTCCTCCACGTGCGCCTCGTCCGGCTTCACGCGGAAGAGCGGCTGCCCCTTCTGCACGATCGCCCCGTCGCCGCCGTCGATGAGCACCTCCTCGATCGTGCCCGAGAACGGCGCGAGCACCTTGTTGAACATCTTCATGACCTCGAGGACGTAGAGCGGATCGCCGGCGTTGAAATGGCTGCCCTTCGCCACGAAGGGCGGCCGATCCGGCGCCTCCTGCGCGTAGAACATGCCGCCGGTGACCGCGACGATCTCGTTCGCCCGCGTGGCGGGCGGCGGCGCGAGGACCTTGCGCATCCGGGCCGAGAGCTCGCGGTCGAGCAGGCGCTCGGGGATGGCGACCGTGCCGTCCTCCCGCACGCGGAGCTCGAAGAAGCGCGCGGCGTCGCCCGCGAGGACCAGCGCGTCGAGGAGCTCCAGCCCCGCCTGGAAGCCGAGGTGGGAGCCGCGGACCCGCCGCCAGAGCTCGCCGTCCCAGCCGGGAGGCGCGGCGGGCTCGGACAGGACCTCTCGCAGCACAGGCCACGACGGCGCGCCGCCCGCCTGGCCCATCCGCTCGCCGAGGCGCCGGTAGAAGCCGAGCGCGCGCGAGAGCAGCTCCTCGTCGTGATCCCAGATCGCGTGGGCCGCGGGGGCGTTCGGCTGCGGCGTCATGTTGAGCAGCCAGTACGTGTCCGCGAGCACCTCGACCGGGTTCTTGAGCCAGCGCACCCGCCCGGACCGGACCTCGAACGACCCCAGGTTCCGGCTGAGCCACGCCGAGAGCAGGTGCGGCTCCGCGCAGATCCGCTCCACGGGGCGGCGCACGAGCGTGTCCTTGAGCGCAAAGACCTTCCTGAGCCCCGCCTCCGCCCCGTCCCCGCCCTGCGCGAGCCGGCGCGCGTGGCGGGCGCCGAGCTCGGCCCACATCGCGTCGAAATCGAGGCCGCCGAGCTCCACCGAGAGCTGGCCGACCAGCGTGAGGTACGGGACCACGAAGCGCGTCGTCGGCTTCGCCCACACGTCCCGCGCGAGGAACCAGTGCACGAGCCCGTAATGGAACAGGAGGTTCGTGTGGAGATCGCCGCCGCGCAGGGTCGTCGTGCGCAGGATCTCGCAGAGCCGCAGATACGCCTCCTCGCGGGAGCCGCCGTAGGTCACGAGCAGCGCGATGTTGCTGTCGTAGGCGCCGGCGAGCCGGTAATGCATGAACACCCCGGTGTCCGGGTTCTTCACGCAGATGCCCTGATCGTCGCGGATCTCGTGCGGGTGCGGATCGCTCCAGGAGACGATGACGCCGCCCGCGTGCGGCTCCAGCGCGCCGTTCGTGGCGTTGAGGCGCGCCTCCACCGAGGACCCCTCGCGCCGGACGCGGATCGGCCGGGGCAGCCGCTCGCCGTGGCGCGCGAGGAGGACCATGCACTCGATGAGCGACGTCACCTCGAACGCGTCGGCCGGGTCGCCCGGGTTCTCGAAGCGGAGGGCATAACAGAGCTCCGACACCCGGTGCTCGACCTGGATCCGGGTGTTGACCTCCATGAAGTAATGGTGATCGCCCTCGACGATGCACTCGAACGTCGAGGCCGAGTTCAGCCCCACCGCGAGCCCGAACCGCTCCGCCTCGGCCTCCATCCGGGCGAGCGAGGCGAGCTCGCGCTCGAGCGACGCCGCGCGGCGGTCGTCGCCGGCGGCGCGCGCCCGCTCGATCGCCTCGCCGAGCCCCTCCTGCGTGATCGCCACCTCGAGCAGCTTCTGCTCGTGCATCTGGATCGAGCAGTCGCGCCCGCCGAGCGCGACGCACCACGCGCCGTTGCCGATCAGCTGGATCTCGTTGTGCCGCGTCTCCTCGACGTTGAGCTCGAGCAGGATGTTCTTGTTGTCGCCGACGCCCGCCGCCTTCACCTCCGCGAGGACCTCGCGCGCCAGCGCGGGGACCTCGGCCGCCCGCGCGCGCGCCGCGGCCTCGGGCTCCGCCGCGCCCGGCGCGACGCCGGCGAGCAGCCGCTGCCCCTTGCCGCCGCCGCCGCCGATCGCCTTGAGCCGGATCCGCCGCCCCGGGTGGCGGGCGAGGAGCTCGGCCGCGCCCCGCTCGAGCTCGGCGCAGAGCTCGTCGGTCGTGTAGAGGTCCACGCGCTCCGCGTACGCCGCCGCGAGCAGCGCGTCCGCCGCCTCGGCGAGCGGCACGTCCTCGGACAGCCCCGCCGCGACCTTGGGGCCGCGCAGCCCGCGCCCTTCGGCGGCCGCGCGCAGGGCCGCGCGATCGGGCCACTTGCGGAGCACGATCCGCCGGGTCGCGTCGTCGATGCCGGGCGTCACGCTGACCGCGGTCGCGAGCGCCGTGCGCTTCGCCTCGTCCTTCAGCCCGGCCGCGCGCTGGACCGACGAGCGGGGGCCGATGAAGACGAGCCCCGCCTCCTCGATCGTGCGCACGAACTCCTCGTCTTCGGCCATGAAGCCGTAGCCGGCGAACACGTGCGTGTAGCCGCCGGCCCGGGCGATCGCGACGATCTCGCGCATCAGCTGGACGCGCTCGTCCTTCGTCGCGCCGGTGTAGTCCTTGACCCGGTGCACGCGCGCCGGGTGGATGCAGCGCAGCTCCGGCGCCAGCGCGTGCGTGTAGACGATCGAGTCCTTCTCCGAGAGGAGGATGCCGTAATGCTCGATCCCCATCTGGGCGAAGACGTCCATCGCCTCCTTGCGGATCGGCCCCCGACCGACGATCAGCGGCCGCACGTCCTCGGCGGCGAACGACCGCGCCCACGCCGAGCTCGATCGCCCGAGCCTGCGGTCGCGCACCACCATCGGATTGCGGTCGTAACCGCGCTTGCTCCCGAGCCCATCCATGCTCAATGAAACTCCCGCTGAACGCCGGCGAACGGCCCTGGCTGGTAATGGCGGAGCAAGAACTCCAGGTTCTCTGCGATCACCGAGCGGAGCTCGCGCGGCATGACGAGCCGCGAGATGGAGCCCAGGCTGAGCCCCTCGCGCGGGTTCATGAGCTCCCGCTCGTACCGCGCGCCGAACTCGGCCTCTCTGGCCTTCAGCCACGCCGCGGCCTCCTCGCGGGCCTCGGCCTTCGCCTTCGCCTCGTCGAGGCCGCGGCCGAGCCGCTCCTTGACGCCCGCCTTCTCCCTGGCGCTGGCCTGCGCGCGCACCTTGCGGAGCTCGTCCTTGTAGACGAACTCCTTGCCGGCGGGCCCCATCACGGCGACGCGCGTCGTGGGCAGCGCCAGGACGACGTCCGCGCCGGTCGCGTAGTTGTTGAACGAGGCGTAGGCGCCGCCGAACGCATTGCGCACGAGCAGCAGGATGCGCGGGGTGCGCACGTCGATGATCGCGTCGAGCATCGCCCGGCCGGCCTGCACGATGCCCATCGCCTCCTGCTCCCTGCCCGGGAGGAACCCGGTGGTGTCCTCCATGAAGAGGAGAGGGATGTTGTACAGGTTGCAGAAGCGGATGAATCGAGCGTTCTTGTACGCGGCCGCCACGTCGATCTGCCCGGAGGCGACCGCGCTGTTGTTCGCCACGAAGCCGACGACGCGCCCGCCGACCCGCCCGAACGCGGTGATCGTGTTGCGCGCGCGCTGCGGCTGCACCTCGAAGTAGTCGCCGTGGTCGCAGATGCGCTGGATGATGATGCTGATATCGAGCGGCGTGCTGTAGCCCGTCGGCGACGAGAGCGCCCTGCGCAGCAGCGTGTCGATCTCGGTCGTCTCCCGGTCGAGCGGGTCGCTCGTCCGCTGGAACGGCGGGCTCTCGCGGTTGTTGCTCGGCAGGTAGCCGAGGAGGCGGACGGTGGTGCGCAGCGCGCCGACCTCGTCCGGCACCGTGAGATCGGCCACGCCCGAGGCGCCGTGGACCCGCGGGCCGCCGAGGTCGTCGGGCGAGACCACCTCGCCGAGGACCGATTTGACGACCGCGGCCCCGGTCAGGCCGAAGAACGTCCCGCCCGGCTGGATGACGAAGCTGCCCTGCCGCGGCAGGTAGGAGCCGCCGCCCGCGTTGAACCCGAACATGCACATGATGCTCGGCACGACGCCGCTGATCTTGCGCAGCGCCGCGAACGCCTCGGCGTAGCCGTCGAGCCCGCCGACGCCCGCGGGGACGTAGGCGCCGGCGCTGTCGTTGAGGCCGATGAGCGGGATCCCCCGCTCGCCCGCGAGCTGGAACAGCCGGGCGAGCTTGCGGCCGTTCGTCGCGTCCATCGACCCGGCGCGGACCGTGAAATCGTGGCCGTAGAGCGCGACGTCGCGGCTGCCGACGCGCAGGATCGCCGTCACCAGCGAGGCGCCGTCGAGGTTCGGCCCCCAGTTCTCGAAGAGGACCCGCGGCGGCTCGGGGGTCAGCACGCGGATGCGCTCCCAGATCGTCATCCGGCCTTTGCTGTGCTGCCGGATGATGTTCTCCGGGCCCGCGGAGACGTAGGGGCGCCGGCGGAGCTCCTCCGCTTCCCGGAGCGCGGCGTCGTACGCCGAGGCCGGCGCGGTCGCTTCGCCGGGCGCCTCGTCGAGCGGATCGTCGAGCGAGGGCACGACGGCGGCGGGCTTCGTCACGAGATCGTTGCGATCAAGGGGACTCATGGACAGGCGCGCCACTCTACCATGGCGGGATCTCGCGGCGCACGTCGCGAGCCCCGATTGACGCGGGCCGGCCTCGGCCTGTGGGGCGCGGCACGGAGCCCTGTCGCTGGGCGGGCGCCGTCAGGTGGTCTCGTTCTCGGCGAGCAAGGCGGCCAGCACGGCCAGGGCGTCGGTCGTCGTGAAGACGCCGACGACGTGCGCGCCGTTCAGCACCACCGCCGAGCCGTACTTGTGCTCGGCCATCTCGCGGACCACCTCGGAGAGCGGCGCGTCCGGCGCGACGGCGTACGGGCTCGGCGACATGGCCTCGCTGACGAGGAGCTCATCGCCGTCCTGGTCCTTGAGCGTCTCGATCCAGTAGATATCCCGCTCGGAGATCATGCCGACCAGCTGGCCGCCGCGCAGCACCGGCAGGTGCCGGATGCGATGTCCTCGCATGAGCTTGCGGGCGAGGCCGACCTTCTGATCGGCGCCGATCGAGTGCGGGCTCCTGGTCATGCAATCCTGGATGCGAAGCGTCGAAGATCTCATGGGGCCTCCGCGGCTGGGGGTTCGTGACGATCGATCCGAGCCATGCAGGTGTGAGCAAGATGCGGACCACCGGGCCGAGCTCAGCTTCTCACTGGGGTGCTCGGCGCGGCCGGCGAGCGCCTGCAGCGAGCGCGCGCGAGCGCAGGGCGTTCGCCGGGCTGGACGGCGCCGCGGGGCGGGCCACCGTCGCGCCAGGGGAGCTCGGCTGGATGGGAGGGGCGGGGAGGGGAAGACGAGCGGTCAACCGTCTTCCGCCGACCTGGGTGCGCGCCGCCGTCCGGCGCGTGACCCCGGATCGTGCCCCCTCGGCGTGATGCGACCTGGTATATGGGCCTAAAATGGGTTGAACAAGCCTGAAACGAGCAGAATATTGAACCGCCAAGGCGCCAAGGACGCCAAGAAGAAGACAAATATCTTGGCGCCTTGGCGTCCTTGGCGCCTTGGCGGTTCATTTCCCGCCCGATCAGCATGATCGGTGTCCCAGGCGTGACCGTCGCGGGCATTCGTCGAGCTTCGCGGCGGCGTCGACTCCAGACGCGCGGCCATCGACGCCTTCCGAGGTTGAGCGATGGAACCGGGGACTCTCGTGGCCTTTGTGGTTGGTCCGTCCCATTGGTGGCGGCTCGGATGACGAAGCGCGCGGCCGGAGCCCGCCATCGCGTGAGCCGTCAGTACACGGCCGTGACCATGGGCAGCGTCTCGTACCGCAGTCCGATCTTTGCCTTGATCGCGGGATCCTCGCTCTGGAACGTACGGAGTTCGGCCTCGTCGCGGACAGCAACGATGCCGACGCCCCATCCGCCCGCGGGGTCGGCGACGGGCCCGAAGGCGATCACGTGGCCCTCGGCGAGCTTGCCGCGCCAGTACCTGCCGTGGGCCTGCATGACCGCGCGCTCATCGGCCGTCATGTCCTGCATGAACGTCGCGCGCGACGGCAGCAGCCGGCAGAGAAAGAAGCGCAGCTCCGGCTGCGGTGCGACGTGGTTCGCAAGCCAACCCAGGACGCTCTCCCAACCTGTCGCATGGCTCTCGCACGATGCGGCACGCGCGCCGAATCCAGCGTGGCGGATCGTGAGGCGCGTACCCGTCCCGATTGCGTCGAGGAGATAGGAGACCGTCGTCGCGGGCCCGTCCGCATCCCATGATGGTTCCCATGTCTGGACGAGCCTTCGAGGCGGATCGAGCTCGAGGACTCTGCCGCCGACATGGAATGGCCTCCCGTCTGCGCCCACGCCCTCGCTCCGCCAGGCCCCTCCGGGGTGAAGGTCGATCGTGAAGGCGGTGGTGCGATACGTCTCGGCAGAACCCCACCACTTCGTGAGCTCGTCGCTCGTCAGCGAGCGGAAAACGCGCTCTGGCGGTGCGGCGATTTCGATGCGAGCGAGGATCGTCCCTTGCGCGACATCGGCGATCGAGCGAGCTTGGATGCCCTTGGATGTCATGTATCCTCCAGGTGACGCCGTAGCTGGGCGCCGCGGTGCGCGTCAGTCCTTGTCGTCGGACTGGGCGACGTTGTCCGGCACGCCCAGGGCGACCGGGCCCATCCCCTTGCCCTTGAAGCGGTTGTGCCAGAGGCTCTGGCCGGTGAGCGAGAAACACTCGATCTCGCCCTGCTTGGCGACGAAGAGCCGGTCTCCCTCCAGGAGCAGCGTGGCGCGGCCGTGCGCGGTCGGCGCCTGCCAGAGCAGCTCGCCCGTCGGGTAGCGCAGACAGGCGATGCTGTTGTACGTCGCGGCGTAGATCGCCGCGGGCGTGATCAGGAGCGCCGTGGACGAGTACCCGGCCCCGTCCTGCTTGTGCTCCCAGAGCACGCGCCCGGTGACGGGATCCACCCCGAAGATCTGACCCAGGAACGCCGCCACCAGCACCGGCGCCGCCGCGGTTGTCCGGTATTCGCTCATCCGTCGCCTCTCTTCCTGCTCGCGCTCAGCGACCTATCAGCCAGGGGGCGGCGCGGCAAGTTGCGAGCGCGCGCGGTCGCGCGCCGCGCGCCGCGCGCGCGGCGATGGCGCGATCTCGCTCAGCGTCGCTCCGGTCCGGCCCGAGCGCGTCGCCTGGCAAACCGTTCGACCAGGATGCCTGGCTGGCCTCCCGCGGCGTCACGTGGCGCCCTGACGCTTCGTGCTGGTCGACCCTCGCCACGAGCCCGCCTCAGCGCCTCAACGTGTGCTCGTGCCACGAGACGCTCAGCCTGCCGGACGTGGAGCTGATGGCGTGCTCGCGCGCGCGAGCCAGAAGCCGAAGCGGCGCTCCGCCGCGCTCCGTGATCAGCCTGTCTCGCATGCGCGGAAAGGCTCGAGACCGCCGCAGGAGACAGATCTTCATGCCGACCTACACCAGAGGTGCCTCTCCGGAGACAGATCTTTATGCCGACCTACACCAGAGGTGCCTCTCCGGAGACAGATCTGTGTGCCGAACTACACCAGAGGCGTCTCTCCGGAGACAGATCTGTATAATAAATTACAATCGGATCCGTTTTCGCTGGCAGATCTGTATGATTTTCTACGTTCAACCGCAGCCCAGCCGATCGGGGCGCTCGCCCGTCAGGCCCTCTTGCGCGTCGGCGGGATCAGGTATCCGCAGCTCCGCCCGAACCACCGCAGCACGTCGAGCGACGACAGGATGCCGACCACCTTGCCGTCGTCCGAGACGATCGGCAGCCGGTGCACGCCCTCGTAGGCCATCAGCGACGCGGCCTGCCGGATGCTCGAGCTCTCGTGCAGCAGCACCACGACGGGCGTCATCACGTCGCGCGCGGTGACCTTGACGGGCTCGAACACATAGAACCCCTGCTCCATGTCGAGCGGCGCGACGTCGTCCGGGCGCAAGGGCGCCAGCTCCGACTCCTCGGTGCCGCCGCGCTCCTCGGCTGCCCGGAGCACGTCGGCCCGCGACACCATGCCGACCGGCTTGCCGTCGGCGTCCACGACCGGCATCCCGCTGATCCCGTGGCGGGTGAGCAGGGACGCGACCTCGTCGACCGTGACCTCCGGCCGCACGCAGACGACGTCCCGGGTCATGATCCCGGCGAGCGGCGCCGCCGGATTCATGTGCTCGCTCACCCCGGCCAGCGGATCCGCGCTCCCCATGGCCGCCATCGCGCGCTCGGTATGGCAGACGACCGACGTCGCGCGCGACGCCGCGTCGACGTGCAGCGCGTGGAACCGGCGGCACGACTCGCACTCGGGCACCGTGGCCGACCGCTCCTTGAGAGGGCAATAGACGGTCGCCACGACCGACTCCTCGCCGTCGTCTCCAACGATGCGCGCGCTGCGGATCGCGTGATGCGGGATGGGGTGCTCTCCGTCGATCGGTCCAAGGGTCGTCATCGTCATCTCTCCGCTCGCCTCCGCGACCATCGCTCGAGGCACGCCCTGCGATGAGCACCTCGCGTGCCACGCCAGAGCGCCCCCGGAACGCCGCGCCAGGCCTGAAATGCCGCGCCCGCGCCCGCGCCGGCGCGCGCCGTTTGCGCCGCGACGAAAGGGATGCACGCCCCGCGTCCCGCCCGCAAAGGTCCGCCTCGCGCGGGGAACGCGCCCAGCGCGCGCTGAGCAACCGCGCGCTCGACCACGCGCTCGAGTCCGCTTGCTCTCGCGAGAACGCGGAGGTGCACGGGCTCTACGTCGAGCCCGAGAGCTGGGTCGCTGCCTACCAGGCGACGCGCGAAGGGGACCGAGCGTATTGACGCTGCCCTGCCCGCGGAGGATATACCGTGTCATGAAGCGGTCTTGCATCGCCCTCGCGGCGTTCGCGATCTCCCTCTCCGCGTCCGCCATGGCGCAGCCGGTGAAGGTGTTCGTCCTCGCGGGCCAGTCCAATATGGTCGGATTCGGCGTGGGCGCCTCTCTCCCGGCCGAGCTCCAGAGCCAGCCCGACATCTGGTACGACCATTACAACCCCGACGCGCGCGAGGGGGGGCCGTACGCGGCGGCGACGAGCGCCGACTGGGGTCCGCTCGAGCCGAAGGGCGAGGCGCGCCGCTATGGGCCCGAGATCACGTTCGGCCGCGCGATGGCGGAGGCGTTCCCAGAGCACCGGATCGCGATCGTGAAGGTGGCCCAGGGGGGCACGAACCTCGTCGACCACTGGGGGCGCGGGCTCGGGCCGGATCCGGAGGTGCTCTACAAATCGCAGCTCTACCACGCGCTCCTCGGCAAGCTGGACTCGGCGACGTACGCCGGCGATCGCGCCCTCCGCTATCCCGACGAGCCGACGCGGCTCGACAGCGCCCTGGCGCGGCTCGAGTCGGAGGGGCACGACGTCGAGATCGCCGGGCTCCTCTGGATGCAGGGCGAGAACGAGGCGGGGTGGGCGGCCGCGTTCAGCTACGGCGACACGCTGCGCGCCTTCCTCGCGGCGATCCGCGAGGATCTCGGCGTCCCCGGGCTCCCGGTGGTGCTCGGCAGGATCAGCGACAACCTCTATCCCGCGAACGGCGGGCCCATCGCCGCCGGCAAGGAGGCGAACATCGACGCCGTGCGCGCGGCGCAGGTGGCCGTGGCCGAGGAGGACCCCCGGGTCGCGTGGGTCGACACGGACGACTTCACCCCGCGGCGGCCCGACGATGCGTGGCATTTCGACTCCGCCGCGTACCAGCTCCTCGGCCAGCGCTTCGCCGACGCGTACGTCGCGCTTGTCGACGAGACGGGCTCGCCGAGCGCGCCGTCGGCGAGCAGCGCCGCGAGCGCGGGCGCCGGAGGAGGAGGCGGCGCCGCGGCCGGATCGGGCGGGAGCGCGGCGTCGGCGAGCGGCGCCGCGAGCGCGGGCGCCGGGGGAGGCGGCGCCGCGGCCGGGTCCGGCGGGAGCGCGGCGTCGTCGGCGAGCAGCGCCGCGAATGCGGGCGCGGGGGGAGGTGGCGCCGCCGGCTCGAGCGCGAGCACCGGGGCCTCGGTCGCCGCCGGGAGCACGGGGGCCGGGGGCAGCGCCGGGAGCGCGGCCGGGTCGAGCGGGGCCGCGCCCGGGGACGCCGGCGGCAGCGGCGGCTGCGGCTGCCGGACGGCCGGGATGCCGGGGCAGGGGCCGGCAGCGCTGGCGCTGATCGCGCTGGCGAGCCTGCGCCGGCGCCGGCGGAGCGGGCGCGAGCCCGGCTGAACGCCGAGCGAGGCGCCCCGGAGGGCGGGAGACGCGGGGGAGCGCGCCGGCTGCTCCGCGACGGGCGGAGCAGGCGCGGCGCGCTTCGGGGGAGAGCCTCCGCATCGCCCTTGCGGCGCGTTGCGCAGGTACGTCGCTTCATGGGAGCCGCAGGGGCCCGTCGTCGCGCCGGACGGGCCGTCTGCGGGCGCTCACCGTCGCTGGGTCACTCCGGCTGGCAGAGCTCGTTGATGCACCCATAGCCGTCGCGGCAGTCGTCCGCCGTCTCGCACAGGGCGTAGCAGCCTCCGTTGGTGGCGCAGGCGCCGCCGCCGACGCAGCCCTCGCCGGTCGACGGGTCGCACCCGCTCATGCAGTAGCCGCCAACCCAGTCAGGGTATTCGTCCTCGGTGACGCAGTAGAGGCCAGCGCAGTCGGCGTCGGCGGTGCAAGCCTCGCCATCGGCGCCCTCACCCGCCGGCGCGATGCAGTAACCCGAGATGTCATCGCACGTGGCGCCCGCCACCGAGCACTGAGCGTCGCTGGTGCAGGTCGGCTCGCAGAGGTCGTCCTGGCACGAATAGCCCGGGCGGCAGTCCGCCGAGGTCTCGCACAGCATGTCGCAGAAGCCGCCGCCCCCGCCCGCGTCGATGCAGGTGCCGCCGCCGGCGCACGCTTCGCCGCCCGGCTCGCAGGGGCCCGAGCAGTAGCCGCCAGGAAAGCCGGTATCGAGCTCGGAGAGGCACCAGCCGCTGGAGCAGTCGCTGTCCTCCGTGCAAGGGCTGGCGTCCGCGCTCGCCGGCTCCTCGCAGAAGCCCGATGCCGCGTCGCACGTCCCCACCTCCGGGCACTGCGCGTCGCTGGTGCAGTCCGGCCAGCAGGTGTTGTCGACGTCGCACATGTAGCCGTCGCGGCAGTCGGCCCCTGTCTCGCACGGGGCGACGCAGATGCTGATGCTGGACAGGCGGATGCAGACGCCGCCGCCGGCACAGTCGCTGTCCGTCGCGCAGGCGCCGGTACAGTGCCCGGACGGGAAGCCGCTGTCCGTTTCACCAAGGCAGACGCCGCTGGCGCAGTCGGCATCGCTGGCGCAGGCAGCGCCGTCGGCGCTGGGCTCGCCGCCGCCGGCGCCCGTGGTGACGGAGGTCGTGGAGGTGGTGGCGGAGGTCGTGGAGGAGACGGTGCCGCCGCCCTCGCCGCCGGTGCCCGTGGTGGCGGAGGTCGTGGAGGAGACGCTGCCGCCGCCCTCGCCGCCGGTGCCGGTGGAGGAGGAGGTCGTGGAGGAGACGCTACCGCCGCCCTCGCCGCCGGTGCCGGTGGTGGCGGAGCTCGTGGAGGAGACGCTGCCGCCGCCCTCGCCGCCGGTGCCGGTGGTGGCGGAGCTCGTGGAGGAGACGCTGCCGCCGCCCTCGCCGCCGGTGCCCGTGGAGGACGCGGTGCCGCCACCCTCGCCGCCCTCACCGCCGGTGCCGCCGCCCTGGCCGCCAGTGCCGCCGCCCTGGCCGCCGGTGCCGCCGCCCTGGCCGCCGGTGCCGCCGCCGTCGCCGCCGCCGCCGGTCTCGTCGCCGCCCGATCCCGAGTTGCTGCTGGTCGTTGTGCCGCCCCCCTCGCCACCGCTGCCCCCGGTTCCGGGGGTCGACGGATCGTCATCGCCGCAGGCTGCGGCCATCAGGCTCAATGCAAAGAGACATACCAAAGATCGCATCTTCATCCGCAGCTCTCCCGCCGGTAGGGGTCCCGTGACGCGGTGCCGGCCGTCGGAGGCGAGGCGCCGCAGCGCGATGGGCGCACGCGCATCTTCTGTCGAAACGGCACGGTTGCCAACGGCTCTTTTCCGCCGTCTCCACTCTTCTGCGCGGAGAGCGGCCGGGAATTCCGCCTCCCGCCGCCGCGGCGCTCCTCCTGTCCCCGCCCGCCATGCACGGAGCAGCTTTTCGACGGCGACCGCGCGGGATTGTCGCGTCCGCTGGAAGGCGAGCGGAGCGCGCATTGCGGGCAGCGCGATCGTTTTCTCCGCCCGTCGCGCGAACCCTCCTGGCGATCGGCGCGCCCTCTTCTTCTGTCCTTCCGCCTCGTTCTACCCCTGCGCCCCGCGCGCCTCGCCTGCCACACGTCGCCCCGCGGTCGCCGCGCTGCGCACTCCGCTTGCGCTTCCCCCAGGCCCGAGCCGGGCCACCTCGGGCGCGGACTCCGCTGCTGCCCCCCGAGCGTCGCCGCGAGGATTGACCGGCGGCCGGCTGAGCTGGTATACGTAGCCGTTTTCCTTTGACAGAATTTTACAGTCACATTCGATGCGAGCGTTGGACGAGCGCGGTGTGCGCAGGTGAAGGGTACCTGGAGCTCCCAGCGTCAGCCGTGTCGTATTGCCCTCGCGGGCTTCGCGGCGGCGCGCTGCGCCTCGGCCGGACGAACGCTCGCTTCAGAAGATGATGAGGAGATCCCATGCGTGTCAGACACGTGATCATCACAGCAGCTCTCGTCAGCAGTTTCGCCGCCTGCGCCAGCTCGGATCGCGGCGACGTCGGGCCGCCGGTCTACGCGACGGTCTGCGAGGCCCGCTGCGCTTGCGAGGACTGCTCCGGGGACAACGACGGCCTGTGCGATGCCGAGCAGGCGGCGATCGAGGCGCGGGCCGAGGAGGGCTGTCAGGACGAGCACAGGGCCTACGTCGATTGTGTCCGCCTGGAGGGCCGGTGCGTGGATGGCCATCACCTGGCCGAGGTCTGCAACGGCCAGGCGGCGGCCCTCCTGGGCTGTCTCAAGCCGAAGGGTCGCGATCACTGCCCCACCGCCGGCGACGGTGTCTGCGACGAGCCCCAGGGCACCGACACGTGTCCGACCGGGACTGACCCGGCCGACTGCCTCTCTTTCTGTCCGTATACCGGCAACGCCATCTGCGACGAGCCCGAGGGCTCCGGCCGGTGCCCGGCGGGCACGGACGTCGACGACTGCAAGCTCGTGCCGTGCCCGTCGGTGCAGGACGGGACCTGCGACGAGCCCGAGGGCACCGGCCGGTGCGACGAGGGCTCGGACGTCGACGACTGCATGGCGATCACCTGCCCCGAGGCGAACAACGGCGAGTGCGACGAGCCCGAGGGCACCGGGCTCTGCGACGAGGGCACCGACGCGGCCGACTGCGCGGGCGCGCCGTGCCCCTACGTGAACAACGGCGAGTGCGACGAGCCCGAGGGCACCGGCTACTGCGTGGAGGGCACGGACGTCGCCGACTGCACCAGCACCTCCGCCGCCTGCGACGACATCGGCGTCTGCGGCAGCGACACGAGCGGGTGCGTCGCGTGCGCGAACGAGGGGAGCTGCGCCGACGAGCTCGAGGCGTGCACCCTCAGCGACGACTGCTTCTTCCTCGCCCAGTGCCTCGTGACCTGCGCGGACGACGCCTGCGTCGAAGAATGCCTGTCGGCGTATCCGGACGGGCTGGAGCCGTATTACAACTACGATACATGCCTGAACTGCGAACAGTGCTACTACTCGTGCGGCGCGAGCGGCGTATTCGAGTGCTGAGGCGCGGCTTGCCCCTGAGCGCTGCGGAGGAGATGAACATGCTGATTCGACGAGACGTTCGCGCGCTTTCGGCGCGCGCTGCCCTCCTGGCCACCCTGGCCGGCGCCGCCTCCTGCGGCGGCCTCTCCGCGGGCGACTACGCGGTGTACCGCGTCGCCGTCGAGGCGTCGGAGCAGGCGCCCGGCTGCTTCCCCGACGACAGGCCGGTCCTCGCGGAGAAGTACGACGCCACCACGTTCCGGGACGGCCAGACCTTGCTCCTCTACCTCCCGACCGACGACGAGGCGGTGCTCGACGTCGGCGGGGTCGTGCTGAAGGGCTCCACGGAGGACGATCCCTATACCTTCGAGGGCCTCTCTGAAGACGTCGAGTTCCCCTTCCACGACATGGTCACCGACGCCGATCGGGACGGCATCTCGGACGACGTCGACCCGTTCGTCGACGCCGACAAGGACGGCGACGACGACACGGACCCGACGGGCGACCGCGTGGTCGACACCGACGGCGACAAGCTGGACGACCGCGACGAGGCGGAGGACGGGTTCGTCGACGCCGACAACGACGGGGACGAGGACCGGTTCCGCGAGATCGTCGGCGACACGAGGATGATCTCGACCCTGCGGGTGAGCGTCTCCATGACGGTCGACGGGTCGACGGTCAGCGGCGTCGTGACGCGGACGACCGAGGAGAGGTGCGACGGCGATCTGTGCCCGCCCCACGTCGACCTGCCGTGCGTCGACGTGCAGCGGTTCCGCGGCGTCGAGGTCGACGAGGCGGATCTGACCTTCGGGGTCGACGCGCGGACGACGCCCTGAGCCGCGCTCCGGCGGCGCGCCCCGGGCTCCCGTTCTGGTAGCATCGCCGCGCGTGCCGGCGCTCCCGCTCTCTCTCTCCGATCTCCACGCGGTGCTCGAGCCGCTCCCGAGCGCCCGCCCGCTGCCCGCGCGCGCCTACTGGGACGAGGACGTGTTCGCCTTCGAGCAGGCCGAGATCTTCGGTCGCTCGTGGGTCTGCGTCGGCCGCGAGGACGAGATCGCCCGCCCCGGCGAGTGGCTGCTCGCGCCGCTCACGCCGGCGGGGGTCGTCGTCCTCCGCGGCGCGGATCTGGAGATCCGCGCGTTCCACAACGTCTGCCGCCACCGGGCGGCGACGCTGGTCGAGGGCGCGTGCGGCCGGCTCTCGCAGCTCGCGTGCCCGTACCACGGCTGGACCTACGAGCTCTCCGGCGCCTTGCGCGCGGCGCCCCACGCGCCCCCCGGCTTCGACCGCGGCGCGCACGGGCTCCTGCCCGCGCGGGCGGGCGCCCTCTTCGGCTTCCTCTTCGCGACGCTCGACCCCGGCGCGCCGTCGCTCGAGCGCGCGGTCGGCGGCGCGCCGCCGTGGCTCGCGCGCCCCGAGCTGCGCTCGCTCCGGCGGGGCAGGCGGGTGGAGGTCGAGGTCGCCGCGAACTGGAAGCTCTGCGCGGAGAACTTCCAGGAGTCTCACCACTTCCCGCGCGTCCACCCCGCGCTGGAGCGGCTCACCCCGTGCGACGACGCCGTGTCGTGGGGCACGGGCGGCCCGTGGCTCGGCGGGATCATGGCGCTCGCCCCCGGCGCCGAGACGGTCTCGATCGGCGCGGGGCGCGGGGCGCGGCCGCTCATCGTCCCCGAGGCTGAGCGGCGGCGCGTGCGCGACGCCATGCTCTTCCCGGGCCTGCTCACGAGCCTCCAGCCCGACTACCTGCTCACGTACCGGCTCACCCCGCGCGCGCCGGACCGGACCCTCGTCGTGGCCGACACGTACTTCCATCCGGCGGCGTTCACCCCGGGCTTCGATCCGGCCGACGTGTTCGACTTCTGGGACGCCGTGAACCGCGAGGACCGGGCGATCTGCGAGCGCCAGCAGCGCGGGATCCGCGCCCCGGGCTACGCGCCGTCGACGTACGCGACGGTGGAGGACGGCGTTCACGCCTTCGACCGCATGGTCGCAGCGCGGTACCTCTCGGCGCTCGGCTCGAGGACGGCATGAGCAAGCTCTGCGGCCTGTGGGGCCGCCCGTACATCGATCTGTCGCCGCTGCTCGACACGTCCTGCTTCCCGGAGCTCGATCGCGAGATCGTGCTCGGGCTCTGCCGCGTCGAGCCCTCGTACACCGGCGGGAGCCTGAAGTGGATGGGCGTGGTGGCGCCGTGGGTGCACGAGGACCCGTACGTGGACTACGGGCAGGTCATCGGCGGCTTCTCGCGCGAGGAGCTCCGCGACTTCGTGGCGCTCGCCGACGACCCGTCCGCCTTCGATCTCGACCGGCGCGGCGAGTACACCTTCGGAGACGAGACCGATCACCCGCTCACGCGGGCGCAGATGCTGTACCTGAAGTACCGCTACGGCGTCTATTTCCCCTGGAAGGTCTGTTATCACCTCCTCGAGAACGATCGTTGGGAAGACAAGCACTCCGGCGCCGGCAAGGACTTCTCCGAGGAGGCCAAGGCGGTGTTCCCGCGGACGGTCGAGTTCATCCGGAGCCTGCCGTTCGTCGAGACCGGGCGGTGCGTGATCTTCGGGCTCGAGGCGAACGACCACGCGCCCGCGCACCGCGACACCGAGCCCGGCAGCGCGCTCGGGCCGGCGCAGTCGATCTCGTTCGCTCCGCGCGGCGACAAGCGATTCTATGTCTGCGACAGGGCAGGGGAGGAGCGCACGGTCGTGCGCGCTCCCATCTACTGGTTCAACGACATGGATTACCACGGGGTCGAACCGGACCCGTTCTTCCGCTACTCGATCCGGGTCGACGGCGTGTTCGAGCCGGCGTTCTTGAAGCGGCTCCAGCGGCTCTATCGGCGGTAATCCCGTGGACTTGGATCTTTGTTTCGCGGCGAGGCGCAGACGCGCTCCTACGCCTGGAAGCCGGACTTCGAGCGCCCCGTCGCCTGATGCTCGCCACGCCCACCGCGCGGCGGACATGCTCCCATCGAACACCTCGGAGCACATCCAAGAATGTGCGTTTGAAGGTCCCCGGCTGCCCAAAAGGGCCGCTGCACACCTTCAGCGCAGTGCTTCCCTAGCCAGGCTGCACTATCATTGGGCTTACCGTGAACCTACTGTGGCAGTCGTTCCCCATGCCCGAAGGTCGACGCGCCCAGGCCTGGCGATATCATCCCGCCTACAGGCGACCAGCCCATTTCCACGACGAACCGGAGTTCAATCTCGTCGTCCGGGGAACTGCCATCTTCCGCGTGGGGTATCGTCGCGTTCTGATGGGCCGCGGATCGCTGTTTTGGTACCCGTCCGGGCTGGATCATTATCTCGAAGACGCCAGCCCAGACCTCGAGCTCTATGTGGTAGGGTTCCGGCCCGAGCTGATCGATGCGTTCGCGCGCGAGCACGGCTGCGCGCCGAGCTTCTCTCGGCCTCAGCAGCGCCTCGACGGGGCCGCCTTATTGGCTTGTGCAGAAACCATGGCCCAGGTGCCGAGCAGCCGCGACAACCCGGCTGTCGAAGGACGGCTGCTCGATTTGTTTGCAGCGCTGGCCCAAATGACACCTCCTCCGCAGATGAGCCTTGGCCACCGCGCTGCGGCCCTGCTGGCCGAGGCGCCAAGCCTCCGCCGCGACGAGCTGACCCGACGCCTGGCCAGCAACCGCGGCGATGTGAGCCGCAAATTTCGCCGCGACCAGGGCCTGTCTTTGACGGAGTACAAGAACCGGCTGCAAACGCTGAAGCTCCTCGAGCTGCTCGAACAGGGCTGCAGCCACTTGACTCATGCGGCGCTGGAAGCCGGGTTCGGCAGCTACTCGCGCTGTCACCAGGTGATCAGAGAGTTGCTGGGCATGGCGCCCAGCGCGCTCCTCGACCCAGGCACCCGGAAACTGCTCGCCGACAGGCTGGAACCCTTGAGCGCACGGCACGATCGCCGAGATCCCGGGTAGCTCGCGCACCCAGACCCATCGTTTCCGGCACCGCTGCTCCGCGAATCGGCGTTCAGGCTGCGAAAACGCACAAAACTTGATGCTCGCCGTGCGGCGGCTGAGTACTCGATCGGCATGCGAAGTCGATCAGCCCATGCCTTGCTCGCGCTCCTGGCTCTTTCGGGATGCTCCAACGACTGGCCGGATCCGGACTCCTCCCCCGCCGCTGGTGGAGGTCCCCCCAACGCGGCGACGGGTGGGGCTGCTGCCGGCCCCATGACCGGTGGCCATGGCGGCATGCCGCCAGAGATATCCACGACCGGTGGCGCAGGTGGTACGGGCGGCGCAGGTATGGGCGGCGCAAGCTCCGCTGGGACGAGCGGCGCAACCGCAGGCGGCACGGGTGGCGCCGCTGGAGGTGGCACGGGTGGCGCCGCTGGAGGTGGCGCCGGGGATGGCAGCTTCGAGCTCGCCTGGGAAGATCCGTTCGACACCATCGATCTCAGCCGCTGGCAGCTGATGACCCACAGCTGGGACGGCAATCTCGCGCAGTTTGCCGGCGAAAACGCTGCGGTCAGCGACGGCATCCTGCACCTCGCGCTGACGGCGGCCAACGATACAAGCAAGCCCTTCCGCGGCGTGGAAATGCGCTCTCGCGAGACGCTGACCTACGGAAAAATAGAAGCGTCGGCTCGGTTTGCGCGGGGTTCCGCAGTCGTCTCTTCTCTGGTGCTCATTTATACCCCATGGCCCCCCGACGACTGGAACGAGCTCGACATCGAGTTTTTGGGCAAGAACACCGATCGCGTTCAGTTCAACCACATGGTGAACATCCCGCCCGCTGATCCAGCCACCGGCCACCTCCAGTTCCCCGAGCTCGTTACTTTGGGCTTCAACCCCGCAGCGGGCTTTCACACCTATACCATGGAATGGGTGCCCGGTGAGGCGCGCTTCTACGTCGACGGAGCGCTCATGCACACTGCCACCGAGGAAATGGAACGCATGGTCCTCCCTCAGAACATCCTCTTGACGATCTGGGCTTCTGGGTCGCCAGGTTGGGCAGGCCCCGTCGACAGCAGCACCGCCCCCACGCGCGCCGAGTACGACTGGCTCCGCGTCTACCGCTACGTCGGTCCGTAGGTGCTTCGTGGGTTCCGAGCCACGGAAAGCGGCTGACGTACCGAGCCGGCAGGTCGAGGTCCTCGATCTCGGCATCGCGAGACAGACGGCCACGGGTGCCTGATCGATCTCGAGAATCACACCGCTCAGCGGTCCGGCGTTCCGCGCCGCCTGCTCAGGTGAAAGGCACGACGGTGATCTCTCCGGTCGTGTACAGCGCGGAGGTGTCCCAGGCGAGCCCGGGGGCGAGCGGCAGGGCGATGTCCACGTCCGCGAAGGTCCCCGTGAGCTCTCCGCTCCAGCCGAGCAGGGCGACGGTGTCCCCGGCCTCGAACGACGCCGCGCCGTCTGCCGGGACCACATCCAGCACACCATCGAGGCTCACGTCCCCGTCCACGTAGAGGAGCGGCGCTGCGCCCGGGCCCGCGACGGCCGCGCTCAGCGTGGCGCTCGGGCCCTGGCTGTAATCGCCGACCACGTCCGTCGAGGCGTAGGCCTCTCCCACGGAGAGCGCGCCGGCCTGCGTATTGGCGAGATCGCCGGCGAAGCTGCCAGTGCTCAGGCGGCCGCCGGCGAAATCGAAGTCGCGCCCCTGGATCTCGATCGCGCCCGCGGCGAGCGCCCCGCGCGTGAGGCGCACGATGGGCTCCGGGCCGGGCGCGGCGCCCTCGACCAGCGGCGCGATCCGGAGGAGGCCGCCGATGCCGACCTCGCCTCGCCCGTCGACGAGGAGCGACGGGGACGTCGAGAAGTGCGCGTAGATCGTCACGTCGCCGCCGTTGCGCCATGACGCGTAGGGCTCGTTCACCCGGATGAACCCGTGGCCGTACGTGGAGCGGATCTCCACGTCTTCGGTCACGAGGGTTCCATAAGCGCCGACCGTGAGCTCGCCATACCCGGCGGCCCCGACGCGCAGCAGCCCCTCGTTGGTCCAGGTGGCGTCCCAGCCCCTCACGGTCGCCGAGCTCGCGAAGTAGTTGGGCTCGCCGCGATGGGTCTCGATCTGCGCGTTCGCGGTGAAGACCTGGGCCCCCTGCTCGATGCGCAGCCTCGCGCCGCCGTTCGCGCCCACGACGAACTCCCCGGTGTTGACCCACCTCGTCGCGGAGCCCGTGACGGTCACGTCGCCCTGGCAGATCGGGCACGTCGCGATGAACACGTTGTTCGAGAAGAAGCTCCCTCCCTGCTTGATCTCGAGGACGCTGAGCTCCTCCGAGCGGCCGACGTACGCGTTCGTCCGGCTCGTCAGCGCGGCGTCGTACCCCTCGACGAGCACGTATCCCATGGCCGCGTAGCCGCGCACGCCGAGCACGAGGTCGTCGGTGGTCACCTGGGCGCCCCGCCGCACGAGGAGCGAACCGTACGCCCCGGTGCGAAGCCCGAGCGCGAGCTGACCCTGGTTGATCCACCGCGAGCCGTACCCGATGACCTGGACCGTGCCGCTGGAGTAGGGGACCGCCGCAATCGAGGCGCCGGCGCTGAGCAACGTCCCCCGGCGGCTGACGATCACCTCGCCCATCGGCTCGTCCGCGTTGAGCGCGCCGCCGACCACCAGCGCATTCGCCCCGAGGTCCCACGGGTCGCCCGGATCAGCGACAGCGGGTGTCACGCTCCCCGAGACGGTCACGTCCGCATCGGCCGGCCCTGCCGCGCATACCGAAGCTGCCACGAGCAATACCGAGAAAGCGGTTCGAGCTTGTTGGTTCATGTCCTGTGCCTCTCCAGATGAAAATCTCGCGTCACACGGGACGGCTCATCGCCCCCCCACGCGGCCCTGAAACGGGATTTTGTAAAGTATGTTGCTCGTTTCCGTGTCAGAGACGTCATCGCCCGCTCTGATCCGCTTACGGGGGATCAGGTCATCGTTTTCGAGGTGCGGAGGCAAGCTTTGAGGTGAAAGCTTACTCGGAATCATTCAAAAAAAAACAGTCCGGTGGCTCCTCGCTCCGGGAGGACCGACGGCGGTGGCGCCGCCGCGCGGCGGCGAGCGATTCTATGTCTGCGACAGGGAGGGGGAGCGGCGCACCGTCGGCCGCGCCCCCATCGATTGGCTCAACGGCCTGGATTACCACGGGGTCGGACCGTTCTTCCGCTGCTCGATCCGGGTGGACGGCGTGTTCGAGCCGGCGTTCGTGAAGCGGCTCCAGCGGCTCTATCGGCGGTAGGCGCGCGCCGTTTTGGATCTGGACAGGTGGAGCCGGACGCGTAGTGTAGTCGTTCGTGCGAAGCGCACCGGGGGTGAGCGACACGCAGGACCTCCAGGCGACCAGGGACGCGCTCGGAGAGGGGCCTCCGCCTGGCGAGGGCGACGAGCGAGCCGAGGGCGCGAGGCGGAGCTTTCGCCCGGGCGACATCGTCGCAGGCCAGTACCGGCTCGAGAGGCTGCTCGGCGAGGGGGGCATGGGCGTGGTGTGGGCCGCGAGCCACGCGCTGACCGGCGCGCGGGTCGCGCTCAAGTTCGTGAAGGGCGTGTCCGGAGCGATGCGCCTGCGCCTGCTGCGCGAGGCGAGGATCGCGCACGAGCTCGACCACCCGGGCGTGGCCGCGGTGCACGACGTCGCGCTCGAGGGCGGAGCGCCCGTGATCGTCATGGAGCTCCTGTCCGGCGAGTCGCTCGCCGACAGGCTGTCTCGCGGGCCCAGGATGCCCTTTTCGGAGGTGGCCGCCGTCTTCTTGCAGGTCGTCTCGGCCGTCGGCGCGGCGCACGCGCGGGGCGTGATCCACCGCGATCTGAAGCCGGAGAACATCTTCCTCGTCGACGGAACGAGCCGGCGGGTCAAGGTCCTCGACTTCGGCATCGCGAAGCTGACGGACGCGAACGGGCACGACGCTCGGACACCGGGGCTGACCGAGAGCGGGACGAGGCTGGGCACGCCCTGCTACATGTCGCCGGAGCAGGCGTTCGGAGATCCGGTCGATCACCGGACCGACATCTGGTCGCTCGGCCTGCTCCTCTACGAGTGCCTCTCGGGCGACCTCCCCACGCGCGCCGACCACCCCGGCCAGGTGTTCAAGATCATCGTGACCGGCGGCATTCCCCCGCTCGAGAGCATCGCGCCCGACGTGCCCCCGGAGCTCTCGAGCCTCGTGCGCCGCATGCTGTCGGTGACCCGCGACGGCCGGCCGTCCGACCTGGGCGAGGTCCACCGCGCGCTCGCCGCGCTCGCGCGTCGGGCCGCGGCGGCGAGCTCCGACGCGCCGGCGCCGACGGCGCCCGCTCCCTCCGGGCCGGTCAGGGTGCCGGACGGCCAGACGGCGGACGGAGACGAGGTCGACCCCATGGCGCCGACCGAGCGCCCCAACACCCCGCCGCCCCCGGCGGAGCCCCGCTCGACCGGGAGACGCGCCGTCGCTCGGGCGACGGGCTGGAAGGTCGGCCTCGTCATGGCGCTCTCGGCGGTCCTCGCCGTGGCGCTCGCGCTCCGGGGAGACCCTGCGCCGGTCGAGGAGCTGCCGCCGCCCACCGCGAGCAACCCGCGGGCGAGCTCGCGGTACATCGCCGCGCTCGAGGCCATCAGCGACGCCAGCGAGGGCGCGGCGGCGGACCACCTGCGGCAGGCGATCGCCGCCGACGACACCCTGGCCGCGGCGCACCTCCGCCTCGCGATCTACGCGCCGGAGCGCGCCGAGGCTCGGGCGCACTACGCGCGCGCCGAGGCGCTGCGCGAGAGGCTCGACCTCCGCGATCGAGCGCTCCTCGACGCGATGGCGCCCATGCTCGGCCGCGATCCCGAGGACACGGCGCTCTTCGCGGCGCGGCTCTCCGCGCTCTCCGCGAAGTACCCGCACGACGCGGAGCTGCTCTCCCTCCTCGCGCGCCACGCGCCGCGCTGGAGCGCTCACGCCGGCGTCCGCGCGGCGAAGCGGGCCACCGAGAGCGAACCCCAGCGCGCCCAAGGGTGGGCCGCGCTGGCGCGGTCGTTGTGGCACCTCGGGTCGTTCAACGACGCCGCTGCCGCCGCCGAGCAGTGCCTCGCGATCTCGCCCCAGGCGGCGAGCTGCTATGAGGTCCTGAGCGAGGCCCACAGCGCGGTCGGCAGCTGCGAGGACGTCGAGCAGGACCTGCAGCTCATGCTGTGGGCGACGGGCGGCAGGGGCCAGGTGATCCAGCGCAAGCTCGCGTCGTCGAGCTATGCGCAGCGGCGGTCTGCCGACGCGGTGATGGTGCCGTTGCGGCAAGGCTGGGTCTCGCTGCCGGATTCGGAGCGGCGCCACGTCGCGCTGCTCGACGAGGCGAAGGTGCACGCGCTCATGGGCAGCTTCTCGAAGGCCGAGGCGCTGCTGCGCAACGCGCGCCTGTGGATGAGCGTGGAGGCCAGCGCGCACGCCGATGTCGTCCGCGCGCTCGTCGATATCTATCTCGAGACCGATCGCGAGATCGAGGCGGCGCGCATCGCGCAGACGTGCCTCGACAACTACGTCGCCTGCGCCAGCGGCTCGGCGGACCTGCTGCGGGTCATGCTGCACGCCGGCTTCATCTCCAGGGCCACGTTCCAGGAGAGGCAAGCCGAGCACCTGTCGCCGCCGCGCGCGCCGGGCGGCGCGGAGCACGCGCGCTCCGCGCTGCTGAGGGCGCACGCGCGGTGGATCGAGGGCTTCGAGGAGGCGGCGGACGCGGTCCCCGCGCTGCCGGTGACCGCGCTGATGAGCCATCAAGTCGATCCGGAGGTCCACGCGGATCTCGGCGCGGTCTACCACCTCGCGGGCATGCCCCGCCACGCGATCCCCGCGCTCCACAAGGCGGTCACGACGTGCGACATGCTGGACTGGCCGGTGAGGTACGTCCGCTCGTTCTGGTTCCTCGGCCAGGCCCTCGAGCAGACGGGGGACATCCCCGGCGCGTGCCAGGCCTACGCGGGCGTGATCGAGCGCTGGGGAGACGCGAGCCCGCCCTCGTCGACCGCGGGCCAGGCGCGCGCCCGGTCGAACGCGCTCGGCTGCCGACCGACCGAGTGAGCGCCCTCGGCGCGCCGGAGAGGGGCGCCGCGTCATCGTGGACGGAGCGGCGATCCGCGGCGCTCAGAGCATGTGGCCTGTGCAACATCTGACGGCATGATTGTTTGCGAGCGCTCATCGGACACGTGTGCAGGGCGGTGGCGCCTTCGCACAAGGGAGCTCGTTTCGTCTTGACACCCCGTGTCCGCGCGGCGTGTCCCTCGGTGAAGCCAGCATCGATGTCGGGACAAACCTGGCTAGCTCACGCGCTGGAGAACGCGTTATCATGATGGTCTCGACCTTTTGTCGCCGGGCAGCTCTGGCGAGGAGGCACCATCCATGGGAACGACGTCTTTTCTCGTGTCTTCCTTGGCGATCCTGGCAGGTCTCGGCGCGCCGGACGTCGCTTACGGGGTCGTCTCTCAGCCTTCGAGCGGGGCGTGGCCGCGCCGGCTTCAGGCTGCGGAGCCGGAGTCGGTGGCCATGAGCAGCGCCGCGCTGGGCGGCGCGACGCTGGCCCTGGAGGAGGCCATCGCGGGCGGCGAGATCGAGGGCGCGGTCCTCCTGGTCGCTCGCCACGGGCGGATCGTCCTCCATGAGGCGCTCGGAGCGCGGGACGGGTTCAACGCGAGCTGGCCGGACATGCCCTCGCCGCCGATGCCGCTCGACGGGATCTTCGATCTCGAGTCGATGACGAAGCCGTTCACGGTCTTCCTGGCGATGAGGATGCAGGAGTCCGGCCGGTTCCCCGGCTTCAAGATCGACAACACCGTCGCGTCGTACTTCCCCGAGTTCGCCTCGAGCCCGGACAAGCAGCGCGTGACGATCCGGGACCTGATGCGCTACGTATCGGGCGAGGACATGGACGCGAGCGGCGTCCTGGGCGCCGACGACCGCTGGCACACGATGCTCACGGCGCCCTTGCTCTACACGCCGAGCCAGAAGGTCCTCTACAGCGACCTCGGGTTTCGCATCCTCGGCCACGTGCTGGAGAAGGCCGGCGGCGCCTCGCTGCAGAGCCTGATGAAGACCTACATCTTCGATCCGCTCGACATGTCGAGCACGTCCTACCGGCCGAAGCTCTACATGCCCGCGAAGGGCGATCGCTTCGTGGGGACGGCGTGGTCGAGCGTGCGCGAGCGTTACCTGCGGGGCGAGGTCCAGGACGAGACCGACTACGACGTGGAGGAGAACACGGGCACGGCCCAGCACGGCCACCTCACCGGGTGCGACGGCCTGTTCTCGACGGCGTACGATCTCGCGAAGTTCGGGCAGATGCTCTTGAACCGCGGTGTCCATGTCCGGGGCCCGGACGCGCTCTGCAACCCGATGCTCCTCTCCTGCCCGGGCGAGCGGATCATCTCGCGGCCCTCGGTGGACCGCATGACGACGCCGCAGACGGGCGACCTGGGCCTGCCGACGCCCGCGGTCACGTTCGCCCAGAACCTGTTCTACTCGGGCAAGGGGCTCGGGTGGGAGATGTACGATCCCGGCGCGTGGCCCGGCGGCGACCACACCTCGACCGTCGCCTACAGCAAGACCGGCGGCGCCGGGACGCTGATGGTCATCGACCCCGATCCGGCGCGAGACCTGATGATCATCCTGCTCACGAACCACGGGCTCCCGAGCTACGATCACCTCGGGGTCGACGAGAACCAGCTGTGGTACTGGGACGATTTCGACGCGATGATCGAGGCGATCCGCGCGGAGGAGGTCAGCGATGCGGTCAACCTGTCGCTGATGGATGTCCCGTAGGGCGCTCGCGGCCGCGGCTCCTGCGCGCGGCGCCCGCGCTTCGCGCAGGAGCCGCGGTGGTGCTTCGCCGCTTCCGCTGAATCGTCCGCGCGAACGTCTCCAGCGTTGTTTTCTCGAAGGTCCTTGTCCCGAGAAACAGCGCTGTTTCAAGCCGCCCGGACAGCCGCGTTGCCGCGTGGTTCGGGTCGTCCGCATCGATTCCATTCAACGCATCAGGCCGCCGTCGTCGGAGGCGCCTTGCGCCGCCGGCCGATGGACAGCGCGCATGCCGCTCACGGGGCGCGCTACCGCATTCGCGCGGGGTGGCCCAGCCCAGCGCGGCGCGGCGAGCGCGGCAGTACGCGAGGCGTGCGCCGAATGACGCGGCGGACGCTTGGCGCTTGCAGTCGTGCGAGCGCGCCTTCAAAGGTAGGTGTCCCGCCCCGAGGACCCTCAGGAATGAACGACGACCTCCGCATCAGCCCACCCACCGCCGCAACCCGCACCGACAAGGTGAGCGCCGAGGCGGAGCTCGCCCCGCTCTCCAGCGAGGATCGCCTCTCCTCGTTCTACGCCGGGTGCCCGGTCGCCCTCTTCACGACCACGCCCGAGGGGCGCTTCATCGACGCGAACCGCGCGTTCGCGCGCCTCCTCGGCTACGCGGATCACACGCAGTTCCTCGACCTGCCCGTCCCGAGCTTCTACGCCGACCCGAGGCGCCGGCAGGAGATCATGGGCATCCTCGACCGCGAGGGCGCCGTCCACGGCCACGAGATCGAGTTCGTCCGCCTCGACGGGACGCACGTGTGGGTCAGCATCACCGCGCGCGCCATCCGCGACGCGACCGGGCGCGTCGCGCGCTACGAGGGCGCGCTGGAGGACGTGACGCCGCGCCGGAGGGCGCAGGACCTGCTGCGCCTCAGCGATCAGCGCTTCCACCTCCTCGCCAAAGCCACGAACGACACGCTCTGGGACTGGGACTTCACCGCCGGCACGGTCTGGTGGAACGAGAACTTCGAGCGCACCTTCGGCTACCGGCTCGACCAGCTCGAGCCGGGGCCCGAGAGCTGGACGGGCCGCATCCACCCCGACGACCGCGATCGCGTCTCCCGCAGCATCCACGACGCCATCGACGGCACCGCGACGACGTGGAGCGACGAGTACCGCTTCCGCCGCGCCGACGGCGAGTACGCGTACATCTACGACCGCGGCCTCGTGCTGCGCGACGCTACGGGGAGGGCCGTCCGCATGATCGGCTCGATGATGGACGCCACCCTGCAGCGCCGGCAGCAGATCCTCCTCTCCTGGCAGCGCAAGGTGCTCGAGATGATCGCGCTCCACCACGGCATCGAGGAGACGCTCGAGGTCTTGTGCCGCGACGCCGAGGAGCTCTCGGCGGGCCGCCGCTTCACCGTCCTGCTCGCGAGCGACGACGGCCGCCGCCTCCTCCACGGCGCGGCGCCGAGCCTGCCGGCGTCGTACAACAAGGCGGTGCACGGGATCCTCATCGGCCCGCGCGCGGGCTCGTGCGGCACCGCCGCCCACCGCCGCGCGCCGGTCGTCGTGGAGGACATCGCGAGCGACCCGCTCTGGGCCGACTTCCGCCACCTCGCCTTGCCGCTCGGGCTGCGCGCGTGCTGGTCGACGCCCATCCTCTCCTCGAAGGGCGAGGTGCTCGGCACCTGGGCCGTCTACAAGTCGGCGCCCGGCGCGCCGACCCCCGCCGACGAGGAGGTCGTCCGCGTCGCGACGCGCCTCGCCGCCATCGCGATCGAGCGCGCCCGCGCCGAGCGCGCGCTGCGCGAGAGCCGCGAGCAGCTCGAGAAGGCGCAGGAGGTCGCGCACCTGGGGAGCTGGTCGTGGGACGTGGCCGCGGGCAAGCTCGACTGGTCGGAGGAGCAGCACCGCATCCACGGCATGCCGATCGACGGCGGCGTGGTCCACCCCGACGCCGCCATGGCGTGCGTCCACCCGGAGGACAGGCGGCGCGTCGCCGCGGAGCTGGAGGCGGTCTTCTGGCAGACTGGCTCGGGCGAGATGACGTACCGCATCGTGCGGCCCGACGGCGCCACGCGCTGGATCCACGCGCGCACGGAGGTCGACCGCGGGCCCGACGGCGCGCCGGCGCGGATGCTCGGCACCTGCCACGACATCACCGAGCAGCGGCACGCGCAGCGGGCGCTCCAGGAGAAGGAGGAGCGGCTCCGCGCGGCGCTCGACGCCTCGGCGACCGGCACGTTCCGCTGGGTTCCGGCCACCAACGAGCTCGACTGGGACGAGAACCTCGATCGGCTCTTCGGCCTCGCGGCGGGCACGACGGCGCGCCACATCGACCAGTTCACGAGCCTCGTCCACGCCGACGATCGAGAGCGCGTCCTCGAGGCGCTGGATCGCTGCGTGCACGACGGCGCCGACTTCGACCTGGAGTTCCGCGTGGTGTGGCCCGACGGCAGCGTCCACTGGCTGCTCGATCGCGGCCGCATGCTCCGCGACGCCGACGGCAGGCCGCTCACCATGACGGGCGCGTGCACCGACGTGACGGAGCGCATGAACGCGGAGCTCGCGCTGCGCCAGCGCGCGGACGAGCTGGCCAGGCTCACGGAGGCGCTGCAGCGCATGAACCGCGAGCTCGACCAGTTCGCCTACATCACGTCCCACGATCTCAAGGCGCCGCTGCGGGGCATCGCGAACCTCTCGCAGTGGATCGAGGACGACGAGCGCGAGCACCTCAGCGACGTGTCGAAGCGGAACCTCGAGCTCCTGCGCATCCGCGTGCAGCGCATGGACGCGCTCATCGACGCCATCCTCGCGTACTCGCGCGTCGGGCGCATCCGGGTGCCCACCGAGGTGGTCGCCGTGGGCCCGCTCGTCGAGGAGGTCGTCGATCTCCTGTCGCCGCCGGACGGCTTCCGCGTCGAGGTCGCCGGCCCCCTGCCCAGCGTCGTGGCGGAGCGCGCGCTGCTGCAGCAGGTCTTCATGAACCTCATCGGCAACGCCATCAAGCACCACCGCGACAAGGGGCGCGGCCGCGCCGTCGTCTCGTGCGCGGACGCTGGCTCGCACTGGCGCTTCACGGTGTCGGACAACGGCCCCGGCATCGCGCCGCGCTTCCACGACAAGGTGTTCGTCATCTTCCAGACGCTGGAGGCGCGGGACAGGTCGGAGGGCACGGGCGTCGGGCTCGCGCTCGTGAAGAAGATCGTCGAGAGCGGCGGCGGCGCCGTCGCCCTCGACTCGGACGTCGGGCGCGGCGCGGCCTTCTCGTTCACCTGGCCTAAGCCGCTGGGGTAGCGGCGGGCGCGGGCGCCGCGCTGGGCGAGATCGCCGCGGCGGGCGTGGTCGCCGCGGCCGGCTGGGTCGCTGCGGGCCGGGTCGCTGCGGAGGCTCCGTTCACCACGAGGTGGATGAACTGCAGCTTCGCCACGGCGGGGCGCGGTATCACGAACGGGTAGAAGTCGTGCTGGCCCATGCTGCGCGACATCTCGTTGAGCACGGCCGTCAGCTCCACCCATGCGTTCAGGAAGCCGAGGAAGCCCGCGGCCCCTGGATCGTCCGGCCGCCACAGCGCGTCGGTGCCCCAGGGCTCGGCGTCGACCTCCACCTCGTCGGCGTCGATGCCGAAGCTGAGGGCCGTGTCCACGGTGTCGACCATGTGGAGGTAGTGGGCCCAGGTCTCGGCCCAGTCTTCCCACGGGTGCATGCTGGCGTAGGCGCTGACGAAGCGCTGAGGCCAGTCGGCGGGCGGGCCTTGCTCGTAGTTGGCCTTCAGCGCGGCCGCGTAGTCCTGCTGCTCGTCGCCGAACAGCTCCCGGAACGGCGCGAGCCACCCGCTGTCGCGCACCAGGCGGTCCCAGTAGTAATGACCGACCTCGTGCCGAAAGTGCCCGAGCAGCGTGCGGTAGGGCTCGCGCATCGCGGCGCGGATGCGCTCGCGCGTGGCGTCGTCCGCCTCCTCGACGTTCAGGGTGATCACGCCGTCGGCGTGGCCGGTCATCACCCTGGGCCCGTCGGGCGGCGAGGCGAGGAAGTCGAAGCAGAGGCCGTGCTCCGGGTCCTCGCCGATCTTGGACTTCACCGGCAGGTTCAGCGCGAGGAGCTGTGACACGAGCCGTCGCTTGGCCGTCTCGATGCGGCGCCACAGCGCCTGGTGCTCGACGATGGTGAGGTCCGGGATGGTGCGGTTGAGCCGGCACGCGGCGCAGAGCGCGGGTGTCTCCGCCGCCACCGGGACGAGCCAGTTGCAGCCGGACGCCGAGTCGAAGTTGCCGCAGCGCCGGTAAAGGCCCGGCGGGGCCGCGGTGTCGTGCCAGAGCTGCCAGGTGCCCTCGGTCGAGCCGGGCTTCAGCGGCAGCACCTGCGCGCGCTCGGGCTCATAACCGAGCGGCGTCTTGCAGGCGAGGCATTGGCTGTTGCGGAAGAACACCGGCCTCTCGCACTGGCACCGGTAGGCGCGCGGGGCGGTGGGTCGCTTGATGGGCTTCCATGCGCTGCGCAGGCGCGCGATCAGGCTGTCGAAGCGAGTGGGCATGGTGGTGGATGGGTCTCGAGGGGAAACGGTCTCTGCCTTGTCTCGTGCCGCTGGCCGATCGCAAGTCATATGCCAGGCAAACGGGCGCGCGATTCCCGCGCGCATGACGCTGCGCGGCTGACACCGCGCGCCCGCCGAGCCGCGCGCACGGTCGTCGCGGACTGTCTCAGTGTGGCAAAAACGCCCTCCTGCCCGGGCGATCCCGCGCTCTCTAGAGGCGACGGATCCAGGCGCGCAGCGCCGCCAGGCCGGCCTCGTCGACGATCTCTGTCCCGAGGGGCGGCATCGACGGCCAGTCCGGATCGCGCCTCCGGGAGCGCTCCACAACGTCGCTGCCGTCGGGATCGCCCGGGCGGATCACCGTGCCCACGGCGGTGCGGTAGGTGGCGGTGGTCCCGACCGACGCGATCTCGTCGACCCGGAGCGTGAAGTCGAACCTGCGCTGCGGGTCGTAGCAGCGCGCCCCGTCGCTGTCCGGGCGGGTCCTGTTGTGGCAATGGCTGCAGTTCGCGTGCAGCCAGCCGAGGGCGGCGCGCGCCGCGGCGTCTCCGGGCAGCTGGATCGGCCGGCGCGGAGGATCCGAGAGCATCCCGCGGGCGACGACCTCGTCGAGGTCGACCTCGCCCGGGCTCGCGGCGAGCTGGATGGCGGAGAACCCGAGCACGCGGCTCTCCGTCCCGCCGTGGCAGCCCATGCATTCGGCCGCCTCGGGCACGTCGTGCGGTGTCCCGCGCGCGTCCTCGGCGCCGCCGGGCGTCGCGAGCGCGTCGGTCCCGTCGGCGTTCCAGACGTACGCGACCGCGGCCCAGTCCTCGGGGGCTGGGCCCACCTTGGCGAGCAGGCGGGTCTCGACGACGATCCCGTCCCTCCGGAACTCCTTCCAGAGGCGGGTCCCGTCGGGGAACTGCCATGCGTCCTGAGCGCCGGTGTCGATCCGCGCGCCGGGCGGCAGCCGGATGAACCGCCGCTTCTGCGCGCCGTCGCTCCAGAGCTCGAATCCGGGCTCATAAGCCACCACGTCGCTCGCCACCGTGCCCGCGGCGATGTCGGCGTAAAGGCCGGTCTGCGACAGCGCCGCGGGCAGCTCGGCCTGGCGCTCCGGATCGGGGGGGGCGCACTGGCGGAGATCCTCGCAGCCGGCGGCGGCGAGGCCGGCGGCGGCGAGGCAGGGGAGGGCGAATCGAGCGCGCGTCGGGCGCCTCTCGCGGGTGGACATGGCCGTATCTAGACGCGGGCCACGTGCCATCTCCAGTGATGGATCGTGATAGACATCATCATCGTGGTGAATCTATCGACCATCGACCTCAACCTGCTCCACGTGCTGGCGGTCGCGCTCGAGGAGCGCAGCGCGACGCGCGCCGCGCGCCGGCTGGGCGTCACGCAGTCGGCGGTCTCGAACGCGCTCGCCAGGGCGCGCGAGCTCCTCGGCGATCCGCTGCTCGTCCGCGACGGCCGCGGCTTGGCGCCGACGCCTGCGGCGGAGGAGCTGCTTCCGGAGCTCGCGGCGGCGATGGCCCACCTGCGGTCGGCGATCGAGCACCGGCGGACGTTCGATCCGCGCTCGTCCACCCGGGAGCTCACGCTCGCCTGCGCCGACAACTCGCAGATCGCCGATGTGCCGCTGGTCGCGGCGGCGCTCGCGCGGGAGATGCCGCTCGCGCGGCTCCGCGTGGTGAGCATCGATTACCTCGTGGCGGCTGGGGGCCTGTCCGAGGGCGGGATCGACGCGGCGATCGTGCTACGGCGGCGCGATCCTGGGCTCCGCGTCGCGGCGCTCTACCGGGATCCGACGGTCGGGGTGGTTCGCCGGGATCATCCGATCGTCGGGCGACGGGTGACGCGGAGCGCGTTCCCGCGGCTGGGCTTCATCGACGTGCACATCTCGCTCGGCCGTCCGGGTCGGGGGCACGCCCTGGTCGAGCAGGCTTTCCGCGCCCAGGGCCTGGTCCGCCGGATCGCCCTGGTGGTCCCCGGGTTCGCGGCCGCGGCGATGGCCGCTGCCGGCGGCGATCTCGTGGCGTGCATGCCCCGGCGCGCGGCGCTCTCGCTCGCGTCGCACCTCCCGCTGCGGATCGTCGAGCTGCCCGTGGCGGACCTCGGGCACGAGATGTGGCTCGCGTGGCACGAGCGGACCCACAAGGACCCTGCGGCGGCTTGCTTGCGGAAGGCCGTCGTGGAGGCGCTGCGGGAGCGCGAGGGGCGGCGGCGACCCGACCGGGGTTGAGCCGTAGGGGCTACCGCGTCGCGCGGTAGCTCTCCGGCGGCCCCAGGTAGCTCGGCTTGAGCCCGCCCGTGTCCACCACGAGCTTCTGCACCACGACGGTCGGGTCGACCATCCAGAGCTTCAGCACATGCGCGCCGGGCTGAGCGATGGTGTGCGTGGTCGACGTGCGGTTCACGTTGTCCGACGTGTTCCTCTCCCACGACTTGTTCATCGGGATGCCGTTGAGCGCGGTCGTGACGTTGACGATCTGCGGCTGCCCGTCGTCGATGGACACGGCGTACTTCAGCCCGTCGGTGTGCAGCACGTTGTTTCTCGGCGACAGGTACGCCCAGACCGTCACTCTCCCGGTCGTGAAGAGGTTGATCGTGTACTCGAGGCGCGGGCTCTCTCCGCCGGGCGTCTGCCTCGCCGCGGTGACCGGGAAGGGCGTCATGCCCCCTGCCGTCCGGCCGATGTCCGGGATGAGCTGCCACGAGATCGGGTCCGCGCTCACGGCGCGCGTGAAGTGCTCGGCCTCGATCGAGACGTACCCGTTGCTCTCCACGAACCCCTCGAGCGCGTCGCGGTCCACGTCCGGGTTCTTGACGACCGCCTGGACGACCACGGTGCTGCCGTTCGACCCCGTCACCGTGATCGGCACCTCCGTCGTCCCCTGCGGCGCAGCCGCCCAGTCCACGCTCACCGTGGCGCGCGCTTCCTTCTCGATCGTCCCGTTGCTCGGCCAGACCTTCACCCAGGGCACGGACGGCTCGATCTGGTAATCGAACGGCGCCTGACCGCGGTTGAAGACCTCGATGTACTGGGCCGGCTGGGTCTGGAACGGGCTGAACTCCGGCAGCACCGCCGCCGACCGCTCTCCGGGCCAGACCTTGTCGGACCCGTCGATGGCGACCCCCATGTCCGCCCCGCTCGGCAGGCTGATCTGCTTGAGCTCCGGCCAGATGAAGTCCTCCAGCACCGTGTTGTTCCTCTCCGGCTGCTGCCAGCCCGAGTCCGGGTACGGCCCCCCGTAGCCGATCTTGGGCTGCGTCTGGAAGCCCTTCCACTTCCCGCCGGCGAGCGTGTCGTTGTAGTAGGCCGACATCGCCTTGTCGTCGTTGAACCGGGCCTCGGCGGTCGCGGCCATGTCCTTCGTGGCGGCGCGCTTCTGGGCGGCGTAGAGGATGTTCTTGAACCCGGCCAGACGGAGCTCGTACAGGTTGGCGCTCGCCTTCACCTGATAGAGCACGAGCTGGTAGTAGGCGTCCCGGGTTGCCTCCGGCAGCTCGCCGTCGATCCGCTCCGCCTCGGCCGCGAGCGCCTGCCACTCCGCGACGACCCGCTCCGCCTCGCCGTAATGGATCAGGCTGAAGGGGCTGCCGTCGGCGTAGACCACGGCGCTGTCCGGGCTCGTGGCGATGTTGGCGTTCGGGTTGAGGGTGATGACCCGGTTGAGCAGCTCCGGCTTCCGGCGCGACTGGAGCCTGGAATACAGGGTCAGGACCTCGGCGATCTCGGCCGCGTGCTCCGGCCCGAACTGCTGCGCCGCCCACTGCCGCTCCCACACGGGCAGGCGCTCGATCGGCCACCGCTCGGGGTTCCACGCGTAGTCCAGGAAGAACTCGAGCGGATGCTCCTCGTTCTTCAGGTCGCCCACGTTCACCACCCACAACCGATCGACGCCGTAGCGATAGGACAGGTGGAGCTGCTCCCAGATGTTCGGGAGGAGGTTCGTGTCGATCCACTTGTAGTTCCGGCCGCCGCCCACGTAATCGAAGTGGTAGTAGAGCCCGTAGCCGCCCGACCGCTCCTGCGCCGACAGCTCGGGCAGCTCGCGCATGTTGCCCCAGTTGTCGTCGCACCAGTTGATGATCACGTCGTCCGGCGCCCGCATGCCGTCGTCCCAGAAGCGCTGGACCTCCTTGTACAGGGTCCAGACCTGCGGGATGGTGGTGACGTCCTTGCCCGTGACGTCGGCCAGGATCTTCCGCTGCGCCTCCACGATCCGCTGCATCAGATCGATGTTGCCGCCGTCGTCGATGGGCAGGTCGCCGTTGCCGCGCATCCCGACGGTGACCACGCTCTCGTAGTCCTTCATCCGCTGGATGCTGTCGGTCCAGTACTTCTTCAGCGCCTCGGTGTTCTTGTCGAAGTTCCACTGCCCGTTGCCGCCGTACCGGCCCCCGGACTGCCCGTAGCGATCCCACTCGTCCTGCGCCCGCATCATCGGCGCCTCGTGCGACGTCCCCATCACGACGCCGTACTCGGCGGCCAGCGCCTGGTTCTCGGGATCGTCGTCGAAGAGCGACCTGCCCCACACGGCCGGCCACAGGTAATTGGCCTTGAGGCGGAGCAGGACCTCGTACACGTGGGCGTAGAACTCGTGGTTGAAGCCGTTCGGGCGGCTCGTGTTGGGCGCGGGGCCGAACGTGTTGCGCGCCCAGGTGCCCAGGGCAGGGTTCTCGTCGTTGATGAAGAAGCCGCGGTATTTCACCTTCGGCTCCCCCTGCGAGTAGCGCCCGGGCTTGATGTACAGCTCGGCGTGCTGGTGCGCCGGGACATCGTCCCAGTAGTGCCACGGCGACACGCCGATGTTCCGCGAGACGTCGTAGGCGCCGAAGATCGTCCCGCGCTGATCGCTGCCGGCGATCACGAACGCGCGGCGCACGCCCGGCGCCGGATCGTTCACCACCTGCAGCAGGGACGTCTCCCACCGGCCCGCGACCTCGGCGACGTCGAGCTTGTTCTCGCTCACCAGCTGATCCACGAGCTTGCTCTTGCCCAGGGTCCCGATGATCACCACGTCCTCCGACGCCGGGATCGCGTCGAGCGAGATCTCGGGCTCGATCCGGGTGACCCGGCCGATGTCGGCCTTGAGGTCGCTCACGACCCGGACCACGCCCGCGTAGTCGCTCGAGCTCACGACGAGCGGCGCTGCCTTGCCGGCGGCGACCAGGGGGAAGCGCTCGGCCCCGGGCTCGAACGCGACGTACTTCTCCGGATCCTCCGGGTGCGGCTCCGGCTCGTCCGGCTGCCCGCCCGCGCCGCCCGTGCCGCCCGGCTGCCCGCCCGCGCCTCCTGGACCTCCCGGACCTCCCGGACCTCCCGGACCCCCCGGCTGCCCGTCCGGACCTCCCGTCTGCGCGCCCGGATCGCCGGGCTTCGGCGAGGCGTCGTCCGAGCTCGAGCAACCGCCCCCCAGCGCGGACAGGGAGAGGGGCAGTACCCCGCACAGGATCCCCATCCGCACCATGGGCCTCCAGGTGGCCCAGAGCGCGCCGAGCGCTCGCCTGCCTGGGCCGGCACACGGACGACCGGCGCGCCGGCCGCGGGCGGCCCCCTCGCTCGATCGCGTCAACTCGTCGGCCCTGCAATCCTCTTTCATGTCTGTCTCAGGCTCGGAAATTCCCGGAGCGCGCCGGTCTGATCACGCACCTTCGAGGCAGATCGTGCGCACGAAGCGCCTCACGGTCGAGGCGCGATGCTCGGCGTAGTAGCCTTCCGCCGCCGCTCTGGATTCTTCGCCGGGCGCCTCGAGGCACGCCGCGATGATCTCGTAGCCGTCCTGGAGCTGGCTCGGGTCCCCGGGGTGCGTGCGACGATACTCGCGCACGAGCTCGCGCATGCGCGCGCCGTCCCGCGCGGCCATCGCGTCGTTCAGCAGCGCGATCAGGCCGTTTTCATGCTGGATCTCGAGGTGGCGCGGCGTGATGGGGTGAGGGTGAGCGGGGCCGTCCTGTCCGTCGTCGGGGCTCGGCCCGATGACGGGCAGGTCGTCGACCGCCGCGGGGAGCTCGGCGCTGCCGGCCGACGCGGGCGGCGCGTTCGACGCGAGGTGCGACGCCGCCTCGCGCGGCGCCTCCTCCCGCGACGTGTCCTGCCGAGATGAAGGCGCCCGTCGTCCGTCGGGCTCTCGCGAGCGACCGACGAGGCAGAGCGCGGCGCCGACGAGCATCAGCGCGGCCACGGCCCAGCGCCTGCGCGTCGACGTCATGGGATCGTCACCGTCCACGTCACCGTCTCTTGCGAGCGGGGCCAGTTGTCGCGACCCCAGCAGGGATCGTAGTACCCGGGGTTCCTCGAGGGCGGTGGGTCGAGGCACTCGCCGCTGCGGTAGCGCACCCACGCTTCGCCGGCATTGTCGTAGGCCCTGGCGACGATGGTGTGCGTGCCCGAGGTCAGGCCTGCCGCAGCGACGTCGTACACGGGGCCGCCGTCGGTCGCGATCACCTCGCCGTCGAGCGTCCAATCGACGCTGATGACCTCGGGATCGATCACGTTCACCGCGAGCGTCGCCGGGTCCGTGACCGCTCCAGCGGGCGGATCGGCCGAGTCTATCGGTTTGATGCGCATCCAGATGTCCATGATCATCTTCTCGCGCGAGACCGGGTTGAAGCTCGTGTTCTTGTGGCCTCCGAACAGGCTGTTCATCATCGAGTTCGACGACGGGCGATACTGCCCGTCGTCGACGTAGCGGCTGCCGATGAAGGTGCCCTGGACGCCCGTGGCGTCGGCGGCGTCATACCCCAGCCATCTGTCCCATTTGCCCGCCGTCGTCGTGCAATCGGCCGTGGAGTTCACCTCGACGTACTCGGTGCCGCTGCCGCTGCACATGTTCACGCCGCAGCCCGAGCCCGTCGCCTTGGCGCAATACTCGTCGGCGAGCTGATGAAAGCCGTGGCCACCTTCGTGCAGGGCCGCTCCGGGGGCTTCCGGATGTCCGCCCGACCAGAGCATCCAGGATGAGCCCGTGTTCCACCAGCGATCGTTGTTCAACACGATGGCGTGCCAGTCGACCTCGAAGTCATCGGGGAGGTTCGCCTTGAGCGCGTCGTCCGCCGCGCGGGTATCGCAGTCTGCGAGGCGGCTCTCATCGTCGCCCGTGCAGCCGAGCACCCCTGGGACGCGGTTCGAGGGGCTGACCAGCTTGATGGCGCAGATGTTGACGAATTTGCGGTATCTGCTGTACGGCTCGCCGATAGGGCTGCTGAAGCGCAGGTCCATCGCCGCCTGGATGTGCTCGATATACGTGGTGTTCACGGTCGTGGCGTCGTAGCCGTCGCCGAGGATGACGTAGTTGATGCGGTTTTCAGGCGGGCCCGCGCTCTCGATGGCCACACCGTTCGCGCCGCAATCGAGGACGTAAGCGGGGCCGCTCCCTCCGGCGCCGCCGGGCACGAAGGCGCCCCCGTCGCCCGTGCCGGCAGAGCCGCCCTGGGCCGCGCCGCCCGCGCCGCCCGCGCCTGGACTGCCGCCGCCTGCCGCTCCGCCGCCCGCTGAGCCGCCTGCACCGGGGTTGCCGCCGGCCGACGTACTGCCGCTGTCCGTCGTTGTGTCGCTGCCCGGCGCCTCGCCGCAAGCGCAGAGCACCGCCAGACTCAAAACGCGCAGCATGCAGCTCGATTTCATAGCTTTCGCCTCACGACTCCTCGCCGGTGTAGCCATCGCGCCGTCGTCGAAGACGAAGGTCCCGGTGCGCGTGACGACCGATCTGGAGCAACGGGCAAGAATGCCTCCGCGGTCAAGAATTGTGAACGTTAACACGATGCGCGTCAACTGAAATCGGCCAACACGCGGCTCCCGTGAAGCTCGATAGTGCTCCCTCGGTCAAGAATTGTTAACGATAACATTGTACGCGTCCACTGCAATCGGTCGGCCCGCGGCTCCCGTGGAGCCCGATCGAGGGTCGGCCAGCGAGGCGTCAGGCCGCCTTGGCCCACGCCGCGAGCGCGCCCAGCAAGCGCTGGAACCCGGGCCGGGACAGCCCATAGAAGGAGAGCCGCCCGGGGGAGCGCCAGCGCCGCGCGTCCTGCTGGGCAAGGTTCACCAGGTCGGGCGGCACGGCCGACGCATTGAGGCAGCCGACGCCCCAGCCCGCGCGCACCGCGGCGACCGCCGCCTGGCTGCCGCTGCAGGTGAGCCGCACCTCGTGGGCCCGGCCGCCGCGCGCGAGCGCGCCGAGCGCCATCGCGCGCACGGGGCAGTCCGCCCCGAGCAGGACCAGCGGGACGGCGCCCTCGGCCGGCGGTCGAACGCCGTGGCCCATGACCCACGCGAGCGGCTCGCGGCGGAGCAGGCGGGCGTCGGGGAGCGGCTCGCTGGCCGTCACGACGACCGCATCCGCCTCGCCGGCCTGCCACCGCCGCTGCAGCTCCGCCGAGCTCGCCCACAGGAGCTCCAGCCGGGCGCCGGCCGCCTGATGCTCCAGCAACGCGAGCATCGCTTGCAGCCGGTGCGGAAGGAAGTACTCGCTGATCCCGATGCGCCACACGCCCTGCTGCGGCGCGGGCCTCAGCGCGGCCTGGGCGGCGGCCTGCAGCTCGAGCAGGCGCTGCGCGTAGGGCAGGAAGCGCTCGCCCTGCGCCGTCAGCCGCAGCGAGCGGGTGGTGCGCTCGATCAGGCGGGCGCCGAGCGCGGTCTCGAGCTGCCGCAGGTGCATGCTGACGGCCGACGGCGTGCGGTGCACCTGCTGGGCCGCGCGCGCCACCGCGCCGCTCGCGGCGATGGCGACGAAGCTCTGCAGCCAGAGAGGGTCCAGGTGATTCATCAGCGTTCTTGCCGAATCGGTTAAAATAGTTTCGCTTCTCTGAGCAATGATGGCGGCCTAGACTGACGTCGTCAACTCGAAAGGACGACGCCATGCCCTATATTCATATCCAGATCTCCGGCCCTGCAGAAGACACGCTGGCGCAGCGCGCCGCCGCCGCCGCGAGCGAGCTGACCTCGCGGCTCTTGCACAAGGACCCGTCGCTCACCGCGGTGGTGATCGACTTCATCGAGCCCTCGCGCTGGTTCGTCGCCGGGCGCGCGCTGCCGCAGAGGGGCGTGCGCTCCTACCACTGGATGGTCAGCATCACCGACGAGACCAACACCAAGGCCGAGAAGGCGGCCTACCTCAAGGCGGTCCACGCGGCGATGCGCGAGCTCCTGGGCGACGTGGCGGAGCACTCCTACGTCCACATCGCGGACCTGCGCGCCAGCGCCTACGGCTACGGCGGGCTCACCCAGGAGCACCGCTACCAGCAGGCGCAGGCGACGGCGGCGCCGGAGCGAGCGCCGGTCGAGGTGCGCCCGCCGCGGCTCCCCCGGGGCCGGGGCGGCGACCTCTGCGGTGACGAGGCCCGCGGCAGCGTCGACGAGGGCAACCCGGCGCTGCCTCCGCAATGACCGCCCTGCGCCGACCAGGCCCCGGCGGAGAGCGACCGCTGCCGCGCTCGCCGCGTTGACACGCCGTTTCCCAGGGTTTGACACGGGGCATCATGATGTCGCGAGCGCTTGACACGAAGCATCATGAGGGCGCGCCGAGGACCCTAAAAGTCATTGCCGATCCGAAAGTCAAGCTCCTCGAGGTGGAGGCCGCAGGGGCAGCGCTGCTGCGTGCGCTGGTCGGACCGATGGGGAATGGAGAGATCCACCCTCGTGGGAAAGCGACACTCTATCAATAATTGTCCAGCCATGCCCGCATGGCGGGGCACGTCCCATCTTGACCCCTTGTTTTATGGCGGGTAGTCTTCACCCCCGGTTGGCAACCCGTCGGCGTTGCCTGTCTGCGAATTCCGCGCAAGGTCGACTTTCTAGCGCGACCAAGCGTCGATACTTGGATTGGCTTGCGGTCGAATCACGGGGGGCGTGGACGCTCGATACCGTGCGCCGTGCGCTGAATTCGGGCTTAAAGAAAGAGCGGAGCTATGAGAATCCGAGGAAGCCATATCTTCTTGTGTTCCTTTTCCATCGCCGGTCTGATGGCCATCGGCTGCGGCGGTGACAGCGGGGCCAACGGGAGCGCGGGCGCGGGCGGCGCGGGCGCGGGCGCGACTGCGGGCGTGGGCGCCGGCACCCCGACCAGCAGCGGCGTGGGCGCTGGCACCCCGACCAGCAGCGGCGTGGGCGCTGGCACCCCGACCAGCAGCGGCGTGGGCGCTGGCACGCCGACCGGCAGCGGCGTGGGCGGCGGCGGCGGCGGCACCACCAACCCGGACGGGAATCCCACGCCGGAGACCGATGACTCGCCGCCCGGCAAATTCCGGGTCAACCCCGAAGGACGCCTGACGGTCGACGGCTCGCCGATTCAGGTTCGCGGCGGCAACTGGTTCGGGCTCGAGGGACAAGACGATCTCGAGCGTCCCGGCGCCATGGAGCTCTTCATCGGGGCGATGTGGTGGGTGGAGAACGCCACCCCGCGCACGATCGAGAAGACGATGAAGGAGCTCACGAGCTCTGCTCTCAAGTTCAACACGATCCGGCTTCCGATCGCGCCGCAGACCCTGGTCGCCAACCATCCGGACGGCGACTACAGCAAAACCTCGCCCCGGATCAAGAACAACGACCCGGATGTCTACCCGTACGCCAATGCTCGCGAGGCGCTCGAGGACTTCCTCATTCAGGCCGACAAGAACGGCCTGAACGTCATCATCGGCATCCACTCGTGCTCGAACCACCTCGGGTGGCGCGCGGGCAGGCTCGACGATGCCCCGCCCTACGTGGACAGCGAGCGCGAGAACTACGACTACAAGGCGGACGCCTACAACTGCACGATGGGCGACGACGCCTACAACATGGACAAGTGGCTCGCGGACATCGCTACGATTGCGCGGCTGCCCAAGGAGCTCGGGATCGACAACGTCATCGGCATCGACTGCTTCAACGAGCCGTGGAAGTACTCCTGGGCCAAGTGGGCGGATATGGCCAAGGCGTGCTACGACGTCATCAAGAAGGAGAACGACGACATGATCGCCGTCGTTCAGGGCGTGTCCGGCAGCTTCCAGCCGGAGGGCGCCTCCGGCCTGACGCTGGAGCCGGAGCCCCACGGCGATGAGAACCTCAACCCGAACTGGGGTGAGAACTTCTACGGGCAGCGGACCTACCCGATCCAGATCCCCAAGAATCGGCTCTGCTTCTCGCCCCACACCTACGGGCCTGCGGTGTTCGTTCAGAAGCAGCACGTCGATCAGTCCCAGGCCGGGTGCGCCGGGCTCGAGGACGAGGAGGCCGCGAAGGCCAAGTGCGGGCTGGACATTGAACGGTCCAACCCGGCGGCTGTCGAGAGGCTCACGAAGCAGTGGGACGAGCACTTCGGGTTCCTCCACGACGAGGGTTACTGCGTGATCACCGGCGAGTTCGGCGGCGTGAAGGACTGGCCGAAGAACGAGATGGATCCTCCGCTGGCCCAGCTGTGGGCGCACTTGCCTGCTGGCAAGCGCTACGACTGGGAGTGGCAGAACATGTACACGGACTACCTCATCAAGAAGGGGATGACGGACTTCACCTACTGGTCCATCAACCCCGAGTCGGGTGATACGGGCGGCATCTACGGCCACAAGTACACCGACGCCGACAAGACGGGCTGGGGCACCTGGACGGAGCTCGACTCGGAGAAGGTCGAGATGCTGGCCCGCCTCAAGTAGCACGTAGACCGAGTCGCGAATCATGACGACCGCCCGCGGGCCTCGGCCTGCGGGCGGTCTTTCTTTGTGGCCAGAGCCTGCGGCCGCGGTCTCGGCCGCGCCAGCTCATGAGCCTCCGGCTGCGGACGAGCTCGCCGACCCGGGTTTCCCGGGCGTTCAGCCCTGAAGCATGGCGAGCGCAGCCGGCGACTCGGGCAGCGTCTGCCCGCCGTCGACGACGAGGGTCTGTCCGGTGATGAACGACGCCTCGTCGCTCGCCAGGAACAAGGCGGCGTAGGCGATGTCCTCGACCGTGCCCAGCCGGCGCGCCGGGATGCTGGCCATCATCTGGCGGCTGTACTCTTCTCCCAGCGCCGCCGAGCCCTCGGTCGCGATGTTGCCCGGCAGCACCGCGTTGACGGTGATGCCGAACGGCGAGAGCTCCAGCGCCGCCGCGCGCACGAAGCCGAGCTGACCGGCCTTGCTGGCGGCGTAATGGCTCCAGCCCGGGTAGGCCGTGATCGGGCCGGTGATCGACGAGATGACGACGATGCGCCCTTTGCCCCGGCGCTTCAGCTCCGGCAAGCACGCGGACACGGACAGGAAGGTGCCCTTCAGGTTCGCGTCGAGCACCTCGTCCCACTGCGCGGGCGTCAGCTCGGCGAGGGGAGCGGCCGGGAACACGCCGGCGTTCGCGCAGAGGACATCGACGCCGCCGTACCGCTCGGCGGCCGCCCTGGCCATGGCCTCCTGCGCGGCCGGGTCGACGACGTCGGCGGCGAAGGCGCTGGCCACGCCGCCGCGGGCCACGATCTCGTCCACCACGGGCTGAGCGCGCTCAGCGCTGCGCGCGACCACGAGCACGCGCGCCCCCTGCGCCGCGAACACCCGGGCGATGCCGCGCCCGATGCCGCGGCTCGCCCCCGTGACGATGGCCACGCGGCCCGAGAGGGAGGTCAACATGGGTGCGTTCCTCGTCCCTGACCAGAGCGCGCGCGGCGCGGTGACTCGTGACGCATGCGCCGAGGATGCCCGAGCGCGATCCCCTCGACAACTTTCCGCCGCGCCAGGAGCCAGCCGGGCGGGTCAATCCGCGCGCTCCCTCTCGCGCCGGTGCCTCCGACGGTAGCGCCCCGGCGAGACGCCCATGACGCGCCGGAACACCTTGCCAAACGAGCTCTCCGATTCGTAGCCGACCGCGGCCGCGATCGCCGCGAGCTTCATCGGCCGGTCCTCGCGCATCATGCTCGCGGCCCGCACCATGCGCCATTGCGTCAGGTGATCGAGCGGCGTCTCCCCGACGAGCTCGCGAAACCGCGCGGCGAACGCCGAGCGGGACATCGAGGCGACGCGCGCGAGCTCCGGCACCGTCCACGCGCGGCCCGGATCGGCGTGCATCTGCCGCAGCGCCTCGCCGATCTGCGGGTCGGCGATCGCCCGCAGCCAGCTCTGGCTCCCCGCCGGAAGCGACGCCTGGATGCGCGCGCGCATCGCCTGCACGAAGAGCACCTCGGCGAGCCGGTCCACGACCGCGGGCGACCCGGGCAGGCCCTGCGCGATCTCGGCGGCGATGAACTGGAGCGTCGACTGGAACCAGGGCGTCGCGTGCGGGTCCGACGCCGCCAGGTGGATGATCGGCGGAAGATGCTTGACCAGGAGCTCGCTCTCGGGCGACGCGAAGGTGAAGCACCCGGCGACCACGGTGGCGGGCGCGCCGCCGCCGCCGTGCGCGATCAGCCGCGACCGGTAGAACGCCTCCGGCGGGGTCACCTCCTCCGCCGCGCGCAGGCGCGCCCTGGGGCTGCTCCGGAGCGAGTACGCCTCGGGGGCGGGCAGGAAGACGAAATCGCCGCCGACGAGCGGCACGAGCGCCTGGTCGTCGACGCCGAGGAAGCAGGAGCCGCGGGTCACGATGAGACAGATGCCCTTCCGGCCCGGAAACTGGAGCCCGAACGGGGCCGTGAGCTCGAGCCTGCCGTACAGCTGCCCCTTGGTCCGGAGCAGCGCCATGACCTCGGTGAGGACATCCATATCTACCTCGATTGTGTGGCGTTTTGGACCAAAAAACCGGCGCCTTCGACATGGATGCTCCAGCCTGCGAGGCGTACGGTGCGGTCACCGCCGGAGCATAAGCGGCCGTGATCGGCAGGTCTACACCGGTCGCGGAGGACGTCATTCCCGCGGTGAGGAGATTTCGATGCGCTACAAGGTTCTCGGCCGGCGTACCGGCCTCAAGGTCTCCGCGTTGTGCCTGGGCACCGGGATGTTCGGGAGGGCGTGGGGCTATGGTGCCCCGCCGGAAGAGGCGCGGAGCATCCTGCAGGGCTACGTCGAGGCGGGCGGCAACTTCATCGATACCGCCGACAACTACCAGCACGGCGAGGCCGAGCGGCTGATCGGAGAGATCGTCGCTCCTTACCGGAACGACCTCGTCATCGCGTCCAAGTTCAGCCGCGGCGCCGGGCCGGACCCCGCGCTGGCGAGGCTCGGAAACAACCGCAAGGCCATGGTGCAGGCGGTGGAGGAGAGTCTCGTGCGGTTGAGGACGGACCGCATCGATCTCTATTTCGTGCACATGGACGACGGCGTGACGCCCATCGACGAGATCGTACGCGGGCTCGACGACCTCGTGCAGGCCGGCAAGATCGTCTATGGCGGGCTCTCGAACTTCCCGGCCTGGCGCGTCGCCACGGGCGTGAAGGCCGGCGATCTGCGCGGCTTCTCCCCGATCGCCGCGATCCAGGTCGAGTACAGCCTGCTCCAGCGCACGACCGAGCGCGAGCTGCTGCCGATGGCGGACGCGCTGGGGCTCGGCGTGATGGGGTGGTCGCCGATGGCCGGCGGGCTCCTGACCGGCAAGTACCGGAAGGGCGAGCGGGGCCGCGCGACCGATCTGAAGGGGAGCGTGCTGCACGACGATGCCGCGCGCCACGGCCCCGTCATCGACGCGCTCATCGCCGTCGCGGACGAGGTGGGCGCCACCCCGGGCCAGGTCGCGATCGCCTGGGCGGCCGCGAAGGGCGTGATTCCGGTCCTCGGGCCGCGGACCCGCGCGCAGCTCGACGACAACCTCGGCGCCGCGGCGCTCGCGCTCGACGACGCGAGGCTCCGCCGCCTGGACCAGGTCAGCGCGGTCCCGCTCGGCTACCCTCATGAGCTCAACCGCCACGCCGAGCAGCGCGCGATCATGACCGGGAACCGGTGGGAGCGGATCGACTTCCCCGAGCGGACCGTCGCGTGAGCCGTGGCGGCGGGGTCCGGATACTTCTGGGGAAGTGGCCAGCTCAAGGGTCTCAAGGAGCGCCGCCGAGCCGGCGGCGAGCAGCGGCGTGGTCGTCCGGACCCTGCCTTTCGCCGGCGACGACGCGTCGATGGTCGCCGCGATGCGCGCCGGCAACCGCGCGGCGATCGCGGCGTTCTACGTCCGCTACGAGGCGCACGTCCTGCGTACGCTCATGCGCGTCCTCGGGCCCGAGCGCGAGCTCTCGGACCTCCTCCACGACGTGCTCGTGGGCGCGCTCGGCTCGCTCGACGAGCTCCGGGATCCGAGCGCGCTCAGGCCGTGGCTCACGTCGATCGCGGTGTTCACGGCCCGCACGCGCATCCTGCGCCGGTCGCGGCGCTCGTGGCTCAGGTTCCTGCCGTGGCACGAGCTCCCGGACGTGGAGGCGCCGACCCCCAGCGGGGAGGTGACCGAGGCGCTCCGCGCCACCTACGCGGCGCTCAACGAGCTGCCGGTCGACGAGCGCATCCCGTTCGCCCTCCGGTTCATCGGGGGCATGGAGCTCGTCGAGGTCGCGGACGCGTGCGGCGTCTCGCTGGCGACGATCAAGCGCAGGCTCGCCCGCGCCGAGTCCCGTTTCACGGCGCTCGCGCGCGAGCACCCCGCGTTGTCGGACTGGATCGAAGGAGGAGCGCGATGGGGAACCCCGAGACGGCGCTGACCCGGCTGGGCCGGCGGCTGAACGAGGAGCAGGAGGAGCTCCTGCTGCGCCGCGCGCGCGATCCCGAGGAGCGCGAGCGCTTCGTCACCGCGGCGCTCGCGCTCCAGGCAGCCCGCCGGCCCGCGGTGGCGAGGCCCGCGCTGGGCGCAGCCGCGCTCGCGGCGCTCGCCGCGTGCGTGCTCCTCCTCGTCCTCGGCCGGCGCCCGCTGACATTCCAGGTCGGCGCCGGCGAATCCTCCCGGGCCGGCGGCGCGGGCGCCTGGATCGCGACCCCGGCGGGCCAGGCGATCCCCCTCCGGTTCTCCGATGGAAGCAGCTTCCAGATCCAGCCGGAGTCGAAGGTCCGGGTGGCCTCGGTCGAGCCCAGCGGGGCGCGGATCGTCCTCGAGGACGGCGCCGTCCACGCCTCCGTGGTGCACCGGCCCGGCGCGCGGTGGCTCGTCGACAGCGGGCCGTTCGAGGTGCTCGTCACCGGCACCCGCTTCGACGTGCGCTGGAACCTGGCCACGGAGGCGCTCATCGTGACGCTCGCCGAAGGATCCGTCGCCGTGTCGGGGCCGCTCGTCGGCGACGGCCTCGCGGTGAGGGCAGGGCAGACGCTGCGGGTGCTGCGGAAGCAGGCGAGCGTCGAGCTGCGCGACAGCAGCGCTCCGGACGGCCCGCCGCGCCCCCCCGGCAGCGCCGATGCCGCCGGGATCGAGGCGCCGTCACCCGGCGACGCCGCGCGATCACCGGACGGAGCGCCGCCCGTCCCGAGCGCGACGCCCCCGCCGCCGCCGCGAGCGGCCTCTCCGCCGCATGCGGCGCGCCCGTCGTGGCGGGAGCTCTCCGCCTCGGGGAAGTTCGAGGAGGCGCTCGCGGCGGCGGAGCGCGAGGGGTTCCTCGAGCTCTGCGACGCCGGCAGCGCCTCCGACCTCCGGAGCCTCGCGGACGCGGCGCGGCTCTCGGGCGACGCGCCGCGAGCCGTCGTGGCGCTCACCGCGCTCCGGCGGCGGTTCCACGGCGACGAGCACGCCGCCGAGGCGGCCTTCCTCCTCGGGGTGATCGCGTTCGACGCGCAGGGGGAGCACGCGCGAGCGGAGCGATGGTTCAGGACGTACCTCCACGAGCGGCCGCGGGGCCGCCTCGCCCGGGAAGCCGCGGGGCGCCTCATCGAGGCGCTGGAGAGGTCGCGCAAGCGCGCCGAGGCCCGGGAGGCCGCCCGCAGGTACCTGCAGGACCATCCAGGCGGACCTCACGCCGAGATGGCGAAGGCGATCGCCGGCGAGTGATGGTCGTGGCCGCCCTACGATGCCCCTCGGCCCGGCGTGAACCTCGGCCGCGCGCCGCGGCGTTCCGGTGGGTCGTCCGGCTCGCGGCGGCGCTCGGCGCCCTCGCGCTCGCCGCGCCGCCGCGCGAGGCGCGGGCCGGCGGCGCGCCGCGCATCGTGGTCGTGGCCCCTGCCAAGGAAGACCGGGTGTCGCTTCGGCTCCAGGCCGAGCTCAGGGCGCTCAAGTTCGAGGTGCCCGAGGTGGAGATCGCCGCGGACCCGCCCTCGCGCGAGCGCCTCGAGGAGGTGGCGCGCGACAAGGACGCGGTCGCGGCCGTGCGGATCGCGCCTTCGAGCGACGGCGTCGAGGTGTGGCTCGTCGACCGGATGACCGGCAAGACCGTGCTGCGCGAGCTGGTGACGGACGATACCCGGAGCTCCTCCGGCGGCGCCGCCCTCGCCCTGCGGGTCGTGGAGCTGCTGCGCGCGAGCCTGATGGAGCTCGACGCGCCACGGCATCCCGCGGGCGAGGTGGCGCCTCCGCCCTTGATCCGCGAGCTGATGGCGCCGCCCCGGGCCGACACGCCTGCTCCTGCGCCGGGCGCCGATCTGTCTCCTCCACGCCGGGGGGCCTTCTCGATCGAGCTCGGTCCCGCGTTGCTGTTCAGCCCGGGCGGGATGGGGCCGTGGGGTCTCTTGAGCGCCGCTGCCCATTACGAGCCTTCCGAGGAGGTCGGCGCGAGCGTGTTTGCGCTGATCCCGGTCGTCTCTTCCCGCGCCAGCGGCCCCGAGGGCGTCGCGACCGCCCGCGTCGGGCTCGTCGGCGCCGGGATCAGCGGCGTCGTGGCCCCCTCCGGCTCGCCGTGGAGGTTCGCCGTGGGGGCCGGCGTCTCCGCCGTGTGGATGCGCCTCGAAGGCCGGTCGTCGGACCGCTACCAGGGATCGACGGAGGACCTCTTGACCGCCGCCCCGCTCCTGCGCGCGGGGCTCGGCGCGGCGATCACGCCGCGCCTGCGCGTGCGCGCCGACGCGCTGTGCGGTGTCGCCATCCTGGTCCCGGTCGTGAAGTTCGCTGGCCGTCATGTCGCGACGTGGGGCGTCCCGCTCATCGCGCCTTCGCTCGGCCTCGAGCTCGTCTGGCCGTGAGAGGAGATCGCCTGGCGCGCTCTCCGTCGCGTGAGCCGTGCAATCGAGCGCCGGATACTAGGAGATCGAGAGAGGTGACTCATGTCCCATCGTGATCATGACAGCGAGCGTCGGCGCGTGGTTCGAGCGATCGCGGGCAGCGCAGCCCTTCTATCGGCCGTGATCCTGGCCGGGTGCAGAGACATCACCGTGGAGCCGATCACCCCCATCTCGCGACAGAACGCCAACTCGGTGCCTGGCGAGATCGGGGATCCGTGCGTCCCGCCCGACGAGAGCGATCCGCGGTTCTCCGGGTTCGCGGTGACCGAGAACATCATCTATGAACATCACGATCCGTGCAGTTCGGGGATCTGCCTCGTGAATCACTTCCAGGGACGCGTGAGCTGCCCGCTCGGGCAGGCGGCCCCCGAGCCGTGTGCGGGGCCCGGCGACGCGAGCTGCGGCGCGGGGGCCTCCTGCGTCGCGGCGGGAGCGGTCGGGCCGTACTGCGATCCGCAGGCGCCGGACGGCGGCGCCTCGCAGTGCGCGAGCGGCGTGTGCAACGCGCAGTGGGGGGCGTGCGAATGCACGGCGGATGAGCAGTGCCCTCCGGGCACGGCCTGCGATCCCGGCGCGCGGCAGTGCAAGCAGTACGTCTGCCATGATCCGGGGAGCTGCCAGACGGCGGGGGCGAGCGACGCGGAGAACGAGGGGAAGAGCTGCTGCGCGCCGGGGTCCGGCCTCCCGGTCACCGCGCCCGTGTGCGGCCAGTGCGCCGGCGACTCCGGCCGTCGCGCCGAGGACGCCGTCTACTGCTCCTGCCGCTGCGGCCCCGCCGAGGGCGCGCCGGACGACGGGTCCGAGTACTGCGCCTGCCCGAGCGGGTTCGAGTGCAAGGAGATCCGCCCCTATGTCGGCATCGGAGACGCCGGTCTCGCGGGGAAGTACTGCGTCAAGGAGGGCACCGAGTTCACCGGCGCGGAGCAGTGCGGGGAGGTGAGCGGCCATTCCGGTCCCTCATGTCACGGCGCCTCCGAGTGACGCGAATGCACGGGCAGCCGGCCGGACCCTGGCGGCGCGGTGCGCGCCGGAGATCGGCGGCGCCATGCGGCGCCGCGGATGCGCTGCGCGCTCCCAGGCGGCGAGGTGTAGGATGCCGCGATGCGAAAGCTGGTCCTGTTCTTTCTGACGCTGGTGGCGATCGCGTGGAGCGTGCCCTCGACTGCACGAGCGCAATCCGGCGCGCTCGCTCCCGCGGGGAAGACGGCGACCCCCGCGCGGACGGCCATCGTCGGGTTCACCGCGTCGCTGACGGGGAACGTCAACGTCGAGTCGACCCGGCAGACCAACGGCATCAAGATGTGGGTCGACGATGTCAACAGGGCCGGCGGCATCCGCCTCTCCGACGGCAGCGCCGTCACCCTGGACATCCGGTTCTATGACGACGAGAGCAACAAGGATCGTGTCCAGCAGCTCTACACGCGGCTGATCAACGAGGACAAGGCCGATTTCCTGATCAGCCCGTACAGCAGCGGCCTGACGGACGCCGCGGCCGTCATCGCCGAGCAGTATGGCCGCATCATGGTCACGGCGGGGGCCTCGTCGGATTCGACGCACGACAAGGGCTACTCGCTCGCCTTCATGACCTACACGCCCGCGAGCCGCTACCTGACCGGCGCCTTCGATGTCCTTGCCCACCTCGATCCTTCGGCGAAGAAGGTCGCGATCGTCCACGAGCGGGACAAGTTCTCCACGGACGTGGCCACGGCGGCCAAGAGCCACGGCGAGGCCAAGGGCTACGAGATCGTCCTCTTCGAGGGCTACGCCACCGGCACCACGGATTTCGCGCCGTTCATCAACAGGATGCCGGGCGACGTGGACGCCATCATGGGCGGGGGCCACTTCGCCGACACCAGCACCTTCGCCAGGCAGCTCGCGGAGAAGGGCATTCACGCCAAGTTCATCGCGCTGCTCGTGGCGCCGCCGGAGCCGCGGTTCGGGGAGCTCGGCGCGGCGGCGCTCGGCGTGATCGGGCCGAGCCAGTGGGAGTCCACCGTGAAATACAGCGCGGAGGCGGCGAGGGCTGCGGGCCTCCCCTGGGTTGGGCCGTCGGTGGCCGAGTTCGTCGCCCGGTACAGGGAGCGTTTCGGCGACACGCCGTCGTACCACGGCGCGGGGGGCTACGCCGCCGGCCTGATCCTGGAGCAGGCCATCGCGCGCGCCGGATCGCTGGAGACGGCGCGGGTCAAGGAGGCGCTCGACGGCACGGACATGCTGACCTTCTTCGGCCACACGAAGTACGACACCACCGCGAAGCGGCACGGTCGCCAGGTCGGTCACGAGATGGTCTACATCCAGTGGCAGAAGGACGAGCAGGGAAAGCCGGTCAAGCGGGTCGTCTGGCCAGAGGACGCCAGCACGGCCAGGCCCCTGTATCCGGCGCGCGAGCAGGCGGCCGCGGGGCCGAGCCAGCTGCTGACGTCGCTCGTGGACGGGCTCATGCTCGGATTCGTGTACGGCCTCGCGGCGATGGGGATGACCCTCATCTGGGGCATCCTGCGCATCATCAACCTGAGCCACGGCGCGGTCATCGCCCTCGGGATGTTCGCCAGCTACTTCCTGTTCACGCGCCTCGGCGTGAACCCGTACGTCGGCCTGGTCGCCGTGGCCGGAGCGGGCTTGCTGCTCGGGCTCCTGATCTACCCTGTGGCCGTGCACCGGGTGGTCCATGCGCCGCACCACCTGACGACGCTGCTGGCCACGTTCGCCGTCAACATGATCTTCATCGGGCTGGGCACCGCGCTCTTGACCACCACCCCTCGCAACATCGACTACTCCCTCGGCACGGCGCGGCTCGGTCCGGTGGCGCTGCCGGGCACGCGCCTCATGGCGGCCCTGATGGCCGTCCTCGTCGCCTCGGCCCTCACCTTGTTCCTCCGCCGGACGCGGCTCGGCAAGGCCATCCGCGCGGTCGCGAGCAACCGCGCCTCGGCGGAGCTGATGGGCATCCCGTCCTCTCGCGTGCTGGCCTTCAGCTTCGGCCTCGGGACGATGCTCGCGGCGACGTCCGGCGGGCTCATCGCCACCTTCTTTCCGTTCACCATCCTGAGCGGCGAGGCGTACCAGCTCAAATCGTTCGTCATCGGCGTGCTGGGAGGCCTCGGCAACCCGATCGGCGCCCTCGCCGGAGGGCTCTTGCTCGGCACGCTGGAGGGGCTCATCCCCATCTTCCTCCCCGTGAGCTGGGTGCCCGTGGTGGAGTTCGCCCTCTTCGTCCTGGTGCTGCTGCTCCGGCCGAGCGGCCTGCTGGGAGCCCGCACATGAGCGCGCATCGACGCCCTGCCTTCTGGCTGACGCTCCTCCTCGTCGTGGCGCTGGGCGCCCTCCCGCTCGCGACGCGCGGCGACACGCTGCGCGAGACGATGTTCACCCTGCTGACGTTCGTCACGCTGGCCTCCAGCCTGAATCTCCTGCTCGGGTACACCGGCTACGTGAACTTCGGTCACATCGTGTTCTTCGGGCTGGGTGGGTACACCGGCTTTTACCTGCTGAGCCAGCGAGGGGTCTCCCTCTACCTCGCGATGCTCGCGGGCGGCCTCGCCGCCTCGGCGCTGGCGGGGCTGCTCGGCCTCGCCATCCTGCGCCTGCGGGGCGCCTACTTCGCGCTGGCCACGATCGGGATCAACGAGGCGGCGCGGGCCTTCGTCAACAACGTCTCGCTGTTCGGCGGCGCGACGGGGCTGTCGATCAACTTCTCCGTGTACGGGGAGTACGGCGGCCCGGCCAGCGCGCTGTGGCTCACGTACTCCCTGCTCCTGTCGGTCACGGTGGTGGTGGTCGCCATCAGCTTGCTCGTGAAGAGCTCGCGGTTCGGGCTGGGCCTGCTCAGCATCCGCGAGGACGAGGACGCGGCGCTCGTCATGGGGGTCAACACGCCGCGGCTCAAGACGCTCGCCTACGTGCTGTCGGCGTTCTTCCCGGGCGTCGCCGGCACGCTCTACTTCTTCAAGAACGGCAACGTCGAGCCGGGCGACGCCTTCCGGCTGCACACCTCCATCGAGACGCTGGTCATGGTGATGCTGGGCGGCGCGGGGACCGCGCTCGGGCCGATCCTCGGGGCGGCCGCGTACGATCGACTCCGCAGCTTCCTGCTCACGACGCCGCTCTTCAAGGATCTCCACCTGGCGTTCGCCGGGGGCGTGCTCCTGCTCATCGTCCTGTTCGTGCCCTCCGGGGTCGTCGGCTGGCTGCGCGCGCGCCTGCCCCGCGCGCGGGGGGTGCTCGAATGATGCTGGAAGTGCAGGGGATCGCGAAGCGCTTCGGCGGCCTCCAAGCGCTGAGCGACGTCGCGTTCGGCATCGCGGACGGGGAGATCCTCGGCCTCATCGGCCCGAACGGCGCGGGCAAGACGACGCTCTTCAACGTGGTGAGCGGCGTGCACGCGCCGGACAAGGGCCGTATCGTCTTCCGCGGCCAGGACATCACCGGCCTCCCGCCGTACCGCGTGGCGCGGCTCGGGCTGGCGCGCACCTTCCAGATCGTGCGGCCGCTCCACGACCTCACCGTGCGCGAGAACGTGATGCTCGGCGCCTGCTACGGCCGCGAGCGTCACGGGCGCGGCGCGGCCGCCAGGGTGGCGGACGAGGTGCTCGCCCTCGTGGGCCTCGGCGAGCGCGCCGCGCAGCTGGCCGGCAGCCTGAACGTCGCGCAGAAGAAGCGGCTGGAGCTGGCGCGCGCCCTCGCGGCCCGGCCGTACCTGCTCCTGCTCGACGAGGTGCTCGCGGGGCTGAACCCCGCGGAGGTCGGGCGCATGATCGAGATCATCCGCCACATCCGGGAGCAAGGGGTGACGATCCTCATGATCGAGCACCTCATGCAGGCGATGATGAGCCTCTCGGATCGGATCGTGGTGCTGGACTATGGCAAGCTCATCGCCGAGGGGAAGCCGCGGGAGGTCGCCGCGGATCCGAACGTGATCGAGGCGTACCTCGGCGACCCGAAGCTCGGGCAAGAGCTCTTGGCGGGAGGCTCGGATGGCGGCAGCGCTCGAAGTGACTGATCTGGCCACAGGCTACGAGGAAGTGCAGATCCTGTGGGGGGTGAGCCTGCGCCTCGAGCCCGGGAAGCTGACGGCCCTCGTGGGGTCGAACGGGGCGGGCAAGACGACGCTCCTGCGCGCCGCGACGGGGCTCTTGCCCACGTGGAGCGGCTCGGTGGTCTTCGCGGGCCGCGACGTGACGCGCCTCCCCGCGCACGCCCGCGCCGCCGAGGGCCTCGCGCTGGTGCCGGAGGGGCGGCAGCTGTTCGCGGACATGACGGTCCTCGAGAACCTGGAGCTCGGCGCGTTCTCGAGGCGGGCCCAGCCGGGCCTGCGGCGCAACCTGGAGCGCGTGTTCGAGATGTTCCCGCGCCTCGCGGATCGGCGCGGCCAGAAGGCGGGCACGCTCAGCGGCGGCGAGCAGCAGATGGTCGCCGTGGCGCGCGGGCTGATGGCCGAGCCGAAGGTGCTGATGCTCGACGAGCTGTCGCTGGGCCTCTCGCCCCGGCTGGTGCTCGATCTCTTCGAGTCGCTGCGCCGGCTGAAGGCGGAGGGGCTGACGATGCTCCTCGTCGAGCAGAACGTGGCCATGGCCATGGCGGTGAGCGACTACGCCTATGTGCTGGCGGAGGGGCGCGTCCACCTGGAGGGCGAGGCGAGCGCGCTGGCGCGGAAGGAGGAAGTGCGGAGGGCCTACCTCGGGCTGTGAGGCGCTCGGGGATCCCGGGTCCTTCCGTCAGGACGGGACCCCTGCGCGGGAGGAAGAGGGGCGAGCGGGCGTGGTATGCTCGCGGCCATGAGACGCGACAGCGCTGACGCCCCGACGCCTCCCGCGGCCAGCGAAGCCCGTGACTACCTGATCCGGCAGCTCGAGATAGCCTGGCAGCTCACCAGCTTCCACCTCGGCGGGCTCACCACCGAAGAGTGCTTGTGGCGCCCTACGGACGAGGGATTGCACGTTCGTCAGGCCGCCGATGGCCAGTGGCGCGCCGACTGGCCGGAGCACGAGGGATACGAGATCGGCCCGCCGAGCATCGCATGGTTGACCTGGCACCTCGGCTTCTGGTGGTCGATGGTGCTCGACCACTCCTTCGGCGACGGAGCTCTCGCTCGCGAGGACGTGACGTGGCCCGGCAACGCCGACGACGTGCGCGCGTGGCTCGGCAGGCTTCAGGAGCGGTGGCGGGCGGCGCTCGAGCAGGCCACCGACGACGACCTGCGCTCGACACGGCGGACGCGATGGCCGTTCCAGGACCGGCCGTTCGGCGACGTCGTCGCGTGGGCCAACGTCGAGCTCACGAAGAACGCCGCGGAGATCGGCTACGCGCGCTTCCTCTACGCGCGAAGGCCGCGCGGTTAGGGGGCGGGCCTGCGCGTCCCGTCCGGAGAGCGCCTCGGCCGAGCGGCATGATGAGGAGAGCGGCGGAGGCGCGGGCTCCGCCGCCGGTCAGCCGGCCGATTCGACCTGGGTCGGGTCGCTGGCCGCTGCGCCGCTCAGCGCCAGGCGGATGGCTTGCTCGACGGGTGAATAATCGCCGCGCTCGCGTTCGAGCTGCAACGGCTCGGTCGGGAGCAGGGGGGGCTGGGCCATGAAGCGCGGGCGCGCGCCGCGGTGCAGCTGCGCTGCGTGGACGAGGAACGGGTGGCACAGATAGACGGTCCCCGCGTCGCCCGTCGCGAGCACCTGCGGTCGATGCGCTGTCTCCGCGAAGCCGTTCGCGGCCAGCTCGCGCAGGGTCATCCCGCGCTCGCCTGCAGGCGCCAGCTGCCTCGCGATGTCGAGGTGCGACCCTGCTCGGATGCGCGTCGGCGCGTCGTCGTCGCCGACATCCGAGAAGAGAAAGAGCATGAGCAGCGCGCGGCCGCGCGACGCGACGTTCACGCGCCACTCCATGAAGTCGGGGGTCTCGGTGCCGAAGCTCGCGTCGACGTGCCAGCCCGCGTCTCCCGGGTCGTGGGGCGACGGAAAGCGGATGGGGAACGTGCCGAGGGCGGTGCACGGTTGCCAGCGCCCGCGGCCGACCAGCTGGTCGAGCGCGGTTCGAAGCACCGGCGTGCTCGCGGCTTCGGCGAACGGCCGCTGGCCGTAGTGCCCGAGTCGAACGACCGGCTTCGTCCAGGTCTTCGGGTCGTCCGGGGCCATGCCGGTGTCGCGCCACAGGATGGCGCGAGCCTCGTCGGCCAGGCTTCGGGGGAACGCCGCGTCGATGCGGACGAATCCCTGGGTGATGAAGTGATCGATCTGCGAGCGGCTCAAGTCGGTCACGGCGCGGCACACTCTGTGCTGGTTGTCTCGGCGGCGCAAGTAGGCCGGGAAGGGCTTGTCGAGCTCGGCGACCAAGGGGAGCCCCCAACCTGGGGTCGCGGCGGGGGCGCTTCCGAGGGTGCTTCAACCTGGGTCGAGCCGATCGCTACAACCTGGGTCGAGCCGATCGCTACCCGGGTCGATTGGGTCCCAACGCGGGTCGGTCAGGCCCTCAACTGCAGTCGGCTGGCTCTGGCTCCCGCCACCCAACCTGGTTCGGATGGGTCGATCGTTCGGTCTCAGGTGCAAAGTTGCTGTGCAGGCGCATGATGTCGATGACACTGCATGTTTCTTCTCATTGAAGAAAGGCAAGGGTAGGTGTTTTCGAGCGAATGTCGCTGATCACTTTCCTCGGTAGCGGGAATTGTATGTGCCGACCTACTGGCGTGCGCAGTGCTGGGCGTATGTGACCCAGCTCACGTCGCTGTTCATCGGCTCTCCCGCTCCTGGTTCACCAACCCCAATCGCTCAACTTTCGGAAGCCCAACATGAACAAGTACCGTTCTCCTCGATGGCTGTGCGGCGCGACGTGGCTCGCGCTCGGGCTCGCGACTCTCTTTGGATGCTCCGACGGGGGCGACGGCGGCGACGGGGGCGCGGGCGGCGAGGGGGGAGCAGGCACCACGACCACCACCAGCGCCAGCGCCAGCGCTGGAGCGACGACGAGCAGCAGCGCGACCACCAGCGGCACCGGGAGCCCGGGGACGACCAGCTCCTCGACGACCAGCGGTTCGAGCGTGGGCAGCGGCGGGGCGGGGGGTGAGGACAGCGGGACCGGCGGCGGCGGCGGTACCCCCGCCGCCAAGTTCGTCGGCAACATCACGACGAGCGGCGCCGTCCGGGATGGCTTCGCGAAGTACTGGAACCAGATCACGCCCGAGAACGAGGGCAAGTGGGGCTCCGTCGAGACGTCCCGCGGCAATCGCAACTGGAGCAAGCTCGACGCGATCTACAAGTACGCGAAGGACAACGGCATCATCTTCAAGCACCACGTCTTCGTGTGGGGCAGCCAGCAGCCGAACTGGGTCGGGGGTCTCTCCGGGTCGGAGCAGCAGGCGGCCGTGCGGGACTGGATGAAGTCGTTCTGTGAGCGCTACCCCGACACGAAGTACATCGACGTCGTCAACGAGCCGCCGCCCCACACCACGCCCTCCTACAAGAACGGCATCGGCGGCGACGGCGCCAGCGGCTGGGACTGGATCGTCAACTCCTTCAAGTGGGCTCGCGAGTTCTGCCCGGGCGCGGTCTTGATCCTCAACGACTACAACAACATCGAGTACGAGAACGACCACAACAACTTCGTGCGGATCGCGAGGGCGGTCATCGACGCGGGCGCCCCGGTCGACGCGCTGGGCGCTCAGGCCCACGACGCCTACAAGATCAACACCAGCACCGTCAAGGGCTACATCGACAAGCTCGCCGCTCTTGGCAAGCCCGTGTACATCACCGAGTACGATATCGGCATCGCGGACGACAACCAGCAGAAGAGGGTGATGGAGGAACAGTTCACGATGTTCTGGAATCACCCCTCCGTCCCCGGCATCACCCTGTGGGGCTACATCGTCGGCACCACCTGGAGGGACAACACCGGCATCCAGCATTCGAACGGCACCATGCGGCCGGCCATGGCCTGGCTCATGGAGTTCCTCGACCGCGGTGGCTGACGTCCGCTGATGCGATGAACCCGCGCGAGCTCCCTCCGTGGAGGGAGCTCGCGCTCGTGGATCGGCCCGTCGCGCTTTTGGGTTCACCCGCCGCGCGCCGACCGTGACAAGAGCGCCTGGCCGGCGAGGGCCCTCGGGAAGGGACCGCGCCGGCCGACGAGCGCCGTCGATCACAGGGGCGCTGCGACGATCACAGCGGCACTTCGATCACGTCCTCGCAGGTGAAGTCGACACCCAGAGAGACCTCGACCTGGGCTTGCACCACGGCGCACGTGTCGTCGCAGAGCACGATCGCGGTCGGGTTCGCCGGGTCGTCGTACCGCCATGTGCCCGCGGACGCGCAGGCCTGATCGTACACGAGCGAGGTCGGGGTATTGCTCACGGCGCTCGTGTATTTCACGTCGACCTTCTGCTTGTCGAAGGTCCTTCCATCGGGGGGCGGCGGGATCGGGATCGTGCACGAGACCGCAGCGCCGCGGATCTGTTCGATGGCCGCCTTGAACGCGGCCGTGGTCTGCGCGGCGTTGCCGGTGTCGATGATGAACGCCTCTCCTGTATTGCCCGCCGCGGCGATCTCGCGCAGGTTGTCGAGGCTCGGCGGCGCGCCCTCCACCGGCGGATTGTCGACCCCGATCACGAAGGTCGAGATGTCGCTCGCGCGCGCCGCATCGACGCGCTCGACGACGGCTTCGATCGTGTCCGCCTGGCCCCTGCACTGCTCGGGGTAGCCGTCGGTCACGAGCACGATCGCGTATTTTCCGGGTCTCTGCTGGCGCTCCGCCTCGATGAACGAGACCGTGCCTTCGATCACGAACGCCGTCGGCGTGCCGATGCGCCAGCTCCTGTCGTCCTGAGGCGTGACGGCATCGATCGCCTCGCCGAACGCCGGAGAGGGCAGGGGCGTCATCGCGACGTCCGGCATCAAGTAGGTGTCGGCGTTGCACATTTGCCGCGCGCCGGGGAAGAATGTGAGCGACGCCGTGAACCCGGCGGAGGCGGGATCCACGAAGAACTGCTTCGTCGCGGCGACGACCGGATCCCATTTGAGCGACCGATCGCGCCAGGGCACGTCGTTCGCCCCCATGCTGCCCGACACGTCGAACGCAAAGGCGAGGTACACCTGCTGGAACCCGGCCTGGGACGTCTCGGTGGCGCATGCCTGCCCCGCGGCCGTCGAGCCGCCGCTGCTGGCGCCGCTTGCTCCGGAATTGCCGCTCGAGCCCAGATCGTTCCCGCTGCCGAAGGTGTCGTCATAACCGGCGCCGCTGCCGTTGCCGTTGCCGTTGCCGGTGCTGTTCTGGGAGCCGCCGTCCCCCTCGCCGCTGCCCGGAGCCCCGCCGCACGCGGCGCCGGCCAAACTTACCATCGACAAAGCAATGGCCATCGTAGGCAATTTCATAAATCGACTCCTCTTGAAGCGCGTGCCAGGCGCCGTACGCCGGCACGACGCTATAAAAAGCGAGAGGCCTCGGGAGGCGGAATTTTCCAGGATCACGCCTCGCTGAAACCCCGGGATCGGCGAGGAGTATAATCGATGATGCTGATCTTTGCGCGGGATACGGTCTGAAAAGTGGTTGCGTCGTACGGCGACCATCACGGCGCAATGCGGCGAGCGCGCAAGAGCTCTGTAGTCCATCCAGGCTGCACACGCTGGTTCACGGATAAAGGTCCAGCGATCCGCCCTCGTGGGAATGCGACGCTTCATCTTCATTCTAGTGGCGCATGCGTGGACGAGCCGACCGAGGTCGGGGGTCGCCCACGAACCTGGGCCGGGTCCGTGCCGCCATGACCAGGGGGCGGTCAAATTGACACCAGGGCCGGAGCGCCGGAGGTGCTGCTCGCCTGGATGGGCGCGCTCGTTCCCGCAGGCGAGCCTCGGGTGAACGGACGACCTGGGCCGTATCGGGAGCTAATCGCAGGAGTTGTCGCGCGCGTTCACCAGCGTGAGATCGCTGAAGGTGCTGTTCACGGCGCAGGGGCTCTCGTTGACGTTGGTGTTCGTGATCGTGAGGTTCTGGATCGTGATGTCGGAGGAGTTCTCGAACTCGTCGCGTGCGGCGAGGCGGATGTCGCCGCCGCCGTCGACCGTCCCGGATTCAGCGGCGATGTTCACGTTGTGGCAGTTCTCGATCAAGATCGAGTTGTTGCCGGTGTCGGCGAGGTCGATGCGGTCGATCGTCACGCCCCCGCTCTCGGACACGCAGAAGATCCCGCGCCCGCCGCCGCGGGCGATGACCTCGCCGACGTGGATGTTGGTGGGGTAGCTGCTGCCGACGCGCCCCGCGCGGTTGGCGAGGCGGAACGCCGCATAGCCGGTGCCGGTGCCCGCGTTCACGGCGTCGACCGTCCCGATTTCGGCGTTGATCGTGTCGTTCAGGAGGAGCCCACATTCCCCGGTGTCGCGCGCGATGACGGTGCCGATGCGGAGCCCGTCGACGCCGTAGGTCTCGACGCCGTGGGAGCCGGTCCCCTCGGCGTAAACGTGGTCGATGTCGATGTTCGTCACCTTGTCGGAGCGGTCCGAGCGACCGTGGTTGTCGATGCGGATCCCGAGGCCGTTCGAGACGCGCAGCTCGACGTGGCCGAGCCGCAGGTTCTCGACGTCGCGGAAGAACATGGCGTAGAGCGGGGTGCCGCTGATCGTGACGTTCGGGATCTCGATGTCGGTCCGGCCGCGCGCATAGATGGGCGCCATATCGCCGGAGCCGCCGCCGGTGACGTCGATCGTGCCGCAGACGTTGAGCACGGTGTAGCTGGGCACGCTGAGCCGCGAGCTCGCGCTCATGGTCCCCGAGCCCTGAACGAGGACGCTCTCCTTGCTGGTGCGGCCGGAGCTCAGGCTGTCGAGCGCCGCCTGGATCGCGGACCGCATGTCGTCACCGCGGTACACGTCGCGGGTACCGTTCTGCGCGACCCAGCTTGATCCAGATTTCGTCACCACGGCGTCGTAGCCGCTCGCGCCGGCATCGCAGGGATACGCCGCATCACCGCCGCCGCTGCCGCCGGCACCCGCTCCGCCGGTGCCCGTTCCGCCGGCGCCCGCTCCGCCGGTGCCCGTTCCGCCGGCGCCCGCTCCGCCGGTGCCCGTTCCTCCGGCGCCGGTTCCGGACGATCCGTCGGATCCTCCCGATCCGGGCGCGCCACCTCCCGATGTCCCGCCGGTCGCGGCTCCGCCGCCGGCGCCAGGGCTTCCGCTCGAGGTCGTGCCCGTCGAGGCCGAGCTTCCATGGCTGCCCTCCGGATCGGTGCCAGCGCCCGATCCGCAGCCCGCCGCAGCGAGCAGCCCGACGAGGGTTGCGGACATCACCGAATATGTGCGAGTTCGAGTGTTCATCATCGGCTCCGAAGGGTGAGAGGGGCCTGCCGTCCCCTGGTCGATGCTCGCGCTGGGGCTCGACGCCCGGGCCCCTGCTGGGCAGCGCTGAGCGACTATAGACCTACGATCACCAGGACGGTGTCGACGCGCGGGCAGAACCAATCACCGTTCTCGACAGGCCAGGATCGGACGGCCCGGTCCTCGTCGCCCGCGAAGAAGAACGGGATTGCGGCCCCGCGTGTCGAGGCCTACGCTGAGCGCCACGTCAAGGAGATTTCGATGAGCCGATATCCCGACAAGGAACCGGAGTGCCTGGGCGCGGACAGCCCGGTGATCGAGCTTGTGATCGAGTCGCGCCCGCGGGATCTGGGCGGCTTCGCGGTGCGACGGGCGCTCCCATCCACGCAGCGACGGCACGTCGGGCCGTTTCTCTTCTTCGATCACATGGGCCCGGTCGACTTCGCGCCGGGCCACGGGATCGACGTCCGACCGCACCCGCACATCGCCCTCGCGACCATCACCTATCTCCTCGAAGGGGAGTTCGTGCATCGCGACAGCATCGGCTCGGAGCAGCCGATCCGGCCGGGCGACGTGAACTGGATGGTGGCGGGGCGCGGCGTGGTTCACTCGGAGCGAACCGCGCCGGACGTGCGCGCGCGCGGCGCGCGGATGCACGGGATCCAGACGTGGGTCGCGCTCCCGCAGCGAGACGAGGAGATCGAGCCGCGCTTCGAGCATCACCCGCGCATGACGATGCCCGTCGTGAGCCGCCAAGGCGCGGAGCTGCACGTCATCGCCGGGACCGCGTACGGCGCGGAGGCGCCCACGGGGGTCCTGTCGCCGACGCTCTACGTGCATGCTCGGCTCGACGCCGGCGCGACGCTGCCGATCGACGACGAGCACGAGGAGCGCGCCATCTACGTGATCGACGGGGACATCGAGTGCGACGGCAAGCGCTTCGGCGCGGGCGCCATGATCGTGCTCCGTGCGCGCGCGAGCGTCGCCGTGCAGGCTGTCGGCGAGACGAACCTCATGCTCATCGGCGGCGCCCCGCTCGACGGACCGCGCCACATCTACTGGAACTTCGTGGCGAGCTCCAAGGATCGCATCGAGCGAGCGAAGGCCGACTGGCGCGAGGGCCGCTTCCCCACGATCCCCGGCGATGACGCCGAGTTCATCCCCCTCCCGGAAGGCTGACGACGCGGGCGTGCCACCGGCTCCGGGAGCACGGCGATGCGACCGGACCCGGATCGATCGCGGAGCGCGGCCGCGCGGCGCGGCGGGCGCGGGCGAGGGCGAGCGCCGCGAAAGGTCGAACCAGCGCGAGGGACGCGGCGCCGACGAGGGAGAGCGCCCTTGGCCGCCCTTTCGGTGGCCTTGGCCTCCTTTCGGTTGCCGTCGTTCTCCCGCGAGCAGGCCCGCCATGAAGGTGGTACTTTCCGCGGGTGAGCCACGACGATCTCGACCCCAGGCCGATCCGGTTCATGAGGCATGTGTGCTCCGGTGACACCTTCCGGCCGATGCAGAGCCCGGCGGTCCACACGTACGTCGCCCTCGCGCTGCACGTCGGAGGCCGTATGCGGGTCGAGCATCGCGGCGAATTCGAGCTGCGCGCCGGACACCTGCACCTCATTCCCGCCGGCGACGCGCACCGCGTCCTGTCCGCGAGCCGCGCCGAGGTGTGGGGGCTCGGCTTCTGCCGGACGTGCCTCGACCCCGCGCGCTACGGCGACCTGCTCGCCCCGCTCGATCGCGTCCGGCATGGGGCATCTCCTGTGGTCGAGCTGCCTGCGGCGCGGCAGGCGCACGTGCTCGATCTGCTCCGGGAGCTCGAACGCGAGCAGCAGGCGGGGGACGCGCTGCCCGTGGTCGCCGAGAGCCTGCTCGCGCTGGTGCTCGCGGAGGTCGTGCGCGCGAGCGGCAGCGCTCGGGCCGCGCCGACGCAGCGTCCTTCGATCGTGGCGGAGGCGCTGGCCGTGATCGAGGCCCGGTGCCTCGGTCCCCTCTCGTTGAAGGAGGTCGCGGAGTCGGTGCACCGGACGCCTGCCCACGTGACAACCGCGGTGAAGCAGGCCACTGGGCGCACGGTGGTCGCGTGGATCGTGGAGGGACGTCTGGCCGAAGCGCGGCGCAGGCTCCTCGCGACCGACGAGTATGTCGACGTGATCGCCGAGCGCGTCGGCTACGCCGATCCGAGCCACTTCGTGCGGCTGTTCCGGCGCCACCACGGCGTCACCCCCGCCGCATGGCGTGCTCAGCACCGCCGCCAGCAGCGACCCGACCCAGGTTGAGCGCACCGCGACCCGACCCAGGTTGCGGTTGCCTCCAACCTGGTTGGGCGCCCTCGATCCAGGGCCATGCAACCTGGGTCACGTCGCCGGGCGCCGTTCGCTAGCCGGCGTGCTGCCGATGCTCGGCCAGCACCTCGGCGATGACACCGCGAGGCGCCTGCTCCGAGGGATGGGTACGTCCGCTGCTTGCGAGCGTGAGGAGCGCCTTCCACAGCGCCCAACCGCGGGCGCGCGCCCAGGTCGCGCTGTCGGCTGCCACCGACGACCGGAATGCGTCGCGACTCTGGCCCTTGAGGAAGGTCCAGGCGATCACCAGATCGCAGGCCGGGTCGCCCACGCCGGAGCTGCCGAAATCGATGATGGCGTGCAAGCTCCCGTCCCTGACCAGCAGGTTTCCGACGGCGACGTCGCCATGGACCCACACCGGCGGGCCCTGCCAGCTGGCCGCAAGCGCCGCCTCCCACACGTCCATCGCTTCGCCTGCATCGACCTTGTCGGCAACGGCGGCGATGGTCTGTCGTGTCTCGGCGTCGTAAACAGAGAGCGGCCCGCCGCGGAAAAAGTTGTGCTCACCGGCCAAAGGGCCGTTTTGGGCATCGATCCGCTGCAAGGCGACGAGGAACCGGCCAAGCTCGGTCGCGAAGCTCGTGAGGTCGGTGATCCGCTCGACGGATGCGGTTTCGCCTTCGATCCAGCCATAGACCGACCAGGGCCAAGGGTACCCGAAGGCGGGGCGTCCCACCGCGAGGGGCGTGGGAACGAGAAGGGGTAGCAGCGGCGCGAGCCGTGGCAGCCAGCGGTGTTCCTTGTCCACCTGGGCAACGTAGCGCTCGGCGCTTGGCAGCCGCACCTTCATGCGCTCGCCCAGGTGAAAGGTGCGGTTGTCCCAGCCATCCCATGCCACTGGCCTGATCGGCAGGTCGACCCACTGCGGGAACTGCGCGGCGATCATGCGGCGCACGAGGGAGACGTCGATCTTGACAGCATCGGTCATGGTCACCGCGATTTCCCGTTATCGTCGTTTCCCGCAGCATGACATGCAACAGGTATTCCTAGAGCGACAAACGGGTTGAAACTGCCTGAAAAGCGCAGAACTTTGAACCGCCAAGGCGCCAAAAAGACGCCAAGTAAAGAGAGAAAAAATTCTTGGCGTCTTGGCGTCTTGGCGTCTTGGCGATTCAAAATTCTGCTCGTTTCAGGCGGATTCAACCCGTTGGTTGTCCCAGCGGCTGAGCGGGTCGCCGCCTGGATCGAGCGGCAACCTGGGTCGGGTCGCAGGCTCAACCCGGGTTGGGTCGCAGCAGCTTACCAGACAGACGACCGCAGCTCCTGGTAAGGTCGGCGCGATGCAAGAAGAGAGAAACGAAGCTGGTGAGCCGACGCGCCTGGCGCCGCTGCCGATGCCGCTCCGCTGGGGGCTGCCGCCCAAGAGCTGGAGCGCCGGCGACGGCTCGCGCCTGACGATCACGGCAGGCAGCAAGACCGACCTGTTCATCGATCCGGAGGGCACGGCCGAAGCGCTGAACGCGCCGCGCCTGCTCGGCAGCCCGCAGGGGGACTTCATCATCAGCGCGCGGGTGACCGTCGGCTTCTCGGCGGTCTACGATGCCGGCGTGCTGCTCCTCTGGGCGCACGATCGCGCGTGGGCCAAGCTCTGCTTCGAGCTCTCGCCGCAGCGCGAGCCGACGATCGTCTCCGTGGTCACACGCGGCCTGTCGGACGACTGCAACGCATTCGCGGTCAACAGCGACCACGTCGGGTTGCGCGTGGCGCGGCTCGGGAGAGCCTACGCGTTTCACGCATCGGTCGACGGCGCGACGTGGCGGCTCATCCGCTATTTCGCCTTTGACGGCGCCGAGGACGTCGCCGTCGGCTTCTCGGCGCAGTCGCCGACGGGCGACGAATGTACGGCGGTCTTCGAGGACATCCGCTTCGCTCCGCGGAGGCTCGGCGATCTCCGCAGCGGGGAGTGATGCGCGCGAGCGGCGGCGCGATGGCCGGTCCGCCCGCCAGGGACCAGCATCCGCTCGCCGCTCGCGCGTGTGTCGCGAACGGCCGACCATGCGCCGGCGCGCCCGGCTCGCCTGCAATCGCGGTGGACGGGGGCGCGTGAGGGGCGCCGTATCTCTACAACCGCGGTGGACGGGGGCGCGTGAGGGGCGCCGTATCTCTACAACCGCGGTGGACGGGGGCGCGTGAGGGGCGCCGCGTCTTCGGCGAAGCGCGCAGCGGCCCTCGCCGCGTCGTGAGCGCCCGCATCGGCGCGTGCCGCCGGGGTGCGTCTCGCGACGCTGTCGTGTGGCCTTGCAGGGATCCGTGCGCCACGCGTCCCGGGTGTTCGCGATTCAAAGGTCCCCGCATTCGCGATACGCTGAGGACATGTCCCGGCCTCTCACATCAGGTCGTTCTCCCATGGGCACACTGACCGGCCTGGGACATGGGGGAAGCACGAAGGTCACGGGTGTGCTGCAGCCGCCCTCGCATGGTCGACCGCCTGCTTCCCCGGCGGCCGACGTGGCGCGCGACTCCGTCACGATCAGCGCGCCGGCGCCGCCGGCGCTGGCGAAGCAGCCGCGTCCGGCGGCGCCGCGCGGCGCCGCGCGGGACGAGACCCGCGGGAAGCTCATGCCGGGCCGCCTCGTCGCGGGACGGTACAAGCTCGTGCATCCGCTCGGCCACGGCGCCATGGGCGAGGTCTGGCGCGCGCACGACGGCGTCCGGCGCTTCGATGTCGCGCTGAAATTCCTCGTGCTTCCTCGGCAGAACTTGCCCATCGACGCGATGGAGCGCTTCCGCTTCGAGGCGCAGGTCGCGGCGCAGCTCGCTCGAAAGACCGACCTCATCGTCACCGTGCACGACGCCGGCGAGGATCCCGAGGCAGGCCCGTACCTCGTCATGGAGTACGTGCGCGGCCGATCGCTCCGGCAGCTGATCCAGGAGCGAGGGCCGGTGCCTGCGGCCGAGCTCGCCGCGCTCCTCTGCCAGATCGGAGAGGCGCTCTCGGTGGCGCACGGCCTCGGGATCGTGCATCGCGACATCAAGCCGTCGAACATCCTGCTCCGCGAAGGACGCGACGGCCGCCCGCGCGCCAAGGTCGCCGATTTCGGGATCGCCAAATGGATCCGCCAGGATCTGCCGGCCGACTTCCCCCGCCAGACGGCGGAGGGCGTGGTGCTGGGCACGCCGGCCTACCTCAGCCCGGAGCATACGTGCGACGGGCACGCGGATCCGCAGCTCGACATGTGGGCCCTCGCGGTGGTCGCGCACGTGGCGCTCACCGGCCAGCAACCCTTCGCCGGCAGCACCATCGCCGATGTGCTCGGCTCCGTCCTGGCAGGGGAACGCCCCCCGCTGTCGACGCTCGCCCCGGGCGCGCCGCCAGCGCTGGAGGACTGGTTCGCGCGCGCTTTCGCCCTGGATCCTGCGGAGCGATTCCCGTCCATCAAGCCGATGATCGCCGCCTTCGTGGCCGCGTCCGGGGCGCCGGACGCGCCGGACGCGCCGGCGCTCGCCGCGCCGCGGCGGCGGATCAAGGCGCGTCTCGCGGTCGCCGGCCTCGTCGTGGCGCTCGGGCTGGGGATGGCGCTCGCTGCCGCGCTGCCGAGGAGGCGGCCGGAGGGCACCTCGTCCGCGCTGCAGGCGATCGGCGGCGAGGTGCTCGCCGCGGCCCGCCACGCGCCCGCGGCGCAGGCGACCAGGGCAGCCCTGGCGGGCGCGTGCTCGACGAGCTCGCCGGCCGGATCCGTGGCCGCGCCGGTCGTGACGGCGGCGCCCCTGACGGCGGCGCCCGTGACGGCGCCGTCCGCCGCCGCGACGACTGCGGCATCCGCCGTCGCGACGGCGCTGGAGCCCGCCGCGGCGCGAGCCGCAGCGACGGCGCTGGAGCCCGCTGCGGGGCGCCCCGCAGCGGCGCGCCCCGCCCGCGCGTCCGAGGCGCCGCGGAGCACGGGCGGAGCGCCGGCGCGACAGCGTACGACCGACGCAGGCGTGCGGAAGAGCGCGATCTTCTGAGAGGCGACGGCGAGCGGACCGGCGAACCGGGCGATCGGCCGTGGCTGCGCGAGCGCGTGGGCGTGTTCGGTCTGGGCGGCGTCTCGCCCCAACCTGGGTCGGGTCGCGCGCAACCTGGGTCGGGTCGCGCAACCTGGGTCGGGTCGCGGGTCGCGCGCAACCTGGGTCGGGTAGCCCAACCTGGGTCGGGTAGCCGGTAGCCCGACCTGGGTCAGGTCGCGCAACCTGGGTCGGGTCGCGCGGGGTCGGGTCGCGCGCAACCTGGGTCGGGTAGCCCAACCTGCGTCGGGTCGCGCAACCTGGGTCGGGTAGCCCAACCTAACCTGGGTCGGGTAGCCCAACCTGGGTCGGGTCGCGCGCAACCTGGGTCGGGTAGCCGGTAGCCCGACCTGGGTCAGGTCGCGCAACCTGGGTCGGGTCGCGCGCAACCTGGGTCGGGTCGCGCAACCTGGGTCGGGTCGCGCAACCTGGGTCGGGTCGCGCAACCTGGGTCGGGTCGCGCGCAACCTGGGTCGGGTCGCGGCGCCTTGACGACCGCCAGTGCGTAGCCTAAGTAAACGGTACGGTTCCGTTTACTTTGGTGGGATGATGGCGAGCCACGAGGAGCGCAAATCGGCAAAGCAAGCGCAGATCAGGGCGGCGGCGCGGCGCCTGTTCCTCGACCGGGGCGTGGCAGGGACGAGCACCGACGCGCTCGCCGCCGCGGCCGGCGTGTCGAAGCGGACGCTCTACGCGCATTACCCGAGCAAGGAGCGGCTTCTGCAGAGCGTCCTCGAGGAGCTCATCGCCGAGCCGGGCCGGCGGGAGCTCGCCCTGGCCTCGGCCATGCCCGAGGACGCGCAGGCGCTCCACGACGCGCTCGCGACCTTCCTGCGCGCGGTGCTCACCACGCTCATGCAGCCCGACTATCTCGGCCTCGCCCGCGTGATCATCGCCGAGGTGCCCCGGATGCCCGAGCTCGGGGCGCTGTTCCGCGAGACCGTGCCGAGGCCGATCCTCAGCGCAGTCGGGCGGCTGCTCGATCACGGCCAGGAGCGCGGGCTCGTGTCGTTCCCGAGCGCGGAGACGGCGGCGCGCATGGCGATGGGCGCGCTGCTCACGCACGTCGTGATGGACGGGCTGCTCGGTGATGGCTCTCCGAGGCCGCCGCCCATCGAGCGCGTCGACGAGATCGTGGGCCTGCTCCTGAAGGCCGGCCGGCCGAGCCAAGCGTCGATAGGCGCCAAATCGATCGTGGGTTGAACGGGTAGGGCAGGCGCCTCAGCGCGCCGGAGTGGAGGTCACCGTCATGTCGAGTCAATATGACAGCTTCGCGAACACCTATGGCAAGGCCGTCGCCCTGGACGTGCGCCGCTATGTGGACTACTTCTCGCTCACCAAGGCGCTCGGCGACGTGGCGGGCAAGGCTGTCCTCGACGTCGGCTGCGGCACGGGGATCATCGCGCGGATGCTCAAGCAGAGGGGCGCGCGCCGGGTCGTCGGGCTGGACCTCTCCGAGGGGATGCTCGACGCCGCGCGCGCCGAGGAGGCGAGGAGCCCTCTCGGCGTCGAGTACGTGCGCCGCGACATCGCCGACGCGGGCGCGCTGGGCCCGTTCGATCTCGTGACGGCCAGCTACGTCCTGCCGCACGCCGCGTCGCCCGAGCAGCTCGTCGCCATGTGCAGAGGCATCCACGAGGCCCTCGCCCCCGGCGGGCGGCTCGTGGCGATCCAGCCGAACGACGCGTTCGAGGTGGACGATCCTGCGTTCTACAGCGCCTACGGCGTGCGCGTCTCCATCGACGGTCGCCTCGAGGACGCGGCGCCGATGAAGGTGACGGCGACGATGGGCGACGCCGAGCTGACGATCTCGGCGCACTACTGGACGCGGGGCGGCTATGAGACCGCGCTGAAGCGCGCAGGGTTTCGAGAGATCCGATGGCGCTCGCCGGAGGTGGCGCCCGAAGGGATCGAGGCGCTCGGGCAGGAGTTCTGGAGCAATTACCTCGCGCGGCCCTACGCGATGCTGTTCGAGTGCGCGAAGGAGCCGGCGCGGCGCTAGCGCGCTCGCGATGGGGGCGACGCCGCGCCTGCCGCTACCGCAGCACCAGCGCCGGCGCGCTCAGCGCGGTCGCGTCGGTCATGCCGGCCTGGACGCGCGCGTAGATGCCGCACGCCTCGCCGGCGATGAGGTAGACGCCGTAATTGACCGACTCCCGCCGTTCGTTCTCCAGGGCCGCGAAGTACCGCTGCGCGATCCACCGGCCCTCGCGCGCCTTGGCCAGGGAAGCGCGCCAGACGTCGTCCGACGTGTGCCGCCCGAGGATCACCTCCTCTCCCTCGGCGCCATAATCGCTCTTCAGCACCCACTCCTCGCGCTGCGCGCGGAGCAGCTCGGGGTGCACCGTCTCCAGCCGCGACGTCACCGGCACGTAACGCTGGATCACCGACTGCGCGTGCGGTGAGAAGCGGTGGATGTGCTCCCACATGAACGCCATCGACCGCTTGTTCTGGGGCAGCACGGCGCCGAGCGGGTTCAGGATCGCGGCGCGCCCGTCGGCCGCCGCCGAGAGCACGGCGCCGAGCGGGCCGGCGAGCGGCTCGGCGTCCGGGATCTGCTCGTCGATCCACACGCTCGAGCGCTCCCCCCACCAGTCCGTCTTGTAATGGCGGAGCAGGATCGAGAACGGGACGTCGAACAGGGACAGGCCGCGCTCGTCGTGCCCGAGGTTGTACGGCGAGCCGAGGATCACCGTGTAACCCCGCTCCTCGAGCCAGCGCCGGTAAAGGCGGATCACCGAGAGATCCTCGGTGAACTCCGTCGGATACACGAACCCGAGGCGCCGCGTCGCGGCCTCGCCGAGCAGCGCGCGGGCGACCTCCTCCACCATCGCGCAGAACCGGGCGCCGAGCTCGCGGTTCGGGTCGAGCGCGCCCGGGCGGTCCGCCGCCGCGAGCGCGCTCAGCACGACCGCCTCCGCCTCGCCCGTCGGCGTGTCGCAGTTCAGCTCGGCGATCGCGGGGCCCTCGTCCGTCAGGAAGACGTCGGCCCGCGCGATGCCGTGCCACAGCGGCTGCGACGAGAGCCACATCGCCTTCTGGCAGGGCGTCAGACGGAAGAAGTCGTCGAGCAGCGACGGCTCGTCCGCGACGAGCAGGCACAGCTCGTTGTACACCGCCGCCACCTCCTCGGCGGCCCGGTACAGGGCGCGCTGCTCCGCCGCCGTGACGAGCACCGGCTCCTCGCGGAAGCGCGGCGCGCCGTCCACCCAGGGGTCGGTGATGAGGCCCGTCTCGACGAGCCTCGCGGCGAAGGCGTCGTACGCCCGGACAGCGTCGCTCATAGGAGGCGCGCGATGGCGATCGAGGTCGCGAGGTAGGTCGCCGCCTCGAGGGCGCCCATGCCCTCGTTGCGATCGGCCGCGATGCCGGCGTCGAGGCGGCCGCCCCGCAGCGCGAGCGGCGCGCCGAGCAGCACGCTCTGCACGAGGAGCTGCCGGACAGGGTAGAGCGCGAGCAGATACAGCAGCACTCCGCCATAGCCCTTCAGCGAGATGAAGAGACCCTCGAAGTCGCCCTCGAGCGCGCGAGCGATGATGATCGCCACCGCGATCGAGGCGCCGGCGTAGCTCAGCGCGGCGGCGAGGTTCTCTCCCTGGATCTGCTCGGCGTCGTCGTACGTGGTGAGCGCCCGGAAGAGCGAGATGAACACGTGCAGCGTGACCTGCGCGAGCAGGAAGAAGCCGAGGGAGATCGCGAGATCGCCGAGATCCTTGCCCGCGATCGCGCGCGAGGTGATGAGCCCGGTCGCCACGTAGTGCGCGCCCGCGGCGAGCCCCGCCGCCGCGTTGCCGCGCTCGATCTCGGCCGGGAGCCGCGCCTTGAGCAGGAGCCGGATCCCGAGGTGGCCGGTCGCGATCACGAGGAGCAGGCCCACGACCGCGAACGCGCTCACCCAGAGCAGATCGCGCGCGAAGCCCGACCCGTCGAGGCAGTTCTTGACGGCGTTCGCGGCGACGAGGAACACCGCGAGGACCTGGCCCACCGTGAGCAGCCGGCGCGCGGCGTTGCTGTCGGCGAGATCGCGGGCGACCGTGTGCGCCGGCGAGAAGATCCTCTGCCCGATGCGCAGGAGGGCGAGCAGAGCGAGCGTCGTGCCCAGCCCGAACCCCATGACGTAGGACAGCTCCATGGGCGCACGCTACAGAACGCGCCGCGCCGTCACAAGCCCCAGCGCGCGCGGCGCGAGGCCCGCGCGAGGCGACAGCGGGCTCGCGGTTTGCGGGGACGTCCGCTCTTTGTGATATGGGTAGGCCTACCGGCCGGCGACGGCCCGGCTCCCGCGGCGGATCATGGTTCAACCTCCTTGCGACTCCGGCACTCAGGGCATCACGGGCATCTTCGCGCGGCCCTATATCGACCTCGAGCCGTACCTCGATCTCGCCCCCCTCGGCGAGATCCACGAGGAGATCTGCCTCGGCCTCACCCAGGTGCCGATCGATTACACCGGCGGCAGCCACCGCACGATGGGCATCATGCCGCCGTCGCGCCTCGGCGAGGCGCTCGCGGACTACGGCGAGGTGATCCGCGGCCTCAGCGACGAGGAGTTCGCCACCTTCCAGCGCCTCTCGGACGACCCATCGGCGATCGACCGCTCGGCGCGCGACGCCCTCGAGTTCGGCGAGGAGCGCGAGATCCCGCTCTCGCGGCGGCAGATGCTCTGGCTCAAGTTCCGCCACGGGGTCTATTTCCCCTGGAAGGTCTATGTCGAGCTGATCCCGAACCGCTACTGGAGCGACAAGAGCCGGAGCGAAGGCAAGGACTTCACCCGGCTCGCGAGGTCGTTCTTCCCGAAGACGATCGCCTACGTGAAGCGACTGCCGTTCTCGTCGATCGGGCGCTGCAACATCATGGGTCTCGAGGCGAACGATCACGGCACGGTGCACCGCGACGGGGAAGGGGCGACAGGGGACGGGGCGAATGGGGAGGGGGAGAGCGCCGCGCGCGAGCCCGATCACTTCATCACCCTCTGCCCCGCGGGCGACAAGCGCCTGTTCCTCTGGGACGAGCGGGCGCGGCGGAAGACGGCCGTCGCCGGCCGGGCCTACTGGTTCAACGACCACGACTACCACGGCGTCGAGGCGGATCCGTTCTTCAGGTACTCGGTGCGCATCGACGGCACCTTCACCCCGGAGTTCATCGCGGCGCTCCGGCGCGACCACGGCAGCGCCGCGCGCTCCCACGGGGCGCCGCGCGGCGCCGAGGAGGCCGCCGCGTGAGCCGGTCGAACGAGCCGTTCGAGCGGGACGAGGCGCTCGACAAGCCGGGGATCGTCGGCGCGCGCTGGTGGCACAAGGGCCTCGCCGAGGCGCCGAAGGACGCCTCGCGGCGCAACGCGATCCTGGTCGCGCTCGGCGCGGTCGGGCTCGCCGGGTTAGCGGCGGCGATCGCCGTGGCCGGCGAGGGGTGCTCCGGCGACGACCACGAGGTCCAGAGGAAGCGGGCGCTCGACATGCAGCGGACCTTCGGCTGGAGCTTCGGCGCCGCGCAGGAGAGCGTGACGTTCGACGGCGAGTCGAAGAAGCCGTTCGACCAGGCGGCGCTCGCGAGGATGGCGACCGACCTCAGGCCCGCGGACGAGGCCCTGCGCGCCTACTACGTGCCCGCGCTGTTCGAGTCGCCCTCCGCCGTGCCCACGCTCGTCGCCCAGGGGGATCCGGCGCCGATCACCCCGCTCGGCAACGTGCTCCGGCCGATCTTCACGCCGGCGATGGATCGCGCCTACCGGAGCGGCAAGGCGCTCGCGTCCCTGCTGCTCGCCGCCCGGACGGCGGACGGTCCGCGCCGGGATATCGCGGTCATCGTGGACCTGGACGGCCCCGAGTCGGTGGCCTTCGCGGCGGGCGCGGCGGAGGCGTTCGATCCGGTGTTCACCTTCGACAACTGGCCGCACCCGCGCGGGGTGGTCAAGGCGCACCAGACGCTCGCCGCGGCGGCGTACTACCAGCCGCTCTTCGCGCGCCCGCATCCCGGCCCACGCGCGGCGATGTTCGTCCTCGATCGCCAGCGGCTCTCGCCGTACTCGGACGACGCGACGCAGTTCGACAACCGGCACGTCGCGCGGCTGCCGCCCGCCGATGCGCTCTGGACCCTCGGGGTCCGCCACGTGCTGTATGTCGTGCCCGCCGAGACGGACACGACCGAGACCGACGATCTCAATGACGATCTCGTGGCCTACCGGACGCGCCAGATCCACGTGCGCATGCTGGCCGCGAGCGTGTTCGCGCCGGACCTCGCGGAGGCGAAGCCCGCGAACGCCGCCGAGGACTGGCCTCCTTACTACTACGGTGGCAGCGCCGCGTCGCACGGCTGGTTCTGGGTGGACTATCCGTGGGGGCCGCCCCCGCGGCCGGCGCCGGTCGAGCCCGCCGTGCGGCGGCCGGGCAAGAGCTATGTGCCGGCGGCGCGCGCGACGCCGTTCTCGAGCAGCAGCGCCGCGGGCGGGACGCCGCCGCTCCCGGACGGCTTCGGGACGGTGCCTGTCATGGTGGCGCTCGGCACCGGCGCGATCCTCGGGGCGGCGCTCAGCCGGAGCGGCTCGTGGAACCGGGCCTCGGGCGGATACGGAGGCTAGGCGTGGAGCACTCGATCTTCGCGATGGAGGTGTGCGCGCGCATGGCCCCCGGGAGCGCCCTGCAGCGCACGCTGCACGAGTGCGTCCAGGGCCATTGCGAGACGATGAGCCTGAACCAGAAGTGGCACCAGTACCGCCGCGCGCAGATGGCGCTGCTGTCCAACCTGCAAGTCGTCGAGAAGGGGTGCTGGGACTATTTCGACGACAACGCGCGGGCGCTCAACGATTTCGCCATGTGGTCCCGCGGCATGACCACCGAGGAGGGCGCGCGCAAGGGCCCCTCCGGGACGCCGGAGGTGTACCGGGGCCAGCCGCGCTATCTGACCTTCACGATGGCGTTCCTGCTCGTCCAGGGCTCGCCGACGGACCGGATGCTCCACACGATCTGCGACATCCCGAAGGATCGCCTCTGGCGCCGCGACGTGTTCGGCCACATCCTCCAGAACCTCGGCCACGTGAGCTTCGCGAGCGTGAAGTCGGACGTCATCTACCTGATCCCGCGGGACGAGGGGTGGGCGCTCACGCCCGAGGACCTCAAGGATCCCAAGTTCCACTACCTGCGGCAGCTCGTCTAGGACATCGACCTCGTCGATCGAGCGAGAAATGAACCGCCAAGGCGCCAAGGCGCCAAGGCGAAGGCGCCCAGATATCTTCTTCTTGGCGCTCTTTCTTGGCGTCCTTGGCGCCTTGGCGGTTCGAAATTCTCCCCGTCTCAGGCGGGCTCAACCCGCATGTCGCCCGAGCGCGGGGCCTTTGGAAGGAGGGGCGGTGGTCGCCGCGCTCGGGGCGTCCTGTCCGTCAGAGGCGTCGACCCGTTCACGTCATCACCGATGCCTGCCCCTGCCTCACCCACGCCTCGCCCACCGGGAACTCGAACCTCTCGAGCGACTCGGGCCGCATGGTGACGCTGGTGCCCGCCGCGCTGGGCGGCATGTAGCGGCCTGCCTCGATGACGACCGGATCGACGAAGTGCTCGTGGAGGTGATCGACGGCCTCGAGGACGCGATCCTCCAGCGACGCGCTCACGCAGATGTAGTCGAAGAACGAGATGTGTTGCATGATCTCCGAGAGGCCGACCCCGCCGGTGTGAGGGCAGACCGGGACGCCGAACTTGGCCGCCATGAGCAGCACGGAGAGCACCTCGTTGACGCCGCCCAGCCGGGCGGCGTCCACCTGGCAGAACCGGATGGCCTCGGCCTGGAACATCTGCTTGAACAGGACGCGGTTGTGGGCGTGCTCGCCCGTCGCCACGCCGATCGGCGAGATCGCCCTGGCGATCGCGGCGTGGCCGAGGACGTCGTCGGGGCTCGTGGGCTCCTCGATCCACCACGGATCGAACGCGGCGAGGCGCCGCATGCTGGCGATCGCCTGGTCCACGTCCCATACCTGGTTGGCATCCATCATGAGCGCGCGGTGCGCCCCGATCTCCTCACGGACGATCCGTGCCCGGCGGATGTCGTCGTCGATGCTCGCGCCGACCTTGAGCTTGAAGTGGGAAAAGCCGCGCGCGACGCCCTCGCGGCACAGGCGGCGCAGCGTGGCGTCCGAGTAGCCGAGCCAGCCCGCGGACGTCGTGTACGCGGGGAAGCCGCGCGCTCGCATCTCCGCCTCCCGCGCTCCGCGGGTGGGCGCGCTCCGGCGGAGGATCTCGAGCGCCTCCTCGGGGCTGAGCGCGTCGGTGATGTAGCGGAAGCTGACGCAGCGGACGAGCTCCGCCGGGGTCATGTCCACGAGCAGCTTCCAGAGAGGTTTGCCGGCCGCCTTCGCGCGCAGATCCCAGGCGGCGTTGACGACCGCAGCCGTCGCCAGGTGGATGACACCCTTCTCCGGGCCGACCCAGCGCAGCTGGCTGTCGCCGGTGATCTCCTCCCAGAACGCGCCCATGTCGGCCGCCATGTCGTCGAGGCGCCTGCCCAGGAGGAGCGGGCGGAGCGCGTCGATCGCGGCCACGCAGAGCTCGTTCCCGCGGCCGATCGTGAAGGTCAAGCCGTGACCTTCCAGCCGCTCCGGGCTATCGGTCTCGAGCACGACATAGGCCGCCGAGTAGTCCGGCGCGGGGTTCATGGCGTCCGAGCCGGCGAGAGAGCGCGAGGTCGGAAAGCGGATATCGCGGGCGACGACATCGGTGATGCGGACGGACATGTGCCCTTCCTTGGGACTGCGCCGACAGACGCGCATAGCCCTCGCTCTTCAGATGCCGATGGACGCCGGCGGATCGCGTCGCGGCTAGAACCATGTCTCCCACCGGCCGCGGTCGATCTCTGCAGCGTGCACGGTCGCGGAGATGCGGTCTCGATCGCCGGGAAACGGCTGTATCTGGTGCAGGCGGTAGCTGTCGATGACGATCGCGCCGCCGGGGCGGTAGCCGGCGACGAGGCTCCGCGCGGAGAGCGCCTCGTCGTCCGGGTCGTCCCGCCCATCGTAGAGGACGTCCCACAGCTTGAGCCCGCCGTCCGCGTCGGGGAGCTCCAGCATCACGACCACGGTGATCGCGCGGAGCCGGCGGGCAAGGTGGTAGTCGGACAGCCCCTCCGTGTCGAAGTGGACGACGCCGCCCTCGCGCGCGACCTTCTCCCCCGCGGGGAAGATGTGCACCCCGGGCCCGCAGAAGCCGCGCCGGGGCTGCGCGAGGCCGCCGGTGAGCGCCGCGACGAGCTCGCGCATCCGGCGCTGGAGCCCGGGGAGGCGGCGCTCGACGCGGGCGTCGGAGGCGGCCGCGTCGGCGAAGTACAGCCGGGAGCGCCCCTGCTCCAGGTGCGTGTAAAAGGCGCGCCCCAGCGAGAACTGCTCGCCACCGAAGTCCGCAGTCCACTCGTCGCGGGCGGCGTAGACCCCCGCGACGAGCGCCGCGCGCTCCGCCTCGGAGAACACCCGGGGTATCTCCAGGGCGAAGTGGCGATCGAGCGCATCGACGGGCGGGCCCCCCGCGCACGGGAAGGAGAAGGAGGCCGGCGAACGGGGATCGGGGTCGAGCCGCCGGACGGAGGCGCGGCGCGCGGTGGGCATGGCCAAACCACGGTTAGCATCGCCCGCGGCGGCCAGCCAACCTGCGACGCGCCGGCCCGCGGGCGGCGGCGCCCGGCGAGCCCGCCGGTTTTTCCGGCGCGCGTCGCCGGATCCGGGTTACAGTGCCGCGGCGGAAGCACCTTTTTGCGAGCGAGGACAGCGATGGTGTCGGGCAGGCGAGGGGAGAAGCGGCAGGAGCAGCAGGCGTTTGCGCTCAAGGGCACGATGCCCGCCATCACGATGCTCTGCCTGCGGACGGCGGATGTCTCGGCCATCGAGCGTCAGCTCGCCGACCACATCTCGCAGATGCCGCACTTCTTCCTGCACCTGCCGATCCTGCTCGACCTCGACGCCCTCGGCGACGAGCCGGTCGACCTCGGCGCCCTCGCCGGCCTCCTGCGCAAGCACAACCTCGTGCCCATCGCCGTGCGCAACCCGACGGACGCCCAGCGCGAGCGCGCCGTCGCCGCCGGCCTCGGCGTGCTCCGGACGCCGCTCACGCGCGCGCCGCGCCAGGCCGCGGCGGCCGAGGGGGCCACCCCCACGCCGGGGCCCGTCGCGGTGGGGCCCGCGCCGGCGGAGCGCGGGGCGGCGGGGGCGGCCGCGGAGCGCGGCGCGGCTGGGCCCGCCCGGCGCCCGAGGGACGCCGCGCCGGCGCCGGACGCGGGCGAGCCGCCGCCCGCGGGCCTCACGGTGCGGCAGCCGGTGCGCAGCGGGCAGGTCATCTACGTCCCCCACGGCGACCTCGTGGTCCTCTCGCCGGTCAGCTCGGGCGCGGAGCTCATCGCCAACGACAACATCCACGTTTACGCCCCGCTCCGCGGCCGCGCCATGGCCGGCGCCCACAACAACGCGGACGCGAGCATCTTCTGCATGAGCCTCGAGGCGGAGTTCGTCTCGATCGCCGGCCGCTACCTCATGGCCGACGAGATCCCCGACGAGCACCGCGGCAAGCCGGCCCGCATCTCGGTGCAGAACGACGGGCTCGTGGTCACGCGGCTGTAGGCGTTCGCGGATATCCGGCGGCGGTTCACCGCCGACAGCGGCCCGCCGGGCCGTTCGGGACGCCGCGGCTGGCCACCCGGGGCGAACCGCCCGCCGGGGCCTCGCCTTCGCGGGGCACCCGAGCCGGCTGCACGAAGCACCACCCGGGACGAGCGCGTTCGTACTGGCAGTCTTCGCCGCCGTTCCGCCGCTCGCGCTGGGCAGAGGTCGTTCGGTTCGAACGCTCTCCGCCGGATCGGACGTGGTCGACATCTCGCGTCCGGACCACCGACGAAGCACCGGTGACAGATCCCGACTGGCGCGACGGGGCGATGGACGAACCCAGCGTTCCCGCAGGCTGGCGTCGCTGGAACAAACACCTATCGTCCAGCGCGACTACCCTGAAACAAATCCATGGGCCGAAAAAGCTCTTGCACCGGCGCACTCGTGGAATAGCTTACCGCTCGCTGTCACGCAGAGCTCAGCGGAGCGCGTGACCGCCTTCGGGCCCGCGGAGGCAGGCGAGCCGGCGACAGACGTCGTTGACTCGCATCGGTCGATGCGGAGCCGTGCGCCGGGAGCGCTGTCCCGGCGTGAGGTCGCTCATCTGTGGTCATAATGGGAGGGTTCCATGAAGAAGTCGCTTATCTCGCTTGTCGTCCTTGCCTCCGCCACGCTCTCCACCGGCGCGATGGCGATCGACATCGCCCAGGAGCTGAATGTCGAAATTGACACTGGCTTCGCTATCTCCGCTGCCAACACGTTGAAGTGCGATCCTTCCTTTCGTCGGGACGACGAGGACGGTGAGATCCTCGGGTTTCCGGCGGAGTTCTGTGTGCGCGCCTGCAAGGTGAAGTTCGAGTCGGACATCCCGGACAGCACCAACTTCTTTCTCATGGAGAAGATGACGACCGGCAATTTCGACTGCGAGAAGTTCGACAAGAATCCGGTTGTCACCTTCGTCACCATCGAACCCGACAAGGTGAGCAAGCTCTTTTTCAAGTCTGAGAAGCGGAAGCTCAATGAGTTCGTGGGGGGCGAGGACCGCGACGGCAACCTCTGGGGCGCGTGCAGCTTCAAGGGGCTCGAGTTCGTGAACTACAGCTGCAGCTTCCTGGCTGGGGAGGTGGACGAGGGGGAGGAGGTCCCCGAGGAGCCGACGACCGGCAGCTGATCTTCGACGCACGGTCCGGAGCGCCGCAGATCGGCGGCCGGCCGGAGCTCCCGGGGTGCACACGGGAGCTCCGGTGACCGATCGCAGCGCGCGCTCCGTTCGCTGAAGGGAAGGAAGTCGCCGGCTTTCGCCGGCGGCTTCCCCTTTTTGTGCCGGGCGTCTGCCGCACGACCACGCGCTCGCCGGGTACGCCACCTGGAGACACGACGATGCAACAGCACAGCTCACGAACAAGCCCCCATCACCGGTCCTCTGGCAGGCTCCTCCTGCTCGCCTCGATCGCGCTCGCGATCGCGGCCGCGGTGCTGATGCTCGCCCGCCCCAGGGCCGAAGAGACCCTCTCCGCGGGCAGCGACGAGGCCGGCGGCGAGACACAGAGGAGACCGTCCACCTACCGGAACCGCGCCATCTCGAGGTCACCCGCGCCGTCCGGGCCGCGCGAGCCCGAGGGCCCGCGGATCGTCGGCGACGTCTACGACACGGACGGCAACGCGCTCGCGGGCGCGACCGTCGTCGCGACGACCTTCGAGGTCGCCGGCAACATCCCCTCGACCGCGCGCGCCGTGAAGAGCGACGAGCGCGGGGGCTTCGAGCTCAGCCTGCCGGACGGGACGTACCAGCTGAAGGCCGATCTGGCCGGCTACGGCCCGACGAACGCGGTCGCGCACAGCGGCGATACCGTGAGCCTCGTGCTCTCTCGGAGCGGTGTCATCACCGGGCGCGTCGTCGATGAGCGCAAGGAGCCGGTGCGCCGCTTCACCATCGATGTCCTCTCCGCCGTTCCCGACGACGTGCCGGCGCCGCCGCCGATGACCTCGAGGACGTTCGACAGCCCCGATGGGACCTTCCGCATCGACCAGATTCCTCCCTGGGACGTGATCCTCAAGGCCACGGCCGAGGAGTACGCGCCGGGGTTCTCCGAGATGCTCTACGTCGAGCGCGGCCAGACGGGCACGGTGGAGCTCGCGCTCTCCCGGGGGTGCGTCCTCTCGGGGAGGGTGGAGGACGCGCAGGGCACGCCGCTTCCGGGCGTGTTCGTCGACGCCGAGTCGCGCCTCGGCGCCGGCTCCCTGAGCGAGCAGGCCCTCCGGTCCTCGGCCGACGTGCAGCAGACGCAGACCGGGGACGACGGCACGTTCCGGCTCGAGCATGTGCCCACGGGGGACATCCAGGTGCGCGCTTACGACGGGAGCCACGCGGTGACCACGCTGGCCTCGAACATCTCCGACTGCGGCAAGGTGGAGCCGGTCAAGGTGGTCATGTCCCCCGGCGGGAGCATCCACGGCGTGGCGCGCCGGGACGACGGCTCGCCGCTCCCCCACGCCAAGATCACGCTCCTCGCCCGCCCCGTCGGCTTCGTGAACGTGGTGGCCGATGAAGAGGGGCGCTATCGCATCGACGACCTGCCCGCCGGGATGGTGCGCATCGAGCTGCGCGATGGGAGCCGCGCGACCATGGTTTCCGTGAACGTCAAGGAGGGCAAGGCGGTGAAGCGCGACATCTCCCTCTTCGGCGAGGGGACCGGCGAGCTCCGCGGACGCGTGACCGCCGGCGACAAGCCCCTTGCCGGGATCCGCCTCCTCGTCACCACGAACCGCGGCCGCAAGCCGGGCTTCGAGCGGCACATGACGGTGACCGACAAGGACGGCAACTTCCGTGTGCCATCGCTCGCTGCGGGGAATTACCTCATCACCGCCATGACCACCTCGGTGGCCAAGGGCGCCATCGTCGAGGAGGGCGCCGTCGCGACCGTGAAGCTCGACGTGACGCCGAAACCCGCCGCCGAGGACACCAACTGAGCCGCCGCGCCCGGCCCCGCCGGGCCCTTCACCTCGGCCGGAGCTCGGTCAAAACGAGCAGATACTCCGGCGGATTGTTCGGCGTCAGCTTGGCATACGGGTTCTCGGTGGTGGGGAACCCGGTGAACCGCTTCGTGCTGTACTCGCCCCAGGACGGGTTCTTGAAGAGCGGGATCACCGGCGCGGCCTCCACGAAGATCATCTGCAGCGCGTCCAGGATGCGCTTCTGGTCGGCCGGGTCGGTCGCGGCCTCGAACGCGTGGAAGAACCCGTCGGCCTCCCCGGCGCCGAAGCGGTGCCAGTTGCGCGAGGACACCTCGCCGACCGGCTTCACGAGCTCCGCGCTCATCAGATCGCGATAGAAGTTGTACGGCGTCGGCTCGACGGTGGTCCACCCCATCGACAGATCGAACGCGCCCTTCTGCAGCGCCGCGAAGAACGCGCTGAAGTCGTACGTCTTCATCGTCGCTTCGATGCCCACGGCCTGCAGGTTCTGCGCGATGATCTGCACCGCCCGCACCCAGTCGGACCAGCCGCCGACCACGTTGATCTCGAAGCGCAGCGGCTTGCCGTGCCTCGTCCGGATCCCGTCGGCGGCCCTCGGATAGCCCGCCTCGTCGAGGATCTGGTTCGCCCGCTGCGGGTCGAACTTCACCCAGTCGCCCGCCGCCACCGCCTTCTCGCTGCGGAACCGCTCGTACGAGTCGTCGAGCCCCGTCGCGTCCGAGCCGTGCGTGTAGTTGTCGACCGCGAGCTTGACGATCTGATCCCGGTCGATGGCCATGCTGATCGCCTTGCGCACGCGCACGTCGTCGAACGGCTTCCTCGTCGCGTTCGGGTACAGCGTGGCCGTGCCGCCGACGAGCGGGAACCAGTAATGATGGTGCGCCGGATCCTTCGCGACGAAGACCTGCTCGATGTCGGGCACGAACGCGCCCGCCCAGTCGATCTCCCCGTTGACGAGCGCCATCGTGACCTGATCGTTGCTCGGATACGCCGGGAAGCGCAGCCCGTCGACCGCCGGCTTGCCCTCCTGCCAGTAGTGCGGGTTCTTGCCGAGCTCGTACACCTGGTTCTGGAAGACCTTCACCTCGGTGAAGGGCCCTGTCGCCACCGGGTTCTCGTTCGCGAACGTGACCGGATCCGCGACGTCCTTCCAGATGTGCGCCGGCACGATCGGCTGGTGGCCGATGTAGCTGAGCCCGGGGACATAGGGCCGCCTCAGGACGAACTCGACGATCGTCTCGTCCTCCGCGGTCACCGAGCCGAGGAACCTCCACACCCCCGCGAGATCCAGCGCCGGGTGCTTCTTGAGCAGCGCGAACGTGAACGAGACGTCCTTCGCCGAGAACGGCTGTCCGTCCGACCACTTCACGCCGGAGCGGGTCGTGAACGTGAGCTTCCGGTTCCCGTCGCTCCACGCATACTTCGTCGCGAGCCACGGCGTGTACTCGTTCCTCATCGTGTTGTAGATGAGCAGCGGCTCGTAGATGCCGGCGACCGTCGGGAAGCGCACGTTGCCCTCGGCGAGCAACGGGTTGAAGTTGCGCACCCAGGTGGCCTGCTGCTCCCGCGCGATCGTGACCATCGCCGCGCCCTTCGACGCAGGCTTCGGCGCGGACGCCGCCGGCTCCGGCGTCGCCGCCCGCTCCGGCGCGGCCGAGCCGCTCTCCGCGCCTCCCTTGGAGCGACAGCCCGCCCCGGCCGCGGTCGACAGGGCCAGCGCCGACAGGAGGAAAGCACGGCGCCGCATCGCTCGACTCATCCCAGGCATCCAGCTCTCCACGCGGGCGACCTCGGTCTCCCCTCGACGCTCCATTGCAGTGACAGCACCCGACCCCGGGCCCGCCGATGCACCGATCCACGACGCCCGCCCCGCGGACCCCCGGGCCGACCGCGACATCCCCGTGGTCACACTCTATCGGTGCGTGTGGGCACGTGTCAACTCGCCCGGCTCGCCCGATTTCTGGATCATTTCGCGTCCTTTCGCGAGACTGGCGACAGCCCGGTGTCCCGACCGGGCGGACAGGAGGCTCCGTCGCACGGAGACCTCCCAAGGAGCGCACCGTGACCACCCCCGTCTCGCGACGCCTCGTCGACCTGAGCCACACCGTCGAGCACGGCATGATCACGTACAAGGGCGTGCCGGCGCCCGTCATCTGCGATTTCCTCTCGCGCGAGCAGTCCCGCGGCGTTTACGCGGAAGGTGTCGAATTCCACATCGGCCGCATCGACATGGTCGCGAACACGGGCACCTACGTGGACAGCCCATTCCATCGCTATGCCGACGGCAAGGATCTCGCCGCCCTTCCGCTCGAGTCGCTGGCCGACCTGGAGAGCGTGGTCGTCGAGGCGCGGGGCCGGTCCGGGCGCGCGATCGACGAAGGCGCCTTCGAGGGGCTCGATCTCGCCGGGAAGGCCGTCCTCGTGCGCACGGGCTGGAGCGACCACTTCCGCACCGATCGCTATTTCGAGGGGCACCCGTTCCTCACGCGGGGCGCGGCGCGGCTGCTCGCCGGCGCGGGCGCCGCGTTCGTGGGCGTCGACACCTACAACATCGACGACACGGCCGATCCCGCGCGGCCGGTCCACTCCATCCTGCTCGGCGCGGACATCCCGATCTGCGAGCACATGACCGGGCTCGAGCAGCTCCCCGCGGCCGGGGCCCGCTTCTTCGCCGTCCCGGTGAAGGTCCGCGCCTTCGGCACGTTCCCGGTGCGCGCGTTCGCCATCGTGTAGTTCGCGCCGCGCGGCTCAGTCCCCGTCGAGCGGGAAGAGCTGCAGGTTCACGACGACCACGCGCTCGGGCGGCCGCGACTCGGCGATCACCGCGCGCATGTTCTGGAAATAGCTCACGTGGAGCTCGGAGAGCTTCACGAGATCGGCCGCGGAGACCGTGAAGACGTTGAACGAGAAGCGCCCCTCGGCCTTGCGCGTCAGCCGCGAGAGCCCGACGCCGGCCCAGAAGCACTTGAGCCGGTGCTCCGCGTCCGGATCGGGGCGCGTGTCCACCGTCCGGATCGGCGCGACGATCCACCGCCCGCGGCTCCTCCGGATCTGGCCGGCCTCGGCGAGCCGGTCGAGGCAGCGCGCCTCGTCCTCGACGGGGAACCCGAGCCGCCGCGCGATCCACCCCGGCTCGTGGCGCGGCAGCGCGCGGTAGGACGGCATCTCCAGGGCGAGCAGCACGGCGGGGAGCAGCGGCTCCTCGTAGACGGCGCGGCGCTGCGCCTCGAGCGTGCGCCACGCCGCGCTCGCCGCCGGGAGCGCCGCCGGGTCGGCGAAGAGCGCAACGAAGTCGAGCAGGCGCAGCGAGCAGGCCTCGACCATCCGCAGGAAGTCGGGCAGCCGCGGCTCGGCCTCGCCCGAGAGCCAGCGCGCGACCGCGTAGCGGCTCCTGCCCGCGCGCCGCGCCACGTCGACGATCGGCGACATCGACCGCATCTCCGAGAGGAGCGCCGCGACGCCCTCGGCGGACGCCGGGTCGGTGTGCGCGAGCCAGGCGGGCGTCGACGGAAAGAAGCGCCCCACCGCCCCCGCGACGTCGACGCCCGCGCGCCGCGCCGCGACGAGGAACGTGGCCGCGGTCGGCCAGCGCCTGCCCGACTCCCACGTGTAGACGACGTTGGTGCGGAAGCCGAGCCGGCGGCTGAAGCCGAGCTGCGAGCGCCGGCCGCGGAGCGCGCGGATCAGCTCTTTGGCGAGCGATTCATGATTCACGTATCGCAGAATCGCACAGGTTGCGGCCTGTTTGCCCTATGAAATGTGCGAACCTGAGCTGGCGCCACATCGACGCGGGACGCAAGGTACGCCGCAGGAGGTCATGAACATGAGCGAGCGGCGTTGGCTTTCTTTGGCGCTTTCGGCGGTGACGAGCGTCGGTCTCTTCGGGTGCATCGACGGCGACGGCGGGCCCCCCGTGGGCGGCCAGATCGGCGGAGTTCAGGTCGCGGAGGACGGGTGCGACGAGGAGAAGGAGGACATCGGCGCCGACGACGTCTCGCCGCTCGGCTTCTCGGCGCGAGAGGCGCTCTCCGCCCTCTCCGGGGAGCGCAGCGCCCCGCTCGCGTGGGCGAAGGGCGGCAGCACGACGGCGACCGTCGCCGCGGGCGAGCTCGTCGCGGCGCGCTTCGTGCGATCGACGGTGGCGAGCGGCGGGCCGGGCGGCGCCGAGCCGGCGATCGCCGTGGACTGCTCGGATCACCTGCAGATCGACGTCCCGCTGGCCTTCTCGACCGAGGACGGGGCGTTCGACGAGTCGTTCGCGGTCACGCTCAGGGTCCCGCGGGTCGACGCCGGCAGCTTCTTTCACAGGATCGATCTCGACGCGCTCCAGGGCTCGTACGAGGTCACCGAGGTCGATCCCGCGGAGTTCAGGGAGGTCGTCGTGTACCTGAGCGGCGAGCTGACCGGCAGCGCCGTCTCCGGCACGATCGGCGGCATCGCCGAGAGCCACCCGACCGGGACCGGACCAGAAGCGTCGGTGTCCGCGCGGCCGTTCAATGTGGCGGACTTCTGAGCGCCGCGCCGCGGCGAGGCGCCAGGGCTCGCCGCCGCGGCGCCGCCGGGCGGCCCGCGATGGCCTCTCGGTCCTCTCGCGGCGGGCGGATCGCCCTCACGCCGGGCGGCGCAGCTGCTCGCGGATCTCCATCAAGATCTTCCCCAGCATGTTCCGGCCGCTCCCGTCGCCGCCGTCGGCCCAGTAGGCGTCGTTCGTGGTGTGCTCGATCAGCTCGGCGTCCTCGGTGTCGAGCAGCGCGCGCCGCAGCTCCTCGTGCTGGGTGAACTTCGCCAGCACCACCTCGCGCATGATGTCGTCCTTCACCTGCTCCCAGTCGGGGCGCAGCGGGCGGCTCCGCTGGCGGCCCATGCGGGCCGCCTCACCGGGGCCGGGGGCGCTCCGGATCTCCTCCTCGTGCTCGGTGCCGGCGAACTTCTGGGCCTGGAAGTAGTGCTCGCTCGTGGGCCACACCTTGCCCTTGAGCGTGACCGGGTGGCGCGAGAAGTTGGAGAAGAACCCGTGGGCGTCGCCGGCGCGATAGAAGCGGATGACGGTCATGGCGCCAGTCTATCCCAGGGCGCCGCGCGCGGCTGCCGCGAGCTGCGCCGCAGCTACTGGATCGCGCCGATCGTGTCGAGGAAGGCGTTGTAGGTGTCGACCTTGTCCGCCGGGACCGTGTCGATACCGATGTTGACCAGGTTCTCGTCCTGGATCAGCGGGCCGAGGATCGCCTTGGTCGCGTCGAGGCCGATGGTGTTGATGCCGTAGAGGATATAAGGAACGAGGTAACCCTCGTAGTACTGCCGCTGGGTGTGCGTGGCCGCGATGCGCCCCTGGCGCATGTACTCGACCGTCTTCGGATCGAAGTCGAAGGCGACGATCGGGACATCCGGGATGCCAGCGGCGTCTGCGGCGAGCACGCACCGGTACGAGATGTTGAACAGGCCGATCATGCCGACGACGGGCGGGTCCGCGGCCGCCATCTGGGACCTCATCCATTCGACGTCGAAGGCCTCGCTGTCGCCGAAGAAGACGGCCTGGCTCACCAGGGGCGTGTAGCCGGCCTCCTCGAACACCTTCAGGGCGCCCTGCGTCCGCTGGTATCCGTCGGCCCATTCCGGTGCGGTGTTGCCGTGGATCAGCACCGTGCCTGGCGTCTTCGGCAGCATCGGGACCAGGGTCTTCGCGGCCGTGGCTCCGGCAGACTCGTTGAGCGATCCGACGTAGAGCGAGCGCTTCGAGCCCGCCAGGTCGGTGTCGAGCGTCACCACGTGGACCCCATTCGCGACCGCCTCGTCGATGGCCGCTGCGTTGGCGGCGTCGAAGGGCGAGACGCCGATCCCGTGGGCGCCGTCCGCCACCGCCTGCTGGATCTGCTGGTTCTGGAGGTCCTTCGTCGTCGTGGGATCGTCCGACTGGTCCGTGGGCGCGAGCACGTTCCCGATGACCTCGAGCTCGCCGATGGCCCGGTTCGCGCCCGTGGCGATCGGCTCGAAGAAGTCGGTGAGGGTCTTCAGCAGGATCACCATCTGCATCGGCTCGAGCGAGCTCTTGTTGAGCTCGGCGACGAGGTCGTCGATCGTCGCCTCGAGCTCCATCGGAATGAACTCGTTGTCCGGCAGCTCCGCCCGCGTGATGGCGGCGTCGTCCGTGCCCGCGTCGGTGGACTCGCTCGATCCGCACGCCGCCGTCGCCAGCATGAGCCCGAAGGCGGCCCAGCGTCGTCCCATCGTCTTCATGAGATCCCTCCTCGTCCGTGGTTCGCTCGGTCGCGCGGGATACCCTCGCGTCAAAGTCGATGCAGCAGCGGGATCACCCCCAGGCGTGGCGCGTGACGGAATCGGGGTGTCCGGGCGCAGTCGGCGCGCATGGGGCCGAGAGCGGAGAGGCATGTCCCACGGGGAGCCCGGTTTCCGTACAGCGTACGCGCCGTCCGCGAACCGTGAGCCACATCTCACGCTCGCGGAGGCCATGCGAAGCGGAAGGAGTTCCAGCGTCCATGCTTGATCTCTCGTGTTACGAGAATGAGGATCTGGCTGTCAAGGGGGACGTGGACTGTCCACGACGCGTGGACTGGAGGCCGAGGCACAATTCAGGCTGTTGTGTGACTCGGGACACGATGGCCGGGGTGCCGCTACTGAATGGCCCCGATCAAGTTGAGAAAGTCGTTGTAGGCGTCGATCTTTCTCGACAGGACCACATCGATGCCGATGTTGACCCGGCCCTTGTCGTCGACCAGCGGGGTCAGGATCTGCTTGGTCGCGTCGAGTCCGATGGTATTGATGCCGTAGAGGATGTAGGGCACGAGGTAACCCTCGTAGTACTGCCGCTGGATGTGCGTGGCCTGGATGCGCCCCTCGCGCATGTACTCGACGGTCTTCGGATCGAAGTCGAAGGCGACGATCGGGACATCCGGGATGCCCGCGGCGTCTGCGGCGAGCACGCACCGGTAGGAGATGTTGAACAGGCCGATCATGCCGACGACGGGCGGGTCCGCGGCCTCGATCCGCGACTTCATCGCGTCGACGTCGGAGGCTTCGGTGTCGGAGAAGACGGCCTGGCTCACGGTGAACATGTAGCCGGCGTTCCCGATCACATCCGCGGCCCCCGCCGTCCGGTCGGATCCGTCGGCCCACTCCGTTCCGACGTTGCCGTGGATCAGCACCATGCCTGGCGGCTCGGGCAGCATCGGGAGCAGGGTCTTCGCGGCCGTGGCTCCGGCAAAATAGTTGAGCGATCCGACGAAGAGCGAGCGCTTCGAGTCCGCCAGGTCGGTGTCGAGCGTCACCACGTGGACCCCGTTCGCGATCGCCTCATCGATGGCGGCTGCGTTGACGTTGCCGAACGGCGAGACGCCGATCCCATGGGCCCCATCCGCCACCGCCTGGTCGATCTGCTGGTTCTGGAGGTCCTGCGTCGTCGTGGGATCGTCCGACTGGTCCGTGGGCCCGAGCACGTTCCCGATGACCTCGAGCTCGCCGATGGCTCGGTTCGCGCCGGTGGCGATCGGCTCGAAGAAGTCGGTGAGGTTCTTCAGCAGGACCACCATCTGCATCGGCTCGAGCGAGCTCTTGTTGAGCTCGGCGACGAGGCTGTCGATCCTCGTCTCGAGCTCCACCGGCATGAACTCGTTGTCCGGCAGCTCCGCCCGCGTGATGGGGGGGACGTCCGTGTCCGCGTCGGTGGACTCGCTCGATCCGCACGCCGCCGCCAGCATGAGCCCGAAGACCGCCCAGCATCGTCCGATCGTCTTCATGAGATCCCTCCTCGTCCGTGATTCGCTCGGTCGCGCGGGATACCCTCGCGTCAAAGTCGATGCAGCAGCGAGATCACCCCCCAGGCGTTGCACGCGATGGAATCGGGGTGTCCGGGCGCCGTCGGCGCGCATGGGGCCGAGAGCGGAGACGCAAGTCCCACAGGGAGCGCGGTTTCCATACAGCGCATGCGCCGTCCGTGAGCCGTGAGCCACATCTCACGTTCGCGGAGGCCGTGCGAAGCGGAAGGCGTCCAGGGGTCCATGCTCGATCTTTCGTGTTACGAAACGAGGATCTGGCTGTCAAGGGGGCCGTAAACGATCCTCGTGGAGCGGATCGGACGCTGAGGCACAATTCTGGCTATTGTGTGAATCGGGTGTGACTCGGGACACGATGGCCGGTGTCCGGTGTCCGGTGTCCGGTTTCGGAGAGCCGCGCTCTCGTGTCCGTGAATCGCGGCATGTAGGCCGAGATGTAAGTGGGACCGCGAGCGGAGAGGGAACCCCCGGGCGGCGCCAGACAGGCGGAGCGCGAGCTCGGTCGGCCGCCTTGCTCGACGCGAGGCGCCGCCCATCGCGATCGAGGATTCTAGGGCGCGTCGACGAGCTGGTCGATGAAGTCGAGGGAGATGTCGACCCGCGAATCCCAGCCATCGGTGCAGATGCTGGGGGCCTGCACTCCTCCGAACGACGTCACGCCGACGATCGTGGGGACGCCGTTCACGTCCATCAGCGCAGGCCCGCCCGAGTCTCCCACGCACGTGTGGTGGTCCCGGTCGCCGAGGCCGAGCAGAGACGGGGTGACGGTGTTGACGATGGTGGACACGTGGAGCTTGACGCCGCCGAACCCCCAGATCTCATGATCGTCGCCGAAGCCGATCAGCCGGACCGGCTCGCCGACCCTGTCCTCGGTCACGGGCGCCCGGTTGTAGGGCAGCGGCTGGATGGCGACGGGCTCCTCGAGGATGACCACCGCGACGTCGTGGCCGGCCTCCTTGTTCGTGCGGTCGTACGCGGGGTCGTGGTGGGCCTCGACCGCGTTCACCCAGAACCCCTCCTCGCCGAAGGAGTCGGTGCCGAAGAAGGCCGTGACGGTCCCGCCGTCGAGCTTGCCCGGCGTCACGCAGTGGGCCGCGGTCAGAAGCACCTTCGGAGCGATGAGCGAAGCGGTGCAGATCTGCCCGAAGTCCTCGCCTGCCGGTTGTATACGCAGCATCGCCACGGCCGGATCGCCCTCGTCGACGGTGCCTCCGATGATCCCTGCGGGCGTCTCGTCCGTCTCGGCCAGGGGGAGGTCGTCCACCCCTCCCGTGCACGCCGAAAGGATCGCTGCCGCCACGAAAATGCTAGCTCTTCTCATGATAAGCTCCGCTTGGCTGTTGAGCTGAGCGCGCGGGGGCCAGGCGTGGACGTGGGCTGCCCGAGACCTGCCCGAGGACCGGGAATGACGCTCGTCTGGCGACCCCTGCGACCTCGGTCCTCGAGGCTCGGCTGGTCCCCGCGCTGCCGCTCGATGTCTGCCTGGTGAATGCCGGCGACCTCGGTTGTCCTTCGCTCGAATCGCACCAGGCGCGGCATTTCCCTGCTGTGCGTGGTCACGCGTCCCGACGGCCGAACCGGCGCGTTTCTCTCCTCATGGCCATAATTCGCTCGGAGCGGATTCCGAGGGCTCGCAGCCGCGCCGCGGCGTCGATGCCGTCGTGCCTGGTGGCACGAGCGTCAGCTGCGCCGCGCCTGGGACGATCTTCAGCTCGCGGAAGGAGCGGGCGTGTTCGTGGAGGCTTATGTACCGGGCGAACTGGCGCTCTTCGGCGCAGTCGCACGGCCCGACTTCGACGTCCTATGATCATAGAAACATGCTAGATCAGACAACGAAGGAGGTCTGTCGTCATGACCGAAACGGAGCATCCTGGCATCGACCCTCACCCGGGGACGCCTTTGAACCTCGTGCTCGAGGGGGGCGGGGTCAAAGGGCTCGCGCTGGTCGGAGCGGTCGCCGCCCTGCAGGAGCAGGGACACGAGCTCCGGCGCGTCGCGGGCACGTCTGCGGGCGCGGTCGTGGCCGCGCTCCTCGCGGCGACGTACACGACCGACGAGCTGATGAGCCTCATCGCCGGCCCTGATATCGCCAGGTTCGCGGACCCCGTGGGTCATGTGCCGATCCTGGGATCGGCCTATGGCCTCCTGACGAAATTAGGAATATACAAGGGTGATTACTTTCTCGACTTCATCCGGGCCAAGCTTCTCGACAAGGGCGTGAGGACGTTCGGCGATCTGGTGGACGGCGAGTACGTGAGGCTCGCGAAGAGGGCGGGCGTGAGGCCCGATCCGCGGTGGAAGTACAAGGTGCACCTCGTGGTCTCGGACGTCACCCGCGGCCGGATGCTCATCCTCCCGGACGACATCGACGAGCGGCGCTACGGTGTCGACCCGGACCGCCTGGAGGTGGCCCTCGCGGTCCGCATGAGCATGAGCATCCCCTTCGTGTTCACGCCCGTCTCCCTCAAGGGCCGGAGCGGCGCGATGAGCCACATCGTCGACGGCGGACTGCTGAGCAATTTTCCTATCCACATCTTCGACCCATCGATGCCGAAGGAATGGCTCCAGGAGTTGATCCGGTGCCCGGAGCTCCGGTTCTACTCGGGCGCCGGACGAATCGCGTACGCTGATGGGGCGCCGCTCGATCCGAGGTGCGCGGAGGTGATGGACAGATGCAGGCCCCTCCTGGAATACCAGAGCGCCCCCATCACCCTCGGGATCCGGCTCCTTCATGGCAGGCCCCGGGAGATCCGGCGCCCCCTCCTCGCGGCCAGGCTGGCCTACGCCCTCGTCCGCACGGCCGTCGAGGCGCACGACATCTTCGCCGTCCAGAGGCACGAAGAGCTGGATTCCGCGAGGACGCTCCACGTCAACACGGAGAGCGTCCCCATCACCAAGTTCAACCTGTCGCCGATGCAAAAGGAGATGTTGTACAGCACAGGCCACGAGGCGATGGAGAGGTTCCTCCGCCATAACGGCCTGGAGGGTCTGACGCGCGCGGCCCGAGCGCAGTCGCTCAGGGCCAACGCGCTGGCGGGGAAGCTGGGAAGCGAAGACACGTCCCCACGGCCGCCCTGACGCGGACGGCGAGCCCGCGGTCACGTCGGCAGGTTCGCGATGTGCTTCAGGGCGGTGATGCTCGGAAGGAAGCAGTACGCTGCGCCCCGGGTGGTCACGAACCGGGGGAAGCCCGTGATCGTGCGATCGCCGCCTTCGGACGGGATCACGAGCTTGCTCGTCGCCGGATCGTTGTTCCCCAAGAGCGGGTCCTTGGTCCCGCGCAGGCCGGCCGTGAACAGGCCGGATTCGACCCACTCGGACATGACAAACTCGAATTGATCTCGGATGCTGACACAGATGAACAGGCCGAGCAGCCCGCGCTCGATGCCGTCGCTCGGAGCCGACGGATCAACCGGCGGTCCATAGGGAATTCCCCGCCGGATGAGCAGGCGCAGGCGGCTCGAGCCTCCCGCCACTCTCTGGCTCCTCGGGTTGACGCGTCGGATGTGGGCGCCGATCGGGCAGCGATGGCCCTGCGGGTCGTGAGGTTCATAGTCGAAATTGTCGAGATCCTCCGCGGCGATCGGCGCATCGGGAGAATCCGCGTCCGGCGAGAGGACGAGGGGCACACCGTTGCGCCATCGCCCGCAGAGCTTGGCCGCCAGCTTCGCCTCGGTCATTCCGGCCCTGGGGGCCCACTGGTTCAAGAAGCGCGTGAAGCCCTCGACGTCCTGGCGCATGACGCGATAGACGGCGAAGCTGCCGTTTCTGCCGAGCTCCGGCGGCGTCGGTACGGGGTAAGCGAAGCCGGGGTGCTGGCTCGGGTACCCGAGGAGGAACTGTCCCGTCGGGGCCGTCGACCGCGCCGGCGCCGGGTCCTGCGACCCTCCCTCGACGTGCACCGCAGCGATGCCGACCTTGTACCCGAAGTGCTCGATGCGGTCGGGCAGGACGCCGCCGTCCTGGTGAGACAGCTCGGTGAAGGCACCGTCCCGAGCGAGCAGCGAGCGCAGCTGCGTCGACGTCGACTCGAGCGCGGCGCCGTCCGCGGCATGGAGGCCGAGCAGGACGTGCGCATCTCCGGTCCCCAGCCCGCCGATCCAGCGCCTGGGCGCGTTTTCCCCGGTGTCGCCGAGGAGCTTTGCCCGCTCGGCGGCGCCCTGGATGAACGCCGCCGGGAAGGAACGCAAGGAGGGCTCCGCGAGCCCGAGCGCCTCCAGCCCGTCGTACGTGAAGCCGATGGTCAGGGTGTACGCCGGCCTCGTCGTCCATGGCGAAGCCACGGTGATCCGAGGGCCTGATCCGGCGTCGCCGTGGACCATGGAGCCGATGACGCGCCTCGCCGCGCTCGCCCGGGCGATCTTCGCGATCAGGAAGCGAGCGGCGGGCATGGAGGTGCCCCGGACGATGAGCCCCTGGATATCGGCGAGATCGAGAGCAGGCATGAGACGCTCCACGGGTTGTCGAGCCATCGCGAAGAGGGGCTCTGGGACCGTCGCGCATCGGCGCACGGCAGGCCGCCGGGACGGCGCCACGTCCATCCGGGATGTTCGCGCGTCGTGTCGCTCGCAGGCCGGACGTGGCCCTGACGCAGCTCACCGTGGCAACAAGCACGCCGGATCGAGGCGGCGCTGGCGTGCTCATGTGCGACGGCGCGTTCAGCGAGGTCGCTGCCCGCCCTGCTCCCCCAGCCACGCGCGGGCGAGCGCGAGCGTGCGGGCGTTCTCGGGCACGTTCTCGAGGAAGCCCGCGCGCCAGGCGCGGTTCGCGATCTTCGCGGCGCGCGCCAGCAGCCGGTCGCGGCCGAGCGCGATGGCCGCGCGGGCCCCGCCGAGGTCGCCCGCGGCCGCGAGCGCCTCGGCGTGCACCAGGTAGACCAGCGACTCGCCCGTCTCGAGGTGCCCGCGCGACGTCACCGCCGCGGAGGCGAGCTCGGCGGCGCGCGCCGCGCTCTCGAGCGCCTCGGCGGCCCGCCCCTGGGCGAGCAGCACGTTGGCCAGCGTCGCGAGCACGCAGGGCGCGAGCGGCGGGACGTCGCCGAGGAGCTCGCACGCCCGGCGCGCCTCGGCCTCGGCCGCCGCGAGATCCCCGGCGAGCCGGAAGACCTCGGCCAGGTAGATGTAGGTGCCGCCCTCGAGCCGCCGCTGCCCCGCCGCCACGAAGTGCCGGCGCGCCTCGAGCTCCAGGGCGCGCGCCTCGTCGAGGGCGCCGAGGTGGAGGAGCGCGCGGCCGAGGTTCTCCTTGGCGTGCGCCACCGTGTTCGCGAGCGCCAGGCGCTCGGCGTCGGCCAGGGCGGCGCGGATCAAGACCGCCGCCTCGGCGTACGCGCCGAGCTCGTTGCAGAGGTGCCCGGCGTTGCTCCGCGAGCTGCACGCCATGCGCGCGTCGCCCGCCCGCGAGAAGCCGTGCGCCGCCGCCTCGCAGCGCTCCCGCGCGGTGCCGAGATCCCCCGCCAGGATCGCCCGGTGCATGCCGAGGCGCAGGATCGGCGCGCTCACGGCCGGATCGCCCCGGAACCGCTCGGCCACCGCGTCGATGCGGCGGCACAGCGCGTCGGCGTCCTCGCACTCGCCCCGCAGGACCAGGAGCCCGCTCGCCGCCTGCGCCATCACGATGAGCTCGGCGCCGCGCGCCGCCCGCTCGGACCAGCGCGCGCACAGCGCCCGGGCGAGCGCGGTGGCGGCCTCCTCATGGCCCAGCGGCGTCGCCGCCAGGGCCACCAGGTTCGCCGCGCGGTACCAGCGGACGCTGCCCTCCGGCAGCGCCGCCATCGCCGCGATCGCGCGCTGCTCGGCCGAGGCGAAGTCCCCCCGGTAGCGGTGCGCCTCGGCCTCGATCGTGGCGAGCTCCCCGAGCTCCTCGCCGGCCGCGCCGCACGCGATCGCCCGCTCGGCGCGCTCGATCGCGGCCGCGTAGTCGTTGCCGCCGAGCGCCTGCTCGGCCGCGCGCCGGTAGCAGTCGATCGCGCGGCCGAGCTCGCCGCCCAGCTCGAAGTGCGTCGCCAGGACCATCGCGTCGGTCTCGCCCGACTGGGCGAGCCACCCGCCCGCGAGCCGGTGGCCGAGCGACCGATCGTCCTCGGTCAGCATCTCGTAGGCCGCGTCGCGCAGGAGCGCGTGGCGGAAGGCGTACTCGATCTCGCCGTGGAACTTCGCGTCCGGCCGGCGCGCGATGAGCTCGCGCTGCTCGAGCTCCGCGAGGCCGGCGTCGAGCTCGGGCTCGTCGACCCACGCGCCGAGCAGCGCCTGCGCCGCCCCGCGCCAGAACACCTCCCCGAAGACGCTGGCCGCGCGCAGCAGCCGCCGCGCCTCGGGCACGAGCCCGCCGAGGCGCGCCTGCATCATCGCCAGCACCGTCTCGGGGACGCCGCCGGGGCCGCCCTCCATCGCCGCGCGCACGAGCTCCTCGAGGAAGAACGCGTTGCCCGCCGACCGCTCCACGATCTCGGCGACGGTGGCGGCCGGGGCCGCCGGCCCGAGCGCCTCGCGCGCGAGCCGCTCGCACGCCTTCAGCGACAGCTCCTTGAGCCGGAGCTCGGTGAGCGCCCGCTCGCCCCAGAGGCCCGGGAACGCCTTGCGCACCTCGGGGCGCGCGAGCGCCAGCACCATCAGCCGCTCGCCGGCGAGGAGCCGCAGCGCGGCGTCGACGTACTCGACGGTCGGCCGGTCGCCCCAGTGGAGGTCCTCCAGGACGAGCAGGACCGGCCGCGCGGCGCACTCGGCCCGGGCGAACTCGACCCAGGCCCACTGCATCTGGTCGCCCATGCGCTTGGCGTCCTGCCGCGCCGCCTGGAGCAGCAGGCTGTCGTCGTCCGGGAAGGGCGTGCCCACCATCTCGCCGAGGAACTCGGTGACCGGACGCCGCAGCGGCTCCGGCACGTGCGCCGACACGCGCGCGGCGAGCTTCTGCCGGCGCGCCGCGATCGGCTCGCCGTCGAGCAGCCGCGCCGCGCGCCGGACGATCTGGCCGAGCATGCCGAACGGCGCGCCGACGCGCATCGAGTCGCCGCGCGCGGTCCAGATCTCGACCGGCTCCCCGCGGCCGGCGAGGCGCCGCACGAGCTCGTGGCGCAGGCGCGATTTGCCCACGCCGGGGCCGGCCGTGACCAGCACCGCGCGCGCCTCGGACTCGGCGGCGCACTCGTCGAAGGTCGCCTGGAGGAGGAGCAGCTCGTGCTCCCGCCCCACGCAGGTGGTCGGCTTCCCGAGGAGCCTCCGGGCCTCGTCGGCGGGCTCGATCTCGCCGACGAGCACGAGCCCATCCGGGGCGGGCGACACCTCGAACCGGTCGCTCAGGAGGGCCGCGGTCATCGGGTCGAGCCGGATCGGCGGCGCGCCGTCGGCCGGGCCCTCGGCGCGGCCCTCCAGCAGCGCGCTGGCGCGGTCGATGACCTGCTCCATGGGCTGCGTCCGCTCGACCTCGTCCCAGCCGGTCGCGAGGGCCACGCGCGCCTCGGGCAGGAGCCCGCGGATCGTCAGGGCGCAGCGCGCGGCGCTCGTGGCGAGCTCGGTGGGCGAGCCGGCGCCCGGGAGTAGCGCCGCGAGCGAGCCGTCGCCGAGCAGCTCGAGCTGGGCGCCGTGGCGCGTCACGACCTGCCGGAGCGCGTGCGCGGTCAGCGCGAATACGTCGAGCGCGGGGGCGCCGCCGAGCGGGGTGGTCCGGTCGACGGCGGCGAGGCCGCGCCCGATGTCGCCCGCGCCCGCGGCGAGGATCACGCTGGCGAGGCGGCGCTCGCGGCCGGTGAGGGCGGCCGACGAGGCGGGCGCGCCCGACGAGGCCGGGCCGGCGAGCCGGGCCTCGAGCGCGCGCAGCGCCTCGGCGACGGCGGCGGCGCTCGCGGGCCGCGCGGCGGGCTTCTTGGCGAGCAGCCGCGCGACGAACGCGTCGAGCGCCGCCGGCAGGCCCGGGCAGAGCGAGCTCGGCGGCGGCGCCTCGTCGAACACCACCTTGGCGAGCGTGGCCACGAGCTGCGCGGCGGCGAAGGGCGGCCGGCCCGTCAGGCACGCGAACAGCACGCACCCGAGCGAGTACAGGTCGGCGCGGGCGTCGATCTCCTGCTCGCCGGTGACCTGCTCGGGCGGCATGAACGACGGCGTGCCCAGCGTCTGCCCCTGGCGCGTCAGCGCGTACGTGGCGTCGTGGAGGTGCACGAGGCCGAAATCGACGATCTTGACCCGATCGAGCTCGCCCTGCGGCAGGAAGAGGTTCTGCGGCTTGATGTCGCGGTGGACGACCCCCTGGCCGTGCGCGACCTCGAGCCCCTCCGCGACCCGGGCCGCGAGCCGGAGCGCCGCGGCCGGCTCCAGGCGGCCGCGCGCGAGCCGCGCGCCGAGGTCCTCCCCCTCGAGCCACTCCATCGCGAGGTAGGGCTCGCCGTCGGGCATCACCCCGTGGTCGACGTACCGGACGATATGGGGGTGCTGCAGCGCGGCCAGCGCGCGCGCCTCGCGGGCAAACCGCTTGAGCGCCTCCTCGCTCGGATCCCGGAGGACCTTGACCGCCACCGGCTCGCCGGTCGCGACGTGCCGCGCGAGGTAGACGGTGCCGAGCGAGCCTGCCCCCGCCCGCCGCTCCACCACGTGATGCGGTCCGATCCGCTGCCCCGGTGTCATTCCAACCACAGTATTGCACAAGGGGCCGCGCGACTGGCCGCGGGCGCGCACGGGCCGCGGGGCGATCGATCCGGAGATCCAGGCGACCGAGCCGCCTCTTCGCGCAAAAATGCCCGAGATCCGCGGCCGCGCAGCGCTTGCCTACATGTAGGGAACTTGGATCCAGCTTGCCGGATGGGGTACGCTGCAAGTTTCGCCGCAAAAAAGTTGTTCGTTCGGCGCGCCATGACGTACCCAGTCGAGCGCGTCCCCGGCCTCAAGGGAATCGGGTGGGCGCCGAGCTCCGAACACGTCGACGGCGTCCCCTCAGCGCCGGAGAGACGGGCATCCGGGCGGGCTCGGCCGTCGGACAGCCACGTCTTTCGAATCGAACCATCTAAGGAGGTTTCTGGTGTCAAAGGTAGTCGTCGTCACCTCGGGCAAGGGCGGAGTCGGCAAGACCACCACGACCGCAAACCTCGCGTCCGGTATCGCGGCTCTCGGTTACAAGACGATTGCCATCGATTTCGATGTGGGGTTGCGCAACCTCGACCTCGTGATGGGGTGCGAGCGCCGTGTGGTCTACGATCTGGTCAACGCGATCCGCGGCGAGGCGACGGTCCGCCAGGCGGTGATCAAGGACAAGCGGATCGAGACCCTCTATGTGCTCCCCGCGTCGCAGACGCGGGACAAGGACGCCCTCACGATGGACGGGGTCGGGCGCATCCTCGATGAGCTGCGCGGCGCGGGCTTCGACTACATCTTCTGCGACTCGCCGGCGGGCATCGAGTGGGGCGCCCAGATGGCGATGTATTTCGCGGACGAGGCGATCGTGGTGACGAACCCCGAGGTCTCCTCGGTGCGCGACTCGGATCGCGTGCTCGGCCTGCTCGACGCGAAGACCCGGAGGGCGGAGCTCGGCGAGGAGCCGGTGAAGACGCACCTCCTGCTCACGCGGTACGCGCCGGCGCGCGTCGCCAAGGGCGAGATGCTGGCGCACAAGGACGTGCTGGAGCTGCTCGGCATCCCGCTGCTCGGCGTGATCCCGGAGTCGCCGGCGGTGCTCCAGGCGTCGAACGCGGGGACGCCGGTGGTGCTCGATCCGACGAGCGACGCGGCGCAGGCCTACCTCGATGTGGTCCAGCGCTTCCTCGGCGAGGAGCGGCCGCACCGCTTCCTCGAGCCGGCCAAGAAGGGGTTCTTCAGCCGGATTTTCGGCGGCCAGGCGGCGACCGCCTGAGGGGGTTCTGCCATGTCGATCATGGACTATTTCCGTAGGTCGCAGCCGAAGTCGGCGGCCGTGGCGAAGGAGCGCCTGCAGATCATCGTGGCGCGCGAGCGCGTGCGCCCGACGGGCGAGCCGGACTACCTGCCGCGGCTCAAGCAGGAGCTGCTCCAGGTCATCTCGAAGTACGAGCGGATCGATCTGGATCAGGTGAGCGTCAACGTGGAGCGGAGCGGCGATTGTGACGTGCTCGAGCTGAACGTGGTGCTCTCCGAGTCGGAGCGGGCCGCCGCGCGCGCCGCCGCGTCCCGCGTGGGCGCCCCCGCCGCGCGCAGCTTCTGACGCGCCGCTCACATCGTCGCCGCGCGGCGCGCTCGTCACGATTTCATGGACGTGACGGGCGTCCACCGTCAGCCGATCCTTTCACGACGCAGCGCCCGAGGGGCCGCACCCGGCCCCGCCAGCGACTCCGCTGGCCTGTTTCCTCCATCACGCGATCCCCGCATCCGCGCCAGGCGAGCTCGACACGATTGTCGTTGACAGCATTGCCCTGGACGCTATTCCATTCTCACGAAGAATCGAGACGGCTCGATCTTCGTAGCGCAATAGGGTCGGGGTGGGTCGCGTGACCCGCGTTGCAGATTGCTGCGTCCAATAGAATCGATCGGGATCGATCGTGCGTGGCCGAGCCATGCCCGGATCCTCATCGACGCTGTTGGTCGGGGGGGCATCGGGGATGCTGGACGTCGCGCTCGTATTCCTCGTGAAGAGCGTCAATGCGTACCTCGCGAGCCGGACGGGATCCAGCCTCGGCGAGGTGCAGCCGTCGCGGATCGTCGATGACGCGGGCAAGTGGGCGATCCAGGAGGATCACCTCGGCGCGACGATCATCAACGTCGAGGAGGAGCGGGTGTTCAAGTCCCATCTCCCGGAGGCGACGCTCGTGAACGGGCGGCACGTCGTCGTGGAGCCGGAGCTGAAGCTGAACCTCCACGTGCTCTTCGCCGCCCATTTCAGGCAGTACGACCAGGCGCTCCGGTACGTGTCGTACGTGCTCACGTACTTTCAAGCGCACCCGGTGTTCACGCAGGCCGAGAGCCCCGGGCTCGACGAGCGCATCGACAAGCTCACGGTCGAGCTGCAATCGCTCACCTACGAGCAGCTCAACCAGGTCTGGGCGTTCATCGGCGGCAAGCAGCTCCCGTCGGTCATCTACAAGGTCAGGATGGTGGCCTTGCAGGATCGGCAGCCGGCCATCGGCGTGCCCGTGACCCGCATCGACGCCGAGGTGCACGGGCGATGAGGCTCCGTTACGACACCCTGCTGTCGCTGCGCATCGCCCACGCCTACCACGGCGGGGTCTGCCCGGATTTCGAGCTCGTGCTGCCCGCGGAGACGTCTCGGGCCCTGCGCGGCGGCCGGCTCCTGGCGAAGGTGCTGGGCGGCGTCCTCTACGTGCTCTTCGAGGCGGACGAGGGGGGCGCGCCGCGGGTCTCGGCGGCCGGCGCCGAGCTGCGCATCGGCCTCCGGCTGGTCAACCCATACTTCAGCAATTTCACGGAGATACCGGCCGCCCTCGCCTCGGGCACGGCGGTGTATCGCAATCGGACCGCGCCGGCGCAGCTCGACGCGCCGGAGGCCCGCGCGCTCGTCGGCTCGGTGTTCGCCCACGCGCTCGCGCGCGCCGATCGCCCGGTGACCGCGACGCTGAGGGACGCGGCGGGGCGGGCGTTGCGCGTCGAGACCGTCACCGCCGACGGCGATCGGCCCGAGGTGTCGTTCGACGTGGCCGGCGCGGCCCCGGGGCCGTGCTCCATCGAGGAGGCGTACGCGGCCGCGCCGCCGCACACGGAGCGCCGCTATCTGCACCCGGAGCTCCAGGCCGCCGGCGTGTTCGCGATCGTGGACATCGCGATCCACCCGTCGTTTTACGAGAGCGCGCCGGCGTTCGAGATCGCGTTCGACGCGCGGCGCGACACGCTGAGCTACTATCTCGTCGTCAGCAATTACACGAGCGCCGATTTCGAGCTGCTCACGGTCTCCGATCACGGCTCCGCGGACGAGGGGCGCCCCGAGGTGAGCTTCACCCGGGTGCCCGCCTCGGAGCTCACGCCGGCCGATCTCCCGGCCGCGCTGCTCGTGTCCGGCGACGCGCGGCTCGTCCTGTTCCGATCGCAGGAGCCCGTCGCCCGACGACTGCGGGCGATGAAGAAGATCCAGCTCCGCCGGAACGGCGACGTGCTCATCGAACATCTGCCGCAACCCGGCGCCGACCAGGCGGACGCTAACCTGATCATCCACGTATCGAGATAGAGGTCCGGTCCATGCCTACCTACCGCACGCCAGACGTATACGTCGAAGAGATCCCCGTATTTCCGCCCTCCGTCGCAGAGGTGGGCACGGCCATCCCCGCGTTCATCGGCTACACGGAGAAGGCTGCTCAGAACCAGGCCGATGACCTGGTCCTGAAGCCGACCAAGATCTACTCGCTGAAGGACTACGAGGCGCTCTTCGGATTGCCGAAGGCCGACACGATCGCGATCTCCATCGCCACCGCCGGCGCCGCGCCGGGATCGTACAGGGTCACCTCGTTCACCGAGCCCACGACGGCGTACCTGCTCTATTACGCCGTGAAGATGTTCTTCGATAACGGCGGCGCGCAGTGCTACATCGTCTCGGTCGGGACGTACCAGACGGCGCCGGCCATCACGCTGACCGGCGACTCGGGCACCGCCCCGGCGACCGCCTACGGGCTGCAGGACGGCCTCGACGCGCTCAAGCTCGAGGACGAGCCCACGCTGATCGTGATCCCCGAGGCGGTGAGGCTGTCCGAAACCGACTACCCGACGCTCGCGCAGGCGGTGCTCCAGCAATGCGGCGGGCTGCGCGATCGCTTCGCGATCTTCGACCTCCACGGCGGCGGCGGCGCGCTGACCGAGACCCAGCTCCTCACGCAGCGGGGGTATTTCGGCACGGCCCACCTGAAGTACGGCGCCGTGTATTATCCGTTCGTCAAGACGGCGTTCAACCACCACGTCGCCGAGACCGAGACCGCGAGCAACGTGCAGGTCACCATCGGATCGACCGCCGCGGTCGACCTCGTCTCGCTCAAGGCGACCGACACCGCCGCCTACAACTTCGTCAAGGCGGAGCTCGCCAAGCATTTCGTGGTGATGCCGCCGAGCGGCGCCGTCGCGGGCGTCTACGCCGCGACCGACAGCGCCCGCGGGGTGTGGAAGGCCCCGGCGAACGTGAGCCTCGCCGGCGTGATCGAGCCGGTGGTGAAGCTCGACAACCTGAGGCAGGAGGGGCTCAACGTGGACGCCACGACCGGCAAGTCCATCAACGCCCTGCGCGCCTTCGCCGGCAAGGGCACCCTGGTGTGGGGCGCGCGCACGCTCGCCGGCAACGACAACGAGTGGCGCTACATCCCGGTGCGTCGGTTCTTCAACATGGTCGAGGAGTCGATCAAGAAGTCGACCTCGTGGGCCGTGTTCGAATCGAACGACGCCAACACCTGGGTCAAGGTCCGCGGCATGATCGAGAGCTACCTCATCGACAAGTGGCGCGAGGGCGCGCTCGCCGGCGCCACGCCCAAGGACGCGCTCTTCGTGAAATGCGGCCTCGGGACCACCATGAACGCGCAGGACATCCTCGAGGGGCGCATGAACGTCGAGATCGGCATGGCGGTGGTCCGGCCGGCGGAGTTCATCATCCTGAAGTTCTCCCACAAGCTGCAGACGTCGTAGTCACTCCCAGGAGGTTCCACGGCCATGCCCGCAACGTATCCTCTCCCGGTATTTCACTTCACCGTCGAGTGGGGCGGCAGCCGCCTCGGCTTCTCGGAGGTCACCGGTCTCACGCAGGAGAACCAGGCCATCGAGTACCGCGACGGCTCGTTCCCCGAGTACTCGTCCATCAAGATGCCCGGGCTCCGCAAGTTCAGCAACGTCACGCTGAAGCGCGGCATCATCAAGGGGGACAACCAGTTCTTCAAGTGGCTCAGCACGGTGAAGCTGAACACCGTCGAGCGGCGCAACCTCGTCATCAGCCTGCTCAACGAGGAGCACCAGCCGGTGATGGTGTGGAAGGTGATGAACGCCTTCCCGGTGAAGGTCGAGGGGCCCCAGCTGAAGGCGTCGGGCAACGAGGTGGCGATCGAGTCGATCGAGCTCGCCCACGAAGGCCTCGAGCTGCAGAACGACTGATGGCCGCCTACTACCCGCCCGTCGGATTCCACTTCAAGGTCGAGGTGCTCGGCCTGCCCGCGAACGCGAACGACGTCCGGTTCACGGAGGTGAGCGGGCTGTCGGTGGAGCTCGCCACCGAGGAGATCGCCGAGGGCGGGGAGAACCGCTTCGTCCAGAAGTACCCAGCGCGGGCGAAGTACCCCGAGCTCGTGCTCAAGCGCGGCCTGCTCACGAGCTCCGAGGTGCTGGGCTGGATCCGGCAGTGCGTCGACGAGCTCAGGATCGAGCCGAAGAACATCGACGTGAAGCTCCTCAACGACGAGCACCAGCCGCTGCTCACGTGGCACGTGGTGAAGGCCTATCCGACGAAGTGGGCGGTGAGCGATCTCAACGCCACGGGCAACGCGGTCGTCGTCGAGACGCTGCAGTTCTTCTACCAGTATTTCACCCTGGACAGGTCCTGAGCCATGCCCATCGTCGTCGAAGAGGTCGTGATCACGGTCGAGGTGGGGGGCGAGCCCGCCGCGGGGGCCGCGCCGGCGCCGGCGGCGGCCCAGGACGCGCAGGAGATCGTGCGCGAGTGCGTCGAGCGCGTGCTCGAGATCCTGGCGCAGCGGGAGGAGCGCTGAACGATGGCCGATCGAGGCGCGCTGGAGCGGCTCCTGATCAAGGCCTACGAGCAGCCCGATCACTCGGGGTCGCCCGTGGGCCAGTTCGAGGCGTACGTGAACCCGAGCGAGATCACGCTCTCGTACGAGATGGAGTACGACAGCGCGCAGGGCTCGGGGACGACCGGCAGCCGGATGGAGTTCAAGAAGGTCAAGCCGGGCGACATGTCGCTCACGTTCTTCCTCGACGGGACGGGCGCGAACGGGCGGCCCATCGACGTGCAGGAGAAGGTCGAGCAGTTCCAGACCGTCACCGGGTACAACGGCAACATCCACCGGCCGAACTACCTGAAGGTGGTCTGGGGGACGCTCCAGGTGAAGCGCTGCGTGCTGAAGGGCGCCAGCATCGCCTACAAGCTGTTCAAGCCCGACGGGGTGCCGCTGCGCGCGGTCATCACCGCGAATTTCACGGACAGCTCGGACGACCAGACGCGGGTGGCGCTGGCCCAGGATCAGTCGCCGGATCTGACGCACGTGCGGCTCGTGAAGGCCGGCGACAACCTGCCCTCGCTCTGCTCCGAGATCTACGGGGATCCGCGGCTCTACCTGGCGGTGGCCGCGGCCAACCGCATCGACGATTTCCGCAACCTGGTGCCCGGCACGCGGCTGTTCTTTCCGCCGCTGGAGAAGTAGCCATCACCTCGCAACGCACACTCCCGATCCCCGCGGCGCACCGCGAGTTCACCGTGAAGGTGCGCGGCGAGGTGGTCTCGCGCGAGCACCAGCTGCTCGCGGTCTCGGTGACGAAGGCGGTCAACCGCATCTCGTCGGCGCGGCTCGTGTACCTGGACGGCGCGGCCGCGGCGAGCGATTTCCCGCTCAGCAACGCGGCGCTGTTCGTGCCGGGCAGCGAGGTCGAGATCCTCGCGGGCCCGGGCAACGCGGCGGTCTCGCTCTTCCAGGGGGTCGTCGTCCGGCAGGCGCTCAAGGTGCGCGAGCGGGGCGCGCCGCAGCTCGTCGTCGACTGCCGCCACCGGGCGTTCAAGCTCACCGTGGGGCGCAAGAACGCCTGCTTCTTCGAGCAGACCGACAGCGACATCCTGGCGGCGCTGCTCGACGCCGCCGGGGTGGAGGCGGACGTCGAGGGCACGACCGTGGTCCACCCGCAGCAGGTCCAGTACCGGTCGAGCGACTGGGACTTCCTCCTGACCCGCGCCGAGGCGAACGGAAAGCTCGTCTTCACCAACGGCGCCGGGGTCGCGATCAAGGCGCCCTCCTTCGGCGGGGCCGCGGTGGCCACGCTGCAGTTCGGGGCGACGGTCCTGGAGATGGACGCGCAGATCGACGCACGGCTCCAGTTCGGCGGGGTGAAGAGCGTGACGTGGGATCCGGCGCAGCAGGCGCTCGTGGAGCGGGAGGCGGCCGACCCTGAGGTCAGCGGCCCCGGCAATCTGAGCAGCGAGGAGCTCGCGGCGGTCGCGGCGGTGGACAGCGTCGAGCTCCGGCACGCGGCGCTCGCCGAGGACGAGGCGCAGGCGTGGGCGGACGCCGCGTGGCTGAAATCGAGGATGAGCAAGGTGAGCGGGCGCGCGAAGTGCGAGGGGATCGCGGCGGTGAGCCCGGGCGATATCGTCACGCTGAGCGGCGTTGGCGCGCGTTACGGCGGCGACGTCTTCGTGACCGGCGTGCGCCACGACAGCAGCGCGGCGGACGGGTGGAAGACGCACCTCCAGTTCGGCAGCGTCGAGCGGTGGTCGGCCGAGGAACGCGCGGTGTCCGCGCCGCTCGCCGCCGCGCTCCTGCCCGGCGTCAGCGGCCTGCAGATCGGCAAGGTCGTGAGCAATGAAGACGACGCCGGCGAGCACCGGGTGCGCGTGCGGCTGCCGCTGGTCGAGGGCGGCGGAGACGGCATCTGGGCGCGGGTTGCGAGCCTCGACGCGGGCGAGGAGCGGGGCTTCTTCTTCCGGCCGGAGATCGACGACGAGGTGGTCGTGGGCTTCCTGGACGACGACCCGCGCCGGGCGGTGATCCTCGGGATGCTGCACAGCAGCGCCAAGGCGGCGCCGCTCCGGGGCTCGGATGACAACCACGAGAAGGCGTACCAGAGCCGCTCGAAGATGCGCCTCTATTTCCACGACGACAAGAAGCTGATGCAGCTCGACACGCCGGCCGGCAACAAGATCACGCTCAGCGAGGAGCAGAAGGGGATCACGATCGAGGATCAGAACGGGAATGTCATCGAGCTGAGCGCGGACGGCATCCGGATCGAGAGCAGCAAGGCGCTGACGCTCAAGGCCGGCACCGCGATCGAGATCGCGTCGGGCACGTCGCTCAAGGTCGAGGGCGGGACCGAGCTGAAGCTCACCGGGTCGAGCGGCGCCGAGCTGTCCAGCACCGCGATCACCTCGGTCAAGGGCAGCCTCGTGAAGCTGAATTGAGGGAACATGCCTCCTGCGGTCCGCGTCGGCGATGTCAGCACCCACGGCGGTACGGTCACGGGCCCCGGCGTCAGCACCGTGCTGATCAAGGACATGCCCGCCGCCGTGGCCGGCGATCTGCACGTGTGCGCCCTGCCGCCGAACGGGCATCAGCCCACGGCGAGCCCGTTCCCGGCGGGGAGCGCCACGGTGCTCGTCGGGGGCCTGCCGGCGCTGCGCACCACCGACGCGTGCGCCTGCGGCGCCACGGCCGCCCTCGGCGAGCCCACGGTCGACATCAGCTGAAGGAGGGATGGTCATGGCATCGGACGATTTCAACGAGACCACGGCGTCGTTCCTCGGTACGGGGTGGAGCTTCCCGCCCGAGTTCGTCCGGGAGCGCGGTGAGGTGCGGATGACCTCGGACGAGGAGGACATCCAGAGCAGCCTTCGCATCCTCTTCGGCACCGCCCTCGGGGAGCGCTTCCTCGCGCCGAAATACGGGCTCGACATGCACGAGGTGCTGTTCGAGGCGATGAGCACGACCCTGCGCACCTTCCTCGCCGAGCGGGTGCGGACCGCGATCCTGATCTACGAGCCCAGGATCGACGTGCTCTCGCTCCAGATCGACGGAGAGGACGCGCACGACGGCGTGCTCCGCATCTCGCTCGACTACGAGGTCCGCGCCACGAACTCGCGATACAACCTCGTGTTTCCCTACTACCGCACCGACGGCAACGAGGTGCGGGCCTCGGTCGACGCGCCGCCGCCGTGAGGCGCCTGCGCGCCTGGATGCCATGGTCACAACGCCCGCACAGAGCCAGATGCCATGTCGATAGAGGACATCATCCAGAACATGGTCTCGCAGCTCGGCCAGAGCCAGGGCGACCGCCTGGCCGACGAGCTGCGGCCGGACTTCGCCCGCGTGGACGAGCGCACGCCGCTGGATCTGCTGATGTTCACGCAGGCGCTCTCCCGCTTCGTCAAGTTCCACGCTCCGAACGGCGGCGACGCGATCCTGGACTGGCAGCCGTTCTTCGCCTACGACGCCGAGCAGGCGGCGCGGCTGATCGAGGACGAGAGCGGGACGACGCCCCCGCACCTCGCGCTCCTGGTCGCCTTCCTGAAGCTCTACGAGCTGCCGCGCGAGGCGCTCAACCGGATCACCGGGCGCCACCTCGACTTCTATTACCGGCGCGTGCTGCGCTTCGAGCCGCGGCCGGCCGTGCCGGATCGCGCGCACGTCGTCGTCGAGCTCAAGAAGAACGCGGCGCCCGTGCGCGTCCTCTCCGAGCACGCGCTGTCCGCGGGCAAGGACGCGACCGGCGTCGAGCGGGTGTACCAGCCGGTCCGCGAGACGGTGGTCCGCGGCGCGAAGCTCGAGGAGCTGCGCGCGATCTTCGTGGATTCGCGCGGGCGCGGCGCGGTCCGCTGCGCGCCGGTCGCGGACTCGTCGGACGGCATGGGGGCGCCGCTGCCGGACGACGCGCCCGGGTGGCGGCCGTTCGGCGGAGCCGACCTGCCCGCCGGCGACATCGGGTTCGCCCTGTCGGCGCCGGTGCTGCGGATGCGGGAAGGGCGCCGGCGGATCACGCTGTCGCTCGCGCTCGGCAACGCGCAGCCGGCGGCGCTCGATCCCGCGGCGCTCTCGGGCGCGCTCGAGGCGTTCGTCACCGGCGAGAAGGGCTGGCTCGGCCCGCACGCGCTCCGGGCGAGCCGCGCCGGCGACGCGCTGCAGCTCGAGCTCGAGCTGCCCGGGACCGAGGGCGCCGTGGTCGACCACGACCCCGCGGTGCACGGGGCCGCGTGGGCCGCGCGGGCGCCGATCGTGCAAGTGCTGCTGAAGCCCGGGGCCGCCGTCGGCTTCCACGACCTCCGGGGCCTGGTCCTGCGCCGCGCGCAGATCTCGGTCGACGTCGAGGGCGTGAGCTCCCTCGCGCTGGAGAGCGACGCCGGCGCGCTCGACCCGAAGCGGACGTTCCTGCCGTTCGGGCCGCAGCCCGTGAAGGGCTCGCGCTTCCTGATCGGCTGCGCCGAGGCGCTCTCGAAGGCGCTCTCGGAGATCCGGCTCCGGATCCGCTGGCACAACCGGCCGTACAGCTTCGCGGCGCACTACCGGGGGTATGGGCTGAGCGGCATCGACGACGGCGCGTTTCGCGCGTCGGTCGTGTTCCAGGACGGCGGGGGCGCGACGCAGACGATCCGCGGGGTGCGGCTGTTCCAGGGCGGCGAGGACGAGAGCGCCCTGACCTTGACGCCCGGGAGCCCGCCCGCGGCGCCGCCCGTCTCCGAGGCGCGGCGCGTCTACGCGTTCGCGACCGCCGGCACGGCGGGCGCCCTGCGCAAAGCGAGCGGGCTCCTGCGGGTGAAATCGCGGCTCGCGCCGTTCCTCGACGAGGCCCCCGCGCCGCGCGGCGGGTACATCACGCTGTCGCTCGAGCAGGGCTTCCACCACGACGTGTACCGGCAGAAGACGGTCGAGAACCTGATCCAGTATGCCAAGGCGCAGGGCGACGACGCGGGGCTGTCCGTCCTGAAGGAGCCGTACACGCCGGCGATCCAGGGGATCTCGCTCGCGTACAGGGCGCGCACGGGCGACGTCTCGATCGATTCGGACTCTGCCGACAGCTTCGCCGGCGCCGAGCTGCGGTTCTTCCACGTGGGCAGCTTCGGCGCGCGGCGGGAGCACGCGCACCTGCGCGCGCAGCTCGAGCACGTCGCCGCGAAGGCCGTCCCGCTGCTGCCGGCCCACGATCACGAGGGCGAGCTGCTCCTCGGCCTCAGCGGGCTCGTGGCGGGCGACAGCGTGAGCCTGCTCTTCCAGGTGGCCGAGGGCAGCGCCGATCCGGACGTCGCGTGGCCCCGGGTGCGGTGGTTCGCGCTGTGCGACAACCACTGGAAGGAGCTCGGCCCCGGCGAGCTGGTCCTCGACACGACGAACCAGCTCAGGTCGAGCGGCCTCGTCGTCGTGGTCGTCCCGCGGCAGGCGACGACCGACAACACGCTCCTTCCCGCCGGGCGCCTCTGGCTCAAGGCGGCCGTCGATCGCGCCGCGAGCGCCGTGTCCCGGCTCGTCTCGGTGGCGACGAACGGGGTCGAGGTGGAGTTCCACGATCGCGGCAACGACCCGGCGCACCTCGCCGCGCCGCTGCCGGGCGGCAGCATCGGCAAGCTGAAGACGCCGCTCGCCGCCGTGAAGGCGGTGCGCCAGCCTCACGCGTCGTTCGGCGGGCGAGGGGTGGAGTCCGCCGAGGCGATGGTGACGCGCGCGTCCGAGCGGCTCCGCCACAAGAATCGCTGCCTCACCGCCTGGGATTACGAGCGGATCGTGCTCGGCGCGTTCCCCGGCATCCACAAGGTGAAATGCATCCCGCACGCGAGGGATGGAGTCTGGGACGCGCCCGGGCACGTGCTCCTCGTCGTGGTCCCCGATCTGCGCAACCGGAACGCCAGGGATCCGCTGCAGCCGAAGGTGGACGCGGACACGCTGGCCCGGGTCGCGGCGCACGTGCAGGCGCGCGCCGGCATGCAGGTGGCCGTCCAGGTGAAGAACCCCGCCTACCAGCGGGTGCGCCTCGACTTCAAGGTCAAGCTCCGCGCCGGCTACGAGCCGAACGCCTACCGCGCCCTGCTCGAGCGGGAGCTCGTCGCGTTCCTCTCGCCGTGGGCGCACGACGCGGAGCGCGCGATCTCGTTCGGCGGCAAGATCTACCGCTCGGTGCTGCTCGATTTCGTCGAGGAGCGCGCGTACGTCGATTACGTCACCGATTTCAAGATGTACAGCCATACCGGCACGCTCCAGGGCGCGCGGGACGTCGGCGAGATCCAGGCGGAGAGGCCGGACGCCATCCTGGTCTCCGACGCCACGCACGCCGTGATGGAGGCGCCGTGATCACGGCGGGGACGCAGGCCATGCTCCATCAGCTCACCCTCCCGAAGCCGACGCGCGCCGAGCCCGAGCTCGATCACCAGCACCTCCAGGCGCTGGGGCTCGAGCACGTGCGCCGGCTGGCTCGCCGCATCTGGACCGACCACAACGTCCATGATCCGGGCATCACGACGCTCGAGCTCCTGTGTTACGCGCTGACCGATCTCGGCTATCGGGCGTCGTTCCCCATCGAGGATCTCCTCGCGAGCGAGACCGGGAACGCCGAGGGGATGAGGGAGCAGTTCTTCACGGCCCGGCAGATCCTCCCGGGCCGCCCGCTCACGCTGCTCGACTACCGGAAGCTGCTGATCGACCTCGCGGGCGTCAAGAACGCCTGGGTCGTCCCCCACGAGCGCGCGCTCTACGCCGATCCGGCGGCCGGGACGCTGTCGACCGAGGTCCCGGCGACGCCCGGCGCGCGCGAGGTGAAGGTGCGCGGCCTGTACCGGGTCCTGGTCGAGCTCATGGATGACGTCGCGCCGGAGGACGCCGAGGGCGTGCTCGCGGCGGCGTCGCAGCGGCTCCACGCGAACCGGAACCTCTGCGAGGATTTCGTCGACGTCGCCCCGATCGAGACCCAGAGCTTCCTCGTGTGCGCCGAGCTGGAGCTCGCCCCGGGCGCGCCGGTCGCGGCCGTGCACGCCGAGGTGCTGTTCCGGATCCAGCAGTACCTCGCGCCTCCGGTGAGCAACTACGGCCTCGGCGAGATGCTCGAGCGGCGACGAGCGGACGGCAGCCGCTTCACCATGGAGGAGATCTTCGACGGCCCGCTCCTGGATCACGGCTTCATCGACGACGAGGAGCTCGCGCAGGCCGACCTGCGGGCGGAGATCCGGCTGTCGGACGTGATCAGCCTGGTCATGGATATCGAGGGGGTGAGGGCGGTCCGCGACATCGTGATCAACCCCGAAGGCGCGACGGCGCCGCTCCCGGACCGGTGGCGGGTGCCGGTGCTTCCCGGCCGGCGGCCCGCGCTCGATCGCGCGCGCTCGCGGCTCGTCTTGTACAAGCGCGGCGTGCCCGTCTCGGCGCCTCCGGGCGAGGTGACCAGCCGTTACGACGCGCTGGCCAGCGCGGCGCGGGTGAAGCAGGAGACGCCGCGCGAGGACGACGCGCCGATCCCGCTCGGATCGCACCGCCGGGCGGGGCGCTACCATTCCTTCCAGAACCATTACCCCGCGATCTACGGGCTCGGCGAGCAGGGGCTGCCGGCGGGCGCCGGCGCGGCGCGGAGGGCGCAGGCGCGGCAGCTCAAGGCGTATCTCCTGTTCTTCGACCAGATCATGGCGAACTACTGCGCCCAGCTCGCGCGCGTGAAGGAGCTGTTCTCGACCGACCCCGAGCTCCGCCGGACCTATTTCTATCAGGCCGTCGACTCGTTCGCCGAATGGGAACAGATCTACGACGTTCCCGACGTCGTCCAGACGATCCAGGACGAGATCGAGGACCCGGCGGTCGTGCTCGATCGGCGGAGCCGCTTCCTCGATCACCTCATCGCGCGGTTCGCCGAGCGCTTCCACGACTACGTCGCGGTGATGACCTCGGCGTTCGGCGCGAGCCCCGAGGGCCTCCTCCGCGCCAAATGCGAGTTCTTGCGGAGCTATCCGGCGATCAGCGCCGACCGCGGGCTCGCCTACGACGCCTCGCTGCGCGCGCCCGGCGACGTGTGGGACACGGCGAACGTCTCCGGGCTGGAGAAGCGGTTGGCCAGGCTCCTCGGCCTGCCGGACGCGTCGCGCCGGGACCTCGGCGCGGGCGGCGAGGACGAAGGCCAGGAGGGCATGCTCCTCATCGAGAACCTCCTCCTCCGGCAGCGCGATTTCGAGGCGCCCTGGCTGCCCATCTGCGCGGATCCGCGCTGCACGGACTGCTCCGGCGACGATCCGTACTCCTACCGGATCCACGTCGTGCTGCCGGCGTACGCGGGCCGCTTCCGCAACATGGAGTTCCGGCGCTACGCGGAGGAGGTCATTCGCCAGGAGACGCCCGCGCACGTCCTGCCCAAGATCTGCTGGGTCGACCGCGACGCGATGATCGCGCTGGAGACGGCCTATCGCGCGTGGCTCGAGGCGAGGGCCGCGGGGGCCGACGCGGCGGAGCAGGCGGCGCGGCTCGAGGCGTTGATCGGGCCGCTCTACGCGGCGAGGAACGTGTATCCGACCGAGAGGCTGAGGCCGTGCGCGGAAGGCGACGAGGGGCCGAAGTTCATCCTCTCGCGGACCAGGCTCGGCAGCGTCGAAACCGAGGAGGGCTGATCGCCCGGCAGGGCGCGGCAGTCGCAGGCAGCGGGAGCATCGATATGGCGCAAATGACGATCAGCTTGGACGATCTGGCCACGAGCCACGCGGTCTTCGAGCGGGACCAGGTGCTCACGGCCGAGCAGCTCAACGGCGTGACCGATTACCTCGACGACCAGGGGCGGCTCACGCGGATCGATCTCGTCGGCGTGGGGATCGCGTGCGGCCTCCGGGTCTCGCTCGCGGGCGACCGCGTGACGCTGACGAAGGGCGCGGGCGTGACGACCGACGGCGACCTCCTGCGCGTGCCGGGCGACGCCGTGTACGTGGCGTTCAAGCCGTACGGCGAGGGGGCCCCGGACTACGCCCCCTTCGGCGAGGGGACGGCGCGGCTCACCGCCTGGGAGCTCGTGGGCCTGGGCACCGAGGACCCGGCCGCCGTCGGGCTCGCCCAGTTCGCCGCGCAGGCCGGGCGGCCGCTGTCCGACATGGCGGCGGTCCTCCTGATGGAGAGCCACGTCCTGGATCAGGACCTCTGCTCCGGCACCGATTGCGACAACCTGGGCGCGGAGGCGCGCCACGACCCGAAGCTCCTGCTCATCGATCAGGCCGCGGCCGCGTCGCTCAAGGAGGCGCTCGCCACCCCGGACAGCGCCGCGCGGGCCCTCGACGCGCTCGTGGCCGACCGGCCGCTCCTCGCCGGCGTGGCGACCGCGGGCGCGCTCGTGGACGCGTACCGGGCGGCCTGCAGCGCCGTTCACGCGAGGCTCGCGCAGGCGCTGCCGAAGATTTACCCCGCGTGCGGCGCCTTCCTCTCGGACCTGTTCCCGTCGGACCCCGCGCCGCGCTGGACCGGCGCGCTCTCGGCGATCCAGGGCGCGTTCGCCGCGTCGGGCACGGGTATCCAGTACTATTATGATTTCCTGAAGGACGTCGTCGAGACGTACGAGGCGTTCCGGGAGGCGCTGTTCGGCGATACCAGCGTGTGCTGCCCCGACCCCTCGGCCTTCCCGAAGCACCTCCTGCTCGGGAACCTGCCCGGCGGCGGCGCGGGCGCCGAGAACCGGACCGGCTTCTACCCGTCTCGGTTCACGGGCGCCGCGACGGGGCAGCTCGGGCACGCCCGGTTCCTCGCCGCGAAGCTGGGCGCGCTCATCGAGAGCTTCCTGCTGCCGGCCGGCTCCGCGCTGCCGATCCGGATCACCCCGAGCCTCGGCGAGGACAGGAGCCTGGAGGAGCGGGCGATCCCTTATTATTACGATCCTGCGGGCGAGACCGCCATTCACGAGCGCTGGAGCCACGCGCTGACGCGCCGGGGGATGGGCGCGTACAACTATTCTTACAACGCGGATCGCTACGGCGGCCGGGGCGGGGCCGCGAACCCGCTCGGCGCGCCGATCGGGCGGTTTCCGTTCTTCCGCGTCGAGGGCCACCTCGGCGCGAACGTGGCGCAGGCGGTGGCGACGCTGGAGCGCGAGATCCAGACCCGGAGCCTGCCCATCGCGGTCCGCGCGGTGCTGCTCGGGTCCGACAAGACGCGGGTGTACAAGAAGGCTTCGCCCAGGTACTCGGATCTGCACCGGTTCCATCGCATGGTCCGGAACGGCCTCGCCGATCAGCTCGAGCAGGCGGCGGTGTTCGGCGATCAGTTCCGGCAGCAGGTCAACGTCGCCGTCGACGACGTCGGCATCGTGACCCCCGACGCCGGCGTCCCGCTGAAGCAGGTCGCCGCGACCCAGAGCGCCACGCTGAGCGCCGGCGCGACCAGCGCCAGCGCGAAGCTGCGGCAGGCCTACTCGGAGTACGCGAGCGATCCGACGTGGCGGCAGGACGTGATGCAGAGCCTTTCGGCCGCGGGGAGCTTCAAGCACGAGCTCCGCGACGTGGCCAAGACCGAGCTCGTGACCCCCTTCGACGCGCTCACGGGCAGCATTCACCTGCAATGGATCGACTGGCTGGACGATGTCATCAAGGACAAGGAGGACAAGGCCGACGAGCGGCTGCTCTTCGGCGCGTTTCTCCAGCAGCACCCGGGCCTGGAGCACTTCGCCGGCGTGGTCCGCGGCGGGACGTTCGTCCTGGCGCACGACGCGGCGGGCACGGTCGTGGCCGACTTCATGCTGCCTTACCTGTGCTGCGAGCCGGAGGAGCCGGAGGCGGAGCCGCCGATGAGGGCGCCGATCAAGCCGGACTGGAGCCGGGCTATCTCTCTCGCGCCGCCGATCTCGCGGATGGTCCGGTTCGGGATCGACCGGTTCTGGGCCGACACCGCGCCGCTGCTCACGCAGCAGATCGAGCTCGGGCAAAAGGGATATTTCGAGGTGTTCAAGGACACGGCGAACGTCGTGGGGACCGTCCTCGCCTCCAGGGCGGCCGGGCCGGGCGCCGGCTCCGGGACCGTCGGCGACGAGGGGCTGCGCACGCGGCTGAGCACCCTCGCGGCAGGGAGCGCGGAGGTGAGCCGGCTCCAGGGCGAGCTCTTGAATCCGTCGCGGACCGCGACCGAGCGGCGGGTGATCGCGGAACAGCTCAGGTCCGCCGAGGGCAACGTGGGCAAGGCGGTGATGGATACCGTCGGATACATTCGGGATCGGGGGCTCGACGTGAAGGAGGGGTCGGACGGGCTCAAGGCGATGGTGGCCGTCGGGGACGCCATCGCGAAGCTGGCGGATCCGAGCGCGATCAGCGATGTCCTGGGCGGGCTGAAGGGCATGGCCGACGGGGCGAGCGGCGAGCTGCAGACGATCCTCGGCGTCCTCATGGACCGGTTCAAGATCTGAGGGCGCCAGGGTGAACGAGCCGCCGGCCCCGCACAGGATCCGCAGGCAGCGCTTCCGCGTGCGCGCGCGGTCGCAGGCCGAGGCGCTCGAGGCGCGCAGGCGGCTGCGCGACGGCCTGCACGAGCAGCTCCTGCCGGCGATGGCGCGGGCGTTCGACGCGCTCGCGCCCGGCGACGAGGTGCTGCACGTGCCCAGGCTGGAGCTCCGCGTGCGCGTCCCGTCGGCCTCGGCGCTGTCGGACGCGCTGCCGGAGCTGCTCCGGCGCGAGGTTCACGAGCGGCTCGCGGCGCTGCTGGAGGGGGAGTTCGTGGAGGGGCGGCCCGCGGAGGGCGAGCCTGTGGTGGAGGGCGCGCCGGGAGCGCGCCGGCCAGCGGTCGCGCTGCGGCGCGCGCCGGCCGGGCAGAGCCGCCTCGAGTCGCTCTCGCGGTACCTGGAGACGGGCGCCCTGCCGTGGCACGCCGAGGGGCCCGATCGCGGCGAGAGCGTCGCGCTGCTGCGGCCGCGGTCGGTCGCGGAGGCGGCGGCGGCGCTGGGCGGCGGCGGGGCGGGCGTGGACGAGGGGCAGGTGGCGCGCGTCGCGCGCGTGCTGCAGCTCGTCGACGAGGCCGACTGGGCGGCGCTCGCCAGGGCCGCCGCCGCGGCGCCCGCGGAGGAGCGCGGCGGCGCGCTGGGCGGGGCCGACGTGGGCGCCGCGGTCGCGGCGCTCGCCGGCGGCGCGGCGGCGCCCGGGAGCGGCGCCGGCGGCGACGCGACGACGCGCCACGCGCGGCTGCGGCTCGCGGCCGCCGCGGTGGCCGCGAGCCGCGCCGCGCCGGGTCCCGCGACCGCGCGGGCGCTCGAGGCGGTCCTCGCCGGCGTCCTCGGCGGCGGAGGCGGCCGCCCCGCGCTGGAGCTCGTCGCGCTCTTGCCCGAGGGCGCGCGCGCGTTCTTCCGGCGCGCCCTCGGCGAGGGCGCCGTCGCGCCGCCGGCGCCGGAGGGCGCCGCCGCTCCCGCCGTCGCGCCCCCCGGCGCGGCGCCGCCGGGGCCTGTCCGCGCGCGGGCGCGCGCAGCATCCGCCGGCGCGCCGGCGCCGCTCCGGAGCGACCCTCCGCCCGCTCCCGGCCGCGCTCCGGCGCCGGAGCCCGAGCCGTTCGGGCTCGCGGCGAGCTGCGCCGGGCTCTCGCTGGTGCACCCCTTCCTCGCGCGCTTCTTCGAGAGCGCGGGCGTCACGCGGCCGGACCAGGCCGGGCTCCCGGAGAGCGCGCTGCCGCGCGCCGCGGCGCTGCTGTACTTCCTCGCGACGGGCGAGGAGGAGGCGTACGAGTTCGAGCTCGGCTTCCTCAAGGTCCTCCTCGGCGCGCGGCCCGAGGCGCCCCTGTCGGTCGCCGCCGGGCTCCTGACCGAGCGCGATCGCGAGGAGGCCGACGGCCTGCTCGGGGCCGTGATCGGGCACTGGCGGGCGCTGAAGAGCACCTCGGTCCGCGGGCTGCGCGCGACGTTCCTGACGCGCCGCGGGCTCCTCCGCGAGCAGGGGCAGGGCTTCCGGCTGCGCGTGGAGCCTGCGCCGTTCGACGTCCTCCTGGGGCAGCTGCCCTGGGGGATCGGCGTGGTCAAGCTGCCATGGATGAAGAAGCCCATCTTCACGGAATGGCCGGCGTGCTGAGGGACAACGCGCGCGATCTCGAGCGCGAGCTCGACTGGTTCGCGCGCGTCCTCGACGCCCGGCTGAAGTCCTACTTCGGCAAGGAGGCGCCGCGCGCCGACCCGCTGCAGATCCCGCCGCCGTCGCTCGCCGACAGCCGCTCGCCGTGGGCCGAGTTCGTCCGGGAGCACGACGTCTCCCCCGCGGTGCGGCTGGTCGTCCTGCTCGCGCTCATCCCGCACGTCCGCCCGCAGCTGCTCGACGTCCTGTGGATCCGGAGCGAGGCCACGCAGCGGGGGTTCACCGAGTTCGGCGGCGTCCCGTCCGCCGCGCACGGCGGGTTCCTGCCGACGGGCGAGACGGCCGCGTTCCTGCTGGCGGGCGACGATCTCGCCGCGCGCTTCGAGGCGATGCGCCTCTTCGAGGCCGACCACTTCCTCGCGCGCCACGGCGTCGTGCACCTCCGGCCGGCGACGGTCGGCGCGGGCGGCGCGGAGCCCCAGCTGAGCGGCGCGCTCTCGATCGCGCACGAGCACCTCCACCGCTTCACCACCGGCGCCGCGCCGCGGCCCGCGTTCAGCGGCGAGTTCCCCGCGCGGCTGATCCGGACCGAGCTCTCCTTCAGCGATCTCGTGCTGCCGGCGTCGACGCTGGAGCAGCTCGAGGAGATCAAGAGCTGGATGCTCCACGGCCGGGTGCTCCTCGGCGAGTGGGGGATGCGGCACAAGCTGCGTCCGGGCTTCACCAGCCTCTTTTACGGGCCGCCCGGGACCGGCAAGACGCTCTCGGCCTGCCTGCTCGGCAAGCACTGCGGCTGCGACGTCTACAAGATCGACCTCAGCATGGTCGTCTCGAAGTACATCGGCGAGACGGAGAAGAACCTGGCCCGCATCTTCGATCTGGCCGAGCACCGGCGGTGGATCCTCTTCTTCGACGAGGCCGACGCCCTGTTCGGCAAGCGCACCCGGGTCGACGACGCCCACGATCGCTTCGCCAACCAGGAGATCAGCTTTCTCTTGCAGCGGATCGAGGAGTTCGACGGGGTCGTCATCCTGGCCTCGAACTTCAAGGCGAACATCGACGAGGCGTTCGTGCGGCGGTTCCAGTCGGTCGTGCAGTTCGCGGTGCCCCGGCAGCCCGAGCGCCTCCGGATCTGGCGCGAGGCGTTCTCGAAGAAGGCCCGGCTCGAGGATCGCCTGGATCTCGCCCGGATCGCGGAGCGGTACGAGCTCACGGGCGGCACGATCATGAACGTCGTGCGGTACGCGTCGCTGATGGCGCTGCGGCGCGGGGGCGACACGGTCCTGCTCGACGACGTGGAGGAGGGGATCCGCCGGGAGCTCCTGAAGGAGGGGCGGGCGGTCTAGGGGGCGCGGATCCAGGTGGATCCCGGGGACGAGGCGCGGGGCGGCGAGGGAGGATGGAGCGGTGGAAGCGGCGCAGCGCAAGACGGTGAATCGTTCTCCGGCGCCCGAGCCGGCGAAGGTGGCGCGCCCGATCGCGAGCGCGGAGGCGGGCCGCGTCCAGCTGCAGAGCGCCGTGCGCGTGTCGTCGCCGCGCGATCCCGCCGAGCGGGAGGCGGACGCGACGGCGAAGACGATCTTGCGCATGCCCGCGCCCGAGGCGCCCGCCGCGGGCGCGCCCGCGCGCGGCGGCGAGGGCGCGCCCGCCCAGCGGCCGGCGTCGCCCTGGGTCGCGCGCTTCGCGGACTCGGTCCGGCTGATGCGGGAGCACGGCGGCGCCGCGCCCGCCATCGCCCGCAAGGGTGAGGGGGACGCCCGGGTCGCGCCCGGCGTGGCGGCGGAGATCGGCAGCGCCAAGGGGTCGGGCCAGCCGCTCCCGCCGGGCGTGCGCGCCTTCATGGAGCCGCGGTTCCGCGCCGATTTCAGCCAAGTACGGGTCCACACGGGCGACGGCGCGGCGAGGCTGAGCCAGAAAGTCCGCGCGCAGGCCTTCACGTCGGGCAACCACATCTTCTTCGGCCGGGATCGGTGGCGGCCGGAGACGGCCGAGGGCCGGGAGCTCCTCGCGCACGAGCTCACGCACACCATCCAGCAGGGCGCCGCGGTCCAGCGCAGCGCGGACGCGACGGTGAGCGAGCGCTCCTCGTCCGAGGTGCAGCGGCTCGGCATCAGCGACGCGCTCGACTACTTCGCCGACCGGGCGAACAACATCCCCGGCTTCCGGATGTTCACGATCGTGCTCGGCGTGAACCCGATCAACATGAGCCGGGTCGAGCGGAGCGCCGCCAACATCCTGAGGGCGGTGGTCGAGTTCATCCCCGGGGGCGGGCTCATCACGCAGGCGCTCGACAACTATGGCGTCTTCGACCGCGTCGGCGCCTGGGTCGAGCAGCAGATCCGGTCGCTCGGGATGACGGGGAGCGCGATCCGCGACGCGATCGACCGGTTCCTCGACTCGCTGAGCTGGCGAGACATCTTCGACCTCGGCGGCGTGTGGCGCCGCGCCGTCCGCATCTTCAGCGAGCCGATCGACCGGCTCATCGGCTCCGTCCGCGGGATGGCCGCGGGCATCGTCCGCTTCATCAAGGACGCCATCCTGCGGCCGCTGGCCGGGCTCGCGTCGCGGACGCGCGCCTGGGATCTGCTCTGCGCGGTGCTGGGGCAGAACCCGATCACCGGCGATCCGGTGCCGCGCACCGCGGAGACGCTCATCGGCGGCTTCATGCGGCTGATCGGCCAGGAGGAGATCTGGCAGAACATCCAGCGCTCGGGTGCGATCGGGCGCGCGTGGGCGTGGTTCCAGGGCGCGCTCGCCGGGCTCATGGGCTTCGTGCGGCAGATCCCGGGCCTGTTCCTCCAGGCGCTCCAGGCGCTCGAGATCGCGGACATCGTGCTCCTGCCGCGCGCGTTCGCGAGGGTCGCCTCGGTGTTCGGCGGCTTCATCGGCGAGTTCCTGAGCTGGGCCGGCAACACGATCTGGAACCTGCTCGAGATCATCTTCTCGGTCGTCGCGCCGGGCGTGATGGTCTACCTGCGCCGCGCGGCGGCCGCGTTCCGGGCGATCCTGCGGAACCCGATCGGGTTCGTGGGGAACCTCGTGCGCGCGGGGCTGCTCGGGCTCCGGCAGTTCGCCAGCAGGTTCCTCACGCACCTGCGCGCGTCGCTGATCGGCTGGCTCACGGGCGCGATGGGCGGCGCGGGCGTCTACGTCCCGCAGGCGTTCACGCTGCGCGAGATCATCAAGTTCGTGCTGAGCGTGCTGGGGCTGACCTGGCAGAACGTCCGGCAGAAGCTCGTGCGCGCGGTCGGCGAGCCCGCGGTGCGCGCGATGGAGACCGGGTTCGACATCGTCGTCACGCTGGTCACGCAGGGCCCGGCGGCCGCGTGGGAGCGGATCCAGGAGAGCCTGTCGAACCTGCGCGAGATGGTCATGGAGCAGATCATGACCTTCGTGCGCGACCGCGTGGTGCAGGCGGCGATCACGCGGCTCGTGACGAGCCTGAACCCGGCGGGCGCGTTCATCCAGGCGATCATCGCCATCTACAACACGGTGATGTTCTTCGTGGAGCGCCTGCGCCAGATCGCGCAGGTGGCGGCCGCGTTCATCGACTCGATCTCGGCGATCGCGAGCGGCGCCATCGGGGCGGCGGCGAACCGCGTCGAGCAGACGATGGCGGGGCTGCTCACGCTGGTGATCAGCTTCCTCGCGCGGATCGCGGGGCTCGGGCGCGTGAGCGACGCGGTGACGGGCGTGGTCAACCGGGTGCGGGCGCCGATCGACGGGGCGCTCGACCGGGTGGTGGCGTGGATCGTCGCGCAGGCGAGGAGGCTGGGGCGGCTCGTCGTGCAGGCGGTCCGCGGCCAGGACACGCGCACCCCCGAGGAGAAGCAGCGGGATCTCGACCGCGCGGTGCGTGAGATCGGGCCACAGCTGCGGCCGATGCTGCAGCGCGGATCGCGCGGGCTCGTGCTGCGCGCGCGCCTGCTCATGTGGAAGCAGCGCTACCGCCTCACCGATCTGGCCGTGGTCAGCGGCAAGATGCGCGCGTCGATCAACCCCACCGTCGAGATGTTCTCGGTCGAGGAGCGGCGGCTCGGCGCGGCGCTGGAGCCGCTCCTCGTGCAGGCGGAGGCGGCCTACATGGCCGCGATCGGCCAGCGCCAGAGCGTGCAGGCGGCGGCGCAAGGCACAGGGCAGTTCCCGGCGACGATGTCGCAGGAGGAGCGGATCGCCGCGATTCGCGCGCTCCCGCCCGGCGCCCGGCAGCTCACGCCGAACATCGAGCAGACGGACGAACAGCGCCTCCTCGTGGGGGGGCTCGGCGCATATGCGCAGGCGCACCTGCCGGGGATGCCGGTGCCGCACACCGCCACGCCCGGCTTCGAGGGGCTGCGGCGGGGGGAGGTCATGACCTCTGCGCAACGCTGGCGGTGGGACGTGACCCGCCCGAGGCCGGCCGTCAACGCGGTGCTCCCCGCGGGCGCGCAGGACACCCCGGCGACGGCCGCGCTGCGGGAGGTGGAGACCGCGCGCAGCGAGGGCAACCTGCCAGCCGCCCGCGTCGGCTCGACGCTGCTCGACCTCTCCAACCGAGCGGGCGTCGTCATCCCGGTCGTCACCGACCCCAACGCGCCCGCTCCGATGCAGGGAGCGGCGAACGTCGTCAGCCCGGCCGAGCTCACCTACGGCCGCATGGCGCCGATGGCCACCTGGAGCTCGACCGAGGCGGCCGTGCGCGGCGGCGCGCCGCCGGCGAACCTCAACGCGACTCAGCAGCGGGCGACGGAGGTGCGGCGCGGGAGCTACGCCGTCATCTTCAACACGCTGTCGCAAGCGGTGCGGCAGAACCAGGACGCGCTGGTGCAGCTCCCGGGGACGCAGGGACCGGCGCTCGCCGATCTGGCGCGGACGTTCGACGCGTGGAGGGCGGCGTACCAGGCGGGGCGTCCGGCCGACGCCGAGGCGACGGCGTTCAGCAACGCGCTGGTGCAATTCCTGGCGGCGACGCGACAATAGGCCCCATGGCGCGTTCATCGATGAGTCTGGTGCTGCGGGACCCGGCGCCCTGCGAGGAGCTGAAGCAGCTCGTGAGCCGGGTGCTCCTGCACGAGGTGAAGCCGAAGCTCGGGCTCTTTTTTCATTACGAGCAGTGCATCGAGCGGGCGCCCGGGGTGATCGTCCACGTGTGGTGGGAGCCCCTGCACCCCAAGCTGGATGTCCGGCTGGTGTGCGACGACCTGATGCGGACGACCTACATCAACGTGACCGGTCCGGACGCGGAGGTACGGCGGCGCCTCCTGGACGAGCTGGCGGCGCACGTCGACCTGGTGCCGGTCGAGGAGCTGCGCGAGGCGGTGCGGCGCGACGGCGGAGACGGCAGCGCGTGGCTCCGCCTGGCGCTCGGCCTTCGCGAGGAGTTCGACGCCGAGGCGTTCGCGCTGATCCGCGGAGGGCTCGCGTCGCCGGACCTCGCGCAGCGGCACGGCGCGGCGCAGGCCGTGGCGCTGCTGGAGTGGCCGCAGCTCGCCCAGCCGGTCCGCGAGGCGCTGGCGCGCGAGGGCGATCCGAACACCGCGCAGCTGCTGGAGCTCGCCGCCCAGGTCACCGCGTGACCGCAGCGAGGGCCAGGCCGTCGCTCCGCGCCGTCACGTCGTGACGCGCGTCTACCGGGGACCGGCAACCCGGCGCGGCGCTCGCCGACGGCCGATCGGCGCGCGCGCCTGATCGAGATGCCCTCCCGGCGGCGCGCTGTCCGCCATCGCGATCTCCCGCGCCCGCTCGGACGCCGCCCGGATCAGCGGCCCGAGCAGCTCCGCCGGCGATCTCTCCTCGGTCCATCCCGGCGGCGCGCCGAGCTGGGTCAGCAGCGCCCCGCGCGACCGCGGCGGATCGAGCGCCACGTCGAGCGCCGGCGGCGCCTCGCGCCACGCATCGAAGTCGCTCGCCTCCATCTTGCCGAGCGTCACCGTCTCCACGGGCGGCGGCGCCTCGGCGGCGCAGGGCGCGCGCTTTCGACCCGCGCCCCCGCCCGCGCTCCGGCCGCCCGGCGCGCCGCCCCGCGCGGCGCGGAGCGCCTCGATCACCTGCGCGCGCGTGCGCCCGCGGAGTTCGAACAGCAGGAACGGGTCCTTGTCGAGCGCCTCGCCGAGCACGTAGTGGGTCGCGGCGACGTGCTTGCAGGGGTTCGCCCAGTCGGGGCACGAGCAGGCCGTGGTGAGGTCCTCGGGCCGCTCCGGGAACAGGCTCGCCCCGGCGCTCGCGAACGCCTCGTCGATCTCCTCCGGCATGCGGCTCGCGAGGAGGTCCGCCGCGAACTTCGCCCGCCGCGCCATGGCGTCGATCGCCTTCGCCCACGTGGCGTCGTCGAGCCGCGCGAGCGTGAGGATCACCTTGTACGGCTTCGGCCGCGAGCCGGTCACGCGCGCGGTCACGAGGCCCGGCTTCACCTCGAGGTCGTGCGTCCGCCCGGCGCGCGCGTACGTGCGCCCGCGCGCGAGGCGGGCCGCGTCGTCCGGCGACATCCGCTCGAGCGCCTCCACCCAGCGCTTGCCCCACCAGGTCGCGCCGGCCCGCTTCATCCGGATGCCCCGCGCCGGCGGCGGCGGCTTCGGCCCGGCCTCCTGGCGGAACGGCGCCCAGCGCGCCGGCGCGCTCATGTCCGCGCCTCTCCTCGCGCGCGCGCCGCCCGGCGCGCGGGGCCCCGCCGCCGCCCCTCCGCGCGCCGCTCGGCCGCCTCGCCGCGGGGCTCGCCGCCGCGCCGCCCGCGGTCATCGCCGCGCCGCCCGCCGTCCTCCCGCTCGCCCCGCTCGCCCTCCGGCTCGTCGCGGTCGTCCAGCTCGCCCGCGAGCGCCACCGCGTCGCGCGACAGCGCGAACAGCTCGCGCAGCGACGCGTCGTCGAGCTCGGTGATCCACGCCTCGCCCTGGCCCACGACCTGCGCCGCCAGATCGCGCTTCTGCTCCAGCATCCGGTCGATCTTCTCCTCCACGGTGCCCGCGCAGACGAGCTTGTGGACCTGCACCGCGCTCCGCTGCCCGATCCGGTGCGCGCGGCCGGACGCTTGGTCCTCGACCGCGGGGTTCCACCAGCGATCGAAGTGGAACACGTGGCTCGCCGCCGTCAGGTTGAGCCCCGCGCCGCCGGCCTTGACCGAGAGGACGAAGACGCGCGGCCCCCGCGGATCGTCCTGGAACCGCCGCACCATCTCGTCGCGCGCGAGCCGCGGCGTGCCGCCGTGCAGGAAGAGGACCTCGACGTCGAGCGCGCGCGCGAGGTGCCGGACCAGCCGCTCGCCCATCTCGCGGAACTGCGTGAAGACGAGCGCGCGATCCCCCTCCGCGAGCGCCTCCTCGAGCATCTCCGTGAGGCGCGCGAGCTTGCCCGACCGGCCCGCGAGCGGCCCCGCCTCCCCGAGGCACTGCGCCGGATGGTTGCAGATCTGCTTGAGCATCGTCAGGAGCGCGAGCACGAGCCCCCGCCGGGCGATGCCCTCGGCCTCCTCGATGCGGCGCATCGCCTCGTCGAGCGCCGCCTGGTAGAGGGTCACCTGCTCGCGCGTGAGCGTGCAGAAGACCCGCGCCTCGATCTTCGCCGGGAGGTCCGGAACCACGGCCGGATCCGTCTTGACGCGACGCAGCAAGAACGGCCCGACGATGCGCCGGAGCCGCTCTGCGGCTTCCCGGTTGCCGTAGCGCTCGATGGGGACCGCGTAGGTGCGCCGGAACGCCTCGAGCGGGCCGAGCAGGCCGGGGTTCGCGAACTCGAGGATCGACCAGAGCTCGGCGAGGCGGTTCTCGACGGGCGTGCCGGTCAGCGCGATGCGGTGGGAGGCGCGGAGGGCGCGCGCGGCGCGGGCGGTGCGCGAGGCGGCGTTCTTGATGTTCTGCGCCTCGTCCAGCGCGACCGCCGCCCAGTCGACGCCGGCGAGCGCGGCGGCGTCGCGGCGGAGCAGGCCGTACGTGGTCACGACGAGCGCGCCGCCCGCGCCGGCGGCCTGCGCCGCGAGCGCCTCGGCGGAGCGGGCGCGCCCCTCGCCGTAGTGCCGCACGAGGGGCAGGGCAGGGGCGAAGCGCGCGGCCTCGCGCTCCCAGTTGCCGACCACCGACGTCGGCGCGACGAGCAGCGCCGGGCGCGCGTCCTTTGGCGCCGCCGCCCGCCGGCCGGCCAGGAACGCGAGCAGCTGGACCGTCTTGCCGAGGCCCATGTCGTCGGCCAGGCAGGCGCCCAGGCCGAGGCTCGCCATCGTCTCCAGCCAGGCGACGCCGCGCGCCTGGTACGGGCGCAGCGTCCCCGCGAACCCCGCGGGCGGCGCGGCGGCGCGCTCCCCGCCCGACCGCAGCCGCGCGATCGCCTGCGCGAGCGCCCCCTCGGCGACCACCGGGACCGAGAGGCCGTCGACCTCGGCCTCGCCAGCGAGCGCGACCTCCAGCGCCTCGCGCGCCGACAGGCGGCCGCCGCCGGCCTCGAGGCGCCGCTTTATCTCGGCGAGCTCCTCGGGCACCACGACGACCCAGGCCCCCCGGTGCCGGACGAGCGGCGACTTCTGCCGCGCGAGCGCGGCGAGCTCGCGCGCCGAGAGCGGCTCGTCGCCGAGCGCCGCCTCCCACGCGAAGTCGAGCGCCTCGTCCAGGCCGAGCCCGGCGCTGCCCGCGACCACGCCGGCCGTGCGGCCGGTCGTCGCGCCGACGCGCATCCGGAGGCGCAGACGGCGCTGCCCCGAGGCGAGGAGCTCGCCCGGCACGATCACGCCGAACCCCGCCTCGCCGAGCGCCGGGGCGGCCTGCGCGAGGAAGGCCCACGCCTCGGCGGGCTCGAGATCCACGTGCACCGGCCGCGCCTCGCCGAGGGCGCGCGCGATCGGCGCGAACAGCCGGGCGGCGGCGCCGAGGGCGCCGAGGAGCGCCTCCTGCGGGTCGGCGAAGGCGCGCCCGAGCGCCTTCAGCGTGCGCCCCCTGGCCTTCCACACGTCGGCGGCGGGCACGAGCAGGCTCGGATCGTCGGTCGCCTGCAGCAGGAAGCGGAGCGCGAAGCCGCGGTCGCCCTCGGGCAGCTCCAGCCGGAAGCAGGCGCGCAGCGCGTCGCGGGCCCCGAGCGCGGGCCGGACCCAGGCGTCGAGATCGGCGGCGAGCGCGCGCTCGGCGAGCCCGTCCGTGGCGAAGGCGGCCTCCTGGCCCGTCAGGGCGAGGACCAGCCGGTGCTCCCAGGGCGCATGCGCCGGCCGCGCCGGCGCCTTCGGGCGGTTCGTCGCGCTTCCGCGCGCGAGCGCGTCCGCCACGGCGTCCAGGAAGGCGCGCAGCAGGGCCTCGGCCGACCAGACCTCCGGGGCGGCGGCGCGGTGGCGCCCGCGGCCTTCGCGGCCCTCGGGATCGGCGGCGGCCCGCGCGCCCGCCGGCACCGCGTGCGCGGCCGGCGGCATGGCGCGGGCGAGCGCCGCCACGCGGGCGGCGTCCTCCGGGGCGGCGAGCGACGCCGCCCAGCGGGCCTCGGCGCGCCCGCCGGCGGGCGTGACGCGCGGCACGACCCGCTCGCGCACCACGAGATCGAGCGCGAGCTTGCTCGCCAGGCTCCACGCCGCGACCGACGGCGGCGCCCGCCCGAGGTCGTCCTGGGCCATGCCGGCGAGGGCCGACACGCCGTCGAGGAGCGGCGCCGCCTCTCCGGTCTTCCGCACGGCGCGCCCCGCCTCGGAGACCACGACCGCCTCCGCCGGGGTCGTGGCGCCGAGCGACCGGGTCGCGAGCCGGTCAGGGGCCGTATCCTCCCAGAGGAAGAAGCGGAGTTCGTCGGGCAGGAAGACGAGCGGCATCGACGCGCAGATTCATGGCACAGCCGAGCAGGACGAAAAGGGGCTTCGCGCGTCGTGAGGTGAAAAAAGCAATGTGCCGGACGGGAGCGCGCCGATCCATCACGGGTGTGACCCATTCCGAAGCGAGTCTTTGATTTGCCAGGATTTGTTTGGAACCTCCGATTCGCACGATCGGAGACCATGTCGTGGCAAAGGAACGTGGCTCGATGGAATGATCTCCGCGGCGCGCTGCGGGCGCGCTGCGGTGGATGCACGACGAGCTCGAGCGGCGGGTTGGCGAGGCGCGCGCGGCGACCAGCACCTCGTTGGTGTGGGGCGTCGCCGATGCCGTGCCTGCGGCGTGTGTCGCCAGGACCAGGTCACCCGATCCTCGGAAGCCCGGCTCCCGGCGCTTGCGAGCCGGTCAGAGCTGCTCGGCGTGCTCGGAGAGATAGGCGGCCACACCGGCGGTCGAGGCCGTCATGCCGCGCTCGCCCTTCCGCCACCCGGCCGGGCAAACCTCGCCGTGCTGCTCGTGGAACTGGAGCGCATCGACCAGCCGGAGCAGCTCGTCCATGTTGCGCCCGAGCGGCAGGTCATTGACGATCGCGGAGCGCACGATGCCGTCCCGGTCGACGAGGAACGCCGCGCGGAGGGCCACGCCGTCCTGGTTCTCGACGCCGTAGGCGCGGCAGATCTCGTGCTTCACGTCGGCCGCCAGGGTGAAGCGGACCGGCCCGATGCCGCCCTGCTCCACCGGGGTCTCGCGCCAGGCGTGGTGCGTGAATGCAGAGTCTATCGAGATCCCGATGACCTCGACGTTGCGCTCGCGGAACGCGTCGATCCGGTGATCGAGCGCGATCAGCTCCGAGGGGCAGACGAAGGTGAAGTCGAGGGGGTAGAATACGAGGAGCCCATATTTCGATTCGACGGCTTTCGAGAAGCGGAACGCGTCGGAGATCGAGCCGTCCGGCAGGACGGCGGCGCAGGAGAAGTCAGGGGCTTTTTGGCCCACCAGCACGGTCATATCCATTCCTTTCACGGACAATCGGCGACAGACGACAGCATCGGAGCGCGGGCGGCCGGCGTGCTGTCCGCGCCGAGGCCCAGGGCGAGCTCGTCCACCGTCTCGCGGGAAAGCGCGACGGTCTCGATCCCGCCCGCGTAGTGGACGCCCAGGTGGACATCCACGCTCCGCTCGAGCAGCGCGCGGACGGCGGCGCGATCGAGGGGGAACCGCAGGTATTGCACGGGGCAAGAGGGGTCGTCCACGGGGGAGAGCAGCTCGGCGGCGACCCTCCGCTCGCCGAGCATCAGCAGCACCGCGGCCTGCCCCGCGGCGAGGCCCGCGATCAGGGCCTGACCCGCGAGCGGGGGCCCGCCATGGATCATGAGCGTGGCGGTGAGCTCGCCGGCCCTCGGGATGAGGCGGTCGTTGTCTGCGATCTCCTCCCGGACGCGCTCGGGCCTCACGGGGCGCTCGAGCCAGAGGATCTCCTGGATGTGGTAGAGGACCGTCTCGCGCGACTCGAACAGGACCGAGACGTGGAGGCCAACGGTGACGCGGCGCCGGCGCTTCAGCGCGATGATGCGGCCGCGGTATCTCGCGCGCACGAGGCCGTAGGCGTCGGTGGAGAGGAGATCTTCGGGGGCACAGGCAGGGGTCATCGGATCACCTCATCCCGGCTCAGCGCGAGTCCACGAACAGGAGCGGAGGCGCGATCGGCGGCGGAGAGCTCGTCCCGGCGAGCCGTGCTCGACGGTGCACCCGGAATAGCACGGGCCCCTCAAGACGCAAATGAAAATCACTTTCATTTTTTAGGAAGGCCGCTCAGGCCGCCCCGTCGACCGCGCTCGTCGGCCAGAACGCCGATCACGTTGATCAAGCGAGAAATGAACCGCCAAGGCGCCAAGGCGCCAAGGCGCCAAGGCGCCAAGATTTTTTTTCTCTTTACTTGGCGTCTTGGCGTCTTGGCGTCTTGGCGGTTCGAAGTTCTGCGCTTTTCAGGCAGTTTCAACCCGTTAATCGCGCTAGTGGGGCCCCTCCACCGCGCAGAATCCGTTGATGCAGCGATCGGTCGGATCGCAGCAGTCGGCGGCCGTCTCGCACCGCTCCTGAGGTCGCGAGCAATGCCCGTCCGGCGGGGCGTTCGAGCAGATGAGCTCGCCGTCGGAGCCGGGCTGGCAGTACCCGCCGCAGCATTGATCGCCCGTATCGCATGGCGTGCCCTCGGACCGGCACGGATCGAGCACCCAGAACCCGCGCGCGTTGCCCGCGAGCAGCTCCTGCGCGGGCAGGTAGAACGCGGGGTGGCTCGGGTCGGTGCCGGGCGTCGCGTCCAGGTCGATGGCGGCGACCCAGAGCTTCTTGGTCGTGATGTTCTCGACCAGGTCCACCCCCCGGGGATCGCTGCAGAACGGCGGGATCGTCGCCGCGTTCCCGTACAGGCGGCGGCTGGTGAACACGACCCAGGCGTAGCCGCCCGACGCGACGGGGTTGACCGTCGGCTCGTAGTTCATGTTGACGTCGTCCTTGTGGCGGTTGTCGATGTCGCCCACCGAAGTCTCGTCGGCGGTGCAGGTCATCACGACCGGCGCGCTCAGGCTGGGCAGGTAGATCGAGTTCGGGCCGTCCCGTCCGTTCATCCGATCGAGGGGGACGGCCGTGCCCGATCCATCGATGCTCGCCCAGGCGAGATGGGCCTTGGCGCCCCGGCGCGTCCTCAGATCGCCGAAGTCGTCGCCCTCGTTGCCCGGGTCGGTCTGATGGTGGAACACGACAGACTTGCTGTCGGGGAGGAACGCCGGCCACCCCGGGCGCGTGCCCGCGGGCTCGCCGGTGTCGTCGACGATGACCTCGGGATCGGTGAAGTAGCCTGTCGTCGCGTCGAACTTCATCACGAAGAGCTTCCTGCGGGCGTTCGCGCCGGGGCCGGACATCGCGTTGAACACGACGTGCGTGCCGTCCGGCGAGAACGCCGGCGTCCCGAGCTCGTAGGCCACCTCGTCGAGCCCGGAGACCGGGCGGCGCGTGGAGCTCGGCAGCGAGAGGAGCTCGCCCGCCTGGGTGAGCGCGAGCGACCCGTCCGGAGAGATCGCGGCGAAGGGCGCCGCCGTCGAGAGGGCGTGCTCGGTGGCGCCCGCGGGGGTCAGATCGTAGGCCGCGCTCAGGCCGTAGGAGTCGAGCCCGTTCTGGACCAAGAGCCGTGAGCCGTCGGCCGAGACGGAGTGACAGACCCGGCACTGGCTGTTGTCGCCGTTCCCCCCGGCGACGAGCTGGGGCGCGGTGTCTCCCGCCCGGATCGACAGCACGGCCCCGCCGAACCGGCCATTGCCGCCCACGGCCCCGTCGTAGTTCTCCGCCAGGCGGGTGCCGTACGAGTTGTAGTAGATGATCCCCGACAGCCGGGCCGGGGCGACGGTCCAGGTCTGGGAGATCGGCCCGTACGCCTGTCCCTCGCGCGCGACGGTGAGGCTCACGGTGAGCCGGTCCGGCGAGCCGTCGGGCGTCGGCCCTCCGGCGCTGTCGGTGGCCATGGTCCAGACGTCCTGGGGGATCGGGTGCCGGATGAACGGCCCGCCGGTGGCGGCCAGGATCTCGGGCCGCCCGAACGTCCCATTCCACGAAAACGAGCCGCTCGTGGTCCTGAGCTCGATCTTGATCGCGTCGGCGTCGCCGGGCGTCCATTGCCACATCAGGAGCGGCGCGAGCAGGCCTCGAGGCCACACCGTGCCGTCGTACGGGTAAAGGAACTTGAGCTTCTCCGCCCCGCCGTCGCTGGCCGGGTGCTGCAGGGCGTCGAGGGTGGCCGTGCTCGTGACCGCCACGCCGAGGCCCTCGCCGCCGACCCCGCCGACGCCGCCGCCGAGCGTGAGCTGCGTCGGATCCGTGGCGATCTGCTGCGCCTGGGCCGGAACGGCCGCGTCGGCGCCGTTCTGCGCGGCGGTCAGCTGGATCAAGATGTTGCGCTCGACCGTCTCGCCGTTCAAGCCGGCCCGCACGGTGACGAGGCCGCCCGTGGTCCCCTTTGGGGTGAACGTCGCCGTGCTCGCGGGGCCCGCGCCGATGGCCCCGAGCTCGCCGCGGTCGACCGACCATCCCACGTTGATGGGCGCGTCCATCCGCATCGCTGTGTAGCTCACGGAAGGCGATGTCTGCCCCGCCGCGACGGCGATCGTCTGGAGGTCGCTCGGCTCGACCGTGAACCCGAGCGGGACGCTGCCGCCGCCGCCGCCGACACCCGGGCCCGTGGGGTTGAAGTCGCCGCTCGAGCTGGAGCTGTCGCTCCCACCCGTCGTGGCGCCCCCGCCGCCGCCGACTCCTCCTCCGCCAGACGCTGCGGGCGTCTCGGTGCCCGGGCCGTGCGCCGAGCACGCAGCGAGGGCAACCCCAAGGCTGAGCGCTACCGCCAGCGCGCTACACGATTGAAAGCCACTTCCCATGTTGAAATGGAGCTTACATGAACGTGGCAACGGGGTTCAATTCGGATTCCGGTGCGACGCGGGCGGCGTCCTCCGGGGCGGCGAGCGACGCCGCCCAGCGGGCCTCGGCGCGCCCGCCGGCGGGCCGCGGAAAAAGAAGGGGGCTCGATGGAATGGGCGCCGCGGCCGCTGCGCTGGGCGCGCGGCGAGCTCGAGCGGCGGGTTGGCGGGGCGCGCCCTCGGCAAGAAGCCGGGCGAGCCCGGCAGGTGCTCTCGAACACCCTGCCGAAGGTGGTGCGTGTGGGACGCCAGCGCCGGAGGTGCAGGAGAGCGGTGATGTCACGTCCGATCCGTGACATGTCACGCCCGATCCGTGACATGTCACGCCCGATCCGTGACATGTCACGCCCGATCCGTGACATGTCACGCTGGACAGCCCCATCGTCGGCCAGTGTGGCCGCGGAAATGTGCCTGATATCGCTCGCCGATGGATGGCCCACGGATTGCAGCCGTCCCCATCGAAAGATCGCTGTCGATGGTCGTCGATGGCCAGCAGCTGCGTGGAATCCATCGGACCACTCGCTGCGCGGCCAGGGGCGGATGTGAGCGCGGCCGCCCTCACGCCCGGCGCGGAGGCTTGAGCATCCGACGTCGCCAGCGCGGCTTCGGCGGCGATCCGCCGAGGGGAAGCACCCCACAGATCTGGCACTGCGGCGCCCACGGGCGTTTCGAGGCATGCAATGTCCTGGTTGAGAACTGCATCGGTTGCATCGGTCGGCGCGGCGGCGGGTGTCGCGGCCGCCCTCTTGGTCGGCTACCCCGGCGCCCCCGCGTCGGCGGTCGAGGCGAGCGCGAAGGCGGCGCGAGACGTGAAGGCCGAATCACGAAAGGACGTGCGGCCTCGGACCGATGAGGCCCCTGCGGACGCGCGGCTCGCTCGCCTGGAGCGAGAGCTCGCGGAGCTGCGCGAGCAGCAGGCGCCGCCGTCGCAAGACACCTCCGCCGAGCCGGCCGTGGATGACGAGGCCGCCTTCGAGCGCACCCGAGAGACCTTCGCCGCTTCGCTCAAGGACTTCGAGTCGGCGCCGGTGGACCCCGTCTGGGCGCCGCAGGCCACGAGAACGCTGCAGACCGAGCTGGGGGCGCTCTCGAAGCAGGCAGGCTTCAACGTCGAAGACGTCCAGTGCAAGGACAAGCGGTGCGTGGCCCGGCTCCGCTGGCCCACGTACAAGGACGCATCCGAGCGGTTCGGGGACGTCGCGCACGCCCGATACGCAGCCGGTTGCGCCGTCGACATCAGGGTCCAAAAGCCGGCTGGCGAGGCGGACGGCGTCGTGAGCTCGGCCGTGTTTTCCCAGTGCAAGTAGCCACCCTTCCCCGTGGATCGAGCGGGTGACCCAGGATTCCCGTGCGCTGCCGCGCACAGGTGCTGTAGCCATATCGTGCATTCTCATCGTCGAAGAAAGCGAGGTCATGTGAAAGTTACTGCTTTTTTGGTTGCCTCTTTTGCGTTCGGGTTCGTCGTCGCGTCGGGGACCTACAGCAGCGCGGTGGATAAGATCAGGAGGTACCCGGTGGGCCTCTGCGACGCCAATGTGGATGGCGTGCTCTATTGTCCACACGTGAGCTCGGAGTTGTTGACGCTGGGCGAGGTCGATCGCCTCGATGTCGATGTTCATTATGGTTCTCATGCCGTCCCGCCGCATCACACGATTCCCGTGGTGTACCCGTTCGCGAAGGCGTGCGTGCGCCAGAACAGCTTCTCCATCAATGATAACTTCATCTCATGTGGGCCAGCATACGAGATCTCCAACGACACGACGGAAGATAGCGAGCAGGTCATGCGCCTCGAGGATTATCCATTGGACAACGTCAACTATCTCAGCGCCTGGCATACCCACACCGCTGGCTATCCCTACGTTATCGCCGACGCGGGGCATTCCGAGGGCACCATGTTTCACGGCTACAAGGTGGTGAATCGCGACTGACGACGGCTCGCCCGGTCGCTCCAGCGACGCCACGCTATGCAGCGTCTCGCCGCGGCTCGTCGTCGCCGGCGCGCTGGCCGCCCGCCCCTGTGGCGCGCGCCGGCGCGCGGAGCGCCCGCGCCGTCTCGCCCAGGTCGATGAACGACCCGCGGACGAACGGACGTTGCCGCAGAATGTGTCATTTTTGAGTCACGTCAACGCTGCCTGGCGCGCTCGACGCCCACCGTCCAGATCCTCGCGCGCAGCGCTCGTTCGACCTGACGGCCGGGGTGGCGCGGCGGCTCCCGATCCCCCTCGTGGACGGGAGGGCGATGTTATGCTCGCCCGCGTCGAGCGCGCGGCGAGGCGCCGCGCCGGGAGGTCAATCCATGTCATCAGTGAGGGGATTCACCCTCGATCCGGCGCGGATCGAGCACGTTGGGCAGGGGCTCGTCCGGCCGGAGTGCGTGATCGCCGAGGCCGACGGCACGCTCTGGACCTCGGACGCCCGCGGCATCGCGACGCGCATCGATCCCGACGGCAGGCAGGCGACCCTCGGCCCGGACGTGGGCGAGCCGAACGGCATGGCGATGGACCGGCAGGGGAACCTCATCGTCGCCGCCATGTCCGGCGGCAAGGTCTACAAGCTCCACCGCGACGGCCGGTCCGAGGTCCTCCTCGACTCCATCGACGGAATGCCCCTCGGCGCCGTCAACTTCTGCTTCGTCGACTCGCGCGACCGCCTCTGGATCTCCGTCTCGACACGGCAGCTCCCGTGGTGGCTCGCCGTCGTGGGCAACGTCCGCGACGGGTACATCGTGCTCGTCGACGAGAAGGGCCCGCGCATCGTGGCCGACAACCTCAGCATGACGAACGAGGTGCGCCTCGACGCCGCCGAGAAGTTCCTCTACGCCGTCGAGACCATCCCCGGCCGCCTCCTCCGCTTCCCGGTGCGGGACGACGGCAGCCTCGGCGATCCCGAGCAGTTCGGCCCCGACAGCCTCGGCATCGGCGGGTACATGGACGGCTTCGCCTTCGACGCCGAGGGCAACCTCTGGGTGGTGGCCGTCTGCCGCAACGGCCTCGGCGTGATCTTCCCCGACGGCAGCTACCAGACCGTCTTCGAGGACCCGCGCCCCGCGGTCCTGGAGGCGATGCTCGTGAAGCAGCGGAGCGGCACCATCGAGCCGGCCGATCTCGGCGCCTGCGCCGGCGACACCGTGCAGCTGCCGACGAGCATCACGTTCGGCGGGCCCGATCTCCGCACGTGTTACATGGGGTCGCTGGCGATGCCGCGGCTGCTCACGTTCCGCGCGCCCGTCGCGGGGCTCCCGCTCGCGCACCTGCGGTGATCCCCTGCGCCCCGGCCAGCCGTCGCTCGCCGCGGCGGCCGGCCCGCGGGGCGGTCGCGCGCACGCTGCCGTCCGTTGCCACCACGGCTGTCGTGCTCGGAAGGCATGCGAGTATCGTAAGCCTAACTAACGATGTCTTCACAACCCCCCTCGACCCGGAGCCATCCGATGCCTCGCGTCCACCTCGTCACCACCGGCGGCACCATCGCGAGCCGGGTCGACCCGCAGACAGGCGCCGCCGTGCCCGCCGTCCGCGCGGAGGAGCTCCTCGCCGGCGTGCCGGCGCTCGGCCGCGTCGCCGAGATCGCGGTCACCGAGGTCTGCCTCGAGAGCAGCTGGAACCTCGGCCCGGACAGGATCGCGGAGATCGCTCGCGCGGCGCGCGATCTCCAGGCCGATCCCGAGGTGACCGGCGTCGTCGTCACCCACGGCACGGACACGCTCGAGGAGACCGCGTTCGCGCTGGATCTGCTGCTCGACGGGGACACCCCGGTGGTGCTCACCGGCGCGATGCGCGACGCGAGCACGGCGGGCGCCGACGGCCCGCGCAACCTGGTCTCGGCCGCGCGCGTCGCGGTCGAGCCGGCGGCGCGCGGGCTCGGGGTGCTCGTCGCGATGAACGACGAGATCCACGCCGCCCGGTGGGTGATGAAGACCCACACGACCGCGCTCGGCACCTTCGCGTCGCCGGGCGCGGGGCCCCTCGGCTCGGTCGACGGCGAGGGCGTCCGCATCCACGCGCGCCCGGCGAGGACGCCGCGGCTCCCGCCCGCCGCGCCCGAGCCGCGGGTCTACCTCGTCAAGATGGCGTCCGGGATGGACGACCTCCTCCTGCGCGCGCTCCTCGACGCCCGGGCGCGCGGGGTGGTGATCGAGGGCTCGGGCGCGGGGAACGTCTGCGGGAGCTGGGAGGGGGCGATCGCTGCGCTGGTGCAGGCCGGCGTCCCGGTGGTGCTGAGCTCGCGGTGCCCCGGCGGCCGGGTCACGCCGACGTACGGCGCGCCCGGCGGGGGGCGGCGGCTGCGCGACCTCGGGGCGATCGCCGCGGGCGCGCTCTCGGGGCCCAAGGCGCGGCTCGCGCTGATGTTCGCGCTGGGGGCGGGGCTCGACGCGGCGGGGCTACGCGCTTATTTCCACCGGTTTGCCGGGTGAGCCCTCGTTCCGCGCGCCCGGCTGCGGGCCGCGCCGCTCGTCGCCCCTCGCCGGCGCCCTCTGCTTCAGCTTCTCCTCGACCCGCGTGCCCTTGAAGAAGCTCGCGTTGGCCTCGGTGTACAGCTTGTACGGGTTCTCGAAGACGTACGCCTTGAAGTCCTCGGCGCTGATGACGCCCTCCTCCACGAGGCTCCAGCTCTCGGCGAGCGCCTCGGTGAGGTCGGGGACGTCCCAGTGGCCGACGTCCGAGGAGTAGATGGCGTTGATCTTCGCGCCGAGCGGGTTCGCCTTGTCGTTGAACGCGGCGGCGATGGTGCGGTCGTCCGACTCGGACCCGAAGAAGAAGTTGTTCACCCAGCGATCGCGGATGTCTTCGATCTTCTCGATGCCCGCGGCCGCGAAGTCGTTGCGGTACTCCGGCGCGGGCTGGCGCGCGTCGCTCGTGTACCCGGCCCCGAGCGTGTCGGCGATCAGCTGCTCGCCCTCGATGGAGCGTCCCTTCACGAGATCCGCGCCGTAGCGCCGGAACAGCTCGGTAAGGAGCGCGCGATCGGTCGCCGCCGGGTCGTAGTGCTTCAGGCCCTCGGGGCCGCGCTTCTGGAAGCGGTCGACGAGGTGGATGTAGACCCGCGCGCCCCAGTCCGCGCCGCCCTCGAGCATGCCGATGCGCAGCCCCGGGAAGCGGCGGGTGACGCCGCCGAAGAACAGCGCCTTGGCGAACGCCTCCGAACCATCGGCGAAGTGGCCGATGTGGTTGTTCATGTAGTTGCTGATCGACGAGCGCCCGGTCCAGCCCTGGCTGCCATAGTGGGTGAGCACGGGCACGCCGAGCTCGACCACCTTCGCCCAGAAAGGATCGTAGTCGTACTCGCTGTCGATACCGTAGAAATCGATGTAGGTCGCGTACTTCGCGATCTCCGGGTGCTGGTCCGGCGGGTACTTCTCCGCGATGGCCTTGATCGGGCGGCGCACGCCGCCGGAGATGTTGATCGCCTTGAGCCCGAGCTTCTTGACCGCGAACTCCAGCTCTTCGATCCCCTCCTCGGGCGTGTTCAGCGGGATGCCGGCCACCGGGGTGAGACGGTCGCTGTACTTGCGAAATAGATCCGCGTGGTAGTGGTTGATCGCGCGCTGCAGCGCCTGCCGCGCGCCCCGGTCCTTCACGGCGAGCGGCGCGAGGGTGTTGTTCGGGAACAGCACCGAGTAGTCGGAGCCCTGCTCCTCCAGGCGCTCGGCGAGCAGCGACGGGAGGTGGTACGTGGCCACGTCCAGCGTGTTGCGCGTCACCCGCGCCCACCACGGCGACCTGACCGTGCGGTAGTGCTGCCGCTCCTCGGGCGTCTGGGTGTACCAGTCCTTGCCGCTGCTGTTCTCGGCGTTGCGGCGGCGGGAGCTCAGCGCCTTGCGCAGATCGTCCACGAGCTTGGCGCCGCCGTACGTGGCGACGAAATCCTCGAGCGCGGGCGAGTAGTCGTTGGTGTGGATGTCCGTGTCGATGACGGGGTAGTCGAGCTTTTCCTTCACCGCCACGGAGGGCGAGGCCTTAAGACGAGCGATACGGTCGGTCATGAAGACTCCAAAGAAGGGTAGGGGCGCGCCGAGGTCGCCGGTGGATGCGCCGTGGATGATCGATGGCCGGTTTGGCACGCCGCTCGCTGCAACGCGCGTGCCTCGACGCCGGCGCCGAGAATCGCCCTTCTTGACCGTGGATCGCGGCGCACCGGCGGCGCGCTCGCCCCGCGCGCTGCTCGGATCCGAGCAGCGGTTCAGCGCAACTGCTTCCTCAGCAGCAGCCCCGCGGCCGGGCTCGACGGCGAGCCCGGAAGTCCCGGGCGCGCTACGCTTGGCCGAACAGCGCGAGGCACTGTGCGTCGAGGACGCCGCCCACGAGGTCGACGGGAGCGCCCGAGTGCTCGTTCATCCACCGCGCCGGGACGGCGAGCTCGCGCTGCGCGCCGCCGGTCGCGGCCGTGACCTCCGCCATCGTGCAGCCGAAGACGACGCGGCTGATCCGCGCGAGCCAGGCCGCGGTGAAGCACATCGGGCAGGGCTCCACGGTCGTGTAGAGCGTGTATCCCTGCAGGTCCGGCCCGACGGCCGCGCAGGCGCGGCGGACGGCGCCCACCTCGGCGTGGTACGTGAAGTCGCGCTGGCCGTTCACCTCGTCGGTCGCCTCGGCCACGATCGTGCCGTCCGGGGCGACGACCAGGGCGCCGAACGGCGGCTCGCCCGCGCGCATCGCGCCGCGCGCGAGCGAAAGCGCCCGGCCCATGAGCTCCTCGTCGCGGCTCATCGGACGAACCTCGGGTCGAGCAGCGACTCGGGCGCCGGCGCCTTCTTGACGAGCTTGGACTGGACGGTGAAGTCGACCACGGACTTCACCGAGGCATAGGCGGGGCCGGCCTTGTCCGCCGCGCCGAAGAGCTGCTTGTTGTCGGCCAGGTCGTAGATCTTGTCGCCGCTCAGCATGCCCTTCACGTCCTCGGGCGAAGCGTTCAAGTACTTGCCGATGATGGGGTGCGCCTTGTCCGGCTCGCTCCGCAGCGTCTTGACCCCCTGATCGATGGCGCCGAGCAGCCGGGTGTAGGCGTCGCCGCCGGAGGCGAGCTTCGACCGCTGCACGGCCACCGAGTTCGTGATCGTGTCGGGCATGCTGGCGCTCGTGAAGATCACGTGGCCTCCGTTCTTGGTGGCCTTGGTGATCCACGGCTCCCAGGTGACCGCGGCGTCGACCTTCCCGGCGACGAACGCGGCGCCGGCGTCGTCGGCGCTCATGCTCGTGATCTTCACGTCGCCGGGGCTGACCCCGCTCTTCTCGAGGCCGAAGAGGAACAGCATGTGGTTGACCTCGCCGAGCGTGAGCGCGACCGTCTTGCCCTTGAGATCGGCCATGGTCGCGATGCTCTCCTTGGCCACCACGGCGTCGGCGCCGTTCGAGCTGTCGACCAGGGCGATGGCCACGACGTCCGACTCGCTGTTGCCGTGCAAGACGGCCAGGTTCTGCAGGGTGGTGAGGCCGACGTCGAGCTGGCCCGCGGCCAGCGCCGCGAGCGTGTCCCCGGGGTTCGAGAACGGCTTGAGCTCGACGCTCAGCCCGGCCTTCTTGAAGAGCTCGAGCTCGTTCGCGAGGAAGACGCCCGAGTAGCCGATCCACAGGTCGTGACCGACGGTGAGCTTGACGGGCGCCGCGGGCGGCGCGGCCGGCGGCGCGGCGGCCCCGGGGCGCGCGCTGGGCCCGGCGGCGGCGCCCGGCTCGCCCGGCGCCGCCTCCTTGTTCGAGCAGCCGACGGACAGGACGAGGCAGGCGAGCGCCGCCCCGAGCTCTTGCAAGACGGTCCTTCGTTTCATGGTCCCCCTTCTCCCGCGTTTGATTGCGTGTTGGTGAGCCCGAAGAGCAGCCGATCGCGCTGCGTCTCGAACCGATCGCGCCCGCGCAGCAGCGCCATGATCTCGCGCTTCTGGTGCAGGAAGGCCTCGTCGAGCTTGAGCTCCGGCGAGCGCGCGGCCCGCGCGAAGGTCACGTCGAGGGTGGCCAGCACGCGGCCTGGCCGCTCCGAGAAGACGACGACGCGATCGGACAGGAGCAGGGCCTCGTCCACGTCGTGCGTGACGAACAGCGTGGCGATGCGGTGGTGCTGGATGAGGTGGAGCAGGAGCTCCTGCATCTGCTCGCGCGTCTGGGCGTCGAGCGCGCCGAACGGCTCGTCCATCAGCAGCACCTCGGGCTGGCCGACGAGCGCGCGCGCGAGGGCGGCGCGCTGCTGCATGCCGCCGCTCAGCTCCGCGGGGTAGCTGTCGCGGAAGTCCCAGAGCCCGACGAGGCGCAGCAGGCTGTCGACCCGCGCCGCCTGCCGGCCGGGATCGCCCCCGGCCACCCGGCCGCGGTTATGGGCGAGGGTCAGCGGAAAGCGGACGTTCTCCTGGACGCTCAGCCAGGGGAACAGCGTCTGCTGCTGGAACATGAGGCCGATCTCGGCGCCGGGGCCGAGGACGCGCTCGCCGTCGAGCTCGACCTCGCCGGCGGTCGGCGGCTCGAGCCCGGCGACGACGTGCAGGAGCGTCGATTTGCCGCACCCGGAGGGGCCCACCAGGCTGATGAACTCGCCCTCGCGCACGTCGATGTCGAGCGGCGCGAGGGCGTCCGTCTCGCCGCGGCGACCCGAGTACGATTTGGCGACGCCGCGCAGCGACAGCTTCACGCCCCGCCCCCTCTCGTCCAGCGGAACAGGCGGCGAGAGGCCGCGCGGAACACCCAGTCGAGGCCGAGGCCGAGGAGCCCCAGCACGAGGAGGTAAGCGAAGATGCTCGGCGTCTGGATGAAGCGATAGAAGCGCAGGACGCGGAAGCCGAGGCCCTCGGTCGCGGCCACGAGCTCGGCGACGACGACGTAGCTCCACGCCCAGCCGTTGCACATGCGCAGCGCGCTCCAGATCCCGGGGAGCGCGGCCGGGGTGAGGACGCGCCAGACGATCTCGCGCCGGTTCGCGCCCAGGCTCTGGCTGACGTGGAGCAGCTGCGCCGGGACGCGCCGCACCTCGTCCGCGGTCATGAGCAAGAGCTGAAAGAAGGTGCCCAGGAACACGAGGAGGACCTTCGCGCCCTCGCCGATGCCCGCCACGATCATGACGAGCGGGATCAGCGCCGGCACCGGGACGTAGCGGAGGAACTCGGCCTGTGGCTCGAGCAGCGCGGCGATCGATCGGAAGGCGCCGGCGAGCACGCCGAGGGGGACCGCGAGGAGCGCGGCGGCGGCGAACCCGGCCGTGACGCGCAGGAAGCTGTGCTGGACATCGACCCAGAACTCCTTCGCGGCGAGCGCGTCGGCCGTGGCGCGCCCGATGCTCGCGAGCGTCGGGACGATGGCCGCGCTCGCCCCTTCGCGATCCGGGAGCCAGGCGTAGAGCGCGATCATCAGCAGGAAGCTCGCCGCCCCGAGCGCGAGGCGAGCCCGGCCCGGGAGCGCGCGGCCCAGCGCGAGCCAGCGGGGCGGCGCCTGTCCGCACTGGCGCGACGGCGCGCGCAGCTTCGGGTCGACAAGCATCCTCGTGAAGGCCTCCGTGCCTCCCATCGTGACGTTCTTTCGAGGCAGATCGAGCCCAGACAGGAGGCGACTCGGCCCCGAAGACGAGCTCTGGTCCGCGCCTGTGCGCCAGGCGATCAACCGACCTTCCAAACGACCTTCGTGAGGACGATCCTGAAGCGATGTCACCAGCCCCGCGGCGGACCGTCAAGTGGGAACTGGCGCAGGGCGCGGGTCGCCGCGCGGCGCTGGGCTCCGCCTGGGCGCGCGCGCCGCGTCGCGCACGCTGGGTGGAGGTGCGAGGGGAGGGGTTGTGAGGCCCGCTGCCGACCGCGGGCCGCGCGGCGGTGGAGCGCGGGTGAGCGGGGCGGCGCGCCTCGCCGTTTATCCGACTACGGGCCGACTACGGGCCGACTACGGGAGCATCATCGGATGGACGCGGGCCTTCGCCTTCCGGGACATCGCGTAGCGCACGCCGGCCCGGAGGTCTCTCAGGAGGATGAGCTCATCGAGCGACTCGCCGGTGTTCACGAGCGAGCCGGCGGTGCGCGCGGACATGCCGACCAGGACGCACTGCGCGCCGAGCAGGTAGACGGCCTGCACCGCGCGCAGGATGTGATCCGCGACGTCGCCGTCGATGAGCGGGACGCCGGTGAGATCGAGGATCACGAACTCGGCGTCATGGCGCTCCACGCCTTGCAGCATCGCTGACATGAGCTGGCGGCAGCGCGCCCTGTCGAGGTGGCCGACGAGCGGCAGGACGAGGACGCCCTCGTCGATCGGCAGGACGGGCGTCGAGAGGGCGGCTATGGTCTCGATGAGCCGCGACTGGCTGGCGAGGAGGTCGGACTCGATCTGCCGCAGCGCCTCTTCGGTCCTCTTGCGTGCGGTCATGTCGACCACGACCCCCACCATCCCGATCACGCGCCCGGCGTCGTCGCGGAAGGGGACGTTGTTCTCCAGCGTCCAGCCGTCGCTCCCGTCCTCGAGCTTCCACCGGAGCTCCACGTTCAGCCGCGGGACCCCGTCCGACATGATGATCTCGTCGTTCTCGCGGTAGCTCTGCGCGACCTCCGGGACGAAGATCTCCTCGTCGCGCTTCCCGACGATCTTGTCGGCCGAGAGGCGGTAGTGGTCGGCGTAGGCCTTGTTGACGGCGAGGTAGCGGTGCTCCCGATCCTTGAAGAACACCATCGCCGGGATCGCGTCGAGGAGCGCGGCGTGGCCGGAGGCGTCCACCGAGAAGAATCTGGCCAGGAGCCCGTGCTGCTCCTGGGCGGGCCTCTGCTCGCGCGGCCGTCGCGCCTCGGCCAGCGCCTCCTCCAGCTCCGCGACGCGCTTCCTCAGCGCGGCGACCTGCTCGTCGAGCGGCGTGTCGTTGTCTGGCTCGGGCTGCATTCAGGGTACCACGTGCTGACCGTCACATTTACCGCAGGATTGTCTGGGGCGCAACACTTGTCAAGTGTGGGCGACGTCCAGTGTCGCTCGGTGTCGCTCAGTGTCGCTCACAACACGTTGTAGCGTCGTCCTGGCGGACAGGCGGGCTCTGTAGATCTCGACCAAGACGTTCGTGGCATTGTGGAGATCCGGCGCTCGCGGCGCGCGATGTTCAAGCTGTACGTCGAGCCCATCCGGAGCCGTGGAGTACTACCTTGCTTGTTTCATGGATATCGAGAGCATCGCTCAGAAAAGGAGCCAAGTCACCAAGGAGAGGATTCTTCTGGACCTCTTGCCACCATGATGGCTGTCCTCCCGATCCTGCGGAGACGGTAGGCCCGAGGAGGCCCGTGAGCGTTTCGGGCGCGCCAATGAGCGCCGCAGGCGCGCGCCGCGCCGCGACCGGGCGCACGGTAGGCGCACGACCGGCGCGTCGCCGGCCCGTTCAACCGAGAGAGCCCCCTCATGAAAACGCACCCGAAGCGCCTCGCCGCGGTCCTCGTCTCCCTCTCCGCCGTCGTCCTCCAGGCGTGCGCCGGCGACCCGGCCGCGGCCGCGCCGGATCAACGCCGCGTCGGCGGCTTCACCACGCCCGAGTCCGTGCTCCACGACGAGGAGCGCGACGTGTACCTGGTCTCGAACATCGTCGGCTCACCCGTGGACAAGGACGATCGCGGCTTCATCTCCCGCGTCTCGCCGGACGGCGAGGTCCTCGACCTCACGTGGATCGACGGCGCCTCGGAGGGCGTCACCCTGAGCGCCCCCAAGGGCATGGCCATCGCGGGCGGCAAGCTCTACGTGGCCGACATCGATGCCGTCCACGTCTTCGACGCCGGCGACGGCGCGCCGATCCAGGACATCGAGGTCCCCGGCGCCGGCCTGCTCAACGACATCGCGGTCATGCCCGACGGCGCGATCGTGGCGTCGGACACCGGCATCACCCTCGAGGGCGGCGCCATCACCGGCGTCGGCACGGACGCGCTCGTCGTCATCGAGCCGAGCGGGCAGGTGTCGCGGATCGTCGCCGATCCCGCGCTGCCGCACCCGAACGGCGTCGCGTGCGCCGACGGCGAGATCTGGGTGGCCTACCTCGGCGCCGCGCGGATCGACGCGTACGACGCCTCAGGGGAGAGGCGGCGCGAGATCGCCCTGCCTGCGGGCGCGCTCGACGGCCTCGTGCGCCTCGACGACGGCCGGCTCCTCGTGTCGAGCTGGGACGCCGGCGCCATCTTCGCGGTCGACCCCGCCGGGGGCGCGGCGCCGCGCGTCTCCACGCTCGCCGAGGGGCTCCCGAGCCCGGCCGACCTCGGCTGGGATCGCTCGCGGAACCGCCTGCTGATCCCGCTCTTCAACGACGACGAGGTCGTCCTGCTCGACGCCCGGTGAGCCGGCGGAAGAGCGCTCCTTCGCCCGGGCCGGCGCGGGTACGCTCCGCCGTCCCGGCCGGGCCGGCGCGCGTCCCCTCGACCAGAGAGCCCCTGTCCAGGAGTCAGGATCGACGATGACCACCCAGCTCACCCGACTGCTCGAGCCCTCCGATCACGCCCAGGCCTGGAGCGCGCTCCGGGAGGCCCTCGCCCGGCTGGAGCGCGCGTCCGCGGCGGGCGGCGCGAACGGCGGCGGCCTCGCCCGATGGATCGGGGTCTTCTCCCGCACGCGCGAGCGGATCTCGCTCCAGCGGCTCTCCCGGCCGCTCATCGTGCTCATCCTCGACGGCACGAAGCGGATCTTCCTCGACGGCCCGGGCGGCAACGCGCGCCTCGTGGCCCGGGAAGGGCAGATGCTGCTCGTGCCGCAGGGCATCCCGCTCGAGCTCGTGAACGAGCCCGACCCGGAGCGCGGCGTCTACCGCGCGTTCACCGTCGAGCTCCTGAGCGAGGTCGACGAGCGGCTCCAGCGCCGCTACCCCACGCTCTGCGTCCAGCGCGGGCTCGGCGGCTTCGAGGCGGATCGGCCGCACCTCCTGCGCTCCGCGCTGCCGTCGATCCAGGCGATGATCCACCTCGTGAACACGCTCCTCCTGCCCGGCGCGCACGCGCTGCTCCTCGAGCACCGGCTGGAGGACCTGGTCCTGACCTTGCTCCTGCAGCACCGGGAGCAGCTCGAGGAGGGGCGCGCCGCCGCGTCGACGCTGGCGCTCGATCCGGCGCTCGCGGTCCGGACGCTGGTGCGCCGCGATCCGGCGCGCCCGTGGGCGGCCCAGGACGTCGCGCGCGCGCTCGGGGTGAGCAACGCAACGCTGCGCCGCCGGCTCGGCGCGAAGGGGGTCTCGTTCCGGACCCTCCTGTGGAAGGAGCGCCTCGATCTCGCCAAGACGCTCCTGCGCTCGGGGCGCCACGGCGTGCTGGAGGTCGCGACGGCCTGCGGCTACGACTCGGCGTCGCGCTTCGCCGAGCAGTTCCGGCGATCCGAGGGCGTCAGCCCGTCGGAGTACCGCGCGCAGCACCGGGCGGGCGCGAACGACTGCTGGAACGAGCCGTCCGAGCCGCCGCCCGCCGCCCGCGCGGGGTGACGGGCGCGCCCGGCGAGCGGCGGGGAGCGATGACCCCGCCCACCCGGTGCTGGTAGCCTCGCGCCTCGCCCATGCGCCGCGCCGCCCTGCTGTCGCTCCTCCTCGCCATGACTCACTGCGCCGCGGGGGAGCGCCCGCGCGTCGCGCCCGCGGCCCCGGCGGCGCGGCCGGCCCTCCGCGCGGCGGCGCCGGCCGCGCCCGCGCCGACCGCGCCGCCCACGCCGACCGACGCGCCGATCCTCGTCGCGGAGGAGCCGCCCGCGTGGGTCGACGACCCCGCGCGCCGGACGAAGCTCCTGGCCGCCGTGCCGCAGATCGAGGCCCACCTCGCCGCCGAGCTCGATCGGCAGAAGCTCCCGGGGTTCTCGATCGGCATCGTCGAGGGCGGCGAGCTCGCGTATTCCCGGGGCTTCGGCGCGATCGATCCGGCGACTTCGGCGGCGCCGGACGCCGATACCGTCTACCGCGTCGGCTCGATCACCAAGACCTTCACCGCGGCCGCGATCCTGAAGCTCCGGGACGAGGGCAAGCTCGCGCTGGACGATCCCGCGTCGCGCTACCTCCCGGAGCTCGCGGAGGTGGTCTATCCGACCGCCGACTCGCCGCGGATCACGCTGCGGCACCTGCTCACCCATTCGTCGGGGCTGCCGCGGCTCGGCCGGTTCGATTACTCGGATTCGACGCGCGAGGTCACCGCGGCCGAGGTCCGCGCGGCGGTGCCCGGCACGGTCCTGGAGTACGTCCCCGGGACGAAGGAGCTCTATTCGAACTTCGGGTTCTCGCTCCTCGGGCTCGTCGTCGAGCGCGCCTCCGGGCGCCGCTACCGCGATGTCGTGAGCGAGGCGATCCTCGCGCCGCTCGGCATGACGTCCTCGTTCTGGGACGAGAGCGCCGTCCCCCCGGGGCGCCTCGCGACAGGGCACGTCAAGAAGCACGGCAAGCTGAGGCCGGAGCCCCACTGGCGGTTCGGCGCGTCCGAGGCGGCCGGCGGGCTCTACGCGTCGCTGCGCGACATGGCACGTTACGCCGCCTTCCAGCTCTCGGCCTATCCGCCGCGCAGCGGCGCCGAGACAGGGCCCCTCCGGCGGAGCTCGGTCCGCGAGGCCCACACGGCGGCGCGGCCGGCGCACCTCTCGGTCGAGCCGGCCGCCGCCGAGGGGCGCTACGCGGTCGACGCGAGGGCGAGCGCGATCGGGCTCGCGTGGCACGTCCACGAGAGCTGCGAGGACGCAGAGGTCGTCCAGCACAGCGGCGCGGTCGACGGATACTCCGCCTGGGTGGAGCTCTATCCGCGGGCCGGCGTGGGGATCGTGCTGCTCTCGAGCCTCGTCGACACGGACCGGGAGGCGCTGCTCGACGAGGTGCGCGCGGCGCTCCGGCGAGCCGGCGTCACCGCGCCCCGGAGGGAGCGCCCGAGCCCTCGCCTGGAGTCGGCCTTCCAGGCGTCCGTCGCCCTGTACGAGCGCTTCGAGCGGGCGCGCTACGAGGAGCTCTTCACGAGAGGCTTCCTGGAGCACGTCTCGCCTGGCGCCTTCGAGGAGATCGTGGAGCGCCTGAAGAAGGACCACGGCGCCTGCAAGCCCGGCGCGCTGATCTCGTCGAAGGGGCCGCGCGAGGCGCGGTTCGCGATGACCTGCGAGCGGGGGCGCATGGCGGCAAAGCTCACCCTGGACGCCGAGAAGTCCCGGATCAGCGCGTTCCGCTTCAGCGCCGTCGCGCCGCCCACCGAGGCGATGAAGCGCAGCGCGGAGCAGGTCGTCGCGCTCGCCTCCGGCCAGAAGAAGGCTCCCTTCCAGCAGGTGTTCTCGCAGGCCGTCGACGAAGGCGCCGTCCAGCGGGAGCTCTCCGAGCTGCGCGCGGAGCACGGGCGGTGCAAGCTCGGCGGCTCGATCGAGTCGGACGGGGAGCAGGAGCACTCGTTCCGCCTCGCGTGCGAGCGCGGCGGGAACATGGTGATGAAGCTCAGGCTCGAGCCCGGCGCGCCCGCCCGCGTGCGCGAGCTCGAGCTCGAGGCGGCGCCGCAGGCGGGCAGGTGCCCGGAGAGGCTCTGAGAGAGGCTCCGAGGAGAGCGCGTCCGCCGAGGGGTTGACCGGCGAGCGGGCGAAGGCGGCTTTGCGTCGGGGCGATCCGAGCCGCGCGCGGCCTCGCGTTGCTCGACCTCGGGGGCGCCGTGTGCTTGTTGTTCGGGACCTCCGCGAGGAGAGACGCCACGCATGAGCTCGCCTGCTTCGTCTCAAGCCGGGCTGTCGTTCGATCGCTGCGTCCGCTCGCAGCACCTCGACGACGGCACCTTCGTCACGGCGTCGCCGGCCGCCGCCAGCGTTTACGGTGTGTCGCCCGAGGCGCTCCTCGGGCAGCGTTTGCAGGATCTCGTCGCGCCCGAGGACAGGGCCGACGCGGAGGCGGCGCTCGGCGAGGCGGCGCGCTCGAGCGACGCCGTGGTCTTCGTGGTCCGGCTCCGGCGCGGCGACGGCGCGCCCCGCCGGGTCAAGATCGTCGCCCACGCGGAGCGCGGCGCCTCGGGCGAGACGAGGCTCTGCTGCCTCGCGCGGAGCGCGGACACGGCCGCCCGCGCGATGGCCGAGCAGGCGCAGCTCTCGAGCAGGGCCGAGGCGCTGGGGCGCCGCCTGGAGCGGCTCATCGCCAGCGTGCCCGGCATCGTCTGGGAGATCTGGTTCGTCGAGGACCCGTCGCGCCAGCGGGTGAGCTTCGTGAGCGAGCGCGCCCTCGCCATGAGCGGCTACACCCCGGAAGAGTGGCTCTCCGAGCCCAATTTCTGGGCGAAGATCACGCACCCCGACGACCTTTCGTCGGCCGACGTCACGGCGGCGCTCTTCGCGGAGGGCTCCGCCAGCGCGCAGAGCCGGTGGTGCACGAAGGACGGCCGCGTGATCTGGGTCGAGACCCAGATGCAGCTGCTGCGCAACGACGACGGGAGCCCGGCCGGCTACTGCGGCGTGACCATGGACATCACCGCCCGCAAGGAGGCCGAGCAGGAGCAGGCCCGCCTGCGCGACGAGGTCATCCGGTCGCAGGCGCGGCTCCTGGCCGAGCTCTCCACGCCGCTCGTCCCGCTCAGCGACGGCGTGCTCGCGATGCCGCTCGTCGGCTCGCTGGATCGCGCGCGCGCCGAGCGCGTGGTCGAGACCCTGCTGCACGGGATCAGCGCCTCCGGCGCGCGGATCGCCATCCTCGACATCACGGGCGTCCCGAACGTGGACGCGCAGGTCGCGGACGCGCTGCTCAAGACCGCGCGCGGCGTGCAGCTGCTCGGGGCCGAGGTCGTGCTCACGGGCATCCGCCCGGAGGTGGCCCAGACCCTCGTGGCGCTCGGCGCGGAGCTCACCGGCATCGTCACGCGCGGCACCCTGCAGGACGGGATCCGCTACGCCTCCCAGCGGGCGCCGCGCGAGGCCGCGCCGGGGCCGTCGGCGCCCCAGCCGCGGCGCTCCGGGTGAGGCGCGGCGTCACCGGGCGCCTCGGTAGCGCGGTACGTTGGGGAACGCCAAGGCGCCAAGAACGCCAAGGCGCCAAGAACTTAAAATTATTGAGATTTCTTGGCGTCCTTGGCGTCCTTGGCGCCTTGGCGGTTCGCCCCTCTGCGGTCTGCCCGCGGTAACTACCGCACCACCGGCGCCTCGCCCCGCGCCGGCGCCGCCGAGCGCGGCCGGAGGGTCATCCGGCCTTGTCGATGCGCCCGTCGGGGTACCGCGCGAACCGGCCCTCCGCGCGCCCGTGGACCGGATCGTCGCTCGGCCACGGCCAGCCGCCGAAGCCGGTCCGCCGGTAGTCGACAAACGCCTGCTGGACCTCGGCCATCGTGGTCATCACGAAGGGGCCGTGCTGCGCGACGGGCTCGCCGATCGGCCGGCCCTGGAGGAGCAGGATCTCGGCCTCGTCGGGGCCGTTCTCGAGGAGCGCGCCGGCGCCGTCGCGGAGCGTGATCCGGCGGCCCGCGGGGACGCGGCGGGCGCCGACGCGCAGCTCGGCGCCGCGGAAGAAGTAGAGGGCGCGGCCCGCGCCGGGCGAGGCGGCCGGCAGCGCGAACCGCGCGCCCGGCGCCATCTTGAGCGTCCAGATCGCGACATCGGCGTCCGCGCGCGCCGCCCACGACCTCGGCGGCGGGGCCGGCGGGCGGAGCTCGCCGAAGCGGCCGGCGACGACGGTGATCTCGGTCGCCCTGCCGGCGGCGTCGCGCACGAGCTGCCTCGGGATCGTGTCGCCCCACATCATCACGAAGTGCGGATCGGCGAGCTTGTCGGCGCGCGGGAGGTTGAGCCAGATCTGGAAGAGCTCGAGCGGGTTGGGCCCGCCCTTCTCGAGGAGCGGGAACATCTCCGCGTGAACGACGCCGCTCCCCGCCGTGAGCCACTGGACGTCGCCGCGGCCGTAGCGCGCGGCCCCGCCGAGCGAGTCCGAGTGATCGATGAGCCCGCGCCGCACGATCGTCACGGTCTCGAAGCCGCGGTGCGGGTGCTGCGGGAAGCCGGGGACCACCTGGCCGTGGTACATTCGCCAGCCGTCCTTGCCCGCGAAATCGCGGCCGATGGCGCGGCCCGCGAGCGACGCGGCCGGCCCCATCCGCTCGTTGCCGGCCGGATACGCGTCGTCGTGGTGGGCGCAGAACAGGAAGGGGTCGAGCGTCTCCCAGGGAAATCCGAGCGGCGCGACGTCGCGGACGACGTCCTCTGCGGCGAGCGCGGCTTCGTCGGTGCTGGTGGGCGAGGGCTCGGTGCGGGCGCACGCGGCCGCGACGGGCGCGGCGGCGAGGGCGCCGAGGGCAGTGCGGCGATCCATGGAAGCCATCGTAAGGTGTCCCCCCGGAAGGGACAATGTTGCGCGCGCGCAACGCGGCGTTGCGCGGCGAGCAACCATCGCGCCGCCGCGCGCAGATCGAGAGAGCCGCCGGGAAGAGCCGTCGGGAAGAGCCGCTGGGAAGCGAGCTGCGCCGACGGCGGGCGAGCCCACAGGCCCTCTCCACAACGCCCTTGACGCCTCGGCGGCTCGTATTCTTCTCGTACGAGCCACGCGCTAACGTTACAGTCGATCCTTGTGTCCACACATCGCTCCGAGCGGAGCATCATCTTCCTCGTCGCTGCGGTTCAGTTCATCAATATCCTCGACTTCGTGATGGTCATGCCGCTCGGGCCCGACTTCGCGGTCGCCCTCGGCATCCCGATGTCGGATATCGGCCTCATCGGCGGCAGCTACACGGCGGCCGCCGCGCTGTCCGGCCTCGCCGGCGCGTTCTTCCTCGACCGGTTCGACCGGCGCAGCGCGCTCGCGGTGGCGATGCTCGGCCTCGTCGCCGGCACCGCGGCCGGCGGCTTCGCGACCGGGCTGCCGAGCCTCATGGCGGCGCGCGTGCTCGCCGGGGTGTTCGGCGGGCCCGCGACCTCGGTCGCGTTCTCCATCGTCGCGGACGTCATCCCGCCCGAGCGGCGCGGCAAGGCGATGGGCGTCGTGATGGGCTCGTTCTCGGTCGCCTCGGTGCTCGGCATCCCGGCCGGGCTGGAGCTCGCCCGGCGCGGCGGCTTCCCGCTGCCGTTCTTCGCCGTCGCGGCGCTCGGGCTGCTCGTCGCCGGGCTCGCGATCTTCCTCCTGCCCCCGCTGCGGGACCACCTCGCCGGCGAGCCGTCGTCGGGCAGCGCCCTTGGCGAGCTCCGCGTCCTCCTCGGCCGGCCGATCGTCCTGCTCTCGTACGCGACGACGGCGATCGTGACGCTGGCGTCGTTCCTCGTGATCCCCAACATCTCCGCTTACGTGCAGTACAACCTCGGGTACCCGCGCGAGCGGCTCGGGCTGCTCTACTTCGTGGGCGGGCTGGTCAGCTTCTTCGCGATGCGCGCCGTGGGCCCGCTGGTCGACCGCTTCGGCGCGTTCCAGACGGGCTCCGTGGGGGCGGCGGTGCTCGTGGGCGTCCTCTACGCCGGGTTCTTCGCGTACGTCCCGGGGCTGCCCGTGCTCGCCATCTTCATCGTCTTCATGCTCGGCATGACGTTCCGCAACGTCTCGTACAACACGCTCACGTCGAAGGTGCCGCGCCCGGCCGAGCGGGCGCGCTTCACCTCGATGCAGTCGGCCGTGCAGCACATGGCGTCCGCGGTCGCGGCGTTCTGGTCGGCCAGGATGCTCCACGAGCTCCCGGACCGGCGCCTCGACGGCATGCCCGCCGTCGCCGCGCTGTCCATCGCCTTCACGCTGGCGATCCCGCTCCTGTTCCTCGGGATCGAGCGGCGCGTCGCCCTCGCCGCCGCGCAGCGCTCCTAGCCCGGCCGCCGCGGCCCGCGGCGGCGGCGCGCCGGGGGCGCGGGCGTCAGCGGGCAGGGGTCGTCTGCGAGAAGCGATAAGCCCCCACGGTGGCGGCGAGGGACGCGAGGATGAGCAGCGCGAGCGCGAGCGCGACGTTGTTGAGCGACTCGCCGAGGCCGACGATCCAGAGCCAGCGCGAGTCGGGCGGCACCGCGCCCATGAACGTGAGCGATTTGATGGTGCCGCTGACGAACCCGAGGCCGCCGGATACCAGCGTCAGAATACCGAGGCTGATCTGGAGCGGCACGAACCGCCGCTCGGGGGAGATGGCATAACGGACGGACGCGGCGAGGAGCAGGAGCCCGAAGACGAGCGTGGGATACATGCCCCAGCCGCCCATGTGGAAAGCTTCAGCCATGACCAGTGCCTCCTTGGAGTGCGATCTCGACAGGCGCGGGCGGCGAAAGGTTCCGGGGCGGCAGGCAGAATCCCTCCGAAACGCCCCGGTCACGCCATCGACGCTCGATGCGCCGAAAGCGCTGTCTCCGGTCGATGACCGGAGAGGCTCGCGGCTTGCATGCGCGATGGTTTCGAGGTTAGCTTCCGGCCGATGAGCGCCCCTGCGAGCTCGCCGTTGACGACGCAGACCTTCGATCTGCGGCAGTCCCCGGACGGCCGGGGGACGACATCCTACCTCCTCGTCATCGGCGCTTCCTCGTCGTACCGGCGCGCCCTGCCCGACGACGGCGCGCTCGTCGTGGGGCGGAGCGACGAGGCCGACGTGCGGCTCGACACCGCCGCGGTGTCCCGGCGGCACGCCGAGCTCGTCTTCTCCCGAGGCGAGATCCGGATCGCCGATCTCGGCAGCCACAACGGGACGCTCGTCAACGGCGAGCGCATCGAGGGGTCGCGCGCGCTCGGCTCCGGCGACGTCATCACCGTCGGCGATACCACGCTGATCCTCCGGCGCGAGCCGCCGTCGCGGGGCAGCGCGCTCATCGAGATGGGCCGGCTGCGGCGGCGGGTCGAGGAGGAGATCGAGCGCGCCGCCGACTCGGCGCGGCCGTTCGGCCTGGCGGTGGTGTCCCTCGGGTCGGTGCAGATGCGCACGACGCTCGAGCAGCGGGCGCTCGCGGCGCTCCGGCTCGTGGAGTTCGTCGCCTGGGACGGCGCCTCTCACCTGGCCATCGGGTTCCCCGAGCTCGGCGGAGAGGCGGCGCGCGCCGCGGCGCTCCAGCTGATCGAGGCGATCGCGCCGCTCGCCCCCGACGCGCGCGGCGGGCTGGCCTGCTACCCGTTCGACGGCGGCGACACCGAGACGCTCCTCGCGGGCGCGCGGACCGCCGCGTCGATCGCCGCCCCCGGGGCGATCGCCTCCGCCTCGGAGACGGCTGTCCGGCACGTCATCGGCGGGCGCACCGTCGTCGTGGCCGACTCGGCGATGATCCGGCTGTTCGAGCTGATCCGGCGCCTCGCGGCGAGCGACCTGCCGGTCCTCGTCCTCGGCGAGACGGGGGCGGGCAAGGAGAACGCCGCCGCGGCGGTGCACCACTGGTCCGCGCGGGCCCAGAAGCCGATGGTCACGCTCAACTGCGCCGCGCTCCCGGAGACGCTCGTGGAGAGCGAGCTCTTCGGCTACGAGAAGGGCGCGTTCTCGGAGGCGCGGGCGCCCAAGCCCGGCTTGCTGGAGCGGGCGCACGGCGGCACCGTCTTCCTCGACGAGATCGGCGAGCTGCCCCTCGGCGCGCAGGCGAAGCTGCTCCGCGCGCTCGAGGCGAAGCGGATCACGCGCCTCGGCGACGTGCGCGATCGCGAGGTGGACATCCGCATCGTCGCCGCCACGAACCGCGATCTCGAGGGCGAGGTCGGCGCCGGCCGCTTCCGTCAGGACCTGCTCTTCCGCCTGAGCGCCGCGGTCGTCGAGCTGCCCCCGCTGCGGCACCGGCGGCGCGAGCTGCCGCTCCTGGCCCGCCTGTTCCTCGCCGAGGCGTGCGCCCGGACGGGGCGGCCCGCGCTCGAGCTCTCGGAGGCCGCGCTCGCCGCGCTCTTCGCGCACCCGTTTCCCGGCAACGTGCGCGAGCTCAAGAACGCGATGGAGTACGCCGCCGCCACGGCGGACGGCCCGGTGATCGAGCCCTGGGGTCTGCCCGAGCGCATCGCCGGGCTCGATCTCCCCCCGCGGCCCGCGGCGGATCCCTCGGCGCCGCCCGCCGCGGCGCCCTCCCGCTTCAAGCCCATCGCCGAGGAGATCCGGGAGATCGAGCGCGCGCGCATGCGTCAGGCGCTCGACGCCGCGGAAGGCGTCCAGAAGCGCGCGGCGGCGCTCCTCGGGATGCCTGTCCGCACCTTCACGTTCAAGCTCAAGCAATACGGCATCTCCGCGCGGGAAGGGAAGCGGAGCCCGTGAGGGGCTGATCACGGGCCTCGTGTCGTGGCGATCGATCCAGCCGAGGCGAGCCCACGTGTCGCGCTCGCGGGGCGCGCCGACGCGCCGCTCCGCGGCGACTCCGCGGGATCAGAAGACGAGCCGCGCCGACAGCGCCGCAGCATCGGGCGACGCGGCGGGCCGGAGCTCGATCTTCACGCCGCCGCGATCCGAGGCGCGGTAGGCATCGGGCCCGCTCACGAAGAGCAGGACCGTCCCTGTGATCACGGTCGCTCCGCCGGCGATGAGGGCGCCGATCCCCAGCCCGTTCTCGAGGACGCTGCCATCGTACGCGTCAGGGGTGAACGGTTCGCACGACGGATCGCAGCCGTCCCGAAGACGCTCGTCGGTTGCCCCCCGGCCGGAGGCGGCATGCCATATCAGCCCGCCACCCACGATGCCCAGGGCCGCGCCTGCCCCGATCGTGGCCCAGGGGACCCACGTGGCCCACCGCGGCTCGGCGACGGTATCGACGCTCAGGGCGATCTCTCCCGATGCCTCTTTGCCGGCGACGACGAAGATGGGCTTGACGACCGTGAAGTAGCCGTCCTTTTTCGCCGTGATGACGTGCTCTCCCGGCATGACCATCCGGCGCTCGGCGCCGGGGCCGACGAACCAGGGCTGGCCATCCATCAGCACGGCGGCGCCCGGCTCGTCACAGCGGATCTGGACGGCGGCGAGCTCCCGCTCGGCGAGCGCTCGCATCGCCGCGCGCGCCTCCTGCTCCTTCTCGGGATCGAGCGAGCCGGGCCCCCAGCGCAGGGAGAGGCGCAGGTTCTCGTAGGCCAGGAGGGGCAGGCCCACGAGCTTCAACACGCGCCCGAGATAGAGCCGGAGCTCGGGGTGCTCCCACGCGGCCAGCGCCTCCTCGTATTTGGCCCGCGCCTCGGCGAGCATCACGCGCCGGTGCAGCTCGCGCGCCTCCTCGAAGAGCGCCTGCGCCCGCTGTTTTCGCTCGTCGGAGACCCCCTGATGCCATGCCGGCAGCGGCGCCTGGGCGCGCGCGGGCGCGGCGCGCAGGCCCGCGAGGGCGATGGGTAGGAGGAGCTGCGCTGTCGAGAGCGCGATTCGAGAGGATCGCTTGTGGGTCGTCGTCATGAAGCCGAGCGCCTCTCCTCCGGGGCGTTCGTGGGATCTCTGCTCGCGCACCCGACGAGGGCGGCCAGGCTCGCCGGGCACGTCGCGCGCATATCGTGTTCGACACGTCGAGCGCAAGCGGTTGACAGGGCGACGATCGCACGGGGACTCCTGCCCAGCAAGGCGGCGCCCGGTGTGCCGTGGGGAGCCTCGGCCGCCCGGAGCCGTAGGATCTACCCGGAGGCCATGTGGCAGGGGAGCGGATGTGCTCCGCCGGGAGAAGGGGGTGCAGGAGCGTGCTGGAGCGATTATATGGTCCCGGCGTGGTCGCGGGCGCTCGCGAGATGATGAGGACGCAGACGGTGCGCGCGACGGTCGATCTGCCGTCGTCGCCGGGGCCGGCCGAGTCGCCGCCCTCGGTCGGCGCCCGCATCGGCCACTACGAGATCCTCCGCGAGCTCGGCCGGGGGGGCATGGGCGTGGTCTTCCTCGCGCGCGATCTGCGGCTCGCTCGCCTCGTCGCGATCAAGCTCCTCACGAAGCTGAGCAGCACCGGAGTTCAGCGCTTCCTGGCCGAAGCGCAGGCCACCGCGCGCTGCAAGCACGAGCATATCGTGACGATCCACGAGGTGAACGAGCACGACGGATTCCCGTACATGGTGCTCGAGTACATCGAGGGGCAGAGCTTCCGTGCCTGGATGAAGCAGCGCAAGCCCGCCGATGCCGCCAGCCGGGCGCGGGCGGCGCCGGTCCCGCCCGGCCTGGCGGTCGAGATGGTGGTCCCCGTCGTGCGCGCGCTCGCGAGCGCGCACGCGTCCGGCATCGTTCATCGCGATCTCAAGCCGGAGAACGTCATGCTGGACGCGTCGGGCGCGATCAAGGTGGTCGACTTCGGCATCGCCAAGCTGCGCGATGACGAGGCGAGCCTCGTCGCCGAGCGCTCCGTCGTCGACGACATGCGCATGACGCAGCCGGGAGCGGCGGTTGGCACGTTGCCTTACATGTCCCCCGAGCAGTGGGAAGGGCGGGAGATCGACCCGTCCAGCGATATCTGGGCCGTGGGCATCATGCTCTACGAGCTCGTGGTCGGCGCTCATCCGCTCGCGCCGTGCAGGATGCCGGACCTCATCGCGGTGCCGCGCCTCGACGAGCCGATGCCCGAGGTCGGCGCGCGCCACCCGGAGGTCGGCGCGCTCGGCGCGATCATCGACCGCTGCCTGCGCAAGCGCAAGGCCGAGCGGTTCGCCTCCGCCGAGGAGCTTTTGGCCGAGCTCCTGCCCTTGCTGCCCGGGCGGCGGGAGATCCATCTCGGCGCCGACGAGAGCCCGTTCGCGGGGCTGTCGTCGTTCCAGGAGGCCGACGCCGACCGCTTCTTCGGCCGCGCGCACGACCTCGCGGGCGTCGTCGCGCGCCTGCGCAGCCAGCCGCTGCTCGCGCTCGCGGGGGCGTCGGGGGTGGGGAAGTCGTCGCTGGTGCGGGCGGGGGTGATCCCGGCGCTCAAGCGCTCGGGCGAGGGCTGGGAGGCGCTGGTGCTCCGGCCCGGGCGCGAGCCGATGGCCGCGCTCGCGGAGCTCCTCAGCAGCCCTGCCGTGACCCTGAGCACCGACGTGCAGGCGCTCGCCATCGACAGCGGCGCGGCGATGCGCGCGGCCCTGGTCGAGCGGCTGCGCGCCGAGCCCGGCTCGCTCGGCGCGGCGCTGCGCGGGTGGGCGGGCCGGGCGCAGCGGCGCCTCCTGCTGTTCATCGACCAGTTCGAGGAGCTCATCACGCTCGGCGCGCCCGCGGGCGAGCGCGCGGCGTTCCTCGCGTGCCTCGAGGGCATCGCCGACGACGCGTCGTCGCCGCTCCGGGTCGTGCTGTCGGTGCGGTCGGACTTCCTCGAACGGATGGCCGAGCACGAGCACTTCATGGCGGCGATGACCCGAGGCCTGGTGTTCCTCCGGCCGATGGGGCGCGAGGGGCTGCGCGAGGCGCTGGTGCGGCCGGTCGAGGCGGCCAGGTACGAGATCGAGGACCCGGCGATGGTCGAGGGCATCCTCGACGCGCTGGAGAGCACGCGCGGGGCGCTGCCGCTGCTGCAGTTCACGGCGGCGAGGCTGTGGGAGATGCGCGACCGGGGGCGGCGGCTGCTGACGCGGGCGAGCTACGAGGCGATAGGCGGCGTTGCGGGGGCGCTGGCGAGCCACGCCGACACGCTGCTGGCCGGGATGAGCGAGCGGCAGGCGAGGCTGGCGCGGGCGGTGCTGGAGCGGCTGGTGACGCCGGAGCGGACGCGGGCCGTGGCCAGCCTGGGCGAGCTCTGCGAGCTGCCCGGCGATCCGGGCGAGATCGAGCGCGTCGTCGGGCTGCTCGCCGATGGGCGGCTGCTGGCGATCGAGAAGGGGAGCGAGCGGGCGGGCAGCACGGTGGAGCTGGTGCACGAGTCGCTGATCGAGCGGTGGCCGACGCTCAAGCGGTGGCTCGACGAGGGCCAGGAAGACGCCGTGTTCCTGGACCGGCTGCGGGCGGCGGCGCGGCTGTGGGACGCGAGCGGCCGCGCCGCGGACACGCTCTGGCGGGGCAAGGTGGCCAGGGAGGCGCGCGGCTTTCGCGAGCGCTACCGGGGAGCGCTGCCGGAGCGGGAGCGGCTCTTCCTGGAGGCGGTGCTCCGGCTTGCGGACGAGACGCAGCGCCGGAGGCGGCGCCTCGTCTCCGGGACCATCGCGGCGCTGTCGCTCCTGGTGGTCGCGGCGGGGGCGGGGATCGTGAAGCTGAGCCGGCAGAACGGGGTGATCACGGCGCAGCTCGACGCGATCCGGAGGACCGAGGAGACGCTGAAGAAGGCGCTCGCGAGCGAGGAGGCGCAGCGGAGCGTGGCCGAGCGGGCGCGGCAGGACAGCGAGGCGCAGCGGAAGCGGGCCGAGGAGATGCAGCGCGAGGCAGAGGAGGCGCGGGACCGCGCCGAGGCCGAGGCCGAGCGGGCCCGCGTGGCGGCGGGCGAGGCGCGCGCGGCGCGGGACACGGCGCAGCGGTCCGAGGTGGAGGCGCGAACGGCCGAGCTGAAGGCCACCGAGGAGGAGCGGAAGGCGAGGGCGGCGGCGGAGGCCGCGCTGCGGAGCAAGCGCGAGCAGGAGGAGCTGATCGAGCGGACGGTGGGGAACGTCGGGGAGAGATTGAAGTAGCATGCAGGTGCGGCGCGCTGCGGTGGAGCGTCCCTGAGCTCGAGGCGGTGCGGCTACCGCGGAAGTACCGTTCGGGTGTGACGGTAGATGGCGCCGCCCTCGCCGACGACAAAGGACGATCTCCCGGCGCCCCACACGGAGAAGAAGATGCGATCTGTCGTGGAATCGAGCTTGAGCCAGGAGGTCCCGTCGTAGCGCAGGAGCTCGCCGAACTCGCCCACGGCGAAGACATCCCGCGGTCCGCTCCCCCACACGCCGCGCAGCGTCGTCAACGTGGTCGAGCTCATGGCCTGCCAGTCCTGGCCGTCGTAGTGCAGGATCGTGCCTTCAGAACCCACGGCGAAGACATCCCGCGGCCCGCTCCCCCACACCCCAGACAACCATGCCTCCGGGGTGGTCGAGCCCATGTCCTGCCAGCTCTGACCGTCGAAGTGCAGGATCGTGCCGTGAGAGCCCACGACAAAGACATCCTGCGGCCCGCTCCCCCACACGCCGAACAGATCTTCTGATGTGGGCGAGTCCATGTCCTGCCAGCTCTGACCGTCGAAGTGCAGGAGCGCGCCAAGATCGCCCACGGCAAAGACATCCCTCGGCCCGCTCCCCCACACGCCGCGCAGAACCGCCGATGTGGGCGAGTCCATGTCCTGCCAGCTCTGACCGTCGAAGTGCAGGATGGTGCCATGAGTGCCCACGGCGAAGACATCCCGCGGCCCGCTCCCCCACACGCCGTCCAACCATGTCTCCGTCGTGGGCGAGGTCATGCCCTGCCAGCTCTGACCGTCGAAGTGCAGGATCGTGCCCCAATCGCCGACGGCAAAGACATCCCTCGGCCCGCTCCCCCACACGCCGCCCAACCAAGCGGTCAATGCGGGCAAGGTCATGTCCTGCCAGTCCTGGCCGTTGTAGTGCAACGTCGTGCCTCCATCACCGACGGCAAAGACATCCTGGGGTCCGCTCCCCCACACGTCATGCAACGGCACCTGCAGCGTGGACGCCACATCGGGCAACGTCGTTGGCAAGGTCATGCGCTCCCAGCCCGCGCCGTCGTAGTGCAGCATCGTGCCCTCGACATCCACGACATAGACATTCTCCGGCCCGCTCCCCCACACGCCAGACAGCGCTTCCGACGTGGGCGAGGGCATGGCCTCCCAGTCCTCGCCGTCGTAGCGGAGGATCGCGCCCCGATCGCCCACGGCAAAGACATCCCGCCGCCCGCTTCCCCACACGCCAGACAACGCTTCCGACGTGGGCGAGGGCATGGCCTGCCAGCCCTCGCCGTCGTAGCGGAGGATCGTGCCCCGAGCACCCACGGCAAAGGCATCCCGCGGCCCGCTCCCCCACACGCCAGACAGCGCTTCCCCTGTAGGCGAGGGCATGTCCTGCCAGCCCTCGCCGTCGTAGCGGAGGATCGTGCCCCGAGCACCCACGGCAAAGGCATCCTTCGGCCCGCTCCCCCACACGCCAGACAGCGCTTCCGACGTGGGCGAGGGCATGGCCTGCCAGCCCTCGCCGTCGTAGCGGAGGATCGTGCCCCGAGCACCCACGGCAAAGGCATCCTTCGGCCCGCTCCCCCACACGCCAGACAGCGCTTCCGACGTGGGCGAGGGCATGGCCTGCCAGGACTGGCCGTTGTAGCGAGCGATCGCGCCGTTTTCACCCACGGCAAAGGCATCCTGCGGCCCGCTTCCCCAACCGGACCTCAACGCTTGCAATGTCGTGCGCTCCTGCCGACGCCAGTTCCAGCTTCCGCACGGAATGGCGGACAGGTCATCGCAGGAGCTGACGCACCCCGGGCGGCCGAAATCATAGCTCAGGGAGACGCAGGATGTCGTGACCGGCAACTGGGTGTCGCAGATCTCATCCGCTGCCAGGTCCCCGTCGCCGCAGTGTACGCACTCGCTGCCGCAGCCGTCGCCGCCGTCCCGGTTGCCGTCGTCGCAGTCTTCGCCGGCCTCCACGACGCCGTTGCCGCAGGTGTTGACGCTGGTCGAGACGACGCACACGGGGGCACCCTCCTTCTCGAGGACGCAGGTGTGGCCGAACGGGCAAAGCCCGTCGCCGCACGAGATCCCCCCCTGGAGGCATGCACCCGCGGTGTAGAGCAGCGCCAACACGAACACTGCCGCCGCCGCACGGCGGATCGCTCCTCCGCCTCGCCGACCCGAGGCCGTTGGGCTCGGATCCTTGTCCCGTCCTCGCATCCTATCTCGCCTTTCCCTCGCACAGCGGCCGTGTACCTCGCTCCGGCGAGCGCCAGCCCGAGGGCTGGTGCGACGCCGTCGATGACACCTCGAGATCCAATGGTTCGATCGCCCTCTTCGTGACTGGAGCGGCGTCCTCACCTGGCGGGGGGCGCCCCGAGCGGCGCACGCAACCAGCGTACCACGGAGATCTCTCCGGCCGGGATCCGGCTCGACGAGGGAGCGCCCGTCCCGGCGGAGAGCGGGAATGGTCGAGCCCGGCGCGTCCAGGGCGCGGGGGAGGCGCGCGAAGGCAATCCTTGCCGCGCCTCTGCCCCGCAGCGGTGGCAATCTTTGCCAGGACGGCAACGTTTGCCGCTCACGCAAGGCGGCGATCGACCTCTGCGGGTGAGCGCAACGCGTGATCGTGCCGGGCCGGCCGCCCTGTCGCTCGGCCGGATCAGAACACGAGCCGGCCCGACAGCATCGCCGCATCGAGCGACGCGGCGGGCCGGAGCTCGACCTTCACGCCGCCTCGGTCCTCGGTGCGGTAGGTCTCTGGCCTGTTCATGAAGAGCAAGACCGTCCCCGCGATCGCCGTCGCTCCGCCGGCGATGAAGGCGCCGATCGCCAGCCGGCTCTCGAGGACGCTGCCGTCGTACTCGTCGCGGGCGGACGGCGCGCACGACGGATGGCAGCTGCCCTGGAACCGCTGGTGCGCTTCTCCATGATCCGTGTCGGCGCGCCACAGCAGCCCGCCGCCGGCGATGCCCAGGGCCGCGCCCGCGCCGAGCGTGGCCCACGGGAGCCACGCGGGCCACCGCTGCCGGGTGACGACGGTATCGACGCTCAGGGCGAGCTGGCCCGAGGCCTCTTTGCCGGCGAGCACGACGATGGGCTTGACGACCGTGAAGTGGCCGCCCTTCCTCGCCGTGACGACGTGCTCTCCCGGCGTGACGATCCGGCGCCGGGCGCCGGGGCCCACGAACCAGGGCTTGCCGTCGAGCAGCACGGCGGCGCCCGGCTCGTCGCAGCGGATCTCGATGGCCGCGAGCTCCTGCTCGACGAGCGCGCGCATCGCCGCGCGCGCCTCCTGCTCGGCGTCGGGATCGAGCGAGCCGGGCCCCCATTGCAGCGCCATGCGCAGGCTCTCGTGGGCCAGGAGCGGCAGCCCGATGCTCGCCAGCGCCCGCCCCAGGTAGAGCCGGAGCTCGGGGTGCTCCCAGGAGGCCAGCGCCTCTTCGTATTTCGCCCGCGCCTCGGCGAGCATCATGCGCCGGTGCAGCTCCCGCGCCTCCTCGAAGAGCGCCTGGGCCTTCCGCTTTCGTTCCTCGGAGACGCCGTGATGCCATGGCGGAGGCGGGGGCGCAGGCGACGACGGCTCTGCCGCCGTGGGGGGCGCCGGCGCCAGCGTCGACGGCGGGGGCGGCGCCGGCGGCGACTCCGCCGCTTCCGGCGACGGCGCCTGAGCTCGCGCCGGCGCGGCGCCTGACGCCGCGATCGCGATGGGCAGGAGGAGCCTCACGGCGGAGGTGGCGACTCGGACGGAACGATGGCGGGTCGTCATGAGGCCAGTGCGTCTCCTTCGGGTCGCCGTCGAGCCCCGATCGCGCGGTCGTCGAGCGCTCACCCAGGCTGGCCCGGGGCGGCGAGCTGGGCGCCGTGACAGAGGCTACACGCGCGCAGGTCGCGCTGTAAAGCAGGGTGGTCCCTGGGAACGAGGTCTGGGTCGCTCGGAGCCGGGTGGTCGCCATGACACCATGTCGCAGGATCGCCTGGATTGCGGCGTTCGAGGGGATAGGCAGGCTCGCGCTGAAGCGGCTATTCTCTCGCGATGGCGCTGCCCGCGCTCGCCGCGCCGCCGCGGGGCGGGAGCTCGCGCCGTCTCGCAAGGGGAGGAAGATGTCCGCCGAGCTGGCCACCCGGGAGCCGCCCAGTCGACCGCCTGCGCCGCCACGCGCGAGGGTGGGGGGCATGGGGCGATGAGCGGCACCAGGCCCCTTGAGGACGTGGGCTGTGCGGACACGGCGCTCGCCGGCGCGGCGCACCCGACGGCCGCGCTGGCCGACACGGTGATGGCCGGGGCCACCGGCGCGGCCGCGGGCGCTCGCCCGGCGAGGCATGCCGGGATGACCGCCCCGGCGCCCTCGTCCCGGTCGCAGGCCCGGCCGTCGGCGCCGGTCGGCGCCCGCATCGGACACTACGAGATCCTCCGCGAGCTCGGCCGGGGGGGCATGGGCGTCGTCTTCCTGGCGCGCGACACCCGGCTCGCGCGCCTCGTCGCGATCAAGCTCCTCACCATGCTGAGCAGCGCCGGGGTCCAGCGCTTCCTGGTCGAGGCGCGGGCCACCGCGCGCTGCAAGCACGAGCACATCGTGACGATCCACGAGGTGAACGAGCACGACGGATATCCGTACATGGTGCTCGAGTACATCGAGGGGCAGAGCCTCCGCGCCTGGATGAATCAGCGCAGGCCCGCGGGCGCCGGCGAGGAGGTGTCGACGGCGCCGGTGCCGCCCGGCCTGGCGGTCGAGATGGTGGTCCCCGTCGTGCGCGCGCTCGCGAGCGCGCACGCGTCCGGGATCGTCCATCGCGATCTCAAGCCGGAGAACATCATGCTGGACGCGTCGGGCGCGATCAAAGTGGTCGATTTCGGCATCGCCAAGCTGCTCGAGGAGGAGGCGAGCCTCGCGGCCGATCGCCCCGGCGGCGGGGACGCGCGCCTGACCCGCGACGGCGGGATCATCGGAACGCTGCCGTACATGTCCCCCGAGCAGTGGAGGGGCATCGGGATCGACGCGGCGAGCGACGTGTGGGCCGTGGGCATCATGCTCCACGAGCTCGTGCTGGGCGCGCACCCGCTCGCGCCGTGCGACAGGATGGTCCTCCTCGGCGTGCCGCTCCTCGAGGAGCCGATGCCCGAGGTCCGCGCGCGCCACCCGGAGGTCGGCGCGCTCGGCGCGATCATCGATCGCTGCTTGCGGAAGAGCAAAGCGGAGCGGTTCGCCTCGGCCGAGGAGCTCCTGGCCGAGCTCCTGCCGCTGCTGCCCGGACGGCGGGAGATCCATCTCGGCGCCGACGAGAGCCCGTTCGCGGGGCTGTCGTCGTTCCAGGAGGCCGACGCCGACCGCTTCTTCGGCCGCGCGCAGGACCTCGCGGGGGTGGTGGCGCGGCTCCGGAGCCAGCCGCTGCTCGCGCTCGCGGGGGCGTCGGGGGTGGGGAAGTCGTCGCTGGTGCGGGCGGGGGTGATCCCGGCGCTCAAGCGCTCGGGCGAGGGCTGGGAGGCGCTGGTGCTCCGGCCTGGGCGCGAGCCGATGGCCGCGCTCGCGGAGCTCCTCGGCCACCCGGCGCTGACCGCCGTGACGCTCGGCGAGGACGCGCCGGCGCTCGCCCCGCGCGGCGGCGCCCCGGCGCGCGGGGCTCTGGTCGAGCGGCTGCGCGCCGAGCCCGGCCTGCTCGGCGCGGAGCTGCGCGGGTGGGCGGGCCGCGCGCAGCAGCGGCTGGTGCTGTTCATCGACCAGTTCGAGGAGCTGTTCACGCTCGGCGCGCCGGTGGACGAGCGCGCGGCGTTCCTCGCGTGCCTCGAGGGCATCGCCGACGACGCGTCGTCGCCGCTCCGGGTCGTGCTGTCGGTGCGGTCGGACTTCCTCGAGCGGCTGGCAGAGCACGAGCACTTCATGGCGGCGATGACCCGCGGCCTGGTGTTCCTCCGGCCGATGGGGCGCGAGGGGCTGCGCGAGGCGCTGGTCAAGCCGGTCGAGGCGGTCAGGTACGAGATTGAGGATCCGGCGATGGTCGAGGGTATCCTCGAGGCGCTGGAGAGCACGCGCGGAGCGCTGCCGCTGCTGCAGTTCACGGCGGCGAGGCTGTGGGAGATGCGCGACCGGGGGCGGCGGCTGCTGACGCGGGCGAGCTACGAGGCGATAGGCGGCGTTGCGGGGGCGCTGGCGAGCCACGCCGACACGCTGCTGGCCGGGATGAGCGAGCGGCAGGCGAGGCTGGCGCGGGCGGTGCTGGAGCGGCTGGTGACGCCGGAGCGGACGCGCGCGGTGGCGAGCCTGGACGAGCTCTGCGAGCTGCCCGGGGACCGGGGCGAGATCGAGCGCGTCGTCGGGCTGCTGGCGGACGGCCGGCTCCTGGCGATCGAGAGAGGGAGCGAGCGCGCGGGCAGCACGGTGGAGCTGGTGCACGAGTCCCTGATCGAGCGGTGGCCGACGCTCAAGCGGTGGCTGGACGAGAGCCAGGAGGACGCGGTGTTCCTGGACCGGCTGCGGGCGGCGGCGCGGCTGTGGGACGCGAGCGGACGCGCCGCGGACACGCTCTGGCGTGGCAAGGTGGCCGAGGAGGCGCGCGGCTTCCGCGAGCGCTACCGGGGAGCGCTGCCGGAGCGGGAGCGGCTCTTCCTGGAGGCGGTGCTGCGGCTGGCCGACCACACGCAGCGAAGGCGACGCCGGCTCGTCTCCGGGACCATCGCGGCGCTGTCGCTCCTGGTGGTCGCGGCGGGGGCGGGGATCGTGAAGCTGAGCCGACAGAACGGGGTGATCACGACGCAGCTCGACGCGATCCGGAGGACGGAGGAGACGCTGAAGGAAGCGCTGGCGAGCAAGGACGCGGCCATGAGCGAGAAGGAGCGGGCGCGGCAGGACAGCGAGGCGCAGCGGAAGCGGGCCGAGGAGATGCAGCGCGAGGCGGAGGAGGCGCGGGACCGCGCCGAGGCCGAGGCCGAGCGGGCCCGCGCGGCGGCGGGCGAGGCGCGGGCGGCGCGGAACACGGCGCAGCGGTCCGAGGTGGAGGCGCGAAAGGCCGAGGTGAAGGCGACCGAGGAGGAGCAGAGGGCCAGGGCGGCGGCCGAGGTCGCGCAGCGGAGCAAGCGCGAGCAGGAGCAGCTGATCGAGCGGACGGCGGGGAAGATCAAGCCGACGCTGAAGTAGAGGGCGCGAGACGGGGGCGGCGCCGCTACCGCGCGGGCGGCGGTCCGATGTGACGGTAGACGGCGGCGTCCTGGCCGACGACGAAGGAGACGCGGCCCTGGCCCCAGACGGCTTCGAAGCGGGAGTTGGTCGTGGAGTTGAGCGTCAGCCAGGAGATGCCGTCGTAGTGGAGGAGCGCGCCGCCCGCACCGACAGCGAAGACATCGTTCGGCCCGCTTCCCCAGACGCCATAGAGCGATGCCGACGTCGGCGCCTGCATCGCCTCCCAGCTCTGGCCGTCGTAGTGCAGGATCTCGCCGCCCAAGCCGACAGCGAAGACGTCGTCCGGCCCGCTCCCCCACACGGCATGGAGAGGTCGCGACGGTGGCGCCTCCATCGCCTGCCAGCTCTGGCCGTCGTAGTGCGCGATCGTGCCGGCCTCACCGACGGCAAAGACGTCGTCTGGGCCGCTTCCCCATACGGCATTGAGATATCCCGTGTCCAGAAGCGTCGCCCGCCAGCTCTGGCCGTCGTAGTGCGCGACCGTGCCGGCCTGACCGACAGCGAAGACGTCGTCCGGTCCGCTCCCCCACACGCCATCGAGAGAATCCGTGGTGTGGGAAGCCATCATTTGCCAGATCCGGCCATCGTAGTGCGCGATGGCGCCTCTCATGCCGACGACGAAGACATCGTCCCATCCGCTCCCCCACACGGCGTTCAGGTCCAGAGCGTCGTCTATCGGTGATTCCATTTTCTGCCAGCTCTGGCCGTCGTGGTGCACGATCGTGTCGTCCTCGCCAACGGCGAAGACGCCGTCCGGTCCGCTCCCCCACACGGCGTTCAGGTACAGAGCTTCCTGTATCGGTGATTCCATCCTCTGCCAGCTTCGGCCGTTGTGTCGCACGATCGTGCCGGACTCACCGACAGCAAAAAGATCGTCGGGCCCGCTGCCCCACACACCGTACAAATCGGCGGTTGTTTGCAAATCCATCTTGTGCCAGCTATGGCCGTCGTAGTGCAAGACCGTGCCGTCGTCACCGACGGCGAAGACATCGTCGGGCCCGCTGCCCCATACTTTACTCAGGTCGGCCGATGGGTCCGATCGAATTTCCTGCCAGCTCTGGCCGTCGTAGTGCATGACGGTGCCTGCCAGGCCGACGGCGAAGACGTCGTCTGGCCCGCTTCCCCATACGCCGCGGAGAGATTCCGTCGCTTGCGCCATATCCTGCCAGCGCTGGCCGTCGTAGTGCATGATGGCACCTCGCAGGCCGACGGCGAAGACATCGTCCGGTCCGCTCCCCCACACGCCGCGCCAGTCTGCCAACCGCGGTGATTGCATATCGTGCCATTTCTGGCCGTCGTAGTGCACGATCGTTCCGCCATCCCCTACGGCGAAGACATCGTCCGGCCCGCTCCCCCACACGCCGAAGAGCTTCTCCGATGTCGGCCGTTCCGATTGCCAGCTCTGGCCGTCGTAGTGAGCGATCGTCCCGCCATCCCCCACGGCGAAGACGTCGTCCGGCCCGCTCCCCCACACACCAAAGAGATATCTCCCCTCCGGCGTGCCCGTCGTCTGCCAGCTCTGGCCGTCGTAGCGCGCGATCGTGCCCAGGCCGACAGCAACGACATCCTCCTTCCCGCTTCCCCACACGCTCTGCAACGGCATTGTGATGCCGGTGTCTTCAAAGCGCCAGTTCCAGTCCCCGCACGGCTCCGCGGACAGGTCATCACAGGCGATTGTGCACCCGGGTCGACCGAAGTCATAGCGCAGCTTCACACAGGAGACGGTGACGGGTACGCCGGGATCGCAGATCTCCTCGCGTGCTACCGTACCGTCGCCGCAATGTGGCTTGCAGTCCTCCCGGCAGTATCCGCCGGAGTCCGCGTTCTGCCGGCCGTCGCATCGAGCGTCGGTGGGGGTGATCTCGCCGGTGCCGCAATCGCACGTCTCCTCGCGGATCGCATCGACGATGCCGTTGCCGCAGCGCTCGTCGGAGCTGCAATCGAAGCTGCACCCGTCGCCGCTCTCCGTGTTGCCATCGTCGCAGAGCTCGCCGTCCTCGACGACGCCGTTGCCGCAGGCGTTGACCTCGGCGGGAGCGATGCACGCAGGGGTGCCTTCCGTGTCCGCAACGCAGGCATGGCCGATCGGGCAGAAGCCCTCGCCGCAGCGGATCCCGCCCTGGAGGCATGCGCCGACGACGGTCGTCAGCGCCACCACGAACGCCATCGCAAACGCATGACGAAGCGCTCTGCCGCTCCGCCGGCGGCTCATCGCATCCCCGTGTGGCTTCGCGCCCCATCCCCGCATGAATGCGCGCATCATCCCCTCGCTCTCCCCTCGTCCAGCCACCCCGCAGCTCGCCTCGGCCGTTGCGGAGCGTCGATCGCACGCGTCGCGCAAGCGTACGGCGGGGCGTGTCCTCCTGGGAAGCCCCTGGCCGACGAGCCCCCAGGTCTGAGGCGAAAACGGCTCCAGACTCCGGGGGGCGCCGGAGGAGCGGGCGCGAAACGCCGGCGCGAGTCGGCCCGTGGCGACGCGGGTGCGGTTCGGGGCGACGTGGCCGCGGTTTCGGCTGCCGTGGCGCCGTTCACGGCTGCGGTTGCCTGCCTCCCTGTGAGGCCCGGCCAGCCGGGCGCGGCGGCGCGTGCGAGCTGCTGAAAGCGCGACGCCTCGATCCGTCCGCGCGCCCTCCGCCTGGCGCTCGGGCGCCCTCCGCGGCGCGCCGCGCCGCGATTGCCGTCCGCAGCCGGCGGCCCTAGGATCCCCTCGTGTTTGCCACCTTTGCAGATCCGAAGACCGACTTCGTCTTCAAGCGGGTCTTCGGCGCCGAGGAGCGCAAGCCGCTGCTCATCGCGCTGCTCAACCACCTCCTCGAGCTCGAGGGCCCGCACTGCATTCGCGACGTCCAGCACCTCTCGCTCGAGCAGCACGTCGCCGTGCCGGAGCTCAAGCTCTCCATCGTCGACGTCAAGTGCACGGACGCATCCGGCCGCCGCTTCGTCGTCGAGATGCAGGTGGCCAAGGTCGAGGGGATCGAGAAGCGCATCGTGTACAATGCGAGCAAGGCCTATGTCATGCAGCTCCGCAGCGCGGACACGTATCCAACGCTGTGCGATGTCGTGGGCGTGACGATCTGCGATTTCGAGCTCTGGCCGGACGGGGACGAGGGCGGCCATCTCAAGGTGCCGATGCTGAGCCGCTGGCGGATGCAGGAGCAGCACTGCGGCGCGCTCGGGCTGCCTCAGGTGCAGTACGTGTTCCTGGAGCTGCCGAAGTACGCGGCGGGCCATGAGCCGCAGACGGTCGTCGACAAATGGGCCTACTTCTTCCGTGAGGCCAGGAACCTGAACGTCGTCCCACCCGCGCTCTCAGAAGCGCCGTTCCGCGACGCGCTCGAGGTGACGCGCACGGCCACGTTCACGCCCGAGGAATGGGAGGTGTACGAGCGCGCGAAGATGGCGGAGCAGGACGCTCGCGGCGCGCTCGCGGTGGCGCGCCAGGAGGGACATGAGTCCGGCCAGATCTCCGGCAAGTCCACGGCGATCCTGGCCGTCCTCGCCGCGCGCGGCATCTCCGTGAGCGCGGAGGCCCGGGCGCGCATCGAGGCCTGCAGGGATCCCTCGACGCTCGACCGATGGATCCGCCGCGCCGCCACGGCGGCCTCGATCGAGGAGGTCTTCGCCGGGCCCGCCGACCCCGGATGAGCCTCGCGCCGTCACCGGTCAGCGCCGCTCACCGCCGGCGGCCGCCCGCCTTCAGCGCTGCTGCGCCCCGAACCGCGCCTTCGCCGCGTCCACCGCGGCCTTCGTCCACCGGTCGACCTCGTCGTCCGTCAAGGTCCGCTCCGGCGACCTGAACCACAGCGCGAACCCGAGCGAGTGCGTCCCCGGCGGGAGCTCGCCGCCGCGGTACCGGTCGAACAGCTCGACCTTCTCGCAGCGCTCCCCCGCGGTCGTCCGCAGCAGATCGAGCACCCGGCCCGCCGGCACGTCGAGCGGCAAGAGGAGCGCCACGTCGTGCCGCATCGCCGGGAACCGGCTCGGCTTCGCGGCCACCGGCGCGCGGTAGGTCGCCGCCACCGCCGCCAGATCGAGCTCCGCCACCACCGCCCCCGTCGTGAGCTCCAGCGCGTCGCGCACGTCCGGGTGGAGCTCCGCCACGTACCCCACGGCGCGGCCGTCGAGCGTGACGCGCGCGCCCTTGCGCGGGTGCGCCCACGGCGGCGGCTCGCCCGAGAGGTCGAACTCCGGCGCCACGCTGCCCGCGAGCTCCGCCAGCACCGCCTCGACCACGCCCTTGCCGTCGTAGAAATCGACGTCCTCGGGCCGCGTCAGGTAGCTGTCGCGCGGCCCCGCGAGCAGGACCGTCAGCCGCGTCGGCTCGTCCACCGGCGGCCGCTCGACCCGCGCGCTCTGCCCCGCGCCGCTCGCGCCGCCCGCCTCGCCCTGGCGCGGCAGGAACACCTGGCTCACCTCGAACAGCCGCACCCGCGGCACGTTGTACCGCTGCGAGCGCTGCGCGACCGTGAGCAGCCCAGGGACGAGCGACGGCCGCATCACCGACTTCTCCTCGGAGAGCGGGTTCAGCAGCCGGAGGAGCGGCTCGACCTCGAAGCGCGACGCCTTCAGCTCCTGCGGCGACAGGAACGAGTACGTCACCGCCTCGTGCAGGCCGATCCCGGTGCAGATCTGCCGCACCCTGCGCCGGAGCCGGTAATCGCCCCGGGCGCCCGCGGGCGCCGCGCCCACGCGCGGGAGCCGGCTCGGGATCTGATCGTAGCCGGCCACGCGCGCCACCTCCTCGATGAGGTCGATCTCCTCCACGATGTCGGGCCGGTGCGCCGGCACCTCGACGAGCAGCTGATCCGCCTGCTGCTCCACGATCGAGACCCCCAGCGTCTCCAGGATCTCGCGCGTCCGCGGCGGGGCCTCGGCGCCGATGATGCGCTGGTACCGCGGCAGCCGCAGCGTCAGCCGGCGCAGGGCGCGGGGCGCGACGTACGCGTCGATCGGCTCGCCCGCCGCCTCGCCGCCGGCGAGCGCGACGATGAGCGCGCTCCCGCGATCGCGCGAGAGCGGCACCCCCGAGAGATCCACCTCCCGCTCGAAGCGGTGCGACGCCTCGGTGTGGAACCCGTACCGGCGCGCCGACCTGCGGATGCCGCGCGGCTCGAAGTACGCCGACTCGAGGAACACCCGGCGCGTCGTCGCGGTGACGCCGCTGTCCGCGCCCCCGATCACGCCGGCCAGCGCCAGGACGCGCTCCGCGTCGGCGATCACGAGGTCGTCCTCGTTCAGGGACAGCTTCTGCCCGTCGAGCGCGACGAACGCCTCGCCCGCCCGGGCCCTCCGGATCTCGATCGGCAGGCGCAGCGCGTCGAGATCGAAGGCGTGCAGCGGCTGCCCCCGCTCGAGCATCACCAGGTTGGTCGCGTCGACCACGTTGGTGATCGGCCGGACCCCGAGGCGGCCGAGCCGCACCCGCGCCCAGAGCGGCGAGGGGCCCACGCGCACGCCCTCGATCACCTGGCCGGCATACCGGGGGCAACGGTCCTTGTCGCGCACCTCGACCGGCGCCCCCGCCGCGCGCGCCCCGCCGCCGCTCGCCTGCGGCGGCCGCGCGACGGCCGGCGGCCGGAACGGGACGCCGAGCACCGCGGCCACGTCCCGGGCCACGCCCAGGTGGCCGAGCGCGTCGGGCCGGTTGGGGGTGACGCTGAGCTCGATGATCCAGTCCTCGAGGCGCGGCTCCCAGTCGAGCAGCGATTGCCCCGGGCGCCCGCCCTCGATGATCAGGAGCCCCTCGTGGCTCGACCCGAGCCCGAGCTCGTCCTCGGCGCAGAGCATGCCGGCCGACGAGACGCCGGCGACCGCCTTCTCGGTCAACGTGACGAGCGCGCCGCTGCGGTCGAGGACCTGCGCCCCCACGGGCGCATAACAGACGAGCGACCGGCCGCCCGGCTCCGGGACGTTCTGCGCGCCGCACACCACCTCGACCCCTTCGCCGGCGCCGCCTGCGTCCACGCGGACCAGCGTGAGGCCCTTCTTGCTCGGGTGAGGCCGCGTCGCCACGACGCTCGCGAGGACCACGGGGCGCAGCGCGGCGCCGACGTGCGTCACGCGGTCGACCTCGAGCCCGCCGCGGCCGAGCGCCGACGTCACCGCGTCGACGCCGGGATCGGCGCCGAGGATCTCTTGAAGCCACTTGTAGGATATCAACATGGGGAGTCGGGGCTGCGGCGGCGGGAGAGCCGCCTAGAGGCTTCCGAGGAAGCGGACGTCGTTCTCGTAAAAGGCGCGGATGTCGTCGACGGCGAACTTCATGTTGGCCGTGCGATCCACGCCGATGCCGAACGCCAGCCCCGTGTAGAGCTCCGGGTCGATTCCGACGTTCCGGAGGACCGTCGGGTGGACCATGCCGCACCCGAGCACCTCCAGCCAGCCGGTCCCCTTGCACTGCGGACAGGCGCGGTTCGCGCCGTAACAGACGAGGCACGAGACATCGAGCTCGGCGCTCGGCTCGGTGAAGGGGAAGTAGCTCGGCCGGAAGCGCGTCCTCGTGTTCTCACCGAACATCCGGCGGCTGTAGACCTCGAGCAGGCCCTTGAGGTCGCCGAGGGACACGTCGCGGTCGACGACGAGCCCCTCGATCTGCACGAACATGGGGCTGTGGCTCGCGTCGTCGTCGCGCCGGTAGACGACGCCCGGCGCGACGATCATCACCGGCGGAGGGTGGGAGAGCATCTCGCGCACCTGCACCGGGCTCGTGTGCGTGCGGAGGAGCACGTTCTGGCCCGGATCGCCGGCGACGTAGAACGTGTCGTGCATGTCCATGGCCGGGTGATCCGCCGGGAACCCGAGGAGATCGAAGTTGTAGCGCGCGAGCTCGATCTGCGGCCCCTCGGCCACGTCGAAGCCGAGCCCGACGAAGATATCCACGATCTCGTCGAGCGTCCGCATGATGGGGTGCGGCCGGCCGGGCGCGCGCCAGCGGCCGGGCAGGGTGATATCGAGGGGCGGCGCGGAGAGCTCGCGATCGCGCGCGGTCCGCTTGATCCTCGCCGTCGCCTCCTCGCGGGCGCGCTCGACGCGGCCCTTGACCGCGTTGAGGCGCTGGCCGAGGACCTTGCGCTCCTCGGGCGCCGCCCCGGGCAGCTGCTTCATCAGGGCATTGAGCGAGCCGCGGCGCCCGAGCAGGCTGGCATACAGGCGGTTCAGCTCATCGAGATCGCCGACGGCGGCGAACTGGACGTCCACCGTGCGATCGACCTCGTCGATGAGGCGGCCGAGTTCGGGACCACTCATTGCCGCCCCCTTACCCCAGAGCCCCAGGCAACGCAAGACGTGACCTCCCGCGCTGCGCCGGCGCGTGCGGGACGTCCGGTGCGCGGGCGGCGGCGACGGAGCGCGCCTCGCGAGGGGCCGGGCGCGGTCGCCCGAGGCGAAAGCCCGCTCCGCGCGGCGCCGCTCCGCGCGCCCGGCGCGCAACAACGGATGTCACCACGGTCAACTCCGGGTTGACAGCGCCCGGGCGGCGCCCGGACAGCCCCTCTCGGGATCTCCGTCGCGCCGCCTCGCGCCGGCCCCCGGGGAGGCCGCCGCGCGACATCGCTGCGGCGCCGTGAGGCGCCCCTCGCGGAAGGCGAGACCGACGGCGCGAGAGGACCGGGAGGGCGCCTCGCCAGAGCGGGTGTGCGGCGCCCGCGCCCTGGCGCGACGGTTGCAAAACCGTGTTCCATTTGCCGAGCCCCCCCTCGGCTGCGCGCGCGGGACGCCGACGCCTCCCGGCCGCGGGCTGCGGTCGACCGCGCGAGGCATCGCAGCGCCGCGCCCGTACCGCTTCGCCCTCCCCGACGACCCTTCAGGGGTGCATCGATATGTCCAAGAGAACCGCCTGCTTCATCGCGCTCGCTTACCTGCTCGGGACCCTCCTCGCCTCCCGCGCCCTCGCCATGCTGACCCGCTCCGCGCCCGCAGAGGGCGCGAGCGAGCTGCGGCTGGCCGGCGCGACGACCGCGGGCACGAAGGCGGCGGCGCTCCAGCTGTCGTACGCGCTCCACCGTCGCCGGTGCGCCCCGCCGTGGAGCGCGTGGCGAGGCGGCTCGACGGGAGCTCGATCGGCGCTGTGCCGCTGCAGATCTTCCCGGGCGATCAGCGGGGCGGCGCTGCCGGCGACGTCGAGCCGGTGTCGCGAGGCGCGCTGGCGGTGGTCGAGACCTCCGCTGCGCCGCCCGACGCCCTCCTCGTAGCGATCGCGATCCTGATCTCTTCCGCGACCAGGAGCCCCCCGCGCCCCCGTCGGCAGCGCGGGTAAGCCTCCCGGCGCGCGCCGCCCGAGGAGCTCCGCTCCTTCGATTCTTTGAATCCCCCTTCGGTTCATCCGCTCATCGGCGCCTCGCCGCGCTCGAGGGCGCCCGCGCGACAGCTCCCGTCCATGCGCGCGTCAACCACGGCTGTCGCCCATGTCAACTCGGGGTTTACGGCGCCTCAGGCGAGACCGGGTCTCGTCCGAGGGGAGCTGTTCGACCGAGAATTGAAGCGCCAAGGCGCCAAGGCGCCAAGGACGCCAAGAAGAAGACAATATCTTGGCGTCCTTGGCGCCTTGGCGGTTCTAAATTCTGCTCGTTTCAGGCGGGTTCAACCCGTTCGTTGCTCTGGGCCGTGGTCGGCGCGCGATGGAGACCTCGCGCGCCGACCGCGGCGCCGAGAGGACCCATGGCCGACTTGGCTCGTCGCTTGCAGTTGCGTGGGGACGCTGCGAGCGCACCAGACGCCGAGCGAGCCACAGCACGTGCTGTCGGGGCTCGCATCGACGACAGCCCCGCTGCGCGCGCTGGCGCAGGCCAAACCATTCACGAGATCGGCGCACCCTTGAATCCCATCGTCAATCCTTGTTGCCACCCTGGGCAAGACATTCTTCGTGATCCGCGGTGCGGCGCGCGCTCGACCGGCGGGAGCGCGCCTGTGCCCTCCGCCCGCCTCGCCGGCCTGAGAGGATGGGCGCGCGCCCGCAACCTGGCCTGTGCCCTGCTCGGCGCGGCCCTCTGCGCGTCTCCATCGAGCGCGAGCGGGCAGCCGGCGCCGGCCCCGGAGCCGGCGCCGGCCGACGCGGCGGCTCCGACCTCGGAGACGCCGATCGCCGCGGATCCCGCCCAGGGCGCGGCGCCAGCCCCCGACGCCGGCGGCGCCGGGCGCGCGGCCGTCGCCCCCTCCCAGCAGCCGGTGCAGAAGGAAGAGCCCTCGACGCCGCCGCCGCCGGCGGAGAGCGGGTTCTTCTTCGGCGCCGTCAGCCGCGCCGTCGCGGCCACGGACGCCGAGCTCGGGCCGGGGCGCGACGCCGATATCGTCTTGAGAGGATCGCGCCTCGACGAGTCCACGTTCATCCAGCTGGACCTGGAGCGCCAGGATTACTGGGAGTCCACCGGCGCCACCACGCGGGCGGCCGTCCGCCTCGTCGTGGACGCCCCGGTCCTCCACTACAACAACGCGCGTCCGTGGAACGTCAACATGTCGGTCCGCAACGCCTTCGTCGAGGAGCGAGACCTCGGCGTCAAGGGGCTGTCCGTGTGGATCGGCTCGCGCCTCTACCGCGGTGACAACTCCGAGCTGCTCGATTTCTGGCCGCTCGACTGGCTGAACGCGCTGGGCGGCGGCGTCCGCTACGACCTGCCCTCGAAACGCACGTACTTCGCGGCGCACGCCGGCGTCAACCGGCCGCTCACGCCGTATTACCTGCAGACGGTGGAGCGCGCGCCGGCGCTCAACCAGCCCGGCACGGCGAACGTCAACCTCCTCGATCGCCAGCGGCTCATCACGAGCTTCAAGGCGAGCCACACCGTTCCGGTCGGGGAGAAGGGCGGCGTCAAGGGCATCCTCTACGGCGAGCTGCACCAGCTGCCGTCGGGCACGCGCGAGACGGCCGAGGCCGGCGTGTACGAGCAGCTGCCGCGCGACTCCGGGTACGTCATCGGCGCGCAGGTCAGCCCGTTCACCGGCGTGGACAACGGGCACCTGCACCTGTTCCTCCGCTACGCGGGCGACCTCGCGGCGTACGGCGAGTTCGGCACCCCCACCCAGCCCGCGCCGGACGGCACCGCGTCGGGCGCGCACGAGCTCATGTTCACCATGAGCGGCAACTACGAGACGGGGAAGCTCGGCCTGATGGCCTCGGGGTACGTGCGCTCGTTCCGCAACGCCAGCGAGCAGTTCGATTTCGCCGATCTGGACGAGGGCATCTTCGTCGTGCGGCCGCATTACTACATTCGCGACTGGGGAGGCATCGCCGTCGAGGCCTCGTACCAGGCGCAGCGGCGCGGGAGGGTCCCGCCGCCGGCCGATCCCGCGGCGCCGGGCGCGCACCCCGGCGCCAGCCACCACAGCGCGAGCCTCGTTCGCTTCGGGCTCGTGCCGTTCCTGAACGCGGCGGGCAAGGGCGACTTCAAGCGCCCGCAGTTCCGCTTCATCTGGCTCGTGACCCGGCGCGACGAGGGCGCGAAGGCCCTTTATGCGCAGGACGACGTGTTCAGCAAGCGCACGTGGGAGCACTTCTTCGGCCTGAACGTCGAGTGGATCTTCAAGGCGAGCCCGGCGTTCTGACGCAGCGTTTCATTCTGGAATCTCACCGTCCTTCAACCATCAAAAGAGAGGAACTTCACGTGATGAGCCGCCGACCGCTCGCAAGGCAATGGGGAGGTGAACATGGTCATGAAACCTGATGTCGCAGCCGGCGCTCCGCCGCTCGACGCCGGGGCGGAGCAGCGCGACGGCGCCGAGGCGGCGCCCGGCGCCCTCGCCACCGTCGGGCGCTACCGCTGGGTGATCTGCGCCCTCCTGTTCACCGCGGCGACGATCAACTACGTCGACCGCCAGGTGCTGGGCGTCCTGAAGACGACGCTCCAGAAGGATCTCGGCTACAACGATATCGATTACGGCAACATCGTCACCTCGTTCCAGGCGGCCTACGCCATCGGGATGCTGACGATGGGCCGCCTCATGGATCGCATCGGGACGCGGCGCGGGTTCTCGTTCGCCGTCGGGTTCTGGAGCCTGGCGGCGACGGCGCACGCGCTCGTCGGCAGCGCCGGGGGGCTCTCGGCGGCGCGGTTCGCCCTCGGCATCGGCGAGGCCGGGATGTTCCCGGGCGCCCTCAAGACGATCGCCGAGTGGTTCCCGAAGAAGGAGCGCGCGCTCGCGACCGGCCTGTTCAACTCCGGCACCAACATCGGCGCGATCGTGTGTCCCCTCGTGGTGCCCTGGATCGCGGTGACCTGGGGTTGGCGCGCCGCCTTCGCGCTGACCGGCGCGATCGGGGCGCTGTGGATCATCGCCTGGATGATCCTCTACCGCCCCCTCGCGGAGAACCCGCGCGTCTCGCCGGCAGAGCGGGCTTACATCATGAGCGAGCCGTCGCCGGCGCCGGGCAAGATCGGCTGGCTCACCCTCGTCCCGCACCGCCAGACGTGGGCGTTCGCGATCGGCAAGTTCATGACCGATCCGTTCTGGTGGCTTTACCTGTTCTGGGTCCCGGACTTCCTCAACCGCAAGCACGGGCTGAACCTGCTCCAGATCGGGCCGCCGCTCGTCACGATTTACCTGCTCTCCGACGTGGGCAGCATCGCCGGTGGCTGGTTCTCCTCGACGCTGATGCGCCGCGGCTGGACCGCGAACGCGGCGCGCAAGACCGCGATGCTCGTGTGCGCGCTCGGCGTCGCGCCCGTCTTCCTCGCGACGCGCACCGACTCGCTGTGGGTGGCCGTGCTCCTCCTCGGCCTCGCCACCGCCGCGCACCAGGGCTTCTCGGCGAACCTGTTCACGCTGACCACGGACATGTTCCCGTCGCAGGCCGTCGGGTCGGCCGTCGGGTTCGGCGGCATGGCGGGCGCCATCGGCGGCATGCTCATCGCGCAGATCGCCGGCCGCGTCCTGCAGTTCACCGGGAGCTATTCGATCCTGTTCATCATGGCGGCGTCCGCGTACCTCCTCGCGCTCGCCATCATTCACGTGCTCGTGCCGCGGCTCGAGGCCGCGCGACTTCAGCAAGGGTAGTACAATGACGAACGATCCGTTTCGTTTGGACGGCAAGGTCGCGCTCGTGACGGGCTCGGCCGTGGGGATCGGCGCGGCCATCGCCACGGCGCTCGCGGCCGCCGGCGCGGACATCGCCTGTCACGGCAAGGACGAGCCGGGCGAGGCCACGATGGACGCGGTGCGCAAGCTCGGGCGGCGCGCCATCGGCACGGCCGCGGATCTGTCCGATCGCGCGGCGCACGAGGAGCTCGTCCGGAGGACGCAGGCCGAGCTCGGGCGCCTCGACATCCTGGTGAACAACGCGGGTCTCATCCGGAGGTCGCCGGCGGTCGCCTACTCCGACGAGGACTGGGACCTCCTCATCGAGGTCAACCTGACGTCCGCGTTCCGGCTGTCGCGCATCGCCGGAAAGCACATGCTCGAGCAGGGGTCGGGCAAGATCGTCAACATCGCGTCGCTGCTCTCGTTCCAGGGCGGGATCCTGGTCCCCGCCTACGCGGCGTCGAAGGGCGGGATCGCGCAGCTGACCAAGGCGCTCGCGAACGAGTGGGCGGCGAAGGGCGTCAACGTGAACGCGATCGCGCCCGGCTACATCGCGACGGACAACACGGCCGCGCTCCGGGCCGACGAGGGGCGCAGCCGCCAGATCCTGGAGCGCATCCCCGCCGGCCGGTGGGGCGAGGCCAGCGACATCGCGGGGGCGGCGCACTTCTTGTGCGCCGAGGCGAGCAAATACATCCACGGCCACGTGCTGGTCGTCGACGGCGGCTGGATGAGCCGTTGAGGAGCAGGGAGATGCAGATTCGCAGTGCAAAAGGTTGTCAGTGGGATCAGGTGAGCCTCGGTGAGGTGATGCTGCGCCTCGACCCCGGAGAGCGCCGCGTCCACACGACGCGGACGTTCGACGTCGGGGAGGGCGGGGGAGAGTACAACGTGGCGCGCGGCCTCCGGCGCTGCTTCGGGCTCCGCACCGCCGTCGTCACGGCGCTCGCCGACAACGCGGTCGGCCGGCTCATCGAGGATCTGATGCTCCAGGGCGGGGTCGACACGTCGAACCTGCGCTGGGTCGATTACGACGGCGTGGGCCGGGAGGTGCGCAACGGCCTCAACTTCACCGAGCGCGGCTTCGGGCCCCGGGCCGCCGCCGGGTGCTCGGACCGCGGCCACAGCGCCGCGTCCAAGCTGAAGCCCGGCGACATCCCGTGGAAGACCATCTTCGGCGAGCGCGGCGCGCGCTGGTTCCACACGGGCGGCATCTTCTGCGCCCTGTCGGAGACGACCGCCGGCGTGGCGCGCGAGGCCATGGAGGTCGCGCGCGAGCACGACGTACGGATCTCTTACGACTTCAACTACCGACCGTCGCTGTGGAAGAACTTCGGCGGGCAGAAGAGGGCGCGCGAGATCAACCGCTCTCTCATGCCGTACGTCGACTGCGTGTTCGGGAACGAGGAGGACTTCGTCGCGGGCCTCGGCTTCGAGATCTCCGGCGTGGACGCGAGCTACAGCCAGCTCGACACGAACGGGTTCCGCCGGATGATCTCCGAGGTCGTCGCGGCGTACCCCAACATCTCGGTCGTCGCCACGAGCCTCCGGACGGCCAAGACCGCGAGCGTGAACGGCTGGGGCGGCATCCTGTACTACAAGGGCGAGTTCTACGAGGTCCCCCAGCGAGACGTCGAGATCCTCGACCGCGTGGGCGGCGGCGACTCCTTCGCCTCGGGGATCATCTATGGGCTCTTGACCGATCAGGGCCCGCAGTGGGCGCTCGAGTGCGGGGTGGCGCACGGGGCGCTGGCGATGTCGACGCCGGGGGACACCTCGATGGCGTCGCTCGCCGAGGTGCGGCGGGCCATGGGCGGCGGCGGCGCGAGGATAGAGAGATGAACAGAGAGCAAGTCGTCCGCCGCATCGAGGAGATCGGCATCGTCCCCGTCGTGCGCGCGCCGAGCGGAGAGCTCGCCGTGCGGGCCGCTCGCGCGCTGCGGGCGGGCGGCATCGAGGTCATCGAGATCACGATGACGGTCCCCGACGCGCTGTCCGTCATGCACGAGATCGCCTCGCGCATGGGGCACCACGTCCTCGTCGGCGCGGGCACCGTGCTCACCGCGGACGCGGCCCGCGGGTGCATCGAGGCCGGCGCCCAGTTCATCGTGAGCCCGGGCCTCAACCTCGAGGTCGTCCGCGTGGCGCACGATTTCGGCAAGGCGGTCTTCCCCGGGGGGCTCACGCCGACCGAGGTGATCACCGCGTGGAACGCCGGCGCCGACGCGGTGAAGGTGTTCCCGTGCTCCGCGATGGGGGGCGCGAAGTACCTGCGCGCCCTGCGCGCGCCGCTGCCGGACGTGAAGATGCTGCCGACCGGCGGGGTCAACCTGGCGACCGCCAAGGACTTCATCGAGGCCGGCGCCGTGGCGCTCGGGGTCGGCGGCGAGCTCGTCGACGCCGCGGCGCTCGCGGCGGGCAAGGACGAGGTCCTCACGGAGCGCGCGCGAGAGTTCATGTCCGTGGTCAGCGCCGCGCGGGCCGAGCTCAAGAACGGCGCGCGGGCGTAGCTGTATCGAGGAAGAAGAAGAGCCATGAGCAACCCGAAAGAGAGAGATATCCCGAACCTCATGCGCGTGCGGAGCCGCGAGGTCGTGTTCTTCACGCCGGAGCCCGGGCTCAAGCGGCGCATCCTGGCCCATAACGCGAACATGATGCTGGTCGAGCACCACATGGAGCTCGGCTGGGCCGGCGCGCGCCACAGCCACCCGCACGATCAGCTGGTCTACGTCATCTCCGGACACCTCAAGTTCTCGTGCGCAGACGAGGAGTTCGAGGTGCGCGCCGGAGACAGCTTCGTGGTCCGCGGCGGCGTCGAGCACCAGGCCTGGGCGTTCGAGCCGAGCGTCGTGCTCGACGTCTTCAACCCGGCGCGCGAAGACTACATGCCCTGAGAGCGGCGAGGCGGCCGGCCTCGCCACGTCACCACCATCATCATGTCTTTTCGACGGGTCCTGTGACCGACGCAGCGGCCCCGTGCGATTGAGGAGCCTATGAAACGCAGAATGTTCGCGATGTCGATTCTCTTGCCCGTCGCGCTGGCCGCCTGCGGCGGGGACAGCGACCCGGAGCCTGGTCCAGGCCCAGGCCCTGGTCCGGGCCCGGACGTGCCGCCCGAGATGGTGCCGTACTACGACGCGATGAAGCGCGCGGCCACCTTCATGAGCGAGAAGGTCGCGTACAAGGGGGGTTACGTGTGGAGCTACCTCCCCGATCTCTCCCAGAGCTGGGGCGAGATGGAGGCGTTCCGCACCATGCTGTGGGTGCAGCCGCCCGGCACGCCGTCGATGGGTCACGCCTACCTGGACGCCTACCACGCGACCGGCGACGAGCTCTTCTACAAGGCCGCCGAGCAGGTGGCCCTGGCCCTGGTCGAGGCCCAGCACGAGGCCGGCGGCTGGAACTACATCTACGATTTCGAGGGCGAGGCGTCGCTCAAGAGCTGGTACACCAAGATCGGCCAGAACGGGTGGCGGCTCGAGGAGTTCCACCACTACTACGGCAACGCGACGTTCGACGACGCCGGCACCGCCGTGGCCTCGCAGCTCCTCCTGCGCGTGTACCTCGAGAAGAAGGACGAGCGGTTCCGCGGGCCGCTCGAGAAGGCGATCGGCTTCGTCACCACGGCCCAGTACCCGGGGGGCGGCTGGCCGCAGCGCTTCCCGCTGATGAGCAAGGAGGAGGGCGTGCCCGACTACACGAGCCTCGTCACCTTCAACGACGACGTGGCCGGGGAGAACATCAAGTTCCTGATCATGTGTCGGATGGCGCTCGGCCAGTCCGAGCTGCTCGATAACATCGAGCGTGCCATGGACAACTTCGTCGCCATGCAGCAGCCCGCGCCGCAGCCCGCGTGGGGTCTGCAGTTCACGCTCGAGGGCGAGCCGGTGGGCGCGCGCACGTACGAGCCCACGGCGCTGACCACGCACACGACGGCGAACAACATCCAGCAGCTGCTCAATTTCTACGAGCTGACCGGGAACGAGAAGTACATCGCCCGCGTGCCCGAGGCGCTCGACTGGCTGGACAAGGTCAAGTTCACGCCGGAGCTCATCGAGCTCTTCCCCGATCGCACGCACCCCACGTACATCGAGATCGGGACCGACGTTCCGCTCTACGTCCACCGGCGCGGCTCGAACGTGGTCAACGGTGAGTATTACTTCGACAAGAGCCCCGAGAAGCCCATCGGCCACTACGGGCAGGCGCGCAAGCTCGACGTCGAGGCCATGCGCAAGCGCTACGACGAGCTGAAGGCCAAATCGCCCGAGGAGCTGACGGCGGGCTCGCCCCTGAAGACCACCGAGCCGGGGGAGCTGCCGAAGTACTTCTCGTTGCGCGAGGTGTCGCTCGTCGATCTCTACGTCGGCCGCACGATGACGACCACGCCGGTGACCGAGGCGGACGCGCAGAAGGTCGTCAGCGAGCTCAACGAGGAGGGCTACTGGCCGGTCAAGCTCACGTACATCACGAACGCCCCCATCGGCCCGGGCACCGCGGAGCCTTATCTCGAAGACACCTACGCCACGACGCACGTGGGTGACCTCAGCGACACATCGCCCTACGAGCCGAGCAAGGCGCCGGCGGGGTACCCGCCCGTGGAGGCGCCGACGGGCATCACCGTGGAGAGCTTCATCAAGAACATGGGCGTCCTCATCGCCTACGTCGCGCCCGTGCAGTGAGCCTCCCGCGGCGGCCGCCGTGGCCCCGGATTCGCTGGCGCCGCGTCGCCCAGGTCCGTTCCTGATGCGATGAGGCGGGACCGCAGGGGCACGGAGGACACAGAGGGAAGAGAAGGGAGCTGAAAGTTCTCTCTCTTTCTTTCTCTCTCGATCTCTCTTTCCTCTGTGCCTTCTGTGCCTCTGCGGTTCAATTCTTCTCCCATGAACCAGGGACGGGCCTCGAGGTGCGGTGCTCCCTGGGGCAACAAACGGGTTAAGCACGCCTGAAAGGGCAGAATTTGAACCGCCGAGACGCCAAGACGCCAAGGCGCCAAGAGAGAGAGATAGAAAAAAATCTATTCTTGGCGTCTTGGCGTCTTGGCGTCTTGGCGTCTTGGCGATTCATTCTCGCTGGATCAACGAGATCGGCGTTCTAGCCATGGAGACATCGGAATGCGTTCATTCATCTTCGCCGCGCTAGGCGCCGGCTTCCTGCTCGCATCGACAGCCTCTTGCGGCGACGCCGGCGATCCCGCCGGCCAGCCCGATGGATCCTCCGGCGGGACCGGGGGCGCGGGCGCCGGCGCGGTGAGCTCGGGAGGCGGCCAGACGGCCACCACCGCGGGGCCGGGTGGCTCGACGACGGCCACCACCGGAGGGCAGGGCGGGGCGACGGCCGTCTCCTCCGGCGCCACCACCTCGGCGGGCGCCGGCGGCATGGATCAGCCGCCCTCGGAGGACGACCTCTACGTCGCCCCCGACGGCGCGGAGGAAAGCCCCGGGACCATCGACTCGCCAACGACGCTGTACAAGGCGGTCACCCTCGTGCAGCCGGGTCAGACCATCTACCTGCGCGGGGGCGAGTACCTCTACGTCCCGACCGTGGAGATCGCCTACGGGAACGACGGGACGCCGGAGCAGATGAAGCGCCTGTACGCCTATCCCGGCGAGAAGCCCGTGCTCGAGTTCAAGGACCAGTATTACAAGAAGGGCGACCCGGCCAGCCCGCGCGGGGTCGAGCTGCACGGCAGCTACTGGTACATCCGGGGGATCGAGATCGCCAACGCCGGCGACAACGGCATCTTCATCTCGGGGCACCACAACGTCATCGAGCACTGCGTCTTTCACAACAACCGGGACTCGGGCCTCCAGCTCGGCGGCCGGCTCGGCGAGCTGGACACCCCGGTCGAGGAGTGGCCCTCCCACAACAAGATCATCAACTGCGACTCCTACAACAACTTCGACCCGCCCGACGGCGGCGACGCGGACGGCTTCGCCCCGAAGCTGAACGTCGGCGAGGGGAACGAGTTCCACGGCTGCCGCGCGTGGAACAACTCGGACGACGGCTGGGACATGTTCAACCGCAACGGCAAGCCGCTGAAGCCGGTCCTCCTGGACCAGTGCTGGGCCTTCGACAACGGCTACAAGGAGGGCGGGTACATGAGCACGCCGCCTCCGGTCACGTACATGGGCAACGGCAACGGCTTCAAGATGGGCGGGAGCAACGGCCTCGCGTCCGACCACGTGATCACGCGCTCCGTGGCGTTCGGCAACAAGGTCCGCGGCTTCGACGAGAACAACAACGTCGGCAACATCACGGTGAAGAACTGCACCGGGTGGCTGAATGGATCCATGAACTTCGCGTTCGGCGAGGGCGGGTTCCACACGTTCATCAACAACATCTCGCACGCGAGGAAATCCAGCGACGAGCCGGTCGGCACCTCTGTCTCGAACGCGTTCGAGGGCGCCACCGACGCCGATTTCCTCAGCTTCGATCGCGCGCTGGCCAAGGCCCCCCGCAACCCCGACGGCAGCCTCCCCGCGACCGATTTCCTGCGGCTCGCCCCGACGAGCCAGCTCGTCGACGCGGGCTCGACCGAGGGCCCCGCGCTCCCGTATTCCGGCGCCGCGCCCGACCTCGGCGCCTTCGAGGTCGAGTGAGCCCGGGCGAGGGCCGGTCGGCCCGGCTGCGCGACGGTCTTTCTTCACGCGTTCAGGAGGCAACCATGCGGCATGAGAGGTCGAATCGTTTCACCCCCTTCGCGGCGGCCCTCGTCGCGCTCTGCGGCGCCGGCGCCTGCGCCGCCTCGGGGGACGACGGCGATGCGGCCGGCGCGGGCGGCGCGACGTCGTCCGGGGCCGGGACGAGCGGGCCGTCGTCGGCCACGAGCGGCGCCGCGACGAGCAGCGGCGGCACGACCGGCGGCGGCACGACGAGCAGCGGCGGGACCACGGGCAGCGGAGGAGGCGCGAGCAGCGGCGCAGGCGGCGGGGGCGCGGGCGGGAGCGGCGGGCAGGGCGCTGGCGGCGCGGGCTCCGGCGGCGGCGCGGTCGGCGATTGCCCGGCCGGCGCGCTGGTCGGCTGGGCCGCCGAGAGCGGTCACGGCGTGGCGAGCACGACCGGCGGCCTCGGCGGAACGACGGTCACGGCGACCACCGCCGAGCAGCTCCTCGAGTACGCCGAGAGCCCCGACCCGCTGATCATCCAGATCTCCGGCGACATCGACATCAGCGGTGTCGACATCGACGTGGCGTCGAACAAGACGCTGATCGGCGCGGACCCCAGCGCGACCCTCCGGGGCCGCCTCCAGATCCGCGGGAAGTCGATCGACACGCCGATCCAGAACGTCATCCTCCAGAACCTCAAGATCGACGCCAGCTCGACGATCGACGACGGGATCCAGATCCACTTCGCCCACCACGTGTGGGTCGATCACGTGGAGATCTGGGACGGCCTGGACGGCAACCTCGACGTCGTCCACGGCTCCGATCTCGTGACCATCTCGTGGTGCAAATTCCACTACACGAGCGACGCGCCGGATCCCGCGCACCGCTTCTCGAACCTCGTCGGCCACAGCAACAACAACAGCGACGAGGACACAGGGCGGCTCCGCGTCACGTTCCATCACAACTGGTGGGCCGACGGCGTGACCGAGCGCATGCCGCGCGTGCGCTTCGGCGAGGTCCACGTCTTCAACAACTACTACTCGGCGGCCGGGAACAACTACGCCATCGGGGGCGGCCTCGAGGCCAGGCTCCGGATCGAGAACAACTACTTCGACGGGGTGAAGGACCCGCACATCTTCTACGAGGCCGAGCCGACCGCCCAGATCGTGGCGAGCGGGAATACCTACATCGGGTTGTCGGACACCACCCGGAAAGACACCGGGCAGGGGGCCGCGTTCACCCCGCCTTACACCGCCACGCTGGATACGGCCGACGCCTCGCTGAAGGACGTCGTGACGCGTTGCGCTGGTCCGAGATAGCGGCGCGCGCGCTCTCCCACACTCCGTCGACAACGACGCTTCCCGCGCCTGGCACCCCGCGTGCTTTGAAGGCGCGGGACCACGCGTGAGCCCGGCGACTCGATGCCGGCGGCACGGCGCCGGCGCGCGGTGGTCCAAGGAGCCGACGACGTATGAAATTGCTTGCAGGTGCCATGGCGGTGCTGAGCGTGGCTGCGGTCGGGCTCGGGTGCGGCAGCGGCCCGAGCGACGCGGGAGATGGGGAAGGGGAAGGGGCGAGCTCGGGCAGCAGCTCCGGCCAGGGGGGCACCCCGGACTTCGGGGTCGGGGCCGGGCCCGGATCGAGCGGCGCCGGCAGCAGCACGCCCGCGGGCGGAGGAGCGTGCGCCACCCAGACGGCGGCGGCCTCGCTTCAGCCGGTGTACCTGGCCTTCGCCTTCGACGTGTCGGGCAGCATGGGAAAAGGCGACAAGAAGTGGCACGACAAGTCGCTCAAGTGGGATCCCGTGGTCGCGGCCACCAAGCAGTTCTTCGCGGATCCCGAGTCCGAGGGGCTCACGGCGTCGCTCACGTTCTTTCCCGCCCAGGACGACAAGTGCGCCGCCGAGATCTACACGACGCCGGACGTGCCGCTCACGCCGCTCCCCTCGCCGGCGTTCGGCGCGGCGCTCGACCAGATCGAGCCGATGACCTCGAGCGACTGGCGCGGCGGCACGCCGACCGCGTGGGTGATGCGGGGCACGAGCGCGTTCATCGGGGCGCAGCGCCAGCAAAACCCCGGAAAATACGCGATCGTCCTCGTGACGGACGGCTACCCGCAGGGCTGTGACGAGGCCTCCGACACCATCGACGCCGTCGTGGCCGACGCCCAGGCGGCGCTCGCGGAGAGCGTCCCGACGTACGTCATCGGGGTCGAGAACCCGCCGATCGAGGGCGCGCCGGATACCCTCGACGATCTGGACGAGATCGCGACCGCGGGCGGCACGGAGAGCGCCGTCCTCATCGACACCGGCGATCCCTCGCAGACAACCGCCGCGTTCAAGGCGGCGGTCGACCGGATCCGCAGCGCCGCGGTCTCGTGCACGATGGCGATCCCGCTCCCGCCCGACGGGAGCAGCTTCGACAAGGAGAAGGTCCGCGTGGTCTACACGGACGGCGCGAGCGCGACCAAGGAGCTCGTGTACGATCAGAGCTGCGCGACCGCGGACGCGTGGCGCTACGACGAGCCCGCGAGCCCGACGCAGATCGTGCTCTGCGTCGACACGTGCACGACGGTCCAGGCGGACGCGGCGGCGCAGCTGAGCGTCGACTTCACGTGCGAGAGCGTGATCGAGGTCCCCCTGTAAGCCCCTGTGAACGGAGGCCGGCGCGCCTGCGCGGGCCGATCCGTGTCAACCGCGAGTTGACACCGTGGACACACGCAGTTGCACCTCCATCGCCCCGGCTGGGCCGGGCGGCCGAGCGCCGATCCCCTCGCGCCGCGCCCGCAGCGAGGGCGCCCTCCGCCGGCGGACGGACGAACGCATGTTACCGTCCAGCAACGCGGACGAGATGTTGTAGAACAGAACGACCATGACTGCTCAGGAGCGCGAGCGGAGGACCCTCGATCGATACACGCTCCACGGCGTGATCGCGTCCGGGGGCATGGCGTCCGTGCATTTCGGTCGGCTCGTCGGCGCCCATGGCTTTGCCCGCACCGTCGCGATCAAGCGCCTGCACCCGCAGTTCGCCAGGGATCCCGAGTTCTCGTCGATGCTCCTCGACGAGGCGCGCCTCGCGGTGCGCATCCGCCACCCGCACGTCGTCACCACGCTCGACAGCGTCCAGGCCGACGGCGAGCTCTTCGTGGTGATGGAGTACATCGCGGGCGAGTCGCTCTCGAGCCTGCTGCGCGAGGCCGGCAGGCAAGGGGTCCAGGTGCCGCAGCCGGTCGGCTCGGCCATCGTCGCCGGCGCGCTCGCGGGGCTGCACGCGGCGCACGAGGCGACCGACGAGGACGGCGTCGCGCTCCAGATCGTCCACCGCGACGTGTCGCCGCAGAACATCCTGGTCGGCGAGGACGGCATCGCCCGCGTGCTCGATTTCGGCATCGCGCGCGCGGCGGTGCGGAGCCAGGTGAGCCGCGTCGGGCAGCTCAAGGGCAAGCTCAGCTACATGGCGCCGGAGCAGCTGCGCGGAGCACCCGTGAACCGCCGCACCGACATCTACGCCGCCTCGGTGGTCCTGTGGGAGGTGCTCACCGGGCGGCGGCTGTTCACGGGGGACTGCGACGCCGAGATCTTCGGGCGGATCCTCGAGGGCGTCGTCCAGCCGCCGAGCGCGTACGGCGACGTGCCGAAGGCGCTGGACGAGGTGGTGCTCCGGGGCCTCGAGAAGGACCCCGAGCGGCGCTACGCGACCGCGCTGGAGATGGCGGCCGCCCTGGAGGAGGCGCTGCCGCCGGCGAGCCCGCGCGCGGTCGGGGCGTGGGTCGAGGCGACGGCGGGGCCGCTCCTCGACGCGCGGGCGAAGAGCCTCGCGGCGATCGAGACGTCGCAGCGGAGCGCGGCCCCGGCGCCGCAGCCGTCGAGCCCCGTCGCCGTGGAGGCCGCGCCGCTGCGGGAGATCGACACGCGCCCGGCGGTGCCGGCCGGCAACCGCGCGCGCGCGGCGCGGGTCTCGGTGACGGTCGCGACGATGACGAGGACGGTCGAGGACATGGCGCGGCCCGCCGCGTCGGCGCTCGCGACGCCGATCTCGGCGACGGGGCCGGCGCGGCGGGTGAACGCGCGGCTCGTCCGCGCCTCCACGCTGGCGTTCGGGGCCGCCGCGCTCCTGCTCGCGGTCGTCGCCGGCAGGGGCTGTGGCGCGCGGCCGGAGGCCGCGCTGGACGAGCACGCCGGCGTGGGCGAGGCCTCGGCGCCCGCCGAGGACTCGGTCCCGGCGCCGGGGCCGGCGGGGGCCGCTGACGGCGCTCAGGCGGCGCCGGGGCCCTCGGTGGCCGCTGGGGGCGCTCAGGCGGCGCCGGGGCCCTCGGGGGCCGCCGAGGGCTCTCAGGCGGCGCTGGAGGCCACAGAGGCCGCGCCAGGGGCCTCTGCGGCCGCCCCGGAGGCCTCTGCGGCCACACCGGGGGCCTCTGCGGCCGCCCGGAGGGCCCCCGCGGCCGCGCCGGGGGCGCCCGCGGCCTCCGCGAGCGCCGCCGCGGAGCCGGACTCGGTCGCGCGCGCGGCGGCGCCCGCGCGCAGCGCGCGGCCGCGGTCGCGCTGCGTGCCGCCCTACTACCTGGACGGCAACGGCATCCGGCGGATCAAGCGTGAGTGCCTGTGAACGGCGGAAGCGTGTAGCCTACGCCGCGATGAAACGAGGCCTCCTCGTCGCCCTGGGCGCGGCCGTCACGCTCCTCGCCAGCTCGCGCGCCCGCGCTCAGGGCGTGGGCGAGACGTGCGCGGCGTCGTACGAGCAAGCGCAGCAGCTCGTCCGCGATCGGGCGCTGCTGCGCGCCCGGGCCGAGCTCCGCGTCTGCGTGAGCTCGTGCCCGGCGACGCTCGCCCGCGATTGCCAGAGCTGGAGCGAGCAGGTCGAGCGCGACGTGCCCAGCGTCGCGCTGTCGGCGACGTCCGCCGACGGGCGCGCGCCGGGCCGCGTGCGCGTGCTCCTCGACGGCGCGCCGCTGGTCGAGGCGCTCCCGAAGGACCCGATCGAGCTCGATCCCGGGCGCCACACGCTGACCTTCGAGGACGCGGCGGGCACGCGCCTCGTCACCGTGGTCACGGTGTCGCCGGGCGACAAGGCGCTGCCGATCGCGGTGCGCTTCCCCGCGGCCGCGCCGACGGGCGCTGCGGCCGGCGGCGCCGCGCCGATGCGGCAGCGCTGGCCGCTCGTGCTCGCCGGCGTCGGCGCGGTGGGGCTCGGCGTGGGCGCGTTCCTCGGCATCAAGGGGCACATCGACCGGAGCGAGCTCCGCAGCCGGTGCGCGCCGGGCTGCACGGCGGACGAGGTCGAGGCGATCGATGTCGCGTGGAAGGCCGGCGCGATCTCCGCGGGCGTGGGCCTGGTCGCGGCCGCTGCGGGCGCGCTGCTGTACTTCCAGCTCGATCCGGTCGCGCCCGCGGCGCCGGTCGCGGGCCTCTCGTTCTCGCCCGAGGGCCCGGCGCTCTCGCTCCGCGGCTCGTTCTGACGGCCGCGCGCCTCGAGCCTCGCGCGCGACCCGCCGCGAGCGCGGGCCCCCTGAGCGCGCGCGCCCCGTCAGCCCTTGCTGCGGATGCCGTAGCGCTCCATCAGCCGGTGGACGAGCTGCCGGGAGACGCCCATCGACGCGGCGGCCCGCGCGACGTTGCCGCCGTTGTCCCGGAGCTTCATGGCGATGAAGGTCCGCTCGAACTGCTCGACGACCATGTCGCGCGCCTCGCGGAGCGGCAGCGAGGCGAACTGGCCGACGCCCATGTCGGCGGGCCGCGGCGCCACCTTGACGATCGCCTCCTCGGCGAGGTGCGGGAAGAGCACGAGCCGCGCGACCGTGTTGCGGAGCTCGCGCACGTTGCCCGGCCAGTGGTGCCCGCGGAGCAGCTCCAGCGCGTTCGGGGGCAGATCGGCGAGCGAGCGCGGCGGCACCTGCGCCGCGAGGAAGCGCTCGACGAGCAGCGGGATGTCCTCCTTGCGCTCGCGCAGCGGGGGCACGACGGCCTCGACCACGGCCAGCCGGTAGTAGAGATCCTCGCGGAACGTGCCCGCGCCGATGCGGCCCTGGAGGTCGCGGTGCGTGGCGGCGATGACGCGGGCGTCGAACGACGTGTACGCCGCGGCGCCGATGCGCCGCACCTGGCGGGCCTCGAGGGCGCGCAGGAGCTTGGGCTGGAGATCGAGGGGGAGCTCGCCGATCTCGTCGAGGAAGAGCGTGCCGCCGCTCGCCTCCTCGAGCAGGCCGGCGCGCGCGGCCTGGGCGCCGGTGAAGGCGCCCTTCGTGTAGCCGAAGAGCTCGGCCTCGATGAGGTTGGGGGCGACGGCGCTGCAGTCGAACACGACGAAGGGGCCGCCGCTGCGCGGGCTCGCCTCGTGGATGGCGCGGGCGAGGACCTCCTTGCCGGTGCCGGACTCGCCGAGGAGGAGGATCGTCTCGGACGTGGCCGCGGCGCGCTCGAGGCGGGCGAAGAGCGCGCGCATGGGGACGCTGCTGCCGAGGGCCTCGCCGAAGCTGGCCGAGGTGGAGAGCGGCACGACGACCGGGGAGCCGCCCACGCGCACGGTGAGGGGGACGCCGCCCAGGGAGGCGACGGCGCTCGGCGTGAGGAAGCCCTCGACGATCAGGACGTCGTTGATGAACGTGCCGTTCTTGCTGCCGAGGTCGGTGAGGGCCACGCCGCGCGGCGTGAACCGGAGCTGGCAGTGGCGGCGCGACACGCGGGAGTCGGGGATGATCACGTCGCACTCGCCGCTCGTGCCGAGGACGAGCGGCGCGACGCCGAGGGTGGCCTCGATCGGCGGGCTCTTCTGGGGGGTGACGAGGACGCGCAGGTCCGGGAGCTCGACCGCGTCGCTGCGGAGGGTCGTGATCGTCCGTGTGGAGTCGTGCATTGAACGGGCGGCGAACGGGCGGCGAGGGGGAGGGTCAGCATCTCCGAATTCCTGGCGGATTTCCAGCGCGCGGTGCGTCCCGGGCGCTGGACGGCCCCGCCGCCGGGTTATCCTCGCGGGGCGATGCCCGAGTTCACGCCGGCCGAGGCCAAGACCCTGTCCCAGTGCGTCGCCCGCTTCACCGACGCGTTCCGCAGCGACATGGCGGACGTGATCCGGCAGGAGTTCCGCGGGTACGAGCCGCCGGAGGTGACGGAGCTCATCGGGCAGCTGAGCCTCCTCGGGCGGCAGCTCGAGCTGCGACAGCCGCACGTGGCGATCCACGAGACGCAGGGCCCGCTGCTCAAGCGCATCCTCATCGATCTCAGGCGCGACAGCGCTACCGCGATCGAGGAGCCGCTGCAGAAGGCCGTGAACGCCGACACGATCCGGCACCTCCGGCGCGAGGTCCACGCGCTGGAGCAGCTGATGGCCGCGCCGTGGTTCGCGGCCACGCGCGCGCTCCAGGTGCCGCAGCTGACGGACTACATGTCGATCCGGCACGCCGAGGCCGTGCTGCCGGAGGCGCCGCCGCTCAGGCCGCGCGAGTACGACGAGAAGTTCCACATCCTCGAGGCGCCCGGGCTCTTCCTCCCGGATCTGGCGCACTACCGGGCGCGGTGCGCGCTGCGCGGCGCCGCGATCGCCGTGGCGTTCATCGACATCGACGACTTCAAGGCGTTCAACGTGCAGCACACCGAGACCGCGGTCGACCTGCACGTGCTCCCGCCGCTCATGGAGAGCATCGAGGCGCACGTCTTCGCGCACGGGCACGCGTACCGGTTCGGCGGCGACGAGTACATGATCACGCTGCCCAACGCGACGCGCGCGTGGGCGGTGGACTTCCTGCGCGCGCTGCAGGAGCGGCTCGCCCGCCGCCGCTACCGCCGCGTCGACCGGGCGCCGACGATCTCCGCCGGGCTGTGCGTCGCCGACGTCGACTGCTTCCTGACGGATCGCGAGATCCAGGGGCGCGCCAACCTGGCCAAGAACCACGCGAAGGCCACCGAGAAGGGCCGCATCGCCACGTACGAGGGGGAGCTGTTCCGCCCCGAGGACCTGGTGCTCGCGTGAGCCCGGGCGGCGCGGGCGAGGCGGGCGGTGCGCGCGCCGCCGGGGACGCGGGGGACGCGCCGCCGGAGGCGCCGGGCGGGCTCGTCCTGCCGGGGCCGCTGTGGAGCGCGGTGCGCGCGGCGTACGGCGAGCCCGGGCGCGCGTACCACGATCTGGCCCACGTGCGCGAGGTGCTCCGCCGGGTGGCCGAGGTCGGCCGGGACGTCGGCTGGCGGAGGCCGCGCGAGGTGTTCCTGGCCGCGCTCTTCCACGACGCCGTGTACGCGCCCGGCCGCCGCGACAACGAGGAGCGCAGCGCCGAGCTCGCGCGCGAGGCCGTCGCGCGCTGGCTGCCCGGCGAGGGGCTCGACGAGGGCCTCGTCGCGCGGCTCATCCTGCTCACCGCGCGCCACGGCTCGCTCGGGCCGGCGGACGTCGGCGAGGACGAGGCGCTGTTCCTCGACTGCGACATGGCCATCCTGGGCAGCGACGCGGCGGCGTTCGACGCGTACGACCGGGCGATCGCCGCGGAGTACAGCGCCGTGCCGCCCGAGCGCTACGCCGCGGGCCGGCGGAGCTTCTTCGAGAGGCTGCTCGCGGCGGAGCACATCTTCCTCTCGCCGTATTTCCGGGAGCGCCTCGAGGCGCTCGCGCGCGACAACCTGCGCCGCAAGCTCGAGCGGGGATCGTAGCGGGGCGGAGCGGGCTCGCAGGGGCGGCGCGGCGCTCGCGACGGGCGCGGCCCGCGCTCCCCGTGGAGGCGCGGGTAGCGGCGCGGCGGGGCGTCAGGCCGCGGCGGGCGCCGCTCCTCGCGCGCTCACCAGCTCTTGATGTCGCTCTTGCTCACGCGGCACGTGGCGGTGTTCCACTGGCTCGCGCCGCCGTGGAGCTTCTCCGACTCGCCCATGTGATCGGTGACGGCCCGGTACTCCTGGCAGATCTTCGGCTTGTCGTCCTCCTCGTCGTAGCCCCCCTTGACGTAGAGGTTCGTGATCGTGACGGTGTCCCCGTAGTTCTGGTTCGCGCCCGCGACGGTCGTCTTGACCTTGTCCACCCGGACGTTGTCGATGATCAGGTGGCGCGGGCCGCCGTTGGCGGTGCAGTCGCCGCAGGAGCGCCAGAGCTTCCCGAAGTCGGCGATGTACGAGTTCGTGACGATGGTCGTGGAGCCGCCCTTGGCGTTGTGCTGGAAGATCTTGTCGGCGGAGCGCAGGGCGATCGAGCTGTTGATGTGCATCGTCGCGCCGTCCTTGCTGTTGGTCGCGGCGTCCTCGCAGACGTCCTCCCAGTAGACGTGATCGAGGATGCAGTCGCCCTTGCAGACGATGCCGTTGCCGCCGGGGAGGCCGCCCGCGATGATGAGGTTCTTCACGGTGACGCCGTCCTCGACCTCGAACACCGTCTTCTGGCCCTCGCCGTCGTCGCAGTCCTCGGTGTTGTTCACGCCGATCTTCTGGTTGTTGAAGTCGTAGACGTCCTGCCCGCCGTTGGCCGCGTTCCTCAGCACCGTCGTCTCGGTCCTGATCTCGCCGTCGCCGTTCGTGGGCGTCGGGATCGCCGCCGGGATCTCGTCGCCGAGCGGCTCCTCGCCGCCGGTGCCGCTGCTCGTGGTGCTCGCGGCCGTGCTGCTCGCGCTGCTGCTGCTCGCGGCCGTGCTGCTCGCGCTGCTGCTGCTCGCGGCCGTGCTGCTCGCGCTGCTGCTGCTCGCGCTGCCGCCGCCGCTGCCGCTCGAGGAGCTCGCGCTCCCGCTGGTCGCGATGGTGCTGCTGCTCGAGCTGCTGCCGCCCTGGTTCCCGTCGTCGGGCGTCGCCGCGTCGTCCGAACATCCGAGCTGGGAGGCGCCGGCGGCGCCGAGCACGAGCAGCAAAGTGAAAGCTGACTTCAATCCGAATCTCATCTCGCTACCTCTCGTTCTGGATTCACTCTGGGGCGACGTGAATGCAAGCGGCGATCCAGGGTGTGCGGCGGAGCGTCGGGCTGCCGCGCGGACGTCGGCTGCGGCCTCCGTGTCAACGCGAGGTCGACACCGGTTGACAATCGTGGTTGACGCGCCGGGGCTCCGCGCGCGGGCGGATCGCGCTGCCGTCGCGCCGGAACGGCGCTCCGCGAGGCGCCTGAAGGAGAATCGCATAGGCCGGCTTTGTGCACGAGGCCTCCGCGCCATGAACCATGATCACACCATGAATCGACGAGAATCCAACCATCCTGTCGCCACAAGCGTGCTGCTCGCGCTCGCGGTGGCGCTCACCGCGTGCGGCGATGACGGCGGCGAAGGCGGCAGCGGCGGCGCGGGCGGCTCGAGCGCCAGCAGCAGCGGCGCGAGCACCGCGAGCGGCGGCGGCAGCGGCAGCGGCGGCAGTACCAGCGCGTCGAGCGGCGCCGCCAGCGGCGGCGGCGCGGCGAGCGCGACCAGCAGCGCGAGCGGCGCCGGCGAGGGCGCGACGAGCACGAGCAGCGCCACGAGCGGCGCCGGCGGCTCGGGCTCGTGCCCGGGACCCCTGGAGTTCGATGACAACGACGCGTGCACGTTCACCGGGATGTGCCCGTCCGCGTGCGGCATCGAGGAGCTGGGCTCGCGCATCTGCGCCTGCTCGGACGGCGTCGCCGACTGCGAGCCGTGCTTGCCGCCGGACCCCACGCAACACCCCATCAACCCGGTCGCGGTCGACTGCAGCGCCGTGGGCGGCAACGGCAGCGCGGCCTCGATCCGGAACACCCCCTGTACCGCAGCGGAGGAGGGGACGTCATGTATCGGCAACGAGTCGGGCAGCCCCCGGGGCTGTGTCTGCTGGGATCTCGGGGCCGGCTTTCAGTGGGAGTGCGGCTCGGTCAACAAGTGGTTTTCCAAGTAGCCGCGCGCAGGCGCGAATGACACCTTGATCGGGACGGAGCTCCGCGCCGCGGAGCTCCGGGGAGGCGGCGATCGTTCGATCGGATCCGTGAGCCGGATCTGCGCGCCGGCCGAGCGCGGCGCCCGACCGGCTCGCGCTCGGCGGCTCAGTAGATCGGGTCGTCCTTGCAGCCGAAGATCACCTTGACGGACCCCGCGCCGCTGCTCGCCACCTGCTCGCACGCGGCGCCGTACAGCTGGATGGTCATCATGTCCGGTCCCGTGTAGTTCCAGCCGTTCATGCCCGTGGCGTCGTGCGTGACCGCCTGGTCCCCGACGAACACGCCCACGTGGTCCGGGTTGGGCGGCGGCGCGCTCAGCGGGAACAGGCAGGTCGAGACCTGGCCCGTGATCGTCAGCAGCGATGTGACGAGCTCGTCCTTCGTGGCCGCCAGGTAGAACTTGGGCGCGAGCGGATCCGGGTCCGCGCGCGGCTCGAGCCCCGCGACGGCGAGGCCGTTGAGCGCCTTGACCTTGCTCTCCTGCGAGGCGATCCCGACCACGAACGTGTGGAACCCGGCGGCGGCCGCGTTCGTCACCGCCTGCACGGCGAACTCGTCCGAGTCGCTCTTGGGGCACGATGGGTCGCCGTCCGTCGCGAGCAGGATGTACTTCGGGTCGTCGTTCTGAATCGATTGCAGGTACTCGACCGCCTTGGTGATGGCGTCGCCGGTCGGCGTGCCGTCCCCCTCGGGGGTCGTGCTGGAGATCGCCTGGTTCACCGTGGGCGCGTTGTTGCCCGCGATCGGGATCAGGATGTCGCGCGGGAAGCTCTCCTCGGTGCAGGTGCCCGTCCGGTCGCCTTGCGGGAACACCTTCAGGCCCCAGGAGGCCGCCTCGTTCGTCGCCGCGATCACCTCCTGCAGGGCGGGCACGACGAGCTCCCATTTCGACGGCGTGCCCTCGTCCCCGCTCGGATCGTCCTGCATCGACGCGGAGCGATCGAGGACCAAGAGGATGCTGGCCGGCTTGCGCTCGACGTTGAAGTTCTGGCGCCCGCAGTCCGCGCTCTCGCCGGGGTCGGCGTCAGGATCGAGGTCGCCGGGCACCCCGCCCGGGTCCTCCGTCCCGTCGCCGTACCCGGGATCGACGGGGCCCGGCTCGCCGGAGCCTGGCTCGCCGGAGCCCGGCTCACCGCTGCTGCTGTCGCCTTCGTTGCTCGACGCACAGCCGGATAGCGCTGCCAACACGACGACGGAATGGATCAATGATGCTCTCAGCATGGTGCCTCCTGTAACTGGAATCCTGGTGACGTCATCGCGCGAGCACCGCGAGGCCGCTGCCTCGTGGCGAGCAGCGGCCTCGCGCGCTGGGGCTCTGCGACGGCGCGGGCGACGCCCGCTACTCGAGCTCGTCGGCGAGGCGCTCGAGCCAGCCCTCGATGTCCTCGGCCGGGACGACCAGCGGCCGCGTGGTGGGCTCTGCCGTCGGGTAGCCCCCCACCTCGTCCTGGCTGTTCACGAACATGCCTCCGCCGGACACGACGTCTGCGACGATGCGCAGATCGACCTCGTCGCGCTCTCTGGGCCGCGCGCCCGCGCGCGCGAGCACCGCGTCGAGGACCGACGCCGCGGGGAGCGCCACGAGGCCCTCGGGCCACACGGGCTTCTCGGCGAGGACGATGATCTCCGGCGAGACGAGGGGCGCCGGTTCGCCGAGGGCGTCCACGGCGATGTTGTCCTCGAGGTAGGCGGATCCCAGCGAGTTGGTGCCCACCATCGGGAGGCCCCGCATCGTGTTGGCGCCGTGCCGCATGTAGTTGCCGACGATGCTGACCCGGGGGGGCTCCGGCGTGATGCCCGAGGTCTCCCATTCTCTGAGGACGGGGCCGAGCCGCATGGCCCACCTGCCGGGGTTGTAGACGACGTTGTTCACGATCGCCCCGGTCGCGAACCCTTTGTACCAGGGGCTCCGCTCGTTGTTGTGGGCGTAGAGATTGCCGACGACGGTGACGTCGGTGCAGTAATCGTGGACGAGGGTGCCCATGGAATGAGCGCCCTTCTCGTGGATCGACTCGGCGAGCCCCTCGGCGATGATGTTGTTGCTGAGGGTGACGCGGCGCGAGGTGCCGGTGGGGCCGTCGAAGCGGGGGCCCGAGACCGACAGGTTCTCGTCGACGCCCCAGGCGACCGAGCAGTGGTCGATCACGATGTTGTACGCCGAGGCGCCGTCCGTCGTGACGTCGGGCTCGAACCCGGACGCCGGCGCGGCCCCGGCGTCGCCCATGCGGAAGCGGAGGTGCTGGATCCGCACGTCGTGCGTGCTGATCCTCATCCCGCCGCGGATCAGCGTGATGCCCGGCGAGGGCGCGGTCTGGCCGGCGATCGTGACGAACGGCTCGGTGATGTTGAGGCGGGTCTTGTCCAGATCGATGATCCCGCCGACCTCGAACACGATGATGCGTGGCCCCGGGGTCTCGATCGCCTCGCGCAGCGATCCCGGGCCGTCCGCGTCGAGGGTCGTCACCTTGATCACGGTGCCCACGTCGTCGACGGGTCCCGAGCCGCCGGCGCCGCCCGAGCCGACGGTGGCCGAACCGCCTGAGCCGCCGGCGTCGCCCGAGCCGCCGGCGCCGCCCGAGCCGACGGTGGCCGAACCGCCAGTGCCGCCTGAGCCGCCCGAGCCGCCGGCGCCGCCCGAGCCGCCCGAACCGACGGTGGCCGAGCCTCCCGAGCCTCCTGCGCCGCCCGAGCCGACGGTGGCCGAACCGCCCGAGCCTCCTGCGCCGCCCGAGCCGACGGTGGTCGAGCCGCCGGGCCCGCCTCCCGAGCCGCTGGTCGCCGTGCCTCCATCGGGATCGGTCGAGCACGCCGCAAGGATCATGAGCATCGCCAGGGCGGCCGCTTCGGATGCGCGGCGAGCGCGGAGGAATCGAATAACCACTGGTATCTCCATTGTTGAGGTGGACCTAGGGCAACAAACGGGTTGAATCCGCCTGAAACGAGCAGAGTTTTGAACCGCCAACGCGCCAAGGACGCCAAGGACGCCAAGAAGAAGACAATATCTTGGCGTCCTTGGCGCCTTGGCGGTTCATTTCTCGCTCGCTCAACGCGATCGGTGTCCTAGCGCCTAGGGGTCCGCCTTTGCAGGGAAGCTTCAAAGGTCGATCTTGCCCACGCCCGCGCCGGCCATCACGATCGCCGGGACATCCGCGCTGCTGTCCGCCGTGTAGTCGTAATAGGTGCTCGGCTCGACGACCGGGCCGGCCACCTCGATCTCGTGGTTGCACTCGACGAGGGTGTTGTCCCGAGCGATCATGCGGCCGGGGTCATTGTCCTCGAAGATCACCCGGCCGGGGTTGTTGACGCTGAAGAAGTAGTTGCCTTCGGCGACCACCCCGGCGTTCCACGTGGACGCGATTCCATAGCTGTTGTCGTTGTAATAGTTGTTGTAGACGTGCACGGGCTCGCCGAAGCGGACCCGCGGGTTGCGCTGGTCCGAGCGATCGAAGAAGTTGTGGTGGTAGGTGACCCGCAGCCGCCCGACGTCCTGCGAGGCGCCGAGCTCGTCGTGCCCGAGGAGGCAGGTCTTCGTGTGATCGTAGAAGTGGTTCCACGACACGGTGATGAGGTCCGAGCCCCGCTTGATGTCGAGCGCGCCGTCGCCCCCGTTCGAGAGATCGCAGTGATCGATCCAGATGTGGTGAGAGAACATCTGGATATTGATGAGATCGTCCGAGGCCCCGGTGATCTTGATGTTGCGGATGATGATGTTGTGGACCGCGTCCGGCGGAGGCGAGGTGATGGCGTCGTCCACGGGCAGGCCGATCTTGAGGCCGCCGCCGGTGAGCGTGGCGTCCGCGCCGAGGCCGAGGATCGTCTTGTGGGACGTCACGTCGTGCATGCCGTCGGTGGTGCCGGTGGGCAGCGCGATCGTCCCGGAGACCTGGATGACGTACGGCCCAGGGCGCGCGATGTAATCGAGGAACTCCTCGGTCGTGGTGACCGTGACGACCGGGCCGCCCGCGCCGCCCGTGGTCGTCCTGACGCCATAGCCCTCCACGGCCGCGAACCCGTCCGGCCCGTCCCCGAGCACCGGCGGCGCGCCGCCGGCCCCGCCCTGGCCGGTCGAGGTCGCGCCGCCGCCCTGGCCGGCCGAGGTCGCGCCGCCTCCCGCGCCGCCCGCGCCCGCGCCGTTGCCGCCCGCGCTCGAAGCGCTGCCGTGGCCGACCGAGGTTGCGCCGCCGCCCTGCCCGCTCGTGCCGCCCGGAGCGCCGCCTCCCGCGCCGCCCTGTCCGGCCGCCTCATCGCTCGGCCCGGGCGAGCTCGCTGCGCCGGAGCAGCCGGCCAGGACCGTGCAACCCAGGAGGACCAACGAGAGAACAGCGCCTTTCATGAACCCATCCTTTCGAATCGAACCACCGCGCCAAGGGGAGACAAGCAATGTCGATGCCGCCTCCTCCAAGGCGCCCGCCGAACGACATTCCGGCCCGCTGGAAGCCGCGATGTGCTCGCGGCGTCAAAGCCGTTGTCGCAGCGCGCCGTGAGCTCGCCGAGTCAACCGCAGGTTGACGTGCTTGACGGCGCCGACGCACGACATGTCAACCGAGCGTTGACCAGCAGCCCTCCGCCGGCGCCTCGTGGACAGCCGCTCACGTGAGCGCCGGCCATCGCGGCCACTCCCGCGGAAAAATTCTGAAAGAATCGGGCCCGCGCCGGCGCGGCGGCGAACGGCACAACGGTTGCGTGTGCGTTTCGCGCTGCGCGTCGCGCAGGAAAGACGAGGCGCGCCGCGGAAGCCCGGATGAGGCGCCGCCGGCGAGCGCCATCCATCGATGGTCCGACGTCCGCTGCCTCGACGACGGATAGCACGATGACGCCAGCATCCCAGTCGAGGCAGAGGTGAAGCTGAAGGATGACCTCAAGCAGCAAGTCAGGCCGGTCTCTCGTGTTCCCGCTCGCGCTGCTGGCGCTCGGCCTGTGCGCGTGCGGCGGCGGCGAAACCGCCCCTCCAGCGGCGGACGGAGCCGGCGGATCCGGGGGCTCGCCCCCGGTCGGCGCCGGCGCCACGACGGGCAGCAGCGGCGCCACGACAGGCAACGGCGCCACGACGAGCAGCAGCGGCGCCACGACGGGCAGCAGCGGCGCCACGGGCGGCAGCACCGCCTCCAGCGCGTCGAGCGCGTCGAGCGCGTCGAGCGGCGGTGATCCCACGACGGATCCGCCGCCGCCCGCCCCCGAGGACGGCCCCGTCGGGTTCGCGTCGCTGAACGGCGGGACGACCGGCGGCGAAGGCGGAATGGTGGTGACGGTCTCGGACGCGGAGTCGCTCCTGGAGGCGATGGCGGGCACCGAGCCGCGCGTCATCCAGATCTCGGGGACCATCGAGCTGTCCGGCATGAACGACGTCGGCTCGAACAAGACCATCGTCGGCCTCGGCGCCGACGCGAAGATCGTCGGCGGCGGGCTGTACCTGTACCGGGAGAAGAACGTCATCATCCGGAACATCACGTTCCAGGACGCGAACGAGGACGCCATCGGCATCACCACCGAGACCACGAACGTCTGGATCGATCACTGTACCTTCATGAACGCGGCCGACGGCCTGATCGATATCGTCCGGGAGTCGTCGTACGTGACCTTGTCGTGGAACGTCTTCAGGAATCACCACAAGACGATCCTCATCGGGCACTCCGACGCGGCCTCGTCGGACGCCGGCTTCCTCAAGGTCACCCTCCACCACAACTGGTTCGACGGGACCCAGACGCGCCATCCGAGCGTCCGCTTCGGCCAGGTGCACGTGCTCAACAACTACTACCTGAGCAACCTCTCCTACGGGGTCGCGTCGCGCATGGAGGCCGACGTCGTCGTGGAGGGGAACTACTTCTTGAACACGTGGTTCCCGTGCAGGGCGGGGTATGCGGACTCCGAGCCGGGGGACATCGTCGAACGCAACAACGTCATCGAGACCAACATGCCGCCTCCGGCGTCGGAGGACCCGAACGATCCCCCGCCTCCCGCGACGCCGGTCTGCGAGACGCGCGGCGCGGCGTTCGATCCTGCCGCGATGTACTCCTACGCCGCGGACCCGGCGGAGAGCGTTCCGGCGCTGGTCATGAGCTACGCGGGGGCCGGCCGGATCTGAGGCCACGAGAGGAGGACCCTTGAAGAACAGGACATCATGCTCGGCGGCGCTGGCGCTCGGGTGCGCCGCGCTCGCGACGGGCTGCAGCGCCAGCGCCGGGGCAGGGGACACGGCCTCGAGCGGAGGCGGCGGCGGCGCGCCCGCGCCGGGCCAGGGCGGCGGGCCCGCGGCGGGGTCCACGGGGACGGCGTGGGGCGTCGCGAGCGGCGCCCAGGGCTCCTCGGCGTCCGGCGGCGGCGCGAGCGCAGCCTCATCGGGCAGCGGCGCGAGCGCGACCACGTCGTCGTCGTCCACAGGCGGCGGCCCCGCCGACGCGTCGCTGATCGGCTTCGCGGCCTACAGCGCCGACGGCCTGGCCACGACGACGGGCGGCTCCGGCGGCGAGGTCGTCACGGTGACGAGCTACGCCGAGCTGGTCGCCGCCCTCGGAGACGACGCGCCGAGGGTGATCCGGATCTCGGGCACCCTCGTGGGCGACGGCGCCCCGATGCTGCGGGTGCGATCCAACAAGACCCTCATCGGCGTGGGCGCGGACGCGACCATCGACGGGTTCGGCTTCGACGTGAGCGGCTGGACGGAGGAGCTCGCGGCCAGCACGGGCGAGACGTGCACGGCCGCCGCCCCGGAGGGCTACACGCCGGTCTCGAACGTCATCATCCGGAACCTCACGTTCGTCAACTCGGCGGACGACTCCATCAACGTCCCGTGCTTCTCGCACCACGTGTGGATCGATCACAACACGTTCGAGCGCAGCCACGACGGGTCCGTCGACGTGAAGCGCGGCTCGGACTGGGTCACGGTCTCGTGGAACCACTTCCACGAGACGGTCAAGTCCATGCTGCTCGGCCACGACGACGACAACGGCGCGCAGGACACGGGCAGATTGCACGTGACCTATCACCACAACTGGTTCGATCACAGCGACCAGCGCCACCCCCGCGTCCGCTTCGGGCACGCCCACGTGTTCAACAACTTCGCCGTCGGGCTCGGCGACTATATGATCGGCAAGGGCGTGGGCTGCTCCATCTACGCCGACGGGAACTACCTCCAGGACGCCGAGGCCGCCACGGACGATTACGGCGGCTCCGACCTCACGTGGACCGACACCAACGTCGTGATCAACACGGATCCCGCCAGCGCGAACGGGCAGGGGTTCGACCCGTCGATGTTCTACGCGTGGACCCCCGATCCCGCCGAGGAGATCCCCACGCTGGTCCCGGCGGGCGCCGGCGCCGGCGTGCTGACCGGCGACGAGCACTGACCCGGGCTCACCCCTTCCAGCCGGGCGGCGGCTTGGCGAAGCCGGTCTCGGCGGGGAAGGGGCTGGCCGTCTCGCGCTGATAGAGCCCGTCCACGTCGATCCCGAGCGCCAGGAGCCCCTCCCGCTGCTCGTAGCGGATCACCAGCACGGCGGCGGGCTTCGGCGTCGCCCGGTCGAACTCCGTCGACGTGATGCGCGACTCGCGCCGCTCGCCGAAGGTCGTGCCGAGCCCCTTCGGCGCGGAGGGCGCCGGGACGAACCCCGGCGCCGGCGGGGCAGCGGGCGGCGGGCCGAACCCCGGCGCCGGGGCCGGCGCGCGCGGCACCGCCTGCGGCGGCGGGCCGCCGAACGCTGGCGGCGGCGCCGCGCCGGGGACCATCCGCATCCGCTCGTTGACCGCCGGCGGCGGCGGCGTGATGGGAGGCGGAGGGGGCGGGGGCGCGAGCTCCTCGAACACCGCCAGGCCGATGACCCCCACGTTGCGGGGCTTGCCGATCTTCGCGGCGTACGACTGCTCGATGCTCCCGAAACGGAACGTCGCCACCTCGGTGTGGCTGATGCGGAACCCGGTGAAATCGAACGACGCGTGAGGCCGGATCACGAGGCCGCGCAGGTCGAACGAGGCGTCCTTGCCGCTCTGCACGTCGAGCCCGTCGACCGACGGCACCACCTCCACGCGCCCGCCCGTCAGGTTCCGCACGCGCAGCGCGTAGCGCTGGCCCGACCGCCCCTCGACGTACGTCGTGTCGCGGTGAACGTACTCCCGCGCCGGCGTGAGCGCGCCGTTCTCCTCGACGAGCAGCTCCACGTCGACGATCCCCTTCAGATCCCGCATCGCGATGCCCCTCTCTCCATATCGCCGCGCGTCCGGCGCGGCGGCGATGATCCGGGAAATACGTGAACCTGCCCGGGGCGCGCGTGTCAAGGCGACGACGCCGTCGCCCTCGGGGATGAGGTGGCGGCCCGAGTCATCCCCGAGGCGATCGGTCGGCTGCTCGGCCTGGCCAGCACCGAGAGGTCAGCAAGCCCACCACGGGTGCCTCAGTCGACGATGCGCGCGAGCCGGAGGAGCTGCGGATCGAAGCGCAGGCCGACGGAGTTAGCGTACTTCACATTGAGCAAGAGCTCGGGTTTGGTGCCGGCCAGCCCCACGGAGACGGCGCAGCCGCGCTTGACGTCATCCCCGTCGCCGCACACGACGATGCGGACGACGGAGCCCTCGCGCGTTGGAATCTCGGGGATGATCGAGGACAGGCCGCGCGCCACGTAGACCACCTCGGCCCCGCTGGTGCGCAGCGCCTCCTGCAGCTGGGCCTTGGAGCCGTACGTCACGCGCACCGCGGTGGCCGTCCGCCTGGCCACGGAGGTCCTGGCCGCCAGGCTCGAGAGCACGGCCGTCATCGCGTTCGCGTCCTCCGCGCTCTCGCCCGACTCGCTGCCGACGACCGCGAACACGGCTGCGCCCGTCCTGCCGGCGAATCCGCTCTCGTAGCCGATCGACCGCAGGAGGATGGCGCCGCGCAGGTCGTGCGGAACGGCAGGCGCAGAGAGCCCCTCACTGCTGGACGTGGTGAGGATCGCGATCGCCGTCAACATCCGGACTGAAGATCTCGAAGACATCGTGCCTCTCTATCAGCGTTGAAACGGTTCGGGCGGAGCTGCGAGGCGCGCCGCCTCGGGCTCGGCGGCAGGGAGGCGGCGAGCAGCGAACAGCCAGTGCAGCACGCCGTCGCTCTCGGCGACCCCGACGATATGAGGCATTCCCGGCGTGCAGCATGGCGACCGCGGTCCCCACGTCAGCGGTGCCTGCTTGCGAGCCGCCGCACGAGGGCCGGCAAGCGCTGCAGGTTGCGCTTCGAGATGATGGCGTCCGCCTGGGCTTCCATCTGCAGGCGCTCGAGCTCCTGCTCGGAGTGCCCGGACATCAGGATGACGCTGAGGTGCCCGAGCCGCGGGTTCTTCCGGAACAGGGTGAGCAGCCGGTCTCCACGGAGGGTGGGCATGAAGACATCGACGATGACGACGCGCGCCTGATGTCGCACGATCGCCTGCGTCGCTCCGATGGGAGACGGCAGCGCGACGACCTGCCAGCCTGCGTCCCGCAGGATGCGGGACACCTCCTCGCGCGCGAGCTCGCTGTCGTCGATGACGAGCACAGGCGCGGTCATCGCTCCGCTCGGAGGAATCACCGAGCTCGCGGGCGCGCTCGGCGCGGTGTCTGCATCCTCCAGCCCGCCGGCGGTCGGCGGCTTCGTCGGGCTGGTGGTGTTCCGGTCGCTCACGGCCCCAGCTCGACGGCTCTGTCCTCGCGTGACGCGACGAGCGAACGTGACGCTCCTTCGGAGGCCGTGAGCGCCGGCTGGCACGGCGCTGCCCTGACCATCCTGAGGCTCGGGTGGAGGCGGCGCCTAGAATCCATGCGTCACGTTGACCGTCAGGCTCCGCCCGATGGCAGGGATGTCGAAGCCTCCGAATCCGGGCTCCGAGCGCCGCTGGTTGAAGAGGTTCTTCACCGACAAGCTCGCCGCCGTCTCCGAGCGATCACCGAGCAGATCCGCGCGCATGCTCGCGAGCGTGACGTCGACCGTGGCGTAGGCCGGCAACGTGTACGGCGCGTCGTCGTTCTGCAAGACGTTGCCCTGGGCGGCGCCTCGCGCGCCCACGATCTTCGCGTGGATGTTGATGTTGGAGTAGATCTCGGGGATCTGGACGTCGACGCCACCCAGCGCGAAGATGAAGGGATACAGCGGGAGCTTCGTGTCTGTCTCGTAGACCAGCTTCCCCTTCTCGACGTGGGCGATGCGGCTGTTCGCCGCGACGCTCGCGTAAGGCGCGATCCGGTCGTGGGCCAGCCGCAAGCTCAGCTCGGCGCCCACGTGCGTCTCATCGCCCTGGTTGCGCCCCACGAAGTTCGCGCCGAGCGACGTGAACTCGATCCGGTCGGCGATCTCCTGGGCGTAGGCGGCGGCTTCGAACAGGACGATCGAGAGCCCGCCGCTCACGACGAGCTCGGCGGAGCGGCTCTTCTGCGGCTCGAGCGGCCGCGCGTACGGCAGCGTCTCGCTGCCGATGACATTGTTGTTCCGGCCGAAGCCCGTCAAGCCATAAAGGAGAACGGCCGATGGCGTCTGGTAGGAGCTCCCCACGATGAGCTTCGTCACGAGGTTGTCGTTCCAGCGGTACGCCGCGGAGGCCCGCCAGGACCCCTGTGCATCCCAGTGGTTGGGCTTGTCGAGCCGGACGTTCCCCGAGAGGTGGAGCCCTTCGAGCCATGGAAGCCGGTCCACCTGAATCTGAGCGAAGGCGCCCCCCGTCGAGAGCATGGCAGCGCGCAGATCCTCATCGGAGACCAGGTCGACCTCGTCGCCGCTCGAGTAGCTGCCGACGTCGGACCGGTAGATCTCCGTATAATACAGGACGTCGGCGAGGTCGATGATGGCGTCCGCTCCTCCGCTCAGGGTGATGTCCGCTGACAGCGACGCATCGACGCGTGCTCCGGCCTGGAACGCGGTTGACGAGAAGTTGCGGCGGAACGACGCCGCGCGGACGCCCGTGAGGAAGAGCTCCTCGTCCCTGGTCGGCGCGCCGCGCGAGAAGCCGGCCGAGAGCTGCGTCGTGAGGCGCGGCGTCCACGCCTTGTCGTGATGAACGCTCGCCCACGCGTTCTGAAGAGAATACCGAGAGCCGTGGGTGAGCGCGGAGTTGAGCTGGAACTCCCCCATGGAGTCGAGCCGCTGGAAGCCCCCTTGGACCTTCAGGCTGCCGATCGCGTCGGTCTCGACGCTCAGCTGGGCGTAGAAGCTCGAAGGCGCAGCGATGTCGTTCCGGCTCTCGTCGGAGAAGAGCGGCGCGTACGCCGGGAGCTCCGGCCGCTGCCCGGGGAACGTGCGCTCGATCCTCAGGCCCGAGCGATCGATGCGGTCGAAGCTGTACGCGGCGAGGACGCCGAAGCTGTCCGTCACCTGCTGCGCCAGGATGGTCCCGCCGTAGCCAGGCTGCTTCGAGATCCAGTTGCCTCGAGCGGACAGCTCCGCCCCGGACGCGCTGTCGCGGGCATCTCGCGTGATGATGTTCACCGTGGCGAGAAAGGCGTTGGCTCCATACAGGGACGACAGCGGCCCCTTCGCGATCTCGACCCGTTCGACGCACTCGATCGGGATGTACTCCGGCCCCAGGAGCGCCGTCAGATCGGGCTGAAAAATCACGGAGTGCCCGTTGATCATCACCTTGACGATCCGCGAGCCCGCTCGAAGCCCGCCGGTTACGCCCCTCACGCCGACCGATGGGAGCACCAGGTCGTCGACGACATACAGCCCCGGGGTGTTCGCGAGCACGTCGGCGAGCGAGCGCCACCCGCGCGTCCTGATCTCTTCCTTGCCGATGACCACCAGATTCGCGGCGGCGATCGATTTGTCCTCTGCTTCACCGCCGCTCGCGGTGACGACCTGGACGTTGAGCAGCTCCTCTAGCGACATCTGCGCCAGGGCATCTGTCTCATGGACCGAGGTCGCCTGCGGAGGCGGCGCGCTGGACTGTTGTGCGCTCGCGCCGCGAGTCGCTCCGCCCATGAGCGCAGCCACAAGGACGGGAACTCGAACCGTATACGCCCGACTCATCATGCTGTCACCACGAGATCGGGTCACGGGTCAGGGACGAGCGGACACGTGGGCTGCACGCAGTCGAAGATGGCGAGATCCCGGAACATCCCCTGCTCGATCTTCCAGTGCGCGACCTTCATGAGCACGTCGCCGTCGGCATCGAAGTCGCAGCTGCCAGAGGCCCCTTCGTAGTTGATCGGCCTGCCCTCGGCGATCAGCGAGATCGCCTGTGTGAATCCGTCGTCGCCGGGGCGGACGACGTCCCCGGACGGCTCGTTGATCTTCGTCAGCGCGTCGCGTATCTGTGCCGGAGTCACCGCGGTCGGATCCTCGAGCGGCGCGGACGCGACCAGCGACGCCAGCATGAGCGCGGCCGCGGCGTCATAGGCTACAGCGTCAAAGGCCCCGAGCTCGAATGCGCCGACGCGCTCCAGCGCCCGGACGAACGCCTCGCCCGACGGCCCTGGTTCGAACAGAACGGGTGACGTGCCCTCCTGCCCATCGGCGGCGCTCCCGAGCCCCTCGATGACCTGCGCGCGCCGGAACGTATCATGGTGCAGCAGGGGAATGGCGCCGCTGTAGTTCTTCGTCACGTTGATGTTGTGACCGGAGTTCGACGCGTCGATGATGGCGTCGGGCAGGCTCCTGTGCGTGGCCTCGCCGATCTTGTCGCCGTCCTCGTCGGTCAGCTCCGTGATGTCGTCGACGAGACGGTCGAGCTCATCCGCGAAGTTGTAGTCCGTGGGCACGCCTCCAGCGCCGCTCGGCACGTAGAAGATCCCCTCGACGATCGGCGCGGGCGCGCCCGGCGGTCGCACGTCCTTCGCTGCGCCGGCGAGGGCCGACACGTAGCCGACGCCGAAGGCGTTCTTCGGTCCGAGGACGGAGATCTTGAGCTGTTCCTTGTCGGCGATGTCCCGCTGCGTGAGGATGTTCATGATGACCCGCGTCTGGGGCAAGGCGCTCATGGACGTGCGGAATACCCAGCCATCCGCGTCTCGCCGCGCTGCCCGCACGAGAGGATCCGTGCTCTGGTCGTCAGGGTTGTTCAAGAACGGCGACGAGGCCGCCATCGAGACCAAGGGCACGCCGATCCGCCTCGCAGGGTCGGGATCGTAGTTCAGGCTCGCCACGCCCTCCGTGTTCGGGCTGGAGTCGAGCACGAGCGCCTTCGATCCGCCCGCCACGAGCTCCTGCGCCAGCGAGATCGCCAGCGACTTCGTGTTCTTGGAATCCCTCAGCGGGATATCGAAGGCCAGATCCTTGTAGCCCGCGCGGTCGAGAGCGTGGTTCATCTGGTCCTGCGCGATCACGATGGCCGAGTACCAGTTCGGGTTGGCGATGTCGCCGGTGCGGTCGACGACCCCTCCCAGCTGGAGGATGCCCTTCGCTCCGGGCTCCTCGCCGCTGGAGCATGCAGTCAGGGCGGTGACGAGCATGGGGATGAGCGCTATTCGCATGGTGTCTCTTCGACGTGTAGCGCTGCACGGAGCGTCGTGGGGACGTCGCAGAGAGCGCGGAGCGTGTGATATCCAGGCCGACGAAGTCGGCCGGGCCGTCGATGGGAGCGCTCGACGATATCGCAAACGTTTTACGATGCGTCATGCGTGTCCTCGTTATGAGGGTTCCAGAGTCCGCAATCCGTGCACAGGACGATGATCAATCGAGGCGCCCGTGCCGACGCCGATGAAATAGTCGCTGATCCCGTTCAAGCCGTGCCGCGGGAGTCGAGGGGCGTGAGCAACGGGAGGAACGCCGGGACGTTGGATGTGGACGTGTGCCGTCCTTATCATCAGCTCACGACGGCGAGAGCTACGCGGCTCGATGCAAACCGCGAGCCAGCGCGATGAGACGCGGCTGGCCCGCAAGAGGAGAGATGTCGTCGGTTTCGGCAGGAATGAGTGACGGACTCCCGCCGGACGAGCGCCCACGTGCGCCGTCAACCCGTGGTTGACACGGGTTGACGGCGGCAGTTTACAGCGACGTCGTGATCTGGCGTGCAGCTGGGCCGCGGGAGGTGGGGCAGCGCAAGGGCCTGTCGACGTTCTCGCCCCTCATCAGCGCCTCGAGCTCGGTGGACCTGGCCAGGCGCACGCCCCCTCGACGGAGGCCCACCCCGAGCCCGACGAGAGCTCCGACCACCGTATGGGTCACCACCACGCGGGAGGCGCGGCGGGGTTTCTGACGCACGGAACGGGCCCCGCTCACCCCGCGGCGGACGTCGCGGCGCGCGCGAGCAGGCTGATGGCCGCGATGCCGCGCTCGGAGTCCTCCTCGGTCAGGAACATGCGCAGCGTCTCGCGGATGGCCGGCAGCGCGCGGTGGAGGTCCTCGGGCGACATCGACCACGGCTCGATGCCCGCGCGCAGGCACGCCCGCACGATGGTGCTCGGCCCGATCACGCTCGAGAGCCCGCTCACCGCGACCACCTGCTCGAACAGCGAGCCGGCCGCCGGCGCCGCGCTGCGCGCGCCGGCGCGCGAGCTCGGCGGAGGGTGGTCCGGGCTGCTCCCCGCGCGCCGCGCCGCCCCGCCGCCCGCGGCCGAGGCGGACCTGCTCCGGAACAGGCTCCGCAGCCGCGCCCTCAGCATCGTCAGCTCGGGCGCCTTCAGCACGAAGTCGTCGACGCCGATGCGCGCGCCCTCCGCCCGCGTCGCGTGGTCGTCGTGCCCCGTCAGGATGACCACGGGGATGTGGCTCGTCCCGATGGATTGCTTGATCCGCCGCGCGGCCTCCAGGCCGCCCATCCCCGGCATCAGGAGGTCCATGATCACGCAGTCGACCCCCTCGACGGAGAGCAGGCTCAGCGCCTCCTCGCCCGACTGCGCCAGGATGACGTCGCAGCCGTCCTGCCGCAGGAGCTGCGCGAGCGAGGCGCGGTACGTCGGGCTGTCGTCCACGACGAGGATCTTCTTGCCGATCATCGCCGAGCCGCCGCCCTCCTCCGCGCGGCGCGCGCTGCTGCGCTCGCTCACGAGCTCCGTCGCCCGGTGCACGAGGTAGCTCCCGTCGTACGGCTTCCCGACGTACTCGTCGGCGCCCATGCTCAGCCCGTGGATCCGGTGCCTCACCTCGCTCTCGGTGGACAGGAGGATGACTGGCATCCGCGCGAGGTCCTCCGAGGTGCGGATCTCCCGGAGGATGTCGAGCCCGTCGCCGTCCGGCAGCAGCACGTCGAGGATGACCAGGGAGAACGCCCGCGTCTTCAGGACCTTCTGGGCAAGCGCCTTGGTCTCGCACGCCGTCACCATGAACGCGCCGCTGAGCAGGCTCCGGAGGTCCATGCGTATCGTGAGGCTGTCGTCGACGATCAGGACGTGCGGCTTCATGGCGATTCCCTTCTGCTCCTGGACAGCGCCAGCAAAGTAGGGCCGATGGCCCCTGCGGATAAGATGTGCTGCGCCGCGCCCCGCGCGATGGCCTCCCGCGGCATCCCGAACACGACGGACGAGGACTCGTCCTGGACGAGCGTCGCCGCCCCGGCGCGCTTCATGGCGAGCATCCCCTCGGCGCCGTCGCGGCCCATGCCCGTGAGCAAGCAGCCGATGGCGCGCTCGCCGACCTCGACCGCCACCGACTCGAAGAGCACGTCGACCGAGGGGCGGCACGAGTGCCGCTCCGGGCCGTCGGTCAGGCGGAGCCGCCCGTTCTGGACGACGAGGTGCCGGTCGGGCAACGCCACGCGCACCCCGGGCTCGCCGGCGAGCGGGAGCGGCTCCCCGTCGGCCGCGATCGCGACCGGGATCGAGAGCCGCCCGGCCAGCCACTCCGCGAACGCGGGCGCGAACGGCGCGCCGATGTGCAGGACGAGCAGGATGGGCACGGGGAACGACGCCGGCAGCGGGCTCAGCGCCTCGACGATGGCCGACGGCCCCCCGGTCGAGGCGCCCATCGCGACGAGCCGGTACCAGCCGCCGCCCGCGCGCGGCTCGCGCGGCGCGCCCGGCGCGTCCGCGGCGGGCGGCGGGCGCGCCGGGCGGAGCTTCCGGCGCAGGTGCGTGATCACCTTGATGCGGGCGACGAGCTTCACCGCGCTCACGAGCCGCAGATCCCAGCCGCCGCCCTCGTCGTCGGCCGCCGGCTTGTCGAGCACGTCCACGGCGCCCGCGGCCAGCGCGTCGAACGTCCCGAGCGCCTCCCCGCGCTCGAGCGAGGCCGAGACGATGAGGATCGGCGTGGGGCAGTAGGCCATCACGTGCTCGGTCACCGCGACCCCGCTCGCCTTGGGCATCATCATATCGAGCGTGAGCACGTCGGGCCGCAGCTGCTCGCACAGCGCGATCGCGGCCTCCCCGTCGGCGGCCTCGCCGACCACCTCGATCTCCTGGTCCGCCTCGAGCGCGACGACGATGCGCCGGCGGACCGTCCTCGAGTCGTCGGCGACCAGCACGCGGATCTTCCGCGACGGGGGGCGGGGCTCGGCCTTCGGCGCGCGGCTCACGACGGGGCCCCCTGCGCTCGAGCGAGGAGCCCGGCCACGGTGTCGAGCAGCCGCCGCTGCTCGAACTCGCCCTTCACGATGTAGTCGTCCGCCCCCGCCTCCCTGGCGCGGCGCCGATCGGCGGCCGACGACAGCGACGTGACGATGACGAGCGGCGTCTCGCGCAGCGCCGGATCGGCGCGGACGCGCTCGGTGAACTGGAAGCCGTTCATGCCGGGCATCTCCACGTCCACGAGGAACAGGCCGTAGCGCCGCTCGGCGGCCCTGCGCAGCCCCTCCTCGCCCGAGGACGCGAGATCGACCTCGTACCCGCCGGACTCGAGGATGCTCTGCTCGAGCATCCGGGTGGTGAGCGAGTCGTCCACGACCAGGATCGGCGGCGGCGGGCGCCGCTCGCGCCTCGGCGCGGCGCCCGGGCCCGCGGCGCGCACGAGCTCGACCACGCCCCGCGGATCCAGGACCAGCACCGGGTCGCCGCGCACGTCGAGGCTCGCGCCCGACACCGCGGGCGGCGCCCCGGCCGCCGCGGGGAGCGGCTTCACGATGATGGGCACGGCGCCGAGGAGGCGATCGGCCCCGAGCACCGCCTGCGACGGGCCCGCGCCGACGACCACGGCGCAGCGCGGCTCCTCGCCGTCCGGCTCCGGCGCGCCGAGCACCGCGGCGAGCCGCGCGAACGGCACCACGCGATCCTCGACGACGATCGCGTCGCGCTCCGGGCCGCGGGCGATCGCGCCCGCCTCGAGCCGGAGCGCGAGCCGCACCGCGTCGAGCGGCAGGAGCGCCGTGTGGCCGCCGTCCTCGATCCGCAGCGCGGTCACCGACGAGAGGGAGATCGGGACCACGAGCTCGATCGTGGTCCCGCGCCCGGGCTGGCTCTGCGCGCTCGCCGTGCCGCTCAGCTTCGCCGCGGTCTCGCGCACGACGTCGAGGCCGACGCCGCGGCCCGAGAGCGCGGTCATCGCCTCGCACGTGCTCACCCCCGGCCCGAAGATGAGCTCCAGCGCGTCCTCCGCGGTGAGGTCGTACGCCTCCTCCTCGCGGCGGAGCCCCGCGCGCACGACCGCCCTCCGGACCGCGGCCACGTCGACGCCGCGGCCGTCGTCGCTGCAGATCAGGGCGACCCGGCTGCCCCGCTGCTCGAACCGGAGCCGGATCTGGCCGGCGGCCGGCTTCCCGGCGGCGCGGCGCGCGGCCTCGGGCTCGATCCCGTGGTCGATCGCGTTCCTCGCCATCTGGAGCGCCGCGTCCCGCAGCGCCGTGATCACCGCGCTGTCCAGCCGGATGTCGCCGCCGCTCGCCTGGAAATCGATGCGCTTGCCGACCGACTCCGCCGCCTCGCGCACCGCGAGCTCGACCGCCTCGAGCACGCCGGCGCACGGCAGGAGCTGCAGCTCGCGCGTGCGCTCCTGCGCCTGCCGCAGCTCGGCGGAGAGCCGGTCGATCCCCCCCGCGAGCTCGGCGCGGGCGACCCCGAGCGCCGCGCGCAACTCGCGGTACAGCCCTCCGGCCCGCCGCGCGCCGAGCTCCCCCAGGTTGCGCACCGCCTCCTCGGGCGAGCTCACGGTCCCGAGCGCCTCCGCGAGGCGCTCGGCCCGGTCGAGCGCCTCCGCGCTGCTCCGCAGCGACTCGAGCTGCACGATCGCCTCGCCGATCTCGTCGGCCAGCGCGCCCACGTGGGCGAGGTCGACGCGCGCCACCTCGTCGTGCGCGCTGCGCCGGGCCGGGCGGCCGCGCTCGGGCTCGCCGGGGTCCTCCGCGGCGAGGCGGGACACCTCGTCGCGGATGAGCCCGATGAGCCGCATGAGCTCGCTCATGTGCTCCTGCGGGATCGGCTGGTGGTCCCGGCGGAACGGCGTGAGCACGTCCTCGACCGTGTGGGCGAGCTCGGCGACCTTGAGCTGCTTGGCCGCGCCGGCGGCCCCCTTGAGCGTGTGCGCCAGCCGGAAGCACTGGTCGAGCGACTCCCCCTGGCCGCCCTGCTCCTTGAGATCGAGCAACCTCCACGCGAGCCCGTCCGCGAGCTCCTGCGCCTCCATCCGGAAGTATTTGTAAAGATCGCTTCCCAACTCCCGCTCCTACGCCCCGGCTGGCCGCTGGATGAGGCGGACGAGGTCCTTCGAGAGGGTCGCGAGCTCGGAGGACGTCTTGAGCGTGACCGACGAGCTCGCCTCCGTCTCGCGCGCGGTGCGCGCCACGTCGACCAGCGCCGCGTTGACCTGCTCGACCGCGGTGGCCTGCTGCTTGGTGCTGAGCTCGATCTCGCGCGACGCCTCGGCGGTGCTGCTGACGAGCTCCGAGATCTGCCGGAAGCTCGTGGCGACCTCGCCGAACTGGCGCGCGCTCGCGTCGACCGCCTTCGAGCCGCTCTCCGTCGCGATCACGGTCGTGTTCGCGGCCGCGCGGATCTCCTCGATGAGCGCGCGGATCTCCTTGGTCGAGCCGCCCACGCGATCGGCGAGCTTGCGGATCTCGTCGGCGACCACCCCGAAGCGCCGGCCCGCGTCCCCGGCCCCGGCCGCCTCGATCGTCGCGTTGATCGCGAGGATGTTCGTCTGCTCGGCGAGCTCGTTGATGATCTGGAGGATGCCGCCTATCTCCTGGGATTTCTTGCCGAAATCGAGCATGTGATGGACGATCTGCTCGACCTGCCGCTGGACGCCGTCGATGCCCTCGCGCGCCCGCCTCACGGTCTCGTCGCCGGCGCGCGCGGCCGCGGCGGTGTCGGCGGCGATCTGCGTCACCCGCTGCGTGCTGTCGGCGATCTGGTGGGACGTCGAGAGCAGCTCCCGCATGGTGGCGGAGACCTCGCTCGACGTGGTCGCCTGCTCCTTCGAGCCCTGCGCCTGCTGCGTGGCGGCGGCCTGGAGCTCGGTCGCGGAGCTCTCGATGCGGCGGGTCGCCGCGTGGATGCGGCGGTTGATGCCGCGGATGATCAGGAAGCCGACCGCGGCGACGGCGAGGACGGTGGCCGCGGAGCCCGCGGTGAGGGTGACGAGCAGGCGCTGCTCGCTCGCCGCGGCCTCCTGCTCGCGCGCCGAGAGGGCGCGCATCTCCTCGGCGCGGAGCTCGCCGGCGACGGCGCGGATGTCATCCATGGCGCGCCGGCCCCGGCCGCTCGCGATCGTCGCCGCGGCGGCCTCGGCGCCGTCGCGCCGGCGCTGCTCGACCGTGAGGCGCATCTCCTCGAGCTTGTCCCGCATGAGCGGCCGGAGCCGGTCGAGCCGCTCCTGCGCGCCCAGGTTCCCCTCGGTCAGCCGGCGCAGCTCCTCGTAGTCGGCGTCGATCGAGTGCAGCGCGATCTCGTAGGGCTCCAGGAACGCGTCGTCGCCGGTGATGACGAACCCCCGCTGCCCCGTCTCCGCGTCGAGGAAGTGGGCGTGGAGCTCGTCGAGCTCGGTGAGCACCCGGTAGGTGTGCTTCAGCTCCTGGCTGATCTCGAGCAGGCTCGCCGTCTTGTGGACGGAGACGACGCCCAGCAAGACCAGCACGATGAGGGGGAAGAGCAGGCTGGCGGCGATCTGCTGCGGGATGGTCCACGTGGTCTTCATCGGTCTTCCTTGGGACGCTCTGCGCCTCGCTGGGCCCTGCGCAGGATGGTGGCCGCGACGGCGGCGACGCGGAGGAGGCCCCGCGGCGCGCCGTCGACCTCGACGGCCTCCGTGACGTGCTCGCCCGCGCCTTCGCCGCGCTCGCCGGCGAACGAGCGCACGTCGGCGAGCGAGAAGCTGGCATGGCCCTCGATCTCGTCGATCGCGAGCGCGATGTCGGGGTGCTCGGCGCAGACGAGGAGCCAGCGCGGCGCCGGCCCGGCGGCCGCGCCGTCCGCGCCGGCGCGCGGCCGGCCGGAGGCGAGCGCGGCGAGGTCGTACGCCGCGGCGAGCCGGCCGCGCAGGCCGACGAGCCCGAGCAGCCCCGGCGGGCCGCCGGCGAGCGGCACGATCCGGCGGCACGGCTCGACGGCGGCGAGCTCCTCGATGCGCACGAGGAGCCTGCGGTCGCCGGCGCGGATCGCGAGCGCGCGCGCCGGCTCCTCGGCGCGCGTGCGCGCGGGCTCGGCGAAGGACGCGTCGAAGGCGGCCTGCAGCGCGGCGAGCCGCTCGGCGAGCAGGGCGCGCTTCATCCGGCGCGCCCTCCCCGGGCCGTGAGCTCGGCCTGGCAGAGGCCGATCAGCGCCGACCTCGGGAAGCCGCCGCCGAACAGCACGAGGCGCTCGTGCCGCTCCGAGACGAGCAGCGCCGCCGCGCGCCCGAGCTCCTCCCGCGTGGTCGCGAGGTCGCCGGCGCGCTTCGCGAGCAGCCCGAGCCGGAGGTGCGGCATGGCGAAGCTGGGGTCGCGCGACGCCGCGGCCCTGTAGTGCCGCGCGGCGCCGGCGGCGTCGCCCGCCTGCTCCTGGCAGAGGCCGAGCACGTAGTGGGCCGCGCCGCCGTCGCCGGCGTCGCCCGCGTCGAGCGCGCGCTCGCAGGCGCGCTCGGCGCGGGCCAGGTCCCCCTGCTGGCAGAGGATCACGGCGCGCAGGAGCTCGACCCGGGCGCTCGACGCGGCCCGCTGGGGCAGCGCCGCGAGCGCCGCCATCGCGTCGGTGAACCGCTCGCCGCCGATGAGCTCCAGCGCCCTGTCGATCGCCGCGAGCTCGGCCGGCGCCGGGGGCTTCGCCGACGGCGGCCTCGACGGCGGCCTCGTCGACGGCGGCCTCGTCGACGGCGGCCTCGCGGTCGGCGGCCTCGTCGACGGGGCGGCGCGCCGCGCGGCCTGAGGCGCGGGCGCGTCGACCCGCGGGGGCGCCGCCGCATCGGCCCGCGGGGGCGCCCCCGCGTCGCGCCGCGCGGGCGGCGACACGCGCTGGGCCACCTCGGCGACGCGCGCGGAGGCCTCGTGGATGCGCGCGACCCAGCGGCTCGCGCGCGCGGCATCGACGGGCGCGCGGCGGGGGGGCGCGCCGCTCCGCCGGTAGTAGAAGATGCCGTGCGAGTGCGCCGCCTCGAACGCGGCGTTCGCGGCGCGGAGCGACTCGCTCGAGGCGAGGAACAGAAAGCCGCGCGGCGCGAGCGCGCCGGCGAAGCGGTCGAGCACCTCGGCCATCTTCGGCGGCGCGAAGTACATGAGGACGTTGCGGCAGAAGATCGCGTCGAACGCGCCGGGCCGCCAGAAGGCGGGGTCGTCGTCGAGGAGGTTCCGGACCTGGAACTCGACGAGCCTTGAGATCTCCTTGCGCAGGGCGATGTCGGCCCCGGCGCGCGCGAAGAAGCGCTTGCGCATGTCGTCCGGGACCGCCCGCAGGGTCCACTCCGAGTACCGCGCCCGCTGCGCCTTCTGGATGGCGCCCGGGTTGACGTCGACGCCGACGACCTTGATCCGGTGCGGCAGGAGCCCCGGGTACGCCGTGTGGAGCGCGATCGCGAGCGTGTACGCCTCCTCGCCCGAGGCGCAGCCCGCCGAGAGCACGGTGATCGGCTCGCCGTCGGGGCGCGCGGCGAAGCGCTCCGGCAGGGCGATCTCGACGCAGGCGTCGATCTGCTGCCATTCCCGGAAGAAGTACGTCTCCCCGACCGTGACCTGGCCCGCGAGGACGCGGAGCTCCTCGCGGGCGACCTCGGGCCGGTCGAGCGCTCGCCGGTAGTCCTCCAGATCGGAGCACCCCCGGGCGCGCGCCCGCTCGCGCAGCACGGCCTCGAGGTCGGCGCCGAGGTGCAGGGACGCGCGCGAGAGCCCGAGGCGCTCTTCCAGGAGCTCCTCCAGCGGGCCGAGGTCGCGCTGGGCGGAGCTCACGCCGCGCCTCGGAGGGCCGACCACGCGGCCTCGGGCAGGAGCCGCGCGGTCTCGAGCAGCGCCAGGGACTGTCCGTCGAGCGAGCCGAGGCTGTCCACGCATTCCGGCAGGGCCCGGGAGAGGAGGGGCGGCGTCCGCTCCAGGGCGGCCGGGTCGAGCTCCTTGATGCAGAGCACCTCGTCGACCTCGAGCGAGAGCGGCCGCGCACCGGCGCGGACCGAGACGAGGCGCGCCCCGCGCTGCCCGTCCGCCACGCCGAACAGCGCCGCGAGGTCGACCACGGGCACGTGCGCGCCGCGGACGACGGCCAGCCCGCGCACGAACCGCGGCGCGCCGGGGACGCTCCGGACGTCGAGGGCGCGCATGGTCTCGACCACGGCGGCGAGCGGGAGCGCGCAGACCCACGAGCGGACGCGGACGATCAGAGCTCTCAACCGCCTCTCCTCCTCCGACGCGCAGGTCTCGGGGGCGCGGTGTGGGCTCCTGCAACATACCTCATGAGGACCTGCCGCGCGCGGGCGCGACCCTCGCGCGATGTTACCCAATTCCCGAATGCTTTTGAAGACGTAGACGAGACCGGCCGCCCTCGCGGACACAGCCGTACAAGGCCGACTCGTGGGCTCTTGTCGTTGCGTTGGCGTTGAGCACGGCGCGCTGGCCTCTGTCTATTCTGTTCTTCCTGTTGCTTCCGTATCTGCAGGTTTCGCCTGCCTTCTGCGCCCTGGGAGCCTCTCGCGAGCCCCTCCTCCCGGGAGGGCAATGAGAGCCTCACGTTAACCCAACGTTAACCTCACGTGAGGATCCTGTTTCATGAAGGTCTCTTCATGGGGCCGCGGGGTCGGCGCCGCCGATCCTGCCCGCGTGTCCGCCGCGCTCCAGGGCGCCCGCGGTGGGAGGTGAGCTCTGATGAGCCCGGATGCCGGGCGATCGCGCTCTGCCGCTCGCCCGGGCGGGCTGCGCCTCCGCCGCGCAGGTCCTGGAGTCCCCGGCGTCGGTCGACGTCACGGCGCGGCGGCCTGCTGCTCCGGCGCAGGATGGGCGTCGAGGTCGTCGAGCTGCCGCACGTCGCCCCTCCGTTCGCGGGCCCAGGTCTCCGCGTAGTCTCTCGACAGGAACGCGTCGAGATCGCCGTCCGGCGCTTCCGCGTACCACGCCTGCTCGGCCAGGAGCTTCAGCCCCGTGTGCCGGTCGTGCACGAACATGGCGCGCAGCTGCTTCCCCTGGGCCGAGAGCTCCTTTCGCGCGGCGAGCGCGGAGGCCGCGCTCTCGTACGATCGCACCTTGGTCTCGCCGGCCACCCAGAGCTGCGCGGCGCGCTTCGGCTCCGCGATCGGCTTGCCGGTGCGGGCGTCGCGCTGCGCGAGGGGCGCCTTCGCGTGGCGCGAGAGCCGCTCCTCGTAGCTCACGCCGGACGCCGCGCACGCCTGCCGGATGTAGCGATCGTCGACGAACCGATCGACGTCGAGCGAGCCGTTCGTCCGCTTGAGGAGCGCCAGCGTGTCGGCCGCGACCCGCAGCCCCCGGACGAACTGGGGCTTGAGCGTGACGTCGCGCGTCTGGATGCCGAGGGGGCCGTGGAACATGTAGGCCACCTCGGCGTCGACGCCGGTCACCCGCTCGATGAGCTCGCTGTACCGCTCGGGATCGCGCTCGAAGGTGCGGTCTGCCTCGATGACCGCGCGGAGGAGCCCGACGACGACCTCGGGGTGCTCCTCCGCGTAGGCGGCGCGCACCAGCATGCCGTGCGAGGTGGGGATGTGCGTGGTGGCGCCGTCGTAGATCTTGCGCGCGGCGCCGCGGAAGGGGAGCAGCTCGGCGAAGGGGACGAACCCGGCGTGGGCGTCGATGGAGTTGTCCCGGAGCGCCGCCTCGGCCTCGGCGGGCTGCTGCGAGACGAGCGTGACGTCCCGCTCCGGGTCGAGGCCGGCGTCGCTCAGCGCGCGCAGCAGCATCCCGTGCGCCGTCGAGCCGAACGGCACCGAGACGCGCTTGCCCTTGAGATCGGCCACGCTGTGCGCGGGGGAGTCGATCGGGACCACGATCCCGTTCCCGGCGCCGGCGGTGCTGCCCGACAGCGTCGCGATGTAGATGTTGCGCCTGCCCGCGTGCTCCGACGCGATGCCGTTCAGGACCGCGGGGAAATCGGCCATCATGCCGAAATCGAGGCTCCCTGCGACCATCTCGGCGGTGATCGGGGGCCCTGACGAGAAGTCCCTCCATACGATGTCGTAATGGACGTCCTCGTAGGCGCCTTCCCTGGGGAGATACCGCTTGAGCAGGTCGAGCTCGCGGAGCAGAAGCCCGCCCGTGGCGCAGTTGATCGTCGCGTTCTGCGTGCCGATCGCGACGCGGATCGCCTTTTTTTCAGGCGGGGTGCACGCGGCGCCGAGCGCGGCGATGACGAGGCAGAGCACCCACCGCCACGAGCAGAGCTTCGTCATAGGAAGGGTGGCTTATCGTTGCAGAGCGTCGATGGTCGCAGCGGGGATGAGCGGCTGTCAAGCGCGGATGCAGAGATCTGGAGTCGACCGATGTGTGGAGTGTCGGGCGCGAGGACGACGTCGTGTCATGGTCGTCCTTCGAGGACGAACGGCGGCCATGCGCGATGTCTTACGATATGGCCAAGTCGTGTCGACCGCGTTTCGAGGGGCGGCCGAGACCGCGTGTGGCGCGCATGGGGCGGGCCGCCATCGGAGCATGGAGGGGGGGGAGGGGAGCGCCCCGGGGATCAACCTGCATTCCCGCCGTCCCGAGAAACCTCTCTTGCCGGGTGTCGGCCCCGCCCGGCCTGGCCGCGCGCGGGCCCCTCGCCCCGCGCGGGCCCCTCGCCCCGCGCGGGCCCCTCGCCCCGCGCGGCCGCCCGGCGGCGCTCGTGCCCGGCGGCGGCGGGCGCGCGCGGGCCCCGCCGCGGGCGCGCTTCTCCATACCGCCCGAGCGCCGCACGCGCTATCAACGCCACCGCGGGAGGCGCGGGCGGCGCCCGTGGCTCCCGGTGGTCGCATGGTTGCCGCATGATCGCCGTGGTCGCAGAGAAGCCCGCCGTCGCCCGCGACATCGCCGCGGTGCTCGGGGCCTCGCGGCGCGCCGAGGGCTTCCTCGAGGGCGGCGGCTACGTCGTCACGTGGGCGGTGGGGCACCTCGTCGCCATCGCCGAGCCGCACCAGATCGACCCCGCCTGGAAGCGCTGGCGGCTCGATCTCCTGCCGATGCTGCCCGCGCGGTTCCCGCTCGTCGTCCTGCCCGGGACGCGGGCGCAGTTCGAGATCGTCCGGAAGATCCTGGGCCGGCGCGACGTCGAGCGCGTCGTCTGCGCGACGGACGCGGGCCGCGAGGGCGAGCTCATCTTCCGCTACATCTACGAGGCGGCCGGCTGCAAGAAGCCGGTCGACCGGCTCTGGATCTCCTCGCTCACGCCCGACGCCATCCGCGGCGGGCTGCGGCGGCTGCGCGACGCGCGCAGCTACGACGGCCTCGCCGACGCCGCGCGCGGGCGCAGCCGGGCGGACTGGCTCGTCGGCATGAACCTCTCGCGCGCCTACAGCCTCGTCTTCGATCAGGATCTCTCGGTCGGCCGCGTGCAGACGCCCACGCTGTCCATGGTGGTCGAGCGCGAGCTCGCGATCCGGCGGTTCGTCCCGGAGCCGTACCTCGAGGTCGTCGCGACCTTCTGCCCGCTCCGGGAGGGCGGCGAGGGCGCGGCGGACGCGTCGTACAAGGGCACGTATTTCCGGGATCAGCCGCTCGCCAGCGATCCGCGCGAGCCGCCGGGCCCCGCGGGCGGCGGCGAGAAGGCCGAGACCGCGCCGTCGCGGCGGCGCCTCCCGCCGGACGGCGAGGAGGCGCGGCGGATCATCGAGCGGGCCCGGCGCGGCGAGGCGCGCGTCGAGGCGGTGAGGTCCGAGTCGCGCCGCCTCCCGCCGCCGCTGCTCTACGACTTGACCGAGCTCCAGCGGCACGCCAACCGCCTTTACGGCTTCTCCGCGCAGAGGACGCTGGAGGTGGCCCAGGCCCTGTACGAGCGCAGGAAGCTCATCAGCTATCCGCGCACCGACAGCCGGCATCTCTCGACCGAGATCGCCGCCACGCTCGGCGCCGTGGTGCAGGCGATCGAGGGCGCGTACCAGGGCATGCTCGCCCCGGGGACGGGGACCCGGCCGCTCGGCAAGCGCTTCGTCGACGACGGCAAGGTGGGCGATCACCACGCCATCATCCCCACGGGCGCGCGCTCCTCGCGCGCGGATCTCTCGCCGGACGAGCAGAAGATCTTCGATCTCGTCTGCCGGCGCCTGCTCTCGGCGTGGCACGAGGATCACGTCACCGCGATCACCACGGTCATCACCGCGATCACCACGCGCGCGCGGGGCGAAGGCGCCGGCGCGCCGATCGTGGACCGCTACCACAGCGCGGGCAGCGTCGTGGAGAAGGTCGGGTGGAAGGTGCTCGACATCGGCTTCGGCAAGCCGCCGGCGAGGCAGCGCAGGAAGGCGGAGCCGGACGCCAAGGGAGGTGAGGCGGGCGAGGGCGGCGAGGGGGACGCGGGGGAGGGCGAGCGGGAGACCGCGGATCAGGTGCTCCCGCCGGGGCTCGCGCGGGGGCAGGTCCAGCTGGTGCTCGACGCGCAGGCGCAGGCCAAGAAGACGCGCCCGCCGCCGCGCTTCACCGAGGCCACGCTGCTCACCGCGATGGAGACCGCGGGCAGCAGCCTCGAGGAGAAGGAGCTCTCCGAGGCGATGAAGGACTCGGGCCTAGGCACCCCGGCCACGCGGGCGGCGATCATCGAGACGCTCCTCCGGCGCGAGTACCTCGTGCGCAAGGGCAAGCTGTTGCACGCGACCGACAAGGGCATCGGGCTGATCGAGGTCGTCCACGCGGACGTGAAGAGCCCCGCGATGACGGGCGCCTGGGAGGCGAAGCTCGCGCGCATGGCCCGGGGCGGCGGCGATCTCGGGTCGTTCATGGAGGGCATCGAGTCGTACGTGCGCCAGGTGGTGGAGGAGGTGAGCGCCGGGCGGCGGCCGGCCGGGGGCGCGGTGGCTCGGCCGGAAGAGCGCGCGTCTCCGTTCCCAGCGCGCGGCGAGCCGCGGTCCCTCGGGAGCGGCCGCGGCGACGCGACCGCGGCGCCGGAGGCGCGTCGCGATCGCGAGGCGCCGCGCGCGACGCCCCGCCGCGCTCCGGCTGGCGCCGCGGGGGGCGCGGAGAGCGTGCCCGGCGCCGCTGGGAGCGCGCCGAGCACCGCGTCGCGCGGCGCCCTTCAGACGGTTGCGGCGGCGGCGGCTCCGCTGCCGGCTCGGTCGCGCGCGGCGGCCGTGGCGCGCTCGTCCGCCGCGGTGCGATCGCCGGCTCGACCTGCGGCGGCGGTGCCCGCGCCGGCGCGGGACGCGGCGGTCGCGTCCCCTGCAGCGCGCGTCGCGGCGCTCGCACCTCCGCCCCCGGCGCGCGCCGCGGCCGTCTCGTCGCCTCCGCGCGCCGCGGCGGGCTCGTCGCCTCCTGCGCGCGCCGTGGCGGCCGTCGCGCCTCCCGAAGCGCACGCGCCTCTCGCCGCGTCATCTCCGGCGCGCCGGCCGGCGGATCTCCTCGAGCTGCTCCAGCAGTGCTTCGGCTTCCGCGCCTTCCGCCGCTACCAGGAGGCCGTCTGTCGGACGGCGGCCGCGGGGAGCGACGTGCTCCTCGTCATGCCCACGGGCGCCGGCAAATCGCTCTGCTACCAGCTCCCCGGGATCGCGCGCGGCGGCACGACGCTCGTCGTGAGCCCGCTCATCGCCCTCATGGAGGATCAGGCCGCGAAGCTCCGGGCGTGCGGGTTCGCCGCCGAGCGGATCCACTCCGGCCGGAGCCGGGCCGAGTCCCGCAAGGCCTGTATCGACTACCTGGAAGGCGCGCTCGACTTCCTGTTCATCGCCCCCGAGCGGCTCCGCGTGCCCGGCTTCCCCGAGCTGCTCGCCCGCAGAAAGCCGGTGCTCGTCGCCGTCGACGAGGCCCATTGCATCTCCAAGTGGGGACACGACTTCCGCCCTGACTACCGCATGCTCGGCCAGCGGCTCCCGGCGCTCCGTCCAGCGCCGGTCATCGCGCTCACCGCGACCGCGACGCCGGTCGTGCAGGACGACATCGTCGAGCAGCTCGGGCTCACGTCCGCGGCGCGCTTCATCCACGGCTTCCGGCGGAGCAACCTGGGTATCGAGATCCTCGAGGTCAGCCCGGGAGAGCGCCTCGCGCGGGTGCGCGCGCTGCTCGGGCAGGAGGGCCGCACGCCCGCGATCGTCTATGCGCCGACCCGGAAGGACGCCGAGGCGCTCGCCGCCGGCCTCGCGGAGGACCTCCCCGCCGAGGCGTACCACGCGGGCCTCGCCGCCCCGGTCCGGGACCGGATCCAGGCGGCGTTCCTCGACGGCAGCACCGAGGTCATCGTCGCGACGATCGCGTTCGGCATGGGCATCGACAAGCCCGATGTCCGCACGGTCATCCACGCTGGGCTGCCCGGGAGCCTGGAGGGATATTACCAGGAGATCGGCCGCGCCGGCCGGGACGGGCTCCCGTCGAGGGCCGTGCTGATGCACTCGTATGTGGACCGGCGAATGCACGAGTTCTTCCACGAGCGCGATTACCCCGATCCGGCGATCTTGCAGCGGATCGAGGGGGAGCTCTCCGCGGAGCCGCGCCCGCGGGAGGCGATCGTGGGCGATCTCGGGATGGATCCGGAGATCGCGGACAAGGCGCTGGAGAAGCTCTGGATCCACGGCGGCGCGCGCGTGGATCAGGACGGGGGCGTGGCCCTCGGCGAGCCGGGGTGGCGCGGGCCTTACGAGGCGCAGCGGCGCCACAAGCTCGCCGAGCTCGCGCAGATGGCGCGGTTCACCGAGAGCCACGGCTGCCGCATGCTGCACCTGGTCCGCCATTTCGGCGACCAGGAGGACACCGGCGCGCCCTGCGGCCTCTGCGACGCCTGCGCGCCGGCCGCGTGCGCGGCGCGGGAGTTCCGGGCGCCGAGCCGCGACGAGGCGCAGGCGATCGCGCGGATCCTCTCGGCGCTGCGCGAGGGCGAGCAGCCGACCGGCCGGCTCTATCGCGAGGTGTTCGCCGACGGTTCGCTCGAGCGGCGCGACTTCGAGCACCTCCTCGGCGGCCTCGCGCGCGCGGGGCTCGTGGACGTGCGCGAGGACTCGTTCGAGAAGGCGGGCGAGCTCATCACGTACCAGCGCGCGTCGCTCACGCCGCGCGGCCGCCTGGGCGAGGCGCCGGTCGACGTCCCGCTCGCGAAGACCCCGCCGAAGGTGAAGAAGCGGCAAGGCGCGAAATCGTCGGACGCGCGGCGGGCGTTCTTCGCCCGCAAGGCGCAGCGGAAGAAGGGCCGCGCGCGCTGAGCGGCGCGCGGTCGGCGCTCAGCGGAAGATGCCGAAGTGGCCCAGCACCCACCAGAGCAGGACGAAGATGAGGATGGTGCTGAAGCACCCGCCCCCGAGCTTCTTCGCGCCATAGCCTGCCGCAATCCCACGCAGAATCTTGCTCATCGACGTTCCTCCGGCCCCGTGTCGGGGTGTTCGATCCGCAAAGCAACGCGGGTGCCACGTCGAGAGGTCGGACTTTCGGGCTGGAGGCCGATGGCCTCGGTCGCTTTGCGGTAAGGACGTCGGCGTGCGCGCCACACTGGGGCGTTTCGCTACGTTCTTGCGTGTGGGGCCTTGCCTTCGCGGCGGCGAGAGACGGCGAGCCCGGTCGCGGCGCGGGCGCTGGAGACGGCGGCGGCGATACAGGAGTGGCGCCGCATTACCGGCCCAGCTTGGCGATGACGAGGTGCTGGAGGGTGCCGTCGCTGGTCCAGGGGAGGGGGCCGGTGCCGAGGTCGGCGTCCAGCGCTTTCGTCCAGCCCGCGACGAGCGTCTCGCCTTCGGGGGAGGTCGTGACGTCGGCCATGCCGACGCGACGACCTAGGAGGCGACTCCATACGAGCTCTGCATCAGGGGTGAGCTTGGCAACAAAGCCCTGGGTATCGTTCGCCGCGAGCGGCCCGTCGCCGAAATCAATCTGACTGGTGGCATGTCCGACAACGACGATGTTGCCGTCGGGGTCCAGAGCAACGCCGCCCGCCCACTGATCCCCGTCGCCACCGAAGGCACGCGCCCAGCTGACAGTGCCGTCAGCCTCAAGTTGCACGATGAAAGCATCGTTGTCGTTCGAGGCCGTCAGTGTGTGTGCACCCACCTTCAGCTCGTTCCTGTAATATCCCACCACGACAGGTCGCCCTGACGCGTCCACGGTGATACCCGCCACCTGCACCGACGCCGCCTCGCCCATCGTCGTAGCCCAGACCGGCGCCCCGGATGGGGTCAGCTTCATGACGAAGCTGCTGTTTTCGATCTCAAACGCCCCTCCTAAGCGAAATGTTCCGCTGGACGAGCCAGCGATGAAGATGTTGTTGGATCGGTCCACAGCGACGGCTTTGGCCTCCTGGTCCCCTGTGCCGCCGAACTTGCGCGTCCAGCAGCCCGGCGCGGTCGCGAGGCCCGTGGCGCCGTCGAGCTTCGCTACGATGATATCCGAGCTGTCGTCGGGCGCGATCGGTCCCCCACCGAGGTCGATTGCCTCGTCGAAAGATCCCGCCACGATGACATCATCGTCAGCGTCGGTCGCGACAGCATAAATTGCGCTGTCGTAGCCGCCCCCCAGGCCCTTGCTCCAGATGTGCTCGCCCGATGAGTCAAGTCGTGCGACGAACGCGCCCTTCGGGAGCGGGCCATCTCCGAAATCGGTAGAACCGCTGGTGGTGTGGCCGGCCATAATAGGGCTCCCCGAGGAGTCGACGGACAGTCCCCACGGGTTATCCGCGGAAGAGTCCCCGAACTTCCTGGCCCATAGGGCATCTCCAGTCGGGCTCAGCTTCAGGAGCAGCACGTCTGTGGTATCGGCCGAAGCGAGTGTTTCACTGCCAATGGTGACCGTCCCGAACAAAGCGGCACCGACGAATACGTCCCCCTCGGTGTCGCTTGCAACGCTCATCGGGTGGATGTCTCCCGTTTGTTTGTACGTGATCGCCCAGACGATGCACTCTAGTCCGTCACAGTTTTCATCGTCTACGGCATCGCATCGCTCCACCGCCGGCAGGATCTCGCCCTCGCATACGTCCCAGGTTCCATCGGCGCCGCAAGTGCGCCTCCCTTCCCGGCAGGCGCCCTCGTTCCTGGTCGCCAGCGGACCGGCGTAGCACGCCTCCGACGCATCGGGCGAGCACGTCGGGTCCGTACCCTCCGAGCCGCCCGTGCCGCCGGCGCCCACGCCGTCCGGCGGCCGATTCGCGAACTCGTCGAGGCCAAGAAGCAGCGCGCACCCGCTGCCGCAGAGGCCCAGGCTGAGGAGGGTAGCAAGGACGTGAGATCGTGCTTGTGCTCGCATGACGTTCCGCGCGCCCGAGAGCCGCCGCGGACGCGGTAGAGCGGGCGCCGGAGCTGAGGTTAACACAGGCGGAGCCGCAGGCGCCGCGCCCGCGGAGCCATGATCGCGGGGTCTCGAGCGCTCGTCCTAGCCGCGGCCGCCTCGCGGAGGCGCGCCATAGCCGAGGAGCGGGAGCCCGATTCGCGCTGAGAGCCGGCGTATCGCCGCGCGCGGCAGCACGCGCGAGAGCTGGGCCGTGGCCTTGCTCAACGCGGTGGGGACGGCGACCACATCGCCGCGATCGGCGGCGGCGATGCCGAAGGATGCGCAGGCCTCGGCCGAGAGCTCGAACGGCAGCTTCCTGCGCGGCACCCCGGGCGCGCCTGTGTCGAAGATCTCCGTGGTCACCGGCCCCGGGCACAGGGCCGTCACGGTGACGCCGCTCCCCTCGAGCTCCGTGGCCAGGCCCTCGGAGAACGAGAGCACGAACGCCTTCGTCGCTCCGTAGACAGCTTGCCCCGGGGTCGGCTGGAACGCTGCGAGCGACGCAACATTGAGCACGCGCCCTCCTCCGCGGGCCACGAGGTCGGGGACGATCGCCGCGCACAGCGCGACGACGCTCTCGCAGTTGAGCCGCACCAGCATGGCATGCGCCGCGGGCTCGCCCTCGAGGAACGATCCAAGCCGTGTCGCTCCCGCGTTGTTGACCAGCCAGCCCGCGCCGCCCAGGGCGCGCGCCCGATCCCGCACGCGCTGCGCGGCGCCCTCGGCGGTCACGTCGAGCTCCAACGGGTGGATGGGCGCGTGGCCGGCGGCGCGCGCCCGCGCGGAGAGCTCCTCCAGGCGGTGCGCCCGCCGGCCGATGGCGAGCACCGGCTGCCCGCGCGCCGAGAGCTGCCGCGCGAGCTCCGCGCCGATCCCGGACGACGCGCCCGTGACGATGGCAAGATCCGAGGTTGTGGTCATGGCGCACTCCTTTACGCCGAGCCGTCCAGGATCGCGAGCCGACTGTTGTTCCTGGACAGGGCGACCGCGGACGCGCGACAGACGTCCCCTTCGCCACCCTTGCCGCACAGCGTTAGCCGCACAGTCACGCGTACGTCATCCGACGCGGGCGCACTTCCCTGCACGGGCATCAACGCATTGCGGTGATAGCGCCTACGCTCCACTGGGAGCGGTCGCTTGCCGCCGCGGTGCGCTGGACGTCCCCGCCGGCATGGAAGCACGGGAGGGTGGAGGGCCGTCCCCTACACCTGGAGACGGCGCGCCCCGCCTTCTTTTCTTGCGGAGCGCTGCGGCCACCGGTTAGCCTACTGACCGTGCTCTTGGAGAGTCGATGCTAAGGACCGGCAGAACCATGCGCAATCGACGAGCTGTTCTGGCCACCGCGGCTCTCTTCACGCTGCTCCCGGCGTCTGCCTTCGCCGCGCCGGTCCGGCTCTACGAGCCTTACATGGATCCGCTGGAGGTCGAGGGCACCGGCCTCTGCTCCGCGTCGGTGGTCTCGACGAGACCACTCAACGACTTCGGCTTCCTCGCAGAAGAGACCTACGACGCGGGTATCAATGCCTTCATCGAGGAGCACGAGACGTACGAGGAGGGACGGTTCGAGAAGGTTGTCCGGACCATCTTCGACCTGAGCAACAACAATCCTACCGGTCTTCAGCTGAGCTACGGCGATTTCACGGATTCGATGTCTCCCGACTGCGAGATCGGTGGGTGTCCGTTCTACCGGGAGCCAGATCCGCAGAATCCAGGCGAATACGTCAACGATCTAAACGACCCGAATACGTCGTTCGCGACGCGCTTCCGCGGCTTTATGAATGTCACACCGGACTTCACCGGTAAGCCGATTCACTTCGCGTTCTACACGGATGACGCCGTAAGCCTGACCTTCTTCGACCTGAACCTCGGCTCGGTCTCCGTGCTAGTGCGCCCGACGGAGCTCGGCAAGCCGACCTGGCGCACTACGAACACCGTGACGTTCGAGAAACCCGGCCTGTACCCGATCGAGATCCTCTACGTTGCGGTCGCGGAGCACTCGGCGGTCGAGATGGCGTATCTCATCGGTGACTTCACCGACTACGAGCTCGGAGCGAGCGAGCCTGGGAGCAGGAGCCTCGAAGATGACGGCTTCACGCTCTTCCCGCCGACCCAGTTCTTCCAGACGCTGAGCGGCGCGCCGTCGTTCCCTGATTTCGACCAGTGCCAGCAGTGCAATCGCCAGTTCATCGGCGATCCGGGCAACCACGGCTGTCCCAATAGCTACTACTGCAACGAGGCCGCCCTCTGCGCCCCGTGCGACACCGCGTTCTTCTGCGGCGAGACCTGCGCGAGGTGCGAGGGCGAGAAGCAGTTCTGCATCAACCTGGACGACAAGTTCGAGTGCGCCGAGTGCCGCACCGACGACGACTGCCGCGAGGGCTTCAGCTGCGATCCCGAGACGCACGTCTGCAACGAGTGCAACGTCGACCCGGACTGCCCGCGCGGCGAGATCTGCGTCGATCACGCCTGCACGCCGTGCGACACGCCCGACCGGTGCGCAGGCAACTCGTGCAACTGCTGCCCGAACGGGATCAACGGCACGCAGATGGACTGCGCCGCCGTCGAGCCGGGCGGGATCGAGATGTGCGTCGAGTGCCTCACCGACGCGCAGTGCCCCGATGGCAAGGTGTGCCACACGCCCACGGGCCACTGCGTCGACAGGCCGCTCCCGACGAACGCGCTGCCCAACTGCTGCGGCGAGGGGTGCGTCGACTGCATGCACCCCGAGGACCCGAACGATCCGCAGACGCCCCCGGTGCCGTTCTGCCTGCCCGGGCCGGTGGGGACGGCGTGCGCCGCCTGCCGCAACGACATGGATTGCGGCGAGGGCCAGTACTGCCTGAGCGGCGAATGCAAGGAGTGCGTCAAGGATCGGCGCTGCGGGCTGCGCTGCGACAGCTGCGGCGGCGACACGCCGTTCTGCCTCGGCCAGTTCGCCGAGACCGCCGCCTGTGTGCGCTGCACCTCGGACGAGCAGTGCGCCGGCTCGACGTGCAACCCCGAGACCCACGAGTGCGACCCGGGGTGCATGGCGACCTGCGGAGAGGACACCCCGTACTGCAACGGCGAGAAGTGCGTCGAGTGCTACGCCGACACCCAGTGCCCCTGCGGCAACACCTGCGACCTGGCGACGAACACCTGCGACATCTCCTGCAAGTCGAACGTCGACTGCCTCGGCAACGAGCACTGCCGCTGGACCGACGAGGCGGACGCCAAGGAGTGCGCGCTCGGCCCGATGCCTGACAACGTCGCGTGCGGCGGCACCCTCGCCGAAATCTGCAGCGTCTCGGTCGTCGGCGAGAAGGGCGCCGATCCGCGGCCCGCGGGGCTCCTCGCCCTGGCGATGCTGGCCCTGCTCGAACGGACGCGCCGGCGGCGCAGCGGAGGTGCCTCGTGAGAAAGCGTCCGCTCCTCCTCGCGCTCTCCGCGCTCCTCGCCGGGAGCCCCGCGCTCGCCGAGGAGGGGCGCTTCGACGCCCAGGTCTTCCGCCCGGCGGCCGCCCCGCGCGACCTCGTGATGGTCCAGAAGTCCGAGGTCATCGGCAACCTCTCGCCGACCGTCGGCCTCTACAGCGACATCGCGGCCGACCCGCTCGTGCTCTTCCTCGCGGGCGACGACACGAATGAGGCGGTCAACGCCATCACCGGGCGGCTCGAGCTCGCCCTCCTCGCGGGGATCGGCTTCTTCGACGTGTTCGACGTCACGATGACCATGCCGCTCATCCTCTTCCAGGAGGGCGGCAACCTGCGGAGGTTCGGCACCGAGGGGTCGGTCAAGAGCACCACCGTCGGCGATCTCCGCCTCTCCACGAAGGTCTCGCTCCCGTACCTGAACCGGAAGGAGCAGGTCAAGGAGGGGTTCGGGATGGCGATCGCTGGCAACCTGAACTTCCCCACGGGCGACCAGAACGCGTTCGCCAGCGACGGCGCGCTGAGCGGCGGCGCGACGCTCATCGCCGACTACCGGTTCAACTTCGGGCTGCTCCTCGCCGCGAACGCGGGCATCTGGCTGCGGCCCGACAACCAGTTCGCGGGCGTGCGCGTCGGCGACATGGCGCAGTTCGGCGTGGCCGCCGAGCAGTACGTCGTGCAGCGCTGGGGCCTGTCGGTCATCGGCGAGGTGTACGGATACCCGTCGCTGACGAGCTACCCGGACGACCCGGGGCAGATCCCCGCGGAGGCGCTCCTCGGCCTGCGCTGGCAGACCAAGCACGGCATCACGATCACCTTCGGCGGCAGCTTCGGCGCGGCGTGCGGCTTCGGCGCGCCCGCGATCCGCTTCTTCAACGTCATCACGTGGCAGCCGAAGACGTCGCAGGAGCAGGAGGAGATCAACCGCCTGCAGCAGCGCGACAACGACGATCCGGATCGCGACGGCCTCATCGGCGCGGCGGACCGCTGCCCCGACGTGCCGGGGAGCCCCGAGAATTTCGGCTGTCCGGACCTGGACACCGACGGCGACGGCATCGTCGATCGCGACGACCAGTGCCCCGACAAGCCCGCCGGCCCGCACGGCAAGAACGGCTGCCCGCTCGCCTTCGTCCGCGGCGACGAGATCGTGATCACCGAGCAGGTCCATTTCGCGACCGACAGGGACATCATCCTGGAGGACTCGAATCCGACCCTCGAGGCGGTCGCGCAGGTGCTGATCGACAACCCGGAGATCCGCGAGGTGCGGATCGAGGGCCACACGGACGTGCGCGCGACCGACGTGTACAACCTGGCCTTGTCCCAGCGGCGTGTGGCGAGCGTCATGGCCTACCTGATCGCGAAGGGCGTCGACCCGTCGCGGCTGCAGGCGAAGGGGTACGGGCACTCGCAGCCGATCTACGACGACACGGGCTGCGTCGGGCCCGACGACAAGCTGACGCCCGACTGCCAGTTCATGACTTCGAAGAACCGGCGCGTGGTCTTCCGCATCCTGCGCTACGGCTCCTCGGCGCCGAAGCCGCTCACCGGCTCGCCCGAGGGGAGCGAGCAGATCTTGCCGTCGGGCGGGGTGCTGCCGCAGAAGTCGCAGGGCACGCTGCCGACCCAGGGCACGCTGCCGGGTCAGGGGGTCCTGAGGCCGAACGTGCTGCCGAGCGGCGGATCTTCGCTCCCGCCGGCGGGCGCGGCGCCCGGCGGTACGGGGCCGCTGCCCAACCGCGGGGAGGCGGGGGGGCTTCCGAGCAAGTCGGGGGTGCTGCCGAGATCCGGGAGCACCACGCCGCCGGCGCCGTCCACGTCGGGCCAGGCGCCGGCGCCGCCGGCGCCGCCGCCCGGAGGGGCGCGCTAGGCGGGAGCGGGAAGGCATGCCGGGCTGCCCGGCCCTCGTGGACCGTGTTCTTCGCGCGGCGCGGGGGCCCCGCCGGACTCGCCTGAGACAATGACCCTCCGGCTACGCCGGAGGATCATTGTCTCAGGCTCAAACATCGGCCCTCCCCGCGCCGCGCGAAGAACACGGTCCACGAGGGCCTACGGATGTCGATCTCCGTGAGGCTATGGGACCGTCTGGGCAGGAGACCCGTCGACGCGAACAACACGACGTTGACGTAGACTGCCACGCTCCGCTCGTCTCACAGCGGGAACGGTGCAGGGCGAGCCGCCGGGGCGCGCTGCGGCGAGAACGCAGCGGCCTCGGAGGCGATGCGTCGCGCTACTTCTTGGGCGCGGCTTTCGGGGGCGTGGGCGACGACGGCTTGGCCGACGCGGGGGGCGTGGGCGACGGGGCCGCGGACGACGAAGGGGGCGTGGGCGACGACGGCTTGGCCGACGACGAGGGCTTCGCCCCAGGCTTGGAAGGCTGCCCAGGCTTGCCCGGAGGCGCCGCAGGCGCAGCGGCGTCCTCGTACGGCTCGTCCGAGGCAGGCGGAGCCTCCTCCGCCGGCGGCGCCTCCGGCTCGGGCGGCGCCGCGGAGTCGGCGGGCTTCGTCGCCGGATGCAACGTCAGCGGCCTCGCCTCGCCCTCCGTGCGGCGGACCCAGATCACCGCGGTCCCGCTCGCGACGCTGGCATAACGGCCGTCCTCGGTGCGGATCTCCTCGTTGACCGCCTCGATGACCGCATCGCCGCCGACGGCGCACGCGGCCTTGCGGAGCGACTCGAGGCGCTCGGCCTCGGTCCGAGCGGTGGGATCGCTGGCGATGGGCTGGAGGCGATGGTACTCGCGATCGGGCAGCTGGCCTGCCGGTACGACGTGCATGTCGCTGCAGAACTCGCCGGAAGGCGTGCGTTTGTCCCGGAAGGGGGTGCTGCAACCGGCGATCAGCGCGGCACCCAGTGCCGCCGAGAGGAGGAGGCGCTGCATGATGCCTTCTTACCAGCGATGCGACGCGCGATGCAAACCCCGCGCATCACCAGCGACGCTGATCCGCAGGACCGGCGCCTCCGGAAGGTGGACCACCAGCGAGCCGCGTACGCGCCGTGTTCCGATCTCGTGAACGCCTGGCTATGCTCGCCGGCGATGCGCCCGCTCGAACGACGCTGTCCTCTCACCCTCGCCCTCGGCGCGGCGCTCGCCGCGTGCGGCGCACCCCAGGCCGCGCCGCGCGCGGCTCCGGGCGAGGCCGCCCCCGCCGAGGCGAGCGCCCCGAGCGCCGCCGCATGCCTCGCGGCCGCCAACGCGAAGCGGCAACCGCGCGCCGACGAGCCGGCGCGCATCGGCGTGAAGCACGTCCTCGTCCGCTACGCCGGCGCCGACCGCGCCGAGGGCGCGACGCGCACCCGCGAGGAGGCCTGCCTGCGCGCGATGGAGGCGCGCGACAAGATCCGCGGCGGCGCCGACTTCGACGAGGTGGTGGCGCAGTACAGCGAGGAGGCGGGCGCCGCGTCGCGCGGCGGCTCGCTCGGCACCGTGGAGCGCGCCGACGTCCTGCCGCCCTTCGCCGACGCCGCCTTCGAACTCGACCTCCATCAGCTCAGCGACGTCGTGGAGACCCGCTATGGGTTCCACGTGATCTTCAGGACCGAATAGCCCCTCGCAGAGCGCGGGCCCGCGCGCCTCGCGCGAGGGTTGCGTTCTCGGCGGAGGCGCAGCATGAAGCAGCCATGCGCGCCCACAAGCTCCTCGCCGCCCTCGCCGTGATGATCGCCGCGCCAGCCCTCCTGATCGCAGCGTGCAAGTCGAGCGACGATCCCGAGGACGCGGCCCCGGCGCCGACCGACGTCGCCGCGCCGACCGCGACGGCGCCGCTGCCGGCCGCGACCGGGACGGTGCCCGCCGCGACGCCGACCCCGGCCGCGACCCCGGCGCCCGCGAAGGCCTCCCCGGCGCAGCCCGCCGCGGCCGGCACCAAGGCGGACGCGGGCGCCCCGCTCGACGCCGGCGACGGCGGCGCGCCGAAGGACGGGGGCGCGACCACGCCCGACGCGGGGGCGCTCTCGGGCAAGCTCGCGGCCTGCGCCGCCAAGTGCCAGTCGATCCTCCAGACCTGCCTCACGCCGAAGTTCCCGGCGGACGGCGGGCTGCCGAAGATCGACGATCCGGCGGCGTGCCAGAAGTCGTTCGACGACTGCCGCACCGCCTGCGCGCCGTAGCGCCCGCCGCGCGAGGCCAGGAGGCGCGGCCCCGGGCTACCTCGGGCCCGCGGCCGCCGCGCCCGGCAGCGTCACGCGGAAGAGCGCGCCGCCGGCCTCGCCGGTCGACACCGTGATGTCGCCGCTCATCGCCTGGACGAGGTGCTTCGCGATCGACAGGCCGAGCCCGGTGCCGCCGGAGGCGCGGGAGCGCCCCGGATCCACGCGGTAGAACCGCTCGAAGACGCGCCCCTGGTGCACCGCGGCGATCCCCGGGCCGTCGTCCTCGACCTCCAGGACGACGCGCCCGTGCGCGGCCCGCGCGCGCACCTCCACGCGCGAGCCGTCCGGCGTGTGGTGGATCGCGTTGTCGACGAGGTTCGTGAGGACCTGATCGAGCGCGCGCGGATCCGCCTCGACCAGCGTGCCCGGCGCGATGTCGACCGTCACCTCGGTCCGCTTCTCCCGGGCGCGCCCGCGCAGGAGCGCCACCGCGGCCTCGGCCTGCACCGCGAGGTCGAGCGTGCCCGGCGCGAGCGACCGCTCGCGGCCCTCGATGCGCGACAGGTCGAGCAGATCGTTCACGAGCCGGTGCAGCCGGGCCGCGTTCCGCTCGATCACCTCGACGAAATCCCGCGCCGCCGCCGGGTCCTCCAGCGCGCCGCCGAGCAGCGTCTCGCTGCTCGCGCGGATCGACGCGACCGGCGTGCGCAGCTCGTGCGACGCGTTGGCGATGAAGTTGCGCTGCAGCCCCTCGATGCGCCGCAGCTCCGTCACGTCGAAGAACACGGCGACGACGCCCGCCGCGCCGCGGCCCTGCGCCGGCAGCGCGAGCGGCGCCGCGTTCACCACGAGGATCCGGCGCCCCGGCGGCCCCGCCGCGCCCGGCGCCGCGGGCGCGATCTGGATCTCGCGCGTCGCCGCCGCGCGCGTGAGCGACACCTCCTCGATGAGCTCGTGCAGGCTCGCGGAGCGGAGCACCTCGAGCGGCGGGCGCCCGACCGGGTCCCTGCGGATCCCGAGCAGCTGCGAGAGCGCCGGGTTGACCAGCGTGATGTCGCCCCGCTCGTCCGTGACGAGCACGCCCTCGCGCATCGACTCGAGCACCGCGCCGAACCGCTCGCCCTCGCCCCCGAGCTCGCGCCGCGAGCGCTCCAGGCTCTCGGCGAGCTCGTCCAGCGCGCCGCCGAGCGCGGCGATCTCGTCGCGCCCCTGCACGCGCGCGCGCCGGCTCAGATCGGCGCGCATGTCCCGCGCGACGCCGGTCAGGTACACGAGCCGCCCGGAGAGCGCGCTCGCCCCGACGAGCGCCGCGCCCACGGCGAGCACGAGCGCCAGGATCGTCCCCTCCACGACGCGCGTGTGCGCCGCGGACAGGCTGCGATCGATCGCGATCGGCTCGAACGCGAGCCGCACGACCCACGGCCCGTCCGGCCGATCGAGCCGTCGCGCCGCGTAGAGCATCCTCATCCGCGTCGTCTTGCTCACGCGCTCGCTGCGCCCGACGCCGTGGTGCCGCGCGTCGGCGACCTCGTCGCGCGTCGCGTGGGCCTCGAGCTCGCCGAGCCGCTCCGGCGCGACCGACGAGTCGCCCCGCACCGCGCCGCTCGGATCGATGAACGTGACGCGCGCCCCCGCGCTCGCCGACAGCGCCTCCGCGAGCGCGGGCGCCTCGGCCGCGAGATCGACCGCCCTCGCGGCGCTCTCGGTGACGAGCGCCGTCCGCGCGGCCAGATCGGCCGCCGTGTGCTCGCCGAGCTCCGCGCCGAGCGTCTTCACGACATAGCCGTCGAACACCACCGCCGCGAGGACCGCGATCCCCACGGCGAACGCGATGAGCTTGCTCCGAATACCCATGTCACCCGCGTGCCGAGCGCCCGGCGCGCGCCACGTGCGCGAGGGGGCCGAAGAGGATGATGTTACCTAGTTTTGTCTGCCTCGTGACGACTCGTTGACGTGATGCGGGGAGACGGGTAAACGCCCCGCTCCATGGGACTGACCCGTGATGCCGTCTTCTTCGACGCGCTGGCCGACCATGCGCAGCGGAGCGTCGCGGCGAGCGAGCTCCTCCTGGACATGCTCGACCGGCTCGACGACGCGCCGGCGCTGGCGAAGCGGATCTCCGACCTCGAGGACGAAGGCGACAAGATCACCCACGGATGTCTGGCCGCCCTCCACCAGACCTGGATCACCCCGCTCGATCGCGAGGAGATCCACGCGCTGATCACCCGGCTCGACGACGTGCTCGACTGCATCGAGGCGGCGAGCGTGCGGATCGTCCTCTTCGAGGTCGGCAGCGCCCTGCCGGAGGCGCGGCAGCTCGCGCAATCGGTGGTCGACTCGTGCACCGCCATGAGCTCGGCCGTCCAGTCGCTCAGGGACCTGAAGCGGCAGCCGAACCTCCTCGAGCTCTGCGTCGAGATCAACAAGCTCGAGAACGTGGCCGACGGGCATTATCGCACGGCGCTGGCGGCGCTCTTCAGGAAGGGGAACGACCCGCTGCTCGTGATGAAGTGGCGCGACATCTACGACCTCCTTGAGAACGCGACGGACCGCTGCGAGGACGTCGCGAACATCATCGAGGGCATCGTGCTCGAGCACGCATGACGACCTACATCCTCGCCATCCTCGTGATCGCGCTGGTGTTTGACTACATCAACGGCTTTCACGACGCCGCGAACTCGATCGCGACCATCGTCTCGACGCGCGTCCTGTCGCCCCGCACCGCGGTGATCTGGGCCGCCGCCTTCAACTTCATCGCGTTCGCCCTGTTCGAGCCCACGGTCGCGCGCAACATCGCGAAGGGGGTCGAGCCGGCGTTCATCACCCCGAACGTCATCCTGGGCGGCCTGCTCGGCGCGATCATCTGGAACCTGCTCACGTGGTGGTGGGGGCTGCCGTCGTCGTCGTCGCACGCGCTCATGGGCGGGTTCGCGGGGGCGGCGGTGAAGAGCGCGGGTCGGCTGTCGGTGCTCGACGCGACGGTCTTCGGCAAGACGGCGGCGTTCATCCTGGTGTCGCCCCTGCTCGGCGCGATCATCGGGTTCTCGCTCATGCACGCCATCCGGCTGCTCGCCCAGGGCTGGACGCCCGGCAAGGTGGGCTCCCGCTTCCGCCGGCTGCAGCTGCTCTCCGCCGCCGCCTACTCGCTCGGGCACGGCGGCAACGACGCCCAGAAGACGATGGGCATCATCACGGCGCTCCTCATCTCCGCCGGCCTCCAGGACGGCGGCCACGACCCGAAGCCGATGCTCTGGGTCGTGCTCGTCTGCCACGCCGCGATGGGCCTCGGCACGCTCTCCGGCGGCTGGCGCATCGTGAAGACGATGGGCATGAAGATCACGAAGCTGAAGCCGGTGGGCGGCTTCGCGGCCGAGACGGCCGGCGCGGCGACGCTGTTCAGCGCCACGGCGCTCGGCATCCCCGTGAGCACGACCCACACGATCACGGGCGCCATCGTCGGGGTCGGCGCCACGAGCGGGCGCCTCTCCACCGTCCGCTGGGGCGTCGCCGGCCGCATCGTCTGGGCCTGGATCTTCACGATCCCCGCCTCGGCCATCCTCTCCGCCACCGTCTACGCCATCGCGCGCGCCATCAGCGGCGAGCCCTGATCGCCCGGTCGGCAGGTCGCGGCGGATCCCCGCGCCGGCCCGCCCGCCGCGCGCGGGGCGAGGGGCTTACGGAGCCCGCCCCGGATCCCCATAGCGCGGCCATGCGGGCGCTCGTGACGGAGGCGACGGGGGCGCAGGGCGGGGCGGTTGCGCGGGCGCTGCTCGCTCGAGGGCACCGCGTGCGGGCCTTCTCCCGCGGGTCCGGCGACCCGGCCGCGGCGCGGCTCATCGACCTCGGCGCCGAGCTCGTCCAGGGCAGCCTCGACGAGCCCCGCGCGATGGCGCGCGCGGCGGCCGGCGTCGACGCGATCGTCGCCGGGGGCGCGCCGATCGACGGCGGGCCCGGCGCCCGCGACGCCGAGGTGAGGCGCGGGATCGCCGCCGCCGAGGCGGCCAGGGCCGCGGGCGGCGCGCACCTCGTCTATGCGTCGGTCGCCGGCGCCGACCGCGGCACGGGCATCCCCCACTTCGAGAGCAAGGCGTCCGTCGAGCGGTACATCGCCGCGCTCGGCGTGCCCTGCACGATCCTCGGGCCGGCCTACCTGATGGAGGGCCTGCTCTCGCCCGCGGCGCTCCTCGGCCTCCGGCGCGGCGTCTACGCCGCCCCGCTCCCCGCGAGCTGCCGGCTCCAGCAGCTCGCCGCCGACGACCTGGGGCGGTTCGCGGCGCTCGTGATCGAGCGGCGGCGCGACTTCCTCGGGCGCCGCGTCGAGCTCGCGTCCGACGAGCTCACCGGCGCCGAGGCCGGCGCGGCGCTGTCCCGCGTCGCCGGCCGCGAGATCCGCTACGCCGAGGTCCCGCTCGCCGAGGCGCGCGCCCGCAGCGAGGACCTCGCCGCCCTGTTTCGCTGGCTCGCCCGCGGCGGCCCCGGCGTCGACCTCGCGGCGCTCCACGCCGCCTACCCGGAGGTCGGGTGGCGGCGGTTCGAGGACTGGGCGCGCGAACACCTCGCGGGCGCGCTCACCCGCGCGGTGGCCTGAGCGCCGGCGCGGCTCAGCCGTGCGGCGCGGGCGCGCGGCTCGTCCGGCCGCCCCCGCCGAGGCTGATGAAGTGGTCGAGGATCCAGGTCTTGAAGCGCTGCAGATCGAGCCTGTCGAGCAGCGGCAGGAAGGCGCGCTCGACCCCGTCCTCGCGGCGCACCGAGGAGAAATCCAGCACGCCGACGTCGTTCGCGGCGAGCACGTACGGCATCACCTCGGTGCGCCCCTCGTCGAACGCCGAGAGCAGCAGCGACGCCTTGAGGAACGCGGCCGAGACGTCGAGGAAGGCGGGGCGGATGCCGCGGATGTACCGGCTGAACGGCTCCGCGATGACGCGCTTGTCCGGCGTGTCGCGGAGCCCGGCGCCCTCGAGCTGCTGCTTCAGGAACACGCTCGCCGACACGCCGGGGTGCTCCTTGCGGCGGCGCTCGGCCTCGTAGCCCTCCGCGACGATCACGAGCGCATAGTCGGCGCGCCCGAGGCCCTCGGCGAGCTCGCTCAGCACGTCCTGGGGGAAGCGGAAGAAGGGGAGCACGATGAGGTGCGCGCGGGCCGCCACCGCGCAGTGCAGCGCGTGCCGCCCGCTGCGGTTGCCCATCATCTCGAGGATGTAGATGCGCTTGTGCGTGTACGCGTCCTCGTAGAGCCCGCGCGCGATGTTGGCGCCCGTCTCCACGCCGGACAGGAAGCCGATCGCGCGGTCGCCCTCCAGGTCGTTGTCGATAGAGACGTTGACGAAGCCGGACTGCGGGCGCACCTCGAACTCGTCGAGCCACGCCTTGATGCCCTCGAACGTGCCGTTGCCGCCGACGCAGATGAGGTGCGTGAACCCCTGCTCCTTGAACGTCACGGCGGCCTGCTTGCGCTTCTCGCGATCGAGGAAGCCGGTGTAGCGCTCGCTCCGGAAGTCGCTGCCGGCGTCGAGCACGCGCCGCCCCATCGAGCGCGCCGGGATGCCCTGCGCGAGCAGGGAGTAGCGCTGGCGGCGGCTCATGATGAGGCGCTCGAAATGGGGCTGTGCGCGCGCGTCCGCGGTCAGGGAGCGGAAGCCCTCGGTCGCTGCCCACACCTCGAAGCCTCGTCGCGCCGCCTCCTCGGTCAGCGCGACAGCGACCGAGGAGTAGCCGGGGGCATTGCCGCCGTCGAAGACGAGCAGCAGGCGCTTGTCCGATGCCGGAAGGGTGTCGGGACGTCCGAACTCGACGATGCTGGTCATGGCGCCGGCCTTCTACCACGCGACGCGCGCGTTGGCCGAGCGATTGTCACGCGTTCGATACCGTCTCCCGGCGACGCCAGGCGTTGGCCGATCGTGCCGCGCCGCGTGGTGTCGGCGAGGGCGCCGCGCCGCATTGGACGACGGCGCCGCCGCGGCTCACCCCGTGTTCCGCATGCCGGCGGCGATGCCGTTCAGCGTGAGCAGGAGCGAGCGATCACACCCGGAGTCGCCGCCGCGGCTCGCCCGCAGGAGCTCGACTTGCAGGAATGAAAGAGGGTCGACGTAAGGATTGCGCAGCGAGATGGACCGCTGGAGCGTCGGGTTGCCGTCGAGCAGCCGCCGGTTGCCAGTGAGCCGCTTGAGCCACGACCGCGTCAGCCGGTACTCCGAGATGATCCGCGGCGCGACCGCCTTGCGCGCGGCGGCCGGCGCGAGCTCGGCGTAGCCCGCGAAGATCGTCATGTCGGCCTTCGCGAGCACCATCTCCACGTTGTCGATGACCGCCCGGAAGAACGGCCACGACGCCATCATCTCCTTGAGCAGCTCCGCGCCCTCCGGCCGCTGCCCCATCGCCTCCAGGCCGCTGCCGACGCCGTACCACCCCGGGAGGATCGCGCGGTTCTGCGTCCACGCGAAGACCCACGGGATCGCGCGCAGCGACTCCAGGCCGCCCGCGCGGCGCTTGCTCGGGCGCGAGCCGAGCGGCAGCCGCGCGATCTCGTCGATCGGCGTCACCGCCGTGAAAAATTCCACGAACTTGGGCTCCTCCCAGACGAGCCCGCGGTAGACGCGCCGCCCCGTCTCGGCGAGCTCGTCGAACGCGGCGGCGTAGCGCAGCTCGGACGCGGTGGGCGGCCGCGGCTGCGCGCCCAGCGTGTGCAGGATGACGCCGCTCAGCATGAGCTCCAGCGTGCGCATCGCGAGCTCGGGGCGGGCGTACTTGTGGTCGAGCGCCTCGCCCTGCTCCGTCGCCTTGTAGCGGCCGCCGACGCTGCCGGCCGGCAGCGCGAGCAGCGCCTGGTGCGCCGGGCCGCCGCCGCGCGCCACCGACTCGCCGCGGCCGTGGAAGACGCGGAGCGGCAGCTCCGCCTCGGCGGCGATCTTCGGCAGCGTCTCCTGCACGCGCCTGAGCGCCGCGCTCGCCGCGAGCAGGCCGACCTCCTTGCCGGAGTCGCTGTAGCCGATCATCACCTCCTGCACGCCGCGGGCGAGGACGTGCGGGCGGTACTCGGGGTGCGCGAGCAGCGCGCGCAGGATCCGCGCGCTGTCGTTCAGCGCGCCGAGCGACTCGAACAGCGGGACGACGTCGATGCGCGCGCACGAGCGGGCCTCGTCCCACAGCCCGGCGGCCTTCGCGCACGCGAGCGCGGCGAGGACGTCGTTCTCGCTCTGGGTCATCGACAGCACGAGCGTGCGGCAGGCCGACTCGCCGCTGTCGCGCTGCGCGGCGGCGATGCGCTGGAGCGCCTCGAAGACGCGGCGCGCCTCCGGCCCCATCCGCGCCGGCTCGACGCATCCCTCCGCGACGTGGGCCGCCGCGGCGCGCGCGTCCTCGGCGGGGGCGCGCATCTCGAGCTCGGCGAGCGCGAAGCCGAGCGCGCGCACCTGCGAGAGCAGCGCGCGGGCGCGCCGCTCGCCGGAGTGCGCGCTGCGCGCGGCGCGGAGGCTGTCGGCGACGAGCGCGAGATCGCGCTCGAGCTCCGCGGGCTCGCGGTAGGGGGCGGCGAGCGTCGGCTCCTCCGGGCGCACGAACGCGCGCCCCTCGAGCACGGGGCCCTGGCCCGTGCGCGCGCGGGCCTCGGCGCGGCCGTGCTCGGCGTGCTCGAGCGTGGCGGTGAGGCGCGCCTCGATGAAGCGCAGCTTGCGGCGCCACGGCTCGCCCTCGGTGCGCGGCCCGAAGTGCGCGGCCACCTCGGGCATCGCGGCGGCGTCCTCCTCGATCGAGGCGAGCAGCCAGGGAGGCGGCGTGACGTGCCGGAGCGACTGCGAGAGCGCGCCGCCGAGCTCGCGCGCGGCGCGGATGAGCCGGCGCAGGCCGCGGATGCGGTAGGCGAACAGCGCGTCCTCGAGCACGGCGGGCACGACGAGCGGGTTGCCGTCCATGTCGGCGCCGACCCACGAGTGGATGCGGAGCGGCACGAACTCGGCGTCGAGCGGCTCGCCGTACGCGGCCTCGAACGCGCGCCCGATCACGGCGGGGAGCTCGGGGAGCAGATCCCAGAGGATCTCCTCGATGTACCAGGCGACGTTCTTCACCTCGTCGCCGACGGTGGGCCGATCCCGGCGCACCTCGTCGGTCTGCCAGAGCGCGGTGATCTCCTCGCGGATCTCGGCGAGCTTCTTGACCGACTCGTCCGGCGTGAGGTGACAGCGGTCGCGCTCCTCGAGGTTGCGCGCGATGCGGTAGAGCTTCTCCAGGACGGTGCGCCGCGCGGCCTCGGTCGGGTGAGCGGTGAGGGTGAGCGTGACGTCCAGCGAGCGCAGCGCGGCGCGCACGCGCTCGGCGGGCACGCCCGCGTCCTTGAGCGCGCGCATCGCGGCCTCGAGCGAGCCGCGCTGCGGGCGCGCGTCGGGGTCGGTCGCGTACGCGCGCGCGCGGCGGATGCGGTGGTGCTGCTCCGCGAGGTTGACGAGGCGGAAGTAGACGGTGAACGCGCGGATGACGGGCTCGATGCGATCGTGCGGCAGGCTCGCGAGCAGCTTGCTGAGCTCCGCCGCCGCGTGCGCGCGCCCGTCGCTCGGGCCGCGGCGCCTCCGGATGGCGAGCGTGCGGATGCGCTCCTCGAGCGCGAAGAGGTCTTCTCCCTCCTGCTCGATCAGCACTTCACCGAGCAGGCGTCCAAGCAGGCGAACTTCTTTACGAAGAGGTCGATCGACCTCGCGGCGACGCGGCGGCATGCGGCGAGCCTAGCGCGACGCGGCGTAAAACGGACCACCGAGTGTGGCCCGGGCGGACTGTCGGGCGCTTCCGGCGGAAATGTGACGAATCTTACCTCGTGGGCGGGGTACGGCGGGGGCGCCGGGGCAGGGGAGCGATGGGGCGGGGCGGACAGGGCGGCCGGAGCGCGCGGCGGCAGCGACAGCGTGGGCGTGGGCGCGGCGGAGGTCCCGCGGCGGCGCGGCGACGGGAGCCGGCAGGGTGAGGCCCCTGGGGCCTCTGCTGAGAAGAAAGATTTCACGTGAAGGCAAAACCCATCAAAATGATTGCTCTTTTCTCTTGCCTTCTCGCGTGATGTGGCGGGGGCGGCGCGCCCCGAGCGCGAGCCCGCGGCGATGCGGAAGCTGGAGCTTGGTGGGCCGGAGCCCCGGCCCTCGACGCGCTCCTGGTACGCGTGGGTAGGCCGACAGACGGACAGGCGGCAGGCCAGGCGCCGCGACGTCAATGCTTCCGGGCCTTTCGAGGCCGCGCCGAGCTCGTGTACGCTCCGGCGGATGGCCGATGACGTCTTCGGGATCGTCGGCACGACCCAGGGGGCGTTCAAGGTGGAGCGGGTCGTCGCCGAAGGGGGGTTCGGCGTCGTGTACCGGGCGTACCACGAGGCGTTCCGCGCGCCGGTCGCGCTGAAGTGCCTCAAGGTCCCGGGGACGCTGCCCGAGCAGCTGCGCGCGCAGTTCCTCGACAAGTTCCGCGAGGAGGCGGAGCTCCTGTTCCGCCTCTCGGCCGCGATCCCCGCCGTGGTCCGGCCGCTGCACCACGACGTGCTCTCGACCGCGGGCGGCGTCTTCGTCCCGTTCATCGCGCTGGAGTGGCTCGAGGGCAGCACGCTCGCGAGCCACATCGCCGCCCGCGCCGCCGAGCGCCTGCCGCCGCTCTCGCCGATCGAGGTGATCCGGCTGCTCACCCCGGTGGCGCGGGCGCTCGAGGCGGCGCACCGCTTCCCCGGGCCGAGCGGCCCCGTCTGCGTGGTGCACCGCGATCTCAAGCCGGCCAACATCTTCCTCGCCCAGATCCACGGCGCCGAGGTCGTGAAGATCCTCGACTTCGGGATCGCCCGCGCCCGCGACGCCGCGACGGTCATGGCCGGCCAGACCGCGACCACCTCGGGCGGCCTCTCGACCGCGTTCACGCCCGCGTACGGCGCGCCCGAGCAGTGGGCGCCGAAGCGCTTCGGCAAGACGGGGCCGTGGACCGACGTCTGGGGCCTCGCGGTGACCGCGGTGGAGGCGCTCGCCGGCCGCGAGATCATCGCCGGGGATCACGTCGCCATGATGGGCACGGTGCTCGACGAGAAGCGCCGCCCCACCCCGAGGAGCGAGGGCGTCCTCGTGCCCGAGGCGCTCGAGAGCGCCTTCCGGCGGGCGCTGGCGGTGGATCCGCGCGAGCGCTTCCGGGACCTCGGCGCGTTCTGGGACGAGGTCGAGCTCTCGCTCGGGCTGCCGCCGAGCGCGCCGCCGATCGCGCTGCCCGGCCGGGGCCACGCGCCGCCCGGCGCCCGCCGCCCCTCGGCGGCGCCCGCGGCGCCGAGGTCCACGCGCGCGCTGGATCTCCCGGGCGCTGGCCTGACGTCGCCGGCGGCGTTCGGGGACGCGGCGACGCGGGAGCTCGATCTGCCGGAGCGCGGCGGCCCGCTGGAGCGCGGCGGCCGCCTCCCGGCGCACAGCCTGCCCACCGAGCCGGTCGTGCCGCTCGCGCTCGACTGGTCTCCCCCGGCGCCCGCGCCCTTCGCGCGGCCGTCCTACGCGCCGTCGCGCATGCCGCCCCCGATGATGGACCGCGCGCCCGCGCGCCCCAGCCTGAGCACGGCGGACCTCATGGCCATGTTCGCCTTGCCCGTGCGGCTCGCGGGCGCGGCCGTCGTCGTCACGCTCCTCGATCTCGGGGCCGCGTCGCTGCTCTTCGACGGCGAGCGCATCGAGATCGGCCCGTTCAAGCTCCTCTACCTGGCGGTCGGGCTCGTTGTCCTGGGGATCGGGATCGCGGTGTTCCGGCTGTTCGCGTCGGATCGCTAGCGCGCTCCATGCCCGCGAGATCGCAGGACCTCGGCGACGCGCGGTGGGACGACGTCCGCATCTTCCTCGCGATCCACCGTCACGGCAGCCTGGGCCAGGCGGGCGCGCGGCTCGGCCTCGACACGTCGACGGTGAGCCGCCGCCTGACGGCGCTCGAGGCGACGCTCGGCGCGCGCCTCTTCGATCGGACGCGCGAGGGCCTCGTCCCGACGCGCATCGCCGAGCTCGTGCTGCCGGCGGCCGAGGCGATGGAGGCGGCGCACCGGCGCCTCGCGCGCGACGCCTCGGGCGCCGAGGCGGACGCGGAGGGCGTCGTCCGCCTCAGCGTCGCCCCCGGGTTCGCCAACTCGTTCGTGGTGCCGACGCTCGTGCGCCTCCGCGCGCGCCACCCCCGGATCCGGATCGAGCTCGACGCGTCCGTGCGCGCGCTCGATCTCACCCGGCGCGAGGCGGATCTCGCGCTGCGCTCGGTCCGGCCGGAGGGCGCCGAGCTGGTCGTGAAGAAGCTCGCGTCGGCGCGCTGGGTCGCCGCGGCGTCGGCGGAGCTCGCGAAGGACGCCGGCCGCCTGGAGGCGTGGGACGCCCTCCCGTGGATCGCCTGGGATCGCGACCTCGGCAGCTTCCCTCCGGCGCGCTGGCTCGCGCGCCACGCCCCCGGCGCGGAGATCGCGCTGCGCACGAGCTTCTTCATGTCGCAGATCGCCGCGGCGGAGATCGGGCTCGGCGCCGTGCTGGTCCCGGAGCCGTACCTGCGCGTGCACGCGCTCGTGCCGCTGCGCTTCGCGGGCGCGCTCGAGGCGAGCGCGGCCGAGTGGCCGACCGACGATCTCTGGCTCGTCGGGCACCGCGCCCTGCGCGACGTCCCCCGCGTGGCCGCGGTGTGGGCCTTCCTGGCCGAGGAGCTCAGGTTGCGGTGAGCCGGGCGCCCGGCTCCGTCGACGGCTCCGCGAGCCGACTCAGGGCTCGCGGCGCACGCCCGTCGAGCCGTAGCCGCCCGCGCCGCGCGCCGTGGGGGCGAGCGCGGGGACCAGGACCACGTCGGCGAGGGCGACCGGGCAGATCACGAGCTGGGCGATCCGATCGCCCCGCTTCACGGTGAACGGATCGGCGCCCAGGTTGATCAGGACGACCTTGATCTCCCCGCGGTAGTCCGGGTCGATCGTCCCGGGGGAGTTGAGCACGGTGATCCCGTGATGGAGCGCGAGCCCCGAGCGCGGCCGCACCTGCCCCTCGTAGCCGTCGGGGAGGGCGACGGCGTAGCCCGTGGGCACGAGCTTCCGCTCCCCGGGCGCGAGCGTCACCGGCGCTTCGACGGCGGCGCAGAGGTCGAGCCCGACGGCTCCCTCGGACTGGTAGGCGGGCGGCGGGACCTCGACGGGTCCCACCCGGAGGAAAGGCACCTGGATGCGCACGCGCCGGAGCCTAGTCCAGCGCCCCGGAGATCCCGCAGGATTTCCGCTCACAGGCGCGGCAGCACCGGTCGCACCGGGCGGCGCCGGTCACGGGCGCGGCAGCACCGCCTCCAGCGCGGCGCCGCGGAGCGCCTCGAACGCCGTGTCCGACCACGCCCGCGCCCGATCCGAGAAGCCGGCCTCGACCGCGCGCCGGAGCAGCTCGAGCGCGCCCTCCAGGTTTCCGTCCTTGGCGCTCGCGCGCGCGGCGCCGTAGGCGTCCTCGCTCTGGCCCGCGCGGCGGAAGATCGCCTCGTACAGCCGCGCCGACCAGTCGAACGCGCCGTGCGCGAACGCGATCTCCGCCATCTTCCGCGCGTCGTCCTCCGAGAGCTGCTCGACGATGTCGAGCGCGACCGCGGCCGCCCGCGCCACCTCGCCTTGATCGACGAGCACCCGGATCAGCGGCCCCGCGACCTCCTTCCGGTCGTCGCCGGCCTCGCGGGCCGCCTCCAGCACCTTGCGCGCCTGCCGCAGCTCGCCGAGCGCGAGGTGCACCGCGCCGACCAGCGCCGGATCCGGCTCGCCGTGCTTGCGCGCCTGCGCGAGCGACTCGCCCGCGCGCTTCGTGTCGCCGAGGAGCAGCTGCGACCAGCCGATGAGCTCGTGCGCTTCCCGGATCGCGCGCTTCGGCGGCGCCGGGGACTGCGCGAGCACCTCGTTCGCCAGCGCCATCGCCTCGTCCGTCCGCTCGTCCTCCACGGCCCGGCGCGCCCGCTGGAGCAGGACCGCCGTCTCGGGCGGCACCGGCTCCTCGTGGAGCGCGGCGCGCCGCCGGTTCATCGTGGGCGACGAGGCCGCCGGCTCGCTGCGGAACCGCTGCAGGCTCTGGAACGCGGACATGACGAGGATCAGCGAGAAGAAGAAGAACCCCGCGCGCAGGAAGAAGATGGCGAGGAGGACGGCGGAGACGCCCGAGATCGCCGCCGTCATCCGGCCCCGCCTCGGGCCGAGCGCGTGCTCGAGGACGTGCCCGCCGTCGAACGGGAGCACGGGGATCAGGTTGAGGACGCCCCAGACCAGGTTGACCTGGACGAGCATCTCCATCCCGTACAGCACCATGATCGGGAGGGCGTAGAGCGCCGGGACATAGAGGAGCGAGAGGTGCAGGACACCGGCGACGAGGAAGCCGGCGAAGGGGCCGGCCAGGCTGATGATCACGTGCTGGAGCCGCCCGAGCGGCAGGAGCGACCGCCACGTCGTGGTCCCTCCCATGAAGTGCAGCGTGATCTCCGGCTCGATCCGGTGCCGCTTGATGGCGAACGCGTGACCGAACTCGTGCATGAGGACCGAGAGGAAGACCACGAGGACCCACACGAGGAACTGCTGGTACTGTTCCCTGGCCAAGATCCCGAACCCGAGCAGCGCGGCGGAGAGCCAGAACCCGAGCTGGACGTCGACCGAGACTCCAAACAGACGGAAGCTCATGCGCATTTAATAAGCCCTGAGGGCCGTCCGCTCAATGATTGCCGTGCGGACTCGGCCTGCCCTAGAGTGCGCCGTGCGGTCGCGCTGCCGCGTGCCCCTCCGGCCGCGCGATGGCCGCGGCCTTGGGAGCGAGCAGCGAGCATGGGCAGGGAAATCCGGGTCAGGAAATGGGCGTTCGCCGGGGTGGCGGCGGCGGGCTTGGCGTGCGGCGCCGCGCCGCCGCCTGGGCCGCCCGCGCCGCCGGCGGGGGAGGCCCCGGACGCGCCGCCGTCCGGGGTCGCGCCGGCCGCGGCCCGCCCGCCGGAGACCGCCGCGCCCGCGCCGTCCGAGGCAGCCGCCGCGCCGCCGCCCGCCGCGCCGCCGGAGTTCACGGTTCCGCCCAACACGGCGGTCCTCCACATCGGCGACTCGTTCGCGCTCGCGGGCTTCGCGCAGGCGCTCCGCCCGCGGATGCAGGAGCACCGCGTGCGCTACGCGGTGAAGGCGGAGACCAGCTCGTACACGGTGACGTGGGCCTCCAGGATGGAGCTCCTGGTGGCGAACTACCAGCCGGACCTCGTGATCATCAGCCTCGGCGCCAACGAGGTCGAGAACGTCAACCCCCCGGCCCACGCGGGCGCGATCCGGCGCATCGTCAAGGCGATCGGCGGCCGCCCGTGCGTGTGGGTCTCCCCGCCGCTCTGGCGGAAGGACACGGGCATCATCGACGTGATCCGGACGAACTCGGCCCCGTGCCGCTTCTTCGACTCGGACGCGCTGGTCCCCGGCCCCCTCCCGCGCCAGAAGGACAAGATCCACCCGAACGAGGTGGGCGGCGCGCGCTGGGCCGACGCCTTCTGGGCCTGGCTCATGGCCGAGCACCTTCCGCCCGGTGCGGAGAGCGCGGAGGGCACGGCGCCGAAGCGCAGCCCGTGGGCGCTCCGGCCGTCCCCGCCGGAGGAGCATCGATCCCAGGCGCAGCCGCCGGAGAGCGCGCTCCAGCAGGGCGATCCGGCGCCCGAGCGGAAGGTCGAGCGGTTCTGAGCCCGGGCGGCGCAGGGGCCGCCCGGCGCCGCCGCGCGAGCTCGTCGGGCCCTCCTCCCGGAGGGAGACACCGGCGACCGGCGCCGGAACCCTACGCCGGCGACGAGGTCGCCACCCCGACGCCGCGGTGGACCAGCCCCGGGTCGTGCCCGAGGGCGCCCGCGATCGCGGCGCGCACGTCCCGCATGAGGCGGTTGCGGCCGCCCGCGCCGTACGGCGCCGGATCGATCGGCGGCATGATCGTGACGACCACCCGGTGGTGCTCCTGCACCACGTAATCCTTCGCCCGCAGCACGTGGCGCGTCCCGTCGATCGCGACGGGGAGGATCGGCGTGTTCGTCTCGATCGCCATCCGGAAGCCGCCGCTCTTGAACGGCAGGAGCGCGCCGGTCCGGCTCCGCGTGCCCTCCGGGGCGATCCAGACCCGGGTGCCGTCCTGCAGCATCGAGGCGCCGACCTGCAGGCTCGCGCTGGCCTGGACGTGATCGGTCCGGTTGATCCGGATGAACCCGGCCGCCTTCATCGCCTGACCGAAGACCGGGACGCTGAACAGCTCCTTCTTGGCGATCATCCGGAGCCGCCCGGGGATCGCGCGGAACACCACCGGGATGTCGAAGAGGCTCTGGTGGTTCGACATCACCACGAACGGCCGCGTGCCCGCGGCGTGCTCGCGCCCGCGCACCACGAGATCCACGTCGGCATCCTCGAGGACCTTGCGCGCCCACCAGTCCAGCCGCTCGTCGCAGCGCTCGAGCGTCACCCGCCCCATCATCGCGTCCACCACGGTCGGAAAGCAGATCCGCGCCGTGTCGAAGATTCCCATGAACGTCGTGTGAAGGCTCATCGCTCTGGTTCCGCTGAAGGGTGAGGGGCTTGCTCGCGCGCTCGCGCGCGAGCAAGCCCTGCCGCGCACGGCGGACGAGCGGCCCGCGGGGGCGCCGGGCTCATCCAGGATGCGAACAGCTCTAGTATACCACTCAACCCGCAGCTGTGGTGCCCGTTACGGTCACCACCACGCGTCGCGCGTGAGGAGAGCTACGGTGCTCCCAGACATACAGGGCTTGCCACGTCCCGAGCGCGAGGCGGCCGCCGGAGATCGGGATCACCTCGCTCGAGCGGGTGACGGCGCTCCGCAGGTGACCGGGCATGTCGTCGGGGCCCTCGTCGTCGTGCTCGTAGTCGCGGCCCTCCGGCGCGAGGCGCGACATCCAGCGCTCCAGATCGCGGAGGACGGCCGGATCGGCGTTCTCCTGGATCACGAGGCTCGCCGAGGTGTGCTGGAGGAACACGGCGCAGAGCCCGACGTCGACGCCGGCGCTGGCGACGACGCGCGCGACCTCTCGCGTGATGTCGACGAAACCGCGGCCGCTCGTGCGGACCTCGAGCGTGCGCTGGACGATGGTGGTCACCGCGCCATCTTAGCCGCGTTCGGCGCCGGAGCCCGGCACGACGTCGACGATCAACCCCCAGCTCGTCCACTGCTGGAACCAGGCGCCCACCCGCGCGCCGAGCGCCGCGCTCGCCGCCTCGTCAGCGCCCGCGGCCTCGTCAGCGCCCGCGGCCTGGCGGACGCCGGCCGCCACCTCCTCGCACGCCGCGACGAGCGGCACACCCCGCCCGAGCGCCTCGAGGAGCGCGAACGCCGGCGGCTCGAGCTCCTCGCAGCGCATCGTGAGATCGGCGGCGCTGCGGAAGACGGCGAGGAGGACGGGACGGGGCCCGGGCAGCGCCGGCGACCCGCCCCGCCGGAGATCGCCGCGGAGGACGTGCGCCGGGTAGCGGAGCTGCACCAGCGCGAGCAGCGGATGGAGGACGATCCGGGCCGTGGACCAGCCCTCCGCCGGCATGCCCGTCACCTTCGCCGGATCGAGCGGCGGCGGCGAGACGCCGTCGAACCGATCGACCACCGCCTGCTCGTAGCGCGCCACGTCGCGCGCGAGATCCCGCAGGGCATCGGGGAAGCCGTCGTGCGCGGCCGCGAAGTCGGCGACGCTGCGCCCGAGGTCGCGCAGGGTGAAGCTCGCGGGCGGGTGCGCCGCGAGGTACGCCCGGCAGAACGCGTCGAAGCCGTCGTCGCCGAGGACGTGCGCGAGCGCCGGGTAGTCCTCGCGGAGGGCGTCGCGGTGGCGCAGCCAGAACTGCCGCCGGTAGATGTCGGCCTGCTCGGCGGGCGTGAGGCGATCGCTGCCGGCGACGAGCGCGCGGCACCGGGCGGCGAGCTCGGCGTCGTCAGGGAGCGGCGAGCCGGCCGTGAACAGGCGGGTCAGCTCGCCCATCAGCGAGGCGAGCCCGGCCGGGGGCGCGGCGTCAGGCGGCGCGCGCACGCGCCACCTCCTCCCGGATCGCCCGCGCCTTCTCCGCCTCGGCCGCGAGGACCTCGAACGCCGGCAGGTCGTCGTCCCACTCGATCAGCGTCGAGACGTCGCCGGTGTGGCCGAGCGCGCGCCGGTACAGCGCCCACACGGCGTCGGCCACGTGATCGCTGTGGGTGTCGAGGATGTACTTGCCGTGGCTCGTGTGGCCGGCGAGGTGGAGCTGCACGATCCGGTGGTGCGGCACGCCGTCGATGTAGGCGCCCGGGTCGAAGCCGTGGTTGAACGCGGAGACGTAGACGTTGTTGACGTCGAGCAGGATGCCGCAGTCGGCCTCCTCGACGACCGCCGACAGGAACTCCCACTCGCTCATCCGGCTCGAGGTGAACGTCAGGTAGCTCGACACGTTCTCGAGGGCGAGCCGGACCTCGAGGAAGTCCTGCACCGCCCGCGCCCGCGCCGCGACGTGCCGCACGGCCTCGTCGGTGTACGGCAAGGGGAGCAGGTCGTGCAGGTGGACGCCGTGCGCGCCGCTCCAGCAGAGGTGATCGCTCACCCAGGGCGAGCCCACCTTGCGGAGGAGCGCCTTCAGCCGGCGCAGGTAGTCGAAATCGAGCGGATCGGTGCTCCCGATCGACAGCGAGACGCCGTGCTGGACGAGGCGGTAGCTCGCGAGGGCGCGCTCGAGGTTGGCGATCGGCATGCCGCCGTCGACCATGAAGTTCTCGCTGATGATCTCGAACCAGTCGACCCGCGGCCGGTGCTCGAAGATGTGGCGGTAATGGGGGATGCGCAGCCCGACGCCGACGCCGAGGTCGGGGAGCCCCAGCCGCATGCGATCGAGGTTCGCCATGGGTCACCACGCCGCGGCGGCGCCCGGCCCCGCTGGGCGCGGGCCGGGCGTCGCGCGGCCGAGCGGCTCAGTGACCGCCGCAGTCGGCCGGCTTGCAGCCGCCCTGGCCCTTGCACTCGTTCTGGCCCGCGCACCCGTGGGTGTCGGACTTGCAGCCGCCCTTGCCCTTGCACTCGTTCTTGCCGGCGCAGCACTCCTTGGCGCTGGCCGCGGGCGCCTCAGCAGCCGCCGGCTCGGCCGCGGGGGCCCCGGTCTCGGGGGCGGGCGGCGGCGACGAGGCACAGCCCGCGAGACCCGCCACCATGCCCGACACCGCCGTGAACGCCAACGACTTGCCCATGTCCATCGCCATCAGAGCCTCCACCTTCGTCATTCGTCGACCGCACCGAGCCCACCGCGCGCCTCGCCCGCATGGCGCGCACGCACGTCTGGGCTCCTCGGGGCTCGCCGGTCTCCTCGACCGCGCCGGCCCTTCGTTACGCGTCCCTACGCTCGACCGGTTCGGCGGTTTCACCTCGGACGCGTTGATTCTTCATCCAACTCCCCGTAAGTGAGCGGCGTTGACCTCCACGCCTACGCCAGCTCCCCCTGCGCGCACGGCGTCCGGCGGCGCGTCCCCTGCGGCTCGGACGGCCGGCCCGCGTGCAGCATTCCACGTACGACGTAGCTCGCTTCGGACTGCAGGCGCAAGACAAAGCGTCCACGGCGGCGCGGCGCGCACGGCGGTCGCGGCGGTCGCGGCGGTCGCGCTCGAAGCGGCGGGCTGCGGCGGGGCGGCGGTCGAGGGGGCCGGCGCGGCCTCCGCGCGCGAGCTCCCGGTCGCCGCGGCGGCCGCGGAGCTCGAGGCGATGAGCGGGGGCCTCCTCGAAGGGCGCGAGGCCACGTTTCGAGACATCCTGGCCGACACGATCGCGAAGGACGCGTACCTGTGCGTGCCGGCGCCGCGCGGCGTCTTCCACGGCGAGGTGCCCGAGGGGGAGCGGCGGATCGCCGGGATGATGCCGCATTACGGCCTCTTCTTCGGCCCGATGAGCTACCTCGTGCGGCGGCGCGGCGGCGCGTGGGAGGTCGAGGTCCGCATCGCGGTCGAGCCGCCGGCGGGCGCGGGCCGGCTGGAGCTGCCCGACTGCGGCCTGGCCGGCGCGCTCGGGGGGGCGATCGCGTGCCGCGGGACGCCGTACTCGCGCGCGGCGTCGACGGACGCCTGCCCGGGCTCGGGCGAGTTCTCGGCCAGGGCGACGCCGGCCGCGATCCGCGCGCTGCTCGCGCGCTGGTCGACCGAGGTCGAGGGGTACTGGAACCGCGACGCGCGCGCCTTCGGGCTGCCGGTGCGCTACGACTTCGACTTCGTGCTCGCGGACGACGCGCGCGGGAGGGCGCTCCGGGTCGACCTCGCGGTGCCGCTCTCGCCGACCTGCGGGCGGACGCCGTACTTCAGCGCGATGCGGGCCGGCTGGTCGCTGCCGGTGCTCGCGCACGAGGTGGGGCACGTGCTCGGGCTGCTCGACGAGTACGAGGCGCTCTCCGGGATCGTCCGCTGCTACCCGAAGACGCCGTTCCCGGGCGCCGAGATCAGCCGGATGGGGCTCTCGATGCGGGAGCAGACGCGGCTCTTGCCGATCCACCATTACCTCGTGCTCCGCCGCTTCTTCTGCCGGGCGCCCGCGTCGATCGATCCCTATGCCGGCGCGATCCGCTGAGGGCTCCGCGCGGGCTCGCGCCCACCGCGCGCGCCGTCGCCGCCTCGCGGCCGCGGCGGCGCGCGCCGTGGGCGCGGCGCTGGCGTGCGCGGCGCTCGCCGGCTGCCGCTCGGAGCGGGAGGGCGGCGCGGCGGACGCGGGGGCCGGCGCCGTGGATGGCGGGGGCGGCGCGGCGGACGCGGGGGCCGGCGCCGTGGAGGTGGCGCCGCCGCTCCTGGGGGCGCCGCCCGGGCCGAGGGCGCCGGCGCCGCTGGCCGAGCCGCGCTGCCCGCCGGAGATGGTGCGGGTGGCGCGCCGGTTCTGCGTGGATCGCTACGAGGCGGTGCTGCTCGACAGGGAGACGGGGCTCGAGATCTCGGCGTTCTATCCGCCGTCGCGGCAGGCGGCCGCGTCGGTCGAGCGCGCGTGGTCGAAGATGCGGCTGCAGCTCGGCGACGCGGAGGCGCGGCGCATGGAGCTGCCGCTCCTCCCCGGCTGGCAGAAGCAGCGCGAGTTCGAGCCGCGCGCGGTGTCGCGCCGGGGCGTGCTCCCGCAGGGCTACACGACCGGCGCGCAGGCGGAGCTCGCGTGCCGGAACGCGGGCAAGCGGCTGTGCACCCTCGAGGAGTGGCGGACGGCGTGCCGCGGCGAGCGCGACGAGCAGTTCCCGTACGGGCCCGCGTACGCGGACGGGAAGTGCAACGTCTTCCGCGAGGCGCACCCGGCCGGCGTGCTCCACCGCGACGTGAGCCTCGGGCACAGCGATCCGCGGCTCAACCTGGTGCGCGTCGGCGGGGCGCCGCTCCTCCGGCGCACGGGCGAGACCGCGACGTGCGCGAGCGCGTGGGAGGGCGACGCGATCGCCGACATGGTGGGCAACCTGGACGAGTGGATCGACGATCCGGAGGGGACCTTCGTCGGCGGTTTTTATGCGCGCGCGACCCGGGAAGGGTGCATGGCGCGCGTGGTGTCGCACGATTTCACGTACTTCGACTACTCGACCGGCGTGCGCTGTTGTTCGGATCTGCGCGAGGCGCCGTGAGAGCAGCGAGCGTCGAGGGGCCACGCCCGGGCCGCCTGGGCCCGAGGATGAGCGCCGCTGGTCGAACGAGAAAAAGCGTGGTGGATCGGCAGGCCAGGAGGAGCGCTCGCGCCGAAGTGGCGAGCGGCGCGCAGGGATCGCGGCGCCCGTGACTCACTCTCGTCGGGCCAACCCCTGCCGGACGACCTCCCTGGCGACGAACGGACTCCATTCGTGCAGCCACTCCAGCGTCAGCCTCCCGTCCAGGTACGCCGTGTAGTACATCTCCCGCGCCGCGATGCACTCCTTGTCGTTGAGCTTCAGGCGCTCGATGGTCGCCTGGACACGCTCGCGCGCATCGTCGTGGAGGCCTTCCGCCGGGAGCACCTGGAGGAATGACAGCTCCAGGACGAACCATCCGTCGGGGATCTCCATCGGATCGAGGACGTCCTCGAAGTCGCGCTTGCGCGCGTTCATGAGCGAGCACACGAAGCGGTAGTTGCTCCACTCGTAGGCGAGCTCGCGCCGTTTCGATTTCGGCGCGATGTGATCCACGGATCGCGCTCCTGTGCCTCGCGGAACGAGCACGCACAGGTAGGCGCAGATGCTGCGATAGCTGTCACGGAGATCGTCCAGGCACTCCCGCCGGTAAGGGGGTAGCTGCTCCACTTCCGCAGCGAGGGCGCGCAGGCCAGGCTGCCGGACGAGCGCGTCGAAGCGCGCCGGCTCCGGCTGGAGAGGTACGCGGATCACGGCGTGAGCCCGGCCTGCCGCGCCCTGACGAGCCAGCGCGCCCAGAAGGGATCGGTGTCCTTGAGCACCTCATGCAGCTCCTCGTGGATGCGCTTCGCGTCCTCGATCGGCAGATCCGGCCGCCGCATCGCTGCCATGGCGTCGAGGATCGCCCTTTCCGCCTCGACAGACCGCGCCTGCGCGAGGTCGAAGACGTCGGATGTGAGCCACGACGAGGCATCCCCGCGCGGCTTCCATGCGGGCTTCGACACGGTGACCTCGGCCCCGTCGAGGTCGAACAGGAAGAGCGCGTCGCGCGACTCGTCGAAGTGCGGCTCGGCGGAGGCGAGGACGAGCGGCGCGTGCGTCGTGATGAAGAGCTGCGTCTCGATCGACGCCTCGAGCTCGCGGGACACCCGGAGCAGGGCGGGCAGGATCACGCGCTGCCACTGCGGGTGCAGGTGAGCTTCCACCTCGTCGACGAGCACCACCAGGCTCCGCTCCGGCGCCGTGTTCCGGAGCTTCGCCGCCTCGACGTGCTCGCGCCACATCCAGACGAGGAGGTAGGCGAACGAGAGGATCCGCTTCATCCCGGCGGAAGCGAGCACCACCGGGATGTTGCCGTACGGCATGTCGAGGGTGGGGATGTCGCGTACGTCATGCAGCGAGACGCGGGTCGTGATCGCCCCGGGGCGGAGGGTCTCCCCAGGCCTCGGCGACAGCACCTCGAGCACGCGCGTCAGCAGCTCGAACGCGCTGCCTCGCTGGAGCTGCCATGTCGTCCAGTCGCGGATCAGGCCGTTGCAGAGCACCGAGCCGTCGTGGTCGTCGGCGGTGAGCCCATTCCAGATCTGGCTGGGCGTGAAGTGAAACCCAGGCACGGGTCCCATGGACTTCCCGCCGGGGGGGAACCGCAGGGGCCCCGCTGGTCGGAGCGGATCCCACACGGAGAAGCTGCCGTCGACCCGGGCGTAGAAGACGAGCCCGGAGCGGCTGGAGAACTCGGGGGGATAGGAGGTTTCCCAGTACTGCTCCTCGAAGTCGAACGACGACGCGATCCGGTGCACGACCTCCCCGGCGCGCACCTCCCGCACGATCTCTGGCTTGACCGCGGGGCCACGCCGTGGCGCGGCGGGATAGCCAGGCCACGTGCCCGTCAGCGCGAACCAGCTGACGTCCAGCACGAAGGTCTTTCCAAGTCCGTTGTCGCCCGCGAAGAGGTTCAGCCGCGGTGCGAGCTCGAACGCCATCGAGGGCGCGGGGCCGGTGTCGTGCAGCTCCAGCCGCTCAAGCATCGCCGCCCCGCTCGATCGCCCGGGTGTCGTACGGGCCGGGGTCGATGACGGTCGCGAGCGGATGGCCGCGGTCGCCGTGCCAGACCCTCTTGCGGAGGGACTTCGCCGGCTGCGTCATGACCATGGCAACGCGTGATCTGCTGGGTCGCGCGGCAAAAGGCAAGAAAGGCGCTCCCGCAGGGCTCCGCCCGACCGCGATGCGCCGCGGAGAGCGAGGCGTTCGACGGCGCCGCCGGGGCCGGCCGCTGGCGCACCGGGGCCAGCGAGGGTCAGCACAGCGTGCGCTGCGAGCGGATCGGGGGAAAGGCGGCCGTGCGTCGTCGTGAGGCCGAGCGGGCCGATGCCGCGCGAACCCACGCGCATCGCCGTGCCGCGCAGGTTCGCGCGGTGGGGCGCGGCGATCTGATAGCATCGCCCGCTGCGCGGTAGGACGTCGCGCTCGTGCGACGCCGCGGGGAGGTACATCGATGCTCGCAGCCCGATATCATGTCTACGATTCAGCGGTGCTGGAGGCGCCCATCGAGGAGGCATGGAGAGAGCTCCGCGATGTGGTCAAGCTCCTGCCGGTCGTCTTCGGCGACGCCGTCAAGGACTACCGGTACGTGGACGGCGGCTCGGCGGAGAGGATCCCGTCGCGCTTCGAGTTCACGCTCCACCCGTCGGGAGAGAAGGCCCTGGAGGAGGTGGTCGCGCGATCCGAGACCGAGCACTCCGTCACGTACCGGCTGCTCGGGCAGGTCCTGGGCGCCGAGGGGTACATCGCGACGTACCGGCTCCGCCCCGTCACGAGCGAGCCGGGCAAGACGTTCCTCGAATGGCCCCGCGAGTTCGGCGTCGCGCCGGGGCACGAGGCGGAGAAGGTCGTCCCGGCGATCGCCGCCCTCACCGCGAAGGAGGTCGTCACCATCAAGGAATACTTCGCGCAGCGCCGCCGCTCCGTGTGACGCAGAGCGGCTTCGCTCGAGCGCAGGGGGTCCAGGTGGAGCACCCACGGTTCGGCGAGGGGTAGCCGCAGGAGCCGGAGCCGGACTGCGTCCGTCGGGAGGGGCTGGCGCCGGGGGGCACGACGGCTCGCAACCGTTGGGAGGGGCTGGCGCCGGGGGGGCACGACGGCTCGCAACCGTTGGGAGGGGCTGGCGCCGGGGGGGCACGACGGTTCGCAACCGTTGGGAGGGGCTGGCGCCGGGGGGCCACAACGGTTCGAGTGCGTCGGCAGAGGCCGGCGCCAGGGGGCTCGAACGGTTCGAGTGCGTCGGCAGAGGCCGGCGCCAGGGGGGCCGCAACGGTTCGAGTGCGTCGGCAGAGGCCGGCGCCGGGGGGCCGCAACGGTTCGAGTCCGCTTGGAGGGGCTGGCGCCGGGGGGCCACAACGGTTCGCGTCGGTCGGCAGGCGAAGCGGAGCGCCGCGGCCGCGCTCAGGTCGTCGGGCGGCCGACGGCGACGAAGCTCTCCGCGCCCTTCGGGCGCCGGCGGTCGCGCCAGAGGAGCGCCGCGGGCAGCACCAGCACGGCGGCGAAGAGGCAGGCGAGCTCGCCGATGACGGCCGCCACCCCGAGGCTCCGCACGGCGTGGTTCTGCGAGCGGACCAGGGCGAGGTAGCCCAGCGTCGTCGTGAGGCTGCAGAGGATCACCGCGCCGCCCGTCTCGCGCACCGCGGTCAGCGCGCCGCCGGCCCCCTCGCGCACGTACCGCCCCACGATGTTCACGGCGTAGTCGACGCCGATGCCGAACGTCAGCGGCAGCGCGATGAAGTTCAGGAAGTTGAGCTTCACGCCCATCAGCACGAGCAGCCCCGCCATCCAGAAGACGCCGACGAGCAGCGCGCCGAGCACCGCGAACGCCGGGCGGCCGCCGCGGAAGGCGACGAGCACGACGAGCACCGTCGCGGCCAGCGAGAAGAGCACCGCCGGCGGCACGTCGTCGATGACCGCCGCCCACATGTCCGCGTAGATGACCGCGCGCCCAGAGCCGCGCACGACGCTGCCGTCCGGGAGCCGCGTCTCGCGGTACGCGTCCGCCCAGCGGAAGAGGTAGTGCGCGTCGTGCACGCTCTCGGGCGTGATCGGGCTGATGTACACGATCCGCCCGCGCGTCCCGTCCGTCTCCGTGAACGCGCGCGCCACCCCCGCCGGCAGATCCTCGATGCCGAACGGCGCGAGATCGTCCGGCGGAATGACGGCCTGGACCCGGCTCCAGTCCTCGTCGCCGATGAGGCCGCGCTTCCTCGCCCGGAGCACGCGCTCCTTGATCTCGAGGAGCAACGGGATCTTCGCCTCCTGATCCTTCGGGACCAGATCCTGGAGGGCGTAGATCTCCTTGAACGGCTTCTCGCCCTCGGGCGCCGCGTCGCGCCGCGCGTAGAGCGCCGCCCGGAGCGGCTCGACCTGCTCGGGCCGATCCACGAGGATCGCCATGCCGTCGGTGCCGACGTAGCCCGTGATCTCCTCCGCGAGCGCGCTCAGCCGGATCTGCTCGGCGCGCGCGCTCTCGTCGTTGCGGAGGTTCCGGAGGTCGTACTCCATCGGATCGGAGCGCACGTAGGCGATCGTCGCGACGAGCCCGACCGCGGCCAGGGCCAGGCCCGCGAGCGTCAGCCCGACCGGGCTCCGCGCCGCGATCCGCGCGAACGGCTCGCCGAACGCGATGCCGCCCTGGGTGCGCCGCCGGAGCCTGCCGAGCAGGCCCGGCGACTCCCGATCGAGGGGGCTCAGCCGCTCCATCACCGCGAGGACGCTCGGCAGCGCGAGGAACGTGGCGACCCAGCAGAGCACCATGCCGGCGCTGCCGATGAGCCCGAAGTCGTGGAACCCGCGGAACTCGGTGACGAGCAGCGAGCCGTAGGCCGCCCCGGCGGCGCAGCCGGCCGTGAGCGTGGGCAGCCAGGTCTCGCGGTGGGCGACGCGCACGCCCTCGAGCAGGCTCGCGCCGCCACGGCGCGCCTCGAGGTAACGCGCCATGTAGATGATGCCGAAGTTGATCCCGTTGCCGGCGACGATCGAGAAGAGGAACCCGGTCGCCATGTTGAGGTGGCCGATCGCGAGCTGGGTGACCCCGAACGTCCAGGCGACGCCGGTGCCGATCGTGATCAGCATGGCGACGAGCATGCGCACGCGCAGGTAGTAGAGGAACACGACCGCCGCGATGAGGACGGCGCCCGCGATACCGACGTCGGTCAGGTCCTCGTTGATCGCCGCGTACTCGGCGATCCCGGTCTGCAGATCGCCGGCGAGGCCGTAGGTGATCCCGGGGTGGAACGAGGCCGGGCCCACGCGATCGACGACCTCGCGCACGCGGCGGATCGCCTCGCTGCCGGCGGCGAAATCGCTCGCCAGCACCTTCGAACGGATGGCGACGACGACGGTCTTGCCGTCCTTCGACTGGTAGTAGCCGTCGGGGTAGCGCCCGGTGTCGATGCCGCTCAGCCCCAGGCTCTGCTCGATCGAGCGGGCGCTCACCTCGGGCGGCGGCTCGTCGTCGTCGAGCAGCGCGCCGGTCGCCTTGTTGACCTCGTAGGCGTAGCGCGCCTCGATGTCGTCCCGCAGCTTCGTCAGCCTGTCGCGATCGACGTAGAGCCCGGCGCGCGGCGAGAGGTAGCGGAAGGCCTCGTGCACGCCGTCCTCGACGCTGCCGACCCACGGCGGGCCGAGCCGCTCGAGCTCGGGCACGAGCGCGTCCGCGGCCTTCTGGAGCGCGGCCGTGGGCGTGCCCTCGCCGCCCTGCAGCACGACGAAGAGCGTCGACACGCCGGCCGTCTTGGCCGCGACGCGGTCGAGCTCCTGCACGCTGGGCCGAGACGCCGGCAGGAGCGACTCGAACCCGGTCTGCACCGTGAGCCGCGCCGCCAGGAAGAGGGCGAGGACGGTGAGGAGCCCGGCCGCGAAGAGCGGCAGCGCAGGCCGGTTCACCTGGAGCTCGGCGAGGCGCGCGGCGAGCCCGCGGCCCCTCGAGGAGGGCGGCGCGCCGGGGGAGGAAGAGGCCTGGGACGACGACGTCGACGGGCGAGGCGCCCTGGGTGGCATCTGCGGAGAGGGCATGGAGGAGGTCAGGGGATCCGGGGCTGAAGGAAACGGTGAGGGCGCGAGGGCGCCATGGGGTGGACCACGTCCTAGGGAACGGATTGCCCGAGGAACAGCGGAGCGCGCGCGGCGCGGCGCCAGGGAGCGGCCGACGGCGCACCTGCGATCGCCCCCACCATGATGCGGTGTACGGGATGCGCAACGACGATCTCCCCTGCCACCTGATCGAGCCGGGCACCCCCAGGCCACCATCGCGTCGATCGAGCGAGAAATGAGCCGCCGCGACGCCGAGAGCGCCAGGAGTTCGTCTTCTCCTTGGCGTCCTTGGCGCCTTGGCGCCTTGGCGCCTTGGCGTCCTTGGCGCCTTGGCGATTCGAAATTCTCCTCGTTTCAGGCGTCTTCAACCCGTATCGGGGATCGAGCCGCTGCCCGGCGCGCGGGTATGGCTGAGCGCGCTCCCCCGGCGCGGCTTCACGCCGCTTCAGCGCCCAGGTTCGGATCGACACCATCCGTTCTCCCTGCAGATGCCTTCCGGACGCTGTTGCGTCACCGCGGCGCACCTTGACGCCGCGGCTCGTTCCGCGACCATGCCGCCATGGCGCGCACGGCTCCGGTCCCGAACATCCCCGCCATCCCCGGGATGAACCCCGGCGTCTTCATCATGGGCGGGGGCGGCAGCGGCGGAGGAAAGGGCGGCCGCGGCGGCAAGGGGAACGGGAGCGATCAGGGCGGCGACGGGAACAATGGCGGCAACGGCGCGCAGGGTGGGGGGAAAGGCTCGGGCGCGTGCGGCCCGGGGAGCAACGGCGGCTGCACCAACTGCGGCAACAAGATCGGCCGCGGCGATCCCGTCGACGTCGTCACCGGCGAGGTGTTCACCGTCCCCAAGCGGGATCTTTACCTGCCCGGCTCCTTCGCCCTCGAGATCCTCCGCTCCTACTCGTCCGCCCGCCGCGAGGTCGACCTCGGCCTGGGCTTCGGGTGGAGGCACAGCCTCGCGTGGAGCCTGGAGGAGGGGCGGCGGCACCTCGTGGTCCGCACCGGCGACGGCCGGGTCATGGAGCTGCCGCGCCTGGAGGCCGACGGCCAGGAGGCCAGGGTCGGCGCGTGGACGGTGTACCGCGGGAGAGGCTTCTACGCGATCGTGCCGGGCAACGAGTTCGTGCACCTCTTCAGCCCGATCGAGCCGGGATCGAGCGCCTACAAGCTGGATCACATCCTCTACCGGGACCGCGGGCGCATCTCGCTCCACTACGAGCGCGGCCGCCTCGTCCGCGCCGTGGACACGGCTGGCCGCGCCGTCCTGTTCCACCGGACGCGCGAGGGGCGCATCCGCTCCATCACCGTGCCGGATCCCCGCGGCCAGGCCATCGTGTTCGCTCGCTACGAGCACGACGGCGAGGGCAACCTGATCGCGGCCACGGACGCCGACGGGAACACCACGCGCTTCGCCTACGACGACGAGCACCGCCTCACGCGCCTGACCTACCCGAGCGGCCTCGTGTTCCACTTCGTCTACGACCGGAGCGGGCGCTGCGTCGAGACCTGGGGCGAGACCCCAGGCCAGCGGGACCCGGCGCTCGCCGAGGGGGTGCCGGAGGTGCTGATCGATGGGCGCGAGGCGAAGGGCATCTATCACTGCCGGTTCGTCAGCGACGGCGATTACACCGAGGTGGTCGACTCGGTGCGGCTCCAGCGGTTCTTCGCGGGGCCGGAGGGGCAGATCGCGCGGGCCGTGAGCGCGCGCGGCGGCGTGACGAGCCGCACGTTCGACGAGGAGGGCAGGGTCACCTCGGTGACCGATCCGACCGGCGCGACCTGGGCGTTCGAGCTCGACGCGATGGGCAACATCACGCGGCAGAGCGATCCGGAAGGCCGCGAGGTCCGCATCGCCCGCGACTTCGCGGGGCGGGAGCTCGAGATCGTCGACCCGGCCGGCGGGGTCTCGACGATCGCGCGGGACGCCGCCGGCGAGGTCGCGTGGGTCCGGGATCCGAGCGGCGGCACGACGCAGTTCGCGCGGGACGCGCGCGGGCTCGTGATCGAGACCATCGACGCGCGCGGGGCGCCGCACCGGTTCGAGTTCGACGGCCACGGCAACTGCGTCCGCCGCACGTCGCCGGAGGGCGCGGTCTACCGGTTCGACTACGACCACTGGGGCCGCTGCGTGCGCATGACCGATGGCTCGGGCGCCGAGACGCGCGTTTATTACACGCCGTCGGGGCGCCCGACCGCGATCGTCGATCGGCTCGGGCGCACCACCACCCTGGAGTACGACTCCATGGGCAACCTGATCCGGGAGACGTATCCCGACGGCACGACGACGGCCTGGGAGTACGGCGGCCTCAACTGGCTCCACCGCGTCCGGCACGCCGACGGCAGCGAGATCCGCATCGGGCACAACCGCGAGGGGTGGCCGCTCTACTTCCAGAACGAGCTCGGCGAGCGGTACGAGCTCACGTACGAGCGCGACGGCGCCGTGGCCGCGGAGCGAGAGTTCCAGGGGACGGAGATCCGCTACGGTCACGACGGGCTCGGCCGCGTGATCTGGATCGACGCGGGCGACGGCAAGCACGAGTTCACGTACAGCCCGGCCGGGCTGCTCCTGCGCCACACGGCGCCGGACGGCGCGGAGCGGGCCTTCGAGTACGACGACCGCGGGGAGATCGTGCGGGCGACGTCGGGCGGCGTCGAGCTCGAGTGGCGCCGCGATCCGGCGGGGATGATCGTCGGCGAGGTCCTGCGCGTGGACGGGGCGAGCTACGCCGTCGAGAGCCAGCTCGACCCGGCCGGCGACCGGATCGCGATGCGCACCTCGCTGGGTCATGAGCTCGGCGTGCGCCGCGACGGCGACGGCCTGGTCCGCGAGCTGTGGGCGGGCGGCGAGCGCGCGGTCGCGATCGCGCGGAATCCGCTGGGCGTGCCGACCCGCCGCGACTTCTCCGGGGGCGGGGTGGTGCTCGACGAGCACGACGCGGAGGGCCGCCTGCGCAGGCGGCAGCTCTTCGGCCCGGGGGTCTCGCGGAGGGCGGCCGGCGAGCCCGCGTGGGTGGGCCGCGGCGCGCCCGGCGCGCGCGAGTGGCTCTTCGACTACACGGCGGTGGACGAGGTGCTCCGGGTCAGCGCGTCGGACGGGGCCGACGTCGAGTTCACCTACGATGTCCGGCGGCACCTCCTGAAGCGGCAGAGCGCCGCGTCGACCGAGGAGTTCCGGGTCGACGCCGCGTCGAACCACGTCGAGGTGGGCCCGGGCGCCCCGGCGCGCGCGTACGGGCCGGGCAACCAGCTCCGCGCGCTCGGCGACGCCGAGTACACGTACAACGCCCGCGGCTTCCTGATCGAGAAGCGCCGGCGCGCCCCGGGCTCCGAGGACCCCGAGATCACGCGGTACCAGTGGAGCGCCGCGGGCCTGCTCGATGCCGTCGAGCTGCCGGATCGATCGCGGGTGGAGTTCCGGTACGACGCCTTCGCCCGCCGGGTGGGCAAGCGCGTGGTGCGCGACGGGAAGGTCGTCGAGGACAACCACTATGTCTGGGACCTGCTCTCGATGGTCCACGAGGTCAGGCGCGGCGGCCCGGGCGCGGCGGCCCCGGCGCGCACGTACCTGTTCGAGGAGAACAGCACGACCGTGCCCATGGGCCACCGCGACGCGCCGAGCGGCGGGTGGATTCATTATCTGCACGACGTGAACGGCACGCCCGAGGAGCTCGTCGACCCCGGCGGGCGCTCGCTCGGGCGGCTCGCGCGGGCCGCGTACGGCCGCACGCGCGCCGCGCCGGGGTCGCTCGCCAGCACGCCGTTCCGCTTCCCGGGGCAGGTCGAGGACCCGGAGACCGGGCTGCATTACAACCGCTATCGGTATTACGACCCGGAGGCGGGGCGGTACATCAGCCCGGATCCGATCGGCGTGGCCGGGGGGCTCAACCTGTACGCGTACGGTCCCAATCCCGTCGGGTGGGCCGACCCGATGGGGTGGTACCACGTGATGACGGTGCTGGAGCACCCCCCGAGCTTCTCCCCGAGCCACAACCATCCATATGTGATGGGCACCGATATTCGGTATCGGTCCGGCATGACGACGACGCCGTGCCCGGATCCGCTGAGGAGCAACTCCTGCTGCCACACGGAGCAGAAGTTCGCCGCCGACGTCATCGCGCAGCACCGCAATGCCCTCAAGAAAGGGCAGCCGCCGCCGTTCAAGAACAAGAAGTTCCGGCTGGGCGGGCAGCTGCCGCCGTGCCCGACCTGCCACGCCGCGCTCATGCGGGCCGCGAACGAGACCGGCGCCAACATCACCTACGAGTGGGAGCAGCCGAACGGCCAGACCAATACGGTCTCGTACAACGGCAGCAGCGCCCCGACGGGCACCGGGCGCGGCGCCCAGCTGGTGCAGGGATACACCCATACGCCGGACAACACCTGGAAGAACAACCAGTCTCCGCCGGGCGGCACCCAGGGCGAGACCCAGGCGTGGGGCTACACGTACGGCGGCTCGTGGAACACGTACTATTCGGTGAAGAACAGCTGACGGCGCGCCGCGAGGCGCCGCTCGCCGCGGCCGCACGGCGGCCGCACCGACACCACCATGACCAAGACCGTCGACTGGAAGAAGCTGAAGCACGCCCGCGGGCCCGCCACGCGCGTACCGGCGCAGATCGAGCAGCTCGTCGGCAAGGACGGCGACCGGCGCGAGGACGCCTTCGCGACCCTCGAGGACACGCTGATCGAGCGCGGGCGCTGGTCTCCGGCGAGCGCGCCGGCCCTCGCGCTGCTGCTCGACGCCGTCGCCGACGCGCCGGAGCCCGACCTGCTCCTGGTCCTCGCGGCGGACATCCTGGGCGCCGACCACGTGCGCACCTGGCTCGCGCCCGCCGGCGAGGCGCTCCCCGCGGAGGCCGCCGAGGCGCGCGGCGTCGCGCTCGAGCGGAGGCACGCGCTCCTCGGCTGGGTGCGGGGCGAGCGGCCGGCGGCGCGGGCGGGCGCGGCCGTGGCCCTGGCCGCGCTGCCCGAGCTCCGCGGCGAGGCGCTGCCCCTGCTGAAGCGGCAGGCCGCGGAGGACCCCGACGCGGCGGCGCGCGCCAGCGCCCTGATCGCGCTGGGCAGGCTCGGCGAGGGGGACGAGGAGGCCGGCCGGATCGTCGACGGGGCGCGCGGGGCCGAGCACCCGCTCGTGCGAGGCGCCGCGGCCGTCGCGTGGCTGCGGCTCGACGCGGGGCGCTCGTTCGCCGAGGCGGCGGAGGGGCTCGCGGCGTGGCTCGAAGGGACGCCGGCGGCGCCGTGGACGTCCGGCCAGACGGCGCTGCCGTGGTTCGGCGGGCTCGCCGTCACCTGGTACAAGATGAAGCAGCCGCTCGAGGCCGCGCCGAGCGCGCTCGCGGTGCTGGCCCGGCAGCGCGGCGCGATCCGGGATCTCGTCGGCACCGCGGTGCGCCTGGCCAGCGGCGCGCTGAGCGGGGTCGCGATGCGGCGGCTGAGCGCGATGGCGCTCGATCTGGGCGGCTTCCTGCAGCTCGAGCAGGACCACGTGGCCCTGCCGGAGGAGCTGTCCGCCGAGCAGCGGGCCGTCGCGGAGGGGCTCGCGCGGACGAGGCTGGTGCCGATCGCGGGGCTCGGGCTGCCGGCGTGCGGCGCGTCGCGGCGGCGGTGGATCGGCCTGGAGCCGCCGGGGCCGCTGGAGCGGCGGATCGAGATCGAGATCGGCGGGGAGCGGAAGGCGCTCCCCGTCTGGCGAGCCTGGAAGGAGCTCGCGCTGCTCGCGCTGAGCGGGGAGGGGGAGCCCAGCGCGGGGGACGAGGCCGAGGAGGGCGCCGGCGGGCCGATCCCGAGGCCGATCGACGCGCGCCTCGCCGGGCGCGATCGCTGGCAGGCGATCGTCGAGATGGACGCCGGATCGTACGCGTTCGGGTGCTACCTGGATCCGGACGCGCTCGAGCGGCAGCTCGCGGCCGTCCCGCAGGACGAGGAGCTCCTCGCGCGAGCCGCCGAGGTGGCCGACGACCTCGCCGAGCGGTTCGCGGCGGGCGCGCGCGAGGGGATCCGCATGGCGCCCAGCCCGTCGATGAGCGCGATGCTCCTCCTGCCGCTCGTCCGCGCCGGCAGGCGCCTGGAGCAGCGCTGGGAGCCGCTGATCCACGTCGGCGACGAGCCGCAGGCCCGCGAGATCTTCCAGGCCCTCGCGCCGGAGCGCCGGGAGGCGTGGATCGAGGCGTACTTCGAGCGGGAGATGGCCGGCCAGGGGACGGCGGTCGTCGAGAGCCTCATGGCCAGCGTCCTGCCCGTCCTGGATCTCGCGCTCACGCCGCGGACGGCGGCGTTCCTGCGCGGCGTGCTCGCCGCGTACAAGAAGAACGTGCCGCGCGGCTCGGCCGACGAGCTCCTCGGCAAGCTCCGCGCGCTGGCCCAGGATCGCCCCGAGGCGCTGCGCGCGCTCGGCGCGGAGGGCTGACGCCGTGGCCTCGGCGCCGTGAAGCCCGCTGGCGCTGGCATGGCCGCAGCCCGACCTCGCCTCCACGACGCCGCGCCGGAGGGCGGCGACGCGACCGGCGACGGCCACGCGGCCGCCGCGCGCGCGGCGCTGCGCGGCAAGGATTTCCACATCGCCATCGAGCAGGCCTCCGCCGCGGTCGCCCTCCGGCCTCAGCACGAGCCGTACGTGCGCCTGCTCGACGAGGTGATCTCGAGCGCGCGTCGGCCGCTCGAGCTCGTCGCCATCCCCCCGGGAGGCGCGTTTTACGGCCTGTGCGCGGCCCGAGCGCGCGTGCTTTCGCGGCTCAACCGGACCGCGGAGGCCGTCGACGCCCTGCTCGAGGTCGCCGCGTTCCGGCCGAGCGCGCCGTTCCTGCCGTGGGCCTGCGCGTGGGTGAAGCCGAGCAAGAGCGCGCGCCGGGTGGCGCCTCAGGCGCTCGCCGCGGGCATCCTCGCGCTCGCCGAGGCGGCGCGCGGGCGCGCGCCGGACGCGGGCGTCGCCGCGAACCTGGAGGCGGCGCTCGCCATCGCGGAGCGGGTCCGGGCGCAGCACCCGCCGGACGCGAGCCTGCTCGTCGCGCGATCCCGGGCGCTGCGCGCGCTCGGCCGCGACGGCGAGGCGCTCGCGCGGCTCGACGCGGAGGGGGATCCGTCGAGCTGGGCGGTCGCGGTCGAGCGGGCCGCGATCCACCGCGAGCGCGGGGAGGTGCGGGCGCGCCTCGCGTGGCTCGAGCGAGCGCGCGCGGCGCGGCCGGCGGAGCCCTCCACGTACCTGGACCTCGGGGACGCGCACCTGGACGACGGGGAGATCGAGCCGGCCGTCGCGGCGTACACGCGCGCGCTGGAGCTCGACGGGTCGTCGCGCTGGGCCGCCGTCTCGCTGGCGTACGCGCGCGCGCTCGCGCCGGGGGCGCCGCGCGGCGCGGAGCCCCCCGCGCGCGAGCGCGGCGAGCGCGACGAGCGCGACGAGCACGCCGCCGCCCTCGATCTCCACGATCGCGCGCGCTCCCTGGAGGCCGACGCCGCCGCCTACACGACGCGCATCAGCGACCCCATCGATCCGCTCGTCGGCGTGATCCGCGGCGTGCGCGCGCGCGCGGCGTCGGCGGCGCCGCCGGCCAGGCTGCGCTTCCGCGTGCGCGCCGAGCGACCCCTCGCGCCGTCCGCGCACGCCGCCTTTGCGCGGGCGCTCGCGCAGTGCGGCCGCGAGGGATCCCTGCTCGTCGAGCACGACGGCGGCGCGCCGAGCGCGGGGCCGCTGTGGCAGGAGGGCGCCTCCGGCGCGGCGCCGGCGGTGCCGCGCCCCCCCGACGAGGTGCTCGCGCGCGTCCACGAGCTGGCGCTGACGCCGTTCGCGTGGGCCGCGTGGTGCGAGCGGGCCGCCGCGCTGTCCGCGGCGCTCGAGCCGGCGCGCGCGGCGACGCTCGCGGACGCGATGGCCTACCCGCCGGAGCCGCCCTCTCCGGAGGTGGACGCCGCGCGCTGGGTCCACGGCTTCCAGATCGCCGCCGCGGTGCTCGCCGCGGTCGGCCCGGGCCCGGCCGCCGAGCGGAAGCAGCGCCTCGTCTCGCTCCTCGCCGGGGTCGACGACTGGAGCGCGGGCGCAGCGCTGCTCGGCCTGAGGGCGCTCGCCCGCGCGCATCCGGCGCTCGCGCCGGAGATCGCGGCGGAGGCCCGCCGGCTGCTGCCCGAGGCGCGCGCGCCGCTTCCGCCGCTCGCGCGCGCGCTCGCGGTGCTCGGCTGCGAGCTCGCGGTCGGAGAGGCGCGGCGGGATTTCCTCCGCCTGCGCGCGCGCGTCCGCGCCGAGCTCACCGCCGGCGCGAGGGCGGCGCGCGGCGACGGATGAGCGGCCCGGGGAGCGAGGCGAGCGGCGCGCCGGCGCTCAGGCGTCGCTCGGGACGCTCGACGCGAGCCTGAGCCCGCACGCGCGGAGCTGCCGGCCCCGCAGCGCGGCCAGCGCATGGAGCAGCTCTTCCGGGCTCTGCAGCGCGATGAGGCGAAAGCCGCCGCGGTGGACGCCGCCGGGATCGCCGCCTGCCCAGGGCAGCGACGTGCCGGGCGCGCCGTCGTAGGTCGGGTGCCAGTCGTCCTCGGCCCATTGCGCGCGGTGCAGGTCGCGCACCCCGAAGCGCGAGCGCAGCAGCCGGTCGTCGCCGCGGATCGCCTCGAACCGCCTCGCCGCGTCGAGCGTGAAGCGACAGGCGCCGCCGTCGCGCGCGAGCCACTCCAGCTCGGCCTCGGAGGGGAGCCGCAGGCCCAGCGAGCGCGCGAGCGCGAGGGCGTCCGCGCGCTCGACGGCGTCGCCGGCGAGCCGCCCGCGGCTGAGCTCGTCGAGCCGGCCGCCGTCGAGGAGCGCGCGAGCGCACAGGAACGGCCGCACCTCGACCCGGTGGACGGGGCGCGCGCTCGCGGCGGCCCGATCGACCCAGCGCGCGACCGGCGACGTCCAGTCGACGTGCTCCGAGGCCTCCTCGATGTCCTCGTCCGAGAGCCCCATGTCGAGCGCGCCGCCGGGCACCGCCGCGAAGGCGAGCCCGGTGGGCTCGTGCACGAGCGGCAGGCTGTCCTCGTCCGGCGCGGGCTCGGCCGCGCGCCATCCGTCGCCCAGCCGCGCGGCGAGGGCCTCGGTCGCGCGCCGGCGCTCCTCGGGGCCGGCGAGGCGGAGCTCGCGCAGGTCGCGGAGGGGGCGCGTCCAGGGATCCACGCGCGCAATCTATCACCGTGTCGGGCACCGTGTCGGGCACCGCGTCGGGCGCCGCTCGGGTCGCGCGCGCCGGGCGCTCACCGGGCGGCGATGCGCGCGGCGCCGCCGGCGCGCCTCCGGACCCAGCGGCCGCGCGCGGGCGCGGCGCTCGGGAGGCGCGCGGCGTCGCGCAGGGCGGTCCCGAGCGGCTGGACGAGCAGGAAGAACGCGAGGCAGAGCGCGCCGCCCGCGGTGCTCGCGGGCCCGAAATGCGGCCGCGACAGCGCGAGCGCGGTGCACCCCGCGAGGCCGCCGAGGATGCCGGCCACGCCGAGCGAGAGCAGCGCGAGCCTCCTCCGGCACACGGCGCGCGGGTCCGCGCTGGACACGAGCGCCGGGCGCATGCGATCCGGGCCGCCGCCGCCCGCGTCGCGCTCCGCCGCGCCGAGCAGCCACACCGGCGCGCCCGCGCAGATCGTGGCCTCGACGGTCCTGGAGAAGCCGCGCGGCTTGCGCGCGTGCTGGTAGGCCTCGTCGAACCGCGCCTCGGAGGGGCACGCCGACGCCGCGCGGACCTCGTCCCGCGACACCCAGACCTCGCCCTCGACGGCGGGCGCGATCGCGATCTCCCGCCCGCCCGCGACGACGACGCCGCCGTAGATCTCGCCGCCGCGGTCGCTGTCGGCGAAGACGATCTCCTCGCGCGCGCGGCCCCCGGCGCCGGCGCGGCCCACCTGGTCGATCCGGTGCCCGGCGAGCGCGCCGCCGCGCCCGTCGCCGCGGAGCACGCGCGCCTCGATCAGCGAGGCGCCGTCGCCGCGCGGCGGGGCGAGCCGCCGGAGCGCCGCCGCGACGGCGGCGAGCTGCTTGAGCGCGGCCGCGGCGATGAGCAGCGTGTTCACCCAGAGGACGGCCAGGGCGAGGGCGCCCATGAGCTCTCGCGACAGCATCGCTCGGCGCGCCTAAGCGCTGGCGGCCTCGGCCTCCGCGCGGCGGAGCTCGCGGGGCGAGAGATCGCTCGGCGGAGCCGACCTCTCCGCCTGCGCGACGTCGCGGGGAGCGGGCCGATCGAAGCGGAGCACGTAGGTCCGGAGCAGGTAGCCGAGCATGCTCGGCTCGTTCAGGCCCGGATCGATGCGCGGCGCGACCTCGCGCCGGTGCGCCTCGGCGAGCACCGACCAGTGCAGCCCAGCCCGGTTGTGGTGGATCGTGTGGTATCCGTTGTTGCACATGATCCAGTTGAAGGCGCGTCCGACGAAGTTGCGCGAGTGGTTCCACTCGCTCCGGACGTCGCACCCGTCGTGCTGGATGAGGTTGATCCGGAGGATGCACCGCGCGCCGTAGAGCTGCGGGAGCACGATGAAGAAGAGCGCCGTCCAGAAATCGACGAGGAGGAGCGCCCCGGTGAGCCCGAAGGCGGAGGCCATCTCGAGCCGGTATTGCCGGACGTGCTCGCGCCGGCCGGCGAGCGCGTTCCAGCGCGCGACCCCGTCGAAGGTGTTCGGCCCGGCCACGTTGGGGAAGTGGATCAGGTTGAGGAGGTTCCAGCGAAACGAGACGTGCTCCGGCGCCGCCCAGTCGGGCTGACCCTCGTCGTCGAAGTGGTGGTGAACCAGGTTGTGAGAGGGGACGTTGGCCGACGCCGGGTAAAGCGCGCCGAAGCTGAGCACGCAGCGGAAGAGCATGTTCAGCCGGCGGCTCTGGAAGATGCCCTGGTGCAGGTGGTTGTGGATGACCACCGCGTTCAGGAAGCTGAGGCAGCACGCCGCCGCGAAGACGAGGGCGTTGCGGCACGCGGGCACGCGGAACATCGCCGCGAGCAGGCCGAGGTAGGCGGCGACGATCCCGATCTGGCGCCACTCGGCCGGGTGCTTCACGAGCCACGGTCCGCGCCGAGAGCGCCGGTGCTCGCGGCGCGCGTCCGCGCCCTGCCGCCCGGCCGGCTCCCCCTGCGCGGTCGACCCGTCCCTCCCCGGAGCCCCGGCCGCGCCGGGGGGCTCCGCGCTGCGCGACGCTGGAGTTCGTGTGGCGACTTCGGCTGTCACCCGACCGTCACTATCATTGTTGCCAAGATCAAACAATGTTGAGCGATCCGCGCCGAGGCGCCTCGCACGGTCGCGTCGTCCGTGCCGCCGGCGCCGCGCTGCCTCTCCCGCGATCACGGCGAGCTGCGAACTTACGTTCGCACATCGATGCGCGCGCAGCGTTCCAGCGGCGCGCGCTGAAATCCAGCTGAGGACGGCGGGCGAACGGAGATAGCATGGACGGAGGTGAGGAACCGGTGTATTCGAGGAGCCTGGACTGGCGGTGTGCGCAGTCCAGGCGGCAGCAGCCCGGGGCGCGGGGGCGCTACGCGCGGCCAGTTCCGCTCCGAGCTGCGCCGCCTCGAGCGCGGCGGAGGGTCAAGCACATGTCGGTCGTCATTTCCACGTTGACGTCGCTGCCGTTCACGCAGCTCCGAAAGAATCGGTATTTTTACCTTTATTACGACGGGTTCTACGCGCTCGCGTGCGCGATCCTCCTCGTGTGCATGCGCCTCGGCGGGCACGAGCCGCTCATCGAGCGGTGGGACAGCCGTCTGTGGCTGCTCCTGCCGCTGGTCTGCCATGCGCAGATCCTGTGCAGCGTGTTCATCCACAACGCGACACACAACAATTTTCCCCGGCCGATCAACCGGCTCGTCGGCGAGCTTTGCGGGCTCGTGGTGCTCACGCGGTTCGCCTCGTGGGAGGTGATCCACCAGCGCCACCATCGCTACTCGGATGACGTCGAGCGGGATCCGCACCCGGTCGTGGCCAGCTACTGGGCGTTCCTGGTGAAGACGGTCGTGAACGTGGAGCGGCAGCTCCAGCAGATCTACTTCGATCTTTACGGCGATACGCCCGAGAGCCGCCGCTACGAGCGGGTCCGCGCGTACGTGAGCTACGCGACGAACCTGCTGCTCATCGCGTGCTGGTACGTGTTCCTCGGCCCGGTCGGGTTCTTCTGCCTCTTCGTGCCCGCGTCGATCGTCGGCTTTCTGCACCTCGTGCACTTCAACTGGTCGACGCACAACGCGTCCTCGCCGGACGGCGACTTCAAGCCGGTGAACCTGAACCACGGGTACTACCGGCTCGGCAACCTCCTCTGGCACGGCATCTACATGCACGCGAACCACCACAAGCGCGCGGGCCTGTTCAACCCGGCGAAGCTGGAGCCGGGGCTGCCGATCACGAGGCCGGGGCGATCCTAGGACGCAGATCTCGTCGATCGAGCGAGAAATGAACCGCCAAGACGCCAAGGACGCCAAGACGCCAAGATTTTTTATCTCTCTTACTTGGCGTCTTGGCGCCTTGGCGTCTTGGCGCCTTGGCGCCTTGGCGCCTTGGCGCCTTGGCGGTTCGAAATTCTGCTCGTTTCAGTCGGGCTCAACCCGTTTTAGGCCATGGAACGATGCGCCGCCGCAGCTGCTGCCGCGTGGGAAGCGTCCGCTGGCCAGATGTCACGTCAACAACCCGACCACCCTCACTAAGGAATGGAAGAGCGCATGCTGTCGACACCGCGGCTTGTAACGACCCGGATCGGAGCCCTGCTCGCCCTCGTCACCGCCCCGGCCGGGGCGGCCTTCGCCAGCTCCGGCGCGGTGTGGGGCTATCACCCTCCGGCGGGAGAGAGCGCCTCGCTCTCGTATCTCTGCAGCCTCGATGAACCCTACAACGAACCACCGTACACGCCGAGCCCAGGCCCTGCGTGCACTCAAGACACCTCGTCGTCGACCTGCAAGGGAACTACTTGCCCATGCCCTGGAACCGCGGTGCTGTATGAGGTCGCCAACGGATGCGGCGGCCCCGGCGAGGGCACCTGCTGCCTGGCGGGGTCCGTGAGCCCCGACGGCGTGGTCGATGTCCTGCCCTACCTGAACAGGCCGGCGGGATTCCCCTTGTCCGCCAGCACGTCCGTCGACACCAGCACCGTGGACGACAGCCCGGGCATCGCGAGGGCGATCGAATGCGCGGCATCGCAGCCGACCGCCAGGCGCACGGTGGCTTTCCCTGCCGGGCGTTACGTGCTGCGCTCGCCGCTGAGGCCTGAGCACGACGACCTGACCCTGGAGGGGCCGGAGCTGTCTCCGGACGCCGCCCCCGGCGATCCAGGGACGGCGACCCTGGTGGCGATCCCCTGCAATCCGGAGCAGTTCCCCGGGGTCGTTCAGGTCCACAAGGTTGGCACGCCGGACACAGAGAGCTGTCCGACCGATACGATCGGCCCTGTGCTCTCCGGGGTCTGGATCCGCAATTTCCAGGTCGCGCTCACGGATGGGCCGCGGCTCAGGGCCAACAGCGGCATCCTGATCAACAACTGCTGGGACTGCCTGGTGGAGAACATCATCATGCGGTACGCGCCCCTCTCTGCCCAGCCGCCTGAGTGCAAGCCGTCCAACCTCGAGGGGATCGGCTTCTCCATGGGAGCCGGGGGCGTGATCCGCAACGTGATCGTGGACGGCACACCGAAGGGCGGCATCTACCTGGCCTCGATCGCCGGCCACCATTGCACGCCGCCCATCCTCGTGGAGAACTGCGAGGTCAAGAACATCAACGGCCCGGTCGGCGCCGGGGGGATCAAGATCGGCACCGAGAATGTGACCGTGCGCAACTGCGAGGTCCACCATAACGTGCTTCATCCTCAAAATGGTGGGCTATCGGCCTCCGGTGGGCACGGCCTGTGGATCGCCACCCAGCTCCCTGGGACGAGTCACCCCAGTTCTGCGCCGAAGCACGTCGTGGTGCAGGACAGCTACTTCCACCACAACGGGGTCGCTGGCTTCACCATGGCGAGCCCCGTCGAGAATTTTCGCCCGGAGGATATCGAGCTAGAGCGGGTCAAGTTCGCTTACAACGGGTCCCATGGTGTGCACATCCAGGCGGGCGACGACGTGCGGCTCCGGGATGTCTGGTCCTGGGGCAATGGGTATTACGGCATGTACCTGACCTCGCGCACGATCTTGGCCCCGAGCTCGCTCCGGGTCGGAAGCGTGCTCCTGGAGAACCCGCTCGTCTTCGACAACGCTCTGAGCTCCAGCGCGGCCATCCCGGGTATCATGATCGAGGCCAGCGACGTCACGATCGATGGCGGCGAGATCGCGCGCTGCAACGTGTCGCGCGGCAAGCAATCGAGATCCATCGTGCAGCAATGCTGGAAGACAGGCCCGGCTGGCGGGGAGGTGGTCTTCTCTCCGGACAACGTCACCATCTCGGGCGTGAGCAGGTACGACACGACCGCTCCGGAAGCACCGGTATGCACGTTGTGAGCGCGCCGGCGGTCGACCCGGGTCGATCCATCGCGGCGCGGCCCGGGTCGGCGCGTCGCGCCAGGGCGGCACTTCGACGCGCGTGAGGAGATCGGGCTCCCGGATCGAGGGCCGTTCCGCCTTGCGGCGTCGACGCCAGGGGCTCGTTCTTCCTCGGAGCCCTCGGGCTTCTTCCCTCTTCGCCTCCGGAGGGTGCGCCCTTCGTCGCCCTGCTAGTACTACAGCCGCACGTCGGTAAACGCCGAACGAGCTGGGCTTCACCGGTGTGCGGACGAGCCAAGCGTCACGATCGTCCGCCCGCTCATCGAAATCTGCGGAGATTCCGCGACGTGCGGCTGTAGTACTAGAACGCCGATCACGTCGATCAAGCGAGAAATGAACCGCCAAGACGCCAAGACGCCAAGAATTTTTTCTCTCTTTATCTTTACTTGGCGTCTTTTTGGCGTCTTGGCGGTTCGAAATTCTGCGCTTTTCAGGCAGTTTCAACCCGTTTGTCGCTCTAGCTGCCCTGCGGGGGCGCGCCGGCGTCCCCGGCCCCGGCGCTCGGAGGCTTCGGCGCGCCGCCCGCGCCCCCGTCGCGGGGCGCAGCGCCCGCGTCGCGGGGCGCGCCGGCGTCCGCGGGCGCGGCGGTTGCGCCACGAGCGCCCGCATCGACCGCACCCCCGTCGACGGTGCCCGCGTCGACCGCGCCCCCGTCGGCGGCTGCCGGCTCCGCGGCAGCTGCGTCGGCCGGAGCCGGCTCGGCGCCCGCGTCGGGCGAGGGAGCGGGCGCGGCCGGCGGGAGCTCGCTCTCCCAGCACTCCGGCTTCGGCGGGGCCGCGAAGTGGACCGTGCGCGACGCGGCGTCGCCCTTCCGGGTGACGAGCTTGTCCGTCTTGTACACCGTCGCGTTGCCGCACGCGTACTCGGCGGTGTCCTTCGTCTCGCGCGCCAGCGTGCGCGCCCTCGGCGCGCGCTCGTTCTCGCACTGCGCCCACTCGAGCTCGTACTCGGCGTCCTCGTCGGAGAGCAGGATCCGGCTCGCCGGGTCGTCCTTCGAGCGGCGCCCGGTGAGCGTCGCCCGCGTGATCGGCTCTTTGCCGTCGCGCACCGTCAGCGTGACCGGGAAGCGAAGGCTGCCGCGCATCGGCGCGCGCGTCGCCCCGACCTCGAAGTCGGGGCAGATCGGCTCGCCCTCGACCGGGGAGGGCGTGGGCGGGCCGCCGCACGCGGCGCTGGAGAGGAGGAGGAGGGCGAGGGCTCGGGCTCCGTGGCGGAGGTTCACGCCGGGATTAGTCGTTACCCCGGGTCCCCGCGTCAAGCGATCTTGGTCTTGCCCAGCTTCAGCACCCGATCGAAGTGCTCCTTCGAGACGGGCACCACGCTCAGCCGGGACTTCTTCAAGAGCGCGATCTCGGCCAGCGATTCGTCGCCGCGGATCGTGTCAAGGGTCACCTGCACCTTGAGCGGGGAGACCGGCTCGATGTCGACGACGCTCCAGTCCTCCTCCGCCTCGGCGGTCGGATCGGGGTACGCTTCGCGCTTGACGCGCGCCACGCCCGCGACCGCCTTGCCCTCGTTCGAGTGATAGAAGAGCACGAGATCCCCCTGCTTCATGCCCCGCATGTTGTTGCGGGCCTCGAAGTTCCGGACCCCGTCCCACATCGTCTGGCCGTCGCGTATGAGCTGCGCGAACGAATATTTCTGTGGCTCGCTCTTCATCAGCCAGTAACGGCGAGACATGCACGATCTCCCGGGCGGGCAGGAGGGCGGCGCCGGCCGGGCCGTCGCGCCCCCATCCTCGACGGACAGCCCGTCGATGTGACCGGCTACCCTAGCACCCCCCCGTTCAATCGGTGATCACGATCTTGGCGCCGTCAGGCGTTCGCCGCGCGATCTCGTCGATCTCGTCGTCGTCGAGCGCGATGCAGCCGAGCGTCCAGTCGGTCTCCTTGTGCACGCCGGCGCGCAGCGCGCCGCCGACGCCGTGGATCCCGATGCCGTGCCCGACGCCGCGGCCCGGCGGGACCTCGCCGCGGCGCCTGAGCTCGGCGAAGCGCCGGCGGTCTTCCTCGTTCGGGTAGCTGACGATCAGGAACTGATGAAACAGGCCCTTGATGCGGCCGGCGACGCGGTAGGTGCCGACGGGGGTCCGGAGGTCGCCCTCGTAGCGCTTCGGCCCCGGCCCACCCGGCCCCAGGGCGACGCGGTAGGACCGGACGACCTCGCCGCCCGCCACGAGCTCGAGCGTGTGGTCGCTTTTGTCGATCCGGATCTCGGTGACCCGCGGCTCGGAGGCATCCGGTCGACGCGGCGCGGGGACGGCGGCGGCGCGGGGGGCGGGCGGCGCGGCGGCCGGCGCGCCGGGGGCGACGGGAGCCGCCGGGACGCCGGGGGCGGGAGCCGCGGACGCCCGCGGCGGTGGCGCGCCAGGGGGGCCGTTCGAGACGGCGGTCAGGGAGGGGGTCGCGAGGGCGAGGGACGCGGCGAGGACGGCAGGGGGGCGGAGGACCATGCCCGACCTTCGGCGCCGCCTGACGGAGTGTGACGCCCGAGCGAGGCCTCCCGTATTCTCGAGCGGGCTCGTCACACTCCGCGGCCGCCGCGCGATGCAGGGGCGATGAGCACGACGATGACCACCGAGCACAGCGCCCCCGCGACGAACCCCCTGGCCGAACCAGGGATCCGCCGAGCCCTCGAGGAGTTCGTGCGACGGCGGGTGCCGAGCGGCGAGGTCGACGACGTGGTGCAGACCGTCCTCTGCGATGCGCTCGCCTCGCCCGCGCGCCCGACCGACCCGACGGAGCTCCGGCGCTGGCTGCTCGGGATCGCGCGCCACAAGGTGGCCGACCACCACCGGCGCTCGTTCCGGGAGACCGCGACCGAGCTGCCCGACCTGCCGGTCGGCCCGCCGCCCGTCGAGGCGCGCGAGCTGGCGCGCTGGGCCGAACGGCAGGCCGCGGCGAGCCGCGACGCGCAGCAGACGCTGTCGTGGATGGCCCGCGAAGGGGAAGGAGAGAAGCTCGAGAGCATCGCCGCCGACGAGCAGGTGCCCGCCGCCCGGGTGCGGCAGCGCGTGTCGCGGATGCGGCGGTGGATGCGCGAGCGGTGGCTCGCGGAGCTCGCCGCGGTCGCGGCCCTGGCGATCCTCGCCATCGTCATCGTCCGGCTCCTGCGCTCGACGAGGGACGTGCCCGAGGTCGCGCCGCTGCCCGAGCCGCTGCCGAGCGCCCCGCCCGTCGAGGCGCCGTCGCCGCTCGATCCAAGCGACCCGCTCGAGCGCGCGCGGGCGCTGAGGGCCGAGGCGCTGCGCGCCTGCGACGAGGCGGCGTGGCGCCGGTGCCTCGACCAGCTCGACGAGGCGGACCGGCTCGATCCCCGCGGCCGCACCGCGCCGGACGTCGCGGCGGCGCGCGAGCGCGCGCTCGACGCGCTCCGCGCGCCGACGGACGGGCCTCCGGCGCCGGGGCCGGTCGAGGAGCAGGTGCCGGTCAAGAAGCCGACAGAGCGGGACGCGCCCGACGTTCGCCCCGCGCCGCCGCCCCGCCAGAAGGTCGCCCCGACGCCCACACTGTCGGCGCCCGTGGGGCCGTCGCTCAAGTCGAGAAAGCCACAGGCGCCTGATCGGAAGGGCAGCGGCGCATTTGAAAAGATGGATTTCTCGCCCGAGAAACGCTAGTTCCGCGCGTCGGGGAGGCAAACGACGCGCCGGTGTCGGGCCGATCTCGACGCCTCGCCAGCGGCGCTGTCGTCTCCGGAGCGGGGGGCCGACGCGCCGCCGAGGGACAGCTGCACACCTCGCCGTGCGATTAAATCTCGCAGTTTCCGGCGCGGTCGTCTAAACACGCTGGCGCTCGGCCCAATCAAGGACGCCAAGGAGAGGAGCCCCGGAGATGCGAACCACGAGATGGCTTGGAATGGCATTCGTAGCATCGCTGCTCGCCGCGAACGCCGGCTGCGCGAAAGAGCCCCAGGTGCAGGCGCAGCCGCCGGTCCAGCCGGCCCCGCCGCCGGCCCCGCCCGCGCCGCCGCCCCCGCCCCCCGACGCGGACGCGGACGGCGTGATCGACGACGGCACCGACAAGTGCGTCGCCGAGAAAGAGGACGGCCTGCCGCCGGACGCCAAGGACGGATGCAAATCCACCGACCCGGACGGAGACGGCTTCGTGGCCGAGGCCGACAAGTGCCCGACCGAGGCCGAGGTCAAGAACAATTACAAGGACGACGACGGTTGTCCGGACGTCCCCAGGGTCGCTCTCGTCAACAACGAGGTGAAGCTCAACGAGAAGATCGCCTTTGCCGCCGGCAAGGCCGATATCGAGCCTGCCTCGCAGGAGCTCCTCGCCAACATCGCGCAGATCTTCAAGGACAATCCGCAGATCCAGTTCGTCGAGGTCGCGGCCTACTCCGAGAAGGTCGGTAACGACGCCGCCACCGTGACGCTCACGAAGAAGCGCGCCGACGCCGTGGTGAAGGCGCTCACCGCGCTCGGCGTCGAGAAGAACCGGCTGCGGTCCGCCGGCTACGGGGCGCACTGCGCGTTCGACGCGGGCGAGACCGAAGAGGCGAAGGAGAAGAACCGCCGGGTCGAGATCAAGATCATGCGGTTCGAGGGCAAAGACACGGGCGTCGAGCTCGCCTGCGCCGCGGCCATCACCAAGGGCCTCAAGCCGGCCGGCGTGCCCGCCACCGCGCCGAAGGCCGCGGCGGCCCCGAAGGGCTCCGACGCGAAGCCGCCCGCCGCCGGCGCGCAGCCCGCGGCGGCGAAGCCGGCGGACGCGAAGCCCGCTCCGGCGCAGCCCGCGGCCGCTCAGCCGGCCGCCCAGCCCGCCGCCGCCCAGCCGGCCGCGGCGAAGCCGGCGGAGACGAAGCCCGCCGCGGCGAAGCCCGCCGAGCAGAAGCCGGCGGAGACGAAGCCCGCCAGCGTGAAGTAGCGCGAGGCGGCGGGGGAGCGGGCAGGCGGCTACCGGTCGGCGGCCTGCCCGCGCGCGGCGGCGAGCATGCGCTGAAGCGCCCCCTTCGCGCGCTGCCGGCGCTGCGCCTCGGGCAGCGCGCCCGCGCGCAGGCGCTCGATCTCGGCGCACAGCGCGGCGCGATCGCCCGAGGGAGCCTGGCCGCAGAGCCGCTCGTGCGCGCTCAGGGCCCGCGCGTCGCGCGGCGGCGGCTCGCCCGCGAGCACGGCCGCGGCGGTCGCGATGAGGTGCGCGGTCGCCGCCGCGTCGTCGCTCGCCCCGGTCCACCGGTCGACGAACTCGGGCTGCTTCGCGAGCCTCGCGAGGACGTCCCAGCGCTCTTCGCGCACGGCGAGCTCCGTCGCGAAGAGCACGACCTTCAGGTTGCGGCCGAGGTCCGGGAGGGCGCGCGTCTCGCCGTCGAGCGCCAGCACGTCGTCGACGACGCTCGCGTCGAGCGCCGCGGCCGCGCAGCGCACCGCGACGCTGAGCAGGTCGGCGCGCAGCGCCGGGCCGAGGGAGGGCGCGCGGCCGAGCGCGCGCGCGGCGGCGAGCACGACCGGGCCGCAGTGCCCCTCGCGCCGCTGCCGCGAGAGCAGCACGGCGGCGTCGTAGAGCCGGCCGCTCCGGCGCAGCGCCTCCACGGCGGCCGTGAACGCGTCGGGGTCGTACGTCCCCCGCTCGGCGGCCGTGAGGAAGCCGTCGAGGCTGCGCAGGACGGGGCACGCCGCCGCGCTGCCCGCGCGCCGGAGGTGCGGCAGCTTGCCGAGCACGTCCGCGATGCGCAGCGACAGCGCGAGCGGGTAGGCGTCGCAGGCGGGCTCCTCGTAGCCGCCGAGCTCGACCTTCGCCTCGGTGCACGCAAGCGGGCCGGCGACCGCGGCCAGCGAGCGCGCGGTCCGCGCGGCGAGCGGGCGGATGTCCGGGACCGCGGCGAGCCCCGCCGGGAGCGGATCGAGCAGCGCCGCGATCGCGGCGTCGTCCGCGTCCGGCGGCAAAAGGCCGCGGACGAGCGTCCAGAGATCGCCGGCCAGGAAGGGGTGGCCCGCCTCGGCCGCGAGCTGGGCGTCGATCGCGAGCAGCGCGCGCGCGTCGCGCCCCCAGGCGAGCGGCTGGTCCGGGCGCAGCGCCCGCGGCCCGAGGCGCAGGCCGAACGAGAGCGCGGCGATCGCCCGGCGCGCCGCGGCGGCGCCGCGCTCGGCGTCGCCGTCGAGGAAGTGGTAGGCGGCCGCCAGCGCGGCGGCGCTGACGTAGGCGCGCGCGGCGTCCTCGTCGCTCTGGGGCGAGCCCTCGGGCGCGAGCGCCGCGGTGAGCGCGCCCTCGGGCTCGCCGCGGGTGCGGAGGCCGAGGCCGAGCTGGAAGCCGGTCGACCCCTCGAGGAGCCCGGCGCCGTACGAGACGTCGAAGCTGAGCGAGAAGACGCGGGTCGCGGTCTTCTCCTCGTAGCGGTAGGTCATGCGGGGCACGCGCAGGCCGCGGGCGTCGGCCGCCGAGAGGACGCGGTCGAGCGCGTCGCGCGCCTCCGCGCGCCGGCCGCCGGCGAAGTCGCGCGCGGCGCTCAGGATCGCGAGCACGTCGCCCGGGTCGGCCGTCTGGCAGGCGTCGTCCGACGCCGCGCGCATCGCGCCAGCGTAGGCCGACGGGTCGGGGGCGACGCCGCGCCGGGCCTTCGCGATCTCGCTCAGGTACGAGAGCGCCCACGCGACGCGGCTGCCGCGCTCGTTCGCGAGCGCGACGGCCTCCGGCGACGGCGGCCCGCCCAGCACGGCCGCGCCGAGGAGCGAGGTGAGCAGCGCGAGGTCGGCCTGGTCGCGCAGCCCGAGCGCCGAGAGCGCCCTGGCGTAGCCGACGAACAGGCCCCGGAGGTCGCCGTCCGTCGAGGAGGCGGGCAGCGACGCGAGCGCGTCGAGGAGGGCGACGCCGGCCGGGCCCTGCCCGGCGCCGCGCTGCGCCGTGCCCTCGCGCAGCGCCGCGGAGAGCCCGCGGAGCACCCGGCCGAGCGGGGCGCCGCTCTGCTGCGCGAAGCGCTCCGCGGTGGCGGACGAGAACAGCGCGCGGGCGAGCGCGTAGCCCCCGGTGAGCGCGTCGGAGAGGCCGGGGTCGCCCCAGCTGGCGATGCCCGCGGCGACGGCGGCCTCGGCGTCCGCGGCGGGGACGGTGAAGCGCACGCGGGGCTCCGGCGCGCCCGCGCGCGGCGCGCGGCCCGCGCCGGGCGCGGCGAGCAGGTCGATCGCGTCGGAGAGGAGCGTCACGAGGAGCCGCGCCCTTCGCGCCCACGCCCCGTCGCCCTGCTGGTACCGCGGCGCGCGCAGGATCCGCCCGCGGACGTCGCCGAGCCGCGCGAGCGCGCGGCGCGCCTCGGGGCTCGGCCCGCGCCCCGCGGCGGCGCAGGCGTCCTTCGCGGGCGGGGGCTTGCGCGAGCGCTCGGTGAGCAGCACGGCGAGGACGCCGTCGGCGAGCGCGGCGATGTCCTCCACGAGGCCGGGCGGCGGCGCGTCCGCGTCGCCCGCCGCGCCACCGCCTTCTCCGGTTGCAGCGAGCCCGGCGACGGCGCGGCGGAGCGCGTCGCGCGCCGCCCGGCGCTCCGGAGGGAGCCGGGCCGCGTCCGTGGCCCGCGGATCCAGCGCGCCGGCGGCGCCGAGCGCGGCGTAGCGCGAGAGGCTCGCGGCGAGCGCCGCGAGGCCGGGGTGGGGGAGCGACGGCGCGGGCGCGAGGGCGCGCTCGATCTGCGCCGACGAGAACGCGAGATCGGGCGCCTGATCCGAGAGGAGCCGGTAGAGCGCGTCGGCGGCGTAGAGGCCGGCGACGCCCCAGCCGGCCTGCGCGGTGAGGTCGCCGCGCAGCTTCGCGGTGAGCGCGCCCTGGAGGGCCAGGAAGTGCGCGGGCTGCACCTCGGGCGGGTACGACATGCCGGCGAAGACGCCGGCGAGCGCCGCCTCGAGGACCGCCTCCGGGTCGCGCGCCTCGGCCATGCGGCGCTGGACGGCGACCTGCGTGAGGTCGACGATGGCGTCGCGGAGGCGCTCGTCGGCGAGCACCCCGGGGCTATAGGCGAGGGGGATCTGCGCGAGCGCGCGGTAGCGGCGCGGCTCGGCCTCGGCGAGCGCGCGCAGCGCGGCGAGGTGCGCGAGGCCGAGCTCGGTGACGCGCTGGTGGACGGCGCTGCCGGCCTGGCCTGCGGCGGGCGCTGGGCCGCGCTCGTGGAGCAGGCTCGGCGCGTGGGCCCAGGCGGTGCTCGTCTGATCGACGGCGCGGACGAGCGCCTCGTAACGCGGCAGCCACGCGCCGAGCGGCAGCGGCCCGCCCGGCGCCGCCGCCGCGGAGCTCCCGGCCGCGGGCGCGGCGGGCGAGGCGGACGCGGCCGCGCCGCCCGGGGCGAGGGCGCGGGCGAGCGCGCCGGCGAACACGAGGTCGCGGGGGCCGTCCATGGGCGGGGCGAGGTCCCGGCCGCAGCCCGGGGCCTCGCCGAGCAGGTCGTCGAGCGCGTCGCGCCGATCCGCGGGCGCGGCCCGCAGCACCGCCGCGCCGCGGGCGCGCCACGCCGCGCGGCCGTCGCGGGCCGTGCGCACGCGGAGGAGGTCGCCGTAGGGCGTGTCGCCCGGCGCGGGCGGAGGGTCCGGCCGGGGGGCCGAGGGCGCGCCGGCGGCGCCGGTCGCGTCGCCGGCGTCCTCGAGCGCGACGCCGGCCGCCCCGAGCAGCTGCAGCGCGTACCGGCCGCGCAGCGCGGCCTCGTCGTTCGGGTCGCGCCCCTTAAGCGCCGCGGCGAGGGCGTCGGCCGCGCGCGCCGCCTCGACGTAGCGGAATGCGCCGGCGGCGCCGAAGGCGCGGCGCACGAGCGCCGCTAGCGCGATGTCGTCCGCGGCGCGCGCGAGCGACGCGTCGCCGCGCGCGATCGGCGCGAGGCCGGCCATGAACGGCCCGAGCGGGTCGCGCGGAAAGATCTGGACCGCGCCGCCGCGCGCGCGCGCGTGGACGATGTGCTCGTACCCGAGGGCCTCGCCGATCGCGAGGAGCAGCGCGTCGGCGCCGAGCGCGCCGGGGGCCGGCAGCGGCGCGGCGCGGATCCAGGTCGCGTCCGCCGCGCCTCCGCGCTGCACCTTGCCGGCGGGCTCCGCGCCTGCCTCGACGACGATCGCGGCGCGCGGCCTCGCCCCGCCGCGCCGGTCGAGGTCGCGGAGCAGGCGCGCCCACGGATCGCCTTCGTCCCGGGCGGCGCGGGCCTCGACGTAGCCCAGGGCGAGCTCGCGCGGCGCGCGGCCTTCGGCGAGCGCCGCCGCGAGGGCGCGCTCGCACGCGTCGAGGTGCGCCGGATCGCATCGCGACGCCGGCGGGGGCGAGGCGCCCGGGGGGCTCGCGCCGCCGCAGCCGGGGGCGAGGAGCCCGAGGACGAGCGCAGAGCAGACCGAGACAGCGCGCGACGAGGCGACCACGCGAGCGTGCAGCATGACGGACGCGCGACCTACCACGAAGCCCGCGGGCTGGCTGCGATCGGATCGCGGACCGGAGGAGGGACGCCCAGACAGCGCGGCCACTGCCTTCCTGCCCCGATCGCCCCGTGCTACTTCCGCAGCATGCGACGGGCTCCGGAGCGACGAGGTGCCGGCGGCGAGGGGGGCGGCTGGAGCGCCGGTCGGGCGGCGCGGGGTGCCTTCGCGGCGCTCGGGCTCGCGTGCGTCGCGCTCGCGGCGTGCGGCGAGCAGGACGGCGGGTACGCCGGGACGACCGCGCGCGTCGGCAAGGACGAGGCGACGATCTACATCAACAACGGCGGTGAGCCCGAGTACGTCGATCCCGGAAAGTCGAACGACTCGGCGAGCTCCACGCTGCTCCAGCAGCTGTTCGAGGGGTTGACCAGCTACGGCCACGGCGACCTCCGCCCGGTCCAGGGGGTGGCGACGCGCTGGGAGCAGAGCGACGACAACCGGATCTTCCGGTTCCATCTGCGGCCCGAGGCGCGCTGGTCGGACGGCAAGCCGGTGACCGCGCACGACTTCGAGTACGCGTGGAAGCGCGTGCTGCGCCCCGCCACCGCCTCGCTCGCCGCCACGAACCTCTACGTCCTGAAGAACGGCGAGCTCTTCAGCCTGGGCAAGCTCAAGGCGCTGCGCGAGGCCGCGCCGCTCCGCGCGGCCCCCCGGCCGGACGCCCCGTCCGCGCTCGACCTGCCCAAGGGGTCGTTCGTCGTGGTGCTGGCGCGCTCGCCCATCCAGGTCGACACCGCGATCGCGCCGCTCGCGGCCCTGCCGGAGGGCGCCGCCGCGGTGACGTTCGCGAAGGGCGACGGCAAGGGCGGCGCCGAGCGGCTCGTGGTCGACGCCGCCGCGCCGATCGGCCCCGCGCCCGGCGGCGGCTGGCACGGCGCCGTTGTCGACATCGTCCGCGCGGGCCCGCCGTGCCAGTGCAACGGCGCCGCCGACCGCTGGTTCGAGATCGAGCGGGGCGGCGCGCGCGGCTTCCTCCCGGGCTGCCTGCTCGTGCCCCCCGCCGCGGGCAAGGCCGGCGCGGGCGCCGCGCCCCGCGAGACGTACGCGGTCGTCACGCCGCACGCGGACCTCCCCACGTACGACCCCGCGGCGGCCCCCGCGGCCGCGCAGGGCGAGCCCCCGATCGGGTTCGTGCCCGACGCGCTCCTCGTGGAGGACGACAGCGCCGTCGGCGTCCGCGCCAGGGACGACCTCACGCTCGACGTGCAGCTGGAGCTCCCCACGCCCTACTTCACCGATCTCACGAGCTACGTGACCCTCTTCCCCGTGCGCAAGGACGTGATCGAGGCGTTCGCGCAGCGCGGCGAGCCCGAGCTCTGGTTCCGCCCCGAGAACATCGTGGTCAACGGCCCCTTCACGCTCGATGAGTGGAAGTTCCGTTACGAGATCACGATGAAGCGGAATCCGATGTACTGGAACCGCGACAAGCTGAAGATCCACCGCATCGTCTGGCTCGAGATCGAGCAGTACAACGCCGCGATGAACATCTACAAGGCGGGCGATCTCGATTACGCGGGCGACAACTCCTCGCTCCCCTCCGAGCACCTGGACTGGCTGTCGACCAAGAAGGATTTCCACCGATACCCTTACCTCTCCACGTACTGGTTGGAGTTCAACACGAGGAAGCCGCCGGTCGACGACGTCCGCGTCCGCCGGGCGCTCAACCTCGCGGTCGACAAGCAGCAGATCGTCGAGAAGATCACGCGCGGCGGGCAGACGCCGGCCACGCACTACGTCCCGGACTACACGGGCTCGGGCTACAGCGAGGCCGTCGCGGAGGACCGGAGGCTCGGTGTCGACCCGTTCTCGGCGCCGGACGCCCTGTTCAACCCGGAGCGCGCGCGCGCTGCTCGCCGAGGCGGGCTACGACGTCGTGCGCGAGGGCGACGGATACCGGGCGAAGAACTTCCCGGCCCTCGAGATCCTCTACAACACGAGCGAGGGGCACAAGCAGATCGCCGTCGCCGTCCAGGACATGTGGAAGCGACACCTCGGCATCTCCGCCACGCTGCGGAACGAAGAGTGGAAGGTGATGCTCAAGAACGTGCGCGACGGCCACTTCCAGGTCGTGCGGTTCGGCTGGATCGGCGAGTACAACCACCCGGCGACGTGGCTCGGCACGCTGCTCTCGTACAGCCCGCAGAACCGGACGGGCTGGGCCGACCGGGAGTTCGACGACCTGATGCGCGCCGCGGCCGCGACGGCCGATCCGAAGGAGAGCATCCGGGCGTTCCGCAGGGCGGAGAAGCGGGCCGTCGACGGCATGCCCAAGCTGCCGCTCTACTTCTACACGAAGTCGACGCTGGTGAAGCCCTGGGTCAAGGGGTTCAAGGGCAACGCGCGCAGCGTGCAGCTCGTGAAATGGCTCTGGCTCGACCCGAGCTGGCGCGACAACCCGTCGAGCGAGGTCGCGTATCCGCAGCTCGAGTTTCCGGAGCCGGGCCGGCTCGGCCCGACGCCGAGTGGGCCGGCCGAGCCGTCCTCGCCCTGAGCGCGGCCGGGCGCCGCGGACGCGGCCGCTGGCCGCGCGGCGCTGCGCAACGATTTCGCGGGCCGAGCGGCGCTGAGGGTGAGTGGGGCGAGGAGAGGTCCCCGTTGACGCGCTGGCCTGGGCCGTGGCCTCATCCACCGGAGGGGGGCATGGTCCCTCTCGGGAGAACGACATGAGCAAGACGATCCTGGTCACCGGAGGCGCGGGCTACATCGGCTCGCACACCTGCGTGGAGCTCCTCCACGCGGGCTACCGAGTGGTCATCCTCGACAACCTCTGCAACAGCCGCAAGGCGGCCGTCGATCGCGTGGAGCGGATCACCGGCAAGCAGGTGACGTTCGTCCAGGGCGACATCCGCGACGCGGCGCTGCTCGAGCGGCTGCTCGCCGAGCATCCGGTCGACGCGACGATCCACTTCGCGGGGCTCAAGGCGGTCGGCGAGTCGGTGGAGAAGCCGCTCTCGTATTACGAGAACAACGTCGCCGGGACGGTGTGCCTGCTCAAGGCGCTCGACGCCCGCGGCTCGCGCAAACTGGTGTTCAGCTCGTCGGCCACGGTCTACGGCGATCCCGAGCGCGTGCCGCTCGACGAGGGGAGCCGGCTCGGGCCGGCCAACCCCTACGGGCAGTCCAAGCTCATGGTGGAGTACATCCTGCGCGACGTCGCGGCCACCGGGGGCTGGTCGCTCGCGTCCCTGCGCTACTTCAACCCGGTCGGCGCGCACGAGAGCGGGCTCATCGGGGAGGACCCGAGCGGCATTCCGAACAACCTCACGCCGTTCATCACGCAGGTGCTGGTGGGGCGGCGCGACAAGCTCCGCGTCTTCGGGGGCGACTGGCCGACGCCGGACGGCACCGGCGTGCGCGACTACATCCACGTGGTCGATCTCGCGCTCGGGCACCTCGCCGCGCTGAATCGCATCTTCAGCGTGGGCGACAGCTTCACCGTCAACCTCGGCACCGGGCGCGGCTACTCCGTGCTCGAGGTCGTGGCCGCCTTCGAGAAGGTCAGCGGGAAGCGGGTCCCCCACGAGATCGTCGCCCGGCGCCCCGGGGACGTCGCCTCCGTGTACGCGGACCCGGCGCGCGCGGCGGAGCTCCTCGGCTGGCGCGCGGAGCGCGACCTCGAGACCATGTGCCGCGACAGCTGGCGCTGGCAAGAGCAGAACCCGAAGGGGTTCGCCGACTGACACCGCACCTCTCGAGCGCGTCCCTGATTCGGTGATGGGGGCAATTTGAACCACAGAGTCATCGTCCCCGGCGCGTTGCTCGCGCTGCTCGCGGCCTGCGCGGGCGACAACGACGGCTATGTCGGAACGACGGCGCGCACCGGCAAGGACGTCGCGACCTTCTACGTCAACAACGGCGACGAGCCGGAGTACCTCGATCCCGGCAAGGCCGTCGACTCGGTGAGCATCACGCTGCTCCAGCAGATGTTCGAGGGGCTGACCAGCTACGGCCCCGGCGACCTCCGCCCGGTCCAGGGGGTGGCGACGCGCTGGGAGCAGAGCGACGACAACCGGATCTTCCGGTTCCACCTGCGGCCCGAGGCGCGCTGGTCGGACGGCAAGCCGGTGACCGCGCACGACTTCGAGTACGCGTGGAAGCGCGTGCTGCGCCCCTCCACCGCCTCGCTCGCCGCGACGAACCTGCACATCCTCAAGAACGGCGAGCTCTTCAACCTGGGCAAGCTCAAGGCGCTGCGCGAGGCCGCGACGCTGCGCGCGGCGCCGCGGCCCGACGCCCCGCCCGCGCTCTCCCTGCCGCGGGGCGCGTTCGTCGTCGTGCTCGGCCAGTCGCCCGCCCGGGTGACGTCGGCGGTGCCGCCCCTCGCGGCGCCGCCGCCCGGCATCGCCTCGGTGACGTACGCCGAGCCCGACGAGAAGACCGGCGCCGGCGAGCGGCTCTCGTTCGACGCGGCCGGCGCTGCCCCGGCGCCCGCGCCGCTCGACGCGACCCCGGGCGGCGGGTGGCGGGGCGCCGAGGTCGCCCTCCTCGCGGCCGGGCCGCCCGTCGCCTGCAACGGCGCGGCCGACCGCTGGTTCGAGATCGAGGGGCCCCAGGGCCGCGGTTTCCTCCCGGGCTGCCTGCTCGCGCCCGCGGAGTCCGCCGCGTACGCGCTGGTCGCGCCCCACGCGAGCCTCCCCACGTACGACCCCGCCGCGCCGCGGGCGGCATCGCCCTCCGGCGGCGCGGTGACCGGGTTCGTCGCCGCCTCGGAGCTCGTCGAGGACGACACCGCCGTGGGCGTGCGGGCCCGGGACGATCGCACCCTCGACGTGGAGCTCGAGCAGCCCACGCCCTACTTCACGGATCTCACGAGCTTCGTCACCCTGTTCCCGGTTCGCCGCGACGTCGTCGAGCCGTTCGACGCGCGCGGCGAGCCGGAGCTCTGGTTCCGCGCCGAGAACATCGTGGTCAACGGGCCCTTCCAGCTCGACGAGTGGAAGTTCCGGTACGAGATCACGATGAAGCGGAACCCGGCGTACTGGGCCCACGACGCGCTCCGGATCCACCGGATCGTCTGGATGGAGATCCCCCAGTACAACGCGACCTTGCAGCTCTACAGGGCAGGGGACCTCGACTACCTGGGGGACAACTCCGAGCTCCCGTACGACCACCTCGGCTGGCTGTCCGGGAAGAAGGACCTCCGGAGGGCTGAATACCTCTCCACCGTGTATTACGAGGTCAACACGAGGAAGCCGCCGCTCGACGATCCGCGCGTGCGGTGGGCGCTGAACCTCGCGATCGACAAGCGCGAGCTCGTCGAGAAGATCACGCGGCTGGGGAAGCCGGCGACCCACTACGTGCCCGACATCACCGGATCCGGCTACGCCGAGCAGGCGGCGGAGGACAGGGCGCGCGGCGCCGATCCGTTCTCGAGCCCCGAGGTCGGCCACGACCCCGCGCGCGCCCGCGCGCTGCTCGCCGAGGCCGGGTACGAGGTCGCCCGCGACGGGGACTCGCTCCGCGCGAAGGGGTTTCCGCCGCTCGAGATCCTCTACAACACGGGGGAGGGGCACGGGCAGGTCGCCGTGGCCATCCAGGACATGTGGAAGCGCCACCTCGGCATCTCTGCGACGCTGCGGAACGAGGAGTGGCGGGTGATGCTCAAGAACCTCCGCGACGGCAACTTCCAGGTGATCCGGCTGGCCTGGTACGCCGACTACAACCATCCGCAGACGTGGCTCGGGACGTTCCTGTCGTACAGCCCCAACAACCGGAGCGGCTGGGCGGATGCGGCGTTCGACGAGGAGCTCCGCGGGGCCGCCGCGATCGCCGATCCGCGGGAGAGCATCCGGCGCTTCCGGGTGGCCGAGCGGCGGGCGCTCGACGGGATGTGCAGGATCCCGCTCTATTTCGAGGAGAAGCCGACCCTGGTGAAGCCGTGGGTGCGGGGGTACATCCCCAACGCGCGGAGCACGCAGCTCATCAAATGGCTCTGGATCGACCCGGACTGGCAGCACCGGCCGGCCGGCGATCCCCCGCCGGTGCTGGAGCTGCCGCCGCCGGGGCGGCTCGGGGGACCGTGACGGGCGCGCACAGCCTGCAGATCGCGACACGGTCGAATTGTTCGATCGCCGGTCGAGAGCGCCTAGAATACCGATCACGCTTGATCAAGCGAGAAATGAGCCGCCAAGGCGCCAAGGACGCCAAGACGCCAAGATAGGATTCTTTTCTTGGCGTCTTGGCGTCTTGGCGTCTTGGCGTCTTGGCGTCTTGGCGTCTTGGCGTCTTGGCGTCTCGAAGTTCTGCGCTTTTCAGGTAGTTTCAACCCGTCTGTCGCTCTAGACTCGCGCCATGCTCCTCACCGACGCCTCGATCGGCGCGACTCACGTGCTCCTCTCCGGCGCCCGCGCCGCGGTCGAGATCCGCTGTCCTGGCCCCGGCATCCTGCGCGTGCGCCACGCCCCCTCGTCGGCCGTGACGAGCTTCACGCACCCCGATCTGCCGCCCAAGCGCTCCTTCGCCGTCATCGCCGAGGGCGCGCTGCCCCTCTCCGCGCGCCGCGAGGGGGACACGCTCCACGTGAGCGCCGAGGGCGCCTCTCTCGAGGTCTCGCTCGCCTCGGGCACATGGACCTTCAGCGATAGCCACGGCCGCGACCTCGCGCGCAGCGACGGGTTCTCCGGCGAGGTCCGGCCGGCCTTCCCCGTCGACGAGCTCCGCTCCCGGATCTCGCTCGCGGCGCCGCCGGGCGAGGCCTACCTCGGCTTCGGCGAGAAGGTCGGCCCGCTCGACAAGCGCGGCCTGCGCTTCACCTTCTGGAACACCGACGCTTACCCGCCGCACGTCGAGTCCGACCCGCTCTATGCCTCGATTCCCTTCTTCGTGGCCCTCCGCGACGGCGCGGCCTGGGGCCTCTTCCTCGACGAGCCGTGGCGCTCCGAGGTCGATATCGCCCTGAGCCGCCCGGATCGCATCGAGTGGGAGTCGCGGGGGCCCGAGCTCGACGTCTATCTCCTCGCCGGCCCGCACCCGGCCGACGTCCTCCGGCGCTACGCCGCGCTCACCGGGCGCCCGGCGATGCCGCCCCTCTGGAGCCTCGGCGCGCACCAGTCGCGCTGGGGCTACGAGAACGAGGACGACGTGCGCGGCGTCGTCCGCGGCTATCGATCGCGCGGCCTCCCCCTCGACGCCGTCCACCTCGATATCGATTACATGGACGCTTACCGGGTATGGACCTGGGACCGCTCGCGCTTCCCGGACCCGGCCCGGCTCGCGCGCGAGCTCGCGGCCGAGGGCGTCAGGCTCGTGACGATCGTCGACCCGGGGATCAAGGCGGACGAGGGCTATGCCGTCTACGAGGAGGCGCGCGCGCGCGACTACCTCGTCCGGCTCTCGCGCGGCGACACGCTCGTGGGCGAGGTCTGGCCCGATCCCGCCGTCTTCCCGGATCTTACGCGCGAGGAGGTGCAGCGCTGGTGGGGCGATCTGCAGAAGGCCTTCGTCGACGCGGGCATCGCCGGCATCTGGAACGACATGAACGAGCCGGCGTGCTTCTCCGTCCGCCCCGACAGGGGCCTGCCAGCGCCGAACGGCGGGCGCACCTCGGGCCTCGGCACGATCGAGGGCAGCACGCTCCCCTACGACGCGCGCCACGGCGCCCGCCGGCACCTCGAGGTCCACAACGTCTACGGCCTCGGCATGTCGCGGGCCGCCCACGAGGGGCTCGCCCGCCACGCGCCCGAGCGGCGCCCCTTCGTGCTCACGCGCGCGGCCTTCGCCGGCATCCAGCGCTACGCCGCGGTGTGGACCGGCGATTTCGCCAGCAATTTCACGCACCTGGAGGCGTCGATCCCGATGCTCCTCGGCCTCGGCCTCTCGGGCGTGCCGTTCGTCGGCGCGGACATCCCGGGCTTCGCCGGCCGCGCGAACGGCGAGCTGCTCGTGCGCTGGATGCAGGCGGGGCTGTTCTACCCGCTGATGCGCAACCACGCGGCGCGGGGCCGGCCGGCGCAGGAGCCCTGGCGCTTCGGCGAGCCGTACCTCGGCCTCGCGCGCGCGGCGCTCGAGCAGCGCTACCGGCTCCTGCCGACCCTGTACACGCTGATGCGCGAGGCGGCGGAGACGGGCCTGCCGATCATGCGGCCGCTTTCGTTCCTCGCGCCCGGGGATCCCGAGGCGCTCCACGCCTACGATCAGTTCCTCTTCGGCGACGACCTGCTCGTCGCGCCGGTGGTGCGGCCCGGGCAGTCGAAGCGGCTCTCGTACCTGCCCGCCGGCGCGTGGTTGGACTTCGCCAACCTGGAGCGCGCGGGGAAGGTCGAGGAGGGCGGGCGCCACGTCATCGCCGAGGCGCCGCTCGGGGTCGTCCCCGTGTGGCTGCGCGCCGGAGGCGCGGTCGCGCTCACCGCGCCGCGGATGCACACGACCAGCGCGCGCTGGGCGGAGATCACCTGGCACGTACACGCGGCGGCGCGGGTGAGCGGCCGCCTCTACGAGGACGAGGGCGACGGGCACGGCGCGTCGCGCACGGCGCGGCTCTCGGGCGGGCTCGACGGCGCAGCGTTCACGCTGGAGCGCAGCGTCGAGGGCGAGCTGCCGGCGCCGGCGGCGCGCGAGGTGGAGACGATCCGGATCTACGGCGCGCCGCCGCCGCGCGCCGTGGCCGGGGCCAGGTCACACCGCGCGCTGCCGGGGGTCGTCGAGGTCGAGGTCGCGGCCGACTGGCGGCGGATCGAGCTGCTCGCGTCCTGACCCGGGAGGCGCGGCGCCGCGCGGCGCTCAGCCGTGCTTCATCACCCAGTCGAGCGCGAGGCGCACCCGCGCGGGCAGGAGCCGCCGCGACGGGTACACCGCGAAGAGCTCGCGCGGCTCCACGGTGCGGCCCGTCACGGCGAGCTCGACGAGCGCCTTGCCCTGCTGCTCGATCACCTCGCGGGGCGCGCAGACCACGCCCAGCCCCTGCGCCGCCGCGGCGATCGCCACCCGCGGATCGTTGACGCAGACGCGCGCGCGCGGCCGGACCTCCTCGACGGAGCCGTCCCGCCGGCGGAGGCGCCACGCGGCGCCCGCGCGGCTCAGGACGGCGGGCACGTCGCCGAGCGACGCGCGCGCGAGGCGCGCGCGGCCCCGCAGGGCCTGCCGCACGAAGCGCGGCGACGCGGCCAGCGCGTACGGGAGCGACCACAGGCGCCGCGCCACGAGCTCGGCGTCCTGAACGGGCCCCGCGCGAAACGCCAGATCGACGCCCGCCTCGACCAGCGGGACCACGGCGTTCGTGAGGGTGAGCTCCACGGTCACGCGCGGGTGCTGGGCGGCGAAGGCGAACAGCGCCGGCGCGATGCGCTGCGCGCCCGTCATCACGGGCGCCGTCACCCGGAGCGCGCCCGCGGGCTCGTCCTCGCGATCGGCGGCCCGGTCGAGCACCGACCCGAGCTCGTCGAGCAGCGGCCCGGCGCGCTCGATCAGCCGCGCGCCCTCGGCGGTGAGGCCGACGCGGCGGGAGGTGCGCTGGAGCAGCCGCACCCCGAGCGCCTCCTCCAGCAGCGCCACCCGGCGGCTCACGGTGCTGGTGGGCACCCCCGTGCGCCGCGCCGCCTCGACGAAGCTCAGGTGGTGCGCGACGGCCGCGAAGAGCTTCACGTCCTCGAGGGAGATCATCCCGTTCATGGGATGAAGCATGCCATATCGTCCCATGGTGCTCACGAGGCCCCCGCGCTACCCCTCCTCCATGAACCTCGAACAACAGCATGTCGTCGTCATCGGGGGCTCGTCGGGCATCGGCCTCGGCGTGGCCAGGGCCTGCCTCGCGCGGGGCGCCGCGCTGACCCTCGTGAGCCGCTCGCCGGAGAGGCTCGCCGGCGCCGCGGCGGAGCTCGGGGAGGCGGGCCGCGTGCGCACCTTCGCCGCCGACGCGACGGAGGAGGCCGAGGTGCGGCGCCTGTTCGGCGAGCGCCCGCCCGCGCATCACGTCGTGGTCACGGCGGTGCAGGGCCACTATCAGCCGATCCGCGAGCTCGACCTCGCCGCGGCGCGCCGCACGATCGACTCGAAGCTCGTGGCGGCGCTCCACATCGCCAAGCACGCGCGGATCGAGCCCGGCGGCTCGCTCGTCTTCACCACCGGGATCGCGGCGGCGCGGCCGGGGCCGGGCGGCGCGGTCATCGCGGCGGCGAACGGCGCGCTCGAGTCGCTCGTGCGGGCCCTGGCCGTCGAGCTCGCGCCGGTGCGCGTGAACGCGCTGTCGCCGGGCTGGGTCGACACGCCGATCTGGGACTCCATCGCCGGCGGCGAGAAGGCGCAGCGGCTCGAGCAGCACGCGCGCCGCCTGCCGGTCCGGCGCGTCGGCGCGCCCGCGGACATCGCGCACGCCGCGCTCTTCCTGATGGCAAACGGGTTCACCACCGGCGAGGTGCTGCACGTCGACGGGGGACACCGCCTGGTCTGAGCCCGTCGGTGGCCATGGCATGACGCTCCGCGGATGTGGCCTGACGCACCGGGAAGCGCGGAGACGCGAGGCGCTGAGGCGGGGGCCCAGCACAGGGGGTCTCGCCGTTTTCACGTGTGACTGCGCAGGTTTGCGACGGAATCAGCCGCGGAGCGTTGTTGGACAACCTGGGCGTGCTCCGGTACCCTGCGAGCTGTGAAATTCCAGCGGAATATCATGTTGAGAGCCTGGGTGATCCTGGCGCTCGCGGCGGTCGCCTGCAGCAGCGAGGAGGGCGTCGCCCCGGTCGACGGGAGCGGCGGTGGCGGGGCGGGGGGCAGCGGTGGGGCGGCCGACGGCGGCGGCGGGGCGGGCGAGGGCGGCAGCGGCGGCGAGGGGGGCGAGGGCGCGTGCGCGATCCGGCTCGCGCCGGGCGACGACGACACGACGGCGGTGCAGACGGCGCTGATCGACGCCGCGCCGGGAGAGACGATCTGCTTCGAGGCGGGGACGTTCTCGTTCACCACCGAGCTGTCGCTCGACGTCGACGGCGTGACGCTGATCGGCGCGGGCAAGGACGAGACGATCCTCGATTTCTCGGACCAGGACACCGGCGCCAACGGGCTCCTGATCCGGGGCGACGGCGTCACCGTGCGGGACCTCCAGGTGCGCAACACGCCGGGCGACGGCATCCGCGCCGACAGCGTGCAGGGGATCGCCTTCCGCGAGGTCGCCGTGATGTGGGAGGCGGACGCGTCGGAGGACAGCGGCGCTTACGGCCTCTACCCGGTCGGCTCGACCGACGTCGTGATCGAGGGGTGCGTGGTGAAGGGGGCGCGCGACGCCGGGATCTACGTGGGTCAGTCGCAGGACATCCTCGTCGCCTCGAACGAGGCCTACGGCAATGTCGCCGGCATCGAGATCGAGAACTCGACGGATGCGGTGGTGCGCGACAACCACGCCCACGACAACACGGGCGGCCTGCTCCTCTTCAACCTGCCGGATCTGCCGGTCCAGGACGGCAAGCGCGTCAACGTGTACGGCAACCGGATCGAGAACAACAACGGCCCGAACTTCGCCGCCGCGGGCACGGTCGTCGCGGCCCTCCCGCCCGGGCTCGGCGTCATGATCCTCGCGTCCGACGACAACGAGGTTCACGACAACGAGATCCGGGGCAACCGGTCGGTCGCGGTGGCGATCCTGAGCTACAACGAGGGGCTCCTCGGCCCGGTGATGGATGAGAACTTCGATCTCTTCCCACAGGGCAATTTCGTCCACGACAACGTCTACGAGGACAACGGGGCGGATCCGCTCCCGTTCTTCTCGGAGTTCACGGCGATACGGCCGATGCCCGACGTGGCGTGGGACGGGTGCACGGACCCGAGCGCCGAGGACGACGGCCGCCTCGTCAACTGCATCTCGGAGCCCGAGGCCACGTACGTGAACTTCAACCTCTGCGGCGAGCTGCCGGCGGAGAGCCAGGACGTCTCGGCGGTCGAGTGCACCCATGATCCGCTCCCTGACGAGAAGCCTTAACCTCGCTGCGTGCCTCTCGCTCGCGGCCGTCGGCTGCGCCGGCGGGGGGGACACCCCGCCGGGGGGCGGCGCCCTGCCGCCCGACGAGCCGCCGGAGCAGCCCGAGCCGCCGGAGCCGCCGGACCAGCCCGAGCCGCCGCAGAAGAGCATGCCGTACGACACGCTGTCGGAATACGGCTTCTTCGAGGGCGCGCTGTCGGCCTTGAGGCCGGCCGCCGGCGTGATCCCCTACGAGGTCGCCGCGCCGCTCTGGGCCGATCACGCTGGCAAGGGGCGCTTCCTGGTGCTGCCGGAGGGGGAGACGATCGCGGCGGGCGAGGTCGAAGACTGGCAGTTTCCGCTCGGCACCATCGTCATCAAGACCTTCTTCCTGTCGCTCGATCGGCGCGATCCCGCGGGGGCCGCCCGCATCCTCGAGACGCGCCTGCTCATCCTCGGGGAGGAGGGCTGGAAGCCGCACACGTACGTCTGGAACGAGGAGCAGACCGAGGCGACCCGCAGCGTGGCGGGCGCCCGGATCGAGCTCGACGTGATCGACGCGTCGGGGAGCCCGGCGCGCGCGCGGTACCTCGTCCCCAACACGAACCAGTGCAACAGCTGCCACGAGCGCGACGACCGCACCGCCGTGCTCGGGCTGATCACCCCGCAGCTGAACCGCGACGTCGTCGTCGACGGGGCGCCCAGAAACCAGCTCGCCTGGCTCGAGGAGCGAGGGATCTTCCGCGCGCCCCTCGGCGCGCCCGAGCGGCTGCCCAGCTTCCCCGATCCGCTCGGGGACGCGCCGCTCGACGCCCGCGCCCGGGCGTACCTGCACGGCAACTGCGCCCACTGCCACCGGCCCGGCGGCGGCGGCGGCGTGAGCGGGCTGGTGCTGCTCGCCTGGGAGACCGACCGTTCCAAGAACGGTGTGTGCAAGGTCGCGGCGGCCGCGGGCGCCGGCACCGGCGGGAACACCTACGATATCGTCCCCGGAGCCCCGGAAGAAAGCATCATGATCTTCCGAATGCGCTCCACCGATCCCGAGATCAAGATGCCGGAGCTGTCGAATCGCCTGCCGGACGCGGACGGCGTCGAGCTCGTCCGCGCGTGGATCGCCGCGATGGAGCCCGAGGGGTGCGACGGCGAGGCGCCCGCGCCGGACCGCCCCGCCTCGCCCTGACCCACCCGCACGGGACGACGCACCGCATTACGCACCTCGACGTCGAACAGGGCGAATCCCGCGCCATGCAGCCGGGCTGAATTAAGCGATCTCCACGAGATCGTGGCGGGCTGCGCCACGAGATCTCGCGTAGGATTCCAGGGGTGACGTTGACAACCCCCACGAGGTGTGGTTGTCCTACTTTCTCCCAGGAGTGCTCTATGTCCCCTCGCTCTCTCTTTCTTGTGACCTTCGCCATCGCGGCCCTGGCCTGCTCTTCGGGGTCGGATGACAACAACGGCAACTCGACCTCCGGCTCCGGCGGCGGTGCGACCACCGGCGGCAGCAGCGGGACGCCTTCGGGGGAGAGCAGCAGCTCGACCGGCGACGACATCGGGAGCATCTCGGGGGGCAATGTGACCGTCGGCGCCGGCGGCGCCGGCGGGAGCGACTGCAAGAGCACGCTCGATGTCCTCTACCGCGACTTCAAGGACACGCACCCCGACTTCGAGATGGACTTCCGAGGCGACGTGGTTCGCCGCAAGCTCGTCGAGCCCGAGCTCGACGGCGACAGCAAGCCGGTGTTCCTCGACTCGATCGGCTGCCAGGCGGACCTGCAGACCCCGCTCGACTGCGGTGGCGGGAACCCGAACCAGGTCGTCATCACGAGCAGCGAGTCGTTCGACCAGTGGTACCGCGACGTGCCCGGGGTGAACATGACCTTCCCGAAGCAGCTCGAGCTCGAGGAGACGCCGCCCGGCTCGGGGCGCTACGTCTTCGACAGCACGGATTTCTTCCCGCTCGCGCCGGAGGAGGGGTTCGGGATCAACCCCCCCAACGGCAAGAACCAGAACTTCCTCTTCACCACCGAGATCCACCTCAAGTTCGGCTACGTCGCCGGCCAGGAGTTCAGCTTCCGGGGCGACGACGACATGTGGATCTTCATCAACGGCAAGCTCGCCCTCGATCTCGGCAGCATGCACGGGCCCGAGTCGGGCGTCATCGACTTCGATGCTCAGGCCGAAACCCTGGGCATCTATCCGGGCAACACGTACTCGATGGATATCTTCCACGCGGAGCGCCACACCGACGGGTCGAACTTCCACATCGAGACCAACATCTCCTGCTTCGTGCCCGTCGACGTCCCGCGGTGAGGCGAGGCGCGCCTCCGGTCGCGGGCGAGCTCTCCTCGCTCGCTGCGTGACTCGCTCGCTGCGTGACGCCCGCGCCACCGTGGGGGCGCGGGCGTCGCGACGGCGCCGGGGCCGAGGCCCTCAGGGGTCGAACGCGGCGACGAAGATATCGTGGCTCGCCGTGTAAGCTATCGGGCCGGTCCCGAAGTCCACTGGACCCAGCATGCTGCCGGTGACGGCGACCGTGCCGTCCGGCGCGATCGCGATATCCTCCACGAGAGGATCGAAGTCGACCCACCAGAGCTCGTTTCCGCTCGCGTCGAGCCTGGCGAGCCCGCCCCCGGCGACGATCACGCCACCGGTAGGATCCAGGGCGATCTTGTTGCCGAAGCGGACCGAACGGCTGAAGATGTGCTGGCCTGCTGAGTCCAGCTCGACGAGCACGGGGCCGGCGGGGAGCACGCCGCCGCCGAAGTCGATGGTCCCATCCGTGAAGCCCGCCACGAGGATCTCATCCGACGCGTTGACCGCGACCGAGAAGGCGCCCTCCGCTCCGTCGCTCTCGAACATCTGCAGCCAGACCAAAGCGCCCGTCGGGTCGAACTTGGAGACGATGAAGTACTCCGCGGCGAGATTCCAAAAGGCGATGGGATCCTCGTTCGCCACGATCACGTTGCCGGCGCTGTCGACCGCGAGGCTCACCGCTCCATTGCTGACGTCGGATATCGGAATAAGCTGAGTCCAGAGGATGCCGGCGCCGCCGGCACCGACCTTCGCCAGGTAGGTGTAATCGTCGATTCTGACGAGCATGTACACGTTGCCGACGGCATCGACGGCGACCTCCGCCACGTCCCGCAGCGATGAAGGGGCGAAGACCTCGTATCCGCCGCTCCAGACATGATCGCCGCCAGGGTCGAACTTGACCACGAAGATCCCGAGGTAGTCGGCGCCCGCGATCGGGCCCCCGCCGAAATCCGGGCCTGGGATGGCGCCCATGATGCCGCCGTACACGCCGGCGAGGAAGATGTTGCCGTTCCCGTCGACGGTCATGACGCCGCTCCGGTCGTCGAACTCGGTCCCGTAGCGCCTGCTCCAGATCACCGAGCCCGTGGGATCGAGCTTGAGAAGGAAGACGTCGGATTGCCCTGCGCTGGTGAGGGGGCCGGCGCCGAAGTCGATCGTTCCCTCGAACTCCCCCGAGACGTAGTAGTTGCCGGAGGCGTCGCTCACGATGGACCGGCCGTCATCCCAGCCGGGGCTGCCGTATCCCTGCGCCCACGGTGCGCCGCCGTCGACGAGCGCGCTCCGCGCGCTGGCCGTGGGGTCGCCGTCCGCTGCGGCGCTGCCGCCCTGGCTATCCCATGAGGCGCCCTCGCGCGCCGCCGGCTCACACGCCGCGATGGCGAGGACAGCCGCCATGGCCAAGACGGCCGAGACGCCCCTGCTGGCCGTGGATGCTGAATCGAACCGATCGGAGTCTCTTGTCATGGCCGCTTCGATGCTCGGCGCGGGCACGGCATTCATCACCCGTCGCGCGATCCGAGGGCGCAAGGCAGATCGCGGCCGTGCCCCTGGGCGAACGGCGCATGGAATCGAATTTTTCGCGTGTCACGAGCCGGTGATAGGGGTCCGGGGCGCGCTCGACACCGCGCCGCAGCGGCGGAGTGACGCCATCGCGGTGTCAGTCTTCCGGGCAGGGGGGCTTCGGGTCAGGGCACGATTGGCCCTCGACCCAGGGGCGCGTCTGCTTGCAGCCGCTCACGTCGTCGAAGGTGTTTCCAGAGACGAAGTCTGGCCCCGCGGTGCCGTTCCACCCGCGGGTGACGCCGTGGCCGGCGACGTGGCGGAACGTCGATCCCTGGATGAACGCGCTGCTCGGCGCCTGGCTGAAGATGACGGCGCCGTTGAAGGTCGTGAGATCGTTGCAGCTGAGCAGGATGCAGCCGCAATCGTACCCCACGTACTCGACGATGACGTTCTCCAGGACGTTCTCGTCGCGCGGGATGCCGCCGAACCAGAGCCCGCCCCAGTCGCCGGGCGCGGGGCTCTCCGCGGCCGAGGTGAAGACGATGGGCCGCTCCGGCGTGCCCAGCGCGCGCAGGGCGCCGCTCGCCGCGAACTCGCCGGTGAAGCGCTCGATCTGCATGAAATTGCCGGGCTCGAACCGGATGGTGACGCCGGGCTCGATGGTGAGCGTCGTGAGCGGCGCGCCGTCGCCGCCGGCGCCGATGTTGAAGCGGGCGTCGCGCCAGTCGCCGAAATGATAGGGCACGCCGCGATCGCGCATCGTCGTGTCCTGCTGCAGCCCGGAGGCCTGATTGGCGCCCTCGTCCTGGATCAGGATCTCGTCCCTTCGATTCCCGGTGTACACGCCGACCGGGATCGAGCCGATCGCCTGCTCCCCGAGCTCCAGCGGATACGGGTGCTCCTCGCTGCCGCTCTCGGTGATGACGAGGTCCGTGGAGCCCTCGGCGAACGACGACGCCCGCAGGAGGAGCACCCCGGCGCCGAGCGATCCGCGCACCGTCACGTGATCGACGAGGAGCGCCGGCGCCGCGGGGGTCACCGACGCCCCGTACGCGGAGAGCGTCGCGTTCGCATGGAAGCGATCGCCGCCGCCCCCCTCGAGGGTCACGTGCCGGAGCGTCGCCTTGGCCGGCCACGCGACGTGGACGTCGTTCCACCGCGCGCCCTCGCTGCCGCGGAACGCGATGGGCTGCGCCTCGGTGCCCTCGGCCCTCAGCTCGGAGCCCTCTTCCGTCGCGGCGATGCCGGTGTCCTCCTCGAGCAGCACCTCGGCGCACGGCGCGATCGTGAGCGTCACCCCGGCGCGGAGGTGGACAGGGAAGCTCACGATGTGCGGGCTCCCCTCCGCGGTCCAGGTCTCGCTTTCGCTCAGGTCTCCCTCGTGAATGGTCGGACCGCCGGACGGCGCGGGACACCCCGGCTCGACCGAGCCGCCCGAGCCGCCGGCCCCACCCGAACCGCCAGCCCCACCCGCGCCTCCAGCGCCGGAAGAAGGGGGGTCGCCTGGATCGCACGCGGCGAGGAACATCCCACCAGCCGCAGTGAGCACAACTACAACGTTGCGTAGAGCCATATCCCTGTATCCTTTGTGAGCGCCTGTGCGTCCACACGCACGCACGCAAAGACGCAGAGAGTAGCGCATTCGCGTCGAAGCTACAGAGCCTTTGCAAACAAGAGCTCGTCCCCTCGCTGCAGGCCCGCGCGCCGCGATCGGCCGAGCCACGGTGTCCTCCGAGACCGATGGACAGCAGCGCTCCTGTGGATGGCTTCAGCGCGGGGGCGCCGGCTGGGCCATGCGGAACGACGCGAACCTCGCGGAGGCCCCGCTCGGGCCGCGCGCGAACAGGGCGGCGCGCACGCCGCGATCCCAGGGCGGCAGCTCGGGGCCGGCCTCGGCGTCCACCGCGCCGCCGACCGGGGACCAGGCAGAGGCGCCCCCGGCGCGGATCGCGAAGCGGAACAGGCGCCCGCCCTCGACCGTCATCCGGAGCTGCGCGCCGGCGGGCGCGCCTGTCTCGGCCACCCTCTGGATCTCGCCGTTCGCGAGGCGAAAGACGGCGGCGCGGCCGCCGCCCACCGAGATCCCGACCGCGTTATCGCCGTCGCCGTACGCCGCGAGACCCGCCTCGACGTCCGGCGGGGCCGAGACCTCCGTGGTCGCCTCGTGGTCGCTCCGCAGCGTCGGGCGCCCGAGGACCGCGCCGAGGTGGCCGCCCGGAGCCCCCGGCATCGCGCCCAGCGTGAGCCATCCGCCGCCTTCGGGATCGAGGGTGGCCTCGGGGCGCGCCGCCACGGGCCACTGCCAGTGCGGATCGAGCGCGTCGCCGTCGAGCTCGTCCACGATCTCGGCGGGCCAGGGCCCCTGGGGCGCGATGGGCGCCGCGGCGCCGGCGCTGGGCCCGCCGCCGCGGAAGGACGGCCAGCCGTCGGCGCCGAAGATCACCTCGTCGAGCAGGCCCTGTCGGCCCACGTACACCGAGTCCAGCGCGCTGTACGCGTGGTAGAGGAGGAAGAACCGCCCGCCGCCGTCGTCCACCACGCTGCCGTGGCCGGGGCACTTCCAGACGTCGTTGCCGGCGAGGATCGGATTCGCCGGGTTCTTCTCCCAGGGCCCGCGCAGGCTCGTCGCGCGCGCCACGCCGAGCGCGTAGCTGCACGCCCTGCCGCAGCAGCCGGCGCCCGAGTAGAAGGCGTAGAAGCGGCCTCCGTGCCGCAGGAGATAAGGACCCTCGACGAGGTTCGCCTCCCACGGTGCGTCGTTCTGGAAGAGGACGAACGGCGCGCCGAGCAGCGCGGTGCCGTCCTCCGAGAGCTCCTGGGCCCAGATCGGCGTCGGCGCCCCGACGCTGTTCCCGTCCTCCTTCCAGACGAGGTGGCGCACCCCGCTCTCGTCGCGGGTGGGGAATCCGTCGATCGAGCCGTCGTCCATGCACGTGAGCGGCCCGTGATCGAGGTAGGGCCCGTCCGGCGCATCGGCGCTGGCCGCGGCGACGCACAGCGGGCCGCCGCGCTTCCGGGCCGTGTAGACGACGTAATATCGGCCGCGATCCTCGCTGATCTCGGGCGCCCAGAGGCTCCCCGTGGCCCAGGACGGGAGCTCGGGGAACACGGCGCCCACCCGCTGCCAGTTCACGAGATCGGTCGAGCGGAGGAGCGGAAACGGCGCGCCCCACTCGGAGCTCGTCGCCGTCGCCCAGTAGTCGCGCCCCACCCGGATGACCGACGGATCCGGGAAGTCGCCGGGGACGACCGGGTTCGTGTACGAGGCAACGCCGACGATCCCGCCGCTGTGTCCCGCGGTGGCCGCGGCTCGCGGCGGGCCCGCGAGCGCGGGATCCTCCCCGCAGCCGCCCAGGAGCAGCAGGGAGGAGAGGAGCTGAACCGCCGAGGCGCCGAGGACGCCAAGGGGAGATGGGGTGAATGCCGCGCCGCCCGAGCTCGTTCCCGATTTCATGAGAGAAGGAGCCACGGACGGCGCCGAGCCCGGCGCCGTCACGGGATGAGCTTCACGACGATCGTCGATTCCTTCGCTTCCGGGCTCGAGATCGGTCCGGCGCCGAAATCGATCGTGCCCTTGAGGTGCCCGACGGCGACCAGGGCTCCGGCGGGGTCGAGGGCGATCTGGGACAGGCTTCCGTACTCTGACGGCTGGAAGGAGACGCTGCAGAAGCCGTCGCCGCGCGGGTCGAGCCCGGCGACGAAGAGCCCCTGGTAGCTCGTGGTCAGCGGACCGCAGCCGAAGTCCGTGTCCTCGACGAAGTCGCCGGCCAGCCAGGTGTTGCCGGCGGCGTCGGCGGCGAGCGCGTGCGCTCTCGAGAAGCTCCTGGCGAACATCGGGGCGCCCCCGGCGGAGAGCTTGGCGACGAACACGGCGGTGGCATCGCTCGTCAGCGTGTGGCCGTCGAGCTGGAACGTCCCCTGGAAGTAGCCGAGCGAGACCACGTTGCCTGCCCCGTCCACGATCGTGCCGCTGGCCTCCTCGCCAGCGACGCTGCCGATCCGCCGGCTCCATCGATGCTCGCCGTCCGGACCGAGCGAGGCGACGAAGACGTCGGACGCCGAGGCTGTCCCCGATGGACCAGCGACCCTGAGCGGGCCGCCGCCGAAGTCGATGACCTCGTGGAAGCGGCCACCGAGCACGATGTCCCCCGACGCGTCCAGGGCGAGCGCGGACCCCTGCGCGCTGCCCGGCCGGCCGAAGCTCCTGCTCCAGACGTGGCCGCCCGCAGCATCGAGCCTGGCCACGAAGACGTTCATCGCGTTCGTGCTGCTCGTCAAGGGCCCGCCGCCGAGATCCATCGTCCCGACGTAATCGCCGGTGGCGACGATACCTCCCGCCGGATGGAAGCCGACGCCGCGGACCGTCACGGACTCGGCTCCGAAATGGGTGCTCCAGACGTGCTGCCCCGAGGTGTCGAGCAGGACGAGGAAGCCGGTCAAGCCTTGCCCCGTCACCGGGCCACCGCCGAAATCGGTCGTTCCACCGAAGTGGCCCCCGACGAGGACGTTCCCCGCCGCGTCCGCCGCGATGGCGATGCCGGCCTGGAGGTCGGGCACGGCGGAGGCGTCGCCGAACCGCCGGCTCCAGAGGTGGTTGCCGAGCGGATCGAGCTTGAGGACAAACGCGTCCTCGTTGCCCGTGCTCACGGGGCCCGTGCTCACGAGAGGACCGCCGCCGAAGTCGACCGTGCCGTCGAAGAGCCCGGTGATGAGGATGTTGCCGCGACCGTCGACCGCGAGGTCGGTCACGTCGACGCGGTCGAATCGACGGGTGAACGCGACCTCGAGGCAACTCGCCTCGCACACAGGAGCGCCGCCGCCGCCGCCGACGCCGACGCTGCTACCGACGCCGACGCTGCTGCCGCCGACGCCTCCTTGCCCTGGGTCCGGGCCGCTCGCCGCGGTCGGTGCCATGTCGTCCAGGCTGCTCCTCGCGCCGCATCCGAACGTAGCCAGCGCGATCACCAGAGCAAGACGCCTCAGCTTGGATCCGCTTCTGCCCATCCCTGCCTCTCCACGCCACGACGATACCATCGTCGAGGACGGCGCCGGGAGAGGACCTCGGGAAAGCCAGAGTTCGACGCCCGCGCCGTATCCCCCCCGCGCGCGGACCGCGAGCGCGGCGAGGAACGGCGCGCGGAAGCGCCCGGCCGCGCGGCCCGAGGGAGAGTCGGGCCGCGGGCCTCCGGGATCAGCCGGTCACGTTGTCCCAGGCGACGGCGGTCGGCCCGAGGAGAGAGCGCCCGCTCGTCGCGATGACCTCCTTGTACCAGGAGAACGAGTCCTTCGGGATCCGGCGCTGGGTCTGGTAATCGACGTAGACGAGCCCGAAGCGCTCCTTGTAGCCCTCGGCCCACTCGAAGTTGTCGAGGAGCGACCAGGCCCAGTACCCGAAGACGGGGACGCCCTCCTGGACCGCGCGCGCCAGGCCGAGCAGGTACCGGTGCATGAGGTCGATGCGCTGCGGGTCGTGCACCTTGCCGTCGAGGAAGACCTGGTCCCGCGTGGAGGTGCCGTGCTCGGTGATCCCGATGGGCAGCTTGTACCGCTCCCAGAAGTACCTGGTGCCCCAGTACAGGGTGCTGGGGACGACCTGCAGCCAGTCGAGCGTCGCGCGCGGGTAGCCGGGCGGCGAGGCGACGCGCTCGGGCTTGCCGTCCTTGCCCCGCCGCCACGTGCCCGCCGAGTACATGTTGAGCCCGAGGTAGTCGAGCGGCCGCTTGATCTGGTCGAAGTCGCTTGCGGGGAAGTCGGGCACGTCGTTGCCGAAGAGCCGGAGGCCGCTCTCCGGGTACCGCCCCTCGAGCACCGGCGAGATCCACCACGCGTTGTTCCACGGGTGCCGCTCGTAGACCGAGAAGATCGCCTCGCGCGCCGCCTCGACGTCGCCCGGGTCCTCCGTCGCGGGGCGCTGCACCTGGGTCGCGAGCACGTAGCCCACCTTCGCGGCTTTGGCCGCGGCCCTGAGGGCGTCCACCTGCTTGCCGTGGGCCCGCATCTGGTTGTGGGCGGCGGTCAGGTACTCCCGGTACGGGAGCTTGAGCCCGGGGGCGAAGTGCCCCTCGAGGAGCGCGTTGCCGATGAACGCCTGCGGCTCGTTCTGCGTCACCCACCAGGGCACGCGATCGCCGAGCCGCTTGGCGACGACGGTCGTGTAGTCGGCGAACCAGTCGGCGACGTCGCGCTGGAGGAAGCCGCCGCGGTCCTGGAGCGCCTGGGGGAAGTCCCAGTGGAACAGCGTGCACATCGGCACGATGCCGAGGCGGAGGAGCTCGTCGACGAGGCGATCGTAGAAGTCGAGCCCCTTCGGGTTGACCTTGCCCGTGCCCTCCGGGAGGACGCGCGTCCACGAGACGCTGAAGCGGTAGCTCTTGGCGCCGAGCTCGGCGAGCAGCCCGAAATCCTCCTTGTAGCGGTGGTAGTGGTCGCACGCGACGTTGCCGGTGTGGCTCTCGAAGACCTTGCCGGGGGTGTTCGAGAAGACGTCCCACACGGAGGGGCCGCGGCCGTCCTCGGTGGCGGCGCCTTCGATCTGGTAGGCCGCGGTGGCCGCGCCCCACAGGAAGCCGTCGGGGAACGGCGAGGCCGCCGCGCGCGCCGGGCCTGCGCCGGCCGAGGGGGCCGTGGGCGACGCGGGCGCGGCCCCGGCGGGCGGGGCGGGCGCGGCGCCAGAGGCGTTGTGCTGGGTGAGCGACTCGGAAGGAGTGAATACGGGCATGACGCCGCATCATCCACGGCACGCGGTGGGCAGCAATGGGGTCGATGCGGGCGCCGGGCGCTTGACGGCCCGCTCCGGCTCGACAACATGGCCGGCATGCTCGCGATCCGTCCCAAAGCCGCCGGTGGTCCCGAGGTCATGCAGCTGGAGGAGCACCCGACGCCCGCGCCGGGCCCGGGAGAAGCCGTGGTCCGCGTCGAGGCCGCGGGGGTGAACTTCATCGACATCTACCAGCGGAGCGGCCAGTACAAGATCCCGCCGCCGATCCCGCTCGGGCTCGAGGGCGCGGGGCGCGTCGAGGCGGTGGGGCCCTCGGTCACCGAGGTGAGGGAAGGGGACGAGGTCGCTTGGGCTGGCGGCCCCGGCTCGTACGCCACGCACGTCCGCATCCCGGTCGCGAAGCTGGTCCCCGTGCCCGCGGGCGTCGGCGCGAAGCGCGCGGCGGCGGCGATGCTCCAGGGCATGACCGCGCAGTACCTCGTGCGCTCCACCTTCGCGCTCGGGCCGGGCCACACGTGCCTGGTCCACGCGGCCGCGGGCGGGGTCGGGCTGCTGCTCTGCCAGATGGCGAAGCGGCTCGGCGCGCGCGTGATCGGCACCGTCTCGACCGAGGAGAAGGCGCGGCTCGCGCGCGGGGCCGGCGCCGACGAGGTGATCTTGTACACGCAGGCCGATGTCGAGGCCGAGGCGCGGCGGCTCACGGGCGGCGCCGGGGTCGACGTGGTCTACGACGGCGTCGGGCGCGACACGTTCGAGAAGAGCCTGGGCGCGCTCCGCCCGCGCGGCGTGATGGTGCTCTTCGGCCAGTCGAGCGGGCCGGTGCCCGCGTTCGACCCGCAGATCCTGAGCCAGAAGGGGTCGCTCTACATCACGCGACCGACCCTCGGGCACTACACGGCGACGCGCGAGGAGCTGCTCCAGCGCGCCGAGGACGTGCTCGGCGCGATCGCGCGCGGCGAGCTCACGATCTCCGTCGGCGCCACGTACCCCCTCGCCGAGGCGGCCGAGGCGCACCGCGCCCTCGCCGGGCGGGCGACGACGGGGAAGGTGCTGCTCATCCCGTAGCGCCGGGCAGGCGGGCATGAGACGAGCTGCCCGGGTGTCGAGACGAGAAGAAGATTCAAACGCAAAGAGAAGAAAGAGAATTTGACGCCAAGGCGCCAAGACGCCAAGGCGCCAAGACGCCAAGACGCCAAGGCGCCAAGGAGAAAGAGAAGAGGTTCGAACGTCAAGACGCCAAGAGATGAAGGGACCTGAATGCCTCTTGGTGTCTTGATAGCGAATCTTCTTCTCTTGGCGCCTTGGCGCCTTGGCGCCTTGGCGTCAAATTCTCTTTCTTCACCGCATCATCCCACGTCCGAACGTCGCTATCGCGCGATCCCCGGCGGGCTCTGGCCGAGGCAGAGGGCGAGGAGCTCGCCGCGGCTCTGGACGCCGAAATGGCGGTGGAGCGCCTTCACGTAGTCGTGCACGGTGTGCGGGCTGATCCGGAGCTCGGCCGCGATCTCCTTCTCGCTCAGCCCCCGCGCGAGGCCGCGGAGCGCATCGCGCAGGCGAGGGGAGAGGCCGGCCAGGAGCGCGGCCGGGACCTCTGGCGGACGGTGCAGAAAGCCGCACTCCTCGTGGAACACGTTGACGAGCATGCGCTCCCGCTCCGTGTACTGGCGATCCCCCTGTTCAGGGGAATCGCTCGAGGCGGCTCCAGGACCGACAGTTCGCGTTGCCCCCGGCGATGCGCGCCGCCCGGAGGCATCTCCTTCGATCCCGTGTCGCGCGCGGAAAGCAGAGCGAACATGTCCCGTCGCCTCGGTCTCGCTGGTCCCCTCCTGCTCGGCGCGTCGCTCCTCCTCGCCGCCTCGGCGGCGAGCGCCACGACGGCGCGGACCATCCTCCACAACGGCAAGATCTTCACCTCGGATCCGGAGAACCTCTGGGCCGAGGCGGTGGCCGTCCGGGGGCGCCGCGTCCTCGCCGTGGGCACCGACGAGGAGGTCCTCGGCCTCGCCGCGCCGAGGACCCGGATCATCGATCTCGGCGGCCGCACCGTGATCCCGGGCCTGAACGACGCCCACGTCCACGTGCTCGCCCCGTCCGGCCATCCCCTGAACTCGCCGGCGTCCTTCGTCCCCGGACCGGGGCCGACGCTCGCCGAGGTGCTCGATCTCGCCGCCTCCGGCGCGAGCGCGACGCCCGCGGGCACGTGGCTCATCGGCTTCACCCCGGAGATCCTGCGCGACGTCGAGCCGCTCGCCTCGCTGCTCGGCGAGGGCGTCCCGCTCGCGCTCGGCACCGACGGCATCGGCGCCGTGATGAACCCGTTCGTGGATCTCCTGCTCGCGACCGTTCACCCGACGCGCCCCGAGGAGGCGCTGACGATGGAGGAGGCCGTCATGGCGTACACGAGCGGCTCCGCCTGCGCGGAGCTCGAGGAGCACCACAAAGGGACCCTCGAGCCCGGCCGGCTCGCCGATCTCGCGGTGCTCTCGCGCGACATCTTCGGCCCCATCTCTCCCGAGGAGATGGTGGGCACGACGAGCGAGCTCACGATGGTCGGAGGCGAGATCGTGTGGGCGTCGGGGGCGCTCGATCCGGACCATGAATCGCGGTAGCGCCCTCCGGCCGCAACGTTGACCGCGCGACCTCCGCGCCGGTACGCTGCCGGCGCGGAGGTGCTCATCCCATGGCCGAACGTCCCACGCTTGCTCCCGAGAAGGTCTCCGACGCGGTGAAGTCGCAGATCGCGGGCTTTCATCGCGCCGTCGTCGACGAGGTCGCGGCGGCGGTGAGCCGCGACCGGGTGGTCGTCGTCGGGATGGCCCAGAATCCCTACGTGAAGAAGGCGCGGCAGCTGCTCGATGGAGAGGGCGTGAGATACGCGTACCTGGAGTACGGGAGTTACCTCTCCAGGTGGAAGGAGCGGCTCGCCATCAAGCTCTGGGCCGGCTTTCCGACGTTCCCCATGGTGTTCGTCGACGGGGTGCTCGAGGGCGGCTACACGGAGCTCGTGACGCTCCGCGATCAGGGCAAGCTCAAGAAGCAGCCGTGAACAGGCGCGGATGAACGGCGAGCGCCATGGATACCTGGCCCGCCGGGGGCGCGCGGCGCGCCCAGCGCGCAGGCCGCCTCGACCGCGGCGGCGCGCCGCGCGAAACGCCGCGCCGGCCAGCGATTCCGTGATATGCGGGAAGACGCGGCGCGCCGTCGCGGCCGTCGCCGCGCTGAAGGAAGGCAGCACGGAGGCACCTCGTGACATCGCTCGGGATCCACGGAAGGCGGCGAAATGACGAGGCGAGCGGCGCGGCCCGGCGGCCGGGAGGCGGCGCGCCGTGAGCACCTACGCCATCAAGCGGCTGCTCTCGATCATCCCCACGCTCTTCCTCGTCGCCACCCTGGTGTTCATCCTGGTGCGCATCGTGCCGGGCGGCCCGTTCGATCAGGAGCGGGCCGTGCCCGTCGAGGTCCAGCGGCAGCTCGACGCCAAGTACCACCTGAACGATCCGGTGCTGAAGCAGTATGGCGACTGGCTCTTTGCGCTCGTCACGAAGGGTGACCTGGGCCCGACGTTCAAGTACCCGAACCGCACCGTCAACGAGATCATCGCCCTCAGCCTCCCCGTGTCGATGCAGCTCGGGTTCTGGGCGATGCTCTTCGCCCTCGCGATGGGCATCCCGCTCGGCATCGTCGGGGCGATCCGCCAGAACACCTGGAAGGACACGGCGGCCATGGGCGTCGCCATGGTCGGCCTCAGCGTGCCGCGGTACGTGCTCGCGCCGCTGCTCATGCTCGTCTTCTCGCTCAAGCTCTACTGGTTCCCCGTGGCCCGCTGGGAGACGTGGCGGCACATGGTGCTCCCGGTCATCTGCGCCGGGCTCCCGGTGGCCGCCTACATCGCCCGGCTGACGCGCGGCGGGATGCTCGAGGTGATCCGCTCCGACTTCATCCGGACCGCCCGCGCCAAGGGGCTCTCCGAGCGCAAGGTCGTCCTGAAGCACGCGCTCCGGGGCGGGCTGCTCCCCGTCGTGAGCTTCCTCGGCCCCGGCTTCAGCGGCCTGCTCGTCGGCTCCCTCGTCGTCGAGAAGATCTTCAACATCCCCGGCATGGGCCGCTACTTCGTCGAGGCGGCCACGAACCGCGACTACAACCTCGTGATGGGGGTCATGCTCGTCTACGGCTTCCTGCTCATGCTCTTCAACGCGATCGTCGACGTGGCGTACGCCTTCATCGACCCGCGGGTGGAGCTGCGCTGACCATGCCCGCCGCCCCCCCGCCGCACGCCGCAGAGCCCGCCGACGCCGGCGCCTCGCCCGCCGCGCCCGGCGACCTGCCCGCCGTCCCCGGCGGCGCGGCGCCGCGCCCGGCCGGCCCGCTGCGGCTCGACGCGCTCGAGCAGGGGTCGAGCCTCGGGCGCGACGCGTGGCGACGGCTCCGCAAGAACCGCGCGGCGGTCGCCTGCGGCGCCGTGCTCATCGCGCTGATCCTCGCCTGCATCCTCGTCCCCGAGCTCTCGAGCTACCGCTACGACAAGGCCGACCTCAAGCTCGGCGCGCAGCCGCCGTCGCTCGCGCACTGGATGGGCACCGACTACTTCGGCCGCGACCTGATGGCCCGCGTCTTCTTCGGCGGGCGCATCTCGTTCGCCGTCGGCATCATCGCGACGCTGGTCAGCTTCGTCATCGGCGTGAGCTGGGGCGGCGTCGCCGGCTACTTCGGCGGCAAGATCGACGCGATCATGATGCGCATCGTGGACGTGCTCTACACGTTCCCGTTCCTCATCCTCGTCATCCTGCTCATGGTCTTCTTCGCGAACGACCAGACGATCCTCTACCGCGCCTGGAAGGCCGCGCTCGGCGTGTTCGTCCAGGATCCCTCGGATCCGAGCTATTTCCCCATCTTCCAGATCGTCGTCGTGTTCGCGGCCCTCGGCGGCATCTCCTGGCTCACGATGGCCCGCATCGTCCGCGGCCAGGTCATCGCGCTGCGCAGCCAGCCGTTCATCGAGTCGGCGCGCTCGATCGGCGTCGGGCACGCCGCGCTGATCTTCCGGCACCTCGTGCCGAACGCGGTCGGCCCGATCATCGTCTACACGACGCTCACCATCCCCGAGGTGATGATGACCGAGGCGTTCCTGAGCTTCCTCGGCCTCGGCACGCAGGAGCCGCTCTCGAGCTGGGGCCTGCTCGCGTCCACGGGCGCCGACGCGATGGACCTCTTCCCCTGGCAGCTCATCTTCCCGGCGCTGATGCTCGCGCTCACGCTGATCTGCTTCAACTTCCTCGGCGACGGGCTCCGCGACGCCCTCGATCCGCGCATCCGAAAGGACTGAAGGGGCGCGCCCGGAAAGGCCATGCTGCTCGAGGTCAACAACCTGAAGACCCACTTCTTCACCGAGGAGGGGGTGGTGCGCGCGGTCGACGGCATCTCCTTCAGCCTCGATCGCGGCGAGGTGCTCGGGATCGTCGGCGAGTCCGGCTCGGGCAAGAGCGTGACGAGCCTCTCGCTGCTCCGGCTCATCCCCGATCCGCCGGGCCGGATCGTCGGCGGCCAGATCCTGCTCGAGTCCGAGGGGGGCGTCGTCGAGGACCTCGTGGAGGCGAGCGAGGCGCGGATGGAGCGCATCCGCGGCGACCGGATCGCGATGATCTTCCAGGACCCGATGACGTCGCTGAACCCCTACCTCCGGGTGAGCGAGCAGCTCATCGAGGTGCTGGAGCTGCACCGCGGCATGGGGCGCGCCGAGGCCCGCCAGCGCAGCGTCGAGATGCTGAAGGCGGTGGGCATCCCCGCGGCGGCGTCGCGGATCGACGACTACCCGCACCAGCTCTCGGGCGGGATGCGGCAGCGGGTGATGATCGCCATGGCGCTGCTCTGCGACCCGGATCTGCTCATCGCCGACGAGCCGACGACGGCGCTCGACGTCACGATCCAGGCGCAGATCCTGGACCTCATCCGGGAGCGGAAGGAGGCGCTCGGCGCGGCGGTCCTGCTCATCACGCACGACCTCGGCGTCGTCGCGAAGATGGCCGACCGCGTCGCGGTCATGTACGCCGGGCGCATCGTCGAGGAGGGCCCGGTCGACGCCATCTTCCACGCCCCGCGGCACCCGTACACGATCGGCCTGTCGCGGTCGATCCCGCGGCTCGACGGCGCGCGCGGCGAGGACCTCGTCCCCATCCCCGGGATGCCGCCGTCGCTCGCGCGGCTGCCGCCGGGCTGCCCGTTCCACCCGCGCTGCGCGCACGCGGTCGCCGCGTGCCGGGAGGAGGCGCCGCTGCCGCGGGTCGTCTCGGGCGAGGGGGACAGGAGGGCCCTGCACGTCGTGCGGTGCCATGTCGAGGACGTCGCCGGACGAGCGCCATGACCACACCCGCCACACCCCCGCCGCTGCTCTCGGTGCGCGATCTCAAGGTCCACTTCCCGGTGCGGCGCGGCCTGCTCCAGCGCCAGGTCGGCACGGTGCGCGCGGTCGACGGCGTCTCCTTCGACGTCGACCGCGGCGCGACGCTGGGCCTCGTCGGCGAGTCCGGCTGCGGCAAGTCGACGACCGGGCGGGGCATCCTCCGCCTCGTCCCGCCCACGTCGGGGAGCGTGAAGATCGACGGCCGGGAGATCCTGACGCTCGACCCGCGCACGCTGCGCAAGGCGCGCCGGGAGATGCAGATGATCTTCCAGGACCCCTACGCGAGCCTGAACCCGCGCATGACGGTCCACGACCTCATCGCCGAGCCGCTCTTCACCCACGACCTCGCCTCGTCGCGCGACGAGGCGCTCCGCGAGGTGGCGCGCCTGATGGAGCTCGTGGGGCTCTCGCCCTCGTACATGCGGCGCTACCCGCACGAGTTCTCCGGCGGCCAGCGGCAGCGGATCGGCATCGCCCGCGCGCTCGCCCTGAAGCCGAAGCTCGTGATCGCGGACGAGCCGGTCAGCGCGCTCGACGTGAGCATCCAGGCGCAGATCGTCAACCTGCTCGCCTCGCTCCAGCGCGAGCTGTCGCTCACGTACGTGTTCGTGGCGCACGACCTCGCGGTGGTCCGCCACCTGTCAAGCGAGATCGCGGTGATGTACCTCGGCCGGATCGTCGAGCGCGCTCGCCCTGACGCGCTCTTCCGCTCACCGCAGCATCCGTACACGCAGGCGCTGCTGTCGGCGATCCCCATCCCCGATCCCGACCTGGAGCGCAAACGGCGTCGCCTGACGCTCGTCGGCGAGGTGCCGAGTCCGCTGAATCCGCCGTCCGGGTGCCATTTTCACACCCGCTGTCCTTATGCGATGGAGCGGTGCAGCAACGAGGTCCCTCCGCTGGAGGAGCGCCGTCCTGGTCACTGGGCTGCTTGCCACCTCACCGAGTTGCCCACCGCACCTACGCATCCGTGAGGTGATCTGGAGGCGCGCAGCTCCCGACATCGGTTGAGCTCGCTGTCCAGACATGACGGGAAATGTCCGATGACAGGATTTTCCCGACCTGTATTTGGGGCGGGGAGGTTAGGATCGTTGGACCGATGCCGCGAATTTCCGACGCCACGCTTCGCGCCCAGATTCCGACGGCCCTTCTCATCGGCGGCGATCAGGCGCTGCTAGAGCGCTGCCAGGCGGCAGCGATGGACGTGGGGATCGTCGTCAAGGCGTGCCCGATCTCGATGGCCGCGGCGCTGGCGGAGGAGCGCCGGCCGGTCGTCATCGTGGTGACGGCGTCGACCTACGCGCTGGCTCCCGAGGGGTTCGAGGAGATCGCGCGCGAGGTGGTGAGCACGCTCGTGCGCGTCGACGAGACGCTGACGGACGACGAGCTCGGGGCGATGCTCGGCACGGCGGCGCGCGAGAGCCGCAAGCAGCGCTCGTGGCAGCTCACGCCGGGGCGCTACTCGCTGACGCCTGGGGACGACGGGTCGTCGGGGCCGCGCTCGGAGCGCGTGACCCTCGGGGTGATGACGGCGGACGCGCCGCCGCGGCGCGACGCCGAGGCGACGCCGCTGCCGCGCTCGGGGCCGCGGAGCGCGGGCGCGCAGGAGCTCGCGTTCCGCGAGCGCGTGGCGGCTGCCGTTGCCGCGCAGCGGCCGGAGCGCTGGGAAGCAGGGGCGCCCGGGGAGGCGCCGCACCGCCCGCTCGATCCGGTTGCGCCGCGCTCGGAGCGCCTGGGCGTGATGGCGCTGACCTCGTCGCGCGCGCGCCGCGAGGCGCCCTCGTCGCCGCCGGCGCCGGGCGGCGTTGTGTATGCGCGCCGGGACACGTCGGTGCCTCCCGCGGCCAGGGCGGGCGCGAGCGCGCGGCGGGACACGCCGCTGCCGTCCTCGCAGCCGGCGGGCGGCTACGCGCGGCGGGACACGCCGCTGCCGTCCTCGCAGCCGGCGGGCGGCTACGCGCGGCGGGACACGCCGGTGGCGGGCTCGCAGATGGCCGCGATGGCTGCGCGGGAGGCGATGCACCCGGCCGCCGCGTTCGCGCGGCGGGACACGCCGGCGCCGCTGTCGCAGCCGGCCGCGGCGTACCTGAGGCACGAGGGGCATCCGGGGGTCGCGCGTTCGCGGCGAGACACGCCGGCGCCGCTGTCGCAGCCGGCGGCGCCGGGCTCGCGGCAGCCCACCGGGGCGCCTCCCCGGCGGGAGACGCTGGCGCCGGGCTCGCAGCGGGCAGCGCCGAGCTCGCGGCAGCCCGCCGCGGCGCCTCCCTGGCGGGAGACGCTGGCGCCGGGCTCGCAGCAGGCGGCGCCGAGCTCGCGGCGGGAGGGGCAGGCTGCCGGGGCGCCTCGGCGGCGGGAGACGCCGGCGCCGCTGTCGCAGCGGGGGTTGGCGTACCCGCAGCCGGAGGTCGCGGCGGCGTACGAGAGTGCGGCATCGCCGCAGCGGGAGGCGCCGGTGCCGGGCGCGCTGGACGCCGAGGCTCACGGCTCTCACCCGCCGCCGCCGAGCTCGCACCGGGCGCCGCCTTCCTCCCGTCGAGCCCAGTTCCACGTCGACATCGCTCTCCTGTTCGACGAGCGCGGGCTGCCGCGCCCCGATCCAGAAGAGAAGTGACGCTCGGGCTGGAGATTGCGAGCGGGCCAGGGCGGCCGGAAGAGAGGAATCGCCAAGGCGCCAAGACGCCAAGAGAGGCAGAATTGACCGGCGTCGTTCGCTCCGGGGATGGTGGACCGGATCGGGCGAGCGCCCGGTGCTCTCGTCAGCACGTCGGGTCGTCCAGCGCTCGCGAGAGGTCACCGAGAGCTCGGCTCAGTCGCCGCCTGAACCGCCGTCACCCGAGCCTCCGGAGCCACCGTCACCCGAGCCTCCGGAGCCACCGTCTCCGCCCGAGCCTCCGTCACCCGAGCCGCCTTCTCCGCCGGAGCCACCGTCGCCCGAGCCGCCCTCTCCGCCGGAGCCACCGTCACCGCCCGCGCCGCCTCCGCCGCTGCCGTCGTCACACGACGCCGCGACCGTCAGCGACAGGCTTCGGGTGAGCGGCTCCTTCCTGTTTTCGCCGCTGAGGATCGGCTCGCCCGTGTCGCTCACGGCGGTGATGGCGATCGTGAGCTCACCGTAGCGCTCCTCGGGATCGAGCTCGCCGAGACGCACGTCGATCACGCGGCCGGCCGCGGCGTTGTTGTCCTCGCCGTTGACGCTGAGCTTCAGGTGCCCGCACTGCTGGTACGTCAAGCAGGTGCCGGGGGGGCGGAGGAGGAGCTCCGAGACCGTGACGCTGATCGGGATCGTCGGCGCATCGTCGGAGGCGGCGCTCGGCGGCTCCCCGATGGCGACGCACGCGCCGTCCTTCGGGCTCACGATCTCCAGCTGGGGTGTTCCGGTCGGGCCGGGCGCGCTCGACGTCCCGTCGTCGCTGCAGCCGGAAGCGCCGGCGAGCCCGGCGACGAGGACGAGCGCGAGCCGCGCAACCATCGGGGATGCCATGCCGCGCGGTTTATCCGTTGGCGTGGCGCCGGGCAATCCCTTCGTCCGCGAACGGCCGCGCCCGCGGCCCGCCGAGGGCCCTCCGCCCGGGTCGCGGCGGCCGGGCGCTCCTCCGCCTGCGCGGCGGCGCGCACCGGGTGACCGGCGGCGCGGCCGAGGCTAAGCTTCGCGCGGCCATGACGACAGCGACGCGGCAGGAGTCGATCCAGAGCAAGCTCGCCCGGGCGCTCGATCCCGTGCACCTCGAGGTGGAGAACGAGAGCCGCATGCACAGCGTGCCGGCGGGCTCGGAGACGCACTTCAAGGTGCTCGTGGTGAGCGAGTCGTTCCGGGGCCTGAGCCCCCTCGAGCGCCACCGGCGCGTCAACGACGTCGTGCGCGAGGAGTTCGGCGCCGGGCTGCACGCGCTGACGATCCGCGCGATGACGCCGGACGAGTGGGAGCGGCAGGGCGGCGCGGACTTCCGCTCGCCCGCGTGCCTGGGCGGCTCCAAGGCGACGCCGGATCCCGGCGCGAGGTCGAGCTGAGCGTCGGGGCGCGCGTGGAGCTCGTCGTCGCGCTCATCTCGGACCTGCACTTCGGCCCGCAGGCGTCGTTCGGGGGCAAGCTGCGCAAGCTCACGGGCGAGGCGCCCGCGCTGACGCGCGCCTTCGTGGAGCGGATGAACGAGGTCACGCGGCCCGATCTCGTCGTGAACCTGGGCGACGACATCGAGGACGAGGGGCCCGAGGCCGATCGGGCGCGCTACGGCGAGTGCATCGCCGCGCTCCGCGGCGCGCGGGCCGAGCTCTTCCACGTTGCCGGCAACCATGACGTGGTCCACCTGAGCGAGGCCGATCTGCTGTCCGCCTGGGGCAGGCCCGAGGTGACCCGGCTCCACTACTCGTTCGATCGCGGCGGGTATCACTTCACGGTCCTCCACACGCGCGAGCGCAAGGATCACGACGTGTCGGTGGGGCCCGAGCAGCTCGCCTGGCTCGCCGAGGACCTCGCGTCGACCTCGCTGCCGAAGGTCGTGCTGATGCACCACAGCGCGGCCGATCAGGACCTCCGGGGCAACCGCTGGTTCGAGGGGAGCCCGCACATCTGCCTCGTGCGCGAGCGGCGCGCGATGCGGAAGCTCTTCGAGGAGCACGGCGTCCTCGCCGTCTTCAACGGGCACCTGCACTGGAACCACCTCGACGTGATCCGCGGCATCCCGTACGTGACGCTCCAGAGCCTGATCGAGAACCTCGACGACGACGCGCCGGGCCGCCCCGCGGCCGCGCACGCCGTGGTGCGCCTCGGCCCGAAGCGGATCGTGGTCGAGATCGAGGGCGCCGAGCGGGCGCGGTACCAGTTCGATCGGCGGTAGGAGGGTTCGGGCGGCGCTTCACCCCGGGCCGGGGGGCGTGGCCGCGCAGGTGGTCGACTCGGGGCGGGCGAGGCGGCGCTCCCTCGGATCAGGCGCGTCGAGCGCGTTTGCGGGCCGCAGGACGCCGCGGCGATGCGGCGCGCTTGCCGTCCTCGACGAGGACGTCCTCCGGCGTCGGTGCCGTGAGCACCCGCGTCGTCCAGGCGACCAGCGCCGCCTCGTTCGCGGCCAGGATCCGCTCGCTCACCTCGGCCGGCACGGCGCCGAACCGGGCCGTGAGCAGCTCCAGGAGCGTCTGCGCTCGCCCCTGTGCGCGTCCCTTGCGCTCGCCCCTGCGCTCGATCTCGTCCAGCGTCGTCACGATGGCCTCCTGGGCCCGCGGGCCCGCCGCTTCCTCCAAGATCCGGCCGATCTTCCGCACGCCGAAGCGCACGTGCGTGGCCACAAGATAGCGCAAGAGCGCCTCCAGGGCAGCGAGCCCGCTCGGCGCCTGCAGCACCTCGTCCAGCGCCGCCGCGACGCGCCCGACCTCCCGCTCCAGCCGCGCGTCGTCGCCGGACACCGACAGGCACCACAGCACCACCTTCCCCAGCGCCGTCAGCGCCTGCTCCACCAGATCGCCGGCCCGCCCGCCGCTCACGTCGATCAGGCGCAGCTCGAAGCGCGGGATGTGCGGCAGGAGCGCCGCCCGCGCCGGTCCGTCGATCGCGACGATGTCCTGGAAGGCCCTGGCCGCCGTCCACCCCGTGTCGCTGTGGTGGATCAGCACCGGCATGACCGGCGGCAGCTTCTTCAATCCCGGCTGATCACGGACGAGCTGCTCCCACAGGCGCATCATGTACAGGCCCATGCGGAACACCACCAGCGCCTCGACGTCGCGCTGCTGCTCGACGATCACGTAAAAGTAACCCCGCCCCTCGCCGATCCTGGCGGAGAGCACGAGGTCGCTATGGCGGCTGCGCAGCGCGCGGTCGACGAAGGTGCCCTTCTCGACGCGCAACGTGCTCCAGCGCACGGCCGCGACCAGCGGCGGCGGCAGCGCGGCCTTCAGCAGGCCGACGGCGCGCTCGCGCTGGGAGAAGGTCCACTGGAACAGCGCATCATGGGGCGAGCTCAGCGCACGCTTGCGCGGCGACCTCGGCATGGGCCAACCCTCGATGACCGAGGCGCAGGAGGCAAGTCTTCGGCAGAGAAGAAGTCGACGCGCACACGATCGAATGATTCGTTCAGCGCTCGAGTAATGTGAGAGCGAATATGCCAGTTCCTGTGATCCCGCACCGCGTTCGGTGGCGAACAGGAGGCATCTCGCGCAATGCACAGGAAGACTCCAGCGTTTGCCGGAGCGGCCCACGATTCGCTCGGAAATCGTCCCAGCACTCTCGAGACGCCGAGAACATCGCCTTTGACGCGCCGATGCCGCGCGAAACGTCGAGGAGTCGGCACGTGTCCCCCACGAGCCATCCTGTGGCCACGCCCGGTGTCGCTGGCGAGGGGAGCGACCGGCTGCCCTCCGGGCGCTCGCCGCCTCAGGCAGACGTCGGCGGCAGCGGCAGCACGCGCTCCACGAGATAGCGCAGGATGTCCTGGGGCGTGATGATCCCGACGAGCCGCCCCTCGCGCACGACCGGCAGATGGTGGATCCGGTTCTCGCGCAGCAGGGTCATCACCTCGTCGGTGGGCATGAACTCGTCCACGCAGATGGGCGGGGTGCTCATCACGTCCTCGGCCGTCATGCCCTCGTACTCCTCGCGCAGGAGCACGCCCAGGAGATCCGTCTCGCTGACGAACCCGACGATGCGGTGGCCCTCGTCGATGACCGGCGCGCCGCTCAGGTTCTGCTTGGCGAACAGCTGCAACATGTCGGTGACCGGCGTGCCCTGCTCCAAAGCGATCACGCGCTCGGTCATCAGATTGCGGGCATGGCCCTTCATGGTCTGCGGCATGTAATGATCAAGGCGCAGCGGCGTCAAGGGCGCATCGACGCACCGCGCCGAGCAGTCCGTCCAGCCGCCGTGCGCCCCCGCCCGCGGCACGCCCCGCTGCACACCCCGCCATCGACCGAACGCCGCGGACGGCCGCGCGCAGGGCAGGGCGCCCCGGCCCGGACGGGCTCAGCGCCGCCGCGCCGGCCGCCCCTGGACCCGGCCGCCACCGCGCCCCTGGCGAGCCGACCGCGCGCCAGGGAGGCCGGCCCCGCAGGTCGGCAGACGAACCGTCCTCCGCCCCGACGACGCGAGCGCGACGAGCGCCCCCCGCACACCGCCCGGCAGCAGGGTGGCTGTCAGCGACCAGACCCCGCCTCCCGCTCATCGCAGCTCCGTCGCTCACCGAACCTCCGTCCCCGGTGCGAGCATGACTGTTCCTGACGGCGTGGACAGAGCGGGCGTTTCGCGCCGACAGAGCGATCTCACCGCGACACAAAAAAAAAAGAACGTATTGCGTGCGCGTCGGTCTTTGCCGCGCGGTTGTTCGGTGACATCTTTCCACGTGCTGCAGGAGCGGAGACGACTCACGTCGGCCGCTCCGGCCTTGTAGGCTTCTTCGCGGATCGTGCGCTTGAACCAAGATGTACGCACCGGCGTTCGATGCGAGCACCCGTGGCCCGCGTTCCGGCGCCGGTCGTTTCGGGAGCTCATGGGCGAAGAGCTCGTGGGCATCCCAGGGGGGCTTTCACCATGGAGCATTCGCCGAAGCTGGCTGCACTCGTCCTGGCCGTCGCCGCGCTCTCCACGGGCGCGTGCGCGGCCCCGCTCGACCCGGAGGCCCCGGCCGAGGGCGGGGACGACAACGCGTCCCAGCCCGTCCGGTCGAACAACGCGCTGACGTCGAACGCGCTGACGTCGAACGCGCTCACCGCCGAGGCGCTCACCTCGAAGGCGCTGACGTCGAGCGCGCTCACCGCCGAGGCGCTGACGTCGAACGCGCTCACCGCCGAGGCGCTGCGCGACCCGGCCGCGCGCACCCTGCTGAGGTACATCGCGAGCTGCGCGCTCCCGGAAGGCGAGCGCCTCACCCTCGCGATCGACGGCGACGAGCTCTCCTTCCCGGGGGAGCTCGGCCTCGCGCCGGGCTGGGGAGAGGACGGCGGCTCCTGCGACGCCGCGTGCCGGACCTGGGTCAGCGGCTGCGTCCTCGCCCGCGTCAATTACCTCGGACAGAAGGTGCGCATCTCCCTCCGCGGCGATCGCGCGGAGCTCCGCGCCGACAAGGTCGAGCGCGCCGCGTACCCGGCGCGTGAGGCGACCTACTACGGCGACATCTTCGCGGAGCGGCCCCTCTACCACGCGTGCCTCCCGGAAGGGGCCTCGGCCATCCCGCGCGTCTGCGGGCCGTCGCTCGAGACGTGCGCTATCGAGGTCGCCGGCTCGTGCGAGAGCCTGTGCGACGCGCCGAACCGCGACGGCAGCTTCCCGAACTGCCGCGGCAAGATCCGCGGCCGCTCGGGCGAGCTCGCCGTCGAGAAGACGCCGCACGCCGGCTCGGTCACCGTGTTCCTGCGCTGACGTGGGCCACGCGGAGGTCGTCGCGGGGCGCTTCGTCCTCGAAGGAGAGGCCGCCGCCGGAGGGATGGGCACCGTCTACAAGGCGCACGATCGCCTCGGCGGCGCGTCGGTCGCCCTCAAGATCGTCCGCCTGAGGAGCGCGATCCAGGTCGAGCGGTTCGAGCGGGAGGCCGCCCTCCTCGCCGCGCTCGTCCATCCGGGCATCGTGCGCTACGTCGCGCACGGCAGCACGCCGGAAGGCGACCGCTACCTCGCCATGGAGTGGCTCGACGGCGAGGACCTCGCCGCGCGCCTCGCCCGCCGCGTCCTGCCCGCGAGCGAGGGGCTCTCGCTCGTGCGCCGGGCCGCCGACGCCCTCGCGTTCGCGCACGCGCGCGGCATCGTCCACCGCGACATCAAGCCGAGCAACCTCTTCCTCCCCGGCGGCGACGCCGGGCGGGTCAAGCTCGTCGACTTCGGCATCGCGCGGCCCAGCGCCGACGCGGGGCGCGTGACCATCACCGGCGGCGTCCTCGGCACGCCCGGGTACATGGCCCCCGAGCAGGTCGAGGCGAGGAGCGCGCCGGATCCGCGCAGCGACGTGTTCTCCCTCGGGTGCGTCCTCTTCGAGTGCCTCACCGGCCAGCCCGCCTTCGCGGGCGCGAGCCCGATGGCCGCGCTCAGCAAGGCGCTCCTCCTGGATCCGCCCCGCCTCCGCGACGTGCGCGCGGACGCGCCCGCGCAGCTCGACGAGCTCGTCGCGCGCATGCTGTCCAGGCTCCCCGGCGATCGCCCGCGCGACGGCGCCGAGGTCGCGGCGGAGCTCGACCGGATCGCCGCGATGGACGGCGCGTGGACCGCGCCGCCCGACGCGCCGACGCTCTCGGGGAGCGTGCCGCCCGGCGCGCCGCCGCGCCCCGGCAGCGCGCCGGGCCGCGGCCCCGCCCCGCGCGAGCGCGCCGCCCTCACGCTGGACGAGCAGCGCGTCGTGAGCGTCATCTTCCTCGGCGACGCCGACCCCGGCGCGAACGGCCCGCAGCCGCCCCCGTCGAGCGCGCGCGCCGCCGAGATCCGCGCGCTCGTCGAGCTCCACGGCGGCAGGCTCACGCAGCTCGCCCCGGGCGTGGACCTCGCCGTGATGTCCGGCCCCGGCAGCGCCGTGGACCGCGCCGAGCGCGCCGCCCAGTGCGCGCTCGCCCTGCGCGCCGAGCTGCCGGGCGCGCCGCTCTGCGTCATCACGGGGCGGGGCGTCTTCGCCGCGGGCGTCGCCGAGGGCGACGCCATCGACCGCGGCCTCGCCGAGCTCCGCGCCGCGCTCGCCGCGCGTGACGCGCGCGCCGTGCGCCTCGACCGCGCGACCGCCGACATGCTCGGGCCCCGCTTCGTCGTCGCGCCCTCCGCGCCGGGCGAGCCGCTCGCCCTCGCCGGCGAGCGCGCCGTGGACGAGATCGCCCCCGCGCTGCTCGGGAAGCGCACGCCGTGCGTCGGCCGCGCCCGCGAGCTCTCGATGCTCCACGGCGCGCTCTCCGGCTGCATCTCCGAGTCGCTCGCGAGCGCCGTGCTCGTCCTCGGCCCGCCCGGCGCCGGCAAGTCGCGGCTCCGCCTCGAGCTCTTCGCCGCCCTGCGGCAGCGCGGCGAGCCGGTCGAGATCCTCTGGGGCCGCGCCGACTCGAGCTCCCCCGGCTCGCCGTTCGGCATGATCGCCGACGTCCTCTGCCGGGCCGCCGGCCTCCTCGAGCGCGACCCGGCGCCGGCGCGGCGCCGCAAGCTGAGGCAGCGCCTCGGGCGCCGCCTCGACGGCCCGGCGCTCGAGCGCGCGGCGGCGTTCCTCGGCGAGATCGCCGGCGCGCCGTCGCCCGAGCACGCCCGCTGGCTGCGCGCCGCGCGCCAGACCGCCGCCGGCGTGAGCGACGGCGTGTGGGCCGCGTGGGAGGACTGGATCGCGGCCGAGTGCGCCGCGCGCCCGGTGCTCCTCGCGCTGGAGGACCTGCACTGGGGGGACGCCGCCACCGTGCGCCTGCTCGACGCGACCCTGCGGAACCTCCGCGAGCTGCCGCTCCTCGTGCTCGCGCTCGCGCGCCCCGACGTCCACCGGCAGTTCCCGAACCTGTGGGCCGAGCGCGAGGTGCAGACGATCAAGCTCGGCCCGCTGCCGCGCCGCGCGGGCGCGGAGCTCGTGCGCGCGGCGCTCGGCGAGTCCGTGCCCGAGGGCGTGGTCGCGCACCTCGTCGAGCGCGCCGGCGGCAACCCGTTCTACCTGGAGGAGCTCATCCGGGCGGTCGCGGGCGGCAAGGGCGAGCTCCTGCCCGACTCGGTGCTCGGCACGGTCGAGGCGCGGCTCGACGCCGAGGGCAACGAGGGCAAGCGCGTGCTCCGGGCGGCCAGCATCTTCGGCGATCGCTTCTCGAAGCGCGGCGTCGCGGCGCTGCTCGGCGGCGAGGAGCGCCTCGCCGACGTGGAGGCGTGGCTCGGGGCGCTCGCCGATCGCGAGCTCGTCGCGCCGGCCTCCGGCGCGGGGGGCCTCGCCGACGGCGCCGACCACGTCTTCCGCCACACGCTCGTCCGCGAGGCCGCCTACGCTATGCTGACCGAGCACGATCGCGCGCTCGGCCACCGGCTCGCGGGCGCGTGGATCGAGCGGGGCGCGTCCGCGGATCCGCGGGTCGTGGCCGAGCACTTCCGGCGGGGCGGCGAGCCCGGACGCGCGGTGCGCTGGTACCGGCGCGCGGCCGAGCAGTCGCTCGAGGCGAACGACCTGGGCGCGGCGATCGAGCGCGCCGCGTGCGGCGAGGCGTGCGGGGCCGAGGGCGAGGACCTCGGCGCGCTCCGGCTGGTCGCGTCCGAGGCCAAGGTCTGGGAGGGCGACCTCGCCGCCGCCGAGGCGCTGGGCGCGTCCGCGGCCGAGCTGCTCCCCGCCGGCTCCCCCGGGTGGTTCCGCGCCGTGACGCAGATCGCCGCCGCGGCGGGGAAGCTCGGCGCCGTCGACCGCGTGGCCGGGTGGGCCGCCATCGCCGAGGGCCTGTCCGCGGCGCGCGATCCGGGCGCGCCGCTGTCCCAGAGCGCGCCCGCGCGGCCGCCCCCGAGCGCGCCCCCGCCGCCCTCCAGCGCGCCGGCGCTGCGCCGCGCGCGGATCGCGTGCCTCTGCGAGTGCGGCGCGCAGCTCGTGTTCGGCGGCCGCTTCGCCGAGGCCGACGCCCTGCTCGCGCGCATCGACGAGGACCTCCGCGCGCTCCCGCCGCCGGACGCCGAGCTCGTCGCCATGGCGCAGCAGCTGCGCGCGATCCGCGCCTCGGCCGGCGGCGACCCCGAGGCGTGCCTCGAGGGCCTGGAGGCGGCGCTCGCGGCCTTCGAGCAGGCCGGGGACAGGCGCAACGCCTGCGTGATCGGCGCGAACCTCGGCTTCATCTACGCCGAGCTCGGCGAGCTCGAGGCGGCCGAGTCGGCCCTGCGCGCCGCCCTGGAGGCCGCCGATCGGATGGGGCTGCGCGAGCTCGCGACCGTGGCGATGCACAACCTCGGCCACGTGCTCGGGCAGCTCGGCAAGCTCGACGAGGCGCAGCTCGTCGAGCGGCGCGCGGTGGAGGCGTTCCAGGAGCGGGGCGACCTCCGCATGGAGGGCGTGGCGCGGACCTACCTCGCGAAGATCGCGCTGCTCTCGGGCGACGCCGCGACGGCCGAGCGGGAGGCGAGCTCGGCCGAGGCGGCGCTCCACGTGGCCCCGCGGCTGCGCGCGCCCGCCGTGGCGGTGCGCGCGCGCGCGCTGCTCGCCGGCGGCCAGGTCGCGGCGGCGCTCGGCGCGGCGCGGGCGGCGTTCGGCGAGCTCGCGGCGCTCGGATCGCTGGAAGAGGGCGAGTCGCTCGTGCGGCTCGCGTACGCCGAGGCGCTCGCGGCCTCCGGCGCGCGCGACGAGGCGGCCGCCGTGCTCGCCGAGGCCAGGGAGGGCCTGCTCGCGCGGGCCCAGCGGATCGCGGATCCGCGGCGGCGCGAGCGGTTCCTGACCGCGGTGCCCGAGAACGCGCGCATCGTCCTGGGCGCCGCGGCGACCTAGCCGGCGGCGCCGCGGCGGGCCAGCCGGCCCGAGGGGTGCATGCGCCCTCCGCCTCGCCCGCCCGTGCGCGCCCGCTTCCCGCTCGGCCCGCCGCGACATGGACGGTTGGGCGCCGCCGCGCTGGTGGTCTGTCGTGCCGCCTGGACCAACGTGACCCGTGCGGGGGAGGACACCGGCCTGCCGATTGTCCAGGATGCGCGACGTGCTTATTGCGCTGCGAGCCTGTGAGTTCTGCTTGATTCAAATTAAAAAAATACTCTATCAGAGGTGACAGGTGATCAGACGAGCTCATTCCTCCAACATGCGCGCTGTACTACCCACCACCGTCACACCTGCTCGAAATCGGCAGAGAGTCGAGAGAAAACGATGGGTTGGGTGCCGAATGTGGATTGACGCATTGCGCTGTGCGGCGGGAGCTGCCGTGGTGCTGCTCTCGCAAGGATGCGTCGCGTCGATGGATGAGGCGGAGGGCGCCGACGTCGGCGAGGCGGCTCTGGCGGTGAAGACCTATGCGCAGACGCAATATCCGATCGTGCTCTGTCACGGGATGGCCGGCTTCAAGGCGATGTTCGGTGTGGTCGACTACTTCGGTGGGATCGCGTCGACGCTGCGCTCCGGCGGAGCGGAGGTGTACGCCACCGCGGTGCCGCAGTTCGGCAGCACGGAGGCGCGCGGGGAGGCGCTGCTCGCGCAGGTCGAGGACATCGTCGCGCGCACCGGGAGCGGGAAGGTCAACCTGATCGGGCACAGCCATGGAGGGCTCGACGTCCGGTACGTCGCCGCGGTGCGTCCGGATCTCGTCGCCTCGGTGACCACGATCGGGTCGCCGCACCAGGGGGCCGAGCTCGCCAGCTATCTGCAGGAGAACCTGCGCGACGGCGGCTTCGCCCAGGGGGCGCTCTCGTTCCTCGCCAACAGCCTCGGCGCGGTGCTCAGCCTGCTCAGCGGGCACAAGGCGCCTCAGGACTCGATCGGCGCCGTGAGGTCGCTCTCCGCCGAGGGGATGCGCGAGTTCAACGCGCGTTATCCGGCCGGGCTGCCCGCCGGCCGGTGCGGGCAGGGCGCCGCCGAGGAGAACGGCGTGCGCTTCTTCTCGTGGTCGGGGACCGGGATCATCACGAGCCTCCTCGATCCGACCGACCTGTCGCTCGGGCTCATCTCCAAGCTGTATTCGGAGTCGAACGACGGGATGGTGGGCAGGTGCAGCTCGCACTTCGGAGAGGTGCTCCGCGACGATTATTCGATGAACCACCTCGACGAGGTGAATCAGCTCTTCGGGTTTATCAACCTGTCTGGCCCGAACCCGAAATCCGTGTTTCGGGCGCACGCGAGCCGCCTGAAGGACCTCGGTCTCTGATGGGGTGAGGGCCCTCGTGGAGCGTCGTGGAAGGAATGTTCTGCTCGCCGCGACGGCGCTCGCCGCGCTGCTCGGCGCCGGGCGGCTCGCCTTCCGGGAGCCGCCCAGATCGGCCGCGCCCGCCGCCCGGACGAGCGGGCTGGCCGCGCGCACGTTCCCGGCGCGAGCGCGGCCGGCGCTGTCGACCGCGCCGGCCCCCGCGCGCGTCCGGCCGGCGCTGTCGACCGCGCCGGCCGCGGCAGCCGCGCCGCGGCAGGCCGCGCCGCCCTCGCTCCGCGGCACCGACGTCGACGGGGCGGTGCTCGTCGACGCGAACGGCGATCTGATCGTCGGCCCCGAGCTCCTCGCGCTGTTCGACTACTTCCTGAGCGCGACCGGCGAGGAGCCGGCCGCGGCGATCAAGGCCCGCATCGCGGCGGCGATCCGGGAGCGCGCCGCGGGGCGCGCGGCGGAGCAGGCGATCGCGCTCCTCGACCGGTACCTCGGCTACCGCGAGGCGGCCGGCGCGGCGCGCGCCGCGCAGGCGGCCGAGCCGGAGGAGCGGCTCGCCGCGCTGCGCGAGATCCGGCGCGAGCACTTCGGCGACGAGGTCGCGGCGCGGCTGTTCGGCGATGAGGAGCGGGAGGGGGAGGCGGCCATCGAGGCGTCCCGCATCCTCGCGGACGCGACCCTCTCGCCCGAGGAGCGGGACGCGCGGCTCGCGGAGGTCGAGGCGGCGCTGCCCGAGCGCCTCCGCGAGGCGCGCGAGGCGGCGGTGCGCCCGCTCGTGCAGCAGGCCGAGGAGCAGGCCCTGCGCGCCGCGGGCGCCTCGGACGAGGAGCTCCACGCGCACCGGGTCGCGACCGTGGGCCCCGAGGCGGCGGACCGGCTCTCGGAGCTCGACCGGCAGCGGTCGGACTGGCGGCGGCGCCTCGACGAGTTCGAGGGCGCGCGCGCGGCGATCGCGGCGGGCGAGGCCGATCCGGAGGCGCGGCGCGCCGCCGAGGAGGCGCTGCTCGCGCGCGCGTTCACGCCCGAGGAGCGGCTGCGCGTGCGGGCGATCCTGGGCCCCGCGCCGTGACGGGCGCGCCGGCGCCGGACGAGCGCGCCGGCGCGTCGAGGGCGCTCCGCGATCCGGCCGCGCGGCCTTCGCGCCGCAGGGACCATCGAGCCGTGGCTACGTCGAGCCGTGGCTACGTCGGGCCGTGGCGAGCCGTGGCTACATCGAGCCGTGGATCGAGAGCCCGAGCCCGTCGGCGCTGACGATCGGCGTCGCGCCCACCTGGAGCACGCCGCCGCGCTTCATCGGCACGCGCACCTGCCGCGGCATGGCGACGCCGCCGAGCAGCATCCCGAGGCCGACGGCCTGACCGGCGCCCAGGACGGAGAGGCCGACCGCGCCGGCCGCCGAGTGCCGCCCCGCGCCGAGGTGGATCCAGGGGCCGGCGAGGGGGATGAGCAGCGTGGTGGGGCTGGCCGTCCTCTCGCGCTGCCGGACGAGGGAGCAGGCGCACTTGGTGCAGTGGGACACGAGCCGGGTCCCCGGCCGCTCGAGGCTGAGGGCGGCGCCGTAGATGGCCGACGCGGTCCAGAAGCCGCTCAGCGTGGACGCTCCCGCGATGATCCAGCGCCGCTTCTGGGGGTTCGCGACATGGGTGGAGGCGGCCTGCTGCGCGGCGATCGCGTCCCGCCGCGGCCCGAGGCGGCCTTGCGCCTGCGTTTGATGCGAGATGGCCTGTGCGGCGCCGCCCGCGGAAGCGCTGGAGACACCGAGACAGAGGCCGAGCCCGAGGAGCCCGGCGAGCCCCCCAACGACGCCTCTCCCGCTTGTTGACCTACCGCTGTTTCTCCCCGTCTTCGAAGTCCGCATGAGCCCCTCCCGGTGCCATGAAGCGCACCTGCGCTGGAGAGAGCAAGCCGCGGGCCCTCTGGGGAGCCTCTCGCGCCGGTGGGCGCGAAAGCCCGAGATCCGCGCCACGGAGGCACAGAGAGCACAGAGGGCAAGGACAGCACAGAGGCTCTCTTGGATTCCCTCCGAGTCCTCTGCGCCGCCGGGATTCCTCTTCCTGGAAGAGGCCTCTGCGCCGCCGGGATTCCTCTTCCTGGAAGCGAGGCCCGGGTCATGCGTCCGGGGAGGACCTGGAGAGCGGCGCCGGCGGCGAAGCGCTTGACTTCCCAGGATGCCTGTGGAGTTGCTGTCGGGTGCCGCCCATCCCACCCGCGAGCCGCCGATGACGTTCCGACGCGATCACGACACTTCGCGCCTCCGGCGCGCCGCCTCGGGGTGGCTCCTGGGCCTCTCGTGCGCCGGCGTCCTCGGATGTGGCGGCGATCCGGAACAGGCCGCCGCGGTCGCCGGCGGCATGCCGCTTCATCGCATGACGGCGGCGGAATACAATACCACGGTCGCCCACCTGCTCGGGACGAGCCTGCGACCGGCGGACAGCTTCCCTGCCTCCGGCGCAAAGGGGTTCGACGCGAACGCCAGCGCTCTGTCGAGCCTCTCGCAGGTCCTGGTCCAGGGGTACTACGACGCCGCGAGGAGGCTCGCGGCGGACGCGTTCTCGAACGAGGCGCAGCGCGCGAAGATCCTCGTGTGCGATCCGGCGGCGGCGGGCGACGCCTGCGCGCGCGACATCATCGCGCGCTTCGGGCTGCGCGCCTTCCGGCGCCCGCTCGAGGCGGCGGAGATCGATCGCTATGCGGCGCAGTACGCCCGCGCGCGGACCGCCCTCGAGATGTCCCCGGTCGAGGCGGTGCAGCACGTCGTCCGGACCTTGCTGACGTCGCCGAGCTTCCTCCTCAGGATCGAGCTCGGCCCCGACTCGAAGCGATCGCCGGGCGCGCTGGGTGGCCACGAGATCGCCTCGCGCCTCTCGTACCTGCTCTGGAGCTCGCTCCCGGACGAGGCGCTCTTCGACGCGGCCGAGCGCGACGAGCTCGCCACCGAGGGCGAGCTGCGCCGGCAGGTCGACCGCATGCTGGCCGACCCGAAGAGCGCCGCGTTCTTCCGGAACTTCTTCGGGCAGTGGCTCGGGACCCGCACGCTCCCCAGCCACCAGGCCGACGCCGCCCTGTTCCCCCTGTGGAATCCGGAGCTGAGGGCCGCGATGCTCGAGCAAGCCTACGCGTTCTTCGCCGATTTCACGATCGGCGAGCGGCCGTGGTCCGAGCTCCTCACGGCCCCGCACCCGGAGAGCCCGCCGCTCGCGCCGCTCATCGCGAACGATCCCGAGGGCATCCGCCGCGGGTTCCTCACGCTCCCCGCGTTCCTCACGCTGTCGTCCCACGCCGAGCGGACCTCTCCCACGTCGCGCGCGAAGACGATCCTGGCGCAGCTCTTCTGTGTCCCCATGGCCCCTCCCGCGAACATGGCGATCCCCGAGCTCAGCGCCGCGGGCGGGGACGCGGTGCCGCTCGACAACGTGCGCAAGAAGCTCGAGAAGCACCGCGAGTCGCCCGACTGCGCCGGCTGCCACGACGTGCTCGACCCGATCGGGCTGAGCCTGGAGAACTTCGACGCGATCGGCGCCTACCGGACCGAGTACCCGAACGGCGATCCCATCGACGCGGCGGGGGTGTACGAGGGCGCCGCGTTCGAGGACGTCTCCGGCCTCGTGCCGGCGCTCGAGCGGGCCGCCCGGCCGGGGGCGTGCCCCTCGGAGCAGCTCTTCGCCTATGCCCTGCGCCGGAGCCCGACCTCCCAGGACCGGCCCGAGATCGCGGCGATCGCCGCGCGCTGGGGCAGCGGGACGATCGCCGAGCTGGTGAAGCAGATCGTGGCGAGCGACGCGTTCCGCCTCCGCGGCGGAAACGGGAAGGGGGCGGCGCGGTGAGGCGGCGGGGGCAGGTCGCGCGAGGAGCGCGCGAGCGCGGGCGCGGAGGAGCGATGTTCGGATGAGACGCCTTCTGTCACGCAGGAACCTGTTGCGGGGCGCCGGCGTCTGCCTCGCGCTGCCGTGGCTCGAGAGCCTGTCGCCGCGCGGGGCGCGCGCGGGGGAGCCCGGCACCCCGAAGCGCTTCGTGCTCTGCACGTTCCCGAACGGGGCGCCCCACCACTGGTGGGAGACGGCGCCCGCGTTCGGAGAGACGCAGACGGGCGCCGACTTCAAGCTGCCCAGGGTGCTCGATCACTTCGCGCCGGTGAAGTCGAAGATGCTGATGATCAGCCGCCTCGGCAACTACACGTGGAGCAAGGAGCAGACTCCCTACATCGAGCCGTCCCACTCGCGCCTCACGGCGGCGCTCTCCACCTGCGTCGACGCCGATCAGCTGGGGAGGGATCTGGGCCAGGATCTCGGCGAGTGGGTGGGCAACGGCGTCTCGGTCGACCAGCTCATCGTCCAGAAGGCGGGCCCGGAGCAGGCGACCCGCGTCCCATCGCTGCAGACCGGGCTCGGGGTCAAGCCCGGCTTCTTCGACGAGCGGAGCTACGCGTACAACCAGGCGATCTCCTGGAAGAGCCCGCGCGAGCCGCTGAAGCGCTCGGTCAACCCGAGGGCGGTGTTCGACGCGCTCGTCGGCGCGGGCGCGGCGCCCGCGGCGCCCGTGCCAGGGCAGACCGCCGAGCAGGCGAGGCTCGAGGCGGCGCGCCGCGCGGCCGCCGACAAGAGCGTCATCGACGCCGTGCTCGCGGACGCGAACGGGCTCATGCGGCGGGTCGGCGCGGAAGACCGCCAGATCGTCCAGCAATACCTGGACTCGTTGCGGGAGATCGAGAAGAACGTGGCCCGGGTCCAGGCGACGATCCCGGCCAACCTGGGCTGCGCGCCGATCGCCGAGCCCGGGATGGTCCCCGAGCCGCCGGGGCCGGAGGAGGGGCTCAACGAGAACGACAGCACGGAGGCCGGCGAGTACAAGCACGACGATCACGCGAACGTCATGATCGATCTCCTCGTCATGGCGCTTCAATGCGATGTGACGCGCGTGATCACCCACATGCTCGACGACGCGCGCTCCGAGTTCGAATACCGGTGCATCCCGGAGGACGTCCGCGCCAAGGTGGGACTCGAGCACAGGCCCGAGAGCAGCCTGCACTACCACGCTTCCCAGCACGGCGCCGGCAACCTGGACCGCGCGACCGAGGGCGGCCGGTACAGGATCGTCGAGGAGAGCAACCTCGATTTCGCGGCCATCAACTGCTGGCTCGGCCAGAAGACCGCGGCGCTCGCAGCGCGCCTCGACGCGATCCGCGAGGGCGACGGCACGGTGCTCGATCACTGCGTCATGGTCTACATGAGCGAGATGCGCACCCACGATCACGACGCGTACGATCTGCCCGTCGTGCTCCTCGGCGGAGACGGCGTCTTCCTGAACGACGCGCACGTCGCCTACGACCCCGTCGGGAGCGATCGCCAGCTCCGCGATCTCTGGTTCACGATCATGAACCAGTACTACGAGCTCGGCGTCGCGTCGTTCGGCGACGACCTCCGCGGCGAGCCCAACCGGCTGCTCGAGGAGATCCTGCGGTAGCCGAGCGGGCGGGCTCGCCCGCTCGCGCCGAGGGCGAGGCCGCTCGCCTCGCGCCTCGCCGAGCGAACAGCGGCGTTGCTCTTTCACACCGATGATCCTAGGCTCGCCGCCGCAGGAGGAGCCGTTGATCTACTTCGATGAGCGATGGATCACCATCTCCTGGGACGAGGAGATCCAGGCCGTGGTGGCCGAGTGGAAGGGGTTCGCGGAGAGCAAGGAGTTCCGCGCAGGGCTCGAGGCCGGGCTCACACTCGCCCGCAAGAAGATGGCGACCAAGTGGCTCGCGGATACCCGCCGTGGGCCGCCCAGCACGCAGGAAGATCAGCAGTGGACGAGCCAGGTCTGGTTCCCTCGCGTGATCGCGCAGGGCGTCCGCTGGATGGCCCTGGTCGTGCCCGAGTCGGCCATCACGCGCATGTCGCTCAAGGGGATCATGACCAGGGTCACCAGCAAGGACCTCACCCAGGCGTACTTCCCCGACGCCGAGGCCGCCCGCGCCTGGCTCGCCTCCGTGGAGTGAGCGCATCGCCGCAGGCGGGCGAGCGCTGCCTCGAACGCCTCTTCGACGCCCCGCGCGCCCTCGCGGCGGCGCCGGTCCGCGGCTTGCTATGGCGCGGGGCGGGAGGTTTCTCATGACACAGTCCGCGATCTATCCGAGCACCGAAGACATGCTGTCGCCGGAGGTGACCAGGCCGGGCGCCGCCCCGACGGCGGTCCAGAAGAACGCTGCGATCCCCTCCAAGCTGCTCTTCGGCGTCCTGCCCATCCGGCGCCTCATCCCCCAGGACGTCCACTCCGCCCTCGATTACTCGAACGGCCTCATGGTCGCGTTCGCCGGCCTTGCCTCGAACCGGCGTGAGGCAAAGGTCGCCGGCGCGCTCCTCGGCGCCTCGGTGATCTCCGTGTCGTTGCTCACCGATTACCGGATGAGCCTGGCGAAGCTGATCCCGATCGAGGCGCACGAGGGGCTCGATTATCTGTGGAGCGCGTCCGTGATCGCGGCGCCGTTCGTGCTCGGGTACAAGAAGCGCGCACCGCTCGCCGCCTTCGTCCAAATTGCCACAGGCGCCGCCACCATCCTGGGCTCGATGTTCACCGACTACCGCGCTGCGAGGGGGAGCATGCAGTCGGCCGCCTAGTTCCGCCCGCCAGAGAAAAAGGTCGATGACGAGCGGCCGCTGGGAACGTAGCGGTTTTCGTGGTTTCCGCGTGTTTCACAGCCGAGGGCAGCTCCGGTGTGGCCCAACGGGGCGCCCTCCGCCGCTGCGTCGCCCGCGGTGAAGGGGCTCGCGGCATCGCCGGTCCCACCGTACGGCCACGTCGACACAGCTGGCGAACCTCTTCCGTGAGGCCATGGCTGGGACCCGCGTCGGCGCGCCTCGGCTTCTGTTGCGGTTGCGGGAGTGAGGCGGGGCGCGTCGCCCATCCCATGGACGCGCCGGCCGGCGGGGCAGATCCGGGCCCGGACCGCGGGCCCTGAGACCTTCGGGTGAAAGGCATGCTGGAAGGGCGACCGCGCTCAGCGCCGCATGATCCACCGATGGCCGCGGAGCAGCATGCGGGGCGCACGCGCGCGGTCGACGTCAATCGGCGAGACACCCGCCCAGGACGCGAGCGCACCGAAGGCGATATCGCGCTCGGGCGGCGAGAGATCGCCCAGGCTGGAGAGGTGGTTTCCATCCGGCACGACGAAGCGGTGCGAGTCCCGAGCCTCCCCGACGTCGAAGGCGGCGGCCGTGTACGGGTCGTTCTCGCCGTAAAGGAACATCAGCCGCTCACCCTCGGCGGTGAGCCAGGCGGAGATGTCCCGCATCGCCTCCGGATCGAAGACCGGAGTCTTGCCGGGCCCAGGGACGATGAACGATGTGGCCGTGTCGGCGTCGGGGTATACGAGGAGATCGGCGAGGTGCTCTGTCGCGATCGCCGGATAACCAAGCTGCACCGCAGCTTGCCAGTAGTAGGGCTCGTACACGAGGAGGGAAGGGTCGCTGAAGAACGAGGGCTGGCTCACCCGATCGAGGAAGGCCCAGACGTCCTCGTCGTCCGACGCCGCGGTCGGGACGGCGTCGCAGAGGGTCGCGTCCATGTACTGCCAGAAGGCAAAGATGGAGTCGACCACCGCGGTCTCCAGGGCCTTCTCGATGCCGAGCAGGTCGTAGGAGAAGCCCTCTGCCGCGGCGCCGGCCTCCATGCGCGCCAGCATCGCCGGGCGCCGCAGCAGCACCTCGCGCTGGAACTGCCGGAGTGCGCCCTGGCAGGCCGCGTCGCCGCGCTCGGCCAGGAACTCGAGGTAGCGCGGATCGGGGTTGCCCATGCTGTGCGGCGTCACGTAAGCCACGGTGCCGTCCACGTCGTCGGGATAGAAGCGACGATGATAGACCGAGGTCATCCCGCCCTTGCTCCCGCCGGTGGAGATCCACTTGCCCTCGTAGAAGGGCCTCAACGACACGATGACGTGGTGAATGTCCGCGGCAGCTTGCTCGACGGTGAGCTGCGACCAGTCCGCGGGCTCCGGGCGGGAAGGGGTGAAGAAGCGGTGCTCGACGCGGATCTGGTTGCCGGCGAGCAGCTCGGTGGGCTCGTCGAGCCACTGGTACTCCGGCCAGATGTTGTAGCCTTCGGTCGCGATCACCACGGGCGCGGCGGGGTCCCGGTGGTGGAGCACAAGTCGCTGGCGAAACCGCGCGCCGTCCGGCTCATCGTGATCCGCAGGCTGGTCGATCTCGATGGCGAAGTAGCGGTAGCCCGGAAGAGCCGAGTCAAGCTCCTCGACCGTGAGCCCCTCGACGGTCTGGAGCTGATCGAGGATGTCGTCCGAGCTGTGGGGGTCCGCGCCGCCCGCGCCGCCGCCGCCCTCGGCCTGAGGGTCTGCGCCGCCCGCGCCGCCGCCGCCCTCGGCCTGGGGGTCTGCGCCGCCCGCGCCGCCGCCGCCCTCGGCCTGGGGGTCTGCGCCGCCCGCGCCGCCGCCGCCCTCGGCCTGGGGGTCTGCGCCGCCCGCGCCGCCGCCGCCCTCGGCCTGGGGGTCTGCGCCGCCCGCGCCGCCGCCGCCCTCGGCCTGGGGGTCCGCGCCGGCATCATCCCCACAGGCGACAAGCGACAAAGTGACCGAGGTGAAGGCGAGCAAGATCAGGTATCGGGTGCGCATGACGGCCGAGCCTACATCAACGAGACGCTCGTTCGGAGGAACGTCGCCGTCGGGAAGCTGCCTTCACGACCTGGTCGCGCCGCCAGCGCTGCGCCGGCTCGTTCTGCGTGCGCCGGTGCCAGAACAGCGCGAACGAGAAGCTGGCCAGATCGAGCGGCGGCGGTCGCACTGCCAGCCCGAGCGGCGCCATCCGCAACCACCATCGCGCGCGGCCCCGCTGTGCCTCACCTCAGGCAGAGCTCCTCGACGAGGCGGCGCATCGCGGGGTTCACGTGGAAGTGCCGCTCCACCCCGCGCAAGAGTGAAAGCGCCGATTCCGGCGTCCTCTCGTATCCCTGCATGCCCGCTCAGAACTGAGAGGCGATGGGACGTCAATGATTCAGCCGCACATTCCTCTGGCTCGGCGACCTGCTCCTCCGGCGGCACCGCCGGCCGAGCGACGAGGACCTCGCCGAGATGCGCGGCCAGGGGATGATTTGCTCGAACGCCGACTACGTTGATCGAGCAAAAGAAAAAAAACGCCAAGGCGCCAAGACGCCAAGACGCCAAGTAAAGAGAGACAGAGATAAGAATTTTTTCTTCTTGGCGTCTTCTCTTCTTGGCGTCTTGGCGTCTTGGCGGTTCTAACTCTGCTCGTTTCAGGCGGGCTCAACCCGTCTGTTGCCCTAGACCGCGCCCTCGCGGAGCCACTCGCCGAAGCGCTCGCCGATCATCAGCGCCGTCAGGTTCGTGTTCACGCTCGGGATGGTCGGCATGATGCTCGCGTCCGCGACGATCAGGCCCTCGACGCCGCGGACGCGCCCGCGCCCGTCGACCGCCGCCGCCGGGTCCCCCTCGGGCCCCATCGGGACCGTCCCGCACGGGTGGTAGCCGGAGCCGCAGCTCCGGTAGATCCACCGCTCCAGCGCCTCGCGACGCATCAGCGTGCGCTCCGTGGGCCACAGGAAGAAGCCGAGCTCGCGCATCGGCGCGGTGCTGGCGACCTCGTACGCGAGCACCATCGCGTCGACCGCGCGCGCGAGGTCGTCGCGGTCGACGAGCATGTTCGAGACGATGCGCGGCCGCGCGTGCGGGTCGGCGCTCAGGTACTCGATGCGGCCGACGCCGCGCGGCTTGCCGACGCAGCACGCGATCGCGAACGCCGGGATCGTGAAGCGCGGGTGCACCGGGAAGAAGGAGCCCGGCTGGAGCTGCATGTCGTTCGGGTACGCGCTGCCGCGCGAGGTGTAGCGGAGCACCGTCTGCACGAGCGGCTGGCGCAGCACGTCGATCAGCCCGCGGCGGCGCGGCCACAGGCCGATGGCCGCCCCCGGGTGATCGAGCAGCCGCGCCCCCACGGCGGGCACGTCGGACACGGGCGCGACCCCGAGCCGCGCGAGCTGGTCGCGCGGCCCGATCCCGCTGCGCAGGAGGATCCCGGGCGTCGCGATCGCGCCCGCGCTCAGCACCACCTTCCGCGTCGCGACCACCTCGACGCGCCCGTCGGTCTCGATCTCGACCCCCTCGACCCGGCGATTTCGCACGAGCACCCGCCGCACCGTCGTGCGCGGCCGGAGCCGCAGGTTCTCGCGCCGGCGCACCTCGGCGGTCAGGTAGCAGCGCGCCGCGCTCATGCGCTGGCCGTCGACCTTGTTCATCGCGTGCGGCCCGACGCCGCCGGGCGCGCCAGGCTCGTTGGTGTCGGCATGCTCGGGGTAGCCGAGCGCCCTGCACCCGTCGACGAACGCCGCCTGCCACGGCACGAGCTCCTCGCGCCGCGCGCGGCGGATCGGCACCGGGCCGCCCTTGCCGTGCCACGGCTCGCCGAAGTCGCGGTCGTCCTCGAGGCGCTTGAAATAGGGCAGGCAGGCGTCGAAGCCCCACTCGGGCAGGCCGAGCGCGGCCCACTCGTCGTAGTCGTACGGCTGGCCGCGGATCGCGATGCACGTGTTCACCGCCGACGAGCCGCCGACCACCTTGCCGCGCGGGAACAGGAACATGATCTGCCCGGGCGTCGGCCGGTGGCGGTAACCCCAGTCGTGCGCGAGCCACGAGTTGCGCGTGCCGTCCCGCAGGTCGGCGGGCAGGCGCGCCGGGTCCGGGTAGTCCGGGCCCGCCTCGAGCAGCAGCACCTCGCGATCCGCGCGCTCCGTGACGCGCGCGGCGATCACGGCGCCGGCCGAGCCGGCCCCGACGACGACGAGCTCGGCGGCGCCGCCCGGGCGAGAAGAAGCAGAAGAGGACGAAGACGTGCGAAACACCTTGGAAACTCGACCTACACGGGATCGCTTCGCCCCGCAACGAGCGCTCGAAACTGGCCGCGCTGTATGACTCCCATGCAGTTGCATCGCACCCCACACGGCGCGCCGACGGGCGCGCTCGTCCGGTGACTCGCCCGGGAGGCCGCTTTGGAAACACCGAGGTTCATACAGGGGGTCTACGCGTTCGAGGGGCAGGGCCTGGAGCGGCCGGTCCCTCTCCGTCCCGTGATCGGGTACACCGTCCCGCGGGACAAGCGCGCGCAGCTCATCTACCTGCGCGCGGGCAACTCCACGTCCGAGCTCATCTACCTCCTGCTCAAGCGCGACGGCCAGCCGATGCGCTACTTCCCGATCGGCGCCAAGGCGGCGATCCACGTGCCGCTCGTCATCGTCGAGGACATCCACCCCGAGAGCGTGCTGGAGCTGTCCGTGGGCGCGCCCGAGGGCGCGCGCGGCCTCGCCACGATCGACATCGGCCTGGCGGAGATCTGAGCCATGCAGAGGAAGCGCAAGCTCGTGGTGATCGGCAACGGCATGGCCGGGGTCCGCACCGTCGAGGAGATCCTCGCGCGCGGCGGCGCCGAGCAGTTCGAGATCACCATCTTCGGCGACGAGCCCTACGGCAACTACAACCGCATCCTGCTCTCCGAGGTGCTGAACGGCTCCCAGGACGCGAGCGAGATCTTCCTGAACCCGCTCGCCTGGTACCGGGAGAACGGCGTCCAGCTGCACGCCGGCGTGCGCGCGCGGGCCATCCACCGGCACTCGCGCCAGGTGACCGGCGATCACGAGATCGTCGCGCCCTACGACAACCTGATCATCGCGACGGGCAGCGCGCCGTACATCCCGCCGATCCAGGGGGTGCGGCTCGAGGGCGGCCGGGAAAAGCCGGGCGTGTTCGTGTTCCGCACCCTGGACGACTGCCGCAGGATCGCCGCCTACGCGAAGGAGAAGCGCCGCGCCGCGGTCATCGGCGGCGGGCTCCTCGGGCTCGAGGCGGCGCGCGGCCTCCAGAGCTTCGGGCTCGACGTCCACGTGGTCCACATCAGCGGCCACCTCATGGGGCAGCAGCTCGACGCCACGGCGGGCGCCATCCTGCGGACCACGCTCGAGCAGCTCGGGGTGACGGTGCACCTGAGCAAGAGCACGAAGGAGGTGCTCGGCGCGGATCGCGTGACCGGGCTCCGCTTCGCCGACGACGAGGCGCTCGACTGCGATCTCGTGGTGCTCTCCGCGGGCATCCGGCCGAACGTGGAGCTCGCGCTGCGCGCCGGCCTCACGGTCGAGCGGGGCATCGTGGTCGACAACCACATGCGCTCGCCCGACGACCCGCGGATCTACGCCGTCGGCGAGTGCGCGCAGCACCGCGGGCACGTCTACGGGCTCGTGGCGCCGCTCTGGGAGCAGGGCAAGGTCCTGGCCGACCACATCACGAAGCGCAACGAGCGGGCGACCTACTCGGGCTCGAAGGTCGCCACGAAGCTCAAGGTCATGGGCATCCAGCTCGCCTCGATGGGCGCCACCGAGCCGGCCGACGATCGGGACGAGATCGTGCAGTTCCTCGAGCCGAAGAAGGGCACGTACAAGAAGCTCATCATCCGCGACGGGCGGCTCGTCGGCGGCATCCTGCTCGGCGACGTCAGCAAGGCCGCGTACCTGATGCAGGCGTTCGACAGGAGCATCCCGCTCCCCGAGGAGCGGCTGTCGCTCCTGTTCGACATCGGCGCGCCCTCGACCAAGGCGACCATCGAGGAGATGCCGCCCGAGATGCAGGTCTGCAACTGCAACGGCGTCAGCAAGGAGGGCGTCGTCGCGTGCGTGCGCGCCGGCAAGCGGAGCTCCCGGGCCGTCATGGACGCGACGCGCGCCGGGATGGGCTGCGGCGCCTGCAAGCAGCTCGTCTCGGAGATCGTCGCGTGGGCGTGCGGGGGCGCGGCGGAGCAGGACCCGGCGGCGAGCTACTACGTGCCCGGCGTCCCGCTGAGCAAGCCGGAGCTCGTCCAGGCCGTCCGCGAGCGCGGGCTCCGATCGGTGTCCGCCGTCTTCCGGGAGCTCGCCGGCGGGGTCGAGGACCCGGGCAGCAAGCCGGGGCTCGCCTCGCTGCTCCGCACGGTGTGGCACCACGAGTACGAGGACGAGCGCGACGCGCGCTTCATCAACGATCGCGTGCACGCGAACATCCAGAAGGACGGCACCTTCAGCGTGATCCCGCAGATCCCGGGGGGCGTCACCTCGGCCGCGCAGCTCCGGCGGATCGCAGACGTGGTCGACAAGTACGGCGTGCCGCTCGTCAAGCTGACCGGCGGCCAGCGCATCGACCTGCTCGGCGTGAAGAAGGAGGACCTGCCGGCCGTGTGGCGCGACCTCGACATGCCCTCGGGGTTCGCCTACGGGAAGTCGTACCGCACCTGCAAGAGCTGCGTCGGGACCGACTTCTGCCGGTACGGGCTCGGCGACAGCATCGATCTCGCGGTGAAGATCGAGGAGCGCTTCCGCGGCATGGACACGCCGGCGAAGCTGAAGCTCGCGACGGCGGGCTGCCCGCGCAACTGCTCGGAGGCGATGGTGAAGGACGTCGGCGCCGTCGCCGTGGAGGGCGGCAAATGGGAGATCTACGTCGGCGGCGCCGCCGGCGCGCACGTGCGCAAGGGCGACCTGCTCTGCGTGGTCGACGCGCACGCCGACGCGCTCCGGCTCATGGGCCGCTTCATCCAGTACTACCGCGAGAACGCCAGGTACCTGGAGAGGACGTACGGCTTCGTCGAGCGCGTCGGGATCCAGAAGATCCGCGCCGTGGTCGTGGACGACAGCGAGGGCGTCGCCGCGCGCCTCGACGAGGAGATGCAGAGGACGGTCGAGGCGTACCGCGATCCGTGGCGGGAGGCGTACGCCCCGGCGACGCCGAACCAGTTCCGGTCGGTCCTGCCGATCGTGCAATGAGGGAGCGCGACATGGAGATCACCCTGGGCCCCCTCGCGGCGATCCCGCCGGGCGAGGGGCGCGCGTTCGAGGTCGGCTCGGAGCGGGTCGCGGTGTTCCGCACGCGGGACGGCCGCGTGTTCGCCACGCAAGCGCGCTGCCCGCACCGGGACGGCCCGCTCATCGACGGGCTGCTCGGCGGCTGCGCGATCGTCTGCCCGCTGCACGCGCAGAAGTTCGACGTGCAGACCGGGGAGGCGCTGAACGGCGGGCCGGGGCTCAAGACCTATCCGGTCCGTCTGAGCGCGACGGACCAGATCGTGGTGCGGATCGAGCGGGGCGGGGGCTGATCGCTCCCGGCGCGGCGGGCCCCCGACCCCGGCGGCGGCGCCGCCGCCCGCGCCGCCGGGCGCTTCGCGGCGCCCCTTCATCGCGCGTCCGGGGGTACGCTAGCGGAGCGCGCCGCTCGCGGCGCCGCCCCCGCTCGCCATGGTCGACCTCACGACAGCCGCACCGCTCGCCCCCGGCACCGTGCTCGGGGGCGATTTCCGCATCGTCCGCCCCCTGAGCCAGGGGGGCATGGGCGCCGTGCTCGTGGCCGAGCAGATCTCCACGGGCAAGCAGCGCGCGGTGAAGCTGATGCACGCGCAGCTCGCGCAGGACCCGCGCTTCCGCGAGCGCTTCGAGCAGGAGGCGAGGGTGGGGGCGCGCGTCGAGAGCGACCACGTCGTGGAGGTGGTCGCGGCCGGGGTCGATCCGGCGACGCAGATCCCGTGGCTCGCGATGGAGCTGCTCGACGGGGCCGACCTGTCGGCCGTGATCGCGCAGCGCGGCGCGCTCCCGCCCGACGAGGTCCGCGAGCTCATGGGCCAGCTGTGCCACGCGCTGGCGGCGGCGCATCGCGCGGGCGTCGTGCACCGCGATCTCAAGCCCGAGAACGTCTTCATCGCGCGGCCGCGGCAGCAGAACGTCCGCTTCAAGGTCAAGGTGCTCGACTTCGGCGTCGCGAAGATCGTGGCCGAGGCGCGGGCCACCACGGCGCTGACCGCGTCGGTCGGGACGCCGCTCTGGATGGCGCCGGAGCAGACCGAGGCGTCGCAGCACGTCACCCCGGCGTCGGACGTCTGGGCGCTCGGGCTGCTCGCGTTCACCCTGCTCACCGGGCGCATGTACTGGCTCGAGCCGAGCCGCGGGCCGAGCGCCTCGGTCATGTCGCTGATGCGCGAGGTGCTGTTCGTCCCGCTGGAGCCGGCGTCGGCCCGCGCCGCGCGCCACGGCTGCGCGCACCTGATCCCCGCGGGCTTCGACGCCTGGTTCGCCGGGTGCGTCGCGCGCGACCCCCGCGCGCGCTTCGCCGACGCCGCGCAGGCCATGGCGGCGCTCGATCCCGTGCTCGCCGCGGCCGTCTCCCGGTCCGCGGCCCCGCCGCCCGGGCCGTTCGCGCCGGCCCCGCCCGCGATCACGGGCCCGACGTACCCGACGATGGCCGGCACCGACGTCGGCGGCCTGGCCGGCGGCACCCTGGCGCTGGTCCCGGCCCGACCGGCGCGGAGGGCGCCCTGGGGCCTCTTGCTCGCGATCGCCGGCGGCGGGCTGCTCGCCGTCGCCGCCCTCGTCGTCGGCGGCGTCGTGCTCGTCGAGCGCCTGCGCGCGACCGAGCCCGAGGCCCTCTCGCCGCCGTACGGCGGCGCCGGCGCGACGCCTGGCAGCGCCCCGGCGGCGCCGATCCGGCCGCCGGGCGCCGCGACGGCCAGCGACGTCGACCTGGCCGGCACGTACGACATCACGTCGTCGCGCAACCCGGGCGGGCAGGGCAGCTACGCGGGCAACGTCCTCCTGTCCCGGAGCGGGGGCACGTACCGCATCGCCTGGATCATCACGAAGGGCGCTGGCTACGAGGGGATCGCGTTCGTGCAGGGGCAGACCCTCGCCGTGGGCTGGGCGAGCGGCGGCCCGTACGGCGCGGCCGCCTACCGCATCGAGGGCGATCGCCTCCGCGGGCAGTGGATCGCGACCGACCGGCCCGGCCAGATCGAGGCCGAGACGCTGCAGGGGCCCGAGGGGCTTACGGGCAGCTACCGCATCGTCGAGGGCAGCCGGCAAGGGACGGTCGCCATCGCGCGCACGGGCGACACGTACGCGGTGACCTGGACGCTGAGCACCGGCACGCTCAAGGGGGTGGGCCTCCGCTCGGGCGACCAGCTCGTGGTGGGCTGGTCGCCGGGCCAGCCGGTCGGCGTGGTGAGCTATGCGATCGACGGCAGGCAGCTCGCGGGGCGATGGGCCAGCCTGGGCGGCTCGCAGGCGGGGGCCGAGATGCTGATGCGCCGCTGAGTGCGGCCCTCGGCGCGGGCCATCGCGATCGAGCGATCGCCGAGCTCGGAGCGCCCGCACACGACACGAGCACGATATCGCGCTGGCGGTTGCGGCGGGGTGAGCTCCATATATCTCTATAGGATCATGGCCTCCTTGCCCGCGCCGAACACCCTGCTCCGCGATCTCGCGTTGCCCGCGCTCAGCCCGCCGGCGCACGAGCAGCTCAGGCGCCTCTGCGCGTTCCTTTACGTCGTGGGTCTCCCGGAGGTCCAGACGCGCGCGCTCCTCGCGGGGTACACGCCGGAGATCCATGCCGAAGGCGTCTATCGCGCGAGCCTCGTTGGGGGGGAGCGCTCGCTGGGGGAGTGGCGTCGATGGCGATCGCTGCGGCCTCCGCGCGACCCCGACCTGCCCGACCTCGTGGCGGAGCTCGACCGGTTCGTGAGCCGGTGGCGACCTCGGGCGCTCTCGGCCGCCGCCGAGGTGCCTGACGCCGGCGACCGCGGCGAGCTGGAGGACTACCTCGGCGCATCCATCGAGCGACCGAGCCGGACGTGGCGCGCCAAGGCGTGCGTCCAGCGCATCGAGCACCTCGCCGAGGTGCCGGTCCCCTCGTATCAGGCCGCGTGGGCTGCCCTCGTCGCGGAGGGCATCCAGACCGAGCTCGCGCGGTTCCACGAGGTCCTCAAGACGGTGCAGGACTTCATCGCCACGACGCCCCTCGATGCCGACGAGCTCGCGGACATCCAGGCTGCGCGCGAAGAGGGCGCCGCCTCCATCAACGCGTGGCTGACCGCGCGGCGGCGCCAGTTCACGGGGCACTTCACCGAGGAGACGCTGGATCTCCTCGCGCTCGGCGAGGCCGTGCCTCCGCCGCTGCCCGACGTGCCCCTTTCCTTGCTGGCCCGCTTCCGGCCGACGGCGCGTGCTTAGGCATCGATCACGCTATTCAAGCGAGAAGTGAACCGCCAAGGCGCCAAGACGCCAAGACGCCAAGACGCCAAGATAAAATTCTCTTTTTTTGCGTCTTGGCGTCTTGGCGTCTTGGCGTCTTGGCGACTCGAGACCGCCGGCGATGCGACGACATCACAGCGCGGCGAGCGCGCGCTCGATCTGCTCCGCGAGCGCGGCGCGGGAGGCGGCGCGCCGCTGCCACACGCGCTTCAGCCGCATGCCGAGCGAGGCGTCGAGCCCCAGGTCGGCGATCTCCAGCGTGAGCGTGCCGCGCCGCTCGGCGCTGACGAGGCGCGCGTACTGCGCGGCGCCGAACCGGTCGGGGTGGCGCCGCTCCCAGGCGCTCACGTAGGCGTCGTCGAAGCGCTCGCGCAACGCGCGCTCGCCGCGCTTCAGCTCTCGCTCCAGCGCGCCGCGCCAGCGCCGCTCGGCCTTCCGCCAGGTGGGCTCGTCGAGGTCGTGGGCGGAGAGCACCTTGCTGCGCAGCGCGCCCTTGTCGGCGAGCTCCGACGCGACGGCGGCGTAGCGCTCGATCGGGACCGGCTCCTCCGGGGGCGCTGCGGCCGGCGCCGTTGCCGCCGCGACGGGCGGCAACGGCGCTGCGGCGGGCGAGGGCGCTGCGGCGGGCGGCAGGGGCGGCACGACGGCAGGCGCCGGCGCTGCGACGGGGGAGGGCGCAACAGCGGGCGCCGACGGCGCCGCGGCGCTCTCCGGCGCGCGCGCCTCGTCGACCGCCAGCGTGCCGCCAGCGCCCGCCGCGGGCCGGCGCGGCTCGCCGGAGCGCGACGGCGCGGCCGCCGCGGGGCTCGGGCGCGGCGGGCGCCGGGGCGGCACCGCCGGGGCGCTCCCGATGCCCACCCCGGCGACGACCATCAGGCACCCGCGCTGCGCGAGGTCGCGCAGCTCGACGTGGGCGCGCCAGGTGATCGCGCACAGCAGGCGATCGGCGTCCACGTGGAGCCCGTCGGCATGGAACGCGAGCCGCCTCGGCGCGTCCGGATCCGCGTCGTCGAGGCCGTACACCGCCCCGGCCGCGCGCGCGTCCGGCAGCGCGCTCTGGATGCGCGGGCGCTCCGCGTGGAACCCCTCGAGCACGACCACCGCGTCGGCCTGCAGCGCGCTGACCCGCTGGTCGCGCGGAGCGCACTGGAAGTACGACCAGTCGACGCCGCTCGGCACCTCCATCACCGGGGCGTCGAGCCCCGCGCGCGCGCCCGCCGGGAGCCGCCGGCTGCGCGCCGGCCACACCGCCGCGATCGGCCCGAAGCCGGCGGGCCGCCGCAGATCGGCCGGATCGAGCACGTTCGGCAGCTCGCCGTCGCCCTCGGCGCAGCCCACGGGGTTGTCCGGCGCGTCGAGCCCGCCGGCGGCGCGCTCGTAGGTGATCGGCAGCCGCGCGAACGGCTCCGGCGCGTCCCCGGCCTTCCGGCGGCGGCCGACGACCCGCACCGTCTTGTCGACGCCCGGCGCGCCGCGCTGCACGAGGGCGAACCGCGCGGTCACCTCGGCGACGGGGCGGCCCCCCGGCGCGCACGCGTGCCCGAGGGCGGTCACGTCCACGTACTGGCGGTAGGGCACGCGATCGCTCGCCGCGGTCACGTGCGTCATCGGGCCGCGGCGGTGGTGCACGTCCTTCGCGTGGATCGGCTCCGCCGCCTCGGCCGGCGCCATCGGCGACGCGTCGATCGAGAAGCTGGCCTTGACGACGACGGTCATCCGGAGCGCGCCCTCGTGGCGCCACGCGACCGAATCGACCGCCGCCCGCGCCGCCGTCGCCGACGCCGCCGGCGTCAGCGAGGCGCACACGACCCCGCCCATCCCGCCGCTCGCGCTCTCGGGGGCGAACGGCAGCGTCTGCGCCGCGATCTGCCCGGCGCGCGCGGAGTCCAGCGGGAGTGTCGCGTTCTGCTCGCTCATGTCACGAGTCTGCAGGATCCCTGTTGGCTCGCGGCAGATCAACGAGAAACCGCCTCATGCGATCGGCCCGACATGTCGCCGATCACGGACGGGGGACCTTCGAAGCGAAGCGGCGGGGACCGCTCACCGCCGAGCCCGCGGACCCGGCGAGGCGCGTCCGGGCCTCGCCGCTTCATGCGTCAGCGCTCGCGGCCCTCGAGGAGCTGGGTCTCCCAGGCGAACGCGATCCCGCTGCCGCCGCCGTGTCCGCCGAGCACCTCTGCCAGGGCGGAGACGCTGTGTTCGCGCGCCCAGTCGCGCTGCCACTCGCCGGTGACCGCGAGCCAGGTGATCGGAACCGCCCCCGCCGCGACCATGCGACGGATCGCCATGTCGTGCGCTTCGGCCGAGACGCCGCCGGACGCGTCCGTCACGACGAACACGTCGTAGCCTTCCTCCAGGGCGTGGATCGCGGGCATGGCCAGGCAGATCTCCGTCCAGAGCGCGGCCAGCACGAGCTGCTTGCGCCCGGTCTTCTCGACCGCCTCCACGACCCGGCGGTCCTCCCAGGTGTTGATGAAGGTGCGATCGATCGGCTTCTGCTCCGGGAAGACGTCCTGAAGGCTCTTGATCAGGCGGCCGCCGCGCTGCTCCAGCACGGTGGTGAGGATCGTCGGCACCTGGAATGCTTTCGCGGCCTTGGCGAGGCCGACCACGTTGTTGACGATGAGCCCGGGCTCGTGGCTGTGCAGGTTCGCAAACTGGAACGGCTGGTGGTCGATCAGGACCAGAACGCTGTCTTCCGGACGCAGTAGTGCCTGCAGTCCCTTCTTGGCTGCCATGGGTGCTCTCCTTGGGCTCGGCTCGTGGGCCGCGCGTTCGGCGCGGCGAGCCGGTGCGGTGACTCCTACGATACGAGCGCTGGGAAAGCATTGAACGATCCGGACGTCGCCTGTACGAACCTGAGGTTTTGTGGGCGCCGAGCCGCGTCAGCCGAGGCGTTCGCGCCGCCAGGCGCCGGGCGTCGCCCCCACCCGTTTGCGAAACACGCGCCCGAAGTGCGCAGCGTCCGCGAATCCCGTCGCCGCTGCCACGTCCTCGAGCGAGCTCCTCGCGTCGAGCAGCAGGGCCTGCGCGCGGCTGATCCGTCGCTCGAGGTGCCAGCGGTACGGAGCCATCCCCGTGGACGCCTTGAACGCCCTGGCGAAGTGGCCCTGGGATAGCCCGGTCAGCGCCGCGAGCTCCGCGAGCGCGACGGGGCGGGAGAGGTGGGCCTCGATATACTCCTCCACCCGGCGCAACTGCCATGGCGGCAGACAGGCGCGCCGAGCCGGGGAGGGCTGCCTCGGAAGGAGAAGGCGGGCGACGATCGCGGCGGTGAGCCCGTCCCCGTACAGCTCCGTCGACGGATCCGCCTCGTGCGCCGCCTCGGACAGCAGCCTCAGCAGGGTCCAGAGCCTGTCATCGGAGAAGCGCAGCCGCGGTGTCGACACGGCCTCGGAGCCGAACCTCTCGCCGACGCGCTCCTCCAGCGCGCGTACGTCGAATACGAGCGTGATGTCCTTCAGGTACCGAAGGTCGGGGCTGTAGCCCCAGATGCTCATCCCCGCCGGCGCGAAATGCATGTGGCGCGGCGTGTAGTCGATGGGGCAGCGCCTCCCCGCCTTCAGCCGCGGCTCGCAGCGGCCACCGACCTCTTCGAGCAGCCCCGAGAGCCGGACCTGGTCCTCGAAACAGAGGTGGTTGCAGACTTCGCCCTTGCCCCAGAACTCGGTGATGTCGACACAGACGCCGTTCCAGATCCTCCTCGAGACCGAGAGGCGCTTCACGTGAGGCGGTAGCGGCGTGAGGCGATCCGCGCGCGACTGAACCTGCTTCAATTCCAGCGACGATGCCATCGAGCTCGAGCAGGATAGTCGCGGCGGCGCGCCCTGGGTACTCGCCTCGGCTCGGCACGCCTGCCTACCCGCGCGGGCGACCTGGTTGGATGCCGCCGAGCGAGGCGTCTCCGGTCCTGTGGGGCGGGCTGGAACGCTGTCGGGGAGCCACCGTGGGTGGGCAGAACAGGCCCGGTCGGCTCGGCCGCCATCCCTGGAAGGTCGCCCTCCGCGCGCGGCGCGCCTCGTGGCGGACGCGACGGAAAGGTCGCCAGCTCCCGCGCCCGCCGGCTACGATGGCGCCACATGCCTCGGCCGCCCGACGCGTTCGATCTGCTGCCGGAGGAGCAGCGCCACGAGCTCATGAAGGACACGGTCACGGCGATCTTCGGCCCTGCGCTGGGCCAGGCCTTCTGGGAGCAGATGGAGCCGCTGCTCACCGACACGCGGCGCCAGCCCGGAGACGCCGAGGATCCGCAGCAGAACTACTGGCGAGGCCGGTGGCGCATCTACGAGGCCGAGTGCCCCGGAGGCGCCCGTGATCGGCGACCCGACGCCGCCCGCCGCCCCCGCGCCGGCGCCGCGACCGCGCCGCAAGACCGAGCTCCTGCTCCAGGGCGAGCCCGACGGGCGGCCGTGGATCGCCTGGGTCGTGAAGCGCACCTACCGGATCCACAACGGCCGGTGCGAGCTCGACGCCCCGGGGCAGCAGGAGGTCCTGCACGACGACGAGATCCCGTACAACGACAAACGCAAGCCGCCGCGGGTCTCCCCGCCGATCGCCGTCGACGATCTGCTCCCGTTCCGGCGGGCGACCGACGTCGTCGTGCAGGCGTTCGCCCACGCCTACGACACGCAGACCCGCAAGCTCACCGCCAGCGTGCAGTTCGGCAGGCACCAGCGCGAGATCGTGGTCCACGGCGACCGCGTCGGAGAGCTCGACCGCGCCGGCCGGCCGCGCTTCTCCGAGGCGACCCCGATCGAGGTGGTCCCGGTCCGCTACGACTACGCCTATGGCGGCGTCGACCTGACGGCGCTCGGGCGGAGCGGCGATATCCTCGGCCAGTTCATCCAGGATGCCCGGCGTGGGATGAGCGCGCTCGCCGACACGCCCTATCACTATCCCAGGAACCCCTGCGGCTATGGCTACCTGATGGAGCTCGACGCCGAGAGCTTCGCGGGGCTGCCGATCCCGAACCTCGAATACCCCTTCGACCCGCTGACCCCTCAGCGCCTCGCCGCAGGCAAGCCATATCGATGGATCCACGCCCCGCTCCCGGCGGGGTGGGATTTCCAGTCGATGGCCTGGTTCCCCCGGCTCGCGTACCTCGGGCTCGCGCCCTATTGCCAGAGCGACGGCAAGGTCCCCGCGGAGGTCGAGCGGGGCTGGGCCGCCCGGGATGTCCTCGAGATCCCGCCGCTGTACCAGGACCCCGGCGCGCCGCTCCGCCTGGAGCATGCCCAGACGGCATCGCCCGGGATGAGCGTCTCCGATCTCGCGCCGGGCGACTATTTCGAGCTGCGGAATTTGCACCCCAACCGGCAGGTCTACTCGTTTCATCTCCCCGGCGAGGCGCCCCGGGTGCTCCTGGAGCTCGACCCGGGCCGGCTGACCGAGGTGGAGACGCACCTCTGCTCCGTGGTCGTGCGCCCCGTGCCGGGCGAAGTGGTCGTCGTCTGGAGCGCCCGGGCCCCCGTGGCCCTGGAGCTCACCGAGGAGCAGAAGATGAACCTGCGCCGAGAGGTGCGCTGGACGCTGGACCGCGGCGCGGCGGTGAAGCGGCGGTGAAGGAGCGCTGGCGATGGGCTATGGCTGTCTGACCGTCACGCGATGGAACGTGTTCATCGGCCTCTCGTGGCACGAGGCGCTGTTCTGGTGGCCGATGCCGCCGCCCGGGGCCTACGTGCCGCAGAAGTACTGGCCGCACCTCGACGTCGGCCTGGTCAGCGGCACGCACCTGTTCTCGTTCTGGTCGGACCAGGGCAAGCGCGAGATCCAGCTCGACGGCGTGCACTGGATGGGGCGGGGGAGCGACGCCAGCCTCGTCGTCCCGCACGTCGATGTGGTCCAGGGGTGGAATCCGCTGCTGCCCTGGACCATCCTCTTCGGCAGCTCGATCTCGGCGTGGGGGACGAGCGGCGTCGCGATCGCGTGCGACAACCCGATCTTCGGCGAGACCGCGTGCGATCTCGCGTGCTCGCCGTTCAAGACCGTGCCGTTCTCGCTCCACCTCGCCTGCAACAGCCCGGTCAGCCTGCCGCTCGACTTCACGGTCGTCTGGGGCACGGCCAAGGCAGGCTTCACGTTTGCCGACTTCGTGGCTTGCCTCGTCGACATCGCGATCGAGATCGCGATGGACATCCTGATGAAGTTCGGCGGCCAGATCGCGGGCAAGATGTGGAAGGGCGCCAAGGCCGCGGGCAAGGGGGTGCTGAAGGGCGCCAAGTTCATGGCCAAGGGGGCCGCGGATCTCGCGCAGCCGTTCTTCGAGCGGGCCGGCAAGGCGTTCGCGCGGGAGAGCGCCGAGGGGACGCTCGCGAAGATCCTGAAGGAGTCCGCGGAGGAGGCCGCGGACGAGGTGGCGTCCAAGGCGGGCAAGCAGGCCGCGGAGAGCTTCTCGGACGCGCTCGGCCGGCTGCGATCGCAGAGCGACGAGCTGCTCGACGAGCTCGCGGAGGTCGCCGACGGCAGCCTGTGGAAGTCGTTCAAGCAGGGCGCAGCGGAGCTCGGGGAGGGCGCCGCCGAGCAGATGAAGCGCCTCGGGAAGAGCGTCAAGGCCGCGGCGACCTCGGCGAAGGACACGATCATCGCCATCAAGACGTGGAAGAAGGCGACCGAGGAGAGCCTCCTCCAGTCGAGGAAGGTCAGCAGCATCCTCAAGTACACGGCCCTGGCGAACGGGTTCAAGTACACGAAGAAGGTCGGCGGGAAGGTCTACAGCTCCATCGACGCGCAGTACCACGACATCGGGGACCTCGACGCGGGCTCGGACGGCTACAGCTTCGGGCCGTTCGCGCTCGGAGACCGCGACAGCGTCTACGACCGGATCGCGGGGGAGGACGACGAGGTCGAGATCGACAAGACCTCGGGCGTCGACCGGTTCGCCTGGAGGGGAGAGGCGTCAGCGGGGGTGAAGGCGAGCGGGCGCGGGCGCTTCGCCTGGTCCGAGGGGGCCAGCGAGGCGAGCGGCGGGGGCGCCGGGGTCGACGATCGCTTCGCGTGGGTCGCGAGCGAGCCGGACGCGGTCGGGGGGTAGTCGACCCCTGCCTACTCGACTAGGCCAGCCGGGAAAGAGGGAGCGAAACCTTCCCGTCGCACCTGCGTAGGGGATCACGAACCGATGCAGCGCCCGGGGCGGGGGCAAGGAAGCGCAGAGCCATTCGAGGATATCAAGGGCAAATCGCCACGCTCGCCTCAGGCGACAGCGGATCCCTCGTGCGATCCGCCACCTCCTGAAAAAGCGACGCGTTATCAATGATTTGTTCATCCATCGAAGGCGCTGCCTCCACGCGACAGCCTGCGGGGCTCCCCGCCCTTGCCGCTCATCATCTCCCCGAGGTATCCGATGAAGAACACACATATCCTCGCGAGCGCCGCGAGTGTTTGCCTCGTCGTAGCCTGCAGCGCCTCCGTCACCCGCGGCCCGAGGGCTCTGCCTCAGGGAGCCCTGCCGGGCAATCTAGACGGATTCGGAGCTGACCCAGGAGACGTACTGAAGCTGGGGTACATCCCTCAGCTCTTCGGGAGCACGCGCGTCACCTACACCGAGAACGCCGGGATGGCCGTGGTGCAAGGCGATATCCTCGTCAGACCGTCCGAGACGCCCCCGGCGCCTTCGGTGGTGGCGATCCGGGGGGACAACCTGTGGCCGCGGGCGGTCATCCCCTACGAGATCGTATCCGACTTCCTCAATAGCACCAATCTTCAAACAGCCATGGTCGAGTGGGAGACGAAGACGCCGATCCGATTCGTGAAGCGGACATCTCATCACAAGGACTACGTGCGTTTTGAGAACAACATGCGGGACGACGCGGGCCGGTCGTACGTCGGCCGCGTCGGCGGCGGGCAGCCCATCTATATCGGCAAGAACCTCGACGCGGGCGGCATCGTCCACGAGATCGGGCACGCCATCGGCCTCGCGCACGAGCACACCTCCGTCGAGCGCGACAGATTCATCCAGGTGTTCCTGTCCAACGTCGAGGATGGCCAAGGGTACAACTTCGAGGAGGCCACAGACTTCCTGGTGCTCCGGCCGTACGATTACTCATCGATCATGCACTACGGCCCGAAGGCCTTTGGAAAGAAGGTGATGGGCAACAGACTCACGACGATAGCGCGAAAGGACGGCGTCCCCGTGCTCGGCCGCGGGCAGACGCTGACCGTCGACGACGTCCGGGGCGTTGAGGCGCTCTACGGGCCGTTCGCGTTCGTCTCGGGGTTCGGCGGCGGCTGGGCGCCCGGAGGTAAGTCGTGCTTTCTGATGGGTCCGTCCAAGGATACTCGCTTCCAGAGCAAGACGGGTATCACGCTGTTCTGCGTTGCCTCGCGGTCGTGGTTCTGGAGCAACCTGGGCCTCTCCGATCCCAGGATCGCAGGGCTCAGCAACTATCAGTGCAACGAGATCTACGCGCCGCTCGACGCTGAGTTCAGCGCGGAGAAAAATTATGTATGCTACCCCGCTGCGACGCCCATCATCCTGAGGTGGTCCGACGCCGGCCCGCTCCCCAATCTCAAGTGTGTACAGCCTTATATCCGAGGTGCGGGAGCCGCATGGAGCAGCGCCAACCTTTGTTACCAGAGCGCCACTGTCGGCGTGCTCGGAGAGCTGCCGCGCAGCTCCTCCGACGGAAGTTGCCTGAGCGTCGACGCGTCGAATCAGGTCGTGACTGGGCCCCGGTGTGAGCAGCGCTGGCAGATGACCACCGTGGCCGCGGGCGGCACCACGTTGCTTTCCCTCGAGCCCGCCGACTACCTGCAGCCCCGGATCGGCGCGGGAGCCTGCCTGGGTACCGCCGACGACGTCCCCAAACCCGGGGATCGCGTCCTCGCGCAGCCCTGCGACCCTCTCAAGCGCTCGCAGCACTGGACGCTCGGCGCTGCCGGTCAGCTACACAATGGTGGCCCCGCGGGGCTCTGCCTGCGAAGCACGGTCGGTTCCGGGGTCGTGACGGTCGCGACTTGCACGGCATCTGCTGAGGTGCAGTGGGTCATTCGCGGATTCATTCCGCAGGTTCCCAGGTGTGATGGCTTAACCCACGAGGAGGCGTGCGGAAGTCCTCCGGTGTGCGGTACCGTCGTCGACCGCTGTGGAACCGAGTTCCCGTGCGGACCTCCGTGTCCCGAGCCTCCCCCTGATCCGTGCCCGCCCGAGGGCTGCCCGCCGCCGCCGCCACGCTGCAGCCCGCCGAGCATGACGTGCTGCGACGGGACGTGCGATCGCGTCTGCGGCGTCTGCTCGAATTAGCGCAGCGTCCTCGGGGCGCTTTCCCGCGCAAGGCTGCCCTGCTCACTTAACCGCCGACAGAGAGGGCCCTGAGCCCCGCGTGAGGAGGTCGCGCGGGGGAGGGGGCGCGGCAGCGGCGTCGCCTGGAGAGGCGGCCCGGCGGGGCCACGGAGGCCGCAGCGTCACCTGGGGAGTGGACCTCGCCGCTGAGAATGCGCTCACCAAGGGGGTGCGCGCAAACATCCGGAGTCGACGAAACGGTTCGAGCCCCCGTTCGTATCTCGACCGAGCGCCCTTCCGGCGCTACCCATGAACCACCAGACGGTAGCGATCCGCCCTGTCGTCCGGTGGTTCCGCGGCTGTGCGACGCTGCACGCCGCTGATTACGTGGCCAGCATCGTGCTGGTCGCTCCATACCCTTGCAGGGAGAAGGAGGCTGTCCATGGCATCATCGGCCGCTGACATCATCACACAGATCGTCGATCCGTCCGTGTTTCCGAGCACAACGTCGCGTGTGGTCGACATTCAACCCGATCCGCGCGGCGGCTACTTCGCGCTGGTCGACGTCTCGCCGGCGCCGCGCGAAGCCTCGCCGGGATGTCTGTTGAAGTTCGACGACGCCCACAAGCTCGTCGCGAGCTGGATCTTCAGCGTCGGCAGTCCCGTAGAGCTCTACAACGTCATGAGGGTCGCGGCGATGAGCGTGGGGCCGGACGGCATCTACATCGTCGGCACGGCATCGCTGGCGTACGGCGGCGTCCCTGACCGCGCATTTGTGCTGAAGCTCTCGCTCGACGCCAGGCGGCAGTGGGCGCGCATCTACCTTCCCCTCCTCGTCAACGGCTGCCGCGTGCCCTACGATTTCCACACGGCGGGCCGGGGCATCGCGCGGCTACCCGCGCCGGACGGGGACAGGCTGCTGGTCGTCTTCCAGACATCGGTGCTCTCCGACAGCACGGGCTCGCCGCCGAGCGACGACGCGGTCGGCGCCATGGTCTTCACCATCGATGGCGACGGCAATGCGTCGAGCGACGTGACCCGCATCTTCGGCCGCGGTCAGCTCAGCCCGGTGCGCCTGCGCGTCCTGCCTTCGTTCGGCCCGACCATCGTCGGCAGGACGCGCGTCGCACACCCGAAGCCGGAGCCGTGGATGCCGTTCTTGGCGCGCGTGGACCGCGACGGAAACATCGTCGCCCAGCATGCTTATGAGGTTCCGGACCACGACGCGGTCTTCAACGACATCGCCGAGGATGCGGGCCAGACGCTCGCCGTCGGGTTGCTCGAGCCGGCGAAGGGCCCGAAGATGGCGCTGGCCATGAATATCGATGTCTCGGGGAGGCCGCTGTGGTCCGCGCAGTACGGCCCGCCGGTGGGAGACGAGTTCTTCTCCTCCGAGCTGAACGTGGTGCAGGCCCTTGGAGGCGAGCTCATCGCCGGCGGATCGGTGGATCACACCGCCGGCCATGCTCGGCCGTGGCTCGTCCGGTTGCAGGCCGCGGCTCCTGATCCGATCTGGCGCAAGCGCTATGAAGTGAACTCCCTCTCGGCGCTGGTGGTCTCCGCCTTCCACGCGCTTCTGCTCAACATGCCGAACCGCGTGATCGCGGGCGGCAACATCCTCCGCAGGCAGCTCATCGGTCCGATGGCGGTGACCGACCGCGTTCCCTTCTTCGCCGTCTCGCGGACGGAACCCGACGCCGACGAGCCGGGATGCAGCGTGATCGATGAGACCGCAACCCAGCCGCTGAACCCGCGACAGACCTCCGGCTCGAACTGGATGGACCGCATGCGCACCATCTACCAGGACTGGTCCATCGGCGTCGTGCAGCTCGATCTGCCGCTCACGCCGGTCTGCCCATCGCAGACCCCCCCGTAGCCCGCTACGTCCAGCCTACGTCGGATGCGCGCCTACCCCGCGGCCACGATGCGGCTCTCGGAAGGCTGCTCCGCGGGCGCGTGCCGGGTCACGATCTGCGCGACCTCGCTGCGGCACGACCCGCACCCGGTGCCCGCCTTGGTCGCCGCGCACACCGCCTCGAGCGTGCACGCGCCGCCCTGGATCGCCTCTCGGAGCGCCGATTCGCTGACCTTGTGACAGTTGCAGATCATCCGCTCGCCCTGCGCCCCCGTCCCTCCACCACCGCCGCCCGCGCAGAGCACCTCCAGCGGGTCGGCCGGCAGCGGATCGTTGCGATCGAACATCTGCACGAGCGCCGCCGAGGCCGCGGTGTTGCCGACGAACATCGCCCCGAGGAGACGCCCGTCGCGGAGGATCAGCTTCCGGTAGGTGCACTTCCGCGTCTCCACGATCTGGAGCACCTCGTCGCTCTCCAGCTCCGGCTCGACGCTGCCCATCGAGGTGACGTCGACCCCCGCCACCTTCAGCCGGCTGTACAGCTTCGACCCCCGGTAGCGCGCCTGCGGGTTCGCGCCCGTCAGGAGATCCGCGAGGACGGCGGCCTGCTCCCAGATCGGCGTCACGATGCCGTAGAGCTTGCCCCGGTGCTCCGCGCACTCGCCGATCGCGTAGACGCCGGGCACCTGGGTGGCCATCGTGTCGTTGACCACGATGCCCTTGTTGATGGGCAATCCCGAGGCGCGCGCCACGTCGACGCGGGGCCGCACCCCGCACGCCAGGATCACCATGTCCGCCGGCAGCACGCTGCCGTCGTCGAGGCGGACCCCCTCGACCACCTCGTCCCCGCAGATGGCCTCGACCGTGCGCCCGGTGCGGACGAAGATCCCGCAGCGCTCGATCTGCTGCTCGAGCATGTCGCCGCCCATCTGGTCGAGCTGCGCGTTCATGAGGCCCTTGGCCACGTGGATCACGGTCACGTGCAGGCCCATGTCGCTCAGCACCTTGGCGGCCTCCAGGCCGAGCAGCCCGCCGCCGACCACGATGGCGTTGTCTCCCGCCCGCGCGTGGCCGCGCATCCGGAGGCAGTCGTCCATGGTCCTGTAGACGAAGACGCCCGGGCGCAGATCCCCCTCCGCCGTCGTCATCCCCTCGAGCGGCGGCACGAGCGGCCGGCTCCCGGTCGCGATCACCGCGACGTCGTAACGATGGCTCGCGGCGCCTCCGGTCACGACCATCCTCGCCGCGGTGTCGAGCCGCGTCACGGACGTCCCGCTCACGAGCTTCACGCCGTTCCGCTCGTACCACGCCGGCGGCTTCGTCACGATGGCGTCGGCCGCCTCGCCCGCGAGCACCTTGCTGAGCAGGACGCGGTTGTAGGCCCCGCCCGGCTCCTCGCCGAACACCGTGATGTCGTAGCGGTCCCGGGCGCCGCGCGAGATGAGCTCGTCCAGCAGGCGGCAGGTGGCCATGCCATTGCCAACGACGACAAGGTCCTTCCTTCGCATCAGTTCGACTCCGAGACCCGGCGCGCCCTGACGGCGCACACCTTGAACTCCGGCATCCGGCTGGTCGGGTCCAGCGCCGGCTTGGTGAGGACGTTGGCGGCCTTCTTGCCGCCCCAGTGAAACGGCGCGAACAGCGTGTCTGGCCGGATCTCCGGCGTGACCGACACCCGGAAGACGACCGCCCCTCGGCGGCTCTCGACGAGCAGCCAGTCGCCTTCCACCACGCCGAGCCGCGCCGCCAGCCGGGGGTGGACCTGGACCTTCGGCTCGGGCTTGGCGTCTTCCAGCTTGGAGACCCGGCGCGTCTGCGCGCCCGAGTTGTAGTGCTCCTTGTAGCGGCCGGTCGTGAAATAGAGCGGATACGCGTCGTCGGGCAGCTCGGCGGCCGGCCGGTGGTGGACGGCGTGGAAGCGCGCCCGGCCGTCGGGGTGATGGAAGCGATCGGCGAAGAGGCGCGGTGTCCCCGGGTGCTCGGTCGACGGGCACGGCCAGAAGACGCCTCGCTCCCGTCGTATCCTGTCGTAGGTGATGCCGCTGTAGTCCGCCTTCGCGCCCGCGGTCGCCCGGCGCAGCTCGTCGAACACCTGCTCCGCGGACTCGTACTGGAAGTGCCTGCCGGCGCCGAGCCGGCGCGCGAGCTCGCAGAAGATCTCGATATCGCTCTTCACGCCGGGGGGCGGCCGGCGCACCCGCTGCCGCAGGATCACCCGACCTTCGAGGTTCGTCATCGTGCCCTCCTCCTCGGCGAACTGCGCGACGGGGAGCACGGCGTGGGCGTCGGCCGCGGTCTCGTTCAGGAAGGCGTCGCAGACAACGAGCAGGTCGAGCGCGGCGAGCTTGCGCTCGACGTTGAGCGCGTTCGGCGAGGCGACAACCACGTTGGAGCCGAACACGAGCAGCGCGCGGATCCCGCCCTGGGGGCCGAGCGCGTCGAGCAGCTCGTAGGCGCTCTTCCCCTTGGACGGCAGCTCCGCCGGGTCGATCCCCCACACGCGGGCGATCGCCTGCCGGTGCTCCGGGCTCTCGATCAGCCGGTAGCCCGGGAGCTGATCCGCCTTCTGCCCGTGCTCGCGGCCTCCCTGGCCGTTGCCCTGTCCGGTCAGGCAGCCATAGCCGCTATAAGGCTTGCCGACCTTGCCGAGGGCGAGCATCAGGTTGATGAAGGAGAGCACGGTGTCCGAGCCCTTGGACTGCTGCTCCGGCCCGCGGCCCGAGAGCAGCATGCTGCTCGGCGCCTCGGCGAGCAGCCGCACGGCCTGGAGCTGGTCCTGTGTCGAGACCCCGGTGAGCCGCTCGACGTGCGCGGGGTGGTACGAGAGGGCGACGCGCCTGAGCTCGTCGAAGCCCTCGGTGCGCGCGGCGATGTACGCCGCGTCGACGAGCTTCTCCTCGAGCGCGAGGTAGAGCAGGCCGTTGGCGAGCGCGAGGTCGGACCCGGGCGTGGGCTGGAGGTGGAGCGCCGCCGCGCGCGCCGTGTCCGTGCGCCGCGGGTCGACGACGATCAGCGTGCCGCCGCTGTCGCGCTGGGCGTAGACCCATTGCATGATGGGCGGCAGGGTCTCGGCGCAGTTCGCGCCCCACAGGAGGAGCGTCTTGGTCTGGGCGATGTCGGCGACCGGGAACGGCAGGCCGCGATCGACGCCGAACGCCTTGTTCTGCCCTGCCGCCGCGGAGGACATGCAGTAGCGGCCGTTGTAATCGACGTTCGGCGAGCCGAGGGCCAGGCGGACGAACTTGCCGAGGAGATACGTCTTCTCGTTCGTCAGGGCGCCGCTCCCGAACGCGGCCAGCGCCGCGGGGCCGTGGGCCTCGCGCAGCTGGAGGAGCCGCTCGGCGATGAAATCGAGCGCCGTGTCCCACCGCGCCGGCAGGAGGCGGCCGTCGCGCCCGCGGAGCAGCGGCGACGTCAGCCGCGCGCGATGATCGAGCAGGTCCGCGGAGGTGAACCCCTTGATGCACATCTGCCCGCGGTTGACGGGGAAGTCCTCGTCGGGCCGGACCTCGATCGGCCCGGAGAAGGGCGACAGATCGGTCATGACCATGCCGCACTGGAAGGCGCAGTACGGGCAGTGGGTCCGCGTTGTCTCGGAGGTGACGACCTTGAGGTGCAGGGAAGCGCGTGAAGCCATGGAATCGGGGGAGCCGCCGCGACGAGCACGTCCACGACGTTCGCCCGGATATAGCCGTCGCGATGTTTCCCGTGAGTTTCGGCGGAATATGCGTCGGGTAAATCGGACGCGGAGCGTGCCTGTCGATGGACGGGCACGCGGCCCCTGCGGCGTGGTGGGCCGTGAGGCCCGACGTCTCCGCGTGACGTCGACCTGTCCGGGATTCTAGCCGGTGGGCGGCGCGCCCTCGGGCGCCGCCTCCAGCGCGCTCCCGGGCGCGCCGGAGGTGGCCGCGGGCTCGGTCACGGGATCGCTGGACGACGCGGCGCGGCCGCCGCGGCCCTTGTAGAGCGAGGGCGCGATCGTGTCGGCGTCTCCCTCGTTCCAGCGAAGGTAGGTCACGGCGCGGCGGGCCTGGTCATAGGCGCGCACGAGCAGCGCGAACGCGCGCGCCCGCTTGTCCGCGGCGTCGGTCGGCCCGGACCCCTTGCCGTGCTCCCGCGCGCCGAGGGCGGTGAGGAGCTGCGGCCCGATCTCGCCGGCGCGCTTCACCTCCTCCTCGGTCGCCGCCGTCTTGCCGGCGATGTCGGACCAGCGCCCGCCGAGGAGCGCCGAGAGCGCCACGAGGTCGTTGGCCGTGTCGATGTGCCCGTGGCCCGCGCGGATCTCCGCGACCGCCGCCGCGTCGAGCAGCCCGCGACGGGCGAGCGCCTCGGCGTCGCCCAGCAGGTTCTCGCGCAGCGCGGCCGCCTCGGCGAGGAGCGGCTTCAGCGCGCTCTCGGCACCTCCGCTGGACAGCCACACGAGGTGCGCGTACCAGGCGGCGAGCGCGTAGGTCTCGAGTCGGTCGAGCAGCGCGAGCTCGTGCTGCTGCAGCTGCGCGGCGATGGCGGGGCGCAGCGCGAGCAGGCCTGGCAGCACGCCGAGCACCTGGGAGACGGCGCGAGGGATGTCGATCTTGATGGAGACGAGCCGATCCGGGCTCAGCGCCGCGATCTCGGGGAGGATCCTGTCGAACGCCGCCGCCGCCTGGGGCGGGGCCGCGAGCGCGCTGGGAGCCGGCTTCTTCTTGTTGACCGGAGCGGATGGCTTGGCCATGAGGGGAGCACCTCTCGTCGATGTCCTTCGCCGGGCGGCGCAGGGACACAAACGCCGTGATCCCTCCACTCGGCTGGACGCGTTGTGAGCGTTCGGCGCGCGCCGGACGTTCGTGCCAGGGGTAAGCACCCGTCTCGAGCGGTCAACGGGCATGGCAGGATTCCGACGGCCGAACCCGAGCCGGACCGTCTCCGGTGCCGGAAGAAAGCTCAGCTATCCGCGCCGGACCGTCTCCGGTGCCGGAAGAAAGCTCAGCTATCCGCGCCGGACCGTCTCCGGTGCCGGAAGAAAGCCCAGCTATCCGCGCCGGACCGTCTCCGGTGCCGGAAGAAAGCCCAGCTATCCGCGCCGAACCGTCTCCGATGCCGGAGCAAAGCTCAGCTATCCGCGCCGGACCGTCTCCGGCGCCGGAGCAAAGCTCAGCTATCCACGCCGGACCGTCTCCGGTGCCGGAAGAAAGCCCAGCTATCCGCGCCGGACCGTCTCCGGTGCCGGAGAGAAGCGGCGTCCGCCGCGCCCCCGTGTCGCGCTGCAGCGCGTTACCAAGGGCTGACGCTGGCGATGAGACCGCGGGACTGTGTGACTCGATTTCTGTCGCCCGGCCACATGCGAGCACCGATCGCGATGACGCGACGAAATGCATTGCAATGATGACCCCAATCGCCTATGCATTTCATCGTGGGAGATCACATTCGCATGGTGCTCCGGCGTCGCGGAGGCATCAGGCAATGGCGCGCTCTCACGCCCACTGAATCTTCTCGTGGAGGGATCAGAATGATGAACTATCAAGCTCGATGCGCGCTCTCGGTGCTGCTCGTCGCCGCGTCGGCGGGCATGGCGGAACTGGCCCACGCGGACGTGACCATCACGGGGAATGTATCCCCGCAGAATCCATCCGACCCTTGGGACCTGGGGACGAGCCAGCTCGTCGTGGGCTCCGGGACGGTCGAGGTGACCCTTGGCGGGACGTTGATCAGCCCCGGCGCGTCCGTGAACGGGGGGAACGCAGATTTCGGCACCGTCTTGGTCGAGGGGTACGGCTCGACCTGGATCAACAATGGATCCATGGGGATCGGCAGATTCAACCTCTCCGAGGCCTGGGTCGTCGTCCGGAACGGCGCCGAGGTGACCACCGATGATCTCGTGGTCGGCGTGAGAGGCACGCTGGGTTATGGTCGTCTGTTCGTCGAGGGGTACGACGCGACCGTGACCAGCAGAGGAAACACCTACATCGGCGACCTTGGTCAAGGCTACGTCGAGCTCAAGCAAGGAGGGAGCCTCTTCTCCCATGACGTCTATATCGGCGGAGTCCACGGCTGCTCGGTCTGCGGGGGCGAGGTCGTCATCACGGGCTCCGCGACGAAGTGGGTGAGCACCGGGCAGTTCGTGCTGGGCGTGAAGAGCCCTGCCTCGCTGACCATTCACCGCGGCCAGCTCTCCACGGCGGGCGCGAGCATCGACGGCGACGACCTCCTCAACAGCCACGCGAGCGTGAGCGGCTGGGGCGGCACGTGGACCAACCAGGGGCTCCTGCGCGTGGGGGCGAACCGTGGATACGGTACGCTCACCGTCGGGGCTTATGGGACCCTCGTGACCGAAGACACCGAGATCCGCTCCCAGCTCGGCGGGGGCTTCGTCAATGTGAACGATGTCTATGCCTCGTGGCTCAACAGCGGCGACGTCACCGTCGTTGCCATCGGCAACCTGTCTCCGTCGCTCCTGGTCGACAATCACGCCTTCGTGAGCATCGGCGGCCTCCTCCGGGCCGCGCCGACGGTCAGCGGCTATCCCTACCTGGGGCCCTCGGTGCGCCTCGCGGACGGCGACCTCGTCGCGGGCGCGATCGAGGTCGGGGAGGGCGACTTCGACTTCGCCGGCGGGCGCCTCCAGACCGGCAGCTTCGTGGGCGATCTCGACAACATGCAAGCCGGCGAGCTCTCCGTCGGGGAAGCTCACCCGTCGACCATCATTGCCGGCAACTATAGCCAGGGGCCAGATGCTACCCTGAGCATCACGGTCGCGGGCTCGAGCGCCGTGCCGCTCCTCCAAGTGGACGGGGACCTCCACCTCGACGGGGCGCTGAGGCTGCTCCCGGGCGACGGGTCCGTGTCGCTCCAGGCCGGGGACACCATCGCCCTCTTCGGCTGGGGCGGCGCCCACACGGGGGCGCTCACCGCCGTGGATATCGCCGTGCCGCTCGCCCCGGGGCTCGCCTGGGACACCTCCGCGGTGCAGACGACCGGCGAGATCACCGTCGTGACCGCGCCCTGAGCGCCGCCGGCTCTTTCGAGCAGCGGGCGAGCGCGCCCGGCCGCGCCACACGAGCGCTGCGCGGCCGGGCTCCGGCGGGGAGCTCAGGACGTCAGTCCCATCGGTAGGCGACGCCGAGCGGCAGAGACACCGCCGCGCCGTCGGGGCCGACGAGGAACAGCGGCGTCGCCTGCAAGAAGAGCGAGCCCGACGGGCCGTCCGTGAGCTTCATGCCGACCTCGGCGCCCAGGCCCAGAGAAAATCCCAGCGACAGCTCGGTCTCGACCAGGCCTCCATCGTAGTAAACGTTGCTGGACCCATCCCAGGAATACCCGCCCTCCTCGTAGACCGCGCCGGCGTGCGTCGCCGTGCCGAAGAGCAGCGTCGACCCCACCCGGAAGCGCTCACCGAGCAGGTACGACACCGAGGGGCCGAGCGCGAAGAGGATGCCCTCGCTCGAGTGCAGGCCGATCTGGGCACGAAGGCCAAGATCGAGGCGCTCCATCGCCGTATACCCGACGAACCCCGTCGCCCCGGCGAGGAAGCTGGCGGCCGAAACAGAGAAGTAGCAGGTCCCGTACCTGGTCGTGCATGCATCCATCGTGTCCGCGTCCAGCGAGAGAAAGCCGACAGACACGCCTGCCTCGTAGACGAATCGGCCCGTTGCCCGCGGCGCGGCGGCGCGCGCGCTCCACGCCTCGCGCGCTCCATCGTGCCGCACCGTGGGCAGCCGCGCCGCCGGCTGTCGGGCCGCGGGCCGACGCTTCGGCCTCGGCGCGGGCGCCGGTGCCGGCTCCGGCGGGGCGGGCGCCGGGACCTCGACGTCCACGCGCTCCGACTCCTTCAGCGCCACCGTCGTCTCCCAGAAGACCTCGCCCTGGTGCGCCGCGGCCACCACGTGCTCGCCCGGATCCACCGGCATCTCCTTGTCCCACGCGATCGGATCGAGCGCCGCCCCGTCGAGCAGGATCGTCACCTGGCCGGCGCCGGCGTCGCCCGCCGAGGCGCGCACCCGGAGCCACGGCACGCGCGGCGCGAGCGCGTCGAGCCGCGCCTTGGCGAACGCCTCCCGCGCCGCGTCTCCCGCGGTTCGCGCCGTGATGAGCGCCTCCTGGAAGCCGACCCAGGCCGTGGCCACGTTGCCGAGCCGCTCGTAGCAGAAGGCGAGGTTGAGCTTCGTCCCGAGGCTCGGCTCCAGCCGCTGGCTCTCCTCGAGCTTGGGGCAGGCCTCGGCGAAGCGCTGCTCGACCAGGAGCGCGCGGCCCTCTCGAAACAGCTGCTCGGCGGCGCTCTCCTCGGCGGCGGCCTGCCGGCCCCAGAGCAGCGCCGAGGCGCCGAGGAGCGCGCCCCAGAGGGGAGCGCAGGGTGTATGGCGGAAAGGACGGAGCGGGTTCACGTTGTCCTCGGAAGGCGCTAGAGGTCAGAAGTTTCAGGAGCCGTCGGAGCGTCGCTCCGGCCCGCCAGCCCGATCTCCGGGCGCGCGCCCGCGGCCGGGGCGCCGAGCACCGTGAAGGGAACCGGCTCTCTTTTCAACGGGCTGTTCAACGGGCTGTGATAGCTTCGCCTTGTCGATGATCCTATTCCGCGTGGCCCCCGCGCTCCTTTAGACATGGCCGACGATTTCTCGCGCGGGGCGCCGCGAGGCAGGTTTCCGACGACCCACAGGTCCGCCGTCGTCGCCGTGGGCAGCGACGACCCGGCGGAGCGGGCGCGCTCGTTCGACATCCTCGTGCGCGCCTACTGGAAGCCCGTTTACAAGCACCTCCGCGTCCGCTGGCGCATCGAAGGCGAGCGCGCCGCCGACCTGACGCAGGGCTTCTTCGCTCGAGCGCTCGAGCAGCGCACGTTCTCCGCATACGACCCTGCGCGGGCCCTGTTCCGCACCTATCTGAAGATGTGCCTCGACCGCTACGTCATCAACGACGCCGAGCGCAGCGGGCGACAGAAGCGCGGCGGACATGCGGTGACGCTCAGCCTTGACTTCCCCTCTGCCGAGCGGGAGATTGAGGCGCTCGCCGTGCCCGCGCCCGACTCGATCGACACGTACTTCGACCGGGAGTGGACGCGTCACCTGGTCGGGATGGCGGTCGACGCCCTGCGAGAGCGCTGCGAGCGGGGCGGCAAGCCGCTCACCTTCCGCGTCTTCGAGCGCTACGTGCTCGACGACGACGCCGACGGCCGCCCCACCTATGCTGAGCTCGCCGCGGAGCTCGGTATCAAGGTCACCGACGTGACCAACTACCTCGCCTCCGCGCGGCGCGAGTTCCGCGGCTTGCTCCTCGACAAGCTCCGGGAGATCACCGGCTCCGAGGCCGAGTTCGAGGCCGAGTCCCGCGCGTTGCTCGGGGGCGCCCGGTGACCTTCCTCGACGACGCGGGGGTAGGGCGCCTCGTCTCGCTCGCGGCCGAGCCCGAGGTCGTCGCCGGCAGGTTCGAGATCGACACGCTGCTCGGGGAGGGCGGCATGGGCGTCGTCTTCGAGGCCTGGGATCGCGAGGAGCGCCGGAGCGTGGCGCTCAAGCTCCTGCGCGACGTCGACGAGGCGACGCGCGCGCGCTTCGACCGGGAGGCCGAGGCGCTCGCCGCGCTCTCCCACCCGGGGATCGTCGGCTACATCGCCCACGGCAGCACCCCGCTCGGCGAGCGGTACCTCGCCATGGAGCGGCTCGTGGGCGTGACGCTCGCGGAGCGGCTCGCCGCCGGCCCGCTCGGCGTCCGCGACGCGGTGGAGGTCGGGCACGGCGTCGCCTCGGCCCTCGCCGCGGCGCACGAGAAGGGCCTCGTCCACCGCGACATCAAGCCGAGCAACGTCTTCCTGCAGGACGGCGCCCCCGATCGGGTCAAGCTCCTCGATTTCGGGCTCGCGCGCGCGCAGAACGCGGCCGCGGTCACGGGCGCCGGGACGCTCGTCGGCACGCCGAGCTACATGGCGCCCGAGCAGGTGCGCGGCGCGGCGACCGCGGACGCGCGCACCGATCTGTTCGCGCTCGGCGCGGTGCTCTTCGAGTGCCTGACCGGCCGGGCGCCGTTCGCGGGGGCGGACACCGAGGCGGTGCTGGTCAAGGTCCTCGTCGAGCGGCCGCCCGCGGTCCGCGAGCTCTGCCCGCTCGCCCCGCCGGCGCTCGAGGCGCTCGTCGCGCGGATGCTCTCCAAGGCCCCCGAGGGCCGCCCGGCGAGCGCCGCCGAGGTCGCGCGCGAGCTCGCCGCGCTCCTCGCCGACGAGGACCTCGGCGCCGCCCCGGCCGCGGCGAGCGGCGACCCGGCGCAGGCCGCGGCGCCGGGGGCGCTGCTCGCCGGCAAGTACCGGGTGATCCGGACGCTGGGCAGCGGCGGGATGGGCGTCGTGCTGCTCGCGCGGCACGAGGCGCTCGACCGGAACGTGGCGCTCAAGCTCCTGCGCGGCAGGAAGGGCGGCGCGGACGTGGCGCGCTTCCTCCGCGAGGCGCGGGCGGCGTCGCGGCTGGAGAGCGAGCACGTCGCGCGGGTGATGGACGTCGGCACGCTCGACGACGAGACGCCGTTCATCGTGATGGAGTTCCTGAGCGGCAAGGATCTCGGGCAGCTCCTGCACGAGAAGAAGCGGCTGCCGGTCGGGGTGGCGGTGGACTACGTGCTCCAGGCGGGGGAGGCGATCGCCGAGGCGCACGCGCTCGGCGTCGTTCACCGGGATCTGAAGCCGTCGAACCTGTTCCTCACGGCGCGGCGGGACGGCTCGCCGCTCGTCAAGGTGCTCGATTTCGGCATCTCGAAGATCTCGCGCGCGAGCGACGCCGCGCGCGCGGGCGAGGCCGCGCACGCGGAGACGCTCCCGCTCGACGTGAGCATCACCGCGCCCGACGCGATCATGGGCTCTCCGCTGTACATGTCGCCGGAGCAGCTCGAGAGCACGAAGCGCGTCGACGCCCGCACGGACATCTGGTCGCTCGGCGTGGTCCTTCAGGAGCTCCTCACGGGCCGTCCGCCGTTCGCGGCGGGCAGCTTCATGGCCATGGGCGCGAAGATCGCCGCCGGCGCTCCCGCCGGGCTCCGCGACGGCTGCCCCGAGGCCCCGGAGGGCCTCGCCGCGGTCGTGCTCCGCTGCCTGGAGAAGGACCCCGCGCGGCGCTTCCAGAGCGTCGCCGAGCTCGCGCAGGCGCTCGGACCGTACGCGCCGGAGGGGTCCCGGCTCTCGGTCGACCGCATCGCCCGCGTCGCCGGGGCCGGGGCCGCGGACGCGGGCGCGGGCGCGGGTGCGGAAGCGCCGGCCGCGCGCCCGGAGGGCGCCGCCTCGGACCGGGCGACCACGGCGCGCACCCGGGATGCGCCGGCCGCGTCCAGGGGGCGGCGCGGCGCGCTCGTCCTGGTCGCGGGCGCGGCGCTCGCGCTCGTCGTCGTGCTGGTGGCCGTCCTGCGCGCTCCGCGTGGCGCGGAGGGCACGCTGGCGGCGCCTGCCTCCGCCGGTGCGACGGCGCCCGGTGCGACGGCGCCGTCGGCCGAGGAGGCGCCGAGCGCGAGCCTGGCCCTCCAGCGCAGCGCGCCCGCGCCCCCGCCGCCTCCGCCGCCCGTCGCGCCGGCGAGCGCGGCCGCGTCCTCTCCGGAGGCCGCGTCCTCCGCGGGCGCGCCGCCTCCGCGGGACGCCGGGCCCGCGAACGGCGCGCCGCCTGCGCGTGGCGCGGCGGCCACGGCCGGGGCGCCGCCGTCGAGCCCGCCGTCCAGCGCGCGCGCTCGGCCCGCCGCGCCGCCGGCCAAGGACAGCCCCCCCGCAGCGCCCGCGGTCGAGCGCGCGCGCCCTGCCGCCAAGCCGCTTCCCGGCGAGGTCGACCCGATGGACCCGGCGCTGATCCGCCGCTAGCGGGTGGCGAGGGATCACCGCAGGCAGCGCCGCGGAAGAGCGGAGCGCCGAGGCGCCATGTGTGCCAGCCGGACAGGGGCGGCTGCTTAATAAATACCTCTAACTTAACTCCGCTCGGGAAATGATGGCCGGCAGGAGACGATTGTGATGAAATTTTCTACACTTGGTTCGCTTGGTCCCGGGCGAGTCCTGCTCGCGCTGCTCGCGTCGGCCGCCCTCCTTGCCTGCGGCGACGACGGCGACACCTCCTCGACGGGCAGCGGCGGCGCCGGCGCCTCCGGCGGTGGGACCGGCGCTTCGAGCGGCGGGACCGGCGCTTCGGGCGGCGGCACCGGCACGGCCAGCAGCGGCCAGGGCGGCTCGGGCGGCCATCTCCCCGCCGACATCGTCGAGCCTGGCGACCCCGGGCAGGGCGACGTCACCTTCACCGTGCGCGCCGATCAGGGGGTGCGCCCCATCAGCCCGCTGATCTACGGGGCCAACTGGGCCGAGGACCTGGACGGCGAGCAGCGCGGGACGAGCGTCGTGCGCATGGGCGGCAACCGAATGACCGCCTACAACTGGGAGAACAACGCCTCCAACGCCGGCTCGGACTACATGTTCCAGAACGACGCCCACCTCGTCGGGAACAGCCCGAACGGCGATGTCCCCGGCGAGGCGGTGCGCATGCTGGCCGAGGACGCGCTGTCGCACGGCGCCGCCTTCGTCGCGACGATCCCGATCTGCGGGTATGTCGCGGCCGACAAGGACGGCGACGGCGACGTCAACCAGACCCCGAATTACCTCGAGACGCGCTTTCACCCCACGGTCGCGCGCAAGGGCTCCCCGTTCTCCGCGGCGCCCGATCTCGGCGATAATGCCGTGTACCAGGACGAGTTCGTCGCCTGGATGAAGCAGGCCTTCCCCGACGCCTTCCAGGGCGAGGTCGCGAGCGTCCTGTTCTCGCTCGACAACGAGCCCGACCTCTGGAATCACACCCACGAGCGCATCCACCCGGAGCCGGTGACCTACGCCGAGCTCGTCGAGAAGAACATCGAGTTTGCCTCCGCGGTCAAGGAGGTCGCGCCGAACGCGCTCGTCACCGGCTTCGTCTCGTACGGGTATTCCGGCTACGTCAGCCTGCAGGGCGCGCCCGACGCGGACGGCAACTTCATCGAGTACTATCTCGACGCCATGAAGGCCGCCGAGGCGAGCGCGGGGCGCCGCCTGGTCGACGTGCTCGACCTGCACTGGTACACGGAGATCTACGCGAACGGCGAGCGCATCACGGGTGATGACGCCTCGCCCGAGTCCGTGGAGGCCCGCGTCCAGGCGCCGCGCTCGCTCTGGGATCCCACCTTCGTGGAGGACAGCTGGATCGCGAACGACGTCCTGAGCGGGCCGATCATGCTCATCCCGTGGCTCCGCGGCCTGATCGACGCCCATTACCCCGGCACCGAGATCGGCTTCACCGAGTACAACTACGGCGGCGGCAACGACATCTCCGGCGCGATCGCCCAGGCCGACGCGCTCGGCGTCTTCGGCCGAGAGGGCGTGTTCCTCGCGACGATCTGGGATCCCGGCGAGGAGGTCTCGATGCTCCGGGCCGGCGTGCGCGCCTTCACGAGCTACGACGGGCAGGGCGCGCGCTTCGGCGACACCTCGATCCACGCCGAGACGAGCGACGTCGCCAAGGCCACCGTGTATGCGAGCATCGACGAGGCCGATCCGAGCCGCATGGTCCTCGTCGCCATCAACAAGACCGCGGCCCCGCTCACGGCCGCCGTGACCCTCGCGGCCTACGCGAGCTACACGGCCGTCGACGTGTGGCAGCTCACGGCCGCAAAGGCCGATCTCGTGGCTGCGGACGCGATCACCCCGGGGGCCACCAACGCCTTCGCGTACGCGATGCCGGCCCACAGCGTCTCGGTGCTGGTGCCCCGGTAAACCGGCCGCCCGCCGCTCCGGAGCCCGCGATCCTCGCGTCAACGAGGTGTGCCGCCTACAAGCACCGATCACGTTGATCGAGCGAGAGATAAACCGCCAAGGCGCCAAGGACGCCAAGGACGCCAAGAATAAAGACAATATTTTGGCGTCTTGGCGTCTTGGCGTCTTGGCGTCTTGGCGTCTTGGCGTCTTGGCGGTTCGAAACTCTTCTCGTTTCAGGCGGGTTCAACCCGTTTGTTGCCTTAGCGCGACGGGGGCAGGGGCGGCGGCTCGGGTGCGACCTTTTGATCCTACGGCGCGGTCTCTGCCTCCGGCGCGGCCGCAGGCGCAGGCTGCGCCTCGCCCTCCGGCGTCGCCTCGGGAGGAGGAGGCGGCGACGCCGGCGGCTCCGGCCCGGCCGGCGGCGGGTACGCGAGATCGTCGCAGGTGGCGCCGAGGCTCCCGACCGCGTCGTTGTAGTAGTTCATCGCGTCGAACGCGTGGCCGTGCGCATCCTCCTTGGCCGGCCTCGAGAGCGCCCCGAACACGACCGCCGTGACCGCGACGATGGCGCCGGCGCCGAGGATCGTGGCCATGGCTGTCTCGTCCTTGTCGTGGAAATAGAGCCCCGCGAACCCGCCGAGGCTCCCCACGCCGAGCGCCACGCCGAGCGTCGAGAAGGTCGTGGCGGCGTGGCCGTTGCTCGACGCCGCGCGCGCGTGCTCGCGCGCCTCGGGGACGCAGCGGACGAAGTGCTCCAGGCCGTCGTAGTGGTAGCTCTCCGCCACCTTCCGGCCGCCGGCCCACAGCGTGAAGCCGTCGTCGTAGCTCGCCGTGAGCTCGCCTCGGGCGACGACGCGCGGCGTGTACATCGTCTGACCGCTCGCGCAGCCGAGGAGCGTGCAGCCGAGCACGCACGCACACAGGGCGAGCGGCGGTCTTCTCGCGCGCCTCACCGGACCTGCCCTCCGTACAGGCCGACCGCGCACGGCGACCCGGGCGTGCGCGCGGAATCGTTGTACGCGTTCACGTGGTCGAGCGCGATCGCCGTCTCCTTTTCCCGCTCGGGGCGCCCGACCGACAGCCCCACCGCGACCGGCGGCAGCGCCACGAGCGCGACGACCGCGAACGCGGCGAGGAGCGCGGACGCCGCCGCGCTGCCAGCGTCGCCACCGCCGCTGCCTCCGCTGCCGCCGCTGCCAGCGTTGCCCCCCGAGGCCGCGCCGCCGGACTTGGCGTTGCCGCCCTTGATGCCCTTCGCGGGGGAGGCGGCGTGCCGCACGATGGCCGGCTCGGCCGGGTGACGGTGCAGAGGAGGCGGGGCCACGCCGCGCCGCTCGACGACGATCTGCGGCCCGAAGTAGACTGGCACCCAGAAAGCGCCGCTGACGCGCACCGGCGGGGCCTGCGCGGGTTCACGCACCGGAGGCGGCGCTCCGACCGACCCAGGCTCTCCGGAGAGGCACTCCGGGACCGGCCCGCCCATCTCCATCGCGACCGCCCCATCGCGGTACACGGGGCGGGCGCGCCCGTCCGGCGGCGGCACGTAGTCGGGGATGTACGATCCGCAGCCGGCCAGCGCGGCGAGCGCGAGGGCGCCCAGCGCTGCGCGCGCGGCGCACGACAAGGAAGGTCGACGGGGGTTCACGGCGGTGTGTGCGCGATGGTATTCGCCGGAGGCCGCGTTGCCTAGCGCGCCCAGCGTCGTTTTCGTGATCACTCCCCGCGACCGAGGAAGTCCATCAGCCAGGCCATCGCCGGCCGCATGGTGCCGTCCGGGCGCAGGAGGCCCGTGTTGTCCCGCCAGGTGGAGCCGACGACATACCCCCAGAGGGTGATGCCTTTGACGGCGGGGTGGTTGTAGAACATCGTGAACTGCTCCTCCATCACCCGGCGCTGCTCCTCGTCGTCCGCGAGGCCGATATCGTACTCGGTGATGAGCACGGGCAGCCCCGTGGCGGCGAGCCCGTCGATGTAGCCCTTCACGGTGCTGGTCTCGATCCTGTACGCGCCGTGGGCCTCCGCGCCGAGGGCGTCGATCGGCGCGCCCGCGGCCAGCAGCGCCTTGACCATCTCGACGAAGCGGTCGTGCTCGACCTCGTACTCGATGTTGTTGTAGTCGTTGAGGACCAGGGTCGCGCCCGGGCAGAACTCGCGGGCCCACTTGAAGGAGTTGACGATCCAGTCATGGCCGCTCTCTCCGTCGCCTCCGAGGGCGTGCGCGAAGGAAGGCGTGGTGTGGGGCGGCGGCTCGTTCACGACGATGATGTACTTCGTGTCGGGGTACCGCTCGCAGTACGCCTGCATCCAGTCCCGGATGGCCTGCCGCTTCTCGTCGTCGGTGAGGCGCCCGATCCAGGGCGGCGGGGTGTTGCCCCACACGAAGGCGTGCTCCGTGAAGGGGATGTCGTTGTCCTGCGCGTACTCGTAGATCGCGTCGAGCTTGCTCCAGTCTCGAACGTCGCGGGACACCGCGACGCTGCTGAACGTGCCCTCGACCTCGGGCGTGATCTGGTCCCAGTACCGGATGAAGTCGTCGCGCACGGCGCGATCCGTCGTGATGTTGCCGACGAACTTGCCGGTGCCCACGGCGCCCGACCCGCCCGACCCCTCGCTGGAGCCGCCAGCCCCCGAGCCGCCGGTCCCGGCACCTCCGGAGCCGCCGTCGCCGGAGCCGCCCGCACCCGAGCCAGAGGCTCCCGCGCCGCCCGCGCCGCCTGCGCCGGCGCCCGTCGCGCCGGCGCCGCCGCCGCCCGCGCCCGTCGAGCCCGCCGCGCTCGACGAGCCGCCCGGGCCAGCGTCATCCCTGTCGACCTTGCCAGAGCAGCCGGAGAGGGCCGCGAGCCCGAGCGCGAGCGCGCCCCACAGCCATCGTGAAGAAAGGTTCTTGTTCATGCCCACCACCCGCACGCCGGATGATCGTGGCCGGTGACTCCTGGAGCAAGAAAGTCGACGGTCCGCAGCACGATCCGAGGAGCACGCGCCGAGCGCCGGGTACGCCGGACAGATCGATCCCTGGAATTCCCGCTGCCCCCTGGATCGATCACGATCCACGCCGAGGTGCGATCCGCACGAAGCTCACGAGAGCGGGCGGAAGGTGGCGCGCTCGCCTCAGCGAGGAGGCGGGGTGCAGAGGAAACACCCGCCGCACTCGTAGTGCGGCGTCTTGGTGCCCCACGCGATCTGGTTGTTACAGCAGTCGCGGCCGAACTTGCCGACGACCGTCGTGTGGCTCTCGTCGCTGTAGTAGATGCAGTTCCCCCCGGGCGCCGCCTCGCTCGAGGGAGCCAACAGGGCGGCGCCTCCCAGCATCGCCGCGCCTGCCGTCAGGGCAGCGAAGAAGAACCGCAAGCGGGTAGCAGGGCCGAGCCGACGCATGGATAACTCCTTTTGCGATGGAAGCCTGTTCCGGCCTCCAGGTCGATGCGACATACCTTAGACCGATTGCCCGGCTCGGGCAAGCGCTCGGGCCGAGCATTCGATACATCCATCGACGAATGCATTCATGCATCGGTGAGAGCGCCGCCGAGGATGGCGGAGAAAGGTGAAGTATCCCGCGAACTTTGGTGCAATGACGAGCTTCGCGCGCTGCGCGCCGGCGGTCGACTGTTGCTCCGAAAGAAAAGTCCGCAGGCACAGCAGCGCTGTCTCCCTCGTTCGCCTGGCTCAGCCCGGTTGATCGGGCGCTCTTCACGCCATATCACCCAACATCACGATTCTTAACAAACCGCCGAGAGGCAGACGTCGCAGCGTTTCTTTCTTCTCTTCTCTGTGCCCTCTGCGCCGCTGCGGTTCCTTCTCATGAAGCCAGAGACGAACCTCGTCGGCGCAGCGTCACCGTCGGGGCGAGAGCACGACGATCGACGTCGGCGTCACCAGCAGATCGTCCGCGCTCGACGGGTCGACCTTGCTCGGCCGGGGGAGGATCTCCGCGCTCCACCGCGCCGGGGGCAGCCCGCACAGCGCCTTGATGTCGCCCACGCGCGTCGGGCCGCGGGCGGTCACGGCGAAGATCTCCGAGCTGCCGCTCGCGTCCCGGATGTCGACCCAGATCTTCATCATGGCGGACGACAGCATCTGCGCGACCGGGACCTTGCCGGCGACCACGGGGAACCAGACCGCCGAGGAGAGCACATGGAGCTCGACGAGCTCGATGCCCGCGCCGGGATGCTCGGCAAAGAACCTGCGGAAGCCGGCCAGCGTCTGGACGAACGGGTGGAGCGGGTGCCAGAGGCGGTGCTTCCCCGAGGCGATCGGGCCGATATGCGCGTGGCGGAACCCCGCCGCGTCCGCCGCGCGCAGGGCCTCGCAGACCGCATCGGCGATGACGCCGAGATCGCGGCTGTCCTCCGGATCCTCGCCGCCCCGCGCGCGCGGGACATCGGGGCTCCGATCGCGGGCGGCGACGCCGAAGATGGGCGCGTCGCCGAACCGGTAAGCGAAGGACGGCCCCGGATCCAGCGCGCGCCAGCGCTCCGGCGCCGTGCCCGCGACGAGCCCGGCCTCCTGCGCCATGGCGAGGAAGCCGTTCGCCTGCGTCCCCGGGATGGCGCGGTTGTCCGAGGGCGTCCGGCCGACGCTGACGAGCGCGCACTCGCGGCCGCCCGCGGCGGGCACGGAGAGCGGCGCGTACCGGAGCCGGACCTTCCTCGCCCCGCCGGCGGCGTGCTTCGACCCGTCGGAGAGGCTGAATCCCAGCTCGTCCGGCATCCACGCGACCGGCGGCCGCGCGGCGCCCGGCGGCGCCGGCGCCCTGCGCTCCCAGACGGCGTCGGTCAGCCGGCCGATCAGCTCCGCCAGCTCACCGTAGTGCCCGTAGAACACGGGGGCGATGCCCAGCCGCGTCTGCAGGAAGCGGACGTCGATCGCGCCCCGCTTGTCGCTGGAGAACAGCGCGAAGTGCGGGTGGGGCCCGGGCCCGTAGTGGTGCGCGATCTCTCCGAAGAGGTTGATGAGGTAGTCCTCGAGGATGCCGGAGCCGAGGAACAGCAGCGAGCGCCGGGAGAGGACCTCGGCGAACGCGCGGCGGAAGTGCGGCTCGGCGTTGACGGCGTGCTGGTACTGCTGGTAGCCCGCCACCACCTGGCCCGCGAGCTCGGCGCGGCGCCGCTCGTCGAGGACCAGCTCCTCGACGAGCGCGTCGAGCCGCGCGGCCTGACCGCCCAGGAAGCCCTGCAGCGCCCACAGGATGGGCCGCGTCGGCGACTCCAGGGAGCGGACGACCTTGTGGCAGTCCTCGACGCTCCGCCCGAGCACCTCGGGGACGTCGGTCTCGTCCCGCTTGGCTTCCCGGGACGGCTCGCCCGTCCGGCTCACGCCGGCCATCTCGCCGGCGCGCGACTGCCGCATCCGGCTCACGACGTAGAGATCGTCGTAGTTGGTGGTCAGCACGAGCGGCCAATAACAGCGCGCGAGCGCCGCCGTCTGCGGCGGCACCGCGCACTCGCCCGCGGCCCTGCCGCCCTCGTTGAGCGCCCTGCGGTACGCGTCGGCGCGCGCCTCGACGTCGAGGGCGGCCAGCCCGAGCACCGCCTTGTCGGCCAGGCGGTAGAGCTCCGAGGTGTCCAGCCGGTCCTCGGGCCGCGCCCGCTGGAGGCGCTCGGGGACCTCCACCCCGGTCTCGCCGGCGAGCCGAAGGAGCAGGTCGAGCCAGCTCGTGCAGGCCGGCCTGCTCATCCCCGAGCCGATGAACGGCGCCAGCACGCCCCGCCGGTACGCGCTGGCGAGGTAGGGCAGGATGTCGTCGAATCCGAGCTCCATCAGGTCCTCCTCCGCATCCCGGCCGCGGCCCGCCGATGCCTCGCCCCCGCGCGCATCCCCGAGCCTAGAGCGACAAACGGGTTGAAACTGCCTGAAAAGCGCAGAACTTCGGATCGCCAAGGCGCCAAGACGCCACAAGACGCCAAGTAAAGAGAGAGAAAAAAAACTTGGCGTCTTGGCGTCTTGGCGTCTTGGCGGTTCATTTCTCGCTTGATCTACGTGATCGGCGTTCTAGCCGCGCTCGTGGACGACGCGGTAGCTCCCCGGGATCTCGGCCGGCGCCGCCCCGTCATGGAGCGTCACCGTGCGCCGCTCCTCCTTGCGGAGGCGGTACTCGAACACGCAGCGGAGCGAGAAGAACACCCGGCCTTCCCCCGCGACGATCCCGATCTGGTCGAGGTGCATGGGGAACACGTACTGCCCTCCTCGAGCTGCACGTGGACGTGCATCCTCAGGGCGGGCATCGCGAACGCGAGATCCCCGCCGCGCAGGCCGTGCGAGAGCCGGATCCCGTCGCCCGGCTTCGGCTCGCCGCCGGCCTCGATCATCATGCCGGGGTGCCCCATGTTGAAGAACGTGGGCTGGATGTCCGTGTGGCGCAGCGCGACCTCGGGCGTCCTGCCGGGCGAGAGCCGGGCCGGGTCCGGCATGGCGGCGCTCGTGGCCGCCCTGGCGCGGAGCGCGCCCTCGGTCGGGTAGTAGCCGAGGCCGACGGGATCCGGGGTGTCGCCGAAGGACGAGAGCAGCCGGCCCGGGTCCTCCAGGTTCGGCAGCGGCCTTCCGAGGGCGCTCTTCGCGTCGAGGTAGAAGCCGCGCCCCGCGGGGTTCGGCGTGAAGGGCATGTCGATGCCGTAGTCCGTGGGGCACGCCCCGCCGAACGCGCGCTCGTAGCCGAGCTCCATCGACACGAACGGCTCCGGCTCGCCGGGCACCAGGTGGCCGCCCGCGCCCGGCGCCCAGGCGCGGTCGCCGAAGACGGCGATGCGCCGCCGGAACGTCCTGCCCACCTCGAGCTCGACGTCGAGGCGCGGCCTCGCCGCGCCGCCGGGCTGGCGCACCTTCCCGCCGAGGAGCACGTCGATCCCGCCCATGTAGAACGGCTTGTCCCCGGGCATCCTGCCGAGCGGCGTTGGCGCGGGCGAGGCCGAGATCGGCCAGGGCTCGTCCGGCGTCGCGGCGAGCGCGCCGCCCGCGACGCGGTAGGTGGGCCGCGCGATCACGCAGCCCAGCATGTGATCGTCGCTGCGCGACGACGCCGTCCTGAGGAGCAGCGCCGCGTGCCTGGTCTCGTTGCGTAGCTTCACGGATCCGGATCTCTCCGCCGCTCCCCGCGCTCAGCAGTTCAAGCGTATCGTCCCGCCGGCGAGCTGCTCCGTGGCCGTGCCGTTGGTCACGTAGATCCCGCTCGCGGTGATCTCGATCCTCGCCGCCTTGGTGTCGGCGTCCTTCGCGTTGCCGATCTCGAGGACGATCATGTCCTGCGCGCGGATCCGGATCGTCGAGTCGGCGAAGAGGGAGATGTTGGGGCCGCCGATCTGGACCTCCTGCTCCGACTCGACGCGCACCGCGCCGCTGCACGTCACCTCGAAGGCGCCGTCGGTGATCCCGTACTCCAGCGAGCCCGCGGTGAGCGAGCAGTGCCCGTCGACCACCTGCTGCATCGTGCCGCCGACCGAGAGGGTGTGGTTGCCGGCGACGCTCCTCGACTCGGCGTCCAGGAGCGTGGCCTTCTGGCTGCCGGACACGGTGATCGTGCGGTCGCCGTAGACCTTGACCGCCTCGTCTCCGCCGACGCACGCGCTGCGATCGCCCGCGACGATGCTCCGCTGGTCGCCGCTCACGGCGACGGTCCGATCGCCCGCGACCGAGGCCCAGCGGTCGCCGCCGACCGCGGTCGTCTGATCGGCGGCCACCGTGGTCGTCTCGGCGCCGCCGACCGTCACCGCGCGGGCGCCTGCGATCGCCGTCGTCTCGGCGCCGCCGACGGTCACGGCGCGCGCGCCCGTCACCGCCAGCGCGTCGTCGCCGCCGACGCTGCGGCTCGCGTCGTTCCGCGCCTCGACGTTGAGATCGCGCTGGGCGCGCAGGTAGACCTCTTCCCGGCCCGACTGGTCCTCGAAGCGCAGCTCGTTGTACCCGTCGCCTCCCGGGGTGGACCGGGTCCGGAGGGTCGATTTCGTCTTCTCCGCGGGGAGCGCGTACGGGTAGGGGCTGACGACCGTGTACACCCGGCCGGTCACGATCGGCCGGTCCGGGTCGCCGTCCAGGAACTCGACGAGCACGGCGCTGCCGACGCGCGGGATGTGCATCGCCCCGTATCCGGCCCCCGACGCCATCTGGGCGACGTGGACCCAGCAGGCGTTCTCGGCGTCGTTGCCGTTGCGGTCCCAGTGCAGCCGGACCCGCACCCGCCCGAGGCTGTCCGTCTCGATCTCGGCGCCCTGCGTCCCGACGACGGTCGCGGCCTGCGGGCCGGCGATGCGCGGCTTCGGCGTCCTGCACTGGGGCCGGAAGGCGACGCCGGCCGGCACGCACTCGAACGCGCAGCGATAGCCCTCCTTGGCGTCGAAGCGCGAGGCGTGGTGGAGCCTCGTGACGAGGTACTCCGCGTTGAAGCTCTCCCGCGGGTGCTCCTCGAGCCGGAACCGCGCGCCCGGGGCGAGCCGCACGGAGTGCGCCTGCCCCTGGCCCACGGCGGCGGTCGCCTGGAGCGCGTCGAGGCGGTCCGCTGCCGCGGGGCTCCCTGGATAGGCGAACACCGCGAGGTCGGTGTGGCGGCCCTTCTCGGCCGCCCTGTCCACGACCGACGCGGGGTTCTCGAGCGGCACCTCGCGCGTCGTGACCTTCCCCGGCCGCACCCGCTGCGCGAAGCTCCAGGCGTCGACGCCTTCGCCCGTGTGGAGCGCCCCCGCCACCGGGCGATACCGCAGCTCCTCCGGCGCGATGGGGGAGTGGACCGACGCGGTGTCGGAGATCATGAGCGTCGAGCCCGCGTCCGTGTGCTCGAAGTAGTAGAAGATGCCGTCCTCTTCCATGAGGCGGCTCAGGAACGCCCAGTCCGACTCGCGGTACTGGACGCAGATGTCCCGCGCCTCGTAGCCGCGCTGGAGCACGATCTCGTAGCGGCGGACGCCGCCGAGCTTCAGCACGCGCTCGATGACCTCGGCCGTGGTGACGCCCTGGAAGACGCGGCAGTCGTAGCGCTGATCGAGGAGCCAGACGTCCGGGACCAGCGTGGCGCGGTAGGCCGCCTCGTGCTGCGCGGTATGGATCTGCTCGAACCGGCTGACGATCCCGTGGATGCGGCGGGCGGCGGCGCCGCTCTCGAGCGTGAGGGCGGCGGGCTCGGCGACGAGCGCGTCGAGGTCGAGGCAGGTGTCGGCGCTCTCGACGGTGATCTCGAAGCCGTAGAGCTCCGAGATCGCCTCCGTCCCGGCGATCTCCTTGACGGCGAGGGGAGCGGCGAGCCCGTCGATCGTGAGCGCTGCGCGTACGTTGGTCGCTGGCATGGAGAGCCCCGAGAGGTTCCGGCCATGAGAGCCGACGGCGCGCTGATCTGCAAACGTCTCGATCGCGCGTCTTCGCGCGGGCGCGGCGGGCGCGACGGGCTCGGGGCTTGTCGCCTGAGCGGCGACCTCGAGCGACGCGCCAGCGGGGCCGGCCAGGATGCTCTGGTGGAGCATCTTACGTTCTTCGTGCTCGAGCCCCTTGCGATCCGGCCAGTCTGCACCCAGAGCCTCCGGGAGCCGCTCATGCCCGAAGGCGACACGCTCTTCCGGATCGCCGCTGCCCTTGGCCCCGTGCTGGAGGGCGCGCGCGTCGTCGCCCTGGAGCTGCCCCGGAGCGACCGGCGGTGCGACCAGCTCGTCGGCCGCCGGATCGAGCGCGTGGAGGCGCGCGGCAAGAACCTCTTGATCTTCTTCGACGACGGCACCGTGCTGCACACGCACCTGCGGATGAGCGGCGCCTGGCACCTCTACCGCGAGGGCGAGCGCTGGAAGCGGTCCGAGGCGACGGCGTCGGCGATCCTCGCGGTCCCGGGCTACGTCGCCGTCTGCTTCCGCGCGCCGATCGTGCGCCTGCTCCGCGCGAGCGCCTTGCGCGGCGACCGGCTGCTCGGCGGCCTCGGGCCGGACCTGCTCGGCGACGGCTTCGACGCCGCGGAGGCGCTCCGCCGCCTGCGCGCGCTCGACGAGGTGCCGCTCGGGGTCGCGATCATGGATCAGCGCGTCGTCGCCGGCATCGGCAACGTCTACAAAAGCGAGCTCCTCTTCCGGAGGCGGCTCGATCCGTTCGCTCCGGTCCGGGTGTACTCGGACGAGGAGCTCTCCGCGATGCTCGACCTCGGCCGCCGCCTCCTGCAGGCGAACGTCGAGCCGCGGGATCCCTCCGGCGCGTACCGCGGTCCCACCGCGCATTACCTCCACACGCGCACGACGCGCGCGGGGTTCGACCGCGGCAGGCGGCCGGTCAGCGTCTACGGCCGCGAGGGGCGCGCCTGTTACGACTGCGGCGCTGCGGTCCAGATGCGGCGGCAGGGGACGATGATGCGGTCGACGTACTTCTGCCCCCGTTGCCAGCCGGCCCGCGCCGCGCCCGTGCCGGCTCAGCCAGCGCCGCCGGACGGCTCGGCGCCGCCGGACGGCTCGGCGCCGTCACCGGACGGATCCGCGCGATCGGTGTCGTGATCGTGGCCGTCTGCGGGGGACGGAGGGGCGGCCGAGATCCGGAGATGCGCGAGGCCGAGACCTTTTTGTCAGCCGGATCGTATGCTCCAGCCTCATGCGCGTCGCCTGGTTCCTTCTCGTGCTTGTGCCTGCGTGCAGCCACCCCGTGGACGAGCCCGTCTCTCCGGATGCCGAGAGCCCGAAGAGCCCTCCATCCGGCGGTTCGTCCTCCTCTCCGGCGTCTCCGGCCGCTGCGCCCTCGGCTGGCGCCGCCGAGGTCGACGCCCGCTTCGCCCCGCTCATCGCCTCGGCCTTTCGCGACTACAAGGCCTGGGGCCGCGTCGACGACGAGCTCCGCTGGGCGCCCTGGCTCTGCCGCCTGCCGCTGCCCGGCCGTGCCCGCATGAGCGCCGCGGACGACGGCGGCCATGCCCGCAAGCTCTACTCGGTGTTCGCCAAGCACCGCGATCGCTATCCGCTGGTCCAGGGCGAGGCGCCCGTGTCCCAGCCGGTCGGGCAGGTCCTCGTCAAGGAGAGCTACCACCCCGAGCTCGTCGACGCGAAGGAGGTCCCCGAGCTCCCATCGCATCAGCCCTCGGGGCCTGACGGCGCGTCCGGTACGCCGGATCATTTCGATCCCTACCTGCGCGACGGCGATCGCGTCTACCGCGCGTCGCGCTTCGCCGGCGCCTACGTGGTGCTCAAGGTCGCGCCGGAAACGCCCGGCACCGACGCCGGCTGGGTCTACGGGACGGTCACGCCCGGGGGCGAGGTGACCTCGGCCGGCCGGGTCGCGTCGTGCATGGGGTGTCATGTGAGCGCCCGCCACGAGCGCGTCTTCGGGATCGCGCCGGCGCCGTCCGCGGCGCCCTGACGGGCTCGGGGGCGGTTCGTGCAGGTCTTGTGCCTCAGCCTGCATCTTGGACTACCCTGGCGTCCGGAGCCCTGACGCCTCATGTCGAACCTCGTCCGCCGTCCTGCGTCCCACCTTGCTCAAGCGAAGACGCTTCGGGACGTCGTGCGCAACAGCGATCCCGACGTGCCGCTCCCTAACGACGATCCACGCTGGCAGGACTTCTCGCTGGCGCGCGGGGATCAGTCGACGGCGGCGCTCCAGAAGGAGCTCGAGTGGCGGCCCTACGATCGGTTCGTCCACGCCACCTTCGTGAGCCACCGTGGGGCGGGCAAGAGCACCGAGATCCTCCGGCTCACAGAGCGGCTGAGCGAAGCTTATGAGCCCGTGTACATCGAGGCGACGGTCGAGATGGATCCCTTCCGCATCGAAGCGGAGGATCTGCTGCTCAACATCGCGCTGGCTGTCGAGCAGAGGATGCGCGAGCGGGGAACACCACTGCCGACGGAGCTGCTGAAGCGCGTGACAGGATGGTTCGATGAGGTCGTCCGCACGACCAAGTGGGCGCAGAACTACAACGCCGAGGCTGCGGCTGGCGTGGAGCTCAAGGCGGAGCTGCCGTTCGTCGGCAGCCTCTTCGGCTCCCTGAAGGCGCTGTTCAAGCAGGAGAGCGAGTACCGTACCGAGGTCAAGCAGGTGCTGCGCAAGTATCCCGGCACGCTGCTCCAGAGCGTGAACGAGCTCCTCGAAGCAGCGCGCGGGCTCCTCGGTGAGCGCGATCTCCTGGTGATCATTGACAATCTGGACCGCTACGAGCCCGAGGTCATCGACCGGCTCCTCGTGCAGGGCGCCGACAGGATGCGCGAGCTCCGCACGAACCTCCTGCTGACGCCCCCGACCAGCCTCCTGCTCCAGCCGAAGTCTGCCCAGCTCGATACGCTGTACAGCTGCCACGTGCTCTACACGGTGCGCTTGCGAAAGAAGGAGCAGGACTACGACGCCTTCGACGGCCCTGGCCGGGATCTGATGGAGCAGGCGCTCTCCCTCCGGATGGACCTCGACACGGTGATCCCGGAGCGGGAAGCTCGCGATCGCCTGATCGCAGCGAGCGGTGGCGCGGTACGGGAGCTGCTCGACCTGGTCAGCCAAGCAGCCTACGTGGCGCGCGGCACGACCATTACCAGGGCCGACGTCGAGCGGGCGGTGGCGTTGCGCAGGCAGCGGATGCGCGATCTCATCAACGCGAATGGCTGGCTGGATGCGCTCGTCAAGCTCGCGCGGGACAAGCAGATTTTCCCTGATAAAGCGTGCATGGACGTGCTCTTCCACCGGCTCGCCTTCAAGTACAACGGCGATGGCTGGTACGACGTCCACCCGCTGGTGGCCGAGATCCCGGAGTTCGCGAATGCGCGCCACGACATCCTCCGCCGCTAGCGCAGCAGAGGAGCCAGCCGGGCTGGGAGGTGAAGAGGCGACCGCAGAGCCCGTCAGCTTCGAGCGCGCCCTCGGATCGGAGCGCGGGGCCGCTTACCGGCGCTTCGTCGAGTGGTCCGTCGGGGCAGGCTTCATGCTCGCCATCGTGGAGGTCAGGCGGCCTGCGCAGCGTGAAGCGCTCGTCGTCGCGACGCGCGCAGCTGTGCCGAGTCTTTGTCTCGCGAGGCTCGCTTCGCTCGACGCTCGGCCGGTTCGCACCCTGATCGAAGAGGTGTGTCCCTCTCCGGCCGAGGCCTCGGTGCTCATGCTCACGCACCTCGAGGAATCGCGGGATGCCGCCAGGATCTGCGCCGAGCTCAACGTGCATCGGGACGAGCTCGCGCGCCGGTTCGCACTGCCGTGGGTGCTGGTTGTCCATCCCGCGGCGGCGCTGGCCCTACAGCGGTACGCGCCGGACTTCTGCGATTTCGCCGGGCTCTGGCTTCCCGAGGAGCCGGATGAAGGGACGAAGCCGCTGATGGAGCAAGCCATCCGTTCCCTGGCGACGTCTGGCGCCTCGCCGCACCATCTCAGCCCCGATACGACGACGGCGCCGAAGGACCTGCTATCGCTCGCTCACGAGGCCGCTGTTCGCGGCCACGTTGATCGAGCAGCGGATTTGCTCGCGCAGCATGACATGAAATATCCAGACGCCAAGATTCACAATGTCCGACGTGTGTACATGGAGGGGTTGCTGCTGCGGATACGCGGTCGGCTCGTCGATGCGATCGCACGTTTCGACGCGGCATTGGAGCTTTGTGAAACGGCCGACGATCCTTACATGAGGGCTGTACTCCTCGACGAGCTTGCTCATGTCTACCTGCTCCAAGGCGATCTAACCGCTGCGCGTCACCTCGAACGAGATGCCCTGGAGCTCTTCGAACAGCTAGGAGACCAGAGGAACCGGGCGGCATCGTTGCGCCAGCTGTCAGTCATTGAGAAGCGCCTGGGTCATGACGCGAAAGCGAGAGAGCTGGAAGAAGAGTCGTTACAGCTCAGCGAGAAGCTCGGAGACCAAGTAGAACAAACCATGTTACTGTCTCAGCTGTTGACGGATGAGGGGAACTACACGGAGGCGCGAGAGCTACTGCGTGACTTGCTCGCGATGAGTGACAAGCTAGGGGATCGGGACAAACGATTCGCATCGCTGCGCCAAATCGCGAGGATTGCAATCCGTCAGAGCAACTACGCAGAGGCGCGAGAGCTGCTGCGAGAATCGCTGAAGCTCAGCGAGGAGATGGAGAACACGGTGTATCGATTGGTGGCGCTTCGCGCTCTCGCTGACGTCGCCTGGCTTGAGGGCAATTTTGCGGACGCACAAGAGCTGCTGCGCGAGTCGTTAAAACTGAGCGAGGAGCTCGGGACCAAGCATGAACGGGCGACATCACTAATTACGCTTGGATTATTAGAAGCTGACGAAGGACACATCGATCGAAGTTTAGCGCTAGTCCGAGCAGGAGCCAGCATCCTTAAAGATCTAGAATCACCCGACTTGGAGCAAGCAAAGAATATTCAACATAGTCTGGAGAGCCTATTGGGCGCGGACTCGTCACAGTAGCCCGGGAGAGCCTTTGCCCCAGGCTGACGACCACCCGCTATCCGGATCTCCGCGCCCCCGCGACGCTCGGCCGCAGCAGCGAGGTCGGCGACTCCTCTTCTTCCTTGGCAGGCGCCGCCTGCACCTCGTGCTCCTCCGGCGCGGGCTCCATGATCCGCGCGATCCACGACAGCCCCTCCACGTTCTCCAGCGTGATCTTCGCCACCATCATGATCGGGACCGACAGCAGCGCCCCCGACGGCCCCCAGAGCCAGCCCCAGAAGAGCATCCCGAGGAGCACGGCGAGCGGGGACAACCCCAGCGTCCGCCCGAGGACCCGCGGCTCCAGGACGTTCCCCACCAGCAGGTTGATCAGCAGGTACCCGATGGCCACGACCGCCGCGGTGCCGGGCCCCTGGCTCGCCAGCGCGGCGAGCACGGCCGGGATCGTCGCCACCGCCGCGCCGATGTTCGGAATGAAGTGCAAGACGAACAGGCTCGACGCCAGCAGGAGCGCCAGATCCACGTCCAGCAGGATCAGCATCATGTAGGCGAGCACGGCGACCAGCAGGCTCGTCAGCGTCTTCACGAGCAGGTACTTCTTCACCTCTCGCACGATGCGGTCGACGTGCTCGAGCCCGCGCCCGGGGTCCGAGAGGATGGCCCGGACCTTCGCGCCGGCGCCCGCGAACTCGCAGAGCGCGAAGAAGACGACGAGGAGCACCATCCCCAGGTTCGACGCCGCGCTGGCGACCGTCACCGCGGCCCCGCCGAGCAGCGGCACCAGGGACGCCGTGTGCAGCGTCTTCGACAGGAACTCGGGGTTCACCGGCAGCCCGCGCTCCGTGAGCGTCGCCGCCACCGCCACGGTCATCTCCGAGGCCCGGGCCAGGTAGGCCGGCACCTTCTCCTCCAGCTCCACCCCCGCGATGGTGACCACCGCCCCCACGAAGGCCAGGATCGCGAGGTCGACGACGAGCGCGGCCAGCGCCCCGATGGCCGGGGGGAGCCCCCGCCGGGTGACCCAGCTCGCGATCGGGGAGGAGATGGCCGCGAGCGCGATCCCGAACAGCACCGGCACGAGGAACGGCTCGGCGTAGCGCAGCCCCACGATGACAACGACCGCCGCCGCCGCGACCATGATCGTCTGAGCTCGACGAGACATCGTGAAGATCCCCATGCCTGACCTCGTTGCTGCCGGGTCCCTCGTCACGTCCACCTCGGAGAGCGGAGCACGGCGCATTTCCACGAAAAGGAAAGCAAGGGATGCGCCACGCTCCGTCCCGCCGGCTCCGCGCCGCGCGCCGCCGCGCGGCATCCGACGGATTCGCGAGTTCGCCGCGGCGCGCGCTGCGCTCGTCGATGGCGCGGTGTTTCGTGGGTGTGGGGCCAGCCTGCGCGCGGCGGTGCGATCTGCTACGCGCGCTGCCTCGACGCTGGTAGGGAAGGGGACGGACCCAGGAGTGCCGCGATGGACGGCGCGGCGCGACGTCCATCGCGGCGCCGCGCCATGTCGGCCTCGCGCGGAGCCGCATCGGAGCGCTGCGCCGCGGCGACCGGGCGCAGCGCTCCGCGCCGGCGGAGATCGCTTAGCGCGCGGCCACCCGGCCGTCGCTCGTCGGCCCGCCGTTCAGCGGCACCGCGGCGTGCTGGGTGGCGTCGGTCTTCGGGGTCGTCCCGGTCACGTAGGCCTTGACCGCCTCGACCAGGAACCTGAGCCCGGCCGCGCCCTGGTTGTCCCAGTACTCGCCCTCGCGCGGGCTCACGTGGATGAGCGCGATGTGAGGATCGTCCTTGCCCTTCGGGAAGTAGACCTTGGCCTCTTCCGACCACAGCTCCTCGATCTTCGCCCGGCTCCGCACGATCGACGCGCGACCCGAGAGCGACAGGAAGCGGTGCTCCTCCTGGAGCGTGACGTTCACCTCCGGGTTCGACTCGATCTCGTCGATCTTGCCCGAGTCGATGCTCGTCATGAACCAGATGTCCCCGGTACCGTCGTCGACCTTCATGAGCGCCATGGGACGCGCCCGCAGCACCCCGTGGCTGGCCTGCGTGACGAGCATGGCATTCCGGAACTTCTTGAGGATCTCCAGCAGCTTCTCTCGTGACCCAGTTTCCATGGTCTCCTCCGTTGAGTCCCGACGGTAGTTGCGAGATCCGGACCATGGCCGGCTCACCCGCGAGATCGCGCGATGAGCGGCCCTGTTGTGCCGCACCGAGCGTGCGTTCGAGGCATTCCGCCACAGCCTCGGACGAGGCCTTCGCGGCCGAAAGCCGCCCGCCTGCGCCGCGTAAGGAGGGGTATCGCGCGGCTCCCGCCAGCTACCCTGTGCGGGTGAGCGCGAGCGCCGCGACGACGATCACGATCAGCACGAGCGCGCCGGCGACCACGAGCGCCACCTTGCCCCACGCGATCGGCGCCGTGCCCGTGACGCGGCTGGCGTCCTGGCCGTGCACGACAGCGCGGTAGCTGCGCCCCTTGTAGCGGTAGGCGAGCACGTACGAGGGCAGCGCCACCCGGCGCGTCTCGAGGGCGCGCAGGAGCACGGCCACATGCACGTTGCGGAAGGTGGACCCGGGGATCACGCCCTGCTCCAGGGCCTCCTCCGCGGCCGCGGCGATCCGCTCGCTGACGATCTTCCGCGCCGCCGAGCGCTGCGCGTCGAACTGCTCCAGCACCGCGTCCGGCGGGCCGAGCTGCTGCTGTGTCCGCTGCGCGGCCGGCACCACGTGGTCGAGCCGGAAGTACGGCGCGAGCTCCCGGGCCTCGTCGAGCGACAGCCCGCGCGACGCGGACACGAGCAGGCTGCGGAACGGCAGCTGCGTCTGTCCGGCGTGCGGAGCCCAGGCGCTCCGCCGGGCGCCCGCGTTCGAGTCCGCCGTCCAGCTCACCACAGCGTCCGCGTTGACGAGCCAGCCCGCCCACCAGATCGGGCGCAGCCCCTCCACGGTCGCCGCCTGCGAAAGGTCCGACGGCCGGAAGAAGCCGAGCGTCGACATCCACTGCCGCAGCGCCTGGTCGGCCTGCGCGGGGGGCACGCCGAACGGGAGCAGCCAGTCGGCCTGCTCGATCGGGTCGACCGGCTGCTCCAGCCGCGTGACCGCGCCGCAGAAGCGGCACTTCGGCGCCTGCGCCTCGGCCGAATACGCGACCGCGGCGCCGCACTCGGTGCACCGCAGCACCTGCACCGGCGGCGGGGCCGGGCCGCGGTCCAGCGGCGCGGCGAGGCCGCAGACGGCGCAGCGCAGGTCGCCCGGCTCCAGCGGCCCCTGGCAGCGCGCGCAGCACCGCGCCGCGGCCGCCGAGACGCCCACGCTCATGCTCATCGCGCCCCTCCGGTCGGCGTGGGCCTGCTCCCGCCGGGGCGGACGCGCTCGGTCGCCGCCGGCGCGGCGGCGGGGGCCGACGGCCGCGCGACGCCGCGCCGCTCGGCCGGCTCGCGGTCGCGCGCGGCGGCCAGGACGAACGGCGCCGCGATGAGCAGGATCACGAGCAGCACGGCGAGGGCGATCTTGACCCAGGAGAGGGGCGCCTTGCCGTGGATGGCGCCGGTCTGGCCGTTGATGAGGACCCGGAAGGGCGGCTTCTGCGGGTCGTGCCGGATCGCGAGCACCCAGAGGGGCACGTAGAGGAGCTCGAGCGTCTCGTGGTCGAGGCGCGTCTCGTGGGTGAGGCCGTGGTGGCTGTCCCCGGGCATGAAGCCCGAGAGGTCGCGGCCGATCTTCTCGAGCGCCTCTCGCCGCGCGAGGGCGTAGCACTCCGCCTGCGTCATGGTCGGCTCCTCGGCGACCCAGCCGCTGAGCACCGCCGGCGTGTAGCGCCGCATCGTGCGGAGGTCGAACGGCTCGATCGCCTCGAGCTCGGCGTTCTGGATGGCGCGGGACGCCACGACGAGCACATCCATGACATAGGCGGCGCGCTGGCCTTCGAGGTGCCGGTGCTCGGTCCTGGTGACGACGCGCGTGCGGGTGACGGTGTTCCCCTTGTCGTCGGTCGTCGTGTACGTCTCGGTCTCCTGGTAGTTCTCGCCGATCTGCGCCGCGTAGCGCGTCTGCGCCATCGCCGAGTACAGGTAAGCGGGCGTGTAAACGCCGCGGATCGCGTCGATCTTGCCCCTCTTGACGCTCGACTGCGCGAAGAGGCTCCGCTTGCCGAGCCACGCCGTGACGGCGCCCTGCGCGCTCTCCCTGGTCATGGTGAACCCGAGGACGAAGTGCGGCGACGGCCGGTCGTTCGAGGGCGGCCGCTCGACCACCGACGGCGACGCGCAATAGGGGCACACCGCGGTCCGCTGGTCCGCTTCGACGCGCAGCGAGGCGCCGCAGGTCTCACATTCGAGTTGCACCGGCGCCCGAGAGAACCGCACCGGGGGGCGGGGCGTCAACAGGGAAGCGGGGCGCGGCGTCCGCTGGACCGCGCGCCGGCGGCGCGGCCGCGCGCCGTCAACAGGGGACGGGCGGCGGCCGGCTCCCGAGGTCGGCGGGAGATACCGAGTGGCCGGCGTCGCGCTGCGGTGTTTGCCGGAGCAGCGGCGAGAGCGAGCGCATCGCCCATTGCCGGACCGGGGCGTCCGCCCACGGCTGCCACCGCGGGCTGGCCGGCGGGGTGACCGCGGCGGCGGCGGCGGCGGTGCGCGGCGCGCGCGCGCCGGCGCGCAGGCGCGGCGCAGGCCGAGGCTCGTCGAGGAAGCGCAGGAGGTCGGGCGCGAGGTCGGCCACGGCCTCCCGGTGCGGGTAGTGCCCCGCCTTCGCGAAGCGGCGCACCGCCACCCCCTCCAGGTAGCGATCGATGTCCGACGCGTGGCGCACCGGGAGCACGGGGTCGCGGTCGCCCCAGTAGACGGCGAGCGGCGGTATCTCCGGGATCCGGTGCGCGATGTCCATGAGGTGCTCGCGCTGGCCGCGCAGATCGATCGCGTGGCGGAGCGTGCGCGACAGCGCGCGCGCCGTGCCGGGGCGCGCGTTCACGCGGGCGAGGTGCCTGCGCTCTTCCGCGTTGAAGTTGCCGCCGAGCACCAGCATCCCCGCGTGGGTGCCGACGCCCATGAGCACCGGCGCGGCGAGCTCCAGCAGCCCTGTCACCGCGGCGAAGCGCAGCGGCAGCGCGACCTCGCTCCCGATGCCGCCCGCGGCGACCAGCCCGAGGCGGTGCACGCGCCCCGGCCGCTCGATCGCCACGCACATCGAAATGCTGCCGCCGAACGAGTGCCCCACCAGATCGAAATCGCTCAGCCCGAGGGCCCGGATCCATTCCGCGACCACGCTTGCATACCAGGCGACCGTGTAGGGAGCGTCCGGACGGGCCGAGTGTCCGTGGCCGGGCAGGTCGAGCGCGACGACCCGGCGTCCTCCCGCCGCGAGCGCGGGCGCGAGGCGGTTCCAGGTCCTACAGCTATCGGACAGGCCGTGTACCAGGACCACGGGCCGCCTGTCCGCGTCGCCATTCCGGGGAGGGCTCCACTCCTCCCAGTGGACCTCGCCTGCGGAAAAGTTGCGAACATGGCTGCGACACCGGATCGACATGTTCTTCATCAAGAATTCGCACGAAGCGCCGCATCTGTCCAGATTGCACGCCCCGTTCTCGCTTCGTTGTGGGCGGCCGTGTGGTCCCCGCGAAGCCTGTTTCGCGTTCGGTGTGGGTCGAATGACGCCAGCATGCGCCATGCTGGGACGCGAACCGGACAACCATGTCATGGTATTTGTGCGGCAGGACCGCTGGCGACCGCGGTTCGGGCCGTGGGGTTGGCGCGGTCCAGCGCATTCGGGCCGACGTCGTTCCCGATCGGGGCGGCGTCCGGACGGCGTCGCGCGTGCGGCATCCGGGTTGCTCGGCGGCTCGCCCCGAGCGCGGTGCGATGGCATCGCGGAGGAGGATGCCTGTGCGAACGGTTCCCGTTGCGATATCCCTCTGTCTTCGTGCCGTGTCGGCGGCCCTCCTCGCCGGCGCCGGCGTCGCCGCCTGCAGCGCGGGTGATGCCGCCGACCAGCCGGGCGGATTCGTTGCCAGCGAAGGTCCCTCGCCGGAGCCTCCCCGCGACCACAGCGTGCCGAGCAGCGGCGCCGGCACCAGCGTCGGCGCCGGCGCTGGCCCCGGCGTCGGCACAAGCACCGGCGCGGGCGGCGGCGGTGGCGGCGCTCCCGTCGATGGAGCCCAGGCCGAGCCGCCGCCCGAGCCTTTGCCGGGCGAGGACGCCGGCGCGCCCCCGGCGTTCACCTGCGAGGGGCTCGACTCGAGCAAGCCCGTGGTCCTGTACGTGTCGGCCGACGACTCCAATTCGATGAGCTCGCCGGTGCACGTGCGCGAGCTCCTGCGCGCCGGCTTCGCGCCGGAGCCGTGGCACGTGCGCACGTACGAATTCCTCAACTACTACCGCATCGATTACGAGGCGCCGGACGAGGGCGAGCTCCGCGTCGAGCCCCAGATCGAGCCCGGGGAGGAGGCGGGGACCTACACGCTTCAGATCGGCGTCCGCGCGTTCGATCCGCCGGCCCCGCGCCGCCCGATTGCGGTCACGTTCGTCCTCGACACGTCCGGATCGATGGAAGGCGATCCGATGGAGCGCGAGAAGGCCACGGTGCGCGCCGTCGCGGCGAGCCTGTCCGAGGGCGACGTCGTGAACATGGTCACGTGGAACACCACGAACTCGGTGATCTTGAGCGGTCATGTGGTGAGCGGCCCGGACGACCCGGCGCTGCTCGAGGCGGCCGACGCGCTCTCCGCCAGCGGCGGCACCGATCTCGAGAATGGCCTCCGGGTCGGGTATCAGCTCGCGCAGGAGCACTACGAGGAGGGCCGGATCAACCGGGTGATCCTGATCAGCGACGGACGCGCCAACGTGGGAGTCACCTCTGCGGATCTCATCGCGCTGCACGCGGAGGACGCCGACAGGGAGGCCATCTACCTCGTCGGCGTGGGGACGGGACCGGCGTTGGGCTACAACGATGGGCTCATGGATACCGTGACCGACGAGGGGCGCGGCGCCTATGTCTACCTCGATGACGTGGACGAGGCGTTCCACATGTTCCGGGATCGCTTCGACGAGGTGATGGAGGTGGCCGCCCGCGGCGTGCAGGTGGAGCTCACCTTGCCGTGGTACTTCAAGATGGAGAAGTTCTACGGCGAGGAGTACTCGACCGACCCCGACGAGGTCGAGCCGCAGCACCTCGCGCCGGGGGACGCGATGATCTTCAACCAGCTCGTGCGCGGGTGCGATCCCGGCGTGATCCAGGACGCAGACCCCCTCACCGTACGCGCGCGCTGGCAGACGCCGCTCACCCATGAGCCGAAGGAGGCGAGCCGCGAGGCGACCCTCGCGGAGCTCGTGGCCGGGAGCAAGGCGCAGCTCGTCAAGGGCAAGGCCATCGTGGCCTACGCCGAGGCGCTCAAGAGCGGCTCGAGCGAGGCGCTGCGCGCGGCGCGCGAGCAGGCGCTCGCGGCGAACCCGGGCGGCGACGCGGAGCTCGACGAGATCGCGGAGCTGATCGCGCTCCACCCGATGTACTGAGCGCCCCGCGCGCGGCGGCTCACTCCAGCAGGAAGTAGTGCGCGGCGCGCTTGATATCGAAATGAAAGTGGTCCGCGTGCGCCTCGTTCGCGTTGGGCGTGAGCACGACGTTGAACAGCCCGCTCATGTGCACGGCGCAGACGATCTCCCGCAGCTCGAGGGCGTGGGGGCTCGGCTCCTTCGGCTCCGACCCGGGGCCGCACGGCGGCGCGCCGATCGCGCCGTGCCAGTCGGCCTTCACGTCGAGCCGCGCCCCGTCGGCCTTCACGAGGGCGGCCACGTCGATGGCGAGCCCGAGGGCGTGCTGGCTGGGCCGCCCGGGCGCCGCCGCCGGCTGCTTCGGGGCGCGCCCGGCCGGCTTCGCCGCCTTGGCAGCGCCCTTCGGGGCCTTCTTGCCCGGCGGCGGCTTCGCGGGCGCCTTCTGCGCCTTCTTCGGCTTCGGCGCTGCCGCGCCGGCGGGGGCGGGCCGGTGCATGCTGACGTGCACCACCTCGGCGATCCCGCGCGTCGCGAGGAAGGCGGCGAGATCGTCGAGCGCGAGGACCAGCCGGCAATCCGCGATGTCGAAGGGGGAGATCGACCGGGATTTCGCCACGCCGTCGCCGCGGAACGTGACCCCGTGCAGCGGGCCGGTGAGCCGGACCGGCCGGTCGACCAGCGGGGCGCCGCGCGCCGCCGCGGCGTGCGGGATCCTGCGGCGCTTCATCTCCCGGTCGCAGGCGTCGCTCGACAGCCCGCCGTACGTGGCCGCCCGCGACGCCGCCGACCACACGGGCTTCTCGAACGGCGCGCCGACCGCGTCCCCGCCGCCGTCCAGGAGGCCGGCCCCGCCGTCCGCCGGCGCGCCGGCGTCGCCGTCCAGGAGGCCGGCCCCGCCGACCGCGAGCGCCGTCGCCGCGCCGGCCGGCCCGGGCCCCGCAGGGGCCGGGCCGGCCGCCGGCGCTTCGGTCCGCTCCGCCGGATCGCGGCGCAGCGAGGCGACGCCGAGCGGGGCGAGCAGCGCCGCGCCGCCGATCAAGGCCGCTCCGACGGCCAGCGCACGGCGGGAAGGGAGCGCGCTCATCCTCGGCGCAGCTTAGCCCGCCCCGGCCGGGGGGAGCACGCCTTGCCGTTCTGCGCGGAATTTGGTCGACTCCCGCGATGTTTCGCCCCCGCGCCGCGGTCCTCCGCCGTCTTGTTCCCTCGGGGATCGCGCCGATCGCGCTGCTCGCGGCCTGCCAGGCGCCGGCGCCCGGCTCGCCGGCTGCCGGCGGCGCTGCGCGGCCTGCGGGGGCGGCGCCGGCCGCGCCGGCCGAGCCGCCGCCGTCGCTCGTCACGGAGGCCGAGCGGACCGGCTTCCAGCGCACCGGCCGCTACGCCGAGGTCGAGCGGCTGTGCCGCGACTTCGAGCGGGCCTACCCGGGCCGCGCCCGCTGCGTCCGCTTCGGCGCGACGCCCGAGGGCCGGCCCATGCTCGCGATCGCCGCCTCCGACGACGGCGCGCTCGACCCCGCCGCGGCGCGCGCGAAGCGGCGCCCGGTGATCCTGTTCCAGGGCGGCATCCACGCCGGCGAGATCGACGGCAAGGACGGCGGCTTCTGGGCGCTCCGCGAGCTGCTCGACGGCGCCATGGCGCCCGGCGCGCTCGCCGCGACCACGGCGCTGTTCGTGCCGGTGTTCAACGTCGACGGCCACGAGCGCTTCCGCCGCAACCAGCGGCCCAACCAGCGCGGCCCCGAGGAGATGGGCTTCCGCACCACCGGCCAGAACCTCAACCTGAACCGCGATTACATGAAGGCCGAGGCGCCCGAGATGCGGGCGATGCTGGCGCTCCTCGACGCCTGGGACCCCGTGGTCCAGGTCGACCTGCACACGACCGACGGCGCGAAGTTCCAGCACGACGTCGCGGTCATCGTCGAGCCCTCGGCGCCGCACCCCGGCGGCCTCGACGCCGCGGCGCGCGAGCTCTCCGGGGCGCTCCAGGCGCGCCTCTCTGCGCTCGGTCACCTGCCGCTGCCGTTCTACCCGTCCTTCCGAGAGAGCGACGATCCCGCGTCGGGGATCTCGGCCGAGCCGGCGTCGCCGCGCTACTCGCAGAGCTACGTCGCTGCCCGCAACCGCATCGGCGTGCTCGTCGAGACGCACAGCTGGGCCCCCCACGGCGCGCGCGTCCGCGCGGTCCACGACCTGCTCGCCGCGCTCTTCGAGCGCGCCGCCGCCGGCGCGGGCGCCCTCCGCGCCGCGGCCGAGCGCGCGGACGCCGCCGCCGCGCGGCTCGCCGGCGCCCCCTTCGCCCTCGAGCACCGCGCGGGGCCTGTCCCGCGGGTCTTCCCGTTCCACGGCTACGCCTACGAGAAGCGCGCCTCGGAGATCTCGGGCGGCACGTGGACCCGCTACGACGAGTCCCGCCCGGAGATCTGGCGCGTGCCGCTGTTCGACCGGATCGAGCCGGATCTGACCGTCACCGCGCCCGCCGCCGGCTACGTCGTCCCGGCGGCGCACGCGGCCTGGGTGGCCGACAAGCTGCGCCTGCACGGCGTGCGCTACGAGCTCCTGCCCGAGCCGCGCCCCGGCTTCGCCGTCGAGGCGTTCCGCGCCGACGCGGTGGCCTTCGAGCCGTCCTTCGAGGGCCGGACGCCCGCCAAGCTGAAGGGCGCCTTCCGGCCGGAGCGGCAGGATCTGCCGGCCGGCTCGCTCTTCGTCCCCATCGCGCAGCCGCGGGCGCCCCTCGTCCTGCACCTCCTCGAGCCGCTCGCGCCCGACTCCCTCGTGGCCTGGGGCTTCTTCAACGCCGCCTTCGAGCGCAAAGAGTACATGGAGGCCTACGTCGCCGAGGAGGAGGCCCGCCGCATGCTGGACGCGGATCCGGCGCTGCGCGCCGAGTTCGAGGCGCGCCTGCGCGATCCCGCGTTCGCGAAGGACGCGAAGGCCCGGCTCGATTTCTTCTATCAGCGCCACCCGTCCTGGGACGAGCGCCTGAACCTCGTCCCGGTGTTCCGCGTCGCCGCGTCGCCGTGAGTCGTCTCTCCACATCTCGCGCGCGCTCCGGGATCGGGTCGAATGTTCGCGCGTCCCGCGGACCTCACGGCGCTCGATGAATTCCGGTCAATCCGCGGCGCGGTCGCCGCGCGAGGGAGACCTGCGCAGGTTGCGCTGAGCGCCCGGCGATCGCATGCTCGTCACGACATGTCGGCTGGCCTGCGACAGCGATGATGCGCGCGCTGGCGCCGACGGACGGCGACGCGATGTCGTCTGAAGATGAAAAGGGGGGCAAGCATGTTGCTGCGATGGGCGTTCGGCTTTTCTTCGGCGTTTCTCTTCGCCTTTCCGGCGCTGGCGCAGAACGCGCGGATCGAGGCGTTCACGTATGCCGGCAGCGGATGTCCCATCGGCTCTGCCGCGGGGGTGATCTCGCCTGATCAGAAGGCGTTGACCGTCATCTTCGATCAGTTCGAGGCGCACGCCGGCCCGGGCACCGGCCGCGCCGCGAACCGCGCCTTCTGCCAGCTGGCCGTGGATCTGCGGTTCGATCCGGGATGGCAGGTGGCCATCTTCGACGCCACGTACCGGGGCTTTGCCGATCTGGAGCCGGGTGTCCAGGGGCTCCACGAGACGTCGTATTATTTCTCGGGCTCTCCGCTCACCTCGGGGCCGCTCACGTGGAACATGCTCGGGCCGTTCACGAACGACTTTTCGCGCACGGACTCGTTCGCGACCACGGTGTGGTCCGAGTGCGGCACGGTGCGGCCGCTCAACATCAAGACGAGCCTTTACGTCACGAACCGCCTGGCGCCGTCGCGCTCCGGGGTCCTGACGAACGACACCACCGACGTCCAGGTCCGGATCGACTATGCCCTCACGTACCGCCGCTGCCCCTGAGCTCCGCGGCGCGCCCCGCCGCGCGTCGCAGGGCCCGCGATGACGGCCGTCGACACCCTGGTGCGCCGAGGCGCCGGCCTGGTACGCTGACGCGATGACGTCCACCCTGCTGATCATTCTGCTCAGCGTCATCGTGCCGCTCGGGATCACCGCGGCGGTCCTCTGGGGGGTCTGGAAGAAGGTCCTCGGCCCGCTCCGGGCCCAGCAGCGGGAGCAGCAGGAGCTGCTCCGAATCGGCGTGTCGTGCGCGGCGCGCGTGCTGCGGTACCAGGAGACCGGCATGAAGGTGTCGATGGGGGCCCAGGACTCCTACAGCCTCAAGCTGCTCCTCGAGGTGATGCCGCCGGGCATGCCGCCCTATCAGGTGGAGACGGTCGCGCTCGTCTCGGTGCTGGCGGCCCCTCGTATCCAGCCGGGGTGCATCGTCACGGTGCGCTACGACCCGGCCAATCCCCGCCGTGTCGCGATGGAGGCGGCGTATCCGCCGGGGCAGGGGCCGTCCGCCGCAGCCGCGATCGGGGGCTATCCGCCGCCGGGGGTTCTCGGGGCGCCCCCAGGGGCTCATCCCGGCGCCTACGGCGCTCCCGCGGGTGCCCACGGCGCTCCCGCGGGTGCCTATGGCGCTCCCGCGGGTGCCTATGGCGCTCCCGCGGGTGCCTATGGCGCCGCCGCCGGTGCTTACGGCGCTGCCGCAGGTGCCTATGGCGCTCCGCCCGGGGCCCCGCCCGGCGCCTACGGTGCGCCTCCCGGGGCCCCGCCTGGGGCCTATGGCGTTCCGCCCGGGGCTCCGCCCGGCGCCTACGGCGCTCCTGCCGGCGCCTACGCGCCGCCTGGCGCGCCCCCTGGTCCCGCGGGCGCCTACGGCGCTCCCGCGGGCGCATACGGCGCTTTCCCGCCAGCTCCGCCCGGCGCCCACGGCGCGCCGCCTGGGGCCCCTCCAGGCGCCTACGGCGCCCCCGCCGGTGCCTATGGCGCGCCGCCGGGCGCCCCCGGCCCCTATGCCGCGGGGCCCGACGGCCTCGCCGGCGGGCCGGCCGGGCCTTTCGGGCCCGGCGGCGGCCCGCGCGGCTCCTGAACGGCGTCTTTCCCGTCTCCGGGCGCAGGCCGCGGGATGGCCCCGCGCTCGCGCTCAGGCCACCACGCACCCCGCCGACGATCCTTGCATCGGCAGGATGGCCTTGATCTCGCCGGTCTCCCCGAAGACCAGGAGCCGCGCCACGATCGCCTGCTTGCCTTCGCCGCAGAGGGGCAGGAGCGCGAGCCGGAGCGCCGGCCCGCTGCCGCCGTCGAACTTGAGGGCGAGCAGCTGCTTCTCATCGCACTCCTCGAGGAGCTCCACGTCCGCCTCCAGGTCGATCGACGCCATCCGCGTGCACGCCTTGGCCTCGCCGAAGCTGTCGATCGTGCAGCGGTTGGAATCGAGCGAGAGCTTGACCCGAGACGACCCCTCGGCGCCGATCGTCGCGATCTGGATCTGGTGAATCGCGACCCCCTTCTGAAATGGAATCGGCTCCACGAGATAGCCTGTTTCCAGCCGCAGATTCTTGATTTTCATCGGACCCCCCGCCGCTCGGCCGCGCGCGCCGTGGCCACCGCCCGCCGCGACGCCGCCGCAGCGCGCCTGCCTTCAGGGGAAGCACCGGCTGTGCCGGCGCGCGCGCGCTCGGCCCGCACGCGCGTGGATCCCGCGCCGGCGCCGCCATCGCGCTCGGCAGGAGCGCCTCGGACGCCGCGCGGCCGCCCGCTCATCGGTCCTCAGACGAGCCCGAACTTGTAGGTATCGAGGATCCTGGCGAGGAGCGCCGCGTGCGCCGGATCCGCGAGGGAGCCGAGCCGGGTCACCGAGAGCTCCGCGCTGGCGCGCTCGAAGAAAGCGGCGCACACGCGGCTCGGGTCGTGGCGCGCGGCATAGGCGATACCGTCGGGTCGCCTCGGGTGATCGTGGATCGCGAGCGCCCACCGGTGAGCGGCCCCGTAGGACTCGCCCGAGGTCAGCCGGGCGTCGGCCCCGAGGCGCGCGAGCCCCTCTCCCGTGAGGTTCACGAGGCGCAGCGGGCGCCTCGGCGCGATGCGCGCGAGCCCGCGCGCGGCGAGCTCGCCTTGCTCCACGAAGCGCACGCCGGTCGCGTGGCCGAACACCTCGATGAAGGAGCAACGCTCGTCCTTGCCGGCGTACAGCACCCCGAACTCGCCTGCCGGGGCGTCGAAGCGGTTGTCGCCCGAGCGGCCGAAGTGCAGCGGATCGCGCGCGAGCCAGTGGATCCGGAACCAGCACCGCCGGAAGATCGTGATGGGGAGCGGCCTTGCCGCGAAGTCGAAGGGCGGGTCCGGATGCGGCCCGAGCGTCGTCGTCATGTCGGCTTCGGCGGCGCGCTCTCAGGCCGCGCCTTGCTCGCCGAACGTGCGCGCGGCGAGCCGCACCGGGCCGAGGTCGCCGCGGCGGAGCCGGTCGAGCGGCCGATCGCCGTCGAGGCGGCGATTGCCGGAGAGGAAGAACCGGACCTTCGCGAGCGGGGGGTGCTCGTCGAGGAGGGCCAGGATCTCCTCCAGCCCTGGCAGCACGCCGTCGTCCGCGAACTGCCATGCGGGGTAGAGGTGCCCACGATGGCCGATGCTCACGGCCAGCAGCCTTCCGGCTGCGCGCCGCGCCTCGATGGCCTGCGGAGAGAGGTGCAGCCCCTCGCCGACCTCCTCCGCGGTGAGCGTGCCCCCCTCGGCGGCGAGGAGCGCGTCCCTCGCCTGGAGGCCGCGGAGGCGGGCCGGCGTGAGCGGATCCGCGGCGGAGAAGAGGCCCACGGCGCTCGGCTGGGTGAGCGCCGTCACCAGGGCGTCCGCGTTGCTGGGCGACGCGACGACCTCGCCGAGCTCGCGCTGATCGAGCCGCTCGGCGACCTGCGTGAGCGCATCGATGCCGCGCGCCAGAAAGGCGACCCGCAGCGGCTCGCCGTCGAACTGGTGGAGTCGCTCTGCAATTTCCGCCAGCGCGCTGGAGTCCCGATCCTTGGCCATGGCAGACGCAAGGACGATGCAGCGCGCCCGCGGCGCCGTCAACCAAGCGCGCGCCGCCATGTTGCACGTTTACGACCCCGCTGAACGGAACGTCAGTGAAAGACATTCCCTGTGTCGCTGGTGTCTGTCTTCTTCGGTGTGCTCACCGGCTCCTGGGTTTGCCGGGGACGTCGGGAGGAGGTCAGAGCCCGACCTTCTTCATCATGGCGCTGGTGATGGACTGGCGCACGGTCGGGAGCTCGGCCCACGGATCTGCGATGGCCGCGAGGCGCTGCGGCACGGTCTCGATGGTGAACGAGGCTGGATCGAGCGGCGCGTCGAGCTCGTCCCACGCGAGCGGGGTCGCCACGGCTGCGCCGGGGCGCGCGCGGGTCGAGTACGGCGCCACGGCGGTCGCGCCGCGCCCGTTCCGCAGGTAGTCGACGAAGACCTTGCCGGTGCGCTTGGCCTTCGAGAGCGTCGCGATGTACCGCGCCGGATCGAAGCGCACGAGCGCGTCGGCCACGGCCTTCGTGAACGGCTTCACCTCGTCCCAGCTCCTCTGCGCCGCGATCGGGACCACGACGTGCAGGCCTTTGCCGCCGGTCGTCTTGACGAAGCTCTGCAGCCCCAACGTCTCCAGGAGGTGCCGCACGGTCTTCGCGGCGTCGGCCACGCGCTCCCACGGGAGCTCCGGCGCCGGGTCGAGGTCGAAGACCATCATGTCCGGCCGCTCGATCCGATCGACGCGGCTCCCCCAGATGTGCATCTCGAGCGCCCCCATCTGCACGAGCGACACGAGCCCTTCCGTGCTCTCGATGTAGAGATACGTGCGCTTCCCGTCTTCCTCTTCGACGGTCGTCCGGCGGATGGCCTCGGAGAGCCCCTCGGCCTCGTGTCTCTGAAAGAAGCACGGTTTGCCCTGGCCCGCGGGGCAGCGGACCAGCGTGAGCAGCCGCTTGGCGACATAGGGCAGCATGTGATCGGCGATCTGCGCGTAATACCGGGCGAGAGCGAGCTTCGTGATCCCCTGCGCCGGATAGAGCACCTTCTCGGGGTTCGTCAGCCGCGTTCCAGCGACCTCGATCCTCTCGGCGCCGCCGCCCCGGCCCCCGCGAGGGGCCTTGTTCGGCGCCCCGCTCGCGACCGCGCTCGACGCCACGACGGCCGCCTTGCCCGGCGTTGTGCCTGCGGCCTTGCCGGCGGCCGCGCTCGCGCCTTTCCCCGCCGCGCCGGCCGCCTTGCTCAGCGCCGCGCTCACCGCCTTGCCGGCTGCCGAGCTCGTCCCTTTGCGCCTTGCCGCCTTGCTTGACGCGCCGGCCGCCTTGCCGGGCGGAGGCGCCGGCGGCGGCTGCTCGCGCTCGACGGTGACCGACTCCGGGGTGCGGTCCTCGCGGAGACCTTCGAACGACGGGTGCCGGAGCCGCCCATCGCGCGTCCAGGCGGAGAAGTGGACCTCGGCGATGAGCGTGGGCTCGACCCAGTGCACGCCGCGCATGCGCGGCGCCCCGGCAAAGGCCGGTTTGGCGCGCTCGATCGACTCGAGGCGGCTGCGCAGGGTCGTCAGCGTCTTGCTCGTGAAGCCCGTGCCTACCTTGCCGGCGTAGGCGAGCTTGCCCGACCTGTTCACGCCGACGAGGATGGCCCCGAGCCCCTGGCGGGCCCCGGCCGGCTCGGTGAATCCGACGATCACGAACTCCTGGCGCTTGCCGCACTTCACCTTGAGCCAGCTGTTCCCGCGCCCGCTCAGGTAGGGGGCCTCCGGGCGCTTCGCGATGACGCCCTCGATCCCGAGCTTGCACGCGTGCTGGAACACGGCGGCGCCGTCCTCCTCGAGGTGCTCCGTGTAGCGCAGGGTCCCTTCCTCCGGCGCCTCCGCGAGCAGCGCCTGGAGCGCCCGCTTGCGGGTGATCTGCGTGCAGCCGCGGAGATCGCGGCCGTCCAGGTAGAGCAGGTCGAACACGAAGTACATCAGGCGCCCCTCGCGCCCGTCGTTCCCGTCGCTGAGCGCGTTCTGCAGGGCCTGGAAATCGGTCACGCCGTCGGGTCCGACGACGACGATCTCGCCGTCCAGCACGGCTTCCCGGGCTGGCAGCCGGGCGAGGTCGTCGCGCACGCCGGCGAACCGCTCGGTCCAGTCTTGACCGCGGCGGGTCAGGAGCATCACGCGGCCGCCGCGGAGCTGCGCGAGCATCCGGTAGCCGTCGAATTTCACCTCGTAGAGCCACCCTTCGCCCGGGGGCGGCCCGGTGACGAGCGTCGCGAGCTGCGGCTCGACCTCATCCGGAAACGGCCCCTTCCGGGCGCCCTCCAGCGCATCCGCATAGGTCAGCGTCCGGCGCGGCATCTCTGCGGCCCCGTCCGCCTCTCCCTTCGCTGCGGACGAGCGCTGGCCGTCCACGTCCGCCGAGGTCGCGCCGCGTCTGCTGCGGGCTGTGCGGGGTGCTGCGAGCCGCTCATCCTGAGTCCGCCGCGCCGCGCTCCGCGCTTGTCTCTGTCCGATCATCGTCGCGCACCGCCTTTTTTTGGCGGCAAAGCAATTTCGATACCGTAATGCCTTCTGCGCCCTGCCGTCGATTCGCTCCTCGGACCCGGTTGCGCATCTGGCTGAGCTCGGCAGGCGTGCCCCAGAATGAGGCGCTCTGCCACGCTCATGCCTTCGCGACGTGCCTGGCGCGCGGGTTTGGGCTCCTGTGCAGGGGTGTACTGGCTCGTGGCACACACGCGCTCCCGGACAGCGATGTGTTTCCGCGATCGTTAAGGAGTCTGGATTGAACGGCTGTTTAGGATTGCGTGGGCGCTTCGGCTTGCGAAACGACGGACTCGAGCGTCGGCGAGGGAGCGCCCTCATCGACGCTGGTGCTGTGCGTACGCCGGCCGTCAGGGGCGGTCGGACCGCCGGGCCGGGACGATGACGATGTGAACGGTCAAGCCGCCCTGTTCACGACAAGCGAGGAGGGCGCGCGCCCGGCGCCGAGTCGAGCTATTGCAGCGCTTCCGAGGCGCTCGCCGCGGTGATGGCTTGGTCGTGCCACCGCTCCAGCGTCGCGAGGTCGACACAGGCCTCGATGCGGGCGTCATCGTCCGGGCTGAGCTCGAGCCGACGGCGCGCGAGCACGCGCCGAAGCGCACCGCGAGCCTCGGCCAGCCGTCCCTTGCTGATGCCCTTCTCGATCCCCTTCTCGATCCCTCTCTCGATCAGCCGTTCCTGGACCTGCGAGCTCGCTTCGAGCAGCACCTCGAGGATGCGCTGCCGCCGGGCCTCCACCTCAGGGTCCTCGGCCTTGCCGAACCGCCACAGGAGCACCTCTCGGGTCATCGCTGAGATCGCCAGGTACTCTAGCATGGCCAGCACCCACTCGATGGGCCGGCGTCCAGCGACCCAGCGGCCGAACTCGTCGAGGGCTCGACCGGAGCGGGCGACCAGGAACGCGATCAGCTCAGTCGCGCTTCAATGCGAATCCTCAAATGAAAACGACGTCGTCTCCGTAACACACCCGCTCATCGACCGCGCGCCCCACCACGCGCTCGCCGCCGGTCACCGCGCGGGCGCCTCGCTCCAGTAACGCACCAGATCGGGCACGGCCGTCTCCGCCATGCGGGTGAGGTGTCTCACGTGGTCTGGCTTCTGGGTGCCTGGATAACCACGCACGTGGAACGCCCCCCGGTGCGCCTCCGACAGCGGAGCGAACCGGGGTTTCGCCTCGCCCGACGTCCCGCTCAGGTCGTAGACCGCCTGCGCATCGGCGCCGGCGCCCGGTGAGCGCTGCGCCCCCGTCAGCTTGAGGAGCGCGTCCGTGCTCTCGTGGGTGCCGGCGTAATCGCCCACCGGGATGATCTCCGAATGCGTGATCGACATGAGCTTCTTGCCGGCGGCCGCCAGCTCGGCGAAGCGCCCGAACGGCTTGAGACGCTCCATGTCCAGGCTGCGGTCGATCGGCATGTAGCCGGTATGAATGCCGTCCAGGAGGAGGACGGCGTCGACCTTGTCGGAGAACCCAGGCTGGTTCAGGAGCCCGCGAACCGCGCCGTACCCCGCGCTGAACGCCGAGAGCGCGACGCGCCGGAGCCGGGCGTCGCGCAGCCCGCGCGCCTCGAGCGCGCCCTGCGCCTTCGCGAGGAGCACCGGCAGGTAGGAGCGGATCGAGAACCGCGTCTCGTACGCCGCCGAGCTGATGCCCATGTTGATGATCATCACGACCGCGTTGAGCCCGGCCCGCTCGAACCCCGTCTGGACGACGTCGTTGATCCCGTGAAAATGGACCACCAGGTCGTAAGCCCCATCCGCCGAGGAGAAGGACGAGGGGATGGTGATGATCCCGTCTGGGATCGGGATCACCGCCGAGCGATCGAGCGTCGCGTCGGCGCGATCGTCGAGATCGATGATCGGCGCAGCCGCTTCCACCTGCGCCTTGGCCGGAGCAGGCGCCTCCGCCCGCGCCTCGACCCGCGCCGCCGCCCCCGTCGAGCGCAGGACAGCCGCCGCGGCCGCGGCAGGCTGGATCGCCGAGCCGCCGCGGAGATCGAAGCCCGCCGCCCCGAGCTGCAGCGAGACGAGCGCGCCCAGCACCGCCGCAAAGCCCAGGCCCGCACCCGCGCTCAGCGCGAGCAGGCGCGACATCGAACGCCGCGGCGGAGCCGCCTCGGCCGGCGCCTCCGCGGCCGGCGCCACTGCCCCGACCGGCATCGCCATGCCCGCAAGCGATGCCGGTGGACGGTGGAAAATTAAAGTGGGTTGGTCGTCGTCGTGAAGCAGTTGGACCTCCGCGCGATGGGGCTCAGCGGGGAACATGCTCAGCCATGATGCGAGGCCCATGCCACGAAGGGCAAGCGCGAAATTCAGCAAGATAAGCTCGCATTCAGGCGCGTCAAGAAGGTGGACCTGGTCCGACGTGGTCCCATGGAGATGGTTAACGGAGTCCTCAGGAAATCACCTTACTTGCTCGCGCGACCATGAGGGTATTTTCGCCTCCCGCCGTCTCCCACCCTTCGCGCGTAATCGAATTCGCGCTTTCGCGTTGCGAACTGGCCATGAACGGACTGACGTCCACCCGCCCGGCGTCTCCGCAGGCCCCGCCGAGGGGCTCGCGGGCCGTTGGACGTCCAACGGGTCCGTTGCACGTCCAACGGCCCGCGACAGGGGCGTGCTCCGCGAGGGGCGCCCGGCGGGCGAGCGAGCGCTGGGGGCAGGCCGCGTCCGTCCGGCGGCGCCGCGCCGCGCTCTGGAAATACGGCGCAACGGAGGCGGGGCGAACGTGGACCTTGACAGCGCGGGGCGCCTCTGGATCTCCTTTCCCTTCCTCCCACCGGCACGGCCCCCATGACCAACTTCCCCCGCGTCTACGAAGACAATACCCAGAGCATCGGCCGCACCCCGCTCGTCCGCATCCGCCGGGTGACCGACGGCGGCCGCGCCACCGTGCTGGCGAAGATCGAGGGGCGGAACCCGGCCTACTCGGTCAAGTGCCGCATCGGCGCGGCCATGGTCTGGGACGCCGAGCAGCGGGGCGCGCTCGGCCCCGGCAAGGCGATCGTCGAGGCGACCAGCGGCAACACCGGCATCGCGCTGGCCTTCGCCGCCGCCTCGCGCGGGCTCGAGTGCGTGCTCACGATGCCCGAGACCATGAGCATGGAGCGGCGCAAGGTGCTCGTGGCCCTCGGGGCCAAGCTCCTCCTGACGCCGGGCCCCCAGGGGATGAACGGCGCCATCGCCAAGGCCGAGTCGCTGGCCGCCTCGGACCCCGGCCGCTACGTGCTGATGCGGCAGTTCGAGAACGCCGCCAACCCCGCCATCCACGAGACCACCACCGGCCCCGAGATCTGGGACGACACCGACGGCAATGTCGACGTCCTCGTCTCGGGCGTGGGCACCGGCGGCACGCTGACCGGCGTCAGCCGCTACTTCGAGCGCGTCCGGGGCCGCGCGCTCCACTCCGTGGCCGTGGAGCCGGTCCACTCGCCCGTCATCTCGCAGACGCGCGCCGGCCAGCCGCTCACCCCGTCGCCGCACAAGATCCAGGGCATCGGCGCCGGCTTCGTCCCCAAGAACCTCGACCTCTCCTTCGTGGACCAGGTCGAGACGGTCTCCAACGACGAGTCGATCGCCATGTCGCGGCGCCTGGCGCGCGAGGAGGGCATCCTCTGCGGCGTCTCCTGCGGCGCGGCGATGGTCGCGGCGAGCCGGCTCGCGCGGGATCCCAGGTGGGAAGGCAAGACCATCGTGGTCGTCCTGCCGGACGCCGGCGAGCGGTACCTCTCCGGGCCCCTCTTCGAAGGAATGTTCGCCGAGGTCGAGGCCATGAAGGCCTCGTGAGGTCGACGTGAGCAAGGACTGTGATGGCGCCCCTGGCCAGGCGTCGGGCGACCTGCACGACATCGTCGAGGCGCTGATCTCGAGCTACCGCGAAGACCCGCGCGGGCATCACATCAACAAGCGCTTCACCCCGTCGCGCCAGGAGATCACGGAGATCATCGATCTCCTGCTCCAGATCTTCTACCCGGGCTACCACGGGCGGCAGGACCTGTCGGACGAGGACCTGCTCTACCACGTGGGCACGCTGGTCTCGACGCTGCGGGACAAGCTGGAGCGGCAGATCGAGCGCTGCCTGTGCTTCCAGGACGAGACCGTGGACGCGGGGCGCCTCGACGTCCCGAAGTGCCGGCAGCGGGGGCGCGACGTGGCGCGGGTGTTCGTGAGCCGGCTGCCGGACGTCCGGCGGCGCCTCCTGCTCGACGTGCAGGCGGCGTACGACGGCGACCCGGCGGCGGCCTCGATGGACGAGATCATCCTGGCCTATCCCGGCCTGCTCGCCGTGACGGTGCACCGGGTCGCGCACGAGCTGTACCTGCTCGGCGTGCCGCTCATGCCGCGGATCATGAGCGAGCTGGCGCACACGAGGACGGGCGCCGACATCCACCCGGGCGCGAACATCGGAGACAGCTTCTTCATCGATCACGCCACCGGCGTCGTCATCGGCGAGACCACCGACATCGGCGCGCACGTCAAGCTCTACCAGGGCGTGACGCTCGGCGCCCTGTCCTTGCCCCAGCACTCGCGGGGCGCGCGCGGCCTGAAGCGCCACCCCACGGTGGAGGACGACGTCACCATCTACGCGAACGCCACCGTGCTCGGCGGCAAGACGGTGCTGGGGCAGGGGAGCGTGGTGGGCGGCTCGGTGTTCCTGACGAAGAGCGTCGCCGGCGGCCAGCGCGTGGCGATCGAGGCGCCGCGGCTGCGCGTCGCCTCGCCGCCCCAGGGCTCGCCGGCGGTCGGCGGCTCCGAGTTCGAATCCAGCATCCTCGACTTCGATATCTGAGGCGGTCGCCCGCTTCGGAGACGGGCCCATCTCGACGTTTTCGGTGCTCGGCGCACAGGAGTACGCCTGCGCGCCGAAAACGCCGATCTGGGCCCGTCTCCTGTGCGGGCGACCGCCGCTGGGCGCCATATGTAGATTTACGAGAGATGCTCGAGCAGCGCGCGCGGGCGCGGGGGGTCATCGGTCGGAGTGGCCGAGGGGGCGGTCGGGGGCGATGCGGTCGCGGATCGCTTGCTTGAGCTCCTTGGGCTCGGGGAAGCGCTCGGCAGCGGCGCGCGAGAAGAGCAGGTCGCCGTCGAGCGCGACGTCGAAGATGCCGCTCGCGCCAGGCGACAGGAGCACGTCGATCTCGTCGGGGAACGTGATGAGCAGCTCCTGAGCGAGCCAGGCGGCGCGCGTCAGCCAGCGGCACTTCGGGCAGTATCGGATCGCGACGAGCGGGCGCTGGGGGGCGGGGGCGGGGGCCATGGCGCGAGCGTAGCGCGAGCGGGCGGCGAGGGCAGGGCTAGGCGAGGGCAGCGCTAGACGAGGAACGCACGGGCCAGGCCGAGGAAGATGAAGAAGCCCATGCTGTCGGTGGTGAACGTGAGCAGGACGCTCGACCCCTGGGCAGGATCGCGGCCCAGGCGATGGAGCACGAGCGGCACCGCGCAGCCGACCATCGCCGCCACCACGAGGTTGAGCAGGATCGCCGCGGCCATCACGAGCCCGAGCGGGACGCTGCCGTACAGGGCCATGGCGGCAATCCCCACCACCGTCCCCCAGACCGCGCCGTTCATCAGGCCGACGAAGAGCTCCTTCTGCAGGAGGTGGCGCACGTTCGCCCGCGTGATGCGGTCGAGCGCCAGGCCACGGATCATGAGCGCCACCGTCTGATTGCCGGTGTTGCCGCCGACGCTCGCCACGATCGGCATCAGCGCGGCCAGCGCCACGAGATCCCGAATGGTGCTCTCGAAGACGCCGATGACCCGCGAGGCCACGAACGCCGTGAGCAGGTTGACGAAGAGCCAGAGCCAGCGGTTCTTCGCGCTCGTCCACGCGGGGGCGAAATAGTCCTCCTCGCCCGCGAGGCCCGCGCGCCGCAGCGCCTCGCTCTGGGCCTGCCGCCGCAGGAAATCCATCATCACATCCACGGTCAGCCGGCCGACCAGCTTGCCGCGCTCGTCCACCACCGGCGCGGCGATGAGGTCGTATCGCTCGAACGCCCTGGCCGCGTCGCTGGCGCGATCCCGCGGCGAGAAGCTCACCACGTCCGTGGACATGACCGCGCTCACGCGCGCGCTCGGCGGGCGGAGCAAGAGGTCCTTGAGCGAGAGCGTGCCGCGGAGCACGTTGCGCACGTCGACCACGAACAGCGCCTCCGTGTGCGACGGCAGCTCGGCCCGCCGGCGCACGTCCTCCAGCGCGCCCGCGATATCCCAGCTGTCGCGCACCGAGACGAGCTCAGGGCTCATCAGGTGGCCCACCGAGTCGTCCGGGTACGCGATCGTCGACCGGAACAGCGACTGCTCGCGCGCGTCCAGCGACTGGTACACCTCCGCCACGATCTCCGGATCGATCGACTCGCTGACGTAGGCGAGATCGTCGGGGTCGAGCTGGCCGAGGAGCGCGACGAGGCGGCCGCGCTCCGTCTCCGCCACGAGCGAGTCGCGGACCGAGCGCGACGACTCGAGCAGCACCTGTGCGGCGCGGTAGGGATCGAGCTCAGCCCAGACCACAAGCCGGTCCGCCTGCGGGAGCACCTCGATGATGTGCGCGAGGTCCGCCGGGTGCAGATCCCTGAGCTTCCTCTGCAGCAGGGCGAGATTTTGACGGTGGACCAGCGACTCGATGAGCTCCTTGTTCTTGCTCTCCTGCTTGTGGGTGAGGGCCTCGATGACGCGTTGCTTTTCGAGCAGGGTAGTTACCAGGCTCAGGCTCTCTTGCAGTCGCTCCTGGGAACTGGACGTGCTCATGGAGGCTCCGGGCGCGGGCGGCGCGCGCCGAGCATAGCCCGGCACGGACCGCGTGGCCGGCGCGCGCTGCGCGCTGCCGCGCTCGCCATATTGACCGGACCCCACGGCTCATGGTTCTGTCGGCCCGATGAAGCGCGCCTTCGACATGTGCGTGGTTGGGCTCTCGCTCGCAGCGACGGCCTGTGGACCGGGCCTGGATCCCGAGGTGGTGGTGCACCCTCCGCGACCCACCACCGCGCCCGCGAGCAGCGCCAGCGAGAGCAGCGGCGGGTGCCCGGCCATCGGCCACACCGAGCCGCTCATCGTCGACTGGCTGACGACCCGCCGCTCCGATCTCGGGCTCGCGATGAAGGAAGGCGTCGCCGTCGTCTCCTACGACTGCACGACGTTGAAGCTCCTCCCACAGTGCAAGCTCCCAGGGACCTACTCCTACGCCGGCGTGACCCGGAACGAGAAGGTAATCCAACTAACAAACCCTGCGGAGATGCAGGCGAACGTTCCGTTCGGCGCCCCGGCGCTGAGCACCGCGATCGAGGGCAGCGGTACGGCGGCGATCGACGTGGCGATCGTGCCCGCGGGGAAGATGGTGACCACGGTGACCTCGGCCTCGGCGCAGGATCTCGCGGGCAGCTGCGAGGGCGCGACGCACTTCGTGCGCGCGGCGCTCCTCGGGGCCTTCGCGATGGGGCCGGGCAGCCGGGGCGCGGCGCGGACGGTCGATCAGGTCTTCGCGGCGGTCGGGCCCGCCGCGGCGTCGAACCAGGGCGGCACCTCGAGCCGGGAGGGGGAGCTCGAGGCGTGCCGGGCGGCGAAGCCCGACGCGCAGGCGCCGACGGACCGCTGTCACGCGCCGCTGCGCCTGGAGCTCGTCCCGGTCCTCGCGAAGAAGGCGGCGGCGACGGCCGAGCCGGCGGCGAAGCCGGCCGAGGACGAGCTCCCGAAGCTGTCGAGCCCGTGCCCGGTCGGGACGGTGCTGAACGGGGCGAAGTGCTCCTCGCCGGCAGAGGCGCCCGCGCACCTGTGCGATCCCGCGGACTCGAGGGCGTGCGCGGCGCAATGCGGGAAGGGCGATGTCGGCAGCTGCTATCACCTCGGGATTCAGTACCTGAGCGGCAAGGACCTCCCGCGCGACGACGCGCGGGCGACGGAGCTGTTCGAGAAGGCCTGCGGCGCCGGCGTCGCGCAGGCCTGCTACGCGCGGGCGCGGCAGCAGCTGCGCGACATCCAGAGCGCCAAGGTGCCGCCGGACGCCGCGGGGCGGGCGAAGGTGCGCGAGTTCGCCGACAAGGCGTGCGAGATGGGCGACGGCTGGGCGTGCTTCAGCGCGGCCGAGTGGTACCTGAGCGAGGGCCCGCAGGCGGCCCTCCCGAAGGACGCGACGCGCGCGGTCGCGCTCCTCCGGCGCGGCTGCGATCTCGGGTACGGGCCGAGCTGCAGCTCGCTCGGCAAGATGCTCGTCGAGGGGAAGCTCGCGGCCAAGGACGTGGCGGTGGCCGTGGGCGTGCTCCAGCGCGCGTGCGAAGGGGGCCAGGCCGAGGACTGCGTCGACCTCGGGGACATCCTCCGCAAGGGGCAGGGCGCGCCGAAGGACGGGGTGAAGGCGATCGCGGCGTACCGGCGCGGCTGCACCCTGGGGGACATGCGCGCGTGCAACGCCGCGGGCGCGGTCTACGCGGAGGGCGACGGCGTTCCGAAGGACGTCGCGAAGGCGTATTCGTTCTTCGAGAAGGGTTGTCCGGAGAAGGGCTTCGGCGCCGATGCGTGCATGAGCCTCGCCGGGATGTACGAGAAGGGGACCGGCATCCCGAAGGACATGGCGCGCGCCGCGGCGCTCTACGAGAAGGTGTGCGGCTCGGGCGGCTGCGTGCGGGCCGCGGAGATCTGGCAGCGCGGCGACGGCGTGACGGCCGACCCGGCGCGGGCGTTCTCGCTGTACGAGAGGGCGTGCACGCAGTGGGGGGAGAAGAAGGCGTGCGACGCGTTCGGCCCGCTCCTGGAGAAGACGGACAAGGCGCGCGCGCGGACCTTCTACGCCGACCAGTGCTCGCGGACGCAGGACAAGGCGGCGTGCGCGAGCCTGAAGCGGCTCGGCGGCGCGCCCAAGTAGCCGGGAGCAGGGGCGCGCCGGCGACAACCGAGCGCGCCGCCGCGCGAGGCGGCGCCGGGGGCGCGCCCTCGCGCGGCGGCGCGGTGCTCACCGCGAGAGGTGCACGCGCGACGCCGCGATCAGCCACGACCACTCCTCGGAGGGGCCCGCCGGCGCCGGATCGCCCCGCAGGATGGACAGCAGCTCTCCGTAACGGATCGCGCCCGGGCTCCGGTCCCGGTGGTGCGCGAGGAGCCAGTCGCAGAAGGCCCGATCGGGGGCGCGCCCCATCGCCCGCGCGTAGGCATGGACGAAGCGCTCGATGATCTCCGCCGCTTCGGGATGCTCCGGACCGAGGCCGCGATCGAGCGCGGCGCGCGCCTCGCGTTCGGCCTCGCGGAGCGCTCGCTGGGTCTCGGCGAGGTCGAGATCGGCAGTCCAGACCTCGGCGGCCTGGGCCCTCAGGCTCGCCACGAGCTCGCGGCTCGAGACGAGCTCGCACAGGTCGATCCACGCGTCGAGCTGCTCGCGGGTCGGCTCGTCGGGGAGCTTCGGCGTGTGCTCGTCGATCATCGCCTGCACCCACGCCCGGTCGGCGGAGACCCCGGCGGTCACGTCCTCGTAGAAGCCCTCGATCACGGCCCGTCGCCCCTCGCCGGTCAGCCGGATCGCGGCGCAGAGCCGCTCGAGGTCCCGCTCGTCGACCGCCGACCGCAGCGAGGCGCGCAGCGCCGCCGCCACCTGGCGCAGCGCCCCGATCTCCGCCTCGACCGCGCGCAGCCGCCGGCGCAGCGCCTGGTCGAGGCTCTCCGCGCCGGCCAGCACGGCCCGGATGGTCGCCAGATCGAGCCCGACGCCGCGCAGCGTCCGGATCCGATCGATGCGGACGAGGTCGTCCTCGCCGTAGAGCCGGTACCCGCTCGGGCTGCGGCCCGTCGGCGGCAGGAGCCCTTCATTGGAGTAGAAGCGCAGCGTCTTCACCGGGACGCCGGTCCTCTTCGCGACCTCCCCGATGGTGAGGCGACGACGCATGGGATCCGTATAGGACCGGCCCCGCCGGCGCACACGCGGCAGCGGCCACGTCATCCGCCGCCCTCGCCGCCAGGGACGCCGTCCGCGGCTCCGTCGGCCGTCATCAAGCACACCCAGTGCTCGCCGCGCCGCGCGGCGTCGAGCGTCGGCGCCGCCATGACACCGACCGTGCCCGCGTCGGGGTAGACGATGACGTCCGTCGGCTGCAGCGTCGAGAGGCACAGGTAGCGCAGGACGACGGCGCCGGTGTTGACGAGCTGGTGGCCCGACCGCGGCCCGGCCGGGAGGGCGACGTAGTCGCCGGCGCGCACGGGCACGTCGCGCTCGCCGAGGCGCAAGGTCCCGGCGCCGTCGAGCACGAACAGCGCCTCCTCGTTGACGCAGTGGAAATGGCGCGGAAAGGCGCTGCGCCCCGGCGGCACCTCGTAGCAGGTGCAGCCAAGGCCGTGTCCACCGGCGGCGGCGGCGAGCTGCTTCATCGTGGAGGCGATCGAGTCGCGCGCCGTGGTGTGACCCGAGAGCTCGTCGATGTTGACGACCTGCGGGTGCCTGCGAGGCTCAGGAGCGGGTTGCATGCGCGCACCTTGAGGTCTCCCCCCGCGGGAGGGTCAAGGAGCGACGCGCCGGCCCTCGTGAAAGCCCTTCTGCGCCGGCGTGGGCCGGGCAGCGCCTAGAACAGCTTCATCGGCATCGGTCAACCCGATCCGCCGATAGTTCACCGAAATAGCTCACACCGGCCCGGTTCGGTCCGTTCGCCGTGAACCCGCCGGGCTCTCTTCAGCCCTTGCGCGCTTTCCGCCGTGTCGCGGCACGGGCTGCGAATCCGACGTTGACGATTGTCGGAAAGGTCGTTGTCACGCGGGATCGCATACCGTACCCTACGAGCCGTCCAGAAAGCGCCTGGCTCGATCCGCCGGCGTCCCGGGATCGCGATCTGCTGATCCCAGTGTGGGGAGGGCCACGATGCGGATGAGCATGGATTTGTCGCGCGGTGACGCCGCGGTCACCGGCCCGCGCTTCGCGCCGTTCGACGTGCCCAGCCACGCTGTCCAGTTCTATGAGAGCGAGACCTTTCTCTGTGAGAGGGTCGCCGCGTTCCTGGCGGAAGGGATGGACACCGGTCAGCCGCTCCTCGTCATCGCCACGGAGCCGCATCGCGAGGCGTTCGTCGCTCGCCTGGCGTCGGCGAGGCCCGAGCTCGACGCGCTCCGCGCCGAGGGTCGTGTCATCTTCCTGGACGCGCGCGAGACGCTCTCCACGTTCATGGTCGGCGCGATGCCGGATCCCGAGCTCTTCCGGGGCACGATTCGCCGCCTGATAGACCAGAGCCGGCGCGGGAGCGACGGGGTGATCGTGCGCGCTTACGGGGAGATGGTGGACGTCCTGTGGCGCGACGCGAACCCGGACGCGGCCATCCGGCTGGAGGAGCTCTGGAACGAGATCGTGAGCGACGGCGCGGTCGCCCTCCTGTGCGCTTATGCGATGGGGGGCTTCCGCACGGATGCGCACGGATCTCGGTTTCGAGACGTCTGCAGCACGCACGCGCACGTGATTCCCACCGAGAGGTACACGCAGCTCGACGAGCACGCCCGCCTGCGGGAGGTCAGCGTGCTGCAGCAGCGCGCGCGAGCGCTGGAGAGCGAGCTCGAGTACCGCGAGGAGCTCGAGGCCGCGCTGCGGCAAGCGCTGGCCGACCGCGAGCGCGCCGAGGCCGAACTCGAGCGGGTCCTCGCGATGGAGCGAGCGGCCCGAGCAGCGGCCGAGGCGGCGAGCCGCTTGAAGGACGAGTTCTTGGCGGTCCTCTCTCATGAGCTGCGGACGCCGCTCAACGCAATCCTGGGATGGTCGCACATCGCCAACCGCGTCCCGGAAGACGCGGCGACCGTCAAGCGCGCGCTGACGGTGATCCAGAGGAACACGGCAGTGCAGCTGAGGGTCATCGAGGATCTCCTCGACGTGTCGCGGATCGTGACCGGAAAGCTGCGGATCAGCGTCAGCATCGTCGATCTCGGCGAGATCCTAAGCTCGGCGCTCGACAACGTCCGCCCTGCGGCGGACGCGAAGAGGATCGCGCTGACGCTGCACATCGACGACTCCGCGCGCAGGACGGCCGGCGACCCCGCGCGGCTTCAGCAGGTCGCCTGGAACCTCCTGTCCAACGCCGTGAAGTTTACGCCCGAGGGCGGGAAGGTTGACGTATGGATCGAGCGTGCCGGCGGGCAGGGGCGGATCGTCGTCCGGGATACAGGGCAGGGCATCGCGCGCGACTTCTTGCCGCACGTCTTCGAGCGATTCCGTCAGGAGGACACGGGCACCACGCGCAAGCACGGAGGTCTCGGGCTAGGACTCTCGCTCGTGCGGTACCTCGTGGAGGCGCACGGAGGCACGGTCACGGCCGACAGTGACGGCGAGGGGCGCGGCGCGACGTTCATCGTGACGCTGCCGTTCCGCGAACCCGTGGCGGACGCCGTGAGGCAGCCTGCTCCACGAACGAAGGTGAGGCTGCGCGACGTGCGCGTGCTCATCGTGGACGACGACGACGATACGCGGGAGCTGTTCACGTACATGCTCACCGGGGCGGAAGCGACGGTCGCGTGCGCAGCGTCGGTCGAGGAGGCGCTCGCGCAGCTCTCCTCGCGAGCATTCGACGTGATGATCAGCGACATCGGAATGCCGGGGCGCGACGGCTACGTGCTCATCGATGCGATCCGCGGCCACGTCGACCCGAAGGTCCGTAGCATCCGCGCGATCGCGGTGACGTCCTACGCGGGGGAGCACTACCGGGTACGGGCCATCAAGGGCGGGTATGACGAATACCTCGCAAAGCCCCTGGACCCGGATCGCCTCGTGGCGACTATCGCGCAGCTGATCGGGCGACCGGCGCGCAGCGCGTCATCGGAGGCGACCGCGAGGACAAACCACGAAGATGCTTCCTAGCGGTGCTCGACGCGGTTTGAACGTCAAGGCGCGAAGGACGCCATAAAGAAGATCTCTGGGTCCTGGTGATTCGAACCGCCTTGGGCGCCGAGGAGAGAACCTCTGGCGTCCTTGACGCCTGACGGTTTTATCCTCTGGGTCGCTGTTCTAGCGCGGCGCGAGCGCCGCGCTAGAACAGCTTCATCTGGCGATCGGCGCCCGCGCGCGGCTTCTTCTGCGCCTCCGGCGACGGACCGACCCGCAGCAGGAGCCGGTCCTCGACCTCGCGGACGAACGGCGAGACCTCGGTCTCGACCACCTGGCCGTGCCGCGCGCGCCGCATGGAGCGGGTGAGGAACAGCCGCTCTCGCGCCCGCGTCATGCCGACGTAGAAGAGCCGGCGCTCCTCGGCGACGTCCGTCTCCTCCCTGCCAGGGAACCGCAGCGGGAGCAGGCCGTCCTCGCACCCCACCAGGAAGACCACCCGGAACTCGAGCCCCTTGGCCGCGTGCAGCGTGAGGAGCGAGATGCGATCCGCCCGCGGATCCCACGCGTCGACCTCGGTGCTCACCGCGAGCTCGATCAAGAAGCGATCGAGGTCCCCTCCGCAGCGCTCCGCGAGCGGCAAGAGCAGCTCCAGCGCCGCGTCCACGTCGGCCTCGCCGAGGCGCGGGGCGCCCTCCGCGGCCGCCCCCTCGGGCGGAGCGCCGTCCACCCCCGGCTGCGCGACCTCCTCCCGGAGCCGCGCCGCGGCCGCCTTGAGCCGCGCCGCGAGCGGCCCCGGCGGCGCGCCGTCGAGCGCCCGCGCGAGCGCCTCCGAGGCCGCGCGCTCGACGACGCGGCGCTCGGACCGCCGCTGGAACGGCATGCCCGAGCGGGCGAACGCCTCCCGGAGCGGCTCGGACTGCGCCTCGGTCCGGTAGAGCACCGCGAAATCCGAGAAGGAGTACTCGCCGCCCGGCGCCGGCGAGTCCACCCGCCCGCTATCCATCGAGAAGAACGTGGACCCGCCGAGCATCCGCTCGATGGTGTGGACCACGCGCTCGGCCTCGGCCGCCTCCGTGGGCGACTCGTGCACCGCCACGAGCTCCACGCCCCCCGCGCTCGGCAGGAGCTCCCGCGCGCCGAGCGTCGGCGAGGGCGCGATCACCTGGAGCGCCGCCTCGACGATGGGGCGCGACGAGCGGTAATTCCGCTTCAGGCGCACCACGCGCGCCGCCGGGAAATCCTGCTGGAAGCGGAAGAAGAAGCCCACGTCGGCGCCGCGGAAGCCGTAGATCGCCTGATCCGGATCCCCGATGGCGCAGACGTTCCCGCCGGGAGGGACCAGCGCGCGCACCAGCCGGTACTGGCGCTCGTCGATGTCCTGGTACTCGTCGATGGAGAGGTACCGGGCCCGCGCGCGGGCGGCGGCGAGCGCTTCGCCCTGCTCCTCCAGGAGGAGGACGGCGTGGCCGATCAGGTCGTCGAGATCGACGAGCCCGCGCGCGGCGAGCTCGTCCTCGTACACCTTCCACGCGCGGTCGACGTGGCGATCGATCTCGCCGCCCTCGGCCGGCGCGCCCTCCTGCGGGCGGCGCGCGTCGGCGTGGCGCGGGTAGCGCCGCTTCAGCGCCGCGATGTCGGCGAGCAGCCGGGCCGCCCGCCGCTCCGGGACGCCGAGCGCCGCGGCGAGCAGCGCCACCCGCTCGCGCTCGCCGGCGATCCGGGGCGGAGCGCCGCCCGCGCCCTGCGCGCGCTCGCGGAGCAGCGACAGGCCGAGCGCGTGGAACGTCATCGCGGGCACGCGGCCGCCCGCCTCGCCGAGCAGCGCGCCGAGCCGCTCCCGCATCTCGTCGGCGGCCCGGCGCGTGAAGGTGATCGCGAGGCACTGCTCCGGCGGCACCCCGAGATCCAGGACGAGGTGCGCGATCCGGTGCGTGAGCGTGCGGGTCTTGCCCGTGCCAGGCCCGGCGAGGAGGAGCACCGCGCCCTCGGTGAGCTCGGCCGCGGCCCGCTGCTCGGGGTCGAGCGCGTCGAGCAGCGCCGCGCCGCCCGGCGGGGGAGCCGAGGGCGGCGCGCCGAGGGGCCCCTCGCTGGCAGCGCCGAGGGGCCCTTCGCTGGCAGCGCCGAGGGGCTCCTCGCTGGCAGGCCCCGAAAGGCGCCCGGCGCTGGCCCGGCCGCGGCGCGGCGCCTGGGAGGCGCGCGCCCCGGCGGGAGGGCGCGCCGGCGCGGGAGGCGGCTCCGGCTCCGGCGCCGCGGGCTCCGGCTGGAAGAGGAGCCCGCCCCCGCGGCGCTGCGTGAGCTCCTCCGGCTGGAAGACCCGGATCACGCCGTACTCGCCGTCGTAGCCGGCGTCGCGGATCACGCGCCCCTCGCGCATGCGCCCGATCGCCTCGGAGAGGAGCGGCGTCCCGGCGCGCTCGATCTCGTCGAGCGGGGCGTCGCCGAGGAGGAACAGCTCGGGGCCAAGCCGCGACAGCACCCGGTCGTAGCTCCGCTGCACCACCTTGCTCGAGGCGCCCAGGCCGTGGAGCTCGGCCAGCACCTCCGGCAGCGGCACCAGGTTGCGGAACTCGCTCGCGCCCTCGGGGCGCAGGCCCTCCTCGCGGTCGGCGAGCTCCTCGACCCGGTGCAGCACGCCCACGGTGACCGGGTGCCCGCACACCGGGCACGCGAGGTCGCGCGCCCGCGTCTCCGCCGGAGACAGCACGACATTGCACTTCCGGTGGCCGTCGAGGTGGTATTTGCCCTCCTCCGGGAAGAACTCCACCGTGCCGCAGAAGCCCTGGCCGGTCTCCAGGGCGCGCCGGATCGCGAAGTAATCGAGCGGCGCGTCGAACGCCGTGGCCTCACGGCCGAGCTTCGCGGGCGAGTGCGCGTCCGAGCTGGAGACGAGCCGGTAGCGATCGAGCCCGGAGATGCGCCAGTTCATCGCGGGATCGGACGAGAGCCCGGTCTCGAGCGCGAAGATGTGCGGCGCGAGATCGCCATAGCACTCCTCGACCGCGTCGAAGCCGGCCTTGGAGCCGAGCACCGAGAACCAGGGCGTCCAGATGTGCGCCGGCACGAGGTAGGAGCCCTCGCCCGACTCCAGCACGATCTCGAGCAGGTGGCGCGAGTCGAGCCCCAGGATCGGCCGCCCGTCGGCGGTCAGGTTGCCGATCTTCGAGAGCGCGCGGGCCATCCGGTCCGCCGCCTCGAAGTCGGGCGCATAGAGGAGATGATGGATTTTGCGCGTCCGATCTCCCTTCTTGTAGATCGTCGAGATCTCGACCGAGAGGACGAAGCGGGTCGGCCCGCGGCACGCGCCGGGGAGCCGCTCCGAGACCGCGCGCTCGATCTCGTCCCGCAGGCGAAACAGCCCGGGCTCGGCGGGCACGAGGCTCTCGCGGAGCTCGGCCATCCACGCCGGATGGGTGAAATCCCCCGTGCCGATCACCGCGATGCCCTTGCGCTGAGCCCAGTAGCTCAGGTGCGCAAGATCGCAGTCGCCGCTCGTCGCGCGGGAGTACTTCGAGTGAACATGGAGGTCTGCATAGAAACGCATGGTGTCCGCCGTGAGGTGTCGTTACGTATCGAACTCCCTCACGGTGTCAATCGCGAACACCGCTGCTTTTATCGAATATCGTCAGGAAAATGAGGCGCAACAAACGTAAAGGGTCACGCTTCGCAAAAAGACTTGTCGAATGGCAAATATCGATTGCTCGACGTAATGAGTCCCGGTGAGCTCGCCTGGAAAGGACCCGGATCAGGCCGGCAGATCGCGCAGCCAGGGCCGCCCGGCGCGCACCCCGGCGCGCCCTGGGCCCTCGCGCCAGCGGTCCAGCCGGGTCCCGGACGCCGCTCCGTCAGCGCGACGGCCGGTCCGGAGGGGACCGCCGCCCGCCGCGGTGGGTCACGGCGTCGCGGCGGGGGGCGCCGGGGCCTTGCGGGTCAGGTAGAAGAAGTCGCGCAGGGAGCGCTTGCGGATGTACTCGTCTTCCGAGAACTCGAACCCGCTCGCCAGCGCCACCGGCATGAGGGCGCCGCCCTCGCCGGGCTCGTAAAGGAGGAACTTCGGGTACGACCAGTTCACGTCGAGCTGCGCCACGGCCGACGCGCCGGCGTGGCGCAGCCCGAGCGCGATGGCGGGCGCGGTCGTGTGGTTGCTGATGGCGACGAAGAGGACCTTGCCGTCCCGGTCGAGGCCCACCGCGGAGCGGCGGATCACCGTGTTGCCGTCCAGCGTGGCGCCCCAGTTGCGGACCTCGGACACACGCAGCGCCGGGTGGAGCTCGCCATCGTCGACCATGCAGCTCGGCGTCTGCCGCCACCACCGCATGCCGCCCTCGTCGGCGGCCATCCGGGTCCACGGCGCGATCTGCATCCGGCCGTCGCGGTGGAGCGCGAGGGTGCAGCCGTTCTCGCGGGGGCGCACCAGGGTCACGTCGTCGACCCGCATCCCCCACTGGCCGTGCTCGGTCATGAAGCCGCCGTTGAACGCCGCGAGCAGCCGGTCGTGGTGCGCCTCCGGGATCTTCGCGGCCCGCTCGTAGGTCTTGCCCACCTCGGTCGTCGCCGCCGGCTCGCGCGAGCCGGCCATGAGGTGGACGTCGACGCCCGAGAGATCCACCGCCACGATGAACAGCTCCGCCCAGGAGCGGTGCGGATCCGGGTGGATCAGCGTCTTGTAGAGGCGCGGCGGATCGCCCGGGCGCGCGCGATCCTCGATGGGCACCCACCGCCCGTCGCCGGGGGCCGGCCAGGCCGCGTGCGACGGGCCGACGTCCTTCGGCCGGAACACCGCCGCCACGACCGCCGGGGCGGCCGCAGGGTCCGCGGAGGCGGCGGCGGGCGCGGCGGACGCGGCGGGCGCCGGCGCCTGCTCGGGCACGTCCCAGTACGTCTTCGGCGGCTCGTTGCTGCGAAGGAGCCGGTGGACGCGATCCTCGACGCCGTAGGCGGTCTCCTCGAGCGCGGTCACGTTCTCGGCCCCGATCACCGAGCGCAGGCCGTTCGCGACGAGCGGACCCATCCAGGGAATGCGGTGCACCGCGGTCCACAGCCCGACGCCGGCGAGCGCCGAGACGGCGACGGAGCCGAGGATCCAGCGCCGCAGCCGCGGGCGGCGCCGCGGAACGCCGGGGTGCTTCGGGGCGGAGTGCCCGGCCTGGGCCGGCGTGTTCGGGGCTTCGGCGGTGTCGGCCATGGAATGCTGCGCGTGCTGCGGTGCCGCTGGGATGCGGCGCCTTTTTTGGGAAGCTGCGAGGCGACGCGGGCACGGGCGCACCCGAACCGCGGTCCCCCGGCGCGCGGGAGGGTGTAGCACGATGCGCCGAGCGCACGGAACCCGCTCCGCGCAGGGCGCGCGCTCCGCGCAGGGCGCGGCGGGGCTCGACGAGCGCGGGTCCGACGGTCGCGTCCGTCGTCGCGCGGGGCGACGACCCGCTGCCGGCCGCGCGGTCGCGCCTCGACTTCCTCACCACGCCGTACTAGAGTCGCGGCCTCGGACTGACCTGGCACGTGTCGCGGTGCTCGGTCGCTGTCATGTGGACCTCGCAGCCTCCTCTGAGGGAGGCGCGAGGCGGCAGCTCTCCGTGATCGAGCCCTCTGCGAAGAGGGCGCGGTGCCGCGGCGCTCTCTGTCCTTGCTCAGGAGGGGCTCTCCAGAAGCCCGATGTCCATGCAATTTGCCGATCTCAAGCTCATCGAACCGCTGCTCCGCGCCGTCGAGGCCGAAGGATACAGCGCCCCGACGCCCATCCAGCAGCAGGCCATCCCGCCCATCCTCGAGGGCAACGACGTCCTCGGGTGCGCGCAGACCGGGACGGGCAAGACCGCCGCGTTCGCCCTGCCGATCCTGCAGCGCCTCGCGCAGGCCGGCGCGCCGAGCCAGCGCGGGCTCCGCGTGCTCGTGCTCACCCCGACGCGCGAGCTCGCCGCGCAGGTCGGCGAGAGCTTCACCACGTACGGCAAGCACCTCGGCCTGCGGACCGCCGTCGTCTTCGGCGGGGTGGGGCAGCGCCCCCAGATGGAGGCGCTGCGCCGCGGCGTCGACGTCCTCGTGGCGACGCCGGGCCGGCTGCTCGACCTCTGCTCGCAGGGCATCTCCCCGTTCGGGCGGCTCGAGACGCTCGTGCTCGACGAGGCCGACCGGATGCTCGACATGGGGTTCATCCACGACATCCGGCGCGTGCTCGCGATGCTGCCCGAGCGCCGCCAGACGCTCCTGTTCTCGGCCACGATGCCGCCGGACATCCAGAAGCTCGCCGACAGCATCCTGCAGCGCCCGGTGCGGGTCGCGGTCGCGCCGGTCGCCACGACGGCCGAGAACATCGACCAGCGGGTGGCCTTCGTCGAGCGCTCCGACAAGCGCGCGATGCTGGAGCACGTGCTCAAGGATCCCGCGCTCCGCCGGGCGATCGTCTTCACCCGCACCAAGCACGGCGCCAACCGGGTGGTCCAGCAGCTCAGCCGCGCGCGCATCGAGGCCGTCGCCATCCACGGGAACAAGTCGCAGGGCGCGCGCGAGCGGGCGCTCGCGAGCTTCAAGCAGGGGACGACGAGCGTGCTCGTCGCGACCGACATCGCGGCGCGCGGCATCGACATCGACGACATCTCGCACGTGATCAACTACGATCTCCCGAACATCCCGGAGAGCTACGTGCACCGCATCGGCCGCACCGCGCGCGCCGGGGCGTCGGGGGTGGCGCTCTCGTTCTGCGACAGCGAGGAGCGCCCGTACCTCGCCGACATCGAGCGCCTCATCCAGAAGCGCCTCCCGCTCCTCTCCATCCCCGGGATCCCCTGGCTCCAGGCCGATCCCAGACCGGCCCAGCAGGCGCCGGGGCAGGCGCGGCACCAGGGACAGGGCCGGCCGCATCCCCAGGGGCACGGAAGGCCTCAGGGACAGGCGCGGCACCAGGCGCCGGCTCGGCCCGAGGGACAGGCGCGGCCTCAGGCGCAGGGGCAGGCGCGGCACCAGGGACAGGGCCGGCCGCACCCCCAGGGGCACGGAAGGCCCCAGGGGCAGGCGCGGCACCAGGCACCGGCTCGGTCCGAGGGACAGGCGCGGCCGCAGGGGCAGCCGCAGGGGCAGCCGCAGGCGCGGCCGCAGCCGCGGCACGATCCCCCTCGCGCGGACAACTGATCCCCGCCGCTCCATCCGACCCGCAGCGCCGCGCTCGCCGGGCTCCGGCCTCGCGAGGCCACCCGCGTGCCCCGCTCCCGCGCTCGCGGGCGAGGGTGCCAGGCGGCCCGCCGGTCGCTCGCACCGGCACATCCCAGCATTGCCCACATTCACATTATTTTCGTCGATGTGCGCAAACTCTGGCACGATCTCGGCCATGCGCGTCTCCGCCCTCGTCGTAAGCCTGCTCACCATCGCCGCCTGTGATCGCGGCGCTCCCTCGAGCTCGCCCGCCGCGGATGCCCAGGCCTCCGCCGCTCCGGTGCCGGACGCCGCCGCCCCGCCCGCCTCGGCCAGCGCGCCGGCTCCAGCGGAAGCGGCGGCCGACGCCGGCCCCGCTCCGGCCGACGCCGGCACGGGGGCGGCTCCGGCGGCGAGCGCGGACCCGGGCGACGCCGGGCCCCCCGCGGCCGACGACGGCCGGCTCGCGGTGGAGGGGCGCGCCGTCCAGGGAGGGCTCCTCCGCGCCACGCTGAACGGCAAGCTGCGCCGGATGGCGTTCCCCGGCCATCGCGTGACCGTCAGCGACGAGGGGGAGTTCCTGATCGCCTTCTCGCGCAACGCGCCCGCGCAGGAGAAGCTGACCATCACGTTCGACGACGGGCAGGTGCTCGAGAAGGTCTTCGACGTGGAGCAGCGCACCTACGAGGTCGACAAGGTCGACGGTCTGCCGGAGAACACGGTCAAGCTCGACATGGCGACGCGCGTGAAGCTCACGCAGGCCGAGAAGAAGCTCGACGCCATCCGGAACAAGTACACGAAGAAGAACTGCTACAAGAACGGCTTCATCTGGCCGTCGAAGGGCCCGATCACCTCGCGCTACGGCCAGCCGCGCCTGCTCAACGGCACGGACGGCGGGATCCACTGGGGCGTGGACATCGCGGTGCCCGTCGGGACGCCGGTGCGCGCGCCCGCGTGCGGCAAGGTCGTGTTCGTGGAGAAGGACCTTCCGCTGAGCGGTCACACCATGATCATCGATCACGGCCATGGACTCACGTCCACGTTCATCCATCTGCACGGCTTCGCCGCGAAGGTGAACGACGAGGTGAAGCAAGGTCAGGTGATCGCGACCGTCGGAATGACCGGCCGCACGAACGGGCCGCACCTCGACTGGCGCATGAACCTCTTCGAGACGCGCGTCGATCCCGAGCTCCTGGTCACGCCCGCGAAGTGACGGCCGGCCGGCCCGCGGCCCGCGCCGATCCGGCCCGCGGGAGGCCCGCGCCGCTCCTCCGCAGCGCCGCTGTCCTCGTCGTCCTGACACGCCACCTGGAAGGTCCCCTGTTGAGAACGCCCGCGCTCACCCCCGTCCTCGCGTCGCTCCTCCTCTCGATCTTCGCCGCGGCCGGCTGCGCGCCGACGCCTCGCGTCGAGCCCCGGCCGGCCGGGCCGCCGGCCGCGCGGCCCGCCGAGCCGCCCGCCGCGCCGGCGGGGCAGCCCGCGGCCGGCCTCGACCCGGAGCTCACGTCGTACGCGTACCCGTATCCGGTCCGGTATTTCGAGGTCGAGTCGCAGCGCCAGAAGCTCCGCATGGCGTACATGGACGTGCAGCCCGAGAAGCCGAACGGGCGCGCGGTGCTCCTCCTCCACGGCAAGAACTTCTCCGCGGCGACCTGGGAGCCGACGATCCGAGCGCTGAGCGAGCGGGGTTTCCGGGTGATCGCGCCCGATCAGATCGGGTTCGGCAAATCGACCAAGCCCGCCGCGTACCAGTTCAGCTTCCACGGGCTGGCCGAGACGACGCGCGCGCTGCTCGACGCGCTCGGCGTGCAGCGGACGGCCGTGGTCGGCCACTCGATGGGGGGCATGCTCGCCGCGCGCTTCGCCCTGATGTTCGCCGAGCGGACGGAGCGCCTCATCCTCGTCAACCCCATCGGCCTCGAGGACTGGAAGACGGTGGTCCCGTATCGCTCCATCGACGCCTGGTACAAGCAGGAGCTCGAGGCGACGCGCGACAGCATCCGCGAGTACCAGCGCAAGAGCTATTACGACGGCGCGTGGAAGCCCGAGTACGAGCGCCTCATCGAGATCCAGGCGGGCTGGACGGAGCACCCCGAGTACCCGCGCGTCGCCTGGTGTTCCGCGCTCACCTACGACATGATCTTCACCCAGCCCGTCGTCTACGAGCTGCCGCGCCTCCGTACGCCCACGCTGCTCATCATCGGGCTGCGCGATCGGACGGCGCTCGGCCGCGCGTGGGCCCCGAAGGAGGCCGCGGACGCGCTCGGCGACTACACGACGCTGGGCAAGAAGACCGCCCAGGCGATCCCCGGCGCCAAGCTGGTCGAGCTCCCCGGCGTGGGCCACCTGCCGCAGATCGAGGCGTTCGAGAAGTACCGGGATGCCCTCGTGGGCTTCCTCGAGCAAGCCCCTTGAGGGCCCCCTCGGGCCGGCGCTCCCGGAGGAGCGCGGGCCCGGGACATCGGGCGAGCGTGCTGGACGGCGAGGGCGACACGGCCTCTCCGCCAGGGACTGAAGCCCCGAGAGACATCGTGTCATGTGGCGGGTGGGCGCATGTCGGGGCAATGTGCCACACGAAGCGATCTCCACGTTACAGGCCATGACGCGGCAGCGGCGCTCGGCGCCCCGGAGCGCGGCTATCGCCGCGGCCAGCGCCGCCTCGGCACACCAGCACGGGCCGGCTGACAATCCCTCTCGGCGCGGTGGAATGATGGAAAGGCCGCTGAGCCCGGCGCAGAGGACGGCCCCTCCGCGCCGGGCCGCTCTCTGCGGCATGCGCCTTGCAGCTCTCCAGACCGACGAAGGCACTCGAACCAACGTGTGATTGCAAGGAGTCGGTCATGAAGATCCTGTCGCCTCGAGTTCATGGGTACATCGACTATGCGGTTGCGGCCCTGTTCCTTCTGGCCCCTTCGCTGTTCGGCTTCGGCGGGCTCCCGGAGACGCTCTGCTACGTCCTGGGCGCCGTGCACCTCGGCATGACGCTGCTCACCGCGTTCCCGCTGGGCGCCGCGAAGATCATCCCGTTCCCGGTCCACGGAGGGCTCGAGGCGGCGGTCGCCGTGTTCCTCGTCGCGGCGCCCTGGCTGTTCAACTTCGATGAGGCGCCCGCGGCGAGGAACTTCTTCCTCGTGTCGGGTGTGGCCGTCGCCCTGGTCTGGCTCGTGACCGACTATCGTTCGGCGTACGCCACGACGGCGGCCAGCGCGCGTTACCGGTCGGAACATCGGTCGTTCTCCTGAAGATGGCGTGAGCGTTCCTCGCGAATCGGCGCGGCGGCCGGGGCACAGCTTCGGCCGCGCGCCGTTTTGTTTCCCGACGAGCGAACGTGGACGTCGGCGGCGCTCCGGGCGTCCGGCGCAGGTCGCGAGGTCCGGCCGAGCCGGCGCGGTCGCCGCGCGCGCCCGGCGCCCCGGCGATGGTGGACGCCTCCGCGAGACGACGGTCGCGTCTCGGCCGCTCGCCTGTCGCCGATGCCGGGGTGGCGGTCGACGGAGGCGCGGTGGTGGATCGAGCGAATCTGCGGCAAGCTCATGCATGGCGGGAGGACAGAGGCGATGAGCGACCTGAAGAAGTCGGACCTGGAGGGCCTGCTGGTGGGCGACTACCGCGTGAGGGCGGTGCCCGTCGCCGGGACGAGCGACGCGCTCGACACCGAGGCCAACCGCGAGCGGGCGCGGCGGGCCGAGGAGGACAAGCGGGCAGCCAAGCTCGGCGGCAACATCGAGGGGGGAGGGGAGGCCGCCGAGGCCGCCGTGGACGAGGCGATCGAGGAAGCGCGCGCGCACATGAGGAGCGGCGAGGAGGAGGACGTGCCGATCCTGCTGCGCGATCCCGTCACGGGGGCGACGCTCAGGCACAGGTAAGGGAGACGGCGCCATCCCACCCCGGTGCGCGCGGCGCGACACACCTCCGCCCGGCGCCCCGTTCTCCTCGGCGAGCTCGGCAGGATCCGAGGACCATCCGCCGCCGGCCAGCCGAGCAGGTGAACAGGTCGCACATCGATTTCACAACGCAGCTGCCAATCGTGGAGAGCCCGTCGCTTGGCAAACGAGCTCAACGGAACCGCGGTTCGCCTCTGCTTGCCCCCTGCTTGCTGCGTTTCGGATGCGTTTCGTCCAGTACACAGCGATTCGTCGCGAACGCCCCATGCGCCTGCCGCCGCCGGACTGAACAGCCAGGGCGGAGACGGCGGCTGACGCTATCGTGGATGCTCCTCCGTTGGGTTCGTCCATCCATCCGCTCCGTCCGAAGCCCTGTCCGCTCCCCTGGAGGAAAGCGCCGCGCCCCAAGTCTTGAATATTGCTCCGATCCAGCCAGGGGGTTATTCCATCCCTCGCAACGACCTGACGGAGAGAAAGCCATGATGAACATGCCAATGAGCTCGATGCCGATGATGTGTACGATGATGCCGTCGATGAGCGGCATGATGCCGATGGGCGGCATGATGCCGATGATGCCCAACATGATGGGCATGATGGGCATGATGCCGAACATGATGGGCATGATGCCGATGATGTCCAACATGATGGGCATGATGCCCAACATGATGATGCCGAACATGATGGGCATGATGCCCAACATGATGATGCCCAACATGATGGGCATGATGCCCAACATGATGATGCCGAACATGATGGGCATGATGCCCAACATGATGATGCCGAACATGATGGGCATGATGCCCAACATGATGATGGGCGGCATGATGCCCAACATGATGGGCATGATGCCCGGCATGATGATGCCGAACATGATGGGCATGATGATGCCCGGCATGAAGATGGCGGCCTGATCTCACGATCGAGGCCAGAAGGCTCAACCCCGACGAGCAGGAGCGCTCGCCCCCGCTCGCCGGGGTTTTGTGCTGGCGCGACGCCTCAACCGCGAGGCGCCGCGCGCCGGCCCAATCACGCCCCGGCGGCGTCCTGCGGCTTCGGGTGCTGATCCCGCGCGACGAACACGGCCGCTGCCAGATCCCCCACCACGTTGATCACGGTCCGGCACATGTCGAGGAACCGATCCACCCCGAGGACCAGGCCGAGCCCCTCGGGCGGAATGCCGAGCATACCCAGGATCATCGCGATGACGGGGAGCGAGCCAGCAGGGATGCCCGCGGTGCCGATCCCCCCGAGCACCGAGATGAGCATCACGATCGCCTGCTGCCCGAAGGTCAGCGACACGCCGTAGACCTGCGCGAGGAAGAGCACGGTCACCCCCTCGAAGAGCGCCGTCCCGTTCTGGTTCATCGCGGCGCCGGCGGTCAGCACGAAGCGCGCCACGGACGGCGGCAGCTTGAGCTCCTCCTCGGCCACCTTCAGCGAGGTCGGCAGCGTCGCGTTGGACGAGGCGGTCGAGAACGCCGTCACGATCGCCGTCCGGCTCCCGCGGAAGAAGGCGACCGGCGACATCCCGCCGAGGAAGCGCACCGAGAGCGAGTACACCACGAACATGTGCAGCCCGAGGCCGAGCAGCACCGTGATCACGTACGCCGCCAGCTGCTGCATGATGCCGATGCCCATCCGCGACGTGATCGTGAAGAGCAGCGCGCCCACGCCGATCGCCGCGAACCGGAGCACCCCCTCGATGAGCCGCATCGAGACGTCGAACAGCCCCTGGATCCCCTCGCGGAGCCGCGCCGCCGCCTCGGTCTGGGTGAGCGACAGGGCCAGGCCGAAGAGCAGCGAGAACGTGATCACGGCGAGCACGTCGCCCCCGGCGGCCGCCTTGACGACGTTGTCGGGCACCATCGCGATGATCATCCCCACCGGCGAGGTGTCGACCGGGGCCGTCGCCGCCTTGACCCCGCCGCCGTGCGCGAGGCTCCGGACCGCCTCCGGCAGGCCGTCGCCCGGGCGGATCAGGTTCACCAGGACAAGGCCGATCAGCACCGCGATGGTCGAGACCACGGCCGTGTAGCCCAGCGTCCGCAGGCCGAGCCGGCCGACGTGCTTCAGATCGAGCTCGCAGACGCCCATGACGAGCGCCGAGAACAGGATCGGGAGCACCAGCATGAACAGCAGGCGCAGGAAGATCTGGCCCACCGGGTAGGTGATGTGATCGACGATCCAGGTGAGCGCCGGGGAGCCTGCCGCGACCGCGTTCGCCGTCAGGCCGCCCGCCGCCCCCACGGCGACCCCGAGCAGCATCGTTCGATGCGATGACATGCCGCCACCTTACACAAGCCGCGGCGCCGTGAGCCGCGGAGTTCGCTCTCCGCGCTCGCCCTCGTCGGCCGCGGATCGGCCGCGACCCGGGCCGGCCAGGGCCGCCGGCCGCCTGTCCAAGCCCACGCGGATCCATTACGCTCGCCGCCGGGCATGCTGAAGCCGGGCGATTCGTTCGAGCGCTACACGATCGAGGCGGCCATCGGGCAGGGGGGGATGGGCTGCGTCTACCGGGCGCACGACGCGCGGCTCGGGCGGCGGGTCGCCGTCAAGGTGATCGCCGGCGGCGCCATGGACCACGACGCCGGCGCGCGCCTGCTCCGCGAGGCCCGCGCCGCCGCGGCGCTCGATCACCCGAACGCCGTCTCGATCTTCGACGTCGGCGAGCTCGATGGAACGCCGTTCATCGTGATGGAGCTCGTCGCCGGCCGCACCCTGCGCAGCGCGCTCGGCGGCGCCGAGGTGCCGGTCCCGACCCGGACCGGCTGGCTCGCCGACGTCGCCCGCGCGCTCGCCGCGGCGCACCGGCGGGGGCTCGTCCACCGGGACATCAAGCCAGAGAACGTGATGGTCCGGGACGACGGCGTGATCAAGGTGCTCGACTTCGGCATCGCGCGCCGCGCCGCCGGCGACGCCGACCCGAACGCGTCGACCGAGGCCCCCGCGCTGCCGACGCTCACCGCCCTCGGCGTCAAGCTCGGGACGCCGGTCTACATGGCCCCGGAGCAGATCCGCGGCGCCGAGCTCGACGGGCGCGCGGACCAGTTCGCGTGGGGCGTGCTCGCGTTCGAGCTCCTCACCGGCCGGCTGCCCTGGCGCGGCGCCGGCGACATGCTCGCCGTCGTCGCCTCGATCCTCACGGACGAGGCCGACCGGGCCCTCCTCGACGCCGCCGCCGTGCCGCCCGCGGTGAGCGCGGTCGTGCTGCGCGCCCTGTCGAAGCGCCCCGAGGACCGGTTCGCGTCCATGGACGACCTCGTGCGCGCGCTCGAGGCGGCCGGGCGGGGCGAGGCGCCCGCCGCGATGCCGGCGCCGCAAGCGCAGGCGCCGCAAGCGCAGGCGCCCGGCGCCAAGGGGAGCGAGGCGCCCCGCGGCGGCGAGACCGCGGCGCAGCGGTTCTCGACCGAGGAGGTCCGCGACGTCCTCGCGCGGGCGATCGAGCGCCAGGCCTCGGCCGACGCCGGCGAGGCGCGCGCGCCGCGCGGCGACGCGCGCCTCGGCTTCGACGACCTGCTCGCCGCGGCGGAGGAGGTGGGCGTCGACCCGGAGGCGCTGCGCGAGGCGAGCCGCGCCCTGCGCGCACGCGACGCCGAGCGGAACGCCGGCGCGGCGACCGCCGCCGAGCGCGCCGCCTGGCTCCGGCGCAAGCGCCGCGATTTCTACCGGCACCTCGGCGTCTACCTCATCGTCAACGCGGCGCTCCTGACGCTCGCCTTCCTGTTCGGCGTCGCGCTCTGGGCGGCGATCGTCCCGCTGGGCTGGGCCATCGGCGTCGCCATCCACGCGCTCGTCGCGTTCACCGCGCACGAGGACGACTGGGCGGAGGAGGCCGAGCGCATGCAGCTGTGGCGCGAGCACCACCGCCGCCGGCACGAGGTGGCCCTGGCGAGGGCGGTCGGCAGGGGCCCGCGCCCCGCCGCGGCCCCGCGCCAGCGCATCGAGGGGACGGGCGAGGAGCGGCGGGGCAGGGTCCGCGTCGAGTCGGACACGGCGCGCTCCAGGGCGGAGCAGGCGGAGCAGGCGGAGGAAGAGGCCGCTGTCGCGGCGAGCAAGGCGCGGCGGCGGCGGCGCTGACCCGGGAGCCGCGCGCCGCCCGCCTCCCGAGCTTCGCGCCGTGCCGACGCCGGCATGCGGTAAGCTCGCGGCCCTCGGAGGCCCCATGTCCACCAAGCCGAACTTCATCGCCCGCTCGCTCACCCCGCTCCAGGTGCTCCCGCCCTTCCTGCGCTCGCGCGCGCAGACCGTGCTGTTCCAGCGCTTGGTGCCGTTCACGGGGACCGCCGGGGTCCAGTTCGACGAGGTGGGCCCGGATCGGGTGGCGCTGCGGCTCGCCAACGGCCGCAGGGTGCACAACCACATCGGCGGCGTGCACGCCGCGGCGGCGGGGCTCCTGGCCGAGACCGCGACCGGCTTCGTCGTCGCCGTCAACCTGCCCGACGACAAGCTGCCGCTCCTGCGCAGCATGAAGGTCGACTACACGCGCCGCGCCCGAGGCGCGCTGCGCGCGGTCGCGACCCTGTCCCCCGAGCAGCGGCAGTCGCTCCTCGACCAGCCGAAAGGGGACGTGGCCGTCGCCGTCACCGTGACGGACGAGAGCGGCGCGACGCCGATGGAGTGCGAGTTCGTGTGGGCCTGGGTGACCAAGGGGGTGTGACGTCGCCGGAGCCGCCGGCGCGATCCGGCGCGCCGCGCGGCCGCGCGCCTCAGCGCGTCAGGATCTCGCAGCCGTCCCGCGTGACGAGCACGGTGTGCTCGAACTGCGCCGACAGGCTGCCGTCCTCCGTGACGATGGTCCACCCGTCGTCGAGCGTGCGGATGTGGGGCGATCCCAGGTTGACCATCGGCTCGATCGTGATGGCCATCCCGGCGCGGAGCCGCATGCCCGCCCCGCGCACGCCGGTGTGCGCGACGTGGGGCGGCAGGTGCATCTTCCGCCCGATGCCGTGCCCGCCGACCTCGCGGACAACGCTGCACCCCTCGGCCCGCGCGAGCTCCTCGATCGCCGCGCCGATGTCGCCGAGCCGCGCCCCGTCGCGCACCACCGCGATCCCCGCGTCCCGGCACCGCCGGGCGACGTCCACCACGTGCCGCGCCTCGGCGCTCGGCTCCCCGATGAAGAACGTCGCGGAGGTGTCGCCGTGGTAGCCGTCGAGCTCCGTGGTCACGTCGACGTTGATGATGTCGCCCGGCTGGAGCACCTCGTCGCGCCGCGGGATCCCGTGGCAGACGACGTGGTTCCGGCTCGTGCACACCGCCGCGGGGAAGCCCTTGTATCCGAGCTGACTCGGGCGGCCGCCTCGCTGCGCCGTGTCCTCGCGCACCCACCGGTCGATGTCCGCGGTCGTCACGGAGGGCTCTAGCCGCGCCCCGACGGCGGCCAGGGTCGCCGCGGCCGCGCGCCCGGCGCGCCGCATCGCCTCGCACGCGCGAGGCCGAAGGATGTCCACGTTCATGAGAGGCGTATGCGCGCGCGGCGCGCGGCCATCCAATACTGTTTTGATCTCGGGCGCCCGCGCGCGGCTCCTCTCCCGAGCGGCGTTCGAGTAGAATCGGCCGCGTGAGCCTGTCGCAGATCCGCTACTTCATCGCCGTCGCCGAGGAGGGCCACGTCGGCCGCGCCGCGCGCCGGCTCCACATCGCGCAGCCGCCCCTCAGCCGGCAGATCCGCGGCCTGGAGGACGAGCTCGGCGCGCAGCTGTTCGAGCGCACCGCGCGCGGCATGCGCCTCCTGCCGGCCGGCGCGGCGTTCCTCGACCACGCCCGCACCATCGTCGCCCAGGTCGACGCGGCCGTCGCCGACCTCCGCGGCTACGGCGCCGCGCCCCCGGGAGCCGCGCCCGACGCCGGCCCGTGCCGGCGCTCCGAGCTGGGGTAGGCTGCCGCGCGTGGAGCCACGGGACCGGCATGGGCTACGACGCTGAGCTCGCGCTCGCCGTCGAGGCGGCGCGCCGCGCGGGCTCGATCCTCCGCGCAGAGTTCCACCGCCCCGGCGGCCCCCGCGGCGCCGGGACGCACGCCGACGCCGACGTGGAGGTCGAGCGCCTCCTGCGCGACGCGCTCACCCGCGCCACCCCCTACGCGTTCCTCGGGGAGGAGACCGGCGCCCTCGACGGCGCCGACCCGTCGCACCGCTGGGTCGTCGATCCGAACGACGGCACCGCGTCCTTCCTGCACGGCTACCGCGGCGCCGCGGTGTCGATCGGCCTCCTGCGCGAGGGCACGCCGGTGCTCGGCGTCGTCTTCGCGTACGCCTACCCGGACGACCACGGCGACCTCATCGCCTGGGCGGAGGGCACCGGCCCGATCCGCCGCAACGGCGCCCCCGTCTCGTCGTCGCTCGCCGGCGCCGCGCTCGATCGCTACGCCGTCGTGCTGCTCTCGCAGTCGGCGGACTACCTCCCGGCCCGCAACGCCCGGTGCGTCGCGCCCGCGCGGTTCCTCTCGCTCCCGAGCCTCGCCTACCGGCTCGCGCTGGCGGCGGTGGGCGAGGGGGTCGCCGCGGTCTCGCTGAGCCGGCCGCGCAGCTGGGACTACGCGGCCGGCCACGCGCTCGTGCGCGCCGCGGGCGGCGAGCTCGTCGACGACGACGGCGCGCCCATCGTGTACACCGCCGAGAGCGAGGGCGAGCTCTCCCGCCTGTTCGGCGGCGCCCCCGCGGTCGTCCGGGAGCTCGCGCGGCGCCCGTGGAACGCCGTCATCCACGGCCGCATCCCGGCGCCGCAGGGCACGTACGGGCTCCTGCGCCCGTCCCGCAGCCTGCTGCTCGAGGGCGCCGGCGCGCTCTCCCGGGCCCAGGGCTGCCTGCTCGGCCAGCTCGCGGGCGACGCGCTCGGCGCGCTCGTCGAGTTCCGGACCGCGGAGGGGATCGAAGCGCTGTATCCGGGCGGGGTCCGCGACCTCGCCGACGGCGGGACGTGGAACACCCTCGCCGGGCAGCCGACCGACGACTCCGAGATGGCGCTCATGCTGGCGCGGTCGATCGTCCGCAAGCGCGGCTTCGTCGCCGAGGCCGCGCTCGACGCCTACGTCCACTGGTACGGCTCCGGCCCGTTCGACGTCGGCAACACCGTCGCGGCCGCGCTCCGCGCCGCCGCGGGCGCGCCCTCGCCCGGCGCCCGCCTCGACCGCGCGAGGGCGGCCGCGAGCCTGACGAGCGAGGCGAACGGCTCGGTGATGCGCGCGGCGCCGCTCGGCATCCTCGGCGCGGGCCGCCCGCGGGAGGCCGCGGCCTGGGCGCGCGAGGACAGCGCGCTCACGCACCCGCATCCGGTCTGCTGCGCCGCCTCCGCCGCGTTCGTCGCGGCCATCGCCGCCGCGGTGGGCGGCGCCGGCGCCGAGGGCGCCTTCGCGGCCGCGCGCGCCGAGGCGCAGCGGAGCGGGGAGGGCGTGGTCCTCGCCGCGCTGGAGGACGCGCGGAGCGCGCCGCCCCGGAGCTTCTCGCACCAGGCCGGCTGGGTCGTCATCGCCCTGCAGAACGCCTTCTACCGGCTCCTCCACGCGCCCTCGCTCGAGCAGGGGCTCATCGAGACGGTGATGGCCGGCGGCGACACCGACACGAACGCCGCGATCGCCGGCGCGCTGCTCGGCGCGGCGCACGGCCGGGACGCCGTCCCGGATCGCTTCCGCCGGCTCGTGCTCTCCTGCCGCCCGCTGCCCGAGGCGGGGGCGAAGCACCGGCGCCCGCCCGAGCTCTGGCCGGTCGACGCGATGCTCCTGGCCGAGGCGCTGCTTGCCGCCGGGCAGCGAGCGCAGCCAGAGGAGCCCGACCTGCCGGAGAGCTTTCGAACCGGGGACACCAGTTAAAAACCTGCTACTTCCGGTCGCTTACCGCCATTCTGCGCAGCCACCTTCCGGCGAACACCACCTCATCGGCGGCCGCGAGCACGGCCTCCTCGCCTCCAGCCCGGCGAAGGACGCCCGCGAGCTGCGCCACGCTCGCCCATCCCTGGAAGACACCGGCCAGCGACGGACTTCCCGACGCGTCGAACAGGCTCGTCGAAACGAGTCGTGCCGCCTCGGCGGGGCTCATCCACGGCGCGGCCTCGCAGAGCTCGCCGAGCGCATCGGGGTCCGCGCCTCCTGCCTCAAAGGCGAGCACCGCACGTCGGGCCGCCTCGGCGCGCATCGGTTCCGGGAGCGCGCTTGCAAGCCGTGCCAGCGCCACGATCCGAACATGGCTCCCGGAGGGATCGACGCAGTCCTCCGCGATCCGTAAAGCCGCTTCAGCCCCCAGGATCGCGACCGAAGCGGAAGGGTGCTCCTTGACCAGTTTGCATCGCTCCTCCGGAGCGAGCTCCTCGACGAAGGCCAGTACCTCCTCCTCCGGCCGCCGCTCCGGAGGCAGCCCCTCAGCGAGGCGAAGCAGCGCGTCCGCTCGCTGGGCTGCGCTGCTTCCCGCCCATCGCAGCACGAGCGCGCGCGCCTCGTCCTCTCGCCCGACCGAGGCCAGGCGTGCCCCGAGCGCGTGCACCGGCCAGACCGGCACCTCCTCGAGCGCCCTCTCCAGGAGAGGCTCGGAGAGGTAAGGTGCTACCGCCTCGGCCTCCGCCTTGTTCTCGAAGCACCAGGGCTCCCAGAGCCGTTCGATCTCCTGGACAGCGCGAGCTCTCGCCTCTGCCGGCAGCGCGGCGAGCAGCCGGGCGAGGACGTGGATCCGCTGGGGCGCAGGCAGGGAACGCGAAGCTCGCTCCAGCGCGACGGCCGAAGCCTCGCTCACGCCCGGCCCAGGCACGAGCGCGGGCGGCGCCCCTCCCGCGCGCGCGATGGCCTCTGCCGCGACTTCCAGGGCCTCCTCATCGGGGAGCAGGCCCGCCGCAGCGACGAGCTCCCGAGGAGCGTCCCCCCCGTCCGATCGGCGCGCAACTTCCAGCGCGGCGCGCGCAACCCGGATGCGCCTTTCGCCCTCCGCCGCCTCCGCCACGGGGATCAGCGCCGAGGGGCTCGACCACCACGGGCCCGTGCCATCGGCGATCTCGAACGCTCGTTCGAGGAGCGCGGCTCGGTCGGACAGCGGGACCTCCGCAGCGAGGGCGAGCAAGGACAGCGCGCGCGCCGCGTCCGCATCGAGCCATGGCGTCATGAGGTCTGCGTCGGATGTTGCCCATGGCTCCGCGTCCCCCAGCGTCGCCGCAACGCCCTGCGCCGCGGCGCAGCGGACGAGCGCCGCGGCGAGGGTCGGAGGCAGGGACCTGCAACGCTCCACCTCCTCTCCAAGACGATCGCGCAGGCGGCGGAGATCGACGAGGGCATCGGCGAGCGCCTCGGCAGAGACAGCCGCCATCCAGCCCGGCTCGGCGAACGCGAGCATCGAAGCAACAGGAGCACCGCCGAGCGCGAGGTGCGCGCTCGCATAGCGGCGGAAGTAGGTCAGCCGGCGGTGGGAGGGCTCCGCCGTACATCGCGCGATCGCCCCGCGGTAACGCGCCTCGATCGCTGCATCGCGACCGGCGCTCCTCCGCGCCCACGCGACCCGCAGCGCCTCATGCTGGAACCTCACCGCGCACGCCGGCCCATCCCAGCGCAAGATCCGATCGAGGAACGGTGCGTACACTTGCAGGAGACCGCGCGCGGCAACGTCGTCAATCTCGAGGAGCTCCGCGACATCCTCCGCATCGAGCGGCGAGAGAGCGCGCGCCAGCAGGGAGAGCACCTCCAGCGCGACCTCTCCTCCTTCGAGGAGCCGGAGCTCACGCTCGACCTCCGCGGCGAGCGCCTCTGGTCCGCCGTCCCCCCCAGCCGCTGCCCAGCTCGGAATACCTCGGCTCTCCGCCATCGCGGGGGAGGGGGGAGCAACCTCGACGAGATGTGCATCCCCGTCCTTCCATCCGAGGCGCTCCCTGAAGGCGTGCGCTTCGCCCTCGCCGCCGGAGACGGAGACCAGACATCGAACGCGCTGTCCGAGCTCCCGAAGCGCCGATGCCCTCGCGTCGCGAGGCCAGTCGACGCACTCGTCGAGACCATCGAGCACGAGGAGCACCTCGGGCTCGTCCTCCTCCTGGCCGTTGGCCAGCCTGTTCCGGAGCTCCGAGCGCAGCTTCAGGACGTCCCGCGGAGGGTGCAGCACGTCTTCGCCGAGCTGCTGCAGCAGCGACGCGAGGATCTCATGCTCGGAGGCGAAGCGGGTCGCCCGTCCTACCTGCACCACGGCGGCGCACACCCCGGCACGCTCGCGCGCCTCGGCGACCAGCCGGGTACACAGCGCCGACTTGCCGGCTCCCGCAGAGCCGTGCAGCAGGCACGCGGGCGCCGGAGCAGTGCGCCATCGCTCGATCGCTTCGCGGGCGCGCTCTTCCCCATCGGTCAAGGAGACGGCCTCGGGAGATCCTTCATTTTCCTTCCGATGCATTCGCACCTCGGCCTGGGCGTCCGCCTCCGCTGTTCTAGGCCCTGTACACGCCGTACTGGCCCTTCTTGCCCTTCGCCCCGACGACGTGCTCCTGGATGCCGCGTCGTTGTCCCATGGCTTCATTCAAATCAAGGAGCCATAGCCGCACGACCGGCTCCTCTCCGGTGTGCCTCGTGTCGCGATGAGCCGACGGAGCCTCATTCTCATCGAAACAGCAGGTGTGCATGTCGATGTCCCCCTGGAGCAAGCACGGGTTGAAACCGACTGAAAAGCGCAGAAATTCGAACCGCCAAGACGCCAAGAAGAGAATCCTATCTTGGGTCACTGGGTGTCTGGCGGTTCATGTCGCGCTTGATCAATGTGAACGGTGTTCTAGGGGGTCCGATCTGCCCCTCGCGAGCGGCTCCGTCCTCGCTCCGCTCAGCCCCCCGTCGGCCGCTCCAGGTGCCCGCCGAACTTGTGGCGCATCGCCGACAGCACCTTCTCCGCGAACGTGTGGTCGTGGCGCGAGCGGAAGCGCGCGTACAGCGCCGACGAGAGCACCTCGGCGGGCACCGCCTCCTCGATCGCCGCCATCACGGTCCAGCGGCCCTCGCCGGAGTCCTGCACGAAGCCGCTGTACCCCCCGAGCTCCGGGCTCTCGGCCAGGGCGATCGCGGTCAGATCGAGCAGCCACGAGCCCACCACGCTCCCCCGCCGCCAGACCTCGGCGATCTCCCCGAGGTCGAGCGCGTACCGGTGCTCCTCGGGCAGCCGCTCGGTGGCCGCGTTCTTCAGGATGTCGAACCCCTCCGCGTACGCCTGCATGAGCCCGTACTCGATCCCGTTGTGGACCATCTTCACGAAGTGGCCGGCGCCGACCGGGCCGCAGTGGAGGAACCCCTCCTCCGCCGTGCTCTGCGCCTCGCGCCGGCCCGGCGTGCGCGGGATGTCCCCCGGCCCCGGCGCGAGCGTCCGCAGGATCGGCTCCACCAGGGTGAACGCCTCGGGCGCGCCGCCGACCATGAGGCAGTAGCCGCGATCGAGCCCCCACACGCCGCCGCTCGTCCCCACGTCGACGTAGCGGACGCCCTTCGGGGCGAGCGCCCTGGCGCGGCGGACGTCGTCCTTGAAGTAGGTGTTGCCCCCGTCGATGATCACGTCGCCCGCGCCGAGCCGCTCGCCGAGCGCCTGCACGACGTGCTCGGTCGGGGCGCCCGCAGGGAGCATGACCCAGACCACGCGCGTCGGGGCGAGCTGCTCCACCACCTCGTCGAGGGAGGACGCCGCCGCCGCGCCCTCCTCGGCGAGCTGCCTCACGCTGTCCTGGTTCAGATCGAACGCCACGACCTCGTGGCCGCCGCGCATGAGCCGGCGCGCCATGTTGGCGCCCATCCTCCCGAGTCCGATCATTGCGAGCTTCATCTGTCACGCTCCTGTCTGCGCCCGCGGGCGTATCACAGGGCGCGCGGCGAAGCGCGCGGACGGCGCCGCTCCCGGTCCGGCCGCCCATCCCGCGGGCGGCCGTGGGCGGCTACCGCGGCCTCGGCCGGAGGGCGCCCATCACGTGCTCGAGCGCGCTCTTCAGCGTGCCGAACGCCGGGATCCCCTCCAGGCTGCCGCCGACCTCCAGGATGCGCCCCACCATCGACGCCGGCACGCCCGAGACGATGCACTGGCTGCCGAGCAGCCTCGTCGCCGCGAAGATCCGGAGGAGGTGCTCGATCGTCGAGGCGTCGGTCGCCTGCGCGCCGGTGAGGTCCACGATCATGAAGCGGGCGCCGTGCCGGACGACCGCGTCGAGCACCTCTTCCATCATGCGCGCGGCCCGCGCCCCGTCGACCGTGCCGATCACGGGCAGCGTGAGCACGCTGTCCCACACCTGGATGATCGGCGTCGACATCTCCAGCATCGCCTCGTGCTGCGCGCGCACCCGGTCGAGCTGCAGCCGGAGCTCGATCTGGACGCGCTCGAGCTCCTCGTTCTGCTCGCGCAGCTGCGCGCTCGCGGCGGCGAGGTCGAGCGAGTTCTTGAGCATCGTGTACGTGGCGCCGACGTAGAGCGCGTACGTGGTCGCGCTCGCCAGCGCCTTCCGGTCGATCTGGCGCTGGTCCTCCAGGGCGAAGAGCATCGTGCCGATGGTCTTCTTGTAGACCTGGATCGGCACGTGGAACACGACGTCGGGGTCCTCCGCGAGGAGCCACGCGCGCGCGCGGTCCGCCTCCCGCGCCTCGGCCCACGGCCCCTTGAACCACGCGGCGCGCTGCGCCTCCAGCGCCGCGACCATCCACGCGTCCACGACGACGCCGCCGCCCTCGGGCGCGCCGTACTCGAAGTTGCCGCGCTCGTACCGCGCCGCGATCCGCGCGCCGCCGCCGTCGTTGCCGAGCACGACGCAGAGCCGCTGGGACGGCACGATCCAGCGCGCGCTCGAGCAGACCTCCTCCCAGAGCGATCGCAGATCCGGCTGGCTCGCGAGCTTGAGGAGGATCTCGTTCAGGACGCCGAGGACGATCCACCCGCCGCCGCCGGCCTCGTGGGGCTGGCCAGACTCTGGCATCGACATCAGCAATCGGCGTCGAGCGGGGGGCCCGCGGCGGCGGTCCGTGGTTCGAGGCGCTGCGAGGAGGCCGCCGTCATGACGCTCCCCCGGGGTCGCTTCCGCGCAGAGCCCCGCCTCGCCGATGCAAGCGACGGGATCTGGACCAGATCGAATCTCGGCACGGTGCACACTCCTCGCGCGCGGCGCGGCCGCATCCTACCTCGCAATCCGCCCGCGGTGGAGGGTCTCTCGCCCGGGCGGCGGCAGGAAGCGCTGCCGCGCTCGCACGCCGCGGCGCGGTGCGCGCCGCGCGCTGCCGGCGCGTGCTACCGGTAGGGGATGAAGATCAAGGCACGTGACGGCAAGGTCTACGAGGTCGCCCCCGCTCCGCCCGGAGGGAGCCACGAGGTGAAGCTCGACGGCAAGGTGGTCGGCTCGTTCGTGCTCCTGCCCGACGAGACGCAGGTCACCGTGAAGAGCAAGCCCGCCACCGACGCGCTCCTCGTGGACATCGCCGATCGGTTCGTGGCCGAGGGCGGCGCGCCCATGGGGATCGCCTGAGCCTGCGCCGCGCGGACGCGCGGCTCCATCGCCGGGATCCCGGACGTTGAAAGCCGTCGCGCCCGCGTGATATGCACGGGCCGGTTTCTCGGGGTCCCGACGCGCTGCCGAACAGGAGTTCACATGGCCGATCAACAGCATGGAGAGCGTTGTCCGAAGTCGCCGCGTGGAGGTCACAAGTACGAGGACGTCATCCTCGCCGCGGACAACGGCAAGCTCTACTACCTGCGCCGCGAGGACTACATCCGGCCCGAGAACGAGCTGACCGCCGAGAACTGCGGGCACTGTTACGACCGGGCGATGGAGCTCCTCAAGCAGGGCGTCGCGCTGGGCTGGATCCGGCCGCGGCCCGGCAACCAGGCGTGCTACCTGGTCAACCTGGCGAGCCTGCGCAGGGTGACCCCGTTCGAGCCCCCGACGTGGAAAGAGGAGGGGCCGGATCCCATCCAGGACCTCCTGGCGGCCTCCGAGTGGGCCGACCAGGCGGCGACCCACGCCACCGCGGCCGCGCTGGCCCGCGAGCTCGGCGACCCGGCCGAGGCCGTGGCCGCGGCCAACCGGACCGTCGACGCCGCGGAGCAGAGCGTCAAGGACGCGAAGTCGGCCGTCAAGCACCTCATCGCGGGCGACAAGGGCCAGTGAGCGCGGCCGCGGGCCCCTCGACGGAGCGGGCCGCGGCCCGCGCCGCGAAGGGGTTCCGGGAGGGCACCCACCGGCTCGTCCCGCCCGCCGAGACCGTCGCCCGCGTCGCGCCGCACCTCGCCACGTTCGGCATCACCCGGGTGGCCGACGTCACCGGCCTCGACGTCATCGGCCTGCCGGTCGTCATGGTCTGCCGCCCCAACGCCGCCTCGCTCGCGGTCTCCCAGGGCAAGGGGCTCACGCTCGACGCGGCGCGGGCCTCCGGCCTCATGGAGTCGATCGAGTCGTACCACGCCGAGCACGTCGACCTGCCGCTCCGGCTCGCGAGCTACCGGGATCTCGCGCGCACCGCCGCCGTCGTCGACGTCGCCGCGCTGCCGCGCCTCTCGGTCGGCGCCGCCCGCGAGCACCACCGGGCGCTCTGGATCGAGGGGCGCGATCTCCTCCGCGACGAGGCCGTGTGGGTCCCCTACGAGATGGTGCACACGAACTACACCCTGCCGCTGCCGGCGGGCAGCGGCTCGTTCGTGATGAGCTCGAACGGCCTCGCCTCCGGCAACCACCTCCTCGAGGCGGTGAGCCACGGCATCTGCGAGGTCGTCGAGCGCGACGCGACCACGCTCTTCCGCGCCGGCGGCGAGGCCGAGATCCCCGGCGCCCGGCTCGACCTCGCCACGGTCGACGACCCCGGCTGCCGTCAGGTCCTCGATCTCTACGAGGCGGCCGGCGTCGCCGTCGGCGTCTGGGAGACCACGACCGACGTCGGCCTGCCCGCGTTCCTGTGCCTGATCGTCGATCGCGCGCCCGATCCCTTCCGCCGCCTCTACGCCACCGAGGGCATGGGCTGCCACCCGAGCCGGAGCGTCGCGCTGCAGCGGGCGCTCACCGAGGCGGCGCAGAGCCGGCTCACCTTCATCGCGGGCTCCCGCGACGACGGCGACCGCGATCGCTTCGAGCGGGCGCGCCACCCCGACGCCATCCAGCGCGCCCGCGCGCAGATCGAAGGCGCCCGCGGCCCCCTCCGCAGCTTCCGCGACGCCCCGTCGCTCGAGGGCGAGACCTTCGACGACGACGTCGCCGCGGAGCTCGCGTGCCTCCGGCGCGCCGGCGTCGAGCGCGCCGTCGTCGTCGACCTCAGCAAGCCCGGGCTCGGCGTCTCCGTCGTGCGGGTGATCCTCCCGGGCCTGGAGTCGATCGACGACGTGCCCGGCTTCGTCCCTGGGCCCCGCGCCCGGGCGCGCATGGCCGAGCGCGCGGCGAGGAGCGCGGCCCCGGCGTGAGCGTCGTCGTCTTCACCGGCCCCACGCTCTCGGCCGCGGACGGCGCCGCGCTGCTCGACGGCGCCGTGTTCCTGCCGCCGGTCGCGCAGGGCGACGTGTACCGGGCGTCGCTGGAGAAGCCCTGGGCCATCGGGATCATCGACGGCTACTTCGAGCGCCTGCCCTCGGTCTGGCACAAGGAGATCCTCTGGGCCATGGCGCACGGCGTCCACGTCTTCGGCAGCGCAAGCATGGGCGCGCTGCGGGCCGCCGAGCTCCACCCGTTCGGCATGGCCGGCGTCGGCGCCGTGTTCGAGGCGTTCCGGAGCGGCGCGCTCACCGACGACGACGAGGTCGCGATCGCGCACGCCCCCGAGGAGGACGGCTACCGCCCGCTCTCCGACGCGATGGTGAACATCCGCGCCACGCTCGACGCCGCCGTCGCGGCGTCGGTCCTCCGGCAGGACACCGCCGCGCGGCTCGTCGCGCTGGCCAAGCGCACGTTCTACGCGCAGCGCAGCCTCGCGCGGCTGCTCGCGGAGGGCGCCGCCGCGGGCGCGAGCCCCGAGGAGCTCGACGCCCTCCGGCGCTTTTTGCCGGGCGGCCGCGTGGACCAGAAGCGCCGCGACGCCGTCGCGATGCTCGAGGCGATCGCGGCCCAGCGCGCGCGCGACCCCGGCCCGCTCCGCGTGACGTACCACTTCGCCTACACCGACGTCTGGGACCAGGCGTGCCGGCGCGCCGGCCGCGGCGGCGTCGCCGCGGGGCAGGGCGCCCGCGCCGGCGCCGGGGGAGCGCCCGACGCGCGCCCCGGCGGAGCCCCGGCCGGCGCGCGCTCGCGGCGCGCCGAGGGCGCGCTGCAGCCCGAGCTGCTCCTCGACGAGCTCCGGCTGGAGGGCCCGCTCGCCTACGCGCACGCCGTGCTGGGCGCCCTCGCGCGCGCGCTCGCCCTGAGCGAGGCGCGGCGCCACGGCGTCGAGGTCCCGGTCGAGCTGTTCGAGGAGATCCTCGCGCAGATCCGGCGGGAGCGGGGCCTGCTCACCTCGGAGAGCACGCGCGCCTGGCTCGCGGAGCAGGCGCTCGACGTCGAGGGCCTCACCCTGCTCGTCCAGCGCGAGGCGCGCCTGCGCTGGGCGCAGGCCGTGTTCGGGATCGAGGTGGAGCGGCTCCTCGTCGATCAGCTGCGCATGACGGGCCGCTACGCCGAGCTCGCCGCGCGGGCGCTCCGCAAGCAGGAGGTCCTCTCCGCGGCCGGCGTCGAGGCGCCGTCGCTCGAGGACCTCGGCCTGACGCGGCAGGCGCTCCTCGACTGGTACTTCGGCGAGGTCGCCGGCCGCCCCGTCCCGGCGTACCTCGACGGCTACGCGGCCTCGCTGGGCCTCGACGACCAGGACGAGCTGCTCCTCGTCCTCGCCCGCGAGCACGAGCTCCGCCGGCGCGGCGGGAGGCCGGAGCCCGGCGACTGAGGATCGCGCTCACGCGCCCTTCTGCCCGAGCGCTCGCGCGGCGTACGCGCGGAGCGGCGTGAGCGCGATGGGCAGCGCCGCGAGGGTCGGGCGCATGTCGATGACCTTGCCCTCCACGCAGTGGAGCATCAGCGCGTCGAACGACTGCGCGAGCGCGTCGACGCCGCGCTGCGGGTCGCGCGCCGCGGCCCGGCGCGCCCGCAGATCGGCCTCGTCGACGCGCTCGACGGCGAAGGTGCGGCCGGTCAGCTCCTCGAAGATCGCGATCACCTGGTTGTGGCTGAGCGCCTCCGGGCCGCCGAGCTCGAAGGCGCGGTTCAGCGCCGCCGGGTTGTCGATGGAGGCGATCGCCGCCGCCGCCACGTCGCCGAGCGCGATCCAGCTGATCGGGCCGTCTCCCGCGCCGTAGATGCGCGCCTTCGCCGCCTCCACGTCGAAGCCGAGCGCGGGGCTCAGCCAGATCTCCATGAAGTAGGTCGGCTGCAGGATCGTGAAGGGCAGGCCGCTCGCCCGGAGCGCCCGCTCCACCTCGCGCTTCGCGTCCTGCAGCGGGAACTCGTCGGCGATCTCCGGGAAGGAGACGTAGACGAAGTGCGCGACCGAGGCCGCCTTCGCCGCGGCGACCAGCGCGAGCGAGCCGTCCCGGTCCACGGACGCGATCGAGTCGCCCTCCTGCCGCGAGAGCGTCGAGCTGGCCGTCTCGATCACGACCCTGACCCCCTGGCAGGCGCGATCCAGCGACGCGCGATCCTTCAGATCGCCGCGCGCGAGCTCGACCCCCATCTCGCGGAGCTGCGCCACCTTCGCCGGGTCCGAGCCCTCTCGATAGAGCCCCCGCACCGCGCGCCCCTCCTCGCGGAGACGCCGGCAGATCTCCGTGCCCAGAACCCCTGTTGCCCCGACGATCAGGATCATCGCTCCTCCTCTCGCTCGCAGGCCGCAGCATAGGCCGAAGCGCGCGGCGGCGGGCGCGCTCGCTGCGTCAGAGGTAGCCGTGGTCCCTGGCGGCCGCGACGAGCGCCTCGAGCGCGGCCCGGCTCCGCTCGGGCGGCCCGGCGGCGGCCTGCTCCAGCCGCTCCTCGAGCGCGCCCGGGAGCCGGTGCTGCTTCACGTCGCGGAGCGCCGCGGCCTGCTCCGCGGCCGCGGCGAGGCGGCCGCGCTCGAGGTCCACCGCGAGGAGCACGAGGCGCGCCGTCCACGCGAACGGGAACGGCGCCGGCAGCTCCGTCCAGAAGTCCAGGGCCGCGCCCGCGCGTCGCACGATCTCCTCCTCCGGCGCCCCCTCGGACCAGGCGCACCAGGCGAGGTGGGCCTCGGCCGCGCCCATGTAGTCGCGCATGTGCCCCGCCGTCGCGACCGCGAGGCTCCGCAGCGCCATGGCCCGCGCCTCCGCGCGCTCCCGGCGCAGCCTGCGGATCATGGTCCTGTAGGTGAGCGCGCGCGACTGCACGATCACGTTGCCCATCCGCTCTGCGGCCTCGAGCGAGCTCACGAGGTACGCCTCGGCGGTGTCGAGCGCGCCGTGCCACAGGTGGACGAACCCGCCCGAGAAGTGCGCCGACGCGATGAGCTGCGGATCGCCCGTGGCCTCGCTGGCCGCGATGAACGACCGCACGTGCCGCACGGTGAGCTCCGAGGCCTGGTACCGCTCGATGCGGATCTGCATGAGCATGAGGCCGTAGTAGAACTGCGCCTGCCGGGCGGGCGCCGCGTACCGCTCGACCATCGGCTGGATCGCGTCCATCTGGGCCTTCAGCGCGTCGAGCTGGCCCATGAAGTAGTAGACCTCGAGCCGGTCGATCTTGGCCTGCATCCACTCGTGCCACCACGCCTCGGGGCGGCTCGCGGTGGGCTCGGCGAGGCCGAGCGCGGCCTCGGCCTCGGCGTAGGCGGCGAGCGCCTGCGCGTGCTCCAGGTGCGTCTCCCAGGACTTGCCGCGCTTTCTGTGCAGCCGGGCCCGGTCCACGCGCGCGGCCGGGTCGAGCCGCGCGAGCGCCTCGACGTACGCCCGCCGCGCGTCGTCCTGCTTGCCCGAGATCGCCAGCACGTCGCCGAGCCGCTCCTCGAGCGCCGCGCGCTGCGCGTCGTCGCCCTCGCCCGGCGCGCCCGCCGCCTCCGCGCGCCGGCTCATCTCGGCGATCGCCGCGCGGTAGAGCGCGATCGCGTCGCTGTTCGCGTAGACGGAGCGCGCGCGATCGCCCGCCGCGGTCAGGTGCGCGATCGCCTTGTCGTGCACCCCGGCCTTCGAGAAGTGGTGCGCGAGCACCGGGGCGCGGTCGGCGGCGTCCTCGGCGAGGGTCGCCTCGAGCCGCTCGGCGGCCCGCCGGTGCAGCGCGCGCAGGCGCTCCTCCGGGATCTGCTTGTAGGCGATCTCGCGGATCTTGTCGTGGACGAAGCGGAGCCGCCCCTCGCCGGCCTCCTCGAAGATCTGGCGCACGCGGAGCTCCCGGAGCGCTTCCATCCAGGCCTCCTCGTCGACGCCGGCCGCGGCGAGGAGCAGCGCGCCGTCGAGCTCGCGGCCGAGCACCGCGGCGATCTCCACGAGCGCCGCGCTCGCCGGCTGGAGCGCGCGCAGGCGCCGCGCGATCAGCCCCTCCAGCGAGCGCGGCATCGGCATCGCCATCGCCCGCTCGAGCGCCTCGGTCTGCCACGCGCCCGCGGCGTCGCGGGCGAGGAGCCCCGCGTCGATCGCCATGTGCAGGTACTCGGCGATGAAGAACGGGTTGCCGGCCGAGTGCCGGAACAGGAGCTCGTCGAAGTGCCTGGGCGACTCGGACAGCGCGAGCATCTCGCGGGCCATGGCGCCGGCGCCCTCCTGGGTGAGCCGGCCGAGCTCCACGCTGAGGACCTCCGCGGAGCGCGCCATGGCGTCGAGCTCGGGGCGCACCTCGTCCATCCGGTAGGCGCCGAGGACGAGCACGCCCGCGGCCCGGAGGGAGCCGGCGGACAGCTCGGCCAGGAGGCTCAGCGACAGCTCGTCGGCCCACTGCAGATCGTCGAGCAGGAGGAGGAGCGGCGCGGGCTCGGCCATGGCGAAGAGGACCTCGCGCAGGCACCGGAACAGCCGCGCGCGCTCGGCCTGGGCGGGCAGCGGCGAGAGCGGCGGGCGCTCCTTGGCGTAGGGGAGGTCGGCGAGGCTCGCCTCGTAGGGCTCGAGCGCCTTGCCGCGGTCGCCGAAGATGCGCTCGGTCTCCGCGGTGCCGAGGGCGCGGCAGCGATCGGCGGCCTCGATGAGGCACGACCGGAACAGGTGCAGCGGCGCGGCCTTGACGGCGCCGTCGTCCGTGCCGATCGCCACGCAGCGCCCGGTCATCACGGCGGCGCCGCGCATCTTGGCGTCGCGCGCGACCTCCATGATGAGCCGCGTCTTGCCGGCGCCGCTCTCGCCGCCGACGAGCGCCTTGCCGCCGCGCCGGCGGTCGATGAGCGCGTCGATCTCCCGCCCGAGGCGTCGGAGGATCGCGTCGCGCCCGGTCAGCTTGGGCCGGTACAGGTACGGCGATGGCCGGGGCAGCGGCAGCGGATCGCGCGGGTCGGCGCCGAGCGCCTCGAGCGCCCGCGCCACGTCTTCGGCGTAGCCCAGCCGGTCGCGCGGCTCCTTCGCGAGCAGGCGCAGGACGAGCGCGTCGAGCTCCGGGGGCACGTGGGGCGCGCGGCGGGAGGGCGGCTGCGGCGCGGTCCGGAGGTGATGCCGGCCGAGCTCCGTCTCGGGGACCGACGGGAACGGCGTGGTGCCGGTGAGGCACTGGTACAGGATGCAGCCGAGCGCGTAGAGGTCGGCGCGCGCGTCCGCGAGCTTCCCGAGGATCTGCTCGGGCGCCATGTACGCGAGCGTCCCCATGACCTCCCTGTCGACCGCGAGCACCTCGCGCCCCTCGGCGCCGCCGAAGCTCCCGGCGATGCCGAGGTCCACGAGCACGGGCAGGTCGCCGTCGCGCAGGAAGACGTTGGACGGCTTGAGATCGCGGTGGACGATCCCCTGGCCGTGCAGGTAGGCGAGGGGCGCGCAGAGCCGCCGGATCAGCGTGAGCATGCCGCGGATCGCCTCGCGCGACGCCGGCGAGCGCGGGGCGGCGGCGCCGGTCTGCGCGTCGGGCGCGCTGAGCGGCGCGGTCTCGGCGGATCGCACCTCGTGCCAGATCTCCTGGATGCAGGTCTGGAGGGTCCGGCCTTCGAGCAGCTCCATGGCGTACCAGGGCAGCCCCTCCGAGACGCCCTGATCCACGATCCGCACCACGCCTGGGTGCTGGAGGCGGCCGAGCGCGTAGATCTCGCGCCGGATGCTCGCGATGGTCAGCTCGCTCGCGCTGAAGATGGTCTTGATCGCCGCCGTCTGGCCGGTCTCCGCGTGTTTGCCGCGGTAGACGACGCCCATCCCTCCTTGCCCGAGCCTCCCGAGCAGCCGGTAGGGTCCGATGTGGGTGCTCGGCGCGGCCTTGGAGCTCGGCGGTGCGTGGCCTGCGAAGCGGGTCGCCTCGTCCGCGGCGGCGGGCGAGCGCGTCTCGGCGGCGACCGCGATGCGCACGCGGCGGAGGGTGCTGGGATCGGCCGCGGCGCCGCCGCTGTCCTGGCGGCGCCCTTCGCCTGGCGCGACGGCGAGGCCGGTCGCCGGCGCGGTGTCCGGCAGCCTGGGCGATGGGGGGGAGCGGACCACCGTCTCCTCGTCTCCGCCGGGCGACGGTGGCTGCTGCTTGGGGTCGACCATGGCGTCAGGTCGGAGGGGATCCGTCGTGGGTCTCCCTCGGGGTGCCGCGCCGGCCGATGGTACACGAGAGCCGTCCGGTGTCGCCAGGCGTCGGCGCGCGGCGGCGCCGGCGCTGCGACCTATGTACGGCCTTGTCCGCCTCGCCGTGCGCCGTTTCCGAGACAGCCTCGCATCGCTGCCCGGAACCCAGGGACGACGTCACCCCGTTGCCCCGCAGCGGCAGCCCGCGCGCGATCCCGCGCGCCGCTCTCCGGCGTCCTCTGGATGGCCTTTCATGGCGACGCGCGAGCTCACGTTGGTCCTCGTCGTCGCGAGCATTACGCGCACGTTGGTCCGAGAGCTCGACGAAATGGACTGGACGCTGGTGCGCTTGGGCCGGGGTTACGGCCGGATCGACGGCGCTGTATACACGACCTACCTTGTCGTCACGGACGAGGTGGCGGAGGCGGAGCAGGACGACTTCTTGAGGACCTTCAGCCATCGCCCGGTGCTCAGCCCGGAGGCGCGGGAGTGGCTGCAGCAGTGGGTGAGGCCGCCGAAGGAGGGAACGATGCAAGACGTGAAGGAGATGGAAGGCTACGACGAGATGCTGCAGAAGCTGCTCGACTCGCTGCCGATCGAGCGGCGGCTGGCCGGGCTGACGCTGGAGGAGCGGCTGGCCGGGCTGACGCTGGAGGAGCGGCTGGCTGGCCTGCCGCCCGCGTATCAGCTGCTGGCGCTCTCCGACGATGTGCTGCAAGGCTTCGCGGACGAGTACCTGCGCTCGCTGCCGGCCGAGGTCCAGGATGCGATCCGGCACCGCATCGGCCGGCCTTCACGCTGATCGCCGCGTCGCCGCGGGCGCTCGAGGCGCTCCCCCTCGCTCCCAGGAAACGGTGCGCGCCTGCCCGAACGCCATGTAGGTCCCGATGCGACCCCGCCGATGTGCGGATCGCCACGGCGGCGGCGCGGGGTCGTCGGCATCGCGGATGGGGCGCGCTGCGTCGCGCGGTGTGGCCGGCGCGCGCGCGAGAAGCGACGCGGCGATCAGACCCGGTGGACGCGATCGGCGCCGGTTCGCGCCGCGCGCGCGCGTGGCGTGCGGCTTGCTCTGCTGACCCCGCATGAAGTTCGGAACGTGCCTCACCCTCGCGATCGCCCTCGGCGTGCTGACGGCCGGCGGGCCCGCGAGCGCCTGCGACCCTGTGGATACCAGCGTCTCGGAGGGTTTCCTTCGCGCTGCCGCGCCGGGAGAGCCGACCACGGTGCCACGCAATGTGGCGATCGTGATCTCGGGCGACCTCCCGGAGCTATCGCACCTGCTGGTCGAAGAGGCGACCGGCGCCGCCGTCGCCGGTGCTGGCTCCGACGTTCCCGTGGCCCCGCCGGGCTACACCGTGATTCGCCCTGCCGAGACGCTGGCGCCTGACACGACCTACCGATTGCGCCTGAGGCCGTCCGTCGAGCGGCTCGTCCGGACGTCGGATGTCGTCGACAGCACCCCGCCGAGCGCGCCGGAGCTGGCGAGCGGAGACGTCGAGTTCCACGCGAACGAGCCCGCGTGCGGTTACGGCAGCTGCCCGGACATGACCACGCTGACCTTCGATCTGGCCGTGCCCAGCGAGGACGATCATACGCCCGCGGAGTCGCTGGTCTACGCCGTGTACGTCGGCTTCAGCCCGGAGCAAGCGCGCGCGAAGTCGCAGCCGGACGCGTGGCTGGAGGGCGATTCGATGTTCCTCTACGTGGACGAGGAGCACGTGGGCCGCAACGTGTACATCGCGGTCTCGGCGATCGACGAGGCCGGCAACGAGAGCGATCGCAGCGAGGTCTTGCAGGTCGAGCACGAGGCGTCGGGCTGCGCGTTCGCGGGGAGCTCCACGCCGAAGGCGGGGCTCGCCCTGCTGCTCCTGGCCGCGCTCGCGCCGCTGCGCCGCGCGGGGAGGAGGGGGAGGGCGGTTCGCGGGCTGCGCGACGAGCGGTGAGCGCCACCGGCCGGCGCCCCGCGCTGTCCCGCGCTCCGCGATACCTGTAAGCTCGCAGAGCTATAGACTGCAGCCCTGCGCACGCATGACGGAGCCGGTTCGTCTCTTCATCTCAGCTGTCCCGGAGGACGCCGCGCTACGTGACGAGCTCGACGCCTGCCTGAGGCCCCACGAGCGCCGCGGGCTGATCGAGGTCTGGCATGAGGCGCGGGTCGACGCCGGTAGAGAGCCCGTTGTGGAGGCGCGCGCGCGGCTCGAGGCGGCGGACATCGTGGTGCTGCTGGTGAGCCCTGATTTCCTCGCCTCGGACCGCCACCTCCACGAGGAGGCAGCGCGGGCGCTCGCCCGGAGCGCCGCGGGCGAGGTGGTGGTCGTGCCGGTGCCTGTCCGGCACTGCGACTGGAGCTGGACGGGGTTCGGCCGGCTCAAACCGCTGCCGGGTGGGCGGCCCATCAACGCCTGGCCGGATCGGGACGAGCCCTGGGCCGAGGTGACGCGGCCTGCTGGAGGTCGCCGGTCAGGTGGAGCGGCGTCGAGCGGCCGGCGGGGGCCCACGTCCGGCGGCGGCGGCGCTGCCCGCAGTGGGATGGTGCATCGGCCGGGATGCGGTCGTGGAGACGCTCGCCGCGGCGCTCTCTCGCGAGCCGCCCGGTCGCGCGCTGCTCCTCGGCGCGGCGGGAATAGGGAAGAGCACCGTCAGCCGGGCGGTCCTGCACCGGCCCGAGGTCGTGGCCCGCTTCGGGGAGAGGCGCTTCTTCGTGGAGCTCGAGGCCGCGCCGGACGCGAATTCCACCGCCGTGGTGCTGGCCGGCGCGCTGCGCGTCAACCCCGGGCCGGATCTGCGGCAACGGGCGCTCTCGTTCCTCGCCGCGGGGCCCGCGGTGCTCGCGCTGGACAATCTGGAGACGCCCTGGGATGGTGACGATCAGGCCGGGACCGAAGCGCTTCTCGCGGAGCTCGCGGCGATGCCGCAGCTGGCCCTTATGGCGTCAGTGCGCGGCGCGGGCCGGCCGGGGCGCGTGAGCTGGCGCTCGGCGGTCGAGCTGCAGCCGCTTGGACCCGCCGAGGCGGAGGCGGTGTTCTGCGCGGTTGCGGGCGAGGAGCACCTGGGCAAGCCCGACCTCTACGCGCTCCTTTCGCTGCAGGAGGGCGTTCCTCTGGCGATCGAGCTGCTCGCATATGCGGCGCAAGGCAACGATCTCATCAACTTAAAAGAGGAGTGGGAAGCGCGGCGGACGGCGGTGCTGGAGCGCGAGGGCGGAGCGAGCGATCGGCTCCGGAGCTGGAAGGCCTCGCTGGAATTATCGATCGGATCGCGGCGGATGACGGCGGAGGCGCGTCGGTTGCTCGCGGTCCTTGCCGTGCTGCCAGACGGGATCGCGCAGCGGGATCTCGCAGGGATCCTGCCGGATGCGGGCCCAGCGGCAGCGCGTGTGCTGGCGCAGCTGAGGCTGGCCTACTTCGAAAGCGGGCGGCTGCAGATGCTCTCGCCCGTACGCGAGTACGTGAAGACGGCGTATCCGCCGGCTGCCGCGGATCTCGGGCGAGCGATGGAGCACTACCGGGAGCTCGCGCGCACGTTCGGGCCGGTACCGGGAGGCTCCGGCGGCAGGGAGGCGATGGCACGGCTCGCGCCGGAGACAGCGAATCTGGATGCGGTGATCCGGCGCGGGCTCGAGGAGCCCGTCGCGGGGCAATGGATCGACGCGGCGGCGGCGTTGACTCGCTTCGCGCGTTTCTCCGGGCATGTGGCGCCGATGCCTCTCGGTCGGGTGCTGGAGGTGGCGCGGCGCGCTATGGACAAGCGGCGAGAGGCGCTGTGTACCGAGAGTCTTGGAGACATCGCGCTGGACCATTCGCAGCACGACGAGGCGAAAGCGCGCTACCAGGAAGCGCTGCCGCTCTACCGGCAGGTGGGGGATGTCCTCGGCGAGGCCAACTGCGTCCAGCGCCTCGGAGACATCGTGCTGAGACGTCCGCAGCACGACGAGGCGAAAGCGCGCTACCAGGAAGCGCTGCCGCTCTACCGGCAGGTGGGGGATGTCCTCGGCGAGGCCAACTGCGTCCGGAGCCTCGGAGACATCGCGCTGAGACGTTCGCAGCACGACGAGGCGAGAGCGCGCTACCAGGAAGCGCTGCCGCTCTGGAACGACCTCGGCGACGGCTACTGGCGGCTCCAGGGCGGAGTCTTCGCGCTGGTGGTCGTGGAGATCGAGGCGGTGGCGGCGGCGGAGAACGACGATCTGCTACGATTGTTCGGTCACGACGAGGCCCCGACGCTCGCGGCCCGCCGGTGGCTGGCGCAGCAGGTTGGAGCCGAGGAGATCGCGATGGCCATGCACGATTTGGAGGGCTTCGACGAGGTCGTCCGGAAGCTGCTTTCGACCCTCCCGCCCGAGCAGGTGCTCTCGGCGTTCCCCCCCGAACAACGGGTGGCAGGCCTGCCGCCCGAGCAGCGGGTGGCCGGGCTGCCGCCCGAGCAGGTGCTTCTTGCTCTGCCCGATGACGTGCTCCGAGCGCTCTCCGATTCCTACCTGGATACGCTCTCGGCGGAAACGAGGGCCGCCATCCGCGCGCGGGTCGGGCGGTAGAGCGCGCCGATCGGTCGCCTGGTCCGAACCCCTCCCAGCCGACGCGCACGTCGCGCTCGCTTGGTCCAGACCACCCCCCGCGCCGATCCGCAGGTCACGCTCGCCCGGTCCGGACTACCCCCAGCCGACCTGCACATCCCGCCGGCCTGGTCCGGACCACCCCCCATCCGACCCGCACGTCACGCCAGCCTGGTCCGGACCACGCCTCAGCCGACCCGCAGGTCGCCCTTGCCCCCTCCGACCTACGGCGCGCCGGGCTCCCCGCCGGCATTCACCGGGCCCGCCTCCGCCACCCCCGGCTGCGCCTGCGCCGCGCCCGGCTCCACGCTCGGCTCCGCCCCCGGCGCCTCGGCAGGCGCCTCCGCCGCCTTGCCCCGCGCCGCCGCCGGGCGCCAGTTCTCGATCGGCGCGAGCAGCTGCTGAGCGATCTCCGTCTTCCTCGGATCCCGCTTGCTGACCATGCCCGAAACGCGGACCACGTACGTCCGCAGCGCCTCCACGAGCTCGTCCAGGGCCGCGCGCACGTTCGTCACCTCGACCTCGGGGCCCTCCACGGGTGACGTGATCCCCAGCGCCGCGCCGTACTCCTCGTGCGCGTCATAGAGCCGCTCGAGGATCTTCCCGGCGCCCAGCCGCTTCAGCTGCGCCTCGAGCTCGTTGTCCCGGATCATCAGGATGCGCGTATTGCTCTCGGCCCACTCGAGCTTGTACGCGATCTGCGTGAACTTGAGCCCTCTCGGAAACAACGCAGCGCGCAGCGACGCCGCCATCTCGGCCTCCGGCAGGCCCGGGATCTTCGACCAGCCGCCCAGCACGTCGTGGAGACCGCTCCAGATGGCGTCCACCGCAATGTCGGCGGCCCTCGCGCGCGCCGTATCCTCGGTCGGAAGGGAAGGCAGCCGCGTCGCGACCGCCTTGTTCAAGGTCCCGAGCGCGGACGTGAGGTCCTCGTGCGCCTCCATCACCCCCTCGGGGACCTTCCTGGCCGCGCCCTTGTCCCCCAGGACAGCCCTCGCGGCGGTCAGCACCTCTGTACCAAGAGCCTGGGCGGACGGCGCGTCCAGCTTCGGGAGCTGAACCAGATCAACGGCGGTGAACGTTCGTTTCATGCCTGCCTCTTCTCCTATCCATCTGGGGGAGAACGTAAGCGCTCCCCCGATCGTCACCGTATATCCCGACCACCCGTCACCCGCCAGCGACCCCGCCCACCGGGACGCCGCGCCGCAAAAAACCGTCAATGCCCCGGAAACCTGAACGCGCGCCACGCCCGCGCCCGCGCCACGTGCACGCGACGTTCAGCTGAACACGACATTACCCCGAATCCAGGACGCAACGACCCCCGCGCTCCCCCCCACCAGCCCCGCGTGCGACGCGCACGCCCAGTTCCGTTCCCGATCCCCCCGGCGCCCGACGCGTGCGCACGCGCATGCGAAAGACAGCCATGAGCGTTGTATACCGTGCAAAGGAGGAATATAAGGTGGATCATGCGATACATTCGTACAAGCGCCGCGCGCGCTTGCCTCTCCCTCCTCGTGCTCGCTGCGCTCCCCGGGACGGCGTTCGGGGCGACGACCGCGATCACGTTCGTCATCAACCACGCCGATTGCGGGAGCGCCGAGTTCTCGCTGTACCTGAACGGGGTCCACCTCGACACGGTCCCGAGCGAAAACGGCTGCGAATGCCGCACCGAGACGCTCCAGAGGACCTTCACGGAGCCCGAGGTGCTCGCCCTCTACGATCCGACCACCTGCAACGATGTCCGGGTCGATATCCAAAGGGGCGCCGACCTGCTCGTCGGCTTCGCGCGCATTCACGTCGAAGCGACCGAAGGCTCGTCGCTCCTGTGCCTGTACGACGCGGCCCGCGGGCCGATCCCGTGCGCGGATCGCGACGTCTGCGACGCCTACAGCGTCGGGCTGACGTCGCTCGGGAGCCAGGACAGGGACGGCATCGCGCCCGGCCTGGGCACGGGCTGCGACAACTGCTCCACCGTCTACAACCCGGATCAGGCCGACGCGGACGCCGACGGGATCGGCGACGCGTGCGATCCCTGTCCGCGCGGCGATCGCGACCGCGACGGCGTCTGCGACGCAATCGACAACTGCGCCGCCGCCGCCAACCCGAGCCAGACCGACAGCGACGGCGACGGCCTCGGCGACGCCTGCGACAACTGCCCGGCCGCCGCGAATCCCGATCAGACCGACAGCGACGCCGACGGCCACGGCGACGCGTGCGCAGAACAGTGCGTCACCGTGAAGCGAGGCGCCTTCGGCGAGGTCGCCGACGCCGATGTCTGGGAAGCGTTCCCCGACTACGGCGACGGCCGCGTCCCCTACAACGACTCGGGCAGAGCCCACGGCTTCCGCAAGCACGCGCTCTACCGGTTCGGGCTCGACAGCATCCCCGCCGGCGCCACCGTCACGTCGGCCGACTTCGGCGTGGTCGCCTACGGCCCAGGCGACGAGATCGTCCGCGTCCACCGGATCACCGCCCCCTGGAGCGAGGACGCGATCACCTGGAACCGCTTCGCCGGACGCTACGACCGGGCCGTCGAAGCCGAGCTCACCTGGGTCGGGCCCTACGAGATGACCGCCGATCTGACCGGCCTCGTCCAGACGTGGGTCGACGGCACCGCCCCGAACCACGGCTTCCTCCTCGAGGAGGACCCGACCGGGCGCACGTCGTACCGCTCGAGCGACCACCCCCGCCAGGAAGACCGCCCCTGGCTCGAGGTCTGCTATTTCGTTCCTTGATCCGCGCCGCGCGGCCCGTCCTCCGCGCCGTCCGCCGCGGGGTAGGGCTTGCCGAGCGCCGCGGGGGGCGTCGCGTCGAACGCGCGCAGGAGCGGGCGGCGCGCCGCGTCGGGCAAGAGCGCGCCGAGGCGCTCCAGGAGCCCGCTCGAGGTGAGACCCAGGACCACGATCATCAACGCGAACGGCGCCACGCTGAAGACCTGCGTCGGCACCGACGGCAGCGCGCTCTGGCCGAGGCTCGCCATCGACGAGAGCACGCCGAAGAGGCACGCGCCGAGCGCCGCCCGCACCGGATGAAAGCCGCCGAAGATGACGATCGCCAGCGCGATCCAGCCGTAGCCGGCCGTGTGGCGGTGGCTCCAGCCCGCCTTGAAGTCGAGCGAGTACGCCGCGCCGCCGACGCCCACGAGCGCCCCGCCCACGAGCGTCGCCGCGACGCGCACCCGGGTCACGTGCGCCCCGCGGGCGTGCGCCGCCGCGGGCTGCTCGCCCACGGCCCGGACCAGGAGCCCCGCGCGCGTGCGGTACAGGAACACCCAGGCGCAGGCGACGAGCAGGTAGCTCGCGTACACAAGCGGGTCGCTCCGGAAGAACAGCGGGCCGAGGATCGGCACGTCCGCCAGCACCGGGATCGACACCCCCGGCACCGTCGGGCCAGGCACCCGCACGAACGGGCCGCCGAGCACCGAGGAGAGATCCGCGCAGAGCATCGCCAGCACGAAGCCGACCGCGATCTGCGAGCGGCGCAGGAAGATCCCGCCGACCGCCACGACCAGCGCGACGAGCGCCCCGGTCGCGGCCGCGGCGGCGAAGCCGGCGAGGACGCTCCCGGTCGACAGCGCGGCCGCGAAGCCCACCATCGCCGAGAGCATCATCGAGCCCTCCGCCGAGAGGTTGATGACCCCGGCCCGCTCGGCGAGCGTCTCGCCGACCGCCGCGTACACGAGCGGCGTCGAGGCCGCGAGCGCGGTCGCGAGCAGCGAGAGGAGCTCGCCGCCGTCGTCCATCAGGCCTCCTCCGGACGGCCGCCGCCGCGACCCTTCCAGGGCGACAGCAGCGCGAGCAGCACGAGCGCGCCCTGGAGCACGCCCGAGAGCGAGGACTCCACGCCGAGCGTCATCGGGAGGTTCAGGCTGCCGACGTTGAGCGCGCTGAAGAACAGGGCGATCGGCGCGACGAGCGCGGCGCGGCGGCCCGCGAGCATCACCACGAGCAGCGCCAGGAAGCCGAGGTTGCTCGAGACGCTCGGGAGGAGCCGGTGGAACGTGCCGAGCACCTGCAGCGCGCCGGCGACGCCGGCGAGCGCGCCCGAGATCGCGAAGGCGGCGAGCACCTCCCGCGCCGCCGGGACGCCGAGCACCTCCGCGGCCCCAGGGCTCAGCCCCACCGCCCGCAGCCGGAGCCCGAAGTGGGTCCGCCGGAGCACCACCGCGGTCGCGACGAGCGCGAGGGCCGCGAGCAGGAGCGCGGCCGGGCTGAGGTCGGTGCCGCCCACCGTGGAGAGCCAGAGCGCGCCGTCGAGCGGCTCGGTGCCGGCCATCGACGCGACGCCGGGGCGCTTCCACGGGCCGAAGACGAGGTAGAGGACCGCCCCCTGGGCGACGAAGTTCATGCCGAGGCCCGCGAAGATCTCGCTCACGCGGGCGCGCGTGTGCAGCGCGCCGGTGAGCGCGCCCCAGAGCACGCCGCCGAGCGCCCCCGCGGCGACGCAGAGCGCGACCACGACCGCCGCGGGGAGGCCCGGCCACAGCGCGCGCGCCGCGCCGGCGGCGCAGACGGCGCCGATGACGAGCTGGCCCTCGATCCCGAGGTGGTACAGCCCGGCGCGGAACGTGAACAGGAGACCGCTGCCGCAGAGGAGCAGCGGCGCCAGGGTGGCGAGCACCCGCGCGGCCTGATCCGCCGAGCCGAAGGCGCCCTCCCACAGGCTCGCCGCCACCGCCGCCGGCGAGGCGCCGAGGAGCGCGCACAGGCCCGCCACGAGCGCGAGCGCCAGGGCGAGCGGCGCGACGCGGGCGGCGACCCGCGCGACGCGGGCGGCGACCCCAACGGGCCACGCCGCCCGCGCGCCGGGGCCGGATCCGCCGGCGGGGCCGGCGCTCATGGCGCGGACCCCGCGGGCGACGGAGGTGCAGACGGCGGCGGCGCGGGCGACGGAGGTGCAGACGGCGGCGGCGCGGGCGACGGAGGTGCAGACGGCGGCGGCGCGGGCGACGGAGGTGCAGACGGCGGCGGCGCGGACGGCGGCGGCTCGGCCTCGTCGAGCTCGCCGCCGATCATCCGGCCGAGCCGGTCCAGGGTGAGATCCGCCGCGCGGACGGGCCGCGAGACGCGCCCGCCGCTGAACACCAGGATCCGATCGCTGTAGCGCATGAGCTCGTCGAGCTCGGACGACGCGAACAGGAGCGCCGTCCCGGCCCGGCACCGCGCGAGGAGCTGCTCCCAGACCCAGCGCGCCGACGCGAGGTCGAGCCCCCGGGTCGGCTGCTCCAGGAGCAGCAGCGCGAGATCGGCCGGAAGCAGCGCGAGCTGCGCGCGCTGCTGGTTGCCGCCGGAGAGCGCCTCCACGCGCGTCTCGGGCCGGCCCCGGATCCGGAACGCGTCGATGGCCCGCTCGGCGGCGCGGCGGATCTCCCGGGGGTGGAGGAACGGCCCCCGCCGGGGCGCGCGCAGCGCGACGTGCTCCTCGAGGGAGAGGCCCGCGATGAGGCCCTCCCGCCGGCGATCCGCGGGCAGGTAGCCCACGCCGGCGCGCAGGAAGGCCGGGTAGGGGCGGCCGGTCAGGTCGGCGCCGCCGACCGCGACGCGGCCCTGCCGCACCCGGAGCAGCCCGGCGCAGGCGCGCAGCAGGAGGCGCTGGCCGCTCCCCTCGAGGCCCGCGAGCCCGAGCACCTCGCCGCGGCGGACGGCGAGCCGGGAGAGGCGCAGGTCGAGGCGGTGATCGCCGAAGCCGACGTCGTCGAGGGCGAGCGCGACGCCGTCGCCGGCCGTCGGGAGCCGCTCCGGGGGCGCGAGCGCCTCGCCGAACATCAGGGCGACGAGGCGCTCGGCGCCGGCCGGCATCTCCGCCTCGCCGGCCACCTTGCCCTGCCGCAGCACCGTCACGCGGTCGCAGAGCGCCTCGACGTCCGAGAGCTTGTGCGACACGAGCACGATCGCCTTGCCGTCCTGCTTGAGCCGCCGCAGCGCGGTGAACAGGGCCTCCTGCTGCGCGGAGGAGATCCCCGTCGTCGGCTCGTCCAGGAGGAGCGCGCGGGCGCCCAGCGAGAGGAGCCGCAGGAGCTCGAGCTGCTGGCGCTCCCCGAGGGTGAGCCGCCCGACCTGCTCGTCGGGGTCGACGGAGAAGCCGAACCGCGCGGCGAGCGCGAGCAGCTCCTCGCGCGCGGCGCGGCGGGGGAGGAAGACGCCGGCGGCGCGGCCCGGGAGCGGGGCGGCGCCGCCCGGGAGCGGGGAGCGCGCGCCGCCGGCCGCGACCGCGGCGCGGGGGCGGGCGGCGAGGAAGCTCTCGAGGACGGTGAGGGGAGGGAAGTCGAGCGGCTCCTGGTGGAGGACGCCGACGCCGGCGGCGAGGGCGTCGGCCGGGCTGGCGAGCGCCACCGGGCGGCCGTCGAAGAGGAGGCGGCCCGCGTCCGGGCGAAGGAGCCCGCCGAGGATGCGGAGCAGCGTGCTCTTGCCGGCGCCGTTCTCGCCGAGCAGGCCGTGGACGGCGCCGGCCCGGATCGTCAGCGACACGTCGTCGTTGGCCTTGACCGGGCCGAACCGCTTGGCGACGCGCTCGATCTCGATCCGCATGGAGCACCGCCCGGCGGGCGGCTACTTGCTCGGCCCGGTGATCCCCCGGAGCAGCTGCGGCAGATACCAGATCTGCTGCGGCGTCGCGGTCTCGCCGTCCTTCAGGAAGTCGGTGCCGTCCTGGAACTTGAGCGGCCCCTTGAAGAGGTCGAGCCCGTTGGCGAGCGTCAGGACGAAGGCGCCGAGCTGCGCCTTCCGCTCGCCAAGCGCGTTGCCGGGCAGGAAGCCGACGACCGAGGCCTCGCCATTGAGATCGCGGAAGTCGGGCCCCTCCCAGACGAACTCGCTCGTGTACTTGCCGGCGCGCGCCTTCTCGATGGCGGCGCGGTAGAGCGGCGCCCAGTTGTAATAGGCGACGCCGAGGCAGATGTCCGGCGCCAGGTCGCAGCCGGCCTTGTGGTCGTAATGGACGTACTTGACCTTCTTGCCGGCGCCGCTCGCCTTCTTGGCCTGCAGCGCGGCCTCGGGCGTGTCGAGCCCGGTGAGGAGCACGTCGAAGCCGCTGCTGTAGAAGTCGTCGGCCACCTTGGTGGGGTCGAGGGTGACGCCCGGGATGTTGAACCAGAAGCCGATCCACGTGACCTTGAAGGTGAGCTCCTCCGGCTTCTTCTTCTGGTATTTCTCCCAGCAGTACCGCGCGCCGAGGTACGTCGCGGTGACGAGCCGGCGGGTCTCGTCGTTCACGAGGGGGCCGAGATACCCGATCTTGCCCGTATCGGTGCCGAGCGCGGCGGCGCACCCGGCGATGTGCTGGGCGGTCTCGATGCGGCCCATGATGTTGCCCAGGTTGGGCTGGGGCTTGTGGTTCTTGCCGTCCTTCCAGGCGTAATCGCCGGAGACGTGGATGACGGTGACCTGCGGGTGCTTGCGCGCGGTCTCGAGGGCGTCGTCCTTGTAATCGTCGGAGTTGTAGACGACGAGCTTCGCGCCGCGGGAGATGAGGTCGTCCGCGACCTGGGAGCCCTTGACGTTGGGGCGATCGGCCGGGTTCACCTTGTCGACGTACTCGAAATTGACGTCCGGCATCTTGGCGAGGACGGACCGGATGCCGTCGTAATGGGCCTGGTTCCACCCCTTGTCGTTGTAGGGGCCGACAAGCACCATGCCGACCTTGTACGCCGCGACCGGCGCGGCGGCCGAGGCGCTCGCCGGCGCCGCCGCGCTCGGGGCGGCGGTCTTCTCCGCGGGCGGGCTCGTGCTCGTCGACGAGCTCTGGCACGCGCCGGCGAGCAGCGACAGCGCTACGGCGAGGACGGAGGGGGTGGAGGCGCGGGGGTCCGCGAATGCCGCGGGCGACTTCGGCGGGCGGGGGATCACCCGTTCATCGTGGGCGGGAATGCCGCAGGGTGTCAAGAACTGCGGTCGCGCCGGCCGCGCGCGGGGGCGGCGCGCGGGGCGGGGGCCGGCATTGGCCTGCGGTGGCGGTCGGTTGCTGTCAGCTGCCTTCGGTTGCCGTCGGCCGACGTCAGCCGACGTCAGCCGACGTCAGCCGACGTCAGCCGACGTCGGTTCCGCGGATCACCGCGGAATCGTGATCACGTCCTCGCAGGTGAAATCGACCCCCAGGGCCGCCTGCGGATCCGACTGGATCGTGGCGCACGTGCTGTCGCAGAGGACGATCTGCGTCGGGTTCTCGGGGCTGTCGTAGCGCCAGGCCTGCTCGGTCGCGCACTCCTGGTCGTAGCTGAGCGCGGTCGGCTCGCCGCCGCCGCTCGTGTACGTGACGCGGACCTTCTGCGCGTCGAAGGTCCTCCCGTCGGGCGCGGGCGGGATCGCGACCGTGCAGGAGACCGCGGCGCCGCGGATGGCGTCGATGGCGGCCTTGAAGGCGGCCGAGGTCGCGGCGGGGTTACCGGTGTCGATCAGGTAGGCGTGCTCGGTACCGCCCGCCACGGCGACGTCGTCCATGTCCTCGACGGTCTCGGGCGCGCCCTCGATGGGCGGGTTGGCGACCCCGATGACGTACGTCGGGATGTCGTCGTCGAGCGCGCTCGCGGCCTCCTCGGCCACGAGATCGATCCGGTTGTACCGCGAGCCGCAGCCCTGCGGATACCCGTCCGTGACGAGGACGATCGCGTATCTCCCGGGCGTGGCCTGCCGCTGATCCTGGACGTACGAGATCGTCCCTTGCATCACGAACAGCGTGGGCGTGCCGCCGCGCCATTCCTCGGGGGTCTCGGGCGTGATGGCGTCGATCGCGTCGGCGAAGGCCGTCGACGGCAGCGGCGTCATCGGGACCTCAGGCGTCGTGTAGGTCTCCGCGTCGCACTTCGTGTCGTTGTCGCCCTCGCTCGGGAAGAACCGGAGCGACGCGTTGAGCCCCTCGGACAGGGGATCGGCGAAGAACTGCTTCGTCGCCGCGACGACGGGATCCCACTTGAGCGACTTGTCGTGCCACGGGTCGTCGCCCATGCCCATGCTGCCGGACACGTCGAACGCGAAGGCCAGGTAGACCGGCTCGAGATCGGCCTTGGCCGTCTCGGTGGCGCACGCCCCGCCTTCGCCCGTGGAGCCGCCGCTGCCCGGGCCACCCGGGCCGAGATCGCCGCCGAGACCCGGCAAGCCGCCTTGGCCCGCGCCCCCTTCGCCCGCGCCCCCTTCGCCCGTGCCGCCGTTCGTGCCCGTGCTTGCGCTCCCGTTCCCGGAGCCGGCCTGCGAGCTCGCATCGCCGTCGCCGGCGCCATTGCTCCCACATGCGACACCGATCGCACCCACTGTCAGCAACACAATGGTCTTCGTGGGTAATTTCATGAGATGGATCCTCCATGAGCGCGGTCCGTGCGCAAGGTTGGCACGCGGAGCCGTCGATGGTGCGTGACACATTCAAGGCAGACGCAGCCGCGAAGCTCGCTTCGAGATCCCGCGGTCCGTACAGCATAGCTGATGGCGCTGCCTGTCGGTGGATGCCCAGCGGGGAAATGATGCTACACGGCATTGCGGCGCGGCAATGGGTTACCGTGGTCCAGCATTCCGTGGATTGTGGTCGCCTGTATTACGCCGGTCGTTGTGCGGCGCCGGGGTGCGAGGGTGAGGGTCCGGAGCGCCGCGCGCTGCCAGCGCGCATGGCGCTGCCGGTTCAATTCACCAGGAGGGCGAGCTTGCCGAGGTGGTGACGGCCGAGGGCGAGGTGGGCTTCGGCGGCCTGGGCGAGGGGGAATCGGCGGGCGATCTCGACATGGAAGGAGCCGGACGCGACAAGGCGGTTCAGCCTGCCGATGATCTCCGCGTCGGGCTCGCCGTTGTAGCTGCTGAGCTGGACGGCAGAGCTGGCCTTCGGCTCGGGCTGGACGCCGTTCGGGTAGGCGGCGCGCCCGCCGTCGCGCAATGCGAGCAGCGCCTGCTGAGCGGCGTCGCCGCCGGCGGCGAGCAGGGCGGCGTCGAGGCCCTCGGGCGCGAAGGCGCGGGCGGCGGAGAGCACATCGTCCTTGCGACCATCGACGGCGGCGTCGGCGCCCAGCCGCTCGACCAAGGCCACGCCGTCATCGCCCGAGGCCACCGCGAGGACGCGGGCGCCCATGCGTTTGGCGAGCTGTACCGCCGTGTGGCCGATTCCGCCGCTGGCGCCGAAGATCAGCACCGACTCGCCCTGCTTCAGCTTCAGCGTGTCGTCGAGGCCGCGCAGCGCGGTGAGGGCGACCCCGCCCATCACGGCCGCCTGCTCGAGCGTCAGCGCGCCGGGGATCGAAGAGACGAGATCGGCGTGCACGGCGGCGTACTCGGCGTAGAGCCCGCCCTTGGGGTTGAGGAAGCCGAGCGCGTAGACCCGGTCGCCCGCGCGGAAGCGGCGGACGTGCTCGCCCACGGCGGCGACCGTGCCCGCGCCCTCGGAGCCGAGCACGTACGGAAACTGGGGCGGGAGCCCGAGCATCTGGGCATATCCGCCCTCGCGCTCGAAGGGGTCCCATTCGCCCACGCCAGCGACCTCGACGCGGACGAGGACCTCGTCCGGGCCGAGGGTCGGGACAGGGAGCGTTCGGAGGGCGAGCGTCTCGGGACCGCCGAACCGGTCGATCGCAATCGCCCGCATCGTGCTGCGTGTCGGTTGTGTCATGGGGATCTCCTGGTAAGGCGACCGGCTCGCCGATGCTCACGCGCCCGGCCAGATCACGCGGACGTCGTAGGCCGTCATGAGCCGATCTGCGGTGATGGGTGGGTATCGTCAAGCAGCGATCTCACGTCCCACCGTCGAATGCCCGCTGCAGGTCTTCCGGCGACGGCGCGTCGAAAGTCCTCGGCAACCTGGACCTTGCCGCGATCCATGCAGCGGCCGCGCTGAGCCGCCGCGCCGCTCACCTCAGGACACCGCCGCCTCGGCGGCGGCCGGCGGCGCCTCGACGGCGGCGCGCGCGGGGCGGAGCGGGTGCGTCTCGACGCGCCAGATGCCCTCGTCGGTCAGGCGGATCGCCGCGAACCGGGCGACGCCGTCGAGGTGGCCGTCCGTCTCGTGGCCCAGCGTCGACGAGGGGTGCGCATAGACGCTGACGCGGCCGCCGGTCTTCGAGCGGTAGTGGCCGAAGAACGCGAGGTGCTTGTGCCCGTGCAGCACGAGCGCGCTGTTCTTCGTCGGGTTCTTCTGCTGGTACGCCGCGAGGATCTCGAGCAGGCGCGGGCCATCCATCGCGATCATGAACGTGTCGTTGAGCGAGATCGGCCCCGCCAGGCGCGCCACGTGGTGGTGCAGGAGCACGACGACCGGGCCGGAGCCCCGCCGGAGCGCGCGGGCCAGGCGCCGGAGCTGACTGCCGCCGATCTGCCCGATCGCGTTCGACCCCACGAAGCGCGATCGATATCGGTTCGAGTTGAGGCCGAAGATCCGGATACCGCCCTCGAGATCGAGCCGCCGCGGATACAGGCCGGCGATCGCGCGCAGCCGGCGCCGCGCCCGCTTGCGGGCCGGGATGTGCAAGCGGGGCTGGAAGGGGCCGCGCTCCACGCGGGTGAGCACCTCGATGAAGCGCTGCTCGCGCTCCGCGCGCTTCGTGAGGTAGGGATCGGGCGACGTGCCGACGTTGATGGCGATATCGTGGTTGCCAGGCACCATGAGCACCTGCGACGAAGCCGGGATGCCGGAGAGCGCCGCCTCGAGCTCGGCCCACTGCGCCTCCTCCCCGAGATCGGTCATGTCGCCCGTCAGCGCGACCAGCGGCGGCCTCATGGCGGCGATCTCCGCGACGAGCCGCCGGAGACGGCCGGTCAGCTCGGCGGTGTCGGGGCGAGCGACCCCCTCGGGCCACGCGGCCGAGCCCTCCTCGATCTCGTACGGCTCGCGGCCGTTCGCCGTGATGTGCAGATCGGAGAGCTGGCAGAGCACGAGCCGACCGCCGGGGATCGCGTCCCCGGGGTCCGGGAAGAGCGTCGCCGCGCCGCCATACCGCAGGATCACCCGGGTCGCCTCGCCCAGGGCGAACGCGAGCCAGGCATAGAGCGAGATCCCGAGGGCGAGCAGGGCGAGCGCGATGCAGGCGGCGAGGACGAGCGCCGCGCCGCCGCCGAAGGAGAGCCTGCCGCCCGCAGGGAACCACGCGCGATCGGACCCGAGGAATGAGACGATCGAGCCGTCCGGCCACGTCGAGAGCCAGCTCGGGACGCCGATGTGGAGGAGATGCACGATGAGCCCGCCGGCGAGGCACACCGCGGCGAGGAGGAGGACCAGCAGGATCAGGCGATCGCGGACGACGTCGATGACGTCGACGACCTCGCCGAGCCTCCCGCGAAACGAGGATCGGAAGTAGCGGCTCCCGTAGGAGACCTTCTTCCACGTCTCCGGCCGCCACACGCGGCCGCGGCTCGCGATGCGCGAGACGACCACGGCGGGGGCGACGATCAGCGCGGAGAGGACCAGCACCGGCAGGAGCGCCAGGTAGAGAATTCGGAGGGCCGCCCTTCGCACGATGTCTCATTTGACGTGCCCCGGGCAGGACCGTCAAGCCGCCGCGCAGGCCCGCAGACGGCCGCGCGCGCCCTGAAAGTTGCCGAAATCGACGGATGTCCGTAGCAGTAAGCGCGAGCTCTCTCACCGATGTCCCGCCCCGAGACGCCGAACGATCACGACCCCGCGCCGCGACGGCCCGCGCCGAGCGATCCGCCGCCGGCGCTGTCGACAGGCGTGCGCGCCGCGCCGGCGGCCGCGCGCGGCCGCGGGACGATCGCGGCCCTCGCCGCCGCGGGCGCGATCGGCGCTGGCGCCCTCGGGGCAGCCGCGGCGTGGACCGGCGCGCCGGCGGAGGCGCCTGCGGCGCGCGCCGCGGCGCCGCTCATCGCAGGCGCGCTGGCGGAGCGCGCCGCGGCGCCGCTCATCGCAGGCGCGCTGGCGGAGCGCGCGCCCATCGCATCGGGCGCGCCGCCGGAGCGCGCGGCGCCCGCGAGGGACGACGAGGACATCGAGCCGGACACGCTGGAGGAGCAGCGCCTCCGGCTCTTCGCGCGGATGCGGCGCGAGCTCGCGCTCTCCGACGAGGCGATGCGGAAGGTCGAGGCGATCTTCGCGGCGTCGCCGGTGCTCGGGCAGGGCAATCCCGCGCTCACGCATCACCCGATGTCGCGATCCGAGTGCCGCCGCGTCCGGAAGCTCGCGGGCGTCGAGCCGGCGCGCGAGCCGGCCTGCGGCGCGCCGGGGATGGTGCCGCTCTTCGATCCCACGCGCGGGCAGACCGCGGAGGACGCCCCCGTCTGCATCGATCAGCTCGAGTTCCCGAACATCCCCTGCGAGTACCCGGTGGTGCACGTCCGGGCGCGCGAAGCGGCGCTCCTGTGCAGGGCGATCGGAAAACGGATCTGCGATGCGCACGAGTGGGAAGGGGCGTGCGCCGGCGCCCTGAGGGAGCCCGACGTCGAGTACGAGTGGGAGAGGCCCCGGAACGAGGCGGGCTGGCATCACAACCTCCTGCGCGAGAAGGTGTGGAGCTACGGGCCCGAGAAGAACCACGCGCTCTGCGGCACGGGGAGCTCCCGCACGCCGGGCTGCCCGGGCGGCGGGTGGGACCGCTGCGGGTCCAACACGTATCCGGCCGGCGCGTTCCCCGCGTGCCGGAGCCGCCTCGGGGTCTTCGATCTGCACGGCAACGCGGCCGAGCACATGAGCCTGCCCATCCTGCCCGAGGAGCTCGCGCGGCGCGGCGACCGGGGCTTCACCGAGATGAAGGGCAGCTGGTTCGCGTTCTCGTCGATGGAGGTCCACGCCGACGACTGCCGGTGGCGCGCGCCCGACTGGCACGCGACGCGGCTCATGAGCAAGGGCAGCCACGCGAACTACCACCTTGGATTCCGCTGCTGCAAGGACGTCGAGCCGCCGTAGGCGCGCGCCATGCGGCGCGAGGCGGCGCCGCCGCGCGCCGGCGAGCCGCAGGGCGGGACGGCGCTGGGATCTCGTCCTCCCGTGGTCGCCGGGATTCGCCGCCTTCGCCGAGGCTCAGCGGCGACGCCGGCGCGCGGCCGCCGCGACGCCGAGCCCGGCGAGCATGGCCAGCAGCGGAGAGCCGGCGCCTCGCTCGCCCGGCTCCGGCGCGCCCGGGACCCGGCAGGAGCAGGACGGGACGCCGGGAGGCGACGGCGGGGCGACGCACTCGCCGGCCAGGTCGCACACCGACGGGGAGACGCAGTCGGCCGTCGACCGGCACTGCTTCAAGCAGTCGCTGGCGCCGGACGGGCAGCGGTAGGGGGAACAGTCCTGATCCGCGGCGGACGCGATGCGGCGCGTGTGATCGCCGTCGCAGCTCGGGCCGATCTCGCGCAGATCGGCGCAGGCGCCGTCCAGGCAGATGAAGTCGAGGGTGCAGTCATCGTCCGACGCGCAGCTCGTCCTGCACGCCGTGCCGTCCTCGTCGCAGCGGAAGCCGCCGCACGAGGAGGGCTCGGTCGTGTAGCCGCCCTTGCCGTCGCAGAAGAAGCGCACCTGCGTGCCGGAGGCGATGGCGCAGTCGCCGCCGGGACACGTGCACTCGCCCTCCCGCAGGACCTCATCGCTCTGGGGGAACTTGCACGATCCGTCTGCGTTCCCGCCGCAGTAGCCGCGACAGCTCTCCTCGCCGCCGCAGCCATCGCGCCGCGGGGCACCGTCAGCGCCGGCGTTGGGGTGCGGGGCCTCTCGCCGCTCGTCCGTTCCGACCGGCGTGCACTCGCCCAGCGAGCTCGCGATGTCGCAGGCATGACACGGCGCCTCGCACGCGCGATCGCAGCACACCCCATCGACGCAATGGGCCGATGCGCACTGCTCGTCGACGGTGCAGCTCGCGCTGTCGGGCAGCTTGCGCCTGCACAGGCCAGCGGGCGCGGACGGGCCGCCCCCGGCGCCCGCGCCGCCAGCGCCCGCCGCGCCGCCCGAGCCGCCGGCGGCACCCGCGCCACCGCTACCGCCGGCGCCCGCCGCATCGCCCGAGGAGCCGGCGGCGCCCGCGCCGCCAGCGCCCGCCGCGCCGCCCGCGCCGCCGGTACCTCCAGCGCCCGCCGCGCCGCCCGAGCCGCCGGCGGCGCCCGAGCCGCCGGTACCTCCAGCGCCCGCCGCGCCGCCCGAGCCGCCAGCGGCGCCAGCGCCCCCGGCGCCCCCGGCGCCCGTCGCGCCGCCGGCGCCCCCAGCGCCGCCCTCGCCCTCCTCGACCGCAGAGAGGTCGCACCAGGCGTCCGCCGCGCAGTCGGCGCTCGTCGCGCACCGGCTGATGCACAGGCCATCCGATCCACACACGCCGGGGGCGCAGCTGCGCGTCTCGTCGCTCGCCACGACCTCGCCCGCGCCGTCGCATTTCTTGTGCACCTCGATGCCGCCGATGCACTCCACCGGGAGCTTCGCTTCGGCCTCGACAGGCCCGCAGATCCCCGTGTCGTCACCGCTCTGCTTGCGCGCCGCCAGGCACGAGATGCACTGGCCGGCGCAGCGCTCGTTGCAACACACGTTCTCGGTGCAGTAGCCGGACAGACAGTCGCTGTCTTCCCGGCAGGCATCCCCGAGCCCCTTGACCAGCACCTCCGCGGTGGATTGCACCACGACATCGTCCGTCGCGAGGGCGAGGCCGACGCCGCCCGTCACGAGCACGCCGTCTCCGGACGCGATGGAGTCGCCGCCGCTGACCAGCACCGCCGCATGGTCCTGATGGTGCTGGTCCCTCGCGCCCGGGATGAGCGAGCCGAACCGGCCCGAGAGCGCCGAGTAGATCTCCGCGCTGGCCAGCGGGCCGCCGTCGGTCCCGCCGGCGATGACGACATCCCCGCTCGAGAGCCGCGTCGCGGTGTGCGCGGCGCGGCGCACGCCCATCGCGGGCGCCGCGCCGACGGTGACGGCGTCCCCCGCGATCGTGACGCGCTCGGCGCTGCTCAGGTAGGTGAAATTGCCGCTCGCCGCGGTCACGCCGCCCGTGAACAGGACGCGGGACGAGCCCTCCCCGGGGCCGGGGTCGAGGAGCGTGGCCGTGTGCCGGGCCCGGCTGCCGATCAGCCGCTGGGAGAGCAAGGTGAACGTGCCCCGCGGGCCCTCCGCCGGGTCGTAGAGCTCGAGCGTCTGCCCGGCGACGACGGCGTCCACGAAGCCCCCGGCGACGAGCACGCGGCCGTCGTTCAGCAGGACGGCCGTGTGCGCCTTGCGCGACGCCTGCATCGCGCCGTCGCCGGAGACGAAGGCGCCGCTCTCCGGGTCGTAGACATCGAAGGTCCCGAGCGGGAACACGTTCGCGGAGGAGCTCGCGCCGCCGGCGATGAGCACGCGGCCGTCCGCGAGCCGCGTCGCGGTGTGGGCGATGCGCGCAGAGCGCATCAGCGGGCCCGGCGAGAACAGGCCGTCGGCGTAGACGAGCGTGGTGGTCGAGGCCGTCCCGGTGGCCGTCCCGCTGCCGCCGGCCAGGAAGACCGCGCCCGTGTCGAGCAGCGTCGCGGTGTGGCCGCCGCGCCCCGCGGGCATCGGGGCGATCGTGCTGAACGAGCGGCTCTGCTGATCGTAGAGCTCGGCCGAGGCTAGCGCCGCGCCCGAAGCGCCGAAGCCGCCGGCGATGAGCACCCGGCTCCGCGGATCGGCCTCGTCGAGCCGCGTCGCCGTGTGCCGCGTGCGCGCCTCGGCCATCGCCTCGGAGGTGACCTGCCAGTACGGGTCGACGAGCGCCGGATAACGCACGCCCGCGCCCGCCCAGGCGACCGTCACCGCGCACGCCGTCGCGCCCGGCGCGGTGACGGGGCGACCCCACGGCGGGCGCGGGCTCGTGTCGACCGCGCAGCCCTCCACCGAGAGCCGCGCCGTCCGCCGCTCGCCGTCCGCGTCGAGCACGTACGGCGGCGCGATGCGCAGCCGCGGGGCGCCGCCCGCGTCGAGGAACTCCAGCGTGTTCGCGACGAGGCGCAGGCCGGCGGCGCCGCCCACGTCGACGCGGTAGCGGAGCTCCTCGCGCGCGGGCGCGCGCTCGAAGAACGCGAAGTCCTCGGTGCCGGCGCGGTCGACCCGGTGGAGCAGATCCGCGCCGCCGGGCCCGCCCGCCGCGTAGATGGCGAACCCGTCCGCCTCGGCGAGCGGCGCGTCCACGGCGCCGTCCAGCGAGAACGCCACGCCGAGGCCCGAGGCCATGTCGGTGAGGCGCACCGGCCCGGAGGCGCGGGGCGAGAGCTCCACGGCCGCGAGCGCGCGCGGGACCTGCGGCCGGACGGCGCCCGGGGAGACGGCGACGCGGGCCGGCCCAGGGCGCAGCGCGAGCGCGGCGCCGGCGCCCGGCAGGCGCGCGCGGATCGCCGCGAGCCGGGCGCGGCTCTCCGCCGCGCCGACCGGCGCGGGCGGGGCTGCCGGCGGATCCGCCGGCGCGCGGGGGCGCTCGGAGCAGACCGAAAGCAGCAGGACGGCGCCCGCTCCGGCGAGGATCCTGGCAGGTCGCGGGAGCGGCGCGGCGCGATCGCGCTTGGGCTTGAGCACGGAGTCGTGTTCCTTCCTCGGGAGTCCGTCCGGCCGGCGCAGCGGTGGCCGGCGCATGGCGCTGCCGGACGAGGAGGCCGCACGATATCAGAACCGGAGAGCGCCGCGCCGCGGAATCAGTCGAGAGCGAACGGAGAGCCGCGGAGAGCGAACGGAGAGCGGCCGGAGAGCGAACGGAGAACGCCGCGCGCGGAGCGAGGGAGCGCGGCAGCGTTGATCGCGCCGGCCCCACACTGGACCACACGGCCTCGATCCCGTCGCCGGACGCGCTTGCTGCGGGCGAGAGCCGGGGTGTAAATGGAGATCTCGGCCGAATCGAGAGGGGAATTCATGCGACGATTGACCTGTCTTTCACTTGCCGTGACGGCGCTCCTCCAGGGGGCTGCGTGCAGCGAGGATGCCGCGCCCGGCGACCCGACCGGCGGCGCGGGGGCGGCGGGCGCCACCAGCACGACCACGAGCGGCGGTGGGAGCAGCACCGGCGGCGGCGAGGGAGGCCAGGGGGGCGGAACGGGCACCGGCGGCGGGGGAGGCGCCGGCACCGGCGGGACGGGCGGCGCAGGCGCCGGCGGAGCGGGGGGCGCGGGCACTGGCGGGGCGACCTATGGCTACTGCGCCAAGGGGTGCATGATCCGCGACGATTGCTGCGCGCAGGACCAGCGCAATTGCCCGAGCGACAGCTATCCCACCAACTATACCTGCGATAACAACATCTGCGTCGCGCCGCAGTGCGCGAGCGACGAAGATTGCACGAACGGTGGCCTGGACCCGACCAAGCGGTGTGTTCCATCCGGCGGGCTCAACGGGTGCGTCACCCCCTGCACGCTCGACACGGACTGCCCAGGGACATCGAAGTGCATCGGAACCGACGATACTGGCAGCAAGTTTTGTCGGATCGAATCGGAGCCGTTCGTGTGCACGAGGACCGAAGAATGCGCCGGATTCGGCGAGTGTGTGAACGGCGCCTGCGTCTGCGATGACAACGACGACTGTACGGACCCCTCCGCGGACGCCTGCGTCCTGCGATAAGCGCGCTGCGATGCCGACGCCGCGCGGAGCGCAACGGATTTACTTCCAGAGCGGGGCGGCGCTTTCGACCGCACATTTCCACAACTACCGCGGAGGACTCGCCGTGGCTCATCTCCTCCTGTCCCGTACCTCTCGCCCGTGCGCACCGCGCCGCAATCCTCGCTCCGGCGCCGTTAAATGGCATTTCCGCCTGCTTGTGACGGCACTGTCGATCATCGCAGCGACCGTCACGAGCGCGAGGAGCGCGTGGGCGCAGTGCGTGCCTCCTGTGCCGAACGATCCCGATCGCGACTGCATCAGCAGCTTCGGTTCGACCCCCGACAACTGCCCCGACATCTACAATCCCGATCAGCATAACGGAGATGGGGACCGGTACGGCTTCGCCTGCGACAATTGCCCGAGCATCCCGAACGACCAGCGGGACGAGGATGACGACGGCAGGGGCGACGACTGCGACAACTGCCCGGAGCTGGCCAGCGCGGACTTCGCCGACAACGACGAGGACGGAGAGGGGAACCCGTGCGACGACGATGATGACAACGACGGCATCGACGACGAGGAGGACAACTGCCCGTTCGTCGTGAACCCGCCCTCGACTCCGGACGAGCCGCAGGCCGACAACGACGGCGACGGCGACGGCGACGCCTGCGATCCCGACGATGACGACGATGGCGTCCCGGATGTCGGCGAGGGAGATGAGCCGCTCGACAATTGCCCGTTCGTTGAGAACCCGCCGGCGACCCCGGGCGAGCCGCAAGCCGACAACGACGGCGACGGCCTGGGCAACGCGTGCGACAACTGCCCCGATGAAGACAACGGGCCGCTGGAGCCGGGGGATGACCTCGATATCCAGCGTGACAACGACGACGATGGCGAGGGCGACGCCTGCGATGCCGACGACGACAACGATGACGTCGCCGACGACGTCGACAATTGTCGGTTCGTCGTGAACCCGCCTTCGGCTCCTGGCGACCCGCAGGCCGACAACGACAACGACGGCGACGGCGACGCTTGCGACCCCGACGACGACAACGATGACGTCGACGACGAAGAGGACAACTGCCCCTTCGTCGCCAATCCGCCCGCCGCCCCAGGCGACCCGCAGGCCGACAGCGACGGCGACGGCGACGGCGACGCCTGCGACCCCGACGACGACAACGATGACGTCGACGACGAGGAGGACAACTGCCCCTTCGTCGCCAATCCGCCCGCCGCCCCAGGCGACCCGCAGGCCGACAGCGACGACGATGGCGACGGCGACGCCTGCGACCCCGACGACGACAACGATGACGTCGACGACGAGGAGGACAACTGCCCCTTCGTCGCCAATCCGCCCGCCGTCCCAGGCGACCCGCAGGCCGACAGCGACGACGATGGCGACGGCGACGCCTGCGACCCCGACGACGACAACGATGGCGTCGACGACGACATCGACAACTGCCAGTTCGTCGCCAACCCGCCCGCGGCCCCGGGCGAGCCGCAGGCCGACAACGACGGCACCGGCGGCGGCGACGCCTGCGACCCCGACGACGACAACGACCTCGTCCTCGACAGCGTCGACAACTGCCCGTTCACGGCCAATCCACCGGCGACCCCTGGCGGTCCGCAGGCCGACAACGACGGCACCGACGGCGGCGACGCCTGCGACCCCGACGACGACAACGACGGCGTCGCCGACGGCGCCGACAACTGCCCGTTCGTCGCGAACCCGCCTCCGGAGTTGGACGCCCTGCAGGCCGACACCGACGGCGATGGTCTCGGCAATGCGTGCGACGACGACGCGGACAACGACGGCCTTCACGAGCAGCTGGAGACGCTCTGGGCCACGGGCTCGCAGAACGCGGACACCGACGCTGACGGCATCGACGACGCCACCGAGGTGTGCCCGAACTTCGTGACATGCGTCCCGTGGAACAGCGTCGCCGGCAACGGCGACACCAGCGGGGTCATCGACAGCCTGCGGATCTGCACCCAGGATGACGCCCCCCGGAGCTGCTATATCGCAAAGGCCGTCGATACGGTCCGCGGCGACGGCATCCCCGACGCGCTCGAGGTGTGCGCGGAGAGCGACCCGAGCAGCTGCTATGCCCTACTCCCGATCGACACCGACGGCGACGCGCTCCCCGACAGCCTGACGCCCTGCGAGGCGGGGGGCTGCTACTTCACGGAGCCGACAGACACGGACGACGACGACGAAGGCATCGACGCGCTCGACAGAGACAGCGATGGTGATTCCGTGCCCGACCAGGAAGAGGCGCAGCCGCTCACCCCGGACGGCCTCCCCGCAGATACCGACGCGATCGGCGCCGACCGCGACTGGATCCCCGATTATCGCGATCCCGACTCGGACAACGACGGCTTCCCCGACGAGATCGACAACTGCAGGATCCACCGCACCCTCGATCAGCACGACGAGGACGGCGACGGGCGCGGGGACGCGTGCGACGACGAGGACATCGACAACGATGGAGTCCGGAACTTCGAGGACAACTGCGTGTACGTGGCGAACGGGCCAGACGCGCCGACGCCGGACGATCCGAGCGACGATCAGCTCGACGCCGACGAGGACGGCGAAGGCGACGTGTGCGACGGAGACGACGACAACGACGGCGCGCTCGACGACGAGGACAACTGTCCCCTCGTCGCGAACGGGCCCACCCTGCCGACGCCGGACGACCCGAGCGACGATCAGACGAACACCGACGGCGAGGACGGGGGCGACGCGTGCGATGACGACGACGACAACGACGGCGCGCTCGACGACGAGGACAACTGCCCCCTCGTCGCGAACGATCAGTCCGACGCGGACGGGGACGACGTCGGCGACGCCTGCGATCCGTGCCCGGACGAGCCGGGCGACACCTGCATGCCGGCCGGCCAGGGCGGCGCAGGCGGCGCAGGCGGCGCAGGCGGGGGCGAGGCCGGGGCCGGCGGAGGCGAGGGCGGCGCCGGCGGCGCGGACGGGGAGTCGCCGCTCGACAAGCCGGAGTTCGAGGGGGGCTGCGACTGCCGGATGACGGCCGGCGGAGGCGCAGGCGAGGGCGCCGGCGCCAGCTTGCTGCTGCTGCTCGCGGCGCTCGCGCGCCGGCGTCCCGGGCGGCCTTCGCGGCCGCGCGCCCCGCGGTCAACGGGCGGCGGCGCGCGGTTCAGGCCTTGAACGAGTCGTAGCGACCGGCGCGCGGCGCGACGCGCGCCTCCAGCGCGGCCCGCTCGGCGGGCGGCATGGGGAAGGGGAGGGACCTCGCGCCGAGGTTCTCGCGCACCTCGGCGATCGAGGAGCAGCCGATGATCACCGTGTCGGCGTGGCTCGCCGCATAGCGGATGAGCTCGGCCGGGCTCGCGGCGCGATCCTGGAGCAGGCGGCCCGCGGCCATGATCTTCATGCCGATGACGCCGACGCCGCGCCGCCGCGCCTCCTCGACCACCGTCGTCAGGAAGGGGAGCCGCGCCGGATCCGCGGGGTTGATCGCGCACAGCACGGCGTCGACCGGATAACGCCGCATCGCCTCGACGAGGATCTGCGGGTCGTGGTGCCCGGTGATCCCCACGTGGCGCACGCGGCCGTCCGCCCTGGCCCGCTCCACGGCCTCGATCGCGCCCCCCTTGCCGAAGATGGCGTCGAGCTCGTCGCGCTCGCGCAGGTCGTGCAATTGCCACAGATCGAGGTGGTCAGTCCCGAGGCGGCGCAGGCTGTCGTCGAGCAGCCTGAGCGCGCCGTCGCGGTCGCGCGCGTGCGTCTTGGAGGCGAGGAAGACCTGCTCGCGCGCCCCCGGCCCGGCCGCGCGGAAGGCCTCACCATAGTAATCCTGACTCTGCTGGTACGCAGGCGCGGTGTCGCAGTACCTGACCCCGAGGCGCAACGCCTCCAGGATCACCGGCACCGCCTCGCGGTGGCGGCCGGTCGTCCGGAGGATCCCCTCTCCGCCGAGCGACACCGGCTCCACCTGCGCCCCGGTCCGCCCGAGCGTGCGCGGCGCCGCCGCGGCGTCTCGAGGAGCCGCGGGCAACCCGGGCGCCGCGGACGGCGCGCCCCCGGCGGCCCCGGCAGCGACGACCGCGGCGGTCGTGGCGGCCGCGCGCAGCACGCCGCGGCGGCCCGCGTCGGTCCCTTCCGTCTCGCTCGGCTCGTGATTCATGCGTCCTCCGGAGAAAGTCCTACCAACGCGCCGCGCGCACGTAAACGGCCGTCCGGATGTGGGCCACCGAGATTTGCTCACATGAGCCCACTTGCGCGCATCTGGTGTTACCTGCGCTGCATAGCGCCGGCGCGGCTCGTTCGAGTGCCCACCGCGGAGCCACGGTGACGGAGGCGGATGGATACGGCCCGAGTCGATCGATTCACATCCTGACTTCGTTGGTCACAAACGGCGCATCCTGAGCAGGTGAGGCGCAGAGGGGCCGGGGGCTCCGTGGCGCGCGGGCGGGTTCTGACCGGGTCAGAAGATCGACCGGGGCTCGGCGCGCGCGGGCCCGTTGCGCGCCGCGTGAGGGGCACGGCGGCTCGCGTTCACGACGGCCGCGGCGCGGGCGGGAGCGCAGGTGATCTCCTCGAACGCGCGCGGGAGAGGGGTTTGCGCGCCGCGCGCGAGCGCCGGTCGCCGAGGCGGTGAGTTCGTCATCTCCAGCGGATGCGCGGAGACCGCGCGCGATAGGCCGCCGCGCGGTGGCCGTCCCGCCGGTCTTCGCGATGAGAGTTCGGAAAACCAGGGTCCGCGCTGATCCAGAGAATGCCTTTTCGCGGGCGCGGCGAGGCCGGCGGCGCGGGCCAGGAGCGGCAGTGTCTGCACACGAGCGCTGAGGCACACAGCCTGCTCTTCGATGAGCCCAAGATGGCGCGGGCCTTCCGGCCATCACGGGATATTGAGGAGGAACACATGCTCTCGATTCATGGCAAGGTGCTGGGACTCGCGGTGGTGATGGCGGCGCTGGGCACGGGGTGCGCCGTCGACTCGGGGAGCGACGTGGAGCTCGACGAGGCCGGCCTCGACGAGGTCGAGCTGGTCGATTCGGCCACCGGCGCGCTCGAGGCGGACGAGGAGGCGAGGGGCGGGTTCCAGGCGCCGAGCAAGGCGCCGCTCGGTCCGAGCAAGGGTGGGCCGATTGGCCTGCAGGGTCCCACCGATCTCGGCCAGGCGCCGATCGGCGCGCAGGGGCCGGCCGGCCCCGGGCTGCAGGCGCCGATTGACCAGGTCGGCCAGGCGCCGATTGGCCAGGTCGGCCAGGCGCCGATCGGCCAGGTCGGCCAGGCGCCGATCGGCCAGGGGCCCGCGGGCGTGCCGGGCCTCGGCGCGCCGGGCCTCGGCGCGCCGGGCCTCGGCGCGCCGGGCGCCGGCCTGCCGGGCGTCGGCGTGCCGGGCCTCGGCCTCGGCGTGCCGGGCCTCGGCTTCGGCGTGCCGGGCTTCGGCGCCGTGGGCTCGCGCTTCGGCGGCCTCGGCTTCGGCAACTGCGGCTTCGGGTTCGGCGGGTTCGGCGGCTTCCCGTTCAATATCAACAACAACACCAACATCAACATCAACACGCTCTTCGACGACTTCCGGTTCCGCTTCCCTCATGATCGTTTCGACAGGTTCGACTTCTGCAACTTCCCTCATGACCGTTTCGACAGGTTCGACTTCTGCCGCTTCCCTAATAACGATTTCAGGTTCCCTCACTGCTGCTTCCCGTTCCACCGCCCCTGCGGTGGGGGTGGGGACTCGTTCGGCTGGGGCGGCTGATAGCGCCACGCCCGCACGCGCGACGAGAGCGGCGCTCTCGACCGCCTGAGAGCGCGCCGCCGCCGCCGCGCGGGTCACGGGAGCGCGCGAGTCGCTCGCCCTCGATGGCCGACCGGGCATCGGCCCTCGGTCGCTAGTCCTCTCGCACACATCCCCCGGCCGCCTGGGGTCCACCACCCCAGGCGGCCGGCGATGCCGGGGACGTGACGGCGGCCGAGGCGGGCGGCGGCCGCCTTCACCGGACGCGGCGTGGCCGGGTGAGGCCGCGCCCGGTCCAGGTGCGCGCCCGCTCGGGAGGGCGGCGTGGCCCGCGAGACTGTACGCGAATCCGCGTCAGCCTCGGCCGAGGGCCCGCGCGCGCTCGCGGACATTGCCCCCCAGCGCGCAATCCCTTAGAGTGGCCCGAACGCTGTGATCGGCACGATCATCGACGGCAAATATCAGATTCGCAAGCTGCTCGGGGAGGGCGCCATGGGCTCGGTCTACGAGGCCGAGCACACGGGGACCGGCCGGCGCTGCGCCGTGAAGGTGATCAGCTCGGCCGATCTCACCCGCGATCCGAAGGTGGTCAGCCGCTTCCAGCGCGAGGCGCGCGCGGCCGGCGCGATCGACACGCAGCACATCACCCAGGTGCTCGACGCCGGCGTCGATCGCGGGTCGAACCTGCCCTTCCTCGCGATGGAGTACCTCGCCGGCGAGGACGTCCACCAGCTCATCAAGCGCCTCGGCCCCCTCGCGCCCGACCTCGCGCTGCGCATCGTCGCGCAGTCGTGCCTCGGGCTCCAGAAGGCGCACGAGGCGAGCGTCGTCCACCGCGACATCAAGCCGCACAACCTGTTCCTCGCGCGGCGCGACGCCGGCGAGGTCCTCGTCAAGCTGCTCGATTTCGGCATCGCCAAGGTCAAGATGGACCGGGCGAACGAGACCGAGGGCGCCGACCTCACGCGCACCGGGAACCTCATCGGCTCGCCGCTCTACATGTCGCCCGAGCAGGCGCGCGGCCAGAAGGAGATCGACCACCGCACCGACATCTGGTCGCTCGGCGCCGTGCTCTATCAGGCGCTCACCGGGCGAACCCCGTACCATCACATCACCGCGCTCGGCGAGCTCATCATCTCCATCTGCTCGGATCCCGCGCCGCCGGTGCAGGATTTCGCGCCGTGGGTGCCGCCGGAGGTCGCGGCGATCGTGCACCGCTGCCTGCTGCAAGCGCCCGGGCAGCGCTACCAGAGCGCGCAGGAGATGTTCGGCGCCATCCGGCCGTTGCTCCCGTACGGCTGGGGCATCCACGAGAGCATGCTCGTGCCGCTGCCGGACGCCGTGCGCGCGCAGTCGGCGCCGCGGCTCTCGGCGAACGTCAACATCCCGCCCGCGAACCAGAGCGGGGCGTACGTCGCCGCGTCGCCCGCCAACCAGAGCGGCGGGTATCCGGCGCTCGCTCCCTCGCCCGCGAACCAGAGCGGGGCGTACGCCGCCGCGTCGCCCGCCAACCAGAGCGGCGGGTACCCGGCGGCTCCGCACGGCGGAGGGTACCCGTCGTTCGCGCCGCCCGCGAGCCCGAGCGGGCCGCCGTACGGCGCGGCCGCGCCGGCCGCCAATCACGTCGGCGCCGCGACGACCGGGGCGCTCACGCAGTCGCATCGCGGCACGCAGCCCGGCGCGTCGCGGGTGCCGGTGGTGGCCGGCGCCGCGCTGCTCGCCGCGGCCATCGCGGCGGGCGTGTACTTCGTCAGCACCCGGCCGTCGCCCGAGCCCGCCGCGCCGCCGGAGGCACCGGCGACCAACGAGGCGCTCCCGCCCGCGGCTGCCACCCCGGCGCCGGCGCCGCCGCCGCCGGCCACGACGGTCGCGCCGGAGGTCACCGCGGCCGGCGAGCCGCAGCCCAGGCGCGTTCAGGTGGTCATCCTGCCGCCCGACGCCTCGGTCGAGGTCGAAGGCGAGCGCGCGACGACCAGGAACGGGATCCTCGAGATCACCGGGCCGCTCGGGAGCGAGCACCGGGTGCGCGTGTTCAAGGGGGCGAGCGAGGTGGTGACGGACGTGTTCGTGACGACCAGCGGCGCGCGGCCGCTCAAGATCGAGCTCGCCCCGACCGCGGGGAAGGCCGCGCCGGCGCCCCCGGCGAAGAGCGTCTCCGCCGCGCCGCCGCCGCCTCCGGCGCCGACGACCCCCAAGGGGATCATCGACAACACGGATGAGTTCGGAAAGTAAGCGCAGAAGAACAGGCTGAGTACGGAGCTCGATCGAATGGACCTGCGGATGCGGCGCGGCGGCTCGTGCCCTCTCTCCCTCGCGCTGCGTCCCCGGCCGGCGCGGCGGCTGCGCGCGCTCTCGGCCGCGCTCGCCGTCGCCGTCGCCGCGGGACCGGCCCTCGCGCAGCCGGCGCCGACCGCCGCGGAGGGCGCCGCGCCGGCCGAGGAGGCGCCCGTCTCCGAGACGACCCGGCAGGTCGCGCGGCTCCACTTCGAGAAGGGGCTCGCCCTGCTGCGCGAGGAGGCCTGGGGCCCCGCGCTCGCCGAGTTCCTCCTCTCGCGCAAGCTCTATCCGACGCGCGCGGCCACGAACAACGCCGCGATCGCGCTGCGAAAGCTCCAGCGCTACGACGAGGCGCTCGAGATGTTCGAGACCTTCCTGCGCGACTTCACCATGTCGGCCGCCGAGCGCGCGGTCGCGCAGCGCGAGATCGCCGAGCTGCGCGCGCTGGTGGGGACGCTCGACATCACGAACGCCGAGCCCGGGGCGTCGATCGTCGTGAGCGGCGAGGAGCGCGGGCAGTACCCGCCCGTCAAGCCGATCCGCGTCGCCGCGGGCGCGCACGTCGTCCGCGTCTTCAAGGAGGGCTACGAGCCGGTCGAGGTGCGCGTCGACGTCGCCGGGGGCCAGACGGTCACGGTGAACGCGAAGCTCCGCAGGCTGGTCCGCTCCGGCCGGCTGCGCGTCGTGGAGCGGGCCGGCAAGACGGTCGACGTGCTCGTGGACAACGTGGTCGTGGGGCAGACCCCGTGGATCGGCACCCTGTCGGTCGGCGACCACATGGTGGCGCTGCGCGGCGAGGGGAAGCTCGGGACGCAGCCGACGGCGGCGCCCGTGAAGCCGCAGGAGCTCACCACGCTGTCGCTCCTCGCCGAGGACCTCGACGCGTCGCTCCGGGTCGACCCCACGCCGCCCGGCGCGAGCGTCTGGATCAACTCGGTCAACGTGGGCAACGGCGTCTGGCTCGGCCGGCTCAAGGCCGGCACGCACCGGGTCGAGGTGAAGGCCGACGGGTTCGTCTCCGAGTCGCGCACGGTGACGCTGCAGAAGGGCCAGCGACAGGGCGTGAGCCTCGCGCTCGACCGCGACGAGGACGCGGAGATCTGGCGCAAGCCGCCGAAGTTCACGCTCGACGCGAGCGCCTCGTTCCTGGTGGCGCCGACGCTCGGCGGCGCCGTCGCGAGCGCCTGCGGCTCGGCGTGCTCGAGCTCGATCGGCCTCGGCGGCCTCGGCGTCATCCACGGCGGCTACGAGCTCGGCTCGGGGATCGGCGTCGGGATCGAGCTCGGCGGCCTGATCGCGACGCAGCAGTTCGAGGAGCGCGCCGCGGAGCTCAGGCCGATCGGCTACCGGGATCCGCTCGACGGCACGGCGAGCGACGCGCTCCGCCTGGGCGCCTTCCTGGCCGGCGCGACGTTCGGGTACCACTTCGGCGAGGAGTACCCGGCCCTGCTGCGGCTCGGCGCCGGGGTGCTCGTGGGCGAGGTCCGCGACGAGCGGACCGGCAGGTTCAGGACGACCCAGGGCGCGTGGTTCAACACGTACGCGGTCGTCGACTTCGCCTCGGCCACGTACTTCTACGTGGATCCGGAGGTGAGGCTGGGCGTGCGGCTCGGGCAGCGCTGGGAGCTCTCCGCCAGCGCGAAGCTGCTCCTCCTGATCGGCCTCAGCAAGCCCACGTGGGACAGGACGCTCGAGCTCGCGGCGTCGACCGACGGGATCGGCACCTACGCGCAGGAGTCGCTCATGGGCGACGTCGTCCTGATGATCGCGCCCGGGGCGAGCCTGCGGTACCAGTTCTGAGATCAGCGCAGACGCGCCGGTCCGCGCCGCCGCGCGGCGCCGCTCAGCCCCCTGTCCGCCCGTGCCCATCGACACATCGATCTCGACGACGATGGAACGATACGGATCCGGCGGATCCAGGCGCGGTATCCACAGGAGCTCCCGACCGTCACCTCGGACGTGACGCGCGATATCCAGCCCATTGACGGCTGACGGCTTCGCACGCGGAGAGTCGCGCGGGCAGGTAGACAGACGCGACGCTCGCGCGACCCGGCGAGGCGCGATGGCATGTTGCCCCGCGCCTCACCCCCCCGTATCGTGGCCGGCCGATGAGGTCTTCCTCCGTCGCAGCGGTCGCCTCCGCGGCCGTCCTCATGACGCTCGCCAGCGCCTCGCGAGGTCAATCCGCCGGCGGCTTCTCCCTGGACCGGCTCGAGCCCGCGCCCGCCGGAGACGCGTTCTTCGGCGTGCCGTCTCCCTCCGCGCCCGGCCACTTCGCGGCGCGCGTCCACGCGATGCTCGATTACTCCCACCAGCCGATCCGCATGAGCGGCGAGACGGACATCGCCGTCGTCTCCTCGCAGGCGTTCCTGCGCCTCGACGCCTCGCTCGCGCTGTGGGACCGCTTGCTGCTCTCGATCGACGCGCCGCTCGCCATTGCGCAGGCGGGCGAGGACCCGGGCATCCCCGGCGTGCGGTTCACCGAGCTGACGGCGCCGGAGCTCGGCGATCTCCGCCTCGGCGCGCGGGTCCGTCTGCTCGGCGAGGACACAGGTCCGTTCCAGCTCGGGCTCGGCGGCTACCTGTTCGCGCCCACGGGCTCGCCGGCGCAGTACACCGGCGACGCGGAGGTCCGCGGCGCCTTCCACGCGAGCGTCGGCGGGCGCGCCGGCTCCCCCCGCGCGGCGCTCGGCTTTCTGTGGAATGCGAGCGGCGGCGTCGAGCTCGGCGGAGGGGAGAACCGCCCGCCGCTGGTCACGTTCGGCGGCGCCGCGGGGCTCCTCCTGGGCGGCGATCTGCTCCAGCTCGGCGCCGAGCTGTACGGCGCAGCGCCGCTCGGTGAGGAGCTCCTGCTGTCGAGCGTTCCTGCCACCCCTGCGGATGCGGGCGCCAACGCCGAGCTGCTCTTCGGCGCCAAGCTGCGGGTCCTCGGCGGCCTGACGTTCGGCGCCGCGGTCGGGCCCGGCCTGCTGAAGGCCGTCGGCTCGCCGACCGTCCGCGCCGTCGGCCTCGTGGGCTGGGCGCCCCTCCCGGCGCCGGCCCGGGAGCCCGCGCCGGCCGCCGCCGTCACGGGCGACAAGGACAACGACGGCATCGACGACCACATCGACGCCTGTCCCGACGTCAAGGGCGATCCCTCGCCCGATCCGGCGAAGGACGGCTGCCCTCCGGCGGACCGCGACGGCGACGCGGTGCTCGACATCGACGACGCGTGCCCGTCCACCCCGGGCGCTCGCAGCGCCGACGCCACGAAGAGCGGCTGCCCGGACGACTCGGACGACGACGGCTTCCACGACGGCATCGACGCCTGCCCCAGCGTGCGCGGCGGCGCGAGCGACGACCCGAAGCGGGTGGGCTGCCCGAGCGACGTGGACGGCGACGGCATCGTGGACGCCTCGGACGCCTGCCCGAAGGTCAAGGGGCCGGCGAGCCAGAACCCGAAGCAGAACGGCTGCCCGGACGATCCGGACGGCGACGGCGTCCGCGGCAGCGCGGACGCCTGCCCGAACGAGCGGGGGAACGCGGACCCCGATCCGCGGCAGAACGGCTGCCCGAAGTTCATCCGCGTGAACGCCGACGAGATCACGACGTCGAAGCCGGTGCAGTTCGTCGTTTACGGCAAGACGCGCGCCCAGACGGTCGATCCCGTCTCCGACGAGATCCTGGTCGAGGTGCGCGACGCCATCCAGCAGAACCCGGACATCGAGCTCGTCGAGGTGCAGGGCCACACGGACGACAACGGGACCGAGGAGTACAACCTGCGCTTGTCCCAGGAGCGCGCGGAGGCCGTCCTCTCGTGGCTCGTGGCCGCCGGGGTGCCGCGGGAGAAGCTCGTCGCCAAGGGGTACGGGTTCGAGCAGCCGCTCGGGGACAACCGCGTCAAGACAGGGCGCCAGAAGAACCGCCGGGTGCAGTTCGTGATCATCAAGCGCAAAGGACAGCCGTAGCGAACGGGCGAGGTCGTCGTGACGACGACCTCGTGACGCCACAACGCCCAAGACACCACACCTCCCGACAGCGGCGCGCCGCCGTGCTAGGCGCGCTCGCATCCCCCGGGCGAGCGCAGCGCCTCCGCGGCCGCCCGACCCCCGGTCGTGACCATTCCCTGACAGCCGTGTTCAGGCGCGTGTGTCACGTTGAGGGATGCTCCATACGGTGGCAATCTCAGATATCCATCTTTGCGAGCTCGAGCCGGGTGACGGTCTATGGATGCGATACCGTCAGGCTCCTTACTCCCCCGACAGCGAGGTCGCGGCGATGCTGGACGCGCTCCGGGACGAGATGAAGCAGGGCACGGCGCGCGGCGCCGGGCGGCATGAGCTCACCCTGGTGCTCAACGGCGACGTGTTCGACTTGGACGCGCCGCGCGTGATCGATCAGAAGAGCGTCTTCCACGACCTCCCGCGCAGCGCCGAGCACGCGGTCCCTGCGATGGAGGCGATCCTCGCGGATCACCCGGTGTTCATCGAGGCGCTGGGGCGGGTCGTCGCGGATGGCCACACCGTCGTGTTCATCTCCGGCAACCACGACGTCCAGCTCACGCTGCCGGAGGTGCGCGACCTGGTCCGGTCCCGCGTGGTCGAGGCGGCGCTCGCCGCGCTGGACGAACCGGCGTCCCCGGGCGGGGGCGCGCGCGCGGCCGAGCGGGCGCGGGCGGCGCTGGGCGCGCGCGTCGTGTTCCGCGCCTGGTTCCACAAGACGCCGGACGGCATCATCGTGGAGCACGGCAACCAGTACGACGCCTATTGCAGTTACCGCTACCCGATGGTCCCGTTCGGCCGGAAGCCGGGCGAGATCCAGCCGACCATGGGCTCGCTCGTGTGCCGGTTGCTCGTCTCGCGGATGGGCTATTTCAACCCGCACGTGGACTCCTCGTTCATGCTGTCCGCGTTCGGCTACCTCGCGCACTGGGCGCGCTATTACATGTTCTCGCGCCGCTCGCTCGCGGGGGCGTGGGCGCTCGGCGCGCTCCGCACGGTCGTCGAGCTCGTGCGCCGGCGCGAGCCGGAGCGGCGCGCCCGCCTGCGCGAGTGCCTCGCCGCCGCCGCGCAGGAGACCGGCGCGCCGCTCCGCGCCGTCGCTCGCCACGCCCGCCTGTTCGCGCCGCCGGCCGAGGACCGGCTGGGGCTCGTCGCGCGCGAGCTCTGGCTCGACCGGGCCGCCCTGGGGCTGCTCGCCGTCGCCGTGGCCCTCGTGTGGCTGCTGCTCGCGCCGGCCTGGCTCGCGCCGGCGGCGCTCGTCGCGCCCGCGGGGCTCGTCGTCTACGAGCGCCTCGTGCCGAAGCTCCCGCTCGACGCGACCTGGCAGCGGGTCAGCCGCGCCGCGCGCCAGGTCGCCCGCGCCCACCGCGCCAGGGCGGTGGTCTTCGGCCACACGCACACGCCCGAGGGCGCCTGGGAGGGCGGGCTGTTCTTCGGCAACACCGGCTCGTGGTCCGCCGCCTTCGAGGACATCGCCTGCACCAAGCCGGTCTTCGCCGCGCGCCCCCTGGTCTGGCTGCGGTCCGACCCCGGCGCGGGCAGCTCCTCGCGCCTCTCGGGCGGGCTCGTCACCTGGAAGAACGGCCGCTTCGAGACCCGCACGGCGAGCGTCCCGCCCCCTGCCGAGCCGCACGGCGCCCGCCCGCCGCTCCGGCCGACCGCGGCCGCCGCGCTGCGCACGTAGCGCGCGCTCGATCGGCCCGGCGCCCTCCGCTCGAATTGAGCCCCTTCCTGACTTGCGCGAGGCGTCCGGCCGCTGGATGCTGCCCGGAGTCGACACGCGTCTCGCCGACGAGGAACCTCCGTGAACGCCCCGCTCCGCATCGAAGCCGCCGGAGAAAGCCATGTTGGCCGCCAGCGCGAGGACAACGAGGACAGCTTCGCCGTCGATCTGGATCTCGGCCTCTTCGTCGTCGCGGACGGCATCGGCGGCGCCGCCGGAGGGGAGATCGCGTCGCGGATGGCGGTCGACATCGTGCAGTCGTGCTGCAAGGACGGCGACGGCGAGATCACGCAGCCCACGGGGTACGAAGATCTGACGGCGCCCCTGGAGCTGCGCCTGGTCTCGTCCATCTGGCGCGCCAACGAGCGCATCTTCGAGGTGGGGCAGCGCGACCCGCGCTTCTACGGGATGGGGACGACGTTCGCGGGCGTCTACGCCGACGCGACCTCGGCGTGCATCGCGCACGTCGGCGACAGCCGGGTGTACCGCTACCGCCAGCACCGGCTGGAGCGGCTCACCGAGGACCACTCGCTCTGGAACGAGCACCTGCACAGCGGCGAGCAGCTGCCCGACGACGTGGATCCGCTGCTCGCGCGCAACGTCGTGACGCGCGCGCTCGGGATGGGGAAGACGGTCGACGTCGCCACGCGCATCGAGCGGCCGGAGGCCGGCGATCTCTTGCTCATCTGCTCGGACGGGCTCTCCGGCCCGGTCCCCGACCTGGAGATCGCCGAGGTGCTCGCGCAGGGCGACGACCTCGCCGCGACGGCGCGCTCGCTCATCGACCGCGCCAACCTGCACGGCGGCCCCGACAACGTGACGTGCGTGCTCGTGCGGTGGAGCGCCGCCGGCTGACGCGCCCGCGCGCAGCGCGCGTCCCGCCCCGCCGCCCGCGCGGCGCCGCCCCGAGATCGACTACCTGTGATGACCAGAGAGAGAGCTCAAGGCATCCTGGAGCGCGCCGCGAAGGACATCGACCATCGCGAGGCGCGCCTGTCGGCGCCGAGAAGACGAGGAGAGCCCAAATCCGACCCGCGGGCCCTTCGCGTCGGCGCGAGCGAGCTCGATCGAGCGGACGCCGGCGGCGCCGCGGTTACGGGAGCTGATCGATCCCGAGCAGATCGGCCGATCTCGTCATGTCGTAGGCGAGCGTCCCCGGCGTCGCGTCGTCGCTCTCGCGCTCCACGAGCGAGAACAGCTTCCCGAACGGGGTCTCGAGCTGCTCCTCGGTCGGCGCCTCCTCGCTCCACCCCTCCGGCAGCGCCGGCAGCGCGTCGCCATCGATCGCGTCGTACGCGCTCGACAGCCGGTCGAAGCCGGCGAGCACCGCCTTGTCGACCTCCGCGCCCTCGGCCCCCTTGGTGCGCAGCCACGGCTGGAAGGCGGCGTAGGTCAGCTCGCCGGCCGCGACGTTCGCGCGCATGTCGGCGAGGGTGTACTGGGCATAGCGCGACTCCTCCTCTCCGGTCGCCGCTTTGCTGGTCTTCTCGACCTGCTCCAGGATGGAGTTGATCACCCCGCGGTACGCGGACGGCGCGTCGAGCGCGAGGCCCTCGAAATCGGTCTGCATCTTCTCCGCGTCGGCCCGGAGCCGCTCGCAGAGCTCGTCCTTGAACGCGGCCGCCTCGGCCTCGGTGGCCGGGAAGGCCGCGGGGCTGTAGTTCGTGAGCTCCGACTCGAAGGCGAGCACGGCCTCCGGGATCTCGTCCGCCCAGAGGATGCGCTCGATGGCGTGCACGCCGGTCACCCCCTCGTCGTCGAAGAGATCGTCGTCGGCATCGACCTCGATGAACGCGTCGTAGCGGGCGTCCGTCGAGTAGTCGAGCTCCGGAAAGACGACCGCGATGGCCCCCTCGACGCGCTCGTAGGACTGCCGCGCCTTCTTCCACTCGGCCTTCATGGCGTCGACGGCGGCCTCGTCGCTCGACGCGCTCCACCCGTCCTCGTCGGGATCGGGCGCGGCCGCCTGGAGCGCGGCGGTTGCGGCGGCGAACTGATCGAGGTTGTCCTGGATGAAGGCCTTCACCTCGAGCACTGCCCGCCGCTCGTAATCCGCGTCGGTGTACAGCGTCTGGTTGTCGTCGCTTCCGCACGCGGGAAGCGAGAGGGCGGCGGCGGCGATGGCCAGGCCGTACCGCAGGCGGGCAGGGATATGCATGGATCCTTCGAGCTCCTTCTCGCGGCTCGCCACGGGCGAGCGCGGGGTGTCGGTTGGCGCGAGCGCGCGCCGGCGAACGTCGCTCAGAGCGAGCGCACGAAGTCGATGAGGGCCTGGCGATCCTCGCGGGGGAGCGCGCGGAAGGCGGCGACCGAGGCGGCCGCCTCCGACCCCGGGCCGTCGTGGAGCAGGATGGCCTGCTCGATGGTCCTGGCGCGGCCGTCGTGGAGGTACGAGGTGCTGTGGCGCATGCCGATGAGCGGCGCCGTCCGCCACGAGACGGAGCTCGCCGACTCGTCGGCCAGCCCGTCGGCGAGATCGGGGCCGAGGTCGTGCAGGAGGAAATCGGTGTAGACGGGGGCGTCGATGTCCGCGAGCTGCGCGATCGGATAGTCGGCGCGCGTCCTCAGCGAGGGGACGTGGCACGCGGCGCAGTCGACCTCGGCGAACAGCGCCTCGCCGCGCTCGTCGGCGGGCGCGCGCTTCGGGATCTCCAGCAAGCGCATGTAGTCGGCGACGGCGTTCACCGTGTCGAGGACCACGTCCTCGCCCGGCTTGGCGTCGTCCGTGAGCCCGTCGGGGTTCGGCAGCTCCACCGGGCGGAGCGGCGAGGTGATGCCCATGTCGCCCTGGTAGGCGTCGGCCGTGAAGTCGTCGAGCGTGGCGACCCGCGCCTTGAACCCGAAGCGGCCGATGAGGTTCTCGTCGCCCTCGGCGAACGCGTGGTACGACTCGTCCGCGTTCTTCTTGGAGTGGAACACCACGCGGTTGACGCGGCCGCGGATCGCGTCGCCGCGCGCGGCCTGCTCGGCGGCGACCCGCTCGATCTCGGCGTCGTCGACCGCCTCCATGTAACCGCGCCCGAACACCGGCGGGCCGAGGCGCTTCGAGAGCTTGATCGTCCCGTCGATCTCGGGCCGCGCGAGCGTCGTCGCCCCGCCGATCGCGTAGGGCCGCATCGTGTGCCCGTAGGGGAGCGCCGCCTGATCCGCCGCCGGGGTCACGCCGTCGGCCTCGACGAGCACCATCTTCTGGACGGCGCCCGGGCCGCGCGCGGCCCCCTCGTGGCACCCCGCGCACGAGGAGCGGATGTACAGCGGCCCGAGCCCGTCGCGCTCGCGAAACACGAAGTCGAAGAGCGCGTCGCCCTCCTTGAACCGGGCCACCTGCTCCGCGGACGCGCCGTGCAGAGGGATATCGCTGAGGTCATCGCCGATCAGCCGGATGCCGGCCAGCGGATCGTCGGGCGCGGGCTCTCCGCCACAGCCCATCGTGAAGAGCAACGGAACGGCGAGAACTGAGGCAAATCGCGACATGTTGTCGACGCGTAGCGTAACGACAAGTGAAAGTCACTGTCAACAACCGGAAAGGCGCGCTCGACGGCCTCGCGCGGCGGATCGCGCGTGGACGGTTCGCGCCGCGTCGCGAAGCGCGGCGGAGGCCCAGGCGTTACACTGCGGGGCCGGCGCGGACAGGGCTCACGCTGGAGGACAGCGGATGACGCAGCGAGATGACGAGCGGCGCGCGGGCTCCATGGCCCTCCGGGACGGGCTGCGGGAGATCGCGCGGAACGAGGAGCGCCGCGCGGCGCACCAGGCGCTCAGCGCCGGCTGGCTCCGGTACATGGGCCCTGGCTACGGCAACGACGTCTGCTCGATGTGCGGCGCGCTCCTCGAGCGGAGCACGGCGTACATGCACTGCGCGCCCTGCCTGGCGACGCGCGGGATCGACGAGCAGGCGCTGCTCCGCGCCTGCGCGGAGGCGATGGCCGGGGACTGGCCGTTCCAGGACCGCCGGCTCGACGGCAGGCGCTGGGCGCACGCGCTGATCGCGTTCTGGCGGAGCCACGTGGATCCGATGGAGTCGAGGGCGGTCCCGTACCGGAACAACACGCTCGAGTCCGCCTTCTACTACATGAGGCGGCGCCTCGCCGAGGCTGGGGTCGCGGAGATCTGGACGGTGCCTGAAGAGAGCCAGCGCGGGCTCGATCCTGCGATGGTCGTGCGCGCCCGGGGCGGCGCCCTGGCGATCGGCGTCGCCACGCAGCGTCGCATCGCGACGGCCGAGGACGGGGCGCGCGGCGGGCACGTCGCGCTGTTCGACGACTTCCTCCGCCTCGCGGGCGAGCCCGAGGGGGTCCTGGTGGTCGAGAAGCTGAGCCGGCGCGCGCGGCGCGACGCGCCCGTCCGCGAGCTCGCGGTGACCACCGCGGAGGGGCGGCGCGTGACGCAGCTCCGCTGCATGCAGGAGGACCGGAGCTGGCCCGCGCCGCCGGCGCCGGAGTAGGCGCTATCCGCGGGCCGCGCTACCGCCCGATGTTCTGCTCGATGTCGTAGATCTCGGCCGCCACGCCGTCCTCTCCGTTGTACCGCGTCGCGGCCCCGCGCCCTCCGAGCCCGGCCTCGCCGATCTCGATGGTCGTGTTCGTGAGGGAAGGCTCCCTGACCGCGTACGCGATGGCGATCGAGTGGCCGCCGAGCCCGCCGCCGCCCTGGCCACCCCGGCCGCCCCGGCCACCCTGGCCGCCGCTGCACGCGGCGTTCAGGCCGGTGGCCTTGCCCAGGATGCCGCCGAGCCCGCCCTCGCCGCCGGCGCCGCCCTCCTGGCCCTTGCCGCCGTCCCCGCCGGCGCCGCCGCGGCCGGTCTTCAGCACCACGTCGGTGAAGTAGACCGACGCGCTCCCCGCGAACACGGCGATGCTCGCCCCGCCGGCGCCTCCGGCGTTGCCGCCGAGCCCCCCGCAGCCGCCCGCGCCCCCCGAGCCCCCGCCAGGGCCGCCCGCCGTGCTCGCGAACGGGCACATCATCGTGCCCGCGCCGCCCTTTCCGCCGCCGCCGCCCCCGCCGCCCTGGCCCGGCGTGCCCGGCGTGCCGTTGCCGGCGAGCGGGCCGGTGTACCCGTCCAGGAACAGCCAGCCGAAGCCGGTCGCCCCCGCGCCCGGGCGCCCGTCGTCGCCATCCGCGCCCGCCTGGCCCGGCGTGCAGGCCTCGGCGCTGCTCTCGCCGCTTCCGCCGTTCGCCACGCCGGCCGGGCCCCCATTGCCCCCATCGGTGCCCGACGAGACGCCGCCGATTCCACCGGTGCCGCCGCGCGAGTCGTCCGAGCGGTCGTCGGGCGTACCGCAGGTGTTGCTCACCGGCTCCCCGCCAAGGACCGTCGAGGACGTGCACGCGGCGTTGCCGAAGGTGCCGGACTCCCCCGACAGCGCAGGGTTGTTCACGAACGCCTCGCCCCTCGCGCCCGGCGCCCCGTCGCCCGCCTCGATGATGCACCGGTTGAAATCGACCGGGATCCCCGAGGTGTTCGCGGCGATCGACGAGCGGCCTGCCAGCCCGGTGTGGGACGGCAGGATCGAGCGCGCGATGACGTGGAAGTCCTCGACCACCGCGACGCCGCTGCCGCCGTGGAACTTGAGCGGTGTCTCGCCCTCAGGCGCGGTGAGCGTCGTCTTCTTCTTGTCGCCTATCCACCGCCAGTCGTCGCGGCAATCGAGCCCACCGAAGATCATGTGTTCCCCGGGCACCAGCAGCGGCTCCTCGAACTCTTCGGCGCAGACGTAGACGCGCTTTCCCTTGCTCCAGACGAGCTGGAGCGCCTTCGAGATCGTCTTCAGCGGCGCCCCCGAGGTCCCCGCGTTGCCGTCGTGCCCGGTGCTCGAGACCCACACGCCGCACGCCGAAGCGACCTTCCTCGTGCTCTTGCTCGGGACGCAGGCCTCGTCCGACAGCTCATCTTCGATGGGTATCACGGGATCGCTCCCGAGCGAGCAACCGCTGGTCGTCGCCGCAACCGAAATGAATCCCAGCAATACGAGTGCATCAGCTTTGAATTGAATCCCCATACTATTCTTATTCCGGCCACCGCGGCGCGTTTTCCAAGCAAAGCGACCTGGCGCGCCCCGCGCGGCGCGATCTCCACGCCTGCTCCTCGTCGGGCCGCGGTCGCCGCGGGGTGTCAGCGCCGCGCGCGACGGTGGCGTGGAGCGCGGCCGCCCCTCGCCGGAAGGAGGCGTATCTGCCGGGTTGCCCATCGCAGTTGCCCGGCGCGGTGGTTTCCGTGCGAACATCGGCCCATGAGCGCGAACCTGAAGGACCTCGTGCGCGAGCTGCTCGATGCCGGCGGAGGGGAGCCGCTCGAAGGCGGTCGCTTCCTGCCGCTCGTCACGCTCGAGTCGGGCGCGCGGGTGGGGCTCGACGGCGCGGGGACCTGGGTCTTCGCGCCCGAGGACGGCGGGGCGGCTCAGGCGTTCGCGCCCGAGCGCGGGCGCGTCTTCTTCGAGGTGCTGGAGTCGAAGCGGGACGACTTCGACGCGAGCATCGAGGCGGCGGCGCGGGCCGCGGGCTTGCCCGCCGAGGAGGTGGCCTTCTCGTTCCCCGCCGTCGACGTCGTCCGGGCGGTGCTCGCGAGGGGCCTGCCGAGCATGACGCGGCTCGCGCTCGCGTGGATCCGGCTCACGGAGGTGCGGGCGCTCCGCGCCGACATCGCGGCCGTGTCGCGCGACCCGACCATGCCGGTGCCGATCCGGGACCTGGCGGAGCGGCTCACCGTCCCGGAGTGAGCCCGCGCCGCGCCGCCGAGGCCTCGCCTGGAGGCGAGGCCGGCGGGGGGAGGGTGGTCACGCGGGGAGGGTGGTCAGATGACGGCGAGCGGTTCGACCGGGACGGGCGAGCTCAGACGGTCGCGAACGCCTCGACCGGGATGTCGAGGGCGGACGAGTCCTCGCGGCCGAGGAGCTCGGCGGAGAACTTCGCGTGCGGCAGCACGTTGGACGCGAAGTAGAGGGCCGCGTGCTTCTTGCCCTCGTAGAAGGCGCGGTCCTTCGCGCCGGCGTCGCCCTGCGGCAGGGTCTCCATCGCCTTGAGGGCGATGACCGCGCCGTCGAGCAGGAGCCAGCCGATCGCCAGCTCGCTCATCATCTCGAGGAAGCGGTTCGCCGCGAGCGGCACCATCGGCATCTTGCCCATCTGGAACCACGAGAGCAGCCGCATCGCGGTGCCGGCGACGGCCTCGTGCGCCTCGCGGAGCTCCTTGACGCTCGAGGCGAGGACGGGGTGCTTCTCGTGCGCCTTCACGAACTCGGCCACGTCGTTCAGGAAGGCCTGCAGGTTGGCCCCGCCGGCCTGGCCGAGCTTGCGCCCGACGAGGTCCATCGCCTGGATGTGATTCGTGCCCTCGTAGATCGAGAAGACCTTCGCGTCGCGGCAGTACTGCTCGACCGGGTAGTCCTTCGTGTACCCGGCGCCGCCGAAGGTCTGGATCGCCGTCTCGCAGACGCGGAACGCCTGATCGGACGAGTAGGCCTTCACGAGCGGCACGAGCAGGTCGACCTGGCCCTGGTTGTACGCGGCCGCGCGGTCGTCCTTGCCCTGGTAGACGGCGACCGCGTCCTGGTGGCGCGCGAGCTTGATGATGAGCGCGCGGATGCCCTCCACGCGGCTCTTCATGTCGAGCAGCATCCGCCGCACGTCCGGGTGGTCGACGATCGGCACGCGCGGCGCCGTCGCGTCCTTCCACTGGAGGATCGACGAGCCCTGCTTGCGGTCCTTCGCGTACTCGAGCGCGTTCAGGTACGCCGACGACGCGACCGACACGCCCTGCAGGCCGACCGAGATGCGCGCGCCGTTCATCATCCGGAACATCTGCGGCATGCCCTGGTGCTCGACGGTGCCGACGAGCTCCCCGATGCAGCCGTCGTTCTCGCCGAAGTTGAGCACGCACGTCGACGACCCGTTGATGCCCATCTTGTGCTCGATGTTGCCGACCAGCACGTCGTTCGGCTCGCCCAGCGAGCCGTCGTCGTTCACCCGGACCTTCGGCACGATGAAGAGGCTGAGCCCCTTCGTCCCGGGCGGAGCGCCCTCGACGCGGGCGAGCACGAGGTGCACGACGTTCTCGGTCATGTCCTGGTCGCCGCCGGAGATGAAGATCTTCGTGCCGCGGATCAGGTACCTGCCGTCCTTCTGCTTCACCGCGGTCGTCCGCGACGAGCCGACGTCCGAGCCGGCCTGGGGCTCGGTCAGGCACATCGTCCCGCTCCACTGCCCGCCGAACATCCGCTTCAGGTAGATGTCGCGCTGCCGCGGCGTCCCGAAGTGCTCGATCAGCTCCGCCGCCCCGTACGTCAGGCCGGGGTACATGTTGAGCGCCGCGTTGGCGCCGCAGAGGAACTCCTCGACCACCGTGTAGAGCGTGAAGGGGCCGCCCTGGCCGTCGTAGGTGGGCGAGACGGAGACCGACTTCCACCCGGCCTCGTACAGCTTGTCCCACGCCTCCTTGAACCCCGGCGGGGTCTTGACCTGCCCCGCCTCGATGCGACAGCCGACCCGATCGCCGACCGTGTTCAGCGGGCCGAAGACCTCGCACGCGAACTTGTACGCCTCGTCGACGACCATCGAGACCTCGTCGCGCCCCCACGCGTCGTACGGCGCGTTGCCGAGCAGCTCGTCAAGGCGGAATTGCTCGAACAAGAGGAAGCGGATCTCGCGGAGGTCAGCCTTGTAGCGGTTCTGGAAGGTTTGGGCGTTCGACATGGGAGACCTCCTCGGTGCCGCGGCATCCGGCGCTGGCAGCCGGTACCCTTCCCGGTCTACCGCGCAGCCGCGGCATAGTTCTTCATTCGCCTAGCATGCCGCCGCGTCGCGTCAACATGCGTCCGTGACAGGGGGGCCATCTTGCGGAAATCAAAGGGGATCGGGGGGATCCGCCGGGGGGTGTTCCGGGGGCCTCCACACCGGGCGCCACGGCGTCCGCACCGGCGCCGCGGCGGTGGATCTGGCGAGCGGCGCGGCGTAGGCTCCGTCGCGATCGAACCATGTCCGACCCGGCTTACATCACGCCCGGCGGGGCGAGGAAGCTGTCCGAGGAGCTCGCGCGGCTCCGCTCGGTGGAGCGGCCGCGCATCGTCCAGGAGGTCGCCGACGCGGCGGCGCAGGGCGATCGCTCCGAGAACGCCGAGTACATCTACGGCAAGAAGAAGCTGCGCGAGATCGACCGGCGGATGCACTACCTGACCAAGCGGCTGGAGAAGGCCGTGGTGGTCGACCCGTCGGAGCAGCGCGGCGACAAGATCTTCTTCGGCGCGACGGTCGAGATCGAGGACGAGGACGGCGCGCGCCACACCTACCAGATCGTGGGCGAGGACGAGATCGACAGCGCGGCCGGGCGCATCAGCTGGCGCTCGCCGGTCGGTCGATCGCTCCTCGGCAAGCGCGCGGGCGACGTGATCACGGTGCGCCGCCCGGCGGGCGAGGCGGAGATGGAGATCATCTCGGTGCGGTACGGCTGAGCGCCGCGCGGGCGCGGACGCCGTCGGAAGAAGGAGCAGGAGTTCGGCATGAGGATCTTGCACACGATGCTGCGGGTCGGCGATCTCGAGCGCTCGATCGGCTTCTACAGGGACGTGCTCGGGATGCAGCTCCTGTCGCGGCAGGACTACCCGGAGGGCAAGTTCACCCTGTGCTTCCTCGGGTACGGGAGGAACCCGGAGCACGCGGAGATCGAGCTCACCTACAACTGGGGCGTCGAGAAGTACGAGCTCGGCACGGCGTACGGGCACATCGCGCTCGGGGTCGACGACATCCACGGCGCCTGCGATCGCATCCGCGCGGCGGGCGGGAAGATCACGCGCGAGCCCGGCCCGATGAAGCACGGCAAGACGGTGATCGCGTTCGTCGAGGATCCGGACGGCTACAAGGTCGAGCTCATCGAGGAGTCGAGCCGCAATCGGTAGCTCGACGATAGCTCGACGATAGCCCGACGGTAGCCCGACGATCGAGGTCGAGAGGTCGAGGTCGAGCGAGGGCGCCGGGCCGGAGAGGGCGCGGAGGGGAGCGGAGGATCGAGCGCCTCCGCGCCGCCCGCGCCCTCCTCGTCGGTCTACCTCGCGTCCGCGAGGCGCCGAGATCAGGCGCTGGCGACCGGCGCTGCGTCGTTCGCCGGTTCGGGGGCCGACAGCGCGCCGCCTTCTGCGGCGGACGCCTCGTCGGCCGGCGCCTTCGCCGGCGCCTCGGAGGACGCGCTCGCGGCCGCGGCGGCCTTGTCGGTGTTCCGCGGGCGGCCGCGCGGCTTCTGCAGGAGCGACGGGGCCAGGTCGCCGTCGCCGCCCTCGTGCCAGCGCAGGTAGGCGACGGCGCGGCGGCACTCCTCGTAGGCCTTGGCGACCAGCGAGATCGCGCGGGCGCGGCGGTCGCTCGCGTCGGTGATCTTCGGCGCCGCGGACGAGCCCTTGCCGGGCTTCGCGGCGAGCGCGGCGAGGAGGCGCACGCCGAGGTCGGCGGCGCGCTCGAGCTCCTCGTCCTCGACCGCCGTCTTCGCGCGGACCTTGTCCCAGGAGCCGCGGAACAGCTCGGCGAGGGCGATGAGATCGCTCGCGAGATCCGTGTGGCCCTTGCCCTTGCGGATGTCGGCGACGCGCTGCTTGTCGAGCAGGTTGCGGTAAGCGAGCGCCTCGGCGGCGACGAGGAGCCCCTCGCGCAGCGTGCCGGCCTCGTCGGTGAGCTTCTTCGCGTCGAGCTCGCTGGCGGGCGTGCTGTAGAGCAGATCGGCGTACCACGCCGCGAGGGCGTAGTCCTCGAGCTCGTCCAGCATCTCGATCGGGTGGTTCGGGAGATCGCGGACGATCTCGTCGCGGAGCTCGCGCAGGTGGGGCAGGGCGGAGAGCACGGAGCTCACGGCCCTGGGGACCTCGACGTAGACGGTCACGAGGTCGTCGGGGCCGAGCTCGAGGAGCTTCGGCTCAACGCGGCCGTACGCCGCGAGCGCGGCGGCAGGCGAGGACGGGAGAACGGGAGCAGGTGCTGCTTTCGGGGGTCGCGCCATACAGATGTCTCCAGCGGAGGGCGCGCACACTGCCAGACGGAAGCGCGAAGGGAAAGGGGGGCGTGCGACGGCGCGGGTCCGCCGCGCCGCCGCGCTTCCGCATGGCGGGCCGCCAAGTCAAGCCTGGAGATCGCGAGCGCGGCACATTCCGGCGATGCAATGGTTTTTCTCGCGAGCCGTCGCGACGGTCGGCCGGGGCGGGGCCGCGCGACCGCCGCGCCCCGCGGGCCGCGCGCTCTCCGCCGGAGGCGGTCTGGCAGGAACAGGCTCGGCCGGACGCTGCGCTCTGTTACATTGCCGCCCGAGGAATCGAGGCATCATGTACGCGATTGCGATCATCCGTTACCGGCGCCCGCTCGACGAGGTGCTGAAGGTCGTCGACGACCACCGCGCGTATCTCAAGAAGCTCGTGGATCAAGGGCTGGTGCTCGCGTCGGGGCCGCTCGATCCGCGGCATGGCGGGGCGGTCCTGCTCCGGGTGCCGGACGAGGCGGCCGGGGCGACGCTGGATCAGATCCGGGACGGCGACCCCTTCACGCAGAAGGGGCTGGCGCAGTACGAGCTCCTGCCCTGGGCGCCGGTGTTCGGGAAAGAGGAGCTCGACAGGGTCTTCGCCCAAAAGCCCTGAGGCGCGCCGCGCCGGTCCCGCGCGCACCGCCGCCGCCGGGCCGCGCGCTACGGGGCGCCGAACGCCAGCACGCCCGCGTCGTCGGTCGTGTGGGCCCTGCCCGGCGTGACGCGGACCACGAGCGCCGCCCCTTGCGGCGCGACCGTGATGTCGTAGCCGGCCCTCGGCGGAAGGCCGGTGATCACGTGCCTGCGGGTCGTGGCGGGCACCTGATACGATACGGTCCCGGGGCTCGCTTGCAGGTCGGAACGGAAGAGGACGGCCCGGCCTGCCACCACGGCGCCCTCGAAGCCGGAGCCCTGGGCGCCCTCGATCGGCGTGGCCGGGTCCATCCTCGCGCCCGCGTCGGCGCCTTGCAGCACGTGGAGGAAGCGGACGTCCGCGGGGCCGGCCGGGTCCTCCACGACGAGGCGGTGGGTCGTCGGCTCCATCGCCGCCGCTTCGTCGACGTCCTCGACCGGCACGGCCGTCATGCGGCCGGTCCGGGGCAGGAGGCTCTGGACGAACAGCGTCTGGCCTTTCGGGGTCACGGCGGCGGCGGTCCGGCCCGAGAGCTGCGGCGCCGAGGTCGTCATCAGGTTGAACCGCTTGAACCGGCCGGCGGTGCGCGACGTCGCGCGGTCGTAGACCACCACGTGATCGGGCTCCAGCCAGACGACCGACCGGCTCGCGTGGACGATGTCGCGGGCGGCGTCCGTCGGGACCCAGGCGTTCGGGCGGGTGTTGTAGAGGTCCGTCGCGATCCCCTCGGCGAACACGTAGCCCGCGCCCCGGCTCATGCGCGCGGTCGGGTCGCCGGCGGCGCGCCCCTCGCGCCACTGGCCGCCTCGCGCGGCGAGCTCCGTCTCGAACCAGCGCAGCCGCGACGGCCGGTCGTTCTGCAGGGAGAGGGTGTTGTGGTAATCGGCCGTGGCCCCGATGAGGTTGTTCGAGTAACTCGTGTGCTCCTTGGTCAGCCACTCTCCCTTCCGGTAAAGCTCGATCTGATTGCAGTCGCCGAGCTGGTGGTTGATGGTGACCCAGCCGCACCGCCAGGTGAACCACGTCGCGTCCTTCGTCCAGTCCGAGCGCGCGAGGACGGCGCCTCGGCCCGGCGCCCGCTCGAAGAAGGCGGTGGGCATCGCCGGGCGCGGATCCGGCGGGAGCGGCGCGGCCGGGTCGAAGAGCAGGAAGCTCAGGATGGCGCGGCTCGGGGCCGGCGAGCCCCACACCCTGGACGTGCGCGCGTAGAGCGCGGGCGCGGCGCCCTCGATCGCGTTGGCCACGATCCAGCGCGCCTTCTGCGCGCGCGCGGTGTTGCCCGTGAGGTGGTCGTAGACGCCCAGCGAGCCGAACACCTCCGCGAAGCGCGGCTCGACCCAGAGCCGCAACGTGTCGCCGTAGTTCGCCGCCTCGTAGACCGGCCCGAGGTCGGGCATCGACGGGAACGTGACCGGGGCCGGCGCGATCGAGTGCAGGAACCCGTCCGTGAACCGATCCCAGTACCCGCTGCGCAAGAGGCCGATCTGGGGGCCTGACAGGGCGCGGGTCCCGTAGCCGGCCGTGTGGAGCGCCAGGAGCGCCTCATGGAGGCTCGCCAGGCCGCCGCCGTAGAGGAAGCCCTCCACCGGCAGGCCGCCGCTGGCCACGCCGAGGCCGTCCGGCGAGACGCCGAGGTGCTTGGCGGCGATCTCGGGGGACTCGAAGACGGCGAAGGCCTGATAGAGCCAGGCGCCGGTCGCGTCCGCGCGGTAGCTGCGCAGCGTGTTGCCGAGCGCCTCCGGCGGGGCGTTCGGATCGAGCGGGCGGTCGTCCGCGTCGTCCAGGGCCAGCGACATCAGCGTGACCTGGCGCAGGTGGCCGAGATAGAAGTTGTTCGCCGCCCACCGGAGCTGGAGCGGATCGCGGAGCAGCGCCGGATCGTTCATGACGCCGATGGGGTGGGGGTGCTCGTTGCCCGCCGTGGCGGCGTGGAGGTTGTCGTCAGCCCACCTGAGAAAGACCTGCCGTATCTTGGCCTTGTCCCCGGCGGTCAGCAGGGGGCGGCCGCTCGCGTCGGTCGCGCCGTAGATCCAGTCCACCGTCAGCGGGAACCCTTCACCCCACCAGCGCGAGCGGTCGCCGGTCGCGAACTTCGGGTCCCGGAAGGGTTTGCCGTCGGCTCGCCCCTTGCTCGCCTCCTCGATGGCGTGCATCAGCAGGTTGCGCGCCCTGAGGGCGTGGACCGGACGGGCCGCGACGTCCGGATCGATGAGCGACATGAAGGCGAAGAACTCGGCATACGCCTCGGTCGGATACTGCACGTAGGCGCTGGTGCCGCCGTCCGGCCACGCCGGGTTGGGCTGGCCATTCGGGTAGAAGCGGCCCTCGTACGCCGATATCGCGCCCTGGAGCGCGGGCAGGAGGGCCTCCTTGTACATGCGGTTGCGGCTGTCGGCGGCCCACCCGCGCAGCCTGGGGAGGTGGTCTTTCGTGAGCCAGAGTCGCGGGTGCCCGGCGACGGGCGCCGCATCGGCGCGCGCCGCCGCGCCGACGAGGCCCAACGAGAGCACCGCGGCGGTGAGGATGTGGTGAATCGGTCGCATGCGCTCCTCGGTGTTGCTCGGCGCGAACAGCCGCGCCGGCCAGCGTCGAGCGACGCCGAGCAGCACGCGTCATGCCGGGTACAAGCGTGCGCGCCACGCGTCACCCGGCAAGCGCCGAGCGTTCCTGCCGAACGGGCGCCAGGCGCGAAGCCCGTCTCCGCGAAACATCCAGGAAACATTTCCGAAACATCGCGCGCTAGGTAACCAGCAACCAGCAACCAGCAACCAGCAACCAGCAACCAGCAACCAGCAACCAGCAACCAGCAACAGCAACCAGCAACCAGCAACCAGCAACCGGCAACCCATCACCGGCAACCCGCGCCGCTGCCGACGCCGCCGCGCCGCCCGTCTCCGGGCGCAGGCCCGGGAGCAGCGCTCTCAGAAAGGAGCAGGTGACGCGAATCCGTCGCACATGGGAGCGGATCTGCCGCTATACTACGAGAAGATGGGAGCTCTCCGCAGTATGCTGGCGCCAGACTTCGCCCCGTTCCTCGGCGACCCACGGATCCTCGGCGAGGGCAATCTCGTGAAAGGCACGCTGATCGGCTCGCGCGCTCACGCGCTGCGGCAGAGCTATGGCGAGCGGTTCGTGGCGGATCTGGGACGCCAGCTGTCGCCGCAGGCGGCCCGCTACCTCAGCGATCCGCCGATCCCGTCGACCTGGAACGACATGGCGCCGCTCATCGAGGTCGACTGCGCGCTCATGCACGGGCTGTTCGCCGGCAGGATGGAGAAGATGCGCCATTTCGGCGCGGACGTCGCCCGGAACGACCTGACGACGATCTACAAGACGATGGCGCTGGGGAGCTCGCCGTCGATGCTCTTCAAGCGCTTCGGCCTCGTGTACAAGACTTACTTCAAATACGGCGACTTCAACGTGCGGGTGGTCAGCGACGTCGCGGGGAAGGTCACGCTCGCGGGCGGCGGCCTGCCGCTCTACCTGTGCAGTCAGGGCATCTCGGGCTGGATCGAGGCGGGCCTCGCGCTCGCGGGCAGCCGGCGCATCACGGTCGACCACACGACCTGCCGGCACCGCGGGGCGCCGCGGTGTACCTGGTCGATCTCGTGGGGGTGAGCGGCGAGGGGAGGGCGGCTGTCCGGCGCGCGGCGACCCAGCGGCGGCCCGGCCCCTGACCGCGCCGCCAACATCGCCCAAGAGCGGCGCGCGCGCCGCTGCTAGGCTCGGGCATCACGAGGGATCGCCCATGACCTCCACGACGAACCTCCCCGACCCGCGCGCGCCGGAGCCGCCCCGCGCGACGCACGAGCACTTCCGCCCCGCCGGCCTGGCGAGCGTGCGGTTCATCCGCGTCCAGCGCGAGACGCGGCCGCTGACCTCGTACACGAACGGGTATTCGCTCGTGTCGATCTACGACGGCTGCTTCGAGGACTGGTACCGCGGCCGCGTGCGGACCCGGAACGCCGGCGATCTGAAGCTGAAGGAGCCCGGGGAGGTGCACCGCGATCTCCGCGTGCACGCGCCGTTCACGCTGCAGGTCGCCATCGTCGAGCCGGAGGTCGTCCAGGAAGCGGCCGCCGCGCTCGGGCTGCGGTCGCCGGTGCATTTCCTCGCGGAGCCCAGGCGCGACCCCGCGGCCGCGCGCCAGCGCACGTTCGCGCTCCACGACGCCGTGCTCGACGCGGGCGCGGACCGCTTCCTCGCGGAGACGCGCGTCGCCGAGGCGCTCGCCGAGGTGCTCGCGACCTACGCCGAGGGCCCGCGCCCGTCGCACGAGGACCGCGCGCCGAGGCCGGTGCGCCGGGCGCGCGAGTACCTGCACGGCGCGCTCGAGAAGAAGGTCACGCTGGACGAGCTCGCGGCCCACGCGGGCATGGACAAGTACCACCTGGTCCGCGCCTTCCGGCAGGCGGTGGGCGTGCCTCCCTACGAGTACCTCACGCACCTCCGGGTGGCGCGCGCCTGCGATCTCCTCGCGCGCGGCACGCCGCCGCGCGAGGCGGCGCAGGCCATCGGCCTCTACGACGAGAGCCAGCTCCACCGCCATTTCCGGCGCATCGTCCGCACGACGCCGGGCCGTTACGCCGCGAAGGTCGCGACGGCCCTCACGACGGCGCGGCACCGCGGCCACGGGCCGTCGACGGCCGCCGCGCGCTGAAGGCCGCCGCCCGCCGGGAGGACGCGGGCGTCCGCCCGGAGAGCGCAAGGCGAGGAGACGGAGAGAGCGTGAGCGCCGTGTCGCCCAGGTCCGTTCCTGGTCTCATGAAGAGATGGAATCGCAACGGCACAGCGGGCAAAGCGGGAAGAGAAGAGAGATAGGCGTGGAAAGATATCAAATCCTCTTCCTCTTCTCTCTCCTCTGTGCCTCTGTGGCTCAATTTCTCTCCATCACCTGAACGAGCTCGGGCAACACGGCGATCGACGTTTCCCGCCTCCATGCTCCGAGGACGGCGCGGCCGCGGGCGCGCTTTACAGGAAGATGCCGCCGGACGCCTCGATGCGCTGCGCGGTCACCCAGCGCGCGTCGTCGGAGCACAGGAACGCGATCACGCCGCCGATGTCGTCGGGCACGCCCATCCGGCCGAGCGCCGTCTGCTGGGCGAGCACGTCGCGGAGCCCGGCGTGGCGCTCGAAGATGGGGCGGGTGAAGTCCGTGTCGATGGGCCCCGGCGCGACGGCGTTGCAGGCGATCCCGCGCGGCCCGAGCTCCTTGGCCATGTACCGCGTCAGCATCTCGACCGCGGCCTTCATCGAGCCGTACGCGGCGAAGCCGGGCGTCGCGAACCGGGCCAGCCCGCTCGACACGTTGACGATGCGCCCGCCGTCCGCGAGGTGCGGCAAGAGCTTCTGCGTGAGGAGGTAAACGCCCTTGAAGTGCACGGCGAAGACCCGATCGAGCGCCGCCTCGTCCGTCTCGGCGATCGGCGAGGTGTGCTCGATGCCGGCGTTGTTCACGAGGAAGTCGAAGGCCGCCCGGTCCCACTCCGCCTTCAAGAGCGCGGCGACCGACCGCGCGAACCCGTCGAACGAGCTGGCCACGCCCGTGTCCAGCGAGAGCGCGGACGCCTTCCGCCCCTTGCTCCGGAGCTCCGCGACGACCGACTCCGCCTCATCCCTCTTCGAATGATACGTGAGGATCACGTCGACCCCGCGCTCCGCCAGCCGCAACGCGGCGTTCTTCCCGAGCCCGCGGCTTCCACCCGTGATGAGCGCGATCTTGCTGTTCTTGTTCATGGCGCGTCTCCTTCGGGCGAGAACCTAGCTCCGCGCGCGCTCACCCCGCTTGGCGGATCTTGGCGGAAAATCAGGCTCGCTCTCCGGAAAATCAGGCTCGCTCTCCGCCGAGCCGAGCCCCGGCGCCGAGACGCCGGAGCGACACGCTCCGCGCCTCAGGCGGCGGCCCGCCCGGCCTCCCCGAACGCCGCCCGCGCGAGCAGCCGGCGCAGCGACTCCGCGCTCTCCTCCCAGGACGGGGGCGCCGCCTCGGCGAACGCGCCGTCGTCCCAGGTCCGCTCGAGCGCGTCGCGGAGCGCCCGGCCGAGCGCTCCGGCGTCGCGCGGCGGGACGAGCAGCCCGGTGCGCCCCGGCGTCACCACGTCCGGGATGCCCCCCACGCTCGTCGCCACCACGGGCCGCGCGGCGGCGAGCGCCTCGAGCACCACGTTCGGGGTGCCCTCCGCCCAGCTCGGGAGCGCCAGCAGATCCGTCGCGGCGAGGTGGCGGGCCACCCGGGCGAGCGGCCGCGCCCCGACCGCGATGATCCGGCCGCGCCCGTCGCGCCGATCCGCCGGCGCGCGCGCGCACTCCCGCCGCAGCGCGGCCTGCTCGACCGACGCCCGCTCCGGACCGTCGCCGACGACCACGAGGTGCACCGGCTCGCCGCCGTCCCGGTCGAGCGCCTCGAACGCGCGCACCAGCTCGTGAATGCCCTTCTCGCGGAGGACGTTCCCGACGAACGTCACGATGCGCCCGCGCTCCGGGAGCCCGAGCTCGCGCCGGGCGGCCCCGCGATCGGCCGGGCAGAAGAGCGCGCGGTCGACCCCGTTGCGGACGAGGACCGCGCGATCCCTCGGGGCGCCGAGCGCCGCGAGCGCATCGACCATCGGCCGGCTCACGCCGATGGCGTACGCGGCCGACCGGAGCGCGCCGCCGACGAGCGGGCGCACCGAGCGCCAGCGGGCGACGACGTTCACGTCCGTGCCATGGGCCTTCACCGCGTAGGGGAGGCCGAGCATCCGGGCGAGCAGCGCCGCCGCGCAGGCGTCGGGATAGAGCCACGCCCCCAGCACGACGTCGAACCGCCCGCGCAGCCGCGGGACGTGCGGCAGGAGCCCCGCCAGGTAGAGCGGCGCGTTCACCGGCGCCAGCACGCGGCCCGCCCCCGGCAGGTACGGCGCGCGCGGGTGCACCACCGGAACACCGTCGATCTCGTCGCGCTCCGGCACCGCCGTCAGGCGGCCCGGGCGCGTGCGCCCGCCCAGCAGCGACACGCCCGGGTGGTACGGGATCGCCGCCAGCACCTCCACCTCGCAACGCCGCGACAGCGCCGCGAGCTGCTGCCGCTGGAACGCGCACGACAGCGGCTCAACCCGGTTCGGAAAGATGCGGGTCACCCAGAGAACCCGCAGCGGCCTCGACCAGCCTTCCTCCTCCACGCCCGCTCCCACGCCAGGTTGCATGACGTAATCTATGTTACATTTCATCCATCCGCCTCAGCGGGGCAGGGACGGACTCGGGGTACGTCCCACCCCGCCGGCGCACGTCCACGCCGAGAGAGAGCGCGCTCCGCACGGCTCTGCCTGCCGCGCCAGGGCTCGATGGCCCCGCCCAGCCCCGCGTCGGCGCCCGCCGCATGCCGAGGTCACATTTGTAATGTTGCAAACATCAACGAACGTGGGACGCTCCGGGCGCCGGGCGCGCTGCCGGGGAGGGGAGGGCGGCCGATTCGGGTCGCTCCGTACCGCGGGGCCTGCCGCTCGACAGCGAGGGGGCGCGTGTTCTCGTTCGTCTTGCCGATGTGGGACTCCGACGTGACGGCGCGGGCGGAGGTGGAGCAGAGCGTGGCGTCGAACGTCGGGGACGTGGGGTCCGGCGCGCTGATGGCCGGCGTCGGGGGCTCGGTCGAAGGCTCGCTGCGCGGCGAGAGCTCGCGCTACGGGTTCAGCGTCGACGGGAGCTACGAGCGCGTCTTTCCGATCTCGCTCGACGGGGCGCGCTCGGCGCCGTCCGACAGCGTCTCGACGCGCCTCGGCGGGGGAGCGGGCTGGGCGCTCTCGCCGCGCGCGGATCTCTCGATGGCGGCGGCCGGCTACCTCGCGACCCGCCTCGGCGTGCGCGCCGCCGACGCGCTCGCCGCGCGCGATCCGTTCCTGTACGGCAATCGCCTGCAATACACGCTGTCCGGGGGACCTGCCCTGTCGATCACCACGTCGCGGCGATCCGCGGCGCGCGTCGACCTCGGGTACGAGCAGGCCGGCGCGCTCTCGGCCGACGAGCCCGCCGCGGTCGGGATCGACGCGCACACGGGGCGCGCCCAGGTGAGCACCTCGATCGACCTCGGCGCGCTGGACACGCTGACACCCGAGCTCCGGTACGAGATCACCCAGTATCACCACGCGCTGCTCGACACCGAGCTCACGCGCGGCGAGGCCCGCGTCCACGCCGGCGCAGCGCTCCTCTCCGCGTCTCACGAGCTCACGCGGAACGCCTCGACGCGCCTCTCGGGCGGCGTGACCGTCGCGAGCCCGCCGCCGGTGCTGTCGTCGCGCGACGCGGTGATCGCGCCGACGGCGCGGGTCGGGCTCGCCTACGCGCAGGAGCGCTACCGGCTGACCGCGGGCTACGCCTACGCGTATACGTCGCTCGGGCCGAGGATCGGATTTGGCCACGAGCACGAGGCGTCGCTCGAAGCGAGCTTTCGGCCCGCGCGGGGCGGCGCGACCCGCGATCTCCTCGTGACCGCCGTCGCCCGCTTCTCGACCGGCAGCGCCCCCGTCGCCGCGAATCCGCCGCTCCACCTCGCCCCCGGCGCGCCGGCGCCCTCCAGGGAAGGATCGCTGTCCACGACCACCGCGCTCGCCGGCGCGGAGATCGCCTATCCCCTGGCGCGCGGGATCGCGCTGCGCGGCGGCGTCGATCTGGAGTACGTGCGCGCCGCGCTCGACCCGGCGCCGAGCGCAGGCCAGGCCGGCGGCGCGCTGAGGAGCATCGTGACCGCCGGGATCTCGGGGACGCTGTCGACGGATCGCCACCGGACGGTGCGCCGCGATCCCGAGAGCGCGTGGGACGACGAGCGCCGCGCCGCGATGATCCAGGGGATGCCGTCCGGCCGGTGGCAGCCGCCCGAGCCGGGCCAAGGCCGCGACGACGACAGCGCCACCCCCGGCGAGACCCCGCGCGAGGCGCCGCCCGCGCGCGCAGGCGAAGCCGTCGCGCCGGCGACGCGCGACGCGCGATAAGCCGCTTCGAACCACCCACGCACAGCGCCCATCCGGCCGGAGCGACGCGCTCGCCGCGCGGCGGATCCGCCGAGCCCCGAGCGCGCTCCGGAGACGACGTACGGAGTCCGTCGGCGGCGTTCGCGCGGCGCGACTCCCGTCGTCACCGCACATCGCCGGCGCAACCGCCCGCGATGTCGTCGATTGCGCCGCGCACGGCTTCCGCGCGGCGGCTCAGTCCGCCGTTGATGGACGAGATTCGTCAGAGGCATCTGGCGATCTGCCCCGGTCTGCTCTAGTGTGGGTCCAACTACAACCGTGTGTGCCACGCCGGAGGCGATGCGCCGTGACGCGCGACCGCCCGGGGCGCTGGGCTAGACGAGTGGAGAGGGACGATGCTGGAGCTGTTCCGGTCGCCGCGCCGGGCCATGGTGTGGTTTGTCGAGGCCAGCCTGCTCTCGCTCCTGGTGTGTTGCGCGCCGGGCGTGCTCGTGGGCTGGGAGCACGCGCTCGACGGAGAGCGCTTCGGACAGACGCTGAGCATCTCGCTGGTCGCGCTGGTGTCGCTCTACTATCACGGCCTGTACGGGCCCGAGCCGCCCAGGGCTCGCGCGCTGTTCCTGACGACGTTCCGGGCGCTCGGCATGGCGGCGGCGGTGCTGTGGCTCGCGTTCTGGCTCGTGCCGCAGGCGGAGATCGGCGACCGGGTGCTCCTGACGTCGCTCGGAGCGGCGGCGATCGTGCTGCCGGCATGGCGCGCGGCGTGCAATCGGGTGCTGAGCAGCGAGAGCTTCTCCAATCTGGCGGTCGTGCTGGGGTCGGGCGAGCTCGCCCGCGCGTGCGCGGCCCTCATCCGGAAGGACGGAGACGTCCTCGGGCTGCGCCTCGCCGGCCGGCTCGTCAGGGACGAGGAGCCGATCGACGCGCCCGAGATCGCGGGAAGAACCCGGGATCTCCGCCGCCTCGTCGAGCAGCGCGGCGTCGCGGTGGTGATCGTGGCGACCTCCGATCGCCGCGCCGCCTTCCCGCTGGAAGAGCTGCTCGATCTGAAGTTCCGCGGCGTCCAGATCGAGGAGGGCATGGATTTCTACGAGCGCGTGACCGGCAAGATCTGCGTGCGCGAGCTGAAGCCGAGCCAGATCATCTTCTCTCACGGCTTCCGCGTGCGGCGGCGGACGCTCGTCGCGAAGCGGATCTTCGACGTCGTGTGCGCGACCGCCGGGCTCGTGCTCGCATTGCCGCTGATGGCGCTCACGGCCGTCGCGGTGAAGCTCGACTCCAGGGGCCCGGCGCTCTATTCGCAGATCCGGACAGGCGCCCTCGGGAAGCCGTTCAGGATCCACAAGTTCCGGTCGATGCGGATCGACGCCGAGAAGGACGGGGCCGCGTGGGCCATCGAGAACGATCCGCGCGTGACCCGCGTCGGGCGGTTCATCCGGAGGACGCGGCTCGACGAGCTGCCGCAGCTCTGGAACGTGCTCGTCGGCGAGATGAGCATGGTGGGGCCGCGGCCCGAGCGCCCCGAGTTCATCGACGCGCTGGAGAAGCAGATCCCCTTCTTCCGGCAGCGGCTCTGCGTGAAGCCGGGCGTGACGGGGCACGCGCAGGTGCGCTGCCGCTACGGCGCGTCCGCCGAGGACGCGCTGGAGAAGCTCCAGTACGATCTCTATTACATGAAGAGCTTCTCGCTCTGGTTCGATATCTCCATCCTCATCGACACCGTGAAGGTCGTGCTCTGGCGCATCGGCGCGCGGTGAATGCTCGGGCTGCCGCCGCGTGCAATGGCTGCGCTCTTTACCGCCGAGCCCGGTGGCGCGGCCTCTGCAGAGAACACCCGAGGGGTCGGCGACCGTCGGTCTCCGGGGGGATCAGCGATGAAGACGCGGATGAGGGCGGGCATCGTGAGCTCGGTGTTTCTGGTCCTGGGCTGCGCGGAGCTCGACCGCGCGCCCGAGGAGAGCGTCGCCGTCGCGGAGAGCAGCGTGAACGGCGCGGCCTTCCGCTTCATCGAGGGTGGGCCCGTGCCCTACGTGCTCGGCTACTCGCCCGAGACCGGCCCCATCCTCGGCGGCTCCCACCAGCTCCTCATCCCCATGACCGGCCGCGAGGCGATCGACGGCGCCAACTTGCCCTCGCACCTTCACCCCGAGCTCCAGGGCGAGCGGCTCCGGCTCGACTCGGCGCTGCGGCAAGGTGAGGCGCAGACGAGCGCGTTCCCCTCGAACTGGTGGCCCCAGCGGCAGAACGGCATCGCCGACCGCTGGAACTCGATGATCAAGAACTACTCCGATCGGACCTCCGACCCGGACAACCTCTCTCCCGTCGAGAAATACGACGTCCTATTTCACCCGGGACAGATGGAATCGCTCGCGAGCATCGCCACATGGAGCGCGGACGACCTCCGGAGGCCGCCGTACCTGCGCAACCCTCCCTACGTCCAGCCGGCGGTGGTCGTGGCCGGCCCGGCGACGCGCTGGGAGCTGCAGCACCACGGGCTCTACCAGGGGGTCTATCCGGAGTACTGGTGGGGGCACTGCAACGGGTGGTCGGCGTATGTCGCCGCCGAGGGCGTCGGGCCGCGCCGCGACGTCCGGGTGAAGCTCTCCGGCTCCACGGTGAAGGAGTGCGCCGCGGCGGAGACCGACTGCGTCCTGTTCCGCATGGCGGACATCGAGGCGCTCATGAGCGAGCTCTACTTCAGCGACTCGGTGACCTTCTCGGGGCGCCGGTGCGAGACGCGGGCGGACCGGACGGCGCGCGACATCTACGGCAGGCCGATCGACCCCGCCTGCCGCGACCTCAACCCCGCCACGATGCACGTCGCGATGACCGGGCTGCTCGGGGCCGGCGCAAAGCCGCTCACCGGCGAGTCGACCCAGAAGCAGCGGCTCATGTTCATCGTCGATCACACCTGGGACTGGGAGGTGTGGAGCTTCCCCGTGAAGCAGTTCTCGATCGACGCCATCGAGGAGATCAACCCGCAGGAGGCCGCGCGGCTCCTGTGCGGCGGCGCCTACATGGGCGCCGACTGCTACAACTACCGGTTCAACCCGGCGGCGAGGCGCTTCGTCCGCGTGGCCGCGCGCTTCTGGATGATCTCCGATTCGGTCACCGGCGAGACGCTGCTCCTGCCGCCCGCCCAGCGCGACGTCGCGCTCTCCGTCTCGGAGCTGCACTACGTGCTCGAGCTCGACAGCGATCTCACGATCCTCGGGGGGGAATGGATCAAGAACCCGTCGATCGTCAACGGGATCAACGGCAAGGAGCTCCACCCGGATTACCTGTGGATGCCGGTCCGGGCCCAGGGCGCGGGCGAGGACGACGACGATCTCGGGGGCGCCGAGGACAACCCGTACATCTCGTACGCGAAGGTCAAGGCGCTGCTCGCGCTCTCGCAGCGCGGCGGGTGACGGGGCGCGACCGCCGCCCGCGCCGCGCTCAGAGCACCCGGGAGACGTCGAGGATCTGCCGGGCGCTCTGCGGGGGCGTCACGTAGAGCTGCAGCGCGATCTCGAAGCGCGGCCCCTGGAAGTAGCCGATCCGGATCCGGTGCTTCCCGGGCTCCAGCATCACCGCGCCCTGCGCGCTCTGCGGCTCGTGCCGGCCGTCGTTCGCGATCACCAGCCGATCGTCGACGAAGAGCCTGGAGCCGTCGTCGGAGAGCAGCTCGAACTGGTGCGCCCCGCTGCGCGAGGTCACGAACTCTCCCTCGTACGAGATCTGGAACCACTCGTTGCGGCCGCCGGGCACGCCCGGGAAGCCGCTCTGCCAGGACCGCGGCGAGATATCGAGCCGCGGCGTGTAGAGGACCGCGACCGGGCTCAGCGAGGCGGTATTCAGGAGGTGCGACGTGCCGCTCGGCACGAAGTACACGAGGCCGCGCAGCGCGTTCACCCCCGACGTCTGGGGCCCGCCGAAGTCCGTCGCCTGCCCGACCACGACGACCCCCGGCGGCGCGGCGGGCACCACGTCGATCGTGACCACCGCGCCGCTCACGAGGACCGGCCCGGTCCGCGGCGCCTGCGCCTGCGTGACGGCGCAGCGCCCGACGAGCACCGCGGCGCCCAGGGTGACCACCACGGCGCACGCCGCCGCGGCCTTCACCGTGACGGGTGTCGCCCTCCACCAGATAAGAAATCGACTCATGAAGCGCTCCAAGCCTCCGCGGCCGGCCTGGCCGCTCGGCGGCTTATGCACGCGGAGATGGCGCGATTTGTCAAGGACAAGCGTCGCAGTCGCGCCCGCGAAAATAGCGTGAGACGACCGAGCCACGGGCGCTGCCAGGGGGCGGCACTACGGGAAATGGTGGTCGGGTAGATCCTTAATAGCGCCCTCGAGCGCGCTTTGCGCCGGCGTTCGCTGGCTGTTGTCCCGGACGTGTACTAAGCGTCGGAGCGCTTTGATGCGAAGCGACGGTGAGAGCCGCGATGCCGCGACGGAGGCCCCGTCGCCCCAGCGAACGCAGTTGGCCGACAGCCTCATCGTCGCGCTCGCAGCGTCGGCGGGCGGCCTGGAGGCGTTCAGGAGCTTCCTCTCGGCGATGCCGCCCGACAGCGGGTTCGCGTTCGTGCTCGTGCAGCTCGAGCCGCACAGCGCGGGCGTGATGTCGCAGCTGCTCGGGGCCCACACGCCCATGCCCGTGCTGGAGGTCGCGGACGGGCTGCGGATCGAGCCGAGCCACGTCTACGTCACCCCCTCGAACGCCGCGGCGACGATCCAGGACGGCGTCTTCCGGCTGAGCAGGGTCGCGGAGCCGCGCGGGCACCGCACGGCGCTCGACGTGATGCTCCGGTCGCTCGCCGAGGCGGGGAAGCAGCGGGCCGTGGCGGTGGTGCTCTCCGGCTCGGGGCACGACGGCGTGGCCGGGCTCAAGGTCCTCCGGGAGCACGGCGGGCTCACGATCGCGCAGCACCCCGCGACGGCCGCCCACCCGGAGATGCCGCGGCACGCGATCGAGACGGGGCTCGCCGACTACGTGCTCGCCATCCGCGACATGCCCGCCGCGCTGCAAGAGTACGCGCGGCGCCTGCCGGCGGACGGCGACCGCGCGAACCTCGTCGAGGGGATCGCGGCGCGGCTGCCGGAGATCTGCGCCCTGCTCCTCGAGCGCACGGGGCACGATTTCCGCCAGTACAAGCGGACCACGCTGATCCGGCGGGTGCAGCACCGGGTCCAGGTGCTGCGGGCGACCTCGATCGCCGACTACATGGCGCTGCTCCGGCGGGAGGCGGACGAGCCGACGCAGCTCGTCCGCGATCTCCTCATCGGCGTGACCGACTTCTTCCGCGACCCGGAGACGTTCGAGGCGGTGCGGGCGGAGATCGTGCCGGCGCTCTTCGCGGAGCGCGGGGCGGACAGCCCGCTCCGCGTCTGGGTGCCGGGCTGCGCCACCGGCGAGGAGGTCTACACGATCGCGATGCTCCTCATGGAGCACGTCGAGCAGCTGCCCGCGGCCCCGCGCGTGCAGATCTTCGGCACCGACGTGGACGAGCAGGCCGTCGAGATCGCCCGGCAGGGGCGCTACCCCAAGGAGGCGACGCAGCTCATCGCGTCGGGCCGCTTCGCGCGCTTCCTCGTCGCCGAGGAGGGCGGCACCTGCTCGGTCGCCAAGGCGATCCGCGACGTCTGCGTCTTCTCCCGGCACGATCTCACCAAGGACCCGCCGTTCTCGCGGCTCGATCTGATCTCGTGCCGCAACGTCCTCATCTACCTGGAGGGCGAGCTCCAGAGGCGGGTGCTCGGGGTGTTCCACTACGCGCTCGTCGAGGGCGGCTACCTGCTCCTCGGCCCCTCGGAGAGCGTGTCGCAGCGGAGCGAGCTGTTCCGCGCGATCGACGGCAAGCGGCGCATCTTCCAGAAGAAGCGCGCCGTCGGGCACGCGCTGCCGCGGCTCCCGCTCGGCGATCGGACCGCGGCGGACCGGCGCGCGGGCGAGCTCGTGCGCCGCAGCGCCTGGTCGCCCGAGCAGAGCATCGAGCGCACCATCGAGCGGTGCCTGCTCGAGCGCTACGGGCCGCCGTGCGTCGTCGTGAACGAGCAGGGGGACATCGTGTACCTGTCCGGCGAGACGGGGAAGTACCTCGCGCCGTCGACGGGGGCGCTCGACGTCAACGTCTCCAACATGGTGCTGCGGTCGCTGCGCCCCGAGGTGCGGTCGGCCGTGCACCGCGCCGTCAGGATGCGCGAGCAGGTGGTCCACGAGAACATCGCGGTCGAGACCATCGGGGGGACGCAGCGGCTCAACCTGGTCGTGCGCCCCCTCGGCGGCGTCGACGACGATCTCGGCCTGTTCGTCGTCCTCTTCGACGAGCTCCGGCCCTCGGCGCGGGGCGAGGCGCCGCCGCTCGGCCCGCGGCGGGAGAGCGCGTCGCTGCTCGAGCAGCTCGAGCACGAGCTCAAGGCCACGCGGGAGCACCTCCAGACGACGATCGAGGAGCTCGAGACGTCGAACGAGGAGCTGAAGAGCTCGAACGAGGAGCTCCTCAGCATGAACGAGGAGCTCCAGAGCCTGAACGAGGAGTTCGAGACGCTGAACAGCGAGCTCAAGGCGAAGATCGAGGCGCTCGACGCGGCGAACGACGACCTCCAGAACCTCCTGCTGAGCACCCAGATCCCGACGGTGTTCCTCGACGACGAGCTCAGGATCCGGCGGTTCACGCCCGCGGCGACGGAGGTCTTCCGGCTGATCGAGACCGACGTCGGCAGGTCCATCCTCGACATCGCGGCGCGCTTCGACGCCTCCTCGCTCGTCGCGGACGCGCGCGACGTCCTGCGGACGCTCGCCCCGAAGGAGCGGGAGGTGCAGCTCGAGGACGGCCGCTGCTGCTACATGATGCGGGTCCTGCCGTACCGCACGCTCGCGAACGTCATCTCGGGCGTGGTCGTCACGCTCGTGAACGTGACGAGCGTGAAGGAGGCCGAGGTGCAGCGCGGCCGGCTCGCCGCGATCGTCGAGTCGGCCGAGCAGGCGATCCTCGGCGCGACGGTGGACGGGGCCATCACGAGCTGGAACGCGGCCGCGGAGCGGATGTTCGGCCACGGCGAGAAGGAGGTGATCGGCCGCCCCGTGCACCTCCTCATCGCGCCCGAGCGCGCCGACGAGATGCGCGCCGTCGTCGATCGGGTGCTCGGCGGCGAGCGGATCGAGCCCGTGGAGACGGTGGGGATGGCGCGCGGAGGCGGCCGCGTCGACGTCTCGATCAGCGTCGCGCCCATCCGCGACGCCGGCGGCACGATCGTCGGGGCCTCCGCGATGCTGACCGACATCACGCGGCGCAAGCGCGCGGAGGAGGCGCTCCGCGCGAGCGAGGAGGATTTCCGCAGGATCTTCGAGAGCGCCGTGGTCGGCAAGGTCCAGTGCGAGCCCGGCACGGGCCGCTTCTTGCGGGTGAACCGGAGGTTCGCCGGCATGCTCGGCCACGAGGTGACGGAGCTCCTCGGCAAGGCGCTGCTCGACGTCACGGCCCCGGAGGACGCGAGCACCGTCGCCGAGCGGTACGAGCGGCTGCTGCGCGGCGAGATCAGCGACTTCGCGATCGAGAACCGCTACGTGACGAGGGACGCGAGGCGCCTGTGGGCGAGCACCACGGTGACGGCGATACGGGACGCGGGCGGCCGCATCACCCACACGATGGCGGTGGTGCAGGACATCACGCGCCGCAAGCAGGTCGAGGCGGATCTCATCACGGCGCGCGAGGCCGCGGAGCACGCGAACCGCACGAAGGATCAGTTCCTGGCCGTGCTGTCGCACGAGCTCCGGACGCCGCTCACGCCGGTCGTCACCGCCGCGTCGCGGCTGCTCCGCCGCGACGACCTGGCCGACGAGGTCCGCCGGGGCGTCGAGATGATCCAGCGCAACGCCGAGCTCGAGGCGCGCCTCATCGACGACCTCCTGGACCTGACGCGGGTCGTTCGAGGCAAGCTCGAGCTCGTCACGCAGACCGTCGCGGCGCGCACGGTGCTCGAGCACGCGATGGAGATCTGCGCCGATGAGGTCGACGCGAAGAGCATCCGGCTGACGCTCGACGTCGCTCCGGGCGAGCACTGGGTCTCGGCGGACGTCGCGCGGCTGGAGCAGGTGGTCTGGAACCTGCTCAAGAACGCGGTGAAGTTCAGCTACCCCGGGTCGCAGATCGAGCTCTGCTGCTACGACGAGCGCGCGCAGGTGGTCATCGAGGTGCGGGATCAGGGCGTCGGCATCGAGGCCGAGGACCTGCCGCGGATCTTCGACGCCTTCGAGCAGGGCAACGCGGACACGACGCGGAATTTCGGCGGGCTCGGCCTCGGGCTCGCGATCTCGCGCGCCATCGTGCAGCTGCACGGCGGCGCGATCACCGCGTCGAGCCCGGGGCGGGGGGCCGGGGCGACCTTCCGCGTCCTCTTGCCCGCCGCGAGGCCGCCTGCGGCCGCGACGCCGGCGCAGGCGAAGGCCGCCGGGGCGGCCGCGCCGAGGCGCGCGCTGCGCATCCTGCTCGTGGAGGACCACGAGGACACGGCGGAGATGATGAGCGAGCTGCTCACGCTGACCGGCCACACGGTGCGCATCGCTCGGAGCGTGCGCTCCGCGCTCGACCTGGTCGGGGCGGAGGCGTTCGATCTGCTCGTGAGCGACCTCGGGCTGCCCGACGGCAGCGGCACGGACCTGATCGAGTCGATCCGGTCCGCCGGCCACGGGCTCAAGGCCATCGCGCTGAGCGGCTACGGCATGGAGGAGGATCGCCGCAAGACGATCCGCGCCGGCTTCCTGGAGCACCTCATCAAGCCGGTGAGCTTCCGCGACCTCGACGCGGCCATCCAGCGCGTGATGGCGCGGTGAGGGAGGGCGCTGCGGCGCGGGGAGGAAGGCGCGCTGCGGCGCGCGGCGAGGGCAACGCGCTGTCGAGCGGCCCAGCGCGAGGCGGCCTAGCGGTCGACCGCCGGAGGTTCCGAGCGGTGCTGGCGGGGTGGACGGGACTCGAACCCGCGGCCTCCGGCGTGACAGGCCGGCGTTATAACCAACTTAACTACCACCCCAGATGTCAGCGCTCCGATCGCCGTGCAGACACCGACGCGGGCCGGTGCCCAACTTCCCTGAGCCAGACCTCCTCGCTGCCGCGCGCCGAGCGACACGGGACAACCGAGGGAGGCTCAGAGGAGCGACGACTCGGAAATACAGAAGAAAGTTGGCGGGGTGGACGGGACTCGAACCCGCGGCCTCCGGCGTGACAGGCCGGCGTTATAACCAACTTAACTACCACCCCAGACTGACATCATCACAGCTCACCCAGGCCCTGAGCCCAGGAGTGGGCGGGACAGGGGTCGAACCTGCGACCATCGGCTTGTAAGGCCGACGCTCTGCCGCTGAGCTACCCGCCCCGTCGGAGAGGTGCGCGACTCTACTCGCCGAGCGGGTTCCGTCAAGATCTATTTTTTGACGGCCTCCGTCCATGGCTGATCTCGCCGGGTTTGCCGCCTCGGGCTGCGCGTCACGCGCGCGGCTTGCGCGTGGCGCGCTCGTGACGCCGCGCGCGCGCCTCGCCCGCGGAGACGCGCGGACGCCGTCCGTTCATCGCCCCGTCGCCCCGCGCGCGGCGACCGCGCGGGGCCCCCTGCGAACGCCGTCGCGATCGCACCGGACGGACCGGCGGACAGAGCCGTTGAGCGGCCCGCGCGGCCGGCTCATCGATACACTTCTAGCGTAAATTTCCTGGGTATCCGCGCTACGCTGTGCGTCAGCGGCGGTGGCCGCGACCACGCGTGGTGGGAGGAGACAGCAGCGTATGGCGGAGAAGATCGGCATCCTCGTCGGCTGGGAGCAGTCGTTCCCGCAGGCTTTCCTCGAGAGGTGCAACAAGGTGCCGGGCGTCCGGGCGGAGATCGCGAAGATCGGCGGGACGCCCGAGCGCTTCGAGAGCCCGTACCGGGTGCTCATCGACCGGATCAGCCAGGAGGTGAAGCACTACCGCTTCCACCTGAAGGCCGCGGCGCTCGGCGGGGCGTTCGTGATCAACGACCCGTTCTGGTGGAGCGCGGACGACAAGTTCTTCGGCTACTCGCTCGCGTCGCAGATCGGGATCGCGACGCCGCGCACCGTCATGCTGCCCCAGCACGACTACATCCCGGCGATCGTCAAGGAGCGCAGCCTCCGCAACCTCGAGTACCCGCTCAACTGGGACGCGATCATCGACTACGTGCGCTTCCCGGCCATCCTCAAGCCCGCGGACGGCGGCGGCTGGAAGGACGTGTCGGTGGTGCGGAGCCCGGAGGAGCTGCTCGCCGCCTACAACGCCTCGGGGCAGAACGTCATGACCCTGCAGGAGTTCATCGACTTCGACGACTACGTGCGCTGCATCTGCGTCGGCAGGGATCGCATCCTCCCGATCCAGTACGACCCCAAGGCGATCGGCCCCACCGGGCTCCGCGGCTGCTACGTGCAGCACGACGACGAGCGGTGGCTCCCGAAGGCGCTCCACGACCGCATCATCGAGGACGCGATCAAGATCAACAGGGCGCTCGGCTACGACATGAACTCGGTCGAGTTCGCGATCCGGGACGGGGTGCCGTACGCGATCGACTTCACGAACCCGGCGCCGGACATGCACATCGAGCACCTCCGGGAGCGGTACTTCAACATCGCGGTCGACTGGATGGTCGCGTTCGCCGTGGAGTGCGCGCGCGGCGACCGGCGGACGCGCGACGGCTACGCGTGGTCGAGGCTCGTCCGGCCTTCCACGGAGAAGGTGCGGCTCGGGGCCCGGTCGTGACGGCGGTCCTGGGGCTCCTCGACGGCCAGTTCACGCTCGGCATCGAGGAGGAGTTCCAGATCGTCGACGCCGAGACGCGCGAGCTCAGGTCGTACGTGAGCCAGCTGCTCGAGGGGGGGCAGGGCCACAAGCTCCTGCGCGAGCGGGTCCGCCCGGAGATGCACCAGTCGGTCGTCGAGACCGGCACCGGCATCTGCCGGGACGTCCGGCAGGCGAGGGAAGAGCTGGCCGAGCTGCGCAGCAGCCTGAGGGCGCTGGCGCGGCAAGGGGGGATGCGCATCGTCGCGGCGGGGACGCACCCGTTCAGCGACTGGAAGAAGCAGGAGATCACCGACGGGGAGCGCTACCGCGGCATCGTCGAGGATCTGCAGGACGTCGCCCGGGCCAACCTCATCTTCGGGCTGCACGTGCACGTGGGCGTCAAGGACCGCGAGGTGGCGATGGCCCTCGCGAACCAGGTCCGCTACTTCCTCCCGCACATCCTCGCGCTGTCGACGAGCTCGCCGTTCTGGCTCGGCCGCTCCTCGGGCCTGAAGAGCACGCGGAGCGAGATCTTCAAGCGCTTCCCGCGCACCGGCATCCCGGGGCTCTTCGAGTCGTACGGCCACTTCCAGCGCTTCGTCGACCTGCTCGTGAAGACGGGCTGCATCGACAACGCGAAGAAGATCTGGTGGGACGTGCGCGCCCACCCGTTCTTCGACACGGTCGAGGTCCGGATCTGCGACATGACCACGCGCCTCGACGACACCGTGGCGCTGGCGGCGCTCATCCAGGCCGTCATGGGCAAGCTCTACCTGCTCTACCGGCGCAACCTCGGGTTCCGCGAGTACCGGCACGAGCTCATCGAGGAGAACAAGTGGCGCGCCGTGCGCTACGGCATCGACGGGCAGCTCATCGACTTCGGCAAGCAGGAGCAGGTCCCCGTCCGCTCCCTCGTCGGCGAGCTGCTCGAGTTCGTGCAGGAGTCGGCCGAGATCTTCGGATCGCAGGGCGAGCTCGAGCGGATCCGGGCGATCCTCGACGAGGGGACGAGCGCGGATCGGCAGCTCGCGGTCTACGCCCGGACGCAGAGCTTCGAGGCCGTCGTCGACGACCTGATCGAGCAGTCGAGCCTCGGCCTGTAAGGCGGGCCCGGGGCGGTCCGGCGGCGGGGCTCGCCCGCGGCGCGGACGAGCGCCGTGAGGGCCTCTCGGCCGCGCCGCGGGGGGCTCCGGAGCGGGCTCGCGCCTCGGGGCGGGCTCGCCGCGGCGCGGACGGGCGCCGGCCGCGCCGCGCGGCGGCGCCGCCCTGCGAGAATTTCTGCCCGCGCGCCGGCTCTGCTACCGTGCGGCCGTGGGAATCGCTCCGCACCGCTGCGCTTTCGCTCTCTCGGTGGGCTGCCTGGTCGCGCTGTCTGTCGCCGCGGGCGCCGCGGGCTGCGCGTCGACCGAGTACGTCAACGAAGGTCCGGGGCAGCCGACGCCGCGGGCCTCCGGCTCGCTGCCCCCCGGCTCGGTGGGCGTCTGCAAGCAGCCGGAGACGAAGCGGCCGCCCATCGTGAGCGAGGAGCTCTGGGCGCACGCGAAGCCGTGCACGCCGCGCACGCCCGCCTCGTACATCCGCCTCGGCTACGCGAAGGACGGCGCGGCGGGCGCCGATCCGGAGGCGGAGCAGCTGGCCGAGCGGGTGCTCGCGGCGCTCGCCGAGGGGACGAAGCCCGACGGCGGCAACAACCAGGTCACGAGCGCGATCCGCTCCGTGCGGGCCTACGCGGCGCGGAAGGACGAGCTGCGCGCCCGGATCGTGCGGGAGTCGGCCGCCGGGCAGTCGTGCGACGTGACCTACCTGCTCAACACGATGTCCGCGGCGCGGAGCAAGCTGTCCGGGGGCGATTCCTGCACCGCGGAGGTGTTCGACCCGGAGACGCGCGCCGACGCGTGCCTCTTCGACACGAAGCGGCCCGAGGGGCTGTGGCTCTCGAGCGGCTGGTCGTGCATGACGTTCACCGGCGAGCTCGGGAACGAGGCGTCCTGCCACCAGCTCTGCGGCTACGACGACTACTGCGCGCGGCAGGTGTACTGCGCGGCCGGCGACGTCAACCTCCTGCTCTGCGCGCTCGGGGTCTGCCTGCCGGAGCCGTCCGCCGGCATCAAGTGACCGCCGCCGGGCCCGCGGCCATCCATCGCTGACGGCGCGGCCGCTGACGGCGCGGCGCGGGGGCCATCCGTCGCCGACCGCGCGCGCGGCGCGCGCCGCAGCGCCGCGGCGGTCAGAGCCCGCCGAGGGGCGGAGCTAGTCCGCGAGGAGGGCGCTCAGCCGCTCGAGCAAGCCGCGCAGCACCTCGCGCGCGCCGCGCAGGAGCGAGCGCCCGTCGCGCAGGAGATCCTGCACCTCGCCGGGCACGGGCAGGAGGCCCGCGCGGGCGGCGAACGCCGCGCCCGTCAGCAGCAGCACGACCACGAGCACGGCCAGGAGGACGCGGCGGCGCCACCGCCGCCGGGCGCGGGGCGCCGGGGTGACCAGGGCCGGAGCCGCCGACGCGACGGGCAGCGCGAGGCTGGCGGGCGGCGACTGCGACGACGACTTCGGGGGAGGCTCCTCGAGGGAGACGGGGAGGATGCCCGCGAACGTGGCGGGCAGGGGCGTGTTCCCGGCCGGCGCCTGCTGCTTGGCGCGCCGGTCGCCCCTGATCGACGAGGCGGTGCGGCCTTCCCCCCGCGACGACAGGCGGCTGTCCGCGAGCTGGATCGCCGTCGCGAGCTTCTTCCGGCGCTCGGCCACGATGTCCCCGAGCGTCTCGCGGACGAACCGGCCGACGTCGCCGTCCGTGACCGGGGTGCCGATCGAGATCGCGATCTGGTCGAGCGTGCGCTGGAACGACGCGCAGTCGTTCCAGCGGTCCGCCGGATCCTTGGCCAGCGCGCGCTCGATGGCGACCGCGAGATCGAACGGGACGTCGGGCACGAGCTCCCGGAGGGGGACCGGGGCGAACCGCAGGATGTTCTCCATCGTCTTGGCGTCGGTCCGGCCGCGGAACGGGTGGTAGCCGCTGAGGGTCGTGTAGAGGAGGACGCCGAGCGAGAAGATGTCGGAGCGGCGATCCACCTTGCCCGACGTGAGCTGCTCCGGCGAGAGGTACGGGATCTTGCCCTTGAGCTGGCCGACGACGCGCGTCTCGTGCAGCCGGCCCGTGGCCTTGGCGACGCCGAAGTCGACGATCTTTACGATGCCGTCGTACGACACCATGACGTTCTGCGGCGAGATGTCGCGGTGCACGAGGTCGACGAGCTTCCCCTCGTCGTCGCGGAGCTCGTGCGCGGCGTGGAGGCCGGCGCAGATGCTCGAGGCGATGCGCAGGAGGATCGGCAGGGGGACGCCCCCGGTCGATTTGACCTGCTTGTTCAGCGTGGAGATGGTGTCGCCGTCGACCCACTCCATCACGATGTAGAGCACGCCGTTCTCGTCGCCGAGCTCGACGATCTCGACCGCGTGGGGGTGCCGGATGCGGGACGCGAGGCGCGCCTCGTCGAGGAACATGGCCTCGAAGGCCGGGTCGTTGCCGATCTCCGGCAGCATCGTCTTGATGGCGACGATCTTCTGGAAGCCGCGGGACCCCACGAGGCGCGCCGCCCAGACGGCCGCCATCCCTCCACGGGCGACCGGCATGAGGATCTCGTAGCGGCCCAGCGTGTCTCCAGGCTTGAGGTCCGACAAGATCTGCACGCGGTGGTCCTAGAGGGGGAGGCGAAGTTTGGAGGGGTGGGGCTCGAGTGCCGCCGTTACGTTCGTGGAGGCCCACAGCCTCGACGTCTGCCGGAGCGACGCAGCGCCATCGCGCTCGCACGTCACGAAGGAGGTCCCGCGAAGCCAGGGTGCCACGAAGGGGACACGGACCTCAAGTTCGGGCGCGACGGCGGCCGAGAGGAATGATCTCATCGGCTTCCGGGCCGAAGCTCTCGTACCGGATCCGCGCCTCGGCCTTGCCGGCGACCGCGGCGGTTCGCTCCGGGACCACGAAGACCGCAGTGCCCGGCCGCGGCGCCCTCGGCGCGCGGCGGCTTGACATTTTCCATCGAGGCGCCGAGCGCGGGCGCGGGCGCCGCTCTCCACGGCGCGCCCGGCGGCGCCCGGCGGGCAGCAGGAGCGCAGGCGCCGAGGGGGCGCGAGGCGGCCGCGCGGAGCGGCGGCAGGTGCACGGCGTGAGCGCGGCTCATCCCAGCGAATACTACGCGAGCACGGTCGGACAGGAAGAATGCAGCGAGCGCCGCCGGAGCGATCGATGAGGCGCCGGGACGAGAACAGAGCCGCGCGAAAAGGAATGATTCGTAGCGAAGAGTGCGCCAGATCGCGCTGGAGACGCGGGCGCTGGAGTCGTGATACAGGGGGAGCGACCTGCTCGACGAGGCCTCATGGAAGCCAATTTGCGCCCGATCCCGCCGCCGCACGACGAAGACGACGAAGACGTGCACTGGGCGCTGTCGACCGCGACCGCCCTGTGGGCGCGCGGGGAGCGTGAAGAAGCGCTGAGGTGGCTGCGCCGCGCCGCGGAGCAGGCCTCGGATGCCAACGCCGACCTGCGCGCCCTCGAGCTCTTCAAGGCGGCCGCGGAGGTGGCGCAGAAGATCGCGGTGACCGAGGAGGATCCGGGCTCGGCCACGGCCACGGACTCGCCGCCGGCGATCGCGAGCGCGCCGAAGACGCCCGTGAGCACGCCGCCGCAGGCGCCCAGCGCGACGCCTGCCACGGCGAGCGCGCCGCCGCCCAGGCCGGGCGCGCCGGGGGGCGTGGCCCGCGCGACGCCGTCGCGGCCGCCGGGCGCGGAGGCAGGCCGGACCGAGCGCGGCGGCGCGGGCAATAGCTCGCCGCCGGCCGCCGCGTCGCCGGCCGCGAAGCGGTCGCCCTCGATCCGCGCGCCTGCCGGCGACGCGCCGGCGGGGCCGACGAGCTCGGCGGCGTCGTCGTCCCGCGACGCCGGCCCGCCGCCGCGGCCCGTCGGAGGGCTGGGCCGCGCGGTGCCGCTCGGGGCGGGGCGCGGACCCGCGCCGGCGAGGTCCGTGGCCGTGCGCGAGGCGACCCCCACGCAGCTGTCGCCGGCGGCGCGCGCGGCCGGCGCCGCGGCGGGGCTCCCGGCGCGCCCTGCCGCGGGATCGCAGGCGGGCGGGGCGGCCGGGGCGGCCGGCCGGCCTGCCCCGATCAAGGCGCGCCCGATCGCCAGCTTCGCGGGGCCGACCCACGCGAGGGTGTCGTCGACGACGGCGGTGACCGAGGAGGTCCCGGCGGTGAAGCTCCCGACTGCGGGCGCGCCGGCGGGCCAGGAGCCTGGGAAGGGCGCGTCCGGCGCTGCGCCGCAGAGCGCGACCGGGGAGCAGCTCCCGGCGGACGGGGAGCCGCCGCCCGATCAGCGCGAGACGGTGCCGACGGCCATCGCCGTGGCCTCGGCGCGGCGGCGTTCGATCCCGCTCGGCGCGAGCTCGTCGCAGGAGGCGACCGAGCGGCGCCCGCGGCTCTGGTCGGATGACGAGGGCACCACGCGCCGGCCGCTGACCGCGCAGGAGCAGCGGGTGCTCATGGAGCACCGGATCGAGGACCTGGACGAGGAGACGCCGATGCTCGGCCTGGAGCAGGCGGGCGACGGCGAGCCGTCCGCCGAGGCGCCGGAGGATGCGCCGGCGGAGCGCCAGGCGTCCGACGATCGCGGCGACTGGACCGAGGCCGAGCCGGACGACGACGACGCGGGCGCCGCCTCTGCGGATCAGCAGGGAGAGCCGACGCTGGCCGGGGGGCCTTCGGGAGCGATGCAGGAGCGGCCGTCCGAGGGGGCGGCGGTGGACTCGGCGTGGAGCGATCCGCCCTACGAGGGCGAGTGGCAGGCGCCGCCGCCGCGGCTGCCCGCGTCGCAGATCGAGCCGCTGCCGGCGCTGCGGATCGCGGTGATCGGCATCTCCAGCACGGGGGAGCTCCGGCTCGTCCCGATGGACGGGAGGAACGCTCCGCCGCGGGGCGCGGCGCTCGGGATCCTCGTCCCGCTGAGCCCCGGGGACGGCGAGACGATAGCGCGGCTGCTCCAGCTGCGCGGCTGAGGTGCTGCGCGCTGCGGCGCAAGGGCGGCGCGGGGGGCGCGGGGGATCGGCAAGAAGTGGGGCATCCCGAGCAATGGCGATAGCCTCGGGGGATGCATGACGAACGGACAGCCCCGAAGCGCATCCGCGTGACCGGACTCCAGGAGGCCCAGCTTCCGGCGCTCGTCGCCGTGGAGCAGGCCTGCGCGGCGATGTACCAGGAGAAGATCGGCGTGGACGCGGCGGACGTGCCGGCGCGGGCGCTCTCCGAGCTCGTCGCGCTGACGCGGCAGCACGACGTGCGGGTGGCGGAGGCGGACGACGAGGTGGCCGGCTACCTGGCATGGCGCGACGAAGCGCCCGGGGTCGCGTACCTGGAGGAGCTCTCGGTGCATCCGGACCACCAGCGGCGGGGCATCGCGACGCGGTTGCTGGCGGAGCTCCAGGAGCGGGCGCGGGAGCTCGGCATGGAGCAGATCGTGCTGCGAGCCCGGGCAAAGGCGGGCTGGGCGCAGGCGTTCTTCAAGAAGGCGGGCTTCGCGCCGCTCGGCGACGACGCGCCCGCGAAGGTCCGCGCGTGGCGGAGCGGGCAAGAGGCCGCCGGGAGGCCGCTGACCCGGAGCGGCGAGGTCGTCCTGTGGGCGGCCGTCGCGCCGAAGGCGGCCGAGGGGCCGGACGACGAGGAAGAGGCGGCCGAGGACGACTGAGCCTGCCGGACGGAGGCGGCCGGTGGAGGGCCGCCGCGGGGAGGCCGAACGCCTGGCGGAGGCGACGGCGCGGGACCGGGTTCGCCGTTGCGGGGCGGAGGAGCGTCCGCTGGTGAGGATCCGCTCGGCGAGGGGCTGACCGGGGTTCGGGGATCCGCGCGAGGGCGCCGTCGACCGACCGGGGTTCGCCGGCGCGGCTCGATGGGACCGGTCGGGCTCGGACCGGAGGGCGGCCAAGACAGCCGACGGCGCGAGTTGACATAATGTTTCTTATGCGATCCAAGGCTGGTCCAGGGGCAGGGGGGCCGGGCCTTGGTTTGGGAGCGATTTCACGCAGTTGAGGCCGATCCGGCTCGGCCACGGCCGACCTCAACCTGGGTCAGCCGCCGACCTCAACCTGGGTCAGCCGCCGACCTCAACCTGGGTCAGCCGCCGACCTCAACCTGGGTCAGCCGCCGACCTCAACCTGGGTCAGCCGTGCCGCCGACCTCAACCTGGGTCAGCCGTGCCGCCGACCTCAACCTGGGTCGGCCGCGCCGACCTCAACCTGGGTCAGCCGCGCCACGCCACCCACAGAATGTAGGCGCGTATCGCACCGATCCTCGGCACGACCACAGACCAGGATGGCCTGCGCCCCCTCACGCATCGCTCCGCCAGCCTTCCGAATGGACGCCGGACCCCTCTGTCAGCGCACCGGCCCTAGACTAGGACGCCACCCCAGATCTGAACAGACGCTCAGCCTTTCGGAACCGGCGGCGTCTCGACGTCGAGGCTGAGCAGCGCGCCGCCGTTCGTCAGGACGAATGCGCGCCGGCCGTAGGCCGCCGGCGTCATCGCGATGCCGCCCCCGGTCTCGATGCCGTCGATCACGGCCCCGTCCAGCGGCGAGAACAGGAAGATCCCGTAGCGCGTGGTCGTCACCAGCAGCGCCCCCGCGAACGGCACCGGGGCCGAGATGCCCCCATCCGGCAGATCCCGCCGCCAGATCGTGCGGCCGTCCTCCGGATCCAACGCCCACAGGCCGGTCAGGCCCGACGACGCGAGCAGCACCTTCCGCTCGGGCACGATCGGACCGCCCCCGCTCCGCGGCGCGTGCGCGGGCTGATGCCACAGCACGAGCTCGGTCACGCCGACCGCCGCCTCGTTCACCCAGGCCCGGGTCCCGTTCTCCGCGTCGAGCGCGAACACCCCGCCCGCGTAACCCGCCACGAAGACCACATCGCCCGAGGCGATCTGCCCGAAGACCGGCGTGGTGTCCGTGTCGAGGTACTTCGGCGTCTGGCCGCCCGCGCTCTGCTCGGCCTCGGCGGCCAGGTCGACGAGCGCCCACTGCTCCGACCCGTTCTTCAGGTCGTAGGCCATCACGACCCCATCGGAGAACGCGGTGTAGACCTTGTCCCGCCCGAGCGCCGGGCCGGCGTACCCGGAGATCTCCATCCCGAACGCCGGCGTCCGATGCTGGTGCCAGCGCATCGCGCCCGTCTCGGCGTCGAGCGCGATCAGCGTGTCGTTCGAGTTCGTCACGTAGAGCACGCCGTCGCGCAGCACCGGCCGCCGCGTGACCTTGGCGTTGGTCATGAAGCGGTAGAGCAGCCGACCGTCCGCGGCCCGCACCTTGTAGAGCGCGCCGTCGTTCGAGCCGAAGTAGACCGCGTCCGACGCGGCGTCGTAGAGCGGCTCGCTCTGTACCGGGCCGAGCGTCTCGAACCGCCAGAGGACGTCGCTCGTGTCGGCGCGCACCGCGTACAGGCCGTGATCGCTCGAGCCGACGAAGACGCGCCGGTGCGCCGCGTCGATCTCGGGGCGGCCGCGCTCGTACGCCTCGCCGACCTTGCGCGACTCGGCGGTGAGCTCGCGGCGCTTCGTGATGCCCAGCGCGCTCCCGGGATGGTGCAACCAGAGCGGCGCGTCAGGCGCCGCGGCGACGCCCAGGTTGCCGCAGCCGCCGAGCGACGCGAGGCCCAGCCAGAGCAGCGCGGCGCCCGCGGCGCGGCTAATGCTGCTCATCGCCCGCCTTCTTCTCCGCGTTCTCCCGCGCGCGGCGGATCAGCTGCTCGATCTCCTCCGGCGTCATCGTCTGGCCCTTCGGACCGCCGAACGCGGCGCGAGGCGGCACGGCGGCCGGATCGATCTTGCGCAGCATCTCCTCGACGACGGCCTCGAGGAACTGGAACGAGCGGCCCTCGGTCGACGGCGCCTGGAGCTTCTCGTGCGCGCTCTTCAGCAGCTCCTTCGCCTTCTCGCTGTCGCCCTTGGCCAGGTGGATCCGCGCCTGGTGGTACAGCGCCAGCTCCTTGTAGCCCTTCATGTCGATCGCCTCGAGCTCCTTGAACGACGCGAGCGCCCCGTCGAGATCGCCCTTGCCCTCCCGCGCGAACCCGATGCCCTCGATGGCGCGCCCCTTCACGTCGGGGTCGGCACCCGCGAGCGGCGACGAGACCACGGCGCTGTACGCCTCGAGCGCGTGCTCGTAGTCCTTCTTGTCGAGCAGCACCCCGGCCTGCCCGAGCTTCGCCAGGATCGCCGCGCCGCTGCCGCCGTGCTCGTCGATGACCTTGTTGTACGCGGCGAGCGCGGTGTCCGACCGCTCGTCCGTGGTCTTGAAGGTCCTCGTGGTGTCGAACTCCTTCTCCTCGTCGGTGCGCGTGTCCTCGGCGAGCACCCTGCCCCGATCCGCGGCGACGGCCGACATGAGCGCCGACGACGACACGGCGTCCTTCTTCTCGGACCGCGACAGGTAGAACAGCACGCCGCCGGTCGCGACCAGCGCCGCCAGCACGCCCCACTGGAGGACATGGAAGTTCTTCTTGATCCACCGGCCGGCGCCGCTCGTCATGCGGCTGAGCGCGTCCTCGACCATCTCGCCCGGCAGCAGCTGGACCGGGCGGCGCCCCGCGGCCTGCTCCCGGCGGCGCGCGAGCAGCTCCTTCGCGCGGGCGTTCTTGTCCTTGGGCAGCTCGTCGCCGGTCGCCTTCTTCTTGCGACGGCGCGCCGTGGCCTCGTCGCGGCGGCGGGCCGCGCGGTTCGGCGCCGGCTCGGCCGCCTCGCCACCCGCAGCCTCCGCCGCGGGCGCCTCGTCCGACTCGCCCACGCCGAGCGCCTCGGCGACGCGCTGCGCCGCGTCGCCGTCGCCCTCGTCGGCGCCGGCCTCCTTCACCGGAGCGCCGCGCGGCGGCCGCGCCGGGGCCGCCTCCGCAGCCCCGCCCTCGTCGCCATCGCTCCGCGTGGCTTCGTCCTTGTCATTCCCCGCGGATTTCTCTTCGGCCTGCTCTCGGTCCTTGTCCGACACGCGGCGGACTCTAGTCTCGCCGCCTGCGGCGTCAATCTGGCCGGTGAGCCGCGGGCGCTCCGTCCACCGAGCGCGGCGGCGGCGCCGCCTTGTCGCCGCCGCCGCCGGCGTCACCCGGCGACCAGGGCGCAGGCGGCGGGGGCGGGATCTCGTCGCTCAGCGGGACGACGGCGCACGCGGACACCTCGACGTTCTGGGTCGCGTACACCACGAAATCGGCGTAGGCGCCCGGCTGCGCGCCCGCCGCGGGCGGCAGCGTCGCGAACGCCTCGGTCGGCTCGCTCCCCGGCGGGATCGCGAGCGTGACCGCGCGCTCCGGATCGAGCTCCGGCGCGCTCGCCGGGACGATCGACTCGCCGTCCCGCTTCGGCGGCCGCGCGCCGCGCCTCGGGCTGCCGAAGCGCACCTCGCCGGGGCGGCCGTCGTCGGTCCGCGCGCGGCAGAGGACGCGCACGCCCTTGCCGTTGCCCGCCTTCGGGATCACGACGCCGAGCCCCACCCCGCTCTTCGCGAAGCGGCGCAGGCGGCCGAGATCGCGCTCGCGCGGCCCGCCGAGCAGGTCGAGGATGTCGGCCCGGAGCGCGAGCCCGAGCCCCCCGGGCAGCGGATCCGGCGTGCCGAGCATGCGCAGGAGCGGCGCCCGCAGCTCCGGGCCGGCGCCGAGCTTCACCAGGGCCTCCGCGATCGCGACGCGCGCGGTCTGGTACGGCTCCTGGCCGAGGCGCTCGGCGAGCGCCGGCCGCGCGGCGTCCTCGCCGATCGCGGCGAGCGCCGCGGCGGCGTGCGGGCGGAGCCGCACGTCGCCGAGCGCCGCGATGAGCGGCGGCAAGGCGGCCTTCACCCGGATCTTGGCGAGCGCGTCGACGATCTCGCGCGCCCGCTCGAACGACGTCGCCTCGCCCGCATCGGCGCCGCCGTCCTGCTCCGGGCCGCGGACCACCTGCCGGAGCCACGCGACGAGCACGTCGTCGCCGCGGCGATCGCCCGACTCCGCGAGCGCGAGCGCCGCGAGGCGCCGCCACTTGCGGTCGGGATCGACCACGAGATCGCGCGTGAGCGGCGCGCCCTCGCCGAGCCGCGTCAGCGCGAGCGCCGCCCACCGCCGCACCTCGTCGTCCTCGTCGCGCACGAGCGCGAGCCGCAGCGACGGCGCCGCCTCGGAGCGGCGCAGATCGAAGAGCACCTCGCCCGCCTTGCGGCGGATCGCCACGTCGGCGTCGTCGAGCAGCGCCGCGACCTCCACCACCGCGTCGGCGTCCCCGGCGATGCCGCGGCGGAGCGCGTCGGGCCAGCCCTTGCCCTCCTTCCTCAGGCCGCGGACCTCGTAGCGCCCATGCGACGCCTCGACGGCGCGCAGCTCCGACCGCATCGCGCCGAGCTCCGCCGGGCGCAGCGCGGAGATGTCCTGCTGCTGGCGCGGATCGGTCGCCACATCGTAGAGCGCGCACGCGCCGATCTTGCGCGCGCAGACGAGCCGCAGCGTGCCCTTGGCGAGCAGCGTCTGCGTGTCGGTCTCGGCGAACGCGAAGCCCGGGAGCGAAGGCGGCCCGCCCGGCGGCGCCGCCTTGCCCTGCTCGGCCGCCGCGTCGCCGGCGGCGAGCAGCGGCCCGAGGTCGGCGCCGCGCACGCGCGCGGGCCGCGGGATGCCGAGCCCCGCGAGCACCGTCGGCAGCAGATCGACGAGCTGCACCGGCGCCCGCACCACCCGCGGCGAGAGCAGGCCGGGCGCGCTCACGATGAGCGGCACGCGCGCCTGCTCCTCGTACACCGTCGTGCCGTGGTAGCGGCCGCCGTGCTCGCCGAACTCCTCGCCGTGATCGGCCGTGACGATGACGACCGCGTTCGGCCGATCCCTGCGGATCTCGTCCACGATCGCGCCCACGCCCGCGTCCGCCACCGCGATCTCGGCGTCGTAGCGGTCGATGTCGCGATCGCCGAGCGGGTGCTCCGGGTGCGCCTCGTACGGCTCGTGCGGCTCGAAGAGGTGCACCCACAGGAACGCGCGCTGCTCCGACCCGAGCCCGGCGAGGTAGCTCCGCACCTGCTCCAGCCGGAGCGCGGCGCTCGCGAACTCGATCTTCTGGTACTCGAAATCGAGCGCCCGATCGCGCAGCGCGCCGAAGCGCTCGCCGTCGATGAAGAACACCGCCGGCGGGTAGAAGCCCGCCGTCTTGTAGCCGTAGCGGCGGAGGTGCTGCGCGAACGTCTCGGAGTCGTCCCCGAGCCCCTGCAGCACGAGCGGGCGGATGTACTTGCCCGTCATCAGCGACGACACCGCGTACGACGTGTGCGGCGTCGGCGTGTACGCCGCCTCGAAGCGCACGCCCTCGGCCGCGAGGCGATCGACGTTCGGCGTGATCTTCCGCTCGTAGCCGTACGCCCCCACGTGATCGGCGCGCAGGGCGTCGATGCTGATCAGCACGATGTCGCGCCCCCGCAGATCGATCGCGTTGCCGCTCGCGCGCTCGTCGAGCGGCGCGGCGTCGAGCGGCTCGGGCGGCGACAGCACGGCGGCCAGCTCGACGACGTGGCCGAGCAGCGGGCCGTGCGTCGCGTAGATGAGCCGGATGTTGTCCGCGAGCGCGAGCCGGTCCGCCGCGCCGGGCGCGAGCGCGGCGCCGAACGCGAAGAGCACGAGGGCGAGCGCCGCGCGCACGAGCCTCGGCGAGCGCCGCTCGCGACCGTCGCCCTGGCGGGACGCCCGCGTGGGCAGCGCCGGCGTCGCGAAGGTCGCCGCCGCGAGGGTGAGCGCCGCGAGCCCGAGGTGGAAGGCGGCATAGAGGCGCGGCAAGACGCGCACGTTCGCGATCTCGAGCAGGACGACCGCGCAGGCCGACGCGAGGACGAGCCACCGGCCGGAGCCCGCGGCGCGCGCCCGCTTCAGGGCGCGGGCCACGCGCGGCGCCGCCGCGAAGGTCGCTGCGGCGGCGAGGAGCGAGAGCGCCGCGACGAACGGCGCGCGCCGGCCGCCCTCGAACATGCGCCCGGCCGAGACCCCGAAGGCCACCGCGCCGCCGAACGCCCCGGCGAGCAGCGCCGCCGCGACGCGGAACCCCCGGCGCTCGGCGCGCATGACGATCTCGAGCACCGCGCCGAGGACGGCGGCGCACGGCGCCGCGGCCGCGAGCGCGAGCGGCAGGAGATCGCGCACGGCGCGGCCGAGCTCGTAGGGACCGAGCAGCTCGCGCCACCGCAGGGCGCCGACGACCAGGAGCTCGGCGAGCGCGAGCGCCGCGAGCGCGAGGTAGGCGTCCGCCATGCGCCACCCGATCTCGGTCTCCAGCTTGCGCGGAGGGGCGTCGGAGCTCCCGCTCGGGAACGTGGCGCGGCTCGGCGCCGGCGCCGGCGTGGACGGCCGCGCCGGCCCGGGCTGCAGGCGCGGCGCCGACGGCGCCCTAGGCCCGAGCGCGCCCGGCGCGGCGCCGGCAGGCCCATCCGCGGCGGCCGCGTCAGGCCGGCTCCCGTGGGAGAATCGACCGGGGGGCACGGACCCCCCGGGAGGCCGGCCGGCGCCCCCATGGCCCCGCGGGCGCATCGGAGCGGCCCCGTTGCGATCGGTCATGCGTAGGAGACTTCGAGGATCTCGTAGGTGCGCGGCCCGGCCGGCATCATCACGCGGACCTCCTCGCCGACCTCGTGGCCCAGCAGCGCGCGCGCGAGCGGCGAGGCGATGGAGATGCGCCCGAGCTTGAGATCGGCCTCCTCCGGCCCGACGATCTGGAAGCTCTGCTCCTCGTCCGTGTCCACGTTGGCGAGCTTGACCTTGGCGCCGAACTGGACCTTGCTGCCGCTCAGCTTGGACGGATCGATCACCTCGGCGCGCGAGAGCGTCTGCTCGAGGTAGCTGATGCGGGCGACGATCATGCCCTGCCGCTCCTTGGCGGCGTGGTACTCGGCGTTCTCGGAGAGATCGCCGTGCTCCCGGGCCGTCCCGATGTCCTTGACGACCTGCGGCAGGTCGATCTCTTTCAGCCGTCGCATCTCTTCGCGGAGCCGCGCTTGCCCCTCGGGGGTCATCGGTACTTTCTCGGACATGGTGGGGACGCTTTTAGCATGGCTCCCGGCCGGTCGACGACGGCGCGAGACGCGCCGATCGCGCAAAAACGCCGGGCGCCCGGGCCGCAGCGCGCCCTGCCCTGCCCCGCCGGCCTACCCCCGCCAGCGCACGATCTTCCGCGGAGGCCGCCGCGCGTGGGCGTCCGCCGACTTCGTCGCGCTCCGGACCAGGGCCGCCGCGGTCCGGGAGAGCTCGTCGGGGGGCGGGCCGCCGTGCGGGACGGCCGCGGCGTCCACCGTCGCCGTGGCCGCGCCGGTCGCCTCGGCGACCCGCACCTCGACCGGGACGTCCGCGTCCGGGAGCCGCACGAGGCCGCGATAGACGAACTCGCCCGGCGAACCGACGGCGTCGGCCTGCTCCAGCACGTAGCGAGCGCCGGAGGACGGCCGCCCGACCGCCTGCGTCACAGCTGCGGCCCCGAGCGGGCCGGGCCCGACGCCGCCTTGGCGGGCGCGCGGCGCTGCCCGCCGGCGGGGCCCATCTCGTCGAGGAACCGCCGCGCGGCCACGGCGAACGGGCCGCCCCAGTCCCGGATCACCGACTCGAACACGGCGCGCGCCTCGTCCGGCTTCTTCATCTTGAGGAGCGTCTCGCCCTTGAGGACGAGCGCCTCCGGGTCGAGCCCCGAGCCCGGGAAGGTCCGCAGCGCGTAGTCGATCCGCGCGATGGCCGCGTCGAACACGTCCTCCTTGAGGTAGTAGCGCGCCACGTAGAGCTCGTGGCGCACGAGCCGCCCCGTCACGACCTCGAGCATGTAGGCCGCGTCCTCGCGGTAACGGCTGCGCGGGAACTGCCGGAGGAAGGTGCGGAGCTCCTTGTGGGCCTCGATCGTGGTCGCCTGATCGCGCTCCTCGGCCGGCGGCAGGAACACCGTGTCGTCGATGTCCAGGAAGAGCGACTTGGCCATCCGGTACTTCGCGTACTCGACGTTCCGATCCGTCCGGTGCTCCTGGATGAACGCGCGGTACGCCGAGATCGCCTCGGGGTACTTGCCCTGCTCGAACTCGAGATCGGCGATCCTGAGGTCGGCGAGCCGGGCGTAGCGGCTGTACGCGAAGCGCCGCTTCACCTCGGAGAAGAGGGCGCGCGCGTCCTCCCAGTCCTTGGCGTCGAAGGCGGCCATCGCCTCGTTGTACGCGGCGCGCGCGTCCTCGGTGTACGTGAGGGTCGCGGTGCGGCCGTCGTTGAGCTCGAAGTCGCAGCCCACGAGCCCGCCCAGGGCAGCGAGGCACCCGGCGAGGGCGAGGACAGCGGCGGTGGGTCTCATCGGGCACGCCTCGTACCCAATCCTGCGCCCGCGCGCCAGGGCTTCCGCCGCGGCCGGGCCCGCGCGCTCTTGCTCCCGCGTCGTGGCGCGCGGGGGAGCTGGGGTATGGTCGGCCCATGCCCGCTTCCCCTCCAGCGCCTGCTCCAGCGGCCTCCACCCCGACGCTGCACCCGGGCGGCGCCGCCTCGCCCACGGTCCTCATCGTGGACGACGAGCGCAACATCCGACGCACCCTCGGGCTCGTGCTGCAGGGCGAGGGCTACCAGGTCGCCGAGGCCCCGAGCGCCGAGGCGGCGCTGGAGCTGCTCGCGCACGGCGACACGCCCGTCGACCTCGCCCTGGTCGACCTGCTCCTGCCCGGCATGAACGGCCTCGACCTCCTCCAGCGCGTGCGCCAGGACGACGCCACCCGCGAGCTGCCGGTCATCGTGATCAGCGGGCACGCGACCGTCAACGACGCGGTGAAGGCCGTCAAGCTCGGCGCCTGCGACTTCTTCGAGAAGCCGCTCAACCGCGAGCGCGTCCTCGTGGGCGTCAAGAACGCCCTGCAGAACTCCCGGCTCGCGCGCGAGGTCGAGGATCTGAAGGCGCAGGTGCAGTCTCGCTACGAGATGATCGGCCAGAGCGCCGCGATGCAGCGGCTGTTCAAGGAGATCGATCGCGTCGCGCCCACGAAGGCGAGCGTGCTCATCACCGGCGAGAGCGGCACCGGCAAGGAGCTCATCAGCCGCGCCATCCACCGGCTCTCGCCGCGGGCGCGGGGCCCCTTCGTCCGCGTCAACTGCGCCGCGATCCCGCGCGAGCTCATCGAGAGCGAGCTCTTCGGCCACGAGCGCGGCGCGTTCACCGGGGCGAGCGGGCCGAAGCGGGGCTTCTTCGAGCAGGCCCACGGCGGCACGCTGTTCCTCGACGAGATCGGCGACATGGACCTCGCCGCCCAGGCCAAGGTGCTGCGCGCGCTCCAGTCGGGCGAGATCTGCCGCGTCGGCGGCGAGCACAGCCGGCACGTCGACGTCCGCGTGCTCGCCGCGACGAACAAGGACCTCTCGCGCGAGGTCGCCGCGATGCGCTTCCGCGAGGACCTCTTCTTCCGGCTCGCGGTCTTCCCGATCAAGAGCCCCGCGCTGCGCGACCGCATGGAGGACCTGCGCGCGCTCGCCGACGCGTTCATGGCGGCGTTCTGCAACGAGAACGGCCTGAAGCAGAAGGCGATCGATCCGGTGGTCTACGCCGCGCTCGAGCGCCGGAGCTGGCCGGGCAACGTGCGCGAGCTCAAGAACGTGATCGAGCGCGCCGCGATCCTCTCGGGCGACGTGGTCACCATCGCCGATCTGCCGGAGGATCCGCACGAGAACCCGTTCGAGGACGACGCGCAGGGCGCCGCCGGGGAGGGGTCGATCGCGCCCCCCGCCCCCGGCGCGGCCGAGCCGCCCGCGGGCGCGGCCCGGAGCGAGCCGGAGCGCCCCCGCCTCACGCTGCGCGAGTTCCGCGATCGGGCCGAGCGCCGCTACATCGTCGAGGTGCTGGCCAGCCTCGACTGGAACATCTCGCGCGCGGCCGTGCTGCTCGGCGTCGAGCGCACGAACCTCCACAAGAAGATCCGCGCCTACGGCATCAAGCGGGGCGAGGCGCCGTAGCGCCGGCGCGCGCGGCCAGCGCGGGTCGGCCGGCGCGCCGCGCCCGCGGCCCCGCCTCGCTACGCGGCCCCCCCGAGCGCCCTGCGGACGGCGCGGAGGAGCGACTCGGCCGTGAACGGCTTGCCGAGCACCGCGGCGTCCGGCCGGGCGGCGAGCGCGTCGCCCGTGTAGCCGGACATGAAGAGCACGCGCATGTCCGGCCGGAGCTTCACGAGGCGCTCGGCGAGCTCTCCGCCGGACATCCCGGGCATCAGCACGTCGGTGAGCAGGAGGTCGACGCGCCCGCGCTGCGCCTCGCAGACGCGCAGCGCCTCGCGCGGACCGCGCGCCGTCAGCGTGGTGTAGCCGTGCTGCGCGAGGATCCGGCTCGCGACCGCGACCACCGCGTCCTCGTCGTCGGTGACGAGCACCGTCCCGCCCTCGCCCCGGCGCGGCGCGGCGCGGGGCGCGCGCCCGCGCCGCGGGGCCGCCTCCCGCGCCGAGAGCGGCAGGTAGATCTCGACGCGCGTGCCCTCCCCGGGCCGGGACGCGAGCTCGATGAAGCCGCGCCACTGCTTGACGATCCCGTACACGGTGGCGAGCCCGAGGCCGGTCCCCTTCCCCCTCGGCTTCGTCGTGAAGAACGGTTCGAAGGCGCGCGTCCGCACGTCGTCGCTCATCCCGCTGCCGGTGTCGCTCACGACGAGGCGCGCGTACCTGCCGGGCGGGATCGCCGGGTGCGCGTCGCGCAGGCCCCCCGCGGCGCCGACGCGGACCGCGCGCGCCTCGATCGACAGCCGGCCGCCGTCCTGCATCGCGTCGCGCGCGTTCAGCGCGAGGTTCATGACCACCTGCTCGAGCTGCCCCGCGTCCGCCAGCACCCGGCAGCCCGAGGGGCCGAGCGCGATCGCGAGCTCGACGCCGCCCCCGACGGCCGCGCGGAGCGCGCCCTCCATGCCGCGCACGACGCCCCGCAAGTCGAGCACGACCGGCTGCGCGAGGCCGCGCCGGCTCACAGTGAGCAGCTGCCGCGTGAGCGACGCCGCCCGCTGCGCGGCGCCCTTGATCTCGGCGAGATCCTTCTGCACCGGGCTCCGCTCGTCGAGCTCCTCCATGACGAGGCTCGTGTAGTTCAGGATGATCGCGAGCAAGTTATTGTAATCATGGGCGATTCCGCCCGCGAGGCGCCCGACCGCCTCCATCTTCTGCGCCTGGCGGAGCTCCTCCGAGAGCTCGCGCCGGCGCTCGTCGGTGCAGGGCGAGGACGAGAGGTCGACGATCGCCCCGGTCACGAGCCGCTCCCCGCGCCCCTCCGCGAGCGACTCGGTCCGCATCACGCGGACCGTCGAGCCGTCGCGGCGCGTGAGGCACGTCTCGATCGCGCTCGCCGGCGGCGGCTTCGCGCCCGCGCCGCCCGCCACGCACCCGCCGAGGACGAGATCGGCCGCCGCGAGCGCCTCCTCCCGCGAGCCGTAGCCGAGCAGCCGGGCGAGCGCCTCGTTGCAGTCGACGAGGCGGCCGTCGAGCGAGGCGACGTAGAGCCCGGCCGGCGAGCAGGACGCGAGCAGCGGGCTGTGCTCCACGGGGTCTCTCGACGATCGTACGCTGTTCATCGACGCGCCGTCCGTGCGGAAACGTTCAGTCGGAGGGAGATCCCCGACACCCCGAAATGAAGCGCGGACTCCCCTCGACCGCAACGCCGTTCACGCAGGCAACGTGCCCGCGCAGCGGGCGGACCGGGCGGCGTGGACGGTTTCTCCTTCTCCGTCCCGCCGAACTGGCCTAGACCCCGCCGGGGCTCGGGCGAGCCCTCAGGAGCGCGGCATGTTCTTCCTCGACAGCTCGAACCCGGCCGAGATCAAGGAGATGTTCTCCTGGGGCGTGCTCGCGGGCGTGACAACGAACCCCCTCATCCTCTCGCGCGACGCGGGCTGCGTCGATCTCGAGCAGCGCATCCGCGAGGTGCTCTCGGCGTCGGACGGCCCCGTGTCGGTCGAGCTGACGAGCGAGACCGAGGCGGCGATGCTCGAGGAGGCCCGCGGCTATCACGCGTGGGCGCCCGGGCGGATCTGCATCAAGGTGCCGTTCGGCGAGATCGGCCTCAAGGTGACGCACGCCCTCGCGAAGCGCGGGGTGAGCACCAACGTCACGTGCGTGATGAGCTTCAACCAGGCGTACCTCGCCGCCCTCGCCGGCGGCGCGTACGTCTCGATCTTCAGCGGGCGCATCCGCGACATGGGCTACGCGGCGGCCCCGGTCATCGAGCGCACCCGCGCTCGGCTCGATCGCGAGCGGCTGCGCGCCGAGATCATCGTCGGCTCGATCCGCCACCTCATGGACGTGAACGAGGCGCTCGACGCCGGCGCGCACATCGTGACCGTGCCGCCGGCCATCCTGCGGAAGATGCTCCACAACCCGAAGACCGAGGAGACGATCCGCGAATTCAACGCCGCCTGGGAGAAGCGTGCTAAGTAGCCGCGCGTGAACGCCGAGCCCGGCCGCGCGCGAGGAGACGTGAAAGCTCGAGGGCCGCGCCCCCCTGGAGATCCGAGAGACGAGGACGCCCCCGGCCCGCGCGCGCCGCTCCGCGCCCCGGCCGAGGCCCCCGCCGGCCGCAAGTACGCGGTCGAGGAGGTGAACCGGGCCCTCGTGGCCGTCGCCGGCCGGCCCCGGACGGCGCTCGACGTCGGCTGCGGGATCGGGCTCAACGGCGCGGCGGTCAAGCGCACGGGCGCGCGCGTGACCGGGATCGAGATCGCGCCCGGGTCGCGCGCGCGCGCCGGGGAGGTGCTCGACGAGGTCCTCGCCGCCGACATCACGAGCGACAGCTCCGTGCGCGAGGCGCTCGGCGACCGGCGCTTCGACCTGCTCCTGTTCGCCGACGTCCTCGAGCACACCGCCGACCCGCTCGCCGTGCTCTGCCGCTTCCTGCCGCACCTCGAGGAGGACGGCCACGTCATCGTCTCGCTCCCGAACGTGGCGGCGTGGCCGGTGCGCCTCGGCCTGCTCGCCGGGCGGTTCGACTACGAGCCGAGCGGCATCCTCGACGACTCGCACCTCCGCTTCTTCACCCGCGCGTCGGCGCTCCGGCTCGTCGAGCGGGCCGGCCTCGAGGTGCTCCGCGTCGAGCAGAACCCGATGCTCGTCCGCGCCGCCAAGGGGCTCATCCTGAGCGGCCTCGGCGCCGGCGAGGATCCGGCCGATCTCTCCCGCTCGCTCCCCTACAAGGCGTACCACGCGCTCGTCCGCCCGATGGAGGACGTCGTCGCGAGCCGCGCGCCCGGCCTCCTCGCGTTCCAGCACGTGATCGTCGCCAGGAAGCCGCCGCGCCCCCGGCGGATGCGGCTCACCGTCGGCATGCTCACGATGGACGAAGAGGAGAGCGTGGGCGCCATGATCGGCGAGATCAGGAAGGTCGCGCCCGACGCGGAGATCCTCTGCGTCGACAGCTCCACGAGGGACAGGACCCCCGAGATCGCGGCCAGCCTCGGGGCGCGCGTGCTCCGCCAGGTGCCGCCCCGCGGCCACGGCCCGGCGATGGAGCTCCTCATGTACAGCGCCGCGGCCCGGAGCGAGCTGCTCATCTACCTCGACTGCGACTTCACCTACCCGGCCGAGAACATCCCGGTGCTCCGGCGGCTCATCGAGGAGGAGGGCGCCGACGTGGTGAACTGCGCCCGCACCCGCGCGAGGCCCGCGGCCATGCCGGTCCCGAACTACCTCGCCAACCGCGCCTTCGCCGCCATGGCGCACGCGATGCACGGCATCCCGACCTCGGACGTCCACAGCGGCATGCGCGCTTACCGGTGCTCGGTGATTCGGGCGTTCGATTTCGACGGTGAGGGGGACGCGTTGCCCATCGACACGCTGCTCTTCCCGGCCAAGTGCGGCTATCGCGTGGTGGAGATGCCCATCGAGTACAACGAGCGCGTCGGCACGTCGAAGCTGCGCAAGCTGGCTGGCACCGTGTGGACCATGATTCGCCTCCTGCGCGCGCTCCCCGTGGGCGAGCGCCTCGGCGATCGGTACGAGCGTCGCTAGGCGTCACAGGCGAGCGTCGCCGGGCGTCACCGCGCGCCGCCCGGCGTCACAGCGCGCGTCATCGCCTCGAAGCGCAGCGCCGATGAGGCCGCAGCGACGCGGTGCGGCGTCGCCCCGCGCGCGTGGTCATCGCATTGCGGTCGCCTATACTCGGCATCTTTCGACTCCAAAGGAGGCAGGAGATGCGGTTTCTGAAGGTAGTTTACGTACTAGGTGTGTCCGCGCTGACGGCGGCGGGCGCGGCGGCGGGCTGTGGCGGCGACGACGACACGGGCGGGACGAGCTCGAATCCCCCGGGAGGCACCGGCGGCGGGGGTGGCTGCTCGCTGGATCATCCGGTGTGCACGGCGGTCGCCTCGGATTGCGTCGCCGTCCACGACAACCGGGACGCGACCACGTTCGGGCTGCGCATGGCGCAGCTCACGATCACGAAGCCCGACGTGCTCGCTGTGGGCTATGTCGCCGACCTCGTCGCCCAGGGGTTAACGATGAATTTGCCCCAGTGTAATCTGAACGGCACGGGCACCTTCTCCTGGTTGCTCGAGTTCGACACGGCGACCGGCAAGCTGCGCACCGGCGGCGCGATGATCGCGGACAGCCCGCTCGATGGATACTGCTTCGCCAACATGACCGCCGGCGAGTTCGAGATCGCGCCGACCGAGATCGACGCCCCGCTGAACGACGACGGCTCGTGGAGCGCCGAGGTCGAGAACCTCAACGTCCCCATCTTCATGGAAACGGGCATGGAAATGGGCACGGGAACGGACCCGGAGCCGATCGTCCTCCCCATGCACCAGGTGCGGCTCACCGACGCGACGCTGTCGGCGGACAACAACTGCATCGGCCGGTACAACATCGAGGCGCTCGACTGGATGAACGCCTGCCTCCCCGGCCAGGACGGCGAGGCGCCGGCGTTCATCAACGGCGGCAAGCTCGCCGGCTTCATCACGCTGGAGGAGGTCGACAAGGTGATCGTCCCCACGGTCGGACAGAGTCTCTGTGTCGTGCTCTCGGGCGATATCGCAGAATACGGGACCGGCGGGGACCCCAACCTCTGCAAGCGCGACGAGAGCGGCCAGATCGTGCTCAAGGGCGACTGGTGCAGCGCGACGAACTCGCCTGCGACGGATGACTGCGCAGACGCCTATGCGCTCGGCGGCGAGTTCGCGGCGAGCGCCGTCAAGATCAACGGTCTCTGCCAGCAGTAGCGCTTGCGGGCGGCTCTCCGGGGAGCGTACGCTCTGTCGTGGCGTCCTGACGCCCGCGCCCAGCGGGCCCGGCGCTGCGGGTCGCGCTCCTCGGAGGGTTCCTTATGCCCCGCGTCATCAAGCATTTCTCCTCCATCCTTGTGCTCCTTGTGATCGCCGGATGTGCCGCTTCGGGCGGCGGGTGCTCCGGCTGTGGAATGACCCCCCTCCCCGCCGGCTTCAAGCCCGCGGACCGCATCGAGAACGCCGGCTCGGCGCGGCTCACGCAGTCGGGGGTCGAGTTCCTCGAGCAGAACCTGGGTGTGCTCGGGCGCGCGCTGCTGGGCGGCGGGGACAGCGGCGTGATCACCTTCTCCATCCCGAAGTCCTCGGGCTCCGTGGCCGCCGGCATCGTCGATTACACCCTCTGTCCCGGCGGCGCCGATCCGGCGGCGACGCCCCCGGCGTGCGTGGCCGAGATCGACGCGGGGCGCGCGGCGCTGCAGATCCAGCCCAAGACGCCGCACAACCTGGTCATCCGGGGGCCTCTGCCGGTGCGGATGCAGAGCCTGCCCATCTTCCTCGACGGCGGCATCCTGGGCGAGAGCACCCAGTACGTCACCCTCAACGGCAACGACGCCTGCCCGCCCGACGAGCAGACCTTCACGAACATCGATGTCGAGGTCGATCTCTCGATCGAGATCGACGTGAACCCGCAGCATTCGCGGCAGGGCTACTCGCGCGTCAAGGTGAGCCGGCTCTGGATCGACGAGGATCAGCTCGAGTCCAGCCTGCACCTCGACTGCGGGGGCACGTGGGTGGGCGACGCCCTCGACTTCGTGAAGCCGATCATCACGAGCTTCATGGGGTCCATGTCCGACGCGCTGAAGTCCCAGCTCGACCAGCAGCTCTGTCAGAAGGCCGATCCGGCGCTGGATCCCGCCTGCCCCGACGGCACGAACGACATCGGCGGCGTCTGCCGCTACGGCACGGACGCGACCGACGAGTGCGCCTCGATCCTGCTCGGCGTCGAGGGCCACATCGACCTCGGGCGGCTGCTCGCGGGCATCTCCCCCGGCACGCAGGGCGGGTTCGACCTGCTGCTCGCCGGCGGCGGCATGGGCGAGCGCGACGACGGCTCCGATCTCGCGTGGGGCGACCTCAACCCCGTCGGCAACGGGGTCACCCTCGGCCTCTACGGCGGCGCCGAGCCGCTGCCGACCTCGAAGTGTGTGCCGCTATCGGACATCGCGCTGCCGACGGGCATCCCGATCCCCGATGAGCTCGTCGCCAACACCGTCTCCGGCTGGCCCGACGACCTCCCCGGCCCGCACCTCGGTCTCGCGATCTCCGAACGTTTCGCGAATTACGCCATGAACGGTCTCTACAACAGCGGGCTGCTCTGCCTCGGCATCTCCACGGAGACCGTGCCTCTCCTCAACTCCGGCACGCTGGGGCTGCTGGCGGCGTCGGCCAAGGACCTCGCGCTGCAGCGCGAGTCGCAGCAGGTCGCGCTCGTCATCCGCCCGCAGGTGCCGCCTCGGGTCACCTTCGGCAACGGCACGGACCCGAGCGACGATCCGCTGATCCGGATCCAGCTCGAGCGGGCGAACTTCGATTTCTACATCTGGTCGCTCGATCGGTTCATCCGGTTCATGACGGCCACGTTCGACCTCGATGTGCCCATGAACCTCACGGTGACCCCCGAGGGGCTCACGCCGGTGATCACGACGATCGACGTCTCGAACGGCGAGGTGACGAACAGCGGGCTGCTGCGCGAAAACCCCAGGTCGATCGCGGAGTCGCTGGGCAGCCTCATCGGCAGCCAGGTCGGGCAGCTGATCGGCAGCGGCCTGCCTGCGATCGATCTCGACGGGCCGCTCGCGCCGCTCGGCCTCTCGCTGATCCTCCCGGAGTCGGCGGAGGGGGCGGGCTCGCCCGGCCTGCGGAAGCTCACGAAGGGCCAGGACAGCTACCTCGGCATCTTCGCGTCGTTCGCCACGGCGGCGCAGCAGCGCTCGATGCAGAGCGAGACCCAGGCCGAGCTGAGCGGCAAGGAGGTGCGGGCCGAGGGGCTCCGCCTGCCGACGATGACCCGCGACAACGGGCCCACGGCCCGGCTCGTCATGAGCTCGCCGCTCGACGACGGCACCCGGGTCGTCGAGTACTCGTACCGGATCGACAGCGGCGCGTGGCGCCCGTTCACGCGCGAGCGCATCGTCGACCTGCGCGACGACTGGCTGCGGCTCCCGGGGCGCCACGTGATCTCGGTGCGATCGCGGATCGCGGGCGACCCGCTGTCGCTCGATCCCACGCCGGCGACCGTGGAGATGGTGGTCGACGTCGAGCCGCCGGTCATCTCGGTCGGCGCGGCGGTGGACGGCTGGGCGCCGCTCGAGGTGCGCGACGGGGTGTCGGACGCCGAGCGCGCGAAGGTGCGCGTGCGGCTCGACGGCGGGCCGTGGTCGGCGTGGTCGACGGCGGCGGAGATGCGGGCGGTGGACGTCGGCGACGCCGCCGACATCGAGGTCGAGGCCGTCGACGAGGAGGGGAACCTCGGCACGGCGCGGCAGCCGATCCTCCGCGGCCGCGTCCCCATCGATCCGTCGGCCGGCTGCGGCTGCGTCGTGGCCGGCGGCCCGGGCGACGGTCCGTCGGGCGGCCTCTGGCTCGGCCTCGCGGCCGCCGCGGCGATCGTGCGGCTCGCGCGGCGCGGCGGCGGCCGGGGCGATGCGGCCGGCGGCGGTGCGCCCGCTGGCGGCGGTGCGCCCGCTGGCGGCGGTGCGCCGAGGCGCGCCGCCCGGCGAGGCGCGCGGGGCGCGCTGGCCGGCGTCGCCGTCACCGCGCTCCTCGGCTCGCACGCGGGCTGCTCGTGCAGCGACGAGCCGGTCGTGGAGGACACGAAGTGCGTCGCGCCCGACTGCATGGCGCTGGAGCACGGGCTCATCGGGGCCTACACGTCCGTCGCGGTCGCGGCCGACAAGCGCACCGTCTGGGTCGCCGGCTACGCGGAGGCCGACTGGCGCAACGCGTTCTCGTGGGGCGATCTCGTGGTCGGCACGTGGGACGGCGAGGCCGTCGCGTGGGAGGCGATCGACGGCGTGCCCGCCGAGCCCCCGGTCGACGCGGTCCGGTTCGACGCGAGCGGGTTCCGCGGGGGCCAGACCGAGCCGGGCGACGACGTCGGCCTCTGGACCTCGATCGCGATAGGGCCGGACGGCGAGCCGGCGGTGGCCTACTACGACCGGACCAACCGCGGGCTGAAGTTCGCGCAGAAGCAGGGCGACACGTGGGCCGTGAGCTCCGTGCAGCAGGCGCCGAACAGCGACATCGGCCGCTACGCGAAGCTCCTCTTCGTGAAGGGGCTGCCGGTGATCGCCTACCTCGCGATGGAGCCCGGCGAGGGCGGCGCGGTCACGTCGAGCGTCCGGCTCGCGACCGGGGAGAGCGCCACGCCCGGCGAGGGCGCGTGGCGGTTCGAGGACGTGGCGACCGACGAGGCGACGCCGTGCCGCGAGTTCCTCTGCGGCGCGGGGACGAAGTGCATCCGGTCCACGGGGCGCTGCGTGAAGCCGCTCGCGAGCGGCGACTGCGCGCCGGCGTGCGCCTCGGGCGAGGTGTGCGTCGACGAGGACGGCTCGCCGGCGTGCGCCGAGATCTCGGACGGGAGCCGGACCGAGACGTACCCCGAGGCGATCGGCGATTACATCGCGATGGCGCCGGACAGCGCGGGCGGGTTCGGCCTGGCGTTCTACGACCGCATCCGCGGAGACGTGGTGATCGCGTCGCGCTCGGCGGGGGCGTGGGAGACCCGGATCGTGGACGGCGCGGCGCCGGACGGGACCGACACGGGCGACGTGGGCATGGGCGCGTCGCTGTTCATCGATCGCGCCGGCGACTGGCACCTCGCCTACGCGGACGGGCGCTCGGAGGGGCTGCGGTACGCGCGGGTGAAGGGCGGCGAGGAGGTCGAGCCGCCCGAGGTGGCGGACGACGGGCTCGGGATCGAGGGCGTCCCCTTCCAGGACGGGCAGCACCTCGTCGGCGACGACGCGAGCGTGTTCGTGACCGCGGCCGGGGAGGTGCGCATCAGCTACCAGGACGCGACGAGCGGGACCCTGCGGCTCGCGATCGGGACGAAGAGCGGCGACGGCCACAGCTGGCTCGTGCAGGAGATCGAGCAGGAGGGGTTCGCGGGCGCCTTCTCGCGGATCATCGAGGTGGACGGGGAGCTGCTCATCGCGAACTGGTGGCGCGTCGGCGGCCAGATCACGAAGGGCGACGTGGCGATCGTCGCCCCCTGAAAGCCCCTGCCGCGGCGCGGCGCGCGGCCCGCGAGGGCGCGGGGGGCGCCGCGCGCGGGGCCCCGCCGGGAGCACGCCGCCGGCGGATCGCCCTTGATCCGGCGATCCGCCGACTGGGTATGCTCCGGTCGGCGCGACCAGGGCGCGGTGCGTCCTCTGCAAGGATGTGAAGGCAGAGCGAAGCGTCACAGGAAAGGCTTGGGACGATGAGAGCGACGGAACGGACGAGCAGCACGGCGGTGAGCAACGCATCCCCTCCCCCCTCCGGCGGAGCGCAGGACGAGGTCGGCGCGCCGGCGCGGCGCGCCGCGCGCCGGCGGAGGCTCGGCATCCCCTTCTTGTGGATGCTCCCCGCCGCGCCGGCGGTCGTGGCGTTGCACCTCGCCGGCTGCTGGCCGCTGTCCTACTCCGAGGACTGCGAGGACGACGCAAGGTACTGCCCCCCCGCCGGGACCGGCACCACCGGCACCGGCGAGCCCGACCCGACGTGCGACCCGGATCCGACCCAGGACGCGAGCACGGTGACGGAGCGGTGCGCGGTGTTCGCGAGCCCGGGCGCCGAGTCCGGAGGCGACGGGACGAAGGTGAGGCCGTACGCGTCGCTCGCGGACGCGATCGCGAACGCGAACGGCAAGCGGGTGCTGGCGTGCTCGAGCGGAGCATTCGGAGAGAGCGTCACGATCAAGGCGCCCGTCGAGGTGATCGGCGGCTTCGACTGCTCCGCGGGCTGGACGTGGAGCGACCAGGCGCGCAGCGCGATCGAGGGCCCCGCGGACAAGGTGGCGCTCACGCTGGCGGAGGACGCGAGCGGGGTGAAGGTGCAGAACTTCACGATCCGCGCGGCCGACGCGATCGAGCCGGGCGGCTCGTCGATCGGCGTGGCGGTCGCGGACATCGCGGCGGAGCTCGTGCGCGTCGACGTGATCGCGGGCAACGGGAGGGACGGCGCGCCGGGCGAGACGCCGGCGGCTGCGCAGGCCGGCGCGAGCGCGCCGGCGGACGTGTCGCACGCGTGCGTCATCGCGGTCTACGGCGGCCTTCCGGGCAAGACGACGTGCGACGACGGCGAGACGAGCGGAGGCGTCGGCGGGCTGGGTGGAAAGCCCGAGGAAGATGAGGGGCGCGGGCAGAGCGGTCAGGCCGGCACCCCGCAGGCGGATCCCCCGACCGGACACGGCCTAGGCGGCGTGGGGCACGGACAGGACGGCGCGTCGGACGACTGCGGGAGCGGCGAGCCCGGCGCGAGGGGCGTCAACGGCGGCCCTGGCACGCGTGGCAGCGACACCACGCTGATGCTGGCCAGCGTCGCCGGAGGCGACGGCGGCAAGGGCATCAACGGAGCGCGCGGCCAGGGCGGCGGCGGCGGCGGCGGCGCGAAGGCAGGCCGGTTCTGCGCGCTCGGTGGGGGGATGTTCACCGATGGCGCGGGCGCCAGCGGCGGCGGCGGCGGGGCCGGCGGCTGCGGCGGGCGAGGAGGAGGCGGCGGCAAGGCCGGCGGGTCGAGCATCGCGATCGTCAGCCTGGGGACGCAGCTGGCGCTGACCGACGTGACCGTCACCGTCGGCAAGGGGGGCAACGGCGGCGCAGGCGGGGACGGAAGCCCCGGCGGCGCGGGTGGCACGGGGGCCGACGGCGGCAACCGCGTCACGGCGTCCGGCTCGATCCTGGGCTGCACGGGCGGCAAGGGCGGGGCCGGCGGCGATGGCGGCCCCGGCGGCGGCGGCCGCGGTGGCCACGCGGTGGGCATCGCGTACAAGGTCACGCCGAGCCCCGCGCCCGCCGCCTTGCCGTTCGAGGGAGGCCCGGCCGGAGACGGCGGTCGCGCCGGCTTCGGCGTCGTCGACGCCGGCGCGCCCGGCGCGAGCGGCGCGTGCTGGGACTTCGCCACGAACACGAGCTGCGCGCCGCAGTGAGCCGCGGCGCGGCGCCATCACGCGCTCACAGCGACGCCGCGCGGATCTCCGCGATCGCGGGGCCGCTCACGCGCGCGCGCTCGGCGGCCACGAGCTCCAGGAGCTCCTGCCGGGTCGCCTGGCCGCTGTCGAGCAGCTCGCGCATCGCGCCGTCCACGTAGCCCTTCGCGCGCGCCAGGCGGGGGGCGCTCTCCCCGCCCTCCCGCGCGGTCAGCATGTCGTGCAGCATCCGCCTGAGCCCCGCCATCGCCTCGGTCTTCGAGCGCATCGCCATCACCTCGCCCGATCGGCCTAGCGGAGGCGGCGCGTTCCGGCCAAGTTTCGGGCGCGCGGCGGCCTGCTAGGCGCGCGGCAGCCTGCTCAGCGCGAGGTCCGCGGCCGCGCGCTCGATCCCCGCGAGCGCGACCCCCGGCCCCTTCCGCGGGACGAGGACCACGCGGCAGCGGCCGCGCGCCGCCGTCTCCACGTGGGACAGCCCGAAGTCGAGCGCCGCGCCGAACGCGAAGACGAGCGCGCCCATGCCGAGCAGCTCGGGGGAGCCGGCCCGCGCGCCGTCGACGAGCAGCGAGACGCCGAGGTACGTCCCCAGCCCCAGCGCGACGAGCCCCGCATAGAGCCCGAGCCGCGGGTAGCGCACCTCGCGCGTCGCGCGGAGGAGCGACTCGACCGGGATGTACGTCTCCTGCTCCCGCAGCGTCCGGCCGAACAGCTCGGTCCGGCTCCGGACGGTCACGCCCCTCGGGTTGATCTCCACCGCGGCCGGCCGGCGGTACCGCAGGAGGAACCGCCCGGCGAGCCGGGCGACGTGCATCGCCAGCAGGATCCCGGTCGCCGCCAGCAGCACGAGCGCCACCGGCCCGCGCGGCGGCGGCGACAGCTCGCCCGCGAGCCGCCCCTGCGCCCGGCCGTCGCCCTCCGCCCAGCCCTCGTCCCCGCTCGCCCCCGCGCCGCCCTGCGCGGCCTCGCCGTCCGCGGTCGAGGGGCCCGGCGCGCGGCTCGGCCGCCGGCCGGGCGACACCGCGTCGCGCAGCAGCGAGCGCACGATCGGATCGCGCACCTCGTCCACCAGGGCCGCGGCCTCGGCGCGCGCGTCCGGCGACGCGCTCCCCCGCAGCCCGGCCGCGGCGATGATCGCGCCCGCCCGGCCGAGCTGCGGCAGCGCGCCCTGGTCGGCGCGGCGCACCAGCGCCGCGACCGCCCGCCAGAGCCCCGCGGCGCGCTCGCCCATCGCGGCGTCCAGCGCGGTCAGCGCGTCGACCGAGGTGTACGTCGCCAGCCAGACGAGCGCCTCGGCGACGCGCCCCTCTGCGTCCGGCCCCTCGGGCGGCGAGAGGGCGACACCGCGGGCGAGCAGCGTCGCGAGGAGCACCCGGGTCGCGCTCCCCGCGCCCTCGCTGGTGCCGCGCTCGAGCGCCCGGATCACGTTGCCGAAGCGGGTCTCCGCGTCGGCGGCGGACAGGCCTGCCCGGTCCACGAGCTCCGCGAGGCCGCCCTCGAGCGTGGTCCGCCGCTCGTCCGCGGCGGCGAAGGCCGCCGTGTGGACGACCCGCGCGAGGTCGTCGCCATGGGGGTGTCCGGCAAGCTCATCGAGCACGGCGTGCGGAGAGTGATCGGGCGTCATCGGCGCGGGCTGGTCGGATTAACTGAACGCCGCCCCTTTGGCTAGTGTTCCGAGCGGCCCGGGCGGAGCTCCGCCCTCGGCGCGACCGTCCTCCGCCCTCGCGCGCCGCTTCTTCCGCGCCCGCGCGCCGCTTCTTCCGCTTCTTCGGCCCGGCGCCGCCTCGTCCGCGCCGCGGGCTACTTCCTCCGCGCGGCGGCCTGGTCCCGCAGCGCCTGCTCCACGAAGCCCATGATCAGCTTGAGCTGGCGGTTCGTGACGTGGAGCTTCGACCAGATGACCTTCCCGTCGGTGTTGAAGGTGACCTCGTCCACCACGTCGATCCTCGTGATCCCCAGGTTGATGGTCCGGATCGCGTTCAAGGTCCTCGTGAGCTCCTGCGCGTGAGCCAGCGCTTCTTCAGCGGATTCGTCGCCCGCGGTGAGGGCCAGGTCGGCGCCCCCGTCCTTGGTCGGCGTGACCGTGAGCCGCATCCACCCGATGCTCTTCGGGAGGGCCTGGACCCCGCGGAAGGCGTTCGCCGGCGTGAGCATCGAGATGACGATGCCGGCCGTCGACGATTTGTTGAATCCTTTCATGGACTTCAACTTGGATAGTTGATCTTCTTCTTCAGCAGGTAGGACCACGAGCAGCCGCCGGTCCGGCACCATCGCGAAGATGCGCTCGCTGCGGTCGGCGGTGGCCCGGGCGGCGGGGACGGGGGCGTCCTCGATCCACGATCCGTTCGTTCGCTGGACGACGACGTCGACCGCCGCGCGCATGGCCTCCTCGGGCGCCCGGTAGTCCATGACGGCGACGACCTTGCTGGAGTCGCGGAGCTGCGGCCCGGCGATGAGGAGGTGGTCGATGTCCCGGATCGGGTCGACGGCGGTGTCCTGGAAGAACGACTGCCACTGGGGGATGGTCGTCAGGATCCGGCCGAACCACTCGCCGAGCTCGTGGCTGCGCAGCCGGTCGCCGGCGATGAGCACCTGCACGTTCGGGTCCTTCGACGCGAGCTTGCCCGGCGCGCCCGCGACGCTGAGCGGCGTGCGCAGGTTCGGGTGGTCGCTGTCGTCGCCCGCGCCCCCGTCCCCGGCCGCGTCCGGGCCCGCGTCGCCCGGCGGCCGGCGGCGCGGCGGCGCGGGCGCGCCCGCGTCCGGCGCCTCGGGCGCGGCGCTGGCCGACGCCGCGGGAGGGGTCGGCGCGGGCGGCGGCGTCGCGGGCGCCGCGGCGCCCTGGCCGCCGGGCGCCGCCTCGGCGCCGGTCGCGGAGGGCGCCGCCGCGACCGCGCTGGGATCGTCCGCGAGCAGATCGAGGTCGATCGGGACGATCGTCTCGCCGGCGTCGTAGTCGGTCAGCTCGCCCCGCAGCGCGAACATCGCCTCGAGCCACGAGAACAGCGGGGTCGGCAAGAGGGGCAGGTGCAGGAGCAGCGCGACGGCCGCCGCGGTCGCCAGCGCGCGCCGCGAGGCGGCGCGGACGAGCGGGATGACCCCGGCGCCCAGGCCCGCGCGCCGGGCCGCAGTCGTGTTGTTCGAGCCACGCCCCGGGGTCCGTTCCGCCACGGCGGTACCCTAGCAGCAGCCGCCCGAACGGCACCCGCGCCCCGGACGGCGCGCGGGCCGCGCGGCGCGGCGCGTGCGCCGCACGTCGAAGCCGCGTGGCATGTCGTTCGCTCTGGCGATGGCCATGCGACGCCGCCTGCCCCGGCGCCCGACGCGGCGAACCCGAGGGACGCGCGCTCCGCAGAGAAGTGGATCGACACGTGAGTGACCAGGTACTAAGACCGCCGAGCCGACCCGACCCTACGGGTCGCTCCAACGACCGCGAGGAACGGGAAGGCCGGTCCTCGCCCAACGCTGTGGATGCGATGAACCGCTCTCAGGCGCCCCGCCCCCGCGGGCAGAACGACCCCGCACGATCGCACGGCAGCGGCAACGTCCGCACCGGCGGCGCGCGGCAGCCGCAACCTGCGCCGGCCGCCGGCCGCTCCGAGGGCGGCGCCGCGCGCGCCTCGCTCGTCTCCAGCGCGCTCGGGTTCATCGCCGCGGCGGCCTTCGCCGGCACCGCGGCGTGGGCGAGCGGCTGCCAGGGCGAGGCGCCCCCCGGCCCCTCCACGGAGGGCAAGTCGCCGCCCGAGCGCACGTCTTCCCTGCCCCGCCCGTCGCCCACCTCCGCCCCGCGCGCGAACGCGTCCGCCGCGTCCGCCGACGCCCCTCGGGAGGCCCCGAGCGCCGAGCCCTCGGCGGCCCCGGAGCCGCCCGCGCCCGACAAGCCCTACACGGGGCCGCTGCTCGGCTCGATCGTGCCGCAGGCGGCGGTCTACCCGACGATGGAGTTCTCGAAGCAGCGGCTCGGCTACATCCGGCTCGGCAGCAAGGTGCCGGTCGATCCGAAGCCGATCAAGGGCGGGAGCTGCGCCAAGGGCTGGTACCGCCTCCTCGACGGCGGCTACGTCTGCGGGAGGTCGGCGACGACCGACCTGTCGAACCCGCAGGTCCGCCTCGGCATCACGGCGCCGAACCTCGACGACGTGCTCCCGTACAAGTACGCGTTCAACACGACGCACGGCACGCCGCTCTACCGCTCCGTCCCCTCGAAGGACGAGATGGCGCGCTACGAGCCGTACCTCGAGTCGTCGAAGCGCAAGAAGAAGGAAGAGGAGCGGCAGCGCGCCGAGGAGCTCTACGAGGAGACCGAGAAGGAAGTCGCCGCCGCGGCCGCGGCCGCCGCCGCGCGCCCCTCGGCGAGCCCTCCCGAGGCGGGCGCGACCCCGGTGGCCGCCGTCGCCTCGGAGGCGTCTGCGGCGGAGGACAAGGCGGCGGCCGTCGCCGCGGCCGCGTCGCTCGGCATCATGGCCCCGGCGCCGGTCGAGGAGGAGCCCGAGAAGCCCTGGTGGGAGAACGTCGACGACAAGGGCAAGCCGCTCAACGTCACGCTCGCCGATCTCGACAAGGACGCCGACGGGACGGTCGCGAAGCGGATGGTGAAGGGCTTCTTCGTCGCGGTCGACAAGACGTTCGGGTGGAACGGCCGCAGCTGGTACAAGACGACCGCGGGGCTCGTCGCGCCGAGCGACCGCATGTACATCATCAAGCCGCCGTCCTCGCAGGGCATCGACTTCCCCGAGGGCGCGAAGTCGGTCGGCTTCATCCTCGCGAAGACGGCGAGCAAGTACCAGTTCGACGCCGAGATGAAGTCCGTCTCCGTGGCCGGCTCGCTCGAGCGCTTCGCCGCGTTCGGCCTGACGGGCGAGAGCCACAAGCACAAGTCGGTCGTCTACCGGAAGACCACCGAGGGCTGGTGGATGAAGGGCGCCGACGGGACGTACACCGAGCTCGGCGCCCCGCCGCAGGACCTCGCGCCGGGCGAGAAGTGGATCGACGTGAACCTGTCGCGCAAGACGCTGGTCGCGGTCGAGGGCGACAGGCCCGTCTTCGCGGCGCTCATCTCCCCGGGGAGGCGCTCGAAGGACAAGAAGAAGGACCACCCGACGCACACGGGGGTGTTCCGCATCCGCGAGAAGCACATCGCGACCACGATGGACGGCGACGGGACGGTCGCGGGCGACCTGCCGTACAGCATCGAGGACGTGCCGTTCGTCGCGTACTACGACGGGTCGTACGCGCTCCACGGCGCCTTCTGGCACTCCAACTTCGGCCGGGAGATGAGCCACGGCTGCGTGAACCTCTCGCCGCTCGACGCGAAGAAGGTCTTCTTCTGGAGCGAGCCCAGGCTGCCCCGCGGCTGGCACGGCGTCTGGGCCACGCCGGAGAACCGCGGGACGGTCATCTCCATTCACGAGTGATCGGGCCGCGATCGGGCTCGCTCAGGGAGGCGGGGAGACGGGAAGAGGATCAAGGATCTTCCTGTCTTCCCGCTTTCCTGCGAGCGATCTCCCTGGGCGACGTGGCCCGTCCCGGTGAGCGGGGCACGATCCGGCGGAGCCGCCATCCCTTCGCCCGGTCGTTCCCGCGGGCGCTCGGCCGGCGCCGAGCTCGCCGCTGGAAATCCGGGCAGGTCGTGTTCGGAACAGCTTGAACGGTTGCTTTGACAGGGCTCCCTCTTGACTCTGGAGCCCCCTTCGCACACTTGTGGAGCCGCCATGGACCAGTTCTCGGCGCACCTTGATCGCGGGTGGGATCTTGTCCAGCGCGGGGACACGCGCGGAGCAGAGGCGTCGGCCCGGCGGGCGCTCGAGCTCGATCCGAACTCGCCGGAAGCTCACAACCTGCTCGGCTTCGTCGCCGCCCTCGAGGGCGAGGGCGAGGAGGCCATCGAGGCGTACCGCCAGGCGATCGCCCTCGACGACACCTACCTGGAGGCGATGCTCAACGCCGCCGAGGTGTACATCCACCCGCTCGGCGATTTCGATCAGGCGATCGAGATGTGCGACCAGGCGCTCGATCTGGCCGAGGTCGACGAGGAGATCATCGACGCGCTCCTCCTCAAGTTCGACGCGCTGCTCGGCAAGGGCGATCTCGACGAGGCCTCGCAGGTCGCCGCCAGGATCCCCGACGGCCCCTACGACAACCCGAACCACACCTTCCTCGTGGGGCGCGCGTTCTACGAGATCGGCCAGGCCGACAAGGCCGCCGCGCTCATCGAGGAGGCGGCGCTCAAGGACCCGCGGCACGCCGAGGCCCACTACTACCTCGGGCTGATCCGCGACGAGCGGGGCGACGTCCGCGGGGCGACGCAGGCCTTCCTGCGCTCGCGCGAGCTCGACGTCGAGCTCGGCATGCCCCCGTGGGCGCCGAGCCGGGACGGCTTCATGACGCTCGCCCAGAAGACGATCGCCGCGCTCAACCCCGTGCTTCGGCGCTACGTCGAGGGCGCGGAGCTCTACATCTCCGACGTGCCCGGGATGGAGCTGGTGGCCGAGGGGGTCGATCCGCGCGCGCTGGTCCTCCTCGACGGCCTCAACGCCGAAGAGCGCGAGCGGGGCCTGCGCGGCAACGCCGAGGTCCACCCGTGCGCGCGCGTCTTCGTCTACGCCCTCAACGTCGCGCGCCTCGCGGGCAGCATCGAGGCGCTCGACCGCGAGATCAACCTCGCGCTCGAGCGCGAGATCACCGCGACGTTCCTCGAAGCCGAGCAGAACGAGCGGACCGAGAAAGAGCTCAACTGACACCCGCGGGCATGACGGGCCGCGGGCGCGACGGGCCGCCGGCGTGAAGGCCCGCGGCGTCAGGGCGACCGGCGCCGCTGCACTCGGCGCGGCGGAGCTCGCGCGCGGCGCGGGCGCGAGGCGCGCCGCCTACTTCCACTTGATGGCAATTATCTCGGTGCTGATGCCGGGCGACGAGCGGATGACCACGGAGCTCATCAGCCGGTGCACGGCGCCGAGCCCGAGCCCGAGGCCCTGACCGGGCATCCTCGGCGCGAGCCGAGCGGAGCTCGACGAGGACGGGCTGCGATCGCTCTTCGGCCCCACGTCCTCCAGCATCGCGATCTTGGGGTCCAGGCCGGGGCCGGAGTCGCGCACGATGACCTCGACGCCCCACCGGCCGCTCCCCGCCTGCGCGTCCTCGCGGATCGCGCGGATGCTGATGCTGCCGCCGCCGCCGTGACGCACGGCGTTCGACACGAGCTCGGCGATCGCGATCGCGAGCTCGTGCTGCGCGCGCTCCGACAGCCCGGCCCAGCGCGCGATCTGCGCGCCCTCGGCCGCGCAGGCGAAGCGATCCTCCTCGCGCGTGACCGGGATGCTGAAGGCGGGCGGGTTCCGCTGCGTCACGCGGGGCCCCTGTCGCGGAGCACCGCGACGACGCACGTCGCGTCGTCGAACGACTTCTTGTGGGCCTCGACGATGCGGCGCGCCATCTCCTCCGGATCGAGGTCGCGAAACGCGCCGAGATCGAAGCCGCTGGAGATGCCGTCCGAGTGCAAGAGGACGACATCGCCCGGCGCCACGGGGAAGCGAAAGCTGCGCAGCCGCCGCACGCGCCGCCCGAGGATCCCGGCGGAGCAGAAGATCGGCATCGCCGTGCGCGTGATCGCCTTCATGGCGATGTTGCCGACGCCCGAGAACTCGAGCTCGCCCGCGCCTTCGTCGATGCGCAGCAGCGCCGCCGCCGCCCCGCGCGTCGACGCGAGCTGCTCCCCTGCCCCGGTCAGGAGATCCTCGAGCGGCATCGACGCATGGTCCTCCACGTAGCGACAGAAGGCGGAGGCCGCCTGCGCTGCGTGGGGACCATGGCCGAGCCCGTCCGCGAGGCCGATCAGCGCCCAGGATGACTGCCGGACCACCACCACCTCGTCGCCGGCAACCTCCTCGCCGGCCGCGACGCAGCACGCGGTCCCGATCGCAATTGTCATCCGAGGTACTTCCTGACCGTCACGGTCGTCCCCGCGCCGGGCGCCGTCTTGACATCGAACGCATCCATGAGCGCCTTCGTCCCGCGGAGGCCCGCGCCCATGCCGTGGCGCGAGCGGTACTTGCCGCTCAGGATCTCCTGCAGGTTCGAGATCCCGGGACCGTGATCCTGCGCGATGATCTCGATCGCGCGCATCGGCGAGGTGAGCGAGCGGACGATGATCTGCCCGTTGCCCGCGTACCTGACGATGTTGCGCCCGAGCTCGGAGATCGCCGTGACGATCTTCGTCTGCAGGACGTCGCTGACGAGGTGCTCGATGCAGAGCTCGCGGCCCGCAGACCGCGCGCGCAGCACGTCCTCCTCGTTGCGCACGTCGATGGTGATCTCGCGCGGCGCAGGGGCGGCGTGATCGAGCTCGCCGAGCTCGGTGATGCACCGATCGAGCTGCGCCTGGTCGCGGACGAACAGCTTCACCCCGCGCTTGACCTCGACGAGCAGGCGCCTGAGATCGCCCTCGCGCGCGTAGAGCGGGTCGACCTTCGCCTGCCGAATGCCGCAGTCGATCACGCTCTTCCTCACCGCGGGCGAGAGGAATTGCGCCAGCACCGTCTCGATCTGATCCGTGATCGAGCGGCCGACGATCTGCGGAGACGACGGCACAGGGCCGCGCGCCGATTGCGGCGGGGTCGGCATGCGCGTCGACACCGGTCCACCGGACCGGCTCGACGGCGGCCCCGTGGCGCCGCCGCTGGAGGGCGGTCCGTCACGAGGAGGGATCTTCATGCGTCACCTCGTTCGTGAGCTCCGGCGGCATCATGTCGTCCTCCGCGGACGGCGCGAGCATCTCGACGGCGCGCTCCAGGTTGAGCGCCGTCACGACGCCAGGGATCTCGAGATCCATCTCGACGAGGGCGATCGCGACCGCGGGGCGCAGGCCGCACACCGCCGTCCGGACCCCCATCAGCCGGGCCGTGAGCGCGATGTCACGGATGGCGCGGGTGAGATAGCTGTCGAGAATCTCGACACCGGAGAGGTCGACGATGAGGCCGCGGGGCGAGCGCGATTCGATCGACCCCGTCACGTCGTCGCGCAGCTGCTCGACCTGCCCGTCGGTTAGCCCGCCCTGCACCGAGACGATTAAATTCCCGAAGAGGCCCACGATGGGGACCCTACCCGCTTGCATCAAGTGGACGTCTCCTTCCTCGCGCTGAGCTGCAGCTGTGACGTGGTCATGAGACCGCTGCCCGACGGATCGAACGCGGCCTCCGGGCCGCCAGGGGTGAACGGCTGTCCTGTCTGCTTCTCGTCGCCCTTTTGCGCGCCGCGGCGGCCGCCCATGAGCGACGAGAGCGTCGGCTTCTGGCCGGCGAGCGCCAGGCTCTCGCGCAGCGCGTGCTTGAGGTTGCGAGCGGCGCGCACGGAGCCGAGGTTGATGCCGAGCTCCACCATCGTCTGCGCGACCGCGGGCCTGACCCCGGTGATGCGACACCGCGCGCCGAGCAGCTCGACGGCCTTCATCAGCTTCATGAAGTGATCCGCCGTCCGCGTGTCGATCACCTCGACGCCGGTCACGTCGATGATGACGTAGCGCGACTGGCGACGGACGATCTCGTCGAGCAGCCGCTCCATGATCTGCGCGCTCCTCCGCGAGTCGACCACACCGATGATCGGCAGCGCGAGGACGTCGTCCCAGAGCTCGAGGATGGGCGTCGAGATCTCGTCGATCGCGTAGCGGAGCCGCTCGACGAGCTCGCTCTTGGCGCTCTCGCTCTCGACCAGGTCGCGGTTCTTCGCCTCGAGATCCTCGATGAGGCGCTTCTTCTCGGTCGCGTCGCGGAAGACCGCGACGGCGCCGGAGATCGAGCCGTCCTTGGCGCGCATCGGGCTCGCGCTCACCGTCAGGAACAGCCCCGTCGCCGGGCCGGCCTCGAGGCGCGCGTCGGCGAACGCGGGCGGCAAGCGGACCGAGCGCGGCTCGGCGTCATCCCCCTGCGGCGCCGAGGCGGGGGCGAGGGTCGGCATGGCGTTGCCCGGCAAGCCCTGGGGCCGGCGAGCGAGCCGCGCGTCCTGGTCGGCGGACTTCCTCGCGAAGAGCTCGACCTGATCGACCGTCTCGCCGCGCAGCGCGCGCGAGAGCGGGTGCTCGGACGCGGGCCAGGGCGTCGCCTGGTCGGGGAAGTACAGCGCGGCGTCGCCGGGCCCCGGCTCGTCGCCCGAGGCGAGGTCGAGCGGCGCGCGGCCGAGCATGTGCTCCGCGGCCGGGTTGCGCATCAGGAGCTCGCCCTTGTGGTCCACGACGGCGACGCCGTCGGCCATGCTGTCGAGCACGAGCTTGAAGATGCCCGCTTGCCGACGCAGCTCGTCCTCCGAGCGAGCCAGCTGCTCGCTGCGCTCGCGCGCCTCGCGCATCGCGCTATCGAGCTGCTCGGCGTGCTCCTTCGCCGCGCGCTCGTGCCCCTCGATCTGCTGCTCGAGCGTCGCGATGCGCTCCGTGAGCCTCGCAATCTCTTGCCGCAGAGCTTCTTCGCTCATCGCGAACTCTCCGTCGTGAGCCCGCGCTCGCCGTGCAGAGCGCTGGGCAGCGCGTCTCTCCGATGCGCAGCGCCGCGAGCCGAGTTGCAGGCTCGCCCGAGATCTACGCGCCGGGAGGATGAGCAGCGCGGGCCGGACGAGACGGCCGCGGAGGGCGCCTGGCGCTCCGCCGTCCTGTCCGTCCTTTGCACGCTCGTGACGCTCATGTCTTCTCCTCGCAGGGTGCTCTCTCCCGAACGGGGACCGTGTCCAGCACCAGTCGAGAAACACAGCTTATCGCCAACCGGGCAACCCACCGTCAAGCTTCGCGTCGGCGCCGCATGTCGCTTGTGGCGACGGCATCCGCAGTCGGCCAGACGAGGTAGCCCGTGCCCGTACAACCTCGCCGTATCCTGCGTCACGACGGACGCCGCCTGCCGCGCCGCAGCGCGGCCGAGCTCGGTCGCCGACCGCCGTCGCTCCGCTCCTCGGTCGCCGAGCGACCTCGCTCCGCTCCTCGGATGCGCGGATGGAAGGCCCGGGCGCACGTGGGTTCCTCGCGTGGGACGCTCTGCGCGGGTGCCGAGGGGGCCGCGCGGCCGGTCAGTCGCCGAGGCTCTGGCGCTCGCGGGCGCGCCGCCGCTTGGTCTTGCGCTTGGAGTCGGCGGGGCGCTGAGGGTCAGGCCCGCTCTCGCCCGCGGTCGGCGCCCCGGCGTCGAGCCAGCGCCACAGCGCCATCTGGTCGGCCGTCGCGCCGTGGCGGATGGCGCGCTTCAAGATCTTCTTCGCGAGCACGAGCTTGCCGCACCGAGCGAGCGCGTGGGCGTAGCTCGCGGCGATGTCGGCCTCGCCCGTCTGCGCCTCGGTGGCCTGCGCCAGGAGCGGCAAGGCGTCGTGCGGGCGGTTCAGGGCGACGTCGTAGAGGTGCCCCAGGTTGTGGGCGTACCAGGGGTTGTCGGGCGCGATGGCCAGGGCGCGCTCGTAGGCGCGCGCGGCGTAGCGGTAGTTGCCGAGCAGCGACTGCGCGAGGCCGAGCACCGCCCACGCGCCGTCGTCCTCCTCGTGGAACTGCAGCACCCGGCGCGCGAAGAGCGCGGCGCGCCACGGGTCGTGCTCGACGCCCATCTCCGCGAGGTGGCGGTGCGCATAGAGCCACGGCTCGCTGCCGGGCGTCGTCGCGCGGGCCAGGCGCGCGAGCAGCGGGAGAACCCTGTCCGCGTCGAGCTTGTCGGCGAGCGCCCGATCGATGTCCCGTCGAAGCCGGTCGATATCCTCCGCTCCACTGCGCGCCATCCCTTCCGTGATACGACCAGTGGGCGAGCTTGGCTAGCGCGTTGCGCGCCGGGAGGCGCCGCCTGGACGGCGTCGCACGCGAGCCCCCACCGACGTACGCCGGCGGGCGGTGTCTGGCGTGCGCGTGGACAGCGCGAAACGCCCGCGAGGAGCCCGGTCCGCCGCCTCGCCTCGGCGGACCGACGCTCCGGCGGCGCCCCGCGCTCAGGCGTCCTCCGCCACCTCTTCGGCGCTTGACGTGCGCTCCCGAGCCTGCTCCGCGCGCGCCTCCTTGCCCGCGATCGTCGCGCCGTTCAGCGCCGCCACGACCCGCGCGAGCTCCGCCTTCGGGACGCTGACGAACGCGTTGCGCTCGCGCACCCGGATGCGCCGGATGTCGCCCTTGGCCATCCCGGCCCGCTCGATGAGCGTGCGCTGGATATCGGCCGCGCGCGCGCCGTCGCGGCGGCCGAGGTTGATGAAGACCTCGACGAACTCGCCCTCCGCCTCGTCGCGCGGCGTCTCGGCGCGCGGCGTCTCGCCGGGCTCGCCGCTCTCGATCTCGACCGCGGGCTCGCCGGGGTGCGAGGGCGAAGCGCTGCTCGCGCGCTCGCGATCGCCGCCGCGCGACGCGGGCGAGCCGGGCGGCGGGGACGGCGGCTCGCCGAGGATCGGCTCGTCGTCGCCTTCCTCCTCCGGCGGTTGCCACATGGTGAAGTCGGCGTGGCGGGAGAACGGCTGGCCCGGCGCGCCGCCGTGGGGGCGGACGGGAGCGGCGACGCCGGCCGCCGCGGGGCCGCGGCGCGCCGACAGCAGCGTCGCCGAGCCGGACCGATCGCGCAGGCGCTCCGGGCCGCGGCCGGGCGCGCCCTCGCCCCGCGGAGACTCGATCCGCATCAGCGGCTCCGGGCGCGTGAGCGGCTCGACCGAGACGGGCCCCTCGTCGCGCGCCCTCGCCGCCTCGGGGCGGCGCGGCTCGAGCCGCAGGTCGTCCCCGGCCGGCGCGTCCGCGCCGCGGGGCCCGCGCCGCCCCTCGTCCCGCCGGAGGCGCAGCGACCTGCGATCGCGATCCCGCCCGCGGTCTCGATCGCCCTCGCGCGCGGGATCGCGCTCGCTGCTGCGCTCCGTCTCCGGCGGGCGCGGATCGACGGAGTCGGCCGCGCGCGGGATCGCGCCCTGCGCGCCGCGCCCCTCGCCCCGCGCGCCACCGCCGCGCGCCGCCGGCTCGGGCCTGGTCGAGGGCTCGGCGCCCTCGCGCGACGCCGCGCGCGGCTGCTGGGCGCGCCGCGCGGCGCTCGCCTCCTCCTGCGCCGTGGGCCGCGCGCCGAGGTGATCGCGCAGGAGGCCCGCCACGATCGCCTCGGCCTGGTCGTGCGTGAGCAGCCGGCGCGCGAGCGAGAGATCGTCGGGGTGCGTGCCCTTCGGCAGGAACGCCTCGGCGAGCAGCGCGACGAGGTCGGCCTCGGCGCGCGTCTTGAGCTCGCCCTCGGTGGGGAGCTGCTTCTCGAGCGGCCGGATCTTGTAGGTCAGCCGGAGGATGTAGAGCGGACCGACGTCCTGCGGCGTGATCAGCGCGATCGCCGTGCCGGTGCGCCCCGCGCGGCCGGTGCGGCCGGTGCGGTGCACGTACGCCTCGGCGTCCTGCGGGAAGTCGTAGTTGATGACGTGCGTGAGGTGCGAGATGTCGATGCCGCGGGCCGCCACGTCGGTGGCGACGAGGAAGCGAAGGCGCCCCTCGCGCGTCGCGCTCATCACCTTCTCGCGATCGGACTGCGGCAGATCGCCGTTCAGCCAGTCGGCGTCGTAGCCCTGGCGCTTCAGCGCCGCGGCGACCGCCTCCGTCTCGTCCTTGGTGTTGCAGAAGATGACCGCGTTCTCGGGGTTCTCGACCTCGAGGATCCGGATCAGCGACGTGAGCTTGTCGCCGGTGACGAGGTAGACGTAGTGCTGGATCTGGAGCGCGCCGACCGCGTCGCCGGAGAGGGTGATGAACTCGGGGGAGCGCAGCTTGCTGCGCGCGATGCGCTCGATGTCGGGCGGGAGCGTCGCCGAGAACAGGAGCGTCTGCCGCTCCTGCGGCAGCTCGGCGAGGATCGCGGTGAGCTCGCGCTCGAAGCCCATCGAGAGCATCTCGTCGCACTCGTCGAGCACGAGCAGCCGGATGTGCTTGGCGACGATCGTCCCGCGCCGCAGGTGGTCGAGCACGCGGCCCGGCGTGCCGACGATGACCTGCGCGCCGGCGGCGAGCGCGTCGATCTGCCGCTGCATCGGCGCGCCGCCGTAGACGGCGACCACCTTGACGCCCTTGCGCTTGCCGAGGCGCTCGATCTCCGCGGAGACCTGCAGCGCGAGCTCGCGCGTCGGGCAGAGCGCGAGCACCTGCGCCTGCGCGAGCGAACGCTTGACGGCGTGGTCGACGATCGGGAGCCCGAAGGCCGCCGTCTTGCCGGTGCCGGTGCGCGCCTGCACCACCGCGTCGCGCCCCCGGGTGACCGGCTCCCAGACGGCGAGCTGCACCGGCGTCGGGTGGACGTAGCCAATCTCCGCGAGCGTCTCGCGCAGCTCGGACGACAGGGGCAGCACATCGAAGGTGGGCAGCGGCTGGGGCTTTTCGCCGGTCTGCGCTTCACCCGCCACTGCGGCAGGGGGAGAAGGAACGGTCATGTCGGTCATATCGTCCTGCGTGATCGCCGCGTCGGGGTATTATCTCGGGGATACGGGCCCAAGCTGGCCATCGACGATCGCCCGGACCCGGCGCCGTAGCGGAGCCAGGTCGCCTGCCTCGCGCCGCGCTGCGTGCTCCTCCGCATAGCGGAGCCGCTCGATGGCGTCGAGAGCGCGCTCGTTCTCCGCGGAGCCCCGGCACGAGGCGGCCACTCCGTCCCGGTAGGTCCACTCCGGAGCGAGCGTGCTCCGGAACCGGTCGAGGGCGGCGTCCTCCCCGTCGGTCCCGGTGGCGGCCTCCCTGGCGCGCTCGACGGCCCGGACGAGGGCCAAGAGGCCCTCCTCGCAGCTCCCGTAGGGCGACGGCGCGGCCGGCAGGAAGAAGACCTGCCGGATCAGCTGGAGGGTGCACGAGACGATGATGAGCGCGGCGAAGCTGTAGTAGGCGACCAGGGCGATGCGCCGTCCGCGGGCGCGAGGCCCGCCGGGGCGCCGCCGCCCGCCGGGCGATCGCCCCTCGGTCCCTGGCACGGCCGGGGCAGGAGCGATGGGCGCGGGAGCTTGGGCGGGCATGAGAGCTGCGATTCCTTGGGCGGGAAAGGGGCGCGCGGGCGCTCGCGCGGCGGCGGGCGGGCCGCTCTTCTTTCGTCGGTTGTCGTTCGCTGGCCGGGGAGCCCTCTCGGCGGGCCCGGCCACCGCAGGTCGGGCGCCGCTTCCGCGGTCCCTTCCGTGCGGGCCAGTGCTATCACCTCGACGCGGGCGCGACGAGATGCTGTTGGACCGGAGGAGCAGCGCGAGGTGACCGAGACGACCGCGGCGCTCCGCGCCGCCCGCCGCCCCGCCGCGGCGCTCGCCGCGCTGGCCCTCGCCCTCGGCCCGCCGAAGGCCGCGCGGGCCCAGCCGATCAAGGACAACGCCTACACCATCGACCTCTTCCAGGGGCCGATCCTGGCGCCGCTGCGCGTGACCGGGATCGCCGGCGCGTACGCCGCCTACGCCGAGGGGATCGCCGGCATGGTGGCCAACGCCGCCGCGCCCGCGGTCCGGGAGCCCTTCAGCGTGAAGTGGCTCGAGTGGGACGTCGCCGCCTCGATCTCGCTGCCCATCGAGCTCTTCGGCGACAACGACTTCGACAACAACGACTTCGACAACAGCGGCGACATCGACCTCGACTACTCGAATTTCGTGTACCTGACCCTCGGCGGCCAGCTCCAGGCGGGCGACTTCGGCCTCGGGATCAACGCCGAGCTGCAGCGGTACTCGCTCACGGGCGACGGCGGCGCCGAGACCACGGTCGTGACCGGCAAGTACCACTTCCTCGGCGGAGCCCGCCTCCTCGGCGACGCGCTCGTGCTGGGCGCCGGCGCCCGCGCGGTGACGCTCGGCCTGGGCGCCGAGCAGACCAACCTGACGATCGCGGGCATCTCCCCGGAGCTCGGCGTGCTCGTCCGCCCCGACTGGGCGTCCTACCGGCTCGGCGCGACGTTCCGCTTCCCGGTGAACGGGGGCCGGCTGCTCGGCGAGGGGGTGGTCACGGACGGCACGGTCCGCCGCGCCGGCGGGCTGATCCTGCCGAACGAGGTCGTCCTCCCCTGGGAGCTCGAGATCGGCCTCGCCGTGCAGGTGGGGCCGCGCCCGCTCAACCCGGCGTGGATCAACCCGCGCGACCAGGAGCGGGAGCTCCGCGAGGCGATCGCGCGCCGGCGGGCCGCGCGGGAAGCGCGGCGGGAGCGCGAGCTCGCCGGGATCGCGGATCCGGAGGAGCGCGCCCGGCGGGAGCGGATCTTCGCGCTGGAGAGCGCGCGCGACCGCGAGGCCGACGAGCGCGAGCTCGCCGCGGGCCCGGACGTCCTCGAGAAGGAGCGGCGCGCCCGCTACTGGAACTGGCCGCGCGAGCACCTGCTCATCACCGCGGAGCTGCTCGTCACGGGCCCGGTGTCGAACGGGGTGAGCCTGGAGCATTTCCTGGCGCAGAACCTGCCGGAGCGGGCCGACGACGCCTCGGCGGTGGGCAGCTCGGGCGCGCACGTGAGCTTCTCGCCGCGGTTCGGGATCGAGACGGAGCCGATCCCGGGCCGCGTGCACACGCGGTTCGGGAGCTACTACGAGCCGAACCGCTACGGGCGCGTGGGGCGGCAGCACTTCACCTTCGGCGCGGACCTCCGCGTGCTGTCGACGACCTTCTGGGGGCTGCTCTCCGAGGCCGCCTACACGCTGCAGGCGTCCATGGATTTCGCGCCGCGCTACGACAGCGTGAGCGCCGGCATCGGCGTGTGGCACTGAGCGCCGCGGCTCACGCCGAGAGCGCGCGGCGGCGGTGCTCGGCGAGGAGCACGCGGAGGTGGCTCATCCGGGCGGGGTCGCGCCTGCCGAACTCGTCGAGCGCCGCGGCGACCGCGACCGGCGCGCCGCCGCGCGGCGACCTCCGGAGCGCCCGCGCCGCCAGCGCGAGCGCGCGCGGGCGCAGCACCTCGTCGAGGCAGAGCCGCACGGGCGGCGGCCGCCACGCGGCGTCGCGGTAGCCGCCCGGCCGCGGGGGCTCGGCGACGGACGCGAGGCCGTCCGCCTTGGCCTGCATGGCCGAGAGGATCTCGCGCTCGATGGCGCTGCCCTCCTCGCGATCGCCGGAGCGCTCGATCGTGAAGATCGCGTGGGGCTCGCCGCGCCGCGCGATGCCGAGCCAGTCCTTGCGCCAGCGCACCGCCGTGGCCCGGCTGATGATCGCCTCGCCGCGCGCGACGAGGCCCGTGAAGGCGCTGAGCATCAGCACCTCGAACGGCGAGAACGCCTCGTGGCCCTGCGCTCCGACGAGGCGCGAGAGGTTCGCGGCGACGACCGGGAGCCCCGCGTCGATCGCGTCCGAGGAGCAGAAGAGCGTCGAGCCCGCGCTCGTGGCGCGGAACTCGGTCAGGCTCACGCCCTCGCCGGCGCCGTACCACCCGAAGAGCGTGCGCACGGTGCCCCAGCGGGCGCCGTCGGCGGAGCAGTACGACCAGGTTGTGCCCCAGAGCTCGAACAGCGAGCGCACGATCCACCGCGAGAGCTTCACGCCGAGCCCCAGGATCGCGGCGAACAGCGCCGCGGAGGCGACGGAGCTGTCCGCGGCCTCGGCGAGGCCGGTCAGGAGCAGCGCGTAGAGCGCCGAGTACGCGAGCAGGAGACCGCTCGTGATCGCGCTCAGGAACAGCTCGATCCGCGGTGACGCGCCGTGGTGCGCGGACCGCCGCCACACGGCGCGATGAGGAGGCTCGCCGCAGCGGGCGCAGGGGTCGGCGGCGCCGCATCGCCGCCGCTTTCCGCAGCCGAGGCAGATGTCGTTCGGGGGCAACCGGCTTGGCATCGGTGGTCCAGAATAGTGGCGCATCCGCGTTCCGTCGCCATCACTTGGGCCGCCGCGCGGCCCGAGGCCCACGGTTTCGCACACGCGCGCAGGCCCGGACCGCGCGCCTGTCCGCTTCGGGCTTGTCGTCGCGCGCCGGACAGCGCATCGAGTCGCGCATGTCCCGTCGCCGGCTCCGCATGGTCGCTGTTCGCACCCTCGCCTTCCTCGCCCTGCACCAAGGCGTCGCCCTGGCGCAGCCGGCGACCCCCCCGGCGCGGCCGGGCCAGCTGCCGCAGGGGCGGCCGGGCCAGCAGGCCCCGGCGGGCCCCGCCACATCCCCCGCCACCGCCCCCCCGGCCGCGGCGCCGGCGACGCCGCAGCGCATCGAGGTGAACGACCCGGCGCTCGCGCCCGTCCCGCCGGCGGCGCGCACGCTGGCGAGCTGGAACGAGGCGCGCTCGATCATCGAGCAGCGGTCGGTGGATCTCGTGGTCGCCGTGCAGGAGGTCGCCCGCGCCGAGGGGAGCGCGCGGCGGGCGCTCGCCCAGGCGCTGCCGAGCCTCGACGCGAGCGGCCAGCTGAGCCGCCTCCTGGCGCCCGGCGGCGCGGACGCGCCGACGAACGCGTCGGCGTCGATCACGCTCCGGCAGCCCATCCTCGCGCCGCGCGCCTGGTACGGCATCGGCACCGCCGACCTCGCGGTCGAGGTCGCCAAGCTGAGCCTCGAGGACCGGCGCCGCTTCACGCTCGTCGCGGTCGCGGACGCCGTCGTCTCCATCGTCACGACCGAGCGGCTCAGCGAGGTCAACCGCGTCGGGCTGCGCAGCGCGCTCGAGCTGCTCGAGCTCACGCGGCGGCGGGAGCGCCTCGGCACCGGCACCAAGCTCGACGTGGTCCGCGCCGAGCAGGACGTCGCGCTCGCCCGCGCGACGCTCGTCTCCGGCGACGAGTCGCTGCGCAGGGCGCGCGAGGCGCTCGGGGCGGCGCTCGGCCTCAAGGGCGAGGTCGGCGTGCCGCAGGATTTCTCGCTGAACGGGATCGCGGCGGAGCTGCAGTCCCAGTGCAGCCAGACGCGGACGGATCAGCGCGCCGACGTGCGCGCGGCGCGCGCCGAGCTCGAGCTCGCCGAGCGCGGCCTCACCGATGCGAAGCTCGCGTTCGCCCCGTATGCCGAGGTGTCGAGCACGCTGGGGACCGAGACGTCGTTCGGCGGCAGCGCCAGCGGCGTCGGCGGCATCGGCGGCGTCGGCGGCGTCGACGGCGCCGGCGCGGCCACGGGGTCCTCGTGGGCGTGGTCGATCCGCGCCGTGCTCACCGTCCCCATCTGGGACGGCGGGGCGCGCTACGGCGATCTCCGGATCAACCGGGCGGCCGTCGAGCAGCAGCGGGCCCGCCTCGGCGCGGTGGAGCGCTCGGCCGAGCTCGAGTCGACGCAGGCGGTCCGGAGCGTCGCCGTCGCCGAGCAGGCGCGCGCGGTCGCCGAGCAGTCGCGCGACCTCGCGCGCGAGACCGCGCGCCTCACGCAGGTCGCGTTCGAGGCCGGCACCGTGACGAGCTTCGATCTCGTCGAGTCCAGCCGCCGGCAGCGCCAGGCCGAGATCGATCTGGCGGTGCGGGAGTTCGAGGTGGTGAAGGCGAAGATCTCGGCGCTGCTCGCGTCCGCTTCGTGCAAGTGACCGCGCACGGAATGGAACGGCGCGGGGTGACGCGCGGCACGACGCGCGCGTCATCCGAGTAACGCGTCACCGGATCCGCGTCACGGACGAGGCGGCGCCCCGACCCGCGTGGGGGTTGTGCCGAGCGACCGCGCGAGTAGGCTACGCGCCCCATGGAGCGGCTCGAGAGCTACGTCGAAGGGCAGTGGATCGCCGGTCAGGGAACGCCTCACGCCCTCGTGAACCCCGCGACCGAGGAGCCGCTCGCCGAGACCAGCACGGACGGGCTCGACCTCGGCGCCGCGGTGGCGTTCGCGCGCGCGGTGGGCGGGCCCTCCCTGCGCGCGCTCACGTTCGCGGAGCGCGGCGAGCTGCTCCGCGCCATGTCGCGCGCCGCGCACGCGCACCGCGACGCGCTCCTCGACGTCGCCATCCAGAACGGCGGCAACACCCGCAGCGACGCCAAGTTCGACATCGACGGCGCGATCGGGACGCTCGCCTATTACGCCGACCTCGGCGCCCAGCTCGGCGACGCGCGGCTGCTCGCGGACGGCGAGGGCGTGCAGCTCGGGCGCTCGCCGCGGTTCTTCGGCCAGCACATCCTCGTCCCGCGCCCCGGCGTCGCGGTGCACATCAACGCCTTCAACTTCCCCGCGTGGGGGCTCGCGGAGAAGGCCGCCTGCGCGCTCCTCGCGGGCATGCCCGTCATCACGAAGCCCGCGACGAGCACGGCGCTCGTCGCGTTCCGGCTGATGAAGATCTTCACCGAGCGCGCCCCGCTGCCGCGCGGCGCGCTCTCCTTCGTCGCCGGCCCGCCGGGCGACCTCCTCGCGCACCTCGGCGGCGAGGACGTCCTCGCCTTCACCGGATCGAGCGCGACCGGCGCCGCGCTCCGGCTCCTGCCGGCCCTCGCGCGGGAGAGCGTCCGCGTGAACGTGGAGGCCGACAGCCTGAACGGCGCGGTCCTCGGCCCCGACGTCGATCCCGGCTCCGAGACCTACGCGATGTTCCTCCGCGACGTCGTGCGCGACATGACCCAGAAGGCCGGCCAGAAGTGCACGGCGATCCGGCGGATCTTCGCGCCCGCGGCCGTGCTCGAGACGGTGCGCGGCGACCTCGTCGATCGCCTCCGCGACGCGCGCGTCGGCGACCCCGCGCAGGACGGGGTCACGGTGGGTCCGCTCACGACGGCCGATCAGCTCCGCGGGGTGCGCGCGGGCATCGAGCGGCTCGCGGCGGGCGCGACGGTGGCGCTCGGCGGCACCGGGCCGTTCGAGAAGATCGGCGCGCCCGACGGAAAGGGGTACTTCGTGCCGCCGACGCTGCTCGTCGCGAGCGGCCCCGACGGCGCGCCCGCGGCGCACGAGCACGAGGTCTTCGGCCCGGTGGCGACGCTCTTCCCCTACGACGGCGGCGCGGCGCACGCCGTCTCGCTGCTGCGCCGGGGCCGCGGGAGCCTCGTCTGCTCGGTCTACAGCGACGACCGCGGCTTCGCGGCGGAGGTGCTGCTCGGCGTCGCGCCGTACCACGGCCGCGTCCTGCTCGGCAGCGAGAAGATCGCCGATCAGGCGCCCGGCCCGGGCACCGTGCTCCCGCAGACGACCCACGGCGGCCCGGGCCGCGCCGGCGGCGGCGAGGAGCTCGGCGGCCTGCGCGGGCTCCACTTCTACTCGCAGCGCACCGCGGTGCAGGGGTCGCGGCCGATCCTCGAGGCGATCCTCGGGACGAAGGCGGAGCCCCGGCCCGCGCCCGCGAAGCCCTAGCGCGCGAACGCCGGGGGGTAGCCCTTCTAGAAGGACGCAGAGGACCCTATGGTGAAGTCTCGCTCATGAGCGCGGGCCCGGAACTCATCGGCCGAACGATCGCGGGGCGCTTCCTCGTCACCGGCTTCATCGGCGAGGGCGCGATGGCGGCGGTCTACCGCGGCGTGCAGGAGGGGGAGCCGCGCGACGTCGCCATCAAGATCATGCACCCGCAGCTCCTCGGCGACGAGACCTTCGTGACCCGCTTCTACCGGGAGGCGAAGGCGGCGTCGCGCCTCCACCACCCGAACACGGTGCAGATCCTCGACTCCGGCGTGGAAGGGCACCTGCCGTACATCGTGATGGAGCTCGTCTCGGGGCAGGATCTGTTCGAGGTCCTGCTCGCCGAGCGCCGGCTCTCGGAGGCCCGCGCCGCGCGGATCCTGATCGGCATCGCCGACGCCCTCGAGGCCGCGCACGCGCGGGGCATCGTGCACCGCGACCTCAAGCCCGAGAACGTGATGATCCTGCGGGATCCGGCGGATCCGTCGGTCGAGCGCGTGAAGGTGCTCGACTTCGGGATCGCGAAGATGGTCGAGGGCGGCACCCGGGCCGGCGACGACGGGCCGAACAGCGCGCCGATCAGCGTCTGGGGCTCGGTCACCACGGTCGGCGTGGTCGTCGGCACGCCGGCGTACATGTCCCCGGAGCAGTGCCGGGGCGACGCCATCGACGGGCGCAGCGACGTGTACGCGTGCGGGGTCCTCCTGTTCCTGCTCGTCACGGGCCGCCTCCCCTTCCCGCCCACGTCCGTCGTGTGGGAGGTGGCCATGGATCACATCCGGAAGCGGCCGCCCCCGCCGAGCCTGTTCCTGCCGCAGGTCCACCCCGCGCTGGAGGCGATCATCCTCACCGCGCTCGCGAAGATGCCGAGCCAGCGCCAGCAGAGCGCGCGCGAGCTGCGCGAGGAGCTCGAGCGGCTCCTGCCGCACCTGTCGGACGCGCTGCTCCCCGCCGCCCAGGCGAGCGCGCTCGAGGACGCGCCGACCATGGAGTCGGCGATGCCGGTGTCGATCCGGAGCTCGATGACGGCGGCGCCGCCGCTGCGCGACGTCGAGCCGCCGCCGCCGGCGCAGCGGGGCGAGGTGCTGGCGAAGGCCATGTTCCGCGAGGGCGCGCTCACGGAGGGGCCGGCGTCGAGCGCGATCTCGTCGCGCGCGGCGGCGCTGGCGGGGGGCGCCCTCCGGCACGACCCGCGCGGCGGGCCGACGTCCGAGGATTTCTCGCGCACGCTCCCGCAGGCGCGGCTCAGCAGCCCGTCGAGCGATCCGCCGTCGAGCGACATCGTGATCCACGATCGCAAGGACTTCGCGCCGCTCTTCCCCGGCGCGGGCGGCCGCGCGCCGTCCCCCCGGCCGGAGGCGCCGCGAGGCGCCGCGGCGCTGCCGCGGCCGCCGTCACGGCCCGCGGCCGAGCAGATCATCGAGATCACGCCGCCTCCGGTCCGGCGGGATCGCCGGCCGCCCCAGCGCACGACCGACCTGTGGCTGGTCCGGCTCGTGGTGCCGCTGGCGCTCGTGATCGGGCTGGCGCTCGGGGTGCTCGCGTTCTTCCTGAGCCGCTGACGCTGCGCGGCCGAGCCGCGGGCGCTGCACGGCCGAACCGCGGGCGCTGCGCGGCCGAGCCGCGGGCGCTGCACGGCCGAACCGCGGGCGCTGCGCGGCCGAGCCGCGGGCGCTGCGTGGCCGCGAGCCGGGCCGCGAGCCAGGCCGCGCTCAGGCGCCGGCCGGCGCCTCGGGCGCCTCGAACGCGGCCCGGAGCGCCTGCGCGCGCAGCTCGACCGCCGCCGAGGCCGCCGGCGGCACGGGCGCCTCCGCCTCGGCTGACAGCGCCATGGCGAACGCGTCGATCGCGGCCTCGACCACGCCCTCGATCGAGCGCGCCGCGAGCTCGTCGGGCGCGTCGTGCACGGCCACCATGCCCATCAGGACCGCGCGCACGTGGGCCGCCGCCCGCGGCGACGGCGCCGCGCTCGCTTCCTCCGCGCCGCCCTCGTCGTCGTGGGCGCCGCGCGCGAGGCGCGCCCCCGGCGGGGCGCCCGAGCGCGCCGCCCGCGCGATCTCCGTCGAGAGCGGCCAGCTCAGCCGCGTCACGAGCCGCTCCTGCACGTAGGCGCGCACGCCGGCGTCCGCGCGCTTGCGCTCCTCGGGCAGCGCCGCGATCGGGCGCAGGTCGGCCGCGAGCTCGCGGCGCGCGGGCTCGAGCGCCTTGTCGATCGCCGCGGCGATCGTGCGCCGCTCGCGGCGCAGGTACGCCGCGCTCGCGCGGAGCCTGTCGGCCTCGGCGCGCGCCCTCCGCCCGGCCTCGCGGTCCTCCGCGGCGCGCGCCGACGCCGCCTGCGCGAGCTCGGCCGCGATGCGGCCCGCCTTGCGCCGGAGCGCGCGCTCGCGGAGCGCGTCGCTCGCGTCGACGATCTGCTCGGCGAAGAGCGCCTCGACCTCGGCCCACCCCGAGGCCGCGAGCGCCGCCTCGTCGCCGAGCCGCCCCTTCAGCGACAGCCGCGCCGAGAAGGCGATCGGCGGCGTGAGCGAGGCGATGGCGCTCGCCGCGAGGCTGTCGCGCACGTGCGCGAGCACCGTGTCCAGGGCGTCGGGCTTGAGCCGGTCGGCCTTGTTCGCGAGGATCTGCACGGGCACGCCGAGCGCGCTGATCTCGGAGAGCACCCGCCGCTCCGACTCCTTCATCGCCTGGGGCGCGTCGAGCAGCCAGATGGCGACGTGGGCCTCGTCGAACGCCCGCCGCGCCTCCGCGATGTGGTCGGGATCCGGCGCGTTGAAGCCGGGCGTGTCGAGGATCTCGACGCGCTTGAGCCGCTCGATCGGCGCGTAGATGAAGACGCGCGCGACCTTCGCCCCGTCCGCGGCGAGCGCGCGCAGCGTCTCCTTCAGCGCAGCGTGCGGCACGACGCGGTCCTGGCCGCCGCGCACGACGATGCGCGCGAACGGATCCGGCGCCCAGGCGACCCAGTGGAGCGTCGCGGTCGTCGGCAGGACGCCGGTCGGCGCCACGTCCTCGCCGAGCAGCGCGTTCAGGAACGTGCTCTTGCCGGCGTTGAACTCGCCGACCACGGCGGCGCGGAGCGGGCGCTCCCGCTCCACCGCGAGGGCCTCGGTCGCCGCGAGCAGGTCGAGCCGGTCGAGGAGCTTGGCCGTGCGCGCGAGCTCGCGCAGCACGTCTCCCCACGCGGCCGCGCGCGGCGTCGCCGCGCCCTCCGCGGCGGGGATCCACGCGCGCGCGATCGCGCGGCGCATGTCGTCGGCCCACGCCGCGCCCTCGCCGGTCACCGCGTCGAGCGCGTCGAGCGCCGCGCTCCCCTGCCCCTCGGACGCCATGGCCGCGGCGTCGCGCAGCCGGGCGAGGTCGGGCGGGAGCGGCGGCGCCGCCGCGCCGCGCGTGTCCGCGCCCGCCGCCCGCGCCGCGAGCGCGTCTAGCGCGCCGAGGTCGCGGGTCTCGACGGCCATGCGGAGCAGCGCCGCCGCGGCCGCGCGATCGCCGGCGGAGAGCCCGCGCGCGAGCGCTCTCCGCGCGTCGTCGCGCCGCCCCTCGGCGAAGGCGAACGCGGCGGCCCAGGTCGGCTCGTCGAGCGCGCCCGCGGCGCGGACGACGCGGCGCACGCGATCGACGACGAGCACGTCGCGGGAGGCGGCGACGAGCGATGCGCAGAGCTCCGCCGCGCCGGGCACGTCGAGCACGAGCGCCCTGAGGCCGAGGTCGAGCGCCCGCGCCACGTCGGCGGGCGGCAGCGCCGCGGCGGAGGCGCCCGCCGCGGCGCTCGCCTCGGCCAGCGCGAGCCGGGCCAGCACGAGGGCGGCGCGCCCCTCGATCGCGGTCGGCTCGCCGAGGATCTGCGCGGCGGCGCGCGCGCCGTCGAGGTCGCCGTGGGCGAGCGCGCACTCGGCGCGGCGGAGGGCGACGTCGCGGTCGGGCACGGTCGAGATCGGCGCCGGGATGCGGTCGAGCCAGCGCTGCGCGCGGGCCGGGTCGCCGGCGGCGAGGTCGAGGTCGCAGAGGTCGAGCAGCGCCAGCCGCGCCGCGTCGCGCTCCTCGGGCGCCGCGGTGGCGCGCTCGAGCGCGTCGCGCGCCGCGTCCCAGCCGACGCGCTGCCCCGCGCGCCCGAGGCGGAGCCACACGTCGGCGCGCCAGGGCACGCGCTTCGCGAGGTCGGCGAGCGCGGTGACGACCTCCTGATCGAGCCACGCGTCCTCCGCGGCGTCGGCCCAGAGCGCGAGCCCGACGGCCGAGTCGGGCAGGACGGAGAGGATGGTGCGGGCGTGCTCGCGGGCCTCGAGCGGCATGCCCTTCGCGAGCGCGGCCTCGGCGGCGCTGCGCTCGTTCTCGAGGCCGAGCGCGAGGATCTCGACCCGCCCGAAGAATCGATTCAGCGCCTCGACGAGCCTCGCCATGGGCGGGATGAAAGCCTTGCGGGAGGGCGGTCGTCCAAGAAAATCGGCCGGGTCGCGGCGCGGGCGGGGGCCTCCCGGGCGAAGCTCGGGTCGCCCGCCGCGGCGCGAGGGACGACCGCCGCGGCGCGAGGGACGACCGCTGCGGCGCGAGGGACGACCGCCGCCGCGCGAGGGACGACCGCCGCGGCGCGAGGGACGAGGCCTCCGCGCACGGGATGGCGCGCGCTTGTTTGTTAGACTGACTAAGTGCCGCCGGACATCTCCACAGGGCGCGTCGACACAGGGCGCGTCGACGCGCTGATCGTGACCGCGCTGCAGGACGAGCTCGAGGCGGTGCTCGCGCTCGGCGAGGGCGGCCGGGACGGCTGGCGGGAGGCGCGGGATCCGGCCGGCTTTCCGTACTACGTCCGCGAGCTCCCGAACGACCGCGGAAAGCCGCTCCGCGTCGCCGCCGCGTGGTCGGGGCGGATGGGCGAGAGCGCGGCCGCGGCGAGGGCGCAGGGGCTCATCGACGAGCTCGATCCGGGGTGCCTCGCGATGTGCGGCATCTGCGCCGGGCGGCGCGGCGAGGTGTCGCTCGGCGACGTCATCGTCGCGGATCGCGTCTACAGCTACGACGAGGGCAAGCGCGTCGCCGCGCCCGCCTGGGGCGGCGACGGCGCGTTCTTCCACGACCTCGAGACGTACAACCTCGAGCGGACGTGGAACATGGACGCCGCGCTCTTCGCGCGCGAGTTCGAGCGGCAGACGGCGCTCGCGGCCGAGCGCCCGCCCTCGAGAGCGTCGCAGGCGTGGTGGCTCCGGCACGCGCTCTACGCGAGCCAGATCGAGGGCGGCTCGCCGCCCGTCGCGCGGCCGGATCGCGCGCGGCGGTGCCCGGGCTGGACCGAGCGCGTCGGCGAGCTGGAGGCGGCGGGCGTGCTCCGCATCGGCGACGGCGGCCTCGAGCTCACCGAGGCGGGCCTGGCGCAGGTCCGCCGGGATCGCCTCGTCTACCCGGACGGCCCGCCCGAGGCCCGGCCGTTCCGCGTGCACATCGGCCCGATCGCCACGGGCAAGGCGGTGCAGGAGGACGCCGGGCTGTTCGACCGGCTCAAGCTCATCGGCCGGAAGGTGCTCGGCGTCGAGATGGAGGCCGCGGCGATCGGCTACGTCGCGGAGCGCCTCGGGCGGCGGTCGATCATCGCGAAGGCGGTCTCGGATCACGGCGACCACGACAAGGACGACAGCTTCCGCGCCTTCGCGTGCCGCGCGTCGGCGGAGTTCCTCGTCGCGTTCCTGCGGCGCACGCTGGAGCCCGCGCGCGCCGAGCGCGCCGACCGCGCCGAGCACGCCGGGCGAGGCCGGCGGCTGCGCCGCTTCTCGGCGCGCGCTGCGGGCGGCCACGCGGAGCAGCACGACGACATCGTCTTGCCGGGCGAGGGGCGCAGCGACGATTTCCTCTCGCGCGTCGAGCGCGTGTGCAGGCTGCGCGAGCCCGAGGGCGTGGGGATCGAGTGGTTCGACGCGCCCCTCCCCTTCGGCTGCTACCTGCGCGTCTCGGTCAACGAGGGCGGCATCGTCCGCATCGCGCCGCTCGCGGCGCTCGAGAGCGGCATCTCGACCGAGGCGGTCTCCGCGTTCCTGGAGAGCATCGACGCTTCTTACCGGCGCGAGGATCCCGGCCTCGTGTCCACGCTGGTCTACGGCGGCGAGCCCGCGCCGGAGGAGCTCGTCCGTTACGCGAGCGCGCGGCGGGTGCGCCTCGTGCGCTTCCTCGAGTACCAGGGGCTCATCGACTTCCGCGGCTACCTCGCGTGGCAGAGCGCGAAGCTCGAGCGGGACCCTACCTATCCGCCGGCGCTCTACGTCGACCAGCGCATCGCGCTCACGACCGGCCAGGAGGAGGTGCTGCACGAGCGCGCGCTCGACGCGTTCGTCGAGCTGCTCGACGCGGAGCACAGCCGGTTCGTGCTGGTGCTCGGCGATTTCGGCACGGGCAAGACGTTCCTCCTGCACGAGCTCGCGCGGCGGATGGGCAAGGCGGGCGGCCCGCTGACGCCGGTGCTCATCGAGATGCGCGCGCTGGAGAAGGCGCGCGACCTGAACGCGCTCATCGCGCAGCACCTCGCGCTCGCGGGGCTCGGCAAGATCGACCTGCCCGCGTTCCGGCACATGCTCGCCGAGGGGCGGATCGCGCTCCTCTTCGACGGCTTCGACGAGCTCGCCTTCCGCGTGACGTACGACCGCGCGGTCGAGCACTTCGACACGCTGATCCAGGCGGCGCAGGGCAAGGCGGCGAAGGTGGTGGTCACGAGCCGGAGCCAGCACTTCATCTCGGAGCAGCAGGTGAGGTCGGCGCTCGCGGAGCGGGCCGCCTTGCTCCCCGGCTACCGGCTCGCGCGGCTCTTGCCCTTCACCGGCGCGCAGATCCGCCGCTTCCTCGTGAACCGGCTCGGCAGCGACGAGGCGGCCGACGAGCGCGTGCGGCAGCTCGCGGACGTGAAGGACCTGCTCGGCCTGTCGGCGAACCCGCGGATGCTGGGGTTCATCGCGGAGATCGAGGAGGCGCAGCTCCGCCGGGCGAGGTCGGGCGACGCGGAGATCACGTCGGCGGGGCTGTACCAGCTGCTCCTGGATCGGTGGCTCGTCTGGGAGTACGAGCGGGCGCACCCGAAGGGCGCGCAGCCCGGGCTGTCGGTGGCGCAGCGGTGGCGTGCGGTGACGGAGCTCGCGACGCGGCTGTGGCAGCGGACGGAGCAGAGCGTGAACATCCGCGAGCTGCCGGCGGAGCTCATCGCGGCGCTGCAGGCGCTCGGGCGGCACGAGCTCGATGTGGACGTGACGCGGCACCAGATCGGTTCGGGGACGCTGCTCGTGTGGGACGACCAGGAGAACTTCCGGTTCATCCACCAGTCGGTGCTCGAGTGGCTCGTGGCGCGGGAGGCGGCCGAGGAGGTGCAGCGCGCCGGCGAGGCGGCGGCGCTCGCGCAGCGCGAGGTGAGCGACCTGATGGCCGATTTCTTCGGGGCGCTCGCCGGGCGCGAGGCGGCGGCGCGGTGGGCGCGGAGGGCGCTCGGCGGGGAGTTCGGGGCGGTGGCGGCGGGGAACGCGCTGCGCATCGACGGGCGGATGGGGCTCGAGTCGAGCGAGCGGATGAGCCTCGCGGGGGCGGATCTGCGGGGGCAGGATCTCTCGGGGAAGGACCTCAGCTGGTGCGACCTGCGGGGGGCGGATCTGCGGGAGGCGAAGCTCGTGGGGGCCAACCTGAGCGGGGCGCAGCTGGCGGGGGCGCTGCTCGACGGGGCGGACCTCTCGGGGGCGACGCTCGCTGGGGCGGAGCTGTCGGGGGTGACGGCGGTGCGGGCGCGGATGGTGGGCGCGGAGCTGACCGGAGCGAGGCTCGCGTCGGTGAGGCTGCGCGGGGCGAAGCTGGTAGGGGCGCGGGGCGCGCGGTTCGAGGGGTGCGACACGTTCGGCGCGGCGATGCCGGACGCGGTGAGACTCGAGCCGACCTGGGTTCAAGGGAGTCGATGCAACGCCGTGGCGATCAGCCCCGACGGGATGCTGCTAGCGTCCGCTCATGCCAGCTGGATCGTACTGTGGGACATGGCGACCGGCAGCGCGCTGCGCAGGTTGGACGGTCATTCTGATTGGGTCACGAGCCTCGCCTTCGGCCCTGAAGGCGACACCCTCGTCTCCGGCTCGGAGGACTGCTCCGTTCGGCTCTGGGACGTATCGACCGGCAACGTGCTCTGCGCGCTCAAGGGGCACTCGCATCACGTGACCACCGTCGTGTTCAGCCGCGATGGCAAGATGCTGGCTTCCGGCTCGTCCGACGGCAGTGTCCGGCTATGGCAGGCAGCTACGTTCGGGCAGCTGAGCATGCTGCGAGGCCATCTGGACAGGGTGACGACCCTGGCGTTCAGCCCAGATGGCGAGATTCTGGCCTCCGGCTCTTCAGATACGAACATCCGCCTTTGGAAGGTTTCAACTGGCTACTCGATCCGGGCATTACGCGGTCACCGGACGGAGGTGCTCGGAGCTGCCTTCGACTCCACGGGCGAGATGCTGGCGTCCGGTTCCACAGATGGCGACGTCCGCGTCTGGAAGGTGTCAACGGGCAAGGCGCTGCACATCCTGAAGCATCACCCGACGCATGTGACCAGCGTGGCTTTCAGCCATGATGGCGCGACGCTCGCCTCGGTCACTGAGGGCGGCTTTGTGGGCCTGTGGCATCTCTCGACCGGAGCGGCGCCGCGCCTGGAGCGCACGTTCTTGCTCGAAGGATATTTAGCCGCAGTGACAAGCATTGCTTTCAGTCCAGACGGCGCGACGCTCGCCTCGGGCTCGGCAGGCGGAACGGTGCGACTCTGGCAGGCATCGTCCGGCGGCGCCCTGCGGGTGTTGCAAGGACGGCCGAGCGTGTCTGTCACAATGGCATTGAGCCCCGATGGCGCGACGCTCGCTCTGGTGTCTGACAACTCCGAGATTCATTTTTGGCAGATGTCCACGTGGCGCACGCTACCCCCGTTGAAGGGTAGCGGCATATCCCTGTCGAAGGCGGCCTTCAGCCCTGACCGTGTGACCCTGGCCCTCAACACGCATGGCTACAAGGTCTGGCTATGGAGGCGCGACGCAACCGAGACCCTGCGCGTGCTGCATGGGCACTCTGATCACATCACGGATGTCGCGTTTAGTCCTGACGGACGAGTGCTCGCATCAGCCTCAATCGACGGCACGGTGCGGCTCTGGCGCACCGAGACGGCGGACTCGCTTGCCGTGCTGGCAGGTCACAAAGACGCTGTCAGGAGCGTGGCCATCGGCCCTGATGGCGCGACGCTCGCATCAGGGTCTGACGATCGAACCATTCGACTCTGGAACGTGAGTGACGCAAAGGCTGCGCGCGTGCTGCTTGATCATGAAGGTAGCGTCAGGAGTGTGGCCTTCAGCCCTGACGGCGCAATGCTGGCATCAGGATCCGACGATAGGACCGTGCTCCTCTGGTCGCTCGCCGATCGCAGTGAGCCACGCACGCTACGCGGCCACGATGGCGGCGTGAGGAGCGTGGCGTTCAGCCCCGACGGAACATTGCTCGCTTCTGGTGCCGACGATCATAGCATTCGCCTCTGGGACGTGGCGACCGCCAGAATCTCGCATGTGCTGCGAGGGCACTCCGATGCAATCGTGAGCGTGGTTTTCGCCCCGGATCGCGCCATGCTCCTCTCCAATTCCCTCGATAGCACCGTCCGCTTCTGGGACGTGCGGACTGGCGCGTGTCTCGCCGTGTTGCTGAAGCTCTCCGAGGGCTGGATCACCTTCCGCCCAGACGGCTGCTACAAGCTCACCGGCAACGTCGCGGGCGGCTTCTGGCACGCCGTCAACCTCTGCCGGTTCGAGCCAGGCGAGCTCGACGCGCTCATCCCCGGCCTGCGCATCCCGGACGACGAGCCGCTGCTCCCCGCGCCGCGTGCACTCAGCCCTGGCTGAGCCCGCCGTATCCCGCCGCATGGCAAGGTCAGCCGCTTCCCGCAAATCCGGATGGAGGCGCGCGGTCGGGACCCGCTGCTGCTCGGAGTCCGCCCGCTGCCGGCCTGGCAGCCGCGTGGGTGTTCGCGCGCCGCGCCCCGGGTGAGGTAAGCTCCGTGGGACCCTGGGAGCCCCCGATGAGCCTTGCCCGGAAGCTGGATCGCCCCGCGACGAGGGCGGACCTCGAAGCGCTGCCCGACACGATGCGCGGCGAGATCATCGACGGCGACCTCTACGCCTTCCCCCGCCCGCGCGCCCCGCATGGAAGCCTCGAGACCAGCATCGCCGCCGACCTCCACGGCCCCTTTCAGAAGCGGCGCAACGGCCCCGGAGGATGGTGGATCCTCGTCGAGCCGGGCGTCGAGCTCCCTCGCGCCCCGGAGATCTCGCCGGACGTCGCGGGATGGCGGCGCGAGCGGCTGCCTCGCTTGCCCGTGAAGGAGTCCATCCGCGTCGTGCCGGACTGGGTCTGCGAGGTCCTCCCTCCCCGGACGCGCGCTTACGACCTCATCGTCAAGCGGCGCTTCTACGCCGAGATCGGCGTGAGCCACCTCTGGTACGTGGATCCGGAGGCGAGATCGCTCGCGGTCAGCCGCCTCGTCGATGGCAGGTGGCTCGAGCTCGGCGTCCACGGTCCGACGGAGCGGGTGCGCGCAGAGCCGTTCGAGGAGGTGGAGATCGATCTCTCCGTCTGGTGGGAAGATCTGGAGCTCGAAAGCGACTGAGCGCCTAGGGTTTCCCGTCGGCCGCCTCGATCACGATCCCCCCGAACCGCGCCTCGTCCGCGCGGCACCTCACGCCGCGGATGACGCAAGCGTGACTGTCCCGCGGCTCGCCGGTATCCGCGTAGCGCGCCGCGAAGCCGCCGCCGATATCGGTGTTGAAGAACTCGAGAGGCCGCCCGCCCTCGTCCGTGGCCTCGTGCTGGCAGATCCCGCACACCGCGCGCGGGTAGCGCGGCCACGGCTCCACGGGGTCGCCGCACGTCGGGCAGCGGTGCGTCCCGTCCGGCATCCCGCTGCCGTCGGCCGTCACGAGCCGCGCGCCGCGCTGGCTCGCGGCGAACCGGCACCCGGCGCCGATGCCATTGAAGCTGGCGCGGTCCTCATTTGCGACCGCGAGCAGGCCGGCGCCGGCCGAGGTGAGCCCCTCGAGCGCCGCCGCGAAGCCGGGCCGCTCGCCGATCTCCTCCCCGCGATCCTCGTGCCAGGCCGCGATCTCGACGCCCTCCCGCCTCGCCCACGCCTCGATCGCCGCGCGCTGCTCCGCGGCCGAGGCGCACGCGGCGTCCGAGGCGACACGGACGTAGGCCACCGCCCGTTCGGGGCTGCCGCGCTTGAACCGGCGCGCTGTCATCCAGGAGAAGCAACCGCAGACAGCGCTCGTTGTCCAGCGCGCCGGGCCGCGCGTGGGTAGTCGCGCGTGGGTGGTCGCGCGTGGGTGGTCGCGCGTGGGTGGTCGCGCGTGGGTGGTCGCGCGTCGATCGCCGCCCGCCGGAACGGCATACCCGCCGGCTCGGACACGCCCCCCCAAGCCCGGCAACGGGTCACCCGTCGCCCCGGAGACAAATTTGTAAGCCAGACTGCTATCCCACCGCTGAGCGAGAGGCGGCGTTGAGACCGCAGCCACGCGCGGCCCGTCGCTTCGGCCGGAGGACCCAGGTTGCGCCTCCGGCGCTGGGGTCGCGGCGCAGGCACGAATTCGCCGGTACTCGCGGGGTGCGGCTGACGCGGATGGATTGAAGATGCCACCGGCTCCACGACACGGTCGAAACTGGAGTCGCACTCACGCGCAAGGGAGACCCATGGGCGGGAACAAGGACAAGAAGGCCGGCGAGAAGGCCGCCAAGCGGGACGACGAGAAGGCCGCCAAGCGGGACGGCAAGAAGGAGAGCGACAAGGCCAGCTCGAACGCTGCGAAGGCTGCCAAGAAGGAGGCACGGAGCGCGCGCAAGAGGGAGAAGGCAGGCGCCGATCCCGCGGCGCTCATCGCGGAGGCGCGGGCGGACGCGTTCACCGACGAGGCCCCCGAGCGCGCCTTCGCGCACTTCCGGCCGCTCGCCGAGCGCGTGCCGGCGGCGGATCTGCCCGTCTTCACCGGCCAGCCGCTGCTCATGCGCGCGAACGTCAGGGCCGCGCTCGACGCGCTCGAGCCGCACCTGCCGGCCGCCGTGAGCGCGCTGCGCGAGCCCAGGCTCAAGGAGGTCTTCGAGCTGCCGGCCCTGGTCATGGCGCTCGACTTCAGCGCGGCGCGCGTGCCGGTCGCGACGCTCAGCGCGGGCGAGATCGACAGGATGCTGGCCGAAGGCGCGCCGTGGCGCGAGCTGATGCTGACCTACCTCGAGGTGGCGTCGCACCCGCTGCTCGGCCTCCTGCCGCGCGAGCGCGTCGCCGCCGTGCGCGCGGGCTCGGGCAAGCTCGACAAGGCGCGCGACTTCGTCGCCCTCCCGGGGCTCTTCGCCGAGTTCTCCGGCGCGCTCGCCGGAAAGCACCCGTTCCCGGCCGACAAGCTCGACCTGCTCGCCACGCTGGGCGGCGCGCTCGTGCAGCAGGTGCGCCCAGGCAACGCCGCCGCCGCGGTGCCGAAGCGCACCGGCGAGTCGATCCTGCGCGACCGGATCGCGGCGCTCGTCGCCGAGCGCTACGACCACCTCCAGGTGCTCGCGGCCGTCGCGCTCGGCAGGCGTAAGGCCGATGAGCTGCTGCCGGCGCTCCGCGCCGCGGTCCCGCTCGGCAGCGCGAGCGCGGCCGCGGCGCCGGAGGAAGCGCCGGCCGAGGCGCAGGACGGCGCGCCGGCCGAGGCACAGGAGGGCGCGCCGGCCGAGGCACAGGAGGGCGCGCCGGCCGGGATGCAGGACGGATGACCGGGTGAACGATGGGGCGCGATGTGCTGCGCCCCCTCTCCTCTTGCATAGGCCGATGCGGCGGCGCGACGAGGTCGTCGGTTAGACTGGCGCCGTGGCGCGAGACCTCATCGACTTCGGCATCGAGCGCAGCCGCCACGAGCACTTCTTCGGCCGAGAGGACGTGCTCGCTGCCATCGATCGCCACCTCGATGGCGCGGGCGCGTCGGGCCGCTGGGTGCTCGTCACGGGCGGCCCGGGCATGGGCAAGAGCGCGATCCTCTCGCGATGGCTCGATGTGGAGGAGCGACGCGGCCGCAGGGCGCCGCACCACTTCCTCCGGCGCGACGTCCTGGACTGGGATCGCCCCGAGGCCGTCGCGCGCTCGCTGTCGGCGCAGATCGAGGCGCTCTACCCGGCGCAGAAGAATCCAGAGGCGCGGCCCGAGAGCCGGCTGATCGAGCTCCTCGCCAGGGTGTCGAAGCACGAGCTCGCCCCCCGTGGAGAGCGCCTGGCGCTCGTCGTGGATGGGCTCGACGAGGCGCGCAGCGAGGGTGTCGGGCAGAACCCGCTGCCAGGTTTCCTGCCGTACGCGCTGCCGCCGCACGTGCACGCGCTCTGCGCCTCGCGCCCACAGTACCCGCACCTCGCGTGGCTGGAGAGCCGCGGCAACGTGCGGCGCATCGATCTCGACGCGCCCGCCTGGGCGGGCTCGAACGAGCAGGCCTGCCGTGCGTTCTGGGCCGACCAGGCGCCCCGCTTCACGCCGCGGCTCGACCCGGGGCTCGTCGAGGAGGCGATCGCGCGGGGACAGGGGAACCTGCTCTATGCGGTGAAGCTGCGGGAATGGCTCGACGAGCAGCCGCCGGAGCAGCGGCGGGTGGAGCGCCTGCCGCACGGGTTGAAGGGATTCCTGGAGCAGATCTGGCAGCAGCTCCGGAGTCTGCCGCGCGAGCGCTTCGGGCGCGTGACGAACGGCCTGGGGCTGATCTGCGCGGCGCGGGAGGCGCTGCCGCTGGAGGAAACCGAGGCGGCGTGGGGGTGGAGCGACGTGGAGGACGGGGAGGACTTTCTCCTCGATGCGCGGGCAGTGCTCCTGGAGGAGTGTTACTGAGCACCGTTGCTGATGCCGATGGTGCGCTTGTCGATCCAGCTCTTTGATGGCGGGGCGGCTGGCCCCCCGCAGCGCGCCATCGCCGAGGCGGATCCTGCTCGACGGCGGCGTTGTCCGGGGACGGCCAGCTGTCAGGGCGTTTCCCGGTCATGCATTGCGCCGGGTCCGAGAGAATTCTCAGCGCAGCTCCTGGTAAAACGACAGCGACGGCGAAGGGCGGCTCCCATGCCAGCGAAGGCATGATGCATTCCCTTCACCCCGCGAAAATTACCAGCACGACTCCCCACACGTCCGCGCAACCAACGGGGTAGGTCAGCGGCTGGAGCGGAGCATCGGCGCGGCGCCGGTCACAAAATAGGCGACGGGAGGAGCTCGTTTTAGCCGCGTGCCCCCTCCCGTCGTGCTCCGAATCGCTTGAAAGAGCGGAGCCCCCAACACATCGTCCATCTGGACCTCGATGTCAAAGGCTGGATCGCCTCACCGCCCACCGTAGACCGCGCACGGCCAGCCCGCTGCCCGCGTTGCGGCGCCGCGGCTTGCCCGCTGGGGGGCGCGTTGGGGCTGTGGGGCCACGGAACGCGGTCGCGGCAGGTGCGCGGGCCGCTGGCTGCGGGCGAGCGCGGCGGGCTCGTCACGATCGAGGCGCGCCGCTATCGATGCCGTCGCTGCGGCGCCGCGATCACGGTCGTGCCGCGGGGCGTCGCACCGCGACGGCACTTCGCCGCGACGGCGATCGGTCTGGCCCTTCTGCTCGTCGGCACCGCCGGTGCAGCGCTCATCGAGGTGCGGCGGCGGGTCAGCCCCTGGTCTGCCAGCTTCGATGCCGACAGCTGGGCGACCGTGCGGCGCTGGCTACGCGCCATCGACCAGAAGCGCCTGTTTGCGTCGGTCCGCGCCAGCCCCCCCGCTTCTTCCCTGCGGCAGCGGGCCGAGCGGGCCGCGATGACGCTCCTGGCGATGGCGCCTTGTGCGGCCGAGGCCCCCGAGGCCGCCGTCATGGCCGGCGCCGCGCGGGCTGCGTGATGGCGAGCGGCGTGCTGGCCGGGCTGATGTCGGGCCCCACCCGGTTGGATCCTCGGTCGGCGCAGCGCCTTGCGCTTGGATGGCTGTGCGGCCGGTGCGGTGTCACCGGCGCGGAAAGGACACGACGTGCAAGACCTCCTCCAGCCGAAGGACCACGCCGAAGCGGTGGCCCTCTACCGCAGTGAGATCATCGGCTCGCTCATGCACCGCGAGCTCGACCGTGGAGAGCTCGCCGAAGCGCTCGCCGACCTGAGCAAGCAGCGGTTTCGCCCCCCGCGCGCCCATTCTCCGCGCTCCTACTCGGTCCCCACACTCGAGCGCTGGTACTACGCGTACAAGACCGAAGGGCTCGAAGGGCTGCGCCCCAAGCCCCGCAAGGACAAGGGGCGGGCGCGAGAGCTGACGGCCGAGCAACGGCAGATGCTGCTCGACATTCGAGAAGAGCACCCGAGCGCCTCGGTCTCGCTCATCCTCGACACCCTGGTCGCGGCGGGCCGCATCGACAAGGGTGCCATCTCCGCCACCACGGTGCGACGCCTGTACGCCGAACACCACCTCGACCGCGTCGCGCTGCGCGATCGCACAGGCGGCAAGGTGCGGCTGCGCTGGCAGGCCGAGCACCCCGGCGCTCTGTGGCACGGCGACGTATGTCACGCGTCACCGATCCTCGTTAACGGCAGCCCGGCGCCGGTGCGCATCCACGCGCTGCTCGACGACGCCTCCCGGTACATCCTCGCGATCGAGGCGATGAGCGCCGAGCGGGAGGTCGACATGCTGGCGCTCTTCATCCGGGCGCTGCGCAAGCACGGCGCACCCGACGCCCTCTACCTGGACAACGGCTCGACCTACCGCGGGCACACCTTGCACCTTGCGTGCGAGCGACTCGGCACCACCCTGATCCACGCCCGCCCCTACGACGCCCCTGCACGCGGCAAGATGGAGCGCTTCTGGAGGACGTTGCGAGAGAGGTGCGTGGACTTCACCGGCGCGCTCGGCTCGCTGCACGACCTCAACGTCCGGCTCTACGCGTGGGTCGACGAGCACTACCACCGCACACCGCACGCGGCGCTCTTCGGCAAATCCCCCGCGCAGGCCTACGAGGAGTATCCCCACGTCACCGACGACCTCGACGAGCGGAAGCTCCGCGACGCGCTCACGACCCAGGCCCGCCGGCGCGTCCGGCGTGACAGCACGCTCTCGATGGATGGGGAGGACTGGGAGACCGATCTCGGCTTCCTCGCCGGCCGCCTCGTCACGGTGTCGCGGTGTCTGGTGACGCCGAACGAGCCGCCCTGGATCGAGCACGAGGGCAAGCGCTTCGCCCTGCACCGGGTCGACCCGGTGAAGAACGCCCATCGCCCGCGGTCGGCCTGCAACCTCGATGTCGCTCACGAGGCGCGCGTGCCCTTCGACCCGCCGAAGACGCTCCTGGACAAGGCGCTCGGCCGAGCGCCTCGAGGCGATGAGGAGGGATGACCATGGATTTTTGTAGCCACTTCAGCTTCACCGCAGAGCCATTTACCAAGGAGATCGAAGACGGCGAGCTTTGGCTCCCCCCGTCCAAGCAGATGGTACTCGAGATGCTCATCGAGGCGGTGCACGCCAGAAAGAGCGTGCTCCTCGCCGGTGACCCAGGCGTCGGCAAGACGTGTCTGCTCCGCGCGCTCCGTCATGCCCTCTCGCCGCAGACGTTTCGCTTGACCTACTGCGCCAACGTGACGCTTGGACGCCGGGACTTCTATCGCCAGCTCTGCCTGGCGCTCGGCCTCGCTCGCTGCAGCACCGCGGGAGACGTCTTCTACGCGGTCAGCACGCACGTCGAGGAACTCGCGAAGGAGCGCGTATTCCCGGTCTTCGTCCTCGATGAGGCCCACCTGCTTCATCAGGACACGCTCGACCATCTTCACATACTCCTTAATTACGCCTGGGATAGCCGCGCGCTGCTATCGCTCGTGCTGCTTGGCTTGCCCGAACTCGGCGAGCGGCTGCGCGTGCGGCGCAATCGCTCCCTGTATTCGCGCCTCCACTACCGATTGACCATCGATCCGCTCACGCCGGACGATACGGCCGACTATCTGCGTGTGCGTCTCGGCCGAGTCGGCTGCACGAAAGAGCTCTTCACCTCGGATGCGATCGCGATGTTGCACGAAGCAGCCGCCGGCAGTCTGCGCGACACCGACCGACTCGCCACGGCCGCGCTCCGCGCCGCTGCGCGCAAGAAGCGCAAGCTCGTCGAGCGCGATGTCCTGAGCCGCATCCTGCAGCTGGACGCCGAGGAGGCCGGATGAACCCCGCCTCGCTGGCGGAAGGGGACACGCGGCGGGCCGACGACGAGGGCAGCGCAGCCGCCGCCCTCGTCGTTGCCCTCGCGCTCGCCCGCGACGCGCTCATCGCGAGCTACCCGGACGACCCCGATCCGCTGTGTCCTCGCCTTTACGCCGTCGACGTCGTGCTCCACTACATCGACCGGCTCAGCGACGCCCTCGCGCGCCACGGCGCCGTCCTCGACGGCGATGACCGCCTCCCCACCCCCATCGACTGAGATCGTCGGCGCCCCGCGATCGCCGAAGTGCCCGGGCGCCTCGCTGCCATCGCGGCAAGCGGAGATCCAGGTCAATGATGGCCATCACGGAGCCGGATCTTCCGGCCATCAAACAGGCTGCTCGGTAACAAGGAGCCGGCGTCGTGGCGGGGCGCGCGGGCGTACCGGCCATACCACGAGGCGTTTCGCGAGTTCGTCGCGGAGAAGCTCGGGCCAAAGCGCGTGGCCGAGCTGCACCGACGGCTCCTGGAGACGACGGCGCGGTGGCCGGTGTCAGACGGGCAGAGCGAATTCCGGAGGCGGTACGCTCCGCGCCACGCGATCGCGCATGCGCTCGCGGCGGGCGAGCGGGAGAAGGCGCGGGGGCTGTGCCGGGATCTGGGGCTGCTGGCGGCGCTGTGCTGCGAGGACGGGCCGGTGGCGCTCGAGGAGGCGCTGCGGCTCGGCGCGAAGGAGCTCGGGGACGGCGAGATGGACCTGCTCTACCGGACGGTGCGGGCCGAGTCGCACTGGCTCATCGGAGCGCGGGAGGCGCTGCCAGAGCTGGTCTACAACCGGCTGCGCTCGGCCGGATGGGAGCCGGAGCGCATCGCGCGAACGCTGCACTTCCCGCGCGGCCTGCCGAAGATCCGGCTGCGGCATCCGGTACGGATGTGGACCGCAGAGGAGCGCACACTGCACGGCCACACCTGGGCGGTCAATGCCTGCGCGCTCAGCCCCGATGGCCAGCGCATCGTCTCCGCCTCCGTCGATCGCACGCTCAAGGTCTGGGACCTCGCGACCGGCGAGCTCCTCTCCACCCTCGACGGCCGCTCCGGTTGGGTCAACGCCTGCGCGATCAGCCCCGATGGCCAGCGCATCGTCTCCGCATCCAGCGATGGCACGCTCAAGGTCTGGGACCTCGCGACCGGCGAGCTCCTCTCCACCCTCGAAGGCCACTCCGAGCGGGTCACTTCCTGCGCGATCAGCCCCGATGGCCAGCGCATCGTCTCCGCCTCACACGATAGGACGCTCAGAGTCTGGGACAGCTTGAAAGGGGAATGCCTGGATGTAGCGCGCGGGACCAGCCCATTCGTCAGCGTGGCTGTGTCGCAGCAGATTCTCTGTGCAGGCGACGTAAACGGCAACCTCTGGCACCTCCACTTCATGGCCTCGGCGCCTGACGAGAAAGATCTTCCGACGAAGAAGACCATCCGCCTCTTCTTCAGCTACTCCCACAAGGACGAGGCCCTCCGTGACGAGCTGGAGACCCACCTCGCCCTCCTCAAGCGCGAGGGAATCCTCCAGACCTGGCACGACCGCCGTATCGGCGCCAGCGCGGAGTGGGCTGGCCAGATCGACAGGAACCTCGACGAGGCGGAGGTGATCCTCCTCCTCATCAGCGCCGACTTCCTCGCCTCCAACTACTGCTTCGACAAGGAGATGAAGCGCGCCCTGGAGCGCCACCACGCCGGCCAGGCCCACGTCATCCCGGTCCTCCTCCGGAAGACCGACTGGCACAGCGCGCCCTTTGCCAGGCTCCAGGCTCTGCCCAGGAACGCCAGGCCGGTCACCAGCTGGCAGGATCGCGACGAAGCCTGGACCGACGTGGCGAAGGGCATCCGGCACGCGGTCGAGGCGCTCCGGAGGCGCTCCGGGTAGCTCTCCCCAGGCGCGCCCCGGCGGCACGTCTCTCGGCCATGTCGCGACATGCCCGCCTGCCCCCATCCCGCCCCCTCACCGGTACGGCCCTCCCCGCCGCTCTCCCCGCATCTCGCGCGCGAGCGCCAGCATCGACCGCAGCACCTCCCTACCCGCCCTGCAGCGCCCCGCCGCCCCGGGCCATGTACGCCGCGAACAGCGCCGGCGCGAGCCGCTTCATCGCGCGCCGCGCCTCGATCACCGCCTCCCCGGACCGGCGCGCCTCCCGCGACGACGCCGCCGCGAGCGCCGCGACGAAGCGCCGCGCCATCGAGAGCGCCTCCTCCTGCCCGGGCGACCACGGCCGCTCCGCAGCTTCGCCCGACGCGGCGGCTCCCCCGGAGACCACCTCGTCGAGCGCGATCCCCACGGGCGGCGGCAGCACGCCGGTCACGATACCCACCGGCGCCGCCCACGCCGCCGGCTCGTCCTCGATCTCCAGCTCGTAGCGCGCGACGTCGGGCAGGCCGCGCACCGCCTCGTCGCGCGCCGACGCGAGCGCCGCGTCGAACGGGTCGCGGAGGAGCGCCTCCAGGTAGAACCGCCGCGCCGCGGGCTCCCCGAGCGACGTCGCGGCGTCGCCGAGCAGGAACAGCGCGCGCGCGCTCCGCCGGACCTCCACCGCGCGCAGCAGCGACGCGTGCGCCTCCGCCACGTCGCCCGCCGCAAGCCAGTAGTACCCGGGAGGCTGCCCCTCGAGCCGCCCGTCGTCGCCCTCCGCCGCGCGGAGCGCCTCCGCCACCCGGCCGAGGAGCACGCGGCGCAGCGACGCAAACGCGCCGCTCTCGAGATCGAGGCCGCGCGCGACCTCGAGCAGCGCGGCCGCCGGCGGGGCCGAGCCCCTCGCCCGCGCGAGCCTCCGCTCCAGCGCGGCGACCCGCTCCGACTGGCGACGGATGTCGGCGTCGGCCGGGTGGAGCGCCGCGAGCTCCGCGAGCATCCGCCGCGCCTCGCCGAGCTCGCCCGCGGCGACCGCTCCTGCGGCGCGCGATAGCCGCAGCGTGCGCTGGGCGAACAGGTCGAGCTGCCCCGCGGGCGCGCCGTCGCCGGGCGGCGGCCCCGCGGCGCCGTCGAGCGGGACCGGCTCCGCAGGGAGCGTGCGGCCTTCGAAGAGAGAGAGCTGTCGCATCTCGAGGTCGGGCTCCGCGCCGGCGCACCGAGCCTACCTCGAGCGATGCGAGGCCGAGCGCTTTGCATCGACAGGAGTCGATTTGCCGATCAACCGACAGGAGATGTCGAACGGACCACCTCGGCGCGGCAGCGGCGCTCCGCGAGACGCGCGCTGCGCCTCGCCGGCTGAGCGCCGCGCCTGGCGGCTGCGCGCCGCGCCTCGCCGGCGGCGGGCCCGTGCGCTCTCCGACTCGGCCGCCTCGCTCAGCCGATCACTCGGCCGCCTCGCTCAGCCGATCACTCGGCCGCCTCGCTCAGCCGATCACTCGGCCGCCTCGCTCAGCCGCTCGGGCGCGAGCTCGAGCGCGCGAGCGCCGTCTTCCCCCTGCTCGCGGCGGGCGCCGTCTGCTCCCTGCTCGCGGAGGCGCGCCTCGCCCTCGACGCGGCGGAGCTCGTCCGCGAGGGCGGGCGCCGGATCGCAGGCGAGGCCGCGCGCCGCCCGCGCGAGCGCCGCGCCGACGTCGTTGCCCCAGAGCGCCTGCCGCGCGGCCGCAAGGTACGCCGCGGCCGCGCGCGCAGGCTCGCCGCCGCGCTCGAAGTGATCGGCCAGCGCCATGGGATCGGCCTCGCCGCGCTCCGCGAGGAAGCCGCCCGCGAGCGCGTGGCCGAGCCGCCGATCGCCCTCGGTCAGCATGCCGTAGGCGGCCTCCCGGAAGAGCGCGTGGCGGAAGCGGTACGCGGCGCCGCCGCCCGCGCCCCGCGGGCCGAGCCGCACGACGACCTCGCGCCGCACGAGCTCGTCGAGCGCGCGCGCGACCTCCGCGCCGCCCGCGAGCGCGGCGACCCCCGCCTCGGAGAACGCCTCGCCGAAGACGCTCGCGGCCCGGAGCGCCCGGCGCACCTCCGGATCGAGCGCGTCGAAATCGGCCTGCACCATCGCGAGCACCGTCTCGGGAGGCGCCGAGGTCCTCCCGCGGGCGGCGGCGCGGATCTGCTCCTCCAGGTAAAACGCGTTGCCGTCGGCGCGCTCGACGATCGCCCTCACGAGGTCCGCGCTCGCCCGGGCGCCCAGCGCCCCCCGCACGAGCTGCTCGCCGCCCGCCGGCAAGAGCGGCGGGAGGCAGACCTCCCTCCGCAGGTGCGGCTCCCAGAGCCCCGGAAAGATCGCGCGCACGCCGGGACGGGCCAGCGCGAGCACCGCGAACGGCCTGCCCCGCAAGCGGCGCAGCGCCGCCTCGACCAGCGCCACGGTCGGCGGATCGGCCCAGTGCAGGTCGTCGAGCACGAGGAGCACCGGCTGCGCGGCGCACTCGGCGTCGAGGAAGCCCTCCCAGGCGAGGCGGAGCTCCTCGCTCAGGAGCGGGCGGCGCCGCGCCGGATCGAGCCGCGCGTCGCCGCCGTCCTGCGGCGGCGCCCCCGCGAGCTCGCCGAGCACGGGCGCGATGCGCGCGCCGGCGGCGGCGCCGCAGCGGCGCGAGACGCGCGCGCGGAGCTTGCGCCGCCTCGAGGCGAGCGGCTCGCCGTCGCGCAGGCCGAGCCCGCGGCCGAGCGCGCGCTGGATCAGGCCGAAGGCGGAGCCCGCGCTCGTGGGGTCGGCCTGGCCGATCCAGACCTCCAGCGGCTCGCAGCGCGCCCGGAGCGCGCGGACGAGCTCGTAGCCGAGCCGCGATTTGCCCGCCCCGACCGCGCCCGTCACGAGCACCGCGCCGGGGGCCTTCCCCCGGAGGCAGGCGTCGATCTCGGCCTCGACCAGCCCGAGCTCGCGCTCCCGCCCGACGTACGGCGTCGGCCGGCCGAGGAGCGCCGGCGTCGCCTCGAGCTCCTCGCGGGCGCCGTGCAGCCAGCACCCCGACGCGTCCCGGGTCGCGTCGAACCGCGCGCCGAGCAGGCCCGCGGTCATGTCGTCGATGCGGATGGGCGCCGGGCGGAGCGGCTCGCGGCAGCCCTGGACGAGCTGCACCAGACGATCGATCACCGCGCCGACCGGCAGCCGCGCCGAGACCTCGGCCCGGCCGGTGACGAGGGAGAGCCGCGCGCTGCCGAGCAGCTCCCGGAGCGAGAGCGCGCAGCGGGCCGCGCGGGCCGCGAGATCGGTCGGCGCGGCCGAGCCCGAGAGCGTGACGAGCAGCCACCGCGCCTCCAGGAGCTCGATCCGGCCGCCGTGGCGCTCGACGATCTCGCGGATCGCGCGCGAACGGCCCTCGTCCGCGGTCTCGGAGAGGGTCGCCTCCGCGTCGGCCTGGTCCTCGCGGGCGAGGACCAGGCTCATGACCCGCCGCTCGCTGGCCGTGATCTCGCGCGCGCGGTGCGGCGGCGGGTGGGACGACGAGGCCTGCGGCGACGGCGGCGGGCCGCCGCCAGGGCGCCCGTCGAGCGCCTCCGACGCGAGCGCCGCCGCGACCGCGCCTCCGTCGCGCGGCCTGGCCTCGCGGGCCTTCGAGAGCATCCGCGCGACGAGCCGATCGAGCCCGGACGGGACGTCGCGGCGGAGCTCCCTGAGCCGCGGCGGCTCCTCGAGGAGGACCTTCATGAGCACCGAGAGCGGGTCGCCGCCGGCGAAGGCGGCGCGCCCGGTCAGGCACTCGAAGAGCACGCTGCCGAGCGCGAAGACGTCGGCGCGCGCGTCGATCTCGAGCTCGCCGCGGGCCTGCTCCGGGGCCATGTACTGCGGCGTGCCGCGGATCTCGCCGAGCGTCGGGGACTCCTCCTCGTCCCTGGAGAAGCGCGCGGCGCCGAAGTCGATCAGCCGCGCGCGCTGGAGGTCGCCGCCCTCGAGGAGGATGTTGCCCGGCTTGAGGTCGCAGTGCACGAACCCCAGCCGGTGGACGGCGGCGAGCGTCTCGGCCACGCGCGCGGCGAGCGTCAGGGCCTCGGCGATCGTGAGCGGCGCGCGATCGAGCCGCTCCGAGAGGGTCTCGCCCTCGAGCCACTCCGTCGCGAGGTAGAGCCGGCCCCCCGCGGTCGCGCCGTGCGCGACGTAGCGGGCGACGCCGGGGATCGCGAGCGTCGCGAGGGCGAGCGCCTCCCGCGCGAGCGCGCTCAGCGCCGGGGTCGCGGCCGTCTGCAGCAGCTTGAGCGCCACCTTCGCGCCGGACCTCCGGTCGCGCGCGCGGTAGACCCGCGCCGTCGCGCCCGAGGCGGCGTGCTCCTCGATCTCGAACCGGTCGTCGACGACCTCACCTGACCGCATCGAGCTGCCGCGATCCTTTCGGGCGTCCTGGGCGCTTCTACACAGCGTGCCAGCTGCGCGCGTCCGGCGTCCACTGTCACCTGCCGCGACGCCGCGCGACGTGGCGCGGCGCGCGTGCCGGCTCAGCATGGCGGCGCACCTCGGCGGCGCGCGCGTCGGTGTCGCGTGCACGCTTTCGCACCTCCGCCGCGGCGAGCGCGGCCGCGCCGCATGCGCGCTGGCGCACCTCCGCAGCGACCGCGGCCGCGCCGCATGCGCGCTGGCGCACCTCCGCAGCGACCGCGGCCGCGCCGCACGCGCGCTGGCGCACCTCCGCGGCGGCCGCGTCAGCGCGGCGCGACGGCGGCGCCCTCGTCGCCGGCCCGGCGCCGCAGCACCACGTACCGGAGGTGCGGCACGCCGCTGACCGCGGCCGGCGCGAACGCGTCGCCGGCGCCGGGCAGCCGCGCGAGGTGCTGCTCCACCCCGCGCGCGAACCGCGACGCGGTCCACGGCGAGGCGAGCGCCTGCCCCTCGGCGAGCAGCAGCACGAGCGCGTCCACCCCGCGCGCGTCCAGCAGCGCCGCGGGGATCCGCTTCGTGGTGTGCCCGCCGGGCAGCGCCGCGATGGCCGGATCCGTGACGCCCGCGAGATCCACGAGCGTCGCGCCCGTCGCGGCCCCGAGCCAGCCGACGTCGAGCGCCGCGACGACCTCCGCCCCGGCGAGCGCGCCGCGGAGCTCCTCGACGACGCGCAGCCGGTCGCCGCTCACGCGCGCGGCGGTAGGCCCGACCCGGATCGTCACGAAGAGCTGCCCCGCGAGCGCGAGCGCGATCCGGAGCGCCGTGGCGCGCGCGTCCGCGACCGAGGCGACGTGGGCCGCCGCGAGCACCGCCGCGGGCAGCGCCGGCACGGCGAGCCGCGACAGCGGCATCCAGTCGCCGCCCGCCGCCGCGATCGCGAGGAAGTGCACGCCGACCGCCGCGAGCAGCCCGCGCGGCCACGCCGGGAGCGCCCGCCACGCGACCGGCGCGACCAGCGCCACCGGCCCGGTCAGGAGGAAGCACGCGAGCGCGTACCGCGCCCCGAGCGCCGCGTCCGGCGCCTTCGCGAGCGCGGCGAGCGGCGCCGCGCGCCCGAAGACCGCGAGCCGCGTCAGGGCCACCGCGACGAACGGGAGGCCCGCGAGCGCGAGCGCCGCGAGCGCGCGGGCCCACGCGGGCCGATCCGGTCGCGGCGGCGCGCCGCCTGCGCCGCCCACACCGTCGCCGCGCGGGGCCGCCTGGGCCGCGAGCGCCACGACGAGCGCGAACGGCAGGAGCTCCGGCCGCAGCGCCGCCGCCGCCCCGGCGCAGGCCGCGCCGGCGAGCGCCCAGCCGAGCGCCGGCAGCGCGACAGAGAGGGCGCCGAGCGCCGCCACGACGCCCGTCTCCATGCCCGCCGCGGCCCACGCCCCGAGCGGCGCCGACGCGGGCACGAGCGCGAGCGCCGCGAACCGCGCGGGCCGGCCGGACGCCCGATCGATCGCGAGCGCCAGCGCTCCGGCGGCGAGCGCCCACGCGGCGACGCCGAGCGCCTTCGCGGCCGCGAGCGCGGCGAGCGGGCCTCCGGCCGCGAACGGCGCGAGCGCGAACGCCCACCCGAGCGGCGTCACCCCGTCGGTCACCGGCCCGGCCGCGTTGAAGCGGTAGCCCAGCCCCAGCGCGAGGTGGTGCGCGTAGCGCGCCGTGATCAGCGCGTCGTCGACCGTGAACCCCGAGAGCGCGAGCGCCGGGAGCAGCGCCGCCAGGGAGCCGGCGAGCGCGACGAGCAGCGAGCGCCTCCGCCCCGTCACGCGGCCCGCGCGTCCGCGCCGCACCGGAGCGGGCAGGAGGACCGGACTCCCGCCCTGGACCGACCTGCGGGCTCTGCCGCGCGCGCTCCATCGAGGACGCATCGCCGGAGGAGCAGGCGCTCGGGTCGCACGGCCGTCACCACGCCCGGCGATCCTGGGACAGGCGCACGGAGGACGCAATTGCGCTCGTCTGCCCGCAGCGGGGGTGAACGAGAAGAACGCGCAGATCGCCGCGCGCGCGAGCGCAGACGTACGGGCGCGTGCACGTGCGGACGTACGTCTGCGCTCGCGCGCGCGGACGTCGCGAACGCCCGGGTCCGCCGCGCGTCTCGCGCTGCGGGCGGCGACGGCGACGCTGCGCCTCGTGGCAGCCATGCGCCCTCGTGGACGGTATAGTTGCTCGCATGGCACTTCCCGCCGCGCTCCTGGCCGCTGTCGAGCGGCATTCCTGTTTCACCGGCTGCTATCGCAGCGAATCGGAAGTCCAGGTCTGCATCGATCCGGCGCAGGCGCTCGTGCCGACGGTGCCTGTCTGTTGCAGCGATTGCCTGAACTTCCACCCGGCGGCGCTCGTGAGCCTCCTGCCGCTCGGCATGACCTCGTACGCGCTGGCGAACGCGCTGACGGCCCACGTCCGCTCGCTGCGCGGGTACAAGTGGGCGACCGGCGGTTACCACACCGCGGGCACCGGCTTCTGGCTCAACGCCGCCTATTACGGCAATGGCCTCTTCCTCGTCGACGCCGCGCGCAACCGCAACGCGCGGACCGACGTCGACATGCTGATCGAGGCCTTCCAGCACGGCATCGTCCAGCCCGAGGACCCGCGCATGCTCGATCCGGCGCTCTACACGACCGAGCTCGCCTACATCAACATGTCGCGGCCCATCCTGCCGGTCCGCAGCAAGCAGGATCTCCTGGCCTCGCCGCAGCGCAGCGCCACGCCGAGGCAGGGGTTCTCGCGCGTGTCGATCGTGGAGTTCCAGCCGCTCGCCGCGGCCGGCGCCTCCGCGGGCGCGCCGCCGGCGAAGCCGGCGCCTCCGCCCCGCGAGCTCAAGCTCGGCGACACGTGCCCGACGTGCGGCGCCGCCGTCATGGAGCGGCCGCTGTTCTCCGGCACCTTCGTCGGCTGTCTCTGCTGAGCGCGCCCGCCCGGCCCGCCGCGGGGACCCGACCGGTCGCGGGGGCCCGGCCCGTCACGGGGACAGCGGCGCGGTCGCGCGCCACACGGTGCCGCCGGTCGCCGGATCGATCGCGCGCAGCGCGGCGCCGCTCACGGCGGCGCCGCTCACGACGTACACGTAGGGGCCTGCGGCCTTCGCGGCCACGAGCCGGTCGCCGAGGTAGCCCGCCGCGCGCTCGTACCGGCTGGCGCCGGACGCGGGATCGAGGGCGATGATCCGCAGCTCCGTGCCCCCCACGACGTCGACGCCGAGGACGACGGCGGCGCCGCCGCTCGCGACCAGGAAGAGGTCCGGCCGCCCGCCGGACAGCGGCGCGCGCGCGGGGAGCTCTTTCTTCCAGAGCGACGCGCCGCCGCGCCGCCCCTCGGCGGAGAGCCGCGGCGGCCCCTCGGTCGGCGCCGTGAGCGCGACCTCCACGTCGCCGACGCGGACCACCTGGGGGTTCTTCTTGCGCTCCCAGAAGTGCCCCGTGATGGCCGCCGGCGGCGGCGCGGTCGGGCAGTCGGCCACCTCGCCCCCGACGAGCTTGATCCCGGTCGCCGAGCCGTCCTTCATCACCACGGTCGCGCAGCCCTCGCCTGCCGCGACCTCGTCCGGGGCCGCGGGCAGGCTCGCCGCCCAGCGCGGCTTGCCGGTGCGGGCGTCGAGCGCGTGCAGCGTGGTGTCCTCCCCGCCGGCGAGCACCGTGCTCTGGTCCGGGCAGGCGAGCGCGTCCGGCCGGTCGAGCTCCTGCGACGACCAGATCCCCTGCCCGCTGCGTCCATCGACGGCGACCACCCGCCCGCGGGTCTTGCCGTCCTGCCACAGCACCGGGTCGGGCGCGTCGTCGCCGTTCGCGTCGACGAAGCAGAGCGCGTCGAGCTGCGTCGAGAGCTGGCGCGCCCGCGGCGCGGCCTCCCGCGGCGGCTCGACGCGCGCGAAGAACATCACCGCGAAGCCGACCCCCACCGCCGCCATCGCCACGGCGAGGAGCGCCTTCACCGCCCGGGGCGGCCCCGGCGCGGGCGCGGGCGCGGCCGCGGGGGCGCCCGGCGGTGCAGCCGCCGCGCCTGTCAGGCCGGGGTTCTGGGCGCCGCAGCGCGGACACGTGCTCCCATGGCGGCTTGCCTCCAGCGAGGCACCACAGCTCCTGCAGGGCTGCATCGCGACAGTCTATCGCCGCCGGGCGCCCGTGATCGAGAGCGACGGCGCGCGGCGCGCCGGCGAGCGCGCGGCGCGTTCGACCGGGGCCCTGGCCCGCTGCGCCTATTTGGCCCACAACAGGGAGAGATCGAGCTCGATGGCGTCGAAGGGCTCGACGCGGACGCGCGCGGCGTCGCGGTGGATCGCGATGGGGGTCCATGCGCGCCCGGACGCGAGCGAGAAGACCTCGAGCGTGCGCGCGATCGGGTCGACCAGCCACGCGTGCTGCACGCCCTCGCGCGCGTAGATCGGCATCTTCTCGTCGCGGTCGTAATCCGCGGTCGACGGGCTCAGGACCTCGCAGATCCAGTCCGGGGCGAGCGAGAAATAGGCCGTCTCGGGCAGCTCGGGCATGCGCTCGCGGCGACAGCCGGCGAGGTCGGGCACGAGCGCCTCCACCTCGCCGGGCGCTTCCGGATCGGGGAAATGGATCTCGGGCTCATCCAGGATCCACCAGCCGCCCGGGCCACCCTTGCCATGGTCGAATGGGCCGGTGAGCTCGGCACCAAGGCCCGAGCTCGCGCGCGCGTGCCGCGGCGCCGGCCGGGGGAACACGTGCAGGGTGCCGCGGATGAGCTCCGCCACCTTGTTCGGCGGGACGGCCTCCAGGTCGGCGTACGTGGCGCGGCGGGGCTTCTCGGCAGGCTGGCCCATGAGCGAAGCCTGCCCGGGGGCTCGAGGAGAGGCAATGCGGTGGCTCGTCAAAGCTGCCTTCGCCAGCGCGGCGGCCTGCTACGCCCAGAGCACCGAGAGGTCGAGCTCGATGGCGTCGAAGGGCTCGACGCGGACGCGCGCAGCGTCGCGGTGGACCACCGCGGGTCCCCAGCGACGATCCTCTCCGAGCACATAGACCTCCAGCGTCCGCGCGATCGGGTCGACGAGCCACGCGTGCCGTACGCCCTCGCGCGCGTACACCGGCATCTTCTCGTCGCGGTCGTAGTCCTCGGTCGACGGGCTCAGGACCTCGCAGATCCAGTCCGGGGCGAGCGCGAAGTAGGCCGTCTTCGGCAGCTCGGGCATGCGCTCGCGGCGCCAGCCGGCGATGTCCGGCACGACGACCTCCACCTCGCCGGGCGCCTCCGGATCGGGGAAGTGAAGCTCGGGCTCCGGGAGGATCCACCACCCGCCCGGACCGCCGCGACCGCGATGGAAGGGGCCGAAGAGCTCTCCTTGCAGAGCGCCCTCGGCGTTCGCGTGCCGCGGCGCCGGCCGGGGGAACACGTGCAGGGTGCCGCGGACGAGCTCCGCCACCTTGTTCGGCGGGACAGCCTCGAGGTCGGCGTACGTGGCACGGCGCTGCTTCTCGGCGGGCTGGCCCATGGGCGAAGCCTGCCCGGCGGCGCGAGGGGAGGCAATCCGGTGAGGAGCAAGCGCCCGCGCGCCTGCGCCGGAAAGGGCGGGAGAAAAAGCGAGACCACTGCGGAGCCGCCCTCGGCGCAGCCTACCCGTTCTGGTGCAAGTATTTGGAATTAAATGTAAAAATGTCGTTCCACGCCCCCGCCAGCCACTCCCTCGCCGCTACGGCTTCGGTATTCGCAGCGTGCCGCTGACCATCGCGCTGCCGCTCACGACGTAGACCAGGCTGAGCGGGTGGAACGCCCAGGGGCCGAGCGCGATCGAGCCGAGCCAGATCTGCTCGTGCACGCGCTCCTGCGCGAAGAGCACCCCGAAGAGCAGCACGATGAGCAGGCTCGTGGGAATGGGCGTGCCCTCGTAGTAACGCACCTTGCCGCGCTCATCGGACAGCTCGGCCGCGGTCACGTTGTACCGCGCGAGGCGGCTGATCCCGCAGGCGACGAAGTAAATGAGCGCGGCGGCGTCCCACGGCCCGCGGAGCCCGAGCGCGTAGCCGAGCACCGCGGGCGCGACGCCGAACGAGACCACGTCGGCCAGCGAGTCGAGATCGGCCCCGAGCGGCGAGTGCCGGCGTCGCCACCGCGCGATCGTCCCGTCGAGCACGTCGCACGCGAGCGCGAACGGGAGCAGACCGAAGACCACCCAGATGTAGACGCGCTCGCGCTCGGCCACGTAGTTCAGGCAAAGCAGGATGCTCAGGGTGCCGCTCGCCGCGTTCGCCAGCGTGACGAAATCGGCGAGCGCAAACGACCGGAGCATCGAGAAGTGGGGCGGTCTTTCGGGAGACATGGCGCTCGGGCTGCGGAGTGTTGCACGTCCGGTTGGATTGCCAACCATTCTGCGCGGCGCGCGTCGCCGACCTCGAGCCGCCCTCGCGCCGCAAGGCCCGCCCCGCGGCGGCGGCGGCGGGCGCCCGTCGGCGGCGCTGTCTAGTCAGGTGGCACGTGCTTGTCCACTCCGCGGCTATCCGCGCACAAAACTTAGGACCCGGCCCCGCGCTGCCTAGCATCCCTCGGCGGATGCCCGGACTGTCCCTTGTCGCCGACAACACCCGATGCTCACCGGAACCCGAGCGCACGTCGCTGCACGATGTGCTCGACTTCGTCCTGGAGGGGGCGCGCAACGCGCCTCCTCCGCTCGATGAGGCGGCGCTGCCGCTACGCGCCGAGGCCGAGGCGCTGCCGCTGCTCTGCGATCTCGCCGAGGCCGCGGCGGAGCTCGCCTCGGGGCGCCGCGCGCGCGCGGTCGTGCGCCTCTGCCTCGAGCCCGATCCCTGGGAGCTCGGGCTGGAGCGCGTGGGCCGCGATCTCCTCGTCACCGTCTTCCACGGCGGCGACGTGCCCGAGGTCGCCCTGCACGAGCGGCGCTTCGAGGGCGAGGCCCTCTGCGCGCGCGTCCTCGCGGCCATCGATCGGTTCGCCGCGCACAGGGGCCCAGGCGCGCGCCGCGACGCCGCCTTCGCCGACAACGACGCCGACCCCGGCGGGATCGGCGAGCACCGCCTCCCGGCCGCGCGGCGATGCCTCGCCGCCGCCCTGCCGTTCTCGCCCGACGAGCCGGGCGGCGAGCCCGCCATCGTCGGCGTCGAGCCGACCGGCGAGATCCCGATCGCCATCGCGGCCGAGGCGCTCCTGCGCACGTCCCAGGGCGCCGCGCTCGCGCAGCCGGCCGTGCTCCGGGCCGACCTCTTCTCGCTCCTCTTCCGCGGCAAGATCCGCGTGCTCGTGGGCGAGGAGGCGCGGGAGCTGCCCGACGTCTTCATCTTCCCGTTCGCCGAGCAGCTCGCGTCGCTGTCGCTCGAGTCGCTCGACGCGTGGGCGCGGCGGCAGCCCTACCACCGGCGGCTGACCGTCGGCGGGGCGATCCTCGGCGTGCGGCTGCACAGCGAGGGGGCGCTCTCGCTCACGCTCGGCGTGCCCCGCGTGGGCCGCGTCCCGCCCGCCGATCCGCGCGCGCTCGGCCCGGGCCGCGGCTCGCCGTTCGCGGCCGCCGAGGAGCGGGCGCAGACCTGGACCTTCCCGGCCGTCGACGTGGCCGCGCTCGCCCAGGGCGTCGTCGCGTTCGGGCGGGCGCTCGCGCGCAGCCTCGTGCGCCGCGATCGCGCGCAGACCTCGAACCTGCGCCTGTTCGAGTTCCGGGCGCGCGTGCGCGAGCTCGCCGAGCGGCTCCGCGAGCTCACGCGCAACGACGCGAAGATCAACGTGGCCCCGGAGACGTACCGCGCCTTCGCGGCGGCGGCGCGCCCCCAGGCCGCGGCCGAGGACACGTTCGGGCGGACGCGGCTGCGCTTCACCGCCCGGTGGGTCGCGGCGATCCCCTCGCTGGACCTCCGCGCCACCTTCCTCTGCGGCGACGTGCTCGTCGTGGGCTCGACGCGCGAGCTCACCTGCATCGATCGGCGCACCGGCGAGTGCCTGTGGCGCGCGCAGGCGCCGCGCGCGGTCTCGGTGATGACGCCGGTCGGCCTCGGGCGGCTCCTGCCCGACGGCACGCTGCAGCTGCACGAGCTGTCCACCGGCGAGGTGGCCTGGTCGACGCGGCTCTCGCCGCGGGTCGGCGCGAACGCCTCGGGCGCGGTGGTGAGCGCCCCCGGGCTGCCCCGGATGCTCATCGTGAGCGAGGGGACGCGCCACCTCGCGGCCGTGGACCTCTACTCCGGCGAGGTGCGCTGGCGCTACGCCGCGCGGCGCGGCGAGAACTTCCGGCTGCGCCGCGCCGGCAAGCTCGTCGTGGTCGGCAGCGGCGAGCCGGCGCTCGCGGCGCTCGACGTGCTGAGCGGCGAGGTCGTCTGGCGCTTCTGCGATCGGCTGCCGTTCGCGTCGCCGGTGGCGGTCGATCACGACGCGCTCTTCGCCCTGGCCGGCGACGGGGCGTTCGTCGGCCGCGGCGGGGCGCGGCTGCACCACCTCGACCCGTGGTCGGGCGAGGCGCGGTGGACGGTCGATCTGCCGAAGCACGTGGCGCCGGTCGGCGCGCCGCTGCTCGGGCCCGAGACGGTGTGCGTGGTGACCCACGGGCGGCGCGGCACCGGGCTCGTGGGGATCGATCGCCGCACCGGGGCGACGCGCTTCGACCTCACCGCGTGCGCGGCGACGGCCTCGTGCCTCATGGTCGACGACGTGGTCGTGGTGAACAGCGAGGCGGGCGAGATCGTCGGGGTCGGCGCGCACGACGGCGCGGTCCGGTACCGGCACGTCCTCGCGGGCGGCGTCGAGGGAGACCGGCCGCGGCGCCTGGAGCCGGTGCTCCGCTCGGGGGCGCTGTTCGTGCCGCAGAGCGAGGTGCACGTCGTGCGGCCGCGCGACGGCGCGCTGCTCGGCAAGGTGCCGACCGACCTCATCCCGGATCTCCTCCGGGTCGACGAGCGGTGCGACGTCTACGTCGCCGAGGAGAGCGGCCACCTCGCCGCCTTCGCCGCGGCCCCTCGGCTCAGCCTCGTCCAGTAGCAGCCCGCGGGCCGCCCGCCCGGCGCCCCGCAACGCCGCAGGCCGCCCTGCGCCGCGGCGCGGTCAGCGCGGCCGCCGGGCCGGCTTCCAGATGAGCTCGAGCGTCACGTCGGTCACGCCGTCCTGGATGAGCCCGATCCGCTCGGCGGCCCGGCGCGACAGGTCGATGATCCTGCCGCGCTTGAACGGGCCGCGGTCGTTGATCCGCACGCGGACGCGGCGGCCGTCCCGGCGGACGACATCGACGAGCGCGCCGAAGGGGAGCGTCCGGTGCGCGGCCGTGAGCGCGCGGGGGTTGTACGGCTCGCCGCTCGCGGTGGCGCGGCCCTTGAATTTGTCGGCGTAGTACGTGGCGCGCCCGCGCTGGATCGGGACGCCCTTCGCCGCGCCCCGGGCGCTCGCGGGCGCGATCGGCGTGGAGATGCGGCCGTCGTCCTCGTCGTCGTCTCCGGCCCGGCCCGAGGCGAACGCCGCCCGGGGGCCCGGCGGGCGGGAGACCTCGGCGGACATCGGGGGCGCGCCGCCGCTCGTCCGGGCCGGGATCGGCTGGTGCGCGGCGCAGGCCGGGGTGCCGAGGAGGAAGAGGAAGGCGAGCGCCCTCGCCGCGCCTCGACGTCCCGCCGGCGTCATCACGTCGCCTCGGGCGCGGCGCGGTCGGCCGACGAGGGGTCGAGGGCGGCCGCCGGCGCGGTCACCGCGGCGAGGGCCAGGTCGGACGGCGCGCTCCCCTCCCCGTCCGCGGACATCGCCGCCCGGGCGCTCGCCTTGGACCGCACGAACCTGGCCAGCTCGCGGAACGGCACGCCGGTCGGGCAGGTCTGCTCTTTCGCGGCGAGCACCTCCTCGGGCACGTGCGCCAGCGCGAGCGCCGCGGCGTCGAAGTCCGGCATGCTCCGCGAGGACGCGAGCACCACGGTCATGAGCCCGGGGTACGCCCCCCTGGAGGCCGCGATGCGCTCGGCCTCGCCGAGATCGCAGCGCCCGCACGCGATACAGCGGGAGAAGCCGGGCAGCGCCGCGCGCTCGGCGGGCGAGAGCGGCGGCAGGCCATCGGCGTCGTAGTTCTCGCGGAAGAGCGCAAGCCCGCTCGGCCCGTCGAAGAGCCGGCGCACCACGACCTTGAGGAACGACCACGCGAGGACCGCGAGGGCTAGAGCACGGCCGGAAAGCACCCTCGGTCCATAACCCGAAACACGACCGCGCGCAGACCCGATGCGCCCGTCGCCGCCCGAGCAGCGCCGCATCCAGGGCGCGTGGGTGGATCTTTCCACCTTGGTAGCCGGCGTCACCTCCCGGCGCGAGGGCGAGCGGCGCGCGCCTCTCCCCGCCGTTCGCCCCCCCCTGCGGCGCGATCGCGGAGCGCCGCCGGAGCGGCCGAGCCCATGCCGGACGCCGGCCCCACCGGCGGCATCGACCTCGCGTCGAGGCCCGCGCCACCGGCGGCATCGCGACCTCGCGTCGAGGCGGGCGCGAGGTCGAGCCGCTCTGCGACTCCGAGCGACGGAGCCCGACATGCGCTTCGAGAGGCGATCGCAGGCGCGCTCCGCGCGCGGTCGCGCGCAGTGAACCCTCGTTAACAGCTCCCGAGGTACGGGCGCAGGCTCACGGCGGCACACCGCCGCCAAACCGCCCTTCGATCCGGCGCTGCGGGCTCTGGCATGTCGGGTGCACTTGTGCCCGGCATGTCCAACGGCTTGCCTCTCTGCGGTAAGGGATGCTCGGAAGACCTCGGCGACGTCGCCGAAGGGGTGCTGGTGAAGGAGATGATCGCGGGGAACGAGCGCGCCTGGCGCGCCTTCCACGCCCGGTACGATCGGCTGGTCCACCGCTGTATCAGCGGCGTGATCGCCCGCTTCTCCGCCGTGGTGGCGCAGGACGACATCCGCGACATCCACGCGACGCTGCTCATGCAGCTGCTCTCGAACGACATGCGCAAGCTGAGGAGCTTCGACGCCGAGCGCGGCACGCGGCTCGGCTCCTGGATCGGCACGCTCGCCGTCCACTGCGCCTACGACCACCTGCGCGGGGCCCGCCGCGCGCCGCGCTGCGCCCCGCTCGACGACGCGGCGGTCGAGCTCCCCTGCGAGCGCCCCTCCCCGCAGGAGCACGCCGAGCGCCGCGAGCGCGCCGCGATCGTGGGGCAGGTGCTCCACGACTTCTCCGACAAGGACCGCGAGTTCGTCGCGCTCTACTTCGGCGAGGGCCTGCCCCCGGAGCAGGTCGCGGAGCGGATGCACATCAGCGTGAAGACGGTCTACTCGAAGAGGCACAAGATCCAGAGCCGCCTCGAGGCGATGCTGTCCGGCGCGAGCCTCGCCGCCTGACCCGCCCGGCCCGCGAAGGGGGCTCGGCGGCCGTCGGCCCTGTGGTATGAGCCGGAGAGGATGGCCCCCCCGCTCCGCATCAAGACCGCCCTCCTCGCCGCGGCCGCCGTCGCCGCCGCCCCGCTGCTCGCCGCGTGCGGCGGCGGCAACGGAGACTCCCCCTCGATCCCCCTCGCCGACGAGCGCGGCGGCGGCGCCCGCATCGCGGAGCTCGTCGGCGAGGCCGCGTGGTTCAACCCCGATCCCGCGACGCAGGACAGCGAGGACTGCGAGGGCGTGCCGGCCGATCGCCGCGTCCACGTCACCGGCGCGACGCTCGTCGCCATCGACCGCTTCGACGAGACCGGCGAGGGCGCGCACGGCAACCACTACGTGCAAGACAGCGCCGACGAGCCGGTCGCCTACTCGGGCATGACGGTCTTCCAGCCCGCGTTCAGCCCCCCGGATCTGCGGATCTTCCCCGGCGACGTGGTCGACCTGCTCGGCGTGCTCACCGAGTTCCGCGGCCCGTCGTCCGGCCGGTTCCGCGGCTGCCGCACCCTGCCCGAGATCGGCGGGACCATGAGCTTCCGCTTCGAGGACCGCCCCGCGAAGCCGATCCGCGTGCCGCTCGACGAGCTGACGAGCTACGCGACCGCCCGCAGCTACCTCGGCATGCTCGTGCGGGTCGAGGGGGTGAAGACCGCCGGCGACCCCTCGGCGAGCGGCGGCCGGTACACGGCGCGGATCAACGTCGGCGCCGGCGTGCCCGTCGACGACATCCCGAGCCTCTCGAACGAGCTCTACGATCTCGCGGCCGAGGGGCCGCCCCTCGAGGACGGCGCGTCGTTCGACTCGGTCACCGGCGTGCTCACCTACTTCTACGGATTCAAGATCGCCCCGCGGTGCCCGGCCGACTTCCAGCCGGAAGGCGCCCCTCTGCCGGCCGACGACGCATGCGCTCGCTGAGGCCCGCGCTCCCGCTGCCGCTCGCCCTGCTCGCGGCCTGCAGCGGCGCCGCGCCCGGCGGCCCGACGGCGCCGGGGCACGCGCTCGTCTCGACGCCCGAGGGCAGCGTCGGCCGCATCGAGGTGCGCAACCTCGACGCCCGCCCGCGGCTCACGCTCGTCTCCCGCGACGGCGACCCCGCGCCCGCGATCGTCGCCTCGGTCGCGACCGATCTCGGCTCGGTGGCCACGACGGCGCTCGCCAGCGTGGTCGAGGCGCGGCTCGTCGCCGCCGGCTTCGACGTGGACGCGCGCATCGACCGCAGCGCCTTCCGCGTGCGCCTGCTCGTCCGGGACGCGGCGCGCGTCGCGCCGTTCCTGCGCGCCCTCGCGGCGGCGTTCGCGCAGCCCATCGCGGCCGGCAGCCCCGAGGTCGCCCGGGCCATCGAGCGGGTGCAGGCGCTCAAGGCGACCCCGCTCGACGCGCCGGAGCTCTCGCCGGTCGCGGCGTGCACCGGCCGGCTGGGCCTCGCGGGCGCCGAGCCCGTGGTCGACCTGGCGACGCCCGCGGGCGCGCGGGAGCTCGAGGGCTGGCGGACCGCGGCGCTGCACGCCGGGCGCACCTCGATCGCCGCGGTCGGCCCCGCCGCGTTCTGCGCCGAGGCGGCCCGCGCGGCGGAGGGGGTCGGCGGCTGGCCCGCGGGCGGGCCGCCCGCGGACGCGTGGCCGGCGGCGGACACGATCGGCGTGTACACGACGAACCAGCTCGAGCGGCGGGCGGCCCGCGTCACCGTGGCCGCCCGCGTCGCGAGCCCGCAGGCGGCGGTCGCCGCGGCCGAGCGGCTCGGCGCGCCGGGGTCGCCGCTCCGCGCGCGGCTCGCGGCGCTCCCGTCCCCGTTCCGCACCGTCGAGGTGCTCGGGGTCGCCCGCCCGCGCGGCGGCTGCGTCAGCGTGACCGTCGAGGCCTCCGACCTGCCCGGGGCCCCGCCCGTCGAGGCGTCGGCGGCGCTCGCGGCCGCGGTGGCGCGGCAGGAGATCCGCCGCGGCCTCGCGGCGCCGCCGAGCCCCGCCACGGCCACGCGGCAGATCCTCACCGCGCAGGACCCGCGCGACGCCGGCGCGCGCGCCGCCTGGTGGGCGCTCTCGGGCAGCGCCCCGAACGCGCCGCCCGAGCGCTGGGCCACGGCCCTCGGCCTCCCCCCGAGCGCCGATCCGCCGCGGCCCGCGGCGCCGGGCGAGGCCGGCGAGCGGCTCTTCGAGGCGGAGCTCGGGCGCGCGCTCGCGGCGGGGGCCCAGCCCGCCCTGGAGCGGCGCACCCTGATCGAGCGCGGGCAGGGCGAGGTCTGGGTCCTGCTCGCGAGCCCGTGCGGCGTCGCCGAGGAGGGCGTGTACGACGCGGGCGCGACGGCGCTCGCCGCGCTCGCCGCCGTGCAGACCCGGCGGCGCGAGCTCGACGTGGCGATCGAGCCCTGGGTCACGGCGGATGCCGTCGGGGTCATCGCGCACGCGCCGTTCCGCGACGATCGCGAGACGCCGGCCGAGCTCGGGCGCCGCGTCGCGAGCGCGGCCGCGCGCACGATCGCGGCGACGACGCTGGGCCCCGAGGCGCTCACGCTGGCGCGCGCCGCGGCGCTCGAGCACCTGGAGCGGCTCTCCGGCGGGCGGGCCGCGGCGCTCGAGGCGTTCGCCACGGCGCTCGCGCCCGATCACCCGTCCTGGATCGAGCCGTTCGGGGTCTGGGACCGGGTGGCGAGCGGCGCGCTCGAGACCGTCCAGCTCCGCTGGCAGGCGCTCGCGACCGGCCCGCTCCGGCTCGCCGTCCTCGCGAACGCCGACGCGTCGCAGGCGGCCGCCGCGGCGGAGGCCGCCGAGCGCTGGCTCGCGCCGCGGCTCGCGCCGCGCGCGTGCGCCTCACCGGACGGCGCGGTGGTGCCCCGGCTCGGCCACCACGACGCCCGCCTCCCGGCCGGGACGCCCCTCTCGCAGGCCGTCGTCGGCGCGCGGCTCCCGGCCGCGCGCGAGGCCACGAGCGCGGCCCGCGAGCTCGCCGAGCTCACGGTCGCCGCGCTCAACGGCGAGGGCGGATTGCTCGCGGTCGCCCTCGGCGCGGCGGCCCCTCCGGCGGCGGACGCCGCGGCCGCGCGGCGGCAGCTCGCGGCCCGCGCGAGCGCGCGCGTCCTCGGCGGGGCGCGCGCGGCGGCGCTCGCGGTCGAGATCCGGGCGCCGGGCGCGGAGCTCGACGAGGCCACGGCCCGCGTGAAGGAGCTCCTCGCCGGCCTCGCCCAGCGCGTGACCGACGCCGACCTCGGCCGCGCCGAGGCGCACGTGGCCCGGCGCGAGCGCGACGCGCTCGCGGAGCCCCGGCGCCGGCTCATCCATCTGTGGAGCGGCCGCGCCCCCCGCACGCCGCCGGCGAAGGCCACGCTGGCGGCCTGGCGCGCCTTCCTGGCGAGCGCGCTCGGCGCGGACGCGATCGTGACCGTCGAGGCCCGGCCCGACTGATCACTCCCCGTTGTCGAAGTCGCCCGCGTCCTCGATCTCCGAGGTCCGCCCGGCGCGCGTCGCCTCGAGGCCCTCGTCCTCGGCGTCGCTCTCGTCCTCGTCGAGCGCGACCTCGTCCTCGTCCTCGTCCTCCTCGGGCTGGGCCAGCACCGGGAGCCGGCGCTTGCCGACCGGGCCCTCGTCGACGTAGTCGCGCAGCGCCATCATGTCCTTCAGCGCCTCGAGCTTCGCGAGCGCCTTGACCTCGACCTGGCGGATCCGCTCGCGCGTCAGGTTCATGATCGCCCCCACGTCCTCGAGCGTGGTGCCGCCGCGATCGGCGACGTCGAGCGCGCACGTCTCGTTCATGTCCCAGACCTCGAGATCGGGGAAGTTCAGCTTGATGGCGCCCGTCCTGGCCGACACGTCGAGATAGAGGTGGTGCTGGCACGAGACGTACGGGCACGGCCTCGGGCCGTCGACGCACTCGGCGCGGGTCCGCGGCTTGTAATAATCGGTCTCGGGGTAGAGCATCCGGCCGATCTCGAGCTCGCGCTTGGTCATGCGCTTGACGCTGATCGTCCGCGCCCGGATCTCGCGCTTCCTCCGGGACCTGCGCTGCTCGCGCGTGATGGCGTTCCCCGACGTCGAGGGGTCTGCCTGGAGCGCGAGCGCGCCCTCCACGACCGGCTCACTGGAGCCCGCAGGTTCGCAGTCACTCCCCGCCGCATCCGCACCGTCTAGGCCGAAGATCTCGAGCTCGCTCTCAGACACCGTCGCCATGCGCTGCCTCCGTTTGGTAGCGTCTCCGCTCTCAAGCGTGCGCGTTTCCCCACACGCCCGAGTCCAAGCTCGAGCGCAAAGAGATCCCGCTCCTTGCCCGACGTAAAGCCGGATGCCGTCCCTAAAAAATCGCGACGAAACGAGCCGGTGCCCGTCCCGTCGATCGCGTCAAACCCAGGAGGGGCCGCGATGCGGCCCCATTCACTTCACGGAATCGAAGACCCTGCGACTCGGCACCTCAAGAGGATGCCGCCTGTTTCGTGAGCCGCGCCTGCGCCATCAGGCGCTCTTCTATCAACGACAGCTTCGCGACGAGCTCCCGCGCGAGCGTCTCCGCGCTCGAGAGGTCCTGGGCTATCGCCCTGCCGCTCGTCTCGCTCCGCCTCTCCTTGGCGGCCTCCCTGAGCGCACTGAAGACCTTGGCCATCGTGCGCTCGAGCTCCTCGATATCACCTCTCACGAACAGGAATTCACGCTGGATCTCTTCGATGGTGTAGTCCTGGGCCATCATCTCTTTGATGCGCTGAATCTGGCGGACTACCGTGGCCGGATACATCCCCTGCGAGCCCTGATGCTTGCCCTTGCGCCCCACCCGCACGCTTCGCGGGAGCAGGCCGAGCTGCACGTACTTCCTGAGCGTCGCCTCGCTGAACTTGATGCCGTGCGCTGCGAACAACTCGAGAATATCGCTCGAGGTAATCCCCTGGGCGTGCTCGCGCTCGATGCGATCCAGCACGTCCTCGGGGATCCTCTGCACCGGTCCTCCCATCGATTGCCGGAGGCCCTACCCAACCGACGCGGGCGACTCTATTCCACTGAATGGAATACAGTCAATTGACGCGACTACGATTATTGTGTGGCTGTCGCGAGACGCGGTGCTTTCCCGGGGTTCTCGACATGCCTCGGACATTTTTCGTCCGTCGGCGCCGGGCCTCGATCCGCTCGGCACGGCGGGATGCGGGGGTCGAGCAGGGAAAAATGGGACGCTGGGCGCAATGGGTGGGAGCGAGGGGGCGCCCGTCGTGCGGCGGGGCTCGGGGAGCGACATGGTCCTTACCCTGACACACATCGGTCCTTTCAGACAAAAGGGCTGATAGTCTCTCGCCACCATGGCCAAGACCCTCGCCAGCGAGGGTCGGGGCGCGGCCTCGCCCGCCGCCCCCCGACCCGTCGAGCGCGTCATCAGGGACGTCACCGCCCGGGGTGTCAGGATGCGGGTCCTGGTCGCCGGGGCCGGCAACGGCCCGGCGCTCCTCTTGATCCACAGCTTCCTCGTCAGCCACCTGGAGTTCGACGACGTGATCGACGCGCTGGCCCAGCGCTTCCACGTCATCGCCCCGGACCTCCCCGGGTTCGGGGAGAGCGAGAAGCCGAGCCCGGCGCGGTACGCCTACGGCATCGAGACCTTCGCCGAGGCGGTGGCCGACCTCATCGCCGCCTTCGGCGTGGGCCGGGCGCACCTCGTCGGCCACGCCATGGGCGCCGCCGTCGCGATCACGCTCGCGGCCGAGCACCCCGAGCTCGTGCAGCGGCTCGTCCTGGAGGACGCGCTCTGTTACCCGTTCCCGATGAGCTTCCGGATGAAGCTCCCGCTCCTGCCGATCGTGGGCGGCATCGTCTTCAAGCAGCTCCACGGCCGCGGGATGTTCCGCTCGTACTTCCGCGACGACGTCTTCCGGGCGGACGCGGCGGTGCCGCTGTCGCGCATCGACCGGCACTACGACCTCTTCAACGCCCCCTCGGCGCGCGAGAGCGCCCACGCGATCATGCGGGCGGTGCTCGACGCGCGCCCCGTGGTCGCGCGCCTGACGCGGATCACGGCGCCGACGCTCGTCGTGTGGGGGCGCGACGACCGCATCTTCCCGGCCGCGGGCGCGCAGCGGCTCGCCCGCGAGATCTCCGGCGCGATGCTCGAGATCATGGACGCCGGGCACTCGCCCCACGAGGAGCGGCCGGACGAGTTCGTCGCGCTCGTGACGCAGTTCCTCGAAGGGAAGCGGTGACGGGGGCGGCGCGCTGGGCCCGGCTCGCGCGCGGGGCCGCGCGGGCCGGCGAGCGCGCGGGTCGGGCCCTCCTCGGCGAGGACGCGGCGCGGCGCTTCCTGCGCGACCGGTCGGCGCTGCTCGGCCTCGCCATCGTCGCGCTGCTCGGGCTGTTCGCCGCCGCGGGGCCGGCCGTCGTCGGCCACGACCCGAACGCGAGCGACTTCAGCCTGTCCCGCGACGCCTTCGGCGCGCCGCCCGGGCCGTCGGCCGCCCACTGGCTCGGGACGGACCCGCTCTTCCGCGACCTCCTCGCGCGCCTCGCGCACGGCGCGCGGCTCTCGCTCGGCATCGCGCTCGCGTCCACGGCGCTCGCCACGGCCCTCGGCGCGCTCGTCGGCGTCGCCGCCGGCATGGCCAGCGGCACGCGGGCGGCCGCGCTCGACGCCGCGCTCATGCGGCTCATCGATGTCCTCCTCGCCCTGCCGTACCTCCTGCTCGTGACCGCGATCGGGGTCGCCGTGGGGCGCGCGGACGTGGGGACGATCCTGCTCGTGCTCGGCCTCACGGGGTGGACCTGGGTGGCGCGGGTCGTCCGGGCCAAGACGATGGAGCTCGCTCAGCGCGAGTTCGTGGCCTCGGCGCGCGCGCTCGGCGCCGGGACGCTGCACATCGTCCGGCGGCACGTCCTGCCGAACGTCGGCGGGACGCTGCTCGCGCTCGCCACGATCCTCGCCGGCCAGATGATCCTCGCCGAGGGCACGCTCAGCTACCTGGGCGCCGGCGTGCAGCCGCCGACCGCGACCTGGGGCCGGATGCTGCACGAGGCGGAGCCCTACCTCGGCGTGAAGCCGCTGCTCGTCGCGGCGCCCGGCTTCTGCATCGTGCTCACCGTGCTCGGCTTCCACCGCGCCAGCGAGGGGCTCCGCGACGCGCTCGATCCCACCGGCGCCGAGCTCCCGCGCGGGCGGCGCCTGCCGGTCGATCTGCTCATCGCCTGCGCGGCGCTCCTCCTCCTGTCGGGCGCCTCGCCCCGCCCGGTGCGGCCGCCGCTCGGCGGCGGCGAGGCTCCGCCCGGCGCGCCCGTGCGCGGCGGGACCCTGCGCCTCGCGACCGCGGGGCACATCCGCACGCTCGATCCCGCGATCGCCTACGACGAGGTCTCGGGCGCCGTCGCGGAGCTCGTCTTCGCCCGCCTCGTCACGTGGAGCCCGGACGGCCACGTCACGCCCGATCTCGCGCGCGAGGTCGCGGTCGAGCGGGGCGGGAAGACGTACGTGTTCACGCTGCGCGAGGGCGTGCGCTTCCACGACGGCGCGGAGCTCCGCGCCGCGGACGTGAAGCGCTCGATCGAGCGGACGCTGCACCCGCGGACGCCGAGCCCGGGGGCCAGCCAGTACGAGATGATCGAGGGGTTCGCCGCCTACCGGGAGGGCGCGGCGCCGCACCTCGCCGGCGTGCGGGTGCTCGGCGACCACGCCGTCGCCATCGACCTGAGCGCGCCGGACGCGACGTTCCTGGCGCGGATGACGCTCGCGTTCATGGCGCCGGTGTGCCCCTCGTCCGGCGCCGCGGTCGACGCGGCGAGCCCTCCCCCGCCGTGCGGCGCCGGCCCGTTCCGCGTCGCGCGGTGGGACCAGGACGCCGGCGTCCGGCTCGCGCGGCACGAAGGGTACTTCCGGCCGGGCCGGCCGTACCTCGACGCGATCGAGTGGCAGACCGGGATGCGCGCGACGACCCAGCGCTACAAGTTCGAGGACGGCGAGCTCGACTACCTGCGCGATCTGACGGGCGTCGACGCGGCGACCTACCGCGCCGACCCGGCGTGGAAGGGGTATACGCGCTGGGTGACCCGGAGCAGGACCAACGCCGTCTTCCTCAACACCGAGGTCGCGCCGTTCGACCGGCTCGCCGTGCGGCGCGCGGTCGCCTTCGCCGTCGACCCCTCCGCGCTCGAGAAGGTGCGCCCCGATCTCTTCGTCCTCGACCGGGTGCTGCCGCCGTCGATCCCGGGCCCCCCGCGCGACGAGCCGATGCGTCGGCACGATCTCTCGCGCGCGCTCGCGCAGATGGCCGCGGCCGGCTACGCGTTCGACCCGGCGACCGGGAGGGGCGGCTACCCGGGGGTCGTCGAGTACATCGCGATCCCGGACACCTTCGAGCAGGCGGTCGGCGAGATCGTCCAGCAGCAGCTCGCGAAGGTGGGCCTCCGCGTCCGCCTGCGGCTCGTGAGCTGGGCGACCTACCTCGCCGAGGCGTCGCGGCGCCGCACCGTCGCCATGGGCTGGGTCGGATGGCAGGCCGATTTCCCCGACCCGGCCAGCTTCTTCGAGCCGACCCTCTCGACGCGCGCCATCCGCGACGAGGGATCGCAGAACTTCGCCTTCTTCAGCGACGAGGAGCTCGATCGCACGCTCGACGCCGCCCACGCGGAGCAGGACCGCGCGCGCCGCCTCGAGCTCTACGGCCGCGCCGAGCGCATCGTCCGCGATCGCGCGCCCTGGGTGCCCACGTACACGATGGGCATGCTCGAGCTCTGGCACCCCTACGTGCGCGGCTACGAGCGCTCCGACGTGGTCCCGTCGCGCTTCGACGGCGTCTGGATCGACCCGGCCGCGCGGGCCGCGACCGGCGGCGGGGCGCGCGCGGGCGCGCCGCCGCGCCTCTCGCCGCTCCGCGCGCTGCCCGGGCGCGCCGTGCCCCCGCGATGAGCGCCGCGCCTTCACGCCGCTCCGCCGCGACGAGCTCCGCTCGCGCGGGCCGCGCCGCCGCGGTGGGCGCCGCGATCGCGCACCTGCTCCGGCGCCTCGTGTGGGCGGCGATCGTGATCGCCGGGGTCACCGCCGCCTCGTTCGCGATCGCGTACCTCCTGCCGGGAGACCCGGCGCGGATGCTCGTCGGGCCGCAGGCGTCCTCCGCCGACGTCGATCGCGTCCGGACGATCTACGCGCTGGATCGGCCGGTCCCCGTGCAGTTCGCGCGGTTCGTGCGCCGGCTGGTCCACCTCGGCCCCGCTCCCGGGGGGCCTCCCGCGCACGCGGGCGCCCGCGGCGATCCGGAGCACCGGAGCTGCGCGGCCGGGCCGCTCGGCCTGCACCTCGATCTCGGCTACAGCTTCCACTACCGGAAGCCGGTCGTGGATCTGCTGGAGGCGAAGGTGCCGCGCTCCATGGAGCTCGCGCTGGCAGCGCTCTCGGTGCAGCTCCTGCTCGGGTTCGCGCTCGGGCTCGTCGCGGCGGCCCGCCGCGGGACGGCCTGGGACCACGCGGCGCTCGGCGTCGCCCTGCTCGGCGCCAGCGCGCCGACCATCGTGCTCGGCCCCGCGCTCCAGTACGTGCTCGCCTACGAGCTCCGGCTCCTGCCCTACGACGGGTACGGCGTCACCGCGGCCGATCACCTGCGCTCGCTCGTCCTGCCGGCGCTGACCCTCGGCATCTTCGGCAGCGCGCTCTACGCGCGCATCGTGCGCGAGGAGCTCCGGACGCTGCTCCGCCAGGACTTCATCAGGACCGCGCGGGCGAAGGGCGCCTCCCGCCTGCGCGCGTTCGTCGTCCACGCGCTGCGCAACGCGCTGCTGCCGCTCGCCACGCTGGCCGCGCTCGACCTCGGCGCGCTGGCGGGCGGCGCGATCGTCACGGAGCGGCTCTTCCGCTGGCCCGGCGTCGGGAGCATGGCCGTCGAGGCGCTGCAGAACCGCGACGGCCCGCTCCTCGTCGGGACGGTGCTCTTCGCCGCGGCCGCGATCGTGCTCGCCACCGTGGCGCTCGACCTCGCGGCGCTGGCCCTCGATCCCCGGCTCAGGTCGCGGTCGCGCTGAGCGCGCCGCGCGCGGTCAGGGCACGCCGGCGAGCGCGCGGCACTCGGCGCCGAGCGAGGAGTCGGGCGAGGAGAGCTCGGCGCACTTGCGGAACGAGGCCCGGCCACCGCGCCCCGCGGCCTGCTCCGCGGCGCCGCGCAGGTGCCACGCCGCGGCGCTGCCCGGAGAGGCGGCCGTGAGCTGCTGCGCGAGCTGCACCGCCTTGCCGGTCTGCCCCGACTCCAGGGCGCGCATCACGCGGGCCGACAGGGACCCGCCCTCCTCGTCCGGCGCGGCGGGCGCGGTCGCCGGGGCGCTCGACGTCGCCGCGGGCGCCCGCGCCGGCGCGGCGGTCTGGCCCGCGTTTGCCGGAGCGCCCGCCGGCGTCGCCGGGGCAGCAGGCGCGGGCGAGCCGTGCTGGGCGGGGGCTCCGGCCGGCGCGGCGGGGCTCGCCGCGGCGGGCCCGGCGGAGCTCGCCGCGGCCGGCGCGGCCGGCGCGCGATCCGACGGCTGGCCGGGCGAGGTGTCGGCTGGGGTCGCCGTGGAGAGCCCCGCGGCGGCGGTCGGGTCTCCTTCCGGCGCGGCCACCGGCGTCGCCTCGATCGCGGCGCCGGAGCTCTGCTCCTCCGGCTCGGGGGGCGCGTCGACCGAGGCCGGTGGCGCGGGGTGCTGCGTCTGGGCCATCAGCCAGACGCCCGCGCCGCCGATCGCGATCGCCGTGACCAGGCCGACCGCGATCCGCGTGAGTCGCGCCCGGCGCTCCTCCTGGCGGGGTCGCCAGAGCGTGGCCTCGACGGCGCCTGCGGTCGTGTCGGTGTCGTCGGTGGAAGGATGCTCCTGCGCCGGGATCCGCTCCGGCGCGCTGACCCCTCCGCCGAGGAAGAAGCGCTCGCTCTCGGTGATCGGCTCGGGGTCGCTCGGGGGCGCGTCGTCGGGCGCCGCCGCGACGCTCGCCGCCGGGGCTCCTGCGGCGCCGGACGGCAGCGCCGCCGCGGCGCCGGACGGCAGCACCGCCGCGGCGCCGGTCGGCAGCGCCGCCGCGGCGCCGGTCGGCAGCGCCGCCGTGGCGCCGGTCGGCAGCGCCGCGGCCGCCTCGAACGAGCGCGCCTCCCCGGCCGTCGCGTCGCCGCGCGGCGGCGCCGGCGCCTGCTGCGCCTCGCGCGGGGCGACGACGGCCGGCGGCGCGTCGCTGGGCGGGCGAGGTCGCAGCGTGGGGGTCGTCGACGCGAGCGCTGCGATGGCGCGCTCGTCGCCGGCCGGCGGCGGCGCGGCAGCCGGCTCCTCCGCGCGCGCGGGCGCAGGCTCGGGCGCCGGCGGCGCCTCGGGCGGCCTGGATCGGGCGTGCGGCTCGGCGGGAGCGCTCGCGGCCGCGGGCCGGTCGCTCTTCACCGTGCGGTGCTTCTGCGCGAAGCTGCGCGGCGTCACCAGCGGCCGCGTGAGCGGGGCCTCGTCGCTGCTGGCGAGCGTGGTGTCCTTGTCGATGTCGATCTCTGCGCGCGCGCGCGCAGCCCGGCCCTCGACGGCCGCTGCAGCGCTCCCCGGCGGCTCCGACGGCGCCCGCCCTCCCGGCCGCGGCGGCTCCGACGGCGCCCGCCCCGCCGCGCCCGCCCGCCCCGCCGCCACCGCGCTCCTCGGCGGCTCCGACGGCGCCCTCCCCACCGGCACCGCGCTCCTCGGCGGCTCCGACGGCGCCCTTCCTGCCGCGCCCGCCCGCCCCGCCGCCGGCACCGCGCTCCTCGGCGGCTCCGACGGCGCCCTTCCTGCCGCGCCCGCCCGCCCCGCCGCCGGCACCGCGCTCCTCGGCGGCTCCGACGGCGCCCTTCCTGCCGCGCCCGCCCGCCCCGCCGCGCTCCTCGGCGGCTCCGACGGCGCCCGCCCCGCCTCCGCGCCGCCCGCGCGCCCCGCGGCCGCGTTCGCGCCGGCCGCCCGGCCGACCGCCACGGCCCCGTGGACCGCGCTGCGGGCCGTCACCGGACGCCCGGCGGACTCCGCGTCGGGATCCGCGGCCGGCGCGGGCAGCTCGTGCCCGGGCCGCGAACGCGGGAGCATCGCCGGCGACAGGCGGGTCGAGAGCGGCGCCGGGACCACCGCGGCGTCCTCGAGATCGTCGGCGCCGGCGTTCCCGGCGACGCCGTCGGGGAAGTTGGAGCGCCGCGCCCCCGACGGCGACGAGAGCGGCGAGAACTCGTCGTGGAACGCCGCCTCCGGCTCGCTCGGCACCACGTCGTCGGGCGGGAGCGCCGCGGCGGGGACCAGCAGCCCCTCGAAGTAGAGCTTCGAGATCGTGGAGAGCGTCGACAGATCCTCGAACGGCGACGCGTCGACCACCTGCATCAGCGTCCGCTTGCCGTCGAACAGGCGCAGGATCCCGTTCAGCTCGTCGGGGATCTCGTTCAGCCGCTCCAGGAGCTCCTCGCTGTCGACCTCGAAGACGGTGGCGAGCGACGGCAGCGCCTCGAGGAGGCGGCCCCACTCGTCGACCCGGCGCATGCCCTCCATGAGCAGCCCCTGGGTCGACGTCTCGATCACATCGGGGTTGTCGACCTTGCAGAACTCGACCTCGAACGTCCCCTCGTTCCACAGGAGCGCGCGGTAGACCGCCTCCTCGCCGCAGAGCCGGCCGAGCGTCGCGTCGACGACCTTGCCCTCGCGGAAGTAGACCTGCGCCTCGTTGTCGGCGTGCGACAGGTGGACGATCCCGCTCTTCCGGCTCACCTCGAAGGTCTGGAGGAGATCGACGACGTTCATGTCGAGGATCGACCCGGAGAACCTCGTCCGCCCGGTGGTCGCGAAGTGCCGCGTCGTGATCCCCTCGCGCGTCCGCCGCGCGAGCAGCAGCGTCACCCGCGCGATGAGCTCCCGCACGAAGATCGGCTTGGTCAGGTAGTCCTCGACCCCGAGCTCGAGCCCGCGGATCTTGTCCTCGATCGACCGCTGGCTCGTGAGGAAGACGACGGGGATCGACGCCCAGTCGGCGTGCTCCTTCATCTTGCGGACGAGCGCGTAGCCGTCGACGTGGGGCAGGCGGGTGTCGCTGAGGACGAGGTCCGGCGTGGAGACCTCGAGCTTCGCGAGGGCGTCCGCTCCGTCGGTCGCGGTGGTCACGCTGTAACCGGCCTTCTTCAGGCTGACCTCGAGGACCCGAACGCTGCGCGGATCCGCGTCGACCAGGAGGAGCTGTTGCTTGGCCACTAGAGGTTTCCGCCTCGCGAAGGATGGCGAGCCCGAGCGGACGCTGTCAAGCGCTCCGCCCCGAGCGTCGCCGCTGCCGTCGATCGCTTGTCCCGCCGCCGTGGGCCCCGCGATCGACGTCGCCCATCGTGAGCACAGGACGCCTGCGAAGGCCAGGTTTCGTCGTGCGCCGCTCGCGCGATCAGCGCTTCCAGGGATCGATGATATCGCCGGTCGCGGTCGGCCTCGAGGGGGACGCGGCCGGGGCGGCGGTCGCCGCGGGGCGGGCGGTCACCGCGGTCGGCTTCGCGGGGATCGCGGCGGCCGCCTCCTGCGGGCGGGGCGGCTCCTGCGCGACCGGCGCGGCCGCCGCGCTCCGCGCCGGGGGCGCGGCCGAGGGCGGCGGCTCCTCGGCCGGCGCGCCCGCCGCCGTCGTCGCGTGGAGCGCGCCGGGGGCGGCGGCCTCGGGCGGCGCCTCGCGCGCCGACGCGCGGAGCGCGCGGAAGCCGAGGGCGATCGCGATGGGCACGAGGATCGCCGCGAGCGCGATCGCGACGCGCGCGCCCATCGAGAGCGGATCGGACGGCTCCTTGGGCACCTGGACCGGGCCGAGCATCTCGTCGCGATCGCGCAGCTTCAGCGACTCGCGGCGCGGGTGCTCGTCCTCGAGCATGGCGACGGCGGCGCGGCCCGGCGCCTCGATGGCGAGCTCGATCGCCGCGGCGAGGTCGGCCATCGAGGCGAAGCGCTCCTCGGGGTTCTTGGCGAGGCAGCGCATGACGATCGGGCCGAACGCGCCGAGCGCGGAGGCGTCGGGCATCACCTGCTCGAGCGGCTCGGGCGACATGTACATGTGCTTGGTCAGCACGCCCATGTACGTGTCCGCCTCGAAGGGGACGCGCCCCGCGAAGCACTCGTACATGAGGACGCCGAGCGCATAGATGTCGGCGCGCGCGTCGATGCGCTTCCCCTCGGCCTGCTCCGGGCTCATGTAATGCGGCGTCCCGAACACCATGCCGATGCGGGTGAGCCGCTTGCCGCCGGCGACCTTCGCGACGCCGAAGTCGAGCAGCTTGACGAACTCCTGGTCGCCGTTGCGGACGAGGTAGACGTTGTCGGGCTTGAGATCGCGGTGGATGACGCCCGCCGCGTGCGCGGCCCCGAGCGCCGCGGCGCACTGGAGCATGATCTCCCCGACCCGCGGGGCCGGCAGCGTCCGCTCGGTGCGCAGGAGCGCGGCGAGGGAGGTCCCGGTGAGGAACTCCATGACGAAGAAGGGCAGCTCCGGCTGCCCCGGCTCGACCTCGAGGGCGCCGAAGTCGCTCACCGCGACGATGTTGGGGTGGCCGATCGCCGCCGCCGCCTTGGCCTCCTGGATGAAGCGGGCGACGAGTTCGGCGTCCTGCGCGATGTCGCGCCGGAGCACCTTCAGGGCGAAGAGGCGGCCGAGCGACTTGTGGCGCACCTCGTACACGGTCCCCATGCCCCCCTCGCCGACGACCGCCTGCACCTCGTAGCGGCCGTCGATCGTGCGCCCGAGCAGCGGATCGGCCGACGGGTTCCAGTCGGGCGCGTCGGCGAGCGGGTCGCCGTCGAACGGGCAGAAGCGGGAGTCGCCGGAGAAGGTCAGCTTGCAGGTCGGGCAGCGCCGCGCGCGCGGGACCTGCTTCACCTTCCCGCGGCGCGCCGGGAACCCGTCGCCGCGCGCCGGCAGCGGCGGCAGCGGCGGCAGGGCCAGGTGCGCTTCGCCGCGCGGCGAGAGCGGCGGGGGCGCCGAGCCGCGCGCCGGGGGCGCCGAGCCGCGCGCCGGGGGCGCCGAGGCGCGGACCGGAGGCACCGAGCCGTAGCCGTGCGCCGGCGGCATCGACCCGTGCGCCGGCGGCATCGACCCGTGCGCCGGCGGCATCGACCCGTGCGCCGGCGGCATCGACCCGTGCGCCGGCGGCATCGACCCGTGCGCCGGCGGCATCGACCCGTGCGCCGACGGCGCATCGCTGCGCGGCGGCGGCTGCGAAGCCAGGGTGCCTCCGAGGGGCTGCGGGATGTCGTCCCGATGGAACAGCTCGGCAGCTTCGGAATCGCCGGCGGTCATCTCGGGCGGAGCATCCCCGGCCATGCGGAGCGTGACGGGCACCTCGGCGAGTCTAGCCGAAAGCGCGCGCGGTGTTTCGGATCAGATGGCATTGGACGGCGAAGGCGGTGAGCACCCCCCCACCCACGGGTCGCCGAGCGCGGCGGGCAGCGCGCCCGGAAGGGCTCAGATCTCTTCCAGAATCTTCGCCTTGCGCGCCTGAAACTCCTCGTCCGTGATGAGGCCCTTGTTCTTGAGGTCCGCGAGGCGCTCCAGGCGCTGCTCGATCGACGGCCCTCCGGCCGGGGCGGCCTGCGGCGCGCCCGGGTAGCCCTGCTGCAGCGCGCCCGGGTAGCCCTGCTGCGGCGCGCCCGGGTAGCCCTGCTGCGGCGCGCCCGGGTAGCCCTGCTGCTGGTGAGGCGGCGCGAACTGGGGCTGCCCCTGCGCCGCGTACGCGGGGTTCATCGCCTGCGCCAGGCCGGCGCCGATCGCCACCTGGGCGCCGAGCCCCGCGACCCCGCTGCCGTCTCCGCCCTTCGCCATGCCCTGGCCGGCCCCCATCATCGCCTGGCCGGCGGCGTAGTTCTGCCAGTTGCCCGCCAGCTGCTGCACGTACCGCGCGTCCTGCTGGAACCGCTGATCGAGCTCGAACTGCTTCGCGCGGGCGGTGTCCTGCGCGACGCCGATGCCCCGGCGCGCCTCGCCGCGGGCCTTGTTCGCCTCGCGGAGGAGCTTCTGGTCCTCGGCCGAGAAGTTGATGTTGAAGTTGCCGATCTCCAGGATCTTGCAGCCGATCTCCTCGAGGTTCGGCGCCGACTGCACGATGCGGGCGCCGAGCTCCATGCTCATGCCGCCGAGGTTGAGCAGGCTCTTCTGCTGCTGCGCGCAGACCTGGCCGATCACGGTCTTCACGCTCATGAAGAACTTGCCCTTGATCCAGCTCAAGACGACGTCGTTGTCGCCGCTGCCGCCGCACTGGCCGTGGTAGCCGACGACGAACCGCACCGGATCGACCACGACGAGCGAGAACTCGCCGAAGATGCGCGGCGTCACGAACTCGTAGAGGATCGGGTCCTCCATCGACTCCAGCGGCCCGCCGAAGGGCACGCCGCGGACCGGCTGCGTCTTGACGAAGAAGATCTCGGCGATGAAGACGTCCCCGCCCGTGAGCTTGTTGACGAGGTTGTTCAGGAACGGGATGTTCTGGGTCTGGAGGGTGTGGCGCCCCGTCGGCAGGTAGCCCACGTACCGTCCGTCCTTGAAGAAGAGGGCACACTCATCGCTGTCGACGGTCAGCTGCGACCAGAAGGGGACGTTCTGGTCCGGGTGCTTGTAGACGATGAGATGCTTCGCCGCGTCCGGGCGCGCGATCATCATCTCGCGGACGCCGCTCTTCACGAAATCGAAAATCCCCATGTCGCGCTCCTCTTCGGTGTGCTGGATGTGACGGGCGTGCCGGTGCCCTGCCCCCCGGGACGTCGGGCTCGTTTCAGCAGGCGGCGCGCTCGACCTGCGCTGTTCGTTCTCCGTTGACGATCGCCGCGCCTTTCAGGCACACAGCGGCCTCAGGATAATCCGCAGATCGCAGGGCAGCAATGCCCGCCGGGGAGGTCCTCATGCCCGTCGCTTCGCTCGCGTCACCGGCGCAACCGACGCAACCCGCGCCGCCGGCGCCGGCGCCATCCGAGATCCCGAGCTCCGCCGCCCGGCAGGCGACGCGCTCGCCCCGCCGCCGCGCGGCCGCGCCGGCGAGGAGGAGCGCGCGATGATCGCGCCGATCGACGTCGCCGCCCTCTCGGCGCCGGCGCAGAAGATGGCGCAGCCGGGCGCGCCGCAGAAGCTCCGCGAGATGGCGGCGCGCGGCATCGCCCCCGGGCTCAAGCCGGGCGAGGTGGTGACGCTGCTCGTGCTGCTCGCGTCGCGCGAGGAGGAGCCCGCCCGCGAGAGCGCGGAGAAGACGCTGTCGGCGCTCCCCGATCCGCTCCTCCAGGGCGCGCTCGGCGGGGATCTGCAGCCGCTCGTCATCGACCGGCTGGCCCGGCTGTACGCGGACCGCCTCCCGGTCGTCGAGCGGCTCTGCGCGATGCCGGGCATCGCCGCGGACACGCTCGAGGAGCTCGCGCGCGCCGGGGGCGAGGCGGTGACCGAGATCATCGCCGTCAACGAGGAGCGGCTGCTCAAGAACCCGCGCATCATCGAGCGGCTCTACCTCAACAAGAGCACGCGGATGTCGACGGCCGACCGCCTCGTCGACCTCGCCTCGCGCAACGGGGTCGAGCTCACGGGCATCCCCGCGTGGCGCGAGGTCAGCATCGCGATCAAGGACGAGCTCATCGCCGAGCCGTCGCCGGAGCCCACGCCGGACGACGTGATGTTCGTCGAGACGCAGGCGCTCTCCGAGGCGCTCGCGGCCGAAGAGGCGGTGGACACCCACGTCGAGGACGAGGAGGGGAAAGAGGAGATCAAGGAGCAGTACGTCCCGCTCTACAAGCGGCTCGCCGACATGACCATGTCGCAGCGGATCCGGCGGGCGATGCTCGGCTCGCGCGAGGAGCGCATGCTGCTCGTGCGCGACTCGAACCGCCTCGTGGCCAGCGCCGCCGTGCGCAGCCCGCAGATGCAGGAGGAAGAGGTCGTCCTCATCAGCCGCAACCGGAACATCTCCGACGAGGTGCTGCGGATCATCGCGACCACGCCGGAGTGGATGAAGAGCTACACGGTGAAGCGGAACCTCGTGGAGAACCCGAGGACGCCGGTGCTCGTCGCGACGCGGCTGGTCCAGCACCTGCGCGAGTCGGACCTCCGCGGCATCGCGAAGAGCAAGAACGTCACCTCGCCCGTGAAGGACGCCGCGCGGCGCCACCTCGAGCGGCGCAAGAGCTGAGCGGCGCACGAGCGGAGCGGCGCACGAGCGGAGCGGCGCACGAGCGGAGCGGCGCACGAGCGGAGCGGGCGGACGGGCGCCCCGCGCCGCCGCTCGCCCTGCTGCCGGCGAAGCGCTCGCCCTGCCGCCGGCGAAGCGCGCTCGGCCTGGCGAGCCCCCTTCCCGCCCGGACCCGTGCCCCGCTAGCCTGCGCCCACGATGAGCGACCTGGTCCGCTTCGGCGTGGCGATGGATCGAGCGCTGCTGGCCGAGTTCGATCGGCGCATCACCGCGCAGGGATACGAGAACCGCTCGGAGGCGCTGCGGGACCTGGTCCGCGCGGACCTGACGCGCGCCGCCTGGGACGAGGGCGCCGAGGTGGCGGCGACGCTGACCGTCGTCTACGCGCCCGAGGTGCGGGAGCTCGTGCTGCGCATCTCCGAGCTGGAGGAGCAGCACGCAGGGTCGGTGGTCTCCAGCCTGCTGGTCCGCCTCGACGAGGGCCGGGTGCTCCAGGTCATGGTCCTCAAGGGGCGCGGGGCGGCGCTGTCCGGTCTCGCCGGGCAGCTCGCCGGGGCCAAGGGCGTGCTGTCCTGCGCGCTCACGCCGGCCGCGGCGCTCGCGGAGGCGGCGCCCGAGGCGCCGCGCCGGCCGCGGGGCTGACGCCGGGAGCGCCGGCCGTCGCCTCCTCGCGCACCTTCGCAGGCTACGCGTCTTCGCCGGGGGTCTCCGTCACCTTCACGGTGGTCTTCGGCGGATCGACGATGAACGTCACGAGGCGCTCCTTGGCCTCGAACTCCTGCCGGTAGATCACGGCCGAGCGCTTGTACTTGAACGGGCCGATCCGCACCCGGTGCCACAGCCCGCGACCCTTCACGTACGCCGGCTCGACGTACGCCTTGTGCCCGCGGCGGCGCAGGGCCGCCGCGAAGCTCTCCGCGTCGGCGGGATCCTTGAACGAGCTCACCTGGAGCTGGTAGCCGCCCGGCCCGCCGCGCTCGATCTCGGGCCCCTCCTCGCGCGAGACGTGGCGGGCCATCGCGGTGAGCGTGTCGTTCGGAGCGGCCTCGCCCCCCGCAGGCCCGAGGACGTGCTGCGCCGGCAGCGGGACCACGGGCAGCCGATCCGCGGCGAGCGGCGGACCGGCCTCGGCGGCCGACGCCTGGGCCGAGGCCGCCGCCTTGGCCGCCCGCGGGTCGCGCACGGCCTCGAGCGCCGTGGTCGGGTGCTCCGCGTCCGACAGGATCGCAGGAAACGTCACGTGCTCCCCGATCGTGGCGGGGCGCGGGGCCGGCTTCACGCCGGCCGGGTGCGCGCGCGCGACCAGATCGCCGAGCGGATCGGCGCTGACCGGCCTCTCGCGCGACGGCGCGCGCAGGAGCGCCACCGCCGCGAAGACGATGCACGCCCCGCCGAGCGAGGCCAGCACCAGCGCGCCCGCGCGCGACGGGCGAGCCCCGGGATCCTCTTCCTGGATCTCCTCGAGGTTCCGCACCGCCCCGGTGTCCATGCTCTCGCCTCTGCTGCGCCTCATGCTTCCTCCTCGACCCGTCTACCCTGCCCGGCCGGGACGCGACAACTTTCGTGTCTCACTTTATCCTACATCCACCGGAGAGGCCCGTTTCGCTGGCAGCGCGGTCGATCGACGCGCGCTCGATCGTGTGATCGGCGCGCTCCGGCGCGCTCGGCGGCGAGCCCGCGCCTCGGCTCGGGCCGGGCAGCCTCGCACGCGCGGCGGGCGCGGGGAAAGTTCTCGGCCGTCGCCGGGCGCGCGGCGGGCCGGTTTCGGCGAGCATCTTCGTGTTGCCACGCGCGAAGCGTCCTGCGATGGCGGGGTGACCGATGCCGGAAGCGATGCACGACGACGACAAGCCGGCGCACGGCGGGGCGCCTCCCCAGGACGGCGACGCGGCGCCGGCGCAAGGCCACCGCGGCGGCGCCGCCGCGCTCGCGCTCGGCGCCCTCGGGGTCGTCTTCGGCGACATCGGCACGAGCCCGCTCTACGCGCTCAAGGAGTGCGTGAGCCGCGAGCACGGCGTCCCGCCCACGCCGGAGAACGTCCTCGGGCTGCTCTCGCTGATCTTCTGGTCGCTCATGATGGTGGTCACGGTCAAGTACGTCACCTTCATCACGCGCGCCGACAACGAGGGCGAGGGCGGCATCCTGGCCCTGCTCGCGCTGGTGCCGGAGCGGCTGCGCACCCGGGGGACGCAGGGCGTCGGGTGGGTCGCCGGGCTCGTGGTGCTCGGCGCCGCGCTCCTCTACGGCGACGGCGTCATCACGCCCGCCATCTCGGTGCTGAGCGCCATGGAGGGGCTCGCGGTGGCGACGGCCGCGCTCGAGCCGCTCGTCGTGCCGCTCACCTGCGCGATCCTCGTGGGGCTCTTCAGCGTGCAGCGCTGGGGGACGGCGCGCGTCGGCAAGGTCTTCGGCCCGATCATGGCCGTCTGGTTCGTCGCGCTCGCCGCGCTCGGGCTCGCGTTCATCGCCGGGAACCCGGCGGTGCTCGCCGCGCTGAGCCCCGCGCACGCGGCGCGCTTCTTCGCCGACCACGGCCTGCGCGGGGCCGCGATCCTCGGGTCGGTCGTCCTCGTCATCACGGGCGGCGAGGCGCTCTACGCGGACATGGGGCACTTCGGGCGCCGCCCGATCCGGCTCGCCTGGTACGGGCTCGCGCTGCCGGCGCTCGCGCTCAACTACTTCGGCCAGGGCGCGCTCCTCCTCCGGTCGCCCGAGGCCGCCGAGAGCCCGTTCTTCGCGATGGTGCCCAAGGGCCCCCTCACCTACGCGCTGGTCGCGCTCTCCGCCATGGCCACCGTGATCGCGTCGCAGGCGCTGATCTCCGGCGCCTACTCGCTCACGCACCAGGCGATCCAGCTCGGGTACCTGCCGCGGACCCAGGTGCTCCACACGTCGAGCGCGGCCGAGGGGCAGATCTACATCCCCACGACGAACCGGGCCCTCGCCGCCGGGTGCCTCGCGCTCGTGCTGATCTTCCAGCACTCGAGCCGCCTCGCCGCCGCCTACGGCCTCGCGGTCACCGGCACGATGGGGATCACGTCCGTCGTCTACTTCGTGGTCATGCGGCACTCGTGGGGCGCTCCGCTCGCGAAGGCGCTGCCGCTCTTGCTGCTCTTCCTGGCGTTCGACCTGCCGTTCCTCGGGGCCAACCTGCTCAAGTTCTTCGAGGGCGGGTACGTGCCGGTCGTCATCGCGGCCGTCCTGTTCGCGATGATGGTGATCTGGAAGCGAGGGCGCGCGATCCTCGCCGAGCGCTTCACGCGGGCGGTCCCGTCGATCGAGGCGTTCGTGCGCGGGCTCGACGCGTCCTGCGGCGCGCGCGTCCCGGGCACCGCCGTGTTCCTGAGCTCGCGCGCCGGCAAGACGCCGTACGTGCTCTCGCACCACCTCAAGCACAACAAGGTGCTCCACGAGAACGTGGTGCTCCTGACCGTGGTCACCGAGCACGTGCCGCGGGTCGCCGACAGGCACCGGGTCCAGCTGACGAGCCTCGGCAAGGGGGTTCACCAGCTCATCCTCCACTCGGGCTTCATGCAGTCGACCGACGTGCCGGCCCTCCTGCGGCGGGCGGCGGCGCAGCACGCGGTGCCCATCGATTTCGCGGACGTGACGTATTACCTGGGCCGCGAGACGCTCCTCGCCACCGACAAGGGGCGGATGGGCAAGGTCGCGGAGACGATCTTCTCGGTGATGGCGCGGAACGCCGGCGCGGTGCCCGGCTATTTCAGGCTCCCGCCGGAGCGGGTGGTGGAGCTCGGGGTGCAGATCGACCTCTAGCGGCCCCGGCGCCGGCCGGCTCGGCGGCAGCGCGGGTCCGCCCGGGCGCGGCCGACCTGCCCCGCGCCTGCCCGCCGCCGGGCCGCCCCGCGCTGCCGCCGAGCCGGCCGGCGCCTCCGCTGGGCGTTCGCGCGCCCGAGGCGCTAAGACTCCGCCCCCATGAAGACCCCGCTGATGGGCCGCGCCCTGCCTGCGCTCGGCCTGCTGCTCTCGAGCTGCGCCGAAGGCCCGCGGACGCTCACGATCGAGGTCGTCCCGGGGCACGAGGAGGCCGCCTTCCAGGAGGACCCGCCCGTCGCCCGGATCGAGGTGACCGCGACGGCGGTCGAGGGCGACGTCGCCGTGTCCGCGGCGGCGGCGCCGGGCGGCGAGCTCGATTTCGGCGAGATCCCCGCGGAGCGGGCGTACACGTTCGAGGTGCGCGGCGTCGACGCGGGCGGGGCGACCGTGGTGCGCGGGCGCTCGGCGTCGGGCATCTACCTCGCCGGCCTGACCGGCGAGGCGCTGCCGCTCTTCGCCCAGCGGACCGGCGGGTGGGCGCGGCCGCCGGGCGAGCTCGCGGCGTCGCGCGTCGGCGCGCCCGGCGCGGCGCTCGCGGAGCGGTACCTGGTGCTCACCGGCGGCGCCGCGGGGGAGGATGTCGACCCGGCGCGGCTCGACGGATACGACCTCGCGGCCTGGGGCGGGAGCGCCTCCAGCGGCGCGCTCCCGCGGGCGGCGCGGTCGCTCGTCGTCCGGGGAGACCTGCTGCTCACCCTCGACGGCGGGGGCGCGACCTGGACCGACGTGGCGTCGGGGCAGAGCGCCGAGGCGCCGCTGCCCGCGGGGCTCAACTCGTTCGCGGAGGTGGCGGGCGGCCGGACCGTCGAGGCGTCGGACGGGCGCTCGTTCGTGGTGGGCGCGGCGCGCGCGGGGCAGCCCGCGGAGGCGCCGGGCGAGCCGTCGGACGCGGTGCTCGTCGTCGGCGCGGACGGGGCGCTCTCGGTGGCGAGGCTCCGCCACGCGCGGGCCGGCGCGGCGGCCGTGTGGGTGGAGGGCGTGGGCCTCGTGGTCGCGGGCGGGAGCGCCGAGGGCGCGGACGCCGCCGGGCTGGAGGTGCTCGCCGAGGGCGCGACCGCGTTCCAGCCGCGGCCGTTCCCGCCCGACGCGGTCCAGGGTGCGGGCGCCGCGGTGTCGGGGCCAGGGGAGATCGTGCTGGTCGGCGGGGTGCAGGGCGGCGCCGCGGCGCCGACGCGGCGGCTCGCGCCGGGGTGCGCCGGCGTGTGCGCCGCCGCGGAGGTCGCGGGGGCCGCGCTGCCGGCGGCGGTGGCGGGCGTCGCGGCGTTCGCGCTGCCGGGCGGGCGCGTCCTCGCCGTGGGCTCCGAGGCCGGCGAGGGCGGGCTGACCAGGAGCTTCGTGGTCGACCTCGCGGCGGCGCAGGTCGAGGAGCTGCCGCTGCGGGAGCCGCGGCGCGGGGCGACCGCGGTGCCCGCGCCGAACGGGACGCTGGCGCTGCTCGGCGGGGTTCACGCGGACGGGTCGCCGGCGGTCACGGTCGAGACGTTCTTTCCGGAGTGAGCGGGCGGCCCGGCGGGCTCGCCCCGCCGACCCGGAGCAACGGTGTTCAGGGCTGATGCGGCGGCGTCGCCCCCGCGGCAGGCGGCGGCCGGGCTGCCCGACCCGAGGAGACCGGGAACGAGCCTCGACGACGAGGCTCTCGGCGAGCGTGCCCGCGATCTCGTCCGTCCAGACACGGAGAATCTCCAGCGTGTTCGGGCACGAAGGTCGTGCTGATCGCGACGTCGGCGGCGTCGCGCCCGCAAGTCCATGGGCCCGTGCGGAGGGGGCACGCCGATGTCGTCCAGATAGCCAGTGCAGTACCGCGCCGGGATGTTCATGCATCGACAGAGCGATCGCGAGGTGCGCATCGTCTCTGCAGGGTCGGGATCACCGGAGTGGGTCGTGGAAAGACACAAAGAGCAGCTCGCAACCAACGCAGATCTGCATGCACCCAAGACCCGCGGAGCACGCTGGCGCTCGCGACGATCGAGGCAACTCCTGCGGAACCTGGGATGCGCGCGCGGCGTGCGTCCGGCCTTCGGGAGAATGCCGATAGGATCGACGCGTATACGCCAGGTATCATGCCCGCTCCGGGCCCCACGCTCGCGGGCGCAGGCGTTACTCCGGGCTCGCTCCTGAGCGCGCTCTTCGCGCTCCGCTCGGACGAGGGGGCGTCGCCTCTCTCGGAGCAAGATGAGGCGTGGTGGTCGCGGAGGTCGAGGCCGAGTTCGGAGAGGCGCTCGCAGCGTTCGCGGTGCGGACGGACCTCTATCCCCGCCGCCTCCTCTGTGACACGGAATCGTGAACCTGTCGTGAAGAGGCCGACCGAGATGCTCACCACAGCCATGCATATACCCCAGAAGTCTGTCACCTCCGCCCCGTTCCTCGCGGCAGCGCCTGATCGACCGCGCTGACATGAGGTATCGAGGACCTCGCCGCTCGCTCGCGAGGTCAGGCGCGAACCTCCTGATTCGCCCATCTTCGCCCGGCCCCGGCTTCGCCCGGATAAGAGCGACGCGTCCGTGCCGCGCTCAGCCAGGCCGCGCGCTGCGCTGCTCGTCGTCCGCACCATCGCAGCAAGCAAGTGAGAGTGTGCTACGGTCCAGGATATGGCGGTCGACGACATGAAATCACGACCGGAGCGCGCAGAGACGGACGGGAGCCTGCGCGCGGATCGGGATGACACCGATCGGGCGCTGGCCGAGAAGCGGGCGGCCATCGAAGCGAAGTCCGACGAGGCGGTCAGCCGCGCCCGTGAGCGCGCGGACGCCGTGCTGCGCGCCGCTCGCGAGGAAGCGGACCATCACGCCCGCGGCCAGGCGGTCGAAGCAATCGCCACAGAACGATCGCTGGAAGACGATGTTGTCCGAGGTGAGCGGGCCGTTGCGGATGAGAACCTCCGCCGCGAGCGCGCCGAGCACGCCCATGTCCTGTCCAGGCTGTTGCCGCTGGAGAGGGGCAAGACCGACAGGTACCTGTTGACCGAACGCGCACGCTCCGACGACGCCCTCTCGCATCGCGACGACTTCCTGAGCATCGTCAGCCACGACCTGAGAAACCTGCTCAGCGGAATCGTCATGAGTGTCGAGGTGCTCGCCAGGGATGACTCCGCGCGCGACGAGGAAACCGGGCCCGCCGTGGCAGCCAAGCGAATTCGACGCTACGCCGCCCGGATGAGCAGGCTCATCAATGATCTCGTGGACGTCGCGAGCATCGAATCCGGCAAGCTTGCCACCACCCTGGCGGGCGGCGATGCGGGCGCGTTGCTCGTCGAGACGGCGGAGATGTTCCAGCCCATCGCATCGGAGAGGGGAATCTCCATCGAGCTCGAGGTCACCGGGCGCCCCCTTGCGGCGAACTTCGACCAGGAGCGGGTGCTCCAGGTGCTCTCCAACCTCGTCTCGAACGCGATCAAGTTCACCGAGCCTGGAGGGAGGATCCGCGTTCGCGGCGAGCGCGCTGGAGGCGAGCTTCGCTTCTCGGTGAGCGACACCGGCCCTGGAATACCCCACCACCTCCTGGAGCTCGTCTTCGAGCGATTCTGGCAGGCAGGAGGGACGGACAGGAGAGGCTTGGGCCTCGGTCTCTACATCTGCAAGAGCCTCGTCAAGGCTCACGGCGGCAGGATCTGGGTGGAGAGCAGGCTCGGCGAGGGCAGCACGTTTTATTTCACGATCCCGGACGCGGCCAGCAGCTCGTCTCCGACCGCGAGCGCCTCTCCATGGTGACGTCCTACACATCGGGCCGATGACGATGGGCGCCTCCTGCAGGCGCCGCGCTCCGCGCTCGAGGTATGGATCGCCGCCGACTCCGGCCTGCGCGCCCCTCTCGCGCACGCTGCGGCGCAGGAGAATCGAAGTATCGAGATCTCGCCGCCGACCCTTCCGCGGGGTGATCCCGCTGCGATTCGCCCCCTGGACACCGGGCGGGAGTCCTGGTCCATTGTGTTCTGGGCGGGGCGTTTGCTTCTCGTGAGGTGAGTGAGGTGCGCGGCTCGTCCTCGACACGCGGTGGGAGTGCTCCCCGAAGGAGGGCCGAGGAATGAGCGACGACAGCGCGACGGAGAAGCCGCTGTACCTGCAGGGCCGGGATGCCGTGGTCGCCCGCGCCGAGGGCGTGGCGTGGCGCAAGGGCGCGCCGCCGGACTACCACCTCTCCAACGAGACCATCCCGAAAGAGCGCAGTCGCCACCACGCGGCCGGCTCGCTCGAGGCCGTCGTCGAGGACCTGGTCAGGGTCTTCGAGATGGAGGTCTCGCACAAGGAGGATCCGGCGCAGTGGCTCAGCACGGTGACGGACCGGTTCCGCACCCGCGTGAACGGCGGCCCCTGGGCCAGCGCCGAGGACATCGCGGAGAAGGGCAGCTATAACCTCATGATCGGCGAGAGCGTCTTCTACGACGCGCAGGGAGAGACCTTCGCGTCGTCTCACGACGTCTTCCACGAGGCCTTCCCGGGCGGCTTCTTCTGGGAGGTGATCGAGGTCTACTCGCCCCCGCCGGTGGTCGCGTTCAAGTGGCGCCACTGGGGCTCCTTCACGGGGCCTTACAAGGGGTTCGCCCCGACCGGCAAGCGCATCGAGATGTTCGGCGTCAGCGTGGCGCGCGTGGCCGACGACCTGCGCATCCTCGAGGTCGAGCACTTCTACGACAACGGCCAGTTCCTCGGCCAGCTCACCGGCGGCTGCCCCATCCACGAGGCCGCCGCGAAGTGACGCGCTGGTGGACAGCGCCCGGATCTGGCCCCTCGCTCCCTCGAGGCGAAGCTCTCCGGCCAGGCGCCGCGACCGCTCTGGCTCGCTCGGCGGCCAGGCAGGCACGGGCGCGGCGAGCGCGGATCAAGGGCAACGCCGGACCACGTAGTCGCCGTCCAGGCTCGGCGCCGACAAACGCACGGTGATGGCCGCGTCGTCGATGCTCAGGACCTCGATCGTGCCCTCGGTGAGGGGCCGCTCTCCTCCCCCGCCGCCGCCCCACTCGCTGGAAAGCCACTCGTTTCGGTAGGCGATCACGTCGGTCGACGAGAATTCGTATCTGCCCGCCTTCTGCAGCGCTGGCGGCAGACCTATCAGCGTCTGACGATGATTCTCGCCGCCTAAGCCTTCGAAGGCAGGATCGCTGCACGTCCGCGTCCCTGCTTCGATGAAGGACAGGATGAGTGTCTGCGGATCGAGCATCTCGCCGGCATCGAGCCAGGCCTGCTTCGCCTCGGGCGTGAGGGTCGTGATCTCCTCGTTGAAGAGCGCGAAGGCGTCTCCCGACGGCTCGCCCGGGCCGCCGCCGCCCGCGCCCGTCACCGTCGTGCTCTCGGGAGAGCCGCCCGCGCCCGTCACCGTCGTGCTCTCGGGAGAGCCGCCCGCGCCCGTCACCGTCGTGCTCTCGGGAGAGCCGCCCGCGCCCGTCACGGCGCCGGGGCCAACGCCCTCGGCGGACTCGTCGCTCACCTTAAGCTCCAGTCCGCAGCCGATCGCGACCGGCGAAGTTGCCGCGATCGAAGCGAGAAGAAAGAGGTTCGCGGCGCGCCGCCGGAGCGAGGCGCGCGAGGAAAAGCGATTCGCCATGGGTTGTCTCCATCGATGGGACCGCATCGTGCGGTCACCGGATGCATGGCGAGCTCGGCTCGTTTTTATTGAGACAGCTTTCCGAGGTCGATCGATCCGAGCCTGCCGCGGTACGGCGAGCCGGGGAACCGCTCGATCAGGGTCGCGGCGCGGGCGCGCGCGGACTCGCGGCGCCGGTGGGCGCGCTCGCGGTGATCGGCCGCGGCCCGGACGCAGATGCCGCGGCCCGAGCAGCGGGCCCAGGAGGCGGCGCCGAGCTCGGCGGCGTCGCCGAGGGCCGGGCCGGCTGCCGGACATGCCGGTCGGGTGTCGACCGCGACGGCGGCCTCACCGGGGGGCGCCGTCGCCGCCCCGCTCCGCGAGGACCTTTTCGAGCACGGCGAGCGCCTTCACCGCGCGCGGGAACCCTGCGTAGACCGAACCCTGCATGACCGTCTCGACGATCTCCTCGCGCGTGCACCCGACGTTCAGCGCGTAGCGGATGTGGTTGCCGAGCGGCACCTCCGAGTCGCCCACGGCCGCAAGGACGGCGACGGCGGTCAGCAGCCGAGTCCGCAGATCAAGGCCCGGGCGAGCGTAGATATCGCCGAACGGGTACTCGATCACATACCGGCCGAAGTCCGGCGCCAGGCCCGCATACGCCTCCATGACGCGCTGGGGGGCCGCCGGGTCGAGCCGGCCGAGCACCGCCTTGCCTCGGGCGAAGCGGTCGCCTGCCTCCGCCGGCGCCTCGGCCGGCGCCGCCGGCGCGGCCACGGGAGGTGCCGGACCGGGCGCGGCGCAGCCCGCGAGCGCCGCCGCGGCCGCCGCGAGGGCCGCCGCGGCGAGCCGCTCCGCGCGGCCGCGCCGGCCCAGGAAACGGCCGGCGCTCATCGGGCCTCCGCGAGCCGAGCGGCATGGGTTTCCGTGACGAACCAGATCTTCTGCGCGTGTTCCATGCGAAGGGCTCCTCTGCCGGCGGCGCCCTTCGACGCCGGCAGGACGAATCCAAACCACGCCCAGGGGCAGCGACAATGCCGGATCCTGGTCGGTCATTGCCTGATCCTCCAAGGCGCGGGGGCGCGGCAGCCGCTACCGGTACGGCCGCACAGGGATCGCTGCGGGGCGAGCGCCGCGCCGAAGGCGCCGTCATGGGCGAGCTGTTCGAGCCTGCCGTCGCCGGGAGCGCCTTCGCGTCGCGCAAGGCCGTGGCGGCCCCCCCGCTCGCCTTCGGGCTCGGCCAGGCGATCGCCGGCGTGTACATGATCCCCCTTCCGCGACCTGCCCGTGGCGCTCGATAATGCTTTCCACAGCGGAACAGGCGCAGACCGTCTCCAGCGTACTTGTTCGCCAAACTGGTGGTAGACCTCGCAAGAGGCGAAGGCGACTCCGTGATATTGATGGATTAGACGAGGAATCTGGGCTCGTTGGCGCGCATTGACGCGCCCGGCGACACCGGAGTATCACACGGCATGGGATTGACCCAGGACGCAGTCTTCTTCAACGCCCTCGCCGAGCACGCGCAGAAGAGCGTCGCCGCGAGCAAGCTCCTCCTGGAGATGCTCGATCGGCTCGAGGACGCCCCGGCCTTCGCCAGGAAGATCAAGGAGCTCGAGCACGAGGGGGACCGCATCACGCACCGCTGCCTGGCCGCGCTGCACAAGACGTGGATCACCCCCCTCGACCGGGAGGAGATCCACGCGTTGATCACCCGGCTCGACGACGTGCTCGACTTCATCGAGGCCGCCAGCGAGCGGATCGTCCTCTTCGAGATCCAGAGTGCGACGGCGGAGGCGCGCCGCCTCGCGGAGTCGCTCGTGGCCGCGTGCGTCGCCATGAGCACGGCCACGAGCTCGCTCCGGGACCTGAAGGACGGCGCCCGGCTGCTCGAGCTCTGCGTCGAGATCAACCGCCATGAGAACGACGCCGACGCGCACTACCGCGTGGCGCTCGCGGCGCTCTTCAAGCAGGGGAGCGACCCGCTGCTCGTGCTGAAGTGGCGCGACATCTACGACCAGCTCGAGAACGCCAGCGACCGCTGCGAGGACGTCGCCAACGTCATCGAGGGCGTGGTGCTCGAGCACGCGTGACGGCCCCCATCATCGTCGCCGCGGCGACCTAGGGCCCGCGCCGGCTCGGGGGCAGCACGCGCGCGCGTCCCCTCGTTCGGGGCGCTCGCGCGCTCGATCTTGCCCCCGTGCGCGTCGACGATCCGCCTCGCCAGCGTCAGGCCAACGCGCGGGAGGGCTCGGATCGCCATGCTTCACGTCGGGCCCGCCGCGTCGATCGCGAAGACGTAGCCGATGCCGCGGACGGTCTTGATGATCCGGGGGTTCCTCGGCTCGTCGCCGAGCTTCCGGCGCAGGTGGGAGATGTGCACGTCGATCGACCGATCGAACGCCTCGTCGGCGCTGCCCCGCACGAGATCCACGAGCTGCTCGCGCGTGAGCACGCGCCCGGCGCGCCCGGCCAGCGCATAGAGCAGATCGAACTCGTAGGTCGTGAGCGACAGCTCGGCGCCGTCGAGGATCGCCCTGCGCGCGGCCGGCTCGATGGTCAGCGCGCCGGTGACGAGGCGGCGCTCGGAGCTCGGGCCCGCGAGGCCGCGGGCGCGCCGCGCCTGCGCCCGGACGCGCGCCAGCAGCTCCCGGATCGAGAACGGCTTGGCGATGTAGTCGTCCGCGCCGCCCTCGAGGCACATCACGCGGTCGCTCTCCTCGCCGCGCGCCGTGACGATGATGATCGGCGTATCGACGTGGGCGCGGAGCTTCTGGCAGACCTCGAAGCCGTCGATCTCCGGGAGCATGAGATCGAGGAGGACGACGTCGGGGCGCTCGCGCAGGACGCAGGCGATGCCCTCGCGGGCGTCGGCCGCGACCGTGACGCGCATGTTGTGCGATTCGAGGTACCGCGCCGTGAGCCGCGCGAGCTCCTCGTCGTCCTCGATGTACACGATCGACGCCGCGCATCTCTCCGCTGTCATCGTCACCGCAGCGTACCACTCACGCGCCGGGCGGACGCGACCGCTGACCGCTGCTCGACAGGCGCGGCTCCTCCTCGGGCCTCGCGGCGGCGCGACGCGAGCGCGGGCGCTCCGGGCGAGCGGCGGCCGTCGTCCCGCTGCCCCATGCCGCCTCCGCTGCTCCGGCCGGGGCGCCCCGCTGCCCGTCCACGCATGGCCTGCGCGCCGGCGATCCCTGGCGAGACTCTGCTCCACGAACCTACGGATAGTTCACCTCGACGACATTGCCGTACGCGTCGACCGAGAGCTCGAACTCCACGCCCCCGATCACGATGTTCGCCTCGTAGGAGAGCTTGCCGTCGTGCAGCTCTTCATCGAGCTCCACGATCCAGCCGCCCCGAGCCGCGCGGACGAGCGCCCAGTAAGCCCCCGGCGGGAGCATGTCCATCGTGATGTCGCGCTCGATCAGCGTGCCGCGCGCGTCGATCCTCAGCGCGTAGGTCCGCCAGGCTCGCCGGAGTTCGGCCTCGTAGACGGCTTCGCCGATGTCCTCCTCGATCTCCATGCGCACCTCCAGGATCGCCGCGCCGACGGCCTCCTCCTCGATCGCGTGGCGCGCGGGCTCGGGGACGCTGGCCAGGGGCACGATCCAGGCCTCGACCTCGCTGCCGATCATGCTGCCCCCGGCGTCGAGCTCCACCTCGTAATAGGTGTCGTTCAGCAGCAGGTCGATCTCGTAGGTCGCGACGCCCCCGTCGATGTCCTCCTCTATCTTCAGGATTTTGATACCCCTCCCGAGGCTCATCAGCGCGGTATAGACGGGCGCCGGAAGCTCATCGACAGAGATGACCCGCTCGGTGCCGTGGGCCTGGCCGGGCTTCAGATCCCCCTGCACCCTCGCCAGCGCGGGGCCATGTTCACCAGAGCTCGCAACCGGGGAAGCGGCGGACAACGCGCACGGAACACAGGCCAGGACGACGGACATCGACGCACGCACGACAGCTTGACGCATGATCGCTGGCCCCCCTCACCTACATGTCTCGGTCATAGTATGACATGCGACATCGAGGTGGTCGCTATCCATTCAAACGTTCGCGCCGGAGCGCGGCCCTGCTGATCATCGTGTCGCTCGGAGTCGCTGTGAAGCTGGCGGCTCCGAGCATGCCGATGGTTCGGCAGAACGTGTCGTATCGCCAGTTCCTGGAGAGGCAGCTGAACCATGGCTCCTCGCGCGACCATCGCCTCGCGGAGGTGAGATCGGCCGGCGCGCCAGGGCTCGGCGCCGGCGCTGCCCATCCGCTTCAGCCGGGTTCCGGGCCGGCGTCGCCGCCGGGCGCTGCCACCGGGATCCGCTCGGACTCCCACGGGAAGAACCCCCGCGCGCGGATGCACGCGTCGGCGATCGCGTGGGCGGCGCTCATCCGGTCTTCCAGGGCGGCGGCCTCGAAGAACCGGCGCGCGTCGCGGGCGACGTCCGGGTCGCTGCGATCGAGCTCGGCGAAGAGCTCCTTGGTGCGGGGCAGGACGCCGCTGCGCGCCAGGAGGTGGTAGCGGAGCATCTCCATGACGGCCTCGGCGAGCAGGGCGCTGGCCATCACCGGATCCCGCTCGGCGACGTCGACGGCGTCTTCGAGGAGCGTCGCGGCGCTGTACCGCGCCCACACGTCCTGCTCCGGTGAGAGCTCGGCGCGCCTCGCCAGCCACGCGGCGGCCTCCGCCCTGAGCTCGTCGAGGAGCGGAGACCCGAGGACCGGATAGCCCGTGGCGATCATGTGGGCGGTGGACGGCCGCCCGCGCGGGTGCTCGGCGGCCCAGTACTCGCGGACGGCGGCGGGCGGGTTCACGAAGATCTCCACGGGGACGTCGTCCCCGAACCAGCGCTGCAACCGCTGCTTGTACGGGGCGCCGTGGATCACGAAGAGATCGAGATCGCTCGACCGGTCCCCGTGGCCGCGGACGATCGAGCCGGCCGCCACGATGGCCAGGGGCTCGAACCGCTCGAGCACGAACTCGACCGCCGCGCGGAGCGCGCGCTCGTACCTCGGCGCCAGCTCCGGAAAGCTGCATTGTGCGAGAGCGCCTTCGCGCGCGCCGAGGGTCACCGGGATCGAGCCCCCTCGGCGGCCGCGCGGCCGCCGCGCGCGGCGGCGCCGTCCGGTCGCGCGACCGGCGCCCGCGCAGGCGGCGCTCCCGGCGTGATCGAGGCACGTGCTCTCGCCATGAGGCTGGCACGGTAGCGCCGGAGGACGGCCGCGTGTCAAGCCGGACCGAGGTCGACACCGTGCTTCGCGGGGGCGGCCCGGATCCGCCCCCGCGCCCTGGACACAGGACCTTCGCCTTCGCGGCATTGACATGGCTGCAGGCGCCGCGCGACGATGAGGGGATACCTATCTTGGGCCTTCTCTGCGGTTCACGCCGTGCGCTCGCGTCGTACCAGCGTTCGTGACGGCGAGGCTCCAAGACTCCGGCCTCGCATCCGGCGAGGCTCGGCGCGGCTCACCACGACGAATGTCAGGGGGAATCTCTGCCTATGAGACATAAGAGGAAGATAGTCACGACATTATGCGCCGGTGTGACGAGCGCCCTCGCGACCGGGTGCGGCGTCGATCCCGGCGACGCCGCGCCCGGTCGCGCGGCGGCGGCGCTCTCGACCGAAGGACAGGTGTGCACCGCGATCCAGCGCGGCGCTGGCCCGGCGGGCGTGGCCGACGCCGTGCTTTGGCAGAGCTCGCCGAGCTGGAACGACGGCGCGGGCGTGACGCTCAGCACCGGGACGAGCGCGGGCGGCGGGCCCCGGCGCAGCCTGCTCCGGTTCGACCTCTCCGGGCTGCCGCCGGGCGCGGAGGTCGTGTCGGCGAGCCTGTCGCTCTCGCAAACGTTCAAAACGGTCGACAGCACGGTGCGCGTCCACCGCGTCACGAGCGCCTGGGAAGAGTCGGCCGTGACCTGGGCGAGCTTCGGTGAAGCCTTCGATCCGGCGGTCGCCGCGTCGTTCACGTCCGGCGGCGGCTCCGGATTCCGCTCGTCCGACATCGCCGAGCTCGCGCGGGCGTGGGTGAGCGGCGAGGCCGAAAATCACGGCGTCCTCCTCGAGGAGGATCCGGTCCAGCGGACCGACTTCCGCAGCAGCGAGAAGTCGGTCGTCGAGGAGCGGCCGAAGCTCGAGCTCTGCTACGTCACGTGCGACGACGGGATCCAGAACGGCAGCGAGAAGGGCGTCGACTGCGGCGGCTCGTGCCCCTCCTGCGACGGCCAGTCGTTCGACGGGCCGCCCGGCGGGAGCCCCGTCGATCTGGAGGGGAGCGGCCCGACGTACCCGTGGTCGGTCGGGGACATCCACGATCTGCCCGCATCCGTCGCGCGGCAGGGCACGCATGAGCCCTGCACGACGAGCGAGGATTGCCAGTTCGACCAGTACTGCGAGCACCCCGCGCAGGGCGCGTGCGCCCACGATCCGTGCGCGACCGGCGGCGCCCTCCTGACGACCTGCAGCGGCTGCGTCGCCAAGGTTTGCGAGGCCCGGCCGAGCTGCTGCATCCAGCCGACGATACCGGCCGACTGCGGGCATGACGCCTGTACGACCGGCACCGCGAAGCACATGACCACGACCTGCGGCGACGCGTGCATCGCCAACATCTGCGCGACCCACCCGCTCTGTTGCGAGATCAACTGCGGGAGCTCGACGGAGTGCGAGGCGCTCATCGGACCGGGCAGCACCTGCATCTCGCTCGGCAGGTGCACTCCGCCCACGACCGGGCCCACGGCCGGTATTTGCCCCGCGCCGACCACGCTCAATAGCGGCGTGTGCGTGCCGAACTGGAACTCCTTCTGCAGGAACCTCGTCGCGACCCAGTGCCCCGGCAAGTCGTGCGCGTCGCCGACCGGCTCGTGGGACGCGACGTGCGTCGCCCTGGCCGAGCAGGAGTGCGGCTCCACCTGCAGCGCCGATCCAGGCGTGCAACAGGGCCTCTGCAAGGCCTACCTGCCGAACCAGACGAACCCCGCGTGCAGCGGCGTGGATCTCACGGTCGGCGTGCCCTGCGGCGGCACGATCCCGGTCTGCAACCGCGGCAACACGCCGGCGCCCGCGGGCATCGAGATTCACCGCTATCCTGCCGGCGCGGGCCAGCTCCCCTCCTCGGCCCCGAGCCGCGTGCTGAACTCCTGCAGCCCGACCGGCGGCACGCTCGCGTGCGCGACGGCGGAGCCGATCGCCCCGGGCGAGTGCATCAGCGTGGCCGGCTGCACGGGCGTCGCCGACGGCATGGAGCTCATCGTCAACCCGCCGGGCCCGGGGCAGATCGCCGAGTGCCAGTGCGCCAACAACGGGAGCATCTATCAATCAGCCGTGTGCGAGTCGCCAGGCTGCATCGCCACGGCCAGCGTCGCGACGATCAGGCCGGCCACCCTGTTCGTGGCGCTCGATCGGTCCGCCTCCATGACGACGAGCGGGGCGAGCGCCTCCCGATGGAACCCGGCGCGTAACGCCCTCCAGGCGTTCTTCGCGGATCCGGCGTCGGCGGGGCTCGGCGTCGCGCTCCGGTTCTGGCCGCACGACAACCCCGGCCCGTGCAACGACTCCGGCGGCAGCTGCTCGGCCTACGCTGTCGGCGGGTGTTCCCTGCCGATCGTTCCCTTCGACGGCACGGCGGCCCGGAGGCTGACCGCGGACCCCGCGCCGATGGATCAGCAGGAGCTCGCGCTCGTCAACGCGCTCTTCCCCGGCCCCGGCACTGGCGGCGATACGCCCATGTACCCGGCGCTGAACGGCGCCACGACCTGGGCGATCAACTACAAGAACGCCCACCCCGACGAGGAGGTCGCGGTCGTGTTCGTGACCGACGGCATCCCGTCGAGCTGTGACACCGTCCCGAACCACATCGCGGACCTCGCGCGCAATGCCTTCGAGAACTACGGGGTCCGCGTGCACGCGGTCGGCTTCGGCAACTCGAGCTCGGAGATCATCAATCTCATCGCGACGCGAGGCGGCGGGCGGGCGTTCAACCTCGCCGCCGGCACGACGCTGGCAACGACCCTCCGCGACGCGCTCACCTCGATCCGCGGCGAGGCGCTCCCCTGCGACGTGGCGGTCCCCCTCGACGGCGTCGCGGATCCCGCCTCGGTGTCGGTCGTCCACACCGACAGCGCCGGCACCGAGACCGTCCTCGCGCCGCGGGCCGGGCTGGGCAGCTGCGGCGACGGCTGGTACTTCGCCGACGGGACGCACACCAGCATCAAGCTCTGCCCGGAGACGTGCTCGGATCTCCGCGACAACCCCGGAAAGGTCCGCGCGGCCGTCCCGTGCGCGGCGGAGAGCCTCACGCCCGTCACCACGAGCTGGGAGCGCTATCACGGCGTCTGCCCGCCGGGGACCAAGGCCCGGTGGGAATACCTCACGTACAGGACCGTCACCCCGGACGACTCGAGCGTCGAGCTCTTCGTGCGAGCGGCCGACGACCCCGCCGACCTCGAGGCCGCGACCGTGACCCTCGCCGCGACCGCCCGCGCCACGCCCGCCGACACCCAGGTGTGCGATGAGACCTCGACGCCGCCGTGCGCGGTCGATCTCGCCGATGTGCTCGGGGGGCTGCCGGGGGCGCGGGCCGATTACCTCGAGGTGCAGGTGAGGCTCAATCCGACGAGCGACGGCGCGGGCGGCGTTCAAGTCCAGGACTGGGAGATCGGCTATTCGTGCCCCGACGCGGAGTGAGCCGGGGTAGGACCGCGAGCTCTCCACGACACGCTCTCCGCTCCATCCCCTCGCGCCGACGCCGCGCCCCCTGACCCTCCCCGCCGGCTCCCCGCGGGCTGACCGCTCGCCGGCTGCCGGCATCCCCCTCTCACACGCGAACCGCCCCCGCCCGTCGCCCGGGCGCTCGTCTACACCGCCGGCTTCCGCCCGCCTCGCCGCCTCCGCGGCGGCGCCGCCGCCCCGGCGCTCGCTCGCGCCCGCGCCGCCTCGCGCGGCCCGTACACGGCGCGGAGGTCCGCCGCGATCGCCTCGAGCCGCGCCCGCAGCGCCGCCGGCTCGACCACCTCGACGCCCCGGCCCAGCCCCGCGATCTGCGAGATCGCGATCGACTCCCGCTCGAAGTCGACCGTCACGGTCCTCGCCCCGTCGCGCCCGCGCTTCCCCTGCCCCCACCGCTCGTGCTCGCCGCCCGGCCGGACGCGCCGGAGCGCCGCCTCCCCCTCCTCGGTCACGCGCAACGTCGCCACGTAGGTCGCCCGGCGCTCCGCGAACCGCTGGCACCACGCCTTCCAGCACGCCGCCAGATCGAACCCCTCCGGCCGCGCGAACCCCTCGTCGAGGAGCCGCGCCCCCTCGACCCGCGCCCCCCGGAACACGCTCGGCCCCCGCTCCGCCCCGGCCACGAGGTACCAGCGATCGGCCTTGATCACGAGCCCGTACGGGTCCACCACCCGCTCGCTCGCCGCCCCGTCGAAGTCCCGGTACGCGAGCCACACCTTGCGATCCTGCCAGACCCCCTCCCGCAGGACGTCGAGGTGCGGCACCACCTCCCTCCCCTGGAACCACCCCGACGAATCGACGTGGAGCCGCTGCCGCGCGTGCTCGGCCGCCGATCGCTGCACCACCGGCAGCGCCGCCGACAGCTTGATCAGCCCGCTCTGCAGCGCCGCCGACAGCCCGATGTCCGAGAGGGCCCCCGGCGCGGCGACCGCCGAGAGCGCCTGCACCTCGGCCTGGGTCAGCCCCGTCAGGCTCGTCTGCCACCCGTCCATCAGCGCGATCCCGCCGTTCGGGCCGCGGTTCGCGTAGACGGGCACGCCCGCGGACGACAGCGCGTCGAGGTCCCGGTAGATCGTCCGCGCCGAGACCTGAAGGCGGCGCGCCAGCTCCTCGGCCGTCAGCTGCCGGCTCTTCGCCTGCTGGAGGAGCAAGAGCAAGCTGAGCAGCCGATCCGCGCGCATGACTGACCCTCCGTGGCTCCTGGGCGACGCCCGTCCGCCCCGGCGATCAGCCTACGCGCAATTCATGACAGAAGGTGTCAGGAATCGTCTTGTAGCGTCCCCGGACGATCGGAGCCGCGGCGCCGCGCCGCAGAGGCGCCGCGCCGCCGCGAGCTCCGGCGCTCAAGGAGGAGACAGCGTATGAGACCGCTTGAAGGACAGGTCGCCCTCGTGGCCGGCGCCACGCGCGGCGCGGGGCGCGCCATCGCGTGCTCGCTCGGCGAGGCCGGCGCGACGGTCTACTGCACCGGCCGCAGCGTCCGCGGCCGGCCCGCCACGGGGCAGCGCCCCGAGACCATCGAGGAGACCGCCGAGCGCGTGAGCGCCGCCGGAGGGCGCGGCGTCGCCGTGCAGGTCGATCACACCGCCGAGGAGCAGGTCGAGGCGCTCTGCGCCCGGATCCGGCGCGAGCAGGGGCGGCTCGACGTCCTCGTCAACGACGTCTGGGGCGGCGACGAGCTCACCGAGTTCGGCCAGCCGTTCTGGGAGCTCTCCGTGGCCCAGGGGAAGCTCCTGCTCGAGCGGGCCGTCACCTCGCATATCATCACGAGCCGCCACGCGGCGCCGCTCATGCTCGAGCGCGACCGGGGGCTCATCGTCGAGGTCACCGACGGCGACAGCTTCGGCTACCGCGGCAACCTCTTCTACGACCTCGCGAAGATGTCGGTCATCCGACTGGCCTTCGCCATGGCCTGGGAGCTGCGCCGCCACCCCGCCATGACGGCGCTCGCGATCACGCCCGGCTTCCTCCGCTCCGAGGCGATGCTCGACGGCTTCGGCGTGACCGAGGAGAACTGGCGCGACGCGACCGCCAAGGACCCGCACTTCATCGAGTCCGAGACCCCCTTCTACGTGGGCCGCGCGATCGCGGCGCTCGCCGCCGACCCGAACGTCGCGGCGAAGTCCGGCCGCGTCTTCAGCTCGTGGGATCTCGCCCGGGAGTACGGCTTCACCGACGTCGACGGCCGGACGCCCCACTGGGGCGAGTACTTCGCGAAGACGTTCGGTCCGTACAACAAGGCCGGCGAGGTGGCCTACGCCTTCTGGTTCAACGGCCCGATGGACCTCGCGGCGCCCGACTGGCCCAAGGAGTGACCGGCGCGCGCGGCGCCCCCGCGGCGCCGGGTCGTGGTCGCAGCTGCTCGGAGAGCGCGCAGGAAGGCGGGCCGGCGGCCGCCGCGCGCGGCGGATCAGCCGCGCGGCTTGGGGTAGCCCACGAGGTAGGTCCCGTGGAGCGGTGCGTCCCCGAGCTTGATGGTGCCGATATCCCAGACCCAGTCGGGCGCGTCGATCTGTGCGACAAGCGCCCGCAGCTCCTCCACGCTGTAGATGCGCAGCCAGGAGACCAGGCCGTCCCAGAGCACGAAGGCCTGCATCACCGGGACGAGCCACGTCCACAGGAGCCACGCCCAGCGAAACGGGCGCCAGAAGGGCATGGAGAGGGTGACCGTGAGCGGCGTGAAGAGGAGCCCGAGGAGCATGGGGATCTCACGGCTCACGACCTCGAAGACGCCGATGGGCTGCCGCTGCGCGACCGCATCGGCGAGGACCTGCCGCGCCTGCTCGGGCCGAAAGTGGTGGAACGCGTTGAAGATCGTGCGGAACCCCGTGAGCTCCGGGGGGACGGCCGTCGCGTCCACCGGAGCGGCGCGGCCCACCACGGCGCCCCGGCTCCCGCGGGCGGCGTGCTCGAACGCACGGAGGTTGGGGTAGAGATCCGTGAGCGTGACCGTGACCGTGCGGCCGCGCTTCGCGAGCTCGTCGGCGATGGCGGCGGCCGGCCCTCCGCCGCCCGAGCACAGATCGATGAGCCGGGTCTCGCCCGTCGCGTCGAGCGCGCGCTCGAGCGGACCGACGAGCATCCGCCCATGGCCCGAGGCACGCTCGGCGAACTCGAGGAAGGCGGTGCCGCCGTCGCGAAGGACGCTGGGAAACCAGGGGAGATCTTCGAGCTCGACGAGCTGCATGCGGCTCATGAGGGCTCCTTGGCGGGCACACCGCCATGCTGGTGGACGAGGCGCTCGATGACGGCGTCGAGCGGGTAGTTCGCAGGGTCCAGCACGTAGTGCTGGAACACCCCGTCGAGCGCGGCGAAGAGGAGGCGCGCTTCGAGCTCCGGCTCCGGCCGTCCTATCTCGGTAAGCAGCGAGGTGAAGAGGCGAAGATAGAGGGCTGACTGGGCGGCGATGCCTTCGGCCAGGCCGGCGACGACCGCGTGCTGGAAGCGAACCCCGTAAGACACCGTCCAGAACTGCTCGTGCTCGCGCACCAGACGCGCGCTCACACCGACCAGCGCGCCGAGCCGGGCGCGCGGATCGGGGACGGCCGCGGCGCGGGCGAAGGCCTCCATGACGAGCCCGGCGCTCCGCTCGAACAGGGCCTGAAGCACCGCCTGCTTGGAAGGGAAGTAGTGATACAGCAGCCCCGAGGCGACCTGGGCCTCGGCGGCGATGTCGCGCACGCTGGAGCCTTCGTAGCCGTGACGGGCGAAGACCCGGAGCGCGGCGTCCATCAGGTGGGTGCGGACGTCTTCGGGGTTGGGGTGCCGGCGCCGGGGCGACATTTGATTGAACGTTCAATCAATACATTGGACCGAGGAAATCCGCAAGCCTCCCGGCAAGGAGGCGGGGCGACGGCGTGAGCGCGAACCTGAACGTTGAAGAACCCGAACCGCGGCCTCAGGGACACGGGCCGGAGGTCGAGCGACCGGACGCGGAGCTCACGCGCGGGCGCTCGCGCCCAGGGCCCCCCACGCGGCCCGCAGCGCACGCGCCCGCGGGGGCCGTGACGCTCGCCTCAGTGCGCGTACGGCTCGCCGCGCAGCAGCGTCATCGCGCGGTAGAGCTGCTCGATCAGCACGAGCCGCGCGAGGCGGTGCGGGAACGTGAGCGGCGACAGGCTCCACCGGTCGTCGGCCGCGGCGGACACGTCGGCCGGCAGCCCGTCCGCCCCGCCGATCAGGAAGGCGACCACGCCCTTGCCGCGCGAGCCCCACCGCTCCACCCCGGCCGCGAACGCCTCGCTGCCGAGCGGCTTGCCGTTCACCTCCATGGCGATGACGCTCGCCCCCGCCGACGCGCGCGCGAGCAGCGGCCCGACCTTCGCCGGCGGGCCGTCCGGGATCTCGATCTCGTCGCACGCCACGTAGCGGCGGACGCGGCCGAGGTACTCGTCGATCGCCGCGCGCAGCGGCTTGTCCTTCACGCGCCCGACGGCGGCGACGATGAGTCGCACGGGCGCGCTCAGCTCGGGTCGAACCGCGGGGCGGGCTGCGCCCCCGGCGGCGGGCTCTCCGCCGGGACCGGGACGCGGCCCGCGTCGATCCAGAGCCCCTCGATGTCGTACAGGCGGCGCGTCTCCTCCTGGAACACGTGCACCACCACGTCGCCGAAATCGATCAGCACCCACGTCGCCGCGGCGAGGCCCTCCATCGAGAGCGGCGCGAGCTTCTGCTTGCGCACCGCCTCCTCCAGGCCCGTCGCGATGGCGTGGACGTGCCGGTCGGAGCGGCCGGTCATGATCACGAGGTAGTCCGCGTAGTCGACCCGCCCCACGACCTCGAGGATCTCGACGCCGATCGCCTTCTTGTCGAGCCCCGCCGCGGCCAGCGTCAGCGCGAGCTCGCGCGCCGGCGCCGACGGCTCGGGGGCCGGCGGCGGCGCGCTCCGGCGCGCGCCGGCGCGCTTCGGGCCGGCGAGCGGCGACTTGCTCCGCGCCGGCGACCGCCCCGCGAGCGGCAGCATCGCCTTCGCGGACCCCTCGCCGCCGCCCCGCGCGGGCCGCGGCGCGTCGCCCTCGTCCCGCGCCGGACGCCGCGCCCGCGCCGCCGGCCGATCCGCCGGGATCGGCCGCTCCGGGCGGTCCAGCTGCTCGACCTCGTCGCCTCCGCCGGGCGCGCGGCGCGCCGTCTTCTTCGCGCCGGCGTCGCCGACGCCCGCGTGCGAGGCGCGGATCCGGGGCGACGCCGGCCGCTTCGTCTTCGCCGCGGACGACGCCCGCCCGGCCGCGCCCGCCTTGGCCGTGCTCGCCTTCTTCCGCGCCGGAAGGCGGGGCTCCGCGCTGTCGCCCGCCTTCGTTCCCGACTTCGCCCGCGGCTTGCTGCTCCCTTCGCCTGCGTCCTTCTTCGTCGCCAACGTTGTTCTCTCGCTTTCTCGTGCGCCCCTCCGGTCGCCGGGCGCCCCTCGTCTCGCCCGCGTCAGCGGGTCTGGCCCTCGCCGTATGCGATCCACTTGAGCGCCGTCAGGCTCGCGAGCCCCATGGGGCCATAGGCGTGGAGCTTCGTCGTGGAGATGCCGATCTCGGCGCCGAGGCCGAGCTCGCCGCCGTCGTTGAACCGGGACGACGCGTTCACGAGCACGCAGCTCGCGTCGACCTCGCGCAGGAACCGCTGCGCGTGATCGTAGCGCGGCGTGCAGATCACCTCGGTGTGCAGCGACCCGTAGCGGCCGATGTGCTCGATCGCCTCGTCGAGCGACCTCACCACCCGCACCGCGAGGATGGGCGCGAGGAACTCCCGCCCGTAGTCGTCCTCCGAGGCCCTGCGCGCGGACGGCACGAGCGCGCAAGTCGCCTCGTCGCCGCGCAGCTCGAGCCCGCGCTCCACGAGCGCGGCGACGCGCCCGAGCAGCGGCGCGGCCACGCTCTCGTGCACGAGCAGGCACTCGAGCGCGTTGCAGACGCCGGGGCGCTGGAGCTTGCCGTTGTCGATGAGGCGGTAGGCCATGTCGACGTCGCACCCGGCGTCGGCGTAGAGGTGGTTCACGCCCTTGTAGTGCTGGATCACCGGGACGCGCGCGTTCTCGGCCACGAACCGGATGAGCCCCTCGCCGCCGCGCGGGATCGCCAGATCGATGAGGCCGGTCATGCCGAGCAGGAGGCGCGTGGCCTCGCGGTCGAGCGAGGGGACCATCTGCACCGCGTCCGCCGGCAGCCCGACCGAGCGCACCGCGTCCGAGAGCAGCGCGCCGAGCGCCGCGTTCGAGCGCGCCGCCTCCTTGCCGCCGCGGAGGATCGCGGCGTTGCCGCTCTTCAGGCAGAGCACCGCCGCGTCGACCGTCACGTTGGGGCGCGACTCGTAGATCATCGCGATCACGCCGAGCGGGACGCGCACCTGCCCGACGAGGAGCCCGTTCGGCCGCCGCTCCATCCCGATGACCTGCCCCACCGGATCGCCCGCGGCGGCGACCTCGAGCACCGCGCCGGCGATCGACGCGAGCCGCGCCTCGTCGAGCACGAGCCGGTCGACGAGCGCCTCGGAGACGCCGGCGGCGCGCGCCGCGGCCACGTCCTCGGCGTTCGCGGCCAGCACGGCGGAGCGCTTGCCCTCGCCGGCCTCGGCGCGCAGCCGCTCGGCGATGGCGCGCAGCGCGCGGTCCTTCTGGGCCCGGTCCAGGGGGGCGAGGGCCCGGGCAGCCGCCCGGGCGCGCAGGCAGAGGGCGCGCAGCGTGCCCTCGAGATCGACGTTGCTCTGTTCCACAGCGGGAACCTAGCTCGCCTCCCTGCGCGGGCCAACCGTTCTCCTTCGCCTCCGTGCTAGCGTACCGGCCGTGTCCGGCGATCTCCGAACCTCGAGCCAGGCGCGCTTCGCGTCCCGCTCCCGTCCGACCCGCCGCGCCCATCGCGCGGCGCCCCTCTGGCGCCCAGCGGCGCTCCTCGCCGGGGCGCTCCTCGCGGCGCTCGCGCCCGCGGCGTGCGGCGGGGCGGACGCCGCCGAGGACGCGCCCGCCCCGCCGAGCACGGGCATCCCGCGCGCCGCGCCGAACGCGCGCGGGGCGCCGCTCGAGGCGGCGCCGCCCATGCCCTCCATCCCGTCCTCGCCGTTCGCCGATCCGGAGAGGCTCCAGATCCCGCCCGATCAGTTCGGTCCTCCCGAAATACCGCCGCATCCGGCTCCTTCCGGGAACGCCGGGGGGAGCGGCACCGGAGTCGAGCTATGACACCCCCTCGCCACGCCTCGCAGGTCGCCGCGCTCGCCGCGGCCCTCGCCGCGCTCCTCGCCGCGGCGTGCTCCTCCTCCCCGAAGCCGCTGCCGGCCGGACCGCCGCCCGAGTACGAGCGCCCGCGCGCGTACGACGGCGGCGCAGGCGACGCGCCGTCCGCGCCCGCCCCGCCGGACGAGGCGGCGGCGCCGCCGGGCGCGCCGCTGCTCGCCCCCTCGCCGGGCGCGCCGCCGACGGGCGCGCCGCCTTCGCCCACGCCGCCGCCGCCGCCCACGCAGCCGTGACGCCCGCGCAGCCGTGACGCCCGCGCGGCGAGCGCCTCGCCAGCGCGGCGAGCGCCTCGCCCGCGCCCCGTCCGCCCGACGCTGGCGGATCCAGCACCGCCATGCTAGCGGCAGCCATGCTCTCACCCCGTCGGGACTTCGTCGTCATCCTCGATTTCGGCTCGCAATACACGCAGCTCATCGCCAGGCGCGTGCGCGAGTCGGGTGTCTACTGCGAGATCCACCGCTTCGACGTGCCCATCGCCGAGCTGCGCCGGCTCGCCCCCCGCGCGATCATCCTCTCCGGCGGCCCCTCCAGCGTGTACGGAGACAACGCGCCGCACTGCTCCCGCGAGGTGCTGGAGCTCGGCGTCCCGACGCTGGGCATCTGCTACGGGCTCCAGCTCATGGCGCACCACCTCGGCGGCAAGGTCGAGCGCGCGCACGGGGGCGGCGAGTACGGCCCCGCCACGGTGCGGATCGACCGCCCGACCGGCATCTTCTCCCGCTTCGCCGAGGGCGACTCCATCGACGTCTGGATGAGCCACGGCGATCGCCTCACGGCGATGCCGGAGGGGTTCGTCGCGCTCGGCACCACGGCCGGCAGCCCGCTCTGCGCCGTCGCCCGCGAGCGCGACAAGCTCTACGGCCTCCAGTTCCACCCCGAGGTCGTCCACACCCCGCGCGGCAAGGAGATCCTCCAGGCGTTCCTCTTCGACGTCGCCGGCCTCTCCCCGACGTGGACGCCCGCGTCCTTCGTGGAGGAGGCGATCGCCGCGGTCCGCGAGAAGGCCGGCCCGCACGACCGCGTCATCCTGGGCCTCTCGGGCGGCGTCGACTCCTCGGTCGCCGCGGTCCTCTGCCAGCGCGCCCTCGGCGATCGGCTGACGTGCATCTTCGTCGACAACGGCCTCCTGCGCGAGGGCGAGGCCGAGACCGTCGAGCGGACGTTCCGCGACCACTTCCACATGAACCTCGACGCCGTCGACGCGTCGGCGCGGTTCCTCGAGGGGCTGCGCGGCGTCGTGGATCCCGAGCAGAAGCGCAAGGTGATCGGCCGCCTCTTCATCGAGGTGTTCGAGGAGGAGGCGAAGCGCGTCGAGGGCGCGAAGTGGCTCGTCCAGGGCACGCTCTACCCCGACGTGATCGAGAGCGTCTCGTTCAAGGGCCCGAGCGCCGTCATCAAGAGCCACCACAACGTCGGCGGCCTGCCCGAGCGGATGAACCTCGGCCTGATCGAGCCGCTGCGGGAGCTCTTCAAGGACGAGGTGCGCGCCGCCGGCGAGGCGCTCGGCATGCCGCGGGAGATCCTCTACCGCCAGCCGTTCCCCGGCCCGGGGCTCGCGGTGCGGTGCCTCGGCGAGGTGACGCCGGAGAAGCTCCGCGTGCTCAGGGCGGCCGACGCGATCTTCGACCAGGAGATCCGCGCCGCCGGGCTCTACGAGTCGCTGTGGCAGAGCTTCTGCGTGCTCCTCCCGGTCCGCTCGGTGGGCGTGATGGGCGACGAGCGCACCTACGACGAGGCGATCGCGCTCCGCGCGGTGCACTCGACCGACGGCATGACCGCCGACTGGGCGCGGCTGCCCTACGACCTCGTCGCGCGCGCGAGCTCGCGCATCATCAACGAGGTGCGCGGCGTGAACCGCGTGGTGCTCGACGTGTCGTCGAAGCCCCCGTCGACCATCGAGTGGGAGTGACGATGGCCGGCGGCAACGCGAGGCCGGCGCGCGCGGCGCTGGCGCTGCTCCTGCTCGGGCTCTCTTCGTGCGTCGCGCGGGCCCCGGCGACGGTCTCGCTGCGGATGAAGGGGAACGTGCCCGACGCGTCGGTCACGATCGACGACGAGTACATCGGCGCGCTCGCCTACGTCGCCGCCCGCGGCGTCGCGCTGCCGCCCGGCCCCCACCGCATCACCGTGGAGAAGGCCGGCTACTTCGCCTGGGATCGCCTCGTCGAGGCGAGGAGCGGCGACCCGCCGATCCACCTCCAGGTGCAGCTGACGCCCGTGCCGGATTGACGACCTCGCCGGCCGGAAGCCGGCCGGCCCCTCGCGGCGCCGTCGCCGCCACCTCATCGCCGCACCGCGGGCGCGCGACGGAGCGAGACGAAATCATCGCCAGGCGCTCTCCGTAATTCAGGGAGATGGATGCGCGCAGCGCGCATTCGCCCTCAAACCCAGGCTTACGGTGGACAGGAACATGCCGAATCGGAGCCGTCCGAAGGCGCTGTCGCGCGCGTCTTCCACGAAGAACATGGCCCGGCGCGCCCGCAGGTGCGCCACCCTCGAGGTGTGCGGTCGCGGGAGCTGTCGCCCGGGAGGCCGCCTGTTTCATGCGCTGTGCGATCTCGCCGATCGCTTCCTGCAACGCCGGGCGGATCCGCGGGCGACGCAGCTCGGCACCGTGCTGTTCTACGTCGCGTTCCACGGCGCTCGAACGGCCGAGGACGAGGACTTCCGCCTCTCTCTCCGGACCTCCCTCGACATGCTCGTCGAGCTCGAGCCGCTCGAGCGCTGGCAGCGCCCGCCTCCGGCGTTCGATCCGACCACCGGCCGGCCCTCGCCGCGCCCCTACCCCACCTACGCCGGCGCGGATTTCCCGCCGGTGCGGGGGGCCGGATGACGCCGTCGTCCCCGCCCTCCCCGCCGGCGCGCCCGTCGTTCGAGACGGTCTATGCCGTGGGCCTGCCGTTCCTGCACCGCACGCTCCGCTGGCTCGGCGTCGAGACGAACGATCTCGACGACATGCTCCAGGAGGTCTTCCTCGCGGCCCACCGGGGCCTCCCCGGCTACGAGCCGTGGCGTTACCACGCCGCGCCGGCGCCCGCGCTCCCCGCGGACGGGCCGCCGCCCCTGCGCATCACGCCCGAGGCGGCGCTGCAGCGATGGCTGTTCGGCATCGCGTGGCGGAAGATGAGCCACTACCACGCGCGCGCTCACCGGCGCCGCGAGGTACCGTCCGGGGCCGGCGCGTCCTGGCCGTTCGACGGGCGCGCTCCGACGCCGACGCCGGAGCAATCGCTCGCGAGCGCCGATCGCGACGAGATCGTGACCGCGCTGCTCCGGAAGGTCGCGCCCGAGCGGCGCGTGATCCTCGTGATGTACGATCTGCTCGGCGTCGCGGTGGCGGACATCGCCCGCGAGCTCGATCTCAAGGAGAACACGGTCCGCTCCCGCCTGCGCCTCGCCCGCGAGGACTTCCGCGCCGCGGTCGCGCGCCAGTCGTCCGAGCGCCGGAGCGCCCTGCGCGCCCTCACCGCGTCGGAGCGCCCCTGTGGCGCCGCCGCGTCCCTGCTCCGCGCCGCGCGCGGGTTCCCGCCCGTCCCCGCGCCCGCCGCGCGCGCGCTCTGGTTCCGTCTGAAGCACCGGATCGCGACGGGCGAGCGCGCCGTCGATGCCGGCGCCCCCGCCGCGTCGCCGCACCGCGGCGAGCGCGCAAAATACGAAGCGAGCGACCCCACTGACAGCTTGACGCTCCCGCACGTTTGTGTAGTCTCCGCCCCCCTCGCAGAGAAAGTCCTACGATCATGGCCAATACCCCGAAGTGGAATGTCCGTCTGCGTCACGAATGGCTCGCCACCCCGCTCAAGAAGAAGCGCCTGAAGCGCTGCCAGAAGGCGCGGATCGGCCTCCTCGACGCGGAGCAGCGCAAGGCCGCCAAGCAGAAGCCGGCCCCGGTGGAGCAGCCCGCGAGCTGACCATCTGACCACCGTGCGGCGATAACCGGACCGGCCGCGCGGACGCCTCGACATCGCATGCCGATCACGGTTCGGCAGGTCGGCGCCCTCGCGCGGCGCGATCCGTGGTAGCGTCGCTTCGCGGTGTTCGCCCGCGCGTTGGCGACGAATCGTCGCCCCCCGCCTCCGGCGAGGGTCGACCCGGATCCATGGGAGCGAGGCCCTGAGCGTGTCGGATTCGAGCTTTTCGCCCGGTCGCTCGGGCAGCCCTGCCGTACCCGCGTCCCGCGCTGCAGGCGGCGCGCCGCCGGCGCCTCCTGCGCCCACGGCGCCGCCTGCGCCCACGGCGCCGCCTGCGCCCCCGTCGCCTCCTGAGGAGGGCGAGGGCCCTACGCGCGTCATGAGCGACACGGAGCGGCAGGCCGCCCTGGCCGCCGTCCGCGCCGCACAGGCCCAGGCCGCCGCAGCCGCATCGCCGTCCACGACCGCGGAGACGGTCCGTCCTCCGCCTCCCCCCGCGGGGAGCGCGGCGGCGCACGACCTCGCCCCGGTGACGGTCCGGCCGCACAACGTCCCCATGGGGCCCGCGGCGGCGGCGCATTACGCGACCGCCGATACGGTCCGCCCGCCGGCTCCCCCCGCCGCGAGCGCGCCGGGCGAGCCGCCGGCAGAGGCGGATCCGCTCGTCGGCACCACGGTGGCCGGGGCGTACCGCGTCATCCGCCTCGTGGGAGAAGGCGGTATGGGCCGCGTCTACGAGACGCACCACACCCGGATCCCGGGCAAGCGCTTCGCCCTGAAGACGCTCCACCCCGAGCTCGCGCAGCAGCCCACCATCCTCGCGCGGTTCCAGCGCGAGGCCGAGGCGGCGGCGTCGGTCCGGAGCCCCCACATCGTCGAGATCTTCGACGTGAACCGGCTGAGCGACGGCCGGCCGTGCATCATCGCCGAGTACCTGGACGGCCAGGGGCTCGGCGAGCTCCTCGCGGCGTCCGGGGGCCGGCTGCCGGTCGGCGCCGCGGTGCGGATCGCGCGCGAGGTCTGCGACGGCATCGCGGCCGCGCACGCCGCGGGCGTCGTGCACCGCGACATCAAGCCGGAGAACATCTTCCTGACGGGCGACCCGGCGTGCCCCACCGTGAAGGTCCTCGATTTCGGCATCTCGAAGACCTCCGCGCCGTCCGGGCTCACGCGGACCGGCATGGTGCTCGGAACGCCGGCCTACATGGCCCCGGAGCAGGCGAAGGGGGACGAGATCGACGCGCGGGCCGACATCTACGCCGTCGGCGCGGTCCTCTACCACGCGCTCACCGGGCAGCGCCCCTTCGAGCGCAGCGACCCGACGGCGACGCTGCTCGCCGTCATGACCGAGGAGCCGCCGCCGCCGCGGACGGTGAACCCGGAGATCCCGCCGGGCCTGGAGCTCATCATCCAGCGCGCCATGGCGAAGGAAAAAGAGGGCCGTTACGCCTCGATGGGCGAGCTCGCGAGCGCGCTCGCGCCGTTCGAGGAGGCGCCCCTGCCCGCGCCGCCGCCCAGCGCGCGCGCGTCGCTCGCGCGCCCGTCCGTGATGCTCGGGAGGCCCCACGCGCTCTCCCACGCCTTCGGCCTGCCCGGCAAGGCGGCGTCCGAGGCGTACCTGACGCGGCAGATGGTCTTCCTCTCGGCGAGCCTCGGCCTCGGGTGGCTCGGCGCGGGCCTCGTCAGCTGCCTCGCCGGCCTCGCGCGCGCGGCGCGGAGCGACGCCACCGCGCTGTCGGGCCAGGGCGCCACCCTGCTCACGCTCGGGATCCTGTGCGCCCTGTTCGGCTTCGGGCTGCTCGGCGGCTTCTACGTCTTCCGCCACGTCTGGCGGGACGACACGAAGCTGAGCGCGCTCGCGCCTCGGCTCACGACGCCCGTCGTGCTCGCCCTCGTGGCCTACGGGGTCGCGTCGCTGCTCGTGCGGCTGCTCGAGGCCGTGTTCTTGCAGCGCGCCGTCGGTATCGCGTGGCCGGTGTGGGATGCGCTGCTCTTCCTGATCAGCGTGGGCGCCGCGCTCGCCGCCGCCCTGTTCCAGTGGCGAGCCGAGCGGCGATGAGCCCGCGGCCGGGCCGCGCCACGCCGCCCATGGGCCGCAGCCAGCGCCTGTGTTAGGGGAGCGGGCCATGGCACCGCAGGCATCTGGGACCAGCGCCGGCCGGGCCAGCACCCCCGATCGACCGGGCTCTCTCCCCGGGACGACCACCGTCCTCACCGCGGGCGGCGGCGCGTCGGCCGGCCGCGCCTCGCCGCTTTCGCGGGCGCCGGCCGCGGCGCGGTGGCTGGTCGCCGGCGCGGCCGCCCTCGTGGCCGTCGTGCTCGGCGCCGCCCTGCTGCGCGACGACGGCGCGCTCGCCCGGATCGAGGCGGCCGCCAGCGCCGAGCGCGCGGGGCCCGCGGGCTCCGCTCCCCGGCGTCCGGTGGCCCCGCGGCCGAGCGATGCGGTCCCCGCCGACGAGCTCGCCGCCGCGACCGCGGGCGGCGTGCTCCAGCTCGAGGCGCTCGCCGCGCGGTACCCCAAGGATCCGGCGCTCTTCCGGGCGCTCATGCTGCGCCACGCGCTCCCGCCGCCCTATCACGCCGCCGCGCTCGCCGCGGCGAAGCGGCTCCTGGAGCTCGATCCGGGGGCGGCGGCGGACGACGACGTGAAGCGCGTCGTCTCGAGCGCCGCCGGCGGCCCTCCCGAGGCGGCGTCGGCCGCCATCGATCTGATGGCGAGCGGCATGGGGAGCCACGGGGCGGATCTCCTCTACGATCTCTCGATCGGCAGCTCTGCGCTGAAGGAGCGCGCCGCGAAGCGGTTCGCGGAGGCCGCGGTCCTCGGGCGGGCGACGCCCGCGCTGCGCGTCGCGCACGAGCTCCGCGTCGCGCCCACCTGCAAGGCGAGGCAGGCGCTGCTCGGGCGCGCGGCGGCCGACGGCGATCGGCGCGCGATCGACGTCCTCACGCCGCTCATCTCCGGCAAGAGCAAGGGGTGCGGCTTTCTCGGGATGAGCCGTTGCGCGGCGCCGTGCGCCTCGATCGCGAAGGAGATCAAGGCGGCCATAGAGGCGATCGAGGCGCGCGTCGGGCCATCGCCCGGGGCGTCCGCCGCGCCGGCGAGCCCGTGATCGCGCTCGAGGACCGATCGCGTTGACCGAGGGTTGCGCGGGTGGGAGCCTTGCCATATCAGGGCTCAACTCATGTACGTTCCTGCTCAATCCTGGTCGCCCGATTCATGGCGTGAACGTCCCAACGCAGCGCCCATGCCGTATGACGACGTCGCGGCCGTCGACGCGGCCGTCGAGAAGCTCCGGGCGCTGCCGCCGCTCGTGACCTCGTGGGAGGTCGAGCGGCTCAAAGGCTATCTGGCCGAGGCGCAGCTCGGCCGGAGGTTCGTGCTCCAGGGGGGCGACTGCGCGGAGACGCTCGACGATTGCCGCCCGAACGTCGTCACGAACAAGCTGAAGATCCTGCTGCAGATGTCGCTCGTGCTGGTGCACGGCGCCCGCCGGCCGATCGTGCGCCTCGGGCGCTTCGCCGGGCAGTACGCCAAGCCGCGCTCCAGCCCGGTCGAGACGCGCGACGGCGTGAGCTTGCCGAGCTATTTCGGGGATCTCATCAACCGTGCTCCCTTCGAGGCCGCCGCCCGGCGCCCCGATCCGGGCCTGATGGTGGCGGGGTACCAGCACGCGGCGCTCACCCTGAATTTCATCCGCTCCCTGTCGGAGGGCGGCTTCGCCGATCTGCACCACCCGGAGTACTGGGATCTGAGCTTCCTCGAGCGGGCGGATCTGCCCGGCGAGCTGCGCGAGCGTTACCAGCGGATGACCGAGCAGGTCGGGGAGGCCCTCCGGTTCATGGAGGCGCTCGCCGAGGTGCCCGTCGGGGAGCTGTCGCGGGTCGAGTTCTTCACGAGCCATGAGGGGCTCAACCTGCACTACGAGTCGGCGCAGACGCGGAAGGTCGCGCGCCGTCCCGGCTACTACGACCTGACGACCCACCTGCCCTGGATCGGCGAGCGCACGCGGCAGCCCGACGGCGCGCACGTCGAGTTCTTCAGCGGGGTGGCGAACCCGGTGGGCATCAAGCTCGGCCCGAAGACGGTCCCCGGCGAGGTGATCCGCCTCGTCGACCGGCTGAACCCGGCGGACGAGCCGGGCAAGATCGTGCTCATCGTGCGCATGGGCGCGGGCCGCGTGCGCGAGGGGCTCCCGCCGCTCATCGAGGCGGTGCGCTCGGCGGGGCGCAAGGTCCTCTGGATGTCCGACCCGATGCACGGGAATACCCAGACGACGTCCGGCGGGATCAAGACACGGAATTTCGAGGACATCCTCACCGAGATCGAGGCGAGCTTCGAGGTGCACGAGGCGCTCGGGTCCCACCTCGGCGGCGTCCACTTCGAGCTCACGGGCGACGACGTGACCGAGTGCATCGGGGCGGGGCTCACGGAGGCCGACCTCGATCGGCGCTACGCCAGCCTGTGCGATCCGAGGCTGAATTACCGCCAGTCGCTCGAGATGGCGTTCCGCATCGCCTACCGCATGGCGGAGTCCTCCCGGCGCGCGAAGCGCTGACGGTCGGCTCCGCGCCGGAGCGGCGCTCGGAGGAGAAGGAGACGAACGCCAAGGCGCCAAGACGCCAAGGCGCCAAGAGAAGAAGAGTTTCTGAGGTCTCTTGGCGTCCTTGGCGTCTTGGCGGTTTTCTCTCTTTCATCGAGATCACAGACCACTTGCCGCCATTCCCGCTGTGGCCTCGGCCGGTCTCACCATAGTTCGGCCGTCTCGCGCGCTCCGAGCGCCCCTCACCAGGAGCAGGAGACGCCTGCTGGCGATCCGTCGCGGCTGCCCCAATGAATTTTCGCAGGGGGTAGCTCGCCATGCAGAACATCTCGACAGAACAGGGTGAACGCCGGCAGGCGGAGGGGCAGGCAACGACGGAGAGCTCGTTCGAGGGACAGCACCGATGCGCCGCCGGTCCGACGCTGCTCGAGTCGTTCCTGCCGGAAGCCGACATCGTCGTGAACGAGGAAATCGTGGTGATGGCGACGCCGGAAGCGACATACGCAGCGCTGAGGCGGGTAGATTTCGCGAGGAGCCGCTCTCTCCTCCTGCGCGTGGCCCTCGCGCTCCGCGTGGCCGAGGCGCGGCGCGCCCGGCGCAGGCTCCGGCTCGCGCCGCTGCCGGCGCCCGCGCGCGTGTCGCTCCAGAACGTCGAGGACTACGGCCAGATCAAGCTCGCCGAGAGGGAAGGCGTCGAGATCGTCGTCGGCGCGATCGCGCGCCCGATGAACACGGAGAGCCTGTACGCGAGGCGGTCCGCCGCCGAGTTCAAGGCGTTCGACTGCCCCGGGTTCGTCAAGGCGGCGGGCAGCTACGTCGTGACGCCCCACGGCCAGCACCGGACGATGCTCTCGCACGAGGTGCGGATCCGCGCGACCGACACGCGGACGCGACGGCAGCTGTTCTTCTGGGACGCCCTGACGTCGCCGCTCATGAGGGTCATCACGCGCCAGGCGCTCCGCTACGCCGCGAGGTTCATCGAGCGCCAGTGCGCCGCGCCGACGCACCGCCACGGCCAGGCCACGTAGCCGCGCGCGGCGCTGATCCGCCGGCGAGGGCAGGCGCGCGTGGCTCGCTGGAGCGCGCCTTGCGCGCCTGCCGTCGCCGGTGCACCCTTCGCGGCGAAGGAGGCCCGCCATGCGCCCGATTGCGTCGACGAGCCTCGGTCTGACGCGCCGCTGAGCGCGCCAGCGAGGCTCACATCCCCGAGCTCATCTCGCGTGTCGCTGGAAACAGCGCGGCCGACGCGTGGATGCGTCGCCGCGCCCTCGGGAGCATGGCATGGGCAAAGATCGATCGCGGGGCCGCGAAGGCGCGCCCCCCGTCGTGGATGCAGGTTCGTTGTTCGGCGGGACGGCGGCGCGGAAGGTGCAGCGCAAGGAGCGCCCGAGCTGTTCGGCGTCGACGTCGACGCGCCGTCGCGCATCGAGGTCGACCACAACCACGTCCGGCGCGAGGAGCACGGCGGGCGCGCGCTCTGGGTGCACCGCAAGGGCGCCATGGGGCTCCGCGACGGGGAGCTGGGCGTCGTGCCCGGATCGATGGGGAGCCCGAGCTTCCACGTGGAGGGGCGCGGACATCCCCAGGCGCTCGGGTCGTCGGCGCATGGCGCCGGGCGCGCGCTGCCGCGCGGCGAGGCGCGCCGCCGGATCGGCGCACGGCAGCTGCTGCGGGAGGCCGAGGGCGTGTGGTTCGATCATCGCCTCGCCGACCGGCTCCGCGAGGAGGCGCCCTCGGCCTACAAGGACATCGGCGCGGTCATGCGGGCGCAGCGCGCGCTCGTGCGCGTCGTCCGCCGGCTCTGGCCGGTGCTCGTCTACAAGGCGCCGTGAGCGCGCCCCTCTACAACGCGCCGTGAGCGCGCCCCTCTACAACGCGCCGTGAGCGCGCCCCTCTACAACGCGCCGTGAGCGCGCCCGTCACGGCCGGTCGAGCGTGAAGACGGGCGACGTCCACGTGTCCCAGTGCGCCTCGTTGTCCGGATCGCCGAGCGCCCTGAGCGCGCGGAGCTTGATCCGGTAATCCCCGTCCGGGACGACCTTCGTCTGCCCGTCGAGCTTCGTCGAGCCCTTCCACCCGTACCGCGTGACCGCGGTCGCCGACGCGCTCTGGCCGACGTGCGACAGCGTCATCGCGCTCCCCCAAGGCTTCCCGGTCGCGGCCTCGACGATGTCCAGGGTCAGGCGCTCCGCGCCGTGGTCGAGGTGGACCATCACGTACGGGACGTCGCCCGATTCCAGCGTGTAGGTCGCGCCGCTCCGCTGCGGGGTCATGCGCGTCCCGCTCAGCTTGCCGAGCCACGGCGCCCCGCTGCCCGACGGCTTGAGCACGGGGATGCGCTGGTAATCGCCCTTGAAGCCCGCGTACGGCACCCGCAGCGGGCCGTCGGCCGCGCCGCCCCGCGGGGTGAACACGAGGTAGCCGCCGAACAGGCTGCCGTCGGCGAGCGCGCCGCTCGCCCGGACGGTGACGGTGACGGTCGCCCGCCCGCGGGCGGGCACCGTGACGCTCGGGGCGCTGAAATCGACGCCCGCGGCGCCGGTCGTCGCGCTCGTCGGCCTCCAGTGATCGCTCCCCGTCGCGCACGCCGCGGGCGCGTGCGACAGGTCGTAGGTAACGTCGTGCGCGCCCGTGTTCTCGAGCGTCAGCGTGCGCGCGGCGGGGCCGGCCTCGGTCTCGCCGAGCGCGAGCTTGCCGGGGCTGATGAGGGTCGTCGCGCGGATCGCCCGGTCGACGCGGATCACCCCCGCCCCCTGCCGGTGCGCGCTCTCGGGCACCTGGCCGCTCGGATCGCCGCTCCACGGCGCGGGCACGGCGCTGTTCTGGAGGACGTCGCGCACGCGCGCCGCGGAGAGCTCCGGGCGCGCGTCGAGCAGGAGCGCGACGGCGCCCGCCACGTGCGGCGACGCCATCGACGTGCCGCTGAGCGTGTCGTACGAGCCGTTCTCGACCGGGACCGTCGAGTAGATCGCGCCGCCGGGCGCGGCGAGATCGGGCTTGAAGGAGAGCGCCGCGCTCAGGCCGTGCGAGCTGAAGCCGGAGATGAGGCCCGCGGTGCTGCTCTGCGCGGCCACGGCCCGATCGGTCCAGCTGTGGGTCAAAGGCCCCGCGTCGAGGCGCGCGTTGAGCAGCTCGCCGTCGGCCTGCGCGATCCCCACGACCGGGATCGAGATCGGGCCGCCCTCTTCGACCGACGGGGTCATCGCCCCCGCCCGGTCGTTGTAGAACACGACGCCGGCCGCGCCCGCGGCCTGCGCGCGCGCGGCCTTCTGGTGGAACGGGCAGCCGCCGCGCCGGACGAGCGCGATCTTGCCGGCGAGGCTGCCCGCGGGGAGGTCGTCGCAGGCGTCGCGCGCGCTGGCGGGCGTCCCGGTGCGCGCGAGGGGGGCGCTCCCCGAGAGCGGCGGGGGCGGGCTCCCGACCGCGCGCGCGTAACCGATCGCCGCGTTGTCCGGCGCCACGGTGAACGACAGGCGCGTCACGCGGGTGCCGTCGACCGACGCGGTGCCGATGACCGCCTCGCCCACGCCGGGCGCGCCCGCGGCCCAGAGCCCCTTCTCGCCGCTGTTGCCGATCGACGCGACGACCACGACGCCCCGCGCGACGAGCGCGGTCGCCGCGGCCGCCGTCGGATACTCCGGCCACTGGAACGGCGTTCCGATGCTGATGTTGATGACATTCATGCCGTCCTCGGCGGCCCGCTCCATGGCCTTGAGGATGATGTCGGCGCGCGACCCGCCGCGGCAGCCGAACACGCGGTAGGCGCCGAAGGTCACGTCCGGCGCCACGCCCTGCACGATCCCGTTCGCCCCGATGATGCCGGCGACGTGCGTGCCGTGGCCCAGGCAATCGTCGGGGTCGCCGTCGGGCACCGGCGGCTTGTTCGCGTCGCCGGCGACGAAGTCGTCCCCGACGAAGTCGTGGCCGAACGCCACGCGGCATCCCGGGCCGAAGCAGCCGCCGAGATCGGGGTGATGGTAGTCGACGCCGCTGTCGATCACGCCGACGCGGATGCCGTCGCCGGTCACGCCGAGGTCGCGGCGCACGAGGTCCGCGCCCGACATGTCGCTCGCGACGGCGAGGTCGGGGTCGACCGCGGTCACGGCGCGCACGGCGTCGAGCTCCACGGGCACGACGGGGTAGACGGCCTTGACCCCGGGCATCTCGGAGAGCGCGGCGGAGCCCTCGCGCGCGACGCGGACGGAGAGGCCGTTCCAGAGCTCCTCGAAGGAGAACCGCAGCCTGTACCGGAGCCCGCGCTCCTCGGCCGCCCGCCGGAAGAGCTCCCGCTCCTCTTCGGCGACTCCTCTCGCGCGCGCTCTCCCGCCGGCCCCCACGGCCGGCGCGCGCTCGAGCTCCACGAACCAGAGCTCCGTCGGCTCGTCGGGCGCGAACGTCGCCTCGCCCGGCGCCGCGCCGTCTGGAGGTGCGGTGTTCTGGCCAGCCCCCTCGCCTCCAGGCTCTCCGCTGCACCCTGAAAGAGCGATGTGGAGGGAAGCCAGACCGAACCAGCGCACACCGTATTTCATGAGCCCTTTTCCGCGCGTGCCGATCATCGAATCAGCTATGTTCGATGACGCGAATCGGTCAAGCGTGAGCGGCGCGAGAACGGCTCGGCGAGCGCGCTTCACGACGTCATCGTCGTAGACCCTGGAAGAGCGGCTGTTTCAGGGCAGCTCTCCTTTCGCGTCGGGCATAGCGCCTCACGACGTCATCGTCGTGGACCCTGGAAGAGTGCCTGTTTCAGGGCAGCTCTCCTTTCGCGTCGGGCATAATGAGCGTTGCGCCAGCCTCGAAGTCCGAGGCGCGCCCCGGCGGCCATCCTGGAGAGTCGTCGATTTTCGCGATCTCACCGCTGTCCCGTGGCGCCGCGGCCTCTCGTCTCCTGCGCGCCGGAGCGGAGGAGGCGGCCGGCGGCTGTCCGCGCGGCATGGTCCCGGGCGTTGCCGGTCCTCGCGCGCTCGACTAGCGTGGCGCGGCCCTCCGGCGCGGGCGGCGCCGGGGCTCGGATGTGGAATGACGGTCCTCGCGCGCGCCCTGTTCTCCTTGCACCATCGCCTGGTCCACGTGCCGCGCGTGGACCGCGTCGCGCGGGCGCTGGCCGCGCAGGTGGGCCGCGCCGCGTCGCTGCTCGACGTGGGCGCGGGCGACGGGACCGTGGCGCTCGAGGTCGCGCGCCGGGTGGGCGCGCAGCGCGTGGTCGGCGTCGACGTGAAGGCGCGCCCCGGGGCGGCGATCTCGGTCATCGCGTACGACGGCGAGCGCCTCCCCTTCCCCGACGGCGCGTTCGAGGCGGTGCTCCTCTCCGACGTGCTGCACCACTGCGCGCGCCCCGCCGCGCTGCTCGCCGAGGCGCTCCGGGTCGCCTCGCGCGTCGTCGCGCTCAAGGATCACTTCCGGTTCGGCCCGGTCTCCGAGAAGGTCCTGCTCCTCATGGATCTCGTCGGCAACGCCGCGCCGGGCGTGGAGGTCCGCGGCACCTACTTCACGCCGGGCGAGCTCGTCGAGCTCGCGCGCGGCGCGGGCGGGCGCATCACCGGCCTCGAGTGGCCGCTCCGGATCCACGACATGCCCTTCCGCCTCGTGACGCAGGATCGGCTGCAGTTCGCGGCGCGGGTCGAGCGCCTCGCCGCCGGAGGGGGGCGATGACCGGGCTCAGGTCGTTCGTCGTCGGCGGCGCCGGGTTCATCGGGAGCCACCTCACCGATCGCCTGGTCGAGCGCGGCCCGGTGACGCTCTACGACAACCTCTCGGTCGGGCGCCGCGCGTTCGTGGCCGCGCACCTCGCCTCCGGGCGCGCGACGCTCGTCGAGGCCGACGCCCTCGACCTCGATCGCCTCGCCGAGGCCATGGCGGGCCACGACCTCGTCGTGCACCTCGCGGCGAACCCGGAGGCGCGCTGGGGGCTCGCGCGGACGCGGCTCGACCTCGAGCAGGGGACGATCGCGACCTACAACGTGCTCGAGGCGATGCGGCGCACGGGCGTTGGACGGCTGATCTTCTCGTCCTCCGGCACGGTCTACGGCGACACGGCGGAGCGGTGCGCCGAGGGCGACCTCGGCGCCTTGCCGATCTCGCTCTACGGCGCGAGCAAGCTCGCGGGCGAGGCGCTCATCAGCGCCTACGTCGAGTGCTTCGGCCTCACCGCGTGGATCTACCGCTTCGGCAACGTGGTCGGGCCGCGCGGGACCCACGGCGCGGCGCTCGATTTCCTGAAGAAGCTGCGCGACCGCCGGACCGAGCTCGAGGTGCTCGGCGACGGGCGCCAGTCGAAGCCGTACCTCGATGTCCGCGACTGCGCGGAGGGGATCCTGTTCGGCTTCGACCGGGCCGGGGAGCGGCTGAACATCTTCAACCTCGCGCCCGAGGACGCGACGAGCGTCTCCCGCATCGCGGAGCTGTGCGTGGCGGCGTCGCCCTACCCCGACGCGGCGATCCGGTATCTGGGCGGCGAGCGCGGGTGGCCCGGAGACGTGCCGCGATCGCGGATGGATCCGGGCAAGCTGGCCGCGCTGGGCTTCCGGGTGCGCCGCACGAGCGACGAGGCCGTGCGCATGGCGGTGGAGGCGCTGGCGAGCGAGGTGTTCGGGGGCGCGCCGGTGGGCTGAAGAGGGCTGAAGGCCCGGCCGGCGGCGCGCCCGGGCGCGCCGCGGTGGTAGACTCCGCGCATGGCTGAGCTCACTCTGTACATCGGAAACAGGTCCTATTCGTCGTGGTCGCTCCGGCCCTGGCTCGTCCTGAAGCACGCCGGTGTCGAGTTCGACGAGGTGGTGATCCCGCTCAGGGCGCCTGGCGTCCGCACCCCGGAGATCCAGCGCCACTCGCCCTCGGGCAAGGTGCCGGCCTTGAAGCGCGGGGCGCTCACGATCTGGGAGTCGCTCGCGATCGCCGAGTACGTGGCGGAGAGCTTCCCCGAGGCGAAGCTCTGGCCGGAGGCGCGCGACGCGCGCGCCGTCGCGCGGGCGGTGAGCGCCGAGATGGCGAGCGGCTTCGGCGCGCTCCGCACCGCGCTGCCGATGAACGTGCGGCGCAAGATCCAGGGCGTCGCGATCACCGAGGCCGCGTCGCAGGACATCGCGCGCGTTCAGGCGATCTGGGGCGACTGCCGATCTCGCTTCGGCCAGGGGGGCGAGTTCCTGTTCGGCCGCTTCAGCATCGCCGACGCGATGTACGCGCCGGTCGCGACGCGGTTCGACACCTACGGCGTCGAGCTCGACGCGGTCTCCCGGCGCTACGTGGCGTCGATCCTGGCGCTCCCCGCGATGCAGGAGTGGATCGCGAAGGCCAGGGAGGAGCCGCACATCATCGAGGCCTACGAGGCGATCGGCGTCGTCGGCAAGTAGGGGCGAGCACGCCCCGGGCTAGGGGCCGGGCGAGAGCGCAGGGTCGGCCGGCGCCGTCGCGCAAGTTCCTTGGCCCCGTCGCGCGGTAACGGCTGCGGCTGGTGGCGAGAAGCGCTACTAGACCCGGACATGCCGCACGAACTCGACCTCATCCTCACGCTCACGGGCGGGCTCACGGCCGCCCTGGCGTTCGGCTTCATCACGCAGCGGCTGAAGCTGTCGCCCATCGTGGGCTACCTGCTGGCCGGGATCCTCGTCGGCCCCTTCACGCCCGGGTTCGTGGCCCACAAGGGGCTCGCGGATCAGCTCGCGGAGATCGGGGTCATCCTGCTGATGTTCGGCGTCGGCCTGCAGTTCCACGTCCGCGAGCTCCTCGCCGTGCGCAAGGTCGCCGTGCCGGGCGCCCTCATCCAGATCGCCGTCGCCACCGCGCTCGGGGGCCTGGTCGGCCACGCCGCGGGCTGGTCGTGGGCCGCGTCGATCGTCTTCGGCATCGCCATCTCGGTCGCGAGCACCGTCGTGCTCACGCGCGTCCTCAGCGACAGCCACGTCCTGCACACCCCGGCCGGCCACCTCGCCATCGGCTGGCTCGTGCTCGAGGACGTCTTCACCGTGCTGGTGCTCGTGCTGCTCCCCGCTTTGATGGGCGGGGATGCCGGCGCGGGCGCGACGGGGATCGCCGTGTCCGTGGGCGTCGCGGTCCTCAAGCTCGCCGGGCTCGTGGCCTTCGTCTTCATCGTCGGACAGCGCGTCATCCCCGCGCTGCTCGGGTACGTGGCGAAGACCGGCTCGCGGGAGCTCTTCACCCTCACGGTGCTCGTCGTCGCGCTCGGCGTCGCCGTCGGCTCGGCGAAGCTCTTCGGCTCGTCGATGGCGCTCGGCGCCTTCCTGGGCGGCCTCGTCGTCGGCCAGTCCGACTTCAGCTCGCGCGCCGCCTCGGAGGCGCTCCCGATGCGCGACGCCTTCGCCGTGCTGTTCTTCGTCTCGGTCGGCATGCTCCTCGACCCGGCGCAGCTCGCCATGGGCTGGGAGGTCGCCGTGGCGACGCTCGCGGTGGTGCTGATCGGCAAGCCGCTCGCCGCGCTCGTCGTGGTGGTGCTGCTCCGCCGCCCCCTCCAGACCGCCTTCGCCGTGGCCCTGTCGCTCGCCCAGATCGGGGAGTTCTCGTTCATCCTCGCGACGCTCGGCCGGCAGCTCGGCATCATGCCGGACGAGGCCTCGCAGGCGCTCGTCGTCGCGTCGATCGCGTCGATCACCTTGAACCCCCTGCTCTTCAGCCTCCGGGATCGCATGGCGCGATCGACGTCGGCGCTCTTCCTGCGCCGCGGCGCCGCGGCGGACGCCGGCGCGGAGTCCGCTCCGGTGGACGAGAACGCCCACCGCACCGTCGTCGTGGGCTACGGCCCGGTCGGGCGGACGCTGACGCGGCTGCTCCGCGAGAACGGCATCGAGCCCACGGTCGTCGAGCTGAACCTCGACACGGTGAAGCACCTGCAAAGCCAGGGCATCCGCGCGATCTACGGCGACGCGACGCAGCGGGAGATCCTCGAGCGCGCCGGGGTCGGCACGGCCGACAGCCTGCTGTTCACGTCGGCGGGCCCGTCCGGGGACGGCGTGATCGAGCAGGCGAAGGGCATGAATCCGCGGCTGTTCGTCCTCGCCCGCGCCTTTTACCTGCGCGAGGTGGCCGCGCTGAAGAAGGCGGGCGCGGACGTCGTCGTGACCGGCGAGGCGGAGGTCGCGTTCTCGATGACCGAGCGCCTCCTCGTGCGGCTCGGCGCGACGGCCGAGCAGGTGGAGCGCGATCGCGAGCGCGTCCGGGGCGAGCTCTTCGGCACCGGCGCGCCGGAGCCCCAGCCCGCGGCGCCCGCGGGGTGACCTCGCGGCCGCCGCGGCGATCGGGCTCAGCGCGATTTGCCGAGCCAGCTCACGCCGCCGACGACCAGCGCGAGCCCGACGACCTGCTGCCACGCGAACGGCTCGCCCAGGATGACCCAGGAGAAGGCGATCGTGAGCACCGGGCCGAGCGTCGAGAACGTCGCGGCCCGGCCCGCGCCGAGCCGCCGGATCGCCTCCGCGAGCAGGACGATGGGGAGCACGGTGCTGATCGTCGCCATCGCCGCCGCGTACGCCCACACCGCGGCCGGGAGCTCCGCCAGCCGGGCGGGGCTCCCCGTCGCCGCGTAGTGCGCCAGCACCATCACGCACGAGGTCGCCCCGCAGTACGCGGCGAGGCGCGTCGAGCCGACCCTCGAGGCGAGCTTGCCGACGCCGATGTAGTAGAGCGCGTAGGTCACCGAGCTCGCGAACACCCACGCTCCGCCGATCGCGACGGCCCGCGCGTCGCCGGATTGCTCGAGATCGTGCCAGACGGCCGCCGCGAGGCCGAGGTAGCACACGGCGAGCGCCCCCCAGGCCTTGGCGCGCACCGGCTGCTTCAGCCACACCGCGCCGATCAGGAGGACGAGCGTCGGATACACGAACAGGATCAGGCGCTCGAGGCCGGTGCTGATGTACGTGAGCCCGATGAAGTCGAACAGGCTGGACAGGTAGTACCCGAGGAAGCCGACGAGCAGCACGCCGCCCCAGAGGCGTGGCGTCATCGGCTCGGCGGCCTCGCCGCGCTCCCTCCGGGCGAGCCACAGGAAGAACGGCAGCGCGATGCCCATCCGCAGCGCGAGCAGCGACACCGCGTCGATGGGGTGCGCGGCGTAGGCGAGCTTCACGAAGATCGCCTTCAGCGCGAACGTCGCCGCGGAGAGGACGGCGAACGTCCGGCCATCGTCGAGGAGGCCCGCCGGCAGCTCGCCGGTCAAGGTGTGCGCGCGCTCTGAAGGGGACATGGGGTTGACTTCTCTTCTCCTCACCGGCTCACAGGGTCGCTCCCTGCCGATCGGTTGGCAGCCCCCGCCCCGGCCCGCGCGCCGGCGGGCGGCGAGCCAGCATTGCGCGTGGAAGTCCGCGTTTGCCATCGCACAGGACGGCTTCGGGGAGAGGCGGTCGTTTTTCAGGTAGAGGACGATCTCCCGCTTGGGTAGCGGCCCGGGTGACTGCGCGCGCCGGATCGCGTCGGATCCGGCCGCGCTCCCCGGGGGCCTTGGGCTAAGCTCCCCGTTCCGATGACGTCTCCTGCTGGCCCAGGCACCGCCGCGCGCGGCCCGGGTGCGCTCCCCGCCCCCGGCGGGCCGCCCCCGCGGCGGCGGCGCGCGCCGATCGCGCAGGAGCCCTCCGGCGTGCACGAGCTCGGCGCGTCGTTCCTGCAGATCGCCGCCACGGTGGGCGGCATGGCGGTGCTCGCGGGGAAGATCGCGGCGCGGGTGGCCACGCTCCGCGTCGACGGCGCCGAGTTCATGCGCAACCTCTATAGGATGGGCGTCAAGTCGATGCCCATCGTCGTCGTGACGGCGCTCTTCACCGGCGCGATCATGGTCATCCAGGCGGCGCCGCTGGTCGAGCGCTTCGGCGCGCACGGCCTGCTCGGCTGGGGCGCGGGCTTCGGCACGCTCCGCGAGATCGCCCCGCTGCTCACGGCGCTGATGATCAACGGCCGCGTCGGCGCCAACAACACCGCCGAGCTCGGCACCATGGTCGTCACCGAGCAGATCGACGCGCTCCGCGTCCTCGCGATCGACCCGGTGAGCTTCCTCATCGCCCCGCGCTTCCTCGCGATGGTGCTGACGCTGCTCCTCTCGGCGATCTTCGCCGACGCGCTCGCCCTGCTCGGCGCCGCGTTCACCGGCGATCTCCTGCTCGGCGTCGCTCCGGCCGTCTTCTACAACGGCCTCACGAGCGGGCTGCTCGGCATCGGCGACGTCATGAGCGGCCTCGTCAAGAGCGTCGTCTTCGGCGTCGTCCTCGCGCTCTCGAGCTGCCAGTACGGCCTCGGCGTGACCGGCGGCGCCCCCGGCGTCGGCCGCGCCGTCAACGCGACGGTGGTCGCCTCGGCCGCCGGCATCTTCATCCTCGACTACTTCGTCTCGTTCACGCTCGACTGATGGATTGACGGCGCGCGCATGCCCCCCTCCCACCCGAGCTTCCCGGACCGCACGAGCGCCGGCCCCCCCACCGGCCCCCCCTCGAGCGAGCTCCGGGACGTCGCGCCCGAGCTGTCCGGCGTCGCCGCGATCGGCGGCGCCGCGCTGTCGCTCTTCGCGTCGGCGCGCGAGCTCTACTCGGTATTCGTAAGGACGCTTTACTACTGCGCGAAGGGCCGCCGCGAGCCGGGCGCCGTGCTCGTGCAGATGTACGAGATCGGCAACAAATCGCTGTTCTTCCTGACGGTCGTGATGGGCTTCATCGGGATGATCATGGTCTTCCAGGCCGGACAGCAGGCCAAGCGGGTCATCCCGGATCTGACCATGCTCGGCGCGACGTACCTCGAGCTGCTCGTCCGCGATCTCGCCGCATCGATCGGCGCGCTGATGCTCGCCACGCGCGTCGGCGCCGGCATCGCCGCCGAGATCGGCTCGATGGTGGTGACCGAGCAGGTCGACGCCCTCCGCATGTGCGCGGCCGATCCGATCGACTACCTCATCAAGCCGCGGTTCATCGCGAGCCTGCTCATGACGACGTGCCTCATCGTCTGGAGCGCCGCGGTCGCGTTCACCACGGGGATGGTCACCGCGTACAGCATGTTCGACGTGAGCCCCGAGACGTTCATCAACGTGAGCCTCGTCGACGCGGGCGACCTCGCGACCGGCCTCGCCAAGTGCGTGGCGTACGGCGCCGCGATCCCGGTGGTCTCCGGCCACTCCGGCCTCTCGACCTTCGGCGGCAGCGAGGGCGTGGGCTGGGCGACGACGCGGGCGGTCGTGAACTCCTCGCTCGCGGTCATCGTCCTCAACATGCTGATCTCGGCGGCCGCCTTCCTGATCTTCCGCTAGCCGCGCCGGCGCCTCACTCGATCGGCCCCTCGGCGCTGCCGGTGATGAACTGCTGCACGATCGGGTCCTCGGAGCCCTGGAACACCGCGCGATCCCCGAGCAGGCGGACGAGCCCTTGATAGAGCATGACGATGCGGTCGGCGATCGTGAAGATGCTCACGAGATCGTGGCTCACGACGATGCTCGTCACGCCGAGCGAGTCGCTGAGCTCGCGGATCAGCTTGTCGACGCGGCGCGCGCTCACCGGGTCGAGGCTCGTGGTCGGCTCGTCGAAGAGCACGTAGCGCGGGTCGAGCGTGAGCGCGCGGGCGATGGCGACGCGCTTGCGCATCCCGTCGCCGAGCTCCGGCGGGAAGCGGTCGGCGAACTCGCGCATGTGCACCTGCTCGAGCCGCCGCCGCGCCTCGGCGAGCGCCTCCTTCGGCTTGAGCCCCTTGTGCTTGCGGAGCGGGAGCGCGACGTTCTCGGCGCACGTCATCGAGTCGAACAGCGTCGAGTGCTGGAACACCATCGCGCACTTCATCCGGACCGGGTACATCCGGTCCTCGTCGAAGCGGCTCACCTCCTCGCCGTCCAGCCAGATCTCTCCGCCGTCCGGGTAGAGCAGGCCCACGAGGTGCTTGATGAGCACGCTCTTCCCGACCCCCGACTGCCCGATGATGAAGAACACCTCGCCGTCCTCGACGTCGAACGAGACGTCCTTGAGGACCTCTTTGGGGCCAAAGGATTTTCTGACATTCCGGAACGAAATCATCGCGGCCTGGCAGGCAAGTGAGGTTGCGTCAGGACAAAGGCAGCGCGAAGCGTCACGACGCGCGCCGGAAACAATGCGTCACGGCAGCTGGATCCCGGCCTATTTCCCTCACCTCCCCGCCGCAAGATCGGACAAGATGAAGGACCCATGGCAAGCCCGCGATCGATCGAGGTCAAAGTCGGGATCCTCATACTCACGGCGATCGGGCTCCTCGCCACGTTCATCCTCGTGATGGGCGGGGTCAACTTCCAGCCGAAGTACTCCATCTACGTCGAGTTCGACAACCCGGGCGGCCTCCAGACCGGGGCGCCGGTGAAGATCGCCGGGGTGGAGGTCGGCAAGCTCAGCGAGATCCACTTCCGCGGCGGCCAGGTCGGCAAGGACGGCCGGCGCGAGCCGCTCGTGCGGATCCTGCTGCGCATCGAGGAGCGATACCAGCAGAGCATCCACGACAACGCCACGTTCTATGTCACGACGCAGGGCGTGCTCGGCGAGCAGTTCCTCGCGATCGAGCCCGGCTCGACCGATCGGCCGGTGCTCCCGGCGAACGCGGTCGTCCGGGGGCTGGATCCGCCGCGCCTCGACATGCTCCTCGCCGAGGGCTACGAGCTCTTGCACGCGACCGTCACGGCGATGCGCGAGCACCGGGAGGAGGTCGGCGAGGCGTTCGACGGGCTCCGGAAGACGCTGAAGGGCACCGGCGACTTCATGCACCGGAACCAGGACCGGCTCGATCGCATCGCCGAGAACGTCGAGCAGATCAGCCTCGACGGCACCGATCTCGTGAAGGACGCCCGGCAGAAGTACGTGAACAACCCGCAGATCGACCGGATCCTCGCGAACGCCGATCAGGTGAGCAGCACGGCCGCGCGCGATCTGCCGCCGCTCATGGCGGACGCGCGCGAGACGCTGGCCAACGCGCGCCGGCTCTCGACCACGGTGGGCGGCGAGACGGAGCAGGTGAAGATCAAGAAGACGCTCGACGACATCGCGGAGATCGCGGGCAGGGCGAGGGCGGCGACCGCCGACGCCCAGGAGGTCCTCGCCCACGTCAAGCGCGGAAAGGGGACGGTGGGCGCGCTGGTGATGGACGAGCAGCTGTTCGACGACCTCCAGGAGCTCGCCCGCGACCTCAAGCACAACCCCTGGAAGTTCTTCTGGCGCGAGTGAGCGCCCGCCGCGGCGTCCGAGGCACGAGGCGCCGCCCCCGGAAGCGCGGCGGCCCCCCGGAGGCGCGCGGCGCAGCCCCCTCGGACGCGCGGTGCCCCCGCAGGCGCGCGGCGCCGCGCGGCCGGGCCCCGACGCCGCCACCCGGCCACCCGAGGTTGCGGCGGCGGGGCCTGGGCAAGTCCGTGAAAACGCGGACGCCGGCCGGCCCGGGCGGTCAGGCCAGCTTGATCAGCGGGGCGCCTTCGGTGACCGCGGCCCCCTCGGTGACGAGGACCTCCTCGACCGTCCCCTCCTCCTCGGCCTCGACGGGCATCTCCATCTTCATGGACTCGAGGATGACGACGACGGTCCCCTCTTCGACCTTGTCTCCCGGCTTGACCTCGATCTTCCAGACGGTACCGGTGATGTGCGCCTTGATGACGTGTGCCATGGGCGCGCGAACCTACCGGAGAGCCACCGAGAATCCAACGGGACGGTGGCGCGCGGCGCCGCGAGGTCGGGCGGCGCGGCATCGGGCGCTCCCCTCTCCAGCTCTCCAGCGCGCCCCTGGCGCCCTCTCTGGACGGTACAGATCGCCCGCCGGTGCATGTGCGCGCGGCGGCGCGGGCGCGCAGGTGCGCGGGCAACGGACGTTGAAGGCGTGGAAGGAACGGAGCGCTGCGATTTCCGCTGGTACCTGCGGTTCACCACGGCGATAATCTGGCTGGCGGCTCCGCGGTTCCTCGACATCGCGAGGGTCGCGGTGATCGCGAAGATTTGCGTGAAAGCCGCGCTGCGGGTCAGAATCGTCTTGCTCGGTGCCCCCACCCAGGGCGACCCGCAGGTTCACCGCACCGCCCCTTGGTAGCCCAACCGCACGCGCTCGATCGAAGGAGCCACGAGGTCATGTCGGAACAGAAGGAAAGCTCGGTCCTGTTCTCGCTCAAGGAGCTGATGAACCTCGAGGAGGATCGCATCAAGACCGAAGAGGCCCAGAAGGCCGCCGCCGCCGCCGCCGCAGAGAAGGCGCGGGTCGAGGCGGAGCGCGCCGCGCGCGAGGCCGAGGAGCTGCGCATCCGCACCGAGGAGGAGCGCCGCCGCAACGAGGAGCGCCGCGCCCGCGAGGAGGCGGCGCGGCTCGAGGCGATCCGGCAGGCCGAGATCGAGAAGGCGCGCGTCGAGGCCGAGCAGAAGGCGCGGCTCGAGGCGATGGCCGCGCAGCAGCACCACGAGCGCTCGCTCGCGGCGCTGCAGCAGGACGAGTCGAAGAAGAAGCTGCGCAAGCTCCTCATCGGCGGCGCCGTCGCCAGCGCGCTGGTGATCGGCGGCATCACCATCGCCGCGGTCAAGTCGGCCCAGGAGAACGAGGCGCGCATCGCCGCCGAGGCCGCGCGCGCCCGCGAGCTCGAGGAGGCGAACAAGCGGCTCGAGGCGCAGATGAAGGAGTCCGAGTCCAAGATGTCGGGGCTCCGCGACCAGCTCGCGACCGCGAAGGACGAGGCGACGCGCCTCGCCCTGCAGAAGCAGCTCGAGGCCGAGCAGCAGAAGCAGGAGCAGCTGCGCCGCGGCGGCGGCGGCGCCGCGCGTCCTGCGTCCGGCGGCCAGCCGGCGAGCGGCGGCAACAAACCCTGCAACTGCGCCCCTGGCGATCCGCTCTGCAGCTGCTTCTGAGCGGGGACGGGATCACCGCATGACGAACTCCGGCTTTGTCAGGCAGAGGACGAGCCTCGGCGGCAGCTCGCTCGACGAGGCGCGCCGCAGGCTCGTCTTCCCGCTCGACTTCTCGAACCTCGACGAGGCCCGGGCGGCGGCGACCCGCGTCGCCCCCTCGGTCGGCGTGCTCAAGGTCGGCCTGGAGCTGTTCGTCCGCGAGGGGCCGGCCGCGATCGAGATCGGCAAGTCGCTCGGCCTCGACGTCTTCCTCGATCTGAAGCTGCACGACATCCCCGAGACGGTGGCCCGCGCGGTGGCGAACGCCGCCTCGCACGGCGTCCGCTACCTGACGGTGCACGCGGCCGGCGGCGCCGAGATGCTGCGGCGCGCCGCCCAGGAGGCGGCGCGCTCCCAGGACCTGATCCTCCTCGCCGTCACCGTGCTCACGTCGCTCGACGGCGGCGATCTGGCCGCGCAGGCGATCCAGGGGGGCACGTCGGATCACGTGGTGCGGCTGGCGCAGCTCGCGCGCGGCGCTGGCATCCACGGGTTCGTCACCTCGCCGCAGGAGGTGCCGGCGCTGCGGCAGGCGCTCGGGCGGAGCGAGCTCATCGTGACGCCGGGCATCCGCCTCGGCCCCGGCCCGGACGGCGCGCGCGCCGACGATCAGAAGCGCATCGCCACGCCGTCGGCCGCGATCTCGGCCGGCGCCGATCTCCTGGTGGTCGGCCGGCCGATCCGCGACGCGGCCGATCCGCTCGCCACGGCGCGCTCCATCGTCCAGGAGATCGCGCACACGCTCCATCCGCCGCGCTGACGTGAGCCGACTCGTCTACGGTCTCCAGCCGGTCCGGGAGGCGATCCGGGCGCACGGCGCCCGGGTCGGCTGGGTCCTCGTCCAGCGCGACGGCGGCCCGAAGCTGGACGCGCTCGCGCGCCTCGCGGAGGGCCAGGGCATCCCGACCGAGCGCGCGCCCCGCGGCGAGCTCGATCGCCGCAGCGCCGGCGGTCGCCACCAGGGCGCCGTGGCGTCGGCGCCCGAGCTCCAGATCGTCGGGGTCGACGCGATCCCGGTCGTCGAGGAGGGCCAGCCCGGCGCCGGCACGATCACGGTGGCGCTCGACGGCGTGATGGACCCGCAGAATTTCGGCGCCGTGATCCGCAGCGCCGTCGCCCTCGGCGCGCGGGCCATCCTGTGGCCCGAGCACAGCTCGGCGCCGCTCACGCCGGCGACGTTCCGCGCGTCCGCCGGCGCGATCGAGCACGCGAGGCTCTGCCGCGTCCGCTCCTTGCCCGACGCCCTGGAGTCGCTCGCCGCCCGGGGGGTCGCCGCGATCGCGCTCGACGCCCAGGGCCCGGTCGAGCTCGGCGATCTGCCCCTGACCGGCCCGGTCGCGATCGTCATCGGCGCCGAGGACAAGGGCACGCGCCGCTCGGTCCGCCGCGTCTGCCAGCACGTGGCCCGGCTCCCGATGACCGGGCCGATCGCCTCGCTGAACGCCTCGGTCGCCGGGGCGATCGCGCTCTACGAGGTCGTCCGGCAGCGGCGCGCGCCGCGCGCGTAGCCCGAGGCCGACAGCGTTCCGCGCCTCGCCCGCCCGGCGACCGCGCGACGCGCGCGCTGCGCGCTCGTACGGCCGGCGCCGCGGGCGATCCCGCGGCCTGCCAGGGCCCCTCGGGCGATCGATCGCGCGCAATGACCGTGGGCTCGGCGCAATGCGCGCCCCGAGGTCGTCCGGGAGCGCCGTAAGTCCATTCCTTATTTCACAAAAATGAGCAATAAATTTGCATAGATACGAGCAACATTTGAGGCAAGTTCGAGCATGGGGTCCATCGCTGAACATGCTCGCAGCAGGACGGCCGATTCAATCCATTCAATGGATCGACGAAAAGAATCCACACCCCCCTCGAAAACATCAGTCGTTACGAGGAGTTACCCCTGTGGACTCACCCTTCTCTGAGCGGTTATCCGGAATGGCTCGAGGGATGGTTCAAGAATCGATGGGCTCTCGGTAAGCGGCTGGATCGGCTCAGCTTCCGGCTGGAAGCGACCGCAGGCGGGAGAGCACGCGGGCCACGCGGCGCGCGGCCTCGACCAGGTCGGCTTCGGTCGTGTCCTCGCCGATCGAGAAGCGCACGGCGGAGGCCGCGCGCTCGGGGCCGAGCATCGCGGTGAGGACCGGGGACGGCTCGGCGGTCCCGGCGCTGCAGGCCGCGCCGCTGGACGCGGCGACGCCCTCCAGGTCGAGCGCGGCGCAGAGCTCGTCGCCGCGCCAGCCGGGCCAGGAGAGGTTCGCGACGTGGGGGGCGCGCGCGCCGTCGCCGTTGCGGATCGGCGCGGCGCCGGCGGCGCGGCCAACCTGGGTGAGCTCGGCCTCGAGGCGATCGCGGAGCGGGGCGAGCGCCGCGTACCGGGCGGGGCCGCCGATCGCGCGGCGGGCGGCGACGGCGAAGCCGGCCGCCGCGAGCGGGTCCTGCGTCCCGGGCCGCAGCCCGCGCTCCTGGGCGCCGCCGAGCAGGACGGGCCGGAGCCGGATGCCGGGCCGCACCGCGAGCGCCCCGATCCCCTTCGGGCCGCGGATCTTGTGGGCCGCGACCGACGCGAGATCCGCCCCGGCCCACGCCTCCGGCGGCAGCCGCCCCGCCGCCTGGACGGCGTCCACGTGGAGCCGCGCCCCGCGGGCGTGGGCGATCGCCGCCGCCTCGGCGACCGGCTGGACGACCCCGGTCTCGTGGTTGACCGCCTGGAGGCAGACGAGCCGCACGGGCGCGACCGCCGCCGCACGGTCGGCCGCGGCGGCGATCGCCTCCGGCGCGACCCGGCCGGACGGCTCGGGATCGACCCAGGCGACGTGCACGCCGCGGCCGGCGAGCCCCTCCGCGGCGCGGGTCACCGAGGGGTGCTCGATCCGCGAGACCACGAGCGCGCCGGGCTCCTCGCCGAAGGCGTGCCAGAGCGCGAGGTTGTTGGCCTCGGTCCCGCCGGAGGTGAGCGTGACGTCGCGCGCGTCGAAGCCGGTCAGCCGGGCGACCGCCTCGCGCGCCTGCTCGATGAACGCGCGCGCCCGCCGCCCCGGCCCGTGCACGCTCGCCGGGTTGGCCCAGGCCACCTCGGCGGCGGCCTGCATCGCCGCGAGGACCTCGGGGTGCGGCGGCGTCGTGGCGTTCCAGTCGAGATAGATGACGCTGGAGGCAGGGCGCATCAGGACGAGGCGTCGATGGGCGGCGACGACGGCGGGCCGAGCCGGCCCGGCGAGCTGCCGTCGTCCTGGAGGGGCGCTCGCCGGGCGACGGTCAGGTAGAACGCCGAGCCGGTGAGCGCCTCGCCCTCGATGACCTCGTTGCTGGGCGACACGACGCGCACGTCGCCGCCGAGCCCGCGGGCGGTGCGCCGCGCGATCGCGAGCCCGACGCCGACGCCGCCGTAGGCGCGCGTGGCCGAGCCGTCGACCTGGTAGAACGGCTCGAAGATGCGCGGCTGGCGGTCCGCCTTCACCCCGGGCCCGGTGTCGGCGACGCAGAGCTCGTAGTGCCCCGACTGGAGCACGCTGACCCGCACGCCCGCGGTGCCGCCGGCCGGCGTGAACTTCGCGGCGTTCTCGAACAGCTGGATCATCGCCCGCTGCAGCCGGCCTGCGTCGCCCCACGCGGGCAGCGGGCCGCGCGGCAGGTCCTCGACGAGCTGCACCTTCCCCTCGGCGAAGCGGTCGGCCACCTGCGCGAGGGCGCGGCGCGTGGTGTCGAGGAAGTCGTACTCCGAGTGCATGAAGCGCATCCGGCCCGTCTCGATGCCGGTCACGTCGAGCAGGTTGTCGATGAGCGACCGGAGCCTGCGCACGCAGTCCTCCATCGCGAGCAGCGCCTTCTTCTGCGCCTTGTTGAGCGGGCCGAGCTCCTCGTCGGCGAGCAGCTTCACGTAGCCGACGATCGGGGTCATCGGGGTCGCGAGCTCGTGGGAGATGTTGCGGTAGAACTCGGTGCGCGCGGCGTCGAGCTCGCGCAGCCGGGCGTTGGCGCGCGAGAGCTCGGCGACCTTCTGCTCGAGGTGGGCGACGATGCGCTGGCTCTGCTCGCGCAGCCGGAGCGGCCCCTGCGACGCGGGGAGCTCCTCGCGCGCGCCGCTGAGGTAGCGGGCGATGACGGCGGAGAAGGAGCGGGCGTCGATCGGCTTCTGGAGGAAGCCGTCACAGCCGACCGCGAGGCTCGTGTCCCGGTCGCCCTCGGCGGTGATCGCCACGATGGGCACGCCGGCGAGCGACGCCTCGCCGCGCAGGCGCAGGGTGACCTCGAACCCGTCGAGGCCGGGGATGTTCAGATCGACGAGGACGAGATCCGGGCGGTGCGCGCAGGCGATGCGCACCCCTTCGAGCCCGTCGGCGGCCTCGAGGACCTCGTAGCCGGCGCTCTGGAGCAGCTTGCGGACGAGCAGGCGGTTCGCGGGATCGTCCTCGATATGAAGTATTTTCGACATGGGCTCTGCGTGCGCATAGTAGTCGCGATCGGCGGGGTTCAGGCACGTTCTGCGCTACTTTCCACCGCCTGACCAGGCGCGCCGGCGCGATCGGAGGCCGGTTCGTCCGCTTTGGGCGCTCGCTTGCAACGAGCTTGTTCTTGCGGTGTCGCTGAGCCCGTCGGCGGGCCCTCGCGGCGCGGGTTGCCGGGCTCGCGCCGAGCGGGTTGCCGGGCTCGCGCCGAGCGGGTTGCCGGGCTCGCGCCGAGCGGGTTGACGGAGCGGCGGCGCCCATCCAATACGGGGGCCGCCATGCTCGGCCCCTTCAAGTTCCACCGCGCCGTCACGGCGGCGCGCTGCTGCTCCTTCCCCAGGTTCCCACGGCACTCCCGATGACGACCGCGCACCAGCATGAGAGCGAGGGCGCCGGAGGCGGCGAGGCCGACAACCTCCCTCGGCCCGAAACGCCGCCCGGCGCGAGCGCGCCGCGCCCGGACGCCGGCGCCGCGGCGCGGCCGCTGCCCGCGCGCCTCTCCTACGGGCTCGCGGCGCTCAGCGGCTTCTTCTACTTCCTCGGGTTTCCAGGGGTGGATCTCTGGCCGATCTCGTTCTTCGGCCTCGTCCCGCTGATCGTGGCGCTGCGCGGACAGACGCCGGGGCGCGCCGCGCTGCTCGGCTGGATCGCCGGCTTCGTCATGACGATGACCGGCTTCTACTGGCTGCTCGAGATGCTGCGGGTGTTCAGCGGATTCCCCACGATCCTCTGCGCGCTCTTCATGGCCATCCTCTGCGCCTACCAGGCCGGACGGATCGCCCTCTGCGGCTGGCTCTACGGGCGGGCAGAGGCGCGCGGCTGGCCGGGCGCCGTGGCGTTCGCGCTCGCGTTCGTGACGAGCGAGCTCGTCTATCCGCTGCTCTTCCCCTGGTACTACGGCGCCTCGGTCCACAACGCGCCGGTCATGGGCCAGGTCGCGGATCTCGGCGGCCCCTACCTCGTCGGGCTGGTGCTGGTCGCCGCCAACCTCGCGATCGCCGAGCTCGTGAGCTTCCGGATCGATCGCGCGCGCCGCCCGCTCCGCCGCGCGGTCGTCGCGGTGGGCGTCGCGGCCCCCGCCCTCGCGGCCTTGTACGGCGTCGTCCGGATGCGCGCCGTGGACGCGGCCGCCGCCGCGGCCGAGCCGATCAAGATCGGGATCGTCCAGCCGAACCTCGCGCTGTTCGACCGGCGGAACGCGCTCAAGATCCACGTGACCCGGACGCGGGAGCTCGCGAAGCAGGGCGCGGGGCTCGTCGTGTGGAGCGAGGCCGGCGTGCCGCAGGCCTTCCGCGAGTCGTCGTACAAGACCGAGGTCCAGCGGTCGCTCACGGGCCGCCTCGGCGTCCCCACCGTGGTCGGCACGGTCGTCCACCGGCTCGCGGCCGATCCGAACGAGCGCGGCGTCAGCTTCAACACGGCGCTGATGGCCGGCAAGGACGGCGAGATCCTCGGGCGGTACGACAAGCAGTACCTGCTCGCGTTCGGCGAGTACCTCCCGCTCGGCGACACCGTCCCGTACCTCTACACGCTATCGCCGAACTCGGGCCGGTTCAGCCCCGGCACGTCGCTCGCCCCGCTCGAGTGGGACGGCCACCGGCTCGCGACGATGATCTGCTACGAGGACATCCTGCCGCACTTCGTGAACAAGCTCGTCGCCGCGGGCGACCCCGACCTGCTCGTCAACCTCACGAACGACGCCTGGTTCGGCAACACGACGGAGCCGTGGATCCACCTCGCGCTCGCGAAGATGCGCGCCATCGAGCACCGCCGCTACCTCGTGCGCGCCACGAACAGCGGCGTCTCCGCGATCGTCGACCCGGTCGGGCGGGTCGTCGTGCACAGCGACACCTTCAAGGAGCAGTCGCTGCTCGGCGAGGCCCGGTTCATGCGCGCGCAGACCGTCTACGGGACCGTGAAGGACATCCCGTGGTACGTCGCCGCGGCCGTGAGCGCCGCGATGGCGCTGTTCACGCGGCCGGAGCGCTGGCGCCTCCGCGGCGCCGCGCGCTGAGCCTCGCCGCGCGCCGGGCCTCGTCGTCCACGCCGCGCGCGGGGGGCGCGCGCCGGCGTCAGATCTTCATCGCCTTCTTGAAGCGCTTCGCGTCGGCGAACATGTCGACGTTCGTGAACACGTACGTCGCGTCGTCGTGCTTCGCGCCGCGCGCGATCTCCGCGAGCCGCTCGATCGCCGGATCCTCGTAGCGCGACTTGTGCCCCGCCGGGCCGTGCAGGCGGTAGTAGGCCACCTTCAGCCGCGAGAGGCCCGCGGTCAGCGGATCGCGCGCGGCGAGGGCGCCGACCTCCTGGGTGAGCTCGTCGCTCTCGTCCGGATCCCACCCCGGCGGCGGCTCGAACACGACGCGCTCGAAGCGCTTCTTCACGTTGACCAGGAACTCGCGCAGGATCGCCTTGTTCGCGCGCGTCGGCGTGAACTCCGGGGGACCGACGAAGACGGCGCTCTTCGCCTCGAGCTCGTCCGCCACGGCCTCGATGCTCTTCAGCGCCGTCTCGATGACCTTGCCGTCCCGGAAACCCTCCTGCCCGATCTCGCGCGGACCGAGCAGGGCGAAGCGAAAGCCGACCGGAGCTTCGCGCCGCCAGCGCCGGATCGTTCCAGGTCCCGGGAGGGACACATGGGTCTCCTGCACCTCCACGAACATGAACTCGCGGAAATAGCGCGTCGCTGGGACGGGGAAACCGGCGCAGCCGACGGTAATCATCGCCCCCACCCTAGCCCACGCGCGCCCCGGCGAGAAGCCAGACGGATGGATTTCTCGATCGGGCGGCCCGGAACCCCGAACCGCGGGGATTCGGGGTGCCCGCTCACTCGTCGCCCTCGGATCGCGGCGTGGCGGCGGCCTGGGAGCACGGCCGCGCTCCGGCGGCCTCGGCGCGCTCGAAGGGCAGCGCGAGCGCGGCGGCGCCGCCGGTCGCGCGTTCGATCTTGCGCCGCAGCCGGGCTCGGCGGCGGGCCTGCGCCGGCTCGGGCTCGGAGGTGCCCTGGTCGGCCAGGTCGAGGGCGCGCGCGAAGGCGCGGACGTGGTGCTCGTAGAGCTTCGCCAGCTCCAGGCGCACCGCGGGGTCGTCGATCTCGGCGGCGAGCGCCTCGTAGTCCGAGAGCGCCCGCGCCTTGTCGCCGCGCGCCTTCGCGATGTCGCCGCGCGCGCGGCGCGCGACCGCGCCGCCGCCGCGCTCGACGGCCGCGTCCGCGAGCTCGGCCGCGCGCTCGAGCGCGCCCGCCCTGCGCAGCGTCGCCGCCGCCCCGGCGAGATCGCCGGCGGCGAGGCTGCCGAGCGGCTCGCCGTAGAGGCCGACCAGCGCGACCATCGCGAGCACGTCGGCCGCGTTGTGCTCGACGACGCCGAGCAGCGCCTCCTCGTCGCCGGTGCGCAGGAAGTGGGCGTAGCACGCGACGATCTCGCCGCCGGGCACGTCCCCGACGCGCACCCGGCCGAGCACGTCGTGCTCCAGGGCGATGAGCGTGCGCGTCTTCAGGCGGGCCTTGTGGATGCGGCGCGCGACGTGGACGAGATCGAGGTGCGGCGGCTCCGGCGGCGGCGGCAGGCGGTTCATCACGTAGCGCGTGCGCAGCAGCGGCAGGTCGAACGCCTTGCCGTTGTAGGTGATGATCATCGAGGCGCCTTCGAGGCGCTCGGCGAGGCGGCGCAGGATCGGCTCCTCCTCGCCGAGGCGGCGCAGGAGGAGCTGCTCCATGACGAAGCCGTCGGACGAGGGCTCGCCGAGCGGCCCCGCGCTCGCCGCGCCGGGGTCGAACCAGGCGAGGCCGATGAGGAACGGCACGGTGCCCGTGCCGCCGGCGAGGCCCGTGGTCTCCGTGTCGAGGAACAGCGCCCTCCGGACGTCGCAGCCGGCGAGCGCGGGGTCGAGCGAGAGGAGCGCGAGCATCGCCGGGTCGGCGTCGCGCGCGGCGACGAGCGGCGCGCGGCCGACGCGGGCCGCCGCGAGCGAGCGGGTGCGGCTCACGTAGAGCGGCCCGCCGGGCGTCTGCTCGACATGGAAGGGCAGCTCGCCGCGCGCCGGATCGGCCCGCGGGGTCGGCGGCGCGCCCCGGGCGACGATGCGGGAGATGCGGTCGCGCAGCTCGTCGAGCGACGGCCGAGCGCCGCCGCTGGCCGCGGGCGCGCCCGGCGCCGCAGGCCGCGGCCGCGCCGCCTCGGCCGGAGCGCTCGCGCCCGGGGCCGCGCCGACGGGGGCCGCCTCGCAGGGGACCGGCGCCGGCGGCGCGGGCGGAGGGGCGGAGGGCAGCTCGTCCTCCGCGGCGGGGCCGCGGGCGAGCGGCGCCGGCGCGGGGGCGAGCGGCGGGCCGCCGCGCCGCTCCGCCGGGAGCGGACCGAGCCGCGCGAGCTTCGACTTGAACGACGTCATCGGCCGGCCGCGAGACTTCCACGCCGGGCACTGCGCATCAAGTCAGTGGTCCGTCGCGGCGGCCTTCGCCCGGATCGAGGCGAGCACCTCGTCGGCCTGGCGCTCGGTCGCGGCGCGATCGCCGGCGTTGTCGATGACGTAGTCGGCGACCGCGACCTTGCTGGCGAGCGGGAGCTGCGCGGCGAGCCGGGCGCGCACCTGCGCCTCGGTCGCGCCGTCCCGCGCCATCGCGCGCGCGATCTGGACGGCCTCGGGCACCGCGACGACCACGAGCGGGCGGAACGCGTCGGCGATCCCGTTCTCGACGAGGAGCGCCGCCTCGTAGCACGCGAGCGGCTCGCCCCGCGCCTCGAGCGCGGCCGCGCGCTCCAGGAGGAGCGCCCCGATGCGCGGGTGCACGATCGCGTTCAGCTGCCGGCGCCTGTCCGGGTCGTCGAAGACCATCGCGGCGACGCGCGCGCGATCGAGCGATCCGTCCGGCGACAGCACCTCCGGACCGAAGGCGCGGACCACCTCGGCGAGCCCCTCGGTCCCCTTCGCCACCACGTCGCGGGCGAGCGCGTCGGCGTCGATCACCGGGAGCCCCTGCGCGCGAAACCGCGCCGCCACGGTGCTCTTGCCGGACCCGAGGCCGCCGGTGAGCCCGAACAGGACGAACCCCATCGGCGCCTCACCCCCCACCGGGCGCAATCCGCGCTCCCACATCGTCACCCCACCCCGACAGTTCGCCACAACGCATCGCGTTAGCGCCGGCCTTCGTCGGCGGGTGGCCAGGAGTTTTCCGCTGCGGATCGACAAATCGCCGCAACGCCGGCGCAACGACGGCGGCGCCGGGGCCGAGCCCCGGCCGGGAGCGCCTGCTCTCCTGGTGACCACCCATGACCCGAGCCTACCCCAGCGGGGGGCCGCGGCCGTCGAGTTTCCGCGCCGTCGGCGCTTAAGAAGTCCGCTTCTCCGGGAATGCAACTACCATAACGGGGTGGTGGCAAAGATCGATGACCGGCCGGAGTCGAGCCTGCACGCCGCGTTCGATCGCTCGGACGCGCACCGCGGCTCGCCGGACAAACAGCTTGCTGCGTGGCTGTCCGAGGTCGACGTCGGCCTGATCGAGGTCGACGCCGAGCAGCGCATCGTGCGCTGCAACGGCGCGGCGGAGCGGCTGACCGGCTGGTCGATCGTGGAGGCGCGCGGCGCGCTGCTCGATCGCGTGCTCCGCCTGATCCCGGCGGCGGGCACGACGAGCGGAGATCCGGACATCGACGTCGGCGAGATGAACGAGCTGTTCGACGAGGGCGCGCCCGCGAAGGCCGCTCCGCCGCCCGGGCTCACGCCGCGGCGCGAGCCCGTGGTGCCGCTCTCGCCGGTGATCATCGACGAGGGCGCGCTGCGCACGCCGGGCGCGCCGCTCGCCGCGCCCGAGGCGGCCGCGGCGAGCAGGCCGCCGGCGCGGTACACCGCGCTGCTCGAGCGCCGCGACGGCTCCGTCATCCCGATCCTGCACACGATCGGCACGGTCGCCGCGCGGCCCACGCGCGAGGGCCACCGCGATTCGAAGCCGCCGCCGCCTCCCGGGCAGATCATCCTCTTCCGCGAGCTCGGCGCGCCGGGGCCGCTGCCGATCCACCCGGCCAAGCCCCGCTACGACGCGCTGACGCGGCTCCTCGATCGGTACGCGATCATCGATCGCATCGAGGAGGCGCTGAACGACTGCAGGAGGAACGGGACGCCGTACGCGCTCTGCTACATCGACCTGGATCGCTTCCGGCTCGTCAACGCGACCTGCGGGCACGAGGCGGGGGACGATCTGCTCCAGTGGGTCGCGACGCGCGTGCACGAGATCGTCGGACCGAAGGACGCGGCCGGGCGGATCGGCGGCGACGAGTTCGTCCTCTTGCTCGCGGACAAGAGCGAGCGGGAGGCGGAGCGCATCGCGCGCGACCTGCAGATCTGCCTGCTCGAGTTCCGGTTCGGGTGGGCGGAGAAGACGTTCTCGATCGGCGCGAGCATCGGGCTCGTGGTGCTGACGCCCCACTTCGAGCGGGCGGTCGACGTGCTCGGCGCCGCCGATCACGCGTGCCGGATCGCGAAAGAAAACGGGCGCGGGCGGCTGCAGGTCTACCTCGACGACCAGCAGATGACGACGAGCCGGCGCTCGATGCAGTGGGTCGCGAGCCTGCAGCGCCACCTCGCCGAGGGGCGGCTCCGGCTCTACTCGCAGGGCATCCACCCGCTCGTCAAGCCGGGCGCGCCCCACACCCCGCGGGGCGCGCACTTCGAGGTGCTCGTGCGGCAGCTCGGCGAGGACGGCCGGTTCTACTCGCCGGTCGGCATCATCCAGGCGGCGGAGCAGAGCGGCCTCATCCACGTCATCGATCGCTACGTCGCGCGGCAGGCGTTCCGGCTGATCGGCGCGCTGCCGCAGCACGCCCTCCGGCGCCTCGACACGTGCTCGATCAACCTGTCGGGCGTGTCGCTCCTGCGCGAGGGCCTGCTCGACTTCCTGGTCGAGCAGCTGCACCGGGCGCAGGTGCCGCCGAGCAAGATCTGCTTCGAGATCACCGAGACGGCGGCGCTCGCCAACCTCGGCGAGGTGCTGTGGTTCATGCAGGAGCTCGGCGCCATGGGGTGTCGGTTCGCGATCGACGACTTCGGCAGCGGGCACGCGTCGTACGGCTACCTGGAGAGCTTGCCGGTCGACTACGTGAAGATCGACGGCATGTTCGTGCGCGACCTGCAGGACAACACGCTCCACCGCGCGATCGTGGAGTCGGTGCACCGCATCGGCGACACGCTCGGCATCAAGACCGTCGCCGAGCAGGTGGAGAACCAGGAGATCGCCGATCTGCTCACGTCGATGGGCATCCACTACGCGCAGGGGTGGCACTTCGACAAGCCGCAGCCGCTCGTCGACCTCTGCGGGTCGCTGCGCGCCCAGGGCGATCCGAGCGATCCCGACCCGACCGGCGGCGCGCCGGAGGGCCGCTGACGGCGCCGCGGGCGCGCGCGGCGAACCCGTCGCGGCGCCCGCGTCAGCCGAGCACGGCCGACGACGTCGCGAGGGTGACGCCGGCGGCCCGCATCTCGGCGAGCGCGGTGGCGACGCCGGCCTCGGTGATGCCGGCGACGGCGTCGGTCAGGAGCGTCGTGCGGTAGCCGCGCTGGGCGAGGCCCAGGGCGGCGGCGCGGACGCAGTAGTCGGTCGCCACGCCGTAGACGACGAACTCCGGCGCGCCGCCGAGCGCCGCGGCGAGCTCGCGCACGAAGCCCTCGGCGAGGGGGTTCGCGAACAGGCTGTAGACCTCCTTCTCGAAGTAGACCGCGTGGGTCTTGCCCGTCGCCAGCTCGCGCACGGCGTCGTCGACCGGCGCCTGTGGGACGTTCGGCAGGAAGCGGAAGCGCGGCGGCAGCGTCCCCTCGACCTTCAGCCAGCCCGGCGTCCCCTTCACGCAGTGGTCGGGGAAGCCCGGCTTGCCGCCCTCGGGCGCCGGGGTGTCGTTCGAGCCGAACTCCCAGGCGTCCCACGCGTGCGAGTCGACCGAGCCCACGATCGGGATCCCGCGCGCGACGGCGTGCTCGGTGAGCCGCCGGAACAGCGCGTTCGGCGAGCCCTTCACGTAGAGCGCGCCGGTCTCGTCGCAGAAGTCCCGCTGCACGTCGACGTCGACGAACACCCTGGGGTGCGGAGATCTCTCGGTCTGGTTGCCACTCGCCATGTCCTCGCTCCTCTCGCGTGCCCGTCGCGAGGCCAACGCGGCGGCGCGCGGCCTCGTCGCGCGCCCTCGCTATCCTGCGCCGGAGACGACGCGGGCGCGCACCGTTTCCACGAGCGCGCCGAGCCGCGGCGACACCTCGGCCGCGAAGGGCGCGCCCGGCGAGGGGTCGTCGTCGATGCGCCGCAGCGCGTCCGGCAGCCCGGCGATCTCGGCGCGCGCCCGCGCCCGGACGGCGTCGAGCCCCTCGGGCGGCGCGGCGCGGGCGCCGCGCTTCATCACGGGCGCGAGCAGCGGCTCGGCCCCGGGGCCCGCGGGCTCGCCGTCGAGCGCGATGACGTCGCGGGCGAGCTTCCCGGCAGCGTCGCGGAAGCGGTGCACCTGGTGCGCGCCCGGCAGCGTCGCCTTCCCTTCCGAGAACTTCGCGATCGGCGTGCGCTCTCCGCCCGCGCCCGGCTCGGCGCCGCCGATCTCCACGAGCTTGTAGACGCCGCCCAGCGAGGGGGCGTCGATCGACGTCACGAGGTCCGTCCCGACGCCGTAGAGGTCGATGGGCGCCCCGGCGCGCCGGAGCTCGGCGATCCGGTGCTCGTTCAGATCGCCCGAGGCCACGATCTTCGCCGACGCGCAGCCGGCGGCGTCGAGGATCCTGCGCACGGCCACGCTGAGCGCGCCGAGGTCGCCGGAGTCGATGCGCACGCCCTTCAGCTTGTCGCGCGCGATCGCCGCCGCGCGCGCGGCGCCGACGAGCGTGTCGTACGTGTCGATGAGCAGGATCGCCGCGCTCGGGAAGACGGCGACGTAGCCCTCGAACGCGGCCTCCTCGGTCGGGTGGGCCATGGTCCACATGTGCGCGGCGGTCCCGAGCACCGGGATGCCGAAGCGCATCCCGGCCTCCACGTTCGAGGTGCCGACGCAGCCGACCGCGTACGCGGCACGCGCCGCGTCGACCGCCGCCTCGGGGTGGGCCCTCCGGGTGCCGAACTCCATGACCCCCGCGTCGCCGGCGGCCAGGACGATGCGCGCGGCCTTCGACGCGATCGCGGTGGCGTAGTTGACGGCGGACAGGGCGAACGTCTCGATGAGCTGCGCCTCGATGAGCGGCGCGGTGACGCGCAGGAGCGGCTCGTTCGGGAAGAACACGGTCCCCTCGGGGACGGCCCAGACGTCGCCGTGGAACCGGAAGTCGCGCAGGTAGCGGCAGAACGCCGGCGTCATCGCGTCGGCGAGGGCGGGCAGCGCGCTCAGGTAGGCGATCTGCTCGTCGGTGAAGCGGAGCTCTTCGAGGTAGCGCACGACGCGCTCGATCCCCATCGCGACGAGGAAGCGCCGGTGCCTGGGCAGCCGTCGCACGAAGAGCTCGCACGTCGCGACGCGCGAGGCCATGCCGCGGTGGAAGTACCCCGCCGCCATCGTCAGCTGGTAGAGGTCGGTGTGCAGCGCGTCCACCGCTCATGGCTAAAGACGCTGGACGGAAGGGTCAACCTGAAGATCGCGCCGCGGACGTACCGGTCGCCTCACGCCGCGCGGCGGTGTTCGTCGCGGCTGGCCGCGGCCCGTCGCGGCCGGCCGCGCCGGGCAGGGCCGGCGCGGGGGCGCGCGGGCCGTGCGGACCGCGCCCCGCGGCGGCCGCGGCTGGTCTAAGCTCCGCGGCCGTGGCAGCGAAGATCCTGGACGGCAAGGCGATCGCTCAGAAGGTGCGCGACGAGGTGCGGGAGGGGGTGGCGCGCTTCGCGGCCGCCCACGGCCGGCCCCCCGGCCTCGAGGTCGTGCTCGTCGGCGAGGACCCGGCCAGCGTGACCTACACGCGGAGCAAGGAGCGGATGTCGAGCGAGGTCGGCATGCGAGGCCGGCTCCGCACGCTCCCCGCCGAGACGACCGAGGCGGAGCTGCTCGCGCGCATCGCGGAGCTCAACGCGGACGACACGGTCGACGGGATCCTCGTCCAGCTGCCGCTGCCGGCGCACCTCCGCGAGCACGCCGCGCTCGACGCCGTCGATCCCGCGAAGGACGTCGACGGCCTCCACCCGGTGAACGCCGGCCTGCTCGCGATGGGGCGGCCGGGCGGCATCGCGCCGTGCACGCCGGCCGGCTGCATGCGCCTGCTCGCCGAGGCGGGCGTCCAGCTCGCCGGCGCCCGCGCGGTGGTGGTCGGCCCGAGCCCCCTCGTCGGCAGGCCCATGGCGCAGCTGCTGCTCGCGCAGGGCGCGACGGTCGCGATCGCCGGCGCCCGCGCGCGCGATCTGCAGGCGCTCTGCCGCGAGGCCGACGTGCTCGTCGCCGACGCGGGCGAGGCGAGGCTCATCCGGGGCGACTGGATCAAGGAAGGGGCCACGGTGATCGACGCCGGCACGAACCGCGACGACGCGGGCAAGCTCGTGGGCGACGTCGATTTCGAGGCCGCCCGGGAGCGCGCCGCCTGGATCACGCCGGTGCCGGGCGGCGTCGGGCCGATGACGATCGCCGCGCTGCTCGAGACGACGCTGCGCGCGGCCGAAGCGCGGGTCGCGAAGCGGTAGCCGTGGCCGCGCCGGGGTGGGTTGCTGCGGGCCGGTGGGCGGCGGCGGGCGCGGGGCTCGCCGCGCTCGTCGCGCTCGCCGGCTGCGCGGACGCCGCGGAGGCGGTCGGCGCGCCGCGCGCGTCCGCCGGCGGCACCGCCGCGGGCGCGGGCGGGCACGGCGGCGGCGCGAGCGGCGCGCCGGTCGAGGCGATCCTCGACGAGCTGCGGGCCGACCGCGACGCGGCGCTGCTCTCGCACGCGGCGCGGACCGGCTGGCCCGTCCCGGTGGACGGCGGCCACCTCTTCGTCTCGACGAGCGCGAGCCTGCGCCTGCTCGCGGGCGATCACGACGGGTGGACCGGCGCCGAGATGACGAGCGACGCCGGCTTCCACTGGATCGTGCTGAACGTGCCCGCGGGCGCTCGCTACAAGCTCACCGACCGGACCGCGTGGGCGGCCGATCCCTGGTCGCGCGCGTACACCTACGACGCGTTCGGCGAGATGAGCCTCGTCGCGCCGACGGCGGCGCACCTCGAGCGCCATTTCGGCGTGGGCGACGCGGCGATGGAGCCGCGCACGGTGCGCGCGTGGGTCCCGGAAGGGGTCATCGAGCGCGTCCTCTACGTTCACGACGGCCAGAACCTCTTCGATCCGGCGGGCCCGGCGGGCGGCTGGCACCTGCAGGATCACGCGCCGCCCGGGGTGCTCCTCGTCGGCATCGACAGCACCGCGGCGCGCCTCGCGGAGTACACCCACGTCACCGATCGCATCGAGGACGGCGGCGCGCTGGTCGGCGGGCGCGGCGACGCGTACGCCGACTTCGTGCGGGACACGGTGCGGCCCCTGATCCGGGCGCGCTACGGCGAGCCGGGTCCGGTCGGGATCATGGGCTCTTCGCTCGGGGGGCTCATCAGCTTCCACGCCGCCGACCGCCACCGGGGCGAGTACGCCTTCGCCGCGAGCCTGTCCGGCACCATGGGCTGGGGGAGCATCGGGGCCGGCGTGCGCCACGAGACGATGATCGAGCGGTACGCGGCGCACGCCGAGCCGGCGGCGGCGCTCTACCTGGACTCGGGCGGCGGCGGGGACTGCCTGGACGGCGACGGCGACGGCATCGAGGACGACGACCCGGCGGCGGCCGACAACTACTGCGAGAACCGCCAGCTGCGCGAGGTGCTCACGGCGGCGCGATCGCCGTACGTGGAGGGCGCGAGCGTGTTCTACGCCTGGCACGAGGGGGCCGAGCACGACGAGGCGGCGTGGGCCGCGCGCGTGGCCGAGCCGCTCCGGATCTTCGAGGCGCTGTGACGCGGGAGCGCGCGCCGGCGCCGGGATCGCGCGGGCCCGACCTGGCCCTCTCCCCTGCCGGGAGCGCCGCGGCGTTCGTGGCGCGCGAGACCGCCGTGGCCAGCCCGCCGCTCGTCCCCGAGGTGAGGCTCCACCTCGCGACCGAGGTCACGCCGCTCTGGCACGCGACCGAGGCGGCGCTCGCGCGCGCGGGCGTGCCGCCGCCGTACTGGGCGTTCGCGTGGGCCGGCGGGCAGGCGCTCGCGCGGTACCTGCTCGATCACCCCGCCGCGGTCTCGGGCAAGCGCGTGCTCGACCTCGCCGCCGGCGGCGGCGTCGTCGCGATCGCGGCGGCCCGCGCCGGCGCCGCGCGCGTGAGCGCCGCCGACATCGACCCGTTCGCCGCGGCCGCGCTCGAGCTGAACGCGGCCCTGAACGGCGTCGACATCGACGTGATCGCGGAGGATCTCACGGCGAGCGCCGCGCGCGGCGCGTGGGACGTCATCGTAGCCGGCGACATCTTCTACGAGCGCGCCATGGTCGACCGGATGCTCCCCTGGCTGCGGCGACAGGCCGCGGGGCCGGCGGACGTGCTCGTCAGCGATCCGGGGCGCGCCTACTGCCCCTCGGAAGGCGTCGAGGAGCTCGCGCGTTGCCTGGTCCCGACGTCGCTCGACCTGGAGGGGCGCGAGGCGCGCGAGGCGCGGGTGCTGCGGCTGCTGCCGCTCGCCGGGAGCGCCGAGACGGATTCAACCCGCGGTGGAGAATAGGGTGTCTTCATGAGTCGATCGGCGATGGTCTTCGCAGGCGTCCTGCTCGCCGCCGGCTGCGGGCGCGGCGCCGTGGCTCCTGAGTCCTCCTCGTCGAGGACACCTGCGGTGTCTGGCGGCGACCATGGCGCTCAGCCGCCCGCGGCCGCGACCCCGGGCGCCACCGCGGCGGCCGCCCAGCCCGCGCCGCGCACCGCGGCCCCCGACGCGGCGGCTGACGCCGAGGGCCAGGGGGCCGCCCGGGAGGGGACGGGCGACCCTCGGATCGAGGAAATCCGTAAGAAGTACGCGGAGATCCAGGCGGACAAAAGCTTCGAAACGAGCGAGCTCCGCATGGAATGCGCCGGTGGCGAGGGGAGCGCCGAGGTCCGGCTGCACCGGAAGGGCAACGCTGTCGCCAGCGCCGTGCTGAACGACAACGCCGCGGGAGACGCCGGGTCGACCTATCGCTTCTACTACGACAACGGCCGGCTCATCTTCGCCCTGAACGACGCCTACCCGTTCGGCGAACCCGCGGCGACCCTCCTCCGGCAGCGCAGGTACTACTACCACCAGGGCAGCCCGATCCTCTGCACGCGCAAGAGCGCGGAGGGGCCCTCCGACAAGGTCGAAGCCCTGCTGAACCAGGCGCCGATCGAGCCTGTCGACTGCTCCTTCGCGCCCAAGGTGCAACGGCTGGCCTCGCTGGCGCAGAGGGGCGCAGCGGGGATGGACGAGCTGAAGAAGCAGCTCTGCCCGAAGCCGCCCCGCCAGACCGGCCGGTAGGTACCGTCCGGCGCGGGTCTCAGGGATCGCGCGCCCCCTGCGTCGATCCTCGCGCCAGGGCGACGCCGTCCGCGTCCTCGCCTCCAGCGCGAGCAGCGGGCCCGTCCGCGCCGAGCCGGCCCTCGCTGAGCCAGCGCGGCCGCCCGCCGAGCGCCGACGCGAGCGCCGGATCGTTCGTCGTGAGCAGGGTGGCCTTCCCCGCGGCGCGGCGCTCCTCGACGAGGTCCACCACCCTGCGCGCGCCCTCGGCGTCGAGCCCGTTCGTCGGCTCGTCGAGCACGAGCAGCCACGGGTCGCCCACGAGCGCGGCGAGCAGGAGCGCGCGCTTGCGCTGCCCGAACGAGAGGCCGGAGAGGCGCTGCCGAAAGAACGCGCCCGCGCCGAGCCGCTCGACCCAGGCGCGATCGAGCGGCGGCGCCCGCTTGAGCGCGGCCACGAGGGCGACGAGCTCGGCGACCTGCAGGTCGGGCAGCGCCTCGGTGGCGTCGGGCGCGTAGCCGAGGCGGCGCCGCGCCGCGACGCCGCCGCCGTGGATGGGATCGCCGCCGAGGAGGACGGCGCCGCGGTCGGGCTCCAGGAGCCCGGCGACGATCCTCAGCAAGGTCGACTTGCCGGCGCCGTTTCCGCCCATCACGACCGCCACGTCCGAAGGCCCGCAGCGGAGGTCGACGCCCGAGAGCACGTCCCTGCCGGCGAGCCGCTTGTGGATCCCCGTCGCTTCCAGCATCACCCCGCCCTCCCCTTCCATGGGGCGGCGCCGCGCTCGCAGCGCCGCGAGAGCCAGCGCGCGCCGGCGGGCCCGGCGAGGAGCGCGGCCGCCGGCGCCCAGGCCGCGAGCGCGAGCTCGCCCAGCGTCCACGCGGCCACGGTCGCCGCGACGACGGCGGCGAGCACCGAGAGGAGCACCCGGCTGCTGTCGCGGCCGTCCTGCCGCACCGACCAGCGCACGCAGCCGAGCGCAACCCCGGACAGGAGCATCCCCGCGACGCCCGCGCCGCCGAGCAGGCGAATCGCCGCGGCGGGCGCCGCGCGGGTGAGCGCGGAGACCGCCGCCCCGTGCGCGAGCGCGAGCGCGACGAGCGGCGCGGCGACCGCGGCCGCGGCGGCGGACGCCCGCAGCGGGGCCGACGCGCCGCACGCGTCGAGGAGCCACGCGATCCGCCGCTCCTCGCGCAGCACCGGGCCGGAGAAGCCGGCGCCCACGCACAGCGCGACCGGCGCGAGCGCGACGAGCGACGCCCCGGCGAGCGGCCCGGCCTCGAGCGGCCCGCTGGTCCGGGCCCACGCCGCCGCGGCGAGCGCGGAGGCCGCCGCGAGCGCGAGGCCGCGCAGGAGCACCGCGCGGTGGCCGCGCAGGAGCGCCGCCGCGTAGGCGAGCGAGAGCGCGACGAGCGCGCCGCCGCGGACCGGCAGGGCCCGCGGGATCAGCGCGCGCTCGCGGCCGAGCGGGACCTCCGGCGCGCGGACCACGGCCGCGCGGAGCCCCACGGCGAGCGCGGGCGCGGCGCACGCGAGCAGGAGCGGCGCCGGCGCCCCGACCAGGATCGCGGAGGCGAGCAGCGAGAGCGCCGCGAGCTCGCGCGCGCCGCGCGGCCGGGCGAGGAGCATGGCGTGCGCCGCGAGCGCGCCGGCGCAGGCGGCGAGGCCGGCGAGCGCGCCGGCGCCGAACGCCCAGAGCAGGACCCAGGGGAGCTCGGCGACGGCGAGGAGCAGCGCGTGGCCGGAGAGCAGCTGGAGGCGCGGGACGGGCAGCGCGCGGAGGAAGAAGGTCGCCGGGGCGCGGAGCAGCGCGCGCGCCGCGGGCGTCCCGACGAGCAGCCACGCCGCCCACAGCGCGAGCCGGAACGCGAGCGACTCGCCCGCGAGTCCGGTGAGCTGCGCGGGGTCCATCCCGTTGCCGCCGAACACGACCGCGCCGACGAGGCCGAGCCCCATGTAGAGCGGCATGGCGCGGGCGAAGGCGTCCTTGCCGGCCGTCGAGACCAGCACGCGCAGGACGAGGGCGAAGCGGCGCAGCACGTCAGGTGCTTGTAACCGCGGCGGGCAGGCGCTTCCCACCGGAAACGCGGGCGGCCAGGGCCGCGCCTCGCACGATCGCAGCGAGGGGGCCGGGCCCCCTCGCTGCGACGATGTTCTACGGGGATGGATCCGGCTCGGAGGCGCCGGTCGGGCCGGCGGTCCCGCCGGGGCCGCGCGGCGGACCCGGGAGCGACCTCACCGGCGGGCGGGCTCGCGCGGGAGCGCGGCCGCCGTGGGGTCGAACGAGCAGGTCAGGCCGCAGACGTTGTTCGCCGCGCCGACGCAGCGGTCGTCCCACGCGTTGTCGCAGCAGTACGGATCCTGCGCGCAGACCTCCGAGACGCACCAGTCGCACCCGGCGTCGAGGGCCGCGCCGGTGTCGCACACGTCGTGGCTGCAACCGCAGGAGAGGCCGCACGCCGACGCCGCCTGCTCCACGCAGCGCGCGTCCCACGCGTTGTCGCAGCAGTACGGATCCGCCGCGCACACCGCCTGAGCGCACGGGTCGCACGCCGGGTCGAGCACGTCGCCCGCCGAGCACAGGTCGTGGCTGCACGCCGGCGTGCAGGTCAGCCCGCAGGTGCTCGCGGCCTGCTCGACGCACGAGCGATCCCACGAGTTGTTGCAGCAGTACGGATCCGCCGCGCACACCGCCTGAGCGCACGGGTCGCACTGCGGATCGAGCGCGCCCCCGGGCGAGCACAGGTCGTGCGCGCAGGCGTCCTGGCACACGACGCCGCAGGTCTGCTCGGCGGCCTCGACGCACACGCGATCCCACTCGTTGGAGCAGCAGTACGGATCCGCCGCGCACACCGCCTGAGCGCACGGATCGCACTGCGCGTCGAGCGGCGCGCCCGGATCGCAGACCTCGTGCTCGCAGGTCGGGCACGAGCCGCAGTCCTGCGGGCAGCTGCTGCAGTCCTCGCCCGGCGCGCACACGCCGTCGCCGCAGGTCTCGCCCCCGCAGGTCTCGCCGCACACCATGGCGACCTCGTCCACGCAGAAGCTGTCCCACGCGCCCGAGCAGCAATACGAATCGACCGCGCAGACCGCCGCGACGCACGGGTCGCAGGCCGGGTCGAGCGGGCCGCCCTGCTCGCACTTGCCGTGCGCGCAGGAGCTCGCCTCCTCGCCGACGACGCGCACGTTGTCGATGTACCAGCCCTCGAGGTTGTTGGCGACGCTGTCGATCGTGTCGAAGCTGAACGCGACGGTGATGCGCCGGTCCGCGAAGGCCGCCAGCGACTCGAAGCGCGGCTCGAACGTGCCGCTGGTCCACGAGGTGGTCCTCGGGAACACCGCCACGTTGGCCGGGTCGTCCACGTCGGTCACGACGATGTCCGCCGTGTCGTAATACATGCCGCCCTCGACCTCGATGAACTGGTCGACGACGAGGAACGGGCTCGACACGCCGGTGAGATCGATGACCGGCAGCGTGAGCGTGCCCGCGTTCGACCAGCCCGTGTCGTAGTTGCCGGTCTCCTCCTGGCCGTACCAGAACGAGCGCTCGCCCTCGGACGCGCGGCGCGTGGTGACGTGCCACAGGCCGCCGGCGCTCCAGCTGCCCGAGTCGCTCTCGAAGCCCTCCGAGTACACCACGAGGCCGGCCTCGGTGGTGACCTGCACGTTGTTCGACACGGGCCCGACGTTGCCCGCCTCGTCGACGGCGCGCATCGCGACATAGACGGTCGACGAGGGCGGCAGCCCCTCGATCTGCGCCTGCACCAGCCAGCCGGCCGGCTGCGCCGGCGGCGCCGACGTCAGCTTCGCGGAGGCGAAGTTGCCGTCGTCGAGCGGGTAGAGCGACCAGCCGATCTCGTACGCCATCGGCGTGCCCTCGTGCCCGTCGTCGCCGGGCGAGGTGAACTGGACGAGCGCCGACGTGGCCGCGACGTCGAGCGCCGCGAGATCCGTGACCTGCCCCGGCGGCGTGGCGTCCGTGGTGAGCGCGAAGGTGAGCCCGTGCATCTGGGCGGAAGCCCAGAGGGCGCCGAAGTGGAGCGTCCCGTTCTCCAGGTCGCCGTCGTCGTCGTCGCGCAGGAACACCTCGCGCACGGCCGTGGGGATGTCGGGCGCGTTCGACGGGAAGGACGGCAGCACCAGGGCGCGGGTGAGCGCGTCGCCGGCCTCCTCGCCGAGCTCGGCGATCAGGTTGGCGCGCGCGTGCCACACGAAGCCGGCCCACGACTGCCCGAGGTTGTGCGCCTCGTCCCAGCCGCCCGGCGGATACGCGTAGTCGTTGTCGCACGTGCGGATGAGGCCGCCGTCATCGGTGATGCCCCCGCCGACGAGCGGGTCCCTGAGCAGCAGGCAGGCCAGCGTGTCGCCCCACCCCTCCGACAGGCCTCCATCGAAGATCCCGCCGAACCGATCGTCGACGAAATGGCCGTACTCGTGGGCGATCACGCTGTCGATCGCGGAGTTGTTGCAGCCGCCGCCCGACAGGAAGAAGTTGATGCTGATCGCGCCGGGATCGTAGTACGCGTTGCAGAAGTCGTTGAGGTTGACGTTGGTCGGCAGCGGCTCGCCGAGCGCGTCCGGCGCGAGGCCGTTCGCCTCGAGGAACGAGCGCGCCGCGTCCACGTAGCGGTAGGCGGTCGTCTGCGCGATCTGCTGCTCGCCCGCGCCGGGCGACGAGAACACGAGCGAGGCCCCTGGCGCCGCCGCGCCGGTGGCCACGAGGTTCGGCCCCGACACGTTCTGCACCGTGGCCGCGCGGCCGTTCAGGGTCGCCTGGAGGGGCGAGCCGAGCGGCACGTCGACGCTGAAGGCGCCGGCGGCGTCGGCGTGGGTGATGATCCCGGGGCCCGAGACGCGCGCGTGAGGGAGGCTCGTCTGCGCGACCGTGCCGCCGGACGCCCCGGGGGCGCCGCCGCTCACCGTGAAGCCGGACACCGAGCCGCTCACGACCTCGAACACGCGGTCGTCGATCGTGAGGACCCGGCCGGTGGACGCGCCGTTGGCGATCACGAGCACGCGCTCGTGGCGCCCGGCGAGGCTGATGTCCCAGACCATCTGGAGCGCGCCGGCGATCGGGCGGATCACCTTCTCGGCCTTCGCCACGCGCGCGTCCGGCTGCGCGCGCAGGGCCGTCCGGGCGAGCGCGTGGGCGCGCTCCTCGCCGACGCGATCCTGCGTGTCGACCACGGCCTCCTGGTAGAGGTGGTGGCTCGACGCCGCCAGCCTGTTCCCGCCGCTCGCGTCGGCGCGCAGGGTCAGGTTCAGGTACGTGCCGAAGATCGGCACGCCGTCGCGGACCTGACGATAGCTCACATGGCTGAGGGTGGCGCGGGCCGGGGTGCGCTCGACATGCTGGCTCGCGGTCTCGAAGTCGCTCGCGGTGAGCGGGCCGAGCGCGCTCTTCAGCTCGTCCTTGACCAGCGGCAGCACGTCGACGGCGCTCAGCGAGCGCGTGGGCGGCATCGAGATGTTCCTGCCCGGGTGCATGCGGCCGCCCTTCACTTCGCGGCCGTAGGTCTTGGCCGCCTGAGGGGGAGTGGCGGCCGGAGGCGCGATGGAAGAGGTGGTGTCCTCGCCGCCGCAGCCGACCATCCCGAGCCCCAGAAGAAAGAGAGACATCAGTCCACGATAACTACGCATTCATCCCTCCGATCGTACTTGATCAGGTTCGAATTAGGACAATGACAACCATGCAGCGACGAGCCGGTTCGTCGCCGCGTCGACTCGTGAGCTCGCACCCGCGCGCGCTTCGGCGGCCCGGCGCTCGCGGGACTCCAGGCGGCCGCGAGCCGCCGCCTCGGGAGAGGCGGCGACGCCATCGCCTGCGGTCTGCGATCGCCGCGGCTCGCTGCGCGCGTAAGAAAAGCGGCGTCGCTCAGAGGAGCTCCGCCCTCGTCTTCACATCCAAGAGGTCTTCACATCCAAGCGGTCTTCACATCGCGAAGCGGTCTTCGCATCCAAGTGGTCTTCACATCCAAGCGGTCTTCACATCCAGCGCAGTTGCACGCGATGTACCAACGGCATCGCTCGCTCCCCCGCGCCGTGGCGTTCATGCATTAAAGCCCAAAGCCCACCGTTTCTTGGCTCAGGTGAGCCAGCCACGCGCGGGCCGGCGAGCTCTCCGGCTGCGCGGCGACATCGCACCTTGCGTACTTGAGCAAGAAGTTGCGGCGGTTCCTGGAGAAACCGCGCCTCTCGCCGCGCGGCCGCCGCGCGTCGGAAAACGGCGATGCGCCCCCGGCGGCGCCGCCCGGCGCAGCCGGTGTCCCCGAGGGCGCCGGAAGCAGTAGACTCGCGCGGGTGAGCCGCTCCCCTGGGCGCCGTGGCCCCGTCCCTTCGCAGCTCTCGCTGTTCGGTGAAGCGCCGCAGCCCGCCGCCGCGGCGCCCGCGGCGCCGGAGCTCGACGCCATGGCCGCGGTCTACGAGGACGCCGCCCGCCTCGCGGCGCGGCTGCCGGCGGGGCTTCACCTCGGCACGAGCTCGTGGAGCTTCCCGGGCTGGCAGGGCCTCGTTTACGCCCGGCGGCGGAGCACCGAGGAGCTCGCGCGCGACGGCCTCGCCGAGTACGCGCGGCACCCGCTGCTCACGACCGTCGGCATCGACCGCAGCTTCTACGCCCCCATCCCCGACGGCGACTTCCTTCGTTATAGAGCGCAGCTGCCGGACGGCTTCCGCTGCGTGTCCAAGGCGCTGCACGCGGTCGTGTCCCAGACGCTCCAGCGCTCGCAGGCGCCGCCGGACGACGACGAGGGGCGCGGCGCGGACCGCGCGCGCGCCGAGCCGAACCCCGACTTCCTGTCGGTCCCGCTCTTCCTGTCGCGCGTCGCCGCGCCGCTGCTCTCGGCGTTCCGGGCGCACGCGGGGCCGGTGCTGCTCGAGCTGCCCCCGGTCGGCCCGCCCCACCGGCTCCCGCCGCGCGCGCTCTTCGAGCGGCTCGACGCCTTCCTCGGCGCGCTGCCGCGCGAGCTCGCCTACGCCGTCGAGCTCAGGGATCGCGCCTATCTCACCGGCGAGTACCGGGAGATCCTCGGCGCGCACGGCGTCGCCCACGCCTACAGCTACTGGCGCAACATGCCGTCTCCCGGCGCCCAGGCGGCCGTGGTGCCCGTCTCGAACGCGCCGTTCGCGCTCGTCCGGCTCTCGCTCAAGCCCGGTCGCCGCTACGAGGCAGAGCAGCGGCGGTTCCACCCGTTCAACCGGATCGCCGAGCCCGACCCCGCGATGCGCGCGGAGGCCGCGCGGATCCTGTGCGAGGCCGCGGCGCTGCGCATCGAGAGCTTCGCGCTGGTGAACAACAAGGCCGAGGGCTCGGCCCCCCTCACCGTGCGCGCCATCGCAGAGGAGGTCGCCGCCGTGTGGCAAGGGTCCGCCGCGGCCGCCGGCGGGTGATCCGGCCAGGCCGGCCGGCGCGGCGCCGGGGCCGCCGCGCGCCGGGAGAAGGCGCCGGCCGCCCGGCGCGCGCCGCGGCGAGGACAGGCTGGAAAGGGGCCCCGCGCCGGCGGCCCCGGGGCCGGCGGGGCGCGCTCCTCAGGGTTCCGGCGCGCGAAAGGGCTCTCCTCGCCGCGCCATCCGTGCAACACCTCGCGCGCCGCGGCCCGAGCGCCGGCCGCGGCAGCGGACGCGCTCAGCGCTTGGAGGTGCCCAGTGAAACGCAGTGAAGCTCCGGCACGCGCCGACGTCGTCATCGTCGGCGCCGGCCACAACGGTCTCGTCGCCGCCGTCCTCCTCGCCCGCCGCGGCCTCGAGGTCGTGGTGCTCGAGGAGAAGGACGCCGTGGGCGGCGCGGTGAAGACCGAGCACCCCTTCAAGAAGGCGCCGTCCCTCGGCGTCTCGAGCGGCGCCTACCTGCTCGGGCTCGCCCCGCCCGAGCTGCTCCGCGAGCTCGGCGTCTCCCTCCCCCTCCGGCGGCGCGATCCGCACTACTTCCTCCCGACCACCGACCGGCGCTACCTGCTCTTCGGCTCGGACCAGGCCGCGATGGAGCGGCAGTTCTTCGAGTTCTTCTCCCAGGACGACTGGGACGCGAACAGCGCCCTCCAGGCCGAGCTCGCCGCGCTCCGGGACGACATCGCCCCGACCTGGCTCGAGGAGCCGCTCTCCATCGAGGAGACCGCGGAGCGCTACGTGCGGCCCGCCCTCGGGCAGACCTTCGTGGCGCTCTGCCGGGGCACGATCTCCGACTACCTCGCGCGGTTCCGCTGGAAGAGCGACCTCCTCCAGGCGATGTACGCGGCGACCGACGCCTTCTCGGGGCTCGCGGGCGGCTTCGACACGCCCGGGACCGGGATGAACTTCCTCGTCCACAACATGTGCCGCCTCCCCGGCGCGGACGGCACCTGGATGATCGTCGAGGGCGGGATGGGCACGGTCACGCGCCTCTTCGCCGACAAGGCGCGGGCCGAGGGCGCGACGATCGTCACCGGCGCCCGCGTCGCGCAGATCGAGTCGTCCGGGGGCGCGGTCTCGGGCGTGCTCCTCGAGGACGGGACGCGGATCGCCGCCCGGGCGGTCGTCTCGAACGCCGATCCGTTCCGCACCCGCGCGCTGGCCGGCGGCGCGGCGATCGGGGCGGCGCTGTCGGCGCGGCTCGACGCGCTCGCGAAGGACGGCTCGACCCTCAAGGTCAACATGGCGCTGACCGGCCTGCCCAGGTTCACGTGCCTGCCGGAGGACCGCGGGCAGTTCGGGCCGACCATCCACCTCCTGCCGGACGAGGGCGTGGTGATGGACGTGCTGCGCCAGGCCCACCGCGACGCGATGAGCGGGCGCCTCCCCGAGTTCCCCGCGATCGAGTGGTATTTCCACACGCCGATCGACCCGAGCCTGCGCGACGCGGAGGGGCACCACAACGCCGCGCTCTTCGTGCAGTGGGTGCCCTACGCGCTCGCGAGCGGCGAGACGTGGGACGAGGCCGCGCCGCGCTACGTGAAGCACCTGCTCGCGATCTGCGATCGGTTCGCGCCGGGGATGAGCGACCTCGTGCTGGAGACGTTCACGCTGGCGCCGCCGGACATCGAGCGGCACTTCGGGATCACGCGGGGGCACATCCACCACATCGACAACGGCTTCGGCTTCGCCGATCGCGTGCCGTACCGGTTCGGGCTCGCCGGGCTCTACTCGTGCAGCGCCGGCACGCACCCGGCCGGGTCGGTGATCGGCGCGGCGGGGCACAACGCCGCCAAGGCCGCGCTCGCCGACCTCGGCAAGTGACGCGGGCGGCGGGCGCGGGTGGTGCCGTGCGTTGAACGACAGCGTGGCAGCTCGGAGGAGCGCCAAGGCGCCAAGGCGCCAAGGACGCCAAGAAACATGAGTACTTTTGCGCGCTTGGCGTCTTGGCGGTCGCATCCTCTGTGGCGCTGTCGGCGGTGAGTACTGCATCCCCCGCGCGCGGGTGCCCCGCTCCGCCGCCGCTGGCGCGTCGGATGCCGCGGCAGGCTCGCGCAGGGCGCCCGGGTGCGCGTCGGCGCGACGTGGGAGCTCCGCGCTCGCTCGGGTGACGCGGTGCGACCGGCGCTACCCGCCGGCGCCCAGCCCGCCGGTACCGCCCAGCCCGCCGCCGGTGCCCAGCCCGCCACCGGCGCCGAGATCCCCGCCGGCGCCGAGATCCCCGCCGGTGCCCAGCCCGCCGCCGATGCCGAGATCCCCGCCGGCCCCGAGCCCACCGGCACCGTCCAGCCCGCCGGCGCCCTGATCGCCAGGCCCCGTTTCGCCGGAGCTCCGCCCGCCGGCGCCCTGATCCCCCGTGCCCTCGCCGCTGTTCTGCCCGTCAGGGGGCATCGTGGGCGGCATGGAGGGCGGGCTCGGAGGCGGGAGGTCCGACGGCGATGGATCGTCGACGCACGCGGCGCCGGCGAGCGCCGACAGGAGCAGGGGCAGCCGCAGAAACCGGCCCCGCAGGGGCATGGAGGACATCGAACGCATCGTTGCACCGTGCCTTTCTGGTTGGGTTTCCGGACACATGGAGCGACGGCGGCCCCATGCCCAGTGTCCCCGGCGCTCGACGCGCTCCTCCGCGCGCGACGTCGCTGCAGTGGGGGCGGCCCCGCGGCGCGGGCCGCGCGCCGCGCCTCACGGCCGGGCCCGCGGTCGTTCGATCAGCCGGCCGCGCGCACGACGCGTCCCTGCGTCGTCACCACCGCGCGCTCGCACGGCGCCCCGGCGTCCGCGCCGACGGCGATCCGCGCGCCCGGCCACACCACGCAGCCGCGCAGCGCCCCGGCCCCCTCGACCCGCGCCCCCGCGCCCACGATGCTGCCCGTCACGTCCACGCCCTCGGCCACGGAGGCCCCCGGGCCGACGTAGCTCGGCAGGCCGCGCTGCGCGAGCCAGCGCGCGCTGGCCGCGAGGTACGCGGCGAGCGTGCCGATGTCGTGCCACAGCGAGGGCGCCGCGAACGTCGCGAGCGGCCGCCCCTCGCGCAGCCACGGCAGGTACACGTCCCCGACCATGCAGCCGCGCGGCGGGAGCCGCCGCCGGAGCGCGCCGCCGACCACGTGCACGCCCACGAAGTCGCCGCCCGCGACCTCCTCCCCGAAGCGCTCGCCGCGCAGCCGGACCACCTCGCCCCGGGCGCCGACGCCCACCGTCCCCTCCCCGGCCGGCCGCGGCGCCACCGCGAGCGTCGCGGCCGCGCCGCGCTCGCCGTGCGCCGCGCAGAGCGCCGCCACGTCGAGGTCGATCAGGATGTCGCCGTTCCAGAGGACCACGTCGCCGTCGCCGAGCGCGCCCGCCGCGTTCGCGAGGCCCCCGGCGGTGCCGAACGGCTCCGGCTCGTGCAGGACCTCCACCGGCACCGGGAACGCCGCGAGCAGCTCGCGCGTGAAGCGCTCCGCGAGGTGGGACTTGTTCAGCGCGGCGCGCCGCACGCCGCCCGCGGCGAGCTGCCCGGCGATGTGCGCGACGAGCGGGCGATCGCCGAGCCACAGGAGCGGCTTCGGCAGCTCGTCGGTGAGCGGGCGGAGCCGGGTCCCGAGCCCCGCCGCCAGGATCATGGCAGAGGCCATGGGCCCGAGGATCGCCCCTCCGCGACGAACGTCCAAGAAATCGAGGGCGCGACCGCCGAGCGCGCCGGGGTGCCGCCGGGCGCCCGCGCGGATCGAGGGCGCGACCGCCGATCGGGGCCGGGACGCCGTCGGGCGCTCACTCGCCCCGCTCGAGGAGCTCCCGGGTCGCGCGCTCGAGCAGATCGTGCCCGGTCGTGTCGTCCTCCTCGAGATGGGCGAGGCCGATCCGGATGGTCGTCTGGACGGGCATCGACGGGATGCGCCGGAACCGGTGCTGGCGCACCTTCTCGCCGAGCACCTTCGCGAACGCCGACGCCCGCGTCCGGCCGATCCCGGGGCAGACGATCGCGAGGAGGTCGCGGCGGTAGCGCCCGAGCAGCCCGCCCTCCGGCACGTAGATCCGGACCACGCGCGCGAGGTCGCCGAGGATGCGGTCGACCGCCGCCCGCCCGTGCTTCTCCTCGATCTCCTGGAGGCCGTCCACGCCGAGCAGCAGCAGGGAGAGCCTCCTGGTCCGCTGCTCCCTGGCGCGCTGGACCTCCTTCTTCAGGAAGGCCCGCAGCCGCTCCTCGTGGACGACCGCGGCGAGATCCTCGTCGCGGTGCCGCGCGTCGCCTGCGGGCTTCGGCCCGGAGTCCTGCGGCTTCGGCCCGGGGTCGGGAGGCTTCGGCCCGGGATCCGGCTCGACGGCGCGGGCGCGCCGCTCCTCGAGCTCGAGGCTGCGGCGCGACTCGGGCTCGACGGCGCGGGCGCGCCGCTCCTCGAGCTCGAGGCTGCGGCGCGACGACGGCGGTGGGTTCGTGGGCGGAACGGGCGCGGGGGGCGGGCTCGACGGCGCGGGCACGCCGAGGGCCTCCGCCATCAGGGTGACGGCCGTGGTGGCGCGCTCGAACCGGTCCTTCGGATCGATCGCGGTCGCCTGCTGGAACCAGGCGTCGAAGGCGGGCGGCAGCCGGATGTTGCGGCGCCGCGCGGCGCGGGCGCTCGCCGGCTCGGGCAGCCCCGACGCCATCCGCTGGAGGAGCGCGAAGATCGAGGGCATGACGTTGGCCTCGGTCAGCCAGAAGGGGCTGCCCACGAGCAGCGTGAAGGCGACGTGCGCCAGCGCGTAAATGTCGGCCTTCGGCCCCACGGCGCCGTCGCCGCGGATCTGCTCGGGCGCCATGTAGAGCGGCGTCCCGACCATCGCCGTGCGGTCCGCCATGCTGCCCTGCGCCGCGATCTTCGCCAGGCCGAAATCGAGGACCTTGACGCACGGGGAGCCGTCGTCCCGCCGCGTCAAGAAGAGGTTCGCCGGCTTGAGGTCGCGGTGGACGATGGCCGCCGCGTGCATCTTGTCGAGCGCGCGCGCGACCTGGGAGAGGTAGAGCGCCACCTCGCCCGGCGGCAGCGGGCCGCGGCGCGCCGACAGGCTCGCGAGCTCCTCGCCCTGGAGGAGGTCCATGACGAGGAAGGGCATCCCGGAGTCGGCGTCGATGCCGGCGTCGGAGACCGGGACGATGTGATCGCTCTCGATCCCGCCGGTGATCTTGGCCTCCTGGGCGAACCGGGCGCGCATGGCGGGGTCCTGGATCGAGCCCGGGAGCATCACCTTCAGCGCGCGGCGGCGGTCCGTGACCTCGTCCACGACCTCGTACACCGCCCCCATTCCGCCCGCCTTGAGCGAGCGGACCACGCGGTACCGCCCGTGAAAGAGCGTGTCGGGTCTGAGCTGCGCGAGGCTCGGCGGATCCATCGGATGATCGAGGCCTTAGGAGCATAGATCGGACGGGGCCTGGGCCGGTCACCGTTCGCGACGAGCGCGGCGCCGGGACGCGGCGCTCGACCCGGGAGAGCGCTCGTCGCCGGACGCGGCGCTCGACCCGGGAGAGCGCGACGCCGGCGCGAGCGCGCCCTGCGCTGCGGCTGCGTCGGCCCGGTTGCGCCATGGACGCGCGCCGGCATGGCGGACGGCTCCGCTGCGAGCGCGGCGGGCGCCCGCACTCCCCTGCGCGGGCGCCCGCACTCCCCTGCGGTCGTGAGGCGGCCGAAAACTCGACGCCCCCCGCTGCCGCGTGGTAGCTCCGCCGGGTGGGTTCGTCTGCGCTCGCCGTCCTCTCCGCCGCGAGGCGGAGCTCCGCAACATGGGCCGCGGTCGGGTTGCTCGGCCTCGGGGCCGTGACCCTCGCAACGCAGAGCTGCGGCACCGACGCCGTGGGCGTCGACGCCTGCCGGCAGATCGAGACGGCCCGGTGCGAGGCCGCCGCCGCGTGCCCCGAGTGGGTCGGCTCGGCCGACGCCGACGAGCGGGTGGACGCCTGCGTCGAGTTCTACTGGGACCAGTGCCTCCACGGCATCGAGAACGCCGGCACCAAGGACAGCCCTGCGCCGGAGCCGGCGGACGCCGACGTCAAGGCCTGCGTCGACGCCGTCGGCGCGGCGCGCAGGTGCGCCGCCGACAAGGTCGCTTCGATGGCGGAGTGCTCCGCTGCGCCGCTCGCGGACGGCGCCGATGACGCGATCAGCCCCTGCGAGGTGATCACCGAGCGAGCTCATGCGCTCGCGGCCTGCCACTTCGTGGTCGACGAGACCGGCGGGGGCGGCGGCACGGGCGATGGCGGGGGCGGAGGAAACGCCGGCGGCGCCGGTGATGGCGGCGGCGGCAGGGGAAGCGCCGGCGGCGCCGGTGATGGCGGCGGCGGAAGCGCCGGCGGCGCCGGTGATGGCGGCGGCGGAAGCGCCGGCGGCGCCGGTGATGGCGGCGGCGGAAGCGCCGGCGGCGCTGGTGATGGTGGCGGCGGCGGAAGCGCCGGCGGGGCCGGTGATGGCGGCGGCGGGGCCGACGGGGGCCCCGGCGGCAATGGCGGCTAGCCGCGCGTGGCAGATACCGGACGTCCACTCACAGGCTTGCGCCGCCTTGACCGTCCTTCTTTCCAGGGTGCGCCAAGCGGGTGAGCAAGGAGATCAGCTCTTCCACGAACGCGCGGAGCTCGGCTGGCGAAATGCCGCCAGGTACGCGCGCATCGTCTGGAATCTCGATCTGAGAGAGCACCCAGGCGAGGCTCGCAGGGGTCAGCCCGCCATCCTTGCGCGCCCGCCGCGAGCGGCAACGCGGCCTCCACGCTGAGGCCGTATTGCTGCAGCGCATGGACGTCGACGAGATCGCGGGGCTCCGAGCGTGACAGCAACGTGCACGGCTTGTTGGCGAGGATCTCCTCCGGGACGTCGACCCGGATGCCGCCGATGAGCTGCTTCTCTGGGCGCACCTGCACAACGCGCTCGAGGACGAGATCTACCACCACCCGATCATCACGTCGCTTCACAAGCCGGCGGCGAAACTCGGGCGAGGTCTGGATGTTCTCGATCGTGGCGCCGATCTCCTGAACGGCTGCCTTCAGGGCGACATCACCGGAGTCGAGATCACCGGTCGCGCCGAGCTCGTCCTGGCTCCGGCTCGATCGGCGCCTCGCCTCCGTCGCAACTCGCGTGCGCGCGCTCGCGCCTCCGCCGGACATCGGCGCGCACGGCGGTCGCCTCGAGCGCATCGAGCAGGACCTCGATCCGCGCTCCCGGTCTACCGAGCGCGCTCTTGAGGATCTCTTCCCAGCCTTGGTCTGCGGGCAGCTCTTTCGCCCGGAGCAGGGCTGCCGGGAGCCCCGCGCGGAGCCGCGTGTCGACCGCATGGGCAAGGCCGTGCGTCTTGCCCGCGCCGGGTGGCCCCGAGTAGACGATCAGGCGGGGCGCGCTTTGCCACCGGCGCCAGAGATCGCGGAGAACACGCACGGAGGACGAGTGCCCCTCGATGCAACGGAGCAAGCGCTCGCGGATCTCGCCCGTGAGACAGAACATCGATCCCCGGCGGTCGTGGAGCTCCCGCAAGGCCCGGTCGAGACGCTCTAGAGCGTCCAGATCGCGCTCGGTCGCGGGCGGCTCCGCCGCGATGCCGCCGCCTCGCCGGAGCGCGCTCGCGAGCGCTTCGCCCCCCGCGATCAGCCTGTCGAGCGCACCGAGCGCCGCCTCGATCAGGGGCAGGCCTCCGAGCTCACCGGTCGTGAACACGCTGAGCCGGACGAGCCTCGCGACGGCGTCGCGGGCCTCACGCAGGGGCCTGTCGCCGCTGTCACCTCGCGGAAGAGCCGGTCACGTGCCGCGGGGTCACCCAGACGGACGGCCAGATCCTCTTCGAGCTGCGCTGTCGCGTGCAGATCCGGGAAATAGCGCGGGCGGAGCCAGCGCGCCTCGGCCGAATCGAACCGCGCGCGGAGATCGCCGAGCGTTAGGACGGAATCGAGGAACCAGCGAGCGTGGAGCGTCTCGTTCTCGGGTTCGCTGAGGAGCTGCTCGATCCGCCCGTCATCCCAGAGCTGAATGTCGACGCCCGGGTTGTTCTTGCGCGCCGTGGCGACCCAGTCATCCCAGCGCTCGCGCTGCGACTTCGCCGGCCGGCGTCGACGCGGCGTGTCGCCAGTACTCCCCGCCGGCTTTGACGATCGATCGTTCAGGTTCTGCGGGAGCGCTACGAAGTAGCGCGCCAAGCGTCGCGGTCGCACCGCTACCGCCGTCCTGAACGACTTGTCGATCTGCTCGATCTGCTTTCTACCGAAGTCGGTGGGAAACCACTTCGCCTGTAGCCCGATGATGTCGCCGGACGGAAGCTCGGCGTACGCATCGAGGCCCCGTCACCGCCGCTGCCGTCGACGAAGCGCACCCCCTGGAAGCCAGGACCGTGCTCGCGGCGGCACCAGCGCTCGAAGAGCTTGGCACACGAACGCCTCGAACGCCTCTCGCGGGTCGTCGCCGCGCGTGTCGAACCGCTTCCATCGCATGCTCTGCCCTCCCGGCGAACATGCCGCCCGAGGCGACGGGAGCGCAAGGGCGGTGACGGCACCTCCTGGATGGCCACGCGCCGCGGCGAGCGGCTCGGCCATGAGCCGCGGTTAGCACGCGCGTTCCTGCCCTGTTCGCCGGCCCTTCCGCGCGCGATGCCCGCCGCAAGCTGACGCGGGCGCTTGCCGCTGCTCGATCCGGCCGTTTCAAGCGTTGAAACGGGCGACTCGCCCGCCGAGTTGCCGCTCTCAAGGATTGAAAGGGTCCGCTCGCCCGCCGAGTCGCCGCTCTCAAGGCTTGCGAGCGCCTCCTCGGCGTCCGAGTCGGCCATCTCAAGCCTTGAAACGCCCCACTCGCCCGCCGAGTCGCCCGTTTCAACGCTTGCTTCACGCCTTGCAACGGCCGGCTCCAACCCCACAGCCACGGCCCCTCACACGAGGTCGAGCAGCGCATCCGACAGCCCGTCCGCGAGCGCCGCCGTCCCCGGCGCCCTCCGCTCGACCGCCTCGGTCAGCGCCGCCGCCGCCGACCGCACCCGCGCGAGCGCCGCGTCATCGCCCCCGGCTCGCCCGAGCGCCCGCTCCGCGCGCGCCAGCATCGCCCTGGCCAGCGACAGGTCGCCCTCGATCGCCTCGCCGTCCAGCCCGCCCTCGCTCGCCGCCGCGCGCAGCGCCTCGACCTCGGCCTGGGCTGCCGCGCGGCGGAGCTCCGTCAGCTGGTACGGGCTGTTGGCGATCTCCACGGCCGCGCTCGTGCCGGACGGGAGGTGCGTCGCAGCGACGTGGAGCACGCCCGAGAGATCGAGCCGAAAGATCACCTCGACCGGCGAGCCCGCAGGGCTCGGCGGGAGCGGCCCCACCTGGAGCTCGCCGAGCTGCGTGTTCATGCCGAGGCGCTGGTGCTCGCCCTGCGCGATGGGCAGCATCGCCATCCTCTGATCCTCGTTCGCCGTGTAGACCGTCTTCGTGCGCTCCACCGGGACCACCGTGCCCCGCGGGATCACCGCCGCCGCGTCGAGATCGTCCAGGCTCTCCGGCAGCTCGTCCGGCGGCAGCACGCCGACGCTGAGCGTGTGCGGGGTGATGTCGACCAGCACCTCGGTGACACGCTCGCCCGCGATCCGCCCCGCGAGCAGCGACGCGCCGAGGGCGACGGCCCGATCCGCGTCGAGGTCGAGCTGCGCCGGCCGCCCCAGGTGCTCCGACACCCTCCTCCGGACCAGCGGCATCTTGCTCGAGCCTCCCACGAGCAGGACGCGGTCGAGATCCGCAGGGCGCAGCCTCGCGTCGCGCAGCGCGGCGTCGATGCACGCGAGCGTCCGCTCGACGAAGGGCCGCGCCGCCGCCTCCGCGTCCTCGCGGGTGAGCGGCAGGTCGAGGTGCGCGGCGTCCGCGCCCTCGCCGGTCAGGAACGGGTCGAAGAGCCGCACCTCCTCCCGGTCCGACAGGGCGATCTTCGCACGCTCGACCGCCTCGAGCAGGCGCGTCATCGCCCGGGCGTCGGCCTCGACCTGCGCCCGCTTCGGGCCGAGGCGCCCGAGCACGACGGACACGAGCGCGCGATCGATGTCGTCGCCCCCGAGCTGCGTGTCGCCGCGGCTCGCGCGCACCTCGAGCAGCCCCTCGTCCCGCTCCAGGATCGAGACGTCGAACGTGCCGCCGCCGAGATCGTAGACCAGGACGACCTGCTCGGCGCCCGACTGGTACGTGAGCGCCGCCGCCGTCGGCTCGTTCACGAGGCGCTCCACCGAGAGACCCGCGAGCTGCCCCGCGTCGCGGGTCGCCTGGCGCTGGGCGTCGTTGAAGTACGCAGGCACCGTGATCACCGCGCGCCGCGGGCGCTCCCCGAGCCCTTCGGCCGCGCGATCCAGCAAAGCCCCCAGGATGAGCGCCGAGATCTGCGGCGGGGTGAGCTCGCGCCCGCCGACGCGCCGGCGCACCTCCTTCCCCATCAGGCGCTTGATCGACAGCACCGTACCCTCGGGATCGAGCACCCGCCGGTTCTTCGCGGCGCGCCCGACGAGGATCTCGCCGCCCGGCAGGGCGCCGACGACCGAAGGCACGAGCTCATCCCCTGCCCCGCCGGCGAACAGCGCCACCTTGCCGTCGCGCACCGCGCCGATGAGCGAGTTCGTGGTGCCGAGATCGATCCCTACGACGTCCGCCATACGCTTCCCTGTGCCTCCTTGCGCCGTTCCCCTTGCCCGTATCGCTAGAATCCGAGGCGCCTCCACGGCGACGCGGCGCCGTCCACCTCGGCCACCGCCGCGAGCGGTGACCCCGACGCGACGACATCGGCCTCGCGCACGAGCCGGCCGCGCGCGGCATACCCCGGGCGGATCACGTCCACGACCACGCCCTCGGGCTCGGCCTCGCGCCGCGGCCTCACCTCGACGACGCGGTGCACCGCCGGGTCCACGACGACGCCGACGCGCCGGTCGACCGTCACCCCGCAGCCCTCGAGCGCCGCGACGAGCTGCGCCCGCAGTACGCGGAGCCCCTCGACAAGGGCGCCGAGCCCCGGATCCGGCGCCGCACGCCGGCGAAACGGCCAGATGCCCGACCGCTCGAGCCGCGCGCGGCGATCGACCATGGCCGAGGCCTGCGCTACCGCGCGATCGAGGGCGTCCGCCACCGGCAGGATCGCGTCGAGCCAGGAGAGCTCCTCCGCCGGCCGGGGCGCGGCGCCGGTCGACGCGCCGCGCGCGCTCTCCGGCGCGCCGCGCGCGCTCTCCACGGCGCGCGCGAGCGCCGTCACCTGATCGAGGCACGACTCCGCCGCAGCCTGCGCCGCGACCGCCGCGCGCCCCTGGCGACGCACCTCGCGGACCAGCTCCGAGAGGCGCGCGTCGAGGTCCTCGGGGGGCGCGCCGAGAGGCGATTCTTCCATCAGGGTGTCCTTTCCGGGGCAACGCAGATCGCGTCGAGATCGAGCTGGGACGCGACGGCGCGGAGCACCATCAGCGCGAGCGCGCCCGCCGGCAGCGGCTCCGGAGGCGCCGGGAGCGACGGCGGGCCCACCGCCGGCACCGGGCGGAGCAGGATCTCCCGCGCACGCTCGCCGGGATCCGAGAGCAGCTCGAACGCCTCGCGCACCTGCCGGAAGCCCTCTGGATCGACGTCCGGCGGGTGCGCCATCACCTCTCGCCGGTACGCCCGCTTGAGGCCCGCGGCGTCCGCGTCCGGCCCGACGCCCAGCGCATCATGGGCCTGGAGGAAAGGATCGAGCACGCTCATGCGCTCCTCCGCGGGCCCCCTCGCCTCGGGCGGGAGATGGAGCCGGGGAGGGCCTTCCCGGCGCCGAGGAGGCGGTCGATGAGGCGCCTCAGATCGGCGTTCGAGCGAGCCGACGGCCCCTCCTCCAGGATCCGGTGCGCGCGCACCTCGAGCGAGCGGCGCTCGGCGGCCGGGAGCCGATCGAGCACGGCGGGGGGGAGGCCGAGATGCGCGAGCAGCCCGAGCAGCGCGACGCTCTCGTCGCCCCCGTCGTCCTCCGTCGGGCCTCGGAGATCGCTCACCTCGAAGAGGCTGAACGCGGGCGCGAGCAGCGCGTCGAGCTCGCCGCCGGCGACGTCCGGGCGCTGGGCCCTCAGGCCTCTCCGCTGCGCGTCGACGGCGCCGATCGAGCCGGGCCCGCTGCCCGCCGCGCCCTTCGCCCTCCGCCGGAGCTCGGCCAGGAGGCCGCGCAGGCGGGAGAGCTCGCGGCGCGGCCACTGCGCCGCGCCGAGCGCGATGAGGCGCTCCGCGACGGCCGCGTCGCCCGCCGCGAGCGCCGCCTCCGCGAGCGCCGCGAGCGCGGCGGCGGACTCCGCGCCGGGGCGCGCTTGCTGCGCGGCCTCGGCGAGCGCACCCTCGAGGCCGAAGAGGAAGGACACCGCGCCGAGCTTCATGACCGCGGCGGGCGAGGGCCAGAAAGCACGCAGGGCCTCGACGAGCCGCGCGCGACCCGACGGCGGGCCGTCGAGATCCGCCGCCAGCGCGACGCAGGCGGCGTCGAAGGCGAGCTGCGCGTCGGGACCGAGGGCGCTGCGGAGCGCGGCGGCCCGCGGCTCGAGCGCGCTGACGAAGCAGCGCGCGGCGCGCGCCGCGCGCCGCAGCTCGGCGGCGAGCGCGCCCGCCGAGGTGGCGAACGGGGAGAGGTCGGCGAACGGCTCGAGCTGCCCGCGCCGGCCGAGCACCTCGCGCGCCTCGATCGCGAGATCCGGATCCCTCGTCGCCTCGGCCGCCTGCATGATCGCGTCGTCAGCGAGCGTGCGCTCGCCTCGCCGCTCCGCGAGCGCGATCTTGAGCCACCACGCCTCGGTGTCGTCGGGACGCTCGGCGAGGAGCTTCTCGATCAGCGCGAGGGCGCGCTCCGGGTGCCCGGCGGCGAGGAGCTCCACCTCCACTCGATCGACCTCGCGCGCCAGGGCCCCGGCGGCCCTGCCACGCGCCACATCGAGCGAGGCGCGGGCGGCCCTCAGGTTGCCGGCCTCGCCCCAGGACTCGGCCGCCATCAGGGCGGCGGCCGCGGCGAGCGGCGCAGCGGCGGGCGGGCGGGACAGCGCGCGGGCGAGCCGATCGGCGAGCGATGCGGCCTCGGCCCCCCGCTCGCCGCCCAACAGGCCGCGGCCTTGGCCGGCGTCGCCCGCATTCTCCAGGGCGAGCTGCAGCTTGCCGCGCAGCGCCTCGACGAGATCGCCACCGAGCCCGATCGCGCGATCGAAGGCCCGCGCGGCCCGCTCCGGCTCGGCCGAGATGCAGGCGAAGCCCTCGTACAGGCAGGCGGTCCCGCGCGTTCTGTCGTCGAACACGTCGGCGCCGAAGCGCCGCGCCACATCGAGCGCGCCCCGCTCCGCCCCGCCTGTGGCCGCGAGCGCCCGCGCCGCGGTCCGCGCGCGGATGGCCTGGAGGGCGCGTCCGCGATCGTCGAGCTGCAGGCGCCGCGCCGTCTCCAGCGCGAGATCGGGGTTCGCCTCGCTCACGGCGAGGACCAGCGCCTCGCGCGCGCCCGCCACCGCCTGGAATGCCGATGAGCTCGCGAGCACCGGGACAGCTGCGGAGATCGCCCTGCTGGAGGAGGCGCCCTGCACGTCGATGGCCGCGCGGATCTCGGCGGCGAGCACCCGCGCCCGCTCCGCCGGCAGAGCGCGCTTCAGCGCCGCCCGCCCCAGCGCGGCCTCTCCGCGCATGGCTGCGGACACCGCCGCGGCGGCGGCGTGCAGCGCGCGGAGCGCCCCGGGAGCAGCGCGCGGCGCGGCGCCGGGCGATGCCGGCGCGCTCCCCCGCGCCGCGTCGACCAGGGGGCCCACCACGGCGTGAACGTCGGGGTCGCCGGAAGCGAGCCGCGCCGCCTCGGCGTCGTCGCCGAGCGCGAAGGCCGCGAGCGCCTGCTCGATCCGGAGGCGGGAGCACCGGGGAGCACCGGCGGCCGCGAGGCGCTGGGCGGCCTTGAGGAGCCCCGAGCGCCGCAGGCGGGCGGCCAGCGCAATTGCGATATCGAGGAGCGGAGTCTCCATATCCGATGTCGCCGCTCCGAGCGCAGCGGCGAGCTGCTGCGCCGCGAGCTCCGGGCTCCGGTCGGCGAGCGTCCGGAGCGCTACCGGATCAAGAGAAGCGACTGCGCGCTGAGCCTGGTGCTCACGTCGTTCACGCCGGCTGCGTTTGCCCATAGGCGAGAGAGCCTATAGCCAATCACCCCTGTCGACGGAAGCCCGATTTATGCCGATTCCGACGTTTGAACCACGCGACGAGCCAGGCTCTATTTTTGGCAATTCAGCTCGCGAATCCGGAATGAGCTCCACGCGCTAAAACCGCCTTGGCGATCTTTCAATCGGTTCTGGTGTTCGAGCCACGTGATGAGTCAGGCTCTTTTTTTTTGGCAATTCAACTCACGTATCCGGAATGAGCTCTGCACGTTCAGAGCGCCTGGGCGCTCTGCGCGAGAGATCATGAGATCGAGGGTCATGGCTGCTGCGAGGGCTCGGCGGTCGCAAGCTCAACCAGGACGCGCGAGCGGCGCCGGGTCACCCGCGGACGGCGAGCGCTCGGCGCGGTGACATCGGCGGGCTACAGGCAGGGGTGAGCGCGGCGCGAGCGCGCGGTCAGGGTCGTTCGATGGGGCGCCCGCGCGCCGGTCGACGCAGAGGCCGCGCCGCTCGCGGCGCGCCGGGGCGCCGCGAGCGGCCGGCCGTGCCGGGGGCAGGCGCCGGCGCGACGGCGCGCGCCGGCCCGGTCGCGCGCCGTCGCGCCGCACGAGGTGGCCTGCCGGCGGCTGCCGGCGCGGGGCGGGCCGCGTTTCATGTGGCGCCGTTCCCCGGCTTGGACTAGTGCCCCCTGCCGATGGGCCGAGCTCGAGCTGGTTGTGGAACCTCGTCCGGTGCGGATCGCGGAGGCGGGCTCTCCCCGAAGCCCTGGTGCGGCCGGCTCGCCCTGGCGCTCGCCGCGCTCGCGCTCGCGGCCTGCACCAGCGGGAGCGACGGCGACGACGACGACGACGATGCGATCCAGACGTCGCTCACCATCGATCCGCTCGCCTTCCTCGGCAACGTGCGGTGCTCGAACGAGCCGGGGGCCATCCGCAGCTACGTCGCCACGCTCACGGACGAGAGCGCCGAGGGCGGGCCGTTCACGCTCGCCTCGTCGCCGCCGGTCCCCTGCTCGTCGCGCGTGTCGTTCACCTACGTCGTCGAGGGGCACGAGTACACGGCCCGGATCGACGGCTACGCGGAGTACGCCGAGGAGCTCACGCCCGCCGGCGACGAGACCTCCGGCAGCCCCCACATGCTCGTCGACGGGGCCCCGGTCGCGCCGCGCTGGGCGTGGGCGTGCCCCGGCCACGACGCCGCGGACGACGCCGGCAAGCTCGTGGCGAAGACGGGCGTCAACGTCGTCGTCCAGGGGTGCGCCCCGGTCGCCGCCCCCGACGACACGCAGCGCGCGTCCATCGTGCTCGACCCGACGAGCGCCCTCGGCGCCCTGCGCTGCGGGGCTGCCGACCGCGAGGTCGCGTCGTTCGACGTCCTCCCCCAGGGCGGCGCGCTCTCGCCGGTGCTCGGCGTCGGCTGCCCGCCGGCCGAGCCCGTCGTCTACGATCTCGGCGTCTCCCCGGGACGAGCCCACGTCTTCCGCCTGGAGGCGAGGAACGCCGCGGGCGACCTCCTGTTCGGGTCGAGCTGCTTCGCCGCGGCGAGCGCGGGCGTCACGGTGACGGCGACCTGCGATCCGCTGTCCGACACGGGAGCGCTCGAGCTCGACCTCGACGCGCTCCTCGAGGCGGAACAGCTCGCCTGCGGGGCCGGCGCGTCGAGCTACACGGCGACCGAGCCGCTGCCCGGGGGCGAGCAGCCCGGGACGGAGGAGCCCCGCTACGTCGGCCCGGTGCCCTGCGGCGAGCGCGCGCTCCTCTCGGCCCTCCCCCCGGGCACGTACACGACCCTGGTCAAGGTGCTCGACGCGAAGGGGACGCCGGTGCTCTCCGCCGACTGCAGCGGCGAGGTCCGCCCCGGCGCGACCACGCGCGCCACGTGCGCGCCCCGCTGAACGGAGCGGCGTCCAGAGGCCGGCAAACCCTTTGCGCCGGCCTGCCCCTTGGAGTACCTGAACGCATCCGTCGCATCCCCTGAACAGCGCGGGTCAAGGGCGGGCAGCGGAGGCCGGACTCGATCTCCTCGTCGATCGAGGCCAGAGACGCCTCTGCCGACCCGCTCGACGCTCGATCCGCGCTGGGATGGGCCTCTATGACGGGGTCGTGCGCGCCGCGCCCGCCCCCGCGCCTCGGGTGCAGATCCCATGGAAGAGACGTCGAACATCCAGCAGAAGGTTCCGGTCAGCATCCAGGACGAGCTCCGGACGAGCTACCTCGACTACGCGATGAGCGTGATCATCGGCCGCGCGATCCCGGACGTGCGCGACGGCTTGAAGCCGGTGCACCGCCGGATCCTCTACTCGATGAACGAGCAGAAGATCGGCCCCGGCGGCGCGCACAAGAAGTGCGCGCGCGTCGTCGGAGACGTCCTCGGCAAGTACCACCCCCACGGCGATCTCGCGGTCTACGACGCGCTGGTCCGCATGGGGCAGACCTTCAGCCTGCGCTACCCGCTCATCGACGGGCAGGGCAACTACGGCTCGATCGACGGCGACTCGCCCGCGGCCATGCGGTACACGGAGTCGCGCCTGTCCCGGATGGCGGTCGAGCTGCTCGCCGATCTCGACAAGGACACGGTCGACTTCGTCCCGAACTACGACGACTCGGAGCTCGAGCCGAGCGTCCTGCCGGCGAAGTTCCCGCAGCTGCTCGTCAACGGCTCGGGCGGCATCGCCGTCGGCATGGCGACGAACATCCCGCCGCACAACCTCGGCGAGATCGTCGACGCGACGATCGCCATCATCCGCAACCCCGACATCACCCTGGAGGAGCTGCTCCACCTGGTGCCGGGCCCCGACTTCCCCACCGGCGGCCTCATCTACGGCAAGAGCGGGATCGTGCAGGCGTACACGACCGGCCGCGGCTCGATCACGATGCGCGGGCGCAGCCAGGTCGAGAAGACGATGAAGGGCGACCGCGAGCAGCTCGTGTTCACCGAGATCCCCTACCAGGTGAACAAGGCCCGGCTGGTCGCGAAGATCGCCGAGTGCATGAAGGAGAAGCGCATCGAGGGGATCAGCGAGGTGCGCGACGAGAGCGACCGCGAGGGGATGCGCATCGTCGTCGAGCTGAAGAAGGACATCTTCCCGCAGGTGGTCCTGAACCAGCTCTACCGGCTGACGGATCTCCAGGCGACGTTCGGGGTCATCAACCTGTCGATCGCGAACGGGCGCCCGGCGGTGCTGAGCCTGAAGGACACGCTCTCGCACTTCATCGAGCACCGGCGCGAGGTCGTGACGCGGCGCTGCCGCTTCGAGCTGCGGCAGGCCGAGTCGCAGCGCGAGCTCGTCGAGGGGCTCGGGATGGCGACGAGCGACATCGATCGCATCGTCGCGACGATCCGGGCCTCGAGCGACACGGACGAGGCGCGGGAGAACCTGCAGAAGCTGCCGCTCCGCGGGCTCGGCGAGTTCCTCCGGCGCGCGGGTCGGCCGGAGCCCGAGTGCGCCGAGGCCGACACGCGCGGCGACTACTTCCTGTCGGAGCGGCAGGCCAAGGCGATCCTCGAGATGCGGCTGTCGCGCCTGACCGGCCTCGAGCGGGAGAAGCTCGCGAAGGAGTACGGCGAGCTGTCGACGCAGATCGAGCGGCTGCGGGCGATCCTCGCGGACATGGGGCTGCTCATGAACGTGATCGTGATGGAGCTCGAGGAGATCAAGGCGCGCTTCGGCGACAAGCGGCGCACCGAGATCGTGCCGGCCGAGGCCGAGATCCAGATGGAGGACCTGATCCAGGAAGAGGACATGGTCGTGACCATCTCGCACGCCGGCTACCTGAAGCGGACGCCGACCTCGACGTACCGGGCGCAGCGCCGCGGCGGCAAGGGGATGGTCGGGATGGAGGCGCGCGAGGAGGACTGGGTGAGCCAGCTCTTCGTGGCGTCGACGCACTCGTACGTCTTCTTCTTCAGCGACAAGGGCAAGGTCTTCGTCAAGAAGGTCTACGAGATCCCGCAGGCGCCGCGGAACGCGAAGGGCCGGGCGATCGTGAACTTCGTCGGGATGGAGCCGGGGGAGAAGGTCGCGGCGATCACGCCGGTGCCGAGCTTCGACGGCGAGACGTTCGTGGTGACCCTGACCCGCCGCGGGCAGATCAAGAAGACGGCGCTCAACGAGTACGAGAACTACCGGGACAAGGGGATCATCGGGGTCCGGATCGAGGAGGGCGATCAGCTGTTCACGGCGGCGCTGACCGACGGCAAGCGCGAGCTCGTGATCGCGACGCGGAGCGGGATGAGCATCCGCTTCCCCGAGGATCAGGTGCGCCCGACCGGGCGCGCGACGATGGGCGTGAAGGGCATCGAGCTCGACGAGGGCGACGTGGTGGTGGGCCTCGGCGTGAGCGGCGACGGGCGCGACCGGGTGCTGGCGGTGTGCGAGCGCGGTTACGGCAAGCAGACGCCGCTCGAGGAGTTCCGGCTGCAGAGCCGCGGCGGCAAGGGCGTGATCCTGATCGACGCGAGCGAGCGGAACGGGCCGGTGGTGGGCGTCGCCATGGTGAGCCCGAGCGACGAGGTGCTGATCGTGACCGACCGCGGGCAGATGATCCGCACCAAGGCGAGCGAGATCCGCGAGACGGGGCGCAACGCGCAGGGCGTGCGGATCATGCACGTGGGGCAGGACGAGCGGGTGGTCGCGGTCGAGGCGTTCGCGGCGGATGCGGCCGAGGCCGAGGAGGGCGGCGGGTCGACGCCGCCGGCGGCGGGCGACGGGACCAACGGGGTCGCGGAGCACGCGGGCGGGGACGGCGGGGGCGACGTCAACTAGAGCGACAAACGGGCGGAAACTGCCTGAAAAGCGTAGAGATTCGAACCGCCAAGACGCCAAAAGACGCCAAAAGACGCCAAGTAAAGAGATAGAAAAAATCTTGGCGTCTTGGCGTCTTGGCGTCTTGGCGTCTTGGCGTCTTGGCGGTTCATCTTTCGCTTGATCAACGTGATCGGCGTTCTGGGTCGACCGAGCGGGGGGGCCGGACGGGAGAGGGAGAGGGACTGCCGGGCGGCCCGGCCCCGCGCGCGCGACACCCTCCCTCGGGGCCTACGGCGGTTCCTGGGGGAGGTGTCCATGCGGCGGACTGACATCGCTTCGATGCCGTCAGTCCGAGATGCGGGGGACTTCAGAGCACAGCGGCAGGGGCGCAGCGGCTGTCGGAGGGGCGATGCGGGCGGGCGACGGCGCCTTGGCCGACGAGCTGCGCGAGCTCGGTCACGTGATCGTCCTTCGCATTCATCGCGGCGAGCGCCTCGGCGAGCCGCAGGACGTACTCGACGTTGGAGCCGCTCGGCCCGTGCGACGCGAGCACCTGCGCGGCAATCTCGACCAGCGGCGCCTCACCCAGGTAGTCGGGGTTGTCGGACGTCGCCACATACACGATGGCTGACCGAGGCGCGCTCTCCGCGTGCGCCCCCTCCGCGAGGTAAAGCGGCACGTCGCAGCGCGCATACCCGCCCTTCTCGCGGTGATCCAGCGCGCGCAGCACCTCGTCCACGTCGGCGGCGGAGACCCGATAAGCCATCCCCCAGCAGCGCGCGCCAGGCTCCGGGATGAGCGTGACCACCCGCCCCGGCGCGCCGGGAACACCCCGGTGATCGGTGGAGCCCTGCCAGAAACGGCGCGCCCAGCCGGTGATGTACCCAGGCGCCACCCGCTCGAAGCGAAACGCCGGCCGCCAGATCAGCGAGCCGTAACCGAAGATCCAGGTCTCGCCATGCACGGGACCATCCTACCAAACATCGCCGCCGGCCAGAACCGCCGCGCTCGCCTGGAGGGCTCGCGCCACGTGGCCGCGCGCGGATCGATCGAGAGACGATCCGCACGGACAGCCCGGCCGTCGCGCCGGCCGCCCCGGGCACCCTCTCGAGCTTCACACCGCTCTTTCCATCCACGCGATTCGACCGGCCGCGACGGACCGCGGCTACCGGAGGTCCTCCCGGATGTTGCCGACGGAGCGCTGGATGAGCTGCTCCAGCGCCTCCCTGCTGCGGCGCTCGTGCTCGGCCGCCTCCTTGGCCCGCCGCTCCTCGGCGCTCGCCCGGGCCTCGGCGTCGCGGGCCCCGGTCTCGGACGCCCGCGCCTTGTCGCGCGCCGCGCGGGCGTCCCGGGCCGCGTTCCGCGCTCGCTCGGCCGCGTCCTCGGCGCGGTAGCGCGCCTCCTCGGCCTCCTTTTGCAAGAGCTCCGCCCGCCGCCGCTGGTCCTCCGTGTTCTTCCGGGCCCGCTCGGCCGCCTCGCGGGCCGCCCGCTCGTTGGCGAGCGCCTGCTCGAGGTTGTACTCGGTCTGGCGGATCTCCTCGAGCTGCGCGGTGATGACCTGGTTCTGACGGACCACCTTGATGATCCCCAGGGCGGCCATCGCGACAAGCAGGGCGAGCCCCGTCATGATGCCGACGATCAGCATGCGCCGCCGGCGCTGCGCCTGGCTCGCCAGCCGGAGCACCGCGTCCAGATACCGGTGCTCCCGCTCGGGCAACTGGCCCTGATAATAATACCGCTCGCGAAAGCGCCGCGCCTCCTGGGCGGTCTTGCCGCGCCAGAGGGTGTCGTCGGCGCAGCCGCTCGACTCCCACTGCCTCGCCGCCACGCGCAGCTTGTCGAGGAACGCCGCGTCCTTCTGGTTCTCGTCCAGCCACCGCTGCAGCGTCGGCCAGCGCTCGATGAGCGACTCGTGCACGATCTCCACCCGGCTGCCGGCGTCGTCGCGCCCCGTCTCGACCGCCAGGAGCCGCGCGTCCGAGAGGACGTGGACCACCCCCTCGATCTCGTCCGGCTCCCCCGGCAGCTCGCGGATCTCCCGCAGGCTGGCGATGGCCCTCGTGCGCTCGGGCGTCACCAGGCGCTCGAACACCGCCCGGCAGAGCTTCGCCTGGCGCACGCTCATCCCGGCCAGCACCGTGTCGGCGTGGCTCGCGAGCGTGCCGGCCACGCCGCCGATCGCCTCGTAGCTCGCCCGGGTCAGGAGCCGGCGCTCGCGATCGCGCAGATCCCACCACCGCGCCGCCATGAACTGCAGGAGCGGCAGCGCGCCGCGCGTCGTCTCCAGCACGTCGAGGATGTCCTCGACCAGCGCCGGATCCTCGATCTCGTACCGCGCCGCCTGGACGGGCCGGGTCAGCGCCTCGCGCAGCCCGGCGCGGCCGATGGGCGGCAGGACCACGAGCCCGCGCGTCACCTCCGCCATGAAGTGCCTGTCCTCGGCCACCCGCTCGATGAAATCCGACCGGATCGACAGGATCACGCGCAGGGGCGAGGAGGCGTCGTCCGCGACGCCCCCGAGGCACGAGAGGAACGCGGCGCGCTCCCCCGCGTCGCAGGAGAGCGTGTAGAGCTCCTCGAACTGGTCGACGAAGAGCACGACGCGGCGCTGCCTCCGGGCCGACCACGCGCGCAGCTCGGCCCCGAGGTAGCCCGGCTCGGCGCGCAGCCGGTCGATGAGCGTGCGCCCGCGCGAGGCGTCGCCGTCGAGAGGCTCCGGCCGCTCGGAGCCGCCCCGCGACAGCAAGGAGGGGTGGCTGAGCAGCTCGGCGAGCGCCGCCATCGGCTCGCGCCCCGGCCGGAGGATGAGCGACTCCCACCCTCCGCCGGACCGCTTGAGCGCCGGGACGATCCCCGCCCGGACCAGCGACGACTTCCCCACGCCCGACGCGCCGACGATCGCGAGGAGCGGCTGGCTGCGGAGGCGCGTCACCATCCTGGCGACGTCCTCCGCGCGGCCGAAGAAGCGGTCCGCGTCGGCCTCCTGGAACGCCGACAGGCCGGCGAAGGGGCTCTCGTCGGCCCCGAGGACGATCTCGTGACGCCTGGGCAAGAGCGGCAGGAGCTCGGAGAGGAGCTGCTGCGCCGAGGCGGTGCGCTCGGCCTTCCGCTTGCGCAGGCAGCGATCGATGATCGCGCCGAGCGCGCCGAGCTCCGGCCGCGCGCCGTCGAGCTCGGGCATGGGCTGGTCGAGCAGGGCGACCTGCATGAGGCTGTGCACCGTCACGGGCGCGAGCGGGTGCGCGCCCGTGACGAGCTCGTAGAGCATGATGCCCACGGCCCAGATGTCGCTGGCGTGATCGATCCCCTCCCCCAGCCACTGCTCCGGGGACATGTACGGTATCGTCCCCATCATCGCGCCCTCGCGCGTGATCGTCGTGCGGAGCGAGATGGGCGCCCGATCGGCCGAGCCGGCGACCTCCGTGTCGAGCAGCTTGGCGATGCCGAAGTCGAGCACCTTGATGGCGCCGGACGCCTCCAGCATGATGTTCTCGGGCTTGAGATCGCGGTGGACGATGCCGAGCTTGTGGGCGCACGACAGGGCGCGCACCACCGGCACCATCATCTCCACGGCCGCGCTCGCGGACACCGGCGCCGTCGCGACCGTCTCGTCCGCGCCGGCCGGCCTGCGCTGCTCCATCCACGCGCGGAGGCTCTGGCCCTCGATGTACTCGAGCACCATGTACGGATATCCGTCGTGCTCGTTCACATCGTGGATCGTCACGATGTTCTCGTGCTTGCAGAGCGCGGTGGCGCGGGCCTCGACCAGGAACCGCTGGAGCCTGGCGCCGGTCAGGCTGGTGACGACCTTGATGCCCACCAGACGCCCCAGGCGGACGTCGCGGGCGAGGAAGACGGTGCCCATGCCCCCTCGGCCGAGCTCGCGAATGAGCTCGTAATGTCCGATGAGGGTCCCGGCGCGGATGGCCGGACCGGCGGCCTGCCGGCTCGACGCGGGCGGGCCGCCGGGCTCCTGGGCCGCCGCGGATCGCCGCTGCGGGCCCGTCCTGCTCGCGGCGCTCTCCTCCGGGCGCCGCGCGGGCTCGATGGCCAGGGCAGGCGCCGCGCCGTGGACCGGAGATTCCCTCGTCAGGGTGCTCGACAGGCCGACGCCGCGAGCCCCAGGGCCCGACGACAAGGGCGCCGCCTCCTCCCCGCGAAAGCGGGTCTCCTCCGTGCCGGTCACTTCCCGCGAGGATACCCCAGGGACTCTGCGCTTCACAATGTCACGGGCCGTTGACATCGAGAAATCCACCAAGGACACCCGCTCTTGGTGGGCGTCGAGAGGGCGTCGAGAACGTGCGATCCGCCGGCGAGACGGAGAGCGAGCGCATCGGCTTCTCAGCGTGTCATGGAGCCTGTTCCTTCGACTGCCGTCCTCCGCGCCGAGGGCGGGCGCCGGGGTGGTGAGGAAATTCTTCCACGCTGCCGGGATGATGGAACCGCCAAGGCGCCATAAGACGCCATAAGACGCCAAGATCTTTGTGTTTTTCTTGGCGTCCTTGGCGTCCTTGGCGGTTCAAACGATCCCAACCTCGAAGTACCCCACCACCGGCGCCGGGGCGCACACGGCCTCGATCGACGTCTGTGGGCGGCGCGCCCGGGCCGCGCGGAGATGGGCAGTGCCTGGTACGGTGGGGAGTGGCGCCGAGCTCCCTCCGACCACCGCGGGCCGCCGCGGAGCTCACCCCTCGAGCAGCTCGAACCGGATCCCCGCCGCCTGAAGCCGCTCGATGAGCCGCTCGCCCATCGCGACGGCCGGCGTGAGGACCCCGGCGCGCGCCGGCAGCCGGTCGCGGTCGAACGCCATGCAGAGCGCCGACTCGGCCACCATCTTCGCCGTCTCCGAGTAGCCCGGATCCCCGCCGCTCACCCGCGTCACCACCTTGCGCGACGCGCTCTTGCCGTGGAAGGTCACCTGGAACCAGCTGCGCGCCCGCTCCTCCGCGCTCGGCCCCTCTCCCGGGCTGCGCACCTTGCGGAGCAGCTCGCGCGTCGGCCCCACCTTGGCGAGCGCCGCGACGGCGCCGAAGCCGGCGATCCCGATCACGAGCTGCAGCCCGGACTTGACCTGCACGTAGTGCCCGTACTGGAAGTCGGGGCCGTAGGCGTCGAGCTCCCGCGCGCTCCGGAGCACGACCTCGGGGTCGATGCTCGGCATCGGACAGACCCAGGCGCGCAGCCCCTTCTCGTAGCGGATGCGCGTCTTGAGCGCGTGCGCCTTCCGCGCGCCGGGCGCCTCCTCGGAGCGCGCCTCGCGCCTCCTGCGGCCGACGTGCGCCATGGCCTCGATCACCGACTGCCACGTGCCGCCGGAGAAGCTGCCGTGCGCGCGCACGACGCCCTCCACCGCGATCGGCTCGCCCGCGGGGAGCTTCGTCACCGTGAAGAGCACCCCGAGGTCGTGCGGGATGCTGTCGAACCCGCAGCAGTTGACGATCCGCACGCCCCGCGCGCGGGCGGCCTCGTGGTGGCGATCGAGCAGGCGATCGACGAACTCGGGCTCGCCGGTGAGGTCCGCGTAGTCGGCGCCCGCGCGGATGCACGCCTCGACCAGCGGCTCGCCGCGGGTCGAGTACGGGCCGACCGTCGTGACGACCACGCGCGCCTGGCTCGCCATGCGCTCGAGCGACGCCGCGTCCTCCGAGGTCGCCTCGACGACGCCCACCGCGGAGCAGGCCGGATCGATCGCCTCCAGCGCCGCCTTCACCTCGGCGAGGCGCCCCGCGTTCCGGCCGGCGATCGCGAAGCGGACGGGTCGCCCCGACGCGTCGTCCCGGGCGGAGGCGTCCTTGCCCTTGGTGGCGAGATACTCGGCGACGAGGCGACCGGTGTAGCCGGTCGCGCCGAAGACGATCACGTCGTACGTGCGGTCGAGGGTCATGGGGGGAGCCTTGATACCACGACCGCGGGCGGGAACGTCACCGTCGGCACCACGCGAGAGACGGCGGGACCCAGCCGCCGAACGAGCGCTCCAGGTGCTGCGCCACGGCGATCGTCACGTGATCGTTGCCGTGGATCGCCGCCACCTGGACGCCGAGCGGCAGGCCCTCGGCGTTGAGGCCCAGCGGGACCTGCGTCGCCGGCATCTCCATGACGTTGAGCACCGCGGTGTACGTCCACTGGAAGGGCGGCAGGAGAGGCGCGTAGTGCCGCGGCGCGGGCCGCGGGTACGACGGGTAGAGCATCACGCCCCGCTCGCCGATGGACGACACGAGCTCGGCGCGGAGCGCCTCGCCGAGCTCGAGCGCGCGCGCGGTGCGCGAGGGGACGAGCCGGCCCACGTCCTCCAACAACGTGAGCCCGAGCGCGGGCAGCGTGTGCGCCGAGCGGCGGAGCGACCAGCGGGCGAGCTCGCGCGGCAAGCTGACCGGACGGCCGTCCCCGAGCAGCGACCGGAACGTGGCGCCGCCCGAAACGCCCAGCATCGCCGTCCAGATGTCGAGCGCCCGCGCGAGCAGCGCGACGCGCGCCTTGCGGACCGTGGCCCCGCGCGCGGCGAGCGCCTCCTCCGCCCTGCGCTGCGCGGCCAGGAGATCGTCGCTCACCCGGCGCACGCCGTCGTGCTCGACCGAGAGCACCGTCAGCCCGCCGAGGTCGACCGACGCCGGGTCGCCGAGCTGCAGCGGCGCGCAGCTCGGGTCGCGCGCGTCGGGGCCGGCGAGGATGCGGAGCACCGGCATGAGATCCTCGGCGCGCCGCGCGATCGGCCCCGAGGTCATGAAGCGGAGCCCGCGCTCGCCGGGCAGCGGGAACTGGCCCGTGGTCGGCACGAGCCCGCCGGTCGGCTTGTGGCCGAAGACGCCGTTGAAGAACGCGGGCATCCGGATGGAGCCGCCGATGTCCGAGCCGAGCCCGATCGGCGCGCCGCCCGCGCCGACCACCGCGGCCTCGCCGCCCGAGCTGCCGCCCGCGGTGCGCGCCGGGTCGTACGGGTTGTTCGTCCGGCCGTAGACCCGGTTGTTCGTCTCCATCCACATGCAGAGCTCCGACACGTTGGTGACGCCGAGCGGGATGAAGCCGGCGGCGCGCATGCGCGCGACCGTCACCGCGTCCTCCTTCGCGCGCACGCCGGCGCGGGCGACGAGCCCCGCCGAGTTCGGCATGCCCGCGACGGCGAAGCTCTCCTTGATGGAGCAAGGGACCCCGAGGAACGGCGGCGCGGAGGCGGCGCCGCCCCGATCGAGGAGCGCGTCGGCCGCGCGCGCCTCGGCGCGGGCGGCGTCGAAGCGGGTCGCGACCATCGCGTTGAGCGTCGGGTTCACGCGCTCGATGTGCCGGATATGGGCCTCCACCACCTCGGTCGACGTCACGGCCCGGGCGCGGATCAGCGCAGCCAGCCGCGTGGCGGAGAGCAGGAGCAGCGGATCTCGTGAAAGCATGGGTGGGTGCGATAAGGGATCAGGCTCGGGACGCCGACCCGGGTCAAGGGTCCGCCCTCGGGGCCCGACAATGGCCCACCCGCCCTGCTGGACGCCAGCCGCGCGTGGCCGCCGCCGAGCGCGTCCGCACGCCGGCCCGCGGACGGCCGCCCGCCCGCCTACTCGCCCGCGGCGGTCCCCGCCGCGGCCGCGCCCTGCGCCGGGGCGGCCGCGACGGCGCGCCCTCGCGCCCGCTGCGGGAAGGCCCACCGCACGGCCCCGGTCACCAGCCAGTCGACCGACCCGCGGCTGTCGACCTGGATGCCGGGATCGACGTACACCTGCACGCGCTCGCTGAGCTCCGCGCCGACCTCGAGCACGCTCGTCGACACGACGCGGGGCGCGCCGCGGTGGTTGAACTGGAAGGTCTGGTCCGGCCCCACCCAGAACCCGCGCGGCAGCTCGACGATCGCGAACGGCCGCACCGCCGACGTCTGGATGTCGTCGCGCCGCGGATCGCCGCCGAACGACACCGCGTGCTGCAGCTGCAGCCCCAGCCGCGCGGGCCGCGCCACGCGGACGTACGCCTGGACGAGGGGCGCGACCTGGTTCTTGCCCGAGCCCAGCGCGCGGCGCGTCGCCGAGTCGAGGATGAGATCCGAGCCGACCACGAGCGCGAACCGCGGCGTGCCGATCGCGCGGACGAGCGGCCGGATCAGGACGTCGCCGAGCCCCACGTCGCGCTGGCCGTGGACCCCGCTCGCGACCGCGAGCGGCACGTCCGCGCGCAGCGAGAAGCTTTTGTCGAAGGCGTAGTCCCCCCGGATCACCGCGGCGTTGAAGAAGCCGCTCTTGCCGCGCGAGACGAAATCGTCCCGGACCTCGATGAACGTGCTCAGGTTGGCGGCCGCCGGCGCCTGCGTCCGGGGCGCAGCGGCGCCGCGCCGCCCCGGCCCGGGGCGCGACGGCGCGGGGCGCGACGGCGCGGGCTGCAGCGGGCGCGCGGGCTGGGCGCTCGCGAGCGCCGCGAGCGCCGCGCTGCGCGCGGGATCGACGCGATCCGCGGCGGCGCCGGCCCTGGCGCTGCACAGCGCGAGCAGCCCGATCGCGGCGGGAGCGGCCGCGCGGCGGCGCCGGCGACCGCAGGGCGAGATCGTTCGACTGGCAGGGCGCGCCTGCGCCACGCGATGCGCTTGCATGGCGGTTCCATGGTGGCGCCGCGCGAGCCCGCGACAGTCGGTTCAAGGCAGCACTCCGCACCTCGGGCGCGCACGAGCCGAGGTCCGGTGTTTGCGCACATCTCCCCGGCGCCTCGGCATCAGCCCCGCAGCCGCTCGCTCCTGCGCGCCTCGCGCGATGCGCGCGGCGTGCTCGATGCGCCCCGCTCGACCCGCGCGGCGCCGCGATCGAGCGACGCTTCCATGCACACCGCGCGCGCCCTCATCGCGCCGGCGCCGCTCGATCGGCGCGCTGTCCGCGCCGCTCGCAGCGACGCGGACAGCGCGCGTTCGTGCGGAACGTCACGCGCTCCCGGCGGGCGTGCACGAACAAAAAAACTGCTCGAAATGCCGCAGAAACACGCAATCTGTAAAGAAACAGCTTGACGCGACGCAGCAGCTCTGCAAGCTAGAGGCAATCACGCCATGCAGAAGTCGACGTGCACCTCCAGCGCCCGCGCCTCCGGCGATGGGAACCCCGCTGTGAAGCTCGTGCACCGCGCTTCGTCGGCGTCCTCGGCGGCGCGTTCGCTCGCCGTCGAGGGCGGCGTGACCGTCGGGCTCCTAGCCGGCCTAGCCATTCCTGCGCTCGTCAGCCTAGTCGACGTCGTCGGGCTGATTCGCGTCGGGAACGGTTGCGGGCCGCCGCTCTGAGCTCAGGCAGCATGGAGAGAGGCCCCCGCACCGAGAAGGTCCGGGGGCTTTCGTTTTTCTGGCCTGTGGGTTCACGAAGAGCAGCCGTCGTCAAGGAGGATCCGGTGAGCAAGGAACATTCGAGGAAGAATCGCGAGGACGCCTCGAGCGAGGCCGTTGGCCAGCGCATCGCGGAGCTCGCAGAGCTCGTCGCCGCGGGCTGTGGGATGCCCGTCGCGTCGAGCGCCGTGCGCGAGGAGTTCGAGGCGCTCGTCGACGAGATCCGCGCGCGCGCGGGCGGCGTCGCCGTCCGCGCGCCGCAGCGCTCCTCGACGCACCTGAAGGGCGCGCGCCCGGGCGGCGCCGCCGAGGCCTCGTTCGAGTTCCACTCCGACCCGCCCTCCGCGCGACCCGGCGCGGACCTCACCGCGGGCGCCCCGGCGCTCTCGCGCGTCGTGTCGCTCGACGACGCGCGCCGGGTGCTCGACGCGATCCGCCGCGAGGAGAGCAGCGGCGGCGGCCCGCGGGAGGACCTCCAGCGCGCGATCGCCTAACTCGTCGGACCTCTGTAAAGACGGCGGAACCCCGCGGCCAAGGCGCCCGAAGGGCGCCACCTTCCACCAGCGTGACTCGATCGGAGTCGAGATTATGAAACGAACCGGTGCACAGATTATCTGGGAAGTCCTCGTCCGCGAAGGCGTGGACGTGGTCTTTGGCTACCCGGGCGGCGCGATCATGCCCGCCTACGACACGATCCTCGGCTACCCGATCCGCCACGTCCTCGTCCGGCATGAGCAGGGCGCGGCGCACATGGCGGACGGGTACGCCCGCGCCTCGGGCAAGGTCGGCGTGGCGATCGCCACCTCGGGGCCCGGCGCGACGAACCTCGTCACCGGGATCGCGACGGCGATGCTCGACTCGTCGCCCATCGTCTGTATCACCGGGCAGGTGTCCTCGAAGCTGCTCGGGACCGACGCCTTCCAGGAGACCGACATCACCGGCGTCACCCTGCCCATCACCAAGCACAACTACCTCGTGACCGAGGTCCAGGACATCGCCCCCGCCATCCGCGAGGCGTTCTACATCGCCCGCTCGGGCCGCCCGGGCCCGGTGCTCGTCGACATCACGAAGGACGCCCAGAACGCGTCGATCGACTTCGAGCCGCCGAAGGGCGAGGTCCGCCTCCCCGGCTACCGCCCGGGCTACCACGCGGTCCAGACGGACATCGAGAAGGCGATCGAGCTCATCGACGAGGCCGAGCGGCCGCTCATCCTGGCCGGCCAGGGCATCGTCCGGGCGGAGGCGACGCGCGAGCTCCTCGCCTTCGTCGAGAAGACGGGCATCCCCGTCGCGTCCACGCTGCTCGGCCTCGGCGGCTTCCCGGCGACCCACCCGCTCAGCCTCGGCATGATGGGGATGCACGGCGAGGCGTGGGTGAACAACGCCATCCAGGAGGCCGACCTCCTCATCGCGCTCGGGATGCGCTTCGACGACCGCGTGACCGGCAACCTCAAGACCTACGCCGTGAAGGCGAAGAAGATCCACGTCGAGATCGACCGCTCCGAGATCAACAAGAATGTCAAGGTCGACGTCGGCCTCGTCGGGGACGTCCGGGACACGCTCCTGTCGCTCATCCCCGGGTGCAAGCAGCGCAACCGGAGCGTCTGGGTCGAGCGCATCAACACCCTGAAGGGCGACTCGGCGGTCCGTGACATTCAACAATTGCCGTACCACGACAAACTGTACGCCGCGCACGTGATGCACGACCTCTGGCGGCTCACCGACGGCAAGGCGCTTGTGGTAACCGACGTCGGCCAGCACCAGATGTGGGAAGCGCAGTACTACAAGCACGATCACCCGCGGAAGCTCATCACCTCCGGCGGGCTCGGGACGATGGGCTTCGCCCTGCCGGCGGCGATCGGCGCGCGCTTCGCGAAGCCGAACGACGAGGTCTGGGTGGTCGTGGGCGACGGCGGCTTCCAGATGACCGCGTGCGAGCTCTCGACCTGCGCGCAGGAGGGCATCAAGGTCCACGTGGCCATCATCAACAACGGCTACCTCGGCATGGTGCGCCAGTGGCAGGAGTTCTTCTACAACCGGCGCTACTCGGCGACCCCGATGCGCAGCCCGGACTTCGTGAAGCTCGCCGAGGCCCACGGGCTGACCGGCATCCGCGTGACGAAGCGCGAGGAGATCGCGGGGGCGGTGGAGCGCGCCCGCGCGACGCCGGGCACCGTGGTCATCGACTTCCGCGTCGAGCAGGAGGATAGCGTCTATCCGATGGTCCCCGCGGGCGCCGACCTGAACGACATGATCCGCCGCCCCAGCCCCATCCTGGAGACCGGGGAGGATCCGTGAACGCACCCGTAGAGGCGCGCGCCCTGAGCGCTCGTCCGGCGCGCTCGCCGGACGAGCGGGGCGCGTCCGAGCGCGTCGCGGCCGGAGCCGGGCGCACCAGAGACAAGAGGGACTTTCAAGAGGCATCCATGGATCGACCCATCCTGCGCACGTTCATCGCCTACGTCGAAGACCGCCCCGGCGTGCTCAACCGCGTCGCGTCGCTGTTTCGGCGCCGCGCGTACAACATCGAGTCGCTGAGCGTCGGGCGCACCCACATCGCCGGGGTCTCGCGCCTCACCCTGGTCCTCGAGGCGGACGAGGACGGCGCGCGCCGCCTGGAGGCGAACCTGTACAAGCTGGTCAACACCCTCTGGGTCCGCGACGTCACCCACACCGCCTCGGTCGCGCGCGACCTCGCGCTGATCAAGGTGAGGGCGGACGCGACGACCCGGGCGCAGGTGCTCCAGCTCTGCGAGGTGTTCCGCGCGCGCACCGTCGACGTCGCCCCCGAGGCGCTCACGATCGAGATCACCGGCACCGGCGACAAGATCGAGGGCCTGCTCGACGTGCTCCGCCCGTTCGGGATCATCGAGATGGTGCGGACGGGGATGATCGTGATGACCCGCGGCGCCGAGGAGGCCGAGGCCAGGCTCGACACGATGCTGCCTGTGCGCGCGGCCGACAGCGGCGCCCCCTGACGACGTGCCCTTTGTGACGTGAAGGACGGGAGCCGCGAGGTGCGGATCCCTGTTGAAGGAGAGTGAGATGGCGAAGATTTTTTATGATAACGACGCGGATCTGTCGCTCATCCAGAGCAAGAAGATCGCGATCGTAGGCTATGGCTCCCAGGGGCACGCCCACGCGCTCAACCTGCGCGACAGCGGCGCGACGGTGATCGTCGCCCTGCCCGAGGGCAGCAAGAGCCGGCCCAAGGCGCAGGCCGCGGGGCTGCAGGTGGCCACGGTGTCCGAGGCCGCGAAGGCCGCCGACGTCATCATGATCCTCGCGCCCGACACCTCGCAGCCGCGCATCTACAACGAGCAGATCGCGCCGCACCTCGGCCCGGGCAAGACGCTCATGTTCGCGCACGGGTTCAACATCCGCTTCAACACGATCGCGCCCCCCGCGTCGGTCGACGTCTCGATGATCGCCCCGAAGGGCCCCGGGCACCGGGTGCGCGAGACGTACGAGGCCGGCGGCGGCGTCCCGGCCCTGCTCGCCGTCCACCAGGACGCGAGCGGCAAGGCGGAGGCGCAGGCGCTCGCCTACGCGAAGGGCATCGGCGCGACGCGCGCCGGGGTGCTCCTCACGACGTTCGCGGAGGAGACCGAGACCGACCTCTTCGGCGAGCAGGCGGTGCTCTGCGGCGGCGCGAGCGAGCTCGTGAAGGCCGGCTTCGAGACGCTCGTGAACGCCGGCTACCAGCCGGAGATCGCCTACTTCGAGTGTCTGCACGAGCTCAAGCTCATCGTCGACCTCATGTACCGCGGCGGCCTCAACTACATGCGGTACTCGATCAGCGACACCGCCGAGTACGGCGACTACGTGTCCGGCCCGCGCGTCGTCACCGACCGCACGCGCGAGGAGATGAAGCGCATCCTGGCCGACATCCAGAGCGGCGATTTCGCGCGCAAGTGGATCGCGGAGAACGAGGAGGGCCGGCCGAAGTTCGAGGCGACGCGGGCCAAGGAGCGGGAGCAGCGGCTCGAGGTCGTGGGCGCCAACCTGCGCAAGATGATGCCGTTCATCGACCCCGTCACCATCAAGCCCGGCGACTGAGCGTCTCCACTCGTGGGAGGCGGCGGAGAACACCATGCCTGAGATGATTGCGAATCAAGCGATGCCCCCGTCCGATTACGTGCGCATCTTCGACACCACGCTGCGTGACGGCGAGCAGTCGCCGGGCGCGACGATGACGTCCTCGGAGAAGCTCGAGATCGCGCTCGCGCTGGCGAAGCTCGGCGTCGACGTCATCGAGACGGGCTTCCCCGCCGCTTCCCCCGACGACCTGCTCGCCGTGCAGACGATCGCCGAGCGCGTCGGCGCGGCCGCGATCCCCGGCCGCCCCGCCGCGGCGCCGCCGATCATCTGCGCGCTCGCCCGCGCCACGAAGGTCGACATCGACAAGGCGTGGGAGGGCGTCTCCCGGGCCGCGCACCCGCGGATCCACACCTTCCTCGCCACGAGCGACATCCACCTCAAGCACAAGCTCCGGATGACCCGGGCCGAGGTGCTCGATCGCGTGCGGGCCATGGTCGCGTACGCGCGCGACCTCTGCGCCGACGTGGAGTTCAGCCCCGAGGACGCCGGCCGGAGCGAGCCCGAGTTCCTCTACCAGGTGCTCGAGGCCGCGATCGCCGCCGGGGCGACCACGCTCAACATCCCGGACACGGTCGGCTACACCATGCCGAGCGAGTTCGGCGCGCTCATCGCGGGGATCCGCAAGAACGTCCCGGGGATCGACCGCGCCATCATCTCGGTGCACTGCCACAACGACCTCGGGCTCGCGACGGCCAACGCCCTGGAGGGCATCCGCGCGGGCGCGCGCCAGGCCGAGGTGACCATCAACGGCATCGGCGAGCGCGCCGGCAACACCGCGCTCGAGGAGGTCGTCATGGCGCTCGCGACGCGCCGGGCCGTCTTCGGGCTGCGCACCGGCATCGACACGACCCAGATCGCCACGGTGAGCCGCCTCGTCAGCGCCGCGACGGGCTTCAACGTCCAGCCGAACAAGGCGATCGTCGGTGCCAACGCCTTCGCGCACGAGTCCGGCATCCACCAGGACGGGATGCTGAAGCACCAGGAGACGTACGAGATCATGCGGCCGGAGATGGTCGGGGTGACGCAGACCCGGCTCGTCCTCGGCAAGCACTCGGGCAGGCACGCGCTCAGGAACCGGCTCGAGGAGCTCGGCTACCACCTCGACGAGGCCCAGCTCGCGGCGGCGTTCGCCAGCTTCAAGGCGCTCGCCGACAAGAAGAAGCACGTCACCGATCCCGACATCGAGGCGATCGTCTCCACCACGCGGGCGCAGGCCGACGAGCTCTTCACGCTCGACGCGCTCCAGGTCGCCTGCGGGACCACCGGGATGCCGACGGCCACGGTCCGCCTCCGCGGGCCGGACGGCGCGCTGCACGTCCGCGCCGCGATCGGCACCGGGCCGGTGGACGCCGCCTACCGGGCGATCGACGAGATCGTCCGCGTGCCGAGCAGCCTCCTCGAGTTCTCCGTGCACGCGGTGACCGAGGGGATCGACGCGCTCGGCGAGGTGAGCGTCCGGGTACGGGCGGACGCGACGTCGGGCAAGCGGCACCCGCAGCACGACGCCTCGCCGCGGGTCTTCCACGGCCACGGCGCCGACACGGACATCCTGGTCGCGAGCGCGAAGGCGTACCTCACCGCCCTGAACCGGGTCCTCGCGACCTACGGCGTCGAGCCCAGGGAAGACGCGGCGGCGTCCGAGAGCAACGAGAGCAACCAGAGCGGCCACGGCGCCGCCGTCGAGAGCGCGAGGTAAGCCGGTGAGCCGAGCGCACGAGGGCCCCGCGCGGGGCCGACGAGCTCGGCGGCCTGCCCGCGCCGCACAAGGAAACTGAAGCTTATGAATCCGCCTCTCAACGGCGCGGAGCAGGGCGCCCGCCCCGCGGACCGCGTCGACATCTACGACACCACGCTACGGGACGGCACCCAGCGCGAGGGCATCTCGCTCGCGTGCGAGGACAAGCTGCAGATCGCGCGCCACCTCGACGCGTTCGGCCTGACCTTCATCGAGGGCGGCTGGCCCGGCTCGAACCCGAAGGACGCGCAGTTCTTCGAGCGCGCGAAGGACATCGAGTGGAAGCACGCGAAGATCGCCGCGTTCGGCTCGACGCGCCGCGCCTCGCTCGCGCCCGAGGACGACGCCGGCCTGCGCGCGCTCCTCGCCGCCGGCACGAGCGTCTGCACGATCTTCGGCAAGAGCTCGACCCAGCACGTGACGGCGGTGCTGCGCACGACGCTCGACGAGAACCTCCGGATGATCGAGGAGACCGTCGCCTACCTGCGCGCGCACGGCCGCCGCGTGATCTACGACGCCGAGCACTTCTTCGACGGGTTCGCGCTCGATCGGTCGTACGCGCTCGAGACGCTGCGCGCCGCGGCGCGCGGCGGGGCCGAGGTGCTCACGCTCTGCGACACGAACGGCGGCTCGATGCCCTGGCAGATCGAGGCGATCGTCGCCGAGATCAAGGCGCAGCTCGGCCACCCGCTCGGCGTCCACGCGCACAACGACGGCGAGCTCGCGGTCGCCAACTCGCTCGCCGCCGTGCGCGCGGGCGCCCGGCACGTCCAGGGCACGATCAACGGCTACGGCGAGCGCTGCGGGAACGCGAACCTCTGCGCGATCATCCCGAACCTCGAGCTGAAGCTCGGCCTCCTCGCGCTGCCGGAGGGGGCGCTCCGCGGGATCACCGAGCTCTCGCACTACGTCGCCGAGGTGGCGAACCTCTCCCCCGACGATCACATGGCCTACGTCGGGCGGAGCGCCTTCGCGCACAAGGGCGGCGTGCACGTCGCGGCGATGCGGCGCGAGCCGGCGTCGTACCAGCACATCGACCCCGCGCTCGTCGGCAACGAGATGCGCACGGTGGTGAGCGAGCTGTCGGGCCGCGGCAACCTCCTCAGCAAGGCCGAGGAGTTCGGGCTCGAGGTGCCGACGGGCGCCGAGGTGGAGGTGCTCGAGCAGATCAAGGAGCGCGAGGCGCGCGGCTCGTCGTTCGAGGCGGCCGAGGCGTCGGTCGCGCTCTTGCTCCGCCGGAGCTCGCCGGGCTACAAGCCGCCCTTCCGGCTGCTCGATTTCAAGGTCATCGCGGGCCAGCGCGAGGGCGTCGGCACCTTCGCCGAGGCGATGATCAAGATCGCGGTCGGCGACGAGGTGGTGATCACGGCGGCCGAGGGGTCCGGCCCCGTCAACGCGCTCGACGGCGCGCTCCGCAAGGCGCTCGCGCCCGTGTTCCCGGCCGTGCGCGACATCCAGCTCGTCGACTACAAGGTCCGCATCCTCGACGGGCGCGACGGCACCTCGGCGACGACGCGCGTGCTCATCGACAGCCGCGACGCGCACCGCCAGTGGAGCACCGTGGGCGCCTCGACGAACATCATCGACGCTTCCTGGCATGCGCTCGCGGACGGGATCGAGTATGGGCTCACGCTCGCAGCCAGAGAGCCAGAGCAGTACACATCCACGTTGCCTGCCAGCGAGGTCGCATGAAGGCCAATATCGTTCTTTTGCCCGGCGACGGCATCGGCGTCGAAGTGGTCGCCGAAGCCCGCGTCACCCTCGATGCTGTCGCCTCCCAGTTCGGCCACAGCTTCACGTACTCCGAGCACCTCATCGGCGGGTGCGCCATCGACGCGACCGGCTCGGCGCTCACGCCGGAGACGCTCGACGCGTGCCGCGCGGCCGACGCCGTCCTGCTCGGCGCGGTCGGCGGCCCCAAGTGGGACAACCCGAGCGCGAACGTCCGCCCCGAGCAGGGGCTGCTCGCCCTGCGCCAGGGCCTCGGCCTCTACGCGAACCTGCGGCCGATCCGGCTGTTCCCCGAGCTCGTCCAGGCCTCGCCGCTCAAGCCGGAGCGGCTCGCCGACGTCGACATCCTGGTCGTCCGGGAGCTCACGGGCGGGCTCTACTTCGGCAAGCCGCGCCTCCGCGAGGAGGTGAACGGGCGCAGGCGCGCGGTCGACACGCTCGAGTACACGGACGAGGAGATCCAGCGCGTCGTCGAGCTCGCCTTCCGCCTGGCCGCGCCGCGCCGGCGGCTCGTCACGTCGGTCGACAAGGCGAACGTCCTCGAGTCGTCGCGGCTCTGGCGGACGGTGGCGACCGAGGTCGCGGCCCGTCACCCGGAGATCCGCATCGAGCACCAGCTCGTCGACTCGTGCGCGATGCGGCTCATCACGTCGGCGGCGGCGTTCGACGTCATCGTCACGGAGAACATGTTCGGCGACATCCTGACCGACGAGGCCGCCGTGCTGGCCGGCTCGCTGGGGCTCTGTCCGAGCGCGTCGCTGGGCGACGGCACGCGCGGGGTCTACGAGCCGATCCACGGCTCGGCGCCCGACATCGCCGGCAAGGGGATCGCCAACCCCATCGGCACGATCCTGAGCGCCGCGATGCTGCTCCGGCACTCGCTGCGCCTCGACAAGGAGGCGGCGGCGCTGGAGCGCGCGGTGGCGCAAGCCATCGCCGGCGGCGCCAGGACGGCGGACCTCGGCGGCAAGCTGTCGACCCAGGCGATGGGCGAGGCCATCCGGGCGAAGCTCGCGGCCTGAGCGCCCCGCGCGGGGCCTCGACCCCCGGCGCCGCCTTCGAGGCCCGGGGCCGGGTCACCGCCGGCCCTCCGGCGGCCTCGCGTTGCCGGCGCCCTGCTCGCCGCTAGACATCGACCATGTTCATCGTCGTCAACACCATCACCGCCTCCGGTCCGGCGCTCCAGGCCATGGTGGAGAGCTTCCGGCGAGCAGCGCCGGAGATGCGGCAGTTCTCCGGCTTTCTCGGCCTCGAGATCTGGCTGGGCGACGGCGGCCTCCGGGCGGTCTCGCGGTGGGAGAGCCGGGAGGCGTTCCAGGAGTACCCCAGGTCCGAGGTGTTCCGGCGCCATCATCGCGGCATGGGCGGCGAGCAGGCGCTCCGGGCCGCGCACATCACGTTCTACGACGGCGAGATCATGGCGTGAGCGGCCCCTGAGCCGCCCGGCGGCCAGCGCCCCGAGCCCACGAGCGGCGCGAGGGCGCAGTGCCCCGCGCTGCCTCCCCTCCCGCGAAATACTCCCGCGCTGCCCGGTCCACCGTCTTCTGCGCTCGGAATTCGACCGGAACGGGACGCGGCGTGCCGCCGGCGAGCTCGGTGGTGGCCCTGACGACCTCCTCTGCGAAGGCCGGGCTCATGTGCACAGGAAACGCAGTCGCACGGGTGATTCCATCGACTTCAAGCCGAGGCCTCCGGGCGGACGTCGCGATCTCGCGCGCCTTCATGCTGCGTCCTCGACCGCGCGCCCACCGCGCGCCGCGCCTGCCGCACGGCGCTCGCTCAGGCGCAGGAGCCCCGGGCGCGCCGTGTCACCTCGGTTGACCGAGCGGCCTGATTTCCAGGGCACAAGCACGGCAGTCTTAGGAGCATGAGGCATCTCTAGCCGGCTTGTCCATGGCGCCGCAGTCCGACGCGCTCCGGCATCGCGCGCCATGTGTTTCTCCTCCCCCCGCGCGGGCCTCGCGCGCGAGGGATCGCCGAAAGCGTCCATGGTGTCTCAGGTGTCCTTTCTGGGGTAATCGACATCACGCCCCTGACTCCACACATGATCGTGCGACGGGGAACCTCAGGTCCCCGCGTGTCAACGCTCGTCGTCGCGACGGGCGATGGCGCCACCCACATGAATTGATGTGCACAGGAGAATGGGAACATGAGCCAATTGACGAAGTTCGCATCGCTCGTCGCCATCTCGACGGCTCTCGCCGCGGCCGGAGGCGTCGCCGCGGCGGCGGAGGCGACGGCGGACGACACGACGGTCCAGACCGACGAGGCGAAGCAGGCGGTTCAGGGCGAGGAGATGGGCTCCGCAGATCAGGAGTCGAGCGCGGCGCCGGCGACGGGCGTGAGCCCGGAGGACGCGAGCGCAGCAGACCCCGGCTCGGCGGGCGCCGGCTCGACCTCCAGTGAGGAGAACGTCGGCGCGACCCCCGACGCGGCTTCGCGCTTCTGGTGGGGCGGCTGGCGGCCCTGGGGCGGCGGCTGGTGGGGCGGCTGGCGGCCCTGGGGCGGCGGCTGGTGGGGCGGCTGGCGGCCCTGGGGCGGCGGCTGGTGGGGCGGCTGGCGGCCCTGGGGCGGCGGCTGGTGGGGCGGCTGGCGGCCCTGGGGCGGCGGCTGGTGGGGCGGCTGGTAGCGAGCGCTGACGACCGCGCGGCTCGGTGACGCCGACGCGCGGCCCTCGATGAGCGGCGGCAGCGCCGTGGCTCGGTCCTCGCCATGGCGCTTCACGCCTTCAGGAACGCCACGGTCGGCTCCAGAACGGTCAACGGTCCGGGTTCCCGTAACGCCGAGGCCTCCTCGCGCGGCCCCGCGGGGGGCCTCGGCGTCAGGAGGCGTCCGCGGCGCGCCGGCGCGCTCGCCGGCGCGCCGGCCCGCGCAGATCAGGCGTCGGCCTCGGCGAGGCTCGGGATGCGGTTCACGAGGAAGCGGGTCCTCATGTAGCACCACCACGTGAGCCCCATGCAGGTGAGATAGAAAGCGAAGAAATACATGACCGCCGTCGTGGCCCCGCCGGTCGCCTTGATCGAGGCGCCGAAGCTCCGCGGGATGAAGAACCCGCCGAGCGCCCCGACCGCCGAGGTGAACCCGAGGACGGCGGCGCTCTGGCGGCGCGCGGCGATCAGCGCCTCGTTGCGCGCCGCCTCGCCCCTGCCCTGCACCGCGCGCAGGTGATCGCGCCGGAAGAGGACCGGGACCATCCGGAAGGTCGAGCCGTTGCCGATACCGGTCGAGATGAACATGATCATGAACATCGTGACGACCCCGGCGTAGCTCTTCTCGTTGAGGAAGTGGATGATCCCGAGCGACGCGAGGCCCATCACCACGAAGTTGCAGAACGTGATCCGCGCTCCGCCGATCTTGTCCGCGAGGTAGCCGCCGAACGGGCGGGCCACCGAGCCGATGAGCGCGCCCAGGAACGTGAGCTCGAGCGTCACGGCGGGGAACTGCATCTTGAGCAGCAGCGGCAGGGCCGCCGAGTAGCCGATGAACGAGCCGAACGTCCCGACGTACAGCCACGCGATGATCCAGGTGTGCTTGTTCCTGGCGGCGGCCGCCTGGTCTTTCCAGTTCGACTTCGCCGACGCCAGGTTGTTCATGAAGAAATAAGCGCCGCCCGCCGAGATGAGGATGAGCGGGATCCACATCAACCCCGCGTTCTGCAGGTAAATCCCCGACTCGGTGTGATACCCGCCGATCGCCGTCGCGACCGCGCCGGGCCCGATGAGGAGGGGCACGAGGAGCTGCACGTTGCTGACGCCGATGTTGCCGCCGGCGGCGTTGAGCCCGAGCGCCAGCCCCTTCTTCTTGTCCGGGTAGAAGAACGAGATGTTGGCCATGCTGGACGCGAAGTTGCCCCCGCCGAGCCCCGCGGTCGCCGCCGCGAGCGCCATCATCCAGAACGGCGTGTCGGGCTTGGTCACGAGCACCGAGAGCGAGATCGTGGGGATCAGCAAGAGGAGCGCGCTGACGATGGTCCAGTTGCGCCCGCCGAACTTCGGGACGGCGAACGTGTAAGGGAACCGGATCAGCGCGCCGACGAGGCCTGGGATCGCGACCAGCAGGAAGAGCTGGTCCGTGGTGTAGTTGAAGCCGACCTTGGGGAGCCGGGTGGCCGTCACGCTCCAGAGCAGCCAGACGGAAAAGCCGATGTTCTCGGCGATGATCGACCAGATGAGGTTCCGACGAGCGATCCGCTTTCCTGTCTTCTCCCAAAACACATCATCGTCGGGATTCCACTCGGTAATCAACGTCGACATCTGTCCTCCTCACCGAGATCGGGCGTGACGGCCATGAAACACGGCGCGACAGGCGGCCACTCTCCGATCAATTCCTGCTCTGCATCGGCCACTGCGTCATACAGGCAGCGATCCAAAATCGGAGTTTCTCGTGTGTTTCCGAACCGTTTCGATGCACTTTTCCCGTGCGGCGTCGCGCTCGTGGACGGCCGCCTTCGCGGCGATGACGGCAGGGCGACGCGCGGTGTCCGGGCTTTATCGGGCTGATGCGGTGTGCGTCGAGCCGCCCCGCGCGGGGGCGAGGCGCTCGGGCGGCGCCTCGAGCTGGCCGAGCTTCTCCGCTCGATCGGTCACCCAGAAGCGCTCCGCGTCCGCCGCGCTCCAGGCGGACTCGTCGAGCATCGGCAAGAGCGCGTCGTACAGCGCGCGCGCGCTCTGGAAGCGGTGGCGCGGGTCCTTGGCGAGGCACCGCAGGACGAGGCGGTCGACCGCGCGGGGGACGGCCGGGCCGCGGCGCACCGACGGCGCGAGGGGCGCCTTCGTCATGTGCGCGACGAAGAGCTGCCCCGACGACGAGCCCTCGAACGGCAGCTCCCCGGTGAGCAGGAAATAGAGCGTGCCGCCGAGCGAGTAGAGGTCGCTGCGCGCGTCCGCGCGGTCGCCGCGGCACACCTCCGGCGCCATGTAGGCCGGCGTCCCGCAGAGCATGCCGCTGTTCGTCAGCTCGGCGTCCCGGCCGCCCTCGACCATCCGCGCGACGCCGAAATCGAGCAGCTTGAGGAAGTCGTGGTCGTCGCCCACGCGGGTGACGAAGAGGTTCTGCGGCTTGATGTCCCGGTGGATGATCCCGGCCTCGTGCGCCTCGATGAGCGAGCGGCAGGCCTGCAGGGCGAAGCGCACGGCGCGCGCCACGGGCATGGGGCCGTAGCTCCGCACGATCGCCGCGAGATCGGCCCCGCGCAGGTGCTCCATCGCGATGTAGTAGATGCCGTCGTCGCTCGCGCCGAAGTCGAAGATCCGGATGGTGTGCGGATCGCTGAGCTTGCTGGCCGCGTGCGCCTCCTGCTCGAAGCGCTTCAGCACCGCCGGGTCCGGCGCGTCGCGGGTCCGCAGGAGCTTGAGGGCGACGTCGCGCTGGAGCGTCTCGTCCCACGCGAGCCAGACCTCGCTCATCCCGCCTTTGCCGATCGGCGCCTCGAGCCGATACCTGCCCAGCTTGCGCGCCTGATAGACCTGCTGCTGCGCGGCCCAGACCACGTGGCTCGACAGGGCCCCGATCACCCCCGAGGAGGGGACGAAGATGTAATGGCTGGCGGCCGTGAGCAGCGTCGTCGGGTCGAGCCACGCCGAAAGGATGGAGGGGGAGAAGATCGCGGCGACGCCCATGACGGTCGGGAACGCGAGGAACATCGGCGCGGAGGCGAGGAGCGCCTTGCCGAACGGCGCCGGCACGAGCGCCGTACGCAGCAGCACGACGATGGAGAGCCCGTGCATGTACGCGCTCGTCAGGCCGCCGAAATCGAGCGCCATGAGCGAGATGAAGATCGCGGCGATGAGGAACGCCGCGTCGTACCCGAGCAGCACGACGCGCCCCGAGACCGTCGGACGACCCGAGAGCCGGTACACGGCGAGGGCGATCGCCTGCTCGATCAGGCGCATGACCATGCAGCGCCACACCGGCGCCGCGGGGTACAGCACGGTCGCCATGAACACGTCGACCAGCGTGAACGCGGGCCAGATCCAGAGCGCGACCCGGAAAGCGCGGCGGACCGCGCGGCGCACGCTCTCGGTGTCGTGGGCGGTCAAGGCGCTGCGCCGCGCGCCGATCGGGCGGGTCTCGCGCTCCCTGAGCATGCGCGACGACGCCGAGCGCTCAGCGCGGAGAGCGTCTCTGAGCATCGCACGCTTCATGGCACTCTCGAGGGTCGCCAGAGCCGCGCCGAACGTCAAGCGAGCGTTGCGGGCATCGGCGCGGCTGGTTTCCTCGGTCACGATGGCGGGCTGCGCCGCGCGCCGTCTCCCACCCAGGATGTCATACCAACAAGGCCGCTCGCCCCCAGACCTGCCGTGTTCGTGCGCTGCCGGCACACACGTCGCGAGGTCCGAGGCGTCCGAGGTATCCGACGGACGAGCGCCGGCCGCGCCTCCGCGCGCCGGCGCGCAGATCGAGCCCGGTGAGCCAGGCGCCGGAGGGGCCCGGGCGCCGAGCCCGCGGCGTCGCCCTGGTCAACCGGCCGGATCCGTGCTTGAAAGCTCGCCACCGTGCCGCTCTCGCCCGAAAGCTTTCGCCGGCTGTTCGATAGCCGCCCCGTCGTGCTCGCGCCCATGGAGGACGTGACGGACGCCGTCTTCCGACGCATTTGCCGGGAGCTCGGCGCCGAGCTGTGCGTGACGGAGTTCGTCAACGTCGAGGGGCTGCTGCGCGGGTGCAAGACCGCGCGGCGCAAGCTCGCCCTGTCCGCCGACGATCAGCCGACGGCGATCCAGATCTACGGCGCCAACCCGGAGCGCCTCGCCGAGGCCGCGCGGGTCGCCGAGCAGGCGGGGCCGGCGTTCCTCGACATCAACTGCGGCTGCTGGGTGCCGAAGATCGCCGGCCGCGGGGCGGGCGCGGGCTGGCTGCGCAATCCGGAGGCGATGGTGGCGATGGCCCGGCTCGTGGCGCGCACGGTCGCGCTCCCGGTCACCGTGAAGACGCGCATCGGCTGGGGGCCCGAGTCCCACATGCCGATCGTCGACCTGGCGCGCCGCCTCGAGGACGCCGGCGTCGCCGCGCTCACGATCCACTGCCGCACGGCCCAGATGGGGCACAGCGGCGCGGCCGACTGGAGCTGGGCCGCCCGCGCGCGCGAGGTCGTGTCGATCCCCGTCGTGGTGAACGGCGACATCAAGACCGCCGACGACGCCGCCCGCGCCCTGCGGGAGACGGGGTGCGCCGGCGTGATGGTCGGCCGCGCGGCGATCGACCACCCCTGGGTCTTCCGCGAGGCGCGCGCCCTGCTCGACCACGGCGCGCGGCTCCCGCCGCCGACGGCCGAGGAGCGCCTCGCCCTGTGCCGCGCGCACCTCATCGCGAACACCGAGGCGCGCGGCGAGCCGCACGGCGTGCGCGTGACGCGGCGCCACCTGAGCGGCTATCTCCGCGGCCTCCCCGGGGCGTCCGCCCTCCGGCGCGAGCTGCTCTTCTGCGACAGCCTGGCGGGGTGCCTCGACATCCTGGACAGCGCCGCGCAGCGACTCGCGGCCTGAGGCCGCCGCGCGGCCCGCGGCCCTCGGGCGGCCACGCATGCACCGGCCCGCGGCCCTCGGGCGGCCGCGCATGCACCGGCCCGCGGCCTCGGGCGGCCGCGCGGCGGCTCGCCGCGCGCACCGGGGCGCCTGAAGCCCTCCGGGGTCGACTACATCCCCACGGGCGTCGCGTCGTCGACCGGGGCCGGCTCGCCGTTCTGCCGCTCGGCGCCCGGCGGCGCGCCCATGGGGTCGTGCGGCAGGCTCCCGCGGTGCGAGCGAAGCAGCACGTGCGGCGTCGCCAGGAGAAAATTGGAGACGCGGGACGTGTAGATGTCCGCCGAGCGCTCGATCTGCCGGGCCAGGTGGCTCTTGTCGTTCCCCGTGCGGAGGAGCAGCCCCCACCGCGGGTTCAGCGTCTCGGCCGACGCCTTCGCGAGCGGCGCGATCCGCGCGTCGAGCGCCGCGAGGCTCACCTTGAGCTCGTTCATCTTCGCCTGGACCTCGGCCTCGGTCGCCCCGACGACCGGCCCGTAGCCGGCGCGCATCCGCTGGAGCTCGAGGCGCAGCCTCGCGTAGATGCGCTCCGCGTCCTCCTTCTCCCGCATCCAGAGGTCGAGCCGCGCCTCGGCCCCCCGCGCCTCCTCGATCGCGACGATCTCCTCCTCGAGCTCCCGGATGATGAGCGCCGTGCGCCACCTGAGGACGCTCTTCGACACGTGCACATCTCCATAGATGTGATCGCCGATATAGAGGATCTCGTCGCCGGACAGCCTGAGGTGGTGCTCGACGAGCCCCGCGTTGCCGCCGAGGTAGTGCCCGCCCTCGCGCAGCCGGCCGGCCGGGCGCAGGAGGCCGTCCTCCGTGACCACCTCGAACAGCGGGCTGCGGCTCGAGAAGAACTCCGGCTTCCGCGCGGACACGATGACCACGTCGAACAGGTCACGCCACGTCATGCCGTCCGGCAGGAAGCGATCGAACGCGTAGCTCATCATCGCGCGGGTGTAGACCCACTCCGAGTTCGTGATCAGGACGAGCTTCTTGCCCGCCTCCTTCTGGTCGAGCAGGGTGAGCGGGGTCTCCGGATCGAGCAGCACGAACCGGTCCGGATCCGCGATGATCTCGGCCTTGAGCTGCCCCTCCATGTGCGTCGCGTCGAGGCGATCCTTCACGCGGCGGTAGAGGTCGCTGTAGCCGAGCACCTCGGGCAGCCGGCGCTGATCGAGCAGATCGACGAGCTTCGCGTACATGCACCCTTCCGAGAGCGAGAAGAGCGTGTTCAGGAAGACGTAGCGCCCGTCCGAGAGGTCGACGATCGTCCGCGCGTACGTCGCGCGCTGGGTCTCGAAATCGATCGGCTTCGTGCCGTGGTAGGCCCGCTTCACGTACCCGAATCGGTTCACCTTGAGCAGGTTGCCGAGCTCGGTGTCCAGGATGAGCCCCCGGATCACGAGGTCCGGCTCGAAGGTCAGGTCTCCGACCGGCCAGCCCTCGCTCTCCAGCAGGTGGCGGAGGTGCTCGTACGCCCGACGTTCCCACGCCTCCACCCGGTAGTGGATCAGCGTGTAATCCATGTCGTATCCGATCGCCCTGATCGAACGGAGGTTCAGCGTCCGGTTGCAGAAGATCCCCCGCTGCTTGGGCGGAGGAGCGGTGAGGCAATCCAGCTTGTCCATGGTGATCGCCCGGAGAGCGGTCGTGAGGCATACCAGGGACCCACGGCGTTGCCCACCCGGACCATCGCCGTCACCCGGCCGTCAGGCGCGCGCGTCCGATGCGTCGATCGACGTCGATCGACGTCGATTGCGCTCGCGTGGATGGCGCGACGCCGCGCCGGCCGCGCGAGCGCGGGCTCAGCGGCGCCTGAGCCGGCTCTTGCCGCCTTGCCCGCGGTCGGCCCTCGCGGCGGGCCGCGGCGAACGCGCGGCCTGCGGCGCGCGCCTCGAGTCGCCGCGGTCGTCCGCCTCCCATCCGTCGTCGTCGTCCTCGTCGTCTTCGTCGTCGTCGAATAGGTCGTCGTCGTCGTCCTCGTCGTCCTCGTCGCGCGCCTCGGCCCGGCGCACCTCGAGCCCGAGCATGGTGAGCGCCTGCTCGAGCGTCAGCGCCGTCTTCACGGCCTCGAGCTCCACCCCCATGGCCTGCAGCGTCATCGCGATCTCGGGGCTCAGCCCGGACAGGATCGTGGGCGTGCCCATGAGCCGCGCGGCGGAGGCCAGGTTCGAGAGCACGGCGCACAGGTGGCTGTCCATGATCCACACGGCCGTGAGATCGATGACCAGCCCCTTCGCCCCGCTCTCGTGGATGGCCCGCAGCACCTCGGTGTTCAGCTGCTCCGCGAGGTCGTCGGTCACGTCCCCCTGGATGGGCACCAGGATCCGGTCCCAGAGGTTGATGATCGGAAGGCGCTTGAGCTCCATGGTCATCCTAAGGTTCGATGTCGGCGATCAAGACCGTTGAGTCGTCGTGCGAGCGCCGGTGTCGGCTCATGAGGACGCGGCAGGCCTCCGCGGCCCTCATCCCACGAAACAGCGAGAGATCGAAGCGGGGCGAGATCCCGTCGGAGAAGACGACGAGTCGGTCGCCCGGCGCGAGCTGCGCGTCGAAGATCCGGACCTTCCCGAGCGACGCGCCGAGGATGCCCGGGCTCTGGAGCCACTGCACGCGCGTGCCGTGGGACATCAGCTCGACGTTGCCGACCCCGCAGCCCTGGAGCCGCCCCTCCCGGAAGCGGCAGACCATGCCGGCGGCGCCGCGGGTCCCGCGGAGCCGCGCGTGGAGGCGGTCGATGAGGGCGCGGACGTCCTCGCCGCCCGGCGCGTCGGCGAGCGCCTTGAGCGCGACGTTCGCCGCGGCCGCCGCGTGCTCGCCGTGACCCAGCGCGTCGATGACCGCGAAGAGGACCCCGTCCTCGCCGGACCGCACGAAGGCGGCGTCGCCGCTGACGCGCTCTCCGTCCTTGGGGAGAATGGCGTACTCCACGGCGAGCTTCACAGGTGGACCTCGATCTCCACCCGCGTGCCCTTCGGTCCCGAGTCGATCTGGAAGCGATCGGCCAGCCGCTTGACCCCGATGAGGCCGCGGCCCATGCCGGTCTTGCTCTTGTAGCGGCCGGCGAGGATCTCCTGCAGGTTCTGGATGCCGCTGCCCTCGTCCACCGCGACGATGAGGAAGCGGATCGGGCTGTCGCGCTGGACGGCGATCTCGATCGTGCCGCCCGGGGTATAATGGACGATGTTCCGGGCGAGCTCGCTGACGATGGTCGCGACCTTGTGCGAAGTGAAGCTCTTTGCGCCGGCCGCATCGCAAACGGCCTTCGCGCTCAGGCGCGCCTCGCTGATGTCCGCCTCCACGTTGATGACCATGACCTTCGAGCGCCGCGAAGGTCGATCCCCGCCGATCGCCGAAATTTCCGACTTGAGCCGACCGAGCCGCGCCGGATCGACATAAAGACGGGCCCGGCGCTCGATGCTCGGAATGATGTCCGGCAGGTCGTCGAGCGAGAACTTCTCGGGCTGGATCTCCGCCTCCCGCATGGCCCGGAGCAGGACTCCCTCTGCATTCATCGCCGAGAGATAGCCGAGCAGGACGTTCAGAATCTGTTCGTGCGCGGGAGTCATCCGGGAAGAGCCTGGAAGGGCAGGTTACCGGGGCCCCGCGTCCGCGTCGAGTGCGCGGCGACGGCCTCGCCGGGTACGTCAGCCAACACACGAGAGCGCAGCGTCCGGCCGGACGTGGCCGCAGGGCTCGCCCGGCTCGATGCCTGCAGCCCGCGGCCCGGTGGCGTGGTTTGTGACGCGGCGGCGGCGCCGGCTCGCGCCGCGCCGACCGCCCGTCCTGCGGCCGGCTCCAGGCAACGCTCGTGCCCGGACGACCGCGCGTCGATGTCGCTCAGGCCGGGTAGTACGACGTCTGACCCTGGTTCAGCTCCTCGGTGATCTTGTTTTCCTCGAGGAGCTTCTTGATCGGCTCTTGGAGATCGGCTGCGGGCGTGCCCATCGCCAGCGCAAGATCGTCGATGCCCTGGCCCGGCTCGATCTCCACATGGGCGAGCAGCGCCTCGGCGATCTCGTCCCCGGGGATCCCGGACGGCGCGTTTTCCGGGCTGCCCGGACGGGCTTGCTCGGCCTCTTTCCCCGCGGCGCCGACGGCGGGCGCCGCCGGGGCGGGGGCGGCGCTCGCCGGGCGCCCCTTGGCCGGGGTGGCCGCCGGGCGCGCGGCGCCCGCGGTGGCCCGCGGCGCGGCCGCCTTTTTGCGCGGCGCGGCGCGCTTCGGGGCGGGGGCCTTGCGCGACGGCGCGCTGCGGACCGGCGCGGCCGGGCGCCGCGGCGCCGGAGCGCGCTCGACCTTCGGAGCCGGCTTCATGGGAGTCGCGACGGGCCCGGATATCCCTGCGGCCTTGATGTCGACTTCCAGGTACCGCGCTGCGTTCTGCAGAAGGTCCTTACGGGCCAGCGCTCTCATGCCCTCCAGGAACTCGGCCACCAAAGCACGAATCTCATTCTCGATCTCGACATCGGATATCACGCAGCCGCCGTCTCACGAATCCCCCGGAATGTCAACGTCTTCCGCGCGGAGTGGCGCGCAGAGACCGGAGAAACCCGGACGATCTCGCGCCGGCCGTCGCCCGCGGCCCGGCGCTCGATCGGTGGCTCGGGCGCGTGTCCAGTGTGAATTTGCCGCTCTACCAAATGAAATGCGGGCAAGATCCGAAACTCATCGACAATCCATGTCGGACCATCCGTCCGCGGCGCGGGCCGCGGGTGCGGGCACGCCGCTGGGCAGAGGTCGACTCGCCGCTCGCGGCGGCGCCGGCGGGGGCGGTCCTCCGGGCGCGGGCGATCAAGCCGCCTTGACGGCGCGGAGCGATGGGCGGCGCAGCGGGCGGAGCGGCGCCGCCGCGAACGCCGCGCCGAGCGCGAGCCCGCGGAACGTCAGCCGCATCCGGAGGGCATCGAGGTACCCCTCGCGGTGCAGGGCGGTGATCACCCGGCGGACGTCGGTCCGGCGCACCGCGAGCGCCGTGGTCAATGTTTCGAGGGTCACCGCCTTGCCCTCGCTCTGGAGGGCGAGCAGCGTCCGGAGAAGATGCGGAACGAGGTCCTTGTCGGTCATGGCGACGACCCTAGTTCAGTAGCTGAACGATCGTACAGTTTGTGGCGACGATTTCTTCGGGCGGCCGGCGGGACCGCCCGGGGCGCGCCGATGGCGGCCGCCGTCTGTGGTACGTCCCGCTGGTGCGCCCCGGAACCTCGTCCCCTCAAGCCGTGATCCTCGCCGGCGGTCTCGGCACCCGGATGCGCCCGCGGACGGAGCGCACGCCGAAGTTCCTCCTGCCGGTGGCCGGCAGGCCGTTCGGGGCGTGGCTGCTCGATCGGCTCGCCGCCGCGGGCTTCGGCGAGGTGGTCCTCTGCGTGGGTCACCTCGGCGACGCCGTTCGCGCGGCGATGGGCGACCGGTTCGCGGGGCTGCCGCTCCGTTATGCCGACGACGGCCCCGAGCTCCTGGGCACCGCCGGCGCGCTGCGCCGCGCGCTGCCTCACCTGGCCCCTGTGTTCCTCATGACCTACGGCGACTCCTATCTCCCCTTCGACTACCTGGCCCCGCTCCGGGACCTCTGCGCGCACCCGGGCGCGCTCGGCACGATGGCCGTGTACCGGAACGAGGGTCGGTTCGACGCCTCGAACACGGCGATCTCGGGCGACCTCGTGGCGCGTTACGAGAAGCGCCGCGCGGACGCCCCGCCCGACCCTGCCCTCGACCACATCGATTACGGCGCGACCGCGCTCCGCCGCGAGGTCGTCGAGGCGCTGCCGGCGGGCGCGCCGCTCGGCTTCGATGCGGTGCAGCGCGACCTCGCGGCGCGCGGCCGGCTGCGGGCCCTCCCGGTCGCGGCGCGCTTCTACGAGATCGGCTCCGAGGGGGGCCTCCGCGATCTCGAGGCCGCGCTCGCGGCCCCGGGCGCGGCGGAGGAGCGGGGATGATCGTCTCCCGCGCCCCGGTCCGCTTCTCCCTCGGCGGCGGCGGGACCGACCTGCCCGCCTACTCCGACCGCTTCGGCGGCTACCTCGTGTCGGCCGCCATCGACAAGTACATCTACGTCACGGCCAACAAGCGCTTCCACCGCGACATCCGCCTCGCCTACTCCAAGACCGAGATCGTCCCCTCGGTCGACAGGATCGAGCACCCCATCTTCCGGGAGGCGCTCCGGATGATGGGAATCGAGCACTCGATCGAGCTCACGAGCGTCGCGGATCTCCCCGCGAACTCGGGCCTCGGCTCGTCGAGCTCGTTCACGGTCGCGCTCCTCAACGCCCTGCACGCGTACAAGCGCGACTTCGTCTCGTCCGAGCAGCTCGCCCGCGAGGCGTGCGCCATCGAGATCGAGCGCCTCGGGGAGCCGATCGGCAAGCAGGATCAGTACATCGCCGCCTACGGCAACGTCACCGCGTTCACGTTCTCGCCGGACGGCTCGGTGCACGTCGAGCCCGTGCCGGTCCGCGACGAGGTGCTGGACGAGCTCGAGAGCAACCTGCTCATCGTGTGGAGCGGCATCGAGCGACCGGCCAGGATCGTGCTGTCGGAGCAGGGGCGACGGCTGCACGACCTCGAGCCCGCGGTGGTCCAGCGGATGCACCGCATCAAGGAGATCGGCCGCGACGTGCACCGCATCCTCGTGTCGGGCAAGCTCGACGACTACGGCGAGCTCCTGCACGCCCACTGGACCCAGAAGCGTAAGCTCGCCTCCAAGATGACCGACGAGGTCCTCGACGAGATCTACGAGATCGCCCGGAGCGCCGGCGCGCTCGGCGGCAAGCTGATGGGGGCCGGCGGGGGCGGGTTCTTCATGTTCTACGTCCGCCCGGCGGAGAAGCGCAGGGTGCTGGAGGCGCTCGCCGCGAGGGGCCTGCGCGTGCTGCGCTTCCGCTTCGATCTCGACGGCGCGCGCATCGTCGCGAACCTGCACCGATCGTGAGCTGGCGCGCCTGCGCGCCGGTCGCTGGGCATTCCCGCGGGATCCTGGCTATAGATCGACCATGCCGCAGAGCACGCACGACTTCGTGGAAAAGTACCTTCGCGAGACGGCCGAGATCGCCCTCGCGACGAGCCCCGACGACATGGCGCGGGTCATCGAGATCCTCTTCGAGGCGTACCGGAACGATCGCACCATCTACACGTGCGGCAACGGCGGCTCGGCGGCGAACGCGAGCCACCTCGCCTGCGACATCGCCAAGTTCACGTGGGTCGAAGGCAAGCGCCGCTTCAAGTGCACCTCGCTGTGCGACAACGCGGCCCTCCTCAGCGCCCTGACCAACGACGTCGGCTTCAACCGGATCTTCCTCGAGCAGCTCGATGGCCGCATCGTCGCGGGCGACGTGCTCGTGTGCCTGAGCGTGCACGGCGGCTCTGGCGCCGATCGGGCCGGCCCGTGGTCGCAGAACCTGGTGGCCGCCGCGGACTTCGCGAAGAAGGCGGGGGCCAAGGTGGTCGCCCTCGTCGGCTACGACGGCGGCGCCCTGCGCCAGATGGCCGACGCCAGCGTGATCGTGCCGAGGACGCGGGCCGGCTACACGTCGACGCCGCACGTCGAGGGCTTCCACGAGGTCTACCATCACATGATCTGCGAGCGGCTCCTGCAGCTCGTGGCCGAGAGCTGAGCGCCGCGTGGCGAGGCGCGGGATCGTGCTCGACCGCGACGGCACCCTCATCGACGTGGTGCGCGATCCCGAGCTCGGCGTCGTCGTGACGGCGTTCCACCCGGATCAGATCCGCCTCCTCCCCGGCGCGCTCGAGGGCCTGCGGCGCCTCTCGGACGCGGGGTTCGTGCTGGCGATCGCGACCAACCAGCCGGGGGCGGCGAAGGGTCAGGTCCCCTGGGGCGCGATCGAGCGCACGAACCGCGCGCTCGTCGACGGGCTGCGCGCGGCGGGCGTCGCGATCGCGGCGCTCGCGGTGTGCCCGCACCACCCCGAGGGCGGGCCGGGCGGCGATCCGGCGCTGATCGGCCCGTGCGACTGCCGCAAGCCGAAGCCTGGGCTGCTCACGGGGCTCGCGCGCGATCTCGATCTCGACGTCGCCGCGAGCTGGATGATCGGCGACGCGCCGAGCGACGTGGCGGCCGCGCGCGCCGCGGGCATGCGGGCGGGCCTGCTCCTCGATGGACGCCGCTGCGAGCTGTGCCCGCTCCGCGGGGAGGCCGACCTCCCCTGCCCCGATCGCGCGGCGCCGCGGCTCGATCTCCTGGCCGCGGAGATCCTCGCCGAGCCGCGCGGCTAGCGGCGCGCCTCGCGCGGCCGGCGGCGGCTACCTCGGCGCGAGCGGGCCCACGAGCGCGGCGACGCGCCTCGACAGCGGCGGCTGGTTGTCGCTGCGCCTCGAGAGCGGGATGCCCTCGGGCGACAGGCGCAGGCAGGGCTCCGCGACGAACATCGCGAACGAGACGTAATCGCGGAGCCACTGCGAGAGCATCGCCTCGGCCTGCTCGGGGCCGGCGATGAGCGTCGCGTTCTCGATCAGCTTCGCGGGCTCGAACGTGCCGTCCGCCGCCGGCCCCGCCCCGCGGAAGAGGGTGTCGTAGATGCCCGCGCCCGCGACGAACGAGGCGAGCTGCCAGCGCACCTCGTCGCCCCGCTCGACCCCGTCGACGGCGGAGAGGATCGACGCGATCGCCTCGTTGAAGAGCGCGATGCCGGCGGCGGCGCCCGTCGGCCCCGGCGCGCGCACCACGACGCGCCCGGACTGCGTCAGCTGGAAGAGCGCCCGGGTGGTCTCGAACTCCCCCTGCCCGAGCGCGCGCGCCACCTCCGCCACCGATCGCTGCCCATCGACGGCGTCGTACACCGCGCGGAGCTCCTCCGGCGGCGGGCCGCGATCCGGCGCGCGCGCGGGCACGTGCTGGTCCGACGGGATCCGCTCGCGGAAATAGCGCATCTCGTCCATGCGGCGCACCGCCTCCAGGAGCAGCGCGTGGACCGGCAGGCTGTGGCGCGTCGGGATCTGCTCCTCCTCGAAGCCCGCGAGGAAGTAGAACATCCCCTCGCCCGCGAGGAGGACCCGGTAGGCGATCTCCTCGGCCTGCGTGCTGAGCAGCTGGTAAAGCCGCTCCCGCGGCACGAAGCCGAGCTTCACCGCGGTCTCGCCGAAGCGCACGTCCGGCGCAGCGGCGGCGAGCGTCGCGTCGACCTGCGGCCGCGAGAGCGCGCCGTAGCGGTAGAGCACCTCGCCGATGCGCTCGCCCGGGGCGCTCGAGCGCGCGGCGACGGCGTGGCCGGGCTCGAAGAACAGCGACCGGCTCTCCCCGCCGCCGAGCACGACGAGCTCGCCGATCCACCCCGCCTGCCCGATGAGCGACACGACGTCGCAGAGCGCGCCCGGCCCCATGATCTGCCCGGCGAGCCGGAGCGCCGGGGACGTCGCCACGTCGCGCGGCGCTTCGTTCCCCACGTGGCGCATCACGACGAGGTGGCCGGGCGCGGGCAGCAGCTGGAACACCCCCTGCCGCGCGCGCAGGTGCTTGCTGGCGTCCAGGTCGACGGGGTGAGCCGTGCCAGTCGCGTCGATGCGCACGAGCGAGCGGTGCTCTTCGGTCATCGCCGCGATCTCTAACCCAGCGCCGCGAGGGCGGCCACGGCCGGCCTCGCTCGCGCCGCGCCGCGCCGCCACCCGGGCGCCGCGCGCGGCGTGCTACCGTCCCGCCGTGACGCCCCCCCCGGATCACGACGGCGGCGCGCCCGGCGATCGGCGCGCCCGCGACGACACCCCGGCCACCGCGGACGAGCTCGACGCGCGCCTCGCCGCGGCCCGCTACATCTCGGATCCGGCGACCTCGCTCGCGCTCTGGCTCGCCCTCCGGATGGAGCGGCCGCTCCTGCTCGAGGGGCCGGCGGGCGTCGGCAAGACCGATCTCGCCCGCGCCGCGGCGGAGGCGCTCGGCCGCGGGCTCATCCGGCTCCAGTGCTACGAGGGCCTCGACGAGGCGAAGTCGCTGTACGAGTGGGATTACGCGAAGCAGATGCTCTACACGCAGCTCCTGCGCGACGCGGTCGCGAAGGAGATCGCCGGCGCCGCGAGCCTCGCCGCCGCCGCGCGCGCGATCGCGGGGAGCGAGGCGTCGTTCTTCAGCGAGCACTTCCTGATCGCGCGCCCGCTCCTCGCGGCGCTGCGGAGCCCCGCCCCTGTCGTCCTCCTCATCGACGAGGTCGATCGCGCCGACCCGGAGTTCGAGGCGTTCCTGCTGGAGGTGCTCTCCGACATGCAGGTCACGATCCCCGAGCTCGGCACCATCCGCGCCGCGCACCCGCCGCTCGTCCTGCTCACCACGAACGCCACGCGCGAGATGACCGAGGCGCTGCGCCGCCGGTGCCTGCACGCGTTCCTGGATTACCCGCCGCCCTCGCGCGAGATCGCCATCCTGAAGGTGGCCCTCCCGGGGATCGAGGCCCGCCTCGCCGCGCAGATCGTCGCGTTCGTCGGCGCCCTCAGGGCCATGGATCTGCGGAAATCCCCCGCGATCAGCGAGACGATCGACTGGGCCCGCGCGCTGCTCCTGCTCGGCAAGCGCGCGATCACCCAGGAGCTCGCCCGCGATACCCTCGGCGTCCTGCTCAAGCACCAGGGCGACCGCGGCGACGCCGAGGCGAAGCTCGGCGCCCTCGTGCGGGCCGCCGAGCAAGCGGGCGCGGACGAGCCGCCTACCTGAGCTCGGCCACCTTCTCTCCGAACAGCTTCTCGAGCCGCCCGAGCATCGCGTCGTTCGGCTCGACGCGGAGATCGCGCCCCAGCGCCAGCACCGCCTCCGCCCCGTCGTCGAGCTGGATCACGAGCTGCACCGGGCACACCCCCGGGCTCGCCCGCAGGAGCGCGCCGAGCCGGTCGATGTGCTCGCGCCTGGCGCTGCGCGACTTCAGCGTGATCGCCACGCTCCGCGTCTGCGCGAGGATCGCGTCGGAGAGCGGCTGCACCTCGTCGAGCAGGAGCGTCGGCTCGCGCGGCGCGGACTCGGCCTCCTCGGCGCCCTCGTCCACCATGGGGAAGCTGACCTTCCCCGAGATCAAGACCGGCTCTCCCCGGTTCAGGAGCTCGCCGTAGGCCTCGATCTGCTTCTCGCGCACCTTGACCTCGACCCGGCCCGACGTGTCCTCGAGCACGAAGAACGCGATCTTGCCGCCGCCCCCCTTGAAGATGCGCTCGCGGTATCCCTCGACCATCCCGCCGACGCGCACCCTGGCCCAGGCATCCATGCCGGCCAGCGCGCTCACCGCGGTCACGTCGAAGCGGTTCAGATCCACGCCGTACCGATCGAGCGGGTGCCCCGAGACGTAGAACCCGAGCGACTGCTTCTCCCGCGAGAGCGTCTCGCGCAGATCCCAGTCCTCGGCCATCGGGTAGTCGTCCAGCCGCACCTCGCTCTTGGACGCGACCGCCGCGAACAGGCCGATCTGCGCGCTGTTCCGCTCCTTGCTCGCGGAGCGCGAGCGATCGAGCGCCCTGTCGATGGCGGCGAACGCCCGCGCCCGCGAGATGCCCCGCGCCCGGAGGCTCGCGTCGAACGCGCCGCACTGCACGAGCGCCTCGAACACCCCCTTGTTGACCCGCCGCGGATCGACGCGCTCGGCGAAGTCGAACAGATCCCCGAACGCGCCGCCCGCCTCCCGCGCCTCGAGGATCGCCTCGAGCGCCGACTCGCCGACGCCGCGGATCGCGCCCATCCCGAAGCGGATCTTCGGGTCGTACGGATCTCTGACGCGCGAGCCTCCGCGCCGGGTGCCGGTCACGCGCTTGCCGTTCGTCACCGGCTTCGCGCTGTAGACGACGGTGAAGTCCGTCTTCGACTCGTTGATCTCGGGCGGCAGGATCTCGACCCCCCACGCGCGCCCCTCCGCGATGATCCGCACGACCTTCTCGATCTTGTCGCGGTCGGCCGTCATGAGGGCGCAGAGGAACTCGACCGGGTAGTGCGCCTTGAGGTACGCCGTCTGGTAGGTGAGCAGCGCGTACGCGGCCGAGTGGCTCTTGTTGAAGCCGTAGCCCGCGAAGTACTCGAGGAGCCCGAAGATGCGCTCGGCGTCCTCCGACTTCACCCCGTTCTTGAGCGCGCCGTCGACGAACGTCGCCTTCTGCTTCGCCATCTCCTCGGGCTTCTTCTTGCCCATGGCGCGCCGGAGCAGGTCGGCGCCGCCGAGCGTGTAGCCCGCGAGCCGCTGCGCGATCTGCATGACCTGCTCCTGGTAGACGATGACGCCGTACGTCGGCTGGAGGAGCTCGTCGACGAGCGGGTGCATCTTCTCGATCGGCTTGCGGCCGTGCTTGCAGTCGACGAAGTCCTTCACCATGCCGGTGCCGAGCGGCCCGGGCCGGTAGAGCGCCACGGCGGCGACGATGTCCTCGAAGGCGTCGGGCTTCAGGTCCTTGAAGAGCTGCTGCATGCCGCTCGACTCGAGCTGGAACACCCCGGTGGTCTCGCCCGACTGGAGGAGCGCGTAGGTGGCGGCGTCGTCGATCGGCACCGTGTTCACGTCGAACAGCGCGCCCTCCTTCCCGGCGCGGTCCGGCCGCGCGTTCACGAGCCGCACCGCGATGTCGATGACGGTGAGCGTCTTCAGCCCGAGGAAGTCGAACTTGACGAGCCCGGCCAGCTCGACATCGTCCTTGTAGTACTGCGTGACGATCTGCTCGCCGTTCTTGAAGCACGGCACGTGATCCCAGAGCGGCCCCTCGCTGATGACGACGCCGGCGGCGTGCATGCCGGCGTGCCGCGTCAGCCCCTCGAGCTTCTGCGCCTGCTTCAGGAGCTCCGCGACCGTGGGGTCGCTCTCCTTGAGCGCCTTGAGCTTCGGCTCGATGTCGAGCGCCTCGGGGATCGTGTACGTGATCCCCGGCCCCTTCTGCGGGATGAGGCTCGCGATCTTCTGCGCCTCGTTCGCGGGGAACGCCATCGCCCGGGCGACGTCCTTGATCACGCTCCGCGCCTTGAGCTCGTGGAACGTGGCGATCTGCCCGACGGACGGCTTGTCGGCCTCCTTGCTGTACTTCTTCGTGACGTACGCGATGACCTCGTCGCGCCGGTCCATGCAGAAGTCGACGTCGAAGTCGGGCATGCTGACGCGCTCCGGGTTCAGGAAGCGCTCGAACAGCAGGTTGTACGGGAGCGGATCGAGATCGGTGATCTCCATGGCATAGGCCACGAGCGAGCCCGCGCCCGACCCGCGGCCCGGCCCGACCGGGATGCCGTGATCCTTGGCGTACTTGATGAAGTCCCAGACGATGAGGAAGTAGCCCGGGAAGTCCATCTGGACGATGACGTTCAGCTCGACGTCGAGGCGCGCCCGGTAGACCGCCTCGTCCACCGTCCGGCCCGTCCGCGCGATCTGCGCGAGCCGCTTCGTGAGCCCCTCGTGCGCCACGTGCCGGAAGTACGACCCCGGGTCGTCGAACCCGCTCGGCAGCGGGAACCGCGGGAGCATCGGCTTGCCGAGCTTGAGCTTGAGCGTCGAGCACCGCTCGGCGATCTCGAGCGTCGAGCGGACCGCCTCCGGGTAGTCGCGGAAGAGGTGCGCCATCTGGTCGGCGGGCTTGAGGAACATCTCGAAGCTGCCGTGGTGCGCCTCGCTCGCCTCGGCGAACGTGCGGTTCGCCGCGATGCAGGACAGGTAGAGCTGCCCCTCGCCGTCCTCGCGCGCGCCGAAGTGCGCGTCGTTCGTCGCGACGAGCGGCAGCCCGAGATCGCCCGCCGCGCGCGCCAGGATGCCGTTGAGCACCGACTGCTCGACGAGCCCGTGGTCCTGCAGCTCGACGTAGAGGCTCCCCGGCTGGAAGCAGTCCCGGAGCCGGCTGAGCGCCTCGCGCCCCTCCCCCTCGCCCTGCTCGAGGATCCGCTGGGCGACCACGCCGCCCATGCAGCCGGTCAGGCCGATGAGCCCCGCGCTGTGCTGCGCGACCGTGTCGAGCCGCACGCTCGGCGCGAGCCCGCTCGCGGGATCGACGTGCCCTTGCGAGACGATGCGGACGAGGTTCTTGTAGCCCTCCTCGGACGCCGCGAGCAGCACGAGGTGATCGACGGGCGTCTCGTCCACGCCCGAGCGCGACACCTGCCCCGCGGCCGCGCCCCAGCTGCGCGCCACGTTCACCTCGCAGCCGAGGATCGAGCCGATGCCCTGATCCTTGCAGGCCTTGTAGTGCTGAATCGCCCCGAACATGTTGCCGTGGTCCGTCAGGGCGACCGCGCGCATTCCGAGCGACTTGGCGCGCGCGGCGAGGTCCTTGACGCGCAGCGCGCCGTCGAGGAGCGAGTACTGCGAATGCACGTGGAGGTGGATGAACTCAGCGGTCACAGCGGGCTTCCAGGTGGCTTCTCATCGTCTGGTGATTCGGGGTGCGATTCGGGAAAGACCGGCAATCAGGGAGAACGAAATCGGAAGGCATTTGGACGACCGGCCGTCGCGTGCCTGCGAGCTCACATATAGCGCATTGCGCAGCGGGGATCGCCCTTGATGAGGCGCGCGAGCCAGCGCTAGCATATGCGCCCGTTTGAGAGCACTTGCCTGATTTGGGGTGGGGTTTCCAGAAAGTGAGGTCGATGATGCGTCATTCCCGTATCGCCGTCGCGGTCTATTTGGCGACGGCGCTCCTGTCCGTCGCCGGCTGTGGCTCCGAGGAGGCCGCGCCGCCTGTTGAACAAGACGTCGACCTCGGCCAGCCCCCCGCGCCGGGCCCGGCGCAGGCCGGTGACGGCGAGGGCGTCGCGTTCGCGATCGACCGCCTCTTCCTCGGCGACACCGATCGCGGCGGGAAGAAGACGGCCGGCAGCTGGAAGCAGTACGGCTTCAACATCGACGGCAAGGTGTCCAGCACCATCTCGGAGGACCTGTGCCAGCCGGTCGATGGCGCCGCCCCTTCCGACGTCTATCCCGACGGCGTCGACGGCATCGACAACTCCTTCGGAAACAAGCTCGTCCCCCTCATTGCGACTCTCCTGAGCGACCCGTCGACCAGGGTCAGCGACGCCATCGCCAACGGCGATTTCACGGTGATCCTGAAGGTCGACGGGCTCGGCGCGCAGTCGTCCTACAACCCGCTCACCGCGAAGCTCTACGGCGGCGCCACGCTGGGCGCGGCGCCCACGTGGAACGGCACCGACGCGTGGCCCGTCGTCCCCGAGCTGCTCGAGGACGCTCAGGACATCGAGAGCGCCAAGGTCGTGTTCCCGGCCAGCTACGTCGTCGACGACACCTGGGTTTCGGGCCCGGAGTCGCAGGTCACCTTCAAGCTGAACCTGACGATCTCGGGCACCACCATCGGCCTCACGATCCGCAACGTGAGGATCGCGATGGACCTCGCCCCCGATCACAAGTCGGTCCTCAAAGGCACCATCGCTGGCGTGCTCGAGACGGCTGTCCTGGTCGAGGAGCTGCGCAGCGTCATCGGCGCTGTCCAGCCGACCTTCTGCGATGGCGCAGGGCTGGAGACGACCCTCGATCAGGTCCGTCGCGCCTCGGACATCCTCAAGGACGGCAGCCAGGACCCGAGCCAGGAGTGCGACGCCATCTCCATCGGCATCGGGTTCACGGCGAAAGAGGTCCAGCTCGGCGAGATCGCGCCCCCTGCCGAGACGACCGGCACGCCGTGCGGCGAGGCGTCCTCGGACGAAGGCTGAGCGCCGCGCGACTCCCATCCACCCTCCGCGATCGCGGCCACCCTCCGCGATCGCGGCCACCCTCCGCGATCGCGGCGGGGCCCTCGTCCAGGGCCCCGCGGGCGCCTCCCGGGTGCCCTGCGCCTCCCGGGTGCCCTCTCGCCAGAGCTCCACACAGCCTGCGACGTGCCGACTGCTCAGCCTGTCCGCGCCCTGCGCGAAGATCGTGCTCGCCGTTGAGCCGTCGCGCGCCCGGTGAGCGTCTCAAGAATCGACCCCGCCCGTCCAGGGTACGCGCTCAGGCGAGGGAGGCCTCGGCGGCGTGCTCTCTCGGTCCGCCCGCTCGGAGGCGGGCCGGGAGGCACCCTCTTCCTGGTTTCGTTTGTCCCGACTTTTCGCTAGAAGGCGGCATCGCTTCGAGCGTCCACCACGCAAATACCCGATGGCAGTGAAGATTCATGGCGAGCTGCCGTCCCAGGGCGTCAGCCCGGCGGGTTGCCGACGCGAGCTCTGGCTCGTGCCCTCAGAGGAGAACAACGTCCATGCGTAGATACGTCGCTTCCGTTCTGTGCGCCGTGATGATGGTTGGCACTGCCGCCGCGACGGCGGGTTGCACGGCCAGCGCTTCGTTCAACGCCGGCAAGGAGCCGGCGGCCACGCCCCCGCCCCCGCCTCCGCCGGAGCCGAAGCAGGAGGAGCCGAAGGAGGAGAAGAAGCCCCGCCCGCGCTTCAAGCTCACCTTCAAGCTGAAGGGCAACCAGGTCGAGCTGCCCGGCCCGGTGGTCTTCGAGACGAACAGCGACAAGCTCCTGCCCGAGAGCGACGAGGTCCTCAGCATCGTCGACGACTTCCTGAAGCAGCGGAAGGACGTCAGCCTGCTCCGCATCGAGGGGCACACCGACTCCGACGGCGAGGACGCCGCGAACCAGGTCCTGTCCGAGAAGCGCGCGATGTCGGTCGCCCGCTGGCTCGTCGCCAAGGGCCACGACTGCAAGCGCTTCATCGCCGTCGGCTTCGGCGAGACCAAGCCGGTCGCCGACAACAACACCCCCGACGGCAAGGCCCAGAACCGCCGCACCGGGTTCTTCATCGCGGCCATCGAGGGCAAGGCGGTCGACAAGCAGCCCGTGGACGGCGGCGGCAAGGTCGCCGGCGATCCCTGCAAGTGATCGCGCTCCGCCCGGGCGCGCCCTGAGGCAGCGCCGCGATCCTCGCGGCGCGTCCGAGGCGCGCCCGGCGGGCTGACAGGCTGACGGCGAAGCCCCGCCCGCCGCCGCGCCGCGCCACTCCGCGCGCGCCGGCGGCGGACGTCGTCTTGTTGTCCTTCTTCGCTTGCCTCCCCCATCATCTTCACTATCCGTACTCCTCCACGACATGCGGAGACGCCACGACATGCCCCTGGGCCGCGCCCTCTTCACGGCCGTCCTCTCGCTCGGCCTCTTCGGCTGCGACCCCGGGCCGGGCGACGTCCGCGAGTGGACGCCGGCCGATCACGATCCGCCGAGCCCCAACGAGGGTCAGGGCGGCAAGGTCGCGGCGAGGCCGGTCGCCTCCAACGAGACCGACCCCGGGCTGATCGAGCTCGCCTGGCAGCGGAACTGCTCCAGCTGCCACGGCAGGGCCGGCCGCGGCGATGGCCCGCAAGGTCCGATGGTCCGCGCCACGGATCTCACCGACGCGGCGTGGCAGGAGCGGGTGACCGACGCCCAGATCGCCGAAGCGATCCGGAAGGGCAAGAACAAGATGCCCGCCTTCGATCTGCCGCAGCAGGTGATCGACGGCCTCGTGAAGCGGATCCGCACCAGCAAAGCAAGCGGATCCGCGCCGGCCGGCTCCGCACCGGCAAACCCGCGCTGAACGCCGATGAGCTCGACCCCGCAGGAGGATCGCGATCAGGGGCCGGAGGAACGGCCGGCGGCGCCGGACGGTCGGCCGCCCTGGGTCCGACGGCTCGCGCCGGTAATCCTCGTCGCGGGCGCGCTCTTCGCGGGAAGCGTCCTCTTCAAGAGCGTTCCCGAGGAGCGCGAGATCGAGCTGCGGCTGGACGACGCGGCGACGGTCGTGCGGCTCGACGTGACCTGGACGGATCCTTCTTCGGGCGAGCGCGCGACCGAGGCCGCGCCGGTCATCGACAGTTCGTGGCAGTTCGCCGAAGGCACGGCGCCCAGGACCGTCCTGACCAAGGTATCGCTCCCGAACGGCCTCTACCATGTCGAGATCGCGGTCGGCCGGAAGCGCGGGTACGACGTCACGAGCCGGACCGTCACCCTGGAAGACACCTCGCGGATCACGCTGTTCGTGCGCTGAACAGCGCCCTCGAGCCCCGGCACGCGGATCCGGACGATCCCGGCGGGTTCCATTCCGGACGCACGCGGTTCCTCGCTGGGTCGCCTGTGTCCAGCCTTCCCCTCCATGCGATCGGCGGGACCGCGCCCCGCGGCATGATCGCCGGGACTGCGCACCGCAGCGCGCCGCATCCGCGTCACGCGCGCTCGCGCTGGCCTCCCTGCGGCGCGCGATGGGTCACCGAGGCCGGCGATGCGCTCCCTGCCCTGCGCGTGGTCGGCCCACGCACGAGACCGTTGACTCCCGGAAACTGACAAGCCAGGCAGGACCGTGAGTTGGAAGCGTGTCCTTGAGGCACCACCTCGCGTCCACCGAGCCGCGCGCAGCCCGTGATGCAGGAGCTTCAACTTCGGCGACAAGCCGTTGTTTTTGTTCAGTGTTTCGTGTAAGCAGCGGCGGCGGTTCGGATGGGAATGGAATATGAGAACGAATTCCCTTGATGCGTTCACCCGGGAACCGCTACTTCTTGGCCCGCAGCAGCAGGGCGTGGCACCTTATCCTACAACCACTTACACGCTCTGACCGGGACAACCGTGAAGCATCGTGGTGCCCCCCCGGAGGGAGCGACCATGCGGCCATTCCAGTGCCGCTGGAGGCGGAGAAGGAGAACCGATGAGGATCACCCCGTGGTATCTGGCTGCGCTCGCCCCGTTCGCCGCCATTGGTTGCAGTGGCGCGTACCTCGGCCATGCCGCCGTCGTTGCGTTGACGATCGGCATCTTCCTCGGGACCCTTTCGCTCGGCCGTACCCCGAGCTCTCGCCCTGCCCCGCCGAACGCCCCTGTCTCCTGATTTTCTCGCCCAGCTGCCGCCTGCCGCACGCCGCCGCGACGCTTTCCCGAGCGCTCGACAGCGCCGGCGCCTACGCTCGGGGGGCGTGAGGTCATGACGCACGACGCCTCTGCCGGCCGGCTGAAGCGGCTCGAAGAGTTCACGTTGATGGACCTGGAGTCCGTGCACCTCATCCTGCGCGGCGACTCGGTCATCGACTGGCGACGGCTCAACCTTCAATGCGAGCAGGACGCGCGCGATTTGCTGCTCGCGCAGGAGTTCCGCCCCGACGAGCCGGGGGATCGCGCGCACCTCGAGAGCGTCAAGAACGAGGCGATCGCGTACCTGCGCCGCCACTTCGAGTTCCCGATCCCGAGCCCGGTCGCGCGCGCGTCGGTCGAGGAGATCCTGATGCTCGCCTCGGGCAAGGGCCACCGCCAGCTCTGCGCCTGCACGATCCTCAAGGCGATGCACATCATCCATCACCTGGCCGGGCGCGAGCTCCTCTTCTCGATCCCGATGTCGGACCAGGACGTCTTCCACCTCGTCGAGGAGAAGGTGTACCGGGTGATCGGCGGCATGCTCGCGGCGGGCTTCCCCATCACCGAGTTCATCGGCGGGCGGAAGAACAAGGACTCGCTCTACACGAAGCTCCTGTCGAAGACGGACACGACCGCGGCGGCCATCTACGACAAGCTCCGCTTCCGCATCGTTTGCCGGACGGTGGACGATCTGCTCCCGGTCCTGCTCTACCTCTCGGAGCGCCTGTTCCCGTTCAACTACGTCGTGCCCGGCGAGAGCACGAACACGATCCTGCGGTTCCGGAGCTACTGCGAGGCGCGGCCGTTCCTCCTGCCGATGCTCGAGGCGCTGCAGACGGACGTCGACGACGGGCTGACGGCGGGCGACAACAGCTTCAGCGACCGGAGCTACCGCGTGATCCACTTCGTCGTCGATCTGCCGGTGCGCCTCCCCGCCGAGATCCTCGACATGGCGCCGCCCGCGGCGTGGGCGCTCGGGCCGATCATCTTCGTCCTCTGCGAGTTCCAGCTGATCGACCGCGAGACCGAGGCGGCGAACGAGGTCGGCGAGGCGAGCCACGCCAGGTACAAGGAGCGGCAGAAGCAGGCGGTCATGCGCAGGCTCAAGCTCGGCGTGCGCTCCACCCGCGACCCGGTGAGCGGCGGCCCCAAGCGCGATCGCTAGGCGCGCGGCGCGGGCGCGGACGCGCCCCGGAGCGTGGAATGGAGCTGCAGGGACCCCAGCGGAGAGCTGGCAGAGGTCCGCAATGTCTCTGGACGGGGATCCCTGGAGGAAGCAGCGCTTGGAGCAGGGGCGGACGCCGCTGCGAGGCCGGGAGCAGTCGGGCTTGTCGAAGCGGCGGCCGCCGGGCGAGCAGCCTGGGCGGCGACGGGCGGCGCGTGATGGGGACGCGCGTCCCCTCAGCGACCCCGCCGGGCGAGCGAGCTCAGATGCGGCCCTTCAGCGCATCGCGGTCGAGGACCACGATCCGGCGGCGATCGATCTCGATCACCCCCTTGCGGCGGAGATCGCCGAGGGTGAGCGTGACCGTCTCGCGCGTGGAGCCGATCATGCTCGCCATCTCCTGGTGGGTGAACGGCGCGGAGATGAGCACCCCGCGCGGATCGGGGATGCCCCAGCGCGTCGCCGCCTTGAGCAGGAACTCACAGAGGCGGGCCTCCACGTTGCGGAAGAGCATCGAGGCCAGGCGCTCCTCGGTGTCCGTGTGGCGCTCGACCAGCGTGGTCACGATCGCGGCGGCGAAGTTGGCGTCGCTCGCCATGAGGTTGCGCACCGTCGCCAGGGGGACGATGAGCGCCTCGACGTCCTCGGTGGCGATCGCGCTCTCCCGGTGGGCCGTGACGCCCCCGAGCGCGGCCTCGCCGAGCACGTCGCCGGCCCCTCTGTAGCCGAGCGACAGGCTGCGCCCGTCGCTCATCCCTCGCACCAGCCGGACCCGGCCGAGGCTGAGCATCGCGAGGGCGGTCGCCGCGTCGCCCTGCGTCACGAGGTGACGCCCTTTCGCGACGCGTTGAATGGTCCCCCCGTCGGCCAGCGCCGCCTGCGTGGCCGGGGATGCCGCATTGCCGATCGCCCCGCGCCGGACGACCCGTCGTTTGCGCGAGTCTAGGTCGAGTCCACCGTCGTTCCCGAGCGCGCCAGGCTGGACCCTGACGCTCCGTGCCATCGCATCCTTACCCATCATCATCGCGGCTGCTCCTGCGGTTTGCGGTGTCGCGGTCCTGCTGTTTCCGGGAGGGCCCCGCCGGCCGGGGGGCTCCGACCTGTGCCGGAACCTCCCACTTGCGTTGACATCTCGGAGACGCGGCCCGTACCTTTCGGTTTGAGCCGGGCACGCCCCGTGAACGAACCCCTGCACGGGGGAGCCAGTTCGACCGCTCCTCCAGCTACGGACGTTGGATGCGCCTCTTTAGCGGCAAAATTACTCCTCTCACAGAAGAAATCGTCCGCGCGCTTGTGGACAATCGCGACATCGAGTGCGAGTCGAAAAAAGAGGTCGCGCTCGACGTCGAGTCGGTGTTCACGAGCTACCTGCACGCCGAGCGGGAAGCGACCGAGCGGGCGAAAGAGATCCTCCAGGCTCGCGGGCTGCCCCAGGGCGAGTTCAACCGGGTCAAGCGCCTGGCCGCGGAGCAGAAGGGGATCAAGACCGGCGAGGAAACGATGGATTATCTCCTCGACCAGCTGCTCGAGATGCTGATGCACTCGAACAACGTCGAGGAGGTCTTCGTCGAGGACCACGACCTGCGGCGCCGGATAAGGCCGATCCTCCGAAAGTACCTGGAGATCGACGAGGCGCTCGAGACCGAGGTGCGCGGCAAGCTCCGCCACGTGCAGGAAGGCTCCCGCACCTGGGAGATCGAGTACCAGCGCGTGATGGGCGAGATCCAGCGCCGCAAGGGGCTGCTGTAGCCGGCGGCGCCCGACGGGCGAGCTCGTCGCGGGGCGAGCGGGCCGCCGGTGACGTCCGCGCGGTCCAGCGAGACCTCGTTCGAACCACGATGGCCGTTCCAGGCGATGCTTTTGTAGGATAAAAGCACACCGCCTGCGACCATTCCCCTCGTGGAACGTTCCGCCTGCCAGATCGGGCCCCGTCGTGGTACCGGAGGACATCATGAGCTGGATTCCCAAGGTCGAGGCGAAGCGGCACTTCTGTCATAAATGCAAGAACGAGCTCATCTTCGAGGTGAAGCTTCAGCGCGCGGACACCTGCCCCCACTGCGGTGTCGACCTCCACTGCTGCAAGAACTGCGAGAACTGGGACCCGGCCGCGCACAACCAGTGCAAGGAGCACATCGCCGAGTACATCCCGGATCGGGAAAGAGCGAACTATTGTACTTTCTTCACGTTCAAGAACGGCGTACCGGAAGATAACTCGAAGCGCATCGCGGATGCGCGCTCCAAGCTCGACAACCTTTTCAAGAAGAAGTAGGCGCCCGCTGGGGGAGCACGCACATGTCCACGCCTCGCTACTTGGTCACCGGCGGTGCCGGTTTCATCGGAAGCAACCTCGTCGCGGCGCTGACCGCGGCCGGGGAGCGGGTCCGCGTCCTCGATAACCTCGCGACGGGCCGGTGGGAGAACCTCGACGGGCTCCCGCATCAGTCGTTGATCGAGCGCATCACGGGCGACATCCGGGACGCGGCGGCGGTCGCCGCGGCGGCGAAGGGCGTCGAGGTCATCCTCCACCAGGCCGCGCTCGGCTCGGTCCCGCGCAGCGTCGAGACGCCGGTCGAGTCGAACGCCGTCAACGTCGGCGGCACGGTCACGGTGCTCGACGTGGCGCGCCGGCAGGGCGTGCGCCGCGTGATCTTCGCCGCGTCCTCCAGCGCGTACGGCGAGACGCCCGTCCTCCCGAAGCACGAGGCGATGGAGCCGATGCCGCTCTCGCCCTACGCGGTCACGAAGCTCGCCTGCGAGCATTACATGAAGGTCTTCGCGGGCATCTACGGCATCGAGACCCTGAGCCTGCGCTACTTCAACGTCTTCGGGCCGAACCAGACGCCGGACGGCGCCTACGCCGCGGCGATCCCGCGGTTCATCGACGCCGCCCTGCAGAACCGGCCGATCCCGATCTTCGGCGACGGGGAGCAGACGCGCGACTTCTGCTTCATCGAGAACACCGTCCTCGCGAACCTGCTCGGCGCGACGTCGCCGAAGAAGTTCCGGGGCGAGATCATCAACATCGCCGGCGGCCGCAGGATCGGGCTGAACGAGCTCTGCAAGGAGATCTCGCGGGCCCTCGGGCGGGACGTCGCGATCGAGCACCTCCCGCCCCGCGCGGGCGACATCCGCCACTCGCTCGCCGACATCTCGCGCGCGGCCGAGCTCATCGGGTACGAGCCCCGCGTGCGCTGGGAGGACGGCATCGCCCCCACGGTCACGTACCTGCGGACGCTGCGCGAGAAGGGCCCCGCGGCCGCGTCGGCCACGGTCACCTGTGGCAAGGTTCCGCTGCCCAAGGCCCAAGCGGCCACGGACACCGGGCACCAGGCGAGCTAGAGAGCGGAGCGGCTCGTGCGGAGCATGACCGGCTTCGGGCTCGGTGACGCTTCGCTCACCGAAGGGCGCGTGGTCGCCGAGATCCGCTCGGTGAACCAGCGCTTCCTGGACGTGCGCGCGCGGCTCCCGCGCGAGCTCGTCGATCTGACGATGTTCGCCGAGCAGGTGGTGCGCGAGCGCCTGCGCCGGGGCCGCATCGAGATCATCGTGCGCACCGAGGGGGCGGTGCTGGCGCCGAGCACGCTCGACAAATCGAAGGCGCGCGCGGCGTTCCGCGCGCTCGCCGAGCTCCGCGACGAGCTCGCGCCGGGCGCCGACGTGCCGCTCTCGCTGCTCTGCGCCGTGCCGGACCTCTTCGCCCCCGCCGGCGGCCACGAGATCGCCGCCGTCCGCGCCGCGCTCAAGGCCGCGATCGAGCGCGCGATCGACGCGATGGAGGGGATGTGTCACCGCGAGGGCGAGGCGCTCGCCAACGATATGCGCGGCCGCGTGGCAACGCTCCGCGCGCTCGCCTCCGAGGTCGTGGCGCGCGCCGACGACGCGCGCGAGGCGCTCCGTCGGCGCCTGCGCGAGCGCGTCGAGCGCCTGCTCCAGGGGATCGACACCGGCTTCGAGGCGGCGCGGATCGAGGCGGAGGTGATGCTGCTCGCCGAGCGCAGCGACATCACCGAGGAGGTCACCCGCCTCCGGAGCCACCTCGACCAGTTCGGCGGCGCGCTGGCGGCGCCGGGCGGCGACCCCTGCGGAAGGAGGCTCGACTTCCTGCTCCAGGAGATGGTACGCGAGGCGAACACGCTGGGCTCCAAGGCGCAGGACGCCGCCATCTCCCAACACGTCGTGGCGATGAAGGTGGAGCTCGAACGCCTGCGGGAGCAGGTCCAGAACATCGAGTGACAGGAGAGCATGTCGACCGAAGCACTCAGTGACGACTTCCTCCTCCTCATCGTGTCGTCCCCGTCCGGCGCGGGGAAGACGACGCTCTGCGGGAGGCTGCGCAGCGAGTTCCCCGACCTGCGCTTCTCGGTCTCCCACACGACGCGGCGCCCGCGCCCGAACGAGGTCGACGGCCGCGAGTACCACTTCGTCGACCCGAGCACGTTCGAGCAGATGATCCGCATCGGCGCGTTCGCCGAGTGGGCCCGCGTGCACGACCACCTCTACGGCACGAGCCTGAAGGAGATCGAGATCGCCCGCGCCACGGCGCGCGGCGTCCTCTTCGACATCGATCACCAGGGCGCGAGGCAGATCAAGGCCAGCCTGCCCGAGGCGATCGCCGTGTTCATCCTGCCCCCGTCGCTCGCCGAGCTCGAGCGGCGCCTGCGCGGCCGCGGCACCGAGGACGAGCCGACGACGCTCCGGCGCCTCCGCAACGCGAAGGGGGAGATCGAGCACTACGGCTTCTTCGATTACGTGATCGTGAACGACGAGATCAACCGCGCGTACGAGCAGCTCAGGTCGCTCGTCTTCGCCGAGCGGTGCCGCCGGCAGCGGCGCGCGGCGCTCTGCGAGCGGCTGCTCTCCGAGCGGAGGTTCGAGCGATGAGCGCAGGCGCGGCGCACGACGTGCTCGCCGTCATCGGCGGCAGCGGTCTGTACGAGATGGGGTGGCTGGAGGACGTCGAGGAGGTCTCGGTGTCCACGCCCTACGGGCTGCCGAGCGACGTGGTGCTCCGCGGCCGGGTCAAGGGCGGCGACGCGACCGTCCTCTTCCTGCCGCGCCACGGCCGCGGTCACCGCTTCTGCCCGTCGACGATCAACTACCGCGCGAACATCTGCGCGCTGAAGATGCTCGGCGCGACGCACGTGCTGAGCGTGAGCGCCGTGGGGTCGCTGCGCGAGGAGATCGCGCCCGGCGACCTCGTCGTGGTCGACCAGTTCATCGATTTCACGAAGCGCCGGACGTCGACGTTCTTCGACGACGGCGTGGTCGCCCACGTGCCTTTCGCCGATCCGGTGTGCCCGTTGATGGCGAGCGCGGTCTACGACGCCGCGAGCGCCACGGTCGCGCGCGTCCACCGCGGCGGCACGTACGTCTGCATCGAGGGCCCGCAGTTCTCGACGCGGGCCGAGAGCCACATGTTCCGGTCGTTCGGCGCGCACGTCATCGGCATGACCAACCTGCCCGAGGCGAAGCTCGCGCGCGAGGCGGAGCTCCCCTACGCCACGCTCGCGCTCACGACCGACTTCGACTGCTGGCACGTGAGCGAGGAGGCGGTGAGCGTCGAGGCGGTCATCGCCGTGCTGAACCGCAACATCGTGCACGCGCGGAACGTGGCGAAGGCCCTCGCCCACAGCCTCCCCGACGTGTCGCAGAGCCCGGCGCGCCACGCGCTTCGGAGCTCCATCATGACCTCGGCCGGCGCGACCTCGCCCGACGCGCAGGCCCGGCTCGAGTGGCTCATCGGCCCTCGGCAGAAGGCGGACTGAGCGTGCTCCCCGGCGAAGGCTGTCGCCGCGCCCGCCTCGCGGCAACGAGCCGCAGGCGGGCATCGCCGCGCCCGGCCACGCGGGCGCGGCGGCGGCGTCGCTGAAACGAAACGCGCGGCTAGCCGCTGCGCGCAAACCTGATTAAGAGGCTCCTGTGACGACCTCCTCCGCGATCCTCATCATCGGCTCGATGGCCTTCGACGACCTCGAGCTCCCCTCCGGCAGCGCCAAGAACGTCGTGGGTGGCTCGGCCACGTACTCGGCGTTCGCTGCCTCGTGCTTCGCTCCGGTGCGCACGGTCGCCGTGGTCGGCGACGACTTCCCCGAGGAGACGCTCGCGGCGATGCGCGCCCGGGGCATCGCCGTCGAGGGCGTCGAGCGCGCTCCGGGGAAGACGTTCCGCTGGGCGGGGCGCTACGACGTCGATCTCATCCATCGCACGACGCTCGACACGCAGCTCAACGTGTTCGCGTCGTTCGCGCCGAAGCTGCCGGAGGCGTACCGCGACACGCCCTTCCTCCTGCTCGGCAACATCCACCCCGCGCTCCAGCTCGACGTGCTCGAGCAGGTCCGCTCGCCGCGCTTCGTCCTCGCCGACACGATGAACTTCTGGATCGAGGGGGAGCCGAAGGCGGTCGCGGCGATGCTGCGCCGCATCGACACGCTCGTGGTCAACGACGAGGAGGCGCGCCAGCTCTCGGGCAGGTACAACATCCGCCGCGCCGCGAAGGAGATCCTCTCGCGCGGTCCGCGCCGGCTGATCATCAAGCGCGGCGAGCACGGCGCGCTCCTCTTCGACGAGGAGGGCGTGTTCGCGGCGCCCGGCTTCCCGCTCGAGGACGTCATCGATCCGACGGGCGCCGGCGACGCCTTCGCCGGCGGGCTCATCGGTTACCTCGCGTGCCAGCCGGAGGTCACGCCGCTCGCGCTCCGGCGCGGCATGCTCCACGCGACGGCGACGGCCTCGTTCTGCGTCGAGGCGGTGGGCACGCAGCGGATCGCGACGGTGACGCGCGCCGACGTCACGGCGCGCCTGACCGAGATCCGGGCGCTCTACGAGTTCGGCGCGAGCACGATGTGAAGCCCGCCCCGGGGCGGACCGGGGGCGATGCCCTGTCGTGTGCGGTCGCGGTTCACCTTCCGGCGCATAGCCGTGCTAGATGACCGTCAAAGTGAACATGAACCTCACCACCCGTACACTCGCAGGCATCGCCTTGCTGGCACCCCTCGTCTTCGGCTGCGCGGCCCGCACGGCGCCGTTCGACGAGATGGACAAGGCGCAGATCACGGTGCTCCGCCTCCAGGGGCAGGAGCTGGCCCCGACGCCGACGGCGACGACCGCGGCCCCCACCCTGATCCCGGGGATCCCGCCCGAGCTCCAGCAGATGGGGCAGGCGGCTCTCCAGGGGCTGCAGCAGGCGCTCCCCGGCCTCATCCCGCCGAACCTCATCCCGGGGCAGACCGCGACCACGCCGACGCTGCCGGCGCAGCCCCGCTTCAAGGGCTTCGTCATCCTCCAGCAGCGTCAGCTCACGACCAGCGACGCCGACGAGGAGCTCAAGGATCAGATGCTCGACATCTTCGGAGACGAGGACAGCTTCACGGCGGACCGCGGCAACTGCTTCTACCCGGGCCTGGGCATCTCCATCATCCGGCCGAACAACCCCACGCCGGTCGATCTGCTCGTCTCGTTCTCGTGCAACCAGGCGATGGGAGACGGCTTCCGCTGGCCTTATGCGGTCAACGGCTTCTCGTCCGAGACCCACCAGAAGCTCGGCGAGATCTACCAGCAGCTGTGGGGACAGACGGTCCCGCCCGGCGCCTGATCTCCCGGCGCGGCGAGGGTGCCCTCAGGCCGCGTTTACGTGAGCAGCATCACATAGCGTGCCGGCCGGGCCCGGATGCTAGACTTGCTCGAGCTTTCCGAGGTCGCTGCATTTCGGTCCGGAGCGCGCCGCACGACGTATGATCCCCCAACCCCAGCTGTTGCCGGGAAAGGAGCTCGGGCATTACGAGCTCCTCCTGCCGATCGCGCAGGGGGGGATGGCCACGGTGTGGGCCGCGCGCCGCAAGGGCCATCGCGGCTTCCAGAAGACGGTCGCCATCAAGACGATGCTGCCGTCGCTCTCGGAGGACGCCCAGTTCGAGTCGATGTTCCTCGAGGAGGCGAGGCTCGCCTCGGGGATCCAGCACCCGAACGTCGCCGAGATCCTTGATCTCGGGGAGCAGGGCGACGTCCTGTACATCGTGATGGAGTGGGTCGACGGCGAGGCGCTGTCGGTCATCGCGCGGGCGGCGAACAAGAGCGGCGTGGCGATCCCGCTGCGCATCGCGCTCCGCGTCCTCAGCCGCGCTTGCCTCGGCTTGCACGCCGCGCACGAGCTCCGCGACCCGCAGAACGACGATCAGCTGCTCGGGCTCGTGCACCGCGACGTGTCGCCCCAGAACATCCTCGTGACGTACGACGGCCACGTGAAGCTCGTGGACTTCGGCGTCGCCAAGGCGACCAACCGCTCCCACAACGACACGACCGCGGGCCAGATCAAGGGCAAGGTCCCGTACATGTCCCCGGAGCAGGCGCGGGGCGAGCGGGTCGATCGGCGCACCGACATCTTCGCGATGGGGATCGTGCTCTACAAGCTCACGACGGGGGATCACCCCTTCTCCGCGGAGAACGATCTCCTCACGCTGAAGCACATCATCTCGCGGCCGGCGCTGTCGCCTCGCCTGAAGAACCCGGATTTCCCCCCCGACCTGGATCACGTCCTGATGACGTGCCTCCAGAAGGATCCGGACAGGCGGTATCAGACGATGCTCGAGCTGGAGGGCGCGCTCGAGGCCGTGCTGGCGAAGGAGCCGACGGTGACGGACCACGACGTCGGCGCGTTCGTGCGCGGGCTCCTGGGAGAGCGCAACCAGCGCCGGCGCGCCGCGCTGCGCGACACGGTCCGCATGCTCGACGAGCGCGCGTCGCACCCGCCCGAGGTGATGCTCGTTCGCGACAGCATCAGCGAGTTCTTCTTCACGCAACTCCCCCCTGGCCATCCGGGCGCCCAGCTCCCCACGGTCCGCGCGAGCGCTCCCTCGCTCTCGCAGCCGGCGCTGCTGCCCGAGGCGCTGCCGCAGAGCTCGCCAGGCCAGGAGACGCCGCTCGGCCCGATCGAGGTCCCCGCGGCGCGGCGTCGCTCGGGGACGCTGGCGGCCGCCGCGGGGCTCGCGCTCGTCACGGCGCTCGGCGCAGGCGCGGTGTGGCTCCGGCAGCGGGCGGCGCCGCAGCCGATCTCGCCCGAGCAAGGCGTGACGCTCGCCCGCACTGCGGGCGCCCCGGCGGCAGCCGCCACGGCCGGCGCCCCGGCGTCGGCCGGCACCGCCGCGAGCCTGGCCGACAGCATCAAGACCGGCGCCGTGCCGGCCCCCGACCGGATCGACGCCGCCGGCGCCGAGGAGCGCGGGACGGGCGCTCCGAGCCAGGCGACCAAGGGCGCGGCGGCGCCCGCGGCACCGAGCGCCGCGGCGCCGAGCACGGCGGCCGTTGGATCGAGCGCCGCGAGCGCGCGCAAGGCCGTCCCGAGCAAGCGTCCCTCGACGCAGTGGGTGCCGACCGTGACCGATCCCGGGTTTTGAGCGGCCGCAGGACACGGCAGCTCCGCGACGCGCTCCTCCTGGCAGCGAGCCTGGGCGTCATGGGCGGCGTCCTGCTGTTGCGCCGGAGCCGGGAGCCCAGCGCCTCGCCGTTCCCGGCGCCGGCGAGCGCGCCCGCGGAGCCGTCGCCGCTGCCCCGGGGCGGCGAGCCCGAGCGCGTCGCGCTCGACGAGCACGAAGCGCAGGCGGGGTGCGACTTCGCCGACCATGGGTTCGGCGGCTACGAGCGCTGGCGCCCCCTCCCGCTGGGCAAGCTCCTCGTCCCGCCGTCGCGCGCGATCTCCACGGACGGCGGCTACGATCTGCTCGTCCATTTCCACGGCGCCGAGGCCATCCGCAAGGTGCTGGCCCCGAGAGACATGGAGCTGGTCATCGCCGGGGTCGACCTGGGGACCCGCTCGAGCGACTACGCGCGCGCCCTCGAAGGCGGCGGCTGGGACGCGCTGCTCCAGGCGATCGACCGCGAGGTCGGAGCCGCGGCCGGGATCGCGGGCGCGCGCGCGCGCCGCCTGGTGCTGTCGTCCTGGAGCGCCGGCTCGGGCGCGATCGGCAGGATCGTCGAGCGCGGGAGCAGCCACGTCGACGCCTTGATCCTGCTCGACTCCCTCTACGCCTCCTACATGCCGGGGCAGACGGCGCTCGTGCAGGGCCAGCTCGCGCCGTACGTGGCCCTCGCGAGCGCCGCCGCGCGCGGCGCGCCGATCTTCTACCTGACGCACACCGAGATCCCGACGAGCGGCTACGCGTCCACGAAAGAGGTGGCCACCTTCCTGCTGCGCGAGCTCGGAGCGAGCCCCATCGCGGTGACCTCCAGCGGCGACGGCGCGCCTCCAGCGACCGGCCTCGGCGCCGAGGAGGCGGGAGACGCGCTGCGGCTCACCCGGATGTACGACGGCGGCGGCCTCTACGTGCGCGGCTACGCCGGCGCGGGCCCCGGCGGGCACTGCGCGCAGCTGCGGCTGCTCCCCGCGATCCTGGCGGAGCACGTGCTCCCGGCGCTCGGCCGTTGAGGCGCCGCGGGGGCGCCTCCGCTCAGTACGACTTCGCGAATACGACGCGCCGCGGGCTGGGCTTGCCCGTGAAGATGCACGTCCCTCCGCCGGTCACCGCGTCGGCCCACGGCGCCCCCTCGAACCCGCCGGTCGGGATGCAGCGGATGGTCACCTTGTGCGCGTCCTTCACCGCCGTCTCGACCTCCGGATCGCCGGACCAGTGCGCCAGCGCGAACCCGCCCTGCGCCTCCTTGCCCCCCGCCGACGCGAAGAACGCGTCGAAGTCGGCGCGGCTGTTGATCACGTGCGTGTTCGCGTCGCGCATCGCGAGCGCGCGCGCGTAGAGCGTGGCCTGGATGTCGGCGAGGATCTCCGTGATGCGCCCGGTGAGCTCCGCGCGCGCCATGCTCGCCTTGTCCTTCGGCGAGCGGTCCCGGCGCATGACCACGGCCACGCCGCCGTCGACGTCGCGCGGCCCGATCTCGATCCGGAGGGGGACCCCCTTCTTCACCCACTCCCACTGCTTCTCGCCGCCGCGGATGTCGCGCCGGTCGATCTCGACCTCGACGCGCCGCTCGCCGAAGCGCTGCGCCCGGAGCTCCTTCGCGAGCCCGTCGATGTACTCGTCGATCTTGGCGCGCGTGTCGTCGCCCCGGTAAACGGGCAGGATCACGACGTGCGCGGGCGCGAGGCGCGGCGGGAGCACCAGGCCGTCGTCGTCGCTGTGGGTCATGATCAGGCCGCCGACGAGGCGCGTCGATACGCCCCAGGACGTCGTCCAGGCGTACTCTTCGGTCTCCTCCTTGGTCTGGAACTTGATGCCGCTCGCCTTGGCGAAGTTCTGGCCCAGGAAGTGGCTCGTCCCGGCCTGCAGGGCCTTGCGGTCCTGCATCATCGCCTCGATGGCGTAGGTGTCGACCGCGCCGGGGAAGCGCTCGCTCGCCGTCTTCGGGCCCTCGAGGACGGGCACGGCCATGAAGTCGCGCGCGAACGTCGCGTAGACGCCGAGCATGCGCAGCGTCTCCTCGCGCGCCTCGGCCTCGCTCGCGTGCGCGGTGTGCCCCTCCTGCCACAGGAACTCTGCGGTCCGCAGGAACAGGCGCGTCCGCAGCTCCCACCGCACCACGTTCGCCCATTGGTTGATGAGCAGCGGCAGGTCCCGGTAGCTCTGGACCCAGCTCGCGAACGCCGCGCCGATGATCGTCTCGGACGTGGGGCGCACGATGAGCGGCTCCTCCAGCCGGGCCTGGGGGTCGGGGATGAGCCCGCCGCCGGGGCCGGGCACGAGCCGGTGGTGGGTGACCACCGCGCACTCCTTCGCGAACCCCTCGACGTGCTCCGCTTCCTTCTCGAGGAACGACTTCGGGATGAACAGCGGGAAGTAGGCGTTCTTGTGCCCGGTCGCCTTGAACATGCTGTCGAGCTCGCGCTGGATGTTCTCCCAGATCGCGTAGCCCCACGGCTTGATGACCATGCAGCCGCGGACCGGGGAGCTCTCCGCGAGGTCGGCCGCGCGCACGACCTGCTGGTACCACTCCGGGTAGTCCTCGTTGCGCGTGGGCGTGATGGCGGTCTTCGGCGCTTCGTTCTTGGCCACGGTCTCTGCTCTCCTCGATTCCTCGATGGGCGGCTTCGCAGGCGGCCTTCGACCCGGCCGCGCTCGTCCCGCAGCGGGCGGTCGGCTGGCACCGGCCCGCTCCGGGCTGAACGCGCGACGTATCAGGAGCGCGGCAGGGTGTCGAGGGCAGCGGTCCTGCCCCGAAGCCGAGCGGCCTCCGCGCTCGACGGGCCCAGCGCCCTCCGCCCGCACGGCCGCGCGCCCGGCCGGCTTCGCGGCGGCGCGCGGCCGTGGTACGCGCAGGAGAACGACGTGAAATTCGTCATCCTCACCCACGGCGGGGTGACCGCGCCGCAAAGCGGCTCGGACAGCTGCGCCAGGGCCGCCGACGAGGCGCTCGGCGCCCTCGACGCGGGCGGAGAGGCGCTCGCGGCGGCCGTCGCGGCGACCGCGCGCCTGGAGGACGACCCGCGCTTCAACGCCGGTACCGGCTCGAACCTCCGCCTCGACGGGCGCACGATCGAGATGGATGCGGCCGTGATGGCCAGCGACGGACGGTTCGGCGCCGTCGCGTGCGTCGAGCGGGTGAAGAACCCCGTCCTGGTCGCGGCGAAGGTGCTGGAGACGCCGCACCTGATCCTCGCCGGCGCCGGCGCGACCGCGTTCGCGCGCCGGCTCGGGTTCCCCGACCACGATCCGGTCACCGAGGCGGCGCGCGAGCGGCACGGCCGCGCCCTCGCCGCGCTGCGCGGCGACGGGGGAGACGGCGACTACACGCACGACGCGGCGCGGTTCCACGCGCTCACGGCCAAGCGGTTCTGGAACTTCGACGCCGAGCCGATCGAGTGCGACACGGTCGGGGCCGTCGTGCGCGACGCGCACGGCCGCTTCGCCGCCGCGGCGTCGACGGGCGGGTCGACTTACTCGCTCCGCGGCCGCGTCGGCGACGTGCCGCTGATGGGGGCGGGGATCTACGCCGGCCCGCACGGGGCGGTGGCGGCGACCGGGGTCGGCGAGGAGATCGCGCGACGCCTCCTCGCGCGGACGGTCTACGACTGGCTCGCCGACGGCGTCGCGCCCGCCCGCGCCGCGCAGCGCGGCGTCGCGATGTTCCCGGACGTGATCGCCGTCGGCCTGCTCGTGGTGGGGCGGAGCGGCCAGGCGATCGCCTCGAACCGCACCACCATGCCGAGCGCGCAGCTCGTGAGCTGAGGAGCCGCAGACGACGATGCAGAGCGGAGACCCTGATGCGATCGTGGTGGGCGCCGGACCGAACGGCCTCACCGCGGCGGCCTACCTCGCCCGCGCGGGCTTCTCGGTGCTCGTGCTCGAGGCCGAGCAGGAGCCGGGCGGCGCCGTGCGCACGCGCGAGGTGACGCTCCCCGGGTTCCGCCACGATCTCGGCGCGGCGTTCTTCCCCTTCGGGCAGACGAGCCCCGCGCTGCTGCCGCTCGACCTACCGGGGGCCGGCCTCGTCTGGCGGCACGCGCCGATCGACAGCGCCCACCCGGCGCCCGACGGGACCTGCGCCTCGATCGCGCGGGACATCGAGGCGAGCGCGAGATCGCTCGGCGAGGACGGCCCCGCGTGGCGCCGCATCGCCGGCTGGCACGCGGCCACGCGCGAGCGGCTGCTGAACGCGCTCCTGTCCACGCCGCCCGCCCTCGGAGCGATGCTCCGCTTCGGGCCCCTCAACCTGCTCCGCCTCGCGCAGGTGGCCCTCTCGAGCGGCCGCGGCTTCGCGATGCGCACCTTCCGGACCGAGGCGGCCCGGCGCGTGGTCCCCGGCCTCGCCCTCCACACCGACGTGGGCCCCGAGGACCCCTGCGGCGCTATCGTCGGCTTCATGCTCACCCTGCTCGCCTCGAGCGGGGGCTTCGCGGTGCCCGAGGGCGGCGCGGGCGCGGTCACGCGCGCCTTGCTCCGGCGCGTCGAGGAGCGCGGCGGCAGCCTCCGCTGCGGCGCCCGGGTCGAGCAGATCATCGCCAGGCAGGGCCGGGCGGCCGCGGTCCGGCTCGCGAACGGCGAGGAGATCGGCGCCCGCCGCGCCATCGTCGCCGACGTCGCGGCGCCGACGCTCTACCTCCGGCTGCTCGCGCCGGAGCTCGTCCCCGCCCGGGTCCAGCGCGCCATGCGCCGGTTCCGCCAGGGGTTCGGCACCTTCAAGATGGACTGGGCGCTCGACGGCCCTCCGCCCTGGTCCCACGAGGACGCCGCGCGCGCGGCGGTCGTGCACGCGGGCGACAGCCTGGAGGACCTCGCCGAGTTCACGCGCCAGGTGCGCGCCGGCGCGCTCCCCGAGCACCCCTACCTCGTCATCGGGCAGCAATCGATGGTCGATCCGACCCGCGCGCCGGCCGGGCGCCACACCCTGTGGGCCTACTCGCGCGTCCCCTCCTCCATCGACGGCGGCTGGGCGGCCTCGCGCGAGCGCTTCGCCGACCGCATCGAGGCGCGGATCGAGGAGCTCGCCCCCGGCTTCCGGCAGCGGATCCTCGCCCGGAAGATCTGGGCGCCGGACGACCTCGAGGCGATGGACGCCAACCTCATCGGCGGCGATCTCGGCGGCGGCTCGGCCGACATCCGGCATCAGCTCTTCTTCCGGCCGGTGTTCCCCTACTTCCGCTACCGGACGCCGGTCCGCGGCCTCTACCTGGGCTCGTCGTACGCGCACCCCGGCGCCGGGGTGCACGGCGTGTGCGGGCACAACGCCGCCCTGGCGGTGCTGCAGGACGAAGGCTGAGCCGACGCGGCTCCGCTCGCTCGGGGCCTACTTCGATCGCGACGGCGGGCCGTCCCGGTAATCGGAGCGCTTCAGCCCGTGGCTGGTGATCTTCTCCTGGAGCGTGCGCAGCGGCATCCTGAGCCGCCGCGCCGCCATCGCGAGGTTGCCGTTGGTCGCGCGGAGCGCCTCGAGGATGATCTCGGCCTCCAGGCGATCCATCTGCGCCTTGAGCCCGATCATCGGCGCGGTGCTGGACGGCGCGATCTCGACGAGAGGCCGGTCCGGCGGCGGCGGCGTGGAGCGCTTGCGCGCCGCGAGGGCGTTGATGCTCTCCGGCAGATCGAGCGGGGTGATGACGTTCCCCCGCGCGATGACGACGGCGCGCTCGATGGCGCTGCGCAGCTCGCGCACGTTGCCGGGCCAGGGGTACTGCTCCAGGAGCGCGAGCGTCTCCGGATCGATCGAGCGCACGTTGCGGCGGTGCGCCTCGCTCGCCTGCCGGAGGAAGCGCTGGGCCAGCGGCCCGATGTCCTCGCGCCGCTCGCAGAGCGGCGGGATGCGCAGCGGCACCGCGTTGAGCCGGTAGAGCAGGTCCGAGCGGAACGTGCCCGCCTCGCACATCGCCTCGAGGTCGCGGTGCGTGGTCGCGACGATCCGCACGTCCACCTCGATCTCCCTGGTCGAGCCGATGCGGACGATGCGACCGGCGTCGAGGAGGCGCAGCAGCGCGGCCTGGGAGGAGGGCGGGAGGTCGCCCACCTCGTCGAGGACCACCGTGCCGCCCGCGCAGGCCTCGAAGACGCCCTCCTGCGCCTGGGTGGCGCCCGGGAACGCGTCGGCCTCGTGCCCGAAGAGCGTGCTCTCCAGGAGCTGCGCGGGCACGCCGCTGCACCCGACGCAGATCATCTGCTTCTTGTGGCGCGGACCGGCCTCGTGGATGAGCCGCGCGAGCACGTCCTTGCCGGTCCCCGTCTCGCCCTGGAGCAGCACGGGCGCGGACGAGCGCGCGAGGCGCATGGCGGTCTCGAGCACCGGCCGCATCGCGGGGCTGCGCATCACGAGCCCCTCGTCGTTGACCGCGCGCACGCCGCCCACCGGCGTCGGCCCGCCCATCACGTTGTCGGCGCTCGGCAGCTCGCTCGGCCCCGAGGCGCCGCGGCGCGCGTCCAGCGCGTCGAGGTGGAGCACCGGCAGCTCGGCGCTCGCGATGACGCGCAGCGACGCCGTGATCTCCCCGAGCACCACCTCGTCGCCGGGCTTCAGGACGCCCTGCTCCACGCGCTGCCCGCGCAGGAAGGTGCCGTTCGTCGAGCCGAGGTCCTCGATGAGCACGTCGCCGCGCTCGAACGTGAAGCGCGCGTGGCGCCGCGACAGGCTGCGCTCGGGGATCGCGACGTCAGCGCTCGGATCGCGGCCGACGACGACCCCGACCCCCTCGGTCAGCCGCACCGTCTCCGCGCCGTGCCGGTGGTAGATGATGAGCAGCACGTGCGGCTGCGTGCCGCGCTCACGGCTCAGCAGCTTCAGCGCGTCACGGACCTGCGACATGGCGATCGGGTCCGTCACGGTCAGCGGCGACTCGATCTGGGCCTCCTGCGCGTCGCGAGCCTCGGCCTCCGCGGCGGGCGGTGGGACCGGCGTCTCCACCCGCGACGCGTCGCTGCGGTGCCCCTCCTCGGGCGCGTCCGGCTCACGGACGTCCGGCGAAGGTAGACTCCTCGGAGCGGCCGGACGCGAGTGATTCATGCGTTGTCTCTCATGCGTGCCCGAGGAACCCCCGGCGCCGGATGCTGGCCCGCGAGCCCTGCTCGCGTTCATCCTTTATCCCATGACCATAAGCCGCAGGTAGGCCAGCGCGCAAGGCGCGAGCAGCCGATCGTCAGCTCGCCGTTTCCTCTCCTCGGCGCCTCCGGGCCAGCGGCTCACCCAGCCACACCGCTCTCCACCTCAATCTCGCCCTGCGTCTCTCTCCTCTACGCTCTGCCGTCTCCATTTTCCCCTCTCCGTTGCTGCTCCGCGCGCCGCGCTGCAGGCGCTCCCGCGCCCTGTTACCGTTCACCGCCCGCGTTCTCGCTCATCCGTTTCAGCAGCGCGGCGCCACGGGCGCCCCTCCGCGGCCCCCGGGCGCCCTGCTCAGGCGCCGCGCGCGGCCTGATCGCCGGCGCTGGGCGGGCGCGCGGAGGGCGTGGGCGGATCTTCGGCGCGGCACTGCGCGGCGAAGCGTGGACACGGGGCGTCCTCGATCGGCGGGAGCTCCGCGTAGCCGCGGGCGCCGGCGATCGCGTTGAAGCAGCGGCCGAGCCAACCCGGGATCACGAGCGCGTAGGTGCGCGCGAGCCGCCTGGGATCGTCCAGGGTGCGGAGCATCGCGTGGTAGGTCACCTCGCCGTAGGTCGCCTTGAAGGCGGCCGCCTGCTCAGGGCGCGCGAGCCAGCTCATGACGCCGGCGCGATCCGCCTCCGGATGGAACTGGACCGCCTCGACCCCCGGCGCGACCTGCAGCCCGAGGATCGCCCTGCCCTTGGAGATGCCGTCACGGCTCTCTCGGGCGAGGAGCTGGCCCCCGAGGGCGCCCAGGCGGCGCTCGTCGAGGTTCACCGCCTCCCAGTTGCGGTGCTCGAAGGCGAAGAGACGATCGCCGAACGGAGACAGCAGCGGGTGCTGCTGGCCGACCGGGGTCGTGTAAATGGGCATGACGCCGAACTTGCGATCGGCGCGCGGGACCACGTCGGCCAGCCGGTAGTGGTGGACGACGAGCTCGAACGAGTAGCAGATCGCGAAGAGCGCCCGCCGGTCCGCGCCCCCCTGGATCGCCGACTCGACCACGCCGTCCACCAGGCGGGCGAAGTCGAGCGTCCACGGCTCGCCCTCCCCATCGAACGGGGAGCCGGGGCCGCCCGACGAGAGGTACAGATCGCAGTCCGTCGGGATCGGTGCGTTGGTGTCCCGGGGCGACACCTCGACAACCTGGCAAAACACACCCGGATTGTGTCTTTGGACACGCTCGAAAAAGGCCGCGGCGAGCCCGCGCAGGCAGCGCATCGCCTGGTTCACGTGGCCATTGTTCATGTCCACGATGCAAAGCCGCAGCGGTCTCAGCGGCCCCGTCGACCGGCCGTTCTCGACGGTATCTATCCCTTCGGGCGTAGGTGGGAGCGGATTCGAGCTCATCGGAAGGTGGCAGAGTGCAAATGTAGGCCCCCGCGTTTTCTACCCATATCACCCTGCTGACCTCGCGAAAAGAAAGGTTTTCTTGGTTACGCCGGCAGTCGTGCGGGTATGCGCGAGGGTCACGTGGGTACCTTGGCGGTTGCTTGGCGGTTGCTCCCGTTACTCCCGGGATACGCGCCGGACATCGGTCCATCGAGGGCACATCAAAAGTCCTTCCTCGGCCCCGCGTTCCTGAGGATCCTGTGTGTGATGAAAAAACAGAATGTACCGCCGCGTGATCCCCTGACCCGACGCCATGTGCTGACGGGGCTCGGCGCAGCGATCGGCGCAGCGACCTTCGGATGCAGCGCCTCCGAGGGCGCGACGATGCTCGGGAACTTCGGATCGAGCACGGGCAGCTCGGGCGGGAGCGACGGATCCGGAGGAGCCGGCGCGGCAGGTGCCGGGGGAGCGGGCGGCGCAGGCGGAGCGGGCGACGTGGGGGGAGCTGGCGGCGCAGGGGGAGCGGGCGGCGCAGGCGGCGCTCCCGCGGATCGCTGCGCAGACACGGCAGGCCTCAGCCCTGAAGAGCTGCTCGCGCCCATCCGCACCATCGTCGTCCTCTGTATGGAGAACCGCTCGTTCGACCACTACCTCGGCTCGCTGCTGCTGAAGGAGGGCAGGCAGATCGACGGCCTGACAGGGAACGAGTCGAACCGAGCGCCGGACGGCGCGCTGGTCTCGCCCTTCCAGCTCGACAACTTCACGCCCGCCGACCCGCCGCACACCTGGGACGCGGCCCACGCGCAGTGGAATCAAGGGATGAACGACGGGTTCGTCGTCGCGCACGCAGGGCCGGATCAGCGCGACGTGATGGGCTACCACGTGCGGGAGCACCTGCCGATCCTCTACGCGCTCGCCGACGCGTCGGCGATCTGCGAGCGCTGGTTCTGCTCGGTGCTCGGCCCGACCTGGCCCAACCGGTTCTTCCTGCACGGCGCCACGTCGAGGGGCGTCTCCAGGAACGTGCCGGTCACCGGCTTCACGAGCGTGTTCGAGCTCCTGAGCGACGCAGGGATCTCGAGCAGGAACTACTACCATGACGTGCCGTGGTGCTCGGGGGCGTACTTCAAGTTCAAGGGCGTCTCCGGCATCGAGCGCTTCTTCGAGGACGCGGCCGCGGGGCTCCTCCCCGCGTTCTCCGTCATCGATCCCCAGTTCTTCGGCGCCACCGCGAACGACGACCACCCCGACCACGACGTGCAGCTCGGGCAGGTGCTCATGGCCAGCATCTACAACGCGCTCGCGAGGAGCCCGCAATGGGGCCAGTGCCTGTTCGTGATCACCTACGACGAGCACGGAGGCTTCTTCGACCACGTCCCGCCGCCCGCGACCACGGACGACGATCCGCTGTTCTCGCAGCTCGGGTTCCGGGTGCCGTCGATCGTCGCGGGCCCGTTCGTCCGCAGGGGCTGCGCGGTGAGCACCGTGCTCGATCACGCGTCGGTGATCCGCACGCTGGAGGCGCGCTTCGACATCCCGACGCTGAACGCGCGCTCCGGCGGGGCGAACGATCTGTCGTGCTGCATCGACCCGGCGCTCCTCCGCGATCCGCAGGACCCGATCGTCCTGCCCGAGGTCGAGATCTCCGTGTCGCAGCTGCGCTCGCGGACGGAGACCGGGATCTCGCAGCCGGAGCTGTGGGAGGCCGCGGAGCGCGGGCTCATCCCGCGGCACCTGGACCGCCGGGGCGAGGGGCCGGACATCGCGCGGCGGGTGCTGGCGCACGCGGAGCGGCTCGGCGCCGCGCGGCTCCGGGACTGAGCCGCCGGCCGCTCGGCGCCGAGGTCGCCCGGGGACGGGAGGTCTGATAGAAGCGGCGCCGTGCCGCCCGCCCCCGATCCGCCCGCCGCCACGCAGGCAGGCACCCCACCGGAGAGCGCCGCCCCCGGCGCTCCCGCGGCGGCCGGCGCCGGCCGGCCGGCCGCCGCTCAGGAGGCGGCGCCCAGCGCGGCGCGATCGTCGGCGATGGTCACCGCGGGGATCATCCTCTCGCGGCTCGTCGGGCTGATCCGCCAGCGGGTGACGGCGCACTTCTTCGGCACCTCCGAGCTCGCCGACGTGCTCGCGGCGGCGTTCCGCGCGGGGAACATCACCCAGAACCTCCTCGGCGAGGGGACGCTCTCGGCGACCTTCATCCCCGTCTACGCGCGCCTGCGCGCGGCCGGCGACCCGCGGCGCGCGGCGCACTTCGCGCTCTCCGCGCTCGGGCTCCTGCTCGCCGCCGCCGCGGCCGCGTCGTTCGCCGGCGTGATCGCGGCGCCGTGGCTGTCCTTCCTGGTCGCCGCCGGCTTCGACGAGGGCAAGCTCGAGAGCACCACCCGGATCGTCCGGATCGCCTTCCCGATGACCGGCCTGCTCGTGCTGTCGGCGTGGGGGCTCGGGGTGCTGAATGCGCACCGGCGGTTCTTCCTCCCCTACGCCGCGCCCGTCGCGTGGAGCGCCGCCCAGATCGCCGGTCTGCTCGCGTGCGGGGCGTGGCTCGGGATGCGCGGGGAGCCGCTCGCCGAGGCGCTCGCGTGGAGCGCGTTCGCCGGCGCCGCGCTGCAGCTCGCGCTGCTGCTCCCCGCGGCGCGCTCGCTGCTCGGCGGGCTCGCGCCGCGCTTCGACGCGCGCGACCCGAGCGTCCGGGAGGCGGCCGGGAAGCTGCCCGCCGCGCTGCTGGGCCGCGGGATCATCCAGGTCTCCGGGCTCGTCGACACGCTCCTCGTGAGCTTCCTCGGCGACGGCGCGAACGCGGCCTTCAACTACGCGCAGACGATCTACCTCCTGCCGATGAGCGTCCTCGGCACGGGGGAGGCCGCGGTGGCCCTGCCCGAGATGGCGCGCGACACGGCCGAGGCCGACGTGGCGCGGCGCAACGAGGCGCTGTCGCGCCGCCTCGGGGCCTCGCTCGCGCGGATCACGGTGCTGACCGTGCCGGCGGCGGCCGTGTTCCTGGTGCTCGGGCGGGAGCTCATCACGCTGCTGCTGCAGACCGGGACGTTCGACCGGGCGTCGACCGCGCGGGTCGAGCCGCTCGTGTGCGCCTACGGGCTCGCGCTGCTCGGCAACGCCGCGGGGCGCGTGCTGATCACCGCCTCGTTCGCGCTGGGGGACGCGAGGACGCCGGCGCGCTACGCGCTCTACCGCGTGATCGTCAGCACCGCCGTCGCGCTGCTCCTGATGCAGCGGCTCGACGTGCTCGGCGTGGTGCTCGGCGCGGTCATCGCCGGGTGGGTCGAGGCGATCGCCCTCGCGCTGCGCATCCGGCGCGAGATCGGCGGGCTCGGGCTGGATCAGATCCGGGTCGGCCGCGTCGCCGCGCTCACGGCGATCTCGGTCGGCTGCGGCGCGGCGCTCCGGGCGGCGCTGCCGGAGGCGATCGTCGCGACGCCGTGGGGCGCCGCGCTCGTCCTCGCGGGGTGCGGCGGGGGCTTCGCGGTCGCGGCGCCGGCGCTCGGGCTGTTCAGCCTGAGGTCCCTCCTGCGCAGGAGGTGAGCGCGGGCGGCGCCGCGCGCCCGGGGGCCTGCGCGAGGTGCCAGGCGACGTAGCGCTCGACGAACTCGCGCTGCACCCGGCGCAGCGCGACGCGCGGCCGCTGCCGCTCGAGCAGGGCGATCGCCTCGCCGACCTCGAGGCCGCCGCGGGTGGCGAGGTAACAGAGCGCGAGGGTGACGCTCCGCCCGACGCCGCTCGCGCAGTGGACGTGGACGCGATGGCCAGCGCCGAGGTGGCGCTCGAGGAACGCCACGCCGCGCGCGGCCTCCTCGAGCGTGGGCGCGCACATGTCCCAGCAGGGGATGCGCAGGTACTCGACCCCCGCCGCGCGCAGCGCGAGCACCGGATCGTAGAGCTCGCGCGACACGTTGATCACCGCGCGGACGCCGAGGCGGCGGAGCTCGACGACGTCGCCGGGGAGGAGGAACCCGCCGATCAGGAGGTTCGGGCTCACCCACGTGCGCCACGGGTGCCGCGGCCTGAGCGACGCGGCGGCGCGGCGCAGGGCCAGGAATGCATAGAAAACCACGGCATAGGGCGCGAGCAGGAGGAACACCAGCGCGGGGCGGAGGCGCACGCGCATCTCATGGCGTCGACGCGCGCGCGGCGCCAGCGGCCGGGCGGGATCGCGGGGCGACGCGCGCACGTCGCTCGCGCGTCGCCCGCGCGGAGCTGCCCTGGAACTTGGCCCAGGGAGCGCCGGTCGGGCATGCGTCGGCCGATGCCGCTCGCTTCCATGCCGGAGCTCTCCCGGCCGGTCTCGCCTCCGGACCTCGGGGCGCCGCTGCCCTGCGCGCCTCGACGCTCCGGGTGCGGCCGCCGCCCGCGTCTCCTCGACGGGATCGCAGGCCTCGGCGTCGTGCTGGCCCTATCCGGCTGCAAGGCGGCAGGCGCGTCGGTGGAGCTGTCCAAGGACGAAGCGGGCGACGGCGGTGAGCCAGCGGCCGTCGCGCTGCCCGCAGACGGGCCCAAGCTGGTCGCCCTGCGGGCGGGGACGCCCGTGCTCGCGCGCCCGCAGGCCGGCGCGCGCAAGATCGGCGAGCTCTATCCCGGCGCCGCCGTGGTGCGGTCCTCGGAGCCGTACGGGCGCGCGGGGTGCAGCGGCGGGTGGTACGCGATCCGCCCTCGCGGCTTCGTCTGCGCGGGCGACGGCGCGACGCTGCGCGCCGAGGTGATCGCGGTGCTGCCGGCGCCCCCCGACCTGTCGCGTCCCCTCCCCTACCGCTACGGGCGCGCGCGCACCCAGGGAACCCCGGCGTACGTCGGGGTGCCGAGCCGGGAGGAGCTGCGGCACGCCGAGCCGGATCTCGAGCGCCACCTCGAGCGCGTGCAGCGCAGCGACCCGCAGCTCGGCGCGTCGGCCAACGACGTCCCGCTGGACGAGCGCGGCGTCGCCACCGGGCCGCCGGTGCTGCTGCCGCAGCGAGACGGCGTCGGCGAGGACGGGCGGCGGACGGAGGCGGGATACTTCCTCTTCCCGCTCGCCGACGCGGTCGCGCCGCTCCCGCCGCTCGCCGCGCTCGGCATCGAGCTCGGCGCAAAGGACGGCGCGCCCGTCGATCTGCGCGCCGCCATGAAGACGGTGGCGCTGCGCAAGGGCAGCGGGGTCGCGATCACCCGCACCTTCACGGCGGGAGAGGCCGACGGCCGCAGGCTCGGCGTGACGCCGGACGGCCGCCTCGTCCCGACCGATCGGCTGCAGGCCGCGCTCGGCTCGCCGTGGCACGGCCTCGACGTCGAGAAGATCGGGCTGCCCGTCGCGTTCGTGCATCGCCACGACGTCACCACGTGGTCGATCGGCCGCGGGAAAGCGACGCCCAACGACGAGGAGCTCGAGCGGCGCACCGGCGTGCCGCTCACGGGCAAGTTCAGGACGGTGGGCGGCGTGCGCTTCGAGGAGGCGCGCGACGGCTTCTGGCTGCGCGCTCAGGATCTCGTCGTCATCGTGCGGCGCACCAAGCTGCCCGAGTTCGCCAAGGGCTCACAGCGCTGGCTCGACGTCAGCCTGGCCAACCAGACGCTGACGGCCTACGAGGGGCAGAAGCCGATCTACGCAACGCTGATCTCCTCCGGACGCGATCAGCTGCGCGATCCGGAGTCGAGCGCGTCGACGGCGCGCGGCACCTTCCGCGTGCGGAGCAAGCACGTGACGCGCGACATCGACCCGCGCGAGGTCGCCGACAGCTTCGACGTCGCCGACGCCCCGTGGGTGATGGACTTCGCGCCGGGCCACGCGATCACCGGCATGTACTGGGGCGCCGGGGTCGGCGAAGCGCAGGGCTTCCACGACATCGCGCTGACGCCCGTCGACGCGCGGCGCATCTTCCGGTGGGCGGAGCCGGAGCTCCCCGACGGCTGGCACGCCGTGCACAGCAGCGGCGAGGAAGGAACCCTCGTCCACGTCCGACCTTGAGAGCGCGTCGCGAACGCTGGCCTCGTTCAAGGAGGCCAGCGGCCGACTGTCACCATCTCTGGTGCCGAAGGAGGGAATCGAACCCCCGACCCGGCGCGTATGAAACGCCTGCTCTAGCCAGCTGAGCTACTTCGGCAGAAGCGAGGGCGGACTAGTACCGCCCAGTCCCCACCCTGTCAAGCGATGTCTTGCGCGCTGCGACGCTGTCCGCGCTCACGGATCGTCGTGGTCCGTCGATCATCCTTCTTCAACGATCGTCGATCGCGCGCGGCTGCTTCGGCAGGACGGCGGGGTTCCTCGCCTCGAAGGGCATCGACCACCGGAAGCGCTCGCCGAGCTCGGGGGGCACCGGCGGATAGGGCGCGCCGCGCAGCACCGCGCGCCGGCAGTTCTCGTCGAACTCGGGGATGCCGCTCGGCCGCGTCACCGACGCGCTCCCCACCGTCCCGTCCGCCCGGATCTCGAACGTCACGATCACGGTCCCCTGGAGCCCCTCGCCCGCAGCCCACTTGGGGAACGCATCGGCCCAGAGCGGGTGCAGCTTGGCCATGACCTGCCGCATGTAGAGGCTGCGCCGGCGATCGAGCGGATCGTTGTCGAGCAGCCGGCCGCGCCCCGACCCGAGCGCGCTGGAGCGCGCGCCGCCGCCCGCCACGCCGCCCGAGCCGGTCGCGCCTGGCCCCGCTTCTCCGCCAGGACCGAGCCCGCGCGCGCCGCCGGCCGAGCTCGCATGAACGAGCGACTGGATCGCCGTCGCCACCTCCTGCTCGCTGTCGACCGTGTCGTTCGGGCGCCCCGCGGCGTCGGCGGGGATCGAGGGCGTTCCCGCGGCGACCATCGGCCGCGCCAGCGGGACCGCCGCGCTGTCGCGATGATCCGCGCCGGGCCGCCCGTCGCGCACGCCGAGCCCCGCGGACGCGCGCTCGGCCCCCGCCAGGGCGCCGCCGACCGCGCGCGGGCTCGCGCCGAGGGACAGCGTCGCGCCGGGCGCGCCGGACACGTCGGCCGCGCTCTCGGCGCCCGCGGGCCGGGCGGCAGCGCCGAGCGCGCTGCCCCGGCGCTCGGGCGCGCCGCTGTCGCGCGCCCCGATCGACGGATCGCGCTCGGCCGCGGCCCGCCGCTCGGCGCGGCTGCCGACGCGGCCCCCCGCGAGGAACGTGAGCTCCATGGGCTCCCGGCTGGCCCGCCAGTCCTCGCGCGACGCGCGATGGGACGACGAGCGGATGCGCTGGATCTGGCTCCTGTCGAGGCGCGAGCGGACCTCCGGAGACAGGAAGATCGCGTCGTCCCGGTCGGCGAGGTTCAGCGCGGGCAGCTCGGCCGCGTCGGTGCCGCCGCGGCCGCGCGTGCCCGTGTCCGGCCGCGGCGCGGCCTCGCCTCCGCCGCGCGCGAGGCTCGCGGACGGCTCGGGCGCGATCGCGGCCGCGCTGTCGAGCGTGCCGTCCGAGACCACGGGCAGCTCGATCTCGATCGGCGCGCTCAGCGCGGCGGGCGCGCCGGCCGTGCGCGCGAGCGCCACCTCGCGCGTCGAGAGCGAGCCCGCGACGACCACCGCGCCTGCCCCGACGAGCCCGGCGTGGGCAGCGACGGAGAGCGCCCACGCGGACGCGATCCGGCGGCCGTCGCGTGACCCCTGCGCCATCGTCCTGTCACTATGCCTCGAAACGAGCATGAGGCGAGCCGGGGGCGAAAGCGGCGCGGCGCTCGTCTCAGACGGCGGGCGCGGCGGCCTCCGGGAGCCGCAGCCGCCGGCGGGTGTTCTCCGCGGTGCGCGCGGCCAGCGCCTCGAAGGGCTCGCCCCGGAGCTCCGCGACGAAGCGGGCCGTGTGCAGCACGTGCCCCGGCTCGCACCGCTTTCCGCGGAACGGCACGGGCGCGAGGTAGGGGCTGTCGGTCTCGACCAGGATCCGGTCCCCGGGAGCCCACGCCGCGACCTCCTGGATCGCGCGCGCGCTCTTGAAGGTGACGATGCCCGAGAACGAGAGATCGAAGTCGAGCGCGAGCGCCCTCTCGGCGAACGCGCGATCCTCGGAGAAGCAATGGATGATGCCGCCCACGTCGCTCGCCCCTGCGCGCTCCAGGATCGCGAGCGTGTCCTCCGGCGCCTCGCGCGTGTGGATGACGATCGGCTTCCGCACCCGCCGCGCGAGGGCGACGAGATCGGCGAAGACGCGCTGCTGCGTGTCCTTCGGCGAGTGCATGTAGTGGTAGTCGAGCCCGATCTCGCCGACGGCCACGACCTCGGGGCGGCGCGCGAGCTCCGCGAGCTCCGCGAGCATCCTGTCGTCGAGGGCGGAGGCGTCGTGCGGGTGGACGCCGACCGCGGCGTGCACGTCGGCGCGCCGCGCCGCGAGATCCGCGGCGAAGCGCGCCGCGGAGAGATCCGCGTCGACGCCGACCACCACGAACGCGTCGACGCCGGCGGCCCGCGCGCGGTCGAGGACGGCGTCCGCGCCCTCGCGGAAGTGGCGCGGGTCGACGTGGCAGTGCGAGTCGATGAGCATGCTTCGGCTCAGGTGACGAGCTCCGCGAAGCGCGCGCGGAGCAGCGCGCTCGCGGCGTCGAGCGCGCAGCGGTCGCAGTAGCCCATCCCGTGCAGCCGCTCCAGCGCGCGCGTCGCGTTCCTGCGCTCCTCCTCGCGCAGCTCGCCCCAGCCCTTCTCGGATTTGCCGTCGCCCTGCGCGTCGCGGAGGAGCGCCACGAGGTCGCGCACGAGCAGCGCCACGCCCTTGCGCCGCTCGGTGAACACCGCCTCCCGCAGCTTGCGGATCTGCTGCGGGAACACGACCGCGTTCACGATCTTCTGGCCCGGGTGGTCGATGGCCCACGCGGCGATCGCCGAGATCAGGCCGCGCCGGTGGTCGTCGTGCTTCGTGCGGACGCCGAGCAGCGCCTCCACCTCGCGCATCATGCGCTCGTCCGGGTTCTCGAAGTCGCCGGTGTGCGGGTTCCTGATCTTCTCCCCCTTCACCCACACGCCGACGTGGGAGATGTACCGATCGAACAGCTCGGCGTAGCGGGTCTCGTCGACGAGGCCGCTGGCCGACCGCATCTCCTCCTCGATCGTGTCGAGCAGGCGCGTGCGCACGACCTCGCGGAAGAGCCGGTGGTCGTGGTAGCCGCCCGCCAGCTGCTTCTCCTTGAGCCAGTCGTACTCCGCCTGCCGCTTGCAGAGCGCGTCGAGCTCCGAGAGCACGGCGAACGGCGAGAGGCACGCGTGATCCGGGCTCTGCGCCGCGTCGAGCAGGAGCGTCCGCACCTCGCGCGGCGAGACGCCGAGCCGCCCCTCGAAGTCCACGGACGCGTCGCTCTCGTGGTAGATGGCCTCGATGCCGGCGCGCAGGACCTTCTGCGCCTCTGCGTCGAACCGCTCCGGCGCCGTGCCCGTCGCGAACAGCTCCATCTTCTCGACGGCGGTGAGGCTCGAGACGAGCGGCGCGAGCGCGTCGGGGTACCGCTTCGCCTCCGGCTGGCGCATGCGGGTGAGCACGGCGAACTGCGCGGCGACGCGCGTGGCGTGCGGGGCGACGTGGCGGGTCACGAACGGGACGATCTGCGCGTCGTAGATCGTCTGCTCGTCGAGGTAGCTCCGGAGGTAGGGCGCGCGCAGGAGCTCGAAGCGCCCTCGGAAGCTCGGGAACTCCGGGTGCTCCCGGAAGGCGTTGAGGTGCACGTCGTTGGCGCTGCCGATCATGACGACGTTCGTCTGAAGCGTCTGCTGCGGCAGGCTGACCTCGCCCGTCTCCAGCGTGAGCTGGAGGTAGCGGAAGGCGTCGAGCGGGCGCTTCAGGAGATCGCTGAACTCGAGCACGCCCCCGGCGGCCTCGATGAGCTCGCCGTGCGCCTCGAAGAGCGTCGTCGCCTGGAGGGAGGTCGGGAGCGAGGCGAGCGAGCGATCCGCCGTGATCTGCCGCTCGCCGGCGTCGACCGAGAGCTCCGGGCCGATGGTGACGGCGCCGACGCGGTAGCGCCGCGAGATGAAGTACCGCTCGACCTGGACGTGCCGCAGCGTCTCGACGAGCGACCCGTTGCTCGCCACGAGGAGCGCCTCGAAGACCTGCTGGTTCTTGTGGGACAGCTTGCCGCTCATCAGCCACTCGGGCGGCGGCTCCGCCGCGCCGGCGTCCTCGTAGAGCTTCAGGATGAGCGCGCGCCGCTCGCGCACCGGGAGCAGGAACAGCGGGTGGTCCCTGAGCTCGATCACGAGCCGGGCGTCGATCTGATCGTCCTCGAGGTGGGCGTAGCTCGTGCCGTCCGCGGCGCTCGCCTTCACGTCGCCGCCGAAGCCGATCGAGCCGCGCGTCGTCTTGCGGCTCGGGAACACCCAGTGGAAGCGGTACAGCGCGCCCTCGTCGAGGGTCGAGTAGTGCTCCAGCGCCCGCAGGATGCAGGCGGCGAGCGTGCTCTTCGCCGATCCGTTCGGCCCGTGCATCAGGACGAGCCGGTTGGCCCTGCCCTCGCGCACGAAGTTGCAGAGCACCCGGTAGACCTCGGCCTGGAGCTCCTCGTGGCCGATCAGCGCGAAATCCCGCCCGTGGTAGGCGCCTGGCGCCGTCGCGCCCTGCGGCGCGGGCGCGGTCGCGGGGAGCTCCCACGGGAGATCGAACAGCTGGAAGCGGGTCAGCTCACCCCAGGGCTTCTTGATCGGCCGCGTGCCGAAATGGTCGAACATGTCGCGGACGTAGCGAGCCGCGTCGCGCCCGAAGCGGACCGGGTTGGAGGCGAACAGCTCCAGGTACTGCTGGAAGGAGAGGACCCGCTGCTCTTCGCTGAAGCGCCGAGCCATCGAGGTGGCGATGGCATCGAGCTCGGAGAGGGCCTTTCGGGCCCGCTCAGCCGCACTGCCTTGAACTGTCTGGCTGGGGCCGACCGCGCTGGGCTGGCCCCCCCGGCTACCGGAGGTGTCGTTATTCACGTGAGGCTGAGTTTACCGTTGTGCCTACTGCACGTCGATGACCGCCTCGAGCTCCTGCTTCTGCATCAGGCAGTTCGCGGCGCTACAGATGCTGAAGGAGAGCACGCCCGCCACCTTGGTCTTGCCCTTCTTGGCCGCGACGAACGGGACCTTGAGGACGCCCTTGTTCTCCTCGAACGCGCCGTCTTCTCGCTTGAGCAAGGGCTTCGGGTACGTGATGCCCTCGGCGGCCGGCTCGGTGACCTTGAACTTGATGGGGTACTTGTCGTTGATGTGGTAGTCGCCCTTCGACAGGAGCGAGACCTCGACGAGCCCCTCCTGGCCGGCCTTGTACGTCCCCGTCGGCTTCATCTCGAGGGTGTAGACAGCGTCCTCGACCTTCGATTTTCCACCCTGGGGCTGCGTCGCAGGCACCTCGGCGGGGCCGCGGGAGGTCGCCGCTTCGCTCTGGCTACATCCCGAGCCGATGGCGGCGAGCCCGGAGAGTGCGAACAGGCACATCGCGGCGGAGAGGGGCTTGCGGGTCCGAGTTGAAGGATGAGTGCTCATGGTCAACACAAATAACACAGCGGCGGCGTCCGCGCGAACAGGGGGCCCGTGAGGCCGGGCGCGCGGCGCTGCGCAGGTCTCACGCGCCGCGGCGCTGGAGGGCTCACGCGCCGCGGCGCGCCGGAGGCGCTGCACGCGCTGCGGCGCCGGATGGGCGCCGGTCCGGCGCGCCGCGAGACGAGGCTTCAGCGCGAGATCAGCAGGGCGACGAGCGCACAGAGCAGCACGGCGGCGCTGGCCACCGCGGGGACGACCCACCGCGGCAAGCGCTGGGGCACCCCCATCACGATATCCTCGGCGAACGCATCGGTGCCGCCCGTCGAGGGCGCGGCGACCGCGGCGGCGACGGGCGCCCGCTCCGCCCCGGCGAGGGCGGCGCCCGCGCTCGCGGCGCCTTGCGGGTGGCGGGCCAGGAGCGCCGGCATCGCGGCGCGGATCCGCGCCGCGAGCTCCTTCTGCGGCATGTACGCCCAGTCGCGGTGGGACCCCGCGAGGCCGTACGCCTGACCGACGCGATCGGCCAGCAGGCCGACGGACGGGAGGCGCGCCTCCGGGCTCTTCATGAACGCCGCCTCTATCACCGGGTCGAGCGAGGCGGGCACCCCGTACGCCTTGCCAGCCTCGCTCGGGGGCAGCGGGTTGCTGCCCATGATGGCGACGAGGATCATCGGGCCGGTCGGCGCGTGGAACGGGACCCGCCCCGTGACGCACTCGAACACGATCGCCGCGACCGACCAGACGTCGGCGCGGTGGTCGAGCGCGAGCAGCCCCTGCGCCTGCTCGGGCGACATGTAGAAGGGCGAGCCGATCGTCGTGCCGACGACGGTCAGCTTCTTCGCGCCCTCGCTGTTGTCGCGGACGCTGCCGAAGTCGAGGATCTTCACCCGATCGCCGTCGTGCGTGCCGACGAGGAAGATGTTGTCCGGCTTGAGGTCGCGGTGCACGACCTTGCGCCCGTGGGCCTCCGCGAGGCCGAGCGCGACCTGCGACAGCATCCGCACGAGGCGCTCGGGGGGCAGCACCTTGTCGCGCTTCAGGACCGTCCGCAGCTCCTCGCCCTCGAGGTACTCCATGACCAGCGCGAAGCTGTCGTCCTCGGTCCTCTCGAAGGCGAGCACCTCGACGATGTGCTCGTGGGGCAGCGACGCGCTGACCTCGAACTCGCGGTGGAAGCGCTCGACGCTCACCTCGTCGAGCGCGACCTCGGGGTGGAGGATCTTCAGGGCGACGCTGCGGCCGGCCCGGAGGTCGAGCGCCTGGTACACGCGCCCCATGCCCCCGTCCGCGACGATGCGCCAGATCTGGTAGCGCCCGCCGCAGAGGGTCGCGCCGACGCGCCGGTCGTCCGGGTGCCTCGGCGGCGGCGCCTGGGCGACCGGGATGAGGCGCTGCCCGTCGACCGGGCAGAAGCCGCTGTCCTGCGAGAAGAGCCTGAAGCAGGCGGAGCAGGTCTTCAAGCCGCACCCGGGGTCAGGCGCGGGAGGGATCCGCGGCCGGCGAGCTGCCGGGCGCGGGCTCTGGCGGCATGTAGTAGAGGATCCGGTTGCAGTTCGGGCACCGCTCGAACTCCTCCTGGCGGCGCATCTTCTGGAACATCATCGGCGGCACGGACAGGTGGCAGCCGAGGCACGTGCCGTCGTAGGTGCGGGCGATCGCGACGGGCCTGCGCGCGCGGATCGACTCGTAGCGCCGGTACAGGACGACCGGCAGCTTGCCGACCACCTGTTGGCGCGCCTCGGCGCGCTGGGCGCGCTCGGCCTCGAGCGCCGCCAGCGACGCCTGCGTCCCCGGCGCGCTGCCGTCGATCGCCCCCGAGAGCTCGACGCGCTTCGCCTCGGCCTGGTCGATCGCCGTGCGCGCGCCCTCGGAGGCCGAGTTCAGGCGCTCGATCTCCTCCTCGCGGTCGCGGTGCAGCTTGCGCAGCTCCTCGATCTCGCGCTGCGCCGCGTTCGACTCGCGCTCGTTCCGGGAGCGCTGCAGCTTCTCCCGCGATCGCTCGATCTGGCTCGACATCTGGCGGAGCTCGATGACGAGCTCGGAGCGCGTCTTCTCCATCGCCGCCAGGGTCTCCCGATCGCCCTTCAGCCGCTCCTCTAGCCGCTTCAGCTCGGACCGCATCCCTTCCAGGCTGCCGCGCTGCTTGTCGAGCTGCTCATCGATGCGGCGGATGTCGCTGTCGATGGCCGACAGCTCTTCGAGGAATGCGATCTGCTCGCGGATGCTCACGTGCTTCCTTGTCTCCTTATGTTTCGTGGCTTTCGTGGGCCCACCTGGACTCGAACCAGGAACAGCCCGGTTATGAGCCGGGGGCTCTGACCGATTGAGCTATAGGCCCTGGTGCAGAGCGAAGCCCGTTCGGGCCCGCCCACGTTCGCACCGGCGGACAACGTAGTCCAAGCGGCGCGCAGTTGGAAGGGGAGCGCTTCGACCGCCGGAGGGGAGCGGTTCAGCCGCGCCGGGTTCACGGCGGCTCCACGGCCGCTTCGCGGGCGCCGCGGGCGCCGCGGGCTCCGCGGCGTTCCGGGGTGGATCGCCCTCGCGAGCGCGCCGGCCGCGGGTCGCGCGGCGGAGGCCGGCGCCGCGCGCCGCGCGCCGCGGCGGTGCGCGCCGCCGCCCGCGAGGGGTCCGCTCGGGGCGGCGCTCCCCTCACAGACCCTGCCGCCCGGCCGGATCGGCCATCGGGCTGCGGTGCGGGATGCGGGCCGTCTTCGCGGCGGGCGACACGGCCTTGCCGCCGTCGAGCGCGTTGGCGCAGCAGCGGAACCCGACCTGATAGAAGCGGAACCACCGGTTGTGCGTCGAGGTGATCGGGCGGCATCGCGAGCGGATCGGCCCCCAGTACCCGCCCTTCAGCGTCGATCGAAACGGCTGCTCGTCCAACTTGCCGAGCTCGTTGTTGACCCACTCGTCGACGTTGCCGGTCATGTCGCGCACGCCGAAGGGGCTCACGCACCGGTGCATCTCCCCGGAGGCCACCCGGCGGTCGAGCCGCTCGACCTCCGCCGAGATCTTCCACGGGTCGCCGAACACCTCGAGCACGGGCGTCGCGATCTTCCTGTCGATGTTGCAGGCCTCGGGATCCCGAGCAATTCCGTAAGGATAGGGCCACATCTGCGGGCCCTCGCACGCGAACTCCCACTCCTCGCCGGAGCAGAGCCGCTTGCCCTCGATCTCGCAGGCGCGCTTCGCCTCCAGCCAGTTGACCATCACCGCCGGGCGCACGCCCTCGATGTTCGGGTACTCGAACCTGTCGATGCAGAAGCGCCGGTGCTGGAGGCGCCCCTCGCAGAGGACCTCGGGCTCGAACCGCGCGCAGATGTCCTTCTCCTCGTCGATGTACGCGGCGCAGTGGTGGCCGACGTAGGGGCAGTAGATGCCGTCGACGAGCACCATCCCCCCGAGGCACGCCGTGGCGCTCGCGGGGTTGACGCGCACGTACGCGGGCAGCGGCGGGGGCGGAGGCGGCGCGAGCGCGGGCGCGGGCGGCGCCGGCTCCGGCGGGGGGACGCTCGCCGGCGGCGCCGCGCTCGCGAGGTCGAGCGGCTCCGGCCGCCGCTGGAAGCGCGGGGCGAAGAGGAGCGCGCTCACCAGGGCGGCGGCGACGAGGGCGGCGAGGAAGGCGAGGCGCTCGCGCATGTCAGTCGTACACGCCGTCCTTCTCGCGATCGCGCTCGATGAACGGCCGCGGCGGCGGCGTCACGACGCCGTCGATCGTGTCCGCGCAGCAACGGAAGCCGGCCTGGTAGAACCTGAAGGTCGGCCCGTGCCCCCCCGTCGTGAGGCGGCAGGTGTTCCGCACGGGGCCCCAGTAGCCGCCGTTGAGCGTGGCCGGGCGCGACGTGCCCGGATCGTCGGCGAGGTTGTCGGTCCACTCGTCGACGTTGCCCGCGAGGTCGTACGCCCCGTAGGCGCTGATGCAGTTCGGGTGCGATCCGATCGGATCGGCCTGCCACAGCCGGGCGATCTCGCCCTCGCGGGTCTCCTCCTCCATCATCGCGTCGATGTCGAACGCGATCGCCGCGCGATCGATGTTGCAGGGGCTGGGCGTGCGCACGAATCCCCAAGGATAAGGCAGGCGCTTCGGTCCTTCGCAAGCCAGGATCCACTCGGAGCGCCGGCAGAGCCGCTTGCCGATCGAGGCGCAGAGCGACCTCGCCTCGTACCAGTCGACGTAGACGCGCGGGAGCTCGCCGACCCGGTTCGGCCACTCGTGGCGGTCGACGCAGAAGCGCCGGTGGTCCACGGCCGCCCGGCAGCGCGCGCCGCGCGCGTACTCGGCGCAGCCGTGGCCGATCCCGTCGCCGGCGCGCGTGCAGACGTACGGGAGGGACGGGCAGAAATCGCCCTCCACGAGGGTCATGTCGGCCGGACACGCGGCGCGCGCCACCGGATCGTCCGCGAAGGGATCGACGGGCGGCGCCGCGGAGGCCCGCGTGCCCGCGCCCCGCAGGGCCGGAGCCGGTCCGGAGGGCGAGCCTGCGGCCGACGCCGCCGGCTCGCCAGGGCGAGCGGACGCGCCGGGCGGCGACGGCGGCGACGACGGGGACGCCGCCGCCGCGGACCCCGCGGGGGGCGCCGGCGCAGAGAGGACCGCGGAGCGCCCGGGCGGAGCGGGCGGCATGAGCAGCAGCGCCTCCAGCTCGGGGGCGTACCGCGCGAGCAGCGCGACCGCGCCGAGCGCAGCGCCGGCGCCGACCGCCATCAAAATGCTCCTTGGTTGCGCTTCCACGTCACCCCGCGCGCCCCCTCATAATCCAGCTCGCGGCGCAGCGACGTGAGAAGAATTGCAGGACCTCCGGAACACCATGTCCGGCGCGGCGCGTCTCGACGCGCTGCGCGCCGGAAGAACGGGAAGACGCGCCGCGCATGGAGCGAGCTGGAAACGCGCCGCGCCCTCAGGGAAGGCGGGAAGATTCGCCAGGAGCGCACCAGGAGACGCGCCGGGAGAGCGGCGTGAGGCGCGGAGCGCGCCACGCCCGCTTCCGTGTGTGATAGCTCTCCGGTTCCCCCTATGGATCGACTGGTCGTTCGAGGCGCTCGGCAGCACAACCTCAAGAACGTCAGCGTGTCGCTTCCGCGCGACCGCCTGGTGGTGATCACCGGCCCGAGCGGCTCGGGCAAATCGTCCCTGGCGTTCGACACCATCTACGCGGAGGGGCAGCGCCGCTACGTCGAGTCGCTCTCCGCCTACGCGCGGCAGTTCCTCGAGCAGCTGTCCAAGCCCGACGTGGAGTCGATCGAGGGCCTCTCGCCCGCGATCGCGATCGAGCAGCGCGCGCTGGCCAAGAGCCCGCGCTCGACCGTCGGCACGGTGACCGAGATCTCGGACTACCTCCGCCTGCTCTTCGCGCGCGTCGGCACCCCGCACTGTCCCGCGTGCGGCAAGCGCATCGAGGCCCAGACCGTGCAGCAGATCGTCGACCGCATCCTCGATCTCGGGGACAAGACGCGCGTCACGATCATGGCGCCTATCGCGCGTGGCCGGCGCGGCGAGCTGAAGCTCGACATCGAGCGGCTGCGGCGCGAGGGGTTCGTGCGCGCGCGCATCGACGGCGAGATCGTCGACCTCGGCGACGAGATCGTCCTCGACCGAACGCGCGCCCACGATCTCGACGTGGTGGTGGACCGGATCGTGGTCAAGGACGGCATCAAGGGCCGGCTCACCGACTCGGTCGAGCTCGCCCTCAAGCTGGGCGAAGGCCGGCTGCTCGTCGACATCTCCAGCGACGGCATGAAGATCGAGCCGCTCTGGATGAGCGAGCGCTTCGCGTGCATCGACTGCGGCATCTCCCTGCCGCCGATCGAGCCGCGAATGTTCTCCTTCAACGGCCCGCACGGCGCCTGCCCCGCGTGCGACGGCATCGGCGCGAGGACCCGCATCGATCCCGACCGCGTGGTCCCCGATCCGCGGCGGACGCTCCGCGAGGGCGCCGTGGTGGCGTGGGGGCGCCGCGGCTCGCTCTCGCTCGCCACGGAGACCGAGCGGGCCGTGAGCGCCCTCGGCTGCGATCCGGACGTCCCGTGGGCGAAGCTGCCGGCGGCCGTGCGGCAGGCGATCCTCGAAGGGAGCGACGGCCAGGGCACGGGCGGCCGGGGGAAGAAGAAGGCGGCCTACGAGGGGATCATCCCGCGGCTCGAGCGCCTCCTCAGCAGCGGCGAGCCCGCCCTCACCGACGAGGAGGAGGCCGATCCCGACGAGGACAGCGCCGCGCTCTCCGACGAGATCGGCCGCTTCGTCATCACGCGGGTGTGCGACGCCTGCGACGGCAGGCGCCTGCGCCCCGAGGCGCTCGCCGTGCGCCTCGGCGATCGCAACATCGCGGAGGTCGGCACCCTGCCGCTGCGCACGCTGCGCACCTTCCTCCAGGGGCTCATGCCGCCCAAGGACGGGGCGCCGGGGCCCTCCGGCGGCGGGGACGGCGCGGGCGAATCCCCGGCCGAGGGCGGGCTCGCGCCGCGCGAGCGCGCGATCGCCGAGCCGCTGCTCCGGGCGGTGATCGCCCGCCTCGGCTTCCTCATCGACGTCGGGCTCGACTACCTCACGCTGGACCGCTCCGCGCAGACCCTCTCTGGCGGCGAGGGGCAGCGCATCCGCCTGGCGACGCAGATCGGGGCCGCGCTCGTCGGCGTGCTCTACGTGCTCGACGAGCCCTCGGTGGGCCTGCACGCGCGCGACAACACCCGCCTCCTGGAGGCGCTCCGGCGGCTCGTGGATCTCGGCAACACCGTGGTCGTCGTCGAGCACGACCGCGACGCCATCCTCGCGGCCGACCACGTCGTGGACATGGGCCCGGGCGCCGGCGTGCACGGCGGCAACGTGGTGGCGCAGGGCACGCCGGAGGAGCTGAGCGCCGATCCCGCGTCGATCACGGGCCCTTACCTCAGCGGCAAGAAGCAGCTGGCGATCCCCACGAAGCGCCGGCGCCCCGACGGGCGCTCCATCCGCGTGGCCGGCGCGCGGGCGCACAACCTCCGCAACGTCACGGCCGAGATCCCGGTCGGACTCTTCTGCACGGTCACGGGCGTGTCCGGCTCGGGCAAGTCGAGCCTCATCGTCGACACGCTCCTGCCGGCCGCGAAGAACGAGCTCTACCGGAGCTCCGCCCCGATCGGCGCGTGCGACGGCATCGAGGGCCTCTCGCACATCGACAAGGTGATCTCGATCGATCAGGCGCCCATCGGCCGCACGCCGCGCTCCAACCCGGCGACGTACACGGGGGTCTTCGGGCTGCTCCGCGAGCTCTACGCGGGCCTGCCGGAGGCGAGGACGCGCGGGTACAAGGCCGGCCGCTTCTCGTTCAACGTGAAGGGCGGCCGCTGCGAGGCCTGCCAGGGCGACGGCGTGCTCCGGATCGAGATGCACTTCTTGCCCGACATCTTCGTCACGTGCGAGACGTGCGGGGGCCGCAGGTACAACCGCGAGACGCTCGAGGTGCTCTACCGCGGGATGTCGATCGCGGACGCGCTCGACCTCACCGTCGAGCAGGCGATCGAGCAGTTCGAGGCGCTGCCCCGGGTCCGGGAGCGGCTCGCCGCGCTCGCGCGGGTCGGCCTCGGCTACATCACGCTGGGCCAGCCCGCGACGACGCTCTCGGGCGGCGAGGCGCAGCGCGTGAAGCTCGCGCGCGAGCTCGCGCGCAAGGCCACCGGCCGCACCCTCTACGTGCTCGACGAGCCGACGACCGGCCTGCACTTCTCGGACATCGAGGTGCTCACCGCGAGCCTCATGAGCCTGCGCGACGCCGGGAACACCGTCCTCGTGATCGAGCACAACCTCGACGTGATCGCGTGCAGCGACTGGGTGATCGACCTCGGCCCCGAGGGCGGCGAGCGCGGCGGGACGATCGTGGCGGCGGGCACGCCGGAGGACGTCTCCCAGGAGGAGGCGTCGTTCACCGGCGCGTACCTGCGCGAGGTGCTCGCGGCGGCCAAGCGCCGCGGCCCGCAGGCGCCGCGCGGCCGGGCGTCGGCCCGCAAATGACAGAACGGGCGTGGCCCCGCCCGGTCCCCGCGAGGTGGACCTTTGGCGGAGCGCACGCCCGACGGCGCGGAGGCACCACCGCGCGGAGGCCGCCGACCCGAGGCCTCCGCGCAGCGCAGCGTCAGCCGTAGTCCTTCTCGACCCTCTCCTGGTCCTCTTTGCAGCGGATGCAGAGCGTCGTCTCGGGGCGCGCTTCGAGGCGCTTCGCCGAGATCTCCTCCTCGCACTCCTCGCACTTGCCGAACGTGCCGTCCTCGATCTTCAAGAGCGCCTTGTGGATCTTGTCGAGGAACGACTTCTCGCGGCCGCGGAGCCGGAACGTGAACGACTGCAGGTACTCGCTCGACGCGAGATCCATCTCGTCCGGGAGATCGTTCGCGTCGAGCATCATGTCCTCGGTCAGCGTTTGCTTGGCCTTCTTGACGATCTCGTCGCGCTTCGTCTCAAGCAGGGTCTTGAACTTTTTCAGCTGGGCCTTGTTCATAGGTCCTCTCGCGTCGAATGCGCCGTTCGGCGCCGCCGTCTGAGCTCCCTGGCGCATGCAAGCCGCGGGGCGTCGACCCCCGGGCTGCCGGAACGGGGCTTACGGCTCCGCGACATGTCCGGAGAGGCCAGATAGCCCCCCGAAATTGCGAGGCGCGGGATTCTAGGCGTGAGCGTCGTGCCCGTCAACGACGCCTCCGTCGTTGGCAGAGTTCGCCCGATCCTCGCATCGACCGCAGCGGTCTCGATGCAACGGCCGCGATCGATCGCTCGCGGCGGCATCGATGTCGGGAGAGCGTGGAAAGCGCCTGCGGGAACGCCCCGATCCGCAGGAAAAGGCGGCGCTTTTGGCCCCAAATCCGCATGCTCACCGCAGAGCACGCCGGAAATGAGACGCAGCGGACGGTTTGACGAAAGACAGCTCACGTGGAACAAATTTATCCCATATTGCTGGATTTCGATCAGAACCGAACCCCGATTCGACCTCGCGATGCCGCCACGGTGATCGTCGTGCGCGACGGTCGCGCGGGGATCGAGGTGTTCTGCGTCCGCCGCCACGCGAGCTCGAGCTTCATGGGCGGCGCCGTGGTGTTCCCGGGTGGGAAGGTGGACGCGCAGGACGGCGCGGAAGTCTGGAGGGATCGGGCGACCGAGCCGCCGGCGCGCGCCGATGCGTTCGCGGCAGACGCGGCGCAGGCGCGGGCGCTGTGCGTGGCGGCGTGCCGCGAGACGCTCGAGGAGGGGGCGATCCTGCCGACGGATCCGCCGCTGTCCGGCGAGGAGATCGACGCGATCGGGCGGGAGCTCGCCGCCGGGGCGCCGCTCGACGCGAGCCTCGAGCGGCGTGGCCTGAAGCTCGCCCTCGCGGCGCTCGTGCCGTGGGCCCGGTGGATCACGCCCGTCGCCGAGGCGCGCCGCTTCGACGCGCGCTTCTTCCTGCTGCCGCTGCCGCGCGGCCAGGTCGGGCGCCACGACGGGTACGAGACGACGATGAGCTTCTGGGCCGCGCCCGCGGAGGTGCTGGAGCGCGCCGCGCGTGGCGAGATCGTTCTCGCACCGCCGACGTCGCGCACGCTCGAGCTGCTCTCCGCGGCCCGGGACGTGCGCAGCGCCGTGGCGCTCGCGGAGCGCCAGACGCTCCTGCCGATCTGCCCGCGCTTCGTCCCGGGCGACGGGGCCGAGCCGCCCTACCTGGCGCTGCCGGGCGACCCCTCGCACGAGATCCGCGAGCGGCGCGCCGAGGGCCCGACCCGTTATGTCCTGCGCGACGGGCGCTTCGTCGCCGAAGAATGCTGCGCACATGGATCCCCGATCCACATCAAACAGGAACGAGAGCCCAGATCCACCGTGCCGACCAGCTTCGAACCCCCCCAGACGAATGCCCCCTCCGTGCCGGCGACGCCTGATCTCGAGGAGTGAGCCATGGAAACGAACCCGAAAGAGAACACGACGCAGCCAGAGCTGTTCACCGCGAGCGACGTCGCGCGCTTCTGTCAGGTGGACCTCAAGACCATCCACAACTGGGCGGACAAGGGGGAAATCCGCCACTTCCGCACGCCCGGGCGGCACCTTCGCTTCCGGCGCCTGGACGTGCTCGATTTCCTCCGCAAGTACGGCTACCCGATCCCGGAGATCCTGCGGATGGGCAAGCCGAAGGTCGTCGTGGTCGACGACGACCCCGCCGTCCTCGCCGCGCTCCGCAAGACCCTCTCGCGGCGGTTCGACCTGACCACGTTCCAGGATCCGTTCGACGCGCTGGTCGCCGTGGGCAACCTCCAGCCCGACGCGCTGATCCTGGACGTCATGATGCCCGGCCTCGACGGCGTGCGCTGCCTGGAGCGCCTCCGGTCCATCGACGCGACCTCGCACATCCGCTGTATCGTCTACTCGAACCACGAGGAGATGAAGAAGAACGCGACCGAGGCCGGCGCCTACGACTTCATCAAGAAGGGCGAGGCCGGCGAGCTGCGCGACTCGCTCGAGCGGCTCATGGGCCTCGAGCGGGGGTGACGCCGGCGCTGGCGACGCCGGCTTCGCCCTTCACTTGCCCTCGCGGTAGGCGCGGATCGCGTTCACGATGGCGTCCGCCATCTTCTGCCGGAAATCGGCGGTGGCGAGGCGCGCCTCGTCCTCGGGGTTCGAGATGAACGCGGTCTCGAACAGCGCGGCCGGCATGTCGGCGCCCGCGAGGACGAAGAAGCCCGCGCCCTTGACGCCCTGATCCTTCGTGTCGGGGTAGCGGGGGGACAGCGAGGCGAGCGACGAGCGCTGGAGGAGCTCGGCGAAGTGGCGCGAGCGGGCCGCCATGTCGCCGACGTTGAGGTTCGACAGGATCGCCGCCACCTCGCGGCGGGCGTCGGGGTCGGGCGGGTCCGCGCCCTGCCCTCCCCTGGCGGCGCGGGCGGCGTTCTCGCGCGCCGCGAGCGCGGCCGACGTCGTCTCGGCGTCGTGCGGCGCCGCGAGCGAGAAGGTCTGCACCCCGCGCGCGCGGCCGTTGTCGCTGGCGTTGCAGTGGATCGAGACGAACAGGTCGGCGTGGAACGCGTTCGCGCGCGCGGTGCGGAGCTCGAGCGGGACGTAGACGTCGCTGTCCCGGGTGAGGAGCGTCTCGATCTTGAGCTCGCGCGCGAGGAGCGGGGCGACGCGGTGGGCGACGTCGAGCGTCACGTCCTTCTCCTTCAGCCCGGTCGGGCCGACGGCGCCGGTGTCGTTGCCGCCGTGCCCCGGGTCGATCACGACGCGCCGCACCTCCCGCGCGCCGCCGGACTTGCCCTCGTCCTCGCGCACGGGCGGGCGGGTGCTCACGTCGACGACGATCCGGAACGGCTCGGGCAGGTAGAAGATCCGGCGGTACAGGTTGGCGGCGAGATCGAGGACGACGCGCGTGCCCTTCGGCTGCACGCCGACGCGCACGCGCCTGAGGGCGCCGCCGACCTCGATCTCCCGCGCGATGCCGCGCGACGTCGCCCCCGCGATGTCGACGAAGATGCGCGCGTCCTTGCCGGCGGTCTCGTCCGCCGGGAGCGTGCCGACGTTGAACGTCGTCGGCCCGGAGAGCTCGATGACCACGCGCGCCCCCTTCTCCGAGCCGTGCCGCTCGATCCCCGTGACCTTCACCGGGCCGGTGGGCGCGGCGGACGCCGGGGGGGCGACGACGAGATCGCCGGAGGCGTCGGCGGTCGCCTGCACCGGCGCGGCGCTCGCCGGCGCGGCGGAGGCGCCGGCCCCCGGCGCGAGCGCGAGCGCGAGCGCGACGCCCTCGACGCGGTGCCCCTCTTGCTCCAGCGCGCGCATCGCGTCCCCGCTGGGCCGGTAGGCGGCGGCCTGCGCCAGGGCGACCGCGATGGCGCCGAGGCACGGCGAGGGCGCGGGCGGCGCGCCGCCGGGCGGCGCGGGCGGGGCGAGGGCCGCGTAGCGCCGCGAGACCAGGTAGAGCTCGCGGTACGCGACGGCGGCGTCGCGGGCGAGCTCGCCGGCGAGCAGGGCGCGGCGGCGCTCGGCCTGGCACGCGCGCTCGACGTGGGCCGGATCGGCCGACGCGCGGAAGGCGGTCGCCGCCGCGCTGTAGAGCTCCATCGCCTCGCGCGCGTCGGTGGCCGCCTGATCGAGGCGGAAGAGCCGCACGCGAAGGTCGGCGGCGAGCTCCGCGAGCGCGGCGGCCGGCGCCCCGGCCTCGGCCCGCGACGACGCGATGGCGACCGCGTCGGCCAGGGCGACCGTCTCGGCGCGGGGCGGGAGCAGCGCGCCCGGATCGAGCAGCGCGGCGGCGCGCTGCTCGTCCGAGAGGGCGGCGGGCGGGGCGGGCGCGCCGCCCTCGCCGCCGCACCCGAGGGTGTGCGCGGCCACCGCAAAAAGCGTGATCGCCGCGAAGGCCGGGGCGTTACGATGCAGCTGCGCTGGGGTGGTGCGCCGCCGGCTCGCCGGAGCAGCCCCGCGCGCCGAGCGAATCGCGATACGTCCCGGAGGTTTCACGTGCCCGACCTCACGCCCACTTCATCCACAGGACCCCTCTATGCGGACCGTGCGTCGGGGGAGAGGTTTGCCGACGCGACGAGCATGGTCAACGCGTATCTCGCTCGGTACGCCGAGAGCTCTGGGGGCGGGGCCGGATCGGCGGGCGGATCGGGCGCGAACACGCTCGACGAGAGCGGGTACGCGCAGCTGCAGCACGGGAGCGCGACGATCGGCGTCAACGTGCTCGAGGCCCAGGGGGTCCTGATGGTCTTCTCGCCCATCATGGCCGTCCCCATGAGCGGGCGGGAGGCGTTCTACCGGCGCCTCCTGGAGCTCAGCTTCATCATCACCTCCGACGCGGCGTTCGCGATCGACAAGTCGCGCAACGAGGTGGTGGTGCGCTGCCTGCGGCGGCTCAGCGCGCTCGAGTACGAAGAGTTCGAGGATATCGTAGCGACGGTGAGCCAGGTCGCCGACACCTGGGACGACGCGCTGCTGCGCGAGGTGCGCGGCGGATGAGCGGGTCGAGGCGCCTCCCGGGGCGCCGGGCGGCGCGCGCCCCCGCCCCTGCTCGGCAGGCGGGCAACGCGCGGATCGTCGCGAGATTGCGGTGCGGCAGACGCGGGTGGTAAGTTCCTCACCGCGATGACTGCGGGGGAGCGACCGACGACCGCGGAACCTGGTGAGCGCTCCCTCTCTGCGGAGGAAGCGGATCGGATCGCAGCGTCGATCCGGCCCTCCTGGGAGGGCTTCGACGAGCTGTCGGGCGCCCGGGGCGACGAGCGCGGCAGCGCCCCCGGGCCGGAGGCCGGCGCCGCGGCCGCGAAGCCGCCGGAGGCCCCGGCGGCGCCGTTGGTCGAGGCGAAGGCCGCGGGGCGCGAGCCTGCGATGGCTGCGCTCCCTGCCGCGCCGACCGCGCCCGCGGCGCGCGTGATCGAAGCGCCGCCGGCCGGTTCGTCCGGCGTTTCCGACACGGTGATCGAGGGGGTCCCGACCATCGCGGTCGGCGACGACGCGCAGGGGGCGCCGGCGGCGGGGTCCACGCCCGAGGGCGCCGCGGGCGCGGCCGGGGCCGGCGCGCAGGCCGGCGCCTCGCCTCGGCCGCTCGCCGACGCGCAGACGAACGGCAGCGCTGCCGGCGCCGGTGTCGCCGGGGACGCAAGCGCCGCTGCGGCTGCCGGAGGCGCGCCGGAGGGCGGCGCGGCGAGGCCCGGCCAGTACCTCGCGCCGGCTGGAAAGACGCGCGTGGGCGTGGGCGAGCCGGACGCGGTGGCCGACGCACCGGCGGCCGAGCGCGGCCCCAAGGCCGAGGAACGGGCAGCCGCACCGGCGCGCCAGGCGCCGGCCCCCTCCCCTGCGGGCGAGAAGGAGCCGCCGTCGGCGCGGCCTGCGCGCACGCGCTCGCGCGCGACGCAGCCGGCGGCGGAGGGCGCCGGTACGGTGGCCGCGTCCGCCGCGCGCACGGAAGACCACGATCCGATCGAGATCCCGGTCTCCACGCCGAACAAGACGGCGCTGCGGCTCGTCATCGCCCTCGTGGGCGCGGTCTTCCTGTTCTTCGTCATCCGCGCTCTGCGCCACGACGACGACGGCGCCGATCCCAGCCCGTCCGCGGCCGAGGCGCCGCCCGCGGCGACCGAGGCGCCGCCCGCCGCCACCGCGCAGCCGACCGCGGCGCGTCCTGCCGCCGCCGCGGAGGCGACCGCCAGCGCTTCGCCCGCCGCCGCTGCCACGGAGGGCGGCGCTGCGCCGAGCGCCTCGGCGCCGGCGAGCCCTCCGGCTCCGGCGGCGACGACACCTCCCGCCGCCGCCACGCCGTCCGCAGCCGCCACGCCGTCCGCAGCCGCGCCGGCGCCGGCGCCGACGCCGGCGGACGCGCCCAAGGCAGCCCCCGCACCGAAGAAGCCTGCGCCGACGCCACGCGGGACGACCTCGCCCGGAGGCACCAAGGGCGGCGGTATCATCCGCGATGCGCCCTTCTGAACCGTCCCCTTTTTTCCGCCTCGGCAGCGAGGCTTGCTGCAGTCGTACCCTTTCGCGGACGCCGACGAGGCGAAGCCCGACCTGAGGAGCCATGAAAACACGCGCCTGCGCCCCCGTCCTCCTGCTCTCGCTCATCGCTCCCGCTGTGCTCACCGAGGCCGGGCTCACCTCCTCTCTCCTCAGCGAGCCGCTGAGCTTCGCGCAGTCGTCCGATCCGATCACGGAGGTCGCGCGCCAGCGTTACGAGGACGGGGTCAAGGCGTACGACGCCGGTCGCTTCGAGGACGCGCGCACGGCGTTCCTTCAGGTCTACACGCTCAAGCGGCACCCGGCCGTGCTGCTCAACCTCGGGCAGAGCGAGCTTCGCTCCAACCACCTGGAGGACGCCGGCAAGCACCTCCAGCAGTTCCTGCGCGAGCACGCCACCGCGACCCCGGAGCAGCGCGCCGCCGCGGAGAAGGCGATCGCCGACGTGAAGCGGCGGACCGGCTTCCTCCTCGTGACCGCCGACGCGAACGGCGCGGACATCAGCGTCGACGGCATCCTCGTCGGCAAGGCGCCGCTGCTCGATCCGGTGTTCGTGACCCCCGGCAAGCACACCCTGTTCGCGACCTATCAGGACCGCTCGGCGACGGTGCAGGTGGACGCGAAGATCGGCACGGCCACGCCGGCGACGCTCACCCTGGGGACGACCGGCGCTCCCGCCGCCGGCGCTCCCGCCGTCGGCACGCCGACGCCCGCGCCGGGCGGCATTGCGCCGGGCGGCGTTGCGCCGGGCGCGGTCACGCCATCGCCGGCGCAGCCCCCAGCGGCAGGCGCCACGCCGACGGCGCCCGGCACGCCGGCTCCGGGCGCGACGGCGCCCGGCGCGACGGCGCCCGGCGCGACCGCTCCGGGCGCGACGGCGCCCGGCACAACGCCGCCCGGCACGACGCCGCCCGGCGCGACGGCGCCGGGCGCTCCGCTGGCGGCGCCGGCGAGCTCCGGCGGGATCAGCGTCTCGACGAGCAACACGCTGGGCTCGATGGGTCCGGACCAGGCCTCCGGCGGCCGCGAGCCGTTCTTCCACTGGTACGCGCGCAAGCCGCTCGCCTGGGCGGGGACCGGCATCGCGGGCGTCGGTCTGGTCATGGGGATCGTCGGCTCGGCGATCGCCGTCAACGCGAGCGGCAACGCCGATAACGTCGGGCAGCAGATCGAGGCGTACGTCGCGAGCCACGAGAGCTCGATCCCCGCGAATCGCAGGGCCCAGCCGTGCGGCGCGCGCGAGGATCCCTCGGGCGATCTCCCCGGCTTCGAGACCGCGTGCGGCACCCTCCGGGACGAGCTCGACAGCTACGACGGCGCGCTCCCTTGGGCGATCACCGGCTGGGTGCTCCTCGGCGTCGGGGTCGTCGGCACCGCGACGTACGCGATGATCGACTGGTACCCCCAGAAACAGCAGACCGCGTCGGCCGGCCCGCGCATCACCGCGATCGCGCCGTTCGTGGCGCCCGGTCAGGCCGCCCTCGGCGTCGCGGGCACCTTCTAAAGCGACAAACGGGTTGAAACTGCCTGAAAAGCGCAGAATTTCGAACCGCCAAGACGCCAAAAAGACGCCAAGTAAAAGAGAGAGAAAAAAAATTCTTGGCGTCTTGGCGTCTTGGCGTCTTGGGTCCCGGTAGGGACGGCCCGTGCTGACCTACCTTCGGTCAACCCGGGCCGCCCCCCGGACAGAACCCGGCGAGCGGATTTCCCGCACCGGGCTCCCACCTCGGGTCGACGGACTGGCTCGCGGTAGAGCTGGCCAGGGATGATGGATGCGGGGCTGCGGCAGGGGGAACCGCTGCTCGAACGCCGTTCGTTGCGGCCGGGACCAGTGCGCACGCTGGCTCCTCTGCTGAAGCTGGAGGTGCCAGCTTGCGCGCGCGCGTTCCCGGAACTGGTGCAACGCCCGGTAGTTTGTGGGCACCCCGTAGTACCGGAAGTGCCCTTCGAGCACGCTGGAGAGCCATGCGTGCTGGGCTCGCACGGGCTCATGCCGACGCTCGCGCATCTCTTCGCGCAGGCTCGCCAGCTTGGCGTTCCGTTTCTTCCGCGAGGTACGACGCTTCAGCTGGAACTCGCCTCGCCGGCTTACGCCGGCGATGTGCGTGAACCCCAGGAAGTCGAACGTCTCGGGGCGTGTGCGCCCGTCGCGCTCGGCGTCCTGCCGGGCGAATCTTCCGAACCGAAGCACCCGGGTCTTCTCCGGGTGCAGCTCCAGGCCGAACTTCGCGACACGAGAGGCCAGGGCCTCCCGCATCGCGCGCGCGTCCTGCTCGTACTGGAAGGTCACCGCGAAATCGTCGGCGTAGCGCACGATGTACACCTCACCGCGCGCATGCCGCTTCCTCCACTGGTTGGCCCACAGATCGAACGCGTAGTGAAGGTAGACGTTCGCAAGCAGCGGGCTGATGGTCCCTCCCTGCGGCGTCCCTTCCTTCACCTCGCGCAGCTCGCCTTCCTCCATGACGCCCGCGTGCAGCCACTTCATCAGCAGCCGCACCATGCGCCTGTCCCCGATCCGGTGCTCGAGGAACTTCTGCATCCATCCGTGATCGATGGTGTCGTAGAACGACCGGATGTCTGCATCGAGCACCCAGCTCGTCTTCCGGCTGATGGCCTCTGCGAGCGCGTTCAGGGCGTCGTGCGGCCCCCGGCCGGGCCGGAAGCCATACGACAGCCCCAGGAACTCTTGCTCGTAGATCGGCTCCAGCACCATCCGCACCGCCTGCTGGACGAGCTTGTCCTCCAGCGCCGGGATGCCGAGCGGTCGCATGCGACCATCGCCTTTCGGGATGTGCACGCGCCGCACCGGCTGCGGGTGGTAGCTGCCGCGGTGGATGCGATCCTGCAGGTCGAGCAGGCGGGCATCGAGATGCTCGCCGTACTCTTCCCACGTGGTCCCGTCCACTCCGGGCGCCGCGCGCCTGCGCAGGCGATGGTACGCCTCCTTCAGCAGCGGCGCCTTGATCGCGCTCAGCAGGTTGTCGAACCGCTCCCCTTTCTTCTCCTTCGCTCGCTGTCCGATCCGCATCACTTGCGTGGGCGCGTCTTGCCGGTCCTGAGCCCGGGACGCGTTTCGTGCTGCGGATTTTCCCTCGGCCTCGGGCCGTCCCTCCACCGACTCGACGGGCGTTACCCGCGTCTTCGCCGGCTTCTCCGGTACCATGCCCTCGTCCGACTCCTCGAAGTACGACACCACGGATTGCGGCTCGGCGCCTTCCCGTGGCTGTCCGCTGCCCACCACCGGCATCGCGGCTCCTTCGAGGTCTCCCGGTTTCCGTGCATGAGGCGTGTGTGCACGTGCCGAACTCCTCGACCCCGGAGGGGATGGACGGCCCAGGTCCACGTTGTTCGGGCCTCCACCATGGCCTTCCACGCAAGACAATCGTGTCGGCCCCCTCGAACTGAACCGTTTCGAGGCTCTATCGCCCGGCCCGCTCACTCGTCCCCCTACGCTTCGCCTCGCGGGTCACCCCACGCTGCGCAAGGGTGGCCTTCCCGGGGGTGGACTCCTCCCGGGGCAGGACTTGCTCGATTTGCTGGTGCTGCTCCTCGTTGCTCACCTGCTCCCTCATGCCGGTCTTGACCGGCGCATCCGTCTTGGCGGTTCATTTCTCGCTCGATCAACGTGATCGGCGTTCTAATCCTCGATTCACCCCACCCTCGCCTCGGCAGGAGGCCTCGGGGCACAGATCGCCGCCGCTGCCCTCGCCAGCGCGGCGCCTGCTACTTCGCCCAGAGCACCGAGAGGTCGAGCTCGATGGCATCGAAGGGCTCGACGCGGACGCGCGCGGCGTCGCGGTGGGTCGCGACAGGGGCCCATGCGCGCCCGGACGCGAGCGCGAAGACCTCGAGCGTGCGCGCGATCGGGTCGACCAGCCACGCGTACCGCACGCCCTCGCGCGCATAGATCGGCATCTTCTCGTCGCGGTCGACGTCCTCCGTCGAAGGGCTCAGCACCTCGCAGATCCAGTCCGGGGCGAGCGAGAAATAGGCCGTCTCGGGCAGCTCGGGCATGCGCTCGACGCGCCAGCCGGCGAGGTCGGGCACGAGCGCGTCGATGTCGCCGGGCGCGGTCGGATCGGGGAAGTGGAGCTCGGGCTCGTCCAGGATGTGCCAGCCGCCGGGTCCGCCCTCGCCCAGATCGAAGGGGCCGGACAGCTTCCCCCCGAGCCTGGACGACGCCCGTGCATGTCGCGGTGCCGGCCGGGGGAACACGTGCAGGGTGCCGCGGACGAGCTCCGCCACCTTGTTCGGCGGGACGGCTTCGAGGTCGGCGTACGTGGCGCGGCGCTGCTTCTCGCCGGGCTGGCCCATGGGCCAAGCCTGCCCGGGGACGCGAGGCGAGACAAGGCGGTGAGGAGCAGGCCGGAGCGGCGCGCCGGGGCCAGGCCGCACATCGGCGCATGGCGACGCAGGCAACTCCGCGCTCACCCGTTCAGGAGGTCCTGGACGCGGCAGAAGGTGCACCGCCGGGTTGAGCGGCATGCCGCGTGAGCATGTCAAAAAAGCTCATCGAACCGTCGGGCCATCTTCCCTGGGATCTGTGACGACGCGCCGCGCGTGCGAGCAACGGCGGCGGCTCGCGCTGCGGACCGCCGCGCAAGCCGTCCACGTCGGTTGACCCGTGTTCGCGCCTAGGTAGCCTCGCCGCCGTGGAGCTGCGATTCGACCTCTGGCATCTGGCCTTCGTGAGCCTCGTCGCGGGCCGGGCTCCGCCAAACTTCGAGATCCTGTCCGAGGTGCGGCTCACGATCGAGCCTCAGCGCGCGGACCTCTTGCTCCTTCGACGGGTCGGCGCCGAGCGGAAGGATGACCAGGCGCTCGTGCTGCGCGCGCTCTGGGCGCGGCTCGGGCGGGTGGCGATCGTGGAGTACAAGAGCCCCGCCGAGTCGTCGTTCCGGCCCGGCGATCTGGTGCGGCTCGTGACCTATGGCGGACTGTACGAGACGGCCCACCTCGACGAGCTACCGGCGCCAGGGGACCTGACGCTGGTGCTGGTGGTCGCGTCGGTAACGCCGACGCTGCGCGAGGATCTGGCGCGCAAGGGCTGGACGCTGAGCCCGCTCGGCGGAGGGTATGCGCGCATCGACGGGCCGATGTACGATACGTATCTCGCGATCACGGACGAGGTGACCGAGGCGGAACGCGACGACTACCTGCGGCTCTTCAACCATCGGCCCGCCCAGCCGGGCGAGGCAGCGCGGTGGCTGAAGCAGTGGATGAGGGACACGAGGATGAAGCAGCCGGACATCGAGGAGCTCCCGGGGTACGAGGAGATGTTCCAGAAGCTGGTCGAGGCGATGCCTGTGGAAAAGCGGCTCGCCGGGCTCGCCCCCGAGCAGCGGCTCGCCGGGCTCGCCCCCGAGCAGGTGATCCTCGCGCTCCCGGTGGAGGTGCTGCGCATGCTCTCCGAGGAGCATCTCCAGTCGCTCCCCGCCGACGTTCAGGAAACGATCAAGAAGCGCCTCCGGGGCACCGCCCATTGACGCGCGGATCGCGAGAGCAAGGCCCATTGGACGCGCCCTCGAGGACGACCTCGCCGGCTTGATCTCGGTGCGCGATCAGCGGCCCGGGATTGGGAGTGGCTTCAGACCGGCGCGGGCTCGACGGGCTTCGGCTCGGCGGGCTTGGTCTCGACGGGCTTGGCGTCCGCGGGCTTGGTCTCGACGGGCGCCGGCTCGTCCGGCGCGGCGGCGCTGCCCCGGCGCTTCGGGCGGAGCCGCCGCAGGGCGTTGCGGAACGAGGTGGCGCTGAAGCGGCGCTTCGCCTCGGGGATGTCCCAGCAGGCGTTGACGCCGGCGGCGCGCGCCTCGTTCCCGAGCAGCGTGGCATACGTCACGATGGAGTTGCGGAGCACCATCGCCTCTTCCCGGTTCCGCAGGCCGAGGATGCCGAGCAGGTCGCGGCCGCTCACCTCGTCGAGCAGGGCGCTGCCCTCGCGCAGGAAGTCTTCGGTGAGGCCGACGGGCTCAAGGCGGGCCTGGTGCTGCTTGGCGAGCCGGAGCAGCATGGCGAGATCGCTGGTCTCCTCGGTGAGCGTGCCGCTCGTGTTCACGTCGGCGAACTGCTCGGCGACGTCCGGCTCGAACGCGAACGCCTGGTCGGCGAACGCCTTGAGCCGCGCGCGCCACGGCCGGCTCGCCTTGATCACCTGGTCGACGGGCCGCACCTGATAGGCGCCGGTCCGCTTGCCCTCGCCGAACCAGAGGTTCGCGGTGTCGAGCAGCTGGATGGCGCTGCGGAGCAGCGCGCGGCGCTCGGGGCCGTAGGCCTTGCTCGCGAGCGGCGCCTCGTACTGGACGACGGCCAGGTAGAGGTCCCGGAGCTCCGTGAGGGTGGTCGAGATGGGCTGGCTCGGCTCCATGACCTCGCGGACGATGCGGTCCATCTCGGGCCGCGCGGCATCGAGGAGGGCCTGAAACTCCGCGGGGGTCGCGACCGCGCGGGTCTCCTTCAGGACGGCGTGCTGCTCTTGTGACAGTTCGATTCCCATGAACCTACCTCCAGTGGGGTGGCGAGCGGGCAGGCGTAGCACCACGGCAGAGCTCGCGGCCGCTCCCGGCAAGATGCGGCCGCCCGTGAGCACGGTGTCGACGTCATGGAGCTGCGCCAGCGCGCCCGGGGTGCGCCCCAGCGGCCCGGGAACGCGGCCAGCGCCGCCGAGACGGCCGGGAATCGTGTCAGCAGCGCCGAGGAGCCGTACCAGCAGATCCGAGGAACCGCACCAGCACGTCCGCGGAGCTGTACCAGCACGTCCGAGGAACCGCACCAGCACGTCCGCGGAGCTGTACCAGCACGTCCGCGGAGCTGTACCAGCACGTCCGAGGAACCGCACCAGCACGTCCGAGGAGCCATACCAGCAGGTCCGGGGAGCTGTACCAGCAGGTCCACGGAGCCCTACCAGCGGGTGCTGGCAGGCATCCCGGGGCTGCTGGGAAGGCGCCGGGAGCTGCTGGCAGGGCGCCGGGAGCTGCTGGCAGCCCACCTCGCTTCAGGGATGAGGAAAGCCGCCGGCGCTCACGCGCCGCGCGCCTCGATGATGGCCCGAGCCTCGGCCGGGTGGCGCTTGCACTCGAGCAGCGCTCCGAGCAGGAGCGGCGCCACGATGGTGGCGTCCGACTCGATCACGAACATGGGCGTGTCCGCGGTCAGCTTGTCCCAGGTGATCTTCTCGTTGGGCGTGGCGCCGGAGTACGAGCCGTAGGACGTCGTCGAGTCGGAGATCTGGCAGAAGTAGGCCCAGGGCCGGGCCGGCTCGTCGAGATCGTACTTGAGCGACGGCACCACGCAGATCGGGAAATCCCCCGCGATGCCACCGCCGATCTGGAAGAACCCCACGCCCGCGCCCGCGCTGAGCGCGCGGTACTGATCGTACAGCGCGGCCATGTACTCGATGCCCGACTTCACGATGCTCGGGGAGCACTCGCCCCGCCTCACGTAGGAGGCGAAGATGTTGCCGAAGGTCGAGTCCTCGTGGCCCGGGACCACCAGCGGCAGCCCGGCCTCCGCGGCGGCGAGCAACCAGCACTCGTCGGGCGGTCCGCGGTGGAGCGCGGGCTCGACCGCCCGGACCAGGTCGTAGAAGTACTCGTGCCAGAAGCGGCGCTCGCCGCTCGCCGTCGCCCGCTCCCACATGGGGACGATGTGCTTCTCCACCGCGCGGAAAGCCTCGTCCTCGGGGATGCTGGTGTCGGTCACGCGCCGCATCCGGTTCTCGAGGATCCGCGTGTCGTCCTCCTTGGTGAAGTAACGGTAGTCGGGGAAGTCGCGGTAGGCGTCATGCGCCACGAGGCGGAACAGCGACTCCTCCAGGTTGGCGCCGGTCACCGACATGCCGTGGATCAGGCCGGCGCGGATGGCCGGCGCCAGCGTGATGCCGAGCTGGGCCGAAGACATCGCCCCGGCCACGGCCCAGAACATCTTCCCCCCGCGCTCGATGTGCTCCCAGTAAGCGAGGAGCGCGTCGCGCGTCGCGCGGGCGTTGAAATTCTTGTAGTTGCGGAGAACAAACGAGAGGAGGGGCAGCGTCGTCGACGCCAACTTCGTCCCAGCCATGTTTCGCCGAGCCTCGGCGACCACGAAGGTCGTCCCAGTGGGCCCGGGTCGCGCAGGCCACCAGGGACGCGCTACGGACCGGCGCAGGCCGGGCCGCCATTGCAGCGTCGGGTGGCTTCGGGGGGACCGTAGCACGGATCGCGCGGATCGCATCAAGCTCGTCTCAGCGGCGGAAACCGTACGGGAAGCGTGCGCCGCCCCCTCCCCCGCTCCGCGCCAACGACGCCGCGTTCGTCGAGCGGATCGAGCGGGATCGCGGTCCGCCCACGCCCGGCGATCTCGCCCGCCTGTCGTTCGCCGCCGCGCACAGCCCCCGCCGGCGCGTGCGCGCGGGAAAGAGCGCCCCGCGCCGACCTCACCTCTCCCTCGCGGCGCGGAGCAGATCCCGCATCGTCGAGCGCGGGATGTCCGCCAGGCGCGCCGCGGCGCTGATGTTGCCGCCCACCTCCTCGAAGGCGCGGAGCGCGTCCGCGGGGGTGATCTTCCGGCGGACCGGCGGCTCGCGATCGGCGAGGACGGCCGTGACGTGCTCCGGCAGCACGCGGCCGTGCGCGCGCAACGCGGCTTGAACGAGCACGTTCCGCAGCTCCCGGACGTTGCCCTGCCAGCGGTGCGACCTCAGCGCGACGAGCGCCCCCGGGGACAGCTGCCGCGGGCCGATCTCCGAGGTCGCCAGCAGGTGCTCGGCGAGGAGCGGGATGTCGTCCGGCCGATCGCGCAGCGCCGGAAGCTGGATGCGGCACACCGCGAGCCGCTCGTAGAGGTCCGCGCGGAAGCGGCGCTCGGCGACGAGGGTCTCCAGCGGCTCGCAGGTCGCGACGATGAGCCGCACGTTGACCTGCGCCGACCCCTCCCCGCCCAGCGGGCGAACCACCCCCTCCTCCACGACGCGCAGCAGCTTCGCCTGGACCTCCATCGAGAGCGCCGCGATCTCGTCGAGGAACAGCGTGCCCTGGTTGGCCTCGACGAACGCGCCCCGCCGGTCCCGATGGGCGCCGGTGAACGCGCCGCGCCGGTGGCCGAACAGCTCGGACTCGGCGAGCTCGCGCAGGATCGTGGCGGCGTTCAGCACCACGAACGGCCGATCGGCCCGGGTGCTCTCCGCGTGGATCGCCCGGGCGACCAGATCCTTGCCCGTGCCCGACTCGCCGCGCAGGAGCACGGGCAGCTGGAGCGGCGCCACCCGCCGCACCGCCGCGGCGAGCTGCCGCATCGGCCGCGAGCGGCCGACGAGCGACGGCAGCGGCGGCCCCTCCTCGATCGGCGGCACCCTCCGCGCCGCCTCGACGCACACCGCGGTGCGGCCGATCTCGAAGCAGCCGCCGGGGACGAGCATCGCTTGCCGCACCCGCACGCCGCCGACGCGAACGCCGTTGCGCGAGCCGAGATCCGTCACCTCGATCGATGCGCCGCGGTGCGCGACCCGGCAGTGGCGGGCGCTCACCGCGGCGTCGTCGATCCGCGCGCCCGCAGCCGGGGCGCTGCCCAGGACGAGCTCCGCGCCCGGCGCGAGCGCGAAGCGCACCGGCGCGCTCCACCCGCTCTGATCGCAGCGGAGCCACACCGTGGCGAGCGCTTCGCCATCCTCCACGAGCTCGAGGGTGGTGTCCCGGGTCGACCGGGCCTCGCCGCCATGCTCTCTCGGGTCCGGCCGCTCGCGCGGGTCCCCCAGCAGCGCCGCGGCGGGCGAGACGGGCGCCGCGGCGGCATGAACGGACGTGACGGGCCTGAAAATGCGATCCCCTTCGCTGAGGGTCGGTGCGTTGTCCATGGTCCAGGAGGTCTGTCGTCGGCGCGCGGGCCGCAGTTGCGTCGTTCTTCTCGCCCCGCCGACATTCCTCGCGCCGGCCCGTCACCCCCTTTGCGCTCGGGACCGCGCTGTTCTAGAGGCCGTTCGTGAGATCGCGCTCAACAAGGTGGACCGCGCCGGCGCTCGGCGTGGCGGCAGCGGCCTGGGTGCTCTCGGCCAACCAGGCCCTCGCCCAGCCAGCAGATCGAGGCACGTCGGCCGCCGTCGACGAAGTCGAGGAAGAAGACGAGGAGCTCGGACCGGAAGCCGGCGCGAAGCGACCCGCCGGGCCGGACGAGCGAAGCGGGCACCTCCTGCTCCAGGGGCGCGCCGGCTACAGCCTGCCGTTCGGGAGCATGGCCGAAGGGCAGCCGGTCAACGAGAGGGTCTCGGGCGGCCTCGCGTTCGGCGGCAGCGTCGGCCTCGGGCTGAGCCGCGTGACCGTCCTGGAAGCGAGCGGCTCCTACGCCCTGCTCTCCGCCGCCGATGGCTGCAGCGGATGCTCGGGCCGCAGCCTCGATATCGGCATCGGGCTCGTCTACCACCTCGCCCAGGGCATCGCCTTCGATCCCTGGATCAGCTACGGCGTGGGGTACCGGCGCGCCGCCCTCACATGGGAGGAGGACTCGGCTGCCGGGCGGACAGCCTCCGACCATGTGTTCCACGGGCTCGACGTCGCCCGCATCGCGCTGGGCGGCGATTTCTACCCCGTGTCGAGCTTTGGCGTCGGGGTGTTCGCCGAGCTCGACGCCGGCACCTACCTCTCGCGCCCGGGCGACGACGCCGGCGCCACCGCCTACGGATTCTTCCAGTTCGGCCTGCGGCTCGCGCTGGATCCCGTACCCCGGGGCACGCGTACGCCCGCCGTCTCGGCCGGTACGTCTCGGAGGATCGCCGTCCAGGCGGCCGGCTCCGGGGGGGCGGTCCGCCGGTAAAGCAGCCGGAATGTGGGCGGTCCGGAGGGCCGGGCAGGTATAATCAGCCGCGAATGGGCGAGTTCAGGACGAGCAGCCGCACCCGACCCGTCGCGGCTGCCGTGACCGACGTTGGACGCCAGCGGAAGCACAACGAGGACAACGTCCTCGTGAAGTCCGAGCTCGGTCTCTTCGTCGTGGCCGACGGCATGGGCGGGCACAACGCGGGCAATGTCGCCAGCGCGCTCGCGACAAAATCGCTCGACAACTTCTTCGAGGCGACCCGCGCCGGCAGCCTGCCCGGCCCCGTCCCCGCCGACGAGCAGGAGCTCGATCCGGAAGCGCGGCGCGTCGTCGCGGCGATCCGCAAGGCGAACCACGATGTGTTCGTCATCTCGAACACGTACACCCAGCACCAGGGCATGGGCTCCACGGTGGTCGCCGCCTACGTGTCGCGCGAGACCGACCGGATCCACGTCGGGCACGTCGGCGACAGCCGCTGCTACCGGATCCGGCAGGGCGAGATCGAGCAGCTCACGAAGGACCACTCGCTCATCAACGACGCCCTCGCGCTCAAGCCCGACCTGAGCCAGGACGAGCTGGCCAGGCTCCCGAAGAACATCATCACGCGCGCGCTCGGCATGAAGGACGCGGTGAAGGTCGACATCCGCTCGGAGCGCATCGAGCCGGACGACGCTTTCCTGCTCTGCTCGGACGGGCTGAGCGGGATGGTCTCGGAGCAGCAGATGCTCGACGTGTTCGACATCACCCAGGACCCCCAGGAGGCCTGCCAGCTCCTCATCGAGATGGCCAACGAGGCCGGCGGGACCGACAACATCTCGGCGCTGATCATCCGCATCCTGCCGGAGGCGGAAGACGAGCGGCAGCCCGACAGCGCGGAGCTCGAAGACACCCGGCCCCACCACCTCGACGAGTTCGGCGCGCTGCTCCCGCCGCCGCACGTCCGCGCGGCGCGGGCCCCGGTCGAGGAGGCGGATCTCGACGCGGCCGCCTCGTCGGGCGACGATCGCATCGCGGCGCAGCAGGTCCACGCCGCGGGCAACGGCCTGCGCAGCCAGGCCCAGGGCGCCTCGGGGGCGATGGCGCGCGTGGCCGCCGTGCCGTTCACCGACCGGCGCTCCCGCGCGGCCGCCGGCTCCGGCCGCTACGTCGCGGTCGCGACGGCAGCGAGGCCGGCGGCGCCTCCGGTGAAGGAGGCTCCGCCGGCGAAGCCCGCGAAGCGCCAGACCGAGGTGCGCGTCGCGCGGTGCGCGCACTGCAAGCACGAGCTCTTCATCGGCAACCGCTTCTGCGTCGAGTGCGGCGCCCCCATCAAGCCGTGAGCAGCGCCGCGGGCGCGGGGCGCGCGACGCGCGACGCCCGCGACGAGCGCGCGCGACGCCCCGGGCACAGGCCGCGAGCCGCGGCCCGCGCCGCCGGGGCAACGCGGCGCATCACTTGAGCGCGAGCAGCTCGACCTCGAAGATGAGGGTCGAGTTGGGCGGGATCACGGGCGGGAAGCCGCGGGCGCCGTAGCCGAGCTCCGGCGGGACCGTCAGCTTGCGGACGCCGCCGATCTTCATGCCGGCGACGCCCTGATCCCACCCCTTGATCACCTGCCCGGCCCCCAGCTTGAACGAGAAGCCCTGGCCGCGGTCGCGCGAGCTGTCGAACTTGCTGCCGTCGGTCAGCGTGCCGACGTAGTGAACGGTCACGAGGTGGCCGTGCTTCGCCTCGGCGCCCGTCCCTTCCTTGAGGTCCTCGATCCCAAGCCCTGCTTGCATGAATGAATGACTCCTTTCGACGCGATGGGAGGAGCGCGGCGCGGTCGCGTCAAGCCGAAGCAGCGCGCGGGCGCTCCGGGCGAGCGCTCGCGAGCGCGCGGAAGCTCGTGGAAACCGCGGGTCAGCCGCCGAGGCCGGGGAACGTGAACACCGGCGTGCCTCCGGTCAGCCGCCAGGTGTTCGCGGTCTGCTGCACGATGGGCTGGCGCAGCGCCGGGTGCGGGTGCGTCTGCTCGAAGGCGAACAGGATCGACGCCGGCGTGAGCTGATCGAGCGACGCGAAGAAGCCGAGCGTGAGCATGGCGCCCCCCTCGGTCCACCGGTAGCCCTGCCGCCGCGCGCCGGCGGAGAGCAGGTTGTTCACGCCCGCGACGTCGGCCGCGATCTCGTTCGGCTGGTTGAAGACGGGGAGCGCGCGCGACAGCATCCGCCCGAGATCCGCGGGCGTGACGCCCCGGCTCCCGCCCTGCCCGTTCGCGCAGCCGGTGTGCCCGAGGTGATGGTGGCCGAGCTCGTGCCCGAGCACGAACGCGAGCTGCTCCTGGTAGAGCTGGCGCTGCCGCTCGACCTTGCGCGCGTCCGTGTGCTGCGCCGGATCGATGAAGCCCATCGGCGGCCGGATGATCGGCTGCCCGGGCCGCTGCCGCTGCGCGAGCAGCCGCAGGAACTCGTCGAGCTTCCTCGTCCCGAAGATCTCGTCGGTCGCCTTGAACTGCGCGATCTGCGCCTGCACCTCGAGCAGGCCGTCGGTGATCGCCATGAACGGCATCCGCTGGTCGTCGCAGCCGGCGAACGCGTTGACCTCGCCGACCGTCGGATCGGCGATGAACGGGATGCCCTTCACCTTCTGCTGCGCGCCCGACGGCAGCGCGCCGATCAGCGCGCCCATGACGACGCCGGCCTCGGACTGGAGCCAGCCGACGTTGATGTCGTTGATGGGATCGCCGAGCACCGGCAGCCCGGGCAACGTGGGCACGGAGAAGGTGGGCGCCGGCGCGGGCCCGGGCTGCTGCGGCTGCGGGTAGCCGGGCTGCTGCTGCGGGTAGCCGGGCTGCTGCTGCGGGTAGCCGGGCTGCTGCTGCGGGTAGCCCTGCGGGGGCGCGCCGTACGGAGGGTAACCCTGGCCATACGAAGGCTGCGACGGGGGCCGGCGCGAGCTGCTCCGCTGACAGCCTGCGACGAGTCCGAGAGCCAGAACGAGGGCGCCGATCGATCGAAGCAGATTCATCGCGGCGAGCATAGCGCACCGCGCGGGCGTCAACCTGCGCTCCGGGGCGAGCAGGATCCCGGCGCGCGGCGCCGCGATGAGCCGAAAGCCGCGCGCCGGGCGTCAGGCGCAGGAGGTCCGATGAACAGAACCCGCGCCTGGTCTGCAGCAGCCGCCCCCCTGTGGATCAGCGCCGTCGCGCTCTCGGCGTGCGGCGGCGCCCCCGCCGCGCAGGCGCCCGCGGCGCCGGCGCCCACCAGCACCGCCGTCATGTCGCAGCGCGAGGAGGGCTCCATCGAGACGGCCGAGGACGCGCTCGCGGCGCTGGAGCGCGCGGAAGGCGAGCTCGACCAGGCCCTGGGCGCGCGGGCAGGCCTCGAGGAGGACCGCGCGGTGACGCAGGCCGCGCCGCCGGGCACGCCGCCGCCGCCACCGGCAGCGGCGCCATCGCCGCCGCGCGCGGCGGCGCCCGCGGAGGCCGCGGGCAGCGCCGGGGCGCCGTCCCAGCGGGTGACGACGACCGGCAGCAGCAACCGCCCGGCCAAGAAGGCCGAGGCCGAGCCGGTGTCCGCGACGCCGTGCGAGACCGCGTGCCGCGCGCTCGCGTCGATGAGCCGCGCCGCGCAGCACCTCTGCGGGCTGGCCGGCGACGCGGACGCGCGGTGCGACGCCGCGCGCACCCGGGTCAAGAGCGCGACCGACCGCGTCGAGGCGCGGTGCCCGCGCTGCGCCGAGCCCTAGAGCAACGAACGGGTCGAACCCGCCTGAAACGAGCAGAATTTCTAGACGCCAAGGCACCAAGACGCCAAGACGCCAAGACGCCAAGACGCCAAGAAAAAGAAAAAAAATCTTGGCGCCTTGGCGGTTGATTTCTCGTTCGATCAACGAGCTCGGCGTTCCAGCACGCGCGGGCCCGGCGCCGCACCGCGGCGTCCGCGTTCGCGGCCGCACCCTCCGCCGGAGCGACGTCAGGGGCCCGGCGCGAGGAGCTGGAGCAGCCGCACGTTCTTGTACATCTCCCCGAGCGGGCCCGCCGCGGCCTGGCCGGCCTTCGCCAGCCGATCGAGCTCCTCGGGGCGCACGTCCGCCTGCACCGTGAGCCGAGCCGCGCCCTGATCCACGGCGAGCGTCGCGCGCTTCGCGACCTCGGCGAGCGCCGCGCCGGGCTCCGGACCGGCGAGCGCCTTCAGCGCGTCCACGTTCGCGCGCTTCTCCTCGAGGAGCTTCCGGAGCTCCTCGGCCGCCTCGGCCGACGCGGCGTCGATCGCGACGGTGACCGCGAGCCCCCCCTTCGTCGAGACGCCGACGGTGACGGCGCGCGGGCCGGTCGAGCCGGTGAGGATCGCCCGGAGGCTCGGCTTGCTGTCGGCGAGCAGGGCGACGCCCAGGATGGGGCGATCCCACCCGAGGTGCGCGAGGCGCGACGTGACCTCGTCCCGGCTCGCCAGCGACGCGCCGGACTCCTCGGCGTCGATGCTCGCGCGAAGGTCGGGCTCGGCGCCATACAGCAGGATCGAGCCGTCGCGCACCGCGATCGCGTCCTCGCCAGCGCGCAGCAGGTACCTCACGCCCTTGTACTCCGCCTGGACGTAGCTGTGCTCCGCGAGGCGCGCCGCGAGCTTCTGCTCGTCGAAGCGCCCGCGCGCCACCACCAGCGACGGGGAGAGGACCAGCTTGTCGACGTCGACCCCGAGATCGATGCCCGTCGCCTTCTTGATGTCGTCGCGGGTACGCTCGATGTGCTGCCGCACCGACCCGCCCTCCGCGCCCAGCGACTTCAGGTCGAGCTGGTGAGGGTCGACGATCACCACGCCGGGAACGCTGCCTTGGACATACTCGAGCAGCGACTCGTCCTTCGGGAACGTCGCCGCGCGGAGGTGCGCCAGGCCGAAGCCGAGGAGACCGGTCTGCTGGGCGAGGACGATGACGAGCACGAGGCCGAGGAGCACGATGTACTTGGCCTTGCCTCGCTTCTTCGGTGCTCCGCCGGGCCGGGCCGGCTTTGACGCGCTCTCGGTGCTCATCTGTGCTCGCTGCGCCCTCGCTGGATACACGTGCCGCCGGGCCCTGCGGGAACCGCCGCCGCAGCGCCTCGAGCGCCGCTCGTGGACCCGGAGCGCGCCGCGGCAGAGCATAACCGGAAGCGGGACGCCGGCCAGGCCTTCCGCCGGGGCCGCTGGACGGATAGAAACGACGCGACGTGCCTCGATCCTCGTCCCCCGATGGCGGCGGCGCGCTCGCACAGCCGAGCGACGGCGCCGCGCTGCCCGCCGCCCTCGGCCGCTACCACGTGCAGCGCCTCCTCGGCGAGGGAGCGATGGGGCGCGTCCTGCTCGCGCACGATCCGCTGCTCGATCGCGACGTCGCGCTGAAGCACCTGCGGGACGATCTCCGCATCCCGCGCGACGTCCGCGAGCAGCTCGTCGTGAGGATGCGCCACGAGGCCCGCGCCGCCGCCCGCGTGACGCACCCGAACCTCGTCACGCTCCACGACGTCGGCGAGGACCCGGACTTCGGGCTCTACCTCGTCTTCGAGTACGTCGAGGGGCCGACGCTGAAGCAGCACCTCCTCGAGCGACCGCTCTCGGCCGCGCAGGCGGCGCGCCTGGCGCGCGAGCTCGGCGAGGCGCTCACGATCGCCCACCGCGCCGGCATCGTCCACCGCGACATCAAGCCGGAGAACATCATCCTCTCCGCGCAGGGCGGCAAGATCGCCGACTTCGGGATCGCCCGGATCCCGGACTCGACGCTGACGCACCAGGGAGGCCTCATGGGGACGCCCGCGTACAGCGCGCCGGAGACGTTCCGCGTCGGGAAGTTCTCGCCCGAGAGCGATCAGTTCTCGCTCGCGGCCGTGATGTACGAGGCGATCTCGGGCAAGCGCGCGTTCCCGGGCGACGACGCGGTCTCGGTCGCGTCGAAGATCGCGAGCGACGAGCCGCCGCCGATCGCGCGGGACCTCGGCGTGCCGCCGTCGCTCGATCAGGTGCTCGCGCGCGGCCTGTCGAAGCGCCCCGAGGACAGATACCCGAGCTGCGACGCGTTCGGCGCCGCGTTCGCCGACAGCCTCGAGTGGGCGGCCTCGAGCCAGCTGCCGAAGCGCATGCTGGACTCCTCGGTCGCCGCGACCGCGGCGCTGTCCACGGAGCCGGGCGCGGTGCGCGCGGATCCGATCGGCGACGACTTCCCTCCCCGCGAGCGGAAGATGGGCCAGGTCGTCCTCGGCGCGGCCGTGGTCGTGGCGACGGCCGCCCTGCTCGTCCGGACGGCGATGCGATCGACCGACGAGCCGGTCGAGGAGCCCCCCGCAGCCGCGGCGCCGGTCGCGTCGTCCGCGCCCGCGCCGCCTCGGCCGAGCGCCGCCCCGACGGCGCGGCCCGCGCGCCCGAAGCACGGGGCCGCGGAGACCTCGCCGTCGTCGCCGTCCACCACGCCGCGCGCGGCCGGCAGCGCGGAGGCCAGCGCGGGCCCGCCGGGCAGCCCCCCGAGCCGGCCCGCGTCGGTCACCCTCCCCGAGGACGAACACGCCGCGGACGCCGGGGCGCCGGAGCCGGAGATCGACGACCTCGACGCGCCGCAGCCCACCGACACCGAGCCCGACACGCCCGACACGCCCGACGCCGGAGCGGCCGATGCTGCCGCGCGTTGAACGGCAGAGAGCGCGGATGCGTTGTCACGAGGAAAAAACTCACCTAAAGGACCCCGGGTAAGCGGCGTCGCTGTCCGGAACGGCCGACGTCAAGCGCCTCGCCGGGTCCCTCGCGGGCCCCGGCAGGTCGCTCACGACCACGCCGACCGCCGCGCTGGCGACCGTCTGGAACGCTGTTCTGCCCCTTGAGATCTCCGCGATGACTACCCTGACAAACGGCGACGATCTCCATCTGTCGCTCTACCGAAAGATGTTTCAGATACGCCGCTTCGAGGAAGAAGCGGCCCGCGCGTACGCGCAGAGCAAGATAGGTGGGTTCCTTCACCTCTACATCGGTCAGGAGCCCATCGCCGTCGGCGCCGCCGCGGCGCTGCGCCCCGACGACTACGTGATGACGACCTACCGCGATCACGGCCTCGCGCTCGCCCGCGGGATGACCGCGCGCGCCGCGATGGCGGAGCTCTACGGCAAGGTCACCGGGTGCTCGAAGGGGCTCGGCGGCTCGATGCACTTCTTCGACAAAGAGCACAACATGCTCGGCGGCTACGGCATCGTCGGCGGCCACATCCCCATCGCCGTCGGGACCGCGTTCGCGTCGAAGTACCGCGGCGAGGACCGGGTCTCGATGGTGTTCTTCGGCGAGGGGGCGGTGAGCATCGGCGACTTCCACGAGGGCATGTCCCTCGCGGCGCTCTGGAAGCTGCCGATCGTGTTCGTCTGCGAGAACAACGAGTACGCGATGGGGACGCCGCTCTCCCGGACGCTCTCGGTCGAGGACGTCTCGCTGAAGGCGCTCGCCTACGGGATGGAGCGCGATCGCTTCAACTCCGAGCACGTCCTCCAGGTGCGCGATCGCCTCGCCGAGGCCATCGAGCGGGCGCGCAAGCACTCCGAGCCGACGCTGGTCGAGATCAGGACGTACCGCTTCCGGGGCCACTCGATGAGCGATCCCGGCAAGTACCGGACGAAGGAGGAGCTCGAGGAGCGCAAGAAGAAGGACGTGCTCCTGCGCTCGCGCGTCGAGCTCGAGGAGAAGGGGCACAAGGCCGCCCTCGAGGCGATCGAGAAGGAGGTCGAAGACGAGATCGCCGACGCGGTCCGCTTCGCCGAAGAGAGCCCCGAACCCGGGCCCGAGGTGCTCGAGCCCACAACCTATGCAGGACCTTTTGCGCGATGACCGTCCTAAGATTCCGGGAGGCGGTTCGCGCCGCCATGATCGAGGAGATGGAGCGCGACGAGCGGGTGTACCTCGTCGGCGAGGAGGTCGGGCACTACCAGGGCGCCTATAAGGTGACCGAGGGGATGCTCGAGAAGTTCGGATCCAGGCGCGTCATCGACGCGCCGATCACCGAGAGCGGGTTCACCGGCATCTCGATCGGCGCCGCGATGGTCGGGCTGCGGCCGATCGTCGAGTACATGACGTGGAACTTCTCGGCCGTCGCGTTCGACCAGATCCTCAACAACGCGGCGAAGCTCCGGCAGATGTCCGGCGGGCAGCTCAGCATCCCGCTCGTGCTGCGGGCGCCGAACGGCTCGGCGCGGCAGGTCGGCTCGCAGCACTCGCACTCGATGGAGCACTTCTACGCGCACGTCCCCGGCCTCAAGGTGCTCGCGCCCGCGATGCCGGCCGACGCCAAGGGGCTCCTGAAGTCGGCGATCCGGGACGACAACCCGGTGCTCTTCATGGAGAGCGAGACGCTCTACGGCGTGAAGGGCGAGGTGCCCGACGATCCCGACTTCACCGTGCCGCTCGGGGTCGCCTCGATCGCGCGCGAGGGGACCGACGTCACGATCATCTCGTGGAGCCGGATGGTGCACGTGGCGCTCGAGGCGGCCGCGGAGCTCGAGAAGCAGGGCATCAGCGCGGAGATCGTGGACCTGCGATCGCTGCGCCCGCTCGACGAGGAGACGATCGTGCGGAGCGTCACGAAGACGCACCGCGCGGTCGTGGCGCACGAGGGCTGGCCGTACGGCGGCGTCGGCGCCGAGGTCGCCGATCGCATCCAGCGGCTCGCGTTCGACGAGCTGGACGCGCCCGTCCTCCGCGCGACGACGCTCGACGTCCCGATGCCCTACAACGCACGGCTGGAGCAGTACGTGATCCCGCAGGCGGCGCGGATCATCGAAAACGTTCACCGCGTTCTCTACAAAAGCTGACTGAGCGGACGCACATCCCCGATCAAGGTTGATAGACCCATGGCGAAGGTTCTGGAACTGCCGAAGCTGTCCCCGACCATGGAGGAGGGGCAGATCAGTGCCTGGCACAAGAAGGAAGGCGACACGATCGACATCGACGATCTGCTCGCAGAGGTCGAGACCGACAAGGCGACCATGGAGTACAAGTCCTTCGATCGAGGGACGTTGCTCAAGATCCTCGTGCCCGCGGGCAGCGTGGTTCAGCTCGGCCAGCCGGTCGCGATCATCGGCAACCCCGGCGAGGACGTAAGCGCCCTCGCCGGAGGGAGCGGCGGCGGCGCGCCGGCGCCGAAGCCGAGCGCGGAGGCGGAGTCCAAGGGGGATCGCGCCGCGCAGCCGGCCGGCGGCGCCGCGCCGAGCGCCGACACGCCCGCGCCGCCCGCGGCGCGCGGCGAGGCGGTCTCGCCGCCCACGCAGCCGGCCGCGCCGCAGCCGGCCGCGCCGCAGCCGTCGTCCGACGGGCGCGTGCGGGCGTCGCCCTACGTGCGCAAGCTCGGCCGCGAGCGCGGGCTCGACCTCACCAGCGTCGCCGGATCGGGCCCGCGCGGCCGCATCATCGCGCGCGACCTCGAGGGGCTGAAGCCGGCGCCCGCCGCCGCGGCGGCCGCGCCCGCCGCCCCGGGCGAGCTCGCCGCGCCGGAGGCGCGGCCGCTCAGCATGATGCGCAAGGCGATCGCCCGGCGCCTCACCGAGTCGAAGCAGACCGTCCCGCACTTCTACCTCTCGATCGACGTCGACGCCGATCCGCTGAACGCGCTGCGCGAGCAGATCAACGCGGATCTCGCGGCGACCGCCGCCGAGGGCGAGAAGCCGGCCAAGGTCAGCTTCAACGACCTCCTGGTCAAGGCGTGCGGCATCGCGCTCGTGCGCGTGCCGGAGTGCAACGCGCAGTTCACCGCGGACGCGATCCTCGTCCACCGGCGCGTCGACATCTCGGTGGCGGTCGCCGTCCCCGAGGGCCTCGTCACGCCGGTGGTGCGCGACGTCGACCGCAAGCAGGTGCTCGACATCGCCGCCGAGGTGCGCGAGCTCGCGGGGCGGGCCAAGGCGAAGAAGCTGCGGCCCGAGGAGATGGCGAACGGGACGTTCTCGATCTCGAACCTGGGCATGTACGGGATCGACAACTTCGGGGCCGTCATCAACCCCCCCGAGGGCGCGATCCTCGCCGTGGGCCAGGTCCGCCGCGAGCCCGTCGTGCGCGGCGAGCAGGTCGTGCCGGGCCGCCGCATGGCCATGACGCTCTCCTGTGATCACCGCGTCGTCGACGGCGCGGTCGGCGCGACCTTCCTCAAGGTCCTGCGCCAGCTGCTCGAGCACCCGACGCAGATCCTGCTCGGCTGATCCTCCACCCACCCGTCGTCAGGGCGCAGCGGGCGCCGGGGAGCTCCCCCGGCGTCCCCATGCGCGGCGCGCGTCGATCTCGCCGGCGGCGGCGCGCCGACCGCGCCGCCGCCGCGCCTGCGCTCAGGTCGCCTCGGCGCTGCTGCCGAGCGCGTCGCCGAGGCGCGCCAGGTTCCGCGAGAAGATCTGCACCGACGGGTGCGACGGCCCGAGCGCCTTCGTGGCGATCGCCACGGCGCGCTCGATCTGCTGCCAGGCGCCCGATAAGTCGCCGAGGGCCTGCAGCACGCGCCCGAGGTTGTTCACGATGCTCGCCACGACCGGGTGATCCGGGCCGTAGGTGGCCTGCGCGATGCCGAGCGCCCGCTCGAGCTGCTCGCGCGCCCCGGGCAGCTCGCCGAGCGCCTGCAGCACGCTGCCGAGGTTGTTGCAGCCGATCGCCACCGCCGGGTGGTCCGGCCCGTAGGTCGCCTCGGCGATCTTCAGCACGCGCGCGAAGTTCGCCCGCGCCCCCTCGAGGTCGCCGAGATCGCGCAGCACGCTGCCGAGGTTGTTGATGTCGCGCGCGACGTCCGGGTGATCCGGGCCGTAGGTGTCCTCGACGATCGCGAGCGCGCGCTCGAAGTCGGCGCGCGCCCCGGCGAGATCGCCGAGGTCGCGCAGCACGCGCCCGCGGTTGTTCAGCGCCAGCGCGAAGCGCGGGTGGTAGAAGCCGTAGCTGTGCTCGTCGATCTTGAGCGCCTCCTCGAACTGCTCGCGCGCCCCCTTCAGGTCGCCGAGATCGTGGAGCAGCCGGCCTAGGTTCGTGCGCCCGATCGCGACGGTCGGGTGGTCCGGCCCGTAGGCGCGGATGTCGATCGCGAGCGCCCGCTCGAGGTGCACGCGCGCGCCCGCGAAGTCGCCGAGGTCGCGGAAGAGCGCGCCCAGGTTGTTGAGCCGTATCGCGACGCTCGGGTCGTCGGGGCCGTACGTCGCCTCGTCGATGGCGAGGGCGCGCTCCAGGTGCTTGCGCGCGCCCGGCAGGTCGCCCTGATCCATGAGCACGCTGCCGAGGTCGTTCACGTCGCGCGCGACGTCCGGGTGGTCGGGGCCGAAGCTCGCGATGTCGATCGCGAGCGCGCGCTCCAGGTGGGCCCGCGCGCCGCCGAGGTCGCCGAGGTCGTGCAGGACGCTGCCGAGGCTTCGCAGCACGGCGGCGACCTTCGGATCGTCGTGGCCGTACACCGCCTCGTGGAGCGCGAGCGCCCGCTCCAGGTACCCCTTCGCCTCCGCGAACGCCGCGCGGCCCTGCAGGTAGACGGCGAAGCGGGCGAGGAGCCGGCCGCGCACCTCCTTCGCGACGTCGTAGGCCTCGGCCTGGCTCGCCGCGGCGAGCGCGTGCGGCAGCCACCGGGCGCAGAAGGGCCACGTCTCCACGTCGTCGCTGCTCTCCGGGAACGCGTGATCGACGAGGCGGATCGCCGCCTCGGCCCACACCCGCCGGTCCTGGGGCGAGAGCCGATCGCGCACCACCGCCTGGACGAGCCGGTGCACCGAGAGGGCGCCCTCGTGCACGTCGATGAACGAGTAGCGGCGGAGCGCCGCGACGGCCTCGTCGAGCATCAGCGGATCGCTCAGCGCCTCCGCGAGCGCCGTCGGCAGGTGCGGCGCGGCGTCCGCGAGGCCCTCGCGCGGGATGTCGTCGGGCGCGAGGAACGCGCACAGGCTCAGGAGATCGACGGCGACGGGCGAGAAGCGCTGCGCCTCCTGGAACGCGAGGCCCCAGGTGGTGGCGACCGGCGTCGGGTAGTCCATCGGCACGCCGCGGAGCAAGAGCTCGCGCTGGTGATCGCCGAAGACCGCGTGGTACGTCGCGATCGACGACCCCGTCTCCTTGATGGTCGCCGCCGCCTGCACCAGCGCGAGCGGCAGATCGCCGAGCGTCTCGGCGAGCTTCTCCGCGGCGCGCTCGTCGCTCTGCCCGGTCTTCTCGAGCAGGAACTTCACCGAGTCGGCGCGATCGAGCGCCGGCACGGTGAGCGGCGTGGCGATGCCGCGGAAGCTCGGGTTGCGCGAGGTGATGAGGATGTGCCCGGTGCGCGGGTGCGGGAGGTACGGGGCGACGTCCCGCGGGTCGTTGACGTTGTCGAAGACGAGGAGCCACTTGTCGTTGCGCGACAGCCACGATCGGACCGCCTCGATCGCGATCCGCTGGTCGGCCTCGTTCTGCTCCGGAAGGTCGAGCGCCGCGGCGAGGCGCGCGAAGTCCTCGGCCGCCGTCGCCGGCTCCTCGGCGCGGACCCACCAGACGACGTTGTACTGGCTCGCGTACCGGTGCGCGTACTCCGCGGCGAGCTGCGTCTTGCCGATGCCGCCGAGGCCGCTGATCGCCTGCGTGAGCGCCGCGGGCCCGCCCGTCGTGAGCGCGCTCCGCAGCGCGTTGAGGAGCTGGTCGCGCCCGGTGAAGTTCGGGTTGCGCGGCGGCAGCTTCTTGATGTGCGGCTCGGCGTCGGGCGAGCTCGACTGCCTCCGGGGGGCCGGCCGCTGCGTCGGCGGCTCCGTCTCGCGGACCGCGCTCCGTATCCCCTTCGCGATCTCGGTGAAGGCCTCGCTCTGGTTGGGGTAGCTCGTCACGGGCCGCGCGCGGTTGGGCAGCGGCTGCAGCTCGCCGAGCACCGTCTTCTCCCAGGCGCACGGCCGCAGGATGACCGGGATGACCCGGCACTCCCCCGCCTCGTGCCGGGCGATCGCCTCCCGGAGCTCCGGGGAGAGCCACGCGTCCGTGTTGAGGAAATCCGCGCTCACGAGCAGCAGCACCACCCGGGCCTCGCGCAGCCTCGCCGCGAACGCCTCCCGCCGCTCCCTCCCGCCGCCGAGGGCGAAGCCCTGGTACGTCCGGATGACCCCCTGCCGTTTGAGCGCGTCGAGGTGGGTCTCGAGCTTGGGCCGCAGGTCCTCGTCCCTCGGGGAGTAGGAGAAGAACACATCGGCGGGGCTCATCGCCAAGGCAACCATAGTTCCTCTCGCGGGCCTTAAGGTCTCACGACGGACCTGAAGCGCAACGAGAATACGCGCTCGGGAAAGGCCCAGGAAGGGACGGTATATGACGCTCTCGGCGGATACATGCGGGTCGAACCTCCATGACTGCTCCGGGGGGTTGCCTTACCCCGAATCCGGCTCCGTCCTACCTTCGCGTTCCTCTTCCGTGCTGGGGAAGAACCTGCCGGAAGCCTGGACGATGCGGCGCGCCGCTTCCATCCATTGCCGCCGATCGTCCCGCCGCAGCTGGTTGCGGACGACGATTTTCACGAGGCGGTGGACGCTGAGCGCGTGCGGCCGCACCTCGATGAGCGAGTGCAGCCGCAGCATCGCGATCGCGTCGTCGAGCGCGAGCGGGTCGTACTCGCTCAGCGCCCGCCGCGGGATCTGGTCCATCGGCAGGAACGAGCAGAGGCTGAGGAGCTCGGCCGCGGCCTGGTGGCTGAACACGGCGGCGAGCGCGCTCTCCCACGTGGTCGCGACCGTCACCGGGAAGCTGACCGGGCGCTCCAGGAGCGCGGCCGGGCGCTGGCGGAAGAGCGCGAGGTACTCCGCGAGCGGGCGCCCGGTCTCCTCGATGTACGCGCCGGCCTGCGCCAGGGCGAGCGGCAGGTCGCCGAGCTCCTCGGCGAGCGCGTCGGCCGACTCCGCGTCGGTCTCGCCGGTGCGCCGGAGCAGGAAGGCCACCGACTCGGCGCGCTCGATGCCGCGGACGGTCACCGTCGCGAGCCCGCGCCAGATCGGGTTCTGCGACGTCGTGACGATGTGGCCGCCGTGCGAGACGCTCGGCACGTACGGCTCGACCTCGCTCGGGTCGCGCACGCCGTCGAAGAGGAGGAGCCAGCGCCCGCGGCGCCCGAGCCGGTTGCGCACCGCCGCGACCGCGCGCGCCGGATCCGCCTGCTCGTGATCGGGCAGCCGCATCTCCGCGGCCAGCGCCATGAAGCCGGCGTCCATCGTCGCCGGGCTCTGGCCGTCGATCATGAAGACCGTGTCGTAGGCGCTGGCGTTGCGGTACGCGTACTCGATCGCGAGCTTGGTCTTGCCGGTTCCGCCGAGCCCGCAGAGCGGCGCCATGCCGCGGCGCGCGAGCGCGGCGCCGATCTCGGCGAGCAGATCCTCGCGCGCGGCCAGGTTCCGGCCGGTCCACGCGGGGACGCTCCAGATCCCGGGCGGCGGTGGCACCTCCGATTGGCTCACCGGCTGGGCGCCGGGGGTCGGTGAGCCTACGGGGGGTTTTGGGTGAGCTGCTCGACCTGCTTTCGGATCCCCTTGGCGATGTCGGTGAAGGCCTCGCTCTGGTTGACCCAGCTCGTCACCGGGCGGCCGCCCCGCGGCAGGCTGGCCAGCTTGCCGAACGGCGCGCCCTCCCAGTCGCAGGCGTCGAGGATGACCGGGATGACGCGCGCCTCACCCCGCTCGTGGCGATCGATCGCCTTCTGCATCTCGACGTCGTAACAGAAGTCGGACGCGAGGAAATCGGCGCTGATGAGCAGCAGGATGACCTTCGCGGTCTCGAGGTGCTCGGCGAGCGCCCGGTCGCGCTCCTCGCCGGCGCCGATCTCGCCGTCGTGCCAGCCGCGGATGACGCCCTTGCGCTTGAGGATGGCGAGGTGCGTCTCGAGCTTGTCGCGCAGCTCGCGGTTGCTCTCCGAGTACGAGAAGAACACCTCGATGGGGCTCGCCGGAGGCTCGGACACCCGCTCGCGCCGCGGCGAGTCGAGCGCGCCCGGCATCGTGACCGTGTCGTCGTACGCGGCCGAGTCGGGCGGGAGATCGTACGACGGGAAGCCGAGCGGCGACGACGACGGCGGGAGCTCCAGGTCGGGGATCGGCGGCGGGACGATCGAGCGGGAGCGGTGCGCCGCCCCGCGCGGGCGGGGCGCGCACATGCGCTCGAGGATCGCGAGCGCCTTGTCGTGGCTGCCGTCGGCGGTGTCGTAGGGCAGGAGCGAGAACCCCATGCCGGCGAGCGTCGCGCGGCGGTACGGCGTCAGGCTCGCGCTCGGGACGATGACGAAGCGCGGCGGCGGCGCGCTGCCCGAGAGCGCGTGGATGTCCGACAGCATCTCGTCGAAGTTGCTGTCGGCGCGCCCGAAGCCGATGAAGAGCACCGGGCACCTCGAGAGCACGGCCGTGAGCGACCTGCGCACGTCCGGCGCCGCGATCGACGCGAGGAAGCGGTCGCGCGCGAACACCCAGCTGCCCGGATCCTTCAGCGTGCCGTGCAGCTTCAGGATGAAGCGCCTCCGCCACGCGACCTCGTCGGTGACGCGCCACATGGTGTCCCACTCGGGGCCGAAGGCGCGCTCGAGCAGGTGGTTGAGGTTCGTGGTGAGCACCGCGCGCAGCTTGTCCCTGAGCGCGGCGATCGCGAGCGCGATGCGCGGCGGCTCGAGCCCCTCGTCGTCGAGCGCGTCCTCGACGAACGCGTTGAACTCCGCCGCGCCGAGCGCGTCCTCCGCCGCGGCGAGCGCCTCGCTGTAGCGCTGCGATCGCGCGAGCGACGCGACCTCGGCGGTCACGACCTCGTCCCCGACCTGCTCGCGCACCCTCTCGACGAGCAGATCGACGAGCTGGCGCCACGTCGGCAGCCCGGCCGCGGCCGAGATGCCTCCCCCCACGAAGAGCACGAGCTCTCCGCTCTCGAACGCCTCATGCAGCTCTTCGATCACCGCGGCGTCGAGCTCCGCGCTCATCGTGTTCGCGTTGTCCATAAGGGTTGACATCGAGCCCCTCGAGTCTATCGCTCCTCGGCGTCCGGCGCACTTTTGCGGCGCGTCGCGCGCCTCCACGCGTGACGCGCGCCGCATGACGCGCGCCGCGCGACGCCGGGCCCCGCGCGGGGCCGGCCTGCCCCTCGGCGGCGACGTCCCAGACGACGGGGCCGCGCCGCGCGGGCGCGGTCAGGCCCGGTCGGAACAGGCAGAAACAGTCCGCGAGCCTGGAGCCATGCTACGCCTCCGACATGCGTCCGGCGCCCCTCTTCACGCTGGCCACGCTGGCCTCGATTTTCGCGGTCTCCATGCTCGGCGTGGCGGCTCCTCCTCATCATCACCCTGCCCGCGCGCGCCGCGCCCCGCGCCTCCCGGCGAGCGCGGAGGCCGCGCTCCCGGCGAGCGCCGGCCAGGGCGCGCGCTCGCCCGCGAGCGTCGTCGCGCTGCGCTCTCCCGGCCCGCCCGCGGTCCTCGTGCGCGCGGGCAGCTTCACGATGGGATCGAGCGAGGTCGAGATCGCGCACGCGGTGACGCTCTGCAAGCTCGAGCCGGGCGGCGAGCAGTGCGTCGACGAGATCGAGGCGAGCTTCGCCAACGAGCTCGTGCCGCACGAGGTGTACCTGTCGGACTTCTGGATCGATCGCACCGAGGTCACCGTCGCCAGCTACCGCCGGTGCGTCTCGGCCGGACTCTGCACCGAGCCTCCCTATGCGTCCGGCGGGCAGCGGTTCGATCGGCCGGAGTATCCGGTGGTGCTCGTCTCGTGGAGCGACGCGCAACGCTACTGCGCGTGGGCCGGCGGTCGCCTGCCGACCGAGGCCGAGTGGGAGCGCGCCGCGCGCGGCGCGGCCGGGCGTCGCTACCCGTGGGGCCATGTCTACAACCCGTTCCACGCGAACCACGGGCGGCTCTCGTTCGACGAGCTCGACGACGGCGACGGCTTCCTCGAGCTCGCCCCCGTCGGCTCGTTCGTCGCCGGGCGGACCCCCGACGGCATCGACGATCTCGCCGGCAACGTCGAGGAGTGGGTCGCGGATTACTACCATCCCGAGTATCCAAGCGGCAGCGCGAAGGATCCGCGGGGGCCCGACATGGGCGAGGAGCGCGTGCTGCGGGGCGGCGGCTACACCCTGGGGCGGCCGTGGCTGCGCGGCGCCGCGCGTGGGCACGACCTGCCGACGAGCCGCCGCGCGTGGCGCGGCTTCCGCTGCGCGCGCGGCGCCTGAGCCGGAGCGCGCGACGCCTGAGCCGGAGCGCGCGCCGCCTCTCGCGCGGGGCGCCGGCGGCCAATCGCCGCGCGCGCGGCGGTTGGCCGCCGCGCGCGGAGGGCCCATACTGCGGCCGTGAGGATCGCGCACCTCTCTGATCTGCACCTCTTGTCCCTCGAGGGGGCCATCCCGTTCCGGCTGCTGAACAAGCGGCTCACGGGCTACATCAACATCCGCTTCCGGCGCCGCGCCATCCACAAGCCGCACGCGGTGCACGCGGCGGCGAAGGAGATCCGGCGGCTCGGCATCGACCACGTCGTCATCACGGGCGACGTGTCGAACCTCGCGCTCGAGCGAGAGTTCGTCCTCGTCCGCAACTTCCTGCAGCGCGATCTCGAGCTCCCCCCCGACCGGGTGAGCCTCGTCCCGGGGAACCACGACGCGTACACGAAGGGCGCGCACCGCTCGCAGCGGTTCTCGCAGTACTTCGCGCCGTACCTGCGCTCCGACCTCCCGCTCGACGCGCCGGCGAAGCGCGATGAGGGCGGGGCGGGCAGCGACGGCGGCGGCTCGGCGTTCCCCTTCGTCCACCTGCGCGGGCCGGTGGCGATCATCGGCCTGTCGACCGCCTGGCCGCGCCCGCCGCTGGTCGCCTCGGGGCGGCTCGGCCCGGTCCAGCTGCGCGCGCTGGAGCGGGTGCTGTCGCACCCGGAGGTGCGGCGGCGGACGCCGATCGTGCTGCAGCACCACCCCTTCCACAACCCGGCGAGCCGGGCGAAGACCTTGCTGGAGGGCCTGGGAGACGCCGCGGCCGAGGGGCGGCTGCTCCGGCACGTGAGCCGCGGCCTGCTGCTGCACGGGCACCTGCACCGGCGCATCCACCGGAAGCTGCACACCGAGCGGGGCCACATCGACGCCGTCGGCGCCGCCAGCGCATCGCTGCTCCACGAGAGCGACGAGCGGATGGCCGGGTTCAACGTCTACGAGGTCGACGACGCGGGGGCGATCAGGGGCATCACCTCGCACCGCTTCGTCCCGGGTCAAGAGGCGTTCCGCGAGGTCCCGGTCCCCGAGCGGTGAGCGCGTCCCGCGCTCGGCGGAGCGCCCCACGGGGCGCGTCGCTCGGCCGAGCAAGCCGCCCGGGAGCGGCGCTCCCCGTGGGGCGCTCCGCCGAGCGCCCCACCGGCACCACGCGCAGATCATCCGCAGCGCGAAGAACCCGCCTTGCAGGCGCGCTGATCGGGCTCGGAAGTGGGGTGGATCGAGCGCAGCGGGGGCGCTGCGCCGGCAGTCCGGTGGGGCGCTGGTCAGGAGGAGATTCAGGCGGTGGCGCGGATCACGTTGACCGCCTGGAGACCTTTGGGACCTTCCTTGATCTCAAATTCAACGGTCTCGTCCTCGAACAGACGGCGGCGCCCCTCCCCGTTGATCTGCGAATAGTGAACGAAGACGTCGGGGCCAGTCTCCTGCTTGATGAAGCCCCAACCCTTCTCGTCGTTGAACCACTTTACCTTGCCAACTGCCATATTTCCTCCACTTCAGAGCTCGTCGATACCCGAGGCGCGCAGGCTGGCAGTCGGAGGAGACCGCGGGTGCGGCCCCTGATTCCGATGCGGGCTTGGCTGCTTGCAGCAAACCCCCCTCGTAGACAAATCCAGCTTGCGCAGGGCGATTGCCCAGCCGCTGGTTGATGTGCATGCGCGGCGACTTCGACGATTCTCCCCGGTCCGAGCGGGCGCCAACGTAAACGGCTCGATGCGCCAAGGTCAAGCAGCGATGATGGTTCGACCCACGCTTGCGCGAGGCCGCGCCGCCTCACCGGCAGTCCCTCCTTGGCAGCAGGTTCCGACGAGGATGTCCCGCCGTACAGCAGATCCTGACGGCGAGTACGGAAGCACCATCAAATCACGGGTGCGCCGCGCGGTGCGAAGCAGGATTCGCGCGGCCGTCAAGATTTGCGCTCTTATCGAAGAGCCTTGTGCCTCGGCCCGCGAGTGGCGTCGCGGCCTCCACGCGGCTCTCGCGTCGCGTCGCGACCTCCACGCGGCTCTCGCGTCGCGTCGCGGCCTCCACGCGGCTCTCGCATCGCGTCGCGCCCCTCCACGAGGCCCTCGAGATGGCGCATGGCGGCGACCGCCCGCGGACATCGCGCAGCTGGCCGTCGGTGGCTCAGCCTGTTCGCCGACGCGCGCCGACGCGCCCGGCGCGGCTCGCTGGAGCGGCGGCGCAGCGCGCTGGAGCGGCGGCGCGCCACCAGCGCCGCGCCCCTTGAGCGCGGCCGGCGGCCGCGTGGGCTCGCGCCCGCTCGCCGCCCGGGTGCACGATCCGAAGGCATCTCGTTGACATGTCTGTTCGAGCTTGCTCGTATGGCGTGGCGAGGGCATCGGGTCTCACCTCCGCCCTGGCCCCGCGAGGCGACGAGATGTTCTCGGTGATCATCAGCGAGAAAGGGGGCGCGGAACGCCGCGAAACCTTCGACCGGACAGAGATCAACGTCGGTCGCGTGCAGGGCAACGACCTGATGCTGCCGAAGGGCAACGTGTCGAAGCGGCACGCTCGGCTGCTCTTCCGCGACGGGCGCTTCATCGTCACCGACCTCAAGAGCACGAACGGCACGTACGTCAACGGCCGGAAGATCGCCCAGGCGACGATCGTCCGCGAGGGCGACAAGATCTACATCGGCGACTTCGTGCTGCGGATCGAGACGGCGGCGGCCGGAACGGCGCCCCCGGACAGCACGGCGCCCCCTGCGCGCGTGCCCGAGGAGACGGGCACCGGTGATCCGGCGCACCTCGCCGACCGCGCGGGGCCGCCGTCCGCCGAGAAGGGGCTCCACCGGTCGGCGCCGCTGCCGCTGATCAACGAGAAGGGCGAGCCGTCGCGCACCAGCCAGGGCGTGATCAGCCACTTCCCGCTCGAGAACGATCCGGACGAGTCGATCGACGCCGCCGCGCCCGTCCCCGGCCCGCCGCGCATCCCCTCGCCTCGCCCGCCCATCGTGCCGGGCTCGCAGGGCGGCGCGCCCGCTCCGCCGCTGCCGGTCCCTCCGGCGACGCCGAACTCCCCGGCGGCGCGCGACGGCCGCACGGCGGCGGTCCCCGTCCACCCGACCACGCAGATGGCGCGCCCGTACCCGACCACGACCCCGCTGCCGGGGCAGGGCGGCGCGAACGCCGCGCCGCCGCAGGGCGCCGCGAACGTCGCCGTCCACCCCAGCGTGGTCCCCATCCCCAGCCGGCGCGCCATCCCGCCCGTCTCGGACCGGGTCGACCGGGGGCAGGGCGACTCGGCGCAGGCCGTGGCGCACCGCAGGGCGCTCGGGCGCCTCATGGAGCGGCTCGCCGAGAGGATCGACCTCGCGCCCCTCGACGGCGGGGCGCCGCCGGACGGCGCGCTCGCCCAGCGGATCCAGCAAGCGATCGCCGCCGGCGCCGAGGCGATGCGCGCGGCGGGCGAGCTCCCCGCCGAGGTCGACGCCGAGGCGCTCATGGCCGACGCGCACCGGGAGCTCCTCACGCTCGGCCCGCTCGATCGCCTGCTCGATGACGCCGAGGTCGGCGAGATCCAGGTGTTCCGTCACGACCACGTGATCGCGATGCACGGGCGCCGGCGCGTCATCACGGAGGTCGGGTTCAGCAGCGCGCGCGCGGTCGACCGGGTCATCCGCCGGCTCTGCGCGATGGCCGGGCAGCCGCTCGAGCCGGGCGCGCGCTTCGCCGAGCGGACCTTGCCGCACGGGCGGCGGCTCTTCGCCGTGCTCCCGCCGGCGGCGACCTCCACGCTGGTGATCCGGAAGCCGCAGCGCCCCGACGTCACGCTCGAGGACCTGGTGCGCAACGGGACGATCTCGCGCGCGATGGCCGTCCTGCTCTCCCAGTGCGTGATCGGGCGCGGCAACCTCCTCGTCACGGGGACGCGGGACGCCGGGACCGGCTGGCTGCTCGGCGCGCTCGCGGCCGCGGCGCAGCCCGACGATCGGTTCGTCGTGCTCCAGGACGAGGACGAGCTCGCCCTCGATCAGCCCAACACCCTGTCCATCGCGCTCGGCAGCACGACGGCCGAGCGGACGCGGGCGGTGCAGGCGGCCGTGCGCCTCCGGCCCGAGCGGGTCGTGGTGGGCTCGTTCTCGGGCCACGTCGCGGCCGAGATCGTGGACGCGATCGGCGGCGGCATGGACGGCGTGCTCGCGGCCGCCCGGGCGCCCACGCTGCGGCAGGCCGTGACGCGGCTCCCCGCGGACATCGCCGCGACCCGCCCGGGGATCACGCCGGAGACCGCGCGCGAGTGGCTGGCGTCGTCGTTCGATCTGGCGATCGAGATCGCGCTGCTCCGCGACGGTCGCCACCGCGTGCTGCGCATCGCCGAGCTCGCGGTCGAGGGCGGGCAGATCGCCATCCGCGACGTCTTCACGTTCGTGGTCGAGCGGACGGCCGCCGGCGGCGCGCTGGAAGGGACGTTCCACCCCTCCGGGCTGGTGCCGGACATCGTGGAAGATCTCCAGTCCCGCGGGCTCACCGTCGACACGTCGACCTCGTTCCGGCGAAACCGCTAGCTCCGCGAAGCGGACGCCGGGCTCGGAGCGGAGCCCCGAGAGCCCCGAGAGACAGAACCGCCGGAGGTCCGGCCTCCGCCATCGCAGGCAATCTCAGGTAGAACCGCGGCGATCTCTGGCGCGAAGCGAGAACGTCTTGACGAGCGCCGGTGAGAAACGGAGGTTATGCTGTTGAACAGCCATGGCCATCCGCACCATCCTCCATTATCCCGACCCGCGCCTGCGACAGAAGGCGCAGCCGGTCGGGGACATCACCCCCGAAATCATCAAGCTTATCGACGACATGGCCGAGACCATGTACGCCGCGCCCGGCGTCGGCCTCGCGGCCACGCAGATCGGGGAGCCACACCGCATCTTCCTCGTTGACATCGCCTCCGACAACGAGCCGAGCAACCTCCTCGTGTTCATCAACCCGGAGATCGTCCGGCAGGATGGGCAGCAGGTCGGCCCCGAAGGGTGCCTGTCCTTCCCCGGCATCAGCGAGGACATCAAGCGCGCCGAGCGCGTCAACGTCCGCGCCCGCGGGCGCGACGGCGCGACGTTCGAGATCGCGGCCGACGGCCTGCTCGCCGTGGCCATCCAGCATGAGCTCGATCACCTCGACGGCGTGCTGATGATCGACCGGATGGGCACGCTCAAGAAGCGCATCGTCCAGCGGAAGATGCAGAAGCGCGGCGCCGAGGCGGCGAGCTGACCCGCGCCCCGACCCGCGCCCCGGTCAGCTGCGCGCCGGGAAGGCCAGCGGGCCGCTGACGTACGCGTCGCGGCCGCAGAGCTCCCAGCGCGGGTCGACGATCCGGGGCGCGTCCCCCGGCGTGTCCGGGCCGGCCCAGTCGACGGCGCCCGGCCGGCCGCGGGGGCCGAGCAGGATGGGCGCGACGAAGGCGTGGAGCTCGTCCGGCAGGCGCGACGCGAGCAGGCTGCCGGCGAGCTCGGCCCCGCCCTCCACGAGGATGGAGACGATCCCCTGCGAGGCGCAGAGGCGCATCGCGGCGGTCACGTCGACCCGGCCCTCCGCCGAGGTCGGCGCGCGCAGCACGACGCAGCCCGCGTCCACGAGGACCTGCTCCGCCGCCTCGGGCGCGTCGGCGCCCGTGAGCACCCACGTCGGCACCTCCCGCGCCGTCTGCGCCAGGCGCGTGTGGAGCGGCAGCCGGAGGCGCGTGTCGAAGACGAGCCGGATGGGGCTCCGCCCGCCCGGCGCGAGCCCGGCCTCGCGCAGGGTGAGGCGAGGGTCGTCGGCCAGCGCGGTGCCGATCCCGATCGCCACCGCGTCGTGGCGCGAGCGGAGCTCCTGCACCTTGGCGCGCGCCTCCGGGCCGGTGACCCACTTCGAGGCCCCCGTGCGGGTCGCGATGCGGCCGTCCAGCGACAGGGCGAGCTTGAGCGCGATGTGGGGGATACCGGTCGTGATGAACTTGGTCCAGGGCGCGATCATCGCGCGCGCCTCGGGGCCGGCGACCCCGATCTCGACGGCGAGCCCGGCGTCGCTGAGCCGCTGCGCCCCGCCGCCGACCACCCCGGGGTTCGGATCGGGCGCGCCGATGACGACGCGCTTGATGCCGGCGCTCAGCACCGCGTCCACGCAGGGCGGCGTGCGCCCCTCGTGGTTGCAGGGCTCCAGCGTGACGTAGAGCGTCCCGCCGCGCGCCGCGTCCCCGGCCGCCGCGAGCGCGAGCCCCTCGGCGTGCTCCTCGCCGGCGCGCGCGTGGTGCGCGACCGCGATGACCTCCCCCGACGTGTTCACCACCACCGCGCCGACCGGGGGGTTCGGCGACGGCATCGCCTTGTGCGCCTCCTCGATGGCGAGGCGCATCATCGCGGCGTCGAACTCGGGATCGGGGGTGGGGAGCTTCGCAGACATCGAAGTGCCGGATCTACTAGGGCGCCTTGGCCTTCACAAGCTTGCCAAGCTCGACCATGAACTGGTCGATGTCCCGAAAGGAACGATAGACGCTGGCGAACCGGACATAGGCGACCTCATCGAGAGTCCGCAGGTGGTTCATCACCCGCTCGCCGAGCTCGGTCGACAGGATCTCCCGCCGCTCGGATTCCTGCGCCTCGCGCTCGATCGCGTCGGCGATGGCGTCGATCTGGTCGGTGGACACGGGCCGCTTGTTGCATGCGATCCGGAGCCCCCGCACGAGCTTCTGCCGGTCGAACGGCTCCCGCCGGCCGTCCTTCTTGACGACCGTCGGCAGGATGTCCTCGACGCGCTCGTAGGTGGTGAACCTGCGCTCGCACGAGGCGCACTCGCGCCGGCGGCGGATCACCTCCCCCGCGCCGCCGGCGCGGGAGTCGATGACCCGGTCCTCGAGGTGGCCGCAAAATGGGCACTTCATCGAGCTATCCGGCGCGGCGCGCGATCAGCCGTCGAACTGGGAGAGCACGAGCGACACGTTCGTTCCGCCGAAGCCGAACGAGTTCGACATCACGTGCTTCAGGCGGCGCTCGCGGGAGGTGAACGGCACGTAGTCCAGGGTGCACTCGGGATCGGGGTCGTCCAGGTTGAGCGTCGGCGGCACCGCGCCGTGATGCAGCGCGAGCGCGCAGACCGCCGCCTCGACCCCGCCTGCACCCCCGAGCAGGTGGCCCATCGCCGACTTGGTCGAGCTCACCCAGAGGCGCTTCGACGCCGCGTGATCGCCGAAAAGCTTCAGGATCGCCCGGGTCTCCTCGATGTCGCCCTGGGGCGTCGAGGTGCCGTGGGCGTTGATGTAGTCGATCGCGTCCGGCGCGAGCCTGGCGTCGTCGAGCGCCATCCTCATCGCGCGTTGCGCCCCGGCGCCCTCGGGCGCCGGCTTCGTGATGTGGTACGCGTCGCACGAGGCGCCGTACCCCACGACCTCCGCGTAGATCTTCGCGCCGCGCTTCTTCGCGTGGGAGAGCGACTCGAGCAGCAGCGACCCCGCGCCCTCGGAGCAGACGAAGCCGTCGCGCCCCTTGTCCCAGGGGCGGCTCGCCCGCTGCGGCTCCTCGTTCCGCCGCGAGAGCGCGAACATCGCGCAGAAGCCGCCGATGCCGAGGCCGGTGATCGTCGCCTCGGCGCCGCCCGCGAGCATGATGTGCGAGCGCCCGCGGCGGATCCACTCGAACGCCTCGCCGAGCGAGTGCGCGCTCGACGAGCAAGCGCTGGTGTTGCAGTAGCTCGCGCCCCGCAGATCGAGCGCCAGCGCCACCTGTCCGGCGGCGAGGTTGGCGATGACCGTCGGGATGAAATAGGGGCTGACCTTCTGGGGGCCCTTCTCGTGCAGCGTGATCGAGTGCTGGAACAGGTACTCGAGGCCGCCGAGGCCGACGCCGATGAAGGTGCCGCACTGATCGCGGTCCTCCTCGGTGAGCTCGATCCCCGCGTCCTTCATGCACATCTGCGAGGCGGCGATGGAGAGCTGGGCGAAGCGGCCCATCTCCTTCACCTTCTTCTTGGGGATGTACTCCTCCGGGACGAACCCCTTCACCTCACCGGCGAAGCGCGTCGGATAGGCGCTCGCGTCGAAGAGGGTGATGGGTCCGATACCGGACTGACCAGCCAGCAAAGATTGCCAGGTGGCCTGCGTCCCGATGCCGTTGGGCGTAACGAGCCCGATGCCGGTGATGACAACGCGTTCCATGGCTCTTTTTGCCCTAGCGCCACCACAGAGGTGAGGACACGTGCTTCGGCGAAGGGAGGCCCCTCCGCCGGCTCACGCGCCATCACACCTCCATGGTGACGCCGCGTCCGGTAGGGCGGTGGGGACGCTACTTCTTGGCATTCCTTTCGATGTAGTCGATCGCATCCTGGACAGACCGGATCTTCTCCGTGTCCTCGTCCGGAATGTCGATCTCGAACGCCTCCTCGAACGCGAGGACAAGCTCCACCAGGCCCAGCGAATCGGCGCCCAGATCGTCGATGAAACTCGCTTCAGGCTTGATGTCCTTCTCGTCGACGTCGAGCTGCTCCTTGATGATTCGCTTTACTTCGGCCGTGATGTCGCGACCTTCAGCCATGGTATTCCTCCCGGGAAAACGGACCCCCTACTAGCCCATCGCCATGGGCGTTGCACCATCGAATTACCTGCGACCGACTTTTTCGTGTGCGCCTGGTTTGCCGCGGAGCGGGACGCCCGGCTGCCGACGTCCCCTCCGCCAGCGCGCTCAGACGTACATGCCACCGTTGACGCGCAGCGTCTCGCCCGTCACGTAGCTGGCCTCGTCGGAGCACAGGAATGTGATCGCCGCAGCGACCTCCTCCGCTCGACCTGTACGCCCGAGCGGGATCATCTTCGTCAGCCCCTCTTTCATCTCACCGCTGATCGTCGTCGTCATGTCGGTGTCGATGAACCCCGGCGCCACCGCGTTGACGGTGATGCCGCGCCCAGCGTACTCGCGGGCGAGCGACTTCGTCACGCCGAGCAGGGCCGCCTTCGTCGCGGCATACGCCGCCTGGCCCACGTTGCCCATCTCCGCCACGACGCTGGAGAGGAAGACGATGCGCCCGGTGCGCGCGCGCATCATCACCTTGGTCGCGGCCCGGGCGCTCGCGATCGCGCCCTTGACGTTGACGGCGAAGAGGCGATCGAGGTCCTCCTCCTTGATCCGCAGGAGCAGGCCGTCGATCGCGATCCCCGCGTTCGCGACGAGGATGTCGAGCCGGCCGAGGCGCTTCGCCGCCTCGGCGATGGCGGCCTCGGTCGCCTGAAGGTCCGCGACGTCGAAGCCGAGCGCCTCGGCCTTGCCGCCGCGCGCGGTGATCGCCTCGACGAGCGCGCGCGCCTCGGCCTCCCCGCGCACGTAGTTGACGATCACGTGCGCCCCCCGCGCCGCCAGCGCCTCCGACGCAGCCCGCCCGATCCCCCGCGATCCACCCGTGACGATCGCAACTTTGCCCGTAAGGTCGAACATCGATGCCTATGCCTCCGAAAGGAACGCGCTCACGCGCTCAATCCCCGCCATATCGCTCACGCTGAGCACCTTGATCTGCTTCGTGATCCGCTTCACCAGCCCGGCGAGCACCTTGCCCGGGCCGATCTCCAGGGCGTGCGTGACGCCGTCTTCCGCCATGCGCTCGATCGTCCGCATCCACTGCACGGTGCCGTCGATCTGGCGCAGGAGGAGCGACGGCACCCGCTCAGGATCGGCGTTCGGCGTCGCGTCGACGTTCGCGATCACCGGGAAGGCGAGCGGCCTCAGCTGGGTGCGCTCGAGCTCGGGGCGCAGGCGCTCGGCCGCGGGGCGCATCAGCGCGCAGTGGAAGGGGGCGCTCACCTTGAGCGGGACGACCTTGCCGCCGCGGGCGGCGGCGGTCTCGCGCGCCCGCGCCACCGCGCGGCTGTGGCCGGCGATCACGATCTGCCCCGGCCCGTTGTAGTTCGCCGGCGCGACCACGTCGCCCTGCGCCGCCTCCGCGCAGATCGCGAGCACCGCGTCCTGGTCGAGCCCCATGACCGCGGCCATGGCCCCCTCGCCCTCCGGGACGGCTTCCTGCATCGCGGCGCCGCGGATCCGGCAGAGCCGCACCGCCTCCTCGATCTCGAGCGCGCCGGCGGCGACCAGCGCGCTGTACTCGCCGAGCGAGTGGCCGGCCGCGTAGAGCGGCGGATCGAGGTCGGGCAGGTGCTCGATGAGCGCCGCGGCCACGGCACAGCTGGTGGCGACGATGGCGGGCTGGGTGTTGCTGGTCTTCGTCAGCTCCTCCATCGGCCCCTCGAAGCAGAGCCGGGAGATCGGCTCGCCGAGCGCGGCGTCCGCCCGCGCGAACGCGCCACGCGCCGCCGCCGAGGCCTCGGCGAGGGCCTTGCCCATCCCCACCTCTTGCGCCCCTTGCCCTGGAAACAGCCAAGCGATTTTCACGTTTGCCCTCACATCCAAGCGGGGGAGGCGGACGCCGTCCGCCCCCGAACACGTCACGGGGCCAGCGCGCGCCGGGCCCCGCTCATGCGGGCGCGCCCGGCGAGCTCAGCCGATCGGACGCGCAGATCTCGACCCCGACGCTGACGCGCGCGCATGGCCCGATCACATCCGGACGACGGATGCGCCCCAGGAGATGCCAGCGCCGAGCGCGCAGAACAGGACGTTGTGACCCGGCTTGATGCGCCCGTCGCGGACCGCCTCGTCGAGGGCGATCGGGATCGAGGCGCTCGAGGTGTTGCCGTACTCCTCGATGTTCAGCACGAACCGCTCCAGCGGGAGGCTGAGCCGCGCGGCGACCTGGCTGATGATCCGCAGGTTCGCCTGGTGCGCGACGACCCAGTCGACGTCGGCGGCCGCCATGCCCGCCGTGTCGAGCGCGATCAGCGAGGCGCTGGAGAGGTTCTTCACGGCGACCTTGAAGATGTCCTGCCCCACCATGTGGACCTTGTTGCGGTTCTGCTCGATGCCCTCGGCGGTGAGCGGCTCGGCCGTGCCGCCGCCCGGGATGACCAGCGAGCTCGCGAGCGCGCCGTCGCTGAAGATCCGCGTCGAGACGATGCCCCTGCCGTCGCCGGACGCCGGCCCGAGCACGACCGCGCCGGCGCCGTCGCCGAACAGGACGCACGTCGTGCGATCCTTCCAGTTCAGGATGCGCGAGAGCAGCTCGACCCCGATCACGAGGACGTGCCGGGCCACGCCGTTCGATATGAACTGATCGGCGATGGTGAGCCCGTAGACGAACCCCGCGCAGGCCGCCGAGATGTCGAACGAGGGGATCTCCTCGACGCCGAGCTTCTGCTGCACGTGCACGGCGCAGGCGGGCATCGGGGAGTCGCCGCTGATCGTCCCGACGATGATCATGTCGAGGTCGGCCGCGGAGAGCCCGGCGGCCGAGAGCGCGGAGCGGCCGGCGGCGGCGGCCATGTCGCTCGTGAGCTCGCCCTCGGCGGCGATGTGGCGCCGCCGGATCCCCGTCCTCTCGCTGATCCAGCTGTCGGAGGTGTCGACGATCTTCTCGAGATCGGTGTTGTGCAGGACCCGGGCTGGCGCGTAGCTGCCCGTCCCGAGGATACGGCTCTTCGGCCGCGCGGCGCTCACGCGACGCCCCCGCGCGCGACCGTATGGGTCGTAGGGGTCGGCGCCGCGCCCGGGTGCGCGGGCGCAGCGTTCGCGCGCGCCGGCGTCCGCGCACCCGCCCCGGTCATGAGGCCGCGGTCGCCTTGGTCGCCTTCGCCTTGCGCCCGTTGTAGTGCCCGCAGGCGCCACAGGCGCGGTGCGGGAGCCGGGCTTCCCCGCAGTTCTCGCAAGAGACGAGCTGGACGGGGGTCACCTTGTCGTGGTTGGCGCGCCGCATGTCGCGCTTGCTGGGGGTGGTTTTCCTCTTGGGGACGGCCACGGAGCTACTCCTTCTTGGTCTTCTTCTTCGGTGTCCCGGCCTTGGCCGGGGAGGTCGAGGCTGGTTGCGCGCGCCGGTCAGAGCCGCCGGGCTTCTGTCCAAGCTTCTCTCGGAGCGCGCTGAGCGGCGCGAGCCGCGGGTCGAGGCCAGGGGCGCCCTCGTCTTCCTCCACCGCCCCGCCGGCGAGGGTCGAGGAGCCGCCTTGGCGGTCCTCTCGGGACGCGGCAGGACCGATACCCGGGCAAGCCTCGGAGCACAAGGGGAAGTTCGGCATCTCGAGGAGAATGGCTTCCCGGATGAACGGATCGAGCACCACCGTCTCGCCGTCGTACGTGTCGACGTCGGCCTCCTCGGCCGTGAACTCGTACTCGGGCTCCTTGGCCTTGGCCCCCGCCTTCGCGGCCCCGTTGCGGCCCGGGTCGTCCCGGCGGTGGCCGTGCCCATGGGCCTCGGCCTTCGGCGCCGGACGCAAGAGGAGCGAGAGCTCAGCGTCGATGTCCAGCGCGGCGGGCGACAGGCACCGCGCGCAGGGCGTGGCGACCGGCGCCTTGACGCGGCCGCGCACGACGATCTCGTTGCCCGTGCGGGAGAGGCGGGCAGAGAGGTGGCCCGGCGCGCGCCCGGTGAGGTCGGCGTCGGCGAGCTCTGCGTTCAGCCACTCGGTCGGCAGCGGCACGTCCAGCGAGAGGCCGGAGACGTCGATGTCATTGGCGGAGACGGCAAACTGGGGCATGGGTTCCGGGCCAGTGAAAGCGGAGCGTTTAGCGCGGGGTGCGTTGGCTCGCAAGACCGAGCGCGGGCCGCCGCCGGAACGGGGCCGCGTGGTAGCGTCGCCCCCGCATGGACCGTAGCGCCACGCCCGAGCTCCCCGCCGCGGACGCCGCCGACGAGCGATCGCGGCCGTCATGGGAGGCGCGGCGGGCGAGCCGGCGCGCGGCGATCGCGCTCGCCCTCTACGCGCTCGTGACGCTCGTGGCCGCCGCCAGCGCGTCGCGCGAGCTCTTCGCCGCCCACACGCCCTTCAACCACTACGCCCTGCTCGCCGAGGCGTGGCTCCACGGCCGCCTCGACCTCGGCGGACCGCCGCCGGCGTACGCGGGCGGCAACGACTTCGCCGTGTTCGACGGCCGCTACTACGTCAGCTTCCCCCCCTTCCCCGCGGTCCTGATCGCGCCGCTGGTCCAGCTCGCCGGCGGCGCCGAGCGCGTGCGCGACGGGCAGTTCTTCCTGGCGTTCGCCGGCGTCGGCCCGGCCGTCCTCTTCCTCGCGCTCGAGAAGCTCTCGACCTCGGGGCGCAGCCGCCGCACGCAGCCTGAGAACATCGCGCTCGCGCTGCTCTTCGCGCTCGGGAGCGTCTACTGGTTCAGCGCGGTGCAAGGGACGGTGTGGTTCGCGGCGCACGTCGTCGGCGTCGCGCTCGCGTGCATCTACCTCTACTGCGCGCTCGACGCCGCCCACCCGCTCGCCGCCGGCCTCGCCCTCGGCCTCGGCTTCGCGACCCGCACGCCGCTCGGCTTCGCCCTGCCGCTGTTCCTCGGCGAGGCGCTCCGCGCCGGACACCCGGGCCCGCGCGCCGTCGCCCGCCGGCTCGCCCTGTTCGCCGCGCCGGCGGCGCTCGTCCTGGCCGCGCTGCTCTGGCACAACCACGCGCGGTTCGGCGACGCCACCGAGTTCGGGCACCGGTACCTGCACATCGCCTGGCGCGCGCGGATCGAGAAGTGGGGGCTCTTCTCGTACCACTACCTGCCGCGCAACCTCGCGGTGGTGCTCACGAGCTTGCCGTACGCTCACGTGCAGGGCGCGCCCTTCCAGATCAACGCGCACGGGCTCGCGCTCTGGGTGACGACGCCGATCTACGCGTGGGCGCTCTGGCCGCGGCGCACGCCGCCCGTGTTCTGGGCGCTCGCCGCGACGGCGGCCGCGGTCGCGCTGCCGAGCCTCTTCTACCAGAACTCCGGCTGGGTCCAGTTCGGCTACCGCTTCTCCAACGACTTCGCCCCGTTCCTCTTCGCCATGATCGCCGTGGGGAGCCGCCGCTTCGGCGCGCCGTTCTACGCCCTCGGCGCGGCCGCGATCGCCGTGAACGCGTTCGGCGCGCTCACGTTCCAGCGCGCGGGCTTCGAGCGGTTCTATTTCCTCGAGCGCACCCAGCGCGTCCTCCACCAGCCCGATTGAGCGCGCCGGCGCCGCCGCCCGGCCGACGCGCCGCCGCGGCGCCGCGCCGCCCGTCCGCCGCTCCCGCGCGAGGGCCCGGGGAGCGGCGCGCTCCCGCGCGCGAGCGGGCGATCCGGCGGGCGGCGCACGCGGCCCTTGGGTGCAGGGCGCTCGCTGTGCTAGCCCTCGCCGCGCCATGGAAGCTCTGCTCGACCCGGCCGCCATCGGGCGCGGCCTGCGGCGCGTCGCGCTCCAGATCGCCGAGCGTGGCCGCGGCGTGGACGATCTGGCGCTCATCGGGATCCGACGGGGCGGCGAGCCGCTGGCCAGGCGGCTCGCCGCGCTGCTCCTCGAGATCGAGGGGCAGGCGCCGCCGGTCGGCGCCGTCGACATCACGCTCTACCGCGACGACGCCGCGACCGCCCTGCCGAACCCGCGCATCGGCCCCAGCCACATCGCCTTCCCCGTCGACGGCCGGCGCATCGTGCTGATCGACGACGTGATCTACACCGGCCGCACCATCCGCGCGGCGGTCGACGCGGTGCTCGACTACGGGCGGCCGCAGCGGATCGAGCTCGTCGCGCTCGTCGATCGCGGCGGCAGGGAGCTGCCGATTCACCCCGACTACGTCGTCCGCGCGGTCGAGCTCGCCCCCGGGCAGCGCGTCGACGTGGTGGAGCGCGCTGGCGAGCTCTGGGCTCTCGTCACCGACGCCGGCGCCAAGATCTCGGAGCCCCCCTCTCCCCCGGAAGGGACGTAAGCCAGCGCATGAGGAGGATCTATCCGCACCGACACCTGCTCGGCATCGAGGGGCTCACGCGCCCCGAAATCGTGGCCCTCCTGGACGCCGCCGAGTCGCTCTTCGACGTCTCCCGGCGGAGCGTGCGCAAGGTGCCCACGCTCCGCGGCAAGACGATCGTGAACCTGTTCTACGAGCCCTCGACGCGCACGCGCACGTCGTTCGAGCTCGCGGGCAAGCGGCTCAGCGCCGACGTCATCAACATCAGCGTCTCCACCTCGAGCGCCGTCAAGGGGGAGAGCCTGCTGGACACGGTGCAGAACCTCCAGGCGATGCAGCCCGACGTCCTCGTCATCCGGCACAGCGCGTCGGGCGCGCCGCACCACGTCGCCGCGCGCACGCGCGCCGCGGTCGTCAACGCGGGCGACGGCACGCACGAGCACCCGACGCAGGCGCTGCTCGACGCGTTCACGATCCGGCGCGCCAAGGGGCGGCTGGAGGGGCTGGAGGTCGCCATCTGCGGCGACATCGTCCACAGCCGCGTGGCCCGCTCGAACGCGCACCTGCTCACGACGATGGGCGCGCGGGTCCGCTTCGCCGGGCCGCGCACGCTCCTGCCGGTCGCGGGCGAGTCGCTCGGCGCGACGCTCTACGACCGGATCGAGCCCGCCCTCGAGGGCGCCGACGTGGTGATGATGCTGCGGGTGCAGCGCGAGCGGCTGAGCGGCAGCTTCCTCCCCAGCACGCGCGAGTACAGCCGCACCTTCGGGCTGAACCCGGCCCGGCTCGCGCTCGCCAAGCCGGACGCGATCGTGATGCACCCGGGGCCGATGAACCGCGGCGTCGAGATCGATCCGCGCGTCGCGGACGGCCAGCAGAGCGTGATCCTCGATCAGGTCGAGGCCGGCGTGGCGGTCAGGATGGCGGTGCTCTGGATCCTGGCCGCGGAGGCCAACGAGTTCTCCGCGACCGGCGAGCCGCGGCCCGCGCTCTGACGGCGGCCGCGCGCCGACGCGGCCCCCCGCCGCGCCACGCGCGGCGGGGGCGGATGGCCGCGCTCTCCCGCGGTCACGCACGAGCAGGCGGAGACAAGGCGGAAGCAGGCCGAGACAGCGAGCCCGCGCGCCGTTCCCTCGTGACCGCGCGGGCTTGCGGCGGCTCGCGGCGAACGGGGTTCCCTGCCGCGCCGCGTTTTAATAGGCTGGTCCATCTTTTTGAAAGGGTGGATGCCAACCATGTTTTCGCGAGACGTCCTCAGGATCGATGCCCCGGCGGTAGCGCAAAAGATCGAGCAGGCCATCCGGGATCAGGTATTCGGCACGCTGCGGCGGCGCGGGGCCGTGGTCGGGATCTCGGGCGGGATCGACAGCTCCGTCGTCTCGACGCTGTGCGCGCGCGCGCTCGGCAAGGACAAGGTGCTCGGCATCTTCATGCCCGAGCGCGACACCTCGGACGACGCGCTCCGGCTCGGCAAGCTGCTCGCCGAGGGGCTCGGCATCGAGTCGGTCATCGAGAACATCAAGCCCGCGCTCACCGGCCTCCGCTGCTACGAGCGGCAGGACGAGGCGATCCGGATGGTCTACCCGGACTACAACGAGAGCTGGAAGTTCAAGATCACGCTGCCCTCGATCCTCGAGAGCGATCGGCTGAACGTCTCGCAGCTGACGGCGCAGCCGCCCGGCGAGGAGCCGCGCGTGAAGCGGATGCCCCTGAACGCGTACCTGCAGCTCGTCGCCGCGACGAACTTCAAGCAGCGCATCCGCAAGATGATGGAGTACTACCACGCGGACAGGCTCAATTACGCCGTCGCCGGCACGCCGAACCTGCTCGAGTACGATCAGGGCTTCTTCGTGAAGCAGGGCGACGGCGCCGCGGATTTCAAGCCGATCGCGCACCTGTACAAGAGCCAGGTCTACGCGCTCGCCGAGTACATCGGCGTCCCCGCCGAGATCCGCAGGCGCGCGCCGACCACGGACACGTTCTCGCTGCCGCAGGGGCAGGACGAGTTCTACTTCGCGCTCCCTTACGACAAGATGGACCTCTGCCTCTACGCCTACAACAACAAGGTCCCGGCCGCCGAGGCGGCGCCCGCCGTGGGCATCACGCCGGAGCAGGTCGAGCGCGTGTTCAAGGATATCGAGGCGAAGCGCCGCGTGGCGCAGTACCTCCACGCGCAGCCGCTGCTCGTCCGCGACCAGGGCCACGCCTGACGATCCGCGCCCGGCGCGCCGCGCGGTCCGCCCCTGCCAGCACCGACGCCCGGCGGCGCAGCGCCGGGCGTGAAACCGAGCGGAAACAGGGCAGCCAACGTTGATGCTGACGTGAGAAGCGCGACGCGCACGCGCGAGAACGCTCCACGACCACGACGGAAGCGCGGCGAGATCGCGAGTCGCGACTCTCACCTCGGAAGCGTCCACGCCGCGGCTGAGCCGCGTCGCAGGGCGCTCTCAGCCCTCGCGCCGGCTCCGCCGAGTGTTCTCGACAGGAAAGCCTGGGCGGTGATAGACGTAGAAATTAACCCCATGAGCACTTCCAGCATCGAATCGACGATTCGCAACTTCCTGGTCACCTCGTTCGGATACAGGGGCGCTACCGCCGATCTGGGAGCCGAGGTCCCTTTGCTCGATCAAGGAATCCTGGACTCGACGGCCGTCCTCGAGATCGTCTCGTTCCTCGAGCAGGACCTCGGCATCCAGGTCGCCGACGAGGAGATGGTGCCGGAGAATTTCGGCTCGATCGCCCGGCTCGTGACCTACGTCAACGGGAAGAAGAGCAGCAACTAGCCCGAACACACCCCGGGGGGCGCATGAGCACGCAGCACACCGCTCGCCGCGATCCGCGCTCGGATCGCTTCCTCATCGACTCCGCGCTGCGATCGTTCGCCGCGTCGCGCCCCGACCACGTCGCGCTGGTCTCCGAGGGGCGGCGGCTCACGTACCGCGAGCTCGACGCGCTCGCCGACCGCTGCGCCGCCCTCTTCCGCGAGTCCGGCGTCCAGCGCGGCGATCGCGTCATGATCGCGCTCGACAACGGCGTGGACGCGGTCGTCGCCTACTACGGAACCCTCCGGGCCGACGGGGTGCCGTCGCTGCTCGGCACCGGGATGCGGCCGCGGCGCCTCGGCCAGGTGATGGAGCTCGCCGAGCCGCGCGTCCTCGTGGCGTCGCGCGGCATGCGCGAGGGCCTCGCCGCCGTGGCGGAGCTCCCGCCCGCCGCGAGGCCGGCGGCGACGTTCCTGAGTGGCGCGGCGCCCCCGGCCGCGGCGGCCGGCCCCCCGCCCGAGGGGCGCGACCTCCAGGAGGCGCTGGCCGGCGCGCCGACCGAGGCCCCGGAGCGCCGCGCGATCGAGCTCGACCTCGCCACGCTCTGCTGGACGAGCGGCAGCACGGGCGAGTCGAAGGGGGTCATGCTGACGCACCAGAACCTCCGCAACAGCAGCGGGGCGATCGGCGCGTACCTCGAGCACACCGCGGACGACGTGATCCTCTGTGTGCTGCCGCTGTCGCACACCTACGGGCTCTTCCAGCTGCTCGTGACGCACGCGTTCGGCGGGACCGTCGTGCTCGAGAAGGGCTTCTCGATGCCGTGGCCCATCGTCCAGAAGCTGGCCGAGGAGCGCGCCACCGGCTTCGCGGGCGTGCCGACGATCTTCGCCTCGATGCTGTCGCTCAAGAACTTCGCGAAGGCCGACCTCTCGGCGCTCCGCTACATGACGAACGCCGCGTACGGGCTCCCGGCGCCGCAGCTCCTGCGCCTCCGCGAGCTCCTGCCGAACGTCTCCTTCTTCGCGATGTACGGCCAGACCGAGTGCACGCGCGTCTGCTACCTGCCGCCGTCCCTGGCGCTGGAGCGGCCCTCCTCCGTCGGGATCGCGATGCCGAACGAGGAGCTCTGGATCGAGCGGGAGGACGGCGCGCGGGCGGAGCCGGGCGAGGTGGGCGAGCTCGTCGTGCGCGGGCCGAACGTGATGCGCGGCTACTGGAAGAACCCCGACGCGACCGCGCGCGCGCTGCGGCCGGGGCCGCTCCCGGGCGAGGTCGTGCTCCACACCGGCGACCTCTTCAAGATGGATGAGGAGCGGTACCTCTACTTCGTCGCGCGCAAGGACGACATCATCAAGACCCGCGGCGAGAAGGTGAGCCCCCTGGAGGTCGAGTCCGTGATCTGCAAGGTCCCGGGCGTGATCGAGGCGGCGGTCGTCGGCGTGCCGGATCAGGTGCTCGGCGTCGCGGTGAAGGCCGCCGTCGTGAAGGCCCAGGACGCCGCGGTGACCGCCGACGACGTCCGCAAGAAGGTGCGGGCCGAGCTCGACGAGGTCGCCGTGCCCAAGTTCGTCGAGTTCATGGACGCGCTCCCCAAGACGGCGAGCGGCAAAGTCAAGAAGAGCGAGCTCATCTGATATGTGCGGTATCGCCGGCCTGATCAACCTACGCTCCGACGCGCCCGACCCCGACCGCGACCTGGCCCTCAGGATGGCGCGGGCGCTGCGCCACCGCGGCCCCGACGGCTTCGGCATCTACCGCGATCGCCACGTCGCGCTGGCCCATGCCCGCCTGTCGATCATCGACCTCGACGGCGGCTGGCAGCCGATGGCGAACGCCGATGAGACGCTCTGGGTCTGCTTCAACGGCGAGATCTTCAATTACATCGAGCTCCGCGAGGAGCTCACGCAGAAGGGCCACCACTTCCGGACCAAGAGCGACACCGAGGCGCTGATCCACGCCTACGCCGAATACGGCGAGGCCATGGTCGATCGGCTGAACGGCCAGTGGGCGTTCGTCCTCTGGGACGTCAAGCGGAGGCGCGCGTTCTTCTCGCGCGACCGCGTCGGCATCAACCCGCTCTTCTGGACGGTCCACCGCGGCGTCCTCCGGTTCGCCAGCGAGGTGAAGTCGCTCTTCCAGGACCCCACCATCCCCCGCGCGATCTCCCGCGACGGGCTCGACGAGGCCCTGACGTTCTGGGCGCCGGTCGCCCCGCTCACCCCGTACGAGGGCATCCAGCAGATCCCGCCGGGCGCGGCGGCGACGCTCGATCTCGATCGCGACGTGGCGCCGCGCGTCTCGATCCGCTTCCGGCCCGAGTTCCCCGTCGGGCGCGCGCGCGGGTCGGCCGGCGACGAGGCGGCGCTCGTCTCGAGCGTGCGCGAGGCGATCCGCGGCGGCTCGACGATCCGCCTGCGCGCCGACGTCCCCGTCGGCAGCTACCTGAGCGGCGGGCTCGACTCCACGATCGTCGCGGCGCTGATCGCCTCGAACCGCGAGGTCCCGCTGCGCACGTTCTCGGTCGAGTTCGCCGAGCGCGAGTTCGACGAGGCCGAGCACCAGCGCGCCGCCGTCGCGCACCTCGGGACGTCCCACGCCTCGATCCAGTGCGCCGACGCGGACATCGCCGGCGTCTTCCCGGATGTCGTCTACCACGCCGAGGCTCCGCTCCTGCGCACCGCCCCCGCGCCGCTGTTCATCCTGGCGCGCCTCGTCCGGCAGAGCGGCTACCGCGTGGTGCTCACGGGCGAGGGCGCCGACGAGTTCTTCGCCGGCTACGACATCTTCCGCGAGGACCGCGTCCGCCGCTTCTGGGCGCGCCACCCGGACAGCAAGCTCAGGCCCCAGCTCCTCCTCCGGCTCTACCCCTACCTGCAGCGGTCGCCGGTCGCGCAGGTCGAGATGGCGAAGGCGTTCTTCGGGCGGAACCTCGCGCAGACGGACGATCCGTTCTACTCCCACCGCCCGCGGTGGGACGCCACGAGCCGCATCAAGCTGATGCTCGACCCCGCGATGCGCGAGGGCGTCGCCGACACCGCGGCCGCCGATCGCCTGAGGGAGCAGCTGCCCGAAGGCTTCACGCGCTGGACGCCGCTCGCGCGCGCGCAGTACCTGGAGATCACGACCCTGCTCTCCGGCTACCTGCTCTCGTCTCAGGGCGAGCGCATGATGATGGCGAACTCGGTCGAGGGCCGCTTCCCGTTCCTCGATCCCAACGTGATGGACGTGGCGGACGCCCTGCCGGACGCGCTCAAGCTCCGCACGCTCGACGAGAAGCACGTGCTGAAGCGCGCGATGGGCGATCTCTTGCCGCCCGGCGTCCTCGCGCGGAAGAAGCAGCCGTACCGCGCGCCCGTGGTGCAGCCGTTCTTCGGGGGCGGCACGCCGGACTATGTCGAGGCGTGCCTGTCGCCGGACGCCATCAAGGACGCGGGGATCTGGCAGCCGCAGCCCGTCGCGTCGCTGGTCGCGAAGTGCCGCAAGACCGGCGGCAAGTCGATGAGCAACACCGACGACATGGCCTTCTGCGCGATCCTCTCCACCCAGCTCATCGCGCGCGACATCATCCAGGGCGCGCGGGTCGTCTCGGCCGCCGACGACATGTCGGGCCGGCTGGGCGTCGACGTCGACCGGCTGCGCGACGCCGCGGGCTGATCCCGCGCGCCCCGCGCCCGGGCGAGGTGGCGCCGGGCGCGCCCCTCCTCAGAGGGGCCGCTTGCGCACCCCGCCGGAGCCCTGCTCTTCCACCCAGAACACGAACCCGCCGTGGACCGCGATCCCGCGCGGGCTGCCGCCCTCGTACAGCACCTGCTGCCGCCCCATGCCGTCCTTGCGCTTCCGCAGGACGCGGGGGGTCCCCTGATCGGTCCAGTAGACGAAGCCGTCGGGCGCATCATCCACGGCGATGCAGTCGGGGGACGGGTGCTCCACGTCGTCCTCTTCGGGCCTCCAGACCTCCACCGCTTGCCCCGGGCGGTCCTTCGGCGCCCGCATCACGGCGGCCCGCGCGCGGGCGTCGTTGCCGCGCGGGCTGTTGGTCCAGTAGACGTACGCGTCGTCGACGGCGATGGCGTACGGGAACGGCTGGCCGTCGGCCAGCCTGTCCGTGTTGCCGGTGTCTCGACGCGTCCGGTTCACGGCGCCGCGCTCGCGCCGATCGACCCAGTACACGTTCGTCTCGTCGAGCGCGACGAGGTGCGGCGACGTGTCGGCGGCCTCGCGGAACCTGTCGTCCGGCCAGCCGTCGGGCATCGCGATCTTGCCGATGAGGCTCCCCTCGTCTGCCACGCCGATGTCGGCCGCGCGCTGCGACCAGAACACCTCGCTGTCATCCGCCGCCACGCCGAGGGTCGCGAAGTTCGAGTCGAAGATCACCTTCGGGTCCTCTTTCCCCTGGTGATCCACCCACATGATGTCCTTGGCGTTGAGGTTGGCCCAGAAGACCCCGTGCTGGTTGACGGCGATCCCGTACGGAGCGTTCTGTCCTTCGGCGAGGAGCGTGACCGGCCCGCCGTTGACCGACACCTTCTGCACGCTGCCGTTCGTGCTCTCGCCGGCCGTCCAGTAGACCTCGTCCCGGTAGATGAAGAGGAGCTTCCCGTTCGCGTCCTCCGGCGTCGGGTACCCGCGCGCGATCTCCGTGACGCCGCTGCAGCCGCTGTCTCGGCACATCCCCTCGTCCAGGCACACCGCGCCGCAGGCGCCGCAGTTCTGGGGATCGACCTGCAGGTCCACCTCGCATTTGCCGTCGCCGTCGCAGTCCTCCATGCCGGCCGGGCACCCGGAGGACCCGCCGGACGAGGTCGCGCCGGGATCTCCCACCGTGAAGTCCCCGAGCACGCTCGTGCATGCAGGGGCGATCGCGACGGCAACGCTGAGCATCAAGCCGATCCGGAACGCCTGGCGCATCAGAAACTCCCCTTCGCTCCCGCGGAGCCGAGCCCGATCACGGGCGTGATCGATATCCCGGCGCGCTGCGGCGACCTCGGCGCCGTGAGGAGAAGGAACGTCCCGACGCCGACGCCCGCGGCGCCGATCGCGAACCCGATCGTCGAGAGGGTGCCCATCGCATGGTAGCTGTCGACATCGCCCTGGAGCGACGGAGCGCACCGGTCGCTGGGGCAGCGCTCCGAGAGGTCGCCGTGCTTGCCGATCGCGAGCACGCCGCCCACGGCGCCGGCCGCGAGCCCGGCGCCGCCGAGCCCCAGCGCGGCGATCCCCAGGATGGTGCGGCCGCTCGTGCCCGGAGCCGCGCCGGGGCCCCGGTCGGGCGCCCGCGCGGGCGGCGGAGGCGGCGCGGCCACGGGCGGCGGCGCGACCGGCTTGAGCTCGAGCGCGACGGTCTCGCTGGCGCCCTCCGCGAGGGTCACCTTCGCCTCGACCGGCGCGAACCCCGCCGCCTCGGCGCGGATGGCGTGGTCGCCGGGATCGACCGGCCGCTTGACCCCGAGCGCGGCGCGCGGCACGGGCTCGCCGTCGATCGTGACGGCGGCGGTCTCCGGCCCGCGCAACGAGATGAGCACCTGCGGGATCCGGGGCGCGAGCGCGTCGAGCTCGCGCTGGGCCGCCGCGATCGCCTCGAAGAACTGCTCGGGCGACTTCTCCGGCGCCCCCTCGCGGACGATGCGGCTGTACGACTCCTGGGCCGCGATCCACTGGCCCAGGCCCACCTGGGCGCGGGCGACGCCGAGCAGCAGCGTCGGGGCGTGGATGATGGCGTCGGCGCGGCGGAACCGGTCGAGCGCGGCGGAGAAGTCCTTCCGCTCGAGGGCCTCCTGGCCCTCCACGGCGAGCGAGCGCGCCGTCGCGCGATCGGCGTCCGAGACCTGGGCCAGCGCGGCGGGCGCGCAGGTCAGCGCGAGCAGCAAGGAAGCGATCCCTAGTCGACGAGCCATACGAGCGAGGTCTATGCGAGATGCTGCGGTGAACTTCAGATACCGAAGTCCGTCGGCTTCGGCTTGCGGCGCGCGCTGCCCGCCGGCGCCGGGGCGCGCGGCTTCGCCTGAGCGGGTTGCGCCGCGGGCGCGCGCGGGCCGCTCGGCGGCGCCGCCGTCGACGCCGTCGACGTCGGGCGCGCCGGCGCGGCCGGGAGCGCCGCCGAGGCGGGCGGCTCGGGCTCCTTCACCGGCGCGGCGGCCGACGCCACGACGTCGGGCCCCTGCGGCGCAGCGGACGCCGACGCCGGCGGATCCGGCTGCGCGAGCGGCTGGGCCGGGGCGCCGGAGCTCGCGCCGCGCAGGACGAAGAACCCGACGGCGGCGAGGACGACCGCGGAGGCCCCCGCGGCGGCGAGCACGCGCACGACGATGGGCCGCCGGATCGGGGGAGACACCACCGAGACCAGCGCGCCGGCGGTCTGCAACCGCATGTGGCGGCCCGCCGCCTCCGCCGGCGAGGCCACCGTCAGGCCGGCGGTCGCCGAGATCCGCTCGGCCTCGGCCTTCGACGAGGCGACCAGCGTGGCCGCGTCGCCGAACGACGGCGCGGCGCTGTCGGGCGCCGCCTCGAGCGTGGTGCTCTCCCTCGACCGCGGGGCGAACCCGAGCTCCACCGAGATGCGCTCGCCGGACGGCCGGAGCGGGCCGACGATGCTCGTCCTCGGCTCGAAGCTGTCGCTCGCGATGTCGAGGGCGATCGCGAGCGCGTCGCAGAACTCCCTCGCGCTCTGGAAGCGGGCCTCCGGCTCGCGCGACGCCGCGCGGGCCCACCAGGCGTCGAAGCCGGGCGGCACGGGGGCGAGCTGCGACGGCACCGGCAGCGGCTTGACCATGATCTTGAGGAGCAGATCGCCGAACGCCTCGCTGTTGAACGGGAGCTTGCCGGTCAGGCACTCGAACACCACGACGGCGAGCGACCAGAGGTCCGAGCGGTGATCGATGCTCTTGGTCCCCTGCGCCTGCTCCGGGCTCATGTACGCGGGGGTCCCGAGCAGCGAGCCGGTCTTCGTCGTGGAGGTGACGCGCGGCGTGCTGTCCTTCGCGATGCCGAAGTCGAGCACCTTGGCGATCTCCCGGTCGTCGTCCCGGACGAGGAAGATGTTGGCCGGCTTGAGATCGCGGTGGACCAGGCCGGCCGCGTGCGCCCGCGTGAGGGCGCGCGCCACCTGCGCCGTGATCGCCATCGTGTCGTACGGGTCGAGCCGCCCCACCCGCTGGATGCGCGCGTCGAGGTCCTCCCCCTCGAGGTACTCCATCGCGATGTACGGCGTCCCTTGCCACACACCGTGATCCAGGATCTGCACCACGTGGGGGCTCCGGATCTGCGCTGCGACCTTCGCCTCCCGCTCGAAGCGGAGCCGCACCTCCTTCGAGACCCCCTGCGCGTGCATGAACTTGATCGCGCACGGGATGTCGAGGCCGATGTGCTGAGCGAGCCACACCGAGCCCATCCCGCCTTGCCTGAGCGGGCGCACCAGGCGAAAGCGATCGGCAACGGTGTTCCCCGCGGCGGGTGTCACGGAGCCTCCCAGACCTTCTCGGATATCACAAATGGCCGTCCAGGGTCACGTTTGCGCCGCGCAAAATGAGCTGCCGGCCGGCGCGTGGCAGCGCGATCCGGCCGGTGAGCGCGCCGCTCGCTGCCGGTCTGCCGGTCTCTATCCGTGGTCCTGTCAGCTTGCTCGCACCGGGACGACGCCCGCCGCGGCGCGGCTTGTGCCACGCGTCACGATCCTCGCAGAACCTCGGGCGCGCGGCGCTCGTCACTGGCGCGAGCCCGAGCTCGCGGCCGGCACCTGCGGAGGCCGCAGCGCGCCGGATCGCGCCGGCGCCGCGCTGCCGCTGCCCGCGGCCCCGAGCGGCGTGCCCGTCGTCTGCGCGAGCTGCTTGCCCCGCGGATCGTCCGGGAACGCGTCGATGAACTTGCGCGCGTGGTGGCGCGACTCCTCGACGATGCCCGCGCGGAACGTCAGGAGCGCGAGGTTGTAGCGCGCCTCGGCGTTCCTCGGATCGGCCTTCAGGGCGGCGAGGTAACCCTCGCGCGCGCCGTTGTAGTCGCCGCGCTTGTCGGCGATGAGGGCGAGGTTGTAGAGCACCTCGGCGTCGGAGGGATCCTGCTCGGCGAGCGGCGCGAGGCGCGCCTTCGCGGCGTCGAGATCCCCGGCGAGGATCGCGAGCGCGCCCGCGAGGAGCCGCGCCTTCCGGCCGGCGCCGGCCTCGATCGCGCGCTCCGCCTCGGCCCTGGCGTCCGCGAGGCGACCCTCGCGCTGGAGCGCGACGGCGAGCGCGTAGCGGAGCCGCGACGGCTCGCCGCCGTCCTCGAGCGCGGCGCGCGCCTCGGCGCGCGCGCGCTCGGGTTGGCCGGCGACGGCGAGCGCCTCGGCCAGGACGGCGCGCGCGCCCTTCTGCTCCGGGCATCGCCCGCGCGCCGCCTCCGCGTCGCGGAGCGCGGCGACGGCGTTCCTGGCGTGAAGCCTCGCCTCGGCGCGGAGCGACAGGCAGGCGCACGTGGCCGGCGCGGCGTTCGCCGCGGCGACGGGGTGCATCTTCAGGCAGCGCGCCGCGACCGAGTCGAGCTCGTCGAGCTTGCGCCGCTCGAGGAGCGGCCTCGCGAGCTCGTCGACCGCGCGCAGGTGCGCGCCGTCGCGACGCAGCGCCGCCCACCACATCCGCTCCTGCGAGCCGAGGAAGGGCGCCGCCCCGACCAGCTGGACGGCGCCGAGGCCGATCACGAGGATCGCGGCCCCCATCCGCCGGTGCTTGAAGCTCGATCCGAGCCAGCGCTCCGCCGCGGCCGCGGCGAGGGTCGCGAGCGCCGCCCACAGCGGCACGGCGACGAGCACGACCCCCTGCGCGAGCGGCGCGCGGGGCCCGCGGTAGTACAGCGGCGCCGCGAGCGCCGCGGCGATCGCGAGCCACAGGAGCGCCGCGCCGTTCCTGGCGAGCCGCGTATCGAGCCGCGCGGCGAACCACGCCGACAGGCCGAGCGCCGCCGCGAGCGCGGCCGCCGAGAGCGCGCCGGAGAGCGCGAGCGCGTCCGGCGGCAGCGGCTCGGGCGACAGCCACGTGGGCGCGATCGCGAGGACCGCGAGGTGCAGCGCGCGGCTCAGGTGCAGGGCGAGCTCGGCGAGCCAGGGCACGGCGTGACCTTAGCCCAGCCCCCCGCGCAGACCAAACGGCGGCGGAGCGGCGCGGCGGCGGCCTGGCTGCCGCCGCGGGGGCGCGCTCACGGCAGGGTCACCTCGATCTCGACGGCGACGCGCGTCCCGGGCGGCGGCACGCCGATCCCGAGCGGGATCATCCGGAGGCACTGCGCGGCGTCGGGGCGCTCCATGCCTCGCACCTCGCTGATGCCGCGGGCGATCTCCCTCCCGGACTCGTCGAACGTCATGTTGAAGAGGTACCTGGCGCGCGCGGGCGTCGGGCTCTTCTTGAGCGATGGCTCCCAGCACTGCTTCACGAAGAGCGACCGCCGCGCCTCGAGCGCCCGCGCGGCGTCCGCCTCGACGCGCTTGTAGAGCTCGCGCGGCAGCGCCGGCGGGGCCGCGGCCGGCGCCGGGTAAGGCTGCGCCGGAGCCTGCGCGTCCGCCGGCGCCGGCGGCGCCTGCGCGGAGGCGGCCGCGGCCTCCGCGCCGGCCGACGGCGGCCCGGAGGAGGGCGCCGGGCGCTGGAGCCCCAGGTAGAGACCCGTCGCGATGACGACGCTGCCGAGCAGGATCGCCGCGGGGGTCATCAGCTCCTTCTGCATGGTGGAGATCGCACGGCGGGCGCCGCGCGGTCCGCGGGGCGCGAGGCTGGCCGTCCAGCCCGACCTTACTCCATGGTGACGACCGCGGAGGTGTAGGAATAGTCGTTGTTGGTCCAGAAGGGGCTCTCGGATCTCCCGCAGAGACCGACGTTGTACTGGCCGGGGGGCAGCGAGAGCACCGCGCTCAGCCCCATGCTGACGCTGGTGTTCGCCGGGACCCCGAGCGCATAGACGCCGGTGCCGGTCGGGTGGATGTCGCCGAGCGGCGCGATCTGCTGGGAGCAGATCCAGAGAAGGAGCCGGTCCGCGGGGGACGCCGCGGCGCCGAGCGCCTTGTTCGACACGACGAAGACGCGCTGTCCCAGGTCGGTCACGCTCACGGTGGCGGGCGCAGCGAGGAACTGCAGCGTGGATCGCGGGTCGGCGCCCACGCCGGAAACGGAGGTGCTCGAGATCACGCCGGGGGGCCCTGGCGGACCTGCCGGCCCCGGCATACCGGGCGGTCCCGGCTCGCCCGGCATCCCCGGCTCGCCCGGCTCACCGGGCGGACCCGGCTCACCGGGCGGCCCGAGCGGCCCGATCGGACCGGCCGGGCCCTGCAGACCGACCGGCTCGCCGACCCACGCGCCGCTGCTGTCGATGATCAGGCGGCCGCCGACGGAGATGGAGTTGGGCGTGATGTCGCCGGCGACGTTGCTGGCCTGGAGCGCGTACGGGACGCTCGCGATCCTGGCGCGCGGGCGCATCTCGGGATCGTCCCCCACCCGGATCCCCAGATAACGCGCCGTGCCGTCGAAGACCGGCTTGTCGACGGGCGCGAGCTCGCCGAGGTCGACCGAGAAGTACCCGTGGTCGAACGTGATGGTGTGGACCTCGCTCCAGACGGGCACGGCGGCGTCGAGCGCGTCGTAGAACGCGAACACCACCTCGAGCGTGTCGTCGACCGGCTGACCTGCCGCGTCGAACAGGCGCCCCTGGTGGGTGATCGTGATCGGGACCGCCGCGGCGGCGGGCCCGCACAGCGCGGTCGCCGCCGCGAGGGCCAGCGCGTTGATCGTTCGTGCCTTCATCGCGAGCTCCCGTCGTTCGCCCTCGCGAGCCGGCGCCAGGGAGCGCCGCGGCGCACATCGCGCATCGCGCGCGGAACGAGCGCGGCCAGAAGCGCCGGAGATCCTCGAGCGCGGCGCCGTCTCTCCCCTTGTCTCGCGAAGAAGCAGCGCCTTCGATGCCCGAGGTCGCCGGACGGTTGCGGTCGCGCTCGCGATCGTTGTCCCCGTGTCCGAAGTGGCCGCGCGGCGTCGCCGCCGCCTGGACGCACCGCCGCGGGCCGAGCGTCCGCGACGGGCGCGCGCCCGGCGCCGCGAGGGTGCGCCTCGAGCGGACGCGCCCCGGCCCGACGCGCCGCCGAGCCCGCCTCGGATCGCCGGCGCCCCGCTACTCGAGGTCGTACGGCTCGACCTTCACCTCGGCCAGCCTCGGGATGGCCGCCGCGACCGCCTCGCCGATCTCCTCGTGGGTCCCGACGACGCCGATCACGAGATCGTCCTCGGAGATCCGGCGCCGCACGGCGGCGTTCGCCTCCTCGAGGGTGACCTCCTCGACCCGCTTCAGGTAGGTGTCGTGGTACCCCTCCGGCAGATCGTACAGGAGCTCCTCGAGCTTCTGGTGGACGCGCTTCCTCGCGGTGTCGATCTCGAACGCGTGCGAGCGGACGAGGTAGCGCTTCACGAACGTGAGCTCGTCCTCGGTGATCCCGTCGCGCCGGAGCGCCTCGAGCAGCCCGAGCTCCAGGGAGAGGCACGCGGCGGCGTCCTGCGCCGCGGGCGCCGTCCACATGGTGAAGGCGTCGCGGTGCCGATCGAAGCCCGCCCGCGACGAGGCCCCGTAGGACCAGCCACGCTTCGCGCGCACCTCCTGCATCAGCCGCGACGAGAAGGTGCCCCCGAAGACGGTGTTCGCGACCAGGAGCGCCATGTGATCGGGGTCGTGGGCGTCGGTGCCGAGCCCGCCGATGACCATCTGCGTCTGCGTCCGCTCGGGCTTGTCGACGAACACGAGGCACCGCCCCGGCCTCGCCTGGGGATCGGTCACCGGATCGGCGATCGCCTCGCCCTCGGGCAGGCCGGACAGGAGGCGCTCGGCGACCCGGTGCGCCTCGCCGGGGTCGATGTCGCCCGAGATGGCCACCATCGCGTTGCGCCGGGTGTAGTGCCGCGCATAGAAGGCCGCGACGTCGTCGCGCGTGATCTCCCGCAGCGTCGGGATGGTGCCCGCGATGCGCCGGCCGTAGGGGTGCCCCGCGAACAGGGTCCGCCGGAAGGCGCGGCTGCAGAGCGAGCGATCGCTGTCGCGCGCCTCGATGAGCTCGGCCTCGGCCTCGCGCAGGAGCCGCGCGAGCTCGGGCGGCGAGAACGTCGGGCGACCGAGGAGCGTGGCGCCGAGCTCGATGAACCGATCGAGCGAGCGCTTGATCACCTCGAAGTGCACCGTCGTCGCGCTCGTCGCCACGTCGGCGCCGAACTCCCCGCCGAGCGCGTCGATCGTCTCCTCGATCTCGTTCGCGCTGTAGCCCTCCGCGCCCCGGCGGAGCATGCGCGCCGTGATCCGGGCGAGCCCCTCGCGCCCGACCGGGTCGTGCGCCGAGCCGGAGCGGAACGCGACCACGATGCTGACGATGGGGAGCGCGTGGCTCGTCTCCACGAGCACCGCGCCGTCGCGCGGCGCGACGCGCCCGCCCGGCGCTCCCCTGCCCTGCCCCTCGGCGCCCCACGCGAGGGCGCTGTTCACGCTCTGGGTCACGATGCCTCCTCGCTCTCCGCGTCCGCCTCGTCCGCGTCGTCCTCGGCGCTCGATCCGTCCGGGATCACGTGGATCACGGTCCGCGCCGAGCTCACGAGGTAGCGCCGCGCCACGCGCAAGAGGTCCCCCACGGTCGCCCGCCTGTAGGCGGCGAGCCGCTCGAACAGGGCCGCGGGATCGCCGAGCACCGTCTCGTAGAAGCCGATCTGCTCGGCCTTTCCGGCGACGGTCTCGAGCCCTTGCAGGAGCGAGAGCTCGATGCGCGCCTTCGCCCGGTCGAGCTCCGCCTCGGTGACCGGGGTGCGGCACACCGCCTCCAGGAGCGGCTCGAGCGCCGCGAGCAGCTCCTCGCCGGTGTGGGCGCCGCGGGCCGAGAGGTAGATGTCGTACAGCGCGGGGTCGCGGAACGAGCCGACCCAGCCGCGGATCTCGCTCGCGATCTCCTGCTCCTGCACGAGCGCGCGGTGCACGCGCGACGACCGCCCGGCGAAGAGGATCTCGTTCAGCAGCACGAGGGGCGCGTGGTCGAAGTCGCCGAGCGCCGGCGAGCGGTAGCCGATCGCGACCTTGTGCGTGGCGGTCGGCTTCGCCACCTCGGCGCGGCGCTCGGCGACCTGCGGCGGCTCGGGGCGCACGTCCTCCACGGGGATCTTCGACGGCTCCTGCGCGCCGTAGTGGTCCTGCACGGCCCGCAGCGCGCGATCGAGCGCGACGTCGCCCACGATGACCAGCGCGGCGTTGTTGGGGGCGTAATACGTCCGGTAGAACTCGACGCAGTCCTCGGTCGTGAAGCCCTTGATGTCCTCCATCCAGCCGATGGTGGGCCACCCGTAGGCGTGCGTGGAGAACGCCTCCTTGTAGAGCAGCTCGCTCACCGCGCCGTCGACGTCGTCGTCGACCCGCTGCCGCCGCTCGTTGGCGACGACCTCCTTCTCGCTGGACACCTGGGGGTCGCGGAGGACGAGCCTCGCCATGCGCTCCGCCTCGAGGCGGAGGGTGAGCTCCAGCGCGTCCTTCGGCAGGTTCGTGTGGTAGTAGGTCCAGTCGAGGAACGTCGCCGCGTTCGTCTCGGCGCCGGCCTCCTCGAGCATCCGGTCGAACGCGCCGTGGGCGACGCTCTCCGTCTCGCCGAACATGAGGTGCTCGAACAGGTGGGCGATGCCGGTCTTGCCCACGCGCTCGTGGCGCGAGCCGACGCCGAACCAGGTCTGCAGGCAGACCACGGGCGCCGAGGCGTCGGCGAGCACGAGCACCTTGAGCCCGTTGCCGAGGAAGAAGCGCTCGACGCGCATGGCGGGGCCGAACGCGATGGTGGCGTCGTGGCGCAGCTGGGCGAGCGGCGGGCGGTTCCGGTTCAGCTCGACGAGCATCTCGGCGAGCGGATCCGGTCGAGGGAGCGCGTTGGCGCCGGGGACCGAGTAGGCAAGCGTCTCCTGCATGGCAGACGCAGCCCATACCACGCTCAGCGCCGCGGCGCTGCGTGGCACAGGACGTCGTCCGGATCCCGCGTCGACTGGTGGCACTCCCAGAGCGCGTCGTGGCAGGAGACGACGAGGATCCCCGCGTCGTATGCCTCCTTCAGAGACGAGCCTGCCCGCTGCGCGAGCAGGTTCGACGGGGTGCGCTCGGTGCACCCCTTGCCCATGTCGACCTCGATCTTCCGGTTCCCCTTGGTCGCCTTCACGGGGTTCGGCGGCGTCTTGCCCTTGTCCGCGGTGCGCACCGCCGCGGCGAGCTTCGGCAGGATCCCCTCGAGGTAAGGCTTGTCCACGAGGGGATCGGTCGGCTGCGGCGACACCATGGCGAGCGTGTACTGGATGGCCATCATCTGCTGCTCGGCCGGGGCGCTCGGCTGGATCGGCCCGCTCGATCCGATCGGGACCGGCCGCGGCGGCATCTCCCGCTTCGCGGCCTGCGTGGCCGCCGGGGGCGCGGCGGCGCTCGGGGCCGGCGCCGCGCTCGGCGCGTCCGGCGGCGCGGAAGGCGCGGACGCAGAGGCAGACGCCCCCGGCGCCGGGGCGCGCGGATCGTCGCACGCGAGGACGGCGAGGCCGAGGGCAAGGGCGAGGACGGGGTGCGCCGCGCGGCGATCGCGCGGGCGGGCGGAGGCGAGCTGCATGGGCGGCTTATACGGGCGGGGGGCGCGCGCCGCCACGCCCGCGTGCCGGGGCGGCGCCCCGCGCCTCAGTCGATCTTCAGGATGGCGAGGAACGCCTCCTGGGGGATCTCGACGCTCCCGACCATCTTCATGCGCTTCTTGCCCTCTTTCTGCTTCTCGAGGAGCTTGCGCTTGCGGCTGATGTCGCCGCCGTAGCACTTGGCGGTCACGTCCTTGCGCATCGCCTTCACGGTCGTCCGCGCGATGACCTTCGTCCCGATCGCCGCCTGGATGGCGACCTCGTACTGCTGGCGCGGCACGATGTCCTTGAGCTTCACGGCGAGGTCGCGGCCCCGCGCGTAGGCCTTGTCCCGGTGCACGATGACGCTCAGGGCGTCGAGGGGGTCGCCGTTCACCAGCATGTCCAGCTTGATGAGATCGTCGGCGCGGTACCCGACGAGCTCGTAGTCCATCGACGCGTAGCCGCGCGACACGCTCTTCAGCTTGTCGTGGAAGTCGAAGAGCACCTCGCTGAGGGGCATGTCGTACGTGATGATCACGCGGTCGGACGAGGCGTACTGGATCGACTTCTGCTCCCCGCGCCGCTCCTGGCACAGAGCGAGGACCGCGCCGACGTACGCCGACGGCACGTGGACGGTCATCCGGAAGATCGGCTCCTCGATGCGATCGGTGAGGTTCGGCGGCGGGAGCTTCGCCGGGTTCTCGATGGACTTCATCGAGCCGTCGGTCAGGTAGCAGTGGTAGACGACGCTCGGCGCGGTCGTGATGAGGTCGAGGTTGTACTCGCGCTCGAGCCGCTCCTGGATGATCTCCATGTGGAGCAGGCCGAGGAAGCCGCACCGGAAGCCGAACCCGAGCGCCTCGGACGTGTCGGGCTCGAAGACGAACGCCGCGTCGTTCATGTGGAGCTTCGACAGGGCGTCGCGGAGGTCCTCGTACTGGGCCGAGTCCGTCGGGAAGATCCCGGCGAAGACCATCGGCTTGACCTCCTTGAAGCCGGGCAGCGGCGTCGTCGCGGGGTGGACGGCGTCGGTCACGGTGTCGCCGATCTTCGTGTCGACCACGCTCTTGATGTTGCCGACGAGGAAGCCGACCTCCCCCGGCCCGAGCTCGGTGATGGCGGTCGCGTGGGGCGTGAACACGCCCATCTCGGTGAGCTCGTAGTCGCGGCCGGTCGCCATGAAGCGGACCTTCTGCCCCTTGCGAAGGACGCCGTCGACGACGCGCACCATGACCACCGCCCCGCGGTAGCTGTCGTACCAGCTGTCGAAGATGAGGGCGCGGGGCGCCGCGGCCGGATCGCCCTTCGGCGCGGGGACGCGCTCGACCACCGCCTCGAGGATCTCCGAGATGCCGATCCCCGTCTTGGCGCTGGCGGGGATGGCGCCGGAGCAGTCGAGGCCGATGACGTCCTCGATCTCGCGGGTCGTCCGCTCGATGTCGGCCGACGGGAGGTCGATCTTGTTGAGGACCGGGATGATCGAGAGGTTGTTGTCGAGCGCGAGGAAGACGTTGGCGAGGGTCTGCGCCTCGACGCCCTGGGTGGCGTCGACGACGAGCAGCGCGCCCTCGCACGCCTGGAGGCTGCGCGAGACCTCGTAGTTGAAGTCGACGTGCCCGGGCGTGTCGATGAGGTGCAGCCGGTAGGTCTGCCCGTCCTTCGCCGTGTAGTCGAGCCGCACGGTCTGGGCCTTGATCGTGATGCCCCGCTCGCGCTCGATGTCCATCTTGTCGAGGAACTGCTCCTTCTGCTCGCGGGCGGTGAGCGCCCCGGTCGCGTCGAGGATGCGGTCGGCGAGCGTGGACTTGCCGTGGTCGATGTGGGCGATGATGGAGAAGTTGCGGATGAGCTTGGCGTCAACGGGCATGGCGAGCTTCAGGGCGCGGCGGCCTGACCAGCGTTAGCGGCCGCGGCGCGCGGCCTCGACCGGGATGCGAAGGAGCGGACCCGAGGTCCGTGCCCCTCCGGGAAACGAACCGCAGCACGTCGCGCTGCGAGCGCCGAGGGAAAGGGTGGACCGCGGCGTGCCTGCTCCTAGCGCGACCCGCGCCGCGAAGCTATCCGCCCGGACGGCTCGCGGCGCCCAGGCGCCCGCCCCTGGCGGGCCCCGAGGCGCCTCCAGGCCGACAGGGTGCGCAGCCCGCGGCCCGGGTCACTTCTTCGGGATCGGCGGCGGGGCGGGCGGCGTGCTCTCCAGGGACATCTGCCCTGGCAGCACGTGCTCGTAGTGCTTGAGGACCATGTCGATCCCTTCGCGGATGTAGACGGCGATGGGGACCTTGGTGCGTTCGTGCAGGATCTTCAGCCGCTCGGCCTGCTCGGGCGTGATGTAGATGGTCGTCGAGACTTTCTTCCGCGACATGTCACGCCCGGGAGGGTAAACCCGCCAGTCTCGATGGGTACGACTGACAAGACGTTACCCTAGATGCCGGTACGTATGATGTCAATCGGAATGGCGCTGCCGCTTGGCGGGGCCCCCGGATCGAGCGCGCCGGCTGGCGGGTCGCCTCCCGAGGGCTTCTTGATGTGCGCGCGGACGGCGGTCTAGACTGCTGCCGAAGCTGGTCCGCGTCGGGACGGCTCGCCCGGAGCGCCGAGCTTTGTCCCGCAAGTCCCGGGCCCGCCGGAGGAATCTTTTGATGACGCGATTCCCGCCCACCTGGCCGTCGCCCAGGTGCTTGCTCGTGGCCCTGACGACCGCCGCCGCCGCGTCCTGCTCCTCCTCGACGCCGGCGCCCTCGAGCGCGAAGAGCGCGCCCGGCGAGCGGGACACGGCGATCGTCCACGAGCCCTGCGAGAAGGACTCCGCCTCTGCAGAGAAGGTCGATGTGAACGGCGACCGGACGCCCGACATCATCCACGTGAAGAAGGACGGCCGGGAGGTGTGCCGGGTCGTCGATCTGAACCTGGACGGCGCGATCGACGCCTTCATCTACTACGACGCCAACGGGAGCGAGCGCCGGCGCGAATCGGACTTCGATCGCGACGGGCGCGCCGACGAGATCGCGCACTACGAGCGCGGCGCCGTCGTGCTGAAGGAGCGCGAGACCAACTTCGACGACAAGCTCGACACCTGGGACTACTACGAGGGGCCGCGCCTCGCGCGCCGCGAGCGCGACTCCGACGGCGATGGAATCGTCGACCAGTGGTGGCAGTTCAACAACCCGAACGACCCGAAGTGCGCGGTGGTCGCGAGCGATCAGAACGCCGACGGCAAGCCCGACCCGAACAGCGTCGTGGATCTCTGCGCCGAGTCGTACGGCGCGCCGAAGGCGGCCCCGCCTCCGCCGAGCAGCGCGCCGACCCCCGCGGGCGGCGCGGGCGCCGCAGAAGGGCAGCCAGCGGCGGCCGGGGCGCCGGCGGCGGGCGCACCGACCCCCGCCGGGGCGGCCGCGGGCGCCGCGCCCGCGGGAGCATCGGGCCCGGCCGGCGCGGCCCCGGCCGCGGGCTCCGCGCCCGCCCCTGCCAACGCCGCGAGCCAGCCGGCCGACAAGAAGGGACCGTGACATGAGGAGACAAGCGCTCATCGCGCACGCCGCGCTCGGCCTGCTCGCCGCGGCGTGCGGCTCGGATCCGGGGTTCGAGGGCGCGAAGGCGCCGAAGGTCGAGGCGGCTCGCAGGGCCGACGGCAGCATCGACGATCGCTCGATGTGCGAGTGGAAGGGCAGAGAGGATCGCGAGGCGAGCGAGACCGCGGGCCCGGGCGCCATCCAACCCAACGTGCGGCGCGTCTATCAGATCGTGGGCACCGGCGAGGACCGCCACCGGGCGCTCGTCTGCCGCGAGATCGACACGAACTTCGACGGGGTGAAGGACGTCGTCCGCAAGTACAACGACAAGGGCGAGAGCCTGCACGAGGAGTCCGACGCGAACTACGACGGCCGGATCGACACCTGGCTCACGTTCGCCAGCGGCAGGCTGGCCGAGGTGAGGATCGACTCCGATCGCGACGGCAACCCGGATGAGTGGAAGTACTACAGCGGCGGCAAGCTCGCGCGCATCAAGCGGGACACGAACCGCGACGGCAAGCCGGATGTCTGGGAGATCTACCGCATGGGCCGGCTCGAGCGGATGGGCGTGGACATCGACGCCGACGAGCGGGTCGACCGGTGGGACCACGACAACGAGCTGAAGCGCCGCCTCGAGGAGGACGAGCGCAAGAAGGAAGAGGAGGCCACCGCGGCGGCCGCGAAGAAGGCCGCGGAGGATCAATCCGCGGCGGACAAGGCGAACGAGGCCGCGGGCGGCGCCGGGAGCGCCGAGCCCCCCAAGGACAAGAAATAGCGCGCGCCTCCTCCGGCCGAGCCGAAGGTCGGTCCCGCGCGCCTGGCCTCGCCGGCGTCCCGCGCGCCCCGGTGCTCCCGGGGTCGCGGGCGCTCGCCGCGGCGGACCTCCGGGCGCGCCGGCCTCGGGCGTGAGGAGAGCGCGGCACCAACGTCGGTCGACGCGGCGCGAGGGGCGTGCTTATCAGAGCCGTCCGCCGGCAACGCAGCGTCGGCGCAGGTCCCGAGCACACCATGGAAGAACGTCTGCAGAAGATCATCGCGCGCGCCGGCGTGGCCTCGCGCAGGTCGGCCGAGGAGCTCATCCTGGCCGGGCGGGTGCGGGTGAACGGCCGCGTCGTGACCGAGCTCGGCCTCAAGGCGGACCGGCAGAAGGACCGGATCGAGGTCGACGGCAAGCGCCTGGTCTCCGAGGCGCCGGTCTACGTGGCCCTGCACAAGCCGCGGAACGTCGTCTCGACCTTGCGCGATCCGGAGGGGCGCCCGACGGTCGCCGACTACGTGCGCGGCGCGAGCGCGCGGCTCTACCCCGTGGGCCGGCTCGATTTCGCGACCAGCGGGATCCTGCTCATGACGAACGACGGCGACTTCGCCAACGCGCTGCTCCATCCGCGCGGCGGTGTGCCGAAGACGTATGTGCTGAAGGTCCAGGGCGTCATGAGCGAGGACGACCTCAAGCCGTGGCGCGAGGGGATCCGCCTGGAGGACGGCGTCACGCTCCCGGCCGAGGCGCGGCTGCTCCGCCACGAGGGCGACAAGACGTGGCTCGAGGTGACCCTGCGCGAGGGCCGCAACCAGCAGATCCGGCGCATGGGCGAGGCGACCGGCTGGCCCGTGATGCGCCTGGCCCGGACGACGTTCGCCGGCGTGACGTCGGAAGGGCTCCGGCCGGGAGAGTGGCGCGCCCTCGCGGTGGACGAGCTGCTCCACATCCGCGAGGCGTTCGGCGTGCCCAAGCGCATCCGCGGCGCGGTGATGGGCGCGTCGTCCGGACCGGTCGACCATCGCCGCGCCGCCGGCCTGGCCCGGTCGAGCGCCAAGGCATCTCCTCGACCCGCGCCGGAGGCCGCCGGCCCGGCCGCGCGCAGCCGGGGGTCGGCGCCGCCGAGGGCGCGCGCGAGGGCCGGCGAAGGCGCCCCGAGCGCGTCCGGCCCCGGCCCGGCCGCCCCGAGGGCCCGCTCCAGGACCCACGCCGGCCCGCCGACGGTGCCCGGCCCCGGCCCGGCCGCCCCGAGGGCCCGCTCCAGGACCCACGCCGGCCCGCCGACGGTGCCTGGCGCCGGCCCGGCCGCCCCGAGGGCCCGCTCCAGGGCCGCCGGCGCCGCGCCGGCGGCGCCCGGCGCTGGCCCGGCTAGATCTGCGCGAAACGTCCGCTCCGAAACGACGCCTCGAGCAGCTGAGACACGCGCGCCTCGAGCTCGCGGGCGCGGGCGTCGTTGATACCGGCGAGCGCCTGCTTGATCTCGCCGAGCGCCTTCAGCTGACTGAACAGCTGCACGTCGCCGAGCGCGGCCCCGCCCGTGAGGATCTGCCGGATGCGGTCGATCTCCGCGGCGAGCGCCTCCACCCCGACGCCGAGCGCGCCGACGCGCCGGCGATCCGGGTGCTCGCGAAAGAACGCCTCCAGCACGGGTTGCACGATGCCCTCGAGGATCGCCGCCTGATCCTGGTTGTTCCAGATGTGTTTGAGCACGAAGAAGTCGCTCGCGTCCGTGGTCTGACGGCCGTCGAGGTAGGCGCTCGCGGCGAAGAGCTTGAGCATCTTCACGACGCGGCGGTCCGAGAGCGATATCCCCTCGGCGCGGATCTGGAATACCAGCCCCTTGTAGGCCGACAGGAACGCGTCTCCGAAGTTCATCCGCGCGCCGAACCCACGGCCGAGCTCGGCGAGCTCGCGCGCCGCGACGAGCGGGCGCAGCGGCTCGCCGGCCATGTGCCGGATCTCCTGCTGGATGCCGCGCTGGAGCAGCTCGCTGAAGTGGTAGGCGTCGAGGTTGTCGGACTGCACGCGCAGGAGGAAGCGGTCGAAGATCGCTGTCAGCGTCTCGTCGCCCGGCACCTCGTTCGAGGCCGCGAACACGCTGATGAGCGGGCAGCGGATCACCTGGCCGCCGCTCGAGAACTTGCGCTCGTTCAGCAGGGTGAGCAGCGCGTTCAGGATGGCGCTGTTCGACTTGAAGACCTCGTCGAGGAAGACGATCTCCGCCTCGGGGAGCATCCCCGACGTGTTCCGGCGGTAGACGCCCTCGCGGAAAGCGCCGATGTCGACCGGACCGAAGATCTCGTTCGGCTCGGTGAAGCGCGTGAGCAGGTACTCGAAGTACTGGGCCTGCATCAGCTCGGCGAGCGTGCGGATGAGCGCGCTCTTCGCGGTCCCGGGCGGGCCGAGGAGCACGCAGTGCTCCCCCGCGACGACCGCGATCATGAGCAGGCGGATGATCTCGTCCTTGCCCAGGAACTGCCGCTCGAGGCTGTGGGCAAGCAGGCGCAGGCGCTCGTGGAGCGGAGCGGACATGAGGCGACTCCTCGTATCACAGGCCCGCCGCCCGGCGCATCGATCCCCGTCGCGCCCCGTGCGTTCCCCCGGCGCCCGCGCGCCGGGCCGTGGAACAAAACACAGAGGCCGGTGGATCACACCGGCCTCGCTGGTCTGCTCTCTGTTGCAGAGCCTATGTCGTGGAGCGGGAGACGGGATTTGAACCCGCGACGTCAACCTTGGCAAGGTTGCACTCTACCACTGAGTTACTCCCGCAGATGTCAATCACCCAATTCAGGAATCTGTCGACTACAGCTACCTGAAAGCGCTCATCAGAGAATTCCTGATTCGCGCCGGGTCATCACCGGAGGGCGCCTCCGTCGATGCGTGGCGGATGAGTACCAATCGGCGTGGCCAGAGTCAAGCTCTGAAGAACAAAACCTTAAAACTTCCGTCGCCGGCAGGTTGCACGGCCGCTCTGGTCGAGTATTGTGTGGCCATTGCGAGCGAGGGGGCTCGCCAGGCGGCACCGCGCCACGGTGCCGCTCACAAAGGCCTTCGCGTTCGCGACAGCGGCACCGTGCGGCGTGCTCTTACATCATAAGGGTGCCCGCCGCTCGGCGCGCTCTTGGTTGGCCTGGGTCGACCAGGCAGGTCCTTTGGACTTGGGGGGAGCATGAACGAACAGACTGCTTTGCGAGTGGACGTTGCGGAGACGCCGGCGCCGGTCCTCCAAAAAGAGTACCGGTCCGGAGTCCACGCCAAGCGACAGGACGACGACGGCGGGTGGGGGCTCGTCCTGATCGGGCTCGACGCCCCGCCGCGGATCGTGAGCCTCATGGACGGCGCCGTGATCGGGAGCGCGGCGCGCGACGGGCGCATCGAGGGGAACGGGGTCGCGCCGGAGCACGCCAAGATCAGCGTCCGCTCGGACGGTTGTTACATCGAGGACATGGACACCCACGACGGCACGTGGGTGAACGGCGTCCGCGCCCGGCGCATCGGCGTGATGCACGGCGACGTGGTGCGGCTCGGCCAGCAGCTCGCCGTCTTCGTCGAGCGGCACCTCGCGCTCTACGACGGCGCGCCGTCGCGGCTCGGGCCGCTCGTGTTCGGCTCGAAGCAGCGCAAGGACTGGATCGATCCGGTGATGAAGCTCGTGCAGTCGGGCTCCAGCGTCTGCATCGAGGGCGCGCCCGGGGTCGGCAAGCGCACGCTCGCCCGCCTCGCCGCCGCGGTGCGCGAGGGCCTCGGCGAGACCCTGGTCGTCGACGGCGGCGCCGAGACCAAGCCGGTCATCCCGCCGGGCGCGCGGCCGACGACCTGGCTCGTCCTCGACGCCGATCGGCTGCCGCGCCCGCAGCAGCTGGAGATCGCGCACTCGGTCGGCCGCTCGAACGGCGTCAGCATCATCGCGACGACCGGTCAGCCGCTCGATCGGGCGGCCGGCGACGGGCGCGTCGCGCCGTGGTTCGCGTCGCTCTTCTCCGGCAAGCGGCTCACGATCCCGACGCTCGAGATGCGGCGCGAGGACGTGCCGCTCATCGTCCGCGACATCGCGGAGCGCAACGCGATCGGCCTCGATCGCTTCACCCCGCAGCTGCTGGAGGCGCTCGTCCGCGCCGGCTGGCCGGGCGGCGTGCCGCAGCTGGAGAACGCCATCGTGACGGCGGCGCAGGCCTCGCCGGACGGTCCGCTCTCCGTCACGCCGATCGCGGGCTCGCTCGCGCGCGGCCCGCGCGTGAAGCCGAACCTGCCGCCGGCGACGGATCCGTCGCTCGCGCGCGCCCGCCTCGAGGACGCCCTGGCCCGGGCCAACGGCTCCGTCGCGTCGGCGGCGCGGGCCCTCGGCATGTCGCGGCAGGCGATCTACCGCGAGGCCGATCGGCTCGGCCTCGACATCGCGCGCCGCCGGGTCCCGCGCGGCTGAGCTGATCGCCGCCGTACGCCCGGGAGCCTCGCGGCGCGCCAGCGCCGGCAGGGGCTCCCGGCGCGCCTCATGACGAGGCGCAGCGCGCCGGGCAGGCGCGCACCTTCAGCCGTAGAATCCGAGAGACGTGTGGCTGACGATCGATCCCTCCTCGGGGTCGACGCACTGCTCGTAATTCAGCAGCTCCCCGCGCGACGACGGCGGGAGGGCGCGGAGCAGCGTGTAGATGGGGCCGAGGCCGCAGACGCGGCGGGTGCCGAGGTCCTGCGCGACGTCGGCGAAGAAGCCCGGAGGATCGACCGACGTCGCGCGCTCGATCGAGGCGAGATCGCGATCGCGCAGCGCCGTCCGCTGGCGCTCGTCGAGCGGCGCGGGGTCGCCGAAGCGCGGGCCGACGTGGGCGAGGTCCGCCCCCGCGATCACGAGCACGCGGCCGGGGCGCCTCGCCAGGGCGTCGCGGAGCGCCTTCAGGAACGACTCGGCGCCGTCGTCCTGCGCGGGATCGCGGCGCCGCGCCTGGCACTCCGAGAGGCCGCAGAGGATGGGCACGATCGACGCCGCGCGGTCGCCGAGGAGGTGCCGCACGAACACGGCCTGGAACTCGATCGAGTGCTCGTTCTTGTGCAGGTACTGATCCTCGTGCACGTCGAAGCGGCTCGCCGCCGCGAGCTCCGCGATCATCTCGCGATCCGGATCGAGCGGGCCGAGCGGCGTCTCGAACGTCTTCTCGCAGACGGCATAGGGGCGCCGCATCGGGGCGTGCGACGTCCCGAGCAGAACGAAGGTGTCGACCTGCTCCAGCCCCGGCGCCGCCAGCGCCCGTTCGAGCGCGGCGTAGGCGTGCCCGTAACCCGCGGCGGCGCGCCAGAGGTCCATGTGCGGCGCGCAGAGCCCGACCATGCGCCCCGGCGCGCCCGTCGCCGCGGCGGCGCGCGTCGCTCCGCCCGGCGGCCGCGCGACCTGGAGGCACTGGCGCTCGATGAAGTCGGCGAGCCTCAGCCGGTCGCCGTGGTACGCGCCGCCCGCGTGGGCGGCGGTCCGGATCGGCGCCGCGTCGAACGACCGCACGACGGTCCGACGGCGCGCGTGGAACCGCGGGCTGTCGAGCATCCACGCTTGCTCCAGCTCGTCGGCCAGCTGCGCCACGTAGGCGGCGTCCACGCGCTGGCCCGTCGACCGGGAGACGTCGCGCGCGATCTCGTCGATCGACCGCCGCCCGTCGAAGCGCGCGAGCACCGCGGAGCTCCCGGCGGGCACGACGACCGCGGACGGCGCGATGCCCTCGGTGTCGCGCAGCATCAGCGCGCGGCCGTGGCGCGCATCCTGGATGACGACGACCTCCAGAGCTCGAAGCTTCGGGCGCAGAGACGACACCATCGCGAGGATAGCGCGTGCGCGCGCGCCGCCCAGCACGCAGCCTCGCGCCCCCCGCGGCGGCGGAGGCGGCCGCCGCGCGCTCGGGGGCAGCTCGCTCCGGAACGGACCGCGCTGGTGCCGCGCGTCAGAGCTCCCGCCGGGATCGCGGATTGCCGCTTCGCGGCGGCGCCGCGTGGCACTAGGCTCGCCGCTCGGGCTCCGCCCCGCTCCGAACGCCGCTCCCTTCCCGCTCCGAACACCGCTCCCGCCTCGCGCCGGCCACCGCCGCGCGCGCGAACGCACGAGAGCTCGCCCTGACGAATGCGCCGCACCGCGACCCCTGAGCCGCACGCCCGTGAAGCCGATCTGCTCGCCGAGCTCTCGGCCGTGTACCGCGAGGCGGAGGAGGTCTTCCATGGCTGGACCTGCCAGGCCTCGACCGAGTGCTGCCGGTTCGGCGTCACCGGTCGCGAGCCGTACGTGACGTCCATCGAGCTCGCCGCCGTCCGGCGCGCGGTCGCGGCCCGGGGCGGCCCCCGGGCGCTCCAGGGCATCGTGCGGGCAGGCGGGCCCGGGGCGACCGAGCCGGCGGGGTCCGCCGGTGAGCCGAGCCGGCGGCGCGCGCTGCCGCAAGCGTCGGAGCGGCGGTGTCCGATGCTCACCGACGCCGGCCGCTGCGCGATCTACGCCGCGAGGCCGCTCGGGTGCCGCACCTTCTTCTGCGATCGCGCCACCGCCGGCTCGCCGGTGCGCCACCACGACGTGAACCGGCTCGTCCGCAGGGTGCAGGAGATCGCGGCGCAGCACGCGCCCGGCGGCGACCTCGGCCGCCCCCTCACCCGCGCGCTCTCGGACGCCGGCCCCAGCGCCGGGGGTGGGCCGCCCAGGACGAGCGGCGCGGCGCGCGCTCGCCGCGGCCGGTGACGCGCCGGCTCAGGTGCGCTCGACGGCCATCACGCCGGGGATCCGCTGCAGGCGCCGGATGACGCTCTTCAGCTGCGCCAGGTCGGAGCAGAGGAAGGTGAACGTGTTCATCGCCCGGCCGTCGTCGCCCGCCCGGCACGTCGCCTCGCTGATGTTGATGCCCTGCTCGTGGAACGTATGGCCGACCGTCGCGAGGATGCCCGGCCGGTTCGCCGTCATCACCTTGATCTGCACCGGGCGGTTGATCTTCGCGCGCGAGTCCCACGAGATCTCCACGCGGCGCTCGGGGTCCGTGTCGAACGCCTTGGCGCAGTTGCGGCGGTGGACCGTGATGCCTCGGCCGCGCGTGATGAACCCGACGATCTCGTCGCCGGGGAGCGGGTTACAGCACTTCGTGTAGCGGACGAGGACATCGTCGATGCCGTTCAGGCGGATGCCGTGGCTGTCGCGCCCCGTGACCTTGCGGACGAGCGACTCGATGCGGCCTTCCTTGATCGACTCGGGCGGCGGCGTCGGGGTGCCCTTCTCGTTCTCCTTGGGCGGGGGCGCGAGGAACTCGCACACCGCGCGGACGCTCACCTTGCCGTAGCCGACCGAGATGAACAGCTCGTCGGCCGAGGCGACGCCGAACCGCTCCATGACCTTGCGCAGCTCGGCCTCGTTCTTGGTGAGGCGGCTCAGGCTCATGCTCCGCTGGTGCATCTCCTTCTCGAGGAGCTCGCGGCCGAGCTTGAGCGACTTCTCGCGCTGCTCCGCGCGCAGGTAGTTGCGGATCTTGGAGCGCGCGCGGCTGGTCGACACGTAGTCGAGCCAGTCCTTCGACGGGTGCTGGCTCGGGTTGGTCATCACCTCGACGACATCGCCGTTCCGGAGCTTCGACCGGAGCGGCACGATGGCGCCGTTGACCCGCGCCCCCGAGCAGTGCTCGCCGACCTTCGTGTGGATCGCGTAGGCGAAGTCGATCGGCGTCGAGCCGCGGGGGAAGACGCGCACGTCCCCCTTCGGCGTGAAGACGTACACCTCGTCCTGGAACAGGTCGACCTTGACGCTCTCCAGGAACTCGGCCGGGTCCTTGAGCTCCTTCTGGAACTCCATCAGCTGGCGGAGCCAGCCGAACCGCGCGGCGTCCTTCGGATCGATGCCGCCGGAGTTGTTCTCCTTGTACTTCCAGTGCGCCGCGATGCCCTGCTCCGCCACGCGGTGCATCTCGTGGGTGCGAATCTGGATCTCGATCCGCTCTCGCCCGGGTCCGATGACCGTCGTGTGCAGCGACTGGTACATGTTCGGCTTGGGCAGCGCGACGTAATCCTTGAAGCGGCCGGGGACCGGGGTCCACTGCGAGTGGATGACGCCGAGCGTCGCGTAGCAGTCGGCGACCGACTCGACGAGCACGCGGAACGCGATGACGTCGTAGACCTGGTCGAAGTCGCACTGCTGCGCCTGCATCTTGCGCCAGATCGAGTAGAGGTGCTTCGCGCGGCCGGTGACGTCGACCGCGAAGCCCTGCTCCGCGAGCTTGCCCGCGAGCACCTTCGAGACCTCGTGGATGTACTTGTCGCGCTCCTTCGCGGTCGTCTTGACCTTCTGCGAGAGGTCCGACCACGCCTCCGGCTCGATGTACCTGAACGACAGGTCCTCGAGCTCGCTCTTGAAGCGCGCGATGCCGAGCCGGTTCGCGAGCGGGGCGTAGATCTCCATCGTCTCCCGGGCGATCCGGTCCTGCGCCTCGGGCTTCATGAACTCGAGCGTCCGCATGTTGTCGAGGCGGTCGCACAGCTTCACGAGGAGCACGCGGATGTCGCGCGCCATCGCCACCAGCATCTTGCGGAAGTTCTCGGCCTGCCGATCTTCCTTGGAAGCGAAGTTGATCTTCGAGAGCTTCGTCACGCCGTCGACGAGGAACGCCACCTCCTGGCCGAAGCTGTTCTCGATGTCGGTGGTCGTCGCGAGCGTGTCCTCGACGACGTCGTGGAGGAGCCCGGCGCAGACGCTCGCCGTGTCCAGCTTGAGCTCGGTGATGATCGCGGCGACGCTCGCCGGGTGGGAGAAATACGGGTCGCCGCTCTTGCGGGTCTGCCCCCGGTGAGCGTCAGAGCTGTAGGCGTAAGCCCGGGCGATGAGATCGACGTCTGCAGCCGGCTGGTAGGTCCGAACGCGATCGACAAGCTCCGTCAACGTCAGCATGAAGAGTTCGGCGGGCGCAATGCGCCCCCTCCCTTTCGCACGCTAACACCGCGATCTAGACCCCGCAATTGTGTCACCATGCGCGTCTCCGGCGCCGGCTGCGCGCCGCCGATCCATTTCTCACTTCCCCTCGTGTTGCCTCAGCCGCGTCCGTCGCCTCGGTTGCATCCGGTTGCATCCGGTTGCATCCGGTCGCCTCGGCTGCGCCGGTAGCCTCCGCCGCGTGGGTCGCGCCGGTCGTGTCCGTTACGTCGATCGCGTCCGATGCACCCGCTGCGTCCGTTCTCATGGATTCCATGGAGCCGATCACCGCCTACGTCCACTTCCCCTGGTGCCTCAAGAAGTGCCCCTACTGCGACTTCGTCTCTTTCGCGAAAGCGCGGGAGGCGATCGACCACCGCGGCTATGCCGACGCCGTGCTGGCCGAGATCCGGAGGCGGGCGGATTCGCTGGGCGAGCGCGAGCTCCGGAGCGTGTTCTTCGGCGGCGGGACGCCGTCCCTGTGGGAGCCGGAAGAGATGGGCAGGGTGCTGTCCGCCATCACCGCGGCCGCCGGCCGGCTCTCGCCCGACCTCGAGGTGACCGTCGAATGCAACCCCACCTCGCTCGACGAGCAGCGGGCCCGAGCGTTCCGAGCGATCGGAGTCAACCGCCTGAGCGTCGGCGTTCAGGGGCTCGACGTGGAGCGCCTCCGGTTCCTCGGGCGCCTGCACGACCCAGACGGCGGGCTCGGCGCGCTCTCGGCGGCGCTCCGGTCCGGGATGCCGCGCGTGAGCGGCGATCTCATCTACGGTGTCGCGGTGGGGACGGCCGAGGAAGCACGGGAGCAGCGCCCCGAGCACGCCGCCGCCGAGGCGCGCGCGGTGGCCTCGACCGGCGTGACCCACATCTCGGCGTACAGCCTCACCATCGAGCCGGGCACGTCGTTCGGAGAGCTGGCGCGGCGCGGGCGCCTGCCGCTCGCCGCAGACGACGGGGTGGCGGACACGTTCTTCGCCATCGACGAGGCGCTCGAGGCCGAGGGGCTCGCCCACTACGAGGTCTCGAATTACGCGAAGCCGGGACACGAGGCGCGCCACAACCTCGGTTACTGGCAAGGCGTCGATTACGTCGGGCTCGGGTGCGCCGCCTACGGGACCGTGTCGCGCCCGGATCCGCGCTGGGGCCTGCGCTCGGCAGGCGTGGAGGACAGCGGCGAGGCGTTCGCGATCCGCTACCGGAACATCGTGAGCCCGGACCGGTATATGGCCGCCATGGCCGAGGCCGGCGGGGCGATCCCCGTGGAGAGCGACGAGCGGCTCGACCCAGCGACGCGCCTGTCCGAGCGGATCATGCTCGGGCTCCGGCTGCGCGAGGGGTTCGATCTCGAGGGTGCAGCCGCGGCGCTCGGGGTGCCGGCGTGGACCCCCGCGCGACGGCGCGCGGCGGAGCGGCTCGCTCGCGCCGGCCGCCTGACGATCGCCGGCGGGCGGCTCAGCGTCCCGCGGGCCGCTTGGATCTTCGCCGACGGCATCGCGGCCGACCTGTTCTGACGCCGCGCCGCGCTCGCGGGGGGCGTCGCGCTCGCGATGGACGTCGGGCGGAGACCGCGCTCCGATGCTCGCCCATGAGCCCCTTGCCCACGATCGAGGACATCCGCCGCGCCGCCGCGCGCCTCGCGCCGCACGCCCACGTGACCCCCGTCATGACCAGCCGGACGATCGACGACATGGCGGGAGCGCGCGTCTTCTTCAAGTGCGAGAACCTGCAGCGGGTCGGCGCGTTCAAGTTCCGCGGCGCGTGCAACGCGGTCCTCGCCCTCTCCGACGAGGAGGCGCGCCGCGGCGTCGCGACCCACTCCTCGGGCAACCACGCCGCCGCGCTCGCGCTCGCCGCTCGCATCCGCGGCGTCCCCGCGCACATCGTCATGCCCGAGAGCGCGCCCGCCGTGAAGCGCGCCGCCGTGGCGGGCTACGGCGCCCGGATCGTGACCTGCGCCCCCACGCTCCGGTCGCGCGAGGAGACGCTCGCCCGCGTGATGTCCGAGACGGGTGCGGTCCTCGTCCACCCGTACAACGACGCGCACGTCATCGCCGGCCAGGGCACGGCCGCGCTGGAGCTCGCGGGCCAGGTGGAGGACCTCGACGTCGTGGTCGCGCCCGTCGGAGGCGGCGGGCTGCTCTCGGGCACCGCCGTCGCGACCAGCGCGGCGTCGCGCGCGCGCGCGGTCGGCGCCGAGCCCGAGGCGGCCGACGACGCGGCGCGATCGCTGCGCGAGGGGAAGATCCTCCCCTCGAACGACCCGACCACGATCGCGGACGGCCTCCGCACCTCGCTCGGCGAGCTCACCTTCGCGGTCCTGCGCGAGCGCGGGGTCGAGATCGTCACCGTGCGCGAAGAGGACATCGTCAAGGCGATGCGCGTCGTCTGGGAGCGGATGAAGATCCTCATCGAGCCGAGCTCGGCGGTCCCCGTGGCGGCGGTCCTGCTGCGCAAGGTCCAGGGGGCGCGGATCGGCGTCATCCTGAGCGGTGGAAACGTGGATCTGAGCAAGCTCCCGTTCACCTGAGCGCGATCGCGCGGGCGCGCCGGCGCCGCGCGATCCCCCTCAGCAGCCGCGCCGGTCCTGCCCGAGGCGCAAGGCGGCGCGCACGACGCTCGGGCCCAGACCGGGCGGCGCCGCCGCGACCGAGCGCCCCTCTGCGTCGAGGATGCGCGAGCCGCCCTGGCCGCCCAGGGCGGGGCGAGAAGGCCCCCAGTTGGCGTTCACGATCGCGACGCGATGACGCCGCGCGAGCGCGGGCAGGAGCTCGGCGCGCGCGTCCCCCTCCCCCGGCGGATCGACCCAGGCCGTCGGGAAGAGCAGCAGATCGGCCTCGTCGAGCGCCTCGCCCGCCTCCTCGGAGAGGAAGTGGACGTCGAAGCAGATCGCGACCGTCACCTTCAGGCCGAGCAGATCGAGGACCGGAGTCCCGAGATCGCCCGGAGCGGCCCAGCGCTCCGGGAACCACGGGTGACGCTTGCGGTAGTGGCCGACGCGCCGCCCGCCGGCGTCGAAGACGAGCAGCGTGTTGTAGAAGCGGCCCCGGCTCTCCTCGACGAGCGGGCCCGCGAGCGCGATCCCGTGCTTGCGCGCGAGCTCGGAGAGCCGGCGCGCGGACTCGCCGTCGAGCGGCTCGGCGAAGCGCCGCAGATCGCTGTCGCCCCTCGGCGAGACATAGCCCGTGACGATGAGCTCGGGGAGCAGCGCGAGCGCGGCGCCGGCCAGCGCGGGCGAGCCGAGGAGGCGGTCGATCTCCGCGAGCGCGCCCCGCCGATCGCCGAAGCGCTGCGGCAGCTCGAGCGCGGCCACATCGATGAGGCGGGCGCTCACCGCGGTCGCCCGGCGCACCCGCGCCGCGACCGGGAGCCCGCGGCGGACGCCGTCGAGCCCGTCACGTCGGCCTGGACAGAGCGCCGAAGAGCCACCGGGCGCGCTCGGCTCAGCGGAGATTCCGTGTCGCGTGGAGCTGGTGCAGGCTCACCGCCAGATCGACCTGGCGGCGCAGATCCGAGGCGATCCAGGGCTTCGTGATGATCCGGAAGGCCGCGCTCTCCCGGGAGATCTTCTGGATCTGCTCCACGTCGGTCGGCGCGCAGACGAGCACCGGCACGTAGCTCAGCCCCTGCCGGCGCAGCTCGCGCAGCAGCGCGAGCCCGCTGAAATGAGGCATCCGGTAGTCCGCGACGACCACGGAGGGCGGCTCCTTCACCGCCGCCGCGAGCGCGCGGCGCGGATCGCCGAAGGTGCGGACCTGGTAGCCGGAGCGGAGCGCCCGATCCATGAGGTCCAGGTTGCTCTCCTCGTCGTCGACGGCGTAGAGGAGCGTTCCTTGGCCCCGACCACTCGAAGGTGGCGGCATGCTGCCGGAATGCGGGGCATTGCCCATCAAGCGCGAGGGTATCAGACCTCGTCCTCCCGCACCACGCGCTCCAGCCGAAGTAATCTCGGTTGCCTGACTCACGCCCAGCGCAGGACCGCGAAGCGCGCTGCGCCACGGTACGGCAGAGGTGGGCGACTCGGGGGCCTGGGCCAGGCCGCAGCCTCGAGAGCGCGGCCGGCCTCGGCCCGCGCGAGCGATCAACCTGGGCCGTCAGCGTTCGCGATCCCCTCCGGCAGCGTTCGGCTGTAAGAGATCAAGAGATGTCCGCTCGCGATGGATTGCTCGAGGTCGGCGCGCTCGTGGACGGCCGGTATCAGGTGCTCGGCCACCTCGGCAGCGGTGGTCATAGCGTCGTTTACGAGGCGCGCCAGATCGTGACCACCCAGCGCGTGGCCCTCAAGCTGCTGCGGCCCGAGGCGCTGCGGCGCTCGCGCGAGTCCGGCTCGCAGGAGGCGCGCTTCGAGCGGGAGATGCAGGTCATCGCCCAGCTGAGCCACCCGAACATCGTCCGGCTCCTCGACGCCGGGCGCCTGCCCGGAGGCGAGCTCTACCTGGCCCTGGAGTACGTCGACGGCGAGACGCTCACCGCGCGCTGCCAGCGCACGCGGGGGATCGAGCCCCACGAGGCGAAGCGGCTGATGCTCCAGGTGCTCGACGCCATCGGGTTCGCCCACGAGCGCGGCGTCGTGCACCGCGACCTCAAGCCGCACAACATCATGGTCGCCGGCGCCGGCAAGCGGACGCACGCCAAGGTGCTCGACTTCGGCATCGCCGCGCTCATCGGCGAGGCGCGCTCCGCCGACTACCGCGCGCTCACGCCCACCGGGGAGTTCAACGGGACCCCGGCCTACATGGCCCCGGAGCAGCTCGTGCAGTCCACCCCGACCACAGCGGCGGACATCTACGCATGGGGCCTCACCTTTCTCGAGTGCCTGATCGGCGCGCCCGTGATGCACGAGGCGACGGTCGCCGAGGTCATTTTCCGCCAGCTGAGCCCCGAGCCGGTGCCCATCCCCCGCGCCCTCCGCGGCCACCTCCTCGGCGCGCTGCTCGAGCAGGCGACCGCCAAATCGCCGGCGCACCGCTTCCGGTCCGCCCGCGATGCCTACGAGCTGCTGGAGGACTGCGACGTGTCGACGATCCCCTGGCCGCTGCCTCGCGACGGCGAGCGCGGCGGCTCGCCGGAGCAGCGGGCCATCGCGACGCGCGCGGTGCACCACGCCGCGGCGGACCAGGAGACGCAGCTCGTGCCCTCCGAGCCCGAGCCGCCGCCGCGCACGCGCAAATCGCCCGAGCAGCAGCGGCAGGACGAGCGGCTCGGCGCGGCGCCGACGCTCGCGATCCCGGGCCGCAGCTTCGCGCCGGCGGCGCCGCCGGCGCGGCCGATCCGCGACGCGTCGATCCAGCTCGGCGCCGCGGAGAGCCCGGAGACGCCGCTGGCCCCGAGGGTCACGTCCCGCCCGAGCACCCCGCCCGGCACGCGGCCGGTGACCGTCACCGGCCGCGGCGAGCGCCGCCAGCTCACCGTGCTGGTCTGCGGGCTCGCCGGCGCCGAGCGCATCGCGGACACGGTCGACAGCGAGGCGTTCCACGAGCTCGTGCAGATGTACCAGGCCGCGTGCGCCCAGGTGATCGGGGCGCAAGAGGGGGTGTTCCTCCGCTCGCCCGGCGAGGAGACGGTCGCCTACTTCGGCCACCCCGTGGCGAAGGAGGACGACGCCCTCCGCGCGGTGCAGGCGGCGCTCGATCTGGTCGAGCACATGTCGCGCCTGAACGCGCGGGAGCTCGTGTCCGTGCCCCTGTCGGTGCAGGTCGGCGTGCACACCGGGATCGTCGTCGTGGCGGACAGCGACGCGGTGCCGTCGCTCGCCGGCCCGACCCTGAACGCCGCGACGCAGCTGAAGGCCCACGCCGAGCCGGGCACGGTGCTCGTCAGCCGCGCCACGCAGAAGCTCATCGAGGGCTACTACTATGTGGACGCGCTCGGCGAGATCAGCCCGAAGGGCGCGCGCCAGCCGATCGAGGTCTTCGCGGTGCAGGGGCGCACGACCGCGCGGGACAGGCTCGACGCGAGGATGCAGCAGGGGCTCACCCCGCTCGTGGGGCGGGACAGCGAGCTCGACGAGCTCGCGACCCGGTGGTCGCGCGCGGCGGGCGGCGCCGGGCAGGTCGTGCTCCTGACGGGCGAGGCCGGCATCGGCAAGTCGCGGAGCGTGCGCGCCTTCCGCCAACGGCTGGCCGGTACGCCGCACCTCTGGCTCGAGGCGCGCTGCTCGCCGCAGCTCCAGAACAGCGCGTTCTACCCGGTGATCGAGCTGCTCAACGCGCTGCTCGCGGGCGACCGCGATCGCGCGAGCACGCTGAGCGGCTCGGCGGCGGCGTCGAGCGAGCGCGGCGCCGCGCTGGACGAGGGCGAGGGCCGGCTCGAGCGGCTGGAGCAGCTGCTCGCCGAGGCGGAGGCGGGGCCGCTCGCCGTGCCGCTGCTCGCCGCGCTGCTGTCGATCCCGACCGAGGGGCGCCACGCCGCGCCGGCGCTCACCCCGCAGCGCCAGCGGCAGGAGACCATCGCCTCGCTCCTCCAGCTCTTCCTCGGGCTCGCCGATCGGCAGCCGCTCGTGCTCACGGCCGAGGACCTGCACTGGGCCGATCCGTCGACCCTGGAGCTGCTCGGCCGGCTCATCGACGAGGGGCGGCCGTCGCCGCTGCTGCTGCTCCTGACCGCGCGCCCCACGTTCGCGCCGCCGTGGCCGCTGCGATCGCACTTCACCCAGATCCACCTCGCCCCGCTCAGCGCCGAGCGGATGCAGGCGCTCATCCAGCAGCTGGCCGGCAAGTACGCGACGAGCGGCGCGTCGGCCATCCAGGCCCCGCTGCCCGGCGAGGTGATCCAGACGCTCGCCGAGCGCAGCGACGGCGTCCCGCTGTTCGCCGAGGAGCTCACGCGCATGGTCCTCGAGTCGGCCGCCGCCAGGGCGGCCGCGGGGGAGCCGGCCGGCTCGCCGAGCGCCTCGAGCGGGTGGGTGGGCGCGCTCGAGATCCCGACCACCCTCCAGCACTCGCTGATGTCGCGCCTCGACCGCCTCGGCCCGGCCAAGGAGGTGGCGCAGCTCGGCGCGGTGTTCGGCCGCTCCTTCGGCTACGAGGCGCTCGAGCTCTGCGCGGGCGGCGCGGGCGGCGAGCCGCTCCTCATGGCGTCGGGCCCCGCGGAGCTGCGCGAGGCGCTCGCGCAGCTCGTCGACGCCGAGCTGGTCTTCCAGCGGGGGCGCCCCCCGCGGGCGACGTACACGTTCAAGCACGCGCTGGTGCAGGACGCGGCCTACCAGTCGCTGCTCCGCAGCACCCGGCAGGTGTACCACGCGCGCATCGCCGCCGTGCTCGCCGAGCGCTTCCCCGAGACGCCGCCCGAGCTGCTCGCGCACCACTACACCGAGGCCGCGCTGATCGGCCCCGCCGTCGCGGCCTGGCAGCGCGCCGGGGAGGCCTCGCTCGTCTCGTCCGCGCACGCCGAGGCGATCAGCCACCTCCGCCGCGGGCTCGAGCTCCTCAAGCAGCTGCCGGCGACGAAGGAGCGGGCGCGCGACGAGATCACGCTGCAGACGACGCTCGGCGTCCCGCTGATGATCACGCGCGGCTACGCGGCCCCGGAGGTCGAGGCGGCGTACGCGCGCGCGCACGCGCTCTGCCGCGAGGCGGGCTCCTCGCCGCAGCTCTTCCCCGCGCTGTGGGGGCTCTGGATCTTCTTCCACGTCCGCGGCGACTACGCGCTGGCCGAGCAGCACGGCGAGCAGCTGCTCGCGCTCGCCGAGAGCACGGGCGACCCGGGCATCTCGCTCGGCGCTCACCAGGCGCTCGGCGCGACGCGCTTCCTCCGGGGGCACCTCCGCGAGGCGCGCGATCACTTCAACAAGGTGCTCTCGATCTACGACCCCGCGCGTCACCTGCCGCTCGCCTTCCTCTTCGGCCATGACGCCGCGGCGTTCTCGCTGTCGCACCTCGCCTGGATCGCGTTCCACCTCGGCGAGCCGGAGCGGGGCAAGGCCTCGATCGACGAGGCGATCGCGCTGTGCGAGGAGCTGAACCAGCCCGTGAGCCGCGGCTTCGTCGAGCATTTCGCCGCCGTCCTCTGCTGCCTGGTCGGCGATGTCGCCGGCGCGGAGGCGCACGCGCGCGTGCTCGGCAAGCTCGCGGAGGAGGTGGGCATGCCCCACTGGGCGGCGCTCAGCCAGATCGATCTCGGCTGGGCGGCGGCCGCGCGCGCGGCGCAGGGGCCGGCCGGCGAGGCGGCCCGCGCGCGCTCCGCGGAGGGCGCCGCGCGCATCCGCGGGGGCCTGACGATGCTGATGGGCGTCGGCAGCCGCGTGTCGCTGACCTACTGGCGCTCGGCGCTCATCGAGGCGGAGCTCGGCGCCGGCAACGTCGACGAGGCCAGCGCGCTGCTCGACGACACGCTCTCCTTCGTCGAGAAGAGCGACGAGCGCTACTTCGAGGCCGAGCTCTACCGGCTCGAGGGCGAGATCGCGCTCGCTCGCCGCGCGCCGACCGCCGCGGAGGCGCGGGCGCGCGCCGAGGACTCCTTCCGGAAGGGGCGCGAGATCGCCGAGCGGCAGGGCGCGCTCGGCCTCTTGACGCAGCTCTTCGAGCGCCGCGGGGCGCGGGCCGAAGCGGCGGGGGACGCACAGGAAGAGCGGTGAGGGGCTGCGCGCGCAGGGAGGCGCGGCGCGGCGGCCGGAGGTCCGGCGGGGCGCCGGCGCGCGGCGCTAGAGGTCTCCGTGGATCGGCGCCGGCACCCGCCACGCGACGATCTCGGCGTGCTGCTCGCGGCTGAAGGGCCGATCGAGGAGCCGCTGGCAGCACTGCCGCGAGCGGAACAGCTCGAGGATGTAGCTCATGCGCTCGCTCAGCGACGCCCAGTCCCGGGCGCCGCAGCCGGCCGTCGTGTGGTCGTGGGCGTCGTACTCGCGCAGGAGCTCGTAGAGCTCGCGATCCTCGATGGTCGCGAGCTCGGCGCAGTGCAGCGGCAAGCCGGGCGGCGCGGGAAGATCGTGGCCGAGCTCGAGGAGCTCGTCCGGGAGGCGCATGGTCATCATTTCCTTCGTCGCGATCGCGCGCCAGAACTCCTGCAGCTTCTCCATCTTGTCGAGGATCATCGACTGGAGCGCCTCGGGGAGGCGCCGGCCGTGCGGGCCGACCGTGTCGATCACGCAGCGGACGGGCGCGTTGAGCGCCCGCGCGATGTACGGCTGGAGCCGGACCTGCTCGTGCAGCCCGACGCGCGCATTGGCGAGGAGGATGAGCTCCGCCTTCCGGTCCTGGTCCTCCGTGAGCATCGCCTGGTGGTAGTGCTCCACGGCGCTGCGGAGCAGCCCCTGCCCTCCCTCCGGAGACGGCCCCGGCTGCAGCCCCTCGAGCAGCGCCGCGAGCTGCGCCTTCCCGGGCCGCGGGCTGCCCCGGTAGACCTGGATCATGCGGGCGAAGAGCGGCCCGAGCTCCTCGAACACCTTGAGGTTGCCGAGCGCGATGTCCGCGCTGAGCTCGGACAGGATCCGCTCGGGCAGCTCGATGAGATCGAACCCCTGACCCCACCAGGGCGCGATGAGATCGACGGCGCTGATGCGCCACGCGCTCTCCCGCTCCGGCGCGCCCTGGCCACGCCGCAGGAGGCGCGGCACGATCGCCTCCCGCTCTTCCTCGTCCGAGAGGATCAGCCACCGGAGCACCGACGGCACTTCCTCGTTGCGGATGAACCTACCTGCAGTCTTGGAGGCCCACGTCGCGAAGGAGCACCAGTGGGCGTTGCCTCCGCCGAGCAGCTTCACGAGCTCCGCGGAGATCTCGTAGTAGCACTGCGTGATGAGCAGGTTGCGCAGCACCGGCTGATCCGAGAGCGCGATGACCTCGTGCACCTGGTCGAGCAGCGACGGCAGCTCGGACGCCTCGTCGAGCGCGACCCTCGCGGCGATCCGCGCCGAGCGCTCCACGACGCCGCTCCGCGTCACGCGGGGCGCCGGAAGCGGCGCCTCCACCGCCAGCGAGAGGGGGGGCCGATAGGCGGTGTCGTGGAAATGCGCGGCGTGTTCGCTCGCTGGTATCGCGGAGATCAGCGGCTTTGCAGGGGTCGTCATTCTCCCGTGCTATCTCCAATTGATGCCAGATGTCCATACCTGTCCATAAGTCCATCCTTGGAAAGACAGCTGGCTCACCAGAGATCGTCAGAATGCTGCGGCGAGGCTGAACGCGCGGTTCCCCCTTGCAACGGGGCCAGCACGCAGCGCAGCAACATGACGGCGCGCGGCGATCGCCGTCGTCACGGCGACCGCGCGGGGGGCGCGGGCGAGGCGGGGGCGGCCGTCGCGAGCGGGAGCCCGCCGCTTCCGCCCGGGCCGCCGCGGGGCCACGTCGTGACGCTCACCCGGTGCTCTCGGCCGAAGGTCCGCGCGACCGCGGCGCGCACGTCGGCCGGCTCGACCTCCTCGAGCGCGCGCAGGAGCCGCGGCAGGCTGCCCGGATCGAGCGCGGCGCGCAGCCGCAGATCCGTGATCGGCCGCGGGGCCGCCGGCGGCGGCGCGACGGCGGCGCGGCGCGCGAGCTCCCTCTCCAGCTCGATCTTGAGCAGCGCCTTCGCGAGGGCCAGCTCCTTCCAGGTCGGGCCGGACGCCGCGAGCGACGCGAGCTCGGCGTCGAGGCGCTGCTCCAGCTCGGCGGCGCTGCGCGACGGAGCGGGCGTGAGCTCCACCGCCGCCACGCTCGCCTGCGCGCCGAGCGACAGCCGCCCCGTCACCTCGGACGCGAGCTGCCCCTCGGTCACGAGCGCCTTCGCGAGCCGCGCGACGCGCGGGCCGGTGAGGATCTCCATGGTCACGCGGAGCGACGCCTCGTCCGCGCCACCCTCCGGGGGCGCGATCCAGCCGTAGAGCAGCCGCGGCGACGGCACCGCGTCCTCGAGGACGATCCGCTCCTCGCGCGGGTGCGGCCCGATCGGCCGCTCCGGCTCCGCGACGACGCGCTGGAGCGAGCGGGCGAGCGCCTGCTCGACCGCGGCGCGCGAGACGTCGCCCGAGAGCGCGATCGTCGCCTGCGCCGCGGCGCGCTCGCGCCGGAGCGACTCGGTGAGCAGGAGCTCGCTGGCCGCGCCCGCGTCGGCGCGCGCCCCGAGCAGCGTGCCCTCGAGCGGGTGGCCCGCGGGGAACAGCGCCTCCCCGAGCGCGAGCCACGACGGGCCGTACGGCGCCCGCTCGAGCGCGCGCCGCGAGGCCGCGCTGGCCTGCCGCCTGAGCTCGGCCACGCGCCCGGCGCTCGCCTCGTCGAGCAGCATCCTGAGCCGCGCCGCGACCAGATCGACGCCGACCTCGAGATCCCGCGGCGGGACGGTGATCGCGACGCGCGCCTCGCTGGCGAGCGCCGGCCCCGCCGCCCCGGCGTCGCCCGCGGACCGCGCCGGGACCGCGACGGACGCGCTGATCGAGACGAGCGGCGCCGCGGGGTCCTCCCGGAGGTCGACCGCGACGCCGTTCGGGAGCCGAAAGCGCTGCACCTGCTCCAGGCCGAGCCCCGCGAGCAGGCCGATCTGCTTCTCGATCGCCGCCTCTCGGCCCTTGAGGGCGCGCCGCGCGCCCGGGCCCTCGAGGGCGTCGAACGGCGACGCCGGGGCGAGGCGGCCGCTCCGGAGGCCGAGCGGATCGTCCTCGAACGCAGGGCGGAAGCCGACGCCGCCGCCGATCATCACGATCGGGAGCTTCGCCTCCAGCGCCTCCGGGTTGCCGAGGAGCGGCATCGGCGCCGGCGCCTGGCCGGGCGGGGTGAAGAGCGGGAGCCGGTTCCGGCCGAGCGACACGGGGCGGGGCGGCAGCGACCCGCCGGCCATCGCGAGCTCGCCGCCCGCGCCGACCGGCGGCAGCGCGGCGGACGCGCCGGCCAGGCCGTCGCCCTCGTCCTCGTCGAGCTCCTCGTGGTCGAGGTACGCCGGGAAGAGGGCCATCGCGCGCGCGACGCGATCGGCGGGCAGCGCGACGAGGTGGTCGGCGCGGCCCGGCGGGACGCGGTCGCGCAGGAGCTCGGGGTTGTGCTCGCGCAGCACGGCCGTGGAGATGCCCGCGGCGCGCGCGATGGTGCGGAGCCGCGTCCCCGGCGGCACCGCGACCTCGCCGAGGTCGAGCGGCGCGAGCGGCGCGATCTCGGGCAGGTCGAGGCCGAAGCGCGCGCGGTTCGCCGCGACGATCGCGAACGCCACGATCTGCGGCACGTAATCCGCGGTCTCCTTCGGGACGGCGCCGGCCTGCGCGAGCTCGGCGAGCCCGATGGGCCCGCGGGCCTCGGGATCGCGCTGCGCCGCGACCTTCGCGAGCGCGCGGAGGACGCCCTCGTGGCCGAAGTTGTACGCCGCCAGCGCGAGATCCCAGCGGCCGAAGCGCTCGTACAGATCGCGCAGGTGCGCGGTCGCGGCGTCCGTGGCGCGCGCGAGGCTCATGCGCGCGTCGATCCACTCGGACTGCTCCAGGCCGTAGGCCTCGCCGGTCCTCGGCATGAACTGCCAGAGCCCCGCCGCGCCGGCCGGCGAGACCGCCCGCGGATCGAAGCCGCTCTCCACCGCCGCGACCCAGAGGAGATCCTCCGGGAGGCCCGCCTCGCGGAGCGACCGCTCGATGATCTCGCGGTACGCGCCGGCGCGCCGGAAGCGGCGCTGGAAGACGGCGCGCCCCTCCTCCGACTGGGCGAAGAAGCGGACGAACCGCATCGTGCGGCGCGTGAGGGGGACGTCCAGATCCGGCATCGCCAGCGTGGACAGCGTCGCCCCGTCGGGGTCCTCGAGATCCTCGTCCGTCGCGGGCTGGAACTCGCGCACGAGGAGCGCCGTGACGGCGGGCGGCGCGTCGCCGGCAGGCGCAGGGCACGCGAGGGCCGGCGCGACGTCGGCCGGCGCGCGGTCGAGCAGGCCCGGATCTCGGAAGGCGCGGTAGGCCGCCGAGAAGGACGCGCGCAGCGAGGGCGCCTGGCCGACGGCCGCGCCAGAGATGCAGAGCAGCGCGCCGAGCCCGGTCCACAGAGCGGCTCGCCGTGCCCAGCTCATCGCCGCCGATCTTGCTCCGAAACCGCCCGCCGGCGCTACGGCAAAGCGCGGAGACCGCGGCGGCGATGTGCGCCGCTCGACGGCGCGCGCCCCGCCCGGGCGCGCCGTCCCCGCCCCCTCGGATCCCCTCCCCGTCCCCTCCCCGCCCCGTCCCCGCGGGGATCCAGCGCCGCGGCGCGCCTCGCGTCCGCTCCGCGGCCGCTCGAGCGCCGGCCGACCCCCGCGGCCAGCACTAGCCACCTGGACCCGGGCGAGCTAGCAACCGTCGGCGATGCGCTCGTCCCAGGCCGTTCCCCCCGCAGAGAAGAGCTCTCGGCTCGGCGAGGTGCTCGATTTCATGAAGCTCCTGTGGGCCGTCGATCACGGCCTGCAGTCGACGTCGAAGCGCATGGAGGCGAAGATGGGCGTGACGGGCCCGCAGCGGCTCGTCATCCGCATCGTCGGGCGCTACCCCGGCATCTCCGCCGGGCAGCTCGCCGAGATCATGCAGCTGCACCCGAGCACCCTCACGGGCGTGCTGAAGCGGCTCCAGGAGCGCGGCATCATCGAGCGCCGGCCCGACCCGAAGGACGGCCGGCGCGCCCTGCTGGGCCTCACCGCGCGCGGGCGCGAGCTCGACGGCCTCCGCACCGGCACGGTGGAGGCGGCCGTGCGGCAGGCCATCAAGGCGGTGCCGCGGCGCAAGCTCGAGGCCGCGCAGGATGTGCTCGCGGCCGTCGCCGAGGCGCTGCAGCCGCAGCAGGCCAACGAGTAGCGTCGCCGGCCGGATCCGCGCGCGCGGCGCGCGTTCCAGCCGGGGCAGCGCCGATCGGCGAACGCCTGGCGCGCGCGGCAGCCGCGAGGGCGCAGGCGCCGCGCAGCGCGGAGCGAACGGCGCTTCGCGCCCGGAGGGGCCGAGCGATCTGCGCGAAGCGCACGGCTCCGCCGCGACCGGCCGACCCTGCGGACATCGAACGGAGGAGCAGCGGTCGTCCCGCACGGCAACCCGCCTCCCGCCGCCCCCGAGGCGGCGGGAGCCGCCGCGCCGGACCCGCGAACCGAGGCCTCGGGTGCGGCCTCCGCCCGGCGCGCGCCGCGCCGAGGGCCTCGCATCACCACGACGGGGGAACAATGAAGCACTGGGTTCATGGCGCGATCAGCGCGGCGATCATCGCCGCGGCGTGGGGCTGCGGCTCCGGCGGACGGAGCGGCGGCGGAGACACGGGTGGCGGCGGCGGAGACACGGGCGGCGCCGGGACGGGGGGCAGCGGCGCAGCGACCGGCGGCGGAGGCACCGGGAGCCACGCCGCGGCCTGCACGGTCACGGCCCGAGGCCTGGAGGTGAGCAGCGGCCGCGGCACCACGCCCGCGATCGCGTGGACCGGGGCGGCCTTCGCCATCGCGTGGCAGGAGCGCGGCGCCGACGAGGGCGACATCCGCCTCGCGACGATCGACGCGGGCGGCAACACGCTGCGGGACGAGGTGATCGCAGGAGGCCCGGGCGTCTCGAGCCACCCGAGCGTCCAGCGCGACGGAGAGGGCCTGCTCGTCCTCTGGCAGGACCAGGACGGCGCGGGCAGCGTCGTGCGCGGCCGCCGCGCGACGCTGGAAGGCGTCCCCGAGGGCGCCGCCTTCGATCTGGTCCAGAGCGGCGCGGCCGAGTCCTGGCCCATCGCCGCCGCGGGCCAGGACGGGGTCGTCGTCGCCTGGATGGACGCGAGCGGATCGCTGATCAGCGTCCTCGATCGCGGCGCGCTGGGCAGCGCGACGCCGCTCGACCAGGCGAAGTTCCCCGCGGTCGCGACCGACGGCGAGAGGACGGCGCTCGCCTGGACCCAGGGCGACGCGCTCCTCTTCGCCAGGCCGGGCCAGGCGAGCGCTCCGCTCGACCGGATCGCCCACCAGGGCGTCGACGCGAAGCTGACGCGCGTCGCGCTCGGCGGGGACGACGCGTTCGTCGCCTGGGAGGACGCCCGCACCGGCGCCGAGCAGATCCGCGCGATCCGGATCTCCGCGCAGGACGAGGTGTCGCGCGAGGCCGTCGTCTCCCAGGGCGATGGCAGCGCGAACTGGCCAGCGCTCGCGTGGACGGGGCGCCACTTGGCCGTCGCGTACTACCAGTTCCGCGACGGCCCCGCGGCCGTCTTCGTGGCGCTGATGAACCGCGATCTCTCGCCCGCGGGCGCCGAGCTCAAGGCGAGCGGCGACGCGCCCGCCAAGTACCCGGCGCTGGCCTGGACCGGCCAGGAGCTCGGCATCGCCTACGCCGAGGAAGACCGGGGCATCCGCCTCTCGCGCGCGAGCTGCAAGTAGCCGGCGCCGCGCTCGCTCGGGCCCTCTTCGCTCGCACCGCCGGAGGCCGACCGCCCCCGGCGGCGCCGCGGCCGGGGCGCTCGCGGCGGCGGAGGACGGCCGCCCGCGCCGGCCCGGATCGAACCCTGCAACCGCCCCCGGGGTGGCCGTTCTCCCCTGCGCCCTTGCGATCCTAATCTGCACAGCCGTGCTCGGCGCCTACGCCGTGCGCGTCGCGCGCCACGGCCGGCCCGCGATGCCGCGGCTCGGCGCCTCTCCGGGCAGCGCGCTGCTCCCCGGCCCGGTCGTCGAGGCCTTCTACTGGTCGTTCCACGCCCCCGCGCGCGCGCTCGTGCGCCTCCGCGTCTCGCCGGACACCCTCACCTACCTCTCGCTCGCCCTGTCGCTCGCCTGCGCGCCGCTGCTCGCGGTCGGCCGCTTCCGGACCGGCGCCGCGCTGCTCATCGCCGGCGCCGTCCTCGACGCGCTCGACGGCATGGTGGCGCGCGGGCGCGGCAACGCGTCGCGCGCCGGCGCCGTGCTCGACTCGTGCCTCGACCGCGTGTCCGACGCCGCGCCCCTCATCGGCCTCGCCGTCTTCTACCGCGGGCACGCCGCCACGCTCGCGATCCCGCTCGTCGCCATGGTCGCCTCGTCGCTCGTGAGCTACGCGCGCGCCAAGGCCGACGTCTACGGGATCGCGCTGCCGAGCGGCCTGATGCGCCGGCACGAGCGGCTCGCCTACCTCGTCGCGGCGCTCGTCTTCGGCCCGGCCGTGCCCGCCACGCCGCTGACCGGCGCGCTGCCCTTCCCGATCACGCTCGCCTGCCTCGCCCTGGTCGCGGGCGTCGGGCTCGCCGCCGGCCTGCGGCTCGTGCAGCGGACGCGCGCCGCCCTCGCGGCGGCCGACGCCGAGGCGCTGCCCGGGCCGCGCGCGGCCGCGCGCGCCGAGCGCGAGCGCCGGCGCCTGCTCGGCGGCGGCAAGGCCACGAGCGCGCCGCTCTGATCATGCTCGAGCACGCGCGCGCGCTCCGGGGCCGCCTCTCCTGGCTGCCGGCGCTGCCGTGGCTCGCCTACGCCGCGCTCCTCGCGAGGCGCGGCGCCGCGCGCTGGGACCACCTCGCGGTGGCCGCCCTCGCCGCGGCGAGCGTCTGCGCGGGCGCGCGCTCGCGGCGGTTCTTCCTGAGCGCGCTGCCCTTCTTCCTGCTGTTCCTCGCGTACGACGCCGTGAAGCAGCTCGGCGGCGCGCCCGCCGCGCCCGACGACGTCCTCGGCTGCGAGCTGCGCGCGGCCGAGCTCGCGCTCTTCGGCGTGGAGGTCGGCGGGCGGCGGCTCACGCCGGGCGAGCTGCTCGCTCGCCTGGAGCGCCCCGCGCTCGATCTGCTCTGCGCCCTCCCGTACGGCGGGTACGTGCTCGTCATGGTGGGGCACTGGCTCCACCTCTACCGGAGCGACGCGCTCGCGGCGCGGAGGTTCGCCTGGCTCGCCCTCGCCACGCACCTCCTCGGCCTCGCCACGTACCGCCTGCTGCCGGCCGCGCCGCCCTGGTACGTGCGGGCCCACGGGTGCGCGATCGATCCGGCCGCCCAGAGCTCCCCCGCCGCGCTCCTGCGCGTCGACGCGATGCTCGGGATCCCCTACTTCCGCGACCTGTACAGCCGCGGCGCGACCGTCTACGGCGCGCTGCCGTCGCTCCACGTCACGTACCCGCTCTACGGGCTGCTCGCGACCTTCCGCGGGGCGGGCGCGCCGTCGCTGGCCATCCAGCTCGCCTACGCCGCGCTCATGCTGTTCGCGGCGCTCTACCTCGACCACCACTGGCTCATCGACGCGCTGCTCGGCTACGCCTACGTCGCGCTCGCGTGGGCGGTCGTCCTCCGGGCCTTCCCCGACCGGGGCGGCTCCGATCAGGCGGGCTGCGCCTTGCCGCCGCTCGCCGAGACGTCGGGCTCCCAGAGGATCTCCGGCGTGCCGAGCAGCGCCGACGCCCAGCGGCTCCACACGAACAGCGCGTCGCTCAGGCGGTTCAGGTAGCCGACCGCCTGCGGATCGGCGTGGCCCGCCTGCGCCAGGCGCACGCAGCAGCGCTCGGCGCGGCGGCACACCGTCCGCGCCACGTGGAGGTCCGTGTTGAGCCGCGAGCCGCCGGGGAGGACGAACGAGCGCAGCGGCGCCAGATCGGCCTGGCAGCGGTCCATCTCGGCCTCGAGGAGCGCGATCTCCGCCTGCGTCACGCGGGGCTGCTTCGGGTGCACGTCCTCGGGGAGCGTCGCGAGGATCGAGCCGAGGTTGAAGAGCTCGTGCTGGACGCGGAGCAGCGCGCGCCCGAGGTCCCCGAGCCGACCGGCGCTCGCGGCGGGCGCGCCCGGGAGCAGCTCGATCAGCGTCTGCCGCGCGGCCCCGACGAGCGCGTTGAGCTCGTCGACCGTGCCGTAGGTCTCGATCCGCGCGTCGTCCTTCGGCACGAGCTGCCCGCCGACGAGCCGGGTCAGCCCGCCGTCCCCCTGCCGGGTGTAGACGCGGTTGATCGTGATCTTCGGCGCGCTGAAGACGCGCCCGCTCCTGTCCTCGGCCCCCGCCCCGGGAGCGCCCGTCCCGCGCGTATCGTCGTCGCTCACGGGGATTTCACGTAGAGCGTGGGCCCGCGAGGGTCAAGCAACGCCGCCCGAGGCGCGGCATTGACGATCCTCCGGATGGAGTGGAACAGTCCTGTCCCTATGCGCTCCCCCGGGCCGCCGCTCCGTCGTCCGTTCCCCCTCTTCAACGCGCTCTTCAACGCGCTCTTCAACGCGCTCTTCAACGCGCTCCCCGCCGCGGGGCTCGCCGCGGGGCTCGCCGCGCTGCCCGTCGCGGCCGGCTGCGCCGCCGAGCCCGCCGCGCGGCCCGCGCCGCAGCCCGCCGTCACGGCGGAGATGGCGCGCATCGCCGAGAGCCGGCGCCACATCGACGAGGCGAGCCGCGCGCTGTCCGACAAGCGGTACGAAGACACCCGCGCGCTGCTCGACAAGGCGAGCGGCCTCGGCGTCGACTCGCACCGGTACGAGATCAGCGAGCTGCGCGAGAAGCTCGACCGGCGCGAGGCGAAGCTCCGGGCCGCCGAGGCCGCCGAGCTGCTCGACCGGCAGGACTGCGAGGGCGCGTTCGCCAGGCTGTCGGCGCGGATCGACGCGCTGAAGAGCGAGGCGTTCACGCACGAGGCCCGGAGGCTCGTGGCCTCGCAGGCCGTGGCGTGCGCGAGCGGGAGGGTCGACGCGGCGACCACCGCCGGGAAGTTCGCCGACGCGCGCGCGTTCGTCGCGGCGGCGCCGACGCGGGCGGTCCTCGGCGACGAGGCCGCGGATCGGCTCGCGGCGGAGCTCGACGCCACCATCGCCGAGGCCCTCTACGGGCAGGTCGAGGCCGACATCACGGCCGGGCGCTGGGCGAACGTGGTCGAGAAGATCGACGCCGCCGTCAAGCGGGGCGACGCCTCCGAGGAGCAGGGGCGCACGGTGCTCGCGCGCGCCCGCGGCGCCGCGGCGCCGCGGCTGACCGAGATCGCCGGCAAGGCGGTCGGCGCGCAGGACGCGGCCGCCACGCTGGAGCAGCTCGACGCGACCATCGCGCTCCTGCGCTGGGAGGCGCCCGCGCCCGACACGGCCGACCTGCCGGGGAGCAACGCGCTGCCCGAGGCGCTCGCGCGGAAGCGCTCGGCCCTCTCGGCGTGGGTCGAGGCGATGCAGGTCCGGATGAAGCCGATGAAGCGGCCCGAGAAGCGCTGGTCCCACGGCACGGTCGCGGTCGCGCCCGCCTCGGACATCGACGGCGAGCCGAAGCGCAGCCTCCCGCCGTCGACCCCCGTCTGGATCATCGGCCAGACCAAGGATCGCGCCCTGGTGACCGCGGTCGACCCCGGCACGACCGTGCTCACGGCGGCGCTCGAGGTCGCGATCGGGTGGGTGCCGCTGCCGCGCCTCGCCCCGGAGCCGACCGTCGACTGGCTCCCGCCGAACGATCAGCTGAAGGGCGAGCGCGTGTGGGGCCCGCTCCGGGAGAAGCAGCCGACGCTCGAGCTCGGCGTGGTGAGCGACGTCCAGGGCGCCGACATCCTCGTGCGGCGGCTCGCGGACGACGTGGAGGTCAAGGTGTCGCGCAAGCAGCTCCGCAGCGGCCGCCTCGCCCCCGGCACGAAGGTGCTCGCCCTCTGCAAGTCGGAGAACGAGCCGGCGACGATCATCGACGTGCCGCCCGCGGGCCGCGTCGCGCGCATCGAGTGCGAGGGGGGCGCGCAGAAGGAGGAGCCGCTCGCCTCCCTCCGGTCGAGGCCCGACCTCCTGCCCCGCAGCCGGTAGGATGCTGCTCGGCCAGCAGAAAACCCGCCTCCGTCCGTCCGTCGTTGACACGTAGCGCCGCGCACCTAAGTCTCCGGTTCTCTGAGGAGCCACGATGCCTACGACCTATAGCGACCTCATCTCCGACGTCCGCAAGTCCATCCGCGAGCTCTCGCTGAGCGAGCTCAAGCGCCGCATCGACGACAAGGTCCCGATCGTGCTCCTGGATGTGCGCGAGAAGGAGGAGTACCGCGCCGGCTTCATCCCGGGCGCGATCTCGATCCCGCGCGCCTTCCTGGAGATGCAAGTGGAGCAGAAGCTGCCGGACAAGTCGGCGCACATCGTGGCCTACTGCGCCGGCGGCACGCGCTCGGCGCTCGCCGCGAAGACGCTCCAGGAGCTCGGCTACACCAACGTGGAGAGCGCCAACCCGGGCTTCGTCCGCTGGAAGGACCTGAACTACCCGGTCGAGCTGCCGCCGAACCTCACGGACGCGCAGCGCGATCGGTACTCGCGCCACCTGCTCCTGCCCGAGGTCGGCGAGGCGGGGCAGGCCAAGCTGCTCGCCGCCAAGGTCCTCCTCCTCGGCGCCGGCGGCCTCGGCAGCCCGGCCGCCCTGTACCTGGCCGCCGCCGGCGTGGGGACGCTCGGCCTTGTCGACGCCGACGTCGTCGACAACTCGAACCTCCAGCGGCAGATCCTCCACGCGACCTCGCGCGTGGGCAAGCCCAAGGTCGACAGCGCCGAGACGGCGATCCGCGACCTGAACCCCGACGTGAAGGTCGTGAAGTTCCAGGAGCGCGTCGACAGCTCCAACGTCGACCGCATCTTCGACCAGTTCGACATCATCGTCGACGGGAGCGACAACTTCCCGACCCGCTACCTCGTCAACGACGCCTCGGTCTTCAAGAAGAAGCCGGTCGTCCACGGCTCGATCTTCCGCTTCGAGGGCCAGGTGACGACGTTCCTGCCGGGCGTCGGCCCCTGCTACCGGTGCCTCTACCCCGAGCCGCCGCCCCCGCACCTCGCGCCGAGCTGCCAGGAGGCGGGCGTGCTCGGGATCCTCCCCGGCATCATCGGCGTCATCCAGGCGACCGAGGCGGTGAAGCTGATCCTCGGCCAGGGGACGCCGCTCATCGGCCGGCTCCTCACGTACGACTCGCTGCGGATGAAGTTCGGCGAGCTCAAGCTGCGCCGCGACAAGAGCTGCCCGGCGTGCGGCGAGTCGCCGACCATCACGAGCTACATCGACTACGAAGGCTTCTGCACCATCGGCTGATCGCCGCGGCGCGGGCGGCGTGGCGATCGGACGCCCGCGCCGCCCGCGGAGCCGCGCCGCCCGGCGAGGCGCTCCGCGACGCTCACGAGGGGTACTGGAGCACGGTGCTCTTCTCGGGCCGCTCGATGCGCTCCACGCGGCTCGTCACGACCTGCCGCTCCTGCCCGTCGGGGTCCACCTGGGTGAAGTAGATCGGGGCGCCGACGCGCGCGTTGTGCGGCTCCGGGATCACGACGCCGTTCGGGTTGATCCGGACCGCGCCCTGGAGCTTCAGGTGCAGCGCGAGGTGACCCGTCCTGAACTTCCGCGCGGCCCGATCGCGCACGGCGACGCAGATCTCGTCGCGGACGTGATACTCCGTGTTGCGGGTGATGAAGATCCGGTGCCTGCGGCGCTCGTTGCCCGTGTAGCTCATGGTCGCTCGTCGCTCCTTCGCGCCCTTCGGCGCGACGCGCATCGTGGCAAGGCGCGCCGCGCGTGGCCAAATTCGTCGCCGACGCGAGGCCCCCTGCGTCCCGCACAAAAGCGGGCGCCTCAGCAACTTTGTGCGGATCTCCGCGCGCTTTTGGGAAGCCGCGCGCGAGAATGCCACGATCGCGATCGCAATGTCGCGAGAGCGTCTCCCCGGTCCCGGTCTGGCGAAGGTCAAGCGCCCTCCTCTTCTGGAGCGGCGGCGCGTCGAGCTCGTGGCCTGCTCGGCGGGGCGCCTCCACGCCCTGTTCGACGGCGCCGACGTGGTGAGCGAGGGGAGCACGCGCAACGAGGGGGGCGCGCTCGTGTATTACGGGTCGACCAGCCTGCTCGTCGCGCTGCCGCCGGACGCGCCGCTCGCGGGGCCGCTCGACCGGGCGCTCGCGCTCGACCCCCACCTCCGGCTGCGGGCGCTCCGCGTCGCGCAGCGCGAGGCGGCCGCGCGGGCGGGCGGCCCGCTCGGGCCGATGCACGCCGAGATCCGCTGCGGGCTCGCGCCGCGCGCGGCGGTGATCTCGTTCGCGCTGACCGTGGACGTCACGGCGCGCGTGCTCGTCACGACGGACAGGACGGCGCGCGCGTGATCTCGATGCGAAGCAAAAATGCACCCCGAGCGCCGCTCGCCGGCGCAGCGCCGTGGCGTTCGCTCGCGCACGCGCCGTCTGCTGCGTGCCCTCTTGACGCGCGTGCGCACGTGAAGAACGGGAGCACTCCGGCTCGAGGCGGGGTACGCTCCACACAACGCGCTCTGCTTCTGCCGATCCTCGGCGCGGAGCCCGCGACGCTGCGATGAGCAAGAAGGACCGTTCCGCCTCCGGCGATTCCGACAAGGTGATCCACGTCGTGTTCGGCCCCGGCGGGGGCCGGGTGTCAGAGCCCCCGCCCGCCCCGCGGACCGGCGGGCCGGAGGCGCCGCAGCCCGCGCCGGGCGCGCGCGAGCCGGTCACCGACATGTTCACCGGCACGGAGGTCGCGCGCCTGCTCGGCATCTCGCCGGGGCGACTGCGCTCGCTCGATCGCGCCGGCATCGCGCCGCCGAGCGGCCGCCGGCGGGGGCGGCGCGCGTACACCTTCTCGGATCTGATCGCCCTGCGCGCCGCGCGCGATCTCATCGCCCGCAAGGTGCGCCTGCGCGACGTCGCGCGGGCGATCGACAACATCCGCGCCGCGCTCCCCAAGGTGACGCGCCCCCTCGCCGAGCTCCGCGTCGCCTTCGACGGCAAGGCGGTGGTGGTCCGGAGCGCGTCGGGCGCGTTCGAGCCGCTCACGGGCCAGATGGTGCTCGACTTCGAGGTGAAGGAGCTGCGCGACGACGTCGTGCGCGTGCTCCGCCCGCGGGTGGGCAGGGATCGCGCGCGCACGGCCTACGAGCTCTACATGCAGGCCAGCCAGCTCGACGAGGATCCGGCGACGATGGACGAGGCCGAGGCGCTCTACCGCCGCGCGCTCGAGATCGACCCCTGGCTGGCGATCGCCTACACGAACCTCGGCAACATCTGCTTCCGGCGCAACGCCGAGGAGCAGGCCGAGGCGCTCTACATGAAGGCGCTCGAGCTCGACGCGGCGCAGCCCGAGGCGCAGTACAACCTCGGCTACGTGATGCTGGAGCGCGGCCGGGCGGCCGAGGCCATCCGGTACTTCCGCGGCGCGATCGAGAGCGATCCGCGCTTCGCGGACGCCTATTACAACCTCGCGATGGCGTACGAGCAGATCGGCGATCCGACGAAGGCGCGCCCGTGCTGGCGCAGGTACCTGGAGATCGAGCCGACCGGCACGTGGGCCGAGATCGCGCGCAGGCACCTCTGATCCGCGCGCCGCAGGTGGGATCTGGAGGGCCTCTTTTCCGGCATACTGCGGGCCGTATGGACCAGCAGGGCGCACCGCTCGGCGCGGCGAACCACCCCCCTGGCGGCGCTCCGCCGGGTGGCGCCCCGCCGGGCGGCCACGGCCCTCCGCCGGGCGGCTACGGCCCTCCCGGCGGCTACGGGCCGCCCGGCGGCTACGGGCCGCCCGGTGGCTACGGTCCTCCCGGCGGCCATGGCCCTCCCGGCGGCCATGGTCCGCCCGGTGGTCATGGTCCCCCGGGCGGTCATGGTCCGCCCGGCGGCTACGGCCCGCCCGGCGGCTACGGCCCGCCCGGCGGCTACGGCCCGCCTGGCGCCTACGGCCCGCCTTCGCCGCCGTTCGGCCCCTCTCCGGGCGGCTTCGGCGGCGCGCCGGTCGGGCCTCCGCCCAGGCGGTCGAACCTCGCGCTGATCCTCGGCGTCGGCTGCGGAGCGGTCTTCCTCCTCTGCATCCTCGCGGGCGCGGTGGTCATCTATTTCTCCACGGGGGTCGCCCCCCGCGAGATCGCCAGGCTGCCTGAGCCGCTGCCCACGGCGCCGATCGAGGGCCGCCCCGCCGACGCGCCCGACGCGGCCGCGGAGCGAGGCGTGCTCCGCGCCGAGATCCGCGATCTCCGGACGTTCCCCGCGCGCGCCGGGAAGCTCCAGCATTTCGTCGGCGAGATCCACAACACCGGCACGGTCCCCATCGGCTCCCCGAGCGCGAAGGTGACGCTCTACGACGCCGGCAACGCCGCCCTGCTGAGCGGCGATTGCGCGACCCACGTGCGCCTCTTGCCGCCGGGCGAGAAGGTCCCGTGCGCGCTCGCGACCCAGCGCCCCCCCGGGTTCGCCGCGTTCAAGGCCGAGATCGCCCCCGCGGCCGCCTCGTTCCGGGGGAAGCTCGCCAAGCTCAGCATCGCGGACACGAAGTTCACGCCGACGCGCGGGCAGAGCCCGTACCAGGTGGCCGGCAGGATCACGAACGAGTCCAGCTTCGCGGCCCGTTCCGTGCTCGCGATCGTCTCGCTCTACGGCGCCGACGGCAAGATCGTCAGCGTCGGCCAGATCGCCGTGGCCGGCGGCGATCTCGCCCCGGCGGGGAGCGGCGAGTTCGCGGCGAGCATCGTGGATGTCGCCGACGCGCCCGCGACGTGGCAGGTCTTGGCGGTCGGATACAGCGAGTGAGCGCGGGCGGCTCTGGCCGCGCGCTCCAACTTACGGAGAGGTGAACGAGATGAGCGACGTGGGATCGGCCCGGCGGGCCAAGGACGAGCTCAAGGCCAAGATCGGCGGCGAGCCGTGGTGTGTCGGCGTCGGGGTCGAGCGAGAGGACGGGGTCGGCTTCATCGTCCGCGTCAGCGTCCGGTCCGGAGGGGCCGACGCCGCGCGCTCGGCCATCCCGGAGCGGATCGGCGGCGTGCTGATCAAGGTGATCGAGAACGACCCCTGAGCACGGCCGATCCGCGCGCTCCGAAGTATCGCCAGGCCGCGCAAACCGTGTAAGCTGCGCGCCTCGTGAACGAGCGCAATCTCTCCCGCCGACTTTCCACGAGCATCGTCGATGCGCTGAAGGCTCACGGGCACATCCTCGTGGCCAGGGGCGGCGCGACCGCGCTCGCGCGCGAGCTCGAGGACAAGATGTCCGCGGACATCGCGGCCATCGCGCCCCGCCTCGAGCCGTGGGCCCTCGTCGACGGAGAGGTCACGACCACGTTCGGCACCGACGAGATCGACGACCAGGTCGAGGAGCTCGTCGCGAGCCTGACGAGCACGCTCATGGAGTCCGAGCACGTCGAGGACATCTTCACCGAGGACAACGTGATCAAGCGCGACGTCTTCCGGGTGATGCGCGACGCGCTGCTCGGCCCGCGGCCCGAGCTCGGCCTCGAGGACGACGGCCCGGTGCAGGTCCGGCTGGACACGCTCGGGTACGTCGCCTCGACGGTCGGCAAGCGCGCGCCGGCTGAGGTGCTGCGCGAGTCGCTGGCGCGCGCGGCCCAGAGCGCCGGCGGCAAGCTGACGTCCTACGATCCCGAGCTCCGCGAGGCGACGTTCTCGCTGGGGAGCAGCGACCCCGACGCCCGGCTCGAGATCGAGGAGGCGGTGGCCGACGAGCTCTCCGATCTCGTGGAGGCGAAGGTGGTGACGCTCCCGATGATGGAGCGCCGCTTCGAGCTGCAGCGCAAGATCGACCCCGGCGCGCGCGCCGGCCTGCGCCAGCGGATCGACGCCCTCGCCTCGAGGATGCTGCGCGAGGGCGGCTGCGCCGCGTCCTGGGAGCTCGCGGGCGATCGCGTCCTCCGGCTCAGGCTCACCCCGCTGTCCGAGCAGGACGCGCTCGAGGTCGACAGCCACATGACGGAGTTCACGCGCGAGATCGGCGCGCTGCTCGGCGAGCCGCTCGGCGAGCCCGGCGCGGCGAGCAAGCCGGCCGCCGCCCCGCCGCGCGGCGACGCCCCGGCCTCGCGGCGCCGCGAGCCTCCGCCGCAGCCGGTCCGCGCGGACGAGGACCTCGAGGACGAGCTCGAGGACGAGGACCTCGAGGACGAGCTGGAGGACGAGGACCTCGAGGAGGACGAAGGCGAGGACCTCGAGGACGAGGGGGACGACGACGAGCTGGAGGACGAGGACCTCGAGGAGGACGAAGGCGAGGACCTCGAGGACGAGGGCGAGGCGCCGTCCAAGACGCTCGCCGCGCGCGGCAAGGCCCGCAAGCCGGCCGAGCCGGCGTCGGAGCGGCCCGCGTCGAGCAAGCCCAAGCCCGTGGCGGCCCGGGGCGCGAAGAAGGCGCCGGCGAAGAAGGCGGCCGCCGCGACGAAGAAGGCGCCCGCCTCGGCGGAGAGGGCGGCGGCGGCGAAGGCCGCGCCGAGCGCCGCGAAGAAGGCGGCGAAGGCCCCGGCGAAGAAGGCCGCGCCCGCCGCCGCGAAGAAGGCGGCGAAGGCCCCGGCGAAGAAGGCGGCGACGAAGAAGCGCTGATCGCGCTCAGCGGGCCCGGTTCCGGTAGACCAGGATCACCGGCACGCCGTCGAGCCCGGCGATGTGGTCCGGGCTCGTGGTCCCGAACGCGACCCACGCCTGGTACGCCTGCCCGAGCATGTGCTTCTCGTGGTGGTAGAGGGCGAAGTCCGCGCCCGCGACGGCCCCCACGCCGCGGATGTCCTTTCGCAGGCGCCCGTCGCGCAGCAGCATGTCCCACGCCTGACCGGCGGTGTCGTGGATGTACACCGTCCCCCGGGGCGGGACGTTCTCGTTGAGGTAGTCCACGACCGCGCCCGTGGTGTAGCCCCAGAAGGTGCGGTTCAGCCCGAGGCTCGCCGCGCCGGGCGCGCCGCCGACCAGCGGCGTGTAGCTCGAGAGCGCCCACGGGTGCGCGTGCAGCGTCTCGGCGACCGGCGCCGCGATCACCGCCGCCCCGAGGAGCGCCGGGACCAGCGGCCCGCGCGCCGCGCGCGCGAGCGCGGTTCCCGATGAGCGCGCGAGCGCGGTTCCCGATGCGCGCGCGAGCGCGGCTTCCGGCGCGCGCGTGAGCGCGGCTTCCGGCGCGCGCTCGGGCGCGGCCGCCGGCGCAGCGCGCCCGGCGACGTCCGACGGCGTACCGGAGCCGCGCCGGGCGACGAGCAGCGCGCGGAGCTCGACGCGCGCGCGCCTGACCGCGGCGGAGAACGCGGCGCCGGCGAACAGGGCGATGAACGGGTAGGCCGTCATCCAGTGCTTCGTGCCGCCGAAGATCGGCGTGCTCGGCGAGAGCCACGCGCCGTAGACGGCGGCGATCGCGAGGAACCAGAGCAGCGCCGTGCCGCCGGGGTCGTGCGGCGGCGGGCGGAGCCGCGCGGCGAGCGCGCGCGCCGCGGCGAGCCTCCCGCCGTCCGGCGCGAGCCGCGCCGCCGCGAGCGCGAGCGGATAGAGGAGGCGCTCGCGCGCGGCCGCGCAGAGCCCCGCGGCGAAGAGGCAGAGCGTCACGACGGGCACCGTCGCCGCCGTCATCACCGGCGCGTAGGCCCTCGGCATCGGCGGCGTCCAGTAGTTCCGGCCGAGGAACTCCATGTTGTAGTACTCGTGGTTCAGGTGGAACGACGCGTACTCGCCCAGGCGCGCGAGCGTGTCGCGCCAGATCCACGGCCAGAGCGCGTAGAAGACGACGGGGCCGATCGTCGCCATCGCGGCGAGCGCGGCGAGCGCGCGCCGGGCCCCTCGCGGCGGCCCTGGATCGGCCGCTGCGGCGCCCGCGGGCGCCCCCTCCGCCGCGGGCGCACCCTCCGCCGCGGGCACACCCTCCGCCGCGGGCACACCCTCCGCCGCCGGCGGACGCGCGACGATCCGCTCCCGGAGCTCCAGGGCGACGGCGTGCGCGACGCAGACGATCGGCAAAAACCACGAGTTGTGCTTGGTGTCGAGCGCGAGGCCGAACGCGACGCCGGTGAGCACGGGCCACAGCGCGCCGCCGTCCCGCAGCGAGCGCCAGTACGCGTAGGCGCACGCGGCCCAGACGGTCACGATCGGCGCGTCGAAGCACGCGAGGTGCGCCTGGTAGAAGTACCGCGGCATCATCGCGAAGAGCACGGCCGCGGACGCGCCGGCGAGCCGGTCGCGCGCCTGCGTGCCCCAAACGTAGACGAGCGCGACCCCGGCGCCCGAGAGGACCATCGCCGGGAAGCGGTAGCTCGTGCCTTCCATCGCGAAGAGCCCGAGCCGCTTCTGCAGGAGGAGGTTCGACAGCGCGAAGAGCGACTTGATGAGGCCGGGGTGCTCGTGGTTCACCGACCAGGCGGCGTCGACGACCTCCTGGCGGAGCGCGGCGCGCGGCGCCTCGAGGAGCGCCTGGAACCACGCGCCGTAGCGGTTCGCGGCGAAGAAGTAGAACCCCTCGTCGCGCGCGTAGCCGAGGTCGCCCGCGGTCGCGAGCAGCAGGGCGACGTACGCCGCCGCGAGCGCGACCGCGATCAGGCCGTCGGCGGGCGCGAGGGGCGCCGTGCGCTTCATCGGGTGTCGGCCTCGAAGCAGTAGTGGCGGTGCGTGTAGTCCGCGGACCTCACGGCGAACTCCACCTCGGCCTTCTCCGCGCCGGCGTGGTCGCCGAGCGGAAACTCGAACGCCGCCCACCCGTCGCCGTCGGCGTGCGTCGCCTCGCCCACGGTCTCGCCGTTCACGCGCACCGACAGCGTGACCGGCGCGCCCCGCCGCTCCCGCTCGATGATCCAGTACATGCCCGCGTGCCCGCGGATCACCGAGCCGAGCGGGACGTCGCGGAAGCGCGTGACGATCTCGCCGTCCCTCGGCGGGTGCGACCAGATGCACCGGCGCGGGCGGAACTCCTCGTCGGCGATGACCGTGACGCCCACGTTGAAGAACGGCCCGCCGGGGCACTCGAAGCGCTCGGCGGGGAACGTCGGGTGGCCGCCGAGGCCGCCGGCGGCGATCCGCGCGCGCGGGTTCCAGCGGCACGCGGCCGGCGGATCGGTGACGCGCGCGTCGGCCGACGCCGGCGCGACGTGATCGACGAAGTCGTACACGACGCGCGCGGGCGACGGGTTCACGAGGCGCCGGAGCACGAAGCGGCCGTGCTCCTGCCGCGCCTCCTCGCGGAAGCCGGCGAGCTCCTCGGCGCGCTCCCCGAGGACGCTGATCTCGACGGCGGCCGCGTACCGGCTCTCGTCGGGCCGCGCGGCGTCGCGGAGCGGCATCAGCTCGTCCCCGAGCGCGCGTCGCGCCGCCGGATCGGCCCACGCGGGCGCCACGATCACGAGGTCGCCGGGCTGCTTCATCGCTTCGAGCGGCGCCTTCACCTCGCGCCAGGCGTCGAAGCCCGGCGCGCTCCGGCTGAAGTGCGCGTGCGCCGCGAGCTCGCCGAGGCCGAGCGCGGGGAGGCCGACGAGCGCGAGCAGGCCGAGGGCGCGGGCCCGCCCGCGCGCGCTCGCCGATCTGCCTGCGGGCGGGGTCGTCTGGTGCGGTTGCGCCGAGGTCATGGGGCTCTCCAGGCGAGCCGTGGGTTCCTGTCGACGGCCTTCGCCACTGGGTTACGGGCCAGGCAATTTCAGGAGTCGCTGTTCCACGTCCAAGGCGATGACGACCTCCCGGAAGCTCCCCTTGAGCCGCCCGAGCGCGAGGAGGAACCCGTTCCAGTCCTCCTCGGCGACATGGGCGCCGAGCTCCATCATCGGATACATCAGCTGCTCCTGCGCCGCGTGCCAGCCGAACTCCTGGATGCACGAGAGGCGCGCATGCGCCACCTCCCACCTGGCGGCCGCCGCTCCGTCGGCCTCGAGGAGGTCTGCGGCTCGAAAGAGGACGTCCGTATCGATCTCGTCCAGCAGGTCCAGCACGCGGCGCGTCCATGGGAGCGTCGGACCTCCGCTGGCCAGCGTGCGGCGCACCAGGCTCGCGTACATCATGGCCCTGCGGCCGTCCGCGGCTCCCGCGAACGTCGCGAGCGTCAAGTCGCGGCGCTGCGCGGTAGCGTCCGGCGCGCTGTCCAGCGCGTGGTACGCGGCGACAGCCCGGGTCACGTTATCCAGCCGCTCCGCCTCGACCATGCTGTAGCTGTCGTAGCCGCGAGGGACGAGGGGCTCGCGGGTCTCGAGGTCCGCCATGGACGCGACCCGAGAGAACTCGTCCTGGTGCTCCTGGATGCCGCGGCGAGCGAGGAACATCGGCAAATCCTTGCGATGCAGGTATTTGCATGTCGTCTGTTCCGGCCGCTCGATGACCGAGCCCCAGGTCAGGCAGAAGCCTGCGCCCGGGCCCAGCGTGAGCCCCTGGGCTGGGTTGTGGATGCAGTTGCGGCACGAGAACAGCTCGGTGCTCATACCTTCACAAAGTAGTGCCGCACGTGAGGCCGCGCCCACTCCGAGAGCTCTTTGCGGGCGATCCGGGAGACATCGAAGCTCCAGTGGACGAGCGCCTCCCGACGCTTGACCGCGCGTGGGAGCGCCCGGGCCGCGAGCTCGCGGGCAACCGGATCCGGCGCGGACCTGAGCTCCGCCCGCAGGGTGCCGACCAGGGCGTCGTGGGAGACGACGCCGTGCCCGTCGTCGTAGATCTTGGGCTCCAGCAGCTGCCAGAGCTGAGGCCCGAAGTCGACGATGGTGGCCGGGTCGAGGCTCAGCGACGTGAACCGCGTGCGCTTGCCGCGCGCATGGACGATGTGCTCGGCGTAGGTCGACTCGTCGGCGAGGTTCGGCGGCGTGATGCCGTCGGCCTGGTCGCGGCGGTAGTAGGGCGTCACGGGCTCCTCACGTCGCGCGAGTATCCGTAGGGTTCCGCTCGAGCGTCAAGGGCAGGGCCGCGCCGGCAGCGCTCCGCTCGCAGGTCTGTCCGCACGGAGCGCTCGGGGACGATCCGCTACAGCTCGATCGCGTAGACGACGCTGCCGAGCGGCATGCGCTGCATGCGCTCCTCGATCACGCCGCGGAGCGCCTTCCAGGCGCCTTCCTTCTCGACGTAGTCGTCGCGGAGGCGCAGCGCGGCGGCCTTGTCGCCGCGCGCCTTGATGCCGAGCACCGTCCTCGCGAGCGCCTCCGCCGCGGCGGGCAGCTTGTCGGCCTGGATCGCGAAGCACCCCTTGTCCGCGCCGTTCGCCGCCACCTCGCCGCGGTGGAAGCCGAGCGCGCCCGCGTCGAGCAGGCTGCCGAGCTGGATCGCGGCGAGCTGGCCGTACGGCCGCGCCTCGCCGCCCGCGGTGTACATCCCCTGCCCCACCTGCCCGAGCGCCCAGATCACCTCCCGCGTCTCGGCCATGCGGGCGAGCGCCGGATCGATGACGCCCCGCTGCGCGAGCCAGCCGGTGAAGAAGAGCGCGCCGGTCTGCGCCTTGAGCTCCTCGAGCATCGAGGCGAGCTGCCCGCCGAAGCGCTCGCTCTCGGCCTTGCCCTGCACCTTGTGGTTCTGCGTCGGCCCCAGGTTGTGGGCCGCCTCGTGCAGCACCGTGCCCAGCGTCGCGACGGGCCGCTCGAGCGAGACGGTCTCCATCGTGGTCTTGCAGAGGAGCGACGCGGCGGCCTCGCGGAGGGCGGCGCGGCTGTCGTCGTCGTCGAGGAGGTTCACCATGGCCACGGTGCGGCCGCGGCCCTCGGTCGCGACCCGCCCCCAGTTCGGCAGGCTCTGCCCCGCGGTCCCGCCGGTCGCGGCGCGCGACTCGCCGGCGTTCACCACGATGTCGATGAAGTCGGGCAGGTGGAACGCGACCTTGCGCGCCTGGTACGGCGCGCCCGCGAGCTTCGCGAAGACCGCCTCCATGTCGGCCTTCGCCGGATCGAGCTTCTTCTGCCAGGCGAGCGACTCCTGGTTGATGCGCGCGAAGCTCACGTGGAAGCCCGCCTTGTGGCTGCACGGCTCCCAGTACGTCTCGTCCGGCCCGACGCGCAGGTACCACGCCGAGTTCTCGGCGTTCATCTTCGACCACGGCTCGTCCGCCAGCTCCCAGCGGTTGTCGAGGAACGCCTGCGCCGCCGCGAGCAGGTACGCCTTGAAGGCGGCCTCGCCGGGGCTCTGGATCGCGTCGGCCGCGGCCTTGAGCTCCCGGCTCACCGCCTCCATCTCGGGCTTGTACGCCTCGCTGTAGGGCACGGCCTTGAGGGCGCCGCCCTCCTCGACGACCACGGTGAAGGGAGAGAGGAGCGCCTGCTGGTCCCGCCGCGCCTCGAGGGCGGCGCAGAACTTCTTGTCCTGCTGGAGGCGCGCCGGGTAGGCGCCGGTCACGCGGGGCGGCTTGCTGGGCAGCGCGCTGCAGCTCGGGTCGTTGCGGGTCCTCGGCTGCTGGCACCACGGCCCCTGGTTGCGCCAGAAGAGCGCCCGGCTCGCCGGGTCGTCGGGCGGGATCTTGTCGGCCATGCCCGCGGAGCCGAGCTGTTTCGCGTGGATCTGCTCGATGAGCTCGGCCACCTTGAGCAGGTGGCCGACGATGGCCCGGTCCTCGGCGGAGGCGCCGCGGAAGTCGGACCGGAGGAGCGAGGGCCGGCCGCCCGCGAGCTCCGCGAGGACGGCGTCGCGGCGGCGCAGCTCGGCCTCGTCGAGGCCGGCGCGCGGGTGGCCGTCGGCCTTGATCTTGGCCATGGCGGCGTAGGCCGAGGTGAACTCCGGGGTGAACGCCCCGGCCGCGACCCAGGCGGGCGCCCGGGTGTGGTGCCAGAAGGCGGAGACCTCGTCGGGCTCGACGGCGCCCGAGCTGTTCCGGTCGGCGACCCAGAAGAGCGGCAGATCGAGCTCCACGGCGATGCGGTTGAAGTCGAGCCGGGGGATCTGGTCGAAGCGCGGCGCCTGGGGCGCGGCCTTCGCGGCGGTAGGCGCTGGCTGGGCTGCCTTGGGCGGCTCTGCCGGCGGGGGGGCGTGCGGCTGCACACAGGCGGCCTCCGCGGCGAGGGCGGCGAGCCCGGCGAGGGCGGCGAGCGGGGCGCGGGGGGCGGTGTTCGGGAGGGCGGTCTTCATGGCTGGAGCTCCGAAGCGCCCTCGACCTGCGAAGCGCGCGCGAGGCCGGGTGGCCAGCGGACGAGCGCGCCGCGGGAGCGGCCGGCGCCGCTCGCGCCTGGAGGATGGGGAGCAGCCTCCTGCACGCTCGGCCGCCGAACTGCCGGGGCAGGCGGGAGCGTAGATCAACGCCGCGCGGCCTGGGCGTGTTTGTGCACGCAGGCCGCAGTCCCGGGCAGACCGGTCCCACGGCGCACAGGCTGTCTGAAGCGAGGATCGCAGGGCGGCCGTCCGGGTTGCGCGGTATCACCGTGTCGGCCACGCCGGACGGCATGTCGTCGACGCATGCGTCCAGGGAATGCCGAGAACGCCTGCGTGGTGGGCTCGACGGCCAGGTCCCCAGGTGGCCTTACATGATAGCACCGCCCTACGATCGCGGTGCGGCCTCGCTGCTGCTTCGACGACTCTGACCACGCTCAGCGGAACGAGCTCTGCCGCAGATGGGCATCACGCGGAGCGGTTGCATCCCTTGAATCGACTGAACCGGCCTGGCGCTCGTGAACGTGAAAGGAGCCATCGTCGCATGACGCAGCATGTCCTAAGGAGAATCTGCGCCCTCGCATGTTCCGCGGCGCTCGGTGTGAAGGGGTGGCACCGGAGTCGCTCGACGAAGCGGCGCTAAGCATGCTGGTCGATCGCTATCTCCCGTGGGCGCTGGAGCAAGCCGATGCTTGGGTGGCAACCATGGATCCCGCTTTTCTCCCTGCGCTTCCGATGGGCCACATCGCGAGGTACGAGTGTGCCGACGAGTTTGGGTGCCCTTACAGCCACAAGGTCTGGTCCAGATCCAAACAGCGGTGGGCCGTCTGCGGTCCGAACGACTGCGGTGATGGGCGGTGCAAGCCGTGCCCTGAGTGGTTCGGGTCGCTCGCGAACCTTGCGATCAAGGGATGGTGCTCGTATGTCTGCATCGTCGACGCGGAGGTCGTTGGTTCTGCAGGTACGATAATCAGCAGTTTCCGGGGCGTCCCCGTTTCCTTCAGTTACATCGATGGCGAATGGAAGATGCTAAAATGAGCGCTCACAATACAGAGATCGAGCGACAGGCACGATTCAAGGATTTCATGACATCCTTCATGTGCCTGCTGGATATCATGACTTTCTTCGCCTCGCCGCGGCTTGCGGCGAGGGGTGCCAGCTTGCCGAGTCGCGAGCACATCCTGCAGCACCTGGACGCTTACATCCCCGTGGCTGCGGAGTGGGAGAGAAACTACGACGGCAGCACCAGGCGGATAACGACGGCTCACGCCCAGAAGTTGCGCGATCTTTTCAGCGCGTGGATGCCTGACGTTGATATTCCGGCTGATATCGTGCAGGGAGCGCGCGCGTTCCTTGACGAGTTCGGCATAGAACCGCAGGAGGGTTGGGACGCGTTCGAAGGACCTCGGGAGGAGGACCAGGCCGTCTTGACCAGCAAGCCCGACCTACGATGAGGCTCCGGCGTTCCATCGAGCCTTCGACCGCCTCAGCGTTCCTGTCCCGTTGCTCTTTCCATGACGCGCGCCGCCTCAGGCGGAGGCACGGCGGCGCGCCGCCCTGGGCAGCCGCTGTCCGAAGATGCCGGCCAGGAGCTCCCCTGCCCCGTAGTAACAGAGATAGCCGGAGAGCGCGTATTTGAGCAGCACCGCCGACGCTGGGAGCGAGAGCAGGACGAGGCTGGCGAGCATCGAGCCTGTGCCCACGAGGAAGAGCCACCTCGACTCCACCATTCCCTTGAGCACGACCGACGCCGCGACGCGCAGCGCGCCGGAGAGGAACGCCCAGAGTCCGACGAGGACCACGAAGATCTCGACCACGTAGCCGCGGCCGAGCACGAGGAGGCCGAGCAGGAGGCTCGCCACGCCGCGCACGAGCGAGAGGAGGCGCCGGACGGGCGGCTCGCGCGACGCCCCGAGCAGCGACAGGGCGCCATCGGCGAGCGCGTAGGCCGCGAACGCCGAGACCAGGAGCCGCCACCCCGCGGACGACCCCTGACCGACGGAGATCGTGAGGGCGCCGGCGCCCACGGAGAGCGCGAGGGCGCCTTGCGCGATGAGGACCCACCTGGAGCGCTCCGGCCGGGTGGGCTTCGGGAAGAGCGTCCTCGCGGCGGACAGGGCCGAGGTCACCGGGTTCTCCATCGCTTTCGGCGCGCGGCCGGGTCTCGCCTCCGGGCGCACGACGGGCATCTCGCGCTCGATCTCGCGGCCGTCTTTCCATTCGAGATAGCGCACGTGTCCGTCCGGGGAGATCCGGAGGAACGAGTTGCGGGGGCCGGTCCATGACCCGCTGTTGAAGTACCAGTCGCCGATTCGACCTGGCTTGTGGGTGTGCCCGAGCACCGTCACGTCGTAGGGGCCGTTCTCGAGCGCTGCTCGGACCCCGGCCACGTGCTCGCCGAGCCGATCCGGGCTCTGCGCCGGCGTCAGCGCCGAGGTGGGGCGCACGTCCCGCTTCGGTCCGCGGGCGTGCATCGTCGCCAGGGCGCTCCTCCAGATCGTCAGCATCGAGTCGCCGAACTGCTCGAGGACGTCCTCCACGCTCTCGCCGCTCGTGAGGAGGGGAGAGCCGTTCTCGTCCTCGAAGATGCCGGCGAAGATGGAGAGCATGCGGCCGAAGCCGGGATCGTCTCCTGCGTTGAAGGGATCGGTCTCGTGCCCGTGAGAGAAGCGGAACCGCTTGCCCCCGAGCTCCCGGACGAACGGCGGGCGCATGCGGGCGAAGAACGGGTGATGGAGGAAGTCCGTGCCGATGAAGTGCACGAGGTCGATGTCGTGGTTGCCGGGCACGTAGGTGAGCCTCAGCGTGGCGAGCTGATCGAGGAGCGACCGCCGCTTCACGAGCAGCAGGCTGAGGTTCATCTGCCAGAGCTCGAAGAGGTCGCCGAGGACGAAGAGCTCGCCCCCCTCGCTGCCCACGTGGTCGAGAAATGCGCGCAGCTGCGGCGTCTTCTCGCCCGTTTCGAAGTTGTCGCGCGCGCCGCCGTCGCCGAGGTGCAGATCGCTGATGACGAAGATGTCCCTGGCCGCGCCGTCCATCGCCTTGCTCCAGGGGGCGATCCCGCCATGAGACCGGCCGCGCCCCCGCGCTGCAGACGTCGCAAGGCGTGTGCCGCGGCGGCGCGCGGGTGGGCGGGCTCGGGGTCCGAAGACGCGCTCCCGTCGGTTGAGGAGAAGGACTACACGGCCGGGCTGCGGGAGCGGGGCGAGGCCGATCCACGCGCTGGCTCGCTCCCCCGCCTCGGCGCTGGGCGCGCGCGTACGAGCGGGCGGGACGCTCTTCCGTGCAGCGGCTTCATGCGTGCGCGTCCGACGCGCGACCGCACGGCCGGCTCGATCCTGGAGAGGGCGCCATCGATCGCGGCTTGCTTCGACTTCTCTCGATGCTCGGTAACGACGCTCGGCAGCCCGGACAGGACCACCTTGATCCGGCAGATCTTGTCGATTCCTCCGCGCGGCCCGTTGGTGTCCGTCAGGCGAACGCTGATGCGTTCGATGGATGTACCGAACTTGCTGAGCCTCCTGCCCAGCTTCCGGCGGATGTATTCCCGGTCCGTGGGATCGAGGTCCACCCCGATCGTGCGCACGTGGGCAGGCGGCTGCCCGCGGGAGCTCCCGGTCCGCTTGACGGGCCGCGGGAGCTCGGCCGGCAGCGCTTTCCGAAACTTGCTGGCCGCCACCTTGCGAGTTCGATCGTCACCCATGATGAGTCCCCCGGAGCTTGCGGTGAGCGCTGCCTCGACGGGAGCGCTGCATGCGCCTCATCACCGAGCCGAGCTCGGCTCCCGAGCCGAGCTCGGCCACGAGCTCATTCCGTGGGAGGCCGGCTCTCGCGGGCGTCCACGCCGGCGGATCGCTCGCGGGAAAGGACTGCTGACAGGCCTCGTCCACGATATCGGTATCACGCAGGGGCCTGGCCGGCAGGTCCACCTTTCCAGCCTGCCCGGCGCGCTGCTCCTCGCCACGACGCCGCTCGTCGCCCGGCTCTTCTGTGTCAATCCGGGCCACCCGCCTCTGCGTGTCCCCCATGGCGCGTCCTCCGCGCACGACATGGCGCCTCGCCGCCGCGGTGGCAAGCTCGTGCGCCACCTCGCGGGCGATCTCGGACAGCCGAGCTGGCTGCGGCGTGGAGGTCCTCAAGCACGAGCTCGGCGACCGCCGGTGTCCACCTGGTCGAGGGCAGAGCGGCCGCAGCGTGGAGGTGGACGCGGCGAGCTCAGAGCCGTCGCTGGCGTCGCGCTACATGGCGCCGGAGCAGGCAGCGCGGCCGCGCCGCATGGGCCAGCGCCCACCGGCAGCTCGTCGTAGGTGACCGGGGCTTATTCGAGGTTGCCGCGTCGAACATGCACCCGGCGACAGGCTTACTTCGCGAAGAGCGCAGAACACCCGGACGATGCCTGCCACGGCGGATCTCTCTCGTCGTACGGCTCCAGAATGCCATCGCGTGGCACCGTCACACTCGACCGACGTGGCTCGCAGCTTGCGTCGCCCGTACCATGCGAATGTTTTCAACGGTTGCCGCCGTAATCTCTCTCCATGGAGTCGCTCTATGCGTTGCATCTTGTGTCATGCACCCATCAGAAAATGTCGATGAGACGGCGGTCGACACACCAACCAGCGATCCAGGAGCTGACAACGTCACACTTGACGACGAAACGGAGAATGGTACCACGACCGAACCGGAGGCGATCGGCTCATTCAAGATCATCCGCTGCAAGAGACATGAGCACGGCGCCGAGTGCATGATGAAGTGCGCCGATGCAGGAATATCTTGCCCGGCCGGACGAAAACACCCGTACAAATCCAACGTCAAAACTGGACTACCAATACAATGCAGAGCCCTCGGCCTGGCCAGCAGCTGCTGGTACTATTACAAAAACGGAGATATCTGTGTGTTCATCGCCAGAGCTCCAGTCAGGTGCCGCTACGAGGGTGGAACTCCTGATTGAGAGCGCGCGCGTAGGACGCGGCTTCCCGCGACGCGCGCTTCCAGTCCGGTCCGAACAGAGACTCCATGCACTGAAGAGCGAGCGGGCCGAGCTCGGGCGACGGCTCACCGCCCAGGAGGGCAGCGGAACCTAGTCCGCGGAGTCGCCCCATCCGCTCGACGTCTTCCACGGTGATGGATGTAGGCCCGTGCAGGCGACCGCGAATGTGCTCCACCATCGCCCCCTCGGCGGCGGTCAGGGTGTTTTCCCACGCCACGGGATCCACCTGGAGATCGGCGTCACCTCGCTCGATCGCGTCGGCGAGGATGCGAATGTAGCCGACGGCGTAGAGCGTGGCCCAAGACGCCCAGTCGAGCAGATCCTCGTCCTCTTCGCTGAGCAGATCCTCTTCCTCTTCGTCGTCGTTGGTGAGGGGCTGATCCGGGTGAGGCATGCCTGGAGTCTAGTTCAGTCTTACGTGGGGGGGCTGCGGCGTCGCCGTGTCGACGTCGATTTACGTTGACAGCCAGTACAGTCAACAAAATCCACATGGATCGATATCAATCCACAATCGGATTTTCTTGACAACTGCGAATATCGACGAAAGGACCATTAATTTCCCTGCTCTGGTCCCCGGGCGATCTGGTGCCTGATAAGAAGCCCTTATCGTGCACCACCAGCTGCAGCCGGTAAGCCCAGGGCAGTGCCGCCGCTGCACTTGAATCCACTCCGCCGGGTGCGCCCGGCCGGACGTCACCCGCCGCGGCTCGTCGTCTGTCGCTGCGCGCTGTACCGCAGCACGTGTACCTTCTCGAGCGTGACGAGCCCGCCGCTCATCATCTCGTCGAGGATGGGCACGAGCCGATCGATGTTCTCCTGAGAGTCGACCACGTCGATCACGATCGGCAGGTCGCCGGACAGGTCGAGGATGTTGATGGTGTGGATAAGGCTTCGGGCTCCGAACCCCTCGATGCCTCGCAAGACAGTCGCGCCGGCAAACCCCTCTTTACGGAGCCGCTCGACGAGCGCGCGGTAGAGCGGCTGGTGGTGCCAGCGGTCGCTCTCGCCGACGAAGATCCGGGCACGAACTTGTTCACCGTTCAGAAGGCGCATCGCTCCATCTCCCTCAGGGTCAGCCTCCGACCAGGCGCTTCGAGGCGCCAAGGCCGAGCTCGGCAGCCACGTACGAGGCCAGCGCGATGCCGAGCAGGCCGCCCACGAGGCAGCCCGCCACCGTCGCGACGAGGTTGATCCCGGCGGTGAGCCGAGCCCTGTCCTGCAAGAGCTTCAGCGTCTCGTAGTCGAACGTCGAGTACGTGGTGAAGCCACCCATGACCCCCACGCCGAGCGTCAGCCGCGCCGTGGTGCCGAGGAGGTCGGTCGTAGCGCTGAGCTGCATGATGACGCCGAGCAGGAACGAACCGACGACGTTGACGGCGAGCGTTCCGTACGGGAACGCGCCGCCCGTCCGGCGCTGGCACCAGAGTCCGACCGCGTAGCGCGCAAGCGTACCGAGCGCGCCCCCCAACCCGAGCAAGAGCAACCGAACCACCCTTCACCTCTCCCTGTCGGCGCCGAAGGAGCCCCAACGGCGCAGTCTCGTGCCGTAGGAGTCATCGGCCGGCCTCGACAAGCCGAGGGCCAGCGGTTGTTGGCGGACTCCACCGCCGTTTCCCGTGTGGGCCCGATCCGCCCGCATGTCAACCGTGGGAGCCGGCCGGACGAGGACCGCGCTACGCCGGGGGACGTCGGGTGGGTTGCGGAGCAGGAGCGCGCGACGAGCCAGCCGAGCGGCTGAGCAGGGTTGAGCGCGTCGCCGTGCGGCGGAGTAGGTCGACCGCAGAGGCGGAGCAGCTGCCCGGCGCCGACCACGACATGGGCCGCCCCGCGCCGGCCAGGTCGAGCCTAGAGCGGCAAACGGGTTGAAACTGCCTGAAAAGCGCAGAACTTAGAAACGCCAAGACGCCAAGACGCCAAGACGCCAAGACGCCAAGACGCCAAGACGCCAAGACGCCAAGACGCCAAGAAGAGAATTTTATCTGGCGTCTTGGCGTCCTTGGCGTCTTGGCGGTTTATTTCTCGCTTGATCAACGTGGTCGATGTTCTAGGCTTGGCAGCAGAAGGTCGACGGTTCGGCCGGCAGCAGTTCGCCGACCGGCTCGCCGCCGCTCGGGGCGCAGGCGCCGGGATCCACGGCGACGACCTCCGCCGATTTGCTGCCGAGGCCGACGCCCGGCGGCGTGACGCCGCAGAACGGCGCCATGGAGCTGATGAGCGTCGACGCGACCTGCTCGGCGCACGCGCCGTCGCTGTAGACCGAGGCCATGATCGTGCACGACGCGCCCTCCGGCGCCCCGCAGGCGCAGTCGGAGCAACTGCGCGTGTCGTCCGCGCCGCCGAAGAAGACGTACCGATCGAGGTACGGCTCCTCGCACGTCACGTCGCCCTCGTGGAAGATGCACGTCAGGAAGCCGCCGGGCGGCGCGGCCCCGGGCTCCCCCGCCGACGGCATGCAGGTGCTCCGGTCGCCCGGGCACTCCGTGTAGGCGCCGGGCAGGCAGGCGAGCGCCCGGGTCTTCCACGGATCCTCGCGCGCCGGCGGCGGCGGCTCGTCCACCCTGGGCGTGCACGCGGCGGTCACCAGCACGGCCGGCGCGTCGACCGAGATCGACTGCACGCACGGCTGCCCGCCGCAGCCCTGGCTCGCGGGGATCGCGTTCGCGGCGGTGCAGGCGCCGTCCCAGCCGTCGGGGGCCGCGAAGGCGGTCTCGACGCTGCCGGGGACGTCGGCGGGACATACCGCGGCAGTGTGCGCCGACCAGCCCAGCGGGAGCTGGCACGACGCGCCCTCCGGCGGGTCGCAGAGGCAGGCCGCGCAGGCGAGCGGCGCCGGCGCCAGGTCGGCATAGCCCTGGTAGCCGACGTTCGGCGCCTCGGCCGGGCAGCCGGGCGCCTGGTCGGGCGGGCCGTACCAGAGGAGCGCCGGGCCGAACCAGCCGAGCGGCGCCGGCGGGACGCAGTCGCCGGCGCAGGCGCTCTCGTCGCCACCGCCGCCGGTCCCGCCGCCGCCGGCATCGCCGGTCCCGCCGCCGCCTCCCTCGCCGCCGTCGCCACCGTCCCCGGTGCCCGCCTCGGGGTACGGGCACCCTGGATTGCCGTACTCCTGAGGTTGGCAGGGCCCGTAGACGATCGGATCTCCGGCGCAACCCAGCAAGAAATACAGTCCCACGAACATGCAGGAAAAGACGCGCATGCCGAACAAACTACCTGAGGTTGCCGTCGACATACAATGGACAGCTTCCGAAAGATTATCGATCACACAACCCATTGCCGACTCCGCAGACAAATTTTCACCCATTCTTCCATTCATCGAGAACGCGCCACCGTCCGGAGCTCGCTCAGTACATGGCCGTGAACCCCAGCCCGAGCGCTGCCGCGAGCGGGGGTGATGACCAGCTGGGGGATGCAGGCGTCTTGCTCCCGTCGCCCTGACGCCGGAGCAGCGCATCTTCCACGATCCAGATCGCCTCGAAATGGCCGTGCACGGACCACATGTCCGAGAGCGGCCATGCGCTGCCAAGCCGCGCCCCCATCCCGAGCAGAGCCTTGCTGCGTACACGCATGTTCCACGGATCGCGCGGGACGAACCGGACGGCACCGGCCGCCCCGAGCCCGCAGCCAAACATGAGCTGACCGCGACGGCAGGCCACGGCGGCCACCGTGAAGGCCGTCGTGCTGATGTCCATGTCGGCGATCTCCTTGGACAGCGATGCGAGCCCCCGCCCCTCCACGGCGATCGACCAGTCGGACCAGCGCACGCCGACGGCCAGCGTCGTCCCGGCCGCGATCCCGGGCGTGATCCCCAGTCCCGCGGTCGCCCCGAGCCCCGCCTCGATCCTCAACGGCTCGGAATGACCCGCCGCCGCTCCCTCACCCGAGGAGGAAGGCGGCGCCGGAGCGACCCGGCCAGACGGCGCTGGCGCCGCGCGCGCCGCCTGCGTGGGTGGCAAAGCCCCTGGCGGCTGCTGCAGAGCCTGCGCAGGCGGCGCAGGCCCGGGCGACCCCTGCGCAGGCGGCGCAGGCCCGGGCGACCCCTGCGCAGGCTCCGCAGGCCCGGGCGACCCCTGCGCAGGCGGCGCAGGCCCGGGCGACCCCTGCGCAGGCTCCGCAGGCCCGGGCGGCCCCTGCGTAGGCTCCGCAGGCCCGGGCCCCTGCGGAGCCTCAGGGGGCGACGGCTCGCGCGACGCCCGCTCCGGCACGCGCAGGAGCCGCGTCGCGATGGCGAGGCCCATGCCGGCGACGAGCGCCTCGCAGGCGCTGCCGGTGCTGAACCCGTCGGCCCACCGGGTCTTCCCCTCGCCGTCGCGCAGCGCCAGCGAGGCCGCGAGCTCGGCCCCCTGGCGCTCGATCCTGGCCGAGACGAGCAGCGGAGCATCGTCCCGGAACGGGTCGGCGCCCGCCACGCGCGCCACCTCCGCGCGCAGGAACGACGCGTCGGGGCAGCGTTCGGCGCCACGCCCGAGCACGTAGTCGAGGCGCGCCGCGCTCGGACGCCGCTGCGGCTCGGCCTGGGCTGCCCCGACGCAGAGCAGGTAGGCGGCCCCCAGGGCGGTGGCACCGGCAAGCGCGGCGCCCCGGAGAGGGCGTCGAGGCCCCGAGGCGCTGCGCGCGGGCCGCGCCCGCTGCGTCCGTCCGTCGTGAGGCCCGCTCATCGCGACGGCTCCTCCCCCGCCGCGCCCTCGGCCGAACCGGCCGGGCGCGCCTGCGCGAGCTCCCGGAGCCGCTCGCGCACGGATATCAGGCGGCCGCTCGGGAACCGCTGCTCATGCAGGGCGAGCTGCCGGAGCGCCCCGGCGGGATCGCCGGCGGAGAGCATCGCCTGCGCCGCGTCGAGCGCGCGGTACTCCTCGATGAACGAGTCTTCCCGCGCGCTTCCCGGCGGCGCCGGACGCAGCGTGACGTCGCGCGCCGGACACGGCGCGATGTCGCGCCGGGGGGTCACCTCGGGCGCCGGCGCGATGGGCTGCGGCGCCCGCGTCTCCGGCGGCGCCGTCTCCACGACGCGGGCGCTGCGCGCCCGGGGCAGCTCCGCCACGAGCGCGCCGAAGCGGTCGGCCCACGGCGGTCGCGGCGGCGCGAGCGCGAGCAGCAAGGCCAGGGTGCCTCCAGCGCCCACCGTGGTCCAGCCGAGCGCGCGCCCCACCTCGCCCAGCCGCGTGTGCACGCCCGCGCGCCCCGCTGGCCCCGATGGCCCCGCCGGCGCCGGTGCCGGCGGCTCGAGCCCAGGCGGTGCCGGCGGCTCGAGCCCAGGCGGTGCCGGCGGCTCGAGCCCAGGCGGTGCCGGCGGCTCGAGCCCAGGCGGTGCCGGCGGCTCGAGCCCAGGCGGTGCCGGCGGCTCGAGCCCAGGCGGTGCCGGCGGCTCGAGCCCAGGCGGTGCCGGCGGCTCGAGCCCAGGCGGTGCCGGCAGAGGCGGCGCGGCATCCGGAGACGCGGGAGCATGCGGCGCAGCCTCGGGCGGCGGCGGCGCGATCGCTCCGGCGTCCTCGCGCGCCAGGAACGCCGAGGCCAGCGGAAACCCGAGCCAGCAACCGCGCAGCGCGTCTCGCTGCTCCGGGCGCAGCCGCTTGACGGCGGCGCGGTAGTCCGCGCGGGCGAGGCGCAGCCGGCTGGTGGCGGTGTTGTAGTTGATGCCGAGATCGCGCGCGATCTCGGCGAGCGGCACCTCGTAGGCCTCGTGCAGGACCAGGATGAGCCGCCGCTCCGGGGCCAGCGTCCAGAGCAGGTCGATCGCGAGCGCCAGCCGCTCTCGCTCCACCGCGCGCTGCTCGCTGAGCGGCGCGGGATCGACCGCTTCGGAGCACGACGCGGGCAGCAGGCCATGCGACAGCTCGCGGCGGCGATGGACGCGGTCCAGGTAGCGACCGACCTTCCGCCACGCGATCCCGAACACCCACCGCGCCTCGGCGCTGCGGTGCTGGTGCCGGCCGTCCTGGCCTGTGGGATCGCCGGCAGTGCCGCCCTCGGCCTTCGGGGGCGGACGCCAGGTGGGGTCGAACCGCTCCAGGGTCTGGTACGCCGTGAGGAGGACCTCCTGGACGAGGTCGTCGATGTCGGGCTCAGCCACGCCCAGGAGCCGAAACACGCCCGGGAGCGTTTCCATTGCGGCTGTATGAAGGGCGTTCCAGGTACGATCGCGGGCGGAGCCGGCGGAGGGCGAGAGGGGTGCGCTGATACCCCTTTCATTGCGGGGGGCTCTCCGGATCCGTTTGTGTTTCGCGCTGCGCGTTCGCCGGCGCGCGGCGCGGCGCGGCGCGGTGGATCGGGTGGATCGCGCGCTGCTTACGGCGACAGGGGAGTGGCGGGCTGCTCCTCTGCCCCGCCGCTGCCTCCCCCGTCGGCGTCCTCGCCGGCGCCCTCCTCGGCCTCGATCTCTTCGCTCACGTCCTCGGCGGCGGCGCTCGACAGGCGCGACAGGAGCTTCGGGGTCACGTCCTCGAACGCGTCGCCGTGAAAGTAATACGCGATCTTCCGGAGGTCCGCGTACCGGCGGACCAGGAGGGTCCAGAGCCGGTCGCGCATCTTCTCGGCCTCGCCGCGCTGCCTGGCCGCGGGCCGGCGGGCGCCCTCGGGGGTGAGGGTGTCGAGCAGCCACTCGCTCGCTTCGCGCAGCTGATCGAGCTCCTCCTGGGTGAAGGGGTGCTTTCCGCGGAGCGCGCCCGCGTGCTCCTCGTACAGGTGGGCGAGCGCCATTCCGTCGCTGGCCAGGTCGTATTTGCCGCTGCCGGCGCGGATCTCGGCCACCGCGTCCTTCGGCAGGAGCCCTCGCTTCGCCAGGGTCTCGGCCAGCGCGAGCATCGGCTCGCGCAGCTCGGTCACGACCTTCAGCTTCGCCTCGATCTCGCGCGAGCTCGCCGGCCTCGCCGTGACGCGCGTGGCGGCGAAGACCAGGGCCCGGCCGAGGTCCGGCAGCGCGAGCACGTCATCGAGCGGCAGCTCGGGCAGCGCTCGCCGGATGCGCGCCGGGTCGGCGCAGGCGGCCTCGACGCCGCGCTTCACGTTGGCGAACGCGATCCGCACGTCCGCGCGACAGACCTCGACGTCGCGCTCCGAGAGATCGGCGGCCAGCGGGGCGAAGCGCTCGTAGCAGGCGTGGTAGGTCGTTTTTGCCGTGGGAGCCGCCTTGGGCGACTTCCCGGTGTGGTGTTGTTGGGTCTTGGCTTTGGCCATCTTGGGAACGTAGATCCAGCCGAGCGCGACCGTGGGGCACATTGCCGCCGGATGTGTGCTCGGAGGAGCGCACGAAGCCGATGCGGCGGGGGCGGGGCTGCGATGGGAGGAGCTGCCCCTGGCCGCGGAGCCTGGGGCGGGTATGCGTGGGGTCACGTAGTGTCATTTCGCAGGCCGATCTGTGAACGGCGGGACACACGTAGTGTCATTTCGCAGGCCGATCCGTAAACGGCGGGGCACACGTGGTGTCACTCGGCAGGCCCTGCAGTCACCGATGGGATGTGCGTGGTGTCACCCGGCATGAAGCTGGGATGAAGCACCGCCCACGTGGCCGGACGGGAGCGCCGGGCAGGAGCCCGCACGAGGCGAGAGCCCAGCCATGCTGACCCGCTGCAGCGTGTCGCTCGAAGGATCAGGTCGAGGCGCCCCCGGGCACCGAGCGCCTCACCGGTGGCCGGCACCCAGCGCCTCGCCACTGGTCGGCAACCCTGGGCAATCCCGAGGGGACGAGCCGGGCGCGGGGGCGACGGGCGCGCATGGCGCTCCGAGCGCGCCGAGCGAACGCGCTGGGCCGCGCGGCGCCGGCGTGACGGGAGGGCGTGGCCCGCTCCCCGGCGTGGTATGCGCTGGGCATGATCAAGCCGTGGGAGATCTCCAGCAAGGAGCTCCAGGAGTGGGCCGGGCGCTACGATGCTCCGGCCGTCCTGCCGAGGCTCGTGCGGCGGCTGCTGCTCGCGACGAGCCCCCTGGACGGGATCGCGATGCGCGCCGACGGCGGGACGCGCTACGAGGGCTGGGACGGCATCGTGCGGTCGCGCGGAGGCACGGCGTTCTGCCCGGCGGGGCTCTCGGTCTGGGAGCTGTCGGTCGAGGGGAAGGTCCGCCCCAAGCTGGACGACGACTACGAGAAGCGCTCCCGGAAGCCGCCGGAGGGCGTGCGGCCCGCGCTCGCGACCTATGTCGCCGTGACCGCGCGCCCCTTCAAGAAGGGAAAGGCAGATTGGGCGAACGAGAAGCGGGCAGAGGGGATCTGGAGGGATGTCCGCGTCCTCGACGCGGATGACCTAGCGACCTGGATCGAGCAGGCTCCCGCCATCGCGCGCTGGTTCGCGAGCCGTGAGGGGCTCCCGGCATACGAGGGCAAGGACGTGGAGGCGTTCCTGGAAGCCTGGCGGCAGCGCACGAGCCCTCCCCTCCCCCACGCGCTGGTGCTGGCGGGAGAGCGCAGGCTGATGCTGAGCGATCAGCTGCTCGCCGCGCTGAGCGAACCTGCTGGCAGGCCGCTGCTGATCCGCGGCCGTACGCGCGAGGAGGCGCTGCTCTTCGCGGCAGCGACGCTGGCGCGCGGGCCGGGAGCGGAGGCGCTCTTGTCGCGCGCGCTCGTGGTGGAGACCGAAGCGGCGTGGCGATGGGCGATCCGGGTGCAGGCGGCCGAGCCGCTCATCATCTTGCCGGCCTTCGACAAGCTGGATACGGGCGAGGCTGCCGCAGCCAGGGTGTGCGTCCTTCTCACGGGCGGTCCAGACGCGCAGGAGCGGCCCGGCTCGACGCTGACGCTCGAGGAGCAGCCGTGGCCAGCGCTGATCGGGGCGCTCCGCGCGGCGGGCTGGAGCGAAACCGAGGCGACGCGCCTCGTCACGCAGGCCGGCGGCGAGCTCACGATGCTCCAGCGGCGCTGCGGGTACATCGACGTCGACCTTCCCTCCTGGGCGAAGGCCAGCCCGCGCGCGGAGATCATGGCGTTGCTCCTCGCCGGTGCCTGGGTTCCTACGGTGGAGGGAGATCGCGAGGTGCTCCGCCGCCTCGGCGGAGACCCGGCGGCCGCGGAGCAGCTCTGCACGGACCTGCAGGCGCAGGGGGTGATGACGCGCGACGTCGAGCACATCGCCCGCGGCTCGTATCGCTGGACGTCGCTCAACGGCGCGTGGGAACTCCTGGCTCGAGGCCTGACCGACAGCCATCTGAACAACTTCGACGAGGTGGTGATGGGCGTCCTCGGCGCGCCGGACCCGGCGTACGAGCTGCCCAAAGAAGAGCGCTTCATGGCGGAGGTGAAGGGGAAGGCGCTTCCTTACTCGGATGCCCTGCGCGATGGGCTGGCTCGGTCGATCGTGGTGCTCTCGTTGCAGGATCCTCTCTTCGCTGAGAAGCGCGTTGGTTACCGAGGGAGCGAGCGGGCCGAACGCCTCGTTCGAGCGCTCTTGCGGGCTGACAGGGGATGGATTGCCTGGGCTTCGGTCTCCAAGCTCCTGCCTGACTTGGCCGAGGCAGCGCCGAAGGGGTTTCTCGACGCCGTGGAGGCCAGCCTCGACGCGGGGGAGAAGGGCGTCGCGCACCTGCTCCGGGAGGAAAATGCCCTGCTCGGCGGCGCACCGCACACCCGCTTGCTTTGGGCGCTGGAGCTGCTGGGATGGCACCCCGAGCCGACGGTCCGCCGCCGGGTCGTCCTGGTCCTCAGCCGCCTGGACGCCATGGATCCGGGTGGCCTCCTGGCGAATCGTCCGTTGCGGAGCCTTGATGCCCTGCTGCGCTTTGCGCTGCCCTCGTCCAGAACCACCGTCGAGGAGCGGATCGCGTTGGTCCGGGAGGTCTTGGAAAAGAACCCTCCGACCGGCCGCAAGCTGGCCCGGGAGATGCTGCGCAACTTACGTCCCGGCGCCCTGCTACCTCCAGGCCATCGGCCCCGGGTACACGAGGACTGGCTGCCGAACGACGAGCCCGCCAAAATCAACCGAGCCGAACTGGGTGCCCAGATCCACGCGGTGCTTCAGGATCTCGAGAAGGACGCTGGGACCGATCCGCAGCGCTGGGTGGGTTTTCTCGAAGCCGTCGTCGGAGGGCCAGACGACGTCGAGGAGCACGTCGTCGGCGCGCTCGCAAAACAGCAGCCGCATATCTCGGATACGGAAGGCCGGCTGCGGGATGCGCTGCGACGACCATTGGCCTACGTCGCGCCCGAAGACACCGCGCGCGCGCGACACCAGCGCCTCAAAGAGCTCTACGGTTCATTCAACCCACCGGATCTCGTCCAGCGCCACGCCTGGCTTTTCAGCGCTCTTCCGAACCTGCCTGGGATCATGATGGAGCACCTGGACGAACAGGAGCAGCGCATCAGGGCGGAGCGTGACAAGGCCATCACGGAGATCTGGGAGCAAAGCAGCGACCGGTGGGAGGCGCTGGCCAGGCTCACACGAGCGGTAGCGACCTTCGATAATGGGACGCTGTACTTGGGTTGCGCGCTCGCCCGGACCACTTTCGTCGAGGAGATGGACGCTCGACTCCTGGGAGATATCGCGAACGAGGCGCTCGCTCCGCTCGTCGCTGGCTACGGTGCAACCCGCGCCAAGGATCTTGGCCTGGAGTGGCTCGAGGCTCTGCTGAAGCGGTTTATCGAGTCCGGCAGGACGGAAGACGCCGCCCGCATTGCAGCTCACGCCGAAGATGGACGTAGCATTGTTTACCGCGCACTCTGGGACAAGCTGGAGCAACTCGGTGAGCCGCTAAGCGCAGCCTACTGGCGAGCGGTGCCACGCATCTTCGGAGATCTATCGCCGGCAGACCTTGAGTACGCGGTAGAGCACCTCGTCGCCGCAGGTCGAGAGGACGATGCCATCGAGAGCGCAGCGATCCGTCCGCGAAGCACCACGGGGGCGCTCGCCTTCTATGCGCTCGAAAGTTACAGGCAGCGGGCGAACGCGCGACGGAACCCGCGGGTACCACACCTGATAGAGCATCTCTTCGAGAGGATCGATCAGGATCCTCCGGTGGGCAAGGATCCGCTCAACGATCTCGCGCCGCTGGAGCTGTTTTATCTTCCGATCCTGTCCCAGCGATCGAGGCCAGCGCGCTACGTATCCTTGGGTTTGGCTGAAAGCCCTGATTCGTTCGTCGGCCTCATCGCCATGCTCTACCGTCGCGAGGGCGAAGAGCAGCCAGCCGAGAAGGACGAGGGGCGACTTCGGGACGCGGAGACCGCCTATACTCTCCTGGAGGCGTGGAAGGGCTACCCCGGCGAAGGGCTACCAGAAGCCGAGCGCGACGCCAAGCTGGAGACCTGGGCCGCCGAGGTGCTGCGCAAGACGCGGGAGGATGGCCGCGGGCCTGTTGGCTCGATCGAGGTAGCCAAGGTGCTGGCCCGCGCACCACGAAGCAGCGACGGCTTGTGGCCCTGCGTGGCGGCGAGGAGGCTGCTCGAGACGGGCCTCTATCCGGAACTCGACGATGATCTCGCCCTGGCCAAGCGAAACCGACGCGGCCTTACCGGTCGGGCGCTCGGAGAAGGCGGCGTTCAGGAACGAGACATGGCCGAGCGATACCGTAACGCGGCACGGGAGCTCGAGGCCAGCTATCCGCGGACGGCCGCCATGCTGGATAGCCTCGCGAGGCGCTACGACAGCGAAGCCGATCGGGAGGACGCGCGAGCGCGGCGATTCCAGATAGAGTACGGCGAGCAGCCGGAACCGGGAGAGGACGAAGCCCCTCTCACACCACCGGAGACGACGTCACATCAGCAGACGGCGTTCATCTCCAGGATCGTCACCATGGGCGTCGGCCCTTCCCCGCGCTTCGATGTTCCGCTCAAGCCGCGCCTGAACCTGCTGATCGGAGACAACAGCCTCGGCAAGACGTTCGTGCTCGAGGTGCTCTGGTGGGCTCTCACCGGCGCGTGGGCGGATCCGAAGCTGCAAGCGAGGCCGCCGGCGCGCGCGCGGAACGGTCGTGGCGCACCTGGCGCATCCATCCTGGCCCAGGCAGGAAACAGGACTCTCCAGGGTTCTTACGACCTGACCAAGGAGCGGTGGAAGAAGAAAGGCACCCGCGCGCTCGCGCCGGGGCTCACCCTCTATGCGAGAGCTGATGGGAGCTTCTCCGTCTGGGACCCGATCCGCAATGCAAAGCCCGCGGACAAGACCGAGCAGGGGCTCGCCAGGGGCTACCACTTCTCGCCCCAGGAACTCTGGTATGGTCTTCACGCGCGCGATAAAATCACCCCTCTGTGCCGCGGGTTTCTCGAAGACGCCGTAAGCTGGCGGTCCGAGCGGCGGGACGCGTTCGAGCGGCTGCAGAAAGTGCTGGAGACGTTCTCGCCGCCCGACGCCCCCATCAGGTTCGGCTTGCCCAAGCGCTTTTCTCTCCGCGACGCTCGGACGTATCCCACGCTCGATCTGGGCTACGAGGCCAACGTCTTCGCCGTCCATGCCTCGGCCGCGGTCAAGCGCGTGCTCGGGCTCGCTTACGCGCTGGTGTGGGCCATCTCGGAGATCCAGCAAGCTGCCCCTGTCGCCGGCTTCGCGCCGCTCGATCGAGTGACGGTGCTCATCGACGAGGTGGAGGCGCACCTCCACCCGCGATGGCAGCGGTCCATCTTGCCCGCGCTGCTCTCGGTGATCGCGGATCTGGGCGTCGAGGCCGACGTTCAGCTCGTCGTGACGACCCACGCGCCCCTGGTGCTTGCCTCGGTGGAGATGCTCTTCGACAAGGATCAGGATACGCTGCTCGAGTTCGAGCAGGAGGCCGGCGTCAAGGGCAACAACGTGGTGCGCGTCATCGAGGAGCCGCTCGAGCGGCTGGGCGATGCGAATACGTGGCTCATGCAGCGCTTCGGGCTGAAGCAGCCACGGTCCAGGGAGGCCGAGAGGGCAATCGAACAGGCCGCGAAGGCGATGGAGGCGCCGAAACTGAGCAAGAAGGAGGCGCGAGCCATTCACGAGGGGCTCCGCAAGGTGCTCGGCGAGCTCGACCCGTTCTGGGTGCGATGGCGGTTCATCGCCGAGAAGCGCGGGTGGGTTTCGTGATCCCGGTCCAGCAGCGGCGCGCACCGAAGGGCTTCAACGAAAAGGTCTATCGGCCCGGCCGGCGGTGGCTCAAGGAGAACGGGCACCCCCTGCAGGGGCCCGCGATGACGAGGGATGGCAGGCCGATCGAGCTACGGCCCTTCTGGCGCGAATGTCTCGAAAGTTTGCACAAACGCTACGGTGGCATCTGCGCTTATGTCTGCATCTACATCGATCCTGTCACCGGAGCGCGAACCGCGGACCACTTCATCGCGAAGTCGAGCGCCGTCGAGCACGCTTATCGTTGGTACAACCTCCGGCTCGCGTGCAGCAAGCTCAACGTCAGGAAGGGGATCTTCGATGACCTCCTCGATCCCTTCCAGATCCAGCCGGACACGTTCCACCTCAATCCCCTGACGGGCGCAATTTCTCCGAATCCAGCGCTTCCGCAGCCGCTCAAGGACCAGGCCCAGACCACGATCGACCGCCTCGGCCTCGACGACCCCGATTGCAGAGTGAGGCGACTGGCATACTTCGATGACTATCGACGGAAGGACATCAGCGAGAAGTACCTGAGGGAGCACTGCCCGTTCGTCTGGTACGAAGTGCACCGCCAAGGGATGACCGCGTAGGTCTTGCAGGTCGCGCACCAGGACAGCGGAGGCACGCGGGGGCGCCCGGAGCTCGGCGCCGACGCTCATGCACAGGCGGGCATGCTCCGGCGTGCCGCCGGCCATCGCGAAAATCTCGCCGTTCAGGAACTCGTGCTTCGTCGGGCTCTCCCGCTCCTGCTCGAGATACTCGGCGTACGTCCAGATGATCTTGCGCGCCGGCTCGTCCATGGTCGAGGCGAGTCTGCCACGCGGGCTCCTCCATGAGCCAACGGTGCTGGGGGCCTCCTCCGAGGGGCAGGTCGTCTCCCGCCCCCACGCCAGCTCACTTCGGCTCCGTGGCCCGCAGCGCCTGCTGCTCCTCCTGCTGCCGCCGGTACGCCTCGATCACGGCGTAGCCCGCCGCGGCCGCCGCCGACGCGCGGCTCTGCGGCTGCACGGCAGCCGGAGGCGGCGCGGCGGCAGGTGGCGCCGCGGCAGGCGGCGCGGCGGCAGCCGGCGGCGCGGCGGCAGCCGGCGGCGCGGCGGCAGCCGGCGGCGCGGCGGCAGGTGGCGGCGCGGCGGCAGGTGGCGGCGCAGCGTAAGACCCCGCCGGCGCCTGCACCGGCTCGCACACGCAGCCCGCCACGGCGCGATCCACGAGCACGAAGGCCGACATCCGCATCCCGAGCCCGTAACAGGAGCTCGCGCAGTGGGTCGGCCCGCGCTCCGCCGACTCGAGCTCGGCGGCCGTCTGATACCCCCGGTTGCAGCCGCCCAGCGCGAGCGCCGCAACACCCATGAACACGAGCACGAACGCCGATCGGTAGCCCATGCGCGGCGGACTACCCGGGCCCCCGCGAGACGTCAACGCACCGGCGCGCGCCGCACCGGCAGCGAGATCCGGGTCGATGAGCGCGCGCGTGCCCAGCTCATGCCCCGAGAGACCGAGGCAACGCCCGACGACCGAGCCCACAGCCAGACCGCGCAGCGCGCCCTCGCCATCGCGATCCCCGCGCCCCTATCCTGAGCGCCATGCCCACGATCCAGAGCACCGCCGAGATCGACGCCGCCCCCGACGAGCTCTTCGCGCTGTCCCAGGACTACGATCTCCGGCTCGAGTGGGACCCGTTCCTCCGCGAGATGCGCTACCGCGACGGCGCGACCGAGCCCGCCGTCGGCGTGCGGGTGTGGGTGCGGGCGAAGAACGGGCTGTCCATGGAGGCCCGTTACATCACCCTGAACCCGCCGGAGCAGGTGGCCATCACCATGGTCGACGGGCCGCGGATCTTCCGCCAGTTCTCGGGCGCGTGGCTCTTCAAGGCGCTGTCGCCGCGGCGGACCCGCGTCACCTTCCGCTACAACTTCACCGCGCGCCCGCAGGTCCTCGCCCCGGTGCTGGAGCCGGCCATGGCGGCCGTGCTGATGCGCGATATCGAGAAGCGCCTCGCCGGGCTCAAGCAGAGCGCCGAGACGACGGACATCCTGCAGCGCCTGCCGCGGCGCGGCCCGGCAGCCACCTGACGCGCGGCGAGGCGGCGCCGCCGGAAGACGAGCGCCGCCAGGCGATCAAGCGGCGCCGGATGAGGAGGCGCCGCCAGGCGATCGAGCGGCGCCGGATGAGGAGGCGCCGCCGCCGGAGATCAGCGCGAGGCGCGCCCCGCGGACGCGCCTCACCGCGAGGCCGCCCGCGTCCGGCGACGCGCGCAGGCGAGCGCGAGCCCGAGCCCCGCGAGCGCCATGACGCCCGCGCCGCCCGGCCGACCCGTCCCGCCGGCCCGGAACGCACAGCCGCCGTCATCGTCCTCCGGGCCCGGCCCGGGCGCCGCGCCGCCGCCGGCCCCGCCCGCGCCCGCGCCCGCCCCGCCCGCGCCCGCCCCGCCGGCGCCCGGCTCGGTCGGGTCCGCGGCGCAGGCGTGCGCCTCGGGGTCGCAGACCTCGCCGTCATCGCAGTCCGCGTCGCTCGCGCACGCCACGCACTCCGGCGTCCCATCCACCAGCGCGCAGCGCGGCGCCTCGCCGCTGCACGGGCTGCAGGTGGGCCCGCAGAACTCGTCGACGGCGCACGGCGCGCACAGCGCGGCGCTGTTGCAGTAGGCGCCCGGCGCGCAGCCGGTGTTCCCGCTCTGGTCGACGAACTCGCGGCCGCACTGCGTACAGGAGGCCTCGTCCGGGTTCGAGTCGCCGCTCGACAAGGCCTGATAGAGCGACGCCGGCTCGACGAGCGTGAAGCCGGACTCCGCGAGGCTCACGCTGCCATTCTCTCCAGCACCGAGCTGAAAATCCTCGAACTCGCCGACCAGGACAGACACCTCGAGCGCCGAATGCTCGAAGATACCGGCGTAGAGGACCTCTATCGGGTACAGGCCCTCCTTGGCGAACGTGACGGTGTTCGTCATGCGCCAGGCGGTGAGGCCGAGCTTGACGGGCTGCGCCAGCACCGGATAGGCGGCCTGCGTCGCGTCGTAGAGCACCAGGGCCACGGCGTCGTCGGCGTAGAGGCCGAAGTGGACCGGCTGATCGACGTGCTCGGGCGGCACGGCCAGGTAGCCGCGCAGGCGCACGCCGAACGACTCGTCGGGCTCGTTCGACGCGAAGTCGCACCCTCCCTCCGGACAGTCGGGGACAGCGTTGAGGAAATCTCCGAAGCTCCGCTCGTCGCCGGCGTTGTAGTTGTTCGAGAGATCGAGCGGCGTGCTCACCACGAAGCTCTCGATATCGGGCTGCCCCGCATCGAAGAACGTGGTCATCTTCTCGATGAACCCCTCGGCCGTGGCCGGCGAGACGTAGAAGTCGCCCTCCGGGTCGGCCGACAGCCTGTGCGCGCCGCACAGGCCGGTGCCGCTGTCGGCGGGGAGCGGCGCGACCGGATCTCCGGCGATGATCACCGGCGCGGCGCTCGCGGAGCCCGATGCTCCCAGCGCGAGGGAGAGGGCGAGCACGAAAGAAATCGTCAAGTCGGGAAGTCGGTGGGACATGGTCGCTCCTGCGCAGAGGACCGCGCAACGGCGCGACCGTTCGCGGACGACGCGCTGTCCCCGTGGTGACGTTACCCGAGACGGGAAAGCCGGAGCCGCGCGATCTCCATCGCCAGCACGACCCCGACGGCGAGCAGCGGAGCGCCCGCCCGCGACGCTCCGTCCGCCGGCGCGCGGCGCGCGCCCGCCCCTCACCCGAGCCGCGCCAGCGCCTCCCGCGACGCCCCGGCCCCGGGGTGGCGCAGGCGCGCCCGCAGCGCCGCCGCCTCGGCGAGCAGCTCGCGACCGCGCGCGCGCTCGTCGCCGCGCGCCGCCGCCGCGCGCGCCACGCCCGCCCAGTGCAGCGCGTCCGCCCTCGCCCACGCGTCCTCGCCCGCCCACGCCGCCGCCGCGTCGGCGAGCGCCGCCGCAGGCGCCGCCTCCCCCGCGCCGCGGGCCAGCGCGCACCGCGCGGCGACCACCGCGAGCCGCGCGCGGAACGGGCCGAACCCGCACGCCGCCGCGGCGTGCAGCCCCTCCAGCGCCTGCCGCGCGCCCTCGTCGGGCCGCCCGGCCGCGAGCGCGATCCGCGCCGCGAGCTCGTGGCACCGCAGCGCGACCTCCACCTCGCCCGTCGCGGACGCCCAGCGGCGCGCCTCGGCGAGGTGCGCCTCGGCCGGCGCGACGCCGCCGCCGCCGTTGCCGCCGTTGCCGCGCTCGCCGCCGCCGCCACCCTCGCCACCGTCGCCGCCGTCGCCGCCGTCGCCCTCGAGCAGCGCGAGGCCGAGCAGCGTGTGGCCGTGCGCCACGTGGCCCTCCCAGCCGCGCCGCCGGCACTCGGCGATGTTCCGCTCCGTGGCCTCGCGCGCCCTGTCCCGACGCCCGAGCGCGAGGTCGTGCTCCGCCTCCCAGAGCGCGCGGCGCGCCACCGGCGCGTCGCCCAGCCTCCGCACCATCGCGAAGTGCTCGCCCGCCGCGTCGACCTCGCCGAGGTCGTGCAGCACCGCGGCGAGCAGCGCCACGACGCGCGCCGTCTGGCCGCTGTCCGCGGCGCGCACGCCGCTCGTCGCGCCGCGCGCGCCGACCTCCGACGCGCGCTCGAGCAGGCGGCGCGCCTCCGTCAGGCGGCCCCGCAGCCGCTCGGTGTACGCCAGCGTGCGCAGGCCGGTCGCGAGCGGCGCGGGATCGGCGAGCGCCGCCGCGATCTCGTTGTGCGCCGCGTAGCAGGCGCAGGCGAACGCGAGATCGCCGAGCGCGCCCGCGTAGAGCCCCGCTTCGTACGCGAGCGACGCGCGCGCGCCCGCGGGCAGCGAGGCCGGCATCCCGCGGGGGTCGTCGCCGCCGGCGAACGCGCGCAGGATGCGGGCGCCGCGGGCCATGTCGCCGAGCTTGAGGCCGAGGTGCGCGAAGCCGCCGAGCCCGAACGCGTAGATCTCGTAGGCCTCGCCCGCGCGCCCGGCGCCGAGCAGCTCGGCGAGGATCGCCTCGTACGCGTCGACCGCCCGGCGCTCCCGCGGCGCCCGGCGCGGCGCCTCGTCGAGGCGCGGCGGCGGCGCGGCGCTCCCCGCGGCGTGGATGCGCTCCGGCGGCACGCCGAGCAGCGACTTGAAGTGCTGCCGCACGAAGGGGTGCGTCGAGGCGCAGGCCTCGCCCTGCCGCGCCGTGAACACGAGCCCGAGCCGCTCGAGCCGCGCCAGCCCGCGGGCGAGCTCCGCGGCGCCCCACCCCGCCATGGCGCCCGCGATCTCGCCGCCGGCGCGGATCAGCTGGAGCAGCGCCGCCTCGCTCGCGCCGGCCGGGAACACCGAGAGGCGCGCGAGCAGGTCCCGCTCGCCCGGGGGCAGCGCGCGCGCGTAGGCCGACAGGACCGAGCTCAGGCGGCGGGCGAGGACGTCGTCGCGCTCGGCCTCGGCGAGGTGCGCCGCGCGCGCCGCGGAGAGCCGCCCCGCGTCGCCGCCGAGGAACGCGCCCACGTAGGAGCCGACCACCGCGACCGAGAGCGCGTGGCCGCCGGTCTGCTCGAACAGCGCGCGGAGGGCCTCGCCGTCGCCCCGGATCCCCCATCGGCGCAGGAGCGACGCGGCGTCGCCCTCGCCGAGCGGCTCCGGCCGGATCGACGCGAGCCCGCCGTCGGCCCACGCGGCCAGGTCCGCGAGCTCGAAGCGCGACGTGACGAGCGCCCGCGCGCCGCCGAGCCCCGCGGCGATCGCGCAGAGCAGCCGCCGGAGGAGCGCGTCGTGGAGCTCGCCGTGCGCGCGGCCGCCGCCCCCTTCGGCCTGCACGGTCTCGAGGCCGTCGAGCACGAGCAGGTGCGGCGGGCCCTGCCCGAGCGCGTCCTTGAGCCGCGCGAGCTGCTCGCCGGGCGCCGCCGGCGGCGCCGCCGCGCCGCAGGCGCCCGGGACCGGCGCGAAGTAGGCCGCCGCCTGGTCGAGGAACGCCTCGGTCCTGGGGTCGTCGTAGAAGCTCCAGACGAGCACCCCGCCGGGTCGCGGGGCGTCGCCGAGCCCCTGGAGGAATCGCTCGGCGATCGCGGTCTTGCCCGCCCCGCCGACGCCGAGGAGCGCGATCACCCGGGGAGAGGGCGGCGAGGCGGCGGCCCACGCGGCGAGCCGATCGAGGATCTCGCCGCGCCCGACGAAGTGCCGGGCCCGCTGGAGCGTGTGCGCGTGCAGCTGGCGCCACGCCCGGGCGGCGCCCTGCGCCCCGGCGGGCGCGATGGCCGGCGCCGGCGCCTCGGCCGCGCCGCCGGGCGCCTCCCCCGCCTCGCCCGCGAGCAGGTCCGCCTCGGCGAGGCCGAGCTCGGCGCCGAGCCGCTCGAGGATGCGCCGCCGCGACGGGCTCCGGACCGAGAAGCCGAGCCGCGGATCGTTGACCGCGCCCGACTCGTAGCGGCGGTAGGTGCGCACATCGACGCCGATCGCCGCGGCGACCTGCTCCTGCGTCAGGTCGAGCTCGAGCCGCGCCCGCAGCAGGAGCGCGTGGTTGAAATGGACCGCGGGCTGCGCGCCTCGGCCCGCCCTGGGGACCTGTGCCATCGCTGCGAGCCCTCGATGATCGGCGATGCCGCGCCCCCGTGTCCACCGCGCTGCCCGGTCCTGCCCGGTCCTGCCCGGTCGCGCCCTTCCGGATCCGGTCCGCCGGGACGCATGGTCCAGGCATGAGCACGATGCACGCCGAACGACCCGCCCAGCGGACCACCACCACCGACGACCTCCGCATCTTCACCGTGACGAACCTCCTGTCGCCCGAGGAGTGCGACGGCTTCATCGCGCTCGCCGAGGCGCGCGGCTTCGAGCAGGCGCCGATCGGGGGCACCAGCGTCATCAACCTCGAGGTGCGCAACAACGGCCGCGTCATGCTCGACGATCCGGCCCTCGCGGCGCGCCTCTGGGAGCGGCTCGCGCCGTGGACCCCGCCGACCTGGGGCGCCCTCCGCGCCGTCGGGCTGAACGAGCGCTTCCGCTACTACCGGTACGCCGAGGGCGAGTACTTCAACTGGCACGGCGACGGGTCGTTCCCGCGATCGGAGATCGAGCGGAGCCTGTTCACCGCGATGGTCTACCTGAACGACGACTTCGAGGGCGGCACGACCGACTTCTGGGGCGGCCGGAGCGTCGCCCCGCAGCGCGGGATGGCGCTCGTGTTCGAGCACCGGCGGCTCCACCGCGGCGCCGCCGTGACGCGGGGGCGCAAGTACGTGCTGCGCACCGACGTGATGTACCGGCGCGGCTGACGCCCGGCGCGACCCCCCTCGCCGGCGTGACCCACGCGTGCGGCGCGCCCTCACCCCGGCAGCGGCGCGCCGGCCAGCGCCTCGGCGAGGCGCGGCAGCACGTCGCCCGCCCGGCCCTCGACCTTCAGCGCCCCGAGCTCCTCGCCGCGCGCGGACCCGAGGTTGACCATCGCGATCGGGATGCCCCGCTGCGCGGCGCGCAGCACGAAGCGGTAGCCCGAGAAGACCGCCAGCGAGGAGCCCACGACGAGGAGCGCCTCCGCCGCATCGACGAGCGCGAACGCCGCGTCGACGATCGGCCGCGCCACGTTCTCGCCGAAGAAGACGACGCGCGGCTTGAGCGGCCCGTCGCAGCGCAGGCAGGGGGGCGTCTGGAAGCCGGCCACGTGCTCGGCGGGCAGGTCGGCGTCGCCGTCGGGGGCGACGTCGGCCGCGAGGCGCAGCCAGCCGGGGTTCCGATCGAGCAGCCGCTCCTGGAGGGCGGCGCGCGGCTCCATCGCGCCGCACGCGAGGCAGGCGACCTCGGCGAGCGTCCCGTGCAGCTCGATGACGCGGCGGCTGCCGGCGGCCTGGTGGAGGCCGTCGACGTTCTGCGTGATGAGGCCGCCGAGCAGCCCGTCCCGCTCCAGCCGCGCGAGGGCGCGGTGGGCGGGGTTGGGCTGGGCCCGGGAGAACCGCTCCCAGCCGATCACGGCGCGCGCCCAGTAGCGCTGCCGGATCTCGGCCGAGCGCGAGAACTCCCGCCCCTGGATCGGGTTGCGCGCGCGGCGCCGCGTCTCGGGTCCGCGGTAGTCCGGGATGCCGGACTCGGTGCTGCACCCCGCCCCGGTCAGCGCCACGAAGCGCTTGCCGCGCAGGAGCGCGATGAGGTCGTCGACCGGATCCGCGAGGAGCGCATGGCTGAGCGGCATGGGCCCGTTTGTGACCCGCCGCCGGAGGCGCCGCCAGCCGCCCGCGGGCCGGCGCGACGGCGCACGCCGGCGGGCTCGGCGCCCTCGCCGCCGAAATGGCCGGGCGCCGGCGGGCGCGGGCGGGAGGGCGAGGCGCGTACGTCGGCGAGCTCGCCGTGCCCTCCCCCGACCCGGCGCCACACCGAGGCTCGGCCCCGGTAGCACGAAACAGAAATTTCGTGCCACTGGCACGGCTGCGATGTGTTATGGGTCGCTCGCCCGCTCGATCCTCCGGTCTTTTGCCGGAGCCGGTCGGCGCGCGATGGCGAAGGAGCCTTCTAGGAAATGGCGTCTCGACTCACTGGCGCGCTGTGCGCCACGTTCGCGTTTGTGCTTCTGCTCGGTTGTGGTGACGATGGTTCCAGCAAGGACGAGGTCGTCGCCGAGGAACCGAACAAGGGTGTCCCGTACCTCGGCGTGGACGGCGATTTCACGTCGGACCCGCTCGCCGCGGAATGCCCGGACGATCCCCGCAATCCCGGGCGTGTGGCTCTCAAGGAGATGAGAGAGATATCGTTCTACAGCGACCGAGAAGGCGCCATGCCGCTCGCCGAGGGATGCGCGTACTCGTACGAGGGCTTCGCGCCGGATCCCCACTACTTCCCGGAGTATCCAGACTCGGTGTGGCTCCAGTTCGCGCTCACCTCCGGCGGGGACGGCTGCGAGGCGTTCCACTACGTGATCATGCGCCCGCCGCACGGCGATGGCGCCGCCAAACACATGCACCTGCGGTACGGAGACACCCAATCCAGCTTCGCCGAGCTGCTCGACATGAGCCAAGGCGACGAGCAGGACGCCGACGTGTGCAACCCCTGGTGGAGCGCGTACTGCTCGGCCGGGATCGAGGGTTGCGGCGGATGAGCCGGGGCGAAGGATAGATTGCAGGGGAACCGGCGGGGACGAGGAGGAGTGGCCGATCCGGCATCCTCGAGGTCCGCCATGCGCGCGTCCTGAACGAGCGCGGACACGAGATCGTGTCGTTGGTACGACGTTTTTCTCTCATGGCAAACGTTCATCAGCACGGCTCGCCATGGCCGACACGGGCGGAAGCTTCGATGACTCGAGAGGGTCTCATCCCTGCGTCATCATGTCACATCCAGCCGGCTTGACGCGTCGATCTATCGTTATTCATCGAGGGAACGCGCCTGTCCGCGCAGTTTCGTGGGCTGCTTGACACTGCGCGGGTCGCCCCCATAGCGTTGCTCTCGCCGCTGCGGCGCGAACCTGCAGAGCTCTCGCCGCGGGGCGTGCCACGACAACCCATCGTCGAAGGAATACGCCATGAAGATTCGCGTCCTGAAGATCGAGGCCGTGCGCGTGAACGATGCTGGCGCGATGCGCTGCGCCACGGTCTGTGCGACCAACCTGTAATCGATAGGCGCACATCGTCGCGGTGGTCCGGAGGCGCCGGCGGCGTGTCCGGACCACCGCTCTCTGCGCGCCGCGCGGCGGCGGGCGCCCACCTCCGACGACCAGAGTGCTCCTCCGATGGAAGACCGACCTGCTCCCATGCGACTCGGCGTGAACTGGACGAAGGCGGACGACCTCCCGCTGGTCCGGCGCCTCATCGTGGAAGGGTCCGCCGACGACTGCGAGATCCTCATCGACAACTTCCTCCACGTCGAGCCGGACGCCATCCGGCGCGCGTTCGGCGACGCGCCGCTCGCCTTTCACATCATGCACTCGCGGTTCATCGAGCGGCCGGAGAACGAGCTCGCGTTCATCGCGCAGCGCATTCGAGGGTTCATCCGCGCGCTGAGGCCGATGTATGTCTCCGATCACCTGCTGCGGTTCACCGTCGGCGGGCGGAGCGTCGCGTTCCTGCCCGAGCTCGACTACGAGCGCCAGGGCGACCTGGTGATCGACAAGGTGCGCCGCTTTCAGGGCATGCTCGAGCACACCGTTTGCTTCGAGAACTACCCGTCCATCCTGGGCTCGGGCCGAGCTCAGCCGGGCTTCTTTCGGCGCCTCATCGCGGAGACGGGCGCCGGGCTGCTCTTCGACTTCTCCAATGCCATCATCGCGCAGCGGAACTGCGGCGTCCCGGCGAGGCGTGGCGCGACGATCTCATCCGGGTGAGGTCCCTCTATGCATGACATCGGCGAGCTGGCCCCTGAGGCGGCGTACGATGCATTCCTGTCCAAGGTCGCGTGGCAGGCCCTCCCCGACGGGCCCGGGAAGTCGCTCGCCGAGGTCGCCCTCCGCGGCGTGCTCCACTCGCTGCTCGATCCCTGCGTGGCGATCGATCGGCTCGGAGGCGGCGACATCTTCGAGCGGTTCCTCGCCTGGGCCGCGGAGGCTCGCGCGTCGATGGGCTGGCAGGTGCACCTGTCGCTCATCGAGTGGCTCGCGGCCGACGCGGTGTACCGGGACCGCATCACAGGCGAGCACCTCCTCGAGGCGATGACCGCGGCGGCGTCCCGCTGGGCGATGCTGGACCGAGGTCCGGCGTGCGGCGTCGTGATCGGATGCAGCCGGCTGCCGGACAAGATCGTCGTCGGCTGGAAGTGCCGCGCGCCCGACGAGGGCAAGCGCATCGAGATCTTGACGGTGAGCGACGTGCCGGCGCCGTCGAAGCTCATCGGGTGGAGCACGACGCTCCGCTTCGACCTGGACGACGTCGAGCCATGGAGCGACGTCCCACCTTGACGGCGACGCGAGGAATGAGCGCGAGCTCTGGCCGCGATCCGCGCCCGACACGCACCATGACGGCTTCCAGCCACTTCTTCATTCACGACATTCACGACGGAGCACTTCTCATGTACACACGATTCACCTCGTCGGTATCGGTCTCGCTGCTCGCCGCCTTGGCGCTGCTCGCAGGGTGCGGGGACGACGAGGGTGGCGGAGGCTCCGCGGGCGCGACGAGCGCGAGCTCCGGCTCCGGCTCGTCGAGCACCGGCGGTGATGGCGGCGGCGGCGGCGACGGCGGCGGCGACGGCGGCGACGGCGGCAGTGACGGCGGCGGCGGGGCGGGAGAAGGAGGGAGCGGCGGCACGGGCGGCGGCGACGACGCGTCCATCGCGCTCCGGTTCGAGGGCCGCGTCGGCGAAGACGTCTTCTCGTGCGACGGCACATACGCCCTCGGTGCGGCGGGCACCGAGGTCGGGCTCTCGGACTTTCGCCTCTACATCCATGACATCCGGCTGCACCGCGCGGACGGGGACGACGTGCCCGTGACGCTCGATCAGGACGGGCTCTGGCAGTTCCAGGACCTGGTCCTGCTCGATTTCGAGGACAAGACCGGGAGCTGCGCGAACGGCACCGAGCCGACGAACGGCGAGGTCCGCGGCACGGTCCCACCGGGCACCTACGACGGGCTCTCGTTCAAGCTCGGCGTGCCGTTCGCCCTGAACCACGCCGACGTCGCCACGGCGCCGTCGCCGCTCAACCTGAGCGGGCTCTTCTGGAGCTGGGAGGCGGGCTACAAGTTCGCCCGCATCGACACCGTTCCAGCCGCGAGGGCAGCGAGCGGTTCTTCCTCCACCTCGGCAGCACCGGGTGCGTCGCGGATGCGAGCGGGGTCGTCACCGAGTGCGACCGGCCCAACGTCGCGGAGGTCGTGCTCACGGGCTTCGATCCGCTGACGACGACGGTGCTCGTCGACTTCGCCGCGGCCGTCGCGGCGAGCGATCTCTCCGTGGACGGCGGCGGCGCGCCTGGTTGCATGTCCGGCACCGAAGATCCGGAGTGCGCTGCCATCTTCGAGCGGCTCGGTATCGATATCGCCGATGGGACGCTGCATCCCGAGACGCAGGAGCTCTTCCGGGTGGAGTGAAGGGCGCTCGGCGCGCGCGGGCCGCGCCGCCGCGCGGGCCGCGCCGCCTCAGCGCCGTGCGGAGCGGCCGCTGAGGAGCTGCTCGACCTCCGCCTCGTGCTCGGGGCACCCGCGGGCGAGGAGCACGATCATCGAGGAGCCGTCGTCCCGCGCCTCACGCGCGAGCACGAACTGGGCGGAGGTCTCGAGCCGCGCGCCGCGCGCGCTCGGGTCCTCCGGCGCCACGCGCACCCGCGCGGCCATGAGCAGGCCCTCATGGAACTCGAAGCGCGCGGCGACGGGCGCCCTGGCGGGCGCCGCCTCGCCCCGCGACCACTCGATCGAAGGCCCGGCGCAGCTCGTGGCCTCGCTCCAGCGGCCGGCCGGTCCAGCGTCGAAGCGCCGGACGACCTCGCTCGCCGTCATCCCGAGCTCGATCCCGTGAATGGCGAAGACGCCGGTCGCCGGCGGGGCGAAGGCGAGCGCCGTGAGCGTGACGATCCCCAGCCCCGCGGCGATGAACGCGGCGCCGATCGAACGGCCCCTTATCCACGCTCCCCGCCCTGCAGTCGGCTCACCTGCGCTTCTCGACCCGCGTAAGGACACGGCGAGCGTCCTCCGTTTCGAAGAAGTCGAAGGCGATGCGATCGCCGACCTCGATACCGTCGAGCTGCGACGGGCTCTGGGGCTCGAACGACATCGTCATCGCGCTCATGTAGCCCGGGATGTCGTCGTGCGCGACGTTGACATAGGCGCGCCCCGGACCGAGCGAGCGGACGGCGCCCGTCGCATGGTGGACACGCGGAGCGGCGGTGGACGCCTTCGAGCACGAGACCGTGAGGCTCGTCGCGATCGCCGCCCCGAGCAGCAGGGACCGCGCGAGATGCGCGGCGCGGAGGCGAGCGCACATCGATCGATTCATGTCGGCTCCTCCGAGGCCAGTCGCTCCGCGTCGCGGGCGAGCTCGTTCATGCGCTCTTCATCGCCGATCTGGTAGTAGCCACGGATACGGCCCAGCCCGTCGACCAGGACGAACCATTCTCCGTGCATGATCGCGCCGAGCCCGGCCGACGGGTCGGCTCGTTCGAAGCGCACCTTGAACCCCTTCACCACCACGCGATTCAGCTCCTCGCTCCGGCCGGAGAGGAACGACCAGGCGCCACGGCCGCTGCTGTAACGCGCCGCGTACGAGCGCAGCACGTCGGGTGTATCGTTCTCCGGATCCAGCGTGATCGAGATCAGGTGGATGGGGAGCGCCTTTCCGCGCGCCTCGCCGCGCTGGGCGAGCCGCTCCTGGAACGCCGCCATCTGCGCCGAGAGCCTCGGGCACGACACGGGACAGCTCGCATAGAAGAAGTCGACGATCAGCGTCTGCCCGCGGAGCGACTCCCGCGTGACGGGGCGGCCGTCCTGATCCGTCATCGAGAACGCCGGCATCTCGCCGAGCACGGGCGGCGAGGCGGGCGCCTCGCGCGCGCGTGACACCGCGCCGAAGACGGCGAGCCCCGCGAGCGCAGAGACCCAGAGTCCGATCTGCACCGGCCGGAGGCGCCGGCGCCGGCGGACCGGCGCTCCGTCGCCGGCCGAGGATGACCCTGGAGACGTGGAACAGAGAACCTCGTTTGGCATGCGCGCGACATTAGGTGTTGCAAGGTGGCGCCGGCAATGCGTCACGGTGTCGCATCCCCTCGCACGGAGCAGCGGTATCCCGGCCTTCGGCGCGCCCATGGCCGCGCGTGGACGAGCGCGACATCGTGTCGCAGGGCCCTTGCGGCCAGTCGCGCTAGCCTGTCTCACCATGACCCAGCGAGAGCACGGCGCGTTGACGGATGACCCGGCCCGTTCCCCGCGCGGCGCACGTGCGGTGATCTCGCCCGTGCGTCTCCGGCTTCTGCGGAGCGCGCGCTGGCGCCGCGCGGCGGCGCTGGCCGCCGCCATCGCGAGCGTCGCGCTCAGCGGCACGGCCGAGCCGGCGACGCCCAGCGAGGCCGCGGCCGAGATCGTCGACGCGACCCCGGCGCCCGGCGAGAAGGCGCTCGCAGCGCGCCTGCTCGCGCCTTGTTGCTGGAATCAGACGCTCGACGTGCACGAATCCGAGATGGCGAGCGAGCTCCGTCGCGAGATCCGCGCCCGCCTCCGCCGGGGAGAGGCCGCCGATGCTATCGAGAGCGACCTCGTCGCACGTTATGGCGACCGCCTCCGCGCGGCGCCTTCGTCCGGCGTCCTCGGCAAGGTCGCCCTGGGCTTGATGGTCGGCATCGCGGCGACCTTCCTCGGGGTCTTCGCCCTGCTGCGCTCGTGGAGGCGCGGCGCCGCGCAGCCCGCCCCGTCGAGCGGCGCCGTCGCGGCGCCCGTTCGCGACGAATACGACGAGCGCCTCGACGACGAGCTCCGGGCGCGCGACGCGTGAGCACATCCTCGCTCGAAGCCCATTGTCGCTCCCTTCGTCCGGCGCCCCCCCGACATCTCGCTTGACCCGCGCCCCGCACCGCAATATGTAGTGCCTCGTGTTGGTGCCCCGGGCTTCGGCCCGGGGCTGAAAAGGGAACCCGGTGCGAATCCGGGGCTGCCCCGCAGCGGTAAGCGAGAACGATCTCCACGACGAGCACTGGCCTCCGGGCTGGGAAGCGGTGGACCGTAGGAAGCCGGCGAGAGCCGGAGCGCTCGCGAGCCCGAAGACCTGCCAACATCCGGCGCCGGGGAGACATCCCGCGCCGGTTTGACCTGGAAGCCTCGAGGGAGGCGGTGAGGTCCGAGCTGGCGCGGACTCTCGCGCTCCTCTCGGTTCCGATCCGTCCCCCGAGCTTTCTTTGCAGTCGCCCGCGGGGGCGAAGGGTCGGTCCGATGATCATCTACCAAGGTTCAGCGCCGCTGCGCGTCGCGGCTGGCTCCTCCGTGCATCGCGATCTCGCGCCGAGCGGCGCGGCGTCGCTCCGAGCGAGGGGGGCGACGAGCGGCGCCGCGCGGAGCCTCCCCGGGAGAGGATCGACGGAGCGCCATCGCCCTGCCTGATGTCGCCACCGAGCGTGAACACGCGCGCTCCGTCGCGCTCCGGCGACAGCTCAGCTCTCGAGCGCGACGCGGAGGCACGTGTGCGCGCTCTCTCCCGTCTGGCAGTAGCGTCAACAACGAAAGAGGCCTTATGCGCATTTCCGCATCTTCCGTCGCCGCAGCGCTCCTCCTGCTCTCGCCGCCGGCCCTGGCGGACGCCTTCGACGAGTACGCGGGGAACACGTCGTATACGTTCGACCTCCCCGCCATCGCCGACGGGTGGTCCATCGCCCTCGACGGGTTCCCGACGACAGCCGAGGAGATCGATGGATACGAGCTGGCCGGGCGGCTGCTCGTCGCCAACGATCAGACCGTGTACCTCCAGAAGAACTATGGATCGAGCGTCTACGTGCCCGTCGCGACGCTGAGCGACGGGCCCATGGATCCGAGCTTCCTCGCCATCTCGCCGGACGGCAGCACGATCGCGCTCGGCGTCGGCTACGGGGCGCCGCTGCTCGTGTTCCCGAGCTCGATCCTCAGCGTCACCTCGCCTCCCGACCTGCTCAGCCACGGGGACGTGATCGAGCTCGACGTCAACTACTACGATGGGGCCTGGTACGGCAACGACGCGCTCGTCATCAACGGCGGGTGGAGCGGGCCGGGCGGCTACACGAGCGGCGTCTACGCCCTCGATCTCACCGCGCCGCAGATCGCGGAGATCCCGCTGATCACGAGCATCCCCGGCGCGTCCGCGGGGATCGCGGTGGACTCCGAGGGCAACCTCGTCACCGGGATCGGCTATCAGACCTCGCCCAACCGGACCGGCGAGCTGAGGATATGGGCGGCGGCCGACATCCAGGACGTCATCGACGGCACGGCGAGCGCGTACGCCTACGGAGGCAGCGAGGGCTCGCTCCTGGCGAGCAACGTGCTGAACGCGGCGGCGCTCGGCTTCGACGAGGACGACAGCCTGCACGTGGGCGGCGGAGACGCGTTCGGCGTCGGCGGCGCGAGCGAGAACGGCTACGCGGCGCTCATCCGCGCCAGCGTGGTCGCGAGCGTCGTCGGGGGCAGCCAGACGCCCGTGAACGAGGCGAGCTCGTCGCAGTACCTCGAGCTGACGCCGGACGCGTGCGAGGACGACAGCGCGACGTCGCCCATCGCGTTCGTCGGCCACACGAGCGCGCTGGCGATCGCGTGGAACCCGTCGGGCGACGAGTACTCGTCCCCCGCGGGGCAGTGCTACTCGGCCGGGAGCGCCTCGGATTTCTGGGAGATCGGGGTGACGCCGAAGGTGACGCTCTACTTCCCCGACGGCGCGCCGGACGCCGACAGCGACGGCGTGCCCGACGGCGCGGACAACGCCTACCTCACGGCGAACGCGAACCAGCGAGACACCGACGGCGACGGCTTCGGGAACATCGCGGACGCGGATCTCGACAACGACGACGACGTGGACACCGCCGATTACAACATCCTGGCGGCGGCGTGGAACACCCAGCTGGGCAACCCCGGGTACAACCAGCACGCCGACTTCAACGGAGACGGGAGCATCAACACCGCCGATTACAACATCTATCTCGCGCGGTACGGCACGTCGGCGCCGTTCTACTGATCAGCACGCGGGCGCGCGCCGGATCGGTTCGGGCGCGGCGCGCGCCTGCCTTCGGAGGTCTCATGGTTTCTCGTATCGCGCGCGCGAGCGTGCTTCTGTCGGTGCTCACGATCATCGCCTGTTCCTCCGAGGGCTCGCCGTCCGGGAGCGGCTCCGGGGGAATGGGAGGAACGGCGGCGCAGGGCTCCGGCGGCGCGGCCGGTCAGGGAGGGGCCACCGGATCGGGCGGCGGGGCGACCACGTCGTCGAGCGACGCCGGGAGCGGCGCGGGCGGCGCAGGGGGATCTGGCGGCGACGGCGCAGGGGGGGCCGGCGGCGCGGGCGGCGACGGCGACGGCGCGGGCGGCGACGGCGCGGGCGGCGACGGCGGTGGTGCCGCGGGCGGCGGCGGCGCAGGCGGCGATGGCGGCGGTGACGCGGGCGGCGGCGGCGCAGGCGGCGATGGCGCAGGCGGCGATGGCGGCGGCGTGGTGGACTGCACCGGCGCGGAAACGGTGTTCGCCTCCGAGGTGATAAGCCACCTCTTCGGGCCGGGCCCGAACTACGGACAGAACAGGTTCCCGGACATCGCGTTCGGTCCTCCCAAGGGCGGAGGTTGCTGCGGGGGCTCGACCGACGTGGTGTCTCTCGGCAACGGCGGCACCATCACCTTCGGCTTCTCGGGCAACCTCATCGTCGACGGGCCAGGACCGGACTTCATCGTCTTCGAGAACGCCTTCGAGACCAGCCCGACCACCGTGTTCGCCGAGCTCGCGACCGTCGAGGTGAGCCAGGACGGCGTCGACTGGATCGCCTTCCCGTGCACCGCCACGGCGGCCCCCTACGGCTCCTGCGCCGGCTGGCACCCCGTGCTGGCGAACCCCGATACGAACATCCTCGATCCCACCGACCCCGCGGTCGCGGGCGGCGATGCCTTCGACCTCGCCGATCTCGAGCTCAGTTTCGCGCGCTACGTGCGAATCACCGATCGGCCGGATTTGACCGGCGCGATGGGCGTCTTCGATCTCGACGCCGTGGCGATCGCCAACGCCTCCTGCCCCTAGAACACCGATCAATCACGTTGATCAAGCGAGAAATGAACCGCCAAGACGCCAAAAAAGACGCCAAGTAAAGAGAGAGAGAGAGAGAAAAAAATTCTTGGCGTCTTGGCGTCTTGGCGTCTTGGCGTCTTGGCGTCTTGGCGTCTTGGCGTCTTGGCGTCTTGGCGTCTTGGCGTCTTGGCGTCTTGGCGTCTTGGCGTCTTGGCGTCTTGGCGTCTTGGCGTCTTGGCGTCTTGGCGTCTTGGCGTCTTGGCGTCTTGGCGTCTTGGCGTCTTGGCGGTTCGAATCTCGGCGCTTTTCAGGCAGGTTCAACCCGTTTGTCGCTCTAGCTCAAGTCCGCTCGCCCGGCCCCACAACATATCGCTTGACCGGAGCACCGCACCGCAATATGTAGTGCCTCGTGTTGGTGCCCCGGGCTTCGGCCCGGGGCTGAAAAGGGAACCCGGTGCGAATCCGGGGCTGCCCCGCAGCGGTAAGCGAGAACGATCTCCACGACGCGCACTGGCCCTCCGGGCTGGGAAGCGGTGGACCGTAGGAAGCCGGCGAGAGCCGGAGCGCTCGCGAGCCCGAAGACCTGCCAGCATCCTGCGCTGGGGAGACATCCCGCGCCGGTTTGACCTGGAAGCCTCGAGGGAGGCGGGGAGGTCCGAGCTGGCGCAGATCTCGCGCCCGTCCCGGTCCCGACCCCCTCCCGCGTTGTCTTCCTTTCGCCCGCGGGGGCGAGCGGTCGGTCCGAGGGCTCTCCCGGAGAGCCTGCGCGCTCGCGCCCATCGGCTGGCCTCTTCGCTCTCGCGGTCTCGACGCGAGCGGTCCGGAACCGCTCCGAACGAAGCGTGACGAGGAGGATTGCCATGCTGAGCGACACATTCACGACGAGCAACGGCGCGGCGCCGTCGCGGGCGCGGAGCGCGAGGAGCGGAGGCGCGGAGGAGGCGATCCCGCACACGACGATGCGGGTGAAGAAGCGCAACGGGTCGAGCGAGCCCGTCGACGTCAACAAGATCGTCCGGGCCGTGAGCCGCTGCTGCTCCGCCCTCTCCGACGTGGACGCGCTCCGCGTCGCCACCAAGACCATCAGCGGCCTCTACGACGGCGCGACGACGCGCGAGCTCGACCAGCTCTCCATCCAGACGGCGGCGTCGCTCATCGCGGATGAGCCCCAGTACGCGAAGCTCGCGGCGCGCCTGCTCGCGACCTATATCGACAAGGAGGTCCGCAACCAGGAGATCCACGCCTTCTCCCAGTCCGTCGCCGTGGGGCGGCGGCTCGGCCTCATCAACGAGCGGCTCCACGGCTTCGTCGCGCAGAACGCCCGCAAGCTGAACGACGCGATCGAGCCGGGGCGCGATCGCGAGCTCGAGTATTTCGGGCTGCGGACCCTCTACGACCGCTACCTCCTCAAGCACCCCGAGACGCGCCTCGTCATCGAGACGCCGCAGCAGTTCTTCCTGCGCGTCGCCTGCGCGCTGTCCGAGACGGCGGCGCAGGCCATCGAGCTCTATCAGACGTTCTCGTCGCTCGACTACCTCCCGAGCTCGCCCACCCTGTTCAACGCCGGGACGAGCCACGAGCAGCTCTCGAGCTGCTTCCTGCTCGACTCGCCGGAGGACCACCTCGAGACCATCTACCAGCGCTACACCGACGTCGCGATGCTCTCGAAGTTCTCGGGCGGCATCGGGCTCGCCTACCACCGCGTGCGGTCGCGCGGCTCGCTCATCGAGAGCACGAACGGGCACTCGAGCGGGATCGTGCCGTGGCTCAAGACGCTCGACGCGTCGGTCGCGGCCGTGAACCAGGGCGGCAAGCGCAAGGGCGCCTGCTGCGTCTACCTCGAGCCGTGGCACGCCGACGTCGAGGAGTTCCTCGCGCTGCGCGACAATACGGGCGACGAGGCGGCGCGCACGCACAACCTGAACCTGGCGAGCTGGGTCCCGGACCTGTTCATGAAGCGGGTCGAGGCCGACGGCGAATGGAGCCTGTTCGACCCCAAGGAGGTGCGCGATCTGCCCGATCTCTATGGCGACGAGTTCGAGCGCCGTTACGCCGAGGCCGAGGGGGCGGGCCTCGCCAAGAAGACGATGAAGGCGCGCGAGCTCTACGCGCGGATGATGCGCACGCTCGCGCAGACGGGCAACGGCTGGATGACGTTCAAGGACAAGGCGAACCGCGCCTGCAACCAGACTGCGCTGCCCGGCCGGACCGTGCACCTCTCGAACCTCTGCACCGAGATCGTCGAGGTGACCTCGAAGGAGGAGACGGCGGTCTGCAACCTGGGCTCGATCAACCTCGCGCGGCACACCGTGGCGCGGGGAGGCGGCGAGGTCGCGTTCGACCTCGAGAAGCTCGCCAGGACGGTGCGGACGGCGGTCCGACAGCTCGACCGCGTCATCGACCTCAACTACTACCCCATCGCCTCGACGAGGCGCTCGAACCTCCGCTGGCGGCCGGTGGGCCTCGGGCTCATGGGCTTGCAGGACGTGTTCTTCCAGATGCGCTTGCCCTTCGACGCCGCCGCCGCGCGGGAGCTCTCGAGGCGGATCTCGGAGGAGGTGTATTACCACGCGCTCTCGACGTCCGCGGACCTCGCCGCCGAGAAGGGGCGCCACCCGGCGTTCGACGAGACGCGCGCGGCGCGCGGCGAGCTGCAGTTCGACGCGTGGGGCTTCGCGCCGGAGGACACGGCGCGGTGGGAGGCGCTCCGCGCGCGCGTCCGCGCCGAGGGGCTGCGGAACTCGCTGCTCGTCGCGATCGCGCCGACCGCCACGATCGCCTCGATCGCGGGCTGCTACGAGTGCATCGAGCCGCAGGTGTCGAACCTCTTCAAGCGCGAGACGCTCTCGGGGGATTTCCTGCAGGTGAACCGCTACCTCGTCGCCGAGCTCAAGCAGCGGGGCGCCTGGAACGACGCGGTGCGCGCCCGGCTCAAGCTCGCGGAGGGCTCGGTCCAGGGGCTCGACGAGCTGCCGGAGGAGGTCCGCGCCGTGTACCGGACGGCGTGGGAGATCCCGATGCGCTCGCTCATCGACATGGCCGCGGATCGAGGCGCGTTCATCGACCAGAGCCAGTCGCTGAACCTCTTCGTCGAGAACCCCACCATCGGCCAGCTCTCGAGCATGTACTTCCACGCATGGAAGAAGGGGCTCAAGACGACCTATTACCTGCGCTCGCGCCCCGCCACGCGCATCGCCAAGGCGACCGTGGACGCGGCGCCGGACCTCGCGCCTGCGCCGGCGAAGGGGGCCGCGGACGTGGCGTGCGCGCTCGAGAACCCCGAGGCCTGCGAGGCGTGCCAGTGAGCCGCGTGAGCCGCCCCGCGCGCCTGCTCGATCCGGGCCTCTGCCTCACGCTGCGCCCGATGGCGTATCCGGCCTTCTTCGAGATGTACCGCGCCGCCATCAAGAACACGTGGACGGTCGAGGAGGTCGACTTCTCGACCGACGTGGGCGACCTGCGGAGGATGACCGCCGCGGAGCGCCACCTCGTGCAGCGCCTCGTCGCCTTCTTCGCCACGGGAGACTCCATCGTGGCGAACAACCTCGTGCTCAACCTGTACAGGCACATCAACGCCCCGGAGGCGCGGATGTACCTGTCGCGGCAGCTCTATGAAGAGGCGCTGCACGTCCAGTTCTACCTGACGCTCCTCGACACGTACATCCCCGACCCGGAGGAGCGCCACCGCGCCTTCACCGCGGTCGAGAGCATCCCTTCGATCCGGAAGAAGGCCGATTTCTGCATGCGCTGGCTCGACTCCATCGCGTCGCTGGGGAGGCTTGAGTCGCGCTCCGAAAGACGGCAGTTCCTCCTGAACCTCGTCTGCTTCGCCGCGTGCGTCGAGGGGCTCTTCTTCTTCGGCGCGTTCGCGTACGTGTACTTCCTGCGCTCGCGCGGCCTTCTCCACGGGCTCGCCGCGGGGACGAGCTGGGTCTTCCGCGACGAGAGCGCGCACATGCGCTTCGCCTTCGAGGTCGTGAGCGCCGTGCGGCGCGAGGAGCCCGAGCTCTTCGACGCCGGCCTCTCGCGGTCGATCCTCGACATGATGGATGAGGCGATCGCGTGCGAGGCCCAGTTCGCGGAGGATCTCCTCGGCGCCGGCATCGCCGGCCTGTCGGCGCGCGACGTGCGCCGCTACCTCGAGTTCTGCGCGGACCAGCGGCTCGTCACGCTCGGCATGCCGAGGCGCTACGGGACGAAGAACCCGCTGTCCTTCATGGACCTGCAAGACGTCCAGGAGGTCACGAATTTCTTCGAGCGCCGCGTCTCGGCGTATCAGGTCGGCGTCGCCGGGGAGGTCGTCCTCGATGCCTCCTTCTGACGTCGAGCGGATCGAGGCCGGGCGCATCGCCGAGGAGCGGATGCTCGTCTCACCCGCCCTCGACACGGCGACGCGCCCGTAGCCGCAGAGCGTCCACGCGACGGCGTTCTGCTCCGGCGAGACGCCCACGAAGCGCCCTTCCCCGACCTCCGAGAAATCATCCGCGAGCCGGCCGAGCGACACGACCACGGCGTCGCCGACGCACGTCATCCCCGAAGGCAGCGAGCGTGCATGAGTCAGAGCTCGACCTCGGTCTCGGCCTCCTCGCCGTCCCCTGCCGGCGCGATCCGAATGACGACGACGCGCTTGCACCGCCGGCACTTCAGCTCGATGCCGCCGGCCACGTGCCGCGCCAGCATGCTGCCGCAGCCGCAGCGAACGGCGTCACTCCCCGCATGGCCGGCGACCCCGCAGCGATCGCACCGTCCGCTGGACGGGGCCTCCCGTTTCGGCGTCAGGTCGTTCATCCCTGGCCCTCTTTCCCGTCCTCAGACTATCCCACGAAGGATAATGAAAGTGACTTTCAGTTTACAAATGGCGCCCACGGGGCGGCGGGGCGGCGTCCTTCGGTCCTGTCGCCCGGAGCGGGCGCCCCTCGGGCCTCGCGCGAGCGCGCACGACGCGCGCCTCCGCGAGCGCCGGTCGACCGGCGCAGCGCGCTCGCGGTCGCGATGCTCGGCCTCGTCCTCGCCACCGCGGCGGGCGGCCTCGCCACCGGCGGCGGGGTCGCTCAGCCGCCGTCCCCGGCCGTGAGCTGCGCGAGCGCGCGCTCGAGGTGCGACAGCCCCGCGGCCCCCGCGGATCGCGCCCTCAGCTTGCCCTCGCCGTCGAACAGGAAGTACGCGGGCCAGAGGCCGCCCGTCTGGAAGCGGTCGCCGATCGCGTGCGCGTTGTCGATGGCGACCGGCTCGTCCATGCCGCTCTCTCTCACGGCGGCCTCGACCTGATCGACGCGCGTGTCGGACTCCTGGCGCGGCATGTGGACCGCGACGAAGCGAACGCCGTGGGGCCCGCCGTACTTGTCCTTCCACGCGCGCAGGGTGGGCAGGTTGTCCTTGCAGAGGGAGCACGACACCGCCCAGAAATGCACGACCACCGGCGCGCCCTGGAGCGACGCGGGCGTGGGCTCGCCGTGCAGCCAGCGCGTCGCGCCCTCGAGCGAGGGCATCGGCGCGCCGCTAGGCAGCACGGCGCTGCTCCGCCGCGATCTCGATCGTGTCCTTGCCCGGCTTCCAGTCGGACGGGCACAGGCCGCCGGTCTGGAGCGCCGCGAGCACGCGGAGGGTCTCGTCGGTCGAGCGGCCGATGTTGAGCGAGTGGATCACGGCGTACTGGAGCACGCCCTTGGGATCGACGATGAAGAGCCCGCGCAGCGCCGCGTGGACGCCCTCGATGAGGACGCCGTAGCTCCGCGCCACCTCGCCCGAGTGATCGGCGGCGATCGGGTAGTTCACGCCCGCGATGCCGTTCTGCTCCCGGGGCGTCATCGCCCAGGCCCGGTGGGTGTAGATGGTGTCGGTCGAGCAGCCGAGGAGGCTCGTGCCGAGCTGATCGAAGTCGGCCCGCCGGTCGGCCAGCGCGAGGATCTCGGTCGGACAGACGAAGGTGAAGTCCATCGGATAGAAGAAGAAGAGGAGCCACCGGCCGTGGTGCTCCGACAGCGAGATCGTGAGATCGTGGCGGTTCGGGGCGGCGGGATCGAACACGGGGAGCGTGAACGCGGGGGCGGGCTCACCCACTCTGGCGATGGACATGATTCCTCCGTGGCCTCGTCGAGCGCGGGCTCGATCGGCCGGCGCGCTGGCGATGGCGTCGGGCGATCGCGTCGATCGATGGCGTCGACGCGGAGGTCGTGGTGCAGGAGCCCACGGCGTCAACTGCGGCGCGACGGGCAGCCGGCACGGGAGGCGCGGCGGGCAGCCGGTACGGAGGCGCGGCGGGCGGGCGATCGGGGCGCGCTCAGGGCTCGGGCGGCGGGAGCGACGCGTCGGCCGGCGCGACGCCGGCGGCGACCGCGGGGTGGCCCTGGCCTTCGCGCGTCCCCGCCGCCTGGGTGACGAACAGCAGCGAGAACCCGGGATACGCGGACACCCAGGGCGCGCGCGGATCGAGCGCCGACGACGCGCCGAACACCGGCGCCGCCGCGCGCTGTAGCGGTCCGTCGGCACCGAAGCGGGCCGCGAGGCCGATCGCGGAGCGGCCTGCGCTGTCGCGGCCGGCGTAGTAGACGCGCAGGCTCCGGCGGCCGGTGGCGGAGACGGCGAGCACCGGCGCGGGATCGAAGACGCCGGCGCTGTCGAAGGGCTCGCCCTCGCCCGCCGCCGCGGCGGCGGCCGGCAGGGGCGCCGGCGCGAGCGCGGGGCCGTCGCCGGCGCGCTCCCAGGCGAGGCCGTCGTCGCTGCGCGCCTCGCCGACGAAGGACGCGCCCCCGTCGCCCGCGACGACGTAGAACATCCGGAACGAGCCGTCGGGCAGGCGGACCACGCCGGGGCTGCCGGGGGTGGCGCCGCGCTCCCAGCCGCCGTCCCCGGGCGCGAGCGGCGCGAGCACGGGCGAAGGCTCGCGCGCGAAGGCGGCGCCGCCTTCGCTGCGCGCGAGGCCGATGCCGCCTTCCGCCGCGTAGTAGAGCCAGATCTCGCCATCCACGAGGAGCGCCGAGGGCGCCGCCACCACGCCGCCCTCCCACGGCAGCTCCGGCGTGAGGACCGTCACGGGCGCTCGCCCGAACGAGCGGCCGTCCGCGGCGTCGTAGCGGACGATCGCGTTCGGTGGAGCGAGGGGATCCGGCGGGGCGTCCTCGGGGGCGTCCTCGGGGCGGAGCGTGGCGGCGAAGAAGCCGGCGGCCGCGAGCGTGGAGGGGTCGCCGTCGAGATCGACCACGGAGGCGTCGCGCGCGAAGCGCTCGTCGTCGTTCATGACGTGCGGGGCCGACCTCGAGTTGCCGAGCTCTTCCTGAGCGATCTCCCGGAACGGACCGGCGAGGGCGCTCGGCAGGCTGCCGTCGTCGGCCTCCTCCGAGGGGAGCGTTGCGCAGGAGCCGAGCGGCCACGGGGCTGCACAGAGGGCGAGCGCTCGAGGAAGGAGGAGCAGCGTCGGCAGGCGCGGGCCGAGGCGTGGGGCAGGCCTGCGTGGGCCCCGAGGTTCTTCTCGGATGGGCATGCGGGTCGGATCCTGGAACACCCTCGGACTTCTATCGTTACCTGGAGTCGGTCCGCGGGAAATAGCGGGAGGGCACGGCGCGACGCGCGCGGTGTCATCGACGCGCGGCGCGGCCGGCCCCTCGGTCAAGCGGGCCGCCGCTCCGGCAGCCGCCGCCGGGGCGGCGGCGGCCGGCGAGGAGTCACCGGGCCGTGAAGCCCCCGTCGATGAGCAGGGTGACCCCGGTGATGAGCGACGCGGCGGGCGACGCGAGGAAGACGACGGCGCCAGTCACATCGACGGGCTCGCCGACGCGCCCGAGGGGGATCCTCGACAGGAGATCGTCTCGAAACGCCTCGTCTTTGAGCCATTTGACGGTGCCCGGCGTCCGGATGAACGTCGGGGCGACCGCGTTGACGTTGATGCCGTACCTGGCCCACTCGACCGCGAGACATTTGGTCAGGTGCGCGATCCCTGCCTTGGTCATGCAGTAGACCGACTCGGTCGGTAGACCGACGAACCCCGCCTGCGAGCTCAGGTTCACGATCTTGCCGCTCCGCTGCTTGATCATCGTCCGCCCGACCTCCTGGCTCACGAAGAACGTGCCCTTGAGGTTCACGGAGACGGTGAGATCGAAGTCCTCTTCGGTCACGTCTTCTGCGGGGTTCGGCGGGCCGACCCCGGCGTTGTTGACCAGGATGTCGATGCGACCGAAATGACGGATCGCCTCGGCCACCGCGCTCCTGATCTCCGACGTACGCGTCACGTCCATCTGCAGCGGGAGCGCGCGCCGACCGAGGGCGCGTATGGCTTCGACGAGCTCCCCCGCTGAGCCGATCTCGCGCAAGCCGAGGGCAACGTCCGCGCCGGCGTGCGCGAGGGCGAGCGCGCACGCGTTCCCGAGGCCGCGGGCGGCCCCCGTGACGAGCGCTACCTGACCCTTCAGATCGAAGCGGGGTGCTTCGCCTGATGCTGAAGAAGGTGCATCCGTTGGCATGACATCGTCTCGCAAGAACTGGAGTTTGCGTCAAGCGCGCGGCGACGGCGCGGTTTCGCGGGGGAATCGCCGAGCTGTCCGGCCCGCGGAGCGGGTGTTCGTCCCCCGGGGTGGGGCCCGCTCAGCGATAGCCGCCGATCGGTCGATAGGCGCGGGAATAGTCGATCACGAACCGCTTGGGATATCCCGAGCCGCCAGGCAAGGCAGCGACAGTCTCCTTCGGCCGCTCGTAGATCCCCAGCATGCGGTGAATTGACATTCCGGCGAAAACCGATCGATTGCCGCGGTGTTCGGCGATTCTCGCGCGTTTCATATCGTTCATGGGATCAGAACGCCGCTGTCACCGTCGCCCCGAGGTTCACCATCGTTCCGCCCGCGCGGTAGTCGCCCACGAAATCCGCCGGATTGTCCTTCTCCACGACCACCTCCGGCAGCACCGACAGCTGCCCGTGAAGGTCGATCCGGAGCGACCCCGGCAGCTCCTTCAGCGGCCGGTTCAGGACCGCGCCCGCCCCCAGCGACATCGTGTGCCGGTCCGCGTCGATGTAGTTCGTCGCGCCGCGCTGCGGCGGGACCGGCGAGCGCTCGTAGACGTACCCCGCGCGGAGCGGGATCTCGATCGCCCGCCGCGCTCCCTCCTGCCCGGCCACCTTGCGCAGGCTCCCCGCCGCGGCGATCACGTACTCGACGCCCAGCCGCGGCACGAGCCGATCCTCGAACCGGAGCGGCACCACGGACGTGGGCCTCGGATCGTCGGGCAGGTCGAGCGGCACCTCCGGGGGCGGCGCCGCCTCGAGGTGCGCCCGCGTCCTCGCCACCGGGCTCTCGTACGCCGACCAGTTCACCCACGTGACGTCGAGGTTCACGCGCAGCCCCTCGATCCGCTGGAAGCTCGCCCCGACCACGACCTGCTGCGGCAGGAACGCGTCGACGGTGCGCGACTCGAGCTCGTACAGGAGCGGCACCTCGATGCCCGCGAAGTCGACGACCCCTTGCAGCCGCGCGTCGATCGACAGCGGGAGCTTCGCCTCCCCGCGGTAGGCGACCCCGACGAACCCGAGATCCCCGGCGCGCACCCGGGCGCCGAGCTGCGGGTAGCGGATCGACGTGAGGTCGGCGTCCACCTCGTGGCGGAGCGCGGAGTCGTAGGGCGACAGCGCGTCGGCGCGGCCGGTCACCGAGAAGCGGCCCCGCGTCGAGGCGAGGAACGCGACGCCGCCGCCGAGCTCCAGGAACGGGAGCGGGCGCACCGCGATGTTCGCGGCGAGGAACAGGATCGAGAGCCGGTCGTCGTAGAGCTCCCAGCGCGGCGTCTCCTGGCGGATCGCCCTGATCCGCGACAGCCCGTCGTCCGGCAGGAACGTCGCCAGGCCGAACGCGAACGGGACGCCGAGCACCTCGCCCGGCGCGACGAGGCCCCCCGAGATCCCGTGGACGTCGCGCGCGCCGCTGTCGCGGCCGTTCACGCGCAGGTGGTTCGACGCGTAGCCGTAGCCGATCGAGAGGCCGAGCCCCGTCGCGCCGGCGAGGCCGGCCGGGTTGTAGTAGCTCGCCGAGAAATCGGTCGCGTCCGCCGCGAGCGCGCCGCCCATCGAGGCGCCCCGCGAGCCGAAGCCGTACGCGTCGGGCGCGTGCGCGCGCGCTCGCCCGGCGGCGAGCAGGGCCAGCAGCGAGGCGGCGGCGCAGGAGGGCCGGCGCATCAGAACGCCACCCCGAGCGTCGTCCCGCCCGCGACGAGGACGCCCCGCGTGCGCACCGCGCCGGCGCCGCCCTCCCCGGCGCCGGCGGCCTGCTCGCCGCGCTTCTGGTGCGCGCGCGGCAGGAGCAGCTGCACCTCGCCGAACAGGTCCAGCGTCAGCCGCGGCAGCGGCGCGGCGAGCGCGAGCCCGTAGCCGAGCGACAGCGCGACGCGCGCGTTGTCGTAGAGGTTCGACGCGCCCGTCTGCTCGGGCGCGGGCGACGGCTCGAGGTACGCGCCGCCGCGCGCGTGCGCCGTGGCCCCGGGCCGCAGCGCGATGCTGCGCTCCACGCCGACGCGAGGCACCACCGTGTCCGAGTACCCCGGGTCCGCCGGCGCCGGCGCCCCGCACGACCCGGTGAACGGCTCGCCCGTCTCGGGGTCGACGTCCGGGCAGCGCACCGTCGCCTCGACGGGGCCGGGGTAATCCGACCAGCGCTTGTACGTCGCGCCGATCGCCACCTTCCAGGGGCCCTTCACGCGCGCCACCTCGAGCGCGATCTGCGCCGGGTCGTACTGCGCGATCCCCGCGATGTGGAGCGGCGGCACGGCGATCCCCCCGAGGTCCTCGGCGCGGATGACGACGTTGAAGCGCCCGGCGAGCTCGCCGCGGAACGTGGCCCCGACGCGGTACGCGCCGATGTCGTAGCTCGCGCCGAGGATCGGCCCGTAGCTCGCGACGAGGGTGTCCTCGACGAGCGTGCCCACGCGGCCGGACGCGTCGGTCGCGACCGTCACCGAGCCGGAGAGCGCCGCCAGCGCGGCGAAGCCGCCGCCCACCCGGACGCCGCGCCCGAGCGACGCCCCGAGCGCAGCCTGCACCGCGACCGACTGGGTGCGGTCCGCGACCGGGAACTGCGGCGTCTCCGGGTAGAGGATCCGCCCGCGGACCACCACGTCGAACGGCGCGAAGAAGCCGAGGCCGATCGTGACGCGGTCCGCGAGCGCGCCGCCGAACGGGATCGGCACCGTGGCGCCGATCAGGCTGCCGCGCAGCGGCGCGTACGAGAGCCGCCGCCCGCCCGCGCGGAGGTCGAAGATCGCGCCCTCGAGCCCCAGGGTGAGCCGGCGCTCGCGCGACAGCGACAGGAGCGCCGGGTTCGCGTAGACGGCCTCGTAGCCCTCGGCGACCGCGGCGCCGGTCGCGCCCATGGCGCTCGCGCGCGCCCCGAAGCCGAGCACGTCCTCCGGCGACGCCCGCGCGGCGCCGGCCGGCGCGAGGGCGAGCCCGGCCGCGACGAGAGGCGCACTACCGCGCCGCATCCAGCGGATCGGGCGAAGCATGCGCGGGCGACCGTAGACTGGGCCGCCCTGGCGCGCTAGTCGGTATCCGCCGTGGATCCCCGCCCTCGAAGCAGCCCGGACGAACGTCGCCCTCGCCTCGCGCTCCAGGCCGTGCTGCCGGAGGACCTCGCCAGCGCGTGCGGCATCGACCTCACCGACGCGCGCCGCATCGTCTCGCTGGCGCACCGCCTCGGGGAGCTGCCGGCGCGCGCGCCCGCGACCGTCCGGCGCGCCGCGCTCGAGGCCGCGCGCTCGGCGGGCGAGATCAGGACGCTCGCGCTCGTGGAGCGGCGGGCGAGCGCGGAGGATCCGTTCGTGAAGTACGCCTTCCGCCTGGAGGACGGCGCGACGGTCGAGTCGGTGCGCATCCCGCTCGAGCGGCCGGGCCGGTACTCGGCGTGCGTGAGCTCGCAGGTCGGCTGCGCCCTCGCCTGCGCCTTCTGCGCCACCGGGCGCATGGGCCTCACGCGCAACCTGGAGGCCTGGGAGATCGTCGAGCAGGTGCGGCTCATCCGCCGGGATCTCGGCGCGCCCACCGAGCGCGCGGGTGGCGCCGCGCGCGTGCACGGCGTGCTGTTCCAGGGCATGGGCGAGCCGCTCGCCAACGCCGAGCGCGTCATCCAGGCGATCCGGGTGCTCTCGGAGCCGAGCGCGCAGGCGATCGACATGCGCAACATCACGGTGTGCACGGCGGGGCTCCCGTCCGGCATCCGGCGGCTCGCGGCCGAGGTCCCCGGCGTCCGGCTCGGCCTCTCGCTCGGCTCGGTGCGGCCGGGCAGGCGGCGCCACCTCATGCCGATCGACGGCGCGCACCCGCTCGACGAGGTCCTCGCGGCCGTGGGCGAGCACGCGCGCGCGACCGGGCACGCGCCGATGTGGGCGTACACGCTGCTCGCGGGCCAGAACGACGCGGACGAGGACGCCGCGAGCCTGGCCGCGCTCGCCCGCGGCTTCGCGGCGCAGCACGGCGTCTCCCCTCGGCTCAGCCTCATCCCCTACAACGCGATCGGCGCGGCCGACGCTCCCCAGCCCTCCCCCGGCGGCACCGGGGACGGCGGCGCCGCGGCCGATCCGTTCGCGCGCTCGACGCGGCTCGAGGCGTTCCGCGCGGTCCTCTCCGCGGCCGGGGTGGGCTCGATCGTGCGCTACTCCGGCGGCGGCGACGTCGGCGCGGCCTGCGGGCAGCTCGCGCGGCCTCCGGCGGAGGCGCAGCGGCCAGCCGGCCGCCGGGGGCCGCCCCGATCCGGCGCGGCGGACGCTTCCGCCGTCGGGCCGAGCGCGCCGCCGCGGCCGGCGTGAGGGTCGCTATGGATCCCCGCTCCCGCGCGCGCTAGCTTGCGCCCGTGTTCGGCTTCAGCTTCGGCGAGATCATGGTGCTCGTCATCGTGGGCATCATCGTGGTCGGTCCGCGACGGTTGCCTGCGATGATGCGGTCGGCGGGGAGCTGGATCGCCAAGCTCCGCCGGATGACGACCGAGCTCCGGACGCAGAGCGGCATCGACGACCTGATCCGCCAGGAGGGCCTGGAGCGCGAGATCCGCGAGCTCCGCGCGCTCTCGCGGGTCAACGTGATCGAGACGCTGGTGAAGCCCGTCGTCGACGCCACCGCCGCCGTCGGCACGGTCGTCTCGGCGACGCCGCGCATCAGGCCGCCGGAGCCGGAGCCCGAGCCCCCGCCGCCCCCGCCGAACGTGCCGCCGCTCCGCGAGCGCGAGTACCCGGTCCTCGGCTGCGACGCGTACGACGCCGAGATCGAGGCCGCGCCCGGCCCGGCGGCTGCGGCGGAGAGCGGAGCCGCGGCGACGGCGGGAGCGGCGAGCGCGACGGAGCCCGCGGCCGCGGCGAGCGCGACGGAGCCCGCGGCCGCGGCGAGCGCGACGGAGCCCGCGGCAGGCGCGGCGATCACGGCAGGGTCCACGGCGGCGCCGGAGAACGCGGCTGCGCCCCAGGGAGCGGCGACCGGCAGCGGAGCGGCGTCATGAGCCAGGAGCAGATGGCGGCGAAGAGCGGTTCCCCGGGGGCGGCAGGCGCGTCCAGCGCCGCCGAGGAGGACGGCGTCGAGGACAAGCCGATGTCGTTCTGGGAGCACCTCGACGAGCTGCGCAAGCGGCTCGTCCGGAGCATCCTCGCCTTCTTCGCGGCCTGCATCGTGGGGTGGGAGGTGCGCGAGAAGCTCCTGCACTTCCTGACCGTCCCGTTCGTGCAGGCGTGGCGGGAGCAGAGCCTGCCGGGCAACCCTTCGCTCCACTTCGGCGCGCCCGCGGCCGCGTTCGTCGCTTACTTCAAGCTGTCGATGATCGGCGGCGCGGCGCTGGCCTCGCCGTTCATCTTCTACCAGCTGTGGGCGTTCATCGCGCCGGGCCTCTACGCCCGAGAGAAGCGCTACGTCATCCCCTTCGTCCTGTTCTCGACGCTCCTGTTCGTGGGCGGCGGCCTGTTCGGCTGGCGCGCGGCATTTCCGATCTCGTTCGGCTACTTCCTCAGCATGGCCGGCACGGTCGGCGGCGACGGGGTGACGATCACGCCGACGGTGATGATGGGCGACTACCTCGACTTCGTTGCCCAGCTCCTGCTCGGCTTCGGGATCATCTTCGAGATCCCGCTCATCGTGCTGTTTCTCTCGATCGCGGGCATCGTCAACTACCTGCAGCTCATCCTGTTCGGCCGCTGGTTCGTGTTCGCCGCCTTCGTCCTGGCGGCCGTCCTGACGCCGCCGGACATCACCAGCCAGCTCGTCATGGCGGTGCCGATGTGCCTCCTCTACGTGGTCTCGATCGGGCTCGCGTACGTCTTCGGCAAGCCGCCGACGGACGACCAGCGCGCGGCGTACAAGAAGCGCAAGGAGAAGGAAGTCTCCAAGGGCTGACGCTCAGCGCGGCGCGGACCCCGCGGGCTGCACCGAACGGCTTGAACCCGCCTGAAACGAGCAGAATTTCGAACCGCCAAGGCGCCAAGAAGAAAAAAATCTCTTGGCGTCTTGGCGTCTTGGCGTCTTGGCGGTTTATCTCTCGCCTGATCAACGTGCTCGGCGCTCTCGCGTCGCCCTCGGCGGCCGGCTCCTCGCGCGGCACCGTGCGTCCTCGGCGGCGCCGCGCGCCGTCGGGGCCGCCGAAGCTCAGGTGGCGGGCGCGATCGCCGCGGGCGGCGTCTTCCGGCTCCGCGCCACGTGGATCGCGACCGCCGCGCCGACCATGGCGAGCCCGATGAGCTGCGACGTGGACAGGCCGAGCAGGCCCCCCCGATCGTCGGCGCGCGCGAACTCGAGCGTGAAGCGCCCGAGCGCGTAGAGGCCGAGGAACGCCGCGAAGACCTGCCCGTCGTACCGCTTCCGCCCGTGCACGTAGAGCATGCAGATCGCCGCGATGGCGAACGACATGGCCGACTCGTAGATCTGCGTCGGGTGCACCGGGTGCGACGGCATCCGCGCGCTCGCGAGCTCGTGCAGCCTGAACTGCGCCTCGCTCGCGGGGCTGTTCGGCGGGAACGAGAGCCCGAGCGCCCCGTCGGTGCGCTGGCCGAAGCAGCAGCCGGCGAGCAGGCAGCCCATCCGGCCGAACCCGAGGCCCAGCGGGACGGCGAAGCCCGCCATGTCCGCCGCCTTCCAGAACGGGAACCGATCGCGCTTGAGCAGCCAGTACGCCGCCGCCGACGCGCCGACGAAGCCGCCGTAGTACGTCAGGCCGCCCGCCCAGAACTTCGCCCACGCCAGGCAATCGGGCTCGGTCGGGTGGCAGACCCCCTTCGCGGCGTCCCAGACGCCGTGGTACCGCGGCACGCAGAGCGCCTGCTCGACCTTCCAGTCGACCAGCGACGGATCGGTGCACAAGTGCACGTAATCCCAGAAGTATCCGTCGGCGATGACGTGGAGCAGCCGGCCGCCGACGACGCCCGCCAGGAGGCAGGCGAGCCCCAGATCGACGATCACGTCCGGATCCTCGCCGATCCGCCGCGCCCACAGGGCGCCGATCGCGGTCGCGAAGAGGAAGCCGCTCAGCAGCAGCAGGAAGTAGGCGGGGAACGCGACGTCGAGCAGGCGGAACAGCTCGGGCCGCATGGTCAGCCCGCCGACGCCTTCGCCCCGGAGGGCTTGCCCGCGAGCTCGGGGCGCTGCGGGGAGAACATGTCGATCGCCATCAGCCCGACGCCCACGACGATCGCGATGTCGGCCACGTTGAACGTCGGCCACACGAACGTCGGCGTGAACCGCACCTGGATGAAGTCGATGACGTACCCGTAACGGATCCGGTCGACGAGGTTCCCGAGCGCGCCGCCGAGCACGAGCGGCAGCCCCCACTTCAGCGCGATCTGCGAGGGGTGGAGCTTGCGGTACAGCGAGACGATGAAGACGATCGCGGCGAGCGAGACCAGCAGGAAGAAGGGCCGGCGGATCGCCTCGCTCTCGTCGCCCAGGATGCCCCACGCCCCGCCGTGGTTCTTCGCGAAGATCAGGTTCAGGTGATCCTTGATCACCTCGATCTTCCGGAGCGCGAGCGGCCGGGCCGCGCCTTCGAGCTCGGCGAGCGCCCGCGGCTCCAGCCGGTCCTTGGCCCACCACTTCGTGCCGAGATCGGCGGCCAGCGTGACGGCCGACACGCCGAGCAGGAACCCGTACGATGGGCGGTAGGTGGGCTTCGGCGGCGCGACCACATCGTCGGCGTCCCCCTCCGGCGAGGAGCCGCGCCCCTCGGGGTCGCGCTCGCCGGCGGCGAGCGGCTCGCCTTCCGGCGCCCTCACGGGCGCGGCGCGGTCCGGCTCCGCATCGGCACCCTCGGTCTTCACGGCAGCGTCTCGCGGCGTCGCGTCTTCAGTCATGCGGAGCGCGTTCCTCTACGACAAACCGAGCTCTCCGGCAAAGGCTTCCCTCCGCGCGCGCCCCCGCCCGCGTCCCGGGTGCGGTCTCGCCCGTCTCGCGCGTCCACGAGCCGCGTCGTGCGCCTCGGCGCGCGCCGCCTGCTCCGGCCGCGCCGGCCGCTTCCGTCCTTCAGCCGGCCGGCGGGGCGGGCGGAGGCGCTTCCGTCGATAGCGGAGGAGCGGCGGCGTCGCCGCCCGCCGGGCTGCCGGGCGCGCCGCTCGGATCGGGCGAGGCAGCGTTCGCGCTGCGGGCGGAGGCGATCATGTCCGTGGACATCAGGATGACGCCGGCGACGATCGCGATATCGGCGACGTTGAACGTCGGCCAGTGAAACTCCTGCCCGCCGCGGTTCACGTACACGTCGATGAAGTCGATGACCCAGCCGTAGCGGATCCGGTCGACCAGGTTGCCCATCGCGCCGCCGAGCGCCAGCGCGAGCCCCCACTTCATCGCGGCCTGGTCCTTGTGGACGCGCCGGTAGATCGAGACGATGAACACGATCGCCGCGGCGGAGACGAACAGGAAGAACGGCCGCCGCAGCCCGTCCGGGAGGCTGCGGAGGAAGCTCCAGGCGCCGCCGGGGTTCTGCGCGAAGATGAAATCCAGGTGGTCCGGGATGACCGTGAAGATCTTCGGGCCCGACCGCTTCGCGTCGAACCCGGCGAGCCGCGCGTGCGCCCACGCCTTCGTCGCCAGATCGGCGGCGCACGAGACGAGCGAGACGACGGCCAGGAAGGCGAGCGAGGCGCGCTCCCCTCGGGGGAGCTCGTCCGGGAGGTAGGGAGCGGGCGACGCCTGCGGTGCGCCAGAGGACATCACCCTCGCTTCTACGCGATGGCGCCGGCCGGAGCAAACGGCCCGGACCAGGGACGACGCCGTCCGCCGCCGCGCCTCCGCCGTGCTCGGTCGCCCCGCGCCGTCCGCCGCGCGGCCCCGCGCCGTCCGTTTCGGGCCCGTTCACCGCCGGTTCAGGATCATGAGCGGGCGCCCCGGGGTGCGCGCCCGTGCGGGCGCCTTGTCCTGCTCCTCCGGGTCGCCCGGCTCGCCCGGCGCGGCGGCGCCGGCCGGCGGCGCGCGCTTCCTGCGCAGCGCGAGCTGCACCTCGCCGTACGCCTGCAGCGCCGCGCCGCGCTGCCGCTCCGCGGCCGCCGTGCGCCCGAGCGCCTCGGCCAGGAGCGCCCGGCGCTCGGCGAGGTACGCGAGATCCCTCGCCTCGGCGAGCTCGCGCCCCGCGGCGAACGCGCGCTCCGCGCGCTCCAGCGCCTCGCTGGCGCCCCGCAGGTCCGCGGGCGCGAGCTCCGCCGCCGCGCCCGCGCGGGCGCGCGCGTAGCTCTCCCGCGCGCTGATGAGCTCCTTCGGCGGGAGCGGCGCGCTCGCGCACCCCAAGAGGCCGCCGAGGAGCAGCATGGCCACCGTCCTCTGGTTGCATCGCATGATTCCGAGCCTCCTCCCGCGAGCCCCTAGCGGAGCCGCTGCTGGATGGATCCGACCTCCTCGACCGCCTCGCGCGCGAGCGCCTCGGCCCGCGCCTCCCGCGCGAGGGCGATCGCGAGCTCCGCGTCCGCCTGCGCGCGCAGGAGCATGCGCCGCGCTCGATCCGGCGCGCCGTCGGCCGACAGCCGCCGCGCCCGCTCCACCTGCTCCCTGGCGAGGCGCAGGTGGACGTCCGCCGGCGGGACCTCGTCGGCGCCGGCCTCCTCGGCCGCCAGGATCATCACCTGCGACGCGGCGGCCCGATCGCCGAACGTCGCCGCGGGCGCGGCGCACCCCGCCGCCGACGCGCCGAGGAGCGTCAAGATCACTGCCTTTCTCATGGTGCGACACCTCGTGGCCGGCCCCGGACGAGCGATCTCCCGGAGCAGGCGGGTCAAACAGCGGATGTGGACCTCGACTCCGGATCTCCGTCGCCGGTCGGCTCGTCCTCAGGCAACCTGCACACCAGGCCTGCCCGCGGTAGGGCCGCGCCTGAGCGCCCCCGCGAGGCGCGCCGCCCGGCGTCCGTCGGTGCAGCAGGAGGGCCGCCAGCGCTGAGACATCGCCTCACGCGCCGTATCCGCGCTTCCCAGCCGTTGCGCGCAAACGAGCCATTCGCCGGCGCCGCCGCGCCCCCGCGAGCGGCGCCTCCATGGCGGGAGAGGCGCCGACATCCGCTCTTCTCCGACGACACGAGGCTCCGCTCTCGCCCGCACGCGCGCCGGCCGCGCCGGCCCTCCCCCTCCCCCGCGCCGCCCGCCGGGATCGGGTGGCATGGATCATCGAAGATCCACCTGGCGCTTCCACCCAATCCCCCGATCCGGTTGAGCGACACGGCGCATCTGTTTAGTATGCCGGCGTCATGCCGTCGCCCCCCTGGAAGATCGAGACCGGCGTCGAGACGGTCATCTCGTCGTGGCTCGCGTCGGGCTACGTTCGCCCTTGTTTCACCGCGGATCGCGAGATGCCGCCGGCCGAGGCGCGCACCGCGCCGATGCCCGAGGCGCTCTCGCCGGCGCTCCGCGGCGCGCTGGAGCGGCGCGGCATCTCGCGGCTCTACGACCACCAGGCGCGGGCCTTCGCGGCGGCCCGCGCGGCGCGCGGCGCGGCGGAGCCCGCGCAGGCCGGGCGGCACGTGGTCGTCGCGACGCCCACCGCGAGCGGCAAGAGCCTCTGCTTCCATCTCCCGGTGCTCGACGCGCTGGCGGAGGGCGCCGCGTCGGGCCAGGGCGGCAGCGCGATCTACCTCTACCCGACCAAGGCGCTCGCTCGGGACCAGGAGGCCGGCCTGCACGCGCTCATCCGCGAGGCGGGGCTCACGATCCCGGCCATCGTCTACGACGGGGACACGCCGGGCGACGCGCGGCGGGCGGCGCGCGAGCGCAGCCCCATCGTCATGACCAACCCCGACATGCTCCACGCGGGCATCCTCCCGCACCACGCGCACTGGGCGCGGACGTTCCAGCGCCTGCGCTACGTCGTGCTGGACGAGCTCCACACCTACCGCGGCGTGTTCGGCTCGCACGTCGCCCACGTGCTCGCCCGGCTGCGCCGCGTCGCCGCGTTCCACGGCTCGAGCCCGACGTTCCTCTGCGCGACGGCGACGATCGGCAACCCGCGGGCGCACGCCGCGCGCCTCCTGGGCATCGCCGAGGACGAGATCGAGCTCATCGACGAGTCGGGCGCCCCGCGCGGGCCCCGGCGCTTCTTCCTGTACAACCCGCCCGTGGTGAACGCGGAGCTCGGGGTGCGCGCCAGCACCCTGAAGAGCGCGGTGCGCCTCGCCGGGGATCTCGCGCGGGCCCGCGTGCCGACGCTGGTGTTCGGCCAGTCGCGCAACTCGGTCGAGATCATGCTGAAGTACCTGCGCGAGGGCGTCGGCAAGGAGATCGGGGCGGAGGACGCGATCATGGCGTACCGCGGCGGCTACCTCCCGGAGACGCGCCGCAGGGTCGAGCGGGGGCTGCGCGAGGGCGAGATCCTCTGCGTGGTGGCCACGAACGCGCTCGAGCTCGGCATCGACATCGGCGAGCTCGACGCGGTGATCTGCGCCGGCTATCCCGGGTCGGTCGCGGAGACGTGGCAGCGGTTCGGCCGCGCGGGCCGGCGCGGCAAGACGAGCATCGCCGTCCTGTGCGCGACGAGCGCGGCGCTCGATCAGTACCTCGCGAGGAACCCGAGCTACCTGCTCGAGCGCGGGGCCGAGTCGGCCCGGATCGATCCGCAGAACACCGAGATCCTGGTGCAGCACCTCAAGTGCGCGGCGTTCGAGCTGCCGTTCCTCAAGGGGGAGTCCTACGCGGCGATGCCGGCGGACGACACCGTCGCGGCGCTCCGCTTCCTTCAGGACAACGGGGTCGTCCACGAGTCGAACGATCGATTTCACTGGGCGACCGACGCCTACCCGGCGAACCACGTGAGCCTGCGCTCGGTGGGCTGGGACAACTTCGTCATCATCGACAAGGCGCTCGGCAAGACGCTCGCGGAGCTCGACTGGCGCGCCGCGCCGACGATGCTCCACGAGCAGGCCATCTACCAGCACGACGGCGAGCAGTACCAGGTCGAGCGGCTCGATTACGAGAACCACAAGGCCTTCGTGACGAAGGTCGTCCCCGACTATTTCACGACCGCGCTCACCCACCGCAAGGTGAGCATCCTCGACGAGAGCGCGAACGCCCCGCTCGGCCGGGCGACCGCCTCGTTCGGCGAGGTGAGCATCGTGGAGAAGGTGGTGGGGTACAAAAAGATCAAGTTCTACACGCACGAGAACACGGGGTATGGCGACGTGCGGTTGCCCGACATCCAGATGCACACGACCTCGTTCTGGCTCACGGTGCCCGAGCCGCTCTGCGAGGAGCTCGGCCTCGGCCGCGCGACCGCGATCGACGGCCTGCGCGGGATCGCGCGGGCGCTGGAGACGGTGGCGACGCTCTCGCTCATGTGCGATCCGCGCGACATCGGCCAGACGCTCGAGGACGGGAGCGAGGCGCGGGCGCCCGAGGTCCCGCCCGACGGCGAGCGGGCCGGGATCTTCGATCCGACGCTGTTCCTGTTCGACAACGTGCCCGGCGGCGTCGGCCTGGCCGAGCGCATCTACGAGCAGCGCGACGAGCTCCTCGCGCGCACGCGGCAGCTCATCGCGGGGTGCGGCTGCGACCAGGCCGGCTGCCCTCTCTGCGTCGGCGCGACCGAGACCATCGACGGGATGCGCCGGCGCGCCGCCCTCGGGCTCCTCGAGATCTTGCTCCACCAGGCGTGAAGCTGGGAGCGAGAGGCGATTGAACCGCCGAGGCGCTCAACAAGCAATCTCGTCGCGCTCTTCGCGTCCCCTCTCGCTCGCGTCAACGCGGGCAGAGCTGCGATCGCGTCGATCGGGCGAGAGGTAAACCGCCAAGGCGCCAAGGACGCCAAGGCGCCAAGGACGCCAGGGACGCCAAAGTATTGTCTTTTTCTTGGCGTCCTTGGCGCCTTGGCGGTTCGAAATTCCGCTCGTTTCGGGCGGGTTCAACCCGTTTGTCGCCCTAGGTCCGCTTTACAGCGAAGCCGGCGAACGCCTGCATGACGGGCATCAGCTCCAGCCGGTTCACGTTGACGTGCTCCGGGAGCGTCGCGCACCAGACCACGGCCTCGGCCACGTCCTCGGCCGAGAGCGGCTTCACCCCCTGGTAGACGGCGGCGGCCCGCTCCCGGTCGCCCTTGAAGCGCACCAGCGAGAACTCCGTCTCGGCCATGCCGGGCTCGATGTCGGTGACGCGCACCCGGCTGCCGAGGAGATCCGCGCGCAGGTTCAGCGAGAACTGCGCCACGAACGCCTTGCACGCGCCGTAGACGTTGCTCCCGGGATACGGCGTCTCGGCGGCCACCGAGCCGATGTTGATGATGTGCCCCCGGTCGCGCGCCACCATCCCGGGCAGGAGCGCCCGCGTGCAGTGGAGCAGCCCCTTGATGTTGGTGTCGACCATCTGCTCCCAGTCGTCGGGGTCCGCCGTGTGCGCCGGCGAGAGGCCCATCGCGCCGCCCGCGTTGTTGACCAGCACCGACACCTCGGACACCTCCGGCGGGAGCTCCGCGATCGCCCGGTCCACCGCGCCCCGATCCCGGACGTCCAGCCGCACGAGGTGGACCGCAGCCGCCCGCCCGCCCCCGCCGCCGGCGGGCGAGCCCGCCCCGCTGCCCGTGAGCTCGGCCGCGAGCGCCTCCAGGCGCTCGTAACGGCGCGCGGCCAGGACCAGCCGGGCGCCCAGGCCAGCGAAGCGACGGGCGATCGCGGCGCCAAAACCAGCGGAAGCGCCGGTGATGAAGACAACCGGAGGGGGATCGTTCGGGGCAGCGTGTGTCATGTCCGGAGCGGACTTGTACCAGACCCACGCAGATCCAGCGACATCCCCCGCGCTCCGCGGCGCACGTCGGCCCACCCGGGGTGGGGTCGTCGGGCATCCCGGCGATTCGTCGTGGACGTGCCGCGGCGCCCTCTGTCGTCCTCGTGACAGCCGGGTTTCGGCCCCGCGGGAACACCGCGATTCGATTTGTGCAATCGACCCCAGCATCTCCGTTGGTCGAGCGCGGTCGCCCCTTTACCCCGCCCCTCGGTGGGATTTACAGTCGGGCACCGTGGAGAGCGCGCCATCGAGGGGGGTTGTGCTGGAGCGTTACGCCATCGGACCGCGGATGGCGCGCGGCGGGATGGGCGAGGTGTTCCGCGCGGTCGCGGTCGGGCCGGAGGGCGAGGAGGTCCCGGTCGCCATCAAGCGCATCGTCCCGATGCACGCGGGCAGCGACGATCTCAAGCAGCTCTTCATCGCCGAGGCGCGCATGATGACCCGCCTCAAGCACCCCAACATCGATGAGGTGCTCGACTTCGGCATCGACGAAGCCGGCGACTTCTACCTCGTGCTCGAGCTCGTGTCCGGAACGGATCTCGGGCGGCTCTGCCGATGGATCTGGGCGCGGGGAGAGGCCGTTCCGGTGCCGGTCGCGCTCTTCGTCGCGTCCGAGGTGCTCAAGGGGCTTGGCTATGCGCACGAGCGCTCGGCCGCCGAGGGGCGGCTGATGGTGCACCGCGACGTGAGCCCGGGAAACGTGCTCATCTCGCTCACCGGCGCGGTGAAGATCGCGGACTTCGGCGTGGCGATCGCCACGCGGGGCGAGGCCGGCGACGCCGCCAGGCGCGATCTGGTGGGGAAGCCGAGCTACATGCCGCCGGAGCAGTTCGACGGGGAGCGGGTCGACGCCCGCGCCGACCTGTTCGCGCTCGGGGTGGTGCTCTTCCAGATGCTCACCGGCGCGCGCCCGTTCTCCGGGACCAGCGCCGCCACGCGCATGGCCGCCGCGCGCGAGGGGCAGATGCTGCGGGCGAGCGAGCTGCGTCCCGAGGTGAGCCCCGCGCTCGAGGCGCTCCTCGCGCGCGCGCTCGCGCCCCGCCGGGAGGATCGCTTCCCCGACGCGCGCGCCATGCTGGAGGCGATCGAGGCGCTCCGCGAGGCCGGCCACGAGATCGGCGCGCCGGAGGACCTCGCGGCGCTCGTGGGCGCGGCGCTGAAGGAGCCGCCCGAGTCGCGCCCGGCAGGCCCGCCCGCGTCCGACTTCCCGGACGGCGACGACGATCTGGAAGGGGGCGAGCTGACGCGCGCCGACGAGGACAGCCCCTTCACCCTCCGCGTGACGCGGCGCCTCAGCGGACCGTCGCAGGCGCTCGGCGGCGACGCCGAGCCGCTCGACGCGGACGGCGCGGCGCTGCCGGAGCCGTCGAGCGCCCCGCTCAGCGGCGGCTTCCACGCGGTGGCGCCGCCCTCCGGCGACGAGAGCTCGCTCGATCCGCTCCTCGCCCCGTCCTTGAGGCCGGCGATCTCGTCGACGCCGCGGCCGCGCGACGAGCTCCGGCCGGCGTCGGTGCCGAGCGCGGCCCCTCCGGCGGCCGGGGCGACGCGGCAGCGCCTGCTCGCGGCGGCGATCGCCTGCGCCGCGCTGGCCGGGATCGCGATCGCCAGCGTGCGGGTCGGCGAGGGCCGGCTGAGCGCGGCGCACCCCGCGGCAGCGCAGCGCGCCGCCGCGGTGGCGCAGCCGCGGCTCGCCTCCGCGGTGCAGGCGGCGCTCCTGCCCCTGCGCAGGGCGGTCCCGCCGGCGAGCTCCACGGCCGACGCCGCGCCCAGCGCAGGCGCAGCGCCCGCCCCGGCCCTCCCTGCGGGCGCGCCCCCTGCGGGCGCGTCGCCCGCCGGCATCCTGCGTTGAGCGCGCCGCCAGAGCGGCGCTCGTGGGCGCGCCGCCCACCGGCGCGCTGCGCTGATCGCGCGCGCTCCGAGCCGCTTGCGGCGCTCGGCCCGCTCGGCTAGCAGCGCGGCGTGCGACGCCCTCACGCCCTCCTCGCCCTCGCCCTCGCCGCGCTCGCCGGATGCAGCGCCGCGCCCCCCGCGACTGCGCCGGCTTCGCCGGCTCCGGCCGCGACCGCCGCCCAGCCCGACGCGGCGCCGCCCGCCGCGACGGCGCCGCCCCCGGGCGGCGCCGCCGCCTCCACGCCGTCCCAGGTCGCCTCGGTCGAGGTGCCCGCCGCCACGCGCGCCGTCGTCGACGCCGCCGACCGCTCGGACGCCGACCGGGCGCTCGATGCCGGCCGGAAGCCGGCGGAAACGCTCGCCTTTTTCGGCATTCAGCCGGGGATGAAGGTCGCGGAGCTCGAGGCGGGGGGCGGCTACACGGCCGAGCTCCTGGCGCGGGCGGTCGGCCCGGGCGGGGTCGTCTACGGGCAGAACAACCGCTTCGTCCTCGAGCGCTTCGCCGAGAAGCCGTGGAGCGAGCGGCTCAAGAAGCCCGTGATGAAGCCGGTGGTCCGGGTCGATCGCGAGCTCGAGGACCCGTTGCCGCCCGAGGCGCGGGATCTCGACGCCGTGTTCCTCGTCCTCTTCTACCACGACACGGTGTGGCTCGGGACGGACCGGGCCGCGATGAACCGCGCGATCTTCCGCGCGCTCAAGCCCGGCGGCGTGTACGCGATCGTCGATCACGCCGGACGCGACGGGACGGGTGTCACCGAGGTGAAGACGCTCCACCGGATCGAGGAGAAGGTCGTGCGCGAGGAGATCGAGCAGGCCGGCTTCCGGCTCGCGGCCGAGGCGAGCTTCCTCCGCACCCCGACCGACACGCGCGACTGGAACGCCTCGCCGATGGTGGCCGGCGAGAAGCGGGGCACGAGCGACCGCTTCGTCCTGAAGTTCGTCAAGCCCGGCGGCTGAGCGCTCGCCAAGCCCGGCGGCTGAGCGCTCGCCGAGCCCGGCGGCTGAGCCGCCCATCAGGCCCCGCGGCTGAGCTGCGGCGGACGGCGGGTCGGGCCGGGTGCCAGGTCGGGGCGGCGGCGCTCGACCGGAAGCGCTCGGCTCGGGGGGCGCTCACCCGTCGGAGCGAACGCAGCGCGCGAGCCGCCGATCGCGGACCGAGTGATTCTGCGATGTGCCGTTCGTGAAGTTCACGAGGACGGCCTGTTCGGCGCTGCCGATGGCGGGCGTCGACGACCAGAAGACGTCGGACGGCGCCCCCGGGAAGGCCTCCCCGTCGAGCGCCGGCCCGGAGCGTCCATCGTCGACGATCGACAGCAGCTCCTTTGCGCTCGGCAGCCGCCAGTCGCTCTTGCCGGCCAGGGTGAGCTCCTCGCAGTGCGCGAGCGCGCCGCTCCAGATGAAGCGGGTCAGGGAGGCCTGACGCTGCCAGACGAGCCCCGTCCGCCGATCGAGCACCCATTCCTCGCCGAACGACAGATCGGGCGTCTCCGTCCCGCCCTCGCCTCCGACGCACAGCGCTCGCGCGCCGGACATGGTCTCCTGGAAGAACCCGACGGACGCGTCGGCGGCGATCACGCCCCACGCGAACGTGTCGTCCGCGGCGACTCTGGTCGCGGACCAGTAGAAGCTCTCCTGGGTGGTCGTGAAGAAGATGTCCGGAAACGCCGTGGTGTGGCCGAAATCCAGGATGGACACGAGCTCGCGCCGCGTGGGCAGGCGCCACTCCGCGATCCCGCCCACGCGATCGGCGCTGAGCGTCTCGCAGTGCTCCTCCGCGCCTTCCAGCGTGAACATCCCGTCCTCCGTCACCTTTTCCCACGTGAGCCCGGTCACCGAGTCCGTCACCGTGCCGTCGCCTTCTGAGTAGGAGGGGACGGCGATCTCGTAGTTGCCGTCCTGTCCGAAGAAGGGATCCGACGGTTCCGGGCACGCCTCGAGCACGGTGATCCCGTCCGAGCAGCGCCTCGTCGGCGAGTCCGGCCACGTCACCTCGACGATGGGCGGCCCTCCGCCGGTCCCTCCCCCGGCGCCGCCGCCGCCCATCGGCTCACTCCCGCCGCCGCCCATCGGCTCGCTCCCGCCGGCGCCGCCGGTCCCTCCGCCGGCCCCGGAGCCGTGGCCGACCTGGAAGGGATCTCCAACGCATCCGGCGAGCGCGACGAGCTCCACGAGCAGCGCGGCCAAAAGCCGGGTCAAGCGATGGGCGTGAGGGGTCTCGTTCGGCATGGGCTGGCAGCGGCGTCGGTGAGGGATCCGGGCTTGCAGCCTACCATTCACCGGGGCGCCGAGGTCGATTTCCTCGCAGGCGAGCGCGCGCCGCAGGTCCTCATCGGCGGCCCGCCCGCCGCGCTTTCGCGCTCATTTTCCCTGCGTTTCCCCGCGCCGAGCCCGCGGCGCCGCGCCGCGCGCTTCCCCCGCGCGCTGTCGCTCGTCGCCCGTGCGGCGCGCTTCCGCCGCACGCTTTCGTCGCGCGCCGCGGGCCGCGCCCGTCCCGCCGGCGGGCGCTCTGCCCGCCCCGAACCGGCAGCAGCGAAAAACGGAGCGAGCATGAAATAAACAGGAGGCTGCGGCGAAGAGTGGGTATGAGCACACGCACCTCACTGTTGTTCGCGGTCGCGCTCACGGGCAGCCTGCTCGTGGGCTGTAGCGACGGCGCGACAAGCTTGGCCGAGGATCGAGCCGCTCGGGGCGCAGCCGCCTGCCTCCCGGGGGGATCGATCGAGAAGGCCGAGACGAAGGTCTACACGTTCTTCGGCGGCGCCGGCGCGCAGAGCCGGGTCGAGCGGGCGATCCGGCCGGATGGGTCGGAGACCCTCTCGAGCGAGACCCGGCTGTCGCGCGCCGACGCCGGCCCAGGGTCGCTGGCCGGCGGCGCGGGCGGCGCGCTCCCGGCCGGCGGCGTTGTCCGCGAGTACGCCGAGCTCGACCCCTCGGGTCGCCTCGTCTATGCCGACGTCTCCGTCAGCGGCGCCGCCGGCGTGGTGAAGCGGATGATCCTCGATCCGCAGCACGGCGCGGCGCTGCTCCACCGCGCCGGCCGCGCGTCCGGCTTCGTCCGGATCCCGATCGGAGAGGCCACCATCTATGCGCCGGTGGCCTCGGTCGCGACGCCGGTCGCGGCGTGGATCGCGCGGCGCGCGGCGCACGCGGCGCCGAGCGTCCGCATGTTCGATGAGGTCACCGCCGAGAGCCACGCCGTCCTGAGCGACCAGCTGGTCGTCGAGGACGGCCGCGATACGTTCGTGGTGCTCGGCGACGCGGCGCTGTCGGCAGATGAAGAGTTCATCACCTCCCTCCCGCTCGGCGCCGCCGCGTCGGCGACGGCCTGCGACGAGGGGGGGAGCGGCGCCGCCGCGCTCTGGCGCTCCGGCTGAGCCCATCCGCGGTCGATCCGGAGGCGCCCTCGCGCCTCGATCGCGGAAGACACCGAGGACGGGCTTCCGCCGTCCTCGGTGTCTCTCCGTGAGATGAACCCCCTCAGCTCCCGGGCGCGCTCCGCCGCTTCACGGGGTCGTGAAGTCGACGTTCACCGTGTACGTGCTGTCCGAGTATCCCTGCACGAGGAGGAAGGCCTCCGACTGGCCCTCGGGGACCGTCAGCTCGCAGGTCTCGTCCGCGCCGTCGAGGTAAGGGCGGCAGTCATAGGCGCTCAGCGTCGGCTCCTCGCCGAACCGCACGTAGAGATCGGGATCCCCGGTGCCGCTCATCACGGCCCGGAAGGTGGTGCCCGGGACGACCGCGATCGGCCCGTGGGCTGCCGTCTCGCGCCGCGAGATGCTGCCCTCGAAGCTCGTGGACGTCGCGGTGCCGCCGCCCGCGGGCGCCCCCGGCGCGGAGTAGCTCACCTCGATGTCGTAGGTCGCCGCCGTGTAGCCGTGCACCTTGATGAAGACCCTCGTCTCGCCTTCCGGCACCTCGAGCGTGCACGTCTCGTTGGCGTCGCTGAGGTACGGCCGGCAATCGAACGATCGCGCCGTCGGCGCGGCGCCGAATTTCACGAAGAGATCGGGATCTCCGGTCCCGGTCATGACGACGGTGAGGGTCGTCCCGGGCACGACCTCGATCCCCTCGGCGGGCCCGACAGTGTCGAACGCGCCGCGTGCGACACGGCCGCTGAAGGTCTCGGTGGCCGGCACGCCGCCGCCGCCATCTCCGCCATCTCCGCCGCCGCCATCCCCGCCGTCTCCGCCATCTCCGCCGCCGCCGTCGCCACCTTCGCCGCCGGGAGGACCGTAGAGCGATTGAACGCCTTCGATGTCCTTCTCGGTCAGGTTGAGCGTCCTGTCGCCGGTGCCGTTGCACTGGGGATAGTGCATGACGGACGCTCCGTCGTACTCGGTGAGGGCGCGCCAGTTGTCGTCCTCGAAGCAGGTGCCGGACTCGGGACGGGTGTGCTCGTGACGGAAGCCGAGGGTGTGACCCAGCTCGTGGCGTAGAATGCCCGTGAGGTCGGGCTGCGAGCTGTTGTGAGCGGTCCTGTCGATCAGGACGTTCCGCGTCGACCTCGACTGGCCGGGGAAGAACGCGCGCGCCAGGTACTGGCCGCCCGCGTTCACCGGGTTCACGTCGAACAGGACGCTGCTGGTGCTCGACGTGCAGCTCGAGTCGGCAGACTCCACGTGGATGAAGTCGACGTCGGAGACCTCCTCCCAGGCCGTGGTGGCCTCCGCCATCGCGGCCACGACCGACTCGTAGTTGCTCCCGAATCTCGTGCTCACGCAGTAGGTGAGATTGCGGCGCTGCTCCGTCGTCCAGACAATATCGCTGCCCCCCGACTGGTTGACGATCAGCGCACCATCGCGCACATGCGTTTCCCAGAACTCGCGCAGATGCTTGATATCTACGACCGGCGTGTCCCCGTTAACAATGTAGACGCCAGTGTCAGCCTCGCGGAAGACGGTCCGCTCGAAGTGGTCAAATCCGGACTGATTCGTGCCGACTGCCTCGGTGCTACCGTCGCCGACGTCTGCCGAGCAACCGGCCGCGACAGCGGTCAAACCAGCGATCACCACGGCGAGCTTACGAGTGACCACATTGCTCTCGTGCGGCTTTGCAGGATGCATTTGAAGCTCCTTTCGGGGGAGGCGAATCACGCTGTCCACGCGAACTCGATGAGACCCAAATGCCTTAACCCGATTTGACCCTCAGTCGGATAGACAAATCTGACCGCCGTTCAGAAAAAGGGTTCCGGATTGTAAAAAATTTCGAAAGGAGCGCACCGAGTTCCCCTGTCACAAGAAAATTACTGCGACACGCGAAGAGCCCAGATCGTCCTGGACCGACACACTGGAAAATCACACCTCTTGAGTTCAAGCGACGCGCACTTGCACCTCGACAAGCATCGGGATTTTCCTGTCTTCGTTGCGCGGATGAAATCCGCGGCCCGCACGCGTGCAACGCGGCGCCTGCAGCGCGCGGCGCGCGCCGCAGCGGGGCGCGACGCGCGCAGAGGCAGCGCAGCCGCAGCCGGGCGGCCGGCGAGATCGCGCAGCAGCTGCAACGGCGATGCAGCACGCCGGAGCGCCGCGCCCGGCGGCGCCGGACCTAAATGACCCGCGTTCAGATGGCGGTCGCTCGCCGGCGCGCCTCCGGGATCGCGCGCAGCGCGGCGCCGCTCGAGCGTCGCGATCTCCGCGACGATGCGATCGCCGTCGCCGGAGGAGACGCCGCCGCGGCAGCGCCGAGAAGCGCCGCGGAGGTCGTCGGAGGCGATCGCTGCAGCGAGAGGAGCGCGACCTGCGCGCGGGCAGCGTCGCCGCCGTCGCGCGCGGCGCCCGCGACGGCGGCGGGGCGCGCGACGCCGGAGGCGCGCGTGGGCGCGACCTCCGACGCCGCGCCGCTGCCCGCCGCGCGGCGCGGGCGCTCAGCCGCGCGCGGAGAGGATCCGGCTGAACGCCTCGCCGACGGCGCGCGCCAGCTCGACCATGCGACGCGACCCGCTCGAGGTGTCGATGATCCGGTCGGCGACCAGGATCATCGCGGGCCGGCCGACCACCTGGACGGCGACGGCGGCGACGTCGAGGCTCGGGTTGACCATGACGTCGAGCAGCGGCGCGTGGGTGGGCGTGCCGGGGATCGGCCCGACGTAGAGGTGCGTCGCCACGGCCGTGGCGAGGATGCTCGGCTGATCCATCGGGAGGGTGAGCCTCCGCAGCGCCTCCTGATCGCCGAACTCCGCGTTGCAGGCGAACCCCCGGAAGACCCCGCGGTGCGCGGCGAAGATCGCGACCCGCAGCGCGAACAGGCGCAGGCCCCGCAGCGCGAGCCGGACGACGTCGTCCCGCGTGCGCGCGAGGTAGAGCGCGTCGATGACGTCGCTCAGATCGACGAACGGCTGCGGCGGCGGGTCGTCGTCGAGCGGGTCGATGAGCTCCGGCTCGGGCGCGGGGGGCAGCGCCGGCAGCCGCCCGGCGCGCAGGCTCGACGGCGGCGCGGCGCTCTCGGGACGACCCCCGCCACGGAGCGACGGCGGGACCGCCGCTTCCGCGGCGCTCCGGCGCGACGCCGGGGCGAGGCCGGCGGGCGCGTCGAGCGGCAGCCGGCCGAGGCGCCGCGTCGAGGGGGCCGGCTCCCGACCGCCGCCGTCCGGGCCGCGGTCGGGACCGGGTGAGCTCTGGGGCAGGATCGAGGCGAGCAGCTTGAAGGGCGGGGAGATCTCTACGGGCGGAGACGGCGGGAACGAGACGGCCGGCGGCTCCGCCTCCGCCGGGCGCAGCGTGGCCCGGCGCGGGGTCGACCCGGCGCCCGCGCCGCGCTCGGCGTCCAGCGGGCCCCGCGCGCTCGAGGGAGAGCCGCGCGCGCCGGGCGCAGCCTTGGCGTGGCGGAGCGGCAGGATCGGCTCCTCCTGCGACGAGGGCGCGTCGGCGAGCAGGGCGTGGCCGTTGTGCGCCGGACCACGGCGGCCGGGCTTGCCGCTCGGCGGCTCGTGGAGGACCGGCTCGTCGAAGGAAGGCACCGCGGCGCGCCGGATGAGCGGGATCGGCACCTCGTACGACGGCGGCGGGGGGATGGTCGACTGGGGCGCGCCGTGCGGGAACGCCGGGGTCGCGCGGCGCGAGCGGGAGGGGACCTGCTCGCGCTCGTCGAGCTCCAGGGCGCGGATGGCCTCCTCGACCGCCGTGATCGGCGCGCGGAAGATGCGCACCGGCGCGCCGAGGTGGAAGCTGAACTCGTCGGCGATGTGGCGATCGAGCGGATCGGCGGCGGCGACGTCGACGGTGCCCGCGCCGGGGTCGACGCGGATGGGGACGGCGCCGAGGCGGCGGCACATGGCGCGCGGCAGGCGCGCGACGAGATCGCGGGCGCCGACGACCTGCCGGAGCGCGAGGCCGCCGCGGCGATCGAGCTCCGCCTCCAGGGCGCGCTCGCTGATGGCGGCGCGGTCGATGAGGGCGCGGGGAAATGAGATGCCCCGCAGGACCGCCACGAAGAGGGCGGCTTCGACCTCAGCCTTGGAGACGGCGCCGGCGGCGATGAGGAGGCGGCCCAGGTCTAGCGACACTCGCTGCACGATACCAGAAAGGGCGCTGCCAGCGTGCAGCGCCCCGCATGCGGCCACGACGGACGCCGGGGCCATCGCGCGAGCGGCGCGAAGGATCTCCCTATAAGGAGACGCGGGCGGCGCGGGCCGGCAGACCGCGCCTCGCCGGGGAGCGCCGCGAGGCCCGGCGGCCGGCGCGCGCCGGCCCGGAGGCGAGCGCCGGGCGAGCTCACGCGATCACGCCGGGCGCCCCGCGCAGGAGCCCTGGTGTCCGATACGACACGAGGCCTGGAGGCGGCCGGAGACCCCGAGTCCTCAGCGGGAGAACTGAAAGACCACCTCGCTCTGGCGCACGAGACCCAGGTTGTCGCGCGCGATCCTCTCCACGGCGGTCGGGTCGTCGCGCAGGCGCGCCACCTTGCCGCGGAGCGCCTCGATCTGCCGCCCGAGCTCGGCGTTCTCCTCCTCGACATCGGCGAGCTCTCTCTCGAGCTCCCGCAGGCGCGGCAGGCCCTGAGGCGAGAAGATCATGACCGGAGCGCCCACGACGGCGACGACGAGCACCGCGATGGGGAGGGTCCGCTCGAGGAACTGCGCTATTCGACGCACAGACATCCGCTCGCACATCACCCGCGCTCCTGTCAACTTTCCTCCAGGGTTCCTGCAACTCCGCGTTAACTTCCACCGGGTTTCGGCGCGGCTACCGGAGTGAGCCCAGCCGCGCGGGGGCCGCCGCGCGGCGGGCCGGCCGCGCCCGCGTCGAGCGCCGCCCGGGGCGCCACCCGCGCCGGCGAGCGTCGGAGGTCGCGTGGTGCCGGAAGCTTCGCTAGCATGACGCACGCCCCGCCGTACGGCAGGTCCGCCGCGCGCGCACGCCGGCACGAGGGCTCGGCCCGAGGAGACCCATGTCCATTGATATCGTCCGAGGCGAGCTCGAGCGCCTCTTCTCGCTAGATGAAATGATGGCCCTGTCGTCGGACCTCCTCGGCTTCAGCCCGGCCGAGATCGGCGGCAACGCCTCCAAGGCCTCCTTCGCACGCGCGCTCACGGACCATTGCGTCGAGGTCGACGCCATCGAGGCGTTGATCGACGCCGTCATCGCCTCACGCGCCGAGGTCGACGCGCGCGTACGCGCCCTCGGCGCCCAGGGGATCAGCCTGCCCGAGGAGATCGCGCCCGGCGAGGCGTTCGGCGACTACATCATCACGAGAAAAATCGGCGAAGGGCCGCGGGGGCTGGTCTACGCGGCGACGCGGGGGACCGAGCCGCGGACGCTCAAGGTGCTCCGGCGCGAGGTGACGCGCGACGGCCGGGCGGTGCGCCGGTTCTTGACCCACGTCCGCCTCGCCGCGCAGGTGCACCACGAGAACCTCGCGAGCGGCGTCGACGCCGGGCTCGTGGGCGGCCGGGCGTTCGTCGCCTACGCCCACGTCGACGGGCTCCCGCTCTCGGCGCGCCTCGCGCGATCGGGGCCGCTCCACGTCAACGAGGCCAAGCCGCTGCTCCGCGGGATCCTGAGCGGCCTCGCCGCGCTCCACGAGCAGCGCCTCGTCCACGGCGCGCTCAAGCTCGAGAACGTGCTCGTCGCCCGCGGCGAGGAGGGCCAGCCGCTCCCCATCCTCATCGACGTGGGCGGCGATCGGCTCGGCGCCGGGTGGTCCAGCCCGGAGCTCGTCAAGACGGCCAGCCCCGAGCAGCTGCGCGGCGAGGGTGTCGGCCCCGCGAGCGATCTCTACGCCTTCGGCGCGCTGCTCTTCGAGCTCGTCACGGGCAAGCCCGTGTTCTCGGGCGCGGCCGCGGTCGACGTGGCCGTCGCGCACCTCACCGAGCCGCCGCCCGCGCCGAGCGCGATCGCGCCGCGCGGGTGGGTGGGCAAGGACATCGACGAGCTCGCGGCGCGCCTGCTCGCGAAGCCGCAGGACGCCCGGCCGCGGAGCGCACGCGCGGCGCTCGACGCGATCGAGCCGCTCGGCAAGCCGCAGCAGAAGGGGGCGGCGATCGACGACGCCCAGCTGACCGACCTCATCGACCGGCTCGTCGCGCGCCCGACGGACGCCGACCTCGCGCTCGCCGTCGAGGCGACCGTCGACCGGGGGGCGGACCCGGGGCGGGTCGCCGAGGCGCTCGTGATGGCCTCCCAGCAGGTCGACGCGGGCGAGGGCGGCGACCACGCGGCGGCGAAGAGGCTCCTGCACTACCGGGCGGCCCGGATCTACGAGAAGGGGCGGCTCCACGACAAGGCGGAGGCCGTCTACCTCCGCCTCCTCGAGCTCGACCCGGGCGACGACATCGCCTTCAGCGCGCTCGAGGAGCTCCGCAAGGCGCTCGGCAAGCACGAGGAGCTCGTGGAGATGCTCCTCCAGCGGAGCGAGCGCGCCGAGAGCGCGGGCGAGCGCGCCCGCGCGCTCAACGAGATCGGGCACCTCTACGTGCGGGAGCTCGACGACAAGGACCAGGGGGTGTTCGCCTTCGCCCAGGCGCTCGCCCAGGATCCGGAGCAGGACGCGTACGCCGTCGACCTGGAGCGCGCGGCCGGCAACGACATGAAGGTCTGGTCCGAGGCGCTCCAGATCCTGAGCCAGGCGAGCACCGACGAGGCGATGGCCGCCGAGCCGAAGATCGCGCTCTTCAACCGGCTCGGGCCCTGGTACGCGGAGAAGATCGCGCGGGCGGACCTCGGGATCCCGTGCTTCCAGTTCGTGCTCGGGCTCGACCCGGCGAACGAGAAGGCGCTGGAGGGGCTGGCGCAGGTCTACCGCCGCGCCCAGCAGTGGCAGGAGCTCGTCCAGGTGCTGCTCTCGCGGGCCGATCGCGCCGCGACCCCCGGCGAGGCGCGCGATCTCCGCGCCGCGGCGGCCGATCTCCTCGAGACGAAGCTGAACGACGCCGGGCGCGCGCGCGATCTCTACGAGCAGATCTTCGCCGAGGACCCCGGCCACACGAGGGCGTGCGACGCGCTGCTCCGGATCTACCGGCGCGTCGAGGACCACGCCGGCTACGCCAAGATCCTCGAGCGGCGCGCGGAGGCGCAGCGGGGCGAGGAGCGCGTCGACACGATGTGCAAGCTCGCCGAGCTCTACGAGGACCGGCTCGGCGATCTCGGCGAGGCGACGCGCCGCTACGAGGCGGCGCTCGAGCTCGATCCGACCAGCCTGACCGCCCTGCGCGGGCTCGATCGCATCTACAGCCGCGCCGGGCGGTACGCGGAGCTGCTCCAGAACCTGGAGCGCCAGATCGAGGTCAGCGCGACGCCGCGCCAGAAGATCAACCTCTACGAGCGGATCGCCGGCATCCACGATGAGGAGTTCCTCGACCACGCGCGGGCGGCCGAGGCGCTCGAGGCGATCCTCAGGATCGACGGCGCGCACGAGGGCTCGCTGGCCGCGCTCGGGCGGCACTACCGCGCCCTCGAGCGGTGGGAGGACGTGGTCGCCCTCTACGAGCGGCAGCTCGGCATCGTGCCCGACGACAAGCGGCGGGAGGAGCTCCTGCTCGCGATGGGGCGCGTGCTGCTCGAGCAGATCGGCTCGCCCGAGCGCGCCCGCAAGGCCTACGAGCGGGTGCTCGCGATCGACCCGCACCACGCCGGGGCGCTCGAGTCGCTGGCGCACGTGCGGGCCGCGACCGGCGACGCCGCGGCGGCGCTGAGCGCGATCGAGTCGCTCGCGGCGACGGCGAAGACCGCGGAGAGCAGGGCCGATCTCTGGATCCGCGCGGCGAAGATGCTCGAGGAGAAGGGCGACCGCGACGGCGCTATCGAGCGGTACAAGATGGCCCTCGACGCGCAGCCGCAGAACGCGGGCGCGTCCTCGGCGCTGCGCGCGGCCTACCTCGCCCGGGGCGACGCGACGAGCGCCGTCGAGCTCATCGCGCGCGAGGCCGAGGTCGCCGAGGGCAACCTGATGAAGGCCCGCCTCTACGGCGAGATGGCCCTCCTGCTGCGGGAGCGCCTCAAGGACGACGCGCGCGCCGCCGAGGCGGCCACGCGGGCGGTCGACCTCGATCCGACGAGCGTGCCGGGGCTCATGATCTCGGGCGATCTCGCGTTCGACGCCGGCCGGTTCCTCGAGGCGGCGCGGCACTACGAGCTCCTCTCGAGCCGGGTCGACGCGCTGCCGAAGGAGCAGGGGCTCAAGCTGCTGCTCCGCTACGTCGACGCGCTCAGCAAGAGCGGCTCGAGCGGCAAGGCGATCGGCACCGTGCAGGCGCTGCTCGCGCTCGCGCCGGACGACCCGGCGGCGCTGTCGCGCGCCGCGAAGGTCAACCTCGACGCGGGCAGGGCCAAGGAGGCCGCGGAGCTCTACGAGCGCCTCGTCACGCGCTTCGGCGCCGGCCTGCCGGAGCGGGAGCGGGCCGAGGCGCTCCTCCGGCTCGGCGAGGCGAGGCTCGCGGCCGGCGACCCGGACGGCGCGGTGTCCCCGCTGAACGACGCCGCGGATCTCGTCCCCGAGTCCCCTGCCCCGCTCGCCCTGCTCTCCCGGGTCTTCGAGGCCAAGGGGGACTGGGAGGAGGTCGTGCGCCTGAAGAACCGGCGGCTCGACGTGGCGATCGGCGAGGAGCGGAGCGCGCTCCTGCTCGAGATCGGCGACCTGCTCGCGACGCACCTCCACGACCGGACGCGCGCGGCGAAGAGCTACGTGGCCGCGCTCGACGAGCGGCCGGACGACCGGAAGATCCTCACCAAGCTGATGCAGCTCTACAGCGAGGAGAAGGACTGGTCGAAGCTCATCGACATCGTCCTCAAGCTCGCCGCGAAGATCGACGACAGCCGGCAGAAGGCGAAGTACCTGCACACCGCGGCGATCGTGAGCGCGCGGCAGCTCGGGGATCTCGACCGGGCCGCCCGGTTCTACGACGAGGTGCTGGAGCTCGATCCGTCCCTCACCCGGGCGCTCGCCGAGGCGATCGAGCTCCGCGCCGAGAAGGGCGATCACGAGGAGGTGGAGCGCCTGCTCAAGGTCGAGCTCGACCGGGCCACCGAGGAGAACGACACGGCGAAGATGCTCGAGACGTTCGACCGGCTGGGCGCCCTTTACAAGGACAAGCTCGGCTGGATGAGCGAGGCGATCGACGCCTACGAGGCGGCGCAGACGCTCGATCCGGACAGCGAGGAGCGCAACGAGCTCCTGGCGAACCTCTACGCGAGCAACCCGGCGGAGTACCTGGACAAGGCGGTGGCCGCGCAGCTCCCGATCCTGCGGCGCTCCCCGTACAAGCCGGACGCGTACCGGCTGCTGCGGAAGATGTACACCGAGACGAAGCGGGCCGACGCCGCCTTCTGCCTCTGCCAGGCGCTCTGCTGCCTGAACGCGGCCGAGCCGGACGAGGAGCGCTTCTTCCGGCGGCTGCGCCCGGACACGGCCGCGGCCGCGCAGCAGCCGCTCGACGAGGAGGCGTGGGCGGCCGCGCTCGTCCACCCCGACGCGGATCCGCTCCTGACCGCCATCTTCGGCGTCATCGAGCCGGCCGTGCTGCGGAAGAACGGGCAGCCGCTGGAGGAGCTCGGCTACCAGCTCGCCTACCGGATCGATCTCACGCGCCACCCCTACCCGATGTCGCAGACGCTCTACTACGCGGCGGGCGTCCTCGGCCTGGAGCCGCCGGTCACCTTCCAGAACCCGAACGACGGCGGCGGCGTCTCGTTCCTCCACGCGCACGTGCCGGCGATCGTGCTCGGCGCCGCGGCGCTCCAGATGGATCTGCCGACCCAGGCCGCCGCGTTCATCGCCGCCCGCCACCTCACCTACTACCGGCCGGGCATGTACCTCCGCCACCTCGTGCCGACGGGCACCGGCCTGCGCGCCTGGCTGTTCGCGGCCATCAAGCTGATCTCGCCCACCTTCCCGATCACGAAGGAGCTGGAGGGGCCGGTGAAGGAAAACCTGTCGGTCCTGGACCCGATCATCGTCGGGCCGGCGCGCGATCAGCTGGCGAGCATCGTGACCAAGCTCCTCCAGGCCGGCGCGATCGACCTGAAGCGCTGGGTGTCCGGCGTCGACCTGACGGCCGACCGCGCCGGGTTCCTCCTCGCCAACGACCTCGAGCTGGCGCAGGAGATGATCAAGGCGGCCGACGAGGCGAGCGCCGCTGTGCCCCAGAAAGAGCGGCTCAAGGAGCTCATGCTCTACGCGGTCAGCGAGGAGTATTTCGCCATCCGAAAGCGCCTCGGGATCAACATCGACAGCTGAGCTCCGAGCGCGGCGCCGCGGGTCGCTCTCGCTCGGTCGCGGGGCGACCCCGCCCGCGCCCCCTGGCGCTCCCCCGGCCGGGCGGCCGAGCTGGATCATCGGTGATCCAGCTCGCGCATGTCGGTTCCGGCCCACTTCCGCACCGGACTGGTTGACGGATAAATCCTCAAATTGCTAGGCTGCTGGCCGGCATTAGGCCCCTTTTCGATCGTATGTTAGCTCGCAGCAGCGTGGCAGCGGGCAGCCTGAGCGATTGTGTGAAAGCACGCCCATGGCGGCAAAGAAGACCCGAAAAACTTCGAAAAAAGACCGGAAGAGAGCGACCAAGGCCAGCGCGGCGAGCTCGAGGCGAGCTTCGCCTTCGGCGCGGACGCGGAAGGCGAAGCCCGCCGCCCGTTCGGCTGCGCGGAAGCCGAAACGAAAGGCCGCGTCCTCTCGACCTGCTGCTCGACCTGCTGCGCGACGCACCGCTGCCGTGAAGGCGGCAAAGCGACGGAAAGCGACGACAAAACGGGCGACCACCCGCAAGTCGGCGGCGCCGGCGCGGCGCAAGGCGACGCGCGCCCCGGCGCGGGCAACCCGGACGGGCGCCAGGAAGAAGTCGGCGGCCACCAGGGCGAAGAAGGCGACGCGCGCCGCCGCGAAGCGAGCCAGCGCGTCCAAGGCGAGGAAGGCAGCCGCCCGGGCGAAGGCGAGGCCGACGCGCGCCGCCGCCAAGCTCAGGACCACGAAGGCCAGGGCGAAGGCGCGGGCGACGAAGGTCAAGGCCAGGGCGGCGAAGGCCAAGGCGACGCGGGCGACGCGGGCGAAGACGGCGCGGGCCAAGGCCACGAAGGCCAGGGCGACGCGGGCCAGGGTCGCGAAGCCGCGGGCGGCGAAGAAGGCCAGGGCCGCGAAGCCGAGGGCGGCCGCCGGGCGGACACGGCGCGCGAAGGCCGCGAAGGCCGCGAAGACGAGGACCTCGCGGGTCAAGGCCACGAAGCCGAGGCTCGCGCGGGTCAAGGCCACGAAGCCGAGGCTCGCCAGGCGGAAGATCGCGGCGCGCTCCGAGCGGGCGCTCTCGCCGGCGGCGGAGCCGAAGAAGCTCCGCAAGAAGCTGAGGCTCGACGACCAGCCGAAGCTCAAGGAGCGGCTGAAGCTCAAGAACGGCGGAGAGCAGGACGCGGCGGTCGAGACCGAGCGCCCGCGCCGGGCGAGCGACAAGCCGCAGCGCGCGAGCGACAGGCCGCAGCGCGCGAGCGACAAGCCCGCCGCCGAGAAGAAGAGCGTGCGACCGGGCGTGGTCAAGGGGAAGGGCGCGGGGGCGTCGATCGAGCGCCGTCCGGGCCGCGTCCCGCTCCGGGAGCCCCCGCGGGTGGTCACGCTCCCCCTGCCGATGCTGCCCCCTCCGCGGCGCGCCACCATCGAGGAGCGCAGCGCGATCATCGAGCAGCGGCTGAACGCACAAACGGAAGAGTTCCGGCGGCGCTACATCGAGAGCCTCGATATGTCGTGGATTTACCACGACAGCGCACTCGAGGGTGTGGTGTACACGTTCGACGAGCTGCGCGCGGCCCTCAGCGGCCCGGCGCCGCTCGTGACCGACTCGAGCCTTCAGCCGACGTACGATGACATCCGGCGCCACAAGGAAGCCATCGTTTACGTGCGCGAGCAGGGCGAGAACAAGCGGGCGCCGATCACGCTCGACTGCGTGAAGAAGCTGTACCTGATCCTCCACCCGGAGGAGGGGGACCTCAAGACGGTGAAATACCGCAAGGACATCCCCCAGCACCGGCTCTACTTCCACGAGTACGCCCCGCCGGACAAGATCGCCTACAAGGTGCGGCAGATCATCGACTGGCTGAACGACCCCGAGACGCGGAAGACGCGGAACGGCATCCGGATCGCGGCGCGCGCGCACTACGATCTGCTGCGGGTTTATCCGTTCCCGAACGACAGCGGCAAGGTCGCGAGGCTGTTCATGAACATGCTGCTGCTCCGCACCGGTCTGCCCCCGTCGATCATCCACTCGACCGAGCGGCAGCGCTATTACGAGGCGCTGAAGGGCTCGGCGACGACGGTGCTGCAGATGGTGCAGGAGTCGGTGGAGAACGCGCTCGCGAGCGTCGAGAAGCTCCTCGATGAGCATGAGACGCGCAAGCGCGCCTTCGTCAGCTGAACCAGCGCAGCGCGGCCCCGGGGCCAACCCCGCCCCCGCCGGACGGGGCGCGCGCCGCCCGCCCGGGGCCGCTGCGGTCCGCCCCGCCGCCGGGAGTCAGGCGGCGGGCGGTGCCGCTCCCGTGAGTCGGCCCCGCAAGGCCGCTGCTGGCGGCGCGCCCGCCGCGAAGATCCGCGCGCCCAAGTCCAGGAAGGCGGCCGCGGTCGCCGATGCTCGTCGGCCAGCGCCGGCGCCGATGCGCGCGCGGCCAAGCGCCCCGCCGCAGACCACCTTTGCGCGGCTGCGCGCGCTGCATCCGGATGCCCACTGCGAGCTGGATCACAAATCCTCGTTCGAGCTGCTCGTCGCGACGGTGCTCAGCGCGCAGACGACGGACGTGCTGGTCAACAAGGTGACGCCCCACCTGTTCGGCGCCTACCCCGACGCCCGCGCGCTCGCTGGCGCCGATCCCGCCGAGGTGGGCGCGCTCCTCCGGCGGCTCGGGATGGGCATGTTCAACCAGAAGGCCAGGAACGTCGTGGGGCTCGCGCGGGGCCTCGTCGAGCGGCACGGGGGCGAGGTGCCGAGGACGCTGGCGGAGCTCGTGAAGCTGCCCGGCGTCGGGCGCAAGACAGCGAATGTGGTGCTCGGCGTCGCCTTCGGAGCGCCGGAGGGCGTCGTGGTCGATACCCACGTGCAGCGCCTGTCACAGCGGCTCGGGTGGACGAAGAGCGACAAGCCGGAGCCGATCGAGCGCGATCTCATGGCGCTCTTCCCGCAGCGCGACTGGGACATGCTGTCCCACACACTGATCTTCCACGGCCGCCGGATCTGCTTCGCGAGGAAGCCGGCGTGCGGAGGCTGCGGGATCAACGACGCGTGCCCGAGCGCGTTCCACGCGGAGAATGTGGGGCGCAAGGCGCCGCGCTCGCCGCGGCGCGGCGGCGCGCAGGCCTGAGCGCCATCCCCGCTGCGCATACGGGGTGTCGAGCGCACGAACGGACAACGGGAGCGGGCCGGCGCGGCTCATCGCTCGTCGCTCATCCCTCGTCGCTCGTCGCTCGTCGCTCGTCGCTCATCCCTCATCGCCCATCGCCCATCGCCCATCGCCCATCGCCCATCGGCGCGTCTGCTGTGAGCTGTTTATTCCCTCGACGCTGGAGACGCGAGGTAAGCTGGGTGCATGAAGGCCTTGCAGCTGATCCTCACACTCGCCTGCCTCTCCACCGCCGCGTGCGGCCGCCCGGAGGACGATCTCTGCGACGACATGTGCGACTGCGAGGGGTGTAACGAGCGCGAGTTCAACGATTGCCTCGATCGCTATGACGTCAGGTTCGTGGACGCAGACCGCCGCGACTGCCTCGACCGGTACGACGACCTCCTCGCGTGCGAGGACGATACCGGGATTTGCCGCGACTATAAGTGGGATACGGCCTGCAAGGACGAGAGGGAGGCGCTGGATCGGTGCATCGACTAGCGCCGCACGTCAGGAGTCCCCGGCGGGATCGCTGACGCACGGAGAGAGCCCGGCGCTGTCCGGAGGGCGGATGCGCCGGACGACGGCGCGCCGGCGGCGGTAGCAGGTGCCCTCGCCGCCGGCTCAGGGCCCGTCGCCCGGCGCGACGGCGCCGCCGGGCAAGGCGGCCCCGGCGCTGCGGAACGCCTCGACGAGCCGCTCCGACGCCGTGTAGGGGTCGACCTCGCGCCGCGCGACGGCGCGCACCGCCGCGTCGAGCGCAGGCCCGAGCGCGGCGACCGCGGCGTCGGTGAGCGCGTCGCGGAGCTGCACGTGCATCGCCTCGCGCAGGCGCTCCTCCCGGCGCGCGGCGCCGGCCTCGGTCCCGAACAGCCACGCGCGGTGCCCCTCCAGCCTGTCCACGAGCGCCGCCACGCCCTCGTTGCGCGTGGCCACGGTCCGGACGATCGCGGGCTCCCACGGCCCCTCGGCCGGCGCGCCGACCGGAGCCGCCGCCTCGGTCGCCCGGGCGTGGAGCGCCGCGGCGCTGTGCCCGCGCGACCGGCCGGACGCCCTCGCCACCTCGCCGCCGAGCGCGATCATGAGCTCCAGATCGCGCACCGCGGCGTCCGCCCCGTCCCGGTCGGCCTTGTTCACGGCGAAGACGTCGGCGCACTCCAGGATCCCGGCCTTGATCGCCTGCACCTCGTCGCCCATCCCCGGCGCCGCCACGACCAGGGTCGTGTGCGCCGTCCGCGTGATCTCGAGCTCGTCCTGCCCGACCCCGACGGTCTCGACCAGCACGACGTCGGCGCCCCACGCGTCGAGCACCCGCGCGATGTCCACCGCCGAGCGCGACAGCCCGCCGAGCGCGCCCCGGGTCGCCAGCGACCGGATGAACACGTCGGGATCGCCGAAGTGCGCCTGCATGCGGATGCGATCGCCGAGGATGGCGCCGCCGGTGAACGGGCTCGTGGGATCGACCGCGACCACGGCGACCCGGCGATCCTGCTTCCGGAACGCGCCGATCAGCCGGTCGGTGAGCGTGCTCTTGCCCGCCCCCGGGTTGCCGGTCACGCCGAGGACCCAGGCGCGGCCGGTATGGGGGAAGAGCTCCTTCAGGATCGCGGCGTAGTCGCCGGCGCGATCGTCGACGAGCCGGCAGGCCCGCGCGGTCGCGCGCGTGTCGCGGGCGAGGACCTTCTCTGCGAGCGGGTGCACGCGAGCGGTCTAGGCCCGGCGATGCGGGGACACAACCTGGCCGCGGGCGGCGCGGCCCTCGCGCCTACCCTGCCCCGCCGCCGGTCGCGCCGCCGCCGCCGGTCGCGCCGCCGCCGCCGGTCGCGCCGCCGCCGCCGGTCGCGCCGCCGCCGGCCTGACCGCCGTCACCGGACGGCCCCCCGCCGGCCCCGCCCTCGCCGCTCGCCGGCGAGCCACCGCCCCCGGCGTCGCCGCGGTCGACGATCGGCCTCGTCTCGCCGCAGGCGGCGGTGACCAGGGCGGAGAGCACAGCGCAGGAGGCAAACGCGAGCGCGCGGTTCCACATGGGCGCCTTCTTGAAACGGGCCGACCGCGAAGTCCAGCGCGCTCCCGTCCGGGCGCCGCGGGCGCGACCGGGAAGAGCCGCCGCCCGACCGAGCCGCGCGCGCCCGTCAGGGCGCGGCGGGCGCCGGCCGGTCGAAGCGCCGCCAGCGGCCGTCGATGAGCCGCTCGTGCGGCAGGTACTGGGCCTTGTAGACCAGCCGCGAGCACTTCTCGACGTAGAGGCCGAGGTACAGGTACCGAAGGCCCCAGGCGCGGCACAGCTCCAGCTGCTTCAGGATCGAGAAGACGCCGGGGCTCAGCGGCTCGAGCTCGGGATCGTAGAACGAGTAGACCGCCGACAGCGACTCCAGCCCGCGATCCACGACCGCGACCCCGACGAGGCGACCGCCGACGCGGTAGCGCATCTCGAACGTCTCGCAGCAGCTGTCCACGAGGAACGCCTCGTAGCCCGCCGCGCCGAGCGGGCCGTCGTCGCGCATCAGCCCCCGGCCGTGCTTGTGCAGGTTGTAGAGCGCGACCTTCTCCCGCGTGGTCACGGGCGGGCCGATCTCGACGTCGACCACCTGCTCGCCGCGGCGGAGCACCCGGCGCTGCGTGCGGCCGGGGACGAAGTCGCGCACGAGGATCCGGATCGGCTCGCACGCGCGGCACGAGGGGCACTGCGTGCGGTAGAGCAGCTTGCCGTGACGGCGGTTGCCCGCGACCAGCCTCCGGTCGAACTCCGCGCGCGAGAGCGGGCGGATGGGCACCCGGAGCGGCATCCGCGCCTCGGCGTCGGGGAGGTACGGGCAGGGGCTCACCTCGTCGTAGACCGTGAGCTCGATCGGGTCGGCGACCTCGTCCAGCCGAGGGAGCTCGACGTCCTGACCCGATGCCGCCTCTCGCTCGCTCGATGAGCCCATGTCGCCGTCGATCCGAGCGCTCGAGACCCCGTCGACACGCCGGACGCTACATCCAGGGGATGCCTGTTGCGCGGCCACGTCAAGCGAAACCCAGAGCAGCAGCCGGAGCGCCGGGAGGTCCCGACCGCTCGCGCACCGCTCGCGCTCTGTCGTGCATTTGGCCACATTGACCTTCGTTCACCCACCCGCTCCCCAGGCCAGCGCTTCGACCCACGCCGGCTGCGCGCCGAAGCCGGACGGGCTGCGCGCGGGCCCCGCGCGGCGCGCCCTTTTCCCTTGGCCCGGAGGCCGGTATGACCCAGCGCGCGCTGGCGAGGCGAAGCCGGTCCGATGGAGGGCCTGCCTCGCGCGAGCGACGCAAGAAAGGCCGAACGCTTTGGATCTCACAGGAAAGCAGCGCCGCCACCTCCGGGCGCTGGGGCATCACCTCGACCCGATCGTGCAGCTCGGCAAGGCCGGGCTGACCGACGGGGTCGTCGCCGCCGTCGACACCGCCCTGGAGCGGCACGAGCTCGTGAAGGTACGCCTGGGCACCGAGTGCCCGGACGATCTGGGCGAGGTCGCCGACACCCTCTCCGAGCGGCTCCGCGCCGAGGTGGCGCAGACGCTCGGCCGGACGATCCTGCTGTACCGGCGCCACCCCAAGGAGCCGAAGATCAAGCTGCCCTCAGGGAACTGACCGCGACCCGCCGGCCGGCGACCGCGCCGCCGGACGCCGCGCAGCCCCCCGATCGCCCGGACCGCCGAGGCCCGGCCGGCGCCGACTCGCCGCGCGCCGCGGCTCGGGGCGCCCCGGATGGCCGGGACGCCCGAGGCCGCGTCACACGTGCCGCAGCGTGGGGCGCTCCGCCAAGAGGTGATCGAGCCACGCGTTCGACAGCTTCTCCTGCACCGTGTTGGCCCGGAGCCTCGCGGCGAGGTTCTTGAAGTCGACGTGGTCGATCAGCTGGTCCTGGTTGAAGCACGAGAAGACCACCGTCTCCTTGCCCGTCTCCGGATCCACGTGGCGCTGGAGGCACTGCGCGCAGACCTCCTTCATCATGCACTGCATCGGCGAGTTGATGCTCGCGATGCCCACGTGCTTCGGGTTGAGGTGCGGCGCCAGCGCGCCGTGCCGCGCCTCGCGCACGGCGTTCATCATCTTGTCCGAGCCGATCGCGATGATGCGCCGGACCTCCGAGAGGCTCGCCAGCTCGCCGCCGAGCTGGCGCTCCGCGTAGGCCCGCATCGCCTGCACGATGTTGCCGCGGAAATGGCGATCCGTCGCGCGCCGCGGGGGGATCTCCGCGCCGCCGTCGGTGCACCAGATGACCTGATCGGTCGCCACCTCGATCTCGTCCTGCTTGAAGAGATCCTCGCCGCGCCGGTAGCCGGCGAAGTAGATGACGCGGTCGCCGCGCGCCTTGAGCGCCTTCGCGATCGAGAACAGCACGGCGTTGCCGAGGCCGCCGCCGGCGAGCAGCACGGTCTCCCCCTCGGGGATCTCCGTCGGCGTCCCGGTCGGCCCCATCACGACGACCTCCTCGCCCGGGCGCAGCGCGGCGAGCAGCCGGGAGGACGCGCCCATCTCGAGCGCGATGAGCGAGAGCAGCCCCCTCTCCTTGTCGACCCACGCGCCCGTGAGCGCGAGCCCCTCCATCGCGAGCCGCGTGCCGCGGATCACCGGCGAGCTGACCTCGTAGTTCTGCAGCCGGTAGAACTGCCCCGGCTCGAACTTCCGCGCCGCCGCGGGCGCGCGCACGACCACCTCGACGATCGTCGACGTCAGGCGCTCGACGCGCTCGACCACGGCGACGAAATCGTGATCGAGGCGGGCGAACAGGTCGCGCCGCCGCGCGTCGCGCGCCGCCTGCGGCTCGTCGCCGAGCCGGGCGAGATCGCGCTGGAACAGCGCGACGACCGACGGGTACGCGTCCTTGGCGCTCGCCATCGCCTTGACGACGCTCCCCGCGTAGTGCGGGTGGTTGTCGCCGTAGAAGCTCACCGCGTGCTCGCCGTCGTTGTAGCTCGTGAAGAAGCCCTCGCTCGCCTTGGCCGGCTCGACCTTGAGCGCGCCGGCCTCGTCGACGTACGCGCGGTGCGGCTGGAAGAACTGCCGCCACTTGTCGAACGTAAACGAGCCCGGGCGCTCCTTCTCGTACGTGACGTTGGGGCTCGTCCCCGCCGCCACGCACACGGTGCGGGCCGGGATCGAGACCGTCTGCCCCGCGCTCCGCCACTTGCCGTCCACGACCTCCTGGCGATCGAACACGAGCGAGGACACGCACCCGCGCTCGTCGAGCACCGCCTCCAGCGGGGCGAGGTTCTCGACGTAGCGGATCCCCTCCTCGAGCGACTTGGCGACCTCCTCGTGGTTCAGCCGGTAGGCCGGCGAGTCGATGAGCCGCTTCCGGTAGACCAGCGAGACGCCGCCCCACGCGTCGATGAGGCCCTGGAACCGCGGCGGCCGCCCCTCGCGCGCGGCGCGCGCGCGCTCGTCGCGGATCTCCTCGGCGTGGCGCCGCTGCTCGGCCAGGAACTCCCGCTCCTCCTCGTCGAACATCGCGAGGACCGACGCCTCGCCGCGCTCGGCGATGAGCGCGTCGAGCCGGTCGGCCGTCTTCTCGGCCTGCACGACGTAGTAGGCCGCGAGCTCCGTCGCGGTGTCGATCGCCGTCAGGCCGCCGCCGATCACCACCGCCGGCAGCCGCACCTGCAGGTTCGCGAGCGCCGAGCGCTTGTAGGCGCCGGCCAGCTGGAGCGCCATCAGGAAGTCCGACGCCTTGCGGATGCCGCGCGCGAGGTTGTTCTTGAGCGGGATGATCGTCGGACGCCCCGCGCCCGCCGCGATCGCGACGTGGTGGAACCCGAGCCGGAAGGCGTCGTCGAGATCGATCGTGCCGCCGAACCGGACGCCGCCGTAGATCCGGAGCAGGCGCTGCCGGGCGAGCGTGATGTAGAGGACGGTGAGGAAGTTCTTGTCCCACCGCACCGTGATCCCGTACTCGCTCACGCCGCCGAAGCCGAGCAGGACGCGCTCGTCGAGCTCGGTGTAGAGCCGCTTGAAGTCCCTGACCGGCCGCGGCGGGCGCGCCTCGTCGCCCGTGAGCTCGACCGGCAGCGGCTCGATCTTCAGGCCGTCGATCGCCACGCACGCGAAGCCCTGCCGCGTCAGGTGGTGCGACAGGGTGTAGCCGGCCGGGCCGAGGCCGACGACGAGCACGTTCTTGCCGTTGTACGGGAGCGCGTGCGGCCGGAGCGCGTCGAGCGGGTTCCACCGCGTGAGCAGCCCGTAGATCTCGAGGCCCCACGGGAGCGACAGCACGTCGGTGAGCGCCGCGGTCTCGATCTGCGGGATGTCCACCGGGTCCTGCTTCTGGAAGACGCACGCCTTCATGCAGTCGTTGCAGATGCGGTGACCGGTGCCGGGGCACATCGGGTTGTCGATGCAGACGAGCGCGAGCGCGGCGATCGACTCGCCCCGCCCCCGCATCGTGTGCATCTCGCTGATCTTCTCCTCGAGCGGGCAGCCGTGGAGCTCGACGCCGAGCGGGTTCGACTTGATCGCCCCGGTCTTGTTGTCGCGCAGGCCCTTCGAGCACGAGTCCTTGTCGCGATCGTGGCAGAGCAGGCAGTAGTCGACCTGGCTCTCGACCTCGCGGGGCCCGGCGCGCCGGTCGGTCAGCGCGAAGCCGTCGCGCGCCCGCCGCTCGTGCTCCGGCCCCACGAGGAGCTCGGCCGAGCCCGGGCCGTCGCCCGCGCCCTTCCTGTGCAGCTGGACGAGCGCCTGGTAGTCGAGCGTGCGCGGCGCCTTGAGCGTCGGCCAGCGATGCGCCGGGTCGTGCTCGTCCGCGCGGCGCGCCGCGAGCCACGCCTCGACGGCGTCGAGCGCGAACGCGACGACCGCCGCGTCCTCCGCCTCCGTCGGCTCGGCGCCGGCGACCGCCACGGCCTGCGCCACGCGCTCCGCGAGCGCCGCGTCCTCCCGCAGCGCCGCGCGCGCCTTCGCCGCGCGGCCGCGGAGCTCGTCCGTCCACTTCGCGCCGCCGGCCTTGGCCGCCTTGCGCGCGATCTCGTCGACCTCGATCAGCGCGAGCGTCGCGCGCGCGATCTCGAGCTCCTCGGCGGCGGAGCCGCTGTCGAGCACGCTCGCCGGCGCGCCCATGGCCGCGAGCGCCCGCCGCGCCGCGTGCGCCGCCTCGACGGGCGTGCCCGGCCACGACTTCCCGGGGCTCGGCTTGAACAGCCGCTTCTTCGAGAACTCGCGCTTGAAGTCCCAGAGCGCGGCCCGCTCGAGGGTCGCGTCGATCTGCGCCTGGGTCTCCCGCTCGACGCGGAAGAGCGCGGCCACGAAGCGGCCGACGTGCGGCGCGGCCGCGAGGAGCGCCTCGGAGACCTGCTCCGCGGTGAGCGAGGGCCGGGCCGCGTCGCCGCCCCCGGCGCCGGAGGCCCCCGCCTGCTCCGCGCGCAGGGCGGACCGGTACGCGTCGAAGCGCGCGTAGGCGCCCTCGTCCGACGCGTGGAAATACTCCTCGAAGCGCTCCGTCAGCTCGGCGAGCTTCGCGGGATCGAAGAGGTCGGCATAACCGAAACCAGGGATTCCGAGCTCGAGCTCGGAAACATCGGACGTGGCCTGCACCCACGAAGAGAAGTCAGCCTGCACTCCAGCGTTCGCTTCCATACCCGCGGCAAATGCTTTCTATTTCAAGGGGTTTGCCCGCCCGGCGAGGGGCGCGCCGACCCGATCTCGAGAGCGACGTAAAGTAGCACCGGGCCGTAGCTCCGACCTGTCTCCCGGGCAACATCCATCGCGCTCGCGGGGGCTCGCCGACGCGGCGGGCGCGCAACGGCTGCGCGCCGGCGATCTCGCCGCAGCAACGGCTGCGCGCCGGCGATCGGGCCGCGCTGACGAGCGCCGCCCGCTCGCGCGGCGATGGACGAGCGGAGCTCGGTCGCGGCCGCCCGCAGGGCGCGACAACGCGCGGCCGGGCCGCCGCCCTCGCGGCCCGACGGCGGCGCGTCGCGGTCAGAAGCCCTGCGAGACGACGCGCTCGATCGTGTGGGTCGAGATGTTGCCCGCGATGACGTCGGGATCGCGCAGCAGCGCCTGATGCAGCGGGATGTTCGTGCGGATGCCGCCGATGATGAACTCGTCGAGCGCGCACCGGAGCCGGGCGATCGCCTCGGCGCGGTTCGAACCGTGCGCGATCACCTTCGCGACCAGCGAGTCGTAGGAGCTCGGCACGCGGAAGCCGCCGTACACGCCGGAGTCGACGCGGATCCCGACGCCGCCGGGCGAGTGGTACTCGGTGATGAGCCCCGGCCACGGCACGAACGAGCGCGGATCCTCGGCGTTGACCCGGCACTCGATGGCGTGGCCGCGGAAGCTCCAGGGGCGCGTGTCCGGCAGCGAGAGGCGCTCGCCGGCGGCGGCGAGGATCTGCTGCGCGACGAGATCGACGCCGGTCACCATCTCGGTGACCGGGTGCTCGACCTGCACGCGGGTGTTCATCTCCATGAAGTAGAGCTCGCCGCGCTCATCCATCAGGAACTCGAGCGTGCCGAGGCCCGTGTAGCCGGTCTCGAGGATCGCCTCCCGGATGATGTCGCCCATCCTGGAGCGCTTCTCGTTGTCCATCGCGGGGCTCGGCGACTCCTCCATCACCTTCTGGTGCCGGCGCTGGAGCGAGCACTCGCGCTCGCCGAGCGTCCACACGCCGCCGTGCTGATCCGCGAGCACCTGGAACTCGATGTGGCGCGGCGACTCGACGTAGCGCTCGAGGTAGACGTCCGGGTTCTTGAAGCCGCTCAGCGCCTCCTGCGTGGCGATCTCGAACGAGCGCTGCACCTCGCCGGCGTGCCGGACGATGCGCATGCCCCGGCCGCCGCCGCCGCCGGAGGCCTTCAGGATCACCGGGTAGCCGACGCGCTCGGCCTGCTCCGCCGCGTCGGCCGCGCTCTTGAGCACGCCGGTGCCGCTGAGCATCGGGATGCCGAAGCGCTGGGCGACCGCGCGCGCCGACACCTTGTCGCCCCAGGTCCGCATCGCCTCCGCGGTCGGACCGATGAAGGTGAGCCGGCACTTCTTGCAGAGCTCGGCGAACTTCGCGTTCTCCGAGAGGAACCCGTAGCCCGGGTGGATCGCGTCGGCGCCGGTGACCTCGGCGGCCGCGATGATCTGCGGGATGTTGAGGTAGCTCTTCGACGCCTCGGCCGGGCCGACGCACACGGCCTCGTCCGCGAACCGGACGTGCAGCGCCGCGGCGTCCGCCTCGGAGTGGATCGCGACCGAGCGGATGCCGAGCAGGCGGCAGGCGCGGATGACACGCATCGCGATCTCGCCGCGATTGGCAATCAGGATCTTCTGGAACACGGCACCCTCGCCCGGGCAGCGCTAGCTGCGCCGCACCTTGAAGAGATGCTGCCCGAACTCGACCGGCTTGCCGTTCTCGACGAGGATCTCGACGATCTTGCCGGAGCAGTCCGCCTCGATCTCGTTCATCAGCTTCATCGCCTCGATGATGCAGAGCGCCTGACCCTCGCGGATCGTGCTGCCGACCTCGACGAAGGGCGGCGCGTCGGGAGACGGCGAGCGGTAGAACGTGCCGACGAACGGCGAGGTGACGTACGAGGTCCCCTCGTCGCTCGCCGCAGCCGGCACGGCCGCCGGCGCCGGCGCCGCAGCAGGCGCGGCCACCTGCGCCGGCGCAGGCGCGGCGGGCGCCGCGGCCGGCGCGCTCTGGAGCTGGTAGGCGACGGGCGCGAGCTGCGGCGCCCCGCCTTGCGGCGCGAAGCCCCCGCGCGTCAGCCGGATGCGAACGTGTTCGTCCTCGAACTCGAAGTCGCTCACGTTGCGCTTCTCTAAAAGGCGCACCAGCGCCCGCAACTGCTTGAGGTTGATGTTCATGGAAGGACGTTCGGCCATCGATGTTTGCCGCCTTTCAACCAGAGTGACGGCTCATGTTCAACCTCTTTCGTCCGATCGCAGCTTCTCCAGGTGCCCGAGCAGCCCGAGCAACCCGAGCACGTACGAGCTCGGACCGAAGCCCGCGACGCGCGCCATGCACGCAGGCGCGATGCGGGAGCGGCGGCGGAACGGCTCGCGAGCGTCCGGGTTGGAGATGTGCACCTCGACGGTCGGGAGCGCGCCCGCGCGGATCGCGTCGTAGAGCGCGATGGAGGTGTGCGTGTACGCGCCGGCGTTGAGGAGGATGCCGTGGAAGCCGCGATCGCCGGCGTGGCTGATCGCGGTCACGAGCTCCCCCTCGCAGTTCGACTGCATGCACGACACCGAGGCGCCGTGGGCCTGCGCGGCCTCCTCCACGGCGCGGTGGATGTCATCCAGCGTGGCCGTTCCATAGATCGCTGGCTCGCGCTTGCCCAGGCGATCGAGGTTCGGCCCCGAGATGACCGAGATCCTGAAGCCGCTCAGGCGAGCTCCTTCAGCAGCACCGGCACCTTGGTGCGCAAGAGGTAACGGGCCTTGCCGATGTTCGCGTCGGGCGTCATCGAGAAGGCCACGAAGTACGAGTCGTTCACGACGCGGATCAGCGTGGTGACCTTCTCCGCCTGGATCGCGATCTCGGCGGCGTTGCCCGCGTCGAGCATCTCGGCGGCGCGCTGGATCGACTTGAGCACGACGCTGAACTCCGCGCCGATGGTGGTGATGTCGAACGCGGCCCCCGGCTTCGAGTAGCTGTCGACCGCGATCCCCTCGAAATCCATGAGAAGGGTCGCGATGCCGCCCTCGGTGTTCTCTACGACTTCCTTCAGCACGGCCTGGAACATGCGCCGAGACTACCCAAGCGCGGCACGAACGGGAAAACAAACGAACCAGACATGCGCGCGGGGGGAGGAGACGCGGCCGCCTCCTGCCGTGCGCCCGCGCGCCGGCGCTCGCCCTCTCCGGCCGCCCGGCGGCGCGCGGCAGGAGGCGAACCTGACCCGCGCGCGGGGAGGAGGAGACGCGGCCGCGGGGCGGCGCGCAACACCGCGAAAGCTCGCGCCGTCCGCCCGGCAGCGCGGCGAAGCGCGGCGTTCGCGATGAACGGCGAGCGCGCTTTGCCTCTTGCATCCTGGTCCCAGCCGGGCGATTCCCGCCCCAGGGGGCCCGCTCCAAAGCACGCCTTGACCCTCGTCCCGGCGAGCGGCTAACGTGCGGCCGTTCTTTCGCCTCGCGGCGAGCCGCGGGCGGATCCCGCCGGCGCGACGCGCCGGCGGGACGACGTCAAACGTGGCCGGGCGCGGCGTTCGCAGCGCCCGGCAGCTCATCAAGAAAAACAAGGACGGCCCAACATCTATGCGTGCGCGAGCCGGGGATCCCCCCCGCACGATGCCCCAGAAGATCCTCGCCGGGCGGGCGACGGATCCTCAGCTGCGCGGTGATCTCGTCCAGGTCAAGGTCGACCAGGTGATCCTCTCCAGGGCGCCGTCGCGCGCGCTGGCCGAGGCCATCGCCACGGGCATGAAGAAGACGCCGGTCGAGGTCGCCGTCGCGTACGACGGCACCTGCGTGGCCGACGCGAGCTCGCTCGCGGACATCGACGAGGGGAGCCCGCACTCGGTGTCGCCCGAGTTCCCGACCTACAACATCCCGATCGCGCGGCCGGGCATCGGCTTCCCCGCGCCCGTGCACCTCGAGCGCTTCGCCGCGCCGGCGCGGCTCGCCCTCACCGACGACCCGCGCCTCGCGACCGTCGGCGGCATCGGCATGCTGTCGCTCGTCGTCTCGCCGAGCCAGCTCGGTCAGGCGCTCGCCACGGGCTCGGCCTGGCTCCGCCCGCCGCGGAGCGTGCAGATCCACCTCTCGGGCAGGGTGCGGCCGTTCGTGTGCGCGAGGGACGTCGCGCTCGAGCTGCTCCGCAGGAACCTCGACGAGGTGGTGCGGCGCATCGAGGGCGAGCACCACGCGCCCGTCATCCTCGAGTTCGCCGGGCCGAGCGCGCGCCTCCTCTCGGTGGGCGACCGCGCGGTGCTCTGCGGCATCGCGCCGCAGGTGGGCGCGGCGGCGGCGCTGTTCGTGAGCGACGAGAAGACGGAGGTCTTCCTCCGCGATCAGCGCAGGTCGAAGGCCCACCGCGCGCTCGTCCCGGACCCGGGCGCGCCGTGCGAGGAGGTCGTCTCGATCGACCTCGGCACGGTCGACCCCCTGCTCATGGACGAGGAGGGCGTGGTCCGGCCGGTCCGCGATCTCGCCGGCAAGCCGGTGGCGCAGGTCGTCCTCGGGGGCGACTCCGGCGTGACGTTGCGCGACATGCTCGCGGCGGCGCTGCTGCTCAAGTCGAAGCGCGTCCCGTCGCGGCTCGATCTGCTCGTCGCGCCGCCGTCGCGGCAGGTGCTCGAGGTGCTCGCGCAGTCGGGCGCGCTGGTCGACCTCGTGGCGACGGGCGCGCGGATCATCGAGCCGGACCGGCGCGTCGTCACCTCGGAGATCTACCCGCCGCCGCCCGGCGGCCTGTCGCTGCGCACCGCCGATCCGGAGCCGCGCATCGCCGGGGCGCCGTCGTTCGTCGTGGCGTCGGCCGAGACGCTCGCCTACGCCGTGGCCACGGGCGCGGTCGGCGATCCTCGGTCGTTCAAGCGGCCGGTGCGGGTGACCGTGCCGCGGGCGCTGCCGACCGACGACGTGCTGATCCTCCGCGACAAAAAGGGCGAGCAGGTGAGCACGAAGAAGCCGCCGCCGGCGCCCGCGGCGGTGCCCTGGAAGGGGCCGCTGACGCTCGACGTGCTCGCGGGCGTGCCGAAGGGGAACGGGCGCGCCGCGGTCGGGGCGCGCGCGCGCAAGGCCGCCGCCCCGGTCGAGCCGGCGGCGCCGGCCGCGCCGGCCGCGCCGGCCGCCGCAGCCGACGACAAGGCGCAGGCCGCGCCGGCCGAGAGCAAGGCGGCGGGCGGGGTGGCGCTCGTCCTGTCGACGCTCGACGAGGTGCGGGCGGTCGCCGAGCGCGCGACCGATCTGTCGGCGGTGCGCGCGGTGGTCGCGCCCTTCGTGCCGAGCACCGCGGTGTCGGCGTTCGCGAGCGAGGGGATCGCCACGTTCCTCGTCGGCGCCGAGGCGCTCGGCAGCATCAAGGAGCAGAAGAGCGTCGAGCTCCCCGCCCCCGCGCAGTGGGGCGATCGCGTCGCGGCCGTCTTCGGGAGCGAGCGCGTCGAGGTGGCCTGGCTCGCGACCGGCATGGAGCGGAGCTGGACGCACGCGGGCACGGTGCGGCAGCCGCCCAGCGCGAGCAAACCGGCGCGGTAGCGGGGCGAGCGCCCGGCGGACGCGGCGGGGGTGCGGCGATCCCCCGCCGGAGACCGGGGAGCGGGAGCGCCGCGATCAGGGGGTCGCGCGCACGGGGGCGAGCGGGGCGAGGAGCTTGATCTCGTTCGTGAGATCGCGGAAGCGGATCTGCTGCTCGTTGATCTGCATCTCGAGCACGATGACGCGCTTCGTGATCTCGTCGAGTCGCGCCGACGCCTTCGCGAGCCGGTCCGTGAGGTCGCGGCGGAGCTCGTCGGCGGTCCGGTTCTTCTCGATCGCCCGGAGGTTCTGGCGGAGCTCGTGGCTCTGCTGCTCGAGGCGCTGCTGCTCCGCGATGAGCCTGTCGCGCTCGTCGATCGCCGGGCGCAGCTTGCCCCGGACGTCCCAGGCCTGGCCGAGCTGCTTCGCCACGGCCGCGTCGGCGCGCGGGTCCTTCAGGTAGGCCTGCACGGCGTCGTCGGCGAGCTGGCTGAGCCAGTCGATCTGCTGCCGGAAGATCCGCCGCTCGTCCACGTCGAGCACCGCCGTCCCGCGCCGCGGCACGTCGACGGGCACGAGCGCGCTGCCCGTGCCGACGTTGTCCTCCGTGCCCTTCGGCGGCGCGTGCAGGCGCGTCCCGTGCAGGCGGGGGTGCTTCACGAGCGTCCTCGCCGGCAGATCGCCGCCGTTGCGCACGGCGTACTTGGTGTGCGTCACCCAGTCGCGCTCGATCTCGAGCGCGCCGCCCTCGATCTTCGCGATGCGCGCGCCCTCGGCGCTCTCCTCGCGCGTCGTGTCGACGGCGAGGCCCCGCTCCAGCGCGAACGGCACCGTCGTGGTGGCGCCCGGCGGCAGCGGCTCGACCATGCCCTGGCCGAGGAACGCGCCGTTCTCGAAGACCGCGATGGGGCCGCGCTCCAGGAGCCCCTTCGTGTCGTTCGTGAAGCGCGCCACCCGGAACGGGTGCGCGCTCGACGCGGGCACGCCGCCGTCGGGCGCGAACAGGAAGATCGACTCGCCGGGCACCTGCTTCGCGAGGAGCAGGACCATCGTCGCGCTCCGGTCGGGGATGTCGACCGGGAACGGGATGTCGTAGCGCGTCGTGCCCGCCTCCATCGCGACCGCGGCGAGGGCGCTCATGTTGCGCGGCGGCGACGGGTTCATCATCGCCTTGTTGTCCATGGCCCGCGGATCGTCGGCGAACACGGCCCCGTTCTGCCGCGGCCCCGCGGCGCCGACCGCGCCGCCGGCGGCCCGCCTCGCCGCCGGCTTTGCGGGCATCTTCATCTTGGCAGCCTCATCCTCCTTCAGGAAATGCTGCCGGCCGGCCTCCTCGGCCTCGAACGCGTATCCGTGGCCCTCATCTGCCGCCCCAGGCGGCACCGCTGGCGCCGCCTGCGGAGCCGCAGGCGCCGGCATGGGCGGCGGCGGCGGAGGCGGCGCGGCCTCGGCGGCCAGCGTGGTCTCGCTCGTCGGCACCGACGCGATCACCTCGCCCTGATCGCTGACGATCGGGCGCGGCGGGATCGCCGCCTGATCGAGCGTCGCCTGGAAGGCGAGCGGCGCGCCCGCCACGAGCGACAGCTTCACGCCCTTCCAGTCCTCGCCCGAGAGGTTCTGCACGATGCCCCACGCCTGGAGGTGCGCCTGCTTCGACGCGGCGCGCGGGTCGGCGCCCGGAGCCCCGGCCGCGCCCATCACGAGCCGGTAGGAGGGGCGCCACACCGGCGTCTCGGCCACGTAGCCGACCACGAGGTCGTGCTCTCGCCCGTCGAGCGTGAGCTTCACCTTCTCGAGCTCGTCCTCCCGCTTCTTCTCCCCCGCCGCGCCCTTGTCCTTGGGCGGCGGCGGCGGCGCCGTCGTCACCTCGGGACCGGGCTCCTCCGGCGCGTCGTCCTCGCCCGAGCCGTCGTCGACCTCGACCGGGAACGACGCGCTCCGGACGCTGCTGCCGCCCGCCTCGATGACCGCGAGCGTCGCGAGGAAGTCGCCGACCTTCTCCTTGCGCACGCGGAAGGTCACCTGGTCGGCGTCGATGAGCCCCCGGCGCTCGAAGTACGCGACGCCGTTCCTGTAGATGACCACGCGCCGCAGCGCGAGCCCCGAGGCGTCCACGTCGGGGCCGCGCGCGCAGCCGGCGAGCAGAGAGAGAGCGAGGAGCAGGCCGGAGCCCGCTCGCGCGACGTCGTACCGTCTCATGATGTCTCTGGGTTTCTCTTGGGTCAGCTGTCGGAAGGCGCCGTCGAGGCGCGGCGCCAGTCGGGCGGCAGGTCGAGAAAGCCCTCGTTGCAGAGGAACTCGTAGAGCCCCTCGCAGACCTCGCCGCAGATCATGCTGAAGAGGTGGGGATCGGTGATGAAGAGGATCGTCTCGTCGCGCTCGGAGCCCGCCGTGTCCGCGAGCTGCGCGACCAGCTCGTCCTCGGCGAAGCCGACGAGCATCACCATGAGGTGGCGCTCGAACGCCGCGCGGAAGCGCGGGAAGGCCTCGCTCGTCACCTTGTACGCGAACGCCCTGCCCTCGTACGTGCGCGCGTCCCGCACGACCTTCGCGGCGACCTCGCCGAGGCTCGGGGCGAGCCGCTCGCCGAAGAAGTCGACGAGCACGACGTGCACCACCGAGACGATGCGCCGGAGCTCGCTCGATCGGCGCGACAGGAAGGCGTCCTGCATGTCCTTCGTGAGCTTCGCGAGCAGCTCGAACGACTGCTCCCGCGCCTCCTCGGAGGCGAACTCGAAGCCGTCGAGCTCGGCCTCGATCCGGTTCTTGTAGCGGGTCAGCACGTAGAAGAGCGCCTGCTCGCCGTGGTGGATCACCTTCGGGGCGCCGTCGCGGCCCCGCGTCTTCTCGTGGAGCTCGGACTGGAAGAACAGGCGGGCGAGGTTCTTGTGGATCTTCTTGAGCCGCCGCTCGACGAGCAGCGAGACGCCGTCCTCGCGGATGACCCGCTCGAGCAGGGCGCGGAGGGTCTTCTCGTGCGCGTCGCGGATCGCGTCGCGGTTCTTCGCCCCGCGGTCCCCGGCGCCCGCGGAGGCCTGGATCACCTTCAGCTGGGCGACGACCTGCGCGGTGACCGCGTCGAGCTCGGGGTTGGTCTCGAGGTCGGCGCGGTAGTGGACGATGCGGGCCTGCATCTGCTCCTCGAGCAGGCCGAGCGCCATCTCGGTGATGTGATCCTTCAGCGCCTGGCTGACGTGCTCGCCCACGCGCCGCGGCGCGTCGGGCGGGAGCGACCTCGGCTGCTCGGGCGCGGCGCGCTCCCCCGGCCTGGCCCCGGGTTGGGATCGGCCCGAAGGCGGCAGCGGCGGCGGGTTCCGAGGGGCCGGGGCCATGACCGGAGAGCATACCGGAACTCGCCCGCGGTGTGCGGCTTTGGCGGAGCGGCGCGAGTCGGAGTAAGACGGCGGCCATGCACACGGTCGCTTCACGTACGAGAGCCTGGGAACCGGAAGGACATCGGGCGCCCTCCTCGGCGGCGCCTTCCTCCGCCGCGCCCCCTCGCCTGGCCCGCCGGCGCCTCGCGGCGGCGCTCGCGCTCGCGCTCGTCAGCGCCGGAGCGGGCTGCTCCCGCGAGGGCGACGGCCACCCCCCGCCCGCGCGCACGCCGGAGCCCTCGGCGCGGCAGCAGCCCGCCGCGGCCGGATCTCAGGCCGCCGCGGCAGGGTCGCAAGCCGCCGCGGAGGCGAGCGCCGCGCCGGTCGCCGAGGGCAAGGCGGGCGGCGCCGCGGGGGCGCAGGCGCCGCAGCGGCCGAAGATGAACGTGCTCGTGATCTCGATCGACAGCCTGCGCGCGGACATGCCGTGGAACGGCTACGAGCGCGACATCGCGCCCAGGCTGACGGCGTTCGAGAAGAAGGCGGTCAGCTACACGCGCCACTACGCGATCTCGTCGTACACGTCGATGAGCGTCGGCGGCTTCCTCGCCGGCCGGTACCCGAGCGAGGTCGAGCGCAGCGGCTACTTCTTCGGCAACTACCCCGACAGCGTCCTCATGTTCCCGGAGCTCCTGCAGAAGGCCGGGGTGCGGACGATGAGCGCGCACGCGCACTTCTACTTCGACCAGAAGGCGGGCTTCCGTCAGGGCTTCGACGTGTACGAGATCGTGCCGGGGCTCTCGGCCGACAACACGACCGACCGGAACGTGACGAGCCCCGGGCACCTGGAGCTCGCGATCAAGATGCTCTCCGACAAGGCGAACACCTCGGGCACCTTCTTCGCGTACTTCCACTTCCTCGATCCGCACGACGTGTACATGACGCACGAGGGGATCGAGCCGTTCGGCAAGCGCGCCCGCGACAAGTACGACGGGGAGGTCAAGTTCACCGACATGCACGTGGGCAAGCTGCTCGATTTCGTCGCGCAGCAGCCGTGGGGGAAGGACACGGCGATCATCGTGACCGCGGACCACGGCGAGGCGTTCGGCGAGCACAAGATGTACCGCCACGGCTTCGAGGTGTGGGACGTGCTCACCCACGTGCCGCTGATGATCCAGGCGCCCGGCGGGATCACCCCGCGCCGGATCGACGTGCCGCGCAGCTCCATCGATCTCGCGCCCACGATCCTCGAGCTGACCGGCGCCCCGCCGGAGCCGTCGTTCCCGGGCAAGAGCCTCGTGCCCGAGCTCTACGGCGCGAGCGCCGAGCCGCGCGACGTCATCGTCGATCTGCCGCGCACGAGCGACAACGACCGGCGCAGGGCGCTCATCAACGGGCGGCACAAGCTCATCGCCTACGGCGACGACGACGCGTTCGAGCTCTTCGACGTGATCGCGGATCCGGGGGAGACGAAGGATCTCAGGCGGGAGCAGACGACCGTCTTCGAGGCGATGAGGGCGATCTACAGGGAGCGCTCCGCGGCCATCAAGGACGTCTGCCCGAAGAACACGGCGAAGCTCAAGGGGAAGAAGAAGAACAAGCCGTGCTAGCGCGGCCGCTCGCGCGGTCGCCTAGCGCGCCGCGGGGGCGACGGTGATCGTCACGGCGTCGTCCTCGCCCGCCTCGCTCGCGGCGCGCGCCACGAGGCGGGCCCCGTCGCACTCGAGGTGCAGCACGACGGGCGCCTCCGCCGGGCGGCCGCACGACGCGTCGCCGGAGACGCGCGCCGCGAAGGCGCCGCGCGCGAGCTCGACCGCCAGGGCGATCCCCCCGATGCGGCCCTCGGGGTCGTCCGGGGCGACCTCGCGCGCCGAGCGCGCCTCCTCGAGGCGCGTGAAGAGCTCCGGTCCCCGGATCGCGACCTCGATCGGGCGGCCCGCCGCGTCGGTCAGGACGGCGATCTCGATCTCCGCCTGCCGCTCCGCGCTCTCGCCCCCGGCGTTCACGACGAACGGCAGCGCGATCCGCTTCGCGCAGACGGCCGCGCCCGGGATCGCGCGCTCGTCGGCGGGCGCGCACCGAGGGGCCGGCAGCGCCAGGCTGAACGGGACGATGACCTCGGCGGGCGCCTCGGCGAGCGGGCGCCCCCAGGCCTCCCTGCCCAGGAACCGGCGCAGCCACGCGGCGAGCTCCTCGCGGATCCGCGCGCGCTCCGCCCGCTGCCGCGAGAGCTGCGCGTCGGTCTCGCGGGCCGCGCGCGAGAGCAGGTCGCCGGCGCTGCGCTCCCGGACGAGCGCGCGCAGCCGGTGGGTCGCGTCCGCGCGGAACGCGCCCCTCGGCAGCGTGGCCAGGTACGCGGCGAGGCCCGCGGCGGTCCCGCGCTTCGCGGCGTAGTAGACCGGCTCGGCCCGCGCGAGGTACGCGCGCACCTCGGCGGCGAAGGCCCCCTCCGGGTGGCGCTCCAGGTAGGCCGACGCCGCCGCGAGCCGCCCCTCGAGGGTCCGCGACACGCGGGTCGCCCGGTAAGCCGCGTAGTCGTCGTGGCCCGCGAGGAACGCCGGCTTCGAAGCGCACCCGGCCAGGGCCGCCAGCATCGCGGCGCACGAGAGCACCCGCGCGACGCTCGTGCGGCGAGGGCCGGAGGCGGCTGCGCCGCGCGCGCTCACGGCGCCTCCTCCAGTGGGCAGAAATTGCACTCCGTCGGGATCGAGGCGCCCTCGTCCGCCATGTGGTCGCGGTACTCGCCGCAGCTCGCGAACTTGAGCTTGTGCAGGCACGCCTCGCCGTCGTGGACCAGCGGATAGCAGCCGGGCGGGAGCTCGGGCGCGGCCTCGAAGCTGCAGGCGGCGGCGCAGGCGCGCGTGCTCAGGCCGCAGTCCTCGCACTGGTCGCAGTCGATCTGCGCCTTGAGCGCGAAGAACTTGTACGGGTCGAGCTCCTCCGGCGCTTGCCCGCAGCTGCCGATGTCGCCCACGACCGGCGCGACGCCCACGAGGAGCAAGAGCGCCGCGACCCCCGCGGTCTCGCTCGCCCGGAGGCGCCCGACGCGCCGCTCGCGCCCCGGCGACCTCATGGCAAGAGCTCGTGATCGATCATGAGCCCGAGCTGCGCCGAGACGACCGGGTAGACGGTGTACGCCGCGTCGTACGTCGCGGCGCCGTAGAAGAGATCCCCGACGATCTCGCCCGAGAGCGCGACGCCCGCGAGCAGGTAGTACCCGAGCCCGACGGCGAGCTCACCCCCGACGTTCACGTCGGGCTCGATGAGGATCGCCGCGCCGAGCCGCCCGTACGCGAGCGCGCGCGTGAGGCCGCGGTAGGCGACGAAGTAGCTCGGCGTGAGCGACTCCTGCGGGACGCCGTCCACCGCGATCGAGAGGCGCAGCGCCCCGCCGTGCTGGACGCCGTCGGCCGGCCCCAGCGCCAGGGCGACCCCGAGATCGAGGTACCCCGCGGTGAGCGAGAGCGACTCCGCCGTGTCGCCGAGCTGCGTCTGCAAGCGGTACGGGTTGTTGAACCGGAGCCCCGTCCCGATCGCGAGGGACGACACGACGCGCCCCGCCGTTCCCGGCGGCCGCGCGAGCTCGCGGTACGCTTCGAGCTCGGCGCCGCCGTCCTCCTCGCCGGACGGCGCCTCCGCGACGCGGCCGGCGGCAGGCTGGGCCGCGGCGGCGCGCCCGAAGGACGCCCCGAGCAGCACGGCCGCGAGCGCAAGCCCGGTCCGGAGTTCCAGCATCGCCACGAGCCTTCTACCCCGAGGTGGCGCTCGCTGGCACGCTCAATTGCGTCCCGGCCGCGCGGCGCGCGCCCCGCCCGGGCCGCGAACCCGCGACGGCGCCGCGCGCGCGGCCTTCGGCACGGTCCTCGCCCCCGTTGCGTATCCGCCCGCTTCACCTGCGGACCGGACCCTGCATGGTGAGACCGCCGTGAGCAATTCAAGCACCAGAGGCAGGCAGAGCACCGCCGCACCTCCGCCGGCGCTACGCGCGCCGCGCGCGAGCGCGACGCACCGCCGAGAACGAGAAGATCGCAGCGACCCCGGAAGGCCCCGCAAGCAGGCCCCGCTGGCCGCCGCGCGCTGGGCCGGCGCGACCGAGCTGGACGAGCCGTTCGTCGACATGATGGACGCCGCTGCGGCGCCCCCGCTGCGCGGCAAGGTGAGCCCGCGCAGCGAGATCAGCGACGTCATCCCGACGCTCGACGACGAGGTCCGCGGCTACCACCACCACCCGAACGACGCCGGCTGCACCGAGTTCGAGGTGAACCCCGACGCCGCCGACGCCGCCGCCGATCTGGCGAGCGATCTCGGGGCGGAGTTCCTCGAGGGGGCGACGAAGGGGCAGGACATGAGCGACGTCGTGATGTCGCACGAGGACGACGACGGCGACCTGCCCTATCTCCTGGAAGACGAGGAGGTCGAGTCCGTGGATCCGGACGCCGAAGAAGAGGACGAGCAACCCGTGACCCAGCGGATGCGAAGGAACGTGGGCTGAGGGGCCGCGCGCGCGGCCGAGCGCGCCGCGGAGGCCGCGCGGCGCGCGAGCGGGCCCGGCCCGATCACGCCTGACCGAGCACGGGCAGCTCCGCCACCACCTCGCCGTCGATGCGGATGAAGGCCAGGAGGCCCTCGTCCTCGTAGGCCAGCACATCGAGCACGATCCGCTCGCACAGCGGCAGCACGTACAGCGCTCCGTCGTCCGCCATCACGGTCATGGATCGCACAGGGGCGCTCGCCGTGGACAGCGTCTCTGTGGTCCGTCGTCGCGCATCCATGTTGCTTGAGCTCCCAGGCTTGAATCGAGCTCCGGCCACCGCCGGCGCTGCGAGGCTAGAGGGCCTGCCCGCCCTCCCACCAAGCGCCTTCCGTGCCACCGCGCCCGCGCTGCAGCGTCAAAGCGGGCGACGTCCCACGGCGACATATGGGTTTCGCCCGCGCCCGCGCCGCTGCGCCGCAGCAGCTCGGCCGCAAGGGGAGCCGCGCCCCGCCCGCAGCGGAGCGAAGGCCCCCCCGAGCGCCGCGAGGGCGCGGTTTCGGGCCGCCTCCGGCCCCTCCGAGGGCCGCGGAGCGCGCGCGACCGCCCGGCCGCGCGCGCTCACCGCGGCCTTCGCGCGCCCCCTTCGTCCGGCGCCGACGCCGCGGATAGGACCTTTCGCGCGAGCTTGGAAACACCGTACTCCAGCGCGCCCGGATCGAGCCACGCCGCCTTCTCGTAGGGGGCGGCAAGCTTTGCCCGGAAGCGCCACGGGGCCGCCACCTCGGCGCGCGCGACCGTCACGTCGAGCCGCCGGTGCGTGAGGATGTGGCGCACGCGGCCGACCTCGCGGAGCGGCGCGTCACGCTCGACGCCGACCTGCTCGAGGAGCGCGCGGGCGTCCGCGAGCGCGCGCGCCTCGACCATGGGCGGCTCCCAGAGCCCGCCGAAGAGACCTCCCTCGGCGCGACGGACGAAGAGCACGCGGTCGCCCGACCGCACCACCGCGGCGACCATCGCGACCGCCGGGACGTCGCGCTTCGGGGCGATCACCGGCAGCTCCGCCTGCCGCCCCTCGGCGCGCGCGGCGCACGCGCCGTCGACCGGGCAGGCGTCGCACCGGGGGTTGCGGGGCGTGCACACGGTCGCGCCGAGCTCCATCAAGGCCTGATTGAAGCGTCCTGGATGGACGCTGCCCGCGGCGCCCCGCACGAGGCGTTCCGCGGTCGACCAGAGCTTGCGCGTGCCCGAGGTGCTGCGGATCTCGTCGTCGATGCCCTCGATGCGCGAGAGCACCCGGGCGACGTTGCCGTCGACGAGCGGCACCGGCTGATCGTACGCGATGCTCGCGATCGCGCCCGCCGTGTACGCGCCGACGCCGGGCAGGGCGAGGAGCGCCGGGACGTCGCGGGGGAGCGCGCCGTCGTGGCGCGTCGTGATCTCGCGCGCGGCGAGGTGGAGCACGCGGGCGCGGCGGTAATAGCCGAGGCCGCTCCACAGCGAGAGCACGTCGTCGATCTCGGCGGAGGCGAGGGCGGAGACCGTCGGATAGCGGGCGAGGAAGCGCTCGTAGTACGGGATCACCGTCTCGACGCGCGTCTGCTGGAGCATCACCTCGCTCAGCCAGATCGCGTAGGGGTCGCGCGTCCTCCGCCACGGCAGGTCGCGCGCGACGCGGTCGAACCAGGCCCCGAGGGCGGCCGCGATCTCCCGGTCGCGCTCGCTCGGGTCCGGCGGCGCCGGCGGGGGCGCGCCTTGCTCACCGGACGAGGCGCGGCGGCGCGGGGCGCGCTCCTGATCCTCGTCCTGGCGTGCGCCTGCCCGCCCGCGCGCGGGCGCCTGGCGTGCGCGCGCGGGCGATCGGGTCTTCGTGCTCACGCGCGAGAGGCCCGCCCTCTGCACCGTCGCTGCCGATTGCGCGCGTCGTGCCTCGCTTTGTGCGGATTGCGCAGCCGCCGCTCGCTGCGCTCAGAAAACGCTTCCATCGCGCGGGACTCTAGCGCAAGAGCCGACCGCGGTGTCGTCCCGGCGCCCCTGCCCCTCCCTGCTCGCCCCCAGGGCCGCGCGCCTCGCGGCCGCGCTGCTCCTCGGGCTCGCCGCGGCGGGCTGCCGAGACGAGCCGCGCCCCTGGGAGGGCAAGCCCGGCCCGCCGGTGGTGCTCTCGGCGGCGCCGCCGAACGTGGCCGTCACGGTCGGGGCCGGCGGGCTGCCGGACGCCGACGCCGGACAGGGCGAGGGCGACGCCGGAGCGCCGGCGGATCCCGATCTGCCGGTCCTCCCGGTGCGCGTCGGCGGTCCCTGGGTGCGCTGCTATGGAAACTTCAGGATCAGCGGCGAGCCGCTGAAGGACGTCACCCGCCTCTCGCTGCTCTGCGGCCCGGAGAACGGCATGCGCCGGATCTCGCCCAAGCCGATCGAGGGGAAGGTGGCCGAGGGCGGGGCGATCGTCACCGAGAAGCTGCAGGCGGTCCGGGGCGCCTGCTACCGGGTGTTCGCCGTCGGCGGACCGGGGATCCTCAACCTGGACGTCGCCGTGCGGAGCAGCCGCGGGGCGATGATCGCGAGCGACGGCACCGAGGACGCGTGGCCGATCGTCCAGCCGGATCGGCCCTTCTGCCCGCTCGAGGACGACGAGGCCACCGTCGAGATCAGCGCCCGCCGCGGCGCCGGCCGGTTCGCGGCGGAGGTGTGGATGCTGAAGTCGTACAAGCGAGCGCGCGAGGGCGACGCTGGAGCGGACTCCGACGAGCCCTACGAGATGCACGAGACGGACGCCTACGAGGAGCTCTGAGCCGGCGGCGCGCCCCGCGATCGCAGGCGCGCGGGCGCCGCGGCGGGGTCGCGAGGTTCTGTCCCGGTCACCACGGCTTCCTGGCGCGCGGCCGGGGCGAAGGCCGAGCTCTCCCGCCCGCGAAGCGGCGCGCGAAAGGCTCCCCATCGTCATCAAAATCCGGCAGATCCATGGACCATGGCGCGACGCCGGCACCCTGCCCGAACCCCTGCATTGACGTGGCCGCCCCGTCCCGCTAGGGGAGCCCGAGCCATGGCCGACGACACCGAGCCGCTCCGCGAGGACGAAGGGGACAAGGTGGAAGGCGAAGGCGAGAAGAAGCGCCTCTTCGAGCGCGCTATCCCGGAGATCTTCAAGCGCGTGGTCGAGCGCGCCGTCGAGAGCGGCATCGACAAGCTGAGCGAGGGGCCCGAGAACCTCCGGCACTTCGTGGGCGACCTCAAGCTCCCCAAAGAGGTCCTCCACTACCTCTATACCCAGATCGACGAGACCAAGAACGGTCTCTACCGGGTCGTCGCCAAGGAGATCCGGGACGTGCTCGAGCACACCCAGTTCGCGGACGAGATCACGAAGGTGCTGACGAAGCTCTCCTTCGAGATCAAGACCGAGATCCGCTTCGTCCCCAACGAGGCGGCCAAGCGGGACGACAGCCAGGACGAGCCGAGGACGGGCTTGCCGAAGCCGGAGGTGACCGCGCAAGTGAACGTCAAGGACCGAAGCAAAGAGACCGGGCGAGACCGGCGCCGCGAGGAGAAGTGACGACGAAGAAGCTTAGAACGGGCGGCGAGGTCGACGCCTGGTGTACCAAGTGCCGGCTCGATCTCACCCATCGGATTATCGCGATGGTCGGCGACGTGGTGAAGAAGGTCGAGTGCAAGACCTGCATGTCGCACCACCTGTATCGACAGCCGAAGAGCGAGCGCGAGAGCCGCGCCGCCGCGCGCGCCGCGTCGCGGAGCAGCGGCGAGCCGAGGGCGGCGTCGTCGGCGTCGGCGCGCGGCGGCGGCGTGGAGCGCCTCACGGCCGCCCAGCGCGCCGAGCGCGACCAGACGCTCGCGTGGGAGCGCGCCATCGCGGGCCAGCCCTCCGGGGCGTTCAAGCCGTACCGCACCACGCTCACCTTCGGCGAGGGCGAGCTCATTCATCACAGCAAGTTCGGCGACGGCGTGGTCGCGAAGGTCATCGATCGGGGCAAGATCGAGATCCTGTTCAAGGACGGGCCCCGGACGATGGCGCACGGGCAGGTGTAGCGAGCCCGGCCGAGCCCGCTCGCAGCCCGGAACTTGGGGCTGCCCGCGCGATCGGGTAGCCTCTGCGTCGACGTGGACAAGCCTTCGCCCCCTCCCGCCAGCGAGCCCCCGCGCAGGCGGCGGTCCCGCCCGCGCTTGCCCGAGCGCGCGCTGCGCTGCGTCGCGGTCTGCGCGATCGCCGTCGAGGCGCTCTGGTACGGCATCCACGAGGTCCGCGGCTTCGGCCCGGCGCTCGCCGACGGGGCGCGGGCCGTGGTCGGCCCGGCGCCGGTCGCGTGGGCCGAGGACGTGGCCTACGGCATCGCCGACCGCCTGAACCAGGCCATCTACCGGCACGCGGCCCCGAAGACGTTCTGGGAGCCCGCGCCCGCCGCCGCCGCGGAGGCCGTGCGGGACGAGGGCCTGGAGGCGGAGTCGATCTCGTCGCCGTCGCCGTTCGAGCCGCCCTTCCGCGACGTCGCGGCCACGGGCGACGGCGTCTGGACGCCGATCCCCGACGCCGTGCAGCCCGACGGCGCCCCGGTGCTCTGGAGGAGCGCCGTGCACCCGGATCCGAGGCGCGTGTTCGCGGCGATCGCCGTGGTCGCGATCGACCTCGGTCGCGTCGACCTCCGGCTCGTCGCGGGCACGAAGGAGCCGTTCTCGCCGGACGTCCCGGCCGAGCGCCGCCCGGGGCTCGTCCCCGAGGGCCACGCGGCGGAGCTCATCGCCGCCTTCAACGGCGGCTTCAAGGCGATGCATGGCCACTACGGGATGATGCTCGACGGCGACACCTTCCTGCCGCCGCGCGACCGGGCGTGCACGATCGCGCTCTACCGCGGCGGCCCGGTGCGGATCCGCACCTGGCCCGAGCTGCGCGCCGACGAGGCCCGCATGACGGCCTACCGGCAGACGCCTCCCTGCCTTGTCGAGCAGGGCGAGCTGCACCACGCGCTCTACGACTCGAACCGCGACTGGGGCGCGACCGTGAGCGGCGAGACGGTGATCCGGCGCTCGGCGCTCGGCGTCGACGCGACGGGCAAGCTGCTCTTCTACGGGCTCGGCGAGGCCGTCACCGCGCGCACCCTCGCCCAGGGGATGAAGGCCGCGGGCGCGCACGACGTGGCGGAGCTCGACGTGAACCACGCCTACCCGCGCTTCCTCCTGTACGCGCGCGGCGAGGGCGGCGAGGGGCCCCGCGCGCGGTCGGCGCTGATCCCCGACGTGCAGTTCAAGCCCGAGGAGTACGTCGCCGAGCCCGCGCCGCGCGACTTCTTCTACCTGCGGCGGCGGCGGCCGGCGGCGACGCTCGGGATCGCCGATCCGGCGCCCGCCGACGACGTCCTCGTCCGCGGCGGGCGGTGATCCTGGTCCGCGGCGATTTCGAACCGCCAAGAAGAAGACAATGTCTTGGCGTCCTTGGCGTCCTTGGCGTCCTTGGCGCCTTGGCGGTTCATTTCTCGCCCGATCGACGTGAATCGACGTGATCGGTGTCCCAGGACAGCTACCGCCGGTCGAGCAGGTCGCGCACGCGCTGCGCGAGGGTGTCGGGGGTGAACGGCTTCTGCAGCAGCGAGAGCTCGCGATCGGCCTCGGCGCCGGCGAGGACGTCCTCGGCGTAGCCGGACATGTACAGCACGCGCGCGCGCGGGTGGATCGCGCGCGCGCGCTCGGCGAGCTCGCGGCCGTTCATGCCCGGCATCACGAGGTCGGTGAGCAGGAGATCGACCGCCTCCTCCCCGTCGCTCGCGAGCGCGGCGAGCGCCTCCTCGCCGGTCGCGGCCGAGAGCACGCCGTAGCCGCGCCGCTCGAGCACCTCGACGATGAGCTTGCGCACGGCCTCGTCGTCCTCGACGACGAGCACCGTCTCGTCGCCGCCGGCCGGCGGCGGCCGGGTGCGCGCGGGCGCCACCTCGGAGCGGTCCTCGACGCGCGGCAGGTAGATGCGGAACGTCGTGCCGCGCCCGACCTCGCTCTCGACCTCGATGAGCCCTCCGCTCTGGCTCACGATCCCGTAGACCGTGGCGAGGCCGAGCCCCGTGCCCTTGCCGCGCGCCTTCGTCGTGAAGAACGGCTCGAACAGGTGCGCGAGCGTGTCGTGATCCATCCCGTCGCCGCTGTCGGTCACCGACAGCACGACGTACGGGGGGCCGCCCGCGGCGGGCGCGTCGGCCTCGTCCCGCTCCTCGGGCACGAACGATCTCGCCGCGGGGCTCTGGCCGGGCTCGCCGAGGGAGGTCTCGACGACGAGCTTCCCGCCGCCCGGCATCGCGTCGCGCGCGTTCACGACCAGGTTCAGGAGGACCTGCTCCAGCTGGCTCTTGTCGAACCTGATCGATCCGAGATCCCGGCCGACGTTCGTCTGCAGATCGATGTTCTCGCCGATGAGGCGCTGGAGCATCGCCTGCATGTCGAGCACCACCGCGTTGATGTCGAGCACCTCGCGCTGCAGCACCTTGCGCCGGCTCATCGCGAGGAGCTGCCGCGTGAGCGCCGCGGCGCGCTCCCCCGCCTTCGTGACCTGGAGGGCGTCGCGCCGGAGCGCGCTCTCCGGCCCGAGCCGGCGCAGGATGAGCTCGCCGTAGCCGAGCATCACCATGAGCATGTTGTTGAAGTCGTGCGCGATGCCGCCGGCCAGCCGGCCGAGCGCCTCCATCTTCTGCGACTCGCGCGAGCGCTCCTCGCGCTGCCGGAGCGCCTCCTCGGTGCGCCGGCGCTCGGTGATGTCGCGGAGCAGGACGAGGGCGTGCCCCTCGAGGAACGGCATCGCGCGCGCCTCCACGTGGCGCTCTCCGCCCGCGCTCGGGACGGCGTGCTCGAGCGCGACCACGGCGCCCGCGTCGCAGGCCTCCCGGACCGCGCGCTCCAGCTGCTCGCCGAGGTCGTCGGGGAACACCTCGGCCACGCGCTTGCCGAGCGGCGCCTCGGGCGCGACGCGGAGCGCGGGGGGCCGCGGCTCGTTGCAGTCGACGATCCGGCGCTCGGCGTCGAGGCGGAAGCAGAGATCCGGGATGGCGCGGATGAGCGCGCGGAGCTCGCCCGCGGCGCGCGCGCTCTCCCGCTCGGCGCGCCGCCGCTCGACGCCCTGCCCGATCTGGCCGCCGATGGACGCGAGGACGTGGAGCAGCTGCTCGTCGCGGCGGTGCGGGGCGCGGCTCCTCAGCTCGATCACCCCGCCCACGCCGCCGCCGCACGGGATCGGGGCGGCGCACGCCGCGCGCTCCCAGCTCGGCCCGCGCTCGCCGTCGACGGCGGCGACGACGCCGGCGCGGAACGCCGGCTCGCCGCTCCGGAAGACCTGGCCGACGAGCCCGGGCTCGGCGGCCGGGGGCGGCTCCTGGCGGAGCGCCTCCTCGAGCGCCTCGCCCTCGAGGTGCGCCGCCGCCCGGGCCGCGACGCACCGGAGCGCGCTCGCCGCGGCGCGCGGCGCGCCGCCCGCGGCGCTGGCCTCCGGCTCGGCGAGCCAGAGCGCCGCGACGTCCCAGCCGAGGTGGTCGACGAGCGCGGCCACCACGCGCGCGGCGGCCTCCGCGAGCGAGGTCGACCCGGCCAGCGCGGTCGCCGTCGCGAGCAGCGCGGCCAGCCTGGCCTCGGCCTGCGGCGCGTCGGCAGACGCGGCCGCGGGGGCACCGCACGCAGCAGCGGCCGCCGGCGCGGCGCTCGGCGGCGCCGCCGCCGGCGCGGCCCCGGCGTGGACCGATCCCTCGAGCTCGAGATCCGCGTGGGACACGTGAAACCGCGGCGCCCCCATGCGCTCAGCCGCCGGTCTTCTCCGCGGCGCCGCTCTCCAGGTTGACCGACCAGCACACGGCGCTCGCCGAGGGCTCGCCGCCGGGCGGCCCGACGCTGACCTCGGCGCGCGCCGGGCCGACGGCCCGGATGTAGAGCCGCTGTCCGACGGCCTCGCGCCCGAACGAGCACGTCGCGCGGCGCACCCGCGGATCGTCCGCCGCGACCTCCCCCTCGTCCTCGGCCGCCATGAACAGGATCTCGACCTCGGGCTTCAGGCAGGCGCCCATCTCGCGCCACGCGTCGTAGTCGACCGACGGATCGAGCACGTCGGCGAGCTGCCCGTGGCGGCCGCGCCCGACGCGGTAGCGGAACGCGTCGCGCTTCTCCGCGCGGAGCACGGCCCCGATCCGATCGAACCGCAGCGACAGCGCGCCGAGCGCGGTCGCCATCTTGACGGTGGGCGCGCCCAGGTTCGCCTTGTCCGGCTCCTTGAAGCGGTGCACCTGCACGCCCGCGGGCAGCGCGCCGGCGAGCAGCTCCGCGAGGCGCGGGTTCATCCCGAGGCGCCCGCCGAGCAGGATCCGGAGCCCCTGGTACGGGTCCGGCTCGCGCCCGATCTTCGCCACCGCGCCGCCGAGGTGCTGCCGGAACACGTCGACGGCGTCCCGGAACCACCCGTCGATCGCGCCGGTCAGGGCGCCGCGGTCGATCGAGAGCGGCACCACGGAGCTCTCGCCGTCGAGCCCGATCAGCGCGAGCTGCTCCGCGACCTGCGCGCTCGGCCCGCCCTCGAGGAGGGGCCGCAGGAGCTCCTTGAGCGCCCAGGTGTTGGCGCGCGCGTCGGGCGACGGCGCGAAGAGGTCCTCCGCGCCGTCGAGCGGGCTCTCCTCGGACGGGCGCTCGAACGGGACGCGGCGCTCGCGCATCGCGTCCTGGCTGGCCACGTACACCCGGTAGGCGAGCCGGTGCAGGAGCCGCTCGCCGCCGAGCCAGGGGATCGCCGCGGGCTCGAGGTACTCGACCATCCGCTCCAGGCCCTGCGCCGCCTCGTGCCCCTTCGCGCTCCGCAGGAGGCCGAAGGCGATCCCCGCCTCGCTGGCCCCGGCGTCGATGACGCAGAACGGGACGCCGCCGTCGCGCGGCTGGATCCCGAACATGCGGAACGCCTGGACGGCGTAGGCGATCGCCGACGGGCCCCCGTCGACGACCTTCAGGCCCTCGAGGTCGTGGTACTCGCAGAGGCCCGCGGGCAGGCTCCGGAACAGGCCGCGGCGGAAGGCGATGAGCACGCCGGCGCGGCGCTCGGGCGACCAGCCCGTCGGCATCGTGATCGCGTAGCGCGTGGAGATGCCCCGCGAGCGCTGGTTCAGGTGCAGGCCGACGTAGTACGCGTAGAGCTCGATCGGATCGAACGGGTCGTGCGCGCCGATCCCTTCCTCGTCGACGATGGGCGGCGCCGGCTTCCGCAGCGCCTCGGTCGTGTCGGGGTCGCTCCGGCCCCGGAGCCGGAACGGCTCGCCGCGCTCGGTCCGCTCGCGCAGCAGCGCGAGGGCCGGGAGCGAGGCCGCGGCGCGCTCGTGGGCGCCCTCGCCCGGCCGGAGGCGCATGTCGCGCGCGGCGTGCCCGACGAGCACGTCGCCCCAGCGCGTCATCGGCAGGATCACCCGGTCGCGCCACGCCTTCGTGGTGCGGGCGAGCGCCTCGAACGCGACCTCGCTCGGGTTCTCGTTGTCGGCCGAGACCCGGACCGGCCCGTCGGCGCCGATCCGGACGAACTCGGCGCTGCCGCGCTCTCCCCGGACGGCGACGACCGTCGACGCCGCGCCGACGTCCACGGCGACCCAGTCGGCGCGCACGTCGAGCCGCGGATCGCGCCGCTTCACCTCGGGCGGGATCGGGTCCTTGTCGGTCTTGCCGGTGCGCCGGTGCAGCCCGACCACGCGGCCCTGCCGGAGGATGGCGATCGACGTGGCGCCGAGGAAGCGCGCGCCCGTCCAGAAGCCCTGCGCGGGGTCGACCAGCGTCGTCCCCTTCACCGGATCGAGGTTCGCGACGACCTGGGGGAAGAAGTCCGCGATGAGCTCCGGCGACGCCACCCCGTCGTAGCGCTCGACCTTGATCGGCGGCGAGTAATAGTTCTGCAGCCCTTCCCCGTAGATGCGCGGGCTGACCTGGATCAGCTTCAGGTAGGGGATCGGACAGGTCTGCTCGTCGAGGCGGAACTCCTGATAGAGCTCGGACGGAGCGATCGCGTTCTCCATCTCGGGCGCGATGCGGGGGACGCTCGCGCTCATCTCGGTGCCGAAGTACATGAACTTCGTGCCCGCGCGCCCCGTGAAGGCGGCAATCCTGACCTCGTTGAACGTCGCCTGTCCGACCATGAGCGGCGGCAGCGCGATCACGTAGTCGAGCACGAGGGTGGTGAGCCACGGCTGGTCGAAGAGGCGCGATTCCCAGCGCATGACGAGCGTCGGGAACTCGCGGCCCGCGAGCGATACGACCTTCTCCGCTTCGCGAACCAAGGCACCGTCGACCGAGAGCTCGTAAACCGCCATACCAGGGCGACGTTACCACGAAGATCCCCTGCGCCAGCGCCGCGGATGCGCGGGACGGGGCTTTCATTCCGCCGTCGGGCGAAGGGCGCCGCGCGGGCGGGGTCCGCGCCGCGCGGCGCGGACGGCGGTGCGGACGGCGGTGCGGACGGCGGTGCGGACGGCGGTGCGGAGAATAGCGTGCGGGGTAGGAAAGACGGCGCTGCGGGCGCGCTCGCCCCGCGAGGTCGTAGGCTGCGCTCGGGCCACCGTGCTAGTCTGCCCGGGTGATTTGCTTCTCCGCACCGGGAACGCCGGCATGAGCGCGCTGGTCGGCGAGATCATCGACGGCAAGTACCGGATCGTCCGGCTGCTCGGCCAGGGGGGCATGGGCGCGGTCTTCGAGGGCGAGAACGTGCGCATCCGGCGCCGCGTCGCCATCAAGCTGCTGCACGCCAGCATCTCGAGCCAGGCCGAGTCCGTCGCGCGCTTCGAGCGCGAGGCCCAGGCCGCGGCGCGGATCGGCTCCGATCACATCTGCGAGGTGCTCGACCTCGGCGTGCTGGCCGACGGCACGCGGTACATGGTGATGGAGTACCTCGAGGGCGAGACCCTCGGCGCCAAGATCGAGCGGTCGGGGCGGCTCGGGCCCGAGATCACCGTGCCGATCATGGTCCAGGTGCTCGAGGCGCTCGGCGCCGCGCACGTTGCGGGGATCATCCACCGCGATCTGAAGCCCGACAACATCTTCGTCATCCCCTCGAAGGCCGGGCTCAGCAACTTCGTGAAGGTGCTCGATTTCGGCGTCTCGAAGTTCTCGCAGCTCGCCGGCGGGGAGATGAGCATGACGCGCACGGGCGCCGTCGTCGGGACGCCGTACTACATGTCGCCCGAGCAGGCGCGGGGCTCCAGCCCCGTCGACCAGCGGACCGACATCTACGCCATGGGCGTGCTGCTCTACCAGGCGACCACCGGTCAGGTGCCGTTCGACGCGGCGACCTTCAACGAGCTGCTCTTCAAGATCGTCCTCGAGGCGGCGCCGCTGCCCCAGCAGCTCGTGCCCGACCTCGACGTCGAGTTCTCCGGGATCATCCAGAAGGCGATGGCGCGCGAGCCGGGGGCCCGCTTCCAGAGCTGCGCGGAGTTCAAGAGCGCGCTCCTCGCCTGGGCTGCGGCGCGGCCCAGCCTGGCCTTGCTGAGCACGGGACGGACGTCCCTCCCCCGGCTGTCGCTGCCCTCGCAGCCCGAGACGGCCACGCCACCGCCCGTCCGTCCCGACACCACCCCCTCGTGGGCCCAGAACACGCCGCCGGTGTCCGGCATGGGCCACACGCCGCAGCTGACCGCCAACTCGTGGGGCGCCTCGTCCGGCGTCACGGGCCGCGCGACGCGCCCGCCGTCGAGGATGCCGATCTTCGCCGCGATCGCCGCGGCGGCCACCCTGTTCGGCGCGGGCCTCGCCGCCTGGCTCGCCTTCGGCCGCGGCGGGTCGACGGGCGCGGCGACCCCGGATACGAGCGCCGTCAGCGCGACGGCCATCGCGACGCCCCCGCCGCCTCCGACGGTGACGCCGCCCCCGCCCGAGCCGCCGGTCGTCACCGCGAGCGCCACGGCCACGGAGCCGCCGACGCCGCCGACGCCGCCCGCCACGACAGAGCCCAGCGCCGTCCCGGCGGCGTCGTCGGCGCCCGTGAAGCCGATCCCGCCGCGGACGCCGCCTGTCCAGACGAGGCCGCCGCCCGTGACGAAGCCGCCGCCGGTGCCGTCGACGAAGCCGAGCGCGCCGCCCCAGAAGCCGCAGAAGCCAGCCATTCCGGGCGACTTCGGCTACTGAGGACCGAGCGCGCGCCCTGCTCCGCACGCCCGCGGCGCACGCGCCCGGGGCGCTCCCCGTCAGGATGCGTCTCGCAGAGCGCGCCCCCGGAGCGCTCCCGTCAGAACGCGCCGCGCACCCCGAGCCCGGTCGGCGTCACGTAGGGCGCGATCCAGGCCGAGCGCTGCGGCTCCGGCTTCGACGTCAGCTCCAGCACGATCAGCGTCGCGCCGCCGACGAGGAGCACGCCGCCCGTGATGAGGTTGACCGCGCCGGTCGTCTGCTGGTCCGCGGCGTCGGCGTCGAGCCGCTTGATCTTGCTCTGGACCAGCGGACCGCAGCCAGCGCCAACGCCTGCGGGCGACTCGCACCGGTAGGTATCGCTCAGATCGTTCGCCTCCTGCTGCGTCGAGCTCGCCTTCGCCAGGAACACCGAGCCGACCACGACGCCGCCGAGCCCGAGCGCCGCAGCCGCGATGCCGCCGCCCAGCATCAGCACGTTCGTCTTTCGCTCCGGGCTGCCCGTCGGGGCGTCGGGGGGGATCTCGCTCGGCTCGCCGCCCCAGGTCCCCTGCCCCGCCCCCGAGCCGTCCGGCGAGGGCGGCATGGCCGGGCTCTCCGGGACCGGGATCTTCAGCTCCTTCCGCTCGCCGTCGCCGAGGGTGACGGCCTGCTCGATCGGCGAGAGGCCCGGCGGATAGACGGTCACCGCGTGATTGCCGGGATCGATCGGGCGGTGCACGCCGAGCAGCGCGTCCGCGACCGGCTGGCCGTCCAGCTTCACGACGATCTTCCGGCCGGCGGCGCCCTCCAGCGCGATGCGCAGCGAGGCGATCCTCGGATCGACCGCGGCGAGCTCCTCCCGCGCGTCCTGCTGGGCCTTCTTGAAGGGAGACGGCGCGGTGGGCGGCAGCTCCTCGCGGACGATCCGGAGGTACGTCTCCTTGGCCGCGACGAGCCGGCCGAGGCGCGTCTGCGCGCGCGCGATCAGCAGGAGGTGCGTCGGCGCGTGCACGAGCGCCTCGGCGCGACCGAGCAGATCGATCGCCTCGTCGAAGCGACCGGACGTGAACGCTTCGGCGCCCTGCGTGGCCAGCGACCGGGCCGCCGCTCTGTCCTGGTCCGACTGCGCGAGCGCCTCGCCTGTCGGGAGCAGCAGGAACAGCGCCGCAGCGAACGGAACGCATCGTCTCAAGAGCACTCAGGCCTCCTCGCGCGCCACGCTATCACAGGCCGTCAGCAACGGAACAAATCAGCCCCCGCGGCGCCGCCGCCCTGCGCTTTGTCGGGCGTTTGGCGGCGCTTTCCCGCGCGCGGCGGGCCCCGCGCGGTCGGCTCGGCCCGCGCCGCGCGCGGCGCGGGAGCAGCGCGGCGAGCCTGCGCGCAGCGCGGTCGCGCCCGGCGCGCCTCCCGCGGGCGGCTGTGAACCGTCCGCACAGCGCGATGGCACCCATTCTGCTGCGTGGGACGCGCCATGGACTGCCTCCGCTCCTCCGCGCCCCTCGACGCGGGACTCCCGTCCTCGGAGCGATTCCTCAGGGGACGCCTGCTCGGGGGGCGGTACCTCATCGAGCAGCTGATCGGCGCCGGCGCGATGGGGCGCGTCTACCGCGCGCGGCACCTCGGGCTCGGGCGCGCGTGCGCGGTGAAGATCATCCGCGAGCGCGGCGCCTCGCCGGGCGCGACGGGCGGAGCGGGCCGCCGCGTCTGCACGACGCGCGTCTCCTCGCCGCCGCGCGTCCGAGGCTCGAGCGGCGTGAGCGAGCGGCCGTGGACCGACGAGAGGTCGCGCTCCGGCGGCGCCCGCGCCGCGGACGCGGTGCTGAGGTTCCACGTCGAGGCGATGGCGGCGAGCCGGCTCGATCACCCGAACATCGTGCGGGTCCTCGACTTCGGCTGCGAGCCTGCCGAGTCGCTCGGCGCGGGCGCAGGCGGACGAGAGCCGGGGCCGCCGAGCCTCTGGTACCTCGTCACGGAGCACCTCGACGGCGAGGACCTCATCGATCTGCTGAACGCCGCGCCGATCCTGCCGGCGGAGCGCATCGTCGCGATCATGCGCCAGCTGTGCTCCGCGCTGCAGCACGCGCACGACGCGGGCGTCATCCACCGCGACGTCAAGCCGGAGAACATCCGCCTCTTGCCCCGCGTCGACGACGACGGCGCGCCGTTCGAGCAGGTGAAGCTCCTCGACTTCGGGACGGCGAAGCTGCTCCACGACGAGCGGTCCGGCGCGCTCGCGGGCGCGCCGCTGCTCGCCGCGGCCGCCGACGACGGCCGGCTCGTCATCGGGACCCCCGCCTACATGAGCCCGGAGCAGGCGGCAGGGCAGCCCGTGGACGCGCGCAGCGACATCTACGCGTGCGGCGTGCTGCTCTTCGAGATGGCGACGGGGCGGCTCCCGTTCGAGCGCCCGACGGCCGTCGCGCTCGCCGCCGCGCACGTCGACTCCCCGCCGCCCCGGCCAAGCGCGTTCCACCCGGCGATCGATCCGGATCTGGAGGCGCTGATCCTGCAGTGCCTGCGCAAAAATCCAGAGGACCGCCCGCAGAGCGCGCGCGCCCTGCGCGAGGCGCTCGCGCACGTCGCGCTCCGCCGGGCGCGCCCCGCCGCGGAGGATCGCAGCGCAGCGAGCCTCTCGCGGCCTCCGGCCCCGAGCGCGCGCACCTCAACCTGGGTCGGGTATCGCTCCCCGTCGTCGCTGCCGGGGAGCGCGGCGCTGGACGCGCCCTGCTCCCGGCCGGATGCGCGGCGCGATCCCTCGTCCGCTCCCACCTGGGTCGGCCACCGCGCCTCGCCCTGCCCGCCGGCTGCGCTCGTCGAGGGCGCTGCCCCGATCGCCGCGCCGCCGGCGGCCGCGGCGCTTCCCGGGCCGTCGGCGCCTTGCAACGCGCCGGCGCCTCCCAGCGCGCCGGCGCCTCCCGGCCCGTCGGCGCCGCCTCCCTCGCCCGCTCCTGCGCCCTCGCAGCGCAGCCCGGCGCTCGACGCCGCGCCCGCGCCGGTTTTCCTGCTGAGAGCGCGCCTGTCCGGCGGGCTGCGGAGCCAGGCCGGGCTGCGCCGGCGGCGTCGCCGGCGGTTCGCTCCGATCGTGGTCGGCACCGTCGCGGCCACGGTGCTCGGCGGCTCGCTGTGCCTGCTCTTCAACGCGGCCACCGCCGCGCTCGCCGCGCTCGCCTCGCCCGCGCCGGGGAGCGGCGGCGGCGCGCCCCCGGCGGGCGACGCGCGGCCGAGGCCGATGCGCGCGGCGGAGCCGGAGCGCGCGTGGCCCCTCGAGCCGCCGTGAGCGCCGCCGGCGCGAGCGCCGCCGGATCGGGGAGGCCAGCCGCGAGCGAGCGCGCCCAGCGGGCCGCCGATGTACAGCCGATGCCCAGCGCCGGGCGCCGGATGGCGACGCCGTTCACGCTGGCTGCCGAGCCTCCGCATCAGCCCGGTGCGAACGGAGCTCACCGCGGACGGCACGTCGTCTGCAAACGCTGGCCTCCGCGTTGACGCGGGAAGACGCCCCTCGGCGTCGCCCGGTGTCGAGAGGAGCGAACCATGTCCGTGCTGTTGTGGATCCTGTTTGGGCTCATCGTCGGCGTCATCGCCAAGCTGCTCACCCCGGGGCGCGATCCCGGCGGCTTCGTGGTGACGGCGCTGCTCGGCATCGCCGGCGCCCTGCTCGGCGGCTTCATCGGCCGGGCCCTGGGGCTCTACCCCTCGTATCAGTCGAGCGGGGGCTTCTTCATGTCGATCCTGGGCGCCGTCATCCTCCTCGCCATCTACAACGCGACGCTCGGCCGGAGGGCGACGAGGCCCTGATCGCTCGCCCCCTCCGCGGGCTCGCGCCGCCGCGGGGACGAGGGCCGCTCGAGCAGCGCCGCGGCCGGCACCACCCGGGCCGGCCCGGCGCGGCGGTCCAGGCGAAACTCGAGCGCGACGTCCGGCGGCAGCGGCCGGATGGCGCCCGCGCCGTAGCAGCGGCGGTAGACGAGATCGCCCGGCCCCGCGCCCTGCCCGCCGAGCTGGTGGCTCCACCACCGCGAGTAGACCGTCGGGCGCGCGGCGTCGATCGCGAGCAGATCGGCCCGATCGAGCCGCACCTCGCCGTGATCGCCGCGATCGGCGGCGCCGTGCTCGGCGGTGAGCCGCCCGCCCTCGCCTGCGCGGTAGACGATCCTGAACCCCTCGACGTCGCCCTTCCCGTAGGCGACGCGCTGGACTCCCGGACCGACGAGCAGCCCGTGCGTGTAGACGAGGTCCACGGCGAGCGCGGGCAGCACGGTCCAGGTGAGCCAGTTGTTGCCCCACGGCCGCTCCTCCGAGAAGAAGACGTAGTAGCCGACGGCGACCGTGCCGCGCTCGCCCGGCGCGCTGCGGTAGTACAGCACGTCGCCGAGCTCCCCCGCGCTCGCGACCGTCGAGCCGACGCAGATGGGCTGCTGCTCGATCGCCGCGTCGATCGCGCTCGACGCCGCCGGCGCGCCCGGCTCGACGGCGACCGGGCGAGGCAGCGCGCTCCCGCTCGTGGCGCTCGCGAGGAGGGGGACGGCCAGCGCGGCGAGCGCGAGGCTGCGGTTCAGGAGATTCCGGAGGGGCATCAGGGCGCGCAAGGCTAGCGAGCCCGTCGCTGCCCGCGCCACCGCAAAGGGCCGTTCGCGTTCGGCGCATCACGGCGGCGCCGCCGAATGGAGGTCTCCCGGAGATCGCGCGAGCTCCGCGTTTTCAAGCGGCTTCGAGGCGCGGCCGCTGGCCGAGGCGACGCTAGCCTGGCGCGCCGCGGCTCGCCGGCGCGGCGCCGCCGCCGAGCGCGCCGATCGCCCTGCCCGCGAGCGCTCCGGCGGCGAACGTGACCGCCGCGATCACGACCCAGTGCAGGAGCCGGGCGCGCCGCGGCGGGCGCGCGTCCCGCCAGTGCGGCGTCACCGCGTTCCTGATCTCGCTGCGCTCGATCCCGGCCTCCATCGCGCCCGCGCTCGCGTCGGGGCCGCGCGCCGCGGGCGTCGCCTCGCCGCGATCGCCCCCGGAGCGGCTCGCGTCGGTCCGCCGCGCGCCCGCGCGCCCGCGGGCCCCGGCGGATCTCCGGCAGCCCCGCACGAGCAGCGACCGGTGCCGATCGCGCCCGCTCGCGACCTCGCGCGCGAGCGCGGCGATCTCCTGGCCCGCGAGGAGGCCGCGATCGCTCGAGCTCGGCTCGTCGCCCCCGCCCGGCGCCCTGCGCAGCGAGGCGAGCACCTCGGCGAGCGCCTCTTCCATCTGCGCCGCGGCCTCGAAGCGATCGTCGGGATCGCGCGCGAGCGAGCGCCGCACCGCCTCCTCGAGCAGCGCCGGGCACGCCGGGCGGAGCGGCGCGATCGCCGGCACCTCGCCGGAGAGCACCGCGCACATCGTGGCGCCGTCGTCCTTGCGGTGGAACAGGCGGCGCCCCGTCAAGAGCTCGAACAGGATCACCCCCACCGCGAACAGATCGGCGCGCGCGTCGATCCGCTGCCCGCGCAGCTGCTCGGGCGCCACGTAGCCGAGCTTGCCCTTCACCGTGCCGGCGCCGCTCGACGGCGCCGCGCCGCCCGCCGCGCCCGGGGAGCCGAGCGGGAAGGCGTCGTCCATGATCCCGCTCGTCGCCGTCATCTCCGCGACGCCGAAGTCGATGAGCTTGATCTCGCCATGGAGCGAGAGGAGCACGTTCTGCGGGCTCACGTCGCGGTGCACGAGGCCGACGAGCTGCCCGCCGTCGTCGCGGAGCCCGTGCGCGTGCCCGAGCGCCCGCAGCACGCCCAGGCCGATCTCGAGGGCCGCCTCGATCGGGAACGGCCGCCCCTCGGCGAAGAAGACGCGCGCAGCCGCCGCCAGATCGCAGCCCGGGACGTACTCGACCACGAGGTGATGGCGCCCCTCGTGAAACACGAAGTCGTGGAAGCGGATCACGTTCGGGTGCTGGAGCCGCGCGCTGATCCACGCCTCCTGGAGGAACATCCGCACGATCGACGGATCCCGCCTCGCCTCGGGGCGAAGGCGCTTCACGACGACGGGGTGCGCGATCCCTGCCGGCCCGCGCCGGCACGCGAGGAACAGCTCGGCCATGCCGCCGGCCGACAGGCGCGCGAGCAGCGCGTAGCCGCCGTCGCCCATGGGCAGGTCCATCTCTCGAGGGCTCCACGGCCGCTCCGGCGCGCCCCCCTCGTCTCGCCCCGGCATGCCGAAGGCGCGGAGCGAGGACGGCCGCCGCGCCATCCACTGCCGGAGTCGCCCCACCCCGGCCAGCCCCCGGACCTGCCCGCGCCGCCACATCACCCCTTCGCTATTCACGCTGCATGCCATGGAGAGGGCCGCAGCACCGTCACCTCCGAGCCACGGGCGCAGCGCGCCTCTGCGTGGATCCCGCCGGATGAGAGCGCATGTCGGCAGCCGCGGAGACCCGCGGCGAGCGCCGCTTCCGGCGGAAAAACCGAAAATTCGATGGCCCCGTGCTCCCCACAGCGGCGCCGATGTCCACGCGCGCCGCGCCAGGTCCACGCGCGCCGCGCCAGGTCCACGCGCGCCGCGCCAGGTCCACGCGCGCCGCGCCAGGTCCACGCGCGCCGCGCCAGGTCCGCGCGCGCCGCGCCGGCCCCGCCCGCGGCGGAACGCGGATCATGCCGCGGTGGCGGGCGAGGCGCGGACGCGTCGCGCGAGCAGGGCGCGCAGCTCGCGCAAGGAGACGGCGCGCAGGGCGAGGAGGAGGGCGGCGTAAACGGCGACGCCCACCGCGATCGACGCCCACATCCCCGCGACGGCGCGCGCGGCGTAGGCCGCGCTGGCCATCGCCGCCGTCGCGGCGAGGATCGCGGCGATGCGGCCGAGCTCGACGCGGTGGGCGAGGCGCGCGGTCAGGCCCCACGACGCGATCAGCGACCCGACGCTGACGGCGAGCGTCGCGCACGCGGCGCCCAGAGCGCGGTAGCGCGGCAAGAGGAGCAGGTTCAGCGCGACGTCGACGACGAGCGCCACCGCGAGCAGCTTCACCATCGCGACCTCGCGCTTCGCCGCGAGCAGCGGCAGCGTCACGACCTGGAACGCGAACGTCACGGGGACGCCGCAGGCGAGGACCCGGAGGACGTCCGCCGCCGGCGCGTAGTCGACCGCCGGACCGTAGACGAGCTGGATGATGTCCGGCGCGAGCAGGAAGACGCCCGCGGCGACCGGCAGACCGAAGAGCGCGGCGACGAGCATGCAGCCGCCGTAGAGGCGCCCGAACGCGTCGCGATCCTGGGCGTAGAGCCGCATGCCGGCCGCGAAGGCGGCGCCGAGCAGCACGTCGGGGAGCATCCTGAAGTTCTCGCTCAGCACCCAGGCCGCGCTGTAGACGCCCACCGCCTCCTCGTCGCAGAGGGCGCGGAGCATCACGCGATCGGCCTGGAGCAGCGCGCTCGTGAGCGCCCCGAGCGCGCCGATGGGCAGGCTGCGCTTCGCGATCTGAAAGAGCTCGGCGGGGGGCGTGGTGAGCTCGGGCCGGTAAAGCCGGGAGCGCACGTAGTGCGCGGTGAGCCCGAGCTCCAGCACGTTGCCGAGCAGGAATGCCGCGGCCGCGGCGACGACGCCGAAGCCGAGCGCGAGCAGGGCGGCCGACAGCGCGATGACGAACAGCCGCGCGCCGAGCTCCGCGTAGAGGATGTACTGGAACCGCTCGTGGGCCTCGAACGACAGCCACATCGTCGAGTAGAGCAGCGTCGCGAGCTGGGACGCCGCGGCGAGCACGACGAGCTGCGCGCCGAGCCCCGAGCGCGTCGCGAGCGCGACGGCCGCGGTCGCTCCGAGCACCAGCGTCCCGGTCACGCCCCGGATGGCGAGCGCCGCGCCGAGGTGGCGCGGCCCGAGCTCGGGCTTCACGGCGATCTCGCGGGCGAGGTACCCCCTCACCCCGACGCCGGCGGCGATCGTGACGATCCCCGCGATCGCGAGCGACGCCTGGAACTCCCCCCACGCGGCGACCCCCACCTTCCGCGCGAGATAGCCGACGAACACGACGCCAAGGACGGCCATGATCGCCTGCTTGAGGAGCATCAGCGCCGCGTTCAGCGCGACGCGCCGGCCATCCTTCATGAACACCTCCAGGTGTCCCCCTGGTGTGGTGCACGGCCGTCGACGTAGCGGGAACGGCCCCGATTCGAGCGTCGTGCGCTCCCACAGCGCGTCCGTCTCGCGCGGCGCGCGCCGGCTCCGAGCTCAGCTCGAGGAGCCGTCTCGGGCGACGCCGTCGACGGAGGCGCTCATCGAGCCCGAGGCACCAACAGCAGGAGGACCGCCAGCGCAGGAGGGAGCCGGCAATCCTCGGAGCGGGACACGGGATTCGAACCCGCGACCCTCAGCTTGGGAAGCTGATGCTCTACCAACTGAGCTAGTCCCGCTTGAGGTGGAGGAAGCTTCTACCGAATCCCGAGCCGCAGAGCAACCCCCTTCATCTCGATTTCCGTCCCCAGATTCCTCCATCCCCGGATCGGAGGAGGGCCCGGGCTCGGCGCGGGACCCGCGCTCGGCGCCTGGTCCTGATCGGCGGGGCCCGCGCTCGCCGCTCGGCGCCCGGTCGGCGGGCTCCGCGCTCGGTGCCCGGCCGGCGAAGCCCGCGCTCGGCGCCCGGCGCCCGGCGCCCGGCCGGCGGAGCGCTAGCGGCGCGCGCGCGCGCGGAGCGTGGGCACGCCGAGCGCGTCGTCCGGCAGCGGCGAGCGCATGCGGACGGAGCTGTTGCAGTCGCTGGTCGCCGCAGCGATCGCGCTCGTGATCTCGCTCGCGCCCGCGTCGGGCGGGATCCAGGGCAGCTGCTGCAGCGTGGGCCTGTCCGGCGGCAGCCAGCGCAGGCTCCTCGTCACGAGCACGACCGGGTGATCGCTGTCCACGAGCTCGCTCGCCAGCCGCGCGCCGCCGAGCGGCGCCGGCGGCAGATCCAGGCAGACCAGGCACGCATCGAACCGCTCGGTCGCCGACGCGAGCAGGGCGTCGTCGATCGACGACGCGTCCACGATCTCGACGTTCGCCAGGGTCGCCTCGATCGCGCGCGCCAGCGGATCGCAGGTCGCGGCGCGGGCGTCGTGCGCGAGCAGGATCCGGAAGCTGCGCACCGAGCGCGGCCCGGGCCTGCGCGTCTCGACGACCTGCAGCCTCCCCGAAGCCGGCGTCGCGCGCTCACGAGGTGCACGTCGAGCGGTCATGGACTCCCCTTCCTCAGTCACATCAGGGCAACCGTGCCCCAGGCTAACACCCCTTGAGCTCAAACTGACCAACCTTTATATGAGGACGCGCTCTTTCCCGCGCACGTTCCGCGCACGCCGCGCTGCGGCTCTCTCGATCCCGCCGCGCCGCGGCATGCGGGCATGGACTACGGAAACATCTACGAAGGACGGTCATGCATGAGTCGGTTTCTCATCTCCACTCCTTGCGAGTGCCAGGCAAGCCTCTCAGCCACCCTGGACGAGCACCGGCACGTCACCGCCGGGTGGGCCACGCGGGCTCCCCGCGGTCGGTCGGCCGGTGAAGCCGACAAGGAGCTCGCTCCGGCGCACAGCATCAATGCCCACCTCGACCGGTTCGACGTGGCGTGGTTGTGCCCCTACTGCGGGCGCAACACGCTCCGGACCTTCTATGCAGGCGCCATGAGGCGGCTCCCCGACGCGCCGCCTTCAGCGGGGCTCGCCTCTTCCGGCACGACGCCCACGCCGTGACGCGCCCGACGCGCCGCGCTCTCCTCGGGCCGTTCGCCCAGCCGACCGATCCGCCGCGCGCCTGAGCCTGGGCGCGCGGCGGACAACGACGCCGGCGCGGCCGAGCGCCTCTCTCCCCTCGTCGGCGCGCCCGCAGCTCAGCGCCGGCCTGCTGCGACGCGTCTCTCGCTGAGGTGCAAGCGCTCAGACGCGGCCGGATCATGGCCCCTCAACCCGCCGTGCGCCGGGGCCATTCCCACCTCCCTGACGATCGCCCGCCGCGCGCTCCGGCGCGCGCCGCTCTCCCGCTCAGCTGCCTTTTCCGGGCTGCGAGGTGCCCATCGTCCCGAAGACCCAGTCCCAGAGCGGCGACGACACGCCCCACCGCGCGCGCTCTCCCGTGTGGTGATGGACCATGTGATGCCGCTTGATCCACTTCCCCCAGCGCGAGCTCATGCGGAAGTGGTGAATGGCATAGTGGGTGCCGTCGTACGCGAGGTACCCGAGGCCGAAGCCGATGAACAGCGGATCCGCCGGAACGGGGCCGACGACGGCGCGGAACAGCAGGTAAAAGACGGCGCCCAGGGGAATGCTGGCGCCGAGCGGCATCACCAGCCGGTCGGCGTCCTGCGGGAAGTCATGGTGCACCCCGTGGAGGACGAAGTGCATCCGGCGCTGCCACAGGCGCGGACCGACGTAGTGGAACACATAGCGGTGCAGGACGTACTCGGCGAACGTCCACAGGAACAGGCCGACCAGCACGAGCCCGAGCCCGGACCAGAGACCCACGCCGTGACCGGCGGCCCGGACGCCCAGATAGCCGAGGACCGGGAGCCAGAAGGCGAACGGCGTGATCGGGTGGATCCGCGAAAATCGCTCGATGAGCGGCGTCTCGAACATCTGGCAGGTCGCCGGACGTGCGGCGCGCTCGGTGGGGGTGACCGTCATCGTGCACCCCTGGTACCTCATTTATCCATTGTCGGCCAGAGGTAGGCCCGCATCCAGGGGCCCGTCGGATGCCGGGAAATGGCCACGATCCCGTCGCGGTCGGCGCGGGCCGGGCGCCCCCTCCGCAGCGGCGACGCGCGCGCGTCGCACGCGCGATGGCCGCACGACGCGCGCGCGTCGCACGCGCGACGGCCGCACGACGCGCGCTGCGCGACGGAGGCGCGGCCGCGCGCGTCAGCCCGCGAAGGAGGCCTCGTAGAGCTGGCGGAGATCGTTGCGCGAGCACGGGCGCGGGTTGCTCGTGTGGCACGCGTCCTGCGCGGCGAGATCGGCCAGCGCGTCGAGCTTGTCGCGCGGGACCCCCGCCTTCTCGAGGCCGGCCGCGAGCCCGATGCGGGCGCGCAGGGCGCGGATCGCGTCGGCGCACGCGGCGGCGTCCTCGGCGGCGCCGAGGAGGGCCGCGATGCGCGCGAGGCGCGGCGCCGCCGCGGCGACGTTGAACTCGACCACCGGCGGGAGGCAGAGGGCGTTGGCCAGGCCGTGGTGCAGCCCGCACTCGCTCGAGAGCGGGTGGGCGAGCGAGTGACATGCGCCGAGCCCCTTCTGGAACGCGACGGCGCCCATCATCGCCGCCTTCATCATGCCGCCGCGCGCCTCGAGATCGTCGCCGTGCGTCACCGCGCGCTCCAGGTTCGCGGCGGCGAGGCGGATCCCCTCGAGCGCGATGCCGTCGGCCATCGGGTGATCGCCCTTCGCGACGTACGCCTCGACGCAGTGGGTGAGCGCGTCGAAGCCCGTCGCCGCCGTCAGGAACGCCGGCATCGACCTCGTCATCACCGGGTCGAGCAGCGCGGCGTTCGCGAGCAGGTACGGCGAGAAGATCACCGTCTTGCGGTGGTTCACGTCGAGCGTCACGACGCCCGAGCGGCCGACCTCGCTGCCGGTCCCGGCCGTCGTGGGGATCGCGAGCATCGGCGGGACGTTCGGCGTGATGAAGCGATCGCCGCCCGTGGCGTCGTCGTAGTCGACGAGCGGCCGGTCGTGGTTCACGCCGAGGCGGACGAGCTTGCCGACGTCGAGCGGCGAGCCGCCCCCGAGGGCGACGACGAGATCGGCGCGGGCGTCGCGGAACGCGGCGACGCCGTCGTGCACGTTCTTCTCGATCGGGTTGCCGAGCACGTCGTCGAAGACGGCCACCTCGACGCCCTCCTTCCGCAGGGAGGCCGCGACCGGCTCGAGCAGGCCCGAGCGGACGACGCCCTTGTCCGTGACGATGAGCGCCCTCGCCGCGCCGAGCCGGCGCGCCTCGGCGCCGGTCTGCTCGACGACGCCGGCGCCGAAGAGGATGCGAGTAGGAAAGCTCCAAACCGTGAACTGGCTCATGATCACACCGCCTCGAAGTAGCGCTTCAGCTCCCAATCCGTGACCGCGCGCTCGTACTGCCGTACCTCCCAGTCGCGCGTCAGGACATAGTGGTCGACGAACCTCTCGCCGAGGATCTCCCGGGCCTTCTGGCTGCCCGCGAGCAGCCGGGTCGCCTCCGCGAGCGATCGCGGCAGCGCGAGGCGCGACGACTCGGCGCTCGACGCGTCCCCCGACGCCTGCGGGGGCGGCTCGACGGCGTGCTCGATGCCGTAGAGCCCCGCGCCGAGGCACGCGGCCATGGCGACGTAGGGGTTGATGTCCGCGGCCGTCTGGCGGTACTCGACGCGCGCGCCGGACGTGCCGAGGCCGATGAGGCGGATCGCGGCCGTGCGGTTCTCGACGCCCCAGCTGGCGGTGAGCGGCGCCCAGACGCCGGGCACGTACCGCTTGTACGCGTTGATCGTCGGCGAGTAGAGCGCCGTGAGCTCGGGCATGAGCGCGATCTGGCCGCCCACGTAGTGGCGCAGCGCGGCCGGGATCCGCTCGGGCGACGACGCGTCGTCGAAGAGGTTCTTGCCGTCGCGCCAGAGGCTCTGGTGCAGGTGGCCGCTCGAGCCGGGGAGATCGGCGTTCCACTTCGCCATGAACGTCACCGACAGGCCGTGCTCGTGGGCGATCTGCTTCATGGCGACCTTGAAGAGCGCGGCCTTGTCCGCGGCGCGGAGCGCGTCGTCGTAGCGGATCGCCGCCTCGTACACGCCCGGGCCGGTCTCGGTGTGCAGGCCCTCGATCTCGACGTCGAAGGCGCGCATCTGGTCGAGGATGGCGGCCATCAGCTTCTTGTTCTGGCCCTCGCGGACCCACGAGTAGCCGAACATGCCGGGGCTGAGCGGCGTCAGGCCGGCGAAGCGCTTGTCGTGCAGCGAGCGCGGCGTCTCCTCGAAGAGGAAGAACTCGAACTCGCACGAGAGCTTCGCCGAGATCCCCATCCGCTCGCCCTTCGCGATGACGCTCCGGAGGAGCGAGCGCGGGCACGCGGGGTGCGGGCCGCCGCGCTCGTCGCGGAAGTCGGCGAGGATCGCGACGGTGTTCGGCTCCCACGGCAGATCGCGCAGGGTGCTCGGGTCGAGGACCGCGTGCGCGTCCGGGTAGCCGGTGTGCCAGCCGGTGACCTTGGTGTTGTCGTAGAGGACGTCGGCGATGTCCCAGCCGAAGATGACGTCGCAGAAGCCGAAGCCGCTCCCGAGGGCGCTCTTCAGCTTCTCGAGGGAGACGTACTTTCCGCGGAGGAGGCCGTCGATGTCAAAGCCGCCGATCTTGGCGCGGGTGATGCCCCGCGCTTCCAGATCGGAGAGGAGCTTCTCGGAGGTCGAGGCGGTCATGGGCCGCGACGATAGCAGGGGTACGGGGCGGCAGGGCAAGCGCCCGCGCCGGCACCGGGGCGACGTCCCCGCGCCATCTCCCGGACATGCGCTGGCCGCGCGCGCTCTCGCGGGCGCGCGCGATCCGCATGCTCTCGTGGGCGCGCGCGGGCGGCTGGCCAGACCGCGCGCAGACCGCGCGCGCGCCGCTCACTTCACCCGGACGCTCTGGATCGGGTAGCGCTCGGCGAGCGGCACGAGCACGCGCTCGACGAGCTCGCGGACGCGCGCGTAGCGCTGATGGTTCGTCGCGGCCGGGTTGCGCTTCGAGTCGACGACGCCGATGCGGATGTCCAGCGTGCGAGCGTCCTCGACGCCCCCGGTCACGAACGCGTCCGGGTGCACCTTGTCGAGCTCGACGTTGAGCTCGGCCGTGTCCGGGACCGCGCCCGCGAAGGTGACCTCCAGCGCCTCGCCCAGGCCGTTCAGAACGGCGTTCAGGTTCTCCACCGGGAACGGCTGGCGCGCGATCCACGCGACGACCGCGCGCCGCGCGCCGCGCAGCGCCACGCTGACGGCGAGCGCGAGCGCGATCGGCGCGAGCGCGAGGGCGCCGAGCGCGCGCACGACCGAGGGGCCGGCGTCGCGGCCGAGCGCCGCGAGGAACGCGAGCAGGAGCACGCCCGAGGCGAGCGCCACGAGCGGCGGATCGGTGAGCACGCCCCACCGCGAGGTCGACGCGTTCATCATCCGCGTGAAGCGGGCCGACACGCTCTCGGCGGCGCGCTGCTCCGCGGCGCTCGCATGGTTCGGATCAGGCATCTCCGGCGTCCCCGAGCATGCGCCAGAAGAACAGGCCGACGCCGAAGAGGAGCAGCACGCCGGCGACCCAGAACGAGCGCACCGGGCCGAAGCTCAGCACCTCGCCCGATCGCTTCATGATGAGGTCGGCGACGGTCACCACGCAGGCGAACACGATGCACGCCACGGGCAGCGCGAGCTGCTGGAGGAGGGTCGGCCCGGTGACCGGCTTCGGCTCCGGCGGGCGCGGCCGCGCGTCCGGGGCCGGCGGTCGCGCCGTCGGCCGGTACCGCGCCGACGGCAGGTCCGACAGCGGGCGCACCGCGGCCGGCGCCAGCGAGGTCGCGCGCGGCGCCACGCCGAGCGCCATCTCCAGCGGCGGCGTGCTCTCCATCATCCCGCCGCCGCGCCCGTACAGGCCCGGCGGGGCGCTCTCCATCCCGCCGGCGCGCGGGAGCGCGCCCGCGGGCGTCACCTCTGCGAAGCCTGCGCGCTCGTCCTTGACGCCGCGGCCCCGCGCGCTCCCGGGCACGCTCTCGGCGAACGCGCCCATCCCCCGGCCCCGCGCGCTCTGCGGCGCCTCCGGCAGATCCATCTCGAGCCCGGCCGAGTCCGGGGGCGCCGGCGGGCGCACGCTGCTCGCGGGCCCGTCCCGGCGGCCGCCGCGCGGCGATCGCATCGACCCCGGGGGCACGTCGAGATCGATCTCGAGCGACCCCGCGTCCCTGGGCGCGTCGAGCCAGACGTGCGCGCCGCGCTTGACCTGCGGGCCCGCGCGCATCGACGACGAGGGCGGCGGCGGCGTGGTGGAGTACGCGTCGTCCGCGGCGGCCCGCCCGAAGGTGGGCGCGAGCCCCATGGCCGCCTCGAGCTCGGTCCAGAAGGTCTCGATGTCCCTCGTGCGGTCGCGCGGGCTCACGGCGAGCGCGCGTTCGAACACCGCGTCGACCTCCGGCGGGATGTTCGCGCCCTCGGTGCGGGGCGTGGGCCGGCGCTTCACGTCGAGCGCCGTCCCCATCATGGCCTGCGCCTCGCCATCGATCACCTGCCGCCCGACGAGCGCCTCCGCCATGGTGAGGGCTAGACCCCAGACGTCGGTCCAGGTTCCCGTCTGCCCGAACCGCTTCGGCGCCCACTGCTCCGGCGCGCCGTACGCCGGGGAGAACGCGTTCAGCGGGTCGCCGTTCGTCACCCGCCCCACGGCCTGCTCGGCGAGCGTCTTCGCCTGCGCGATGCCGTAGTCGAGGATCTTGAGGCGCTCGGTCCCCTCCTGGGTCGTGATGAAGATGTTCTCGGGCTTGAGGTCGCGGTGGATGATCGACACCGTGCCGTTCGGGCTCGGGAAGCGGTGCGCGCGCGAGATCGCCTGCGCGATCGGGCGCATCATCTTCATCAGCCGGTGGAGCGGGATCGGCGGCTCCCCCTTGAGCCTGCGCCGATCGATGACCTTGTCGAGCGACTCGCCCTCCAGCCACTCGAGGGCCAGGAAGGGGACGAACTCCCCGCGCTTGAGGTGCAGCACGTCGACGTGCAGAGGGCGGACGACCTCCGGGATGGAGGCCGAGAGCCGGAAGAGCAGCTGCGCTTCCTCGCGGAACTTCTCGAGGAAGAGCTGGCGCTCGCGCGGGGTCTTCGCCTCGGAGACCTTCAGGCACTTCAGGGCGACCGGCGCGCGGAAACCGCCATGAATCGCGCGGTACACCACGCCGAACCCCCCCTCCGCGACCACCTGCTCGACGTGGAAATTACCCGCCTGCGTGGTCCCGACGATGCCGAAGACGTCGTCCGCCATGCTCCCCTGAGCCATAGCGCACGGGGCGGCTGGACCGAAGGGCGAAACCGAATTTTCCTCTTCGATTCGACCGACGTCGCATCGGGACATCGGGAGGCGCCGAGGTGACCAGATGGGCGCGGAGGACGGAGAAGGGAGCGAGGCCGGCAGTTCTTGTTCTGGCGACCGCTGGCGTCGTCGCCGGCGCGGTCCGGGGGAGCTGGCTCAGCTCCGGAGGTGCGAGGAGGCGTCGCGGTGGGCCTTGTCCTCTTCCTGGAGGATGGTGAAGACCAGCCCGGCGCCGATGATCGGCAGCAGCCAGACGAGCTGCGCTTGCCAGACCTTCTGCTTGGTCTCGTAGACGCGGCTTCGGAAGACGCGCACGGTGACGTAGATCTGGAAAGCGAGGAGCGCCGCGATCGCGACGCCGACGAGGAGGTCGAAGTTCGTCATGGGTGGGCCGCGGACCAGCCTAGCCATGAAGCGCCCCCCCGCAACCCGGCGGCGTCCACGGACACGATTTCGTCCCCGGCGGGCACGGACGGCGCGGGTCGCGGGTGCAGCCGGGTCTGTCGGGTCGCCATCGCTGCCCGGCGGTTCGTCGGGGAGCCCAGCTCACGTCGATCGCCGCATGGGGGCACCTTCAAGTAAGGCAGCTTACCTGGATCCGCCGCCCGCGGCCGCCTGCCGCATCCCAACTCGCGCCGATCGCTCCCTGGCGGCGCCTTCGAGTAAGGCACCTTACTCTAATCAGCCACCCGGGGCCGCCTGCCGCATCCCAACTCGCGCCGATCGCGTCCTGGCGGCACGTTGATGCAAGATGCCTTACTTGGATCCCCCGCCCGGGGCCACCTGCCGCATTCCAACTTGCGCCGATCGCTGCCTGCCGGCACCGCCAAGTAAGATACCTTACATCGACACCCCACCCGGTGGCCCTCTGCCGCATTCCAACTCGCGCCGATCGCTGCCACGGCTCGTGCCTGGCGCAGGCGGTCTTGATACGTCATGCCCCTTCTGTTGGAGCACGGTCGTTGATTGGAGGCGAAACCGTAGGATCGATGGCCCATCTTACTTGCGACTGCGACGGAAGGTCATCGATGCAGTCCAGGATCCCGCAGCGCAGATACCGATTCGCTTCCTGGTGGGAGCTCGCGCTCAAGCAACCATCGGAAGGCTGGAAGGCAGCCTGCCGCCCGAGCAGCTGAGGGCGTGGTGGCTTTCTGCCGTGAAGAACACGACGAAAGGGACTCGGGCGCCTCGGCGATCTCATCGAGGGCCACCTAGAACACCGTTCACGTCGATCGAGCGAGAATTGAACCGCCAAGGCGCCAAGGGCGCCAAGACGCCAAGATATTGTCTTCTTCTTGGCGTCTTGGCGTCTTGGCGTCTTGGCGTCTTGGCGTCTTGGCGTCTTGGCGTCTTGGCGTCTTGGCGTCTTGGCGTCTTGGCGTCTTGGCGGTTCGAAATTCTGATCGTTTCAGGCGGGTTCAACCCGTATGTTGCCCTATAGATGGCTCTCACGAACTCGATCCCAAGCCCAGGACGGCGCCGCTCATACCAACCCGCAGCCTCGTCCAGCTCGGCCTGCGCGCCGACGTGAACGAGGATCGGCCGGGGCATTCCCCGCCGCGAACGGCAGCGTAGAAACCTTGACAGGATCGCTGACGCGCGAGACTAGAGTCGCGCGTGCCTCGACCTCAACCCCGGCGCCACCCGCGAAGAGCCCCGATGCCGGCCGCCCCCGGCGCCCGGCGCGGCCGTGCTCTGCTGGCCGCAGGGCTCGCCGGCGCCGCGGCATGGGTCGCGGCGGCGTGCTCCACGCCGTCGTCGAGCGTCGACGGCGGCGACCTGCTCGGCGTCTTCGAGCGGGACGCGGGCGCAGCCGCGGCCGACGGCGGGCCGCCGCAGCCGGCGGCGGCGCGGCAAGACGCCGGCGCCCGCGCGGCCGGTCCCGCCAGGGCGGCCGCGCCGCCGAAGCCGCCCGCGGCGAGGCCGCCCAGCGAGGGGACCTGCGTCGCCGAACAGGGGCGCCCGGGACGCGAGCTCCGCAAGACGCTCGGCAGGCCGCCCTGCCGCGGCGCCCAGGTGCTGGAGACGCGCGACGCCGAGGGATCGCCCCGCTACGCCTGCGTGATCGCGCCGAGCGGCGTGGAGACGCGCGCGCCGCTGCCGCTCATCGTCTTCTTCCACGCCGACGGCGACAACCCGACCAGCGTCGACAAGGAGACCGGCCTCCGCAAGCTCGGCGCCACGTGGAACCTGACCGGCGACCCGGCCCACGCGGGCTTCATCGTGCTCGCGCCCCAGGGCCGCGCCTTCAAGACGCCGAGCCAGGCCGAGCGCGAGCGCGGCACGAAGACGTACACGCCGGTCGCGCCGTTCGACGTCGAGTTCACCGGCGAGGGCAACGTCGACGTCGCGACCGCCGACGCCTTCGTCGACCAGCTGCTCGAGAAGAAGCTCGTCGACCGGCGGCGCATCTACGCGCTCGGCGCCTCCTACGGCGGCCACATGGCGGCGACGTACGCCATGATGCGCGCGGACCGGGTCGCGGCGTTCGCCACCTTCGGCAGCGACGCGCCGCCCGCCGAGTGGGCGTGCCCCGGGCCCCCGCCGCCCGCGATGGCGATCTACCGCGCGTGCGACGACATGTTCTCGTGCGAGTCGGTCGAGCGCTGGCTGCGCGCGCGCGACAAGGCCTCCGCGGACACCTCGTTCCTGCGCCTCGACGAGGCCGGGAGGGACGAGCCCCACTGCGCGCTCAGGAACCGCTGCTCGGCCAAGAAGGGCGCCATCAACCACGCGCGCTGGCCGAAATCGCGCGAGGCCGATCTGCTCCGCTTCTTCGCGGGGCACGTCCTGGCGATCGGCGCGGACACCCCGACTGCCGAGACCGCCGGCGGGCGCCCAGCGACGCCGACCGACGCAAACGCGCGCTGACCGGCGCACCCGCACACCGACCGACGCAAACGCGCGCTGACCGGCGCACCCGCGCGCCGACCGACGCAAACGCGCGCTGACCGGCGTCGCCGTGCGCTCTACGAATGCAAACGCGCGCTCACGGACGTGGATCGGGGCAAAACACGCACTCTCGAACGCTGACGCCGCAAGCGCACGCTCTCACTGCTCAACCCACGTGCGCTCCGGGCTTCGCCGCACGTCGACACTGCAACGTTGCGGTGCGGCGTTGAGCGGACCCCGCGTGTTGTCGTAGTGTTGCTCCCCGATGTCTTCTCAGGTCCAGTCCATCCTCACCCCCTTGCCGGTCGGGATGTCCATCCCCGCCGGCACGCTCCGCGCCGAGATGGAGTCGCGCCGCGCGACCGGTCGCCGCTTCGACGTCCGCGAGGCCATCGGCCTCGCCGTGCCGCTCTGCACGCAGCTCCACGAGCTGCATGCGCAGGGGCGGACGATGTTCGTGCACCCATCGTGCCTCGGTTACGGCGCGGGCGGCGCGCTCCAGCTCATCGAGGAGCTCGCGCACACGCCGCCCCTCTTGCCGCGCGACCGCGCCTGCCTCGCGCCCGAGGAGCGCAAGGGCAGCGAAGGCGACGCGCGCGCGAGCGTCTTCGCGGTCGGGGCCATCCTCTACGAGCTGCTCACGAACAGCAGCGTAGGCCCCGGGATGCGGCGCCCGGCGGACGTGGTCCCCGACCTCCCGCCCGCGCTGGAAACCGTGCTCGGCAAATCGCTCGTGGCCGACCCGAACCACCGCCCGGCGGACCTCGCCGCCCTGGCGCAGGCGCTCTACCAGATCGCACCGGCCGCCTCGGAGCAGCCGCCGAGCGCCGATACGTCGCACCTCGACGGCGACGGCGACTTCGAGGTCGACATCAATCTCTCGATGATGCCGCCGAACAGCCACGCCGAGGAGCCGCGCGTCCCGTCCGCGCCGTCCTTGCCGAAGATCCAGGCGGTGACCGGGGACGGGCCGTTCGCGGTCGCGATCCCGGTGAACCAGCCGCCGCGCCTGCGCGGCGACGATCCGACGCGCAAGCTCGCGGATCTCAAGGCCGCGCTCGAGTCCGATCCGCGGCCGCGGTACGTCGTCATCAAGGACGGCATGGACCACGGGCCGTTCTCGTCCGTGGAGCTGCTCCAGCAGATCGCGTCCGGCTCCTTCACGGGCGAGCAGGTGCTGCGCGACACGTTCTCCGGGGAGGAGCGCGCCATCCAGGACTGGGAGGAGTTCGCTCCGTTCGCCGAGCAGGCGAAGCTGAACCGGGACATCGTGCAGGAGAAGCGCGCGCTCGACGCCGTCGTGACGGCCGAGAAGCAGGGCACGCAGTACAAGGCGCTGATCGGCATGGCGCTGATGGGCGTGATCCTCGCCGCGGGCGCGGGCTGGTGGTACCGCGAGCGCAGCCACAAGGAGCGGGAGCTCGCCGTTCAGGGCGCGACCGACCGCGTCGCGATCGAGGTCGACGCGGGCCTCGACAGCGCGAAGGCGGCGCGCGCCGGCGGCGGGGCGCGGCCGAGCGGCGGCGGCAGCTACCCGACGCTCGGCGGCGGCATGAGCTGTGAGGCGGCGCAGGCGCGCTACGTGGAGGAGTACAAGCTGGGCAACAACGGTCCGGCCGATCTCACGGCGGGCGCCTACGGCAACGTGCTCAACCGCGGCACGTACCTGAACGCGTGCGGCGTGCCGTCGACGATGGAGGTGAACGTCTGCGCCGCCGTGCAGAACGGCCGCGCGGTGGGTGTCACCGTCACGACCAGCCCGTCGAACCCGGGCATGGCGTCGTGCATCGCCGGGCAGATCCGCGGGATGTCGTTCCCGTCCCATCCGCGGCTCGATGTGGCCCGGACGACGTTCTCCTCGAAGTAACCGGGGTAGGATGCGGGGGCGCGCGCCCCTCCCCGAAGGCGGTGCCCACGCGACCGATGATCCAGATCGAGCAGCTGACGAAGAGCTTCGGGGGCATGCCCGTCCTCCGGGGCGTCGACCTCGACGTGCCCGCCGGGTGCCTGTACGGGCTCATCGGGCCGGGCGCGTCGGGCAAGAGCGTGCTGCTCAAGATGATCACCGGGCTCCTGCGGCCGGATCGGGGGCGCGTCGTCGTCGACGGGAAGGACGTGCACGCGCTGAGCGAGCTCGAGCTGCAGACGTTCCGGCTCAAGTTCGGGATGCTGTTCCAGAACAACGCGCTGTTCGACTACATGACCGTGGGGGAGAACATCGCGTTCCCGCTGCGACGGCTCTACGACCTGAGCGAGGAGGAGATCGAGGAGCGCGTGGCGGAGCGGCTCCGGGTGGTGTCGCTCGCGGGGTTCGAGGACCGGACGCCGGCGGGGCTGTCGGGCGGCCAGAAGAAGCGCGTCGGGGTCGCGCGGGCGACGATCGCGCGGGGGGAGATCGTCCTCTACGACGAGCCGGCGGCGGGCCTGGATCCGGTGACGTCGCAGCGGATCTTCGACCTGCTCCGGGCCGAGCAGCGGGCGATGAACGCGACCGTGGTGATGGTCTCGAGCGACCTCGATCGGCTGCTCACGGTCACGGACCGGGTGGGGATGCTGTACCGAGGGAGGCTCATCTTCGACGGCACCACCGAGGAGGCGAAGGCGAGCGACGATCCGCGCGTGAGGCAGTTCGTCCATGGGTTGACCGAGGGGCCGCTCTGAACCTCGCCTCCGTGCATGCGACGTCCTGACGTTCTGGGTCCGCGGTTCGGCGAGATCGAGCGGCGCGCTCGGCCGCCCCGAACGCGCGTTCTCGCCGCGCGGAAGGACAGTCAAGGCAGGTCGAGCAGCGTGACGAGGAGCCGCTTCACCTCGGCGACGAGGGGCCCTGGCGGGCTGTTCTGGCTACACCATTTGAAAAGCCGGCTCTCGAGATCGGCGGCGTTGTGTCCGGAGTCGCGGAGCTCGTTCTCGATCGCGTTCAGGAGCTCCTTGCCGTGCACACGCGTCCAGAGCGGCGACATGCGCATGTCACGCGCGAAGACACCGACGAGGGCCGACGCATCCAGCGGCCTCGCCGCCAGCTGCGCGCGGAAGCTCTCGATCTTCGCTGCGACGAGGCTCACCACGTCTGCCTCGCTGGCCGGCGCCTCGCCCCCCAGCGACGGGCGATCACGGCGCAGCTCGTACCCGAAGGCGTCGAGCACGGCACGCCCAACGTCCGGCCAGAAGCGGCGTTCGGCGAGCGCGCTGAGCTTGTCTTCGACCGCGCTCACCCCAAAGACAGCCTCGAGGACGCAAGGCTCGACGAGGTAGCTCTCGATGCAGTGCCGCTCGAACGTGTAGACGCCCGCTGACACGTCCTTTGCAAGCAGCTCGGTGCGGAGGAAATCACGATCGCGGATGGCGTAAACGCGTCGCGTCTTCAGGTACTCCCTCATTCCGCGCACGGTCGCGCACAGGTCGGCCTTGGAGCCGCTCGGCACCACCCGGACACGCGCCGCCGGCTCGAACGACTCCGTAAGTGCGAGGTGGCCGAGCGCGAGGGTCAACCATCGGGTATCGCGCCCGCGCGGCTCGCCCTCGCAGACCAGCGTAAGCTCATCCTGGCTCATCAAGCTCTCCGAGCTTCACGACCTCATCGGGGTGCAGGTAGTTGGCGATCGACTCCGAGTGCGTGGTCACAATGAACTGGTTATCGTCACCGCCGCCCTTGCGCATGAAGTGCAGGAGCTTGCGCTGCCACGACGGATGCAGGTGAAGCTCGATCTCATCGATGAGGATCACCGAGCGCGCCGCGCGGAAGGCCGTCAGGTTCGTGACGAAGCGCAAGATCTGGGCTTGACCGTAGCTCAGACCGGCCGTGTAGTAGCAGCGGTCCCCCTGTCGAAAGCGTAGATCGAACCCCTCATCAAAGGCCTTCATGTCATCGATGATCGATGGTGATGCAAAATCAGCGAAACGTTCCTTGATACGGCTCCAGACGCTCGGCCCCTGCGTCGCCGTATCCCACTTTTGATCGAGCCTGGACTGGAGCTCGAGCCAGGGCAGTACATCACGGCTCCGCGCATCATCACGCAGCTCCTCTTCCGGAGCGGTGCGTGTGCTCGGAACAGCGAGATCGACGCTCCGGTGTTGATCGAAGTAGAGCAAGCCGCCCACACGATCGAATACCCCCTCCGTGACGAGGCGCTTCGCCTTGGCCACTCGGGCCAGCGCGCGACCTCGGAGCGCGGCGTTGGCGTTCGACGGCGACTTCGACTTGAGCACGCTTTCGATTCCCAAAAAACCATCCTTAGGAGGCCACCGGAGTTGAAGCTGATAGACGCTCGCCTGCTGCGGAAATGCGACGTCGCCGAGCAGCTTCTGCAGCTCATAGATCGCTTCGAGCTCTCCAGGGTGCAGCGAGAAGCGGATCGTTGTGTGAATCGGTAGCTGAGGGTCAGGCCGCAGCGACGGATTGTTCGGTTTGAAGTCTGGCCTGAAGTTGGGGTTCTTCAGGTTGGATACGACCTCATAGGCGAGGTGCAATGCGTCGAGCACCGTCGTCTTCCCGCTCATGTTCGGCCCGATGAGCACGCTCAGCCGGCGTGGCGTGTCCGTCCCGGGCTCGCAGAAGCTGAAGCGCTTCTTCTCGATGCCCCGGAAGTTCTCGATCGTCACGTCGTGGATACGCATCGCGCCGGGAGCGTAGCGCACGCGCGGGATGGAGAGAAGCACGCGGCCTCGACAGCGAAGGCCCCCCAGCCGCTGGCCCACGGCGCACGCCCTCGCGCTCAGCCAGGTCCGCTCTCTGCCGGGGCGACGGGGCCGTCGCCGGTGAAATGGAACCACTGCGTGGGGTGCGCACGGACGAAGCGCTCCATCGCGGCCATCATCTCGGCCGCGGCACGGTCCCGCTCCTCCTCGGTCGCCCGGCGGGCGAGCCAGATCGGCGGCGCCACCACGGCCTCGTACTCCAGGAAACCCAGGCGGTGCGTGAACACCGGCAGGATCGGCGCGCCGCTCAGCGCGGCGAGCGCAATCGGACCCTCGGGCGCGCGCCAGCGGGCGCCGAGGAAACGGACCTCCCGGCTGCGCATCCCGGGCGGCACACGATCGATCTGCATCGCGACGACGCCGCCGCGCTGCAGGTGCTTGAGCAGCGGCAACGCGTCCAGCGGCCCCTCGCCGATGTGCACCACCTGGACGCCATCGCGCTGCCGCGCCGCGTCCTGGATGGCGCGCGCCTCGGCGTCCCGTTCGCGCTGCATCGCCAGCATGACACCCCCAGGGTGCACCACGCCGAGGATCTGGCCCGCAATGTCCCAGCCACCCGTGTGCGCCGTGACGATGAGGACACCCCGGCCAGCCGCAGCACACGCGTGGTAATGCTCGACCCCCCGGGAACGCCGCGCCACCGTGTATCCGCGACCGCTCGCGAGCAGCAGCGCCTCGGTGATGCAGCTGCCATACGTGGCGAACACCGCGGCGCTGTCGAGCATGTCGACGACGCGCGACCGCGGCCCGCGCACGCGGCGCAGGTTCTCCTCGACGCGTCGGCGCATCTCGGGGAGCGCGGCCGCGAAGAGCACGCCGAAGACCGGAGGGCTGTGGCGCACCCAGGGCTCGGGACCGCGCGTGACGCCCGCGGTGAGGGCGCGGCGCCAGAAGGCCGAGTCGGGTCGTAAACCGGAGAGGAGAGCTCCGCGCAGGCCAGCCATGGGGGAGCCTATCTACCGCAAACATAACGGCCGAGGGAGAGGCATCGACCTGGAGCCGTGAATCGACCGGGCCGCCCGCGCCGCCGCGAGCAGGGCCGCCGAGGGCTCGCGGCGCCGCCGGACGGCAGACGGCAGGACGAGCGCCAGTGCGCCCGGCCCGATCGAACAACGTTCCAGGTGACATCGGCCCGCCGCGACCGATTGCCCCCCTCGCTGTCCAAGGCGATTCGGCGAGGAACCGCGCGGCGCCAGGCGCTGCTCCATAGAAATGAAATCGCGCTCGCCAGGCGGTTCCTTACCGAGAAAACAGGTTCATGGACCACAAAGCATTCTGTTACAAGGCCCCTTGGCAAGGGGGGCTTCGACATGAATATCCTGCTCGTCGATGACCAGAACGTCGTTCGGGAAGCGCTGGCGCAAGCGCTCGCGTCGCAGCCGGGGGTGAGCGAGGTCGTTCAGGCTGGAAGCGGGCAGGAGGCGCTCCGAGCGCAGGAGAGCCGCCGCTGTGAGGTGGCGGTCATCGAGCTCGGCCTCGCCGACCGCAGCGGCGTCGAGCTCATCCGCGAGCTCAAGAGCATCGGGGATCTCCGCGTGATCGTGCTCTCGATGCACCGGGACGAGTTCCGGGTCGCCGAGGCGATGCGGGCCGGCGCCGACGGGTACCTGTCCAAGCAGAGCCGGCTCGCCGACCTCACGGAGGCGCTGCGCACCGTGGTCCGAGGGCGCACGGTCGTGTCGCCGGACGTGAGCGCGGCCATGGTGCGCGCGCTCCAGCGGCGCGACGCCGCCGCCCACGGAGACATGGTGGCCGCGCTCAGCGACCGCGAACGGCAGGTGCTCCGCCTGCTTGCGATGGGCCGCTCGGCCAAGGAGGTCGCCGCGCAGCTCTCGATCAGCGTGAAGACCGTCGAGACCCACCGGGCGCGCCTCTGCGCGAAGGTGGCGACGCACAGCGTGGCCGACCTGACCCGACTCGCGGTCCGATCAGGCCTCATCGAGGCGTAGCTCCCCCCCTCGAGGCGAGCGACCGGCGGGCGCCGGACGCTCGCCCGCGGCCCACGCGGCGCGGCGGCTCCGGCCGCGGCTACGCCGCCGCGGTGGCGGCCCGAGGAGCAGCCCGGAGCGCCGGCAGCGTCTTTCCGATCAACGCCGAGCCGATGGCGAACCCCGAGAGCGTGAGCCGCATGCGGAGCACGTCCAGCATGCCCTGGCGATGGAGGACGGTCAGCGTGCCGCGGATATCCCTGCGGCGAACGCGCAGCTTCTCGACCAGCGTCTCGAGGGTCTCGGCGCGTCCTTCGCGCTGGGCAACGGCAAGCGCCTGCAGGAGAGTTGCGGCTAAAATTTTCTTGTCCATGAGAGCACCCTAGAAAGGGTCTCCATGGAGTGCCCAATTTTCGGTGACGATTTTCTCGCTGAAATATCGCTCGCCCGTTGGATGACGGGCACTCCGTACTCTGCTCATCCTGCGCCTGAACCCCACTTACCTGCCCCAAGGGAACGCCTGGGCCACCATGTGTTCAGGCTGCCGCCATCGCAGGCGCGTCTCGCAGCAACGCGCCGCGGCGCGCTCGGGTGCCCATGCGCGCCGGAGAGGTCGTCGGAGCCAGGTTCGAGATCGAGAGTCTCGCGGGCGGAGGACGGCTACAGCTTGCCCCGGGCGTAGGCCCGCTGGAGCGTCAGCCTGGGGGGACCGGCCGAGAGCTCGAACGCCTCCGGGCGGCCGTCCGGCGCCAGGCTGCCCACGAGGCGCATGGTGCGGACAGAGACCGTGACCGAGCCCGACGCGTCGCGGGCGTACTGGACGTCGACGGGGCTCGTCGGATCGACGGAGGGCATGTACTCCTGCTGCTTGAGGTCGAACCCGTCTTTCTTCTTGAGGAGCCGGGCGAGCTCCGAGGCGGTGGCGACCGGCGACGCGAGCCACGCCTTGGCCGAGGGGGTGAACGTCCCCTGGACCTTCTTGCCCTCGACCTCTCCCGAGTACTCGTATTGATAGTTCGTCTTCTGCGCCAGCTCGATCCGGTGGTTCACCTTGCCCATCGACGTCTCGATCCAGACGCCTCCCTTGATCCGGCCCTTGGCGTCGAGGAGCACGTTCGACGCATCGTCCTCGATCTCCAGGGATCTCTCGTCTCGCGGCAGGAGGGTGGCCGAGCGCGAGAGCCATCGCCGCTGGCCGTCCTCGTCCTTGAACAGATCGCTCGTCTCGAAGCCGACAGGGACCTTGCCGACGCGCAGGATCACCGTGTCCGTGTACTCGGACTTCGGCGCGGCGCTCTTCGAGTCGAACGAGTCGAAGATCCCCTTGGCGAGCCGCTCGAACGTGCGGACATACCCGACCTCGTCGTGCAGGCAGGCGATGGGGTGCGCCCGGTCCGCGTGCAGCGCGATCTTGAGCAGGCCGGCCGCCTTCCCGGCGGCGGTGGGGGCGAGGTAAAGGGCCTGCACGAACACCGCGGGGCTCTCCCGGTGCACGCTCACCTCCCAGGGCGCGACGCGGGAGACCTCGACCTTGGCGGGATCGAGGAGCTCGACGAAATTCCGTATCACCTCTCCCGAGTCGAGCATCGTGTTGTAGACGAAGCACTCGACAGGGCTGCCCGTGCCGAGGGGGATGGAGATCGCGATCAGCTTCTCCCTCGGCTCGATCTTCGGCTCCCCCGCCCCGAACGCGCGCGCCGACCAGTCGCCGGCGCGGACCTCGCGGGCAGGGAGATCGCCGGCCTCGCGGGCGAACGCCTTCTCGAGGTCGAAAGGCTCCTGCGCCGCAGGCGCGGGGCTCGGCGCAGGGCTCTCCGCGGGCGCCGCGCCGGTGGACCCGCCGCACCCGGCGAGGAGCGCCAGCGGCAGCGCGAGGAGGCCCGCGCCGCGCAGGGCGCCCAGAGGACCGCCGCCGGCGCGGCGAGGCGAGGATGTCGTCGTCGGTGAGATGAGCCGGCCCTCGTCGAGCCGAGCCACCGGGATCGGAAGCGCCATGGTGAGGATCTCCAGCACGCCACCCCGGCTGCCGGCGGCAACCCGCAGCGGGCCGCTGGCGCCGAAATGATGATGCGATGCAACAAAAACGGCAGTGGCCTCGCGGTGTCAAGACGCGACGCGCCAGCGCCGCCCTCCACCACCGCGCGCCACGCCCGTCGAGGACCTCTGTGGCCGATCGCGCCAAGAACCATCTCAATGAAAATTAACAACATCACAAGAATCAATCGGCGTGGGCGCCGGCCGGTGGGACGCTCAAAACGCCGGATCTCTCGCACCTTGTCGCCGGAGTGCTCAGGCGTTGCCCTAGGTGGGCACGGCGCACCCTGGAGATCACGTGTCGAGGATAGGTCATCTCGCCGGCTCGCCCGAAGAGCCGAGACAGACCATCCGAGAATTGCAATCAGAAAATGAGAATGCGCGGTGCGTCATTCACGCCGTGAGGCGGCTGAGCCCGCACCGGTTGGGGCGGCTACGCACGATCGCACGCACAGTGAGGCAGTTTGCCGCAGCGAGCCTTCGAGGGGACGCACGTGGTGCTCGGGTGGTCATCAGTTGTCCGGCCTCGACGCATCGTCGATTTCGTCCGAGCGCTCACGTCTGGCACCCGCGTTGCAGCACCGTCCAGCGTCGCCGGCACCGCCGGTGCGACGTGGCTACGCAGCAGGTAGTCACGGTCGCGAGAGACGTTCACGTTGCAATCAATGCGAGGAGTGGATCATGGGACAGAGCAGCGAGACGAAGCGGGGCTTCGCGGCGATGAACGCGGAGCAGCAGCGCCTGATCGCGAGCCAGGGCGGAAAGGCGGCTCATGAGAAGGGCACCGCGCACGAGTTCACGTCCGAGGAAGCGCGCGCGGCGGGCCGCAAGGGCGGCGAGGCCGTGAGCCAGAACCGCGAGCACATGGCCGAGATCGGGCGCAAGGGCGCCGAGGCGCGCAGCCAGGGGAACGGGGGCCGTAAGAACCGGTCCGCGAGCCAGCAGATGAAGGCGGACGAGCAGCCGCAGCAGGGCTGAGCCGTCCCAGCGCGCCGCTCGAGATCCCTCCAGCGCCGCAAGGACCACGAAGAGCCGCCGAGGAACCACGAAGGGCCTCTCACCTTCCTGGTTGCTCGGCGGTCCTTTTTTGGCACACACGCCCGGCGGACAGCGCTCCCGCCGCGCGCCGCCGGCGCGACCGTCACTCCGGGACATGGTCGATGCCCGCGTCACTCCGGAACGTCGTCGATGCCCGCCCCTTCATCGAACATCGCCGGGTCGTCGTCGAGGTCGAGGTCGCCGTCGTCCAGCGCGCCGCCGTCGGCCGCGTGGGCGCCATCGTCGGTCGCGCTGGCGGGCGCCATCCGCCACCCGCCGGCAGGAGGCCCGGCCGGCCAGGTGCGCAGGCCCGGCGGCGGCTTGAAGCCGTCGACCTCGCCCGCCGCGTCGAGCCCCGCCGCCGCCGCGCGGCGGGCCCAGTCGGGCGCGCCCGCGGGCGCCTGCCGCGGCCGCCACGGGCCCCGCTCGGGCGCGGGCGCGCGCTTGAGGTAGCCGTGCGCCCCGGAGGTGAAGCCCACCTCGGCGAGCGCGCGCGCCAGGGGGGAGCTGTGCGCCGGCTCGCCGTCGATCGTGGCCACGAGCACCGCGCGCCGCCGCCCCTCGGCGACGAGCCCCGCGAGCGCCGACGCGATGGCCTGGATCGCCTCGCCGCGCTCCGGCTCGGCCTCGGGCAGGAAGGTGGTGAGGCTCCGCTCGGTGCGGCCCATCCACGCGAGCAGCCGGCCGTCGTGGAGGATCACGAGGGCGCCGGCGGCCCGCTGCGGCCGGACCGGGCCGCGGACCGCGCCCTCGGGCGCGACGCCATCGCGCGGGGCGATCTCGGGCCAGCGGACGGCGGCGCCCCAGGGGCTCGCCGGATCCGTGGCCGCGAGGACGAGCGTCCGCGGCTCGTCGGACGGCTCGCGGCAGGCCCGGAGCCGATCGTCGGCGCCGGGCACCGCGAACTGCGCGGCGCCCAGCCCGGCGACGAAGTAGCCGCGCCGCGCCTGGCCCGCCTCCTCCATGGCGCGGAGCACGTCGTACACGGCCGAGAAGCCGCCCGCGAGCCCCTCGACCGCGGCCGCCTCGCGCGTGAGCACGCCGTGGCGCTCGAGCAGCGCGCGGGCGAGCGCCGCGCGGCGCTCGGTCTCGCCGGGCGCGCCGGACGGGCCCGCAGCCGCGCCGGGCGCGCCGACGGCCATGCCGGATGCGCCGGCAGCCGCGCCGGGGAGCGACAGCAGCGACCAGCGGCCTTCGCTGCCCGGCGGGCCGATCCGGCGCGCCCGCAGGCCGGCGAGGCCGCGGCCCGGCGCGGGGCGGTCGCGGTCGCGCCGACGGCCGCTCGAGCGGGACTCGCGGCCGAGGGCGCGCAGCGGGCCGAGCGTGTCGTTCGTGACCTCGCCGGCCCACACGAGGTCCCAGAGCGCCGCGAGCAGGTCGGCGCCGAACGCGCCCGTCTCGCGCGAGAGGTCGGAGAAGAAGAGCGCGCCGCGGCGCGCGAGCGCGGCGCGGATGCTCTCGGCCAGCGGCCCCTCGGCGCGGCCGGGCGGCGGGGCGAGGTACGGGTAGGCCTCGGCGAGGTAGAGCGCGACGCGGCCGTCGCCGTCGCCGACAGGCTCGACGCCGCGCCAGAGCACCTCGCCGGCCGCGCAGAGCGCGTCGAGATCGCCGGGGCGGTAGCCCTCGACGCGGGCGGGCAGGATCTCGGCCTCCAGGGCCGAGGCCGAGAGCGGCGCGCCCTGGAGCTGATCGAGCGCCGCGAGCAAGCCGTCGAGGCCCCGCCGGCGGCGATGCAGGCCGTGCCAGTCGGCGAGGAAGCGCGCGTAGGCCTCGGGCGGGACCGGCTCGACCTCGGCGCGCAGCCGCGCGAGCGAGCGGCGCTTCAGCGATCGGAGCACCTCGGCGTCGCAGAACTCCCGGCCGCGGCCGCCGGGGAGGAACTCGCCCTCGACCACGCGGCCCCGGTCCGCCAGCCGCGCGAGCGCGGCGAGGACCGGCGCCGGCCCGAGGCCGAAGCGCCGGGCGACGTCGTCGGCGCGAAAGGGGCCGTGCGTGCGCGCGTAGCGGGCGACGAGCTCGCCGAGCGGGTCGGCGGCCGGCTCGAGGAACGCGATGGGAAGGCCGGGCGGCGGCACCACCCCGAGGGCGTCGCGCAGCCGGCCTGCGTCCTCGGCGGCGGCGAGGCGGCGCTCGCCGCCGAGCTGGACCTCGATGGCGCGCCGGTCGCGGAGGAGCTCGTCGATCCAGGCGGCGGCGCGCTCGGCGGCCGCCTCGGGCGGGACGTCGGGGCCCGCCGCGCGCCGGGCGATCTCGTCGCGCGTGAGATCGCCGAGCGAGAGCAGGAGATCGTGCGCCTGGTCCTCGTGCTTGAGCGGCGCGCGGCCGTCGAGGCGCTGGAGCGACGCCTCGAGGGCCAGCACCGCGTCCGCGTCGAACAGCTCGCGCAGCTCGGCCTCGCCGAGCAGCTCGCGCAGGCGGGCGTGATCGATGGCGAGCACCTGCGCCCGCCGCTCGGCGAGCGGCAGGTCGCCCTCGTAGATGAAGTTGCCGGCGTACGCGAAGAGCAGCGTGGCCGCGAACGGCGAGGGCGCGCGGACGTCGGCGGTGACGACGCGGACCTTGCGCGCCGCGATCTGGCGCAGGAGGTCCTCGAGCGCCGCGAGGTCGAAGACGTCGCGCAGGCACTCCCGGTAGGTCTCGAGCAGGATGGGGAAGGAGCCGTAGCGCGACGCGACGGCGAGCAGGTCCGCGGCGCGCTTGCGCTGGGCCCAGAGCGGCGAGCGCTTGCCGGGGAACTTGCGCGGCAGGAGCAGCGCCCGGCCGGCGCACTCGCGGAAGCGCGAGGCGAAGAGGGCGGTGTCGCCGAGGCCGCGGACGAGCAGGTCCTCGACCTCGTCGGCCTGCGGCAGGAGCTGCTTCGCGTCGGGGGGCGACTCGGACTCGGGCAGCCGCAGGACGACGCCGTCGTCGGTCCACACGGTGTCGACGGCGAGGCCGAGCTCGATGCGGCATTTCTCGGCGATGCAGGTCGACAGCGGGGCGTGCACGCGGCCGCCGAACGGCGAGAGGAGGCAGATGCGGTAGTCGCCGACCTCGTCGACGAACCGCTCCAGGACGATGGCGCGGTCGCTCGGGACCTCGCCCGTGGCCGCGGCCTGGTCGCGCACGTACCGGACGAGGTTCCGCGCGGCGCGCTCGTCGAGGCCGTGCTCGCCTTCGAGGGCGCGCTCGGCCTCGCCGTCGGGCAGCGAGGCGAGGCGGCGCGCGAGGGCGCCGATGGAGGCGCCGAGCTCGGCGTTGCGCCCGGCCTGGTCGCCGCGCCAGAACGGCATCTTGCCCGGCTCGCCCGGCGCCGGGACGACGAGGACGCGGTCGTGGGTGATGTCGGTGATGCGCCACGAGGAGGCGCCGAGGAGGAAGACCTCGCCCTCGCGGGCCTCGAAGACCATCTCCTCGTCGAGCTCGCCGACGCGCCGGCCGGGGCGCGCCGCGTCGCCGCCGGAGTCGAGGAAGACGCCGTAGAGGCCGCGGTCGGGGATGGTGCCGGCGTTGACGACGGCGAGGCGCTTGGCGCCCTTGCGGGCGCGCACGGCGCCGCCCACGCGGTCCCAGACGATGCGGGGCCGGAGCTCGGCGAACTCGTCGGACGGGTAGCGGCCGGAGAGCATGTCGAGCACGCCCTCGAAGCTCGCGCGGGGCAGGTCGGCGAAGGGCGCGGCCTTGCGCACGAGCGAGAAGAGCGCGTCGACGTGGAGGGTGTCCATCGAGGCGATGGCCACGATCTGCTGGGCGAGGACGTCGAGCGGGTTCCTCGGGTAGAGGGTCGCCTCGACCTTGCCTTCGCGCATGCGGGACGCGGCCGCGGCGCACGCGAGCAGGTCGCCGCGGTGCTTGGGGAAGACGACGCCGCGCGAGGTGCCGCCGACCTCGTGCCCGGCGCGGCCGACGCGCTGGAGCCCGGCGGCGACCGAGGGCGGCGCCTCGAGCTGGATGACGAGGTCGACGGCGCCGAGGTCGAGGCCGAGCTCCAGCGACGAGGTCGCGACGATGCACGGCAGGAGGCCGGCCTTGAGCCGCTCCTCGATCTGCTGGCGCTGCTCGCGGGCGATCGACCCGTGGTGGGCGAGCGCGATCTCGGCGCCAGCGGTGTCGTTGAGGGCCGCGGCGAGGCGCTCGGCGAGGCGCCGGCTGTTCACGAAGATCATCGTGGTGCGGTGGGCGCGGACGAGCTCGACGAGGCGCGGGTGGATGCTCGGCCAGATCGAGCGCTGCGCCGGCTCGGCCGGCCCCTTGGGCGGCCCCTCCCCGGCGCGCGCCGCCTCGCCGAGCTTGGTCATGTCCTCGACGGGCACCTCGATGCGGAGCTCCAGCGCCTTGGGGGCGCTCGCGTCGACGATGGTCACCGGCCGCGGCGCGAAGCGCGCGCCGGCGCCGGCGATCTCGCCGCCGCCGAGCAGCCGCGCGACCTCGTCGAGCGGCCGCTGCGTGGCGGACAGGCCGATGCGCTGCATCGGCCCGGGCGCGGATCGGAGCGCCTCGAGCCGCTCGAGGGACAGGGCCAGGTGCGCGCCGCGCTTGGTCGCGACGAGCGCGTGGATCTCGTCGATGATGACGGTCTCGACGGCGCGCAGCCGATCGCGCGCGTTGGCGGTGAGGAGGAGGTAGAGCGACTCCGGGGTGGTGATGAGGATGTCCGGCGGCTTCTTGGCGAGCCGGGCGCGGTCTTCGGGCGCGGTGTCGCCGGAGCGCACGCCGACCTGGGGGACCCGGTACGGCAGGCCGAGCCGCTCGGCGGCGGCGGCGATGCCGGCGAGCGGCGCGCGCAGGTTGCGTTCGACGTCGATGGCGAGCGCCTTGAGGGGCGAGACGTACACGACGCGGCAGCGCTCGGCGGCGTCCGGCTCGGGCGAGGCCATGAGCCGGTCGATGGCGGCGAGGAAGGCGGCGAGCGTCTTGCCGGAGCCGGTCGGGGCGAGCAGCAGGGTGGAGGCGCCGTCGAGGATGGGGGGGAAGCCCTGGGCCTGGGCGGGGGTGGGTGCGGAGAACGCTCCGCGGAACCACGCCTGGGTGGCGGGGTGGAAGCGGGCGAGCGGATCGGGTGTGGGGGATCGTTTCTTTGCCATCGGCGGCGCTTGCGCGGCGCGTGAAACCAGTCGGGCGCGGCGCATCGTCGCGCCTGTCCTCACGCGGTCCCTTCCTGAGCGGGCGGCTGCGGACGATGCAAGAGCCATCCCTCACGGGGGGACCTGGCGCAACCGCTCGTTCAGGGTGCTCGTCGAGGCGGAAGGCCGCGGGCGCGCATTGCCTTGGAGGCGGCCATCCTACCGGGAA
>CP150314.1:12772500-15513975 GCA_051525975.1 Sorangium sp. So ce134
TCGGAACGTTATCCACCACCTGGGGGCAGATTACCTACGTGTTACTCACCCGTGCGCCGCTTTACCGGGGCCGAAGCCCTTTCTCGCTCGACTTGCATGTGTTAAGCGCGCCGCTAACGTTCGTTCTGAGCCAGGATCAAACTCTCCAGTTAAATCCTGTTGCATCAGACGGTGGCTAAGACCGCCTGACTTGCTCGTCATTTCATGACGTGCGAGGTCGAGCTTGCGCTCGCCTTGGGACCCACGTCACTTCGTAGGCATACAACCCAGTTTTCAAGGACCGAGCCCGTCCGTAGTCCGGTATTTGCTACCGGCTTCCGTCCGGAGAACGGGGCGGTATATGCTACCGCTTCCGTCCTTCGTCAACCCGTCATCGAAGTTTCTTTGAAGCGACGCTTCTCTGAAACTCCCCGCCTGGCAGAGATCGCCGGTGGCGGAGTGACGGACGGCCCCGGTCGCTCGGCCCGATTGACGAGCCGCTCTCCCGGAGCTTTCCCGCCGGGCCGCCGCCGAAGCAGCGCGTCCCGAACAGGGCGCGCTTTCTACGTCCCCCCGCCGAGATGCGCAAGCACTTTTTTTGAGGGGGCGACCGACTCCTCTGAAAGGTCCCGTCGAGCGCCTCGTTCTGCCGCGTTTTCCTGCCGCGTTTTCTTCAACCCGCGCGGCTCGGCCGGGCGGCCGGAGCGCGGAGGCGAGCGGCCGCGCCCGCCCGCGCCGTCAGTCCAGGAACTGCACGCCGGTCGCCTCGAGCTCGATCTTCGCGACCCGCCCCGTCTGCTTCTCCGCCTCGCCCCGGCAGTTGTCCTTCGCCCCGCACGCGGCGCCCTCCTCGGCCTCGCCGGCGACCATCTTGCCCTGGACGACCGCCCGGTGGCCGGACGCATCCTTCGGGACGAAGAAGCTGTGCCCCGCCATCTTGATGTGCGCGCTGCCGGAGTCGTCGGCGATCTCCATCCAGCAGCCCATCGACTTGCACACCGCCGAGACGACCCCCTCGGTCCGCACGGTCTTGCCGCTGAACTTGCCGGGATCCTCGAGGAGCGCCGGCAGCGGCGTGGTCGAGGTCTCCGTGATGGGCTCGCCGAACTGCTTCTTCTGGAGCGGCGCGATCCCGGACGCCGACGCCTGGAGCTGCGAGGAGCCCTCGGCGGAAGCGGCGGACGCTGCCCCGGGAGCGGCGGGCGCTGCCCCGGGAGCCGGCGCGCTGTCGGGCTTGCGCTCGGGGGAACAGCCGAGCTGCGCGAGGATCAGGACAGACAGGAAGGCGATGGGCTTTGCACGCATGAGCACGAGTTTGCCCGACCAGGGGGGCCCCTGCCACCCGCCGCCGGGGGCGCCGGCGCGCGCTGCCCCCCGGCGGCGGGGGCGGCGGCGCGCGAGCGCAGCTCGGGGCTCGGCCGACGCCAAAGCCTGCTACAAGGGCGGGCATGCGAACCGCTCGCGCCCTCGTGTGCATCGCAGCGGGCGCGGCCGCGCTCGCGGGCGCCACGGCCGCGCGCGCCGAGGAGCCGGGTGCCGCCGCGCCCGCCCAGGGCGCCGCCGGCGCCGAGGAGCCCGCGAAGCCGCCGCGGCCGCCGCTGCCGCCGGCGTCCCCGCCGCCGCGCCTGCCGTGGGCTCGGCACATCGAGATCGGCGCGGACGCGGCCTTCGTCAGCTGGCTCGGGACGCGCGACGACGCCGGCCGCCTGACGCGCGCTCGCCTGGAGCCCGCGCTCGGGCTCGGCATCCACGCGCGCTGGGAGATCTTCGAGTACCTGCGCTTCTCCGCCTTCGTCGTGCTCGCCCGGCACGATCTCACCCTCCAGCAAGGCGCGCTGTGGCAGCCCGGCGCGATCACGGCTGAGCCGCGCGAGGACGGCGCGCCCGGGGCGCGCGCCCTCGCGCTCGGCGCGCGCCTCGCGCCGACGCTGCCGCTCGGCGACCGCGCCCGCTCGTGGATCTCGGTCGGCGTCGGCTACGACCGGTTCGACTTCGACCGCATGCGGGTCCTCGATCCCGGGGGCGAGTTCACGGTCCGCGAGCGCGGCGCCTCGTACGTCGCCATCCCGCTGGGGCTCGGGGTGTCGTTCGACCTCATCCGCGACTGGCTCACGATCGAGCTGGAGAGCTCGGGGGCCTTCCTGCTCGGCCGGGGCGCCACCGCCACGCAGGAAGCCCAGGCCATCGACGGCCTCGGGCGGCGGCGCACCATCGGCCCGCTGCCGCAGACCCGGGGCTCGTTCATCCATACCCTCGGCTTCTCCCTGGTGCTGTGATCGCCGCCGCGAGCGCCCGCGGCAGCGGGCTCGCGCTCACCGCCGCGATCGCCCTGGCGGCGACCGCGTGCGGCGAGCCGGCCCCGGGGGGACGCCCGCCCGCGCCGCCGCCGCGAGCGCCCGTCGCCGCGACCACGGCGGCGCGCCCGCAGCGCGGCGACGGCGAGGAGCTGCGCGCCGGAGCGGGCGGCCAGGACGGCGATCCGGCCGCGAGCCGGGCGGACGCCGCCGCAGCGCGGCCCCGGGAGCAGGCGTTCCCGACCGCGTGCGCGAGCGACGCGGACTGCGGTTACGACCCCGCGAGCGAGCGCTGCGGCGCCGATCCCCGGCTGAACCGGCAGCCGCCCGTCACGGACCAGGGGATCGTCTGCTACTGCGACGCCGGCGCGTGCGCGCTGCTCCGCGTGCTGCCCGTGCCGTGCGAGGGCGACAACGACTGCGCCGTGGCCCACGCGCCGCGCCCGCACCCGGTCCGCGCGACGCCGGAGCGGCCCCACGAGAAGGGGCGCCCCTGCCGCGATCTCACGCTGTCGACGACGTGCGAGCGGACGAACATCTGCACGCTGCGCCGCCACGCGTGCCCGGGGCGGTGAGCCGCGCCGCGGGGCGGGCTCAGCTGAGGGCGAGCATGCGATCGATCGGGACGCGCGCGCGCTCGCGCAGCTCGGGCGCCATCTCGAGGCGCGGGGCGAGGTCGCGCAGGGCGAGATAGACCTTCTCGAGCGTGTTCAGCCGCATGAACGGGCACTCGTTGCAGGCGCAGTTGCCCTCGGGCGGCCCCTCGATGAACTCCTTCTGCGGCGACGCCTTGCGCATCTGGTGCACGATGCCGCTCTCGGTCGCGACGATGTACTTCGCGGCGTCGTCGGCGGTCGTGTACTTGAGCAGCGCGGTCGTCGATCCGATGTAGTCGGCCATCCGCAGGATCGGCTCCTCGCACTCCGGGTGCGCGATGAGCTTCGCGTCCGGGTGGCGCTCGCGCAGCGCGATGATCTTGCGCAGGCTGAACGTCTCGTGCACGACGCAGCTGCCCTGCCACAGGCGCATCGGGCGGCCCGTCCTCTCGATGAGCCAGCGGCCGAGGTTCTTGTCGGGCGCGAAGAGGATCTCCTGCCCCTCGGGGATCGCGCGGACGATCTTCTCGGCGTTCGACGACGTGCAGATGCAGTCGCTCTCCGCCTTCACCTCGGCGGAGCAGTTGATGTACGAGATCGCGACCGCGCCGGGGTACCGGGCGCGCCAGGCGCGGAAGCGGTCGACGGGGCAGCCGTCGGCGAGCGAGCAGCCGGCCTGCAGGTCGGGCACCACGACGATGCGCTCGGGATTCAGGATCTTCGCCGTCTCGGCCATGAAGTGCACGCCGGCGAACAGGATGACGTCCGCGGTCGTCTTCTTGGCCTGCTGGGCCAGCTGGAGCGAGTCGCCGAGGAAATCGGCGAGGTCCTGGATCTCGCCGTCCTGATAGTAGTGGGCCAGGAGGACGGCGTTCCTCTCCCGCTTGAGGCGGCTGATCTCGTCGTGGAGATCCAGGCGCGGGTCGATGGCGGCAGGCTGGGGCGCGGCGCTCGTCATGGGCTCCTAAGGTAGGCACCGCGCGCCGCCCTGACCAGGGGCCCCGGCCGGGGTCGCGCTCGCGGGGCCCGCCGCGCCCAGCCGCGCTCGCGGGGCCCGCCGCGCCAGCGTTGACAACGGCCGGCGCGGGTTCACGATCCCGACGCCGCGGTGAGCCTGGGGGAGGCGCGCTCGTCGTGGGCGGCTCGCCATGTCCTTTTTGATCCCCCTCGCCCTGCTCGCCGTCGTCGTGCCGCTCGCCGTGGCCCTCCTCCGCGCGAATGAGCTATTTTACGTGCGCGTCGAGGGGCGTAACGTCCGGCTGCTCCGGGGCCGGCTGCCGCAACGCCTGCTCGACGACATCACGGACGTCCTCCGCGCGGCGCCGGTCGGACGGGGCGCGGTGCGGGTCGTGGTCGAGGACCGGCGCGCCCGGGTCCACGTGGAGGGGGACATCTCCCCGGAGCAGGCTCAGCAGCTGAGGAACACCGTCTCCCTGTGGCCGGTTCCGAAGATCCGCGCGGCCCCGAGGCGCCGCGTCGGCGCATGACCGCTCCGCGCCGACCAACGCTACCCTAACGAGTCAGTCCGCATGGCCGACGACAAGCCCAGAGACAAACCGCCGACCTCCAAGCTGGGGCGCCTCGCGCGCCTCGCCGGCCTCGCGCCCCGCACCCTCCCGTTCGCCATCGAGGGCGCGAAGCGCGCCCTCGGCGCGCCGCGCACCGAAGAGGAAGAGGCCGAGGCGCGCCGGAAGATGACCCAGGAGGTGAAGAAGACCGCCGAGGCGATGCTGAAGACGCTCGGCGAAATGAAGGGCCTGCCGCTCAAGTTCGGCCAGATGGCGAGCTACATCGACGGGCTCGCGCCGCCGGGATACGAGGAGAAGTTCCAGGCCACGCTGAAGAAGCTGCTCGACAAGGCGCCGCCCCTGTCGCCCGAGGCCGCGGAGCAGATGGTGCTGGCGGAGCTCGGCACGCCGCCCCACGAGGTGTTCGCGGCGTGGGAGCGCGAGCCGTTCGCCGCGGCGAGCATCGGACAGGTGCACCGGGCCATGACGAAGACGGGGGAGCGGGTCGCGGTCAAGGTGCAGTACCCCGGCATGGACAGGGCCATCGAGAACGACCTGAAGAGCGTCTCGATGCTCGAGGCGATGATGGCCCCCATCGCCAAGAAGCTGCACGCCCGGCAGACCGTCGACGAGCTCCGCAAGGTCTTCCTGTCCGAGCTCGATTACGCGCGTGAGGCCGAGATGGCGGACCTGTTCCGCCGCATGAACGCCGGGGACGAGGACGTCTACATCCCCCGGATTCACCACAGCCTCACCACGAGGCGGGTCCTCACGCTCGAGTTCGTCGACGGCATGAGCTACGCCGAGTTCTGCGAGCGCGGCAGCCAGGAGGCGAAGAACCGCGCGGGCCTCTCCATCTGGCGCTTCACCTTCCGCTCGATGCTCCGGTACGGCTGGCTCTACGCCGATCCGCACCCCGGCAACTACCGCTTCCACGAGGACGGCCGGGTCGCGATCCTCGATTTCGGCTGCGTGAAGCAGCTCCCGCCCGACCTCGTGGCGGGCATGAAGCGCTACATGCGGGCGGCCATGGACGCGGACTGGAAGGAGTTCGACCGCGCCTGCGTGGAGGTGCTCGGCTACGACCCCAATGACGAGAGCTGGGACCTTTACCGGAGCTACACGATGGAGCTCATGGTCCCGCTATGCACGCACGGGACCTGGAAGTGCTCCCCGGAGAAGGCGCGCGAGACCGTGGCGTACCTGACCCGCGGCATCCGGGGGCTCGCCTTCAAGGAGGGAGAGAAGGTGCCCACCATCCCCCACGTGCCGAAGATGCCGCAGGACTTCACGTTCGTGAATCGGCTGCAGTGGGGGCTCGCGTCCGTGCTGGCGGGGCTCCGGACCGAGGCGGCGTTCCGGCCGACCATCGATCCCTGGGTGCGCGACGGGGTGCACCCGATCCCCGATTGAGACACGCCGATGGCAGGCTCGTCGGCGCCAGGGGGTAGGACGATGTCGCGCCCGCCGCGGCTCTCACCTTGACCTCGATCCCGCGCGCTGTGACATTCGATCGGGGCATGGACGACGAGCGGGCGGCCTGCGAGAGGCGCGTGGGGACGACCCTGCGGGGCAAATGGACGATCGATCGCCTCCTCGGGATCGGCGGGATGGCCGCCGTCTATGCCGCGACCCACAAGATCGGGCGGCGCGAGGCGATCAAGATCCTCCACCCCGAGGTGGCGCGCTCGAAGGACCTGCGCGCCCGGTTCGAGCGGGAGGCGCAGGCGGTCAATCGCTTCCGCCACCCCGGCGTGGTCGAGATCCGCGACATCGACACGGCCGAGGACGGCGCGCCGTTCCTCGTGATGGAGCTCCTCGACGGCGAGTCGCTCGCCGACAGGCTCCAGCGGCTCGGCAACATCGAGATGGGCGAGATGCTGCGCCTCATGGACGAGCTGCTCGACGTGCTCGGGGCGGCGCACGAGCAGGGGATCATCCACCGCGACATCAAGCTCGACAACCTCTTCGTCGAGCGGACCGGGCGGCTCAAGGTGCTCGACTTCGGCATCGCCCGCATGCGCGACGGCGTGAAGACGGCGATGCGGACCCGGACGGGCGCGACGCTCGGGACCGTGTCGTACATGGCCCCGGAGCAGGTGCGCGGCATCTCGGTCGACCACCGGGCGGACCTCTTCGCCGTCGGCGCGACGATGTTCCGGCTGATCGCGAAGCGGCGCATCCACGAGGCGCGCACGGAGTCCGAGCTGCTCGTGAAGATGGCGACCATGGCGGCGCCCGCGCTCGCGAGCGTCGCGCCGGAGGCGCCGCCGGGGCTGTGCGCCCTCGTGGACAGGGCGCTCGCGTTCGATCGCGACCGGCGCTACCCGGACGCCCGCACGATGCAGGCGGACATGCGCGCGCTCCTGCGCGGAGAGCCGCCGCCGTTCGCGTCGGCGCGCCTGGCGGCCGGGGACTCGCCGTCGGCGGGCGCGCCGCAGCCGTCGCCGATGCTCGTGGCGGCGGCCGCCTCGGTGGAGGCGCAGGCCGAGCCCCCGCCGCGGCCGGCGGCCCCCTCGGGCGCGAGGTGGAACGAGATGGGCTCGGCGCCCGCGCTCGGGCCGGAGCCCGGCCCCGGCGGCGCGACCTCGTGGGACGCCCCCACGATGGCGGCGCGCGGGGCCCCGGGCGCGAGCGCCATGGACGCCGCCCACGCGCACGGGAGCCATCCGAGCCTCCCGCAGGCCGGCCCTGGAGCTCCGAACGGACCGCCGTCGGCCCTGCACAACACCGGAGCCGGCCACGCCGGAATGCACGGCGCGCCTGCCTCGCACCACGGCGTCAGCATGCCCCACAGCGCGCCCGCCTCGCTCCACAGCACCGGCGCTTCCTACGGCGCGCACGCCGCCAGCGCGCCCGCCTCGCTCCACAGCACCGGCGCTTCCTACGGCGCGCACGCCGCCAGCGCGCCCGCGTCGCTCCACAATACCGGCGCCTCCTACGGCGCGCACGCCGCCAGCGCGCCCGCCTCGCTCCACAGCACCGGCGCCTCCTACGGCGCGCACGCCGCCAGCGCGCCCGCCTCGCTCCACAGCACCGGCGCCTCCTACGGCGCGCACGCCGCCAGCGCGCCCGCCTCGCTCCACAATACCGGCGCCTCCTACGGCGCGCACGCCGCGCCGCACGCCGCCAGCGCGCCGCACGGCGCGCCCGCGTCGCTCCACAACACCGGCGCGCCCCTGCGCACGACCGGCGCGTCGTACGGCGCGCCCTCGTCGCAGCACGGCCCGAGCGCCCCGTACGGCGAGCAGGCGGCCGCCGGCTGGGCGCCGCGCCGCGCTCCGCCGAAGCAGCCGCCGAAGCTCGTGATCCTGCTCGCGGTCGGCGGCGTGGCGCTCGTGATCGCGAGCGTGGTCGCGGTGTGGATGGCGCTCCGCGACGAACCCCAGGGCGACGCGGTTCGACACGATCTGCTGCCCGCGCAGAGCGCGAGCGTCGGGCCGACCCAGATCTCCCCATCCGAGATCGCCGACGAGCCGCCGCGCGACCTGGAGGCGCCCGAAACGACGCGCCCGGCCTCGCCCAGCGCCTCGGCGAGCGCACCGCCGCCCGTGAGCACGATCATCATCCAGCTGCCCCAGAAGAAGCGCCAGACGAAAAAATCACATCAGGATTGAAGTCAGAATCGCCGAACATGGAGCTCCGTCCCCTGATGGTCACGAGGACACCCCTGCGCGCTCGATCGATGCTCGTCGGGTCTGCGCTCGTGCTCATCCTCCCTGGCGCGTGCTCGGAATCGCCGCCCTTCAACCCAAGGCCCGACGCCGGCGGCGGCGGCGGCGGCGGCGGGGGCGGCACCGGAGGCGCGCCGCACTGCAGCGCCGGCGAGGAGCAGCCTTGCTATCCCGGCCCGGCAGACACCGAGGGCGTCGGCGTGTGCGCGGCCGGCGTGCGGCGATGCCAGCCCGACGGCCAAAGCTTCGGCGAGTGCGAGGGCGCCGTGGTCCCGAGGCTCGAGGACTGCAGCACCACCCTGGACGACGACTGCGACGGCGAGACGAACGAGGCCGACGCAGGGTGCGTGTGCACCCCGGGCCAGATCGAGGCCTGCTATAGCGGCCCCGAGGGGACGAACGGCGTCGGGCTCTGCGCGGCGGGGCTCCGGATGTGCGATATCTCGGGGACGTCGTGGCGGCCGTGCGGCGGCGAGGTCACCCCGGCGGCGGAGACGTGCGGGGACGACACCGACGAGGACTGCGACGGCTTCGCCTGCAGCGCGCCGCTCTGGTCCGCCCTCTACGGCGACTCGAACATCCAGAGCGCGACGGGCATCGGCGTCGACACGGATGGGAACGTCTATATCGGCGGCACCTTCTCGGGGACCATCAACCTGGGCGGCGACACGCTGGTGAGCATCGGCACCGCGGACGTGTACGTCGCGAGCTTCGACGCGACCGGAGCCCACCGCTGGAGCGCGAGGCTCGGCGGCAGCGGCGCCGAGACGCTCAACGGGTTCGCGGTGACGCCCGAGGGCAAGCTCGTGATCGGCGGGACGTTCTACGGGTCGTTCACGTTCGGCAGCGCGACGCTGACCAGCGTCAACGCGCTCGACAGCTTCCTCGTCACGCTGGATCGAGACGGCGCCCCCGGCTGGGCGCGCCAGATCGGAGACAGCGCGGATCAGACGCTGCGCTCCATCGCGGTGGACACCGCCGGGAACATCGTGATCGCCGGCTATTTCAGCGGCGCGCTGCTCTGCTCGGCGCCGCCCCTCCCCGTCTGCGCCAGCAGCGAAGGCGGTACCGACATCTTCGTGCGGAAGTACGATCCGCTCGGCGCCGTCCTGTGGACCAGGATCTACGGAGACGCGTCGAACCAGTTCGCCACCGGCGTGGCCGTCGACGCCGAGGGCAGCGCGTACATCACCGGCCGGTACAACGGCACGCTGGCCGTCGGGAGCCGGCAGGTGAGGAACTCCGGGCTCGGGCCGAACCTGTTCGTCCTCAAGCTCGACAGCGGCGGCAGCGGCGTCTGGCTCTCGGACTACGGGGACACGGCCTCGCAGGCAGGCACCGGGATCGCCGTCACCCCGTCCGGCGCCGTGGTCGTGACGGGGACGTACCTGGGCGAGCTCGATTTCGGCCAGGAGCGCAGCATCCACGCGAACGACGCCCAGACGGCGTTCGTCGTGTCGTTCGCCCCCGACGGCGCGCCCGTCTGGGCGCGGTCGTTCGCCGGAGACGGCGCGCAGGAGAGCACGGCGGTCGTCGCGGACGGCGAGGGCAACGTGGTGGTGACCGGCGCGGCGCAGGGCGTGATCGCCCTCGGCGACGAGCCGCTCCCGAACGGCGGCGGCTTCGACGCCTTCGTCGTGAAGCTCGACCCGCAGGGCAAGACCCTCTGGGGCAAGCTGCTCGGCGCCGCCGGCAACCAGAAGTCGAACGCAGCGGCCATCTCGCCCGCGACCGGCGCCATCGTGCTCTGCGGCACGGCCGAAGGGCGGATCGACTTCGGCCTCGGCGAGCACGAGGCGAACGGCACCGACGCGTTCGTGGTGAGCCTGTCGCCGTAGCCGCCCGGGCGCCGCGGGCGCGAACGGCCGGCGCGTGCGCCCTGGGCCGGACGCCGCCGCAGCCGCGGGCGCCGCGGGCGCGCGCCGCAGCCCAGGTCACGCGGCGCCGCGCGCGGACGCAGGGACGAGATCGACGCGGCCGAGCTCCTCGTTGGTCGACGCGATGGCGGCGCGGATCGGCTCGCCGACGCCGTAGCGGCGGCTCGCGCCGATCAGCGCCTGGGCGGCGCCGTCGATCCGGTACGGGCCGTCCGGCAGCGCCTCCAGCGCGATCGTGCCCGTCGCGCCGGACTCGGCCATCTGGACGACGAGGCCGAACGGCTTGATGGACACGATGTTGCCCTCGATCTCCTCGCCGATCCGGGAGGCGAACAGGCGCGCCACGAGCATGCGGTGCCGCTCCGTCTCGGCCTTGGCGGCGCTGCGCGCCCGCGCGTTCAGGTGGTGGGCGAGCGACGCGAGCGCCTCGGCGTCGGCGCGCTGGTCGCGGTGGCCCTGGAGGTAGTGCTTGACGACGCGGTGCACGGCGAGGTCGGCGTAGCGGCGGATCGGGGAGGTGAAGTGCAAGTACAGCGGGGCGCCCAGGCCGAAATGCAGGTCCGGGGCGGCGGTGTAGCGGGCCGGGCCGAGCGCCTTGCCGAGCACGGTGCGGATGGCGGGCGCGAGCTCCGAGCCCCGGTACTGCGCCTCGAACGCCGCGAGGCCGAGCGGGCTCAGGCGCGGGCCGAACCCGGCCTCGACCCCGACGTTGTGCGCGAAATGCTCGAGCGCCCGGATGCGCTCCTCGGTGGGCTCGTCGTGGACGCGGAAGACGCAGGGGAGCCCGCGCGCCACGAGCCAGCCGGCCACGGCCTCGTTCGCCGCCACCATCAGCCGCTCGACGAGGCGGTGCGCGCCCGTGTCCGAGCGCGGCGAGACGCCGGTCGGCTCGCGCGTCTCGGCGTCCAGCGTCACATACGCCTCCTCGCGATCGAGCTCGACGCCGCCGCGGGCCGCGCGGATCGTCGACAGCCGCGCGGCCGCGGTGCGGAGCCAGCGCACGACGGGCCGGGCCGCCTCGGGGATGCCGGCGGATCGGCCCGTCGTCAGGAACTCCTCCACGGCGTCGTACGAGAGGCGGGCGTGCGAGCGAATCACGCTCTCGTGGAGATCGATCGCGGTGACGCCGCCCTCGGGATCGACGCGCAGCTCGGCGGTGATCGCGAGCCGATCGACCCCCGGGAGCAGGCTCGCCGCCTCGCTGGAGATCGCCTCGGGGAGCATCGGGATGACGCGGCCGGCCAGGTAGACGCTCGTGCCGCGGGCGCGGGCCTCGATATCGAGCGGCGAGCCCTCGGGGACGAACGCGTCCACGTCGGCGATCGAGACCAGGACGCGGAGCGCACCGTCGGGCCCGGCCGGCAGCACGGCGAGGGCGTCGTCGATGTCGGTGGTGACGGGCGCGTCGATCGTGACCGTGGTGAGCTCGCGCAGGTCGCGGCGGCCGCGCGCGAGCTCGCGCTCGATCGACACCGCCGCCGCCGCCGCGCGCGACGCCTCGGCGACCTCGCCGGGGAACACGGCGCGCACGCCGTTGCGCGCGAGGCAGCGCTCGATGCCGAGGTCGGCGCCCGGCGAGACGACCCGCGCCGGGACGACCGCCGCGCCCTCGATCACGGCGACCACCGCCGTGCCCTCGGCGAGGTCGTCGGCGGTGCCCGGCTTGAACGGCCAGTCGGTGTTCGAGACGAGGCGATCGACCCGGAGGTGCGGCCGCTTCGCGTGCGACACGACCGTCCCGAAGAGCTCGGCGCGATCGCGATGGACGAGGGCGAGCTGCGACGCGCTGTAGCGGCCCGGCTCCGCCTCCACGACCATCGCGTCCACGACGTCGCCGTCGAGGAACGGGTTGAGATCGGGCGGCGTGATGAAGGCGGTCGCCGGGACCAGGGCCACCCCGCCGGGCCTGCCCGGCGCGCCCCCCTTCTCCGGAGAGGCCTCGATGTTCAGGAACCCGAAGCCGCGCGGGTTGACCGAGATGCGTCCACGAACCAGTGCGTGCATGGGCGCGGAAGGTACGCCAGGTCGCGGCGTTTTCGAGCGCGGTCTGACCGGCGAGCCGCCGCATCGGCGCCGCTGGGTACCGTGCAGCGGTAATCAGGGGGTGGCGCGAGCCCAGGACACCACGTACGCACACATCGGAACACCGATTCGATCTCAGGGAGCGCGCCGCGCGGCGGAGACGCGATGTGCGCCGGCTCAGCCATGGCCGCGAGACCCACGCAGCGGAGATGTGGGCGTCTCGCACCCTCAAAGTGCGCTCACCCACGTTTCGCTGTTCGGGTTCGGCTTATACTCGGCACATCGTGGAAGAATTAGGGGACATCATCGAGCTAGCGCGTGTGATGCCTCGGGACCGCTTCGTTCGCAGGGTGACGAACCTGCTCCTCGTTGTGTCCGAGGCTGGTGCGGACAACCAGCAATTCGCCTTCCGGACGGTCGCCGCCTCGCCGGCGGCGCACCGCAAGCCGCCGCCTCCGCCCGGCCCGACCAGCGAGGTGTTCGAGGTCGTCAAGGCGAAGGGCAATCCGTATCCCGATCAGATCTCGGTGGGCCGCACGCGCAATTGCGACGTGGTGCTGCGCCACCCGTCGGTGTCGAAGCTGCACGCGCACTTCCGGCTGAACGCGCAGGGGCAGCTCGTGCTCATCGACAACGGCTCACAGAACGGCACCCGCGTGAACGGCAAGCTGCTCTCCGAGAGCGAGCCGCAGGAGGTCGCGGTCGGCGACGTGATCCAGTTCGGCCGGCTCACGGCCTCGCTGCTCGACGCGGCGCGCCTCTTCGACATCGTGCGCGAGCAGGCCCGCGCCGCGAGGGACCAGGCGAGCCGCTGAGCGCCGCGCGCGGCGGCGCTCAGAACCGGTATCCCACGGCGAGGTTCGGAAAGAACATCGTGAACGTGCCGTGGGCCAGCTCCTCGAACACGACCTTCTTGCTCGGCGCGCAGTCGACCGTCGGGTCCGCCGGGTCGCAGTCGGCGTCGACCACGTAGGTATTGCCCGTCTCGAGCGGCGGGCCGTCGACGAGGAAGAAGCCGACGCCGAGGCCCGCGCTGGCGGTGAGCCGCCCGAGCTTCAGCCGGAGCCTGAGCTCCGGCATCGCGAACGGGGCGGCGGCGCGGACGCCCCTGCCCGCGTCGTGCACGGCCACGACCACGGTCCGCCGCGCGTCGGACGCCGTGCCGGTCACCTCGTCGCGCATCTCGGCCAGCACCACGCCGAGCCCGAGCGCGCCGCCGACGTCGAGCCAGGAGGACAGCCCGTAATGGTAGCTGCCGCCGACCATCACGGTCACGCCGCCGAGCTCGATGTCGTCCTGGAAGGTGTACCGGATGGGGAGCCGGTCCGCGCCCCCGCCCGGCGGCGGGGCGAACGTGGCGTCGAGGGAGCGCTCGAGCGCCGTCTGGAGGCGCAGGTACCCGGCCGTGAGCTCGATGGCGGCGCCGATCGGGAACTCGTAGCTGCCGCGCAGGCCGGCGAGGAAGCCGGACGGGCGCGAGACGTTGGAGCAGCGGTAGCTGCCGCAGCTCAGCTCGGCGTCGCTCTCGAGCGACGAGGCGAAGACGTAGCCGAAGGCCGTCTCCAGCCGGAAGACACCGACCTTCCGGCCCCAGCGCGGGTGGGCCTCGTCGATGGCGAGCGGCAGGACGAACTCGCCCGTCGTCGTCCGATCGACGGTCGTGCGGAGCGTGCGCGCGAAATAGCCCGGCTCGTGCGCCTCGAAGGTGTGGCGCCCGAGCGGCAGCGCCCCCCGCCACTGCCCTTTGCCGACCGGGACGCCGTTGATGACCAGCTCCGCGCTGAGCGGCTGGGCGACGACGCGGACCTCCTCGCCGAGCGGGCCCGCCTCGACCGTGGCGACGGCGAGCTGCCCCGCGACGACGTTCGCCTCGCGCGGCGCGGAGCCGAGGTTGCCCTTGCGCACGGAATAGAAATGCGGGCCGGGCGCGAGCGACCCCTCCCACGGCAGCTGCCCGATGAGCGTGCCGTCGATGAAGAGATCCGCGCCGACGAGCCGCTCGTCCTCGATCTTCAGCCGGCCCGTGTTGGCGAGCGGCTCGAGCTTCGCGTCCACCGAGGTGGTCTCGGCGACCCGGACGGTCAGGATCGTCTCGAACGTGCGCCAGCCGTCCTTGACGACGCGGAGCGTGTGGCCGCCGGGGAGCAGCCGGATCGGGCCGGAGAGGGGGAGGCGGCCGCGCGGCCTGCCGTCGATGATCGCGAGGCCATCGACGTTCGACGAGACGAGGAGGCTGCCGATCCGCGCCCTCAACGCGGCGATCGTGGACGCGACGCTCCTGCGCTCCGGCTCGCCGAGCTCGGCGCGGAAATCGGTCAGCAACGCCTCGTAGAGCTCGAGCGCCTCGTCGTAACGGCCGAGCTGATCGAGGCAGAACGCGGCGTTGAGGGTGTTGGGCACCGACGCGACCAGACGGCGCGAGCGCAGGTAGAGCTCGAGCGCGCGCTGGCAGTCGCCGATCTTGCGCAGCTCGTTCCCCTCCTGAAAGAGCGCCTTGGCCCGGGCGAGCGCCTCGTCGGCAGAGACGGAGGGCGCGGGCGGCGCGGCCGCAGCAGACGGCGAAGCGGACGGCGCGGGCGCTGCAGACGGCGCGGGCGCTGCCGAGGCCGCCGGCGGTGCGGCAGGCGGCGCCGGCTCGGGCTGCGCGACGGCCGGCGCCGCAGGGGCGGCGAGCGCCGCGGACAGCGCGCACGCCGCGAAGGCGCGCCGCGGGGGGCGGCGGGCGCGCGGCGCCCGGATCACCACCGGTCGACCGGCATCACCGCGGTCGGGGCCGGCGGGGCCGCGGGCGCCCCCGTGGACGACGTGGAGGCAGCGACCGGGGCGGAGGTGCCGCGCGGCGCGCGGCGCGCCGGATCGCGGCGCGGGGCCGGCGCGGAGGCCGGAGCCGAGGCAGACGCCGGGGCGGGCGGCGGGAGCTCGATGCGATCGGGGAGGAGCCGGCCGTCGCTCAGCATGAACACCGTCTCCCTCGTGGTCGCGCCGCCGCGGCTCACCTCGAGCTCGAACGTGTCGCCGGCGTTGCCGGTCAGGTCGAGCCGGCCGTCGCTCACCGGGCGCTCGGCGCCGTTCACGCGCACCGTCGCCTCCTTCGGGAGCGTCACGACCGCGGTGAAGGACGCAGGGGTCGACGCAGGCACGGGGGCGAGCGCGGACGCGGCGGGCGGCGCGGGCTCGCCCTGCGCGGCGGGCGGCGCGCGCCCCTCGTCGACCGTCGAGGCGCGCAGGGCGAGCCCGCCGCCGACCGCGGCGAGGGCGACCGCCGTGACCGCCGCCCCGACGAAGCGCCGCCGCGCGGCGCCCCCGGGCGCCTGCGACGCCGTGAAGGAGCTGCCGCCGATCGAGCGCTCGTCCCCCTCGGAGCGCGCGAGCCGCGACTCGCGGCGCAGCTCGGACATCGGGGCGGCGCCGGCGCGCCGCTCGGCGTCGACGCCGCGCAGCTGATCCAGCGTGACGATCTCGGTGCCGTCCGCGTGCCGCTCGAGCGCGGCGATCAGCTCCTCCATGCTCTGCCAGCGCTCGCCGGGATCGCGCCTCAGGCCGCGGTGCACGACGGCGGCGAGGGCCGGATCGAGCCACGGCGCGGCCGCGGCGAGCGGCGGCACCCGCTCGGTGCAGATCGCGAGCAGGAGCTCGGCGAGCGAGGCGTTCGGATCCCAGGGGCAGCTCCCGCAGAGCGCCTGGTAGAGCGAGACGGAGAGGCTCCAGACGTCGGAGCGGCGATCGACGTCCTTCGCCATCTTCGCCTGCTCGGGCGACATGTAGATCGGCGACCCGAGCACGCCGCCAGCGCGCGTGAGCTCGTGCGAGGCGCCGTCGCCGGTGCGCTTCGCGATGCCGAAATCGCAGACCTTGACCACGAGCCGGCGATCCCTCGAGGACGGCGGCGGCCGCATCGAGCCGGACGGGCGGCGGGTGGACGGCGGCGGCCGCATCGAGCCGGAGAGGCGCTGGCCGGAGGGCGGCGGCCGGACCGAGCTCGAGCCGCGCCGCGTGGACGGCGGCGGCGCCGCCGCGAGGGCGCCGCGCTGGGTGGACGGCGGCGGCGCGATCGAGCCCGACGCCCGGGTCGCCGCGCCCTCGAACGGCGCGTGCAGGAAGAGGTTCGCCGGCTTGATGTCCCGGTGCACGATCCCCTCGGCGTGCGCCGCCGCGAGCCCGCGCGCCGCCTGGAGGAACACGCGCACGACCGGCGCCGGCTCGAGCGGCCCGCGCATCCTGAGGAGCTTGGCGAGATCGAGGCCGTGCAGGAGCTCCATGATGATGAACGGCGTGGCGAGCGTGAGATCCGTCCCGAGCTCGAACGTCTTGACCACGTGGGGGCTCTGGATCGCGGTCACCGCGCGCGCCTCGCGGATGAAGCGGCGCACGGCGTGGTCGTCCTGCCCGACGGCGCTCTTGAAGATGACCTTGGCCGCGACCCGCCGCCCCTCGGGCGACTCCGCCTCGTAGACGGCGCCCATGCCGCCGCGCCCGATGAGGCGGCGCACCGCGTACCGGCCGCCGAGCTCGCGGCCGACGAGCGGATCGGTCTCGGCGCCGGCGCGCTCGGCGATCGCCTCGCGCAGCTCGGGATCGAGCGGCATCAGCATGTCGCTCGCGAGCCGCTCCTCGCCGCCGGAGGCGGCGCGCAGCGCCTCGGCGAACGCCTCGATCGACGGGTAGCGCCGGTCCACGTCGCTGTGCAGCGCGAGCGAGAGCGCGGTCGCGAGGCGCGCCTCGATCCACGGGGCGCGGTCCTGGATCGACGGGAGCTGCGCGAGGGTCGACGGGGGCGCGTCCGCCGCCGTGTCCGCCGGGCCGAAGTCGGCGGTGTCCGGCGTGATGTCGAGCTCGGCCCACGGCGAGACGCCGCAGAGCATCTCGTAGAGCGTCGCCGCCAGGCCGAACACGTCGCCCCGGACGTCCGCGGCGCGATCCCGCGGCCCCGACTCGTCGCGCTGGGGGCCGGAGCTCCTCGCCTTGCCCGGGTCGGAGGTGGCCGTGTCGTAGCCCTTCGAGAGCCCGAAGCCGAAGACGCGGACCAGGACCTCGCCGCTCGGGAGGTGCTCCAGGAAGAGGCGCGGCGGGCGGACGTCGCGGTAGACGAGGCCGGCGGCGTGGACCGCCGAGAGCCCCGCGGCGGCCTGGAGCGCGATCCGGACGGCGACCTCGGGCGCGAGCGGCCCCGTCTCGGCGAGGAGGGCGGCGACGTCCGTGCCGTCGAGCAGCGGCATCACGAGGTAGGCGAGATCTCGCTCGAGGTCGTGGCCGGCATCGACGATCGGGACGACGTGGGCGTTGTCGAGCTTCGACGTGACGCTGGCCTCGCGGCTGAGCCTCGACAGCGTGTCCTCGGTGACGACCTCGGGCCGCAGGACCTTCAGCGCGACGCGGCGGCCGGCGGGGCTCCGGGCCTCGAACACGACGCCGAACCCCTGCGCGGAGAGGACGCGGACGATCCGATATCCACCGGTGAGCGCGCCCCCCACGAGCGCCGTCGGATCCGCCAGAGTTGCCGTCCGGCCCATCCCCTCAAGCATACGACGGCCCATCGCGCCCCACAAAGCATGAGTCTCAGGCGACCTCGGAGGCGCGCTGCGCGAGGGCGCCGCACCGACGCGGAGCGCCGGCCACGCACCTACAGCGGCGCCACGGGGTCACGCCGCCCGCAAGCGGTCACCCCGCCCGCACGCGGTCACCCCGCCCGCAAGCGGTCACCCCGCCCGCAAGCGGACACGCCGCAGCGTCGCCGTCGAATGTAGGCGCGACAACCGCAGATAACGCGATGACCAGACTCTCGGAGACGCAGTAAGTCTGTTGAATCATGGAAGATTGTCCTTGCGGGCCGCAGACTCGCGACATTAGATTTCTCACCATCGGATTCACCGCCGCTCGGCCAGGATCTGGGCAGGACTGGTTGATCTCACGGACGCACTGCGATGTGCGCCTCCCCCGCCGGGGGAGCTGGAGGCACCATGACCCTGCGATCTTCCGGGCGGGCGCTCGCCGCCCTGGCGGCATGTCTCGTTGTCACGCTCCTCCTCGCGCGCCCGGCGCTCGCCGGGCGCTCTCACGTCGATGAGCAGCTCGCGGCGACGCTCGCCCGACACGGGTTCACCGGAGAGATCGAGTCGACCCTGGAGTCGCGGCTCGGGCGGAAGCTCGACCGGAAGCTGGCGAAGCTCGGGCGGGAGCTGTTCTTCGACAGCATCCTCGGCCTGAACGACGACAACTCGTGCTCAGGGTGCCACTCGCCCACCGCGGGCTTCGCCGACACCCAGTCGATCGCCATCGGCATCGAGAACAACGGCGTCGTCGGGCCGCGCCGCGCGGGGCCGCGCAACCAGCGCCGCACGCCCACGGTCATCAACACGGCCTTCTATCCCACCCTGATGTGGAACTCGCGGTTCTTCGCCGTGTCCGGCGACCCCTTCGACAACAGCGAGGGGTTCTCGTTCACCTCGCCGGAGGGGATGTCGCTCTCGTCCCTGCCGCACCTGCTCACCGCGCAGGCGTTCATCCCGCCGACCGAGATCACCGAGATGACCGGCTACGAGGCGCCGTCGTCGCACGATGTCGTGCGCGAGGAGGTCGCGGCGCGCGTGAACGACGTGAAGGCGTACCGCCGCCGGTTCGGCAAGCAGTTCGACGCGGTGAAGCGCGGACGGCCCATCACGTACGAGATGATCGCGACCGCCATCGCGGAGTTCGAGATGTCGCTCACGTTCGCGGACGCGCCCATCGACAGGTTCGCCCGCGGCCGCCGGAGCGCGATGACGCTGGAGCAGAAGCGCGGCGCCCTGCTCTTCTTCGGCGAGGCCGGGTGCGTCCGCTGCCACGCGGTGTCGGGGCCGTCGAACGAGATGTTCAGCGATTTCCAGCAGCACGCCATCGGCGTCCCGCAGATCGCGCCGACCGACAAGCCGGCGCTCTCGAACGTGGTCTTCGACGGGCCGAACGCCGATGAGGACTTCGGGCTGGAGCAGGTCACGGGCGATCCGGCCGATCGGTACAAGTTCAGGACGCCGCCGCTGCGCAACGTCGCCCTCCAGCCCACGTTCTTCCACAACGGCTCGTTCACGTCGCTGGAAGGCGCCATCCGCCACCACCTCGACGTCTACGCGTCGGCCACGGAGTACACGAACGCTCGCCTCGATCGGGACCTGCGCGGCCCGATGGGCCCGCTCGCCCCGGTCCTCGCCGCCGTCGACCCGCTGCTGGAGGAGCCGATCGAGCTCTCGGAGGAACAGATCGGCTGGCTCTGCGCCTTCGTCGGCGAGGCGCTGCTCGACCCGCGCGCGACGCCGAAGCGCCTCGCGGCGCTCATCCCGGACGAGGTCCCGAGCGGGCGCCCGGTCCACCGCTTCGAGTAGCCGCGGCTGGGCAGCCGGTGCTCAGCCGGACGCGCGGCGCGCGGGCGCCGCCTCAGCGGCGCTCAAGGCAGCTGTTCAGCGACTCCAGCTGGATGCTGCACTCTTCCTCGTACTTCTCCGGATCGCAGTAGTCCTCGGCGTGGTTTCGGCACTCGAGGTAAGACTCCCACGCGTCCTCGCAGCCAGCCTCCTCGGCCGTCTCCGTCTCGGCGCCGCAGGCGTCGAGGCAGCTGTCCTCGGTCGTGGGATCGCCCGGGCACTCCACCGCTCGCTCGCAGAGCTCAGGACAACCCTCCTCGCCGTGGCCGCCGCTGCAGCTCAGGGCGGCGAGGGCGAGCGCGGCGAGCGCCATGCGTGTCATCACCTTCATCGGGCCATCGTACCACGAGCGCGGCGCAGCGCGCTCGAGCGCGCCGGCGCGGGCTCCGGGGAGAGGAAGCCACGCCGCCGGTGCGGCGCGGGGCCCTCGCCGGAGAGGGGGGCCGCTCAGGGCAGGAGCCGGGAGATGAAGCTCCACTTCGTCGAGCGGCCGGACTTCATCGCGAGGACCGTGGTCACGCCGATGACGCCCGCCGTGAGGGCGATGTTGAGCGGACCCATGACGTCGAGGAGCCGCTGCAGCCCCGCGGCCTTCGGGGGCGTGCGCGGCGACGGCATATCGCCGTCCCGGACCGGCACGGCGCGGCCGGGCGCCTGTTCGCTCATCTCACGTCCGCTCACCATGTTGACGACGCTCGTCGCGAGCGTCGCGCCGAGCAGGATGTCCTTCAGGCGCACCAGATTGCGGGTCTCCTCGTCGATCGATCGCCCCGAGATCATCGCCCGCCCGATGAACCAGGTGGCCGCGGCGGTGCCGAGCGAGATCGCATTGACGAGGTTGTATCGCTGCCAGGCGTCGGCGAGCACCTTGCCGCGCTCGGCCTCGGAATGGATGTCCTTGACCGCCTGGTGCAACGCCAGCCGGCCGAAGAGAGGACCGCCGAACCCCGCGGCCAGACCGAGCTCATGCAGTACCCATGCAGACGTCGAGAGTGTTGCCATGTCGTCTCACCTCGCCGCGACGCACCAAGCAAGATCGTGCCCAGCGCCCGACGCGCGCTCCGTGATCCAGGCGGTCGCAGGCACGCCGACTCAGCAGCACACCCCGCCGCGCGCCTGTGATCGTTGGCCACCCTGCGAGGCAGTTTGCCTCACGCGCCGGCGTCCCGCGCCGCGAGCGCGGCCGGCCGCGCCGCGCCGCCCCGCTCTGCGCCGCGCCGGCCCGCGTCGTGCTTCCGCGCCCGGGCCAGGGCGGCCGCGGCCGCGGACTGCGCGAGAGGAGCACCATGAACGAGCTGAACGGCGAGCGGAGGACCTTCGAACCGACCGAGCCATCGGGGGCGCACGGGGCCTCGGCGGACGCGAGCCCGCCGCGCGGCGCGGCCCACGGCGAGGGGCGAGGGCCGGAGACGTTCGCGTCGGCGTCGGCGACCGGGGATGTCCACGGCGCGCGACCGGCGGCGCTCGGCGACAGGACGGCGCTCGAGATGCACTCGGCCTTCTTCGACAGGAACCACGACGGGGTCATCACGCTCCGCGAGACCTACGAGGGGCTCCGCGCGATCGGGATCGGGCGGGCGCTCTCCGCGTGGTTCGCGCTCGTCATCAACGGGGTGCTCGGGCTCCCGACGTCCAACTCGCTCGTTCCCACGCTCTCGATCACGCTCGAGAACATCCATCGAGCGAAGCACGCGAGCGACACGGGCGTCTACGACAAGGACGGCAGGTTCGATCCGCAGAAGTTCGACGAGCTGTTCGCCCGCTGGGACAAGGACCGAGACGGCGCCCTGAACGCCCGCGAGCTCGTGGCGCGCACGCTGGGAGATCGCGACCTGCTCGACGTGTTCGGGTTCCTCGCGTCAGCGGGCGAGTGGGCGGTGCTCTACGCGCTCGCCGGCAAAGGGGGGAAGCTGACGCGCGAGCAGCTGCGCCGCATGTACGACGGGACGCTCTTGTACGAGCTCGAGCGCGAGAGGCAATCCGCCCGAAGGAGCGCGAGCGCACCGGCGTGATCCGCGGAATCGGCGAGGCCGGAGATCCGGCCAGGACACTTGACTTGATGGACGGGCACACCAGAACGTGTGTGCCGTGACGTCGATAGCAGCCGCCGTTCAATCGATAGCAGCCGCCGTCAAACACCGTATCTCGGGCGAGCTCGCGTGTTATCTCGCGATCTTCGTGTTCTCCACGGGCGCCGCCTGGCTCTGCGTCCTCGATATCGTCCTCGAGCAGCCGGTCGCGATCGATTTCAAATCGTTCTACGCGGCCGCCGTCGCGGCCCGCCGGGGCCTCGACGTGTACGACGTAGAGGTCCTCGCGGCGATCGCGGCGGAGATGCGGCTCCCGCACGCGCTGACGTTCCCCTATCTGTATCCGCCGTTCTTCGCGCACACCTTCTCGTGGCTCGCCCGCCTGGAGCCGAGCGTCGCCCAGCAGGTCTGGTCGAACATCGCCGTGGTCAGCTACGGCCTCGCCGCGACGTTCGCCGTGGCCGCCGTCCGCCGCGCGACGCAGGCCCCCCTCGGCGCGCCCCGCCGGCCCGCGGCCCCCACCGTCCTCATCGCGCTCATCGCCTTTCTCGCGTGGGCGCTCAACCTGCGCAACAGCCTGGCCATGGGGCAGGTGAACCCGCTGGTCCTCGCGTTCATCTGCGCCGCGCTCGCGCTCTCGATCGCGCGCGAGGACACCCCGGCGGGGCTCGCCCTCGCGGTCGCCGCGGGGATCAAGATCACGCCGATCCTGCTCGCGATCCCCTGGGCGATCGAGCGGCGCTTCCGCGCGCTCGCCGGCCTCGCCGCCGGGCTCGCCGCCCTCGTGCTGATCAGCCTGCCGTTCGGCGCCGCGCCGGCGTGGCCCGAGTTCCTGCGGCGGCTGCCGCGCATGTCCCACGGGGCCACGATCCCGGGCCTCTTCGACCCGGGGACGGTGGCGAATTTCTCGGTCGCCGGCTTCTACGCGCGGCTCTTCGGCCAGGACGTGGCCGCCATCAAGCTCGCGTCGGTGATCACCGTCCTGCTCCTGCTCGGCGCCGCGCTCGCGCTGGGCGGCCGCGCCCCGTCGCCGTCGCGCTCGATGCGGCTCCTTTTACCGCTGCTCGTCACGATGGTCGTGGCGAGCCCGTTCACCTACGTGCACCACGTGCTCTACCTCTTCCCGGCCGCGCTCTACGCGCTCGACCGCGCGGCGGCGCAGGAGCGCCGGCTCGAGATGGGCGCGCTCGTGGTCCTGCTCTCGCTCGCCACCATCGATTTCCCCTATGTTTACGAGCGCTTCGAGGCGTCCCTGCCGTCGCTCGCGCGGTCGGTGAACCTGTACGTGCTGCTCGCGATCTACGCGCTCGGCATGCTCCTGCTCTGGCGGGAGCGGCGCGAGGCCGCGGACGCGATGGGAAACCGCTTGTTTTCCCAGGCGTCGATCTCGTTGATGAGGCCGGTGTCGGTCGCGGCGGCGGTGGCGACGGAGCCGTGCCGGGCGCGAGCGAAGCGCCGGAGCAGGCGCCATCCCTCGGACAGATCGTCGTCGGAGAGGCCGTGAGCGACGAGCGTGGCGGCGACCTTGTTCTTGCGGAGCCCCATGAGCAGCAGGAGCACCCGCTCTGCGTTCTGACGTGGGGTGAGCCTGGCCATGATCCACCTCCAGGCGTACGGCGAACTAAGGATGTAGAGGGCTGTCGAGACGTCGAGTGCGTCCAGAGCGTGCTCGGCACGCGTGCCCCCCGGGTCCAGGAGCAGGAGACGGAGCGCGGAGCGCGGGAGCGATGCGCCCGGGGGCCGGGCGGAGGACGCCGGCGGTCGGGCGGAGGAGGCCCTGGCGCGGGCGGCGAGGCGCCGGGGGTCGGCAGGCGTGCGCCCCGGGGCGGCGGGGGCCGCCCCCAGCTCGGAGGGCGAGCACCCCGCGGGGGATGAGTCGGGCGAGGTGGGGAGCGGGCGCGGCGAGATGGGGGGTGAGTCGGGCGAGGTGGGGAGCGGGCGCGGCGAGGTGGGGAGCGGTCGCGGCGAGGCGGGGACGACGGTGCCGGAGGCGGGGAGGAGAGCGGCGGACGTGGGGCAGGGAGCGGCAAAGCGGCCGGGGAGAACGGAAGGGCTGGGCGAGGGGAGGAGGGCGCGTGGTACGCGTGGTAGAAGAGGGCGGGAGCACCGACTGCGAGCGGTGGAGTGACGCGAAAAAGCGGGGGGGCGCTCGCAAGGCCCGCGGGTCTTTGAAAAGACGGTGGATTTCGGGATGGCCGGGGGGCGCGCGGAGTGGCCTCCGGCGGCCCGGGCGAGGGGGCGGCGGGGACCTCTCGCAAACCGGGGTGCAAGTGTGCGAAATGTTTCGTAGCCCTGCGAAGGCTCTCTCCGCCGCTGAAAGGCGGCGGCCCCATTGAAGCCTGCGCCCGCCGCGCCCCGGCTTCGCGCTCCCGGGCGCTCTCCGCCGCTGAAAGGCGGCGGCCCCATTGAAGCGACGACGCCATGCTCCGGCTGTCCGCCGCTGGGAAGCTCTCCGCCGCTGAAAGGCGGCGGCCCCATTGAAGCGCGAGCGGCTTTATCACCTTGAACGGAATCACGACGCTCTCCGCCGCTGAAAGGCGGCGGCCCCATTGAAGCCGCGCGTGTGGCCGGCCATCTCGGGTCGGCCGATCGACGCTCTCCGCCGCTGAAAGGCGGCGGCCCCATTGAAGCGAGACGTTCACCAAGCAGCAGGACCGGCGCGCGAAGGCTCTCCGCCGCTGAAGGCGGCGGCCCCATTGAAGCATGCCTACCACTATACGGATACGGTACGGATAGTCACTCTCCGCCGCTGAAAGGCGGCGGCCCCATTGAAGCCGCATCAGATCGTCGCCCGTCTTGGCGCTGAACTCCGGCTCCGCCGCTGAAAGGCGGCGGCCCCATTGAAGCATCGTCTAAGTGCTTGATCCTTGGTGGTGCTACGCTGGCCTCTCCGCCGCTAAAAGGAGGCGGCCCCATTGAAGCTCGGCCATCATCCATTGCTCCACGCAGTTGTATAGCGTGCTCTCCGCCGCTGAAAGGTCGCGGCCCCATTGAAGCTTGAGGCGCCGGCGCTCGACCGTCTTCTCGATCATCACCTCTCCGCCGCTGAAAGGCGGCGGCCCCGTTGAAGCGAGAGCGGCTGCGAGGCGCTGTTCAGGCCCCTCCGCCGGATCTGTGGGCGCATGAGCCGAGCAAGGGCAGAACGACTTGCTGGCGTCCGCGGGGCGCCCTGCCGCATCGCATGGCTGGGCGATGGGTGCGGGCATCCGTGGGATGCGTCGCCTGCTCGCAGACCGTGGTCGTAGAGGCGGTGCATGGGCGTGTCTACTCGCAGCGGGAGACCGGAGAATTCAACGCCAAGGCGCCAAGGCGCCAAGGCGCAAAAAAGCAAGAGAGGGGAAGGTCGTTCTTGCAATCCATTGACCACGCGATGGATGCCCTGCCTCACCCTCACTTCGCCGAAGTTGATGACAATCGCGAGCTTGAGATCGGACAGCCGCAGGTAGGTGAGGCCCGCGCCTCGAGCAGCCCTGGGCCTCCAAGGGTACGATGCACATCGATCGCTGCGTCGACGACGACCTTGGCTGTCTCATTCTCGGTCGTTCTCTCCGCCTTTTTGCGCCTTGGCGCCTTGGCGCCTTGGCGCCTTGGCGTTAAAATCCGAGTTCCTCGACGACGTCCGCCGCAAGCCCGATGAGCCCCCCATCGTTCTGACAAGCTGCGGTTCGACGCCCTCCGTCGACGTGACTTCGTGGCCAGCTGGGCGTGAAGCTCCGCGACGGTGCGGTCGCGCAGCTGCTCAGCAAGGCCGTCGATGCCGTACGCCGCGACGAGGTCCGTGCTCTCAGGGAAGTGCAGGTCTCCCGCGTGGACCGGACGGTTCCTGGACGATTGAACGCGTCTGGCCATGCGTTCCAGGATTCCGTCGTTCCAGAAGTTCGCACGGACGCTCCGTGACCATCGAGATCTCCTGCTCAACTCGTTCCGCGCACGGAGCGCCCTCGCCCACGAAGCGCAGATCGGTCTCGCCGAAGCTCGTGTCGCCCCGGTCGCAGCTCAAGGCGCGCCGTCAGGGCGCGCGCCGAAGAGCCGCTTGCGCTCGTCCGGAGAGAGGTACGGCGCCTGAAGCCGCACCGGGTCGCCGACGTCCTTGTAGAGCAGGTCGCCGTGGCCGGTGAGGCGCTCCGCGCCGGCGGTCTGGAGCAGCATGCGCGACTCGATGGCGCTCTGGGTCATGAGGCCGACCCGGCACGGCATGTTGGCGTCGAGCGCCCCCTGGATCACCTGCCGGCTCGGCTGCTGCGTCGCGATGACCAGGTGGATGCCCGCCGCCCGCGCCTTCGCGCCGAGCAGCGCGATCTGCTGCTCGATCGCCCGCCGCTGCTCCCGGCCCTGCGAGATCAGCGCGAAATACTCGTCGCAGAAGCACACGATCCGCGGCATCGGCCGCCGCCGCTTGTCGACGAGCTGCGCGAGATCGTCCACACCCTCCGCCGCGAAGCGCTGGTACCGCTCGTCCATCTCCGCGGCGAGATCCTCCAGGACCTCGGCCGCCTCGACGTGGCCGCCCGGCGTCCAGAGGCCGTGCCTCGGCCAGAGGAACGGCGAGCGCTTGAGCTCGGTGAACGCCGCGAGCTTGGGGTCGATGAGGAGCAGGCGCAGCGTCTCGGGCGTGTTCGTCTGGAGCAGCCCCGCGATCGCCATGCGCAGCCACTCGGTCTTGCCGCTCCCGGTCGTGCCGGCGACGAGCACGTGCGCGTTGATCGGGTTCGACAGATCGGCGCAGCGGAGCGCGCCGCGGACGTCGACGCCGATGGGCAGCCGCGCCGAGCCCCGCAGCGGATCGCCCGAGCCGAGGTCGCCGAGCACCGCGGAGAACAGCACGGTCTGCGGATCGGGGCGCGCGACGTCGAGGGTGAGCCGCCCCGTGTCCTTCGACAGGATCGGCTCCGTCGCGAGGCCGACCTTGAGCCGCACCTCGGTCGTGAGCCGCGCGACCTGCTCGAAGGTGACCCCCCGGCCGAGCCGCGCCTCGAAGCGCAGGAAGCGCGGGCCCACCACCGGGTCGCCCACGACGTCGATCGGCCGGCCGTACTCGCGGAACGCGCGCGCGAGCTGCCGGCCGAGCTCGGCGTGCTGCTCCTCCTGGTCCGGCGCGGCCGGCGGGATCGTCGACGGCCGCCCGGGCGGCGGCGCGACCGGCGGCGACGGGAGCACGCCCGCCATGCGGCCGATGAGCTGGAGCAGGCTCCGCTGCGCCTCCGCCGCCTGCTCGGCCGTGACGACCCGCTCCTCGGCCGCGGGCGAGAAGCGCACCAGGGCGAGCGCGCTCCCCGCGGCCCCGGGCGGCGCGCCCTGCGAGCGCGCGCTCCGCGCGACGATGAGGTGGTAGAGCGCGACCTGCCCGAGATCCACGGCGGGGGTCGCGCGGCCGAGCTTGAGCTCGAGGGCGCAGAAGCCCGCGCGGCCCGGGACCCGGAGCAGCGAGTCGGCGACGCCGGTCAGGCGGACCGCGTCGGTCCAACCCGGCTCGCGCAGCTCGCACGCGAGCGGCACCTCGGCGCTGACGAGCCCGGCGAGCTCCTCCCAGGCGATCGGCTGCCCCTGCCGCGCCTCGACGGCGCTCCAGACGATGTCCGCGAGCCACCGGGTGAGGTGCTGCACCGCCTGCCAGAAGACGAGCACCTGCTCGGCGGTCTCCTGCAGCTGCGCCTTGCTCCGCGAGAGGCGCGGCCCCACGAGCGCGCGGTAGGCGTGCTCGAGCAGCTTCGCGTGCCAGAGCTGCCGATCGGGGCCGAGCTCGAGCAGCACGCGCGCGCCGCTCCGCTCCGGGTCGCGCCCGACGAGGTCCGCGAAGACCTCGTGGAACATCCGCCCGAGCAGCAGCGTCGCGCGCTCGCCCGCGCCGGCGTCGGCCGCGCCGGCGGCGCGCAGCAGCTCCTCCCGCACATCCTTCACGGAAAGCTCGATCGGCATGCGCCCCCCTCCCCTACCCCGCGGCCTCGGCCAGCGACTCGGCCGGCACGTGCGCGAACAGCACGACCGGCGGGCCGTGCAGCACCCCGAACCGGTCCGCGTGCTGCTGGGCCAGGGCCAGCACCTCCTCGGGGGTGGACCCGAGCGCCGCCGCGACCTCGTCGAGCCGCGCGACGAAGCTCCGCAGCATCAGATCGCCGAGGTCGCGCAGGAGCCGCGCCTCCGGCGGCGCCGGCGGGGCCTCGCCGCGGCCGGCGAGATCCTCGACGAGCTCGCGGAGATCCTCGTCGAGGTGGGCCGCGAGCCAGTCCCTCACCGTGAGCTCGCCGACCACGTCGCCGGAGGTCGCGAGGTCGCCGGCGCGGGCGTCGGAGAGGAGCGAGCGCAGCGCCTCGAGCGCGGCGAGCGCCTCGATGCTCGGCTGGACGAGCCGGGCGCCGCGCTTCTCCAGGTCGGCGAGGTACTCCTGCGTGCGCCGGGCGGTGCGGGTGATGCCGAGCCGCACGTCGCGCAGGATGACCACGCGCCCCGCGGCCTTCGCCTTGCCGTCGGCCAGCGGCGCGAGCTGCCGGAGGCGGGCGGCGAGGCTCGTCATGTTGGTCTCGTTGCGGACCGAGACGAGGAGCGGCCCGGGGCTCGCGGGCAGGACCAGGTCGGCGCCCGGAGGCGGGCGGCTGCCGGCGGCGCCGCGGCCCCCGATGGCCCAGAGCATCGGCAGCCCGTGGGTGAGCGTGTCCTGGGACTCGTCGGGCCTGCCGCGCTCGAGCGCGGCGGCGCGGCGCGCCACGAACGCGTCGCCGAGGAACGCGCCGACGTCCTGCGGCGCCGGCGGCCGGCCGCGCTGCAGCTGCTCGAACTCCGCGGCGGCGAGCGCGATGACCTTGCGCGGCGTGCAGGGCGACGCCGTCCGGAGGCGGGCCATGAAGCGCTCGTCGAAGGGGTGGAAGCGCGCGCCCTTCACCTGCGCGCGCAGCTGCTGCAGGTCGTCCACGCTGTCGAGGCGCTGGAGGATGAGGGCGTCCACCTGCTCGCGGGTGAGCTGCGCGAGCGGCGCGAGGCGCTTGAAGATGCGCGCGCGGTCCGCGTCGCGGACGCTCACGTCGAGCAGATCGTGGAAGGACGTCTGGATGCAGGAGATGAGGAGGACGTTCGGGTCGGCGTCCGCGAGGTCGGCCGCGGCCCGGCCGAAGCGGAACAGCGACTCGCGGTCGTCCGGGTGGCTCTGCAGCGCCTCGATCTGGTCGAAGCAGAAGACGATGGGCAGCGTCTCGCCGGCGAGGCGGCAGAGGTCGGTGACGACCTGGCGGGCGACCTCCTCCCGGTCCTCGGGGTCCTCGCGGCCGAGCCCCAGCCGCTCGAGGGCGCTCTCGGGCAGGCTGTCGCCGCGCAGCCACGCCGCTGCGTCGCCGAGGAAGCGGCTGTGGACGAGGTGATCCAGCGCGACGCAGAGGTCGCGGCCGAGCTCCAGCCGCTGCGCCACCTCGGCGAGGTGCTCGGAGATCGACTCGTCGGCGCCCGTGAGCACGCGCAGCTCCATGACCGAGCGGCGGGGCGACTCGCCGCGCGCCTCGGCGAGCTGGTGCGCGACGAGCCGCTGCAGCTGCGTCACGCCCTGCTGCTTGCGGAGCAGGTCGGACGCGAGCCGGCGGCGGATGAGCTGCCAGAGCATGAGCGCGTTGGTCTGCAGCCGCGCCGAGACGAAGACGCAGCGGAGCACGCCGTCGGGCGCGGTGTTCGACGTCGCGACGAGGTGGTGCTGGAGCCGCGCGAGCAGGTGGGTCTTGCCCGAGCCCGCGCCGCCGACGATCAGCACCGAGTCCGGCCGGCCCCGGGAGGCGCTGTCGAGCGCGAGCAGGCACTGCTCGAACGCGTGCTTGTGGATGGACGCCACGTCCACCGCCGCCGGGGTCCACGCGTCCAGGACGACGTTGCCCTCGAACGGATTCGGCAGGGCCGCCAGCGAGCTCACTGGTCGTCCCTCCGCAGCGCCACGCGAACGTAATGGGTGCCGTGGTCGTCCACGACGAGCGCGGCGCGCTCCTCGGCGGGGAGGCTCGCGGGGTGGTCGTGGTGCTGGACCAGGAGCGCGCCGTCGCCCGCGAGGCGCAGCACGGCGCGGTCGAAGCGGCCCTTGTCGAGGGGGAGCGCGGCGCGCACGGCGCGGACCGAGAGGAGCGCGCCGGGCGGCTCGCGCGCGGCGCGCTCGCGCACGGCCCGGAGGACGGCCTCGTCGTCGGAGAGCGCGCCGTCGGCCCCGCCCTTCCCGGCGGCCGGCGCCTCGACGCCGAGCGCGCGGCCGAGCGCCTCGTAGATGGCTGCGAGCGACACCCCGTGCGGCGCGAGCTTCTTCAGGGCCGCCTTCACCTCGCGCGCGGCGCCCCCGAGGAACGGCGCCGGATCCGGCGGGAAGAGCGCGTACCGCGCGCTCACCTTGCCGACCTTCGGGTGCTCGCGGACGGCGCCGCTCTTCCGCAGCGCGGCGAGGGCCGCCGCGAGGCCCTTGTCGAGCCCGGGGGCAGCCGCCTTCACGCGCTTCGCGAGCTCCTGCTTCGCGATCGGCCCGTCCTTCAGCGCGGCCAGGATCGCGTCGCGCAGCGCCCGCTCCGGGTCGCGATCGAGGTACTTGCGGCTCTTGCCCGAGGGCACCGCGAACAGCACCCGCGCCGCGGCGAGCTCGTCGAGCAGCCGCGAGAGCTCGGCCGGCGGCCGCTGGTACGGCTTCGGGAGCGCCTTGCGCGCCTCGGCGGGCGTGACCGGCTTTCCGAGCCGAGCGACGGTTTCGGCGACAGCGCGCCTCAGGTCAGCGTCGCGCGCGCTGCCCGTCGAGATGGTGGGTTGTTCCACGTGGCTCCGTCCTCCCCGGGGAGCGAGCCTATCTGCATCAACAGCCCACGAGAAGGGGTGTCGCTCGGCGCGCGCTCACGTCGAGAGGTACGTCGTGCCCGCGCTGAGGATGACATTCCCGCTGGCGCCGCTGAATTCTCGGTCTGCTGACGGAAAGCGCGCGGCGACGAGCGCGGCGGCGGCGGGGCGGAGCACGTCGGTGATGGCCTGTTGCCGCAGGCGGTGGAGCTCGCCGGCGGGCAGGAAGCCGTGGGACGGCGGGAGATCGCGGCCGGCGCCGCCGGGCGCCTCGGAGGCCACCTGGTCGAGCGCGCGCGCGAAGGCCGCGGCGACGCGCGCCCGCAGGTCCGCGCCGCCCGCGGCGACGGCCCAGCGGACGAACGCCCAGGCGAGCTCGGCGTGGCGCGCCTCGTCGCGCGCGATCGCCTCGAGCGCCATGCGCACCGCCGGCGGCTGCGCGGCCTGGGCGGCGACCTCCGCCTCGATGGCCGAGAGCGTCTCTCCGACGCAGCCCTCCACGACGGTGGCGAGGGTGATGGCCTCGAGCGAGCCGAGGTCGTCGAGCGCGCCGCGCAGGGGCAGCGGGCCCACGCCCACCGGCTCGCCGGCGTAGGCCGAGGCGATCGCCAGGGCGAGGCGCGCGTGCCGCACCTCGTCGACCGCGGCGCGGTGCGCCGCCTCGAGCAGCTCGGGAGGCGCGCCGACGGCCATCAGCCCGAGCGCGAAGCGGCCGAAGGAGGCGACCGAGGCGTGCTCGTTCTGGCCGCGCTCGGCCCAGCGCCGGGCGAGCTCGCGGCGCTCGGCCGGCGCGAGCTCGCGGAGATCGATGTCGGCGAGCGCGCGCTCGAACCGCTGGAACGCGGTCTGCGACCAGGCGCTCGGCGCGCGCGTGAGCGGCGCGACGCGGGGCTCGCCCCGGACCAGGAGGGGGCGCCCCTCACAGCCGATGGATCCGACGAGATAGCAGCAGCTCGCGGGATCCGACGCCGTGCGGTTCGCGAACGGGCCCATGATCGACTCGGCGCCGCCCTCGCCGTCGCCGTCGCACATGCACGTCCCCGAGCCGGGCGGCAGGTCGTCGAGGTGCTGCGCGGCCTCGGAGGCCGCGGGGCAGGCGCCGCCGACCGGCGCCGCGCAGTGCACCTCGTAACAGCACTGGCCTTCATAGCCGCCGTCGTGGATCGGTCCGACGCAGGTCGGATCCGGATAGGGATCGAGCGGCGCCGAGGCGTCCGGAGGGCCGGGCTCGCCGCCGCCCCCGGACTGCGACGATGCGCCTCCCGACGAGGTCGAGCTCCCGCCGGACTGCGACGATGTGCCTTCAGGCGGGGTCGAGCTCCCGCCCGGCTCGACGTGCGGGCCGCAGCCGGATGCCAGAGCGAGGCTCGCGCCCCACTGGGACGCGACGAGGAGACGGCGCAGGAACGTTCGCATGTTCGGTAATAAGCAAGGTATGTACCCGTGCGAACTCACGTGGTTTCGGCCGCGGAGGACGCTCGCCGTGCCAGCGTGTGCCACGCATGGACCAGCCGCCGCCATGATCGACGGCTTGAGCAAGCATCGCGTCTCGCCCGGCGCGATGGCGCGCAGGGCGCGGCTCGGAGCCCGCGATTCGCCGGGTCGCCGCGTGAACCGGCCGCGCTATGCTGCGCGCGGTCCGCGCCGGGCGGCAGGCGCGGTAAGGCCTCATGCGGTTCGTGCTCGACAGCTCCGTCGCCATCGCCTCCATGAAGCCCGCCGAGCCCGGGCACGCGGACGCGCTGGCCTTTCTCGAGCGCGCCCGCGCGGCCGTGGCCGCGGGCGCGGCGCGCGTGCTCGCGCCGCCCGAGCTGTGGCTGGAGGTGTACGTGGCCGAGCGACGGCTCGCGGCGTCGCGCCGGGGCGCGCCCGCGGCCGCGAGCCCGCTGGAAGGCCTCGCCGTCGAGCTGGTCGCGCCCGCGGACGAGGGCGCCGTCGCCGACTTCCTCGCCCTGCTGACGAAGCGCATGCGCGGCCGCAGGCCCTTCGCCAACGCGACCGACCTCGTGTACCTGTGGGCCGCCCACAGCGCCGACGCGACCGTCGTGACCCTCGATGAAGGCTTGCTCAAGTACCACGGTGTCGTCTGCGACGTCACAAGGCCGCAACACGCCCGGCTCGGCTGACGCGCTGACGCGCTGACGCGCTGACGCACCGCGCCGGAATCGGACAGGGGACAGGGGGCAGGAGCGCGCTCCGCGACACCCGCTGTCCCGGCAGCGCGGGCAGGCGCCGCGTTGGGTGGTCGCAGCACAATGTTTTGCTCTGCGCGTATGCGCTTGTCGCATCCATCGCGTGCGGCTATCCCTGAGCATCGCAGCGGAGCGCGCGGAGCTCGCGAGCCCGAGCTGCGCGTCGAGGCGCATGCGAAGTACATCGCTTTCTTCACCGGTCCTCTCGGTGAGCTTGGCCCTCTTGACCACGTTGATCGCCTCGGAGGCCCATGCGCGCCGCGGCGGGACAGCGGTGGAAGGGTGCAACGGCTGCCATACCGGCGGCGCGACGCCCACTATCACCATCGACCATAACCCGAAGAACCCGGCGGCCGGCGAGGCGGTGACTCTGCAGGTGCAGATCCAGTCCGCCAACATCAATGCCGGCGGCATCTATCTCCGCACCGGGACAGGTCGTCTCGCTCCCATCGACGGTCAAGGCACTCACCTCATCGACGATCGCCAGCTCGTCCACAGCGCGCCGAAGCGGGCGAGCGGCGGGGTCGTCCGCTTCGACGCGCAGTGGATCGCCCCGGGCGCGCCGGGCGGGGTCGTCGTCGAGGTGTGGGCCGTCGCGGCCAACGGCGACAACGGCTCGCGCGGCGACGGCGCCTCGGCCTCCAGCGCCGCGTTCGCGTACGGGTGCGAGGGCTCGACGTATTACCTCGACCGCGACGGGGACGGATACGGCGACTCCGGCGTGCCCAGGATCGATTGCGCCCTGCCCGCCGAGCACGCGCCGCGCGGCGGCGATTGCGACGACTACAGCGTCAACATCCACCCCGATCAGGCCGAGGCCTGCAACGGGATGGACGACGACTGCGATGGTCAGGTCGACGAGGACCTCGCGGTGACCACGCAATTCGAAGACGCCGACGGCGACGGGTATGGCTCGCTCTTCGGGGCGACGGTCCAGGCGAAGTGCCCCCCGGACGGCTTCGCGCCGAGCTCGAACGATTGCAACGACAGGTCCCCTGACGTGCACCCGGACGCGGTCGAGACGTGCAATCTGATCGACGACGACTGCGACGGCCGGGAGGACGAGGGGGTGCGCGAGGTGTGCGGCGTCGGGATGTGCGCGCGCGAGGCGACCGCGTGCACCCCCGGGTCGTGCACGCCCGGCGAGCCGAGCCCCGAGGTGTGCAACGCGCTCGACGACGACTGCGACGGCGAGACCGACGAGGATCCCGGCCTCTGCGAGCCCGGCGAGGGCTGCCCGAACGGCACCTGCAGCGGCGGTACCGGCGGCGGCGCCCCCGCGAGCGCGGGCAGCGCTGGCGGCGCCGGGAGCGCAGGGAGCACCGGCGCGGGCGCCTCCGGGGCCTCCGGCGGCGGCGCGCCCGACGAGGGGGGCGACAGCGGCGGCGGCTGCGCCGTCGACCCGCGGGGCGGGTCTCCGTGGCGTCTGCTGTTCCTCTCGCCGCTCGCCCTCCTCGCGTTGCGGCGCCGGCGGAGGGCGTTCACGGCGCGGCAGGTCCCCCGTTCGCGTTGAGCTCTCGCTCGCGCCATTGCGACCTGCGCCCCTGCGTCGAGCGCTCGCTCGCGCCTCCCTGCGCGCCGCTCCGCCGGGCGCGGCGCCGACGTCAAAGCGTATCGTAGGTCTCGGGGAACACGCGCTCGACGACGGCGTCCCGATCGAAGAGCGCTTGAAGCATGGCGCAGCGGTAGGGGTCGCTCCCGGCGTCACAAAGCTGCACCTCCGAGCGCAGCTCGTCGAGGCCGACCAACGCGCTGTCGGGCGGGCGGAGCGCCAGCGACTCGAAGGCTCGCGCGAAGGGGACGTCGGGCGCGCGCGTCTCGGCGTCGTGGCAAAAAGCGCAGGTCGAGTACTGCTCATTGAAGACGATATGTTCGAACGGCGCTTCCGGTGCGAGCTCGCCCGTCACCGGGAACACGATCTCCCCCTTCAGCGATCGCGCGTCGCCTCGGCGCTCGCCGAACTCGAGCAGGTACCGCCCCGGCCCCTCCGGCACCACGGTGAAGACGAGAGGATCCAGGAACACGAAGATCCGCGGGCTGCGACGGGCGAACGAGGGTTGGGCGCTGCCGGCGCTGAAGGCGGCGGTCATCTGCAGCGGACCAGCCAGGTGCGCAAGAAAGCACGGAAGCTCGAGCGGCTTCTCCAGCGTATTCACCATGCGCACGACTTCCGCGATGCTGCGCGGGTTCTGCGCTCCAGCAGCGGGCGCGCAACCGGCCACGAGCGAGCCACTGCCGCCCGTCTCCCCGCCCGCGCTGCCGTCGTAGGAGCCGTCCGAGCTACAGGCGACCAGTCCAGCGCCGAGGCCGATCGCGAGCGCGGCACGGGCGCTGGCCCAAAGGGCTTGGCTCGCTCGAGGCCCCAGCGCGTCGGATGCTTGTCGGCGGTGTCGGGTGCGGCGGCTGGACCCCGGGTCGCGCGAAGCGCGCGGCGCCCAGCTCGGAGGATGTGGTTTCGTTCGCATGGGGTGCCGAAGGCGGATGCGGCCGGCCGGCCGGTCACGGTTCGAGCAAAGCGCCTCTTCCAGACGCCGCGACGCCGCGCTCAGACCTGGATGCCCTGAAGCGGCGACGTGACCCGCCCCGCGTCGATGCCGATCTCCGTCGCCTTCGAGCCCATGATCTGGGCGACCGTCAGGAGCGCCTTGCTCAGGTTGTCGCCGGGGAAGTTGTGATGCGAGTCGCCGCGCAGCCGCCCACCGGCTTTCCCCGCGAAGAGCACCGGCCATTCCTGCTTCGTATGGACCTTGCCCCAGGCGGTGTCGGACGTGATGTACACGAGCGAGCCGTCGAGCAGGTTCGAGCTGCCGTGCGGCGTGTTCTTGAGCTTCGTCAAGAACTCGTTCAGGCAGCGCATCGTGTAAATCACGCCCTTGTCGACGCGAGGTTGACCCGATTGATCCCCGGGATCCCCGTGACAGATGGTGTCGTGGAAGTCGTCGTTCATGTCCGTCGCGAGGTGCCGGTAGTAGACGTGCGCGGCGGGCAGCGAGAACATGAACGAGAGGACGCGCGTCCTCTCGCACGCGAGCGCGAGCGCCGAGAGCTCGACCATGGCGGTGTTCACCGCCGGGGGGGCTTCGCTCTGCATGTCCTTGCCGGCGGTGGGGGCCGTCGGGCTGCTGCATGCGTTCGGCGTATTGTCGCCGGGGGTCGTCGCCTCGAGGCGCCGCTCGATCGCGCGGATCGACTCGAGGTGCTGCTCCACGCGGTGCCGGTCGGCCGCCCCGAGCCGCTGCTGCAGGCTCGCGCCGTCTTCCAGGACGGAATCGAGCACGCTCTTCCGGACCTTCGCGAGCTTCTTGGCCTGCTCGGCGCCGTTGTCGGTGGGCTCGGGCGCGCCGCCCGTGAACAGCCGGTTGAACACCGCTTTCGGATCGAACTCCGGGTTGTTGCGCGAGTTCGGCCCCCTGTGCGAGATCGTGTGCAGCGAGTCCTGAGGGCCGTTCGGTGTCGCCGGCGTCACGCCCACCTCGAGAGAGCGGTACGGCGTCCCCGTAGAGATGGCGTCCGCGACGACCTGGTCGATGGACGCGGCCCGCACGGCGTTCCCGCTGAGCGGCGCGCCGGTCGTGGCCCCCGCCGACCCCGTGGGGTGCTCGACGCCCGGTGTCACGAGCTTGTTCTCGAGGCCGCTGATCACCGTGAGGTACGACTTGAGGTCCGCGAGCGGCTGGAGCTGGGGGCTGAGCTCCCAGGCCGCGCCGGAGCCCGTGCGCGCCGGCTTCCAGCGGCCGGGCAGCGTCCCGTTGCCGAAGAACCAGGTGACGTAGAGCGGCGCGACCGGGGTGTTCGATTGAGCGTACGCCGTGCCGCTCTGGTTCAGCATGATCTCCAGCAGCGGGAGCGGGATGGTCACCGCGGCGCCCGTCGCCAGCATGCCCCGGAGAACTGTTCGTCGGTTCAAAGCTTTGCTCGTCATGGCGTATCCCGTTCGACTAGAGTTGGGGGGCGACGGACGAAAACGCCTCGTTCGTCACGACGTCGAGGACCAGATCGCGCAGCTGGTACCCCGACGCCTCGAACGAAGCGGCCAGCGCGTCGAGGACGCTGCCGTCCACGTCTCGCGCCTCGTGACCTGCCGCGTACGAGTAGTACTTGCGGACGAGGCATCGCGCGACGTCGGCGCTCGCGCCGACGACCTCCCCGAGCTCGCGCGCGTCGGCGACCGGCACCCCGTCGAAATCGCCGCTAGGATCGATCGGCAGCCCGTAATCGGTCGTGCGGTAGCGCCCGATCGCGTCGAAGTTTTCGAGCGGCAGGCCGAGCGGGTCCATGTATTGATGACAACCGGCGCACGCGGGCTTGGTCCGGTGGAGCTCGAGCCGCTGGCGCTTCGTGAGGGGCTTGTCCGCCGTCGGCTCGTCGAGCACGAGGTCGACGTCGCCGGGGGGCGGCGGGATGGGCGTGCACATCAGGGCGTCGCGCATGAACTTGCCGCGCAGGGTGGGAGAGCCCTCCTTCTGGTTCGCGAACTGCGAGAGGAAGCCCGCCTTGCTGAGGATCCCGGAGCGCTGGCCGTCCGCGGGCAGCGAGCGAACCTCGAAGGCGCTCGAGGTGAGGCCGGTCGCGTCGAGGCCGTAGAGCTGGGCGAGCTCCTTGTTGACGACGACCTTCGTGGTCGAGAACAGGTCGAGCGCGCTCGCGTGATCCTCGAACGCGAGGACCTCCCACGTGCCGCGCATGTCGCGGACCATCGCCGCTTGCAGCGCGGGGCCGTACTCCGGAAACAGCCCTGTGTCCTTCGCCTGCGTGCCGATCCGATCGAGCCGCAGGTACTCCTCGGCGAAGGCGCCGACCGCCTCGCGTCCGGCGGGCGCGTCGAGCAGCCGCGTCGCCGCGGCGCGAACGCCCTCCACCGTGTCGAGCACACCGCTCGCGGCCTGGTCGAGCAGCTCCCTGTCCGGCAGGCTGTTCCACACGAGGAACGCGAGCCGGGACGCCATCTCGTAGCCCGTCAGGCGAAGCGACCCGCCGGCGCTCGGGGCGCCGAGCTCCGGGCGATACAGGAAGTTCGGCGACGTGAAGAGGGCCACCGTCGCCCAGCGGGCCCCCTCGACCGCGCTTCCGAGCTCGGTCGCGGCGTTCGCGGCGACGGCCGCGAGCCGGTCGACCTCGGCGCCCTCGAGCGGGCGGCGCCACGCTCGCAGCCCGAGCGTCTCAATGAAGCCGCGCACGCAGGCGTCGTCCTGCGCGCCGCTGGGCGCGCAACCGATGAACTGGTCGCGCCTCGCGGAGTCCGCGAACACCGCATCCACGGCGCCCTCGATGGCCGCGTGATACTGCTCGACGCCTCGTTCCGAGGTCACGACGGTCGTGGCGCCGATGGTCGCAAAGTTTCCATTCCAGCTGTCGGGGTCGAGCTCATGGACATCGACTTCCACGCCGAACACGTCGTGCACGGCGTTGCGAAACTGGGTCCTCGTCAACCGGCGCAGCATCCCGGCCGCGGGCTGGAACGGCGGAGGGTCCGAGCCCGCCGACGGCCCACCGTTTCCGCTGTTTCCGCTGGAGGATGACCCATCGCCATCCGCCGAGTCACCCAGCGTGCCCGTGCATGCGGCGGCGAACGCGAGCGTGCATACGACGGCGATACCTCTTGAGGAACGGAGCTCGTGCCAAGACGGCTTCTTCATCTTGCTCTCCGAGAATGCAAGGGGGTGACGATGAACGGGAACCCGCACCTGGCGGCCATGCCGCAGAGCCACGCTCGCGCCGCGAAAGCCATCTCGCCCGGCGAGACAAAGGATAACCCTGGGCCAATGTGAGCGTTAACATAGCCGATGTCAATTCCAATCGACCGGCCCGCGGGCCTTCTCGCGCCCGACGGAGCACAAGGCAGTACCGGGCTCCTCCGGAGCGCCGCGTCAACAGGGACGGGCGCCGGATCGCTCTCCTGGCCGCGCCGGACGGCGGCGCGACTCGCTGCGACGATTCCTGCTCTGCTGGAGCATTGCAGGGGAGCGCGCCGAGCTCGCGGCCCCGAGCGGCGCTCCCCCTCCTCGCGTTGCGGCGTCAGCGGAAGGCTGTCACGGTGCGGTAGGCTTCGCCCTCCCCAGCCTGAGGTGACACGCATGCTCTATCGCCGCTTCGGTCGTACCGAGATCCAGATGCCCGTCCTCTCGTGTGGCGGGATGCGGTACCAGCACTCCTGGAACGACAAGGACCGCATCTCGCCGGGGAGCCAGCGCAACGTCGAGGCGTGCATCGCGCGGGCGCTCGAGCTCGGCATCAACCACATCGAGACGGCGCGAGGCTACGGCACCAGCGAGGAGCAGCTCGGGCGCATCCTGCCGGAGCTGCCGCGCGAGCGGATCATCGTCCAGACGAAGGTCGGCCCCGAGGCCGATCCGAAGAGGTTCCTCGAGGCGTTCGAGCGCTCGATGAAGCTCCTCCGCCTCGATCACGTCGACCTGTTCGCGCTCCACGGCGTGAACGACGAGACGCGCCTCGGGTGGTCGCTGCGCAAGGGGGGCTGCCTCGACGCCGCGCTCGAGCTGAAGCGGCAGGGGCGCGTGCGCGCGGTGGGCTTCTCGACGCACGCGCCGCTGCGCGTGATCCTGGCGATGGTGCAGGACGGCCGGTGCGATTACGTGAACCTGCACTGGTACTACGTGAACCAGGTCGCGTGGCCGGCCATCCAGGCGGCCGCCGAGCGCGACATGGGGGTCTTCATCATCAGCCCCACCGACAAGGGGGGCAGGCTCTACGAGCCGAGCGACAAGCTCGTGCGGCTGTGCGCCCCGCTCTCGCCGATCGTGTTCAACGACCTGTTCTGTCTCGCCCGCCCCGAGGTCCACACGATCAGCATCGGCGCCGCGCGCCCGTCCGACTTCGACGAGCACATGAAGGTCCTGCCGCCGCTCGAGCGCGAGGGCGCCGCGCAGGCCGCGCTGGCGCCGATCCTGCGCCGGATCGACGAGGAGCTCGAGCGGGTGCTCGGCCGCGCGTGGGTCGACACATGGCACGTCGGCCTGCCCGAGTGGGAGGACGTCCCCGGACACGTGAACGTCCGCGAGATCCTTCGGCTGTACAACTACGCCAGGGCGCTCGACATGATCGCCTATGGCAAGATGCGGTACAACCTCCTCGGGAACGGCGATCACTGGTCCCCCGGCAACCGCGCCGAGCGCGTGCGGGAGCTCGACCTCGCGCAGGCCCTCGCCGGCGCGCCGCAGCGGCGCCGCATCCCCGAGGTGCTGGCGGAGGCGCACGCGCTGCTCGCAGGGCAAGAGGTCAAGCGCCTCGGCAAACATTGAGTCTGGGCCGGCCCCGGCATCGCGCCTGGGCCGGCGCCGGATCGAGGCGCGGCCGCGCGACCCGAGGTCGCCGCGCGGCCGCGCGCAGCGCACCCTGTGCGCCGTTTGCCGTATGCCATCTTCGCCTTCCGGACGGCGCGGCGGAGCGCTATGTAAGGAGCCGTTCCTATGCCCATCGCCTCACGCTTCGCTTCCGAGCACGTCGCCGCCTCGTACCCGCTCGCCCCGCTGACCTGGGAGGTCGGGTTCACCAGGGATCCCTCGGTCCCTCCCGCGGAGTTCGTCCCCGCGACGGTCCCGGGCGCGGTGCAGCTCGACTGGGCCAGGGCCAAGGGGCTCCCCGACTACACCGTCGGGGACAACTTCCGGCAGTTTCGCTTCGCCGAGGACGTGTACTGGGTTTACCGCGCGCGTCTCGAGGTGCCGCGGGCCGGGGCGGACGAGCAGGTGTTCTTCTTCTGCGGCGGCGTCGATTACCGCTTTCAGGTGTACCTCGGCGGCGAGCTCTGCCACGACCAGGAAGGGATGTTCACGCCGTTCGAGATCGATCTCACCGGTCGCGCCGAGACGGGCGACGAGCTCTCCATCGTGATCTTCCCCGCGCCCAAGGCCGCGCCGTCGCCGGAGGACCGGACGCAGGCGCGCCTCTCGAACAAGCCGCCGGTGAGCTACGGCTGGGACTGGCACCCTCGCCTGATCCCGTGCGGGATCTGGCAGGAGACCGGCATTCAGGTGCGCCCGGCGCGCCACTTCCGCTCGGTGGATTTCCGTTACCGCCTGTCGGACGACCTGACCGCGGCCGATCTCGACGTGCGCATCGAGACGAGCGACGGGGGCGCGGCCGGCGCCTCGTATCGGCTCCTCGACCCGGAGGGCAACGAGGTGGTGTCGAGCGAGCGGCCGGAGGCGCGGCTCTCGGGCGTCCGGCTCTGGTGGCCGAACGGCGAGGGCGAGCCGGAGCGCTACACGCTCGAGGTGCGCCTCGGCGGCGCCGCCGTGCACACGCGCAAGGTGGGCTTTCGCCGGGTGCGGCTCGTGATGCACGAGGGCGCCTGGGACGAGCCGGCGCGCTTCCCGAAGAGCCGGAGCCGGCCGCCGGTGACGCTCGAGGTGAACGGCCGGACGATCTTCGCGCGCGGGTCGAACTGGGTCTGCCCCGAGATCTTCCCCGGGATCATCGACGAGGGCGTCTATCGCCCGCTGCTCGAGCTGGCGAAGGGCGCCCACTTCAACCTGCTGCGCACCTGGGGCGGCGCGATCATCAACAAGGAAGCGTTCTACGAGATCTGCGACGAGCTCGGGCTCATGGTCTGGACCGAGTTTCACCTCGCGTGCAACCTGTACGAGGGCGAGCCGAACTACCTGCGCGTGCTGCAGCAGGAGGCGGAGAGCACCATCCGGCGCGTCCGGCAGCACCCGTCGCTCGCGTTCTGGTGCGGGGGGAACGAGCTGTTCAACGTCTGGTCCGGCATGACCGACCAGTCGCTCCCGCTGCGCCTCCTCAACAAGATGACCTACGAGCTCGACCGCGACACGCCGTTCATCCCGACCGCGCCGATCGACGGCATGGGGCACGGAGACTACCGGTTCCGCGACGAGCACGGCCGGGAGCCCCACCAGATCTTCGGCACGGCGAGCAACACGGCCTATTCGGAGTTCGGGTGCCCGGGGCCGTCGGACGTGGAGTACCTGAAGACGTTCATCCCCGAGGCCGAGCTCTTCCCGCCGCGCAAGGGCACCGCCTGGGAGGCGCACCACGCGTTCTCGGCCTGGAACATGGACCCCGGGAGCTGGCTCTGCCAGGCCACCATCGAGCACTACTTCGGCCCAGCGAGGACGCTGGAGGAGCTCGTCGAGCGAGGGCAGCTCCTCCAGAGCGAAGGATACAAGTTCATCTTCGAGGAGGCGCGCCGGCAAAAGCCGGTGTGCGCGATGGCGCTGAACTGGTGTTACAACGAGCCGTGGCCGTCGGCCGCGAACAACAACCTCATCAGCTGGCCTCACCGGCCGAAGCCCGCGTACCACGCGGTGAAGGCGGCGTGCAGGCCCGCGCTCGCCAGCGCCCGGGCGCCGAAGTTCGGCTGGAAGAGCGGGGAAGAGTTCCGCGCCGATCTGTTCATCCTCAACGACGCTCCGGAGGGCGTCGCCTCGGGCGCGGTCGAGGCCCGCGTCGTCTGCGCCGGCCGGGCCACCGCGCTCGTGAGCTGGCGCTTCCCCGACCTCGCGCCGCGGCGCAACGAAAAGGGGCCCACGCTCTCGTTCGTGCTCCCCAGGTTCGAGGGCAGCACGTTCCGGCTCGAGCTCCGCGTGGAGGGCCGCCCAGCGCTCGACTCGAGCTACACCTTCGCTTACGCGAACGCCGCCGAGCAGCGCAAGGCCGCGCCCGGCGAGCGCTTCCTCAACGGCTGAGCCAGGCCCCCGCCGCGCCGGTCACGAGGCCGCCTTCTGGCGCTTCGGCCAGAGGACGTGGAAGGTCGCGCCGGCATACGGCGCCGACTCGAGCCCCACGCGGCCGCCGCGCGTCTCGACGATCTTCTTCACCACCGACAGGCCGATCCCGGTGCCCTCGAGCTTGTCGCGCGCCTCCAGCGTCTGGAAGATGCCCCAGATGCGCTCCTGGAACTGCGGCGGGATCCCGGGGCCGTTGTCCTTTACCGTGAAATCGTAAAATTCCCCCACGTCTGCGCACGCCACCTCGACGATCGCGTCCGCGCGGCGCGCGTGCTTCAGGGCGTTGCCGATGAGGTGCATGAACACCTGCTGCACGGGCACGCGCTCGGCGAGGATCGTCGGCATGCCGTCGGCGACGACGATGCGCGCCTCGGACGGCGGCGCGAGGAGCTCGACGCACTCGGCGACGACCGCGCCCACGTCCACGGGCGAGGCCCTGTCGCGGATGCGGCCCGCGCGCGAGTAGCTGAGGATGCCCTCGATGAGCGCCTCGAGGCGGTGCACGCGGCCGCGGAGCATGCGCATCTGCTGGCGCGCCTCGTCGTTCATCTTGTCGGCGAGCCCCTCCTCGATCCACTCCGACAGGCTCGCGATGCCGCGGAGGGGCGCCTTGAGGTCGTGGGACGCGACGTAGGCGAACTGGTCGAGATCCTGGTTCGTGATCGCGAGCGCGTGGGCGAGCTGCTCGGCGCGCCGCCGCGCGCGCACCTGGTCGGTCACCTCGAAGGCGAGCACGGCGACGCCCTCGACCCTGGCCATGGCGTCGTAGATGGGCTGGTAGATGAAGTTGAAGAAGCACTCCTCGGGCTCGCCGCCGCGCGCGAGCATCACGGGGAACTCGTTGCCGAAGAACGGCTCGCCCGTCTCGACCACGCGGTCGAGCAGCGGGACGACCGCCGGCGCGGTCTCGGGCAGCGCGTCGCGGAGGGGCTTGCCGAGGATGTCGCGATCGCCGACGAGCTTCAGGTACCGCGGGTTCGCGAGCTCGTAGACGTGCTCCGGCCCGCGCAGGACGCAGATGCCGGCCGGGGCCTGCATGAACAGCGTCTCGAGGCGCGACCTGTGCCGCTCGGCCTCGGCGAGCGCCGCCTGCTCGCGCGCGAGGAGCTCGGCCCGCTCCTCCGCGCGGAGGCGCTCTTCCTGGTAGACCCGCGCGCCGGAGATCGTCGTGGCGATGTGGCCGGCCGCGAGCTCGAAGAAATCGCTGTAGGCCGCGTCGAGCGTGCGGCGCGGGCTGACGCCGACGACGAGGAAGCCCTGGAGCGCCGCCTGCCCCGACCGCGAGAGCGGCAGCACGACCGCCTCGCGGCACGGCTCGGGCCACATGCCGCCGGGCAGCTCGCCGAACCGCTCGGCGGGGGTGTCGACGCGCTGGCACTCGCGGCTCCGCGCGACGTTGGCGAGCGGCCAGATCGCGCCCTCCCCGGCGAGCGGGACGCGCTCCGGGCTCGCCCGGCCTCCGGGGGCGAGCCCGGAGGCGGCCGCGAGGCGGGCCGTCTCCCCGCCCGGCTCGACCATGTACACGAGCGCGAACGGCACGTCCGCGGAGCTCTCGACCAGCGTGCTCACCGATCGCGCGATGGTCTCCTCCGGGGAGACCATCGCCGCCGCGGCGGACTGGGCGCCGAGGGTGCGCAGCGCCCGGAGGCGGCGCTCGCTGAGGACCCGCCCCGTCGTCTCGGCGCACGCGCAGAAGATGCCGCCGACCGAGCCGTCCTCGATCAGGACAGGCGCATACGAGAACGTGAAGTACGTCTCTTCCACGTACCCGTTGCGCGAGACGATCAACTGGAAGTCTTCGGACCACGTCGCCTTCCCGGTGGCGCGCACCCCGTCGAGCATCGGGCCGATGACGTCCCATATCTCGCCCCAGCACTCGCGCCCCGGGCGGCCCAGGAACTGCGGGTGCTTCGTCGCGCCGAGGATGGGGCGGTACGCATCGTTGTAGAAGCGGGCGTACTCGGGCCCCCACCAGATCTCGATGGGGTGCCGTGAGGCGAGGCAGATGCTGACCGCGGTGCGCAGGCTCTGCGGCCACCGGTCGATGGGGCCGATCGGGGTGAGCGACCAGTCGAGTTCGCGCATGAGCTGCGCCATCTCGCCGTCGCCGGCGAGGAACGGCGCGTCGCCGGACGGGGCGGCGCCCCCGGGGTGGTGGCTCTCCTGCATGGCTCTCCGTATACCTGTACACGCCGCCCCGTCCTACTTCCGCACCCACCGCGATGAGCCCGGGGCGCCCGGACGGCCCGCCCGCCCGCGCCCGCACCGCTGAGCCGGCCGCTGAGCGGCGCCCCGCAGGAGATGGCGCCCGGGTGCGCGCGCTGCCCTGGCGTCGACGCGCGCTCATCCGGTCCGGGCGAGCCCCTTGCCGGCGGGCGCCTCGGCCTCGCCCGGCGAGGCGGTGTCGACGGGCTTCAGGTCGCTCGTCGCCGGGCCGTGGATGACGCGGCCGGTGCACGCGAAGCGCGACCCGTGGCAGGGGCAATCCCACGTCCGCTCGGCCGGGTTCCAGGCCACGATGCACCCGAGGTGGGGGCACACGGCCGATCGCTCGTGCACATGACCCTGCGGATCGCGGTAGACGGCGAGCTTCGTCAGCCCCCTTCTCATGATCGCGCCCATCCCCGGGGGCAGCTTCTCCACGTCGTCCAGGTCTCCACCCGTCAGCCAGTCGGCGTACTGGGCGGCCGTGTTCAGGTTCTCTTTGAGGTACTCCGACGCGGAGTGCAGGGTGAGGTTCACGCGGCCCGGGTCGTAGAGCTCGGCCCACGCGTTCTCGCGGCCGTGGACGAGATCGCTCACCAGGAGGCCCGCGATGGTCCCGTGGGTCATGCCGTTGCCGCAGTCGCCGGTCACGAGCAGGATGCGCGACTCCTTCTTCAGGCGCCCGATGAACGCGAGCCCGTCCGCGGTCTCCATGACCTCCCCGGACCAGCGGTGCACGACCTGGCCCGCCTGCGGGAAGCGCTCCCTCGCCCACGCCTCGAGCCGGGCGTGGCGCTGATCCGCGTCGTCGGCCTGGCCGGTCTTGTGGTCCTCGCCGCCGACGATGAGGAGCTCGTCCGGGCCGTCCGCGCCGTCGAGGTTGCTGAGCCGGACGTAGTGAAACGGATCCTCGGTGTCCCAGTAGAGGCCAGGAGGGATGGAGCCGCGCGGCACGCGCAGGGCGATGACGTACGTCCTGTAGCCCGCCTGCTTCAGGTGCACCGAGATCCACGGCAAGAACGGGGAGTTGGTGGCGAGCACGACCTCGTTCGCGACGATGTTGACGCCGCGGTCGGTCTTGACGACCACGTGGTCGGGCTCGGCCTGCTCGTCGACGTCGACCACGTGCGCCCTCGTGTAGATCCTGCCCCCGTGGCGCTCGACGGCGCGGGCGAGGCCCGCGAGGTAGCGGAGGATGTGGAACTGGGCCTGATCGGGGAACTTCGCCGCGACTCCGGTGTTGAAGCTCTGGAGGGGCGCCCGGTCGACCCCGTGCACGCGCTCGAGGCCGGCCTGGTGAGCCGCCTTGATCTCGTCCTCGATGGTGCTCGACGGCTGCCCCGGCGCCGCGAACAGGTACCCTGGCACCCGGCGGAAATCGCAGTCGATGCCCTCGTCCTGCACGATCCGCTCGATCGTGTCGATCGCGGCCGTGTGGCTCGCGGCGGCCAGCCGGAGGCGCTCCGCCGAGTGGAGCTTCGCGAGCTCGGTCCAGCGGCGGTCGAGCGCGTTCACGATGTGGGCTGTCGTGAAGCCGCTCTCGCCCCCGCCGATCACGCCGTCATCGAGGACGATGACGCCGCGGCCCTCCTTGGCCAGCATGTACGCGGTCGTGAGCCCGGCGATCCCCGCGCCGACCACGCACACCGTCGTCTTGTGCTCGGCGGCGAGAGGAGCGATGGGCGGGAGCGCTGCGTTGGTCCATGCAGTGTCTTTGTCGTATGCGCGATCGGTCATGGAGCGCCTCCGGTCGGGGCGAGCCGACCGTGCCGGGCGGCTCCCTCTGCCCGCGCGCCCTGCAAGCGGTCTGCCACGGATTCGAGCCCAGGAGAACGGATTCGAGCCCAGGAGCGGCGCGTCCTGCGCGCGCTCGGGCGCGGCTGCGTGGCAATTTGCGACACCTGCGCTGGCTCGGCGCGCCCTTGGAGGCGCGGGGACATCGGACCGGGGAGGGGCTCTCATCCGCGTTCGCGTCGCGCGGATCACGCCAGGTCGAAGGCGTGCCGCCGGAGCTCCGCGTCGAGCCGCACCACCGAGCGCGCGTGCGCGCGGCGCGCGGCGGCGAACAGGGACGGATGCGCGCAGGCCGCGAGGATCTCGAGCGACTCGACGATGCGGGGGCCAGGGCGGTTGAAGAAGGCGTTGCCGTCGGCGGCGTACACGCGGCCTCGCGCCACGGCGCGGTAGCTGGCCCAGGGCAGGGCGCGGGGGAGGAGGTCGAGCTCCTCGAGCGTGCGCTCCAGGGTGAAGCCGCAAGGCTTGATCAGCACCACGTCGGGATCGAGCGCGGCGAGGTCGGCCGGCGAGAGCGTGGGCGCGTGCTCGCCGGGGCGCGTCACGAGGGGTTCTCCGCCCGCGAGGGCGATGAGCTCCGGCATCCACACGCCGCCGATCATGACGGGATCGATCCACTCGACCGCGAGGACGCGCGGCCTGTCCGGCGCCGCGGCCGCGCGCGCGGCGACGGCGGCGGTGCGCGCGCGCAGCTGCTCGACGAGCGCCTCGCCGGCGGCGGGGCGGCCGATCCCCTCGGCGACGCGGCGGATATCGGCCCAGATGTCATCGAGGCGCGTCGGGTGCAGGTTGACGATGCGCACGTCCTGCCGCGCCAGGCGGGCGACGGCCGCGCGGACGTCGTCGAGCGAGACCGCGCAGACGTCGCAGAGGTCCTGCGTCACGATCACGTCCGGCCGCGCCTCGCGGAGGGCGCCCTCGTCGATGTCGTAGACCGCGAGCGCGTCCCGGAGGACGTCGCGGACCGCGGCGTCGATCCCCCGGCTGGAGCGCGCCGGCGCGAGCCGGGCGCGCGTCAGCACCGGGAGGCCGCCGAGCCCCTCGGGGAAGTCGCACTCGTGAGAGACGCCGACGAGCTCGCTCTGCGCGCCCAGCGCGCAGACGATCTCGGTCGCGGACGGGAGCAGGGAGGCGATGCGCATGGGGGGCATTCTATCCATCGACGGCGCGCCCGGCCCGACGCTCGCGCCGGCCTCGCGCCTTCGATACCTGCCTCGCGCGGGCGACGCGAGCCGGGCGGCCCGGGGTTTGCTGGCTTGCGACACGAGCATGCGAGAGAAGGCCGGGTCGGCGAGAGGCCACGCCCGAGAGGAGCAGCGGGCTGAAGGGCGCGAGCGGCCCGGGACGTGGAGAGTGACGCTCCGTCGGCAACAGCGGCGGGGCGCGAGGGCACAATGCCCCGTGGAGACAGGAGACCGCCATGAGACTGCAAGGCAAGATCGCGCTCGTCACAGGCAGCAGCCGGGGCATCGGCCGCAGCATCGCTGTTCGCTTCGCCCGCGAGGGCGCCGACGTGGCGCTCACGTACCACAAGAGCAAGGAGGGCGCCCAGGAAGCCCTGGCCGAGGTCGAGGCCGCCGGACGGCGAGGTCATCTGTTCTCCGTCGACGTCGCCTCCGTCCAGAGCGTGCAGGGGCTGATCCGCGATGTCGTCGCGCGCTTCGGCCGGCTGGACGTGCTCGTCAACAACGCGGGCCTGGAGAAGCGGGCGCCGTTCTGGGAGGTGACCGAGGAGGACTACGATCAGGTCGTGAACACCAACCTCAAGGCGGTGTTCTTCGGAACCCAGGCGATGGTCCGCCACCTGCGCGAGGCGGGGCGCCCCGGCAAGATCATCAACATCAGCTCGGTGCACGAGGACCTGCCGTTCCCCAACTTCGCCGCTTACTGCGCCAGCAAGGGCGGCGTCCGCATGCTCACGCGCACGCTCGCGGTGGAGCTGCGCGGCACCGGGATCACCGTGAACGCCATCGCGCCGGGCGCGATCGAGACGGAGATCAACGCCGACCTGCTCAAGGATCGCGACAAGCTGGGCGCGCTGCTCGGGCAGATCCCGCTCGGCCGCCTGGGAAAGCCGGAGGACGTGGCCGGGCTCGCCGTGTTCCTCGCCTCGGCGGACGCCGATTACGTGACCGGCTCGACGTACTTCGTCGATGGCGGGCTGACCTGGAACTACGAGGAGCAGTGAGCGGCGCGCCGGCCCCTCCCGGTGAGCCGAGCGCGCTCGGTCCGCCTGAACACCGAGAAAAGTTTTCGACAGAAGGCAATGCCTCGCTGTCGAGCCCGGCATCGGCGAGCTGCCGGTGCGGCGCGGGACACCCTCCCTTGCCGCGCGCGAGCCGCCGCGGCGCTCCGTGTTTTTGAGGCACGCGGCCGGCTGCCTGTGGCACCATGCGCGCATGACGGAGCTCAAGACATATACAGGTGGCTGTCACTGCGGGAAGGTTCGCTACGAGGTGAAGGTGGACCTGAGCGCTCCCGTGATCGTGTGCAACTGCTCGCGCTGTTCGAAGCTGGGCTCGATGCTGACCTTCGCGCCGGTGGAGCAGTTCACGCTCAAGCAAGGTGGAGACGTCCTCACCGATTACCAGTTCAACAAGAAGGTCATTCACCACACGTTCTGCTCGATCTGCGGGATCCAGTCGTTCGCGCGGGGAACGGGGCCTGACGGCAAAGAGATGTGCGCCATCAACGCCCGCTGTCTGGACGACGTCGACCTCGAGTCGCTCGACACCAAGAAATTCAACGGCAAGAGCTTGTGATCACGGCCGCGCCGGCCGGGGTCCGCGGCGGACGCGGCCGCGGCCGGCGCGACCGGTATCCGCGGGTCCGGGCGGTGGAGCCCGCGGTCGGCCATCGCCGGACCAGCGCCCGAGGACCTCTCGCGCGCCCCGGGCCGATCCGCAGGCGCGAGCCCGGGCAATGGGGGTAGACTGCGCGCCCGATGTCGATCGAGCAAGCAAGCGCGCTCCTGGCCTCGGCCCGGTCAGCCCTCTTCATCACCGGCGCGGGCGTGTCCGCGGCCTCGGGCATCCCGACCTACCGCGGGATCGGGGGGCTCTACAGCGACAAGGCGACCGACGAGGGGCTCGCCATCGAGGAGGCGCTCTCGGGCGGGATGTTCCAGCGTCGCCCCGAGGTCACGTGGAAGTACATCCACCAGATCGAGCGCGCGTGCCGGGGCGCCCGGTTCAACGCCGCGCACGCGGCGATCGCCCGGCTCGAGCGCCGCATCCCCCGCTGCTGGGTGCTCACCCAGAACGTCGACGGGTTTCACCGGATCGCCGGCTCCACGAACGTCATCGACATCCACGGGGACATCCGACGCATCCTCTGCACGCGCTGCCCGTACGAGGCGCACGTCGACGATTATGCGCACCTCGCCCCCTGCCCCAGCTGCCCGGCGTGCGCCGCGGTGCTCCGGCCCGATGTCGTCCTCTTCGGGGAGATGCTCCCCCTGGAGAAGGTCGAGATCCTCCGGCGCGAGCTCGCGCAGGGCTTCGATGTGGTCGTCTCGATCGGCACGTCGAGCCTCTTCCCCTACATCACGGGGCCAGTGCTGGAAGCCGCGCGCTCGGGGGTGCCGACCATCGAGATCAACCCGGAGCCCACCACGATCTCCACCGCGGTCTCGGTGCGCCTGCCGATGCGCGCGGTCGAGGCGCTGGAGGGGATGCTCGCCCGGATCGAGCCCAGCAGCTGACGCGCCGCCCGGCCGAGCTCCGGCGCCTCGCCGGCGTCGACGAGTTCGAGAGCAAGACCCGGAGTGCGGCGATTTCAGCGCGGGTTAAGCTCGCCTCGTGACCCGCAACAAGCGCCGGAAGGAGCCAGATGACATGTCGGGAAAGGCCCATGCGCTCGCCGCCGTGGTGGAGAGCGACCCTCGCTGGACAGCCGTGATCGCCCGCGACGCGAGCGCCGACGGCAAGTTCTTCTATTCGGTCAAGACGACGGGCGTGTACTGCCGTCCGTCCTGCGGCGCGCGCCCCGCGAGGCCCGAGAACGTCGGCTTTCATCCGACCGCGGCCGCCGCCGAGCGGGCGGGCTTCCGGCCGTGCCTGCGCTGCAAGCCGGACCAGCCGCCGCTGGCCGAGCGGAAGGCGGCCCAGGTGGCGGAGCTGTGCCGGCTCATCGAGAGCAGCGACGAGGTGCCGAGCCTCGAGGAGCTGGCGCGCCACGCGGGGCTGAGCGTCTTCCACACACACCGTATCTTCAAGGCCGTGACCGGGGTGACGCCGAAGGCGTACGCGGCGGCGCGCCGCGCCCGGCGGGTGAGGGCCGAGCTCGACAGGAGCGGCACCGTGACCGAGGCGATCTACGCGGCCGGGTACGGGTCGGGCGGGCGCTTCTACGAGCAGTCGAACCAGGTGCTGGGCATGACGCCCACGAGGTACCGCGCCGGAGGAGCGCAGATGGAGATCCGGTTTGCGATCGGGGAGTGCTCCCTCGGCTCGATCCTGGTCGCCGCCACCGCGCGCGGCGTATGCGCCATCCTGCTCGGCGACGACCCGGAGGAGCTGGCGCACGATCTCGAGCGCCGGTTTCCCCGGGCCCATTTGATCGGCGGCGATGCCGGGTTCGAGCAGCTCGTCGCGAAGGTGGTGGGCCTCGTGGAGAGGCCCCGCGCCTCGGTCGAGCTGCCGCTCGACGTCCGCGGCACGGCGTTCCAGCAGCGCGTCTGGCAGGCGTTGCGGGACATCCCGGCGGGGACGACCGCGAGCTACGCCGAGATCGCCGGCGCCATCGGCGCGCCGAGGGCGGTCAGGGCCGTGGCCCAGGCGTGCGCGGCCAACGCGCTGGCCGTGGCGATCCCGTGCCATCGGGTGGTGCGGAACGACGGCGGGCTGTCGGGCTATCGCTGGGGCGTCGAGCGCAAGCGCGCGCTGCTCGACCGGGAGGCGGGCGCTTGAAGGCGCGCCGCGAGGTCGTCCCCGTCGCGAGCAGCGTGGAAGAGCGGGCCGCCTCGGTGGACTGGGCGCGCGTGTCGCAGGACCTCGACGCGCACGGCTGCGCGGTGATCGAGGGCCTGCTCGCGCGGGCGGAGTGCGTCGGCCTCGCCGCGCTGTACGCGCGCGACGAGCTCTTCCGCATCCGGGTGGTGATGGCGCGGCACGGGTTCGGGCGCGGGGAATACAAGTACTTCGCGCGCCCGCTGCCCGCGCTGATCGCCGCCCTGCGGGCCAGCCTCTATCCGCGCCTCGTGCCCGTCGCCAACCGCTGGAGCGCGGCGATGGGCCTCGAGGTCCAGTATCCGGAGGAGCACGCGCGCTTCGAGGAGCGCTGTCATGCCGCGGGCCAGGTCCAGCCGACGCCGCTCCTGCTGCAGTATGGAGAGGGCGACTACAACTGCCTGCATCAGGACCTCTACGGCGAGCACGTCTTTCCGCTCCAGGTCGCGATTCTCCTCTCCGAGCCCGAGCGCGACTTCGCGGGCGGCGAGCTCGTGATGACCGAGCAGCGCCCGCGTATGCAATCTCGACCGATGGTGGTGCCGCTGCGCCAGGGCGACGCCGCGGTCTTCGCCGTCCGCCAGCGGCCCGTGCAGGGGACGCGCGGTGTGTACCGGGTCAACATGCGGCACGGTGTCAGCCGCGTGCGCTCGGGGCAGCGCCACACGGTGGGTATCATCTTTCACGACGCCGCGTGATGTCGCGCGAGCGGAGCGCGGGCGAGGCCCTCGCGCGGCCGCCTCATCGCCATGGCCCGCCGGCCACGTCGTTGCTGTAGCCTGCGATGGCTGATGTCGGTCGGCTCTCGCTGGGCCGGCGGGACAGGCGGGAGACATCGAGGAGATATGAGCAAACACTGGCTGGTGGTGGGGGCTTGCGCGGGCGCCTTGCTCGTCGCCTGCGGCGGCGATGACACGGACGGGAGCGGCGGCGCGGGAGGGAGCGGCGGCGCGGGCGGCGGGGCGAGCCTGCTCGAGCTGTACCAGGCCGCCGTCGCCGACGCCGAGGTCGCCGAGGAGAGCGAGCGCGTGGACACGTTGACGGCGATCGACGACCAGAACGCCGATCTCGTCCGCGACGACGACGGTCGTGTGCTGATGGTCACCTGGACGTCCTACGCGGGCTACGACGAGCTCGTGGGCGAGGAGACGTCGCTCGGCGTCGAGGTCTGGGGCACGGCGGCGCCCGAGCTCCTGGCGTTCTGCCTCGCGAGCGGCCTCGAAGGAGCGGCGCTCTCGCTGCGAATGGAGCAGCTGCTCGGCCTGCCGCCGGATGGCGGCAAGGACCGCGTCGTGGAGCTCTGGGTACCGGCCGAGTCGATGTTCCGCCCGACCCCGGATATGGAGATCGACGACACGACCGCCGATCTCGACTTCCCGGCCGGCACGCCGCAGGAGCACGAGGACTGGTTCAACGAGCTGAAGGCGACGTCGTATGGCGAGGGTGGATATCCGTGGACGCGCCTCGGCTACACGTACGACTGGAGCCCGGAGGGCCATGAGGTCGGCCTGAGCGAGTTCGTCATCAGAAAGGGGACGACCGTCGTCGTCGAGTCGGTCACCCCGCAGGACGCGTACTGCGCTCCGGCGCTGTGACGCGCGCCGCAGGAGGCGCGCCCGGAGCCCCTCGAGGAGAGCCGCTCAGTCGACCGCGGGGGGCGCGAGCGGCACCTTGCGGTAGACGCGATCGACGTCGATGACGACGCCGACCGACTCGAGCTCGAGCTGCATGCCGGGGCCGAGGATCGCGAGCAGCCACCGGCCGTCCGGCTGCCGCTGGAAGTGCTCGATACGCACCTCCTTCTGCGAGACGAGCACGTACTCCACGATCGTGGAGACGCTCCGGTACTGCGCGAACTTGTCGCCGCGATCGTAGGCCTCCGAGGAATCGGAGAGCACCTCGACAATCACGCTCGGATTGACGAGCGTGTCGAGCTCCGCATCCTCGAACACGGGATCGCCGCAGACGACGGAGGCGTCGGGATACACGTAGCGGCCCGTGGACGTGATCTTGACGCGCAGGTCGGAGGTGTGGACCTCGCAGGCGCGATCGAGCAGCGCGTTGCCGAGCTCGCGCTGGATGTTCCCGGCCAGCAGGCTGTGCGCCCGGGTGCAGCCCGACATCGCGAAGATCTCGCCGTTCGCGTACTCGTGCTTCTGGTCGGAGGCCCGCTCGAACGCGAGGTACTCCGCGGGCGAGAGCCCGGTGCGCCTGGCAGGATGTCCCATCGCGGACAGCGTACGGCATCCACCCGCCGGAGGCGAGACGCCCGGGGGGAGGCGAGGCGCCGGCCGGGGGTGAAGCGCCGGCCCCCTTCTCCCCCGCAAGGCTCCGAAGCGGCCCGCCGCCGCGCCCCCCGTCCTCCGCCCCAGTCGGTCGAGCTCGCCCCAGAGATCGTCGAGACCGAGCGCCTGCCCGCCTCCCGCACGTCACCCCTGCTCGGTCGCCGGCGCCCCCGGCGGCGCGGCAGCCTCGGCCTTCTTCGGCTTCTTCCGCCGGCTCTCCAGCCACGCCCTGCGCTTCTCGACCCACTTGGCGAGGTCCTTCGCCAGCCAGCCGCCCTTCTGCCGCCCCACGATCTCCCGCAGCAGCAGCGCCGCCTGGCCGTGGCCGATGCGCATCGCGAACAGATCGTCCATCACGATCTTCGCCCACCGCGTCCGGCGCACCGAGTCCATGTGATCGACGAACTGCTCTACCCGGAGCAGCACCTTCGTCCCGACCCCCGTCTTGCCCGTCACCACGAGCGCCGCCGTCTTCTCCTTGTCGAGCGCCTCGAGCCTGCGGATCGCCCCGTCGATCAGGTTCGCGTGCTCCGCCCACCCGGCGCCGCCCTGCTCCTTGGCCGCGCGCGCCGCCGCCAGCGCCTCGCGCAGATCGATGAGGCCGAAATCCGAGTACGACAGGAAGAACGTCAGCACCTCGCGCCGCGCCGAGGGGTTGCTCTGCATCCGCTCGATCGCGGTCCGCACCCGGTCCATCGAGAGCCACCGGTAAACGAAGTCGAGCCCCGTGCCCTTGATGTTCTGCGACCCCATCAGCCGCGCGTCGAACCCCGGCGGGACCTCGCGCGTGATGAAGTCGATCACCTTGTCCCCCTTCGCGTCGGCGTTCCACAGGACCGCGATGCGCTCGAGGAACAGCTCGCGGAACGCCGCCCGGAACGCCTGGTTGGCCTCGGCGTCGGCGCCCCGCGACAGCGCCGCCTCGACCTCCGCGCGCGCCTTGTCGCGCCGGGCCAGCCGCCGCGACAGCCGCGCCGCGTGGTGGACGATGTCCGGGCGGATGTCGTCCTCCCCCGCCGGCGGCGCGTGCGCCTCCAGCGCCTTCTTCACCGCCGCCTCGATCGCCTCGGGCTCCCCCTTCTTCCCCGCCACCTCGGGGCCGCCCACGATCGTCGCCGCCGCCGCCTCGTCGATCGCGGGCAGCGCGCGCAGCATCCGGGTGAGATCGTCCTCGAACGCGCCCGCGCGCGCCGGGACGCCCACCTTCTTCATCTGCTCGTCGAAGCGCTCGAGCGCCCGCTCCTTGCCCCCGTCGCCCGTGATCACCATGTCGCGCAGCCGCGCGTCGAGCCCCTCGGTGATGAACTGCATCATCCCGCCGAGGTTCGAGTTGATCAGCACCACGTGATCGACCCCGATGTCCTCGACGATGATCTGCGCGAACACGCGCGACCGCGCGACCCGGTCCGCGCGGTTGTTCACCACCATCACCGTCGCCTTGCCGGGCGTCGCGTCGATGTCGTGCTTGTCGAACGCGAGCCGCGTCCAGTTCGACATGAACCCGGCGCGCTCGTTCGCGCTCATCCCGTTCGAGAACGTCAGCTTCCGCCCCCGGTACTGCACCGTCGGGTACGTCTTCAGCACGCCGAGATCGAGGATCACGTGATCCGCGATCTCGACCAGCGCGAACTCGCGATCGACCCCGAAGTGATCCGCCAGCGCCAGCACCAGCGCCACGTTGCGCGGGTGCTCCTGGTACGGGAGCCGATCGAGGAGATCGACCGGCAGGAGATCCGCGTCGATCGGCGGGATCGCGACGAGGTTCGTCCCCTTGCGCTGCGCCTGGTCCTTGAGCAGCGGGAGCATCTGCTCCTCCGTCGTGAACGACAGCCCGTCCGTGGGCATGAAGCGCGCGATCACCCGCGCGACGTCCTCGCCCCCGGGGCCCTGGATGTCCTCGTGATCCGGGTAGGCGTTCGTCAGCGTCGTGATCTCGTCGCGCATCCACTCCGAGCAGAGCGTGTCCACGAAGAGCGGCTGGAGCGCCATGCACTCCCACAGGAACACCTGCGCGCGGAGGTTCCGCCCGGCCGCGAGGATGTTCCGCTGCTCCCAGATCGTCGCCTTGTCGTAGGGGCGGTAGATGAAGATCTCCTGCGCCGGCAGGTCGCGCATGGCGTGGATGAACATCGCCTCGCAGCCGGTCGTCTTCACGACGACGTCGTACCGGAGCGCGTGGAACAGCGCGGCCTTGAGCCGCTCCGAGCCGCTCTTGCCGCGCGTCCCCCAGCCGCCGATCGTGAGCGGGATGCCCCGCCGCGCCTTCTCGATCTGCGTCATGATCCACGCGGCGCGCAGCACCATGTACGCGAGGACGAGGAACACGATCCACGCGAGCTGCGTCGGGACGTTGCCCGCCGGCGAGACGAGGTACGAGAGGAAGCTGTCGATCCAGACGGGCACCGACGGGCCGACGAGCCAGTCGCGGCCGAGCTGGAACGCCGAGGGCAGCGCGACGGCGAGGTACTTGCTCGGCAGGTGCGGCTCGATCGCGTACGGGCGGCCCTCGACCTCGCCCCCGGTGTCGCCGAGCGCGACCGTGAAGCCGAGCTCGCCCGTCATCAGCGTGAACTTCTTCTGCTCGGCCGGCTCCTGCGCCACGAGCGCGCGCATGCGGGCCTGCGCGTAGCGGTCGTAGCGCAGCGTGAGCAGGGCGCGGGCGCGCAGCCGGTGCGCGAGCTTGGCCGGCGCGCGCACCGTGACCGTGCCGCGCGCCGTGATGAGGCGGATCTCGCGCTGGGTCAGGCTGGCCGCGGCGAGCAGGTCGTCGATGCGGGGGACGAACGGCCCCCAGCCGCCGACGGGCGGGTAGACGTGGCGCTCGCCCGGCACGCGCGTGGGCGTGACCTCCGCCATGCCGACCGGCGGCGCGACGAGCTCGCCCGCGAACAGGCGGCCGCTCGTGTGGATCCACCCCTTGCGCTTGTCCGGCATCGGGGTGCGCATCTCGTGGATGAGCCGCCAGAGGCGGAAGCCGCGCGGCTCGCCGCGCGTGAGCACGTACCGGCCCCGGCCCCGCCGCCGGAGCGCGTAGGTCATGTCGCCGCGCGAGGCGACCAGGAGCGCGCGCTCGATGTCCCGGGGCTCGGCGTCGGCCGGGATCTCGACCGGCGCGCTCTCGCCCTCCAGGAGCTCCGCCGCCGCGGCCACGAGCGCCTGCCGGATGTGCTCGGCGACCGGGCGGCTCTCGACCTCGAGCAGCCGCAGCGCCGCGGCCGCGTCGTCGGACAGGTCCGGCGAGATCGCCGGGCGGCTCGCGAACTCGGCGAGCAGGTCGACGAACGTCGCCGGCGGCAGCGGGGCGTAGGGCCCGGCGCAGAGCGTGCGGACCGCCTCGAGGGCCGCGCGGGACGCGAGCGGCGGGCCGGGCTTCGCGAGGGCGAAGCGGACGGTGCGCTCGGCGTACGGTACGGCGTCCGCGTGGTCGGTCGCGAAGCGCGAGAGCTCCCGCATGGCGTAGCCGCGGACGCGCGGCGACCCGTCGCCCTCGGCGACCTCGGCGAGCGCGGTGAGGGCGCCGGGGGTGCCGAGCGCGAGGAGCTGGCGCACGAGCTCCTGGCGGACGTGCTCGCTCGGGTCGTCGCGGGCGAGGAGCGCGATCGCGAGCGGGTCCGCGCTCGCGGGCGCCGCGCGGGCGGGCGGCGCGCCCGCGGCGGGCTCCGCGCTGAGCCGGGGCGCCGAGTCGGGCGCGGGCGCGTCGGGCAGCTCGGCGCTGTCCGGGATCGACCCCGCGCCCCCGGGGGCGTCGGCCTCCGGCGCGACGCTCGCCCTGCTGCCGCGGCCGGCCTGCGCGCCGTTCCAGCGGCGCGCGTCCTGGGCGGCGCCGGCGCGGCGCGACGGGCCCGCCGCGCGCGCGTCGCCGAGCGGGATCACCGGGGCGGACGGGCGCGCGGCGGCGCCGAGGAGGCGCAGGGCGTTGCGGCGGAGGATGGGGCCGTCCTTGTCCGCCGGGTCGCGCGTGCGGATGCGCTCGGCGAGCAGCGAGAACGCCTCGTCGGGGAAGAGGAGGACGCCGATCTCGAGGGCGGCGATCTGCACCCAGCGGGACGCGCCCACGCCGCGCGACCACGCGAGCACGGAGCGGGCCGCGTCGAGCCCGAGGTGGCCGAGCCGCTCGCGGGCCGGGAGGCGGTGCAGGAGGGCGACGGCGGCGAGCATGGCGGCCCGGCGGACGGGCGCGGGGCGGCTCGGCTCGGCGTGCGCGATGGCGAGCCGGAGGACGCCGCCGTCGCGGGCGACGTGCAGCGCGTCGGGCGGATCGAGGTGCTGCGCGAGGTGGGTGAGCGCGTGGTAGGCGACCTCGATCTCGTCGAGGCGGTCGGCGATGGCCGTGGCGAAGCGCTCCTGGGCCGCCTCGAGGTCGAGGTTGCGGGCGAGCGCCGAGAGATCGCCGGCCTGCTCGACGCGCGCGGCGGCCCAGCCGAGCGGGGAGGCGCCGCCGCTCTTCTTGCGCTCGCGCGCCCAGACGCGGAGCTGCCGGGCGAGGAGCTCGCGCCGCTCGGCCGGGGTGGCGGCCGACTGGTAGGCGATCACGAGCGCGGACTCGGCGCTGCGCAGCCGGTCGACCTCGGCGGCGGCGCCGTCGGCGCACCGGGCGAGCGCGGCGAGCAGCGCGGGCCGCGGGTGCTCCTCGTCGCCCAGCTCGGCCGTGACGCGCGCGACGACCGCGGCGATGGCGCGCGGGCGCAGGCGCACCTCGATCTGCGGGAGGCTGTCCTCGACGATCTCCGCGATCGATCGCGGCGCGGCGGTCCAGGGGTCGGTCGCCTCGCGCGGGCTCACGGCGCCACCGGGCGGGATCGATCGCGGCGGGGGCGGCCTTGCGGCGGGAGGCGAGGGGCACCGTACGGCGAGACCATCGGCGGGCGAGCAGGGTACACCGTCGCGCGGAGGTGTCGCGAGCCGCTCTTCACCCGGCCTTGGCCCTGCCGGCCTGGACGCTCCGGGCCGGCTCGGGCGCGCGCTGCGCGGTCAGGGCGAGGCCTCTGCGAACGTGTCGCAGTCCTCGACGCGGCCGCCGCGCATGCCGCGCTTGAACCAGGCGACCCGCTGCGCGGACGAGCCGTGGGTCCACGTCTCCGGGTTGACCCTGCCGGTCGCGCTCTTCTGCAGCCGGTCGTCGCCGATCGCGGACGCGGCCTGGAGCGCCTCGTCGGCGTCGCCCTCCTCGAGCAGGTCGCGCTTCGCCGTGGAGTTGGCCCACACGCCGGCGAAGCAGTCCGCCTGGAGCTCCATGCGCACGGAGAGGGCGTTCCGCTCGCTCGGGCGCGCGGCTTGCTGCTGGCGCATTTTTCGCTCGATGCCGAGCACGTTCTGCACGTGGTGGCCGATCTCGTGGGCGAGCACGTAGGCCTGGGCGAAGTCGCCCGGCGCGCCGAACCGCGCCTTGAGCTCCCGGTAGAAGCCGAGGTCGATGTACGCCGTCCGGTCGGCGGGGCAGTAGAACGGCCCCATGGCCGACTCGCCGACGCCGCAGCCCGACCTCACGGAGTCGGTGAACAAGGTCAGCTGCGGCGCCGGATAGGTCTGCCCCATCCGGCTGAACACCTGCTTCCACACGGCCTCGGTGTCATCGAGGACGAAGGAGACGAAGTCGACGAGCCGCTCCTCCTCGGGCGAGCTCGCGCGCTCGCGCTGCGCGCCGGGGAGCGAGACACCCTGGCCGAGCCCCGAGGAGAGGAGATCTTTCCCGAAGACGAGGGAGAGCACGAGCAGGATCACCGTCCCGCCGACGCCGAGCTTCGCTCCGCCGGAGACGCCGCGGAGATCTCGGAGGTTCGCACTGCGTTTCCCAGGTGTCCAGCGCATGGCAAACGCAGGTATAGCGTGGACCGCGCCTCGGGCGCCACCTTAGCTTTTCGTCAGGACGTTTTGCATTGCTCGCGCGGTGTCGGCGCCGGCGTGGGGCGGCGCGCGAGCGGGTCGTTGCCTGCGCCGGCCCACGGCGGCCCTGAGCGGCGAGGTGCGGTTTGGACAACGAGCCTGGCGCTACCCTTTCAATCGCCCGAGATACCGAGTCAGCTCACCAGGTCTTCTGGCAGACTGGCGATGTCTCTCCTCGATCGATTCATGCTCTCGCCAGCGCCCCCGACCGCCTGTCGACGTCGGCATGGCCCTGCCAACCTCAGCAGCGGCGCGCGCTTGCCGCCCGCGGGGGCCGGTGGAACGATGCACGCCATCATGACGCACGGAACGCACCTCGCCCCCACCCTCGCCATCGCGCTCGCCGCGCTGGCCCTCGCCGCCGGCTGCAACGAGCCCTCCGGCGCGTCCGGCAAGGCCGCCGAGAAGCCCTCCGAGGCGGCCGGCGCCTCCGCCCAGCCCGCCGCGCTCAAGCCCGGCGACGCGGCGCCCGACGTGACCTTCAAGCTGCACGACGGCCGAGAGGTGAAGCTCTCGAGCCTGCAAGGCAAACAGGTGCTCGTCTATTTCTACCCGAAGGACGACACGCCGGGCTGCACCATCCAGGCCAAGGGCCTGCGCGACGGCTGGGCCGATCTCCAGGGCGCCGGGCTCGAGGTCTACGGTGTCTCGACCCAGGGCGCGCAGAGCCACCAGGCCTTCATCGAGAAATACGAGCTCCCGTTCCCGCTCGTCGTCGACGAGGGCGGCGCGATCTCCGGCGCGTTCCGCGTGCCGCTGCGCAACGACTTCGCCGCGCGCCAGTCGTTCCTCATCGGCAAGGACGGCAAGATCAAGCAGGTCTGGCTGGAGGTGGATCCGAAGGAGCACGCGGCGGCGATCCTCGCCGCCGCGAAGAGCTGAAGCGCCGCGCGCCCGCCGCCGGCCGAGCTGCCCCGGGAGCGGCCGGCGGCCTTCCAGAGCCCCAGCGCGCGCCTCGATCCGCGCGGCGGCGCGCCTACAGCGGGCTCACGTTCGTCGCGAACGACGCGTTCCGCAGGAGGCGCCGCTCGGCGAGCGGCGTCACGAAGCCGGTCGCCTTGTGGAACGTCGAGGCGACACCGCCGCAGCTCGGCTCGGGCCCGGCCCACCGCTCCGGGCAATGCGCCATGACGTAGTCGCGGTCCGGGTTGCCGGCGACGCCCCGCCACCGCGTGCGCCGGATGCAGGCGGCGCCGTTCACCGTCCACTCGGCCTCGAAGCTCATGCCAGAGCCCTCCGTCTCGGTCTGGATGCCGAGCGCATCCCAGATGTCGATCGCCGTCCCGGCCCGCGTGTGCGGCGCGCCGTCGCCGCAGTAGTCCGCGCGCACCATGCGGACGCACGCCCTGTGGAAGTAGGAGAGATCCCGGCTCGCGCAGCTCTTCCCGTCGCACTCCGCCCTGCGCTCCCAGTCCCTGTAGCCCCACTCGGCGCACTTCGCGATCGCCGCGCCCTGGCAGGCGAACGTGAACTGGCTCCCGTCGTCCGAGAACGCGCCGGTCACCGCGTCCCACGTCCCCCTCACCGCGATCGCCGCGAGGCCCTCGCCGCAGACGTTCGCCCAGACCCCGGCGCCGGCGCGGTACTTCACCGTGTAGTACGTGAGCCCGTCGCGCTCGACGACGTCCGCGATGCGGACGACCACCGTCGACCGATCGTCGAGGATCGCCTCGACCTCCGCGCCGATGAAGTCGACGCCGGCGACGGGCGCGCCGTCGCCCTCGCGCGTCCCGGTCAGCACCGACGCGGCCAGCGAGACGCCGTTGAAGCGGACCCCGTTGAAGCGGACCCCGTTGAAGCGGACCCCGTTGAGCTGGGTGCCGTTCAGGTACGTGCCGTTGAGGCTGACGTCGTTGGGCGCCTGCAGGGCGACCTCGCTGTCCGCCGGCTCCAGCTCGTCATCGCCGCCGTCGATCTCCGCGGCGCACCCGACGCCCACGGAGATGAGCCCGACCATCGCGCCTGCCAGGAACCCTCGGTGAACCATGATCGCCTCCGAACGCTGAGCTGAAGCCGTGACGCCCTGCGCGCCGACGGTCTCTCTCCCGGCTCTGGGGCTCCGCTCCCGCGAGGGGCGCGGACCCATTCGACGCTGCATGGGCGGCGCCGCACGGGCGCCGCAGGTCCTCGTCACCCTTTACGGAGGTGGAGGGAAGGAAGCACAGATGCGGAGCCCAATCACCGGATCGAGAAAAGTGCCGTCAACGACGGTCCGGTTGTCACTCCGGACCGATGTTTGATCGTAGAGGTAAGCCCCGCCGCGCAACAGTACTTTGTCGGCCTCTATCGACGAAATGGCCCACTCGAGGACGTTCCCCGCCATGTCGTCGACCCCGAAGGGACTACGTGAGGCAGGGTGGGAGCCCACCTCATCTGGACCCATCGTGGAGCTCTCCTTGCCGTAGGTCTCATCGAAGTTGGCGTCGCCGGGAGAGAGGCTGTCCCCGTGCGGGAAGATCCGGCTGTCGGCGCCCCGCGCCGCGCGCTCCCACTCGTGATCGGTGCACAGCCGGGCTCCGCGGACGCGGCCCGTCCTGTGCAGCCACGCGGCATACTCGGTCGCCTGCGCGAAGGAGATGCCCGTCACCGGGAAACGAAGCCAGTCCTGCTGCGCCCGGACCGCGCGCGAGGGGTACACGAGCGGCTCGCCGGCGCGCGCCGTGTACGCCTGCACGGTGGGCTGAATCGTGAGCTGCCATACGCCGCTGGGCAGGCGGCGCAGCCCGAGGGCGCCTGTCATGGCGCCGTTGCCCGCCTGGATGGAAGACCGCTCGCGGGACTCCCTCGGGAGCGTCTCGATGTAGTCGAGCCACTCCTGAAACGTCGTCTCGTGCCGCGCGATGAGGTAGGCGCCCGTGCTGATCTCGTGAAGGGGAACGGTGGAGAGGAACGCCCACCGGTACATGTCGTCCAGGGCCGCGCCGAAGAGGAATCGTCCCGGCGGTATGTAAATGAACCCGGGCGGGACGTCCCCCGCGGGCGGCAGCGGGATGGAGAGGCGCCGCGACTCCCCGCGGCGGACCAGGAACGGATAGCGCACGATGGTGCGGTTCCGCGCCTCGCACGTGAGCAGGTAAGAGCCCTGCGCGAGCGCGATGCCCGCGAGCGGCGTCGACCCGAGGATCCGCAGGTCGACAAGCTGCCGGCGCCCCTCCGCGTCGGTCTCGTACCGCTCCAGCGTGACGTCGGCGCCGGGGGGATCGGTCTCGATCGCGATCTCGGCGGGCGCGTTCCACCGCTGCCGGCGCTCGCCGTCGGGATCGTACGTGGTCATGCGCTGGAGCAGCTCGTCGCGCAGCGAGGGGTGGCCCCGGCCGTCCGCGGCGAGCGCGCGCTCGTAGAGCACGTCGCCGAGCAGGTCGCGCGCGTCGCGGCGGGCGCCGTCGAGCGTGAGCACCGCCTCGAGCTTCTGGCTCGCCTGCAGGTGGAGCCGCTCGGCCTCGGCGGCGCGCCTGCGCGCGCTCTCCCAGAGCGCCTCCCCCTCGTCGCGGCGCCGGCCGTCGAACGCCGCGAGCGCCTCGGCGCGGATCGCCTCGGCCGCGGCGCCCTCGCGCGCCGCGGCGGCCGAGGTGGCCGCGGCCTCCTGGATTTTCCGGTCCGCCCGCACGGCGAGCAGGCGCGCGGCCCTGAGCTCCAGCGCGCCGAAGAGCAGCGCGGCGACGAGCGGGACGCCCACGGCGAGGGCCCACCGCGCCGCGCGCTGCGTCAGGACGGCGCGCCGCGACGCCCGCAGGAACGCCGCCTCGCGCGGCGGCAGGTCGCCCGGATCGAGGCCCTTCGCCTCCTTCAGCTGGCGCGCGCTGAAGAGCGCGTCGCGGCGCCGGCCGAGCCGCTCCCACTCGGCGGCGGAGGCGTCGAGGCGCTGGCGCATGGCGCGCTGCTCCCGCTGCTCCTCGAGCCACTGGCGCAGCGTCCCCCACCCGTGGATCAGGGCCTCGTGGGCGATCTCGTAGATCGTCCCCTGCTCGCCCTCGCGGGCGAACAGGAGGCGGCCCTGCACGAGCGCATCGAGCGCCGCGCGCGCCGCCCCGTCGCCGTCCGGCCCCGCGAGCTCGACCTCGGCGCGCCGCGCCCGCGTGCCCTGCGGCGTGATGAGCGCGCCGAGCAGCCGCCGCGCGGCCGCGTGGACCGCGGGCGGCATGCGGCCGAGCACGCGATCGGCGTGGCGGGCGAGGGCGCCCTCGACCCCGCCGATCTGCGCGAGATCCGCGCTGCTGAGCGGCGCGTCGGGCGCGGCGCGGGCGTCCCACAGCTCGGCGAGCGCGAACTGGAGGAGCGGCAGCCCGCCCTCGGCGCGCGCGGTCGACTCGACGAGCGCGTCGACGACCGCGTCCGACTCGAACGCGACGCCCTTGGCCCGCGCCGGCCCGGTGATGGCCTCGCGGAGCTTGTCCGCCGTCATCGGGCGGAGCAGGTAGAGCGCGCGCTCGATCTCGTCGCCGAGGCCGGAGATGCCGGCGACGCGCGCGAGGAAGTCGCCGCGCACCGTGGCGAGCAGGCGCAGGGACGGCGAGCGCGCCGCGAAGGCGCTGAGGACCTCGCCGACGAGCGCCGCCTCGACGGGGCTGCTGAGCGTCGCGAGCTCCTCCAGCTGATCGATGAACAGCACGAGCCCGCCGCGCTCGCCGAGGCGCGCGCGGAGATCGCGGGCGAGCGAGCCCGGCGCCGCGCGCACGGCCTCGGCGATGCGCTCGGCGGGCGCGCCGAGGACCGGCTCGAGCGCGGCGGCGAGCGCGGCGAGCGGGTGGCGGCCGGGCACCATCATGGCCGCCTGGAAGGCGCGCCCGCCGCCGAGGGCTCCGTCGAGCACGAGCGAGAGCACGCCGGCGCGGCAGAGCGAGGACTTGCCCGAGCCGGAGTCGCCGGCCACGACGATCATGGGCTCGGAGCGCAGCCGGTCGAGGATCGTCCCCGTCTCGGAGCTGCGCCCGTAGAACACCGCGCGGTGCTCGACGTCGAAGACGAGCAGCCCGCGGTAGGGGTTGCCCTCCGGCGCGATCGAGGCGTGCCGGCTCCGCGCGAGCAGCTGCTCGAGCGCGTCGCGCAGCTCGTCGCCCGAGGCGAAGCGGGCGGCGGGGTCGATCTCGAGGCACCGCTCGATGACCGCCGCGAGCCGCGCGTCGACGCCGGGCGCGAGGGCGGCGAGGGGCCTGGGCCGCTCGCTCTGGACGACGCGCGGGAGATCGAGCATCGGCACGTCGTCGTGCGGCGGGACGCCGGCGCAGAGCTCGAAGAGCAGCGCGCCGAGCGAGTACACGTCGGAGCGGCGCGTCGCCAGCTCGCCGCGCCACAGCTCGGGCGGCAGGTAGTGGGGCGTGCCGCCGTCGACGCCCCTCGTCGCGTCGAGCAGCCGCGCCGCCATCTCGGCCGCCTCGAGGATCCCGCCGTCGAGCGGCTCGTCGCCGTGCGCGAGTCCCGCCTCGGCGTCGCCCTGCGCCCCGGGCAGGGCCGCGCCGCCGCGGAGCGCGGGCGCCTGCACCGCCGGATCGAGGAGCTTGGCGAGGCCGAAGTCGAGGAGCTTCGCCTCGCCGTCGAAGGTGAGCACCGCGTTGGCCGGCTTGATGTCGAGGTGCAGCACGCCCCGGCGGTGGGCGGCCGCGAGGCCCCGCGCGAGCCCCGCCCCGAGCTCGAGCACGCGCTGCCCTGGCATCGGCACGGCGACGCGGTCGAGGCTCTGGCCGCGGACGAACTCCGAGACGATGTAGAGCTGTCCCCGGAGCTCGCCCACGCGGTAGATGGCGACGACGTTCGGGTGCTGGATGCGCGCGGCCGCGCGCGCCTCGGCGAGCAGCCGCGCGCGCACCTCGGCGTCCGCTGTCTCCGCGCGGATGAGCTTCACCGCGACCATCCGGTCGAGCAGGGTGTCGTGCGCGAGGTAGACGTCCCCCATGCCGCCGCTGCCGAGCTTCTGGATGAGCCGGTACTCCTCGAATCGGCTCGGCGGGCTGAAGCTCGACGGGCTCAAGCTCGACGGCGCCAGGCTCGACGGCGCCAAGCTCGACGGCGCCAAGCTCGACGGCGCCAAGCTCGACGGTGGCAAGCTCGACGGCGCCAAGCTCGACGGCGCCAAGCTCGACGGCGGCAGCGCGTCGGCCGCCCGCGGCAGCGTCTCCGCCCCGCCGGGGCGCAGGGCGGCCTGCGAGAGGGTCGAAGCGGTCTTTTCTTTCACGACGGCGGGCCTGGCTCAGCGGAGGCTGACGACTATACCCGTTGCGGCGGGGGACTCCGCGTCGAAGCCGCCGAGGCCGCCAGCGCCGACGGCGCGGGGCGCCCGGTCCGGCGCCCGGGTCGTGGGGCGCTGCCGCAGCGCGTGATCCGACTCGATGGCTCGACGCTCCGCGGCGGAGGTCAGCGCTCGGTCATGTAGAAGGTGCTGAGACACATCTCATCACCTGTGCCCTCTCCCCACACAACATCGCCAGGGACCCGCGGCTTTCCATCGATGATCGGCTGGTTCTCGGGCGTGTTGTCCCAGTGACACTCGAGCGACAGCTTGTCGCCCGGATTGAGCACCTTGGGCTGGGCGAGCGTGTAGCTCCCTTGCCAGTGGAAATCCCAGCGCGGGATGTCGAGCACGCACTCCGAGCTGCCGTCGGCGCGCTCGATCGTAAGGCGCGCGCGCGTGCCGAGCGTGTGCATGTGGAGGCCCGCGATGTGGAGCTCGATCGGCGCGCCGCCCGCGAGCGCCCGGGTGGGCTGCGCCCCCCAGCGGTGGGCCACGTCGGCCTCGAAGGCGGGGATCAGCATGGAGTCGCCGGTGAGCCAGGCGGGGTTCGTCCACGGCTGCGTGGAGCCCTCGCGCTCGACCGAGTCCTCCAGCATCACGTCGATCGCGGTGCGATCCGGCAGCTTCCCCGCGGACAGCGTGTTGTAGTGGACCTGCACGACCAGCCTGGAGCCCGGCTCGACCCGGGTCCCCGTCCCCGCCGGGAAGGTCAGGCTCCCGCCGCCGGGCACCCAGGCGCCGAGCCAGCGCGGCCTGATCCCCGGGCCCCCGAAGCAGGGGTAGCCAGGGCCCGGGTCGGCCGCGTCGAGGGCCTCGACGTCGGCGACCATCTCCGGCGCCGCGATGAAGGCGATGACGTGATGGACGATGCGCTCCTCGCCGGGCCTGACCCCGAAGCCGGTGACGTAACGCGCGCTCTCCTCCGGCCAGTCGATCACGAAGCAGCGGTAATCGTCGGGCCCGGTCTGCGGGGTGTACTCGACCGGCATCTCGAGCGTCCGATCCACCCGCGCGAGCTCGGGGCTCGGCGGCGGCTCGAGCGGCGGCCCCTCCTCCGCGGGGTCGCCCAGGGCGGCGCCGCCGTCGGCCCACGCGGCGATGGTCTCGATCTGCCGCTCGGACAGGGAGCGATCGCCCACGTAGTCGGCGCAGGCGCTGTCGGCCGGCCAGGGGGGCATGGTGCGCTCGACGACGGCCCGCTTGATGAGCGCGGCCCTGGGCGCCGCCGCCTCGGGCCCCTCGAGCGAGAACGGCGCGATGCCGCCGCCGTTGTGGCACCCCGCGCACCGCGCGTCGAGGATCGGCTTGACGTCGCGGAAGTACGAGACCGCGGCCCCCACGCCGCCGCCCGCCGCGGCCGCGGCCCCGTCGTCGCCGCCGCACCCGGCGACGACGGCGGCGAGCGCCGCGCCCAGCCACGCCGATGAGCCCGTGTAGCCCGCGCACCTCACCATAGGAACACCTGCCCTCGCGTCAGCGACGCTCGTGAACCCCGCCGCTCCCCAGCTCGCGCCGGAGGAAGAACGCGATGACGTCGGCGAGCTCGTCGCGCGCGGCCACGAGGAGCACCGTGGCGCCCCCCGCGACGATGGAGGAGCCGCGCGGCGCCTCGACGCGGCCGTCGGGGCGGTAGACGCCGGCGAAGACGCACGACGCGGGGAAGCCGGAGCTGCCCGCGATGACGCTCACCGAGCGGCCCGCGACCATCGAGTCGGTGGGGACGTCGAGCTCGAACGCCACCGACTCGCCGGTGCCGAGCACCATCGCGTGGCGGACGCCGGGGTGCTCGATGGCGGTGGCCATCGCGCCGATGAAGACGTCGATCTCGGAGAGGATCCGCTGGACGCCCGCGCGGACGTAGACGCCCCGGTAATCGGGGTCGCGCATGCGCACCATCACGCGCTTGGCGCCCGCCGCCTGGGCGAGGAGCGCGACGGCGAGGTTGTCGGCGTCGCGGCGGAGCATGGCCACGACCACGTCGGCGCGCCCCACCTCGGCCTCCTTGAGGAGCCCGGCGTCGGTCGCGTCGCCGACGAGCGAGACGAGGCCGTGGCGCTCGAAGGCGCTGTTGGCGATCGACTCGTCGCGATCGACGATGGTCACCTCGTGGCCCGTCTTCGCGAGGTGGACCGCGACGCTCAGGCCGGCGCGCCCGGCGCCCGCGATGAGAACGCGCATCTCAGCCGCCTCCTTCGTGCGTGTGGAGCTTCACCATCTCGCGGTCGATCTCGTTCACCTGGGCGTTCGCCGTCTCGTCGGCGATGAGCCCGCGCCTCGCCGCGTCGAGCAGCGCCGCCTTCTCCGCCGAGAGCAGCGCGAGATCCGTGAGGTGGTCGCGCACGGCCTCGCCCTGGGGCGACTGGAGCGCCGCCTCCGCCGCGATCACCCGGCGCTGGAACGCGGCCCGGCGCTCCGCGTGCTCCTTGCGGGAGAGCAGGCCCGCGGAGAGCAGGTCGTCGAGCTCCGCCTGGCCGCGCCGCGCGGCGATGAGCGTCGCCTTCGCGGCGTCGAGCGCGGCGTCGGCGCTCGGGGCCGCGACCCGCAGGAACTTGAGCACCCGCGCGAACGGCAGCGCCTGCACGACCAGGGTCACGAAGGTGACGCCGAAGACGATCGTGATCAGCCGGTCGCGGAACGGCATGTCCTTCGGGAGGCTGAGGACGGCCGCCATCGAGAGCGCGCCCTTGATGTTGCCGACCAGCATCACGTGCTGCCAGCGGAGCGGCACGACCTCCCGCGTGAGGGCCCGGAGCACGCCGAAGCAGCCGTAGACGGCCACCGCCCTGCCCGCGTGCAGGGCGATGAGCGCGAGGCCGATCGAGGCCGCCTCGCGCACGAGCATCTCCGCCTGGATCTGCATGCCGACGAGCAGGAACAGCAGCACGTTCAGGGCGAAGCCGCTCGTCTCCCAGAACCCCTGCAGCGCGAGCACGCGCGAGGGCTCGAGGAGGCGGCGCGCGGCCTTGCCGACGACCACGCCGGCGACCACGACGGCGATGACCGGCGAGGCGTGGAGGCGCTCGGTGAGCAGGGCCGTGGCGAACACGAGCACGATGGAGGCGAGGATCCCGGTGAGGTGGTCCGGCGTGCGGCGGAGGTAGGCCGCCCCGACGGCGCCGAACGCCCCGCCGAGGGCGGCGCCGCCGACCACGGCCATCGCGAGCGCGCGCAAGGTGTCGGTGGCGTCGAACGTGCCGCTCGCGAGGACGCGCGAGGCGAGCAGCACGAGCACGAGCGCCGTGCCGTCGTTGAAGAGGCTCTCTCCCTCCATGATGGCGGCCAGCCGGTGCGGGACGCGGACGCTCCGGAAGGCGAGCAGCACGCTCACGGTGTCGGTGATGGCGAGCAGCGCGCCGAGGAGGAGCGCGGCCGCGAACGGGAGATCGAGCACCAGCGTCGCCACCGCGGCGGTGCCGAGCAGCGAGATGAGCACCCCCGGCACGGCGAGCGCGAGGATGGGCCGGCTCGCGGCGCGCAGGCTGTCCGCGTCGGCGAACAGGGCGCCCTCGAAGACGAGCACCGGGAGGAACGCGATGAGGATGACCTCGGGGTCCATCGGCGTGTTGGGCAGCACGTCGACGACGACGAGGAGGAGCCCCATGAGCACGAGCGCGACGTTGTACGGGACCCCGATGCGCTTGGCGCCGATCGCGACCGTGGAGCCGACGGCCAGGACGAGGAGCAAGCTCTCGAGCCGCTCCCTCATCCGTCGCCCCCCGGCGGCGAAACGAGGGCGATGGCCGTCGACGCGCGCGGCGGGCACGCCGCGATGTGCGTTGGGTCTCTGGGAGCGATCACCGTAGATCCTGCGCTACATGATCGCTCCGGGATGCGCAAGATAGGAGAGCCGCCGCCGGAGCGGTCCGGCGGGCCGCTCGCGGTTGCATGCACACGAGACGCGAGCGTGCCTGTGTCCGGGGAGCCGGGAAATGTCCGAGCTGTCATGACACGACATCCACGGCGCTCTCGAGTCGAGTCATGCGTGAGCGCCGTCCTAGCCAGACCGCCTCCACTGTCGCGCTCATCCGGGCGCTCGCGGCCCAGGGCCTGACCGATGTGCCGGGCTTCGATCACCCGGCGCGCGCGGGCGTCAGCTCCACGTCTCCGAGCGCCGCGGGTTGCGGGTCTCGATCGCCTCGGCGTGCCCCCGCAGCCCGCGCGCGGCGGGGAGATTGCCGTGCGTCTCGAAGACGTCGGCGAGGGCGAGGCCGAGGATGACGATCTGCTGGGGTTTCTCCAGCGCGCCCACGGTCGGCGCCACGGAGCCGAGCAGCTCGAAGGCCCGCCGCCACGCCGTCGCGGCGGCGTCCGGCATGTCGGCGTTGAGCGCCGCGTGCCCGGCGCAGCGGTGCATGTCCGCCGCGAACTCGTGGCTGCCGCGGCGGTCCGCGAGCTCTCCGGCGCGGGCGTACGCCTCCGACGCGTCGAGGAAGCGGCGTTGCTTGCTGTGCAGGCTGCCGAGCGAGGCGTAGGCCTCGGGGACGATCGCGAACAGCCCGCGCCGCTCCGCCTCCTTCAGCGCGGCGACGAACACCCGATGTCCCTCGTCGACCACGCCCGCGGCGATCAGCGAGCGCGCGCGCTGCATGGCGACGTGGATGGCCTCCTCGCCCAGCCCGCGGCCCGCGAGCATCTCCTCCGCCTGCCGCTGGATCTGCGCGGCCTCGGCGTGCCGCCCCGCGTGAAAGCACTTGTCGGCCTCGTGCAGGAGGCGCCGCGCGGGGAGGAGGTCCGGCGCGCGAAGGGGCGAGTCGGGCGCGATGCGGATCTCCAGGTCGGCGGGGAGGCGCTGCCCGCGGGCCGAGAGGTCGGTGAGCAGGCGCTCGAGCTCGATCATCGCCGCGCCCTCGGCCTCCGGCCACACCACGCGGGACGCGCCCTCGCCGAGGCGCGCGAGCAGGTCGCCGACGCTGGAGTGGACCGGATCGACGACGACCCAGCGCACGAGCGCGAGCTCGGGCCGCTGCGCGAGCCAGAGGAGGTCCCGGGCGTACGCGCGGGGGTCGTCGATGTGCTGCGGCGAGAGCACGACGACGGCGGTCCCGTCCGGCGCGCGGGCGGCGAGGTGGGCCGCGAGGGCGCCCGCGAAGGCGTCGAGCGGCTCGCGCAGGGGGCCGGCCTCGGGCGTGGCCGCCGGCGCCTCGGTGGCCGGGGCGCCGAGCTCGCGCGCCAGCGAGCGCTCGCGGGCGGCCCAGCCGCGGCTGGGCCCGTAGACCGGATCGGCCAGCACCCACACGGGGCGGGGCGCCGGGCCCGCTTCGCCGAGCGCCCGCAGCAGCGCCAGCGTGTGCCCGTGGACGTGCGCCGGGACGATGACGTGCAGCAGGCGGGCTCGTTCGCCGGTGAAGATGGCGCTGAGCGCGCGGGCGATGTCGTGGATCATGTCGCGTCCCGGGGACGGATTCTTGCTCCGATCGACACCGAGGCCAAGCGAATGCGCCGCTCGCGCTGCGGCGCGCGACCTCGCTGGCGCCGAGCGGCTGCGCGGATCGGCGCGCCCCGGCGGGCGGGCAGCCGTTGCGCGTCGCAGGACGCCACGGTCGAGGCGATATGTCTCAGGGGTCTCGCTCCGGGGCCGGGGCGCGCGGCGAGGAGGAGGACGCGCGGGCGGTTGCCCCCGTTTGGCCTGAGCGTTGCTGGGCGGAAGAGGCTGAAGCAAGCGTGAGCATCGTTGAAGAACCGCCGAACGCGCCCGGGGCCGGGCGCCGCTGGTCGCGTTCGGGCTCGGAGGAGAAAGTACCGTGAGAACACTGTATCTGTCGTTGCTCTTGAGCGGCGTTGTCCTGGGGTGTGGCGGCAGCAAGCCTCAGCCGGAGGGTCCGGCCGAGAAGGCGGGCGAGGCCGTGGACGACGCCGCGCGCGACGTCAAGGACGAAGCGAAGGACGCGGCCGAGTCGACCGGAGATGCCGCCGAGGAGGCGGGCGACAAGATCGAGGACAAGACGGACTAGCAGGGCCGGCCCTCTCCGCGGGGCGCGCCGGCTCGCGGGCCAGCGCGCTCCGTCGGGAGGGCGCTTTGCGCCGAGGTGATCTCGGACCGTTCGCGAGGTGGGGGTGGGCCCGAGGGCTCGCCCCCACCGCGCATTGCGCTGAGAGGAGAGCCGGCCGGAGCATCCGCGCGCGAGGTGCTCCGCGGCCTTCGATTGAACCCAGAGGACCCCAGCCGCGCCGAGGCGCGGCTCGCATGTGGAGGCAGGAAGATGAAAGCGACGTCATTGCTCGAGAAGCAGCATCGCAGGGTGGAGTCTCTCTTCAAGCAGCTCGAGAGCGGCAAGTCCGAGCCGGCGCTCTTGCTCGCCGAGCTCGCCAACGAGCTCGCCGCGCACATGGCGATCGAGCAGGAGAGCTTCTATCCCGCGGTGCGGCAGATCAAGGAGAACCTCATCCTCGAGAGCTACGAGGAGCACGCCATCGCGGAGCTCGCCCTGAAGCGGCTGCTCTCGACGGACCCGGAGGACGTCTCGTTCAAGGCGCGCGTGACGACGCTGAAGGAGCTCATCGAGCACCACGTCGAGGAGGAGGAGGAAGAGCTCTTTCCCAAGGTCGAGGATGCCATGGACGAGAAGCGCCTGACGGAGCTCGGCAAGCAGCTCAAGGCGGAGTTCGAGCAGCGGCTGGCCGAGGGGTACGAGGCGCTGCTGCCGGCGGGCTACAAGAAGACGTCCGCGGACAAGGCGAGCCAGGCGAGGCACGCGAACGGCGCGAACCCGGCCTGACGAGGCCAGCGCGATCGGAGCGCGGGGGCGCGATAGACCGGGATTGAGCCACGGGGGCAGGGAGGGCACAGGGACGGCGAAGGCTCTGTGTCCTCCCTGCCCCCGTCGCCGTTTTGTTCGTGTTCATGAGGGCGCGCGGCGCGCCGGTCCGGGGCGCGCCGCGCGGCAGCTCGGCGATCGACCATGCAAGAAGCAATCGGCTGGATCAGCTCCATCATCCTCGTCCTGACGATCGGCAAGCAGGTCTACAAGCAGTGGAAGACCAAGACGAGCGAGGGGGTCTCCAAGTGGCTCTTCCTGGGCCAGCTGGCCGCCTCGGTCGGGTTCGTCGTCTACAGCTGGCTGGTCGACAACTGGGTCTTCGTGGCGACGAACCTGCTCATGGTCGCGAACGCCCTCGCCGGCGCGCTGATCGTCTATCTGCAGCGGAGGCGAGGCGCGCCGCGGCCGGACGCGGGCGGGCCGCCGGCCCGGCGGGCCGTCCAGGTCCACGAGGCGCCGTCCCGCGGGGTCGTGGCCGCCGGTCGAGCCCGCGGCCTGCGGCTGCTCGCCTCCTCGCGGAGCGCGCGCCGCCGGGCCGGGCGCGGCGGCAGGCTGCGCAGGCTCCTGGCGACGTCGTCGTCCTCGTAGCGCTCCCCGGAGACGCACCGCGGACGGAAGGCGCGGTGGGCTCGTCATCGGGCGAGAGCGGGTTGAACCGCCAAGGCGCCAAGGACGCCAAGGACGCCAAGAGAGAAGAATAAAACCTTCTCACTCGATTTCTCCTCTACCCCTCTCCCTTGGCGTCTTGGCGTCTTGGCGTCTTGGCGTCTTGGCGTTTTCCCTCTCCGGGCTGCTCAGCATTTATCCCGCTCGATTGAAATTGAGCGCCAACGAACAGACGCACCATACGACACCCGCACTTCTCTCCGCACAGAAACACCGCAAGCTCACCAGCTGCGCTCGAACGGCTCGCGGCATGCAAAAGTGCAGCATAATCAGTCGAGGTTGAGCATGAGTCCGAAGCCCCATAGACTCAGCCAATGCTTAACCCGTCGACTCACTCCTATGCCATCGCGCTCGCCGCGACGTTCATTGCCTCTGTGCTGTCGGGCTGCATCGGCGACCTGGGCAGCGTGTTGACCGAGGGCGAAGATAGCGGGCCGACGAGCGGCGCCGGCATCGGGAGCGACAACGAACCGCCGGGCGGCGGGTCGACCGCCGGCAGCGGCGGCTCCACCACCGCGGGCGCGGGCGCCAGCGGCGGCTCCACCACCGCGGGCGCCGGCGGCAGCGGCGGCTCCACCACCGCAGGCGCGGGCGGCAGCGACGGCTCCACCACCGCGGGCGCCGGCGGCAGCGACGGCTCCACCACCGCGGGCAGCGGCGGCTCCACCAGCGCGGGCGCCGGCGGCAGCGGCGGCTCCACCACCGCGGGCGCCGGCGGCGGCGGCTCGGCCACCGCGGGCGCCGGCGGCAGCGGCGGCAACGACGACCCGACCGGCGCGGCGCAGCTGTGCGTCGATACGATCAACCAGCACCGCGCCACGCTCGGCCTGCCGCCCCTCGCGCGCTGGGTCGAGGCGGAGTCGTGCTCCGACGAAGAGTCCGAGTCCGACGGGAACACCGGCACGGCGCACGGCGCGTTCGGCGCCTGCGACGAGCGGGCTCAGAACGAATGCCCCGGCTGGAACGGCCCCCCCGAAGCCATGATCGTCCCGTGCTTGCAGCTCATGTGGGACGAGGGCCCCGGCGAGGATTTCAACAAACACGGCCACTACATCAACATGAGCAGCACCGCGTACACCAAGGTGGCTTGCGGGTTCCACACGTTCCCGGATGGCAGCGTCTGGGCCGTGCAGAACTTCCGGTGACCGGCGCGCGACCGCTCACCGGCTCTCCGGCGCATCGAGCTCCCGTCCCGAGAGGGCCTCGGGGCCGTCCTCTTCTCCCGGGGCCGCCGCGCCCTCCAGGAGCTTCCCGGTGAGCCGCACGCACGTCGCGCGGTGCACCCACGCGTCGAACGCCTCCATCATCCGCCGCTCGACCGCCGCGCCCTCGAGCAGGCCCAGCGCGCGCGCGACGGCCTCCAGCGTCGACAGGGCGCCCTCGTGCGGGGCGCGCCGCAGCCCGTAACGGCTCGGCGCGCCCTGCGGCAGCGCGACCGGCTCGGCGCCCCGCGCGTCCGCGTCGCGGTGAACGACCCGGCGCGCCTGGTTCCAGTTGCCGTCAGGAACGAGCAGCACCACCGGCCCGCCGCGCGCATCGTCGGGCGACAGGGCGCGCGCCCCGGGCGACGGATACAGCACGAGCCGGCGCCCCTCCGGCAGCGGCGGGCGCGGCCGCGGCGCGATCTCGCCGCGCACGCGCACCTCCGCGCCCTCGAGCAGGCGCGCGACGAGGCGACCCGTGTTGGTGCTCCTCGTGCGCTCGATGCGGTGGGTGAGCAGCACGACGCGCGTGCGCACCGCGAGCCGGGGCAGCGCATCGCAGAGGCACATCGACCGCGGCAGGCCGCAGCCGCGGCAGCGCGGCGTCCCCCGCGCGCGGATGGGGGGCAGATCGGGCGGCTGCAGCGGGACGAACGTCATCGGCTCGGGACCAGGCGTTCTCCCACGCGCGGGCGGTCCCGGTCAAATGGCCCAGCCCCGAGCCGGGCCCCCGACCCGAGCCCCCGCGTCGAGCCCCCGCGGAGCCTCCGACCCTCTCGCCGACCTCGACGGCGGCGTGCGCCCGGCCGGCGGGATGGACGATTTACTTCAGCTGGCAGACGTCGAGCACGTCCATGTCGGTGTAATCGAGGTTCTCGCCGCCCATGGTCCAGATGAAGCCGTAGTTCGAGGTGCCCACGCCCATGTGGATGGACCACGGCGGCGAGATCACCGCCTCGCCGTCCCCGACCACGACGTGGCGCATGGAGTCGGGCTGGCCCATGAAGTGGAATACCCGGTTCTCGCCGGTCAGGCCGAAATAGAGATAGATCTCCGAGCGGCGATCGTGCAGGTGCGGCGGCATGGTGTTCCAGACGCTGCCCGGCTTGAGGAACGTCACGCCGAGGAGCAGCTGCGCCGACTGGCACACGCCCGGGATGATGTATTGATAGATGGTGCGCTCGTTGGACTGCTCGGGCGACCCGCGCTCCAGCGGCTTGGCCTGCTCGATCGAGATCTTGGTCACCGGAAAGGCCGTGTGCGCCGGCAAGCTGGCCAGGTAGAACTTGGCGGGGGCGGCGGCGTCCGCGCTGTCGAAGGCCACGTCGGTCACGCCCATGGGCACGTAGAGCCCGTCGCGGGGCTTCAGGTCGTAGGCCTTGCCGTCGACGGTGACGCGGCCGGCGCCGCCCACGTTGACGATCCCGAGCTCGCGGCGCTCCAGGAAGGGACGGCCCTTGGCGCTCTTGGGCTCGGTCTGGGCCGGCAGCGTCAGGGTCTCCTTCGTGGGCGTCGCCCCGCCGATCACGAAGCGCTCGTTGTGGGAGTAGCTCAGCCGGGTATGGCCGGGAGCGAACAGGCCTTGCACGAGGTACCGGTCGCGGAGCGTCTGGTTGTCCGCGCCCTTCATCATGTCCGGATGCGTGGCTTGGTAGGTCTTGTTGAACATGATCCATCCTTCAGGCGCGCCGCGCCGCGGGAGCCGAGGGCGCGAGCACCGGGAGCGCGCGAGCGGCCGGAGCTTGGATGCCGGGCAAGGAGATGACCCCGGCACCCGCTCACGATGTCGAGCGCCGGGCGCGCCCGATGCACAGGACGTTCCAGCGTTGTGCGGCGCGCCCGACCGGCGTGGCGGGACATGCGACGGCTCTCGCATGGGGAGAATTTTTCACTCCCAGCAGCTGAAAACCGGGGCAAGGTGTCAACCGCGGCTTGCACCGGTTGACGGGCGCGGTTGACAGGCCCGCGAGCGTCTGGGGCGCGAGATCACGGCAGCGGCACCGAAGGAAGAGCCCGGTGCCCGAGGGCGATCCCGGGGCGCCGGTGCCGCGCTGCGCCGACGAGGCTCGGCTCGGCGCCTCGCGCCGTGGTACATCTACGAGCACGTCCTTGAAAGGAGCGCGCAATGGCGAAGCTCATGGTGTACGAGACGTTCTCCAAGTCCGATATCGAGGCGCTGCTCGATGCCGGCATCATCGTCAACCTCGCGTTCGACGCGTCGCACAGCAAGCAGGAGAAGACGGTCCACCTCGAGCTGCTCATCGACGCCAGCAACGAGGCGATCCAGCGGCTCAGGAGCCGTCACAACGACACGTACATCAAGCTGAAGGGCGCGCTGATGCAGGGTGAGGGCACCTACAAGCTCGAGTGCCACACCTTCGATCAGGACATCGTCGACAGCTCGCCGAAATCCTACGAGATCCGCCAGAACCGCGCGATCGTGCGGCACGGCGACATCGGGACCATCATCCAGGACATCGGCTGGTGGTGAGGCGCGTGAGCGCGCCGGCGTGCGGCGCGCCCTAGCCTAAGGGGTCCTGGCGCAGCGCGACCCGATGTTGCCTCGGAGCTCGGGGTAGTAGACGTGGCGGGTGGCTGACCGCAGGGTCGGGGCGAGGTCGTCGTTGCTGCCGCTCCGGAAAGCCCGGTAGGAGCCTGCTGTCACAGCGGCACAGTCATGGCATGGCACCGGGTACTGGACCGGGTCCCAGTCCAACGTCCATTCCCACGCGTTCCCGCCCAGGTCCGACTGCCCCCACCTCCCGTCGCCTTTGGGCGACTTCGATCCGACGTTCTGCAGGCTGCAGGTGCCGCCGCAGTAGACCGCGTAACTGTCGTCGATCGTCGTGGAGGTCGCTGGCTTCGACCACGGATAGTACCTGTGCTCGCTGCCCCCGGAGGCCGCGTAGTTCCACTCCGCCTCTGTCGCCAGCCGTCCCCCGTCCCACGCGCAGAACGCGAGCGCCGTGTACCAGTCCAGGCAGTTGATCGGCTTATTTTCGTTGCTCCCCGCCGCGTCCGTCCAGCTCCGATGGGCGAAGCAGCTCAAGGCGTTCTTCAGGGCAGCCGTGTCCGGAGGCAGCTTGGTGTTCCACGCTGAGCTCCAGCCAGAGCCTGGGATCTTTGGATGTGCGCCCGCGCCATCCCCGGGCGGGCTGGCCTGCGTGCCCATGCCTGCGTCCACGAACGTCCGGAACCGGCCCACCGTGATCTCGTACTTGTCGAGGTAGAAGTCGCTCACCGTCGCCGGGTAGTTTCGGTCCAAATAGTCCACGCCGTCGTAGCTTCGAGCGAAAGTTCCGCCGGGGACCAGCAAGCTCTCGCAGCAGCCCTCGTTCGCCGATGGCCCGCAGGTCGCCGGTAGCCCGGCGCAGCTCGGCGCCGTTCCAGCCCAAGCGCCCGCGTGGCCGCTGCTCCGGTCGTCCGCGATGGTCTCGCCCGCCGCGGTCCTTTCATCGTCTCCGCAGGTGCAACCTGCCGATAGCAGCAGCCCGAGAAACGCGACGCCGACGGTGTGACAAGGACGAGCGAGCGAGATCATAGGTCATCCACCATGGTCAGTCCCTGCTCCCCTCCTACGAGCAGGGCTCACCGCTGCTTTGCACGCAGATCTGTGCGGACATGCCATGGCGCGCGCCCGTCGACATCGCAGCTCGGTTTCGCTGGGCCCGTGCTCCGATCAGCCCCCGAAGAACGCCTTCGCCTGCTCTCCCAGCACGTTCTCGCCCTTCGGGCTGCTGGCGTGGCAGCCGTCGCTGACCTCGCCCGCGTCATTGTTGAGGATGAACTTCCCGAGGTAACTCATGTTCTCGTTGATGGTCGGGTCGGCGGCCAGCTCCTGTGCCTTCATGTCAGTCCAATCGGCGCCGCCGGCGCCTGCGATGAAGCAATCGTGCCCTTCGTTGTAGACCGGCTGACCCACGATGTAGATATGCGTGCCCGGGTTGACGTGCTGGCGCGCCGCGTTGACCATGTCACGGAGCTCTTGATCGGTCGCCCTCTGGGACAGGATGCAGATCTGGACCATGATGGCTTTGACGACGTCTCTCCCTCCAATCGAATCCATCTTCCGATCGAAGAGCTGCCAAGAAGAGCTGTTGGGGTTCGTCCAGTTCTGGACCTGTTGACAGCCACCCCGATCCGCAGATTTCTGACCCTCACGTCGTGACGCCCGGGGGCGAGCGTGGGCGGCCGGGAAGTTCGCCCGCACGAGGGGCGGCGGTAGAGATCGCGCCCGAGCGGCGCGCCGAAAAGACGAAGGCCCTGGGTAGCGACCAGGGCCTTCCGGGGATCGGCGACAGACCGATGTTCGGCCTGTCTCGCACGACCCAGCCGCCGAGGGCAACTTCCCGGCGCGCTGGTCCGGGGACTCGTGCAAGACAGCTTCCGGCTCGCCCGCTGCGGGGTCTGCGCCGCCATGTTCTTCGTCTGCGGCCAGTGTGATCGAGGGCAGCTCTACTGCGGCAGCGGTTGCCGCGACGCGGCTCGCCGGCGGGCCCAGCGCGCGGCTCGGCTGCGGCACCAGCGCTCCCCCGAGGGGCGCCTCGATCACCGCGATCGCCAGCGTGCCTACCGCGCCCGACGGGGCCAGCGCGTGATGGATACGGGTTCCGATAACTTGCCCGCGTCCGCCAGCGTGTGCCCGCGGGCCGGCGCGCCGACGTCGAAGGACGACGTGGCCGCCGCCGGCCCGCAGGAGTCGAGGGATGGACGAGCTGGTGATGACGATCTCCGCGACGTCGCGGGAGACGCGGGTGCTGCTGACGCAGGGGCCCGACGAGGTGATGAAGGCCCGGCTGCGGTCGGTGGCCACGCCGGCGCACCGGTTCGCCGGGCCGATGTTGTGCGAGTCGATGGCGCTCTGGCACGACCAGAGGGTCCGCGCTGTCGTTTCTGCGGAGTCCGAGGACATCTTGTTCGCGCTGGGTTTGTGCGACGGCCTCGGCGTCGCGCGCGCGACGCTGCACTACGTCGTCGAGCCGCTCTTCATGGATGCCCCGCCCCGCCGCGGGCAACGGCTGCCGGGACTCGGTAACTTCCGTGGCGAGCATCGCCTTCGCAGGAGCCTCGGTCGATGACGATCGACCAGGACAAGGAGGCGGAGATCCGCCGCCTGCACTTCGCCGAGCACTGGAAGGTCGGCACCATCGCGACGCAGCTCGGCCTGCACCACGACACCGTCGAGCGCGTGCTCGGCCTCGGCAAGGGGGCGCGCTCGCGGCCCGTCGTTCGCGACGTGGAGGCCGCGGCGAGTGATGTGCCTTTGCCGCTGCGCGGCTATGAGGCCTTCGTCATCGAGACGCTGACACAGTATCCCCGTCTCCGCGCCACGCGCCTGTACGACATGCTGGTGGAGCGCGGCTACGAGGGCAGTATGCGCACAGTGCGACGGCATGTCCGGCTCGTGCGCCCGGCGCCGAAGAGCGAGGTCTTCCTCCGCATCGAGCCGCTCATCGCCGAGCAGGCCCAGATCGACTGGGCCTACCTCGGCAAACTGCGCGTCGCTGGCGGCACGCGCCAGCTCTGGGCCTTCGTCATGGTCCTGTCGTACTCGCGCGCGATCTGGGGCGAGCTCGTGCTCGACCTGTCCGCGAGCTCGCTCCGCCGCTCGCTCGTGCGCGCGTGCTGCTACTTCGGCGGCGCGACGAGGCAATGGCTCTTCGACAACCCCAAGACCGTTGTCCTCGAGCGCCACGGTGACGCCGTGCGCTTCCACCCGGACCTGCTCGCGCTCGCCGGTCAGCTCCGCGTCGCGCCGCGGCTCTGCGCCGTGCGCAAACCGCAGCAAAAGGGCAAGGTCGAGCGAGCGATCCGCTTCTTGCGCGACCGGTTCTTCGCCGCGCGCACGATTCGTGATCTCGATCGTGGCAACGCCGAGCTGCTCGTCTTCCTCGACGAGATCGCCAACGTGCGCCCTCACCCGCGATGGCCTGAGCGGCGCGTCGACCAGGTGCTCGCGGAGGAGAGGGCGCGGCTGCTCGCGCTGCCCGATCCGCTGCCGGAGACGGACCTCGTCGAGCCCGTGCCCGTCGACAAGACCGCCTTCGTGCACTTCGACGGAAACCGCTATTCGGCGCCGTCGAGCCACCACGGCAAGACGCTGACACTCGTCGCCAATGACACGACCGTGCGGCTGTCGGACGGCGGTACCGAGGTCGCGCGGCACGCGCGCTGCTGGGGACGGCGCCAGAGCATCGAGGCGCCCGAGCACCGTGCCGAGCTGCTCGACAAAAAGCGCGCTGCGCGTGAGGCCAAGGGGCGCGATCGGCTCGGCGCCGCGATCCCCGGCTTCGAGATCCTGCAAGAGCGCTGGGTGGAGGCCGGCCGCAACGTCGGCTTCATGACCGCCAAGGCCTTGCGTCTGCTCGACCTGTACGGCGTCGAGATCCTCGGCGCCGCGGCGCGCGAGGCCATCGCCCGCGGCACCCATGATCCCGGTGCCCTCGCCGTGCTCTGCGAGGAGCGCCGCCGCGCCGCCGACGGCCCTGTCCCCATCGACATCGATCTCGGAGCCCACGTCCCCGATCGCGACGTGATCCCCCACGACCTGGAGTCCTACGATGCCCAACGATGACGTCGCTGAGCTGATTCGTTCCCTTGGCGTACGCGTGTCGCGCGAGGCGCTGCTCGCGCTCGTCGCGCACGCCACCACCGCGCGCCTGTCGCCGGTGCAGACGTTCGAGGAGCTCGCCGCCATCGCCCACCGCGAGCGCGCCGAGCGCAACCTCGCCGCGCGCGCCAAGGCGGCGACCCTCGGCACCTTCAAGCCCATAGAGCGCTTCGACTGGAACCACCCGCGCACGATCCAGCGTGAGCTCGTCGAGGAGCTCATGACCCTCGACTTCGTCGCCAAGGGGCACAACGTCCTGCTCCGGGGTCCGAGCGGCGTCGGCAAGACCATGCTCGCCCAGAACCTCGGCATGCTGGCGCTCCAGCGCGGCTATACCGTGCGCTTCACGACGCTGTCGGCCGCGCTCGCGGATCTGCTCAAGCAGGAGTCGCTGCCGGCCCTGGAGCGACGGCTGCGGAAGTACACGGCCCCGTCACTGCTGATTCTGGACGAGATCGGCTACCTGCCGTGCAGCCGTCAGTCCGCCGATCTGCTCTACAACATCATCAGCCGCAGGCACGAGAGCCGCTCGCTCGTGCTGACGACGAATTTGCCATTCAAGCAGTGGAGCACGGTCTTCCCGGGCGCGGCGTGCGTCTCGGCGCTGATCGACCGCTTCGTTCAGCACTGCCACATCCTCGACATCGATGCCGACTCGTGGCGGCAGAAGGAGTCGCTGGCCATGAGCGAGGCGCGCTCCAAGCCGAGGGCGGAAGCCGCCGAGCCGGCTGCGCCGGCGGCAGCGAGGAAGCGTTGACCCGGGCGACGCCGGGTCAGATTTCCGCGGCGCCCGGGGGGCAGATTCCCGCGGGTGTCGCGGTCATTTTTCTGCGGACGCGAGGGCCACATTTCCGCGGATCGTCGTGGTTAGATTCCTGCGGATCTCCGAGGCTATCTACACTGGACCACCATGGCGCCCGTTTGATAACTGTCCGAGTTCCACATGATCTTGCCGCCGACGCGCTTGTAGCCAGTGCCGATGTTGTTGGCCATCGAGCAGCCAGTGTACGCAACCGAGTTTTCTCCTGTCGGAGGCAGGCCGTCATCGCCGCCGGCCGTTCCGGCGCTGCCGCCCGCGCCTGCGCCGCCGGCGCCGCCTCCGCCGGCGCCGGAGACACCGCCGGTGCTGCTGCTCGTGGCTCCTCCTGAGCTCGCTCCGCTGCTGGTGGCGCCTCCAACACCTGTGCCACTGCTCGTCGAACCTACGGTCGCGGAACCGCTGGTGCCCGTCGTCCCTCCGGTTGCGGACCCTCCCGACCCCGAACCGTCGACCGGATCACTCTCTGAACCGCAAGCTCCGAGGCAGAGCGCGGCTATCCCGAGCGCGCAGCTGACCACCAAACGGTAGGAAAGAACAGGATAATTCATCGTCGTCACCTTCTGTTAGGGGGCGTTGGTCAGGACCTGCGGGGACTCTCGGCTCGCGCCCGACCGCCCTTGTTCTATTGCCGCTGCGACCCGCGCGAATAGACGGCGAGATCGCCGTCGCCCCCCGTGGACAAATTTGTCATCCCCCCTCGTCGCCTTCGAGGACCATCACGATGCCCGCCTCGGCGAGGGGAATGTCACCGAAAAGTTCCGTTATTTCTGACCTGGCGTGTGTGCCAGTTCGCAGCCTCATGGGGCCAGTTCGGGACGCCGCGGCGGGATCTGAGGCCGCTCGCGACGGCTTGCGGGCGCGGGGCGGAGCGGACCGTCGACCCGCAAGGCTGCTTTGCCTCGGTGAGCCCGCGGCCTCGCTGAGGGGGTGACTCCATTGACACCCCCCCTTCGGCCATTCCTGACACCCCCACCCCGTCTCCCAGCTGTCACTTCCCGGCTCACGCGAGCTTCCCATAGGGTGCCCGAATCTGCGCCTCCGCGTGCTGCGCGAGGAACGGACATCGCGTTCTATACGACGCTCGGCGGCGCAGTATAGCAAGATAATTTCTTTTTCAGCAGACGGAGGACGGTATCATGCGTACGAATCGCTTTCTTGGATACGTCTCCCTCTCGTTCGCGTGCAGCCTGCTCGCATGCGCGGTGGAGCCGGGCGCTCTGGAGGACAGCGGCACCCTCGAGTCCGGGGTGACCAGCCCGGACGGCATGATCGACGCGACGCTCACCATCCAGTCGCAGTGGGGCGGCGGGTACTGCGCGAACGTGACGGTCAAGAACCTGAGCAGCACCGCGGCCACCACGTCCTGGGGCATGGTCGTCGATCTCGGCGGCACCACGGTCACCAACCTGTGGAGCGCGCGCTCCACGCCCTCGGGCGGGCGGCTGAACGTCACCAACGAGGGCTACAACGGGGCGATCGCGAAGGGGGGGACTGCGTCGTGGGGGTTCTGCGCGAACGGCACCGGGCGGCCCACCATCGTGTCGGCCAGCAGCACCGGGGGCACGGGAGGCGCGACAACGTCCTCCTCGAGCAGCAGCTCGAGCTCGTCCTCCAGCTCCTCGGCGAGCAGCGGCGGGGGCGGCGCTGGCGGCGCCGGTGGTTCGGGCGGCTCGGGCGGCGCCGGTGGTTCGGGCGGCTCGGGCGGCGGGCTGCCGCGCTCGATGGGCTTCATCGGTTGCTCGATGGCGGAGAACACCGCGCAGGGGTACCAGGCTGTCGGGGGAGAGCGGATGTGGCCCCCGTATGGAACCAACGGCGATGTCGTCCAGAACTGGACGAGCACCAACTCGGCCTCCTGGAGGAAGTTCGATCAGCAGGCGGCCAGATATGGCAGGCCGACCGCGGTCTGGGTTCAGATCTGCATCTTCTCGTTCAATGGAGCGACCTTCGACGAGGTCAAGAAGCTCATCGCCAACGCGCGCGAGCACGCGGCGCCCGGGGCGACCATCTACGTCACCGGTCAGCCGCTCTACGAATCCGGATGGACCTGCGATCTCGCGGGCAGCGGCGGCCCGGAGCTCACCGACCGTCTCGCCCGGCAGGCGGCCGCCGATCCGACGCTGAACGTGATCTATCCGGGATCGTTCGGCCGGCTCGGACGGGGGACGACCGCCGATAGCTGCCACGCGAACACCGCGGGACAGCAGCTGCTCGGCAACCAGGCCGTCGGCTTCTTCGGCGAATAGGCGAACCGGAGCGCGCTCGCCGGGCCGCACGCGCGGCGAGCGCAGCGCCCCGCCGGGGGGCGAGCTCGGGGCTCACGGCAGGGTCGCGACGGCCATGGCTCCGAGCCAGCGCTCGATGGCCGCCGGCGACCCGGCTCGCCGGCGCTTCACGGCAGCATGTCGCCGATCGCGTCGTACCATCGGTTCGCCATGCGGGCATAGCCGGCCGCGTTCGGGTGCACCCCGTCCGCGAGCTCCGACGTCGGAAAGCCCGTATGCATGTCCACGAGCACCACGTGCTTCCCCGCCGACGCCCGGGCTTCCACGATCGGCGGCAGCGCATTGTTGTATGCGACCACGGCGGCGTCGTTGAAGCTGAGCGGAATGAGCTTCGCTACGACCACGAACGCGTTGGGGGCCGCGGCGAAGATCTTGTCCAGGAGCGAGCCCAGCCGCTGCGGCGCCATGGCGAGGTTGTCCCCCTGCGCCACGTCGTTGGTCCCCGCCATGAGCAGCACGATGTGCGGGATCTCCTGCATCGAAGGCGTCGGCACGAGCCCCGCGATCTGGTTGATCTTCCAGCCGCTGTGCCCCTCGTGCTTCCGCGGAAACGGGACGCCGTCGACCATCGACGGCCCGTTCGTCAGAGAGCCCGTGAACGTGATGCTCTGGCCGGCGGCCAGCGCCTTCCTGAACAGCTCGATCCGATAGCCGCCGCCGCCCGACACCCCGACCCCATCCGTGATGGAGTCGCCCAGCGGCAGGATCTTGCAAGGATCCCCGTTCGTCGGGCACGGCGAAAACGCGCTCGATCCCCCTGTTCCTGTCGTGGCGCCGCCGCCCGAACCACCGGCGCCGCCCGAACCACCGGCGCCGCCCGAACCACCGGCGCCGCCCGAACCACCGGCGCCGCCCCCGCCGCTGCTCGCCGAGGAGCTGGAGGACGAGCTCGAGCTGCTGCTCGAGGAGGACGTTGTCGCGCCTCCCGTGCCCCCGGTGCTGCTGGCCGACACGATGGTGGGCCGCCCGGTGCCGTTCGCGCAGAACCCCCACGACGCAGTCCCCCCCTTCGCGATCGCCCCGTTGTAGCCCTCGTTGGTGACGTTCAGCCGCCCGCCCGAGGGCGTGGAGCGCGCGCTCCACAGGTTGGTGACCGTGGTGCCGCCGAGATCGACGACCATGCCCCAGGACGTGGTGGCCGCGGTGCTGCTCAGGTTCTTGACCGTCACGTTCGCGCAGTACCCGCTGCCCCACTGCGACTGGATGGCGAGCGTCGCGTCGATCATGCCGTCCGGGCTGGTCACCCCGGACTCGAGCGTGGCGCTGTCCTCCAGAGCGCCCGGCTCCACCGCGCATGCGAGCAGGCTGCACGCGAACGAGAGGGAGACGTATCCAAGAAAGCGATTCAACCGCATGAACATTCTCCATGTCTGGACCGATCGGTTCGCAGGTTTCCGCTCAAGATGGATAAGAAAATCAGGAGTACTCCTGCGAGCTCGGCCGCTCCGTCAGGCTAGAGGTCTGGATTCCCAGTCAACATTCTATCGATCGTGACCGTGTGCGCCAGTCAGTACCGACGGCATGCCGACCACGCCCGTGACTCACCCACCCTGACGATCGGCAGAACACGGACCGAATCGCCTGACACGGCAAGCCGTCGCGAGCGCCATCCCCTCCCGGAGGCGGCGCGCAGCGCGGCGCTCCCGGCCCTCCACCGGCGTTCGTTCGTTACACGCTCACGGCAGCGAATGCCGCTGCAGCGTGGCCCACCCGATCTCGGCGCTCCCCCAGGCCGTGCCGCCGCCCTGCGTGGTGCACAGCGTCACCTCCACGCCGCCCGCGCAGCTCGAGGTGGTCGAGCAACCGCTCTCGTCCGCCGCGCTCGGCGAGCCCGTGCACTGGTTCAGCTCGGCCCACCGCTCGAAGGTGCCGACCGCGCCGAGAAAGGTGATGTTCGCGCCGTTCGGCGCCTGCTGAGCCCCCCCCTCGTAGGGTACCAGCACGTCGGCGGTGCCCCGGAACGAGATCTCGGTCACCGGCCGCGCCGGCTGGCAGGGCTGCTCCGAGTCCGCCAGGAGGTCGAAGGCGCTGGGAGCGACCCCGGCAAAGACGTCGGCCGCGTTGCAGGCCAGGTGGTAGGCCATCCCGCCGCCGTTCGCGACGCCCACGGCATAGACGCGCTTGACGTCGACGCACGCCTCCGCCTGGACCTCTTGGACCAGGGCACGCGCGAACGCCACGTCGTCGACGTCGCGTGACGAGGTGCAACACGGACCGATGTTCCACGCGCCGTCGATGCCCTGGGGCCACGCGACGATGAACCCCTCGCTCTCGGCGAGCTCGCGGTAGCCCGAGGCCTCGGCCTCCGCCGCCGAGGTCCCGCCGAGCGTATGGAAGTCGAGGACCAGCGGCATGGAGCTCGCCCCCGTGTAGCTTGAAGGGAGGCGAACGACGTAGCTGCGGGTCGCGTCTCCGACCGTCACCGTGCGTTCGTTGTCGCCGAGCGAAAGGGTGGTGACCGGGCAGGCGGCCGCCGCGTCGCCTTCGCCGGGCGCTCGGCAGAAGCCGCCCTGGCAGCGGAACTGCGCGCCGAGCGGCCCGCAGCCGGCGTCGTCGGTGCACGAGAGATCGCAGAACGCAGCGCTCTCGGCCGCGGCGCACGCCGCCCCGGCGGGCCGCGACGCGACGGCCACGCACTCGGCGCCGGAGGCGAGCGCCGCGCACTCGCCTCCGGCCGAACAGGCCCGCGTGCAGACGCCGCAGATGCAGGCGAGGCCATCCTCGCAGCCGGCATCGCAGCTCCTGAGAAAGTTGGTCTCGCTCCCGGTCTGCGGACCCAGGCCCTTGCAGGACGAGCCCAGGAGCGCCGCGACCGTCGCGCTCGCGATGAGGCACACCGCCGCGCCCGCCTTAGATGTCATCGCCGCCCTCGATTTCCTGCGGGATCAAGCACTGTCCGACGTAGAGCACGACCTGCGTGTACCTGTCCGGCGTCTCGTGCGCCGCGTTGAACGCCTCGACCTGCTCGCGCAGCTCGACCAGCTGGGCGCGCAGGCGCCCCAGCGTCTCGTAGGCCCGCTGCTCGTACGGATGGCCGGGCCACACGTCGAGGGTATAGGTGCTCCCCCCGACGCGATCGGCGAGGCCGGGCGCGGTGCGATCCTCGCGCAACCGGCACAGGATGGTCTTCACCATCGCCTGGTAGTGATCGAAGATCGCCGCCTCCCACCCCACGGGCGAGCCCAGCAGCACGTAGAGGCTCGCGGCGCTGTACGTCGCTCCGGCCCCATCTCCGGTGCGCTCGATTCGCGCCGATTCAACGAGGCGCCCAAGTGCGGAGTCGAGCTCCGCGCGCTCGATGTGCGTCCGCTGCAGCAGCTCGTCGCGCGTGAGCGGGCCCTCTCGATAGATGATCGCCCAGACGAGCTCGTCCACGCCTTCGCCGGAGCGAAGCGCGCGGAGCGCGCCCAGCTCCTCGTCGGACACCGCGCGATACACCACCTGAGCCCCCTGCCCCGCCTGGAAGATCAGGCGGCTCTCGCAGAGGTCGAAGAGCACCCCGCGGAGCAGGACGTCGTCCTCGGCGGCGAACGCCCTCAGGATCTCGGCCCTCGGCGTGATCCCCCGACGGCGGATGTAGTCGAGCACGGCCTCCCAGAGCGAGCGGCCCCGCTCCACCGAGCTCTCCGTGATTCGCCGGACCCGGCGCTGATAGCTCCGCAGCCCCATACCGAACATGTCGGCGCTCACCTTGCGGCTGACCCCCTGCCGCTCGAGCTCGGTCGCGAGGTCCTGGAACACCTGATCCGCGAGCTGGGCCAGGGGGGCACGCCAGCCCCCCGAGGTCGCCAGCTGGGCGATGAGGACGGTGGTCTGGCGAACGATGGCCTGGATCAGCTCAACGGACATACGTTTCGACGAGAAACCTCGTCGCTCGCCGAGAGTACCGCGGCGCAGGACAGAGGGGGGAGTGACAAACCCGACGCCCCCCGGGAGCGGAGAGGGGGACGATCGGCGGGCCATGGGGGCCCGCAGGGTGGCTGTGGTGTGAGGGGAGCCGCTTCCATACGCGTCGCGCGCTCGACCGCGCCGGAGGCATCATCATCCCGGTCCGCAGGTGTGGCGACGGGCGACAGCGTTGTCGCCCCCGTGGCGTGGCGATCTTGCCGCTTTCTCAGGAGCGGTTGGGTGTGGCACCTCGTCGTCGTCACGGCGAGACGCCTGCAGGGTCTGAGGGCCTGAGCCGGTCGACGCCGGCACCAGAAAGAAGCGTTCACCTTCGCTTCATCTTTCTGTCGAGCCAGGCTCCGGGTCCGACAGGATGATGTCGTACGAGAGCGCGGCAACCAAGCTGTCGAGTTGTTCGGTGAGCAGGGTCCCACGAGGAGATGGCCTTGATGTCCAATCGCAGGGGTTGTCACTGGGCGCTCGGAGCGCTCATGGTCGGTGTCGTCCCATCCTGGCTGGCTGCGTGCTCATCGTCGCCGGGCAGCGGCGACGATGGGAGTGGCGGAGCGACCTCCGCCTCGAGCGGCGCGACGACGAGCGGCACGAGCGGCCAGGGCGCCGGCGGCAGCGGCGCTGGAAGCGCGGGAGTCGGGGGCGGGAGCGGCGGCAGCGGCGCGGGGGAGGCCGCGAGCAGCGGAGGCACGACCGCGAGCGGCGGCGGCGCCGGCGGGTCGGGCGGGGGCAGCAACGAGCCGTGCCCCGCCTCCGCCACGCTGGGCCCCGGCGACACGACGATGACGATCACGGTGGACGGGCGCGAACGCTCGTTCCTCGTTCACGCCCCGGCGAGCTACGATGGAGTGACCCGCGTCCCGGTCGTGTTCGATTTTCACGGGCTCAGCGGCAACAGCAACCAGCAGAAGAACCTCTCCCGCTGGGATGACGTCGCCGACGCCGAGGGCTTCCTCGCGGTCTACCCGCAGGGGGTCGCGAACGCGTGGAACGCTGGGCTCTGCTGTGGTGACGACGCCGACGACGTCGCCTTCGTCCGGGCCATCCAACGTGCGGCACCGGCGCAGAGACCGTCCTCTGTACCGTTCAGAACGGCACGCATTGCGGCAGCTACACCTCGTTCATGATCCCCGAGCTCGCCTGGAGCGTCCTCAAGCGGCATGCGCTTCCGTAGGCTCTCCTGGGGATGGGCTTCGCGCGCGGACTACGGGTCTTCCCACGACGGCTCGACCGCGGGGCGCTCCCGCTCGATGAGGCCGCTCCCCTCCTCCTGCCGGTCGCGGAACGGGGTCGACTGCGGCGGGAAGTCGCGGAGGCCGCGGCCGCCGGTGTAGTCGTAGCGGGCGAAGAGCAGCGCCGACACGCGCGGTGACGTCTCGGCCGGGCTCGGGATGTCGAACAGGAACGTCCCCTCCGCGCCCAGCGAGACGCGGTGTCCGCGCGAGATCCAGCTCCAGAACGTGAGCCCCGCGGTGAACGCGTCGCGCAGGAAGGCCTCGTCGCGCGTCTCGTTCTCGGGCCGGTAGCTCGCGAGCCAGCCGAGCTGGATCCAGGGCCAGAGCCCGCGGCCGGGGAGCAGGTCGAGGTCGAGCGTCGCGTCGATGCGATCGAGGGTCGACGGCACCGGGCTCAGCCGCAGCGACGTGCCCGCCGTGACGAGCGCGTCGACGAACGGCCGGTGCCTGAGGCGCGCGCCGAGCGAGGCCTGCGTCGGGTGCTCGGCGGCGTACGGGGTGAAGATGTCCTTGTCAGCGCCCGGGAAGCCCCGGAGCGACTCGTCGACCGCGAGGTACGTGAAGCCCAGCCAGGGCGAGAGCGTGAGCTCGCCCAGCGGGATGGACCAGAACGCGCTCGCGCTCGCCCTGCCGCCCACGGCGTCGCTGGCGCCCGGCTGGAACACGACGCGGCCGCTCAGCGCGACGCCGGGGGCCCAGCCGCGCGATCCGAGGTCGAAGCGCGCCTCCGCGCCGAAGCTCTCCGGCCCGTCGCGCAGGCGCCCGAACCCCGCGGCCGCGACCCAGGCGCGCCGCTCGACGAGCTCGCGGTGCACGTCGACGCCGAGCTCGAGGAAGCGGAGCGGCAGGCGGAAATCTTCCTCCGCGAGCTCGGCGTCGACGAGGCGCGCGTAGCCGCCGACGGAGAGCGGCCCCGCGTCCGGGTCCTCGCCGATCGGGGGCGCCGGCCGGAGCGGCTCGTCCGCGGGCGCGAGGGGCGCGGGCGGCGGCGGCGCGGGCGGCGGCACGCGCGGGCGGGGCGCGCCGTGGGCGACGGCGAGCTCGACGCGGAGCAGCGCCCGGCCGCCGGGCGAGGCGACGCGCAGCACGTGCGGGCCCTCGGCGAGGACGGCGACGCGGGACTCGACCTCGCCGCCGAGCCAGAAGAACGGCTCGCGCGTGACGCCCAGGCGGCGCGCCTCGCGGTCCTCGGAGGCGTCGAGCGCGAGGGTCCCCTCCTCCAGCGCGCCGTCGGCGCCGCTGCCAGACCCGCCGGGGGCGCCGCTGTCGGCCGCGACGTCGAGCGGCGCCACCGAGAAGCGCAGCTGGCCGGCGGGCGTGGCGGCGGCGACCTCGGGATGGCAGGCCGGATCGCCGCCGTCCGCCGGCGCGGCGCCCGCGCGGGGCGAGGCGGCGCACTCGTAGGCGGCGCGGGCGCGGATGCGCACCACCGTCGGGCCGACGAACGCGAGCTCCAGGGGGCGCGCCGGATCGATGTCGTTCCAGGTCGAGAGGACGCGGCCCGAGAAGGGCTGCGCCGCTCCGGCCGCGGTCGCGCGGATCCAGCCGAGGACGCTCTGGTCGGCCGGCGGCCGCGCCTCGATGCGGTGGCTGCCCCTGGGCACCTGCACCACGCAGCGGTCGATCATGGGCGCCGACGCCGCGGAGCACGCGACCGGCGCGCCGTCGAGCGTGATCGAGAACGCGCAGGGGGTCGCCTCGCGGTCGAGCGCCCGGCAGACGCCGTCGAGCGCGATCGCGCCCGGCGCGGCCCGGTCGAACCGGAACTCGGCGCGCGCGCCGTCGGTGACGAGGAGCGACGCCTCCGGCGCGTCGACGAGCGCGCGGCGCACCCGCACGCGGAGCGGCAGATCGCGCTCGGCCCTGGCCCGGATCTCGAGCGTGGCCGAGCCGGCCGTGGCGTCGGCGCGCGGCGGCACGCCCCAGCCGGTCACGGGCGCGAGCCGCGCGAGGGCGGCCGGCGGGAGCTGGAGCGACGGCGCGGCGGGCGCGGGGCCGGCGGGTGCGGCGGCGGACGGGCCCGCCGCGGCGTTCCCGGAGGCCGCGGGCGCGGCGCCCTGGGCGGCGGAGGCCTCTCGGGCGGCCGCCTGCACGGCGAGCTCGGCGAGCGCGAGGGCGCGCAACGTGAGCCGCCGATCCGGCGCCGGGGCGGCGGCGGCCACGTCGGTGGCGAGGTTCGCGGCGCGGGCGAGCGCGGCGGAGGAGCGGTGGGCGAGCCCGATCCGGGTGAAGGCGTCGGCGGCGATCCTCGCCTCGCCGGCGCGCTCGGCGAGGAGGCCGAGCAGGAGCGCGTCCGCGCCCGAGCTGTCGCCCGCGGGGCCGGCGAGCAGCGCGACGCCGCGCCGCGGGTCGCCGGCGACGCGCGCCGCGCGCGCGGCAGCGAGGGGCGCGCGGTCGCCGGGCAGCGGGAGCGGCGGCACGCGCGCGGGCAGGCCGAGCGGGACCGCCGGCGGGCTGCCCGGCGGCAGGGCGAACACGGTCGACGGCGGCGCGCCCGCGGACGGCGCGCCGGGGAGCTCCCCGGCGTCCGCGAGGTCGCCCTCGGCGGCGCGATCGAGCGCGGCGAGCGCCGGGAAGCCGAGGGCGTCGAGCGCCTCCGCCCGCCCCGCGCGGAGCGCCTCGCGCGCGCGCGAGGCCGCGGGCGCGGCGCGGAGGGCGCGCGTGGCGCTCCGGATCTGATCGAGCGTGCCGTCGACGGGCGCGCCGGACGGCGGGCGCGCCGGCGTGACGACGCGCGGCTCGGCCGGCGCGGCAGGGTGGAGGCGCACGGAGGCGCGGAGGAGCGTCGGCGCGGCGGTCTCGACGCGCAGCTCGGCCGCGCCGGCGGGGACCGGGATCTCGATCGTGCCGGTGGCGCCCGCGCGCACCCAGGCCTCGTGGACGGCGGCGCCGGCGCTCACGCGCAGCACGCGCGCGGGGCCGGCGGCTGCGGGCGGCGCGCCGGCGGCCGCGGGCGGCGCGCCGGCGGCTGCGGGCGGCGCGCCGGCGGCCGCGGGCGGCGCGCCGGCGGCCGCGGGCGGCGCGCCGGCGGCGCCCTGCGCTCCGGGGGATCGCGCCGACTCGTCCATCACGGCGGCCGGCGCGAGGATGACGCGCGCCACCGTGGCGCGCTCCGGGTCGGGGAGCGCGAAGGTCGCGGCGCCGTCGACCCAGGCCCACTGCACGATCTCGCGCAGCGACGCGCAGGGAGCGAGCCCGCTGCGCGGGATGCGCGCGAGCACCGGCGGCGCGCCCGCCGGCCGCTCGAAGAGGCGCACCCCGGGCGCCACCGCGACGACCGAGGTGAGCCCGGCGCCGCCGTGCACCGCGGCCGGCGTGCCGTCGATGAGCACCGACGACTCGGGAACCACCTCGCTCGCGGCGCTCCGGAGGAGCACCCGCGCGTGGGCGTCCGGCGGCGCCTCGACCTCGAGCCGCGCGCGCGGGGTGTCGAGGAGCGTCCAGCGGAGCCCGGACGTCGCGTTGACCTCGCAGAGCTCGTCCGCGGCGCGCTGGGACGCGCCGGCTCCTGCGGCCGGCAGCGCGTCGCGCGGCGGCGCGATCGAGCTCCACGCGATCACGCCTTCGGGGACGTCGAGCGCGTCCCAGGGGGCCTCGCGCGCCCACGTGGTGCGCGCGAGCTGCGCCGCGCCCTCGATGTCGCCGTGGCCGAGCGCGTAGCGCTCCGCGAGCGGCGCGCCCACCGGCCGGCGGCCGTCGAGCGGCGGCGGCAGGGCTGCGCTGAGCGCGGACACGGCCGCGACGTCGTCCGGGTGCGCGCCGCCTGCGCCATCGCGCGGCCCCGCCGCGCCGGCGGCTGGCGCCCCCGCACCGGCGGCCGGCGACCAGGGCGCGGCCCCTGCGCCCGCGTCGGCGCGCGCCGCGGCGAGCCGCGCGAGGATGGCGCGCTGGAGGGGCACGGCGGTCGCCGCCGGCACGGCCTTCGCCGCCGCGTAGGCCTGCGCTGCGCGCGCGAACGCGGCGCCGGGGGAGGGCGCCCACCGGACCGCCTCAGCGAGGACGAGCGCCCGGAGCGGCGGCGGCACGGCCGGCCGGGCTGCGAGGTCGACCGCAGCCCGCGCGGCGCCCGGAGCGGCGGCTCGATCGGCGGCGGCGAGGAGCCGCGGCGCCCCGGCGTGGGCCGGCGCGCGATCGCCGGCGGGGTCGCGCTGCGCCGCGCGATCGAGCAGCGCGGCGCGGTCGCGCTGCGGCGCGAGGAGCTCGGCGACGCCGGCGCGGTGCCGGTAGCCGCTGGCGGCGACGGCGATCTCCCCCTCGACGACGTCGACGGTCGCCGCGCGCGCGTCGACCGGGAGCGGCACCCGGATCCAGCGCGGCTCTCGCCAGCGCGCGGCGTCGGCGAGCCGCGCCCCGGTGCGCCAGGCGATCTCGCGCACGACCGCGCCGCCGGCGCGGACGACGACGCGGGTCGCCCCGTAGGCGCGCGGCCGGAGGGCGATGCGCAGCACGTCCGCCCCGGGCGCGTGCAGCCCGAGCTGCGCCCCCGGTCCGAGCGCGCGCCAGGGCGTGGCGCGCTCGATGGCCGGGAGATCGGGCATTTCGCGGCCTCCGCGCGGCTCGACCCCGCGCGCGACGAAGTACGGCTCGACGAGCGGCCGGAGGAGCAGCGATTCCTCGAGGTAGCGCGCGGTGAGCCACGCGGCCGCGGCGGGCGCGAGGTGCGCGGGGGCCGGCGCGGCGGGCGCGCCTGCGGCCCTCGGCGCGGCCTGCGCGCCTGCGGCCCTCGGCGCGGCCTGCGCTCCTGCGGCCCTCGGCGCGGCCTGCGCTCCTGCGGCCCCCGGCGCGGACAGGGCGGCGCGCGCGGCGTCGACCCACCGGAGCAGCGCGGCCGCCTCGCCCGGCGCGGTGGCCGGCGCGGGCGCGCGGCCGCCGAGCCACGCGGCGACGTCCTCGTCGAGGCGGTACCAGGCGAGCGGCGCGCTCTCGCGCGCGGCGACCCGCACGGCGACCGGCGCGCTCTCCGCGCCGCGCGGGACGGCCGCGCGCACGGCGACGAAGCGCGCGCTCGACCAGGCCGGCACCGCGACGTCGCGCGCGCCGTCCTTGAGGGCGGGCAGCGGCATCCATGTGATCACGTCGGGCGCGTCCGCGACGCCGGAGCCGAGGCCGATGCCCGCGACCTCTCCGCGCACCTCCAGCCGATCGCCCGGCTCCACCGGGACGAGGAGCAGCTGCTCCGCGGTGAGCGCGACCGGCCTGGTCGGGTCGGCTGCGACGGCCGCGGCGTGCGTCCCCTCCGGAGCCGCCGCGCCCTGCTGCGGACCGTCGTTCCACGAGACGACCCGGGCGCTGCCGGGGGCCACCCAGGCGAGCGGCTCTGCGGCCGCGGCCTCGCGCTCGCCGGGGGCGCCGGGGGCCACGCCGAGGGCGAGGGCGAGCGCCGCGCCGAGCAGCGCGCGGCGGGCAGCGGACGCGGCCAACGCGTCGAGATCCACGGCGATTACCCTTGCACCATGCCCATCGTGCGCACCGCGCGCCGTGAGCTATCGGGCTAACCGATTTCCGGCGTCGAGCGCAAGCGCGCGATCGGCGAGGGCGCGCCGCGGCCCTCGCGGCGTCGGGCACGCCGCGGCGGCCACGGCTGCCGCACGGGCAGCGCTCCGGGGCCTACGGCAGGGGCCAGCGCCGCTCGCGCTTCAGCCGCTCCAGCAGCGCGGCGAGCGCCGTCGCGTCGAGCTCGAGGAGCGACGCCTCGTCGTCGGGCGACAGCGTGATGCCGAGCACGTCGCACACGTCTCTCACGGCCTGCTGGAGCCCCTCCTTACGTCCCTCGCGGAGTCCTCTCTCGCGGAGCGACGACAGGCTCGCGTGCCCCTCGCGCTGCAGCAGGTTGGCGAGGGTGGCCTGCTGCGCCGCGGCCCGATCGTAGAGCGCCTCGACCTCCAGCGGGTTCTGGAGCACGCCGGGGGCGTGCAACAGCTCTCCCGGGAGCGCGCGCCGCGGCGGCGCGCCGGGCGCGTGCACCTCGACGTGGCGCGGGGCCTCGAGGCGGACCACCCAGACCCAGCGCGTCCCGGCGGCCAGGAGATCGCGGATCTTCTGCGTGAGGCTCGCCTCGTCCTCGCCGAGGTCGGCGTACGCGATGGCCAGCGCTGGAGCGCCTGGCACCCAGCCTGGCGTATCGGGCACGTTGCCCACGGCCACGTGCGGCGCGCGCAGCAGGTCGGGCGCAGGGCTGTAGCCAGTGCCGACGCCGGCCTCGTGAACGGCGGGATCCCAGGCGACGACGGCGCTGCCGAGCAGGTGCGCGCTCGAGGCACGCCCGCCACTGGGCAGGCAGAAGACGGGGTGTCCGTGCGACAGCTCGTACGGGTCGCCTGGCCTGACCTGAGCGGCGCGGAACGGCCCGCGCGGATCGGGGCGCCGGGCGGGGAGGTCCGGCGCGGCGGTGTCCGGGGGAGGCGGTGGCGCCGTGGCCGGCGCTGGGGCTCGGGTCGGTGTCGGGTCCGGCGGAGGGGCGAGGAGCTCTGGAGCTTGCACGGGATATTTGGGTCGCATGCAGTGGATTGCGGGCCTGCTGGAGGGCTGGTCACGGTTTCGACCGCCCCCCGGGCGCCGGAGACGGTCCCGAGCGACCGGTTCGACCGCCTCCTGGGCACGGGAAACGGCCTCGGGGGACCGGTCCGACCGCCACTGGACACCAGGGCGCCTCGTCGCCTCTATCGCTTATAGATTCGGGCGGGCGGGTCGACCTGATCCGCTCGGAGCACAGCTCACGATGATGAGCTTCTTGAGTTACCTGCGCCACACGGCATTATCGAGGCCGACGCCATAGACCTCACCATTAGGAGCGACCGAAATCGCCGTCACGCTTCCCTCGGTGATGCGTTGCCATTTCTTACCAGGGCGCGTACGCCACACGGCCTTATCGAGGCCAACACCGTAGATATCCCCATTGGGAGTGACCGAGATTGCCGTCACGCTTCCCTCGGTGATGCGTTCCCATCTCCTACCAGGACGCGCGCGCCACACCGCCTTGTCGAGGCCGATGCCGTAGATGTCTCCATTGGGAGTGACTGAAATCGCCGTCACGCTCCCCTCCGTGACGCGTTGCCATATCTCACCGGGACGCGTACGCCACACCGCCTTGTCGAGGCCGACGCCATAGATATCGCCGTCGGGAGTGACTGAAATGACCGTCACGCTCCCCTCGGTGACGCGTTGCCATGTCTCACCAGGACGCGTGCGCCACACCGCCTTGTCGAGGCCGACGCCGTAGATATCGCCGTTGGTGGTGACTGAAATCGTGGTAACGCTTCCCTCGGTGACGCGTTTCCATGTCTCACCAGGACGCGTTCGCCACACCGCCTTGTCGAGGCCGACGCCGTAGATATCGCCGTTGGTGGTGACTGAAATCGTGGTAACGCTTCCCTCGGTAACGCGAGTCCACGCCAGGGCGGCCCACAGTGGAGCAATCGTTATGGCGACCACCGCGAGCACATTTGTCAGAAATTTCATGCGCCCCCCTCGTCGACGGAGCACCCCGCGTGCCCCTTGATATCGTGCCAGCGTTACACCCGCAGCGTAAGCCGCGTGTCGTCGCTGGCAATTCGCTGACGACTCTCCCCACCCATGCAAGCAGCGGCCCTCTCGTGAACGGTCCTAGTCCGCGTCCGACCAGCTGCAGGGTGTGAGCTGCCTACGCATCTCCCTCCGGACCGTGCGATGAACAGCGAAAGGAGGGAGAGAATCGGGCTGCGTCCATGCAGATTTCTGCTCGACGCCACCGGGATTCGTGTACTCCTAGATCGCCGAGAACTACGTGCCTATGCGCGTAGGGAGCGCGCGGAGCGCGTGCACAGTCAATGTTCTCCGCTGGACCGGCGTCGATGAGGGACAAGGGACAGAGGACGCTCCAGTGCGATCCATCGCTTCCCACGGGATTTGCAGGGGCTCCACGATGGACTGCACCCTGGCGAGCCCGGAGGTTTGAGAGAGCACGACGGGAGGTATGTCGAGGAGCACGGCTGCGTCGGGACGCCGTCAGCCCGCTACTCGTCCCGCGCGCAGCGGAAACCGTAAAAGGACAACGTCCTCTCCGGCAGCTCGCCGATGCGGTACGTCGGGCTGAGCGTCTCCTCGGTGTGGGAGAACGCCCCTCCGCGGGAGCCCCTCCCGAAGCCTCCGTCGCTCAGGGCCGCGCAATTGCTGCAGGTCCCGGTCAGCTCGAGATCGGCGTGGTAGTCGAGGACCCACTCGAACAAGCTCCCGGCCAGATCGGCCTGCCCCCATCTCCCGTCGCCGGCCGGGGACTTGGACCCGACGGGCGGGATCGGGCACACCGTCGTCGTGGTCTCGCAGCCGTACACCGCCAGCTCCTCGCTCGGAGCCTCGTCTCCCCACGGATACGCGCGATGCTCGTTCCCCCCGACGGCAGCGTAGTTCCACTCCGCCTCCGTGGGCAGCCGGCCCCCGTCCCAGGCGCAGAACGCGAACGCGAGATACCAGCTCGCGCAGTTGATGGGCGCCGCCTCGTTGCTCGCGGGCTCGTCGCTCCACGTCCGGAAATTGGAATCGCACTCCAGCGAGGCCCGCAGCTCGTCCTTGCCCGCCGGCAGGCTCGCATCCCACGCCGGATCCCAGCCGCTTCCCTGGATGAGCGGGTGCGCGCCCGCGCCCGCCTTCGGCCTGGTGGCCGGATATCCCTCGACGAACTGCCGGAACCGCCCCACCGTCACCTCGAAGCGATCGAGGTGGAAATCGGCCACCGTGGCCGGATATCTCGCGTCGTTCAGGCGATTGAACTGGCCGCCCACCACCTCGCTCTCCGCACAGCAGCTCTCCTCGGCCGCCGGACCGCAGGTGGGCGCGACCTGTTCGCACCGCGGCGCCACGAACACGTCGGGCTCCACGTCAGGGATGCACGCGCCCCCGCCGGCCAGCGAGATCGCGACCGCGGCAAGAGGCCTGTAGAAATGCATTCGCACGCTCTCCCCTCCGCGCATCAGAAGCTCCCGGAGATGCTGGCGCCAGCGACGGACGGCGCGATCCACGGCAGCGCGACGGCCCCCGGCGCCGGCGCAGGCTCCTTCTCGCCGCCCGCCCGGACGATCCCGTACACCGCCACCCCGAGCGCGACGAGCCCCGCGCCGCCGAGGCCGGCGAAGAGGGCGACGTCGCGGTTCTTGCGCGCATTGTCGGCCGCGAAGTCATAACCCGGTTTGCAGTACGTCCCGCCCGGGACCTCGCGGCAGTTCTCGCGCAATGCGTCGATCGCCGATAGATCGTCGATCAGGAACCCGACCGACGCGCCCACCAGCGCGATCCCGGCGGCGCCCGAGACCCAGGCCCAGGCCGGGACGCCGCCCCCGGCCGGAGCTCCGTCCGCCTTCGCGGGCGCCGTCGCGGCCTCGACCCCGGCCCCGGCCGCCGCCGCGGGCCGCAGCGTGAGCGCGACCGTCTCCGTCTGGCCCTCCGCGATCGTGATCGCGCGGGTCTCCGTCTGGTGCCCGGGGGCGCTCGCGCGGATCTCGTGCGGGCCTGGATCGATCGGCAGCGGCTCGCCCAGCGCTGCCGCCGGGAGCGCCGTGCCGTCGCGCTGCACCTCCACGCCGGACGGCGCGCCCTCGACCACGACGCGGAGCTTCGGCACGCGCGGCTCGAGGGCCGCGATCTCCTTCTGCGCGATCTCCTCGAGGCTCCGCCGCCGCTGCTCCCCGGCCGTCTCGCGGTTCAGGACCAGGGCGCGATTGTAATCGTGCCACGCTGTCGCGAGCTTGCCTTCGCGCTCGTGGCATCGCGCGATGTTGATCATGGTGCTCGCGGAGGGGTTGAGCGCGAGGCTCGCCTCGAACTTCGGGCACCCCGCCGCGTAATCGCCCTTGTCGACCAGCGCTCGCGCGGCCTTGAAGAGCGCCTCGGCGGCCACCGGGTCTCGCGCCTGCTCCTGCGCGCGCGCCGCCGATCCGCAGAGCAGGGCCGCCACGGCCGACGCGAGCCCGACGACAGCGCTCATGCCCGGCGTGAGCCCCGCACCACGGCGGGTACCGGCGAGTTGGAGGCTCGGCGCTGCGAGGTGGCCTTTGCCGAGCGGGCCCGTTGTCCTTTCCGCCATGTGTGCTCGTTCCGCTGCGGCGGCCCCCGGGGCCGCGCGGGGAAACCCTACAACAAAACCCGCCGGACGACCAACCTGGCCATGATCCAGCGAGGTTTCGCTGGACGCGAAGACCCCCTCCGGCGCACTCCGCTCCGTTCGGCGTCGATTTCACGTGGATTTCTCGGGCTTCACGACGAGGAAGAAGTCGACCTCGGCGAGGTGAGCGGCCTGCCGTCGCCTGCGCCAGCAGCTGCCAATGACGGCAAGGCGCGTGCCCGCCGCCTCCCGCCGGGTCCACGGAGCGCGGGGCCCACACGACCCGATCGCGCCGCGCGGCGCCAGAAAGCATCCAGCTTGCGGGGGCGCCAGGTTATCCTGCCCAGATGGATTCCGTCTCTCAGCGCGGAGCTTCCGCCGAGCCTGACCTCGCGGCCAGAGAGCGCCAGTATCGTCAGCTGCTCGTCGAGCAGTTCGAGCGGCTCACGTTCAAAGGCATCTCGAGATCGGGCAAGGCCATCAGCCTGCCGCTCGAGGACATCTACGTCGAGCTCAAGGCCGTCGCCGACGTCCCGGACGCCGCCGATACCTACAGCGCGGACGAGCGCCGGCTGCTCGTCGAAGCCGAGGCTCGAGGCCTGCCCGACGGCGATCTCCGCCGGGAGCTCGACAGCCTCCGTGTCGAGCGCTGGCGCGAGGAGAGCCGGCGCGGACAGGGTCGCATGGTGCGCCGCTCGATGGACGAGGCGATCGCCGATCCCGCCCGACCGGGGCTGGTCATCCTCGGCGATCCCGGCTGCGGGAAGACCACGCTGCTCCACTACCTCGCCCTGCGCGCCGCGCGCGAGGGCCTCCCCGGGCACGCGGGCGCGGCGCCGCGGCCGGGCGCGGAGCTCCGCGCGGCGAGGGGGCAGCCGCGCCTGCCCATCTTCGTCCCGCTCGCCGCGTACGACGACTGGCTGCGCCGCGATCACGAGCCGCTCTCGCTCTCCGACTTCCTGCCCGTCTATTACGACACGTGGTGCTCCCGCGGCGGCCTCGCCCCGCTCTTCCGGCAGGCGCTCGATGAAGGCCGGGCGCTCGTGCTCCTCGACGGCCTCGACGAGGTCCTCGACATCACCACCCGCCGTCACATCGCCAACCAGGCGCGCGCCCTGATTCAGGGCGAGGCCGCGCGCGGCAACCGCTTCGTGGTGACGAGCCGGATCGTGGGCTACCGCGAGGCCCAGCTCCCGGGCGACCTGCCCCACGTCACCGTGCTCGATTTCGGGGAGCGCGAGATCGAGGCGTTCGCGCGCAGGTGGTGCGAAGCGTGCGAGGTGTGGCTCGCCGACGGGCAGCGCACGGCCGTGGCGCTGAAGCGCGCCGCGCAGGAGGAGAAGCAGCTCCTCGCCGAGGTGCGCGCCAATCCGAGCGTTCTCCGGCTCGCGGCGAACCCGCTCCTCCTCACGATGCTGGCGCTGCTCCGGCGCCAGGGCGGGCGGCTCCCGGACGAGCGGGTGAGGCTCTACGAGCGTTACATCGAGATGCTGATCGACAGCAACTGGGAGAGCGCGCGCAGCGACGGCGCCCGCACCCGCGAGCCGCCGCGCTTCGACCGGAACCTCGCGACGACCTACCTCATCGAGCTCGCGCTCTGGCTCCAGCGGCACAAGCCGAGCGGAACGGCGCGCCGGCAGGACCTGGAGGGGGCGCTCGTCGAGATCGCGCTGCGCGCGGACGGGATCGATCCGCTGAAAGCCTCCGCGAAGGACAGGCAGCAGGCGCATGAGAAAGCTGCGCTGTTCCTCAAGGACATGCGGCACTTCGCCGGGCTGCTCGCGGAGCGGGGGCAGGACGCGTTTGGGTTCCTGCACCTCACCTTCCAGGAATACTTCGCGGGTCGGGCGCTGGCGCGGATGGACCCCGAGGAGCGGTGGGCGATCCTGAAGGCGAACCTGCACCGGCCGCGCTGGCGGGAGCCGATCCTGCTATGCGCCGGGCAGCTCGGGATCGTGGAGGGGCGGAACAGGGCGGTGAGCGAGCTGGGCCGGCGGATCCTGGGCGCCCAGAGCCCGCACGAGGAGCTCCTGCACCGGGATGTACTCCTCGCCAGCGCGATGGCGGCCGACGGTGTGGGGTTCGACCGGTCGCTGCTCGACGAGCTGGCGTCGAAGCTGAGCGCGCTGGCCGAAGATTCAGTCCCTACTCTGCGCGTGGAAGCGTTGAGCGGACTCGCAAAAATTGCGCGACTGTCGCACCACGGAGCCCATGCAAGGCTAGAGCAGAGGATCCGGGACAAGAAACGCCCGGAGGAGATCGCTCGGTCTCTCGAAAATGTTCTCAGGGCCGAAAGCCTCACGAGGTTGCGCCGAGCTCTGTGCAAATGGTTGGACGATCCCGATTTTGCCGTGTGCCGCAGCGCGCTCGACGCGTTGAAGACCACGGCGGCGAGCGATGCGACGGTTCGAGAGATCCTCATCAGAAAGCTCGCCACCAGAAGAGACGCGTCCTGGATGATAGTCAACGCTCTGGGAGCGCTTGCGCCGAACGACAGAGAGGTACGCGACCTGCTCCTGACCAAGCTGCATGATCCAGATGAAATAATGCGTCAGGAGACAGTCACCTCGCTGGGAGCGCTCGCCGCGAGCGACAGGGAGGTACGCGACCTGCTCCTGAAGAGCTTAGGCGATCTCGACGAAATGGTGGTCCAGGCGGCGATCGCCTCATTGAGCCCGATCGCAGCAATCGACGCCGACGTCCACGATAAGCTCGTGGACATGCTCGACGTCGCGAACGAAGAAACTTGCGTAGCGGCGGTTCACGCCCTGGGACCACTGGCTGCGAACAACAACAAAATTCGCGACTTGCTCCTCAAGAAAACGGCGGCTCCGAACAAGCTCGTAAGACAAGAAGCGCTCACCGCGCTGGAACCTCTGGCGCCGACGAACGATGAGCTCCGCAAGATCATCCTCAAAAATCTGAACGATCCGAAGGACGGAACGCACCATGCAGCCATCAGCGCCAGCAAGACCCTCGCCCTTCTCGACCAAGAAGTTCGCGACAGCATCGTCACACACCTCAACAACTCAAACCCACAGGCGCGCACAGCGGCGATCACAACAATAAAGACGATAGCATCAAACGACGCATTATTACGCAAGCTCATACTCAACGTATCAAACAACACAAGATATCCGATATTGCACGAGATGATCCACGCCGTGCAAGCATTGGCATCAACGCAAAACGAGATCTGCCAGTGCATCCTGAACAGGCTGGACGACGCAGACGGGAGCATTCGCATAGCAGCCATACACGCTCTCCAATCCGTAGCATGGAACAATGCAGACGTCCGCACTCTCCTCCTCAGAAAGCTAGAAGATCCAGACGAGGGCGTGCGTGTGGCCGCGATGCACACGCTCAGGCCGCTCGTGCCTGCTGACATACGCGTCCTCCCTCTTCTCTTCGGCAAGCTCGGCGATGCAGACGTGAACGTACGTGTGGCGGCAGTTAGCGTCCTAGGACCGCTGGCGTCGTACGATGCCGATGCGCGCCAGCTCATCATCGGCAAGCTCAACGACTCCGACAGCGTAGCTTACGCGGCGGTCAGCGCACTGACACCATTGATTGACGATGAAGAGATCGTCCGTCATCTCCTCGACAGAATCGACAAACTTTCACGAATATCACGCTTCAAAATAATTCACAGCCTAGGCTCGCTTGCACCAAGAAAGCCGCATATTCGCGAGCTCGTTCTTGACAAGCTCGGCGATCCAGACGAGAGCATACGTCCCGCGGCGGTGCACGCCCTAGCGTCATTGGTATCCAGCGATGCAGAGATCCGCAGGCTCATCCTGGGCAAGCTCGACGAACCGCGTGAGAGCATACGCCGCGCAGCGCTGCACGCCTTGAGATCTTTGGTACCCAGCGACTCGGAAGTTCGTAGAATCACACTCGCAAAATTCGAAGATCCGGGAGAGACCGTGCGTGAGACGGCAGTGCGCGCAGTAGAGAGACTAGCGCCGGAACACATGGAGATCCGCGAGCTCATCCTCGGCAAGCTAGATGATTCATCAGAAATCGTGCGTCATACGTCGATACGCGCCCTGAGAGCGATGGCGCCAAAGGACTCGGAGATCCAAAAATCAATCCTCCGAAAGCTCGAAGACTCAAGCACTGAAGTTCGACGTACAGCGATCAGAGCTCTTGAACCGATACCGCACAACGATCGCACGATACAAAAATCAATCATCGACAAGATCAAAGACGAATCATTTCACGTCCGCATCACGGCAGTCCACGCGCTCGCCCCGCTGGTCATCAGCGACCCAGAAGTACGACAACGCCTCACCGAGTGGCTCGGCGTAGTAGATGAGTTCAACAACCCAGAGACAGAGCGGACGCGCCTTCGTCTCGCCGAGGCATATGCACAAGCGGCTTCACGAGAAAAAGAGGTCCTTGAACGAATAGTCTCAATGCTTCAATCCGGCAAATGGCCTGAGAGGAAGAGCGCCGCATGGACGCTCGTGACAATGCCTGGCGGACCACCTCCGGATGCATTACCCGCCTTGCACGGAGTGCTCGATGATATGAGGGCCGAGGAGAGCTGGCCGGCACGCCTCGAAGCGGCCGCGGCTTTGATCAATGACCGCGATCAGGGTGTGAGCCTGGCTGCTATCGCAACGACCATGGATGCATTGGACTACGCCACAGATCCCTGGTACAATTGTTTCCGCAGCGCTGGCCGTATACGGGCGCAGGCCGCACAGGTGCTGGGCACACTGGAGCCGATCTATCGAAATGACGGCATATTCGCGCGTTTGACCCGGGTACTTCAAGAGGACACCGAAGAAAGTACCCGTGACGCAGCCTACAAGGCGCTCCTGCGCCTCGCCGTCTCGCCCGAAGCCGAATCCGACATTGAGGCATTGCTAAAGACTTCATCCTCAGAATCCCAGCAGATCCTTGAGCCTGCCCCGCCGAGCACCGCCATGCAGCCCTTGCCTCCCTCTCTCCTCCTCCACCTCTCCGACCTCCACTTCGGCACGCGCGAGAGCGCCGCCGCCTGGTACAGCCAGCTCGCCGAAGATCTGCGAGGCGAGCTCTCCTGCACCGCGCTCGACGCCGTCATCCTCTCCGGCGACGTCGCCAATCAGTCCACGCCCGAGGAGTACGACGCCGCCCGGCTGTTCCTGGAGAAGCTCTGCAACGAGTTCCAGCTCTCCCCGCAGCAGGTGATCCCGGTGCCCGGGAACCACGATCTCCACTGGGGCCTCTCGAAGAAGGCCTACAAGCTGTTCGATCGGGACGACTACACGGGCAAGCTCGAAGACGGCCGCTTCATCGATATCGGGAGCGGCGCCGTCCGGGTGCGCGACGAGGACCTCTATCCGAGGCGCTTCGAGCACTTCGCCAGGTTCTACGAAGATCTCCGCGGCGAGCCCTATCCACTGTCCCCGGAGCAGCAGGCATTGCTCTACCGGTTCCCCGCGCAGCGCCTCGTCGTCCTCGGCCTGAACTCCGCCTGGAACCTCGACCACCATTTCCGTTCCCGCGCCGCCATCCACCCGCAGGCGTTGAGCCACGCGCTCGACCGGCTCCGGAGCGACGCTGACACGCGCGACTGGCTCAAGATCGCCGTCTGGCACCACCCGACGAACAGCGCGTCCGATGATCGCATCAAGGACCACGGCTTCCTGGAGCGGCTCGCCGTCGCCGACTTCCGCCTCGGGCTCCACGGCCACATCCACAAGGCGCAGAACGGCCTCTACCGCTACGACGTCTCCGCCGCTGGCCGCCGGATCGAGCTGGTGTGCGCCGGCACGTTCGGCGCGCCCACGCACGAATGGGTCCCCGGCTATCCGCTCCAGTATCAGCTCCTCCGGTTCGAGGGCGGCACGCTCACGGTCGAGACGCGCCGCCGGGAGGAGATCAACGGGACGTGGAAGCCGGACGCGCGCTGGACGGCGGGGCGCGGGAAGGACCCTGTGCCGCGATATCAACTAGCGTTGTAGCTGCCCCGGGCAACGGCGCGCCTGGAATCTTCGCTCGACATCGACCACGAGTAGCCTCGGCAGATAAACGTCCAGGGCGAAGCCGGGCGTCAGACGACCCGCCGACGGTCAGGATCGATCCGCGAAGATGCTGGTAACCACCAGGCCGTGCGCGCGGAACAACGGGCTGGTTTCGCGCTCGGTTGTGACCATTTCTTCAGCACCCAGCGTGAGCGCCGCCGCGACGTGCAATGCGTCCATCCCAGCCAGGCCATGCTGCGAGGCCAGAGCGAACGCCTGCGCCGAAAGCTCGGCGGAGAGCGGTGCCCAGGCGCACACCGCGGAGAAGAAGGTCTCGTAGAATTCGACCTCTTCCCTCTTCCGCGCGGCGAAAGTAGAGCGGCTTCGGCAGCACCTCGAGCATTCAGCAATGCACTGGCTACGAACTCTCGCCTTGGATCGTCGAGGATCGAGAGCGCGCGCTCAGCATGCTTGCCCGTACCTCGCGCCGCGACGATCAAGACCCCAGCATCAACGAAGGTGCGCATCGCCTCCCAGCTCCAACGCCGCGACGCCCCCACGGCGTTCGGCAAGCTCCTGGCGGATGCCGGCCTCGTCGAGCAGCGGCTCCCCCGAGCTCTCGATCTTCGCCCGGATGGCGCGCAGCCTGCTGCCGAGCGTCTCCCCGCCCGCGCTCGCACCGACCGCGTGGCTGGTCCCCTGCGCCTCCAACGCCGCTCGAGCCACGATGCGCTCGGCCAGCCGTAGGCGGTCGGCCAACGGCAATCCACGCACGTGTTGTTCGTACACGTCGTCAACGTTCATGTCGGCCCCTCGTTCGCGTTGCCTTCTGTTTCCGCTCCAGGCCACCGGAAGCCTACCCCACCGCGCTCCCCTGCGCCCGGAGGCCCCCCGGCGCCACCCGCGCCCTCCTCACGGATCGTCCTCCACCCAGAGCCGCGGCCCGTTGTCCCGCCCCGGCGCCCGCTGCCCGACCAGCACCGCCCCCACCCACACCGCCTTCGCCGTCTCGCCCGCGTCGCCCGCCTGCGGCCCGAGCAGCGACAGCCGCACCACCCGCTCTCCCGGCGCGAGATCGTCCCCCAGCCGGATCACCCCGCGCCCCACCCCGTCCGTGCCGCGCTTGTCCGTCGCCGCCTCCCACAGCGTCGCGCGCGTCAGATCCCCGCCCCGGCCCGCCAGCACGCCGTCCGGGATCGTCACCCGCCGGAAGAACGCCGCCTCCCGCGACGCGGGCTTCGCCCCCTCGATCCGGTAGCGGATCCGGTAGTCCGCGTTCTCCCCGGGCGTCACCACGAACAGCACGAGGTGCAGCGTCTCGCCCGCCGCCTGCTTGAACCGGTACGTCATCGGCCGGGCGCGCGTCAGCTCGAACACGTCGCGCCGGCGCACGATCGCCCCGCCGTTCGCCGGCGGCGCGTCCGTGTACGCCACCCCCACGTCGCCCAGCCCCTCGATCTCGACCCGGCGCGTGCCCGCCGGCGCCGCCACGCGCAGCGCGCCCGACAGCGCCACGATCGGCTCCTTCAGCGCCACCTCGCCGTCCACGCGCACCGCGACCTCCTTGCCAAGCGACGCGCGCGCCGCCCGGTAGATGACCGACAGCCGGCCCGCCCGCGCCCCCTCCCCGTCCACGCGCACGTCCTTCGCCACGAGCAGCGGCGTCCACGCGTCGCCCGGCGACGGCTCCCCCGCCGACTGCCACGCCGGCATCAAGAGCCGCCGCCGCACCGGCGCGTGCTCGGGGAGGAGGATCCGCTCCGGGCGATCCGCGTCCGACTTCGCGCCCTCCCCCGACCGCTCGATCCGCACCTGCTCGCGCAGGTCCGAGAAGCGCTCCTTGCGCTCCAGATCGTCGAGGTTGACCGCGCGGACATCGGTCCATGTGCTCACGTCGAACGGCGCGTAGCGCCACGTCTCGTCCTCGGCCAGCGTGACCCGGTACGGCAGCCGGTACAGCGTCTCGTGCACGCCCGGCTCGATCGCGCGCAGCCGCACGTGCGTCCTCGCGTCCCCCGTGATCTCGATGCGCTCGACCCCCTCCGGCGGCCGGAGGATCGCGAGCCGCGGCTCGGACGCGTCGAACCCGTCGTTCCACCACTCGAAGCGCGATCGCGGGAGCGTCACCTTGAGCTCCGCGCGCTCGGACGGGCCTGGCCCCCACCGCGCCACCACCGTCGCGTCGCCCTGGTTCGCGCCGCCGCTCGCCTCGATCTCGGTCCGGATCAGCAGCCCGAGGAGCTCCTGCCCGGGCGCGATCCGCGCGATGACCGGGTCGCTGGGGTCCAGCGCCAGGTAGCGCACCAGGCGCACGTCCGGCGGCGTCTGGAGCCGCATCGGCGCGGCCTGCGCCCCGCCGGCAGCCCCCGCCGCGCCCGCGGCCGCCGCCGGCTCCCCCGACGCGCCCGCGGCCTCCGCGACCGCGGGCGGGGGCATCGCCGGGTGCACGATCTCGCCGATCTGCTGCATCGCCTGCGCCTCCGGCGCGCCGAACCGCACGCCGAAATCCGGGCCGACGCCGTCGATCACCACCGTCCGGATGTCCTCCCGCGACAGCCGCACCGTCGCCCGCCCGAGCGGGCCGAGCTCGACGCTCGCGGGCGCGCTCGCGCCGTCCGCGACGCGCACGGTGCGGCCCGGCGGGCCCTCGATGTCGAGCGACAGCGGGCCGCGGAAGTTCAGCGCCGCCGCGTGGCGCTCGCCGATCACGAACTCGGACGCGCCGCGGCCCTCGGCGCGCGGGAACGGCATCCGGAACCGCCGCAGGAGCAGCCGCGACATCTCGTAGTCGATCCCCTCGCGGCCCCCGGCCTCGAGCCGCCGCGCCCAGCCCCGGAGCAGCTCCTTCCGCGCCGGCTCGGGCAGGTCGGCGAAGCCGAGCGCCGACACCCGGCGCCCCATCTGCCGCCGCTCCTCGGCGTCGAGGCTCTGCTCGTAGACCGCGCGCGACGTCTCGCTGCGCTGGTAGCGCCCCTCCAGCCGCGACAGGATCGTGAGGTCGAGCGGCCTGCCGTCGGTGTCCACCGCCGGCTTCGCCCGGAGCCGCACCTGCCCGCCCTGCGGGAGGGCGTCGTGCGTGATGAGCAGCGTCGAGCGCGGATCCGTCACCGCGCCCGCGCCGGTCGCCAGCCGCGCCGCGTACTCGCCCTCGCCGAGCGGGCGATCCGGATCGCAGCTGACCCGGCTCTCCAGGTCGTACACGTGCCGCGCGACCTCCTTGCCCCGCTCGTTCACGAACGCCGCGACGAACCCGTAGGGATAGCGCCTCGCCGAGTCGCAGAAGTCGGCCTTCACGGCCGCCCAGGTCGTCACCTCGACCGCGTCGATCTCGGCGGGGATCTTGATCACGAGATCGCGCTCCGGCTCGATGTGGTAGGCGAGGATCTCGTCCTCGGCCGGCAGCGAGCTGCCCAGCGGCGGCGCGCCCGGCAGGAGCGAGAGCGCGAACGCCGTCACCCCGAGCAGCGCCATGGCGATGAGCCAGCGCGGGTTCAGCGCCTTGCGCGGCGCGCTCGCGCGCGCGCGGAAGCCGCCGGTCGCGGAGCGCGCGCGGAGGGGCGGCCGCGCGGGGCGCGGCGGCGCGGGCGCGCCGTGGCTCGCCGGCGCGCGGTGCTTCGCCGGGGCGGTCACGGGGTCGCCTCCAGCGGGGCCGCGCCGGGCGATGCCGACCCGGACGCGGGCGACGCCGACCCGGACGCGGGCGTCGCCGACCCGGACGCGGGCGTCGCCGACCCGGACGCGGGCGTCGCCGACCCGGACGCGGGCGTCGCCGACCCGGACGCGGGCGACGCCGACCCGGATGCCGCCGCCGACCCCGACGCCGCCGGCCCGGATCCGGCCGCTCCCGGAGCCGCCCCGCCCGGCGAGCCCGCCTCGATCCGGAGCGCGCTCGTGCCGACGGTGACCGCGCGCCGCAGCCGCACGCCGCCGGGCACCGCCGCCCCCGGCACCGCGACGAGCGCGCCGTCGATCGGCAGCAGCTGCGCCTCCCCCGGCCGGGCCGCGATGACCCACGGGCGCCCCGTGATCACGTCGCGCCCGATCTCCACATGGCACCGCGCCTCGACCCGCGGCGGCGCCGCCGCCCCGGCCCGCGCCGCCACCGCCGCCACGCCCCGCGCCGCCGTCGCCGCCACGCCCCGCCGCGCCAGCGCCGGCGCGTTCCCTTGCCCGGATGGCCCGGATGGCCCGGACGCGCCCCCCGGCGCAGCCGCCTGCGCCGAGAAGTACGCCCTCAGGTAATACGGGTTCCGCTCCGTCGTGTAGCGACGGAAAATTTCCATCGCAGCAGAAAGATCGCACCCCGCGGTCACGCCCCGGGTCGGGCACGCGTCGTCCCCGCTCGCGCCCGCGCCCGAGCTCCCCGCGCACGTCGCGAGCGCCTGCGCGCGCGCGGCCACGTCGAGCGGCTCCGGCGCCACGCCGAGCCGCGTGAGCCGCGCCTCGAGGCGCGTCTCCCCCTGCCCCGGCGCCGCGAAGCGCCGGAGCTCGAAGAAGCGCCGGATCGCGCTGCCCAGGTACACGATCGCGAACCGCCCCTCGGCGAACCGCTTCGCGTAGGCCATCGCCATGTCCGTCGCGCCGCTGAACGGCACCTGCTCGCGCGTGCCGTCGAAGATCCCCACGCGCAGCTCCAGATCGCGCAGCGTCTCCAGGAGCGGCCCCGCGAACGTGGGCACGTGCTCCGGCCGCACGACCTCGTACCCGAACGAGATCACCGCGTCCCGCTCGTAAGTCCGGTCCGCCTCGATCGCCTGGACCGACAGCGCGTTGCCGCCGTCCCCCACCCAGACCTCGTGCGCCCGCTGGAAGAAGCTGCGCAGCCCCTCGGCGCGCCGCACGTCCGCGGCGCCGCTCGGCTCCGCCGTGGGCACCGCCCCCGCGAGCAGGAGCGACTGCGCCGAGAGCGCGTCGGCGAGCGCCAGCCCCGCGCCGAACGCCCCGATCTGCCACCGCGGCGCGGGCACCTCGACCAGCATCGCGCCCGTGAGCGGCGTCCTCATCGCCTCCGGCGAGGGCGCCACGGGCAGGACGCCGCCGATCGACGCCGCAGGGCCGGCGCCGTCCCCCGCGGGCCCGGCGTCCCCCGCGGGCCCGGCCGGCCGCGGGGGCGCGGGCGCGCTCGCGAGCACGAGCCACGCCGGGTTCCCGCGGCGCTCCGGGTCGCCCTCGGCCGGCCCGGGCTCGGCGATGCCCCACGCCGCGGGCGCGGCGTCGGTCCCGCCGATGCGCACCTCGCGGAAGCCGAGGCGCCCGAGGAGCGCCCGCTCCCACGCGGTCGGCAGCGGCGCGCCGGCGGCGCCGCCGGGGCGCGTCGCCGCCGCGATCAGCCGCGGCGCCACGACGCTGTCGAACAGCCGCAGCTCCTCGATCGACGGCGGGCGGAACCGGCCCGGCTGGACCTCCGTCAGGGACACCATCCGCTTCGAGAGCTCCTCCTCGAGCGTCCCGCTCCAGCGCACGACCTCCGGCGCGCCGAGCACGCGCGCGCCCACCGCCTCCGCGACGTGGCGCGGCACCCGCAAGCGCGGCGCGTCGGCGAGGAGCGCCGGCTGCTCGGCCGCCGGGCGGAACGTCATCGCCGTCTCGGCGCCGAGCCCCTCGCCGATCGACACCACCGGCAGCCCCGCCGGCGTCCCCACCACGCTGAGCTCCGGCCCGCCGCCGCCGCCCGGCTCGACGATCAGCACCTGCGGGCCCTCCAGCGCCTCGATCATCGAGGCCGCGAACGCCTCGTCGTGCCGCCGGATCGCGCCGTGGCGCGACAGCAGCACGACCCCCGCGGCGTCGAGCAGCTCCGCGACCCGGAGCGCCACCGCCGGCAGCGCCGAGCCGACCTCGGCGGGCGCCGCCAGCACCAGCCACTCGGGCGACCCCGGGCCGCGGCCGGCGCGCCTCCGGATCGCCGCCCGCGGCGCGCTCGGCGCGTCCTCCGGATCGTCGAACCGCGCGCCGAGGACGTACCACGGCCGCTCGCCGTCGCCCTCGCGCGCCACGAGGAGCCGCGCGCGCTCCGCCACCCCGAGGACCTCGGCCGCCGGCCGGCCGTCGCGCAGCACGCTGCGCGCGAGCCGGTGCGCGACCCGCCGCGACTCGATGTCGGCGGCGATCGCGGCCGCCCTCGGGCGCGGGCCCGGGCGCGGCGCCGTGTCGGCGAGCACGAGCGACAGCGCGGCGCTCTCGACGCGCGGCGGCGGCCGGGCCTCGGCCGCGGGCGGCGGCGGCGCGCTGCCCCAGCCGAGCGCCACGAGCGCGTAGCCGACCCCGTTGCCGACCAGGAACGCCGTGAGCGACACCTGGATCGTCGGCATGATCACGATGCCGACGTGCTCCTTGTTCCACATCTTCACGGCCAGCAGGCTCGGGAGCAGGTAGCCGAACCCGAAGTAGTCGATCATCTGCAGCCCCGGCGCGAACCGCACCATGGCGAAGCCGATCGCCATCTTCACGATGAAGCCGAGCACGTACACGAAGATCATACGCCTCGGCCCCACGAGCAGCATCCGGGAGAAGGGGCGGACCGAGGTGATCCAGCGCGAGAGGTAGTAGACGACGAGCGCCTCGATCGTCGTCGTGAGCAGCTTCGTCGGCTCGTACCAGGCGACGGCGAGCAGGCCGGGCACGAGGATGCCGTTGTAGTCCCACCCGTAGCGGACGTTGTTGCGGGCGCCGAGCAGCGCGCCGATGACCAGGATGATGTGGGCCTTCGGCAGCTCGAGGAACTCGAGCGACAGGCTCTCGTTGAGGACCTGGAAGCGAGAGACCGAGAGGTTCGTCGTCCGGAGCAGCGCGCCGAGCACGAGCGCCGTCAGCGTCGTGACCACCGCGAGCCGCGGGGCCGCGCGCACGAGGCCGCTGTTCCAGAAGGCGTTCGCGATGAGCGGCACGAGCACGAGCCCGATGCTGTAGAGCTCCCGCGAGTGCACGAAGTCGTAGCGCGCCGACACCTCGGGCACGACGAAGCCCTCGACGAAGAGCCGCACGATCACCGCGCCGACGATGAACAGGTAGAACCGCTCGCGGCCGAACGCCGTGGACCACGCGCCCGTCCGGGTGATCCAGCGGCCGATCAGCGCGACGAACAGGTACGTCACGATCGACTCGGCGATGATGAACACCGCGGTGACCGGCGCCGCGAAGAACACCGTCGCGAGGTAGCCGGGCACGACGAGCCCCGCGTACGTCCAGCCGAGCGTCTCGGTGAAGAACGTCCCGAAGACGAGCCCGATCAGGACCGCGGTGTGGAGGCTCCGATCGAGCCCGTTCGGTGGGAAGAGCGGCAGGTTGTCGAGCATGCGGCGGGACGGCGGGACGGCGGCGGGCGGGCCTTCGCGCGGCCCCGCCCGGTCCGGCGGGGAGCGCCGCTACGGCAGCGTGGTGGCGAGCCCGATCGCGCTCGGCGCGCCCCAGCCCGTCGGGTAGTCCCAGCCGGGCCCCGCGGCAAAGAACTCCGTCTCGCCGCTCACGATATCGCGGAACGTCGCCTGCACCTCGGGCGTCGTGTAGAGGATCGAGTTGAGGAACCCGACGCGCGGCAGCCCCTGCGCCTCGCGGTAGCTGTTCACCACGGCGATGAGCCCCGCGAAGGCGGGCGCGGAGAACGACGTCCCGCCGTAGCGCTTCCACTCGCCGAGGTAGTAGACCCAGTACGGGGCCGGCGAGACCGCGGCGTGCATCGCGACGTCGGCGACCGCGCGCTTGCCGTCGGACCCCTCCACGACCCCGACCTGCCACGAGGGGATCGGGAACGAGAGCGTCGGGCCGGAGCCGGAGCCGGGCCACGCGACCTCGCTCTCGACCTCGCCGTTCCTGGTGAGCCAGAGCGACGTCCCGCCGACCCCGGTCACGTACGGGCTCGCCGAGGGCGTGTCGGTCTGCGCCGAGTCGCCGGTCGCCGCGACGACCGTGATCCCGAGCGCCGCGGCCATCCGCGCCGCGTGGTGGTACTGGAGCCGCACGGCCGGCGGCTCGGAGTCCTCGCGGTGGGCGAACGAGTCGGTGATGACCGAGACCTCGCCGCGGGCGATCGCCTCGTTGAACGTGTAGACCATCGACGTGTTGCGCGCGTCGGGCCCCTGATACACGACGAGCTCCGCGCCCGGCGCGAGGCCACCCGACCACGCGACGTCGAGCGTCGACTCCAGGTAGCGCGTCGCGATCGGCTCCATCGTCACGACGACCTCCGGGTTGGCCCGCGCCACGCCGAGCGACCGCCAGAACGACTGGAGGTCCCTGTACTTGAAGGTGGCGCCGACCGTGACCCCGAGCTTCACGCCCTGGCCCGTGAACCCGAGCTCGTAGAGGTCGTCGAGGTCGTACGCGCCCGCGATCAGCGCGGGGGTCATCGCCTCGTCGACGTCGTCCGGCGGATCCGTCTCGATGCTCCCGGCCTCGGCCGGCAGCGTCTTGGTGCTCGCCGCGAGATCCGCCGTGATGATGCCGGTCGTGCGATCGGCCATCCACGCCGGCACGGTGAGCTTGCCGATGGCGCCGTAGACGTCGAACGGGGGATTGCCCGCCTGCGGGTTCTCGCGCTCGAAGACCCTGAGCTCGGTCTTGAACGCCTCGTTGAACTGGGCCACCGTGCCGGTGAACTGGATCAGCAGCCGGTTCGTCGCCGTGAAGTTCACCTTGAGCCCCTGCTCCTCGAGCCAGAGCTTCACGAGGTGCACGTCGAGCTCCCGCGGCGCGTGCGCCGCGATCAGCGCCTCCGGGGTGAAGTACTGGCGGAACCGCGGGCTCGCCGGGTCGTAGATCTCCTCGATCGCCTTCTCGAGGAGCCCCGCGTTGCGGATCGGGAAGCCCATCAGCGCGCGGACGAGCTCGTCGCCGCCGGCCGTGCCCTTGTCGGTGTACACGCCCGGCAGCGGGCTCGGGATGCCGTCCGTCGCCTCGGTGGGCTCGAGCTCATCCTCGGTGAAGTCGGGCAGCTCGTCCGGCAGCGCGACCCCGCCGGCCCCGCCCTCCCCGCCGGCCCCGCCGCCGCCTTCCGCCGCGCCCCCGCTGCCGGCCACGGCCCCGCCGCTGCCGGTCGCGCCGCCCGCGCCGCCGGAGCCGCCCGCGCCGCCGCCGCCCGGCGGATTGATGACCTGCACGTCCGACTCGCAGCCACAGCTCGAGGCCGAGAAGGCCACGCTGTTTGCCAGAACGAACCAACCGAGGACAGGCGCGGCCCGGAGAGCAGGTGATGTACGGCGCATACCAGGAGAGATTCAAACCCCTTCCGACAGGCCGATCCAGCCCAATCGTCAGCGCGCGCTGACGTCGCATCACACGGGCCCCGCCCGCAACACAACGCGCCTCCGCGGGGGGTGCGGAGCACCACATCTCACCTTGTCTCGAACAGATCCGCCGCTGCGCCGCGGCGCGGCGCCTCGGTCGGAGCGCGGGCCTCGGCCGAAGCGCGGCGCCTCGGTCGGAGCGCGATGCGCGCGGGGCGCCGGAGGGCGATGCGCGCGGGGGCGCCCGGGCGAGGCGTAGGGGGCGTCCTTCTTCTCGGACCGCAGATGCATTTGGCGCAGCGGACCTCGGTAGACAATTGTATCGATGCAACCACGATGCGACGCTCGGGCAGCCCGGGCGTCCCGCGCCCCATGGTGCGCTGCGTTCTCCAGCGAGTATGGCGAAGACCTACCGTCCGCGGATCCCCAAGCCCTTTCGCATCCCGCGACCGATGACCTCGCAGGCGGACGCGGCGCGCTCCGCGTGGCTCAGGCCCGATGTGCTCTCGATCGCCGCCGGCGCGCTGATCGCCGCCGTGGCGCCGCTCGAGCGGTTCGACTACGTGGCGCGCGGCCTCACCGCGTCCGCGCTCGCCGACGCCGCGCCCTCCGCGCAGGTGCTGCTCGTCACCGCGTCGCCCGAGGCGCTGCGCGACGGGCTCTGCGAGCGCTCGCTCCCCGGGCTGCTCGAGCGCGGGCGCGCGCGCGGCGCGCTGCTGGTCCCCCCGGCCGACGCGTTCTGCGGCGGCGACGCCGCGGGCCGCGGCCCCGGGGCCGCGCCGGTCGTCCGGATGCCGCCGGGGCTCTTGCGCCTGAGCGCCGGCGAGGTCGTCGGCTTCTCCTCGCTGGCCGCCGAGGCGCGCGCGGCCGAGCTCGGCGCGCTCGGCGTCGCGGCGGCGCCCTGGGTGATCAAGAAGGAGACGCAGAGCGTCCCCGCGGTCAGCCTGCGCGATCTCGCGGACGGCCAGGTCCCGGTAGCCGCGCTCGAGGGCCGCGTCGCGGTCGTCGCGGTCGGCGCGGGGGGCGTCCCGCCCCAGGCGGTCGCGACGTCGGCGCTGGCGCCGGCGAAGGGCGTCGCCGCGGCGCTCGGCGGGCTGCTCGACGGCGGCCGGCGCGCCTCGGCCCCCGCCTGGCTGCCGGCGCTGTTCGTGCTGGCCGCGGGCGGGCTCGTGGGGCTCGCGCGCCGCCGCCACAGCAGCCTGGTCGCGACGGCGGCGCTGTTCCTCGCCGTGTTCGCGCTCGCCGCGGGCCAGAGCGTGCTCGCCGCGCGGGTCGAGGCGAGCCTCCTCCCGCTGCCGAGCACCCTGTTCGGCCTCGCGGTCGCGTTCGCGGGCGTGATGATCCTCCGCGGGCTCGCCGTCCAGCGCTCGGTCGATCGCGCCGCGGAGCTCATCCAGCGCGCCGCGCTGTTCCGCATGCAGGGGGTCCACACGCTGCCGGACGAGGAGTTCTGGCCGCGCGTGGCGCGGCTCGCGGAGCAGGCGCACCCGGCGGATCTCGTGCTCGTCGCGGAGCTGCCGCCGGGCAGCTGGCACCTCAAGTTCTGGAACGACAAGCCGGGCGGCGAGAGCCTCGTCGCGGAGCGCCGCCACGACGTCCGCCGCCCGCCGTACAGCAGCGAGCAGGGCGTCCCGGCGATCCGCCTGGCGCGCCGCTTCCTGACGAAGCAGGACATGCCGGCGGTCGTGGTCCCGCTCATCGCGTTCGGCGAGATCGAGGGCTACGCGTTCTTCTGCGGCCCGGTCGCGGAGTCGACGTTCTCGCGCGAGCCGGAGCGGGCCGAGCACGTCGGCCGCGAGCTCGCGCTCCTCCTGCGCAGAAAGCGCCTCGCGCGCACCGCGACCGCGGAGGGCGGCGCGGGCGAGGGGCGCGCCGGCCACGCGCCGGCGGACGATCTGGTCGAGGGGGCGCGCGTCGCGCTCGACGATCTCCAGCTCTTCGGGTCGATGCTCCGGAGCGCCCCGGTCGGGCTCCTGTACGCCGACGCCTTCGGCGACGTCCGCTTCCTCGCGCCGGAGTTCGCGAAGTGGCTGCGCGCGCGCGACGTCACGGTCCCCGCGGAGAGCGCGAGTTCGGCGCTCCCGCCCGGCTCGCTCACGCTGGGCGACGTCCTCGGCGCCACGTCGGCGGGCAGCGCCGAGGTGTCGCTCTCCAGCGTGATGGCGAGCGACGAGGGCATCGAGCTCAGCGTCAGCGCGCCCGAGCCCGCGGTGCTCTCGGTGCGGCCGCTCCGCCGCGAGTCGGACGGCTCCTCGTGGATCGCGGGCTACGTCGCCGCGCTGATCCCGGTGAAGCAGCCGGCCCCCGTGTCGGGGAACGTGCGGCCGCTCGCGGCGCGCGACGCGACGGATCCGCTCTGCGCCTTCCAGCTCGCCGACGTGGTGGTCGATGCCGTCGCGAGCGCCGCCCGCGCGACGGGCCGGGCGGTGCGGCTCGAGCCGATCCGCGGCGCGACGCACGCGCTCGGGCACCGGGGCGAGCTCGCGCAGGCGCTCGAGGCGTTCCTGGTCGACGTCGCCAGCCGCGGGCTCCCTGGGCACGGCCCGGTGGTGTCGTTGCGCGAGGCGCCGCAGGGCGTGCAGCTGTCGATCCTGGACGTCGGCTTCGGCCTGGGGCTGCCGGAGTCGGCGCTCCAGCGCGTGCTGACCGCGCCCGGCGCCGCGCCGGCCGGGCTCGAGCCGCTCGGCCGGCTCATCCTGGCCGTGGAGGACAGCCACGGGCAGGCGGAGCTCAAGACGAACGACGGCTGGGGCATCACGCTGACGGTGACGCTCCTCCGGGCGCACCCGCGCGTCGGCGCGGCCGTGCAGGAGAGCGGCAAGCCGGCGGCGCAGCAGAACGTGATCGCGATCGGGAGGGCGGGGCCGAAGTAGCGCCGAGGAGCGGGGGACGAGCGCGCAGGGGCGGCCCCGGGCGCGGGTTCCCGGCCGCCACGGCGCCCCGATATCGCTGGCTGGGCCATCGATCTCCGGAACAGGGCGGCGCGCAGGTGGTTGTTGTCGGTGTCGTCCGCCGGCCCGCACCTCGAACACCGAGCACGTTGTTCAAGGGAGAAATGAACCGCCAAGACGCCAAGGGCGCCAAGACGCCAAGATAAGAATTCTTTTCTTGGCGTCTTGGCGTCTTGGCGTCTTGGCGCCTTGGCGCCTTCGTCTTGACGTCTTGGCGGTTCGAATATCTGCGCTTTTCAGGCAGTTTCAACCCGGTTGTCGCTCTACCACCAAGCGCGATAGCCGATGGCGCAATCCGACTCCCCCTACGCCCGCTCGATCTCGACTCGTCCGACGCCGAGCCGGATGCGCCCGGTGCCGGGTCGCCGCTCTAGGAGGTTTGCCGCGCCTTGGACGCCCGCCGCCAGGAACTGCTTGCGCGCGCGGCACACATCGACGTTGAGACGGTACTCGTCCATCGCGAGCATGCGGCAGAGCTCGTCGCGATCGCGCCACCCCTGCCGCGCCGGCGGCGCGCCGGCGTCCTCGAGCCGGGCGCGCGCCAGCGTCAGCAGGAGATAGTGGTGGCTGCGCGCGGGCAGGCGGACCTCGCCCGCGCGGTGGAAGATCGTGATCTCGACGCGCTCCTCGTCCCGGCTCACATGAAACCGCAGCGCAATGCAATCGAGCAGGGGGCCCGCAGCCTGCCGCCCGGCATCGCCGTCGAGCGTGGGGCCGGTGGCCGCCGGAAGATCGAGGCTCCAGGCCTCGCCGTCCACGACCACGATCTCCCTGTCCTCGACGGCGCGCACGTCCCCCTCGGCCTCCAGCATCCAGCGGCCGTTGCGGCCCTCGATCAAGCTCACCCGAGGGTGATCGTCGTCAGGCAGCACGAGCAACCCGGCGCTCGACGTGCGCACGGAGCCGCTCGCGACATGCAGGGCGCTCGGCACGGGCGGCGCCGCCTCCACCAGCGTGAAGACGAACGCGCGCGCGCTCGGATCCCCCAGCGCGAACGTGTCGCCCTCCGCGATGAGGACGCGCTCGCCCGCCGCCACCCGCTGATCGCGGATGAAGACGCCGTTCTTGCTCGCCAGGTCGCGCAGCTCCCAGCCCGCCGCGGTCCAGCGCACCGAGGCATGCTCGCCCGAGATGCGGGCGTCGTTGAGCCGCACATCGCACGTCGAGGAGCGCCCGATCAGGCACCGCGAGCGCAGCAGCAGGACCTCCCTGAGCGCGTGGTGCTTCAGCCGTCCCATGGCGTGCCCTATAGTACCAGCAGCGCGAATCCACGCATGCCGTCGGAGAACCTGTGGACCAGCAGGACAGCGAGCATCAGGCGCCCATGATCGGCGGCGAGGGGGCAGAAGAGCAGCACGAGGACCCCGATCGGACGAAGACCATGCGGAACGTCCGAGCCGCCTCGCGCGCCCCGACGACCGGCGCGCGCGCCCCGACGGCCGTCGCGGAGGACACCCTGGCGCAGGACGCGGCGGAGGCGGCCGGCAGCGGCGTCGTGATGCCGCCGCGCTACCGCGACCTCGGCGTCATCGGCAGCGGCGGCTTCGGCGACGTCCGCCGCGTCCACGATCTCGTCCTCGACCGCGTGATCGCGATGAAGATCCTGCGCAGGGAGGTGGGCGACGCCGAGCGCGTGCGGGCGCGCTTCCTCGAGGAAGCGAAGCTCACCGCCGGGCTGCAGCACCCGGGCATCGTCGCGGTGCACGACGGCGGCCGGCTCGAGGACGGCCGGCTCTGGTACACCATGCCCGAGGTCCGCGGGCGGACGCTCCGCGAGATCATCGACGAGGCGCACGCGGCGCCGGCGCCGCACGGGCCCCGCGAGGCGGGCGCGGGCTGGACGTTCCGGCGCATGATCGACGCCTTCGCGCGCGCCTGCCAGGCGGTCGCTTACGCGCACCGCCAGGGCGTGGTGCACCGCGATCTCAAGCCCGCCAACGTGATGGTCGGCGAGCTCGGCGAGGTGCTCGTGATGGACTGGGGCATCGGCCGGCGCATCGGCCGCGCCGCGCCCTCGTCGTCGCCCGATCCTCTCGAGGCGCACCCGCCGTCGTCCGCCCCGTCGAGCCCGGCGCCCACATCGCGCCCGGCGCCCGAGCTCACGCTCGACGGCGACGTGCTCGGCACGCCGGCGTATATGCCCCCGGAGCAGGCGCGCGGAGACCACAAGCGGCACGGGCCCGCGAGCGACGTCTACGCGCTCGGCGCGATCCTCTACCACGCGCTCGCCGGACGCCCGCCCTACGAGGGCAACGTGCTCAGCGTGCTGGGGCAGGTCCTGAACGAGCCGCCGACGCCGGTCGTGGAGGCGGCGCGGGGCAAGCCGGTGCCCCTGGAGCTCGCGGCGATCTGCGAGCGCGCGATGCGGCGCCCGATCGAGGAGCGCTACCCGGACGCCGAGTCCCTCGCGCGCGAGGTGCTCGCCTGGCTCGACGGCGAGCGGCGGCGCGAGCAGGCCCTCGCGGTGGTGGCGGAGGCGCGGGCGATGGAGCCGGAGATCGCCGGGCTCCGGGCCGAAGCCGCGCGGCTGCGGAGCGAGGCGCAGTCGCTCCTCGCGGAGGCGCGGTCGTTCGATCCGGCGGCGCGGAAGCAGCCCGGCTGGGCGCTGGAAGACGAGGCCGCGCGGCTCGAGGTCGCCGCGGTGCTGCGCGAGACGGAGTGGCGGGAGACGCTGCGGGGCGCGCTGACGGTGGACCCGGACCTGCCGGAGGCGCACGCGATGCTCTCCGATCACTACCGCGCTCGGCTGATCGAGGCCGAGCGGGCGCGCCGCGACGAGGACGCGGTGCGCTTCGAGGCGCAGCTGCGCGCGCACGACCGGGGGCGGCACGCGTCGCTGCTGAGGGGCGAGGGGGCGCTCACGATCGTGACCGAGCCGCCCGGCGCCGCGGTGCTCCTGGAGCGCTACGCGCTGCGGCAGCGCCGGCTCGTGCCCGAGGCGGTGGAGGAGCTCGGCCGGACGCCGCTCCGCGGCGTGCCGCTCCAGCGCGGGAGCTACCGGCTGCGGATCCGGGCGCCGGGGCGGGCCGAGGTGCGCTATCCCGTGTTGATCGAGCGCGGCGCGCACTGGGACGGGTGCGCGCCGGGCGAGCGCGAGCCGACGCCGATCCACCTGCCCGCGGAGGGCGAGCTCGGCCCCGACGACGTGTATGTGCCCGCGGGCTGGTGCTGGCTCGGCGGGGACCCGGACGCGTCGGACAGCCTGCCGGCGGCGCGGATCTGGGTGGATGCCTTCATCCTCCGCCGCTTCCCGGTGACCAACGCCGAGTACCTCGCCTTCCTGAACGACCTTGTCGCGTCGGGGCGCGAGGACGAGGCGTTCGCGGCGTGCCCGCGGGGCCAGGCGGGCATCCATGAGAACGCCGACGCCCGCCTGCAGTTCCGGCGCACCGAGGGCGGGCGCTTTCTGCTGGGCGAGGACGAGCTCGGCTACCCGTCGGCGGCCGACATGCCGGTCGCGCTCATCGATTGGCACGCTGCCTCGGCGTACGCGAGCTGGCTTTCGGCGCGCACGGGCAACCCCTGGAGATTGCCGAACGAGCTGGAGCGCGAGAAGGCGGCGCGCGGCGTCGACGGCCGGGCCTGCCCGTGGGGCGATTTCCTCGACGCGTCCTTCGCCTGCGTGATCGAGAGTTACGAGCAGAAGCCGCGCCGCGCCTCCGTCGACAGCTATCCTGACGACGAGAGCCCGTACGGGGCGCGCGGGCTCGCCGGCAACACGCGGGACTGGTGCCTGAACGGATGGTTGCGGACGGGGCCGCCCGTCGACGGGGGGCGGCTGCGCATCGAGGAGCCTCCCGCCGAGAGCGCCGCGGGCTACCGGGCGGTCCGGGGCGGGGCCTGGAGCAGCCCGATCGATCTCGCGCGATCCGCGGTGCGGTTCGGCGCGCCGCCGGGCACCCGCCGGCTCACGGTGGGGGTGCGCGTGGCCCGGTCGTACGCCCGGTGAGGGGGCGCGCTCGGCCCGGCGCTACGGCGCCGTATTGACGGCCCGAAACGTGAGCTGTTGGTCCGCCGTGTTGTTGTTCAGCGTGACCGAGGTGCCCGCGGGGATCTGGATGAACCCCGCGCTGCCATTGTACCACGCGGCGCTCCCGCTCCAGACGCCGCCGCTGTTCGTGAAGCCCCAGACGAGCCCGATGTGGCTCGTGGTGTTCACGAACAGCGTGCTGCTGGCGGCCGGCGACGAGACCGAGCCGAACTGCACCGCGTTGATCTGGAAGGTGGGGCTCGCGGGCGCGCTCGTCGCGGCCTTCGCGGAGATCCTGATCGACGTGGCGCCGGCGGGGAGCGCGGCGCTCAGCACGAAATACTCCTTGGTGATGCCGCCGACCGTGAGCGAGGTGATCTCGCCGAGCAGCGTCCAGGTTCCCGCCACGGAGGCCTTCACGGTGTATTTCATCCCCGGATCGAGCTCCATCACGATCCCCGGCGGCCGCTCGCCGGATTTCTGGAGAGCTTCAGCTGTTCCGGGCTCGGCGTGCTCGTTCTGCTGGTTCATCGTCGCCTCCATCATGCCTGGCCTCGGGTTCGGGCCCGGCGGGTGTTCTTCGGCCAAGGGATAACCGTACCGGTGGATGGGCGCTATTTCACGGCTATTTCACGGCGGGAGTGACACGGCCGACGTTCGCCCCGCCGCCTCTCCCACGTCGCGCGCGACGTGGCGATCGCGTACGAGCCGATCCATCTCCTCGAGTCCGAGCGCGCGACGTCGTTCTTCGAGACCGAGGACGTGGGTCAGAGCTGCCAGGAGGCGAGGCTCCTTGATGGCGAAGCGTCGCTGCCGGCGTGCGCCAGGGAGAAGGCCTGGGTGAAGGAGCCCAACGACCTCGGCCGAGCACCCAAGTTCCCGGCGAGCGGGCCGCGCAGGCGCCGGCCGCGTGCGCGGCGGTCCTCCCGGTCGGGAAGGGCGAGCCCGAACCCGGTTGAACCCGGGGCGAGGCACGCGGCCTCCACAGGCGGCCTCCAGGGCCGTGATGGCTGCCGCCGCCACGTAGAGGGCGGCGCCTCCAGGGGAACACGCCGCAGCGGCGCCCTGGATGGCGCAGGTTGGCGCCGGCGCCCGGTGCCCCCGCGGGCGCGACGCGCCGCCAGCAAGGATAAAAAAATACTGTAATTACGAACGGTTAGCACATTCCCACGGCGCGTGGACGCGCCTCGCCCGGCTCGCCGGACAGGGCCCGCTCCGGCGGATCCCGCGCGCCGACGCGCTGGCATCTCCGTTGCTCTATGGGTCTGCGTCGGGCGCGCAAGACAGACCGCCGGACGAACGGCAACGCATTCGCGGCGCGCCGCGCGCGGGCGGCGGACCGAGCACCTTCGGTCCGACCGGCCCCGTCCGGCCAGCCGCAGGAGTCAGGAGATCGTCATGAATACCTATCGCATCGTCAACGGGCTCGGTTTCGTTTGCTTCGGCGTCGTCGCCTTCGCGCTCGCGGGTTGCGCGGTCGACGCCGCCGGCGACGACGCCCTCGTCGACGACGTGGTGGACGTGGACGAGGACGTCGCCGAGGCCGAGCAGGCCATGGGCGTCGAGTGCGCTGGCGCCGCCGCCACCGCCACGTTCGTCGGCGGCATCAACTACACCTCGCCGCAGAGCTACAGCGCCGCGAGCTGCTACAAGGGCGTCGTCCTCGACGTGCAGAGCTACTCTTCCAGCTACGCCCAGAATCCGAGCGGCTCCGTCTTCCCGGGCCGCACCACCGTCGAGTGGGCCGACAGCCTGCCCACCCTCGCGGACCCCGACCGCGTCGCCAAGTGCGAGGCTACCTACGTGGCCGCGGATCTGTTCGAGAAGGTCGGCTCGAGCTGGGTCTACAAGACCAGCAAGGACTCGCTCGGCGTCTGGACTCCCTTCTTCGACGGCGGCTTCTGCGCCGGCCCCGGCGTCTCCTTCGCTTCCGAGATGCAGGCCGGCAAGACCTACCGCATCTCCGCCACCGCCCGCACCCAGAAGACAACCTCCGCCCCCACCCGCAAGCTCCACGTCGAGTCCCGCCTCCCCGTCGGCCAGCCCCGCTGACCGCTCCGCGGGGGCACCAGGGCCAAGGCCATCGCGAACGCGTCCATGGCGGCACCGCCGGCGTCGATGGCGACACTTCCCCAGTTGCCCTCGTCGAGGGCACGGAAGGCAAGCTCGTGCTGCACTTCCCGCCGCCGTACGCGCCGCAGTACAACCGCATCTCGCCGGCGAACGTAGATCACTGGTTCTGGATGGTTCCTGACGCGTCCTCCCCCCTTGAGGCAGGTCAGCCATGCGATGTGCGGAGCCACGCCCGAAGGATCTCCAGGATCTCCTGAAGATTCCCGGGTCCACCATAACCATGGAAGCGCCCCTCCTTCACGCCACACCGCACCCAGTCATCAACACTTCTCTCTTCCGAGACGGGCGCCGGCGCTTCAGCCCTACCGACGTCAGCCACGACGGACCATCCCGGGTTATCCAGCGTCTCAATCCGGATTCCATTCTGGTGCTCCCACTCTCCATCGCATCGTGAGCGGTACCATTGCTGAATCCATGTCAATGTGTCGCTATCCATCAATGTCTCCTAACACAACAATCCTCTGCCGGGTTGCCGTTCGCATCGCAGGTTATGCCCTGCCGACATGGTGCCCGTGACCGCTTGGTGTCGGTCCTCATGCCTAGTACTACAGCCGCGGTTAGGGAGCCCGGGCACTGGCGCGCGGCCGGTTGCGGCGGCGCCGGTAGCAGCAGGCGCGAGCCTGGGCGCGCTTTCGGCGTCGCCACCTTGACCATGCCCAGCGGAACTCGGGCGAATGGGCGGGTAGCGGAAGCACCAGCTCCATCAGGCGACGGACTTCGGGAATGCTCCAGGGCGCCAGCGTCGGCGGACTGTCGCTTTCTTCGGGCGGGGCGGGCTTTTTTTCCCCGACGTGTCAAGCGCCGTCTTCCGCATGCGCTCGGCGTTCTTCCCCGGCCCCGGGCGCGCCGCTTTGGGCACGAGCTCGGGGTTCATCGCCGGGGCGTACGGGAACGCGCCCTCCGCGGGAAGCTTCGCGCGTACGAAAGCCAACCACGCCAGGGCCATCATCCCGAGCGTGATGTACCGATGCCAGCTCGGCCACGTGCGGACCTCGTAGTGGTCGAGGCCGACGTCGTCCTTCGCCTCCTCGAAGCACTGCTCGATCGTGTAACGCGTGGAGGCCACGTGCGCGAGCGTTGTCAGCGGCGTGGCGGCTCCAGCGTTGGACAGGTAGTAGGCCACTTCCGACGGATTCGAGACCGAGCGGCGAGCCAGTAGCCAGATCTCGTCGGTCGGCAAGCGTCGACGACTGTCGACGACGCGCGCGCGGGCCCAGTCGTACTCGATGGGTCCCTTCTCGCCTTGATGGACGGCAAGGCGATGCCATTGCTTCGGCGACCACTGCGCGACCACCTTCGCCACGGTGGAGGCGTGCGGCGCGCCCGGTGCAAGACGAGTGCGCGTGCGGAGCGGACCACGAGGGTGTTCGCGTTCGGTTGGGGGCTCCGCGACCTCGGGTCGCTGCGGCCACACCGGCGTGCTCGAGACGACCGCGAGAACATACCGATGGCCCTGCGCGGCGATGCCGTCGCGAAGCACGGGGTCGCCCCCGTAGACTTCATCGCCGGCGACCCACGCCATCGGTACACCTCGCTGCCAGGCGCCATGCAGCATCTGCATCGCCAGCTGCGGCTTGGTCTGGAACGCGACATCCTCCGGAACGTGAGCGTCCTGCCTCCGCGCCGGATCGCTGCACCACGATTCTGGCAAGTAAAGACGACGATCAAGGATCACATGTCCACGTGGGCTGGTGTAGCTGAGGAACACACCGATCTGGCAGTTCTCGATCTTGCCTGCCGTCCCGCTGTATTGCCGCGCCACGCCGACGGACTTGGTGCCTTTCTTGAGGAAGCCCGTTTCGTCCAGCACGCCGATGCCCTGCGGATCGCCGAACTGCTCGATCGTGAAGTCCATCAGGAGATCGCGCGCCGCATCCGCGCTCCAGTCCGCACTGTACAGCAGCCGCTGCACGCGATCGGGCGTCGGATCGCCGATGGTCTCGGCCAGTTGCCACCCGTTTCGCCGCGCCGCCGGCCCCATCAGCGAACGCACGTACTTGATCGCCTGCTCGCGCGGCTCGCTGCGCGCGAACAGCCCCGCGAATCGCGCGTGAAATGCCTCAAAATCTGCTGTAAGCGCGTCCCACGCGTCCGCTGCTGGCAGCTCGCTTGCCCCCGGATCCATGGCCGGATCCTGGGTCCAACCAGATCGATGTCGAGGTGCGGCTGTAGTACTAGAGCATCGAACAGGTTGAACATCAGCCGAATCCAACAGGATGTTGCACCCGCAGGATCCGCCGTGGAGCAAGCTGGAAGAGCACGGAATGCAGCAAGAGGAGAGACCGCAAGGACGCAAGAGGCGCAAGGGGACAGAGATGTAATCATATTCTTCTCTTCCCCCTGCGTCCCTTGTGCCCTTGCGGTCCTCTTCCCATGAATTGATTCTGGCGAATTCAACGCGATCGGCGTTCTAGTCGACGGCCTTGCGCATGTCGTTCAGCTTGTCGGCGCCAGACGTCGTGCTTCGAGATCGCGCGCTCCCCCTCACCATCGTAGAGATTTTTCGAGCGGCTCTGCGTATTGATGAGGATCTCGCTCGCGAGGTTGGCGGCACGCTGGGCGTCGAGCAAGCCGAGGTGAGCGGGCCTGGCAGGCGGCGGCGTCGTGCGCTGCGCCCCTCCAGGATCTCACCGCCTGCCCGGGACCTCTCCGTACCATCGCTGCGGGCCGCCACGGATGACGCGCGAGGGCGACGTGCTCTATTCGATCGAGAGGGTGACGGCATCGTCCGTCACGTACGCCACCTCGAGGCTTCCGGTGAAGATCTCCTCGTAAGTGAAGTTGCGGAGGACAAGCGAATAGCTCCCCTCGCTGATCGCCGCCGCCGCGGTCGAGAACGAGTGCTCCAACCGGTCGATATGGATGTCCCCCTCGAACTCGCGCGACGCGATCCAGTAGGGATCTCCCTCGACGAGCACGGGCACCAGGGCGCAATCGTCGTTCGTGGGCTCGCCGTCGATGAAGTCGGTTTCCCCGACGCCCCAGACCCCGTCCACGAACGTCGCGCAACCCGCCGTTGCAGCTTCGTCGGAAGCGATCGTGAGCTCCGTCCCATCGACGCTGCTGCCGCCCGCGCCGCCGCCTCCCTCCGCATTGCCCCCGGAGCCCGCGCCGCCAGCTCCCTCCGCATTGCCCCCGGAACCCGCGCCGCCGCCTCCCTCCGCATTGCCCCCGGAGCCCGCGCCCCCGCCCCTTCCGCATTGCCCCCGGAGCCCGCGCCGCCGCCTCCCTCCGCATTGCCCCCGGAACCCGCGCCGCCGCCTCCCTCCGCATTGCCCCCGGAACCCGCGCCGCCGCCTCCCTCCGCATTGCCCCCGGAACCCGCGCCGCCGCTGCCCGGGTCCGGATCATCATCCCCGCAAGCGATCAGCAAGCATCCAAGAAAGACAATCGGTATCCACTTCATTCGCACCTCAGCTCTCTCTCTGTGGTGCGTCAAATCGTACCATGAGCCACATGCACACCAAAGGATCGACCCAGACGGCCTCGGCGTGCGCACGTGGCCCCCGCCGGTCCGAGCCGAGGCCGCCTTCTACGGCCATTCCCCGCCAACAAATTGGCGCCCGCTGCCCACAAAATGGCGCTCAACCCACGCCAGCGCCGCGGCATCCCCCCCGCCGCGAGGACGAGCGCCGCCCGCGCCCCTGCCCCCGCCGCCCTCCCCCTCAGCCCCTCAGGACCCGATCCGGATCTTCTTCTTCAGCGCGGCGAGCTCATCGTCGACCGCCGACCCGCCCGGCCTGTCCGCGCCGGCGGCGCCCGCGCTGCCGCGGCCGTGCTCGAGCTGGGCGAACTTCGCCTCCAGCTCGGCCGCCGACAGCCCGCCGCCGGAGATCGCCTCCTCCACCTCGCGCGACGCCGCGACCTGCGCCACCTGCCCCTCGACCTGCTCCTCCATGCGCCGGAACTCCGAGAACGCGCTCTGGCCGCCGCGCGACCCGAGCCCCTCGGCCCCGCCGCCGGCGCGGTGCTGCTGGATCTGCGCCGCGAGCGTGCCCTTCCGCGCCTGGAACTCCTCCTGCTTCGCCTCCATCCGCTCGAGCTCGGTCTTCATCGAGAGGACCGCCGAGCGCTGCTCCGCGCGCATCGCCTCGGCCCGGTCGCGCTCGCCCACGACCCGCTTCTTCTGCACGAGCGCCTCGCGCGCGAGCTTCTCGTCGTTCGCCTTCAGCGCGAGCTCGGCGCGCTTCTCCCACTTCTCCGCCTCGGCGTCGAGCTCGTCGACCTTCTTGCGCAGCACCTTCTCCGCCGCTACCGCGTCGACCAGCTCCTTCCGCGCCGCGCGGACCTGGTCCTTCATCTCCTCGACGATGAGATCCAGCGACTTTTTCGGATCTTCCGCCTTGTCGAGGAGCGCGTTGACGTTGCTCGAGATGACCTTTCCCATCCGGTCGAAGATGCCCATGCCGGTAGCGTGCACCGCCCCGCCGCCCCTGTAAAGCGCCCGCGCGCCGCGCCGCCGGCGCGCCCCAACCCTGCCCCCCGGCGCCCCAACCCTGCCCCCGGCGCGGGCGCCCGCCGCGCCCCCAGCGTCCCCCGCGCGCGCCCGCCGCGCCGCGCCGGGGGACCGGCCCTCAGGGCGGCGGCGGGTACGCCGGACCGACGTTCGACTCCACGAACGACCGCGTCGTCAGCAGCGGCGTCCTCACCGTCTCGTCCTCGTACAGCGGCCGCACCACGCACGTGTCCTCCCCGCACTCGCCCCCGTCGACGAACGCGACGTCGGCGACGAGCCAGTACCGCGTGCTCCCGTCGCTCGACGGGAACGCGACCGGCGCCTCCGGGTCGTAGAACCCCGTCGGGCCGAGATCCGCCCCGAGGGCGCCGTGGCAGAAGATCTTGACCCGCGGGTGAACCGCGTAATCCCGGCCGTGGCTCGAGTAATAATGGACGCCGACCCGCATCCACTGCCCCATCGGCGGATAATCGACGTTGATGTTCTCGGGCGCGCAGAAATCGTTGTGGTTCGGGTCCGTGATGCCGGGGTCGCACGTGATGTTGTCGATGTCGAGCCGCGGGTTGTGGCACCCGCGGCCGAGGTCGCGCCACGCCTGCCCCGCCGCGCGAGGGGCGTGATAACAGGTGTTCTTGGCCTCCTCCGGGTCCAGGAACCAGCTCACCGGCTCCGGCGGCGACGCCGTGTCGCTGAACCAGCGGATCTCCGGGTCCGAGTCCAGGGCCTCGACCGTGCAGTTGTTGTAGCCGCAATCGCTCGGCGAGCCGCCGACCCGCCACGGCTGCGTGTCGTTCGGCTGGTGCAGGTGCAGATCGAGATCCACCCCGTCGCCGCCGAGGTCGTGCTCCCACTCGAGCTCGACCCGCAGGCCGGGCGCGCCGACGTAAAGGGCATATTCGCAGGAGCCGGTCGTGCCGTCCGCGAGGCGCTTCGTGTAAACGACCTTGTACTCCCCCGACTGGAGCGGCTTGTAATCATCCGCCGGGTCGGCTCCGGACACGGCCGGACACGGCTCGATGCCCGCCGGGCAAACCACGGTCCACGTCTCCGAGCCGGGCTCGGCGTCCGCGCTGAACGTGCCTGTCCCCTCCTTCAGGTCCACGTCGGCGAACGGCGGCGCCTGCAGCGCGTGACAGCCCGCCGAGCTCTCGTCGAAGCACCCCTCGGTCGCGTGGCGGCCGCCGATGCACGGCCCCCACACGCCGACCTCGTTGCACAGCTCGGTGCCCGGGAAGCACCCCTCCACCGCGCGGTACGACGGATCGCCCATGAAGCACGCGTGCGCCTGCCCCGCGACGCAGGAGCACGTCTCGTCGACCTGACCATCGCAGTCGTCGTCGAGGCCGAGGTGGTCGAGATCGCAGAGCTCCTCCGGCCCGCACTCCGTGCCGCACGGGTTCACGGCAGCGTCGACGACGCCGGCGTCCTCGCCGGAGGAGATCGTCCCGCCGAAGCCGGGCTCCGGAGGAGATCCCCCGCCGCCGCTCTCCGCCCCGCCCCCGCCCCCATCGCCTCCGCCGCCGCCGGCCGCGCCGCCCGCGCCGGGATCCAGGCGCGGGCCCGAGGCATTGCAGCCGACCGCGACGAACGCACCCGAGGCCGCGGCCCCCAGAACAGCGAGGAGCGCAGAGGAGACGCCGAGATGACGCATGAGACCTCCAGTCGCCAGCGCGGTGGAGCGGCTTGGGCGGGCAGGCGCGCCAAGCCGGACACCGGCGATGAACGGCGAGGCTCCTGTCTTAGCAGACTCGGCGCGACACCAAAGCTCGCTCGCGAGCGCGCAAAGCACGCTCGTGAGAACGGATGTCGCGCCGCCCGGCCGGCGTACGTCCCAGCGCGGTGATGGTCAGTCCGTCGCGCGCGGACCCTTCGAGGAATCGGCCGCGAGCGCCGCCTGCGCGGCCGCGAGGCGGGCCACGGGGACGCGGAAGGGCGAGCAGGACACGTAATCGAGCCCCGCGCGCTCGAAGAACGCGATCGAGCCCGGATCGCCGCCGTGCTCGCCGCAGACGCCGAGCTTCAGCCCGGGCCGCGCCGCGCGCCCCCGATCCCGCCCGAGCTCCACGAGCTCCCCGACGCCGGCGACGTCCAGCGACTGGAACGGATCCTTCGCGAAGATGCCGGCCTCGACGTACGCGCCGAGGAACCGGCCCGCGTCGTCGCGCGAGATGCCGAGCGCCGTCTGCGTGAGATCGTTCGTGCCGAAGCTGAAGAACTCCGCCTCCTCGGCCAGCTCGCCGGCCACGAGCGCCGCGCGCGGGAGCTCGATCATCGTCCCGAACCGGATCTCGACCCTGCGCCCCTTCTCGGCGAACACCTTCTCCGCGACCCCCTCGACGAGCGCGCGCGTGATGGCGAGCTCGCGCCGGGTCATGCTGAGCGGGATCATGATCTCGGGCTCGACCTCGATGCCCGCCGCCGCGACCTCGCACGCCGCCTCGACGATGGCGCGCGCCTGCATCTCGTAGATCTCCGGCGACGTGATCGCCAGCCGGCAGCCGCGGTGGCCGAGCATCGGGTTGTACTCGGCGAGCTCCTCGTTCTTGCGCTGGAGGTCCTGCGCTGGGACGCCCATCGCCTTCGAGAGCTGCTGGAGCTGCGCCTCGTCCTGCGGCAAGAACTCGTGCAGCGGCGGATCGAGCAGGCGGATCGTCACGGGCAAGCCGGCCATCTCGCGGAAGACGCCCACGAAATCGCCGCGCTGGAACGGGAGCAGCTTCGCGAGGGCGCGCCGCCGCCCCGCCTCGCCGTCCGCGAGGATCATCTCGCGCACCGCCTGGATGCGCTCCTCGTCGAAGAACATGTGCTCGGTGCGGCAGAGCCCGATGCCCTCCGCGCCGAAGTTGCGCGCCGTCCTCGCGTCGTGGGGCGTGTCGGCGTTCGACCGCACGCGCAGGCGCCGGACCGCGTCGGCCCAGACCATGAGCTCCTCGAACTCGCCGCTCAGCGCCGCCGGGACGGTCGGCACCGCCCCGAGGTAGACCGTGCCGGTGCCGCCGTCGAGCGTGATCAGGTCGCCGGCCTTCACCGTGATCGTGTCGGTCGGGCGCCCGTGGTCGTCGTAGAGCGTCACCGCCATCTGGCCCTGGCTCACGCTGATCGCCGAGCAGCCGGCCACGCAGCTCTTGCCCATCCCCCGCGCCACCACGGCCGCGTGGCTCGTCATGCCGCCGCGGGCCGTCAGGATGCCGCGCGCCGCCTTCATGCCGTGGATGTCCTCCGGCGACGTCTCGGACCGCACCAGGATCACGGCCTTGCCCTGGCCGGCGCGCCGCTCCGCCTCGTCGGCGCTGAACACCACCTGCCCCGTCGCCGCGCCCGGGCTCGCCGGCAGGCCGCGCGCGAGCAGCCGCTTCGGCGCGCTCGCGTCGATGCTCGGATGGAGCAGCTGATCGATCGAGCCCGGGTCCACCCGCAAGATCGCCTCGCGCTGGCTGATCAGGCCCTCTTTGGCCATCTCGACGGCGATGCGCACGGCCGCCCGGCCGGTGCGCTTGCCGGTGCGGCACTGGAGCAGAAAGAGCTTCTTCTGCTGGATCGTGAACTCCAGATCCTGCATGTCGCGGAAGTGCTGCTCGAGCTTGGCCTGCACCTCGACGAGCTCCGCGTACGCCTCGGGCATCTGCGCCTCGAGCGAGCAGGCGTCGTCAGCGCTGGCCGCGCCGCCCGTGGCGGCCGCGCCGCCCGTGGCGGCCGCGCCGCCCGTGCCGGACCTCGACAGCGGGTGCGGCGTGCGCACGCCCGCGACGACGTCCTCGCCCTGCGCGTTGGGGAGCCACTCGCCGTAAAAGCGCCGCTCGCCCGTCGACGGATCGCGCGTGAACGCGACGCCCGTGCCGGAATCGTCGCCCAGGTTGCCGAACACCATCGCCTGGACGTTGCAAGCCGTCCCCCAGGCCTCCGGGATGTCATGCATCTTCCGGTACACCTGGGCTCGGTGGTTCTTCCAGCTATCGAATACGGCGCGGATCGCGCCCCAGAGCTGCGCGTACGGATCGTCGGGGAACGGCCGCCCCGTGGCCCCGAGCACGATGTCCTTCTGCCGCTGGATGAGCGCGGCGAGCGACTCCGGATCGAGCAGCGAGTCAGGCACCTTGCGCTCTAGCTCGGCGGCGTTCAGGCGCGTCGCGTCGACGCCGAGCCGCGCCGCGGCCTGCTTGCGGGCGCGGCCGAGCGCCTCCTCGAAGCGGTCGCGGGGCACGCCGAGCACGATATCGGCATACGTCAGGATGAACCGCCGATAGGCGTCCAGCGCGAATCGCTCGCTGCCCGTGCGCTTCGCGAGCCCCCGAGCGATCTCGTCGTTCAGGCCGAGGTTCAGGATGGTATCCATCATTCCCGGCATCGACGCGCGCGCGCCCGAGCGGACGGACACGAGCAGCGGCGCCTCGGGGCTCCCGAACCTCGCGTCGAGCAGCGACTCCAGCCGGCCGATCGCCGCCCTGATCTCGTCCTCGACGCCGGCGGGGAGCGCCTTGCCCGCGGCATAGTACGCATTGCAGACCTCGGTGGTGACCGTGAAGCCCGGCGGCACCGGGATGCCGAGACGCGTCATCTCGGCGAGCCCCGCCCCCTTGCCCCCGAGCAGCTCCTTCTGCTGTGCGTCCCCGTCCGCCTGCCCCCCGCCGAAGAAGTATATCGATCTCCCCATGGCGGGCGCACGCTAGACCGTCCGCGCAGTCGGGTCGAGATCCCTCGAACGCCGCGCGCGGACGGCCGCTGGCGCCGCTGGGTCCGCAACCGACGGAATCGCGGCGCGCGCCTCACAAAAATACCGGCTCTCGACGGCGGACGAGCTATGAAGCGGCGCATGAAGCGCGGATACCTCGTCCTTGTTGCGATGCTTGCCCTCCCCCTCGCCGCCTGCGACCAGAAGCCGGCCCCGCAGGCGACCGCCGACGCCCCGCCGCCGGCGACCGACAAGCCGGCCGCGACGGCCACGCCCACCGCCGAGCCCACCGCGGAGCGACCGTCGCCGCCTGAGCCCGCCGGCCTGCCCGCGCCGCCCGACGTGGCCGCGCCGCCCGCGGACGCCCAGAAGACGGCCTCGGGCCTCGCGTTCAAGGTGCTCACGCCGGGCAAGGACAAGGAGCATCCCGGCCCCGACGACAAGGTGAAGGTCCACTACACGGGGTGGACCACCGACGGTAAAATGTTCGACAGCTCCGTCGTCCGCGGCGAGCCGGCGAGCTTCGGGGTGAGCGGCGTGATCAAAGGGTGGACGGAGGCGCTCCAGCTCATGAGCAAGGGCGAGAAGCGCCGCCTCTGGATCCCGGGCAACCTCGCCTACGGCGACCGGCCCAACGGCTCGGGCGCCCCGACCGGAATGCTGGTGTTCGACGTCGAGCTGCTCGACTTCGCGCCCGCGCCGAAGCCCCCGCCCGTGCCGAAGGACGTGAAGGCGCCGCCCAAGGCGGCGAAGAAGACCCCCTCCGGGCTCGCCTACGAGGTCCTGCAGAAGGGCACGGGCACCGAGCACCCCAAGCCGACGAGCCGCGTCACCGTGCACTACACGGGGTGGACCACGGACGGGAAGATGTTCGACAGCTCGATCGTCCGCGACGAGCCGATCACCTTCCCGCTGGGCGGCGTGATCAAGGGGTGGACCGAGGGCGTACAGCTGATGGTGAAAGGCGAGAAGGCGCGCTTCTGGATCCCGGCCGAGCTCGCGTACGGCGAAAAGCCGACACGCCCCGGCGCGCCGGCGGGCATGCTCGTCTTCGACATCGAGCTCATCGACTTTCGCTGATCCGTCGGCCGGCGCTTTACATCCGGCCGACCGCCTGGCTACATGGAGAGCTGCGAGCGGCCAGGCATGCTGACATCCATTCGACTCAGGAACTTCAAGAGCTTCGCCGATCAGACGGTGGAGCTTTCCCCCTTCACGCTGCTGCTCGGGGCCAACGGCTCCGGCAAGAGCAATCTCCTCGACGCCCTGCGCTTCTTGCAGGGCGTCGGGCTGGATCTCCCCTTGTGCGACATCTTCCGCGGCCGCGTCGACGGCAGGCGCGAGGTCTGGCCGGGCCTGCGCGGCGGCACGCAGGGGGCCACGCACAAGGGCGCGAAATCGTTCACCATCGAGAGCCGATGGGCGATAGGGAAGGAGGAGCTCACACACAAGATCACGTGTCAGGTCGAGCCGGACGTGATCGTCGAGCACGAGTCGCTCGAGGCGAGGTCGGCCGCGGGTCCGCTCTTCGATACGCCCGCGTCGGCGCTGAAGGGCCTGGAGGGGTTCGCCGCGGGGAGCGCGCTGAAGTCGGCGTCGAAGAAGGGGCGCTCGATGCGGATCGCCTCGATGGATCGCAACCCCGCGCGGCGCAGCCTGCTCGGCCAGATCGAGCACCACCGCGGGCGCGGAGACGACGTGAGCCTCTCGGACGTCATCGCGCTCTGCAACGCGCTCCAGGTCGCGATGCGGAGCACGCTGTCGATCGACATCGATCCATCGCGGATGCGCGGTTACGTGCCGCACGAGATAGAGAACCTCGGCGCCGGGGGGCAGAACCTCTCCGCCGTGCTCCGCTGGCTCTGCCAGGAGGCCGATCACAAGGCGGACGTGCTCGGCTGGGCGCGCTCGATCTTCGCGCCGGAGATCGTCGATATCGATTTTGCGGAGACGGGCCTCGGCGACGTGATGATGGTGCTCGTCGAGAAGGGCGGCACCCGCGTCCCGGCGCCGAGCCTCCCGGACGGCGCGCTGCGCGCGCTCGGCAAGATCGCCGGCGTGCTCACCGCGCCGGAGGGCTCGCTCCTCCTCGTGGAGGACCCCGACGCCGGCCTGCACCCCGAGCGCGCCGGCGTGCTCGCGCAGCTCCTGGAGGGGGCGGCGCGGCCCTCCGTCTGCCAGATCGTGGCGACGACCCACTCGCCCGCGCTGCTCCGGGGCGTGTCGAAGCAGGGCCTCAGCCGCGCGATCGCGTTCGAGCGCGACCCGGAGACGGGCGCCACGACGGCGCGCCGGCTCGCCGATCTCCCGCGTTTCGAGGAGATTGCAGAGCGCGATCCCGGAGAGCTGTTGTCCTCGAAGGCGCTCGCTGGGTGACGCGCGACGAACAGCGCAGTACAGCGCTGCCATTGCGTTGCAGTGCCGCCATTTCGCGAGGAGCGAATATCTGCCGTTCTCGCGAAATGCATTGTGAATGACCACAGAGACCTCTAGGCTGCCTGCGCGTCGCGGCGCGGCGAGCGCCGCGTCAATCCAGTCAACGAGGTCTTCCATGCTTTTCCAGAAAACTACACTTCAACTGGCCCTCTGTCTGGCCGTCGGGCTATCGGCGGCTGCCTGCTCGGACGACGACCCCGGCGGCGAGGGCGGCGGCACGACCAGCTCGAGCAGCAGCGCCAGCACCGGCGAGGGCGGCGCGACCAGCTCGAGCAGCAGCGCCAGCACCGGCGAGGGCGGCTCCACGGGCGAGGGCGGCTCCACGGGCGAGGGCGGCTCCACGGGCGAGGGCGGCTCCACGGGCGAGGGCGGCTCCAACGAGGGCGGCTCCACGGGCGAGGGCGGCTCCACGGGCGAGGGCGGCTCCGCTCCCAGCGATCCTGCGTGCGGCGCCGACACCGCGACCTTCGCCGACGTGCGGGGGATCCTGACGGCGAACTGCGCGGGGTGCCACGGCAACGCCGGCGACCCGGCCGCCGACCTCGATCTCCGCGCGAACGCGGCCCATGGCGGGCTCGTCAACGGGGAAAGCACGACCTGCGCCGACCGGGTGCTCGTCGTGCCGGGCATGCCGAGCCAGAGCTACATCATCAACAAGCTGCGCAACACCGACCTCTGCAACGGCGGCACGCGCATGCCCCCGCCCCCGACCGCGGCCCTGTCCGAGGCCAACATCAAGAAGATCAACGACTGGATCTGCGCGGGCGCTCCCAGCAACTGACCGCCGCCGGTCTCAGTACACCTTGCAGCGCGCGCCGCCGGCGGCGCGCGCGTAGGGGGCGTTCGCGCTCCGCCCCTTCACGTAGATCGCCCCGCCCGGAGCGGGCCTCGGGATGACGGCGCCGGTCGCGAGCGGCCGCCCTGGCGGCAGCTCCTCGACCTCGATGATGACGTCGTTCCCCTCCTGATCGACCGCCGAGATCGACGGCCGCCGGCGCTCCTCGTCGGCGGGGCCGCCCGGGCAGGGCACCCCGCGCGCGCTCAGGGCGACGGCGAGCGTGTCGGCCGCGGTCTCCGGGGCGCCGGCCGCCCACTGGAACTTCGGGGCGCGCGCCTCCCCCACCTCCACGGCCAGGCAGCTGCACCGCTCGGTCCGCGACGCCGCGGGCGCGAGCGCGAGGTCGTGCCGCACGCCGACCCACGACGAGGGAGCCCGCTCCGCGGGCGTGGTGGGGGCGCCGTCGAAGTCGTCGGGCGCGCCGAGCGCCCGGCGCGGCGCCTTCTGCTTCGCGGCTTCCGGCTCGCCCGGCGCGGAGGGATCGATGGTGTCGCCTTCCCAGAACGCCGCGGCGCCCGCGTGCTGATTGCCGCCGCAGGCGGCGAGGACGGCTCCGGACAGGAGCGCAGCGAACCGTGCGATCTGGGCGGCCGAAGGGGGCATGCGGTGCGATCTTCGCACCGGCGCCGCCGGCGGCCAAGGTTTGTGCTGAAACGGAGGGGAGGAGCTACGCGGGAATGCGTACGGAAAAGAGCGGAGACGCGCCGAACCGCGCCGAGCCACGCGAAGATGAGCCGATACGCCCGCGGCGCGCCGGGTGCCCGGCGCGCCGCGCAGCGAGCTTCACTTCGGCTTGATCTCGGTGAGGACGATCAGGTAGTCCGGCGGGTTGTTCGGCGACAGCTTGGCGTACGGGTTCTCCTTGCTGGGCCACCCGACGAAGCGCTTCGTGCTGTACTCGCCCCAGGACGGGTTCTTGAACAGCGGGATCACCGGCACCTTCTCGACGAAGATCATCTGCAGCTCGTCGATGATCCGCTTCTGCTCCGCCGGATCCGTCGCCGCCTGGAACTGCTTGAACAGCGGATCGGCCTCCTTGGCGCCGAAGCGGTGCCAGTTGCGCGCCGTGATCTCGCCGACCGGCTTCACGAACTCCGTGGCCATGAGATCGCGGTAGAAGTTGAACGGCGTGGGCTCGGTGTTGGTCCAGCCCATCGACATGTCGAACGTGCCCTTCTGGAGCGCCTCGAAGAACGCGCTGAAGTCGTACGTCTTCAGCGTGGCCTCGATGCCGACGGCCTTCAGGTTCTGCGTGGTGATCTGGACCGCGCGCACCCAGTCGGACCAGCCGGTCACGACGTTGATGTCGAACTTCAGCGGCTTGCCGTCCTTCGCCCGGATGCCGTCCGCGCCCTTGGCGTAGCCGGCCTCGTCGAGGAGGGCGTTCGCCTTGGCGACGTCGTAGTTGGTCCAGTCGCCCGCCGCCACGGCCTTCTCGTTGCGCCAGCGCGCGTAGGCGTCGTCGAGGCCGGTCGCGTCCGCGCCGACCGTGTAGCCGTTGACCGCGATCTTGGCGATCTGCGCCCGGTCGATGGCCATGCTGATGGCCTTGCGCAGCTTGACGTCGTCGAACGGCTTCTTCGTGGCGTTCGGATAGAGCGTCACGGTGCCGCCGACGAGCGGGAACCAGTAATGGTTGTTCTGCGCGTCCTTGGAGACGTAGGTCTTGTCGATGTCCGGGACGAAGTTGCCGGCCCAGTCGACCTCGCCGTTGATGAGCGCCAGGTTCGCCTGGTCGTTGCCCGGGTAGGCCGGGAAGCGCAGGCCGTCGACCGCCGGCTTGCCCTTCTGCCAGTAGTGCGGGTTCTTGCCGAGCTCGTAGATCTGGTTCTGGAACGTCTTCACCTCGGTGAAGGGGCCCGTCGCGACGGGGTTCTCGTTCGAGAACGTGACCGGGTCGGCGACGTCCTTCCACTTGTGCTCCGGCACGATCGGCTGGTGGCCGATGTAGCTGAGGCCGGGGACGAAGGGCTCCTTGAGGGCGAACTCGACCGTGGTGTCGCCCTTGGCCTCCACCGAGTCGACGAACTTCCACACGCCCGTGAGATCGAGGGCCGGGAACTTCTTGAGGAGCCCGAACGTGAACGCGACGTCCTTCGCCGAGAAGGGCTGTCCGTCAGACCACTTGACCTCGGTGCGGGTCGTGAAGGTGAGCTTCTTGTTCCCGTCGCTCCACTCGTACTTCGTCGCGAGCCAGGGCTGGAACTCGCCCTTCATCGTGTTGTAAACGATGAGGGGCTCGTAGATGCCCGCGAGGGTGGGGAAGCGAACGCTCCCCTCGGCGAGCAGGGGGTTGAAGTTGCGCACCCAGGACGCCTGCTGCTCCCTGGAGATGGTGACGAACTTCGCGCCGCTGCTGCCCTTCGCCCCGCCCTGCTCCTTGGCCCCCGGGGTGGCCGACGCCGCCCCCGCAGGGTCCTTGCCGGGCTCGGCGCCCTTGTTGTCACAAGCCGCCGTGGCGCCGACGGATAGGAAGAGCGCCGAAAGGGCAAAAATGCGGCGCGACATGGATCGACTCTTCATAAGCTTCTCCCTCGCGGCGACCTCGGTCGCCCGCGACGATCCTCTCACTCGACCGACAGCACGCAGCGCCGCAGCGCAGCGACAACAGCAGACCGTACGGCGGCGCCACGGATGAGCCGCGACTGCGGCACCCTGACGCCGGCGCACTCTACCGGCCGACGTAGAGAAGTGTCAACCTGACGAATTGAGGGGGTTCCTTGGGCCCCCGTGAGGCCCGCGACCTGATCGGATGCGCACGCCGGCGCCGGCGGCGCCCCGCGCGCTCCCGGGAGATCAGAATTCGGCCGGGTCGCTGTACGTCCCGAGGACGTCGCGAAGCACGTCGCAGATCTCCTGCTCGGTCGCGTACGCGCTGGCCGCCGCGATGATGGGGGGCATGAGGTTGTCGCGGCCGCGCGCGCTGTTTCGCACCTCGGCGAGCGCGCTTCGCACCCGGTCCTGATCGCGCTGAGCCTTGACCCGGGCCAGGTTCTGGCACTGCACCCGCTGCACCTCCTCGTCGATGCGGAGCAGGGGGATCGTCTTCTCGCCGGCGGCGGCATAGCGGTTGACGCCCACCATGATCCGCTCGTTCGACTCCAGCTCTCGCTGGAACCGGTAGGCCGAGGCGGCGATCTCGCGCTGCGGATACCCCTTTTCGATGGCGGTCACCATCCCGCCCATCTCGTCGATCCGCTGGATGTACGCGAGCGCCTCCCGCTCCAGGCGGTCGGTGAGCCACTCGACGTAGTAGCTCCCCCCGAGCGGATCGATGGTGTTCGCGACCCCGCTCTCGTGGGCGATGATCTGCTGCGTCCGGAGGGCGATGGTCACGCTCTCCTCCGTGGGGAGCGCGTACGTCTCGTCGAGCGAGTTCGTGTGGAGCGACTGGGTGCCGCCGAGCACGGCGGCGAGCGCCTGGAGCGAGACGCGGACCACGTTGTTGTAGGGCTGCTGGGCCGTCAGCGAGACGCCGGCCGTCTGCGCGTGCGTGCGCAGCTTCATGCTCTCGGCCTTCTTCGCCCCGTAGCGCTCCTTGAGGAACCGCGCCCACATGCGGCGCGCGGCGCGGAGCTTCGCGATCTCCTCGAAGAAGTCGTTGTGGACGTCGAAGAAGAACGACAGCCGCGGCGCGAAGGCGTCGACGTCGAGGCCGCGCTCGATGCAGCTCTCGACGTAGGCGAGCCCGTCCGCGAGCGTGAACGCGAGCTCCTGCGCGGCGGTCGAGCCCGCCTCCCGGATGTGGTATCCGCTGATCGACACCGAGTTCCACCGCGGCACCTCGCGCGCGCAGAACTCGATCATGTCGGTCACGATGCGCATCGCCGGGCGCGGCGGCACGAGCCAGGCGTGCTGGGCGATGAACTCCTTCAGGCAGTCGTTCTGCACGGTGCCGCCGATCCGCTTGCGGGGGATCCCGCGCTTGTCGGCGAGCGCGATATAGAACGCGAGCAGCACGACGGCCGGGCCGTTGATGGTCATCGACGTGGTCACCTGATCGAGCGGGATGCCGTCGAAGAGCACCTCCATGTCGCGGAGCGTGTCGACCGCGACACCGCACATCCCGACCTCGCCGAGCGACCGCGGAGAGTCGGAGTCGTAGCCCATGAGCGTCGGGAAATCGAAGGCGGTCGACAGGCCCGTCTGCCCCTCGGCGAGCAGGTATTTGAACCGCGCGTTCGTCTGCTCCGGCGTGCCGAAGCCGGCGAACATCCGCATCGTCCAGAGCTTGCCGCGGTACATCGTCGGCTGGACGCCCCGGGTGAACGGGTACTCCCCGGGCAGCCCGAGATCCCTCGCGTGGTCGACCGGCGCGTCGGCCGGCGTCGCGAGGTCGGGCACGTCGATGCCGCTCCAGGTGGTGAAGGCCTCGCTGCGCGGCGGGAACCGCGCCGACGCCTCGGCGACCGGGCCCTCGCGCCACGCCGCCACCGCGCGCCGGAGCGCCGCGAGCCCGTCCTCGTCGAGCCCGAGCCCGTCGCCGCCTCCGCCGTTCGTGGTCCGGCGCGCGGCTCCGTTGCTCTCGCCTTCGTGGGCCGGAGGCCGGAGCGCGCGATCGGCTTCGGTCTCCTTCGGGGGGGTGGGCTCTCGGTGCGCCATGGCCCGCATTTTAGCGCGGCGCGCGGGCGGCGGCGCGGGAGAGCGCGGCGGGCCGCCGGCGCTCGCCCGCGCCCACCGCGCGCGGCGTCACGGGCAGCGCGGGTGGAACACCGCGGAGGCGACCGGCGTCGCCCCGTCCTCCAGCGAGTCCTCGATCGCGCCCGTGATGCGGATCCCCTCCGCGGCGCAGAGCGCCGCCGCGGCCTCGGCCGGGAGCGTCGTGCCCGCGGCGCCCGTATCGAAGGTGAACGCCACGGTGACGTCGCTGTCCGGAGCGACCTCGACCGGCAGCGCCGTCGTGGTCTCGGCGGGGAGCGGCGCCACGATCGCGGTCTTCTGATCGGCGCTCGAGATCTCGAACGCGCGCACGGCGACGCGGCTCGGCCCGCTCGCCCGCGGGCCCAGGTGGAGCCGCAGCGCGAAGCTCGCCTGGAGGCCGGTCCCGAGCGCGCTCGACGAGACGATCGCCTCGGGCGCGGCGATGGACGGCTCGACGAACACGGCGGCGTCGGTGTCGATGCAGCCGCTCGCCAGGGAGGCGAGCGCCGCCGCCGCGAGCGTCGCGGCGGCGTGGAGCGTTGCGCGGGCGGTCATGGGGCCACTCTCCCCCGGGCCGACCTGTCCTGTCCAGATCGGCCGCGCGCGCGGGCAGCCCGCCGCGCGCGGCGCGCTCCGCTCAGGGCGGAGGCGGGACGACGCCCTTGGAGCGGGCCAGGGCGCAGCCGAGCTCCACGTTGGTCGGCCCCTTGTCGGTGCGCACGACCTTGAACTCGACGCGCCGGTTCTTCTCCCAGGCCGCCGCGTTGTGGGCCGGATCGATCGGGCAGTACTCGCCGTAGCCCATCGAGCGCACCGAGTTCTTGTTGACGCCGCGCTGCGCGAGCGCCGCCGCGACCGCGTCGGCGCGCGCCTGGGTCAGCTTGAGGTTGTACGCGTCGGCCGAGCGCTCGTCGGCGTGCCCCTGGACCTCGATCAGCGTGAACTCCGGGTGGTGCTTGAGCGTCTCGGCGACCGCCTGCACGATGCCGAAGGACTCCGGGAGGATCTCGGCGCTGCCGGTCGCGAACTGGATCTTCTCGAGGATGACGATGTTGTTCTCCTCGATCACGACGTTGCCCTTGTCCGGGCACCCGTCCTCGTCCTCGAGGCCGTTGAACGTCTCGGGGTCGTTCGGGCACTTGTCGGCCACGTCGGGGATGCCGTCCCGGTCGTTGTCGGGGTCGGGGCAGCCGTCCTCGTCCTCGAAGTCGTCCCTGTCCTCCGGGTCGTTCGGGCACTGGTCGGACTTGTCGGGGATGCCGTCCTTGTCGTTGTCGGGATCGGGGCAGCCGTCCTTGTCCTGGAAGCCGTCGCGGTCCTCCGGGTCGTCCGGGCACTTGTCGCGCGAGTCGAGGATGCCGTCGCCGTCGCGGTCGCCGTCGCTCCCCTCCGGGCAGCCGTCGTCGTCCTCGTCGCCGTCGCGGTCCTCCGGGTTGTTCGGGCAGCGGTCGTCGACGTCGAGGATGCCGTCCTCGTCGTTGTCCGGATCCGGGCAACCGTACTTCCCGGGGGGCGAGTCCGCCTTGGTGTCCTGGAAGCCGTCGAAGTCCTCCGGCTCGTCGGGGCAGTCGTCCTGATCGTCCTTGATGCCGTCGCCGTCGCGGTCGCCGATCGACGGCTCGAACACGAACCCGATCGTCGCGCGCTGCTCCGCCGACTGGAAGCCGGGCGTGTACCCGAGGCCGGCGCCGAGCATGAGGAAGCTGTTGCGCTCGATGAAGAGCTTGATGCCGCCGACCGCCTCGGCCGACAGCTTCTGCGTGCTGCTCTCGCCGCCGCCGACCTGCTGCGTCATGTAGGTCTCGGCCACGAGGTCGAGCGGCGTGAGCACGCGGTAGCTCAGGCCGAACCCGCCGGTGAGCAGGTCGGAGTACTCGAAGTCCCCGTGCTTCAGCTGGTAGGTCGCGTTGTCCGAGCGCAGGCCGAACGCGGGGTTCTTCCCGGTGTGGCCGCGGTAGCCGGCGTTCAGCGCGATCCGGAACGGGTTGGTCGTGCCGAACCGCTTCTCCAGCACGAGCTGCGGCCAGAAGAAGAACCCCGGGTCCGCGCCGAAGTCCTCCGCCCCGGCGACGCCGACGCCGACCTGGGCGATCAGCGCGAGCCCGATCACGTCCTGATCGGGGCGGAGCAGGCGCACCTTGGCGTGGACCGCCAGGTTGCCGAGCGCCTGGGCGTCGAGCGAGTCGTCGTCGTAATTGCTGCCGGGGCCCGGGCCGATGTCGTTGATCGGCTTGGCCCCGTTGAGCACCACCGGGGCGGAGAGGCCGACGACCAGGAAGTTGGCGATGCCGTAATCGAACTGGAACGTGCCCTGAAACGCGTGATTGAGCATCACCTTCGTTTCGGTGCCGTTGTCGGTGATCGGCAGGATGTTGTGCCCGTAATCGAGCACGAGCCCCAGGCTGACGTCGTTGGCGCCGAGGATGTCCGCCCCGTTGACCGAGAAGAGCCCTTTGGAGTCGACCGCCGGCCGGAACAGGTGCAGGTCCATGCCGTCGCCGTTCCTGCCATCGCCCGTGCGCGTCTGGGCCGCGGCGTCGCCCGCGGCGGCGGCGGTCATCGCGGCGCCGAGGGCGAGGGAGAGCAGCGCGGCGCCCGGGCGGCGGGGCCGGCCTTGCTGGCTGCGGGCGGGCGGCGCGCGCCGGTCGTCTGGCGCGTCGGGCGCGCGTGGGCGCGGTTCGGCGGGGAGCAACGGAGAGCGAGGCGTCATGGCAGGGTCCTCGGGTTCGTGAGGTCGCGGTGGGGCGAGCGCGCCTGGAGCTGGCGCTTGGCGCCACGTACCACCGCGCGAATTCCGGTGTCAAACAGACGGCGCGGCGGGCTCCGGCCGCGGGCGGGGCGGGACCCCTCGGCCGCGCCAGTAGCGCTAGAATTGTCCCTGGTTATCGGAGACATCGGCGCGCCGCCGCCGCCGCTCCACGCCCGCCGAGCGGGTGAGCCCCGCTCAGCCCGTATCCGAAGCGGGTGAGCCCCGCTCAGCCCGTATCCGAAGCGGGTGAGCCCCGCTCAGCCCGTATCCGAAGCGGGTGAGCCGCTCAGCCCGTACGCGTTTTCAGGCTGTCGATCGCGTGGACGGGCGCCTGGTCGCCGGCCATGAGGTGGGCGATCGCGCTGTAGACCAGCCGCTGGCTCTCCAGCATGCTCTTGCCGGCGAACACCGGCGAGGTCACGACGAGGTTGAAGTGCCCTCCGCCGCCGGTCACCTCGGCGGTGGAGCCTTCGATCTTCTCTTCGATGGCTCGCTTCAATGCCTCGGGGATCGACCCCTGAAACGTCGTCAGGTGGGTGGGCATGGGCCCATCTATAGGCCATCGACCCGTCGCGGGGAAGCCGGAGCGCGGCGCCGCGGCGGGCCGCGCCCCGGCCGGGATCAGGCGCTCGCGGTCGCGCGGGCGAGCTCGATGAGGCCGGCCGCGCCCATGCCGCCGCCGATGCACATCGTGACGATGGCGTACCGGCCGCCGCGCCGGCGGAGCTCGTGGAGGGCGGTCGCGGTGAGCTTCGCGCCGGTGCACCCGAGCGGGTGGCCGAGCGCGATCGCGCCGCCGTTCACGTTGAGCTTCTCCTCGGGGATCTCGAGCGTCCGCTGCACGTAGACGGCCTGCGACGCGAACGCCTCGTTGACCTCGAAGAGGTCGATGTCGGCCATCTTCAGCCCGGTCCTCGCGAGCAGCTTCCGCACCGCGGGCACCGGGCCGATCCCCATGATCGCGGGGTCGACGCCGACGGTCACGAACGACCGGAAGTACCCGAGCGGCTTCACGCCGAGCGCGTCCGCCTTCGCCTTGCTCATCACGAGCGCGGCGGCGGCGCCGTCCGACAGCGGCGAGCTGTTGCCCGCGGTGACGCTCCCCTTCACCGCGAACGACGGCTTCAGCCCCGCGAGCGCCTCCGCCGTGGTCTCCTTGCGGATCAGCTCGTCGGCGCGGAAGTCGAAGGTCACGCGCTTGCCGTTCTCGTAGCGCACGCCCTTCACGGTGACGATCTCGTCCTCGAAGCGCCCGGCCTCGCGCGCCGCGGCCGCCTTCTGGTGGCTCCTCAGCGCGAACGCGTCCTGGTCGGCGCGGCTCACCTGGAACCGGTTCGCCACGTTCTCCGCGGTGATGCCCATCGGCGTGTACACCGTCGGACAGCGCTCCATCACCTCCGGCGACGCGCTCAGCTTGTTGCCGGTCATCGGCACCATCGTCATCGACTCGACGCCGCCGGCGACGGCGACGTCGAGCGACCCCATCGCGATGCTGCCCGCCGCGATCGCGATCGCCTGGAGGCCGCTCGAGCAGAAGCGGTTGATGGTGATCGCGGACGCCTCCTGCGGCATCCCGCCGAGCAGCGAGACGGGGCGCGCGACGTTGAGCCCCTGCTCGCCTTCCGGCATGGCGCAGCCGAGGACGAGGTCCTCGACGTGCTCCGGCTTCACCTGGGGGACGCGCTGGAGCAGCGCGGCGACGACCTCGCCGGCGAGCTCGTCGGGGCGCTTCTGCGCGAGCGACCCTTTGTGGGCCCGGCCAACGGCCGAGCGGACGGCCTCTGCAATTACGACGTCGACCATGGCGTTCACCTAGTTCCGGAGGGGCTTGTTGTTCATCAGCATGTACTGCATCCGCTCAGCGCTCTTGGGCTCGCCGCACAGGCTGACGAACGCCTCGCGCTCGAGCTCGAGGATCTCCTCCTCGGTCACCTCGCGCGCCGCGCCGCCCGCGCCGCCGCAGAGCACCTCGGCGAGCTTGCGCGCGATCTTCGCGTCGTGCTCGCTGGCGTGGCCGCCGGCGACGAGCGTGTCGATCATCATCTGCAGCGTCGCGATCCCGCTCTCGCCCGGCAGCTTGTAGGCGCGCGGCACGGGCGCGTGGTAGCCGGCCTCGGCCAGGCCGACGGCGCGCGCCTTCACCTCGTAGAGCTGGCGCGCCCGGTCGAACGAGACGCCGTCGGTCTTGCGGAAGAAGCCGAGCGCCTTCGCCTCGTCCGCGCTGGTCGCGACCTTGGCGAGGGCGATGTTCTTGAAGACCTGCGTCACGAGGTCGTACGCGTTCACCGGCACGCCCTCCGGGACGCCCTCGAACGCGCGCCAGAGCATGTTGAGCGTCCCCGCGCCGCCCGGGATCAGCCCGACGCCGACCTCGACGAGCCCCGCGTACGTCTCGGCCGCGGCCTGCACCGCGTCGCAGGCGAAGCAGAGCTCGAGCCCGCCGCCCAGGGTCATCCCGTAGGGCGCGGCCACGACGGGGACGCTCGCGTACTTCAGCCGCTGCGTCGCGTCCTGGTAGCCCTTCACCATCTTGCGGATCGCCTCCCAGTCCTTGTTGCCCGCGGCCATCACCACGAGGAACAGGTTGGCGCCCACGCAGAAGTGCTCGCCCTGGTTGAAGACCACGAGCGCGCGGAAGTCCTGCTCTGCCTTCTCGGCGGCGAGCGAGAGCATCCCGATCGAGTCCGCGTCGAGGCTGTTCGCCTTGGTCTTGAAGGTGACGCCGAGCACGCCGTCGCCGAGGTCCCACGCCTCGGCGCCGTCGTTGGCGAGCACGGGCTTCACGCCGCGGCGCGCGCCGGCGAGCGTGACGTTCCGCGGATCGACCTCGCGGGCGACGTACTCTCCCTTGAGGAGGTCGAACACCGCGCCGTCCTGGCGATAGAACGAGGTCGCGCCGCTCTGCTTCATGCGGAGGATCGACTCGGGCAGCTTGATGCCGTCCTTCTGCATGCGCTCGACGGTCTCGGCGAAGCCGAGCGCGTCCCAGGTCTGGAACGGCCCGAGCTCCCAGTTGTACCCCCAGCGCATGGCGTCATCGATGGCGACGATGCTGTCGGCGATCTCGCCCACGCGCCGCGCGGTGTACGCGAGCGAGCGGGAGAGCACCTTCCAGGCGAACTGCCCTGCCTTGCCGGGGTCGTTCGCGAGCTTCTTCACGCGCGCGGCCGGGTCCTCGAGCTTCTCGCACGACTTCGTGGCCTTCTTGATCGCCTCGTCGCCGCCGTGCGGGCGGTACTGGAGCTTCGCGGGGTCGAGCGTCTCGAGCCCCTCCTTGGCCTTGCGGTAGAAGCCGCCCTTGGTCTTGTCGCCGAGGAGCTTCGCCTCGATCATGCTGCGGATGTAGGCGGGCACCTTGAAGATCTCGCGGTCCTCGTCGCGCTCGAGCGCCGCGTAGCAGTTGTCGGCGACGTGGGCGAAGGTGTCGAGCCCGACGACATCGCCGGTCCTGAAGCTCGCGCTCTTCGGGTGCGCCATGGCGATGCCGGTGATGGCGTCGACGTCCTCGGGCGCGAGGCCCTCCTCGAGCATGAGGTGGATGGCGGTGAGCATCGCGTGGATGCCGATGCGGTTGCCGACGAAGTTCGGGGTGTCCTTGCCGAAGACGATGCCCTTGCCGAGCACGTCCTCGCCGAACTTCCGCACGCGGGCGACGACGGCCGGGTCGGTGTCGGGGCCGGCGACGAGCTCGAGGAGCTTCATGTACCGGACCGGGTTGAAGAAGTGCATGACGAGGAATCGCTTGCGGAAGTCCTCGGAGCGCCCCTGCATCATCTCCTCGATCCGCAGCCCGGAGGTGTTCGAGGCGGCGATCGCGTCCTTCCGCATGACCTGCTCGAGGCGCGCGAAGAGGGCGCGCTTCGGCTCCATCTTCTCGATGATGGCCTCGATAACGAGGTCGCATTGGGCGAGCTCGGCGAAGTGATCTTCGGTGTTGCCGGTGCGCACGAGGCGGGCGTGGGACGGGTGGAAGAACGCGGCGGGCTTGGCCTTGAGGGCCTTCTCGAGCCCGCCTGCGGCGAACCGGCTCCGGGCGGCCGGGTCCTTCCGTTCGGCGTCGCTGAGGTTCGGGGGCACGATATCGAGGAGCAGGACCTCGATGCCGGCGTTCGCGAAGTGGGCGGCGATGCCGCTGCCCATGACGCCCGCGCCGATGACGCCCGCGCGGCGGATTGGTTTCGTCATGCAGATCCTCCGAGATGATGAATATGGGGCGCAAACCATTGGCGCAAAGGGCGCCGGGCGCAAGCGTATCCGGGCTGGACGGCCGCGGGGGTGAGCGAGCGAGGATGCGCGTCGCGGGCGCGGCGTTCGGCGAAGAACGGCCGGTCGCGGTGGGAGGCCGCACGCTTCAGCGCGGGTGTGCGACACCGGGCGATGACAGCGATGCGGGGCGGCGCACAGGAGCCGGACACGACAGCGTACTTTGGACTACCGAGACGCCATGGCTTCCAGCGATTGACCGTCCGCGGCGTGCCTGACACCGGACCGGGGCGTGGGCTCCGGTCCGGTGCGTCTGCTTGCGTGCGGGCGTTCTCAGGTATTGGCGTTCGGGTTGACGTTCGGGCCGCCGTGATTCCGTTCGCGGTGTCTCAGTGCCAGGCCTGGGCGGCCTGAACTGGCTGTCCGGTGCGGTCGTGCTCGGCGAGGAGGCGCTTCGAGATCTCGACGCACTCGGTGCAGGAAGCGAAGCGCGACCGGTGCAGGCACTGGATCCATGTCGCTGTCCCTTGCACCCCGAACTCCACCGCATCGAGGTGTTTTCCGCAGGCGACGCAGTGGATGTGCTGGTGCTCGTGCTGCTGCGCCGCCGGGCGCGGCGGCGCGAGCGCCTTCCGCTCGCGCTTGGTCAGTCGCTTTTCTCGCTTCATGATCTCCTCGATGACGGGGGTGGCCGCACGGCATCGTGCCGGCGCGGCTCAAGCTAACACGCGCCACTGGGCGAGGGGCCCGGCGGGCTGCGCGGAGGGCGGAGGCGCGGCGGTGCCGGACGGGCCTGCTCGGCGGCGACTGCGGGCGGCACGGTCCGCGCCAGCAGGCGTGGCTTGACATCAGTCGTATTATGTGCATGAGGCGGCCGCGAAACCCTGGGCGTGGACGCCGCCGACGCGGGCACGTCGAGCACGTCCGTGTCGAGCGCACTCGTCGGCGTGCGCGTCGGGTCGGGGCGCCCGCGGACTCGGCCTGCGGGCTGCTTGATGCCCATCGCTCCCCATGAGATCGCTCGCGCATGGCTCGCTTCCTCGAGACGTTAGCGGTCGCTGCAGTCGTCGTGCTCGCCCTCAGCTGCTCGATCGTGGATCCCGGCGATCGCGACGAGCTGAGACGCCGGATCGCGATGCTGCCGCCCGACACGCTATCGACCTGGCAGAAGTGGAACATGAACGCCAATGCGGTGAAATGGCTGCGGCTGTACAAGGACCCGAACGATCAGGTGGGCAAGCTCCAGTGCCGGTTGAAGGCCGGAGGCACCTGGAGCGGCTGGAACGACTAGGAGCCGACGTATACCGTCGCTGACTTGCTCGACGCTCGGCGCGGGGCCAGACTGGGGGTGCCCACCTCGGCCGACGGACCTTCCGGGCGAACCCACCGACCCGGCGGGCGGTGAACCTGGGGATCATCCATGAAGCTCCGAACGTCGCGCGTGATGTACCTCATGCGGCGCATCGACGTCGAGGCGGGCACGGCGAAGGGTCTCTTTTCGCCCCAGGATATTTGGGGGCGGAACATGGACCTCGAGATCCTGGGCAGGCTGTGCGCCGAAGCCTGGCACGACGACCTGCCCGAGGCGGACCGCGCATGGGCCGAGGCGCATCGCGAAAAATTCGGGAGGTGGGTCAACGATTCGCGGCCCGAAGCCATCCGCCCGAGGGTGGACGCGGGCTCTCTCCAGAGCCTCCCGGGCAGGTTCGACAAGGAGCCCGCTCCGCCGTGGCCGATGCTGCTCGAAGCCGTCAAGAGCGCGTTGTTTACCTTCATCGTGGACTTCGGGCAGACGGTCGCGGGCGAGGGCGAGGGCGCGACGGGCGATCCGGCCGCGCGCCTCCACCGGACGTCCCTCTGGCGGGCGCTGGCGGCCGACGACGCCCCCGAGGAGGACCGGCCCTCGGCGCTCCGCGCGTTTCAGAGGGGATTTCGGCGTGGGCGCCGCGGGCTCCCGAACTCCATGACGAGGCCCATCCCCCAGAGGCTGGAGGCTGCGCGATTCTGGCCGATGCGTACGCTGCCCCATCTCCCCGGGCCGAGCGCGGCGCGCAACCGAGCCCTCTGGGACGCGTCGAGTCGCTGCACGCATACCAAGGAGTACTGGGCGCTCCAGCAGGAACTGCGCGATCTCTATACGAGCGCCTGGCGAGACGACGTGCCGGAGGAGGACCGCGAATGGGCCGAGTCCTACCGCCAGGCCTGCGTGAACGAAGTCAACCGTCGCCGGCGAGACGCCGTGGCCCAGAGCGCGTACGAAGGCTATCTCCAGAGCAGCGATGGGCTCTTCAACGGAGAGCCCGCTCGACCTTGGCTGAACCTGAGAGGTTACGACTCGGACCCATGGCGTGCTCTCGTGGATGCCGTCGAGGACGCGCCCGAAGGCGAGAGCGAGCTTGCGACGGCCGAGGCGGCAGCGCGCGAATACTGGGACTCGCTCTATCGGGAGGCCCCGCCGTGGGGCGGCGACCCGGCGAAGATGCACTGGCTCGCGGCGGTCCGCGCCGCGCGACGAAGGGCGCTGGCCGACGATGTCCCACCGGACAAGGGGTCATGACGCGCGCGCTTCATGCTCTGCTCGATGGCGGGATGCCCGCACGGCATCGTGCGGGCCGGGTCAGGCCGTCACGCGGCGGTTCCGGCCGGCTGCACGGGCGCGCGGCGACGCCGCGCTGACGGGACGGACTGCGCGGCGTCGCCAGCAGACGGGAGCGCTGTGTGGGCGTGTGAAGGTTGACTTCCTTCCGGTGTTGTGCGTACCAGGCCTGGGCGGGGCGCAGCCGTGCGTCCGTTGCTTTTGCGGCGGCGCTCGATCTGGTCATCGCGCCTTTCGGCGCCGATCGATCCGTCCTCTCGGCGCGCCTGAGCGCGAGCTTTGGACGAGGGAGGTTCATACCTTGCGCAGGAACGTTTGTCGGGGCATTCCGCTGGGGCTAGGGCTCGCGCTCTTCACGCTTGGGTCGGGGGCGGCGGCCGAGCGTCCTTCCGAGACGGGCGCGCGTCTCATGGCGCAGGCGAACGCCGCGGTCGACGAAGGGCGGCTCGCCGACGCGCGCGACCTGTGGATGGCGGTGTGGAAGGTCGATCGCTCCCAGGTGGCCGCCTGCAACGTCGGGGCTCTGTCGTACCGGCTCGGCGAGGCGCCGGCCGCGGTGCGCTGGCTGTCGCTGTGCAAGGAGATCATGCGCGCGCCCGGGACCCCCCGCGAGCGCGAGCTCTACGAGTCGCGGCTCGCCGATCTCGCGCGCGCGCGCCAGCTCGTCGGCGAGGTGCGCGTCGTCGCGCCCGCGGGGGCGGCGGTCACGATCGACGGCGAGCCTGTCGAGCTCGAGGGCGGCGCGCCCGTCCCGGTCCTCCCCGGGCGTCACGTGGTGCGGGCGTCGTCGAACGGCAGGACGGCGGTGGCCGAGGTTGAGGTCGCGCGCGGCAGGACGCGGGAGGTGACGCTCGCGTTCGCGGCGCCGTCCGGGGGGGCTGGCGCCGCGGGCGGAGTTGGCGCCGCGGGTGGGACCGGCGCTGCGGGCGGAGTTGGCGCTGCGGGTGGGACTGGCGCTGCGGGCGGACCCGACGCGGCGCGCGATCCGGGTGGCCGGCGGCCGATCCCCTCGCCTCCCCGAGGACCGCGGGCGGACGTGATCGTCGGCGGCGTGGGGCTGTCCGCCACGCTCGTGGCGCTCGGGGGCGTGATGATGATGGCGATGGAGAAGAAGGAAGCGGTGGGCCGCGCGGCGGCCCGCACCGCGGGCCCGAGCGGCTGTTTCCGGATGAGCTGGCCGATGTGCCGCGACTCCGCCTCGGCCTACGGCGACATGCGCGCCTTCCGGACCGGCGGCATCGCCGCGTTCGCCGCGGGAGGCGCGGTCCTCGGCGCCACGCTCACCTACGCCCTGGTTCCGCGCGGGCAAGCCGAGCTCGAGGTGTCGGCCGGAGGCATCGCGGTGACGGGCGTCTTCTGATCGCGGCCTGCTGTCGGCGCCGCTACACCACAGGCGCCGCCGTGACAGCTCCCGAGACGCGGCGGCGGTACTGGCGAAAACTTGCGTGACGAACGCGCGCCCAGCGCGGCATAGTCCGGGGGTCGAACAACCTGGCCAACGACACCTCGGCGGATTGGGGCCGCCGGGATGTCCGCGCCTGAGCCTCGTGCCGGAGGACTGGACGCATGACGCGCGCCACGCATTACCTTATCGCATCATTTTTTCTCAGCGGTTCGAGCCTGTTCTTCGCCTGCGGCGGGCCTTACCAGGGTGCCACCTGCGAGGTCACGGACGACTGCCACTCGGAGCACCAGAACGTGCCGGGCACGATCTGCGTCGATGGGCAATGCGAGTGCTGGGAGCCCGGCAAGGTGGTCTGCTGCGCGCGCGGCGAGCGGGAGCCCGGGTGCATCCTCGAGTGCCGTTCGTGCGACGAGTGCGGGGAGGACAAGCCGGCCGAGTGCGAGGGGGTGCCCGAGCCGCCCGGGGGTTGCGAGAGCGACGCGGAGTGCCCGGGACCGCCGGACGCGCGGTGCGGCGCGGGGCGGTGCGTGGACGGCGCGTGCGAGGTCGAGATCGAGGTGGGCCCGCTGGCCTCGCAGATCCGCGGCGACTGCAAGCAGGACGAGTGCACGAAGGACGGCCGCGTGGTCAGCGTGGCGGCGTACGACGTCTACAACGACGGGAACGAGTGCACGAACGACCTCTGCGATTTCGACACGCCGGTCAACGCGCAGCTCACCGGCGTGCTCTGCCCGGTCTCGGGGGCGGGGCGATGCCATGAGGCGCAGTGTGTCGAGTGTATTGACAGCGATCCAACGATGCCGTGTCCCAATGGCCTGGTGTGCGACGGCACGTTGTGCGTGCGAGACCACTGCGTGAACAACCGGCACGACCCTGGATCCGGGGAGACCGATTACAACTGCGGGGGCCCGTGCAAGCCGTGCCCGATGGGGTTCGATTGCGAGACGGGGGACGATTGCCTTGAAGGGGTGTGCGACTCCGGCATTTGCAGGGCACCCACGTGCACCGACGGCGCGAAGAACGGCGCCGAGACCGGCGTGGACTGCGGCGCGCCGTGCCCGCGCTGCGCTCCGGAGGGCGGGTGCAAGACCGGCGCGGACTGCACGAGCGGCGTGTGCTGGGCCGGCGCGTGCGCGGCGCCGACGTGCACCGACGGCGTGGAGAACGGCGGCGAGCGCGGCGTCGATTGCGGCGGGGAGTGCGACGCAGAGTGCCCGGGGTGAGCGGCGGGGACGTGGGAGGGAGAGCCCGCGGCGGTTACGTCGAGAACTCCCACCATCGTTTGGCCGGGCGTCGAGAACCGAACGCTTCACTCAAGGCACAATACCGAGCACCAGGAGCGCGTCCGCCCAGAGTGGCCAGAGCGTGCGGAAGGGGTGGGTGGCCAGCAGCAGGCCACCGTTCGGGAGGCGCCGCACGTAGTAGGGCGAATGGCGCTCGATGAATCGGACGTGCCTGCCCGTGGCGACGATCACCTCGTAAGAGGGCTCGCCCTCTCTGAGCTCCTCGACGATCTCGTGGACGAGCTCACGCGCGCGCTGCTCGACGGCGCGCCATTCATCGTCCGGCAATGCTGAGGCTTCGAGCGCCCCGAGCAGCAGGTCCGGCGGCGTCGAGAGCGCTTGGAGGACTTGCTCACGTGTGATCTCGATGTCGCCAGGCAGCCGGGCGCGGGGTACACGCCGGACGGCGTCGTGGCGCATGGGCCGCTCGCTCCGCGACCGGGAGGCATGGAGATCCTGCGTTTCGTGCTCGTCGACGCGCTCGACCTGACTCGCGACGCCGACGCGCGCCCCTCGTGGAGCGGCGTCGACGCGCGCCGCGAGCTCCGAGAGCGGCAAGCGCGCGGCGCGCCCCACGATGTCGCCGTCGTGGAGGTGCACCCACGAGAGGGCGAGGTCACGCGCGACCGCCGCGGCGTCAGCGTGGTAGGTCGCGCACGCCTCGACCGGCGCGGGCCAGCGAAAGACGGCCGCGCACGCGCCCGTCGTCACGCGGGCATGCGCATCCGGCGCGCAGAGGCCGAGCAGGATGCCCTCCACGTCCTGCTCCATGTGCATGGAGATCATCGCCGCCTCGGCCTCCACGGAGCGCACGCCGCTGCCGATGGCCATCTCGAGGTAGTACGGGTAGAGCCCCTTCCACTCGTCCGTACCCACGCCCAGGGGACCGCTGGGCCACCGGCGATCGTAGTCTTCACCGTAGCACTCCAGGCTCAGCCCATGCCGGCCCAGCCAACGCCACCGCGAACCGAGACCCACACGAACCTCCGAGCCTGCCTTGAAGGCGGCACGTGTCACCGCGATGACCTCGTCGACGGGGATCTTGGGGCGCCACATCTCCTCGGACACTCCACGCGTCGAGAGGCTGACGTTGCAGAGCCCCCCCGGGTAGGCGAGCGCGGACAGGGCCGCCGCGAAGGCATCGAACCGGTCCACCTCGTCACACCAAGCGTAGAAGCTGGGTGACCGCCCAGTGCGCGCTTGATTCATATACCGACGCATCGAGATGCACCTATCTCACTTCCAGAGCTCCGACCACCGCTCTTCGCACGCCGCACCGTGAGAAAAAGCCACGCGTCTCCTGCCGCCAAGAATGGCACAAGCGCAGCGCCTGGAGCATGTCACGGCGAATGTCCCGCCCGTGTATTGCCGAGCCCGCAGGCACGAAACAGCCGCTGACCGTGAGAAGTTTCGACCTAGAAGTGCAATGCGAGCTACGCCTCTCGATCAGGACATCAGACCGAGCGCGGAGAGCGCGTCGGCCCAGAGCGGCCAGAGCGTGCGGTACGGGTGGGTGGCCAGGAGCACGCCGCCGCCGGGGAGGCGGCGCACGTGGAACGGGGCGTGGTCGACGAGGAAGTAGACGTGCTCGCCCGTCAATTTCACCCAGGTGAGGGGCCCGCCACTGGAGAACTGCTCGCCGCGCGCCCTGGCCTGCACCGTCAGGTTGTGGATCTCCTCGGCGCGCGGCGCCGCGGCGCGCCACGCCTCGTCGCGCACATCCGCGGCGGCCACGAGCGCTTCGATCAGGGCGGAGCCCGGCATGACCAGCGCCTTGAGGACGGTCTCGCGGGAGAGCGGGATCGAGCGCCCGCTCTTGTCCGTCGGGACCACCCGCGCTCCAGCGGGCGCCGCGTCGACGCGCGCGTAGAGCGCCTCCAGCGACATGCCCGCGATCAGCGAGACCTTTTCTGTGTCGTGGAGGCTGACCCACGACAGGGCCAGATCACGCGCGATGTCCCGGGCGTCCGCGTTGTACGTCGCGCACATCGAGACCGGCGCGAGCCAGGTCCACGCGCTCGTGCAGCCGCCGGTCGAGACGCGCCTGCTGGCGTCGGGCGCGCAGAGGCGGAGCAGCAGGTCCTCGAGGTCGTCCAGAACGATGTGCCACGTGAGCTCGGCTTCCGCCTCGACGGAGCGCGGTCCGCTGCCCAGGGCGAGGTACAATTCCAGCGGGAGAATGTTCGCCGCGCTGGCAGGGACCATGTGGATGGGGCCGCTCGGCTTGAGACGTTCGCTCTTGCCGGTGAAGCAGCGATAGTGGCCATAGAATGAGCGCCGGTCGTCGAGCTCCATGGCGAAGTAGGTGTCGGCATCGGTGCGTCCGAAGTGGGCGCGGATCATCGCGACCGCCTCGTCCACGAAGTTCACGGTGCGATCCACGTCGGAGCCCATCGTCACGCTGATATACCTCCCCGGGATCACGAGAGCTGGCAACGCCGCCGCGAACGCGTCGACCCGCTCTGCCTCGTCACACCAGGCGAAGAAGTACGGCCCTGGTTTCATCCTTGGTTCACCCTCATGAGGTTGCTGGGTCAGGGCATCAGGCCGAGCGAGAAGAGCGCGTCGACCCAGAGCGGCCAGAGCGAGCGGAACGGGTGGGTCGCCAGGATCACGCCGCCGCCCGCGAGGCGGCGCACGTGAAAAGGCGCGTGCTTTCGGAGGAAGCGGACGTGGGCGCGCGTGTCCGTGTGCACCTGCCACGTCGGCGGGCCTTCGCCCGTCTCCGCGATCTCGCTCGTCAGCGCCAGAATCTCTCGCGCGCGCGGCTCGGCGGCGCGCCACGCCTCGTCGGGCGCCGCCGCGGCCTCAAGCGCCTCCAGCAGGGCGGAGGGCGGCGTTGCCAGCGCCTTGAGGACGGTCTCGCGGGAGAGGGAGTGCGCGCGGTCGCTTCCGCCCTTGAGCGGGACGCGCGCCCCGGCCGGCGCGGCTTCCACCCGCGCGCGGAGCGCTTCCAGCGACAGGCCCGCGTTGCGCGATACCATCTCCTTGTCGTGGCGCTGCAGCCACGAGAGGGCGAGATCGCGCGCGATGTCCCGCGCGTCCGCGTTGTACGTCGCGCACATGCGCACCGGCGCGATCCAGTCCCCTGAGTTCGCGCATGCGCCGGTGCGGACGCGGCCGCTCGCGTCCGGCGCGCAGAGGCGGAGCAGGAGGTCCTCGAGGTCATCCCGGAGCAGGTGCCATGCGACCGCGGCCTCGGCCTCGATCGAGCGCGGGCCCCTGCCCCAGGCGAGCTCGAGGAGAGAGCAGAGAAACCTACGCTGGTCGCACGTGGCCATGTCGATGGGGCCGGCCGAGATGTCGCGGCCGGCCTCTTCGGTGTAGCAGTCACTGCTGCAACCGAAGAGGCGCTTGGTGCCGCTCAGCATGACGTCGAAGAGTGCTCCACCGGAAGGACCTTCGGAGAACTCGGCGCGGATCATCGCGACCGCCTCATCCATGGAGGTCGTGTGGATGAGGGTAGCGTCGTGCGAAACGCCGATACGAGTCCCTGGGTACACGAGGGCGGACAGCGCGGCGAGCAACGCGTCGAGCCTCTGTGCACCATCACACCAGGCGAAGAAGTACGGTCCCGATTCGCTCATAGCTGGATCACCCGGATGGGTCTGTTGAATCCGTTCAGGGTCTCCCTCTTGCCTTTCTTCACATTGAAGAGGTACCCATCCTTGACGGTGTAGGTATCTTCCGGCTTGAATTTCCCACCCCGTGCCATGATGAGCTCGACCTGCTCGACATCCCCGGCGACTCCCTTCTTCCGTAGCCCCTCCATCCCGTTCGACAACTGGTCGGTCACGTCCTTGATCCTTACTGTGTCGCCCCCTTTCACTTCGCTCACGATCAGCTTCTGCCCGCGGGACACCGTCACGAAGTCAGGAGCCTTCCCACCGGACATGCCGGGGAGCGACTCGTTTGGAAGGTCGAGCATCTTGCGCACGCCGCCGTCGCCGACGCCAAGGAGCGCCCGCCCTTCGCGGGTCATGTGGCTGATCGCCGCCTTCTCGAAGGTGTTGAACCCGACTTTCGTGACGTGCCCATCCAGCGTCTTGTACCCGCGGAGCTTCCATACCTTGAACCCATTGACAACGACCTCGTCGACCTCCGCGATCTCCCCGGCGACCCGGACCGCCCCTGGCGTCATCCCGCCGGCGCCCTTGATCGCGCGCCAGCCAGGTCCGACCGCCGCGAGCCCGAACCCCAGCCCCGAGAAGATCCTCTCCTCGTCGCTGAGCGCTCGCCCCGCCGGCAAGCAGAACGCCTTCCCGGTCACCGCCTCGCACAGGTCGAGCGCCGGCCCCACCACCGGCACGAACCCCACCCCGATGCGCGTCGTCGCGTGCACCAGCGTCTGCATCACCCCCGCGTACGCCTCGACGCCCTCGCCGACCGTCGACATCGCCCCCGCGAACGCGCTGATCGTCTGGTAGAGCTGCGTCTGCTCGAGGTCGAGCCCGTCTCCCGTCCACTGGTTCAGGCTGTCCTTCATCTGGTCCGCGAGCGCGTCGAACCTCGGCTTCAGCACCGTGTCCACCACCGCGCGCAGGTCCGCCGGCACCGGCGTGTCCTCGAACCAGTCCGACGCATCCATGAACCGCCGCACGTACGCCGTGATCCGGTTCTGCGCCTTGAGGAACGCGTTCGTCTCCGCCAGCGACACCCCCATGCGGTCGCGCAGCGCGATCTCCAGCGCCGCGCTGTTCGCCCGCCACGCCCGCACGTTCGCCACGAAGTCCGCCCGCGCGACCACCGCGCCCCCGCTCACGTCCGCCTCCAGCGCCGCGATCACCGTGTCTGCGTACGCCGCATAGGGATCCCTCCCCTCGTCGAACGCACCGTCCACCTCCGCGATGTCCGGCACCTCGACCCACGGCACCTCGCTCTCCCCGAGCGCGTACGCCCATGGGTCGTCCGGGTTCCACCCCTCGGCGCGCGCGTCCTGCGTCGCCAGGTCCGCCACCTCGTCCGCCTGCGCGCCGAACTCGTCGAGCAGCCGCGCGAGCTCGTCCTCGAGATCGCTGACGCTCTTCTTCAGGTCGTCGACGAGCTGCTCCATCGCCGCCCGTGTCTCCGGGTCGACCACGTCCTTGTACCGGTCCAGGATCGCGTCGAGGTCGGTCCGCGAGATCTCATCCAGCGGCCGGCTCACCAGGTCGTGCAGCTCGAGGTCGAGCTGCCGCAGCAGGTCCATCCTCGCCCGGAGATCCGCGACCCTGGCGGCGTCCCGGATGATCGCCTCCATCAGCTTGGCGATCTTGACCTCCAGCTCGGCGATGTCGCGCGCCAGCACCGGGTTGATCTCCGCGAGGCTGAGATCGACGGTCATGCCGCCGGAGTACGCCGTCCCGATGCGCCACACGTCGAAGACAGGCTTGTTCAACCCGAGCGGCACCGAGACGAGGTTCACCACGTCATGCGCGTGGACACACGAATCGTCGCCGCTGTTGGCACGGACCTGGAATCGGAAGTCGTTCGCTCCCATGCGGAGCAGCACCGAGTCGAACGCCGCCTCCGCCGTGTTGCTGTCCGATCCGTCGGCGTTCGTCACGCGCATGCCGGGGACCGAGTAGGTCGCCAGCGGCGTCTCGTTCACGCGGAAGAACGCATCCCCTTCATCGATGGCGGCGCCCAGGCACGCCGTGTTGAACTGCGTGTTGACCCAGCTCAGGCTGTACGGCGTGCCGGCCCGCGCGAACGACGGCGCCAGCACCGCCAGCGCCGTCACCAGCGCGACGAGCTTCTGCAGCGCCGCGGCGCCCCAGCCACGCCGCGCGACGCCCCTCAAGCCTCTCATGTCCCCTCCGCGCCGCGCACCGCGGCGTCATACGCGATCGCGGCGCCCTTCACGTCGCCCGCGTCGAGCCTCGCCTGCGCGGCGTCGAGCTCCGCCGCCGCCATCCCCTTCTCCCGCAGCGCCGCGAGGCCCGCCGCGATCTTCCGCGGCTGGCCCGTCCGGAGCTCGGCCTCCGCGGCGTCGAACCGCCCGCGGAGCGCCGCGCACCCGGCCTCGCGCCACGACGACCCCGCCGCCTCGCAGAGCGGCCGCATCTGCACCAGCGCCAAGAGCTCGCCGTACCGCTCGGCCAGCAGCGGCAGCCCGAGTTTCTCGCTGACCGGCGGCGCCGCCGACAGCGCCGTCGCCCGCGCGCGCGCTCCCTCGCCGAACACCTCCGACGCCCTCCGGATCCGCGACCGCGCGATCGCCTCGCGCGCCCCCTCATTCGCCTGGAGGATTTCGAGCGCCTGCCGGCGCAGCGCGATGCCGCCCAGCAGCGCCGTCGCGGTCGCGTCGCTTCGGGCGACGCGCCGCTGCACGTAGCCCAGCATCGCGCTCAACGAGCGCAGCGCCCCCGACGTCATGTCCGGCACCACGGCGCCGTGGGTCGCGAGCACCTCCTTGTGCGACGCAATCGCTTCCTCGAACGAGACCGCGAGCGCCTGGAGCTCCGCCGACAGCGTCATGATCTCCGCGGCGAGCTCGTTCGGCGCCCGGCTCGCCTCGCGCGCCGCCGCGAGCACCGCCTGCTCCGCGCCATCGAGGCCATCGATGTCCGACCGCGACGCCCGCTCCGAGAGCGCTGCGTACGCCGCCGTCTCCGCCGCCTCGGTCGCGCGGTACACGGCGAACCGCGCCGCGGCGCCCGCGTACCGGGATCGCAGCGGCGCGGCGTCGCGCCGGGCCTGCTCGAAGATCGCCTGCACGCCCGCCATCGCCTGCTTGTCGGCCGCGAGCGCGGCCGCGAGCGGCTCCTTCTCGGCGCTCGCCTTGTCGCTCATCGCCCGCTGGAAGTTGTCGGCCGCGCGGACCGGCTCCTCCTCCAAGATCGCCTCCTGGCGCTGCCTGGACTGCGCGAGCAGCCCGAGGAGCCTGCCGTGCAGGGTCGCCCGGAGCGACTCGGCGTTCTTCTCCTCGTCGCGCACGTAGGCCACCGCCCGCTCGATGTGATCGAACCAGGCCCGGAGCGCCGCCGCGTTCGCGGCGAGATCGTCGAGCATCGCGCCGCTCGGCTCGAGCGCCCACATCTGGATCGGCAGCTCGCCGTCCTCCTCGGCCTTGCTCCACGCGCTGCCCGGGCCTTCGCTCGCATCCACGCAATGCTCGACCACGCTGGTGTTCGATTGCGCGCAGAACCGGCCGGGCGCGTGCTCCTCGCGCCCCCACAAGCACCCTGACCCCGCCGCGCCGAGCGCCACGGCGGCCACGGCCGCCACGAGGATCGCCTTTCGCCTCGCGTTCCTTCTCATGCTCATTGCCTCCACCCCGCAATTTTTCTCGCCCGCGCAAGCTCGCCCGCCCATTCTCCGGCGGCAAGCGTCGTGGCCGGAGCGGTAGGACATTGCTCAGCCGAGGAGCGCGCCGGAGCGCGCGCGAAACTCCGTCCCGTCCGTCTTCAGCGCACAGACCATCGCCGCCGGATGGCCGAAGGCTGGAGGGCAGAAGGCCCGCCGGAAGAGCAAGAATCCAGCGGCCGGAGCTCAAGAATCCTCTTCCTACCTCCGAAACTCCCATTGTAGCTTCCGTTCTCATTGCCGCCGTCCGGATCTCCCGGCCGGCAGGGAGGAAATCTTTATGGAGTATTCGGATGCGGTCCTCGAGGCCACGCCGGAGCGCGCGACAAAGCTCCTCATGGGGATAGGCGCTGTCGCCGCGATTCGCACGTTGATGGCCGGGGCGGGGATGACCGATGACGACATCCTGGAGGGCCGAACGCTCCTCCTCGACGTCCTCGCCGCGCCCCGCAGGGCCGGCGCGTCGGCCGATACCGACGATGCCAGGGCGCAGCGCGCCGCGACGGGGGAGCTCGATCAATGGGACGAGCCCAATTACGCCCGTTATGGCGCCGCGCTCCGCCGGCGTTTCCCCGACGTGCACGATTACGTGTTCAAGGACCTCGCGCCCTCCACCGGCACCGCCTCCGTCCGGGGAGTGGCCACCTTCCTCGCGCGGCTCGACGTCCTCGAGAATGGCACCGATCCGGACCGCGCCGGTTCGAAGCAGAGCGACAAGAAGGCCGTCGCATTCCTCGCCCCCCGCGGCCTCGACAAGGCCGAGCGCAAGCGCCTCAAGGGCCTTGTCGACGTGGCGCTCGGCCCGACATCGCCTCTGCCCGCGCCAACCGAGCTCCCGGAGGCCGCGCGCCGGCGCGAGGCGCTCGTCAAGCTGCGCGGCTGGTTCGACGAGTGGTCGACCACGGCCCGCGCCGTGATCAAGAAGCGCAGCTACCTCATCCGCCTCGGCCTCGCGAGCCGCAAGGCGCCCCAGCGCAAGCCCGCGACCACGCCGGTCAAGCCCGCCGCGCCCCCGCCCACGCCGGCAGCATCGGGCGAAGAGACCGGCGACGCCGACGTCGAGTAATCCACCACACGAATTCCGGCTCTCCGAGCGCGCCGCAAGCTTCCCGCGCGCGCCCGAGACCTTCGCGCGCGGTCCGGAAGCTTCGCGCGCGCTCCGGAAGCCTTCCCGCGCGCTCCGGAGCACGAGGTTTCGCGCACTTAGCGGCGTCCCCCGCGCCCCCGGCGCCGTCCGGCGCGCTCGGGGCGACGAATTTCTCGGGAAATTCGACCCTCCGCCGCGCGCGCGAAGCTTCCGGACCGCGCGCGAAGGTCTCAGGACCGCGCGCGAAGGTCTCAGGACCGCGCGCGAAGCTTCCGGACCGCGCAAGAACCTCTCCGCCCCGCGCGGGAAGCCTCCCTGCCGGCGCCGAGCGCCTTCGCGAGCTCCCCGAACCCCCTCCGGTCAGCGCGCCGCCGACTCGAACCTCGGCCCCGCCTCGAACGTCTCCGCGAGCGTCCGCCGGTACTCGTCCGCGATCTGCACCAGCCCATCGATGAGCAGCGCCACCTCGTGGTCCGCCGACCCTTCCAGCGACGCCACGCACGACACCGCCACCTCGTCCCCCGCGATCGACACGCGGAACTCCCCCGTGGTCTGGTCGTTCATCGTGAGCAAGAACCGGTAGAACGGCTCGTGGTTCGCCGCCGGCAGGCCCACCACCGGCGCGCGCAGCGAGAGCAGGCGCCCCGCCTCGTCGATCTCGATGTCCACCTGCGTCGCCGTCTCCGCCGTCGGGAACGGCCGCTGCGCGATCCGCCACGCCCGCGGCCCGACCCGCGCGCGGTTCGCGATGATCCCGAGCGACGACAGCCCCTGCCGGATCATCCGCTCGACGCCCGCGCGCGCCGGAGACGGCGCGAACGCGTGCGGCAAGAGCCGGCCGCAGCCCAGGCACCGGTCGCTCTCGATGTCGAACGGCTCCTCGCACGCCGGACAGCGGTACACCGGCGCCCGATCCCGGAGCTCCGCCAGCGGCCGATCCGCGAGCGCGAGCAGCGGCTGGAACGCCCCCGCCGGGAGCACCGCGCTGTGCCCCGGCAGCTCCCCCGCGATGCCGGGCAGCGCCGCGATCACCCCGATCGCCCGCCCCTCCGGATCGAGCACCGGCGCCCCGAGCGGCGCCGCCACGTCGAGCTCGAACGCGGGGAGCTGCCCGTCGACCTTGCGCGCCACGTGGCTGACCCGCGCGACCGCGAGCCGCAGGCTCTGCCCCGGCAGGCAGCTCAGCACCGCCGCGCGCTCGCCGAGCCGCGGCTCCGCCGGCGCGCGGACCGCGAGCGCCGCGACGCCCGGCGGCTCGCCCGGCGCGACCAGCGCCACGTCCCGGCCCACGTCGGCCGCGACCACGCGCCCCGCCATGCTCCGCCCGTCCTCGAACGTCAGCGCGACCTCCGTCGGGTAGCCGAGCCCGCGCCGGCTCGTCACCACCACGCCGTTGCCGAGCGCCACCCAGCCGGTCGTGACGTGCGCGCCCGCGCGGATCGCCACGATCGACCGGCGAGCGCGGGCGACGCGCTCGTGGAGCAGCGCCAGATCGCCGTCGCCGTGCGCCGCGAGCTGCGACGTCATTGGGCGACGATCCTCGAGAGCGCCGTCATCAGCAGATCGATCGTCCCCGGCTTGGCGCCGTCGCGCTGCGCGTACGCGACGATGTCGCGCAGCCGCTGCTCCGTCTTCGCCGGCAGCTTCGTGCGCACGAGCAGCTCCGACAGCGCGCCGATCGCGAGGAAGTGGCGGAGCACCGGATCGGCCGGCGCGCGCTCGATCTCGCGCAGGTAGCGGCCGAGGTGCTCGCGCGCGAGCGCCGCCGTGGTGAGCGGATCGATGTGGAGCGGCTTCTCCTCGGGCACCTGCCCGCGCAGCGCCACGAGCCGCTCCATCGCGAGGAACGCCGGCTCGGCGACGCCCGCGGTGCTGCCGCGGCGCGCGCCGCCCTCGGCCTGGATGAGCTCGCGGGTCGCCGCCGCCGTGCACCGGTAGAGGTGCGCCACCGCGTCGGGCATCGCCTCGCCGTGCTCGTAGATCGCCCGGAACACGGTGCACCGGATGAGGAGCACCATGACGCCCGGCCGCTCCTGGAAGCTGAGCGCCGCGCCCAGCACCTGCGCGTCCCGGAGCAGCTGGCAGAACCGATCGGCCGGCGCGTTCGCCGCCTCGGCGCGCGACGCGCCGTTCTGGCGCGACGGCGGATCGATCTCGACCTCGGGCAGCGCGGGCGGGCGCACCGACACCGGCGTCGACACCGGCGTCGCCACGGCGGCCATGCCCGAGGAGGTCGAGCGGCGAAAGGGCACGGTGCGCGCGCTGCGGCGATCGCTGGCCTGCGCCGGCGCCTCCGCGGCCGGCGCTTGCTCGCCCGACAGCGGCGTCGCGGTCGCCGCGCCCGCCGCCCCCGCCGCCGCGGCGGGCCTCGCGGCGCCAACCTCGGGCCCCGGCATCGCCATGCTGCTGATCGCCTTGGACGCGGCGCCGCCGTCGTGCGCGGGCGGCAGGATGCCGGCCTTGGGCGTGGGCGCGCCGCCGTTCCTGCCCGACGTGACGCCCGGCGCGGCGCCCATCGACACCGGCACCGGAGCGGACGCGAGCGAGGGCGACAGGATGTCGGGGATCGCGTCCGCGTCGCGGATCGGGCGCGCGACCGACTCGGGCAGGCGCGGGAGCGGGGGCGCCGCCCACGCCGAGAGCTCCTCGAGCGGCGCCCGCACCGCCGAGACCGGCGTCGGCGGCCCGGCGACCCGAACCGACGGCGCGCCCTGAGAGCGGCCCGGCGTCGGCGGGATGGAGAAGCTCTTGAGCGGCCGGGCGCGGCCGGCCGACGCCCACGTCAGCGTCGCCCGCTGCTCGTCCGAGAACGGCGGCCGCGCGTCGAACCAGGCGCCGAGCGTCGCCGCGAGCCGCTCCGCCGCCTCGCCGCTCTCGCGCAGCGCCCGGCGCAGCGCCTCCGGCGTGAAGGCGGCGACGCGGCCGACCCGGCGGAGCAGCAAGAGATCATCCCGGAGGCAGAGGCGGAACGGCTCGGGGCCGCCGGAGAGCTCCAGCGCCGCGCGCAGGAGCGGCACCCGCTGCCGCTCCGCGACGCGCACGACCGGCACGTCGATCGACGCCCGCTCGTTCGCCGCGTCGAGCGCGACGAAGAGCGTCATCGCCCCGAGCGGAACGATCCACCCCACGCCGTCCTGCAGCGTGGTCGCCTGGACGCTCGTCCCGGCCTCGGCCGAGGCGCAGTGGGCCACGAAGCGCACCGGATCGCGCGTGCGCCACGCGTCCACGGAGCTGCCGTCCCAGTCGCCGTCGGCGGGCGGCGGCTTGCGCGAGATCGAGAGCGCCGGCGCGCGGTCGACCCCGCACGCCTCGCACCGCGGCCCGCGCAGCGGGAAACCGCACGCCGCGCAGAAGTCGGAGGCCGGGCTCGACGGGACCGCCACGCCGACAGCATACCTCAGCGCAAGGCCGAGGTGGCACCGGGGTTTGCTCTCACAGGAACGGATTCAGGTGGAGCGCAACCTTGGCCTCCCGCAGGTTGTGCTGGACCCTGCGGATGAAGTGGACGAGCAGGTACGCCCAGACGGCGAAGGTGACGACGCTGATGACGAGCTGGACCGTCTTGCTGACGCCGATCACCATCCAGAGCGCGGTCAGGAGGAACGCCACGAACGACAGCGGGACGAACCACTTCCAGCAGAGGTTCATCATCTGGTCGATCCGGACGCGCGGCAGCGTCCAGCGGATCCAGATGACCACGAAGACGAGCGCCCAGCTCTTCAGCAGGAACAGGAAGACGCCGAGGAGCTGGAGGCCGAAGCTCGCCTCCTGCTGGGCCGGCGAGACGCCGGGGATCTGCCAGCCGCCGAGGAAGAGCGCGCTCGCGATGCCGCACATCACGAAGACGTTCGCCCACTCGGCGAAGAAGAAGAAGAGGTACCGCATCCCCGAGTACTCGGTCGAGTAGCCGGCGACGAGCTCGCTCTCCGCCTCGGGCAGGTCGAAGGGCGCGCGGTTGCCCTCCGCGAGCGCGGTCGTGAAGTAGAGGAAGAACAGCGCGAACGTGATCGGGTTGCGGAAGACGAACCAGTGCCACGGCCAGCCGCCCACGTCGAGGAGCGACGGCCCGGCGCCGCCCTGCGCGGCGATGATGTCCTGGAGCCGCAGCGAGCCCGTCATCATCACGATGCACACGATCGCGACCGCGCCGGGGATCTCGTAGCTGATGATCTGCGCCGCCGAGCGGATCCCGCCGAGGAGCGACCACTTGTTGTTCGACGCCCAGCCTCCGGTCATCAGGCCGATCGTGACGAGCGACGTCACGGCGATGACGAAGAGGATGCCGATGTCGAGGTCGGCCGCGATGAGGTACTGGCCGAACGGCATGACCACGAACGTCGCCGACACGCCGACGAAGACGAGGTAGGGCGCGAGCCGGAAGAGCGCCCGGTCGCTCTCGGCCGGGATGACGTCCTCCTTGAGGATCGACTTGATGCCGTCGGCGATCCACACGAGGAAGCCCTGCGGCCCGGCGCGGTTCGGCCCGATGCGCGACTGCATGCGCGCCGAGACGCGGCGCTCGACCCAGGTGATGATCCCCGCGGTCGGCGCCATGAACAGCAGGATGATCGCGGCGGCCACGCCGAGGATGATCCCGGCGCCGAGCAGATCGGTCGGGGCGCTGGCGTGGAACCCCTCGGTCGAGAGCTTGACCTCGGACGGCGCCGCGCCCCGCCGGATCCCGACCGGCGACAGCCGCTCGTGGCCGCTCGGGATCACGTCGCCCTTCGAGAGGACCTTCACGCCCTCGAAGCTCGTGATGACGTCGCCGGCGAGGATCTGCGCCCGGCTCGCGGGGCTCCCGTCGCGCACGCCGGTCACGACGAGCCCGCCGGCGGGCGGCGACTCGGCCGCGACCTCGATGCCGAAGAACGCGAGCGCGCGCGCCCCCTCCTTCTCGCGCGCCTCGATGACGGCGCGGCGCGGGGTCGGCGGGATGAAGTCGAGCGTGACGCCCCGGACCGTGCCGGACACGGGGAGCGCCCCCTGCGTGGCGGCGGGGACCTCGACGGTCACGTCCCCGTGGAAGGTCGTGTGCACCGCGTCGTCGCCGCGGCCGGCGAAGCGCGCCTGCAGCCCCTCGGAGAGGACCAGCGACACCTTGTTGCTGCTGATCTGCGCGCCGTCGATCTCGATGCTCTGGCTCGTGAGCGGCGCCTGGCCGGGGCGCCTCAGCGTCCCGCGGAACGTGACGACCGCCTCCTTCGCCTGCGCCGTGGGCAGGTTGGTCCCGAGGATCTCGATGCGGTCGCCGAGGTCGACCTCGCGCGGCACGACGTCGATGACGCTGAGGAGCTCGGGCGCCGTCCTGCTCTGGGCGCAGCCGGTCGCGCCGAGCAGGGCGAGGAGGGCCAGGAGGCACGGCAGGAAGCCTCGAGGGAGAGCTCTCCAGGGTGGAGATCCGCGCATGGCGCCGCTTATAAACCGCGCCGCTCGGGCGGTCGAGATTGCGGAGATCGGCGCGCCGCGCCGCGCTCCTTTGCGCAGCCTCGCGCGGCCTCGCGCGGCGCACGCTCCCTCCCGCCGCATCGAGCTCCCTCCGCCGCCTCCGGAGATCCCTCGCTCCCCTACCTCCCCTCCCCGCGCGCGTCGCGCGCGCCCCGGACGGGGAGGAAGTATCGGCTGCCGTCGAGCTCGTTCACCCCCACGTAGAGCTCCGCCTCGAACACGTCCTTGAGCCGGCGGTACGTCATCACCTCCTCGATGGTGCCCTGCGCGACCAGCCGCCCGGCCTTGAGGAGCGCGACGCGGTCGGCGTACTGGGCGGCCGCGTTCAGGTCGTGCAGCACCGCGACGCAGGCGAGGCGCCGCTCGGCGACCTCCCGGCGCACGACCTCGTGGACCTCGATCGAGTGGCGGATGTCGAGGTGGGCCCCGGGCTCGTCGAGGATCAGCACCTGCGCCTCCTGCGCGAGCGCCCGGGCGATGGAGACCCGCTTCTGCTCGCCCCCGGAGAGCTCGGCCACGGGCCGCTCCGAGAGCTCCAGGAGATCGCAGGCCTCGAGGGCGCGGGCGACCGCCTCCTCGTCCCTCCGGGAGGCGCGCATCCAGGCGCCCTGGTGGGGCGCCCGGCCCATCATGACCACCTCCCGCACCGTGAACCCGGGCGCCGAGGCGATGCCCTGCGGTACGACCGCCACGCACCGCGCGATCGCCCGCCGGTCCATCCCGCCGAGCGGCCTGCCCAGCAGGGTCGCCCCGCCCCGCGCCGGCCGCAGGGCCCCGGAGAGGACCCGGACCAGCGTCGATTTGCCGGCGCCGTTCGGCCCGAGGACGGCGCAGAGCTCGCCCGCGCGCACCTCCAGGCAGATCCCCTCCAGCGCCAGCCTCCCGGTGGGATAGCTGGCGGCCACGTCCCGCAGCTCGATCGCCGGCTCCTGCACGTCGCCCAATTTATGAGTGATATCGAGTGATCTTCCCTTGCGCGAGGTTTCTAGGGGTGGTCCAATCGACTCGAGGCGTAGAGGAGATGGAAACGGCGAAGGAGACCCTGGGAGGCGGCGAGGTACCGCGTCGCGTTATTAAGCGCTACTCCAATCGGAAGCTCTACGACACGAAGGACAGTCGTTACGTCACCCTGCAGCAGATCGGGGAGATGGTCCGGGCTGGCGAAGAGGTCCAGATCATCGACAACGCGACCAAGGAGGACAAGACCGAGGTCACGCTGGCGCTGATCATCTCGGAAGATCTCAAATCGCAGCCGCGCTCGGTTCCGCTCGGCACGCTGCGGGATCTGATCCAGGAGCGCGGCGAGCGGCTGCTCTCGCAGCTGCGCGAGGGCCCGATCGGCCGGCTCATCCCCGGCGCGGTCCCTGGCGAGGGCGGGGCGGCGGCGCCGGGCGCGGCGCAGGCGCCCGCGCAGGAGGCCGCGGCGTCCGCGCCGGGGTCGCAGCCGCCTCCGCCGCTCGACGCCGACAAGTCGAGCCACGCGAAGGGGCGCCTGAGCGGGATCGTCGAGAGCTCGAAGCAGACGCTCGATCAGTGGCAGCAGGCCGTCGACGAGCGCATCCGCGCCATCCTGCCGGGGCTCGGCCTGGTTCGCGATCTTCAGGCCGATGTCAAGCGCCTATCGCAGCGCATTGACGAGCTGGAGGCGAAGCTCCAGGAAGGCGCGGGTGAACGGACCGAGGGCGCCGCTCCTGCCCAGGCCGGCTCTGCCGCGGACGAAGCGGCGGGCGAGGGTCCGGGGGGAGAGACCAGGCTGGAATAGCCCGGGCCGTTCCCCTGTTCCCCCCGTCGAGCCCATGCCGTTCTTCTTCAGCAAGAAACCTGCGTCCGTAGCGCAGGACCTGTCGTTGGCCAGCAGCGAGGGCGGCCGTGCTGACGCCTTCGAGGTCGAGCTCCTCGGTCATCTGGACACGCTGTACGGCGTGAGCTGCCGGATGACCAAGAGCTCGACCGAGGCGGAGGACCTGGTCCAGGACACCATCGTCAAGGCGATGCGCGCCCGGGATCAGTTCGAGCCCGGCACCAACCTCAAGGCCTGGCTGCTGCGGATCCTGACGAACACGTTCATCAACCGGTACCGCCGCGGGGGCCTCGAGAGGGGCATCTTCGACGGACCCGACGCCGAGCCGCTCACCGATGGGTGGGTCGGCGCGACGACGATGCGCGCGATGCGCGATCCGGAGACCCAGGCGCTCACGCCCCTCGTCGAGGCGGAGGTGCAGCGCGCCCTGGACGAGCTGCCCGAAGAGTTCCGCCTGGCGGTGGTGCTGTCGGACATCGAGGAGCTCTCCTACAAGGAGATCGCCGAGGCGATGGGGTGCCCGATCGGCACGGTGATGTCGCGGCTGCACCGCGGCCGCAAGCTCCTCCAGAAGACGCTGCGCGAGCACGCGGTCCTGATGGGGATCGTCAGCGCCGACGCGGCGAAGGACGCGCCCGCCGACCTGGACGCGTACCGCAAGCGGAAGCGGGGTGTCGCATGAGCGCCGCGAAGTCGATCGAGAGCTGCGCGCGGTTCGACTACGCGCTGTCGGCCTACGTCGACGGCGAGCTGGACCCGGACCACGCGGTCGACCTCGAGTCGCACCTCGTCCAGTGTCCGCCGTGCTTCGAGCAGGTGAAGATGCTGCGCTCGCTGCGGTCGAGCCTGAAGCGGGCGAAGCCGGCGGCGTGCCCGGACGCGCTGCGGGCGCGCATCGCCGCGGCCATGGCGCACGAGCAGGCGCGCGGCGCCGCCCGCGCGGCGGCGCAGTCGGTCGAGGCGAAGCCGCGCCTCATGCGAAAGGGGTACGCCGTCGCGCTCGCCGCGGCCGCGGGCGTCGCGTTCATGGTGAGCGTGACGCGGGAGCGGCCCGCCGCCCCGACGGACACGGCGAAGGCGAACGCGAAGGTGGACGCCGAGCTCGCGCGCGCCGAGAGCGTCGAGGTCCTGCTCGACGATCTCGTCACGCAGCACGCGCAGCCGCTCCCGCCGGAGACGACCAACCCGGAGGACCTGCCGCGCTTCGATCCGTTCGTCGGCGTGCCGGTCCGCAGGCCGGAGTTCCAGTCGATGCCCGTGAACTTCATGGGCGCCCGCGTCCACACGATGCGCGATCGTCGCGCCGCGCTGCTCCAGTACATCGTGAAGGGCAACCACCGCGTGACGGTCTACCTCTTCAACTCGCGCGCGGTCCCGGTGCAGAAGGCGCAGCCGATCTTGAAGCCGCGCGTCGTGCGCGAGCGCCCCGTGTACGTGGGCAAGATCAACGGCTACTCGGTCGCCGCCGCCGAGCACAGCGGCGTCGGCTACGCGCTCGCCTCGGACCTCGGCGACGACCTCAGCACGCAGCTCGTCCTCGCCGCGATGCAGTGACCCGCCCGCGCCCGCGCGAGCGGGCGCCCCCCTCCCCCCTCCATCACCCCTAGCCCGCGAGAGACCGCATGCGCTTCGTCTTCGTCATGGATCCGCTGAGCCGCGTGACGCACGACAAGGACACGTCGTTCGCCTTCATCCGCGCGGCCCAGGCGCGCGGCCACGAGAACTACCACTGCCTGCCGCGCGACCTCTCGATCGAGGGCGGCGAGGCGCACGCCTCGGCGACCCCTGTGCTCATCGGCGACGCGCCGCCGTACATCTCGCTGGATCTCGACGGGGGCCCGCGCAGGCTCCGGCTCGCGGACGTCGACGCGATCTTCATCCGCAAGGACCCGCCGTTCGATCGCAGCTACCTGTACGCGACGCTGCTCCTGGAGCGCGCGCGGCGCTGCCCGCTCATCGTCAACGACCCGCGCGGGCTGCGCGACGCCAACGAGAAGCTCTACGCGCTGAACTTCCCGGAGTGGACGCCGAAGACGCTGGTCACGGCCGACCGCGAGCAGATCCACGCGTTCGTGCGCGCCCTCGGCGGCATGGCGGTGATCAAGCCGCTCGACGGCGCGGGCGGCCTCGGCGTGCTGCAGATCAACGAGCGCGACAAGAACGCGCGCGCCATCGCGGACATGATGACGAACGAGGGGCACCGCCTCGCGATGGTGCAGGAGTACCTGCCCGCCGTCGTCCAGGGCGACAAGCGCGTCCTCCTGCTCGACGGCGAGCCGCTCGGCGCGATCTTGCGGGTGCCGCGCGACGACGATCACCGCTCGAACATCCACGTCGGCGGGCGCGTGGTCTCGACGGAGCTCTCGCCGCGCGAGCTCGAGCTCGTCCGCGCGGTCGCGCCGCGCCTGCGCGCCGACGGCCTCCACTTCGTCGGCCTCGACGTGATCGGCGAGCGCCTGACCGAGGTGAACGTCACGAGCCCGACCGGCATCCAGGAGCTCGGGCGCTTCACCGGCACCGATCCCGCGGACCGGGTGATCGCCTGGGCCGAGGAGCGGGTGCGCGGCCGGGCCGCGCGCGCGTGATCCGCCGCGCGGGCGGATCGTGGTCCTCGCGCGGGATCCGCCGCGCGGGCGGATCGTGGTCCTCGCGCGGGATCCGCCGCGCGGGCGGATCGTGGTCCTCGCGCGGGATCCGCCGCGCGGGCGGATCGTGGTCCTCGCGCGGGATCCGCCGCGAGGGCGGATCCCGACCTGCGCGCGGGATCCGCCGTACGCCGGGAAGTTGGCCCGGAGGCCCCGGTTCTGCGAAGGCTCCCTCATGGGCGAGTCAATCGAGCGATGTGCCGTATGCGAGGACGGCGAGCAGGGCGATCGGGAGGGCGGTGCGCCCGGGGATCCTCGCGCGAGGACGCGGATGGCGCGCGTGGTCATCCAGGGGCGCTCGCTGAGCCTGTGCCGGACGCACGCGGCGACCGTCGCCGCCGCCATGCCGGAGACGTTCGAGGAGATGCGCGAGCTCTTCGTGGGGCTCCAGCGCGGCGGTCCGCCGCCCTCGCGCGACGTGGCCGTCGAGCGACGCTCTCCCATCCCGCGCCGCAACCCCGAGGACCGGCGCGTGTTCCCCCCGCGGCCGGAAGGGCGGCGGCTCGGCGGAGGGCGCCGCGCCACCGATCCGGTGGAGTGATGGCGCGCGTCGCGCCGGCGCACGGCGCGGGTCGCTCCGCGGCGCGGCGATCACCGGCGGCGCGGGGCGCTGCGAGCCGCCGCGCGCGGCGTGGTAGCGTCTCGCCATGACATCCCATCGGCGCTTCGTCATCGGGCTGGGATCCAACCTCGGCGATCGCCTCGCCAACATCCGCGCAGCGATCGACGCGCTCGCTGCGGACCCCGATCTCGACGTGATCGGCGAGTCGCCGCGCTACGAGTCGCCGCCCGCGGGCGGCCCGGCGCAGAGCGACTACGTGAACGCCGCGGCGCTCGTCGTCACCGCGCTGCCCGCGCGCCGGATCCTCGAGCGCACGCTCGCCGTGGAGCGCTCGCTCGGACGGGTGCGCCCCGATCCGGTGCGGTGGGGGCCGCGCACGATCGATCTGGACCTGCTCTGGATCGAGGGCGAGGCCGTCGCGGAGCCGGATCTCGTGGTGCCGCACCCGCGGCTCTGCGAGCGCACCTTCGCGCTGAGGCCGCTGCTCGACGTCGCCCCCGACGCGCGCGATCCGCGCACCGCCGTCGCGTACGCCTCGCTGCCCGACGCGAGCGCGCCCATTCGCCGGCTCGATCCGATCTGAACGGCCCGCCGCGCGCCGCTGCGGGGCGCGGCGCTCAGCTCGAGGGCGGCGCTCCGGAGCGGGCCCGGAGGCCGGCGCGGCCGCCGGCGTACGACGCCGCGCTGCCGATCGCGACCATCACGACGAGCAGCAGCGCCCACCCGAGCGCGCCCGCCGGCGCGCCCTCGGCGAGGGCGAGCGCCCACGCGAGCGCCGCGACCACGGCCCCGCTCGCGGCCGCCTCGCGCCGCCCGGCGCGCCCGCCGAACCGGCCCACGAGGTAGCCGCCGGCGAGGCCGGCGAGCGCGAACGCGATCGCGTTGATCCCCACCATCGCGAGCCGCACCGAGCCGGGCGCCTCGGCGTCTCCCGTCCGCTCGATCATCCGGCGCAGCAGCGTGTTCGCGAGCCCCGCGAGCGGCAGCCACGCGATGAACGTCGCCACCGTGCCGAGCGCGATCCAGTGCCACGGCGGCCGCTCTTCGCCCTCGTCGTCGCCGCTGCCCTGCAGCACCGGGAGCCTGCGCTTCTCCGACGATCCCGTCGCGCCACCTCCCGTCGCGCCGCCTCCCGTCGCGCCGCCGGAGAGCGCCGCGCCGGGCGCGCGCGGCGGGCCGCTGCCGACGACGGGGAGGCGCCGCTTCGGCCCGTCGACCATGGCGTCAGCTGGGCTTCGTGGTCGGCGGCGCCGCGGCAGGGGCCTTCCGCCAGAGCCGCCGCGCTTCGTCCTGCTGGCGGACCAGGCGCCGCTGCTCCTGGATCAGGCCGCCGTAGGCGCGGGGCACCCGCGGATCCTTGGCCAGCGCGTACAGGACCTGCAGCGCCGCCTCGGCGTCGTCCGTCGCGCGGTGCGCCTTGTCCAGCGTGATCCCGAGCCGAGCGGCCATGTCGCCGAGGGCGCGGCTCTCCTCGTTCTTGTAGAGCTCGCGGGCGAACGTGAGCGGGTCGATCCAGTCGACCTCCCGCCGCATGGCGGGCGGCGGCTCCTGCGGGCGCATGCCCACGCGCTCGAGCTCGGCGAGCAGGAACGAGCGGTCGAAGGCGGCGTTGTACGCCGCGGGGATCGCCCCCTTGAAGCAGGCGAGGATCTCCTCCGCGACCTCGGCGAACGACGGCTTGCCCTCGACGTCCGCGTCCTTGATCCCGTGGATCGCGGTGCTCTCCGCCGGGATCGGCCGCCCCGGATGGATGAGCCAGTTGTAGCGCGTCAGGATCTCCCCGGCGCGGCCGATGACGATGCCGAGCTCGATGATCCGGTCTCCCGCCGGATCGCGCCCCGTCGTCTCGACGTCGATGAAGGCGATCGGCTGATCGATCCAGGCGCTGCCCGCGTCGATCTCGGACGCGACGCCGACGGCGCGCACCTTGAGGAGGTGCGCGATCCCAGGGTAGTGCCGGCCCGTCGGGAAGCAGCCGCACGGGTCGGCGACCTTCAAGGCTTCCTCGGCTGGGCGGGCTGGGCGGGCTGGGCGGGTCCAGCGGAGACTGCGGGGCGCGCCGCGCTGCCCGCCGGCGCGCTGCCGCCGGCGGCAGGGGTCGCGCTGGCGGCCGGGGTCGTGCTGCCGGAGGGGGGCGCGTCGGGCGCGCCCGGCTCGCCGCCGGCCGACTTCGGCGGCGCCGGCCGCGGCGTCTTGCCGAGGAGCTCCAGATCGAGCTTCACCCAGTCCTCGAGATCCTCGCCCGGGTTCGTGAGGAGCTGCAGATCGACCTCGCGGCCGTTGATGTAGATGAGCGGCGTCCCCTCGAGCCCGACCTCCTCGGCCTGCTTCTTGTCCTTCTCGATGCGCGCCTTCGTCTCGGTCGAGACGAGGTCGGCGCGGAACTTCACCAGGTCGAGCTTGAGCCGCTGCGCGTAGCGCTCGATGTCGGCCTGCTCCAGCTTGTCCTGGTTCTCGAAGAGGAGGTGGTGCATCTCCCAGAACTTGCCCTGATTGAGCGCGGCGATCGCCGCGCGCGCGGCGGGCTCGCCGTGGACGTGCGCCTGGAGCGGGTAGAACTTGAAGACCAGCCGCACCTGCCCGTCGAAGCGCTTCACGAGGCCCTCGAGCAGCGGCGACATGAGCCGGCAGAACGGGCACTCGAAGTCGGCCCACTCGACGATCGTGACCGGCGCGTCGGGCGGCCCCATCTCCGGCGAGCCGTCGGTGACGAGCGTCTTCACCTTGTTCGCGTCGAAGCGCATGCGGAACGCGTCCTCGCGCTCCTTCTTCGACCGGCCCTGCTTGACCTGCTCGAGCAGGAGCTGCGCGGCCGGGAGGCACGCCTTGCAGGAGCGCTGCTCCTTCACGCACTGCGCAATGTTCACGGGCGTGTCCGGGCAGGGGGAGAGGAGCTCCGAGACCTGGGCGGCCCACTCTCGACGCTCGCGGGGGGTGAGCGAGGAGGTGTCCACGCCCGGAAGCGAGACGGACACCTCCGGGGCCGGGGCGGGTTTGGGCTCGCTCGAGCCGGAGTTCCCAGGACAGCCCGTGACGCCGATCGAGAGCAACGCGAGGAGCGGCGGCATCCAGCGCAGGAATGACATCGCGGCGCGAGCTTAGTCGGACCCTTTGCGAGATGCTAGCGCGGGTGTAGCGTCAGGACGTGCGGAGCGTCCTCTACCGCTTCCCGGATCTGCAGCAGTTCGAGCAAATCGTGGGCGATCCGGAGGAGGGCGACCTCGAGCTCGGGCTGCCCGCGGGGGAGGTCGTCGCGGATGGCGAGTGGGTGCTCGCCATCTTCGAGCTCGGCGAGAACCGCCGCGCGACGTCGGCCGCGGCGTGCGCTTCCGTCTCGCCCGAAGGGGCGCGGCTCACGTTCGAGCCGCGCGACTGGCGCCGCCTCGCGCACTTCGCGCGGACGGAGGCGACCCGCCCCGGCTCGATGCCCGACACCGACGCGGCGGCGCTCCTCCGCGCCGAGGGCGAGGTCCGCCCCGCCGCGCCGCCCGGCGTCCAGGGCGCCGGCGCCGCGGGCCGGGCCCCCGCGCCGCCCCGGCTGAAGGGCAAGGGCTCGCGGATCCTCGTGGTCGACGACGATCCGCAGATCCGGGAGATGCTGTCGGCGATGCTCGAGGCGGTCGAGCTCGCCGTCGTCGCGGTCGCCAGCGCGGAGGAGGCGCTGGAGCGCGTCCGCAGCGCGCCCTTTCACCTCGTGGTCCTCGACTGGAACCTCCCGAAGATGACCGGCATCGAGCTCTGCCGGACGCTGCGGCAGGACCCCGGGCTCCGCGATCTGCCGGTCCTGTTCCTGACGGCGAACGCCTCGTCGCAGGACATGGTGTACGCCTTCGCCAGCGGCGCCGACGACTACATGGTGAAGCCGTTCCGCGCCCCCGAGCTGGGGGCGCGCATCTTCAGCCTGCTCCGGCGGACCCGGCGCAGCGCTCCCTGAGCGCCTCGGCGCTGCGGAGCGACGCTCCGCCGCGCTCAGAAGGCGACATCCACGTTGAGGTTGAGCACGCCGATGGTCTGCGTGTAGCGCCCGCCGGAGTCGGGAGCCCGCGAGTTGCCCGCGAGGCCCGCGGTGATGCTTTTCCCGGTGGTGTCGCGGCTGATGTAGAAGAGGTGCGTGTACGACGCCGCGACGCGCAGCTGCTTCGCGATCTGGAAGCGGCCCCCCACGGCGAACGAGACATCGTGGAAATCGGTGGCCGAGGGATCCAGGGTGTCGTCCGGAACAGCGTTGGAGTCGTACCCGGCGCCGCCGAAAAGCTCGATCGCGGGCTCGGGCCAGTAGCTCCCGCCCACGCGCACGCCGAACGTGTCGCTCCAGCGGCGGACGATGTTCTGCACCACGCTGGCCGGGTCGGCGGCGGCGCCGTCGCGCCCGATCTCGCACGCCGCGCCCACCTGGGTGAGGCACTGGTTTTCCATGGAGCTCCAGCGCGTCCAGTCGCCGAAGAGGCGGACCTCGAGGCCCTCCGCCGGGACGAAGCGGGCGCCGAGCCGCACGATGTCGGGCAGGCCCTGGTGCAGCTCGACGTCGGTCGCACGGCTCGAGACGCCGTTGAAGCGGTTGGTGAGCGTGCCCTCGAGCGTCTCTCCCCCGGTGACGTTCGGCCGGGACTGGTACGACGCGCCGATCCAGAGCTTCTTCGGCATCGCCTCGACCAGCGCGCCGGCCCCGAAGCTCGCGTGGAGCCCGCTCACCTCGAGCAGCGAGCGCCCCTCGGTCGCAAGGAGGTTGTCGCCGGAGGCGTTGCGGGCGCGGACGGTGCTCACCTGAGTCCGAATCAGGTTGCCCGAGACGCCCACGCTGAGGCGGAGCGCCGGGATCCGATAGGCGGCGGCGAGCGTGAAGTACATCGCCTGGAGCGAGGACTCGATGGAATGCCAGCGCTGCACCCCGTCGACCGGCCCGGCGAGCTCGCCATACCCCTCGAAGGCGCGGTTCGTGTCCCAGGACGCCGCGCCGCCGAAGGGCACGTAAACGCCGGCGCCGAGCGCCAGGTCGCCGAGCCTGGCCGACGCGCCGAGCATCGGCGAGGCGGCCAGGTTGAGCAGGGTCGCCTCCCCGGTGTTCGCGTCCGGCACGGTCACGTCATCGGACGCCGCCTGCGCGTGGGTGTAGGAGGCGGCGCGCAGCGCCAGATTTCCGTCCAGGAACAGGTGAATCCCCTCGCTCTCGGCGATGCCAGCGGGGTTGTAGTAGATCGCGGTCGGATTGCTGGTGATCGGGTTGCCGTGCTCGCCGCCGAACCGCGCGGTCGCGAAGCCGCCGGCGAGCGCAGGCCCGGCATGGACAAGGCCGACAAGGCCGACAACGAGGCCGGCGGAGAGCGCGAGACGATGGCGGTGGATGGGCATTGCCGGTGTTCTCGATGCTGAAAGGGAGGAATGCGGCGCCTGCGACAGACCCTGCATGGTAGGGTTGCATCACCTGCCAGGTCGCGGGATGTTCGACCCGCTCGAGTCAAATGTCACCTCTCGCACGGTGTCAAATGCTTTTCTCCCGCTCCATCCGGACAACGCTCGCATCCGCTGCGCTCCCCTGCCTCGCATCCGCTGCGCTCCCCTGCCTCGCATCCGCTGCGCTCCTCCTCGGATGCGCCGACCCGGAGGGCAGATTCGGTGACTTCGAAGCTCGCGATACCATCATCCGCGAACACCAGGCCGGCGGCGATGGCGGCGGCGACGGAACTGGCGGCGGTGGGGACGGCTGTGTGCCGGAGGCAGGCGCCGCGGACGGCGATTTCTTCTTCAGCCTGTCGGCGTATCTCCTCCCGCAGGCTCCTATCGTCTTCGTGGCCAGCCTGACCACCGAGGCGAGCGACGGCGGCCTGAGCTTCTCGATGACCTTCCAGCCGCTCGAGGCCGCCGATCGCCGGACGCCCACCGGCCCTTCGGTCGATGTGGGCCCCTTCGAGCTGAACGAGGACGGGACGTTCGCCGCCGAGCTGCCCACGATCGTCGTGCCGGGCAACGCCAACCCCATCTCGGGCAGCGAGCTCGAGGCCACCATCACGCTGTCGGGCACGCTCTGCGCGCCCGCGGACTTCGTGTGCGGCGACGTGACCGGCACCGCGACGAGGCCCGTCAACCTCGATCTCGTGGGCTCGACCTTCGCCATGGAGCGCATCACCGATCCGAGCAGCTACCCGGCGTCGGTCATCAACTGCAAGAAGGACCCGGCCCGCCCGCTCTAGGCCCCGCCCGCTCCAGCCACTCGCGAGCGCCGGGTCGCGCTACGCCACGGCCTCGGTCACGGCGGCGCCCTCGAGCTCGATCAGCGAGATCTCGGACGGCGCGCCGACGCGCATCGGCGGACCCCAGTAGCCCGTCCCGCAGCTCACGTAGATCTGGCTCTCGCCGTGCGAGGACAGGCCGGCCACATAGGGCTGGTCGAGCCGCACGAAGAAGCCCCAGGGGAAGATCTGGCCGCCGTGGGTATGGCCGCTCAGCTGGAGGCCCACCCCCCGCTCCGCGGCCTCGAGGATCTGCTTGGGCTGGTGCGCGAGCAGCACGAGCTCGCGGGAAGGGTCCCGCCCCGCGAGCGCGCGCGCGAGGTCGGGGCCATGGCCGCGGCCCATGCTGCGGGTGCTCCAGTCGTCGACGCCGGCCAGATCGAAGCTGTGCTCGCCGTCGCCGATCGAGACGCGCTCGTTGCGGAGCACCCTCACCCCGAGCCGGCCGAGCTCCGCGATCCACGCCTCGACGCCGGAGTAGTACTCATGGTTGCCCGTCACGAAGAAGACCCCGTGCCTGGCGCGCAGATCGGCGAGCGGCGCGGTGTGCTCGCGGAGCTCCTCCACGGAGCCGTCGACGAGATCGCCCGTGATCGCGATGAGATCCGGCTTGAGGGCGTTCACCCGCGCAACGACGCGCTCGAGCCACTCGCGCCCGATCGTGGGGCCGATGTGAAGGTCGGTGAGCTGGACGACGCGAAAACCGGACATGGCCGCGGGGAGGCGGCGGAGGCGGACGCGCACCGGGCGGACGGCGACCTCGCCGAGGGCGCTGGCGGCGCCGGCGAGGCCGAACCCCACGGCGAGCGCGCCGGCCGCGCCGGCGATGGCGCGGGAGAGGAACGTCCGGCGATCGCCGTCGAGCGGCTGGTTCAGCAGCGCGGTGACGCCGTGGGCGCCGAGGCGGACGATCTCCGAGGTGAGCAGGAGGAAGAAGAGCAGGACGGCGAGCCCGACCCAGCTGTAGACGACGCCGGCGACGATGCCGCCGATGTGACGGGGCAGCGCGCGGGTGACGAAGAGGCCGACCGGCACCAGCACCGCGAGCACCACCAGGGCGACGCTGCCGACGCGATGCCAGAGCGGGCCGAGCTCGGGCGCGCGGATCAGGCGCTGCCAGAGGTAGTAGTGAACGCCTGCCACGATGGCGCTGAAGACGGCGATGAAGAAGACGAAGGAGAGGAGGGGCCGCTGCACGCGTCCAACATGACCACGGCAGGGCGCGCTCGCCGCTCCGATTCACGCGGGAGCGCGGCGTGCCAACACTTTTTTACCAAGCGACCCCGGCCGACCGCGGCTACATCGTGCTGACGCACACGCCGAACCCAGGGGGGTAGATCGTGCTGCCGCCCTGGCACTTGGAGTTCGCGCCGCAGTCCTGCGCCCTGCCGTCGATCCGGCAGAGCTGCCTGCACTGGTTCGTCAGCATCGAGCACACGAAGCCGGGCGCGCACGGGCAGGGATCGTCGTTTCTCCCCTCGCCGGGCACAACGCAGCTCGTCGTGCCGTCCTCGCGGACGATCGTGCAGGTCAGGCCCGCCGGGCACACGCTGTCGTCGAGGAGCACGCAGTTCGTCGCGGGGACGCAGACCGGGATGGGGACCGGGGTGTTCCCCTCGGCGAGCGATTCGGCCATCGGTCGCTCGTCGCAGTACGTCCCCGGCCGGCAGCTCTCGACGTTGCCGCAGCAGTACTGCCGGCACACGCCGCCTTCCCCGTCGGCCGCCGCGCACCCCAGCCCTTCAGCGCAATCCATCCCCCGGTGGCACGGGCCGCCCGCCGCATAGCGGCCCACCGGCCGGCAGCTCGGGATCGCGTCGCCCTCGCCGAGCACGAGCTGACAATGCAGCGGCTGCGCCGTGGGGCCCCCCGTTCCGGACCCTCCATCGTCGCTGGACGAGCATTCGGTCGGATCGCCCCCCGGCGTGCAGCCGTCGCCGCACAGGTGCGCGAAGCGCGTGTAGGGGTCCGGCGACGCGGTGGGCCCCGGGATGTTGACGCTCTCGTCCACGGCGCCGCCGCCCGCGAACGGAGGGGTGCCGCTTGATTCGGTCGACCCGCCCGTTCCGACCGACGCGCCCCCGCCACCCCAGGTCCCCGGCCCGTTGTCATCGACAGTCCCACCGGCGGAGTCGTCGCCAGACATCCCGCACGCGGTGACCGCGAACACCGAGAGCGCTGCGAGACCGTAAAGCAGGAGGGCGCGGGGGGAGCTCATTCCAGGCTCACGATAAAATAACAAGCGGAGTGAGCTTATCATGTCGTCCTCGGGTATCCACAGAATGTGCCGTCCGGGGGTGTGTTCGCCAGGACGCTGGGGCCTCTGTGGCGGGGACGCTGGGGCGCATGCTCCGCGCGCGCGCACGGCGCGCGGGTGCGCCGCGCGTGCCGGAGCCCCTGGCGCAAGCATGACGCCCGTGTCGCGCCGAGCGCTGCGCGGTGCGGCCGGCGGCGGCATGGGACGGCGGCTACCGCGCCTCGATGTCGCGGGTGACCACGTTGCCCGCGCTGTCATAGGCGCGCACCGCGAGCAGGTGCGAGCCGGGGGGCACGAGGGAGCTGAGGTCCGCCTCGAACGGCTCCACCGGCTCGTCGAAGACGCCGTCGGTCGGGAAGATGGGCCGCCACTCGTCCAGGCCGGCGATCGAGACCTCGACGCGCCCGACCGGGCCGAGGCCGTCCGCGACCTCGCCGGTGAGCCGGCGCCCCTGGAGCGCCAGCGACCGGAACAGCGGCGGCGTGTTGTCGACGAGGACGGTGCCCGACTCGAGGCTGTGGCGCTGCGTGCGCTCGGGCGGGTTCGCCAGCTCGTCGCTCGCCTCGACGAGGATGCGGTACTCGCCCTCGGGGAGCGCGGTCGTGTCCCATACGTGCTCGGCGCGCGTCACCTTCTCGCCCGGCTTGAGCATGCTGCGCCAGGTCGACTGGCCCTCCATGCGGTACGAGAGGCGATAGCGCAGGTCGTCCTGATCGGGATTGTCCACCTTCCACGTCAGCTGGAGCGCGCTCACCGGCTTCGGCGCCTCCCCGCCCGAGGGCGGGAGGTTCGTGCGAGGGGGCTTCGCCTGGCCCTTCGGCGCCGCCTCGATCGAGGTGACCACGGCGCGCGCGTTGTCGGTGACGAACGAGAGCTTCACCTCGCGGAGCGCGGCGCCGGGATCGCGGCTCCAGCGCGCGCGGATCTGGACGAAGCGCGCCGGCGGGCTCTTCGTGTCCCCCGGGGCGGCGAGCGCCGGGGACCACGGGCTCCAGGTGCTGTCCGGCGCGTCGGTGTTCCCGCTGCGCGTCTCGAGCTCCAGCGCGCCGTCGGAGCGCCACGTCAGGCGACCGAACGCGGCCCGCAGCCCGGCGTCGAGCACCTTGCTCGTCCACACCGCCGAGGCGCCGCCGACGCCCTTCACCTCGTGGAAGACGGCGGGATCGGTGGTCGCGACGAACCTGCGCTTCCCGGCCATCATGAAGGCGCCGACCTGGCGCTCGTCGGTGTCGGCGACGAGCCGCGCGACGTGGTTGTCGCTCACGGTGTAGAGCTGGCCCTCCGCGCCGGTCCCGACGTAGGGCATCAGGTCGTCGCCGAGGCCGAGCGAGACGTAGTGCGTGTCGTCGTCGCTCATCATCTTCTCCGCGACGCCGCTCCGATCGAAGCGCACGAGCACGCCCTTGCCGGGCTTCGACGCCCGCGTCGGCTGCGGGGTGGGCGGCCCGCTCCGGTTGCGCCTCGGGGGGGCGAACGCCTCGGCGTACTTGTTGGCGATGGCGTAGATCGCGCCGCCCTTCGCGGCCGGCGCGATGGCGATCGCCTTCACGTCGTCGGCGTCGAAGTCGTGGAGCACGGTCGCGCGGCCGGGCGCCGTGAGCTTGTAGAGCAGCGCCTTGCCGTTCGAGCCGGTGTAGACGGCGCCGTCGTCCGCGACCGCGACGCACATGAGGTGCGGCTCGTCGCTGTCGAAGTAGACCTGGGCCTTGCCCGCGGCGTCGACGCGGAACAGCCTGCCCTCGGAGCCGGTCGCGGCGTAGAGCGCCTTCGCCCTCGGGTCGTAGGCGAGCCCCCACACGTCCTCGGTCTGCGGGAGCTCGGCGAAGAGCTTCGCCGGGCCGCCGCTTCCGGCGCCGCGCGGCAAGCGGAAGAGCTTGCCCTCGGGGAACGTCCCCGCGATGACGTCGCCGTCGAACGCGAGCGCGAGCGCGCTGACCGCCATCTGCCCGGTCGTCGCCGCGAGCGTCACCCGGCCGCCCGACACGCTGTAGATCTTCCCCTCGTTGCCCGTGCCGAGCAGCACCGTGCCGTCGGGCAGCACCACGGAGCTCCAGACGGACGTCGCGTCCGGCAGCGGCGTCGCGCCGAGCGTCAGCCCGGCGCGCACGGTGCCGTTCGAGTCCACGCTGACCCCGGTGAGATCTCCGCCCTTGAGGTCCTCGAGCGACTTGAGCTCGAAGCTGCGCGTGCCGACCGCGTGGGCCGGGAGCGCCGGAAGGGCCGCGAGCCCCGCGGCGGCGAGGGCGGCGGCGAGGAGCCGGCGCGGCGAGGGGACGGCGTGAAGGCGGGACGATCGCGGACGGGCAGGAGAGCGCTCTGTGCTCATGGGTCGAAGGAGGAGGGGGTCAGGGCGGAGGGGGGCGGGGCGGCTGTGCGGCTCAGCGAAGGATAGGCCGGACCGTGACGCTCACGGTGTCTTTCCCGACCAGGAAGCGCTTGAGGGAGATCGGCACCTGCACCTGCGCGCCGAAGGCCTCGGGCGCGTCGGAGTCGGAGCTCGGGCGCAGCGTGTCCATCGCGCCCGGCGGGAGCCTCGAGGCGACCTTGCCGCGGTACGCCGCGCCGTTCTCCCGGAGCTTGAACGTCGCGACGACGCTCTCCGCGTCGTGGTTCTGGAGCGGCAGCATCGCCACGAGCTCGGCGACGTTGTTCGGCGTCGCCATCGGGCGCTCGACCTCGTAGCCGGGCGAGAGATCGATGTCCACCTGACCGCCGGCGAGCTCGCGCGGGATCGGCACCTCGATGACGCGCGACTCCATGGGGCCCTGGTGGGGCTGGAGGTCGAGGCGGATGCGGGCGGGCGCGCCCGCGTCGAGCTCGGGCTCGAGCACCTTCGCGCCGCGCAGGAGGACGACCTCGCGGTCGAAGGTGACCTTCACGCGGGTGTCGACGCGCTCGATCGTGACGTCCTCCCACGGGTTGTTGAGGAGGGCCCCCATCGACCGGACGAGCCGGCTGCGGACGAAGTCGTCGGCGCTGAGCGGGGTGCCGTTGCCGGCGCCGAAGTCGACGAGCGAGATCGTGCCGTAGCGCCCGATCTTGAGCTGGGTCACCGCCCGCCAGGTCATGTCCCGCCGCTCGGCCGTGGTCGCCTCGACCGCGTTGCCGAGCGCCATCGACACGAAGGAGGGCGCGAGGAACTGATCGTGCGCGACCTCCACGTTCCACGTCGGGTGCGGGGCGCCGTCCACGCCGTCGATCTGGACGCGCATCGGGAAGACCGGCGCCTTGGCCGCGCTGTCGACCACGATCGCGGCCTGTCGATCGTTGACCAGCGAGCCGACCGAGCGCACGGCCTCGCCGATCTTGAAGCTGCGGTTCTGGCTCGCGAGGATCCAGTGCACCCGGGCGATCGCCGTGGGGAGGTTGGTGACGCCGCCGTTCATCATCGGGTGGCCGAACGCGACCAGCTTGTCGCCCGACACGCGCGTGACCGTGCCGATGCCCATGGCGGAGATGTCGCCGCGCACGAGCTCGACGCCGATCGCGCCCCCGTCGACGTACCGGGTCGGCGCGCCCGGCTCCGGGTTCGCGGACGATCCGCCGCCGGCCTGCATCGGATCGAGCCCCATGGGGCCGAGCAGGTCGCTCGCGATGCGCAGCGACGTGCCCCCGAGCCCGCCGAGCATCACCGGCGTCGAGGCACGCGCGAGGCTCGTCGACTCGGGCGGGGCGAGCGCCGGCGCGACGCGCGCGGCGATCTGGCGGGCGTGGCCGGCGAGATCGTAGGCGTCGACCGGCCCCACGAAGCCGCGGCCCCCGTGCAGCCTCGCCGGCGCGGCGGCGCGGGGCGGGGCGCCGCCGATGCCGCTCACCGGCGCGGGCAGCGGGCCGCCGACCTTCGGGGCGATCGCCCGCGGGAGCGGCCGCGCGAGCTCGTCGAGCATCGATTTGATCGGGGTGACGCCGGCGATCGCCTCGGCGCCGAAGAGCCAGCCGTACGCATAGGCGCCGATCATCTTGCCGTTCAGGTAGATCGGGCTGCCGCTCATCCCCGCCACGGTGCGGGCGATCTCGAGGCGCGGGTGCTGCGTCTTGATGAGGATGAGGTCCTGGTTCGGGCGGAAATTGCGGAGCGTCGAGATGACCTCGACATCGAACTTCTCGGGCGTGGTGCCGGAGAAGACGGTGAGGCCGTATCCCTTCATCCCCGGCTTCACCTCGGCGACCGGCAGCGTGTCGGGCGGCGCGGAGATCGCGTGAGCCGCCCCGAGGCCGACGGCGACGCTGCACGCGGCACCGGCGAGCAGGCTCAGGGGGATGAGGCGCCCCTCGCGGTCGACGAGGGCGCGGGCCCCGCCCGCGATCGCCGATCCGAAGCGGGTCGCGAGCGGGACGGCGCGCGCGGAGAGGAAGGAACCCGGACGAAAACACGGAGTGTCGCGCAGAGGCACGGGCCAAGCTTAGCCCGGATTTGGTAGCGCGACAGAGCCGGGGCTCGCGGAGCGCGGGAAGGTCGCCGGACCGCCCCGGGTCGCTGATTTCCAGGGGCGAGTCGCGCCGGTGACGCTAGGCTTCGCCCCGTGAAGGATATCGCGGCGACCGCGACGCTCATCCTGGCGTTCGCCACCTGGGTCACCACCCACGTCGCGCTGGCAGCGCGGCTCATGCTCCGCAGCGAGCCCCGATGGCGCGGGCTCGTCGCGCTCGTGGTGCCGCCGCTCGCGCCGATGTACGGCTTCCGGCAGGGGTGGCGCCGGATGAGCACCCTGTGGCTGGTGTGGCTCATCGTGTACGTGCTCGCGCTCCTCGTCGCGCGGGCGTGAAGAGGGCGGCGTGATCTCGGACGCGCAGGCGGGAATGACGGCGAAGCGGCGCCCCGGCGCGCCGCCCGCGCTCGTCGTCGGCACGATGAACTTCGGCGGCCGCACCTCGCCCGATGAAGCAGAGCGCATCGTGGGTCGCGCGCTCGAGCGCGGGATCGCCGCGTTCGACACGGCCAACCTCTACCAGGACGGCGCGTCCGAGCGGATCCTCGGCCGGGCGCTGCGCGGCCGCCGCGCCGAGGCGCAGATCGCCACCAAGGTCGGCCTGCGCCGGGTTCGGGGCAAGGCCGAGGGCCTCGGGCGCGAGCAGGTGATCCGCGCCGTCGAGGAGAGCCTCGGGCGCCTCGGCACCGACCGCGTCGACGTCTGCTACCTCCACGCGCCGGACCCGGAGACGCCCGTCGAGGAGACGCTCGCGGCGATCGACGCCCTGCTCGAGCAGGGAAAGATCCTGCGCTTCGGGGTCAGCAACCACGCCTCGTGGCAGATCCTCGAGATCATCGCCCGCCGCGACGCCGAGGGGAAGGCGCGCCCCGCGGTCTCGCAGGTGCTCTACAACGCGCTGATCCGCCAGCTCGACCTCGAGTACGCCGCGTTCGCGCGGCGGTATTCGGTGGCCACCGCGGTGTACAACCCGCTCGCGGGCGGGCTCCTGACCGGGCGGCACGCGGGGCCGGACGCGGCGCAGGCGGGCTCGCGCTTCGAGGGCAACCGCCTCTACCAGCGCCGGTACTGGAGCGCGCGCATGTTCGAGCTCGCGGCCGGCTACGCGGCCGTGGCCGCCGACGAGGGCATGAGCCTGCTCGCGCTGTCGTACGCCTGGCTCGCGGGGCGCGAGGTGGTCGACTCCGTCCTGGTCGGCCCAGTCCGGGCAGAGCACCTCGACGCGGCCGCCGACGCGATCCTGCGCCCGCTCTCGCCGGAGGCGGCGCGGCGCATGGACGCGCTCTACCGGGACCACCTGGGCACCGACGCGAGCTACGCGCGATGAGCGACCTCGCCGCCGGCGACCGCGCGGTGAACCACGGCGCCATCAGCGACCGCGCCGCCGGCGATCGCGCCGGCGACTTCCTGCTGCCGGAGGCCAGGGCGCTCGACCTCACCGGCCCGCTGGCCGACTACGCCGCACGCGGGTACGCCCGGCTCGGGCGCGTGATGACCGACGCGGGGCTCGCGGCGCTCCGCGCGCGCTCGGACGATCTGATGCTCGGGCGCGTGACGTACCCCGGGCTCTTCTTCCAGCACGACGCCGCGTCGGGCCGCTACGAGGACCTGCCCTACGGCAAGGGCTACCAGGGGCCGAGCACGTCGTACCGGAAGCTCGAGAAGCTCGAGAAGGACCCGCTGTTCCTCGCCTGGATCGAGAACCCGCTCTTCGAGCGGATCGCGCGCTCGCTCATCCAGGGGGAGATCTCCATCTACCGGGCCGTGCTCTTCAACAAGGCCGCGTCCGGCGGGACGCCGCTGCCGTGGCACCAGGACGGCGGCAGCTACTGGGGGCTGGATCGCGACCCCGAGCTGCAGATCTGGACCGCGCTCGACGACGCGCCCGCGGACGGCGGCTGCGTGGAGGTGCTGGAAGGCAGCCACCTGGGCGGGCTCGCCACGCCGCTCGGCGGCGTCGTCCCGAGCGCGGTGGTGCGCGCGGCCGACGCCGACGCCCGCAAGATCGCGCTGCCGGCGGCCGCGGGCGAGGCCCTGCTGATCCACAATTACCTCTGGCACTGCTCCGCCGTGAACCGGAGCGGCCGGCCGCGGCGAGCCCTCACCGTCTGTTACATGAGCAGGGCGACCCGCTGCCTCAGGAAGAAAAAGGCGCCACGCGCGTTCACCCCGGTGTTCTGAGCTCCCCCCGGCTCGGCGGACGCGGCGGCCCCCTCCCCCGACCGGCCCCCGCCCGCCCCGGCACGCCTCTCGCCTGAGGTTTCCGCTTTTTTTCGAGCCAGCGACGGGCCGGCATCGCCCGCACATCCGTAAGGGCAAACGCCGCTGGCCGCGGCAGATTGCCGCACCCAGCGGCGACCTGCCGCGCCGTGGGGCTTCAGTTATCCACAGCGGCAATCTGCCGCGGTCACGCGGCACTTTGCCGTCTTGTCGCACCCCGCCAGCAAGCCATAACTGGGCCGCGCGTCGCTCCCGACGCACCACACAACCCTATGGCTCGGTTCCTGTTCCCACGATGGGCCAACAAAGTGGTCCCGATGGGGCTGCTCTTTGGAGTTCTGCCCCTCGGCGCCGCTGTGATCGGCGGATTCTGGTACTACGGTACCAACAAACATCTCGAGGTCGGCTATCAGCCGGATCAACCGGTTGATTACTCGCACAAGCTGCACGCCGGCGACCTCGGGATAGACTGCCGTTACTGCCACAACACAGTGGAGGTATCCGGCTTCGCCGCCGTTCCACCGACCGAGACGTGCATGAATTGTCACGCCAAGGTGCGGAGGGACAGCGAAAAGCTTCTGCTCGTGCAGGAGAGCTGGGCGAACGATGAACCCATTCCCTGGGTGCGCGTCCACAACCTGCCCGACTATGCCTATTTCGACCACTCGGCCCATCTGGCTGCAGGGGTCGGCTGCGTGAGCTGTCACGGCCGCATCGACCAGATGCACAAGGTCCGACAGGTCGCGCCGCTCACGATGGGATGGTGCCTGGACTGCCACCGCAACCCGGGCCCTCACCTCCGCAATCCCGCCGACGTCACCAAGATGGATATGGCGCCCTCGACGGCCGTCATGGCGGGCGCCGGGGTCCCCCCGAACCCGGAACCTTACCAAGATCGCGTCCCAGCGGTCACTACCTCCGGGCGGCAGGTGCAGGCGCCGCTCCACTGCTCGGGGTGCCACCGATGAAACGAACTCCCCTCCCCCTCGCCCAGGACATCTCTGGAAAGACCTACTGGCGCAGCTTGAACGAGCTCGCCGGCTCGCCCGACTTCGTCGATGCGCTCGGGCGCGAGTTCCCCCCGGCGGCGTTCGAGCCGCCGGAGGGCGTCGGACGGCGCACCTTCCTCAGCCTCATGGGCGCGTCGCTCGCCCTCGGCGGCCTCGTGGGCTGCCGCCGGCCCGTCGAGCAGATCCTGCCGTACTCGCGCGCCCCGGAGGAGGTCATCCCCGGCCAGCCGCTCTTCTTCGCGACCGCGCTGCCGATGATGGGCACGGCCTTCGGCGTCCTCGTCGAGAGCCACGAGGGGCGGCCCACCAAGATCGAGGGCAACCCGAAGCACCCGGAGAGCCTCGGCGCGACCACCATCTACACCCAGGCCGCGGTCCTCGACCTCTACGATCCCGACCGCAGCAAGTCGCCGCGCGAGGGCGCGGCGGAGAAGTCCTGGGACGACGCGGCGGCGGTCCTCCGCGCCGAGGGCGACAAGCTCCGCGGCCGCAACGGCAAGGGGCTCACCATCCTCACCGAGGCGCACAGGTCGCCCACCCTGGCCGCGCGCCTCGCCGATCTCCGCAAGACGCTGCCCGAGGCGCGCATCGTCCGGTACGAGCCGTTCTCGCGCGACGCCGCGCGCGAAGGCGCGCGGCTCGCGTTCGGCAAGCCGCTCGAGACAACGCTCGACCTGACGAAGGCGCGCGTCATCGTCGCGCTCGACGCCGACCTGTTCGGCACCGACGGCAGCCCGGTGAAGCAGGCGCGCGGGTTCGCCGCCGGCCGCGCGGTCGACAAGGACAAGGCGATGAACCGCCTCTACGCGGTCGAGAGCACCTTCACGATCACCGGCGCGTCGGCGGATCACCGGCTCCGGATCCAGAGCCGCAAGATCCCCGCCTTCGCGTTCGCGCTCGCGGCCGAGCTCGGCAAGCGCGGGGTCGCGCTCGACGCCGAGCTGCTGAAGGCGATCGAGGGCAAGGCCGGCGGGCTCGACGCCAAGGCGACGCGGTACGCCGCCGCCATCGCCGCCGATCTCGCGGCGAACCGCGGGCAGGGCGCGATCGTGGCCGGGCGCTCGCTGCCCAAGGAGGTCCACGCCCTCGCGCACCTCATCAACCTCGCCCTCGACAACACCGGCAAGGCCGTCCGGCTCGTCGCGCCGTTCGACGAGTCGCGCGAGGGCCCCGAGGCGCTCGTCGCGCTCGCGCGCGCCATCGAGCAGAACGAGGTCGAGACGCTGATCATCCTCGGCGGCAACCCGGCGTTCGACGCGCCCGCGGACGCGCGCTTCGCCGACGCGCTCGCCAAGGTGCCCGTGAGCGTGCACCTCTCGACGCACGTCGACGAGACGAGCGAGCGCTCCCGCTGGCACCTGAACCGCGCCCACCCGCTGGAGTCGTGGAGCGACGTCCGCGCGGAGGACGGCACGGCGAGCATCGTGCAGCCGCTCATCGCGCCGATCTTCGGCGGCAGGACGGACGCCGAGGTCATCGAGCTGCTGCTCGGCGGCTCGCGGACCGCCTACGACCTCGTGCGGGCGACGTGGCTGAACGCCGAGGGCGCGAAGCGCACCGAGCAGGACCTCCGCCGCGCGCTGCACGACGGCCTCTTCGCCGGCAGCCAGCTCGCGGACGAGCAGGTCACCGCCACGACGCAGGCCGCGGTCGACGCGCTGCGGGCGTTCGCGCCCGCAGCGGCCGAGGGCCTGGAGGTGACCTTCCGGCCCGACACGCACGCGTGGGACGGGCGGTTCGCGAACAACGGGTGGCTCCAGGAGCTGCCCCACCCGATGACCAAGCTCACCTGGGGCAGCGGGGCGAACCTCTCGCCGTCGACGGCGGCGCGGCTCGGCGTGAAGGACGGCGACGTCGTGACGCTGTCGGGCGGCGGCGCATCGGTCCGCATCCCCGTCGTGGTCGCGCCGGGGCAGGCGGACGACTCGGTGGCCATCGGCGTCGGCCAGGGCCGGCGCGCGCAGCTCCGGGTCGGTCGCGGCGTCGGCGTCGACACGACCCCGCTCCGCAAGAGCGACGCCTTCGAGCTCGCCGGCGGCTTCTCGGTGGAGAAGACCGGCGAGAAGGTCGAGCTCGCGCGGACGCAGGAGCACTTCGTCATGGAGGGCCGCCCGCTCGCGCGCGAGGGGACGCTCGCCGAGCTCGAGAAGGACCCGGAGTTCGCGAGGAAGCAGGTCCACGTGCCGCCGCTCCTCAGCCTGTTCCAGGAGCCGAACCGCCGGCAGGGCCACGCCTGGGGCATGAGCATCGATCTCAACGCCTGCATCGGGTGCAACGCGTGCGTGGTCGCCTGCCAGGCCGAGAACAACATCCCGGTCGTGGGCGCCGACGGCGTGCGCCAGACGCGCGAGATGCACTGGCTGCGCGTCGATCGCTACTTCCAGGGTGACAGCCCGGACGAGCCCGAGAGCATCCAGCAGCCGCTCCCCTGCCAGCACTGCGAGAACGCGCCGTGCGAGCAGGTGTGCCCGGTCGCCGCCACGACGCACAGCCCCGAGGGGCTGAACGACATGGCGTACAACCGCTGCGTCGGCACGAAGTACTGCGCCAACAACTGCCCGTACAAGGTCCGTCGATTCAACTTCTTCGAGTACGGCCAGCCGGACTCGGAGTCCCGGAAGATGCAGTTCAACCCCAACGTCACCGTCCGATCGCGGGGCGTCATGGAGAAGTGCACCTTCTGCGTCCAGCGGATCAACCACGCCAAGATCGAGGCGAAGAGAGAGGGGCGGGAGCACATCAAGGACGGCGAGATCGTGACCGCGTGCCAGGGCGCGTGCCCGACGCAGGCCATCGTCTTCGGCGACCTCAACGACCAGAACAGCCAGGTGTCCGTGACGTCCGCGAGCCCGCGCGGGTACAGGATGCTTGACGAGATCAACACCAAGCCGCGGGTCACCTACCTCGCCAGGATCCGCAACAAGAACCCGGAGCTCGCCGACGCATGAGCGCCACAGCACCCCTCCAGGTCGACCACCCCCGGATCTCCGACCGCGCCGCCCTCTTGGACGAGGCGCCGCTCGTTCAGGGGAAGGACGACTTCCGCTCCCTCACCGACAAGATCTCGGGGATCGTGCTCAACAAGCCGCCCTCGGGGTGGCTCATCCTGTTCTGCCTCGCCGTCAGCCTCCTGCTCGTCCTCGGTGGCTCGCTCGTCCACCTGGTCGGGACCGGCATCGGTATCTGGGGCCTGAACACCACGGTCAACTGGGCGTGGGACATCACCGGCTTCGTGTTCTGGGTCGGTATCGGCCACGCCGGCACGCTCATCAGCGCCATCCTCTTCCTCTTCCGCCAGAAGTGGAGGACGAGCATCAACCGAGCGGCCGAGGCGATGACGATCTTCGCCGTCGCCTGCGCCGCCATCTACCCGGTGGCCCACCTCGGCCGGATCTGGTTCGCCCACTGGCTGTTCCCGATCCCGAACCAGATGAGCATCTGGCCGAACTTCAAGAGCCCGCTGCTCTGGGACGTCTTCGCCGTCTCGACGTACGCGACGGTCTCGGCCCTCTTCTGGTTCGTCGGGCTCATCCCCGATCTCGCCACGCTCCGAGACCGGGCCACGACGCGGACGAAGCAGATCGTCTTCGGCATCCTCTGCCTCGGGTGGCGCGGCTCGCACCGCCACTGGCTCCATTACGAGCGCGCCTACCTCATCTTCGCCGGCCTCTCGACGCCGCTCGTGCTCAGCGTGCACACGATCGTGTCGTTCGACTTCGCCGTCTCGATCGTCCCCGGCTGGCACACCACCATCTTCCCGCCGTACTTCGTCGCCGGCGCCATCTTCAGCGGGTTCGCGATGGTCGTCACGCTGATGGTGTTCGCGCGCAAGGCGTTCGGTCTCCAGGGCCTGATCACGATCCGGCACCTCGAGAACATGAACAAGGTGATCGTCGCGACGGGCACCATGGTCGGCTACGCGTACGGGATGGAGCTCTTCATCGCGTGGTACAGCGGCAACGCCTACGAGCGGTTCGCCTTCGCGAACCGCATCCTCGGGCCGTACGCCTGGGCCTATTGGACCATGGTGAGCTGCAACGTCATCTTCCCGCAGCTCTTCTGGTTCAAGAAGGTGCGCACCAGCATCCCCGCGATGTTCATCATCTCGATCCTGGTCAACATCGGGATGTGGTTCGAGCGCTTCGTCATCATCGTGACGAGCCTCCACCGCGACTTCCTCCCGTCCAGCTGGACCTACTTCCGCCCGACCATCTGGGACATGTCGACGTTCTTCGGCTCGTTCGGCCTCTTCTTCACCCTCTTCCTGCTGTTCGTCCGCTACCTCCCGATGGTCGCGATCAGCGAGGTGAAGGGGATCACGGCGGCGGCCGATCCTCACGGCTCGCACAGCAACGACGAGGCTCATCATGCAGCATGACAGCGACGCTCCGAGCCGGAAGCGCTCCGGGGAGCCTGCCTCGGCCGAGGAGGCAGGAGAGCTCAAGGACTCCGATCGCGACGGCCAGACCGACGACCAGCCGCAGGGCTTCGTGCCCGAGGACGAGGCGGAGTACGACAAGCCCCACGAGGAGGGGCCGCACGGGAAGGCGGCGCTCTCCATCGAGCGCAAGCTGGAGCACCGCGCCGAGCAGGAAGCGGCCGCGGCGTCGGCCCCGTACGCGCTGATGGGCTACTTCACGACCGCGCAGGACATCTATCACGCCTGCGAGGCGCTCCGGGACGCCGGCTACAGCCGCTTCGACGCGCACACGCCGTTCCCCGTGCACGGGCTGGAGAAGGCGATGGGGCTCAAGCCGTCGCCGCTCCCGTGGCTCGTGCTCGGCGGCGGGGCGACGGGCCTCATCAGCGCCATCCTGCTCGCCTGGTACACGCAGCTCTACGACTATCCGCTCATCATCAGCGGCAAGCCGTCGTTCTCGTACCAGGCCTTCATCCCGATCTTCTTCGAGCTCACGGTGCTCTTCGCGGCGCTCACGTGCTTCTTCGGGCTCTTCGCGCTCGGGCGCCTGCCGTCGTTCTTCCACCCCACCATGACGCACCCCTCATTTCCGCGCGCGACCGACGACGCCTTCTTCATCAGCGTCGAGGTGAGCGACCCGAAGTTCGATGCCACGGAGACGCGCAACCTCCTCCAGCGCGTCGGCGCGCAGGGCATCAGGGAGGTCTCCTCGTGAAACGCTGGTGTATTCCCCTCCTCGTCGTCCTGGCAGGCTGTCGCGGACAGGCGAGCAGCGATCCGCCGATCCACGTCTTCGGGGACATGGACTGGCAGCCCAAGTTCCAGCCCGAGGAGGGCACCCGCCTCTTCCCCGACGGGCGGGCGATGCGGCCGCTCGTGCAGGGCACGGTGCACCAGGGCGCGCTCGACGAGAGCGACGCCTACCGCACCGGCAAGGACGGCGAGGCGTTCCTGACGATGGCGCCCATCACCGTCGACGAGACGGTGATCCGGCGCGGCCAGGACCGCTTCAACATCTACTGCGCGCCCTGCCACGACCAGAGCGGCAGCGGGCAGGGCATGGTGGTGAAGCGCGGCTACCCGCCGCCCATCGACCTCGCGTCCGACCGGGCGCGCGGCCTGCCCGACGGCGAGATCTTCAACGTCATCACGAACGGCGTGCGGAACATGCCGGCGTATCGGAAGCAGATCCCGGTCAAGGACCGGTGGGCGATCGTCACGTGGGTGCGCGTCCTGCAGCAAAGCCAGCACGGGCGCATCGACGACGTCCCTGAGGCCCAGCGGGGCAACATCGCGAAGGAGAGCGGAACTCCATGAAGTCCCACGGAAGTGCTCTGGCCGAGGACGCGAAGGTCCTCGATAAGGCGGTCGCGAAGCGGCTCGTCTCGAGGAGCATGGTGCTCGCGGTCGTAGGCGTGGCGCTCTCGGCGCTCGCGGCGGTCGTCGACACGAAGCGCTTCGCGTTCTCGTACCTCACCGGCTTCACCTGGCTCGTGACGATCGCGCTCGGCGCGCTGTTCTTCGTGATCATCCAGCACCTGACGCGCGCGCGCTGGTCCGCGGCCGCGCGCCGCCACATGGAGTGGATGAGCGGGATCCTGCCGGCGTGCGCCGTGCTGTTCCTCCCGATCGCGGTGCTCGCCCACGACGTCTACCACCACTGGATGGGGCCCGAGGCCGCGAACGATCACGTGCTCCACCAGAAGGCGGCGTACCTGAACCCGACGTTCTTCTACATCCGCGCCGTGGTGTTCCTCGCGGCGTGGGCGGGCCTCGCGCTCTGGTTCATCAAGACCTCGCGCGCGCAGGACAAGAGCGCCGATTTCCGTCCGACCGCGAAGATGCGGGCCAGCAGCGCCCCGGCCGTCATCGTCTTCGCCCTGACCCTCTCGTTCGCGGCGTTCGACTGGCTGATGAGCATCGACCCGCACTGGTACTCGACGATCTTCGGCGTCTACGTGTTCGCCGGCGCGGCGACGAGCTCCCTCTCGGCGCTCGCGCTGATCACGATCGCGCTGCACAAGGCGGGGCTCCTGCGCAAGGTGAGCAACGTCGAGCGCCAGCACGACATCGGCAAGCTCCTCTTCGGCTTCGTCATCTTCTGGGCGTACATCGCGTTCTCGCAGTTCTTGCTCATCTGGTACGCCAACATCCCGGAAGAGACGATCTTCTATCGTCACCGCTGGGAGGGCTCGTGGAAGGTCGTGAGCCTGGCTCTCTTGTTCGGGCACTTCGTGGTGCCGTTCCTCGTGCTCCTGTCCCGGCACGCGAAGCGGAGCCCGCTGGTCCTCGGGGCGGCGTCGGTGCTCCTGCTCGTGATGCACTACGTCGACCTCTACTGGCTGGTCATGCCGAACATGGATCACCACGGCGCACACCTGAGCTGGATCGACCTCGCCGGCTTGCTCGGCCCGCTGGGCGTGGGAGCCTGGATGCTCTCCCTTCAAGCGGCCAAGAGCCCGCTGTATCCTCTGAACGACCCGCACCTTGCCGAAGCGGCTCGGATCGACAACCCGTAAGGAGCCGGCCATGAGCGAAGCGACCGACAACACTGCGACCGAGCACGCCGAGACCGAGCACGAGCACGCCGAGGCGGATCGACCGCCCAACTCGCTCATCTTCGTGATCGTGATCGCTACGCTGCTCTCCCTCGTGGTGACCGTGCTGTTCGTGAACGAGGTCTTCAAGGCGACGATGGAGCGGGAGATCTCGAGCAAGGTGCTCGAGCCGCCGAGCAACGCGCTGCGCGGCCTGCGGGCCATGGAGCAGGAGCGGCTCAGCCGCTACCAGTGGGCGAGCGAGAAGGACGGCGTCGTCCGCATCCCGCTCGACCAGGCCGTGACGCTCACGCTGAAGGCCTACGAGGAGAAGCGCATCGGGCAGCCCATCCCCGGCGCGAGCGCCGCGCCCGCGCAGGCGGCGCAGCCGGGGCAGCCCGAGGACAGCGCCGCCAAGCCCGACGAGGCCGCGGCGCCGAACGCGGAGAACGGCGCGCCGGCCCAGGGGCAGGACGCCGCGAAGCCCGGCGACAAGGACGCGGCCAAGCCCGCCGACGCCGCCAAGCCCGCCGACGCGGCCAAGCCCGCCGACGCCGCCAAGCCCGCCGACGCGGCCAAGCCCGCCGACGCCGCCAAGCCCACGGATGCGGCCAAGCCCGCCAAGCCGTCGGAAGGCGCGGCGCCCAAGCCCGCCCAGCCCGCCCAGCCTGGAGGCGCGGCACCCAAGCCCGCCAGCCCGGCGCCGTCTGCTCCGGTGCAGTGATGTATCGCCCGCTGTCCGCCGTGCTCGCCGTGCTCGCGCTCGTGGTGGCCACCGTCACCCCGGCGCGGAGCGCGCGGGCGGCGGACACAACCATTCCGACCGAGCTCGTCGGCATCGACATCGAGGAGCGGCCGGGAGCCCTCCTCCCGCGCGAGCTCCGGCTCCGCGACCAGTCGGGGCAAGAGGTCGAGCTCGGCCGGTACGCGGCGGGAGACAAGCCCCTCGTCCTGGTGCTCGGCTACTACGAGTGCCCGATGCTGTGCTCGCTGGTCCTGAACGGCGTGCTCCAGGCGATGAAGGAGAGCGCCTGGAGCGCGGGCAAGGAGTACCGCACCCTCGTCGTCAGCTTCGATCCCCGCGATACGCCCGAGGCGGCGCGCAAGAAGCGGGCGAACTACATCGAGGCCTACGGCCGGCCGATCGACGGCGACGGCTTCGACTTCCTCGTCGGGGACGAGGCCTCGGTGCGCGCGCTCGCGAGCGCCGTGGGCTTCAACTACCGGTGGGACGAGACGACGAAGCAGTACGCGCACGCGGCGGGCGCGTTCGTCTTCACGCCGGACGGGCGCCTGTCGCGCACGCTGTACGGCATCTCTTTTCCACAGAAGAACTTCGGCCTCGCGCTGCGCGAAGCGGGCAGCGGGCAGGTCGGGAGCGCCTGGGATCGGGTGCTGTTGTTCTGTTTTCATTACGATCCCAACGCCCGAGGGTACGTCCTGGCGACGCGGCGGCTGATGAAGGCCTCAGGCGTCGTCACGGTCGTGCTGATCGGGCTCTGGCTCATGCGCTTCTGGCGGACCGAGCGCGCCCGCACGAGGGCGCGCGTAAACGAGGCTTCCTAGGACACAAGGTGGCGGAGCCACAATTATGGAGAATAAGAACCCGATCGAACTTGGCTCCTTCTGGCTGCCCCGCGCGGGGTCGACGCTCGCCGAGCACGTCGACGCCGGCTGGGCTGCGGCCTACTGGGTCTCCGTCCTCTTCTTCCTGCTTGTCGCCGGGGGGACGGTGCTGTTCGCCATCAAGTACCGGCGGCGCAGCGAGCACGACAAGACGAGCCCCGTCGACCACAGCACGACGGTCGAGGTCGTGTGGACGCTGATCCCGCTCGCCATCCTGATCTCGCTCTTCTTCGTGGGCATGCGCGGCTACGTGCACGCCTCCGTGGCGCCGGCCGAGTCCTACGAGATCAACGTCACCGGCGAGATGTACATCTGGACGTTCACCTACCCCGACGGGACGACGACCGTGAACGAGCTCGCCGTGCCGCGGGGGCGCCCGGTGCGGCTCATCCTGAGCTCGAAGGACATCCTCCACAGCTTCTACATCCCGGAGTTCCGCGTGAAGCAGGACGTGGTCCCGGGGTCGTACACGTCGCTGTGGTTCGAGGCGACGGAGACGCGCGAGACGGTGCTCCTGTGCACCGAGTACTGCGGCTCCGGTCACTCCGATATGCTGGCCACCGTCAAGGTGCTGGAGGCGTCGGACTTCGAGAAGTGGCTCGAGGGCAACAACAACAGCGACCTCCCGCCCGAGGAGCTCGGCAAGACGCTCTTCGCCAAGCGGAGCTGCGCGACCTGCCACTCGCTCGACGGGACGCGCCTCCAGGGGCCGTCGCTCAAGGGGCTGTTCGGCCGCGAGGAGGAGCTCGCGGACGGATCGAAGGTCACCGCGGACGAGAACTACTTCCGCGAGAGCGTGTTCAACCCGCAAGGCCAGATCGTGCGCGGCTACCCGCCGGTGATGCCGTCGTTCAAGGGGCTCCTCAAGGACAGAGAAGTGGACGCGCTCATCGCTTACCTCAAGACGGTGAAGTGAGCGCCGGGGAGAAGCAGTCATGTCGCAGACCGTAACAACCCTCGACGTCAATACGGCACCCGACGCCGGCCACCACACGGATTACATCCGGGCCAAGAGCGGGATCATGTCGTGGCTCACCACGGTCGATCACAAGCGGATCGGCCTGATGTACCTCGTCAGCACCTTCATCGCCTTCACGATGGGCGGGATCTTCGCGCTGGTCCTCCGGCTCGAGCTCCTGACGCCGAAGGCGACGATCATGAGCGCGAACGCCTACAACCAGATGTTCACGCTCCACGGCGCGGTGATGACGTTCCTCTTCATCATCCCGAGCATCCCCGGCGCGCTCGGCAACTTCCTCCTGCCGATCATGATCGGCGCGAAGGACGTCGCCTTCCCGAAGCTGAACCTCCTCAGCCTGTATCTCTACTGGATCGGCGCCCTCTTCACGCTCTCGTCGCTCGTCACGGGCGGCATCGACACCGGCTGGACGTTCTACGTGCCGTACTCGAGCACGGTGACCACGACCTCGGTCCTGAGCGTCACGTTCGGCGTCTTCATCCTCGGCTTCTCCAGCGTGCTCACGGGGCTGAACTTCATCGTCACGATGCACAAGCTCCGGGCGCCCGGGATGGGCTGGTACAAGATGCCGCTCATGCTCTGGTCGATCTACGCGACGAGCATCGTCCAGGTCCTCGCGACGCCGGTGCTCGGCATCACGCTCCTCCTGCTCATCGCGGAGCGCGCGTTCCGCATCGGCATCTTCGACCCGGCGCTCGGCGGCGACCCGGTGCTCTACCAGCACTTCTTCTGGTTCTACAGCCACCCGGCCGTCTACATCATGATCCTGCCGGGCATGGGCATCATCAACGAGCTCATCTCCGTCCACGCGAAGCGCCGGATCTTCGGCTACAAAGCGATCGCGTTCTCCAGCGTCGCCATCGCCCTCGTCGGCTTCCTCGTGTGGGGCCACCACATGTTCACCTCCGGCCAGAGCGAGCTCGCGGCGATCATCTTCTCGTTCCTGACCTTCCTCGTCGCCATCCCCAGCGGGGTCAAGGTCTTCAACTGGATCGCGACGTTGTGGCGCGGCTCCATCGCCTACCGCGCGCCGATGCTGTACGCGCTCTCGTTCCTCATCCTCTTCTCGATCGGCGGGCTCACCGGCGTCTTCCTCGGGATGCTCAGCGTCGACCTGCACCTGCACGACACGTACTTCGTGGTCGCGCACTTCCACTACGTGATGGTGGGCGGCACCGTCATCGCCTACATCGGCGGGCTCCACCACTGGTGGCCCAAGATCACCGGGAAGATGTACTCCGAGCGGCTCGCCTCCATCGCCTGCGCGCTCGTCTTCATCGGCTTCAACGTCACGTTCTTCTCGCAGTTCGTCCTGGGCAGCCGCGGGATGCCGCGCCGTTACTACAACTACCTCGACCAGTTCCAGCCGCTGCACGCCTTCTCGACGGTCGGCTCGTGGATCCTGGGCGCCGGCTTCCTCGTGATGCTCATCTGCTTCATCCAGTCGCTGCGCTCCGGCGCCAAGGCGCCGGCGAACCCCTGGGGCGGGCTCAGCCTCGAGTGGACCACCGTCTCCCCGCCCATCACCGAGAACTTCGTCCGCACCCCGATCGTGACCAAGGGCGCATACGACTTCAACACGGAGAACGCATGAGCGCGCACGCCGAGGCCGCCGATCGGCCGAACAAGGCAGGGCCGATCCTGTCCCCCAATTTCCACGTCGCCCATCATTTCGACTCCGCGGACACGCAGTTCGACGCCAGCAGGATGGGCATCTGGCTCTTCCTGGTCACCGAGGTCCTCCTCTTCGGCGGGCTGTTCTGCGCGTTCGCGATCTTCCGGACCTGGTTCTTCGACTCCTTCGTGGAGGCCCACCACCACCTCGACAAGGTGATGGGCGGCATCAACACGGTGGTGCTCATCTGTTCCAGCCTGACGATGGCGCTCGCCGTCCGGTCGGCGCAGAAGAGCGACCAGAAGACCACCACCCGGCTGCTCGTGGTGACCCTGCTCTGCGCGGCCGTATTCCTCGTCATCAAGTACTTCGAGTACTCGCACAAGTTCCACGACGGCCTCCTGCCGGGGAAGTACTTCACCGCCCAGGGCTTCACCACGGCCCACGCGGGGATCTTCTTCGCCATCTACTTCATGATGACGGGCATCCACGGCCTGCACGTCCTCATCGGGATGGGGCTCATCACGTGGATCCTCATCCGCAACACGCGCGGTGAGTTCTCGAGCCGCTACTACTTGCCGGTCGAGGGGGTGGGGCTGTACTGGCACCTCGTCGACCTCATCTGGATCTATCTCTTCCCCCTGCTCTACCTGGTGGGCTGAGGCCTAGAGGACAGCATGTCGACACACGCAGAAGCAGCCGACGCGCACGGACACGGGCACGGCCACGGCCACGGCGCCGACCACGTGCCCCATGTCCTGCCGCTCAAGGTCTACATCGCCACGTGGCTCACGCTGCTCGTGCTCACGGTCGTGACCGTGGGCGCGAGCTACGTCGACCTCGGCGCGGCCAACCTGGCCATCGCGGTCCTCATCGCGACCGTGAAGGCGAGCGTCGTGGCGCTCATCTTCATGCACCTCAAGTGGGACCATAAGTTCCACACCCTGATCTTCGCCTCGTCGCTCATCTTCCTGGCGATCTTCATCGGCTTCACCATGTTCGACACGAACAACCGGGGCCGGGCCGAGGAGATCGAGGCCGAGCGGCCGGCGGACATCAAGGCGCCGTTCGACGGCAAGCGCGCCGTCGACAACTGGGTGGTGAAGAAGCCGCACAAGGTGGCCCCGCCGCCCAAGCAGGTCCACCAGGGCTCCGAGTGACCGGCCGCGGGGCCGAGCGCCCCGCAGCTGGCACAGACGTAAGCCATCGCACAATTCTAAGTTCCGGAAATTCCTTGGATTTTTCCTGACGGACCCCGGATGTGGGCGCGGGTGCACCTCGCGCGTGCTCGCGGCTTTCGTGCGCGGTACAAGGGAGCGGTTGAAAGGCAACGTCGAAAGGTTGCTCCGGGCCGAACGCCGGACACCTCGACCGCGCCCTGGAAAGCCCTCCTGTCCGCGCGCGGATGCAATCCTCCTTCCAACCCTGGTCGCTTGACGCGGGTCCCGACCCCACCAAGAGCGGCGCGCCGCCGGCGGCGCGCCGGCGGCTCGCGGTGCTCTTGTCCGGGCCGAAGCCCCCGTCCTGGGACACCGCCGACAGGTGGCTGATCCAGCTCAGGTGGGCGGCGATCGCGGGGATGATCGCGACGACGGTCGCGAGCCGGAAGCTCGTGCCCGACCTCCGGCTCGGGCCGCTCGTCCTCGGCATCGCCGCGATCACGGTGGCGAACCTCGCCTGGACCTACCGGGTCCGGCGCGCGCGCCCGCTCGACGGGGGTGAGACCGCGGCGCGCGAGCCCGCGCAGGAGCTCGCGCGCGCCCAGCTCGTGGGCGACGTGGTCGCGAACGCCTGGATGCTCTGGTTCTCCGGCGGGCTGGAGAACCCGTTCGCCGTCTTCCTCGCCTTCCACATCGCCCTCTCCGGCCTGCTCTGCCCGCGGCGCACGACCGTGCTCGTGGGGCTCCTGACGCTGATCGCGATCGGCGTGCTCACCCACGCGGAGCCGCTGCCGCTCGACCCCGCGCCGCTCCGCGCCGACCGCATCCGGCAGCTCGGCGACCTCGTCTCGCTCACGTCGCTGACGCTGTTCCTCGGCTTCTTCGTCGTCGTGTACGCGCACCGGCTCGAGGAGCTCCGGCAGCAGAGCCAGCGCAACGAGCGGCTGGCGATGCTCGGGCGCATGGTCGGCGGCATGTCGCACGAGCTCAGCACGCCGCTCGCGACGATCCTCCTCGCGAGCAAGGACCTCGTCGACGTGGCGCGCGAGACGGGCTCCGAGGACGCGGCGCGCATGGCCGAGACGGTGGCCGGCGAGGCCCGGCGCGCGAGCGACATCATCAGCCTGATGCGCGGGCAGATCCGGCTCGATCAGCGGCTCGAGCCGCTGGAGCTCACCCGCTTCGTGCGCGACCTCTCGAAGATCGAGCTCGCGCGGCTCGGCTACCGGGGCGAGCTCGCGTTCGACACGCCGCGGCCGGTGCAGGCGAACGTGCTCAAGCCGGCGCTCCGCCAGGTGCTCGTCAACCTGCTCGCCAACGCCGCCGAGGCGACCGCCGACGCCGCCGAGCAGCGGATCGAGGTGAGCGTGATCGAGCGCGGCGACGTGTGCGAGATCGCGGTCTCGGACAGCGGTCCGGGGCTGAGCCCCGAGATCGCCGGGCGGCTCGGGGAGCCGTTCCAGACGACGAAGATGTCGCAGGGCGGGATGGGCCTCGGGCTCTACATCAGCTCGATGATGGCCTCCCGCATGAACGCGGTGCTGCGCATGGAGAGCGTCGAGACGGGCGGGGCGAAGGCGACCTTGCGCCTCCGCCTCGACGGGACCACGGGCCCCATGGACGCGGATCTCCCCCCCGCGCTGAAGCGCGCCGGGGCCGCCTGAGGTGAAGATGACGCGACGGATCGAGACTGCGCTGCTCGTGGACGACGACGACGCGTTCCGCACCACCCTGCAGGGCGCGCTGCGCCGCCGCGGCGTCGTGGCGAGGACCGCGGCGACCATCGACGAGGGGCTCGTGGCGCTCGAGTACGAGCCGGTGGACCTCGTGGTCATCGACTACCGCATGCCGCGCGGCGACGGGCTGAGCGCCCTCGCCCAGTACCGCAAGCTGCAGCCCGACGCGGCGATCGTGATGCTGACCGGGTTCGGGGACATCCCGCTCGCGGTGGCGGCGATGCGCGAGGGCGCGGACACGCTGCTCAGCAAGCCCGTCGACGCGGACAAGCTGCTGCGCGAGGCCGCGGGCCTCCGCGAGCGCCAGCGGCCGCCCCCCTCCGCGGGGGCGCCGACGCCGCCGCCGGGCAGCCTGAAGCTCGACGACCTGGAGCGCGAGGCGATCCGCGCCGCGCTGCGGGAGTCGGGCGGCGTGGTGGCCACCGCGGCGAAGCTGCTGGGGATCGACCGGCGGACGCTGCAGCGGAAGCTGAAGAAGCTCGGGACCTAGGCCTTGCCGAGCGCGTCGAGCGCGCCGAGGACGTCCTTCACGACGTCCTCGGTCTCCTCGACGCCGACCGAGAGGCGGATGAGCGCAGGGGAGATGCCGATCGCCGCGAGCTGCTCGTCGCTGAGCTCGTGGAAGCTCATGATGCACGGCTGCTCGATGAGCGTCTCCACGCCGCCGAAGCTCGGGGCGATCGCGGCGATGCGCGCGCCGTCGACGACGCGCGCGGCCGCCTCGCGCCCGCCGCGCACGATGAAGCTGACGACGCCGCCGAAGCCGCGCATCTGCTCGGCCGCGATCTTGTGATCCGGGTGGGACGGGAGCCCCGGGTAGAACACCCGCTCGACGGCGGGGTGCGCCTCGAGGGCGCGCGCCACCGCGAGCCCCGTCGCGTTCTGCCGCTCGACGCGGAGCGCGAGCGTCTTCATCCCGCGGCCGATCAGCGCCGCGGCGTGGGGGTCGATGACGCCGCCGAGGACGCTCCGCATGTCGCGGACCAGCGAGATCAGCGCGCTCGAGCCGGACACCGCGCCGCCGAGGACGTCGTTGTGGCCGGACAGGTACTTGCTCGCGCTGTGGACGACGAGGTCGATGCCGCGCCCGATCGGGTCGGAGTTGTACGGGGTCGCAAACGTGGCGTCGACGACCGTCTTGACGCGCGCCTTCTTGCAGATCTCGGCGAAGCGGGACAGGTCGATGCAGTGCAGGTACGGGTTCGTCGGCGACTCGCTCAGCGCGAAGCGGGTGCGCGGCTTGAAGGCCGCCTCGAGCTGGTCGAACGCGCCCGGGTCGATCAGGGTGTGCTCGACGCCGAGCCGCGAGAGCACGTTGATCACGAACTGCCGCGTGCGGCGGTACACGTCGCGGAACAGGATGACGTGATCGCCCGCCTTGAGCAGGGCGAACGCCGTGGTCGTCACCGCCGCCATCCCGCTCGCGAAGAGCACGGCGTCCTCGGCGCGATCGAGCGCCGCGATGCGCTGCTCGACCTCGCGCACCGTGGGATTGCCGTACCGGCCGTACTCCTGGCGCTCCGGATCCGTGTCGCCCCCGGCGAAGTAGCGCTCCAGATCCGCCGTGTTCGCAAACGTGTACGTCGCCGTCTGCGCGATCGCGGGGGCGAGGGTGTGGGACGGGCGCTCGCGGGGCACACCCGCGTGCACAGCGTCGGTCGAGTTCGGCAGGTTGGTCTTCATGAGGGGCGCTGGAACGGCCAGGTGCTTGCCCGCACCGGCCTAAAGAATTGTCGCACTTGACGCGTCGGAAATATAGGGAATAGCATTCGATATGTTGCAACGAGTCGAGCGCCTTGCGGCGGCCATCGACGAACACGCCGAGAACGTCGCCAAATTCAAACGTGGTGAGCTGACCCCCGACCAGTTCCGCCCCCTGCGGCTGGCCATGGGCGTCTACGCGCAGCTCGCGCACGTGAAGCACATGCAGCGCATCAAGATCCCGGGCGGGCAGCTGACGGCAGCCCAGCTCGAGGCCCTCGCCGAGGTCACCGAGCGGTGGGGTCGCGGGCTAGCGCACGTCACGACGCGCCAGGACATCCAGCTGCACTACCTGGAGATCGAGGAGACCATCGACCTGCAGCGCGCGCTCGTGCGCGCGGGTGTGACCACGGTCGGTGCGTGCGCCGACACCCTCCGCAACGTGACCGCGTCGCACCTCGCCGGCGTCGTCGAGGACGAGGTGTTCGACGTGACGCCGTACGCGCACGCGGTCACGGAGCACTTCCTCTTCCACGAGCACAACCGGCGCCTGCCTCGGAAGTTCAAGGTGGGCCTGTCGGGCAGCGCGCGCGATCACGCGCAGATCATGATCAACGACGTCGGCTTGCTGGCGAAGGTCGGCGATCTCGGCCAGGGCTTCGCGGTCTACGTGGCGGGCGGGCTCGGCTCGACGCCCGAGATCGCGCACCTCTGGCGGGAGTTCATCCCGGTCTCGGATCTGCTGCCGGCGTGCGAGGCCGTGGTGAGCGTGTTCCACCGGGACGGCGAGCGGAAGAACCGGAAGAAGGCGCGGCTCAAGTTCCTGCTCCGCAAGATCGGCGAGGCCGAGTTCCTGCGCAGGCTCGACGAGGAGTTCGATCGCATCAAGGCGGCGCGGGGCGACGCGCTCGCGGCCGAGGTGGCGCGGTACGTGGCCGGGTACCGCGAGAGCGACCCGCCGCCGCTCACCCCGTCGCGGGAGACGCTCGGCGACGGCGCGTACGCGCGCTGGAAGCGGACCAACACGATCCCGCAGAGGCAGCCCGGCTACCGGGTGGCGACGGTCAAGCTGCCGCTCGGCGACATCACGAGCGAGCAGCTGAAGCAGCTGGCCGACATCTCCCGGCGCTACGGCAACGGCGAGGTGCGGGCGACGAACACGCAGAACTTCGTGGTGCGCTGGGTGCCGGAGGGGCAGCTGCTCCAGCTGCACCGCGAGCTCTCGCAGATCGGCCTCGCCGAGGCGGACGCGGGGCACATCACGGACGTGGTGACCTGCCCCGGCGGCGACTACTGCACGCTCGCGATCACGAAGAGCATGGAGGTCGGGACGCGCATCCGCGAGCACCTGGTGCCGAACGGCAGCCGGCAGGAGGCCGACGACTTCGTGAGCGCCCTCGGCGAGTTCGACATCAAGATCTCGGGCTGCCCGAACTCGTGCGGGCAGCACCACGTCGCCGACATCGGGATGACGGGCCTGATGGTGAAGGGCAAGGACGGGGTCGAGCGCCCGCACTACTCGCTCCGGGTGGGCGGCGGCTGCGGCCCGAGCGCGCGCATCGGCGAGCGCCTCGACGGCCGCATCCCCGAGGAGGAGACGCCCAAGGTGATCGCCGCCATCGCGCGCTACTACATGTCCGGCCGCGCCGAGGGCGAGAGCTTCCGCGACTTCGTCACGCGCAAGGGCGTGCAGGAGATCACCCGCGTCGGCTTCGCTGCCGCCGAAGGCGCCGCCATCTGAGCGTCCGCCCCGCCCGAGGGCTCCGTCATCGGAGCCCCCACCCCGCCCGTCCCTGACGCCTCGCTACCAACCCCAGATGGTTCGCCAGGACGCCGGCTCTTCCGGCCTCCTGGCTTACCGTTCCTGAGCGGGGCTCGCCCGCACAGGAGACGGGCCCAGATCGGCGTTTTCGGCGCGGAGGCGTACTCCAGTACGCCGAGCACCGAAAACGTCGAGGTGGGCCCGTATCCGAAGCGGGCGAGCCCCGCTCAACGGCGGCGCGGGATGAGAGGGGGGTCGCTGGCGAAGGGGTTCATCGCCAGCGCGGCCAGCACGCCGGCGGCGCCCGCCTTGACCTTCTCCATCGCGGGAGCGACCGGCGCGAGCTCCTCGCGCTCGTCCAGGAGCTCAGGGGGAATGTCGAGCACGAACCTGCTCGGCGTCCTCGGCACCATCTTGCCGCGCGACCCGCGGTGCTTCGCCCGCGTGAGGTAGAGCCGATCGCGGGCGCGCGTGACCGCGACGTAGAAGAGCCGCCGCTCCTCCTCGATGCTGTGCCCGCCCGTGTCGCCCCCCTCGGCGCTCATCGGGGCGGCGTCCGTGGCGCGCTCGTCCAGGCTGCGCTGGTGGGGCATCAGCCCCTCCTCCAGGCCGATCACGAAGACGTACGGGAACTCGAGGCCCTTCGCGCCGTGCATCGTGGTGAGCGTCACGCGATCGGTGGCCTCCTCCTCCTCGGAGTCCTGCCGGAGCGCGAGCAGCCGCAGGAACTCGGCGAAGCTCGCGCGGTCCCCCTTCCCCTTCTCGTCGCGGCGCGCGAAGACGTTGAGCAGCCCCTCGAGGTTGCCCCAGCGGCGCGCGGCGGCGTTGTTCGTGGAGGAGCCGGTCATGATGTCCTCCTTGAAGCCGGCGTCGGCGAGGAGCGCGCGCGCGACCTCGGCCGAGGGCTCGCCGCGCTCGAGCCGGCCGCGCGAGGCCTCGATGATCCGGAGCAGCTGGCGGCACCCCTCGATCGCGGCGGCGCTCAGCTCGTGGACGGCGTGCGGCCGCGACACCGCCGTCCAGAGCGAGGTGTCGTGCGCCGTCGCGTAGGCGCCGAGCTTGGCGACCGCGGCGTCGCCGATGCCGCGCGCCGGGTAGTTCAGGATGCGCCGCAGCGACATCTCGTCCTGCGGGTTCAGCGCGACGCGCAGGTAGGCGATGAGGTCCTTCACCTCCTTGCGCTCGAAGAACTGCTGGCCGCCGATCATCCGGATCGGGATCTGCCGCTCCTTGAGCGCCGACTCGATCGCGGCCGCCTGGAGGTTCGACCGGTAGAGCACGGCGATGTCCTTCGGCCGCGCGGCCTCGCGCTCCAGGAGGCGCTGCGCCTCGGTGGCCACGAAGCTCGCCTCGACGTCGGGGTCGACGCAGATGATGGACCGCACCTTCTCGCCCTCCACGCGGGTGGCGATGAGCGACTTCTTGTGCCGGCGGGCGCCGGACTTCGCGAGCACCGCGTTGGCGACGTCGAGGATCGGCTTGCGCGAGCGGTAGTTGTGCTCGAGCTTGACGACCTTCGCGCCCGAGAAATGCTCCTCGAAATCGAGGATGTTGCGCACGTCGGCGCCGCGCCAGGCGTAGATCGACTGGTCGTCGTCGCCGACGACGACCACGTTGCGGTGCTCGCCGCAGAGCAGGCGCAACAGCTCGAGCTGGGCGCGGTTCGTGTCCTGGTACTCGTCGACGATCACGAAGCGGTAGCGCATCCGCCAGCGCTCCAGGACGTCGGCCCGCGTCTGCCAGAGGCGGACCACCTCGCAGATGAGGTCGTCGAAGTCGAACGCCTGGAACGAGCGCAGCGCCGCGTTGTAGCGCGGGTACACGAGCATCGAGATCTCGTCGTAGTCGTCGATGCCCTTGCCCTGCCGCTGCGCCTCGGCCCACGCCTCGGGCTCGAGGAACGCGTTCTTGGCGTTCGAGATGCGCGAGAGGATCGCGCCGACGTCGTAGCTCTTGCCGGCGCGGAGCTCGCGGAGGATCTCGCGGATCACCCCCAGCGCGTCGGACTGATCGAAGATGGCGAAGGAGCCGCCGCGCAGGCCGAGGGCGCGGGTCTCGGCGCCGAGCACGTCGAGGCCGAAGCGGTGGAAGGTGCAGACCTTGAGCTCGCGCGCGACCTTGGAGCCGACGAGCTTGCCGACGCGCTCGTGCATCTCGGCGGCGGCCTTGTTGGTGAAGGTCATCGCCAGGATGGAGCGCGCCGAGATGCCGCGATCGAGCAGGCGGGCGATGCGCGTGGTCACCACCCGCGTCTTGCCGGATCCGGCGCCGGCGAGCACCAGCATTGGCCCGAGCTCGTGCTCGACGGCCGCACGTTGAGACGGGTTCAATAAGTCCGACACCGTGCCGTGGCCTAGCCCGGCGCGCGCCGGAGCGGGAGCTTGATTTTATCGGATGACGGCGCGGGTGCGGGATGGCCGCTGGAACGGCTCAGATTCCGGGCGGCGTGGCGAACTGCCCCGGGAACGGATTCGCCTCCCGGCGGCGCCGGACGTCGTCGAGCGTCCAGGGCGCCGTGCCGCGCTCGTGGAAGAGGGCCACGCCGATCACGCCCACGTTCCTCGTGTCGCCGTGCTTCTGGTTCGCGTAGGAGCCGCGGACCGATCCGAACCGGAACGCCGCGACCGTGTCCATGCTCTGGCGGAAGCCGTCGATCTCGAGCTCGCCGTGGGGATCGACCAGGTACCCGCGCTTGCTGAAGGCCGCGGGCTGGCCATCCATGACGTCGAGGCCGTCGACGGAGACGACGCACTCGACGCGGTTCGGCGTGAGGTTGCGCAGCACGATGCTGTAGCGCTGGCCGGCCTCGCCGACGACGTGGCTCGTCTCGCCGGCGACGAAGCCGCTCAGGAAGCCGCCGCCCTCGGCGCGCAGCCCGATCGCGACGGCGCCGCCGGCGAGGGTGAAGGCCTGCGGCGACGTGCGGCGGAAGCCGGACGCGCTCGCCATGGCGCGGGCCCCCTCGGCGTCGTTGTAGAAGAGGCTCGCGACCACGAACGGCCGCTCGATGTCGGCGCGGACGAACGGCGCGGTCGAGATGCGGGACACGCGCGTCTCGCCCCACTCGGTGCCGAGGCCGGGGCGCTCGATCGGCTCCGGCGCGACCTGGCTGCTCGGCGCCTTGCGCGCCGCCCCCTCGGCGCGGCCGGCGCTGTGCGCGACGGAGGGCGGCCCGACATCGGCAGGGGGCGCCGCGGGCGCGGCCTCGAGCGACGGCGCGGCGAGCGCGCCCGGCTCGGAGGCGACGCCGTCCGAGTCTGCGGAGGGGCCCGAGGCGACGAACCCAGGAGCCGGCGCGGCCGCTCCCCTCGGCGCGGCGTCCGCCGGCCGCGTCGCGGTGCTGCCGCCGCACGAGGCAGCGCCCGCGAGGAGCGATATCGCCAAACAAGCCAGCCCGATTCGTCGCGTCCGGTTCATGGTCCCTCCACTCCGCCTTGCGGTGTCGACCGGAGAACGGGCTCGACGAGGCTACCTTACAGCCGAGCGCGCCTGCGCCGCGGCGGGCGCGGGCGGCGGCGCAGGCGCGGGGTGATCGCCCGCCGCGATCCAGCGCCCGGCGAGCGTGAGCCCGAGCGCGGCGGACGCGACGACGAGCGCGCACACGCCGAGGGCGGCGGCGGCGGCGGCGGCGCGCGGCGCTGCGCGGGCGACGTGCCGCGTCGCGCGCCGCCGCGAGCGCGCCCGCGGACGGCGCGGGAGGAGCGCGGCGCCGGGGCGGCCGCAGGCCGGCGAGGCGAGCGGCGGGACGCGCAGCGCCGCGGCGGGCGCAGCGCTGCGCGCGCCGCCGCCGCCCGCGGGGGCGTCGAAGGCGGTCGGGGTGAGCTCCGTCGTGCTGGTCGAGGGCGCCGCGCCGGGCGGCGCTCCGTCGTGCAGCCGGCGCACGGCGGCCTCCATGTCCGCGGCCGTCTGGAAGCGGTGCTCGGGCGCCTTGGCGATGGCGCGCAGGATCAGCCGATCGAGGTCGGCCGGGATCGGCTGCGGCGCGAAGCGCGACGGCGGCGGCGCCTCTTGCTCGCAGTGGGCGAAGCGGAGCGCATCGCGACGGCCGCGCAGCTCGTCGAACGGGCCTCGCCCGGCGACGAGCTCGTAGAGGACGAGGCCCATCGCATAGATGTCGGCGCGCGGATCGATCGGCCGGGCGGCGCACTGCTCGGGCGCCATCGTCCTCGGCGAGCCGATGACCGCGTCCGGGGCGGTCAGCGAGGCGCCGGCGTGGAGGAGCTTGGCGACGCCGAAGTCGAGGACCTTGAGCGTGCCGTCGTCGCACAAGAACAGGTTCTCGAGCTTGAGGTCGCGGTGGACGATGCCCGCCGCGTGCGCGAGCGACAGCGCCGAGAGGGCCTGCAGGACCAGGCGGAGCGCGGTCGGGACCGCGACCACGCCGAGGCGCGCGAGCTCGGTCCTGAGATCGCGCCCCTCGAGGAGCTCCATGGCGAAGTAGGGGCGGCCGCCGTCGAGCGCGCCGAGATCGAACACCTCGGGGAGGCTCGGGTGGCGCAGGCGGGCGATCGAGCGCGCCTCGGCGCGCATGCGCGCCGAGAGATCGCCGCGGCCGGCGTGGCTGCGGTGCAGCAGCTTCACGGCGAACCGACGGCCGAGCTCGCGGTGCTCGACCTCGTACACCTCGCCCATGCCGCCCTGGCCGAGCAGGCGCACCACGACGTACGGCGTGCCGGGGAGCGACTCCCCCTCGGCGAGCGCGCGGAGCGGACGCGTGTCCTCGGAGGGATCGACCTCGCCGAGCGCGCAGGGCAGCCGCGCCCCCTCGGACGGCTCGACCTCGCCCAGCGCGCGCAGCCGCCGCGCGCGAGGAGACTGCGGCGCGAGCAACGCGCCGCCCACGTACAGGAGCGTGCGCTCCTCGGCGGGCGCGCCGGTCATCGCGCTCCTCCGTCCGCGTGCAGCGCCCGCGCGCCGCGCGCGCCGCCCGGCGGCGCGGGCCGCCCAGCGCCGTCGGGCGCGGGCGTCTCTCTGCCGCCGTCTTCTCCCTGCGCCTCCGCGAGCGCGGCGGCCATCGCGTCCGCCGTCTGCCAGCGGAGCCCCGGGTCCTTCTCGAGGGCGCGCGCGACCGCGTGGTCGAGCGCCGGAGGTACCCAGAGGAGCGAGCGGAGCCGCGGCGCCGGCGTGCTCAGGTGCGCCCGCATCACCGCCATCGAGTCGACCACCGGAAACGGTCCTCGCCCGGTGATCGCCTCGAACAGGAGGAGCCCCACCGCGTACACGTCGGTGCGCGCGTCGACCTCCTCGCCCCGGATCTGCTCGGGCGACAGGTAGCGCGGCGTGCCGAGGACGTTCGAGCCCGTCGGCGGCCCGAGCCCCTCGAGGCTCACCTTCGCGATGCCGAAGTCGATCAGCACCGCGTGCTCGGCCTCGGGCGCGCCGGGCGCGCTCTCGAGCTCGGCCTCGACCTGATCGGCGCCGCTCGCCTGCGCGAGGAACACGTTCGCCGGCTTGATGTCGCGGTGGACGATGCCGGCGCGGTGCGCCGCGGCAAGCCCGCCGAGCACCTGGATGGCGATGCGCACGGCGACGGGGGTCGCGAGCGGCCCGCGCGCGTCGAGCCGCTCGCGCAGCGTCTCGCCGAAGAGGCGCGGCATGACGAGGAAGGGCCGGCCGTCGCTCGTCACGCCGACCTCCTCGACCTTCACGACGTGCGGGTGGCTCAGCGCCGAGAGCGCGCGCCCCTCCTGGACGAGGCGCGCGGCGACCTCGCTCGACCCCTCGTGCATGGCGCGGAGCAGCTTGAGCGCGCGCAGCTGGCCGCGGCGCCCCGTCACCTCGAAGACCTCCGAGCACGAGCCTGCCCCGATCCTCCGGAGCACGCGGTAGGAAGTCCCCGGGAGCGGCTGTCCTTCTCTCTTCTGCACCATGTCCGTCGACCTCCCTTGCGGGGGCGCGCGGCGGAGCGCCGGCGCCTTCGTTCGGGAAGGGAATCGTCGCTCTCGCGGCGGGAGTTGCGCGCAGAAACCGCTCAACTCATCGAAAAACGCGCAATCAACGGATGTGCAGTGGGGCGCAGCGCGCCGTTCAGGGCTGTACAGGGGCGCGGAGCGCGCTCAGTGATAGAGAAACCACCGGACGCCCGGCTTGATCTCCATATGGTAATGGTCGGCGTGCGCCGCGTTGTAATTGGGCGTCAGCACGTATGTAAAAATCCCGAGATCGGCCGCTTCGCACACGATCGACCGGAGCTCGCGGGCCTCGGGGAGCTCGGGCTGGGGCGCCCCCTCGCCGCACGTCTTGTCTCCGATGCGGCCGTGGAAGTGGCGCGCGACGCTGATCCAGGTGCCGTCGCGCTTCTTGAGCGCGCCGACGTCGATGGCCAGGCCCGCGGGGTGACGCGTGCCGGGTGGAGCCCACGATCCGCGGGGCTTCTGGCGGGCGTCGCTGCGGGGCGCGACGTCGCCGCGGGGCTTCTGGCCGGCGTCGCTGCGCAGCGCGACGTCGCCGCGGCGCTTGGCCTGGGACGCCGTCGTCCGGGTCGACGCCACGGGCCCGCGGCGGGCAGCGCGGCGCGCTCCGGCCTTGCCGGCCGCCTTGGCAGGCGCGCTGCGGGCCGCGGTCGTCCGCCCCGGAGCGCTGGACGCGGCGCTTCGCGCGGCCTCCGCCGCGCCCTTGTCCTTCGCGGCAGCCTCCGCCGCGCCCTTGTCCTTCGCCGCGGCCTCCGCCGCGCCCTTGTCCTTCGCCGCGGCCTCCGCCGCGCCCTTGTCCTTCGCCGCGGCCTCCGCCGCGCCCTTGTCCTTCGCCGCGGCCTCCGCCGCGCCCTTGTCCTTCGCGGCAGCCTCCGCCGCGCCCTTGTCCTTCGCCGCGGCCTCCGCCGCGCCCTTGTCCTTCGCCACGGCCTTCGCCGCGCCCTTCTCCTTCAGGCGTCGCGGGCGCTCCTCGGGCGCCTTCGACGTCCCGTCGAGCGCGCCCTTCTTGCCCAGCTCCACCGGCGGCGCGGGCCTCGTCGCTTCCTTGCGAACGTCGCTGTCCGCCGGCTTCGCCTGGGCGCTCCCGTGCCCGTGCTCCCCGTCGTGGTCGCCCCGCTCGCGGCCCGGCATCGGCATGTTGGGTCGATACATCGTGTAATGGACGACCTCGTCGATATCGTGCCGCGCGAGCACGGCCGCGAAATCGTCGAGCGCGAGCGCGAGGCGCGCGTCCAGGATCTCGAACATGCTCGTCACGCGCTGCTCGGGCGGGAGCACCGAATGGACGTACACGCCGTTCAGCCGGCCCGTGAGCCGGATCGGCGCGCGCACCCCGGGCGCGTGATCGACCCTGAGGTACAGGATCTTCCGACGATCCAGCTCGGCCAGCGCCTCGTCGTCCGTCATGTTGGCGTAGCGATACGCCGGAGAGGCCTCGGCGACGCTCGGCTCCGGCGTCATGAGGAACGGCGACGCGGCCAGCGCGGGCGCCGGATCGAGCGTCGCGACGGACGCGAGCAGCGCGCAGGCCAACGGCTTCAGCAGACAGCGAAGACGGGAAAACGCCACAGCGGCCGCACTCTAACGTGACCGGGCTGGAAGGCTAAAAAACGGCCGACGGCTGGACCGGTGAGCAGCGCAGCGATCGCGACGCCGCCGCGCTGGTCGTCGCGCAGCGCCGTGCTCGCGGTTACGCTGGGCCCGCGGCGCGCGATCCCCGCGCGCATCCCCTCCGCGACGAACACGCCTTTGCAACCGCCGACGCCCATCGAACCGAGCCGCGACGCGCACCCCCGAGCCGGCGCCGAGACGCCCGGCGCGCCGGCCGGCGCGGACGCCGCGGGCGCGCTCCACGGCGAGCGCCCGCGTCCGCCCGAGCCGACCGCCCCGCGCGCGCTCCTCGCCGCGGCCATCACGACCGCCGCCGTGACCGCGGTGTCCTACGCGGCGCCGAAGAGCTACGCCGGCACGCTCGTGGGCCTCACGTTCCTCGCGGCGACGTTCTGGCTCGTGCTGCGGTACGACGAGGCGACGATCCGCGCCCACGGCCTGTCCCTCGGGGGAATCCTCGAGCCCGTGCCGCTCTCCGCAGTGCGGCTCGGCCGCGCCGCGCTCCACGCCGTCGCCTGGGCAGCGCTGGTCGCCGCGATCGTGTTCCCGCCGTTCTGGCTCGGCTACCGGCTGTACTGGGGCGTGACCTCGCCGTTCGTGCTGCGCCCGCCTTCCGCCGACGAGATCGCCGCGCAGCTCCTCGTGGTCGCGCTGCCCGAGGAGGCGTTCTTCCGCGGCTACCTCCAGAGCGCCCTCGACCGCGTCTTCCCGCCGCGCGTCCGCGTCCTCGGCGCGCCCCTCGGCCCGGCGTGGCTCATCGCCTCGGCGATCTTCGCGCTCGGCCACGTGCTCACGATCCTGCACCCCGCGCGGCTCGCCGTCTTCTTCCCCGCGCTCGTCTTCGGGTGGCTGCGGGCGCGCACCGGCGGCATCGGGGCGCCGCTCCTCTTCCACGCGGCGTGCAACCTCTTCTCCCTCACCCTCGCGAACGGCTACGTTCACTCGCCGTGAGCACCTCGTTCGACGACACGGCGCCCGGCCCCCCGCGCAGCGCCGGCCCGGCGCGGCAGGACGGCGCGGCGCCGCGGGACGGCCGAGCGGCGCGCCGGCGCGCGGCGCTGTTCGACATGGACCGCACGCTGCTGCGCAAGGAGACCGCGAGCCTCTACGTGAAGTACCAGCGCCAGATCGGCGAGGCGACGGCGCGCGATCTCCTGAAGACCCTCTACTGGGTCGGGCAATACACGCTCGGCGTGCTCGACGCCGAGAAGGTCGCCGAGCGGGCGCTGATCGCGCTCCGGGGCGTGCCCGAGACCGTCCTCGCGGCCCGCTGCGACGACTGGTTCCGGCTCCACGTCGAGCCGCACATCGCCGACGGGGGGCGCGAGGCCGTGCGGCGGCACAAGGCGGCAGGGGACCTCTGCGCCATCGTGACCGGCGCGTGGCCCTACACCTCGCGCCCGCTGGCCAGGCGGCTCGGGATCGAGCACCTCGTCGCGAGCGAGCTCGAGATCGACGAGCGCGGGCACTTCACCGGCCGCGCCGCGCCCCCGCTCTGCCTCGGCGAGGGCAAGGTCGCGCGCGCGCGGGCGCTGGCCGAGGCGCAGGGCTTCCGGCTGGAGGACTCGACGTTCTACACGGACAGCATCAGCGATCTGCCGCTCCTCGAGCTCGTCGCCGAGCCGATCGCCGTGAACCCCGATCCCCGGCTGCGCCGGGTCGCCGAGCGGAGGGGCTACCGGATCGAGCGCTGGTGAGCGCGACGGGCGCGGCGCGCGAGCCGCGCGCGCCGCTGGCTCACGCGGGCGGCGGTCGAGAGCCCGGCGGCGGCCGCGAGCCCGGCGGCGGCCGCGAGGTCGGCGAGCCCAGCGACGGCGGCGGCTGCGACGCGTACTGCCCCATCGGGAGGCTCGCGCGGGAGAGGCTCGAGCGGGTGTTGACCGCCCACAGGACGATCGCGGCGACGACCGGACCGATGAAGATGCCCGCGGCGCCGAACAGCTCGAGCCCGCCGAAGATGGCGAGCAGGGCGATGAGCGGGTGCATCCCGCCGTGCGAGCTCTGGACCCACGGCCGGATCACGTTGTCCGACAGCCCGACGAGGACGGCGGCGGCGCACATGCCGATGCCCGCGCCGATGCGCCCGATGACGAACAGGTAGATGGCCGCTCCGAGCGTCACCGGCGTGGTGCCGATCATGGGGACGAGCGAGAGCAGCGTGGCGAGGAGGCCGAGCAGGAACGCGCCCGGCACCTTGCAGACGAAGAGCGCGACCGTCGTCAGCGTCCCCTGCACGGCCGCCGTCGCGAGCAGGCCGAGGACGGCGCCGTGCACCGTGTCCTGAATCGACGCGAAGAGGACGTCGGTCTCCTCGTTCCTGAACGGCGACTGCGTGAGCAGCCAGCGCAGCAGCAGGCCGCCGTCGCGGAGCAGGTAGTAGAGCGCCACGATGAACAGGAAGGCGTCGACGATCGTCTGCGGCACCGCGGCGACCATGCCCCCCGCGAAGCCGGCCATCGAGCTGCCCACGCGCTGGAACAGGTTGCTCACGTAGGTGCGGACGTCGTCTCCGGACAGGCCCGCCCTGTTCATGAGCCCCGTCAGCCGCCCGTCGTTCAGGAGGCCCTGGACGCGCTCGATGGTGCTGGACCAGTCCCGGGCGAAGAAGCGGCTGATCGACGCCGAGGCCTCGATGATGATCACCGCGAGCGGGATGCACACGAGGATCACCACGCTGACCGTGGAGATCGCGGGCGCGAACTGCCGGAAGCGGCCGAGTCGAGGCGCGAGGCGGCGCTGGAGCGGGGAGACGAGGAGCGCGACCAGGCCGCCGAGCAGGACGGGGACGAGCAGCCCCTTCACCATCCAGAAGAACAGGGCGACGAGCCCCGCCCGGAGGGCGAACGACAGCCACCGATCCGACTGGGTATCTTGGTTCATTGCCGTTGCGCTTGCTCGTTGTGCCGCGCTCAGCGGCCTCCGGGGCCAAGGTAGGGTGGGCCTCCGTCGACCACCAGCGATTTCCGCGTTCCGCGAGCGCAGCGCCGGCGGTTCCGCGATACAGTCAAGCTCGGCCGACGACCGCGGAGGCGACGGCAGCCTTCACCGCCGCGTCAGCTGGAGGAAGCAAGATGAGCACGAGCGGTGGTGGGGTTCCGCCCGGGGGCGGAAGCTGGGGGAACGGCGGCGGAAGCTGGGGAAACGGCGGCGGCTGGGGATCGAGCCCGCCGGGCGGCCAGGGTGTGGCGCCGGGCGGCGGCGCGCCCTCGGCAAGCGGATACCCGTCGCCGGGTGGGGGCTCGGCAGCGGGATACCCGCCGCCGGGTGGGGGATACCCGCCTCCGGGCGGGGGATACCCGCCGCCGGGCGCGGGATGGGGCGCACCGCCCGGAGGACAGGGCGGGCCGCCAGGGGGCGGCTGGGGTCCACCGCCTGCTTACGGCGGGCCGCCCCACCCCGGCGCGATGCAGCTCTATTCCGACAAGGACCAGGCGACTGCCTTCCTGCTCGCGGCCTTTCTCGGGATCTTCGGCGTCGATCGCCTTTACCTCGGCCAGACCGGGCTCGGCCTCCTGAAGCTGTTCACGTGCGGCGGTCTCGGCTTCTGGACCCTCGTCGATCTGATCCTCATCGGCACCGGATCCATGCGAGACGCCCAAGGCCTCGTGCTCAAGCGCGACGCGCCCGTCGGTTACCCGACCAAGAGCCAGTCCACGCTCTTCTTGCTCTCCTATTTCCTGGGGAGCCTGGGCGCCGATCGCTTCTATCTGGGGCAGACCGGGCTCGGCATCGCCAAGCTCTTGACGTGCGGCGGACTCGGCATCTGGTCGCTGATTGACATGCTCATGATCGGAATGGGCCGCTTCCGCGACGCCGAAGGCAACTCGCTGAAGTTCGACCGCTGACCGCGAGGCGCCATATCGCGCCGCGCGGCCGCCCGAGCGCTGCCGTCAGCGCCCCGCGGCGGGTGAGCCATCGTCCAACGAACGTTGCTCATGCAGTATTCTCGATACCGCTCCGTCAAAGCGTGTCCCCAATACCGCCTCGCACGAGGTCGCCCCTGATCATGCATCCACGGTAGGCCCCCGGAGCGGGGGCGGGCGACTCGGCGAGACCAGCGCAACCAGGCCGAGCTCAGGCTACGCAGTACTGGCGCACGGGCAGCAAGGAATCACTCCAGCGCCAGCATGCGCACCGAGCGCGGCACGAGCCGCACCTCCAGGGCCCCGCGCCGCGCCTCGAAGTGCGCGTCGTCCAGCACGTCGCGCGCGCGCGCCGCGCTCACGGTGACGCGCGCGACCACGTCCGCGTCCCCGGGGTTCAGCAGGAACAGCACCCGCGGCGCGCCGGACGCGTCCTCGTGCAGCGTGGCGAACACGCTGTCGGGATCGCACGCGAGCGTCGGCAAGCCGAGCGCGTCGATCGCGCGCGACACCGCGGAGTCCGCCGCGGCGGGGTTGTCCTGGAGGAGCGCCGGCAGGTTCTGCCCGGGCGCGAGGAGCCGCCGCAGATCGTAGGGCTGCGGGAGCGGGCGGAACGCGCCGTCGAAGGTGGGCTCGCGCGGGCCGAGCGTGATCAGCGTCCCCTGCCCCGCCGTCGCCTCGAGCCGCTCGAACAGCTCCGGGCTCAGGCCGCCCGAGGTCGCGCAGATGACCCAGCGCGCCCCGGCGAGCGAGATGTCGCGATCCTCCCCCCCCACGTGCGCGTAGGGGACGCCGCGCGCGTCGAGCGCCTCCTCGAACGCGCGCACGAACGTGTCGGGCTCCACCGCGAGCGGGTAGCCGAGCCCGAGATCGTCCTCGAGGCAGCGGTCGCGCGCGCCGAAGTTCAGGATCGAGAAGAACGCCCCGGTGAGCGGGCCGAAGGCGTGCATCACGCGGGTGAGCCGGCGCTCGGCGCGCGGCGTGACGATGCGCACCGGCGCCCGGCGGCGGAGCGCGTGGAACCGCGTGGCCTCGAGGGCCGCGGAGAGCTTCCGCCAGAAGGCGGCGAACGGGCGCGGGCGGCCGTGCGGATCGATCGGCGCGCCGATCCAGCGATCGCGCTCGACCGCCATGTAGATGTTGTACCCGCGCAGCCCGTACGCGAGCGCGGCCATCATCACGAAGGTGCTGTCGCGCTCCTCGAGCGGCGGAAAGAACGGCGGGAAGCCGGCGCCCATCTCGCACGCGAAGGGCGGCAAAGAGAGCGCCTCGCAGCGCACGGCGAGCTCGCTCGTCCGACGGGCGATGATCTGGCGGCTGCTCGGGCTCGCGACGCTGTAGTAGTCGAGGCCGACGAGGTCGACGACGCGCGAGATGCGGGCCGGGTTGAGCGGCGTCGCATCCTGGCCCATCGGGAAGTTGTGCATCGTGGGCAGGCCGTCGAGGCCGGCCGCGGCGAGCGCCTTCGCGAACCGGCCCATGGCGACCTCGAGGAGGTGCTCGTGGAACTCGCTCCAGTCGAGGTGGCGCGCGAGATCCGCCGGCGTCTCGGCGTCGAACGCGACCGGCGGCGTGATCGTCGCGAACCGCAGATCGCCCTCCTCGACGGGCGCGCGCTCGCGGGCGACCGCGCGCAGCAGCGCCGCGCCGGCGTCCTCGGCCAGAGCGCCCTCCGGCGCGGGCTCCGGCCGCCGCGCGTACGCGCGCTGGAGCGCCTCGATCGTCCGGTACTTCTCGCGGAGGAAGTCGCGGTACAGGGAGATCGCGTCGGGGTGGTAATCCTGGTCGTACGCCCCGTCGCGGAAGTAGAGCGCGCCCTCGTTGTCGATCTGGAAGAGCACGATCGGCCCGTCCGGATAGAGGTGCGGCTTGAGCACCGGCGCGAGCGCGTGGAAGTAGCGGGCGACCTCGTCGTGGAAGGCGTTGCTCGCATAGCTCGGGACCGGGAAGCCGTAGGGGAGCATCGGGAGCACGACCGGGTTGTTCCGCGCGGAGCGGGCCTGGCAGCTCGGGTCCCAGATGACGCGCTCGGGGATGCCGAAGCAGGTGAGCTCCGCGTTGATGTGCGGACCCGGGCGGGCGATCACGTAAAAGCCGAGGTCGTGCGCGAGGCGCAGAAAAGCGCCGACGTCGCGGCGCAGATCGATCTGGCCGAAATCGAACTGGCCTGGACCGGTCTCGTGAACGGCCCAGGGCACGTAGATGTCGATCAGGTGAACGCCGAGCGCGCGCGTGGCCTCGAGGCAGGCGCGCCAGTCCGACGGGTCGAGCCGCCAGTAATGCAGGCTGCCCGCGTACAGCGGGACCAGCTTGCCGCCGATGTCCAGGCCGCCCGGGACGAGGCGCACCCCCCGCGTGAAACGTTCCCCTGGAGAAGTCGCGTCCTGCGTCGTGGCCACGCGCGCGCACACTAGCAAGGATCGCCGGGAGATCGATACCGCCGCGTGCGATCGGCGAGCGCGCCCGTCGAGGAGGGCGGTTGCGCGCTCGCTCGACCGCGCGGGGCTCAGCGCAGCATCGTCAGCGAGCGCGCCACGAAATCGTAAACGGGCCCCCAGTAGACGCCGAGCAGCAGGGTCGGAACCGCGAGCGCGCACGTCGTCGCGCCGAGCAGCGGCCGCACGGCTGCGGGCTCGGTGCGCTCGCCCTTCTCGAGGTACATCGCGCGGAGGACGCGCGCGTAATAGAAGAGCGAGATCACGCTGTTCACCACGCCGACGATCGCCATGACCCAGCGCCACGCGCCGCCGGCGGTGAGCAGCGCCGAGAAGAGATAGAACTTGCCGACGAAGCCGGCCATCGGGGGCAGACCGGTGAGCGAGACCAGGAACACGGCCATCGCCGCGGCGACGAGCGGCGCGCGGCGACCGAGCCCCCGGAAGGCGGAGAGCGTCTCGTCGCCGCCGCTCTGCTCGGCCACGGCCATCACCACCATGAACGCACCGAGGTTCATGAAGCAGTAGGTGACGATGTAGAACGCGATCGCGGCGACGCCGGCGTCGCTGAACACCGAGAAGCCGAGCAGCATGTAGCCGGCGTGCGCGATGCTCGAGTAGGCGAGCATGCGCTTCACGTTCTCCTGCCCGAGCGCCGACAGGTTGCCGATCGTCATCGTCGCCATCGCGAGGCACCCGGCGAGCACCGGCCACGGCGTCGCGACGCCGGGCGACGCGCTCCCGGCGCCGAGCGCGTCCGAGAAGAAGCGGACCAGCACCGCGAAGCCGGCCGCCTTGGGCCCGACCGAGAGGAACGCGGTCACCGGCGTCGGCGCGCCCTCGTACACGTCCGGCGTCCACATGTGGAACGGCGCCGCGCTGATCTTGTAGCCGAAGCCCGCGAGCATGCAGGCCGTGCCGACGAAGACGACCTCCGGCACCTTGCCCTGCTGCGCGGTGAGCTCGGCGATCCGGGCCGCGCACTCGCCGAGGCGCATCGACGCGGTGATGCCGAAGATCCAGCTCATCCCGTAGAGCATGATCCCCGACGCGACGCCGCCGAAGATGACGTACTTGAGCGCCCCCTCGCTCGATCGCGCGTCGTTGATCTTGAAGCCCGCCAGCACGAAGCTGATCACGCTGACGAGCTCGAGCGACAGGTAGATGAGCAGCAGGTGGCGGCTCGCCGCCATGAGGTTCATGCCCAGCGAGAGCACGAGGATCAACGTGAAGAGCTCGCCTTGGTCGCGCCGGAGCTCGGGCTCGACGCCCGGCCCCCTCGGGGGCACCGAGAAGAGGACGATCGCCCCGGTGACGAACGCGAAGATGACGCGGAACAGGTTGGAGAAGCGATCGAACGCGAGCAGCCCGTAGAAGAGCTCGTGGGGCCCGGCGCCCGTCGCCAGGAAGTAGGCGCCCATCCCGCCCGACCCGCCGAGCGCCGCCAGGCTGATGGCGACGAGGCCGGCGATCTTGAGGCGCGCCGGCGACGCGAGATCCCACACGACGAGCAGCAGGGCGGCGGCGATGAGGACGAGCTCCGGCGCGAAGTACGGGAGGCTCGCCACGTTGTCGAAGGTGCGGGTTTCCACGGCTTATCTGGCGCTGGCGAGGGCGCCCCGGCCCGCCGCGCCGCCCTCCTCCAGGGCGGCCGCGCGGGCCGGCGCGCCGCTGTCCACGCCGGGCGCGCCGGCGATCTGGGACGGCCCCGGCCTGTCGACGAGGCGGTGCACCTCGAGCGCCCCGCGGTCGATGAGGCTGAGGAGCGGGCGCGGCCAGAAGCCGAGGAGGAGGACCAGCGCCGCGAGCGGCGCGATCGACGCGAGCTCTCGGCCGCTGATCTCCGGGAACTTCCCGCCGAACGGCTCGAGGTACTTGCTCTGCCGCCACGACGCGCGGAACGTGCCGAGGAACATCCGCTGGAGCGCCCAGAGGTGGTAGGCCGCGGTGATGATCACGCCGACGGCGGCGAGGATCGTGAGGGCGCGGTAGCGCGGGAAGGCGCCGATGAAGGTCATCGCCTCGCCCCAGAAGCCGGACAGGCCGGGCAGGCCGAGCGACGCCATGAACGCGAAGCCCACGAACGCCGTGTAGAGCGGCATCTCCGAGGCGAGGCCGCCGAACCTGTCGATGTCGCGCGTGTGCACGCGGTCGTAGACCACGCCGACCAGGGTGAAGAGCATCCCGGTGATCAGGCCGTGGTTGAACATCTGCACGAGGCACGCCTGGATGCCCTGCGGCGTCATCGCGCCGAGCGCGAGCAGCGTGAAGCCCATGTGGCTGACGGAGGAGTAAGCCACGAGCTTCTTCAGGTCGCTCTGCGCCATGGCGCAGAAGGCGCCGTAGAGGATGTTGATCACCCCGAACGCCGCCATGGCCGGAGCGGCCCACTGCGTCGCCTCGGGCAGCAGCGTGAAGTTGATGCGGAGGATGCCGTAGGTGCCCATCTTGAGGAGCACCCCCGCGAGGATCACGCTGATCGCCGTGGGCGCCTCCACGTGGGCGTCCGGCAGCCAGGTGTGGAACGGGAACATCGGGATCTTGATGGCGAACCCGAGGAAGAGCCAGATCCAGACCACCTTCACCGCCGCGACGCCGAGGATCTCGAGCCCCTGCCCCGCCCAGGCGACGCGCGAGAGCTCCGGGATCGAGAAGATGCGCTCGGTCGCCTGGCCGTCGACCAGGTAGGTGTGGCCAGCGTTCAGGTAGAACCAGATGAACGCGAGCAGCATGAAGACGCTGCCGGCCAGCGTGTACAGGAAGAACTTGATCGCCGCGTACTCGCGCCGCGGGCCGCCCCAGATGCCGATGAGGAAGTACATCGGCAGGAGCATCACCTCCCAGAAGACGAAGAAGAGGAACAGGTCGAGGGCGATGAAGACGCCGTACATCCCCGTGACGAGGAGGTTGTACATGGCGAAGTAGCCCTTGAGCTGGTCGTGGACGCTGTAGCTCGCGAGGGCGCCCACGAACGAGATCAGCGCCGTCAGCAGGACCATCGAGATCGACACGCCGTCGACGCCGACGAAGTACTCGACGTTCAGCGAGCGGATCCACACGCCGTGCTCGATGAACTGGTAGCCGTCGTTGCCGTCGGCCCGCGTGAAGCTCCGGTCGAACTGGGCGTAGAGCCACCCCGCGAGGACGAGGTTCGCGCCCATCAGCGCGACGGTCATCAGCCGGAGCTTCCGGTCGTCCTGGTAGCGCAGCAGGTGCGCGACGAACACCGCGACCACGCCGAGCAGCGGCAGGAACGTCAGGATCGACAGGATGTGGTCGCCGACGAAGCCGAGGCCGCGCCCGCGCTCCGCGTGGATGCCCATCGCCAGCGTCCGCCCCGGCGCGGCCGCGCCGGCGTCGACCGCGTCCGACTCGACGATGACGTGCCCGTAGAGCTCGCGCGCGCGCACGCCCTCGGTCCTCCACCGGACCACGACCTTCCGGCTCGCGCCCGGCGGGAGGCTCGCCGCGGTGCCGCCGCCCTCGAGCTCGGCGCTGACACCAGGCGGGACGCGCGGGTCCTCGGGCGACGTGCGCACGATGACCCGCGTCACCTTCAGGGGGCCGTCGCCGCGGTTCTCGATCGCGAACGAGCCGGCGTAGTCCGGCCCGCTCGCGGCGAGCTCGACAGGCGCGCCGGGCGCCTCCGCGCGCAGCGCGATCCGGCCGCGCGGCTCGAGCGCCCGCGGCGCCTCGGGGGCCTGCGCCGCCGCGGGCGGCGCCGCCCCGAGCACGACGGCGAGCGCGGCCAGGAGGGAGATCAGGAGCTTCATCGAGGTGGACCTGCCCGGGCTCGCGAGGGCGACGCCGCGGCGCGTGTTGACGAAGGAGAGGTTCGACATCCGCCGTTCACCGCAGGAAGTAATGAACGATGCTGAACAAGGCGACGCCGCCCAAGAGGAAGTAGACGTAGCTCTGGATGCGCCCCGTCTGCAGGGTGCGGAGCTTCGCTCCCGCGCTCAGCGTGCCCTCGGCGACGAGGTTCACGACCCCGTCGACGAGGTACCGATCGATGGCGCCCGTGACCCATGCCGCGGCCCGCGCCAGGACCGCGACCGCGTTGACGATGCCGTCGACGATCCACCGGTCCATCTCGGCGAAGAACAGGCGCAGCGAGAGGACGGCGCGCACCACCGTCGCGCCGTAGATCTCGTCGACGTAGTACCTGTTCGAGAGGAGCTGGAAGCCCGGCAGCCGCCGCTCCTCTTCCGCCCAGCGCGCCGAGCGCCGCTCGCCGTAGCGGGCGCGGGCGCGCGAGAAGGTGAAGATCGCGCCGCCGACGGAGACCGCCATGAGCGCGAGCTCGAGCCCGAGCCCGTGGCGGCGGAACGAGACGTCCGCGTGGACGAACACCGGGTGGAGCCACGCCTCGAGCAGGGGCTCGCCGTGGCCGCCGACGAAGTGGCTGGAGAAGCCGAACACCGCGCCCGCGAACGTCGACAGGACCGCCAGGGCCGCGAGCACCCAGGTGATCGCCGGCGGCGACTCGTGGACCTTGGCCTTGATCTCCTTGCGGGCGTGCGGCCCCTCGAACGTCAGGTAGTAGCTCCGCCACATGTAGAACGAGGTGCAGAGCGCCGCCGCGAGCCCCATCCCGTAGATGAGCAGCGCCGGGATCGGCCCGGTGTTCTCGGCGCCGAACGCCTTCCAGAGGATCTCGTCCTTCGACCAGAAGCCGGCGAAGAACGGGATCGGCGCGGCGGTGATGGCGAGGCACGCCACCTGGTACGTCCGCGCCGTGAGCGGCATGACGCGGCGGAGGCCGCCCATGTTGCGCATGTCCTGCGCCGCGGCCTCATCGTGCTCCACCGCGTGCATCCCGTGGATCACCGAGCCGGAGCCGAGGAAGAGGCACGCCTTGAAGAAGGCGTGCGTCATCAGGTGGAACACGGCGGCCCAGTACGCCCCGACGCCGACCCCGATGAACATGAAGCCGAGCTGGCTCACCGTGCTGTAGGCGAGCACCTTCTTGATGTCGTACTGGAAGAAGCCGATCGTGGCCGCGAAGAGCGCCGTCGAGGCCCCGATCAGCGCGACGATCCCGCCCGCGGTCGGGCTCAGCGAGAACAGGAAGCTGAGGCGCGCGATCATGTAGACGCCGGCCGTGACCATGGTGGCGGCGTGGATCAGTGCGGAGACCGGGGTCGGGCCGGCCATCGCGTCGGGCAGCCAGACGTAGAGCGGGATCTGGGCGCTCTTGCCGGCCGCGCCGACGAACAGGAAGAGGCAGGCCAGCGTGATCAGCCCGACGCCCCACACCGCCTTCGACTCGAGCGCCTCCTTGAGGAACGCCTTGCCGCCCGCGTCCTTGATCGCGAGCTGGTCGTGGATCTCTCGGAACGTGACCGTCGAGCCCACGGTCGCCAGCACGACCTCCTTGCCCGGCTCGACGCGCATCCGCTCGATCGCGGCGATCTCGAGGCCGTCGCCCCCGACGACGGCGCCGTCGCCCGGCACGATCACCACCGAGTGCGCCCCGGCGTCGATCTCCCTCCGGATGAAGGGAGAGACGCCGAACGGCCGCGGGTTCGAGGCGAGCTGCGCGGCGTCGGCGATGCCGAGGTACACGCGCGCGCCGGGGTGGCCGGTGAACGTGAGATAGCCCTTGGCGCCGGCGCGGAGCGCCCTGCGCTCGCCCGGCTTGCCCCCCGCCGCGTCGCTCGTCTCGGCGGGGGCGCCGCGCTCGCCGCCCCCCTCGGCGGCCACCGCGATGAAGCGCGCCCGGTAATCGGACAGGTACCGGCCGTCGTCGAGCCATTTGGCGCCGAGGCCCCAGAAGAGGAGCGCGAGGCCGCACACGAAGCCGAAGTCGCCGATCCGGTTCACGACGAAGGCCTTCATCCCCGCGGAGGCCTTCTGGTAGTCGCGGTACCAGAACCCGATGAGCAGGTAGCTGCAGAGGCCGACGCCCTCCCAGCCGAAGAACATCACGATGAAGTTGTCCCCGAGGACGAGGAGCAACATCGAGAAGACGAAGAGGTTCAGGTACGTGAAGAACCGCCAGTACGAAGGCTCTGCCTCCATGTACGACGCGGCATAGACGTGGATGAGCGCGCCGACGCCGGTGATGATCAGCGTCATGAGGCCGCTCAGCGGATCCATCACGAACGCGAAGTTCGCGTCGAGCGACCCGATGCGCACCATCTGCCAGGCGAAGCTGTAGAGGGCGCGCTGCTCCGGCTCGAGCCCGGCGAGCTGGACGAAGCTCGCGAGCCCGAGGGCGAAGGCGCCCAGCATCGCGCCCACGGCGACGAGCGTGACGCCGAAGCTCCCGATGTGGAGCCGCTTCGCCAGATCGCGGCCGAACGCGCTCCGCTGGAGCGCGCGGCCGAACAGCGCGTTCGTCACGGCGCCGAGCAGCGGCAGGAGCGGGATCCACCAGAGCGGCGTCAGCGACGTGTGGACGTGCGTGACCTGGCCGGAGTAGTCGGGCATCGGTAGGGGCAGCCGGTGAGAACGTGGGCTGGCGCGCGCTCTGTACGGCAAGGAGCGGCGCGACAGCGGAACTTTCGGCTCTGGTGACTCCCCCGCGAAGCCGGAGGAGCCGCACGCTCATGGAGGGTCAGACGGCGGGTCTATACCTCCATCGGCCCCGCGTTGGGGCGATATACGCCGCTCCTCCGCGCGTCCCGCACCTCGGCGAGGTCATCCGTCGGTCGTCCGCCGGTCCTCGTCCTCGCCCGCCGCGCCGCCGCTCGTCGGCGCGGCGCCGCCGAGCTGCGTCGCGCGCCGGATCGCGAGCCACAGATCCCGCCTGCCCTCGCCGGTGATCGACGAGAAGCCCACCGCGCGGCGGAGCGCGCCGCTCGCCGCCCGCGGCGCCGCGGCCGACAGCTGGTCGAGCGCGCGCCGCACCGACGAGCGGGGCACCTTGTCGATCTTCGTCGCGACGAGGAGCAGCTCCACGGGCCGGCGCGCGACGTCGCGCGACGCCTCGACGAAGCGGATGAGCTCGAGATCGTCCTCCTCGAGCCCGCGCCGCGCGTCGACCAGGAGCAGCACCGCGGCGAGCGTGATGCGCCCGCGCAGGTAGCCCTCGATCAGCGACGCCCACGCCGCCTGCTCGGACTTCGAGCGCCGGGTGAAGCCGTACCCCGGCAGATCCACGAGCTGGAACACCACGCCGTCGCGCGCCCGGGCCTCGTAGAGGTTGATCTGCCGCGTCGAGCCGGGGTTCGAGCTCGTCCGGACGAGCCCCTTGCGCTCGACCAGCGTGTTGATGAGGCTCGACTTGCCGACGTTCGAGCGCCCCGCGAACGCCACCTCCGCGCTGGCGGGCGGAGGGAGCGACGCAAGCGAGGTCGCGCCGGCGACGAACGACGAGTCGACGATCTGGAACGGATCCAGCTGCCGCTCGGCGCGCGCCGGCGGGGGAGCAGCGGGAGGCTTGGGTGCGCGGCGGGCGGTCACTTGGAGCGGGGCGGCTGGAACTGCGGCTTGCACTCGTCGCACTGGCAGAGCGAGCGCAGGTACCGGAAGGTGTAGATCCCCGAGTCGTGCCGGTCTCCCCAGGTGAACTGGAGCGCGTAGTTGCCGACCTGCTCGATCTCGCGGACCTCCAGGTTGCCCCCGGGCACGAAGTTGATCGTGCCGCCGTGCCCCTGGCAGTTCGCGCACGGGCAGTACCCGCGCAGGATCTCGTGCGGAAGGACGCTGCGGTGGCCGTCGGCCCAGTGGATCTCCATCACCCGCGCGCCGTGCGGCGCCTTGACCTGCGTGGGTGTGATCTTCGGATCCTGCGGCATCGTACCCTTCCGGCGCACGGCAGTACCACGCCGATCCGGCGCTGCAAAGCGCAGCGGGGCGCGTCCCCCCAAATGCGCCGCCCCGGCTCTCGCGACGTCCCCGCTGTCCTCGCCTGTTCCGGCGAGGGCCGCCGGACCCGGCCGCCGGCCTCGCCGCGCCGTCCCGAGCGCCCCGGGATCGCCGCCCGGGGCGCCGGCCGCGCTACCCCGCGGCGGCCGCCCGCGCCTCGACCGGCGCGAGCGTCGCCTCGACGCGCTCGAGGATCCGCACGACCGCGGCCCCCTCGTCGAGCGGCGTCAGCGGCGCCGCGCGCTCCTCGACGCAGCGGAGGAAATGCTCGATCTCCACCGAGAGCGGCTCGCGCCACGGCACCTCGACCTCGCGCCCGGCCGGCGCGAGCGCGTCGCGCTCGTCGACGCGCGCGCCCGCCGCGGCGCCGCGCGCGTCGAGCAGCACCAGCCGATCGGGCGCGCGCACGTCGTCGAAGAGCGCGACGCGCGCGCTGCCGGCGAGCCGCAGCCGCCGCTCCTTGGTCGGGCTCGACGAGCAGAGCTCGATCTGCGCGGTGAGGCCGCTCTCGAGGCGCGCCGCCAGCGTGACGTGCTCGCCGCCCGGCGAGAGGTGGGCCCGCGCCTCGACGAGCGGGCTCGGGTCGAGCGCCGAGAGCACCGAGAGGTCGTGCGGCCCGAGCGTCCACAGCGCCGAGCGGGCCCCGCCGCCGGCGCCGCCCGTCGACAGGCGCGCCGCGCTGAAGCTCACGAGATCGCCGAGCCGCCGCTCGCGCGCGAGCGCGACGAGGTGCACGACCGAGGGGTGGTAGCGGAGCAGGTGGCCGACCATGCCGACCCGGCCGAGCGCCGCCGCGCGCGCGGCGCAGCGATCCGCCTGCGCCGCGGAGAGGGCCAGCGGCTTCTCCACGAACACGTCGGCGCCGGCCTCGAGCGCGCGCAGCGCGAGCTCGGCGTGGCTCGCCGCGGGGGTCGCGACGACCACGGCGTCCACGCGCGCGGCCAGCGCCTCGTCGAGCGTGCGCACGAGCCGCGCCCGCGGGGCGAGCGCGCGCGCCCGCGCGAGGCGGCCGCGGTCGACGTCCGCCACCGCGACCACGCGCGCCCGCGCGTTCTCCGACAGCGCGCGGAGGAGCTTCTCCCCCCACCGCCCGCAGCCCAGGAGCGCGACGCGGACGCTCACGGCGCCCCCGGCGCCGCGGCGGACTCGGCCGGCGCGCGGGTGAGCTCACCGAGGATCGCCTCGCCCTCGCGGTTGCCCGGGTGGATCGACGGGCCGTTGATGTCGACCAGGAAGTCGTACGCCGCGCGCGGCTCTCCCTCGATCGTCGCGCGCACGCGGACGTGCTGGAAGCAGGCCGACTCGGTGGCGGTGCTCCACGCCGGCGCCTTGCCCGGGTGCCGCGCGCCGATCGCCTCCGGCACGCTCCGGCCGCCCTCGGGCCGGTACTGCTGCACGACGCCGAGCGCCGCCCTGCGATCCGACGCGTTGAACCGCGACTGCACCCGGAGGACCGCGCCCGCGGCGACGGCGCTGGTGCCCACGAGCAGCAGCGTCCGCATCGCCTTGCCGTAGTCCATCCGCGAGGCGTATAGCCCCGGCGCCCGGGGAGAGCCAGCCGGAGCGCCCGGGCGGCGCGCCGCCTCGCCCCGCCTAGCCCACGAACGATCCGAGCCCGCGGAACCTGCGGTACCGGTCGTCCACGAGCTCCTCGGGGCTGAGCCCGTCCATCGACGTGAGCGTCGCCCAGAGCACCTTGTCGAGCCGCGCCGCGGCCTCGTCGTGATCCTGGTGCGCGCCGCCGGTCGGCTCCTCGACGATGGTGTCGACGACGCCGAGCTGGAGGAGGTCCGGCGCGGTGATCTTGAGCCGCGCCGCGGCCTCGTCGGCCCGGGACCCGTCCTTCCAGAGGATGGCCGCGCAGCCTTCGGGCGAGATGACCGAGTAGCAGCTGAACTCGAGCACCAGCACGCGGTTCGCGACGCCCAGCGCCAGCGCGCCGCCCGAGCCTCCCTCGCCGATGACGGTCGCCACGATCGGCACCCCGACCCGCGCCATCGCGGCGAGCGCGGCGCCGATCGCCTCGCTCTGGCCGCGCTCCTCGGCGCCGATGCCCGGGTACGCCCCCATCGTGTCGATGAACGTCAGGATCGGCAGCCCGAACCGGTCGGCCATCTCGTAGAGCCGGATGGCCTTCCGGTAGCCCTCCGGGTGCGGCATCCCGAAGTTGCGCTTCACGTTCTCCTTCGCGCCGCGCCCCTTCTGGTGGCCCACCACCACCACGCTCCGCCCGTGGTAGGTCGCGAGCCCGCCGACGATCGAGCAGTCGTCGGCGAAGCGCCGATCGCCCTTCAGCTCGACCCAGTCCGTGAAGAGCCGCTTGATGTAGTCGAGCGTGTACGGCCGGTTCGCGTGCCGCGAGAGCAGCACCTTCTGCATCGGCGTGAGGCCAGCGAAGATCTCGCGCGCCAGCCGGCCGGTGTTGTCCTCGAGCTGGGCGAGCTCCGGCTCGAACCGCGGGTCGGCGGCCGCGAGCGACCGCAGCTCCCGCACCTTCTCGATGAGCTCTGCGACAGGTTTCTCAAAGGGTAGAATCGAAGCAGCCACGGCGCGGACCCTAACGCTGCAGCGGGCGGACGGCTACGGCGCTGTGCTGCCGCAACGCGACGCGTCACCGTCGATGCGCGCGCGCCCTCGGGCGGAGGCGTCGCGTCATCGCGCTCATTCCGGGGCGGCGTTGGTCGGCTCGACGTTGGCGAAGGCGTTCGCCGGGACCTGCGACATCGGCCGGCTCCGGATCACGTTGTAGATCGGGATCGGCTTGTCCTTGCCCTTGACCTTCGCGGGCTGGAGCTCCTCGGTCTCGAACCGACCGCCGAGCTGCGCGTACGTGGTCTCGCTGATGACGATCTGCCCGGCCAGCGCGATGGAGCAGAGCCGCGCCGACGTGTTCGCCACGTCGCCGATCACCGTGTAGCTGAGCGCCTTCGAGCTGCCGATGTACCCGGCGACGAGCGGCCCGGTGTGGATCCCGATGCCGACCGCGAGCGGCTGCTCGTCGCGCTCGAGCCGCTCGCGGTTGAACTCGCCGAGCACCTCGCCCATCTTCAGCGCGCACTCCACGCTGCGGATCGCGTCGTCCCGGTGGGCGACCGGCGCGCCCCAGAGCGCCATGATCCCGTCGCCCATGAACTTGTCGAGCGTGCCCTCGAACTGGAAGATGGTGTCGACCATCCGCTCGAAGTACTCGTTCAGCATCACGACGAGCTCCTCCGGCTTCTTGCTCTCGGCCATGCGCGTGAAGCCGCGGATGTCGCTGTTGAAGACCGTGCACTCCTCGACGCGCTGGCCGCCCTGCTTCACCGCGAGCTGGCCGCTCAGGACGCGCTCGGCGATGTTCGGCGAGAGCAGCCGGCGCAGCTGCTCGCGCGTGACGATCTCGTTCTCGATCTTCTTCCCGAGGATGTTGATCTCGATGAACATCGCCGCCTGGTAGGCGATGGCGGTCACGAGCTCGAGGTCCTTGGGCTGGAACTGCGCGAGCGTCTCCGAGTCGAGCCAGAGCACGCCGAGCACCTCGTTGTTGTGCTGGAACGGGGCGACGAGCGGGGCGACGATGGCCGAGCTGATCCGGTTCAGGATCATGCTCTTGCCCTTCGACGCCGCGAAGTCCATCGCCGCGTCGTGGGTCAGCACCGCGGCGCGCTCCTGCACGACGTGGTTCAGGATCGTCGAGGACACGCTGATCGGCGCCGTCGTCCCGTCGCGCCGCTGCATGGCCTGCGGCGTGAGCTCGCCGCCGTTCTCGTTGCGCAGGAAGATCACCCCGCGGTCGGCGCGGATGAACTTGAAGACGCTCGTCAGGATCTTCTCGAGCAGCTTCGTCGTGTCGCGCTCCGCGGCGATCTCGCGGGACAGCTCGTGCGACAGCCGCAGCCGCTCGTAGTCCGCGCGCAGCTGGTTCATGTCGTTCGCGATCCGGTCGAACGCCAGGAACCCCTTGTCGACCGCGGCGATCTGCGTCCCGATCTGCCGGGCCTGATCGTTCACGTCGATGCGGGTGCCCTGCGCGACGTACGAGCCGCCGTGCGCCCCCGAGCGCCCCGGCAGCGGCGCGGTCCCGCCCGGCCCGGCGACCAGCGGCGGCGGCGGCGGCACGTACTGCGGCTGGCGCGTCACCGGCGGCGCCGCCGGCGTGCCCGGGATCGGCGCCGGCGGCGGCTGCTGCTGGCGCGGCGGGTACTGCGGCTGCGGCTGCGGCGGGTAGGCGCCCTCGCGCGGCGGGTGCCCGTAACCGCCCGGCGCCGGCGCCGCGCCCTGGTGGTTGACCGCGGGAGGCCAGCCCGGGACGAGCGGCGGAGCCACCGGGGCGCCCGGATCGTCGAAGCGGCCGCGCGTGGACCCCAGGGCGATCTCGTCCCCGTGCTTGAGCGGCGCTTCGCCCCGGACACGCTCGCTGTTGATGAACGTGCCGTTCAGGCTCCCGAGATCGCGCAGGACGAAGTGATCGCCCCGCTGCTCGATGATGCAGTGCTCCTTCGAGACGATCTTGTCGAGCAGCTGGATGGAATTGTTCGGGTGGCGCCCCAGCGAGTTCACGGGCCGCAGCTCGATCGCCTGCTGGCCCTCGGCGGTCTGCAGGATGAGGCGGGCCATCGGTTCTGGGAGATTACCCAGCCAGGCACGGACCGACAATCTTTCCGGCCGGAGTCGAGGAACGGCCCGGGGAAGCGGCCGCGCTGATCCGCAGGGGGGGCGTGCCCGGAGCCGGCGCGAGCGCCCCGGGCGGCTACCGGCAGCGCCTGCTGCTCATCTGAGCAGGATCCAGGGCCGGGATCCGTGTGGAAGTGTCGCCTGGAACGGCTATGCGCCCAGGTGCCGCCGCGTTAGTCGGCCGCATGGATTCCGCGTACCTCCTCGCGATCGATCAGGGCACCACCGGCACGACATCCCTCCTCATGGACACGGCGGGCGCGACGCTGGGCCGCGCCACGCGCGAGTTTCGCCAGCATTTCCCGGAGCCCGGGCTCGTCGAGCACGACCCGGAGGAGATCTGGCAGAGCGTTCAGGACGCCGTGGGCGAGACGCTCAAGGCGGCGGGCGTGGCCGGCAGCGCGATCAAGGCCATCGGCATCACGAACCAGCGCGAGACGACGCTCGTCTGGGAGCGCGCGACCGGCCGGCCGATCCACCGCGCGATCGTGTGGCAGGACCGCCGCACGGCGGCGCGCTGTGCCGAGCTCCGCGCCGCGGGCCACGAGCAGGCGGTCGAGGAGACGACCGGCCTCGTGCTCGACCCGTACTTCAGCGGCACGAAGCTCGCGTGGATCCTGGACGACGTGCCCGGCGCCCGCGCGCGCGCCGAGCGCGGCGAGCTCTGCTTCGGCACGGTCGACAGCTTCCTCGTCTGGCGCCTCTCGGGCGACGCGGCCGGCGGCTCTCCGGTGCGCGCGACCGACGTCACCAACGCCTCGCGCACCCTGCTCATGAGCCTCGCGTCGCTGGGCTGGGACGACGCGATGCTCGCGATGCTCCGGATCCCGCGCCCGCTCCTGCCCGAGATCGTCGGGTCGGCGGGCCGCATCGCCGCGACTCGCGGCTTCCCGCACCTGCCCGACGGCATCCCGATCGCCGGCATCGCCGGCGATCAGCAGGCGGCCCTCTTCGGCCAGGCCTGCTTCGCGACGGGCGACGCCAAGTGCACCTATGGCACCGGCGCCTTCGTGCTGGCGAACATCGGCGATCGCCCGCTCCGGAGCCGCTTCGGCCTGCTCACCTCCGTGGGCTGGAAGATCGGCTCCGAGGTGGTCTTTGCGCTGGAGGGAAGCGCCTTTATCGCCGGGGCCGCGGTGCAGTGGCTCCGCGACGGCCTGGGCCTCATCAAGAGCGCGGCGGAGGTCGAGGCGCTCGCCCGCAGCGTGCCCTCCAGCGAGGGCGTCACGTTCGTGCCGGCGCTCTCCGGCCTCGGCGCGCCCTACTGGGATCCGGACGCCCGCGGGGTCATCTCCGGGGTGACGCGCGGCACGACCGCGGCGCACCTCGCCCGCGCGACGCTCGAGGGAATCGCGCTCTCCGTGACGGATCTCGTGCAGGCCATGGCCGACGACCTGGGCCACCCCGTGCGCCGGATGCGCGTGGACGGCGGCGCCGCCGCGAACGACCTGCTCATGCAGTTCCAGGCGGACGTGGCGAGCGTCGCTATCGAGCGCCCCGCCGACCTGGAGACGACGGCGCGCGGCGCCGCAATGCTCGCCGGCGTGGGCGCCGGCCTCTTCCGGACGAAGGAGGACTCGGCCCGGATGTCCCGTGTCGGGCAGAGCTTCCAGGTCGCGATGAGCGAGGCGGATCGCTCCTCCCACCTCCGCCGCTGGGCGGACGCCGTCGCCCGCGCGCGCTCGCAGCGCGGCTGATCACGCGCCGATTCCCCTGAATTTCCACGCTGTTTTCCGCTTGAACCAGGTCTTCCGAAGCTCGCTCCCGAGCCGTCATCGCGCCCCGGCTCGGCGGCCGAACGGGCTTCCGGATCAAGGAATCAACCCTAGGTTGCGAGAGTTAGGCCCAGAAGCCCCCAACCAGCGTAGAGTGCTATGACGACGGCGCATTTCCGTTCAAACTTGGTGCACTTGAACCGAGGCGCGCGGCCAGCCCACCGCCGCCTCGCTGCTTTCGATGGAGACGAGGAGGACATGCCGACTACCGAGAATGCTTCAGCCGGCGGGACGGCCGTTCGCGACATCCCGATCGACTGGGAGGCGCTGGAGGACGCCTTCGAGAACAACGCCCCAGAGGTGCACTCGTACCTGCACCTCGGCACGGGCGACGTGCTGCGCGTGGTCGACGGCGTGGCCGATCCTCAGATGCACGCGCGCATCGCGGCCGATGCCAACTACCTCCGGATCGATCCCGTGAGCTCCCGCGAGCAGTACCGGTGGATGGAGCGCTACATCCCGATGGTGGAAGACATGGAGCTCCAGGCGAAGCTCAGCCAGGCGATCGACGGCAAGGGCGCGTTCCGGCGCTTCAAGGATGTGCTTATGTCCTACGGCCCGGAGCGGGAGCGCTGGTTCGCCTTCCGGAGCGAGCGGCTGCGGATCTTCATGGAGGCGTGGCTGAGCGCGCACGCGCTGAACCCGGTCCCCCGCCCGCTCTGGGTGCCGGAGGTGCCGGCCCGCCCCGAGGCCCCCGCGCCCGCGGCCCCCGCGGTCGAGGTCCCGGCGCGCGAGCGCGAGCGCGAGCGCGAGGAGGTGCGGGAGCCCCGCCGCGGCAAGAGCGTGGAGAGCCTGCGCAAGAACCTCCGCGACATCGCCGAGGCGCTCGGCCCGCGGGATCTCGACACGCTGACGGCGTTCGCGGAGTTCCTGAAGGCGCGCCGCGCGGCGCGGTCGTTCGCGCACCACTACCACGAGGCCCAGGGCCCTTCGGACGAGGAGTCCGGGCCCGCCTCGCAGGAGATCGCGAGCGAGTCGCGCAGCGACACGGCGTGAGGGCGCGCCACCGGCGCCGCGATCGCGGCGCCGGGGCGCTGGCCTGAGGGGTGGGAACGGAGGGGAGCGGCGGCTTCGAAGGCCGACCGGTCTAGAAGTACCAGTCGGTGCGCGCGCCGATGTAGTGGCCGACGGTCGAGCGGGCCCGCACGTTCGCGGGGTCCGTGCCGTCCCGGAGGCCGAAGGCGCGGATGTACGGCGACATGTCCTGGAGGACCGCCGCCTCGTTGTAGATGGCGGCCGTGTAGATGAGCTTGAAGTGCGGCCGCGCGCCGGAGCTCAGCTCGCCGGTCGGCACGAGGGTCGGGACGACCGAGAGCTTGATCGCGGTCCCGAGATCGGCCTCGCCGTCCTTGCGCCCCTGGAACGAGGCCTCGACGACGGGGTGGAAGTTCTTGTGCGCGAAGATCGTGGCGTTCGCCTGGACCGAGAAGTCCATCTGCTTCTCGGGGGCCAGGGGGGCCGCGGCGCCCTCGGCCTCGTACGCCGCCTTCGTGAAGTGGAAGGTGCCGAGGCCCTCGAGGGCGACGACGTCGCCGATGCGGAAGCCGACGTGCTCGACGGCCTCGATGGCGAAGGAGCCCGCGTAGGTGCCTTCGTCGTTCGGGGCGCCCCAGGTCTGGTACGTCTTGCCGCCGCCGGCGGCGCCGTTCGCGATGCCGGTGCCGAAGCGCACGGACGTGTCGCTCCAGTTGCCCTGGCCGAGCCCGAGGTGGAGCTTCGCGCCGATGACGCCGCCGACATCGCCCTTGCCGTTCTCGGGCGCGTCCTGATCCGGCCCGCGCTTCGCGGCCGGCAGGACGTGGAACTCGCCGTGGACCTTGACGTGGTGCTTGGCCTCGCCGCCGAACTCGAACTTGTAGTTACCGGCGAAGATGGTGCGGAAGCGCTCGACCCCGTTGTCGAAGTTGTAGACGGGGTACGACGCCTGGTCCGTCGACGACCGACGGTAGCCGAGGATGGCGAGCTTCAGGTTCTCGTACGTGATGCCGCCGCCCTGGCCGCTGAGGTCGTCGAGGTAGAAGTAGTCGCCGATGGGCGCGTACTGCTCGCGGAAGAAGCGCGCGCCGCCCCAGACGCTGAGGCCCGGGACGAGGAAGTTGCCGGCCTCGATGTAGGCCTGGTTGAACTGGAGCGTGATCGCCTGGCCGTCGTTCGAGGAGGGGTTCATGAACTGCCCGCCCCACTGCCGCCAGATGGCGAACGTCATCTCGGACTTCACGAAGAAGTCCTGCGGCGTCGCGCCCTTCACCACGTGCGCGACGAACGACGGCTCGGAGTAGTCATCCTCCTCGTAGCGGCCGCCGATGCCGAACCCGAGCAGGTTCATCGACTGGCCCTGGGCCTTCTGCCCGTAGAGCGACCACGCCATGCCGAGGCGTGAGTACCAGTGCCACTCGAAGTTCTCGCTTCCCACGGCGTGGGCCGACTTCGGCGCCGCCGTGAGGCAAATGGCGGAGACGGAAACCAGCCCGAGGGCCCGGACTGCGGCGCGCCGACCCGCGATTCGCATGCTGGGAACCGACGACCTGTCTCTCTTAAGTGATGTCATCGAACGACGCTCCTATCCAATTCTTTGGAGTGTGCTTGGGGTGATGGGGAGGTGATTCGGCCAGATGGCCAGAGCGGCAGAGGAAGCGGCCTGTCAAGAGAATCTAAGGTTGGCTCTGTGCGACAGAGCCGCCCGCCGCCACACACGTGGGGCTCGCGGGGGGCACAGTTAACAGGAACGTTCTGTTCATGTCAAAGGTCTCCGAAGCACCCACAGCAGTTTGTTGCCTTCCGCGGCGCGTCATTATTAAGTAGTCGAAATCACTTGTCTTAGCCAACCATGACCGCTTCCCGGGCCAGGAGCCGAGCCGCCGGAATGACGCATCGCGCCAAACCAAGCTCGATCTGGATGAAGTGCAGCCAAAAGAATCCACGCGACGCCTGGCGCGTTACCGGGAGTGCGCGGCGCGCGCTCGGCTCGGACTGGGAGGCTGCTTTCGCGAGCCGAAGGACGCGGTTTTCGTGCGCCGGCGGTGCTGCGGCGGCGCCGCGGCGCGGATTGTTTCGGGACCTCGAACTCGGGTTTTCATCTCGAGGCGAGCGGGGGATCGCCGGCGGGGCTCGTCTCGATCTTCTGCGTTGAGCCCCGGGCGAGCCCTCCGCCCGAGGAGCGTCATTGACGATCGCGCGCGGCGCGCGCCGCGCCCGCGAGGGCCCCTGCGCGCGCGCGCAGGGCCGGGGCGCAGCGCGCGCGCGAGAGAAGGCTGCTCCGGCTGCGCCGTATAACGCAACGCGTTGTAACGGCGTAACGCACGACGCAGTCGCGAGCGGGTGAGTCTCGACTGCTGTGCACCTCGGGGTGGACACGTTCTTGTCCAGGAAGGGCGTTACGCGGTCGCCTCGTCACACGTCATGTTGCTCGCCGCGGGCGGCGGCGCGCGAGTGACAGGCAGGGTCCAGGCGCTCGAGGCGCATGGATGCGGCGCGCTCATCGGCGAGCGCGTGGCGCGGGCTGCGCCGGGGCTCAACGCTCGTCGGCGACCGCGCCGATCACCCCATCGAAGAACTCCGCCACGCCGGTGCTGTCGAGCATCCGGTTCCAACCGATCTCGTCGAAGGGCTCTGGCAGGCCGTGATTCGTCAAGAGGACTCCGAAGAGCTCGCGCGCCGGGTCGATCCACACGAACGTGCCGGTCCCGCCCGCCTTGCCGAAGGAGCCTGGCGACAGCCGCGTTCCGCCGTTCGAGAAGCGCGGCGTCCAGATCTCCCAGCCGAGGCCCTTCGGCGCGAGCAGGAGGTTGTTGAGGGGCGAGGTGTCCGTCGCCGCGGCGGTGACCTGAGGCGTCTGGCTCCGCGTCATCATGGAGACCGACTGCGGGGTGAGCACCCGCGCGCCGCCGTAGCTGCCCGAGCCCATCATCATCTGGCAGAAGATCGCGATGTCCATCGCCGTGGTGAACACGCCGTCGCAGCCGGTGATCCCGCCGAGCGCGAAGTCCTGCTCGTCCTGCACCTCGCCGCGCACGAGGCGGCCGCGGCGCGCCGAGTGCCCGGTCGCCGCGACGCGCGGCGCGAGCTCCGCAGGCGGGTTGAACATCGTGTCGTGCATGCCGAGCGGGCCCCAGATGTGCGCGTGCGCGAAGGTGCTCAGATCGGTGCCGGAGACGACCTCGACCAGCCGGCCCAGCAGGCGGTAGGTGAGATCGCTGTAGAGCACGGACGAGCCCGGCGCGTATTCGAGCGGGGTCTCGGCCATGGCCTGCCACACCGCCTTGTCGTCCTGCTCGTCGAGGAGCTGGTTGTCGAGGGGCAGCCCGGCCGAGTACCGGAGCATGTCGAAGACGGTGACGCCCGACCTCCCGTTCGCGGCGAAGCGAGGGAGGTGCGCCGCCACCCGGTCGGAGAGCTGGAGCTTCCCCTGCTGGACGAGCACCATCACCGCCGTGGCGGTCGCCAGCACCTTCGTGATGGAGAGGACATCGAACATCGTGTCGAGCGTGACCGGCTCGGTGGTGCCGGCGACCTTGTTGCCGAACGCCCGGTGACCCACGATGACGCCGCGCCGCGCGACGAGCGCGGTCGCGCCGGGGAAGAGGCCGTCGTTCACGCGGCGCTGCACGCGCGCGAAGACGTCCTCGAGCCGCTCCGAACGCAGGCCCACCATCTCTGGAAAGCCGGTGGCGAGCACGGTCGACGTCGTCGCGCCCGCGGACGAGCTGCCGAGCACCGCGGGCGCGACCGCGGTGAGCGTCGCGATGCCGCCGAGTCCCCGCAACAGATGCCTGCGATGAAACGAACGATCCCCGGTATCCATGTGAACAACTCCTTGCGAGGTCTCCTCACGATGCTTGTCGCCGACGCCGCGCGGCGGGCGCACGCTCTCCCACCGCCCTCTCCCGCACACGAGGCCCCCCCTGCGGCACACCGGACCACAGAGCTCCTCACGCGAGCGCGACGCGCCGGCGCCGCGCGCCCGCCGTGCTCCATCTCATGGCTCCTGGAACGCGTCCTCCAACGCCGATCGCCGGCATGGCTCCCCGGCGACCCCCCTGCGGATACGGCGCACTGGACCCCCCTCCCGCGCGATCGACACGGGAGCGCCCGCGCTCCAAGCTGCCTGGCGTGAACACCAGACAACGCTGCAGTATCGCTTGGCTGTCCTTCGATATCAAGAGATAGAATCTGCCTGCGAACTCGCTTTTGCTTTGCTCTCTTCCACGCCCAGAGCGCCCAGAGCGCCCAGAGCGCCCACCGTCGTTCCCCGTGGGGTTTTACGCGCAGCAGTCGTTGTAGGCGCTCTGCGGTGGGCGGCGCCCAGGCAGGCCGGTCAGCCGGTCAGCCGCGCCGACCCACGGGCGTTGCCTCGGCGCGACGCGGAGATCAGACTGAGATGTTTGTCCCGGCGCGGGCGCTCCCAGCGCCTCACGACGCGCGCTGCGCGCGGCGTCCTTCGCGCGGGCGCCCTCGAGCGCGCCCGCGCATCGCCCGCCGGCCGGCGCACGCTCACGCGGTCAGCGCGCGGGCACGATGCTCAGGGAGACCCGCGCCCGCGCGTTCTGGTAGTAGGTGTCGAGCGCGTGGGCGAGCCGCTGCGCCACGTACCAGCGCTTCAGCGCCGGGGCGATGTCCTCGTAGCGCTGCTCCTTGAACGGCGTGGCGCCGGAGCGCAGGACGGCCTTGAGCTCGAAGTCGCTGGGCTCGAGCATCGGCGCGACCATGCGGTCCAGGTACAGGCTCGCGCGCGCCTGGCGGCGCAGGAGCGCGTCCAGCTCGTCGGAGCTCACGCCCTCGGCGGCCGCCGCGGCGAGGAGGCGGGCGCGGCCGCGGGCGCGCTGCTCCAGCGCGAACCGGGCCGCCTCGGCCCGCTGCGCCACCTCCGCCGAGGTGGGCGCCGGCGAGATCGGCAGGCTGGCGAGCAGCGTCTCGGCGATGTGCCGATCGAGCGCGGCGCGGACGTGCCTGTCCCGGTAAAGCCCGGGCTCGGCGTCGGGATCGGCCAGCGCCTCGATGCGCGCCTCGAAGGCGAGCTCCCGCTCGAAGATGAACTGAGGGCGGCGCACGCCGCCGGTCTCCGGCGCGTGCCAGCGCACGACGACGCGGTCGAGCAGGACCGGGGCCGACGCGGGCGCCGACGGCGCGGCCGCGGCGTCCTGACCGCGGGCGCTCCGGATCGGCGACGCGAGCGCGAGCAGCGCGATCAGCGTCGTGAGTAGCCCGAAGCGGCGCACGACGGCAGGCTAGCGCAAAGCGCGCCGCGCGTCCCCGGCGCAACCACGGCTCGCGGAACGATCGGGGCGCAGCTATAGGAGGGAGGTATGTACAGGCAGTTCGCGCTCGAGGGCGAGGTCCACGCCTCGCTCGACTGTGTGCCGCTCTCGGTCCGGCGGAAGCTGGATCTCGCGGAGCTCAAGATCTCGCTCGCGGGGTGGCAGACGCTGTCGCGCGCGGAGCGGCTCGCCCTGTGTCACCTGCCGGTCGATACGGACGAGGAGCTCGCCGTCTACGCGGAGGTGCTCCGCGGCTTCGCGGCGCGCGCCGGGGTCGCCCTCACCCCCCTCGCGGGCGCGCCGGTGCGCCGCGCCGCGTGGGATCCGGAGAGCGTCGTCGCGCGGCTGCGCGAGCGGCTCGGGCCGGACGGCGCGCTCGACGGCGCCGCGCTCGGCCGGCTGGCGGAGCTGACCGAAGAGGAGCGCTACGCGATCGTCAAGCTCGCCGATCCGAAGCGCGGGCCCGAGAAGCTGCTCGCGCTGCTCGGCGAGCTCGGGCTGCCCCGGGGCGACGGCGGCGCGGCGCCGGCCGGCTGAGCCGCCGACCGGCGCCGCCGTCGCCGCCGTCGCCGCTCGAACCCATGCCCGCCGCGCTGTCCCTGCGATGCGTCACCGCCGCCGTCGCCAGCGCGACGAGCTCACCATTTCACCATGACCTTCGCGGGGTTGACCTCGGCGGTGACGCGCGGGACATCGACGAGCACGTCGAGGAAGTCGCTGCCCGGCTGGCTCAGGTCGAGGTTCGCCGCCTTGGGCTCGACGCGCGCCACGATCGAGTCGGGGTTGACGGCGCCGACGTCCTCCGGCGTCCCCGTGATCCTCACCTGCACCACGGCCGGCGTGACCGTGGCGCGCGGGAGCCCGACCACCTCGACCCTGCGATCGAAGGTCCGCGTCGCGAGCTCGCGCCCGATCTCGAGCGTCGCCATCACGCTGTCGACGTCGTACGTCACGAGCTTCGGCGGCCGCTCGAGGGCGAGCTGCCGCTGGTAGGTGCCCTCCGTGAGCCCGCTGATGTCGAACGGCGCCGTGCGCGCTAGCTGCATCACGTCGACCACCGAGCGCGGGCCGCGCGCGTTGACCGCCGGCGGCTCGACCGAGATCATCCCCTTCACGAGGAAGCCCTGCGCGGCGTCCCCCGTGCGCGGCACGTGCACCGGGATGGACCGCGCGACCACGTCGTCCCAGCGGAGCTCGATCGTCGGCGGGTAGATCTGATCGACGACCAGCCCCGTCGGCATGTGGACCATCGAGGGATCGAAATCGATGCGCGTCTTCATGCCGTCCCGGAGGTCGAGCCGCACCGTCCCGAGGCTCTCGGCGCGGAGATCGTCGAGCTGGGTCCGGGGGCCCCGCACCGTCACCGCCACCTCGTTCGGGACCTGGGTCATGAGCTGCCGGTTGCTCGACTCGGGCGGGAGGATCAGGACGACGCTGAGCATCAGCGTGCGCTGGGCGTTCTCCGCGCCGTGGATGAAGGCGTAGAGGCACAGCGCGAACGTGATCGAGAGCAGCTTGAGGCCGAGGTTGTCGAGCAGCGCCGAGCGGAGCGCCTCGCGGATGCCGGCCAGCGTCATGGCTCATCTCGCGGAGGTATCCCCTCCGCGCTCCCCTTGGACGCGGCCGTGGTCGCGACCTGCCCCGTCGGAACGAAGGTGCGCTGCGACGGGACCGGAGAGTCCGTCGCTGCCGCGGTGGCGTCGACCAGCGCCGGCCGTCCGCGCTCGGACGGGCGCTCCCCGTCCTGCGTGGTCGAGGTGGCCCCCGGGCTGCGCGCGTCGGCGCTCGCCCCCACCGCGGCGCGGAGGTCGGCGCTCGACCCCGCCGCGGCGCGCGCCTCGGCGCCCGAGCGCATCGGCGTGGAGGTCGACATCCGCGCCATCGGACGCGCGTCGGCATCGCCGGGCCCCTTGATCATCGACGATGTCTTCGTGACCGGCGCCGCGGGCTTCGTCTCGACGGGCGCAGGCTTCGCGGCCGCGGCGGCGGGCTTTCCGGTCTCGTGACCCGGCGCGGCGGCGCCCGGCGCGGGGCTCACCGCGGTGCTGCGCGCCGGCGGCGCCGGGAGGCTCGTGCGGCCGCTCTGGGCCACCTTCTTCGCGAAGCGCCGCCTGCGCGACGAGCGGCCGAAGAGCCCGAGCAGCGCGTGCCGCAGCGACTGGCCGTCCAGGTTCGAGACGATGTTGCCGCTGAAGCAGAAGCTGATCGTGCCGCGCTCCTCGCTGACCACGACCACGACCGCGTCGGTCTCCTCGGTGATGCCGAGCGCGGCGCGGTGCCGGGAGCCGAGGCTCGCGTCGAGGATCTTGGTCTCCGGCATCGGGAAGAAGACGCCGGCGCGCGCGATCTTGAGATCGCGGATCAGCACCGCGCCGTCGTGCAGCTTGTTCACCGACTCGGGGACGAAGAGCGAGACGAGCAGCTCCCGGGTCACCACCGAGTCGATGTGGATGCCGTCGCTCTTGACGAACTCCAGCACGTTGGCGTCCTGCTCGAACGCGATGATGGCGCCCATGCGGTGGCGGGCGAGCTCGGTCGCGGCCGCGACGACCTCGTCGATGACGCGCGACTGCTGCTCGCGGCCGCTCGTGAACCAGTTGCTGCCGCCCACGCGGATGAGGGCGCGGCGGATGTCGTTCTGGAAGACGACGACAACGATCAGGATGATCGACGACAGCAGCCACGAGAGGAGGTTGAGCAGCGTCGTCAGGCCGAAGATCTTCGCCCCGAGGTAGATGAGGAAGACGATGCCGAGCCCGAGGCCCATCTGCATCGCGCGGGTGCCGCGCAGCACGAGCAGCGCGCGGTAGACGACGTACGCGACGATGAAGATGTCGACGAGGTCCCGGATGATCTGCGTCACCGGCCTCACCGAGAAGAGGCGGAGGAACCCCTCACCCATCGCCGCGCGCCCCCTGGGCGAGGGGAGCACCGGCGCCGCGACGATCCCGCGCGCCCGCGTGGTCGATCGCGCGCATCACGTCGAGCGCCTGGCGCACGGGGCGGACGTCGTGGACGCGCACCGCCGCGGCGCCGCGCGCGGCGCACGCGAGCGCGGCCGCGACCGTGCCGCCGAGGCGCTCCGAGGGCGGCGCGAGCGCGGCGCCCGCGCCGTCGCCCCGCGCCGAGGCCTCCGCCGCCGCGGCGCGCGCGAGGAACGACTTGCGGCTCGGCCCGACGAGCACCGGAAAGCCGAGGGCGCACAGCTCGCCCAGCCTCGCGCACAGCTCGAGCGATTGCCGCGCGTTCTTGGAGAAGCCGAGGCCCGGATCGAGGACGAGCTCGCTCCTCGGCAGGCCCGCCTCGAGCGCCCCCGCGGCGGCGCTCGACCACTCGCGCGCCACGTCGGCGACGACGTCGCCGTAGGCGTCGTCGGGGTAAGCGGAGAAGCCCGCCATCGCCGACATCGGGCCGCGGCTGTGCATGAGCACGAGCGACGCCCCGCGGCGCGCGCAGAGCGCGCCGAGCTCAGCCGCGCTGTCGAGCGAGATCGTGTTCACCACCGCCGCCCCGTCGTCGAGCGCGCGCGCCGCGACGACGGGGGAGGTCGTGTCGATGGAGACGACGGCCCCCCTCCTCACCGCGTCGCGGACGCTCCCGCCGATGCGCGCGATCTGCTCGTCGTCCGGCACGGGCTGCGCGCCCGGCCGCGTCGATTCCGCGCCGATGTCGATCATGTCTGCCCCCTCGGAGAGCATCGCATCGATCTGCGCGAGAGCCGTCTCTTCATTCGCGAAGCGGCCGCCGTCGGAGAACGAGTCCGGCGTGCGGTTCAACACCCCCATGATCACCACGCTCCTGCGGCGTTCGAGCAGCATGCGCAGCGGGGACATTTCCTGTGGGTAGCAACTTTTGCGCCGAACGGCAATTGTCTGCTCGAACCGATGTTTTCCAGGAGCAAGTGGAACATCGCGAGGGTGGTCCCGGCGCGGCGCTCCGAGGTTGCCGGCGTGGCCGGCGGGCGCGCGCCGGCGTTGGACGGCGCGCCGGCGCGGGCATTCGCGCCGGGGCGGGGCTCCGCGCGCCGCTGACTCGGCCACGCTTCTTTGCTAGGGTCCCGCCTACACCTTGACATCGGCGGCCGCCCGCGGCCGTTCGGTGGCGGCGGGGTGGCGCGCGAGCGCGCCCCGTCAACCGTTTCTCAGGTTGCATCGAGCGGACGAGACCGAGCGGTTCCATGCTGCGCACGCGTATCCGGGCAGGTCCCCTCGCCGGCTTCGTCTTGAGCGTCCTGTTCGCGGCGTTCTTCGCCGTGCTCAGCGTGGGCGAGCTCCTGGTCCCGTCGCTGGCGCCCGAGATGGGCAAGCCTGCGCCCGTGACGCTGCGGGTCCCGTACGGGCCGCGGATCGTGCGCGACACGCACGACGGGAGCTTCTCGCTCTCCTACGAGCACGCGCGCGTGATCGTGCCGCGCGGCACGGTGCTCTCGGAGCACAACGAGGATCACAACGCCGCGATGGCGTACGAGACGGTGCGGCGCATGCGCCGGCCCGGGCTCGGCGCCCGCGTCGCGAGCACGTACGTCATCTACCTCATCGTCTGCTTGATGCTGACGGTGTACCTGCGCCGCTTCGGGCAGAACCGGGTGCGGCTGCTCCGGACGCAGGTGGGCATGTTCGTCCTGATGACGGGCTCGCTCGTCGTCGCGAAGCTCCTCTTGCTGTTCACGGCGCTGCCCGAGTTCTGGATGCCCGTCGCCGCGCTGCCGCTCTGGGTGGCGATCGCCTTCGACCGGCGGACCGCGTTCCTCGTCGAGGTGGGCGTCGCGTTCATCGCCGCGTCGCTGCTCCGGTTCGACGTCGTCCTCCTGTCGGTGCTGCTCGTGCGCGGCATCGCCGCGACCATGTTCTTCTTCAAGCGCAAGGGCTCGCGGCAGCTGCTCGTCGCGGGCAGCCTCGCGGGCCTCGCCGGCGCGATCGGGTTCGTCGCGCTGACCGTGCTGTTCGAGGGCAGCTTCGACCTGGTCGCGGATCTGAAGCTCTGGCTCGGGTCGAACGTGCTGGCCTGCATCGGCGGCGGGCTCCTCGTCGGCGTGCTCGGGCGGAGCCTCAGGGAGCCGGCCGAGCGGGCGATGGGGCACGTGCCCCGCGACAAGCTGCTCGACCTCACCGATCTGGAGCAGCCGCTGCTCAAGAAGATGGCGGCGGAGGCGCCGGGCAGCTGGGAGCACGCGCGCGCGATGGCGAACCTCGCCGAGGCGTCGGCCGCGGCGATCGGCGCCGACGCCCTGCTGACGCGCGTGGGCGCCTACTACCACGACCTCGGCAAGACGGTTCAGCCCAAGTATTTCATCGAGAACCTCGCGCCCGGCGAGCGCTCGCCGCACGAGGATCTCGATCCCGAGGTGAGCGCCGACGCCATCATGGCGCACGTCGTGATGGGCACGAAGATCCTGCGGGAAGGCAACATCCCCGAGCCCGTGGTGGAGTTCGCGTACACCCACCACGGCACGCAGGTCGTCGAGTATTTCTGGCACAAGTGCGTCGAGCAGGGGAACCCGAAGGAGCTGACGCAGGAGCACTTCCGCTACCCCGGCATGAAGCCGCAGACGAAGGAGACGGCGATCCTGATGCTCGTCGACTCCATCGAGGCGGCGTCGCGGACCATCTGGCCGCCCGAGCACAAGAAGTTCGAGGAGATGATCCAGCGCGTCATGTTCTCGAAGCTCGCGTCCGGCCAGCTCGATCAGTCCGGGCTGACCATCGAGGACCTGCGCATCATGACGAGCCGGATGGCGTCGACGCTGGTCAACATGTACCACGGGCGCATCAAGTACCCGTGGCAGCGCGAGAGCGATCGCGCCGGGCACACGCCGGCGCCGCCGACGGCCACGCCGCACCCCGTGCGCCCCGCGACGCCCACGCCCGTGCCGCCGTCCGGCGCGATGGGGCGGGACGGGAGCGCGGCGCCGCCGCCCGCCTCGACCGCGCGGGGCGCGGCCGCCGCGGCGCCCGCGGTCAGGGACGACGGCGGCGGGGCCCCGAAGGACGAGAGCCCAGCGGAGTCCGTGCGGGCGCCGAAAAAGACGCACTGAGCAGGCCGCGCGCTCGCGCGGAGGCGCGGCGGCCTGCCCCTTGAAAGGACGGTCCGATGCCCCCGACGATCGAGCAGAGCTTCATGAAGGCCCTCTTCCACGGCATCATCGCCGAGGACATCATCTTCCCGTACCCCGAGATGCCCGCCGAGGATCGGGAGACGACGTCGATGATGCTCGACAGCGTGCGGAGGTTCTTCGCGTCGAGCGTCGACAGCGCGAAGATCGATCGGGAGCACACCATCGATCCCGGCCTCCTCGCCGAGATGAAGAAGCTCGGCCTGATGGGCCTGCAGATCACGTCCGAGCACGGCGGCGTCAACCTGAGCAACATGGCCTACGCGCGCGTCATGCAGGAGGTCGGGGGGCTGGACGCGTCGATCGCGGTCACGCTCGGCGCGCACCAGTCGATCGGCTTCAAGGCGATCCAGCTCTTCGGGACGGAGGATCAGAAGCAGCGCTACCTCCCGAAGCTCGCGACCGGCGAGTGGGTGGCCGCCTTCGCGCTGACCGAGCCGGGCGCCGGCTCGGACGCGGCGGCGATCCGGACGCGCGCCGAGGTGTCGGCCGACGGCTCGTATTACACGCTGAACGGGTCGAAGATCTGGATCACGAACGGCGGCATCGCCGACGTCTTCACGGTGTTCGCCCGGACCTCCGCGCTCGAGGAGGGGAAGAAGCCGAAGCTCACGGCCTTCATCGTGGAGCGGGGCATGGGCGTGAAGAACGGGCCGAACGAGCACAAGCTCGGGATCCGGGGCTCGTCGACGACGGAGCTCTTCTTCGACGACGTGAAGGTGCCGAGGGAGAACGTGCTCGGCGAGGTCGGCAAGGGCTTCAAGGTGGCCGTCGAGGTGCTCAACAACGGGCGGCTCGGGCTCTCGGCGGGGTGCGTCGGCGCCTGCAACACGCTGATCCGCATGGCGCTCGACCGGGTCCAGGAGCGGCGCGCGTTCGGCCGGAGCATCGGCGATTTCGGGCTCATCAAGGACAAGATCGCGACGATGCTGGCGCACACGTACGCGCTCGAGTCCATCACCTACCTGACGGCGAGCCTCCTTGACGCCAAGGTCCCGGACTTCTCGATCGAGAGCGCGATCTGCAAGGTCATGGGGAGCGAGACCCTGTGGTTCGTGGTCAACGAGACGCTCCAGATCGCGGCCGGCATCGGCTACATGCAGGATTATCCGTACGAGCGGCACCTGCGCGACGCGCGGATCAACATGATCTTCGAGGGGACGAACGAGATCCTGCGCTGTTTCATGGCGCTCTCCGGGATGAGCGGCCCTGGCAAGGCGCTCGCGGACGTGGCGAAGGCGATGCGAGAGCCCATCAAGGGCTTCGGGCTGCTCAGCGATTTCGCGATCCGCAAGGCGCGGTCGGTGCTCGGGCGCGAGCGGATGTCGAAGGCGCACCCGCTGCTCAGCCGGGAGGCGGTGATCTTCGAGGACTACACGGCAGAGCTCGCCACGCACAGCGAGGACATGCTCCGGAAGCACGGGCGCGAGATCGCCGAGATGCAGTATGCGCAGCGCCGGATCGCGGAGATGGCCATCGACCTCTACTGTATGGCCGCATGCATCTCACGCACGACCCGGGCCATCGAGCGGCGCGGCGAGGAGGGGGCGCGGCGTGAGATCGATCTCACAACCGTGTTCATCGGGATGGCGCAAAAGCGGCTCAGGCAGCATGTTTCTGACTTCCAGAAGAACGACGACGAGCTGCGCAAGGCCATCGCGGTGCGAGCCTATGCGGATCGCGCCTACCCGTTCGATATTCTCTGATCGCATCCCGGCGCACCTCGGCTGACATCGAGTTACATGGAGTCACCTCGAGTGACACGAGCGCCGCGCAGCGCCGGCGCTCGCGCGATTCATGCGCGCTGCGCGCATCCAGCGCGGAGTGCGCGTCGAGAGAGTCAGAAGGATACAGTTCATTTCTGAAAGTTTTCGGCGCGCGGGTTGGACGGATTGCGATACAATCTACGGGAGTGGCATTGGCGTAGACCCTTCGACAGGAATCAGGTGATCACTTGTCCCAGGCCAGGGCATTGGGTAGCAGGTGCGGAGCCATGCAGGAGACTGCTGAAGGTCGGGCCGTCATGGAGAAGTATCGCCTCGAGCGCAGGCTCGGAGGCGGGGGCATGGGGGACCTGTGGCTGAGCTTCGACATCAAGCTCAGGCGGCGGGTGGTCATCAAGTTCATCCGGAGCTTCGCGGCCACGGAGCCGGAGCTCATCGCCCGCTTCGAGCGCGAGGCGCGCGCGTCGGCGCGCGTCCGCAGCCCCTATGTCATCGAGACCTACGATTACGGCGTCGATCGCGGCTGCGCGTTCATCGTCATGGAGTACCTCGAGGGGGAGGATTTGAACCGCCGCCTCGAACGGGAGCAGAAGCTCCCGCTCGCGCAGGCGACGATCCTGTTCACGCAGCTCGGCAAGGCCCTCGATGCGATCCACGCCGCGGGGGTGATCCACCGGGATCTGAAGCCGGGGAACATCTTCATCACGCGCTCGGGCGGCGATGAGCTGATCAAGGTGCTCGATTTCGGCGTCGCGAAGTCGTCTTGCTCGCGCGACCGGATCACGAAGACGGGCATGGTCCTCGGGACCCCCCGGTACATGAGCCCCGAGCAGACCATGGCGCCCAGGCAGGTCGATTACCGGAGCGATCTCTGGTCGATGGCGGTGATCCTCTACCGCGCGATCACGGGCCAGTGCCCGTTCGCCGGCTCCAACATCAACGAGCTGGTCCGGCACATCTGCCAGACCTCGTTCCCCAGGGCGTCCGAGCTCGCCCCGGAGCTCCCGCCCGGGGTCGATGCGTTCTTCTCCCGGGCGTTCGCATTCGAGCCCGAAGCGCGCTTCCAGTCGGGCAGGGAGATGATGGAAGCGTTCTCCGCGCTCGTCCCCGCGCAAGCGCCGGCCTCCGGGCAGGCGCCGGAGGCGCTGGGCGCGCTCCCCGGCCCGGCGCCGCTCGAGCGGAGCGCCATCGTGAAGCGGGGCGCGCTGGGCGCGCCCGCGGCCCCGCCCCGCTACGCCATGGATCAGACGACCATGGCCGCCATGCTGGCGACGCCGGCGAACGATCTCGGCAGCACGCCGGACACGGGCGAGGCCGAAGGACCCACAGCGGACGACCGGCAGAGCGAGGTCGAGCTCGACAGCCGTGTCCTGCCGCCGCTGCGGGTCCCCTGGCTGGTCGCGATCGCGCTGCTCATCGCGGCCGCATCCGTCGTGTGCCACACGTCCTGGTCGGCGGAGTCGACGGAGGCCGCAGAGACCCCGGCGTCGGCGGACCTGTGACCGGCGCCGCGGCGCGCCGCTCGGAGCGCGCGGCAGCTCGGCCGGCGGCGCCTAGCGCGCTTCGGTCTTGGGCGCGTCGGTGACGCCGGAGAGCCACCGGAGCTTCGGGGCGCCCTCGTCGATCCAGCGATCGCGCACGCGACGCGCGAGCTCGGGGTGCTCGGTCGCCTTCACGGCCAGCACGGACACGAGGCACGTCCCCGGCCACGACTCGTAGACGGCGATCGCCCCGGCGTACTCGTCGCTCGCGAACACCGACTCGACGCTGCCGTCGAGGACCTTGAACACGAGCGGCCGCACCTCGCCGTCGATCTCCTGCGTCGTCCGGATGATCTGCGCCTCCCCGAGCCGCACGCCGTAGCCGTCGGCGAGCGGCGCGTGCTTCGCCCAGAACTCGTCGAGGCAGCTGTCGGGATCGCTCGGCCCCGAGGTGCTCGTGTACAGGATCGACAGGGCGGCGTAGTGCTGGTCGCCGTACCGGAACGTCGCGCGCGTCGGGTGGCTCCAGATCCGCACCCGGCGCCAGCTCTTCCAGTCGACCATCGGCACGTCGAGCGTGTTGAACCGGTCTCGCCGCCTTCCCCACGGCTCGTTCAGCAGCCGCTCGAGCGCGGCCTGCTCGGGGTCGGCCGCGTCGCCGCCCGGGTTCTCGCGGGTGACCGACGCCGGCGTCGGGGGCAACCCGGGCGGCCTCGACGGGGGGGTGCTGCTGCAGGCGGCGGTCGCGAGCCAAGCGAGGAGAGGGACCGCCGACGCGGCCCCCCGGCCTGTGGAAGAGCGCGCAGTCGGCCTGGAGCAGGGCATGGGCAACACGAGCCTCGGCAAGCGGTTCTCAGCGACGGCAGCCCCGCGAGCGGATCCCCGCGGCGCCGCTACAATCGGACCTCGCGCATCGAGATTTTATTCTTGTCGAAGACGCCCAGCCCGAGCTCGCCCGCGATGCGGATGTACGAGGGCTCGCGGCTCGCCTCCTTGAGCGTGGGCAGCCCGTTCTCCTTGCGCCACGTCTCGACCACGCCCCAGCCGATCACGTCCATGGCGACCGGATCGGTCGTGGCGTACACCGACTCGTGAAGGACGCGCCGCTTCGGGTTCTTGTCGAGCGGGCCCTGATCGTAGATGAGCTTGAAGCCGTCCGTGATGTGCAGGCGGACACGGCTCTTCACGACGTCCTGAGCGTAGAGCTCGGCGATCTGCGGGCTCGCGGTGTGCTCGTGGAAGGAGTGCGGGTTGATCGTCGCGCCGTGGGTGATGTTCTTGAGACACCCGGTGTAGCCGCAGATCGAGTGGTCCTTGATCAGCGAGACGTTGATCACCGCGGTCGCCTCGGTGAAGGGGCGAACGAACTTGGTGGGGATGCCGCAGACCGAGATGCTCGGCATCACCGCGTCCTTGTTCTCGTGCACCGCGGCGCGGATCCCGGCAGGGAACTCGGCGGCCGGCTTGGCCGCGCGATCGGCGCAGCGGGTGCCGGCGAGGAAAGACGGGTACTGCTCGAAGATCATGACGTTCTCCGCGGGGACGCCGGCCGCGATGACCCCGCGCACGATCTCGAGCACGAGCTCCTTGTTGGTGGCCATGGTCGCGCCCTTCTGGCCGGCGATCCCGTTGGCCTTGATCGCCACGCGGTCGTCCTTGTGGACGAAGCGGCCGAAGGCGGCGCCGAGGTCGCTCTTCCCGGTGAGCTCCGCCATGGCCCGCTCGAGCATCGCCTTCGCCGCGGACGCCTCGGGCCAGAGGCCGTTCGGCTGCAGCGAGTTCGACTTCGTGACCTTCACGATCTTCCCTGGAATGGAGAGCGGCGTGAAGCCGGGGGGCGGCTTGGCCGCGAGGCTCGGCGGCGCGTCCGCGAGCGCCGCGTGCGGGTCGAGGAGCACGGCGCCCGCGGCGCCGGCAGCGAGGCCGCCGAGGAAGGCTCGGCGCGAGCGACCCGCGGGGCCGGGATCAACGAAGCGACGGGGATCGTAGGGCATAAGACCTCGTGGTGAGCGCCTTGCGGCGGGGTGGATGCCGCCGGGTCGCCGGGCGCCCGGAGCGGTGATGGTAGCCGAGCTTCTCGCTCGAGACACGGCGCGCGGCCTCCACGGGCGTGCGCCCGGCTCGCCGGAGGGCGGGGCCCGGCCTACCGGCGGGGCCGGGCTCCCGGGGGCTGGGCTTCCGGGGGAGCCGGGCTCCCGGGGGCCCCCCTTCCGGGGGACGAGCTCGGCCGTGCCTCGCGCCTCCGCCATGGCGGCGCCACGCCGGGCAACGCCGGGCGACCGCCAATTGCCCGGGTTTTCAGGCGATCGAGCGCCGGCATGCCGCTCGCTTGGCGGCGCCGCCGAGGACACGAACGCCGCCCGCGTGCGCGGAGGGCGACGTCCTTTGCACGAGTAAGGAGGCGCAGCACGATGCAAGCGACATCGAAGGGGACAGACTCGCCCACCGGGCGGACCGATGCAGGGCAGGAGGATGCGAGGCAGGAGGATGCGAGGCAGGAGGACGAGGCGTGCCGCCCGTGGCGGGAGCGAGCGCTGGCAGCGCTGAGGGACTCGGCCTGGACCGCGCTGGGCGGCAAGGTCGCGGCGTACGTCGCGGGGTTCTTCGCGCTGGCGCTCGTGGGCTCCGGGCACGCGCTGAGCCTGCTCCCGGATCGCCCCGCAGACCCGCCCGCCGGGCTGGCGATGGTCGCCGGCGACCCGGCGCCGCTCAGCGCCGCCGCAGAAAGCCCGCCGCCTCAGGCCACCGCCGAGCCTGTCGCCGACGCGGGCGCTGCAGCGGCCGAGCCGCCGCCGCCCGGCGACGGCGGGGCGGGCGCAGCGGCGGGCGGCGGCGTGACCGCGGACGGGAAGGTGGTGCTGAACCTCGCGACCGAGGCGGACCTCATGCGCCTTCCAGGCATCGGTCCGTCGAAGGCGGCGGCGATCCTGGCGCTCCGCGCCAAGATCAAGCGATTCCGGAAGGTCGACGACCTGCTCCGGGTCAAGGGGCTGGGCCGACGGTCCTTGAAGCGGTTGAGGCCGCTCGTGCTCGTCGATCCACCTTGACTGGAACATCACACGATCGGGCGCGATCTGGCCTCTCCGTCGCGCCGCACCGCCGCGTTGTGCAGAGCAGGAGTCGCCATGATCGGCGAGCGCGACGAGCGGCGGATTGCGCGGGGATCCGGCCGGCGCTCCGCGAGCGTTCCGGGCTCATGACGTGCAATCACATGCAATCGCGCCATGCTGCGCAGGCACGGTATCCGGGGACGCGGAGCCGCCGGCGCTCTCCGGTCCTCAGCGTATCGCGCCGCTGTAGAGGAACTCGCCGAGGCCGATGGAGAAGGCGAAGCAGCCGTAGAGCGCGTGCTCGAGGCACGACAGCGGCAGCGAGCCGGTCCGGAGGTAGGTGCGAGCGAAGAGCGCGCCGAAGACGCTCGTCAGCGCGAGCGCCACCCAGTTTCGAAAGGCGATGTGGCCGAAGCCGAAGAGCAGCCCGCCCACGAGGGCCGGGTGCGCGGGGAGGAGGGCGCCGTAGCGGTGGAACAGGAGGGATCGGTAGAACAGGCCCTGCGGCACCACCGAGAAGACCGGATAGGCCACCATCACGAGCGCCCAGAGGCCCGGCCTCTCCCGCACGAAGACGAACAGCCGCTCTGGCATGATCAGCGCGCCGGCGGTCGTCGCGGCCGCCGCGATCGCCGCGAAGCGCAGGAGCACCCGCGCGAGGTCGCGCCGCGGCATGGGCCCGAGCAGCGCGCCGCGCTCGAAGCGCGGATCGCGCAGGAGCAGGACGAGCGAGAGCCCGAGCGCGAGCCACAGGGCCGCAAGGACGGGCGGCGGGCGGAACCCGAAGGTGAGGAGCAGCGGCCCTCCCACGTAGAGCAGGAGCGCCTCGAAGAGACGGAGCGGAGCGCCGGGCGGCATGCGCATCGAGGCTCCTCGGTCCGCGCCGGCTGTCAATCGACGGCCCTTGGAGCTTTCGTGCCAATCCGTGCTGCGTTGCACCCGGCGATCCGGGTCCATCGCGGCGCAGACGCAGGAAGGGCGCGCCTCGCCGGATGCCATGACCGTGCAGGCCACGGCGGGCGCCGCGGCCTGGCGAGCTCTCGCGCGGGAGGCCCCTTGCCCTCCGAGGGCGCTCGGGCACACTGCGCCGCGATGCACGTCCACTTCGTCGCCGTCGCGGGCACCGGCATGGGTGCGCTGGCGGGGCTCTTCAAGGCCGCGGGACACGAGGTCTCGGGCTCCGACGTCTCCTTTTACCCACCCATGGGACCGGCCCTCGAGCGGTGGGGCATCCGGCTCATGACCGGGTTCGACCCCGCGCACCTCGACCCTCGGCCCGATCTCGTCGTGATCGGCAACGTCTGCCGCCCGACGAACCCCGAGGCGCGCGCCGCGATCGAGGGAGGCATGCAGGTGACCACGATGGCGCACGCGCTCGCGGACCACATGCTCGCCGGCCGCTCCCCGCTGGTCGTGGCCGGCACGCACGGCAAGACGACGACCAGCTCGATGTGCGCGTGGCTCCTCCACGAGGCCGGCAGGGACCCCGGCTTCCTCATCGGCGGCCTGCCGAAGAACTTCGAGGCGAGCTTCCGCTTACCCCAGAGCGCCCCCTCGGCCAGCGACCGCCGCGGCCTGCCGCTCGTCAACGAGGCGGGCGCGGGTCGCCGCAGGACGCCGTTCGTCGTCGAGGGCGACGAGTACGACACCGCCTTCTTCGAGAAGACGCCGAAGTTCTGGCACTACCGGCCCGAGGTCGGCATCGTCACGTCGATCGAGCACGACCACGTCGACATCTACCCCGACGCCGCGTCGTACGAGGCGGCGTTCCGCGGGTTCGTCGAGAGGATCCCGGAGACGGGGCTCCTCGTGGCGGCCGCGCACGATCCGCGGGTCGTCGACGTGGTGTCGCGATCGGCGCGCGCCGAGGTCGCCTGGTTCGCGCTCGAGGGCGACGACACGCACGGAAAGCCGCCGCACTGGCTCGCCGCGCCCGCAGAGGCCGGCGACGACGGCCAGTCGTTCGATCTCTACGCCGGCGGCGTCATGGCGGGGCGCTTCGCCCTGCAGATGCCGGGGCACCACAACGTCCGCAACGCCGTCGCGGCGATCGCGGCCGCGGCGCAGGGCTTCGGCGTGCCGCTGTCGACCGTCACCGCGGCGCTCGCCAGCTTCGAGGGCGTGCGGCGCCGGCAGGACCTGCTGTTCGAGGCGCGCGGGGTCCGCGTCTACGACGACTTCGCGCACCACCCGACCGCCGTGGACGAGACGCTGCGCGCGCTCCGGTCCCGGCACCCGAAAGGCGCGCTGTGGGCGGTGTTCGAGCCGCGCAGCGCGACGGCGTGCCGCGCCCTCCACCAGGAGCCCTACGCGCGCGCCTTCGACGCGGCCGACCGCGTGGTGCTCGCGCCGCTCGGGCGGCCGGACATCGCCGCGGGCGAGCGCCTCGACCTCGACAGGCTGGTGCGCGACCTCGCGCGGTCGGGCAAGCGCGCGGAGGCGTCGGCCTCGGTGGACGCCATCGTCGCCGCGATCGCGCGCGACGCGCAGGAGGGCGACACGGTCGCGCTCCTGTCGAACGGCGCGTTCGGCGGCATTTACGACAAGCTCCGCGGCGCGCTGTCGGCGAGGTCGCGATGAGCGGGCGCGGGCCAGCGGAGCTGCTCGAGCTCTCCGGGATCGCGCTCCGCGTCGCCGAGGAGGCGGCGGCGCTCGTGCAGGCCGGGTTCCGCGCGGGCCCGCGCGGCCTGCGCGTGGAGGAGAAGGCGCCGCACGATCTCGTGACCCAGTTCGACCGGGCGAGCGAGGAGCTGCTCGTCGCGCGGCTCGGCGCGCTCACGCCGGGCATCGCCGTGGTCGGCGAGGAGCAGAGCGCCGCGCGCGCCGAGGAGCCGCGCGGCGGGCTCGTCTGGTACGTCGATCCGCTCGACGGCACGACGAACTTCGTCCACGGCCACCCGTTCTGGTGCGTCTCCGTCGGCCTGATGGACGACGACACGCCCGTCGCCGGCGCCGTGGTCGCGCCCATGCTCGGGCTCCGCTGGACGGGCTTCAGGCCGCGCGACCCGCAGCCGCTCGGCGCCGCGCCGGAGCCGCCGGCGGTCGCCGAGGCGCGCCGCAACGGCGAGCGGTGCACGGTCAGCGCCACGGCGTCGCTTTCGCACGCGATGGTGGCGACCGGCTTCCCGCCGGTGCGCGACCGGGCTCCGGACAACAACTTCGACGCCTTCATGACCGTCAAGCGCAACGCTCAGGCCGTGCGGCGCTGCGGCAGCGCGGCGATCGATCTCTGCATGGTCGCCGACGGGACGTACGACGCTTACTGGGAGCGCCGGCTCCACGCCTGGGACGTCGCCGCCGGGAGCGCGATCGTGCGCGGCGCGGGCGGCGTGATCACCGCGCTCGACGGCGGTGCACCGGACTACCACGTGGGCAACATCGTGGCGTCGAACGGCCTCGTACATGATCCGATCATTGCCCTCTTCTCCCACCCGGGCTCGCCGGCCCGCTAGGCAGCTCGGCGATCGGCTCAGGGCGATCCGTAGGGCGTCGGGCGCTCACGCACCATCGGCGTGAGCGCGAGGCGAACGCGATGACGCAACTGACGCAGCTGGCGCAGCTGACGCGACCGACGCGACCCGCGACGGACGCACGCGACGCAAAACGTGAGAACCGTGCGGAGGAGCGGTTGACGCAGCCGACCAGAGATCTATCCTATGGTTGTTCCCTCTGCCGACTTCGTGAGGCGCTGGACGATTGAATCCCGAGTAAGCGAGAACCAGGGAGCCAACAACGATACCGTGGTGAGCTAGGCCCGGAACCATTCACCGGGAAGCCTGAAGCGGTACTTAGGCTCCCACCTAGCAGCTATGCTAGGGGTTCAAGTCCTTCGGCCCACGTCCTCGGCGGTACGGAACATCTCTCCTCTGCGGGCCGTTCATGCGGCCCGCAGTTTTTTTGTGCGCGCGCATGGGCCGTGCCCGCGGTGCGGCACAGCGATCGCCGCACCGCGGCGTCGCGGGCTGACGCAGGCACCTCCACACCGGGCATGGCGCCAAGCACATCGGCGCGGGTTCGCCCGGGCAGCGCGCGCCGCACGGGACGCGCGGCGGTCCAGGGCAGCGCGCGCGCCGCGCGGGACGCGCGGCGCCAGCGCGCGGACCGCGGCCCGGCTTTTGTTTCCGTTCTCATCCCCCTTCCGGTAGCTTCGGGCCTGCGATGGACACGAGATCCCCTCGATCTGCAGGAGCGCAGCACGACGAGCAGCGCCCGCCCGCCGCCGCAGCGCGGTTCGGGTCGTCAAGCCACCTCGGGCGCCGCGCCCCCGGCCGCTCGCGCCTCGCACGGCGCCTGGCGCTGACGCTCGCGATCCTCATGGTGCCCGGGGCGGCCCTGGCCGCGGTGACGCTCAAGGGCAGGACCACGGGCATGCCCAAGCTCCTGAACCCGGTCTGGAATGAGGCCAAGGACCCGAAGGCGAACCGGTACACGTTCCGCGAGCCGTCCCCGACCGTCCGCGCCGACGTCCGCGCGCTCGTCGGCTACGTCCCGAAGGAACTGTGCGTCGTCGCGCTCGGCGAGAAGGGCGAGCCGCAGAAGACGCCGCGCACGATCGTCATCTCGGGCGGACGCACCTCGCCCGTGACCGTCGTCGTCGCCCCCGGCCAGCAGATCCAGTTCGAGAACCACGATCCGTTCCCGCACAAGATCCACGACGTCGGCAACAAGGCGCTGCCGCCGGTCGAGATCGGCGCCGCCAAGAGCCGCGCCTGGACGCCGCCTGGGCCGGGCAAGTACGAGATCCGCGATCAGCTCGCCCCGAGCATCCGATCGTGGATCGTCGTCGAGCCGAAGGCGGTGGCGAGCGCCTACCCGGATCGTCAGGGGAGCTTCGCCGTGGAGGTCGAGGCCGGCACGTACATGCTGCAGGGCTACTTCAACGGCGAGCCGGTCGGAAAGGCCGTCGAGGCCGTCGTGAAGCCCGGGCCGGACCAGCAGCTCCTCAAGGAGCCCGTCGTCGTGGGCGAGGCCGGTGGGCCGAGCGCGGAGGCAGGAAAGTAGGCCATGCTGCTGTCGCGCTTCTGGTACGGGGTGCTCGCGCTCGCGCTCGGCGCCGCCATCTTCATCCTCTTCGTCGCCGCCCAGCTCTACAACCGCTCGAGCCACCGCGCGATGAGCGAGGCGCTCAGCGCCGACTCCAGCGCCGTCGAGTGGTTCCTCAACGACGACGCCCGAAAGCGATCGAGCGCGCTCATCCGGGTCGCGCTGAACCCGGCCCTGCGGACGGCGCTCGCCAAGTCGTCGACCGAGGCCAAGCCGGGCGCCGAGCTGCGCGAGAAGGCCCGCACCGCGCTGCGCAGCGCGGTCGCCGAGGTGCCTCCGGAGCTGAAGTTCGACCACGTGTGGGCCGTCGACGCGGCCGGCCGGGTCGTCGCGTCGGTGGACTTCGAGCACCGCGAGGACTGGGAGCTCGGCGGTTACCCGGTCGTCGCCGACGCCCTCCACGGCTGGATCCGCGACGACGCGTGGGTCTGGAAGGGCCGCATCCTGCGCGTCGTGGCGCGCCCCGTCGAGCAGGACGTCAACGGCGAGCCGGTCGGGGCCGTGATCGGCGCCAAGATCATCGACGACACCTTCGCCCGCGCGGTCACGAAGCGCACCGGCGCGGCCGTGGGCTTCTACGCCGAGGGGGCGCGCGTCGCCTCCGGCGCGCCCGAGGGGTTCGACAAGGCGAACCTCGACCAGATCACGCAGGATCTGAAGCTGCTCGACGACAACAAGGACTACATCGAGAAGGGCCGCTCCGAGGTCCGCGTCATCGGCAAGCACCTCGGCGTGGTCTACGCGCGGCTGCCCGGCGAGGCGTGGGAGCTCGGCGCCGGCTACGCGGTCGGCCGCCTCGCGGCGTCGGTCGACTCGCCGCTCAACTTCCTCGACAAGGCGAACAACGACGACAAGAGCCAGGTGCCCACGGCGCTGATCCTGGCCGGCATCCTCGCCCTGGCCGCGGTCGGGCTGGTGTTCTCGTTCCTGGAGCACACGCGGCCGCTCCACGTGTTCCGCAACGAGGCGGCGCGCTTCGCCAAGGGCGATGTCGACGTGCTGGCGCCGAGCCGGTTCCGCGGCGCCTACCGGAAGATCGCGGCCGACATCAACGACGGCGTCGAGAAGGTGGCCGCGAAGGGCGGCGCGCCCAGGAAGGCCGCCGACCTCGAGCAGGTGCTCGGCCCGATCCCGGCGCAGCCGGCGATGAGCGCGTTCTCGGTGCCGCTCGGCCCCAGCGACTCGCGCCCCGATTCGCGCCCGTCGTACCCGAAGCCCATGGTGAGCCCGCGCGGCCCGACGCGGCGGCCCGGCTCGCACCCGCTCAGCAACCCGCCGCCGGCCCGCGAGTCCGAGGAGCCGGTCGAGGCGGTCGAGGAGGTCTCGGACGCGAACATCGCGCTCTCCCCGCGCGGCCCCACGGGCGCTCCCGGGCTCCCGCCGCCGCGTCGCCCGCCGCCGCCGCCGCCCAAGGCGCCGGGCGCGCCCGCCCCGGCGAACCCGCTCCCCGAGGCGACGACCGCGCCGGCCGCGCCGGCCGCGCCGGCCGCGCCGGCCGCGCCGGCCGCGCGGCAGGACGGCGCGGGGGATCCGGACGAGCTCGCCGAGTGGAACGCCGTGTACGAGGAGTTCCTGTCGGTCAAGCAGCAGTGCGGGGAACCCACGAACGCCCTCACCTTCGAGAAGTTCAAGGGGACGCTGCAGCGCAACAAGGACGCGCTCGTCGCGCGCCACAACTGCTCGCGGGTGCGCTTCACGGTCTACGTGAAGGACGGCAAGGCGGCGCTCAAGGCGTCGCCGGTGAAGTGAGCCGCCGGGGGTCGCCCGCGCGGAGACGGAGACCATGAGACGAGGAGCTGCCGGCGCCGCGGGCGCCGCGTTCGCTGCGATGGTGGCCGCCGGCGCGGCGCGCGCGTCGTCGGGGCTCGACTCGCCTGACATCGGGGTGCTCCAGCTCGGTCGCGGCGGGGCGTGGGTCGCGCGGGCCGACGATCCGCTCGCGGCCTACTTCAACCCGGCGGGGCTCGCCGCGCAGCGGAGCAGCGCGCACGGCGGCGTCCACTTCATCCACCTCGCGCAGTGCTTCACGCGCCTCGGCCCCGACGGGCGGCCCGTCCCGCCGAGCGCCACGACGGCGATCCCGGCGCCGGGCGGCGAGGGCGGCCCCGACCCCGAGGTGTGCGCCGAGGGCGGCCTGTTCCCGAACCCCCAGCTCGCCGCGACCCTCCGCGTGAGCGACGCGCTCGCCCTCGGCGTCGCGGTGCTCGGCCCGCACGGCGTCGGCGAGCGGGCCTGGCCCGAGTCGCTCGCGTACACGCACCCGCGCTTCGGCGAGATGACGCAGCCGTCGCCGCAGCGGTACCTGCTCACGTCGCTCGACGCCCTGATGCTGATGCCGACGCTCTCGGTCGGCTTCACCCCCGCGCAGGGGGTCTCGATCGGCGCCGGCTTCATCTGGGGCGCGGCGGTCATCGATTTCGTCAACTTCGCCGAGGCGACCTCGGGCAAAGGCGGCGACGACTTCAACGCGCACGGCGATCTGCGCTCGCGCGCGAAGGCGGAAGATCTCTTCGTCCCGGGCTTCGTGCTCGGCGCGCGGTGGGCGGCGACGGCGCACCTCGATCTGGGCGCGTGGTTCAAGTGGCAGGACGCGGTGCGCGCGAAGACCGACCTCACCATCGAGTCGCGCTACTGGACGCCGGCCGGGTTGAAGAACGAGAACCCCTGCAGGAGCGAGCCGCCGGGGTGCAACGTCACCGAGGAGCGGGACGCGGGCGATCTCCGGATGCCGATCCCCATGGAGGCGAAGCTCGGCCTCCGTTACCACAGGCCGCGCGCCTTCTCGTTGCGGCCCGCGCGGCCCTCCGCCGCCGAGCCGGGCGTCCGCGACCCGATGGTCGACGACCTGTTCGACGTGGAGCTCGACTTCACCTGGGCCAACAACAGCGCGGTCGACGCGATCGAGGTCCGGTTTCGCGAGGGTATCCCGGTGCGCGGCACGGTCGTGGGCACGGTGCCGCCGAGCGCCGACGTCCCGCACCGCTGGCGCGACGTCCTGGGAGTCCGGCTCGGCGGCGATTTCGTCGTGCTCCAAAATCTCCTCGCGCTGAGGGCCGGCGGCTTCTACGAGCACAAGGGGCAGGACGACGCCGATCTGAACCTCGACTTCCACCTCGGCTATCGGATCGGCGTCGGCGCCGGCGTGACCGCGCGCATCGGCCCGGTCGACATTTCGGCGGCGTTTCAGCACACGTTCTTCGGTCCGCTGGACAACGGCGGGAACGGGCGCATCAAGGCCGTATCCGGCGCTGTGCCGAGCGGCTACCGCAGCATCCAGAGCGTGAACGGCGGCCGCTTCGAGAGCAGCCTGGACGAGTTCGGTCTGAGCGGAACGATGCGCTTCTGAGCGTGCGGCCGCTCGCGCGTGGAGGCGACAGGCAGCGCGGCCCAATGCGGCGCGGCGGGGGGCGCGGCGGAGCGCCGGGGCGGTCGACGCGGAAGGCGGTCGCGCCTATAAGATGGCTCCACCATGAGTGAATCGAACGTCCGTAACCTGGTCATCATCGGCTCCGGTCCTGCCGGGCTCACCGCCGCCATCTACGCGGCGCGCGCCAACCTGAAGCCGCTCCTCATCGAGGGCTTCAGCGCCGGCGGCCTGATCCCGGGGGGCCAGCTCATGTTCACGACCGACGTCGAGAACTACCCCGGCTTCCCCGAGAAGATCACCGGCCAGGAGCTGATGCAGCGCTTCCGCGACCAGGCCGCGCATCAGGGCACGGAGATCGTGACGGCGGACGTGACCAAGGTCGAGCTCACGGGCCACCCGTTCAAGGTGTGGGTGGAGGACACGCTCTACCTGACGAAGACGGTGGTGGTCGCGACGGGCGCGCGCGCCAACTACCTCGGGCTCGAGAGCGAGGAGAAGCTCAAGAACAAGGGCGTCAGCGCCTGCGCGGTCTGCGACGGCGCGCTCTTCCGCGGCCAGGACGTCGTGGTCGTCGGCGGCGGCGACACGGCGATGGAGGAGGCCTCCTACCTGTCCGGGCTCTGCAGCAGCGTCACGCTGGTGCACCGCCGCGACGAGTTCCGGGCGTCGAAGGCGATGGTCAAGCGCGTGGTCGAGAACCCGAAGATCAAGATCCTCTACAGCCACGTCGTGGAGGAGGTGCTCGACGTGAAGGCCGACATGGTGACCGGCGTCCGCGTCAAGAACCTCAAGACGGGCGACAGCCACCTCGTGCCGACGGCGGCCATGTTCGTCGCGATCGGCCACACGCCGATGACGGATCTCTTCGTGGGGCAGCTCGACACGCACCCGAACGGCTACCTGAAGACGGTGCCGGGCTCGACGCGCACGAACATCCCCGGCGTCTTCGCCGCCGGCGACGTGCAGGACTGGACCTACCGCCAGGCCGTGACCGCCGCCGGCACGGGCTGCATGGCCGCGCTCGACGCGGAGCGCTGGCTCGCGCAGCAGGGCGGTCACTGAGGGACGGCGATGGTCGAAGCGCTGCGCGAAGAGCTCGCCGATCTGACCGCCTCGGTCCGCGCGTTCCTGGAATGGCACGCCATGGCCGGCGCCGACGGGCTGCCGGGCGATCCCTCGGCGCTCCACGAGGCGCTGGGCGCGTCGCCTTCGGAAGGCGGTCCGCCGGTCGCTCGGCGGGCGGAGCGGGGCTTCGCCGGGCTGGACGCGCCCGCGCCGCCGGTGGCGCGCGGGGGCAGCGGCGCGGCCGGCGCGCCGCCCGCGGCCGGCGCGCCGCCGGCGCAGCGCAGCGGCGTCGCGCCGCACCCGGAGCAGCGCGGCGCCGCCGCCGGCTTCTCCCCGCCACACCCCGAGCAGCGCATCGCCGAGGCACAGGCAGCGCGGGCTCCGGCGGCGCCGGCGCAGGCGCAGCGGGGTCCCGAGCCGTCCCCCCGCCCTGCCGTGAGCGCCGCCGCGGCGCCCCGCGCCGAACCGGCTGCGCGCGCGAGCGCGGCGCAGACGGACACGCCGGAGGAGCGCGTCGCGCGGCTCGCCCTCCTCGCGGAAGAGGTCCGCACCTGCGAGAAGTGCCCGCTCCACGAGGGCCGCACCCACTCGGTGTTCTCGCGCGGCAACCCGCTCTCCGAGCTCGTGTTCGTCGGCGAGGGCCCCGGGGCGGAAGAGGATCTGCAGGGGGAGCCGTTCGTCGGCCCGGCGGGGCAGCTGCTCGACAAGATGATCGCGGCGATGGGGTACCACCGCGACGAGGTCTACATCTGCAACATCGTGAAGTGCCGGCCGCCGAAGAACCGCAAGCCCGAGCCGGCCGAGATGGCGGCCTGCAGCCCCTACCTCACGTCCCAGCTCGCGCTGATCAAGCCGAAGGTGATCGTGGCGCTCGGCGCCACCGCGGTGCAGGGGCTGATCGGCACGACCGAGGGGATCACGAAGCTCCGCGGGACGTGGAAGCTGTACAAGGGCTCGATCCCGATCATGCCCACGTTCCATCCGGCCTACCTGCTGCGCCAGCCGAGCGCGAAGCGAGAGGTCTGGAGCGACCTGAAAGAGGTGATGCGCCACCTCGGCAAGAGCGCGCCCGACCGAGGCTGACGTGACCGCGCGCGCCTCCGGGCGCGAGACCCCGGCGGCGCAGGCGCCCGGAAGCGCGCGCGCCGCGGCGCAGGCCCCCTGCGCCGGCCTCGAAGAGGGCGCGGCGCGGCCCTCCGGCGGGTCGAGCGCGGCCGAGCCGTCGCCGCTGCTCTCGGCGGTGCGCTGCGCGCTGGCGCTCCTCGGCGCCCTGCCCTGGTGCATCCCCCTGGCGCGGAGCCACCTGCCGATCGGAGAGCTCGGCGCCGCGCTCGATCGCCTCTTCGTGCCGATGTGCCACCGCATGCCCGAGCGGTCCCTCGCGCTCGAGGGCGTCGTGATGCCGCTCTGCAGCCGCTGCGCCGGCATCTTCGCCGGCGTCGCGGCGGGCGCCGCCATCGCGTGGCCTCGCCTGCCGATCGCGGCGTGGCGCCCGATCCTCATCGCCCTCAGCGCGTTGATGGTGCTCGACGTCGTGACCCAGGATCTCGGGCTGCGCCCGGTCTGGCATGCCGCCCGCCTCGCGACGGGCCTGGCCTTCGGCTACGCCGGGGCCGCGGCGTTCCTCGCGCAGCTGGCTCGGCGCCCGGGCTGAACGCTGCTCGCTCGTTGCAGGGCGCCCGAGCTGGGCGCTACTTGCGACCGCCCATGGCCCTGCACTCGTGCACGGGGCCCTTCGTGGCGTGGCGAACGCACTCGCTGTACGCCGCGACGCCATCCTTCCATTTGCCCGTGTCCTGGAGCGCCGAGCCCAGGTAGAGGTAGGGCAGCGCGTCGGTCGGATCGGCCGCGATGGCAGCGCGCGATGCCTCGATCGCGTCCTTGTACCTGCCGCGGTTGAGGAAGCTCAGCGCTTCCTTCTTCAGCTTGGCTGCGTCCTCAGCGCTGGCCGCGGGCGCCGCGGCCTTCTCCGCCTCGGCAGCCGCGGCCTTCTCCGCCTCGGCGGCTGCGGCCTTCTCCGCCTCGGCGGCCGCCGCCTTCTCCGCCTCGGCAGCCGCGGCCTTCTCCGCCTCGGCCTTCTCCGCGGCAGCCCTCTCCGCCTCGGCCTTCTCCGCGGCAGCCTTCTCCGCCTCCGCCTTCAGCGGATCGGGAGCGGCTTCCGCCGCCTTCGCGGCGGCCGGCGCAGGCTCGGCCGGCGCGAGCGCCTTCTCCTGTGCAGGAGGAGGATTCCCCGCCACGGCCACGAGCTTCGCCTGCGCGTGCGAAGGCTTCGAAGCAGGCGCCGCCATCGCGACCGGCGCAGCCGAGGACGGCTTGCTCGATACCACCGACTTGGCGACCACCGCGACCGAGATCACCCCGGCGAGCCCCGCGACCGCCGCGACGATCCGGCGAAGGCGCGCCCGGCGCGCGAGGGTCTCGGGCGACAGCTGATGCACCACCACGAGACGCTCGTCGGCGTGGTCGTCGGGATCGCTGGCCGCCTCGGTGAGCGGCGGGAACGACTCCTCCTCGCGCCGGAAGAACGCCGCCGTCGGCGAGGAAGGGTCGATCAGATCGAGCGCGTCCGAGTCGGGCGCCGGCTCGTCGAGCGCGGGCGCGACAGCTGCCGGTGGATCCGAGGCATCGGCTCGCTGCGTCGCGATCGGCGGATCGGAATCCAGCGCCTTGCGAGACATCGCGTCGCCCGTGCTGCCTGGAGCGGCCGGCGTCGCGGCGGGCGCCTCGGAGACCCGCGAGACCGCGGGCGCCTCCACGGCAGACCGAGCGGCGCGCGCCTCCGCGACCACCGGCGCAGCGGCCGCCGGCGCTGCGGCCGCCGGCGCTGCCGACGGAGCAGCGGCCGCCGGCGCTGCCGACGGAGCAGCGGCCGCCGGCGCTGCCGACGGAGCAGCGGCCGCCGGCGCTGCCGACGGAGCGGCAGGCGCCTCGACGGCCGGCGGCGCAGCGGCCGACCCGGCTTCGGCGATTCGCGCACGAGCAGCCGAGAGGTCGGCGGCCTCCTCGACGGCGACGTCCTGGCCGCTCGCCGCCAGCTGCCCCGGATCCTGCGTCGCGGAGGTCGGCCCCTCAGGCGCCGCCGACACGCGGGGCTGAGAAGCCCGAGGACGGAGGCTGCGGCCCCTGTTCGCGCGGGCCGATGCAAGAAGTCGCTTCGACATGTCCGAACCATCCTCCCGTGATCGTCACGCCCCCGATGGCGCAGGGGACCGGCGACTCGCCCTATTCATGATCCAGGCCGACCCCAACGGCGAGCGCCCACCCGTGGTTTCCGTGCGCTCGCAGCACCACGCTGTGTGCCGGATCGTGCCGCGTGGCCCCGCCCGGCCAATGCCCGCGCTCGACGAGAGCACACGACGTCTCGCCCCACTAGAAATTGACAGCTTGTCCGCAACCGCGCGCGCCGATCGCGCCGGACGCTCCTTGCCGGCGAATGCGCCCTGAGGGGGCGGCGATCCAGGGCGATGGAGCTCCCGGCGCAGCGCACGTCAGCCCCCACCGAGCTGCACCGGCCGCCCCGCGACCGGGGCAGCGCGGAGCAGGACCAGCGTGTCGAGCTTCTTCTTCGCGTCGGAGCCGAGGATCGTGCCCGCCAGGTTGTGCGCCATCTCCCACGGCACATCGTCATCGGCCGAGAAGAAGGCCACCGACGCGCTGCACGCGGCGATGTCCTTCGTGAGCTGCTCGCCGGTGTGCGACAGGTCCGGGCCGGCGAGCCCCTTGCGCTGGCGCTTGCCCATGCCGCCGCCGAACGGCCAGATCGCCGTCGCGAGGTCCTTCAGCACCATCGCGCTGACGGCGCAGGCGGGGGGCTTCGACACGCGCCCCTCCGGGACCACCGTGATCTCCTTCGGGAGGTCGTCGCGGCCGTCGGTCTTGATGACGACCTTCGGCGCGCCGGCCGCGCCGAGCTCCGTCACGACGGCGGCCACCGCGCTCGGCTTCGCCTTCTTCTCGGCCAGCAGCGTGACCGGCTTGCCCTCGATCGGCAGCGCGCGGATCACCTTCGAGAGCTTCTCGGCCCCGTCCTTCTGCGCCAGATCCACGCGCTGGCCGGCGATGTAAGGGCCCATCGGGTCGACGAGCAGCTCGGGCATGCCCTTCGGCTTCGGCGGCTCGGCGGGCGCCTCGGCGACCGGAGCCGCCGTGGCGGCGGGGCCGGGCTCGGGCGGCTTCGGCGCGCTCTCGCACGCCGCCGAGGCCAAGGTGAGACCGGCGACGGCCGCGAGGCGGGGCAAGAGGCCGGAACGGAGGCTGGAAGCTCGCATGGCGCGGCAGTGTAACCAACCGGCCTGGCTCCGCGCACCTCCGCTGTGCGAGAGTTCGCGCGATGGCTTCCCCGCTCGTCGAACGGCTCGCTCAGCTCGGATCGTCCGCTCGAACCGCGATCGAGGACGACCGGGGGCCGACCACCTTCGCGGCGCTCACGGAGCGAGCCCTCCGCGTCCGCGGCGCGCTGCTCGCCGGCGGCGAGCGGCGCGGCGCGGTCGGGCGCGCGAACCCGAGCTCCCTCGAAGGGGAGCGGGTCCTGATCCTCGTGCCGCCCGGCGCGGCGTGGGTCTCGGCCTTCCTCGGCGTCCTCCTCGCCGGCGGGATCGCGCTGCCGCTGTCGGCGCTCTATCCGCCGGCAGAGCTCGCGTGGCTCGCGAGCGACGCCGGGGTGCGGCGGATCATCGCCGGGGACGAGCTCGCCGCGGTGGTCGCCCCGATCGCGCAGGGCCGCTCGGTGCTCCGCGTGGAGGACCTCGAGCGCGCCGCACCGGGGCCGGAGGGGGCGCTCTCCGACATCGCCGCCGACGATCCGGCGCTGCTGCTTTACACGAGCGGCACGACCGGCAAGCCGAAGGGGGCGCTCCTCACGCACCGCAACCTGGCCGTGCAGGCGGAGCTCCTGGGCGCGGCCTGGGGCTTCTCCGAGCACGACGCGCTGCTGCACGCGCTGCCGCTGCACCACCTCCACGGCGTCGTCATCGCGCTCACGACGTCGCTGCTCGCGGGCAGCGCGACGAGGATGCTGCCGCGCTTCGACGCCCAGCGCGTCGCCGCCGAGATCGCGCGCCGCGCCGCCACGGCGTTCATGGCGGTGCCGACCATGTACCAGCGGCTGTTCGAGCAGCTCGACCGCGGCGACGCGCCCGGCTTCGCCGCGGGGGCGCGGGCCCTGCGGCTCGCGACGAGCGGCTCCGCGGCGCTGCCGGTGACGCTGGCCGAGCGCTGGCGCGACCTCACCGGCACGATCCCGCTCGAGCGCTTCGGGATGACCGAGATCGGCGTCGGCATGAGCAACCCGCTCGATCCGGGCGGCCGGCGGGCAGGCTGGGTCGGCTTTCCGCTGCCGACCGTCGAGGCCCGCATCACCGACGACGCGGGCAATGCGTCGGAATGGACGCCGGGCGAGGCGGCGGCGCGGCGCGGCGGCGATGCGGTCGCGCGGGGCGAGCTCTGGATCCGCGGGCCGAGCGTCTTCAAGGGCTATCTCGGGCGCGAGGACGCCACCGCCGCGGCCTTCCAGGACGGCTGGTTCCGCACCGGCGACGTCGCGGAGCGCTCCAGCGACGGGTGCTTCCGGCTCCTCGGGCGGACCTCGGTCGATATCCTCAAGAGCGGCGGGTACAAGCTGTCCGCCCTCGAGATCGAGGAGGCGCTGCGGGAGCACGGCGCGATCGCCGAGGTCGCGGTGGTCGGCGTCCCGGACGAGGCGTGGGGCGAGCGCGTCGTCGCGGTCGTCGTCGCCGCGCCGGGGCGAGAGGCGGAGTGCGCGACCGGACCGCTCCGCGCCTGGGCGAAGGAGCGGCTCGCGCCCTACAAGGTCCCGCGCGAGTCGATCGTCGTACCGAGCCTGCCGCGCAACGCGATGGGCAAGGTCGTCAAACCGGAGCTCGTGAAGGCGATCGCGGCGAACAACTCCGACGGAAAAGGCGCGATCCCGCGGTAGACGTCGCTTGACCGAGGCGCCCAGCTCCGGCCTACTCGGCCCGATGCAGACTGCCTCCTCCTTCGGCCCGGCCGCGTACGGCGGCCTCGCGGTTCAGCCCTTCGCGCACCCCACCTACACCATCAAGCGGCCCTTCTGGTCGCTCCTCGGCCGCAAGTTCCATGTCTATGCGCCCGACGGCACCCTCGTGTGCTTCGTCAAGCACCCGCTGCTCAAGCTGCGCGCGGAGTTCACCCTCTTCGCCGATGAGTCGGAGTCGCAGCCGCTGCTCACGATCCGATCGCGGCAGATCGTCGCCCTCAACCGGTGCCTGGACGTCCTCGACGCGCGCACCGGCGAGCGGGTCGGGACCATCCGCTCGCGCGGGCTCAAATCGATCGTCCGCGACACCTGGGACATCCTCGACCCCGCGGATCAGCCGGTCGGGCTGATGCAGGAGGACGGCGCCGCGCTGCTCCGCCGCATGTTCCCGCTCCTCATCGGCAAGTGGCATATCGAGCTCCACCAGCAGGAGGTCGCGAAGGTGACCCAGGTGTTCCGGTTCTTCGTCAAGGAGTTCACGCTCGACCTGTCGATGAACCAGGGGAGGATCGACGCCCGGTTCGCCATCGCCTGCGCCCTGCTCGCGCTCATGGCCGAGACCGCGCGCGAGTCCGGCTGAGCCCAGGGCCCGCCGCGGGCGGGCGGCCGCCTGCCTCGCGCCGAGCGCCGAAACTTGGCCCGTTTCCGCGAGTTCTGCGAGGTTGCCGCGCGATGCGCCTCGATCCTGTCTCCCGCCTCGACGCCGCCTCCGAGGAGGGCCGACCGCCGTCCCCCCCTGTGCCCCCGTCCGGCCTGGCCCGCTTCGCCCCGAGCGGGCAGGGCGCCGACTCCGAGCGCGAGCTCAGGGCGCGGCGCTTCCTCTGGGCGAACGCCCCGGCGGCGCAGGACGGCCAGCTCCGCGCGGCGATCGACGAGGCGGTCGAGCTCGCGCTGGCCATGCGCGGCGCGCTGCCGCCGCGGGTTCAGGAGGGCGCCCCGCTCGAGGCGGTGATCGCCGACCAGATCTTCCGCGCCAGGGCGCTCGGCGCCGCGGGGCTCGCCGTCGCCCTGCCGCGGCTCGCGGGCGGCGCGCGGGGCGCGCTCCACCCGGAGGACAGCGCGACGCTCCTCGCCTGGCTCGGCGCGGCGCGCGAGGCGCCGGTCGCCCTCGTGTTCGATGAGGGCGACCGGTCCGCGCAGGTGCTCGCGCCGGTGCCCCTCGCGGACCTGGTCGAGCGGAACGCGCCCGAGGGCCAGGGCGCCATCTCCCACCTGCGCGCGTCGGCACGCAGCCTCGCCGCGCGCGAGCCCGAGCGCAGCCTCGCCGCGCGCGAGCCCGAGCGGCCCGTGATGGCGGCGCAGCGGAGCGCCGCAGCGCCTGCCCCGGACGAGGCGCTCCCGGCCGAGCCGACGGCATCCGAGGCGCCCGCCGCGCCCGCGTCGCCCGCCGCCGCCGAGGGGCGGACCGAGGCGAGGCCCCGCGGCGTGCTGCCCCCCCGCTCGTCGAGGATCCGCCGCCCGGACGCGCCGGCCGCTATCCTCTCCGCCGGGAGAGGTCCAGGCACCGCGCCGGCGCCGGGAGCGAGCTCGCCGCCCGCTGCGAACGAGACGCTGGCGATGGCCCTGGCCAGCGTCGACCCGGGCGCGGCGCCCGCCGAGCCAGCCGCGCCGGCCGAGGAACGCGGCGCAGGAACGACGCTCCGGCCGCCGCGACCCGCGACCGAGGCCCCGCCGACCGCGCCCGCCGCGCCGACGGCGGCCGCCGCGCCGACCGCGTCCGCCGCGCCGACCGCGTCCGCCGCGCCGGCCGCCGACGCGCCCCACGCCGAGACCGACGCGCTGCCGCCGACGCGCAGGGAGCGGAAGGCGCCGCGCAACCGGGTCCTCAGCGCGGCCGAGTGGCGAGCGCTCGCCGTCGAGCTCGACAACGCCCGCGGCCCGAAGCCGGTCCGGGTCATCGAGCAGCTGTTCGCGACCCACTACACGCCGCTGCTCGGCGCGACGCTCGCGGGCGAGACGGACGCGGCCGTGCGCGGCGTGGTCGACAGCTGGCGGACCAGCTTCGAGCACAGCTACCGCGAGGCGTTCTCGGCGCTGCGCGTGACCGGCAAGCGGCCGCCCATGGTGTTCGACGCCCCGGACATCGCCGCCCGCATCGCCCGGCTCAACGGGGCGCGCGGGGTGAAGCTCCTGCTCGTCGACGCGATGCGCTTCGACCTCGGCGAGCGCGTCGCCGCCCACCTGAAGGAGATCATGATGGACCGCGCCATCCTGGTGGAGCGCTCGCTGCTCTGGGCGGCGCTGCCGCCCACGACGACGGCGCAGATCTCGCTGCTCGCCCGCGGGCCGGACGGGCTCCGCGAGACGATGCCCCCGAGCGAGGCAGAGCCCGCCATCGCCCGCGGGCGCGCCGTGGCGACGCTGCGGCGCGAGCGGGTCGGGTCGCGCGAGCTGATGAAGCTCGACCTCGTGGAGGCGCGCCTGCGCGCCGCGGGGCCGCCGTTCGCCGAGCGGATCGAGGCCATCGCGGAGGAGGTCGCCGACGTTGTCGCGCGGTTCATGGCCAGCCTGCCGCCCCGGACCCTGCTGCTCGTGTTCGGCGACCACGGGTTCCGCATGACGCCCATGGGCGACGGCAGCGCGACCGGCCCGGCGTCGCAGGGCGGAGGCTCCCCCGAAGAGGTGCTCGTCCCGGCTCAGGCGTGGCTCGTCGGCGGCGTGCACTGAGCGACCGCCGACCCAGGCCGAACCGGATCGACGCGGGCCGGCGGCGCGGGTCGGCGCACGCCGGCCGCGCCGCGCGGGCAGGTCAAGGCGACGTGCGGTACGGGCCCGCCGCCCCCTCCCCCCGCGGCTTCGGCCGGAGGAGCCCCGCGAGCCGGGTGGCGACGAGCGCCCCGGCGCCGATCAGCGCGACGGCCGCGCAGAGCGCGCCGCCGACATAGGGGATCCCGCCGACGATCAGCAGGCCGAGGCAGCCGATGGCGAGGTGAGCGTAGGGGTTGCTGGTCCGGTGACCGAAGAGCCCCGCCCCCGCGGTCTCGAGCACGGCGCAGCCGCCCGCGACCACGGCGATGACGGCGAGCAGCAGGCCGATCACCGCGAACGGGATGCCGATAAGCGTGACGCACAGGGCGGCGGCGACCGCGACCGCGCCGAGCACGCCCACCACGCCGAGCGCGAACGACCGCATCGGACGGGCGGCGATCTCGACCTTGAGCGCCTCCATGCGCCGCGGCCAGAGCGCCAGCATCACCGCGCCGAAGGCGAACAGGAACGCCGTGCGCGTCACCGCGTTGCCGGCCTTGCGCGCGAGCGCGGACGCGCCCTTCGCGATCGAGCCGTCGCCGCCCGCCGGGCTCGCGTCGTTGTTCACGTCGCCGCGGATGCGCGCGCGCTCGCCCCGGCGGAGCGGGCCGCCCACGACGTCGACGTCGCCGTCGATGGTCGCCCCGTCCGCCACGGTGAGGGGGCCGCCCACCGTCGACACGTCGCCGCGCACGCGCGCGCCCTCGTGGATGTTCGTGGAGCCGCCCATCACGTCGATGTCGCCGGTGACGGTGCCCCACACGTCGAGCGAGCCGCCGATCACCGACACGTCGTTGACCACCTCGCCCTTCTCGATCCGGAGGCTCCCGCCGGTCACGAACCGGTCCCGGCCGCGCGACGACGGCGGCGCCTCCTCGGCGCGCTCGTCCTCCGCGTCGTCCGGCGACGCCGCGGGCGCCGGCGCGGACGCTTGCGCAGGCTTCTCCGGAGCCGGCGCCGCGGGGGCCGGGGCGATCGCGATCAGGTCGCCGTCGCGGGTCGCGACGTAGCTCCCGTCGGCGAGCAGGAGCTCCAGCACCCTGTCCGCCGGCTGATCCTGGACGTGGAGATCGACGGCGCTCCCGGGCGGCACGTTGAGCACGAGGCTCCACCCGGCCGCCTGGGCGACGCGCTTGAGCGCCTCGTTCCGTGGCTCGTTGCTCACCTCGACGGTCACCTTCGGCTCGACGTCTGGCCAGGCCCCCTTGCGGAGGATCTCCGCCGTGGCCGCGCCGCTGGCCGAGGCCCCCAGCGCGGCGCCCAGCGCGGCGGCGCCGAGGCGCGAGGAGGAGAAGAGACGAGTCGAGACGGTGCGCATCAGATCCCTCCGTTCAGCGAGAGCTGCTTTCCCCTGGTCCACGCGACGCAGGCCCCCACGATCACGAGCAGGGCCGCCGAGAGCCACGGCAGCGCCGTGAGCCACCCGGACAGGGCCCCGCTCCCGGCGACGGCGCAGCCGATCTTCACCACCACCGAGCAGGCGTGCCAGAGCCCCGCCCAGCTCTCCCGCAGGCCGCCCGCCCCGGCCACGAGCGACGGCGCCGCGCCGAGCGCCGAGATCGCCAGGGCGAACGCGAGCGCCGGGACCGGCAGCGGGGCGCGCGGCGCGGCGGGCTCCCTCGCGCAGCCGGGCGCCGCCTGCGCGCGCAGGAGCTCCCCCGCGCGGAGCGACAGGAGCGCCGCCTGGCCGAGCTCCGAGGAGCAGCTCTGGCAGCGAGCGACATGCTCGAGCGCGCACTCGGGCAGGATCGCCCACTCGCCGTCGCCGAGCGCGGTGAGCGCTATCTCGGTGAGGTGACCGCTTGCCTGCCACACGAGGTCGGGCGCGAGCCTGTCGTCGTTCTGCATCGTCACTCTCCGAGCGCCTCGGCGAGGCAGCGCCTGCCCCGCGCGATCCACGTCGCCACCGTCCCGAGCGGGATGTCGAGCCGGCGAGATATCTGCTGGTAGTTGAGCCCTTCCACATGGAAGGCCAGGAGCGCGCGGCGCTGCGGCTCGGCCAGCTTCTGCAGGGCCAGCTCGATCCGGCGGGCGCGCTCGGTCTGGGCGGCGCGCTCCTCCGGCCCGGGCGCCGGGTCCTCCACCGAGTCGAGGAGCTCGCGCTGCTCGTCGGCGCTCGCCTCCGGGAGCGCCTCGGCGCGCCGCGTGCGGCGGCGGCGGCGCAGCACGTCCAGCGCCACGTGACGCGCGATCCCGAGCACCCAGGGGCGCAGCGGCTCGCCGTCGCGGAGGCGGCTGCGCCCCTCGAGGGCCCGGGCGAGCGCCTCGTGGGTGCAATCCTCGACGTCGGGGTGATCGGCCCGCTCACCGAGCACGCAGGCGATCGCCGCGCGCACCACCGGCCGCAGGGCGGCGGTCTCGTCGAGAGACGCCCCCACCGTCACAAGCGACGCGGCGGGCAGCCCGTCGGACGCTTGGGGACACGGCGGCGTGGCGACTGGAAGCATGCTGGACCCAGACAGTTCGCGCGGCCCCTCCCCGAAATTTCACGCCGCGCCCAGCGAACCACGGAGCGCCGGAGAGAACCAGCGTGGGGCAGCCACCGTCATGTGATCCCAGGTCGGACAAGGTAGACCGTCGCTCGCGGCGGCGGGCGATCGGCTGCTGACGCGGCGGGCCGCCGGCAGCGGGCTTTTACGAGCCCGCCGAGGGCGAGAGGAAGGCGGTGAGCGCCGGGAGGACGAGCGCCGGGTCCTCCAGGTGGGGCGCGTGGCCGAGCGGCACGAGGCGCAGCGTGGCGCGGGGGATGGCGGCGGCCGCGGCGATGCCGAGCGGCGCCGGGAACACGTCGTCGCGCTCGCCCCAGAGCACCAGCGTCTCCGCGTCGATCTCGCCGAGCCGCGAGAGGCGATGGGGCACGGGGCCGATGGCGGGGAAGAGCGCGTTGAACGCGGCGACAGGGGCGACCCGGCCGTCGGGCACGGCGTAGAGCTCGCCGTGCAGTGCCGCGAGGCGCTCGCCGAGCGGCGTGGGCAGCGGGGGGTGGACGCGGCGGAAGAGCGCGGCGCCGAGCACTCGCGCGAGGCGCTCCGGCGGGGCGCGGAAGTAGGCGCGGCTCCGGGCGGTCATGACCGGCCCGACCCCCATCGCGCCGATGAGCGCGAGCCTCCGCGGGCGCGCGCGCCTGCGGAGCGCGATCTCCGCCGCGACCAGCGCGCCGAGCGAGTGGCCCACGAGCGCGGCGTCGCCGAGATCCAGCTCGAGGAGGAGCTCCTCGACCGGATCGGCGAAGAAGCGGAGGCCCTCCTCGAACCCCCCGCCCTCGAAGGGGGGCGACGAGGCGTGACCGAAGCCCGGCAGATCCACGGCGACGACGCGGTGGCGCCGCGCGAGCTCGGGGAGCAGCGGGAACCACGTCGTCGCGGCGTTCCCGCGGCCGTGCAGGAGGACCACCGGCGACCCGCGGCCGCCCTCCAGGTAGCGAAGCGTCGAGCTCAGCGCGGCGCGGCGGTGCACCGCGAACGGCGGCTCGCCCGCGGAGAGCTCCGCAAGGATCGCGCGCTCGGCCGGGCCCAGGCGGGAGACGACGGCGTGGACATTCGTCACGGGCGCTTCCCGTAGCGCGAACGATACGGCGCGGAAATGCCGCAGCCCCGCGGGGGCGCCGGCCTGCGCCCGCCCCGCGTCAGTACCGGCTGTGCCCGGGCCCGAGGATGAGCTGCATCTTGGCCATGGGCTCGAACCCCTCGACGTGCGGCGGGTGGTGGCACTGCGTGACGCAGCTCTCGGGCGAGGGCGAGAGCACGATGAGCCCCTTCTTCTCGGGATCCTTCGCGTGCAGCGAGCCCGGGCCGTGGCACTCCTCGCACTGCACGTTCTGGAGGGAGGCGTTGTGCGTCACCGTGGAGCCGCCCGGCTTGCCGTAGCCGGTCACGTGACAGCTCACGCAGTCGAGGTTGTACTCCTTGAAATCCTGCTGCAGCGTCGCGTAGGCCCGCGCGTGCGCGGTGCGGTCGAAGACCTTGCGCTCCTCGTCGTGGCAGTTCGTGCAGGCGTCGATGCCGATGTAGCTGGCCTCGCCCTTCGCCGGCGGCTCGGGGACGCGATCCGCGAACGCCTCCTTGTTGTGGGTGTTGACCCGCTTGTAATAGGCGAGGAGCTGCCCGGCGACCTCCTTGTCCGCGCCGAGCTTCTCGCGCACCTCCACCGAGCTGTAGCGGAAGAAGCTGCCGGTCACCTTCGTCTCCGCCGCCTCGAGCTTCGCCTTCTCGGCCCGGAGCTTCTCGAGATCGGCCTTCCGATCGGCGACGTCCTTCTCGGAGACCGTCTTGCTGCCCTCCCAGCCGTTGAGGCGGATCTCGAGCTCCCGGATCCGCGACGACAGGCTGATGAGCTCCTCGGCCTTGGCGACGCCGCCCGCGTCGGCGAACACGAGCGGGCCGTCGCCCTTGCCGCGGACGAAGAGATCCACGACCGCCACCGACTGGAGGTGGTTCGGCGTCTCCACGACCAGCGTCGTGCCGATGAGCACCGGCGGCTTCGGGCCGTCGTTGACGTCCCCGCGCTCGCTGGGCTTGCCCAGCACGAGCACGTGCAGCTCCGGGGCGTTGTCCGCGAGCCGCAGCGCCTCGCCCCGCGGCAGGGCGGCGAGCCCCACGAACACCGTGGCGCCCTGCTTCTTCGCCTCCTCGACGCCCGCCTTCACCGCCTCGACCGCCGCGCCGGCCTTGACGCCCTCGGGGTAGGCGCCGGCGCGGCCCTTCGGGTCGCTCACGCCGATGAGGCCGACCTTCACGCCGGCGACCTCGCGCACCACGACGCCCTGGACGCCCTTCGCGCCCTCGAGGTTCTTGGCGAGCAGGGCCGCCCCGGACTGCTGCTGGTACTTCGCGAGCTCCTCGGCGCCGAGCGCCCAGTCGTTCTCGCCGGGCGCCCACGCCGCGAGCCCGATCTCCTTGGCCGCCAGCGCCATGGCCTCGGCCTTCCAGGCGTCCTGGGTGCGGCGCTCCGGCTTCACCTCGGGTTCCATGAAGAGCAGCGGCCCCGCGCCGACCACGAGGTGGTCCGGCGCCTCGCCGCGCTGGCCCTCGATCAGGGCGGCGAGGTGGTCGATGCCGCCGAGCTGGTCCTTCGTGCAGCCGCACGGCTCCAGGGCGCCGGCCACGGTGCTGAGCACGTAGAGCCGCACCGTCGGCCGGGTCGCGCCCGCGTCGGCGTCCGCCTCGGCGCTCGCGGCGCCCTGCTCGGGGACCTTGCACCCCTGGCAGGCCGCCGCGCCGGCCGCCGCGGCGATCGCGAGGAAAGGAATCAAGAGCGCGTACCCCCGACGCACTCCGCGAAGAAGCGAGCGCTTCATGCCCGCGCTATAGCACACGGGCTCGGGCGCACGGGCGGGGGCCGCGCCGGGGCGCCGGGGGCGCGCTCAGAAGCTCGACGGAGCGAAGGGCAGGACGGTCTTCAGGTCGGCGTCGTTGAACCGGAGCTGCAGGCCGATGAAGTAATCCCGGCGATCGGTGTTCAGGATGTCGTCCATGCCGCCGAGCAGCCACAGCTTGCGGATGAACTCGTACGCGAGCGCGACGCGCCAGCGCGGCGACAGCTCCTCGCCGAAGCCGAAGAGGTCCTGCCGGAGCTCGAACCGGTCGTCGAGCAGGTGCAGATCGAGGCCGAGGCCGCCCGTCGACTCCTTGATGCCGAACCGGCCCGTGAACGGGCCGAGCCGCTTCGCGAACTGGAACGAGAAGCGGAAGGCGTTCGTCGTGATCGTGCGGACTTCCCGGTAGTGCGCCGGGTCGTTGGGGTTGGTCGTGTCGACGTCGATCTGCTGGAAGTCCGTCTTGCCGCGCGGGTCGTTCACCAGCTCGACGACGTAGTACTTGTCCTCCGTCGGCTGGAGCCGGAGCTCGACGTAGCTCTTGATGGTGTTGGCCAGGAAGTTGTAGTCGGTCCGGAGCCCGACCACGGTCTGGAAGCGGCTGATCCCGCCGACGAGCTCTCCGACGTCCTCGACGACCGTCTCGACCTCGTTGATCAGCGTCTCGTCCTTGGTGATGCGGCCGAGCGTCCCCTCCCCGCGGTCGACGCGCGCGGCGATGCTGTCCACGTGCTTCAGCGCCGACTCGAGGTTCTCGGTCGCGCGGCCCACCCGCTCGGCGGCGCGCCGGAGCTCGCCGGGCTGCCCGTCCTGGCCGGGCACCTCGGCCGCGGCCGTCATCGTGCGGATGTCGCGGCTCACCTGCTCGACGTTGCGCAGGATCTCGCGCAGGCGCGGGCCCGAGTCGCCCGTGATCTGGTTGATGTTGTTGATCGTCTGCGTGACGCCCGCGCGGTTCTCGCGGACGGTCTCGTTCATCTGCTCGGTGACGTCCGCGAGGTTGTCGAGGATCTGCGCGAGCCGCTCCTGCCCGCTCTCGGAGCCGACGGTGTTCTTCAGCGTCTCGGTGACGGTCTTGACGTCCTTCAGGATCTCGGCGACCTGCCCCTGCATCGACTGGATCGTCGGCTCGTCGATGTAATAGAGGACCCTCCCCTCGTCGGGGATGCGCGGCTTGCCCTCGGTGCCGGGCGAGAGCACGACGAACGACTCGCCGATGAGGCTCGTGGCGCGCTTGCCGATGGCCGCGTCCTCGTAGAGCGGGACGTCGGGGCTCATCTTGATGTCGATGCGCGCCTGGCCGTTGTAGAGCGAGATCTTGTCGACGACGCCGACCTGGATGCCCGAGATCATCACCCGCGACTGCGGGGACACGCCGATGGCGTCCGGCAGCGTGGCCCAGACCCGGTAGCCGTTCCCGCCGCCCACGTCGCGCGAGACGAAGCGGTACCCGCCGTAGGCAGCGCCTGCGAGCACGATCGTCATGACGCCGACCTTCGCGGCCTTGGAGACCTCAGCCATCCTGCGCGACGGCCACGGTAGCACGAGCCGACCGCGGGACCGCGCGGCTTTCTCCCCGGCGCGCGCCGGTCCGACGCGGGGAGGCGCGCGTGGGTTCGGTGCGCGGAGGCGTACGCGGGTCCGGTGCGCGGAGGCGTGCGCGGGTCCGGTGCGCGGAGGCGTGCTCGGGTCCGGTGCGCGCAAGCGCGCACCCGGGCAGGAGACGGGCGCCGGGTCGGGAAACCTGCTAGCCGAGGCGCATGGGGTCGTGGTGGGCCAGAGGGGTGTTCGGCGCGGCGCTCACCTTCGCCGGGACGGCGTCAGCGGAGCCGCCGGCGCTCACATGGGAGGCGACGACGCGATCGCCGCAGCCGCCCGCGTCGCTCGCGGCGGACGTCGCGGCGCTCGCGGCGCGCTGCGGGAGCGCGGACGCGGCGCTCGCCGCCGTGGCCCGGCGCAACGTCGAGCGGCAGCTCCAGGGCGGGGAGATCATGCCGCCCGACGAGCTCGCCTTCACCCTGCGCGCGGCGGGCGCGCCGCACGCCTGGCCGAGGGGCTGGTCGATCTCCGGCCGAGGGCTCGGGCCGGACGAGATCGGGGCGCGGCTCGACGGGTGGATCGCGGGCTGGACCACGCTCGGGGTGCGGCGATGTGGGGTGGCCCAGGCGAAGAAGCCGGATGGAACGACGATCGTGGCCGCGGTCGGGGTGGACGCGCTCGCGGATCTGTCGCCGCTGCCGACGACGGCGCGGGTGGGCCAGTGGGTGACCCTCGAGGGGACGATGCGGGTGCCGGCGACCGCGGTGAAGGTGGTGCTGCTCGGGCCGCGGGGCGCGCCCAAGACGGTGCTGAGCTCGCTGTCGGGCGCGCGGCTCCGCTCGAGCTTCGCGGTTGACCAGCCGGGGAGCTGGCTGGTGCAGGTGCTGGCCACGGTGTCGACCGGGCCGAGGCCCGTGCTGGAGGCGATGATCTTCGCGGGGAGCGCCCCGCCGGGCCGGTACGTCCGCGCGACCGCGCCCGGCGAGGAGGCCGCGAAGGGGGCGCAGGGCGACGAGGACGCGATGCTGCGGATGATGAACGCCGCGCGGGCCTCGGAGCACCTGCCGGCGCTCGCGCGCGACGCGGCGCTCACCGCGCTGGCGCGGGCGCACTCGGAGGAGATGATCAAGGCGAAGATGGTGGGCCACGACGTGGGCTCGGGCGACCCGGCGGTGCGCCTCAAGGCGGTCGGCTACAAGGCCACGATCGCGGGGGAGAACGTGGCCAGCTCGAGCACGACCGAGGGAGCGCACCGCGCGATCTGGGCGAGCCCGTCGCACCGGGGCAACCTGCTCGACCGGCGCTACGGGAGGACAGGCGTGGCCGTCGTGCGCGACCCGAGCGGCCGGGTGTGGGTGACGCAGCTGTTCGCGGGGTGACCGCGGGACGTCGGCCGCGCGGCGCCGCCGGGGGTCAGGCGCCGCCGCGCTCCCGCCGCAGTCGCTCGAGCTCCGCCAGCGCCTCCGCGAGCCGGCGCTCGGCCTCTGCGCGGGCGCGGGCCTCCTCCTCGCGGGCGCGGGCCTCCTCCTCGCGGGCGCGGGCCTCCTCCTCGCGGGCGCGGGTCTCTTCCTCGCGGGCGCGGGCCTCCTCGTCCAGGCGCAGCTCGAGCTCCTGCGCGCGCTGCTCCGCAGCGTCGACGAGGGCGCCCAGCTTGTCGATGAGCTCGTCGGTGTCCGGGATCGCGGCGTCGCCCGCATAGAAACGGAGCCGCCCGCCCTCGATCACCAGGTCGAGCCCGAGCACCCGCGAGGCGTAGTGCCCGCGCTGGGGGATGACGGGCTCGTAGGCCCTCGCAGACGACGAGGCCAGGCGAAATCCTCGAAGCGAGCCGCGCTTGCGGTCGTACACGAAGTACTCCGGAATGCCGAGCCGCGCGAACCACTCCACGTTGCGCTGGAGATCCTTCCTGCGCTTCCCACGGACGATCACCTCGAGCGCGACGTCGAGCCCCCTGCCTTCCTCGGACACCACCCATCGCTCGCGCTCGTGCGTCTCCACGTCGGCGACCGCGATGACGTCGGGCGAAAAGACGCGCTCACCCGGGTAGTACACGGCGAGGTTGCCGCTGACGTAGACGCGGCGCCCAGCGCGCCGGAACCAGCGATCGAGCGTCGTGCGCGCCCGGGTCACCGGGTGCCAGTGCGGGTCGCCCTCGGGCGGAGCGGCCTCGTCCAGAGGAAACTCGGACGGGAGATTGTCGACGATCTCGCGGCGCTGCTCCGGCGTGAGCTGCTCCCACACCTCGGTGGTGGGCGCACGAGGGTCGTCAGGATCGACGCTCCACGGAACAGGCGAGCGGTTCATGGAGAGAGCTTAGCCGCAGACCGCCGGGCCGTCAGCGTGGAGCGGCACGGCGAGCGGGCGGAAAGAGCCTGGGATCGCCGGTCTGAGACCCCGCCAGGCCTCCGGTCGGCTCGCCCGGGCGGCCGCCGTTCCGCGCGTGTATCCTTGAACGCGATGGCTGCACGCCCGCTTTACGTCGGCATCGACCTCGGCACCACGAACTCGACCGCGGCCGCCTTCGACGGCGAGAAGGTCACCCTGATCAGGAACTCCCAGGGCGCGACGCTCACCCCGAGCGTGGTGCGGATCGACGCGCGCGGGACGACCACGGTCGGCGCGCGCGCGCGCCGGTTCCTCGAGAGCGATCCGCAGAACACCCGCGCGGAGTTCAAGCGGCTGATGGGGACCGCCCAGCCGATCGAGTTCGCGGCGGCGAAGGTGACGAGGAAGCCCGAGGAGCTCGCCGCCGAGGTGCTCCGCTCCCTGCGCGCCGACGTCGCCGAGCACCTCGGGGCCCTGCCCTCGTCGGCGGTGATCTCGGTGCCCGCGCTCTTCGAGCTGCCCCAGAGCGCGGCGACCTCGGAGGCGGCGCGGCTCGCGGGGTTCGATCGCGTCGAGCTCATCCAGGAGCCGGTGGCCTCGGCGCTCGCGGCCGGCTGGACGGCCGAGGAGTCCACGGGCAGCTGGCTCGTCTATGACCTCGGCGGCGGCACCTTCGACGCCTCGCTGCTCGAGACGCGCGACGGGCTGCTCCGCGTCGTCGGGCACGACGGCGACAACTTCCTCGGCGGGCGCGACTTCGACTGGGCCATCGTCGACTGGGCGCTCGCCGAGATCGCGCGCGCCCAGGGCGTCACCGTGAGCCGCGCCGATCCGCGGCACGCGGCCGCGCTCCGCAAGCTCAAGCTCGCGGTCGAGGAGGTCAAGATCGAGCTCACCCGCGCCGAGGAGGCGGCGCTCGCGATCCCCGGGGCGTTCGAGGTGGACGGCGCGCCCGTCGACGTCGACCTGGTCCTCGGGCGGTCCACCCTCGACGCGCTCTGCGCGCCGATCATCGACCGCTCGATCGAGGTCTGCCGGCGGCTCCTCGCGGCGCACGGCCTCGATGCGTCGCAGCTCGCGCGCGTCGTGCTCGTGGGCGGACCGACCGTGATGCCGGCGCTGCGGGCGCGGGTCCGGGGCGCGCTGGGCGCGCCGTTCGGCGAGGGGCTCGACCCGATGACCCTCGTCGCGCAGGGGGCCGCCATCTACGCGGCGACCGCCGGGCTCGACGCGCGGGCGTCGTCGGGCGCGCGGTCCAAGGACGCCAAGGAGGAGGGCCGCCGGCTCTGGCTCCAGTATCCGGCCATGTCGTCCGATCTCACGCCCCACGTGGTGGGCCGCGTCGTGGAGGGGCCGGGGCCCGCGCCCGAGCGGATCCGGCTCGCGCGCGAGGGCGACGGGTGGACGAGCGCCGAGGCGCCGCTCGACGCCGAGGGGGCGTTCGTCGTCACCGTCGACCTGCTCCCGCGCCGGCCGAACGTGTTCCGCGTCGAGGCGACCTCGGCCGGGGGCGCGCGGGTGCCGGTGCACCCGCAGGCGATCACCATCGTCCAGGGGCTCACGATCAGCGATCCGCCGCTGTCGCGCACCGTCGGGGTGGCGCTCGCGGACAACTCCGTGCGGGTCTACTTCGAGCGGGGCGCGCCGCTGCCCGCCCGGCGGACGTTCGTGCACCACAGCGTGGAGAGCGTCCCGAAGGGCTCCGGCGCGTGCGTGCTGAAGATCCCCATCGTGCAGGGCGAGCTCGACGTCGCCCACCTCTGCCGCGTGGTCGGGACCCTCGAGATCGACGGGACCGGGCTCACCCAGGCGCTGCCCGCTGGCTCGGCGATCGAGCTCACGCTCGAGCTCGATCGGGGCGGGCACCTGTCGGCGCGCGCGCTGATCCCGTCGCAGGGGCTCGTGTTCGAGCGCGTCGCGCACCTCCTCGTCCCCGACGCGGCGCCCGAGGTGCTCGACGCCTCGCTCGCGGCCATGCGCGAGCGGCTCGCCTCGGTCCGCGAGAGCGCCCTGCGCAGGAACGCGCCGCACGCGCTCGGCAAGGTCACCTACGTCGAGTGCGCGCTCGCCGAGGTGGAGCGCGACGCGGCCGCGGCGCGCGGCGGCGACGCCGACGCCGGGCAGAAGGCGCGGCGCGCGCTGCTCGAGCTCGACGTCCTGCTCGAGCAGGCCGAGGCCGACAAGCGCTGGCCGGAGCTCGAGGCCGAGGCCCAGGCCGCCGTCGCGAACGCCTCGGTGTGGATCTCGCAGCTCGGGTCGAGCACCGAGAAGGCGCTCCTCGAGGAAGCCGCGCAGGGCGTGGCGCGGGCGCGCGCCGAGAAGAACCAGGTCGAGCTGCAGCGACAGCTCCGCCTCGTCCGCAACCTGAGCAGCGCGGCGTTCCAGCGGCACCCGAAGGCGTGGGTGTGGATGTTCGAGGACGCCGCCTCCGAGGCGCACCAGGCCTCGGATCTGGTCCGCGCGCAGAAGCTCGTGCGCGACGGGCGCGGCGCGGCGGAGCGCGGCGACACGGCCGCGCTGCGGGCGATCACCGAGGAGATCTGGCGCCTCTTGCCGGTCGACGCGCAGAAGCGCAGGCTCGGCCACGAGTCGGGGGTGCGGTGATGGACGGCGCGCTCGGCCGCATCCGCGACAACCCGTTCTACGTGCTCGGTCTGCGGCCGACCGCGAGCCGCGCGGAGATCGAGCGCGAGGGGCAGAAGCTGCTCGGGATGCTCGAGCTCAAGCTCGCGAGCGCGGCGACCTACCCGACGCCGGTCGGCCCCGGCGCGCGGACCGCCGACAAGGTGCGCCAGGCCATGGCGGCCCTCCGCGACCCGGAGCGGCGCCTCGCGCACGAGGTCTGGGCGCGGCTCGACCCGAGGCCCCCGCCGAAGGACGACCTCGACGACGACCTCGGCGAGCTGCCGCCGCCGGAGACGCCCGAGGATCCGCGCGCGCCGTGGCCGGAGGCGCTGTCCGCGCTCGGCTGGAGGTCGCGATGAGCTGGGGCGTCCTCCTGGCCCTCGCGGTCGCCGTGGAGGTGATCGTCGAGGCGGCCAGGCGGAGGGCCTCGCCCGGGGCGCCGCCGCGCCCAGACGCGCTCGGCACCGGCGCCGTTCGCACCGCCGCGCGGGTCGTCCTGGCGCCGACGGCGATCGTCCTCGCGATCGGCCTCGCCGCAGGCCAGCTCTGGTGCGCGCTGCTGCTCGCGCCGCTCGTGCCCTTCATCGCGCCCTGGCTCGTCGCGCGCCACGCGTTCATCCCGCTCGGGCTGCCGCGCGCCGCCTACCACGCGGCGCTGCTCTCGGACTGGACCTGGCGCGCCGACCGGCGCGGCGGCGCGGCGCTCGCGGCCGCGTGGGCGCTCTGCCGCGCGCGGAGGCCGGACCCCGCGGCGGAGGCCTGGGTCGCCGAGCGGCTCGAGGGCGCCGGCGTCGGCGCGCGGCCCGAAGGTGACGGCGAGCGCGGCGCTGCGGCGCGCCCCGAGCCGCTCCGCGGGGCCGGCGTCGCCGCCGGCGCGATGCTCGCGGCGCGCCGCGGCGACCTCCCGGGCGCGCGGGCGCTCTTCGACAGCGTCGCCGGCCTCGACGAGCGCGCCTGCCCCCGCGAGGCGCGCCGCATCGCCGCGGGCTGGCTCGCCGCCGACGCGGCCTCCCGCGGCGACTGGGCGGCCGTGCTCGAGCGCGCGCGCGAGGGCGGCGGCCGGGCGCTGTCGCTGCTCGGCGCCGTCGCCGCGCGGCTGCTCGGCGAGGCGCCCGCGCCGGGCGCGCTCGAGCTCTGGCTCCGCTGGCTCGTCGCGCCCCACCGCCGCGCCACGCTCCCGCTCGTGCGCCGCGCGCTGGCCGCCGGCGCCGGCGCGCCGCCCCCGCAGCCGGAGGAGCCGGAGCCGTGCGCCGCCAAGGTGGCCGAGGGCGATCTCTGGAGCCGCGCGGTGCTGCTCCACGCGACGATGCTGCTCCGGCCGCGGGGCAAGGTCTCGGGCGATGATCTCCGGCGGCTCGGCGGCGCGTGGGACGCGGCGCTCGACGACGAGCGCGCCCAGGCCGAGCTCCGCGAGCGCGCGCTGTCGCTCGGCGCCTCGGGCGCGCAGGCGGCGCTCGGCCCGCTCGCGCGCGCGGTCGAGGAGGACCTCGCCGCGGCGCTGCGCGCGGCGCGCGTGCCGCGATCGGCGTGGGACGACCTCGGCGGGACCATCGGCCGCACGCGCCGGCGCCTCCGGGACGATCTCCTGGCCGAGATCGAGCTCGCGTGCGACGCCCTGCGCCGCCGCGTCGACGAGCGGCGCGAGCTCCCGGCGCTCTCGGAGTGGCGCGAGTGGATCTCGCTGCGCGCGCAGTACGAGGCCGCGGCGGAGCTCGTCGGCGCGGAGTTCCGCCGCCTCGCGTTCCCCAAGGTGCACGCCGACGTCTGCCACGCGGCCGTCTGGCTGTTCAACGCGCGCAAGGAGCGGGCGATCGCGAACGCGATGTTCCGGTGGCTCCTCGCCGAGGCCGAGGCGCTCGAGGACGCGCGCCTCGCCGGGCTCCAGCGCGGCAACGTCGGGTGCGGGGTGTGACGCGGCGGCTCCCGCCCGCGCCGCGCGCCGAGGCGCGGGACCACCCCGGCCCCTCCGAGCCGGCCGCATGATCGAGCTCGACCGGCTCACGAAGCGCTACGGCGACGCGGTCGCGGTCGACGAGGTCTCGCTGCGCGTCGAGGAGGGCGAGCTCCTCGTCCTCCTCGGCGGCTCGGGCTCGGGCAAGACGACCACGCTCAAGATGGTGAACCGCCTCATCGAGCCCACGTCGGGCGCGATCCGGATCGGCGGCAAGGACATCACCGGCGAGCCTCCGCACGCGCTGCGCCGGCGCATCGGCTACGTCTTCCAGCGGCTCGGGCTGTTCCCGCACCTCACCGTGGCGGAGAACATCGGCGTCACGCCGTCGCTGCTCGGCTGGGACGCGGCGCGCATCCGCGCGCGCGTCGACGCGCTCCTCGAGCTCTGCGAGCTCGATCCCGCGGCGGTGCGCGACCGCCGCCCGGAGGAGCTCTCGGGCGGCCAGCAGCAGCGGGTCGCGGTCGCGCGCGCGCTCGCCGCCGAGCCCCGGGTGATGCTCCTCGACGAGCCGTTCGGGGCGCTCGATCCGCTGACGCGCGATCGCCTCCAGCGGTCGTTCCTGGCGATCCGGCGCCGGCTCGGCCTGACCGCGATCTTCGTGACCCACGACCTCGTCGAGGCCCTCCTGCTCGCCGATCGCGTCGCCGTGATGCAGGGCGGGCGGCTCGCGCAGGTGGGGACGCCGCGGGAGCTCATGACCGCGCCCGCGAACGAGTACGTGGCGCAGCTCGTCGGGACGCCGAAGCGGCAGGCGGCGGTCATCGACGCGCTGCTCCGGGAGGAGGAGCGTCGGCCGTGAACGAGCAGCTCGCCCTGCTCCCCGGGCGCCTCCTCGCGCACCTCGAGCTCACGCTCGTCGCGCTCCTCGTGGGGACGGGCCTCAGCGTGCCGCTCGGCGTGCTGGTCTCGCGCGCGCGCCGGCTCGAGCGGCCGGTGCTCGCCGCCGCGAGCGTCATCCAGACCGTGCCCAGCCTGGCGCTGCTCGCGTTCATGGTGCCCGCGCTCGCCGCGATCGGCGCGGCGAGCATCGGCTTCGTGCCGGCGCTCATCGGGCTCGTGCTCTACAGCGTGCTCCCGGTCCTCCGGAACACGGTGGTGGGGCTCGCCAGCGTCGATCCGGCCCTGATCGAGGCGGCCGAGGGCGTCGGCATGACGCCGGGCCAGAGGCTCCGGCGCGTGGAGCTGCCGCTCGCCATGCCCGTGATCGTCGCCGGCATCCGGACGGCCACGGTGTGGACGGTGGGGACCGCGACGCTCTCGACGCCCATCGGCGCGGAGAGCCTCGGCAACTACATCTTCAGCGGGCTGCAGACGCGCAACACGGCGGCCGTGCTCGTCGGGTGCGCGGCGGCGGCGGCGCTGGCGCTGGTCCTGGACGGCACGGTGAGGGCGCTCGAGGTCGGCCTCCGCCGGCGCCGCCGGGGCCTCGTGGCCGCGGCGATCGGCGCGTTCGCCCTGCTCTACGCGATCGCGGCGGCCGGCTTCGCCCGGGGGGCGCTCGGGGGCGGCGCGCGGCCGATCGCCGTCGGGTCGAAGACCTTCACCGAGCAGTACATCCTGAGCCGCGTCCTCGCGGGGAAGATCGAGCGGGACACGGGGCTGCCCACGGAAGCGGTGGAGTCGCTCGGGTCGACGGTGGCGTTCGACGCGCTGAGGACGGGCCAGATCGACGCGTACGTGGACTACTCCGGGACGCTCTGGGCGACGGTCATGAAGCGGAGCGACGCCCCGGCCGACCGGGGCGAGGTGCTCCGCGGCGTGAAGCGGTACCTGCTCGAGGAGCACGGGATCGTGGTCGCCGCCGCGCTCGGCTTCGAGAACACCTACGCCCTCGCGGTGCGGCGCGAGCTCGCGGAGCGGCTCGGCGCGCGGACCATCAGCGATCTCGTGCCCGCGGCGCGATCGATGTCGATCGGGGGGGACTACGAGTTCTTCCAGCGCGCCGAGTGGAAGACGGTCGAGCAGCGCTACGGGCTCGCGTTCGCCAGGCAGCGCAGCATGGACCCGTCGCTCATGTACGAGGCCGCGCGGGCGGGCGAGGTGGACGTCATCAGCGCCTTCTCGACGGACGGGCGGATCGTGTCGTTCGACCTCCGCGTGCTCGAGGACGACCGGCGGGCGATTCCGCCCTACGACGCCGTCGTCCTCGCGAGCGCGCGCCTCGCGCGGGAGCACCCGGAGGTGATCGAGGCGCTGCGGGGGCTCGAGGGCAAGATCAGCGCGGAGAGGATGCGGGAGCTCAACGTCGCCGTCGACGAGCGGGGGAAGTCCCCCGCGGAGGTCGCGGAGGCGCTGCTGCGCGAGCTCTGACCGGCCGGGCCCCCGCTACGTGCCGCTCGGATCGCGCGCGGGCCCGTCGCCGCGCGGCGCGCCGGCGCCCGGGCGCCTGAGCGTCACGAGGCGCTCTTCCTGGAGCGGCTCGGGCTGGATCGTGCAGTGGGTGAGCGCGTGCCGCTCGCGCAGCCGCCGGCCCACGGCCGCGGCCACGTCCGTCCCGTGATAGCCCTTGGCGAGCACCACGTGCACCGTGAGCACGTTGAAGCCGTCGGAGATCGACCAGACGTGCAGATCGTGGAAGTCGAGCACGCCGGGCACGCTCCGGATCGTGTCCTCGACGTGGGCGAGATCGATCTCGATCGGGCTGCCCTCCATCAGCACGCGGGACGTGTCGCGCACGAGCCGCCAGCCGCCCCAGAGCACGAGCGTGCCGATGGCCGCGCTGATCACCGGGTCGGCCCGCGTCCAGCCGAAGGCGAGGATGAGCACGCCGGCCATCATGGCGCCGACCGAGCCGAGCGCGTCCGACAGCACGTGCGCCAGCGCGGCCCGCGTGTTGATGTTGTGCCCGCGCTCGCCGGCCGAGAGCAGCAGCGCCGAGACCACGTTCACGATCAGCCCCAGCGCCGCGGTGATCGCCAGCGCCTCGGCGCGCACCGGCTGCGGCGCGCGCCACCTGTGGACCGCCTCGATGAAGATCCAGATCGCCGTCAGCGCCAGGGCGATGCCGTTGGCGAACGCCGCGAGCACCTCGGCGCGCCGGTAGCCGTACGTCCGCGCGCGCGTCCGCGCCTGCGCCGCGATGCGCTGCGCGATGATGGCGAGCCCGAGCGCCGCGGCGTCGGCGAGCATGTGCCCCGCGTCGGCCAGCAGGGCGAGGCTCTTCGACCACCACCCGACCGCCGCCTCGACGACCAGGAACGACGCCGTGAGCGCGAAGGCCGCGATCAGCCGCCGGAGCGGCGCGCGCCGGTGGTCGTGATGGTCGTGATCGTGGTGCCGCGGATCGCCGTGATCGTGGTCGTGGTCGTGATCATGGTCGTGACCGGGCGCGTGATGGCCGTGCGCGTGCTGCTCGCCGCGCCGGGCGTCGCGCCCGTGCGGGCGCTCGTGGGCGCCGCTCCCGTGGTCGTCGGGCACCCCCATCACGGCGCCTGCGCGGCTCACACCCGCTCGATGATGGTCGCCACGCCCATCCCTCCGCCGATGCACAGCGTGATCAGCGCGGTCGCCTTGCCGGCGCGCTCGAGCTCGTCGAGCGCCGTCCCGATCAGGCAGGCCCCGGTCGCGCCGAGCGGGTGCCCGAGCGCGATCGCGCCGCCGTTCACGTTGACGCGGTCGAGGTCGATGTCGAGCTTGCGCGCGGTCTGCAGCGGCACCGCCGCGAACGCCTCGTTGATCTCCCAGAGGTCGATGTCGCGCGCCCGCATGCCGGCCTTCTTGAGGGCCCGCTCCGACGCGGGCGCCGGGGCCGTCAGCATGATCACCGGCTCCGCCCCGGCGGTCGCCGTGGCGCGGAGCCTTGCCCGCGGCGTGAGCCCGTGCGCCTTCACGTAGTCGCCCGACGCGAGCAGCACCACCGCCGCCCCGTCCACGATGCCGCTCGAGTTGCCCGCCGTGTGGACGTGCTCGATCGACGCCACCTGCGGGTACCGCACGCGCGCCAGCTCGTCCACGGTCTCGCCGCGGGGGCCCATCGGGGTCGCTCCGAGGCCGGCGAACGCCGGCTCGAGCTTCGCGAGCGCCTCCATCGTGGCCCCGGCCCGCGGGTGCTCGTCGCGGTCGAGCAGCGGCTTCCCGTCGAGATCGACGACGGTGAACAGGCTCTTCGCGAACCGCCCCTCGCGCGCGGCCCGCTCGGCCTTGTGCTGGCTCTCCAGCGCGAAGCGGTCGACGTCCTCGCGCGAGAAGCCCTCGATCGTGGCGATGAGGTCCGCCGAGATGCCCTGCGGCACCATCGCCAGCTTCGCGCGGAGGGCGAGGTTGTTGCCGTCGAGGGGCGCGCCGTCCGAGCCCATCGGCACGCGCGACATGCTCTCGACGCCTCCGCCGACGGCGACCTCCTGCTGGCCGGACATGACCCCCATCGCCGCGAAGTTCACCGCCTGCGCGCCCGAGCCGCAGAAGCGGTTGACGGTCACGCCGGTCACGCCGTCCGGCCAGCCGGCCGCGAGGATGGCGGTGCGCGCGATGCACGCCCCCTGCTCGCCCGCCTGGGTCACGCACCCGACGACGACGTCCTCCACGTCCTCTCTGCGGATCCCGGTCTTCTCGGCGAGGCGATTGAGGGCCTGCGCGAGGAGCTCCTGGGGATGCACGCCGGAGAGCGCTCCTTTGCCTGCCTTACCGCGACCCCGCGGCGTGCGAACGGCATCCACGATGAAAACGTCTCGCATGACAGGCCTCCGCGCTCGGTGTCCGGCCCGTCCTTAGCACACGACCCGTTCCACGGGCAGGCCCGCGCGCGCCGGGTCTCGGTGGACCTCACGCGGCGCGGATCGGCTATGCTCGCCGCCGATGACGGACCGCTCGCAGCGCATGGTTTGGGTCGATCTCGAGATGACGGGGCTCGACGAGAGCTCGTGTGCGATCGTGGAGATCGCGACCATCGTCACGGAGCCCGATCTGACCGTGGTCGCCGAGGGGCCGTGCCTCGTCATCCACCAGCCCGAGGACGTCCTCGCGGGGATGAGCGACTTCGTGCGCGATCTCCACGAGCGCTCGGGGCTCCTTTCGCGCATCCGCGCCTCCACGCTCTCCGTCGGCGACGCGGAGTCCGAGACGCGCGCGTTCCTCGAGGCGCACTGCGACAGGGGCACGGCCGTGCTGTGCGGCAACTCCGTCTGGAAGGACCGCGCCTTTCTGCAGCGCTACATGCCGGATCTCCTGTCTTTCCTGCACTACCGCATCGTGGACGTCTCCACGCTGAAGGAGCTCGTGCGCCGCTGGTATCCGCTGCGCTCCGCGCCGAAGAAGCGCGAGATCCACCGCGCGCTCGACGACATCCGCGAGTCGATCGAGGAGCTCCGGTGGTACCGGGCGAACGTGTTCCAGCCGCTCCCGGGCGCCGGGATGCGCTGAGCGGGCGCGGCGCCCCGAGGTGCGCTCGAGGCGAGCGAGCCTCGAGGTCGCAGCCCAGCACCCGCGCTCGCCTCGCGGCGCGCCGCCCCGCGCGCGCTCAACCTGGGAGCGCGAGCCGCGCGCTCAACCTGGGAGGCGAGCCGCGCGGTCCATGTGGCTTCCGAGGTTCGCTGCCCTGGGGCGGAGAAGCGGCGCCAGCGGCGAGAAGAAAAATGTCGGCGCCGCGAGAAAAATAGATCGATCGAGGGAATGCATTTAGTAGGCTAGCCATGCGTCCAGGCCTCCGGCACGAGGTCTGCGGCGCGGACGCCCCGGCGGCCCCAATCCGCCGGGGTGTCGTTTGCCAGCTGGGCTGCGGATCGCCTCAGAAGAGCTGGTCGCCGTACCACCGCTGGTGGGGGCTGCGCCTGGCGTCCACGGCCGGGGTCGCGGCCATGGAGGCCGGGCCGGCGCGGCGTGTCGCGCGGGACCTCAGGGAAGGCCTCTCGACGGCAGGGCTCACCGCCTCCGGGACGCCGGGATCGCAGTGCACCGGCGGAGCCAGCGTCGAATTGTTGTCCAGACTACTAAATTGAGCTGGAGGCTCGGCCGGCTGCGGGGGCGGCGCCCCTCGGCGGGCGAGGTAGGCGCTGAGCGGCACCGCGACGGCGGCGCTCGTCAGCGCGACGGCCAGGAGCACCCCGCCGGCGCGGAGGAGACCGCGGCGCCAGCGCGGGGCAGCGATCTGGACCGCGGGGTGCCGCACCGCCTCGGGGGGCAGGGTGCCGGTGGGCAGCGTGTTGCGCGACGCCGGGGCGGGCGCGCTCCGCTCGGTGTCCGGCGGCGGCTCGGGCGGCGGCGGAGCTCCGCCGGCGAGGGGCGCCGAGTCGCTGAGGAGCAGCGGCCGCACGGCGGTCATGAGCTCCTGGACGGTCTGGAAGCGCGCGTCCGGGTCCTTGGCGAGCGCTCGCGCCAGCGCCTCGCTCACCTGGGCCGGCACGCCCTGGAGCGGCGGCGGCACCTCGTCCAGCGCGCACGCGTCCAGGTCGTCGCGCCCCTCGAACGGGCGCCGGCCCCCGAGGACGCAATACAGCAGCATCCCGAGCCCGTAGACGTCCGTGCGCTGGTCGATCGCGCGCGCGTCGAAGAGCTCCGGCGCCCGGTACCGCGCCGCGTCCGCCACCGGGTCCCCGGGCGCCCCGAACAGCCGGTGCAGCCCGAACGCCCTGAGGACGGCCGCCCCCTGGCCGGTGATCACCACCGTGTGCGGGCCGACATCCCCGTGCGCGAGGCCCAGCACGTGCGCCGCGCCGAGCGTCCGCGCGACGTCGACCGCGAGCTCGTACGCGACGGAGCGGAGCCGGGGCAGCAGATCCTCCACCGGGGGATCGTCGCTCGGCCGGGTGGCAATCCACCCGGTCGTGCCCTCGATGCCGCCCGCGATGACAGGCACGGTGCCGTGCATCGCCGGAGGCAGCGAGAGGAGCCGATCGAGCTCGCCGCGGAACGCCTCCGCGTCGAGGGCGACATCCTCCTGGACATACAGCGTCACCTCGCGACCGTCCGCGTCGAGCGCGCGATAGGCCTCGGCCGGAGCCGGAGAGTCGAGGCTGGCGACGATGGTGTAGCCGGCGAACTCCTGGCCCAGGATCACCATGGGCCCTCCGCCGCGAGCCCCTCGGCGAGCGCGGCGATTTCCACCTCTCCGCGCGGGAAGACCGCACAGCGGCGCGCGATCTGCGATGTTGGATCAGCCCAAGAAATTCTGTTCACTGCGTCGGACCTCCGGCACGAGGTTCGAGTCCATGACACCCCCGGACACGGCTCGGGGAACAGCGGTTGGCGCGAGGGTAACAGAGGTCTCCTGCGCGCGGAAGCCGTCGTCCGAGCGGACCGGGCTCACGGAGCGAGCGAGACGGCGCGGTCACTTTCCGGAACGACGGCTCGACGGCGGGGTACGCCCTGAAGCGGCGCGCTCCGGCGGGCGCGACTTGGGCGGAGCCGCCGAGCGAGAGCGCTCGGGATCCTCGCTGGCCAGGGCGAGCATTGCTTGCCTCCTCGGCGAATCGTCTGGCTCCATGAGCAGAAAGAGGATCGCGTTCTGGAGCGTCTCCTCTGCCTTGTCAAAGAGCTCTGCCACGACGGACGCGACCGGGCTGCGCCCGTCGCCGGGCAGGAGGAGGCGCGGCTCGCACTGGAGCCCCTGGGCGATGAGGCCGAGCGCGCCGAGCCCGAGATCCCGCTCGCCTCGCTCCACCTGCCGCAGGTACGTGGCCGAGAGCTGCGCCCGCTCGGCGAACTCCTGCATGCTGAGCCCGCGGAGCAACCGGAGGATGCGGATCGCCTGACCGACCTCCCTGGGGAGCGTGTCGCGCATGAGCGCGAGCCTAGCAGGCAGAGCTCGCCTGAGCCGCCGGGAAGGATCCTCGCGCGACACAGGTGCCTTCCGGCCTGCGAGGATCCTCGCGCGACACAGGTGCCTTCCGGCCTGCGAAGGTCCTCGCGCGCTACAGGTACCCTTCGGCCTGCAGCGCGAACATGCGGGCATAGCGCTGGCCGCGGGCGACGAGCTCGTCGTGGGTGCCCTCCTCGACGACGCGGCCGCCGTCGAGGACGACGATGCGGTCGGCCATCCGCACGGTCGGGAAGCGGTGCGAGATGACGATCGTCGTCCGCCCCCTGGACAGCGACCGGAACCGCTGGAAGACCGCGTGCTCGGCCTCGGCGTCGAGCGCCGCGGTCGGCTCGTCGAGCACGAGGATGTCGGCCTGCTCGCGCATGAAGGCCCGCGCGAGCGCGATCTTCTGCCACTGCCCGCCGCTCAGCTCGACGCCGTCCTTGAACCAGCGCCCGAGCTGCGCGTCGAGGCCCCCCGGCACGGCGGTCACGACCTCGTCCGCGCCGCCCTCGGAGACCGCGCGCGCGATGCGCGGCTCGTCGCCGAGGTGATCGAGGCTGCCGAGCCCGACGTTCTCGCGGAGCGTGAGCTGGTATCGGTTGAAATCCTGAAACACGACACCGATCCTCCGGCGGAGCTCGTCGAGATCCCAGGCGCGGAGATCCTTGCCGTCGAACAGGATGCGCCCTTCGGTGGGCTCGTAAAGCCGCGTGAGCAGCTTGATGAACGTCGTCTTGCCGGCGCCGTTGTGCCCGACGAGCGCCAGGCTTTGCCCGCTCGGGATGTGGAGATCGATCCCCCGGAGCGCCCAGCGCGACTGGCCAGGATACCGGTAGCCCACGCCCTCGAACCGCACGCCCCTGTCGAGCGCGCTGCCGTTCGAGAGCGCGGGCGCGTCGCCGTTCGAGAGCGCGGGCGCGTCGCCGTTCGAGAGCGCGGGCGCGTCGCCGTTCGAGAGCGCGGGCGCGTCGCCGTTCGAGAGCGCGGGCGCGTCGCCGGCCGGAAGCGCGGGCGCGTCGCCGGCCGGCAGCGCGGGCGGACCGCTGGTCGGGATGCTCAGATACTGAAAGAGGTTCGACATGTAGAGGTTGTGCTCGTACATGCCGCCGATGCCGCCGAGGACGGCCTGGAACGCCTGCTGGCCTTGCCGGAAGGCCGCGACGTAAAGGACCATCGCGCCGAGCGTGAGCCGCCCCGCCGCGGCGGAGGCCGCCATGGCGGCATAGCAGCCGTAGAACGCGGCGGTCCCGAGGAGCGAGAGGCCATAGGACCAGCCGGCGCGGCGGACCGCGAGGGCGCTGTCCTCCCGGTAGAACGACGCGGCGAGCGCCTTGTACCGCTCGAGGAACATCGGCCCGAGGCCGAAGAGCTTCACCTCCTTGGCGTGGCCGTCGTTGGCGAGCACGTACTCGAGGTAATTGAGCCGGCGGGCCTCGGGAGAGCGCCAGTTCCGGAGGCGGAACGCCGCGCCGGAGAAGCGCGCCTCGGCGACCGTGGCGGGGATGGCCGCGAGCACGAGCGCGAGCACCGCGAAGCCGCTGAACCCGACGAGCAACGCGGCGTACCCCGCGAGCGTGATCAGGTTCTGCACGAGGGAGAAGCTCTCGGTCACGACCGACGCCGGGCGCGACGACGCCTCGCGCCGCGCGCGGGTGAGCTGATCGTAGAACTCGGGGTCTTCGAAGTGGCGGAGCTCCAGCGAGAGCGCCTTGCCGAGGATCATCGCGTGGATGTCGATGGAGAGCCGCGCGCCGAGCAGCTGCCGCGTCAGGGACAGCCCGCGCTGCGCGAGCGCGAGCGCGGCCACGAGGCCGAGCTCGACCGAGACCCAGACGAGCGCCGCGCGCTCCTCGCGGGCGACCACCGCGTCCGTGATCGCCTTTCCCACGTAGGCCACCCCGAGCGGCAGCACCGCCGCCGCCAGCGTGAGCGCGGCGAGCGCCAGGCTGGCCGCCTTGGAGGAGCGCCAGACGAGCTGGAGCGTCCGCGGGGTGTAGGCGAAGCTGTCCCGCAAGCGGGAGAGGCCGAGCATGAGGGCGGATTCTAACCACGGCGCCGCGCTCCGCCCGGGAGGCCCTCGCAGGCGCGCGAGGATCACGGGCGCGGCGACCTCGGCGGGCCTCACCGGGCGGGGGCATGGCCAGCGCGCGCTCTACGCGACCGGTCGCGGCGCTCGCGCGTCGGCCACCTCTCGCCGCAAGGCGGGCGCGCGGGCGGCCGCGGTGGCGGGCGCGCGCCGGGCGCGGTATCCCGGGGGTCCGAACCAGGAGGCTGTGCATGTCGAGCATGTCCAATTTGACGATAGGCTACGGAGCGCTGCTCACCGCGCTCGGCGTCGGCGGCTTCGCGGCGACGAGCGCGCCGACGGCGCTCATCCCGTCCGGCTTCGGGGTGGTCTCGATCGGGCTCGGCGCGCTCGCGAGGCAGGAGAAGTACCGCATGCACGCCATGCACGCGTCGGCGCTGGTCGGCGTCCTCGGCGTCCTCGGCGCCGCCCGCGGCCTGCCCAAGCTGCCGGCCCTGCTCTCGGGCGGCGACGTGGAGCGCCCGGCGGCCGTCATCGCGCAGTCCCTGATGGCCGTCCTCTCCGCGGGCTACGTCGCCCTGTGCGTGCGCTCCTTCGCCGCAGCGCGCCGCGCCACCGCCCGCCCCTGAGCGCGGCGCCCCCCGCGAGCGCCTTCCGGCCACGGGGCCCAGGCGCCCTCGCAGACCCCCTCTCACCATCACTCCCCCAGCCAGGGCGCTCCGAGCGGTCCTGTCGGCCGCGCGCGCCATCGGCCCCATCGCGCGATGGGCTCCTGTCGAATCCGTAGAGAACGGCCGGTGCGGCGGTCTCGCGCGCGCCGATGAGCTCCCTCCCCTCTCCTTACTCTGCACGTCCCATCTCCGTATGTCCCATCTCCGCGCGTCGGCGCGGGCCCCGCGCCGCCGGCGGATCTCTCCATGTCGATTATTTGGCAATCTGAGCCAGCGGTCCGGAATGCTAGAAATCCGCGCGCAAACGGGCAGATCGGTGCCCTTGATGGCCGTGCTTGATGTACTGTCGTCGTTACCGGACCATCAACTACCAGAAGAGCGAGCACCATGCTTCGACGCATCATTGCATTGGGGCTGACGACGCCTTTTTTCCTTTCGTGCGGGGAGGATGGTGCCGTCATGATGTGGAATTGCAACGAGTGCCCCGAGGGCTGGACCTGCACCGAGAACACCTGTATCCCGCCGCATTGCAGCAACGGCATCAAGGATGATCACGAGGGCGAGACCGACACCGACTGCGGCGGCGCGTGCGAGCCTTGCCGCTTCGGGGCCTCGTGCGAGACGGGAATCGACTGCGAGGAGGGCGTCTGTCGCCTGGGGGCGTGCCAGGCCCCGACGTGCGTGGACGGCGTGGCGAACGGCTTCGAGACCGGCGTCGACTGCGGCACGCGCTCGTGCCCGCTCTGCCCCGCGGGCGAGGGGTGCCTCGCCGGCGAGAACTGCGGGTCCGGCGTGTGCAGGGAGCGTGTGTGCCAGGAGCCCTCGTGCGACGACGGGGTCCTGAATGGACGCGAGCTCGACGTGGACTGCGGCGGCGAGTGCCGGAGCTGCCGGTAGCGCGAGGAGCGGGGCGAGGCGACCGGGCGGCGCGCCCGCGGCGCAGCCGGGCGCCCGCGATGGGGGACGCCTCAGCGGGGGTCGGCGGCGGGCGCGGTCTCCAGGCTGACCGTGCCCCCGGTCGCGATCCAGCGGAATCCGTCGATGAGCGCGGTGGAGTCGAAGCGATCGTCGCCGGTGTCGAAGAGGATGAACCGGAGCGAGATCTCCTCGCCGCCGCGCACCGGGGCCCGGGTCTTCAGCCACCGGGTGCCGCCGTCGTGGCGCGGGCTGAAGCCCGTCCCGGCGAGCTCGCCCGAGCCGAGCGGACATCCGTCGCAGACATCGAAGAACGCGATATTGACGCTGACCGGCCTACCCTCGCCGTCGAACGAGAGATTGCCGTTGTACGAGCCGGGAGGCGCGGGCGTGGCCAGCGCGACGAATTGATCGTTGAAGTCCTCGCAGACCCACTCCGGGTATTCGTACGTATAGAACTTGAAGAGGAACTCGTAACCGGTCGCGTTGCGCGGGGCGCGGAGGACGACCTCGAGGCCGATGTCGTCGTTGATGAAGTCGGATGGAGGGCAGTCGGGGTTGTCCTGGGGGAACCCGGGCGGCGCGGCGCCGGGGCCGTAGGTCGAGCAGCTCTCGGACCAGCAGGCGTCCGGGTGGTCGGGCAGGCGGGCGCGCCCGGTCGAGAGCGCGAGCAGGCGGGCGCCGCTCTGCACGTGCACGTTGGGCCCGAACCCATCGAAGAGGCCGACCGCGGGCGACCGCTCCGCGGGCGAGCCGTCCCCGCGGACATACCGCGCGGAGAGCACGCCCCAGCGGCCGTCCTCGCGGGAGGCGAACGCGCAGAGGTCGATCGCCCGGGCGCCGTTCGCGGGGTCGAAGTCCTCGAGCGAGAGGCCGTCGTCGCAGGGGGGCGCGACGTTGTCGATGGCGCCGTCGCAGTCCTCGTCCGCCGGTGCGGGGACCTGGCCGCTCGCGTCGGGCTCGGTGACCTCGACCTCGATCGCGCCGGGGTTCACATTTCCGTCGGCGTCGTTGCAGTCGCCGGCCGCGGGGGTGAAGCCGTCTCCGTCGTTGTCGGCGTTGGGATCGGTGACGGGGCTGGCGCCGCCGCTGCCCGATCCGGGCGCGCCCGGTCCATCGAGCCCGCCGGAGCCGTCGTCGCCGCCGGTCTCCGGGGGCCCCACGCGCCCGTCGTCCGCGCCGCCCTGCGCGGGGGAGCCCCCGACCGCCGAGCAGCCGAGCGCGACAAGGAGGGTCGCCGTGGCGGCGATGCCGAGAACGGGGGGAGCAGGCTGTCGATCAGTCATACTGTACTTTGCCACGAGGACGGCATCAGGCCCGATACCGTGCGCAGCTCGCACGCAACCACGGTCGGCCTCAACTTCGGTCGGCGAGCTCAACCTCGGTCGGCGAGCTCAACCTCGGCGAGCTCAACCTCGGTCGGCCCAACCCAACCCCGGTCGGTCAGCTCAACCCGCGGTCAGCTCAACCCGGGTCGGCCCCATCCCGGTCGACCGGCCTCAACCCCGGTCGGTCAGCTCAACCCGGGTCGGCCCAACCCAACCCGGGTCGGTCAGCTCAACCTCGGTCGGTCAGCTCAACCTCGGTCGGCGAGCTCAACCTCGGTCGGTCAGCTCAACCTCGGTCGGCCCAACCCCAACCTCGGTCGGCCCAACCCACGGTCGGCCGGCCTCAACCCCGGTCGGCTCGTCCTCTTCTTGTAAGCCAACGCACTTTTCGGCGAGCTCAACCTCGGTCGGTCAGCAGCTCAACGTCGGTCGGCGAGCTCAACCTCGGTCGGCCCAACCCAACCCCAGCAGCTCAACCTCGGTCGGCGAGCTCAACCTCGGTCGGCCCAACCCAACCCCGGTCGGTCAGCTCAACCCGGGTCGGCCCCATCCCGGTCGACCGGCCTCAACCCCGGTCGGTCAGCTCAGCTCAACCCGGGTCGGCCCAACCCAACCCGGGTCGGTCAGCTCAACCCCGGTCGGCCGGCCTCAACCCCGGTCGGCTCGTCCTCTTCTTGTAAGCCAACGCACTTTTCGCTCGTGCGCCTTCCTGCCGCGCTACATCCGCTCCGGCGCCTCGATCCCGAGCAGGCCGAGGCCCTTCGCCAGCACCTCCGCCGTGAGATCGCACAGCGCAAGGCGCGAGCGGCGCACCTCGTCGCCCTCGGCCCGGAGCACCGGACAGCGCTCGTAGAAGGTCGTGAACGACCCCGCGAGCTCGAACAGGTAGCCGCACAGCCGGTGCGGCTCGAGCGTCGCCGCCACATCCTCGAGCACGGCCCCGAACCGGAGCAGCTCCAGCGCGAGCGCCCGCTCGGCCGGCTCACCCAGCGCGATCCCGACCCCGCGCTGCGACTCCACCCCCGCCTTCCGGAAGATCGACCGGATGCGCGCGTGCGCATACATCAGGTAAGGCGCCGTGTTCCCCTCGAACGCCAGCATGCGATCCCAGTCGAACACGTAATCCTTGATCCGATCGCTCGAGAGATCCGCGTACTTCACCGCCCCCACCCCGACCGCCCGCGCCACCGCGGCCGAGGCCTCGGCGTCGAGCTCCGGGTTCTTCTCCCGCACCACCTTCGTCGCGCGCTCCACGGCCTCGTCGAGCAGATCCGACAGCTTCACCGTGTCGCCGCTCCTCGTCTTGAACATCTTCTTGTCGGCCCCGAGCACCGACCCGAAGGCCACGTGCTCGGCCCGCGCCGGCGGCTTCAGCCAGCCCGCCTCCCGCGCCGTCGCGAAGACCATCGCGAAGTGCTGGCTCTGCGGCGCGCCGACGACGTAGATGAGCCGCCGCGCGCCGACCGTCGTGAGGCGGTGGCGGATCGCCGCGAGATCGGTCGTCGCGTAGCCGTAGCCGCCGTCCTGCTTGCGCACGATGAGCGGCAACGGCTCGCCGCCCTTGCCCGTGAAGCCCGCCGGGAAGACGCAGAGCGCCCCCTCGCTCTCGCGCGCCAGCCCCTTCTGGCCGAGCTCCGCGAGGACGTCCGGCAGCATCGGGTTGTAGAAGCTCTCCCCCGCGAAATCGGCCTCGGTCAGCGTCACGCCGAGCCGGCGGTAGACCGACTCGAAGTAGCGCGTCGACTCGCGCACGAGCTGCCGCCACAGCCCGAGGGTCTGCTCGTCGCCGCCCTGGAGCCGCACGACCCGCCGGCGCGAGCGCTCGGCGAACGCCGGGTCCCCGTCGAACTTGGCACGCGCCTGCCGGTAAAACGCGTCGAGGTCGCCCACCGAGAGCTCCTGCGAGGCGGCGGCCTCGCCGAGATCGAGCATGTGCTCGATCAGCATGCCGAACGGCGTGCCCCAGTCGCCCAGGTGGTTCTGCCGGATCACCCGGTGGCCGAGCGCCTCGAGCACGCGCGCGAGCGCGTCGCCGATGATCGTGCTGCGCAGGTGGCCGACGTGCATCTCCTTCGCGGCGTTGGGGCCCGAGTAATCGACGATCACCGTCTCGGGCTCCGCCGCGGGCGCGATCCCGAGCCGACCGCCGCTCGCCGTGTCGGCGAGCTCGCCCGTCAGGTACGCGTCCTCGAGCGTCAGGTTCACGAACCCGGGGCCGGCGATCTCGACCTTCCGGCAGATCCCGCCGAGCTGCAGCGCCCCCACGATCGCCGCCGCGACCTCGCGCGGCGGCCTGCCGAGGCGCTTGCCGAGCGCCATCGCGGCGTTCGCCTGGTAATCGGCGTGGCTGGAGCGGCGCAGCGAGGGATCGGTGCCGGCGTGCTCGGCGCCGAACGCGGCGGTGATCGCCTCCTGGAAAGCGCGGGAAAGGGCGTGGACGGGATCGGCCATGGCGCATCCTTGGCCCGGGCCCGCGGCCAATTCAATAGGCAAGCCCGCGCTCCGCGGGCGCGCCGGCGCGCGGCGACCGGCGGATCCCCGAGGAAAACTGGCCTTCCCGCGCGCGGGTCCGCGCGGCGCGCGGCGGCGATCCCCCTTTGACAAAAATCGGGCGAGGCCGGACAGTTCACGCCTCCCGTGAGCGCCTCCCTGCCCCCTGCCCCCGGCGACCCGCCGCCCGCCGCGAGCGACGCGCCCGCGGAGAGCGCGGCGGCCCAGATGGTGGGGACGGTCATCTCGGACCGGTACCGGATCGTGGAGCTCGTCGCGACGGGCGGGATGGGCGCGGTCTACAAGGCCGAGCACCTGCTGCTGCGCAAGTGGCTGGCGGTGAAGATCCTCCTGCCCGCGGCGCAGGGCTCGCCGGAGCTCACGGCGCGCTTCGAGCGCGAGGCGATCGCGGGCGCGCACATCCAGCACCCGAACATCGCGTCGGCGACCGACTTCGGGACCCTCCCCGACGGCTCCCGGTTCCTCGTGCTGGAGCACGTCCGCGGCACGACGCTCGACCGCATCATCAAGAAGGGCCCGGTGCCCGCCGCGCGCGCCGCCGAGCTCGCGCGGCAGATCGCGGCGGCGCTCGCCGCGGCGCACGAGCGCGGCGTCATCCACCGCGATCTGAAGCCGCGCAACGTGATGGTCGAGCACGGCACCGACGCCGTGAAGCTCATCGACTTCGGGTTCGCGAAGGTCCCGCTGGAGCGCCTCGCCACGACGACCGCGCACAGCAGCGAGCAAGGGCCCGAGCCCATGCGCATCACGCTGAGCGGCATGGTCTTCGGCACGCTCGCGTACATGGCGCCGGAGGCGGCGCAGGGCATGGAGCACGTCGACGAGCGCTCCGATCTGTATGCCCTCGGGCTCATCCTCTACGAGATGCTCGCGGGCAAGCACCCGTTCGACTCGATCGTGCCCGTCGAGCTCTTCCGCGATCAGTGCGAGACGGCGCCGCCGCCGCTCCGGCTGCGCGCTCCGGGCGTGCAGGTGCCGCGCGAGCTCGAGGCGCTCGTGATGCGCCTCCTGCGCAAGGACCCGGCGGCGCGCCCCGCGAACGCGCGCGCGCTGCTCGCCGCGCTCGACGCGGCCGTGCCGAGGTCCGAGGCGCTCGGCCTCCTCCCGTGGAAAGAGCCGCTCTCGAGCGGGTCGTGGCCGCTCGGCGACCCGCTGCGCTCGCTCCAGCCCGCGGCGCCGGCCGAGCCGCCGTCACGGCAGGATCGAGCCGCCGGGCTCGACGTCGCGGCGGGCGGCATGGCTGCCGCCGCCGCCAAGGCCGTCGCCGGCGGCGCCGCGGCCGGCGGCGTCCCTGCAGCGGCGGCGTTCGGCGCGCCGCTCGCGGCCGCGGGCGGCGAGGCGCCCGGGAACGAGGCGCGCACGGCGGCGGAGCGCCGGCCGGGCCCGCGGAAGCGCGCCCGGGGCTGGCTCGTCGCGGTGGCCGCGATCGTCGCGGCCGGCGCGGCCGGCGCGGTGCTCCTCCGCCGCCTGCCCGCGGGCGCGCCGGCGGTCGCGGGCGCGCCGGCGCCGGCGATCGCTGGCGCGGAGCTCCAGGACGCGACCGCCGCGATGCACGCGCCGGCCGCCGCAGCGCCGGCCGCCGGGGTGACGGAGGCGCTCGGCGCGCCCCCGCGAGCCTCCTCCGCGGCGCCCGCCGCGAGCGCCTCGGCCCCTGAGCTGGCCGGCTCCGGGGCGGCGCCGGCCGAGGACGCGGCGCCGGACGCGGGCGCGGCGCCGGACGCGGGCGCGGCGCTCGCCGGTCCGGGGCCGCTCGAGGGCGCGGAGCTGCCGGCCGAGCGGGAGCGCCTCGTGGGGGCGGTCCGGGCGAAGCGGTGGGAGGACGCGGAGAGCGCGCTCTTCGTGCTGCTCGAGAAGGATCGCGCCGCCTTCGAGCAGCGCGACGTGATGACGGCCGCGGCCGCCGTCGCGGTGAAGAGCTCGTACCGGCCCGACGGCCGCGCGGACCCGATCTTCGAGGCGCTGGAGAGCCGCCTCGGCCAGGACGGCCTCGACATCGCCTACGAGATCGCGAGCGGCTACGGCGGCACGCAGGGCGGCAAGCGCGCGGCCGCGCTGCTCCGCCGCCCCGAGGTGCTGGAACGCGCGAGCGTCCCGCTGCGCATCGCCGTGGAGCTGCGCGAGGCCCCCTGCCGGCGCAAGCAGGCGCTCTTCGAGCGCGCGGCGCTCGAGGGGGACGCGCGCGCGCTCGTGTTCATGGAGATGCTCCGCTCGTCGCAGTGCCAGCCGCGCATCGGGCAATGCTGCTTCCACCACCACGCGGGGCTCGAGCGCGCGGTGCGCTCGCTGCGCGACCGGCTTCGCTACTGATCCGCCCGCGCCCGCCGGGCCGCTGCGCCGGGCGCCTGGCCTGCGGCGCCCGCGCCGACCCGCTGCTGCGCCCGCGCTCCCTCGGCTGCGCGATGTTGCGTGCGCCCGCGCGGCTCCCGTCGCCCCCGCGCGGCCCGGGCTCCCGGTGGGACACGCGCCCCCCGAGGCCGCCCAGATGGGCTACGCTCGCGCCCCCGGTCCCGAGCGCCGAGCAGGCCCGAGCACGGCAGCGAGCGGCGCGCGGACGACCAACGACGAGGAAGAGGAATGAGCGACAAGACGAATGAGGAAATCTACAGGGCCTACCTGCTGGCGTACGCGTGCAACGGCGACACCTCCAAGGTCGCGGTGCTCCAGGACGCGCGCCCGCTGACCTCGACGGTCGCCGCCGCGCTCGCCCTCGCGGAGCGCGACCGCCAGGCAGGCGAGCCGCCGGACACGTGGGACTCGCTGACCGAGCGCCTGCAGGCCATGTTCGACGACTTCGATCCGCATGGGTACGACCTGGCGAGCGGGGACGACGAGCCGCTCGACGACGAAGACGAAGAGGACGGCGACGAGCCGATCGCCTCCTGAGCCGCCCGCCGCGGCCGCGGGCGCCCTCCGCGCCATCGCGCCCGGCGGCGGTCAGAGAGGACCAGGGATACGGGAAGGTAGGAAGAAAGATGAACGTTCTTCCTGTCTTCCCGCTGTCCGGCGGCGTCTTTCTCTCGGGCTGATCGGGTGGTGCGGCGCTTGCCACAGGCAGCGCCCCAGAGGATCGAACCGCCAAGGCGCCAAGGACGCCAATCGTTGAGATCTCTTGGCGTCCTTGGCGTCCCTGGCGCCTTGGCGGTTCCCCCGATACCGCACTTTCGGCCAAGGTACCGCGCCGCCGGTCGAATGCGACCAGGACCGGCGCCTCCCGGGCAAGCGCTCGGGGAGCCGCCCGCTCACCCTCCGAGGGTCGCGCCGTTCGAGGCGATGACCTCGCGGTACCAGTGCGCCGAGTCCTTGAGCACGCGCCTGCCCGTCGGGTAGTCGACGAAGACGAGGCCGAAGCGGTGCTTGTAGCCGTGGGCCCACTCGAAGTTGTCCAGGATCGACCAGTGAAAGTAGCCGTTCACGACGGCGCCCTCGGCCATCGCCCGGCGGAGCTCGATCAGGTGGCGCGCCATGAAGTCGATGCGCTGCGGGTCGTGCACCTTCCCGTCGAGCGAGATCCAGTCCCGGGTGGACAGGCCGTTCTCCGTGATCACGATGGGGCGCTTGTACCGCTCGTAAAAGAACCTCGGCCCCCAGTAGAGGCACTCCGGGGTGACGGACCACTCGAAGGCCGTGATCGGGTGTCCCACCGGGTGCTGCGCCACCTCGGCGCCGCCGTTCGCCCCGGCGCGCACCGGGACTCCCCAGTAGACGTTCACGCCGCAGAAATCGACCGGCTGCGCGATGATCTCCATGTCGCCGCTCCGGACCTCGGGCAGCTCCTTCGCGAACAGGCGGAGCCCGTCCTCGGGGTACCTGCCCAAGAACACGGGATCCATCCACCACGTGTTCGTCCACGTGGTGCGGGCGCTGACCGCCCACGTGGCCGCGCGCGCGGCCTCCAGATCCTCGGGTGACGAGCTGGCGGGGTATTTGACCTGCGCGACCGGCGCATAATAGACGTTGCACTTCCCCGGGCTCGCCGCGCGGATGGCCTGCACCGACTTGCCGTGCGCGAGCAGGACGTGGTGGCACACGCGCAGGACCTCGGCGAAGCGCAGCCGGTCGCCGGGCGCGTGGCGGCCCTCGTAGTGGCCCGCGCCGGCGAACACCTGCGGCTCGTTCAGCGTCATCCAGTCCTTCACCCGGTCGCCGAGCTTCTTGACCACGACGCCCGTGTACTCGGCGAACCAGTCGGCGCTGTCGCGGTTCAGCCAGCCGCCCTTGTGGTAGAGCGCGAGCGGGAAGTCCCAGTGGAACAGCGTCACGTGCGGCGCGACGCCCGCCTCGAGCAGCGCGTCCACCAGCCGATCGTAGAACGCGAGCCCACGCTCGTTGACGGCGCCCGTGCCCTCCGGCAAGACGCGCGGCCACGAGATACTGAGTCGGTAGGCGCGGAGGCCGATGTCGCGCATGAGGGCGACGTCCTCCTGGTACCGGTGGTAGTGATCGCACGCGACATCGCCGGTCTGGCCGTTCCAGATCGCGTCCGGCTTCCTGCAGAACATGTCCCACACGGACGGCCCCTTGCCGTCCTCGTCCGCGGCGCCCTCGATCTGGTACGACGCCGCCGCGGCGCCCCACAGAAACCCTTCCGGAAAGCCCTTTTCGCTCGGTTGTCGCGTCATGGTGGCCGCCACCATACCAAAGGCGGCCGAGCGCCGCACCGCGACGTCAGTCGACGTCCTGCGCGTCCCGCGCCTCGCGCGCCTCGTATCCCTCCGCGCGCACGGCCGCGACGAGCTCCTCGACCGTCGCGCTGCCCTCGACGAGCGCCTCCCCTCGCTGGAGGCTGACCTCGCTCACCCGCGTCACGCCGGGGACCTTCGCCAGCGCCTTCGAGACCGCCCAAACACAGTGACCGCAGGACATTCCTTCGATAGTGAGTCTGCGCATCTCCCCGCTATGCGCGCGCCATGCAGCAGCGTCAATGTAGGTGTGTATCACCCAGCAGGCGCGCATCACCAAGCGGGTACGCAGCACGCGGTCGCGCATCGTCAGGCGGGAGCGCATCGTCGTCAGGCGGGAGCGCATCGTCGTCATCGCGGGCACGCCGGGCACGCCTGCCCGCCGCAGTCTACGCCGAGCTCGCCGCCGTTCCGCACGCCGTCGATGCACGTCGGCTCCTCGCACACGCCCGCCCAGCAGACGCCGGCCTCGCAATCCGCGCCCGTCGCGCAGCCCTCGCCCGGCGGACAGGGCGACCACGGACCTCCGCAGTCGACGCCGGTCTCGGAGCCGTTCCGCACGCCGTCCGAGATCGACGGGCTCTGGCAGATCTGCGGGTTCCCGAGGCACACGCCGGAGATGCAGTCCTGCGGGACGGTGCAGCGCGACCCGCTCTCGCACGGCCGCCTGCAGATGCCGCCGCAGTCGACGTCGGCCTCGTCCGGGTCGCGCCGCAGGTTGATGCAGTGGCTCGGCGCGCAGAAGCCCCCGCCGTGCTGCGCGCCCACGGTCGGGACGCAGATGCGCCGCGACCCGCACTGGTCATCCTCGACGATGCAGTCGAACGGCTGCGCCTCGTAGCAGATCTGGTCGACCGCATAGAGCTCCATGAGGCTGATCCCGTTGTCGAAAGGCACGTTGACAGGCCTGTCCTCCGCCGAGCAGACGTCGGAGGTGCACAGGTTGCCGTCGTTGTAGAAGTCGGCCGGATCCGCCTTGGAGATGACCTTCCCCTCGTGCGTGCACTCCAGCTGCGCGCAGTCGCCGCGCACCTGGGAGGGCAGCGGGCCCGGGTAGATCTCCACCTGGCACACCCGGTCCACGCACCGCCCGGCGCCGCAGCGCGCGTCCGGTGGGCCGGCGCACTTCGCGTCGTTGTCGCACGCCGTCCCGGCCGTCCCCGGCGCGCAGCTGAACCAGCCCTCCTGGCACTCGCTGCACGGCCGGCAGGCCAGAAAGCAGTCAGGCGCCGTGTCCTCGGGCGCGCAGCACAGCGTGTGACCCTCCTGGACGCAAGTACACTCGTTGTCGGTGCACTCCGTGCCCGGCGCGTACTGGGTGTCCGACTCACAATCGGCTGTCGACTCGCACCGCCCTCCTATCTGGCTCACCCGCTCGCAAGAAGAAATCGCGGCGAAGATGAGAAAAATGGAGGCACCAACGGAATGCTTTAAAACCCTGTCCATGCGTCCAGTCCTCCGGCACGAGGCCATGGCGCCGACACCCCAGCGGCCCCAATCCGCCGTGATGTCGCTTCCAACTCGCGACGATCCTACTCGGACCCGGCACGGGTCTCCAGTCTTGACGACAGTTTTCGACACGTCGGATCAAGCCGGCATCGAGGCGCCGACGTGATTACGTGCGCGCGCCTCGTCTCATTTCGGATTCGGGTGCTCGCGGCGGCGCTCCGCGGCGGAGCGCTTGCGCCGCCCGCGCCGGAGTGGTTCGCTGCTGCGCGTGACGGCTCGCGAGCACACGGCGCTTGTCGGCCACGGGGGCGTGCACCTCGTCGAGGGCGCCGGGGCGACGCGCCGCCACGCGCTCCACCTCGTCAAGCTGATGGTGCCGATCGACGGTCCGCTCGAGGTCGACGTCGAGGGCGGGCGGCCGTTCGCGGTGCGCGCGCCCGTGCTCACCGGCGCCGGGGTCGCCCATTCCGTCCGCGCGCCGGGCGCGACGGTGACGGTCTTCCTGCCGCCCGACGGGCTCGGCGCCGGCGCGCAGGCGGCCGCCCGCGGGCGGGCGCTGGTCCTGGAGGGGGCGCAGGCCGATCGGGCGCGCGCGGCGGCCCGCGACGTGCTCCGCGGCCGGCTCGATCACGCCGCGGCCCACGAGCTCATGCGGGCGTGCGCCCATGCGTTCGCGCCGGACGGCGCGCCGTTCGATCGCCGCGTGCTGCGCGCCATGCGCCGCCTCGCGGAGCAGGCGCCGGCGCGCCCGGCGCTGGGCTCGCTCGCCGCGGCGGAGGGCCTCTCGCGCTCGCGGCTCTCGCACCTGTTCCACGACGCCTTCGGCCACCCGCTGCGCGATTACGTGACCTTCCTGCGCGTCATGTCGGCCGTCCGGGCGCTCGTCGACGGCGCCGCGCCGGCCCGGGCGGCGCTCGCCGGCGGCTTCCACGACCAAGCGCACCTGGCGCGCGCCGTCGCCGCCACGCTGGGCCGCACGCCGGGCTCGGTCGCTCGCAGCCGTTTCGTGGAAGCGCCGGTCAGGGCTGCGCCTTCTCGACCGATTGCACGTCGAGCTGGATGAATTGACCGACGTAAGGCTCGGGCGCCGGGGGGATGCCGTCCACGACCAGATGCTTGAAGTTGGCGATCATGGTCTTGTTCGGGTCCTCGCCCAGGAAGGACACGGTGGCTCCGCCCCGAATTGGAATGGTCTTCGTATGGTCGATGATGAACACATCGTGACCCACGTTGGGGCTGTCGTTGAGGTAGTAGACCTCGGGCGGATCCGAGACAGAGAAGCTGTAGCGGTTGTACGTCGGGTTGTCGGGCATACCGCCCACGCGGAAGTGCATGCCGTCGGGCGTGCCGCCCCGGTACGTCTCCGGCTCGACGACGCCGCGGAGCCGGACGGTCACCTGATAGACCGTGTCCGGCGAGCCGCCGAACGTCCTCTTCTCATCGATCGTCGTCGACGTCGCGCACTCGTCACGGTTGCCCGGATCCTGGTCGCACGGCATCTCCCAGCGGAAGCCGTCGATGCTGGCGGCCGCCGCGAGCGGGTCTTCGGCGACGCCGCCGCTGCCGCCTTCTCCGCCGCTGCCGCCGGCTCCGCCGCTGCCGACAGCCTCGCCGGAGCTCGCGCTGCTCGAGGCGCTCGTGCTGGCGCTCGTCGCGGCTCCCCCGCCCGCCCCCCCGACGCCGGTCGAGCTGGAGCTGGCCTGATCGCTCGGAGGTGGGTCGGCATCGGAGCCGCAGGCAAGGAGGACCGTCATCGCAGGGACCACGAGCAGAGAGATTCTCATGTCACACCAGCCCGGCGAGGACGCCGGTAAAGAGGTTGGGAACGCCGAACGTCGTCTCGTTGAACTCGCGTCGCGCTCGAATGGCGATATCAGGTTCGTGAGCGGACCGGCGCAGCGCTGGGGGTCGCCGATGGTGACCCGCATGTCGCCGAACAGAAACGAGATCGACCGCCGCGACCGCGGCGCGCATGACCGCCCATCCGGAACGAACGCTCATCCGGAGCGAAGCAAGAGAATACGTACCGGCCGCAATGTTAACGCTAACATTGCCGATGTCAATTCCAATCGATGGCCCGCGGGCATCCTCGATCCCGAGGTGGGGAGGGCTGGCGGGCTGCTCCGGAGCGTCGCGTCAAGGGAGCGGGCGTTCGCTCCCCGCAGCCACTTCGTACAAGCGCCGGCGGCGGCCGGGCCCATCGTGGTCCCTGAACCCCAAAGGAGGACCCATGCCCCCTCGCGTCGTCGGCGCAGCCCGCGTCGCCCTCGGCCTCATCGTCCTGCTCGGCGGCATCAACGGATTCGTGCGCATCGTGCCGGTCCCCGAGCCGATTCACCCGTTCGTCCAGCTGCTGCTCGACAGCGGCTACGTCTATGCCGTGAAGGCCGTGGAGATCACCGCCGCGGTCCTGCTCCTCCTCGACCGCCGCCGCCCGCTCGCGCTCGCGCTGCTCTGGCCGGTCGTGGTGAACATCGCCCTCTTCCACCTGCTGCTCGATCCCCGCGCCGGCATCAACGCCGTCATCTTGCTCGGCCTGCTCGGCGCCCTCACGTGGCACGATCGTCACGCGTTCGCGCCGCTCTTCGCCGAGCGGCGCTCCGGATCGCCCTCGTCCGTGGGCAGCGCGGCGCGCGCAGAGCGCGCCTCGCCCGCGTAGCGACGCCCGCGGGCGGAGAGCTACGGTATGAAGAGACGAGACTGCAGAGGCACAGAGGACAGACACAGAGCAAGAGAGAAGACAAGCTATTCCCTCTCCTCTGCTCTCCCTCTGTGCCTCCGTGGTTCCAATCCTCTTCCCTTCGTGGAGCCTCGCCGGCTTCAACGAGAGAACCGCCCGTCGCCCTGGCCCATCGCGTCCCAGATGGCTTGGTGTCGCGCACCGGCGCCGCGGACGAGCCCCGGGGCCGTCCGCTCGCCCGGCTGGACCTTCGACAATACCCTTGACAAATGCTCCGGCAGCGTCTCTGCGACGCGGCGGCGGCGCGCTCGCGCTACGGCGCGCTGTCCTGCAGCACGCCGTCGGGCACGAGGCGGAGCGAGCGCACCGCGCCCTCGCGCGCGAGCAGGACGGCGCCGAGCAGGCCGGCCTCGCTGCCGAGCGGCGAGGCGACCACCGGCACGGTCCCCGCGCGGACGGCGTAGCGCGGCAGCTCCTCGCGCACGCCTTCGAGCAGGATGTCGGGCGCGGCGAGCAGCTCGCCGCCCAGCACGACGAGCTGGGGATTGAGCAGGTTCAGCAGGACCCCGATGCCGCGCGCGAGCTGCGCGCCCGCCTCGCGGAAGATCCCGCGGGCGATCTCGTCGCCGGCGAGCGCCGCGCCCCCGACGGCGCTGACCGCGTGCGGCCGGGCGAGCGCGGAGAGCTGGGGCGAGCGCGCCGACGCGGCCTCCGAGGCGCGCCGGAGCGCCATGACCGAGGTGAACGTCTCCAGACACCCCCGGCGACCGCAGCCGCACGGCGGGCCGTCCTCGGCGACGCGGCAGTGGCCGATCTCGCCGCTGTACCCCTGCATCCCGAAGAACAGGCGCCCGTCGACGACGAGCCCAGCGCCCACGCCGAGCCCGACGTAAATCCACACGTACGACGCCTGCCCACGCGCCGCGCCGAGCTCCCCCTCCGCCACCGCCGCCGCCTGAGGCAGGTTGTATACAGGCACCTGCATGCGCAGCGCGCGGCTGAGCTCCGCGCGCAAGGGGAACCGCTCCCAGCCCAGGTTGGGCGCGAGCACGCAGACCCCGCTCGGCCGCTCGATCAGCCCAGGCACGATGGCGCAGGCGCCGCGCAGCCGCTTCCGCGGCACCCCGCCGAGCTGCAGCACCTTCGGCAGCAGCTCGGCGACGTCGCGGACCGACCGGTGCGGGTCGCGCAGCACGGTCGGCTGCTCCAGGCGCGCGCGCAGGCGCCCGCGCGCGTCGGCCACGGCCACGGCCGTCTGCTCGACGCCGATCTCGATGCCCAGGAACGCCGCGCTGTCGTCGTTGAACTCGAGGAGCCGCGCCGGCCGCCCGCCGCGCGACTCGGCCCCGACATCGCGGACGCTGCCGTTTTCGAGCAGCTCCTCGATGATGGCCGAGACCGTCGGCTTGGTCAGGCCGCTCAACCGCGCGAGGTTCGTGCGGGAAATCGGGCCGTGCTCCTGCACGAGGTCGAGGACGAGGGAGCGGTTCAGCTCCCGAGGGGTGCGGTTGCTAGCCGTCTTGTCGTTTGCACGGACCATTCGAGCAGACCGAGAATTAGCCGTTCTCACGCGGCGAGCGCAAGGGGCGTCACCACGGCGCTGTCACGAGCGGGTCGCCCCCGCCGGCCGCCCCGCGGCCTGAGCGCTCCTGGCCTCCCTCGCCTCCCCGCGTCTGTATCCCTCCCCTCTCCCTCCCTCTCCTGCCCTCTCCGCCCTCTCGCTTCCCTTCGTTATCCCCCCTCGCCGCTGCGCTCCACATCCCGGGCGCCCGCGGGTCGCCGGAGCCATTATGTCGGCGTCACACGCGCTGAGACCCGACACACCCTCGCGGCACGCCCTCAGGTCTCCCGCGTAGCAAACTGCCCCGCAGCGCGGGATGGGGCCGTACGATGAGCACCCCCGATGTGGCGGAACGCCTCATCCCCGCGTGTGAGGTGGGAACAGGGGGTGCGCGCGGCCTTCTCGCCGTCCGCCCCGGCCGACCACGCCCGGACCCGGCGACCACCGCGCTTCGCGGTGCCGTGACGCCGCAGAAATCGGCGGCGAGCGGACTCATCTCTTCTCGCGGGGAACGCTGATTGCAAACGGCCCACGCGGGAGGCGAGCAGACGCAGAGTCGATGAGGGCTGACGACGTGGATGGGTGAAGGAGAGCGATCGTCAAGGCGCTGGCGTGCGGACATATCGACGCACTACCGCCCCAGGTCGGGCGAGGACTCGACGACGTGGAGGATACGGCGACATCGCGGCGAGGCGCGGTACGCAGCGCGGCTGTTTCACGAGGGCGGCTCGGCGCGCTCTCTCAGGGGCGATTGACGGGTCCTCGACCGGGTCCTAGCAACCGCCTGCCTGGGGAGAGCAGGCCGAGGCGGCTCGCCCGGCAGCTGCGCTGGCGTTGCCCTGCTCGCGCGATTCGCATTTCCGAGGAGACGCCCGGAGCGCCGGGCGTGTCTCTTCACGAGGAGTGTGCACGATCATGAAGATGGCAGACGTTCTGGGTGCTGTTCTCGCTGTAACGCTCGCTGGCTGCACCGCATCATCCGAGCATTCCGATGTCGGGGATCTAGAGGAGACCGGGGCAGTCGAGGGCGCGCTCAGGCTGGGCGATCTGGCGGTCGTCCCGGTGTATTTCGGTCACGAGAACCGCTTCACGGTGGATCGGGGGGAGTCGGTCTATGCGCAGCTCGTGAGCCATCCGGGCAGGACGATCACGCTCGAGCTGCGGCCGATCGTCAGGGGCAGGAGCGCCGCGGTCGACTTCAGGCTCCACGAGGTCACGAGCGACGGGAGGCTGAGGCACGTCCGGCGGGTCAGGGGGCAGGGCGTCGCGACGTGGGAGAGCCGGGGCACGGGGTCGTACGTCGTGCAGGTCCTCTCGCCGCGGGCGCCCGTCGAGGTCGAGCTCCGGCTCTCCTGCGGCGCCGACGTCTGCTCGCCGCTCGCGCAGCCGGGCGAGATGTGCGCCGGCATCGCGGGCATCCGCTGCGCGGAGGGCCTGTATTGCGACTTCGCCCCCGAGGCGAACTGCGGCGCTTACGACCGCAGCGGCACGTGCGAGCTCGTGCCCGAGGTGTGCAGGCACGACTACGATCCGGTCTGCGGCTGCGACGGCCGGACGTACGGCAACGACTGTGTCGCGGCGACGGCCGGCGTCTCGGTGAGGAGCCTCGGCGAGTGCGGCCCCACGGTGGTGGGGCTCGGCGACAGCTGCGGCGGCTTCACCCTCGGCGGGCCGCGCGTGTGCGGGGAGGGGCTCTACTGCAAGTACGCGCCCGACGCGATCTGCGGGCGCGCGGACGCGGCCGGCACCTGCGCGGAGAAGCCCGAGTTCTGCACGAAGGAGCTCGCGCCCGTGTGCGGCTGCGACGGCCAGACGTACTCCAACGCGTGCATCGCGGCCTCGAGCGGCGTCTCCGTCGACGCGCGGGGCGCGTGCGACAACGCGCCTGTCGAGTGAGCGCCGCGCGCCGCCCCCGCCGCCGCATCATCCCTGACGCCCTCCGCGCCGGCGCGCCCTCGAGGAACGCGCCCGGCGCGCCCGGGACCGCGCGCCGCGCAGACTGAATTTTTGCAGCCACGTTTCTCCCCTCCTGTCCGCTCGAAGCGCTGTCGCCGCGCTCGGCGGGGGCAGGTGTCATGCGGCGCTCGCGCGCGCGGCGCGCGTCGCGTATGGTGGATAAGGCGCTCGACGTTCATTTCCTGGCTCTCCGGGGGCGTGAGGCGCGGGAGAACGACATGCTCGTATCGCCATTTCCTGTCGATGTCCGCCATGCGTCCGATCGAGGCAGCGTCGAGATCTCGTATCCGGGGCGCCATCTCATCTACTACCGTCTGGCGGGGCACATCGACGCGTCGCTCGTCCCCAGCCTGGTCAAGCCCACGTTGCACGCGATGGCGCTCCACGGGCACATCGATGAGTTCATCGATTGCACGCGGATGACCGGCTACGACGCGATCGTCCGCGCTCGCATGATCGAGTACCTCCGCGCCGTGCGCGAGCGCGGCTCGGTGATCCAGCACGTGCTCGTCGGAGCCAACCTCGTGACCCTGGGCGTCTGGCTCGCGAAGCTCGCCGTCGGCGGCATCGACATCTACCGCGATCGCACCGCGTTCGAGGCCGCCCTGAGCCGCGCCCTGTACCCGAGCTGACACGGTCGCTCGCCCCGTCCGCCCGCATCACCGTAGGCCCCCGGCAAGCGAGAAATGAACCGCCAAGACGCCAAGACGCCAAGAATTTTTTCTCTCTTTACTTGGCGTCTTTTCGGCGTCTTGGCGGTTCGAAACTCTGCGCTTTTCAGGCAGCTTCAACCCGTTTGTCGCTCTAGGCTAGGGCTCTCCCCCCGCGCTCCCCTCGTCGGGCCGATGCGCCCGCGCGCGCCGCTCCCGGTTCCTGGCCACGCGCGCCGCCCGGCTCGCCAGGAGCTCCGGCGACGGCTTGCGCCCGCGGAGCGGCACCTGCTCGGCGTGGTGCTCGTCGAACGACCCCGGCTCGCTGCCGAGCTCGAAGATCGCGACCTCGCGCTGCCCGCGCTCGCCGAGCCGCAGCGGCATCACCGCCGCGCCGATCCCCGCCCCCACGTAGACCGCCCCCTGGCCGGGCTCGCCCCGCTTGCGCGTGCCGTAGAGCCCGTGGATGTACCGGTGCCCCGCGATCTTGCCGATCGAGAGCTCGTTCAGGCGCGCGACCGTCACCTGGCCCGCGTGCGTGTGGCCCGAGAGCACCAGCGGGATGCCGTGGCGCCAGAGGCCGTCCGCCTCCTCGGCGATGTGCGACAGCCCCAGCGTCGGCAGATCGCGCCGCATCCCCTTCACCGCCTTCTCGCGCGACGCGTGGCCGGTATAGGCGTCGTCGAGCCCCACCACCTGGAGCCGCTCGTGGCCCAGCGTGATCACCGTGCTCGCGTTGCAGAGCACCGCGGCGCCGCCCCGCTCGAGCGCGCGCTTCACCGCGTCGGCGCCCGACCAGTGATCGTGATTCCCCAGCACGGCGATCACCGGCGCCTCGAAGCCGCGCACCACCTCTTCGAGCTGATCGAGGTAGAGCTGGCTGTGACACACGAAATCGCCCGTGAGCACGACGAGATCGGGCCGCTGCAGGTTCGTCAGCGCCACGGCCGCGCGCTGCACGCGCACCGGCGTCACCCGGCCGACATGCTGATCCGTGAGGTGGGCAATGCGAAGCGACGACACCTGTTCGAGGTAAGCCGCCGGCCCCGCGAAGCGCCGGAGGCGAATCCCCATGGTCGGGTCCGCCACCCCGGCATCCGGCGCCCCCCCCGAGGCGCCAGCGCCTCGCCGGAAGAGCCCCCGCCACCGCTCCCTCGCAGGTACTGCACCGCTCACGGCCGCCGAGTGTACGGGTGAGGTCGAGTGGCCGCCACCTTTTCTTTTCGTCAAAGACGCCTTGATGCGGGGGAGCGCAGCAATCTGACGTTAGCACGCGCGTGAGCACGCGCGTGACCACGCGCGCGTCACCGCCAATCTTGGAAAACTCCGCGGTCGTGCGACTCAGGCCTCTCTCATCGCGCCTGCGCGCGGCGGACCAGGTCGCGATCGATGGAGGCCAGGGTAGGACAGCCCGCGAGCGCCATGGCGATCGACAGCTCATCGCGCAGGCCCGCGAGCACGCGCGCGACCCCCTCGCCGCCGAGCGCGGCGAGACCCCACAGGACTGGCCGCCCGACCAGCACCGCGCGGGCGCCGAGCGCGAGCGCCTTCAGCACGTCCGTACCCCACCGGACACCGCCGTCCATCAGCACCAGGCACCGATCGGCGACCGCATCGGCGATGGCCGGGAGGACCTCGATGGTCGCGGGCGCGCCGTCGAGCTGCCGCGCGCCGTGGTTGGAGACGACGACGCCGGCCGCGCCCGAGCCGAGCGCGCGGACCGCGTCGTCGGGCCGGACAATCCCCTTGAGCAGGACGGGGAGCCTCGAGATCGAGCCGAGCCACTCGACATCGCGCCACGTGAGCGAGGCGTCGTGTCGCGAGGCGACGTAGGACGCGAGCAGAGAGCCCCGCTCCCCGGCGGGGGCCGCCGCCGCGGCGTCGAGGAGGTTCGCCATCACGAGGCCCTCGGGCAGCGAGAAGCCGTTGCGCACGTCCGCTATCCGGCGGCCGAGGAGCGGCGTGTCGACGGTGAGCATCAGCGCCCGGTAGCCGGCGGACTCGGCCCGCTCCACGAGCGCGCGCGTGAGGCCTCGGTCCCTGTGGACGTAGAGCTGGAACCATTTCGGCCCCGGAGAGGCCTCCGCGACCGCCTCGAGGCTCGTCGTCGAGAGGGTGGAGAGCGTGAAGATGGTGCCGAGCTCGGAGGCCGCCCGCGAAGAGGCGATCTCGCCGTCGGGGTGCGCGAGGCGCTGGTAGGCGGTCGGCGCCACCAGGATGGGGAACGGCACCGTCGTGCCGAGCAGGGTCGTGCTCATGTCCCGCTCGGCCACGTCGACGAGGACGCGATAATGAATCTGGAGGCGGCGGAAAGCGCTGCGGTTCTCCCGGAGCGTCCTGCCCTCGTCGGCGCCAGAGCGGTAGTAGTCATAGGCCATCTTGGACAGGCGGGCGCGCGCGGCGCGCTCGAAGTCGTCGACGGTGAGCAGCGACGGGGCGGGGTGAGGTTCTTGCACGGCGTTCTCCTGGACTGGAAAGCCCGGCGGTGCGTCCTGGCCGCGGGCGCCGGCCATCCTACCAGCTGGCCTGGCGAGCCGACGACGGGTTGGCGAGCGCGCGCTGCCGCGGTAGGCTCCGGGGCAATGCGCTGGGCCGAAAGAGCCGCCGCTCGTCGATTTACCGGCCCTTCGACCCAGGCCGGGCGTCGAGAGGCGCCGGCGTAGCGCTGTTTTCCAGGTTCTAGCGTCAATCCCTCTCGCGGCGTGATCGCCGTGAGGCGATGCTCGATCTCGCGCCGTACTGCCTGGTTTCGTCGCAGCCGCCCGCGCGGCGCGACCTGTCGATCGCGACGCGGCTCGACACGACCGCCGAGGAGCTCGGCGACCGGGTGCGGGCGGCGCTCGGCGACCGGGCGCCCTCGGTGGAGCTCGTCGCGGTGGTCTCGGAGACGCCGCACGAGGCGCTCCCGCACGCCGCGGTCGAGCGGCTCGGGAGCGCGCCCGGGCAGAAGAACGTGCTGCTGCGCGTGGTGATCCGGGACGTCGAGCGGACGCTCACGCACGAGGAGGCGAACGCGCTGCGCGACGCGGTCTTCGCCGCGCTGCACGAGGGGCGCGTCCACCACTGGGCGTCCGGGCGGCCGCCCTCGGGCGGGGCGGCGTAGGCCGCGATCGTCAGTTGCAGGCGGGGAACTGAGCGCTCGCGGGCTGCTCTCCGCCCTTGAGCTCGAGCATCGCCTCCACGGTGGAGCCGTTGATGTCGGTGGCGCGGACATGGTACGGCGGAGAGCCCATGTTCCCGTCGCCGACGGTGAAGTAGTTGTACGACTGCCGCGTGGCCGTCTGCCACGTGCCGCCGATCTCCACCTCGACCTTCTCGATCGGGTGCGCGTGCCCTTCGACGAGGATCTCGTTCCAGTACCGGTTGCTGGCGTCCTTGAGCCGGAAGGTGACGGGGCTTGTCGTCGGGCAGGGGATGTACCGCCAGGAGATCTGCCCCGCCGCGCCGCCGTTGGTGGTCCCGAGATACCCCTCGCGCTCCTCGCCGATCTGGAGAAAGGCCTCCTTGCTGAGATCGATGTGGCCCCTCACGCACTTCGGGTTCGTGGCGATCGGACACTGGTCCACGACCATGGCCTGCACCTTGCGGCTGCCGTCGCGGGTGACCTCCACGCACGCGCCGCACATCCCCGCGCTGTCGTAATCCGCGGTGTTCATGGCGGCGAAGTACTTGCCTCCGGCGAACGGGACGTGCGCGACGACGTCCGGGTTCCGCCCGGTGATCTGGTAGCTGCAGTTCACCTCGGTCGAGCCCATGTCGAGCGTGTAGAAGGTGATGGAGCCGTTCGCGTACTCCGCGGGATAGTCGCAGCTCACCGACGCGCCGCCCGCGCCCGTCGTCGAGGAGGCGGAGGCGGTGGTCGTGCTCCCGGGATCGCCGCTGCTCGTCGAGGTGGGGCCGGTCGCGGTGGAGCTGCCCGGGCCAGCGCCCGCGCCGGTCGTGGCGCCGCTCGCGCCCCCTGCGCCGGTCGCGCCCGCGCCGCCCTCCCCGCCGGTCGCGGTCGAGGTGCTCTCCGTACCGCCGGCGTCGCCGCTGCCGGCGTCGCCGCTGCCGTCGTCGCCGCAGCCAGCGACGCCGAGCGCGATCAGCGACAGGAGTGGCCATAAAATGCCCGTGGGCACGTAATCCAGCTTCATCTCGGCTCCTTAAGGTTTACGATAGTGGTGGATCCGCGAATCGATGCGACTGGATTACGCCAGGAGGGCGGACCGCGCAACAGCGCGTCAGCGCTGCAAACGCAGCAGCGGGCGTCACGGCCCCACGTCGCGCTGCTCGATGAAGGTGCCGGAGGCCGTCGTGTACGCGAGCCACAGCGAGCCGCCGCGATCCGCCTCGATCGCGACGTGCTTGAACGATTTGCCCTCGGCCGCGAGGCAGCGCGGCTGAAACCGCCCTTCTCCGTCGAGGTGGCCGAGCTCGAGCGCGTGCCGAGACCCGGGCTCGCGCGCGACGGGCCGGACCCGGGCCACGTGGATCGGCGAGACGCCCTGCGTGGCCGCGATCGGCGCGGGGCTCAGCCCGTTGGGGTAGAGCGACCAGACCGCCGGCATGTCGTCGCGCGGCGCCGCGTCGATGCGGATCGCCGCCATGCCGAAGGCCGACATGTCCTTGGAGGCCGGGAGGAGCACGTAGGCCGGCCCGTCGGCGCCGAGCGCGAGCGCGCCGCTCATCCGCGATTCGCCCGCATCGCCGACGAAGAGCACCGCGTCGGGGCCGAGCTCGAGCTTGCCCTCCGGCGTGAGGCCGATCGTGCGGGCGTGGACGGGCGTCAGCGCCGAGCGCGCGTCGATGTACATGGCGAGCGCCCCGCCCTTCCACGGCGACAGCGCGACGAAGGTCGCGCCGCTGCCCTCCTCGGAGAGCGGCACGGCGGGCCTGTCGTCGAGCACCGCGAAGGCCTGGGTCACGGCCCCTTCGGTCGTCTTGCGGTCGGAGAGAAAGGCGAGGAGCGTGTGCCCTCCGGGCAGCGAGACGGCGGAGATCCCCGTGCCGCGCCGCCCGGCGCCGATGGGCGGCCCCTCCGCTCCCCAGAGCGGGGTCCTCCGGATCGTGCCGCCGTGATCCATGCAGAACACGAACCGAGAGGCCACCGCGCAGGCCGGCCAGGAGGCGCGCGCCGGCTCTCCGCCGGCGGCCCCGGCGTCGGGCGGGGGGTCGCGGGGCGGCGAGCCCGAGGGCCCGTCGAGCAACGGCGCGGCGAGCCCGCTGGGCGACGGCGCGGCGAGCCCGCCGAACGACGGCGCGGCGAGCCCGCCGAACGACGGCGCGACGTGCTGCGCCACGCCGTCGCGGTTGAAGATCACGCGGAAGTCCGCGCGCGCCGCCTCGTCCGGGGTCCACAGGAGCGCCGGCCCGCGGAGCGAGAGCGAGAGGGGCCCTCGCCGGAGCTTGCACCCCGCGCCCTGCGCCGGGGCTGCGGCGTCGGGCGCTGCGGCGTCGGGCGCTGCGGCGTCGGGTGCTGCGGCGGCCGGCGCGCCTGCGTCCAGCGACACCGCGCTCGCTGCGGGCGCCGAGCTCGTGGGGACGGCGGCGGTCGCGAAAGAGGGCGCCGGCGCGTCAGCGCCCGCGTCCGGCGCCGGCCCGGCGCCCGGCGCACCCGAGCCGCCACGGCAGGAGGCGAGCGCTGCCAGCACGACGACGCACGCGCGCAGGGCCGGATGGCTCATCACCGCAGCCCGACTCCGAGCAGGGCCAGGATGTTCCCCGTGCGCATGCAGAAGCTATCGGGCGGGCCGCGCGTAGCGTCAACCCAGGAAGCCTCGCCCGGCCCGCGACGTCGAGCGCTTCGCGCCGGGTCGAGATCCAGGGCTCGGCGCGGGAGGCCCGCAGCGCCGCTTTCCGCGCTGCAGCCGATGTGGCCCTCCAATGCAACCTGCCTGAACCGCCAGGGAAAAAGGAGATGAAGATTGAACCGTCAGGCCCCCGATGACGCAAGGGAACCGAGGGATCTCCGTCGCGTGGCGTCACTCGCGCTTCAACCCCAGAGCCGATCGTGGATCGGGAACAATCGATTCGGAATTCATTGCTGAGAGCGATATTGGAATCGCGTCAGAGGCGCCTCAACGCTCGCCAGGATGCGCTCTCGCGTCACGTCCGGCACGGCGATGCCGCGAACCCGGAGCGCCGTCAGCACGGCACGCGCCGCCTCCTCGACGCGGCCTTCCTTCCGCTCCTCGGCGCGAAGCTTCTTCTCGTAATCCTCGAACCACGCCCGGATCTCTGCGCTCACTTCGTACTCGTCGATCGCCGGCTCCTGTCCTCCGAGCCGGAAGTGTACCAGCAACGGCTTGGCGATGCTCTTCTCCCAGGCGTCGTCCGGCAGCGCCGCCAGATCCGCCAGCGCCTCGCGCAGGAGGCGGCCCGAGCCGAGCAGCCGCAGGAGCAGCGTGACCTCCACCTCCGTCTCCGCCGCCGAGACGAGGCTCAGCCCGCCTCGCAGTAGGTTTTTTTTCGAGAACTGGTCGGAGCGATTGCGCATCGGAGTACAACTCTAATCCAACCCGGCAGCATGGGCCACCATAGAACGACGCGGGAGACGAACCAAACAGGCCATGAAAAGCGCACGCATAGCAAGCCGCTCCCGTAAGGCATCATTGATGCAACAATCACTTACCGGCAGGGGCAGCAGATCGTGTGAGAATCGTCCTCGGTCGCCGCACACGCTGCGGTGGACGTGAACCTCGGCTATCCGTCGGTGCGCGAGACCTTCCAGGGGCCGTGTACGACCGAACAAGCACGGACGAGGAGGAGGAGTCTCATCCTCCGGCCCGCTGCCGGTCCCGCCGGTCCGCGCCCGCTGCCTGTATCCCGCCCTCCGTTCGCCCGGAGCCGCTCGCCTGCGTCGCCGTCCGCTCCTGCCGCTCGGCCGCCCGCCGCGCAGAAGCGGGCGCCATCGCGAGGCGAGCGCAGGGCGCTCGGGCGGCGGCGCTGATGGTTGCACATTCGCTTTTTTTGACGACATCATCGAGGGTTGGCATGATGAGCGCCGCTGAGAAGATGCTCTATTTACACCGTCCTGGGCGGGCGACGCCATGCCGCCCAAGAGGCCGCCGTCGCCGACCGGCGCTGCGCACCACGGTAGAGCGGCGAGGCGTCACGTGGAGGAGCAGCGCATGGGTGTCGGGTATCAGCTGGTAAACCGGAGCCGGAGAGAGCAAATAAGCTTCGCTCACCTGCCCGTGAACACTCGCAGAGAAATCTGCGGTAATCCAGTGAGCGCATCGATCGTGGCTTGGTACTTGGCCACTCGCCAGGGCGACGAGGTGCAGTTCGTCTCCGATCAGGGAGAGTGGCCTTTCCCCCATGGTTCGGCAGAGGAGGCGCTCACGTACGCGGACGTCACGGACACCGTCATTCAAGAGCTGATAGGCGCCCAAATACTCAGGGATGATGGGATCGAATGGGCGGACACGGACGAGCCGGACTCGGTTTACATCCGAGCAATCAAGAACATCTGGATGGATTGAGAGACATAGCAGCACCATGCACGCGACGCACGGAGGCGCGCACGCGCGGCGGATGACGGCGTGCCGCGCGCGCTCGACTCACGGTGAGCGACGCTCCTTGCTCGCGGCTCACGCGGATCGTCGAGCAGCGAATGCGCGCACAAGCACCGAAGTATCGGCTCAGCACCGTTCAAGCAGTGGCCAAAGACGAAGCGCTTGCCAGCTTCATGGACGCGCTGCCGGGACCCCTCTTACCCGAGGAGAACCTCTGGCGCTGCCAGGATGGGTCATCGATCGTCTTCAAAGCCAGCAAGAAGAACGAGCTGTTCTACATGGAACTCCAATGCCAGTTCCACGCCCTGCCGGAAGGCAATGTCAGCTTCGGGTTGCTGCCCAGGATGATCGAGTTCTGCAGGATCCATGGCGGGGCGTTGAGGACGATCCGCAACAATTCAATTCTTCCTGCCTCGTGCGGCATCTACTCTGACGTTTTTTCGTCGAATGCGTACAGGATCGCGAGGCACCTCGCGAACCATCCGAACGATATCCAAGCAAGAATTCGGCTGCGAGCGGAAGTGCCGTATCCGGCGGAGTGAGCCACCTCGTCGCCGCTCCAGGCGCCCAGCGCGGCAGAGCGCCGCGACGACGAAAGGAGCCGAGCGACGCGAGCTCGACGCGCACCCGAGCACCCGTTCCGGGCGCGCCGCGAGCACACCCCAGGAGATCGCAGCCTGGCCCCCAGCCAGGCGGGGTCATCAGCGCTGCGTCTCGCTGACCGGATGCTCGGGGCCGGGCCGCCCCTCCGCGAGCGTGTCCCCGAGGCGCTCCTGCGTCAGTCCCCGGCTGCTCGACAGCTTGGTCTCTGCGTGCGGCTCGTCCGATCGGACGACCGATCCCGCGTGCGCCGCGGCGGGGCGCGCCTCGCTCAGGGGGTGACGGCTGCCGGGCCTTCCTGTGGCGAGCGTCGAGCCCTGACCGACCTCGGGCGGCGCCGGTGCGTGTACCGGCCGCGACGGGGGAGCTCCGGCCGCGCGCGGCGTGAAGAGGTCGGCCCAGTCCGGCAGGTGCCGCTGCAGCCGCAGGCGCTCGGCCTCGGGCAGCGCCTCCCCGATCACCTGGCACACGGCCTGGGCGTGCTCCATGCCGAAGCGGCGCGGCGCGCCCTCGCGACGGGCAACCCGGTCGTAGAGCTCATCCCGATCGAAATCGCCCCGGTACCCCGCGCCGCCCACCGCGGCGCCGACCGGCCCCGGCAGCCCGCCCGCGACCGCGACCGCCTCGTCCTCCATCAGCCTCTCACCCATCGTCCGCGCGGTCGCCGCGATCGCGCGCTCGGCCTCGTCACGGCCCTCGAGGCCGGCGCGGCGCTGCACCTCCTCGACGAAGCGCTCGTACTCCATGATGCACCTCCCCTCACCCGGGCGCGATCTTGCGACGCCCGTGCCACGGCGGGACCGATCCCCCGACGCGAGCCCGGGAGGGGCAACGGGCGAGCCGAGCACCGGCACCGGACATCCACGTCAGCTGTCGGAGCGCCGCACCGCGGCGCCCGGGCCTACCGGCCTGGCGCAGCCGGGCCTGCCGACCTGGCGCGGCCGGGCCGACTACTGCTCGAGCACCGTGATCGACCGGTCCCAGTACGACGCGACCACCGCCCGCGCGCCGTCCTTCGAGACCGCCACCGCGCACGCGCCCTTGCCGGTGGGCAGCGACGCGACCACCCGCGGGGGATCGCCCGCGATGACCGCGACGCCGCTGCCGGTCGGCGGCCACTGGGTCCCGCCGAGCGCCACGAAGAGCGTCTTCCGATCCGGCGACGTCACCCCCGTCCGCGGCACCCCGCTGAGCGGCAGCGTGCTCTTCACCGCCATCGTCGAGAGCTCGATGACGCTCGCGGTCCGCGCCTCGGCGTTGAGCGTGATGCCGTACCGATCCTCGCCGAGCAGGAAGCCCGCCGTCGGCCCGACGCCCACGGGCGCCTTCCGCGTCTCGGTCACCCCGGCGACGCTCAGCAGGATCGCCGTGTTCGACAGCCGATCCGGGAAGAACACGGCGCCCCCATCCAGGGTGATGTCGCCCTCGCGCGGCTCGCGCCCGACCGCGATGCTCCGCCGCGTCGCGCCGAACGGCGACTCGCTCGGGTCGAACAGGTCGATCCAGGCGCCCGCCGGCCGGCCCGCGTGCGTCAGCGCGCCGAGCGCCGCGATGTAGGGGCGGCCCTCGGCCTGCACCAGGAACAGCTGCCCCGTCGCGTGCGGGAGCGTGATGTTCGCGAGCCGCACCCCCGTCGGCAGCTCGAACTTCGTCACCCGCTTCGTGTCCGTCGTCGCCGCGACAACCGTCCGGCCGTCCGGGAGCGCCACGATGTCGCCCGGCGTCCGGCCGACGTCGAGCAGCACCGGATCGCGATCCCACGCGGTCGTGTCCATCACCGGGATCCGCGCGGCGTCCTCGTGCCGCAGCACCGCGACGTAGCGGTCGAACAGCAGCCGGATGTGATCGCCCTGCGCCGGCATCGACGCCTTGTGGATGAGCTCGCCGCTCTCCAGCGTGTACTCGCGCAGCGAGGCGTCGTCGGCGCTGACGTAAACCGACGTGCCGCTCGGGTTGAAGACCACGTCGAGCGGGTGCACGTCCCCGATCCGGAAATCGCGGGCGCGCCAGCGGCCCTTCTTCGGCTCGGGGGGCGGCACCGGCGGGGTGGGGTCCGGGCCGAACGCCGCGGGGTTCGGCGCCTCGTCGGGCGCGCTGACCGACGAGGCGGCGCCCTCCGGCGCGAGCGCCGTGAGCGGCGGGGCCTCGCCGACCGGCGACTTCAGGCTGGTGATGGTCGCGATGATCACGGCCGCGACGCCGCTCGCCACCGACACCGCGGCCCGCGCCAGGCGCGGCTCGCGGCCGGAGAGCGAGGCGGCGGACCCGCGGTGACGCTCGCCGAGCCACGCCTTGCAGGCGCGGCACTTGCGCGCGCCCTCGACGATGCGGGCGCCGCAGCTCGGGCACGGGACGCGTCGCTCGCTCATTGCAGCACCCACGCGACCTTGGGGCGATCGCCGAGCGCGAGCGCCGAGCCGCCGTCCGGGGCGAGCCGGATCCGCGTCGGCTCGCCGCCGAGCGGGTGGACCTTCGCCGCGTAGCTCTTCAGATCGACCAGCGCCACCGAGCCCGCCCCGTCGCCGCTCAGCGCCACGACCGCCTGCGCCCCGTCCGGCGCGACCTCCAGGTCGAGCGCGCGGCCGGGGAACGTGACGGCGCGGAGGAGCTCGCGCTTCGACAGGTCGAACACCTGGATCGCGCGCCCCTCGTTGCACCGCACGATGGCGCGCCGGTCGCTCCGGACGAGCTCGATCTGCTCCGGCTCGCGGCACGTCGTGATGCGCGCCTCCTGCCGCACCGCGCCCGACGGGAGCCAGGTGAGCGGCACCAGGGTGTTCTCGGCCCGGAGGGCGACGAAGCCCGCCGAGCCGTCCGGGACCATGAGCGCGCCGACCGGGTTGCCGACCATCGACGTGCGCACGCGATCCTGCTCCGAGCCGAGCCGGCTCGGGTCGAACGGATAGGCGACGCCGCCCGACGACGGCTCGCGCTGGCCGGGCAGCGGGAGCTGGCCCGTCGTCGTGATCGCCCGGGTGCCGCTGTCGTCGACGGCCACCGGGCCCACGGCGTCGTCGCCGAACTGGATGCGCTCGATCTCGGCGTGGTACTCGGTCGCGAGGATCGCCACCGCGTGCGCCTCGGGCAGCGAGGCGAGCACGCGCCGGCCCGAGGCGCCGACCTGGATGTCGCCCACCGCCTCGCCGAGCTCGATCGTCTTGAGCAGCCGCGTCGTGGCGGCGTCGATCACGTAGATGCGCGTGGGCGCGGTCGCGTAGACGACCTCGCCCACGCGGTGGAGGCGCCGCACGTGGGGCGCCTCGGTGACGAGGCTCAGCGCCTCGCCGGTCCGGGAGCTGCGCACCTCCAGGCCGGAGGACAGCGCGACCGCGAAGCGATCCCGGTCGAGCGGGAGCGCGTCGAGCGCGTCCTTGGGCAGCGGGAAGGGCCCGGCGATCGACGGCGCGTCGACGAGGTGGCCGACGTTGTTGGGGCGCTGCCAGACGCAGCGGCCGAGCTGGCACGCCTCGCCGCTCCAGCACGGCGCCCCGCACACGGGGGTCGGCGGGGGGACGGCCGACGCGGCCCGGGACGGCGAGAACCGGTGGGGCGCCAGGTAGCGCAGGGCGCCGCCGGTGCTGATGAGCCCGAGGATGGCGCCGATCGTGACGAGCGGGCGCCAGTGCAGGGAGAGCCAGCTCGCGTCCGGGGGGGCGTCGGGCACCGAGGGGGCGCGCACCGGCCGCTTGGATCCGTCGGTCGGCTCCCCGCACTCGGGGCAGAGGGCGACCCCGGCGGCGATGCGCTCGAGGCAGACGGGGCAGCTCGCCTCATCCGCGGCGGACGCGGCGGGCGAGCGGCTCGACGGCGGCTCCGTCCACGGGGCGGGCAGCGGGGTCGCCTCGGCGGCGTGGCGGGCTTCCAGCGCGTCCGCGGCGCTGGAGCCGGGCTCGATCTCGCTCCGCGTCTCGTGGTCCACTGCGCACCTGCGTCTCGTCCGTGACGAGCGGTCCCCGCGTACTCCGAGCGTGTCCGGATGTCGAGCCCCTCGTCGCAGCGCAGCGGGCACGGCGACGCCGCGAGCCGCGAAGAAAGTGACGCACGGAGAAATCGCGCTGCTGTCGGGAAGGCGCGCGGCCGGGCGAGCGTTACCGCTGGATCAGGTGAGCGTGGCTGTGGCCGCCAGCTCAGGAGTCGGCCGGCGGCCGCTGGATCGCCGCAACATCGGTGTAGTCGGATTGCCCGACGGGCTCGCGCCCGTCCTTCGGCGCGGAGGGCGAAATGCCGGCGGGCCGGTCCGCATACGCCTCATCGCCCGGCGCCGCGTCGTCGTCCGCGTCGTCGTCGGGCGGCTCGGCCGGCGGATCGAGCCCGGGGCCGTGCCCGATGTCCTCCGGCGGCGCGCCGTGCGCGGCGTGACCTTCTGCCCCGGTCTGCGCGGCCGTCCGCTCCGCGGCGTCACGTCGTTGATCGATCATCATCGCTTCCTCCTTCCGCATTCCGCGTCTCGTGCTCCGCAAGCAATCCTGGATCCAGGCTCGCGGCGCTCCCTGCGGGCGAAGCGCGCCCGCGACGCCGGACACAGCCGCGCCTGCGGTCGAGGCCGGCCCGCGAGCTCGGCAGCGCGCGCCGCGCGGCCCGCGCCGGCAGCCCGCTCCGAGCGAGCGCTCGCCCCGTGGCGGCTCTCCGGGAGGCGCCGGCCGGGTCGACACCGGTCCTCGCAATGGCGAAGGAATTATCGTATGGGATCAAACAATGTCGCCCCTCGGATCGCGGGGCCTCTGACCACGATCGTCCGGCGAGCAGTGATGATACAAAATACCAGCTTCAACGAATCCCCAGGCGCGTCTACGTTGTGCGATTCTATCGGATGACGCACAACGTCAGCGTACATGCGAGGCGGCCTCATGCTATTTTGCCGTCAGGGCTTCGGGACGGCATCTTAACGCGAGGTTGGCGATGAAAAATACAGTGGGTGGCTTGGCGGCGCTTGCGCTTGTGGGCTTGCTGAGTGCGTGCAGCGCGGCGTCGAATGAGGGCGAGACCAGCGGCGGCAACACGTCCGCGAACGGCCCCGGCGGCCCAGGCGGCCCGGGCGGCCCGGGCGGGCCTGGGGCGGGGGGATACGATGAGAGCTTCGGCTCGGTCAATCCCAGCGGCGGCGTCGGCGGCGGCGGCGAGATGCCCGGCGGGAACCAGCAAACCGGCGAGTCGTGCGACGGCAGGTTCACCGGCCGGGTGCGCGATTTCAAGGAGGAGCACCCCGACATGGAGCCGCAGGACTCCGGCAAGTGTGTCGGCTGCGACGACCATCAGATCGTCACCGACACCCTCGGAGAGGACCTGAAGCCCGTCTACGCCGGCGGGCCCGACGGCACGACGAGCACGACCGGCAAGGAGGCTTTCGACCAGTGGTTCCGCGACCTGGAGGGCGTGAACATGCCGATGAACATCACGCTGCAGTTCGAGGACCCCGACAACGACGGCGTGTGGACGTACAACGACCAGGAGTTCTTCCCGATCGACAACGCGCTGTTCGGCAACGAGGGGCGGCAGCACAACTACCACTTCACCTTCGAGATGCACATGGGCTTCGAGTACAAGGGCGGCGAGCGGTTCACGTTCGCCGGCGACGACGACGTCTTCACGTACATCAACGGGAAGAAGGTGGTCGACCTCGGCGGCGTCCACGTCGAGCAGAGCGAGATCGTCAACCTCGACGATCTCGGCCTCGAGATCGGGCAGACCTATCAGCTCGACTTCTTCTTCGCCGAGCGCCACGTGACCGACTCGCACTTCCGGATCGAGACCTCGATCGAATTCATCAACTGCGGCGTCGAGGTCAAATGACGGGGAGCGCGCTCGGCCGGCCCACGCGGCCGCACCGCAGCTCGTCGGGTGCCGCCTCGAGCGACAAACGGGTAAAAACTGCCTAAAAAAACGCAGAAATTCGAACCGCCAAGACGCCAAGGACGCCAAGGAGAGGATCCTATCTTGGCGTCCTTGGCGTCTTGGCGGTTTCTTCTCGCTCGATCAACGTGGTCGGTGTTCTAGTCGTCGCAGGCGAACTGCGGGGGGAAGCTCTCGAGCACGACGCAATCCGAGCCGCACTCGATGTGACAGCTCACGCACTTGCCGTACGCGGCCGCGTCCGACGTGGCGACCTGGCCGACCAGGGCGTCGCACGCCGCCCTCGCCTCGTCCTCGTCGTAGCCGCCCCCGCAGCCGAGCGCGGCGCCCCCGAGCGCGCCCGCGAAGAGGACCGCGACGACCCACGAATCTGCTCTGCTCTTGCCCATCATGCTCCCTCTCACTCCGCGCAGGTGAATGTCTGCGGGCAGGCCCCCGACGGCGCGCAGTCGTCGCCGCACTCCTCGTAGCAGCTCACGCACGCGTCATAGCTCTCGTCGGTGGCGCAGGACGGCACCGCGTCGCGCAGCTGACCACAGCGCTGCTGCGACTCCTCCGTCGAGAGCCCTCCGCAGCCGGACGCGAGCGCGACCAGCGAGAGCAGCACCGTGCCAATACCCAACCTTCGAGCCATCGTCGCCTCCCTTCGAGCCACCCGAGCGTAACCGAAACGTAGCGGCGAGGCCCGGCTTTCCGCGCGGCGCGCTCAGCCCGCCGGCCGCGCCGCCGGGGCGAGCCCGTACGTGCCCGCGCCGCTCACCTGGATCCACACGCGCATCACCTGGATGGGGCGCCCCGCCCGCGCGACGGCGGCGGCCGCCTCGTCGAGGTCGCGCGCGCACGCGGCGTGCAGGTCGTCGGTCGTCTCGTGATCCTCGGCCGAGCGGCGGATCCAGACCGCGGTCGACGGCATCGCCGCGCCCTCGTGCCTGTCCTGCCAGCGCCTGCCGACGAGGTGCGCCCGGAGCAGCTTCCTCGCGTCCGCGGGGGTATCCGGGTGAAGCTCGTAGACCATCGTCGCGATGAATGACCTCATGCGCCCGAGCCTGCCGGAGCGGCGCCGGCCCGTCCAGACCGCGGCCGCTGCCCGGCGCATGCGCCGTCTGGAGCGCCCCCTAGCACCGCGACGCCCGTCCCGCTCGCTCGATCGCCGGGTTGCATTCGAACGTAAGCGCGCTTATGCCTTTTGCAGCCAGCGGCTCTGTTATGCCGGGGGTCCCGAATGACGCTTGATGAACGCCTTGCCCCGCTCGCTTCCTCCAGCCTCGTCACGCTGGTCCTCGATCCGGAGCACCTGCGCTTTCGCTGGGCAAACGCCGCGGCGGCGAGGCTCTGGAAGACCGCGAGCGTGGAGGAGCTCCTGGCGCGCGACCTCTCGGACATGTCGCCGGCGGCGCAGACGCGTCTCGCGGGCTATACCGCCCGGTTTCGAGAGGGCCAGACGGCAGAAGAGACCTGGACCGTGTATCCGGGCGGGAAGCCCGTGCCGCTCAGGGCGTTCTTTTCTGGCATTGACCTGGACGACGGGCGCCTGGGCATCTTGATCCAGGCCCTGTCCGACGACGGGGCGCCGGAGGCGGAGCGCTCCCGGAGCGTCGAGGCGCTGCGCCATTCCTCGGTCATGGTGACCCTGCTCGACGCGCAGGGGGGCGTGCTGCTCCACAATCCGGCGGCGCTGCGCGCCTTCGGCGAGAGCGCGCCGTTCGCGGAGCGCTTCGTCGACGAGTCGCTCGCGCCGGCGCTCGTCGAGGCGGTCTCGCAGGGACAGGTGATCTCGCGCGAGGCGCGCGTACGGACGCTGCAGGGCGAGCAGTGGCACGTGGTGGAGGCGCGCCCGGTGCCGGATCCGGCGACCGGTGAGACGGCCATGCTGGTGCAGCACACGGATGAGACCGAGCTGCGGGAAGCCGAGGAGACCGCGGAGGCGCGGGCCAGGCTCGTCGCGGAGCTGGCGGGGGCGCTCGATCTCGTCGAGCAGCAGAAGGAGGAGATCCTGGCGCTGTCGGCGCCGATCCTGGAGGTCGCCACGGGGACGCTCGCGCTTCCGGTGATCGGCGCGCTCGACGGGGGCCGGAGCACGGAGGTGGCCGAGCGGCTCCTCCGGGCGATCGTGGAGCGGAGGAGCCGGTGCGTCATCCTCGACCTGACCGGGGCCGCGACCGCGGACGCGACCGTCGCCGATCATATCGCGCAGCTGGTGCGGTCGATCCGGCTGCTCGGCGCGAGGCCGATCATCACCGGCGTGCAGCCGGCGCTCGCGCAGGCCTTCGCCGAGGGCAGCGCCGACCTGTCGGGGGTGGTGCTGCTGCGGAGTCTCCGGGATGGGATACGGGCGTCGGCGCGGGGGCGGAGCTAGCGCCGGGACGCCGGGGGATCGCAGGAGCGTCCGGACCCGGCGAATCGACCTGCAGCCCTGTCGTCTTCGAGCTCGCCCTCGACACCGCTCCTTGCTTCGAGCTGTGCCGATCAGCGGGCCGGCACGGAGAAGGCTCCGCGCATTGGCCCCGGCGCTGGTTCACCGCCCCACGTTGTAGCTCGCCCCGAGCGCGTCCCCGAACGCGCGCTGCAGGACGATGGGATCGAAGTACTCGTAATACTCCGCGATCTTGCCGTTCTGGATCACGAACAGCGCGGCGTAGGTGTTGTTGTAGTCGCCGCCGGACTTGAGGCGAATCTCGCCGCGGTAGGTCACGAAGAACCGGGACGGGTCGACCATGTCGTGGACGACGCGATCGGGAAACCGCATGCTGGCGAAGTTGTCGGGCATGCCGCGGTACTGATTGAAAATGGCGGCGCGGCCCTCGAGCCTCTTCGGGAAGCCCTCCGGAGAGAAGGGCATGAGCTGCCTGCCCTCCTCGGCGAAGAGCTCGGCGAATCCGCGGATATCGAACGCCTCCAGCCGGGCGAAGAAGGCGTGGACCACGGCGCGGTTCTTCTCCCGCACCTCCGATGAGCTCGAGCTGGACATGACTTCCTCCGTGGGCCTGCGCTGCGGCGAGGCGCAGCTGGGAATCGAGATGATCGCGAGAGACAGCACTGCAGCATTGAGCACGCGTCGCATGGCTTCCTCCATGGCGCCAGCCGACGCGGCGGCCGGCGGCGACGCCGGCACGCACCGCTGGACGCCGTGATGCCAAAAGGGGTGTTCGGCGCAGGTCGCGCTTTTCCGGAGCGCTGGCCGCCGGCTCAGCGCGCGGAGAGCGTCGCGCGCAGGTGAGCGGCGGCCTCCTGGCTCGCGCGATCGACCGTCGCGGGGTCGTCGTAAAAATGGAACTGCGTTCCGGCCGTCCACACCGCGCGGGGAGCGACCGGCATCGCGGCCGCAAAGCGCTTCGCCCCGTCCGGAATGGCGCCCTCCTCGGAATGGACGATGAGCGTCGGAGCGCGCAGGCGAGGCGCGCTCGCGAGCGCGTCGAACTCCAGCCACCCGGGCCACGACATCACCGCGAAGCGATTCCCCCACTGCGGGATCCCGCCGCGGCGCACGTCCAGGTAGTAGTCGAAGGGGCCGAACATCGCCGCGCTCGAGTCGGTCGTGCTCACGGCCGGGACGACGCTGACCTCGCCCGTCGCGTCGAAGCGCGCGCGCGCCTCCCTCCCCTTGCGCACCCGGTCCGCCACGCCCTCGGGCCCGCCATAGACCGAGGCGGCGAGCGCGGCGTCGTGGAGCCACGGGGCGACCATCACCACGCTCCGCACGCGCGGGTCGTCGGCCGCCTCCGCCGCGATGTAGCCGCTGCTGGCGCAGACGCCCACGAGCCCGACGCGGCCGGCGTCCACGGCGGGGTGCGCCGACAGAAAGGCCACCGCGGCGCGGATGTCCTCGATCTTCCGCGACGGCGACTCCTCGTGACGAGGCGCCCCCTCGCTCTCGCCGAAGCCGCGGAAATCGAACGTGAGCGCCGCGAACCCCGCGGCCGCGAGGCGCTGCGCGTACAGCGCAGGCATCTGCTCCTTCACGGTCGTCCACGACCCGAGCACCGCCACCGCGGGCAAGCGCGCTCCTTCCCGCGCTTCCGGCGCGCTCGCCGGCAGGTGCACGAGGCCCACGAGCTCCGCCCCCTGGCTCGGAAAGCGCACGTGCTCGACGCGGTAGTCGGGCGCCCGCGGGGCGGCGAGGCCCGCCCGCTCGCGAGCGCGCTCGAGGAGCGCGGCGTTCCCCGTCGACTCGCCGGGGATCATGCGCATGCGCGTCACCTTCCACCCCGAGGCCGCGCGCGCGAGCTCGTGCTCGTAACGGCCGGCGAGGCTCCAGAGCTCGCCGCCGGCCGCGCCGGCGAGGTGGTGCGCCGCCTGGAAGCGCGAGCGCACGCGCGCGAGGTCGGGATCGACGAAGCTCACCTGCTCGTCGCGGATCACGTGCTGGGTGCTGTCGAACGCCGACAGCAGCGGCTGCCACCGGGAGACGATCTCCTCGGGGGTGAGCAGCTCGGGGACGCCGTAATCGAGCACGACGCGCCCGGCGAACGCCGAACGCACCGTGTCCCACTGGCGCAGATCGGCGCCCCGGGCGACGTTGTGGACGGTCTCCAGGATGGCGGCTCGGTCTCTCGTCGCGTTCTGCATGGGGTTCTCCTGCGCGCCGGGCTGGACGGCGCTGGTCGGGCTGGCACAGGCGGTGAGCGCCATGGCGAAAGCGGCGATGGCGGCTCGGGCTCCGGTCGAGATCATGTGGGCTCCTGATCGCGCCGTGAGGGTGCCCGCGCGCGGCGCCCCGCGCTTGAACGAAGCCCGCGCGCGCCGTTGAAGGAACCTGCGCGGGAGGGACACGCGCCGTTCGCCTCCAGCCGCCGGGACGGGTAGAGTCGGGCGGGTGAGAGGTCGCAGCGCGGTCCCCTTCGTCGCCTCGAGCTCGTCCGAGCCCGTCGATGCGCTCGCGTCGGCGCGCATCCACGTCTCCAGCGCGGACCTGGGCTGGCCGGAGGTGCACGTCGAGGTCGGGGACAACCCGTCGTGGGACGTGCACGATCTCACCGTGCGCGCGCATTACCTCGCGCTGAACACGGACCCGCACGCGCTGGCTTTCGAGGCGCTCGTCGACGGGCGCCCGCGCGAGATCACCCTCGCGCCGGGGCAACTCTGGTTCTGCCCAGCGGGCGAGTCGTTCACCCACCGCGTGACCGCGCCCGCGAGCTTCGCCATCGTCACGCTCGAGCCCGAGAAGGCGCTCCGCGCGCTCGGGGACGCCGAGGAGCGCGAGCTCAGGCGGGCCTACTCGGTGGATTCACCCCAGCTGGAGCACGTCGTCCGCGCGCTCGCGGCAGAGGCCGAGCGCGGCGGCCCGAGCGGGGCCATGTTCGTGGACGCCCTCGCCACGGCGCTGGCCGTCCAGGTGGTCGGGACGTTCGGCGTGAAGGGAGCGCCCGCCCTCGCGGCGCGCGGCGGGAAGCTGCCGCGGGGCGCCCTCCAGCGCGTGCTCGAGCTCGTCGACGCGGAGCTCGGCGAGGGCCTCACGGTCGAGCGGATGGCCGGCGTCGCGGGGCTGAGCGCGGCCCACTTCGCCCGCGCGTTCCGCCGATCCGTCGGCGTCGCTCCGCACCAGTACGTCATGCGGCGGCGGCTCGAGCGCGCCCGACAGGCGCTCGAGGCGCGCGACGCCGACATCCTCAATGTCGCGCGCCGCCTGGGCTTCTCCGACCAGGCCCACCTGACCCGGCTCTTCAAGCGCGAGTTCGGCGTGACCCCCGGACAGTACATACGCCATCGCGCCCGGTGACGCGATGGACGCCCAGGGCCGAGCCGCCGAGCGGCCTCGTGCGAAGCGATGCCGAGGCGATGACTTGCATCAGGCGCAGACGATAGCCGCGGCGGCGAGGCGCTCGCGCTAGCATGGCGCCGATGTCGCTCGACCACCGGCGCATCCTGCCCATCGCGGACCGGCTCCACGCGGAGCCCGGCTATGCAGGCAGGGATGTGACCATCGCCTTCCTCGACTCCGGCTTTTACGCCCACCCGGACCTCGTCACGCCGCGCAGCCGAATCCTCGCCTACCACGACATCTTCCATCCCGAAGCGGACATCGCGGCGCTCGAGCGCCCTGACGTCTCGTCGTGGCACGGCATGATGACCTCGGTGGTCGCCGCGGGGAACGGCGCGCTCTCGGACGGGCGCTTCCGCGGCCTCGCCTGGGAGGCGAACGTCGTGCTGGTCAAGGTCGGCTCCGCGCACCGCATCGTCCACGACGACATCCGCAAGGGCATCGAGTGGGTGATCGCCCACCGCGAACAGTATGGAATCCGCGTGCTCAACATCTCGTGCGGGGGCGATTACGAGGAGTCGTACCTGACCGGCGGCCTGTCGCGCGCGGCCGACGACGCGACCCGGCACGGCATCGTGGTCGTGGCGGCCGCGGGCAACGCCGGGCACGACGCCGCGCACAACGTCCTCCCGCCGGCCAGCGCGCCGAGCGTCGTCGCGGTCGGGGGGCTCGACGACGGCGGCGCCGGGGAGCAGACGTGGCATTACCACTCGTCGTACGGGCTCACCCTCGACGGGCTGCAAAAGCCGGAGATCATCGCCCCGGCGATCTGGCTGGCGGCGCCCATCCTGCCCGGGACGCCGACCGCGGCCCAGGCGCAGCTCCTGTCGCTGCTCGACGGCGCGCGGGACGAGGAGCTGCCGGGGCTGCTCGTCGAGCACGCGTGCGTCGATCCGGACCTCGACGCCGTCGCCGGTCGCGAGCCGTACCTCGTGCGCCAGCTCGCGGCGGCGAAGCTGCGCGACCAGAAGGTGATCTCCGGCCATTACAAGCACGTGGACGGGACGAGCTTCGCCGCGCCGATCGTGAGCAGCGTCGTGGCGCAGATGCTGGAGGCGAACCCGCGCCTCTCCCCGCAGCAGTGCCGGCGCATCCTGATGAAGACCGCGCGCGGGCTGCCCGGCATCCCGCTCGAGCGGCAAGGCTGGGGCGTCGTGCAGCCCCGCGCGGCGGTGGCCGCGGCGCGCGCCGCCTGAGCGGGGCCGCCCCGCGCGGGCCGCCCCCCTGCGCGAAGCGACAGGCGCCTTGCGGGCGGACGCGCGGCCGGACCATGCTCCGGGGCATGAAGCGACGCTTCAACACGGCCGGCCCCTGCCGCCCGGATTGGCACTACATGATCCCGGCGGAGCGGAGGTTGAAAGAGGCGCCTTCCCTCGTGGAGCAGCGGGGCTACTTCGTCGTGCACGCCCCGCGCCAGACCGGAAAGACGACCGCGCTGCGCTCGCTCGCGGCGCGGCTGACCGACTCGGGCCACCATGCCGCGCTGCTCTTCTCCTGCGAGGCGGGCGAGGCGGCCGGCGACGACTACGGGGCCGCCGAGCAGCTCGTCCTCGCCGACATGGCGCGCAAGGCCGAGAGCGCGCTGCCGCCGGAGCTGAGGCCGCCGGAGCCGCCTCCGGCCCCGCCGGGGAGCGTGCTCGGCGGCCTGCTCGCCGCCTGGGCGCGCCATTGCCCGAGGCCCCTCGTCCTGATGTTCGACGAGATCGATTCGTTGCGAGGACAGAGCCTGATCAGCGTGCTCCGGCAGCTCCGCTCCGGCTTTGCCGAGCGGCCGCACGCTTTCCCTTCCTCGGTCATCCTGTGCGGGATGCGCGACGTGCGCGACTACAAGGCTGCGAGCGGCGGCGACCCAGACCGGCTCGGCACGGCGAGCCCGTTCAACATCAAGCTGGAATCCGTTCGCGTCGGGGACTTCACGCGCGAGGAGCTCGGCGAGCTCTACGCCCAGCACACGGAGGACACCGGGCAGGTCTTCACCGGAGAGGCCGTGTCCCGGGCCTGGGAGGCGACGGCCGGCCAGCCGTGGCTGGTCAACGCGCTCGGCCGCGAGATCGTGGAGAAGATGGCCGTGCCGGCGGCGGAGCCGATCGGGGGAGAGCACGTGGAGATCGCCAGGGAGCGGCTGATCCTGGCGCGCGCCACGCACCTCGACTCGCTGGCTCACCGGCTCGTCGAGCCGCGCGTGCGGCGGGTGATCGAGCCCGTCCTCGCCGGCACCTACGAGGGCGGGGGCGACAGCGACGAGGACGACCTCTCCTATGTGCGCGATCTCGGCCTCGTTGCGCCGGACAAGCCGCTGCGGATCGCCAACCCCATCTACCGGGAGGTCGTCGCGCGGGTCCTCTCGTCCGCGGTCGAGGCCCGCGTCCCGGCCGAGCCCTCGCGCTTTCTCCTGCCCGACGGCCGCCTGGCCTGGAAGCGGCTGCTGCGCGCGTTCGCGGCGTTCTGGAGCGAGCACGGCGAGATCCTGTCCGCCGGCGTCCCCTACCCCGAGGTCGCGCCGCAGCTCGTGCTCATGGCCTTCCTGCAGCGCATCGTGAACGGCGGAGGGACCATCGACCGCGAGTACGGGGTCGGCCGCGGCCGGATCGACCTCCTGGTGCGCTTCCCCTACCGCAAGGCGGACGGGACCCCAGCGCTCCAGCGGCGGGCGATGGAGCTCAAGGTGTGGCGCCGCGGGGAGCGGGACCCGCTCCGCCGCGGGCTCGCCCAGCTCGACGAGTACCTCGCGCGCCTGCGCCTCCGGCGCGGCACGCTCGTGGTGTTCGACGCGCGCGACCGGCTCGCCGCGCGCCGGCCGCGCTTCGAGCAGGCCACGACCCCCTCGGGACGCGACGCCACCGTGCTGCGCGCCTGAGGGAGCCGCCCCGCGCCGGCCGCCCGGCGCCAGCGCGGGCCGCCCCGGGGCGGGCCGCCCGGCGCCGCGGCTCGGCCCGCCCGGCCGCCCTCACCTCACTGCGGCACGGGCAGCGCCTTCTCGGCCCACTGCGGGATGTGGTTGCCCGTCGGATCCGTCATGTCGTCGTTCTGCTGGGGCATCCAGACCGGCGCGAAGCTCGGGTCGCCCTCGATCGCCCCGCCCGGCGCGAGCGTCACCGCCGCGAACCAGAGCTGCGGCTTTGTCGTGCCGTCGCTCGACCCCGGCAGGCGCAGGCCGTAGGGGCGCCGCGACGAGAACGCCACCCAGTAGATGTTCTTGCCGCGGTAGGTGTCGTGGCTCGGCCCGAACCGAGGCCACGAGTTCGCCCAGGTGTCGTCGCCGTTCGCCCGCCCGAGGTCGACGGGCTCGCCCCCCTCCACCGGGATCAGCTGGAGGCGCGCGGAGTTGTCGTCATAGGCGTCGCACGGGTCGTTGCCGGCGGCCCCGTTGCCCGGCGGCCCGTCGCAGCGCGACGTGTTGAACACCACCCAGGCGCCGTCATCGGAGATGGCAGGATAGTAATGGGTCCTGTCCTGCTCGCGCGGCACGAGCACCCGCGGCGCGTCGAACTCGCCCGCCCCGTCCGAGGCCGCGATCAGGATCCGCGCGCCCCGCACCGTGTCGCCGTAGAGCTCGGGGCCCGCGCCGTTCTCCCCCGGCCGCCACGCGACGAAGGCGAGGTGCTTGCCGTCCGGCGACCAGAACGGCTGCGTCAGCCGCTCGCCCTCGTCGGCGAACAGGTCGCCCACCGCCTCGAGCGTATCGTCGGCGCGGCGCAGCGTGAGCGCGCCGCGGAAGGCGTTGACCATCAGCTCGCCGTCCGGCGAGAAGGTGGTCATCGTCGCGAACCCGTCAGGGTCGGTGTTGCGAAGAGCGATGATGTCCGCGGTCGCGACGTCCACCAGCGCGAACGAGGACGGGCCGCTGCCGCCGAACGTGAGCGCCATCTTGTCGCCGGCCTGCGCGAGGGCGTGGCAGCCCATGCACGGCATCTCCTGCCCGTTCGCCAGCGGCGGCGACTGCTCGTTCTCCCAGAACAGCTCGGGTGGGCTCGCCGCGTCGTCGAGGTCGTAGCGGTAGATGGCGGCCGACTGGAGCGTGGTGCCGTCGGTGCGCCAGTAGTACAGGCCGCCCGAGAGCGCCGCGCTCGCCCACCGGACGTCGACGGCCGCGCTCTCCCCGAGCTCGCTCCCGTCCTCGGCGGCGAGGCGGACGCGCGTCTCCATCGCCTCGCCCTCGCTCGTGCGCACCAGCATCGGCACCAGCTCCGCCGGGAGCGCCATCGCGCACCCGCCCGTGTCCGGGATCGGGTCGCAGGCGCCGACAAGATGTAAGTCGATGAAATCACCGAGGATTTCTATCCGGCCGACGCGCTGCCCGGCGCTGCCCTTGCTCACCTGGAGCTCGACCGTGCCGATGTTCGAGGGGAAGAGCGCGCCGTCGAGGGGATAGGCGATCGCGGGGGCGTTCGCCGCCTCGGGGTCGCCGCCGAGCGCGGCGCTCGCGCCGGGGGGAGCGCCCGGCAGGGCGATCTCGCCGGCGAGCTTCACGGTGACGTCGGCGCTCGCCGCGAGGGAGCCGTCGCCGGCGGTCACCCGGACGCGGCCGGGGGAGCCGGTCGTGAGCTGCCCTTCGTCGACGTGGGCGAAGAGGTCGTCGGCGCTCCAGGTCACGAGCGCGGTGACGTCGCGCTCGGAGCCGTCCTGGAAGCGGCCGACGGCCTTGAGCTGCACGGACGCGGCCTTGCCGTACGAGAGCTCGACCGTGGTCGTGGGCGGCTCGACGCGCAGCGAGGCGAGCCCCTCCACCGCGCCGCTGCCGGAGGAGCCGCCGCCGCCCTGCGCGCCGCTCGCCGCCGCGCCGGCGCCGCCCCCCGAGCCCCCCGAGGAGCACGCCGCCCCGGACGCCGCGATCGCCGCCGCGAGGGCGAGGACGAGCGTCCCTCGATGCGCCTTGCGCGAGCCTGCCCTCGCGGAGAACACGCCTGGTCTCATGGTCCGATCTCCAGGTTGAACACCGAACCGGCAGGCTACCATGCCCGGCCGCGGGCGCCCCCGCCGGGCCCTCGAGCACGGACGGTACCAAGCCGGAGGATCCGGAGCGCCGTGCGTCCCCATTGCATCGACGATCGCCGCGCCAGAGCACAGGCGCGGGCGGCGGCGGTGAGCTCGCGCGCGCCGTCATCGGGCGAGGGCGCGCCGTCGTCCGGTGATCGCGCGCGCGGGCGCCATCCGCCGGGCCCGCGCGCGATCACCGGACGCGCGCGTCATCGCCGACGCTCGCGGCTCGTCGCCGGGCGCGCGCGTCGTCGCGGGGCGCGATCATGACCAGGCAGACGCCGCCAACCGGGGGGAATACCTTGCGTACCCCGTCGCCGGCCGGTAGCTTCCGAAGCGCCTCAAGGCTCGTTCGTCCTCGACCTCTGATCCGGCCGCCTGCTGCAACGTGGTTGCCTCTTCCGAACGTGGGGTGACGGCCGGTCGTCGGGGAGTGTTTTCGTGTGCGGCCCGCGGCACGATCCGGGCCGCACGCGAGGGAAGCGGGGATCGTGCAACGGGATTGGCGGCAGACATGAGCAAGCGGCTTTATGTGGGGAACCTGGCGTTCCATTCGACGGAAGACAACCTGCGCAACGCGTTCGAGGCGGCCGGCGTCGAGGTCCTGTCGATTCAGTTGATGACGGACCGCATGACCGGGCAGTCTCGCGGTTTCGGCTTCGTCGAGGTGAGCGACGCCCAGGCGCAGGCGGCCATCAACGCGCTGCACGGCAAGGACCTCGACGGCCGCACCCTGACGGTCAATGAGGCGCGCGAGCGCACCGGCGGCCCCGGCGGCGGCGGGGGCGGCGGCGGCTTCCGCGGGGGCGGCGGCGGCGGCCGCGGCGGCGGCGGCGGCCGCGGCGGCGGCCGCGGGGGTGGCGGCGGGCGCGATCGCTGGTGACCGCAGCGCCCCCTGGCGCAGCGCCGGGGTGATCGGCGCGGGACACGAAGGCGGGAAGGCAGGAAGAAAGATCAAGGATCTTCCCGCCTTCCCGCTTTCATGTGAGCTCCCTCGAGGACGGACGGGGAGCGCGGCGCTCGGGCCGAACGTGCGGTGCTCGGGGAACCGCCAAGGCGCCAAGGACGCCAAGAAATCTCAACGATTTGGCGTTCTTGGCGCCTCGGCGGTCCGCCCCTCCGCGGTCTGCCTGCGGTAAGCACCGCACCACCGACGGACGCGACCCCCCGCGCCGCGGAGGCCGCGCGCCGCGCCGTCCACGTCGACGCCACCATCGACGTCGACGGGCGGATCGGGCCGGCAGGCCGCGAGGGGCGCCTGGAGGAGCGGACCGCCCTCGGCGCTCCCCCGGCGTCCCGGCGGCGACCTCGCGAGCCGCCCTGGGCTCTGGCCGCCCTGAGCCCTAGCTCGCGCGCTGCGCCGCGGGGCGGCGGAACGGCTTGCGGCCGGCGAAGATCTGGCCGTCGCCGAGCGCGTACGAGATCCGGAGCAGCTGGTTGTACTTCGCGACGCGATCCGAGCGGGACGCGGAGCCGGTCTTGATCTGGCCCGCGTTCGTCGCGACCGCGAGATCGGCGATGAACGTGTCCTCGGTCTCGCCCGAGCGGTGCGAGATGATCGACCGGTAGCCGCCCTCGGCCGCCTGGCGGATGCACTCGAGCGTCTCGGTGACCGTGCCGATCTGGTTCAGCTTGATGAGGATGGCGTTGGCGAGGCCGTCCTCGATGCCCTTCGCGAGGCGCGCGGGGTTCGTCACGAAGAGGTCGTCGCCGACGAGCTGGACCTTCTTGCCGAGCCGCTCCGTGAGCAGCCGCCAGCCCTTCTCGTCGTTCTCGGCGACGCCGTCCTCGATCGACACGATCGGGAACGCCTTGCTGAGATCCTCGTAGATGGCGACGATCTCCTCGCGGGTCTTCTGCTGCTTGTCGAAGGTGTAGCGCTCGGTCTTCGCGTCGTAGAACTCGCTGAGCGCCGAGTCGAGCGCGACGCCGACGTCCTCGCCCGGGCGGTGGCCGGCGGCCTCGATGGCGCGCACGACGTACTCGAGCGCCGCGCGGTTCGACTGGAGCCGCGGGGCGAAGCCGCCCTCGTCGCCGACGGCCGTGACCATGCCGTCCTTCTTGAGCAGCCCCTTCAGGGTGTGGAAGATCTCGGTGCCCGTGCGCAGCGCCTCGGCGAACGACTCGGCGCCGTAGGGGACGATCATGAACTCCTGGATCTCGAGGCCGTTGTCGGCGTGCACGCCGCCGTTCAGGATGTTCATGAGCGGCGTCGGCAGGACGCGCGCCGCGGCGCCGCCGAGGTAGCGCCAGAGCGGTAGGTCGACCGTGTCCGCGGCGGCCCGGGCGGCGGCCATCGAGACGGCGAGGATCGCGTTCGCGCCGAGCTTCGACTTGTTCGCGGAGCCGTCCGCCTTGATGAGCACCTGGTCGAGCTCGGCCTGATCGAGCGCATCCATCCCGAGGATGGCCGGACCGAGGACGGTCTCGATGTTCTTCACCGCGGTGAGCACGCCCTTGCCGAGGAAGCGCTTCTTGTCGCCGTCCCTGAGTTCGACGGCCTCGTGCTCGCCGGTCGACGCGCCGCTCGGCACGGCCGCGCGGCCCGTGCCGCTCAGCGTGGTGACCTCGGCTTCGACAGTGGGGTTGCCGCGCGAATCGATGACTTCGCGCGCGATGACGCTCTGGATCTCCGACATGACCTCTCCTCAAGGGACCGCTTCGGCGCGACCCCGGCAGCTCTCGAAGGGGGCTCGAGAAGCGGCGGGAGCATAGGCGCGCGCCCCCCCGGTTGTCGACGCTCCGGTGCACCCGCGGCGCCGGGCGCGCCGGAGCGCCGACCACCCGCGGGGGCGCCTCGCCGCTGACGCAGGGACGACACACGCCTGGACGGAGCGGCCGCGCCGGCCCGCGGCCGGGGCGCGCGGACGCGCCCACGCGCGCCCGGGTCGACGGCCCACGCGCGCCTGGCGTAAGCTCGCGGCCGCGTGGAAACCTCCATCGGCGTCTTCGGTGAGGAGATGCTCCTCTGGCTCTGCATGCTCCGCCAATCCCCGCGGAGGCCGCCGGCCGATCACGTGCTGCGGCAGGCGAACCTGCTGCTCGAGGAGCTCAAGGGGTCCAAGCTCGCGCAGGAGATGCCGGTCGCCTCGGTCGACGACGGCATGTTCGCGATCGCCGCGTTCGCGGACGAGCTCGCGATGTCGCTGCCGGACCTCCGGCCGGTCTGGGCCCAGCGCCCGCTCCAGGCCGCGCGGTGGATGACCAACAACGCGGGCGTCGAGCTCTTCGAGCGGCTGGAGCGCGTCCGGAAGGGCCCGCTCCCGGTGATGGCGACCTACGCCTGCGTGCTCGGGCTCGGCTTCCGCGGCCGCTACGGGCTGCCCGGGCAGAGCGCCGACGAGCTCCTGCGGATCCGCCGCGATCTCTCGCTGAAGCTCGGCGTGGATCCGGACCGGGACTGGAGCGGCGGGGTGCTCCGGCCGGTGCGCGTGGAGGGCGTGGAGGCCCAGCACCTCCCCAGCATGCCGCTCTGGCGATCGGCGCTGGTCGGGCGGATCCTGGCGGCGCTCGTCGCCGTCGCCGGCGCGTCCACGCTCGCGTGGACGCTCGCCCAAAGGGTCGGATGAGCGGCTCCTTCGTCTACGAGCTGGCGAGCGTCCACGCGCTCGTCGAGCAGGCGAACCCGGACAGCGACCAGGGGATCTACGCGGTCCCCTGCTACCTCGTGCTCGGCGAGCCGGGCTCGGGCCGCTCCACGGTCATCCGCTCGATGAACCTGACCTGGCCCCCGGGCGGCGCCCCGCTCCAGATCGGCGTGCCCGGGGCGCGGTGCTCGTACTGGCTGGCGAAGGAGGCGCTCTTCATCGAGCCCGAGGCGTCGGTGCTCGGCCCGCGGCGGGAGCCGGCCGAGCTCGCGCAGCTCTGCGACGAGCTGCGCCGCTCGCGCAAGCGCGAGCCGATCGACGGCATCCTCCTCGTCCTGAGCATCGCGGACTTCGCCGAGCTCGACGAGCAGGGGATCGAGGCGTACGCGAACCGGATGCGCGCGTACCTCATCGAGGTCGGCCGCGCGCTGCGCGCCGACGTGCCGGCCTACGTGGTGCTGTCGCGCTACGACACGCTGTGGGGCTTCGCCGAGGTGTTCCAGTGGACCCACGAGCGCGGGCGCGAGGAGCCCTGGGGCTTCACGCTCCCGCTCGAGACGAGCCCGGACAACGCGGTCCCGCGGATCCTCCAGGAGCTCGAGGGGCTGAACGCGCGGCTGGAGTCGTACTGCCTGGCGCGGGTGAGCTCGGAGGATCCGCCCGACGCGCGGATGCGGGCGTTCCAGCACCTGGCCGAGGTGCGGGCGCTGATGGCGCGGCTGCGGCAGCTGTTCGGGGTGCTCGCCATGGAGAACGCGTTCGAGCGCGCGCCGTGGCTGCGCGCGGTGGCGATCGGCAGCGCGCTGCCCGGCATGGGCGACCGGCTCCGGGCGAGGGTGACGCGGTTCATCAACATGGGGCTGGCGCAGCCGCCGAACGTGGCGGTCGCGCCGCGGCCCGGGGGGCTGCCGATCCACGCGACCATGAGGGTGGTCGTGCTGCCCGAGCGGGACATCGTGCCGCTCCGGCCGCGGTGGCGGGACGACCGGTTCACGCTGATCGGCTTCGTGGGCGGGCTGGTCCTGCTGCTCGCGGCGGGGCTGACGGAGCTGATCCTGCGGCTCGTGGGGTGACTCGGTGACGCAGGAGGGGGGAGCGGCGGGACGGCCGCCGCGCCGCCTCCGGGGCGACGACCCACCGCCTCCGCGCCGGGCCCGCTGAGGCCCAGCGCGGCGCCGATCGCCCGGTCGACAGCCGCGGCGCAGCGGGCGCCGATCGCCCGGTTGACAGGGCGTGTGGAGGGCTCATACGCACGCGATGAGGGGGCGCGTCTCACGTACGGACTCACGTACGGAATCGATCGGCCGTTCAGGTTGGTCGCCGCGCCTCGCCCGGCCGTGCGCAGCGCGGACGGGCCGGAGCGGCCGCGGCGCCAGGCCCCCGGCGCGGCGCTGCCCGGGCAGGACCGGAGCCGCGAGCGCAAGGACGGCCCGATGACGCACCTTCCCATCCAGCCAGGCACGACCTCGATCCGAGGGCACCGCGTGATCGCGAAGATCGGCGACGGCGCGGGCTCGGCCGTCTACCGGGCCCGGCGCGACGCCGACGGGCTCGAGGTGGCGATGAAGATGCTGTACGCCGATTACACGCGGATCGGCGACATCCTGCGCTTCAAGCACGCCTATCGCGTCATCGAGCGCATCGACTCGGCGAAAATACTCAAAGTGTACGCCGTCGAGGAGCACGGAGATGGCCTGATGCTCTTCACCGAGTATTTCCCCGGCGCGCCGCTGTCCTCGGCGCCGAGGTGCGCGGCGGCGACGGGCGAGCTCGACGTCTGCGCGGTGCTCGACGCCGTGATCCCCGTGGCCGAAGCGCTGGCCGACATCCACCGGCACGGCCTCGTCCACGGCGACGTGAGGCCGCCCAACATCCTGCTCGGAGAGGGCGGGCAGGTGAAGCTCGCCGGCTTCGGCGTGGATTCCCTCGTGACGCGCGAGAAAGAGGAGATCTATTCCCGCCGCGTCCTGACGGAGGTGCTCCCTTACACGTCGCCCGAGCAGACCGGTCGCATGAACCGCAGCGTGGACTACCGCACCGACATGTACTCGCTGGGGGTCGTGCTCTACGAGATGCTCACCGGGCGGCGGCCGTTCGAGGCGACGGACCCGCTCGAGCTGATGCACGCCCACATCGCGGTGGCGCCCGTCCCGCCGTCGGAGGTGAGCCCGGCGGTGCCCGGCGCGCTCTCGGCGATCGCGATGAAGCTCCTCAGCAAGAACGCCGAAGATCGCTATCAGTGCGCCGAGGGGCTGAAGGCCGATCTGGAAGAGCTCCGGTCGCGGTGGCGGTGCGGCGGTCAGGCGGGGGCGTTCAGCCCCGGCCGGTACGACAGGAGGGATCTCTTCCGGATCCACCAGAAGCTCTACGGTCGCGACAGGGACATCCAGGCGCTCGTCGGCTCGTTCGAGGACGTGCTCCGGGGCGAGCGCACCATCGTCCTCGTCTCGGGCTATTCGGGCATCGGCAAGTCGTCGCTCGTGCAGGAGATCCTGAAGCCGCTGGCGCGCGAGAAGGGCTACTACATCAGCGGGAAGTACGATCAGTACAACCGCGATACGCCCTACAGCGCCATCGTCCACGCGTTCGACGGGCTCATCAAGCAGCTCCTCTCCGAGAGCGAGGAGCGGATCGCGGCGTGGCGCGGCGCCATCCTGGAGGCGCTGGGGAGCAACGGGCAGGTCCTCTGCGACGTCCTCCCGTCCCTGAAGCACATCGTCGGCGAGCAGCCGCCCGTCCCCGCGCTCGGCCCGGTCGAGGCCCAGAATCGCTTCATTCTCTACTTCCAGAACTTCGTCTCGGTGTTCGCGCGGCACGCCCACCCGCTGGCCATGTTCCTCGACGACCTGCAATGGGTGGACTCGGCCAGCCTCAGCCTGATCACGAGCATCCTCGCGAAGGAGAGCGTGGAGTCGCTCTTCTTCTGCGGCGCTTACCGCGACAACGAGGTGAGCCCGGCCCACCCCTTCCTCGTCGCCCTCGCGGATCTCGAGGCGAGCGGCCTCGGGGTGCGGCGCATCGTCCTCGAGCCCCTCGGGCTGGGCCACCTGACCGAGCTCGTGAGGGACAGCCTCCAGATCGGCGACGGGAGCGCGCTCGCGGCCGCGGTGATGAAGAAGACCGGAGGCAACCCGTTCTTCGTGAAGCAGTTCATGCGGCACCTCTACGACGCCCGGGTGCTGGTCTTCGATCCGGTGAGGGGCTGGGGCTGGGACCTGCGGCAGATCGAGCGGCTGGAGTGCACCGACAACGTGCTGAGCCTCATGGCGGAGACCCTCCGTCGCCTGCCGCAGGCCACGCAGCGGGTGCTCCGGCTGGCGTCGGCGATCGGCAACACCTTCGATCTGGACGTCCTGAACACCGTCTGCGAGCGCGCCCTCGAGGAGACCTACGCGAGCCTCGACCACGCCCTCGCCGAGGGGCTCATCGTGAGCGCGAACGAGCGGTATCGCTTCGCGCACGACAAGATCCAGGAGGCGGCGTACTCGCTGATCCCGGCGCGCGACAGGCCGGCGTTCCACTACCGGATCGGGAGGCTCCTGCTCGGCAGGCTGCGCTCCGGCAAAGGGCACGATCTGTTCGAGGTCGTCAATCACCTGAACAGCGCGGGCGATCTGATCAAGGCCCCGGAGGAGCGCATGGAGTCGGCGAGGCTCAACCTCCAGGCCGCCGGGCGAGCCGAGGAGTCGGCGGCCTTCACCGCGGCGCTGAAGTACCTGGAGCACGGCATGACCATGCTGCCCGGCGACGCGTGGACCTCGGACTACGATCTTGCGTTCCTCTATCACACCAGGAAGGGGCTCCTGGAGTCGCTGTGCGGGCGGCACGACGACGCGCTCGCGACGCTCGCGGGCGCCTTCGACAGGGCGACGGGGCGCCGCCACAAGACGGAGGTGCGGCGCCTGAGGATGAAGGTGGAGATCCTGAAGAACGATCTGCCCGCCGCCATGGACGAGGGGCTCGCCGCGCTCCGCGCCTACGACATCCGCCTGCCGCCCTATCCGGACGACGGCGCGCTCGCCGCCGAGCTCGATCGGACGATCGCGATGATCGGCGATCGCCCCATCGCCTCTCTCGTCGACCTGCCGCCGCTGGACGACCCCGAGATCGCCGCCCTCCAGGACGTCCTTCAGGAGATGTTCTCGCCGACCTACCAGCTCGGCACGAACAACTTCGGAATCACGGTGATGAAGGCGCTCCAGAGCTCGCTCAGGCACGGCATCTCGAAGAGCTCGATCTACGCTTACGTGAATTTCGGGACGTTCCTCTGCGCCGGGCTCGACGTCGAGAAGGGCTACGAGTTCGGGCGAGCGGCGGTCCGCCTGAACGAGCGCCAACCGGACGCGAAGTCCGAATCCATGCTGTGCAACATGTGGGGGGCGTGGGTCCAGCACTGGATGGACACCTACGAGAGCTCGAAGGCGTCGCTGCGCAAGGGCATCCACGCCGGCATGGAGACCGGGCAGTACATCTGGGCCTTCTACAACGCGTGCAACGCGAGCATGAACGCCCTGCTCCGCGGGGCGCACCTCCACGACGTCATCGAGGAGGCGAGGCTGCACGTGCCGCTCTGCAAGCTCGACAAGTTCAACACGATCACGTGGATGGTCGGCGCCGTCGCGCAGCTCTGCGAGCACCTCGGCGCGCCGGCGGGGGGCGACTGGAGGCGCGGGGCGTGGGTCGACATCGGCGCGGTCGCCGAGGAGGCCCGCCGCATCGACAACCGGGCGTCGCTCTATTTCCTGAACGTCTTCGAGGTCCTCGCCGGCGTCTTCGAGGGCGCGTACGAGGAGGTGGCGGCGCTCTGGGGCTCGACCGACCCGGGCAGCCTCGGGATGCTCGCCGCGTGGCACGCGAGCCCTTGCTATTATTTCTACGGCGGCCTGGCCTCCTCGCGGGCCGCCGGGGCCGCCGCCCCTGCGCTCAGGGAGGCCTACGTCGCGAGGCTCAGGGAGTGCGCGCGCAAGGTGGAGTCCTGGGCGGCCCTCGGTCCGGAGAGCCACCGACACCGCAGCTTGATCCTCGCGGCCGAGCTGGCCCGGAGCCAGCGGCGCGAGGGCGCGGGCGCGCTGTACGATCAGGGGATCACGGCCGCGCGAGAGGGCCAGTTCCTGCACGACGCGGCGCTCGCCAACGAGCTCTGCGCCCGCCATTACCTCGATCTGGGCAGGACCTTCGTCGCGTGCGCCTACATGACCGAGGCGCACCGGCTCTACGGGCGCTGGGGCGCCGCGCGAGCGATGCGGCGCCTCGAGCGGGACTTCCCGCACGCGCTCCGGCCGGAGGCGATACGCCGACAGGCCGCGTCGGGGCCTGCTCCCCCGTTCGAAGCCCCGCACCCGGAGCTCGACGTCATGACCGTGCTCAAGGCGTCGCAGGCGGTCTCCAGCGAGCTGATCCTCGACCGGCTCATCGAGACGCTGCTGACGTTCGTGGTCGAGCACGCGGGCGCCGAGCGAGGCCTGCTGCTCCGCCCGCGCGGCGCCGAGCACGACGTCGAGGCCGAGGTGGTCACCCGGCGCGGCCGGGTCGAGGTCACCCTCCGGCAGGCGCCCATCACCCCGGCCGATCTCCCCATCGCCATCCTCCACTACGTGATCCGCACCCGGGAGAGGGTGATCCTGGACGACGCCGCCGTGCCCAGCCAGTTCTCGGAGGACGCCTACGTGCGCGAGCGGCGCCCCCGCTCGGTGCTCTGTCTCCCCCTGGTGAAGCAAGGCACGCTTGTGGGCGTGCTCTATCTGGAGAACAACCTGACCCCGCGCGCCTTCACCGCCGATCGGATCGCGATGGTGGAGCTCCTGGCCTCCCAGTCCGCCATCTCGCTGGAGAACGCGCGGCTCTATACCGAGCTCCAGCGAGAGAACAGCGAGCGCAAGCGGGCGGAGCTGGCGCTGCGCGAGCGGGAGGCGCGGATCCGGCGCCTCGTGGACGCCAACATCATCGGGATCGCCTTCTGGGACCTCGACGGCAGGATCCTCGACGCGAACGACGCCTTTCTGGCCATGCTCGGCTACAGCCGGCAGGAGCTGGTTTCGGAGAAGATCCACTGGACGGAGAGCACACCGCCGGAGTCTCATGAGGTGACCCAGCGGGCGCTCGACGAAATTGCCCTGACGGGCCAGTTCCGACCTTTCGAGAAGGAGTTCTTCCGGAAGGACGGCAGCCGCGTCCCCGTGCTGCTCGGCGGCGCGCGATTCGAGGGCTCGGAAGACCAGGGGGTGGCGTTCGTCCTCGACGTGAGCGAGCGCAAGCAGGCGGAGGAGCGCCAGAGGCTCCTCTTGAACGAGCTGAATCACCGGGTGAAGAACACGCTGGCGATCGTGCAGGCGATCGCCGTGCAGACGCTCCGCATGGCGGACTCGCCCCGGGCGTTCACGGAGGCGTTCCTGGCGCGGCTCCTGGCCCTGTCCCAGACGCACAACCTGCTGAACCAGACCTCCTGGCAGGGCGCCGACCTGCGCGACATCGTGTGCGCCGAGCTCGCGCCGCACGCCGACGGCGACGCCGATCGCGTCCGCGTGGCGGGCGAGGAGGTGCGCCTCCGCCCCGAGGCGGCGGTGACGCTCGGCATGGCCATCCACGAGCTGGCGACCAACGCGGCCAAGTATGGGGCGCTGTCGCGGCCGTCCGGCCGCGTCGCGGTCACCTGGAGCGTGAGCGCGGAGGGGCTCGAGCCGCTGCTCCGGCTGGAATGGCAGGAGGCGAACGGGCCGCCTGTCCGGCCGCCGCGCCGCAGGGGCTTCGGCTCGCGCCTGATCGAGCGGGATCTGGGTCGCCAGCTCGCCAGGGAGGTGCGCCTCGACTTCCTGCCCGAGGGCGTGCGCTGCGTGATGCACCTGCCGCTGGAGCGCGTGGCTGGATGATGCTCCCGGATCCCGAGAACCCGCGCGAGCTGGAGGGGCTGCGCGTCCTCATCGTCGAGGACGAGCCGATGATCGCCTCGTCCCTGGAAGATGCCTTGATCGACCTCGGCTGCGTGGTGATCGGCCCGGCGCTCAACATGAAGGACGCGATCCGCCTGGCCCGCGAGGCGGAGATCGATGGGGCGAGCCTGGACATCAACATCGCCGGCGAGAAGGTCTATGCCGTGGCCGATATCTTGACGGAACGGGGCATCCCCTTCGTCTTCATGACGGGGTACGGGAAGGCAGGGCTGCGCGAGTCCGATCTCAGCCGTCCGGTGCTGCAGAAGCCGTACAGCCTCAATCGTTTCATCGAGATCGCGATGCGGTGGCGGTAGGCGGGCGCCCCGGCGCGGCGATGCCCGGCGCGAGCGCGCGCGGCGGCGCGTCCCTGGCGCATCGCCCGGCCGCTCGTGACGTTGCCCGATTTCGCGCCAGCGCGGCGGTGCTCGTCCTGCAGGCGGGCTCTTGGTGGCTTTTTGCGACGGCGCGGCCGTGGCGCTGTGACCTCGCACAACAGGGACCTTCGCGTCGGCGCGCCCTTTCGCGAGGCCGATGCGGCATTACATTTGCAATGATTCCTGGGTGAAAGGAGGTTCCCATGGCGGAACAGCAGCGTCAGCAGTCGGGTCAAGACGTTCCTGTGGCCAGGTCGCAGCAGGGCAAGCCGAGCAGCCAGGCGATGGGCCAGACTTCCTCTTCTTCCTCTCAAGCGGCCGGCGGTCAGTCCGCCGGGCTGCAGCGCCAGCAAGGAGGTCAGCTCGGGCGGTACGGCGGGGCGGGCGGGGTCCTCAGCCCGTTCACGATGATGCGCCGGATGATGGAGGACATGGATCGCATGTTCGAGGATTTCGGCTTCGGAGGGGTGCTGTCGCCGTTCAGGCCGTCTCGTTCGATCGCCGAGCAGGGCGGCGGGCGGGGTCTCTCGTCCTCGGGCGGCGGCCTCTGGTCGCCGCACATCGAGGTGAGCGAGCGCAACGGTGAGCTCGTCGTGAAGGCGGATCTCCCGGGCGTGACGAAGGACGATATCCGGGTGGAGCTCCACGACGACGCGCTGATCATCGAGGGCGAGCGCCGGCAGGAGCAGCAGGAGCAGCGCGAGGGGGTGAGCTACAGCGAGCGCAGCTATGGCTCGTTCGTGCGCTCCATCCCGCTGCCCGAGGGCGTGCAGCCCGACGACGTGGACGCGCGGTTCGAGAACGGCGTCCTCGAGGTCTGCCTGAAGCTGCCGCAGCAGCAGCGCGGCCGCACGGTGCAGATCAAGAGCGGCGGCGGGTCCACGGCGCAGATGGCCGGCGGGCAGGGGGCGAGCGCGGGCGGAACCCCGGCGGCGTCCGAGAAGGCGAATCGGCCGAGCTGAGATGGAGGCGAATCGGCCGAGCTGAGCCGGCGTGATTCAACGGGGGCGGCGGAGAGCCGCCCCTCTTTCGTTTCGTTGGCTTGGAGGAGGATGCGACGATGACGGACTGCGCTGTTCGCACATCGAGGGCGGGTGGCTCCTCGGGCTCGCGTGGGTGCTCTCCATCGGCTTCGGCGCGCTCATGCTCGTCGCGCCCGGCGCGGGGGCGCTCGCGCTGGTCACCTGGCTGGGGGCATATGCGCTGGTGCTCGGCGCTTTCCTGATCGCGCTGGGGCTCCGGCAGCGCTCGTGCAGCGCTGCCATGGTGGGCCCTGGAGCCGGGCCGATTCACGGGACGTGCGAGCGCGGGGTGCGCGCTCAGGAGCCGTTCGTGGCGAGGAGCTCACGGGCGTCGCTGACGACGGCGGCGCGGCGGATCCAGCGGTCCAGCTCGGCGAGGTCGGTGCTCGCGAGGACGCGCTCCCGCACCTCGGCGGGGACCTCCAGCCCCCGGGCCTCGAGGAAGGTGAGCACGTCGTGCGCCTTGGCTTCGAGGAGGCCTTCTTGCCGGCCCTTGGCCACGTAGCTGCGCGCGAATTCACTCTGAAACTCGTATCCGCTCTTCATCATCGCCTCCAACGTCCGCCTCGCCGCGATGTTCAGCGAGGATAGCACCAGGTCCCCGTACAAGGCGCGGCGCTCCTCATCGAGCCCGGCTGCCGCCGCCAGGAACGCCACGCCGATCGCCTCCCCTGCCTCCCCTTCCCCGTGCGCCATCGCCGAGAGCACCACCACCTCGGGCGCCGCCTTCGCCTGCTCGGCGTCCGTGACGACCGGGACGCCCGCGGGGCCGAGCACCAGCGGCGTCAGCGTCAGGCCAGGGTGCCCCGTCTCGATCGACCGCGAGCACCAGCGCGCCATCGCCCGGTCGGTCGTCACCGCCAACAGCCGGGTCGGGCAGCGGTGCCGGGCCCTCGTCTGGGCGAGGTACACGAGCCAGACGTACGGCTTGTCCGGGTCCGTGCCGAGCTGCACCTCGACCACGATCGCGAGCGCGGGCCGCTGCTGCTCGCCCACCAGCACGACGACCAGATCGGCCCGGCGATCCGAGGGCACGACCTCGGCGAGGTCGGAGGACTCCACGCGCGCCTCCGCGAAGGCCGGGACAGGATGGCCGAGCGCGTCCTGGAGCATCTCGGCAGCCAGCGTCGGCCGGTTCTTGAACAGCTCCACCAAAGCTTCATGGGTGACTGAAGGCATCGGGTCATCTCTCGGGTGGTTACAGGCATGCTCGACTCTCGAGCGGCGTGCCCGGCGCATGCAGCGGATACCGCGCCGGCCAGAGCAGCCGCCTCCCACCCTCTAAATTCCGGGCAGGCTCCCGGATTCGTCACGCCGTCGGATGTCCGTGTGCTCCGACGTCAGAGCACGAGACGCCACGAGAGGGCTCAAGGCCGCCGGCGTGGCGCCGCCGCCCGGAGCTCGGCGAGCGGCAGATCGCGGATCGCACCGAGGAGCCAGCGGACCGCGATGCGCGCCCCCTCGCCCTGGAAGTGCGTCCCGTCGGGGCGGAGCACCGCGCCGCCCACGCGCGTCCGGCACTCCCGGCTCGGGCAGACGAACCTCGCGAGGTCGACGGTCTCGGCGAACGGGCTCTCGGCCACGGCCGCCTCGTAAGCGCCGTTGACGCAATCGGTGCGCTCGCGGTTCTGGGCATAGCCCTCGTTCCGGTCGACGTAGGGCGTCGTGGCGATGACCACCACGGCGCCGTCCCCGCCGAGGACGTCGATGGCCGTCGCGGCGGCGCGGCGATACTGGTCATCGAACGCAGGCTGGCAGGGGTGGAGCCACTGGCCGTCGATGTCCAGGTCTCCGCGCGTGGGGCCGGCGAGCGCGAGCAGGACGAGGTCGGGCCGGAAACGGGCCACGTCGTCGCGCCAGCGAGCCTCCCAGTCGCCGCACCGCCCCCGCACCGAGATGGTCCCGTCGGGCAGGCGGATGCGCTGCGAGCCGCGCACAAGCCCGCAGCCGATGACCGCGCGGTTGTGGACGAGCACGCCCGCTTCGACCGGCAGCCGCTCCAGCTCCTCGCCGAGGTAGTAGCCGACGGAATCGCCGACCACGAGGATGCGCTGGGGCGAGGCGCCCGCAGCCCCCGCGTGGGGCGGCGGCAGGAGGGCGTCGGCATCCGCAGGGGAGCCCTCGAGCGGCGGCGTCACGGCGCCCGCCGTCGAGGCGAGCACGGCGCCGACCACGGCGACGACGGCCGCGGGCGCGACCGCGAGCATGCGCCAGCCAGGGAAGCTGCCGCGGCGGACCGGCAGCTCGACCAGGTGGTACGAGGCGATCGCCAGGCCGAAGCTCAGCGCGAGCCTGCACGCCGCGAGGGGCGCGCCGTCGAGGCCGGTGCGCGCCTCCGTCAGGGCGACGAACACAGGCCAGTGCCAGAGGTACAGGCCATAGCTGATCCTGCCCAGCGCGCGCAGCGGCGCGAGCGACAGGGCCCTGGCCAGCGGGCCCGGCTCAGCGCGGCCCGCGGCGGCGAGGATCGCGACGGTCGCCAGGCCGCACAGGAAGAGCCCGCCCTGTCCGTAGAGGGCCTCGCGCTGGCCGTCCACGCGAGCCCAGGCCCAGGCGAGCCCCGCGGCCGCAGCGCACGCGACGCCCTCGAGCGCGCGCCGCAGGCCGGGGCGCGCGGCGGTCCACCGCTCGGGCTCGGAGGCGGCGAGCGCGGCGCCGAGCAGCAGGGCGGCCGCGCGGGTGTCGGTGCCGAGGTACACGCGCGCGACGTCGGCGCCCGCGCGGCGCAGGGCGATCATCCATGCGAGCGAAGCCAGCGCGAGGACCAGGCACACGGCCGCGAGCGCGCGGGACGAGCCGCGGGCGAGGCGGAGCGCCAGCGCGACGACGAGCGGCCAGAGCGCGTAGAACTGCTCCTCGATGGCGAGGCTCCACATGTGGACGAGCGGCGAGGGCGCGCGGAAGAGCGCCCAGTAATCGTTGCCCGCGAGGAGCGTCCACCAGTTGGCGACGTAGGCGAGCGACGCCAGCGCGTCGGCGCGGATGCGGCCGAGCTCCTCGGGCGCCGCGAGGAGCCCGGCGTAGCCGGCGACCCCGAGCAGCACGAGGAGGAGCGCGGGCAGCAGCCGGCGCGCGCGGCGGGCCCAGAAGCGGGCGAGGCGGATCCGCCCGGTCGCGCGCTGCTCGGCGAGGAGCAGCGAGGTGATCAGGAAGCCGGACAGGACGAAGAACAGGTCGACGCCCAGGTAGCCGCCGCGCAGCGCGCCCGCGTGGAACGCGAGCACCGCGGCGACCGCGAGGCCCCGGAGGCCGTCGAGCGCCGGGATGTGCGGCAGGCCGCGGCGCTCGCCCGCGGGCTCCGAGAGGTCGGCGGCCATGTCAGTCCACGCACCTCCCGCCGCTCGCCCTGCACCGCCCGCGCTGCTCGCAGGCGCTGGCCTCGGCGCAGTCCGCGTCGCGCGCCGCCCGGCAGCGCCCCTTCACGGCGGTGCACCAGCCCGCCTCGAGGCAGCGCGCCGTGCGGCGGCAACCTTCGTCGCTCGCGGCGCAGCGGTCGCCCTCGGCGACGCACGCGCCCCTGCGCCGGCACTCCGCCGACCCCGCGCAGTCCGCGTCGGAGGCCGCGACGCACCGTCCCTCCCGCGCGGCGCACAGGCCGTGCTCCCTGCACTCCTCCGACCCCTTGCAGTCGTCCCTGGTCGCTATGCAGGCGTCGCCAGCGCGCGTGCACCGGCCGAACCGCGCGCAGACCTCGTCGCAGCGCCGCCACAGATCGGCGTCGCACCCTGCGCCGCCGAGGGCGGCGAGCGCCGCGGCCACCGCTGCGCGCTGCGCGGGCGAGCGCCTGCGCAGGGCTTGAAGGAGGGATCGTAACAGGCCACGCACGCTCGGTCGCTCGGACCCACGGAGCTTACTCCAAAGCTCACGGCGCGCCCCGCGCTCCGGCGGCCGCTGCCGCCGTCCCCCCGCCCCCGCCGAGGATCGCGAGCTCCGTCTCGATCCACCGATCGAGCTCCCCCTGCAGGCTGAACAGCGCCAGGTCGAACTCCCGGCCGTTGACGACGATGAACGGCGTCCCCGAGAGCCCGGCGCGGTCGGCCTCGGCCTTGTCGCGCGCGATCACCCGGGCGGCGGCCTCGCCCGCCATGTCGGCGCGGAACCGGGCCATGTCGAGGCCGACCTTCTGCGCGTAGCCGAGCAGGTCCTTCTCCTCGAGCCGCTGCTGGTTCTCGAACAGGAGGCGCTCCATCTGCCAGTAGCGGCCCTGCGCGTGCGCCGCGACGGCGGCGCGCGCCGCGGCCTCGGCGTGCGGGTGCGACCGCAGCGGGTACACCTTGTGGATCAGCCGGACGTTCGGCGCGTGGCGCTCGAAGATCTCGTCGAGGAGCGGGACCGCGCGGCCGCAAGACGGGCACTCGAAGTCCGACCACACGACGATCTGGACCGGCGCGCGCTCCGGCCCGCGGGAGGGCGAGTCGGCGAGGTCGATCTTCTTCACGTTCGGACCGAACCTCACGCCGTACGCGGCCTGCGCCTCCGCGGCGCTCGCGCCGCCGCGGATCTTGTCGGCGACGAGCTGCGCGGCGGGCACGCAGGCCGCGCAGGGGCGCGACTCGCGGACGCACTGCGAGAGCGACACCGCCTGATCGGCGCACGGCGCGTAGAGCTGCGAGACGAGCTGCCACCACGTGTGCCGCTCACGGCGGACGAGCTCCGTCGTGTTGACGCCGGGCAGCTCCTCCGGCTCGCCGCCGGCGGCGTCGAGCGGCGCGGCGCCGGGCGGCCCGGGGAGCGGGACCGCGGGCGCGTCTGCGAACTGGGGATCCTGCCGCTCCGCGCCGCCGCACGCGGCGAGCGCGGCGAGCGCGGCGAGCGCGGCGAGCGCGAGCCGTCGTGCACCTGATTTCGGAATGAACACGCGCGGATGCTACACCTGCGCCGCAGCCGAGCCAGGCCGAAGCGCCGCCCGCGGGCGCCCGCGGCGCCGCAGCTCTCTCAGAAGGCGCCGCCGAGGCCGAGGGTGGCGCGGTCCGGCGCGAGGGCGACGTGCGGCACGAGCCGGAGCCGCGGCGGGCGGAGGCGGATGTAATCGTAGCTCTCGGTCGCCCTGGTCTCCTCGTATTCGAGGACCGCGATGTCGATGATGTTGGCCGTGAGCAGCCCGAGGCTGCCGCCGATGAAAAAGCCGGCGAGCGTCTCCCAGTCGCGGGAGTCCGAAGCGTTGGCGATGAGCGCGCCGACCATGCTGCCGCCGAGCGTGCAGCCGGCGTTGAGGCCGAGGCTGGCGAAGCCCTTGCCCAGCTGGCCGTTGGCCCAGTGGGTGATCGGACCGCCGAGCACGAAGGGGCCGACGCTCAACCAGGCGAGCGCCTCGTCCTCCATGGCGATGGCCATGGGCGCGAGGATGGCGGTGCTGCCGAGCACGAGGAGGTGCTGCCAGCCGTACCAGGCGCGCTTCGGCTCGGGCTGCTCGCCCACGGGAGCGCTCCTGGGCTGCCAGGAGGCCGGGCTCCTCGTCCATGCCGGGGGCGCCTGGGGAGGTCCCTGCGGCGCAACCCCGGTCGGGGGCGCGCCGTCGCCCCCAACCCCGGTCGGCGGCGCGCCGTCACCCCCAACCCCGGTCGGCGGCGCGCCGTCACCCCCAACCCCGGTCGGCGGCGCGCCCCCGTTATCAGGAGCCGGTGCCGGCGAAGCCTGGCCCGCCGCGCCGTCCGGAGCCGCCGCCGCCGGCGCGCCGGCAGGGCCGCCCTGCGATACGGCCGGCGCAGGCGAGACCGGGGGCGCGGTACCACCGGGCGCCGGCTGCACGGCGGCCGCCGGTACCGCCGCGAACACCACGGCCGCTGCACAACCGAGCCGCAGCCCCCCGCGAAGCGTGCCTGTCATCCGGCGTTCCCCTTTTCCCTCTTTCCGCGCTCGCAGCCCTTTTACTTCCTTTCGTTCGGCCGCTGCACACAAATCCGGCCCCGCGTCGACGCATCGGCGGAGATGGGCCTGCGACAACTTGCCACATATTCCGCGCGCGGCGGCCGTGCCTAGATGCCCTGCGCCGGGCCCGGCAAGCCCGCTCGGCGCGTTGGATTCCTTTGGAGGCACGACGACCACCATGACCGAATCGCCGCGATCCACCCTGCTCGCGCTGGCGCTCGCCAGCTTCGCCGCCTTCGCGCCCGCCTGCGGCGACGACGACAGCGTCAACCCCACCCCCGGGACCGGCGGCTCCGGCGGCGAGGAGCCCGCCGGCACCGGCGGCACCGGCGGCGAGGAGCCCGCCGGTGCCGGCGGCTCCGGCACGGGCGGCGGCGAGCCCGTGGATGACGAGGACAGCGACCACGACAGGGACGGGTTCACCCCGCGCGAGGGCGACTGCGACGACTTCAACAACACCGTCCACCCCGACGCCGAGGAGCGGAATCTCGATAACGTCGACTCCGACTGCGATCAATCCGACGCGCCGGTCAGCACGCTCGTGTGGAGCGCCAGCCCGGAGCCCGATCTGGTGGACGCGATCGACATCATGGACGAGGACGGCGACGGCCAGATCTCCCTCGCCGAGTTCGCCGCGGCGTGCGCCAAGTCCGCCATGCTGTCGGGCACCGCGCGCCCCGGCGTGGTCCAGGTCCACGCGTCCTGCGGCGGCACGAACAGCTGCCGCGGCATGGTCTACCAGACCTGGAACGAGCTCTACGAGCACTCCTGCCGCGCCATGAACGGCTGCGAAGGCTGGAGCTGCGTGGAGACCGCCGAGGACCAGGATCGGGACGGGCCCACGGCGTTCGGGGCGGCGACGTGCAACCACTGCCACTCGGGTGCGGAAGGCACGTTCGGCGTGCAGGTGCCGCCCGGCGAGGACGTGGAGGCCTTCGTCACCGACTTCTGGGAGGGCCGCTCGGACATGTACCTGCAGTCCATCATCGCGTTCGGGATCGACGGCGTCGCCGCCGAAGGCTTCGCCTACTCGAACATGCCCGGCGCCTACCTCACGCTCTCGCGCGCCGAGATCGATGCGCTGATCGCCTATCTGCGCACCCTGCCGCCGGAGGGCGAGAGCTTCGAGCAGCTGCCGCCGGCCGAGCCCATCGATCCGAGCAACTAGAACGCCGATCAATCACGTTGATCAAGCGAGACATGAACCGCCAAGACGCCAAGACGCCAAGACGCCAAGATTTTTTCTCTCTCTTTATTTGGCGTCTCGGCGTCTTGGCGCCTTGGCGGTTCGAAGTTCTGCGCTTTTCAGGCAGCTTCAACCCGTTTGTCGCTCAGGAACGCCGATGAGCGCGCCGCGAGCCCCCACCGGCGGAGAGGCGCCCGGCGCGCGCGCCCTGCCGCGCGACGCGCTCGGCCTCGGGCTGCGCCCGCCCCACCACGAGGCGATCGAGCGGCTCCGGCCCCGGCTGGGCTTCTTCGAGATCATCGCGGAGAACTACCTCGGCGCGTCGCCGCTGCCTCGAGAGCGGCTCCGGCGCATCGCCGAGCGCACCCCGATCGTCGCCCACGGCGTCTCGCTGAACCTGCTGGGCGAAGCGCCGCTCGACCGAGATCACCTGTCCCGGCTCAGGGATCTGATCCAGGAGCTCCGGATCCCCTATTTCACGGATCACCTCTGCTGGACCGCGTTCGAGGGCGTGACGCACCACGACCTCTTGCCGGCGCCGTACGACCCGGAGCTGATCCCGTACGCCGCCGGCCGGGCGTCCGAGATCCAGGAGGCCCTCGGCGTGCCCTTCGGGATCGAGAACCTGTCCTCCTACGTCGCGTGGGAGCGCGACGCGATGCCGGAGTGGGAGTTCTATCGCCGCGTGGTGGAGGAGTCCGGCTGCTGGTGCATGCTGGACATCAACAACGTGTTCGTCTCCAGCGAAAACCACGGGTTCGATCCGCGCGAGTACCTCGACGGCGTGCCCTGGAACCGAGTTTTGCAGGTACACCTCGCCGGCCACCAGGTGCTGCCCTCGGGCCTGCGGCACGACACCCACGATCGTCCGGTGTGCGACGAGGTGTGGTCTCTCTACGCCGAGGCGTGGCGCCGGGGCGGCCCCTTCCCGACGCTCCTCGAGTGGGACGCGGAGATCCCGCCCCTGCCCGTCGCGCTCGCGGAGCTCGACAAGGCGCGGCAGGCGCGAGCGGCGTGAGCGCGAGAGGCGGAGATCCTCCGGGCTGGCTGCGAGAGCTCCAGCGCGACTTCACGGCGGTCCTCCGCGCGCCGCTCGACCCGGGCGCGGGGCGCTTCCGGGAGCGGCAGGAGCTGTACCCCGCGCGGCTCGTGGCGCAGGTGAAGAGCGGCCCCGGGGGGCTCGCTCCGGCGGAGCGGCTCGCGGTCTATCACCGCCAGTACTGGATGCGGCTGTTCACCGCGCTGCAGACGAGCTTCCCTCGCGTGTCGCGGGCGATGAGCTACTGGCACTTCAACCACCTGGCCGCGCTGCACCTCGCCGCGCGCCCGCCCCGGCACGTCGACCTCGACGAGGCGTCCCGCGGGTTCTCTGCGCGGCTCCACCGCGCGTTGGATCGCCTCGACGGCGCGGGGCGCCGCCGCCCGGCGGAGCGACCGGCCCACGAGGACGCGTGGCGCCGGCGGATCGAGCTCTCCAGGGCTCCGCTCGCCATGGTCCGCCAGGCGCTGCGCATGGACGAGGCAGAGCGGCACGCCTACGAGTCGCCGTTCGAGGGGATCTGGCGGCCGACGCCGGAGGAGCTCGCCAGGCTGGCGCTGCCCGAGACGCGGCTGCGCTTCGCGGCGTCCTGCGCGCTGGCCGAGGAGGACTGGGACCTCGCCCGCTTCTCGCGGCTCGCCGGGGCCGATGGGGGCGAAGGCGCGCCGGAGCCGAGCCGCCGTCACCCGTCGACCCGGACCTGGGTCTTCGCCCGGAGCGCCGCCGGCACGACCACGACCTCCGTGGATCCGCTGTTCGCCCGCCTGCTCGAGCGCTGCCGCGAGCTGCCGTTCGGGCAGGCCCTCGCCGCGGTCGAGCGCGGCTGCACGGAGGAGGAAGCGGCGCGGCTGCGCGCCAACCTGCAGGGCTGGATCACGCTCGCCCTCGCGAGCGGCTGGTGGACCGGCCTCGCCGGCGCCGAGCCCGGCGCGCAGCAGGAGGGGTCGAGCGGCGCTCCGAGCCGGGCGTGAGCCTCCCCGCTTGCCCGAGCAGCGGCGCCGCGACGCGCGGCTGAGCAGCGACGCCGCGACGCGCGGCTACCCGAGCAGCGACGCCGCGACGCGCGGCGCCTCCCGCGCCGGGCACCCCATCCAGCTCGAGAGCCGCTCCGCCGGCTCGCCGCTCGCGAGCGCGCGGTGCACCCGCTCCGCCACGTCCGCGCGGAGCGCCCGCGTCCCGAACACCGGGTAGCCGATCGCCGCGTAGGCCCTGGGATCCACGCCCCGCGCGACCGGCACCGACACGGCGCCGGGCGCCGGGCACGCGGGCACGCGGCCCCGGCCGAACCAGGCCGCGCACAGCGCCAGGCGGCGCTCCAGCGCGCCGCGCCGGAGCAGCTGCTGCACGTAGATCACGCGCTCGCCCACCTCGATGCCGTGCGCCTTCAGCAGCGCGCGGTCCTCCGGCGCGAGCTCCGCGATCTGCTCCTCCGCGTCGCGCGCCGCGGCCGTCCCGAGCCCCTGCTCCAGCTGGTAGACGATCCCGCGCGCCGCGCCGGGCAGCGCGCGCACCTCGGGCGAGCGCAGCGGCGCGAGGAGCTCCTCGACGAGGTCGCGCGCGAACGCCACGAGCCGCCGGAGGACGCGCGACCGCGCGCCCGCGCCGAGGTCCTCGAGCTCCGCGAGCCGCACGTCGGGCAGGAGCAGCGTCGGGCCCCGCGCGAGCTGCCCGAGCCGCCGCTCGCCTTCGGCGATCCGCCCGGCCTCGTCCACGGAGAAGCGCTCGTGCGGCGCCCCCACGAGCGCCTCGACCCAGCGCGCCCGGTCGTCCTCGGGCGCCGCCGCCGCGGGCCCGGGCGCGAGCAGGGCCCGCAGCGCCGCGATCCGCGCGAACGGGTGCCCCGCCGCCACCGCCTCCGGCTCGGCCTCGCCCCGGCGCGGGCCCCCACCGGCGGCCGCGCGCGCGCCCGAGGTCGCCCGCGCGCCCCGCCCCGCGCCGCCGCCCCGCTCGACGAAGCGCTGCACGAGGCGCTCGTGGAGCGCGTCGCTGAGCCGATCCTCGATCGCCCGCGTGCGCTCCTGCCACGCCGCCGCGTCGCGGACCCAGCGGCCGTGGTTCGAGATGTAGGTCCACGTCCTGATCGACGCGATCCGCGTGATCAGGGTGTCGATGTCGCCGCCCACGTCGTCGATCTCGGCCACCCGGGCGGCCATCCAGTCGGAGTCGAGCGTCCCGCTCGGGCCCGAGAGCTGCCCGTAGATCTCGGCGAGGAGCGCGACGTGCGACTCGAACAGGAGCTTGCGGAAGTCGGGGATGCGGCAGACCTCCCAGAGCAGCCCCACCGCCTCGCTGCCCCGCGCGCGGGCGCGCACCGCCGGGTCCTCGGCGAGGCGCACGAGGGCGGCCGTGTCCTCGGCGTCGTCGACGAGCTTCAGGCTGCGGGCGCGCGGGCGCTCCCGGAGCGACGCGAGGAGCGCCTCGATCGAGCTCCGATCGAGCTCGCTGTTGCGCCAGAGCAGCCGCCGCACCGGGGGGAAGCGGTGCGCCTCGATGGCGGCCGCGACGCCGTCGGGGAGCGACAGCGGCGCGACCGTGCCGAAGGTGCCGTCCGCGAGGTGCCTGCCGGCGCGGCCGGCGATCTGCGCCAGCTCGGCGGGGTCGAGGTCGCGCACGGCGCGCCCGTCGAACTTGCGCAGCGCCGCGAACGCCACGTGGCGCACGTCGAGGTTGAGGCCCATGCCGATCGCGTCGGTGGCGACGAGGTAGTCGACCTCGCCGGACTGGAAGAGGGCGACCTGCGCGTTGCGCGTGCGGGGCGAGAGCGCGCCGAGCACGACCGCGGCGCCGCCCCGCTGCGCGCGCAGCCGCTCGGCGATCTCGTAGACCTGGGGGGTCGAGAACGCGACCACGGCGCTGCGCGGCGGCAGCCGCGAGAGCTTGCCGGCGCCGGCGCTCGCGAGCCGCGAGAGCCGCGGGTGCTGGACGAGCCTGGCGGTGGGCACGAGCTCGGCCATGAGGGGCCGCATCGTGTCGGCGCCGAGGAACCAGGTCTCGCGCCGGCCGCGCGAGAGGAGCAGCCGCTCGGTGAACACGTGGCCGCGCTGGTCGTGCGCGGCGAGCTGGATCTCGTCGATGGCGAGGAAGTCGACCTCCAGATCGATCGGCATCGCCTCGACGGTGCAGACCCAGTAATCCGGCCGCCTCGGGACGCGCTTTTCCTCGCCGGTCACGAGCGCGACGCGGGCCTCGCCGACGCGGGTGGTCACCCGGTCGTAGACCTCGCGCGCGAGCAGCCGCAGGGGCAGGCCGATCATGCCCGAGTCGTGCGCGAGCATGCGCTCGATGGCGCGATGGGTCTTGCCGGTGTTGGTCGGGCCCAGCACGGCGGTGATCGGGGAAGCGTCGACCATGCCGCGCGCAGCTTAGTACCGGACGCGGCGAAGACGCGCCCGCGCGGCGGCGGGGCCGGGGGCGCGGCGCCTGCGGCTGGACGGGCTCGTCCGTGGCTGCGGCGGGGGACCGCGCGGCGGAGGGCCTGCGGCGGTGGGGAGCACGCGGTGGCGGGCATTGCGCTACGGCGGGCAGCGCGCGGCGGCGGGGAGCCTGCGGCGGCTGGGAGCACGCGGTCGCGGGCATTGCGCTGGCATTGCGCTACGGCGGGCAGCGCGCGGCGGCGCGAGCCTGCGGCGGAGAGACGCTGCGGCCGCACGGAGGAGAAGATGCGACAGCGGACCGCTCGCGCTCGGTCTTCGTCCCGTCGCCGCGACCGTGGCATGATGGGGCGAGATGCCGGCAGCTGTAAGAACCGCGACATTGGGCCCCGGCTCTGCTAGAGCCCGGAGGCCCGGATGTAAGGACACGGGGACGCAGAAGGCTCGAACGCATGCTGTCGCTTGAAGCGGGGAGCGTCGTCGGTGGGAAGTATCGCCTGGAGCGGCCGCTGGCGGGCGGCGCGATGGGCATGCTCTGGGTGGCCCGGCACCTCCAGCTGGAGGTCGAGGTCGCGATCAAGTTCATGATGCCGCAGCACGCCGACTCTCCGGTCGCGCGCGCGCGGTTCGAGCGCGAGGCGAAGGCGTCCGCCCAGCTCCGGTCGCCCAACGTGGTCCACGTCTACGACTATGGGCTCGAGGGCGACGCGCCCTACCTCGCGATGGAGCTCCTCGAGGGCGAGGACCTCGCGGCGTACCTGGTGCGCCGCGGGCGCCTCGCGCCGGCCGAGACGCTCGGCATCGTGAGCCAGGTCTGCAAGGCCCTCCGCCGCGCGCACGAGGTGGGGCTCATCCACCGCGATCTCAAGCCGGCGAACATCTTCCTCGCGCGCCAGGGCGAGGAGATCGTCAAGATCCTCGACTTCGGGGTCGCCAAGGCGATTGGCACCGGGCTGGCCGCCGACGCGACCAAGACCGGCACGCTCATCGGCTCGCCGCACTACATGAGCCCGGAGCAGGTGCGCCGGAGCAAGACGATCGACTATCGCAGCGATCTCTGGTCGCTCGGCGTGATCATCTTTCAATGCCTCACCGGCCAGCTGCCCTTCCCCGGCGAGGAGCTCGGCGACGTGCTCGTGGAGATCTGCACCGGCGACATCCCGGTCGCCTCGCAGCTCGCGCCGGAGCTCTGGCCCGAGCTGGATCGCTTCCTGGAGCGCGCGCTCAAGCGCGAGCCCGCCGAGCGCTTCCAGAGCGCGAGCGATCTCGCCCGCGGGTTCGCCTCCGCCGTGCAGCGCGCGGCGGTCCCGGATTCGCGCGACTCGCTGGACTCCACCGAGGCGCTGGCTCAGGGCGGCTCGCCGGCGCAGGGCGGCCTGTCGGCTCAGGGCGGCCTGCCGGCGCACGGCGGCCTGCCGGCTCAGGGCGGTCCACCGGCGCACGGCGGCCTGTCGGCGCACGGCGGCCTGCCGGCTCAGGGCGGCCTGCCGGCGCACGGCGGCCTGCCGGCGCACGGCGGCCTGCCGGCGCACGGCGGCCTGCCGGCGCACGGCGCCGCGCCGGGCTCGGGCGGCGCCCCGGGCTCGGGCGGCGCCCCGGGCTCGGGCGGCACGGTGGCCCTCGACGACGCGATGGTCCCCGGCGGCACGCTGGTGGCAGGCGGAACGGTGGTCGCGAACCGCATGCAGGTCCCGGGCGGCATGCCAGGGCCGGGCGGCACGCTGACGGCAAGCGGCACACTCGAGGCCGTGGGAGGCGCCCTGCCCCCGCAGGTAGACCGCCGCCCCTCGTCGTCGCGGGCGTTGCTCGCCGTGGCCGCCGGCGTGGTGACGGTCGGCCTTGGGATCGCCGCGGTCGTCTTGCTCCGCTCGCCTACGCCGGACGTGCCCGCCACGCCGGCGGCGACACCCCCGCTCGGCGCCACGGAAGCCGCTGCGCCGCCCGCCCGCGTCGCGGAAGAGCCCGCCTTCCCACCCCCGAGCGAGAGCGCTCTCCCCGCGGCTTCGGCATCGTCAACCCCGGCCGCCGGAACCCCGGCCGCCGCAGAATCCTCTCCAGCCGCCGCAGCTCCCTCTCCGGCGGCCTCTTCACCTGGCGCCGCGAAGGCCCCCCTCAAGCCGGCACGCCCGCCCGCCAAGCGGCCCTCTCCGGCCGCGCCCTCCAGCAAGGGCGCTTCCGAGAGGGATCCGACCTTCGGCTTCTGAACGCGGGTGGTGCGGTACTTACCGCAGGCAGACCGCAGAGGGACGAAGCGCCAAGACGCCAAGACGCCAAGACGCCAAGACGCCAAGACGCCAAGACGCCAAATTATTGAGATTTCTTGGCGTCCTTGGCGTCCTTGGCGCCTTGGCGTCCTTGGCGCCTTGGCGTTTCCCCAAATACCGCGCTTTCGGCCAAAAGTACCGCACCACCTGAACTCGACGACACCCCGGCCCCCGCTCCGAGAGAGGGACCCAACCTTCGGCTTCCGAACCCGACGGGAGCGCGTCACCGCACCGCGCTCGCCCCCCTCCTGCTCGCTCTCCACCACCCGTACAGCCACGCTCGCCCCTGCTCCCGCTCGACCGTGCCCATGACGAGGATCTCGCCAGGCACGAGCGCATGCACCGGGGTTGAACGAGGCCTCGGGCCGTATCGCTCGTCTTATTTAAAAGATTTTCATCCGTTATAGTAGACAATCGATCGATCCTCGGGGATGCTCCCGCCCCTACCAGCGCCGACCGCGCGAGCGGCCGCGCCTCGCCAGCACCTGGAGGCCTGATCATGTCTGCATCTCTCTCGATCGCGCTCGGCGTGGAGCTACCGCCGGAAATCGTCGAACGAGCGCGGAAGGTATCGCCAGGCGTCAAGCTATGGACCGCTGCCGAGCTCGAGCGCGATCCGAGCGGCTATCGGGAGGCCGAGGTGGCCCTGATCACGGGCTGGCTCGAGCAGGAGCACCTGCGGGAGGCCCGCAAGCTGCGCTGGGTGCAGACCGTCGGGGCCGGCGTGGAGCGCCTGCTCTCTCCGGAGGTCGTGGCGCGCTCCGAGCTCGTGATCACCAACGCGAGCGGGGTGCATGCGCAGCCGATCGCCGAGCACGTCTGGGGCTTCTTGCTCATGTTCACGCGCAACCTGCACCTGGCCGCGGCCCGGCAGCACGAGGGCGCCTGGCAGAGCCAGACGTACCGGGAGACGCTCAGGAGCCTGCGGGGGAAGACCCTCGGGGTGCTGGGCCTCGGCGCCATCGGCCAGCGCATCGCGAGCATCGGGCCTGCCTTCGGCGTGCGCGTCATCGGCCTGAAGCGCACGAAGGCGCCCGTCGAGCACGTCGCCGAGGTGTACGGCCCGGACGACCTGGAGACGTTCCTCGCCCAGTCCGAGCTGCTGGTGAACGTCCTTCCCCTGACGGCGAAGACGCGCGGCTGGCTCGGGCGGCGCGAGCTCGCGACGCTGCCGCGCGGCGCGTTCCTCGTCAACGTCGGTCGCGGCGCGACGGTGCAGACCGATGCGCTGGTCGAGGCGCTGCGCTCGGGTCACCTGGCGGGGGCCGGGCTCGACGTGACGGAGCCGGAGCCGCTGCCTGCCGAGCATCCGCTCTGGAAGCTCCCCAACGTGATCATCACGCCGCACTACTCCGGCGCCCAGCCGGGCTATTTCCAGCAGCTCGGGGAGCTCTTCCTCTCGAACCTGCAGCGTTATGTGCGGGGCGAGCCGCTCGTGAACGTGGTGGACAAGCAGGGGGGTTACTGAGCGCCCGCGCCTGCGCTTCGCGCCGCGCCGGTCGTCGAGAAATCGCAGACCACGAGGTCGCGCTGCCTGCCGATGCGCGCGGCGATCTGCGCCGAGAGCTCGCCGAAGACGCCTGGCCAGTCGTTGTCGGGCGATCCCTTGACGAAGTGATCCCTCCTGACGGTCGGTCTTCGCCGGCTTGTTCAGCCGGGCTGTCGCTCGCACGACGCTCGAGACTGCAAAGGTGACTGCCATGGTCTCCGTCTCCTCCCTCCGGCGGCTCGTACCGCCGCCGCGCCGGGCGCTGGCCAGCTGCGGCGGCCGGGCGTCGTTCGTGACGATCCGCGGCTTGACGAGATGCCTCCCGGCGGCAACGGTACCCTGGATGAGCAGGCCGACCGTATCGGGCAGGGGCAGCGCCTCCGGGCGGCGGCTCCAGGGCTGGACGCGATGACGACACGCGTGTTCCTCGTGCGCCACGGGGCCACGGCGCTCACGTCGGAGGATCGGTTCGCCGGCGAGACCGACGTGGCCCTGTCCGACGCGGGGCGCGAGCAGGCCGGCAAGCTCGCCGCGCGGCTCGCGAGCCAGCCTATCGACGCCGTGTACGCGAGCCCGATGAGCCGCACCGTCGAGACCGCGCGGATCGTCGCGGGGCCTCACGGGCGCGAGGTGCACCGCCGCGAGGCGTTCCGGGAGATCTCGCACGGCAGGTGGGAGCAGCTCACGCGCGCCGAGGTCGAGGCGCAGTATCCCGACGAGTACGGCAAGTGGGAGCACGACCCGTACACGTTCGCCCCCGCGGGGGGAGAGACCGGCCTCTGCGTGACGGCGCGCGCCCTGCCGGCGCTGCTCGAGATCGTCGCGGCGCACGGCGGCGCCCACGTGCTCGTCGTCTCGCACAAGGCCACGATCCGGCTGCTCATCAGCGCCCTGCTCGGCTTCGATCCGCGCACGTACCGCGACCGCCTCGACCAGAGCCCCGCGGCGCTGAACATCCTCGATTTCAAGGACCCCACGCGGCCGCGCCTCACCCTGTTCAACGACACCTCGCACTACGCGACCACGGCGGCCGAGATCCCGGGTATCCCGTCGAACCGGCTCTCGAAATGGTGGGACGCGCCGGCCGGCGGCAAGGCGCCCGGGCAGTAGGCCCGCAGGCCGTGGCGTGAAGGCGGCCCCTTCGATGCACGGATACGCTATCGATATGACCCAGCACCAGCCCAACAATCCTCTTCACGGCGTCACGCTCCAGATGATCCTCGAGCACCTGGTCGCGCAGCACGGCTGGGAGCAGCTCGGACGCATGATCGACATTCGCTGCTTCAAGTACGATCCCAGCATCAAATCGAGCCTGCAATTCCTGCGACGGACCCCGTGGGCCCGGCAGCAGGTGGAGGCGCTCTACGTGCGGGACAAAGCCAAGCCCAGCCCGTGACCGGCCCGCTCGATCGCACGCCGAGCACCGGGCTCCGGGAGCGCGCTGCCGGCGCGCTCGTGTGAACGACGGCCGGCCCTTCTGCTCACTTGGGCCAGCGCCGCTCCTCGGTCAAGCGCTCGCGCAGCTCCGGCGAGAGCTTCCCGGTGAGGCGCTTCAGCCCCTGCGACGGCACGTCCAATCGATACACCCCGGCCTGTGCTCCATCCACGACAAGCTCGGCCGGCGGTCTCGAGTCCACGTCCAGAAAACACGCGGCGCCCTCGGAGTTCGTCGGCGAGTCCGGCCCATTGATATCGGAATGCCCGAGCTTCATCAGCGTCGAGAGCTTCAGGTCTCGTTCGTTCACGGCGAGCAGCCAGGTGTCCGAGGCTGCCGTATCCGACGGCCACCCCGCCCTGTCAAGCATCGCCCTGGGACGACCAGGCGCTCCGACCGCCACGGCGGCTGGCGCGCCGGACGCCTCCTCTCCGGCGCGCGTCACGTACGCCGCGTAAGCCCGCCGCGTGAGCCCCGGGAGCCGCGGGTGCGCGTCACTTCCTCCAACGCTGGAGTCAGGCGCCCGGGGCGCGCACGAACTGCTCATAGACCACGAGCGTGACCGGCTTGTCGTTGGCGACCTTCACGAGGATGCTCTTGACGCGCAGCCATTCGAGGCCGGTCTTGCCGGCGCCCACGCGCGGTACGCCGATCCGCGCGATCCCCGCCCCGGCCGCGTGCGTCACCATGGCGGCGAGCGAGCGCTCGAGCGCGGCGAGCGAGGGCCTCTTCGTCGCGTTCTCCTGGATCGCGAGGCTGTACACCGTGTCGCCGCCCTCGCTCCAGACGAAGGCCTCCCCGAGCTGGAGCTTCCGCTCGGCGCTCCGCTGCTCGAACGCCGGGAGCAGGCCCGGCCAGCGCTTCTTGAACGTCGCGGAGATCCCCGTGTCCATCTTGCCCACGCAGCTCACGCCGTGCGCGTACGCATGAAGATCCGGGGTGTTGAGGAGATCGCCCTTGGTGAAGATCGTCGGCACGGGGTGCACCCTAGCACTGCCGCGGTCAGCTTCGTGAGATGCCGACGGGCCCGCGAACGCGAGGCGAGGAGCCGCCTATGCCCCCGCCACCTCGAGCGCGCCGTTCCGGCCCACCCCGGTACGTCCGCACCGGCGCCCCCCGTACGAACCCGTCGTGCTCGCTCCAGCGCGCGGCCTCCTCCTCGGCGCGGCGCCGGGCGTCGCGCCGAGGAGGAGACCGCGCCACAGCGCGCTCGAGCTCGCGAGGATCGAGGCGGTCGCCGCCGCCGCGGGCGATCTCAGCAGAGCCTGCGGGCGCTGGCGAGCGGCAAGGCTCCGGCAGCGAGTCCACGCGAGCGGCGGGCTCGATGTTCGGCCCGAGCTCGCTCACCCCTCCAGTGCCAGCGGCAGCCCGAGCAGCCGACCGAGCGCCTCGTGAACGACCCGGGCCGCCAACGCATCCCCGAGGGTGACGGCGCGGCTCAGGGTGCCGGCGTGCCCGGCGAGCGATACGATCACGACGGCCCGAGGCGACCCGTCGGCCGCCGCGAGCTCGCCGAGCCCGGGCTCGGCGGCTGGGCTCGGGTTGGAGCCATGCCCCCCGAGAGGGCGTGGGCCCAACGCGGGCCCAGCCGCCGAGCTTGGCGCCTGGCGAACTCAGGATGGCCGAGACGTCGTCTCGGGCCGCCGCGGTCGCTTCGCTCGCCGAGACGCTCACCCTCGTCGTCGCCCTCGGGGATAACGCGGCGGCCTGGAGCGTTTACGAGGCCATCGGTCGGCTGCTCGGGCTGCCGGTAGCTCCCATGACCCGACGCGCGTGCGCGATGCCGTGATGAGCCAACAAGCTCACCAAGCAGGTCGCCCTTGGTGTTAGGCGGGAAGCTTCGTCTCGTCAATGGGGGCAGCACGCCGGCCATGCGGCATCCGTGACTGCTCTATTCATTCGACTTCGAGGACTAACCCGTGAAGCAATGTAAAAAAGCCATGAAGTTGATTCATGATCTTCGCATGAGAGCTCCCTCCGCTTCCGACGGCGGGTCGAGGGGCGACCAGATCACGGGCCTCCGAGACCACGGTGACCGGGTGACGGTCTCGTTCGAGCATGGCGCCGAGCGCGGTGTCGACCTCGTGGTCGCGACGACGACATCATTCCCTGCTGACGCTCACCCCTGGGCATCGACGCTCCGCGCCTCGCCATCTCCGTGCGCGAGGGGCCTCGATTGTCGCGGTAATGCTCGACGCCTCACGGTCGTGCTACGGGAGAGAACCCCTGCGAGTCCCGCCAGAGAACCGGCGCGCACAAGATTTACACCCACCCATTAAAATTCCCATCCCCGCGCAGGAGGCCCGGATGCATGTAGATATTTGTCCTACCCGTGGCGCGACTGGCAGCGCTTCGACAACGAGATCGCAGCATCTGGCCAATATATACCTCGATTTTTTGTTGCTAGGATGGCGCGCCAGCATCCGCCCCGGTGCGGGTCGACCCAGTCTGCGGCGCAGACGGATCAACGATTGGTGATTTCAAATAGTCAAACAAGAAAGGCAATTGCATGACAAGGAACACAATAGCGCTTGCGATCTTTTCAGCGGCATCCGTGCTCGGAGTGGTCTCATGTTTGGGCGATGGCTCCGGCACATCCACCGACGATTCCAATGTGGAGTCGCTCAACGCAGATGATGGCGAGCAAATCGTAGAATCTCAGGCTGCGCTGTCTGTGTGCACGACGGGCACGTCGGTTCAGTGTGACGACGCGGGGGAGCACTGGACGGGCACGATGTGCTGCGTGGAGAACCAGCCCACATGCACGACGGGCACGGCGGTTCAGTGCGACGACCCGGGGGAGCACTGGACGGGCACGATGTGCTGCGTGGAGAACCAGCCCACGTGCACGCCGGGCACGGCGGTTCAGTGCGACGACCCGGGGGAGCACTGGACAGGTACGATGTGCTGTGTGGGTAACTAGCCCGCACGCACGTCTGGTACAACGCGTCGGAGCTTCTGGCGACGTCGCAACTGGATGTTCCGATGGGCGCTGATTAGAGCCCGTCCTGCCGGCGGCTGTGCCTCGCGCACGGCAAGCCGGCCCGGAACGGCGCCTCTCGGGGCGACATGGACGGCATCGCTCGCGGAGCCAAGCGTTGCTCCCGCGCCTGCATCCCTGGCTTCTCGCCGATGCGCAGCACCGTCGCTCCCTCGATCGGCTGCACGTACAGGCTGCAGATCTTCGCTACCTTGGGTCGGAGGTCTGGATGCGGTACGGAAGCTTGAAGGAGCGCGTGCAGCGAGGGGATCGCGCACCTTCGAACTCAGGCGACGAGGCAGTAGCTCAACAACTCGTCCATGCATCGAAGATGCCGTCCCGCCGAAGCGCCTGAGCAACCCACCTATCTCTGCTGGTTCATCGCCGATTGCGAGGCAGCGCTTCGCGCTGACGCTCGCTCCTGCCGTTCGGTGAGATGGGAACAAAACAAGCCTGCTTGAGCAGCCAAGATGCTCATCCGTGGCTTTATTTCTTCTGCTCGTCATGATAGCGTTCTGCCTGGCATGGCGAGGTGACGACGTGAGCGGCTCGGATGCGCGACGTCTGGCCGAGGGCGACGCGCTGCTCCATCGTAGCGGGCGCGCGGCCAGCATACTGAAGAGCGACGGGTGCATTGCAGCTGACTCGCCCTCGCCAGCGCTACCGGACGAGAGCGGCGGGGCGCACCGCGCCCGCACCCACAATTTGTCCCATCAGGAAGGAGATGTGTCCATGTTGAACGGCTCATGTCATGATCACAAAGATCAGGTACGTCCGACGACCAAAGGCGCATCCATATGTTTCTTCATCGGAGCGCTGGCCATGCTCGGCTGCAGCTCATCGAGCACCACAGCCGAAGACACCGAAGCTTCTTTGCATGAGAGATACGCAGACTATTTCCCGATCGGGGCCGCCGTCGATTCCACTTCGTACAAAGACGCACACGTCCCGCTGCTGACGAAGCACTTCAACAGCATCGTCTGTGAAAACGAGATGAAGTGGGAGTCCTTGCAGCCCACAGAAGGTGTTTTCGACTACACGACCGCGGACCAGATCGTCGCGTTTGCCGAGGCGAACAACATGGAAGTCCGCGGACATTGCCTTGTATGGCACAGCCAGACTCCGTCTTGGGTATTCGTCGATCAATCGGATGCTCCGGTCACGAAGGAAATTCTGATAGAAAGAATGAGGGACCATGTCACGAACGTAGTAACTCACTTCCGAGGCAGGGTCAGCGCCTGGGACGTCGTCAATGAAGCCATAACAGGCAACAAGGAAGACGGGGAGGACGCGGGCGAAGATCTGTCGCTCGTGCACTCATGGGGCTATCGCAATAGTGATTGGTACAAGATAGGCGGCGAAGACTACATCCTTGAGGCGTTCAGAGCCGCACGAGCTGCCGACCCAGACGCGAAGCTATTTTACAATGACTACTGGAACTATCTCGACGAAAAGCGCGCGGCGATCATATCAATGATCGAGAAGTTGAAGAGCGATGATTTGATCGACGGAGTTGGGCTCCAGTGTCACTTGAACATCGAACCTGCTCAGGAAAAGCTGACCAACCAGACCATTTATCAGACAGTCGAGAATCTCGAAAAGGAGATCAAGGCATACGCAGCTCTAGGGTTGGAGGTTCACATTACGGAGCTGGACGTCTCGATGTATACAAGAGATTATGGCTCGAGTGACGAGTCGAAGTGGTACAGGACCGAAGCGGAGCTGACTGACGCGCTGAAAGACAAGCACGCGGCTCGTTACAAAGAATTCTTCGACATGTTTCGCCGAAATAGCGAGCTCATAGGCAACGTTACCTTCTGGGGAATCGCAGACGATAACACCTGGCTGTCGGAGTTCGATTCTGGCAGGCCGGATTATCCGTTGTTGTTCGATAAGCAGCTCAAGCCCAAGAAGGCTTTCTACTCGATCACTGATTTCTAGCGCTTCTGCGTCAGGGCCGCGCGAACACGAGCAGGTGCGTTCTGCGGCGCGAGGGCGTGGTGGCATGCAGGGCAGCGGGGCAGCCACGCGAGCGGAGCGCGAGCGATGGCGCGACGAACGGTCGCGAACGAATCGGTCCTGTAGCGCTCGTCGTAGCAGCGCACGATCGGTCGATCCCACCTCCTCGCAGCAGAAATCCCGGCGGGACGATCCCGCGGAGGCGAACCGTCGCGAGCCGTCGGGTCCGGGTGGGTTTCGTGGGGACCTGACGACGGATCGCCCCTCCTCGGCGGGCATGGCTCCAACGTGGGTCCAACCGGCGAGCCTCGGGATCGGAGAGCTCGCGCCGACCGGCCTGTCGGTGATCCTCGCGTCCCGGTGAACTTCACCAGCAGCCGGTGCGGTCTTCACCGGCATCGGGCGCGGATTTCACCGATGAACTTCACCGGATTCCCGCGGATGCGGCATCAGCGGCAGGAGCTTGCGACGGTACGGCTGCAATGGCGGTCTCAGGCGCCGTTTGGGCTGCATCATCCCATCCAGGACGAATTTGCGGTGGCGGGCAGTCACGATATTTCAGCCCGGCTGCCCTCGCTCCTCCGGCTCTGCCAGAGGAGCGAGGCCACAGGCGAGTCCGGCGGGCTCCCCGCGCCGTGCGACGAACAGGATCTCCTCGGGCCGGGCAGATCCGCACGACCGCGCGCAACCAGGGACGAACATCGGCGACGTGGCGCTGTATCTGGGTTGAAGTTGGCCATTCTCACTGAATCTTCCAGCGCTGTCATTCGACCTGGACTCACCGTTCAGGATCGCGCGACGATGGTCCCGTCGCGCCGTGGGCCGAACGAAGGCACCACCTCGTGCTTGACACCGAAAAGCATTTGAATGTCATATCGCGCAGCGATGCTTGCCGCCGTTCCGGTGGGTGCAAGCCCGGCCGATGAACATCGATTGTGCCCACTCCAGGAGGGCCATCCATGCGAACGTTTGCCCCTCGAATAACCCGCATTGCCCTCGGCCTATGCCTCACATCCGCTGCCTGCGGGCAGTCCGAATCGAACCCGCCCGGGCAAGGAGGCGCGGGCGGCTCGGGCGGCGAGAGTGCGACCAGCAGCGGCGACATGACATCAAACGCCGGCTCGGGCGGCGACATGGCATCGAGCTCCGGCTCGGGCGGCGACATGACATCGAGCTCCAGCTCCGGCCCCAGCTCCAGCTCGGGCTCGGGCTCGGGCTCGGGCTCGAGCGAAACCGCCGTCGAGAATGAGAGCGCCGATTGCGAAGTCGCTGCCCTGGCGGAAGCAAGCGCTCTACATCAGATCCCCAGATTGCCCGACCCGTTCACGAAGCTCGACGGGAATCGTATGTCCACCAAAGCAGAATGGCGCTGCCGAAGGCAGGAGATACGCAAGCAAGCCGAGAAGTATATCTACGGCGAGAAGCCGACGCCCGACGTGGTGACCGGCACCGTCACCGAGAACAAAGTCTCTGTACACGTCGAGGCCGAGGGCAAGGGAATCGACTTCAGCGCCGACGTCGTGTTGCCCTCCAAGGGGCAAGCGCCCTTCCCCGCGATCATCAACGTGGGCACGAAAGGAGGCTTCGGCGGCATTACGCTGGGCGAAGGCCGCGTCCTGGATCAAGGCGTCGCTGTCATCTACTACAACCACAATGAGCTCGGCAGGGAGGGCACCCCGGAGCAATCCAGAGGCAAACCCAACCCGGGGAAGTTCTACGACATCTACGGCGGCAAGCACTCCGCAGGACTCTTGATGGCATGGGCCTGGGGCGCCAGTCGAATCCTCGACGTCATACAGATGTCAGGAGGTAACATCATCGATCCGACCGGCATCGGTGTTACGGGATGCTCGCGCAACGGCAAGGGCGCATTTGCCATAGGTGTTTTCGACGATCGAATCGCTCTGACGATCCCCCACGAGACGAGCACCGCCGGAGTTCCGGCCTACCGCATCGCCGACGTGCTGGGCAGGGAGCGGACGGACCACAACTACTACGGGCTGAACTGGCTCAGCAACGACTTCGATCCATTTGTCTTCAAAAACAATGCCTCGAACGCCGTCAAGCTCCCCATTGACACCCATGCCCTGATTGCCATGATCGCGCCGCGCGGCCTGCTCGTCCTCGAGAATCCGCACCAGGCGCAGATGGGCGCCCCGGCGGGCCATACAGCCACAGTTGCCGGAGCAGAAGTCTACAAAGCGCTGGGCGTAGAGAAGAATATCAGCTACCACTCGCGAGTCGCCGACACGGCGCATTGCTCGTACAAGAACGAATACACCGACCTCCTCGTCAAGAACATTGCAAGATTCCTGAAGCACGAGGGCGAGGCGCCCGGAGAATTCGTCGTGGGCTCGGGCGGCTCACTCAGCATGTCGGATTGGGTAGACTGGGAAGCTCCAACGCTGGAATGATGGCGCTCTTCAGAGAGCACGGTCGTCCCCGAGCCGAGGTGCGCGTAGGCCCTGCGAGAGCGAAGGAAGTGACCTGACCTCGGCGACGCGGGGTCCGCCCCCCCGCGCGCCGCTCAGATCTTCGCCGTCGTCAGCCAGTGGGGGTTCTTGGTCGTCCCATCGAATCGCTCGGTGGTCTTGAACTGCTCGTGCTCCCCCTTCGCCCCGAGCGGAGCTGTGCGCGCGAGGATCTCCGAGACGCGCTCCTTGGTGAGCGGCTGGAACGTGTACGCCGCCTTGATCGCCTGCTTGAGGATACCCATCGAGTCGCAGCCGGTGATCACCACCGACGTCTGCAGGCTCATGGGATAATGCAGGCAGTCCATCGGCGAGACCACCCCGGTCTTCGCGATCTCCCCGCTGGCGAACGGCTTCATCCCCAGCACCCCGATGCCCTGCTGCGTCAGCGCCGGGAGGACCATCTTCTCGAAGCTCCGGTAATGCGGATCCATCACGTTGAGCGGCATCTGCACGGTGTCGAGCGGGACGCCCTGCCGCTCCGCCATCTTCAACATGGCGAGGTGGATGTCCGGGTCCTTGTGGCCCGTGAAGCCGATGAACCGGATCTTGCCGGCCTTCTTCGCGGCCACGAGCGCCTCCATCGCGCCGCCCGGCCCGTAGATCTTCTCGGGATCGCTCATCCGGATGATCTCGTGCATCTGCACGAGATCGATCACGTCGGTGCGCAGCCGGCGCAGCGACTGCTCGAGCTGCGCCTCGGCGGACGCGCGGTCGCGGCCGTCGAGCTTGGTCATCAGAAAGACCTTCTGGCGATATCCATCCTGGAGCGCCTTGCCCATCCGCTCCTCGCTCTTGCCGTCGTGGTAGTCCCAGCAGTTGTCGAGGAAGGTGACCCCGTGATCGATCGCGAAGCGAACGATCCGGATGCTCTCCTGCTCGTCCTCCGGGACCGCCATGTGGTAGCCGCCGAGGCCGATGAGGCTCACGTTCACGCCGGTCCGCCCGAGCGGCCTCGTCGGCATCACGCCGCCCGCCGGCAGCTCGACGTCCTCTTCCTCTGGCGCCCCGGAGGAAGGCCCCTCGGGAGGCTCCGGAGAGCCCGCGCCCGGGGATGTAGCGTTTTGCCGCACCTGCGCGCTTCCCGCACACGCGCCGAGCGCGAGGCTGGCACCCGCGGCGTGGAGGAAGGTCCGCCGAGAAGGTCGCTTCGTCATGACAGGGCATCGCTCCTTTTCAGGACGAAGCCCGACTGCAGAGGGCATGCCATGCGAACACAGGCACGAGTCCACGCTCACGACCAAGGTGGTGAGCGCTGGGGATGGCGGAGCTCACGCTTCCGCCATAACGGAAATGATGGCGTTATCCAAGACAACGCTCTCGCCGCGGAGCGACGGTCCGAGGTCCTGCCAGAAAAGCCGGTCGACAACGAGCCGTCGCCAGAAACTACGTCGCGCGGGCGCTCGCTACCCGACCAAGGTCGGGTGTCGGTCGGCGCCGCGCACCCGTGGTTGTCGGGTAGACTCGGGTCCTCCCGCAGGACGATCGACCTTCCACGATCGATGACCATGGCAGTACTGACGCCCGACAATTCCGGTGGAGAGGGCTCCGGCGAGCCGATGCCCGTCGACGTGGTTCGTTTGGAGCCGCGCTGGGAGGTCGAGACGGCGCTACGGCCGAGCATGCCGGCGGTCGTCGGCGACCCGGTCCAGCTGCAGCGCGTGGTCCTGAACCTGGCCCAGCCCAACACGTCCGGCATCGGTGCTACCTTCGGCTCCTCGCTCACGGCGATCTCGCGCGACTTGCAGCGGAGTTCCGGATGAACGCGACCTCGACCATCTCATCCCCGGCCCCGAAGGTCTTCATCGTCGACGACGACGCGTCGGTGCGCGCCAGCTTGAGTCGGCTCCTCGCGTCCGTCGACCTCACCGTCGAGACCTTCCCGTGCGCCGAGAGCTTCCTGTCCGCCGATCACTCCGACGCGCGCGGCTGCGCGGTGCTCGACGTCAAGCTGCCGCAGCTCGACGGCCTCGAGCTGCAGCGTCGGTTGGCGGACGCCCGGGTCAACCTGCCGATCATCTTCCTCACCGGGCAGGGCGACATCCCGATGTCGGTGCGGGCGATGAAGGCGGGGGCGGTCGAGTTCATGACGAAGCCGTTCCGGCCGAAGGACCTGATCGCGGCCATCCGCGAGGCGATCGAGCGCGACCGCGTGGCCCGGATCGAGCGCGACGACCTGGCCGAGCTGACCAGCCGCTACGAGTCCTTGACCGCCCGCGAGCGCGAGGTGATGCGCGGGGTGGTCGCCGGCCAGCTCAACAAGCAGATCGCGGCGGAGTTCGGCACGCGCGAGGCGACGGTGAAGGAGCAGCGGGCCAAGGTGATGGAGAAGATGCGGGCCGGCTCCATCGCCGAGCTGGTGCGATTCGCCCTGCGCCTCGGCCACCTCGATGGGGCCGACGGAGGACGAGGGCGATGAACGAAGAACGGCTGATCGCGATCGTCGACGACGACGCGTCGCTGCGCCGCTCGCTCGGCAACCTGCTCAAGTCGACGGGCTTCAACGTCGAGACGTTCGCCTCCGCGGAGGCGTTCCTCGCCGCCGGCAAGGTCGAGACGATGGACGCCCTGGTCCTCGACGTCCGCATGCCGGGGATGAGCGGCGTCGACCTGCTCGTCGAGCTGACCCGCCGCGCGTCGCGGCTGCCGGTCGTCGTCCTCACCGCCCACGGCGACGAAGGTGTGCGCAAGCAGTGCTTCCACGCCGGCGCGGCGGCCTTCCTGACCAAGCCGTTGCAGCTCAAGGACCTGCTCGACGCGATCCATCGGGTCACGCGCCGCGACTGAGCCGCTCACGCGCAGCCGGTCGGGACCGCCGCGAGGCCGCAGCGCGCCTTCGCCGCGTCGATGCCGCGAGCGGGGCGCGCGGCCTCGTCCTCCTGTTCAGGTGAGGTGCTGCTCGAAGAACCCGTCGGTCCGCCGATTGGCCAGCGTGGCGTCGGCAGCGTCGTAGCGGTCGCCGCCCGGACGGGCAAACGCATGGTTGCGGCCCGGGTAGGTGTGGATCTCGACGTGCTGGTTGTCCCGCAGCGCGGCGTGGATCGTCGCCTGGGCATCCTTGCCGATGTATTCGTCGTCGCCGGCGAGGTGCATCAGCAGCGGGCGCTTGATGTTGACGCCCTCGGTCACGTATTTCTCTGTGCCTCCGCCGTAGTAGGCGACGAAGGCATCGGCATCGGCGCGCGCCGCGGTCAGGAACGTGAGCAGTCCGCCGAGGCAGTAGCCGGTCACACCGACCTTGCCGGAGGCGCCGGGCATGGCGCGGGCGGCCGCGACCGTGGCTGCGATGTCGCGCGGCCCTTTGTCGAAATCGTAGGCGCCATACAGGGCGAAGCCCTTGGCCACGTCGCCTTCGTTGCTCTCGGACATGTCCACGCCCGGCTGGGTGCGCCAGAACAGGTCGGGACAAACGGCGATGTACCCTTTGGCGGCGTAGGCGTCGGCGATGCTGCGGATCCCGGCGTTGACGCCGAAGATCTCCTGGATCACGACGATCACCGGTGCGATGGCGGCCCTGGGACGCGCGACGTAGCAATCGAAGCTGCCATCGTCGGTCTGGACGGTGAGACGATCGTTCATGCTGGGCTCCTCGGGTTGATTGATGGCCGGTTCCGCGCACGAGGTGTGGGCGGTTCGACGAGCCCGAGCGCGACAACGGCGGCCGTGAACGGCGTCGGCGCCGGCTCCGGCGTCGAGAACCTGGGCCGGTATGGGCGGGATCTTCGGCCGGGAAAACCCGACCAAGGTCGGATTGCCATAAATGTGAGCTTGATTACATAATCGCCGGCTTCGACTTGCCGGAACAAAGCTTGACTGCGGCGGTGGACTGGCGATTATTCGCTCATTTGCTTCGGTCGCGGTACGCGAGGCGGAGCGATGCGCCGAGGTAGGATGTGTCCGTTCGGAACGCTCCCCGCTCAGCTCCGCTGCCGCCGGCACCGGCCCACCCACGGTGCGCCCCATGACGTCCTCGCACGACCCCGCGGCCGTCTGCTTGCGCGACGACGGCGAGCTCGCGCTCTACCGTAGCAGTGAGGGACAATCGGCGTTGATCTTGCGGCCGGTCCATGCGCCTGCGGCGGACCTGTTGCAGAAGCTGGAGAATGAGTTCGCGCTCCGCGAGGAGCTGGATTCGGCGTGGGCGGTGTGCCCGCGCGAGCTCGACTCCAGGCCGGGCCGCACGAGGCTCTGGCTGGAGGATCCCGGCGGTGAGCTGCTCGCCCATCGGGTCGGACGCGCCTGGCCGATAGGCGACTTCCTGCGCGTGGCGCTCGGCTGGACGCGCGCGCTCGACCAGCTGCACGCGCGCGGCATCGTGCACAAGGACATCAAGCCCGCGAATGCCCTGGTCGACGTGGACAGCGGCGCGGTGTGGTTGACCGGCTTCGGCGCCGCCGCGCGCGCGGCGGACGAGCAGCGCGCGCGGCCGCCGACCCTTGTCGGCAGCCTGCCGTACATGGCGCCGGAGCAGACGGGGCGCATGAGCCGAGCGGTCGATACGCGCAGCGACATGTACGCGCTGGGCGTCTCGTTCTACGAGCTCTTGACGGGCGGCTTGCCGTTCACCGCGTCGGAGCCGATGGAGTGGATCCACTGCCACGTGGCCAAGCAGCCAGCCGACCCGCGCGATCACGTGGCCGAGCTGCCGGCGCCGCTCGCCGCCATCGTCATGAAGCTGCTGTCGAAGCCGGCGGAAGAGCGCTACCAGACCGCGGCCGGCCTGGCGCGCGATCTGGAGCGCTGCCTGCTCGATTGGAGCGCGCACGGCCGCATCGAGCCCTTTTCGCTCGCGAGCGGGGACGCACGCCACCGCAGCACGCCCGAGCGCCTGTACGGTCGCGACCGCGAGCGCGACGCGCTGCTTTCGGCCTTCGAACGGGTGCGCGCGAGCGGCGCTCCCGAGCTCGTGCTCGTGTCGGGCTACTCGGGGATCGGCAAATCGGCCCTCGTCGACGAGCTGAGGCGGGCCATCGGCCGGCGCGCGGCGTTCGCGTCGGGGAAGTTCGACCAGTTCAAGCGCGACATCCCGTATGCCACCTTCGCCCAGGCGCTCGAGAGCCTGGTGCGGCAGGTGCTGGGCCGGCCCGCAGAAGAGCTCTCGGCGTGGCGAGAGGCGCTGCGGCACGCGCTCGGCACGCACGGCGGCCTGGTGACGAACCTCGTGCCCGACGTCGAGTTCATCGTGGGACCGCAGCCGCCGGCGCCCGAGCTGCCCCCGCACGACGCGAAGCAGCGCTTCCAGCTGATCTTCCGGCGCCTGATCGCGGTGTTCGCCAAGCCCGAGCACCCGCTGGTGCTGTTCCTGGACGACCTGCAGTGGCTCGACGCAGCCACCCTCGACTTGATCGAACATCTGGCCTCGCACCCCGAGCCGGCGAACCTGCTGATCGTGGGGGCGTTCCGTAGCAACGAGGTCGACGCCGACCACGCGCTGCACCGCATGATCGCGCGGCTGCGCGCGGCGGCCGGACGCGTGGAGGAGATCTCGCTCGCAGCGCTGGCCTCGCACGACGTGGCCGACCTGCTCGCAGACGTCCTGCAGGCGGACGCCGCCGAGCTCGCGCCGCTCTCGGAGCTGGTGCACGAGAAGACCCACGGCAACCCGTTCTTCGCGATTCAGTTCATCAACGCGCTCAACGACGTGGAGCTGCTCCATTTCGACCCGGCGAAATCGCGCTGGCGCTGGGACCTCGAGCGCATCCGAGCGCGCGGCTTCACCGACAACGTGGCCGAGCTGATGATCGAGAAGCTGACGCGCCTGCCGGAGCCCACGCGTCGCGCGCTGATGCACCTCGCCTGCCTCGGCATCTGCGCGCCGATCGAGGCCCTGGCGCTCGCGCTCGGCACCGGCGAGCGCGAGGTGACCGCCGCGCTGGACGACGCGCTGCGGAGCGGGCTCGTGGTGCGCGTGGAGCGCGAGTATCGCTTCTTGCACGACCGCGTGCAGGAGGCTTCGTACGCGCTGCTCGACCCGCGCGAGAGGCCCGCCCTGCACCTCGCCATCGGCATGAGGCTCTCCGCGGAGTCGGCCGAGCGCGCGCGCGAAGAGGGCAGCTTCGACATCGTGAACCAGCTCAACCGCGGCCTCGACCTCCTGCGCACGCGTCGAGAGCGCATGCGCGTGGCGGAGCTGAACCACGCGGCGGGGCGCCGCGCCAAGGCCGCATCGGCGTACACCTCGGCGCTCGTGTACCTGGAGGTGGCCGACGCGCTGCTCGACGAAGATCGCTGGGAGAGCGACTACGCGCTCGCCTTCGCGCTCGGCCTGGACCGCGCGGAGTGCGAGCTGCTCGCCGGCGCGCTGGAGGCCGCCGAGGCGTGCTTGACGCAGCTCGCGCCGAAGGCTGCCAACCTGGTCGACCGCGCCGCGGTCGCGCGGCTTCGCATCCTGCTCTACACGACGGCGGGTCGAAACGGCATGGCCGTGCAGGTCTGCCTGGACTTCCTCGGCACCATGGGCATCGACTGGACGCCGCGGCCCACGCGCGGCGAAGTGGAGAGAGAGTTCCAGAGCCTGTGGGACGAGCTGGGTGATCGCAGCATCGAGTCGCTGATCGAGCTGCCGGTCAGCAACGACAGCTGGCGCGCCGCGCTCGACGTGCTCACGGCGGCGCAGCCGCCCGCGCTCTTCACCGACAGCGACCTGCACGATCGTCTGGTCGCGCGTATGGCGCGCCTCAGCCTCGCTCACGGCAACAGCGACGGCTCCTGCTACGCCTACGCGGTGCTGGGCGTGGTGCTCGGCTCCACCTTCCGCGACTATCCTGCCGGCAACCGCTTCGGCAAGCTGGGCTTCGATCTCGTCGCGGCGCGCGGCTTCGAGCGCTTCAAGGCGCGCGCGTACATGTCCTACGGCGCACACGTGAACACGTGGGCCCAGCACATCGACACCAGCTTGGTGCTGGTGAGGCGGGCGCACGCGGCCGCGCTCGAGGCGCTCGACCTGACCTTCGCCGGCTTCAGCAGCGAGACGCTGGTGACGTTGCTGCTCGGGAGCGGCGCGCCGCTGTCGGAGGCGGCGCGCGAGGCGGAGCGCGGGCTCACGCTCGCTCGTCGTACCGGCTTCGGACTGGTCGCGGACATCATCACGTCGCAGCTGCAGCTGATCCGGCTGCTCCGCGGCCTCACGCCCAGCTTCGCCTCGTTCGACGACGGCGACTTCGACGAAGCCAGCTTCGAGCAGCACTTCGCCGAGAACCCGCAGCTCGCCTTCGCCGCCTGTTGGTACTGGATTCGCAAGCTGCAGGGTCGATTCTTCGCGCGCGACTACGCGGCAGCGCTCGCCGCGGCCCGGCAGGCCGAGGCGCTCTTGTGGACCTCGCCCGGTCATTTCGAGGTGGCAGAGTTCCACTTCTACACGGCCTTGGTGCGCGCCGCGCTCTACGATGCGAGCTCGCGCGAGGAGCGCACGCGCCACGCCGAAGCGCTGTACGAGCACGAGCGCATCCTCGCCTTGTGGGCGCGTCACTGCCCGGAGAATTTCGAGAACCGAGCCAAGCTGGTGGCGGCGGAGGCGGCGCGCATCGAGCGGCGCGAGCTCGCCGCGGAGCGGCTCTACGAAGAGGCCATCGGCTCCGCGCGAAAGCACGGCTTCACCCAGAACGAAGCGGTGGCGAGCGAGATGGCCGCCCGCTTCTATGCGATGCGCGGGTTGAGCGGCGTGGCCCTGGCCTATCTCCGGTCGGCGCGTGATGGCTACGCCCACTGGCAGGCGATGGGAAAGGTCACGCAGCTCGAGCTGCTCGAGCCGCGCCTGCGCGCGGAGCCTTCGCTCGCGCGCTCCAGCACCGGGGCGGCGCGCGTGGAGCAGCTCGACCTGGTGCCGTTCCTCAAGGCTTCTCAGGCGCTATCGGGGGAGATCCAGCTCGAGCGCCTGATCCGCACCTTGATGACCATCGCGCTCGAGGGAGCCGGCGCGGAGCGGGCGCTCTTGATCACACCACGGGGCGAGGACCTGTGGGTCGAGGCCGAGGCGGTGACCGCAGCCGACCACATCGAGGTGCGGCTCGTTCGTGAGCCCACGCCAGCGAGCGATGCGCCCGCGTCGATCCTGCGCTACGCGGTGCGCACACAGCAGCCGCTCCTCCTCGGAGACGCCGCGCTGGACGCGCGTTTCGCCACCGATGAGCACGTGCGGCGCGCGCGCCCGCGCTCGATCTTTTGCGTACCGCTCGCCAAGCAGGCGCGGCTGTCCGGCGTGCTCTACCTGGAGAACAACCTCGCGTCGCACGCCTTCACGCCCTCGCACCTCACGCTGCTCGAGCTGCTGGCCTCGCAGATGGCCATTTCGCTGGAGAACGCGCGGCTCTTCGACGACCTGCAGCGCGAAAACACCGAGCGCCGCAAGGTGGAGGAGCTGCTGCGCCGCACCAAGGCCTACCTGGCCGAGGCCGAGAGCTTGTCGGACACGGGCAGCTTCGGCTGGAAGTTTGCGACCGGAGACCTGTTCTGGTCGGAAGAGACGTATCGCATCTACGAGGTCGAGCCGAGCACCAAGCCTTCGCTCCCGCCGCTGCTGGAGCGCGTACCCAGGGATGAACGCGCGAACGTGCAGCAGGCGTTCGAGCGCGCAAAGAGCGAGGGGCAGGTGATGCTGGAGCACCGGCTGCTCTGCGCTGGCGGGCGCGTCAAGTACCTGCGCATCCGCGGACGCACCCGCACCAGCTCGGACGGCACCGCCGAGATCGTGGGCGCGGTGATGGACGTGACCGCATCGCGACGCGCGGCGGAGGACCTCGAGGAGGCGCGCGCGCAGCTGGCCCACGTCGCGCGTACCACCACGCTGGGCGAGCTCGCCGCGTCGATCGCGCACGAGGTGAATCAGCCCCTCGCGGCCATCGCCGCGGACGCGAGCGCGGGCATCAACTGGCTCGATCGCGCGGAGCCCGATCTGGTCGCCGCGCGTGAGTCGCTGGTCGCGATCGTGAACGACGGCCATCGTGCCGGCGACGTGCTCGCGCGTATTCGCCGCCTCTTGACGCGTTCGGTCGCGCACCGCGAGCGTTGCCACCTGGACGCCGTGATCAGCGCGGCGCTGCCGGTGGCGGAAGCCGAGCTGGCGCGGCGTCGCATCGCGCTCGAGCTCGGGCTCCGATCGGGCGGGGCGCAGGTCTTCGCCGATCCGGTCGAGCTGCAGCAGGTCATCCTCAACCTCTTGCTCAACGCGGCCGAGGCTTCGCGCGATCTGCCGGAAGCGCGCCGACGCGTGCGCTTGGAGACGGCGCTCTCGGAGGGCGCCGGCCGCGTCTGGGTCGTGGGCGCCGTCTCCGACGCGGGTGTCGGCCTCTCGCACGTGGACGGCGCGCGATTGTTCGAGGCGTTCTACACCACGAAGCCCGGAGGGCTGGGCATGGGATTGTCGATTTCGCGCTCGATCCTCGAGCGCCACGGCGGCCGACTTTGGGCCGAGCCCAATCCTGTATTTGGCGCGACGTTTCGCTTCGAGCTGCCGGCCGTCGAAGGAGCATGAGCGACGCAAAGGCCGCGGACCCTCGTGTCCGCGGCCCTCGCCCTCACGATTGGATGAACTCGAGCAGATCCGGATTGACGACGTCCGGGTTGATGGTGCACAGGCCATGCCCCAGGCCCTTGTAGACCTTGAGCGTGCCCTTCTTGAGCAGCTTGCTCGACAGCAGCGCGGAATCTGCGATCGGCACGATCTGGTCGTCGTCGCCGTGCATCACGAGCGTGGGCACATCGATCTTCTCGAGGTCGGCGGTGAAATCGGTCTCCGAGAACGCCTTGATGCAGTCGTAGTGCGGCTTGATACCGCCCATCATGCCCTGCCGCCACCAGTTGTCGACGACGCCCGGCAGAGTCTTGGCCCCTGGACGATTGAATCCATAGAACGGCCCTGCGGGCACGGCGCGGTAGAACTCTGCGCGGTTCGCGACGAGCGCGGCGCGGAATCCGTCGAACACCTCGATGGGGAGGCCGCCGGGATTCTTGTCGCTCTTGACCATGATCGGCGGAACGGCGCCGATGAGCACGGCCTTGGCCACGCGGCCGTCCTGCCCGTGCTTCGCGACATAGCGCGCCACCTCACCGCCGCCCGTGGAGTGGCCGATGTGCACCGCGCCCTTGAGACCGAGGTGAGCGGTGAGCTCCGACACGTCGCGGGCGTAAGTGTCCATGTCGTTGCCGTCGAAGGTCTGCGACGAACGGCCGTGACCGCGGCGATCGTGGGCGATGACGCGAAAGCCCTTCGCGAGGAAGAACATGAGCTGCGCATCCCAGTCGTCTGCCGACAACGGCCAGCCATGATGGAACACCAGGGGCTGGCCGCTGCCCCAGTCCTTGTAGAAAAGTTCGACGCCTTCTTTGGTCTTTAGGATCGGCATGTGGCACTCCTTCTATCTATTGAATGGCGTGACGCAAAAACGAGGCCACCTGCTCGGCGGCGAGCTGCGGGTACTGATGCTGCGGGCCATGACCCGACTCGGGATACACGGCCAGGTGTGCGTTGGGGATCTTGCGATTCAGCGCGAACCAGTTCTCCACGGCGGTGCTGATGTCGTTGTCGCCGCTGATGATGAGCAGCGGCGTGCGCGTGACCATCAACCTCTGCAGCCGCCCGGCCTCATCGGCGTGATATTCCTCGGCCGCGGCGAGGTAGGCCTTGATCGCCTCGGGGGTCGACGGAATCTTTTCATCGACCCCGGGGCGCACGCGGATGCGGTCTCGCGACTCCTTCGCCATCTTTCGGCTGAACTCCGAGCTCGGCTCGAAGAACAACACGATCTCATCGTCCAGGTCATTCACCGGCTTGAATGCGCGGTCGATGAACGCCTGTTGAATATTCACCGCGCGCTTGCCGGGCGGCGCCGTGCCCACGAGGATCGCGTGCGTGACGCGGCCGGGATGTTCGACCACCACGGTCTGCGCCACCGTACCGCCCCATGACCAGCCCAGGAGAATGAATTTTTCGAGCTTCATGGCATCCGCGAACGCGATCACGAAGTCCGCGGCCTGGCCGATGCCGGGCGGCAGTTTGCCGTCCGAGTAACCCACGCCCGGATAGTCCACCGTGATGATGCGATTGTTCTTCGCCAGCTCATCGAGGAACAGCGGATCCCAGGTATCGAGCGTGCCGCGCATGCGCGTGATGAGAACCATGGGTTCGCCCGCGCCGATGCTGCGGTAGGCAATCTTATCGCTTCCGACCTGTACGTAGTGCGTGGGCGCACTGGCTGCATCAAAATCTTTCTTCATGACGAAAACCTCAGGATACGCGCGCGTTGATCCAACCCACCACGTCTGCCATCACCTGCTCTTTGCCGAGGTCGTTGAGCAGATCGTGGAAGTGCCCTTCATAGAGCTTCAGCGTCTTGTCGCTCGAGCCGGCCTTGTCATGGAAGAGCTGGCTGCCCGCGGGCACGGTGGCCTTGTCCTTGGTGCCGTGCATGATGAGCAAGGGCAGCGTGATGGTCCCGAACTCCGCGCGCATGCGGTCCGTGGCCTTGAGCAGCGCCGCCACCGTGCCCGCCGGTTGGACCTCACCATGGGTCAGCGGATCCGAATTCAGTTTCTGCAGGGCTTGCGGGTCGCGGGTGAAGTCCTTCTCATGCAGCTTCAGCACCGGCAATTTCGGCGCCACGCGCCCGAGGAAGCGCACGAGCGACAGCACGGGCTTCGGCGCCCACACTTCGAACGCAAAGCTCTCGCAGATGAAGCCGGCGATCTCTCGCTGATGATCCAGCGCCCAGGTGCAGGAGATCACTCCGCCCATGCTGTGACCCAGCAGAAACACTTGGAGGCCGGGCTCGCGGTTTTTCACCAGGGCGACGAACGTCCCCAGATCGTCCGTGTACTCGGCAACGTCATTGACGAACAGGCGCGGCCCCTCCGATTTGCCACGCCCGCGATGGTCGTAGGCATACACGGCAAAACCCGCCGCCGACAGCTGCTCCCCCGACCACTGGTATTGCCCGCTGTGCGCAAGGACGCCGTGGCAGAGCACCACGGCCGCGCGCGGCGTTCGCGCCGGCCGCCAGGAACGCATGTGGAGGCGCGTGCCGCCGCGGCCGGTGAATGTTTCTTCTTTCATGGGAGATCCTCGTTGGAGATGGCGTTTGAAGAACTCGAGCGTGCGTGCGCGACAGCGAGGCCGCCGCGGCGTCGAAATGCATTCCGCCGTGCCGCGGCAGGTAGAGCTTCATGCGCTCCTAGTGGCCGCCCTCGGAGGCGTTGAACATGGACTTGGCGTAGATGATGCCGAGGCCGTAGGCGCCCCCGAGCTCGGCGGCGATCCCGGTGGTCGCGCCGTAGGTCGCGCCGCGAGCCCAGTCGCGCTGGAGCTCGAGCAGGTACTGCAGGGCGGTCAGCGGGCGCGCGCCGGCCTGGACCATGCGCGTGACGGCGCGCTCGTGGGCCTCGTCGGACACGTCGCCGCAGGCGTCGGTGATCACGTAGACCTCGAAGCCCTGCTCGATCGCCGACAGCACGGGGCCGACGATGCACACGGACGTCCACAGGCCGGCGATGACGAGGCGCGGCTTGCCGAGCGCGTTGACGCGGGCGATGATGTTGGCGTCCTCCCAGCAGTTCATGGTGGTGCGATCGATGAGGTCGAGCTCCGGCTGGGCGGCGCGGATCTCGGCGAAGATCGGGCCCGAGAAGGTCTTCTCGGCCACGGTGGTGAGGATCGTGGCGACGCCGAAGACGCGGGCCGCGCGGGCCGCCAGGGCGGCGTTGTTGCGCAGCAGGACGGCGTCGATCGAGCGGGTGGCGAACGCCATCTGCGACTGGTGGTCGATGAGGATCAGGGTGTGATCGCCGGGGGTGAGCAGCGACTTGGCGGGAGCGGCGGTGGCGGTGGGCATGGTCCGTGAGTCCTTTCTTGGCGAAGATGAAGCGAATGAACGAACGGTGACTGTCGGAGCTCGAGGGGCAGCCAGGAGGCGGCGAAGTCGACGTCGCGGGTGCGGCCGACGTGGCGACGACCGCGGAGGAAGCGGCTAGAACACGGCGCAGGGGCAGGCGAGGCCGTGGCGGTGATGACGGCGGCGGGCGCGGGCGCTCAGCGCGCGGGCGACCACGCCGGGGTCGTAGCCGCCGTGCTGCGCGGGCGGGGCCCAGTCGGGGCTGAACGGCAGCGGCGGGGGAGCGAGGCCGCCGAAGTCGCCGCTGGCGTGGACGACGTCGCCGCCGACCACCGTGAGCACCGAGGTGATGTTGCGGATCTCCGCCTCCGGCACCGCGAAGTAGTCGTCGGACAGCACCGCGATGTCGCCGAGGCGGCCCTCGGCGACGAGGCCCCGCTGGCCCTCCTCGCCGGAGAACCACCCGTTGCCGGCGGTGTAGAGGCGCAGCGCTTGCTCGCGCGACAGGCGGGCGCCGGGGCCGAGCAGCTCGGTGCCGCCGACGCTGCGACCGGAGACCAGCCAGCCGAGGCCGACCCACGGGTTGTAGCTGGCGACGCGCGTGGCGTCGGTGCCCCCGCCGACGGGGATCCCCGCGGCGAGCATGCGCCGCACCGGCGGGGCGTCGCTCGTCATCTCCGGGCCGTAGCGGTGGAGGAAGTGCTCGCCCTGGTAGGCCATGCGGTGCTGGATGGCGATGCCGCCGCCGAGCGCGGCGATCCGGTCGATGTTGCGCGCCGACACCGTCTCGGCGTGGTCGAAGAACCACCGGAGGCCGGCGAACGGGATCTTGCGGTTCACGGCCTCGAACACGTCGAGCATGCGCGTGATCGACTCGTCGTAGGTGGCGTGCAGGCGGAACGGCCAGCGACGCGCGACCAGGTGCTCGACCACGGCGCCGAGCTGCGCCTCCATGTGCGGCGGCAGGTCGGGCCGCGGCTCGAGGAAGTCCTCGAAGTCGGCGGCCGAGTAGACGAGCATCTCGCCCGCGCCGTTGAGCATGTAGTAGTCGTCGCCGCGGCCAGGGCTGACGGCCTCGGCCCACTGGCTGAAGTCCTCGAGCTCTTGCCCCGGGCGCTGGGTGAACAGGTGGTAGGCCAGCCGCACGGTCAGCTGCTTGGCGGCCGCGAGCTCCTCGATGATCTGGTAGTGCTCGGGGTACTGCTGGAAGCCGCCGCCGGCGTCGATCGCCCCGGTGATGCCGAGGCGGTTGAGCTCGCGCATGAAATGACGGGTGCTGTTGCGCTGCTCGTCAGGGCCGAGCTTGGGGCCCTTGGCCAGGGTGGCGTAGAGGATCCACGCGTTCGGCTTGGCGACCAGGAGGCCGGTCGGCTCGCCGTGACGGTCGCGCTGGATCACCCCGCCCGGCGGGTCGGGCGTGTCGCGCGTGTACCCGACGGCCCGCAGCGCGGCGCGGTTGAGCAGCGCCTGCGAGTAGAGGTGGAGCACGAACACCGGGGTGTCCGCCGCGGCGGCGTTGAGCTCGTCGAGGGTGGGCATGCGCCGCTCGGCGAACTGGAACTCCGACCAACCGCCGACGACGCGGACCCACTGCGGCGGCGGGGTGATCCGGGCCTGCGCGCGCAGCCGCCTCAGCGCCTCGGCCAGCGAGGCGACGCCGTCCCACCGCAGCTCGCTGTTGTAGGTGAGGCCGCCGCGGATGAGGTGGAGGTGTGAATCGATGAGGCCGGGGATCGCCCGCCGGCCGCGTAGATCGACCTTGCCGGCGCCGGCGCCGGCGCGGCGCAGGACGTCGGCGTCGTCGCCGACGGCGACGAATCGCCCATCGCGGATCGCCGCCGCCGAGGCCGCGGGCGCCCGCGGATCCATGGTGGCGATTCGCCCGTTGAAGAGGATGAGCTCGGGGTCCGCGCTGGCTGTCATCGCAAGCTCCGCGCGGAAGATGGCAGAGGAAGGGTCGGAGGGTAAACCCGACCTTAGGGGGGTGAGGACAGGGGGGCAGATCTGCCGACCCCCGGCGGGGACGCCCACCTACCGCTGCTGGTGAACGTCGCGGATCCCTGATCCGCCGGTTCGACTGTCTTGATCCAGAGTGACGCGATCTCCGAATGTGGCCAGACATCGACACCCGACCTTGGTCGGGTATGCCACGCCGGCCTGATCGCGTTACATCGTCGACTCCAATGTCCAAACCCAAATTGACGCACGCCACGGGTGCGCCCGTGGTCGACAATGTAAACATCCAGACCGCCGGTCCACGCGGCCCCGCGCTGCTGCAGGACATCTGGCTGATCGAGAAGCTCGCGCATTTCGACCGCGAGGTGATCCCCGAGCGGCGCATGCACGCCAAGGGCTCGGGCGCCTACGGGACGTTCACCGTGACGCACGACGTCACGCGCTACACCCGGGCCAAGCTCCTCGCCGAGGTCGGCAAGCGGACGCCGGTGTTCGTGCGATTCTCGACGGTCGCCGGCGAGCGCGGCGCCGCCGATGTCGAGCGTGATATCCGCGGCTTCGCGGTGAAGTTCTACACCGAAGAGGGGAACTGGGACATCGTCGGCAACAACACGCCGGTGTTCTTCTTCCGCGACCCGCTGCGCTTCCCCGACCTCAACCACGCGGTCAAGCGCGACCCTCGCACCGGGATGCGCAGCGCGGACAACAACTGGGACTTCTGGTCGTCGCTGCCCGAGGCGCTCCACCAGGTGACGATCGTGATGAGCGACCGCGGGATTCCGCGCAGCTATCGCACGATGCACGGCTTCGGCAGCCACACCTTCAGCATGATCAACGCCGCGAACGAGCGCGTTTGGGTCAAGTTCCACTTCATCAGCCAGCAGGGGATCGACAACCTCACCGACGCCGAGGCCGAGGCGGTGGTGGGGCGAGACCGCGAGAGCCACCAGCGCGACCTGTTCGAGAGCCTGGAGGCGGGGCGGTTCCCGCGCTGGAAGCTCTGCATTCAGGTCATGACCGAGGCGCAGGCGCGGACGCACCGGCATAACCCGTTCGACCTCACCAAGGTCTGGCCGAAGGCCGACTATCCGCTCATCGAGGTCGGCGTCCTCGAGCTCGACCGCAACCCCGACAACGTGTTCGCCGAGGTCGAACAGGCCGCGTTCTCGCCGGCCAACATCGTCCCCGGCGTCGGCTTCTCGCCCGACAAGATGCTTCAGGCGCGGCTCTTCTCGTACGGCGACGCGCAGCGCTACCGGCTCGGCGTCAACTTCAACCAGATCCCCGTCAACGCGCCGAAGTGCCCGTTTCGCAGCTTCCACCGCGACGGCGCGATGCGCGTCGACGGCAACCTCGGCGCCACGACCAGCTACTTCCCGAACCGACACGGCGAATGGGACGACGACGCCGGCGCCGGTGAGCCGCCGCTGCCCGTCGCGGGCGACGCCGCCCACTGGGATCATCGCGCCGACGAGGACCACTGGGAGCAGCCGGGTCGCCTGTTCCGCCTGATGTCGCCGGCGCAGCGGCAGGCGCTGTTCGAGAACACCGCGCGCTCCCTCGGCGGCGCGTCGGTCGACATCCAGCGCCGGCACGTCGCCAACTGCATCAAGGCCGACCCCGCCTACGGGGCCGGCGTGGCCCGGGCGCTCGGCCTCGACCGGGGCTAGAACGCCGATCACGTCGATCAAGCGAGAGATGAACCGCCAAGACGCCAAGACGCCAAGACGAAGACGCCAAGATTTTTTCTCTCTCTTTACTTGGCGTCTTTTGGCGTCTTGGCGGTTCGAATTTCTGCGCTTTTCAGGCAGTTTCAAACCGTTTGTCGCTCTAGCGCCGCGCTCGCGCGATCGTGAGCTGCGCGATGAAGCTGACATACCTCGGGACGGCGACGCTCGTCATCCGCATCGGCGAGACGCGGCTCTTGACCGATCCGGTGCTCGACGTCGTCGCCGCCGGTCTCGAGGAGCGGATGCGCTTCCTCGAGCTCGGCGGCACGCTCGAGCTCTGACCGGCAGCGCCGCCGGACCGGCGGCGCGCTGGATCAGGCCTTGAGCTCGTCGAACTCGCCTGGCTGCCCGAACGAGCCGAAGTTCTCGATCGGCCCCCCGCCCTCCTCGGTGCAGCCGACCGCGTTCGCGAGCGTCGTGAGCAGCTTGTTGTGAGGCGCGTCCTCGTCCTGCAGCGTGTTCGCCTGCCGCGTCACCTTGATGTACTGCCCCGTCTTGAAGTAGCCGCCGCAGCTCCCCGCGATGATGTACGGCAGGTCGCGGAAGTCGTGGACCTTGCCGTTGGAGAGCTCGTTCATGAACACGACGGCGCTGTTGTCGAGCACCGAGGTCCCGCCCTCGTCGTAGGCCGCGAGCCGGTCGAGCAGGTACACATACTCGCCGATGAACCAGCGATCGATGTTGAAGAGCATCTCCTCGTAGCCGTCCACGGCGCTCCCGCTGTCGTCGTCCTTCGTGTTGCCGTGAGAGAGCTTGTGGTGGTTGTACTCGTGGTTCATCCCGTCCCACTTGAAGATGGGACCGTGCGCGCCCGAGCCCCACTGCAGCGTCGCCGAGCGCGTCGCGCGGGTCGCGATCGCCAGCGCCAGGATGTCCATCTGCATCCGGCCGATCTTCTTGAACTCGGCGTCGAACGACACCGTGTCCGGGTCGATCGCCTCGATCTCCGCCGCCCGCTCCGGCGGGAGCTCGCGCGGGATGACCCCGGCGTTGCCCATGCCCACCTCGAGGTCGCGCACCGTCTGGAAGTGCATCTCGAGCTTGTCGCGATCGGCCTTGCTGAGCTTCTTCTTGAGCAGGCCCTCGTACTCGGCCCCGACCAGGTCGAGCACGCTCTGGCGCCGCTTGGTGAGCCGCTCGAGCGCCTCCTCCTCGAGGTTCGTCGCGCCGCCGATCAGGTCCTTGTACGCGAGCCACGGGTTGTTCTCGCCGGAGACCGGCTGCTCGCTGCCGCTGTACGAGATGTGCCCGCGCACGTTGGGCGTCCGCGCCCCGACCATCAGCGTGAGCGCGGGCGTGCCCGGCGGGTTGATCTTGTTCGCGATGAACTGATCGAGCGAGATCCCCGCGGCGTACTGGCTGCCCTGGACGAGCGGCTGCGCCGTCAGCTTGCAGCCGATCCCCTTCGCGTGATCGTCGCCCGCGCTCGGGTCGAACCCGAAGCCGCGCGGCGCCATGTGAATGCCCCGCGGGATCAGGAGCCTGTCCCGGTACGAGGCGAGCGGCGCTATCGCGCGATCCGAGCCGAACGAGGCGTCCGTCAGCGCGCCGTACCGCGTGCTCGGGAAGAACCGGTCCATGTTCACGCCGTTGCACATGAAGAACGCGATGAACCGGCGCGGCGTGGCCTCCGGGTCGGCCTTGGCGTCGCGAGCGCGCAGCGACTCGAGGAACGGGAGGCCGAGCATCACCCCGCACGCGCCCCGCAAGAACGTTCTGCGATTCATTGGTCCACCTCTTCCACGGCTCGAACCCTGAACGTCTTCGTCTGCGTCAGCGCGACGAGCAGCTCCTTGATGTTGTACCCGGACGCGCTGAGCTTCGCGTCGAGCTCCTCGATCGTGCACGCGTCCTCGCGCGCGAGCTGGCGGGCGTTGCCGTATCGGTACCAGTTCGTCAGATAACACCGCTCTGCGACGGGGCTCTCCGCGAGCTGCGCCGCGAGATCGACGGCGCCGTCGAAGCGGATCTCGGCGTCGCCGAGCTTCATCGCGCCGGTCGTGTCGATCGGCTCGCCGCCCTCGTCTTCGCGGTACCGCCCGACCGCGTCGTAGTGCTCGAACGCGAACCCCGGCGGGTTGATCATGGCGTGGCACGAGCTGCACGCCTTCGGCGACGTGTGCGCCTCCACCTGATCCCGCGTCGTCCGGATCTCGCCCTGGATGGGCGGCAGCTCCGTGTTGATGTTCGCCGGCGGGTCCGGCAGGTCCGCGCAGAGGATCTGGCGCTGGATGAACACGCCGCGGTGGATCGGCGAGGTCTTGCTCGCGAACGCGTGCGAGGCCAGAAAGCCGGCCTGCGTGAGGAGCCCCGCGCGCATCTCCGGGTCGAGCGGCGTCTCCACGAGCTCGCCCGTGAACGACCCCTCCACGCCGTAGATCGGGGCGAGCTTGTCGTTCACGAACCCGACGGGCGAGGTCATCAGCGCCCGGTAGTCGCCCTCCATCTCGAGGATGACGTGGCGGATGAACGCCTGTGTCTCGGCCAGCATCGCCGAGGACACGCTGGCGTCGAAGCCCTCGTACAGCGCCGGATCCTTCGAGAGATCCGCGTAGCCGCTCATGTGGAGCCACTGCCGGTGGAAGTCGTCGACCGCGCTCACCGCCTTGCGGTCGTCGAGCATGCGCCGCGCCTCGGCCTCGATCCCCTCGGGCGCGTCCAGCGCGCCGCGCTCCGCCGCCGCGAGGAGCGCGTCGTCGGGCAGGCTGTTCCAGAGCAGGTACGAGAGCCGGGTCGCGATCTCATAACCGTCGAGCGGGATGACCTGGTCGCCGTCGAGCTCCTCGCTGAGCTCGACGCGGTAGAGGAAATGCGGCGACTGGAGCATCGCCTCGATGACGTGGCGGATGCCCTGCTCGAACGGCGTGCCCGACTCGAAGAGGCCGTCGCCCCGCGCGTAGGCCGCGGCGTACGCCTCCTCCTGCTCCGTCGAGAGCGGCCTCCGGTAGACGCGCCTCCCGAGCTCCCGGATGAGCTCCCGGGCGCACGCGGCGCCGTCGCCTTCCGGCGCGCACGGCAGGATCTTGCCGAGCACGGCCTGATCGACCACGACGTCGGCCGCGATGGTCTCGGCGGCGCGCCGGTAATCGCGGGCGAGCCGATCCGAGACGGTGAGCCCCTTGGCGTTGTTGTCGAACCCCTCGAACGCCGGATCCGCCAGGAACGACGCCGAGGCCTTCATGTCCTTGCCGAAGAGGTCGCGGATCGTGTTGTCGTATTGCGCGTGCGTGAGCCGCGTCAGGCGCGGGGTCGGTCCAGGCGCGGTGGCGCCGGGCGCGCATTGGACCTCGGTGTCGGGGTCGTCGACCGCGCCCGGTCCGCCGCCCGGTCCGCCGCCCGGTCCGCCGTCGTCCGTCGATCCCGAGCACGCGGCCGCGCTGGAGAGCGCGAGGGCCACGAGCAGCATCCTCGGGGTGCTTCGATTCACGGGCAGCTCCCTTCGCGAAAAAGGTCGAAGATGTAAGAATCTACAAGCGCTTCAACGAACAGGCTATCGGTCTCTTGCGTCCAGCGTCAACGCGAGGCGACCGCGCGACCGCTTGGAGCGCGCCTCTCCTGGACTCGTTCAGCGGCGACGGTGCGGCGTGGCCGTGACGCGCTGCGCCCGGGACGCGCCGCGGGTGGGTGCCGGGGAGAGCGGTATCTACGATTCCCGAGATGGCGCCTGATGGCGCAGGGTGGGGGTGCCGGCCTTCACGGCGCGGGCATCTTCGGCTGACACCGGCCTTCCAGGCACACCGCCGTCATGCCCTCCGGATACACGGGCGCGCAGGGAGGGCACGCGCCGAAGCCTTCGGGGCAGACGAGGGCCTCGAGATCCGCGTTCGCGTTGAGGGCGACGATGCCTTTCCCGCCGCACTCCTCGCAGCACCCGACGCCGTCGCGCAGGATGCAATCCGCGTCCTGCGTGCATTCCGTCAGCGGGGATTCGCGCACGTCGAGGACGACGCAGCTTCCGGCCTCGCACGCGGCGGTGAAGTACTGGGAGGTGCTCTCGGCCTCGCCGACCTCCTGGCACGGCGCGCACGACACGTCCCCGCAGCCGGTGGTATTCCAGAAATCCGTCGCCAGGTCGCGGTGGACGGCGACGTAGTCATGCGCGTCGACCGGATTGCAGGCGGCGCAGCAGCGCGGCGAGGCGAGGACGCAATCGCCCGGCGCCATGCAGGCATCCATGTCGGGGACGTTGCCAGGACAGGCTTCCTGACACGCCTCGAGCGACTCGAAGCGGTTCTCGTTGCCGTCGCAGCCACCGTAGGTGAACGGGATGCACACGCCGGAGCTGGGATCGTGCCAGTAGCTCGGGATCGCAGCGTCGCAGGGCCCGGGCTCCTGCGGCAGCGAACACCGGTTCGGCAGCTCGTCGCCGGTGCCGGTGCTCGTGACCGAGCCGCCGCCGCTGCCGGCGACCGGGCCGCCGCCGCCCGGGCCGCCGCCGCCCGGGCCGCCGCCGCCCGAGCCGTCGCCGCCCGAGCCGCCGCTGCAGCCCGCCGCGATCAGGAGAGAGGTGAGCAAACCAAGACCGAGGGAGAAGCGCTGTTGCAATCCAGAGACATTGCAACCGGCGCGCCCTCGACCGCCCAGGGGTAAGGCAATCGATCGTAGGGTATTCATACGTACTCGATGGCATGCCAGGCGGCGGTATGCCAGGCGACACGGCGCACCGCGACGGCGTCATCGAGGTGCGGCGCGCCCCTCGCCGGCGCGCGGCCTGTGTGGAGACGACGATATCGCACCCATCGGTCGATCAGGGACGATGTGCGTCGGGACGGGCGTCGGCGGCGTGGCGATCGCGCCCTTCGGGCCGCGGACGCCGCCCTCGTCAGATGCTGATATCGAGCGACGGGAGCTGGTCCCGGAAAAATGCGTTGTACTTGGGGTCGTTGTACCGCTCGTATTCGATCACGAATGGCGTGAGCTGGCTGACTCCACCTTTGTAGCGGATGGTGAGGGCCATCGGCGTGACCTCGCGGTAGTTGCTGGCCTTCGGCAGGTCGTCGTTGGTCTTGCCGCCCGCGGAGAACAGCGTGAGGAGCACGCCGTCGGCGTCGTCGTAGACGACGCGGAAGCCCTCCGGGATGCGCTCGTGGCCGCGGATCAGCGTGGTGCAGCCGAGCTTCTGCATGAAGCTCTTGAACTGCCGCTTGCCGAAGGGGAAGCGGGCGGTGGACTTCTGGAGCTCGGCGGGGATGGCGTCGACCTCGCTCGGGTCGCTCCAGAGCATCTGGAACCGGATCTCGGGGTCGTTGAGCGAGGACACCGACGTCCACCGGGCGGCGAGGGTGTCGTCGCGGGGGATGCCCGCGTGGACGAAGAGGATGCGGTCGAAGACCAGCATGTTGGGGAGCGCCTCGAAGAGGCGCATGTACGCGGCGAACACCTCGTTCGGGGCGATGGCCGCGAGCGAGCTCATCGCCTCGGAGGGCCGCACCGGCGCGAGGACGCGGCCGTTCAGCTCGACGTAGTACTCGTGGTTGCCGCGCAGCACGAAGACGTTGTCGGGCGCGGCGAGGAAGAGCTGCATCACCGTGCGCAGGATGCCGTTGTAGCTGAACCTGCCGCGATCGATGTAATCGCCCAGGAACACCAGCATGATCCGCGGGTTGTGGACGGGGTCCTCGCGGTACGCCTGCAGCTTGGCGAAGAAATCCGCCTGCATCAGCGCGGCCTTGAGGCACGAGTAGCAGCCGTGCAGATCCCCGACGACGAGGAGCTCGACCTCGTGCGCGGGATCGGGCGAGGCGACGTAGACGTGGCCGTCGAGGAACGGCGCCTGCCCGGCGAAGCGCGCGAGGTCCGCCGCGCCGTCGAGCCGGCCTGCGCCGCGCGCGCGCTGCTCCGCGAGCTTCTCCTCGAACCGGCGCATCAGGTCGAGATCGACCTTGGCCTGCTCCGCGAACGTGGCCGGATCGGTCGCGTAGTCCCACTCGAACGCCTTGAAGAAGGGGTGATCGATCTCGCGCGCCTGCTTGCGCGTGGCCGGATCGATCACCACCGCGCCCTGCTCGATGGTCTCGATCTCCAGGTCGTCGATCTCGGCCGCGAGCGAGAGCAGCGCGGAGAGCTCGTCGCGGAACTTCTGCTCGCTCGGGTGGACGACGCCGTCGGCGAGCATGAGCCCGTCGACGGTGGCGAGCAGCGCCTCGCGGTTGTCGTCGTCGAAGCCGTCGAGGAGCTCGAAGCAGCGGAGCTTGATCTTGGCGAGGACGAAGTCCTTCGGGTCCTCGCCCTCGGGGACGCTCTCGGTGAAGAGGCCCTGGATCTGGTGATCGATCTCGGAGAACACCTCGTGGAAGTGCTTGGTCCACCGCGCGATGACGTCCTGGTTCGCCTGGGCGTCGTCGCCGAGGGCGTCGCGCGCGCGCTGCTGCACGAGCTCCTGGATGTGGCCGCGGATGAACGACTTCTCGGTCGGATCGAGCTCGCCGTCGATGTACCCGAACCCCGTGAGATAGTAGATGATGGCGTGCATCTGCTGTTCAGCGACGCGTGGATCAGGGCTGAACGACATCATCAGGCAGCTCTCCTCTCGCGGTGGGGCCCCAGGGTAGCGCAAGACGGGCGCGCCGCGCCTGCAGGCGCGCGCGTCACGGCCGCGAGCGCGCGCGTCACGGCCGTATGGGCGCGCGCGTCACGGCCGCGCCGGCGGCGCGAGGCGCTCGACGAAAGCGCGGATCCGCACGCGGTCGGCCTCGGACAGCGCGTGCCCCGGGGGCGGCATGGTCCGCTCCTCGACCACCCGGCGCGCGATGGCCTCCCGGAGCGACACCCACGCCGCGCGCGTCGAGAGGTCGGCGCCGCCCTCGCCGCGCGGGCGGTGGCAGCGCGCGCACGCCCGGTCGAACACCGGCGCGATGTCGTCCCAGGCGGGCCCGGCGCCCTCGTCGCCCGCGGCGAAGCGCCGGACGGCGCCCGACGCGAGCAGCCAGACGTCGCCGCTCGGCGAGCCGATGAGCCGACCGTCCCGCGGCAGGCGCGCGCCGCGGGTCGCGCGCGCGCCGGACGCGTCGAGCACGCCGAGCTCGCCGCCGTCGGCGAACCACACGCGGTCGCCGGAGACGGCGAGCCCGTGGAGCGCCGCGCTCGCCCGCAGCCGGAGGCGCAGCACGCCGCCGCCGTCCTCGGCGTAGAGCGCCGCCGGCGTCGCCGCGAGCAGCGCGCCCGCGCCCGTCACGGCGAGGAGCGGCGCGGGGCCGTCGGCCTCGAGCGGGTACGATCGCAGCGCCCGCGCGGCCACGTCGAGCGCGAGGAGCCCGTCGCCGCCGGCCGCGAACGCCACGCGCCCTCCGCCCGCCGCGAACGCCGCGAGCGGCCCGGTCGCGTAGCGCGTGACGCTCTCGCCGTCGGCCACCGCGATCTCGCCGTCCAGCGCGAAGGCGGCGCCGCCGAGGCCGAGGCCGGCCGCGGCCCGGACCGCGGCGCGCTCGAGGCCGTAGCGATCGGCGACGGGCTCGAACGCCCCCTGGCTCGGCAGCCGGAGCAGCCGGCCCTCGGCGTCGACGCCGACGATCCACGTGCCGTAGCCGTCGGGCGCGGGCAGGGCCGCGGCGCCCACCCAGCGGTGGGGCGCGCGCTCCACGCGGGCGAGCGCGCCGTTCACGAAGACCGCCGCCGCGCCGTCGTGGAACAGGACGACGCGGTCGCCGACGTCGGCGACCGCGCGCACCGGGCCGAGCTCCCCCGGGGCGGGCCAGGCGACCGGGCGCACGGCGAGCGGCGCGCGCGGCGCCGCGGCCTGCGAGGCGCAGCCGGCGAGCGCGAGCGAGATGCAGCCCGCGAGCGCGAGCACGAGCGAGGCGCAGCGGGCGAGCGCGAGCGCGGCGACCGACGCCGCTCGGCGCAGGGGGATCACGGCTGCCGGAGCAGCTCCGGCACCACCTCGCCGTCGCGCAGGTGCTCGTGCGGGGGGATGCCGAAGGCGAACAGGAAGGTGGCGAGCAGGTCCGGCGGGGCGACCGGCCGCGGCCCGCCCCGGAACGTCTTCGCCGGGACCGGCAAGAGCTGCTCCGGGTCGGTCTTGCCGAACGAGATCCCGCCGCGGAAGCGGGGGGAGATCACCATCGCCGAGTTGTTGGGGTAGTGGTCGCGGCCCATCGCCGTGTTGAGCTGGGGCGTGCGGCAGAAGTCGCTCGTCACGAGGATGTGCGTGTGATCCGAGAGCTTCTTGCCGGCCCTGGTCGGGTGCGGGGTCCTGTCGAGCGAGCCGAGGAGGGCGGCGATCAGGTCGAAGAGCTCCTGCTGCGTGGCCGCGTGCTGGCGGTAGTTGCTCGTGTGCGTGTCGAACCCGCTGCTCGCGAAGCTCACGCAGCGGACGACGTTGCGCCGCATGGCCTCGAGCGCGAACGCGGCGTTGACGGCCGCCTGCCTGGCGAAGCGGGCCGTGTGGTTGAACTCCGGGTGCGCCTGGATGAGCTTGCCCCTGGAGAACACCTCCTGGAGCCCCGCGCCCAGCATCTTGCCCAGCTTGTCCGCCTGGATCGCGAAGCCGTTCAGGGCGTCGGTGTAGCTCGATCGCGCGGCGAGGGACCTGGCCTCCTCGGAGAGGAGCGCGGTCACCGCGGCGCGGTCCTCGTCGGTGTCGTAGTGCCGGGCGCGCGAGAGGGAGCGGCTGATCGTGCCGATGTCCCCGACCATGAGCGGGACGGCGCGCCGGTCGAGGCGATCGCCCACGAACGCCGAGGGGAACTGCACGGACACGGCGGGGAAGGTCTGGCCGGCGCCGAGCTCGCTGGCGCAGATGGCGTCGACGCTGGAGGCCGTGACGCGGCCGCCGCTCAGGTGCCTGCCGGTGGTCGCGAAGGCGGTGCCGTCGGGGTGGCTCACGGTGTTCATCGCGAGCCCGTTGAGGATGCACAGCCGATCGTGGAGGTCCGCGAGGGCGCCGATGCCGGGGCCGAACGCGAGGCTCGATCCCTTCGGCGTGACCGGCGCGAAGCCCTTCGCGCCGCCGGCCGCGGGCGCGTCGACCCAGAGGCGGAGCGCCGCCGTGTCGGTGTTGTCGGTCGTCGCCGGGCTCACGAGCCCCTTGCTCTCGTTCCGCGGATCGGCCCAGAGCGTCACGTCCCAGCCGCCGGACGCGTGGATGAAGAGGAAGAACTCGTCCTCGGCGGCCTTGCCCTGCGCGGCGAGCGCGCGCGCCGGAAGGCCGAGGATGCCGGAGAGCGCCGCGCCCGCGGCGGCCTGGAGCAGCGCGCGGCGCGGGAGCGCATCAGCCATCGCGAGCGCAGTCTGCTCCCGGGGATGCCAGCGCGCAAGAGAGCGCGACAGGGCGGGCCGGCCCCGATGCGCGGCGCAGCGCGCGGTCACCGGCGCGATCTGCGGCCCGACCTGCCCGCTTGCTCCCGTGCGCGCGCTTCTCCATGCTCCGGATGCCGGCGCGTCGAGGAATGCGCTCGACCGGCTCGAGAGCGTGCGCCGGGCCTGCAATGGGTGCATGTTCGGCGAGACTGTGGTTTACATATCGATTGTCGATCCCGAACGAGGAGGTGCGCGAGGTCTATTCGAGCACCTTCCGCGACTGGATGGCGGAGCGGCTGTCCGGGCAAGGCGCGAGCTCGCGGCGGCTGGTGCGGGCGCTGCTGAGCGGCGATACCGCGCTCAAGCCCGGATCACCGTGACATCCCGCCCGCCCGGGGTCCGAGCAGGCTCGGTCGTGGTGCGATCTCGCAGCCGCGCGATCCCCGGGCGGCGATCGAAGATCAGGAGCCAGCCCCGATCGAGCCCAAGCCCCTCCAGGTACCCATCGAGCTGAGCGAGCCCGTCCCGCTTCGGATCGGGGTCACCGGGGCGCCACACCTTGAGCTCCATCGCCAGCCGGTCCTGCCCGTACTCCACCAGCAGATCCATCCGGCCGCTGCCGATCGCGACCTCCCGCTCCACGCGCCCGCGGCCGTTCACCACCCGGTGCAGGAAGGCCATGAGCACGAGGTGCGGCGCGATCTCCGCGTACGGCGTGCTGGCGAGCAACGCCTCTGCATGCTGGCGCCAGAACGCCACAAACGCCTCCAGCAGGCGCTCCGGATCGAGCCGCCCGTCCCGCTGCAGCCAGGTCGGAGCGATCACCGGCATCGAGCGTCGCGCGGTCGCGGACAGAACGCGGGGCAGGATCTCTTCGTATATCGGGTTGGCGATCTCCAGAGCTCCGTCCGCCGCCTGGCGGACCAGCCCGAGGTCCATCGCGTAACGCTGATCGTCCTCCGGGACCGCGCCCAGCGCCGAGCCAGCGAGGATCGGCTCGAGCACCGCGCGCACCCGGCCCTCCTGCAGGCGCTCGGCGAGGCTATCGAGGTGCGTGTCCTGCCGGAGGACGATGGCATCGCGGGCGGCGCGCACGTGCGCGGGCAGGAGCGCCACGCTGCGGTCGGGCACGAGCTCGTCCACCATCTCGCGGGCCAGCGCGTTGACCAGCCAGGGCTGCCCGCAGGTGAGCTGGAACGCGAGGTCGACCGCCTCGGGAGCGAAGGCCTGCCCCGTATCGGCCGTGTGCTGCGCGTAAAGTCCCGCCACCTCCTCGCGGGTGAAGTCGCGCAGGAGCACGGACTCCTCCTTCACGTTGAACGGCGAGGCGCCGCCGAGCTGGCCCTCGTCGCCCGCCCGTGACCTTGTAGTCCCGGACGTCGCGCATCCCGACGAGAGCGATGGCCCACGGGAAGCCCTGCGGCCTGCGGCGGTGCCCCCCGCGCAGCTGGCTCAGCGCCGAGAGCCGCGTGGGGCCGGTGAGCGCGTCGATCTCGTCGAGAAAGGGCACGAGCGGGCGAGGACATGCCTGCGCCCACGCGGCCAGCGCGGCGGCGAGGCGGTGGCCCGGCGGCCCGTCTGGCCAGGGCGGCGGGCGCTGGTCGGGCGGGAGCTGGAAGACTGCATCATCCCGGAATAATTGAAGAATCGCGGATTCCGCAGCGCCGACGTCCTCCGGAAAGGCGCGCCCGACCTCGAGCGACAGGAGCGCCGCCGCGTAGCGGCCCTCCTGCACGAGCGCGGCGGCCAGTGACAGGAGCGACGTGGTCTTGCCCGTCTGCCGCGGGCCGTGCACGACGAAGTAGCTCTGGCGGTCGATGAGCCGGCGCAGCCGCTCGATTCGGCGGAGGGGGTTGACCATGTAGTGCAGGTCGGGCCTGCACGGGCCGGCGGTGTTGAAGAAGCGCGCCATCGCGCCGTCATCCTGCCATGGGGGCCCGGGGAGTCACGCGAGACCGGCGGCTCGGGCGGAGGGCGGCGCGGTCCGCCGCAGCAACGCAACCAGGACAGCAGTGTTCGGGAGCATGCCAGCCCATCCCGGAAGCTGGCCAGCGGCTCGGGCGCGCGAGCCAGCGGTCGCTGGGTGCGCTCCCCGGAGTTGCTGGGTGCGCTTCCCGGAACTGCTGGGCACCGTCCCGGAGTTGCTGGCGGCGCCCCCCGGAGCTGCTGGACACCTTCCCGGCGCTGCCGGACACGATCCTTGGCGCTGCTTGGCACGCTCGTCAGCGCTGATGGACACGTTCCCGGAGCTGCTGGGTACGCTCCCCGCCGGTGCTGGACGCGCTCCCGGGGCTGCTGGGCGTGTTCCCCGGAGCCCCCGGGCGGCTGGCAAGCCGAAGGTGAGCTGGCAGCTGCATGACAACAGTGCGCTTGACGCGTTAGCGCGGAACGAATCTCATGCGACTCATGCCGTCGATCCGCTGGCTCCACCTGACCGACCTGCACGTCGGAATGAAGGGCATGGGCCCGCTCTGGCCTTCACTAGAAGACGAGTTCCGCCGCGATCTGGCACTGGTCCACAGGCAGGCGGGGCCTTTCGACGTCGTGCTCTTCTCCGGCGATCTCGTGCAGAGCGGCACCCGCGATCAGTTCGACAAGCTGACGGAGGCGCTCCAGCAGCTCTGGGCCCACCTGGCAGAGCTCGGCTCCACCCCCGTGCTGCTGGCCGTCCCCGGCAATCACGACCTCCAGCGCCCGAACGAGCGCTCGCCAGAGGTCAGAGCCCTGATCAACTGGTCGCACGATCAGGACCTTCGGGGGACGCTCTTCTGGCACGAGGCCGACGGGAAGCCCTACCGGCATGTCGTGGACACCGCGTTCGCCGAGTACACCCGCTGGACACGGTCGTGGCACGCCGAGCACCCACCGCCGGCCTGGCTCACGGTCAGAGACGCGGGCCTGTTGCCGGGAGAGTTCGCCGCCTCCATCCGGAAAGACGGCCTGTCTCTCGGCGTTGTCGGGTTGAACTCCGCGTTCCTCCACCTCAGCGGCTCGATCCAGCGAGGCCAAATCGCGCTGCACCCGGATCAACTCCACGCGATCTGCAACGGAAGCCCCAGCGCGTGGACGGGACAGCACCACGCGTGCCTCCTGATGACCCACCATCCGCCGGAGTGGCTGACACCCGACGCGCTGGCCTTCTACCAGGGGTCCATTCTGCTCCCCCAGTGGTTCATCGGCCATGTCTATGGCCATATGCACGAGCCGCAGGCGGTGGTCCAGAGCGTCGGCGGCGCGCCCGCGCAGCGGCACTTTCAGGGGGCGTCGCTCTTCGGGCTGGAGACATGGAACGACGCGCAGGGGAGCCACGTGACCCGCCTGCACGGCTACAGCGCGGGGCGCATCGATCTCGACGCGGAGCGCCGCGGCACGCTGCGGGTGTGGCCCCGCATCGCGCGGCGGCAGGCGGGCACGGGGCTGTGGCGGCTGGTGCCCGATTACGAGCGCTTCGACCTCGATGAACAAAACTCCTTTTCGATCGATCTCGGCGTCAGGCCACGAGCGGCCCAGCCCGCGCAGCACGGAGGTGCGCCCCAGTCGCGGCCGAGCGTGGCGCTCGCATCGCCGGGGCAGGTCGCGATGCCGGAGCCGCCGGGCCTCGGGTACAGCGAGGCGTGGTACGTCCCTCACGCGAGCAAGGAGCAACTGGCCGTGGATACGCTGCGTCACCCGGCCGCGCCGGTCATCCTCGCCGCGCCGCCGATGTCCGGCAAGAGCACGGTCATGCGCCGGATCATCGGGCTGCTCAGGAAGGAGGACCGCGCGGCTGGCGGCCACCGGCTGGTCCTCCATGTCGATCTCGGTTTGCTGACGGATCGAGCGCTGGACGACCCGCCGACCTGCTTCCGGGAAATGGCGCTCCTCCTCGTCGACGCCTACGGGAAAACGCTCCAGGAGGGAGGCCACGAGGCCCTGTCCACTGCGGACTGGGTGGACCTCGCCTGGCAGAGGCCTGGCGCGCCCGAGCGCCGGTTAACGCTGCTCCTTGAGCGGCGCATCCTGGCAGCGCCCCTTTCGCCCCAGCGCGTCGTCGTCGCCATCGACCGGATGGAGCGGGTCATCGGCCGGCCAGCAGGCAATCCGGTCGCCAGGATGCTCCGTCAGTGGGTGGACAACCGCGAGGACGGCCGGTGGGCTCCGGTACGGCTGCTGCTCGCTGCGGCCGGTTTCAGCCTCTACTTCCGCACGCCCGACGCGGTGTCAGAGCTCTTCGCCGCCGCGCTCCACATCCGGATCGACAACTTCCGGATCGAGCAACTGCACCATCTCGCGCGACTCTATGGCGGTCGCTGGGACGACCAGGAGCTCCAGCGCCTCTTCGAGCTCACCAACGGGCAACCATATCTGTCCCGCCTCATCCTGTTCCTGGAAGCGACCGGCACGAGGAAGGACGAGCTGCTCGACCTGGAGCGGCTGAAATTAGAGCACTGCGCGTCCGCCCTCCGTCAGATGTGGCTCGTCGTGTCGGAGCGCGAAGAGCTCCGGAAACCGTTGTGCGCCGTGCTACGCGACCCGGCCGTCAAGCTCAGCGCTGACGAGTACGCACGGCTTTACCAGACGGGGCTGGTGCACCGGACGGACAGCGGGTACGACGTCCCCAACGTCCTCGTGGCGAGCTACTTCCGGGAGCGTTGCTGACCCCGGCGCGTTACGATCCTGGTCGTGATGGTGAGCCAGGATGCCCTGCCCCTGTCGTCCGCTTCCGGACCCCGCGACCCGCTGCCGCGCCGCTTCCAGTTCACCGGCAGCTTGCTGGAGAGCTCGTTCTACGTCGAGCGCCCCGCGGACCGCCTGCTGCTCGAGGCGCTCCTCGGCGGGCGGTACTGTCATATCCTGGCGCCGCGCCAGATAGGCAAGTCCAGCCTGCGCGTCCGGACGGCGCGGGCGCTCGCGGAGCGCGGCGTCCAGTGCGCGTCCGTCGATCTGACGGCGGTGGGCACGGCCGCGAGCGAGGACGAGTGGTTCTTCGGGTTGACCGAGGAGATCGCCCGCCGGCTGCGGGCCGAGGATCCGGTCGCGTTCTGGGAGGAACACCGCAACGTCGCGCCCGCGCGGCGCTTCGGCGACTACCTGCGGCGCCTGTTGAGGACGGAGCTCGGCGGCCAGCGCGTGGTGATCTTCCTGGACGAGATCGAGGCGGTCCGCCTGGCGAGCTTCGGGCTCGAGGATTTCTTCCTGACGATCCGCGCGCTCCATGAGGAGCGAAGCGAGGACGCCGACCTGCGACGGCTCACGTTCTGCCTCATCGGGGTGACCACCCCCAATGATCTGGTGAAGAACAAGACGGTCACACCGTTCAACATCAGCGAGACGATCCCGCTCGACGACTTCACGCGACCGGAGCTCGACGCGCTCGCGTCGGGTCTTGGCGCGCCCGGCGCGCTGGTGAGCGCGATCCTCGACGCGATCTACGCGTGGACCGAGGGGCATCCATACATGACCATGCGCGCGTGCGCCGCCCTCGCCGACCGCGTTGCGGCTGGCGCCGAGCACATGACGGTGGATGAGGTCGTGCGGCACGAGTTTCTCGAGCGTCCGCTCGAGGATCCAAACCTGAACTATGCGGCCCGCCGCTTCGAGGATGCGTCTTTTGAACGTCCCGGGGCCATGCTGACCGACAAGATCCTGCTCTACCGGAGCCTGCTCCTGGGCGAGGAGGTCGCCGCCGACACGGAGAGCGCGGTGCAGATGGAGCTGCGCCTCTGCGGCATGGTGAAGGACGCGCGCACCGCGGCGGGACGGGAGCTCAAGCTCCGGAACCGGATCTTCAGCACCGCGCTCGACATGGCCTGGTTGAAGGGCAAGGGGGAACGGCGGTTCATCGCAGAGGCGGTGTGGAAATGGATGGAGTCGGGCCATGACGAGGACGCGCTGCTCCGGGGGGTGGTCCTGGAAGATGCGCTGCGCCTCGCGAAGACGGCCCCGCTGTCGGATGACGAGCGGGCGTTCCTCGACGCGAGCCAGCGCCGCGAGACGGCAGAGCTGGACCTGAAGCGAGCGACCATTCAGACCGAGGTCAGGCAGGTCGAGCTGGAGCTCGCCGAAATCGCGGAGGACAAGGCGCGCGTCGAGCGGGAGAAGGAACAGGCGGAGAAGGAGCGCGCAACGCTGGAGATCGAGCTTACCGAGGTCCGACGCCGTCATGTCGAGGCGGAGGAGAAAGGCAAGCAAATCGACGAGACCATGCGGTCGTACAGACGCCGACTACTCCTGATCGGCCCGTTGATCGTCGGCGGGCTCCTTCTAGTGATCGTCGCTCTCGGCGCGCTTGCAATGCTAGCTCGTGCCGAGAGGGAGAAAGAGAGAGCCCAGCTAGAGGAAGTGAGGGCCCGGCTCCAGAAGGCGGAACGAGAATACGCGGATCGCCGGCAAGAGCTCGAAGCAGAGAACGGTCGGCTCCAGGCCGAACGGATCGACCGCGAAGAAGCACTCGCGCAGATGCGCGAGGAAGAAGCAAAGGTCAATAAATATATCGAGGAGAACAGAGGCCGCGTGGACAGGCTCACCCTCGAACGAAACGGACTCCAAGAAAGTCTCAAGAAAACCAAGACAGAGCTCGCCCAGGAAAAGGCGAAGGCGGTCGCTGCTGCGGCACGGGAACAACTATGCCTAGACCGGGAAGCTCGCATGAAGTCGGCATCGCCGTGCCCGAGCTCTGACAGGAGTGGGCATAGCGAGAAGAACCAGCCGCCTGGAAAGTCATCGTCCGGAAAGCCGTAGTCCGGGCAGAACCTTTAGCAGAATCGCTAATACAGATGAAACTCCGGGTGCCGGACGAGCCCGTAACACACCGCGGCCCACCCCGCCTCGCCCGGCGAGAACCGCGACTTCGGCGCGCCCTTCGCGCGGTGGCGCGCGACCGTGCCCTGGTAGAGCGCGAAGAACTTCGCCTCCCGGTCCGGCGGCGCGAGGCGGGCCGGGTAGCTCAGGAACGTCCGGTGCAGCACGTCGAAGCGCGGGGCGAAGGCCGCCGCGTCGAGGTCGTGCGCGGGGAGGTCGAACGCGAAGATGAGCCGGCGCTCGACCGGGACCGGCTCCTTCGCCTTGAGGTCGTGCTCCAGGGCGCGGTCGCAGAGCGCGATCCCGAGCCGCTCGAACGCCGCCATCATGAGCGCGTTGGTCTGCGTGCCGCGCGGGAGATCCAGCCCGTAATCGGGGAGCCCGAGCGCCATGAGGTAGTCCCCCCAGGCGTCGAAGAGCGCCGCCTTGTCGTCCCCCCGCGCGCGGCGCTCCGCCTCGGCCGGCGAGAGGCCGCCGAAGAGTCGCAGGTACGTCCGCAGGTACGCCTCGGCCGGGACGAGCCGCAGGTCCTGCTTCGGCGTCCGGCTCTGCGCGACCCGCCCCGTCTCCCGGAGCGGCGCCGCTGGCCGCGGCGCGACCGCCTCCGGCGGGGCGCACGCGCCGGCCAGCGCGGCCATCCCGGCAAGGGCGAAGGCCCTCGCGAAGGCCCTCACCCGGCCGCGCATCACCGCGCGCCCCCGCCGCGCATCACCGCACCCCCGCCGCGCTCCGCGCCGCCGCGCTCCAGCGCAGGCCGCACATTGCTCGCGCGCGCATACGCCGGCGAGCGGACGATCGCCTCGACCAGAGGCCGCATCCGGTAGCCGCGCGACACGAACCGCTCGCGCAGCGAGCGGAGCAGGGCCTCGTCCTCGTCGCGCAGCGGCCGCCCGAGGAACGACTCGGTGACGCGCTCGACCGCGCACGACGCGAACTCCGGCATGCGCGCGAGATCGGCCGCGGCGCCGGCCGGGCCGCGCTCGGCGTGGTCCGGCGAGGCATAGGCGCCCCGGAGCACGCCGCGCTCCCGGCTCGAGAACGCAGGATCGTAGAAGCGCTGGCACGACTGGCCCGTCTTGCCCTCGGCGTTCAGCTTGCACACCGGGTTCTCGATCGGAAACCGGGAGGCCGGGAGATAGGTCCACGTCGTCTCCTCGACCCGCGTGAAATACGCAGCGAGCGGCTCCAGCGTCGCATGGCAGCTCGAGCAGCCCGGCCGGACCATGAGGTCGGGCTCCTCCGACGGCGGGAGCTCCGCGTGCTCGGCCGTGAAGCTCTTGCACAGAAACGCGCTGTAGAGCGCGGCCGCCCGCGCGCGGCGCGAGGAATATTTCGTGAGGAACACCGGCGTCGTGAGGATCCCCGCCGCGCGCGGCCCGCGATCGGGGATGAACGTCCACTCCGACACGTCGTGCGGGGCGACGACCGGCGGCACCGCGCCCGGCAGGAACAGCGGCGCCTCGTCCTCGCGCATCCCATAGGACCTGTGCAGCGAGCAGCACGCCGCGGGCGCGCTCGACCGGTAGAACTGCGCGAGCGGCCCGTTGATGAACGTGTAACGCCCGGTGAGGATCTCCCGGAAATCGCGGTCGGCCCCGAAGACGTGCTTCATGAAATGAACCGCCTCCTGCGACCACCAGAACTTGTGCCAGGCGGAGATCGTGTGCGGCGCGGAGCCGATCGGGTCCTCGATGCCGAGCGGCACATGGGCCGGCAGCGCGAACACGCGCGGATCCCTGCCCGAGCTGTCGCCGGGCAGGCAGTGCTCCAGGCCGATGCCGCAGCCGCAGTCGACGCTCATCACCGAGGCGAGCGCGCTCCGGCACGAGATCGGCTCGCCCCGGTGCTCTTTGACATAGCGATCCTCGGGCACCGGCGGGCGCGAGCGCCCCGCCGGCAATGGAGCCCCCTTGGGCAACGGGGGGATGTCGCTCGCGTAGATGTGGCCGACGTCGGCGGTCTGCGCCTCCTCCTTGCAGACGCGGACCTCCACCGTCGGCGTCTTGCCGTCGGGCTCGACCAGGAGCTGCGGCAGCGGGACATAGGCGCTGTCCGGGTCCTTCCACCCGGCGCCGTAGCGCTGCGTCGGCACCACGGAGAGGTAATCGCGGTAAAGCCAGAACGGGCGCACGACCGTGGTCCGCTCGTCGAGCAGCTTCTGGGGGATGGGCCTGGGCGTCCCCGTGAGGGCCGCGAAGCTCCCGCGGAGCCCGCTCTCGGCCTCCGAGAAGCAGAACTCGCCGTCGATCACCGGGAGCAGGCGGCGCTGGTTGTAGCGGTAATACACATAGAGCCGCTGGCCGTCCGGGCCGAGCACCTCCGCCCGGCGGAGCGTCGTCTCCGGCGGCGCGAACAGCCCCGCCGGGCCGAGCTCCAGCCGCAGCACATCCATGTAGATGCGCGTCAGCCGCTCGACATACCCCGGGCCGTCGAGGTGGCGCTCGATCCAGGCGTCGAGATCGAAGCCCGGCGCCTCCATCTCCGCGAGCTCCTCGCGCGTCGGGAGCCGCCCCTTCAGGTCGAGGGACAGCGCGCGGAAATACCGGTACTGCTCCAGCGTCGGGGCGGCCGCGGACGACGGCGCGACCAGGGCCGCGGCCGCCGCCGCGAGGAGCGCCGCCGAGGCGAGCGCGCCGAGCCCCCTCACGGCTCCGCCTCGCCCGCGGCGCGCGCCGCCTCCGCCTCGCCCGCAGCGCTCCCCGCCTCCGCCTCGCCGGGGACCACCCCGGCCATCAGCATCCCGAGCTCCGTCCGCGAGACCGCGCCCGCGTCCCGCGTCGCCACGAGGCCGCCCCGGTACATGACCGCGATCCGGTCCGACAGCGCGAGGATCTCGTCGAGCTCCGCCGAGACGAGCAGCACCGCCGCCCCCGCGTCGCGCGCCGCCACGATCTCGCGGTGGATGTGCTCGATCGAGCCCACGTCCACGCCCCGCGTCGGCTGGCTGGCCACGAGCAGCTCCACCGGGCGGCTCATCTCGCGGGCGAGGATCACCTTCTGCTGGTTGCCGCCCGAGAGCGCCGAGACCGGCGTGCCCGGGCCGGGCGCGCGTATGTCAAAGGTCTTTATCAACCGCCGCGCGTTCTCCTCGCGGGCGTCGTCGCGGAGCACGCCGCGCGCGGCGAACGGGGCCTTGTGGTAGGTGCACAGCACGAGGTTGTCCGCGATCGAGTACGAGAGCACGAGCCCGTGGCGCTGGCGGTCCTCGGGCACGTGCGAGACGCCGCGCTCGATGAGCTCGCGGGGCAGCGCGCCGGTGACGTCGCGGCCCTTGAGGAGCACCCGCCCGCCGCGCGGCGGCGAGAGGCCCGTGATCGCCTCGACGAGCTCGGTCTGGCCGTTGCCCTGCACGCCGGCGATCCCGAGGATCTCGCCGGCGCGCACCGAGAAGCTCACCTCGCGCACCACGTCGGCGCCCGACCCGCGGCGGCCCGCGACGCTGAGGCGCTCGACGTCGAGCACCACCGCCTTCGGGCTCGCCGGGGCCTTGCTCACCTGGAGCGCCACCTCGCGGCCGACCATCGTCGCCGCCAGGCCGCGCTCGTCGGTCTCGGCCGGGACCGCGGCGCCCACCACCTTGCCCGCGCGCATCACCGTCACCCGGTCCGCGATCGCCAGCACCTCGCGGAGCTTGTGCGTGATGAACAGCACCGAGACCTTCCGCGCCGTCAGCCCCCGCAGCACGCGGAACAGCTCGTCCGCCTCCTGCGGCGTGAGCACGGCCGTGGGCTCGTCGAGGATCAGGATCTCCGCCTTGCGGTAGAGCGCCTTCAGGATCTCCACGCGCTGCTGCACGCCGACCGGCAGGTCCTCCACGCGGGCGTCGGGGTCGACGTCGAGCCCGTAGCGCGCCGAGAGCTCGCGGACCTCGGCGCTCGCGCGCCGGCGGTCGAGCAGGCCGCGGCGCACGGGCTCGGCGCCGAGCACGACGTTCTCGGCGACCGTGAACACCGGGATGAGCATGAAGTGCTGGTGCACCATGCCGATCCCGAGCGCGATCGCGTCGCTCGGCGACCGCAGCGACACCGGGCGCCCGCTGCGGCGGAGCTCGCCCCCGTCCGGGCGCACCAGCCCGTAAAGGACGTTCATCAGGGTCGACTTGCCCGCCCCGTTCTCCCCGAGCAGGGCGTGGATCTCGCCCTCGCACAGGTCGAGATCGACCCCGTCGTTCGCCAGGACGCCGGAGAACCGCTTGGTGATCCCCCGGGCCTCCAGGACGGCCGTCACCGCCGGCCCTCCGGCTCGTAGGGCTGGCCGTCGGCGGCCGGCGGCGTGGTCTTGCCGATGACGCCGGTGAGGATGAGCAGCGTCAGGAGGTACGGCACGAGCCCGACGACCGACGACTGCTGCAGGAACGACCACGACGGCGGGATCTGGTCGCGGAAGAGCTGGAGGTTGATCTGGAACGCCTGCGCCGCGCCGAAGACGAGCGCCGCGGCCCACGCGCCGAAGGGCGTCCAGTCGCCGAAGATCATCGCCGCGAGGGCGATGAAGCCGCGCCCGTTCGTCATCATCGGCTCGAACGACGGCACCGACTCCAGGGTGAAGTACGCCCCCCCGAGCCCCGCGATCGCGCCGCCGATCACGACGTTCACGTAGCGCACGCGCGCCACGTCGATCCCGACCGTGGCGGCCGCGCGCGGGTGCTCGCCCACGGCGCGCGCGCGCAGGCCCCAGCGCGTGCGGAACAGCACGAGGTGGGTCAGCGCGACCAGCGCGACGGCGGCGACGGCGATCGGCTGCTGCTCGAACACGGGGCCCACGATCGGGGCGTCCGCGAGGAGCGGGACGTGCATGCGCGGCAGGACGCCGGGCGCGTGGGGCACCTGGCCGCCGAACGAGCTCCCGGGCCCGAAGAAGAGCTGTCGGTTGAAGAAGCCGGTGAGCCCCACGGCCAGCAAGTTGATCACCGTCCCCGCGAGGATCTGGTCCACCGAGAAGGTCACCGCAAGAACGGCGAGCAGCAGGCCCAGGAGCGCGCCGGTCGCGATCGCGATCGCGACGCCGAGCAGCAGGCTCGGCAGCGGCGGGACGCCGAGGACCGCGCTCGCGTAGATCGACCCGAACCAGCCCGAGAACGCCGCCGCGAGCATCATCCCCTCGATGCCGAGGTTCACGACCCCGGAGCGCTCGCAGAAGACGCCCGAGAGCGCCCCCAGGGTGAGCGGCGTGGCCACGGCGAGGGTCGTGGCCGCCATGCTGGCCACGATCGTGAGCGGCGGCACCTGCGACGCGCCGACGAGCGCCACGACGCCGACCAGCACGCTCACGACCACCGCGATGAAGGCGTAGCGTCGATGGCCCATCGCCGCCTCCTAGCCGCCCCACCCGCGCGTGAGCACGAGCCGCTCGCGCTCGCCGCGGACGCGGTAGATGCGGCGGACGAGGGTGTCCGCCGCGACGAAGAGCAGGATCAGCGCCTGGATGACGGAGATCACGTCGATGGGGACCTGGGTGAGGTACTGCATCCGGGTCGCCCCGCTGCGCATCGCGCTGAACAGGAGGGCCGCGAGCACCGTCCCGCCGGGGTGCGCCTTGCCGAGCAGGGCGATGGCGATCGCGTCGAAGCCGTAGCCCTGCGAGAACCCGAGCTCGTGCCGGTGGTGGAGCGCGCTCACCTCGATGGCGCCCGCCACCCCGGCGAGGGCGCCCGAGAGCGCCATGGTCACGATCACGGTGCGGCCCACCCGCACGCCGGCGTAGCGCGCGGCGTCGGGGCTCTGCCCCGCGGTGCGGATCTCGAAGCCGAACGCCGTCCGCTGCAGCGCCCAGCCCACGAGCGCCGCCGCGAGCAGGGCGAGCGGGAAGCCCCAGTGCAGCCGGTAGCCCTCCACGAGCTCGGGGACGCGCGCGCTCTCGTCGATGAGCGGCGTGCGGGACAGCACGTTCGCCGCCGCGGGATCCTTCATCGGGCCGTTCAGGAGGAAGCTGACCGCGTTGAGGGCGACGTAGTTGAGCATGATCGTGCTGATCACCTCGTGCCCGCCGGCGCGCGCCTTGATCCACCCGGGGATCGCGGCCCACAGCCCGCCGGCCAGCGCGCCGAGGAGCAGCGTCAGGGGCACGTGCAGCGCCGCGGGCAGGCCGACGCCCACGAGCCGCGGCAGCCAGTGGCCGGCCCAGGCCGCCGACAGGGCCCCGAGCGCGAGCTGCCCCTCGGCCCCGATGTTGAACAGGCCGCCCTTGAAGGCCAGCGAGACCGACAGGCCGGCCAGGATGTACGGCGTCGCCCAGACGAGCGTCTCGCTCAGCGCCTGCGGCGACCCGAAGGCGCCCTCGAGCATGCCCGCATAGGCCTCGAGCGGGTTGCCCCCGGCCAGGGCGATGAGGACGCCGCCCAGGACCATCGCGGTGAACACCGAGAGGGCCGGCAGGAGCAGCGGCTGGAAGAGCCGGATCAGCTTCTGTCGCATCCGCGGGAGCCCGGGGCGATCACGGCGGCTACTTGGCGTCCTTGGCGGGCGCCACCGTCGTCTTGAGCGTCCCGTCGAGGAGCCCTCTCCGGAGCTCCTCCATCTTCGCCTTCACCTCGGCCGGCACCTTGCTGTCGAGATCGTGATACGGCGCATACCCCGATTTGCCCTGGAAGTTCCCGGACGGCAGCTTGCCTTCCTTGGCCATCTTGATGAGGTCGAAGGCGCCCTCGGTGATGAGCTTGACCGCGCTGGAGAGGAGGACCTTCTGGGCCTCGGGCACCGTGTAGTACTGATCGGTGTCGACGCCGATGGCATAGACGCCCTTCGTGGCCGCGCCGAGCAGCGCGCCGTTGCCCGTCTTGCCGCCGCCGCCGAAGACGATATCGACGCCCTTGTCGATCATCGAGACGGCGGTCGTCTTCCCCCACTCGGGATCGGTAAACGTCTTATCGAAGCCAACGTCGTTGTGGTAGACGACGCTGAGCTCGATGTCCGGCTTGACGTGGCGCGCCCCGGCGCGGAAGCCCTCGCCGAAGCGGTAGACCGGCGGGACGGCGTCGGTGGCGAGCACGGCGCCGATCTTGCCGGTCTTGGTCATCAGCGCGGCCAGCGCGCCGACGAGGAAGCCGCCGTGGTCCTCCGGGAAGACCAGGCCGACCACGTTCGGCTTGGCGCTGGCCTGGAACTGGTCGATGCCGATGAACTTGACGTTCTTGAACCGATCCGCCGCGGCGTGCGTCGCCTCGGTGAGCCCGAAGCCCGACGTGACGACCACGTCGTACTGCTCCTCGGCGAAGGTCGCGATGTTCTTGGGGTAATCCTTCGGATCCGTCGTCTCGATGTACTGCGTCGTGGCGCCGAGCTCCTTCTGCGCCCGCTGGATCGCCTCCCAGGCCGACTGGTTGAACGACTTGTCGTCGATCTTGCCCATGTCGGTCACGAGGCCCACGCAGAACACCTCGGGGCTCGCGCAGTCCGCCTTCTTGTTGCTGGTGCACGCCGGGAGCGCGCTGGCGAGGGCCAGCAGGACCGCGATCGCGAGGCGCCGCTTCTTCAACATGCCGGATCTCCTTGGAAGGCCCGCATTGGACACCGGGCAGCGCACCAAGGCAACCCAGCGTTCGCATCCACGCACTTTTGCCTACATGAGCCCGGTGGGCCGGGCGTTCGCGCGACGAAGGAAGATCGCGCGATCGAGGAGCAACTTTTTTTTCCGAGGCGTTGTCACAGCCGATCGGCAGCGCCCGACGAGCGACGGGGCGCGCCGACGCAGCCTGCCCGAGGAGGTCCTTCCATGAATGGTCCCGCCGTTCGACTCACGCTTTTTTGTGCTCTCGCCGCGTCCGCCCTGGTTCCTTCGGGGGACGCGTCGGCCTGCGGTGGTGTGGAGATCCTGCCCGCGATCGATCACCGCGTGATGGGGGTCGCCCAGGCCGAGCAGGCCCTGCGCGACGGCCGGATCACCGCGGCCGCGGGGAGCGTGATCCGGATGTTCCCCGAGATCCGGCGGATCGCGCATGACAAGGATCCGCTGCTCAACCGGGCTTTCCGCGTCCTCGCGGTGGCCACCGCGCGCGCGGACGGCGCGCTGAACGTCCGGCCGGAGGTGCCGCGCGAGCTGCTCGAGACGTGGGGCGGGGCGTCGGCCGAGGAGCGCAAGGCGAACGTCGACTGGTCGATCCGCGCGCTGCGCCGGCTGAACGAGCAGCGCAAGGACGACCCCGCGCTCCAGACGGACCTCGGCGAGGCGCTCGCCCGGTCGCCGGAGCACCGCGGCGAGGCGCTCCAGCTGCTCGGCGGCCTGGCGGAGAAGGACCTGCTGGCGAGCCCCGAGGCGTACGCGGCGCTGGCGCGGCTGCGCGCGCTGTCGGGGGACGCCGCGGGGCACGACGCCGCGGCCAGCCGGTGCGAGGCGATGGCGAAGGACACGGCCCTGTGCAGGGCGAGCCGCGCGATCGACCCGCGCCCGCAGAGCTGACGTCCATGCGCGCCCGTCCGCTGCTCGCCGCGCTGGTCGCGCTCGCCTCGGGCGCCGCCGCGTGCACCTCCGAGGACGCGCGGGGGCCCGAGCCCGCCGCGCCGCTCTCCGCGGGCGGCGGCGCCGCGGAGGCCGCCGCCCCCGCCGCCCCCGCCGCCGCCGCGCCGGCGGCCGTCGCCGCGGCGCCGGCCGGCGATCCGGCGCGCGGGCAGCGGCTCGTCGCCGAGTTTCAGTGCAACCGCTGCCACGACGGGACCGGACAGGCGCCCGCGCCGCGCGACGCGCACTGCGTCCAGTGCCACCAGGACATCGCGGCGGGCCGGTTCCAGGCGCCGGCCGCGGCGATGAAGCGGTGGAACGAGAACCTGGTCCAGCTGCGCGACGTCCCGTCGCTCGCCGCCGCCGGCGACCGGCTCCGGCCCGGCTGGATCCGCGGGTTTTTGCTCGCGCCGCACGACCTCCGCCCGCGCCTGCACGCGACCATGCCGCGGCTCGCGATCGGGCCCGAGCAGGCGAGCGACATCGCGGCCTACCTCACGCGCGATCGCCGCGAGCGGCCGCGCGAGTCGCTGGAGGGCGCGAGCGCGGCCCGGGGGCGCGAGCTCTACGAGGCCAAGGGGTGCGGCACCTGCCACGCCTTCACCGGGGCGGCCGGGCTGACGGCGGTCGCGCCGGTGCGGGCGATGGAGAAGGAGACGCGCGCCGCGGTCGCCCTGGCGCCGGATCTGCGGCACGCGCGCGACCGGATGGAGCCCGCGGACCTCGTCGCGTGGGTGCTCGACCCCGGGGCGATCAAGCCGGGCACGCCGATGCCCCAGGTGCCGATGTCGCCCGCCGAGGCGCGGGACGTCGCGGCCTTCCTCGCGACCGCGCCGCTCTCGCCGCCGGCGCCGGCGAGCGAGCCCGAGCGGCTGCCGCTCCTGTCGCGGCGGGTGACCTACGGCGAGGTGGATCGCAGGGTATTTCGCGGCACGTGCAGGCATTGCCACTCCGAGCCCGATTACGCGCTCGGCGACGGCGGGCCCGGGAACACGGGCGGGTTCGGGTTCAAGCCGCGCGGGCTGAACCTCGCGACGTACGAGGGGATCGCGGCGGGCTACGTCGACGATCAGGGCGAGCGGCGGAGCGTCTTCGCCCGCGGGCCGGGCGGCGTGCCGCGCCTCGTCGCCGCGCTCCTCGCGCGGCAGGCGGAGGAGGCGGGCCGCGCGGATCCGGCGGTGCGCGGGATGCCGCTCGGGCTGCCCGCGGTCGGCCCGGAGGAGATCCAGCTCGTCGAGAGCTGGATCGCGCAGGGGCGGCCGCAGTAGCGCGGGGGCGCGGCGCGGCGAGCGGCCGGGGCCGGGCGATCGCGAGGACCGGTTCGAGGTCGTCGTGGTGCCCACCTTGCTTCCCAGGCGACACCGAGGAGCTGGCCGATGTCTCGGTGGTCTCAACGTGCTCAGCACGCGGGCTCGCCTCCGAGCGGCGGGGGCGACGCGTATCCGGTGGGGATGTCCATCAGCAGGCGCCTCTCCCTGCTCGTGCTGAGCGAGCTGCTCCTGGCCGCCCTGGGCGTCGTCATATCCATTGTCGCGTTCAGGCGGCTGGCCGCCGAGACCGCCTACCTGCGTCACTACATCTTCGAGCCGTTCGTCGTCATCAACAGCGGCATCGAGTCGTCGAACGCGCTCTACGCCCTGCTCGCTCGGCCATCGCCGAACGTCTCGGAGCACGCCCGGCGGCCGATCATGGAGCTCCGGTTCTTCATCGATCGGTACCAGAGCGACTGGTTGACGGCGACGTCGACCCTGCCGGACGCCATCCACCTCCGCGCCGCGCTCGACCGAGCCGGGAAGCTCAAGCTCCTCGAGGAAGAGCGCGACGCCGCGAACATCGTCGCTTCCGTCGTGGCGAGCCTCGAGCGCACGACCGGGCTCGCCGGCCCGTCGCCGGCCGCGCCATTCGTGCACCGCACCGACGTGGAGGACCTCAGCGCCGCCCTCGTCCGGCTGAACAGGATCAACCTGCGCTACATGGAAGTCGCTTACGGCGCCTACGAGCACAACCGGCGGATCATCTTCCTCGTCTTCCTGGCCGTCGGCCTCGGGGGCGTCGCGGTGGCGTCGCTCTTCGGCCTCGCCGTGCGCGGCACGATCGTGCCGCGCATCCGCCGGATGGTGACCGGCGTCCAGCGCTTCCGCGAGCTCGGCGTCTACGAGCCGCTCGGGAGCGTGGGCGACGACGAGCTCGCCGTGCTCGCCCACACGCTGAACACGAGCTTCAAGACCATCGCCGAGCGCGACAAGGAGCGCGACCGGTTCCTCGCCGTCGCCGCGCACGAGCTGAAGACGCCGCTCACCATCATGAAGGGGTTCTCGCAGGTCGCGCTCGCCCACCGGAACGACCCGGCCGTCCGCGAGCGCGCCCTCGGGATCATCGATCGCCAGGCGACGCGCCTCGACCGCCTCGTCCAGGATCTCCTGTGGTCGGCGCGCATGTCCGGAGGCGAGCTCCCCTTCAAGCCCCGAGCGATCGACATCGAGGATCTCGCGCGCCGCGTGATCGGAGAGTTCGAGCTCGTGGCCAAGGATCACGTCATTCGCCTGGTGCCCCGCGGAGACGCGCACATCCTGGGCGATCCCGAGCTCCTCGAGGAGGCCCTCTGGAGCCTGCTCGTCCAGGTCGTGGCGGTCGCGGTGGAGCGCGATCCGGTGCTGATCACGATCGACGCCGCCTCCGCCTCGCGCGTGCTCATCACGATCGAGGTCCGGGGCGGGGAGGACCTCCCGGAGGACCTCGAGAAGCTGCTGGAGCCCTTCGGCGTCGTCGCGTTCGAGGGGCGGCGCGACGAGCCGCGCAGCACTGGCATCGGCCTCCACCTCGTCCAGGGGATCGCCCGGCTCCACGGCGCGAGCTTCCGGATCGAGCGGAGGCCCGGTGGTCTCATGGTCTTTTCACTGGAACTCCGACGCTAGCGAGCAGAGGGAACATGCTGCGAAACCGCGTGCTGGTCATCGACGACGACCCCGATTTCCGGGAGCTCGTCGCCCTCAGCATCAGCGAGTGGGGGCTCCACTGCCTCCAGGTCGCCGACTGTGCTCAGGCGCTCCCGCTGATCGAGCGCGAGCGCGACCGGCTGCGGGCGGTGCTGTGCGACTACTTCATGCCCGGGCTCTCTCCCTGCGAGTGCGCGAAGGCGATCCGCGCGCGGATCGATCCCGTGGTGCGCTTCGTGCTCGTGAGCGCGGCGGTGGACGTCGCGGAGCTCGCCGCGGGGCTCGGGCTGGCGCGGTTCCTCGCCAAGCCGTTCGATCTCGACCAGCTCCACGACGCGGTGCTCGGCCCGCGCGCGCCCTCGGCGTGAGCGGCGCGGCCGGGTCGCGCGGGAGCGCTCCCGGCAGCGGCGCGCGCCGTGGTAGGCTCCCGGCCCGCGCCCGCGCAGGGGGCGGATCTCACGAGGTGCGACTTGTGGAGGCCGGCGTCATGACAGGGCAGCTTCTGGAAGAGGGCTTTACCAGGCCCGGGATCGACCCGCGGCTCACGTGGCGCAACCCGCCTTCGCGCTGGGTCGTGGAGCCGGAGCGGGGCGTGCTCGTGGTCGAGCCCGGCGCCAAGACGGACTACTGGCAGCAGACGCACTACGGCTTTCGCCCCGACAACGGGCCGTTCCTCTTCACCCGCGCCGGCGGCGATTTCGTGATGACCTGCCATGTGCGGTTCCGGCCAGCGCACCAGTACGATCAGGCGGGGCTCATGGTGCGGATCGCGGCGTCGTGCTGGCTGAAGACGTCGGTCGAGTTCGAGCCGGACGGCCCGAGCCGCCTCGGCGCCGTGGTGACGAACGCGGGCTACAGCGACTGGTCGACCCAGCCGTTCCCCTCGGATCGCCGCGAGATCTGGCTGCGCGTGCGGCGGGAAGGGTCGGATTACCTCGTCGAGAGCTCGGACGACGGCGGGGCCTGGACGCAGATCCGGATGGCCCACCTGCACGAGGACGACGGCGCGCGCGAGGTGGAGTGCGGCCTCTACGCCTGCAGCCCGGTGGGCGAGGGCTTCGTGGCGGAGTTCGACCTGCTCCGGATCGCGCCGGGGCGCGTGGCGTGAGCCCCGGCGGCGGGGGCGCCCCCGCCGCCGTCGCCAGGCGCTGACCGCTCAGCCGGCGGGGCAGCGCAGCGAATCGTCCGCGGGAGCGGGAGCGGCGGCGGCCGGCGCGTCGGGCGCGGGGCACAGGTGGCGGAAGGTGAACGCGCGGGGCGTCGGGCCGTGCCGGCGCAGGTGCTCGAGCCGCTCCTCGGCCTCTGCGACGGTCGGGACATGCCCGGCCGGGACCCACCACAGCGCCGTGATGGCCTCCTTCATCGGGGCGAACCATTCCCGGCGACGGCGCATCACGGCGGCGTGCTCTGGATTGCGGAAGACGAAGTCGGACAGGGCCTCTGCCGATTCCCACACCGACATGTTCACGAGGATGCGGTCGTCGCCGAACGCCCGCACCGCGGTGGCGTCGCCGCCGTCGCCCTGCAGCCGCCACACGAACCCCGGCGCGGCGTCGGCCAGCGCGTTGACGGGGGCGAGCGCCGACACGAAGTCGGCCAGCCGCGCCGAGTCGAGCGGCTCCAGCGGCAAGGCGATGTTGATCTGAGCGAGGTGGTGGGACGGCATCCGGGGAGGATACCTCGCGGCGCCTACGGCTGCCGGAGCCGCCGCGAGGAAAGGAGCGCGAGGCCCCCCGTGCGCTCCGCGATGCGCTGGAGCGACGCGAGCAGCGCGCCGGCCTGCTCCTCGCCGAGCAGCGCCCGGAGCCGCCGGTTCACCGCGGCCCGCGCGGCGCGCCCCGCCTCGACCGCGGCCCACCCGCGGTCGGTGAGCTCGACGAGCCGGTTGCGCTGGTCGTCCTCGGCGACGCGCCGGCGCACGTAGCCGAGCTCCTCGAGCTCCGCCACCGCCTTGGACGCCCCCTGCGCCGTGATGCCGAGCCGCTCCGCGAGCTCCCTCACCTTCACCGGGCCCGGGATGAGGTGCTGGAACACGTACCCGTGGCCCGGCCGGAGGTCGCCGTGGCCGGCCTTCTCCACGCGGCGCATCACCTCGTCGCTGTTCGCGGCCGCGATGGCGGCGAAGAGCAGCACGAGGTCCTCGTCCGGGCGCGCGGTCTTCACGGCGGGAGCCTGTATCCCGCAACCAAGGTTGCGCAAATGGAGTTGACGGTCCCGGGCGGCGGCCCTATTCATCAACCACGGTTGCGCAACAGTGGTTGCGCATACCGGGGCCGGGATCCGGGATCGAGGGCCGGGCGGGTCACCCGCGCGCGCTCGTCCGTGCGGCCCCGAGGAAGGACGAAGGGACGAGCGATGCACCTCGAACTCCATGGCTCCTGCGACCCCGCGTTCGCGCCCGTGCGCGCGGCGTTCGCCTCGAATTTCGAGCGGTTCCCCGAGCTCGGGGCCGCCGTGAGCGTGGCCGTGCGCGGCCGCGTGGTGGTCGACCTCTGGGCCGGCTTCCGGGACGCGGCGAGGACCGCGCCGTGGCGCGGGGACACGATCGTGAACGTCTTCTCGGCGACCAAGGGCGCGGTCGCGCTGTGCGCCCACGCGCTCGCGGAGCGGCGCGCGCTCGACGTGGCCGCGCCGGTCGCCGCCTTGTGGCCGGAGTTCGCCGCGGCCGGCAAGGAGCGCGTCCTCGTGGGCCAGCTGCTCGATCACAGCGCCGGGCTGCCCGCGCTCCGCGCCGAGCCGGCGGAGGGCGCGCTCTACGACTGGCAGGCCATGACCGCGGCCCTCGCCGCGGAGGCGCCGTTCTGGGAGCCGGGCGCCCGGCACGGCTACCACGCCGTCACGTTCGGCTTCCTCGTCGGCGAGGTGATCCGGCGCGCCAGCGGCCGGCGCGTGGGCGCGTTCCTCCGGGAGGCCGTCGCGGGGCCGCTCGGCCTCGACTTCCACATCGGCACCGGCGCCGAGCACGACGGGCGGGTCGCCGAGGTGCCGCCGACCCTCGCGGCGTCCTCGGGCCTGGGCGGCGCGTTCGCCGCGAGCTTCCGCGATCCGGCGTCGCTCACCTCGATGGCCTTCACCCGGCCGCGCGACCTCGTGTCGCCCGGCTTCGTCAACACCGCCCGCGCCCGGCGCGCGGAGATCCCCGCGCTGAACGGCCACGCGAACGCGCGCGCCCTCGCGCGGATGTACGGCGCGCTCGCGAACGGCGGGGCCCTCGCCGGCGCCGCGCGCTTGCTCTCGCCGGAGGCGATCGAGGCCGCGCGTGCGGAGCGGTCGCGCGGGCCCGACGCCGTCCTCCTCGCGGAGAGCCGGTTCTCGCTCGGCTTCATGCTCCCGAGCGCCCTGCGCCCCTTCGGCCGCGGCCCGCGGACGTTCGGCCACCCCGGCGCGGGCGGCGCGCTCGGCTTCGCCGACCCCGACGCGGGGCTCGGGTTCGGCTACACCCCGAACCAGACCATCGCGAGCGGAGAGGGCGGCGACCCGCGGTGGCCGGGGCTGATCGACGCGGTGTACGCCTGCCTGTGAGCCCCGGCGCGCGTCGCTCGAGTCCGTCTCTGGTTCCATGAGAGGGGGAGCGACGGAGGACGCCTAGAGCGAGAAACGGGCTGAATTGCCTGAAAGCGCAGAAATTTGAACCGCCAAGACGCCAAAAGACGCCAAGTAAAGAGAGAGAGAGAAAAAAAAAATCTTGGCGTCTTGGCGTCTTGGCGTCTTGGCGCTTCATCTCTCGCTTGATCAACGTGATCGGCGATCTAGGCGAGGGCAAGAACGCTGCGGATCGGGGTCGCCGGGCGATCGTGGTACAACGCCGGCGAGAGGACCGAAGGACATGAGCTCTCTCTACGATCGCATCGGCACATGCTACTCCGCCACGCGAAGGACGGATCCCCGCATCGAGGCGCTGATCAGGGACGCCCTCGGCGACGCGCGCTCAGTGGTCAACGTGGGCGCGGGCACCGGCGCGTACGAGCCGACCGATCGAGAGGTGCTCGCGGTCGAGCCCTCGGCGACCATGATCGCGCAAAGGCGGCGCGGCTCGGCGCCGGCCCTCCAGGCCAGGGCCGAGGACCTGCCCCTCCCCGACCGAAGCTTCGACGCCGCCCTGGCCGTCAACACGCTACATCACTGGACCGACCTGCGGGCTGGCCTGCGCGAGCTCCGCAGGGTCGCACGCAAACGAATCGTCATCTTCCTGCGCCACCCGCCGAGCGGTAAACCCTTCTGGCTCACCGAGGACTACCTCCCCTCGCTCGACCCGTCGCGAAAGTACTCCGCCATCGTCGACGCGATCCGAGAAGAGCTCCCGTCCGTGGAGGCGCGGCCTTTCCCGCTGCCTCATGATTGCATCGACGGTTTGTTCGTTGCGTACTGGGGGCGGCCCGAGATGTACCTGGACGGCGAGGTCCGGCGGAACATCTCGAACTTCGCGCTCGCGGAGGAGGGAGACGTGGCGGAAGGGCTCGCGCGTTTGAGGGCGGAGCTCGCGTCGGGGGAGTGGGATCGCAAGTACGGAGAGCTGCGGCGGCTGGAGGCGCTCGACCTCGGTCATCGCGCGCTGGTGGCCGAGCTGGCGTGACGCGGCCCTGGCACCCGGGGCTGCGCGCGCGCCACCGTGCCACGTGCCACCGTGCCGGCGCGCGAGGTGGCCTCATCGTGCACCCGAGCATGCTCCGGCAGCTGCGCCACGCGTGGCAGTCCGCCCACGCCGAGCCGGGCTCGGCCACGGAGCACCGCTGAAGCAGGGCCCGTCTGCTCGGCTTCGCGCGCGCGCAGCAGCGCATCGGCAAGCCGCTGAAGCTGCTCGTCGGGCCGAGCGGCGATCGGCACCTCCTGGCCGCGCACATCGACGCGCGGCTCGTGTCGAGGATGCTCGAGATGTACCGGACCGAGCCACCCGCTGACCTGTTCCATTCCACATCCTCCCGAGCCCAAGGGAGTCACGCCACCGTTGTGCTGCTCGGGTGTGCGGAGCAGCACTGATCGCGGGAGATGTGCCCGATCGGCATGGAGGTTGCCTCAGCGCCGGGCATGAAAACGTCCACGATGGTCAGCGTTGTTGCTTCGGTCCTGGGTCTTTCGTTCGGCGCCGGTTGCGTTTCCAGCTCCGAGGACGAGCAAGCGCCTGAACAGCTGCTGCTGGGCGCCGCGCCCGGCGGCGAAGGAGTGTGGATCTCCTCGGAGTTCTCTTTCGGGTTCTGCAATGGCGAGTGCGTCACGACGGTCTCCCGGGACGGCGCGGCGCTCGAGTTGAAGGCCTGCACGCACAAGGGGGACTGCCGCCGCTCGAACGCCGCGACGCTGACGGACAAAGGATCGCGCCGGGTCGCGGAGGTCGAGGGCGCGCTGGACGGAGCGCCCCTCGACGAGCGCTACGGCTGCCCCGACTGCGCCGACGGCGGCGCGACCCGCGTGAGCCTGCAGCGCGACGGCCTCGTGACATCGCACAAGTACGAGTACTCGAACGCGCCGAAGCCCCTGGTGGACCTCGACAGCCTGGTCCAGGAGCTCAGGCTGGGTCTCGACACCTGCACGCCGGGAACGCTCTTGCGGCTCTCGCCGGGGTGCACGCCCAGGTGAGGCGCCGCGACAGCGAGGCTCCGCGAGCGCGTATGGCTCACTTGGCGCGGAGGGTCTTCATCGCGCCGGCCCACGCGAGCAGCTGGTCGAGCAGGGTGCCGACGGACGCCTCGTGGCGCGGGCGGGGCTTGAACACGCTGAAATTCTCGAAGTCGTCGAACAGAGAGAGCGTGACCTGCGCGCGCACGTCCGCGACCTGAAGCTCGGCCATCACGAGCCGGAGGTGCTCGACGGCGCGGACGCCTCCGGCGCTGCCATAGCTCACGAAGCCAGCCGCCTTGTTGTTCCACTCCTTGTACAGGTAATCGATCGCGTTCTTGAGCGCGCCCGAGGTGCCGTGGTTGTACTCCGGCGTGACGAACACGAAGGCGTCGAACGAGTCGATCTTCGCCGCCCACGCCTTGGTGTGAGGCTTGGTGTACTGCCCCATCGACGGGGGCGCCGGCTCGTCGAGCAGCGGCAGGTCGAAATCCTTGATATCGACGAGCTCGTAGTCGGCGCCGCCCTTCTTCGTCGCCACGCCGTGCACCCACTTCGCGACGGCCTCGCCGTTCCGGCCCGGCCGCGTGCTCCCCAGGATGATCGCCACCTTCAGCATGTCTGCGCTCCAGGCAATTGGCCCCCTCTCCGAGCCAGCCAACGGGCGGCGTGATGCTCATTCCCACGACACCGCGGTGGAGAGGAGGGACGTTTCGACGTTGCTACCCGCCGAGGGTACTACCAGCCAGATTTCGCGCAGCCAGGTTTCGCAAGACTGCACATCCCATACCGTCCACGAGTCGCGTGGGCCGGCCGGCGCCTGGCAGCCACAGCAGCGATGCTGGCGAGCTCGACCGCGTCACGGCGCGCGCGGCCATGAAGCAGCATGCCTCGGCGCTGCGGGCGAGGATCGCAGCGCTGAGGATCGGGCCGCAGCTCCCCGCGCGCCCGCCTCAGACGCCCGGATCGCTCGGCTCGCGGTCGGACCCCGGCGAGCGGCACCGCATGATCATGTGGATCTCGTTGCCCTTCTCGTTGTGCCACACCTCGTCCATGAAGGTGCGGATCAGCATCAGACCGCGGCCGCTCGGCTTGTCCAGGTTGGCGAGGTCGGTCGGGTCGGGCAGGTCGCGCGGGTCGAAGCCGGGGCCCTCGTCGCGCACCACGTAGGTCGCCTCGGTCCGCGTCTCCCGCGCCACGACGTAGACCCGCCGGTCCCGGTAGGGGCCCTCGGTCCGGCGCCGCTCGACCAGCGCCGAGAAGGCGCTCGGAGCCTCGTCGAGCAGCGACGAGCTCACCTCGAGGTTGCCGTGCACGATCGCGTTCACCAGCGCCTCGCGCAGCGCCACCGCGACCTGGATGCGGCCCGTCTCGTCGCACAGCCGCATCCGGCCGAGGCTCTGCTCGATGTGGCCCACCAGCGCGGGCACCTTCGCCACGTCGTTGTCGAGCTCGAAATGGGACTCGGTCGCCGTCAGGCACGCGAGTAGCTGCTGCTCCCGCCGATCGAGCCGCGCCACCGCGAGGACGTTCTCGACCGTGTTCACGAGCTCCGCCGCGAGGCTCCGCTTCGCGACGTAGCTCGCGGCGCCGCGCCGGAGCGCCTGCACCGCGATCTCCTCGCTGCCGTGCGCCGTCATCAGGATCACCGGCAGGTACGGGTGCTCGCGGCGGATCGCCTCGACCAGCTCCAGGCCGTCCATCTCCGGCATCTGGAGATCGGTCAGCACGATCTCGGGCATCGTCTTCGCGATCGTCTGGAGCGCCTCGACGCCGTTCTCGGCGTACATCGGCTCCATGCCGGCGCGCTTCTTGAGCAGGCTCCCGGAGAGGCGCCGATCCATCGGGGAGTCGTCCACCACGAGCACCCTCACCATCGCGTCACCTCGTTATCAGAGCGCCGCTCCCCCTGCACCGGCGGCGCAGCGCCCGCGGGCGGCGCGGCGTCCGCCGGCGAGCCCTCGCGCACGAACGCGGCGAGCTCGGGGATCAGGCGGTCGATCTGCGCACGCAGCGCGAACTGCGCCTCGGCCAGGCTGCCGAGCTCGTTCGAGCGCGCCATCTTCTCCAGCGCGAACGCGGCCTCGAACGCGCCCCGCGCGCCGAAGCTGTCGACCCCGCCCTTCAGGCTGTGCGCGGCCCGCTGGAGCTTGCGGGCGTCGCCGGCGGTCACCGCCTCGTCGATGTCGGCCATCCACCGCGGGCACTCCTCCAGGAAGACCTCGGCGAGCTCGCGCAGGAGGTCGGCGTCGCCGCCCGTCCGCTCCAGCGCCCTGGTCCGGTCGAACATCGGCCGGCTCGCGATCGACGAGGGCGTGCCCTGCGGCCGCTCGTCCGGCGTCCGGGTGCTCGGCGGCGCGCTGTCGAGCGACGACGAGGGCACCGACGGGTACGAGTTCGGCGCGCCGAGCGACAGGCGCGCCGGGTCCTCGATCTCGAGGGAGGAGGGCCCGGCGGCGAGCCGGTCGATCATGTCGTAGAGCTCCTCGAGCTGCACCGGCTTCGACACGTAGCCGTCGAAGCCCGCCCGGAGGCAGCGCTCGCGGTCGCCCTTCATGGCGTACGCGGTCACGACGATGAGCGGCATGTGCCCGCCCTCGCGCCGCTCGCGCGCGCGGACCGCCCGCGCGGCCTGGAGGCCGTCCATCTCGGGCATCTCGACGTCGAGCAGGGCCACGTCGTACTGGCCGGTCGCGATCTTCTCCACGGCGAGCCGGCCGTTCTCGACGATGTGCACGTGGTGGCCCTCCCGCTCCAGCCAGCGGCGCATCAGCTTCTGGTTGATGGCGTTGTCCTCGGCCACGAGGACGCGCAGGCCGCGGGCGCGCGGCCCAGGCACGGCGCGGCGCACGTCCGCCGACCGGAGCGCGCTCCGCGTCGGGATGCCGAAGGCGTGGAACACGGCCTCCTGGAGGTGCGACGTCTTCACGGGCTTCGTGACCATCGCGAAGACGCCGAGATCGCGGCAGCGCGCGGCGTCCGCCTGCGCCGACGTGGAGCTGAGCATCATGATGGTGCGGCCCTTCAGGATCTCGCGCCGCCGGCAGTGCTCGACCACGGCGAAGCCGTCGACCTTCGGCATGCGGGCGTCGACGATGGCGAGGCCGAACGAGGAGCTCGGCCCGACCGCGTTGCCCCCCGGCTTGCCCCAGGGCAGCGCCCACGTGCCCGAGTCCTCCGAGAGCGCCGCGATCGCCGCCGCCCCCGAGTCGACCGGGACGGCCTTCATCCCCCAGCCGTCGATGGTCTCCGCGAGGATGCGCCGCGCGGTCGCGTTGTCGTCGGCGATGAGGACCCGCGTGCCGAGCAGGTCCCGCGGCATCTGCAGGCGGCGCGACCGGGCGGCGCCCTCGAGCGCCCGGAGCTGGAGGGTGAAGTGGAACGTGCTGCCCTTGCCGAGCTCGCTCTCGATCCAGATCTTGCCGCCCATCATCTCGACGAGGCGAGCGCAGATCGTGAGGCCGAGCCCCGTGCCGCCGTACTTGCGGGTGGTCGAGCCGTCGGCCTGCGCGAAGGCGTCGAAGACGAGCCGCTGCTTGTCGGGGGCGATCCCGATGCCGGTGTCGATCACGCGCACGTGGAGCACCACGGCGTCGCCGAGCGCCTCGCCCGAGTAGAGGCTGGGCGCGCTCGGGTGGTCGGCGCTCGACTCCTCCTCGGCCGTGAGGGGCGCGCGCGAGTCGACCTCGGCGCGGACGAGGATCTCGCCGGCGTCGGTGAACTTCACCGCGTTGCTGACGAGGTTCACGAGGACCTGGCGCAGGCGCAGCGGGTCGCCGACGAGCGCCTCGGGGACGTCGGGGGCCACGTCGTAGGCGAGCTCGAGCCGCTTCTCGTGGGCGCGGAGGGCGAGCGTCTTCACGGCGTCGCCGATGATCTCGCTCGGGTCGAAGACGACGGGCTCGATCTCGAGCTTGCCGGCCTCGATCTTCGAGAAGTCGAGGACGTCGTTGATGATGGCGAGGAGCGCGTCGGCCGAGATCTTGACCATCTCGAGGTACTCGCGCTGCTCCTGGGTGAGCTCGGTCTGGAGCGCGAGCGACGTCATGCCGATGATGCCGTTCATCGGCGTCCGGATCTCGTGGCTCACGCTGGCGAGGAACTCGCTCTTCGCGCGGCTCGCCGCCTCGGCGGCCTCCTTGGCCTGCTGGAGCTCGGCCTCGACCGCCTGGCGCTGCATGAGCAGGGCGCGCAGGCTCGCCGAGTGCTCGCGCTCGTTCTCGAGCGAGGCCGCGCCCATGGCGTCCGCGCGCCGCTTCGCGATGCTCGCCATCACCGCCATGGCGGGCGTGGTGACGGCGAAGACGACGACGCGGAGCAGGTTGTCTTCCTTGTACGAGAACGGCACGCCGTCCTCGGAGAAGTAGAGCGCGAAGTAGACGCACGAGATGAGCGCGGTGACGATGCCGCTCCAGAGGCCGCCGCTGAACGCCGCGAAGACGATGATCATCGAGAGGATCGCCGGCGGGTTCGGGATGTTCCAGTCGAACGCGGCCTCGAGCGTGGCGACCGCGCCGATGACGAGCATCGCGAGCAGGGGCCCGAGCAGCGGGAGGAGCCAGAGCTTCTCCCACGAGGTCCGGCTGTGGCGCCGCTGCGGCACGGCCCCGGCCGGGAGGAAGGTGCCGCGGCCGTCGGGGTCGCCGACGAGCGAGAGGCGGGGATCGCCGGCGAGGGAGGGGCGGGGATCGCCTGCCAGGGAGGGGCGCGCCTCGCCGCCCAGCGACAGGCGGGCCTCGCCGCCCAGCGAGGGGCGGCCGTCGCCGGTCAGCGAGAGACGGCCATCGCCGCCCAGCGGCGGACGCGGCTCCGCGTGGGTGGTCCCCGGCGCGGCGGCGGGCGGGGGATCCTCGGCCTTCGGCATGGCTTTATGGAGATAGCGGGGTCGCGATCGGGCGTCCATGGCCGCGAGGTGGGTCAGGCGGACAGGTGCCGCAGGGGCGGCCGGGGCCAGGCCGGCGGGGGTGCCGCGCGCCCCGAGCGCCGCGACGCCGCCGCAGCGCGCGTCGCGCCGTGGGGCGGCTCGTCCACGACGGCGGCCGGCATCGCACCTCTGGGGCAGGGTCGCGCGAAGGTCCGCTCACGCCGCGCTCACCCCTTCACGCCGCCCGTCGTCAGCCCCGCCACGAGGTGCCGCTGCACCAGGTAGAACGCCGCCATGACCGGCAGCGACACGAGCAGCGCCCCCGCCGCGAACCGCTCCCACTGCGCGTCGTGCTCGCCGATGTACCGCTGCAGCACCACCGGCAGCGTGAACATCTCCTCCTTGGAGAGCAGCGTCGCCGCGAGGATGAACTCGTTGTACGCCGTCATGATCGCGAACAGCGCCGTCACCGCGATCGCCGGCCGCGCCGCCGGGAGCACCACCCGGAGGAACGCCTGGAAGCGCGTCGCCCCGTCGACCATCGCCGCCTCCTCCAGGTCGACCGGGATCGCCTGGAACGCCGCGCGGAGCTGGAAGATCGAGAACGGCACCGCGGTCGACGCGTAGCAGAGCACGAGCCCCGTCCGCGAGTTGAGCAGGCCCAGCGCGTCCAGCAGCAGGTACAGCGGGATCGCGCTCGCCACCGTCGGGAACATCTGCGTCGCGAGCAGCGCCCGCAGGCCGCGCTCCTTGCCGACGAACTGGAACCGCGCCAGCGCATACGCCGCCGGCACCGCGATGGCGACGCCGACCGCCGCGGTCGCGAGCGCGACGACCACCGAGTTGGCGAGCTGGCGGGGGAACAGCCAGACCGTCTCGCCGCCGACCTTCTGCGACGTCGTGACCACCGCCTCGAGGTGCGCCAGCGTCGGCTGGTTCGGGATCGGCAGCACCTCCGGCACCGGCGGGCGCACCCCCGAGAAGGCGATCGAGACGACCCAGAGCACCGGGTACAGCGCGAACGCGACCGCCGCGAGCAGCGCGACGTGCACCGCGATCGACTCGACCGGAGACGGCCGCCGCGTCATACGCCCTCCGTCGCCGCCACCGGGGCGGGCGCCGACCCGTCCGCCGCCCCGCCGCCCTGCGGGATATACGACCCAGGCGTCCGCCGCCGCCATCGCCAGTCGCGCGTGGCGAGCGTGAGCAGCAGGAAGATGAGCACCGAGTACGCCGCGGCATAGCCGTACTGGGCCTCGCGCGTGAACGCCCACCGGTACGCCTCGGAGACGAGGATGTCCGTGGTGCCGTCCGGATCGCCGCCGGACACCAGGAACACCACGTTGAACATGTTGAACGTCCAGATCGCGCCCAGCGTCACCGCCGGCGCGAGCACCGGTCGTATCAGTGGCAACGTAATTTTCCAGAGACGCTGCCACCGCGAGGCGCCGTCGACCTCGGCCGCCTCGAGCACCTCGTCGGGCACGGCGGTGAGCGCGCCGAGGGTGACCACCATCATGAACGGGAAGCCGAGCCAGACGTTGGTCGTCACGTTGGCCGTGAACGCGGTCGTGAAGCTCGAGAACCAGGCGATCGGCTCGATGCTCGTCCCGAAGGCGGCGTTCACCGCCTCGATGAGGCCGGTCACGGCCCCGTACTGCCGGTGGAACATGCCCTTCCAGGACAGCGCGGTCACGTAGCTCGGCACGGCCCACGGCACGATGAGGAGCACCCGGTAGAGCGCCCGGAGGCGCAGCGTCGGGCGGTGCAGGAGCAGCGCCAGCGAGACGCCGAGGAAGAGGTGGCAGGCGACGTTCACCGCCGTCCAGAGCACGGTCACCGCGAGCACGAGGTAGAACGAGCCGCTCGAGAAGAGCGGCTCGCCGCGCGCCGTGAGGATGCTGATGAAGTTGGCGAGGCCGACGTACCGGAGGCTCTCGCCGCTGCCGGCGAAGAGCGACGTCGCCGCGCCGATGACGAGCGGCACGATGACGAGCACGCCGATCGCGACGACGGCGTGCGCGACGTACCTGTAGGCCGGGAGCGAGCGTTCGAGCGAGCGCCGGAGCGTGGGGCCGCGGACCGCGCCCCTCGCGGCGGAGACCCACCGGAGCACGAGGACGAGCGCGAGCGCGCCGAGCCCGACGAGGAGCGGCGCCGGCGAGGCGCGCGGGGGGAGCGGCCGGCGCACGTCGTCGAAGCGGTGCTTCGCCTCGGAGAGCGCGACGTCCGGGGGCGCGTCGCCCCGCAGGACCTTGCGGATCGCGCGCGCGGCCGGCTCCCAGGTCGAGCGCATCGCCGGCGAGGTCGGCATCGGGATGGCCACCTTGGCCTGCTCGGTGAACGCCGCGATGAAGGCGTCGCCGGCCGGGACCGCCACGTCGGTGCGCACCGGCGGCGTGCGCGCGACCTCGAGCCGCGTGGCCGCCGCCGCGGCCCCGGCGAGGTGGCGCGCGAGCGCCCGCGCCTCGGGCCGCCGCGCGCCCTGGGGCGAGAGCATGACCGCCTCGACGGTCATGAACGGCCGCATGGGCTGGCCGGTCTCGCGCACCTTCGGCAGCGGGACGACGCGCGCGCGCCGCTTCGCCTCGTCGTTGAGGCCGCCCACGAACCACGGCCCGCTGATCACGAACGCCGCGCGGCCCGCGTTGAACAGGTCGGTCACCAGCGCGCCGTTCGCGTCCTCCGGGACGACCCGCCGCGCGATCAGCGAGCGGACGAGCTCGAGCGAGCGCTCCGGCCCCGGGCCGAAGAAGCCGAACTGGTCGTCCTCGTCGAGCATCGCGCCGCCGAACGCGGCGAGGATCGGCATGTGCGCGTAGGCGTTCGACGCCTCGTACGCGAGCGGAAACACGCCCTGCGGCAGGGCGCCGGCGAGCGCCGCGATGTCCTCGAGATAGGCCGGGGCCTCCTGGACGAGCGCGGTGTTCATGTAGAGCGCCATGCACTTCTGGCTGAGCGGCAGGCCGAAGATCTCGCCGCCCTGACGGACCGCCGCGAGCGCCGGCCCCTGGAACGCCGCCTCGCCGCCCGGCTCGAGCGCGTCGCCGACCGGCACGACGAGCTTGCGCGCGCGGTAGTCGCCGAGCCGCTCGTGGGCGTCGATGAACAGGTCGGGCCCCTCGCCCATCGGGATCGCCGCCTGGAGCTTCGGGGCGTAGGCGTCGAACGGGACGGCGAGGAGCTCGACCTCCCCGCCCTGGAACGCCGCCACGATGGCGCCGAGCGCCCTGGCCTCGTCGTCGCGGTAGGCGTGCCAGAGCCGGATCGGCGCCGCGGCCGCCAGCGCCGGCAGGAGGAGGACCAGGGCGAGCGCGGCGAGCGCGGGCGCCGGGCGGCGGCTCGGCATCGGTCGCCTCACGCTTCCCGGAGGGTCAGCCCCGAGTCCGCGTCGAACAGGTGCACGTTGCGCAGCGCGATCGTCACGGTGTCCCCCTTGGCCACGCGCGCCGAGGGATCGAGGCGCGCCACGAAGGGCGCCCCCGCGACGGTGCCGTGGGCGTACGACTCGGCCCCGAGCGCCTCGACGATCGACACCTGGAACGGGGCGCCGCCCTCGCCCGAGGCGAGGTCCACCTCGTGCGGGCGCACGCCGACCATCACCCGCCGGCCGGCGGAGGCCGCGCCCGGGAACTCGGCCGCGTCGACCTCGACCGCGAGATCGCCCTGCGCCGCGACCCACCGGCCGCCGCGGCTCTCCATGCGCGCCTCGACGAAGTTCATGGCGGGGCTGCCGAGGAAGCTCGCGACGAACTGGGTGCGCGGCCGGGCGAACACCTCGAGCGGCGGCCCCGACTGCTCGACGACGCCCTTGTTGAGCACGAAGATCTCGTCGGCGAGCGTCATGGCCTCGACCTGGTCGTGGGTGACGTAGACGCTGGTCGCGCCGAGCCGGTCGTGCAGCTTGCGGATGTCGACCCGCACCTGCGCGCGCAGGGCGGCGTCGAGGTTGGAGAGCGGCTCGTCGAACAGGAAGAGCTGCGCCCGCCGCACGATGGCCCTGCCCATGGCGACGCGCTGGCGCTGGCCGCCGGACAGCGCCCGGGGGTGCCGGTCGAGGAGCGGGCCGAGCCCGAGCATCTCCGACGCCTCCTTCACGCGCGCCTCGATCTCGGCGGGCGGCGTCTTCCGGAGCTTCAGGCCGAACGCGAGGTTCTCGCGCACCGTGAGGTGCGGGTAGAGGGCGTACGACTGGAACACCATGGCGATGTCGCGATCGCGCGGCTCGAGCCGCGTGACGTCGCGCCCGCCGAGCGCGATCGTGCCCTCGTCGGCCTCCTCGAGGCCGGCGAGCAGCCGGAGCAGGGTCGACTTGCCGCAGCCGCTCGGGCCGACGAGGACGGCGAACGAGCCGTCGGGCACGTCGACGGAGACGCCGCGCAGCACGTGGGTCTGGCCGAATCGCTTGTTGAGTCCGCGCACTTTGACAGAGGCCATGATCAAGTTTCTCGAAGGGGAGGAGGGCTCGTGGGGGATCAAATACCCTGGATGACCTGGTCTTCCGGGATGAGCAGCGCCCCGCTCACGGGGGGCAGCTCGACGGTGACGGCGCCGTTCGCGCCCACGCTATATGTCGTTTTCTCGGGCGAGAGCACGTCGACGAGCACGGTCCCCGGCCGGAGCTCCGTCGTCATGGGCGCCCCCGCGAAGCGCGTGGCGCTCCGCTTCGCCGGGTGCGTGTTGAGCACGACGAGCGCGTAATCGCCGCCCGGCTCGCCCCGATCGAAGGCGAAGATCCCCGCGTCCTCGTCCCCGTCGCCGGTCCGCTCCGTCGACCAGCGCACCCGCTGCTCGCCGACCGTGAGCGCCCGGTAGCCCCTGCGCAGCGCCGTGAGCCGCTTGATCCACCGGAAGAGCGGGCGCTGGGTGTCGTAGCCGCTCGCCCAGAGGTCCTCGCGGTTCGCCGGGTCGAAGCCGCCGCTGAACCCCTGCTCGGTGCCGTAGTACAGGCACGGGATGCCGTCCTCGGCGAAGAGGAACAGGAGCGCGTTCCGGAGCGCCGCCTCGGGATCGGCCTGGAAGGGCGAGGCGCCCGGGCCGTCGTAGAGGAAGCGCGGGACATCGTGGTTGTCGATGAAGTTGACCAGCGTCTTCACCGGCGGCAGGCCCGTGCCGTTCGCGTTCGGCGCCGTGCCGTAGTTGGCCTCCCGCGCCGCCCAGAGATCCTCGATCCGCCGCGTGCCCTGCGCGTCGCGGAAGACGTCGCGGAAAGCCTGGTAGTACTGGGAGAAATAGAGGACGCCGTCGAGCATGTCCCCCGTGATCGGCGCGGCGCCCGGACAGCCCCCTTCCGCCTCGCTCGCGCTCTCGCGCTCCAGATCGCCGCCGAGCGCCTCGTCGTGCGGGTGGGCCGGGACGGCGTGCCTCGTGAAGCTGCCGATGAGATCGTCGCTGCCGTCGAAGACCTCGCCGAACATGAAGAAGTTGGTCTTGCCCCTCTCCTTGAGACGCAGCCGGACGTTCTGCGTGAAATAGCGCCAGAACTCGTGCTCGACGTGCTTCACCGTGTCGATGCGGAGCCCGTCGACGTCGGTGAGCTCGACCCAGCGCACGAACACGTCGACCATCGCCCGCTTCACGTCGCAGCGGGCGGTGTCGATGTCCTTGAGCCCGCCCGGGAAATCGCCGCGCACGAGCTGGTCGACATCGTCGAAATCGAGGATGCGGCCCTTGCGGTTGTACACCTCGGGATTCTGGAAGAGCTCGGGCTGCGGCGGGAGGTGGTTGGTCGCGGGGTCGTGACGGAAGAGGATCGGCGCCGGGCCCGAATCGCCGAGCGACGTCCGCGCCTGGACGCCGCGGGGGTCGAAATCGGGGTCGTATTCGCTCGGGGACCGCCCGCCCTTGCCGCCGCCGTTCACGGCGCCGTCGGGCCGGCCGTTCCGGTTGATGTCGTAAAAGAACAGCTGACCGACGTGGTTCGCCACGATGTCGAGGATCACCTTCATCCCGCGGCCGTGGGCCGACGCGACGAGCCGGCGCAGCGACGCGAGATCGCCGAAATGAGGGTTCGGCGCGGTGAAGTCCTGTGTCCAGTAACCGTGGTATCCGTCGACGCCGGCGTCGGTCTCGACGTTCTTGACGACCGGCGAGATCCAGAGGGCGGTGACGCCGAGCTCCTCGAGGTAGGGCAGCCGGTCCTCCAGCCCCTTCCAGTCGCCGCCGTGCCACCTGCCGGGCGCCGAGGAGATCCGATGGTTGTTGCCCGGGTCGCCGTCGGCGAAGCGGTCTATCAATACCTGATAGACGATCTCCTCCCGCCAGTCGCTCACGTGCGTCGCGAGCGAGGCCTCCCGCGCGAGCGCCTCGTCGGTCAGGCGGCTCAGGCCCCCGCGGCCGGCGGGCGCGGCGGACGGGACCGCGCCGGGCCGCCCGCGCGGCGAGGCGGCCGCGACCTCGCCGCGCAGCTCGGGCCGGGCGGCCGCCGGCGCCGCTGCAGGCGGAGGGGCCGCCTCCGCAGCGGGCGGCGGACTCTGCACCTCTCCGGAAGGTGCTTCAGGCGTATCGGGCAAAGCCGTAGTATCGGCAGGAATCTGCTGAGCCGCAGGGCACGCCGCGAAGCCCAGCGGCGACAGGGCCACCAGCGCGGCCGCGACGCGATGCCCCTTCGCCTTCAACGCCCCTCGCACGCGCGAACGCTACACCAGCCGGAGTGGCCCGGTCCACGATTTCTGGACGTGGCAAGTGGGTTTTGAGACGCAACCCAACGGCGCATCCGCGATCGCCGCACGGCAAAGGAAGGCAGGCGCCGAGGCGCGCGGCCGCGGCCGAGTCGCGCGACGCCATGCCGCCAGAAGCCGGCGGCCGCGCGCGAGCGGGCGCGCTCCGGCCCGTTCCGGTGTGACACTCTCGTGAAGTCATGCGCCGTTGCGAGCCCTGTTGTTCCACCGCGGACGCTAACGACGCGGGGTGTCGTTCCGTTGACGCTCCCGGCGCAGCATGGCACCGTCTGATTCGTGACCTTCTCGGCGCCTCCCGACCTCGATCAGGCGAAGGCCAGCGCCGGAGATCACAGGCGCCGGTTCCAGGCGGGCGGGACCGTGGGCGACGGCGCGATCTATATCGAGCGCTCCGCAGACACGGAGCTCTTCGAGGCGCTGCTCGGCGGAGAGCTCTGCTATGTGCTGTCGACCCGGCAGATCGGCAAGTCCAGCCTGCGACTCCGGGTCTCGATGCGGCTCCGCGCCGAGCAGATCGAGTGCGCGAGCGTCGATCTCGGGGCGCTCGGCACCGACACCGCCACGCCGGTGGGCTGGTACCTCGGGATCGCGTCCGAGATCGCCGAGCAGCTCGGCCTGGAGCCGCCGGACGAGTTCTGGGATGCGCACTGGCACCTCGGGCCGGTGCACTGCTGGCTGCGCTGGCTCGAGGACGTCGTGCTCGTGGAGATCTCCTCCGCGATCGTCCTGTTCATCGACGAGGTCGACGCCACCCTGTCTCTGCCGTTCTCGCGGGACGACTTCTTCGCCGCCATCCGCGCCTTCGTCAACCGGCGCGCCGAGCGCCCGGACAACGCGCGGCTGACCTTCTGCCTGCTCGGCGTGGCGGCGCCGTCGGAGCTCGTCTCGGATCCGACGCGCACGCCGTTCAACATCGGCCGCGCGATCCGGCTCGACGACTTCACCCGCGCCGAGGTGCGCGGGTTCCGCGCGGGCCTGGAGGGCGTGGTGTCCGACCCCGACGCGGTGCTCGACGCGATCTTCGCGTGGACCTCGGGGCACCCCTACATGACCCAGCGGCTCTGCGCGGATCTCGTCGGAGAGCGGCGCGGCCTCGGCGTCGACGAGGCGGTGGAGCGGCGCTTCCTGGGCCAGGGGCGGGCCGAGGACCCGAACCTGCGCTACGCGGAGCGGTGCCTGGAGCCCCACGGGCCCCACCGCGCGCACGCGCCGAAGCTCCTCCGGCTGTACGCGCAGCTGCTCGACGGCCACCCGGTGCCCGTGGACAGCGGCAATCCGGTCCACCTGCTGCTGCGGCTCTCGGGGCTCTGCGCCGAGCGGGCGACGGCCGCGGGCGCGCCGTCCCTCGACGTGCGAAACCGCGTCTTCCGCCGCGCCTTCGACCGGGCGTGGGTCGGGTCGCGCGAGGTGGAGCGGGCCGTCACGGAGCCGCTCCTGCGCTGGCTCTCGAACGGGCGGAAGGACGACTTCCTCGTCGGCGGCGCGGCGCTCGCCGAGCTCACGTCGTGGTGCGACGGCCGGGGCGACCTCTCGGGGGAGGAGCGGGCGTTCCTCGCCGCCTGCGCGCGGGCCGAGGACCAGAAGCGGTCGATGCGGCGGCTCCTCACCGTGCTCGCCGTCGCCGTCACGCTGCTCGGCGGCCTCATCCTGGTGCTCCTCTGGCAGATGGGGAAGGAGGAGCAGGCGCTCGTCCGGGCGCAGCAGGAGGCGCGCGAGAAGGACGCCCGCCGGCTCGCGGCCCAGTCGGCGAAGGAGCTGTCCGACGGCCTGCTGCCCCGCGCGCGCCTCCTCGCCGTGGAGGCGGGCCTCGCCGCCAGGGCGAGCGGCCGCCCCGCGGCCGCCACGGTGGTGCAGGCGCTCGGCGACACGGTCTGGGGCCCCGCCGTCGGCCAGGAGGTGCTCGCCGGGCACGGCGGCGCGGTCCACGAAGCGGCCTTCAGCCCCGACGGCCGCTTCGTGGCCACCGCCTCGGCCGACGGCTCCGCGCGGCTCTTCCGCCTCGGCGGGCGCGACGCGCCGGTGGTGCTGCGCGCCCACGACCCCGGCGGGGTCGTCGCCGTGGCCTTCAACCACGACGGGAGCCGCCTGGCCACCGCGTCGACCGACGGCATGGTGCGCCTGTGGCACCCCGACGGCCGCGAGGAGTGCGCGCTCCAGACCCGGGACGCCGCGCCGTCCAGCGTGGCGTTCAGCCCGGACGGCAGCCGCGTGGTCGCGGGGACCACGAACGGCGCGATCTACGTGTGGCGCCCCGGCATGGGGGACGAGCCGCCGCTCGTCGTCCCGCTGGGCGAGCGGCTCATCCGGCGCGCGGTCTTCAACCACGACGGCGCCTGGATCCTCGCCACGGCCATCAGCGGGACGGTCTACGCCGTCCGCGCCGACGGGCACGGCGACCCCGCGGCGCTGAAGGGGCTCGGGCAGGGCGTCGAGGGCGCGAGCTACAGCCCCGTGGACGAGCGCGTCGCCCTCGCGGCGGGCGACGGGACGGCGCGCATCCTCGGGCCCGGCCAGCGCGAGCCCATCGTCCTCCGCGGGCACCGCGGCCCGGTGCGCAGCGCCGCCTTCAGCGCCGACGGCACGTCGGTCGTCACGGCCTCCGCGGACGGGACGGCCCGGGTCTTCCGCGCCGACGGCAAGGGCGCGCCGGCGGTCCTCGAGGGCCACGAGGGGGCGGTGAACAGCGCCGCCTTCAGCCGCGACGGCAGGAGCGTCGTCACCGCCTCGGAGGACGGCACCGCGCGGGTGTGGCGCCTCGACGCGCCGGGCGAGCCGCTGCTCCTCCACGGCCACACCGGGCCGCTGACCACCATCGCCGTCAGCCACGACGGCGGCAGGATCGCCACCGCCGGGACCGACAGGACCGTGCGCATCTTCCGCGCCGACGGCTCGGGCGAGCCCGTCGTGCTGCGCGGGCACGAGGAGCACCTGCTCAGCGTCGATTTCAGCCCCGACGGCAACCGCCTGGTCACCGGCTCGGCCGACCGGACGGCGCGCGTGTGGCGCACCGACGGGAAAGGCCAGCCGGTCGTGCTCGGCGCCCACGACGACCGGGTGGTGGGCGTAGCGTTCAGCCCGGACGGCACCCGGATCGTCACGACCTCGTGGAACGGCATCCTGCGCGTGTTCGACGACGGGGCTCCCGGCGAGCCGGTCGTGCTGCGCGACGAGCGCGCCGGGCTGCTCAAGGCGGCGTTCAGCCCGGATGGCAAGCACATCGTGGCGACGTCGGGGCCCAACGTGAAGGTGTGGCCCGCGGACGGCCGCGGGGCCCCGCGCGTCCTCCCGTCGGGGTACGAGGACCGCGCCATCGCCGCGCTGGCGGTGAGCCCGGACGGGAGCCACATCGCGATCGCGGCGCTCGACGACGCCGTGCGGCTGCTCCGCGCCGACGGCCAGGGGCAGCCGCTGGTCCTGAGCGGCCTTGGCGCGTCCGTCCGGACCGTGTCGTTCAGCAGCGACAGCGCGCGGGTGGTGGCCGTGTCGAGCGACGGCGTCGCGCGGGTGCTCCCGGTCGACGGGCAGGGCGAGCCGATCACGCTCCGGGCCGAGGGGGTCACGCTGACGGACGCGGTGTTCAGCCCGGACGCCACCCGCGTCGTGACCGCCGCGAACGACGGCGCGGCGCGCGTCTTCACGATCGTGGCCGAGCCACTGGTGACCCGCGCGTGCGCCTACGCCGGGCGCAACTTCACGCGCGAGGAGTGGGCGCTGCTCATGCCCGACATCGACTACCGCGTCACCTGCCCCGAGTGGCCGGGCGCGCCCGAGCAGGACGCCGGCGCAGCGCCGCGCCCGATCGCGCGCTGACGCGGCGATCGCCGGCGGCCGTCCGGGGTTGTCCGGGATGGGTCCAACTCGTGCGTTGTCGGTCGCGCGCGTGCGTCACACGCAGCCTTGCTGCCACCTCGTGGAACGCTTCTCCCACCTTTCTTCCGTGGGGGCGGACGACCTTGTCCTGGTTCGCGCTTCAGCGGGAACCATGTATGCTCGGGCTGGCTTACTCGCCCTCTGCCGCGCACGGCGCGGCCCCTGTCCGCCGCCCGGTCTATGGCCCCGCTCGACCCGCACGCCGAGGAGCCGAACCTCGTAGATACCGCCGCTGCGCGGATCGGGACGGCCCTGAACGCCAAGTGGCGGCTCGACGATCTGCTCGGCGTCGGCGGCATGGGCGCGGTGTTCGCGGCGACCCACCGCCGGGGCTCGCGCGCCGCGGTGAAGGTGCTCCACATCGAGTTCGCCCGCAACGCCGAGCTGCGCGACCGCTTCCTGCGCGAGGGCAAGATCGCGAACCGGGTCGACCACCCGGCGCGGGTCGCCGTGATCGAGGACGACCTCAGCGACCGCGGGGAGCCGTTCCTCGTCATGGAGCTGCTCACGGGCACCACCCTCCAGCGGCTCGCGAGCAACCACGGCGGCACCCTCGCCCTCGCGCAGGTGCTGCCGGTGTTCGACGTCGTGCTCGACCTGCTCGACAAGTGCCACTCGATCGGCATCGTCCACCGCGACATCAAGCCGGCGAACATCTTCGTCACGAGCGCCGGCCACGTGAAGGTCCTCGATTTCGGCATCGCCCGGATGCGCGACCCCGAGCGGCAGGCGACGCGCGCGGGGCTCACGTTCGGAACGCCGGCGTTCATGTCGCCCGAGCAGGCGATGGGCGTCTCGGGCATCGACGGCCGGTCGGACCTCTGGTCGGTCGGCGCGTGCCTGTTCACCCTGCTGTCGGGCAAGCGGCTCAACCGCGGCCGGAGCGAGTCCGAGTCGTATTTCCTCGCGGCGACGCAGACCGCGCCGTCGATCGCGACCGAGGTCTCCGACCTGCCGGTCGAGATCGTGGCGTTCGTCGACAAGGCGCTCGCGTTCGAGCGCGGGGGCCGCTTCCAGAGCGCCGGCGCGATGCGCGCCGAGCTCCGCCGGCTGACCGCCGCGCACGCCGCCGGCCAGCTGACCCCCTCGCGCGAGAAGAAGGCGCCGCGCGTGCTCGTCCGCGGCAACGACGCCATCGACGAGGACCCGGAGCCGCCGCCTTCGGCCCTTGTCGAGCAGACCTGCCAGCGGCTCGTCGGCGTGTGGAAGCAGCTCGCGCTGGTGCTCAGCAACATCCGCCAGTACGGGTGGAACCACCCGCATGTGAACAAGGGGATCCACTTCGCGTTCGACGAGATCACGCGCACGCTGGCGCAGAACCCGCTCGGCGTCCGCTGGGAGGTCACCCCGAGCGCGTTCACCTCGGGCGGCCAGCCGATCTGGCAGCCCGACAGGCCGCCGTTCGATCGCATCCCTTACCAGCTCTTCGCCGACGGCGTCCGGAAGATCCAGATCAAGGCCGGCATCACCGAGGCCGAGCTCCGCGACTTCGCCGCCATCCTGCTCCGCGACCAGAGCTTCGGCATCGGCGAGGACGACGACGCGGTGACGGCGCTCTGGGACCGCCGCTTCGAGCACATCGCCTACATGGCGATCGATCAGTTCGCCGAGGGCGACGTCGACCCGGAGGATTTCGAGGAGCAATGCCGCGAGATCGCGATCGGGGCGCGCGCCCTCGCGCAGATCGAGAGCCTCTGGGACGAGAGCTCGCTCGCGGGCAGGGCGCTCCAGCGCAACGTCGAGGCCGCGCTCGCCGAGACGGGCGCGGCCGCCTCGGCGCTCGCCGTCGACCCGCTCACCCGGAGCACCCTCGGCGCCCAGATCGCGCTGCCGTCGGAGCAGTGGACCGAGCGCTACATGGAGGCGTTCGTCGACGGCTACGTCGACGCCGTGAGGCACGGCGACGCGGACCGCATGACCGGGGCGCTCACCGCGTGGACCGCCGACCAGATCGTCCTGCACAGCTACGAGCTCGCGTTCGAGGTGCAGACGATGCTCCGGCGCGCGTTCGCGACGCGGATCGAGGGCGTCCAGCGCGGCGCGGCGGGCGCGGCGAGCAGCCGGCAGGGCGCCGCGCTGCCGCAGCTCTCGCCGCGCGCGATCGACCGGGCGCTCGCGCAGGCGATGTTCCCGGTCGAGGCGCTGAAGGCGATCCTCGACGACCTCGCGACGACCCACCCGGAGGAGGCCGCCGCGGCGACGCTGCCGCCGGCGGCCGTCCGCGCCGGCGCGATCCACGGCGCCGCGTCCCACGGCGCGGCCGCGGGAGCCGGCGCGGCCCACGGCGGCGCGGCGGCGGCCGCCGGCGCCGGCGCGACGGCGCAGCCGGGCGCAGGGCGGGGCGCGGCGCAGCCCGGCGCGGGGCGGAGCCTGGCGCCGCTCGACCCGGCGATCGTCGAGGGGCTGGCCCACGCGCTCGACGCGCTCGAGGACGGCTCGCTCTTCGGCGCGGCCTGCCAGTGCCACGGCGCCGTGCAGTCCGAGCGCCTGCGCGAGATCCTGTTCGCGTACATGCGGCGGTGGGCGCCGGGCCGGGAGGCCGAGCTCGGCGATCTGCTCTCGCGCGCGCCGGCCCCCCTCGCCCTGACGCTCATCCAGCTGCTCGCGCAGCTCAAGACCCCCGACGCGCTCGCCGCGCTGGAGGCCGGCTTCGCGAGCCCGCACGTCGAGGTGCGCATCAGCGCGCTCGCCGAGCTCCCGGACGCCGCGGGCGGCGAGGGGGCGACCGGCCCGGGCTCCGCCGCCGACCGCGTCCGCGACGAGCTCCAGAAGCTGCTCGACGACCCCGCGCCGCCGGTGCGCCGCGAGGCCCTGCGCCTCATCGGCAAGCTCGGCGTCCTCGCCGCGGGCCCGACGCTCGTGCGGCGGATCGTCGCGCCGTCGTTCCACGACCTGCCGGGGTCGGAGCGGCGGCAGTGGCTCGAGACCGTCGCGCAGCTGAACCCCGCGCGGGCCGAGAAGCTCGCGATCGAGCTGCTCGAGAAGCGCCAGCTCATCCCCTCCGAGGCGATCGAGCAGACCCGCGAGCTGGCCGCGCACTTCCTCTGCCAGGCGCGGAGCTACGAGGCGCTCCGCGCGGTCAAGGAGGCCACCAAGCCGCGCTGGTGGAACACCCCGCCGGTGCGCGACGCCGCCGCCCGCGCCGCGGTCGCGATCGCCGCGCGCCTCGTCGCGCCGACCCGCCCGAGCGAGCGCCCGCCGGCGCAGGCGCCGCCGCCGCCGCCCGAGGCGAGCGCGCCGCCCTCCCGCGCGGCGCGCTCGTACTCGCCGGTCTCGGTCCGGCGCGTGAGCCCGGGCGCGCCGCTCAGCCTGCCGGACCAGCTCGAGCCGTGGAGCACCCCGCGCCCGAGCACCGTCGGCCCCCACAGCAGCGGCGACGCCGGCCGGCCCGCCTACCGGCCGCCGATGGTCTCGCCGGTGCCGTCCTCGGCCAGCTCGGCCTCGGCGCCCCCCAACTCCGTGCCGTTCAGCCGGCGCGGGCCGCCGCCGTCCTCCGCCGCCGCGGCGTCCACCCCGACCGCCGCGCCGCCCCCGATGCCGCCGTCGATGCCGCGCCCGGCCGCGCCGCCGCGGTCCCCCGCCCCGCCCTCCGGCGCCGGCGCTCCGCCGTACAGCGCTCCGCCGTACAGCGCTCCACCGTACAGCGTACGGCAGGGCCCCGCGTCGCTGCCGCTCGGCCCGTCGGCCCGGCCGGCCATCGAGCCGGCGCCGAACAGCGCGGTGCCGTCGACGAAGCCGGCGCCGTCGCCGTCGCCGCGGGGCGGGAGGAAGCCGTGAGCGAGGAGAAGGCCAACGTCCACGAGATCACCGGCGAGACGGCGATCTCGGGCGTGAAGGCCGACGGGCGGCGCCGCGCGGCGCTCGGCCTGGTGCAGATGATCTACCGGCTCGCGAAGGCGTGCCTCCTGCACAGCGACTCGAACCAGGCGGTGCTGTCGCTCGTCCCGTCGGCGATCGACAGCATCGTCCAGTTCTGCGAGCTGTCGGGGAGCGAGGCCGCGACGCTGGTGTTCGCGGGCAACACGCTCTTCATCAACGGCCAGATGCTCCGCGCCTCGCGCGAGACGTACGAGGTGGCCCTGGAGCTCGGCAGCTTCTTCGAGGCGTGCGACGTCTCGGAGCTCGTGCTCGACAAGACGGTCCGGCGCGCCGAGCTCGCCGCGTTCGCCCGCCTCCTCGCCGACGCGCAGCGCGACCGCAGCATCGCCGCCCGGCTGCTCCAGTCGAGCCTGCGCGGCGTCCGGGTCCGCAAGCTCACGAACCCGTTCCCCGCCGGGGCCATCGAGGGCGACGGCACCCGCATCGGCCGCATCAGCCGCACCTACGCGGCGGCGATCCTGGTGATGCGCGGGTTCTACGCGGCCCTGCGCTCGTCCGAGGCGGCGCTGCCGCAGCGGGTGAAGCGCGTCGCGCAGAAGCTCGTCGCCGCGGCCGAGGAGGACGCGCGCCTCCTGCTCTCGGTCGCCGCGGGCAAGGTCGCCGACCCGGACGAGGCGGGCCTCAGCGTGTCCACGGCGATCGTCGCGCTGGGGATCGCGCGCCAGCTCACGACCGACCGGCGGATGCTCGGGAGCCTCGTCACGGCGGCGCTCCTCTACGACGTGGGCCGGCTGCGGCTCACGGGGGCGCTCGCGGGCCCTCCGGGCGGCGAGGAGCCGGCCGCGCGCTCGCTGCTCGAGCGCAGCCTGAGCGACGAAGAGAAGGAGCGGCTGCCCGCGAGCGCGGCGGTCATGCTGACGGCGCTCGGCAAGCTGCACGCGCCGTCGATCACGCGCACGGTGATCGCCTACGAGGCGCTCGCGCTCCGGCCGGGCGGCCGGCAGGGCCCGCTCTACGGCGGCCGGCGCAGCCCCACGGTGCTCGCGCGGATCCTCGCGGCCGCCCGCCACTTCACCGAGCTCCGGGCCGCGCCGTTCCCGGCGCTCGAGGGGTCGACGGGCGGCTCGTCGCTCGACGCCGTGCTCCAGCGCATGGTCTCGGGCGCCGAGAGCGCGACCGACCGGGCGATCGGCAAGCTGCTCATCGGCGCGCTCGGCATCATCCCGACGGGGACGTTCGTGCAGCTGAGCACCGGCGAGCTCGGGGTCGTCCTCGCGACGCCGAGCTCGCCCGCGCATTTCGCGCAGCCGCCGGTGCGCATCCTGTTCGACGAGCAGGGTCACCTCGTCGGCGCGCCGTTCGACGTGGATCTCTCGCTGCGGGCGCCGGGCGCGGAGCCGTGCTTCATCGTGCGGCCCGTCGAGGTGGAGCCGCACCACGAGCGGGCGATCCGCGCCGCGTTCGGCTTCCGCTCCGGGCGGGGCGCGGCGGGCGTGGAGTCGCGCGGGGCGGGGGGCGCGCCGGTCCTGTTCGGCGACGAGGTCCCGCCGACCGAGCCGGGCGACACGCTCGCGCCGCGCGCGGTGCGGCCGACGGAGGAGGGCGCGCGCTCGTCGCAGGGGCGCAAGGACGCGGCCTGGCTCGGCCGGCCGCTCGCCGGCTCGGCGCAGGCGGCGTCGTCCCCGACCAGCGTGCAGCCCCGGCAGCCAGCGCCGGCGGATCGCCCGGCGTCGGTCGAGCGGGGTCGTGACGAGAACCTCATCTCGACGCAGCCGCCGCCCTCGACGGCGGCGGCGCGCGCGGCCATGGCGGTCCCGCCGCCGCCGCGGCTGCCGCGGGACTCGCGGCCGTTCGGGCAGGTCGCGTCGACGAGGTACTCCGTGCCCGTGCCCGAGCCGACGCGCCCGTCGCGGCGGCTCGAGCGCCGGGAGGACGCGCCGCCGCGGGACGCCGGCGTGGGCCAGCTGCCGACGATCGGCCCGCCGGCGGGGTTCCCGATATCGCGGAGGTCGGCGGATCTCCGGCTCGGCCCGCCGTCGCGCCGGTCGGATTCCCGGATCGATCCGGAGGATTGGGACTGGGACGACGAGCTGCCGACCATCGATCCGCCTCCCCCGCCGCCGCCGCCGACGTCGCGGAGCCCCTCCTTCGCGCCGGAGCGCATGCCCAGCAACGCGCCCGGCCGCGCGCCCAGCAACGCGCCGGAGCGCACGCCCAGCAACGCGCCCGGCCGCGCGCCCAGCAACGCGCCCGGGCGAGCGTCCAGCCACTCGCTGGAGCGGACGTCCAGCCACTCGCTGGAGCGGACGTCCAGCCACTCGCTGGAGCGGACGTCCAGCCATGCACCGGGCCGTGCGTCCAGCCACGCGCCCGACCGCGCGTCCAGCCACACGCTCACCCCCGGATACACGCCCGACCGCGCGTCCAGCCACACGCTCACCCCCGGATACACGCCCGACCGCGCGTCCAGCCACACGCTCGACCGCGCCCCCGGATACGCGCCCGACCGCGCGTCCAGCCACACGCTCACCCCCGGATACACGCCCGACCGCGCGTCCAGCCACACGCTCGACCGCGCCCCCGGATACACGCCCGACCGTCCGTCCAGCCACACGCTCGACCGCGCCCCCGGATACGCGCCCGACCGTCCGTCCAGCCACACGCTCGACCGCGCCCCCGGATACGCGCCCGACCGTCCGTCCAGCCACACGCTGGAGCCTGCCGCTCCCAGCTACGCGCCGGAGCCTGTCCCGACCGAGCGAAACGCGCCGCGGCGGTTCTCCAGCAGCGCCGGGTCCGGCCCGAGCCTGGAGGAAGCGGACCTGACGTGGACCGACGAGCTGCCGACGCTCGATCCACCGCCGCCGCCGAGCACCGAGGAGCTGGAGCGCGACCGGCTGCTCGCGGCCTACCTGGCCGAGCGCACGCCGTTCCCGCTGGCGGGGCTGCACGAGGGGAGCGCGGCGTCCGGCGCACCGCCGGGGCCGGCCGAGCCCGAGGCGGTCGGCCCGTGGCGCGGCGGCTCGCCGTCCCAGCACGCGGCGCCCGACTCGCGCGCGGCGCCGCCGATCAGCTCGAGCTCCTTCGGCGCCTCGAGGCGCCCGCCGCGCGCGCCCATCCCGCGGGAGGAGCCGGAGGACGACGACGGCCCGCCTCCGGCGCCGGAGCGGCGGGACCGATGACGGCCCGGCGCGCCGCGACGAGGCGCGCGCTCGCCGTGCTGCTGCTCGCCGCGCCGGCGTGCGGCGACGACGGGGAGCCCCCTCGCCCGCCGGTCAACGGGACGTGCACGTTCGGGTACCTGGGCGAGGAGGGCGCGCCCACCCAGATCGAGGTCATCGCGCTCGACTCGAGCGACGTGGCGCGCCCGGTAGCCGACGGCGACGGGGTCGACATCATCATGCCGCCGCAGGGCGGGCGGGTGCTCTTCCTGGGCGTCCGCGCGACGAACCTGAACGCCTGCGGCGTCCAGCTCACGGGCGCGCTGCGCGACACCGAGTCCGGACGGGTGATGTCCGAGGCGAGGACGGTCAACCTGAAGCCGACGGGCGACGGCTGGGGCGCGAGCGTCGACGTGGACATCTCGACGTTCGCGAACGTGGGCGTCTGCCCGAACAACTGGTCGAGCCGCGACATCTTCGATCAGGACTACGAGATCGAGGTGCAGGTGAAGGACCGAGAGGGCCGGACGGCGAGCCAGATCATGCAGGTCCGGCCGGCGTGCAACGAGCCCGAGTTCGAGGTCGAGTGCCGCTGCGTCTGCAAGCACGGGTACATCCTCGGCGAAGCGTGCGAGTAGGCGGTCGCCCCGCAAGTCCAGCGGCGGAGTGACAATCCAACAACAAAAAAAAACAACTCGTGGACCATGGCGATTGTCAGACGCGCTGACGTCGTCGTGCGTAAGAGCCGAAACGACGCACGAACACGGCACGAGGCGCTGGTTCCTGTGAACAAGCTCTGGTACTGCGCCGCGCGTGGGGGTGCTCGGCACGGTAAGATTCACCGCGATGTCGGCGACCGTACGCGAAGAGCTGTTGTGGTGGGTTGGCAAGGGTGAGGACCCCGAGGTCAAGGCGCGGGAGCGCGAGATCCTTCAGGCTCTGCTCGGCGCAAACCCGGACGTTCAGCAGAAGCTGGTCGAGAAGGGGCGCCTCGCCGAGGCCCGGACCGCGCTGCGAAGGGTGCTCGCGCAGCGACAGCTCGCGCTGCGGCCTGAGGAGGACGCGCGCATCGAGGGCTGCGCCGAGCTCGATGTCCTGGAACGGTGGCTCGAGCGCGCCGTCACCGCCACGACGGCGGCCGAAGCGCTGGAGTGATGCGGAGCGCCCTGCCCGCGAGCCCGACCGACGGATCGGACCGCGCAGCAGCTCGGCAGACATCGCCTACACGTCGAGGTCCTTCCACCGCTTCGATCGCTGGGAGAAGAGCAGCATCCCCACGAGCGACGCGACGCCGACCGCCGCGAACGAATACCAGATCTCGTAGGGTTGATAGGTGTCCCAGAGCAGCCGCGTGGCCTGGGTCGCGTCGATCTGCAGCACCTCCTGGAGCTTCCGGAAGGCCTCCTGGCGCGACACCCCGAGGAGCTCCGGGAGCGCCGCCACGTCGCCGTTCCAGGCCTTCCCCTTGGCGTAATCCGTCTTCTCGGCGAGGTAGCGCAGGGCCAGCGTGGCCTTCTCGCCGCGCGTGCCGTACAGGATGCCCGCCATCTGCGCGCCGATCGCCGGGCCGATCGCCGCCGGGATGTTGATGTAGCCGAGGTAGAGCGCCTTCTTCCCCTTCGGCGCGATGAGCGCGAAATACTCGCTCTTCTTCGGGCCGGTCAGCATCTCGCCGATGGAGAAGAGCAGGATGCCCAGGAAGAGGACGTAGAGCGACGTCGTGGTCCCGGAGACGAGGATGCCGCCGATGGCGACGAGGATGCCCAGCGTCATCGCCGAGAGCACCTTCATCCTCGCCACCAGGTACGAGAAGGGCACGAGGAAGAGGACGATGCACACCGCGTTCACGTTGAGCACGTTCTCCTGCTTCAGCTGGACCCCGCGCGGATCCTTGACGTCGAGCCACGAGGCCGGCAGCCAGGGGTTGTTCTGCACGAAGGAGGTGCTGCTGATCCAGTCCGTGTAGAAGTTCGGCATCAGGTCCCAGAGCTGGTACATCATCAGCCAGAACCCCGAGAGCAGCAGGATCACGGTGATGAGCCGCGCGTCCCAGATGTTCTTGATCGTATCCTTGAAGACCTTCCACGCATCGGCGGTCTTGTCGGCGCCGGAGTCGACCTCCCGGTAGGTGAAGAGCATCAGGAAGTTCAGGGAGATGATGCCGGCGCAGCCGTAGAACACCCACGGCCAGCCCTTGCCGTGGAGGTAGCCGGCGAGCGGCGGGCCGATCGCCGCGCCCACGTTCACGAGCCAGTAGAAGAGCCCCCAGCCGACCGACGAGTTCGACTTGTCCATCGACTGGGCCAGCGTGCCCTGGATCCCGGGCTTGAAGAGGGCCGTGCCCGTCGCGAGGACGATCACGCCGAGCAGAAAGCCGGTGAAGCTCCGCTGCGTCGCCATCAGCAGATAGCCGATGATCTTCAGCCAGACCGTGAGGAAGATCGTGCGCTTGTAGCCGTATCGGTCCGCGTAACCGCCGGTGACCATCGGGAGCAGCGACTGGATGAGGGCCCAGACCATGTAAATGGTGCCCTTGTCCTGCTGGCTGAAGTGCAGCCCCCCAGGCTCGTCGGCCTGCGCGATGTAGATGGGCATGACGACGCGCACGCCGTAGTAAGCGAGCCGCTCCCACATTTCCATGGTGCAGCCCATCCAGAAGGAGCGCGGCAAGCTCCTGAGGGTCTGAGCAAAGGAGAGCTTCGGCGGGACCTCGGTGGCCGGCTCGCTCACGACTGCATTCGTCATTTCATGCTCCTCACGCCCCGCGCACCGTCGCCAGCGCGCCGGCCGTCGTACCACACCGAAAGCGGCGCACATATCGGGATCACCAGCGCGATCGCGGACGCCCGTCACGGGCGGCGCCGAGCCGCCGCGGAGCGGGGCGCAGTAAGGCGGGAACGGAGGGAGATCCTTGAGCTTTTCTCGTCACCTTCCCCTCCAGGTCCGGAATCCGGCCAACTGCCCGCCACGGACAAACGCCGATGGCTCGACGCCCGCGGGGACGCGCGCAAGCGCCGATCGCCGCAGCGAAACAGCGCTCACCGCGGCGAAACAGCTCATGTCCGCCGCGCTGATAGGTAATTCAATTCACGAGTCGACAGCGATCGTCATCGAGCGGCCTGGACCGCGGAGACGCGCGCCGGACGCCGATCCTCGCCGGGGGCCGAGCGCCACGCGGGCCGCGGTGAGTGGGCCGCGGTGAGCGGGCTGCGGTGAGCGGTGCGCCGGCCGTGGCGCGAGCCCGCGCCGCGACCTCCACCGGGCCCGGGGCGGGCAGCCGCCGCCCCCGCCGGCCGGCGGATCGCCTCCCGGGCCGCCTGCGCGGCGGGGCGCGGCGCTGCAGCCGGGCCGCCGGCGAGTCTTTGCCTGCCGCCGCGTCCTGGTGGTAGGGCAAACCGGTGATGCACGCGCGGCGAAGCGGCGATCGATCCGGCGAGACCACGCTGGAGCAGGCGATCGCGCGCTTCCTCACCTACCTCACGGCGGAGCGACGGGCGTCGCGCCACACCGTGGCCGCCTACCGGCGCGATCTCGAGCAGCTCGCGCGCTTCGCCCGCGAGAAGGCGGCCGCGGACGCCGACCGCCGCCCCGCGCCGGCGCGCGGCAGGACCCCGGCCGCCGCCAAGACCCCGGCCGCCAAGGGGGCTCCGGTGGCCGCGGCCGGCAAGGCTCCGGCCGCAGCCAGGGCCCGGGCCGCGGGCGAGGCCCCGGCTGCCGGCCAGGGCCCCGCCCCCGGCCACGACGCCGCCCCCGGCCACGACGCCGCCCCCGGCCACGACGCCGCCCCCGGCCACGACACCGCCGTGACCGGCCTCGACGTGCTCCTCCTGCGCAGCTGGCTGGGCTCGCTCGCCCGCACCCACGCGCCCGCCTCGATCGCGCGCAAGGTGGGCGCCGCCCGCGCACTGCTCCGGTACCTGGAGCGGCGCGGCGAGGTCGACAAGAACGCGGCCGCCCAGCTCGCCCTGCCCAAGGTCCGGCGGCCGCTGCCGACCTTCCTCGACGTCGACGCCGCCGCCGAGGTCATGGAGATCCCCGGCGCCGAGACCGCCGAGGGGCTCCGCGACCGCGCCATCCTCGAGACCCTCTACGGCGCCGGCCTGCGCGTCTCCGAGCTCTGCGGGCTCGACCTCACCCACGTCGACCGGCAGTCCGCCGACAGGGCCTCGGTGCGCGTCATCGGCAAGGGCGACAAGGAGCGCATCGTCCCCCTCGGCTCCCACGCCCTCGCGGCCATCGAGCGCTACCTCGAGCGGCGCGACGAGCTCGCCGACCCGACCACCGGCGCCCGCGACCCGCGCGCGCTCTTCCTGTCCCGCCGCGGCGCGCGCATCGGCGTGCGCCGCGTCCAGGCCCTCGTCCAGCGCTACGGCGCGCTCGGCGCCGGCCGGGCCGACCTGCACCCGCACGCCCTCCGGCACACCTGCGCGACCCACCTGCTCGACGGCGGCGCCGACCTCCGCGCCATCCAGAAGCTCCTCGGGCACGCCTCGCTCGCCACCACGCAGCGGTACACGCACGTGTCGATCGACCACCTGCTCAAGGTCTACGACGCCGCCCACCCCATGGCGCGGAAGCGGAGCCCGGCGTGAAGCGCACCCCCAGCTCACCGGGGCCCGCGGTCCCGACGCTGGCCCGCGCGTGGGCAGGGCGGCTCGCCAGGAGCGCCCTCGGCGCCAGCGTCTTCGGCGTCGTGGCCGCGTCGCTCGACGCCGGCTGGGCCGCGGCCTTCGCCGGCGACGACCCCGCCATCCAGGTCGCGACCTACCTCGCCGACATCGGCGTGTTCGCGCCGGTCGCGCTCGCCGTCGGCCTGCTCGGCGGCCTCGCGGCGGTCGTGGCCGACCCGTCGCGCCCGCCGTCGCCGGCCACGCTCGTCGCCTCGCTGCGCGTGCGGGCGATCGGCCGGCCCGCCGACATCGCGGCGTTCGTGCCGCTCGCGGTGCTCGCGGCCTTCCTCTGGATGACCCTCTGCGCGCACCTCGCCCGCGCGCTGCTCGGGCTCGACGCCGCCCCCCTGCTCGTCGGCACCGCCGTCGCCGCGGGCTCGCTCGGCCTCGGCCTCATCGCGGGCCTCGCCGTCCTCGCCCTGACGCCGCCGCTCCGGCGCATGCTCGCCAACGCGAGCGACGGGCGCCCGGCCTGCGTCGACCCGGCGGTCACGGGCGGCGTCGCGCTCGGGATCGCCGCCGCCCTGTTCGCGATCGGGGTCGCCACGGGCGGCGTCTCCGGCGAGGGCGGCTTCCTCGGCATCTACGGCATCTTCAAGCGCCCCGAGCTCGACCTGCGCGCGCCGGCGCTCCTGCTCGTGGTCGCGCTCGCCGCGTTCCTCGCGCCGGCCGCCGTCCGGACGGTGCGCGCCCCGGTCGCGCTGCTCGTCGCGCTCCTGCCGCTCGCGCTCACCGCGCGGGCGGCGACGGCGCTCAACGCGGAGCCGGCGGTGGGCCAGGCGCTCGAGCGCGGCGCGCCCGTCGGGGGTAAGAGCCTCGCGGTCCTGCGCCGCCTCGCCGACCGCGACGGCGACCGCTCGGCCGGGCTCTTCGGCGGCGGCGACTGCGACGACCGCGACGCGCGCGTCCACCCGCTGGCCGAGGAGATCCTCGACAACGGCGTCGACGACGACTGCTCCGGCGGCGACCTGACCGCCGCGGCGCTCGCCGCGCTCGCCCCCGCCCCGAAGGCGGCCGCGCCCGCCGAGTCGCCCGCGGCGCGCCTGCCGGCGGACCTGAACGTCGTCCTCGTCACGATCGACACGCTCCGCTGGGACCTCGGCTACGCGGGCAACCTGCGGCCCGTGTCGCCGAACCTCGACGCCCTCGCGGCCCGCTCCACGGTGTTCGAGCGCGCGTACGCGCTCGCGTCGTACACGGGCAAGAGCATCGGCCCGATGCTCATCGGCAAGTACGGGAGCGAGACCCACAGAAACTGGGGTCATTTCAACAAGTTCGGCGAGGAGGACACGTTCGTCGCCGAGCGCCTGAAGGCGGCGGGGGTGCGCACGATGAGCGTGCACGGGCACCGCTACTTCGGCAGCTTCGGCGGGCTCGATCGCGGCTTCGACGTGGTGGACATGTCCGCGGCGCCGCCCGAGGGCGCGCCGTGGGACGTCGACAACAAGGCGACGAGCCCCGCGCTGACCGACGCGGCGCTGCGGCTGCTCGGGTCGCCCGAGAACACGGGGGGGCGCTTCTTCCTGTGGGTCCACTACCTCGACCCGCACGCCGACTACCTCCGGCACGACGACGTGCCGGGCTTCGGCGCGGCGTCGCAGCGGGACCTCTACGACGGCGAGGTGGCCTTCACGGACAAGCACATCGGCCGGCTGCTCGACGCGATCGCGGCGGCGCCGTACGGCGGGCGCACGGCGATCGTCGTGACGAGCGATCACGGGGAGGCGTTCGGCGAGCACAAGATGTTCCGCCACGGCTTCGAGCTCTGGGAGGAGCTCGTGCGCGTGCCGCTGGTCGTCCACGTGCCTGGCGCGGCGCCGTCGCGCGTCTCGGCGCGGCGGAGCCTGATCGACCTCGCGCCGACGCTGCTCGACCTGATGCGGGTCCCCGGGCCGGCCGAGGGCGCGCCCGCGACCGACTTCCTGTCGGGCGTGTCGCTCCTGCCCGACGTGTTCCGCGCCCCCGGCGAGCAGGCCGCGGCGCGCGACGTGCTGATCGACATGCCGGCCGGGCCCTACAACGACGCGCGGCGGTCGTTCATCCGCGGCGATCTGAAGCTGACGATCTCGGGCGGCGCCCGGTTCGAGCTGTACGACCTCGCGAGCGACCCGGAGGAGCGGAAGAACCTCTGGGGGACGCCGGCGGCGAAGGAGATCGAGCCGCATTACGCGGCCGCGCGGGCGCGCCTGCGCGAGATCCAGGTGACCGGCGCGCGGAAGTGACCGGCGCGCGGAAGTGACCGGCGCGCGGACGTGACCGGCGCGCGGACGTGACCGGCGCGCGGAAGTGACCAGCGCGCGGAAGTGACCCGCGGCCGGGCGCGCGCCCGGCGGCCGCGCGGCGGACCTGCCGGCGCTTGCGCGGTGGACGGAGCCGCGCCGGCGATCGCGGCGGTTTATACTTGCGTCAACGCAACCAATGCACAAACAATAATATTGTGAGTAAGCAAAAGGTCCTGGGCTCGCCGCTCGAGCAGTTCACGCGGATGATGTTCTCGCGCATCATCGCGGGGCTCGCGCGCACGCTGCACGAGGAGGACTTCAGCGTGGCGCAGGTGGCCGCGCTGCACCTCGTCGATCAGGACGGCCCCGTGCGGGTCACCGCCCTCGCCGCGTCGCTCGGGCTCTCGGCCTCGGCCGGGAGCCGGCTCGCCGACGGCCTGGTGCAGCGCGGGCTCCTCGCGCGGGAGGAGGATCCCGAGGACCGGCGCGCCAAGACGCTCGCGCTCACGCCGCTCGGCCGCCGCTTCGTCGACCGGGCGAGCGTGGAGCGCGTGCGGGTGATCATGGAGACCGCCAGATCGCTGCCGGAGGAGATCCCGGCGGCGATCCTGTCGGCGGTCAGCGCGTTCCGGCGAGAGTGAGCGCCTTCATCGAGCGCGTCGCGCGGGGCACGGCGCGTGAAACCCCTTGTCCGAAGAGGAGGTCAGCATGGATATCGTCGTTCTCCAGTCTCATGAGATCCCGGCCGCGCTCGGCGCGCTCCGGGAGGTGGCCCTGGCCGACGGCCCGCTCGTGCCCGCGGAGCGCGCGGTGCTCGAGGAGATCGCGGCCCTGCACGGGGCTCGCGCCGACGTCGACGGGCTGCCGCGCGTCACGCCCGAGGCGGTGGCCCGCGCCATTCCGGATCCGCACCGGCGCAAGCGGCTGGTGCAGCTCGCGCTCGTGACCGCGATGGCGGACGGCGCGGTGACGGCGGCGGAGGTGGACGCCGTGGAGGCGCTCGACCGGGCGCTCGGCGTGCGCGAGCAGGGGGTGGGCGTGCTCCGCCTCGTGGCGCGCGGCCGCCGGCGGCTCGCCAAGGCCGTCATGCGGCGGCGGCTCCTCGGCGCGTTCGTCCGCGAGGTCGCGGGAGAGGAGGGCCTCGCGGGCGTGCGCAAGCTCCTCGGGCCGCTGTTCGGCGCGGGCGTCGAGGATCGCGCGCGGGCCCTCCGCTACAAGCAGCTCGGGCTCCTGCCCGAGGGCACGTTCGGCCGGGTGTTCTGGGAGCATTGCACCGAGCGCGGCTTCCTGTTCCCCGGCGAGAGCCGGGACGCGATCGCGGAGCGCATGGTGTTTCACGATCTCGGCCACGTGCTCGCGGAGTACGACACGGATCCCGCGGGCGAGATCCAGGCCGGGTCCTTCCAGGCCGGGTTCATCCGGCGCGACGGGTTCGCCTTCTTGCTCTTCGTGATCCTGCAGTTCCACCTCGGGCTCCAGCTCACGCCGGTCGCGGCGCCGCAGGTGGGCCTCTTCGACGCGCGCAAGGTGCTGCGCGCGGTGGCGCGCGGCGCGGCGTGCAAGGTCGACCTGAGCGATCGCTGGGACTTCTGGGACGTGGTCCACCTGCCGCTCGGCGAGGTGCGCGAGCGGTTCGGGATACCGCCGCTCGCCGCGATGGGGGCGCGGCAGGAAGCCGCCTGAGCACATGAATCCGCCGCTCGCCTGGCCGCCACAGGAGCCAGACGTCTGGCTCTCCGTAGTCGGACGAGGGGGGCGATCACCTCGATACGAGCCGGTCAGCGATGTCGTTGCAGGTGTAGTCGTCCACGGCCTGGCAGTTGCTCAGCCCTGACCACGGCACCCAGACACACCCCTCTTCGGAGTCCTCCTCGCACGCTTCTTCCATGGACGGAGATATCTCGATATCGCAGATCCGATGCAGGGACGGCGCGTCCCACGTGTCGGCCTGGCAGGGCGGCTCGTCGGGGGCTCCGCAGTGCCTCTCGCGGGTCTGCACCAGCGCGGTGCCGTTGCCCAGCACCACGATGAGCGACTCTGTCTCGTCGATGTACGGTCCGGGGGTATCGAGCGCGTCGATGACGCCCGGGCCGCCCGACAGCAGGAGCCTGGCCGCACACTCGAGCGCATCTCGTGGCTCCGCGGAGAGGTGCCGCGAGATCTTGTCGCAGCTCGGCTCGAGACCGCATGCGAACAGGTCGAGCGCGGTCTCGGGCGCGCTCGCGTCGCCGCCGCCTTCGCCGGCGCCGGAGGGCTCGGTCCCGGGATCTGCATCCGGCTCGGGATCGCCCGAGCCTTCGACCGCGCCTGAGCAGGCGGTAACGAACGGAGCCTGTGCGGCAACCAGCAGGAGCGCGATCCAGGCGAGTCGATAAGCTTTCATGATCACCATCCTTACCAACGGGTGGAGGGGAGCCGTCCGGGGGTGGGGAGCCGCCCTCGAGCGCGGTCATTGCAAACTGCGTGCTCGTCTGCTCCATGGGATCCCGATCCCGTCGCCGCGCTCGATCTGGCGCTGCTCACGAGACGCGCCAAAGGGCCTGGAGCACGCAGCTCAGCCCGATCGGAGCGCTCGCCGATTGACTCATTTTGACTCGCCGATTGACTCAATTTGGCACATATTGACAGATCGTGAACACGCGCCGAGCGACGGAGCCCCCTGTCGCCCGCGCGACGCTCGCCTCCGACCGCGCCCTCATGCTCGTGGGCGAGTCGGGCGCCGCGACGAGCTGGCTCTCCGCGCCATCGGCGGGACGAGCGCGCTCGTCGTCCATGGCACCGCAGGCACCGGCGAGCAGGGCGTCAAAGCAGGGCTGGACCTACGCCTGCAGTTCCATCTCTGGACCGCCGCCTGCGTCGCCTGCGCCTGGCCCTGGGTCGTCGTGCGCTCCGCCGGCCCCCTCAGCGAAGTCGCTCGCGCATGCCGAGCTCTACGGTGCGAGTTGAGCCGACCCTGATCTCGGTCTTGCACTGGGGGCGGCTGCTCGACGGGGAGTTGTTCGCAACCTCGCGCTATGTCGCGTGGGCCGAGCTCATGAAATGCACCTTCGGGTTCGATGCATTGCGATGCACGAGGTGCGAACGGAAGATGCGCGGGCTTTCCACGATCACGGACCCAAAGGCAGCGCGCCGCATCCTCGATCATCTCAACCTCCCCTCGCACCCGCGAACGGCAGCACCCGCACGCGACCCAACGTGGAAACCGATGGCGTTCGGGTTCGACGCCGCGTAGCTGAGCACACGACCCGCACGTGTTCGAGTACGCGCTCGTCGACGTCCGGCATGTCACGCTGCCGGCGTGACATGTCACGCCTGCGCCGCACGCCGGCGTGACATGTCACGTCTGCGCGCACGCCGCCGTGGCCCCCCTCGCCGTGCTCTCGGCAGGGTCTTTCGCGCTGGCGGTGGTCACGCTACCCGGCGGCATGACCTGCGACGTAGCGCGCGGCGACATCCGGTATCGCTAACGGTCGGACCAGGCGGCGGACCCGATGCACGCGCCCCGGAAGGCGAACGCGGTGAGCCACGGCTCGGGCACAATGCGGCACGGTCCCCAGCGCAGCGGCTCCCTGGATCGCAGGTGAATTCGCGTCAGTCAAACCTGGTGCGCTGCTTGCAATGGCACAGCTGCATGAACAACTCTGTCCGATACCTATCCACTACGTCCCTCTTCACGTTGCTCCTTGGCCTCGCGATCCTCCCAGCCTGCCAGGGCGGCGATGACAGCGGCGGAGGCGGCGCCGGTGGCGGCGGCGATGACAGCGGCGGAGCCGCGTGCACACAGAGCGCGGACTGCGCCGCGGGCGAGTATTGCCACTTCGCCGACTACCAGTGTGGCGAGGGCCAGGCCGAGGGCGCATGCACCCCGCTCCCGATCGAGTGCGGCCACGTGGAGGAGCTGGTCTGCTCGTGCGACGGCACCGTCCAGCGCCAGGACTGCCCGGAGCTGGGGCGCGTCGACATCGCAGCGAACGGCGCGTGCACGCCGCCAGAGGGCACGTTCGCGTGCGGGTTCACGTTCTGCGAGACGGGCACCTCCTACTGCATGAAGATCGACTATGCGTTGACGCATCCGGGGGTGGTGACGTTCGTGTGCAAGCAGCTCCCCGTGTCCTGCGGCGGCACCGACGACTGCTCGTGCGTCGTGGACGATCCGGACGGGTGCGGGGAACCCGCCACCTGCGACCCGGATGCGGACGGCCACGCCGTCGTGCAGTGTACGGGCTGATAGGCCTGCGGTCGCCGTCGGGCCTGCCAGGGGCGGCTTGGCGAGCTGTTGGTCCGAGATGGCTCGATCGCCGCTACGTGGAATCGGCCACGAGCCCTCGCGCGCGTCGCCATCGGTGTTCGTCGAAGACCAGCCGAAACCGCTTCAGGCGTCGAGTGCCATGGGGGTTGCCATGAGAAAGCCGCTTGGAATAATAACGAGATCATCTGCTCTTTGACCATCCGCTCTCTCACTCCGCAGGTGGCGGGTTCCTGGCGCACCGGAACCCGAGCCCGTCTTCGCGACCTGGGCTTCGATAAACACCGGCACTGGTCGCATGCTGATGCTCCTCGCCCTGCCAATAGCTCCCGCCGTGGGTCAAGAGGTACAGGCCCCCCACGGACTGCTCCAGAATGGCACAGTCGACGCATGGAACCGGGAGCTGACCCGACCAGTCCCGCGTGAATTCCCTCATGTTTCCGCTGAGATCCTGCTGTCCCCATCGCCCTGCTCCCGCCGGCTTCGATCCGACAGGGAGGATGTCGCCGAGCGCGCACTCGCCCGCAGGGCTTCCATCGCCCGTGCAGGCGTAGCTCGCGTAGCTCGGGTCGAGCCCCTGGCCCCACGGGTATTCCCGCTCCTCGTCGCCACCGGCTGCCGCGTAGTTCAGCTCCGCCGTTGTGGGGAGGCGCCCCCCGTCCCACACGCAGAACGCGAAGGCCTCTTGCCACGTGACGCAGTTGATGGGCAGGTCCTCGTTGGGCCCGACCTCATCGGTCCACGTCGGCCGCTCGTACTCCGAACGGCAGTGGAGCGCAGCCTTGAGCGCCGCAGTGTCCTCCACGAGCCAGTCATACCAGCTGTTCCACTCAGCAGACCAGCCGCTCCCCGGGATCTTCGGGTGCTCCCCCGCCCCGTCCTCGGGTGCGCTCGCCCGCGTCCCTCCTCCGGCGTCGACGAACGCGCGAAACCGCCCCACCGTCACCTCGTACGTGTCCAGGAGAAAGCTGCTCACCGTCGTCTGCCCGACCGTACCGCCCGAAACAAGCCCGCTGTCGCAGCAGCTGACGCTCTCGGATCCGCACAGCACCTCGCTCGCCAGCTCTCCTGAGCCGCAGCTCGGAGGCCCAGCCGGCGCCCCGGCGCCCTCACCGCCCGTATCGGCCCCGCCGCCGCCCGTATCGGCCCCGCCGCCGCCCGTATCGGCCCCGCCGCCGCCCGTATCGGCCCCGCCGGCCCCACCGCCGCCGCCCGTCGCGTCCCCGCCGGCCCCGCCGCCGCCCGCCCCGCCGCTGCCCCCCTTGCCGGGAGGGTCGTGTTCCGGATCGACGCCGCAGGCGGCTGCGCAACTACCGGCGAGGACGACCGCGACGATGACCCCGACCCACGTGCCTTGTCCACGGCTCTTGCCTCTCATGATCCGCTGTCTCCCCTCCGGCCGCTCCGTCGTTGCGCCACGGTCGGTGCAACCTTCCTTTGCCGGGCAGAAGGCAGGATCCCCCGCGAGAAAACGCTGCGTCAAGCCATGCTCATCACAAGCACGTTATCGTCTCCGGCACGCGCCGAGCGCTTCGCCGCTCACCTCACGCTCCGCTCCCCGGCACCTTCTCTCCGCGTCTCCGCGGCTCAGCGTCCTTGCGTTGAATCGAACGAGGCGCGCGGCCCCGCCGGCGGGGCCGGCCGGCTGGGTCGGATTCGTCGGGATCGCCGCCTGCCCATGCAGCGCGGCGGGCCGGCCGGCCCTCCAGGACATCGAATGCGCTCATGTCGCTCTCGCCCCACCTCGTTCTGCGGTAGCCTGTCCCCGCCCATGAGCGACCTCCGCCAGCCCGCCGAGACCAAGTACGCCCACGAGCTCGCCGCCCTCGCCGCCGAGGACACGGCGCCGAAGCCGCCCGGGTGGCGCCTCTCGCCGAAGGCCGTCGAGACCTACATCCTCGGGAGCGACAAGCCCGTCGGCGGCGTCGCGATCACCCCCAAGTACATCGGCGATCGCGCCCTCGTGCAGGTCGCCCTCGCGACCCTCGCCTCCGACCGCGCCCTCATGCTCGTCGGCGAGCCGGGCACCGCGAAGAGCTGGCTCTCCGAGCACCTGTCGGCGGCCATCAGCGGGACGAGCGCGCTCGTCGTCCAGGGGACCGCAGGCACCAGCGAGGAGCACGTCAAATACGGCTGGAACTACGCCCTCCTGCTCGCCGAAGGGCCGTCGCAGAAGGCGCTCGTCCCCTCGCCCATCCTCCGCGCCATGCGCGACGGGCGGTTCGCGCGCTTCGAGGAGATCACCCGTACGTCGTCGGAGATCCAGGACGCGCTGATCTCCATCCTGTCCGAGAAGCAGATCGCCGTCCCGGAGCTCGACCAGGTGGTCTCCGCGCAGCGCGGCTTCAACCTCATCGCCACCGCCAACACCCGCGACCGCGGCGTCAACGAGATGAGCGCCGCGCTCAAGCGCCGCTTCAACTTCATCACCGTCCCGGTCGTCGACGACCTCGAGCAGGAGATCCGCATCGTGCAGAAGCGCGAGGCCGAGCTCCGCGGCGACTACCAGGTCGGCGTCGAGCCGCCGGCCGAGCTCGCGAAGCTGCTCGTGACGCTCTTCCAGGAGCTCCGCGCCGGCGTCACGAAGGACGGCAAGACCAAGGTGAAGACCCCAGGGTCCGTCCTGTCGACCGCCGAGGCCATCAGCGTGCTCTTCAACAGCGGCATCCTCGCCCAGCACTTCGGCAGCGGGAAGGTGACCGCCGACGACCTCTCCCGCTCGCTGCTCGGCGCCGTGAGCAAGGAGGGCGGCGACGATCTCAAGGCGGTCCGCGAGTACTGCGAGACCGTCGCCAAGGGGCGCGCCGGGCTCTGGAAGGAGTTCTACGCCGCCTCCAAGAAGCGCCTTTCGCCCTGAGAAGGAGCCCCGATGGACCTGGCTCGGCTCGCCGCCGTCCACCTCTTCCCGGTGCGCCACCACTCGCCGCGCTCGAGCGCGACGCTGCGCGCCTACCTCGACGCGGTGCGCCCGAAGGCGATCTTCGTCGAGGGCCCGAGCGACGCGACGCCGCTCCTCGAGGCGCTCGTCGACCCGAAGACCGTCCCGCCCGTCGCGATCCTCGGCTACCGGACCGACGGGACGCCGGCGTCGTCGCTGTGGCCGTTCGCCGCGTACTCGCCCGAGTACGTCGCCGTGAAATGGGCCTTCGAGCACGGCGCGCGCGTCGAGCTCATCGACGTCCCCGCCGGCATGACGCTCGCGCCGTTCGAGGGCGCGACGGTCGGCCACGACGACGTCGAGGATCCCGGCGGCCACGAGCGGGAGATTGACGCGGAGCACGGCGGGCACGGCGGGCACGTGGACGCCGGCGGCGAGGGCGAGGACGACGAGGCGCCGGCGAGCGCGGCGGGGGAGCACGAGAGCATCTACGACGCGTGCGCGCGGGCCCGGGGCTTCCGCTCGTTCGAGGAGTTCTGGGAGGCCTCCTTCGAGGCGCCCCGGTACGATCCCGCGTCGTTCCGCGAGGCGCTCCTCGCGTACGCGGACCTCGCGCGCGGCGACGGAGACCGGCTGGTCCACCGGGCGCGCGACGCGTACATGGCGCGGCGCCTCCTCGAGCGCATGGGGCCGGACCTCGCCCCGCACGAGGTCGCGGCCGTGCTCGGCGCGGCGCACGCGGCGGCGTTCGCGGCGCGCGACGTCGATCCCGCGCTGGAGGCGCGGCTGCCGGCGCCGGTGCCGTGCGCCGTGACGCTGATCCCCTTCAGCTTTCCGCGGCTCTCCGAGCAGCTCGGGTACGGCGCGGGCAACCGGGCGCCGCAGTACTACCAGCGCGCGCACGACGCGGGCGGCGACTTCCGGCGCGCGACGCTCGAGGTGCTGATCGACTTCACCGAGCACCTCCGCCTCCGCGGCTTCATGGCCTCGCTCGCCGATACGATCGAGGCCTTCCGCCTCGCGGTCGCGCTCGCCGAGCTCCGCGGCAAGGCGGAGCCGGGCCTCGACGAGGTGCGCGAGGCGACGATCGCGACGATGTGCCGCGGCGACGCCACCCACGTTGACGGCTTCCTCTGGCCGGCGGTCATCGGGCGCAACGTGGGTCGGGTCGGGGGCGGCATCGGGAAGAACTCGCTCCAGGAGGAGTTCTGGCGCGAGGTGCGCGAGCGCAGGCTCCCCGCCACGGACGCGCCCGAGTCGTTCCGGCTGTCGCTCACCAACGAGGTTGAGGTCGGCACGAGCGTGCTCCTGCACCGGCTCCGCATCGCCAAGATCCCCTACGCGGCCTACGCCGGCGCGCGGCGCGCCGGCGGGGGGGCGCGGCGGCGCGGCGGCCAGGCGGCCCAGGAGACGCCGCCCGACGAGCTGCTCGGGCAGCTCAGCGAGACGTGGGAGGCGCAGTGGACGCCGGCGACCGACGTTGCGCTGGTCGAGAAGATCGTCCTCGGCGACACGCTGGAGCAGGTGGCGACGCGGCTGCTCGAGGAGGACCTCGCGGCGTGCCACACGACCGGCGAGGCCGCGGACGTGCTGCTGAACGGCGTGCTGGCGTCGAGCGCCCGCGCGGTGGCCGCGGCGCTCAGGGCGTGCGACCAGTTCGCCGCCGGCGACAGCGATCTGCCGTCGCTCGCGCGGGCGTGCCGCGCCTTCGCGGGGCTCGCGTCGTTCGGGTCGTCCCGGTCGCTGTCGTCGCTCGGCGACGGGGTGATCGCGCCGATGCTCGAGAAGACGTTCGCGCGCGCAGTGCTGCGCGTGCACGGGGGCTGCACCGGCAACGACGAGGCGGTCGCCGCGGCCAAGGAGGCGCTGCGCACGCTGCACGACGTGGCGCTGTCGCAGCCGATCGTGGACCGGGCGGCGTGGCTCGACGCGGCGCGGGGGCTCGTGGACAGCGACGCGGTGAACCCGACGGCGTCCGGCCTCGCATGCGGGCTGCTGTACCTGGCGCAGGCGATCGACGACGCGGAGGTGGCGCGGGTCGTCGGCCTGCGGCTCGGGGGCGCGGCCCCGCCCGAGGCGGCGGCGTCGTTCCTGGCGGGCTTCCTCGAGGTGAACGCGCTCGTGCTCGTCAAGAGCCGGCCCGTGGTTGAGGCGCTCGACGCCTTCCTCGGTGGCATCGCGCCGGAGCGCTTCAAGGACACGCTGCCGATCCTGCGGCGCGCATTCGCGGCGCTCGGCGCGACCGAGCGGCGGTATCTGCTCGAGAACGTGCTCGCGGCGCGGAAGCTCGGGGACAGGGCGCGCGCCGCGCAGGCGGTGCTCCTGGAGAAGGACCGCGAGAAGCTGAAGGAGATGAGCGAGGACCTCTCCCAGGCGATGGACGACCTGGACGACCTGCTCTGACGGCGGGGCGGCGGGCGCTCGGCGGGCGGGCGGGCGGGCGGGCGGGCGGGCGGGCGGGCGGGCGACCCGACCCAGGTTGGGATGGGTTGGGGGCGGCGACCCGACCCGGGGCGACCCGACCCAGGTTGGGATGGGGGGGGCGGGGCGCGACCCAGGTTGCGGATGAGGCGGATCGGGACGGGGGCGACCCGACCCAGGTTGGGATGGGTTGGGGGCGGCGACCCGACCCGACGACGCCCTACCCCGAAGCCGACGTCGCTCGACCCAGGTCAACCCCGCCCGACCGCGCGCGCGCGCCGCCCGACCGGCTGCGCGCGGACCCAGGTTGCGGGCGCGCCGGGCGCGCCCGCGCCGGGCGCGCCCGCGCCCGCGCCCGCCCGGACCGGGGTTGCAGGAACCGGGGTTGCAGGAACCGGAACCGGCGGGACCCGATCGGGTTGCGGGAACCGGCGGACTGCGGGTAGCGGGCCGGATTGATCTGTTGAGCGAGACGCGGCGGCTGACAAAGAACCGTCTCGTGCCATCAGCCAAAGCCTCCGACAGTTCGGCATGGCCACCACGTCGTGTTCGTTTGGCCCGGCATAACATGTGCGCGCCCAACGCGTGATGCAGCGTAGAGGATCTACCGCCCGCTCCAGCTTCACCGGCACGCGCATGCCGCGCACCAAAACGCATCCAAGGCAACACCCGTTCTTGCGTATCGCCGTCGCGCTCCCCGGTCGTCGTTCTACGTCGCGAGCAACGCATCATTCACGCTGGCACCGTGGAACACGCGCATCCACCATGTCCCCACCGGGAATAGGGCGCTGCGCACGCCAGCACACCACTGCTCAAGCGCCGCGCGATAAGCGGCGCGAAACGCACGCAGAGCGGCAGCAGCGGTCCGGCATGCGTCCCCCTGATCACGGCCGACGGCGAACGTTGGATTGCATCCACCCAGCCCCTCGAAGCTCGTCGCTCGCTCGTAGGGGGAAATCTCGCTGGACCGCTCGGCGCCCAGGAAGCGGCGGCCTTTCTGCTCCGCCGCTGCATGGGCCTGCGCTTCCTGGCGCTCAAGCTCGGCCTCGACCTGACGGCGAAAGCCCTCCGCGTTCACCTGGTCAATGGCCGGCGGCAGCGCCAGCGGGAGCGTCGCCTGCTCGACCCACTGCGGATTGTTCGGGTCGAGATATGCCGAGGGACGCGCAGCGTGCAGTTCGCCACGACCGAGGTCACCAACATCCACCTTGACGCCTGGCCATTCGCTCGCATGCCGAACCAGTCCAGCGGCCACCGGGTTCGCGAGCACGTAGGCGATCTTCTCCACCACCGCCGCCTGCGTCACGAGCCGTACCACGCTCGTGGCCTCATGGTCCCATACAGGCCCTTCCCACTGGCGCAGCACCTTCGTGCCCAACGCGACGAGGCGATGGTAAAACTGCAAGAAGCGGGGCAGCACTCCGTGCACATCGGTCACGACCAGGTGCAAGTGTGTTGACATCGCGCAAAGGGCGTGAACCTCGATGCCGTAGCGGCGAGCCGAGACAGCGAGGGTGTAGATCAACAGCTGGTTGATGGCCGCATCTGGACGCAACAGGAAGTGCCGGCGCATGACCCGACGGGTGAGCAGGTAGGTCGCGCCTGGAGCGATCTGGCGAGGCTGGCTCATGGCCGAGCGGAGATACAAGCGCCGCGCCGTGAGTTGGCGTGAATCATTTCAATGGTTTAGCCAGCCGTATGGGTGGCGGCGTCGGTTTTCCGCCAGTTGCCGCCACCCTGGAGCCGGGCTCCCGCCCGCCCCAACCCGGGTGGGGTCGTCGTCGCGCCTGGTTGGGCCAGGCAAGGCGGCCGGGGCCACCCCAACCCGGGTCGGGTCGCTCCCGGGTCGGGTCGCTCAACCCGGGTCGGGTCGCTGTGGGGGGTCGCTGGTCGCTCAACCGGGGTCGGGTCGCGGTCGACCGGGGTCGGGTCGCGGTCGCTGGGGTCGCTGGTCGCTCTGGTCGCCAACCCGGGTCGGGTCGCTCCAACCCGGGTCGGGTCGCTGCGCTGCGCTGCGCTGGTCGCTGCGCCAACCCGGGTCGGGTCGCCGCCGCCGCCGCTGGGCTCGCTCGGCTCACTCCTCCCGGCCGGTCCGCGACCAGCCGCCGAGCTTGACGCCCGGGTTCCGCGCCAGGAAGCCCTGCACGCCGGGCGGCGGGGACACCCACGCCGCGAGGCGCTCCGGCGCGTTCTCGGCGGGCACCACCACCGAGCGCGTGTAGGAGCTCCACGCGCCGTCACCGCATGCATAACAGGCCGCGCGCGCGAGCCTCGCCGTCAGCCGGAGCGCCCCCCGCTCGTCGTAGGCCGGCGCGATCTGCACGAGGTCCGGGGCGTTCTCCTCTTGCCTGGCGGCCTCCGGGTCGTCCTCGTCCCCGTCAAGGAGCGCCTCGGCCTCGCCCTGCAGCGCCGGCACGTCGGGCACCTCGGCGAGCAGGTCGACGACCGCGCCCTTGCCGGCGTCCCACACCATGAACGCCGCGCCCTCGAAGCCGTGCGCGCCGCACGCGTCGGTGTACGTCCGCTCCTCGATGAACAGGTACGGCCCGACGCTCCCGATCGCCTCCACCGCGTGCTGGATCACATTGCTCCCGTCCGCGTCTGGCGGCGCGATCACCTGCTGGCGCGCGCCCCTGCCGCGCAGCACGAGCTCCGCGCGGCTCGCGGTGCCCTCGCCCGGCTCGCGCGTATCCCCGAGCCCGAAGTCGCAGGCGGAGGTCTCCACCCGCGCTTCACGCACTTCCCAGCGCCACTCCCCTCGACCGGTCGCCACCACGATCCCGGGCTCCGCGCGGATCACCGCGCCGCCTTCGGTGAGGTGCCATGTCCTCGGCGGCCCGTCGCCCGTGCGGCCCCAGACCACGAGCGCCCCGCCGGACGCGGCGCCCCCCGCCGCCTGGGCTTCGGCCGCGCGCGGGGCGGGCGCGAGCGGGATCTCGATGGAAACGGCAGGCGCGGGCTGCGGCCGGGCGGCACAGCCGGAGATCAGCGGCAGCAAAGCGATCGACGTGGCGAGTCGGGAGCGCAGCATGCCGGCCCGGATGAGCAGGGCTCGTGCCGTGAAGCGCCGCCGGGAAAACCTGCGCCGCGCCGGAGGCAGGTGTCGTCGGAGGCCCACGCCGCGTGGCAGGCCGGCCCCGTCACGACCCGACCTGGACCAGCGCCCGGCGCAGGAGCTCCCGCTGCACGGCGCTCAGCCGGATCCCCGGCCTGCGCCGCCGGAGCTCCACCTCGACGTCCTCGACCCGGGCAGCGGGCCCTCGGTCCATCAGCAGCGCTGCCGCGACGGTCGCCGAGCGGCCATGGCCGGAAGCACAGTGCACGTAGACGCGGTCCTCGCCGCTCAGCCGGCGCAGGAGCTCGCGGAGCGCCTCCGGCTCGGGACCGGTGCCGTCGAGCACCGGCACGCAGAGATACCCGGGATGGCGGCGTATCGCGGGGGCGGCCGGAAACTCGGCCGTCAGATCGACGACCAGCCGCACGCCCGCCGGCAGCTCGTGGGCGAAGGGCCGCCTCCCCACCCAGAGCCCCGGCGCCACCTCGTTGGCGCAGTCCGCCCGCCGGAGCAGGCGCTCGGCGCGCCAGATCGCCCAGGTCAGGAGGAAGTACGGCCCGAGCAGGAAGAGCGCCCAGGGGGCCAGCGTGCCGTCGGGCTGCTTGCCCAGCAGCGCGGGCCGACGCGCGAGGTACGCGGCGCCGACCAAGAGGAAGCTCAGCGCGGCCCAGAGAAGGACGAGCGCCGCCCCGCCGGCAACGACGGCGAGCGCGGCGATCGAGGCGCTCAGCGCGATGAACAGGATCCCGTAGCTCATCGAGCTGCCCATCCCCGAGGGCTGGAGGCCCGCTCGATGAGAGACGAAGAAGCGCGGGATTCACGCAGCGAGGTGCGAATCGCCATCTCCCGAGAATGTGAGCGTGCGCTCACGTCGTCAACTCGCCTGGCCGCTCCCATTTCCGCGAGGCGCGTTCATGCGGCCAATGCCGCCTGGCTTCCGCCGGAGGTCGTCGTCACATCGGGTGCTCCTCGAAGAAATCGAGCAGCCGCTCGCTCGCGCGGAACGTCTCGCTCTTCGGTCCGAACACCGGCGGCAGATCCCCTCCGCCTGGCCACGTGTGCCCACCCCCCTCGACCGCGCAGTGCTCGACCTCGGTCTCGCCTGCGCAGATGGACCACGCCGTACACCTCGTATCGCCGTGCGCATACGTACCGTGCGAGACGTCCGCGCAGCCGTCGTGAGCGCGCCACAGGGCGAGGCTCTGGGCCACGGAGATGAACTCGAGGTTCCCCGGCACGGGCACCGGGACCTGTCCCAGACCTCCACGGTAAGGGATGACGATGTCTGCGGTCCCGTGCACATGGAGGACGGAGATCGGGCGCGCCGGCTCGCAGGTCTCCGGCAGCACGTGGAGGACGCCGGCGATCGGGGCGATCGCCGCGATCTTGTCCGCGAGCTCGCAGCCGAGGCGGTGCGCCATGAGCGCGCCGTTGGACATGCCGGTCACGAAGATCCGGCTCGGGTCTACGCGGTACTCCTCGGAGATTGCGTCGATCAGATCTCGCGTGAAGCCTACGTCGTCGACGCCCTCCTCCCACGCCTGGCCGCAACACTGGCCTGCATTCCAGCTCCCGCCGATGCCCGCGGGATAGGCGACCAGGAGATCTCGTTCGTCTGCGAGCGCGCTGAGCCCGGAGAGCGCGGCTTCCGCCTCGGGCGTGCCATTGAAGTGATGAAAATCGAGCACCAGCGGGACGCGCTTCTTCCGGCGGTCAAGAGAGCCCGGGACGTGCAGGAGGGCCGCTCGCTCGTAGCCGCCGCTCGTCACATGAATCCAGCGCTCTCTCGCCGGGCTCGATCCGCCGGCGCAGCCCTGCCGGCCTGCCACCGCGCTCTCCGCCGTCCCCAGCGGCTCCGGCGAACCGCAGCCGGCGAGGAGGGCGGCGGCGATCATCAGGGACATTCTATTCAGCTGCGCGATAACACCCATGCACACCCCCAGGCGAGAGAACCGGACAAGGCGCATCGTGAACGCCAGGCATCGGTATAGCGTCTCTCTCCCGAAAATCGCGTGTGCTCTGGAAATGCGATAGGGTAAGGGTCGGCGCGCCGCGGTCCGCGCGCATGACGAGCCGCTCACCGCTCTCGCGCAGGGAGCCGCCCGGCTTCGCCCCGGCCCGCGACCGGCTCGCACGCGACGGCTCTCTCGATGGCGGCGCGGAGCCAGCGGTGGCCCTCGTCGTTCTCGGAGCGCTCTGCCCAGACGAGCGTCAGCGTGTAGCCCCTGATCTCGAGCGGACACGGCCGCACCACGAGGTCGAGCTTCCGGCCAAGGGTCTCTGCGACCCGCGCGGACACGGTGAGCAGCAGATCGGAGCCGGAGAGGATGAACGGAGCGACCAGGAAATGAGACACGGTGAGGGTCACCCGCCGGCGCAGCCCCCGCGCTGCCAGCTCACGATCGATGATGCTGTGATCCTCTCCGTGCGGCGAGATCATCAGGTGCTCACAGGCAGCGTAGCGCGCGGCCGTGAGCGGCCTCCGGGACGCCGGGTGGCCTCTCCGCACCACGCAGACGAGCTGCTCGGCCGCGAGCAGCGGTATCCCTGCTCTCCGGAGGGCGCGAGCTGCCGCGCGGCTCCCCCCTCGGCCCCCAACCCAGGAAGCTGCCATGATCATCGAGTACATTCGTTACATGATCCCCGCGGATCAAGAGCAGGCGTTCTTGTCGGCTTACCGCGACGCGGCCGCGGAGCTCTGCGGCTCCGAGCATCGCCTCGATGACGAGATCTCCCGGTGCATCGAGGAGCCGGCGAGCTTCGTCGTCCGCATTCGCTGGGACTCGCTGGACGGCCACCTCCAGGGGTTTCGCAAGGCGGCGTCGTTCCCGTCGTTCTTCGCCAAGGTGAAGCCGTTCTACGAGCGTATCCAGGAGATGAGGCACTACGCGTTGACCGGCGTCGCCGGGACGGGGGGCGACGCCGGGCGCTGATCGAACGCGCGTACGATGGGCGCTCTCCTGCCATCGCGCTCGGTCCTCTGCTACGCTCCCGAGCGGCGATCGTCGAGCCCGGACCGGCGACGCCGGAGGAAGAGGAGCTGGTGATGACCACCCGGGAGACAGCCGGCAAGGTCACCTGCGGCGGGACGATCCTCTTCGGCCAGCGCGCCGCGCGCGGGCCGTCATGCCGGGCGCGGGAAGGACACGCACGATGATCTCCACACCCCCGGAAGGCTCGAGCACGAGCAGCTCTCACCCGCGACCATCTCGGCGGCGACAGCCGAGGCGCGCGTCGCCCTGCACACGCGCGCCCGTCGCGGCGCTCCTCGCGCTCCTCGTGGCCGGCGCCGCGCTCGCGGCGTGCTCCAGGGGCGCCGGCGCGCCGAAGCGCCGCGAGGCAGCGCCGGAGCGCGACAGCGCCTGCGCGGATCCGGCGAAGCCCAGGGCGTACTTCTATCCTGCGGAGAACCGGACGGACTACGCGCCTGACGACCCCTGGAAAGACGGCTGCGCCCTGCTGGTGCCCGATCACCTGTTCTGCTGCCCGGAAAAGGCCCCTGAGAAGCCGAGGTGAGACGACACACCGGTCGATCCGGACCGGCCTCGCTGGGGAGCCGCGCCGGTCATGATGCCGGACGTGTTCGCCCGCCTGCTCCTGATCCGGAGCTGCCCCCTGCGCTGCCGGACCGCCCGGCGCGCGGCGGGCGTGGCCCGAGAGCAGAGCATGCCCGTTCACCGGTGCCGCAAAATGCAGCATGTCGTACTTTGCGGCGCGTCGCGCGGATGGCTCGCCGCGCGCTCCCTGAGCTACGACGTCGAGCATGAAGCTCGCGCGCAAGCTGACGCTCGCCCTCGTGTTCGGGGTCTTCCTCGTGCTCGCGCTGAGCGCCTACGTCCAGATCCGCAGAGAGGCCAGGATCTTCGAGAACGACGTGCAGCGGGACCATCACGCGATGGGCCGCGCGCTGGCCGCCGCCGTGACGGGGGTGTGGCGCTCCGAAGGGCCGGCGCGGGCGCTGCGCCTGGTCGAGGACGCCAACGAGCGCGAGCGACAGGTGGACATCCGGTGGGTCTGGCTCGACGAGCAAGCGGACGAGGCCCATCGGCCCCGACTGGCGCCGGAGCTGCTCGTCGCCGTCTCGCAAGGGCAAGCGGTCGTGCACAGGATCCCCCGCGAAGGCGCGGACGTGCTCGTCACCTGCGTGCCCGTGCCGGTGACCGGCGGCCGCGCCGGCGCGCTGGAGCTCTCCGAGTCGCTGGCCGGCGCGCGCCGGACCATCCGGAGCATGATCCTGAGCACGACGGTCACGACAGCCGCCCTGACGCTGGTATGCGGATTGCTCACCACGTCCCTCGGAGTCGGGCTGGTGGGACGTCCCATGAGAACGCTGATCGATCAGGCGCGGCGGATCGGCGCCGGTGACCTCTCCCGACGCCTGTCGCTGCACCAGGAGGACGAGATCGGCGAGCTCGGGCGGGAGATGAACGCGATGTGCGATCGCCTCGCCGCGGCGAACCAGAAGCTCGAGTCCGAGGCGATTGCGCGCCTCGCCGCGCTCCAGCAGCTCCGCCACGCCGAGCGGCTCGCGACCGTCGGCAAGCTCGCGTCCGGGATCGCGCACGAGCTGGGCGCGCCCCTCCAGGTCATCGCCGGGCGCGCACGCATGCTGGTGGACAGGGACGTCTCGGGAGATGAGGTGCCGGCCAACGGACAGATCATCCTCGAGCAATCGCAGCGGATGACCCAGATCATTCGCCAGCTGCTCGATTTCGCCCGGCGCCGCAGCGTCGAGAAGCAGGAGACACCGCTGAGGAGCGTGCTCCGCAGCACGTTCACCATGCTGAGGCCGCTGGCGGAGAAGCAGGGCGTCACGATCCTTCAGGAAGGAGACACCTCGGAGCTGGTCGTCCACGCAGATGCCGACCAGCTCCAACAGGCGCTCACGAACGTGGTGGTCAACGCCATTCAGGCCATGCCGTCCGGCGGCACGCTGGCCGTCGGCGTCCGGGTGGAACGCGCCAGCCCCCCCGCGGACCAGGGAGGAGGGGCAGAGGGGGATTACATCGCGCTGTCCGTTCATGACGAGGGGGAGGGCATGCCGGCAGACGTCCTCGAGCACATCTTCGAGCCGTTCTTCACGACCAAGCCCGTCGGCGAGGGGACCGGGCTCGGCCTGTCGGTCGCCTACGGGATCATCAAGGAGCACGGCGGCTGGATCCATGTCGACAGCCAGGTGGGCTCCGGGAGCCGCTTCACGATGTTCCTGCCGCAGGGGAAGCCATGACGGGGCGCGTCCTCATCGTCGACGACGAGCGCGGCGTCTGCGAGCTCCTCGACGCCGGGCTCAAGAAGCGGGGGTTCCGGACGGCGTGGCGGACGTCGGCCGCCGAGGCGTTCGATCTCCTGGGCGTGGAGGACTTCGATGTCGTGGTCACCGACATGACCATGCGCGGCATGAACGGCCTCGAGCTCTGCGAGCGGATCGTCCAGAACCGGCCCGATCTGCCGGTCATCGTCATCACCGCGTTCGGCAGCCTCGACACCGCCACGTCGGCCATCCGCGCCGGCGCGTACGACTTCGTGACCAAGCCGTTCGAGCTCGACGCGCTCCGGTTGACCGTCGAGCGCGCCCTGCGCCACCGCGCCCTCCGCGAGGAGGTCCGCCGCCTGCGGCGCGCCGTGGCCGACGCCCGCGGATACGAGCAGATCCTCAGCGGGAGCCCGGTGATGAGGAGCGTGTTCGATCTGCTGGATCGGGTCGCCGACTCGGACACATCGATCCTCATCACGGGAGAGAGCGGGACCGGCAAAGAGCTCGTCGCCCGCGCCGTCCACCAGCGCAGCCGGCGGCGCGAGGGCGCGTTCGTGGCGGTGAACTGCGCGGCGGTCCCGGACGCCCTCCTCGAGAGCGAGCTCTTCGGCCACGCGCGAGGCGCGTTCACCGACGCCAAGGGCGCGCGGAGCGGCCTGTTCGCGCGGGCTCACGGCGGGACCCTGTTCCTCGACGAGATCGGCGAGCTGCCGATCGGGCTCCAGCCGAAGCTCCTGCGCGCCCTCCAGGAGCGCGTGGTCCGGCCCGTCGGCGCCGACGAGGAGATCCCGGTGGACGTCCGGCTCATCGCCGCGACGAACCGCGACCTCGAGACCGCGATCGAAGAGCGCCGCTTCCGCGAGGATCTCTACTACCGGATCAACGTGGTTCACGTCGACCTGCCGCCGCTCCGGTCCCGCGGCGCCGACGTGCTGCTGCTCGCGCAGCACTTCCTCGAGCACTTCGCGGCCGTCAAGGCGAGGCCGATCGAGGGCCTCTCGGCGCCCGCTGCGGAGAAGCTCATGGCCTATGCGTGGCCAGGCAACGTGCGCGAGCTCCAGAACTGCATCGAGAGGGCGGTCGCGCTCGCGCGGTACGATCACATCACCGTCGACGATCTGCCCGAGAAGATCCGGACCTACCGGCGCTCCCACGTCCTCGTCTCGAGCGACGATCCGACCGAGCTCGTCCCCATGGAGGAGGTCGAGCGCCGTTACATCCTGCGCGTCCTGGAGGTGGTCGGCGGAAACAAGAGCCAGGCAGCGCAGATCCTGGGCTTCGACAGGGCGACCCTGTATCGAAAGCTCGAGCGGTACGGCATGCGCGGGGGGCGTTCGGGCGACCCGAAGCCGTGACCCGTCCGGCGACCTGCTGCAAAGCGCGCCTGCAGCGCGCTGCCTGACGTGAGAGGCGGCGCGAAGGCGCCGCGAGCCGCGCGACTCCGCTCCTCAGGGACGTGTTGCACAACGCGACACCCACGTCGGTCAGCGAAAGACAGGCTGCTCCCCGCGCCGGCGGCGTCGCCTGGGCGCGCGCCTCGTTCGTGGGCGGCACGAAAGCTGCCTGCCACGGGCGCGTACATGAGCACCACCACGACGGCGTCCGCTGCTGCAGGCCGGCGAGTCCCTGTCGACTGGAGCGCGCTCGCGAACGCCTTCGACAATACCGATCAGCACATCCGCTATTTTATCCACCTCGAGACAGGCGCCGTGATCCGGCTGGTCGATGGGCTCGCCGATCCGGACACGTGCGCGCGCATCGAGGCTGATCCGGCGTGCGTGCGCGTCGAGGCCATCGCTGCGCGGGATCAGTATCGATGGCTGCAGGCGTTCATCCCGACGGTCGACGACATCGAGCTCCAGCTGCTGCTCCTCCAGTGCCTCCAGGGCCCGGGGTCATTTCGGCGGTTCAAGGCCGTGCTCTCTGGCAGGCCGGAGCAGCTCCGCCGCTGGCGCGTCTTCCGGCTGGGGCGGATCCACGCCGCCATCCTCGAGTGGTTTCATGCCCGCGGCCTGATGCCCGCCTCGTTCGAGCACGCATTGCCCAGCGCCGGCGCTCAGCCGAAGGGATCTCGCGCCGTCGACAAGGGATCTCGCGCCGTCGACAAGGGATCTCGCGCCGTCGACGTGGCGCGCCAGCAGCTCCACGCCGCGGCGCGCGCGCTCGCGCCCGGCGATCTCCGCGCGCTCACGTTGCTCGCGGAGTTCCTGCGCGCGACGCGCTCCGGCGGCCGGATCACGAACGTCGCCGTCGCCGCGCCGCCGCTGGATCAGAGGGCGAGCCGCGCCGACAGGCCGGCCACGTCGCCCGACAGCGCGGGCAAGAGCTCGATCTGAACGCCGCCTCGATCCTCGGTGCGGTGGGATTGAGGCCCGTTCATGAGGAGCAGCACCGTCCCGGTGATCACCGCCGCTCCACCCGCGACGAACGCGCCGATCGCCAGCTGGTTCTCGACGACGCTGCGATCGTACTCGTCGCGGGACGACGGCGCGCACCACGGGTCGCACCCGCCCCCGAGGCGCCGGTCGGCCTCCCGGTGGTGCACGTCCGCCTGCCACCACAGGCCGGCGCCCGCGACGCCCAGGGCCGCGCCGGCCCCGAGCGTCGCCCACGGCACCCACGGGGCCCACCGCCGCTCGGTGATGACGCCATCGACGCTCAGCGTGACGCGGCCCGAGGCCTCCTTGCCGGCGAGCACGAGGACGGGCTTGACGACGGTGAAATACCCCTCCTTCCTGGCCGTGATGACGTGCTCTCCGGGCGTGACCATCCGGCGCGCGACCCCCGGGCCGACGAACCACGGCTTGCCGTCGAGCAGCACGGCGGCCCCCGGCTGATCGCAGCGGATCTTGATGGCGGCGAGCTCGTGCTGCACGAGCGCCCTCAACGTCGAGCGCGCCTCCTGCTCCTGCTCGGGGGTGAGCGAGCCGGGCCCCCATCGCAGGGACAGGCGCAGGTTCTCGTGAGCCAGGAGCGGCAGCCCGATGCTCCGGAGCACGCGCGCCAGGTAGAGCCGGAGCTCGGGGTGCTCCCACGAGGCGAGCGCCTCCTGGTATTTCACCCGCGCCTCCGCCAGCATCATGCGCCGATGCAGGTCCCGCGCCTCCGTGAAGAGCGCGACCGCCCTCTGCTTCCGCTCCTCGGAGACGCCCTCGTGCCACGGTGGCAAGGCGGGCGGCGCCTCGGCGCGCGCGGGCGCGCCGCCCGCGGCCAGGAGCGCGAGGATCACGACGACCCTCGCCGCCGCGAACGCGCGCTCAGGGCCTCGCCCGCGCGTCGCCGCCATCACCGCGGCGCCGTCCGGGTGTGACGGTAGATGACGCCTCCCTCACCGACGACATACGAGGTGCCGCCGTCTCCCCACACATCCATGAGGAGACGGTCCGTCGTGGAGTTGACCTTCAGCCAGGAGATGCCGTCGTAGTGCAGGAGCGTGCCCCGCTCGCCGACGGCAAAGACGTCCTTTGGCCCGCTCCCCCACACCCCGCGCAGGCTCGCGGATGTGGGCGAGTCCATCGAGCCCCAGCGCTCGCCGTCGTAGCGCAGGATCGTGCCGCTCTCGCCGACGGCAAAGACGTCCTCTGGCCCGGTCCCCCACAGCGCGAGCGGGAGCGCGGACGGGGGCGAGACCATCGGCTCCCAGCGCTCGCCGTCGTAGTGCACGATCGTGCCGTCAGAGCCGATGGCGAAGACGTCCTTCGGCCCGCTCCCCCACACGGACGCCAGGTTCATCGGCACGGGCCTCTCCATGGTCTCCCAGCGCTCGCCGTCGTAGTGCACGATCGTGCCTGCCACGCCGACCGCGAAGACGTCCTCTGACCCGCTCCCCCACACGCCGCGCAAGAGGTTGATCGTGGACGACCCCATGCGCTCCCAGCGCTCGCCGTCATAGTGCAGGATCGTGCCACCCTGGCCCACGGCGAAGACGTCCCGCGGCCCGCTCCCCCAAATGTCGGTCAAGCCGGACGACATCGGCGCCTCCATGGGCGCCCAGCGCTCACCGTCGTAGCGCACGATCGTGCCGTCGTCGTCGATGGCGAAGACGTCCCGCGGCCCGCTCCCCCACACGCGGACCAGCGCCTTCGACGTGGGCGACGCCATGGGCTGCCAGCTCTGGCCGTCGTGATGCACGATCGCGCTGTCGGTGCTGACCGCGAAGACGTCGCTCGGACCGCTCCCCCACACGCCGTACAGGAGCTTCGAGGGGGCCACCATGGGCTCCCAGCGCTCGCCGTCGTAATGCAGGATCGTGCCTGCCGGGCCGACGGCAAAGACGTCCTTCGGCCCGCTCCCCCACACGCTGTACAGGTCCGCGGAGGCCGGCGACGCCATGGGCGTCCAGCGGACGCCGTCGTAGCGCACGATTCTCCCGGTCTCGCCGACCGCGAAGACATCGCTCGAGCCGCTCCCCCACACGCCGTACAGCGATGCCCGCGTGTCCGAGCTCATGCGACTCCAGCGCTCGCCATCGTAGTGCACGATCTCCCCGCGCTCGCCGACCGCGAAGACATCGCCCGATCCGCTCCCCCATACGCCGTACAGGCCCGCGGGCACCTGCGACGTCGCGGGCTCCGTCGACGCCGCGGGCTCCGGCAACGTCATGCCCTTCCAGTCCTTGCCGTCATAGTGCAGGATCGTACCTGCCAGACCGACGGCAAAGACGTCCTCCGGCCCGCTCCCCCACACGCGGAGCAAGACGACGGTCGTGGACGAGACCATGGGCTCCCAGCGCTCGCCGTCGTAATGCAGGATCGTGCCGAGATCCCCGACCGCGAAGACGTCGCGCGGCCCGCTCCCCCACACGCCGCGGAGCCACATCCGTGAGGGCGTGTCCATGGGCTCCCAGCGCTGGCCGTCGTAGCGCACGATCGCGCCGAAATCGCCGACGGCGAAGACGTCGTTCGGCCCGTGTCCCCACACGTCGAGGAGCGGCGCCGTCGTGCCGGGCTCCTGAAGGCGCCAGTTCCAGTCTCCGCACGACGCCGCCGAGAGCCCGTCGCACGCGCTCGTACAGCCGGGCCGGCCAAAATCGTAGCGCAGCGCCGCGCAGGGCGTGGTGATGACCGCCCTCGGATCACACTCCTCCTCCTCGGCCACCCGCCCGTCGCCGCAGTGGACCTGGCAGTCGTCGCGGCAATACCCGCCGGACGCCGCGTTCTGCGCCCCGCGGCACTGCGCCTCGGCCGGCAGCACCTCGCCCGCGCCGCAGTCGCACGTCTCCCCGCGCACCCTGTCGACGACCCCGTTGCCGCACCGCTCGTCGGACCGGCAGTCGGCGCTGCAGCCGTCGCCGTCCCGCGCGTTGCCGTCGTCGCAGACCTCCTCCAGCGCGAGATCGACGACCCCATCGCCGCACCGCTCGTCGGACCGGCAGTCGGCGCTGCAGCCGTCGCCGTCCCGCGCGTTGCCGTCGTCGCAGATCTCGCCGCCCTCGACGACCCCGTTGCCGCAGACATCGCGCTTGCCAGGGGCGACGCACAGGTGCGTCGCCTGCCTCGTCACGACGCAGGCGTGATCGACGGCGCAGAAGCCGTCGCCGCACGGGATCCCGCCCTCGAGGCACGCCCCCGCGATCGCGACCGGCACCGCCGCGAGCACCGCCGCGGCCGCGCGGCGGAGCGCCCCGCCGCCGCGACGGCGTCCCGCCGCGTCCCGACCCGGCAGCGTGCCCCGTCTCCGCCTCCACGCCCGCATCTTCCCCTCGCCCTCCTCCGCCTCGCCCCGGCCGCTCGCCGCGGCGATCGATCGCGACGCCCTCGGCCGCCCTCGGCCCTGCACGCGCTCCGCCGCGCCCGTTCTCCTTGTGCCCGTCCGTCGCGCCCCCTATTCTGCCTCTGTGCAGCGCGCGCGCACAGCGCTCGCACAAGCGCTCTCCACCGCTCGCCGTGCGCGCCTCTGGACGGCTTATCGGGCGTCCGTCAGACACGTCCTCTGGACAGCTCGCGATCCCCTCGACCCCCCGCCGCGATGAGCGCCCGCAAGCCCGGAAAAGCCCCTCCGCCCCCCTCCCCCGCCGGCGCGCCGGACGACCTCACCGACGCCGACCGCGGCGCGCTCTTGCGCTGGCGGCTCGCGCTCGGCCCGGAGGCCGAGCGGGTCGATCCGCGGCTCTCCCTCGGCGGGCTCGGCGGCGCGGCGCCCGCCCTCCACGTCGACCCGCGGCGGCTCGGCGATCTCGACAAGGCCCTCTCGTTCATCTACGACGAGCGCGCCGGGAACCTCGGCGGCTCGCGGCCGTACGTGCCCGAGTGGCTGTCCGCCGTGCGCGAGTTCTTCAGCCACGACATCGTCGCGCTCGTCCAGAAGGACGCCATCGAGAGAAAGGGGCTGACTCAGCTCCTCTTCGAGCCCGAGACGCTGCCCTTCCTCGAGAAGAACGTCGAGCTCGTCGCCACCCTCATGAGCGCGAGGGGCCTCATCCCCGACGCCGCCCGGGAGGCCGCCCGGCAGATCGTGCGCGAGGTCGTCGAGGAGGTGCGGCGCGCGCTGGAGTCCGAGGTCCGCACCGCCGTCCTCGGCGCGCTGCGGCGGAACACGACGAGCCCGCTGCGCGTCCTCAGGAACCTCGACTGGAAGCGCACCATCCGCAAGAACCTCAAAGGATGGGACGCGGAGCGGCGCCGCCTCGTCCCCGACAAGCTCTATTTCTGGGCGAACCAGACGCGCAGGCACGAGTGGGACGTCGCCATCCTCGTCGACCAGTCGGGCTCCATGGGCGAGAGCGTCGTCTACAGCTCCATCATGGCCGCGATCTTCGCGTCGCTCGATGTCCTCCGCACACGGCTCCTCTTCTTCGACACCGAGGTCGTCGACGTGACACCGATGCTCGTCGATCCGGTCGACGTGCTGTTCACGGCGCAGCTCGGCGGCGGCACCGACATCAACCGCGCCGTGGCCTACGCCCAGGCGAACTTCATCGAGCGCCCCGAGAAGACGCTGCTCATCCTGATCACCGACCTCTTCGAGGGCGGCAACGCCGAGGAGCTCGTCGCCAGGATGCGCCAGCTCGCCGACAGCAAGGTGAAGTCGATCTGCCTGCTCGCGCTGTCCGACAGCGGCAAGCCCTCGTACGACCACGACATGGCCCAGAAGCTCGCCGCCCTCGGGACCCCTTGCTTCGGCTGCACGCCAAAGCTCCTCGTCAAGGTGGTGGAGCGGCTGATGCGAGGGCAGGACCTCGGCCCGCTGCTCGACGCCGAGGCGCGCTAAACCACGGAGGCACAGAGGACACAGAGGCTCTTTTTCCTTCCTCTGCGTCGTCTGTGCCTCCGTGGCCCCCCGCCTCGCGGCACCTGAAACCGACCGGCGCGCCCGTGGACGTCGGGGACGTCAGCGGCCGGCGCGCTCTCGACATCCGCGGCCGCGCCGGCCGCGGCAGCCGCGTCAGCGCGCGCGACGGAGCGCCTTCGCGGCGCGCTCGTCCGTCCGCCGGGCGGCGGCGCGCTTCCGCGACGTGGCGCCCCGAGCGGCGCTCGCGGAGACCCGCCGGCGCGTGCCGGCCGCGCGAACCACCGCCTCCAGCGAGGGGGACTGGACCATGAGAGGACCAGTGCTGATCGAGGGGCCGACTAGGCTGATAGAAAGTTTCACTTGAACTACCGATTTGGTGGCGGACCGATCACGTCGCTCAGCGGAGGGCTCGTCAACCTATAAACTGTTTTGATCGTCTACGCAGCGTCGCAGTTCCGAGATCACGAGCCCTGAAGCGCCCGTCCGGACGTGAACTTGTCCACCCGGGGGATCCGCTCGCCAGCCGCCTCTCTCGGCGGACGCACGCACCACGGAGGCACGAAGGCACGGGTCTGGGTTCGCTCCGTGCCTCCGTGTCTCCATGGTGATCGGCGAGGGGCTGTCCCCGGTGGTTGCACCGGGCGCTCTGTTACGAAGATGTTGCAGGATGCAGGCCAACGATGCCTGGATGCCGGCATCGCCCGTTTTCCCGGGATGGACGTGGGCCGCCTTTCACGGTTGAAACCACCGGTTGCAACCGTGGCGCAACGCAGCGGCGCCCGCACCTCCGGGGGCGGCCTGTGAGCTCCGGAGAGTGGATCTCTCAGCCAGCAGGGCCGGTCAGCGAAGATCCAGGGCGCTCGCCCAGCGGACCTGACGATCCAGCCGCTCGGGGCGGGAGCGGCAATGCCACCTGGAACCTCGCCCCCATACCCGGCGCGCTCTCGACCTGGATGCTCCCGCCGTGGGCCCTGAGGATCTGGTCCACGATGTACAGGCCGACGCCCAGGCCGCCGTACGAGCTCGTGGGCGCCGCCCGCTCGAAGCGCCCGAAGATCCGGGCGATGTACTCCTGCGCGATGCCGATGCCCTGATCCATCACCTGGAGCACCGCGGACCTGCCGTCGACCGAGATCCGTATCTGGATCGGCTTGCCGCGCCCGTACTTGATGGCGTTCATCATCAGGTTGGTGATCACCTGATCGATGCGCAGGCGGTCCCACCGGCCGATCGCCGACTCCGGGACGTCCAGGTCGAGCGAGCAGCCGGCCCGCTCCAGCTCGGATTCGAGGCGGCTCGCCACCTCGCGCGCCACGTCGCACAGGTCCACGTCCTCGAGGCTGAGCTCGAGCTGGCCGCTGTTGATGCGCGTCACGTCGAGCAGCGTGTCGATGAGCCGCGTGAGCCGGTCGATCTGCGCCTCCGCCTGGGCGAGCTTCGCGAGCACCTGCGCGGCCGGCAGCCCGCCGTCCGCCCGGGTGACGGCGCGCGTGAGGCCCTGGATCTGCAAGACCAGCGCGCTGAGCGGCGTCCTGAGCTCGTGCGAGGCGACCGCCACGAAATCCTCGCGGATCTGCACGGCCTCGCGCGTGAGCCGCAGCAGGCGGGCGTTCTCGAGGCAGAGCGCCGCGCGCTGCGCGACGTCCAGGGCGACCGCGAAATCGGGGGGCTCGAAGCGCTCGCCCGGCTCCACCCAGACCATGCTGAGCGCGCCGAGCACGTCGCCGCGCGTGACCAGCGGCACGCACAGGTAGCTGCTCGCCCCGAGCTCGTGGATCGCGGCCGGATCGTCGGCGCCGAGCGCCCTCGCGACGTCGCGCGGAGCGCACTCGACGCGCAGGTCGGGGCGGCCGCTCGTCAGCACGGCGCCCACGCCACTCTCGGTGAGCGGGAGGTCGCGCGGGGCGAACCGCTCCGAGAACCGCGCGGCCTCGCGCGACCGGTGCGCGGCGGCGACCCTGCACGCGCCGCCCTCCTTGCGCAGGTCGAGCACGCACCAGGTGCAGATGCGCTCCGCCGCGAGGCGCACCAGGGCGGCCGCGACGCTGGCCTCGTCGAGCGACGCCGAGAACGAGCTCGACGCCTCGGCGAGCAGCTCCGAGCGGCGTACCGCGGCCTCGGCCTCCGCGCGCGCCGCCCGCTCGCGCGTCAGGAGGTGGATGCGCTCCTGCTCATGGCGCTTGCTGTCGTCGATGTCGGTGAAGCTGCCGAGCCAGCCGACCACGCGCTTCCACACGTCCCGCTCCGGGACCGCCTGGCAGAGGTGCCAGCGGTAGACCCCGTGACGCGACCTGAGGCGACACTCGCCCTGGAGCGCCTCGCCGGACTCGATGCAGCGGCGCCACTTGCTGACGAACTGGTTCAGGTCGTTCGGGTGCACCGCGGCCTGCCAGCCCCAGCCGCGGAGCGCCTCGAACGCGAGCCCCGTGTATTCCAGCCAGCGCGAGCTCACGTAATCGACGCTGCCGTCGAGCTTCGCCGTGAAGACGCACTGCGGGATGGCGTCGGCCAGGTTCTGGTATCTCGCCTGGGCGGCGCGCCGCAGGTCCTCGACCTCGGCGTCGCGCCGCCGCTGCTCGGCCTTGCGCAGGAGCTCCGCCTGCTCCTTGATCTGCTCGCCGCGCCGGTGGAGCTCGACGAAGACGGCCACCTTCGCCTGGACGACCTCCGGCTCGAGCGGCTTCAGGAGGTAGTCGACGCCGCCGACCGCGTACGCCCTGTAGATGGCCGAGAGATCGTCCGTCGCCGCGGTCAGGAAGATGATCGGCGTGTGGCGCGACCGCTCCCGCTGCTTCACGAGCGAGGCCACCTCGAAGCCGTCGATGTCCGGCAGCCGCACGTCGAGCAGGATGACCGCGAAGTCCTCGGACAAGATCCTGAGGAGCGCGTCCTTCCCGCTCGCGGCGGTCACGAGGCGGTAGCTCTCGTCGACCAGGATCGCCTTGAGCGCCGCCAGGTTCTCGGGCTGGTCGTCGACAAGGAGGATGCTGGTCGTCGCTGGAGCGGTGGACACCGTGCGGCTCCGTGGCTCAATCGGGCCGCAGCCAGTGCAGCATGACCGACATCAGCCGACCCTCGTCCACGGGCTTGGCCACGAAGTCGCTCAGGCCGGCGTCCAGGCACTTCTGCCTGTCTTCCGGCATCGCCTTGGCCGTCACCGCGATGATCGGCAGCTCGCTGAAGCGGGGATCGCTCCGGATCTCGCGCGTCGCCTCGTAACCGTCGAGCTCGGGCATCATGATGTCCATGAGCACGATATCGATGTTCGTGTCGGACTCGCGCAGGATTTCGATGCCGTGCCGCGCGTTCTCGGCGAGGAGCACCTGCGCCCCGCGCCGCTCGAGCAGGCTCGTGATGGCGAAGACGTTGCGCGCGTCGTCGTCGATGACGAGCACGCTCCGCCCCGTGAGCGCGACCGAGGAGGAGCCGTTCGTGAGCAGCGGCGCGGTCGGCTCGGGCAGCTCGGCGCGCGCCGTCCGCGCGGCCTTCGGCTCAGGCCGCTCCGCCGGCAGGTAGAGGGTGAACTTGCTGCCGAGCCCGGGCGTGCTGTTCAGCGAGATCTCGCCGCCGAGCAGGCTGGCCAGCTCCCGGCTGATCGTCAGGCCGAGGCCCGTGCCGCCGTAGGTGCGGCTTGTGGAGGCGTCGGCCTGCTGGAACGCGTCGAAGATGAGCGTCTGCTTCTCCGGCGGGATGCCGATGCCCGTGTCGGTGACGGCGAACGCCACGACGGTCTTCGCCTTGATGAGCGTGTCCCGCTTGAACGCGAGCCCCCGGCTGGCCACCTCGATCTCGAGCGAGATCCGCCCGGACGACGTGAACTTGAACGCGTTCGACAGGAGGTTCTTCAGGATCTGCTGGAGGCGCTGCAGGTCCGTCATGATCGTCGAGGGCACGCCCGTGGCGACCCGGACCCAGAACTCGAGCTCCTTCTGCTCGGCGATCTGCCGGAAGCTCCGCTCGACGTACTCCGCGAGCTCGGACAGCGACACCCGCTGCGTCTTCACGTCGATCTTGCCGGCCTCGATCTTGGAGAGGTCGAGGATCTCGTTGATGAGCTGGAGGAGGTCCTGCCCCGCGGCGGCGATCGTCTTCGCGTACTCGACCTGCTTCGGCGTGAGCGTGTGCTCCTCGTTGTCCGCGAGGATCCTGGCGAGGATGAGCAGGCTGTTGAGCGGCGTGCGCAGCTCGTGCGACATGTTCGCGAGGAACTCGGACTTGTACTTCGAGGTGCGCGACAGCTCCCTGGCTTTCTCCTCCAGGGAGGCGCTGGCGCGGGCGATCTCGCGGTTCTTGATCTCGAGCTCCGACGCCTTCTCCTCCAGCTCCTGCGAGCGGGAGCCGAGCTCGGTGTTGGACCTCTGGAGCTCCTGGAGCAGCTCCTCCGTCCTCATGCTGGCGCCGATCATGTTGAACACGACGCCGATCGACTGCGTGAGCTGCTCGAGGAACGTGAGGTGGATGGGCGTGAAGTTCTGGAAGCTCGCCAGCTCGATGACCGCCTTGAGGCCGCCCTCGAAGAGCACCGGCAGGACGCAGATGTTGCGCGGCGGCGCCTCGCCGAGGCCCGAGCTCACCCGGATGTAGTCGTCCGGCAGATCGGTGACGACGATGCTCTTCTTCTCGAGGCCGCACTGCCCGACCAGCCCCTCGCCGAGCGCGAACCGGTTGGAGATGCCCTTGCGCTTCTGGAACGCGTAGCTCGAGGTGAGCTTCAGCGTCGGGTGCTTGTCCTCGGACTCCAGCACGTAGAAGGCCCCGTGCTGCGCCGAGACGAGCGGGGTGACCTCGGACATGATGAGGCGGGAGAGCGCCTCGATCGTCCGCTGCCCGGCCATCATCCCGGAGAAGCGCGCCAGGTTCGTCTTCAGCCAGTCCTGCTCCTGGTTGGCGCGCGTCGTGTCCCGCAGGTTCGAGATCATCTGGTTGATGTTGTCCTTCAGCTGAAGGACCTCGCCCTGCGCCTCGACCGAGATGGCCCGCGTCAGGTCGCCCTTGGTCACGGCGGTCGCGACCTCGGCGATGGCGCGCACCTGCGTGGTGAGGTTGCCGGCGAGCTGGTTCACGTTGTCGGTGAGGTCCCTCCACGTGCCCGCCGCGCCGGGCACCTTGGCCTGGCCGCCGAGCTTGCCCTCGATGCCTACCTCGCGCGCCACCGTCGTCACCTGCTCGGCGAAGACGCGGAGCGTGTAGGTCATGTCGTTGATGGTGTCCGCCAGCGACGCGATCTCGCCCTTGGCCTCCAGGGCCAGCTTCTGGCGGAGGTCGCCGTTCGCGACCGCGGTCACGACCTTGGCGATGCCGCGCACCTGCGAGGTGAGGTTCGAGGCCATCACGTTGACGTTCTCGGTCAGGTCCTTCCAGGTGCCGGACACCCCGGGCACCTGCGCCTGGCCGCCGAGCTTGCCCTCGGTGCCTACCTCGCGCGCCACGCGCGTCACCTCCGCGGCGAACGCGCGCAGCTGGTCGACCATCTTGTTGATGGTGTCCTTCAGCTCGAGGATCTCCCCCTTCGCCTCGACCGTGATCTTCTGGGACAGGTCGCCGCTCGCGACCGCCTTCGTGACGAGGGCGATGTTGCGCACCTGGTTGGTCAGGTTGCCGGCGAGCTGGTTCACGTTGTCGGTGAGGTCCTTCCACGTGCCGGCGACCCCGGGCACCTGCGCCTGACCGCCGAGCTTGCCGTCCGTGCCTACCTCGCGCGCCACGCGCGTCACCTCCGCGGCGAACGCGCGCAGCTGGTCGACCATCTTGTTGATGGTGTCCTTCAGCTCGAGGATCTCCCCCTTCGCCTCGACCGCGATCTTCTGGGACAGGTCGCCGCTCGCGACCGCCTTCGTGACGAGGGCGATGTTGCGCACCTGGTTGGTCAGGTTGCCCGCGAGGACGTTCACGTTGTCGGTGAGGTCCTTCCACGTCCCGCTGACCCCCCGCACCTCGGCCTGCGCCCCGAGCTTGCCCTCGGTGCCTACCTCGCGCGCCACGCGCGTCACCTCCGACGCGAACGCGCGCAGCTGCTCCACCATCTTGTTGATGGTGTCCTTCAGCTCGAGGATCTCGCCCCGCGCCTCGGCGGTGATCTTCTGCGACAGATCGCCCTTGGCGACCGCCGTCGTCACCAGGGCGATGTTGCGCACCTGGTTGGTCAGGTTGCCCGCGAGCTGGTTCACGTTGTCGGTGAGGTCCTTCCACGTGCCGGCGACCCCGGGCACCTGCGCCTGACCGCCGAGCTTGCCGTCCGTGCCTACCTCGCGCGCGACGCGGGTCACCTCGGCGGCGAACGTGCGCAGCTGCTCCACCATCTTGTTGATGGTGTTCTTCAGCTCGAGGATCTCCCCCTTCGCCTCGACCGTGATCTGCTTCGACAGGTCGCCGTTCGCGACCGCCGTCGTCACCACCGCGATGTTGCGCACCTGGTTGGTCAGGTTGCCCGCGAGGACGTTCACGTTGTCCGTGAGGTCCTTCCACGTCCCGCTGACCCCCCGCACCTCGGCCTGCGCCCCGAGCTTGCCCTCGGTGCCTACCTCGCGCGCCACGCGCGTCACCTCCGACGCGAACGCGCGCAGCTGCTCCACCATCTTGTTGATGGTGTTCTTCAGCTCGAGGATCTCCCCCTTCGCCTCGACCGTGATCTGCTTCGACAGGTCGCCGTTCGCGACCGCCGTCGTCACCACCGCGATGTTGCGCACCTGGTTGGTCAGGTTGCCCGCGAGGACGTTCACGTTGTCCGTGAGGTCCTTCCACGTCCCGCTGACCCCCCGCACCTCGGCCTGCGCCCCGAGCTTGCCCTCGGTGCCTACCTCGCGCGCCACGCGCGTCACCTCCGACGCGAACGCGCGCAGCTGCTCCACCATCTTGTTGATGGTGTTCTTCAGCTCGAGGATCTCCCCCTTCGCCTCGACCGTGATCTGCTTCGACAGGTCGCCGTTCGCGACCGCCGTCGTCACCACCGCGATGTTGCGCACCTGGTTGGTCAGGTTGCCCGCGAGGACGTTCACGTTGTCCGTGAGGTCCTTCCACGTCCCGCTGACGCCCTGCACCTCGGCCTGCGCGCCGAGCTTGCCCTCGGTGCCTACCTCGCGCGCCACGCGGGTGATCTCCGAGCCGACCGTCTGCAGCTGCTGGACGACGTCGTTCACCTCGTCGGCGATCTGACCGATCGTCCCCGGCACCTCGCCGATGCCGACGCGCGCGGAGAAATTGCCCGCCTTCACCGCCTTGAGCACCTCCAGGATCGCCTGGAGCTGCATCTCCCGCACATCCAGCTGGGCCCCGTCGGCGCCGCGCCTGCGGGACGGCGGCTTCTTCTTGCTCGCGCCGTGCCCGTTCTTGTCCTTCGAGGTCGCCGCGATGTTGTTCGGTTGCATGAATACCTTCCTGACGACGAGTGCGCGCCTGGAAATCTCGATCCCGCTTGAGCTGATCAGGCCTCGACGATGCCGGGGGAGGGCGGCCTCACGAGGCCCTGGTGCGCCGCCGTCTCATGACTTACCGCGGCGCAGGACTTCTTCGACTTGTCGCTGGAGACGAGCGTGCTCGATTTCGCGAGCGCGGCGCTCGAGAGCGCGCCGCATGCGAGAGCTTAGCTCATCGGAACGGAAAGGTTTCGAGAGGTAATCGGAGGCGCCGACGCGCAGGGCGCGCATCCCCGTCTCGACGGAGCCGAACGCTGTGATGGCGATGACCGCCAGGGACGGGTCGTGCTGCTTGGCCCGGGCGATCAGCTCGATGCCGTCCATGCCCGGCATGCGGATGTCCGTGATCAGCAGCTCGAATTTGCCCGACGGGAGCAGGCGGAGGCCTGACAGGGCATCGGCAACGTGCGTGGCGTGGTAGCCGTGGTCCGTTGCGATGTCAACGACGAAGCGGCCGAGATCGTCGTCGTCCTCGACAATCAACACGTTCGGTGAGCTCGAACTCATCCTGTCTGTCCTTCCTTTGTGCCCCCTGTCCTCACCTCCGGGTGCATCCCAGGGCCCGCCTTCATGCTTACGGCTGAGCTCGCATCCGGACTCGCCTTCAACTCCACGGCTGAGCTCGCATCAGGTCCCGCATCAGACCCCGCGTCGCCCGCGTCCACGCTCGGCGGCGAGCTGGAGAGGATCGTGGGCAGGGTGACCCGGAAGATCGCCCCGCCGGTCGGCGAAGAGGCGACCTCGACCGATCCGCCGGCCTCCTGGACGATCCCCCGGACGATCGCGAGGCCGAGGCCGCTCCCGCCGCGGGTCGACTTCGTCGTGAAGAACGGCTCGAAGATCTGGTGTGCGTCCTCGGCCCGCACCCCGGGCCCCGCGTCCTCGACCTCGAAGCACACGGCGCGAGAGCCCGCCGGCCCGTCGTGCTCGGGGAGGACGCGCACCACGAGCTCGCCCCCGCCGTCCTGGGCCTCGATGGCGTTCAGGCACAGATTGAACACCACCTGAAACAGGCGATCCGAGTCGAGGGCGACGCGCGACCACGACCCGCTGTCGCGCGGGCACTCGACGCTCGTCTCGATGTCGCGCTTCCTGCACTCCGGGCCGACGAAGGCGACCACGTCGTCGATGATGCGCCGGAGATCGCTGTCCCCCTGCTGCGGCCGCGACGGCCGGGCGAGGGAGACGAGGCGGGAGACGACGCGCGTGATCCGCTCGGACTGCCGCGCGATCGTCTCCAGCTCGGCGCGCAGGTTCTCCGGGCAGCCGGGCAGGTCGGCCGCGCGGCGCGCGCGGCCCTGGATCACGTTGAGCGGCGACCCGATCTCGTGGCCGAGCGAGGTCGCCACCTGCCCCGCGGCGGCGAGCGCCTGCGCCTGCTGCAGCCTGCGCTCCACGTTCACCCGCGCCGTCTCCTCGCGCTCGGCGCGCTCCCGGGCCTCCCGCAGCGACCAGGTCATCGTGTTGAACGCGTGGGCCAGGCGCGACAGCTCCTCCGCGCCCTTCTCGGGCACCGCCGCGTCGAGATCGCCGCTGGCCACGCGCTCGGCCCCGGAGAGGATGGCCCTCGCCGGGAGCGCCACGGTGAAGCGCACCACGACCCCGGCCACGACCGCGCTGATCAGCAGCAGCACGACGCCGGTCGCCGCGAGGCCCCGATTCAACGTGCTCTCGAGCACTTCGATATAATGACGGTCGCGCACCAGGATCGCCACCAGCGGTGGATTTGCGCTGCTCGGCTGGATGGAGACCGTGCGGACCAGCACCGGCTGCCCGACCAGACTGGCCGGCTCCTCGATGTCTCCTCCCTCGAGGAACGCCCGACGAGCGAGCTCCTCGAGGCGCTCCGCCTCCCGCTTGACCCCCTCCGTGATGAAGACCGCCTCGCCTTCCCGGGTGAACGCGGCGACGCCCAGGATGCGCTCGGCGCTCGCGAAGTGCTCCGCGCGCCGCCGGACGAGCGCGATGTCCCTGCGCTTCAGCGCGCTCTCGACGAACGCCTGAAGCAGGGTGGCGTAATTGCGGAGCTCCGCCGTGGCCTCCACCCGCAGGACCTGTTTGCGGTGCGCCGAGGCGAACACGCCATACAGCACGATGGCCATCGCGATCGGCAGGACGAGCGACAGCCAGAACTGGTGCGCGAGCCTCATCCCCGCGGGTCGGCGCTGGTGCTGCAGGGCCATACGACGATCCACCGCGGCGCCCGGAGGACGCCATCGCGTTGACGCCTCGCATCATCGGCGGGTGCCGATCGTACGAAGCCTTCGAATCACATCATCATTTCCCGCGATCGGCAAGGCCTTCGTCGGTATCGACTGAGGCGTTCTTCTCGCTACCTCGCCACACGAGCGCTCGGCATCAGGCTATCCCTGAACAGCGCCCTGGATCTCACGGACCCTCCCGTGATGTCCATCACGCGTCCTTGCGCGGCCGCGCGCGCTTCGCCGCTGGCCCGTGCCGCGCGGCGCGCGGGCCGCTCTTCGCCCCGCCGCGCGGGCCGCTCTTCGCCCCGCCGCGCGGGCCGCCCTTCGCCCCGCCGCGCGCCGCGCTCTCCGCGAGCATCGCCCCCCACCGCGAGATCGCCTGCGCCACCTCGCCGAACCCCCGCCCGGCGTCGGTCAGCTCGTACTCCACGCGGACGGGGGGGCCCGACAGCACGCGCCGCACCACGATGCCGAGCGCCTCGAGCTCCTTCAGCCGGCTGGAGAGCATCCGATCGCCGATCGCGTCGAGCCGCTCGCCGATCTCGCCGAAGCGCAGCGCGCCCTCCTCGAGCGTCGCGATGATGAGGCCGTTCCACGGCCTGGCGAGCACGCTCATCGCCGCCTGGAACTCGTCGCAGAGGTGCTGGCAGGAGTGCCTCATTCCTCGTCCCGATGACGCAGCCTGACCCCTTCACTTCCAAAAAGGAAGTAACTTGACACGAGGTAGCGGGGACGCGTGATGCCTCCTCGACGGAGGTTACTTCCTTTTTGGAAGTAACCCCTCCTTTGCAAGGAGCATCGATCGCGACCACCGCCTCTGACCTGCTCATCGACCCAGCTCCTCCGCGACGGCGTGAGCCGGAGGACGGACCGGTACGGCGGCTCGATCCAGAGCCGCGCGCGGTTCCTGGCCAACCGGAGGCCAGGAGCTCCCGCGCCGCGGCCCGTGATAGGCTTCCGGGCCGATGTCGGCCGCCGCTCCCCCGCTCCCGAACCATGGAATCCCCACGGCGCCGTGCCCGGCGCGCTCGCCCGCGGAGGGCCCGTGAGCGCGGCGCCGGGCGAGGTGCAGCGCATCGGGGCCGCCGAGCTCCGGGCGTTCATCCCGGACGCGGGGGAGCTCAAGAAGGGCACGCTGATCTACGACGGCGGGCAGCTCCTGAACCTCGCGCGCTACGAGAACAAGCTGTTCTGCGACGCCAAGGGGTCGGGGGCCTCGCCCTACAAGGTGACGCTCGTCTACAGCGACGCGCCGGCGCCCGGGTTCAAGGGGCGCTGCACCTGCCCGGCGCGCGCCTTCAACACCGCGTTCTGCAAGCACGCGGCGGCGCTGCTCGTCGCCTGGGCGCGCGCGCCCGAGTCGTTCGCCGTGAGCGAGGCGGCGCCGCCCGGCGCGTCGGGCGGGGAGACCGCGCGCAAGAGCGTGAAGAAGGGCGCCGCGAACGCGCAGGCCCTCATGAAATCGGGCGTCGAGCAGGTCAGCACGCTCGTGCGCGAGCTCGCCGTGGCCGGCGTTGCGACGATCGGGGCCGACCGCATCGAGCAGATGGAGAAGCTCGCCGAGGGCCTCCGGGAGAACCGCCTCCGGCGGCTCTCGGCCCGGACGCTCGACCTCGCCGCGCTGCTCCGTGGACAGGCCGCGGGCGGCCGGCAGGGCGCGGGCGGCTCACAGGCCGCGGGCGGTCAACAGGCCGCGGGCGGTCAACAGGCCGCGGGCGGTCAACAGGCCGCGGGCGGTCAACAGGCCGCGGGCGGTCAACAGGCCGCGGGCGGTCAACAGGCCGCGGGCGCTCGCCGCGGCGCGCTCCCGGCGGTCGCCTACGCGAACCTGATGGCCGATCTCCTGCTCACCGCCCGCAAGCTCGAGAAGCACCTCGCGGGCGAGCCGCTCGACGACCGCCACGTCGAGGAGCTCGTCGGCAAGACGTGGAAGGCGTCCGACCGCAAGCCCGCGAACGGGCTCACGCTCGTCGAGTACGCCTTCTCGACGCGGACCACGAGCGACGATTTCGTCATCCGCGAGAGCCGCTTCCTCGACCTCGAGTCCGGCCAGCACTTCAGCGAGAAGCAGATCCTCCCCGCCTTCATGGCGAAGCGGAGCGATCCGAAGCGGAGCTTCGCCGGCGAGGTGCTCGCCGGGGCGCGGGCGACGACCTTCCCCGGCTACCCGCCCCTCCGCCTCGATTTCACCGATCTCGGCGACAAGCGCCCGCTCGACGCCGGCGCCCTCGAGGCCGTGCTCGCGCGGGCGCTGCCCGACGTCGGCGCGGCGCTCGCGGCGCTCCAGGAGCACCGCAAGGACGTCTTCGCGCCCGACCTCGTGCCCGTGGCCGTGCGCATCGACACGCTCTTCGCCCGCGGCGCGCGGCTCTCGGCGGTCGACGACAAGGGGGAGGCCCTCCACCTGCCCGACGACCCGGCGCTCGAGGAGCGGCTCGCCGGCTCGCTCCGCGACGCCCGGCTCCTCGCGCTGCTCGGCGACGTCGGGATCGACGCCGCGCTGCCCACGCTGTGGCCGCTCGCCGCGATCGTCGAGGGCCCGCTCGGCCTCTCGCTGCTGCCGGTCGTCGAGCAGGGGGCCGCCGCGCGGAGCGGGCCGCTCGAGGGCTCGGCGTGGAACGCCGCCGCCCGCGAGGCGGGCGCCTCGCCCGCGGCCATCGCGCTCGGCGAGGTCCGCGAGGAGCTCGCCGAGGCGCTCGCCACCGGCCTGACCGGGCTCAGCGCCCGCGTGACGGACCCGCTCGCCGCGCGGCTCCGCGACCTCCGCCTCGAGAAGCAGGCCGCGCTGCTCCAGGGCCTGCCGCAGAAGCCCGAGCCGGCCGATCGGCTCGACGACTTCATCAAGCTCTACCAGGTGCTCGAGATGGCGCTCGTGCGCCTCGCCGGCGCGACGCACGTCGACGGCGTCGCGACCGAGCGCGTGCCGACCTACGAGAGCGTCGCCGTGGCGCGGCCCGACGAGACGCTCCCGCCGGACGAGGTGGCGCGGCGCCGCGCGGCGGGCACGATGAACCGCTACGTCGCCGCGGTCCACCACGCGCGCTACTACGCGTCGCTGCCGCCGAGCGAGCTCGTCGGGAGCATCTTCCCGATCTGGGCGGACGGCACCGCGACGCCGACCATCGCGACGACGTTCGCGCCGCTCGGGGCCGAGGCGATCGCGGCCGCGGAGAAGGCGCTCACCGTCAAGGCGGGCCGCGTGGCGAAGCTGACCGCGGTGCGGGTGCTGCAGGCGGTCGTCCAGCACGGCGGCCCGGCCCGCGCCGAGGCCGCGGCGATGCTCGGCAAGGTCGCGGAGCACGCGAAGGACGCCGGCCTGCGGGCGCTCGCCCGCGACGCGCTCGACGTGATCGACGTCGCGCAGGTGGCCGGGCCGGGCGGCGCCTCGGTGCGCGCGCGCCGCGCCGCCCGGATGGAGCGGGTGCAGGAGCTCGCGAAGGCGCTCGGCGCGGCGCCGACCCAGGAGGAGCGGCTCGAGGCGCTCAAGGCGCTCGCCGAGCTGGGCGACCTCGCCGCGCTCCCGGCGCTCCGCCGCGCCTTCTACGCGGACGCCGCCCGCAACGTGCGCGAGGAGGCGGCCTACGCGCTCGCCCAGCTCGGCGACGTCGAGATGGTGGAGACCTTCGCGCGGATGCTGGCGAGCCGCGGCGAGGGCGACCGGGAGGCGAAGATCGCCGCGTACGCGCTCGGCTACCTGGGCGACGTGCGCGGGCTGAGCGAGCTCCTGTCGGCGTACGCCGAGGGGTACAAGCCCGGCATCGTGGCGGACGCGATCCGCGCGTTCGGCCCGGTGGCGCTCGCGCCGCTCGTGGACCTCATCGAGGCGCGGCCGGAGATCGCGAAGAGGTCGGCGGCGCTCGACGCGCTGAAGAAGATGGACGACACCGCGGTGGCGGGGTGCCTGCTCGAGCGGATCGAGGCGCGGCGCGGGGACGCCGATTTCGCCGAGAAGGCGCAGCTCTACCTGAAGCTCGCCGACGTGCACCCGCACAGCCGCCGCGAGGTCGCGGCCGCGATCGCGTCGGCGCTCGCGGGGGCGGAGGGCAAGGAGGCGCAGGCCGCCGTCAAGGCGGCGCAGAAGGCGCTCGGCGTGGTCAAGCGGAGCAAGTAGGCCGGCGGGGGGCGGCCTCGCCGCCCCCGTGATGGCGGGCGGAAAGTCGGCGAGTTTCGCTAGGGTAGCTCGACAAGTCTCCAGTACTTGTTGAGCGCCGCCATGAGCTCGACGAAGCTCAGGAACGTGACGGGCTTGAGCAGATAACCGGCGACGTTGAGGTTGAAGGCCCCCACCTTGTCGCGGTCGTCGTTCGATGTGGTCAACACGACAACCGACGTGGCAACGAGATCCGGATCGGCCCGCAATTCGCGCAGGAACTCGATGCCGTTCATCTTCGGCATGTTCAGGTCGAGCAGGATCAGCCGGCGCTCCACCGGGATGACGCCGCTGCGCAACATCTCGAGCGCCTCGACGCCGTTGCCGGCGACCCAGAGCGGGTTCGAGATGTTGTTGCGCTTGAACGCCCGGCGGACGTTCATCACATCGACCTCGTCATCCTCGACGAGGAGGATGTTGAGGAGTTTCTCTTCGACGCTCATAGTCTCCTGGATCTCCTTGGCGAGGAGGACGTGAACGTCAACCTCCGCGCGATGGCCGCCGCGGCAATTTCAAGGACAGCGCGGCGACCGCCGCGGAGGTTTCGCGGCCGCCGGTGAACCTGGGCGCGCTCCGACCAGCCCAGCCCCGCGCGGGCTCTATCGAGGCGTCCCATCGTTCGAGCTTGGACCACCGGTTCGTCGGGTTCAACTCCAATGAGGCGCTTCTGTACATCTGCTGAGCCTGCCACTCGCGCGCTCCGGCCGCGCGAGCGCCAGGTTTCAGGAGTCGCTCGGATCGCGCTTCTGCCATGTGAAGCGGAAGGTGGCGCCCTGGCCCGGGGAGGAGTCGATCCAGATGCGCCCGCCGCGGCTCTCGACGATTTTCTTCACCACGGACAGCCCGATTCCCGTGCCCTCCACCTTGTCGCGCGCCTCGAGCGTCTGAAACAGTCCCCAGACGCGCTCGTGAAACTCCGGGGCGATGCCCGGCCCGTTGTCCTCCACGAAGAACTCATGGAGCAGGCCCGCGTCGCGGTGCCCGACCCGCACGCGCGCGTCGGCGCGCCGCGCGTGCTTGAGCGCGTTGCTGACGAGGTTCATGAACACCTGCTGCAGCGGGACCCGCTCGGTCCGCAGCACCGGCAGCCCCGGCGCGACCTCGACGCTCGCCCCGGGCGGCGGCGCGATCAGCTCGACGACGTCCGCGAGGATCTGGCCGACGTCGACCGGCTCCGCCGCGTGCCGCACCCGGCCGGCGCGGCTGTAGTCGAGGATCCCGTCGATGAGCGCCTCCATCCGGCGCACGCGGCCGCGCAGCAGGTTCATGTGCTCGCGCGACTCGCCCTCGAGCGTCCCGGAGAGGTCCTCCTCGATCCATTGCGCCAGGTTCGCGATGCCGCGGAGGGGCGCCTTCAGGTCGTGGCTGGCCACGTACGCGAACTGGTCGAGCTCCTTGTTGCTCCGCTCCAGCGCGGCGATGAGGCGCTCGCGCTCCGCCTCGGCGCGCTTCTGCTCGGTGATGTCGCGGACCTCGATGACCGTGCCCACGGGGACGTCGCCGTCGAGGATGGGGCTCGCGGTGAAGGCCACCTGGTAGAACGAGCCGTCCTTGCGGACGAAGGCGTCCTCCCCCTGCTCCTGGCTCTTGCGCGGCAGCGCCCGGTCGATCGGGCACTCCTCCACGGGATAGGGGCTGCCGTCCAGCCGCGTGTGGTGGATGATGTCGTGCAAGGGGCGATCGCTCGCCTTCATCTCGTCGAAGGTGAAGCCGGTGATCCTCTCGGCCGCCGGGTTCATGAAGGTGCAGCGCTGGCGCGCATCCATCATGAACAGGCCGAGCGTCGCGTTCTCGGCGATGGTGCGCACGAGCCGGTGCTGGACCCGGAATGCCTCCTCGGCGCGCCGGATATCGCTCACGTCGACGTTGCAGCCGACCCACTCGTCGATCGAGCCATCGTCCGCGACCAGGGGGACGCCGCGCGCGACGGTGTGCGCCCACGAGCCGTCGCGCCGGCGCAGCCGGTACTCCACCTCGTACCGGCTCCGCGACGCGACCGCCCCGCGCCACGCGGCGTCCGCGCGCTCGCGATCGTCGGGGTGGACGGCGTCGAGCCAGCCGTAGCCGACCCACGCCTCGAAGCTCTGCCCGGTGAAGCCGCGCCAGGACGGGGAGTCGTCCACGACGCGGCCGCTCGGATCGGTCCGCCAGACGACGACCGCGGTCGCCTCGACCATGGAGCGGAAGCGCTTCTCGGCGGCGAGCGCCTCCTCGCGCAGCCGCGCGTTCTCGATGGCCACGCTGGCGAGCTGCGCGAGCTGCACCAGGATCGACTCGTCGTCGCCGGTGAACTCGCCCTCCTCCTTGTCCGAGAGCTGGATGAGCCCGAGGTTCCGGCCGTCCCGGCCGATGAGCGGCGCGGCGAGCCAGCCGCGCATCGGCGGGTGGCGCGCCGCCTCGCCGCTGAAGCCCCGCCACGCCGGGTGCGCCTCGAGCTCGGCCTGCGTCATGCGGAGCGGCCTGTTGGTCCTGCAGACCAGCGTGTAGATCCCGCTCCCGTCGGCCTTCGCGTCGTAGCCGCGGTACGCCGCGTACTTGTCCGAGAGGCTGACGGCGTTGATGGCCTGCGCCCAGTCCTGGTCGTCGATCATGCTGATGATCGACTGGTGCGCCCCGATGAGCGCGCGCGCCCGCTCGGTGATCTCCGCGAGCATCCGGTCGAGCGACGGCGCCGAGTTGACGGCGAGCGACGCCTCGGCGAGCCCCTTGAGCTGCTCGCTGCGGCGCTGCTCCTCGCGCAGGGCGCGCATCCGCTCCGTCGCGTCGACGCCCACCACGACGCCGGCCACGATCTGCCCCGAGGCGTCGCGGATGGGCGCGGCGCTGTACTCGATGATGGCGCGGGTGCCGTCGGTGCGCAGCATCTCGACCGGCTCGGCCCGGACGAGCTCGCCGCTCGCGACCGCGCGCGCGAGGGGCCACTCGTGCGGCGCGTAGGGGCGGCCGTCCCCGTGGAAGCCGCGGTACGTCGCGATGTCGGCCGACGCGGCGAAGGGGCGCCCGAGCTGCTCGGAGACCTGGGCGTTGCCCATCACGAGCTGCCCCGAGGGGGCCTCCGCGATGTACACCGCGTGGGGCATCTGCTGGATGATCTGCTCCAGCTTGTGGCGCTCGTGCTCGAGCTGCTCGGCGAGCTGCTCGATGCGGCGCCGCGCGAGCACCTGGTCGGTCACCTCGACCGCGAAGAGCACCACGCTGTGCGCCGCGCCGGCGCCGGCCGGGATGGGCTGCAGCGTCACGTTGAAATACCCCTCCGCCAGCGCCCCGTCGCCGGCGCCGCGGTCGAGCAGGATCAGGAGCTCGCGCGCGGCGGCGGGCTGGCCCGAGCCGTAGGCCCGCTCGAGCAGCTCGGCCACCCGGGAGCCGGCGAGCTCCGGGGCGCACTGGAAGAGGCGCCTGCCCACGACGGTCCGGTCGCGGAAGAGGCGCTGCGCGAGCTGGTTCGTGAAATCGATCACCCAGTCGGGGCCACGGAACACCGCGATGGCGGTGGGCGCCTCCATGAACATCGCATGGACCGAGCGCCCGGCGTCCGGCGTGACGTGCGCCTCCTTCTGGTTGAGCCCACGCGCGGCCGCACCCTCGTCCCGAACATGCTGGGTCATCGCTCGTCCTGGTGGTCAGTCGCCGCCGCGGCGAACGGTCCCGTGACGCAGAAGACATGGCGCGCTCGGCGGCGGGAGCACAGCGCTTCTCGCGCGGCGTCGCGGCGACTCCGAGCCTGCCCGCTCACCCCATGATTGTCAACGGCGCCTCCGGCGGAAGGCCCGGCGGGCGGCGCGCGATCGCGGCAGCGCGGTGACGCCGCTCACTGCATCTGGCCACGAGCGCCCGGCGCGAGCGTGACAGAGCGCCTGTCGGCGGCCGCGCGGGCGCCCCGGCGCGGAGGTCGACGTGGCCGCGCCCCGCGGAGCGACGCGCGTCACGCCGTCTGAAGGCGGGATGCGCGCTGCGCGCTGGGACTCGGCAGGACGATGGATGGCCCGTTTGGGCCGGAGAGGCGCACAGCCGAGGTGGGATTGCGGCTAGACAGGAAGATCCTTGTTTTCCACCGCGCGCCTTCCTACGGCTGTCCGGCCGCCCCGGAGCGGCGGTCGCGCCGGGTTCGTTCGGTGGCGAGAGCGGCGGTGTCGCGCCGCGCGCTCGCGTCAGCTCGCCCGGGGCCGCTGTCGCCAGAGGGTCATCAGCACCCGCCCGACCTGGACCATCCGGCCGACGCGCCCTTTCGGGCTGGTGTCCGCCGCGCGGAACGGCTCGGCGCGGTAGGTCGGGCCCGGCGGCGGCGCCTCGTGGGCGGCGGCCGCGCCGCTTCCGGCCGGGGCTGCGGAGACCGACGCGGGACCGAGGCGCTTGTCGAGGTGCACCTCGACCGCCTCGCCGACCAGGTTGCTCACGTCGCGGTCGTGCTCGATGCAATGGAGCAGCAGCCGATCCGCGAGCGGGTCGGGGAGGTAGACGGTGACCGCGCGCCGCGCGCGGCCGTCGTTGCCGACGAGCACCGGCGGGCCGGCCGGCGGCTCCGAGGTGGTGGCGAGCGGCTGGGGCTCGGGGGCCGCGCTGGCCTGCGGCGGCGGCGCCGCGGGCGCCTCGGCGCTCGGCTGCGCCTCCTGCGCCGGCGCTTCCGGCGCGCGCGCCTCCTGCTTCGCCTCGGCCGGCTTGTCGTCGTGCGCTCGCTTGTCGGCGGGCCTCGACTTCACGGCGTCGTGGGCCGGTTTGCCGCCCTCGCCGCCCGCGACGAACGCGTCGACCTTTTCAGGCGACGGCGGCTTTCTTAGCGAGACCGCGACTTGCTTTTTCGCCATGATGAAGCTTCTCCAGTTCTTCGAGAAGGTGGGTGATCTCTCTGGCCGCGGCGTCCCGCGGCGCGTAGCCCGTCACCCCTTGCCCGCAGGCGAGGGACTCCTGGTAGGCAATGCGATAGCCGAGCTCCGTGGCGAGCACCGGCAGGCCCGAGGTCTCGAGCACCGCGCGCGCCGATTTGCCGAGGGCCGTGCGGCCCTGCTTGCGCGTGATGAGGATGCAGCCCTTGAGCGAGCTCCGCAGCGCCGCGGCCTCGCGGAACACCTCGAGCGCGGCGGTGAGGGCCCACGCGTCCGCGGCCGTGGGGCCGCAAGGATAGATGGCGACGTCGGCGACCATCAGCGCCGACCGCGCGATCTCACCGTGGCGCGGGGGGCAATCGATGACCGTGAGGTCGTACGCGGCGGCGACGTCCGGCAGCTGCCCCGGCTTGTGCATCGAGGCGCCCATGGCCATGACGGTCGGGGTCTCGTGCCCCGCCTCGGCGGCCACGTCGCCCCACGTACGGACGGTCCCCTGGGGATCGGCGTCGACGAGCAGCACGCGCCGGCCCTTCGCCAGCGCGGCCACGGCGATGCTCACGGCCGTGGTGCTCTTGCCGATCCCACCCTTCTGTCCGGTGAGCGCGATGATCATATGTCCCCCCCTAGCAGAATTCTCGCGGCGCCGCCCAATTTCTGCACGTCCCTGGCCGGCGGGGATCTCGTGCGAAGCGTGGACGGAGCGGGCGCGCTCCTGGTTCGCGTTCGCGTCCGCGTCCGCGTCCGCCTCGGCGTCGGCGCCGAGAGGCCGGAGCGCGCGACGGATGTCGCGGAGGCGCCGTTCCTCCGCGGCCGGCCATCGGCCAGCCGTCATCCGTCATCCGTCATCTGTCATCCGCCATCCGTCATCTGTCATCTGTGATCCGCCCATCTGCCATTTTCAGCTAAGATAATGCGGAGAGCCGTATGGCACACAACTTCCACGACATCAACGGCTGGCTCCTGGTTGGCATCGAGATGCACCAGGGATTTCACATCTTCCCGCCGGCGCCGATGAAGTTCTGGAAGCTGACGCTCGTGCACCCGTTCACGCTCGGGGACAAGCAGAAGCCCACGGTGCTCTTCAACGGGGTGCCGTCGGTCACGCACGGGCATGAGCCGATGTTCCTCTGGCCGCACCTCGGCATCATCCCCGATCCGCTGGACGCGCTGACGCCGCTGCACATCCTGCTCGGGTCGCACAAGTGCTGGCTCCCGCGGGGCGCGGTCGAGATCTGCGGCGAGACGTCCACGTGCTGTGTCATCGGCGGGCCGCTGTCGCTCAACGCCGACTGCTGGGACATGGGCAAATGGCCGACATCGCTGGTGCTCAACCCGGGGACGGTGCAGACGACGCCCACGTTCGGCGATTTCGCGATGGGCGCGGTGACGCTCGCGATCGATCTGCTCATCGATCTCGCGTTCGAGGGCGCGTTCAAGCTCGGCGGCGCGCTCCTCATGAAGCTCGGGGGCAAGCTGCTGAAGCCGGCGTTCAAGAAGGGCAAGGAGCTCCTCGAGCGAGGGCTCCGCTCGGCGACCCGGGGGGCCGACGAGGCGGGCGACGCCGCGCGCAAGGGCGCGACCCGCAGCGGGAGCGGCGCCGCCTCGTGTCCGCCGAAGGGCAAGTGCACGACGGCCGGACACCCCGTGGACGTCGCCTCGGGGCGCGTGGTCGACGCGCAGGTGGACCTCTCGCTGCCCGGCGCGATCCCGCTCGTGTGGGAGCGCCACTACAGCTCGTCGCGCGCGCTGGAGCGCACGTCGCTCGGCCGCGGCGGGTGGGCGCACAGCTTCGATCAGTGGGTCGAGCGGACGGACGACGGGCTCACGCTCCGCGATCAGGAGGGCCGAGACGTCTTCTTCCCGCCCGTCGCGCCCGGCGAGCAGGCCTTTCATCGCGCCGATCGGCTCACGATCCGCGCCTTTTCGGGCGGCGCGTTCGCCGTCCACAGCCCGGAGCTCCGGCTGACGCGCCATTTCGCGCCGGCTGCGCCGGGCGGCAGGGCGCTCCTGCGGTCGATCACCGACGCCCACGGCAACGCGATCGTCCTGGAGCATACCGGCGACCGCCTCCGCCGGATCATCGACACGGCCGGCCGCGAGGTGCGGGTCGAGACGACGCACGGCGGGCGCATCGCGCGCCTCGAGGTCTGGGCCGGAGACAGCCTGGAGCAGTGGGTCGACTACGCCTATACGAAGATGGGCGAGCTCGCGAGCGCCGCCGACGCGCTCGGGCACGCCGAGCGCTACGCGTACGACGAGGATCACCGCATGGTGAAGACCACGCTGAAGAACGGCGTGAGCTTCTATTACGAATACGACCTCGAGACCGGCTGGTGCAAGAGGACCTGGGGCGACGGCGGGCTGCACACGATCGAGCTCCGGGTCGACCTGGAGCGGCGGATCACGTGGCTGACCGGCAACGAGGAGCCGCGGGTCCTGCGCTGGAACGAGGACGGGCTCGTCGTGCGGGAGGAGACGCCGGAGGGGCTGTTGCTCCGGACGCTCGAGTACGACGCCGACCAGCACCTCGTGGCCGCCGGCAACGGAGCGGGCGAGATCACGCGGTATGCGTACGACGCGCGCGGGCGCAAGGTCCGGGAGATCGACCCCGCCGGCAACGTGACCGAGTGGGCCTATGAGGGCGACGATCCCGTCCTGCGGATCGGCCCCGACGGCCTCGCCACCCGGTATGCGTACGACGCGCGCGGCGCGCTCGTCGGGGTGACCTACCCGTCGCAGCTCCATTACGACCTGGACTACGACGAGCGCGGCCACCTGCGCGCGATCCGCGGGGAGGAGGGGCTGCTCGCGTCGTTCACGGTGGACGCCTCGCACAACCTCGTGGAGCGGGTCGACGCGCACGGCGCGACGACCCGGTACGAGCACGACCCGCTCGGAGAGCCCGTGTCGCGGATCGACGCGCTGGGGCGGCGCACCTCGGTGCAGTACGACCGGCTCAGGCAGCCGGTGGTCATCCAGCGGGCCGATGGGACGGTCACGCGATCCGAGTACGATCCGCTCGGGAACCCGAGCCGCGTCGTGGACGCGCTCGGCCAGACGACGGAGCTCACGTACGGCGGGACGGGCTCGCTCCTCGCGCTGAAGCAGGCCGACGGGCGCGCGTGGCGCTTCCGGTACACCCCTCGCGAGAAGCTCCGGTCCGTCGTGAACCCCCGGGGCGAAGCGTACGAGTTCGCGTACGACACCGCGGGTCGCGTCGTCCGCGAGACCACCTTCGACGGCCGCGTCATCGACTACCGCCATGCGCCGAGCGGCCTCGTGTCCCGCGTCGACTATCCGGACCGGAGCTTCCGCGCCTTTGCCCACGATCCGCTCGGCAACATCATCGAGGAGACCTCGTCCGACGGCCCCATCCGGTTCGAGCGCGACCGGACCGGCCGTCTGCTCGGCGCGGCGCTGGAGCGCGACGGGGAGCGCATCGTCACGCGCTTCGAGCGCGACGCGCTCGGGCGGGTGATCGCGGAGACGCAGGGCGATCGCACCCTGCGCTACGCGTACGACGCCCGCGGGCGCCGCGCCTCGCGCACGATGCCGGACGGCGCGACGACGCGGTACCGCTACGACGCGCGCGACCAGCTCGCCGGCGTGGAGCACGACGGCTTCCAGCTCGCGCTGGAGCGCGACGCGCTCGGGCGGGAGGTGGCGCGCGGGGACGCCGCGGGGCGCTTCTCGATCCGCACCGCGTACGACGCGATGGACCGGATGATCGAGCAGCGGCTCGACGTGCGCGCCCCCGGCGGCGGCGCGCCGGCGATGGCCGTGCGGCGGCTCTGGCGGCGCGACCCGCTCGGGCGGGCCCAGGGCATCGTGGACGGCCGCTGGGGCGCGATCGCGTATGCGTACGATCCGATCGGCCAGCTGCTGGAGGCGCGGCGCGGGCGGGAGCGGGAGGTCTTCTCGTACGACGCGGCCGGCTACGTCGAGCGGATGCTGCGAGGCCTGGACGCCGGCCCCGCCGAGGCGGAGGAGCCGGCGTGGGAGGTCGACCGGGGCGACGTGCTCCGGCGCGCCGGGCGCGCGCGCTACGCCTATGACGCGCGGGGGCGGCGCGTCCTGAAGGTCGAGGGGGACGACGGCCCGGAGGCCGAGCGCACGCAGTACGCGTGGGACTGCCGGGATCAGCTGCGGGAGGTGAAGCTGCCCTCCGGGGAGCGGGTGGCCTTCACGTACGACGCCTTCGGTCGGCGCGTGCGCAAGGAGGTGTTCGACGCGCGCGGGGACGCGCAGCGCGCGGTGGAGTTCCTCTGGGACCGGGACGCGCTCGCGGCGGACATCGACACCCGCCACGGCGCGCGCTGCTTCGTCCACGCGCCGGGCACGCTCGTGCCGCTGCTCCAGGCCGAGCGGGGCGAGGTGTTCAGCTACATGAACGACCACGTCGGCACGCCGAAAGAGCTGATCGACGCGCGCGGGAAGGTGGCGTGGTCGGCGGCGCACGCGGCGTGGGGGCGGGTGGCGGAGGCGCTCGTCGATCCGGAGCCGGGGCCCGGGAGCGGGCGGGCGGTGTCCTCGCCGTTCCGCCTGATGGGGCAGTACGCGGACGAGGAGACCGGGCTGCACAGCACGCGCTTCCGGTACTGGGACCCGGAGGTGGCGCGGTGGTGCAGCCCGGATCCGCTGGGGATCCGCGCCGGCGGGCACCTCTTCGGGTTCGACGGGAGCCCGACGGTCCGGGTGGATCCGCTCGGGCTCGTCGGGCTGGATGAGCCTGGCTACCTCGTTTATGGCCTGTTCCGCGAGGGAGAGGACGAGCCGTTCTACATCGGCTACACGAACGACTTCGACGAGCGCCAGAGCTCGCACCGGTCGCCGGGACAGCGGCTCGCGACCGAGGGGGGAGAGATGCGCCGGCTCCAGGACAACCTCACCTTCCGGCAGGCGCGCGGCTACGAGCAGGCGTACATGGAGTGGTACGGGACGCGCCCGGCCGATCAAATCGGCGAGTTCCCCGGCAATGTCTACAACAGCTTCCGGCACGAGCGCGCCCTCGACGCGAGCGACCTGCGGGGGCAGGCCTTCGAGGCGGAGTACCAGGCGAGGATGCGGCGGCTCGAGGAGGTACGGCCGGCGCGCGCGAGACAAGGATGCAGCTAGTCTCGAGTTGGGCCTTGCGGCGCAGCGCCGATCCGTGAGAATTTCCATCGGGAAGGTCACAAAAGGCGACGATCCCAATCGATAGATAGTTCGGCCACAGAGGGGGTAGCGGATGGGGACGCTTGAGCTCCAGATCGGTAACCGCGTGGTGTTTGCGCACTACCTGCCCGCAGACGCCGGCCCGAACAACGGCGGCTACGTTGGGCGGGTCTTCCCTGGCGGCACCTTCCACGGCGTCGGGTTCGACGAGCTGCGGGCGCTCGGCACCGGCCGCCACCAGCTCGCGCTGGACGAGCGGGCGCGGTCGGAGCCGGGCCACGAGCCGCAGTACGAATCCGAGTGGCGGCGGCTGTTCGAGGGCTTCCAGTTCACCCTGTTCATGTACTGCGTCGGCGCGTGCTCGGCCCTGGAGGTACTCTCCGAGGCCCGCGAGATCATTCAGCTGGAGTCTCAGAGCGAGCAGGCCGAGCCAGGCGCTGCGCCTGACCAGGTCCGCATCAGCATATCTGGGAGTTCGTAGCTCACTGGCCAGCCGCCGCTGAAGCCGGACGTTGTGGGCCAGCCAGCATGAAACATGCTTGCGATGTATCGCCTCCTCGAGAGATATCAAGTTCACGCGGTGACAATCTTGGCCCAACCTGGAAGAGCCTGCGCGCGCTCTTGAGTCCGCCCGGAGTTGAACAGATGAGTGACGACGAATCGGTGCCCATGAAGATCCGAGCGAATGCCGCGCTTGTCCTCAAGACGGCGCGGGACGAGCTGGGTCAAGACGTCAACTACGATCTCGATGGGGTCAGGTGGTTGGACGGATTCATCCAGCGGCAACATGAGCAGGGCAGGAAAGAGCTGCGAGATAGGCTGGTCAGCACGCTGGGCTCGTATCTGGGGGAGTGCGTCGTCCGGACCTTCGGAGGCGAGTGGGCCGAGACCGATGGGTCTTGGTGTGTGCGCTTTGACGACCGCAACGCGGTATTTCCGTTCGCAAAGGTCCAGAAACACCTGGAGTCTGGAGCGGGAGACTCCGTACTCGGCTTCTTCACGCTCATCCCGGCGGTTTTCGCCAATTGCATCAAGCGCTAAGATCGTATGCGTCAACTTGCCATCCCGCCCCCAACTCACGGATGGATCCGACGGCGCTTCGTGCCGCGGCTCAGCCGTGGGTTATCCGGACGAGGGTGAGCGACGGCGTCAGCCGCAGGGGCGAGCCCCCGAAGGAGGAAGACGTGGCGAGAGGACGAACGCAGCGAGCCGCGGCCGTCGGCGTCGCCGAGCACGGCAACTCGGCGGTGCTCGTCGCCGTCGGGCCTGGCGGTGAGCTCCTCGATCGGCGGCGCGTCGACCTCACCGAGCGCGGTCTGCCGACGCACCCGCATCACCACGAAGGGTCGTGGGCGGTCGGCCGTTACCTCGACAGCCCGTGGGCGCGGGCTATTTCGCTCGCCGACGCCGTGGCGCTCGTCGAGCGCGTACGCGAGTCCGCGATGCGCGGCGCGCGCGAGAGCCTCGAGGCGCTGGCCGCAGCGGTGCCCGTGCCGATCGCGAGCATCGCGATCCGCGTGTGCCCCGAGCTTCCGCCGACGACCGAGGAGCGGATCGCCGACAATCGCGCGCAGACCGTCGCCGACTCCGTCATGTATCGCGAGGCCCTCGCCACCGCAGCCGAGGCGCGCGGCTGGTCCGTGCACTGGTACGACCGCGAACAGGTGTTTCGCGAAGCGGCGGCGACGCTCGGCCTCGAGGATGTCGACGCTTTCCTGCGCGCGATGGGCCGAGCGATCGGCCCGCCTTGGCAAGCGAAACACAAGCTTGCTGCGGCTGCGGCGCTTGCGGCCGCAGGACGCCGAGCGTCGCGGCCGCCCGCCGGATGACTCACGGCTGAAGCGGCCGAGCTTTGGTTCGCCGCTTCGCTGTCGTACAATGGCTCTGCCAGTTCTTCTGATGCGCAGCGCCGATCTCCGAAGCCGAGCGGAGCCCTGGTCGTTCGCCGGGCGAACCTGTCCACCACCCCAGGTGAGGAACCGTAGGTATGTCAGAGCTTCGCCGACCAGATGCGTGCCCAGCCTGCGCCAGTCCGCGCATTCTCCGTATCTTCTACGGGCTGCCGCTCCCCGAAACGATGGCGCTCGTCGAGCGCGGCGAGGCGCTCCTCGGCGGTTGCATCATCTGTGCTGGACAGCCGGACTGGGAGTGCTCGCGATGCCGGCACCGGTGGCATGATCCGCAGGATCCGGCGCGCCAGAGGGTGGACGCGTTCCTTGAAGAGCTCGCTTCGCGCCAGTTCTCGCCACCGGTCCCCGAGCTGCGGCTGCGGGCCGATGGCCTTCGGGAGCGCGTGTGGAACGCGAAGATGAAGGCGCGCGCTCCTCCGGTGAGCGAGGAGTTCTCGTCTCAACTCCGTGATCGAGCGCTGAAGCAGTATCGGCAATGCCTCGCGGACCAGAATGCAGAAGGCGTCGCCGACGACGGAGCGCTCCTCGATGTGCATGCGGAGGTCGCCGGGCCGCGCTCTTACCGCGTTGCCATCGCTCGCGGTGGCGCGGCGCCAAACTGGGACATGGCGGCAGACACGTGGGTCATGCATGCGCTCGAAGCCATGGCCGGCCCGATCGTAGCCTGGGAAGGGGTGGCTCGCGCGCTCTGGAAGCTCTGGCCGCTTCCCCCCACGGCGCCGATCGCTGGGCAGCAGAACGCATCATAAGCTGTGTGGCGCAGGACGACAGCGTAGATCGCCTCCGTGATCAGCTGCCCTTGCAGACGTCGGCGCAGGTGCCCGTCGCATCAGCGCACGCGAAGGACGCGCAGTCCGAATCGGCGGAGCAGGGCGCGCCGGCGGCGCCGAGCGCCGCGCACATGGCGCCGTCGCACGCCGTGCCGGTCGCGCAGTCATTGTCCGACGCGCAGGGACCGCCCGCCTGCTCGCGCGCCTGGCACGTACCGTCCTGGCCGCAGCGGAGCTCCTCCTCGCAGTCGAGGCTTCCCTCGCACGACCCGCCCACGGCGAGCCGTTGCACGCACGTCCCCGCGTCGGGCGGCGAGGGCTGGTCGCACCGGAGCCCCTCGTCGCAATCGAACGTCGACGAGCATGCCTCTCCGGCCACGGACCTCGCTTTGCACGCCGACGTCCTCTGCCCGCTCGCGTCGGTGGTGTACACGCAGCGGTCCCGGACACAGTCCCAGTCCGTGCCGCACGTCCCGCCCTCGGGCACGGAGCCGTCCCACGCGGCGAGGCAGGACGGCGTGAACCCATCGTTCACCCCCAAAAGCACGCCGAGGATTTGAAGTTGGGCGCAGGGGGCCGCGTCCACCTCGGCGAGGCACGCCTCCGCCTTTTCCGGGACGAAGGTGCCCTTCACCTCGCCTCCGCCGCTGACGGCAAGGAGGATCGCTTCGAGATCCGAGGCGCACGCGTCGGCGGAGCTCGCGTCCAAGTCATGCGCGGCCCGGGTCGCCGCGTCGCAGCAGGCGAACGTGCGGTTGCAGAGGGCCTTCGCATACCTGGAGATGAAATCGTCGCCTGTCGGCCCCGGGCCTCCGCTGCTCGCCGGCGTCTCGTCGTCCCCGCACCCGGGCACGGCGGACATCGCGACGGCGACGGCCGAAAGGAGCGTCACGAGCAAGACAGGTCGATGCGTGCGCATGAAGAACCTCCTCGGTTCGATCGTATCTGGATCGCCGGACCCAAGCCAGAGTGAGTTCCATAACAAGTTTCGGCTCATTCTCGCCGAAGCGAGGGAGGACCAGAGGTCTGCCACGAGCGCGGTCTGGCCGTCACCACTGGCGATGAGGTGGACCCGTGAGGGTGACGTCAGCACCCGCATGGGGCCCCACCAGCTTGGCGATTGGCACCCCATACCCGCCCTTCGACCGCGTGGCGCGCAGGTCACGTCAAGGGCTCGAATCTATTAGGATTTTCGCGGAGCGAGGCCCTTCACGTGAGCGAGCGCCGCGCCCCCTTCCTCGCGGGGTCCGCGCGGGGCTTGCTCGCCACCCGCCTGGCCGGTCCGGGCGCGATCCCCATGGGGCGGTCCGTGACAGATGTGATAGGCTGCCTTCATGGCCATGGCCCTCAGCGGCCCCGCGGGCTACTTCGACGTCACCTACGCCGCCTGGGCAGACATCCTCGAGCTGGCCGAGCAATACGGCTGGGCCCCCTCGTGCACTGAGCCGCCGGAGGGCGTGGCGCTCGAGGACTGGACTGGCACGTACTGCTCGTCCGATGGCCAGCTCGTCACCGAGCCGGACGCCTCGGCGCTGGCTGCCGCCCTTGATGCCTTTCTCTCCGGCAAGCCGCCATCGGGGCAGCCGGGGTCGAGCCCGAATCCAGAGAAGCAGCGCTTCCGGGGGTTCCTCTCCGACGTCGCGGAGCACCTCGGAAGCCCGCTCTTGGTGCCCGGGGGCGTCATGGACGAGAGCAAGGCCTGGACGAACACCGACGATGGCCGCGCGTTCCTCAGCAAATTCGCCGCGTACTGCCGGGCAGGAGCCTTCCGCCTGTGGTAGGGCATGGCTGCTGCGGACTTCCACAGCCGTACATCGGGCCGCGCCCAACTGCGCGGCTGGTGCCGACGGCGCGGCGAGCCTCGCTCCGCTCGGCACGCCGCACCGCAGCACACAAGTCGTCGGGCGGGCGGCGGGATACCCCGGCCTCTTACGAGCATCGACGAACCCCGACCCTCCACGCGTGGTGAGCGCCGATGACGGATCGCAGACCTACGGGAATTCCTCGCATCGTGATCTGCGGCGCTCCCCGCAGTGGGAAAAAGCGCCTGCTCACCGCGCTGGCGCAATACGCGGGCGGGCCGCCCCCGACAACGACGGAGATCGCCGACGCGAGCGCTCCCCTCGTGTCGTGGGAGGCCCCGTTCCCCGGCTGTGGCGTGGTCCGACTTGAAGCGAGGCATGGACCGGGCTTCTACTACGAGGCTGATGTCGCGGAGCTCTTCGCGCGGCCGATCGCGATCGTGATCTATGTGCTCGCGGAGGAACCGTCCGGCGCGGTTTATGAGCATTCGTGGCGCGACTTCGAGTCGCGCACCTTCCAGATCTACTTGGCCGCGGCCGTTCAGCGAAGCAAGCACTGGGACAACACGCCATGGCTCGTGGTAAGGAGCATCATGTATGGCACACCCGAGCATGAAGCCAGGTGGATGACCGACCTCCTCCCAGCCGAGCTCATGAACTCAGCGATCACGGTACATGCACGCAGCGGAGCTGGCGTCAACACCCTGGCGAAGGCGATTCAAGATGCGCATCGTCGTGTTTCCGCTTCATGAGGGGGCGCTTCAGGGCGGACGCTCGCAGGAAGGCCACCCCGCGGCCCGTGGCTCGTACAGGGAACACCGCCGCCCAGCAGCTGAACGCTCGCGCGTCAGGTACGCAAGGAAGGAGAGAGCACATGACCAAGCCAGGTCCAGTGATCGCTTCGGATGTTCCGCCCCGAGCCAAGCGATCCAACTACCCGGAGCCGTTTGCCTCACGCGTCGCCGGCCGGCAGAAGCAGGCCCTGGGTGATGTATTCGGGCTCAGGAGCTTTGGCGTGAATCGCACCACGTTGAAGCCCGGCGCGATGTCGGCTCTACGTCACTGGCATTCGGTCCAGGACGAGCTCATCTACATCCTTTCAGGCCATCCGACGCTCATCACCGATGCCGGAGAAACGACGCTTCACCCCGGCATGTGCATGGGGTTCAAGGGGGGAGATCCGGACGGGCATCACCTGGTGAACCGGTCGATGGAGGACGTCGTGTATCTGGAGGTCGGAGATCGCCTGCCGGGCGATTCGGGGTCGTACCCGGACGATGATCTAAAGGCAGTCATGGGGGCTGACGGCAAGTGGCAGTTCCAGCACAAAGACGGGGCGCCACATGGGTGATCCGCGGCAGACCGTTGGTTGGTAAATATGGGTCTAGCTACGAGCGAGCGAGAGCGTGCCGAGCGAGCGCTCCGACGGTGTCTTGTGGACAACCAGTACACGTTCGTTTCCGTCGGCGACATCTGGACTTTGTCCTTCGGCCGCGTCTGGCTGATTGCGCAAGAGGTCCGCTCATCAGACGATGCGGTTATCTCCGCTGCACTTCCCGAGACCGTCGCTGCGGGAGGTGTAAACATCGATGCCGAACAGATTCCGACCGCTGTCGCCGTGCTCGCGAACCGCCGCCAGCTCGTGTCAGGGCTTTCCGTTGGCGAGGACGCATCCCTGACCCTGCGCTTCGCGAACGAGCGAGAGCTTTACTTCCCCACGACGATCGACGCCGTCGACTGGCAGTGGGCGCTCACTCGAGACGCGAGCACGGATCCTTACACCGCGTTCCTCGTTGCGTGCCTGTTTCCTGGAGAGATTGCGCTGGCCGAGGAGGAGCGGGCGAGCCGCAGGTGACCCGCAGATCATCATGCGTCGCAAGGGGGCGCGGACATGGGACGCTTCAGTTGCCAGTGTGGCCACAGTTTCAGCGACGTCGGCTGCCCGAACGACAGCATGCACGTCATACGCGACCGAGACATGAACACCTACGGCCGTCACGTGTGGCGGACGTACCAGCTCTGCGAAGTCGAGCGAGGCGGGATGCTTCCAGACCCCGGTACTCAGGAGTCCAAAGACTTCCACGAGAGCCTCTACGCCGAGATCGATCTGGAGGGTGAGATGTGGGAGTGCCCGAAATGCGGACGCATCCACTGGCGACGGGCCGGCCAGGATCGGTTCCAGACGTACACGCCGGAGGACGGCGACACATGAGCCCCCGATGCAGCGAACCGGCGGGATCCGCGCTTTGTAGCTCGTCGGTCGGCGCGCGCCGGCCGCTGACCGGCCTCGCGTTCGGCGGGCGTCGTCCCAAATCCAGACAGGGTGCGCTCAGCTCACGCGGGAGGCGAACATCATGGCATTGAACGTCGAGACGGCTCGAGAGCGCTTGGAGGCCTTCAAGAGCGCTCAAGGCCAGGACGACCTTCGCGTCGCCGCGGAGCAGATCTTGGACTTCCTGCTGACGCAGCTCGAAGAGCTCCGCGTCCTTGCGAACGGCTACCCGCGCAACCCGATTTCGGGCGCGGTTTGGACCGACGGCAAGGCCTTGGCAGAGCTCTGCGATGTGCTGGCGGACGCATTCTCCTCGAAGGGTCTTCCGCACCAGGAGGAGCTTGCAAGCCGCTTGGCCGCCGGCATGGCGTGCCAGGTGATGGGGCACTATCCCGAAGAAATATTCCCTCGCGTTCTTCGGAATTCACAATGTCGTGAGAGGATCGACCACCTCGACGGCGCGATCTGTGGGTACGAGGCGATCGTCGCGGATTTCGGCGCGCTGGAGCTCGACTATCTGCTGCAGGAGGACGAGGAGCTCGATCAGACGGGGCGCGTCATTCTCACCGCAGTCCAGCAGGCCGCTGCGCGCCTCGGCGAGCTCCATCCTGAACGAGCCGGCCAGCTCGCGCCGTTCCAAGCAGCCCTTGATCGGCGCCTGGTGCGAAGGTCGACATCCCCCGAGGGAGCCGGCGACCGTTGAGCGCGCCGGCACGGTTGAACGGCACGGTGTTCGTTTCGGAGACGCGGATGCTCTACGTGGGTCCCCTCATTGCCACGAGGCGCCACGCGCATCACGCGGCCCAGATCGTCATCGCGCCGCAGGGGCTGGACATCGAGGACGGTGCGAACGGACGCATTCACGCGGGCGCCGCCGTCATTCCCCCACGCCTGCCGCATCGACACGGCGCGTGTGCGCACGCCGCGGTCCTGTTCCTCGACGGGGACGACCTGGCGAGCCGCGGGCTCTCTCGTGACGCCGAGCCCCGGTGCGAGACGTGGGGCCGCGACGCGCTCGACGTGAGCGTCCCTCGCGATCCCACGCCGGAGGTGGCGCGCGCTCTCATCGCCTCGATCCTCTCCGCCGTCGACCTGCGTCAGCCGCCGGAGCCGCGACACCCGGCGGCGCGTCGGATGTGCGCCTACCTCGACGGCTCCGACGACGTCGACCTCTCGAGCCTCTCGCGCGAGGCCGGGCTCTCGCCGCGGCAGATGCGTCACGCCTTCACGCGCGACGTCGGGCTCCCGATGCGCGCGTACCTGCGGTGGAAGCGCCTGCGCCGCGCCATCGCCGCGGTGGAGGGGGGAGCGAGCCTGAGCGCCGCCGCGGCGTCCGCCGGGTTCGCGGACAGCGCCCACCTGAGCCGCGTCTTCCGGGAGCAGTTCGGCATGACGCCGACGCAGGGGCTGAGCTCGATCACATGGCGGACGCTCGACTGACGAGGAACTCGGGGAACCCGTCCCTTCGGCGCGGCATCCCGCACTGGTACATGATGGCGTCCACGTTTCCGCGATGATGGATCGTGTGAGTGATCACGTGGAGGATCATCGTGGCGGCGGTCATCGGCACGACCTTCCCGTCGGTGAAGCGCACGTCGCGAGGTCGCGCGAGCTCCTCCGGTAGGAGCGACGCCGCGGTATCCACATACCAGCGGTCGATGGCCTCGGATCCGCGATCGAGCTCCTCGAGCGCGGGAAGGACCGCGCTCTGTGTCGACTCGTAACCGTGCGAGACGCCCTGGAGGTGGGCCTGAAAGATGCGGCTGACGACCTGGATGTGGTCGAGGACCCGCAGGATCAAGTCTGCGCCCTTCTGCGACTCGAAAGAGTCGACGTCGCGAAGGGCGGCGAAGAGCTGTCGGTTGGCCCACGCGGCGTGGGTGACCAGTGTTTGGAGTGGCTGCATGGTCCTAGCGTGGTCAGCGGTCGGGCCGCACGCTTGAACGCAACGGCGGACCCGGCGCGAGGTCGGGCCGAGCTCGCGAGCGACTTCGCCCCGCAGCAGCGGCGGGAGCCCGCGGCCGGTCATCGCGCGGGATCAGCACGGGCGGTGCTGGGTACCCTCGCCGGGCGTGATGAAGATCATCACGCTCGGCGCGCGCACGATCTGCCGGTGCCAGACGCCGCGAGGGACGATGCACGTGCCCTGATCGCGCAGCTCGATCACGCGCTCGCCGCGCTCGTCTTCCAGCACGACGTCGACCGAGCCGGAGAGCAGGATCAGGACCTCGTCGCCACGGGGGTGGACCTCGCGGTGATCGGGGCTCTCGTCCATGTGAAAGAGGCCCATCATGCGGCCGGCGTGCAGCTCCTCGCGCTCGGCGATCTTCGCCCAGAACTCGGCGTCCACAGGGATCAGCTTCGCAGCGCCGCCGTCGACGAGCTGCACGTAGGTATCGGAGAGGTGAAAAGCGTGGCTGTCGTTTCGGGTCATGCGCGCATCGTGGGCCCTCGCGCGCGCCGGTGATTGTAAATTTTTTCCGGGCATCCCGGCGCGCTCCGGGGAGCCCCGGCGCGCGTCGTCAGGGTCGATGTCCCAGGTCATGGGCGAGGGCTGCTCGTGACGCACTCTCACCAAGGCACGACGGCTCGCGCGCCCTCGGTGGTGCCGCGAGCCACCACCAGACATGGAGGCGCGTCCCTCCAGCCCGCGTCCCTCGCGCCGCGCCCCTTCCAGGATCTCGGCTGAACCAGCCTCTCCGCTCGACCCGCTCCCCTCGCGGGCCCTGGTACGCCTCATGCCAGTGTCCGCCTGGTCTCCGCACGAAGGAAGCCGCCCGCGAGGCTCGCTGCAACGATCAAGGAGAGACGATGCTGCCCACGAACACGACCCACAAGACCCGCTCCCTCGTCCTGTCGCTCACGATGGCCGCCGGCCTGGCCGTCACAGCGTTCGCGTCCCCTGCGGCGGCCGGGCCGCTGCCGACGCTCTCCGGATGGGGCGTGCGCGGCCATGCCAGCTTCATGGGCTCGGTGAGCCAGCAGGTCGACGGCTCGCTCAGGGGGCATTTCACGATCATCATCCACAATCCCGGCGAAGACCCCGTCACCTGCCGCTACCTGCGCTTCCGTCCCCATACCGTGAGCGGCGGGAGCTGGAGCTTCGATGGCCATGGCACGTGCTGGACCTCGGGCGGCGCGTTCGCTGCTGCGAACCGCTTCACCTTCTCTGACCTGGGCAGCCCAGGCGCGGGCGTCGACGCCGTCGACGTGAACTACTACGGCCCGGTCGGCGTCTCGATCCCCGGCGGCTTCTTCGATGACGGCGACATCGTCTACACGCCATGAGGCCACCCGCGATCCAGCGCGCGTGTCAGGCTGCGCTGGCGCTCGCGCCGCTGTGTCGGTCGCGCGATCGGGATCCTCGTGAGCCCGACGCCGGTGGCGCGACGCTCAGCCCCTCGCCTCCCGCCGCGCGGCTCACGCCGGCGTCGCTTCGAACTCGCCGAGGATGAAGGCCGCCGCGACCGCCGGCTCGAAGAGCTCGGCGCGCACGGCGCGGTACTGCGCGTCGGCGAAGAACCGCTCCCGCGCCGCGCGGTCGGGGAACAGGAGGGTGAAGACGCGGTTGATGCCCGCTTCCCCCTTCAGCACCCGCGCCACGACGAAATCGTGGCCGAAGGCGCCGCCGTAGGACGACAGGATCGGCATCATGCCGGCGCGGTAGCGGGCGTAGGACGCCTCGTCCGCCACCTGGAGCCCCACCAGGAGCACGTGCTGTCGGCCGTCAGCGCCCATGGGAGTAGCCTCCATCGACGTCGAGCGTCGTGCCTGTCACGAAGCCGGCCCTGGCCAGGAACAGCGCCGCCTCCGTCGTGTCCTGCACCTCGCCGACGCGCCGCAGCGGGTGGATCGAGGCCATCGAGTCCGCGCCTTCGCCGATGAGCGGCGTGCGGATGGTGCCGGGCGCCAGCGTGTTCACGCGGATGTTGTGGCCGGCGAGCTCGGCGGCCAGCGAGACGGTGAGCGCGTGGACGCCGCCTTTGCTGGCCATGGCGGCCGAGGCCGGCATCCGCGCCATGGCCTGCTGGACGAGCACCGTGCCGACATTGATGATCGAGCCCCCGCCGCCCTCGATCATCATCGGCACCGCCGCCTGCGTCATCAGGAACGTCCCCTTCACGTTGGTGGCGAAGAACCGCTCCAGGTCCTCCTCCGTGCTCTCGAGGAACGGCTTCACGCCGAAGATCCCGGCGTTGTTGATCAGCACGTCGACGCCGCCGAAGCGCTCGCGCGCGGCGGCGGCGACGGCCCGCGCCGTGGCCCGATCGCCCACGTGGCCCGGCACGGCCACGACGCGCGCGCCGCCGCCGAGGCTCTGCCGCGCCCGCTCGAGCTTCTCCGGGTCGCGCCCGTTCACGACGACGCTCGATCCCTCGGCCAGGAAGCGCCTTGCGAGGTCGAGGCCGATACCGCTGCTGGCGCCTGTGATGATGACGCGATCGATTCTGGTGGACATGGAGTGTCGCTCCTTTCGCGTCGACAACCTAGGACCGCCCCTCGAACCAGGAAAGTGGTATGTTTCTATGGACTCCATAACTCCAGGTTCTGATCCTGCGGGGCCGCCATGACCTACGATCAGCTCGTCGCCTTCCTCGCCGTCGCGGGCGAGGGCACGTTCAGCGCCGCCTCGGCGCGGCTGCACAAGTCCCAGCCGGCCGTGAGCAAGCTGGTGCGCAACCTCGAGCGCGAGCTGGGGGTCGAGCTGTTCGACCGCCGGGAGTACCGCGCCACGCTCACCGACGCCGGCCGCCTGTTCCACGAGCGCGCCGCGGCCGTCATCGAGGGCACCGAGGCGCTGCGCAGCTTCGGCATGCGCCTCTCGGGCAAGGCGGAGCCGATCGTGCGGCTCGCCGTCGACGCGGTGACGCCGCTCGGCCCCATCATGGACATCTTCCGGCGAGCGCAGGCGCGTTATCCCCTGGTGCGCGTCGAGCTCGGCACCGAGCGGCTGGCGGGCGCCGCCGACGCGCTGCGCGAGGACCGCGCCGATCTCGCCGTCGCCACGAAGCTCGGGATCGACGCGTCCGCGGTGGAGATCGCGCGCTTCTGCGACGTGCGGGTGATCCCGGTGGCGCGCTTCGATCACCCCCTGGCGACCTGCGGCGCGCCGATCCCGCCCGCGCTGCTGCGGGCGCACGCGCAGATCATCCTGCGCGACAGCGCCAGGGGGAGCACCTCGCCGTCCCTGAACGTGCTGGGGGGCGGCCTGCGCTGGACGGTCACCGACGTCGCCGCGAAGAAGGAGATCATCCTCGCGGGCATGGGCTGGGGCGGGCTGCCCGAGCACGTGGCCGCCGGCGCGCTGGCGACGGGCGAGCTCGTGGCGCTGCAGATCCCCGAGTTCGAGGCCGACACCATGCAGCTGTTCGTGATCCGCCGCCGCGATCGCCCGCACGGCGTCGTCGCGCAGGCGCTCTGGGAGGAGCTGCGGCGCTGCGGCCCCGGCGCCGGTGCGCCGGCGGCGGCGCCGGCTGCGGCGGGAAAGGCCCCGCGCCGCCGGAGGAAGGGTTGAGGGGCAGCGGACGGGTGCTGAGGCCCAGCGCCCGCACGAGGGGACCGCAGGCGCGCGCCGGCAGAGCGACGACGAGATCGCTCTCGTGGGCGAAATGGATGGCCGCCGCGCTCGTCGGAGCCGCCGCGACGGCGCGCCGCCGCAGCCCCAGGGCCTCGAGCGCGTCGTCGATCGGATCGCGCGGGCGACCACGGCGTGAGACGATGGCGTGGAGCGCCTGGGCGTAGCGCCTGGCGGGATTTCGGACGCACGGAACTAGCGCGGGCAGAGGCCTCGCGCGATGGTGACGGGGTATCCATGGCCAAGGCGAAGACGAGCGCGAAGAGCAACAAGGTGCCTGACTACCCGAGCCTGGTGCCGGCCGGGACCGTGATCGGGATCCCCCTTGGGGACGATCGGTGGGCGTTCGGCCGTGTCCTCAGCGTCCACCGGAGCGGCACCATGGTGGTCGAGGTCTTCCGCAAGGCGGGGCGCCGGGAGGAGTTCGACGCCTCCGTGCTCGAGTCCGGCTTCGCCGTGCCCCCGTTCGTTCACGCCGCGGGGGCCGTGATCCAGGGCGCGTGGCCCGTCGTGCGCCGCGACGAGCGGTTCGAGCTCGCCCCGCCGGAGAGCGACTTCCAGTTCGTCTACGGCGCCTGGCCTTTCTGGCACGCCCAGAACGTGCGGCAGGAGACGACGCAGGAGGAGATCCCCGGCGAGGAGGCGGCGCGGCGGCTCCCCACCGGCGTGCGCGGCGACGAGGATCGCGCGGCGCGCGTGGCCGAGGCCATCCGCGAGGGGAGGTCCTGGACGCCGGGCGAGCCCGACGCCGCGTGGGCGGAGTCCGTCCGGCGGAGCCTGGAGAAGGCAAAGCAGCACGCGAAGGGGTGAGCCCATGGGGACGTGGGGAGCGGGCAACTTCGACGGCGACGGCGCGATGGACGCCTATGCCGGGCTCGTCCGCGGCATCGCCGAGCAGATCGACGAGGGCCTCGGCGAGGGCGACGTGCAGTTCGAGGACGTGGATGGGGAGATCGCGCTGATGGAGGTGCTCGCCGTGCTGGGAGAGCGCTGCGTCAAGCTCCACCTCCCGCTCGCGCGGGTGGAGGGGTGGTCGCGGCGCGTGCTCGCGGCCTATGACGCGCAGATCGACGCCCTCGGCGCCACCGAGGCGTTCAAGGCGGAGCGGCGCCGCGTGCTCCAGACGACGTTCGAGCGGCTGCGGGCCGCGGTTCGCGGGCGCGGGCCCGCGAGCCCTTGAGGGCCGGGGCGGCGGCGCCCCCTCGACGACGGCGCGTCCGCGGCGATACTGGCCGGGGATAGCTCAGGCGGCCCGCACCTCGGCAGCGATCATCGGCTCCAGGTTAGATACAGGGCTCGCTTGATGTGCGGATGCGCTGCGCTAAGGCCGCTCATCGGCACGCCACCCCGGCGACCGCCGCGCTTCGTACCTCCAGCGTCAACACCGCGTCGCCCAGGTGGATCCGTGGTCCCGCGACCACGGATGATTTCGTCGCGGCAGGAAATGCCACGCCTCGGTACATGGTTAACCCGTTCGTAACCGCATCATCACGCGGCGGGCAAGCGAACGGGCTGAACACGCCCTGATCAAATAATCTGAAGGGCTGGTCCCCGTCGCGCCATCAAGTCCATGAGCTGCCCGGATCCGGGAGGCGAGCTGCCCTGTGTGCTCTGGACCGATGTGCGAAAAGGGTTCTACCATGCTGCATAATTCTATATTCGCCGCTGCCAGGATGTCCTTTCTCCTTGTCGCCATCGCCGCGAGCGGAATCGGATGCCTCGATTCCGGGTCGTCGCAGGACGAGGCCGATGTAGGCCACAACGAATCTGCCGCGTGCGCTGGCTCTCCGGAATGGCACGAAGGTCAATGGTACGAGGAGGGTACCATCGTGAACTACCAGGGATCGGCCTACATCGCCGAGCACGGCAATCCCGGCTATATCCCGACGGTCAGCACGTACTTCTGGGAGCCTTACTCCGCCTGCGCCGACACCCCCGAGCCCGGCGCGGTCGGCGCGCTCCCCGCGAAGGTCGTCGCCGGCTACTACCCCAACTGGACGCCGTCGCCCGTCCGCATCCGCGACATCAACAGCAATTACAACCTCATCTACCTCTTCGCCGCGCATCCCGTGGGAGGGCCGCCCGGCACCACCGGCGCCGTCACCTGGACGCCGCCGGGCGACGGCAGGGGAGCGGCGACGCACCTCAAGGAGGACATCCAGTACGCCCGGACGACCCAGGATCGCAGGATCATCCTCTCCATCGGCGGCGCCGGCCAGGGCATGAGCTTCCCGGACCGCGGGAAGTCCCAGACGTTCGTCGACAGCGTGGTCGGCATCTACAACGACCTGGGCGGGTTCGACGGGATCGACTGGAACACCTTCGAGGCCAACCAGGACCCCGACACCGAGGAGATGATCTGGATCAGCCTGGAGCTGAAGCGGCGCTTCCCCGGCTTCATCATCACCGCGCCTCCGGCGCCCTGGAACCAGCGCGACAAGGATTTCTGCAAGGCGATGGTGGACGCCGGCGCCATGGACTACGCCGCCCCGCAGTACTACGACGGCCCCGACCTCGACCAGCAGTCCTACATCGTGGACAACGTGGACCAGTGGGTCCGGCTGCTCGGTCCCACGCACGTCGTCGTGGGCTTCGGGATCTGGGACGCGCAGCACTACATGTCGATCGACGAGGCGATCCCCACGTGGAACGAGGTCGAGGGCAACCACCCGACGCTCCGCGGGGCGTTCGACTGGCAGATCCACACCGACGAGAGCCAGGGGTGGCCGTTCGCCGACCGCATCGGACCTCTGGTCACGGACTGATCTCCTACGGTCTGCGGGCGACGTGCGTCGCACAAATTCGAGAGCTCAGAGCTGCATGCCGCACCGGCTTGTCCGGTCACCATGAGAGGACGTTATGAGACGATTCCAAATTACCAACGAGCTTTTGAACCGTCATGTTCGGTCGTGCCTTGCGATGCTGCTTTGTTCCTCCCTGTGCGTCGCGTGCGCCGACACCTCCGGCGAAGGCGAGATAGTGGATGGCGTGCCGGCCGCCCTCGACGGCGGCGACGTGCCTGACCCGAGCCAGGTCTCGATCAAGGCAACTGCCTCCGGCTGCGGAACCATGAATACGCAGGTTGGGGCTATCAACACGGAATACGCGCTCACGTTCGATGACGCTCGCGGGGGCCGCGACGACTTTGGCACGTACGACGTCGCTTGTGACGTCGAGGTCACCTATACGTTTCCAGCGGGCTACACGTTCGATGCCCCGTCCTTGGACGTGTTTGGTGACGTGTATACCGAAGACGCAGCCGTCGTCACGGTTCAAGCAAGCCAATCACTGGCCGGCACGGCCAGCGTCTCCAAGACGTTTGAGAACATCGACACGGACGTCGAAGGGGTGTTCGAGCTGCTCTCTATCCCTGCCGGGGGACAAGCGGGCAGCGCCCCGTGCGGTGCCACCTCGGCTACGGTCAACGTGCAACTCCGCGCCACGATCGGCGGCACGGGAAGAGCATTTGTCGAGTTTAACTATATCGATGGGCTGATCCCCTGGCGCCGCTGTCAATGACCGACCCAGGGCCTGCCGTCGCGTCAACCGCTCGCGGCGGGGTCCCCGCCTTCACGGGCCGGCGTTGGGCCGAAACGGAATCTCGTCGTCAGCGGCGCCGCCGGGGACATCGTGTCAGGAAGGGCGGCGCTGTAGATCTCGATGGCGTTGTGCACCTCGCGAATGGCGTCGATGATGTGGTGGGATTCAAGACTGAACATCCGCCTGCACGACACACGCTCGCGAACGGCCGCACGGAGACAAGCTCGCGAACGGCCGCACGGAGACGTGGATCTCCGACCGGACCGGGCATAGGTCGAGCGGCAAGATCCACCACGACAAGCGCGCCGCGCGCAAGGTCGCGGAGCTCGGCTTGAGCGACTTTGCCCCCTTGGATGAGGCGATCCCCGAGCTGAGGGGCAAGGGAGGCTCGGCAGGCGCAGACGGACCCGTGGGCGCGGCACCGGAAGCACGCGCGGCGAACGAAGCTGCCTCCGCGCCGCCCGGCCAGGCGCCGGCCGCCTGCGAGGTTGCCGAGCCCCTCGAGGCGGACCTTGAAGCGCCCGAAAGCGGCCGGTTGGGCCCGCGTTGGGCCACACCGGAAGCTAGCGCGGCCGAGCATCGACCCGAACCAATTGAAATCATTGACCTTCACGCCGAGCGCTCCGCGGCACCATCAAAAATCCTGGAGGCACGTACGCCGTGATACAGGTGCCAACCATCTTTGGCTGGAGGTACGTCCGCTGTGAGGTGCCACCCACGGAGAACAGCACTCTTGATCCCAGCGGCCCGCCGGCGCGATTGCATTCCACCTCACGCGCTGGGCCAAGCCTCCTTCCTCGCTCGCCGACCTCGCGCCGGTCGTCCTCGACACCGCCCGCCTGCCCACGTTAGCTTGAGATCGAACGATGACGACCACGCCGGCCGATCCACGATCCCCAGGGCTCCCCACGAGCTATATGCGGGCGGTCCGCGGCGCGCCTCTCGCGGTGATCGAGTGCGCGGGGGACCTCGGCGATCTCAAGGTCGACGCGTGGAACGGCGAGGCAGAGCGCCTCTTTGGATATACCGCTGACGAAGCGGTGGGCCGCCGCCTCACGGACACGATCCTGGCCGAGCCGGACGCCGAGGCCTGGCGGCGCTCGCTCGGGCAGGAGAGCGCCCCGATCCGCTGCACCCACACCCGCAAGGACGGGCGCCTCGTCGTGTGCGAGTGGCGACTCGCGCCCGTGCTCGACGACGGCGGCGCGCCGATCCGGCTGCTCTGCTTCGGGCACGACGTCACGGCGCAGGTCAAGGCCGCCGAGGCGCTGAGGGAGAGCGACGCCATCCTCCGGGCCATCCTCGGCGCCGTGGACACGTCCGTGACACGGATGGATCGAAATGGATTCTGCACCTTCCATGAGGGCAAGACCCTCCCGTCCCTCGGCCTGAAGCCGGGCCAGTTCGTCGGATTGAACGTGTTCGACGACCCCCCCGCGCCGATGGACATGGAGCCGATGCGAAGAGCGGTCCGGGGCGAGCTCGTCCGCAGCCGCGTCGAGGCGTTCGGGATGGCCTGGGAGACGTGGGTCATCCCGCTGCGCGACGAGCGCGGGGAGCCCGACGGCGCGGTCAGCTTCACGCTCGACGCCACGGAGGCGAAGCTCAGGGAAGATGAGCTGAAATCGCGGATCGAGCTCATCGAGCGCCAGCGACAGGTGATCCGCGACCTGTCGACCCCCATCATCGAGGTCTGGGAGGGCGTGCTGACCCTCCCGATGGTGGGCGTCGTCGACACCAAGAGGGCCGCCGACGTGATGGACGACCTCCTCGCCGCCATCGTGGACAAGCAGGCCCGCTTCGCGATCCTGGACCTCACCGGCGTCGAGGTCGTCGACACGAAGACAGCGAGTCATCTCATCGAGCTCGTCCGCGCCGTCCGGCTCCTGGGCGCCGAGGGGGTGATCACGGGCATCCGGCCCAACGTGGCGCAAACGATGGTCTCCCTCGGGCTCGATCTGTCGGGCATCGCGACCGTGGGAAACCTCCGCGCCGGCCTGAAGCTGTGCATGCAGCGCGCGGCGGCGAGCGGCGCGGCGGCGCGCGGCGCGGCGTCGAACGGCGCGCCGGGCGGCGCGCCCGAACGAGGCGCCCCGCCGAGGCTCCCGGGGGGCGCCTCGGGCTGAGGCGGAGGGGATGAAGCCCGTCTCGCGGGTCGGGCGGACCGCGGCGCCGCCCCGAAGTTCGCGTTTGCTTCGGCAATCCCAGCCCCGTAAGGAACGGCGGACAGGCACCGCCGCGCGCGGCGCCGGGAGACGCCGATCGTGACCACCCCGCCCCGCAGCCCCAGGACCGTCGGCCAGCGCCCCGGGAGCCCTCGCCGCGCCGAGCGCCCCGTCGTCGCCCGCCGGGCCGAGCGCGCCCCCGCCGCGCGCCGCGCCGCCCTGGCGCTCGCCCTCGCGCTCGCCGCCGCCGCGCCCGCCGCGTGCGCGCCGCGAGGGGCCGCGGCCCCGTCGGCCGCCGAGGCGCCGCTCCCCGCCGCGTTCGGCGCCGCGCTGGAGGCCGAGATCGCGAGCTCCGCCGCGGCGGCGCCGTACCTCGCCGCCATCGAGGCCGCCGTCGACGCGCCGGGCGACGAGGGCGCGCTCGCCGCCGTGCTCGCGTCGCTCGACGCGCTCGTCTTCGGCGCCGGCACCGCGGGCGGCTCCGCCCCCGACGCCTCGGCCATCGCCTTCCGCTCGCGCGAGGCGCTCCCCGAGGTCGCCCAGCGCCTCCAGCGCGCCTGGGCGTTCGCGGACGTCGCCGGCCGCGGCGCGCCGGCGATGCCGTTCCTGCGCGGCGCGATCGCGAGCGCCCTCCACCGCATCGCCCTCCACGTCGGCGACGAGGCCGCGGCCGCCACGTGGAGCGCGCGCCGCGGCTGCGCGAACGAGGCCGCCCTCGTCGGCCCGCTCGACGCGGCGCCGCTCCAGAGCCTCGCCCGCCCCTCGCCGGTGAGCTCCGCGCCGGGCGCGCCGCTCGCGCGGTCCTACCCCGGGATCGCGCCGTTCGCGCGGGCGGTCTCGCCCATCGTGGTCCGCGCCGACGCCTGCGCCATCGACGTCGACGCGGTGAGCGCCCTCCAGGGCACGCGCGCCGTGGTCGTCGACCTCCACAACCCGATCGCCCAGCGGGTGAGCCTCGCGCTCGCCTCGTCGTCCGCCGCCGCGCTCGAGGTGGGCGGCGTGCTCGCCCTCCAGCGCGACTACGCCGCCGGCGGCGCGCAGGTCACGCGCCTCGCGACCGTGGAGGCCCAGCCGGGGACGCTGCGCGTCGTCGTGCGCGTGGCGCAGAAGGGCGACGGCGGCGCCATCGAGCTCAGCGCCTTCGGCGAGAACGGCCTCCCGCTCCGCGCCCGCGCGCCGCGCCCCGGCGCCGTCGCCTCCGCGACCGCCGCGCGCCCCGCCGCGGTCGACCTCGCGCCGGCGCCGGCGCCGGGCGGCGCCCCCGGCGAGCGCCTCGGCCCCGCGGGCGTCGAGGTCGCGGCCGCCGCGCTGCTCGCGCTCGGCGACGCGCGCGCGGCGGAGCGCCTCCTCGACCCGGGCGGCGACGGCCGCCTCGGCCTGGGCGCCGCGCCCGCGCCGACCGCCGCGCCCGCGCCGGCCGCCGCGCCGCGCCCGCCCTCGAGCGCCGCGCCCGCGCCGGCCGCGGCGCCGCGCCCGCCCTCGAGCGCCGCGCCGCGCTCGCCGCGCCTCGACCTGCTCTACGCGCGGGCCGTCCGCCGCGTGGGCGATCTGCCCGAGACCAAGGTCGTCGAGCGCACGCGCGCCGCCGTCGAGCGCGTGCTCGCCGCGTGGCCCGCGTCGTGGGAGGCGCGCCTCTACCGGGCGGAGCTCGCCGAGCGCCGCGGCGGCCAGGGCGAGGGCACCATGGACGCGCTCCGCGAGCTCGGGGTCAAGGTCGCTCCTCCGCAAGGGCCGGCCGGCCCGAGCGCGCCCGTGGTCCCCGACGCCGACCGGATGGTCCTCGCCGAGCTCGCGATGGTCGCCCGCCGCGCCGGCGTCACCGACGTCGCCGAGGCCGCGTACGCGAGGCTCGCCGCGGCCGCGCCGGGCTCACCGCTGCTCGCCGCGGTCGACGACCGCGTCCACGGCCGCGCCGGCGTCGACGCGGTGAAGGCCGCCTGCGGCGGCGGGCTCGACCGCTCGGGCAACGCGTGCCTGGGCGCGCTCCTCGGCGCGAGCGGCGACCGCGCCGCGGTCCTCGCCGAGATCCAGCGGCTGCGCCGGCTCCGCCGCGCGCCGGACGCCCTGCGCGACGTCGAGCTCCGCGAGCGGGTCGCCCGCGGCGACCTGCGCGGCGCGCTCGCCGTGTACGACGCCATGCCGCCGGGCGAGCGCGTGATGCTGGAGGCGCTCGGCCTCGCCGCCGGCCGCGGCGACGGCCGCGCGGCGCGGGGCCGCCTCGCCCGCGACCGCGCGACGGCGCGCGACGCCCCCGCCGCGATCGGCCCCATCTCCCGCGCGCTCGGCCTCACGCCGGACCCGGCGCCGCCGCTCGAGGCCGAGGGGCGCAAGCTCGTGCTGGAGGACCAGGCCAAGGCGTTCCTGCCCGGCGCCGCGGTCGCGGTGCTCCGCCACGTCGAGCGGTTCACGATCGCGCCCGACGGGCTCGTCCACTACGTGACCTACGACCTCCGCCGCGTCTCCGGCACCACGGACGTCGCCCAGGGCGCGGTCGCCTTCGGCCCGCTCATCGAGGGCCGCGGCATGCCGCGCCTCCTGCGCCGCCGCATCCACAAGCGCGACGGCCGCATCCTCGCGCCCGACGCCGCGTCGAACGCCGCGCAGGAGCACACCGACCTCTCGCAGCTCGAGCAGGGCGACTACATCGAGCAGGTCACCGAGGGCTACGCGCTGCCGGGCGACAGCGGCCAGCTCGTCATCGACACGTGGGATCTGCTCCCCGAGCGCACGAGCGTCCGCGAGGCGGCGATCGAGGTCCGCCGCCCGTCGTCGCTCCCGCTCGCTGTCTGGTCGCACCCGCTGCTCGGCGCCGCGGAGGAGCGCGTCGAGGGCGCCTCCAAGGTCAGCGTCTGGCGCCTCAAGGACCAGCCGCCGCGGCGCATCGAGGACGGCGTGCCCCGCATGGAGATGGGCGTGGGGGTCAGCCTGGGGACGCAGACGTGGAGCCACGTGGCCGCGGCGATCGACGAGAACCTCCGCGCGCTCTCGGACCGCGACCCGTTCATGACCCGCTGGGCGCGCGAGGCGGCGGGCCCGGAGCGGGCGCCGTCGCCCGCGCTGCTCGAGCGCGTCGTCGCGGCCGCGGGCAAGGCGGTGAAGGTCGCCGGCGGCGCCGAGCTCTCGGATTTCGCGGCGCTCATGGCCGGCGGCCCGCAGCGCACGACGGCGCGCGCGATGATCGAGCTCGGCCAGGGCAGCCGGTCGTGGGTCGTCTACCGCGCGCTGCGCGAGCTCGGCGTGCGCGCCGATCTCGCGATCGCCGAGACCGAGCCGTTCAGCTCGTCGGCCGACTTCCCGCCGCACGCGGGGCGCTTCCGCCACCCGCTCGTCATCGCGCGCCTGCCGGGCGGCGACGTGTGGATCGACGCCGACGTCGAGGGCCCGCCGCTCCCGCCCGGGCGCATCAGCCCCGAGCTGCGCGGCCGCGCCGCCATGCTGCCGGCCGGCGAGCTCGTCACGGTGGCCGGGACGAGCGGCGAGACCGGCGACGAGGTCGACCTGCGGCTCGCGGTCGACGCGCAGGGTAACGCCACGGGATCGTTCACGATTCTGCTGCACGGCCGGGCGGCGCAGGCGCTCTCGGAGGCGTTCGAGACGGTGGTCGGCACGGCGCGGCGCGAGATGCTCCGGAGCGTCGTGCTCGGCTGGCTGCCGTGGGCCGACGTCGAGGACGTGGTGGTCTCGTCGACGGAGGGCTCGTGGGAGGTGGCGCTCCGCGCGGCCGTGACGATCCACGGCTTCGCGCGGCCGGAGGGCAAGGACGCCGCGGCGTGGACGCTGCCGGGGCTGGAGCCGGTGCACCTCGCGTTCCCGCGCTCGTTCGCGGGCACGCTCGGCGCGACGTACGCCTCGCGCGGGGCCCGCAAGAGCGCGCTCGCGATCGAGACCGCGCTCCAGTACCACGTGCGCCGCCGGATCGAGCTGCCGGAGGGGTACGCGGTCGCGCGCGCGCCCGAGGGCGTGCGGGTCGAGCACGCGGGCCTCGAGGCGTCGCGCAAGGGCAGCTACGGCGCGGTGATCGAGGAGGATTTCGCGCTGAGCCTGCCGACGGGCACGGTGTCGACCGACGAGTACAAGGCGTTCGTCGAGCGGGTGCAGGCGGTCGACAGCGGCTTCATGGCGGGCATCCGGGTGGCGCGGCCGGCGCAGCCGGGGGGCGGCGCGAAGGCGGGCGCGGCCACCGGCGCGCCGAAGGCGGGGGCGGCCACCGGCGCGCCGAAGGCGGGCTCGGCCGCCGGCGCGGCGCGGCCGCAGGGATCGGAGAAGAAGCCCTGAGCCTCGACGTCCGCGAGTCGGTCCCGCTGGCCCCGCACACGACGCTCGGCGTGGGCGGCCCGGCGCGGTTCTTCGCCGAGGCGGCCGACGAGGCCGCGGTGGTCGAGGCGTTCCGCTTCGCCGAGGCCCGCGGCGTGCCGCTGTTCGTGCTCGGCGGCGGCTCGAACCTGCTGGTCGCCGACCGCGGGGTCGACGCGCTGGTGCTGCGCGTCCGCGTCCGCGGGGTCGCGCTCGCGGGCGGGGGGGACGGCGGCGGCGGCGGCGACGCCGGCCGCGATGGGCAGGGCCCGCGCGTCCTCGTGCGCGCGGGGGCCGGCGAGGGCTGGGACGACCTCGTGGCGCGGGCGGTCGCCGAGGGCTGGGCGGGGGTCGAGTGCCTGTCGGGCATCCCGGGGGACGTCGGCGCGACGCCGATCCAGAACGTGGGCGCGTACGGCCAGGAGGTCGCGGAGACGATCGCCGAGGTCCGGGCGATCGACCGCTCGACCGGGGAGGCGGCGGTCCTCGCCGGGGCGGACTGCGGCTTCGGGTACCGCGACAGCCGGTTCAAGCGCGCGTGGCGCGGGCGGTACGTCATCACGGCGGTCACGTTCGCGCTGCGCCCCGGGGGCGCCGCGACGGTCCGCTACCCCGAGCTCCAGCGGGCGCTCGCCGCGCCTGCTGGAGGGGCGGCGCCGCCGCTCGCCGAGGTGCGGAGCGCGGTGATCGCGCTCCGCCGCGGCAAGTCGATGGTGCTCGATCCGGCGGACGAGAACGGCCGGAGCGCGGGGTCGTTCTTCATGAACCCCACGCTCGAGGCCGGCGCGGCGGCGGGCGCGCTCGCGCGCATCGCGGCGGCGGGCGTGCTCGCGCCCGGCGAGGCGATCCCGCAGTATCCGGCGGGCGGCGGCCGGGTGAAGCTGTCGGCGGCCTGGCTCATCGAGCGCGCCGGCTTCGCGAAGGGCACGCGCCACGGCGCCGCGGGCATCTCGACGCGCCACACGCTCGCGCTTGTCAACCGCGGCGGCGCCACCGCGGCGGAGCTCCTCGAGCTCGCGCGGCGCGTGCGGCGCGGGGTGCTCGATCGGTTCGGCGTGGCGCTCTCGGCCGAGCCCGACCTCGTGGGGTTTGCGCCCGCCGAGACCGAGGAGCTGATCGGCGGCGCCCACGCGGCCGGCGAGGGCGGTTAGGGCGCCGGCCCCCCGGCGCCACTCCTCGACAACCTACCGCCCGGCGTCGTGGAGCAGGCCCTTGATCGACCAGCTGCCCTCGACCTGGCGGGGGTAAAGGTCGCCGACGAAGCGCGCGCCGTGCATGAGCCAGATGGCGACCTGGCCGTTCGTGTGCCGCCAGACGATGTCGTCGCGGCGATCGTGATCGAAGTCGCCGACGCCCTGCACCTGCCAGGAGAGGTCGCCGGGCCCGTGCGCGTTGCCGTACGAGGGCGAGTCGAAGCCCTGCTCGCCGCCGAACCAGATGGCGAGCTGGCCGGTCGCGTCGCGCCACAGGATGTCCGAGCGCAGGTTGCCGTCGAAGTCGCCGATGGCCTGCACCTTCCAGTAGAGGCTCGGGTCCTGCCCGCCGGGGGACGCCTCGCCCACCCGCGTCCCGCCCGACATGAACCAGAGGGCGACCTGGCCATTCGTGTTGCGCCACAGGATGTCCGAGCGCCCATCGCCGTCGAAGTCGCCGACGCCCTGCACCTGCCACGCGTTGTCGACCGGCGCGGGTTGGTTGTTGTAGCCCGGATAGGCGGCCTGGGCGGCGTCGCCCGTGAACCAGATGGCGAGCTGGCCGTTCGCGTCGCGCCACAGGACGTCCGAGCGCCCGTCGCCGTCGAAGTCGCCGACGCCCTGCACCTTCCAGTAGAGGCTCGGGTCCTGCCCGCCGGGGTAGGCCTCGCCCACGACGGCGCCGCCGTCCATGAACCAGATGGCGACCTGGCCGGTCGTGTGCCGCCAGAGCACGTCGCTCTGGCCGTCGCCGTCGAAGTCTCCGGAGCCCTGGATGGTCCACGAGAGGCTCGGGTCCTGGCCGCCGGGGGAGGCCTCGCCCACGATGTCTCCGCCGTCCATGAACCAGATGGCGACCTGGCCGTTGGTGTGCCGCCAGAGCAGGTGGGTGCTGGCCGAGCAGGCGCACGTGTCGCCCTGGCCGCTGCACTGGTTCCAGCGCGACGACGGGCACATCGATGATTTGCTCCAGTCGAGCTCGGAGCCCGTCGTGACCCCCTTGCTGACCCAGCCGTGGGTCACCGTCCACGTGTGCATCGAGTGGACGGCGTAAAGCCGGCTCGCCTCGACGTTCAAGACGGCGCCGCCCGAGTCGCCGCTGCAGAAGACCTTGTCGTTGAAGCGCAGGATGTCGTGGCCGTCCTCGTACCCGCCGACCACGGCGGCGTCGAAGTTCAGCGTGCCGAAGGGGGCGCTGCAGTCGGCGCCCGACGTCCCGAAGCCGGCGATCGTGACCCTGGAGCCCTCGGTGGGGTAGTCGCTCGCCACGATGAAGGGCTTCACGTGCGCGGGCGCGACGCCGTTCAGCTTGATCACCGCGACGTCATGCTCGATCTGCCTCTCGGTCCAGGAGGGGTTGTAGTCCGGATGGATCTCGGCCAAGCCGCTCAGCACGCGCGGGCGCGCGCCCGGCGCCGCCGGGTCGGGGCGAAAGGTGACCGTCGCGATCGTGGAGCAGTCATTGCCGCCGACGTAGCCCTCCTCGCAGAAGCAATGCGCGGCGGTGAGGACCGTGTCGGCAGCGATGAGCATGCCCGAGCAGCTCCCCTGCGAGCTCGACACCTTCACCATCGCGAGCAGATCGCCGGGGCCCGCCGGCGTCGGGTCGACGATCGGCAATGCGACCTCGGCCGCCGCCTCGACCTGGGTGGTCTCCTCGAAGTCGGCCGCGCAGGCGGCCAGCGGAAACGCCAGCAAGGGACACAGCCAGCGCCGTCGGCGAACGTGCGTTTGCGTCATCGATTCAATCATCATTCCGTTACCCTCCTTCGCTTCGCCGGCCGTCGTGACGCCCGAAGGGGACGCGCGTCTCTTGCTTTGGCGCGCGCGCTCAACCCCTCGGTTGTCGCGGGCGCCCAGCCGGCCTCTTCAGCGACGCGTTCAGCATTTCAGCAACGCGCATGCCGGGTCAGGGCGCCCGATGCAGGAGGTCAGCGAGCTGGCCGGAACGGCTGATCGGCTTGGCGCGATTCGCGCGAAGGAGACGCGCGTTCACCGGTGGTGCGGTACTTACCACGGACAGCGCCGCAGAGGATTCGGACGCCAAGACGCCAAGACGCCAAGACGCCAAGTAATCAAAATTATTGATATTTCTTGGCGTCCTTGGCGCCTTGGCGTCCTTGGCGCCTTGGCGTCCTTGGCGCCTTGGCGGTCCTCCGAACTGCCGCACTTTCGTCCAAAGTACCGCACCACCCGTTCGCCCAATCGACCGATCTCTCGACGGGCTCTCGAGCGAGCTGTCTCCCCGGGAGGACCAGGTGTCTGCTCCACGGAGACAGGCGAGCGAAGGCGGCCGGCGCCCGGGCGTGGTACAAGCGCGCCGTGATCTCGGGGGAGAGCGCGGTCGTTTGCCGGCGCTGCAACGCGCAGAACTCGCCGTTCAACCCGCGCTGCGCCCGCTGCGGGGCGCCGCTCTCGGAGGAGCCGGAGGCGCGAGCCGAGACCACCCTGGATCTCTCGTCGAGCGGCGAGGGCGCGGCCCCGGGCTCCCCGACCGATCCGCTCGCGAGCACGATCCCCTCCACGGACCGGGGGGCGCCCGCCGCGCCGGCGCTGCCCGGCGCCGAGGCGCCGTCCGATCTGCGCCCGGGCGCGAGGCTCGGCCGGTTCGAGGTGATCGACGACCTCGGCCGGGGCGCGATGGGTGTCGTGGTGCGGGCACGCGATCCGGTGCTCGGCCGCGAGGTCGCGATCAAGGTGCTGGGCCCCGAGGCGCTCGGGCGATCGGCGACCGCGCAGGCGCGCGCCCGGCTCGTGCGCGAGGCGCAAGCCATGGCGAGGATCAAGCACCCCAACGTGGTCACGGTGCACGAGGTCGTCGTCGAGGGCGCGCAGGCGCTCGTGGTGATGGAGCACGTCGAGGGCCGGACCCTGCGCGCGTTCTGCGCGGAGGCGCGGCGCCCGGCCGCCGAGCTCGTGGCCGCCTTCCTCCAGGCCGGCGAGGGGCTCGCGGAGGTGCACCGCGCGGGGCTCGTCCACCGCGATTTCAAGCCCGACAACGTGCTCGTCGGCGCCGACGGCCGCGTGCGCGTCACCGATTTCGGGCTCGTGGGGCTCGCCAGGCGCGAGGACGCGGACGCCGCCGAGGCGCGCCCCGCCGACACCGCCGCCGAGGCGCGCCCCGCCGACACCGCCGCCGAGGCGCGCCCCGCCGACACCGCCGCCGAGGCGCGCCCCGCCGACGCGCTCACGCGCGCAGGGTCGATCCTGGGGACGCCGGCGTACATGGCGCCGGAGCAGCACCTCGGGCAGCCCGCGGACGCGCGGGCCGATCAGTTCGCGTTCTGCGTCTCGCTGTGGGAGGCGCTCGCCGGCGAGCGGCCGTTCGACGGCGACACCTACGGCGAGCTCCGCGCGAACGTCGCGGCCGGGCGCACGCGAGAGCCTCCGCGGGGGGCGATCCCCGCGTGGATCCGGAGGTGCCTCGGGCGCGGGCTCTCGGTCGAGCGCGACGCGCGCTACCCCGACATGGACGCGCTGCTCGCCGCGCTCAGGCGCGATCCCGCGGCGGCCCGGCGGCGGGGGCTCGCCGCGGCCATCGGGCTCGCGCTCGCGGGCGCCGCGGCGATCGGGCTCGCGCGGCAGCGCCCGGGCGGGCTCTGCGAGGGCGGCGAGGCGAGGCTCGCGGGGGTCTGGGACGAGGCGGCGAAGGGCAAGGTGCGCGCGGCGTTCGCCGGCACCGGGCGGCCGCACGCGGAGGACACGTACCGCCGCGTGGAGCGGGCGCTCGACGCGCGCGCGCGCGCCTGGGTGGAGATGTACGCGGACTCCTGCGAGGCGACGCGCGTGCGGGGCGACCAGTCGGAGCGGCTCCTCGATCTCCGGACGGCGTGCCTCGAGCGGCGCCGCCAGGAGATGACGGCGCTCGCGGCGCTCTTCGCGCGCGGGCCGGACGCCGAGGTGCTCGATCGATCCGTGCAGGCGTCGCTCTCGCTCCCGGGCCTCGCGGGCTGCGCGGACGCGGGCGCGCTCACCGCGGCCATCCCGCCGCCCGAGGACGCCGAGGCGCGCGCGCGCGTCGGCGCGCTGCGAGGCCGCCTCGCCGAGGTCCGGGCCCTCGCCGAGGCGGGCAAGGTCGGCGAGGCGCTCGCGCTCGCGCGGCCGATCGCCGACGAGGCGCGATCCGTGGGCCACGCCCCGATCGAGGCCGAGGCGCTCCTCTCGCTCGGGCGAGCGCAGCGGGACGCGCACGACACCAAGGCCGCGGAGGCGACGCTCGGCGAGGCCGCGCGCGCCGCCTCGCGGGCCCGCGACGACGCGGTCGCGGCCGAAGCCTGGACCCAGCTGCTCTACGTGATCGGCTACCAGGAGGCCCGGCACGCCGACGCGCTCGCGCTGAGGATCGCCGCCGAGGGCGCGGTCGAGCGCGCCGGGAACGACCCCGCGGCGAGCGCGCGGCTCTCCAGCACGCTGGCCCTCGTCCTCAACGAGCAGGGCAAGCACGGCGAGGCCGCGCAGCTCGCCGAGCGCGCCCTCGCCGGCTTGAAGGAGGCCCTCGGCCCGGACCACCCCGACGTCGCGACCGCCGAGAGCCGCCTGGGCAACGTCCTCCTCCGCCTCGAGCGGTTCGACGGCGCGGAGAGCGCCTTCCACCGCGCGCGAGCCCTCCAGGAGCGGATCCTCGGCCCCGATCACCCGCACGTCGCGCTCACCCTCAACAGCCTCGGCCGCCTCTTCACCGCCCAGAGCCGCAACCGGGAGGCGCTGCCGTTCATCGAGCGCGCCGTCGCCATCCAGGAGCGGGCGCTCGGCCCGGATCACCCGTTCCTCGCGGCCTCCCTCAACAACCTCGGCAACGCGCTCCTCATGCTCGGGGAGACCGATCGGGCCCGCGGCGCGCACGAGCGGGCGCTCGCGATCCGCGAGCGGGCGCTCGGCCCCGAGCACCCCGACGTGGCGACGTCCCACAACAACCTGGGGGCCATCTTCGAGACGCAGCGGAAGCTCGCCGAGGCGGCGCCCCACTACGCGCGGGCGCTCGCGATCCGCGAGCGGGCGCTCGGCCCCGAGCACCCGAGCCTGGCCTCCACGCTGGCCAACCTGGCGAGCGTGCTCGTCGCGCAGAAGAAGCACGCCGAGGCGCTGCCCCACCTCGAGCGCGCCCTGGCCATCCAGGAGAAGACCGTCGGCCCGGGCTCGATCGGGGTCGCGTCCGCGCTCACCGGGCTCGCCGCCGCCTACAACGAGATGGGCAAGCCGGCCGAGGCGCTCCCGCGCGCCGAGCGGGCGCTCGCCATCTACGCGGCCACGGCGAAGGGCGTCCCGCCCCTCGAGCTCGCGGACACGCGCCTCCACGCGGCGAGGGCGCTCTGGGGCGCCGGGCGCGATCGGAGGCGCGCGCTCGAGCTCGCGGCGAAGGCGCGCGACGCCTATGCGGCCGAGGAGGGGGAGTACGCGGAGCACGCGCTCGCCGAGGCGAAGGCGTGGCTCGCGGCGCGCGGCGGCGCGCGGTGAGGATCGCGCCGGGGGCGGCGATCGCCGGCTACCCGGCGCCGTCCGTCCGGTGCCTCGCGAGGAGCTTCTGCAGGTAGGTGCGGTTGAGCCCCGACGCCCGCGCCGCCTGCGACACGTTCCCCCCGTGCCGCTCCATCAGCGCCGCGAGGAACGCTCGCTCCGCCTCGGCGGCGCCCGCCTCGCGCGCCGCCTCGAGCTCGTCGGCCGAGAGCCTAGAGAAGCGCGGCGCCGGCGCGGGCCCGGCGGCCGCGGCCTTCGCGGCCGCGGACGCCGTGAGATCGGGCGGGAGCAGATCCACGTCGAGCACGGGTCCCGTCGCCAGGATGCACGCGCGCTCCACCGCGTGCGCGAGCTCGCGCACGTTGCCCGGGTACGCGTGCTCGCGGAGCGCCTGCTCGGCGCGCGACGTCCACCGGGGCCGCTCGCCGGGGCGCTTCCAGCAGGCGCGGAGGAAGTGCTCGACGAGCAGCGGGATGTCGCCCGCGCGCTCGCGCAGGGGCGGGATCTCGAGCTCGATCACCTTGAGCCGGAAGTAGAGATCGCGCCGGAACTTCCCGGCCTCGACGAGCGCCGGCAGATCCTGGTGGGTCGCGGCGATCACGCGGACGTCGACGCGCTCGGTCCGGTCGGATCCCACGCGCTGGATCTCCCCGAACTGGAGGAAGCGGAGGAGCTTGGCCTGCACGTCGGGCGCGATCTCCGCGACCTCGTCGAGGAAGAGCGTCCCTCCCTGGGCCGACGCGACCCGGCCGACGCGGTCCCGATCGGCCCCGGTGAACGCGCCCTTGACGTGGCCGAAGAGCTCCGATTCGAGGACGGTGCCAGGCAGGGCCGAGGTGTGCAGGGTGACGCAGGGCTTGCTGCGGCGGGGGCTGTTCACGTGGAGCGCGCGGGCGACGAGCTCCTTGCCGGTGCCGGTCTCCCCGCGGATCAGCACGGTCGCGTCCGCGTCGGCCACCTGCGCGATCGTCTTGAGGAGCGCGATCATCTTGGGGTCCTGGGCGACGATGCCCTGGAAGTCGTGGCGGGCGAAGAGATCGCGCTCGAGGCTCTGGGTGCGGCGGCGGAGCGCCTCGCGCTCGATGGCCCGCTTCAGGAAGAGCCCCGCGAGGTCGGCGAGCTCGGCGACGAAGCGGAGCGCGTCGCCCCCGGCGCCGCGGGCCCCGTACTCCACGTAGACGGTGCCGTAGACCTCGCCGCCGTGGGCGAGGGGCGCCACGAGCACGGTGGACGCGCCCGACGCCTCGAGGCTCTTGAGCAGCGCGAAGCGCGGCGCGTCGGCCTCCCGCGACAGGTGGACGATCTGCCGCGTCTCGATGGCCTGCCGCACGAGTCCGCGGCTGAACCTGCGCTCCTCGTCGGTCAGCGTCGCCCGGTCGAAGCGGACCGCGAACCTCTGCTCGTACGACGCCCCCTCGCGGACGACGATGAAGCCGCGGTCGGCGCCCGTCGCCTCGATCACGAGGCCGAGCAGGAGCTCGGGGGTCCTGGCGTCGTCGTCCTCCGAGAGGAGGATGCGCACGATCTGGAGGAGCGCGGGGTAGAGGTCCATGGCGGCAGCGCCAGGGTAGAGCGTGCGGCCCGCCCCCGCGAGCGCGCGGCGACGGGCGCCCGCCCGGCGGGCGGATCGAGCCGCCGAGGACACGGGGGAGAGAGGGACACAGGGGCGGGAGCCCTAACCGTCTCGGCGCGCCGACAGCGCCAGCAATGCTTCGGCAAGCGCAAGACGGCGCTGAAGGTGCTGTTCTTCGACGGGACGGGCCTGTACCGGCGGCGGAAGGAGACGCGCAGGTGGTCGAGCTCGCGAAGCGCGCGTTCGACGCATCGCTCGACGGCATCGAGGTCGATGCATGTGGAAGCAGGGCGCTCGCGCGGTAAGAAATGCCGCGTGCATCGAGAACGAGCGGAACGTGATCGCGCAGCGCGCTACGAAGGCGTGCGCGATGACGAGCGAATCGCAACCAGCTGCTTCCGTCGAAGGACGCGAAGACGTCGCAACGCGGGTCTCCTTGCTCGGGGAGCGCGAAGCCGAGATCGCGACGCTCAAGGACGAGAACGCACGTCTGTGGCGCTCGCACGACCAGCTGAAGGAAGAGCTCGCGCTGCTCAAGCGGCGCATCTTCGTCGCGAAGGCCGAGGAATCCAGGCACACCGGCCACGGTGAGGATGCCGCCCATCACGGACGCACACGTCTCGCATGAATCGCATCCGCAGTGGCCGTACTCAGAAGCCTGCGAGCCCTTTCTCCCTCACCAAGCTGCTCCAATACATCGAGCGCCGCATCTCGCTCCCCGCATATCGCCTCGCGAAATAGGAGCCACAGTCCCTCTCGCACTACGCGACGACAACGCTGCACGATGTCAGTTGGCGTACCCGGGCTCACTGAAGCGTGCCCACAAAGGATCTGGAAGATGAGCCCAAGCACAGCCACGCGAACCCACTTTTCGCGCGGATCTGCCAGGGAAGCAATCAAGACCGATGAACACGCCTCAGAGACCTCAAACAGCTCGCCTTGGACGAACGCGTGATTCTCAATACCCCAATACGCGCGTTGAGCAGCCTCTCCGTTCTCCGACATCAGAAGTTCCTCAATCGCGCGTTGCACTCCTTCGCCGTCCCCGCCCACGGCTCGGAGACTCGACCAGTCAATTAACGTCAAGAGACGCTCCGCCGCATTCACGCTCGTCATTGTGAACCTCCCGTGGGCGCACGAACAGTTCCAGGAACGAATCGCTCCGGTGGAAACTTAGCTTGGCATGGCGGGCAGATGGAATCTGCGTCCATTCCAACTGGCCCGTAGCTGGATTTCTCCGCCACCCCATGACCTCTGTCATGGTCCCACCAGGAAGCTTCGCATCCGCCGCAACCTCGGCATGAACGCGAGGCCCTGAGCGGCCTACGGCAACTTCGCCATCACGCGCAATGCCGACATATGCCGCGCTCGACCGATCGGGTCGTCCATCCTGGAGACGACCCGCTGCATCGCGCGCTGCGCGAGCCTTGTCGATCGCCCCCCTGCAGCTTCTGCGGATGATGCAGGCGGCTTCGGAGCCGCTTGTTGCACCGGCGGCGGCGCCACGGCCGGCTGCGCTGCCGCCTGTGCGGCCTGCTGTTGTTGCTGCTGCGTGACGAGCCTGAGCAGCAACCGACGCGCGGCGTCGCCCAGGCCACGCCTCAAGCCGCCAGTCGCAGCCGCTGCGTTTGCCGCTTGCCCGCGTTCGGCCATGCGCTGCACCAGTTGTCTTTGGTGGAACGCCGCCCCCTCGGGTCCGTTGAAGCAGCTTGGATTCCGGCACCCACCCATCCCAGCGCCGCCGGGCGGAATGTTCCGGCCCCCCTCCTTGCGCTTGCCGACCATCCGGATCGACGAGATTGACAGGATTGTTCAGCGCGTAGGTGTACAGCCCGAGATTGCCTGGATTGAAGACACCCCCGGCAGGGCCTCCGGCCATGTACTGGTCGAGGATGGGATCCGGGCTGAGCCACACCCCGAGCCGCGGCTCATAGCTGCGCGCCCCGTAGTCATAGAGCCCCGTCGACAGGTCGAGCTCCTTGCCGTTGAACAGGTACGGCTGCCGGTTCTGAGACCGTGAGTCCGTCTGGTCGGTCCACAGCTCCCCGCTCGGCAGGTACTCGACGTGCTGGCTCAGCTGCTGGTCTTGGTCGGTGACGTACTGCGTGCTGCCGAGGTGGTCCGGGTGGTAGTACAGCACCGGCGGCCGCTGGAACCAGTCCGCGTCGATCTTGCTCGCGAGCCGCGCCTCTCCTGCGAAGATGTGCTTCGTCGCGACCACCCCGTTGCGCACCACGAGGTGCTGGTCGACATACGCCGTCTCTTCCTCGCCGGCGACCCGGTGCAGGTGCACCCGTCGCTCCCCGGCGCCGTCGTACAGCGCCCGCGACAGCTCCTGCCCGTTCTCCCGCACCGACACCAGCCGGTTGTCTTCGTCCCAGCTCAACACCCGCTGCGGGCTACCCCGGTACTTCCACTCCTTGTGGTTGCCGTTCGCGTCGTAGAACAGCTCTCGCAGCCGCGGCTGCGTCTCTGCCGGCACGAACTCGTCCACCTGGTCCGCCGCGTGCGGCCTCGGCCCCGTGTAGCGGTACTCGTTCCGGTACGTCCTCTCCCGGATCGGCTGGTCCAACCGCCACTCTCCCGGCCCATTCGGCACGTAGCGGGCAACCTCCTGCCCCTTCTTCTTCAGGTTCCCGAGGACGTCGTAATCAATCTCCAGCGTGTACCGCTGCTGCTCGTGCCCTCGCTCCTGGTAGGTCCCCGACGCCTCGGTCAGCTGGTAGAGGTCGTCGTACGCGAACCGCTGCTGCGTCGTCGCCACCATCACCGCCCCACCGAGCGACTCGTCGAACGGCGCCTCGTTGTCGAGCGCGAGCACGTTGCCCACGAGGTCGTGGTCGTAGCGCAGCCGCTGGAACGCCCGCGGCGGCCGCCCCATCTGCTGCATCTGCGGCGTCCGGTGATCCGCGTCCACCTCCGACAGCCGCCGCGTCGATTCGTTGTAGCGGTACTTCGTCTCGATCCCGTTGCCCGCCACAACCCGCACCCGCTGGCCGAACGCGTCGTACCCGATGTGCCTCAGGTACTCCGTCGTCCTCGGCTCGTCCGGGTGCTGCGGATTGACCTGCTGGTTCTCCCCGACCGCCGACACCAAGAGGCCCCCGCGGTCGTACCCGTAGCGCACGATCTCCTCGCCGGAGCCGGGGAAGTGGATCTCCTGCATCCGCCCCAGCGAATCGAACACATAGCTCAGCGTCGCCTGATACGGCCCCCGGTGCGGCTCGCGCAACCGCGGGAACTCCGCCACCAGCTCGGCCACGTTCCCGAAGCGGTCGTAGCCATAGCTCCGCGTCCCCGCCGCGCTCGTCTCCTGCTTCAGCCGCCCCGCGCGGTTGCCCTGCGCATCGCCGGCCTCCTCGGCGTCGCCGTACGTGTACACCACGTCCTGCGTCACCGGGTAATCGATTTTCTTCAGCCGGTTGTAGTCGTACTCGTGCCGGATGAGCTGACCGCGCGACGCAAGCTCCGCCGTCTGCTTCGCGCGGAGGTTCCCGGCCAGATCGTAGCGCCACTCCGTGCGCCCCGCGTCGGGGCTCACGAGCTCCACCATCCGCCCGACCGAGTCGTACGTCGCCGTGGTCGCGTTGTTGCGCGCGTCCGTCACCCGCACAAGCTCGCCCAGCGGGTTGTGCTCGTACCTCGTCACGATCTGCTGCTGAGCTCCGTCGATCGTGTTCCACTCCTCGACCGCCGCGATCCGCCCGCCCACGTCCCGGTAGCTGCTCCGCGACCTGCCGTTCGCGTCGATCACCGTCTCCTGGAACAACAGCCGCCCGTCGAACTGCACCACATCGTACTCGATCAGCGTCTGCGCATAGCCGCCCGTCGCCTCGGCCTTCGGGTCCGGCGCCTCAACCCGCCGCGGTCGCGACAGCACGTCGTGGTGCAAGCGCGTGGCCCTCAGCATCTCCACGGCCACGAACGTCGTGTCCGGCTCCGTGCTGAACGCCGGCTGCCCGAGCTCCACCACGCGGCCCAGCGCGTCGAACCGCACCGCCCCGCTCACCGTCATCCCGACCTCGGTGCCCGTGCCCGTATCGCGCTCCAGGTCCTTCTTGGTCTGGATCACCCGCCCGAGCCCGTCCGCGAACGTCACCGTCACGATCGGATCGCCCGGGTGCTCCGCGTCCTTGTGGCTCGTCCTCGCCCACGCCGGCAGCGCCGTCGACTGATCGGGCTGGAGCGCGTACTCGAACCCGACCGCTGGATCGCCCTCTCCGTCGAGGTCTTCGTCGCTCCAGATCTTGCTCGGCGTGCATCCGACCGGAAGCGCCTGCGGCTCGGTGAGGTCGTTCGGCCCCCAGACCCCGATCAGCCGGCCGAAGGCGTCGTACCGATGGACCATCGTGTGCCCGTTGACATCGGTCTCCTGCGCGATCGTGCCGAACAGGGGGTTGGGCACGCTGATCGAGCGGTAGCCGAAGCTGTCGGTCACGCACGTGCGGTAGCTGCGCGTCAGCGCATCGTAGCCGTAGGTCAGCTTGTAGCTGGCCGGATCGGTGAAGGTCACGAGGTTGCCGACCTCATCGTGCTCGAAGCGCCAGGTCGCCAGGTCACCCGCATACGGCGAGCCGTCCGGCCGCTTGCCTCCGGAGATGACGTTCGTGAGCGTCTCCAGCGCGCCCGTCCCCGGCCCGTACGTCGCCGTGCGCTCGCGCAGCACGCGATCCTCCGCGTCCGTCGTCTGCACCAGCCCCGGCTTCACGAAATACGGCGCGTCGTCCTGCTCGTACTTGATGTGGTGGTGCACATCGTCGGCCGCGGTCCCCTCCTCGCCGTACGAGTACACGTCGGTGAGGTTGCCGTCCTCGTCATAGAACCGCGTCTCCCGCGTGTGCTTGTGAACCGCCGCCGGGTCGTCCGTGGTCCCCTCGTAGAACGCGCTCCTCCGCTCCGTCTCCCTCGGGAAGAACCACCCGTTCGCCGCGACCTGCGCCAGATCGGGCGCCAGGTGATCGACCTCCTCCACCGTGTAGAGCATCCCCTCGCCGTCGCGCAGCGTCGAGCGCGCCGCGAGCCCGCGCCGGTAGATATCCTCGTTCTCGTACTCGACCTCCTCGAACGACACCGCGGAGACCCCATCCTCATCCTGGCCCAGCGTCGTCGTCGTGACACGCCGGTACCCGAGATCCACCCGCTCATCGCGGTGGTACACCCCGTCCCCGTACGTGCCGATCTGCGTCCGGTACGTGTGCACCCCGTGCGCGCCGCTCACGCCCTCCACGCCGTCGCGCACGACCACGTCGCTCAGCACCCACTGGCTCGACGGCATGTCGACCACCGCCGTCCTATCGTCGATCTCCGTGCTCGCGTCATCCGCGGGCAGCCCGCTCTCGTCCACCGGCGCATTCACGGCGACCTCCCTCGGCACCACCAGGTTGCCCTCGCGCCGGTAGTCGAGCTCCACGCTGCCGCCCAGCGGCCGGTGCACCCGCCACAGGAGGTTCGCCTTGCCGATGGCATTTTTCCGCGCCCGCACCGCGCTGTCGCCGTCCCGCTTCAGCACGTGGTCGGCCAGCCCATCGCCGTCGATGTCCTCGAACCCGAGCTGCGACCCCCCACTGCCCTCGGAGTAGTAGACCGACCCGCCGAGGCAGACGAAATAACAGACCTGGAGCGACACGCTGCCGTCGAGGCTCTCCGAGCGCCGGAAGCCCACCGCATCGCCGCCGCCCATGAACGTGTACTCCGGCGGATCGATGTTCACGCCCCAGCCGCCGGCCGGCCATTCTTCCTCCGCGGCGAACCGGTCGCCGAGGTTCAGCTGCACCCGGAACGACGTCTCCTCCGGATCCTTCATCACCTTGTCCGGCAGTCCGTCGCCGCTCACATCCACGAAGTCCACGATCGTGCGCGCCGTCGTGCGCGTGTAGCCGATCCCCGCGCCCACGCTCGCGCTCACCCCGCCGCTGGAGCCGCCCGCGCTCGCCCCGAACCCGATGCTCTGCGCGCCCGTGTCCTCCAGCCGCACCGCCTCCACGCCCGCCGCGTCCGAGAAGAAGCCCAGCACCTCGCCGAGCGCACCATTCAACTCGCCCGCGCCGAAGCTGGCCTTGCTGAACCCGTCCCGCTGCCACGGCACCGGCGCCGTGAACCGGTAGCCGAGGTTCAGCGCCACCGTCATCTGCCCGCTCTCGGGGTTCTGCGTCACCTGGTCGACCAGACCATCGCCGTTGATATCCAGCAGCTCCACGTGCGCCGCCGACAATCCATAGCTCGTCCCGGCGCTGAAGCTCGTGCGCAGGTATCCTTGCGAGCGCCCCCGGCTGTCGGTCTTGTTGAGCGTCTGCTCCTCCTCGTCGCCCGCGCTGAACGTCAGCGACGCGAGGTCGCCGCTCAGCCGCACCGTCCGGTGCTCCACCCGCCGCAGCGCCTCCGGCAGCGAGAACGACGCGCTCGGCCCGAACCCCTTGCCCGTGTTGAGCACCGCGCCCTCGCGCGTCACGCGGTCCGGGTAGCGGTCGCCGTTCAGATCGATCAGCTCCAGGTCCGTCGTCGTGCTGCCGAAGCTGTAGCCGCCGCCCACGGGGCCTGCGCCCGCCGTGAGCTCCGCGTTCCACGTCTCCGCATACCGCACGCTGCCCCGGTGGCGCTGCCCCGACAGCCGCCCCACCACCGACGGCAAGACCCGATCGCCGCCCACGAACGCCTCCGAGGCCGCCGCGCCCCAGATCGGCGCGCCGTCCTCCTCCTGCATGAGCGGCACCGCGAGCGTGAAGCCGCGCTCGGGGTCGCGCGTCGGAAACAGGATGTCGGCCTCGGAGAACGCGCGGTCTCCGTTCATGAAGCCGACCGACCAGCCGTGGAACCCACCCGCCGTCGGGTCTTGAGGAGCGCCGTCGATGAGCGCCTCGGATGCCGGATCCGGCGTGAGGACGGTGAACCACACCGGCGCCCCATCGATGCTCGCGCCGATGATCGCTCCGTTGCTGTCGGCCGCGTCCTTCTGGAAGAGCGTGACGTAGATCGGCTCGCCGGCCTGGACCTCCAGGTCCACCGCCACGGGCACCGCGCTTCCGGCGCTGCTCGCAGGCACGTACAGCTGCTTGTGCAGCAGCCGGTGCACGCCCTGCACCAGCAGCGTCAGCGACGTCGTCCCCGGCACGACCACCGTCCCTTCGAGCCGCACCGTGCCCGTCTCGGTCGCGATCCAGGGCGAGCGGCGCGCCCCCGGCCTCCACCGCTGCACGGGCATCGCCACGTACGGCTGCTGCTGGATCAGCGCCACCGGCAGCGGCGCGTCCTCGGCCGCGTCGCTGTCCAGCTTGCACCCCGCGCGGCCGTTCGGCTGGATCGCGCACTGCACCGGCCCGCAGCGCCGCTCGCCGGTCTGCCGATCGGCGCGGCAGTAGGTCCGGTAGTCGACGGTTGGTGTCCACGCGACGCGCGCCGGGTCGTCCGGCACGTCCGACTTCACCCGGAACCACAGCCGATCGCCCTCCTTCACCGGCACGAGGCCGTTCGCATCGCCGTGCAGGCGCCCCGCGAGCGACAGCACCCCGGCGTCCGCGCTCACCACCTCCTCATCCATCACGCTGTAGAACGTGCCCTCGCTCTCCCGCGCGATCGACACCCGCAGCTGATCGCTCGTCGACCCTTTGACCAGATCGCCGGTGATGCTCACGAGGCCGTCCGACGACGCCACCCACGGCACCTCGGGCCGTCCTCCGAGGCGATGGTCCTCCCTGTACCCGAATCGATGGATGGGCCGGCCGTCCGGCCCCACCTGCCCGAGCAGCTCCTCGCTGACCTCGTAGGTGATCGACGGGCTCCACGACAACAGGTCGGAGGCCGTGTTCACCACCCGCTCCGGGTCGATCTCGGGCGCCGCGCTCACCCGGAAGTAGAGCCGATCGCCCGCGAGCACGTGGACCGAGAGCGACGCACCCCCGCAATCGCCCGCGCCGATCGCGCACGGCCCGAGCTCGTCCGGACCGAACACATGACCGAACAGCGGCGGCAGCTCCCCGTTGCGAATCAGCTCCACGCGCAGCCCGTCGCCCCCCGCCTCCTGCTTTTGCAGCACGCCCCCGATGCGCACGTCCCCCTCGAACGGCGCGATCCACCGGAGCATCGGGTCCGCCGGAAAGAAGTCAGCCCGCGACGCCAGCGCGAAGTCCGGGCGTCCCGACGGCGCGCTGCCGTCGATGGTCCCCCAGTCCTTCATGCCCAGGACCCCGCCACGCCGATCGTTGATCGCGACCTGGAGCTGCCCGAGGTCCCCGACCGACACGAGATCAGGAAAACCGTCGCCGTTCAGATCCGAGACGACCCGCTCGTCTTCCGCCCGGCTGCGCGTGTACGCCGCCGACGCGCTGAGCACATCGCCCACGTTGATGCCCGCGTGAACGCTCCATCCCGAGGTGTCCGTCAGCCCGAGATCGCCCGGATCGAGCCCGCCGAGGTGAAACGGATCGAAGTGATTGCCGTCGGGAAGGCGCAGCAGGTTGCGCAGCGCGTCCCCGCCGTCGCCGGCGAAGTCGGGCATGCCGTCGCCGTTGAGGTCCAGCAAGCTGGCGCGCGTCCTCTGGTCGCCGCTGTACCCGCCGCCGCCCACGCTGACGATGCCGAGCAGCCCCACCGACACGCTGCCGCCGAAGGTCGAGTCCTCCGTGCGCGACAGGCCTTGCTGAGACCACCCCTGCCCCCACGTCACGGCGTCGGCCGCGAACGCCCCGGGCTGCCCGGACGCCGTGCGCGGCGCGGTGAAGTACTCGAACGTGTGCCGATAGAGCTCCTCGCTCGTGAGCGTCCCATCGTCGTCGCGGCTCCCCTTGCCAGACACCGCGATCGCCTGGAGCAAGCTCTTGCCGAAATCTCCTTGCGTGTACTCGAGCGCATAGCTGCGGACGATGGTCTCGCCAAACCGCACGTCCATACGCCGGAGCCGCTCGCTGGTCTGCTCCAGAAAGCCCGGCCTGCCGTTCAGCATCACGTCCTGGCGGCCGCCCTCCGAGATGAAGTCGACGGCATACGCCGCCTCGACACCCTGCGACGTGTTGGCCGTGTACTCGATGCGCTCGGGGTGTACCTCGATGCGCGGCGCCGGGCCCGCGGCCTCGACCCGATGCGTGTAATGGAAGAACATCTGGTTGCCGAAGGGGTCGCGGACCTCCTCCAGGTACCAGCGGAATACGTTGTGCGGCCGGCCCGGGTCCGGATCGTCGAGCCGCGCGGTCGCGCTGCGCCCGTAGACGTACGTCGTCCCGTTCTTGTCCGTGACCTCCCAGAAGTAATTGTCCGGCCCGGTCCCGTGCCGCAGGATCCGCGCAAAGCGCCCCTCCACCCGATGCCGGTAGACCTGCGGCTCGACCGACACGTCGCCAGTTCGCACGAGCTCGCTGCCATCGAGCGCGTACCGCTCCTCGCCCGTCGCGTACGTCGGCACGCCGAAGCGCGTGTCGATCTCCACCCTGGAGATCCGCAGATCCCAGCCCACCCCGAGCCACCCGTTGCGATGCTCGCTGTCGTAACCAATGGCGAGCGCCGGCTGCAGCCCGTTGCGCCCCGGCGGGACCTCGATCGGGTGGCTCAGCTGCGCCGCGCCGCTTGAGTTCCCCTCCGGCGGCGCGATCAGCGTCACGCCGGCGAGCGGGCTGCCGAGCGCGAGCCCCTTGATGCTGCTCGGATCGAACGAGCGCGCCCCCGGCGCGTCGGGCATGGCCAGCGTCGCGTTGATGAAATCGGTGAAGTGGTCGGTCAGGCTCGCCAGCTTGCCCTTCGCGGCCTCGCCGGCCCGCTCGACGCGCTGCCAGGTGCCGAGCGCCTCGTCGAAATAGAAGCCCATCACGTGCTGCGCCGTCATCCCCGGAGGAATGGCGTGCTCGTCAACCGGCAGCGTCAGCCGCACAGGCTTCTTGAACCTGAGGCCGTGCGGCCCGAACCGGTAGGCCTTCCCGCCGGGCGTGACGTTGACCATCGCGCGCCCCATCGGCTGCACCTCGCCCGCAGGCAGCGGCCGGATCGTAATCCGCACCGGCTCGTCCACCGCGCCCTGCGGAATCTCCAGGACAGCCCCCTCGAATGCCACCACCCGCGCCTGGTCGGGGAGCACCATTTCTCCATGGGGCGCCCCCACGTCCTCGACCAGCGGCGCGTCGATTCGAGGCCCGAGCAATAGTCCGCCGGCACCGTCGCTCGGCAGCCGCAATGGAATCGCCGAGAGCGCCACTCCGCCGCCCGGAGGCGACAAAGGCAGGAGCCGCGGCTCCAGCGGCCCGGCCAGCGCGAGGCCCTCGTGTCCCCGCCCGAGCAAGAGCACCACAGCACAAAACACCACGAGACGACAGAACCAGCCCGCGTGTCGCATTCGAGATCCCCCGACGCAATGTCTGTTGCTTGGCGCACAGGGATCCACGGCAGAACGCAGCGTGTCGATACGCACCTGGCGAAAAGCAATGAATGGGCGCCGCCGTCGTCTCCGATCCCGAGCCGCCGCTTCCTGCGAGCCGCACACGAAACTCATCGCAGCAGCATTCGGACGCCGGGGAGGGTGCCGAACGCCGTTGACAGCGCCTCCCCATGAGCGACCATCGCCCGGTTACGCTCAACCAGGAGGGAGCTCATGCCCCTGAAACGCACCGTGAAGCACACGTCCAAGCCCACCTCGAAAGCCAGGTCGTCGGGCAAGGCGCCAGCCCCCAGGACGAGACGCCCTGCTGCACAGTCCCCCGACCTAACCAGCGATGAGGCGCTCCTCGCGCTGGACCCGACCTACGCGGCCGGCCCCGACATGCCGGTGAGCGTCGCGGAGCGCGAGCTCACCTCCCTGGCGCGCCTCGCGCACGCGCACGCGGCGCGACTCGCCAGGATCGGGATCACTTCCGACAAGGTGGCTCTCCTCGCCCGCTTCGCCCGGCGCCTCGGCGCGCTCGAGAAGGCCTGGCAGAGGGCGCGCGGCGCCGTACAGCTCACGTCGGCGCAACGAAGGCTCCGCGACGAGGCCGAGGCGCTCGACGCAAAGCTCGTGGCCGGAGGCCGCTGGGGTTGTCGCAACGACCCCGCCGCCCAGGCCGAGCTCTCGCGCATCGCCGAGGGCTCCGGCCTCGCGGACACGATCCAGGACCTGCGCGATCTCGTCGACTTCTGGTCCGACCACGAGAGCGCGCTCGGCGTGACCGACATCACGAGGAAGGACATCGACCGGGCCAGGGCGCTCGCCAATGCGCTCGAGGACGCCGCCGCCAACGAGGCCTCCGACGCGAGCGCCGCCCACGCGCTGGAGCTCCGCAACCGCTGCTTCTGGGCCGCCGACGAGGTCGCCAAGGAGATCCGCGAGGGCGGCCGCTATGCCTTTCGCGATCAGCCCAAGATCGCGGCGAAGTTCGTGTCGCGCCACCGGGCAACCCTGAACCGGCGCTCGCGCCTCAAAGCCAAGCAAGCGAAGGCGGACGCGCTCCCGGAGCAGACAGCCGACATCTGAGCCTTCCTTCTGCGCGCCGTGCCGCGGCTCTCGCATCATGTCACGCCCCCGCCCGCCCCCGTCGCTCCCGCGCCCGCCCCCATCGCTCCCGCGCCCGCCCCCATCGCTCCCGCGCCCGCCCCTATCGCTCCCGCGCCCGCCCCTATCGCTCCCGCGCCCGCCCCTATCGCTCCCGCGCCCGCCCCCATCGCTCCCGCGCCCGCCCCTATCGCTCCAGCGCCCGCCCCTATCGCTCCCGCGCCAAGCCCTCTTTCTTCCTCTTCGCCGCTACCGGTTCTCTCCCCCCATCCGCTCCGCGCGTCGAGCCCGCACGGATGCCGCTTCGCCCCCGACGCCCGCCTCCGTCGCGCGCGTTCCGCGCGCGCTCCCGGCGCCGGAGGCAAGCCTTGCGCGGCGCCGCCCCCTGCGCTTTGATGCCCGCCGGCCCCATCCGAGAGGTGGAATCTACATGGCGACCCTGGGCGAGCTTCGCGTGCGCATCGACAGCATCGACGATCGGATCCTCGAGCTCCTCGCCGAGCGGGCCGAGGTGGCCGTCGAGGTCGCGCACGCGAAGCGCGCCGCCAACGCCACGCAGTTTCACGACCCGGAGCGCGAACGGCGCGTGCTCGACCGGCTCCAGACGAAGGGCGCAGGCCGCTTCCCGCGCGACGCCATCCGCGTCGTCTTCCGCGAGGTCATGAGCGCCTGCCTCTCGCTCGAGGAGCCCATGAAGGTGGCCTTCCCCGGCACCGAGGGCGCCTTCGCCGAGGTCGCAGCGCGACACCTCTTCGGGCTCGCGGCGCGCTACCGGGAGACGGGCACCATCGAGGGCGTCTTCGACGCCGTGCGCGCGGGCGAGGCGGCCTGCGGCGTCGTCCCCGTCGAGAGCTCCACCGACGGCTCGGTGACCCTGACCGCCGACGCCCTCATCGAGAGCGACCTCCAGATCCGCCAGGAGCTCGTGCTCGACGTCGCGTACTGCCTGTTCAGCAAGGCCGAGGGGCTGAGCGGCATCACCCGCGTCCACGGGCACTCGCACGCGCTCTCGCAGTGCCGCCTCTGGCTCGCCAAGCACCTCCCCGGCGCGCAGATCGTCCAGTCCGTCTCCGTCGCCGCGGCGGCGCACGAGGCCCTCGGCGACCCCGCCGCGGCGGTCGTCGGCAACCGCGGCGCGGGCGAGCTCTACGGCCTGCCGCTCCTGCGCGAGCGCATCCACGACCGCCCCGAGAACGCGACCCGCTTCATCGTCATCTCCAGGTCCGACGCGCCGCCCACGAGCGCGGACAAGACATCGATCGTCTTCTCCGTGCAGGAAGAGCCCGGCGCGCTCCGCCGCGTGCTCGCCATCTTCGACGACGCCGCCATCAACCTGACCAGGATCGAGTCGCGCCCCAGCCGGCAAAAGCACTGGGACTACGTCTTCCTCGTCGATCTGGAGGGGCACCGGAGCGATCCGCGCGTCGCCGAGGCGATCGAGCGGCTGCGCGCCCGCTGCGAGATGGTGAAGGTGCTCGGCAGCTACCCGCGATCGGCCGGAGCGCGCTGAGGCGCCGAGCGCGGCCGTTCCGGCGCCTCCGCCCCGCTGTGATCGCCCCGACTCCGCGGCTCGGGCCGGCCCGGCGGGGATGGTGCCCCGGGGGGAAGGATGGTATTTTCCGCAGCCCGTGCCGGCCGCGTCGCTCGCGCTCGCCCTCCGCGCTGCCCGAACGGGCGCCAGCGCGGTGGCCTGCGCGCTCCTCGCCCTCCCGGCCGCGGCGGAGGCGCCCCGCGCCCTCCCGGCCGCGGCGGAGGCGCCCCGCGCCGCAGGCGCGCCGGTGCTCGTCCTCGCGACCTTCCCCGGCGCCGGCAGCATCGACGAGCGGGCCATCGACCTCGTCGCGGCCCATGTCCGCCCCCTCGGCGTCCGCCTCCAGGTGGTCCGCCGAGGCGCGCCGAGGCCCGCGCTGCACACCCTCCTCCCCGACGCCCGCGCCCTCGCCGACGCGTGGGACGCGCGCGGCGTGCTCTGGATCGACGCCGGATCGAGCGGCGAGCTGGCCCTGTACGCCGTCGAGCGCGGCGGCGACCAGATCTACGGCCGCCGCATCCCGGTCCCGCCCGGACAGACCACCACGGCCCTCGAGTCGCTCGCCAACATCGCCGGCGCGGTCGCCGAGGAGCTCCGCGAGGGGCGCATCGCCGGCCTGGCCGAGGTGGACGTCGCCGCGGCCTCCGCGCCGCTAACGGCTCCCCCCGAGCCCGCCGCCGCCCCCTCGGCGCCCCCCGCGGCGACCGCAGCTGCGGCGCCGAGCCCGCCGCCGCCCGCGGTCGAGCGGAGCGCCCGCCCCGTCGCGCCCCGGCTGCCCACGCTCGCCGTGCAGGTCGGCTACACCGGCGCGAACTTCAGCGGCGAGGCGCCCTGGCAGAGCGCCGCCGCGCTCCGCGCCTCCTGGGCGCCGGTGGAGCAGGCCGTCTTCGGCCTGGGGTACGATCTCGTCCCCCCGGCCACCCTCGGCGACGAGCGCTCCCCGTTCGAGCTCGCGCGCCACCCCGTGAGCGCGACCGGCCAGCTCCGGCTCAGGCTCCCGCTCGGCTTCGACCTGCAGCTCGGCGCGCGCGCCAGCGTCGATGTCGTCGAGCGCACCCCCCAGCCTTCCACGCAGTCCACGCAGTCCTCCGAGCCCCCGCCGCCGCCGCCCGCGTGGCCGCTGCCGGCCCGGCCGCCGCCGCCGCGGGGCTTCCCTCCCCCCTGGCGGTGGCCGCGGATGATGCCGCGGCAGCTGCCCCCGCCCGAGGCCCGCACCGACGTGCTCGTGAGCGCCGCGCCGGTCGCGGAGCTCGGGTACCCGCTCACCGGGTGGCTTCGCCTCAAGGCGATGGTCGGGGTCGATTTCCTCCTGACGGACCCGGACGCCTCCGTGCACCCGGCCCTCGCGCTCCGGCCCGACCCGGTGCGGTTCCTCGCCGGCCTCGGGCTGGAGCTCGGCCTCTCGTTGCCGGCCTCGCCGGCAGTGGAGGGCGCGGTCAGGCGATGACCGCCCTCGCCGCGTGACCCGGCGCGGAAAGAAAATTGACCCGGGTTGGGCCGGGCGCCGCACCAGGTCACGGCGATGGACGCTGAGCACACACGAGCTCTTCGCAGGAGCCTCGGACTGTTTCCCGAGCCGCGCCCGGCCAGCGCCATGACCCGCCCCCCTCCCCCTCCGCCCGCCGTGCCCCTGCCGTTCGATCTCGAGCGGATGCGCCGCGCCGGCGCGGGCGACCCGCAGGCGCAGGCCTGGCTCATGACGCACGTCATCCCCCGGGTCCGCCGGATCGCGCGGGCGTTCCTCCGCAGCTCGGCCGACGCCGACGACGCCGCGCAGCTCGCCCTGCTCGCGATCCTCGAGAGCGCCTCGACCTACCGGGGGGAGGCCGCCGTCGAGGCGTGGGCCAGGCGCATCGCCGTCCGCACGATCCTCCGCTACGTCAAGCAGCAGCGCCGGGACGGCGCGCCGGTCGCGCCGGAGAGCGCGATCGACGAGGAGGTCGCCCAGGCGCCGCATCAACCCCCGTTCGAGGCGCTCCCGCGCGAGGCTCGGGCGTACCTCGACGCGCTGCCGGAGGCGCAGCGCAACGTGATCCTCCTGCACCATGCGCTCGATTACTCGATCGAGGAGATCGCTGGAATGACCGAGGTCAGCCCCGACACCGTGAAGAGCAGGCTGCGCCTCGGGATCGGCGCGCTCCGCAAGCAGGTGCGCCAGGACATCGCCGTCGGCCGGAAGAGGGCATCATGACAGGGACCCAGAAGCCCGAGATCGATCTGGACCGCCTGCCCGCCATCTTCGCCGCCGAGGCGCGCGGCGAGCCGATCCGCCCGGAGGACGCGGCGCTCCTCCGCCGCGCCGAGCAGGAGGACCCCGAGCTCCGCGGCGAGGCGCAGCTCTGGGCCGCGATCGGGAGGCTCGGCGAGGAGCGCGGCGACGCCGGCGCGCTCAGCGACGCCGCCATGCTGGAGCGGGTGCTCGCGCGCGCCCACGTCGAGCCCGCGCCGAGGAGCACGGCGAGGCCGCGCGCCGCGCCGCGGCCGGCGCTGCGGCGAGGGGTCGCGGGGACGATCGCGGGCGTGGCCGCCGCGGCGACCCTCCTGGGCGCGCTCGCGGCGGAGCTGATCGACGGCCCCGCGCAGGCGCCCCCGCCCCCGCCGGGCAGGAGCGAGGCGCTCGATCCGAGCGGCGCGCCGCGCGACCCCGCGCCCGCGCCGCCGGGAGCGCCGTCGCCGAGCGGCGCGGCCCCGAGCGAGCCGCCGGGAGCGCCCTCGCCGGGCGCGGGCGAGCGCTCGCCCGGCACAGGCGCGGCCGCTCCCCCGAGCCAGCCCACGCCCGGCACAGGCGCGGCCGCTGCCCCGAGCCAGCCCACGCCCGGCACAGGCGCGGCCGCTGCCCCGAGCCAGCCCACGCCCGGCACAGGCGCGGCCGCTCCCCCGAGCCAGCCCACGCCCGGCACAGGCGCGGCGGCGAACGCGCCCGCGGCCACCGGCGCGGGCGATGCCCGGGATCGCGCCCCGCAGCCGCCCAGGCCGCGCGCGGAGGAGCCCGCGGTGGGCCCCGAGGCGCTGCTCCTGCGCGCGCAGGCCCGGCTCGGGGAGGGAAAGACCGCGGAGGCGAGCGCCGCGTACCGCGCCCTGCTCGCGCAGCACCCGTCCAGCCCCGAGGCGCGGGCGGCGCTCGTGTCGCTCGGCCAGATCGCGCTCCACCAGGGCAAGCCGGCCGAGGCGCTCGGCCATTTCGAGCGCTACCTCGCCGGCCCCGGCGGCCCCCTCGCGGCCGAGGCCCGGGTCGGCCGGGTGCAGAGCCTGCGCCGGCTCGGGCGGGCGGCCGACGAGCGCGCGGCCATCGCCGACTTCCTCTCCCGCCACGGCGAGAGCGTCCACGCCCCGCGGCTGCGCGCGCGCCTGTCCGAGCTCGGCGGCCCGTGAGCGCCGGCGCTCGCGCGCCTGTCCGAGCTCGGCGGCCCGTGAGCGCCGGCGCTCGCGCGCCTGTCCGAGCTCGGCGGCCCGTGAGCGCCGGCGCTCGCGCGCCTGTCCGAGCTCGGCGGCCCGTGAGCGCCGGCGCTCGCGCGCCCTCCGCAAAAAAGATTGACCCCCGGACCTGCGACATCTCCACCAGGTCATCGAGATGTCGCGAAAAATTCGCAGAATTGTAAAATTCCCTCACCCGGTCGGAGGGCGCGCCGGCGTCCTCGCCGGGCTCCTGAGCCTTCTTTCTCTTCACTGCTCGACGTCGACGACGGGCACGAGCGACACGCCGGACGCCGGGGGCACCACCGGCGGCTCCACGGGGCCCGACGCGCCGACCGGCGACCCCACGCGCCTCATCGGCGCGTTCCAGGTGCGCTCGCTCCCCGACACGCCGACGGGCGACGCCCCGGAGCCGTCCGGCAGCACGTCGGTGGTCGGGAAGATCTACGACGGGCCCACGCCGTCGCAGATCATCTGGGAGATGGCGGCCGAGGAGGGCAGCTGCCGGCTCCTCACGCCGCGCGTCCCGTTCTGTAACGAGCCCTGCGGGGGCAGCGCCGTCTGCGTCGAGGACGACACGTGCGAGCCCTACCCGGCCGCGCACAGCGCCGGAGACGTGACGGTGACGGGCCTGAACCTCGAGTCGGGCGAGGCGTCCCTCGTCATGACCCCCACGGCGAACAACTACCAGCCTCCCGCGGGCGTGAAGCTGCGCTATCCGCCGGCCGACGAGGGCCAGGCGGTCCGCTTCGAGGCGAGCGGCGATTACTTCGGCGCCTTCGCGGTGGAGGCCAAGGGCGTGAGCCCGCTCGAGCTCCTGAACGACACGATCCGCCTCGATCCCGATCAGGACGTGCCGCTCTCGTGGACGCCGCCGGGACAGGCCGGCGCCTCGGAGATCCACGTGAAGCTCGATATCAGCCATCACGGGGGCACGAAGGGGATGATCGAGTGCTCCGCCGAGGACACCGGCTCGCTCGACGTGCCGGGGTCGCTCGTCACGAAGCTGCTCGATCTCGGCGTCGCGGGCTTCCCGACCATCATCGTCACGCGCAGGTCCGTGGGCTCCACGACGATCGCCCCCGGCCGGGTCGATCTCGTGATCTCGTCGCAGATCGAGAGGTCGGTCGAGATCGCGGGGCTCACCTCGTGCAACGACAGCTCGCAGTGCCCCGAGGGCCAGACCTGCCAGAGCGATCTCACCTGCCAATGAGCCTCGCCGGGCGTCGGCGCGGCGAACAGACCAGCTTAACCAAGACAAGGAAACAGAAGCCATGACCATCCCTTATCGTCCCTTGTTGCTGCCCCTCGCCCTCGCGCTGCTCTCCTCCGCCGTCGGCTGCTCCGGCGGGGACGCCGACGCGTCGAGCGACGGGGCGACCAGCACGTCGTCGAGCTCCGGCGGCGCGACCAGCGGCGGCGCGACCAGCGGCGGCGCGACAAGCGGCGGCGCGACCTCCGGCGGCGCGACCAGCGGCGGCGCGACAAGCGGCGGCGCGACCTCCGGCGGCGCCACGACCGGCTCCGGCGGCGGGACGACCGAGAAATTCAGCTTCTTCGTGACCAGCCTCGTCGCCATGCAGGAGCTCTCGGGCTCGCAGGACGGCTTCGGGGGCGATCTCCGCTTCGGGGAGACGGGCCCGGGCGCCGGCCTCCGCGGCGCGGACAAGATCTGCGCGACGATCGCCGAGAAGAGCCTGCCGGGCGCGGGGAGCAAGACGTGGCGCGCGTTCCTGAGCGCCGTCGCGGGGGAGGACGGGAAGCAGGTCGACGCGATCGACCGGATCGGCGAGGGGCCCTGGTACGACCGGCTCGGCCGGCTGGTCGCCAACAACAAGGAGGAGCTGCTCAACGATCGCCCCGTCGGGGCCGACGAGGCGATCATCGATGATCTGCCGAACGAGGACGGCGTCCCCAACCACCAGCCCGATCCGAGCCAGCCCGAGGTCGACAACCACGACATCCTGACGGGGACCAACGACGAGGGTAAGCTCTACAGCGCGACGGCCACGTGCAAGGACTGGACGGCCGCGGCGGGCGACAAGGAATCGGAGGGGAGGCCGCGGGTCGGGCACTCGTGGCCGAGGAACTTCGGCGGAGGCTTCCCCGGCGGGGGGGGCTCCGGCGGCCCCGGCGGAACTGGCGGTCCCGGCGGGAACATCAACATGGCCAACTGGATGTCGTCCCTCGATGAGGCGGGGTGCGCGCCGGGCATCAATCTCCTGGAGACGGGGGGACCGCTGCCCAACGAGACGACCGTCGGCTCGGGCGGGGGCTACGGCGGGATCTACTGCTTCGCCCTGACGCCCTGACGCAGGCCTACCGGACCGCGCCGCCCCTCGATCAGCTTACTTGTCTCAGGAGGACTCATGTACGAAGGCAATCGCATCACGTCGATCGTCGCGCTCGCCCTGCTCGCCGCGGTGCTGCCGGGCGCGTGCGGCGGCGGCGGCGGCGCGCCGGACGACGGCGACGCGGCTCCGGAGGTCTGCGTGCGCACGGGCGACGAAGGAGCGACGGAGTTCCTCGAGCGCGTCGGGTGCGCCGACGACTTCGAGGCGCTCGCGTCGGCGCCCGTCGACGCCAGCTTGCCCGGCGCGCGCTCGGTCAAGGTCGTCCTGGATCAGGCCGATCAGAACGCGCTGTATTTCCAGAACAGCGCGCTTTACCCGATCCACTACGACTTCGTGTCATCGCACCTGTCCGGCGACGGGCTGCCCTATGTCCCTCCCCTCGCCGAGTTCAACGCGACCGAGTACTTCACGCCGGACCGCCGCTTCGTCCTCGGCGCGGTGACGCACTACGAGGGCCCCGGCGCGTGGGCGCTCGAGCTCTCCCCCTACGACACCGCGTCCGCGGACATGATCACCACCCTGTTCCGGGCGGTGCAGGGGGCCTCCTTCTTCGGGTCGAAGCTCGCCTTCCACCCCACGTCGGAGGCCGTCGCGGCCGAGGCGCAGAAGCTCCCCGCCGACATCCCCGTGGTCAGCACCGGCGATCTCTACGCCGGGATCGACTACCAGCCGCTCTCGCTCGGCACGGCCGTGGGGCGCCTCCACTTCGCCAAGGCGGCGGAGCTCGACGACGAGTACCTGTCCCACCAGGACATCGTGGTGCTCGACGAGGCGCCCAACGACATCTCGGTCGTCCAGGGGATCATCACCGAGGAGTTCCAGACGCCGCTGTCGCACGTCAACGTGCTCTCCCAGAACCGGCGCACGCCCAACATGGGGCTGCGCAACGCGATGAGCAACCCGGAGCTGCTCGCGCTGAAGGACAAGCTGGTCGAGCTCACCGCGGGGCCGTCGTCCTGGAGCGTCCGCGAGGTCACCGAGGCCGAGGCCGAGGCGTTCTGGGAGGCGCACAAGCCCGAGCCCGTCACGCTCCCCGAGCTGGATCTGACGGTCACCGATCTGCGCGACATCGCGGAGGTGACCCCCGATCCGCCCGAGGGCGAGCCGCTCCGCGACGCGATCAAGCAGGCCGTCCTCGCCTTCGGCGGCAAGGCGGCCCACTACTCGATCCTGTCGAGGATCCCCGACCTCCCGATCCAGAAGGCGTTCGCGATCCCGGTCTATTACTACGACCTGTTCATGAAGCAGAACGGCTTCTACGAGCAGATCGAGTCGCTGCTCGCCGATCCGCAGTTCAACACCGACGCGGCGGTCCGCGACAAGGAGCTGAAGGAGCTCCGCGACGCGATGAAGAGCGCGCCCGTCGACGCCGACTTCCAGGCGCTCGTCAAGGCAAAGATCGAGGCGGACTACCCCGGACACCCGATTCGGTTCCGCACCAGCACGAACAGCGAGGATCTCGACGGGTTCCCGTGCGCCGGCTGCTACGACTCGAACACCGGCGATCCGACCGACTGGGAGGACGTCCTCGACGCCATCCGCAAGACCTACGCGAGCGCCTGGAAGCTCCGCACCTTCGATGAGCGCACCTATTACGGCATCGATCACCGGTCGATCGGGATGGCCCTGCTCGTGCACCACAACTTCCCGGACGAGGAGGCGAACGGGGTGGCCATCACCAACAACCCGTTCGACACGGCCGGGGTCCAGCCCGCGTTCTACGTCAACGTGCAGGCGGGCGGCGACGTGGAGGTCGTGGCCCCGCCGGCGGGCGTGACGAACGACGAGTTCCTCTACTTCTTCAGCCAGCCGAACCAGCCGATCACCTACCTGACGCACTCGAGCCTCGTGCCCGAGGGCGAGACGGTCCTCACGGCGGCGCAGGTCCACGCGCTCGGCGTGGCGCTCGACGCCATCCACGAGCGGTTCTCCCCCGCGTACGGGCCCGCGGCGGGCAACACCGGCTGGTACGCGATGGATGTGGAGTTCAAGTTCGACGACGACGCGAGCCCGAACGAGCCGCCGACGCTCTACATCAAGCAAGCGCGCCCCTACCCCGGCCGCGGGGCTTCCGCCGGGGCGCCGTGAGGCGGCCGCCCGCGCGCCCGGGCCGGCCGCGCCCCGCGATCGCCGCAGGCGAGAGCGGACCGCCATGATCGACCGGCCCGGGGGGCTCGCCGCCGAGGAGCCCGCCTCGCTCGCCCCACGGGCGCCCTCGACCCGTTGACGCGACCGCCGTGGTCACCACCGCGCAAGGATCTCCGATGTACAGCTACCAGCGACTCCGCTCGGCGCTCCAGGACGCCAGCCCCGCGATCACCCTCGTGCTCACGCTCGGAGCCGCCCTCTGGCTCCACCTGGACGGCGGCCCGGGCGGGCAGGTCTTCGGCTTCGCGGAGGCGCTGCCCGAGGCGATCTCGCCGATCGAGACCGCCCGCGTCGCCTCCATCGACGTGGCCGTCGGCCAGGAGGTCTCGGCCGGGCAGGTCGTCGCGACGCTGGACGCCTCGGCGATCGACGCCGAGATCAGCGTCGCGAAGGCGGAGAAGGCGCAGGTCGAGGCCGATCTCCGGATGGAGCTCGCCCTCGTCGAGCAGGAGCTCGACGCGGATCGCGCGTCGGTCGAGCGCCACCTCGCGGAGCAGCGCGAGGAGCAGCGCCGGGCGGTCGCCGAGGCGAAGGTGCTGGACGGCGAGATCGCGCGGATGAGGCAGCTCGTCGAGGGCCAGCTGGCGGTCGTCGACGATCTGGCGAAGCTCGATCTGCAGCGCGCGACGGTGACCGCGATCGCGAGCGAGAAGCCGCGGACCTTGAGCCTGCTCACGGCGCAGCTCGAGGCGGCGGATCGGCGCCGGAGCGAGCTCCGGGATCGGACGTCCGGGCTCGCGGCGAAGCTCGACGCGGACGTGCGCGTCGCGTCCGAGCGCATCGCGATGCTCGAGCAGCGGCGCGCCGGGTACGCGCTGCGCGCGGCGAACGCGGGGCGCGTCGCCGCGATCGACCGGCAGCCCGGCGACGTGGTCCCGGCCGGCGAGCCCGTGGCGCGGCTCGTGAGCGCGCGCTCGGGCGCGCGCGCGATCGCCTGCGTCCCCGAGCGGCTCTCGCTCGGCGTCCACGAGGGCGACGGCGCCGAGCTCTGGATCCGGGGCCAGCCCGGCGATGCGCTGCCGGGCACGGTCTCCGCGGTGGGTCCGATCGTCTCGGAGCTCCCCCCGCGCTGCTGGCCGGCGCCGGAGGTGCCCGCGTGGGGCCGCGTGGTCACCATCGCCCTGGACGCGCCGGCGGCGCTCGTCCCCGGCCAGGCCTTCGACATCACCTTCGGCCGCCCGCGGCCGGCCGCGCCGCCCAGCGCCGCCCCCGCGCCCCCCAAGGCCCCGGCCGCGCCCGGCCCCGCCGCCGCGCCGAAGGCCGCCGCGGCCACGGCGCAGCTCCCCATGAAGGTGCCGCCGGCGCTGGCCAGCCGCTCGCGCTTCGAGCCGTCCGGCGTCCTCGCGCGCCCCGGCGAGTCGCGGTACCTCATCGCCAGCGACGACACGGGCCACGAGCGCGACGAGGGCGCGCCGTGGCTCTTCGCGATGTCCGCGGGCGGCGCCGTCGCGCCGGAGCCGGTGCCCGTGAGCGGCGTCGACGAGCTGAGCGACGTCGAGGCGATCGCCGCCGGCGACGCGGGCGAGGTCTACCTCCTCTCGTCGCAGAGCTACAGCAAGAAGGGGAAGCGCAAGCCGGCGCGGACCGCGCTCCTCCGCCTCCGCCCGGAGGGCGGCGGCTTCCGCGTCGACGGCGAGATCCACCTGGCGGAGCTGCTCGACGCGGCCCCCGCGCGCGCCGCGGCGCTCGGCCTCCCGGGCGGCACGCGGGCGCTCGACATCGAGGGCCTCGCCTTCCGGCAGGGCGCGCTGTACCTCGGGCTGAAGGCGCCGCTCGATCCGCAGGGCAACGCGATGATCTGGCGGGTCGCCGCCCCGCGCGCGCTCTTCGGCGACGAGGGCGCCTCCCCGGTCCAGGCCGCGCGGGCGAAGGGCGACCGGGCCGCGGGCGACGCGAGGCGCTTCGAGGCGGCCGGCGTCGCGCTGTGGGCGCGCGCGCGCGTCGACGTGGAGGTCGACGGGCGGCCCACGCCGGGCGGCATCTCGGAGCTCGCCTTCATGCCGGACGGCTCGCTCGCGATCGCGTCCACGCCCTCGACCGCGGACGGCGACGCCGGCGCGCTGTGGCGGGTCGATCGCCCCGAGGCCGGCGCCCTCTCGCCGCGCCTCGTCCGGCGGTTCCCGGGGCTCAAGCCCGAGGGGCTCACCCCCTCGCTCGCGCCGGGCGCGCTGATGATCGTGTTCGACGCCGGCAGCGCCGCGCCCTCGTTCCAGGAGCTCCCGTGGGGCCCGTGAAGCGCGGGTCCCCCCGCCCGGCGCTCCCGATCGCGCCGCGCGGCGCCAGGGCCGCCGGCTCGTGTCCGCGCGGGCGGAGGCGACGGAAAGGCGGTATCCAGAGAGATGCTTTACCGGAAACCTGGAACCATGAGCGTTCGCCACGCTTCCACCGTCCTCTCTCTCCTCCTCGTCGTGGTTAGCCAGAGCGGCTGTCCGGTCCACGAGGAGAACGGCGAAGCGGTCTTCGATCGGACGAAGCTGCACACCATCGCGATCACCGTCGACGAGGCCCACCTGGGCCAGCTCGCCACGGATCTCGAGAGCCGCGTCCCCTGCACGCTGACCTACGACGGCGAGGTCGTCCGCGGCGCCGGCATCCGTCAGAAGGGCAATGACCTCGTGGAGCTCGAGGACAAGCCGAGCTTCAGCGTCAAGATCGACGAGTTCGACGAGCAGGCGGAGCTGCACGGGCTCAAGAAGCTCTTGCTGAACAACGCCAAGCAGGACTCGACCTTCCTGCGCGAGCAGCTCGGCGGGGACATGCACGACCGCGCCGGGGTGCCCGCGGCGCGCACCGCGCACGCGGTGGTGAGCTTGAACGGCGTCGACAAGGGCATCTACGTCGTCACCGAGGCGGTCGACAAGCGGTTCCTGCGGCGCCATTTCGGCGAGAAGAACGACGAGGGCGCGCTCTACGAGGGGCCGTGCTGCGGCGACTTCGTCGACGACCTCGACGCCGCGGAGCTCGACGGCGGGGAGGACAAGGGCGCGGCCGCGCTCCGCGCGCTCGCCGACGCCATCCGGGACGCGCCGGACGGGGAGCTCGCGGCGAGGGTGAGCGAGCGGCTCGACCTGGACCGGTTCATCACGAGCTTCGCCCTCGAGGCGCTCCTCGGCCACTGGGACGGCTACGCGTACCGGGCGAACAACTATTATCTTTACAAGAACCCGGTCGACGGGCGCTTCGTGTTCATCCCCCACGGCATGGATCGCATCCTGGACGACCCGCGCTTCGACACCGAGACGGCGCCCGTCGCCGTGCTGCCGCGCCGGATCCGCGAGATCCCGGCGCTCGACGAGCGATTCCGCGCCGAGCTCGCCCGCATCGCGAGCGCCGCGTGGGACGAGCGCGCCGCGCTCGCGGCCATCGACCAGGCAGCGCAGGTGATCGGCGCGGCCAGCGCCGGCGAGGCGACCCGGGACGATCTGCGCGAGTTCACCGAGCACGCGAGCGAGCTCCGGGACGACCTGAAGCTGCGGCGCGCGCTGATCGATCCCGCGATCGCGTGCGGCGACGGCCAGGTCGGGGGGCTCGAGACGTGCGATGACGGCAACACGGCGGCCGGCGACGGGTGCAGCGCCGGATGCCGCGTCGAGCCCTGACCGCCGGCGACCCTCACGATTGCCGCAAAGCGTCGTTGCCGGGCTCGACAGGAGCGCTGCGCAAGCCGCTGCCAGAGCCCGCGACCGGTTGCGGGATGCCGCAAAGGCCCGCCAACGTCCTCATTCGACAGAGCGCTTCCGGCGGCGCGATGAACCGCAGATTACCGACGCCTCCCGTCGGCCTCACCGCGGCATGCGCGATGCTGCAGGCGAAGCCCGGCGCGCAAGGGGCGATGGGGCCGCCCCGGATCTTCTGCTGTCTGCGGAGATCGCCGCGCCCGCCATGATGTCGCCGAACGTCATCCAGGGAGAAGGTCCACCATGCGAAGCTTATTTCACTCTCGCGCGAGAACAACGATGCTCATCGCGCTCATCGCCGCGGCGCCGGCGTGCGACAGGAGCGCGGAGGACGCCACGGCGAAGGAGGCCGGGGCCACCGGGTCCATCCATGCGGCGCTCACGGTCGGAGGCTCGCGCCACGACGTCGTCGGGGTCCACTACAAGGTGGTTGCGGTGGACGGCAGCTGCGGTGATCCGGCCATCGCCGAGACCACGAGCGCGCTGGAAGAGGAGGCGCTCCCCGAGGGCGTGGCGCCTCCCGGGGCCGGGGTTCACGCGGGGGCCGACGGCCTGTTCGTGGTGCCGCCCGGCGCCTACCGCGTCTGCGCGACCCCGCTCAGCAGCTCCGGTCCTTCGCTGGAGTGCGCCCCCGCCGAGTCGACGGCCTCGGTCTTTCCCGAGGCGACCTCCGAGATCTTGCTCGTCTCCCAGTGCGCCGGGGCGCCGAACGGCGGGCTCGACGTCATCGCCGCGCTGAACGATCCGCCGACGATCGAGGACATCGACATCGCCCCGAGCAAGTACATCACGCAGTGCGAGACCGCCGCGATCGCGGTGACCGCGTCGGACCCCGACGGCGACGCGATCTCGGTCGCGTGGGAGCTCGTGAGCGGCGCGGGCGAGCTCGCGGGCGACGGCGGCGCCGCGACGTTCACCCCGGCGGGCCCGGGCGCCGTCACCGTCCGGGTGACGGTCACCGACGCGCTCGGCGGGAGCAGCCGGCTCTCGTTCCCCCTGCACGTGTCGGCCGCGGACTGCGGGACGCCGGCGTGCGAGGTCTTCGGGACCGACGGCTTCGGTTACGTGGGCTGCGCGCGCACCGAGGAGATCCCGTCGTGCGACGACATCACGCTCACCGGCAACGTGGCCTGCGGCGGCGACGACTGCACGACCACCGTCTCGCTCCCCTTCGCGTTCGACTTCTATGGCACCTCGCGCGCCGAGGTGACCATCTCCTCGAACGGCCAGCTCGGCTTCCCGGTCGCCGCGTACTACGGCAACAACTGCACGCTGGAGCCGGACACCATCGCGCCGTTCTGGGACGATCTCTTGCCGCCCGGCGGCGGGGCCGTCTTCTATCAGACGCTGGGCGTCGCGCCCGAGCGCCGCTTCGTCGTGCAGTGGAACGTCCCGCACATCCAGGGGGGCTCGCTCTACGACATCCGCGCGGTGCTGTTCGAGGGCTCGAACGATATCCGCTTCTGCTACGCCGACACCACGGTGGACAACGTCGCCGTCGACAGCGGCGCCAGCGCGACGGCCGGGATCTCGGGCACCGAGAGCAGCCTCGTGTACTCGTGCTATTCGCCGCAGCTGACGGACGGCCTTGCGCTCGAGTTCTCGCACCCGGGCGGCGGTGGGGCGACCTGCGACGACGGGATCCAGAACCAGGGCGAGACCGGCGTCGACTGCGGCGGCCCGTGCGCTCCCTGCGGCGGCGTCTCGGTCTTCAGCTTCGTCGACACGCCGGCGGACGACGTGGACGCGAAATCGCTCTACGACTTCTTCTCGAGCCTCGGCACCGTGAGCTCGAGCCAGTACATCCTGTTCGAGATCGCCACGAACGCGGGCACGAGCGCCTGGTGCTCCGAGAACGCCGCCTTCTACGTCGACACCTACATCGCGCAGACGAACGAAGGCGGCGGCGGCTTCCAGTCGGGCCCCTGGAACAAGTACTGGCGCGTGCTCGACGGCCCCTGGTCCGGCCCGGATACGGCGCCGTACTGGAACTACTACGCGGCGAGCTGCGACGAGAGCCCGTACGCGTGGTGCGCCGAGTGGGACCTCGGGGGCAACCGGTTCGCCGTGATGCCCTATCACACCGTGACCAACGGCGAGAGCTACCTCGACTGGAGCTATTCGAACGGCGAGGGCTGGGTGGTCACGATCGCGGTCGGCGATGACCGCCTGTCGACCTGCGGCTTCTAGCGACCCCTCCGGCCTCCTGCCCGCTCGCTCGACCGCCGCGGCCGCGCTCACGGCTCAGCCCGGCCGCGCGCGGCCCGGGTGAGGCTCCGCCGCCCCCGTGCTATGGGGGCCGCCATGCCGAACGCCGCCGGCGACATCGACGTGGAGGCGCTCAACGACCGCCTCGCCCGGGAGCACCCGATCGACGACTACTACGACCGCGCCCCGCTGCCGATCCGGCTCATCGAGCGCGAGCGGCTCGCCATCATCCGCGACATGCTCGGCGACTGCGCGGGCCTCGACCTCGCCGAGGTCGGCTCCGGCGGCGGGCACGTGCTCCGCATGTTCCCGCGGGCGCGCATCACGGCGATCGACGTCTCCGACGTCTTCCTCGACACCGCCCGCAGGAACCTCGCGGGCTACGACGCCCGCTTCCTCAAGGGCGAGGTCGACAAGCTCGACCTCCCCGCCGCGAGCTTCGACCGCATCATCTGCACCGAGGTCCTGGAGCACACGGTCGACCCCGCCGCCGTCCTCGCGGCCATCGCCCGCCTCCTGCGCCCCGCCGGGGTCGCCGCGATCACGGTCCCGAACGACCCGCTCATCGCGCGGCTGAAGGGCATCGTCCGCCGCACGCCCGTCGGCTACCTCCTGCGCGACCGCATCCAGTGGGGCGGCGACGTCTACCACCTGCACCAGTGGACGCCCGACGAGTTCGCCCGCCTCCTCGAGTGCCACTTCCGCGTGACCGAGCGCCGCGCCGCGCCCCACGGCGCCCTGCCGATCCGCGCGTGCTTCCGCTGCGTCCCCCGGTGACCGCCGCCGTGCACCCGGCCCCTCCCGAGCGCCCGTCGCCCCGCTGCGGGCTCCCCTTCAAGGTCAGATAGGCGAACCCACCATGTCCGAACCCCAGTCCGAGCCTGCCCCGGAGACCCCGATCGAGCTCTCCGTGATCGTGCCCTGCCTGAACGAAGAGCTGAACATCCCCGAGCTCACCGATCGCGTCCTCGGCGTCTTCCGCGAGGGCGCCCTCGCGGGGGAGCTCATCCTCGTCGACGACGGCTCGACCGACGGCACCGCCACGACGATCCGCGCGCTCATGGCCGCCCACCCCGGGCTCGTGGCGGGGTGCTTCCACCCGCAGAACCGCGGCATCAGCGCGGCGTGGCGCACCGGCGCGGCCGCCGCGCGCGGCAAGCTCGTCGCCATCATCGACGCCGATCTCCAGTACCAGCCCGAGGACCTCCTGCGCCTCCGGCGCGAGCTCTACGAGCACAGCGTCGATGTCGTCCAGGGCTGGCGGAGCGTCGTCGGCCGGCGCAAGGACCGCCGCTACCACCTGAGCCGCGGGTTCAACACCCTGCTGAACACCACCTTCGGGATGTCGCTCCAGGACAACAAGAGCGGCTTCGTGATGTGCGCGCGCGAGGTGTTCCAGGATCTGCTGACGTTCAAGGGCAGCTACTTTTACTGGCAGTCGTTCATCCTGGTCGCCGCCCACGCCAAGGGCTACTCGTACAAGGAGGTCGAGACGCTCTTCGAGCAGCGCCGGCAGGGCGTCTCCTTCCTCGACAAGGGGGCGGCCGGCGCCGTGGTGAAGTCGTTCTACGACCTCGGCAAGGCGATGTGGGAGTACCGCGTGGGCCGGCCCCCGGCGGACGTGGCCACGCAGTACCTCCGCCGCCACCCGGTGGTCGACCGCTCGCCGGAGCGCGATCCGCTCACCACGGCGAAGTGGCGCGCGTACCTCGCCGCGTTCAACCACACCCACTGGATGATCACGCGCGACGTCGAGCACTACTACGAGACGCTGCGCAAGACGCAGTGGCTCACGCCGGCGCAGACCCGCGAGCTCCAGGACGAGAAGCTCCGGCGCCTGCTCCGCCACTGCTACCGCAACGTGCCTTATTACCGCGCCCGCATGCAGGAGCTCAAGCTGCGGCCCGAGGACATCCGCGGCCAGGAGGACCTCCACAAGCTGCCGTTCCTCACCAAGGCGGATATCCGGCGCCACCTCTACTTCGACATCATGTCGGAGAACCACGACAAGTCGCAGGTCCTCAAGATCACGACCAGCGGCTCCACCGGCGAGCCCTTCGTCTGCTACGCCGACCGGGCGCAGCTCGAGTTCCGCTGGGCGGCGACGCTGCGGGCGCAGGAGTGGACGGGCTACCGCTTCGGCGACCCGACGGTGCGGCTGTGGCACCAGACGATCGGGATGACCCGGTGGCAGGCGGCCCGCGAGCGCGCGGACGCCATCCTGTCGAACCGGACGTTCATCCCCATCTTCGAGCTGTCCGACGACAACCTGAGCCAGATGATCGCGCGGATCGCCGACGTGCAGCCGGTGCTCATGGACGGCTACGCCGAGGCGCTCGATTTCCTCGCGCATTACGTCAAGAGCACCGGCAAGGTCGCGGCCCGGCCGCGCGCGATCATGTCGAGCGCGCAGACGCTGCCGCTGCCGAGCCGCCGGCTCATCGAGGAGGCGTTCGGCTGCAAGGTCTTCGACAAGTACGGCAGCCGCGAGTTCTCGGGCATCGCCTACGAGTGCGAGGCGCACGAGGGGCACCACGTCGTCGCCGAAGGGTACATCGTCGAGATCCTCCGCGACGGGCGCCCGGCCGAGCCCGGGGAGATCGGAGAGGTGGTGATCACCGATCTCAACAACTTCTGCATGCCGTTCGTCCGCTACCGCATCGGCGATCTCGCCGAGGCGATGGATCCGGCCGTGCCGTGCCCTTGCGGTCGCGGGGCGCCGCGCGTCGGCCGCATCGAGGGGCGGGTCCAGTCGATCATCCGGGGGACGGACGGGCGTTATCTGCCAGGCACGTTCTTCGCGCATTACCTCAAGGAGTTCGATTACGCGATCAAGCGGTTCCAGGTGGTGCAGGAGGAGCGCGACGCCATCACGTTCCGCGTGGTGAAGGGCGGCCGGTTCTCGCAGCAGGTGCTGGAGGAGGTGCTCGCCACGTTCCGCCGTTACCTCGGCGAGCGGATGCGCATCCAGGTCGAGTTCGCGGACGACATCGCGCTCGTCCGCACGGGCAAGCACCTCGCGAGCGTCTCGCGCCTGAACGTCGATTTCCAGCGCGCCGCGCCGGCGGAGATCCTCTCGCCCGGCCCGAACGGCGCGGGCGGTTGAGAGGGGCGACCCCGATGGCGAAGGCGATGAGCCGCGTGGTGACGGTGTCGAGGCCGGGCCTCGGCTACGCCGATCGGGCGCCCTACGGCCCGCCGGGCCCGGTCTACGAGGCCGTCGAGGCGCTCTTCCGGCGGCTCGGCCTCGACGCGGCGCGCGCCGGCACGCCCGCGTGGAACCCGCTCGGCGACCTGATCGCGCCGGGCGACCGCGTCATCATCAAGCCGAACCTCGTCTCGTCGAAGAACCTGCACCAGAAGATCACGGGCGAGCGGCTGGCCGCCTCGAGCACGCACGGCTCGCTCCTCCGGCCGGTGCTCGACTACGCGCTCCGCGCCGCCGGCCCGCGCGGTCGGGTGCGCGTGGTCGACTCGCCGGTCGAGGGCTGCGAGATCGAGAAGGTCGCCGGCCCCCTCGGCATCTTCGACGTCATCGATCACCTCAAGGCACAGGGTCATGACATCGATTTCATCGACCTGCGTTATTTCCGGGTCGCGCCCGTGTTCGCGCTCGACGACGTGCGCCGCTTCGGCCGCTCGTGGAACCTCGGCCTGCTCCTCCGCCGCCCGCTGCCCGGCGATCCCCGGGGCTACCGGGTCGTCGATCTCGGCCGGGACAGCTTCTTCGCCGTCGCGGGCGCCCCGCGCCCCGGCGCGCTCCGCTTCCACCGGAGCCATTACGCCACGCCGGTGCCGCACCACACCGGGGAGCGGCACGAGTACAGCATCCCCCAGACGCTCCTCGACGCGGATGTCGTCATCAACCTGCCCAAGCTGAAGACGCACAAGAAGACCGGGGTCACGCTCTCGCTGAAGAGCGTGATCGGGTTGACCAACGAGAAGTACTGGCTCCCGCATTTCACCGAGGGGGATCCGTCGGTGGGCGGCGACGAGTTCGATCGTCCGCAGGGCCTCGGCGACGCGGTGGAGGACAAGCTCAGCCGGTTCCCGCTCCCGGGCGATCACTCGCTCGTCGCGCGCGCGCCGCGGCTCGGGGCTCCGCCGAAGGTCATCGACGGGAGCTGGGAGGGGAACGACACGCTCTGGCGGACCATCCTGGATCTCAACCGCATCCTGTTCTTCGCGGACCGCGGCGGCGCGCTGCGCGGCGAGCCGCAGCGCCGGTACCTGACGATCGTGGACGGCATCGTCGCCGGCGAGGGCGAGGGGCCGCTCGGCGCGACGCCGGTGCGCGCGGGGCTCCTGATCGGCGGGTTCGACCCGAGCGTCGTCGACGGGATCGCGTCGCGGGTGATGGGCTTCGATCCGGCGCGGATACCGCTCGTGCGGGCGTCGCTGGGCGGGGCGCTGCTCCCTGGCGGCCGCCTCGACGAGGTCGAGCACATCGTCGATGGGCCCGCGCCGACCCACCGGTTCAAGCCGCCGCGGAGCTGGCCGTCGCTGCTGCCTGGCGAGCCCTGAGCGTCCAGGCCTGTTTCACGAGGGCCGTCCGGCGCGCGCGAGTCACCGACGCGCTTCCACGACATCACTCGACCGGACGCGACCGATGTCCGCCTTTGCCGGGGCGTTCCGCGGCCTCCGTCGCGAGATAGCGGACGGCGAAATCGATGAAGGCGCTCACGCGCGCGGGCATCACGCGCTGCCCCGCATACACGACGTGGAGCGACAGATCCTTCGCCTTCCACCGCGGCAAGACCGGGACGAGCGCGCCCGAGCGGAGCTCGTCCTCGATCAACCAATCCGGCAGCACCGCCACGCCGAGCCCGGTCTTCACCGCTTCGCGTACGCTGGTGACGCCTTCGGAGAGCAACACGGGCGAGATGCGCAGGGTCTGCTCTTCGCCGTCGCGGCAGAGCGTGATCTCTCGGGCGCTCCAGAACTGCGAGCCGTCCAGCGAGACCCATGGCCAGGATCTGAGATCGGAGAGCTTCTTCGCCGCGGGTCGGCTCCTGACGAGCGCGGGCGAGGCGGCGAGGTGGAGCCTGATCGCGCCCGCCGGCCGGGCGATCACGCTCTCATCGGTGATCTTGCCCAGCAGGACGCCGACATCGCAGCCCTCCTGGATCATGTGCAGCGGACGATTCGTGAGCGCGAGCGACGCGGTGCCCTTCGGGTTCGCCTGCAGAAACGCGCTGACGAGGCGCGTGACGACGAACTGCCCCCAATCCATCGTCGCGAACAGCCGCAGGTGACCGCTCAGCGTGGTGTGATCTTCGCGGAGACGGCGGTCCGCCTCCTCGGCCTGGGCGAGGATGGCCTTCGCCTCGACCAGCAGGCGCTGTCCGGTCTCCGTCACGCTCATGTGGTGGGTGTCCCTCCGCAGCAGCGCGGCGCCGCACAGCTCCTCCAGCGCGCGCAGCTGGCGGCTCAGGCCCGGCTGGGAGATCCTCAATCGGCGCGCGCCGGCGGAGATGCTCCCGCACTCCACGATGGAAACGAAGGCGCGAAGCAACGCGAGGTCCTCGAAGGCGCTCATGCGGAACGAGCATGACTGTCATAGCCGGTCGGCCGCTACACAAAAGACGCGCTCTGGGTCATGATCCACCAGCCATGAAAAACGACACATCCACTACCCAGAGCAAGAATCTGAAGATCGTCGTCATCGGCGGCACCGGGCTGATCGGCGCCAAGCTGGTGGCCAACCTCAGCCAGCAGGGTCACGACGCGGTCGCGGCCTCACCCTCGCGGGGCATCAACTCTATCACGGGCGAGGGCCTCGCCGAGGCGCTGGCCGGCGCGCACGTCGTCGTCGATGTCACCAACGCGCCTTCGTTCGAGGACAAGGCCGTGCTCGAATTCTTCCAGACCTCGACCCAGAACCTCCTGGCCGCCGAGGCCGCCGCCGGGGTGGGGCACCACGTCGCCCTGTCGATCGTCGGCATCGAGCGCTCTCCCGAGAGCGGCTACTTCCGCGCGAAGCTCGCCCAGGAAGCGCTGATCAAGGCCTCTCCCGTCCCCTACACGATCGTCCGCGCCACGCAGTTCTTCGAGTTCGTGGGCGGCATCGCGAATTCCGCCACCGTTGGGCAGACGGTCCGGCTGCCCTCCGCCTTGATGCAGCCGATCCTGTCGAGCGACGTCGCCGCCGTCCTCGCCGAGGCCGCGGTCGCGCCCCCCTTGAACGGCACGGTCGATCTCGCCGGTCCCGACCTCATCCCCATGGACGAGCTCGTGCGGATGTTTCTGAAGGCCCAGGACGACCCGCGCACGGTGATCACCGATGGCGACGCCACCTATTTCGGCGCGCCGCTGGAAGAGCGCAGCCTCGTCCCGACCGGAAAGAGCCCGCTCACCGGGCCAACGCGCTTCGAGGACTGGCTCCGTCGCGCCGCCCCGGCGCGCTGAGCGGCGACCCGCGCTGTCACGGCGGTGTACCCGCGTTACAGCGCGGTGTACTGGCCGCGTGACACCGCGCCCCGGATTGCCCCGATCGCCGGCCTCTCCTGGCCTGGCCTGCCGGTTGCTCTGACGTCGCGTCGAGCCGCGTCGAGCCGCGTCGAGTCGAGTCGAGCGGCGCGCGGCCGCACCGCCGCGCGCCGCCAGGCGTCCCCCCGGGCAAAGCGGCCTCCTTATTCACCGGCCACAAGGGAGCAATCATGAACATCCATCGAACCATCATCGCGTGTCTCGGCGTCATGCCCTCGATCGCCGGGTGCGTGGGGCCCGGGAACGACGGCGAGCCCGCGCAGGCGGCGCCCGCCGAGAGCGTCAGCGCGTCGACCGAGCACCTCGATGTCGTCGCGCTCTCCCCGCCGCCCCTCCTGAACGCCACGCACGCCGACATCTCGTGGAAGCTCGACGAGTACGCCGGCTACCCGGGCGCGGGCGCGGTCACGCCGGGCATGATCGCCGCCGTGGTGAAGGGCAAGCACATCGTCGCGATCGGCGCCGCCGGCTTCGCCAAGCTCCCCGAGAGCACCCCGATGACCACGGACATGATCTTCAACATCGGCTCGAACACCAAGAGCATGACCGCGACCCTGCTCTCGATCCTCATCGAGGAGCACCCCTCGCTCGACTGGGACACCACGCTCGCCGAGGCGCTGCCCTGGGCCACCGCCCCGGGCAAGGAGTACATCAAGCCCGCCGCGCGCAAGAACGTCACCTTGCGGCAGCTCGTCGCGCACCGCTCGGGCATCGCCTGCGGGGACGGCAACGAGCTGTATGGCCACCCCGACTACGGCCCCGGCTGGAAGAGCCAGACCCGGCAGGAGGTGCTGAAGGCGTTCCTTCGGGGGCCCGTCATCGGGGTCGGCGGCAACGCCACGGGCTTCCTGGCCGATTGCAGCGCGCCCATCGGGGTCTACGACTACGAGAACGGGAACTTCACCATCGCGCAGGCGGTGATCGATCACTGGTCCGGCATGGAGTTCATCGATTACGCGAAGCAGAAGCTCATCACCCCGAGCGGGATGGACGCGACCTACCTGCCCTCGCAGGCGTTCTTCCTCGCGCAGAGCGGCTCGATCGCCGGGACGGCGACCCAGAAGGCGTACTGGAACCCCTATTTCTTCAAGCCCGCGCACCCCTACCTCGCCGCCGGCGATTTCGTCTGGGGCCACGACGCGGCGGGCACGCCGCGCTCGGTGCTCCACCCCGACGTCGATCCCTGGGCCATGTCGCCCGGCTCGGGCGGGTTCGCGTTCAACATCTTCGACTGGGCCCGCTACGCCATCCTGCACATGCGCGACAGCTCGCCGGCCATCGCGAACACCCACGCGCTCGACTACGCGTCGTACAACTACGGCTGGAGCTCGGGGCCCCGCGTGACGGCCGGCGGCATCACGTATACCGGCATGTGCCACTCGGGCTCGCTCACGGGCATGCAGTCGAAGATCTGCGTGTACCCCGAGATGGATATCGCCTACCTCTCGTTCGCGAACGGCGGGCCGGACCCCGATGGCGCGAACGAGAGCGTGGTCAGCTGGATGGCCAGCCAGCCCGCGTACCGGCGGACCACGGGCGGGTGCAAGGACGACCCCGCGCTCGTGACCGGGGTGCAGCGCTTCTGGGACGACGAGATGTTCGGCTGCGCCGGCAGCGTGAGCTTCTCGGACCGCGCCGACCTGTGCGCGGCCGGCTACCACGTGTGCAGCGCGGAGGAGTTCGTCGACAAGAACAGCTACGGCTCGACGAACGCCGAGGCGCCGAAGCACCACTACTGGACCGACGATCACCTCGACTACGTCGGCACGGGCTCGGGGAGCTGCAGCGCTGCGGCCGCCGGCACGAGCTGCGGCGCCGACACGCCGATGCGGGTGTGCTCGCCCGACAAGATCGATCCCGAGGGGAACACCTGCAACTGGGTGCGGTGCGGCTACGACGGCGACACGACGAGCCGGCATTTCGGCGGCTGCGTCGGCAACACGACGGCAGGCACGCTCTGCTGCAAGAACTGACGTCGCCGCCGGGGAGGGGCCACCGACGTGCACACCGACATCGGCGGCGATCGGCCGGCTGTGCCCTGGCTCGCTCCGTTGTTGCTGAGCGAGTGAGCGCGGGGACGCCGCTCGACCCCGCTCGGCGCGCGGCCATGCTGCGACGCAGCGTCATCGCCGCCGCCGGATCGAGCGCGCGATCGAGCACCCGCCGCACCTCGCCGAGCCCGCCGCTGCCAGGCCGGCGCAGGTCCCGCTGACGCTCGGGCGAGGCGACCGCCCTCGCCCGCCGCGGCGGCCCCCTCCGCCGCCCCCTCGGGCTCGATCATGGTCGTGAGCCCCGTTACCCGCTCGATCGCGACAGCGGCTCGATTTTTCCCGCTGGCGTGGCCAGCCGCACCGAGCCAGGGAGCGTCGCCCGCGTCCTCGCCGCGCTCGGATGGACGCGCGGCGGTTTTTGATTGACGCCGGCCATGTGAACGTTCACAATTCAGATTCCAAGCATCCTTCCGCTTTTCCATGGATAGGCCGTCCGGTGCACCGGGCCCTTCGGCCTCGTGCGCGTTAACCTCGACGATCGGGCTCTGAGGAGCTCGCTGGCCCGATTGGGCATCCCTCTGGAGACTAGCATGACGACTCACCTCGATCTGCCCTGCCAATCCCTGACTCCCCGCCGCTCCATCCATCGTCTCTCCGCCCTCGGTTGTGTGCTCGCGGCGCTCGCCGGTTGCGCCAGCGAGCCGGACGACGGGCAGCAGCCCTCGGATGGGACGGGCGGCTCAGCGAGCACGACGACGAGCGCCAGCAGCACGACGGGCGTGGGAGGAGGGGGCACAGGCGGGTCGAGCCCCGTCGGGAGCGGTGGGGGCGTCACGAGCTCGAGCAGCAGCGCGTCGGCCGCGGGGAGCGGCGGCGGTCCAGGGGATGGGGGTGGTGGCGCGGGCGGCTCGCCGGTGACCTGCGACTTGCCCACCACGTTCAAGTGGAAGTCGAGTCCTCCGGTGATCAGCCCCAAGCCGCCTGCTGGCCGCACCTGGGCCTCCGTCAAGGACCCGACCATCGTGTACTTCGGCGACAAGTTCCACGTGTTTGCCACCGTGTACGAGACCGCTCCGGGCAACGGGTGGCAGTCGATGTACCTGAATTTCACGGACATCCCCGAGGCGAACGCCGCCGAGCAGCACTACATGGCGAACTGGCCCACCGGCAGCACGGTCGCGCCCCAGGTCTTCTATTTCCGGCCGCACAACAAGTGGTACCTCATCTACCAGTGGAACGGCAGGTACTCGACCAACGACGACATCAACAACATGAACGGCTGGAGCCGGCCCCAGGCGCTGCTCAAGGGCGAGCCGGGCGCCATGGGGAACGTCCTCGGCGCGCTCGATTTCTGGGTCATCTGCGACGACGCCAACTGCCATCTCTTCTTCTCGCGGGACGACGGAAAGCTCTATCGCTCCAAGGTCCGCATCGAAGACTTCCCGAAATTCGACGGTTATGAGGTCGTCATGACGGCTCCCAGCGCGGGGCTCCTGTTCGAGGCCAGCAACGTCTACAAGGTGGATGGGTCGAACAAGTACCTGCTCCTGGTGGAGGCGTTCGACAACAGCCCTCGCTTCTTCAGGTCGTGGACGTCGGAGAGCCTCGATGGGCCCTGGGAGCCCCTGGCTGACACCAAGTCGAACCCCTTCGCCGGCCCCGCGAACGTGACCTATGAAGGCGCGGACTGGAGCGACGACATCAGCCACGGCGAGATGATCCGCTCCGGGCACGACGAGCGCATGACCATCAATCCGTGCGACATGCGGTTCCTCTACCAGGGCAGGGATCCGAGCGTCGGTGGGGACTACGGCCGCCTGCCCTACAGGCTCGGGCTGTTGACGCTCGAGAAGTAACTCCCGCCCCCTCGAGGCGATCTCCCCCCAAGAGCCTCCCCAGCGAGCCCGCGGCGACGCAAAGTCACCGCGGGCTCGATCATTTCAGCGCCGCGTCACCCAGTTCCTTCCCTTACCGCGCGTCCACGACAGGCCCCCGGGGAGGGGGTTCGTCGGGCGGGGCGATCTGCGCAACCGGGGCGACGGGGTGACAGAGGACGACGAGCGAGCGGGCTCGGGGCCGCCTTACGGCATGCCCGTGAAGAAGTCGTACATCGCCTGGATGGCGAAGCACGGCACGCCGTGGCTGGTATTGCTGTACGCGGGGTCGTCGTGCGAGCACCAGATCGTCGGCGCCGAACAGTCGTCGTAGGAGATGCACCCGGGGTTCACCGCCTTGCCGCTGCTCTGACAGCCCATGACGTCGGAGTACGGCGTCGAGCTCGTCTGGCACATGTTGGCGGTGCGGAACCTGGCGACCGTGCTCGCCCCGTCCCCGCCGCGGACGGTGTCGTTCTGGCCCTGGATGTACATCACGGCCATGGGCACCTGCAGCGCGCCGTAGTCGGAGGCCGCGACGGGCGCGACCGCCTTGAAATTCAAGTGCTCGGCGTCGGACTTGTGCCCCAAGATCTGCACGATCATCTGGGCACCGGAGCTGTGGCCGGTGGCGAACACACGGTCCATGTCGATGCAGTAGCTGTCCATGAGGTCGTCGTAGATCCGAAGGACCTTGGCGATGTCGTTGTTGTAGTTCCAGCACCCCCCCGAGTCCGACGACCTCCCCACGGCGCGCACGTACTCCGTCTCGAAGGCCGACCCCCGGGTGAGGTTGATGAACTGGTCGATCGGGTTGCCGCAGGCGTGGAAGCCCATCAAGAGGGGGAATGGGGTGTTGCCGTCGTAGCCGTCCGGGAACGTGTAGATGTGATCGTTGTCGACCTTCACCGTTCCGTTCGCGGGCCGCCCCGACTTGCCGCAGCCCGGGCTCGGGTTGCCCGCGGCCGGCTCACCGCCACCGGCGCCCGTGCCGCCGCCCCCCGTCGACGATTCGCCCCCCGTCGACGCGCTGCTGGCGGTGCCGCCGCCAGCGCTCGCGGAGCTCGTCGAGGCGGTCTCCCCGCCGGTCGCAGATGTGCCGGCCCCCCCTGCGCCGCCCGCGGCCTGACCGGCTCCGTCACCTCCCGTACCGGGAGAGCCCGTCTCGGACGAGCAAGCGAGAAATATCAAGGCGGCGGGGAAAGCGGAACGAGCAGCTAGTTTCAGCATGGTCTGGACCCCATCGTGATCGCGCGAATCGTCTTTCGGCACTCGCCCCATGGCGATCCCGCGATGAGCTCAGGCGATTGGCATCACTCACCTGCATCGCGCGGAACGGTGCGGCCCTGCGTCCGCGATCGTCCAAGCGCATGCCGATGTAATCTTCCAGCAAGAAAGGCAGACAGTGCGATACGGACACCCTATGCGCATGATGCGCCTATCCAGGGCAAAGCGAAGGGATGGCCGGAGCTAAATGTTAGCGTTCACATATTCGGCGTCAATCAAAATGGACGGGCGCGCAGGTGTCCTGGATCCCGCGGGGCGCGCGGCGGCGGCCGGCGGAGGCGCCCGCGTGGGCTGTCCTACGCGCTCGGCGCGTACGAGCTCGTCTTTCCGGGAGACCTGGGCGGTGCTCCTGCGCAGGACCAGCTCGGCCTCGACCGCGGCGCGGCCGTCGGTGCGCTGATCGGCTTCGCGCTCGTCGGGCGGGCCGACGCGACGGGGTGGCGTGATGCGTGATGGGGGCGAGGGATGGTTCCGGCGCCGCCGTCGCGCGGGGAGAGCCGGCGGGCTCGGGGCGCGTCCGGTGCGCGTCCGGGGGCGGTTCAGTTGGGAACGAACGCGCAGCAGCCGAGGATGCAGGTGTAGCCGTCGGAGCAGCCGTCGCTGCAGGGATCCGAGCACGTCGCGCCCGTCGGGGCGGACCCGCCGTCGCCGTCGCCGGGGTCGCCGCTGCTGCCGCCTTCGCCCCACTCGCCGCCGTCGCTGCCGCCTTCGCCGCCGTGGCTGCCGCCTTCGCCGCCGGCGCAGCCGCCTTCGCCCCACTCGCCGCCGTGGCTGCCGCCTTCGCCGCCGGCGCTGCCGCCTTCGCCCCACTCGCCGTCGCCGCTGCCCGTGCTGCCGGACCCGCTGCTGGGGCCGTCGTCGCAGTGGCCGGGGCCGATGCCGCCCTCGTTGAAGGACGCGAGCGTGCCCGAGAGCGACACGGCCTCGTCGGCCGCGCTGCCGTGCTTCACGCCGTACGGGAGCCGGCCGTCGGCGTCCTTGTTGGCGGCCATCCACGCGTCGGCGTCCGCGAGCGCCCCGTCGAGGGCGGCGTCGCTCGCGCCGCTCGCCACGTTGAGCAGCGCCGCGATGAGCTGGTGGCCCAGGATCAGGCTGGCGTCGCCGCGCGGGGGCGTCCGGAACAGCTCGAGCAGCTCCTCGTGGGAGTACGTCACGCCGCCGATGGTGAGCGACCACACCGGCCAGCTCGGCTCGTGGTTCTTCCAGTAGCCCTGGGTGAGCGTGCAGCCGCCCTCCCACGTCGGCGGGCTCACCTCCACGTTGCCGTTCCCCTCGCCGAGCCGCTCCGCACCGCTGTTCGCGCACGCGGCGAGGGCGGAGCCCACCAGCGACAGACACCCAACAACCACCATCCTGCCAAACGTCATGACTCCTCCTGAGATTGCTCATCTGCAGCGCTCGCCCCCCGGAGAGGAGCGAGCGACCGACATCCCGCGTGCAGAGCGGCCGGCGTCGCACCGATCGAGATGCACCGTGGCCCCGCGATGACGGGCCACGGTCTCGATCGGGCTGAGCTGGTATTTCGCCCCGGGTTCGTCCCTGGTCCGTGATGGCGAGAAATGGAACGACAGGGGCACAGAGGGCGCCGAGGAGAGCGCGGATTCTCTCGTCTCTCTATCTTCGCTTCCCTCTGTGCTCTCTGTGCCTCTGTGGTTCCCTCTCTCGTGAGATCAGGGACGAGCCTGGGCGGCGCAGTACGAGCGACGGATCATGGCGAGCCGCGCTCTCGGTCCTTCAGTGCCGGCCCGAGCTCGGCGCGGCTCATGTTTTTTCGGCCGCCTGCAGGTTCCGACGTCGTTCCCTACGGTCGGAATCTTTCTTCACCACTGCATGAGCGGACAGCTCACTTCAGTCCGTGACGATCCATCTTGTTGAGCAGCCCCTGGCGCGACAGCCCGAGCCGCGCCGCGGCCTGGCTCCTGTTCCCCTGGGTCGCCCGCAGCGCGGCGGCGATCTCCCGCCGCTCCAGCGCCGCGATCTTCTCTTCCAGCGTCGCCCCCTCGGCCGCCTCGTCGCCGGCAGCCACCGGCGCGCCGTGCCGCCCATCGGCCTGGCGGGAGCTTGCCAACCGCGGGGGGCGGGTGAGAGGATCCGGGAGTGCGCCTCGACGACCTGCCGCCACCATATGCGGATCGCGTGAGCGCTGCGCAGGATCCGGCCGAGTGGGTCGCCTTCTGCGCCGACCACCGCGCGGCGGCGTGGCTCGCCTGGAACGTACGCGAAGACGCCTGGTACGGCACCGCCGAGCTCGCCAGCGTGCAGAGCGCGATTGACACCGCTCCCGCAGACCTGACGGGTCCCGCTCTCCTTCTGCATGTTCTGCATGCCATCGGCTCGCTGCGGCGGCTGCGCCGGCTCTCGGCGGCCGAGCAGGCGTATTTGCCAGCGTATGCCATCAACCATGTGGCCGCGGGGTGGTTCAGCCGGAGCCGCCGCTACGATCTCGCCCCCGGCTCGGAGTGGGCCGAGGGCAGCGCCCCGGGGGAGCTTGCCGATACCTTGAGCGCCGGAGATCGTTTCCAGGTCATCCCCAGGCCGGGCTTCGCCTGGCTCACCTTCGCCGTGCGCGGCAGCGCCATCCCAGGAAACTGCGATGAGACACTGCGCATGCTCGGGCTTCCCTGGAGCCCCGCCGGTGGGCTCGTTCTCCGGGTCGAGGTTCCGCTGGGGGCCCTCCGCGCGGCCGGCGCGCTCTTCGCGCTGCCGACGCTCTTCGATGGCCTTTTCACCGGAGCGCTTCAGACCCCGGACTGGCGTGCCCGGCCGGAGCGCGAGCACCAGCCCGGCGAGCCCTGGGGGAACGCCCGAGACATGCAGGACGACGGACCCGGCTTGCCGGAGGTGATCGCAGAGATTACACCCGCTGGAGCCATGAACGCCGAGTGCCTGGCGGTCCCCACCTTCGACTGGAGCACTCGCCCCTTCTTGAGCCGGAGCGCCCCTCGATGACCGTCACCGCTTCCGCCGCCTGGCTCGCCGCCGTCCGGTCTGCTCCGAGCGGCCCGGAGCTGCTCCGGTTCCTCTGCCGGAGGCTCGCGGAGCCTGGAGCGGAGGGGCCGCCCCTCGATGACCGTCGCGGCGAGGGCGCCGAGGAGGTCTTCGAGGGCATCGCGCGCGAGGACCCCGACTTCCGGCTGCGTCTGGAAGAGACGATCGCAGCTTACTTCAAGAGCCCGGAGGCATCTCCGACCAGCGAGGCCGCGCGCCCTGTCCTCCGCGGCATGCTCGAGATCGTGCCGCGCCTCGGGCTCACGGGGACCTTCACGCCGCTGCGCGCCTGGCTCGCACGGCACGAGGCTGCGCTCGCGGCCGATCCGACGTCGGTGCTCGGGCGCGCGGTCCTCGGCGCGCTCGCCGTCCCGCAGCCCACCGGGATCGCCGACCTGCGAGATTTCTGGCGGCGCCTGTGGCGCGATGGGCCCGCGGCCTGGCATCCGCGCGCGTTCGTGGGATTGCGCCTCCAGGACCCGAAGGCCGCGGCGGAGGAGCTCCCGCTCCTCCTGGAGCGCGCGAGAGCGCTCGGGCAGGATCCCGGTCCGCTCCTCCAGGGCATGTGGCTCCAGCCGAGCGCGCAACCGGTGCTGCTGGCCTGGCTCGACGACCCGAACAACCCTTCGGCCGAGGAGGCATGGCGGGCGCTGCGGCGGCGGATACCGGACGTGGATCTCGCGCGGAAGAGCGGGCCGCCGCGCCGGCCGCTGCGCCCGCTGGCGGCACCCGAGCAGAGACGCCGCTGGGCAGCTTGAAGAAAAGACGTGATGCGAAAGCGCGATCGTGGGCAGGTCATCACCTTCTACTCGTTCAAGGGTGGCGTTGGCCGCTCGATGGCGCTGGCCAACGTGGCGGCGCTCTGCGCACAGCGGGGCAAGACGGTCCTGGCGCTCGACTTCGACTTCGAGGCGCCCGGCCTGCATCGGTATTTCCTGACGACGACGGAGAGCTCGTTCGAGCGGTACACGCCGTCGAAGCTGCAGGATGGCGTCATCGAGCTCTTCCATGCGCTCCGGGAGCGGCTCCAGCGCGCGTGGCCGGACGGCCGAGGCTTCCACGAGCCTGCGGCGCAGGAGCAGCTTCCTGCGATCCTGGCGGAGCTTCTCGACTCGCAGAAGTATTTCTACCAGGTCCGGCTCAGAAACCCGAACGTAAAGAGGGGAAAGCCGGCCGAGATCCAGTTCATGGCTGCGGCGCGGTTCGATGACGCCTACCCGGAGCGGGTGCGCAGGTTCGACTGGCAGGCGTTCTACGACGCCTACGCCGAGGTTTTCCCGGCACTGGCTGCGGAGCTCGCGCGCCGATACGATTACGTGCTCATCGACTCGCGCACGGGGGTGACGGACATCGGCAGCATCTGCACGATGATGCTCCCGGACAAGCTGGTGCTGGTGTTCTCGCCCAACGAGCAGTCGCTGCAAGGCGTGCTGGAGGCGGGCTGGCAATCCGTGCAGGAGCGGAAAGCCTCAGCGGATGCGCGGCCGTTGCCGCTCTTTCCGCTGCTGTCCAGGGTGGAGAACAGCGAGGAGTCGCATAAGCGGTACTGGGTCGCGCGGGCGCGGGGGGCGTTCGAGCGGATGTTCCGGGAAGCGTATGGGCTCGAGGTCTGCGACCTGGAGACGTACTTCAACCTGGTCCGCATCCCGCACCAGAGCTTCTATGCGTACGGCGAGCGGATCGCGGCCGAGGAGCAGGCGGACATCGAGACGGGCTCGCTGGCGCAGGCGTTCCGGCAGTTCGCCGAGTGCCTCGAGCACGAGAGCGCAGAAGACGCGCAGAACATGCTGGATAGCATGGGGGAGGCGGCGAAGCAGGTAGTAGAAGAGGAGCTCCTTCGCAAGCTGAAGAGCGAGGAGGGTCTTCAGGAGATGATTCAGCGGAGGCCGGATGTGCCGATGCTGCAGCTATTCTACGCGAGCTTCCTGGCCGAACGCAAACGATTCCCCGAGGCCATTACCGTCTATGAACGGATCATACATCGCTTCGACGACATGAGCGACACACAGGCCCAGAACGCTGTAGCGTTCGCGCTCGTCAGCAAGGGATTCGCTCTAGCAGAGCTGGGACGCCGCGAGCAAGAGCTGGAGGCTTACGAAGAAGCAATCCAGCGCTTTCGCGACACAACAGTGCCTGAGCAGCGCGAACAAGCGGCAATCGCCCTGGTCAACAAAGGATTCCTTCTCGGCGAACAGAATCGCCCCGAAGAGGAGTTAGCCGCGTACAACGAGCTGCTCCGACGGTTCGGCGATGCGACGGAGCTGTCGCTCCGCGGGCCGATAGCACAAGCACTGCTCAACAAGGGCATCGCACTCAGCGCCGCAAACAGAGACGAAAAAGCAATAGCAACGTATGACGAACTGCTCCGCCGCTTCGCGGATGCTCCCGAGCCGTCTCCGCGCGAGCTGGTGGCCAAAGCGCTACGCAACAAAGGCATCGCGCTCGGCCAATTGAACCGAGAAGAGGAGAAGCTGGCCACATACGACGAGCTTCTTCGACGTTTCGGGGATGCCACCGAGCTGCCGCTACGCCAGCAGGTGGCTCAAGCGCTGCTCGACAAAGGCGTGACACTCAGCGGCTCAAGCAGGCACGAAGAGGCGCTGAAGACATACGACGAGTTGCTCCGCCGCTTCGACGATGCTCCCGAGCCGTCACTGCGTGACCGAGCAGCTCAAGCGCTGCTCAACAAAGGCATTACACTCTCTGGCTTGAGCCGAGATGAGGAGGCCCTGTCGACATATGAAGAGGTGGTGCGTCGATTCGGAGAAAGCAAAGAGCCTGAGTTAAAAGCACCAGTCACGCACGCCCTCAACGACATTGGCTTCTATCAGCTCTTGCAGGCCAAGCAGCACTGGAAAGACGACGATGGAACTGCCCGAACCCTCCTTCAGCAGGCAGAGGCAACCATCTACTCTGCGCTAGCTCGCACACCTGAAGATCCCTTCGCCCTCGGCAATGCCGGGTATGCCGCATTCCTCCTGGGCCGCGAGGAGGACGCGAGAACCCTGCTCGCCAAAGCGATCCAGCTCGGAGGAGAAGAGCTTCGGCAGGTAGAGCTCGAGGATGCCGGTATCCACCCATTGCCCCAGGACGAAGCCTTCCGATCCCTGGTTCGCTCTCTCCCGGGGCCTGGCGACGCTGCCGAGAAGCCGGCCGCTCCCTCCATTGATGCCCCGGATCCAGGCGCAGAACAGTCGTCCTGAGCCTTCCCAGCGAGCCAGACGGGCCCGCCGATCGAGGGCGGCGCCCAAGCCGCCATGCGCCCCCTCCCAGCTCACTTCAGTCCGTGACGATCCATCTTGTTGAGCAGCCCCTGGCGCGACAGCCCGAGCCGCGCCGCGGCCTGGCTCCTGTTCCCCTGGGTCGCCCGCAGCGCGGCGGCGATCTCCCGCCGCTCCAGCGCCGCGATCTTCTCTTCCAGCGTCGCCCCCTCGGCCGCCTCGTCGCCGGCAGCCGCCGCGGGCGCGCCGCCTCGCCGCGCCGGCGAGAGGTCCTCCTCGAGGATCTCGCCCCTGCCCCCGGCCATCACGAGCGCGCGCTGCATCTCGTGCCGGAGCTCGCGCAGGTTGCCGGGCCAGTCGCAGGCCTCGAGGCGCCGCATCGCGCCGGGCGAGATCGCGGTCGCGGGCGAGCGCGGCACGAGCGCCCGCGACAGGTTCAGGAAGTGCTGCGCGAGCAGCGGCAGGTCGCCCACGCGGTCCGCGAGGCGCGGCAAGGCGACCTCGATCCCGCGCACGCGCCAGTAGAGGTCGTCGCGAAAGCTCTTGTTCGCGACCATCGACTCCAGCGACCTGTGGGTGGCCGACACGATGCGCACGTCCACCGTCTGCGGGCGCGCCGCGCCGACGGGCAAGATCTCGCCCGTCTCGAGCACCCGCAGGAGCTTCACCTGCAGCGCCGGATCCATGTCGCCGATCTCGTCGAGGAAGAGCGTCCCCCCGTCGACCTCGACGAACAGGCCGGGAGCGTCCTTGATCGCGCTCGTGAAGGCGCCTTTCTTGTGGCCGAACAGCGTCGACTCCAGGAGCGTCGGCGCGAGCGCGCCGCAGTTGACCGCGATGAACGGCTTGTCCTTCCGCCGGCTCCTCGCGTGCAGGTAGCGGGCGAACACCTCCTTGCCCGTCCCCGACTCGCCCGTGATGAGCACCGGCACGTCGGTCGGCGCCGCGCGCTCGCACAGCGTCTTCGCCTCGAGGAAGGCCGGCGACTGCCCGAGCAGCGCCGAGGCGTCGCCCTCGCGGGAGGTGAGCGAGCGCTCGAGCTCCGCCACGCGGTCTTCCAGCGCGAGGCGCGCCGCCGCGCGCCCGACCACGGCGAGCAGCACGTCCGGGTCGACCGGCTTGGCCAGGAAGTCGTACGCGCCGCGCTCGACGAGGCGCAGGGCGAGCGGCGTCTCGCCCGCGCCGGAGACGACGATCACCTTGGCCGCGGGCCGCTCGGCGAGGATCTTGTCCGCGAGCGCGGCGCCCTCCTCGGGGCGGCCCGACGGCGGCAGCATCAGGTCGAGCACGACGAGGCGCGCGCCCGTGCGGCGGAGCTCCGCGAGCGCCTTCGGGGGAGCCCCGGCCTCGGCGACCGCGTACCCCTCCAGCGCGAGCAGCTCGCGATAAGCGTCGCGGAACCCCGGATCGTCGTCGATGAGCAGGACAGTCTCGGTCACGGGTGACCGTACCGCGCCGCCCGGGCGCGGATCCAGGCCTGTCCGGGGGCGCGGCGCGCGGCGCTCTGCCCCCGCGTCACCGAGCAGCGCCGCCCTCGATGGCGGGCGGCCGGGGGAGCCGAGCCCGGCACGCGGGGCTGGACGGCTGCGGCCGATCTCGGGAGACTACGGCATGACCGAGGACGTCAGGGCGTGGTTCAAGGACGGCTCCTACCCGGCCGATCTCGGGGTGAAGATCGAGGCCGCCGACGACACGCGATCGCGCCTCGCCCTGCCCTTCGAGGAGCGGAATACCATGTTCGGGCTGGTCCACGGCGGCGCGCTCGCGTCGCTCGTGCCGATCTCCGCGCACGCCATCGCGCGCGAGCCCCCTCGCGCGGCCGCGGCGCCGCTCCGCACCGTCTCGATGCACGTGGGCTACGTGCGCGCGGCGCGCAAGGCGGTGACGGTCGAGACGCGCGCCGTGCGCCGCGTGCGCGAGCTGGGCTTCTTCGAGACGCTCATCACGGACGCGGAAGGAAACGCGGTCGCCCACGCCTCGTCGACCGTGAGCGAGGCTGGACCGGACGGCGCACCGGCGGGCTCCCCTCCCCTGGCCGATCCGCCCGAGGGGGAGCGAGCTCTCGCCGAGCCGGCGGACGGCGCGGAGGGCGGCGTCGCGGGCGCGATCCGCGCGGCGATGGCGGCGAGCCCCTTCCTGTCGCGACGGCGGCTGCGCGTCCTCGGCTTGCGCCGCGGGGCGGTCGAGATGGCGATCGACGCCGCCGCGATCAACCTCGACGGCGACGGCGCCATGCACGAAGGCGCCGTCCTGACGCTCATCGATGCTGCGGGCGCCACCTGCCCGTGGACGGTCGTCCCGCCGTCGCCGGGCACTTCGGGCGCGACCATCGCCCTGAGCGCGCAGGTCCTCGGGGCGTTGCCCGGAGACGGGCTCGTCGCGCGGGCCGTCGTGCGTGCGCGGGACGCGCGGATCTGCTGGACCGACGTCGCGATCGCCGGCAGCGCATCGCGGATCGTGCACGCCTTCGGGACGGTCGTGTACCGCTTCAGCGAGAAGAACGCGCCCTGAGCCGCGCGGCGGGTCTAGAAACTTCTGCCCGACGCGGCAACCCGACGACGGCTATCCTTCCAATGGTTCGCCGCGCTTGATCGACATGTGCATACCGGGGCATGCTCCGGCCATGAAGGTTATCGTTCCGTGCCGCTGGTCGCTGGGAACCCTCGCCGCCTGCCTGGCTGCCGCGGCCTTCACGGGCTGTGCCGGCTCCGGGGAGGTGAAGGACGACAACGGGAGCGGCGGATCGATCGCAGGATCCACCGGGGAAAGCGGGAGCGGTGGTCAACCGGGCGCCGGGGGCGCGGGCGCCAGCTCCGCTACCGGAGGCATCACGGGGAGCGGCGGCGCGAGCAGCAGCAGTGGGCTCTCTGGTTCGGGCGGAGCGACGGCTGGAGGTGGCTCCACCGGCGACGGCGGCGGGTCCACGGGCGGCCCCGCGGACACCTGCCCGCCAGCGACCCCCCTGACCGGAGGCAGGGAGTATTGCTCGAACAGCCGAGGCAATGCGGGCAATGGCTACGGCTATGAGCTTTGGGCGGAAGGGGGCGGGTCGGGCTGCATGACCGTGCACGGCGTCGACGCCACGTTCAGCGCGGAATGGAACAACGTCGAGGATTTCTTGGCGCGCGTCGGGCTCGACTTCAACCAAACCCAGAAGCACACCCAGATCGGCACCTTCTCGGCGGAGTTCGCGCACACCAAGACGGAGGAGGACGGTGGCTTGACGTACATCGGCATTTACGGCTGGACCGTCAACCCGCTGCGCGAGTTCTACATCCTCGACGACTGGGGGAGCGAAAAGCCGGGAGGTTTTTCTTCCGACGGGACGCCGCGGGACGAGGTGGGCACGCTCACCGCCGATGGCGAGACCTACGACGTGTGGAAGAAAACCCGCGTGAACAAGCCGGCCATCACGGGTCCAAGCGAGACGTTCGACCAGTATTTCAGCATCCGGCGGACGGCTCGCACGTGCGGCACCATCTCCGTCTCCGAGCATTTCAAACAGTGGGAAGCGCTCGGCCTTCCCCTGGGGAATCTGCACGAGGTCAAGCTGTTGATCGAGGCCCAGTCGAACAGCGGGACGATCAAGTTCACGACGGCGAAAGTCGTCGTGAAATGAGCGAAGGCGTCCAAGTACGTCGAGCTGGGCACGGCTTGCGCGCGCCTACGCCTGAGTCGGCAGGGACAGTCCCATGACGGCCTGGATCAGTGGAGTCTGCGAAACGAACGGCATCAACATCCACTACCTCCGGACTGGAGGCGCCAAGCGTCCCGTCGTTCTGCTCCATGGATTGATGGGGAGCGGCGCCTGCTGGACTCCCTTGGCGCGGGCGCTCGAAGGTGAATTCGACGTCGTCATGCCCGACGCCCGGGGGCACGGCGGCTCGAGCGCGCCGCACCACGGATACCGGTACGACGATCACGCGAGCGATGTCGTGGGCCTCATCCGCGGCCTGGAGCTCTCTCGTCCGGTTCTGCTTGGCCACTCGATGGGCGGCATGACCGCCGCGGTGGTGGCGAGTCGAGGGGCGGGGGTCATCCGCGGCCTCATCCTGGTCGACCCGACGTTCTTGAGCCCCGAGCGCCAACGCGAGGTGCGCGACAGCGACGTCGCCGATCAGCACCGCCAGGCCCTCGGCTTGCAGAAGTCTGACCTCGTTGCGCAGGCCCGAGCCCGACACCCGCTCCGCTCGCCCGAGATCGTCGAGCTCCAGGCCGAGGCGAGGCTGAAGACCCGCATGGGCGCGTTCGACGTCCTCACGCCGCCCAACCCCGAGTATCGCGACGTGGTGAGCGCGATCGACGTTCCGACCCTGCTCGTCATCGGTGACAGCAGCCCCGTCGTCACGCTCGAGATGGCAACGGAGCTGCGGAGCCTCAACCCACGCGTACGAATCGAACAGGTACAGGACGCCGGCCACGGCCTTCCATTTCAACGACCCGAGCGCCTGGGGGAGGTGGTCCTGTCGTTCTTGCGTGAGCTGGCGTAGCTGCTGCATGCAGCTCGCGCTCGAGTCTCCCCCGACGCGCCGCGAGGGCCGTCGTCATCAGCGGTCGCTTCGTGGGTCCGCGGGGGTGAACCGTCGCGATCCGTCGCTTCCCCGGCGATTTGCGGAGAGCGTGACGACGGATCGCACCCCCTCGGGTCCAGGAATTGCGGCGGCTGGTGCGCGTTGTTCTTGAATGCTGCCTGCGCTGCCCCGTCGTGACGTGAGCTTACGCACTAGCGGATGTCGTCGACGCTCACGCCGAGTCGCTCGGCGTAGAGGCCAAGGGTGCGCTGCCACGCCGGGCGGGCCTGACAGCGCTCGTAGTAGGCCTTGAGCCTCGGGAAGGGCTCCATCAGGTCGGTCTTGCGGATGCTGCGCAGGACGCCGGCCATCATGATGTCGGCCGCAGTGAATTCGGCGCACGCGATCCACTCGCGGTCCTCGAGGCGGCGCTCGACGTGGCCGAGCCAGCGGCGGGCGAGCTTGGGGACCTCCGCGTGGAGCTTGCGTGCGGCCTTGTCGCTGTCGAATATCCCGATCATGTCCATGCACACCAGGGTCGGCTCGACGGTGCTGACCGCGGCGAAGCACCACTGGACGACGCGGGTGCGGCCCTGGACGTCGCCCGGGATCAGCTTGCCGGACTTCTCCGCCAGGTAGAGCACCACCGCGGCAGATTCGGCCACCACGAAGCCGTCGTCGTCGATGACCGGCGCCTGGTGGAAGGGGCTGATGCGGCCGTAGGCCTCGCTGTCGAGCTCGCCGGCGGTGTGGTCGAGCGCGTGGACTCGATACGGCAGCCCGGTCTCCTCGAGCGCCCACTGCGCCCGGAGGTCTTTCGTCTCGCCGACCCCCTCGGGGAAGATTCTTCCGAAGCCATAGAGCGTGATCATGTCGTCCTCCGATCGGTGGCCGGATCCACCGGCCCACTCCGGAGACTGCCATACCGCGGACGGCGGCGCGAGTTCCATCGCCAGACCGCGCGCGAGAGCCTCCATCGTCGTCAAGCGGCTCCGAGCACCGCGGCGCCGGAGTCGTTCGGAGGATCGGTCAACTCGCCCTGCACGAAGCGGCTTCGGTCGAGATCGCTTGGATGCCCTGGGCTGCCGGGCTGCGCGACACCGCACCTCGAGGTGGGCCAATCTGACGCGCCGCTCGGGCGGCGGAAGAGCTTACTCGTCCTGCGCGGAAGGCTTGCGAAATCGTGGCGGAGTTCCCGCAGCAGCAATTTCACAGGTGCATCGCATTCCTAGAGCGACAAACGGGTTAAAACTGCCTGAAAAGCGCAGAAATTCGAACCGCCAAGACGCCAAAAGACGCCAAGTAAAGAGAGAGAGAGAGAGAGAAAAAAAAAACTTGGCGTCTTGGCGTCTTGGCGTCTTGGCGTCTTGGCGTCTTGGCGTCTTGGCGGTTCATCTCTCGCTTGGCCCGGGTGGGGGTATCGCCCGCGCGCGCGGCGATCCTCGGGTCATGTCGGTCCCATTGAAAAAGGGCCGGGCCACCGTCAAGGATCTCCTGGACATCCCTGAGGAGGAGCCCCTGCAACCGCAGCGCTAGCGCTTGCATCGAGCCGCGGACCTGGCTACGTCAGCACCTCCGTGACTCCCGCCCCCTCGCCCTACGGTGTCCTAGGCCACATCGACGTTCCCCTCGGCCTCGGCCTGCTCCGGCTGGCCACGGAGGGGCGCCCCTCGGAAGAGGACGCGATCGCCGTCATCCACGTTGCCCTCGATCAAGGCATACGCCTGCTCGACACCGCCGACTCCTACTGCCTCACCGACCGCGAGCTCCACTATGGAGAGCGCCTCGTCCGCAAGGCGCTCGACGCGTGGTCCGGCCCGCGCGACGACGTGCGCGTGATCACCAAGGCGGGCCTCACCCGACCCAAAGGGCGATGGGTCCCGAACGGCAGCCGCGACCACCTGCGCCGCACGGTCGAGGGCAGCCTGAAGGCGCTCGGCGTGTCGCGGATTTTCATGCTCCTCCTCCACGTGACCGACCCCAGGATCCCCCTCGAAGAGAGCCTCGCCGCCCTCGCCGAGCTCCAGAAAGAGGGCCTCATCGAGCACCTCGGCCTCAGCAACACCTCCATCGCAGAGGTCCGCCAGGCCGAGCGACATTTTCCGGTGCGGTCCATCCAGGAGGAGCTGAGCGTCCTCGATCGCGGCAGCGCCGCCCGAGGCCTCTTCGAGCTCGCCAGGCAAATGGGCATCCCGTTCCTCGCCCACCGGCCGCTCGGCGGTCACGCCAAGGTCGATAGCCTCCTCAAGAACCGCGCGGTCAAGCCCATCGCCGCGCGGCACGGCATCACGCCCCAGGAGGCGGCCCTCGCGGCCCTGCTCGATCTCGGCCCCCCGGTCCTTCCCCTGTTCGGGGCGACCAAGCGGGAGAGCGTCGAGTCCTGCTTGCGCGCGCTCCGGGTCCCCTTCGGCGCGCGCGATCGAGCCGACCTCTCGAAGACCAGCTTTGCGCCCACGGCCGATGCGCTGGCCTCGGTCGCGCCCCCCGTGTTCCCCGCCGGCCTGCGCAAGCTCGAGCCCGGAGAAGGCCCCGGCGATGCGCCCGAGGTGGTCGTGGTCATGGGGATTCAAGGGGCAGGCAAATCGTCGGAGGTCGCCCGCTACACGGCCAAAGGGTACGCGCGCCTGAACCGCGATGAGCTCGGCGGCACGCTCGACGGCGTGGTCAAGAAGCTCGGGGAGCTGCTCTCCTCGGGGCAGACGCGGGTGGTCCTCGACAATACGTACGGCACGCGCGCGTCGCGCTACGCGGTGCTCCGGATGGCGCACGCGCACGGCGTGCCCGTCCGGTGCCGGTACCTGGCCACGCCCATCAACGAGGCCTACGCGAACGTCGTGCTGCGCGTCCTCGAGCGCTACGGCAAGCTGCTCGGGCCGGAGGACATGAGAGCGCTCGGCAAAGAGGATCCCAACCTGCCGCCGCCGCAGGCGCTCTCGCGGTGGGCTGCGAATTTCGAGGCGCCGCACCCGGATGAGGGGTTCTCGGTGGTCGAGGAGATCCCGTTCGCCCGGCGCGTCGATCCGCTCTTCACGGGCAAGGGCCTGCTCCTCGACGTCGACGGCACGCTGCGAAAGACGAAGAGCGGCGAAATCTACCCGCGCGACCCCGACGACGTCGAGCTCCTGCCCGGCCGGCGCGCGGTCCTGGAGCGCTGGGTCAACGACGGATACACGCTCTTCTTCGTGTCGAACCAGAGCGGCATCTCGAAAGGATCGGTGACCGAAGAGGCCGTCCTGGCCGCGTTCTCGCGGACGATCGAGCTCCTCGGCCTGCCCGTGGCCGAGGTCGTGTACTGCCCGCACCCGGCGTTTCCGGTCGGCTGCTTCTGCCGCAAGCCCCTGCCGGGGCTCGGGGTATCGCTGATCCAGCGCCACAAGCTCGCGCGAGAGCACCTGGTCATGGTCGGCGATATGGAAAGCGACCGGGAGTTCGCGCAAGCGCTCGGGGCGAAGTACATGACGGCGGAGGAGCTCTTCCCGGGCGAGTGAGCGCCTGAGACGAGAGCGACCTGGCGCCCGGCGCCCTCCCCGTGGACCCCGTGGGGACGCGCCGGGCGCCGTCCCCGCCCAGGCACCCGGCCGTCGGCGCGGGCGCTCCTGCGCGAGCGCGGCGCCGTTCCGACGATCACGTCGTTGAGGACGTCGAGCTCCGCGGCGCTTGCCCGCCATGCCGATGCCGATGTCCTCGCGCGCGCCAGGCGCGCAGCGGCTCCTGAGGACCTCGAGACGGGTCGGAGACGTCGAGCCCCGGCTGCCCGCGACTGACGCTCGACGGCAGCAGCGCCCGATCGCGCTGCGGCTGATGCATGAGCGCGATCAGATCGACCATGGCTCCGTGGAGCTCGCGGAGCTTCTTGTTTGTGATCCGTGTATTTTGCACAAATTTTCTTGACGCTTCGGGAGGGTCGACTATATGCATAGTACACATATCTGAAACGCCGTCGAACTGAACGTGGCTCCTTGCCAAGCGCCCGGACCCTCCGCTCGTGAAGGATCCGGCTGCCCGGAGGTCTCATGCCTGCTTCAATACGTTCGCGTTCCGTCGCCCGAGTCTCGCCGTCCGCCCTCACCCTCGCCCTCGCCCTGCCAGCCGCCGTCTCGTTCACCGGCTGCGCCGGGGGCGACGAGCCCACGGAGCCCCAGGCTACCGGGAGTAGCCCCACGTTCCACAAAGACGTCGAGCCCATCCTGCAGAAGAGCTGCATGGGCTGCCACTCCGCGGGCAACATCGCGCCCTTCAGCCTTACCGCGTACGAGGACGCCAAGGCTGTCGCGGCGCTCATGGTCCAGTCGACCAAGGCGGGCACGATGCCGCCCTTCGCCGTGCGTGACACGGACGAGTGCTCGACCCGTCACGCGTGGAAGGGCGACATCCGCCTCTCCGACGAGGAGATCGGCACGCTGGAGGCCTGGAGCAAGGCCGGCACCCCCAAGGGTGATCCGAAGGACGCGCCCGCCGCGTTCGTGCCGAAGAGCCCCGACCTGCCGGGCATGACCCTCGAGGTCCATCCGAACGAACCCTACGTCACCTCCGGTGAGCAGGACGAGTTTCGCTGCTTCGTCATCGATCCCGGGCTCACCGAGGACCAGTACCTGAATGGTGTACAGATGGTGCCCGGCAACCACAAGGTCGTTCACCATGGGATAATCTCCATCGATCCGGAGGGGAAGTCCGCGAGCCTGGCCGGCCCCGACGGGAGCTTTCCGTGTGGCGCCGGCGAGATCCCGAATGGCGCGGAGGTGGAATCGCTCCAGATGCTCACAGCCTGGGCTCCCGGCACCGACCCGGTCGATCTGCCCGAGGGGGTGGGTCAGCTGATCCCGAAGGGGTCGCTCGTCATGATGCAGATCCACTACCACCCCGCCGGCACGACGGCCGATCCGGACCTGACGCGAATCCAGCTCAGGCTCACCAAAGAGAAGCCGAAGTACGGCTTCCTGTACCACCTGCTCGGCAACTTCGATGATCCGGTCGGCGAGTTTGGCTTCGGGCTGCTACCCGGGCCGGGCGACAAGAACGGCGTCGAGTTCCTGATCCCCGCGGACAGCAAGAACCACGTGGAGACGCAGCAGTTCACGGTCCCGGCCCCGGACTCGCCCGGATCGCAAGAGATGCCGTTCCCGCCGGGCACGCGCGTCTATGGCGACTTTCTGCACATGCACTACCTGGGCTTCGACGAGAAGGTGACGGTCACGCGGGCGAACGGCTCACCCGATCAACCCAAGGAGGAGTGCCTGGCGCACGCGCCGAAGTGGGAGTTCGGCTGGCAGCGCTCGTACTCGTACGACGCGCCCATCGAGACGCTCCCGACGCTCGATCCGGGCGACGTGCTCCAGATCCGGTGCACGTACAATAACTCGACGGAGAACCCCTACGTGGTCAAGGCGCTCAAGGAGGCGAATATGATCTCGACGATCGACGTGGCCTACGGCGAGGGGAGCACGTTCGACGAGATGTGCGTCGCCGGGCTCTCGCTCGTGTACCCGATGCCCTGACGGGAGCGGAGGCGGAGGAGTATTGCCTACGTCCCGCAAATGAGGGGTGAGCAAGCTTGGGGCCGAACGTCGAGCCCGCCGCTCGCGTCGACTCGCTGCCGGAGCCTTGCCGCTCGCCGGTGCCCGCAGGCTCTGCTGGGATCGCCCGCGCGCGGCGGCACGTGCCTGGCACGCTGCTCATCCATGGTCCCGATGAGAGGCATGACCATCACCTGCTCGGTGATCGGGATCATCGGCGTGGACAGCTCCGCTAGCCGGCTCTGCTGCACCCGGATGATCGCCTCCTGCAACGCTGCGCGCTCGCGCTCTGCGTTCTCGCGCGCCGAGTACGTCGGCCTGGGCAACCCGGCGGTGCGGCAGGACGAGTGGCTCACCGCCCAGCTGCGCGCCCTCGCGCGCTGTCCCGAGCCGGCCTTCGTGGTGCCGCCGAGGTGCGCCGCGCGCCGCGCGGCTTGTTCGCCATCGCCGGCGACCCGCCGAGCCTGTACGCCGCGCTCGCCGGCCGCGCCATCCGCGGCGCGATCACCCCGAACATCGCCGCGGTGCTGCGCGGCGGGAAGGCTCCCGACGACGCGCCGGCCGGCGAGCTGGGCGCGATCGGGCTCCTCTGAGTCAGCGCGCGCGCCGGCAGTGCATCGCCACCGCGCCGCAGCGGAGCGGCTTGGCCGAGACCAGCTCGAGCCGCCGCGCGGCGGGCAGCCCGCTCTGGTACAGGGTCGGGCCGTGGCCGGCGAGCTTGGGGTGGACGAGGAACTTGTACTCGTCGATGAGATCCAGCCGATCCAGCTCGGTCGCGAGCTTGCCGCTGCCGAGGAGCACGCCGGCCGGGGTCGCGTCCTTGAGCTTCTGCACGCCCATGCGCAGATCGCCGGCGATGTGGTGGCTGTTGGTCCACGGGAAGTCCTTGCGCGTGGACGACACCACGTACTTCGGCTTGGTCTCCAGCTTGACCGCCCACGCGCGCATCGCCGGAGGCGCCTCCTCGTCGCCGCGGGCGACCGCCGGCCAGTAGCTCTCCATCATCTCGTAGGTGACGCGGCCCCACAGCATCGCGCCGCTCTCGTCCATGAGTCGGGTGAAGAAGGCGTGCGTCTCGTCGTCGGCGATCCCCTCCTGGTGGTCGACGCAGCCGTCCAGGGTGACGTTGATGGCGAAGGTCAGCAGTCCCATGCGGCGAGTCTCCTTCGGAACGAGGCGTCGGTCAATGTTCCGGTATTGCAATGCGCACCGCGAGGCTCTCGGCTTTGTCATCTGCCCAACTTGCAAGGGGCGGATGAAGCTCGTCGCCATGGTCACTGAGCCCCGGAACATCGTCCGTTTCCTCTGCGCGCTCGGCGAGCCGACCGATGTTCCAGCACGCTCTCCCAACCGGGGACCACAGTACTGAAAAAGCACCGTTGTGCGCCGCAAGGCGCTCGGTGACGCCGTATAGCGTCTCGCGACGCGCCTCCCGGGCCTGACCAACGCCCGGACGGACACGTGTGCCCACGGCACGCCGATGCGCCCCTTAGCGCGCGCGGCGCCGCCCGGACCACGCCGTTTCCACCCAGGACCGAGCCATCACGACGCTCGCGGCCCCACCCTTTCGCTCTGCCGCGCTACACTTCCTCGCGCTGCGCTCCGGCTTGATTTGCCTACGCGCTTGGAGGCGGCCCCTATTCCCCTTGCAGGCGAGACGCCCCGAGCGCGGCGCTACGCGCGGGCGAGGGTCCCGCCCGCGGCGAGGACGTCGGTCAGAACTGCTTGAAGAACTTCCACGACTCGATGGGAATCCAATTCGGATTGCCGTCGATGTTCGTGTGCCCGCCGCCGAAGGTGCACACCCGCGTCGGATGTTCCGGATCGCAATCCTTGAAATCGTAGCAGCTGTACGCGCCGTTCGAGGTCGGGATCTGGTCCGGAATCGTGCAGCCGTTGTCTTCGGCTTTTTCGAGGGCAATGAACTTGGCCCCTCTCTTTTGACCTTCGTTGTTCACCCAGGGGCAAGTCCCGTCGCTCATGCCCGTCGTGTGCATCCAAGCAATGGGCTTATGTGTCTTTTCGGGCAACCAGATGTTGTAGTTGGCCGGGGCGATGCCCACGGCCGCACGGATTTCCGCTTGATGGTTCGTCGACAGCGAATAGGTGATCATCCCTCCGAAACTGAAGCCGGTCGCGAACACGCGGGTCGTGTCGTAACAGACATTTTCATTCATGAACGCCATGATGTCGTCGAACAGCGCGTGGTCCTTCTCTTGCCACGTTGCACCGTCCGAGGAGGGGGCCACGAAAATGGCTTGCTCTCCGTCGGCCTCCATCTGCGGTTTGAGGAAGTAGAAGTCTTGCCCCTCGACGTCTTGCCAGCGGCTGCCGATCCAATGTGAGGTGTAGAACAGCCGGTAAGGCTTGTTCATGTCGTAGTTGCGGGGCATATCGACGTAGTACACGCGATTTTGGCCCGAACTTGAGATCGTATACTCCTTGGTCGTCAACGTGGTTGCCTTGCCGCACCCCGCGCTCGGCACAGGCGCGTTCCCCATGGGAATGGCTCCTTCGGGCCAGCCACCCGTGCCAGTACCGCCGCTGCCGGTCGGCTCAGCCCCGCCACTCCCGCCGCTGTTGTCACCGCCGGTCCCAGCCGCGGTGGTGCCGCTAGAGGTCGCAACGCCGCTGCCGCTCGCGCTGCCGCTAGAGGTCGCAACGCCGCTGCCGCTCGCGCTACTGACGGAACCGGTCGCCGTCGCTCCGCCCCCTCCGTCGTTGTTCGAGTCGGACTCGGCGGGGGCGCACGAAATCGCGACCCAACTCGCAAGGGTGGCACAAAAGGCGAGTCGGCTGAACGTTTGATCTTGCATCACAGGTCTCCTACGTACCGGAATCAGGTGAAAAGGAAACAAAACGATTCGAGCGTATCAAGGGCGACTCGCCACACTCACCTCATGTGACAGAGCGTTCCTTGCGGGATCCGCCTCCCTGGCAAAGTGCCTCCCACCCGGCTCAGACGAGCTCCCGGACGGGGCCGATGTGATGACACCGGTGCGACCGAGGAGCGTCTCAGCACGGCCCGCCGCAACATAGGTTCCCTCGCTCCCGAGCTTGCCATCCGGTCGCTTCGCCAGCATCGCCGGATTCTTGACGAAATCATCTCCGGTGAACAGCACGCAGGATTTCACGACAGCCGTCGAACAAGCGAGGGGTGTCGCGTCCTCGATTGGATCGCTCTTGGCAAAACGCCGATCACCATCGATCAGCAATCGCTTCCGCGACGACCGAGCGAACAGGATCGGTGTAGAAATCGACCGAATGGATCAGATTGACGAAGAGCTCGATACTCAGGAGGACCCGAGCAAACCGAAACAAAAGGATGGCCCTCGACTGGCAATGTGAACGCTCACATTGCCGGTGTCAACTCCAATCGACCGGCCCGCGGGTATCTTCGGGCCCGGGGAGGACATGGCTGGCAGGGCTCCTTCGGAGCGCCGCGTTAAGAGGGGTGGGCGCCGGACCGCGGCCATCGCCGGACTGCCCGACCACAATCGTACTGCCAGCGTGTCATGTTGCCGCGGCCGATGCGGAAACCGTGCCGCCATGGTCACTGAGCCCCGGAACGTCGTCCGCTTCCTCTCCGCGCTCGGCGAGCCGACCGATGTTCCAGCACGCTCTCCCGACCGGGGACCACCGTACTGGAAAAGCACCGTTGTGCGCTGCAAGGCGCTCGGTGACGCCGTATAGCGTCTCGCGACGCGCCTCCCGGGCCTGGCCAACGCCCGGACGGACACGTGTGCCCACGGCACGCCGATGCGCCCCTCAGCGCGCGCGGCGCCGCCCGGACCACGCTCTTTCGACCCAGGACCGAGCCATCACGACGCTCGCGGTCCCACCCTTTCGCTCTGCCGCGCTACACGTCCTCGCGCTGCCATCCGGCTTGATTTGCCTACGCGCTCGGCGTGGCGGCTCGCGGCGGCGCCGCGGCCGCGCTGCTCCTGCGCGGCCCAGCGCCCGCCGCGCCCGCCGCGCCCGCTGCCGCCGCCGTGCATGTCGTCCCCTTGCCCGGCGGCGCCGCCGCCGCGCTCGGCGCCCGGTTCTGAGCTCCCGTCCACGCCGCGGGCCTACCGCCGGGTCGCCTTTGACGGTCCACGCCGCTCCGGCACGATGGTCTCGCCGCGCGCCAGCATCGCCACCAGAGCAGCGATCTTCTTCGCGCGACCAGCCGGCGTCTTCATGTTGTTCGTGCGGAACGCCAGCGCGAACAGGTTCTGACGCCCCAGCGTCTGGAACGTCTCACGTGCTCGTGGGTTCGCCTCGATCGCGGCGCGGAGGTCGTCGGGGATGGTCGCTTCAGTTGCGCTGCGCATCGGCGCATACGCCGCATCCCAGCGGCCATCGGCCTTGGCCGCGTCCACGTGCCGCTGCCCGTGCGGCGTCATGCGCCCCGCGGCCGTCAAGCGGGCGATGTGATCGCGGTTGATCTGGCTCCAGACGCTCCTCGCCTTGCGCGGCGAGAACCGCTGCAAGAACGAGGATTCATCCAGGGATTTTCGGATCCCGTCGATCCATCCCCAGCAAAGCGCCACGTCGAGCGCCTGCGCGTGGGTCACCGTCGGCACGCCGGAGTCCTTCTTGTAGATCCTCAGCCACAGCTCCGTCTCCTGCGCGTGGTTTGCGGCCAGCCACGCTTCGAACGCGGCCTCGTCAGGGAAGCTCTTGATCCTGCTCTTGTCGGGAACGATGGGCGCCATCCGGTGGGTCTCGCAACGCGCCCACCATACGCGGAGCCAGCAGAGACGCCAGCGCGAAGGTCGTCGAACGCCGACTCGCCCGACCCGCCGCCCCGGTCACGCCGAGCGTCCGCCGACGCCCGGTGACGAGCGCCCGCGCCACGGAGCTCGGGGGTGGTCGAGCTGGCGGATCGCCGCGGGCGGGGGATCGGCGTTGACATCCGCAAAGTGAACGCTCACAATGAGACCTCATCCTTACGCTTTCCCCTGAGTGGGCCGTCATGAGCACCGGGACCTCCGTCATCGGGATCGGGATCGATCCCTTCACCGGCTCCCATTGTTCGTTCGTCGCGGAAATATGTGACGGCGCGTTCGCGGGCGCCGCGAACAGGCCTCCACGACAGGGCCGCTGTGCATTTCTCGCGTGGCTGCTCAGCTACGAGCAGATCGAGTCGCTTCACGCCGGGAGGGGCCTTGTGCAGCCCTGCCGGCGCGCGGCGCCTGGTCCATCTCGCTCCAGCTCTTCGAGCGCGCTCGCCTGCCGAGCGCGGCCGGCGCGGCCCGCTGGTCGCAGGCGATCTTCTACGGGATTCGCGCGCCTGGCGCGCCGGGCGATCGCGCCCGTCGAGGGCTCGGCCCCCTGTCGGCGTCAAGCCACCATCGTCACTCTGCATCTGATAATATCGCACCTTCTTGATGACCAGGCCCGGTTGCGATGCACAATCGGATTGACGTAACTGCCAGTCCCGAACGATAGATAGGTCACGAAAGGCGATCACCATGAACAACATCACCCGGCTCGGCATGTGCTCCGCCCTTGGACTCCTACTGACCAACTGCGTCATGGATGGCGCAGAAATGGACATGACCGAGACCGATCTGGACACCGATCAAGGCGCTCTCACGATAAGCACGAATCAGACCGGCACGGACGGCCGGTGGTACACGTTCTGGAAAGATGGCGGGTCGGCCAGCATGAATTTGAACGGCGGCGGCAACTACGCTGTCAATTGGGCAAGCGGCAACTATAATTTCGTTGGCGGCAAGGGCTGGAGCACTGGGTCGTCGAGCAGGAACATTGGCTACAATGCCGGCGTCTGGTCGACGGGCAGCAGCAATGCATATCTGACTCTCTATGGGTGGACGACAAGCCCACTCGTAGAATACTACGTCGTTGACAGCTGGGGCAGCTGGCGACCGCCGGGGGGAACGCCGGCGGGCACAGTCACCACGGACGGGGGCACCTACGACCTATACAGGATGCAGCGAGTCAACGCGCCCTCCATCATAGGCACTGCGACGTTCTATCAGTACTGGAGTGTCCGAAGGTCGAAGAGGCCCACCGGGACCAACAACGTCATCACGTTCTCCAATCACGTAAATGCTTGGGCGTCAAAGGGGTGGAACCTTGGCACGCACAATTACCAGGTGATGGCAACAGAGGTATTCAACCCCTCAAGCAGCGGCAGCTCCAACTTGACGGTGTGGTAGAATTAACGCACGGGGCCATCGACGACGGCGCGATCGCCGTCCGGATGCCCAAGCACGCGAAGAAGGAGCTCGAAGCCTACCTCGACACGCTCGCTTCGTCTACCACGCGGGCATGGAGAGGGTGCTGCTCGTCAGCGGTCGCCCCAACCGCGGCGTGTTCAGCGGGGATGGCCGCGATTGGAGCCACGTGGCCGACGCCAACAGCTGCCTGTTCATGCAGGGCGGGGCCTACGACGAGGCGCACGATCGGGTGGTGGCGCTCAGCGGTCTCGCGGCCGACCACGTCGGCGCCGACCGCTCGCGGAGCACGAGCACGCGTCGCCGTGGTCGTCGGGCGCCACGTACACGCTCGCGGGGGCGCGCGCGGGCCGCCGACGTCGTTGCCGCCGCCGCTGCCACGGTTGCCGCCGCCCTCGTTGCCGGCGCCGCCGCTGCCCGCACTGCCGCCGCTGCCCCACCATCCGATGCGAGACGGCACATCGATGCCTCGACAGCGCTGCATGCACCTGCACCATACCCCTGCTTCCTGGCACGGCTCGCTACTGGCCACAGCCGGAGTGCGCCCATGCATGCATGGCAAAAAAATCTCAGATCATGTCAAGGTTTCAATCATGACCGCAACGTAAAGAACGTGTTTCCAGCCAACGTACGAAATCTCGCAAATCTGGGCCCTGGACTTCCAGTCCCTGCGGCTCTCCACCCGAACAAGCCTGTTGAACTTGGGTCCCGGACGACGACCCGCAACCGAGCCACATCAATAGCATTCTGTATAAAATTTCGAAAATCCGACTGCATTCGATCATTGTCATTGTTCGCGATATTAACCATCTGCTGCAGCCGACGACGAACCCCCTGATCGTAGTTCGGATAATCGGAAAACCCATCAAACTGATTGGCGGCGCGAATGATGTCGATCAAATTTTTCGCCCCGCGTGCCCCGAATCGAGAAGGATCTTTCGCCAATCGATTCTCCAGAACCCGTTGCATCCACCCCATACTATCCAATGTGTCTGCTGCCACGTAGTCTGCGTGGGAAGGACCGCGGGCCTCCGACATCAACAGTCTGGCGACAGCTCCAGCTTCAGTAGCAGGATCCGGCAACTCTATCGCAACGTCGACCACAACCCTTAGTGTCGCCTGGACTCCGGACCGTGTCGCCACAGTCACCGTTACAGCGCCGCTACCTGATGTTGTAGCAAGCGCGTTGAGGTAAAACGAGAAATTGCCAACGGCGCGTATGCGAGGCATGCCATCGACGCTAACCACATCAGGATCACTGCTCGTTATTCTGGGAACACCATCCGAGCGTGGAACATCGGCGAGCTCGATGCCGGCCGAAGAGTTCCCTTCGGTGCTCGATATGTGAATAGTCACAGCCGTAACATCTGTTCCATGTCGCCGAAAACGCATATATCACCTTCAGCCAGCGCAAGGCCCAAATCGACGCTTTACTCCTGCATCACTCTCCAGGCCTGTGCAAGGCCAGGGTCTCTCCCAGCGACTCGCAATCCCGCGACAACGAGTCAACCCACTTCTTCGTTACGAGACAACTGCTACCTCTCAAAGCGGCTTCGTCGGGTGAGCGAATCTGGGATTCTGTGTAACGCAAAAAAACATCCGATCGAGGCTCTTGAGCTTCTTGAGTGCGCACGGGGGCACAGCCTACCTCCAACGAGGAGCTGCGCCCCTCCTCGACCGCCGGATTGCCCCCTGGCAGCATCTCCCTGAAGCGCTGCGTTCGCGCCTCCCCGGGGAGGCGTCGCCGGCTTCGCAGCCTCATGTTCCCGACCGAGTTCGACGTCTCCCCAGTATTCCCCGCCGCCATCCAACGCCCCCTGTCGCGAACGGATACGCGAGCCTATCGTAGGACAGCGGCAGGGGGAAGGCAGGAGCTCCGACGGCCTCGATGCTGGCGGATCATTGGAAGCATGACCGTCCGTAGCGCAAGCGCCCGACCAACGCCAGCGTGATCGTCGGAGCAGCGCCGGTTACCTGTCCCCCTTCGCGACGAAGGAGGAAGCAATGGCAACGAGGGTGGAGGGGGTCGAGCGATGGGAGCGCAGCGGGCTGATTGCCGAGAAGCTCGCGCGGCACGAGGGGTACAAGCTTTACCAGCTGTACTGGTGCCGCTGGAAGCTGCGGGCCTACGGACCTTCGCAGCCCCTGCCGTGGTCCTCGACGGAGGCGCCGCGCTTCCTGCCGGTGCAGTGGTGGCCGACGCCTCGCCGGTCGTGGCGGAGCCGCTCGAGATCGCGCTGTCCAAGGGGCGGGTGGTTCGCGTTCGGCCTGGCTTCGATCTCGCCACGCTCGAGCGCCGCGTCGGAGACGTCGTGCTGACGCCGCCGGACACGTGTGCGCACGGCACGCCGATGCGCCCCTTGGCGCGCGCTCCGCTTCAATCCTTCAGGGCGCTCTAAGCCCCAGGCATCTTGAGGCCGCGCTCGTCCATCACGGCTTTGTTGCGCGCCTCGCTCTTCGCGTACGCCGGGCGGGCTCTGACCCGCTCGGCATATCCGGTGAAGCTCGGGCGCGGCTCGAGCATCTTGAAGTCGAGCATGTACGCGATGGTGCCGCCGAAGATGACGTCGGCCATCGAGAACTCCTTGCCGAGGACGAAGTCACGGCCAGAGATGGCCGATTCCATCGTCGCGATCATGTCGTCGTAGTTGCCCCAACCGGCGGAGCCGGCGCGGAACTCCCAGTTGCCGGCCTTGGCCATCGAGCCGGGCTCGATGACCGAGGGGGCGAAGAGCGACCAGCGAAAATAAGTGCCGCGCGCCGCGTCGTCGAGCTTCGGCGCGAGGCGGCCCGGGGCATAACGATCCGCGAGATAGAGGCCGATCGCCGCGGATTCGGTGACGACGGTGTCGCCGTCGACGAGCAAGGGCAGCTTGCCCATCGGATTGAGCTTCTTGACGTCCTCCTTCTTCTGGTCGCCGGCCATGATGTCGACGAACTTGAGCTCGTACTCGACGCCGACTTCCTCGAGCATCCACACAGTGTTGGCGGCGCGCGAAAACGGGTGGTGGTAAAGAACGATGGCCATGGTGGGGTCTCTTTCTCCGTTCGTTTCCGCCGGTCGGTCGGCGGCGCGGCGGAGGCTACCAGAGGCCGGCCCCGTTGGGCGCGGCGCCAGGTGCGGCAGATTTGAATTTCTCTGCCCGCCGCGTTCATGGCTCCCGCCTCGGCGCGTGGCGACCTCGACCGCTACCCGGCGATGATCACCGGCTCGAGCCGCGGCCACACGACGAGAGCGCGCAGGCGCCGCGTCGGCGCCTCCAAAGCTCGTCCAGCGGGCCGAGCACGCGGGCCTGCGCCGCAGGCTGTGGAGTGAGGGCGGCCCCCTGGATGGGATGAGGCAGCCCGAGCGGCGCCTGGACCCATGATGCCAACCACACCGGTGATGCTGCGGGCCCTTGATCACGGGCGACGCGGCGGCGGAGGGCGCCCCGATCGGCGGCACCGGAGCCGCCCTCGGCGGCGAAACAGGCGGAAAACGGTGGCGCTCGCCACTATTCTCGGCGACCGCTCGTCATCGGCCGTTCTTTCTGGCGGGATTTCTGACCCGCGGCGCTAGCCGGCGGGGCGCGCGCACCGGACCGGCATCGATTTCACCCCGCTCACCCAGTTCGAGCGCAGCCGCGCGGCGGGCCCGGCGAGCTCGACATCGGGGAGCCTGCGCAGGAGCTCCTCGAAGGCGACCCGCGCCTCCAGGCGAGCGAGCGCGAGGCCCAGGCACACGTGGGGGCCGATGCCGAAGGAGAGGTGCTCGTTGGGCGTCCGGCCGACATCGAATTTGTGCGGGTCCCTGAAGACCGCCTCATCGCGGTTGGCCGAGACGTACCAGAGGACCACCTTGTCCCCGGCCGCGATCCGCTGCCCGTGAAGCTCGGTGTCACGGACCGCCGAGCGCCGGAAATAATAGACCGGCGGCGAGAAGCGCAGCATCTCCTCGATGGCGGTCGGGAGGAGCGAGGGATCCTCGAGCAGGCGCCGGCGCTGGTCGGGGTGCTCGATGAGGGCGAGCATGCCGTTGGAGATGAGGTTCTTCGTGGTGTCGTGGCCGGCCGTCAGCAGCAAGTTGAAGAAGCCGCCGAACTCCGTGTAGGAGAGCTTCTCGCCGTCCACCTCGGCGGCCATGAGCAGGCTCAGCATGTCGTCCTTGGGCGCCCTCCGCCGCTCCTCGGCGAGCTGGTGGGCATAGGCGTTCATGTTGTGGAGCACCGCGTTCAGCTCCTCGGGCGAGACGCCGACGTCGGGGTCGCTGGCCCCGAAGAACCGCGTCGTCCAGTCGAGCATCTGCTCCTGATCCTCGCGGGGGACGCCGAGCATCTCGAGGATCACGGTCAGGGGCAGCTTGCCCGCGATGTCGCTGGCGAAGTCGCACCCGCCGCGCTCGCAGGCCTCGTCGATGAGCCGCGTCACGAGCCCCCGCACGTGCTGCTCGAGGCGCTGGATCACGCGGGGCGTGAACCCCTTGCTGACCAGCGCCCGGAAGCGAGCGTGCCTGGGCGGGTCCATCATGATCATGACATCGGGGTTGTCGCGCATGTCCCCCGGCGGCAGATCCTCGATGAAGAGGCCGCGCCCCGAGCAGAACGCCGCTGGGTCGCGCGAGATGCGGGCGACGTCGGCGTGCCGCGTGATCGCCCAGAACCCCCTGCCCGCCGGCTCGGGGTGCCAGTAGACGGGAGCCTCCCTGCGGAGGATCTCGAAGCGATCGTGCGGGGCGCCCGCGAGATAAAGGTCCGGATCGAGGATGTCCACGGTCTCAGGGGTCATCTGGGCAGAACCTCCTCCAGGAGCGTCGCACGATATCGGACGGCCGCGGCGGCCGCCGTGAGCTGCCGGGGCTGGTCGTCGTGGAGCAGGTTGTGTGTTTTCCGAGGGGGTGTCCGCGGCGAGAGAGGGAGCGCGGCAGGCGCCCGGCGCCGCGCACCAGGCGGACCAAGATCGTGAAAGATGGGCCCAGCCCCGGGCCGGGACGTGGCAGGATGCCGCCCCGACGTTGCTGCTGGCGCTTGCCGCCAGCCACTTCACCGCGATGACCCGAGCCGCCACCTACGTCTACGTCTCCAACGCCGATAGCCGCGAGATCTCCGTGCTGCGCCTCGACACCGCCGACGGGTCGCTGGCGCCGGTGCAGACCGTCGCCGTCGAGGGCCAGGCCGGGCCGCTGGCGGTCTCGCCGGACCGGCGCTTCCTCTACATCGCGTTGCGCACCGAGCCCTATGCGGTGCAGAGCTTCGCGATCGATGCGGCGAGCGGGCAGCTGACGCCCCTGTCGAAGGCGCCGCTGCCCGACGGCATGGCCCACATCGTCACCGATCGCAGCGGGCGCCACCTCTTCGGCGCCTCCTATCACGGCCACAAGACCAGCGTCAGCCCGATCGGCGGCGACGGCGCGGTGGGCGAGCCTGCCGCGGTGTTGCCCACCGGCCGGCACGCGCACGGCACGCTGGTGGATCCTTCGAACCGCTACGTCTTCGTCAGCACCCTCGGCGCGGACGCGGTGGTGCAGTGGCGATTCGACGCGGCCACCGGCCGGCTCACGCCGAACGAGCCGCCGGCGCTGCCGGTGCGCCCGCAGGCCGGCCCGCGCCACCTGGCGTTCTCTCCCGACGGGCGCTTCGTCTACCTGCTCAACGAGCTGGACGCGAGCGTCGACGCCCTGGCCTTCGACGCCGCGCGCGGCACGCTGTCGGCGGTGCAGAGCCTCTCCACGCTGCCCGAGGGCTTCTCGGGCAAGCCCTGGGCGGCCGACCTGCACCTCACGCCCGACGGCCGCTTCCTCTACACCTCGGAGCGCACGTCCAGCACGCTGGCCGGCTTCAGCGTCGACGCGCAGACCGGCCGCCTGAGCCTGGTCTCGCACACGCCCACGGAACAGCAGCCGCGCGGCTTCCGCATCGATCCCAGCGGCCGCTGGCTCGTCGCCGCCGGGCAGCTCTCGCACGCCGCGCGCGTGCACGCGATCGACGGCGCGAGCGGCAAGCTCACCTCCCTGACCTCGTATCCGGTGGGCCGCAATCCCCTCTGGGTGGAGATCCTGAGCTTCCCCTGATCCGGACGCTCACGGGCGCTCGTGCTCGCGCGCGAGCGCCCGGAAGCCGTCGTCCACGAGCTCGAGGAGATCCTGCGTCGCGCCGCCGGCGATCCACGCGTCGATCGCGCACCCCATGACGGCGATCGCGCAGCTCGCCAGCACCCGCGGCGCGAGGTCGCGCTGCGGATCCAGGTTCATCCGCGCGGCCAGCGGCTCGCAGATGGCCTCGGCGCAGTGGCCGAGCCGCTCGCTCTGCCTCGCGCGGACCGCCGGCGTCCTCGAGACGAACTGCTGTACCGCGACGAACCGCGGCAGGTTCCCCTCGTAGAGCCGGCCGAGCGTGTCCCGGATCGCGTTGCCCAACGCGACGAGCGGCGGCTCGCTCGGAGGGCGCGCGAGGACCGCCTCGCGCGCCACCTCGATGAGCTGATCCATCCAGGCGATGAGGAGGTCTTCCTTCGACTCGAAGTAGCGGAAGAACGTCCTCCGCGAGATCTCGACCGCTCCGAGCACCTCGTCGAGCGTCGTCTGCTCGTAGCCATTCTTCAGGAAGAGATCGATCGCGGTCTCGATGATCTGCGCGCGCGTCCGCTCCTTCTTGCGCTCTCGGAGCCCCGGGGCTTGGCCCTCCGCCATCCCGCCAAGCTACCACGCGCTGGATCCGGGTGCCTCTCCTTGACAAATGCTACTCAGTAGCACATTCTTCCTCCTGTCGCGGCTCCCCGCCGATTCGAGTGATTTCGGGCGGAGGAGCGCGCCTGCAGGCACGGCGTCCATCCATCGCCGTGGCCATGGTCGCGGCCTTCGCGCGCGCGGGCCCTCGTACGCACGGGCCCTCGCGCGCGTGGGGCCTCGCTCGCGGCGCATGGCCGGAGGCTGCTTTGCAGCGGGCACCGGCATCTCCGCGCGCGCCGGCCGGCTCGGTCGATCGGCGCGCCCACTCACGTCCTCCGCCGAACGGCGCGCGGTGATGCGCGCCCTCACAGGATCCACGATGAACACCAAGGAACACGGCAAGGTCGCGCTCATCACGGGCGCAAACCACGGTATCGGCCTCGAGCTCACGCGGCGCCTGCTGTCGGAGGGCTTTCAGGTCATCGCGCTGAACCGCTCGGGGTTCCCCGAGGACGACCCGCTGATCCAGGGGAGCCTCGATCGCCGGAGGCTCCGTGTCCACAGGGCGGATCTGTCCGATTTCGAGAGCCTGAGGGGCGCGCTCGGCGCGATCAAGGCGAGCGAAGAGAAGATCGATGTGCTGTTCAACAACGCCGGCGGCAGCGTCCCGGAGCTGACCTTCTCCAGGCAAGGCCGCGAGCTGCACTTCGAGCTCCAGACGGTGGTCCCGTACCTCATCGCGATGGAGCTCAGGGAGCTCTTGCGGAGGGGGACCTTGAAGACGGTGGTGAACACCTCCTCCAATGCGTTCGACATGACCAGGCGCTTCGACCCCGACGCCCTGGAGCGCCCGGCGTCGTTCAAGCAGCTCTTCGGCCCGTACGCGACCTCCAAGCTCGCGCTCTCCCTCTGGACGCGCGAGGTGGCGCCGCTGCTCGCGGCGGACGGGATCAGGATCCGGAGCGTGGATCCAGGGGGCAACAACACGCTGAGGAAGGGGAAGCGGTCGGGGCTGCCGCTCTTCGTGGAGACGCTGATGCGGTTCTTCTTCCCGCCCCCGAGCCAGGGCGCTTCGCGGCTGTACGAGGCGGCGTTCGGCGCGCACCGGGAGCTCTCGGGCGTCTACTTGAGGAAGGACCGCGCGAGGGATCTCCCGTTCCGGGAGCACGGCCCGAGGGTGCTGGAGAAGGTGCGCTCCATCCACGAGCGGGAGTTCGCCGCCGGCTGATCCCTCGCTTCCTCGGCACGGCGGCGCCCGGGCCTTCAGGGCCCTTGGCCGCTCGATGCGCTGCTCGACGGCGCAGGCCGCCTCTGCTGGGAGCGCTCGCTGTCGAGCATCGCCATGTGGGCTTCCGGGTAGCGCGCGCCGGCGACCTCGCTCGCGGGCACCGCGGCCTCGAGCGCGGCGACCTCCGACGCGTCGAGCGAGACATCGAGGCTCCACAGCGCCTCCAGGAGCTGTTTGCGCGTGCGAGCCCCCAGGGTCGGGACGATCGTCACGCCCTGAGCCGCGCCCTTCGCGCGCACCCACGCGATGGCGAGCTGCGCCGGGGATACCCCTTTTTCCGTCGCGAGGCGCGCGAGCGCATCGACGAGGGGCTGGTTCCTCTCGGCGTTGCCCGCGGAGAAGCGGGGCATGTGCGCGCGGTAGTCGCCCTCGCCCGAGGGCTTTGCGCCCGTGAGCAGCCCGCGGGACAGGACGCCGTACGCCGTCATCGCGATCCCGAGCTCGCGCAGGGCCGGGATGATGCTGGCTTCCACGCCGCGGCTCACCAGCGCATATTCGATTTGCAGGTCGCAGATCGGATGCACCGCCGCCGCGCGCCGGATCGTCTCCACGCCGACCTCGGACAGGCCGATGTAGCGGACGTACCCCGCCTTCACCATGTCGGCGATGGCGCCCACCGTCTCCTCGATCGGAACATGGGGATCGAGGCGCGCCGGCCTGTAGATGTCGATGTGGTCGACCCCGAGGCGCGACAAGCTGTGCGCCAGGGCGTTCTTCGTCGCGGCCGGGCGCGCGTCGTGCCCGAGCATCTCGCCGTCCGGCCCGCGGAGCGCTCCGAATTTGACGCTGAGGAGCGCCTTGTCGCGGCGGCCTCGCAGCGCCTTGCCGACGAGGAGCTCGTTCTTCCCCATGCCGTAGAAGTCGCCGGTGTCGAGGACGTTCACGCCGCGCTCGAGCGCCTCGTGGATGGTCGCGATGCTCTCGGCCTCGTCCGCCGCCCCGTACCAGCTCCCAGCCCCCATGCCCATGCACCCGAGGGCGATGGGAAACACCGGCGGACCGCTCTTGCCCAACCTCGCTTCAATCGTCGTGGTCATGTCGTGCCCTCTCGTTTCAGGTTTCTCATGGTGTGGTCCCCTCGTAAAAGAGCTGCCTGCCGCGCTGCCGCAGCTCCGGTCGCAGGAGACATTGGGCCTTCCCCGAGCCTGCAGCACGTGTATCCTCGGAAGCCTGAGCATGCACAAAAGTAGGCCTCGCGATTTCGACAGGCGTTCGCTGGACGGTCTCGGTGTCCTCCGCGCGGTCGTGGAGGCCGGGAGCTTCGTGCGCGCGGGGGAGGCGCTCGGCCTCACGCAATCCGCGGTCAGCCGCGCGATCGCGCGCCTCGAGGACCGCGTCGGCGTCCGCCTGTTCCGCCGCACCGCCCGCTCCATCTCGCTGACCGACGAGGGCCTCCGCTACTACGAGTCGGTGGCGCCGCACCTGGCCGCCATCGAGGACGCGACGATCGAGGCGGGGGGCTCCTCGGCCAAGGTTCGCGGCCGCCTGCGCGTGAACGTCGACGGGAGCGTCGGGCAGTTCGTGCTGACACCCCACCTGGGGCCGTTCCTCGCGCGCCACCCCGACCTCTCCGTGGAGATCGCCGAGCGCGATCGCATGGGCGATATGGTCCGCGATGGCTTCGACGTCGCCGTCCGGTTCGGTCGCCCGGAGCCGTCGGCGTTGAAGTCTCGCCTGCTCCTGCGAACGCGCGTCGTCACCTGCGCATCGCCGGCGTACCTCGCGCGCCACGGGGTGCCACGCCGCCCCAGCGACATCGAGAAGCATCCGTGCGTTCTGATGCGAGATCCGGCCACGGGGAGCCATTTCGCCTGGGAGTTCGTGCGCGGGAAGAAGGTCGTCCCCGTGAACGCCTCTGGACAGCTGATGGTGAACGGGGTCGCGCTCCTCGCGGCGTGCCTCGCCGGACATGGGATCGCGCAGCTGCTCGAGTTCCACGCGCGCGATCTCCTTGCCGACGGGCGGCTCGTTCAAGTGCTGCCGGAGTGGGCCGACGAGACGTATCCCCTCTACGCGTACCATCATGCCGCGCAGCTCATGTCGGCCAAGGTCCGCGCCTTCTTGGAGTTCGTCGTCGCGCTGACGCGCGCCTAGAGCGACAAACGGGTTGAAACTGCCTGAAGAGCGCAGAAATTCGAACCGCCAAGACGCCAAAAGACGCCAAGTAAAGAGAGAGAGAGAGAAAAAAATTTTGGCGTCTTGGCGTCTTGGCGTCTTGGCGTCTTGGCGGTTCATCTCTTGCTCGATCAACGTGATCGGCGCTCTAGCGTCGGGCCCGCCGGCGCCGCGCGGCCCCTTCGACGATGCGGATAAACCATTGATTTTGCTTCGCTTTTTGTCCAGGAGGGCCGGTCCGCGAGGAGCGGCCGGGCGCCGAGGCTTCGCGATCCCTCGACGCGCTGCTCGATGGCCGCTATCCTCTCGCGCCTGCAACGAAGGCACCCCACGGTGTAAGGATGGATACAGCCACGTCAGACGAGTAAGCCGCAGCAACCCCTGAAATCGTTGCTGCGGCTATCTGCTCTCGATCGTTCGACGAACGCCGTCCTGGAGGCAGATCGCCGCCGAATGTCCACCATTTGCGCGGGTGTATCGTCGTGCCTCGAACAAGATCAACAACCTGGAATTTCTCGCTGTCCGCGGCGCTGCTGCTGATGGCCCCCTTCGACCTCTTGGCCTCGCTGGCCATGGATGTCTACCTGCCGGTGGTGCCGATCATGCCAGGCATCCTCGGCACGTCGCCTTCGGTCGTTCAGTTGACGTTGAGCCTCTACATGGTCGTCCTGGGCGCGGGACAGCTCGTGTTCGGGCCCATCTCGGACAGGATCGGCCGGCGGCCGGTCCTGCTCGGCGGCGCGGCCTTGTTCGCCGTCGCGTCGTATCTGCTCGCGGGCACCGCCTCCGCGGCGGTGTTCGTCGCGCTTCGCGTCGTCCAGGCGCTGGGCGCGGCAGCGGCGCTCGTCGCGACGTTCGCGACGGTGCGCGACGTCTATGCGGAGCGCGCCGAGGGGGCCGTGATCTACAGCCTCTTCGGCTCGATGCTGGCGTTCGTGCCCGCGCTGGGGCCCGTGCTCGGCGCGCTGCTCGCCGACCACCTCGGCTGGCGCGCGATCTTCATCGCGCTCGGCGCCGCCGCCACCGCGGCTCTGCTGCATGCGGCTCCGAGGTGGCACGAGACTCGGCCCGTGAACGCGTCGAAGCCCCGCGCGGCGCTCGGCGAGATCCTGGCGGACGCCTCGTTCTGGACCTACACGCTCGGCTTCAGCGCGGCGATGGGCGCGTTCTTCGTCTTCTTCTCGACGGCGTCGCGCGTCCTGATCGATCGGGCCGGCTTCTCGCAGCTCGCCTTCAGCCTGCTCTTTGCCACGGTCGCGCTCGTCATGATCGCGACGACCCGGTTCGCGAAGCGGTTCGTGGCGCGCTGGGGGAGGGCCGGGAGCCTCGCCCGCGGCATGGGGATGCTGCTTTTGGGGGCCGCGCTGCTGGTCGTCGGGCAGCTGATGGCCGCTCCGTCGTTCTGGACGTTCATCCCGCCGATGTGGATCATCGCGATCGGCATCGTGTTCGCCAGCTCGGTGACGGCGAACGGCGCGCTCCAGCGCTTCGGCCACGTCGCCGGCACCGCGACCGCGCTCTACTACTGCATCGAGAGCCTCGTCGTGGGGATCGTCGGGACCACGCTGGTCGTCCTGCTGCCCGGGGATACCGCATGGCCGCTGGCGGCCTATTGCACGCTCATGGCCGTCGTCGTGCTGGGCTTCGTGCGGCGGGTGGAGGCCGCCAGGGAGGGGTGATCGAAGGCGACGCCGCGCGCGACGTCAGGTGAGGCTCACCCCCTATCGACGTTCGTAGAAGGTGAGGCTCACCCCGCCCGACGCGGCCCCCGGGTCGGAGCTCACATAGGCCTTCGTGTTGAGGATCGCATACGGACCGTCCGCGCGCGTCTCGAAGACCGGCACGAGCGCGCCGAACGGTCCGCAGTTCCTCACCACGATGACCTCGCCGTCGTTCGACGACAGCGCGTACCTGGCGTCCAGGGTCGTGGTCGATCCGATGAGCTGGTAGTCCGCGCCTCCGGGGAGCACCGAGCCCGAGAGGCCGCTGAGCAGCATCCCACCGGTGACGGTGCCCCCGGTGATGGGGATGATGTTGCGCGTGCCGCGCTTGCTCGCGCCGACGGAGAGGGAAGAGCCGAGCGTGACGGACTCGGTGAACACGCTCGATCCCCTCGCCCCGGTCGCCGTCGAGCACTCCCACGATTGATGGGGCACGCCCTCGGGATCCTCGAGCTGGATCTTCGGCTCTCCGGCCGCCACCTCGGAGATGTCGTAGACGTCGAGCTGAATCGTGCCCGCCGCGGCGTCGACGACACGGGTGCCCGCGAACTTCCCGGTGTTGAGCCAGGCCAGCGAGCTCGAGTTCGGGACCTCGAAGTCCGGGACGATCCGGACGACCGAATCGCCGGCGGGCGCGACGCCGCAGCTCCGCAGGTAGATGAGGGTGCCGTCGCTCGCCCTCAGGATGTTGATCTCCTCGAGCTCGACGGATCCGTTCGACAGCGTGAGCTCGAGGTCCATGCCGCCCGTGAGGAACGTGGCCTGGATCTCGTCGCCCGCGAGCGTGCCCCCCTTCACGTCCAGGAGGCGGCGGTGTCCGAACTGGGTGGTCCCGACATCGTGGGTCTCGCCGAGCTCGAGCGTCGCCCGGAAGACGAGCTCGCCGCGCGTGGGGAGCGGAATGCCGTCCGGCATGCCGCAGGTCCACGAGGGATCGGGGACGATCGTCGCTTCGCCGCTGCCGCCGGCGCCGGCGCCGGAGCCGGAGCCGGAGATCCCGCCTGCGCTGCCGCCGCCGCCGGTCTCCACCGCTCCACCGGATCCGGTGACTCCGCCGCCCGCGCCGCCCGTGCCGGCGCCGCCGCCGATGCCCGTCGTTCCACCAGCGCTGCTCGACGCCGTGCCGCCGGAGCCGCTGCTCGTGGTTCCTGCGCTGCCATCCTCGCCCGACGAACCGCACCCTCCAGAGCAGATGCCGAGGACGCCAATCATCAAGAGCTTCGTTGGCAGATTCCCGATCCTCATCGTCGGATCCCTCCATTCAAGCAAGCGCATGCCGTCCACGGGTGGCGGTGGCCTCGAAACGTCGTCCATGGACGCTGCGGAAAGCGGGGCGTGACAGGCGCTGCAACGACGTCGTACCCGAGCCCCATGGCTCGAGGCATAGGCATACTCGCCTATGCCTCGACGCGAGACGTCACGCACGCATGGATGAACCGTGGCCGCGCAACCCGGCGCGCCGGAGACCCGCCCCGGTGGCGACGCATCGGGTCATGAAGCCCCTGGAGCTGCCTCGCGGCTTCGGAGTTGACACCGGCCATGTTAACGTTCACATATTTCGCCTTCGAGGCCAGCGCTGCCGCTTTGCCCAGGACTGGGGCGGAGAAAATTCTCGCATGAAAAGAATACGTCGATGTTCTCCCGGGCTCATTCCGTCGTGCGTCGCGCTCTCGCTCATCGGGGTTCTCGCCTGCAGCGAGGCAGAGGCCCCGGGTGGAGCGTCCGGCCCCGCCGGCACGGGCGGGGCCGGCGCGACGGACGACGGAGCCGTCGGCGGCAGCTCCGGGTCCACGTCGGCGGCGAGCACGGGGGCTGGCGGCGCGCCCTCCAATACGGTGTCGTCGACGTCCGCGAGCGGCGGGGCAGGCGGAGAGGCCTCGGGGGCTGGCAGCACAGCGAGCGCGAGCAGCGGCGGGGAGCCGGCCGAGCCCGTGTTTCATGTCTTCCTCCTCCTCGGCCAATCGAACATGGCCGGGTACCCGAAGGCCCTGGACGCCGACAGGACCGAGAATCCCCGCATCAAGGTCCTCGGCTTCGATGATTGCGACGGGACCGGGCGCGTCGAAGGCGCGTGGGACATCGCTGCGCCGCCGCTCCACGAATGCTGGAACGGAGCGATCGGGCCGGGCGACTATTTCTCCAGGACGATCCTCGACCGTTACCCCGCCCAGGACAGCGTCGGCCTCGTCCCGTCCGCCATCAGCGGGGAGCGGGTGGAGACGTTCATGAAGGCGGGGGGGAGCAAGTACGACTGGATCCTGTCGCGCGCGAAGGCGGCGCAGGAGATCGGCGGCGTGATCGAAGGGATCCTGTTCCATCAAGGCGAGTCGAACTGCGGCGACCCCGCGTGGCCCGGCAAGGTGAAGACGCTCGTCTCGGACCTTCGCGCCGACCTCGGCATCGGCGACGTGCCGTTCCTCGCAGGCGAGCTCCTCCATTCGGGGTCGTGCGCAAGGCACAACTCGCTCGTGAACCAGCTCCCGGGGATGATCGCCAATGCCCACGCCGTCTCGGCGGAAGGGCTCGCCATCGATCCTGCCGACACCTGGAATCTCCACTTCGGTCACGACGCGCAGGTCACCCTGGGCATCCGCTACGCCGAGGCGATGATCGGCGCCCTCGGCCTCTGAGCGCGGACTCCGCGCCCCGCGGCGCGGACCCGCCTCACCCCGCCGCCTCCGCCGCCCTCTCGGGCCAGCGCGCCTCGAAGCGCGCGCCGCCGCCCGGGGCGCGCTCGTGGCGCAGCGCGCCCCCGTGCCGCTCGAGCCAGCGCGCCGCGACGGCCAGTCCGAGCCCCGTGCCCGGGTGCTTCGCGTCGCGCCCGCGCCCCGTCACGAACGGCTGGAACAGCACCCCCTCGATCTCGGCCGGCACCCCCGGGCCGTTGTCCTCCACGCGCACGACCACGAAGCCGCCCTGGCGCGCGACCATCACCCGGATCCGCCCCTCGGCGCTCCCGTCGAGCGCGATGGCCGCGTTCTGCAGCAGCGCCGTCGCGACGTCGAGGAAGGCCCCGCGGTCGGCCTCGACGAAGATGGCGCCCCCCGCCTCGGGCGCGATCTCGATGGGCGGCGCGCCCTCGCCGACGATCTGCCGGACGTGGCTCGCCGCGAGCCGCAGCGTGGAGAGCGCGTCGACCTCGCTCAGCTCGAGCGGCCGCGGGCGGCTGTAGCGGAGCAGGTCGTCGAGGAACCGCCTCGCCCGGTCGACCTGGCCGCGCAGCGAGGCCACCGTCTCGGGCTTCGCGCCCTGCCGCTCCAGCAGCTTCGTCTGCGCGGCGATGACCCCGAGCGGATTGCGGATCTCGTGCGCCACCGCGCTGGCGAGGCGCCCGAGCTCGGCGAGGCGCTCGGCCTGGTCGGCGCGCACCTCGACGCGCTCGATCTCCTCGGCGAGATCGCGGACGCCGATCGGCCGCTTGAACAGCCGGCGCCCGAGGTGCTCCACGACGAGCATGCGCAGCGGGTCGGACGGGAGCGCGACGAGGAAGATGACGAAGACGAGCCAGGGGAGCGACGCGCCGCCGCCGGGCGCGAGCGCGGGCAGGACCTTGAAGAAGACCACCAGCCCGAGCGACGAGACGAGCGCCGTGAGGCCGGCGTAGGCGAGCCCCTGCGCGAAGACGCGGCGGGAGCGCCCCAGCTCGCCGATGAGCACCGCGTAGGCCACGAGCAGGATGGCCAGGAGCAGGACCGGCGCGCCGAGGAGCACGTCCCCGAGCCCATGCACGCGCAGCACCACGAGGAAGCCGCCCCCGAGCGTCGCGAGCACGCTGCCGAAGAAGAGCGCGGCGATGCGCCGCTGCTGGAGCCCCTGGGCCGCGAGCGCCGCGCGCCCGATCTGGGCCTCGAGCGCGACCGCGGCGGCGCCCATGACGACGGCGAGCGGGAGGAACAGCGGGCCCGGCGAGCGGGCGGCGGGGCCGTAGAGCAGGCGCGGGGAGAGGGCCCCGAGCAGCGCCACCGCGGCGCTCACGGCGTAGGCCACGGCGACGGGGCGGCGCGAGGCGCCGGCGACGTCGGCGTACGCGTGGGCGAGGCCGGCGGCGACGATGATCCCGCTCGGGAGGACGTGCTCGGCGAGGGCGATCGTGCCGTCGGTCTCGAGCAGGATGAGCCCTGTGACCCAGAAGGCGAGGAAGAAGCAGAGGGCGACCAGGCCGCGGCCCACGTTGCGCCCGAGGCGCAGCGCGGTGACGCCGACGGTCACGGCCACGGCCCAGAGCGGGTAGTACGCGAGAGCGACCAGGGGTCTCACATGGCCTCGGCGATCCGGAGGCACCGACGATAGCGCCGGAGGCCGCGGCGGCGCGAGATGCCTAGGGCGTGGACAGCGACGTGCCCTGGGCGCGGACAGCGGCGCGCCCTGGGCGCGGACAGCGGCGCGCCCGCGCCGTGGTCACGGCGGTACGGCGCTGCGCCGGGCGCGCTCGTCACGGGCGCCCGGCGGCGGCCTCGGGGCAAGGCGTCGTCGGCGAGGGCTGCCGCGCCCTCGCCGCCTCGCCTCAGTGCACCCGCATCCCCGGCTTCGCCCCCGAGTCGGGCGCCAGGAGGTGCACCGTCTCGTCCCCCGCCGCGAGCACCATCCCCTCGCTGAGGCCGAACTTCATCTTCCGGGGCGCCAGGTTGGCGCACACGATGACGAGCCTCCCGATGAGGTCCTCCGGCTTGTAGTACGCCTTGATCCCGGCGAACACCGTCCTCCGCGCCTCTCCGCCGAGCGAGACGGTCAGCTTGAGCAGCTTCTTCGCCTCGGGCACGTGCTCCGCCGCGACGATGCGCGCCACGCGCAGATCGACCTTGGTGAAGTCGTCGATCGAGCACTCCGGCGCGAGCGGCTCCTTCGCGAGCGCCGCGCCGTCGTCGTCGGCGGCCGCGCCCCCGCCCTCCGCCTGGCCCGCCGCCGCCGGCGCCGCCCCGCCTGCCGCCGACTCCTCGGCCGGGCGGCCCTCCGCGATCATCTTCTCCACTGCTGCCGGATCGACCCGCTTCATGAGGTGCTCATACGCGGCCACCTTCGTCCCCACAAGCGGCGTCTTCGCGAGCTCCCACCGGTCCATGGGACACCCGAGCAGCCGCGCCACGTCGTCGGCGAGCTTCGGCAGCACGGGCGCCAGGTAGAGCACGATCTGCCGGAACAGGTTGAGCGCCACGGTGCACACCGCCTGCACCTCGGCCTTCTTCTCCGGCTGCTTCGCGAGCGCCCACGGCTGCATCCGGTCGACATACTCGTTCGCCCGATCCGCCAGCGACACGACGATCCTCGTCGCCCGCGCGTAGTCGAACGCCGCGTACGCCGCCCCGATCGCGTCCGCCTCCGCCGCCGCCGCCGCGAACAGCCCCCCGTCGTCCGGGTAGGCCGCCGACAGGCCCGTCTGGGCCACGAAGCGCGACGACCGGCTCGCCAGGTTCACCACCTTGTTCACGAGCTCGGCGTTCACCTTGTTCACGAGCTCTTCCAGGTTCAGATCGATGTCGTCGACCTTCGAGCTCAGCTTGCTCGCGTAGTAATAGCGGAGGTACGCCGGGTCGAGGTGCTTCAGGTACGTCGAGGCCAGCACGAACGTGCCTTTGCTCTTCGACATCTTCTCTCCGTTCACCGTCAGGAACCCGTGCACCTGCACCCGGGAAGGCAGCGAGAAGCGCGCGGCCCGCAGCATCGCCGGCCAGAAGAGCGTGTGGAAATAGACGATATCCTTCCCGATGACGTGGACGATCTCGGTCTCCTCGGATCGCCACCAGTCGTCGAACGCCTCGCCCTCCCGGTCGCACCACTCCTTGCTTGCGGCCATGTACCCGATCGGCGCGTCGAACCAGACGTACCAGTAGTTCCCGGGCGCGTCGGGGATCTCGAACCCGAAGTAGGGCGCCGGGCGCGACACGTCCCAGTCGCGCAGGGGCTCCGACAGGAAGTGGCCCGCGAGGTAGTTCGCGATCTCCTTCGGCATCCGCCCCTCGCCCTGCGTCCAGGTCGAGAGGAACGGCCGCTCCGGCTCGATGGCCACCATGAGGTGCTGCGCGCTCCGCACCTCGGGCCGCGCGCCCGTGAGCGCGCTCCTCGGCTCGACGAGGTCCGTGGCGGCGTAGGTCGAGCCGCACCGGTCGCAGCTGTCGCCGTACTGGTCCTCGGCCCCGCACTTCGGGCAGGCGCCCTTGACGAACCGATCCGCCAGGAACATGCCCTCCTTCGGGTCGAACAGCTGCGTGACGTCCTTCGTGGTCACCATGCCGCGCTCGCGCAGCGAGGCCCAGATCTGCTCGCAGAGCGCCCGGTTCGCGGCCGAGTTCGTGCTGCCGTAGTGGTCGAACCGGATCTGGAACGCCGCGAAATCGCGCTGGTGCGCCGCGCTCATGTCGGCGATGACGTCGGCCTCGCTCCGCCCCTCCTGCCGCGCGCGGATCATGATGGCCGTGCCGTGCGTGTCGTCGGCGCACAGGTAAATGCACCTCCGACCCGCCATGCGCCAGTAGCGCGCGAAGATGTCGGTCTGCGTGTACTCGACGAGGTGGCCGATATGGATGTGCCCGTTGGCGTAGGGGAGCGCGCTGGTGAGCAGGAGCCTTTTCATGCTGCGCTGGACTTTGCACGAGATCCCGGCCGGAGGCGAGCGCCGATGCGGCGCCGCGCGCAGGCTGCTGCGCGGCCAGCAGCCGCCGCCCCGCGCGGAGACGACTCCGGGCCTCCGCCCTTGGACGGACCGGGCCGCCGCTCTAGATACCCGATGAACCGAGCGGCGTGGAGGGGACCATGACATCGAGGCGAGCGCAGCGACAACAACGTGGCAAGGACGGACAATCGCGGGCCCGGGAGGCACAGCCCCTCCTTCGCCAGCGGAGCAGAGAGATCCAGCCTTTCGGGACGATCGTGGACTATCCGCTCGCGCTCGACGAGAAGACGCGCGCGGCGAGCGTCAAGGCGCTCAATCAGATCCTGGCCGACACCCTCGTCCTCCGCGATCTCTACAAGAAGCACCACTGGCAGGTGTCCGGGCCGACCTTCTACCCGCTGCACCTGCTCTTCGACAAGCATTTCAAGGAGCAGACCGCGCTCATCGACCTGCTCGGCGAGCGCGTGCAGACGCTGGGCGGCATCGCCGTCGCCATGGCGCACGACGTCGCGGAGATGACGAAGATCGAGCGGCCGCCCCGCGGCCGCGAGCAGGTGCCCGGCCAGCTGTCGCGCCTCCTCGACGCGCACGAGGCGATCCTCGCGGAGACGCGCGCGGCGGTGAGGCTCACGACCGAGAACCGCGACGACGGCACCGCCGATCTGCTCATGAGCGACGTCCTGCGCACGAACGAGATGCAGGTGTGGTTCCTGTCCGAGCACCTCGTCGACACGCCCCTCGTCCGCGCCACCTGAGGCTCCGCCCGCCGCCACGCCGCCCCGCCGAGCCGGTCCCGAAAATCGACCGGGCGCGCGTAACCTTTCCGGACCCCCGATCGTGGTACCGCCAGGAAAGGGGGACTGTGATGGAACGCACAAATGATGTGGTGGTGGTCGGCGGCGGGCTCGCGGGCCTCGCCGCGGCGGCGTACCTGGGGCGGGCGGGATGGTCCGTCGCCTTGGTCGAGAAGGCGCACGCGCCGGGCGGCCGCGCCGTCACGCAGCAGAGCCACGGCTTCTCGCTGAACCTCGGCGCCCACGCGCTCTACCGCGGGGGCCCGGCGGACGAGGTGCTCCGCGAGCTCGGGGTCCGGTACACGGGCGCCCCGCCGCCCGGGTCGGGCGCGCTCGCGCTCGACCGCGGCGCCTTCCATACCCTGCCGTCCGGCGCCCTGTCGCTCCTCACGACGGGCCTCTTCGGCCTCGCCGCGAAGGTCGAGATGGGCCGCGTCCTCGGCGGCCTCGCCGCGCTGCGCCCCGCGCCGCTCGACGCGGTCCCGGTCTCGACCTGGCTCCGCGAGGCCTTCCGGACGCCCGAGGTGCGCCGCTTCGTCGGCATGCTCGTCCGGCTGACGACCTACTGCGCCGACGCCGATCGCCAGAGCGCCGGCGCCGCGCTCGCCCAGCTGCAGCTCGCCCTGAGCCAGGGCGTGCTCTACCTCGACGGCGGCTGGCAGACGCTCGTCGACGGCCTGCGCGGCGCCGCGGCGGCCGCCGGCGTCGAGATCCTCACCGGCACTCGCGCCACGCGCGTCGCGACCGAGGGCGGCGCCGTCTCCGCCGTGGAGCTCGCGAACGGCGACCGCCTCCACGCCGGCGCCGCGCTCCTCGCCGCGAGCCCGCGCGCCGCCGCCGCGCTCGCGCCCGACGCCCCCGCGCTCGCCGCGTACGCCGAGCGCGCCGTCCCGGTGCGCGCCGCGTGCCTCGACGTCGCGCTGTCCCGGCTGCCCCGCCCGCGCCACCGCGTCGTGCTCGGCGTCGATCGCCCCCTCTACCTGTCGCTCCACTCCGAGGTCGCGCGCCTCGCCCCCGAGGGCGGCGCCCTGTTCCACGCCGTCCAGTACGCCCCCGAGCTCGCCGGCCGCGACGCCGAGCGCGAGCTCGAGGACCTCCTCGAGCGCGCGCAGCCGGGCTACCGAGGCGCGCTCGTCGAGCGCCGCTTCCTGCCCTCGCTCGTCGTCTCCAACGCCGTCGTCGCCGCGGAGGGGGGCGGCTACGCGGGGCGCCCCGGCGTCCGCGTCCCGGGCGTCGACGGGCTCTACCTCGCGGGCGACTGGGTCGGGCCGACGGGCATGCTCGCCGACGCGAGCCTCGGCAGCGCGCGGGACGCCGCCGCGGCCCTCCTCGCGCGCCGGGCGCTCGACCGCGCGGCGTGACGGGGTTACCCGGGCGCTCCATGAGCAGCTCCACGGCCTCCCCCGCCCCTCGCGCGGCGCTCGCCCCGCCGCCGAGCTTCGTCGCCGCGAGCTACCGCGAGCACGAGCGCTTCCTCTGGGCCCTCTCCTACCGGCTCACCGGCAGCGCCGCCGACGCGGACGACATCGTGCAGGAGACGTTCGTCCGCGCGCTGGAGCGCCCGCCCGCGCGGACGGACGAGCCCATCCGCCCGTGGCTCGCGCGCGTCGCGCTCAACCTGGGTCGGGACGCCCTCCGGCGCCGCAAGCGCCGCGCCTACGACGGCCCGTGGCTCCCCTCGCCGATCGAGACCGAGCCCGAGCCGCCGTCGTTCGAGATCCCGGGCAAGGACGGCACCGAGGGCCGCTACGATCTCCTCGAGAGCGCGTCCTTCGCCTTCCTGATCGCGCTCGAGGCGCTCACCCCGCAGCAGCGCGCCGTGCTCCTGCTCCGCGACGTCTTCGACTACTCGGTGCAGGAGACCGCCGCCGCGCTCGGCCTGTCCGAGGCCAGCGTGAAGACGACGCACCACCGCGCCCGCCGCGCCCTCGAGCCGTACGAGCGCGAGCGCTGCCGCCCCTCGCCCGAGCTCGTCGAGCGGTCGGGCGCCGCGCTCGTGCGCTTCCTGGAGACCCTCGCGACGCAGGACGTCTCCGCCATCGAGGCCCTCCTCAGCGAGGGTGTCCGCGTCGTCAACGATGCCGACGGCGAGTACAGGGCCGCGCGCCGGATCGTCGTCGGCCCGAACCGGGTCGCGCGGCTCTTCATCGGCCTGCTGAGGCACGAGGGCGGCGGGGAGCTCCGCACCGCGATCCGCCTCCTCAACGGCCTCCCCGGGCTCGTCGTCGAGCGCGGGGCCCCCGCCGACAAGCTGGCCCCGCGGTACGTGATCCGCTGCGACGTCGACGCGCGCGGCCGCATCACCGCGATCCACATCGTGCTCGCCTCGCAGAAGCTGACGGCCGTCAGGGCGCTCGCCCCGTGAGCGCGGCGGCGAGATCGAGGGCGCGCGGCGAGGAGACAGCCCCTGCCGGCCGAGCACTGAAGTGAGTCATGCTGCGGGGCGTGCTTCGGCCGGCGAAGTGAATCCTGTCGCAGCAACATAGCGCCGGCGGGCGCTCATGTCCACGGCGGAACAGGCCGCTCGCTCAGGCGCTTTTGCCGGCGCCCTGCGCCCGTTCCTTGTGCGCCTGTTCGATGAAGTGGCGAACCTCTTTATCGATGGCGGCGAGCGCCACGCCCTTGAAGGGCTTGAGGAGAAACGGCACGTCGAGATCGACGTCCACGGCGCCGGGGCGCAGCTCCATGCTGCCCTTCAGCTTGACCCCCTTCACGGAGAAGCCGAGCTCGGCCCGCTTGTCGTCGCGCCACACCAGGAAAGGCTCGTACTCCGCGTACCGCTCGCGGTACTGCGCGATCGCTCGTTCGGTGGCCACCTTCGCCTCGCCGTCGCTCAGGTCGTGCTCAATCGTGTGCTTCATGATGGGACCTCGCAGTTGTTATGGGGGCACATCGCGAGAACCGGCCCGGGGACCGTCCGCCGGGGGCGTCCGCTCGCGGGCGCGGCGCCCGTCCGATTTCCCTGGTGAGATATCACGGATGCGCGGATCTCGCGGGCCCCCAACGTCCGAATGACTCACTTCTGTGCTCTGTGGCATTTCGCCACGAGGCGGAATTGCAGGTTTTTGTGGGTTCTCGCGCACGCGCGCCGGGCTGCGCCGGCCCGCAGCGCGGCGCGCCGGGCGGGCGGCACCGGCGATGCAAAGCGCCCTCTCATGCGTGTGCGAGGCGCTCGATCCGGAGATCTCCTGGGGCTCATGACCGCGCTCTCCGTGCTGCTCGGCGCCGCGGGGTGCGCCCTGCCCACGCGGATCACCTCGGTCGACGAGGAGGTGGCCCGGGTCCAGACGCCGGCCGCGATCGACGAGGGGCTCCGGAAGCTGGAGGACGCGGAGATCCAGCGGCGCGTCGCGCGGATGATGGCGAGCCCGGAGATGCGGGCGGCGCAGCGGCAGCTCGTCGCCGGGCTGATCGACGGCACGCTCGCCTCGCTGAGCGACGAGGGCCGCGCCGCGCGCATCGACGAGCTCACCGCGCAGTACACGCGGGGGGTCGTGCGGAGCGCGGTCGGCGGGGCGCTCGACGGAGCGCTGGACGAGGACGCCCGGCGCGAGCTCCGGCGCGTGACGGGCTCGCTGGTGGAGGCGAGCGTCCGGCAGCTCCGGGAGAGCCTCGACGAGGCCGATCTCGGCCCGTCCGTGGCGGCGGCGCTGCGGGAGCAGCTCGGCCCTGCGCTCCAGGCGGTCATCGCCGAGAACCTCGGCCCGGGGGTGACCTCGCTGCTCGGCAGCGAGGATTTCCAGCGCGCGCTGGGCGCCACGGCGCGCGTCGTCGGCCGCGAGATGGTCGCCGGCGCGAACGACGCGCTCACCGAGGCGCAGCAGCGGGACGGCAGGCGGGACGGCTCGATGCTCTCGCGCATCGGCCACCTCGCCGACGAGGGCGCGCAGCTCGTCAGCACGATCACCTGGCTGATCGGCGCGGTCGCGGTCGCGCTCGCGGTCTGGGTGACGCTGCTGCTCGTGCAGCGGCGGCGCTACCGCGTCGAGACCGAGCAGCGCGCGCGGGCGCGCCTGCTGCTCGAGGCGATCGAGGCGGCCGAGGGCAAGCCCTGGTCGGACGAGCTCCTCGCGGCGCTCGAGGACCGCTTCCGGACCGAGGAGGAGGCCGCCGAGATCCAGCTCCGCCGCGCCCGGAACAGGGTGATCCGGGCGCGCGCACGCGCGAAGGCCGCGAGCGACGCCGACGGCGCCCTGCCGAGGCCGCCGCTCCCCTGAGCCGTCGCTCCCCAGTGGTCACCGCGCCCGGCCTCGCGTAAAGAGAGCCGCCGCCGTGGACCTCCTGTATTTCGCGCTGCTCTGCTCCGTGCTCATCTTCGTGCACGAGCTCGGCCACTTCGTGTGCGCGAAGATCTTCGGCGTGAAGGTCCTCACCTTCTCGATCGGCTTCGGCCCCCGGGTGCTGCGCTTGCGGGGCCGGGAGACCGAGTACTGCGTCGCGCTCCTGCCCCTCGGCGGCTTCGTGAAGATGCTCGAGGAGAACCGGCAGGAGGCCGTGCTCCCCGAGGATCGCAAGCGCACCTTCGAGTCCCAGGCGCTCTGGAAGCGCGTGATCATCGTCATGGCCGGCCCGGCGATGAACGTGCTCTTCCCGGTGCTCCTCTATTTCGCCGTCTTCATCGGGGAGACCCGCTTCGTCCCGCCGACGGTCGGCGTGGTCCTGCCGGGGCACCCGGCCGAGGGCCGGCTGGTCCCGGGCGATCGCATCCTCGAGGTGGACGGCGAGCGCGTCAGCACCTTCGCCGAGCTCCACCGCATCGTCGCCAAGAGCCCGAACCAGGAGCTCCGGCTCAAGGTGTTCCGCGACAAGGAGCACGTCGAGGTCACGGTCGTCCCGGAGGAGAAGGTCGTCCAGAAGCCGCTCGAGATCGTCGATCGGGTGGGCGAGATCGGCATCAAGCCGAGCCGGCCCGCCGCCGTGGTCGGCGTCTCGCGGCCCGACTCGCCGGCGTTCCGCGCCGGGCTCCGCACGTTCGACGTGGTGACGGAGGTGCGCGGCACGCCCGTGAAGACGTTCGCCGACCTGGAGCTCGCGCTCGAGGAGAGCCGCGGCGCCACGGTGCCGGTCACGTACCTGCGCCCGGTGATGGTGCCGCAGGCGCTCGGCGGGCTGGCCGAGCTCGCCGTCTACGAGTCGGGCGTCGCCGCGCTGACCCCGGAGACCGGCCACGGCGACCTGCTCGCGCGGACCGGCATCGAGCCGGCCGACCTCTACGTCGCCGAGGTGCCCGTGGGCTCGGCCGAGTGGGACGCCGAGCTCCGGCCGGGCGATCGCATCACCGAGGTCGACGGGGTCGAGGTCACCGCCTGGTCGACGTTCGTCGAGCGGCTGTTCGCGGCGCCCGACCGGCCGCACGTGATCACGTGGCAGCGCTCGGGCCAGCGCAAGAGCGGCACGATCGAGCTCCGGCGCGAGGACTGGGTCGACGAGTACGGCCAGCACCGCCCGCGCTTCTACCTGCGCGCGTCGAACTGGTCGCCGATGGTGGCCGAGCCCTACGTCGAGAGCCCGTCCGCGTTCCGGTTCGCCCTGGAGAGCGCCGTCGACGAGACGTACGACGTCATCCGGTTCATCGTGGTCGGGATCGTCCGCATCATGGAGGGCAAGGTCAGCATCTCCACGCTGGGCGGCCCCATCACGGTGTACGACGTGATCGGCGAGGAGGGCGCGAAGGGGGTCAGCTATTTCGTCTGGGCGATGGCGGTCATCTCGATCAACCTTGGGCTCATCAACCTGCTGCCCATCCCTGTGCTCGACGGCGGTCATCTCCTGTTCTTCACGTTCGAGGCCGTGCTGCGGCGCCCGCTGCCGCTGCGCGTCCGCGAGATCGCGAGCCTGGTCGGGCTCGTGGTGCTCATCGGCCTGATGGGCATCGCCTTCAAGAACGACGTCGAGCGCCGCTGGGACGTGATCCAGGGGCAGTTCAAGGAGCTCGTTGGCTGACCGGGCGAAGGGGGACGGGCGCGACGGGGGCGGCGCCGCGCCGCGCGCCAGGGAGGGCGCGCCGCGCGCGGTCGCGGCGCGCGTGCTCGCGCGGGTGTGGGGCTCGGACGCGTTCGCCTCGGCGGCGCTCGACGCCGAGCTGCGCCGCGCGCCGGGGCTCGATCCGCGGGACGTGGGGCTCGCGACCGAGCTCGTCTACGGCGTCCTGCGCGCGCAGGCGGCGCTCGAGGCGCGCATCGCCGAGCTCGCGGCGAAGGGCCGCTGGACGGCCGACCCGCTCGTGCGCGCGCACGTGCTGATGGGCGCGTACTCGCTGTGCTTCCTCGATCGCGTCCCCTCGTTCGCGGCCGTCTCGGAGGCGGTGGACGGCGCCCAGGCGGCCGGCGGACCGCGCGTCGGCGCGTTCGCGAACGCCGTGCTGCGCAAGATCGCGGCGGCCGTGGAGGCCGGCGGCCGCCCGCCGCTCGCGGACGCGGTGGTCGCCTCGGCGCCGGGGTGGCTGCGGGGCGCGCTGCGCCGCTCGCTCGGCCGGGCTGCGGCCGAGGCGTTCCTGTCGGCCGGCCCGGTGCCGCCGCCGACCGGCCTGTGCCTTGCGCCCGGCGAGGACCGCGGCGCGTGGCTCGAGGCGCTGCGGGGCGCCGCGCCCGCGGCGACGTTCGAGGCGGGGCGCGTCTCGCCGGCCGCGATCGTCGCGCGGGGGGCGGGCGATCTGCGGCGGCTCCCGGGCTTCGGCGCGGCGTGGATCGGCCAGGAGGAGGGGGCGCAGGCGCTCGCGCTCGCGCTCGGCGCGCGGCCTGGCGAGCGCGTGCTCGACGCCTGCGCCGGGCGGGGCAACAAGTCGTGGCTGCTATCGCGCGCGGTGCTCCCCGGGGGCGCCGTGGACGCGGCGGACCTGTATCCCGCGAAGCTGTCGCAGCTCCGCGCGACGCTGAGCGCGCCACCGGCGAGCTCGGAGGGCGCCGGCGCGGAGGGCGCCGGCGCGGAGGGCGCCTTCGCGGGAGGCGGGGGCGGCGAGGGCATCGGCGCGGGCGCGGAGGGCGCCGGCGCGCGCGGAGGGCTGGAGCGGGCTGCTGCGTTCGTCCGCGAGACGTACGCCGTGGACTGGACGGTGGGCGCGGGCGACGTCCCGGAGGGCTACGACCGGGTGCTCGTCGACGCGCCGTGCTCCGGGGTGGGCACGCTGCGGCGGCGCCCGGAGATCGCGCTCCGGCGCGCGGCGGACGACCTCCCGCGCCTCGCCGATCTGCAGGTCGCGATCGCGCGCCGCGCCGCGACGCGCGCCCGGGACGGCGGCCGGCTCGTGTTCGCGGTGTGCAGCGTGCTGCGCGAGGAGTGCGAGGCCGTGGTCGCGCGGCTCGCGGCCCCGGCGGAGGACGATCTCGGCGTCCGGCTCGAGCCGGCGCCGTTCGACGCGGAGATCGCGCGGGAGCTCGCGGGCGGCGGGGACGCGTTCCGGCTGCTGCCGCACGTGCACGGCACGGACGGCTACTTCGCGGCGATGTTCATCGTGCGGCGGTGACGGCGCGCTCGCGTCCGCCGTCACCGCCGAGAGCTCGTGGGAGCGCTTCGCCGCCGATTTCGGCGACGCCTCTGCCGGGCCGGAGTCGCCGAGAAGGCGCCGAACGCCGCGCGCCGACAGGGTGAGCGCCGATTCAGGTGGGGTCATCGGGCACGAGACAAAACGAGGACAACTCGACCGCTGGGTAATAGTAAACGAAGCCTGTGCACATCTCGTCCAGCGTGCCCATCCCCCACTGGACGTCGCGCGGCGTGGGGTTGTCGTACGTGCACGTCACGAGCAGCCGCTCGCCGGCGGCCGCCGACTCGTCGAGATCGTAGAACTTCTGCTCGTTGAAGTTCCAGTCCACGTCGACCAGCGGAACGCGGCTGCCCCCTTCGCGCACGAGCTCCGCCTGGATGCGGCGGCCGAGCATGTGCATGTGCGGGAAGACCATGAACGTATGCTCCAGCGGCCGGTCCAGCGTGCAGTCCGCCGTCACGCTCACGTCCTTCGCGTTGGCGGGGATGAGGAAGTCGCCCTGCCCCACGATGAGAATACCAGCCCGCGCGAGCCCGTCGGCGTGCTCTGCGCCCACCAGGTTGACGTACGCTGGCGGCACCTCGACGGGGGTCGTCCCGGCGTTCATGAGGTGAAGCTGCATGAACAGCTGCGTCCCGCCGTCCAGCACGAGCGCGGTCCCCTCGGGGAACACTTGCGTGGGCGCGCCCGGGCCGCCCACGGCGACGAAAGCGCCGTCGATGTTGGCGTCGCAGTCGGCGCCGCTCTCGATCGCGCTCTCAGCGATCGAGACCTGATAGTGGTGGATCGCGTCCGCGGGCATCAGCGCCTCGATCGATCGCACGGCGAGCGGCTCCCCTTCGGGAACCGACGCCGTCCAGCAGATGTACCGCTCCTGACCCGGCTCGAGCCGAACCGGTGACGAGACGAGCTGCAGCCCTATCGCCGGCGGATCGAGCACGGCATCCCGCTGCTCAGCGCCCGTTGATGCCTGACCGCCATCGCTTGAGCTGCACCCTGTAGCCCAGAGCGCCCCCGCGAGCGCGCACGCAGATCCTCGGGCCAGCTTGCTTGTCCGCAGCAAAGGCGCCCCGCTCGATCGTCGTCGATCATCCATTTTGTTCCTCCTTCACACGCTTGATTATCGGCGCACAACGGCCAGGGAGGGCGCGCGCTCTCCCCGCTCGCGTCGCGGTCTCGACGCGATCTATCTCGGTGAGTTGGGCTCGAGCGGCGCCAGGTCCGTCGAGGCCGTTCGCAGGATGCACTCTACAGGCGCCGGATCACCCTGGCCAGTGAACGTTGGTGATGCACGACATCATGGATCTGAATACCCGAGCGTGAGCGCGCCTGACGTCAGGACCGCACACGGGGCGAGCCGCCGAGAGGTCGCTTCGACGGAGCGACGCGCGCGTCCCGCCTCGGCGTCCGAGCGAGGTCGCGGCGTCCGTGTTCCACCGGGTCACGGAGAGCATCGATGACCACGCTCCGGAAGTGCCGGATCTCGGGATCTGCATGGGTACGGGCATGCCACACGAGATCCATCACCATCCGAAGCCCGTGGAGCGGCGAGTCGACGATCCGCAGCGGGAGCAAGGTGCAGAACCGCTCGGCGGCTCGTCGCGGCATTCCGACCACGTAATCCGTGCGCGCCGCCACCGCCGCCGCCGTGAAGAAGTGAGGGACGGCGAGCACCACGTCGCGGCGAAGTCCATGCTCGGCCAGGTGTCGCTCGACGATGCGATGACCGATCCCCGGACGGCCTTGCGCGATGAGTATGTCGATGTGCTTCAGCGAATTGAACAGCCCTCGATCCACGCCACGACGGACCCGAGGGTGCTGTTGCCTCACGACCAGCACAACGTCCTCCACGTAGAGCTCCTGGGAGAAGCGGTCTGACTCGGCGGCGGCTCCTCGCGGGACGATCGCCGCGTCGACATCGCCGGTCGCGAGTCCATTGCTCGCGATGGCATGCTCGGCGGTGACCGCTCGGAGGCTCGCGTGGGGCATTCTGCGCGATAGCTCGTCGACGAGCCTCGGCACGTCGTCGGCCGCGTGATTGTCGCCGCACGCGAGGGTGAACTGTCGCGTGCTCTGCGCCGGGTCAAAGCATTGGCGTGCGTCGACGATCGCCTGTAGCTGGCTCACCGCCGCATCGATCAGCGGCCTGAGCTGCAAGGCTCGAGGTGTCGGCACCAGGCCGCGACCGCCGCGCACGACGAGCGGGTCCCCGATGATGTGGCGCAGCCGCGCGAGCGCGTTGCTCACGGCAGACTGGGTGACGTGCAGCCGCCTCGCCGCCTGCGTCGCGCTGCGCTCCTCGAGCACCGCATGCAGCACCAGAAACAAGTTAAGGTCGACTCTGGACAGGTTCATGCGCGACAATACCTCACGCGGCGCACGCCAGCCTCCAGTCGCGTCGTCTCGCAGGCTGCCCGGCGGCCCCTGATCCGCCGGTCACGTGGGGGGACGCGCGGACGAAACGCGGCGCCGAGCCCCCGTCCCAGGCTCCCTCTCCCCATCCCCGATCGAAACCTCGCCGCCATCGCGCGCGCGACGCGCTGCTCGTGCGCGCGACCAGCCGCCGAGATCGGCCCTGCCCACGGAGCGCCGGGTGGTGGATCGAGGATCCCCCAGATGAACCGATTAAGTACAGCCACCAAAAAAACCTCCCTGAAAACGTATCCAGTGACCATGTAACAACCCGAGATTATTACAGTTCCAAGCCGGCAACCAGGCGCGACGGCGCCGTGGTCTACCGCTTGCTCCTCGGCTACGACAGCCAGCCTTCCCTGGTGGCTGGGAACTTAGAGGAGATTCTCTTATGATGAAGGCAAGTGTAAGACGGGCGCGCGGCGTGCTCCCCTGTCTCCTGGCCGTGGCGTCCGCGGCCTGCACGGCGGCCACGGACGCCGGCGGCGATCTCGGGGCGGACGACGTCGGCACGGAGGAGAGCGCCGCGGTCGGCGATCAGTGCCCTGCGCCGAACGGCGGCATCTCGTGGAACGACAGGTACCGCTTCATGTACGGCGTGAATTACGCCTGGAGCCAGTTCGGGGGCGATTTCGGCGGGATCGCCAGGTGGAACGTGCGGGGCGTCGCCGCGGCGCAGGGAGAGCATGCGGCGAACCTCGCGGACATGCGCGCGCACGGCGCGAACGTCATCCGCTGGTGGGTGTTCCCGGAGTTCAGGGGAGAGGGCGTCCGCTTCGACGGCGCCGAGACCCCGCTCGGGCTCGGCGGCACCGCCGTCCAGGATCTGCAGAAGGCCCTGGAGCTCGCGGAGCGCGAGGACGTGTATCTGATGCTCTGTCTCTTCTCGTTCGACAACTTCCGGCCGAGCCATGACACCTCGGGGATCCACGTCCCGGGTCTCGCGCCGATCGTCAGGAACCCGAGCAAGCTCGACAGCCTCATCGCGAACGTCGTGCGCCCCCTCGCGCGCGCCGCCGAGGCGAGCCCTTACAAGGACCGGCTGATCGCCTGGGACGTGATCAACGAGCCGGAGTGGGCGATTTCCGGCAGGAACCCCTACGGCGACGAGGCCTACACGCCGATGAGCGAGCTCGACGCGGTGAGCCACGCGGACATGGAGCGCTTCGTCTCGCGCGCGACCGACGCGCTCAAGGCCGAGAGCTCCGCGCTGGTGACGGTGGGCGGCGCGGCGATGAAGTGGGCGAAGGCCTGGTCGCGGATCGACGTCGACTTCTATCAATTCCACATCTACGACTGGGTGAACGAGTGGTGGCCGTACGACCTCTCTCCCGAGGAGCTCGGCGTCGGCGACAAGCCGGTTGTGATGGGCGAGTTCCCGATCGGCAGCCTGAGCGGCGTTCCGTATCAGGAGCTCGTCGAGAGCTTCTACGAGAACGGCTACGCCGGCGCGATGGGGTGGGATTACGGCACCGCGACGGGCGCGCAGCTCGACCAGATGCGCGATTTCGCCGCGAGGCACGCGTGCGAGACCGACTACTCGGCGGGCTACGGCGAGGTCGGAGGCGGGACCGGCACCGGGAGCGGGACCGGTGCCGGCACCGGCGGCGGGACGTGCACCGATACCCCGCCCAGCAGCCAGTACACCTGCGCTCAACAGGCCGGCTGGGGCAAGTGCAACGAACCCTGGATGCAAGGGTTCTGCAACGACACCTGCGGTCGCTGCTAGCGACCGTGGTCGCCCGCCGCATCGACGGGGACCTCCTTCACTCGACAGCCTGCGAGCGCGCTACCGGCGTCGGCCGCGGATCAGACGGACCACGCCGGCTGCGCCAGTTGCGACGACCGCGAGCATCATGAGCCCAACGGCCGTGGACCAATTGCCCGGGCTACGGGTCGCCAGCATCCAGATGAAGACGAGGAGGATCGCCAGCAGCCCCGAGACCACAACGCTGAACAGCGATCGCAGATCACCGCGATTGGCTTCGGAGTCCACCGCGGCGCGGACGATCAGCTCGTAGCCCCCGAACAGCGCAGCGTAGCCCAACAGCGCAACAACGAGGAACCCCCAACCTTCGCCCCAGTTGACGCTGATCGACGTGAACATCGCCATACCGCCGCCGACCATGAGGCCGAGACCGAGGAGCATCGCACCTGCTCGTCCAAGGGCGCCCACGCCGCGATCGTACCATGGACTCTGGTCTCAGGCCCTCACCGAAGAACGAGCCGCCGCTCTGTTGGGGACGGGTCGCTTGTCCAGCTCGACAGCCGGCGCCGTGCCCATCGGCGTATGGCTCACTGTTCCGTGCCGAGGGCGTCCGTCAATCGAGTGGACGCCTCGGCACCGGAAGCTGTCCGTCAAAGCCGCCCTGGCCCGGGCTGCGAGCGCTGCCCCGCCCTGGTCAATGAGCCGCCCCCAGGAACCGCGCACCTCCGCCGCCGCGGCTCCGAAGCCGGTCGCCTCGACGGCCGGGCAAGCCCGATCGCCGCCGCATCGCGCGCCGCTCCAGCCGCTGTACCGTGCCGCGCGCGTGTGAGAGGATCGCTCTCCCCATGAAGAGGATCAAGCTCAAGCTCCACAGCGACGAGTATCACCTCAGCGCCGTCGGCTACCTGTTCGAAGATCCCGCCCCTACCGGGGATCCGGCCGGCGTGCGGCCGTTCTCGATCCGCAACACGGTCTTCCCCGAGTTCGACCTGGAGCCCGGCAACTACGTATTCCGCTTCAGGGTCCGGAACGGCAGCGGCAAGTTCCAGATCTTCGCCTTCGACCCCAAGACGAACCAGAGCACCCGCGCCGACTACGACACGTCGACCGGCGCCGACGGCCTCACCTTCAAGTTCACGGTGGCGCCATGAGGACATCCCTGCCGCTCCTGCGAACCGCCGCGCTGCTCTCGCTCTCGCTCTCGCTCGCGCTGGCAGCGCCCGCGCGCGCCCAGGGCGTGCCGCCGCCGTCCGAGCCTGCGCCGCCGGGCGCTCCGCCCGCCGCGCCGATCCCGCCCGCGCCCAGGGCGCCCGCCCCGCCCGCGGCCCCGAGCGCGCCCACAGCCCCACCGACGGACGCCGGCGCAACCACGGCGCCCGCGCCGCCGGGCGCGCCCGCCTCGCCCGCCGCCGGCGCGCCCATCGCGCCGATCGCGCCCGTATCGCCCGCCGCAGGCGCGCCCATCGCGCCGGCCGGCACGGGCCGCGAGCTCGTCTACCTCGTGCCCGCCGAGGTCACGGGCACCTCCGGGGGCGCGGCGCTCGCGCGCGTCGGCTTCGGGGTGCTGGCCGGCTTCGGCGAGGCGACCGATCCGACGGCCTGGGACGTGAGCACCGTCCTCGAGGCCGAGGTGGCGACCCACGACGGGCTCGCCACGCTGCTCGGCCTCTCGAGCGCCGACGACACGGTTCAGGCGCCCACCGGGAGCCTGCGCCTGTCGGCCTCGTTCGCGCGCCTCGACCTCGAGGGCGAGGGCAGCTCGGCGTATCCGCCGCTGATCCTCTACGTCGGCGGCGCGGTCGGCCGCACCCGGTTCAGCTACCTCGGCCCGGGCCCCGAGCGGCGCGACACGAGCCTGCCGCCGACCTACGAGCCGCGCGAGCTCATCGCCGTGCCCTGGAGCGCCGGCGCCGCGGCCGTCTACGTCGGCCAGGGCGGGAAGAAGCTCGCGCCGACCATCGAGGGGCAGATCGCGTTCGACTCGCGATGGACCGCGTCGACCGACACGCTCGAGTGGTGCGAGCCCGTCGGCGACGTCGTCCGCGGCGTCGATCCGATCACGCAGGCGACCACGTTCGCGCCGGCCTCGCGCTGCAGGCGCCAGGTGCTGGGCGCGCCGAGGCAGAGCCAGGAGCTCACCATCGCGGCGCACGCCGGGCTCATCGACAAGGTGGCGAACGCCACGTTCCGCGCGGCGTTCGGCGCGCGCGTCGCGGTCGCGCTCAACGACGAGGCGCCGGACGACATCAGCATCAGCCTGCGCGCGCCGGTCTACGTGACGCTGGCGCGCGCGCCGGAAGGGACGAAGTACCGCGGGCTCATCCGGCTGATGCCGGCGCTCAGCATCAACCGGCACTCCACGGGCGAGACGGACGTCGGCGGCATGCTCGAGATCAGCTTCCTCGGCCAGCGCGCGATGTTCTCCGACAACTACACGGACCTCTGACGACAGGCGGCGGGCCGCGCAGCAGGCGCGTCCCGCCCCGCAGCGCGCGCTCGCGCTTCCGCGCGCTCTCCGCGCATCCACCGTGCCCCCCGCAGCGCGCGCTCGCGCTCGCCGCGCACTTACCGCGCGCGCTCTCGCGCACTTACCGCGCGCGCTCTCGCGCACTTACCGCGCGCTCTCGCGCACTTACCGCGCTGTCCCTCCCGCCCGGCAGCCGCGCGCGCCCGGCCCGACCCGGCACTTTCTTGGCCCACCGCGCCACCATCCGCTACCGACGCACGAGAGCAGCGGAGGTGGACCCGGAAGCATCGGGTGGATCGCCGCAGCTCGCTAGGGAGACAGCGATGGGCCCGAGCGCAGCGTACAAGGTGGAGGGGCTTTGCGACGGGGTGCCGGCGCCGAGCGGCGTGGAGGGGCGCATGCAGGGGCACCCGAGCCTCTGCAGCGCCCCCACGATGCCGTTCAGCTCGCACGAGAGCAGCGAGGAGCAGACGACGGAATCGAGGCCCTGGTGCGTCGACCACGGCGACTGGCTCGAGGCGATGAGCACGGTCGCGCTCTGGCGCGCGCTGGAAGTGGGGGAGCTCCCCCACAGCACGCGCGTGTGGCGCGAGGGCCTCGAGTGCTGGACGCCAGCGGGCGAGGTGAAGGCGCTCGGCTGGACCATCTCCCAGCCGCCCCCGCGCGACGAGGCGCCCGCCCTCTCCGCCGCGGGCGAGGGCCCCGAGTCCACCGGCCCGCTCAGCTTCGCGTTGACCCCCGACAACCTCAGGGCCGTCGAGCCGCGCTTCCACCGCGGCGGCCCGGCGCAGGCCCGCGACGAGCGCGCGGATTCCTTCCTCCTCGGCCCGTTCCCGCCGGCCGAGGCGGCGGCGCGGCACGAGACCCCCTCGCCGCCGATTTCACTTGAAATTCCATCGTGCTTCCCGGCGGCCCCCTCGTTTCCGCCCGACACGCTGCCGAGCGCCGGGGCCTCGCGGCCCGGCGCCGCGAAGCCCGGGGCCGGGCCGGCGCGCGGGGCGCGCGCCGCGGACCAGGCGCCGCGCGGGCGCGCGTCGGGCATCTTGTCGCGGCTCGCGCGGCGCGCCCGCGCCTCGCGCAGCGCGGTCTCGCTCGGCGCCGGCAGCGCGGCGATCGTGCTCGTGCTGGGCCTGTCGGTGCTGAGCGCGCTCGCCCCGGCGGGCGCCCCCTCGACGGCCGCGGGTGCGCCGGCGGCGCGCCTCGGGGTCGCTCCAGGCGTCGCAGCGGCCGCCGCCCGGGTCGTCCTGCCTGCCCCGGGGCTGGCCGGGGCGGCCAGCGCCGCGGCCCTCCCCGCCGCGGCGCCCGCGGCGCCCGCGCCGGCCCCGGCGCTCGCCGAGGGCGCCGGCCGGGACCCGGCCGGGGGCGCCGACCGGGACCCGACCGAGGTCGCCGACGCGCCCGCGCTGCCGCAGCAGCAGGCGGGGAAGGCGCCGGCGGCCGGCGCGAAGCCGGCGCCCGTGGGTCGCCGGGAGCGCGGGCAGTTCCGCCTGCGGCGAGGTCGGTACGAGGCGGACACCGCGCGCGGCGTCGGCCGTCCGGGCCGCGGACCCGGCTCGTCGGTCGGGACGGGTGCCATCCTGCGCGACTCGCGCTAAGGTGCGCGCCGCGCGGCGGCCGGCTCCGGTCCCGCGGCACTCCGGCGTCGTTCAAGGGCAGGACGGGGGACTTTGAATCCCCTAATCGTGGTTCGAATCCACGCGCCGGAACCAATCGAGCGCCCGCGCCCTCTGAGGGGGATCGTGGCGGGCGATCTCCATCGAGCGCGCGGGAGCGCCCCCGGCGCGGCCGCGCGGCGTCGCGGGCGGGTCCGGCGCCGCTGGCTGCTCGCTATTGTCTGGCGCGGTCGAGCCGGGGTTGTTTACCGTGGTCTCACCGAAGGCTCTGCGCCTGCCGCGGGGCGGGGGCGAGACCCTGGATCCTGGAGGACCGGACGGCGTGGCGAGCGATGAAGGGGACCGCGTACGCGGATCCCCGACCCGTGCAGATGCGGACCGCGTACGCGGATCCCCGACCCGTGCAGATGCGGACCGCGGGCGCGGATCCCCGACCCGTGCAGATGCGGACCGCGGGCGCGGCGCTGCGATCCGTGCAGACGTAGATCGCGGGCGCGGCGCCCCGATCCATGCGGGCGTGGAGCTCGAGCGCGAGCCCGTGGCGCAGCTCGAGGCGAGCGAGGCCCAGTTCATCGCGCGGCTCGTCGCGCGCGACGAGAGCGCGTTCAACGAGCTCGTGATCATGTACGAGCGCCGCGTGTTCGCGCTCGTCTACCGCATGCTCGGCCGGCGCGACGAGGCCGAGGACCTGTCCCAGGAAGTCTTCGTGCAGGTCTTCAAGGCGATCGACCAGTTCCGCGGCGAGTCGAAGCTCTCGACCTGGATTTACCGCATCGCCGTGAACCTCTGTAAGAACCGGACGAAGTACCTCTCGCGGCGGCACGCCGGCGCCCAGGACGACGTCGACGCCATGGTCGAGCGGGTGCCGCTGTCCGCCGCCAAGGGCGTGAGCGTCGGCGACGTGAGCCGCCCCGACGAGCTCGTCGAGGGGATGCAGCTCGAGGCCGTCGTGAAGCACGCCATCGGCCAGCTCGATCCCGAGTTCCGGGAGGCGCTCATCCTTCGCGACGTGGAGGACATGTCCTACGAAGAGATCGCCTCGGTGACGGGTTTACCGGACGGGACCGTGAAGAGCCGGATCCATCGTGCGCGCGGTCAGCTCCGCGCGCTGGTCGAGAAGGTGATGGGCGAGAAGGTGAGAGGCGGGAAATGAGCGGAGCGGACGACCCCAGGCGCGCGGGGCAGGCCGAGGAGCCGGCCGCTTCGGGCGTGGAGAGCGGCAGCCGTTCCACGACGCCCCCCGCGGAGCGATCGCGCGGCGGCGCCTCACCGCCGCGCGACGCGGCCGCGACGCCGAGCGACCTGCCCGAGGGCGGCGATCTGCCGGACGGCGATCTGCCCGACGACGGCGATCTCCCGCTCGTCGACGAGGTCGATCTGCGCGAGCTGGTCCGCGGCGCCCTGCGCGCGCCTCCGACGGCGCCGCCGAGCCTGCTCAGCGGCGTGCAGCGGCGGATCCGCACGCGCTCCCGCGGCAAGTTCTACGGCGACGGCTGGAGCACCGCGCGTTCGCCGCGCTCGACCTACCTGATGACGAGCCTGTTCATGCTCGCCCTCATCGCCTTCGTCTTCCTCATCCTGGTCCCCTGGAGCGGCGGCGTCCTCCCCTGAGCGGCCGCTCGTGCAGCGTCGCCCAAGCTCGTCCTTGGCGGCGCCTCGTCGGGGGCCGGGCGGCTCGGCAGCACCTCCTGCCCGACCAGGGGCGGGGCCGCCGCGCTGCGGCGATCCGAGGCTCGGGGTCGGGCCCTACTGGGTCCAGCGCACGAGGACGCAGGTCACGTTGTCCGGCCCGCCGTTCTCGTTGGCGCGCTCGATCAGCTTCGAGGTCGCGACCTGGATGTCCTGGTGCTCCGCCAGGATCTGCGTCATCTCGGAGTCGCTCACCGGGCCGGAGAGGCCGTCGGAGCAGAGGACGTAGAGGTCGTTCAGCTGCGGCACCTCGAAGCGGGTGTCGACCTTGACCGTGTCCTTCATGCCGAGCGCGCGCACAATCACGTTCTTGTGCGGGAAGTTCGCGATCTCCTCCGGCGTGAGCCGCTTCATCTTGATGTAGTCGTTGAGGAGCGAGTGGTCCTCGGTGAGCATCTCGAGCCTGCCCTCGCGGAAGCGGTACACCCGGCTGTCGCCGACGTGCGCGACGTAGACCCCGTCGTTCGCCGTGAAGATGCCGACGAACGTCGTCCCCATTCCCCGCTTCTTCGCCTCGCGCTGCGCCGTCTCGTAGATACGCAGGTTGGCGAGCTTGATGCCCGTGATCAGCCGGTTCTCTTCATAGCCCTTGGACCGGTCCATCTTGTAGGGCCAGGTCCGCTCCGGATCGTCCTGCGTCTGGGCGAAGAAGTCCTGCATCGCGTCGACAGCCATCTTCGACGCGACCTCGCCCGACGCATGCCCCCCCATCCCATCGGCGACCATGAAGAGGCCGTACTCCACCATGATGCCGAAGTTGTCCTCGTTGTGGTTGCGCTTGCGCCCGACGTTCGTCTCGCCGGCCACTTCGATTCGAAACGTTTGGGACACGGATCACCCGATCGAAGGCCCCGCGCGAGGCGCGGGGCCGAATGAGAACCGCGAGCGCCCCGATCGAGCCGCTCAAGCCCGATCCTGGAGGTTTGGTTGATGGAGTGTCAACCGGATCGCGCCCGAGCGCCGAGCTTATAGAATCCCGGCGCGGACCCACATCATTTTTCGCTTACTTGCGGTACTCTTCGGTGGCTTTGCCGCTCGAGCTCGGCGGCGGGAGCTCGGCCTCGGGCCGCTTCGCCGCGGCCGCCTTCGGATCCGGGGCGGTGCGGAGCACGACCGTGACCTGCCGGTACTTGCCGCCGCTCAGCAAGGTCAAGGGGACCTTCTCGCCGACCGCGTGCGTGCGGATCGCGTCGGCGAGCGCCTCGGGGCTCGTGACGGGCACGCCGTCGACGGCGAGGATCATGTCGCTGGTCGCGCGATCGCCGCCCTTCAGGCGGGCCTCGTCCGCAGGGCTGCCGGGGTGGACCTCCGTGACCCGCACGCCCTTGGCGACCGGCGCGGCCTCGCTGACCCCCTGGATCCCGAGCCACCCCGCGGGCTGCACCGCCGTGGGCGGCACCGCGCGGAGGAACCCCCGGATCGCGCTGATCGGCGCGCCGAAGGCGACCGGCGTGCAGGGCTTGCCCTCGTTCGGCGCGCAGCCGCGGCCGAGGATCGCGACGACGCGGCCGTCCTCGTCGATGAGCGGCGCGCCCAGGTCGAGCGGCGAGACGCGCGAGCCGAGCTCGATCGCGTCGTCGAGCTGCCGGTCGTCGCCGCCGAGGAGCGTCCGGTGCGATCGCAGCACGATCGGGGCGGCCGCGACCTTGCCGCGCGCCGCCGAGAACGAGCGGATCTGCGCGTCCGGCCGCACCGGATCGCGCGACGAGGCGGTGAGCCCCTCGGTCCACCGGCCGGTCTGCGGCACGAGCAGCGCGAGATCCCACACGCGGTCGTGGTGGCCGAGCTTCACCCGCACGGCCGTCCCGTCGGCGAGGCGCGCCGTGAGGTCGTTGCCCGCGCCGAGCGGCGACAGCGCCGTCAGGATGCGCCCGTCGCCGGCGAGCACCGCGCCGAGGCCGAGGACCTGCCCGCCCCGCTCGATGATCGCCACGCCGCGCGCCGCGCGCTCCTCGACCGGGGGCTCCGCCTTGTCCTTCTCGGCCGGGCCCCGCTTCGGGTCGACGGGGGCCGCCTTCCTCTCCTTCACGCCCACGTCGGCGCGGGCCGGGAGCACCCCCCGCTTGCGCGCCTTCTGGGCCGGCGGCGGGGCCTCGTCCTCGGCCTCGTCCTGAGCCTGCTCCTCGTCGTCCGGCGCGCCCTGCGCGAGCGCCGCGGGCGAGGCGAGCGCGCCGGCGAGCGACGCGGCGAGGGCGAGGGCCATCGACCGTCGCCATCGCTTCACAGGCGAGGTGTCAACGGGAGCGCCCGGCCCGGCACCCCCGGGCGACGTGGCCTTCGCGGAAACAGACGGGCTTGTCTCATTCATAAGCGCGGCTCCTGAGGCGTCTGCCGATTCTGCTGCGGCTGGGATCGTATTGCAAAAGGCAAAGGCCGGACCGCCCTGTACGGTGGGATCGGGCACCGGAGCCCGCCGGGGCGGGGGGCGAAAAAAATCCGGTCACGAACGGGGGGGTCGGGGGCACATGGCCGGCGATGAGGCAGCGATGGCAGCTGGGTTAGCGCTCGTGGGGGCGGGGGATGCGCGGACCGAGGGCGACGCGCGGACCGAGGGCGACGCGCGGGCGGACGAGGCTCGGGCGATCGAGGGGCTGATCGGGGCAGGCGACTTCCGGGAAGCGCTGTCGCGATGTGCGAGGGCCTACGCCATGCCGCTGGGCCGGCTGTGCATGGCGTTCACCGGGTCGCAGGCCGAGAGCGAGGAGCTGGTGCAGGAGACGCTGCTGGCGGCGTTCGACGCCTTCCCGCAGTACCGCGCCGAGGGGAGCGTGCGGGCCTGGCTCTTCGGGATCGCGCGGCGCATCTGCGGGCGGCACACGGAGCTCAGGGCGCGGCGGGAGGCGCGGCTGCGGCTCGTGCACGACACGCGGCCGCGGCCGGACGCGAGCGAGCTCGCGCTGGAGCGCGAGCGGGCCGAGCGCGCCCGCGCCGCGCTCGCGCGGCTCAAGCCGAGCGAGCGAGAGGCGGTGGTGCTGCGCTTCGAGGCGGGGCTCTCCTTCAAGGAGGTGGCCATCGCGTGCGGGATCGACGAGGCGGCGGCGCGGAAGCGCGTCAGCCGCGCGCTGGCGCGGCTCAGGGCCGATCTGGGCGAGGAGTGAGGGCGATGAGCGCGACGGGAACGGGTTCGGCTGGGCTGTGCGGCGAGGTCGAGGAGCAGCTCGCGGAGGTGCTCGACGGGACGGCGCGGCCGGCGCTGTACGAGCACATCGCCGGCTGCGACGCGTGCCGCGATCTCCGCCACGACGCGGCGCGGGCAGCGGAGGTCGCGGCGGCGGCGGGCGCGGACTTCCGGCCGGCGGGCGACTTCGCCGAGGCGCTGCTCCGGCGGATCGAGGCGGCGCGCCCCCTGGAGGGCGCGCCGAGCGGCGCGGTGCTCAAGGCGGTGGCGGAGGCGCGGGCCGATGAGGGGCTGGCAGGCGCGCGCACGGGCGGCGCCGCAGCCGACGGAGCCGCGGCCGATGCCCACGGCGGTGAGGAGCGCACGGGCGAGGCGCTGGCAGGCGCGCGGGCCGGCGACATGGCAGACGCGCGCGCCAGCGACATGAACGACGCGCGCGCCAGCGACATGAACGACGCGCGCGCCGGCGACGCAGCGACCGACGCGCGCGCCGGCGACGCAGCGACCGACGCGCGCACCGGCGACGCAGCGACCGACGCGCAGACCGGCGACATGACCGACGCGCGCGCCGGCGACGCAGCGACCGACGCGCGCGCCGGCCGATCGATCGCCGGCGCGCACGCCGGCGAGGCGCGCTCCTCCGGCCCGGACCGGGCCGCGCCGGCGCCGCGCCGCGCGCGAGGCGCGGCCTTCGGGCGGCGCTCGGTCATCGCCGCCGCCGCCCTGGCCGCCGCGGCGGCGGTGACGGCCGGGGTCGTCCTGCGGCGCGGCGGCGAGGAGCCGCCCGCCACCGCCGCGACGGCCGGCGCGCCCTGGTCCGGCAAGGTCGCCTCGGTCTCGCGCGCGTCGGCCGACAAGTCGGGCGGCCTCGAGGCGTGCGACGCCTCGGGCGCCTGCGCGCCGCTCGCCGCGGGCGCGGCGCTCCCGGAGGGCGCGACCCTGCGCACCGACACCCGGACGCGCGCGCACCTCGCGCTCGCGGACGGCTCCGCGCTCGCGATCGACCGCGGCTCGCGCGTGTGGATCGCCGGCGACGCCCGCCGCGCGCGGGTCGAAGCGGGCGCCGTCGTCCTCGACGTCGCCCCGGCCCCCGGAGCGCCGCCCGCGCGCATCACCGTGCCGCACGGCGAGATCGAGGTGCTCGGCACGAAGCTCGCGGTCACCGCCAGCCCGGAGCGCGCCTCGGTCGAGGTCGCGCGCGGCACGGTGCGCGTCGCCGGCGAGCGCGGCGAGCCCGTCGAGGTGCGCGCCGGCGAGGAGGCGACGCTCGCGAAGGGCGCCGCGCCGAGCGTCGCGAGCGCGACGTCGCTCGCCGACGCGCTGGCGTGGAGCGACCGCTCCGCCGAGGAGGCCGACGCGCCGGCGCTCCGCGGCCTCGGCGAGCTCCGGGCGCGCAAGCCGGGCGCGACGCAGGAAAAGGAGCGCGCCGTGCGGCTCGCGAAGCACGCGGTCAAGGTGCGGATCGTCGACGTCGTCGCCCGGACGGAGATCGACGAGACCTTCGCCAACGACACCGACGAGGAGCTCGAGGGCATCTTCCGCTTCCCGCTCCCGCCGGGCGCCCAGATCGAGCGGCTCGCGCTCGAGGTGGACGGCAAGCTCGTCGAGGGCGCGTTCGTCGATCGCGATCGCGGCGCCGCGATCTGGCGCGGCGTCCTCCAGAACGCCGCCCCCAAGGCGCCCAAGCCGCGCGAGGAGATCATCTGGGTCCCCGGCCCGTGGCGCGACCCCGCGCTGCTCGAGTGGCAGCGCGGCGGCCGGTTCGAGCTCCGCATCTTCCCCATCCCGAAGCGCGGCGCGCGGCGCGTCGTGCTCACCTACACGCAGCTCGTCGAACAGTCGGGCGGCGTCCGGCGCTTCACCTACCCGCTCGCGCACGACCAGAGCGGCACGACGAGCATCGGCGACTTCTCGCTCGACCTCCAGGTGCTCGGCCACGACCGGGCGTTCGGCGTCGAGGCGCGCGGCTACGAGCTCGCCGCCGCGCCCGCCGACGGCGCGGCCGACCGGCGCACGCTGCACGCCCAGGGGTTCACGCCGGCCGGCGATCTCACGGTCGAGTACGCGCTCCCCGATCGCGATCGGCCGGTCACCGCGTGGGCCTACCGGATGCCCGCCGCGGCGCCCGAGCCGCCCGCGGGGCCGGCGGCGCCGACGGCCGCGCCCCGCGCCGCGGGCGCGCCGAAGAGCGGCGGCGCGGGCGCGCCGAAGGGCGACGGCGCGGAGCACGAGGCGTCGCTAGCCGCGGCGCGGGCCATCGCCAGCGACACGTCGCCCTACGTCGCGATCGCGATCCGCCCCCGGCTCCCCCGCTGGGAGGAGTCGACCTCGCGGCGCCACGCGATCGTCGTCGACTCGAGCCGGTCCATGGTCGGCGAGCGCTTCGCCCGCGCGACGCGGCTCGCCTCGTCGATCGTCCGCGAGATGGACCGGCGCGACGAGGTCGTCGTGCTCGCGTGCGACACCCTCTGCCGCGCCCTCGGCGAGGGCGGCCAGGGCGGCGCCGCGCGGCCCATGGCGCCCGGCGCCGCGTCGGCCGGCGAGGTCGAGCGCTTCCTCGGCGGCATCGAGCCCGACGGCGGCAGCGACCTCGCCGCGGCGATGATCGCGGCGCGCGCGGCCGCCGGCCCGCTCGACGGCAAGGAGCTCCGGATCATCTACCTCGGCGACGGCACGCCCTCGGTCGGCCCGACCCGCCCCTCCCACATCGAGGCCGCGGTGCGCGGCGCCGTCCCCGCGGACGGCGCCGCCGTGATCGCGGTCGCGCTCGGCAGCGACGCGGACACGACGTCGCTCCGGGCGCTCGCGCGCGGCGGCGGCGGGGTGATGGTCCCCTACGTGCCCGGCCAGAAGGTCGCCGGCGCGGCGCAGTCGGTCCTCGGCGCGGCCTACGGCCTCGCGCTGCGCGATCCGGAGATCGAGCTGCCGCCGGGCCTGACCCAGGTCACGCCGGCGCGGCTCGACCCGATCCGCGCCGGCGGCGAGGCGTTCGTCGTGGCGCGGATGAGCTCCGGCGCCGACGTCACCGGCGCGATCCGCCTCCGCGGCCGCGTCTCGGGCGAGCGCTTCGAGCAGACCTACCCCGTGAGCATCGTGGCCGGCTCGAGCGCGGGCAACGCCTTCGTCCCGCGCCTCTACGCCGCGGCGAAGATCGCGGAGCTCGAGGAGACCGGCGGCGAGGCGCAGAAGCCCGCGATCATCGAGCTGTCGCGGCGCTTCTCCGTGGCGAGCCGGTTCACGTCGCTGCTCGTCCTGGAGAGCGAGGCGATGTTCAAGGCGTTCGGCCTGGAGCGGGACGGCATCGCCTCCGCCTTCACGGGCGAGGAGCAGGCCCAGGGCGTGAGCGCGAGCGCCGAGGGGGAGCAGCCCGACGACGCGGCGGACGATGGCGCCGCGCTCGATGGCGCCGCGCTGGAGAAGAAAGGGGCCCAGGCCGAGGCGAGCCTCGGCGCGTCGGGCAGCGGCTGGGGCGGCGGCGGCCGCGGCTGGTCACAGGCGGAGGCAGCGCCGCGCCGCAAGTCGAGCGGGGGCTTCGGCGGCGGCGCCGCGCCGCCGGCGCCTGCCGCCCGGCCGCTGCCCGAAATGCCCGCGGACGCCTTCGATCCCCGCTCGGGCCCGCTCGACGCCGACAGGCCGGCGCCGGCGCCGACGACCGCCGCGCCCGCGGCGCCGCCGCCGGAGCCCAAGAGCGACGATCGCGCCCAGAGGCCCTGGCCCGGTAACCCCGGGGTCGCCGTCGACGAGCCGTGGTCGCGCCCCCGGCCGCAGCGGATGATCCCGATGCGCCGGGTGTTCGATCGCAAGGTGAGCTTCGACGCGACGAACACGCTCGCGCCCGAGAGCGCCGCGAGGACCGCGGAGGCCGAGGCGGCGCTCGCCGCGGCCCCGGACAGCCGCGACCGGACGGCGGGCCTCTACGCGCTCTACGCCACGACCGGCCGCCTCGGCGAGGCCCAGGAGCTGACCGCGCGCTGGAGCGGGCGCGACGCGCTCGACCCCGACGCGCTCGTCGCCCGCGCCGACCTCGCGGCCCGGCAGGGCGATCGCGACCGCGCGGTGCGCATCCTCGGCGGCCTCGCCGACGTGCGCCCCGGCGACCGGACGATCCAGGCGCGCCTCGCCGAGCTCTGGGACGCGGCGGGCCGGCCGGCCTACGCGTGCCAGCACCGGGTGACGCTCGCCGAGCTCGCGCCCGCCGACGCGAAGCTCGCCGCCGCCGCGATCCGGTGCGCCGGCGACGGCGGCATGAGCGAGCTCGCGGGCCAGCTCCGCCTCGATCTGACCTCCGCCGTCCGGGCGGCGGTCGACCGGCAGCTCGCGCAGCCGGGCGCGCCGCCGCCCGCGGACCTGCCGGGGGACGTGCAGCTCAGCGCCGAGTGGACCGGCGGCGCCGACCTCGACCTCGCCCTCATCGACGCGCGAGGGCGGCGCCTCTCCTGGATGGGCGCGACCCTCGGCGCCGTGGGTGTACGCTCGCGCGACGCGACGAGCACGCGCGCGGAGTCGCTCGCGCTGCGGAGCCTCCCCAAGGGGAGCTACGTCGTCGAGATCGCGCGCGCGTCGGCCGGCGACGGCGCCTCGCCGCCCGCGCCTCCAGGCGCGCCCGGCGCCGTGCGCGGCGAGCTGACCCTGCGCCTCGCGGGAGAGACCCGCAAGGTCCCCTTCACGCTCGAGGGCGCGCGCGTGGAGCTCGGCACGGTGCGCGTCTTCTTCACCTCCCGCCTGGTGCCCGCCGACGACGTCCCGCCCCGCCCGCCGCTCCTCCGGGACTGACCCCCGCCCACGCGCTGCGCCCTTGTCCTGAACGACCCTCCCCGCGCCTCGTCCGAGCGGCGTTTTCCGCGCATGGCCGGGCGCGCTCGCCCGGGCGCCCGCGGGCCCCCCCGCCGCGCTCGTGTCGGGAGGAGATCCCCGATACAGTTTCGACATGAATCCGCTCGTCCCGGACTTCATCCTCGAACAGGACGCCGAAGGGCAATACGCGGGAGCGGTCGACGCGGCCGTCCTGCACGTCTCGCTCCCGGCCATCGTGGAGCTCGCCGAGCAGATGATCGCGCGTCAGGCGATCGATCCGGACGCGCTGCGCTCCCTCTTCGAGCCGCTCTTCGAGGCCGTGCACCAGTCGGGCGGGTTCGTCGCGGCGTTCTCGCCAGGCGGCGGGTTCACCGCGCTCTTCCCCGATCGGCCGGGGCGCAACGTCACCCGGCACGCGCGCAGCGCGGCGCTCGCGATGCGGCGCAGCCTCCTCGAGCTCGCCGCGCGGCGCGCGCTCGGCGCCGTCGGCGCGGCGATGCCGTTCAGGATCGGGCTCGCGTGGGGCTCGGTCCACTGGACGATCGTGCGGATCGCCCAGGATCGGGCCTACTTTCTGCTCTACGGTCCGGCGGTCGAGGCCTGCCAGGCGACCGATCGCGGGGTGGACGACAGCGAGCTCCACCTCGATCGCAGCTTCCGCGAGCGGCTCCCCGCGGCCAGCGCCCGGGAGAGCATGGCGGAGATCGACGAGGCGGATCTCCTGACCGCGCCGCCCTCGCTGACGGTCACCGCGACCCCCACGGACGCGGACGCCGAGGCGTTCCTGCCGCCGGGCGCGGGCGATCTCGCGCCGGAGGGCGAGATCCGCGAGGTGACGACGGTCTCGCTCTCGCTCGATCGGGTGGCGAGCCCGACGGAGCTCATCCAGCAGCTGCACGAGATCGCGGCGATGTACGGCGCCACGTTCGCCGGCATGAACGTGACCGAGCGCGGCTTCGGCGCGCAGTTCTACTTCGGCGTGCCCGTCGCGCACGAGAGCGACCACGATCGCGCCCTCGACTTCGCGCTCGAGCTGAAGAGCAACGGCCTCGGCGTGCCGCGGCTCGCGGTGGGCATCACCCGCGCGCGCTGCCTGGTCGGCTTCTTCGGCGCCGTGGGCCGCCGCGAGTTCGCCTGCCTCGGCCGCGCCGTCCACCTCGCCGCGCAGATCTCGCGCAAGGCCGCGCCGTCGTCGATCTGGGCCGACGAGCGGGCGTTCCTCGCGGGCGAGGCGAGCCACCAGTGGTCGACCGAGAACATCTTCCGGTTCGACGGGTTCGACCTGCCGATCCTCGTCTACTCGCTCGAGCGGCGGCGCATCGCCGTGCAGGAGGAGTTCTACGATCTCGGCCCGATCGGCCGCGAGGTCGAGCTCGAGCGGCTCACGCGCGCGCTCGAGCCCATCTTCGCCGGGCGCTCCGCCGGGGTCGTGTACATCGTCGGCGAGGCGGGCATCGGCAAGAGCTACCTCGTGCACAGCTACCGCCACCAGCGCGCGCAGCTCATGGACATGCGCCCGCTCCTGTGGATCGAGGCCCGCTGCGACCAGACGCTGAAGACCCCGCTCTACGCGTTCGAGTTCGCGCTCAAGGAGTACCTCGGCATCTCGTCGGAGATCGGCCAGCGCGCCAAGCAGGCGGGGCTCGATCTCGCGCTCCAGCTCCTCCTGGAGCGGCTGCCCGAGGGCTGGACCGAGGCGCGGCAGGGCATCGACCGGTCGCGCGAGGCGCTCGGGCGGCTGCTCCGGCTGCGCGGCGAGGAGCCGGCGACGCCGGAGGCCGAGGCCGGGCGGCGCGAGGAGGCGCTCGCGGCGCTCTCCGCGCTGCTCGTCGCCGAGAGCTCGCTGCAGCCGGTGGTGGTGCACCTCGACGACGCGCAGTGGGCCGATCCGACGTCGCTCGAGGCGGTGCGCGCGATCACGGCCGCGTGCCGGGATCTGCCGCTCGCGGTGATCTGCTCGGCGCGGCCCGCGGCGCCGGGCGAGGGCGCGGACGTCCGCATCCCGCTCGACGCCGGCATCCCGTCGCAGGTCATCGAGCTCGCGCCGCTGCCCCAGGAGCGGCTGCTCGCGCTCGCGGAGCCGTTCTTCGGCGGCCCGATGCCCACGATGCTCGAGTCGCTGCTCGGCCAGACCGCGGGCGGCAACCCGTTCTTCGCGCAGGAGATCCTCGCGTACTGGCTGGAGGACGGCCGGTACGGGTCGACGCACGAGGCCGCGCGATCGAGCCGGTTCATGCCGCCGCGGACGGTGAACAGCCTGCTCGTCGCCCGGCTCGAGCGGCTGGAGCCGCGGACGCGGCAGACGGTGATCTCCGCGGCGGTGCTGGGGCGCGAGTTCGACACGCGCGTGCTCGCCCGGATGATCCCGGACGCCTCGGTCCTCGTGGACCACCTGCGCTTCGGCGAGGCGCAGCGGATCTGGTCGCGGATGGGGGAGCACCGCTTCGAGTTCTGCACGGTGCTGATCCGCGACGCGGCGTACGGGATGCAGCCGAAGGCGGCGGCGGAGCGGCAGCACCGCCTCGCGGCCGAGGCGATCGAGGCGGTGTACGGCGAGGATCTCGAGGATCAGCGCGCGGCGCTCGACAGCCACCGGAGGCTCGGGGGTTGAGCGCGGCCGGCCGCTCTGGCCGCCGGATCGTGGAACCCCCTCGACGCCGCTTGCGAAGTGCGGCAACTGTCTGCGCATGAGCACGGCCCATCAAGAGGCTCACGCGGCCGCGGCGCACGACGTGAGCGACCACCACGGCTTCGACGGGGAGCCCGCCCGCGCGCTGCCGGCCGACGAGCCGCCCACCCCGAACTGGGTCCCTGCGCTGGGGCTCGCGGTCTTCGCGGTGGCGGGCGTCATGTTCCTCGCGATGAGCGGCGACGGCGACGCCGCGGATCAGGCCGCGCCGGCCGGCGCGCGCCCGGTCCCGGCCGACGCCCGACCGGCGACCCCGGCGCGCCCTGCGCCCGGGGCCAACGCGCGCCCGGCGCCTGGAGGCGACGCGCGCCCGGCGGGTGCGCGCCCGCTCGCGCCGACCGGGCCCGAGTCGGGGCCGGCCGGGGAGGCCATCCGCGCGGCGGCCGAGCGCGGGGCGCAGGGCCGCGCGGAGCCCTCGGGCGCGCCGGGAGCGGCGAACCTGCGCAAGCTGACGCCCCAGGAGGTCGAGGCGGTGCGCAAGCGCATCGACGCGCGGCAGAAGGGCGCCGCGAACGCGCCGCTGCCGGCTCCGCCGAAGTGAGCGAGCCGGTGGTGGACACCGCCGCCGCGCGGATGCGCACGGTGCTCGTGCTCGGCGCGGGCACGATGGGCCAGGGGATCGCGCAGGTCACGGCGGTCGCCGGCTACGTGACGCGGCTGCACGACGTGGACGCCGCGCGCATCGGCGCGGCGATCGAGGACATCAAGCGCGCGACCGATCGCCTCGTGCAGAAGGGCAAGATGCTCAACGAGGCGCGCAGCGAGATGATCGGGATGCTGGTCGCGTCGCCGGATCTCGCGCGCGCGGCGGCGGACGCGGATCTCGTGATCGAGGCGGTGCCGGAGCGGATGGACCTCAAGGTGGAGGTGCTCGGCCGGGCGAAGGCGTCGGCGCCGGAGGGGGCGCTGCTCGGGACGAACACGTCGAGCCTGAGCGTCACGGAGCTCGGCCGCCGGCTCGGGGCGGGCGCGCGCACGATCGGCCTGCACTTCTTCAATCCGCCGCCGGTGATGGAGCTGCTCGAGGTGGTGCGGGGGCTGGAGACCGAGGAGTCGACGGTGACGGCGGCGCTCTCGGTGGCGAGGCGTCTGGGCAAGACGCCGATCGTGGTGAACGACACGCCCGGCTTCGCGACGAGCCGGTTGGGCGTGGCGCTCGGCGCGGAGGCGATGCGGATGCTGGAGTCCGGGGTGGCGTCGGCGGTCGACATCGATCGCGCGATGGAGCTCGGGTACCGGCACCCGATGGGGCCGCTGAAGCTGACGGATCTCGTGGGGCTGGACGTGCGGCTCGCGATCCTGGAGCACCTCCACCGCGAGGTGGGGGAGCAGTTCCGGCCGCCGGTGATCCTGCGGCAGATGGTGCGGGCGGGGAGGCTCGGGAAGAAGACGGGGGAGGGGTTCTACCGGTGGACGGAGGCGGGGGCCCAGCCCATCGAGGGCGACGGCCGGCGGCGGGGGTAGCGTAGGCGCCGGGCGCGCGCGGCAGCGGCTGGCGGCGGGGGGTGGAGAGAGCAGCGGGTGTGCTCGGGGCAGCGAGAGTTGGACGAGGACCCGCCCGCGGTGCAGCTCGCGCGAGCACTGTCAAGATATCAGGCCGAGCACGAAGAGAGCCTCGGACCGCTCCTCGAGCGCGTACGTTTCCATGTCGTCGGGTTCACCCCCCGGTGTCGATTGATGAGAACAGCCTCGCGAGAGGGCATGCCCAACTCCGACCCCCGCTCGGCACTTCGCGCCTGCGCGCGGTCCACCCTGCGCTCACCGGGCGCTTTGCGCGCGCAAGAAGGGTTGCATCGTCAGGCAGGCGATTGCACACCGTTTGATGAACGAGCGGTCACTTCCAGAGCTTCCACCATCGCTTGGCGCGTGCCGCGTTTCGATGCGACTCCGCGAAGATGACGGACGGGACTTGCTCGACCTCCGGACCATCGTAGAAAACCGGCTCCGTGCCTTCCATACGATACACCTGGAATACGTTCAGCGACTCCCCCGACGCGAGCTCGGCCACGACCTGAATAGCGTCAACCTCCTCCGATCCGCCTTGGGAGCGGCCCCGCACATCCCGATGGACGGCAGCTGCTCTAATCTGCTCTGCCGCTGCCTTCTGCCTCAGCGCTGTGATGAGCAGGTTCGAACCGTCGACCCCGCCGTGCGCCGCGACGGCGATGGCGTACTTCCCGCTGGCGTCTACTACGATAGATCCGGGAACGAATGTTCCCCGCTCCGCGAGATTACGCTTTGCAGCATCGAGCGCCAGTTCAACAAGCAGCGACAGATCGCATGGCCTTTCGATATGATCGTCCTTCATGGGTAGCGCGTCCTGAACCTGTTGTTCGTTTGAGCTCCCGATGCCTCGCAACAAGCCAGAAGCAGAAGCGAGCGCACCCATCGTATCATGACGTGATACCAAGCAAGAAGAGAGCGTCCGCCCAGAGCTGCCAGAGTGTGCGAAATGGATGGGTGGCGAGCAGCATGCCGCCGTTCGATAGAGGTCGCACGTGGTAAGGGGCGTGGCGCTGGATGAACTGGACGTGCTTGCGAGAGGTGACGTCCGCCTCATAGGTGGGCGCGCCCTCCTTCGTCGCTGCGATGGTCTCGAGGGCGGCCGACTCTACGCCGCGCCATTCGTCGTCCGGCACCGCAGAGGCTTCGAGCGCATCGAGGAGCACGCTTGGCCGCGTGTCAAGCGCCTCAAGCACGACTTCGCGCGTGAGTTCGACGTCCCCCGCGAGGGCAGCGCGTGGTCCACGCCGGACGGCGTCTACGCGCGTGGCCCGGGCGTCTCTCGGTTGATTCGCCGCATGATCGAGCAGGAGGTGCTCGCGCACACGATCCATGTTGCCAGCGACGCTGACATGTGCTCCGTGCGGAGCGGCCTCGACGCGCGCCAGCAACTCGTCCAACGACATGCCCGCGGCGCGCTCCATCTTAACGCCGTCGTGAAGGTACAACCATGAGAGCGCGAGATCACGCGCAACCGTCCTCGCCTCCGCGTGGTAGGTCGCGCAAAGCTCAATCGGAGCGCCCCAACCCCAGAGATCCGTGCAGGCGCCGGTCGTCACACGCCTCTGTTCGCTTGGCGCGCACACGCGGAGTATGAGATCCTCGATATCTTGCTGGACCTGCATCGACAGGACCGCCGCCTCAACGTCCACGGATCGTGCGCCGCTGATGGCGATGGTGACGCGCTCAAGATGCACCTCCCTGCGGTCGGGTGACCACGCATAGAGTGGACCCCAAGGGCCTCGACGCTCGTATTCTTCACCGGCGCAAACTACCCCGAACGGCAGCGAAGTCCCGGAGCGCAGCTTCACGCGCAGTGACGCGTAGATACGCGAGCCTGCGGCGAAATTTTGGCGCACGGTAGCGACGGCCTCCTCGACTGCAATCGCGTTCCGCAATATCTCGGCGGCGTGGTCGCTCGATCGGATCCAGACGTCGCAGGTCCCCCCCGGGTGGACGAGGGCGGAGATGACCGCCGCGAACGCGTCAACTCTGTCCGCCTCAGAACACCATGCGTAAAAGAGAGGACCTGCCTCGCTCATCGCTGAATGACCATGACGAGGCTCTTGAAGCCTTTCACATAAACACGCGCATTCCCGTCGCTCACCCGAACCAATATCCATTCACAATGATAAAATCATTATCGTTAAAGCGCGCTCCCTTCTCCATGATGAGCTCGACTCTCTCGACATCTTTGACAAGCCCCTTCGCGGTCAACCCCTTCATCCCGTTCTCTAGCTGCGGAAGTACGTCTTCGAGATGGACCGTCGTGCCTCCTTTTGCCTCGCTCACGGCCAACTTGTTCCCTTTGGTCACTGACAGGAAGTCGGGAGCCTTCTCGGCTTTTGATATCCGGAGCACGTCGCGCACGCCGTCGTCGCCGACCCCTATCAGCGCTCGCCCGTCGTCCAGCATGAACTTGGCCACCTTCTTCTCGAAGTCGTTCATTCGCTTCGTCGTGACCGCGCCGCGCAGCGTTTTGTACCATGTACGCCGGTTCCCGCGTAGCGCGGCCATGACGGGATCCTCGATCTCCTCGATCTCCCTGGCGACCCGGATCGCCCCCGGCGTCATCCCGCCGGCGCCCTTGACCGCACGCCACATCGGCCCGGCCGCCCCGAGCCCGAACCCCACCCCCGAGAAGATCCGCTCCTCGTCGCTCAGCGCTCGCCCCGCCGGCAGGCAGAACGCCTTGCCCGTCACCGCCTCGCACAGATCGAGCGCCGGCCCCACCACCGGCACGAACCCCACCCCGATGCGCGTCGTCGCGTGCACCAGCGTCTGCATCACCTCCGCGTACGCCTCGACGCCTTCCCCGACCGTCGACATCGCCCCCGCGAACGCGCTGATCGTCTGGTAGAGCTGCGTCTGCTCGAGGTCGAGCCCGTCCCCGGTCCACTGGTTCAGGCTGTCCTTCATCTGGTCCGCGAGCGCGTCGAACCGCGGCTTGAGCACCGTGTCCACCACCGCGCGCAGGTCCGCCGGCACCGGCGTGTCCACGAACCAGTCCGACGCATCCATGAACCGCCGCACGTACGCCGTGATCCGGTTCTGCGCCTTCAGGAACGCGTTCGTCTCCGCCAGCGACACCCCCATCCGGTCGCGCAGCGCGATCTCCAGCGCCGCGCTGTTCTCTCGCCACGCCCGCACGTTCGCCACGAAGTCCGCCCGCGCGACCACCACCCCGCCGCTCACGTCGGCCTCCAGCGCCGCGATCACCGCGTCCGCGTACGCCGCGTACGGGTCCCTGCCCTCGTCGAACGCCCCGCCCACCTCCGCGATGTCCGGCACCTCGACCCACGGCACCTCGCTCTCTCCCAGCGCGTACGCCCACGGGTCGTCCGGATCCCACCCCTCGGCGCGCGCGTCCTGCGTCACGACGTCCGCCACCTCGTCCGCTTGCGCGCCGAACTCGTCGAGCAACCGCCCGAGCTCGTCCTCCAGATCGCTAACGCTCTTCTTCAGATCGTCGACGAGCTGCTCCATCGTCGCTCGCGTCTCCGGATCGACCACGTCCCTGTACCGGTCGAGGATCGCGTCGAGATCGGTCCGCGAGATCTCGTCCAGCGGCCGGCTCACCAGATCGTGCAGCTCGGTGTCGAGCTGCCGCAGCAAATCCAACCTCGCCCGGAGGTCCGCGACCTTGGCCGCGTCGCGGAGGAGCGCCGTCATCAGCCTGGCGATCGCGACCTCCAGCTCGGCGATGTCGCGCGCGAGCGCCGGGCTGATCTCGGCGAGGCTCAGGTCGAGGGTCGTGTCGCCGGAGAACGCCACCCCACGGCGCCGGACGTCGAAGAGCGGCTTGTTCAACCCGAGCGGCACCGACACGAGGTTCACCACCTCGCGCGCGTTGACGCACGTGTTGTCGCCGCTCTCCGTGTTGACGTGGAAATGGAAGTCGTTCGCGCCCATGCGGAGCAGCACCGAATCGAACGCCGCCTCCATCCGGTTGCTCTCCGAGCCGTCATCGTGGAACACGAACTCGCCCGGGACCTCGTAGGTGGGGAGCGGCGCCTGGTTCACGCGGAAGTAAGGCGTTCCAGGGTCGGCGAGCTCGGGCGTCACGCACCTCGCGTTGAACTGCATGGAGACCCAGTCGAGGCTGTACGGCGTGCCGGCCCGCGCGAACGACGGCGCCAGCACCGCCAGCGCCGTCACCAGCGCGACGAGCTTCTGGAACACCGCGGCGCTCCGGCCGCGCAGCGCAACATAGACCGACCGGCTCATGTCCCCTCCGCGCCGCGCACGGCGGCGTCATACGCGATCGCGGCGCCCTTCACGTCGCCCGCGTCGAGCCTCGCCTGCGCGGCGTCGAGCGCCGCCGCGGCCATCCCCTTCTCCCGCAGCGCCGCCAGCCCCGCCGCGATCTTCCGCGGCAGGCCCGTCCTGAGCTCCGCCTCCGCGGCGTCGAACCGCCCGCGGAGCGCCGCGCACCCGGCCTCGCGCCACGACGACCCCGCCGCCTCGCAGAGCGGCCGCATCTGCACCAGCGCCACGAGCTTCCCGCACCGCTCGGCGAGCAGCGGCAGCCCGAGCTTCTCGCTGACCGGCGGCGCCGCAGACAGCGCCTCCACCCGCGCGCGCGCCCCGTCGCCGAACACCTCCGACGCCCTCCGGATCCGCGACCGCGCGATCGCCACACGCGCCCCCTCGTCCGCCTGCAGCACGTGGAGTGCCTGCCGCCGCAGCGCGATGCCGCCGAGCAGCGCCGTCGCGGTCGCGTCGCTCCGGGCGACGCGCCGCTGCGCGTAGCCCAGCATGGCGCTCCGCGAGCGCAGCACTCCCGAGGTCATGTCCGGCACAACCGCGGCGTGCGTCGCGAGCACCTCCTTGTGCGGCGCGATCGCCTCCTCGAACGAGACCGCGAGCACCTGGAGCTCCGCCGACAGTGTCATGATCTCCGCGGCGAGCTCGTTCGGCGCCCGGCTCGCTTCGCGCGCCACGGCGAGCACCGCCTGCTCCGCGCCGTCGAGGCCATCGATGTCCGACCGCGACGCCCGCTCCGAGAGCGCCGCGTACGCAGCCGCCTCCGCCGTCTCGGTCGCCCGGTACGCGGCGAAGCGCGCCGCGACGCCCGCGTACCGGGATCGCAGCGGCGCGGCGTCGCTCCGGGCCTGCTCGAAGATCGCCTGCACGACCGCCATCGCCTGCTTGTCGGCCGCGAGCGCGGCCGCGAGCGGCTCCTTCTCGGCGCTCGCCTTGTCGGTCATCGCCCGCTGGAAGTTGTCGGGCGCGCGGACCGGCTCCTCCTCGAAGATCGCCTCTTGGCGCTGCCTGAGCTGCGAGAGCAGCCCGAGGAGCCTGCCGTGCAGGGTCGCCCGGAGCGACTCGGCGTTGTTCTCCTCGTCGCGCACGTAGGCCACCGCCCGATCGATGTTATCGAACCAGGCCCGGAGCTCCGCCTCGTTCGCGGCGAGCTCGTCGGACATCACGCCGTTCGGCCCGAACGCCCACATCTGGATCGGCAGCTCGCCGTCCTCCTCGGCCTTGCGCCACGCGCTGCCCGGGCCCTCGCTCGCGTCCACGCAGTGCTCGACCACGCTGGTGTTCGATTGCGCGCAGAACCGGCCGGGCGCGTGCTCCTCGCGCCCCCACAAGCACCCTGACCCCGCCGCGCCGAACGCCAGGGCGGCTACGACGGCCACGAGAATCGCCTTCTGTCGCCTCGTTCTCCTTCTCATGCTCATTGCCTCCACCCCGCGATTTTTTCTCACCCGCGCACGCTCGCCCGCTCATTCTCCGACTGCAAGCGTCATGGCCGGAGCGATAGGACATCGCTCAACCGAGGAGCGCGCCGGAGCGCGCTCCTCGCTCCGTCCCGTCCGTCTCCAGCGCACAGACCATCACCCCCGGGATGCCCCGCTGGGAGAGCAAGAATCCGGCAGCCGGAGCTCATGAATCCTATTCCCATCGCCGAAACTCCCATTGTAGTTTCCGCTCTCATTGCCGCCGTCCGGATTTGCCGGCCGGCAGGGAGGAAATCGACATGGACTATTCGAATGAGGTCCTCGAGGCCACGCCCGAGCGCGTCACCAAGTTCTTGACGGGAATGGGCGCCGTCGCCGCGATTCGCACGTTGATGGCGGAGGCGGGGATGACCGATGACGACATCCTGGAGGGCCGCACGCTCCTCCTCGACGTCCTCGCCGCTCCCCGGAAGAGCGGCGCGGCGCCCGATACCGCGGATGCCAAGGCGCAGCGCGCCGCGACCACCGAGCTCGACCAGTGGGATGAGCCCAACTTCGCTCGTTATGGCGCCGCGCTCCGCCGGCGTTTCCTCGACGTGCACGCCTACGTCTTCAAGGACCTCTCGCCCTCCACGGGCACCGCCGCCGTCCAGGGAGTCGCCACCTTCCTCACGCGGCTCGACGGCCTCGAGAGCGGTACCGACCCGGACCGCGCCGGGACCAAGCAGAGCGACAAGAAGGCAGTCGCTTTCCTCGCCACCCGCGGCCTCGACAAGGCAGAACGCAAGCGCCTCCAGGGGCTCGTCGACATCGCGCTCGGCCCGACATCGCCTCTGCCCGAGCAAAGCGAGCTCCCCGAGACGGCGCGCCGGCGCGAGGCGCTCTCGAAGCTGCGCGGCTGGTTCGACGAGTGGTCGACCACGGCGCGCGCGGTCGTCAAGAAGCGGGGCTACCTCATCCGCCTCGGCCTCGCGAACCGCAAGGCGCCCCAGCGCAAGACCTCCGCCGCGCCCACCGAGCCCGCCGAGCCGCTCGACGACACCGACGCGACCGATCTGGAGTAATCCGGCACACCAACAAGGGCCTTCGGCGCGCGCCCGAGACCTTCCGGCGCGCTCCGGAAGCTTCCGTCGCCGAAACGAAGCCCTTCGGCGCGCTCCGGAGCACGACGTTTCGCGTACTTAGGGGCGCCGGCCCTGCTCCCGATGCCATCCGGCGTCCGCCGGAGGAAGAATTTTCGGCGAATTTGGCGTCCCGCCCCGTGCCGGAAGCTTCCGGCGCGCGACGGAAGCCTTCGTCCCCGCGACGGAAGCCTTCGTCCCCGCGATGGAAGCCTTTGTGCCGGCGGCGGAGACCTTCGCGTGCACGCTGGCCCCCCTCAAACACACCATCGAGGCCCTCGCGCACGCAACGAAGGGCCGCCACCCGACAAACGGCGCCTCACGCACGCGCTGCGTCTCCCCCGGCGAAGGGTGGTGCGGTACCTGCCGCAAAGGGTCGAACCGCCAAGGCGCCAAGTTGTTGTGATTTTTGGGCGTCCTTGGCGCCTTGGCGCCTTGGCGATCCCCAAAGCGCCGCACGACCCGGCAGCGCCGCATCCCACCGGCGCCGCCCGACGACCGGGCGCCGCGCGCGGCCGCGGGCGCGCTACCGGTTCAGCTTGTCCTTCTTGGCGTTCTCTTCGGCCTCTTTCTGGCGCTCGGCCTCGCGCTGGACGATCCGCTCCTTGACCGCGGCGTAGTCCTTCTCGTCCTTCACCCGCCGATCGATCTGCTTTTGCCGCTCGGTCGCCGTCGCCGGGTATCCGCCCGCCTTGGGATTGCTGGTCAGGTACGCGCCGTACGCGCCCCACGCCTCCCTCGCCGCCTGCCAGTTCTTCTGGCGCTCGCGAAGATCCGCGAGGCAGAAGAGCACCTTGGCCTGAAGCTCCTCCGAACCCTTCTTGCCGAGCGCCGTCGTCCACGCCGTCTCGGCCTCCGCCGCGTTGCCCGACTCGAGCATCGCCTCGCCGAGACGGTAGAAGCCGAGCATCTTCGAGGGATCCTGCTTGATCGCCTCCTGGAACGCCGAGATCGCGCCCGGAATGTCGCGGGCCACGAACGACGCCTGACCCTTCAGGATCTGCTCCATGTAGGGGCTGATGCCGGTGTGCCCGTTGGGATCCTTGCGCGACGCAGTGGCAGCGGGAGCGGGAGCGGCAGCGGCCGGCGCAGCCTCCGGTGCCGCAGGCGTCTGCTGGGCAGCCACGGGCGCCGCAGAGAGGACGGCAGCGAGAGCAAGCGACGCGATGACAGCAAGCGAGCGGTCCTGCATGCCCGCCAAGGTACCGCAGCCACGCCCCGAAGGGGAAACCTTGCTGCACCGACGAGCGACATCACCCGCCCCCCGGAGCGGAAGGCGCGGCAGGCCCGACGAGGGCGCGCGGCAGGCCCGACGAGGGCGCGCGGCAGGCCCGACGAGGGCGCGCGGCAGGCCCGACGAGGGCGCGCGGCAGGCCCGACGAGGGCGCGCGGCACCGCCCGGCACAGCACGCCACGGACCGCGAACCGGCGGGCGCGGCCTCGACGCCCGGCGGGCTACCTCCGCCGAGGCCTGAACGGATCCGGCGGTTGCCCGGCATCCGGAGGACGCCCCGCGTCCACCGGCGGCCACCCCGCGTCCGGCACCCCCGCGTCCGTCGGCGGCCACCCGCCATCCGGACGCCCCGCATCCACCGGCGGCCACCCGCCATCCGGCGGACCCGCATCCATCGGCGGCCACCCAGCATCCGGTCGGCCCGCATCCGCCGGCGGCCACCCCGCGTCCGGCGACCCCGCGTCCGCGGGCAGCCTCCCCGCATCCGCCGGCTGCCCACCATCGACCGCCAGGCCCCGCGCGCTCAGCGACACCAGCCGCCCGTCCGGCTCCGGCGGCCAGAGGAAGCGCTCCTCCGCGCCCGTCTTCCGGTCCACCAGCTTGGCCCAGCTCGCGCGCGGGTTGTCCGCCATCTGCACGCGAAGCCGCGCCGTCACCCCCTCGTCGAACGCCGGCCGGCGATAGAGGATGTTCGTCGATCGCTCGGGCGCGTCGCCCGTGAGCGGCACGTCGAAGCGGACCCGATCGAGCAGCTCCTGGCCGACGTAGAGCTCGATCGCGAACCGGCCCATCACGCGCGCCGTCGCCGCTGGCCGCGCCAGCGTCACCGAGCGGACCCGCGCGACCGAACCCCTCCCCTTCGCGTACTGCACCTCGAAGACCCACTGCTTCGCGCTCGGCCGCACGGCAGGGTCGGGCGCATACCCGGCGCGGGGCTGCGGGGCCTCCGGCTCGGCCAGGGCGATCACCCCGGCAGCAGCCAGCGAGAGGCCGGCAAGGGTCGCCAGGGCGGCGCGGGCGAGAGGGCGAGGCGAGGTCATCGGGCACCGGAAGGAGCCCCCGGCGGCATGGCCGCCTCGGGCGTCGCAGCCAGCACCTCTTCCCACGCCGAGGCGCCGCCGTCGAGCGCCGCCCAGAGATCCCGGAGCTCGTCCGGGACCGGCGCGAGCGCCGTGCGCTCCTCGCCGGCCTCGTCCGGCACCGTGACGCGCAAGGCGTGCAGCGCGACGCGCGAGAGCGGGAGCACGCGGCCCCGCGCCGTGGTCACCGACCGCGCGCCGCCATGGTCGCGGTCGCCGAGGAGCGGCGCCCCCGCGTGCGCCGCGTGCACCCGGAGCTGGTGCATGCGGCCCGTCACCGGATCCAGACGCAGCAGCGTCGCAGCCGCCGCGCCGCCGCCGGCCGAGGCGACCGCGCGGTACCGCGTCGTCGCGTCCTTCGCGCCGGCGCCGCCCACCGCCGGCAGGCTGCGCCCGCGCGACCGCGCCGCGCCGATGGGCGCGTCCCACGCGCCCGCCCCCGCGATCCGACCCCCGGCGATGCCGACGTACACCCGCGCGATCCGGCCCGCCTCGCGCATCGCCGCGAGGTGCCGCTGGCCCCGCGGGCCCGTCGCGCACAGCACCGCGCCGCTCACGCCCACGTCGAGCCGCGAGGCCGCGTGCGGCGGCGCGCGCAGGCCGAGCAGCTCCGCCACCTCCGTGATCAAGGACCGCGTGCCCCGGCGCTCCGGCTCCGTCGGCAGCGCCGCGGGCTTCGACGCGACCAGGATCTCCCCCCAGCGCGCCAGCACCTCGACCGGCGGCGCCCCCGGCGCGTCGCGCCGCGCCGGCCACACGGCGAGCTCGTCGCCGGGGGCCACCGCGTCGTCCGGCCGCGCGCGCCGCGCGTTCAGGAAGGCGCGGCCCTCCGCCGCCGCGCCCGCGAAGCCCCGCGACGCGCCGCCCATGCGCTCCAGGACGTCCGCCACCGTGGGGCCGTCGGACGGGCCGACCCGGAAGCGCGCCGCCGTCATTCGGGCGGCGCCGAAAGCGGCGCGGCGCCGTCGCCCAGCGCGGCGCCGTCACCCAGCGCGGCGCCGTCGCCCAGCGCGGCGCCGTTCGGCGACGGCGGCGCGGCGCGCTCGTCGCGTTCGTTCAGCCGCTCGACCACGCCGCGATCGCCGTCGACCCGCAGCCGGTCGCCCGTCTTGACCGCCAGCGTCACGCCGGGAACGTTGACCACCGCGGGGATGCCGTACTCGCGCGCGACGATCGAGGCGTGCGACATGGGGCCGCCGAGCTCGGTCACGACCGCGGCCGACACGAGGAACAGCGGCGAGAGGCCGACGTCGGTCGTGCGCGCGACCAGCACCTCGCCCGGCTCCACCGCGTCGAGCGAGGGCGCGCCCGGCTCGAGCACGCGCGCCCGACCCTCGACGACGCCAGGGCTCGCCGGCAACCCGAGGAGGCGGACCCCCGACGCAGGCGGCAGCACCACCGGCGGCGGCCGGCCGATGAACGTGGCCGGAGGATCGGGGCGGGCGGCGTCGCGCAGGTGCTCGGCGCGGCGCAGCCGCACGACGTGGCCCACGTCGGCGCGGCCGCTGGAGAGCGCCGTCACGAGCTCCTCGTAGGTGCAGAAGAACACGCTCCCGGGGAGCAGCGAGGGCTCGATGCGCAGGAGGCGCCGGTCGATGTCGAGCGCGACCTTCCGCAGCATGCCGAGCACGCGGGTCACCCACGTGCGCATGCGCTCCCGCAGGCGCACGTAGCGCTGCGCCCGGCCGACAAGCGCGCGGAGCAGCGCGAGCTCCACCCGCGAGACGCGCGTCTCGAGCATCGCCATCTCCCGGTCGGCCAGCGCCCGCGCGCGCGCCAGGGCGCGCTCCGGATCGCCGGGCGCCCCGCGCAGCGACGCGGTGAGCATCGCGATGACCGGCGCCGGGTCCTCCCGCCAGCGCGGCGTCGCGAGCTCCGCCTCGCGCACGGCGCGGTCGCCGTACGCGTCGAGGAACCGCGCGAGCGCGTCGCGCGCCGGCCCCTCGGGCAGATCGCGCGGGCCCCGCACCTCGCCGGCGAAGAGCCGCTCGCGCGAGGCCCGATCCTGCATGACGAGCTCGGCCACCCGGGCGAGCTCGATGCCCGGCCCCGCGCTGTCGAGCTCGCGCACGCCGCCCGCGAGCACCTGCGCCAGGTGCTCGACGTTGGTCTCCGCGCGACCGGCCGGGCCGTCGAGGGGCGCCTCGCCCGAGGCCGAGCGCGCCGAGGCGCGGCGGCCCGCGACCCGCTCGAGCGCCTTGCACAGCGCGAGGTGGCTCGCGAGCGACGCCGACGCGCAGTGCAGCATCAGCGTGCCGGTCCGCTCGAGCAGCAGGAAGACGCTCCGCAGCGTGGTGCCGATGGCGTCGTCCGGCAGGAGCGTCATGTCGAGCTCCGAGAGCGCGCGCTGCGCCCAGAGCGCCTCGCCCTCGTAGGCCGAGACCTCGCGCTCGAGCCGCGCCTGCCGGAGGAGGAGCCGCGGCCCGGTGAGCGGCAGCCGCGCGTAGAAGCGGCGCCGCGAGACGCCCGCGCTCTGGTCGGCGAGCCGCGCGATGAGCTGCTCGCTCGCCCCGCCGCTCATGCCGAGCAGCGCCCGCGGCGAGAGCCCCGGCACCTGCGCCGCGATCTGCATGAAGGCGGTCAGGTTGAGGTAGAAGCGCCCGTGCACGTTGGCGACGAGGCGCGCGCCGCGCGGCACGCGGCAGCCGAGCGCGGAGAACGCCTCGCGGAAGCCCCGGTCGGAGAACGCGCGCGCCACCGACCAGGTGAGCGGCGTCGCCGCCCCGGGGAGCGCCTCGCCCACGTTCGCGCGCGACCAGATCGTGTCGGCGCCGCCCCCCTCGGGGAAGCCGCCGCCGCTCACCGGGCGCACCTGGAGCAGCCACACCCGCCGCGCCGCCGGCGCGCCGTCCGCCGCGGCGTCCTCGGCCAGGCGGCCGGGGTCCTCCCCCTCGACCGCGAACTCCACGTCGAACGGGCCCTTGCCGCCCTGCTCGAGCTTCTCGGCGAGCTCGGAGAGCTCCCGCAGCGCGGCCTGGCCGAGCGCCGGCTGCTCGGCGCGCGGGGCGGGCACCGGGACCTCCTCGAGCCCCGCCGCGCCCACGACGAGCGCGCGCCGCTTCTGCGCCACCGCCGACGCGACGACCCTGCCGCCGTCGCGCGCGAGCCGGATGGTGTCGGCCGCGACGGCGCCGTCGACGACCGGCGCGCCGAGCCCGAGCGTGGCGTTCACGAGCCGCTCGCCGGCGCGCCAGTGCTCGCCCTCGAGCCCGGGCGGGGGCGCGGTGAAGAGCACGCCCGCGGCCTCGGAGCGCACCATCACCTGCAGCACGACCCCCATGGCGACGTCGCGGACGCCGGCGTGCGCGAGGTACGCGAGCGCGCGCGGCAGGAAGGCGCTCGCCCAGACCTGCCGGATCGCGGCGTCGAGCTCGTCGTCGCCGCGCACGCCGAGCACGGACGTCGCGAGCCCCGCCATCGACGTCTCGTCGCTGTCCTCGCAGGTGGCGCTGGACCGCACCGCGAGGCCCCACGGCGCCTCGGGCGCGACGGTTTGCCAGAGCGACCGCAGCGCGGCCGAGAGCGCCTCGGGCAGCGGCTCGCTCAGGATGCGGTCGCGCGCCCGCGCCGCCCGGTCGACGCCGACCTTCGTGCCCGAGAGCCGGATCAGCGTGGCGAGGTCGTGCCCCCGCGGCAGCTGCCGGTCGACGAGCTCCGTGAAGCACCGCGCGTCGAGCACCCAGCCGCGCGGCACCGGGAAGCCGTCGCGCAGCAGGCGGCCGAGCGAGGCCGCCTTGCCGCCGACGCGCTTCGCGCTCGTGCTGCGGCGCTGGCCGGCGCTCTCGAGCGGCTTCAGCCACTCGCGCACGGAGGGCGGGTCGGTCGCGCTGTCGGCGCGGGCGATGCGTGTCGGGTCGGCCACGTCGTTGCCGAGGAAGTAACACGGTTCGGCGGCCTGGTCAGGGGCTTGTGACGCCCGGGCCGCCCCCTTCACGGGGCGCGCAAGCCGCGCTGGACGCGCTCGTGCCAGAGCACCATTTCCACGCCGCCGGGCCCGCGGTTCCAGGAATAGTCGTGGGGTCCGGGCACAATGAGCAGCTCGTGGGCGACGCCATCCTGCCGCAGCCGATCGCTGATCGCCTGGATGGCGGGCAGGAAGGGGTCGCCCTCGCTCGACACGAGCCGCAGCGCGAGCGCGCGGCGCTCGGCGGCCCGTCGCGCGAGGGCGGAGAACATCTCCGCCTCGTCCGCCCGCACCGCCGGCTGGAGGGCGCCGACGGCGCCGAAGACGTCGGGGTGCGACAGGCCGACGAGCAGGGCGAGGCGGCCGCCGAGGCTCACGCCGTCGATCCCGGTCGCCTCGCGCGCCGCCAGGCAGCCGCCCTCGGCGCGCGCCCGCGGCAGGAGCCGCTCGACGATGAACCGCCCGAAGGCGGCGGCCCCCTCGGCGGAGCGATCGCGGAGGTCGGGCGTGAACGGCGTGGCGATGCAGAGCCCGCGGTAGGGGTGCTCGCCGAGCGAGGCGTTGAGCTGCGCGAGCCGCTCGCGCGTGACCATCTGCCCGAGGTCGTCCGGCGCGAGCGGCGGCGAGAGGATCTGCTGGAGGGCCGCGTCGAGGCCGTAGTCGTCGCGCCACCCGCGCGCGCCGACCTCGAGGCCGCGCACCGCCTCCCCGCGGCCGTGCAGCGCGACGAGCAGCGGCAGCGGCGCCGCGGCCTCGGGCGCGAGGAGCAGCGCGCGCTGCGGGCCCTCGGCCTCGGAGGCCGGCTCGAAGGCGAGCTCCTTCCAGCGGGAGGTGGCCGCGGCCGCGGGCTCCGGCGGGGGCGGCGGGCTCTCGCACCGGCACGAGGGCGCGGCGAGCGCGGCGAGGCCGAGCAGCGCGCGCCGGCGCGAGAGGGGGTGAGTCGTCGTCGGCATGCGCGGCGAGGGTAGCAGCCGGGCCCTCCGGCCACCGCCTGTGTCGCCGGCGGCTCCGCACCGTGCTTGTCCTGTATCCGGCTCACGGCGGGCAGGTTTCGAGAGCTGGCCCTGCCTTCGCAGCCGCTCGTCGAGACATCCTTGATCGGGACACGGCCACGCCGGGGAGCCGCCCACGAAGCGGAGATTCCAACGCAAAGGCGTAAAGCCGTAAAGGTATAAAAAGACAAGAGAATTCGCCTCTTCGTCTCCTGGCGCCTTCAAGGACGGGAAACGCAAGACAATTTTTCTCTTCTTCTCTTTGGCGCCTTGGCGCCTTGGCGCCTTGGCGTTGAAATCTCCCCCCGGCCTCCCCTGCGCCACTCCGGACACAGGCACTAGGCACTCGCCGGCGCCCCCATGTACGCTCTCTCTGCGCCGATCCTGACGAGCCCCGCCGGGCTCGTCGGCCACGAGCGCAGGACCGTTGAGGAAAGGGGCCGCTCATGAGCCGTGAGACGAAGGGGGACGTCGGGCCGCGCTCCGGCGAAACGCCGAGCAGCGTGGAGGGCGTGATCGCCGAGGACGTGAAGACGCTCCACAGCATGGGCTATGCGCAGGAGCTCCTGCGCCGGATGGGGGGCTTCTCCAACTTCGCGATCTCGTTCTCGATCATCTGCATCATCGCGGGCGGCATCACCTCGTTCCAGATGGGGCTTTGCAGCGTCGGCGGGGCCGGCATCGGCATCGGCTGGCCGGTCTGCAGCGCGCTCTCGCTCTGTACCGCGCTCACGATGGGCCAGGTCGCGTCCGCGTTCCCGACCGCGGGCGGGCTGTACCACTGGGCCTCGATCCTCGGCGGCCGGGGCTTCGGCTGGGCCACCGCGTGGTTCAACCTGATCGGCCTCGTCACGGTCCTCGCGGCGATCAACGTCGGCGCCTACCTGTTCATCATGAGCTCGCTCGGCCCGCTGTTCGGCGTCGACATCGCGAAGATGACTCCGGATCAGGCCCTCTTGACGCAGATCGTCGGGGTCACGCTCATCACCGGGACACAGGCGCTCTTCAACCACCTCGGGATCCGCGTCACCACCCTGCTCACCGACTTCAGCGGATACCTCATCCTCGTCGTCTCGGTGATCCTCACGCTCGCGATGGTCTTCCACGCGCCCCAGATCGACCTCGGGCGGCTCGTGACGTTCACGAACTACAGCGGCGCGAGGGGGGGCGACGTGTGGCCGGAGACGAACAGCATGACGATGCTGTTCCTCCTGAGCTTCCTCCTGCCCGCGTACACGATCACCGGATACGACGCGTCGGCGCACACCTCGGAGGAGACGATCGGCGCGGCGCAGACCGTCCCGCGGGGCATCGTCCGGGCGGTGCTCGTCTCCGGCGTCTTCGGCTGGCTCATGCTGAGCGCCATCGTGCTCGCGATCCCCGACATGGACGCGGCCGCATCGAAGGGCGGCGGGGTCTTCTTCTGGATCATGGAGAGCGTCATCCCGGAGAAGCTCCGGATCGCGCTCTACGCCGGCATCTCGATCGCCCAGTACCTCTGCGGGCTGGCCACGGTGACGTCCGCCTCGCGCATGACCTTCGCGTTCGCCCGCGACGGGGGGCTGCCGCTCTCGGAGCAGCTGCGCAAGGTGAGCCCGAAGTTCCGCACGCCGGCGACCGCGATCTGGGTCGTCAGCGCGCTGACGATCGCCTTCACCGTGTACACGCCGGTCTACTCGACGATCACGGCCGTGTGCGTGATCTTCCTCTACATCTCCTATGTCATGCCCACGATGGCGGGCGTGCGCGCCTACGGCCGCACCTGGGTGACGATGGGGCCGTGGGACCTCGGCGCGCTCTACCGGCCGCTCGCGATCATCAGCGTCCTCGCGTGCCTGATGCTGATCGTGGTGAGCGTCCAGCCGCCGAACGACAAGGCCCTTGTCATCATGCTCATCGTGTTCGCGCTGACGGCGATCGTCTGGTTCGCGCTGGAGCGCCGCCGCTTCCAGGGCCCGCCGCAAGGGGTGATGATCCAGCAGCGAGCGCAGGAGATCGCGGAGGCGGAGCGCGCCGTCGGCCAGGTCGCCGCGGGCGGCGGACGGTAGCGAGCCGGAGAGGCGCCCGGCCGCAAGGGCGGGAGGCGGCGCGGCGGTCAGCCGCGCGCCACCCACGAGCCGTGAAAGCCGTACGGGATCCGGTGCGGGCAGCGCAGCACCGCGACCGGCTCGCGCTCGATGTCGAGCGCGTCGAGGACGAGGACCTCGCTCCGATCCGTCTCGGCGCGGTACACCACGGCGAGCAGCCACCCCTCCCCCTCCGGCGCTCCCTCCCCGCGGGGCACGAAGACCGGCTCGGACGTGAAGCTCGACCGCCCGAGCTCGTGATAGCGCCCGCGCCGCTCGAGGTGGTCGACGAGGGCGATGGCGTTGTGGTGCCCCCGGCCGTCGCTGTCCCCGCGCCTGCACACCATCCAGCCGTAGCGGTACGGCCGCGCCGCGAACCGCGGATCGACGATCGGGAACTCCGCCGGCGCCTCGTCCAGCAGGGTCTCGCTGACGGCGCCCTTGTCGGGATCGATCCGGAGGCGGGTGAGCCGCCCTTCCGGGTTCTCCGTGATCGGCGGGTTCGGGTTCTCCCCGCCGAGATCGAAGAGCGGGAGGCGCCCGTACCTCACCACGTCGAGCACGACGGAGCCGCCGTCGTCGAAGGCGTTCATCGTGTGAAAGACGAAGCAGGCGGGGAGATCGACGTAGCGCGCGGGCGCGCCGGGCTCGTCCCGCGGGAACACGATGAGGCGCGCGCCCTCCGAGGGCTCCCAGCGGACGGGGGTCGAGGACTTGAAGTTCTCGTACCGCATGGTCGCGGGCAGGTGATAGACGATCGCCCGCGTCGCCGTGAGGGCGAAGTCGTGCATCATCGCCGGGAACGGCACGTCGAGCTCGCGCGAGAAGCGGAGCGAGCCGTCCGCGGAGAAGGCGTAATAGGTCAGGTACGGCGGCCGCGGCGACCCGCCGAAGGCGTAGATGCCGCCCGTGTCCGGATCGACCTTGGGGTGCGCGGTCATGCGGCGCGCCTCCAGCGCACCGCCGAAGGTGAAGCGCCCGCGCGTGGCGAGCGTCTCGGGATCGAGCTCGTGCGCGGCCGAGCTCTCGACGAGCGTCAGCAGCCTGCCGGCGAGCCTGAGCACGTTCGTGTTGCTCCGGTCGTGCGCCCGCATGATCCGCCGCACCTGATCCTCGCGCGGCGGCAGCCCGAGCAGCCCGCGCACGCGGAGCTCGATGAGCTCGGAGGGCGTGAAGCCGAGCGCCTTCCAGCCCTCGATCTGGGTGCGCCGGCCGAAGCAGCGGAGGCCGCCGAAGAGCGCCCGCCCGGCCTCCTCCTCCCAGCGGAGCTTGTCGGTGCGGACCCAGCGGCGGCGGTGCGACACGCGCCCGCCGTCGAAACGGAACGCGTCCACCATGCCGTCGCCCTCGAACCAGTGATAAAGGAGGGGCTCGATCGGATCGAACCGCGGCGCGGGCCCGATCCGGTAGAGCGTGCCGGCGAGCGCCGACGGCACCTCGCCCGACACGAGCTCGAGCGAGGCGCACTCCGTCTCGCTCCGGAAGGGGGCGTAGTTCCCTTCGAGGAACGGGTTGCGAAGGTTCTTGTCGGGCGCGCGCTGCGGGCGCCCTAGCGTGCTCAGGATCCGGGACAGGGCGATCACGCGCCGACGATAGAGCATGTCGCGCGCCGGGGCGACACCGAAGGTCAGCCGAAGGGGCGAATCAGCTGCCGGAGGGGCTGAAGAAGATAGGATAGGTGACGGTCACGATGCCGGCGTCCGGCGGCGGGAACGACAGCCCGTAGAACGAGCGCACCACGCAGGCGACGACGCCCTTGTCCGGCAGATCGGAGCCGCCGTTCTGCACGCTCGAGACCGCTCCGTCGCGGCCGATCGTGAAGCCGACCGACACGCGCCCGGTGAGGTTCGGGCTGCTCCGCAGCCCGTTCTCGTAGCAGAGCCGGAATCGGCCGAAGTTCTGCCGCACGATGCGCTGGATGACCTCGGGCGGGATCCGGCCCGACACCGAGGTCGACCCGACCTTCATGCGCGGCGCGCTCACCTTGTGGCCGGGGCCCTTGATGAAGCGAGACGCGCCGCCGCCCGGGCCGAAGCCCTGTCCGTCGCCGAGGCCGTTGCCGTGGTTGATGGTGCCGAGGGGCCCCATCCCGATGCCGGTGAAGCGCCCGTCGCCGCCCTCGCCGACGCCGGTCAGCCCGAGGCCCCCGACGCCGCCCGACTCGTCGATCGTCTCGCCCCACATGTTCCCGATCACGCTCTTCGCCCCGCTGCCGAGCGTGTCGACGCCGCCCCAGGGCGCCGAGATCGCGTTCGGATCGCCGCCGAGGCCCGCCTGGAGCACGCCGATCATGCCGAAGCGCGCCGCGTCGTCGAGCGCCTGCGCCCGCGAGATCCGCACGTCGGCGTTGTCCTTCGGCCCCTCGATCTCGAAGCGCCCGTTCGTCTTCCGGCTGGTCGCGCTGCCGGCCTTGCCCGACTCGCCGATCGCGGCCGCGCCCGAGCCGCCCTCCGTGTCGTTCGGGCGGGTCGCCGCCGCGCCCGTGTCCGCGTCGGGCAGCTCCCGCTCGGCGGTCGCCGCGATCGCCTGCGCCATGAAGTACGCCTGCTCCGCGCTCACGCCGCCATCGTCGGCCATCGCCAGCGGGGGCATGAACGCGGCCATGGCCCCGAGCAGGCCGACGTGGAGCAGCGTCGAGAGCGCGGTGAACGGCAGGCTGCGGCGGTCGAGGCTCGCCTTGCCCGCGACGCGGCGGCCGGCGTTGCCCACCGCGACCTCGAAGCCGAAGTCGCCGAGGTCGAGCCGCGCGCGCGCGCCGAGCGGCAGCGCGATCCGCCGCGCCCCGTCGAGCGCGGCGCACGGCGCGGCGCGGCCCGTCGCGATCGCCTGCGCGACCGTCATCTTGCAGCTCCCGATCTCGATCATCCCCGACGTGCCCGGCGGGATCACGGCGCTCACCTCGCCGTCGTCCCCGACGAGCACGAGCGGCGCCCTCGCCGCGCCCAGCCGCTCCGCCGGGAGGAAGAAGTCGCACGCGCCCTCCGCGCCCTCCTGCTCGCCCACGTAAAACGAGCGCGGCGGGGTCAGGTGCGCCACGTGGATCAGGCTGCTCCCCCAGCGGATCAGCACCTCGACGGACAGCGCCTCGGTCTCGCACTCCGCCGCGGGCACCTCGGGCGCGCTCTTGACCAGCGCGTACGTGTACGAGCCCTCCGGCGCGTCCGCGGGGACCTCGGGATCGCGGGCCGGAGCCGCGCTGAACGGCAGGTTGCCGAGGAAGGGATTCGGGGATGCCATGCTCGGAGCCAACTTGAACGTATCCATCTGAAGCCAGGCCTTTCCCTGCTCGCTCGCGTGCGACCCGCGCAGCGAGCGGTCTGAATGGAGCGAGCCCGCGAGAGCCCGCGCTCCGGCGCTCCACGGCGCACGCGCGGCGAGCTTCACCGCTCTCTGCGTGCGCCGCGGAGCACCGCGTCCACGCCCGGGATCGACAGCGCCCCCGGCCCCAGGTTCCAGACCCGCGACGCGATTTTCGGCGGCGACCTCGCGCCCAGGGCGTTGAATAAATTCCAGATTGCCGGGCCGGCGCCGCGCCGCCCGGTGCGCCGGCTCGCACCCTGCCCTCGCGGAGGCGCCACCTTGGAAGGGCCGGCGCCGGCGGCCGAGCCGCCGGTCACGCGCGGAGAGCGCGCCGCCGGCGATTCGGGCGCGCGCGGTCGGCGAACAGACATGGAGTCGTCGCGAAACAGAGCCGTAAACTTCCGGTGCTCTCTGTAGAACGTCGCCGCGCTCGCCGGCGCTGAAACGCGTGAAGCGGTGATCGAGCAAACCCCCGACAGCCCATCAGACAGGGCCGCTCCGCGCCGCCGGACGAGCCGGGCCGCGCGGGTGACCCCGAGACGCGCAATCCGGCAGACGCGCGAGACACGGGGGTTGGGGTAGCCGCGCCCCCGCGCTCGTGCGTATGATGGACGGCATGGGTGCGGCCAGAAACAGCGGTCAAGACCCGCTCATCGGCGCCACGATCGCCGATCGATATCGGATCGTATCGCTCATCGCCCGCGGGGGTATGGGCAAGGTCTACAGGGCAGAGCAATCGGCGCTGGGCCGGATCTGCGCCCTCAAGCTCCTCGTGCCCGACGAGCGCCGCGAGCAAGATCCGGAGTTCTTCCGGCGCTTTTCACGCGAGGCCGCGACCGCGGCGAGGCTCACCCACCCGAACTCCGTCACCGTCTTCGATTACGGCCGGGACGATCTCCGCGGCATTTATTTCATCGCGATGGAGTACATCGCTGGCCGTACGCTGCACCGGGTGCTCCACGACGAGGGCGCGCTCCCCGAGGCGCGCGCGAGCCGGATCGCGCGGCAGATCTGCCGCGCGCTCGCCGAGGCGCACGGCCTCGGCCTCGTGCATCGGGATCTCAAGCCGAGCAATGTTCTCCTCGTCGACCAGGGAGACGAGAAGGACTTCGTCAAGGTGCTCGACTTCGGTCTGGTCAAGGACGTCTCGGGGCAGCAGCTGGACGATCTGACCCAGAAGGGCCTGTTCATCGGCTCTCCCAAATACACCGCCCCGGAGCAGGCGATGGGCCACGATCTCTCGCCGCGCGCGGACATCTACGCGCTCGGCGTCCTGCTCTACGAGATGCTCTGCGGCAAGGTGCCGTTCGACAAGAAGGTGCCCACGGCGACGCTGATGGCCCACGTCAGCGAGCCTCCGCCGCCGCTCGGCGAGCGCGCTCCGGGCGCGCTCGTGTCGCTGGCGATGGAAGCCATCGTGATGCGGTGTCTCGAGAAGAACCCGGACAGGCGCTTCCAGTCGATGAAGGAGTGTCTCACCGCGCTGAAGGGCGCGGCCGGCGAGCCGATCGATCTCGCGCGGACCTCGACGCCCGACCGCCTGTCCGTGACGCAGCCCGGCGGCGCGCTGCCCTCCGCGCCGTCGGTGTCGGGGCCGCGCATCTCGGCCCCCTCGCCCTCGCCGAGCGGGCCGGACGCGGCGACCCGCGCTGCGGCGGGCGAGCCCGGCGCGACGACCCGGCCGCCGCAGCGCGACGACTCGCTCTCTCCTCCCCAGGCGCCCCCGACCTTCAGCGGCTCCGTCGGCCCTCCCCGGCATGCGCCGGTGTCGGTCTATGTCGTGGCGCTCGTCGCGGCGCTCGTCGGCGGGGGCATCGTGCTGGCGCTCACCGGGCACGTGCGCGGGCGCGCGCCGGACGCCGCGAGCGCCCCTGCCGCCGTCCAGCCCGCCCCCGTGCCGCTCGCCGTGCCCGCCGAGGCCTCGGTGGACCGAGCGCCCAGCGCGGCGGCCGAGTTCAGGATCGTGAGGATCGAGAGCGCTCCGCCCGGCGCCCGCGTGTCCGACCGCGGGACGGAGGTCTGCCTGGCGACCCCGTGCCGGCTCGTGCTGCAGGGCGCCGGGACCACGGCCGAGTACCGGCTCACCCTGACCAAGCCCGGCTACAAGCCGGCCGTGCTGGTCGTCCGCCCCGTGGACGAGACCGCCTCGACGGAGCTCGAGGCGCTCGCCACGGCGGCCCCGGCGCCGAGCCCGCAGGCCGCGGCGAGCGCGCTCCCGGAGCCGGCGGAGCCGCCGAGCGCCGGGCCGCCGAGCGCCGGGCCGCCGAGCGCCGAGCCCAGCGCTGCCGAGCCCAGCGCCGCCGGGCCCAGCGCCGACGAGCCCAGCGCCGCCCAGCCGGCCGCGATCGCCCCGCCGGAGCCTCCGGCGGCCGTGCCCGAAGCGGCGCCGGCCGCGCCGGCGCCGGCCGCCCCCGAGATCCTGCCTTTCCAGGAGGGGATGACGCGCCCCGTGCCGATCGTCGCGCCCGCGGTCGTCTACACGCGGCAAGCGCTGCAGGCGCGGGTCGAGGGGACGGTGCTCGCCAAGTGCGTGGTGACGACGGCCGGCAGCCTCACCGGCTGCCGGATCGTCAAGGGCGTGCCCCACATGAACGAGGCGGTCCTCGAGGCGCTCGCGGCGAGCCGCTACAAGCCGGTCAGCTACCAGGGCCGGCCGGTCAACGTCGACTACGTGTTCTCGATCAAGCTCGTGCTGCCGTGAGGCGCTGGCGGAGGCGCCCGCCGTGAGCAAGACCGTGGCCGCGTGGGAAACGACGTGAACGGTCATGGCCGGAAGGGGTCGGCGCGGGCCGGGCTGGTCCTCTGCCTCGCGGCGCTCCTCGGCTGCTCGCGGGAGGAGACCTCCCCGCCGCCCGCAGGGAGCAGCGTCGCGCGGCCGGCGGCGGCGGTGCGGGCCGAGATCGAGCCCGCGCCGGACGGCGGCGAGGTGCCGGCGCTGGTGCAAGCGGCGCGGGAGCGCGCGCGGCGGGAAGGGCGCGAGCTCGTCGTCTACGTGGGCGCGCCGTGGTGCGAGCCGTGCACGAGGTTCCACGACGCCGTGGAGGCGGGAAAGCTCGACGCGGCCTTCCCGGCGCTGCGCCTGCTCGAGTTCGACCTCGACCGCGACCGGGATCGGCTCGCCGAGGCCGGCTACGCGTCGGAGATGATCCCGCTCTTCGTCGTGCCCGGCGAGGACGGCCGGGGGACGCCCCTCCGCATCGAGGGGTCGGTGAAGGGCGAGCGCGCGGTGGACGAGATCGCGCCCCGGCTCGCGGCGATCCTGGCCAGGGCGCGGGCGCCTTCGCGGTGATCCTCGACGGCGCGCGCCGGCCGCGCCGTCGCTCGCCGCGCCCCGCCGCGTCGTCGTGCCCGTCCCTCGCCGTGGCCGGTCGCCTCGTCGTGCCCCGCCTCGTCGCAGTGGACGTGCGGCGGCCGCGGCGCCATGAAAGCCCCTCATGAGGATCGCCGACCTCCTGCTCGCCGCCGCAACCGTGTCGCTCGCCGCGGGCTGCCGCGGCGGCGCCGGCAGCGAGCCTGCTCAGCCCGTCCCGCACGTCACGCCGATCGACACGCGCCCCGCCGAGGGGCCGGCAGCGGACGACGTGCCGCCCACGCCGCGGCCCCCGAAGGAGGCGGATCCCACCAGCACCGACACGTTCGAGGGCACCGCGGGCGCCACCGACAAGCCGCGCGCCGGCGCGAAGGTCGCGATCCTGCGCGACGTGCGCGCGGCCCGGCACGAGCACTACGACCGCATCGTGTTCGAGTTCGAGGGGGACGCCGTGCCGGGCTACCACGTCGACTACATCGACAAGCCGGTGCGGCAGTGCGGCTCGGGCGAGGCGACCGAGATCGCCGGCGACGGGTGGCTCGCCGTGCGCATGACCCCCGCCGCGGCGCACACGGACGAGGGGAAGCCCACGATCCCGTTCCGCGAGCGGAAGCTCGCGCTCGGCGTCGCCCTGGAGCTCGAGCGGACGTGCGACTTCGAGGCCGAGGTGACGTGGGTGCTCGGGGTCTCGTCGCCGAACAAGTACCGCGTCCTCGAGCTGACCAAGCCGGCGCGGCTCGTCGTCGACGTGAAGCACTGAGCGAGGCGGAGGCCGCGCCCGCGGGCCGACCGCGTGCCCTGGCGCGCCGGCAGCCTCGCGCGCCGCCCGCGGATCAGCCGCCCAGCGCGGGCCCGGCGCCCTCGTGGCGCGCCGGCGGAGGCGCCTCCGCCGCCCGCGGCGGGGGCAGCCGGCGCGGCGGCACGACGACGTGCTTCGGCGGGGCGGCGGGGCCGCTCGACGGCCGCGGGATGTTGTAGACGCGCTTCGCCTGGATCGCCGTGGATCGCAGGCCGTTGGCCCGCTTGATCGCCTCCACCGTGGTGCCGTACTGCCGGGCCAGCGAGCCCAGCGTCTGCCCCTTCTTCGCGGTGTGGCGCACGTACTGCGCCGTCGGCTTGATCGCCCCTCGCTTCACGAGGAGCGGATACGCGCGCACGGCCGACTCCTGCGCGATCGGGCTGTAGAACCGGATATGGATGTGGTTCGCGTGCCCGCGGGCATGACGGATGAGCGGGCGCGGCTTCCGCGACCCGTACTGGAACACGTCGTCGAGCCAGTCCTTGTCCTCGCCGATCTTCAGCGCGTGCTCCTTGAGCAGCCGCTGCACGCTGCTGTCGATGAGGATGAGCTCCACGTCGGTCTCGGTGATGAGCGCCCTGACGAACGCCCAGGAGCGATCTCGATCGAGGTTCGCCGCCGTGGCCCGCTGGTACCAGCGGTGCCGCGCGTCGAGGAAATAGCTGATGTCGACGTCGCGCCCGGCCTGGTGGCTCTTGTGCGGCGAGAGGCGGCCGCCGTCCCGGTCGCTGATGTGCCCGATGTAGAGCTTCGGGCTCCCCGGGAACTGCCGGTGCACCTCGGCGATCGCCCGGTCGAGCGCGTCGACCGTCTCACGCGTCCCCCAGGCGTGGCCCGGATCGACGAGCTCCCACCGGTCGCTCTCGGGCATCCGGATGCCGTTGAACAGCGCGCCCGCGTTGGTGGCGCCCACCGACATCGGCCCCAGCGCCGCCGGGTCCTTCGCGAGCAGCTCCTCGATCTGGGCGTCGGTCATCGCCGCGAGCGGCGAGTGCGCCCGCGTGCCGGCGCCCGGGTCGGCGTGCAGCTCCAGGCCGTCGTCGACCTCCCCGCCGTCCTCGTCCACCTCGTCTTCGTGTTCGTGCGCGGCCGCGTGCGCGGCCTCGTGCCCCGCCGCCCCGAGCGCCGGCGACGGCGCGCCGCCGCTCGGCTCCACGGAGACCGCGGAGGCCACGCGCAGCAGGCTGTCCTTGGACCGCGCCGCCTCCGGCGCCCTCCCGGCGCAGCCCGCGAGAACGAGGGCGCAGAGGACGGAAACCAAGGTGCTGCGGCCCATCGCGGGGCCACTATACCGGCCCGAAGAAGTCACGCCAACCGCGGCCCCGCGGCGCAAATCCCTTCACGCCACGCGTGTTCAGCGCCGGGCCGCCCTGCGCGGCCCGGCTCGCGCCCGCGCGCGGCCGCGCTCCGGCTGGCAGCGCGGGCAGAAGGCGCTGGACCGGCCGCCGATCGCGCGCGTCTCCAGCGACGCGCCGCAGCGCGGGCACGGCTCGCCGGCGCGCGCGTAGACCAGGAACGGGTTCGGCGCCGCGCCGGACTCGGACAGGTAAGCGATCTCCCCCGCGCCGATCGCCCCGAGCGTGTGCGCGATCGAGCCCAGGGCGCCCGCGGCGATCGCCGCCACCTCCTCGCGCGAGAGGGATCGGCCCGGCCGCGCCGGGTGCACGCCTGCGCGGAACAGCGCCTCGGTCGCCTGGATGTTGCCGAGGCCGGCGATCACCGCCTGATCCATGAGGATCGCCTTCACGGCGCGCGCGCTCGCCTGCATGCGCCGCGTCAGGGCGTCCACGTCGATCCCGTCGCGCAGCGGATCCGGGCCGAGCGCGGCGATCTCGGGGATCGCGCCCGGCGAGACGCCGCGCAGGATCGCGAGGCGGCCGAGGAGCCGCGGATCGTTGTAGTGGAGCACGCTCCCCGAGGCGAGCCGCAGCCGGGCGCGGCTGTGCGCCGGCGCGGGCTCTCCGGGCGAGCGGCGCACCCACTTGCCGGTCATCCCGAGGTGGCTGAGCAGCACCACGCCGGCGTCGAGCTCCAGCACGAGGTACTTGCCGTGGCGCGTGAGGCGCTCGAGCGCGCGTCCCGGCAGCGCGCGCTCGAAAGCGTCGCGGCTCGATCCGCGGAACACGCGGGTCCGGTCGCCCTCGGCGGACGCGATCCGGTCGCCCGCCAGGAAGCGGCGGAGCGAGGCGGCGGCGTGCTCGACCTCGGGGAGCTCCGGCACCCGCGAGGACTATCACGCCCCGCCGCGCACGAGGGCGTTGCCGCCGGCGGGCCGGCGGCTACATGCTGCCCTCGTGCAACGGTCCCAGCGGAGCGGCGGCCCCGGTCGGGCGGCCCGGGGGGCAGCCGCGCCGGCGCCGCCGGACGGCGCGCCGCGCCCGCACGACCGCGGCGAGCGCCCCGGCGGGGCCGGCGAGCGCCAGCCGGGCGGCGGGGGCCAGCAGAGGCTCTTCTCGGCCAGGGAGGTGGCGGGCGACGGGTCCGCGACGGTCGAGGGCGAGGTCGCCCGCGTCACCTACGAGAACGAGTCGAGCGGCTTCCGGGTGCTGCGGGTGGAGGTCGCCCCCGGCGCCGCCCCGGAGGTCTGGGTCGGGGTGTTCCCGCAGGTCGTCCCCGGCACGCGCGTGCGCGCCACGGGGCGCTACGAGCGCGATCCGAAGCACGGCGAGCAGCTCAAGGTCGAGACCCTGCTGCCGATCGCCCCCGCCACGCTCGACGGGCTCGAGCGCTACCTCGGGTCGGGCATGGTGCAGGGCATCGGCCCCGCGTACGCCAAGCGGATCGTGGAGGCGTTCGGCGCCGAGACGCTGGAGATCCTCGACCGCTCGCCGGAGCGGCTCGCCGAGGTCCCCGGGCTCGGCCAGCGCCGCGCGCAGGCGGTCGCCAAGGCGTGGGCGGCGCAGCGGGCGATCGGGGCCATCATGATCTTCCTCCAGGCGCACGGCGCCTCCCCGGCGCTGGCGAGCCGGATCTACAAGCGGTTCGGCCCCCACGCGATCGACATCGTCTCCCGCTCCCCGTACCGGCTCGCGATCGACGTGTGGGGCATCGGCTTCAAGACCGCCGACCGGATCGCGCGCTCGATCGGCGTCCGGGCCGACTCGCCGGAGCGGGCGCAGGCCGGCGTGCTGCAGACGCTGGTCGATCTGTCGACCCGCGGGCACACGCTCGCGGAGCGGCCGGAGCTCGCCGAGCTGGCCGCGGCGATGCTCGAGCGCGACGCCGCCGAGGTCGACGGCGCGATCGACGCGCTCGCGGCGAGCGGCCACGTGCGCGTCGAGACGCTGTCGACCGGGGAGGTGGCCGTCTACCCGAAGGACCTCCACGAGGCCGAGGTGCGGCTCGCGCGCCGGATGCGCTCGCTGCTCGGGTGCGACGAGGAGGACGCGGCGGGCGGCGGGCGCCTCGCGGAGGGCGTCGACGCGGCGATCGCCGCGTTCGAGGCGAAGACGAAGGTCTCGCTGGCGCCGGCGCAGCGGGACGCCGTGGAGCAGGCGGCGCGGAACAAGGTGCTGGTCATCACGGGCGGCCCGGGCGTCGGCAAGACGACCATCGTCCGGGCCATCCTGGCGCTCTTCGACCGCGCCCGGCTCCCGGTGCGGCTCGCCGCGCCCACGGGCCGCGCCGCCAAGCGGATGAGCGAGGCGACCGGGCGCGAGGCGGTCACGCTCCACCGCCTGCTGGAGTTCGATCCGAAGCAGCGCAAGTTCGGGCGCCAGCGGGGCCGCCCGATCGAGGCGGCGGCGATCGTGGTCGACGAGGCGTCGATGCTCGATCTGGCGCTCGCCGACGCGCTCCTCCAGGCCACGTCCGACGCGGCGCGGCTCGTGCTGGTGGGCGACGTCGATCAGCTGCCGTCGGTCGGGCCGGGCGCGGTGCTGCGGGACGTGATCGCCTCGGGCGAGGTGCCCACGGCGCGGCTCACGCAGATCTTCCGGCAGGCCGAGGGCAGCCTCATCGTCCGGAACGCGCACCGGATCCACGACGGCGAGCCGCCGGAGGGCGCGCGCGGGCCCGGCGGCGAGTTCTACGTCATCGAGCGGACCGAGGCCGAGGCGGCGGCGGACCTGATCCTCCACCTCGTGACCGAGCGCATCGCCAAGGGGTTCGGGCTGGACCCGCGGCGGGACGTGCAAGTGCTGACGCCGATGCACAAGGGCGAGGCCGGGGCGATCGCCCTGAACGCGCGGCTGCAGGCGGCGCTGAACCCCGAGGGCCCGAGCGTCACGCGCGGCGCGCGGACGTTACGGCTCGGCGACAAGGTGATGCAGCTCCGCAACGACTACGACCGCGAGGTCTACAACGGCGACGTGGGGTTCATCACGGACGTGAACGCCGAGGAGCGGAAGCTCCAGGTGCGCTTCGACGATCGCGAGGTCGCCTACGAGGAAGCGGAGCTCGACGAGCTGACGCTCGCCTACGCGACGAGCATCCACAAGAGCCAGGGGAGCGAGTATCCGGCGGTGATCGTGCCGATCCTCACCCAGCATTTCGTGATGCTCTCGCGGAACCTCATCTACACGGCGGTGACGCGCGGCAAGCGGCTCGTGGTGCTCGTCGCGGATCCGCGGGCCGTGTCGCTGGCGCTGGCGGAGACCCGGAAGGAGGAGCGCCGCACCCACCTCGCGGAGCGGTTGCGCAGCGCGGCGCCGGCGCGCTCCGGGCCTTCGCGCGAGCTCACGCCGGCCCTCGCCGCCGGCCCGCGACTCGACTAGGACGGCGCGCGGAGAGGGAGAGGGCGAGCGACATGGGCGTCCGTGACGGCGAGAGCGACAGCGAGCACGACAGCGATCCCACGAGCGACGGCGAGCCGCGCGGCGCCGCGACGGCGGCGACGGAGGCCGCAGCGCGGCCGGCGCGGAGCGCGGCAAAATTCACTGGAATCACAGGCGGATTCGCGGGCGGAAATGCCGGCGGACCGAGCGCGGCGCGCGGCCGTGCCCTGCGAGCTCCCCCGTTGCCGGGGTGGGCCCTCCCTGCTAGCGTTCGCGCCCCTTCTACACGAACTACGGCCCCCATCAATTCGGCGCGCAGGGTACCGGGGCGAGGCTGGGTGATCCCCGCGCCTCGGCGCGCGTGGGGCAGAGATCTCGGAGCATCGACGATGACGACGAACGGACAGCAGCAGGCGGCTGGGCTCAATATCGCGGGAGGGGCAGCGATCGTCGCCCCCGTGAGCGCGTTTCCGAACGGCGTGCCGGGGAACGCGCTCATCGTCATCCCGGTGAACAAGCCGACCGACGAGCTGAAGGGCCTGCTCGAGCAGGGCCCCGCGGCGGTGACCCTCGAGCAGATGTGGCAGCTGCTCGGCTTCAACGGGCCGGCGGTGCAGGTGCAGGACGATCAGGGTCGCCCGATCGCGATCGGCCTGGAGGACCTGCTCGCCGGCCTCGAGAAGCACTGGACCGAGCAGCCCGATGATCTGAACCGCGGGCGCATCTACGCGCAGGAGCTCCTCAAGCACAACCGGCTGCAGCGCGCCGAGCAGGTGCTCTCCAAGGTTGTCGCGAAGGGCGGCACGGGCGACGACTGGCTCGCGCTCGGCATCGCGCAGCTCTCGCAGGACAAGCACGACAAGGCCGAGGGGACGCTGAAGGGCGCGCAGAACCTGCTCAAGGACAACCCCTACCCCTCGCTGCACCTCGCGAAGCTCTATCAGGCGCGCAAGGACGACGCGAAGGAGCGCGAGTTCATCGAGAAGGCGATCGCGATCGACGTGGAGTGTATCGACGCGTGGGCCTACCTCTTCCAGTACTTCAAGCAGCGCGGCGACGAGGCGAGCGCGGTCGCCGAGATCGAGAAGTTCTCGGCCGACAAGAAGACGGCGGCGCCGTACATCGCGATCCAGGGCTTCTACGCGAGCAACGAGGAGACGCGGGACAAGGCGGTCGAGTACGCCAAGAAGGCGGTCGCGCTGAACCCGGACAACCCGCTGGCGCTGCTCTGCCTGTCGGCGCTGTACGGGCAGAAGAACGACCTCGAGGCGGTGGTCCGCCTGCTCCAGCCGCACGAGGCGAAGATGAGCCGCGACGTGCGCCTGGCCAACAACTACTTCGAGGCGCTGTTCCAGTCGCGCCAGCTCGAGAAGGTGACCAAGCTGCTGAACGCGCTCGCGGGCTCTCCGAACAAGGAGGTCAAGCAGTTCGCCATCGAGCGCTCGCGCGCCGTCGCGCAGTACCTGCAGCAGCAGCAGCAGCAGCTCGCCGCCGCGTCCCAGCCGGCGCAGCGCAAGGCCTGACACGGACCGCCGCGCAGGGGGGCGCTGAGCGCTGACCGGCGCTCCCCGCCAGGGGGGCGCTGACCGGCGCTCCCCGCTGCCCTCCGGCGCTCGCCGCCGCCCCGCGCTCAGCGACCGAAGGCGCGGTGGATCGCTTCGGCGATGCCGCCGCCCTGCAGGCCGCTGGCCTGCAGGCGGTCTGTCGCCGCCTGCTTCACGTCCTCGGGCGCCTGCGCCATCGCGAACGATCGCCCCGCGACCTCGAACATCGGCAGGTCGTTGAGCCAGTCGCCGACGACGACCACGTCCGACGTCGCGCAGCCGTAGTGCTCCGCGAGCCACGCGATCGCCGTCCCCTTCGTCGGCCCGGCCGCGCGGACCATCATGGCCCAGATGCTCGTGTGACCGTCGCGCAGGAACGGGAACGAGACGACGAAGGCCGCTTCCCCGAGCTCGGACCGGACCTCCTCGACGGCGGCCATGACCTGCAGCTCGGTCCCGATCGCCACCAGCGCGAGCAGCCCGTGCTCGTGCTCCCAGTACGGGTGCGACGAGACGCGCTCGACCTCGGCGATCGCGTGCGACCAGCCGCGGACGTAGTGGACGTGCGGCGTACCGGTCGCGTCGTGGACGATGCTGTCCTGCGCGAAGAGGAACGACGCCGTCGCGTGCCGCTCGGTGATCGAGCGCAGGAGGGCCGCCTGGGCGCCCGAGATCGTGCGCGAGTACAGGTGCGCGTCGCCCTCGGTGTGCACGATGTGGCTGCCGTCGACGCACGCGATGGGGCCGACCACGCCGATCCGGCGCGCGACCTCGCGCGTCCCCGAGTACAGGCGCCCGGTCGCGATAGAGACCGGAACGCCGGCGCTCTGGAGCCGCTGGATGGCGAGGAGATCTTCCTCGTGGATGGAGCCGTCGCGCCGGACGAGGGTCCCGTCGACGTCGACGGCGAGGAGCTTGTAGGTCGTCACCGCGCTTGAGGAGACCGTGAGCGCATGGAGCGCAGCAGGCGGGACGTGAAAGGACGGATCATGAGGCCCTCCCGGAGAGGAGAGCTCAGGACGCCGGGTAGACCGACACCTGCTTCTTGGTGTTGGACTTCCACTCGTACTTCACGACGCCATCGACCAAGGCGAAGAGCGTGAAGTCGCGGCCGGTGCCGACGTTGTGGCCGGCGTGGATCGAGGAGCCGACCTGCCGGACCAGGATGTTGCCAGCGCGCACCGGCGCGCCGGCGTACACCTTCACCCCACGGCGCTGCGCGTTCGAGTCGCGGCCGTTCCTGGAGGAGCCGCCGCCTTTTTTGTGAGCCATGTCTACTTCTCCTGCTAGGCGGTGATGCCGGTGATCTTGAGCTCGGTGTACGGCTGACGGTGGCCGTTCTTGCGGCGGTAGTTCTTCCGGCGCCTGAACTTGAAGACCACGATCTTCTTGCCGCGGTCCTGCCCGGTGATCTCGGCCGCGACGGAGGCGCCGCTCACGAGGGGCTTGCCAATCTTGGGGGAGTCGCCGCCGACGAGGAGCACCTCGCTGAAGGTGACCTTGTCACCGGCATTGCCGGCAAGCTTCTCGACCCGGAGCTTCTGACCTTCGGCGACCCGATACTGCTTGCCGCCCGTCTTGATGACCGCGTACATGGTGCGTCTTCCTCAACCTGGGGACCGCGATCCCTCACCTTACGCCACGCAATGGCCCTCGATCCGAGGGCCCGGTGAGCGAGGGAGCGGCAGTATACGGACCTTCTCTCGCTTGGCAAGAGGTTCGCAGCGCCGCCGCCCACGTTCTTCGCCCGGAGCGACGGCCTCGCGCCCGGCCCGGCAGAGCCCGGCAAAAACCCTGCGCTCTGTCTCCCTACCTTCCTTCCCTACCTTCCCTACCCGCGCGCCGCGCGAGGCCCGGACCGCGCGCCCGGCTGCGGTCTTCGCGCGGCCGGCCGCGGTCTCGCTCCTCGCGCTCGCCTCGGGCCCGGGCGCTCCCCTCACGCCTTGGTGAAGACGAACTTCTCGTCGCTCACGTCGACCTGCATCGTCTGGCCGGGCTGATACCCCCCGGCCAGGATGGTCTCGGCGAGCGGGTTCTGGAGCTCGCGCAGGATCGCCCGCTTCAGCGGGCGCGCGCCGAGGCTGGGCTCGTAGCCGAGCTCGACGAGCCGCGCCTTCGCGGCGTCCGTGAGGGAGAGGCGGATGTCCTTGTCGGTGAGCAGCTGCTCGAGGCGGCGGAGCTGGATGTCCACGATGCCCCGGAGGTCGTCCTTGCTGAGCGCCTTGAACACGACGATGTCGTCGATCCGGTTCAGGAACTCCGGGCGGAAGAACCCGCGCAGCTCCTCGAGCAGCACGTCGCGGATCGCCTCGCGCCCGTCCTCCGTGGTCCAGAGCTTGGCGTCGGTCTCGAGCACGCGCTTCGACCCGATGTTCGAGGTCATGATGACGACCGTGTTCGAGAAGTCGGCGAGCCGCCCGCGGCCGTCCGTCAGCCGGCCGTCGTCGAGGATCTGGAGCAGCAGGTTGAACACGTCGGCGTGCGCCTTCTCGACCTCGTCGAACAGGAGCACGCTGTAGGGCCGGCGCCGGGCGGCCTCGGTGAGGAAGCCGCCCTGCTCGCTGTCCGCGTAGCCCGGGGGCGCCCCGATCAGGCGCTGGGCCATGTGGCGCTCCATGAACTCGCTCATGTCCATGCGCGTCAGCGCCTGCTCGTCGTCGAACAGGAACTCGGCGAGCGCCTTCGCGAGCTCCGTCTTGCCCACGCCGCTCGGCCCGAGGAACAGGAACGAGCCGATCGGCTTGCCCGGATCGCGCAGGCCCACGCGCCCGCGGCGCACCGCCTTCGCGATCGCGCGCACCGCCTCGTCCTGGCCCACCACCCGCTGCGCGAGCCGCTCCTCCATCTTGAGGAGCTTCTCGGCCTCGCCCTCGAGCATCTTGGCCACCGGGATGCCGGTCCAGTCGTTGAGCGTCGCCGCCACGTCCGACTCGCCGACGACGTTCGAGGTCGGCGCGACCCCCTCCCGCTGCGCCGCCTCCTCGGCGGCCTGGAGCCGCCGCTTGATCTCGGGGATGGTGACGTGCTCGAGCTCGCCGATCTTGGCGAACGCCTTGTCGCGCTGCGCCGCCTTCAGCGCGTCCGTCGCGGCGACGAGCTCCCGGCGAATCGACTGGCACGCGGCGATGACGCCGCGGCGCGACGCGTTGCGGCTGCGCATCGACGACGCCTTCGGCTCGATCTCGGCGAGCTCCGCCTCCAGGCGCGCGCGGGTCTGGACGCTGAGCTTGTCGTCGTCGTCGGCGAGCGCGGCGATCTGGGCGCGGAGCGCGTCGACGCGCCGGGTCAGCGCGTCGAGCTCGGCCGGCACGCCGTCGACCTCCACCCGCTTGCGGGCCGACGTCTCGTCGAGCAGGTCCACGGCCGTGTCGGGGAGCGCGCGGTCCGAGATGTACCGCTTGGCCAGCGCGACCGCCGAGGCGATGGCGCTCTCCCCCACGCGGACGCGGTGGTGGGCCTCGTACTTGGTCGCGATCCCGCGCAGGATCTCCGTCGCCTGGTCGATGCTCGGCGCCTCCAGCGTGATCGTCGAGAACCGGCGGATGATCCCGGGGTCGCGCTCGTTGATCTTGCGCACGCCCTCCGGCGTGGTGGTGGCGATGATCCGGATCTCCCCGCGCGACAGGAGCGGCTTCAGGAGCTCGCCGACGCCGGCGCCCTGCACCCCTTGCCCGAAGAGCGCGTCGAGGTCCTCGACCACGAGGATGCTCTCGGCGTCCTGCGCGCCGCGCAGGCGATCGACCAGGACCTTGAGGCGCTGCTCGATCTCCCCGCGGAGCTTCGCGCCGGCGACGAGCGCCCCGGTGTCGAGCTCGTAGAGGTGGGCTCCCGCGAGGTTGGTGGGCACGTCGCCGTGGGCGATCCGGTCGGCCAGGCCCCGGATGAGCGCGGTCTTGCCGACGCCGGGCTCGCCGACGATGAGCGGGTGGTTCTTGAACCGCCGCTCGAGGATCTGCAGCAGGCGGCGCGCCTCCACGTCGCGCCCGATGACCGGATCGAACCGCCCTTCGCGGGCGTCGGCGACGAGGTCCCGGGTGTAGGGCGAGGGCTGCCCGGGCTCGGACGCGCCCGACGCCGCGGGCGCGGGCTCCCTCGAGGCCGCCTCGAGCGCCCCGAGGTGGGGCCGGAACGCGCCGGGGCCGATGCCGAACGAGGAGAGGATCTCCCCCGCAGGCCCGCGGATCTCCTGGGCGAGCGCGTGGAGCAGGTGCTCGATGCCCACGTTCGCCGACTTGTCCCGGGTCGCCTCCCGCTCGGCGCGCCCGAGGAGGTCGAGCAGGCGCGGGCTCACGTACGCCACCCCGCCGCCCGCCTTGGACAGCTTCTTCAGCGCGTTCTCGGAGAGCTGGAGCACCTCGTTCGGGTCGGCTCCGGCCCGCCGAAACACCTCGGAGACCCCACGGTCACGCTCGAGCAACCTCATCAGCAGGTGCAGCGGCGTGACCTCGGCGTGCTGGCGCTCGTCCGCGATCTGCTGGGCGCCGGCGACGACCTGCTTCGCGTCGCCGGTATAGCGATCGAGGTGAATCGTCCCCTCTTTCTCGGCCATGCGCGCAGCCTACCGCAAGGTGGAGCCCTGTGCGCTTGCATCTTTGGCCGTCCCGAGAAAGGAAAGAGGACGAGATGCCCATGCAAGCAGCCGACGTCACCATCTACGTCACCGAGTACTGCGGATACTGCGCCATGGCGAAGCGCCTGCTGAGCCAGAAGCAGGTGCAGTTCACGCAGATCAACGTGGAGGGCCGCGACGACCTCCGCGCCTGGCTGGTCAAGGCCTCCGGGCAGCGGACGGTCCCCCAGATCTTCATCAACGGCGTCAGCGTCGGCGGGTTCAGCGAGCTGTCCGCCCTGGAGAAGCAGGGGCAGCTCGATCCGCGCCTCGCCGAGGCGCCGAGCCCGGACGCACCCGCCATGCCGCGCTGACGGAGGGTGAGGACGGCCGATGTGCGACGGAGCCCTTCGCCGGACGCACCCCGGGCCGCCCTCGCCGGCGAAGGTGCACCCCGGCGGGGGTAGGTGATAAGCTGCCGCGCAGGGAAGGGGCGCAGCTTTCTTTGATACGGTTCGTCCATAGGGCCTCATAGCGCTTCGCCCACCCCCCCGAGTCGCAACCGCCATGCCTAGCAGCCCCGACACCACTGCCGCAGCGACTCAGCCGGTCGAGGGCGCGCTCGTCGGAAAGCGGGTCCAGAAGTACGAAATCGTACGGACGATCGGGCGTGGCGGGATGGGCATGGTCTACGAGGCGGTCAACACCGCCATCGGCAAGCGCGTCGCGATGAAGTTCGTCGACGCCGAGCTCGCGCAGAACAAGGACGCCGTCGCCCGGTTCCACCGCGAGGCGCAGGCGGCGAGCGCCGTCGAGAGCGCGCACATCGTCGAGATCTTCGACGCCGGCTTCGCCGACGACGTCCCGTTCCTCGTCATGGAGCTGCTCCGCGGCGAGGACCTGGGCCACCGCATCCGGCGCTGCGGCAGGCTCGAGCTCGGCGAGGCGCTCCACGTCACCGCGCAGATCCTCCGCGGGCTCCACCGCGCCCACGAGGCGGGCATCGTCCACCGCGATCTGAAGCCGGACAACATCTTCCTGGTCGACCGCGACGACGACCCGAACTTCGCGAAGATCCTGGACTTCGGCATCTCGAAGGTGCGCCGCACCGACGGCGCGCCGGCGCACACGCTGACCCGGCAGGGCACGGTGCTCGGCACGCCGTTCTACATGTCGCCCGAGCAAGCGCAGGCGCTGCCCGACGTGGACGGAAGGACCGATCTCTGGGCGGTCGGCGCGATCCTCTACGAGTGCCTCACGGGGCACCCGCCGCACAGCGGCAGCTCGTACGAGCAGGTGATCGTCAACATCTGCATGAAAGACGCCCAGGATGTGCGGATGAGCAACCCGGCGGTCCCCGAGCCGATCGCGCGCGTCATCGCGAAGGCGCTCACGCGGGACAGGGAGGCGAGGTTCTCGTCGGCGCGGGATTTTCTGGACGCGCTGGTCGCCGGGGCCGGCGGGCTCCTCGGCTCGCGGCGGAGCTCGAGCGACGAGCTCGGGGCGCACACGACGAGCGCTCCCGGCGTGCCCGGGCAGACGCCGGTGAGGCACACGCCGGGCGACCCGAACATCGCCATGGATACGACGCTCGAGGTGCCCGGCAGCGGCTCGAAGGTGGGCTGGTCGAGCAGCGGGCGCACGGGCGCGCGCGGGCCGCGGCGGCTCGCGCTCGCCGCGGCGGCGCTGATCGCGCTGGCCGGCGTGCTCGCCGCCGCGGTCTTCCACGCGAGCCGCCCGCCGGCGGCGAGCACCGAGGCCGCCGCGCCCGCGCCGCCCGCCCAGGTCTCCGTCGAGCTCCGGACGAACGCCGAGGGCGCGCGCTTCACCGTCGACGGCGTGGCGCTGGCCGACCGCACGCTGCGCGGCCGCACGGGCGAGACGAAGCGGGTGCGGATCGAGGCCTCCGGCTACACGACCGTGGACAAGGAGGTGACGCTCCAGGCTGGCAGGGCCCCGATCGAGGTCCTGCTCCACCCGCTGCCGGCGGCCGTCGCGCCGGCGCCCGCCGAGCCGGCGCCCACCGCGGCCGCGGCCGCGGAGCCGGCGCCCGTCGCGCCGCCCCCGGCGCCCAAGGCCGCGCCGAGCACGAAGAAGACGGCGACGCTCCCCTTCGCGGCGCGCCCCAGGGCGACGGGCACGGGCGCAAAGGCCGCCGCGCCGGGTCCGGCCGCGCCGGACGTCGCGGCGTCGAAGCCGACGGGCGTCGCGGCTGGTCTGCAGCTCAAGGTCGACTGAGGCGGGCTTGGGCAGATCGCACGGACGACTCCCGGTCGCGCTCTGCGCGGCGCTCCTCGGCCTGGCCGCGCAGCTCTCGCCGGCGCTCGCGCAGGTCGAGCCGTACCGGCAGCACATGGAGAACGGCATCAAGCTGTTCCAGGACCGGAACTACCGGGCCGCGATCGTCGAGTTCGAGGCGGCCTACGAGGAGAAGCCGAAGGCCAGCCCGCTCTTCAACATCGCGCTCGCCGAGAAGGCGCTCTTCAACTACCCGAGGGCCATCGCGGCGCTCGAGCGCGCGCTCGCGCAGCACCGCGACACGATGGACGAGGGCGACGAGCGGACGGCGCGCAGCGCCATCGAGGAGATGCGCGCGCTGCTCGCCCGCCTCACGATCGAGCTCAGCCCGCCGGACGCCACGCTGATCATCGACGGCGAGGAGCAACCGCCCTCGCCGTCGGGGGCGCGGGTCGTCGAGCTCGGGCCGGGGGTGCACCGCATCGGCGCGCGCGCCGACGGCCATGTGAGCGCGGATCAGAGCGTCACCGTGGTGAGCGGCGAGCGCGACAAGAAGGTGAAGCTGACGCTCGCCCCGGAGAAGCCCCCCGCGACCGCGGCGCCGCAGCCGTACACGCCGCCGCCCCCGCCGCCCCCGCCGCGGCCGGTGCCCCTCTCGCTCGCGCCGCAGGGATATTACGTGATCGGCGCGGCGTCGCTGCTCTGGCCGCTGGGCCACCCGCACGCGTTCCCGAATCCGGAGGCGAACAGCGGCGGCGCCGGCTCGATCCGGGTGGGTTACCGCGTGAACACCCCCGCGGCGTTCGACGTGATGTTCCAGTACGCGAACATCGCGACCGGGTCGGACCACCCCAGCTACCCGAACGCCAGCTACACGCTCGGCTCGACGCGCGTCGGGCTGAACGTCCGCCTGATGACCCCGGGGCAGACCTGGCGGTTCGTTGGCTCGATCGGGGGCGGTCTCACCTACGACGACGTGAGCTTCGACAGCATCAAGACGCCCGAGGGGGATATCTGCAAAAACCAGTGCAAGCCCGCGCGAGGGGTGAACGCGTTCGTGTTCTCCGAGGTCGGCGTCGAGCTGGACCTCAGCGGCGTGCTCCTCGGGTTCTCGCTGGACAGCTATTTCCAGTCGTCGCGCGGCATCAGCTACAAGGACGGCGACGACGACATCCCGCTCTACTCGGCCGTGCTGCTGCAGCTCGGCGGCAGCCTGCACGCCGGTTACGCGTTCTGGTGAGCGTGCCGAGCTCGGGCGTCCGCCCGTTCCATCCTTGTTCTGCCGCTCGGCGGATGTATCCTCGCACCCCCTCGCGGTGAGTCGGAGATGGTTCGCCGTCCTCTCCAGCGGGTGAACAGGACTGGGGATCGGCGTCCGCCGTCCCCTCCAACGCAGGGGTGACCATGTCGCAGGATGCCATCACGTCGTTGCTGAAGGAGACGCGCCGGTTCGAGCCGCCGGCCGAGTTCTCGCGTCGTGCGCGCGTCGGAGCGCAGGAGGCCTACGAGGCGCTCTACCGCGAGAGCATCGAGCAGCCGGACGCGTTCTGGCGCCGGGAGGCGGGCGATCTCGTGTTCCGCACGCCGTGGACCACGACCAGCGACTGGTCCCTTCCGCACGCCAAGTGGTTCCTCGGCGCGACCCTCAACGTCACCGAGAGCTGCCTCGACCGGCACCTGACGACCGCCACCAAGAACAAGGCCGCGATCATCTGGGAGGGCGAGCACGGCGCCACGCGCACGCTGACCTACGCCCAGCTGCACCGCGAGACGCTGCTGCTCGCGAACGCGCTCAAGCGGCTGGGCATCGAGAAGGGGGATCGGGTCGCGATCTACATGGGCATGGTCCCCGAGGTCGCCGTCGCGATGCTCGCCTGCGCGCGCCTCGGCGCGGTGCACACGGTGGTCTTCGGCGGCTTCGCCGCGGACGCGCTCCGCGACCGCATCCACGACAGCCAGGCCAAGCTCGTCATCACGCAGGACGGCGCGTACCGGCGCGGGCAGGTCGTGCCGCTGAAGGCGACCGTCGACAAGGCGCTCGCGCAGCCGGAGGCGAAGAGCGCGACGCGCGTCATCGTGTACCAGCACCTCGGCAGCGAGCGCTGTGCGGTGCAGATGACCGAGGGCCGCGACGTCTTCTGGCACGACCTGCTCTCCCAGGCCGCGCCCTCCTGCGAGCCCACCATCGTCGACTCCGAGCACCCGCTGTTCATCCTCTACACGAGCGGCTCGACCGGGAAGCCGAAGGGGGTGCTGCACACGACCGCCGGCTACCTGGTCGGCGTGCACGTCACGACGAAGTACGTGTTCGATCTGCGCGACGACGACGTCTACTGGTGCACCGCCGACGTCGGCTGGGTGACGGGGCACAGCTACATCGTGTACGGCCCGCTCTCGAACGGCGCGACGTGCCTCATGTACGAGGGCGCGCCGAACTTCCCCGACTGGGGCCGCTTCTGGCGGCTCATCGAGAAGCACGGGGTGACCATCCTCTACACCGCCCCGACGGCCATCCGCGCCTTCATGCGGCAGGGCGACGAGTGGCCCGCGAAGAGCGATCTGTCGAGCCTCCGGCTCCTCGGCTCGGTCGGCGAGCCGATCAACCCCGAGGCGTGGATCTGGTACCACCGGACCATCGGCGGCGGCCGCTGCCCCATCGTGGACACCTGGTGGCAGACCGAGACGGGGGCGATCATGATGACCACGCTGCCCGGCGCGGCGTATTCGAAGCCGGGGTCGACCGGGCTGCCGATCTTCGGCGTCGTGCCCGAGGTCGTCACGAAGGACGGCAAGCCGGTCGCCGCGGGCGAGGGCGGGCTGCTCGTCCTGAAGAAGCCGTGGCCGTCGATGCTGCGCACGGTGTGGGGCGACGACGAGCGCTTCCGCCGGCAGTACTTCAGCGACGTCGAGGGCTGCTACTTCACCGGCGACGGCGCTCGCCGCGACGAGGACGGCTATTACTGGGTCGTCGGGCGCATCGACGACGTGCTCAACGTGGCCGGCCATCGCATCGGGACGGCCGAGATCGAGAGCGCGCTCGTCTCTCATCCCGCCGTCGCCGAGGCGGCCGCGGTCGGCCGTCCGGACGACCTCAAGGGGCAGGCGCTGGTGGTCTTCGTCTCGCTCCGGCCGGGGTTCGCGGCCGGACCGGAGCTCCAGGCGAAGCTCGGCGAGCACGTCGCCAAGGAGATCGGCAAGTTCGCGCGCCCCGACGCCATCCGCTTCGCGGACGCGCTGCCGAAGACCCGCAGCGGCAAGATCATGCGCCGGCTGCTGAAGGACGTCGCCGCCGGCCGGGAGCTGACCGGCGACACGTCGACGCTCGAGGACCTGAGCGTCATGGCGAAGCTGCGGCAGCAGGAAGACGAGTGAGCGCGGCGGCGCAGGGGCACGACCGTGCCCCTGCGCTCGGCGCGAGACGCCGCGCGTGAGGGGAAGCGCTGGCTCTCGGCAGAGGGGCGGAGATCCCACGGAAGAGCTCGATCCGACGGCCGATTCGCCGGCCTCGGTCAGGCGCGGCGACGACGGCCCTTCGGGCGGCGGCCGATCGCCCATGCTCGACTCACCGCGTTCGCGCCGGAGAATTTGATCCCCCGCATCGGCGCGGGGGATAATCTGTGGCGAGGCGCTTTTGGAGCTCGAACCTGGAACCGTCGTCGCGAACCGGTACCGCATCATCCGCCAGCTCGGCCGCGGCGGGATGGGGGAGGTGTTCGCAGCGGAGAACATCCGCACCGGCCGCCAGGTGGCGATCAAGCTCCTGCGCCCCGACTCGAAAGCCAAGTCGTCCGCCGCCGAGCGGTTCCGGCGCGAGGCGCGCGCCGCGGGCTCCATCAACAGCGACCACGTCACCGAAATCCTCGACGTCGAGGAGGACCCCGAGCACGGCATCGTGCTCGTCTTCGAGCTGCTCGAAGGCGAGTCGCTGATCGATCGCCTGAAGCGGACGGGGCCGATCGCGTTCGAGGAGCTGCACCCGATCATCGAGCAGGTCTGGATGGGCCTCGCCGACGCCCACCGCGCCGGGATCATCCACCGCGATCTGAAGCCGTCGAACGTGTACCTCGAGGCGCGCCCCGACGGCTCGACGCGGGTCAAGATCCTCGATTTCGGCATCTCCAAGCTGCCGAAGGAGATGGGAGCCGAGACCCTCACCGAGATGGGGCAGAGCCTCGGCACGTTCTCGTTCATGCCGCCCGAGCAGATCGGCAAGGCGAAGACGGTCGACCACCGCGCGGACATCTACGCCTGCACCACGATGATCTACCAGTCGATGAGCGGTCAGCTGCCTTATCAGGCGCGCAACCTGCTCATCATGGTCGAGATGAAGCAGAAGACCGACGCGCGGAAGCTCGGCGAGGCGATGGGCGGGCCGGTCGATCCGCGGCTCGAGGCGTTCCTCGCCAAGGGGCTGGCGCGGGAGCCCGCAGATCGCTTCCAGAGCGCGCTCGAGGGGCTCACCGCATGGCGCGAGCTGCGGCCGGCGAAGAGCGCGAGCCAGCCGGCCGTCACCCCGCGCAGCTCCAGGGCGCCCGGCAGCGGCGCGTCGGGCAATGCGCCCGGCACGCCCCTGCCGCCCCCACACCAGACCTACAAGCCCCCGTCCTCCGGCGCGCTCAAGCTCCCGGTACCGCCGCCCGATCCCATCTTGATCCGCACGGCCACCGATCCAGGGGCGCATCCGCCGGTCGAGGCGGCGGCGCGCCAGCCCAGCGAGCCCGCGCTCGCGGCCCACCACCCCTTCGGTGAGCCGGTGCCCATGCCGAGCGAGGGCCTGCGCCCGTCGCACGCGGCGGGCGGACACGCGATGGGCGGGCTGCCGGCGGTTCAGCCCGTGCAATGGACCGGCCCGAACGGCACCATGGTGCTGAACAACGCGGCCGGAGAGCTCTTGCCCCCGATCGTGCCCCCGCCTGGCTCGCCGCGGACGCTCCCGGATTTCTCCGAGGACAGCTCGGCCGGAGCGACCAGCCAGGGTCCGACGCTCGTCTACAAACCCACGCGGCCGACCATGAGCTCGGTGAGCTCGGGGCTGCCTGCCCCCGGCGAGCCGGGGCCGATCGAGCAGCCGCCGCGCGCGTCCCCGGCGCGGACGCTCCGGACCGTCATCTACGTGCTGGCGGCGCTCCTGTTCGCCGTCGTGGGCTTCTTCCTCATGGGGCTCGCCCTCGAGTACCTGAACATGCCGAGGTGACCGGCGCGCCTGGGCCGCGCCGCGCCTGCGCGTCACCGCGCGCCCCGCGGCCGGAGCGGCTCAAGGCGCCGCGTGCGCGTCCGCGGCGCGGCCCTGGGCCGGCGCGCCGCCGGCGGGCAGGACGATCCGGAACCGCGTGCCCCCCGCCTCGCGCGGCTCGCACGAGATGGTGCCGCCGTGCGCCTCGATGATGTCCCGCGTCACCGCGAGCCCGAGCCCCGTCCCGCGCTGCTTGGTCGTGAAGAACGGGTCGAAGATGGACGCCCGCAGCTCCTCCGGCACGCCGGGGCCGGTGTCGTCCACCGCGATGGTCGCGGCGCCGCCCGAGAAGCTGACGCTCACCACGATCTCGCCGCCCTTGGGCATCGCCTCGCGCGCGTTGCGGAGCAGGTTCAGGAGCGCCTGCCGGAGCTGCGACTCGTCGAGGAGGATCTCGGGCCCCTCCTCCTCCACCTCGACGCGGACCGCGACGCCGGCGCGGTCGAGCTCGGGCCGCACGAACGCCACGAGCTCCTGCACCAGATCGTCCACCCGCTCCGGCACGAGCTGCGGCCGAGGGCGGCGGGCGACGCTGAGGTACTGCTCCGCGATGCGCGACAGGCGATCCACCTCGGCCCGGATGGCGGCGACGAGCTGCGCCGACTCCTTCATCACGGGCCTCACCTCAGCGTCGGGCGAGCCCGCGGCCGAGGCGCGCGCCACCTCCTCCTCGAGCAGCTCGAGGTTCAGCCCGATCGACGACAGCGGGTTCCTGATCTCGTGCGTGACGTGCGCCGCCATCTTCCCGATCGCCGCGAGCCGCTCGGCGTTCACGAGCTCGGCGCGCGCGCGGCGGATCGCGGCGACCATGCCCTCGAACGTCGTCGCGAGCTCGCCGATCTCGTCGTTCGTCGCGAGCACCTGCTTCGGGGTGAGGTCGCCGCGCGCGACCGCGTTCGCCCGCTCGGTGACCGCGGTGAGCGGGGCGAGCACGCGCCGCGCGTACAGCGACATCATCGCGCCGACGAGCAGCGTCAGCACGCCGAGCCCGAGGAGCAGGTGCATCGATCGCTCCTCCCGCCGCCTCGCCTCGACGGTGAGGCTCTCCATCTGCTCCTCGACGCGGCTCTTGATGGCCCGCAGCCGCTGCGCGCCCTCGACCTCGCGCTTGACCAGCTCGTCGCGCGTGCGCTCGGCGAGCTCGCGGTTGCCGACCGCGAGCGCCTGGAACAGCTGCGAGAACCGCTCCGGGCTGGCGCCCACGAGCCGCTCGATCGCCGTCACCTCGGCCGCGATCTCGTCGCTGAACCGGCGCACGCCCGACGAGGCGGCCGCCTGCCCGACGCCGGCGCCTCCGCCGCCCGCCTTCTCGTCGGCGCCGGCGAGCGCCCTGGCGGCGTCCTTGACGATGGAGAAGGCGAGCGGCCGCGTCCGCCGGGCGGTCTCGAGCCACTCGCGCACGTCGCCGGGGTTCTTCGCGGCGGTGATGTGGTTGAGCTGAGCGTTGAAGACGTTCTGCTCGGCCAGGACCTCGCCGATGCGGAGCAGCAGCGGGACGTACCCGGCGCGCAGCAGCTGGGCGTCGCGCGACGCCGCCCGCAGCGCCTGGACGCTCCAGCCCACGGTCAGCGCGAAGGCGGCGAGCACCACGAGGTAGCTCGCGAGGAGCCTCCCCGCGACGGTGCGCCGCTTGTGGGGCGCCGGCCCCTCCTGCTGGCCCGCGGCGCCGCCGCGCGCCTCGTCCACGGCGGCCGGCGCGGTCATCGCGGCGCGACGGCCCGCGCGACCAGGCTCGCGAGGTCCTCCGCCGGCTCGCCCCGGGTCCTGAACCGCCGGAGGCTCTGCGCGCAGTGGGTCACGAGCAGCCCGCCGCCGAGCGCGCGGTGCTCCGCGATCCTGCCGTCGGCGATGGCGGCGGACGAGGCGGGGCGCGTGGCGGGCACGAGGCCGCCGCCGCCGCTGCAGTCGGCGTGCTCGCGGCGGTGGATGAACTCCTCCGGCGGCCGCCCCGTGATGCGGGCGAGGATCTCCCGGGGCGCGTCGTAGCGATCGAGGCCGCGCCCGAGCTGGCAGGGGTCGTGGTAGCGCACCCGCCGCTCCGACGTCGATCGCTGCAGCCGATCGAGCGACGCCCGCGCGAGATCGACGAACAGCTCCGGGCTCTTCACGCTCACGCCCGCCCGCGCGTACTCGACGCGCACGGCGCGCGCGCAGCCGGGGTCGACCGCGACGAAGCGCTCCCCCGCCGCGACCTCGTCGGCCAGCCGCCGCGCGGCGGCCTCGAAGCCCGGCCGATCGCCGGCGTACAGGAGCGGCAGCCCGCAGCAGGCGCGCACCGGGCGGACCGGGGCGCCGGTCAGCGCCTCGGTCGCCTCGAGCGCGTCGCGGGCGACGTCCGGCGCGTGGCGCTCGTAGCCGCAGCCGAGCAGCACGTGGACCGCCGCCGGGTCCGGCTGGGCGCGCTCGTCGCGCTCGCCGGCGCGGCCGTCCTCGCGGGCCCGGAAGCGCTCCGCGACGCGCCTCGCCCCCTCCGGCTCGAGGCCGCGCGCGAAGAGCTCCGCGCGCGCGTCGGTCAGCACCGTGGCCACCTCGTTCTTGTGGTCGCAGCGCTCGCGGCACGCGTAGCAGGCCGAGCACGCCCAGGCCGGGTCCGCGTGGGGCGCGTCGAGCGGCACATCGCCGCGCGCGGCGAAGTACGCCATCGACATCTTGCCCCAGGGCGTGACCGTCTCGTTCGCCTCCACGTTCGACACGGGGCAGGCGGCGCGGGAGAGCTTGGGGCAGTAGACGCACTTCTCGAGCGACGTCCGGTGCGGCTCGAGGAGCTTCAGGCGGAGCTGGGACACCGTTCGAGTCTCTCCATCGGGTGCGCCTCGCGCAAGCGGCGGGGGCGCGTCACGCGTCCGAGCCGTTGCTCGACGAGCGCCTGCCGCGCTCGTTCACCGGGGGCGATGAGCCTGCCGGCCTGCGGCGGGGGATGCCCTCGTGGACGACCGGCGCGGCCTCCACGCCCGGCTTGGGCGCCGGGCTGCCGTCCGTCGGGGCCCGCTGGGGCTGCCCCTCCGCTGGCGCCGGGGACCGCGACGCGCTCTCCTGGGGCAGGCGGATCGTGAACTTCGCACCCTTGTTGGACGACTCGACCGCGATCGTCCCGGCGTGCTCGTCCACGATCTTCTTCACGATCGCGAGCCCGAGCCCGGTGCCGCCGCGCTTGCCCGACGTGACGAACGACTGGAAGAGCCGGCCCTGGACCTCCTTCGGGATCCCCTTTCCGGTGTCCGCGACGCTGATCGCCAGATCGCCCCGGTCGCGGTAGGCGCGGATGGTCACGGTGCCCCCGCCTGGCCGCATCGCCTCGACCGCGTTGCGGACCAGGTTGTGCAGGAGCCGCGTCATCTTCGCCTCGTCGAAGCGCGCCGTCCCGCGGTCGTCGAGCTCCAGGGCGAGCGTCACGCCGGTCCCGGCGAGCTCGTGCTCCAGCTGCTTCTCGATGTCGCCGAAGAACTTGGTCAGGTAGACCTTGCGCACGAGGATGCTCCGCTCGCCGCGCGCGAACTCCAGCACCTCGCGCTGCATCGCGCTGATCACGTCGAACTGCTTCAGGATCAGCCGCGCGTGCTCCTCCCTCGTCTCCGCGTCGGGGGCGCTGGCCATGAGCTGGACGTAGCCGCTGATCACGGTGAGCGGCGTGCGCACGTCGTGCATCACCCCCGAGAGCAGGCGCCCGATCGTGGTGAGCCGCTCGCTCTGCTCCCGCTCGAGGCGCGAGCGGAACAGCCGCAGCGCGGTCGACGCGTTCGCCGACACGAGCCGCAAGAGCGCGCGATCGTCCTTCGAAAAGCCGTGTGGTTTCCTGGAGTTGTAGAGCGCCATGGCGCCGATCGGCACCGCGTCCTCGCCCTCGAGCGGCACGGCGATCGCCGTCTTCAGGTCCGCGTCGAGCAGCTGGGCGAGCCTGGGTGAGACCGGCGTGTCGTCGAGGTCGTCGCTCCCGCCCCCGCTCGAGTAGAACACGGCCTCGTTGTGCACCATGGCGCGCCCGACCACCCCCTCGCCGCGGCGCAGGGCGACGCGCTTCACCGCCGGCCTCGCGGGGGCCGCGCCGACGACGCCCTCGGGCTCGTCGCCCGGCGCGGACGCGCGGGGCGGCGGGCTGCCGTCCTCGAACGCGGCGAGGTCGAAGAAGTAGAGGACCAGCCCGCCCTCGATCTCGTCGACGAGCATGCCCCCCGCGCGCGCCTCGCACGCCCTGCCGGCCGACGTGATGACCGCGCGCGCGAGGTCCTCCATGTTGGTCGCGCGGCCCATCGCGCTCTCGAGCTCGAAGAGCAGCTTGAGATCGCTCACGCGGTGCTCGAGCTGCTCCTTCGTCTCGACGAGCTGCGTGTTCTTCTGGATCACCGAGAGGAACAGCCGCGAGTTGTCGATCGAGACGGCCGCCTGCGTCGCCAGGGCGCTCAGGAGCTCCTCGTCGTGGACCGAGAACTCCCCTTCCCCGTGCTTGTTCAGGACCTGGATGACGCCGATGGTCCGGCCGACGTGGTTCTTCATCGGCGCGGCGAGGATCGAGCGGGTGCGGTACCCCGTCACCTCGTCCCAGTCGCGCTGGAACCGGCGGTCCCGGTAGGCGTCCTTCACGCGGACGGTGCGCCCGACCTTGGCCACGTGGCCGGCGATCCCGGCGCCGACGGGCAGCTCGATCGCGCGCGCCTCCTCGCCGATGACGATCCGCGAGAACAGCCGCTGGCGCTGCTCGTCGAGCAGGTACAGGGTCGCCCTGTCCGCGTCGAGCAGCTCGGTGATCTTGTTCAGGATGAGCGCGAGGAGCTGGTCGAGATCCAGGGTGCTGCCGAGCGCGAGCCCGACGTCCCGGAGCGCCTGCACGGTCTTGTCGGCTTGGGCAAGGCGCGCCTCGAGCTCCTCTATCCGAGCCTGAAGCGCTTTCGTGCGTTGTTCCGCCTTCGCGGTCACCAGGAGACGCTAACACGACTTCGCCCGGAGGAGCGCGCGCGCGGTCCCCTGCGCGGTCCGGTCGTCCCGCAGCGAGCGCTCCCTAAGGCGCCGGGAGCGCCCCTAGGACGAGCCGCTACTGGTTCATGCTCTCGAGGAATTCCTGATTGGTTTCGGTGCGGCTCACCTTGTCCAGGAGGAATTCCATCGAGTCGATGACGTTGAGGGGATGCAGCAGCTGGCGGAGCAGCCACACGCGCTGGAGGATCCACTCCGGCAGGAGCAGCTCCTCCTTGCGGGTCGCGCTCTTGTTGATGTCGAGGCAGGGGAAGATCCGCTTCTCCATCAGCTTGCGATCGAGGTGGATCTCGCTGTTACCGGTCCCCTTGAACTCCTCGAAGATGACCTCGTCCATGCGCGAGCCCGTGTCGACGAGCGCGGTGGCGACGATGGTCAGCGATCCGCCCTCCTCGACGTTGCGGGCGGCGCCGAAGAACCGCTTCGGCTTGTGCAGCGCGTTCGAGTCGACGCCGCCGGACAGGATCTTGCCGCTCGGCGGGACGACCGTGTTGTAGGCGCGCGCCAGGCGGGTGATCGAGTCGAGCAGGATCACGACGTCGTGCTTGTGCTCGACGAGGCGCTTCGCCTTCTCGATCACCATCTCGGCCACCTGCACGTGCCGCGTCGGCGGCTCGTCGAAGGTCGAGCTGATCACCTCGCCCTTCACGGTGCGCTGCATGTCGGTCACCTCTTCGGGGCGCTCGTCGATGAGCAGCACGATCAGCGTGGTGTCCGGGTGGTTCGCGGAGATCGCGTTGGCGATCTGCTGGAGCAGCACCGTCTTGCCGGCGCGGGGCGGCGAGACGATGAGGCAGCGCTGCCCTTTGCCGATCGGGCAGAGCATGTCGATGATGCGGGTCGAGAAGCTCTTCGTCCCGTTCTCGATGTTGAACTTCTGCTGCGGGTAGAGCGGCGTCAGGTTGTCGAAGAGGATCTTGTCGCGGGCGACCTCGGGGGGCTCGCCGTTGATCTTGTCGACCTTGAGCAGCGCGAAGTACGCCTCGCGCTCCTTGGGCGGCCGGATCGAGCCGCTCACGCTGTCGCCGGTGCGGAGGTTGAAGCGCCGGATCTGGGACGGCGAGACGTAGATGTCGTCCGGGCCCGGCAGGTAGTTGTAGTCCGGCGCCCGGAGGAAGCCGAAGCCGTCGGGCAGGCATTCGAGCACGCCCTCGCCGTAGACCGGCTGGTCCTGCGCCGCGTGGGCCTGCAGGAGCGCGAAGATGACCTCCTGCTTGCGCAGCCCGGCAGCGCCCTCGATGTTGAGCCCCTTCGCCATCTGGACGAGCTCGGCCATCGGTTTCTGCTTCAGTTCCCTGAGGTGCATGAGTCGGAAAGCTCCAGGATGCGACAGCGCGCGCCCTGTCAAGGGCATGGAGGCCGTCGGTCGATGGTTTCTGGTTGGGGGGGTCTAGCGGGTCGAGCCCGAGGCGGGGCCGAGCATGTCGAAGATGTCGGCGGGTCGCCAGGGGGAAGAGGGCTCGCCACGCAAACCGGCGCCCTCACGTTCATGTCGCTCGATCGGCGGGCTGCGCTTGCCGATCGGGCGGCGACTCTATCAAGCGCGTCTGCTCTGTCAATGCGCGCCGGGAGCCACGGACGCGGGGTCGACCGCGCCGCGCTCGCGCGGAACGGCGGGGGCGAACTGCCCGCGGCGCCACGCTCCGGCGCTCCCCGAAGTTGCCTCCCCCGGAATGCGCGGCTAAGTCAAGCTGGTTCCATGGGGCTCAAACAGGTTCAGCTGTTCGTCCGCGGTCGCGTCCAGGGCGTCTTCTTTCGTGCCTCCACGCAGCGCGAGGCCAAGCGGCTCGGCCTCACCGGCTGGGTGAAAAACCGCTCCGATGGCACCGTCGAGGTGCTCGCCGAGGGGGAGGAGGACGAGCTCAAGGAGCTCATCGCCTGGGCGAACCGCGGGCCGAGCGCGGCGCGCGTCGAGCGCGTCGACGTCCGGTGGCGCGGCTTCTCCGGCGACTTCTTCGACTTTCGCATCACGGATTGAGGCGCTTGGCACGCGGCGCGTCGGATCCGGGGAGCGCGAGCGCGCGGCGGTCGCCGCGAGGCGGCCCGCCGCGCGTGTGGCTCGTCCTGCTCAGCCTGGTCGCGGCTGCGCCGCTCGCGGCGCCCCTGGCGCACGCCGCCCTGGATCGCGACGCCGGCGCTGCGCCGGCCTCGTCGGCGCTCCCGGAGCTCCCGCGCCTCGCCCCGATCGCCCGTCCGGAGCCGGACATCACCGCGGTCCGCGAGCTCGATCGTGTGCTCGACCAGCTCACGTCGCAGGACGCCCGCGCGCGGGAGAGCGCCCGGGCGGCCCTCGGTGAGCCCATCTCCGGCATCGTCGACGCGGTGCGGCTCCGCGTTCAGGACATCCGCGGGTCGCTCGATCGCGACGCGGCGCCCCGCGTGCTCGCCGAGGCGCGCAGGGAGGGGCGCAAGGCGCTGAAGGGCGACAAGGGCGACGATGACGCGCGCGACGGCAAGAAGAAGGGCGCGGACGCGAAGGACAGCAAGGCCGACAAGGGCGCGAAGAAGGGCGCGGGAGACGCCAAGAAGAGCGCCGGCGGCGCCAAGAAGGACGCCAAGGCCGACAAGGGCGCGAAGGGCGGCAGCGGCGACGCCAAGAAGGACGCCAAGGCCGACCAGGGCGCGAAGAAGGGCGGCGGCGACGAGAAGGACGAGGCCGAGGGCGACTGGCTGGACTTCATGCTCGCGACGCCGCGGCCGCGCGACAGCGCGTGGCGCGATGTCGTGAAGCTGCTTGCGATGGAGCGGATGCTCGTCGCTGACGGCACGACGCCGGCGGTCCGCGAGCTCATCGCGCTGCACGCCTATTTCGGCGAGCTGCTCCGCATCGATCTTCAGCGGCAGATCGCCAAGCTGCGCGACAAGGCGGTGCCCGCGCTGATCGAGGCGCGCCAGCACGACGCCAAGATCGTCCAGCGGTGGGCCACCAAGCAGCTCGATCTCCTCGGCCGGGCGATCCCCGGCGAGGCGATCGCGTCGAACGACACGCAGATCCTCGCGGACGTCCTCCGCGCCTATGGCCGCGTCCGGGACGTGGATGCCATGCGCGTGATCCTGAGCTTCTGCAACAGCGATCGCGCGCGGCTGCGCGACGCTGCCCGCGAGGCCATCGCCGCGATCGGCGAGCCCGGCATCTGGCAGCTCCGCGACGCCTACCTGAACCTCACCGGCGAGAAGCCGCCGCGCGAGTGGTCATGGGACCGGCTCGCGCGCGAGCTCTTCGGGACGTACGATCGCGCGCGCCTCGCCGAGGTGTACAAGCTGATGGATGAGGGCGTCGCCGCGGCGAGCGCGAGCAAGCTCGCCGAGGCGACCGACGCGTTCGACCGGGTCCTCGCCCGCGCGCCGCTCTTCGAGCGCCGCAAGGAGATGGTGGGGGCCTACGTCGAGCGGGCGAGATCGCTGCCGGCCGACCGGCGCGAGGACGCGCTCGCGATGCTGCGCAAGGCGCTCCGCCTCGACCCGACCGGCGAGGACGCGCGGAAGATCGAGGCCGAGATCGCCTACCTCGAGGGCGTGCTCCTCATCGATCGCGGCACGCCGGACAAGTTCGTGCTCGAGCGGGCCTTGGAGCTCGATCCGGGCCACGCCGGCGCGAGGGCGGCGCTCGCGTCCCTCGGGGACAAGGTCGCCGAGCGCAAGAGCCAGAAGAACCGGTACATCGCTGCCGGAGCGGTCGGTTTCGCCGCGCTGCTCTCGATGTTCTTCATCGCTCGCCGCCGGAGCGACCCGGCCTCATCCCCGAAGCGGCCCAGCGCCGCTCCGCCGCAGCCGCCGGCGTCTTTCGGCCCTGAGCCGCCGCGCACGCAGGCCAGCGCCGCTCCGCAGCCGCCGGCACCTCCCGAGCCGGCGCCGTCTCCGGGGCAGGACAGCGTTCCTCCTCGGCCTGCCGTGGCCTCATCCGACGCGGCGCTGTCCGCCACGGCCTCGGAGGCGAGCCCTGCCCTTCCGGTCCAGCAGATCGAGCCGGCGGACGCGCCAGATGGCGACGCGCCTGAAGCGCCTGAGGCCGGAGCGCCCACCCGCTGAGCCACAGGCCGCGCGAGGCGTCGACCTGGCACCGGCTCACCCAGGGGGAGCCTCCGCGACGCCGGGGTCGGCCGCCGATCGCGCGCCGTGCTCACAACGCGGAAACGCCGGGCGGAGCTCGAGGCTCCCCCGGCGTTCCTGCGGCTGCGCCGGCGCTACCGCGCGCCGGCGTGCCTTCGGCTCAGCCCGCGGTCGTCGCCGGGGTGGCCGGCTCCGCCGCGGCGACCGGCTCGGCCGCCTGCGCGGGCGCGTCCGCCACCGGCGGCGCGTCGATGAACTCGATGAGGCTCATCGGCGCGCTGTCGCCGCGGCGCGGACCGAGCTTGATGATCCGCGTGTAACCACCCGGCCGCCCCTCGAAGCGCTTCGAGAGATCGATCATCACCTTCGCGATGATGTCGACCTTCTTGCCATCGGTCGCGACCCCCCAGCGAGGGATGTAGCTGCCCACGAGCCGCTCGGCGTGCAGCCGGCGCGCCCTGTCGCCGGGGCTGAGCTCCGCGTGCGCGGTGTACGCGACCTTGCCGAGCCGGGTCGCCTTGGTGATGAGCCGCTCGGCCACGCGCCGCAGCTCCTTCGCCTTGGCGTCGGTCGTCTCGATCCGCTCGTGGGTGATCAGGTTCGCCGTCAGGTTGCGAAGCATCGCCCTGCGGCTGGAGGTGTCCCGACCAAACTGCCTGCCCGCTTTCTTGTGACGCATGACGTTCCCTCAGTACCGACTCACGCCTGCGCCTGCTGCGCCTTCCAGCGCTCGAGGAGCTGCGGCCAGTTGTCGATCTTCATCCCGAGCGAGAGCCCCATGTTCGCGAGGATCTCTTTGATTTCCTTCAGCGACTTGCGACCGAAGTTCTTGGTCTTGAGCATGTCCTGCTCGGTCCGCTGCACGAGCTCGCCGATGAGCGTGATGTTCGCGTTCTGCAAGCAGTTCGCGGACCGGACGCTCAGCTCGAGCTCCTCGACGGAGCGGAACAGGTTCTCGTTGAGCGGCTCATCGTCGCTCATCACCGCCTGGTAGCTCGTCTCCTCGCTCTCCTCGAAGTTGACCCAGATGGAGAGCTGCTCCTTCAGGATCTTCGCGGCGAAGGCGACCGCATCCGCCGGCGAGACCGAGCCGTTCGTCCAGACCTCGAGCGTGAGCTTGTCGTAGTCGGTCACCTGCCCGACGCGGGCGTTCTGCACGGTGTAGTTCACCTTGCGGATGGGCGAGAACAGCGCGTCGATCGGGATCGTCCCGATGGGCATGGTCGGCGTCTTGTTCCGCTCGGCGGGCACGTAGCCGCGGCCCACGTTCACCGTGAGCTCCATCGAGAGCGGCCCCTTCTTGTCGAGCACGGCGATGAGGTGGTCGGGGTTGAGCACCGACAGCCCGTCGACCAGCTGGATGTCGCGCGCATACACGGGCCCAGGCCCCTCGCGATCGATCCGAACCGAGTACGTCTTCGGCGTCGCCGCCTTGAAGACGACCTCCTTCACGTTGAGGATGATGTCGCTGACATCCTCGACCACGTCCGGCACGGTGGTGAACTCGTGCAGCGCGCCCTCGATGCGGATGGCCGTCGCCGCCGCCCCCTGGAGGGAGGAGAGCAGCACCCGGCGCAGCGAGTTGCCGATCGTGATCCCGAAGCCGCGCTCCAGGGGCTCACACGTGAACTTGGCGTAGAACTGGGTCCCGCTCTCCGCGTCGATCGAGATGCCCTTGGGCCGGATCAGATCGCGCCAGTTCCGGGCGATCATCGTGAGATTCGGGTTGTTCATCGTCATGGCGATCTCCTTCCTTCATGAGGTTTGCGCGGAGGTCTCACGCCGCGGCCGCACTCGACCGGTCGGCGCCGCCTCCTGCCCGCATCCTTGGCTCCTTGCGCCTGCGCGATAACGCGCAGGCCGACGGCGCAGAGGGGAGCCGGCAGCGAACGAGCGCACCGCAAGGTGCGCTCGTGACGCTGCCCTCCTCCGCGCCGCCCTCGCGCTCAGCGCGAGTAGTACTCGACGACCAGCTGCTCGCGGATCTCGGGCTCGTTCAGATCCTCGCGGATCGGAGCGCCCTTGATCGCCCCGGCGAACGCCGCGCGATCCACGTCGATCCAGCTCGCGACCGGGCGCTTGTCGGCGCCGCCGACCGACGCGAGGACGCTCTTGAACTTGCGCGCCCCCTCGGTGAGCTCGATCCGATCGCCGGCCCGCACCACGTAGCTCGGGATGTCCAGCCGCTTGCCGTTCACGTGAACGTGCCCGTGCCGAACGAGCTGGCGCGCCTCGGCGCGGGACGAGCCGAAGCCCATCCGGTGCACCACGTTGTCGAGGCGTCGCTCCAGGAGCGCGAGCATCTCCTCGCCCGTCCGGCCCTTGCGCCGGTTGGCCTCCTGGAAATACCCGCTGAACTGCCGCTCGAGCACGCCGTAGATGCGCCGCACCTTCTGCTTCTCGCGCAGGCGCACCGCGTACTCGCTCAGCTTGATGCGCCCCTGGCCGTGCTGGCCGGGCGGATACGGGCGCCGCGTGTACGCGCACTTCTCGGAGTAGCACCGCTCTCCCTTGAGGTAGAGCTTCATCCCCTCGCGGCGGCAGAGCTTGCAGACCGGACCAATGTAGCGAGCCATCGTGAATTACCTCAAACCCTGCGCCGCTTCGGCGGCCGGCAACCGTTGTGGGGGATCGGCGTGACGTCGCGGATCAGCGTCACCTTGAAGCCAGCGGTCTGGAGCGCGCGGAGCGCGCTCTCGCGCCCGGCCCCCGGGCCCTTCACGAACACGGCGACCGATCGCATCCCGTGCTCCTGCGCCCGCCGCGCGGCCTCTTCCGCCGCGAGCTGCGCGGCGAACGGCGTCGACTTGCGCGATCCCTTGAAGCCGCGAGCGCCAGCGGACGACCACGCGATAGCGTTGCCGTTGATGTCCGTGATCGTCACGACCGTGTTGTTGAAGGTCGACTGAATGTGCGCGATGCCCGCGGCGACATTCTTCTTGACCTTCTTCTTCTGCTTGGCCTTGGTGGTGGTGGCAGCCGTCTTCGCTTGCGCCATGGCGTCCTAATCCCCGCTCGTCACTTGGTCGCGGCCGGACGCCGCTGCAACATGCCCTTGCGCGGACCCTTCCGGGTGCGCGCGTTCGTGTGCGTCCTCTGCCCGTTCGCCGGGAGGCCGCGCCGGTGGCGGAGCCCGCGGTAGCAGCCGAGGTCCATGAGCCGCTTGATGTTGAGCTGCACCTCGCGCCGCAGGTCGCCCTCGACCTTGTACTCGGCGTCCAGAAGGTCGCGGATCGCCTTCACCTCGGCGTCGCTGAGCTCCTCGACGCGCCGGTTCGGCGGGATGTTGGTCTTCTCGCAGATTTGCAGGGCGAGGGTCCGCCCGATCCCGTACAGGTACGGCAGGGCGAAGGCGACATGCTTCCGACGCGGGAGATCGACACCAGCGATACGAGCCATGGTTACTCCAAACCGAAACGAGGCGGGCTTCCGCCGAAAGAGCTAGTTCCCCTGGCGCTGCTTGTGGCGGGGGTTCTCGCAGATGATCCGGACGACACCACGCCGCCGCACCACCTTGCACTTGTCGCAAATCTTCTTGACGCTCGGGCGCACCTTCACCGGGAGCCTCCAGATTCCTCAATAAAATACGTTACTTATGCCGGTACGTGATCCGGCCTCGGCTCGGGTCGTACGGCGAGACCTCGACGGTCACGCGGTCGCCCGGCAGGATCTTGATGTAGTACTGCCGCATCCGGCCGCTGATGGTCGCGAGGACGCCCAGGCCGTTGTCCGCCTTCACGCGGAACATCGCGTTCGGCAGGGCCTCCTGAACCACGCCGTCGAACTCGAGCTTGTCGCCCTTCGGTTCCTTCGGCGGTCTGGTCTGTTTCGTACGCCTCATTCTCCACCCGAGCCCGATCGGCCGAGGGCCGACAGCACCCTGTGCGTGACTTCTTCTGGCTTCCCGACCCCGTCGACGCGATGCAGCAGCTGCTTCTGCTCGTAGAACGGGAGAAGGGCAGCCGTCATCGCCTCGTAGGCGTCGAGCCGCTTGGCAACAGCCTCGGGCCGGTCATCGGCCCGATGCTCTAGCTCCGCACCGGGGGGCGGCGGATTATAAACGAGATGATATATCTGTCCACTGCCTTTGTCAGTCCGGCGATGGATCAGCCGCTCCTCGAGCAGGGGGCGCGGGACGTCCAGCTGGAGCACCGCGTCGATCCCCTTGCCGCCCTGGCTGGCGAGCAGCTCGTCGAGCGCGGTCGCCTGGGGCACCGTCCTGGGAAATCCGTCCAGGAGGAAGCCGTTGCTGCAATCGGGCTCGACCGTGCGCCGGGCGATGAGGCCGATGACGGCCTCATCCGGCAGGAGCCCGCCCGAGTCCATGATGTCCAGGTAACGCTTCTCCAGCGTGCCCGCCCGCTTCGCCTCGCGCAGCATGTCGCCGGTCGAGATCTGCGGGATACCGAAGCGTGAGCACAGCAGCTTCGCTTGCGTACCCTTCCCAGCTCCAGGAGGCCCCACCAGAACCAAGATCATTTGCCCTCCGTCACGCTTCCGGCAGCCTGCGGCCGCGGATGCGGGTGGCACCGGGGCCCGTCAGCCCCTCATAGCTCCGCGTGATCAGGTGCGCCTCCAGCTGGTTCACCGTGTCGAGCGCGACGCCCACGACGATCATGAGCGACGTCCCTCCGAAGCCGAAGGGGACACGCAGCAGGTTGCCGACGATCGAGGGGACCACGCACACCGCGGCGACGTAGAGCGCGCCGCCGACGGTGATCCGCTGGATCACCCTGTGGATGTAGTCCGCCGTCTGCTTGCCTGGCCTGATCCCGGGGATGTTTGCCTGCTGCTTCTTCAGGTTCTCGGCGACGTCCACCGGCTGGAACGTGACGTTCGTGTAGAAGAAGCAGAAGAAGATGATGAGCAGCGCGTAGCCGGTGTTGAAGACCCAGTCCCCCCGGTTGATGATCGTCTGGATCGCGTCGGCCCCAGGCACGTTCATGTTCGCGAGCGTCTGCGGGAACATCAGCAGCGACGACGCGAAGATGGGGGGGATGGTCCCCGCGGTGTTCACCTTGAGCGGCAGGTGCGCCGTCTGCCCGCCGTACACGCGGCGGCCGACCTGGCGCCGCGAGTACACGATCGGGATCTGGCGCCTGCCGTTCTCGAAGAACGCGATGATGCCGATGACGAGCACGATGAACGCGACGATCGCGGCCATCGTCAGCGGCTGGAGATCGCCGGCGTTCTGGGCGAAGTAGTTGCCGATCTGCTCGGGGATGCTCGTGATGATGCTCGCGAAGATCAGGAGCGAGACGCCGTTCGAGACCCCGCGCTCGGTGATCTGCTCGCCGATCCACATCAGGAACGCGGTCCCGGTCGTCAGCGTGATGACCGTCATCAGCTGGAAGCCGATGCCGGGGTGGTTCACGATGCCGGCCCCCGTCTCGCTGCTCGACAGGCCCTCCAGCATCTTCGCGATCGAGAAGGCCTGGAACAGCGAGAGCGCGACCGTGCCGTACCGCGTGTACTGATCGAGCCGGCGACGCCCCTGCTCGCCCTCTTTCCGCAGCTCGTCGATGGGCTTGTACACCATGCCCATGAGCTGCATGATGATCGATGCCGAGATGTACGGCATGATCCCGAGGGCGAAGATCGACAGGTTCTCCAGCGCTCCGCCGGAGAACATGTTGAAGAAGCCGATGAGCCCGCCGGACTGCTTCGCGACGTACTGCCGCATCGCATTCCGGTCGACGCCCGGGGTCGTCACGAAGACGCCGACCCGGTAGACCGCGAGCATCACCAGGGTGAAGATCACGCGTCGCCGGAGCTCGGGGATCTTGTGGAAGTTGGTGATTCCCGCGAGGCTGGCCATAGGCGATCCTGGACTCCGGCTTGGTGGGGGGCGCGTGCGCGCTGGCTACGACGAGGAGCCCGTCGAGTTGTCCTGGGAAGCGGGCGACGCGAGCACGACCGCCTTGCCCCCCGCCTTCTCGATCTTCTCGATCGCTCCCCTGGAGAAGCGATGCGCGGTCACCGTAAGCTTCTTCGTCAGCTCACCGCTGCCGAGGATCTTCAGGACGTCGAACCGGCCCTGCACGAGGCGGCTCGCCTGGAGCGCGGCCACGTCGACCTGGGCGCCGTCGTCGAACGCCTCGAGGGCGCCGACGTTGACGTTGACCACGATGTCCGCGAGCGGATTCCGGAAGCCACGCTTCGGGAGGCGACGCTGGATCGGCGTCTGTCCGCCCTGGAAGTGCTTCTTGTTGATGTTGCCGCCCGCCCGCGCCTTCTGCCCTTTTTGTCCGCGGCCAGCCGTCTTGCCGACGCCCGATCCCACGCCGCGGCCGACGCGGAGCCTCTTGGTTACGGCGCCTTCAGGGGCTTGGAGCTTAGAGAGGATGTCCATGTTTCACACTTCCGTACGCGGCAACTCCGCGGGGATGACAATCTCGCTTCTCAGGACTTCGGGGAGGTTGCCTCGTCGGCGACCTCCTCCACCTCGACGAGGTGGAGGATCTTCTTCACCATGCCACGGAACGAGGGCGTGTTCGCGACGACCACCTCGGACCCCGGCCCGCGCAGGCCGAGCCCCTTGATGACCTTGCGGGTGTGCTCGACCTGGCCGATGTTGCTGGCCTTCTGGCGTACGCGGAGCTTCACTGCGAGCCTCCTTCACCGCCGCCGCCCTGCGCGCCGCCCGGCCCGGGGGGCGCCACGCTCGCGCGCCGGCGGCCCGCGGTGCTCGTGCCGCCACGGCGCTGATAGTCGAGCGAGTCGAGCTGCATCGACCGCTTCCCGGCGACGCTCTCCGGGCTCTTCAGCCCGCGGAGCGCCGCGACCGTCGCGTGCACGACGTTGTGCGGGTTGCTCGTGCCGAGCGACTTCGACAGCACGTCGTGGATGCCCGCCGACTCGACGACGGCGCGCACCGCGCCGCCGGCGATGACGCCCGTCCCGGGGCTGGCCGGCTTCAGCAGGACCTTGCCCGCCCCGACGTGGCCGAACGAGTCGTGCGGGATGGTCACACCGTCGAGCGGGATGCGGAACAGGTTCTTGCGAGCCTGATCGTTCCCCTTGCGGATGGCCTCCGGCACCTCGTTGGCCTTGCCCAGGCCGACGCCCACGTGCCCCGCTTCGTCGCCCACCACGACCAGCGCCGAGAAGCTGAAACGCCGGCCGCCCTTGACGACCTTGGCGACGCGGTTGATGTGGATGACTCGCTCTTTCAGCTTCTCTTCGTCGACATGATCGAACGCCATAACCGTCCTCTATCACGTTCTCCGCCGCGGCAGTTGACCGCGCCCGCCGCCCTCACCATCAGGGCAGCGGCTGTGGGAGTCAGAAATCGAGACCTGCCTCGCGCGCCGCCTGGGCGAGGGCGCTCACGCGCCCGTGGTACAGATAGCCGTTGCGGTCGAAGACCACCTTGTCGATCTGCTTCTCCTTGCAGATCTTCGCGATCAGCGCCCCGACCTTCTTCGCCGCCTCGACCTTGTTGTCCTCGTCGAGCGAGCCCTTCAGATCCTTCGACAGCGTCGAAGCGTGGGCGAGGGTCTTGCCGCTCACGTCGTCGATGACCTGCGCGTAGATGTGCTTCGAGCTGCGGAAGACGCTGAGGCGCGGGCGCTCCGGCGTCCCCTCGACCTTCTTGCGGATGCGGAGCTTCCGGCGCTCCCGACCGACGATTTTCATGCCCATGACCGTCTCGTCCCTCGGTGCAGCGGCGAACCCGCCGCTGCTCGCCTTTACTTCTTGCCGCCCTTGCCGGCCTTGCCAGCCTTCTCCCGCACGCGCTCGCCGCGGTAACGCACGCCCTTGCCGCCGTACGGCTCCGGCGGCCTGAAGCCGCGGATCGTCGCGGCCGTCTGCCCGATGAGCTCCTTGTCCGCGCCCGTCAGGACGAGGACCGTGCCCTTCGAGTCGGCCGGGATCGTGGCGGTCAGGCCCGTCGGCACCGTGAACGTCACCGGGTGGGAGAAGCCGAGCGCGAAGTTCAGCGTCGTGCCCTTGAGCTCGACGCGATAGCCGGTCCCCTTGAGCTCGAGCGTCCGCTCGTACCCCTCGGCCACGCCCTTCACCATCGCGGCCACGAGCGCCCGCGTGAGCCCCTGGAGGCGCGACCCGTCGCGCCCAGGCGCCACCGAGCTCACGTGCAGCCGGCCCCCCTCGAGCTTGATGTCCACCTTGTCGGTGATCGCTCGGGAGAGCTGGCCCTTCGGGCCCTTGATGTCGATCTTCCGGCCGTTGACGGTCGCGGTGACCCCCTTCGGCAGGTCGATCGGACGCTTGCCGACGCGCGACGTCTTCGTCGCGAGCCGGCTGTCACCGTTCGCGTTGCCCTTCGCGGGCTGGGCTGCGTTCGCCTGAGCTTCCATCACCACACCTCGCAGAGCAGCTCGCCGCCCACCTTCAGGCGGCGCGCATCCCTGTCGCTCATGAGCCCGCGCGAGGTGCTCAGGATCGAGATCCCGAGCCCGCTGAACACGCGCGGGATCCTGTCGTGGCGCACGTACACGCGGCGCCCGGGGCGGGAGACGCGGCGCACGCCGTCGATCGCGCTCTGGCGGTCGCGCCCGTACTTGAGCACGATCGTCAGCTTCTTGGGACCTTCGCCCTCGGTCTCGCGCACGTCGGCGATGAAGCCCTCGGATTTGAGGATCTCCGCGACCGCAGCTTTGATGCGGCTCGCGGGGACCTCGGTCCGGTCGTGCCGCGCGAGCGCCGCGTTGCGAATGCGGGTCAGCATGTCGGCGATGGGATCGGTCATCATAGAATCACCAGCTGGCCTTGATCACACCAGGGAGCTCACCACGGAGCGCGAACAACCGAAGGCAGACGCGGCAGAGCTCGAAGTCGCGGTAGTAAGCGCGCGAGCGCCCGCACACCTTGCAACGGTTCTTGTGCCGCGTAGAAAACTTCGGCGGACGGTTCAGCTTCGCAAACTCTTTTGCACGGGCCATCGAAAATCCCTCAATGCCGGAACGGGATGCCAAGCTCGGTGAGGAGCGCGCGTCCTTCCTCGTCCGTCTTCGCCGTGGTCACGAACGAGATGTTGAGCCCCTTCACGACGTCGATCTTGTCGTAGTCGATCTCGGGGAAGATGATCTGCTCGCGCAGGCCCATCGTGAAGTTGCCCTTGCCGTCGAACCCCTTCGGGCTGACGCCCTTGAAGTCGCGGACGCGCGGCAGCGAGAACGAGATCAGGCGATCCACGAACTCCCACATCCGCTCGGCGCGCAGGGTCACCATCACGCCGATGGGCAGGTTCTCGCGCAGCTTGAAGGTCGCGATCGACTTCCGGGCCCGGGTCACCACCGGCTTCTGGCCGGAGATCGCCCGCATGTCCTCGACGGCCGAGTCGATGATCTTCGGGTTCTGCACCGCCGCGCCGAGCCCCATGTTGAGCACCACCTTCTGCAGGCGGGGCACCATCATCGGGTTCTTGTAGCCGAACCGCTTGGAGAGCGCGGCGGTCACGGTCTTCTGGTAGTGCGTGCGCAGCCGCGGGGTGTAGTTCGGGTCGCGCGGGCGCGCCTCGGCCGGCTCGGAGGCCTCGGCCTCCGCGCCCTTGCCCTTCGCGCCCTTGGCTTCCTTGCTCTTGGCGGGCGCCTGCGGCTTGGCCTGCTGCGGCTTGGGCTTGTCCTTGTCCTTGCCCTTGCCGCCGTCCTTGGCCGCCTTGTCCTTGTCCTTCTTGTCCGCCATGGCTAGCCCACACCGATCGCGCTGCCGCTCTTGCCGACGCGCGTCTTCTTGCCGTCCTCACCGACGCGGACCTTCACGCGCGTCGGCTTGCCCGTCGCCGGATCGACCGGCATGACCTTGGAGGCGTGAATCGGCGCCTCCTTGGTGATCTTCCCGCCCTCTTGGTTGCGCGGCGTGGGCCGCTGGTGGCGGGTCACCGTGTTCAGGCCCTCCACCACCACGCGATCCTCGTCGGCGAGGATCTTGGTGATGCGGCCCTGCTTCCCCTGCTCCTTGCCGCTGATGACCTGCACCAGGTCACCGACCCTGAGGCGCTTCATCAGAGGACCTCCGGCGCGAGCGAGATGATCTTCATGAACTTCTTCGCGCGCAGCTCGCGAGCGACCGGCCCGAAGATGCGGGTGCCGATCGGCTCCTTCTCCTTGTTGATGAGGACCGCGCTGTTCCCATCGAACTTGATGTAGCTGCCGTCCGAGCGGAGGTACTCCCGGGCGGTGCGGACGACGACGGCGCGCGCCGTGTCACCCTTCTTCACCTTGGTCCCCGGCAGCGCCTCCTTGATCGACACGACGATGACGTCGCCGAGCGCGGCGTACTTGCGGCGCGAGCCGCCGAGCACCTTGATGCACTTCACGATTCGGGCGCCGGAGTTGTCCGCGACCTCGAGATGCGTCGACACCTGGATCATGGCGCTACTCCTCCACCGGCCGGGCAACGAGCTTGGTCACGAGCCACCGCTTGTCGCGGGAGATCGGCCTGTGCTCCGTGATCTCGACGCGGTCGCCCACCTTGTACTGGTTCGTCTCGTCGTGCGCCTTGTAGCGCTCCCGCTGACGGACGTACTTCTTGTACACAGGGTCGAGCGCGTTCCGGATGACCTCGACGGTGACCGTCTTGTCCATCTTGTCGCTGGTCACCTTGCCGACCAGCTTGCGCCGGAAGCCGTGCGCCTTCGCCTCGGTCTCGGCCTGCGCGGGCGCCGCGGCTGCCAGCTCGGGCGCCGCAGCGACCGGCTGCTGGTTCTCTGCCTTCTTCTTCGCCATGGCTACGCCTTCTCCTCGGCACGCGCGCGCTGCGTGAGGATCGTCTTCACCCGCGCGAGATCCCGCTTCGCCTTGCGGATCGTCGCCGTGTCGTTCAGCCGATTCGTGAAATTCTTGAACCGCGCCTCGAACAGGCCCGCCGCCAGCGACTTCTCGAGCTCGCGCAGGTGCTCGGTGGTTCGTTCACGCAAATCCTTCGCCTTCATCGCCTACCTCACGTCAGCCCGCGGACGAGGAACTTGCACTGCATCGGGAGCTTGTGCGACGCGAGGCGAAACGCCTCCTTCGCGATCTCCTCGCTCACGCCGCTGATCTCGTACATCACGCGGCCCGGCTTCACGACGGCGCACCACTCCTCGGGCGCGCCCTTGCCCCCACCCATGCGGACCTCGAGCGGCTTCTTCGTCACCGGCCGATCCGGGAAGATGCGGATCCAGAGCTTGCCCGCGCGCTTCACGTGCCGCTGGATCGCCATACGAGCCGCCTCGATCTGCCGCGAGGTGACGCGGGCAGGCTCGACGCACTGGAGCGCAAAGTCGCCGAAGGAGACGTCGCTGCCCGTCATGGCGAGGCCGCGGTTGTTCCCCTTCTGCATCTTGCGGAACTTGGTTCGCTTCGGAGACAGCATTCTGCAATCCCTCTACTGGATCCGGCGCGCCTTACGCTGCAGGACCTCGCCCTTGAACATCCAGACCTTCACGCCGATGATGCCGACCTTCGTCTTCGCCTCGGCCAGGCCGAACTCGATGTCGGCGCGGAGCGTGTGCAGCGGCACCCGGCCCTCGCGGTAGGTCTCGACGCGGCTCATCTCGCTGCCGCCGAGCCTGCCGGCGCAGCGCACGCGGATGCCCTTCGCGCCGAACTTCATCGCGGTGGACACCGCCTTCTTCATCGCCCGGCGGAACGCGATCCGGCGCTCGAGCTGCGTCGCGATGTTCTCGGCGACGAGCTGCGCGTTGGTCTCGGCCTTCCGGACCTCCTGCACGTCGATGAACACCTCGTTGTCCGTGAACGAGGACACGCCCGGGAAGAGGGTCTCGCCCTTGGACGCGGTGCCGACGTTGCCGCTCTTCAGCGTCTCGATCCCCTTGCCGCCCTTGCCGATCACCATGCCGGGGCGGGCGGTGAAGACGATCACCTTCGCGCGGTTCGCGGCGCGCTCGATCTCCACGCCGGCGATGTTCGCGTTGTAGAGGTACTGCTTGATCGCGCGCTTGATGCGGATGTCCTGGTGGAGCCACTTCTGATACGCGGCGCCGTCCTCGTACCACTTGCTGCTCCACGTCTTGATGACACCGACGCGGAAGCCATACGGATGGGTCTTCTGTCCCATATCGGCAGGTCCTCTACTTACTTTCTCTCGTCGACTTCGATGACGATGTGCGACACGCCCTTGGTGATCCGGGTCGCACGACCCATCGCGCGCGGCCGCCAGCGGCGGTTGAACTTGTTGGGCCCCTTGTCGACGGTGGCCTTGCTGATGAAGAGCGCGTCGATGTCGGCGCCCGCCTGCTGGGCGTTCGCGACCGCGCTCTCGATGATCTTCCGCAGGACGGGGGCGCCGCTCTTCTGCGTGAACGAGAGCAGCTGGATCGCCTCGTCCGCGTCGCGACCCCGGACGAGATCGGCGATCATGCGTGCCTTGCGCGGGGCGATCCGCGAAAACATCGCACTGGCTTTGCTTACCATTCGAGACACCTCGCGACACCGGCGGGCGGAGTGACTCCGTACCGGGTTTCGGTTCGCTGCGAACCGGTTGCACCGTCGTACGCTTCCGGTCTCAGCCCGGCGTCCATCGACGCGGACCCCCTTCGCGTCACCGGGGGGGTTCCCGCGGCGGCCGAAGGGGCGGAGCTGAGATCGAAGCGCCGTTACGGCTCTTCTACTGGGAGACCGGGAGGACACCCGATCGCCCGGGAAAACGGAGCGCGGTGATTACCAGCGGGAAGCGCCGTACGCAAGCGCGATCCTTCCGCGCCCTCTCAGTTTGTTGCTGGCGCTCGGTTCCTGCCAGCGCGCCCTGGTCGGCTTTTCAGGCTTTCCTGAACGGACGTCAGGAGGATGCCGGCGCCCGCCCCCGGCCGTCGCAGCCGACGCCAGCCGGCCGCCGGGAAGCGCGCGGCCGTTCACGAGACCGAAATTGCTCTTGACATTCACGAAGATCGGCAGAAATCGCGATGCCTGGCGGACTGAGCGGGAGAGGACCCGGGGGCGTCCGCGGCACATCGGCGTCCTGCGGCTCGACCGGGGCGAAGAACAGGATTGCGAGGGGAATAGGAGAGCCCCAGGCTCAGTCGAACGGTACCACGCCGGGGAGATTTTCCCTGACATTGTAGGAGGCAACGTGACCATGCTTGCTCGTCATCGCCATTCTTTCTTCGCGCTTACCTTGATCTTTCCCGCCGTCTTCGGCGGCTGCGTCGTGACCTCGGCGGACACCGACAACGACCCGGATCAGGCGACCGGCCCCGGCGTCACCGTCAGCTCCTCGGCCGGCGGAGGCGAGGGGGGCGAAGGCGGCCAGGGCGGCGATGGAGGAGAGGGCGGCGCCGGCGGCGATGGAGGAGACGGCGGCGACGGAGGGGAAGGCGGCCAGGGAGGCAGCGGGGTGTGCATCGAGGCCGAGGACGCTTCGGTGAGCGTCGACGACTGCGATGAGCTGAACATCTCGCCCACCCAGGGGGCGACGACCCAGTGCGGAGAAACCCGCGACCAGGTCCCCTTCGGCTACCTGGTCTGCAAGCGCGCGGTCGCCATCTACGCCGGGAGCCACGTCGAGGACCTCCTGGACTGTCTGGGCGACATCGGCGTCGAGCGCGCGTGCGACGATCCGCTGGTCGACGCGTGCGTCGAGCGCATGTACAACGATGCCTGCACCGATCAGGCCGTCGACGACTGCGACCTTATCGCCGACTCCTGCGGCACCGACCCGTTCGACAAGGCGGCATGCGAGCGCGCGCTGAATCCGTTCGGCGAGGCCGGCTTTGCGGAGCTCGCCGAGTGCATGAACGACAACATCGACATCGCCTGCCAGGAGGCGTACGACAAGTGCCTCGGCGAGACCATCGCGGTGGAGTGAACAGATCACCTTCGCGGAGGCGAGGCCAGCGCATGACCCCGGCCCGCTCTGCTCTCGCGGTTCTTTTCCTGCGACATCCAACGCAGACCAGATGAACTCTGGGCCTCTCGCCATCTCACGCCCACCCTAGCGCCCAGACGTACGCGCCCTCGCATGTACGCGCGGTCGGGGGCCACCCGAGGGCGGTATTCGGTTGCAAAAAGGATGGCGGGAAGGGATCCTCGGCTCCTCTGTGGCCAAGGACCTCTCCCGCCCGCGTCTGGCAACTTCCCTTCCGCGTTCGTCGGGGGCGCGTCCATACCGAGGCGGCGCCCTGCTTGGCCTGGTCGTCGCGTCGGCCGGCTGCGCGCCGGGGTCGACGACAGCCGAGCAGATCACCCCGCGCGTGGTGGCGCGAGCGTCGCTCGAGGGCGCCGCCGTCGCCGTCGTGGACCGGCCGATCAAGGCGAAGGAGAGCGCGCTCGCGACCGTCAAGGACAGCACCGCGATCGCCTCCATGATGGAGCCCGCGGCCGGCGCCGCCCCGGTGTCCTCGTCGACGACCAGCACGCGCTGTCCGGCCGAGATGGCGCTCGTCGAAGATCGCGTGTGCGTCGATCGCTGGGAGGGCTCCCTGGTCGAGCTGACGCCCGGCGGCGAGCGCCCCTGGTCGCCCTTCGAACCGATCGACGGCAACGAGCGCCGCGTCCGCGCCGTGTCGTGGCCGGGCGTCATCCCGCAGGGCTACATCAGCGGGCTGCAGGCGAAGCGGGCCTGCGCGGCATCGGGCAAGCGCCTGTGCACGTCGGAAGAGTGGGTGAGCGCCTGCCGAGGGCCCGAGGCCACGCTCTTCCCCTACGGCGCGAGCCGCGAGCACGGGGTGTGCAACGACGACGAGCGACCGGTGCACCCGGTCGCCGAGATCGCGGCGCTGCTCGGCATCAAGTCCGAAGAGCACTGGACGACGGCGATGAACAACCCGCTCATCAACCAGCTGTCCCACGCGCTGCTCCCGACGGGCGAGCGCGCGGCGTGCACCAACGGGTACGGCGTGTTCGACATGGTCGGCAACCTCCACGAGTGGGTCGACGATCCGAGCGGCACCTTCCGCGGCGGCTATTTCATGGACACGACGCGCAACGGCGAGGGGTGCAAGTATGCGACGACCGCGCACTCCTTCGGCTACCACGACTACTCGACGGGCTTCCGGTGCTGCATGGATCCGGAGCAGGCTGACTAGTCAGCGAAGAGAATGCCGATGCTCGACTCCGGAGTGAGCGCGGCGGCGCGGCGCCGTGCCGCCGCGGCCGCCCTCGCCGCCCTGACCGCCCTTCTGGCGCTCGGGTGCCGGAAGAAGGAAAAGGCGGAGCCGATCACCGTCCTCCCGCCGCCGGGCGCGGCGTCGCAGGACGCGCTCACCACCGCCATTGGCCAGGCGCGTGGCATCGACTCGACGCTCGCGCCGTCGTCGACCCGCTGGCGGCGGGTGTTCGTGCTCGACGACAAGCGCGCGGTGATCACAGGAGAGGTCGAGAACGAGGCGATCGCGCTCGTGACCGAGACCGCCGGCAGGACCTGGCGCTCTCTGCGGCGCGTGCGCGAGGGCTGGTCCACCTGGTCGGTTGGCGCCGACGGCGCCACGGTGCTCACCGCCGGCCCGCGCGGCCCGGCTCCGGCGAAGGACGCGCGCGGAGCTCGAGGCGCGCCGCCCGCGATGGATCCGCCAAGCCTCTTCTTCGCGCCGTTCGAGGCGAGCGAGCTCTCGGCGCCGTCCCCGGTCGCGCTGCCCGAGCTGGGCCGCGGCGCGCGGCCGCTGGCGAACTCCGTACCTGCGGTGCTGTCCGCCGAGAGCGCCGCGCTGCTCGTCGAGCCGAGACCGCGGCGCGCGACCCTCGTCTATGCGGGGCCGCCCGGAGCCGAGCCGGTGCCGTCGGTCCAGCTCCCCGCACAGGAACAAGCGTTACCCGTGCCGTATGGCCGCCCGCCGGCGATCCTGTCGGTGCGCGGGCGCAATCTCCTCTCGCGGCCCGTGCCCGAGCCGGGGAAACCGCTCGACGCGCCCCGGGTCGTCGAGGGACTCGCGGTGAGCCCAGCGGCGACGGCCGCGCTCTCCGCACCCCCCACGTGCGACTTCGCCGGATGGTCGATCCAGCTCGTGCCTCAGCCGCCCGACAAGACCGCCGTGGTCGCCATCTCCGCGACGCAGACAGCCGTGCTGAAGCTCCCCGCGAAGGCCGCCCCTGGAGCCGCGGTCGGCTGCGCGGCCGATCGAATCATGGTCGAGGTCATCGCCCCCACAACTGGAGAGCTCACGCTCGCGACGTGCGCCCTCGACGGCGCCTGCATCCTCGCCGAGAAACCGCCCTTTCGCCCCTGGCTGGAGCCGCACGAGCGGTCGGTCGCCCTGGCACCCACACGCGAAGGGGTCGCGGCGGTGCTGACGTCCCGCACCCCAACGCGATGGGGGCTCTATATCGCGCAATCGCCGGAAGCAGGTAAGATCTACGACGTCCCCAGGGTAATCGGGGAAGGCTCGGGCGAGCGCGGCCGTATCGAGCTGGGAGCGCTCCTCTCCTTCGGAAATCGACTCCTGATGCTCCTCCAGGCGGACGTCACCGGGACATCGCGCCGCGGCTGGTACGTCATGGCCTCTGAGGACAGCGGGCTCACCTGGAGCCCGCCCTGAGCTCCGTCTCGAACGGGACAGCCATTCTGAACGCGACGCGTCAGCAAAGCCTCCATCCCATCTGACCCTGGCGTGCGCAGTGGTGTCCAGACCTACTTCGCTGGCGCGGCCGCCTGCGCGGCGCGCTTGCGCCCCTTGGCGCTCGGCTTCTTCGCAGGCGCAGGTCCCGCGGCGGTCTTGCGCGCGTTCGCGCTCGCCTGCTCGGCGGTCTTCGCGTCGCCCGCATAACGGGCGAAGCGGCGATCTCCCCCCTGGAAAATCCGCTTCTCCAGCTTGAGCTCCTTCAGCGCTGCGGCGGCGCGCGTCTGCGGGATACCCGCCTGCTTCGCCACCTCGCTCGCGCTGACGCCAGAGCTCGCCTTGACGACGCGCTCGACCGCGTCGAGCGTCTCCTGACGCTCCGCCGAGGCGGCCGGCGACTTGCGCGGGCGGCCGGGCCGGCGCTTCGGCGCGGCGCCACGCTTGGCCGCGACGGAAGACGGTTTGGACTGGACCGCTCCAGCGCGGGCGCGCGCACGGCTGCGGCGCGGCGCCGGCGGAGGAACCAACGGCGCTTCCCCGGTCACCGCGCCCAGCTGATTCTTGACGAGCGCGAGGATCGCCTCGTCCGGCATTTTCCGCACGAGGTTTACAATCTGCTGTGAAAAGGCATCGGTCGCCATGTGCTCTCCCTCGTCGCCGAATCCAGCTCGGCGGTTGGATACGACTATGCCGTTGCCACTTGCCTGGTCAAGCGAATTGAGGACAGCCGGCCGTCTTTTCTTTCAATAGGCGCTGCGGGCGGGCTCAATCGGAGACTCATTGGACGGCCACGAACGGCTGGGCTGCTTTGCTCGACACGAGCCGAGCGATGAAGCGCCCCGCGCGCGTCGATTGATAGCCGAGACCCCTCCCCCGCGCAGGACGGCCCGGGCCACGCCAATCCGCTCAGCCCCGCTCACGATGCACCGCGGCATTGCGTGTCTCGGGTGCTCGCGGCAGGTCAGGTGAGCACTGTATGAGCACCGAGCAACCCCGCTCCCTCGAGCAGGCCCGTCACGGGCGGCAATGCGGGCGCGCGCACAACTGCGAGGCGCATCGACCTCGGCCTGGGCCTCCCCCCAATCATTGAGGGCCCCGCGCCGGGTGCGAGCGCCTGGCGACCACACACAGGCGGCCAGCGCGTGGCTACATTGCACGCCCTGGGCGCACGACTGACCTATGCAGGGCCGCGATGATACGATGCCGCCCGCCGGGAGGGGCGCGGCGGGGAGCTTCGCTATGAGCGCCGGAGGGGCTGGAACCGCGGCGGATCCGCGAGCGCCTCCGCTCGCGGTCCACGGGACCACGGGCTCTCGCCGAGAGCATCCTCCCTGTCCGCCCGCGGCGCGACGCGGGCGTCTATGCCCGCGCGCCTGCTTGGAGCCCCGCTGCGCCGGAGCGAGTCGCCGGCAGGCCCGCCGCGCGGAGCTGGTCGAGCTCTCCGCAGGACATCCGCTCATCTCCGCGGGATTGCGCAGGCCTGCGCTCGGCCGCGCCCGATCGCGAGGCAACCCGCCGAGCTCTTCGGATTGATGACGCCACGCCGGCGGCGCCGCTCCCTCCGAGGCAAGCTCTCTTCGCAGCGCCGATCTCGACATCACGCGCGCGGCTCCCGCCAGCGGGCCCTGCGGGGCGGCCACCCGAGCCCGTCGTGCTCGGCGGACCGGCGTGCGCGCGCACGGCCGATCCGGCGGGACCACTCGTTACATAGATCAGCGCCGAGGAGAGACATCGCCGTGCTCGGCCTCTCTGCACGAGCGCCCCCGAGTGAGCTCAACCTTCGGCCCGGCGCCCCCGAGCGCGACGCGCGGTCCGCGCCCACGGTGGGCGTACTCTACGACATTCACGCATGCTCCAATGAGAGAAGGAGGCGCGACGGCGGGGAGCCGGCCAGCTCCGCCTCGACTTCTTCGTACCCCTTCCTGTCCATATCCACGCCGACCCGGAATCCGCGCAGGCCCGGGTCGACGCCGGCCCGGCGGTCGGACCGGATTGAGCAGCCGCCGACGATCGGTTGACATGCGCGTCCGCCGCGAAGAAGGATGCGCGCATGTCGCTGGTGCGCGTGCTCGAGCCGGAGGTCATGGATACCGAGGAGGACGCGCGGGCGTACGACAGCATGGATCACGCCGCCGTGAACACGGCGTTCTGCGACGCTCTCCTCTCCCACGACCCCGATCTCGCATACGCCCTCGACATCGGCACAGGGACGTGCCTGTTGCCCATCGAGCTTTGCAGGCGCGTACCGACTGCGCGGATCAAGGCGATCGATCTCTCCGCGTCGATGCTCGATCTCGGGCGCCGCCGCGTCGAGCAGGCCGGGCTCACCGGCGCCATCGCGCTCGCCCTCGCGGACGCCAAGGCGCTGGTCGAGCCGGACGAGACGTTCTCAGCCGTCCTGTCGAACAGCGTCGTCCACCACATCCCGGAGCCGATGCAGGTCATGCGCGAGATGCTCCGCGTCCTCCGACCCGGCGGGCTCCTGTTCGTCCGAGATCTGGTCCGTCCGGAGGACGAGGCGTCGGTGGCGGCCCTCGTCGCCGCGGTCGCAGCGAACGATACGGCGTACCAGCGAGCCCTCTTCGACGCGTCGCTGCGCGCCGCGCTCTCGCTCGACGAGGTGCGGGAAATCCTGCGCTCGCTCGGCATCCCCCCCGAATGCGCGCAGGTGACGAGCGATCGGCACTGGACCCTGGCGTTCCGCAGGGCCTCCTGATCTGGAGGCGGACGCGCCTCGGCGACGAGGCCCGTCAAATCGACGGGACGACCAGCCCGGCACGTAATAAAAGCGTCCGCGTGAACGCCACCGGAACACGAGCCCGCCGGGCGCGCGGCGGTGCCCCCGCGCTCCTCCTGTCCCTCGCCATCGCCCTCCTCGCGGCCTGCGAGGAGAGCCCGCCGCGCCCCGGCGAACCGGAGCGGCCCGCGCAGCCGCAGCCGCAGCCGAGCGCGGCGAGCGCGCCGCCCGCGGCCAGCTCGTCTGCAGCGGAGCTGCCGGCCGCCGGCGCGCCGGGCGACGCGGGCGCTCCAGCGGGCACGCCCGCGTGGCAGGGGACGTGGGAGGGCCGCTACGACGCCAAGAAAGGCAGCGTCGTGCTGCCCCCCAAGGTCAAGGACGCCGTGCGCCAGAAGGACGACGGCAAGCAGGCCACCGGCCCAGGAACGGTGACGCTGACCATCGAGCCGAGCGGTGAGCTGAAGGGCACGGCGAAGGGAGCGCTCGGCGACGCGACCCTCGTCGGAAAGGTCGAGGACGGCATGGTCCGCGCCTCGGTCTTCCCCGAAGATCCGCGCGCGCCGAGCGCGATGACCGGCATCCTCGTCGGCGAGCTGAAGGAGAACGTCATCGAGGGCAGGATCCGGATGGCCGGGCCCGACGCCATGCTCGTGCGCGAGTCGGCCGTGACGCTGAAGAAGAAATGAGCAGCTCCGCTGGACGAGAACGCCGGTGCCGGCGTCTCGTCCAGCGCCGTCGCGCGTCAGCTCGATGCGCCGGTTCCGCCTGGCTCGCCCGCCGTTCGGCCCGGCGGCGCAGCCTCGGCGGTCGCGCCGGCGCGGCCGCCGCCGCGGCCCGCCTCGCTCCGCCGCTCCTCGCGCTGGCGGGCGATCTCGGCGTCCCGCTGCTCGTACGCCACGATGATCCGCTGCACGAGCGGGTGGCGCACGACGTCGACCTCGGTGAACGAGCAGATCGCGATCCCCTCGATCCCCGCGAGCAGCTCGCGCGCCTCGGCGAGACCGCTGCGCGCGCCGTGCGGGAGATCGACCTGCGTGACGTCGCCCGTCACCACGGCGCGAGAGGCGTAGCCGAGGCGCGTGAGGAACATGCGCATCTGATCGCTCGTCGCGTTCTGCGCCTCGTCGAGGATGACGAAGCAATCGTTGAGCGTGCGGCCGCGCATGAAGGCCAGCGGGGCGACCTCGATCTGACCGCGCGTCACGAGGCCTTGCGCCTTGTCGGCGTCCATCATGTCATGGAGCGCGTCGTAGAGCGGACGCAGGTACGGATTCACCTTCTCGGCGAGATCGCCGGGCAGGAACCCGAGCCGCTCTCCCGCCTCGACGGCCGGCCGGGTCAGGATGATCCGCTTCACGCGGCGCTCGAGCAGCGCGTGGACCGCCATGGCCATCGCGAGGTACGTCTTGCCCGTCCCCGCCGGCCCGATGCCGAACGTCATGTCGTGCGATCGGATCGCCTGGATATAGCGCTTCTGCGCAAGCCCCTTCGCCGAGATCGGCCGGCGGCGCGCCGAGATGAGCACGACGTCCTCGAACAGCTCGCGCAGGGTCATCCCCGGGTCGTCGCGGAGCGCCTGGACCCCGCGGACATAGTCCTGCGGGTCGAGGACCACGCCGCTCCTCAACATCTGCGCCGCCTCCGCGAGGCACCGCTCGGCGAGCGCGACCTTGTCCGCGTCCCCGGCGAGCCGGATCGTGTTGCCTCGGACGCCCGACTCGATGCCAAGAGTGCGCGCGATGAGCTTGAGATTCTCGTTCCCTGGCCCGGCGAGGGCCACCAAGGTGCTGTTGTCGAGCACCTCGACATCCGCCGTGATCCGCACGCTGGTCGTCATCGAGTGATCCTTCCCCGCCTTTGCTCCGGCGCTCCGCGGCCGGCACGCGCCGTCCTCCCATGGACAGGCCCTTGACTCCACTCACCTCCCGCGCGACTGTCCCGCCCGCTCGTCCTCTGACCTACACAGAATCGTAACGTCCTGGTCATAATCTCGCGGTGAAATGCCTGGAGTTTCGGTCGCGCGGGCGAGCCGCGCACAGGGAGAACTGCATGAGGTTAGTTACATCGGCGCTGCTGGGCATGACTGTTACGCTGTCGGGCCTTTCGGCGCTAGCACAGCCTGGGCCCCAGGGCCCGGCGCAACCGGCGCCAGCGCCCGCGCCGGCCGCCCCGGCGCCGCCCCCGGCCGCGGCCCCGGCGCCGCCCGCCGGCGCGATTCCGCCGTCTCCCGCGGCCGCCCCGGCGCCGGCGCCGCCGCCGGATCCGGTGCCGCCGCCGGCGGAGCAGCTGCCGCCGCCGCCTCCTCCGGGTGCACCGGCGGCCGCCGCGGTGCCGCCGCCGCCGGCGCAGGTGTTCGCGCCGACCGCCGAGGCCGCGGTCGTGAAGGAGGAGCAGCCGCTCGCCGGCTGGCACGGCGGCTTCTTCCTGCGGGACGCCAACGACACCTTCCGGCTGTACCCGAAGGGGAGGATGAACCTCGACTTCTACAGCACCTTCGGCGGCGGCGTGTCCGACGTGCCGGCGACGAGCGGCGGGGGCGCGCTCAAGCCGCGCTTCTTCGTGCGCCGCGCGCGGCTGGAGCTGGCCGGCGAGTTCCTGAAGAGGTGGTCGTTCGATGTCGACGTCGATTTCGGCGGCCAGGGGCTCGCGAACACCAACGGCAGGACCGAGAACGCCGCCGCGGCCCCCGGCCAGACGCCGACGGCCGAGACCGCGCGCTTCGCCCCCGTCGAGAGCACGACCTCGAACGCGGTGCTCGCCGACGTCTGGATCAACTACTCGGTCATGCCGGCGCTGAACTTCATGTTCGGGCAGTACTCGACGTTCTTCTCGATGGATAACCAGACGAGCGACAACAGCTCGACGTTCCTGGAGCGCAACATCGCGACCCGGAGCTTCGCCTATCCCGAGGGCAAGGACATCGGCCTGACCATCTGGGGCGACGTCGCCGACAGGCTGCTCGTCTACGGCGTCAGCGTGCTCGGCGGCGACGGGCAGAACCGGCCGGGCGTCGACGCCCCGCCCGATTTCGTCGCCCGCGTCTTCGCGCGCCCGTTCGCCGGCGACAAGAAGGGGTTGCTCGCGAAGGCGCAGATCGGCATCAGCGCGCGCCACGGGGAGCGAGACCAGAAGTACGTGGGCTACGACTACTCGCCCATCAGGACGGGGCAAGGCTACGCGCTCTGGGGCGCCGGCTACACGGACTCGCTGAGGCGCCCGATCCACGTCATCCCGTCGGGCGCGCAGAACGCGATCGGCGGCGAGCTCCGGCTGCCCATCAAGATGGTCGACCTCCGGGCCGAGGCCTACTACATCGCGAACAACACGCGCGAGGCCGTCGAAGGCTATCAGCTCACCAACACCGAGCGGCTCGGTCAGGTGAGGGGCCTCGGGTGGTACGTGCAGCTCTCGGCGTGGCCGGTGGGCGACGCCTTCGTGAGCGGCGATCCAGGGTTCAGCCCGCGCCCCACCAAGGTCGACCTCTCGAAGGAGCTCGAGAAGCCGAAGGCGGGCCTCGAGGTCGCCGCGATCCTCGCGGGGATCAACGCGACGTATGACGGCGCGTCCCGCGAGGGCGCGTACGACGAGAGGACGCCGGGCGCCGAGGGGGGGCCGGGCACCGACCTCAACGTCATGCAGATCGGCCTCGCCGCCAACTACTGGCACACGAAGAACGTGCGGCTCGGCGTGAACTACAACGCCTACCTGACGCCGGGCAGCGGCTCGAGCGACAACCTCCTCCGGGTGCCGGGCAACACCCTGAGCGAGCCCGATCCGGATGCGCACGCGCTGCATGAGCTCAGCGCCCGGCTCAGCCTGTCCTTCTAGCCCGCGCCGCCCGCCCCGCCGCGGCCGGCGTCCGGCCGCGCTCCTCGATCGTTCGTTTGCCCTCCAACGAAGCGCGCCGGCAGGCTTCGCTGCGGCGCGCGGCCCGCGGCGCGCCGCGCCCGCCGGCCGGATCGCGCGCCTCAATTTTGGCCCAGGACACCACGGCGGGGTACCCGTCGGGCCATGCGCGACATGCGTCAGTGGATCGCCGTCGGTGCAGCCGTGGGGCTCGTGGCCGTGACCCTCCCCATGCTGCGCGAGCACGACGTCCAGCTCGGAGGACTGCTCGCCAAGAAGACGACCGCAGGCGGGCCGAAGATCACGCGGACCGTGACGCCGCCGCCGCTCACGGATCTCGACCTCACGCGCATCGACGATCGGAGGAGCCCGCCGACGGCGCCGGCGCACGGCGGCCGCATCGCGGAGCTGACCATCGACCCGATGTACCAGCGCGCGGCGCTCGGCTTCCTGCGGGCCGGCCAGGTCCCGGAGGGCGCGATCGTGATGACCGACATCCGCACCGGGAAGGTGCTCGTCTGGGCGAGCTACGTGCACGAAGGCGCGCTGCACGACGTCGCCGCAGAGGCCACCGCGCCGTCGGCGAGCATCTTCAAGGTCGTGACCGGCACCGCGCTCGTCGAGGCCGGCCTGAGCCCGAGCACGAAGCAATGTTACTCGGGCGGCGAGCACTCGATCCGGCCGGCCGACATGATCGACAACAAGCGGCGCGACAAGTACTGCGCGACGCTCACGCAGGCGATGGGCCGGAGCATCAACACGGTGTTCGCGCGGCTCGCCGCCAAGAACCTCGATCACGAGAAGCTCGGCGCCGTGGCCGCGAAGCTCGGCTGGGGGCAGGACACGCCGTTCGACGTGAAGGTCGCGACGAGCACGATCTCGCTGCCGGAGGACGAGCTCGGCTTCGCGCGCACCGCGGCGGGCTTCTGGAACACGACGCTGTCGCCGTTCCAGGGGGCGAACCTGGCGACCACCGTCGCCAACGGCGGCGAGATGATCCGGCTCCACGTCGTGTCGAGCGTCAAGGACGAGATCGGCGAGATCTACCAGGGCGTGAGCGAGCGGCAGGTGCTCAAGCGGGTGATGGACGAGAGCACGGCGAGCGCGGTGACCACGATGATGGAGGCGACGGTGGATAACGGGACGAGCTACCGCTCGTTCCACGATCGCAACGGCCGCCCCTACCTCCCGGATATCCGCGTCGCCGGCAAGACGGGGACGCTCACCAAGCCGACGCCCGAGGGGCCCTTCTACACCTGGTTCGTCGGCTTCGCCCCGAGCCGCAAGCCGGAGGTCGCGATCTCGGTGATGGTCGCCAACGGCGCGAAATGGCGCGTGAAAGCGACCAACGTCGCGTGCGACATGCTCCGCACCTACTTCGCGGACAAGGGCGCGCCCGGCGTGACCGATCCGAACAACCGGACCGGCACGACCGCCCACCGGCGATGACGAACGCCCGAACCGGCCGCTGAGCCGCGGCGCGCCAGGCCCGATCCCGGCGCGCTGCGCAGCGCAGCAGCGCCCGAGCGGCCGATAGCGACCGGACCGAGCCGCCTCGGCCGGCAGCGATGCCCACCCTGGAGCCGGGCCGGGCGTCAGGCAGCCCACGGCGTGGGCCGCGCAACCCCGCAGCAATACGACGCGCGTTCGCCAGGATTCCGCCCTCGCCGCGATCCGATGATCCGGCGACGACGCGCGGGGTCGATGTGCCTGCTCGACGGCCGGGCGGGGGTTTGCAGGACCATTGTACGCCCACGGCAACCATCCATTTATAGAACTTTTCCGCCGAGGCCGGCCCCCCTGCCACCTGGTCGCCGTCCGCGGCGCGAAGGTCCGGGTCGCTCCGATGCAGCCGGACACCCTGGGCCAGGGTGGGACCTAGTTGCGAGAGGTGCTGCTTGTGCAGCTTGTGCTCGGCCGAGATCTGCGTGCTAGCATCTCTGTTGTGCAGGTTGTGCTCCGCAAGCTCGGCCGGGGATCGCGCGCAGTCGTTGGCCGGCTCGTCCGTGCACCACGGAAAGGCTCGGTCATCGTCATCGAGTTTTCCGACGGGATGCATGAATACGTGACGACGCCAGTCAAGCGCGTGTTGCGTCTCGCCGGGCGCGAAGTCTTCTACATAGAGACCGTGAACTCCCGGTACCGCCTCGAGGTGCGCGGCCGCGAGGTCGCGCTGGACGGCGCGGTCGGCGGCTGAGCCTCGCCGGGGGCGCCCCGGCGGGCGTGAACCGCGCGCCCGACGCGCCGACGTAACGGCGCACGAAAGCCTGCAAATCCCGCAGCTCCCGCGGATCCCGCAGACGACGGCTTGCAACCGGGCGGCATGACGGAGCGCGGCACTGCACGCGCGTCTAGCGCGAGAACCGCGCTTCCGAGCGCATTGCCCCTTGCGCTTCCATTCGCTCTTGGGCAGAGTCCCGCTCCCTTTGAGGGGCCCCGCGGTAGGCCATCCACCGGTGCAGGATGGGGCTCGCCTGGCGAGCTGTCGTCACGATGCCGCGCCCGCGCCCCCGACCGTGAGGAGATTGAAGCCATGGGCAAGCGCGATCGTCGCCAGTCGATGAAGATGAGGCGCCGCAAGGCGCAGGCTGCCAAGAAGGAGCGCGCCAAGCGCAGCAAGCTGTCGCGGGCCACGACGGAGGTCGCCGGCAAGGCGAAGAAGCCCCGCGCCCCCAAGAGCGCCGCGCCCGCGAGCCCCGCCCCGGCTTCCTGACGGGCGCACGGCCGTTCCGCCGGCCGCACGCTGGGTCGCCGCCGCAGCGCGATCCCGCGCTCACCGAGTTCACCGCCGCCAGCCCGGCGCGCTCCTCTGCGCGCCGCCTCGCGCCGCCCATCTCAGCGGCGGCGTTCACTCATCACGAATGACGCGCGTGTGGAGGCTCAGGCCGGGTCGCCGGTCCGGGTCGATCGCGCCCGCCGCCTCGCCACCTGCCTTCTCCTTGGGCGGAGGCTCGCCGAGGAGGCCAGTGTCGCCGTCTTTTCGGTCCTCGCCGACCAGCTCCCAGTGGCCTCGTTCGTCGCGCCAGCGCTGCGCGATCCGGGTGGTGCGGACCGTGGCCTCGTCGTTCCGCAGCCAGAGGACGTCGAGGTAGACCTCGGCCTCGTCGCGCTGGGTCATCTCGAAGCCGCCGAACTCCACGTCGACGACGCGGAGGCGCGTGCCCCAGTCGGCGTGGCGGCGCATGAAGTCCTCGCGCGCCCTCGATCCGACGCGCTCGAGCGCGACGTCCATGCGGCCGAACCGGGCCGCCGTGTTCATCTCGAGCGCCGCTTCGGTGAGGCGCTGCGAGCTGCTCGGCGCGATGCCGCAGCCGGCGAGGAGGACGAGGCTCAGGGCGAGGAGGGCGCGGCGCATGGCCGAGCACCGTGGGCGAAGGGGCCGCCGCGGGCAAAGTTTCCGGCAGGCGCGCGGCGCTCAGAACGAGTTCGTCGCGACGAAGTAGAGCTGGCCGCCGGGGATCGCGAGCGGGCTCAGGCCGTACGCGTACCCGAAGCGCAGCTGCGAGGCGAGGACGTACCCGACCGTCAAGCTGAGCCATACCTCGCCTCCGACCGACGCGTGCAGCTGGGGTGAGTAGAGCAGGCTGTTCTGCGTGAAGAGCGCGAGGTCGTCCGTCTCGAAGCGGTTGAACGCGCCGCCGTGGTCGAAGAAGAGGCTCGCGTCGATGCGGCGCAGGTAGAGCGGCAGCGTCGAGAGGCCGCGATCGGGCTTCAGGACGGGCACGCGGTACTCGAACGTCTGGGAGAAGTACGAGCGGCCGGCCATCACGCCCGGCGCGTAGCCGCGGAGCGTGAACGAGCTATTCGTGACGCCGGTGAGCAGGGTGTCGACGAGCGTGAGGTTCTCGAGATCGTACCCGCCGACCGCGTAGGCGGCGCCCCGAGGGAAGTTGCCGCCGGAGACCGCCCCGGCGACGCGGAATGCGAGGGTGTGATCGCCGGACCAAGGCATCGCGACGTAGGCGCTGAGCCCGGTCGAGAACGCGTAGGTCGTATAGCTGCTGCCCGTCTCCGGGCCGGCATAATCGAGGCCAGCGCTGAACGAGAGCCCGCGCGCCGCGCCAGAGGCCTCGACCGAGCCCTCGGCGTTCGAGAACGAATACCCGATGTGCGCGAGGTTCAGCGTGCCCTGCGGCGGGAGGATGGTCCGGGGCGCATACGGGTCGAGCTTGTTGCCGATGGGGAGCTGCCCCTTGAAGGCGACGCTGCTGAACGATGCGCCCAGGTCCTGCCGCGAGAACTCGCCGCGGATCGGGTAGTTGACGCCCGAGACGATGCCGGTCGATCGCTCGTCGTAGATGACGTTGCGGCCGCCGATGCGGTAGCCGCTGCGCGGCGTCATGACGTGGTACGCGCGGACGCCGAGGTCGATGGGCAGCCGCCCGTAGTTGTACCCGACGAGGACGTTCGGGGCCGGCGCGTCCGGCTGCACGGTGAGCTCACCGAAGACCGTGTGGCGGCCGATGATGTCGGTGCCGGTCACGCTCACCGTCAGCGCGTTCGACCCGTAGCTCCCGGGCGCGTAGTCGAGCGTGATCGCGCGCGGCGCGAGCGTCGGGAGCGGGTTGTACGGGGAGCGCTCGAGCCGCACCGCCGCGGGCTCGGTCGCGGGATCGGGGCGATCGGTCGGGGGCGGCGGCGCCGGGAGGAAGCGCGCCGGATCGAGCGGCATGACGAAGAGGTCGTGGCCGCGGGAGGTATATCCGACATAGACAAGCGTCTTGCCATCGGGGCTGATCGCCGGATGGAAGGCCCCGAGTCTCACGTTGGTGACCTGCCGCAGCGCGCCGGTCGAGAGCGCGTAGGCGTAGACGTTGTGGATGCCGGTGCGGTCGGACGTGAAATAGAGCGTCTCGCCGTCCGGCGACCAGACCGGGCTCATCTCTGTCGCGCGATCGCGCGTTACCTGACGGAAGCTGCCGGTGGCGACGTCCACCACGCGGATGTCGCGGTAGCCGCCGGCGGTCCAGACGCTGTAGGCGAGGCGCTTGCCGTCGGGAGAGAACGACGGGGAGTAGGCCTGCTCGAAGCGGGCGCTCGGCACGAGATCGCGCCGCTCCGAGAGGGCGCCGTCCCGGGAGAGCCGCGCGATCTCGAGGTAGCGGGTACCCTTGCTGTTGAGCGAGAAGGCGACGAGATCTCCGGTCGGGCTCACGTCCGGGGCCGAGGATCGGAGGCCGCGCGTCATCCGGCGCCGCGCGGGCTCGTCGCCGTCGGGCGCCTCCTCGCCGCGCGGAAGGAAGACCAGGTCGTCCCGGTAGTACTGATTGCGCCACGGCATGAGCGCCGTGAAGATCATGTCGCCCGCCGGCGTGAACGCCGGTCGCGAGGCCGAGTTGGTGCGCGCGACCAGCGCTCCCCGGCGCTCGGTCCCGGGCGCGGGCGCGGCGAGCGAGACGCGGTAGATGCCGGGGCGCTCGCGGCCGTCGTCGCGGAAGTAGACGACCTCGTCGGCGGACGTCCGCCGCGCGGCGGGCGGAACGAACCGCGGGTAATAGACGGTGCGGCCGTGATGGGTGAGCCGCGTGCCTTCGCGGAGGCCGCGCGCCTCGACGGCCGCCATCTGCTCCCGGTAAAGCCGGCGGAGGTGGTCCTTCCAGCCCTCGTACAGCTCGACGTAGGTCTTGCCGGTCACGCGGCGGATGGCGCGGTTGATCCCCCAGGGGACGAGCGACGCGCCGTAGTCGGCGGAGACGGCGCGCATCGTGTTGGGCCCGTAGACGTCGAGGATCCAGCCCAGGAACCTCGATCCGTAGAGGTACCAGAGGTTGCCCTGCGGCCAGCGGAACGGGGAGCTCGAGATCTGATCGAGCCCCGCGATGTTGCCCTCGAGCACGTCGGCGCGCAGGTACATGTCGAACGTGGTCGAGCGCATCCGGCCGCCGCTCGTGTGGTTGCTCTCGCTCACGACGGCGAGCCCCTCGATGATCCACCGCGGCTGGACCTGGTTCGGCGAGAACGACTTGCCCACGATCGCGTTCAGGATCGCGGGGATCCCCGAGGTGTTGTCGATGTGCGCGATATGCGTGAACTCGTGCGTGAGGAGGTCGAGGTACCAGTCGTCGTAGTCGCCGAGCGTCGACATGTCCTCGGGCCCCGACACGAGGAGGTGGATCGAGTTGTAGGGGAGCGTGCCGGCCGATCCGTTCGCGATCTCCGAGTCGTCGGTGATCACGATCTCGGTGCGGTCCGGCGGGGCGTAGCCGAGCGCGCCCTCGACGCGTCCGTAGATCGTCTCGGCGAGCGAGGCGATGCGCGCCGCGATGGGCGCGAGGCCCTGCGGGTGGTGCACGCGGAAGTGGGCGGTCTCGTAGGTCCAGAACGCGAGATCAGGGTCGCCGGTCGCCCCGGCGGGCCGCGGCGCGAGGAGCAGCAGCGCCGCGAGCGCGAAGGCGGAGAGGACGGAGGCAGCGCGGTCGAGCGGCCGGCTCGCTCGCGGGCCGGGGCGCGCGGAGAAACGGTTCACCAGGATCGAGGCGGCTTTGCGGCGTCAGAGGTCGTCGTAGAAGAGCGGCTCCCTGTTGCGCGTGAACCGGGAAACGAGCTGGCGGCCCTCCGCCGAGATCTGCGTGATCCGGGCGCCGAAGCCCGGCTCGGCCGAGTCCTTCGAGCCGCCCGCCTCGCGCGTCCACCGGACCGTCGCCACCGCGGTGAACTCGTAGTCGCCCGGCAAGCGGACGCGCAAGGTCACGACGGAGCCGATCGGCGGGATCTTGTAGGTCGCGACGAAGATGCCCCCGTGCTCGATGACGTCGTTGCCAGCGAGGCCTTTGTAAAAATTCGACGGGGTCAGAGCGCCGAGCTCGACGTCGACGGCGGGCGTGCGGTTGTCGACGGACGGCTGCATGGCCTGAGGCGGCGGCGCTCGACGCGCGTCCGCAGCCGGATGGGGCGCGGCGGGGTACGCAGGGGGGGCCGCCGCCGGCGCATGCCGTGACGGCTGTGGCGAGGGCAGCGTCTGCTGGAGGTGCGGAGGGGCGGCTACCGGCGCAACCGCGACCGGCGGATGAGGCGCAACCGCGACCGGCGGATGAGGCGCAACCGCGACCGGCGGATGAGGCGCAACCGCGACCGGCGGATGAGGCGCAACCGCGACCGGCGGATGAGGCGCAACCGCGACCGGCGGATGAGGCGCAACCGCGACCGGCGGATGAGGCGCAACCGCGACCGGTTGCGGCGCGGCCACCGGCACCCTCGGAGGCGCCGCCGCAACGGGCGCAGGAGCGACCGCCGCAGCGGGCGCAGGCGCCTGCGCAGCGGCGGACTGCGCCCTGCTCAGCGCGTGCACCTTGCTCAGCGACGAGGCGACGTGCTCCATCAACACGTCGATCACCGGATCGGCCACCGTGATCCTCTGCAGGCGGTTCAGGACGTCGCGCACGTGGCCGAGCGCGACCTCGCTGCCGTCGAGGGTCTGCCCCCCGGAGCGCTCGATGCGGTGCATGATGCCCATCGCCTGCGCGATCGGCTCGGCGAGCGCCTCGATTTCCGGCGACACTGTCCCGTTCGACTGGAGCGCATTGAGCGCCGCTGCGAGCAGTTCGCGGGCGCTTTTCGCAAGCTGCGCGGGTTCCGACATGAATCCTCCGAAGGGCGCATCCTACGCGGTCGCGCGCGCGTAGGCTCAGGATTCGATGGCCCGCGCGCCGGCCAGGCAACCCCGCCGGCACCGCGGCCGGCCGCCGAGCGCCCCGGGGCCGCCGGTCACCCGCTCGGCGCCCCCGACGCCACGAGCGCCGCGAGCTCGCCCGCCGACGCCGGCTCGCCGTCGATCTCCCCCTCCAGCAGCGCGACGGCCGTGTCGCCGGTGCGCACGAGGGCCACCCCGCCCTGCGCCACCGCCTCGCCCGGCGCGAGCGCCTCGGGGAAGCTCGGCGCCGGCGCGGCCCGCAGGACGATGACGCAGGCGCCCTCGATCTCGGTCCACGCCCCCGGCGCCGGCGCGAGGGCGCGGATGTGCCGGAGCACGCGCTCGGTCGGCCACGACCAGCAGATGGCGCACGCCTCGTCGTCCGGCGCGGGCGCCTCCGTCGCGAGCGCCGGATCCTGGGCGACGCCCGCCACCTCCTCGCCGCGCGCGAACCGGGCGACCGTGCGTCGCAGGACGCGCAGGCTCGGCCGGTCCAGCGCGCGGGCGAGCTGCCACGCGGTCCACGCCGGATCGATCGGGAGCCGCTCCTGGTCCAGGATGTCGCCGGTGTCGTACTCCGCCTCGATCCGGTGCGCCGTGACGCCGCTCTCGGCGTCGCCCGAGGCGATCGCCCAGTAGGTGGGATCCGGCCCGCGGTGGCGCGGGAGCAGCGAGGGGTGCACGCCGATCCCGCCGAGCTGCGCCGCCCGCACGAGCGACATCGGCAGGCGCGTGGTCCAGAACCAGCTGACCAGGAGGTCGGGCGCGAGCGCCTCGACGCGCGACCGGAGCTCGGGCCGCTCGACGTCGGGGCGCAGGAGGAGCCGCGCGCCGAAGAGGCGACGGGCGCGGCGGAGCCCCACCGCGTCGGCGCGGCTGATCGCGGCGAGCGCGATCTCATGGCCGTCGCCGTGGAGCAGCAGCGCGGCCAGCGGGAGGCCGAAAAAGGCGACCCGGAGGGGGCGCTCGCCCGGGCTTCGGCCGAAAAGTTTTCCGTGTCCGAGCAGGCTGATAGGTGAAGGGTCCGATGGCGGCGCCCCCTCCGCAAGGCTCATTTCGTCCGGCGCTCCGGCCCGGCCACCGCTACGACGCGTCCGCCGCGCGCCGGCCGATCCTCGTCTTCGAGGACGTATATAAGTCCTACCGCGCGGATCAGCCGGTGCTCCGCGGGATGTCGCTCTCCATCGAGCGGGGCGAGTTCGTGTTCATCACCGGCCCGAGCGGCTCGGGCAAGAGCACGCTCCTCCGGCTGGTGCACCGCACCGAGCGCGTCGACGACGGCCGGATCCTGTTCCTCGGCCGGGACATCGCGCGCCTGACCGACACGTCGATCCCCGCGCTCCGGCGCAACATCGGCTTCGTGTTCCAGGATTTCAAGCTGGTCCCGAGCTGGACGGTGTTCGACAACGTGGCGATCGCGCTCGAGGTGCTCGGCCTCCCCTCGCGCCTGCTCCGGACCCGGGTCGGCGAGGCGCTCGAGCGCGTCGGCCTGTCGGGGCGCGGCGGCGACCGGGCGCAGGTGCTGAGCGGCGGCGAACAGCAGCGCGTCGCGATCGCGCGCGCGATCGTCGGGGAGCCGGCGCTGATCCTCGCGGACGAGCCGACGGGCAACCTCGACCCGCAGCTCGCGATCGATCTGCTCGGGCTGTTCGAGGACATCCACGAGACCGGCACCACGGTCCTGTTCGCGACGCACGATCGGACGCTGCTCGACGTGCGCCCGCGGCGCGTGGTGGTCCTCGACGACGGGAAGGCGACGGACGTGCCGCACGGCCTCGGGTCCGGCGGCGAGCTCGCCGGCGACGGCGACGACGACGAGGGCGAGATGGACAGCGGCGTGCGCGGCGCGGCGTAGCCGCGGGGGCTCCGGCTCAGGCGACGGGACAGAAGAGGGAACGGATGCAGACGAGCGAGCGTGACGATCGGCGGAGATGGCTTCGCACCTGGCGGGCCGGGAGGAGCGACTGGCGGCTGCAGGCGCTGTCGATCTTCTCGCTCGCGGTCGCGTTCGTCTGCCTCGCGTCGGCCCTCCTCGTGGTCACGAACCTCGTGGCCGTGCGCGACCGCTGGTCGCGCGCCGGCCGCGCCACGATCTACCTGCGCGACAGCGCGACCGACGCGGAGGTCGCGGACCTCACCCGCGCGCTCGAGGGCACGGCGGGGGTCAAGAAGGTCCGCCTCGTGACGAGCGCCGAGGCGCGCCGCGAGGTGGTGCACGACGACGGCGACAAGGCCCTCGCCGCGCTGCCGCCGAGCGCGTTCCCCGCGTCCCTCGAGGTCGGCTTCACCGACGAGATCCCCGACGAGGCGCTCGCGTCGATGACCGTGAAGCTGCGCGCCCTGCCGGCCGTGGACACGGTGGAGACCTACCAGCGCTGGACCGAGCGGCTCTCATCGCTCCTCGGCGGCGGCGTGGCCGCGAGCACCTGCCTCGCGGCGATCGTCCTCTGCGCCGTCGTCAGCGTCATCGGCTCGACGATGCGCCTGCTCCTGCACCGCCGGAAGATCGAGGTCGAGGTGCTGAAGCTGGTCGGCGCGACCGACGGCTTCGTGCGCCGGCCGTTCATCGTCGAGGGCGCGACGCAGGGCGCCGCCGGCGCGGCCGGCGCGCTCCTCATGCTCGGCGCCCTGTTCATGATCGTGCGGGGCCGCTTCGATCACGAGCTCGCCAACCTGCTCGGCGTCTCGCCGTCGTTCCTGCCCTGGCCGGTCGCGCTCGGGATGGTCACCCTCGGCGCCGCGCTCGGCGCCGCCACCGCGCTGCTCACGCTGCGCAAGATGGTGGCCGTGTGAGGCGCCGCGCCCGGCTCGCGCCGCTCGCGCTGGCGCTCCTGACCGGCGCGGCGACGAGCGGCGCCGAGGTCCCGGCGGCCGACGCCCCGGCCGCGCCCCCGCCCTCCCTGGCGGCGCCGGCGGCGCGCCCGAGCTCCGCGCTGGCGGAGAACGATCTCGATCGGCTGCTCGCGAAGCTCGACGCCGAGGAGAAGGCGCTGCGCGCGGAGCTCGACTCCATCGGCCCGGCGCTCGAGCTCACCCGCCGCCGGATGGTCGCGCGCGGCCGCGCGTACTACCGCCACGTCCGCGCCGGCTTCCTCCCGGTGGGCGGCGGGTTCGACGCGCTCGTCGACCACGCCGCCCGCGTGGAGCGCACCCGGCTCGCCCTCGAGCGAGATCTCGCCCGCGAGGCCGAGCTGACCCGGCGCAGCGCCGAGCTCGCGGATCGGCTCACGCACCTCGGCGCGGAGCGCGCGCCCCTCGAGGTGCACCGCGAGGCGATGAACCGCGCGCGCGTCGCGCTGGCCCAGGAGGAGGAGCGCCGCGCCGCGTTCTCGCGCGCGTTCGAGACGAGCGTGCGCCCCGACTACCTCGCGATCTACGGCGCGGACACCGGCCCGGCCGAGCTCGATCGCCGCGCCGGCTTCCGCTCGCTCCTCGGGCGGCTCCCCTTCCCCATCGCCGGCCGCGCCGAGGTGCGCAAGGTGTCGCGGCGCGGCGCCGGCGGGCCCGGCGTCGAGCTCACCGCGCTCTCCGGCGCGCCGGTCCGCAGCGTGGCCGCGGGGCGGGTGGCGTTCGCCGACACCTACGCGGATTACGGGCTCACCGTGATCGTCGATCACGGCGAGCGGCACTACTCGGTCTACGCGAACCTCGGCGCCGCCGACGTGCGCGCCGGCGATCAGCTCGCGGGCGGGGCGCGGGTGGGCACGGTCGCGAGCGGGCCGGACGGCGCGAAGCTCTACTTCGAGCTCCGGCGCGGCGCCGAGGTGATCGACCCGGGCCCCTGGTTCGGGATGTAGCGCCATACGCCCGCCGGCGCCGCGCCCGCCGCGCTCCGCCGCGAGGCGAGCGCGTGCGTCGCCCGAGTTGTGCTAAGGCGGCCCTCGTGAACCGCCCTGACGGCCGCGCCCTCGACGTCCACCGCCCGGTGGAGATGATCCTCGGGTTCCACCGCAACGCGGAGGGGTCCGTCCTCTACCGCGCCGGGAGGACGGTCGTGCTCTGCACGGCGTCGGTCGATCCCACCGTGCCGGCCTGGATGATCGGCAAGGGCTCGGGCTGGCTCACGGCCGAGTACCAGATGCACCCGCGATCGAGCCCGACCCGCAGGGAGCCGCGCGACGGGCGGGGCAAGGCCCCGAGCGGGCGCACGCAGGAGATCCAGCGGCTCATCGGGCGCGCGCTCCGCGCGGCGGTCGATCTGAAGCAGCTCGGCGAGCAGACGATCGCGATCGACTGCGATATCCTCGAGGCGGACGGGGGCACGCGGACCGCGTCGATCACCGCCGGGTTCGTGGCGCTCGCGCTGGCGCTCGACCGGCTGCGCGCGGCCGGGTCGCTCAAGGGGCCGGCGCTCCGCGATCAGGTGGCGGCGATCAGCGTGGGCCACCTCCCCGGCGGGCTCGCCCTGGACCTCGTGTACACGGAGGACAGCGCGGCGCGCGTCGACATGAACGTCGTGGCGACCGCGGTGGGCTCGATCGTCGAGGTCCAGGCGACCGCCGAGGACGAGGCCATCCCCCGGACGGAGCTCGACCGCATGGTCGACCTCGCGCTCGCGGGCGTGGCGTCGCTCGCGAGCGCGCAGCACCGCGCGCTGAGCGACGCCGGCGTCGACCTCGCGGCGCTGTTCCAGACGGACCACTGGAGGGTCGCGTGAGCCGGGAGCCGCTGCGCCTGCTCGCCGCGACGTCGAACCGGGGGAAGCTCGCGGAGCTGCGATCGCTGCTCGCGGATCTCCCCATCGAGGTGCTCTCGCTGGCCGAGGTGCTGCCGGACGCGCCGCCGGTGATCGAGGACGGCGCGACGTTCCTGGAGAACGCGCTCCTCAAGGTGCGCGCCGGGGCGCTCCGGTCGAAGCTGGTGACGCTCGCCGAGGACTCGGGGCTCGAGGTGGACGCGCTCGGCGGCCGGCCGGGCGTGCGGTCCGCCCGCTTCGCCGGCGAGAGCGCGACCGACGCGGAGAACAACGAGGCGCTGCTCGCGGCGCTCGCGGGCGTGGCGGACGACCAGCGTCGAGCGCGCTTCCGTTGCGTGATGGTCCTGCTCGATCCGCGATCCGAGGAGCAGCCCGTCGTGACCGAAGGGCGCTGCGAGGGATGGATCGGCAGGCAGCCGAAGGGCACGGGCGGCTTCGGCTATGACCCGCTGTTCGTCGTGGAAGCGTACGGACGGACGATGGCCGAGCTCGGCGAGGCCGAGAAGAACCGCGTGAGCCACCGCGGCGAGGCGGCGCAGGCGATGCGCTCCGCGCTCGAGGCGCTGGTCGCGCGGCGGTAGGCGGGGCGCCCGACGGCGGTTGACCCCGTCCTGGACCGCTTGTAATCGCGACCCGAGGCACCCAAGTACTGCCGGGTGATCGGATCCCCTGATGAAGCAGGATTGGAAGGCCGTCGGAAGCTACGGGACCGTCGGTCTCGAGGTGGTGCTCTGCATCCTGGTCGGCCTGTTCATCGGCCGCTGGCTCGATGCGAAGCTCGGGACGGAGCCGTACCTCGCGGTGCTCTGGTTCTTCTTCGGGCTCGGCGCCGCGGGCAAGGCGGTCCACCGTGCGTGGAGGGAGATGCAGGCCGCGGCCGCGCGGGAGGAGCGCGAGCAGGGGAACCCCGCGCCGATGTTCGACGATCGCAAGGCGCGATCGGACGAGCGCGCGGCGGACGGCGACCGGCGGGCGGACTCGAGCGACGTCGTCCTCGACCCCGACGAGCGGCGGCCCGCGAAGGAGCACGATGAGCGCTGAGCGAAGACCCGGGACGCGCGGCGGCGAGCCGCCGCACGAGGAGCCCGACGCCGACGGACCGCCCGGCGTCGGGGACGCGACCATGCGGGCCGTGCTCCGCTGGGTCGCCGGCACCGCGGCCGTGCTGTCGGTGGCCGCGCTGCTCGCGTACGGCGTGCGCGCGGCGCTCGGCGTCGGCATCGGGGGCGCCATCGCCACGGCGAACCTGTACGTCTTCGCGCGCATCGTCGACGCGTTCCTCTCGCGCAGGGGCCACACCGTGTCGTGGACGGTGATCGCGATCATCAAGCTCCTCGGGCTGATGGGCGGCGTGTGGCTCATCCTGAAGAGCGAGCTCGTCTCGGGGGTCGCCCTGATGGTCGGCTACGCCTCGCTCGTGGTCGGCATCAGCCTGGGGACCCTGTTCGGGCCGAAGCCCCCGGCCGACGGGGCCCCGCCGGGCGGCCGCGGCTGAGCCGCGGCGGCCGGCGCGGGCGACCCGCGCGCGACGCGGCGGAGCGTCGGCGCGCTCCAGGGTGCCCACCGTAAAGGAGTTGTGGTAGAGGCGAGGCCCCCTCGACCGAGGGCGAACTCCCCAAGGCGCGCCGGCGCGCGCGGCCGCGCCGACACAGCCGCGCGGCTGCCAGCGCGGCGCATCGACGACGAAAGCCATGCCTGAGCATACAGGGTTCCTCACGTACCTCCTGGCGCAGCTCCCCGGCCTCCGGGAGAACGCTCGCAACATCGGCAAGACGTTCATCGGTCACCACACGGTCGACTACCGCGGGACCGAGCCGATCTTCATGAGCCTCCTCATCATGGTGCTGTTCGTGCTGCTCGCGAGCGAGGTTCGCGGGCAGTACCGGCGCCTGAACGAGTCCGTGGTCCCGGAGGACAAGCTCACGCTGCGCACGTTCTTCGAGGCGTTCTTCGGCTACTTCTACGGCATGGCTCGGGACGTGATGGGGCCCGAGAACGCGAAGCGGTACTTCCCGCTCATCGGGGGCTCGGCGGCGTTCATCTTCTTCTCGAACGCGTCGGCGCTCATCCCGGGCGTGAACCCGCCGACCTCGAACCTGAACGTCACGATCGGGTGCGCGGTCGTGGTGTTCGTCCTTTTCAACTACTACGGGCTGAAGGAGAACGGCTGGGGCTACATCGCCCACCTCGCCGGGCCGAAGTGGTACCTGGCGCCGCTCATCTTCCCCATCGAGGTCATCTCCACCTGCGTCCGCCCGGTCACGCTCTCGATCCGGCTCATGCTCAACATCGGGGTCGATCACCTCGTGGCGAGCATCTTCCTCGGGCTCGTCGCGCTGTTCGTCCCGGTGCCGCTGATGTTCCTGGCGATCATCGTCATCGTCGTGCAGACGCTGGTCTTCTGCCTGCTGAGCTGCATCTACATCGGGCTCGCGACGGAGAAGGCGGACCATCATCACTGATCGCCTCGCCTGATCGCTCGGTCAGGGATCACCCGGCGCCGCGGAGAACGGCGCTGGAGGTGAAGAGAAGGCTAGCCAGCCCTCGAAAATCGGATTAGAGGGGCCCCGCTGTCGATGGGTTGCCCCAGAGCGGTGGGTGGACTGCACGAGCGCGTCCCCTACCGAGCAGTCGAAGAGGTCCCGGGAGCGATCCCCGGTTCTCGAGGGGGTGCCGCCCGCGCGGCCCCCGACCCACGCAGATGTTACGCATGCAGCCCCGCGGGCTGTGTGGCTTGAAAGGAGCAGATTCGGATGTCGCTGAAGAGCAAGCTGTCGCTGTCCGCCGTTGTCGGCACTGCGCTGGTACTGGTTCCCGCTATGGCGCTGGCGCAGGATGGCGCAGCGTCGAACAAGTACGACGCGAACTCGTGGCTCGCCGTCGCTGCTGGATTCGCGATCGGCATCGCTGCCCTCGGCGGCACCATGGGCCAGGGTCGCGCCGCTGCGGCCGCCCTCGAGGGTATCTCCCGGAACCCGGGCGCCGCGGCCCGGATCCAGACCCCGATGATCCTCGGCCTGGCGCTCATCGAGTCGCTCGTGCTCCTCTCCTGGGTCATCGCCTTCTTCCTCCAGGGCAAGATCGCCCCCTGAGCCAGCGCCGGCCGCGCCCGCCGGGTCCGGCTCCGCTGCTCCTTTCCCCCTCCCCGCCGCGCCGGCCGAGCGCCCCTTCGACGGGACCTCGCCCGCGAGCGCTCTCTCCCACGCATCGACCCCTCGCTGCCGCGGTTCGCGCGATCGGCTCGCGCACGCCGCGGCTCGCAGGCTCCCGTCGCGCGCGCGCCGCGCTTCGCGACCTGCCGCTAGCGCACGCGCACCACGGTGCCCGGCTCGTGCGCCGTGGGGAGGACCGCCGTCCAGCCGGCGGGGAGCCGCGGCGACGTCCACCAGAACAGCCGCTGCGCGTCGAGCGGGGCCAGGTTCACGCAGCCGTGGCTCCGCACCTGGCCGAACGAGCGATGCCAGAACGCGCCGTGCAGCCCGATCCCCTTGGAGAAGTACTGCACGTAGGGGACGTCCTCCATCCGGTAATAACGATCGGCGCCCTCGTCCTCGAGGTTGTCCATGTCCGAGGTGAGCAGCTTGGCCCAGATGCGGAACGTGCCGGCGGGCGTGGCGCGCGACGACCCCGGCGCGCCCTTGCCGGTCGAGACGAGCGTCGCGAACACCGGGCGACGCCCCTCGTAGGCCACGAGCGTCTGCGTCGAGCGCTCGACGTCGATCCATCGCTCGCCCGCCTCCACGTCGACCTCGGGCGGCGGCGGCGCGACCGACGGCCGCCGGAGATCGCGGAGCGAGATCCACGCCGCTGCATCGCCGTCCGCGATGCGCGCGAGCTTGCCCGAGGCGCCCTGCGCCTCCTCGAGCGTGGAGACGACCTCGAAACGCGCCTTGCTCTCCTCGGTCCGCGCGAAGCCCGTCGCCGTCCGCGCGAAGAGCGGCGCCTTCTCGGACACGACCCACGCGATCCCGATCTCCGCGGCGCCCGGAGGGATGGTCGCCCCGTGGAAGGCGAACGCGCGCACCGGGCCGAGATCGCGCATCGGCACCCAGAAGCCGCTGTTCGTGCGGCCGTAACGCGACCCGCCGAGCGCCCGCTCCTCGACGATCGCCACCGCGAAGCCGGGCTCGAGCTGCTCGTCCGGCGCGTCGATGTCGGCCGCCTCGGCCCGGCGGTAGCCGAACGACCCGTCGGGCCCGACGAAGTAGTAGCGGTACGGGAGCCCGTCCGGCATCTCGCGCCACGTGCGCACGAGCGGGCTGATCGGGCCCGCGGCGGAGAGCTCGACGGCGTCGTCGCAGACCCAGGCCGTGGCGCCCACCTCGAGCCAGCGCCCGAGGCAGCCGTCGGCGCGCCGTGCCGCGAAGATGGGCAGCTGAACGTTGCGATCGACGGAGCCGCGCCGGCGCGGGTTCTCGCCCGGCGCGTCGAACAGCGGCTGATCGCGCTTGAGCACGCGCGCGCTCTTCACCCAGGCCGGGAGCGGGGCGTCGCCCTCCGCGACCCACGGCGGCAGCTGCGAAGCGAGGACCGCTCCGCCCCAGATCGCCGCGCCGAGGGCGACCGCCGCCGCGCCGGCCCGCAGCGCCCCGCGGCGCGCGCGCCGCAGCCCGCCGCGGGGCAGGTCCGAGAGGCCCGCGGCGGCGCCTCGACGCTTCGTCATCGTGCGAGCTCCGGCGGAGGGGGCGGGCGAGCCGCGCTCAGCGGTAGGAGAAGCGCACTTCGTGATCGCAGATCCGGAAGAGGTCGCCTTCGACGATCGCCTTCCGGGCGATGCGCTGGCCGTTGTACTCGACGCCGTTCGTCGAGCCCATGTCGACCATGTAGTACTGGCCGTTCAGGAACTCGACCATGGCGTGCTGGCGCGACACGTTCGGATCCTTGATCGTCAGATCGCTCGACTGCTTGCCGCGCCCGATGATGAACCGGTCCTTGTTCACCACGAACCGCTGCCCCGCGTAGAACGCCGCGAGCGCCGGGCCGGCCGGGACCTGGTTCGGCATCCCCATGGCCAGCGGCGGCGGGCCCGGGACGCTGGCCGCGGCCTGCGGCGGCACACCGTACCCCGGCGGCGCCATCGGCGGCGCGACGGGCGAGGCGTACCCGGTGCCGCTGCTCAGCGGCGGCGGCGGCCCCGAGCTCCTCGCCGACGCGCCGGGCATGCTCTGGCGCCCGCCGGGGTTCGTGGCCTGCGACGGGAGCGGCGGCGGCGCGCCGAGGCGGGTCACGCTGGTCGGCGGCGGCGGCGGGCCGCCGACGCGGCCCGGGATGGGCGGAGGAACGGGCAGGCTGGGCCGCTTCCCGCCGGCGCTGCTGCTGCCGGGCGGCGGCGGCGGCGGCGGCGGCGCGCCCGGCCGGACCTGCCCCGGCGGCGGCGGCGGGGTGAGCGCCGGCACCGGCGTCGGCATCGGCCCCGCGGGGGGCACGCCGTACGGCGGCGAGGGCGCTCCATAGGCAGGCGCGCCGGCCGGGGCGCCGTAGGGCGACCCCGCGGGCGTCGGCTGCTGCTGCAGGGCCACCATCGGCGGCCCGCCCGGCGGTCCGAAGGGCGGCGGCGAGCCGGGCGTCACCAGCCCGGGCGGCGGGGGCGTCGCGGCCGGAGGCACCGCGCTGGGCTGATGAGCGTGCGGGACCGCCTGGTGTCCGGAGCCGGGCGCCGCGTCGACCCTCGCGGGCGGCGGGAAAGGCGTGCGCGGGCTGTAGCTTCGCTGCCGCGCGTACTGCTTCATCGACTCATTGATGAGGTAGTCGATGGAGCACTCGAGCTCGCGCGCCATCTGCTCGAACGTCTCCCAAAGGACATCGCGACACTGGAACGTCCGTGCGCTTTTCTTGTTCGGATCCGCGCTCATCTCTACCCAACGATAACGGAGGATGAATTGCGCTGGGAAGCGTCCTCCCGGCCTCTTCCCTGCAAGCACCTGATGGCTCTGGGCCGCGCCGAAGGCGCGCTGCGACCGCAAACATGCCCGCGCGAGATCCGCCGAGAGCCCGCGCGGCGCGCCGTGAGGCCCGCGCCCCGGGCGCCCTCCGCGCGGAGGGCGAAGCGCGGCGCGAGGGGCGAGCCGCGCCGCGAAGGGCGCGCCCTCATCGCGGCGGGATCGCCCGCCGATGCCGCGTGCTGCGCCGGCGGTCGCGTCACTTCTTCTCGCCCTTCTCGAGCTCCGGCTTCCTCTCCTGCATGGCCGGCTCGATGCAGTACTGGACGAACTCGCCGACGGTCTTCACGTCCCTGAGCTCGCGCTCGTTCGACCCCGCTTTCGGCACCTCGCACGCCCACTTGCAGTCCGGATCGGCCTCGCAGACCGGCGCGCGCGTGGTGTCGCCCTCGAGCGGCTTGACCGCCGGGAGATCGGCGGCCGTGCCGAACGTGAAGTAGTAGGCGAGCGCGCTCGTGCGCACCGGCGCCGAGCCCTCGGTGAAGTGCTTCTTCAGGGCCTCGAGGGGCGAGCCCTCCTTCAGGTCGCCGAACGACGCGCCGTACGTGAGCGCCTCGGGCATGGCGAACCCCTTGCTGTCGGGGAGCCTGCTCATGAACTCGTCGATGTGCTTCACCGTCGACATCTTCAGGATGGTCGCGGCGGCGGCGCGGCGGATCTTCCACTTGTCGGTCTTGAACAGGCCGTAGAGCTTCTCGACGACGAGCTCGCGCGGCATCTCGCCGACGCGGCGGAAGGCCTGATCGAGCACGGCGTCGGGCGCGTCCGCCGTCGCGATCTCGAGGATGCGCTGGATGTCGCTCGGGTTGTTGCGGTCGAGCCGGCCCTCGAGCGCGGCGAGGGCGGCCTGCCGCCGCTTCTCGGGCTGGTTCTTGTCCGCCGCGAACCCGAGGAGGAAGTCGACCGACGGCCTGCCGCCGAGCTTCTTCATCGACCCGAAGACCCGGAAGAGCTCCTCCTCCTGGTACTGCGCGAGCTGCGCCTCGAACTGCTTCTCGGTGGGCGTGAGCTTCGACGCGGCGTTCGCCGCCTGGAGCTCGGGCTTCTTGACGTCGACCCACTCGCTCGAGGTGACGAACTTCGCGATGGCGACGAGGTTCGCCGAGGCGGCTTCCTTCGTCGGCGGGTCGCCGTACTCGGCCACGAGCGACGCCATCTGATCGAGCCGCTTCGCCTCGCGGGTCATGAGCTTCGGCAGGCCGGCCACCGCCGGGGGGCCGATGAAGCGCAGGAGCTGCTCCATCCCGTAGGCCTGGGAGCGGTCCTCGAGCCGGTGCTCGAAGTCCGCCATCGCCCAGTCGATGAGGGCGGCCTTGAGCCCCTCCTTCAGCCCCTCGTCCGCGATGATCACGGTCCGATCCGACGTGAGCATCGCGTAGGCGGCGTCCTTGTAGGGGAACGAGGTGTCGACCGGGCGGGGCTGCCCGGGCGGCGCGACGGGCGGCGGCTTCCTCAGCTCGGCGATGATGGACGGCACGAGCGCGGCCACGATCGACTGCCGGGCCTCCGGGGCCATGGTCGCGAGGGTCTCGACCATGATGCCGATGCCCACGCGCCGGCCCTGCCGCGGCTTCATGCGGATGAGCGATGTGGCCGCCTCGACGCGGAGCGAGCTGTCGTACTTGTCGTGAAACAGCACTGCCCTGAGCTTGTCTGGCCCGTGCGCCGTGCTCTCCCACCGGTGGATGTCGTTCTCGTTGACGCGGCACCCGCTGGTCGCGAGCCCCACGCCAGCGGTCGCGAGGCACAGCACAAGAAGGCCCGCAGCGCCGACGCGCCGCCCTGCTCGTTCGACAGTTTCCATGCACGTCCCAGGAGGGTCGGGATGGTACCGCCCGCAGCGCTCTGTTTGAAAGAATTTCAAGGCCGGGAAGAAGGGACCCAGGACAAAGTTCGCGCGAAATCCGGCCCGAACTCCAGCACCGCGGCGCCCCGCCCTCCCTCGCCCACCTCCCCCTGCTGCGACCCCGCCGGCGGGCCGCATCCCGTGCCCGCAGCGAGCTCAGGAGTGCATGCCGGCGCACGGAAGCGCATGAAAGCGCCTGTATCCTCCCGTTCCTTCCCGGTTCGCTTCCGTTGTGCCCGTCGCTTTCCGTTTCCGTCGGTCGCTTCCCCTCGTTGCCAGGCCTCCCAGACTTCTTGCCCCCGGGGTGGAGTACGCATATGTGAGCAAAGTAGGTTTAGGTAGGCATGAACGTCCCCTTGTTCGCTCCTCGCCGTGCCCAGCCCGCCGCCGGCCTTGGCGAGCCCTTGCGTGCCGGGGCGCGCGGCGCCGCGCGGACCAGCCCGGCGGGGGTCGCCGGTCCTGCTGCGCCGCAGGGGCATAGCTATGCCCGGGATGCGGCGGCGCTGGTCCTCCTGGTGTCGGCCCTGTACAGCGCCCTGGCGCTCGCCTCGTTCCGCGCCGATCCGCTGCGCCCGGAGGTCTCGGGCGCGGACTGGGTGGGGCCGGTGGGCGCGGCGCTCGCGGGGGCGTCGGTCGAGGCGGTCGGGGTCATCGCGTGGTTCGTCCCGCTGGAGCTCGCGCTGCTCGCGATGCCGCTGCTCGGGGCGAAGCGCTCGATCGCGAGCCTGTTCCGGCTGAGCGGCGACATCGTGGTGGTCATCGTGCTCGCGGCGCTCGCGCACGTCGCGTTCCCGCGGGCGGTCGCGTTCGGCGCGATGCCGCTCGGCGGGGCCGTGGGCGAGCTGTTCGGGGAGGTGCTGCGCGCGCTCTTCTCGAACATCGGGTCGTACATCATCGGGCTCACCATCGTCGCGCTCATCCTGATGGGCCGGGCGACGTTCTCGTTCATCGAGCTGGCGCGCCGGGCCGAGCAGCTCGCGGTGGCGATCGCCGCGCGCGTGGCCGGCTGGGCGCGCGCGCTCTTCGGGGCGTGGGCCGCGGCGCGCGACCTGGAGCGGCGGGAGGGCGCCTCGGCGCAGGAAGCGCCGCCGATCATCGCGCGCAACTCGAGCCCCGACGCGATCATCGCCGCGCTGGCCGACGACGCCGACGAGCCGCTCTCCGATCCGGCGCGGATCACGCCCGTCGAGCCGGCCCACGCGGAGGCGCCGGCGATCGACCTCTGGAAGAGCGCGCCGACGAGCGCCGCCCCCGAGGAGCCGGCGGCCCCGGCGAAGCCGCGGCGCGGGCGGAAGGCGCAGGCCAAGGAGCCGCGCGAGGCGGCGCAGCCGGGGGCCGAGCCGCGCGAGGCGGTGATCCACGGCGGCGACGCGCACGAGGTGGTCATCCACGGCGCAGAGCCGCGCGAGCTGTTGATCCACGGCGGCGAGGCGCACGAGGTGGTGATGCGCGGCGGCGAGGCGCACGAGGTGGTCATCCACGGCGCCGAGCCGGACGAGGAGGCGCCGCAGAGCGACGCGCCGCGCGAGGTGGCGCTGCGCGGCGCCGGGCCGCGCGAGGGCGCGCAGCGGTTCGTCGAGCTGACGGAGGAAGCGGAGCGCGAAGGAGCGCAGCGCGCCGGCGAGCCACGCGCGAGAGCGCAGCGCGCCGCCGAGCCGAGAGAGCGAGCGCAGCGCGCCGCCGAGCCGCGCCGGGCTGCGCGGCGCCGCGCCGCGGCCCTCGCGGAGCCGCGCGACGCCGCCGCCCTGGAGGACGGCGACGAGTCGCCGTTCGCGGGCGAGGCGCGCTTCGTGGAGAGGGAGGTAGAGCTCGACGAGGACGACGCGGCCGAGCCCGCGGCGCTCGAGTCGGACGACGACGAGGGCGCGGCCGCGTTCGCGGAGCCGGAAGCGCTCGACGTGCCCACGCCGTCGCCCATCCTGCCGGTGCGCGAGCTGCCGGCGCGGGAGCCGGACGCCAGGGAGGCCCACCGCGAGCTGCCGGCCCGCGAGCCGCGCGACCTGCCCGCCCGCGAGCCGCGCGACCTGCCCGCCCGCGAGCCGCGCGACCTGCCCGCCCGCGAGCCGCGCGACCTGCCCGCCCGCGAGCCGGAGGCCCGGGCGGCCCACCGCGAGCCTCCTCCCGCCGGCGGCCCGGAGCGGCCTCAGGGCGCCGCGCCGCGCGCGCCGACGATCGTCGACACGAGCCGCGCGCTCGTCAGCGAGAAGCCGGCGGTGGTCAAGGTCGTCCCGGCCACCGGGGAGGGCTTCCGCCTGCCGACGACCGACATGCTCGACGCGGCCGCGGGCGGGCGCCTCCAGCTCGACGCGGATCAGCTCAAGGCCACCGCGCAGCTGCTCGAGAAGACGCTCGCCGACTACGGGGTCAGCGGCAAGGTCGAGGAGATCCACCCCGGGCCGACCGTCACGACGTTCGAGGTCTCTCCCGCCGCCGGCACCAAGGTCTCGAAGGTGGCAGGCCTCGCGGACGACCTCGCGCTCGGCCTGTCGCGCAAGGTCCGCATCGTCGCCCCCATCCCCGGGAAGAACCGGATCGGCTTCGAGATCCCGAACGAGCACCGCCTGCCCGTCAACCTGCGCGAGCTCGTCGAGGATCGCCGCTTCGTCGAGATGAAGGCGCCGCTGCCGTGCGTGCTCGGCCGCGACATCATCGGCACGCCGTACTTCGCCGACCTCGCGTCGATGCCGCACGTCATCGTCGCGGGCGCGACCGGCGCCGGCAAGAGCGTCGGGCTCAACGTGATGCTCGTGAGCCTGCTCTTCCGCAAGACGCCGGACGAGCTCCGGCTCCTGATGATCGATCCCAAGGTCGTCGAGCTCGCCCCCTTCGACCGCATCCCGCACCTGCTCCTGCCGGTCGTGACGGACATGAAGCAGGCGGCGAACGCGCTGAAGTGGGCCGTCGACGAGATGGAGCGCCGCTACCAGCTCTTCGCGAACGCGGGGACGAAGAACATCACGACCTACAACGCGTGGGTCGAGCGCGTGCACCGCGGCGAGGCGCGCCCCCCGAAGCCCCCGGCCAAGGTGAGCGCGATCGGCGCGGACGGGCTCGAGGTGGAGATCGACGCGGCGAAGGACGGGTCCGACGCGGCGCTGCCGGAGAAGATCCCGTTCATCGTGATCGTGGTCGACGAGTTCGCCGACCTGATGATGCAGCAGGGCAAGGACGTGGAGGCGAGCGTGGCCCGGCTCGCGCAGAAGGCGCGCGCCGCCGGCATGCACGTGATCCTCGCGACGCAGCGGCCGAGCGTCGACGTCATCACCGGCATGATCAAGGCGAACTTCCCCACGCGCATCGCCTTCCGGGTCGCGCAGAAGGTGGACAGCCGCACGATCCTCGACGAGCAGGGCGCCGAGCACCTGCTCGGCCGCGGCGACATGCTGATCAAGATGAACGGCTCGAACGAGACGCGCCGCGTCCAGTGCCCGTTCTGCTCCGAGGAGGAGGTCCAGAAGATCACCGACTTCCTCCGGCTCCAGGGCGAGCCCGTCTACGACGAGGCGATCCTCCGGCCGCGGGACGAGGAGGGCGAGGAGCCCGACACCTCCGACGCCGAGACCGATCCCATGTACGACGCCGCGGTGCGGATCGTGGCCGACACCCGGCGCTGCTCGACCTCCTGGCTGCAGCGCAAGCTCGGCGTCGGCTACAACCGCGCGGCCAAGCTGGTCGAGGCGATGGAGAAGCGCGGGCTCGTCGGGCCCGCGAACGGCGCCAAGGATCGCGAGGTGCTGATCGCGCCGATTTGACCGGCGTGCAAATTGATATTGACGCCGCTTCGTGACGCGTGTTGGCACGCCGTCGACCGGGACGCGCGGTCCCGATCGGATGTTGAGGAGAGCACAGCGCCGACCTTTCCGCCGCCGAGGCCGCGCGCCAGCATCGCGGTTCTTTTGACTTTCCCGTTCGAATGCTTCATGGAGCACGCAGGATGGCGCCTGAGGAAACGCGCACGCGTCTGATCGCTCAGATCGCGAGCCTCCTGAACGAAGGGACGATGCCCGCAGACGCCCGCGCAGCGGGGCTGACGCTCATCGGCTGGCTTGCGAGACGCATGCCCGGAGAGGCGGCATCGCGGGACGGCGTCGACGAGATGTGCCGTCGCGCGGCGGTCCTGAGCTGCCCGCCGCGGCGCGTGGGCGGGCGGCGATCCACGTGAGCGGGCGGCGCTGAACGGGCGGCGGGCGCCGCCGCCGCGCTCGGCGAGGGGCCTGCCGCCGACCGGGGCGACCGCCCCCGGCGGGAGCGTGCGCCGGCGAGGCGGCCGAAAGCGACATCAGTATCGTAATTTGTACGTGCCGTATCGAGCGCGGCTAAGCTCTTGGTGGCGCGGCTTTCCGCGCCGCGGGGCTCGCGCGACGCTCGAACAGGGACGTCGGCTCGCTCGGTATCATGGGTAAACGGCCGCAGTGGGGCCTGTGATAGGTGGTGTTGCTCATGGCGAACCGCGTGGTCGCCCTCCCCGAACCGCACCCGAATGACGATGAAGATGTCGTGTGGGGGATCTCCACGGCCAGCGCGCTGTGGGCGCGCGGCGAGCGGCGCGACGCCATCGTGTGGCTGCGACGCGCGGCCGACGCGGCCGGGGCGGCCGGGCAGCCGTTCCGTGCCTCGGAGCTCGGGTTGTGCGCGACGGCGCTCGAGGAGGTGATGGCCTCGGAGGTCGGGCAGCCGAGCGATCCCGATCTCCTGGAGACGATCGCCGGCGAGGACGACGTGCCGTCTCCGTCCGCGGATGAGGAGGACGAAGCGCCGCCGTCCGACGAGCAGACCTGGCGCCGCCGCATCTCGCTCACCGCAGAGCTGCGCGCCTCGATGCCCTCGATCGAGATCGATCTGTTCGAGCCGCTCTCGCAGCCGGAGCTGGCCGCCGAAGCGGAGCGCCTGGAGGTGCCGTCGCCGAGGCTCCAGCCGGGCGCCGCGGACGGGACGGCCGCCGCGGGCCGGCCAATCGTGCCGTTTGCTCCCGCGCCTGCCGGGCTTTCGCAGGGCAGCGCGCCGCAACCCCCGCCTCCCCCGCCGCCGATGGCGCAGCGTCCGGCGCCGCAGCCTCCGGGCGGTGCGCTTCCGCCGCCTCCTGCGCCGCCCGCGCCGCCGCCGCCGTACGCGCAGCCGCCCGCAGCGCCGTACGCGCAGCCGCCCGCTGCGCCGTACGCGCAGCCGCCCGCCGCCCCGTACGCGCAGCCGCCCGCTGCGCCGTACGCGCAGCCGCCCGCAGCGCCGTACGCGCAGCCGCCGGCTGCGCCGTACGCGCAGCCGCCCGCTGCGCCGTACGCGCCACCGCCCGCCGCGCCGCAACCGCCCGCCGCGCTGTACCCGCAACCGCCGGCAGCGTCGCCTCAGCCACCCGCGGCGCCATACCCGCAACAACGGCTCGACCCCCCAGACGCTCAGCCGCCCGCGCGGGTGGCCCCATCGACGCCGCCTCCGGCGCCCAACACCCAGGCCGGCGCGCATCATCGGAGCCAACCACCACCGGCATCTCCGCTGGCTGCCCCACCGGAGACGAGCGCCACGCAGCCGCTGCCTCCACCGCCAGGCTCTCCGTCGTTCAGGCCGCAGATCACCCCGGACCCACACTGGCTCGCGGCACAGGCCAAGACGCAGAGCGCGCAGCCGCCCGCCCCGCTACCGCCGCCGGCCGTGCCGCGGGGGGCATCGCCGCAGCCGCCGTCGGCTCCGCCTCGCCCTTCCGCGGCACCAGGGCCGCAGGAGCCGCCGTCCACCACGGCCTCGTCGCCGGAGCGCGGCCGGTCCGACCCCGCGATGCGCCCCCCGCCACCCCCGCGCCCCGCCGCGGCGCGCACGGCGAGCGAGCCGCCGCCCGCGGTGCCGCCGCCTCCGGCAGCGTCCTCCCCGCTTCCGGCAGCAGCGCTCGCTCCGCCACCACCGCCGCGGCTCGCCGCGGATGCGCATTCACCGCCCGCACCGGCAATCGCCGCGCCCGCGTCGACACCGCCGCAGCCGCCGTCCTTCGGACCGCCCCCGGCACCGCCGCAGCCGCCGTCCTTCGGACCGCCCCCGGCACCGCCGCAGCCGCCGTCCTTCGGACCGCCCCCGGCACCGCCGCAGCCGCCGTCCTTCAGGCCACCCCCAGCGCCGCCGATCGGACCTCCACCGGCGCCGCACCCGCCGTCGTTCGCGCCCCCGCGCCCGCAACCTCCGCCGGCAACGCACCCATCGACGCTCGCGCCTCCGCGCCCGCAACCTCCGCATCCACCAGCCGCGCAGGCTCCCGCACCGCCATCACCTGGAGCGCCGCCGCCCCCGCAGGCGCTGGCCCCGTCAGCGTCGCCGCAGTCGGTCGCGCCGTCGCTACCGCGGCCCGTCACGCCGTCGCGCCCGCCGACGCTGCCTCCGCCGGCGCCGCCCCCGCTTTCGGCGACCGCCCCCGCTGCGCCGCCGCTGCCCCTGCCGCCCGTCGCGCCGTCGCATCCGCCAACATTGCCTCCGCCGGCGCCGCCGCCGTTTTCGGCGACCGCCTCCGCTGCGCCGCCGCTGCCCCTGCCGCCCATCGCGCCGTCGCAGCCTCCGCCAGCGCCGCCGCCGCTTTCGGCGACCGTCTCCGCTGCGCCGCCGCTGCCGCCGCCCGTCGCGCCCTCGCGCCCGCCAACGCTGCCTCCGCCGGCGCCGCCGCCACCTTTCACGGCCACCGCCGCTGCTCCGCCGCTGCCGCCGCCCGTCGCGCCCTCGCGCCCGCCAACGCTGCCTCCGCCGGCGCCGCCGCCACCTTTCACGGCCACCGCCGCTGCGCCGCCGCTGCCGCCGCCCGTCGCGCCCTCGCGCCCGCCGACGCTGCCTCCGCCGGCGCCGCCGCCGCCTTCAGCGGCCGCCTCCGCTGCGCCGCTGCCGCCGCCCGTCGCGCCCTCGCGCCCGCCGACGCTGCCTCCGCTGGTGCCGCCGCCGCCTTCAGCGGCCGCCTCCGCTGCGCCGCCGCTGCCGCCGCCCGTCGCGCCCTCGCGTCCGCCGACGCTGCCTCCGCTGGTGCCGCCGCCAGCACCCGCGCTGGCCTCCACCGCGCCTCTGCCGCCGGCAGCGCCACCCCCGCCGGCTGCAGTGCCATCGCAGCCCGCACCGGCGTCCGCTGCGCCGCAGCCTCTGCCGGCCGCACCGCCGTCGCCGTCCGCGCCGCCGCTGGCCGCACCGCCGCCCGTCGTGCCACCTCCGCCGCCGGCAGCACCGTCGCCATCGGCCCCGCCGCTGGACGCGCCTCCGCCTCCGCCGCTGGCAGCGCCTTCGCCGTCGGCTCCGCCGCTGGCAGCGCCTTCGCCGACGGCTCCGCCGCTGGCAGCGCCTTCGCCGTCGGCTCCGCCGCTGGCAGCGCCGCCGTTGCCTCCGCCGCCCGCAGCGCTGTCGCCGTCCACACCGCCACCCGCCGCGCCTCTGGCCGCCTCCGCGCCGCTGCCCGCCCCGCCGCCGCACACCGCCAGCCCGGCAGCGCTCATCGAGGTGCACGCGCCGGACGACGACGTCGTGGGCGAGATCCTCGTCGAGGATCAGGCCCCGACGCCCGCCCCGGCCCGCACGGAGCCGGCCGCTCCGGCACCTGCAACGGCTGGCTCGAAAAGGAGGCCCCGCGAGCCGATCCTCGACCCGTGGTCCGACGACGCGGAGATCGCGGCGCCGCCTCGACCTCCCCAGGAGACCATGACGCCGGGCGGCGACACGTACCTCGTGGCTCGCCGGCCCCCCTCGACGCCGCAGGCGGGCGACGAGGACGAGGTCGTCACCTCGGCAGCGCCGCTCGACCTGGCGCTCAAGCGCAAACCGATCTCCGCGCGACCTCCCGCGCCTCCGGCGCCCGCGGCGCCGCGCGCCCGCGCAGCGACGCCCTCCGGGAGCGAGCCGCCCGGACACCTCGGAGCCTCCGCCGACGACGTTCCCTCGAAGAGCGCCGGCGCGCCCGCGAGCCCCGCCGGGAAGGCCGAGCCTCCCGCGAGCACCGATGCGCCAGCCCCGATCTCGACGCCCGACGGGACCGTCGTCATCGAGCTCTCCGACCACGATCTCGACGCTCCGACGTCGTCGCGGCTCGACAGCCCCTCCGCCGCGCCGCAGGGGGCGGCGCAAGGCGACGACCTGCAGGCGAAGGCCGGCCCGCCCCCCGGCGAGCCCGCCTCCGGCGGCGTCGAGGACCCGGCGCAGCCCCCGCTCGCGCCCGATGCAGCGACCGCCGCGCCCGAGCCCGAGGAAGAGCTGCTCGACGACGCGGACATCGCGCTCGTGGAGGAGCCCGCAGCCCAGGCGACCGCGGTCGATCCGCTGCCCGCGCCCGCCGCCGACGACCGCGCGCCGGAAGCCGTCGACGCGCCCCTCGCCGCCGCGGCGGCACGGCCCGAGACGCTCGCGGCGGCGGGGCCAGGGCCGGACGCAGGCGAGGCCATCGACCTCGCCGCGATGGTGCTCGACCCGCCCCCCGGCTCGCCTCCGGAAGAGGGGACGATCGCAACCCTCGACGTCGACCCGGAGATCGCGCCGGATCTGCCGCCGTCGGGCGCGGCGATGGCCGCGCCCGACGCCGGATCCGCGGCCATCGCCGGCCGCGACCTCGAGCACATCGAGGCGTTCGCCGACCTGCCCGAGGAGATGCACGACGAGCTCGCGCTCGCAGCGCACGTGGAAGACCTCGCCCCCGACGAGGAGCTCGCCGTCTACGGGGCAGCGCTGGTGCTCAGCGGCAGCGCCGCCGTGTGCGCGACCATCGTCGATACGCCTGCCGAGCGCGCCGCCATCAGGACGCTCGTGCCGTCCCGCGGGACGCTCGAGGAGGGCATCCCGCTGCGCGTGGTCGCCGGCGCGGGCGGCGCGCGGGTGGCGATCTGGGCTCAGGCGACCATCGACAACGCGCTCCGCACCTGCCCCTGGGTGATCGACGAGCTGCGCACCGTCGCAGACCGGCTCCAGGCGCTCGCCGGCGCCACGATGGGGCCGCTCGGCGAGCTCGAGGAGACGCTGCTGCGCCGGGTCCTCGGCCGGCTCCGCCTGCGCAGCCTGGAGCCCGGCGAGCAGCTGATCCACGCGGGAAATCCCATGCCCGGGCTCGTGATCGTCGGCGCCGGCACGCTGGAGCTGGTCGCGGAGCGGACGCAGGAGCTCGCCGGCTCCACGAGACCCGGCGAGCTCCTGTTCGCCTCCGAGCTGCTCGGCGGCGAGCCAGCGCCCGCGATCGCGCGCGCGGCCGCAAGCGGCGCGCTCGTGCTCATCGCCGACCACCCCGTGCTGCGCGAGCTGTTCGAGAGCACGCCGGAGCTGCTCTCCATCCTCGCGCAGTCCGTCTCGCTGAACTCCCAGCGCAGGTAAACGCCGGGCCGGCCGCGCCGCGCGCCGGCAGCCGCGCGGCGTCGCGCGCTCGCAGCGAGCGCCGCGCGTCAGAGACCCCGCCTGGGATCCGCCGCGCGCAGAGCTAGAGCCGACCCCGCGCCGGGCGCAGCGGCCGCGCGGCCTCCTGCTCCAGCTCGACGGCCTCGGCGGGATCCTCGTCGTCGTTGAGCTGCCAGACGAGCTCGCTGTTGCCCCGCGCCCCGGCGAAGCGGAGCCCGAACCACTTCGCGTTCGGCGAGATCGTCGGCCTGCCCTCCGCGGTCGCGCGCGGGAAGCGGATGCGGAACGCCTGCCGCCACACCGTGTTGTACGGGAAGTAGGTCCGCTCGAGCGCGTTCGGCTTCGTGATCGCGACGATCTCCTCGGGCGCCGTCTCGTTGCCCGTGTCGTCGATCAACCGGACGATCCACGCGCTGTTCGGCGTCGAGAGATCGTTGTACTTGCGCTCGCCGCCGAAGATCGCGACGAAGAACTGGTGGCGCTGGCGCGTCTCCTCGAGCGTCTTCTCGAGCAGCTTCTGCCGCTGCTCGATCGTGAGCCGGTAGTCTTGCGCGTAGCGGGCCACGTAGGCCCAGCGGAAGTCCCACGACTCGAACGTCGCGGTGGCGGTGAGGAAGTTGTCGAGCTCCGAGAGCGCGAACAGGTGCTCCGTGCGCGTCCACGCGCGCAGCACGTTTTCGTAGTCCGTCGCCACGTACTCGCGCGGCCCCTCGTTCAGGCTGACGAGCTGGGTCGAGCAGCCGGTCGATCCGAGGAGCGCCGCGAGGACCAGACCGCGCCCGAGCCATGCCGCAGTGACCACGCGGCCAGGGTACCCAGCAGCCGCGCCGGATGCACGCACTGGATGGAACGAGCTCCCCGCCCCTTCGCCCGCAGGATCCCCGGGCCGACGCGGCGGCGGGGCCTGCCCGCGCGCGCGGCACGCTCGCCGAGCGCGCCGCGCGCTCACCGGGGCGCCCGCGGAAGATCCGCCGGGAAGGTGAACCCGACGCTGAGCCGCGCGGCGTAGTACCAGGCGACGTCGCCGCGCAGCGGGGTCGCGACCGGCAAGAGCACGCTCAGCGCCGGCTGCACGTTCGCCAGGATGAAGCGGATGCTCGGCGAGATCGCGAACGTCGCGCGCTTGTCGTCCGGCAGGTCCTGCGTCAACTGGTAGACCTCCCACAGCTCCAGGCCCACGCCGACCGGCCGCGCGAGCCGGTAGCCGAAGTAGAACGCGGTGTGCGCCGAGATGTCGGTGCGGCGCTCGCCGGACCGGAGGCCGCGCACGACCAGCGACCAGTCGATGCCTTGCCGGAGCTGGAAGATGAACGGCCCGGTGATGTGCCGCATGTCGAACCAGGGGCGGAACGTGAGCGTGAGCTCCCGGAAGCGCGTCTCGTCCCACGGCCGCACCACGCGCGCCGTCCGCAGCACCTCGGCCTCGGCGGGCGAGAGGTCGCGCGGGACCGGGAGCACGATGCCGAAGCCGCCCCCGGAGGCGAGCCCGCGCACGCTCGACCAGACGCCCCGCCCGTAGAGCTCGGGGCTCCCGAGCAGGATCGACCGCTCGACCCCCGGCACGCTCGCGGCCGCGCTGTCGTGCACCGCGCCGACGAACCACTTGCGGGGGACGAGCGGCACCTCCATCTCGCCGTGCGAGTACCAGGCGTAAGCGTTCCTGCCGCCCGCCCGGCTGGTCGCCTCGGGCTCGATCACGGCCGCCGTGTACTCGAAGGTGAAGGTGGGATCGCGCAGCGTGAGCCCGGGGAGCGTCGGGGGCGCGGGGACGTCGAAGACGGCCTGCTCTTCCTCGTCGGACCACGCGCCCGGGCCCGGCGGCGCGGCCAGCGCGGCCCCGGTGCCGCCGGCCAGGGAGAGGATCGAGAGGCACATCGCCGCGCGGGCGAGGCGCCCGTCCGACGCCGGAACCCGCGCGGGCGGCTTCGATGTCACGGGGGAAGCGGGCGCGACGCTACTTCGACCCGAGGCCGAAATCGTTCGCCGTGACGTAGAGCATGAGCCCGATCAGCATGAACACGCCGACCAGATGGATGTGCGCCTCGATGCGGGCGTTCGGCCGGCGCCGCGTGGCGGCCTCGTAGAACAGGAACATCAGGCGGCCGCCGTCCAGGGCCGGGAACGGGATCAGGTTGAACGCGCCGAGGTAGGCCGAGAGCAGGCCGAGGAACTCGAGCCCCTCGGCCCACCCGCGCTTGGCCGCGTGCGCCGTCTCCTCGATCATCCGCTTCGGGCCCCCGAGCTCGCCCTCGACCTTGCCCGTCAGGTACTGGCCGAGCCCGACGACCAGGCTCTGCACGACCTTCGGCGGCTTCGTCACCGCGAGCACCGCGGCCTCCTTCGCGGTCACGGGCGCCGACTGGATCGGCCCGATGGCCATCACGCCGATCTTGCCCGCGCCGTTCTCGTTCACCGGGGTGACCTGGGCCTGGACGCGCTCGCCGGCGCGCTCCACCACGATGTCGAGCGGCCGACCGGGGCTGCGGGAGATGATCTCCGCCATCTTCTCCCAGTCCTGGACCGGGGTCCCGTCGATCTGGACGATGCGGTCGCCGTCCTTGAGGTTGGCCGCCGCGGCCGGCATCCCGGCGACCACGCCGATGTCCGTCAGCCGGTAGGGCTTGCCGCCCGTCATCAGGCTCGCGAAGAAGAGCACCGACGCGAACAGGTAGTTGGCGAGCGGACCGGCGAAGATCGCGGCGATCCGGCCCATCAGGCTCGCGTTCGCGTAGCTGCCCTTGTCCTCGGGGTCGACCTCCTCGAGCGGGTTCATCCCCGCGATCTGCACGTACGCGAGGAAGGGGATCATCGCGACCTGGAACACGGTGGGGCCGTGCTTCACCGGGTCGTGACGCCAGAGCCGCACGCGGACCTTGTCCGCGGCGGTCGTGAACCAGAAGTACCCGTCCTTCGGGACCACCTTGAAGAAGGTGGGACCGAAGCCGATCGAGAACTTCAGGACGCGCATGCCGTAGGCGCGCGCGGCGAGGTAGTGCCCTCCCTCGTGGACCACCATCAGCAAGGCGAGCCCGAGGATGCCTACGAAATACCAGCCGACCATCTCCGGCTAGTCTAACCAGGGTGGGGCGCATCCGCACGCGCCCGATGTCCGCCCCGTACGCCTGCCCCGGCAAGATCCCGCCGCCCACGGCGGAGGCCGGGCGCTCTCCCCCCGAGCTCCCGCGGCACCAGGGCGGCGCTCCGGACGGTCCAGCCCGCCGGAGAGGCGGCGCGGAGCAGCTCAGCCGGTGAAGAACGACACGCCAACGCTGAAGAAAGGATAGCCGATCCGCATGGTCAGCGAGATGTCGTCGTTGAAGTGGTAGCGGCCGCCGACCATGGTGACGAAGTCGAGCCACACCCTGTCGTAGAACCCGTCGGTCCGGAGGACAGCGCCGAGATCGGCGAACGCGCTCCACTTGTCGTTGAAGAAGAAGTTCCACTGCATGGTGACCGGACTCCAGATGGTGAAGTCTTCGCGGCAGTACGTGCAGTTGGTGAAATCCAGGCCGAACGAGATGCCGACAGTGTTGTTGAGCCTGGGGATGAACGCCGGATCGGCGAGCTCGATCGTGGCCCGGAAGCCGAGGCCGAACTCGGGGTCGCCGAAGCCGTCGTAGTACCTGACCCCGCGCCGCCGCAGGCCGTAGTCGCGGTGCAAGAAGACGAAGTTCCCGTGCGGCTCGAGCTCGGCAACGTAGTCGGGGTGGTCGTTGGGATTCTTGATGTTCGCCTGCGCTTCGGGCGCGAGCGTGAGGAGGGTGACGGAAGCGAGAGCGACACTCACGAGCGAGGGGAGCGCTTTCATGAGCTCTTCGTACCAAAGGAACGGCAGCGAAGGAAGCGAACGGCCACGGGGGCGGGTCACGACGGGCCGCCCCTGGACGGCGATGTCACGCCGCGCGGCGGGCGGCGCCCGGAGCGGAGCGCGCCGCGGCGCAGCGCGCGAGCCCTCGCCGCGGCGCGAGCCCGTGCCGCGACCCACGCCGGCGCCGCGACGCGAGCTCGCGCTGCGCGAGCTCGTCTGGCTGAGGCGCGCGCTTCGGGGTAAACAGAGCCCGGCGCCGCATGAGCCCGCGTGCCGCGGCGGGGGCGGCCTTCCCGGGAGCGTCGAGATGAGAGGACCGACAAGCGTCATCCAGCTGGCCCGTGGCAGCGCGCGCATCGGCGGCGCGCTCGCCGCGGCCGCCGCGCTCGCCTGCAGCGCCACGATCCACGTCGCGGGGCCGCCGCCCGACGCGCCGGCGCAGCCGCCTGCGCCGCAGAAGAAGCCGCCCGCGCCGGCCGAGCCCCCCGCGCCGCCGGAGCCGCCCTCGCTCGCGGCGGTCGAGCCGTTCGTGAAGACGCGGGACTCCGACGAGTGGGTGAGCCAGACGCTGAAGCTGCAGCGCCGGTACGAGCGCGTCCTCGTCGTCGGCGCGCCGGCGCCCGCCGCGATCCGCGTCGGCGCGCTCGATCTGAACGGGCGCGACGCCGCGGCCGAGCCGCAGGATCTGCCGGTCACGCGCGCGTTCGCGACGCTCCAGGACGCCGCGGACGCGGCCCGCGGCGGCGACCTCGTCGCGGTGCTGCCCGGCGCGTACGCGGGGTTCTCGCTCGGCGACAAGCCGAGCGCCGCCCAGGAGCGGTACATCCATTTCAAGGCGATGGGGCGCCCGGGCGAGGTCGTGATCCACCGGGGGGCCGCCGCCGACCCGAACTGGATGATCTACCTGAAGGGGGCGCACCATGTGGTGATCGAGGGCTTCCGCCTCGCCGGCAGCAGCGGGCCCGGCCGGCAGAGCGCGGGCACGCCGAAGGCGGGGATCATGGTGGACGGCGCGTTCGGAGAGACCGGCAGGCTGGCGCACCACATCGCCATCGTCGGCAACTTCTCTCATCACCATCGGACATGGGGGTTTCACTCCACCGACAGCCACACCGTCCTCTTGCAGGACAACCTGTTCGCGTTCTCTGCCGCCGAGCACGGCGCCTACGTGTCCGACGGCTCGGACAACTACGTGGTTCGGCGCAACGTGTTCTTCGGCAACAGCGCGAGCGGGTTCCAGGCGAACCTGGATCCGGAGGCCTCGCTCGACGCGGTGCTGGAGCACCCGTCGTTCCGGGGTTACCCGCGCCGGGAGCCGACCCGCGCCTGGGCCGCGGGGCTGATGAAGCTCGCGACCGACCGGTTCGGCGAGCACGGCTTTCCGGACGGCCGGGGCGTGAACTTCATCATCGAGCAGAACGTCATCAACGGCAACGGGCGCATCGGCGGCGCGGCGATCAACCTCGCGGGGGTGTCGGACTCGGTCATCCAGAACAACCTCATCTACGGCAACCTCGGCAGCGGGATCGCGCAGTGGGACAACGGCAACCCGTTCGACCAGGCCTATGTGGAGCCGGGCCCGCGCTCTCCGGAGCAGGTGAGCGGCCCCGACGCGCTGCCGCTCTGGGGCTGCCGCAACAACCTGATCCGGAACAACACCGTGGTCATGAGCACGAGGGGCCGGCCCGCGCTCCAGTGCGGCAACGGGAGCTGGGGTTGCCGGCTGCGGAACAACATCTTCGTCAGCGACGACTCGCCCTCGATCGAGGTGCTGAGCACGAGCATCTACCGGTTCGACGCGGGCCACAACGTGATCACCCAGGTGAGCTACGGCGGGATGCCCGACGGGCTGAAGCGCCTGGCGGCGGCGCTGCCGGAGACCCGGGCGATCACGGGCATCACGCGCGCACGGCTCGCGGCGGAGGTGGTGCGCGCGGGCGAGGAGCCGTGGGTGGTCGTGGAGGGGAGCTGGTGGAAGCTCAACCCGAGCCGCCCGGATTTCAGGCCGAAGCGGACGTCGAAGATGCTGATCGGGCACGGCGACGCGCGCGAGGTGCCGGCGCGGGATCTGCTCGGCGAGAAGCGCGGCGGCGCGGATCTCGGGGCCTTGTCGCCGGGGCCGGGCTGAGCGGGCGCCGGCGCCGGGCGGGGGAGCGCGGAGGCGCGTCCATCTGGAGGGCCCTGGCGGAGGCCAAGGGTCGCGGCGGCGGCCAAGGATCGCCGAGGCGGCCGGGGCGGGTGCCAGCGGGCGCTGCCGCGGGGATGCTCGCGCCTGGGGATCGCGCTGGCAAAAAAGTCTTGCCGGGGGAATGCAGCAGGCGAACGATCGCGCGGCGCTGGGGGTAATCACGTGGAAGGCCCGCAGCGCGCCCAAGGAGGACGGCGATGCGCGGCAGGACTTCTTCTCTTGTGTTCGTCTTCTGTGTCGTTGCGGGCGGAACGGTCGCGGCCTGCTCGGGCGAGACGACCGAGAACCCCGGCGGGGGCGGGGGGAGCGGCGGGAGCGGCAGCGGGGGGACGACGACCAGCACGACGTCGAGCACGACGGGGGCGAGCAGCAGCAGCTCGACGACGGCCGCGTCCACGACGGTGGCGTCGACCGGAGCGGGCGGCGCCGGCGGCGGCACCGTGTGCGATCAGGCGTGCGACAAGGCCGAGGAATGCATGGTTCCCGTGTGCGACCTCTTCACGTTCGACTGCGCAGATCCGGCAGCGGAGTGCGGCGCTCAGTGCGTGCGCGACGCGACGTGCGAGCAGCTCCAGTCCCTCACAGGGGATGCCGTGGATCCAGAGCTCGCCGGCTGCCTGAGCGAGTGCCAGGGGACAGAAGGCGGCAGCGGTGTGGAGTGCCTGAGCTGTGCAGGACAAAACGGTTGTCTGACCGCCTGCGCGCTCAACGCGGACTGCCGGCCTTGGCTCGAGTGCGCACGAGCATGTATGGAGACCGACCCCCAGCCGCAGTGCTTCAGCGACTGCAACGCGGAGTACCCTGAAGCGGAAGAGCTGTTCGACGCCGTGTATGCCTGCACCTGCACGGATTGTAGCGAGACCTGTGGCGCTGTTGTCGATCCGTGCAACCAGCCGTGAATGTAGAGCTCTCGGAGCTCGCCGGTGTGGCCTACCGTGGCACCCCGTCGAGCTGGTAGCTGCACCGGGTTGAGGCGAACAACCGGCCTGACCTGCGGTCTCAAGAAGGCGCTACGGCGAGAGCCTCGCTACGAACACATCTGCGCCGCCGTTCGTCGCGAGGGCTCCGCCGCCGAAGTCGACCGTCTCCCACACCGTCCCCACGACAACTGGATTTCCGAGAGAGTCGCTCTTACTTGCGGCCGCTCGGTCAGCTTCAGGGCTACCGAACCGCCTGCTCCAGAGCGGCAGCCCCAGCCTCGTGAGCTTTACCAGGAACACATCGTTCGAGTCGCCGGACGCAGATAGCTCGTCATCACCAATCGGCATGCTCCCGTCGAAAGATCCATAAAAGAAGACGTTTCCAGCATGATCATAGACGAGATCTGCACGATCATGATCCCCAGCACCACCGAACCACTTCGCCCATTGATGCGTCGCCTGGCTGCTCATCTTGAGCAGACATGAGTCCCACCCATCGGACACGAAGGTGCCACTCGAGGAGAATTTCACCGCGTAGACATTCATCGACTCGGCAGAGGGCAACTCTCCGCGCGCCCGCCGGACGGCCGAACGCGAGCGGCCCGAGCACGTGAGCCGATCGCGCAGCCCGTCGCGGGTCATCAGGTAGCGATCCTCCGTCGGGAGCTGGAGCGTCGCGCCCAGCCCCCCGATCGAGCGCGGGATGATCGTGACGCGATGCACCGGGTCGGCGTGCTCCACCGAGTGCGCGACGAGCGCGTGGCCGGCCTCGCGGAACGCCACGCGGCGCTTCTCCTCCTCGTTCATCGCGCGGCCGCGCTTCTTCAGGCCGAGCCGGATCCAGTCGATCGCCTCCTCGAAGTCGCGCTGCTCGCCAGCGCCGAACCTCGCAGCGCCGCGGCGAGCGTGGCCTCGTTGACGGCGTTGGCGAGATCGGCGCCGACCATCCCGGAGGTGCGCTGCGCGACGAGCCCGAGATCGATGCCGGGCAGCCGGATCGGCTCCATAGCAGCTCGCGACGCACTGGCAGCTCCAGAACCACCCGCGGGACGATGCCCTGTACTTCCATCCCGCGTTCCCCCCGCCCACGTTGCGCGACGGGCACCGCGACGCCGAGGCGTCCCCCTTCAGCTCGACGTGACCCCACTTACCTCAACGTGAGCTCAGGAGAGCGGCGCGGCGGCGCCGGCGCGGCAAGCGGATGAGCGCGCCGCGATCCCACGCAGTTGCGCGCCGAGCGCGTGTACACTCCGCCTCGTGCCGTCCGCGCAGCGCCGCGCTTGCCTCCGGGCTCGCCTGTCTCGCCTCCGTGCCCGCCTGCCCACGAGGTCCTCTCTTCCCCGGCGCTGCCTGTCGCGATGCGCGACACCGGGCTTGCTCGCCGCCCTGGCGTGGCTCACGTCGTGCAACGGCAACGGCCCGAGCGACGGCGGTGCGAGCCCGGCAACGAAGGTGGACGCCCCCGGCCAGACCCCCGTGACGCACGCGGCCGAGGGGGCGGCGCCCGCCGCGGCTTCCGCGCTCGCGGCGGCTCCGGCGCCCTCCGCGCTCGCGGCGCCCGCCGCGCTCGCGCTTGCCGGCAGCGCGCACGCCGGCGCCGCCATCCCGGGCGCCGCGGCCCCCGAGCCCGCGCCGATCGCCGCCGGCGCGAGCGCCGCGCCGGTCGAGCCGCCTCCGACCGGCTCGGCCAGCGCCGCGCCCTCGGCCTTCCCCCCGCGGCCTCTCGGGCTCCCGCTCTCGCTCGGGTCCTGCCCCGCCGACATGGTCCTCGTCGGCGGCTTCTGCATCGACCGCTACGAGGCGCACCTGGTCACCGACGCCGGCGGGGAGCTCGCCATCCATCCGCACTTCAGGCGGCCCGAGCCGGGCGTCCGCTACGTCGCGCGCAGCGAGGCCGGCGTCTTTCCGCAGGCGTACATCAGCCGCGTCGAGGCCAAGGCCGCGTGCGCCGCCGCCGGCAAGCGCCTCTGCACGCGGCGCGAGTGGCAGCGCGCCTGCCGCGGCAACGGCGTCCATCGCTATCCCTACGGCCCCCGCGGCGAGCGCGGCCGGTGCAACACCGGCAAAGCCCACCTGCTGAGAGAGGTCTTCGGCGAGCACCCGCCGGGCGGGTGGAGCTACGAGCGCCACTTCAACAGCCCCGAGCTCAACCAGAAGCCGGGCTTCCTGGCGAGGAGCGGCGATTACACCGGCTGCGCCAGCGAGCTCGGCGTCCACGACATGATCGGGAATCTGCACGAGTGGGTCAGCGACATGGTCGATCACGAGCTCGTGATGCGCATGCAGACCGAGGGCGCCCCGCGCCGCGACCAGCCCTGGCACGAGGGCAACGGCGTGTTCATGGGCGGCTTCTTCAGCACGACCAGCGAGCTCGGCCCGGGCTGTTACTTCACCACGATCGCCCACGAGCCGGCCTATCACGACTACTCGACGGGATTCCGGTGCTGCGATGATGCCGAGCTGCCAGCGGCGCCGGAGCCGGCGGGCGCGATCAAGCGAGACGGCGGCTGACGGCGCCGCGGTCCTCACGCCACGACAGGAACAGGGCACCTCCTCCAGGTATCCGCGTCTCGATGACCACGAGCGCGCGCGGTGACCCAGGAAGGGGCGCCCTGCGCCCGTCGCTCACGCCGCGAACATCCGGTCGAGCACCGCCCTCGGCGCCCCGCCCTCCAGGATCGCCTCGAGCGCCTCGAACACCCCGCCGTCCACCTTCCGCGCCTTCGCGAACGCCACGATGCGCGGGATCAGCGGGATCGCCTCCACGCGCAGCCTGGCCTCCGCGACCGCCTCGTCGAGCGTCCGCCCGCGCGCGAGCGCCTTGCCGAGGATCACCTCGGGGCGGCCCTCGAGCCGGATCGACGCGAGCAGATCGCCGTAGCCGCCGAGCCCCAGCATCGTCCGCTCCTCCGCGCCCGCCGCGGCGGCGATGCGCGCCGCGCTGTCGACCGCCCTCGAGATGAGCGCGGCGAGCAGCCCCGGCCCGGCGCCCGCCTGCTCGGCGAAGCCGACGCCGACCGCCAGGCACCCCACCAGCGCCGAGGCCCACTCCAGGCCCTGGAGGTCCGGCGTCGTGTAGACGTGGAGCGCGTCCGACTGGAACGCCGCGGTCACCGCCGCGTGCACCTCGGGGAACCGCGAGCCGCACACCATCGCCGAGGGGCGGCCCTCCCGCAGCTCGTCCTCCTGCACCGGGCCGCCCAGCGCGCCCACCCGGCGCGCCGGGGTCTCCTCGCGCACGAGATCCGAGACCGTCTTCAGCGCCTCGCCCTCGAGCCCCCGCACGCCGTGGATCACGAGGTGCGAGCCGTCCATGTGATCGCCGAGCGCGCGCAGCGCCGTCCGGGCCGCGTTCGACGGCACCGCGATCACGAGCAGCCGCGCCCGCGCGACCTCCGCGTGGTCCCGCACGATCCGCGGGCCGTCGTTGATCTGCGGGTGCTCGCGGCGGGAGAACAGGAGCACCTCGGCCCCGGTGCGGCTCGCCGCGAGCGCGAGCGCCACGCCCCAGAAGCCGCCGCCGATGACCCCGACCGCCGGACGCGCGCTCACCGGCCACCTCCGGCGCCGTTCATCGAGCCCGCGCGCGCGCCCGCGGCGCCCGCGGCGCCCCCGCGCGCCGAGGCCGCGCCCCGCTGCTCGTCGACCACCGGCGGCGGCGGCGAGGAGGGCGCGAGCGGCGGGAGCGGCGGCTGGACCTGCAGGCCGGAAGGGACGCCGGGCGGCGCGATCACGTCCCACGCGACGCCGTGGGCGGCGAGGCGGTTCTGGTAGTAAAAGAGCAGGTTGGTGTCGCAGAGGGCGATGCCGTCGGGCCGCGAGTCGAGCACCGGCGACGAGTGGTAGCCGGCGAAGGCGCGCATCGCGCGCTCGACGATGTCCCCGCCCGAGCCGAGCCGGACGTCCTCGCCCAGCACGATGCACCCCTTCTGCTCGAGCGCGCGCAGCCGATCGCACAGGGCCACCACGTCGGCCGCGAGGTCGTCGCGCGGCACCGTGAGCACGTCGCGCTGGCGGAGCACCGTGAAGAGATCCGCGGCGGGCGCGTGGCTGCGCAGCCGGGCGAAGCTCGCCGCCGCGACGACGTGCGTCGCCATCACGACCGTGTCGCGCGCGTACGCCCGGCAGATCTCCTCGCCGAGCTCGCGGGCGTACTGGGCGTCGCGCGCCGCGTCGATGACCGCGGCGCCGTCCTGGTCCTTCACGTAGCTCGCCGGGTCGACCTCGCGGCCGCGGGCGTCGAACGAGCGGCCGAGCTCGTCGACCCGGTTGCCGAACGGATCGAGCGGCTCCGAGAAGCGGATGACCACCGCGGCGTTCATCGCGAGGAGCTTGCGGAGGAACGAGGCGATGCGGCCGATCCGGCTCGACTCGTCGTCCTCGATGATGAAGCGGCCCTTGCCGGCCTCGGAGAGGAAATCGGCGATGAGCGTCTCGGCCTCGAGCGTGATGAGGTAGTTGATCGTGGCCGGGACGAAGAAGATGCGGCGCTCGCGGCCGCCGAGCAGCGTCCGCGTATAGGCCTCGAAGGCGCTGCCGACGAGGCCCAGCTTGAGCCTCCGCTCCACGCCGCCCGAGCGCGACCGCGTGCCGCCGGGGAAGAACAGCGAGTGGTAGCCGCGCTCCAGCAGCACGCCCGAGTACGTCTTCAGCACGTCCTTGTAGAGGTTGTGCCGGATGCGCCGATCCACGCGGTAGGCGCCCAGGTTGTGCATGAAGAACGAGAGGACCGGGTTCGTGAACAGGTTCTTGCCGGCGCCGTAGGTGGCGGGCGGCAGGCCGGCGCGCTCGAGGGCGTAGCCGAACACGATCGAGTCCATGTTCGAGAGGTGCGTCGGGACGTAGACCGCGGTGCCGCGCTGCACGAGCGACCGGAGCTTCGCGAGCGGGCCCTGCACGAGCACCCGGTCGGCGAGCAGCTCGAGGCTGACGAGCTTGCGCGGGTCGCGGACCACGGTCACGAGCTTGCGCGGCGCGAGCAGGGCGCTCACGACCGGCGGCAGGAGCCGCGACGACAGCTGGTAGACGCGCCGGTCGAAGTTCCCCGCGATGTCCCACGCGTACTCCTCGGCGAGCTCCCGGAGGCGGCGGCGGCGCTCCGCGTCGTGCATGCGGCCGAGGGAGCGGGCGAGCCGCTGCCACTCGGCGAGCTCGCGGACGTCCTGCGGCTTGCGGGACCCCTCGAGCCGCTTCGCCTCTTGATACGCCGCCTCGTTCATGGCGAGCAGCGGATCCCTCGTGGTGCCGACGACCCGGTCGACCACGGTGCGCACGATCTCGTCGCGCGCGTCGTTGAACCCGAAGATGGGAGCGCGGGAGTCCATGGGCCTAGTCGTATAGAAAACAGGCGGCGGGCGCGAGCGGAATACGGCCGCGCGCGACGCCGTTACTCAGCGGTAATTGTCCTTCGCGCGCCGCACGGCGGCGAACACGTCGGGCAGCGTGGCCCCCGGGAAGCGGGCCTGCACGGACGCCTCGCCGCAGCGCAGGAACGGGTTGGTCGCGAGCTCCTCGGCGATGGTGCTCCCGACCGTGGGCTCGCCGCGCTCGCGCGCCGCGCGGGCGGCCGCGAGCTTCTTGCGGACCGCCTCGCTCTCGGGCTCGACCGTCTCGGCGAAGCGGAGGTTGTTCACGGTGTACTCGTGACCGCAGAAGACGCGCGTGTGCACCGGGAGGGCGGCGAGCTTGGAGAGCGAGGCGTGCATCACCTCCGGTGTGCCCTCGAACATGCGGCCGCAACCGCCGATGAAGAGTGTGTCCCCGGTGAAGACGGCGTCCTCGACGCAATAGGACACGGCGCCCATCGTGTGGCCGGGGACGTGCAGCGGCCGGAAGGTGAGGCCGGCGACCTCGACCGGCTTGCCCTCCTCGACCCGCTCCGTCTGCGCGGGCACGCGCCCGACGTCGCTCGAGTGCGCGTAGACGGGGAGGTCGCCGTAGCGCTGGCGGAGCGCCTCGTTGCCGCCGACGTGATCGTGGTGGTGGTGCGTGTTGATGATGGCGACCAGGCGGAGCTGCTCGCGCTCGAGCGCCGCGACGACCGGCTCGGCCTCCGACGGGTCGATGACGATCGCCTCGCGCCGCCCGTCCGCGGCCACGAGGTACGCATAGTTGTCGCTGAGACAGGGCACGGGGAGGATGCGCATGGGGCGAGAAATATAGTGCGGCGCCCGGGCGGAGCCTGTGAAAAACTCGGGACAGGAAACGGAATGGCGCGCGCTGGTCGATTTCGATCGACGCCGCGCGCGGGATGACGCTGGCGGGTCGCCTCGCGCCGTGACGCGGGCGCGGTCGTGTGGCAGAGGGGCCGTGCATGGCGTCCGCCGAGCCCTCCGTCCGCTACCGCATCGGCGTCGATGAGAACGGCCTCGGCCCGCGGCTCGGTCCGATGGTGGTGACGGCCGTCCTGTCGCGCGTCACCGGGGCCGGCTGGCAGACGGCCGGCAGCGCGCCGCGCGGCGCCCTCGCGCAGCGGCTCGGCGACTCGAAGCAGCTCGTCGCGCACGGGGACGTCTCGCTCGGCGAGGCGTGGGCCCGCGCGCTGGTCGCGCGGGGCTGCGGCCGCGCGGCGGCGGCCGCCGCGCCGTCGTCGGTCGACGAGCTGCTCCACGCCGTCGCGCTCGAGGACCGCGCCTCGCTGCGCGCGCTCTGCCCGGGCCACGTCGAGGCGCAGTGCTGGTCGACGGAGGGCGAGGCGTTCACCGCGCCCGACAAGCTGCTGCGCGCGATCGGCCGCGACCTCGACAAGCTCGCCGAGAAGGGGGTCGAGATCGTCGCCGTGCGCTCGGTGCTGCTCTGCGCGAAGCGGATGAACGACGGCGTGCGCGCCGGCAAGAACCGGTTCGTGCTCGATCTTCACGCGATGGAGCGGCTCATCCTCGAGCTCGGCGGCCTCGCCGGCGCGGAGGTCTTCGCGGTGTGCGGCAAGGTCGGCGGCTTCGGCAAGTACGGGTCGGCGTTCGGTCCGCTCGCCGGGCGGCTGCACCTCGTGCTCGAGGAGGGCCGCGCCCGCAGCGCCTACCGCTTTCCCGGGCTCGGTGAGATCGCGTTCGTCCGCGACAGCGACGCCTCGGATCTCTGCGTCGCGATGGCGTCGATGGTGGGCAAGTACGTCCGCGAGGCGCTGATGGAGCGGGTCGCGCGCCATTACCAGCGCGCGGTCCCGGGGCTGCACGGGGCGAGCGGCTACCACGATCCGGTGACCTCGGCGTTCATCGGGGCGACCCGGCTCGTCCGCCGCGCGCGCGAGATCCCCGACGACTGCTTCGAGCGGCGCGCCGCCGAGGGCGACGCCTCGCTCGAGAGCGGCAGCCCGTGACGCCGCGGGAGGCCGCGGCCGCCGCGCCCGCCGGGTGAAACCGCCGGCCCCGCGCAGCGTAGGAGGGGTGGATGCGCTACCCTCGACCGGCCAGGTGGATGATGAATTGGCTCCGCGCTGCTCGTGTTCTCTTCGCGATCTTGCTCGTCGCGTCCGCCGCCCTGGTCGCGTGCTGGCGCGCGGGCGCTGCGGGGCACGCGAGCAAGGCTGCCCCGGAGTCCAAGGAGGCTGTGACGATGTCGGATAGAACCTATCGCAAACCGTCGGAGGAGGAGCTGCGGAAGCAGCTCACGCCGCTCGCGTACGAGGTCACCCAGCGCGACGCGACCGAGCCGCCGTTCCGCAACGCCTTCTGGGACAACCATGAGGCGGGCCTCTACGTGGATGTCGCGACCGGCGAGCCGCTCTTTTCATCGCGCGACAAGTTCGACTCGGGCACCGGCTGGCCGAGCTTCACGCGCCCGGTCGAGGCGAATCGGGTCGTGGAGCGCTCCGACCGGACCCACGGGATGGTCCGGACGGAGGTGCGCTCGAAGACCGGCGACTCGCACCTCGGGCACGTCTTCGAGGACGGGCCGGCGCCGCGCGGGCTGCGGTACTGCATCAACTCCGCGTCTCTCCGGTTCATCCCGCTGGATCGGCTCGAGGCCGAGGGCTACGGCGCCTACCGGGCCCTGGTCGAGGGCCGGAGGGGCGCGCCGGCGGAGCAGGCCAGCGCGAACGCCTGCGCCGTGCCGGCGGCGGGGGAGGCGCCCGGCTGCCAGACCACGCTGGAGACGGCCATCCTGGCGGGCGGTTGCTTCTGGGGGATGGAGGATCTCCTCCGGAAGATCCCCGGCGTCCTCGAGACGGAGGTCGGTTATACCGGCGGCCGGACGAAGGACCCGACCTACCGTGACGTGAAGACCGGGGCGACGGGCCACGCCGAGTCGGTGCGCATCGTCTTCGATCCAGCGAAGGTGTCGTATGCCGAGCTGCTCGAGAAGTGGTTCTTCCGCATGCACGATCCGACGACGCGGAACCGCCAGGGCAACGATGTCGGCACGCAGTACCGATCGGCCATCTTCGTGACGACGCCCGAGCAGCGCCGCATCGCCGAGGAGGTGAAGGCGCGCGTGGACCGGAGCGGCAAGTGGCGCGCGCCGATCGTGACCGAGATCGTGGAGGCCGGGCCGTTCACGCGCGCCGAGGAGTATCACCAGAAGTACCTGGTGAAGTACCCGGACGGGTACACGTGCCATTACATGCGCGACTGACGCGACGGTGGCCCAGCGTCGATTCGAGCGCTCCTCTGATGGCTGCGACGAGTCGACCGGAAGTGGGTTAAAAACGCCAAGACGCCAAGACGAAGAGAAAGAAGGAAGGACGAGCGACCTTCCTCTCTCTTCGTCTTGGCGCCTTGGCGCCTTGGCGTCTTGGCGTTGTTTCTTACGTGCACCAGCGGCTCACACCGCTAGCTGCTCCCACGAAAACGCGCAGCCGCCGGCCGCGCCCCCGTGGGGGCGCAGGCCAGCGCTGCGCGGGTGCGGCGGGAGGAGGGCGCTCTTGCGCGGCGAGGGCGCTCAGCGGTTCGCGATGTGGATCGCCGCGCCCATGGCGTGGGCGGCGGCTTCCATCAGCGACTCGCCGAGGGTCGGGTGGGGGTGGATCGTCAGCGAGAGGTCCTCGAGGAAGGCCGCCATCTCGAGCGAGAGCGACGCCTCGCTGATCATCGTGCTGGCCTCTGGTCCGACGATGTGGACGCCGAGCACCTGCTTCGTCTTCTTGTCGGCGACGATCTTCACGAACCCCTCGGTCTCGTTCATGGCCATGGCCTTGCCGAGCACCGAGAACGGGAACTTGCCGACGCTGACCTCGAGGCCCTTCGCCTTCGCCTCCGCCTCGGTGAGTCCCACCGTGGCGATCTCCGGATCGGTGAAGATCGCGCCCGGGATCGCGACCCAGTCCTTCGCGGCCTTGTGCCCCGCGATGACCTCCGCGACGATCTCGCCCTCCTTCGTCGCCTTGTGCGCGAGCAGGGGCGGACCGCTGACGTCGCCCACCGCGTAGATCGACGGCACGTTGGTGCGGCACGTCTTGTCCGTCGGGATGAACCCGCGCTGATCGACCGTCACGCCGACCTTCTCCAGGCCGAGCCCCTTCGAGGTCGGCCGCATGCCGACCGCGACCAGCACCGTGTCGACGACGATCGTCTGCTCCTTGCCCTCGATCTGGACCTTCACCCCGATCGAGCCGTCCTTCTGCTTCTCGTACCCGAGCGCCTTCGCGTTCTTGTGGATCGTGCCGCCGCGCTTCAGGATCTTGCGCTCGACGATCTTGGTGCAGTCGGGGTCGACGCCCGTGAGCAGGTCGGGCAGCGCCTCGACGACGGTGAGCTGGGAGCCGAAGGCCTGGTAGACCATGCCGAGCTCGAGGCCGATGACGCCGCCGCCGATCACCATCAGCCGCTTCGGGATCTGGCGCAGGCTGACCGCCTCCTTCGCGCCGATGATCGACTGGCCGTCGAACTTGAACGACGGGATCTCGATCGTGGTCGAGCCGGTCGCGATGACGATCGCCTTGGTCGCCTCGATCTGCTCCACCGAGCCGTCCGGCAAGGTCACGTCGACGCGCTTCGGCCCGACGATCGTGGCCGTGCCGGTGAGCAGGTCGGCGCCGTTGCCCTTGAGCAGCGACCTGACGCCGCCGGTGAGCTTCTTGACGATGCCTTCCTTCCAGTCCTGCATCGCGTTGGCGTCGAGCTCGACGCCGCTGACCTTGATCCCCATCGAGGCGCCGGCCTGCGACTTCTCGTAGAGGTGGGCGGCGGAGATCAGCGCCTTGGAGGGGATACATCCCCAGTTGAGGCAGACGCCGCCGGGCTGCTCCTTCTCGATGCAGAGCGTCTTCTGCTTGAGCTGAGCCAGCCGGATGGCGCAGGGGTAACCGCCGGGGCCGGCTCCGATCACGATTGCGTCGTAGGTCTTCATCCTTGTCCTTGTTGTGCGCTTCGGAGACTGGGATTAGGGGCGCCGGGGTCCGTCAGGCAAGCCCCTCGCCGACCAGCCCTGAGGCCGCGCCCGCAACCGCGAGCCGTGCCCGGGGTGCTCGGGGCTTACACGACCTCGCACCGAGGGGAAATCCCTCCCGTGGTCAGCGTCCGCCGCCGTGCGCGGGCGCTTTCGGGGAGCGCAGGAGCTCCTCGCGCTGGTCGCGCAGGTGCCAGGGCAGCGCCGCGTAGACGTCGTCGAACAGGGTCTCGCGGGCGGGCGGGTCCATCCCCTCGATCTCCGTGACGGCGGCGGCGATCTCGGCGTTGAGCTCCGCCTCGAGGGACGCCTCCGCGGCGTCGTCGAGCAGGCCGCGGGCCGTGAGGTGCCGCCCGAGGCGCAGCAGCGGGTCGCGCGCCGTCCAGCGATCGACCTCCTCCTGCGACCGGTACCGGCTGGGGTCGTCGCTGGACGAGTGCGCGCCGACCCGGTAGGTGAGCGCCTCGATGAAGCTGGGGCCGCCGCCGGCCCGGGCCCGCGCGACCGCCTCGGAGACGGCGCGGTAGACGGCGATGACGTCGTTGCCGTCGACCCGCACCGACGGGACGCCGTAGGCCCGCCCCTTGATGGCGATCGTCCTGGAGGCCGTCTGCCGGTCGGTCGGCACGCTGATCGCCCAGTGGTTGTTCTGGCAGATCAGCACGCAGGGCGCCTTGAAGACCGCCGCGAAGTTCATCGCGCTGTGGAAGTCGGGCTCGCTCGTCGCGCCGTCGCCCATGAACCCGACCACCACCGTGGGATCGCGCCGCAGCTTCGCGGCCCACGCGGCGCCGACCGCCTGCGGTAGCTGCGGGCCGATGCAGCTCGACCAGGACACCTGGTTCACCTCGCGGCCGCTCATGTGCGACGGCATCTGGCGCCCCTTGAGGAGGTCGCCCGAGTTGCCGAACACCTGGCCCACGTAGGTGCGGAGCGGGAAGCCGCGCACCAACATCATCACGCTCTCGCGCAGCGCGGGGAAGATCCAGTCCGTGGGCTCGAGCGCGAGCGCGGCGGCGATCGGCGTCGCCTCCTGGCCGGTGCACGCTCCGTAGAAGCCGATCCGCCCCTGCCGCTGGAGCAGGAGCATGCGCGCGTCGAGCAGCCGGAGGCGCTTGATCTCGCGGTACGCGCGCAGGAGCAGCGCGTCCGCCAGGCCGGGATCGGTCGCGGGGTCCAGCGATCCGTCGTCGCGGAGGACGCTGAGCAAGCCCTCGTCGTCCCCTTCCCCCGCGCGGGGCGGCGGCGCGTGCGGCGGAGGGGCGTCGGCGGCGGGCCTGGTCGAGGCGCCGGGCGGCGTGGCTTCCAGCTCGCTCATGACCGGACCATACCGCGAAATGACCGCGATCGCGGCGCCTTCGGCGCAGGCGCGGGCCCGCCCGCCCGGTCGCCCGCCGCTCACCCCCGCGCCCCTTCAGCCGAGGAGGACGCGGAACATCCGCTTGCTGTCGGAGAGGTAGTAATAAGCAGCGCGATCCGCGTCGCCCATGAGATCGAGGATGGCGCGCTCCATCTGATCCGGGCTCAGGGTGTTGGACACCTCCCAGGTGCCGGGCGTGACCTCGTCGCCCTGCCACGGCCCGGCGCAGAGCGCGACGAGGCGCGCCCGGCTCTCCTCGTCGGCGATCGAGAACGTGAGGATGTAGTCGTGGTTGACGAAGCCGCTATACAGCTTGTTGTCACGCGGCATCCGGTCTCTCCCTGTCGTGGGCGCGCTGCGCGGCGGCGCCTCGTGCGCCGCGCGCGGCGGCGGTTGGCCCGTCGCCTCCGCGCCGGCGGCGCAGGCGACGTGCGCCCGGCGCGCTCACCGCGGGCCGGGCGGCAGCGGCGCGGCCGCGTCGTCGTCGTCGTCGTCATCCTCGCGGCGGCGCGCGCCGAGCGTGAAGACGTGCAGCACGACCAGGCTCGCGCCGAGGAACACCTCCGACCGGCTCACGAGCTCGGCGCGGCGATGGGCGCGCTCGAGCTCCAGGCCGAGCTCCCCCTCGCCGCGCCGGGCGCCCTCGCGGTGGAGGGCCGCGATGCGGGGGGTGAGCGCCAGGCCGACGTACGCGGCGCACCCGGCCAGCGCCATGGCGACGAGCCGGCGCACGCGCGCCGCGCGGCTCGCGCCCCGGCGCCCGGCCGCCCAGGTGCGTGCCACCTCCGCGCCGAGGAGGATCACGGCGGCGCCGAGCGCGAGCTGATCGAAGCGGGCGAAGGCCGCGCTCATCGCGTCGCCGGAGAAGGGGGCCGGGGTGAGCCGGAAGACGAACGGGGCGGCGCAGGCGCCCAGCGTCACGACGCCCCCGGCCCAGGCGCCCGCCGCGAGCGCGGCCACGCTCGCGGCCACGCGATCGATGAGGAAGCGGCGCGACGCGGCGCGCTCTTCGGGGCTCGGGGCGAGATCGGCCTCGCTGAACTGGGCGTCATCGTTCATGCATCCACCTCGGAAGCGATGGCGGCGAGCGCCTCCTCGACGGCTCCCTGATCGGCCTTCCGGTCGTCGCCGCGCATCGCCGCGATCGCCGGCCGGGCGGCCGCGAGGCGGGCGCGACCGGCGGCGGCGACGGCGAGCGTGCGCCGGTGGCGGTCCCACGCGTCGAGCTCGCTCAGGATCTCGCGGATCGCGCGCTCGTGGCCCATGCGCGCGAGCGCGACGCGCGCGTGCCAGCGCAGCGGATCTCGACCGAGGCCGAGCCGGCGCCCGAAGGCGCGCCGCTCGAGCGCGCCCCGGGCGGCGGAGAGGCCGAGGTCGCCGCAGAGCTCGATCGCCGCGGCCTCGTCCTCGTGGTCGACGCCGCGGAGCTTTCCTTCCACGACCTCGACGAGCACCGCGTGGCCCGCCGGATCGCCGAAGCGCGCGGTGACGACCGCCGCCGCGGCCCGGACGAGCGGCGACGCGTGGCCGAGCAGCGCGCGCGCCCGCGCCATGCTCGGCGGAGGGAGCTCGCCGTTCGGCTCTCCCAGCTCCTCGAACATCCGCAGGGCGATGTGGCAGACGAGCGGATCGCCGTCGTGCGTGGCCTGCATGACGGCGTCGAGCGCGTCGGCCGGCTGGGCGCAGACGCGGGGGAACGCGATCACCGCCTGGAAGCGGACCTCGGGCCGCTCGTCCGAGAGGGCGCGCCGGAGCCGGCCCGTGGCGCGCACGTCGCCGATCTCGCCGAGGGCCGTGATCGCCATCTGCCGGACGTGGGGGTCCACGTCCTCGACGGCGAGGAGCAGCGCGGGCAGGGCCTCGACGGCCTTCGTGTCGGCGAGGGCGATGGCCGCCGCCGCGCGCACGGCCGCGTGCGCATCCGAGCGCAGCGCGCCCTCGATGGCGCGCAGGACCCGCTCCCGCTCCGTCGCGGCATACGGGACGAGATCGCTCACCGCCTCCACGCGCACGGCGGGCTTCTGCGAGGCGACGTCGCGCAGCGCAGCCTCGAGCGTCCTCTTCGCGGGGGCCGGTCCGAACACGCGGCCAACGCTAGCACGGTCGACGCGCGGCGCCGGATCGCACCGCGCGGCGCTCAGCCTCCGCCCGCACCGCCTTCGCCGCCCGCACCGCCTTCGCCGCCGGCGCCGCCTTCACCGCCCGAGCCGCCTTCGCCGCCTTCGCCGCCCGCGCCGCCTTCACCGCCCGAGCCGCCGGCACCTCCGGCGCCGCCGGCGCCCTCCGGCGTGTACGGCGTCCACGCGGGCTGCTCGGGCGCGGCCCCGCAGACCCCGGGCTCGCTCCCGGCGTCGCCCGGCGTCTCGCCGGGCGCGCTCGGGGGACTCGGGGGAGAGGACGGATCCGGCAGGCATGCCTTCGAGCCCTCCGGCTCGGTGTCGACGAGCGCGACGTTGCGCTCGCCCGGCGGGATCGCCGCGGCGCTCCGGATGTCGCGCAGCGCGACGCACGAGTAGCCGGCGCGGCAGTCGTCGTCGTCGTCGCAGGTCGCCATGCAGAACGTCCGCTCGAAGCGCGGCCAGCGGACGTTCCCCGACGCGCCGCACGCCTGGTCCAGCACCGGGTTGAACGCGACGCAGACGCTGCTGCCGTAGCAGCTGTCCGGCTCGCAGTTGAAGACCGTGCAGTACCCGCCGGGCTGCGTGCCGTCGCAGAAGAGCTCCTGCTCTTGCTGCACGCAATCGAGCGACGTGATGCACGCGTCGCCGATCTGCGGGCCGCATCCGGCGAGCAACGAGGAGGCGCCGAGGGCGGCGAACAGGAGGGCGGGCCCGGTGAGGCGGAGCATCGAGGAGGGCCGCTTAGTACCGGCAGGGGCGCCGGCGCGCAAGCATACGCAGGCGCCGCCGCGCGGAACGTGCGGCCGCTTCCGCCCGAATTGACACCGTGCGGTCAGGCCTCTAGAAACGAGCGGACCGGGGTTGACCCCGGAGAATGAAGCGAAGGCCATGGCGACTTACATCACCGAAGACTGCATCAACTGCGGCGCCTGCGAGCCCGAATGCCCGAACGAAGCCATCAGCGAGGGCGATGAGATCTACGTGATCGATCCGGAGCTCTGCACGGAGTGCGTCGGCTTCTACGACCACGAGGCGTGCCAGGCCGTGTGCCCGGTCGAGTGCTGCCTGCCCAACCCGCAGATCGTGGAGACCGAGGAGACGCTCATCGCGCGCGCCATCAAGCTGCACCCGGATGATGCCGAGCTGCAGAAGCGGGCCGCCGCCAACGACTACCCCTCGCGCTTCCGCAAGTAGAGCATCGTCTCGAGCAACGTCGCGTCGCCTCTCGGCCGCGCTCCCCATGCCTCCGCCGGCACCGTCGGTTCAATGCGGCGCCCGGGTCATCTCGTGATCCGGCGCTGGGCCGCAACGCTCCTCGCAGGCGCCTGCGCAGGCTGCCATGGCAGCGGTCCGCTGCTCCATCCGGCCCACGTCCTCAACCCGGGAAAGGTGAGCTTCGGCGCCGGCCTGTCGGGCGACCTGATCGTCGCCGGAGCGACGGCCCCGCCGGAGGCCGGCGCGGGGGCCGCCGGCGGCGCGGCTGCGAGCGATCGCGCCGCACAGCGGAAGCTCTCCGAGATCGCCGTGTCGCCGGGCGTCGCGCCTTGGGCCAGCGCCCGCGTCGGGATCGAGGGCGGGAACGAGGCCGGGCTGACGTACACGGGCCGCGCCCTCCGCCTCGACGGGCGCCACGCGTTCCCGCTCGGCGACGCGGCCCTGTCGCTCGGGCTCGGCGCCTCGGCGCTCTTCGCTGGGGCGCCGGGCCCGAGCGCGGAGCCGACCGCGGAGCGAGGCGACGTCTACGGCGCCGGGATCGACGTCCCGCTCCTCCTCGGCTTCCGGTCGGACGCGGATCTCTATGCGCTCTGGTTCGGCCCGCGGCTCGGGCTCGAGCTCCTCGGCGGCGAGGTGCGGTTGCCCGCCGGGTCAGATCCCCGGGGCTCCCTGGTCGACGCGTCGGGCCAGCACCTCCGGCTCGGGTTCGTCCTGGGCGTGCGCGCGGGGTTCCGCCACGTACATGTCGCCCTGGAGGCCACCGCGACCTACCACTACGCCACCGGCGAGATCGCCGGCGTTCCGGTCGCGATCGAGCAGGGAACCGTCGCCCCGGGCGGCGGCCTCACGGTGACCTTCTGACCTGGCCGTAAAAGCCGTAAAGACACGGATTTCCGAGCATTTTCTGCGGCCAGCGCAGGCGCTTGCCCGGCCGGAGGACCCGCCTTAGACTCGGATCTATGCGTCCCCACGGCGCCCTCTCCACCTCATGCCTCCTCGCCGGTGCGGCTCTCATCGGCTGTTCGGCGCCTGTCGCGGGCGACGCGGCCGACGTCAACGGGGTGGTCACCCAGGGGGTCGTTCGTGTCGAGCGCGCGATCAACCTGAGCCGGGACGCCGCCGCCCCCATCGAGCTCGACGACGCGGCGCAGCCGAGCGGGGCCGACGAGGGCGCGGGGTCGGTCACCAACGTCCTCGCGAAGTTCATGCGCCTCTCCTCCGCGATGGATCCCGAGCTCGCCGAGGGCGCGGTCGGCCAGCCGTTCGTCCTCCCGTCCGCCGGCAGCTGCATGGTCCTCTCGCCCGCCGCCGAGGACGAGGCGGCCAGCAGCTTCAGCTCGCTCAGCCCGATCGAGCTCCTCGACGCGGGCGACGTGACGATGCGGACCGATAGCACCGAAATGCCGCTCGCCGCCCGCGCATTCCCGGACGTGGGCGCCCTGGTCTTCGGCGTGTTCTACACGTCGCGCGACGCCACGAGCGATCTGCCGGCGCCGGCGCGGTACGTCTTCGAGAGCTCCGGGTCGGGGCAGCTCGACCGGTTCGCCTTCGAGGCCGAGGCCCCCGCCGGCCCCGAGGACGTGCGGGTGGGCGACGCGGATCTGGCGGACGGGGTCGAGCTCGACGCCGGGGTCGGCGCGACGGTGCAGTGGCGCGCGAACGAGGACGGCGACGCCGCCCGGGCGCGCGACGTCATCTACGTCGACGTGACCTCGGCGCACGGCGCGACCGTACGGTGCGCCTTCAAGGACACGGGCAGGGGCGTGATCCCGGGCTCCTTGCTGGATCCCTCGACGCTCGGCCCCCTGCCCGCGAGCGCGACGCTCGCCGTGCACCGCACGCGGCAGGTGCCGTTCAGCGCCTCGGGGATCGACCTCGGCGAGGTGCGCTTCGATCTCTCCGTGAACGGCCGCGCGCGCGTCGCCGCGCACTGACGGACGGGCTTACGACCGACCTCGGGGTGGCGCACGAGGACCTGCGACGGCGCGCGGCCGAGCTCGCCGCGATCGGGCAGCGCGACCGCGGCGCCGCGCTCCTCGTGGCGGCCGGCGATCGCGCGGGCGCGTCGGAGCTGCTCGAGCGGGTCTGCGATTTCGCCGGCGCGGCCAGGGAGGCGCTCGCCGCCGGGGACCCGGCCCGCGCCGCGCTGATGGCCGCGCTCGGCGGCGACGAGGCGCTCGCGCGCGCGGCCCTCGACGCGCTCTCCACCACGGCGCCCCGCGACGCCGCGCTGCGCGTCGCCGCCGACCTCGCGGCGCGCGGGTTCGCCCGCCACGCGGGCGCGCTGTTCGCGGCGCTCGGCGCCCACGCCGCGGCCGCGGAGGCGTTCACCGCGGCCCAGGACGCGCGCCGCGCCGCCGAGAGCTTCGAGCTCGCCGGCCGCCCCGCCGACGGCGCGCGCGTGCTCGAGGCCGCGCTCCGCCGCCGCCCGGGCGACGCGGCGGCGTGGCTCGCGCTCGGCGAGCTCCTCGCGCGCCACGGCCGCACCGAGCCCGCGGTGCGCGCGCTGCAGCAGCTGCCGCCCTCCTCCGCGGAGCGCGCCCGCGCGCTGCCGCTGCTCTGCCGCTGCCTCAGCGACCTCGGGCTCGAGGACGCCGCGCGCACCGTGCGCGACGAGCTCTCGCGGCTCGACCCGCGCGGCGAGGAGGCGCCCTCGCCGCCTGCCGCCGCCCCCGGCGGGCCCGCGGCGGCGCCCTCGCCGGCGGGCCCCGCGCCGGCCGGGCCGCTCCTCTTCGGGCGCTACGAGACCCAGCGCGAGGTCACGGCCACGCCCCACGCGCGCGTGGTCGAGGCGCGCGACCGGATCACGGCGGAGCGCGTCGCCGTGAAGATCTTCGCGGGCGCGGCGTTCGGAGCGGGCCGCGACGCGATCCTCCGGTTCGAGCGCGAGGCGCGCGCCCTCGCCCAGCTCCGGCACCCGAACGTCGTCGCGCTCCGCGCCTATCACCCGGAAGGGCCCGCGATGGTGCTCGCGTGGATGTCCGGCGGCTCCCTGATCGAGCGGCTCCGGGGCGAGCCGGTCGCGCCCGCGCGCGCCGTCGAGATCGCCTGCGCGCTCTTGTCCGCGCTCGGCGAGGCGCACCGGCTCGGCATCCTCCACCGCGACGTGAAGCCGAGCAACGTACTCTTCGACGAGATCGGGACGGCGCACCTCGCCGACTTCGGCGCGGCGCACCTCGGCGATCTCTCGACCACCGCGACGGCCGGCGCGATCGGGACGTTCGCGTACATGTCGCCGGAGCAGCGCATGGGCCGGCCGGCGACGCTGGCCAGCGACCTGTACGGCGTCGGCGCGGTGCTCGCCGAGCTGCTCACCGGAGAGCCGCCCGCCCCCGCCGTGGGCGGGCAGCTCGATCCGGCGCCGAGCGCGGTCCACCCGGAGCTCACGGCGGCCCACGACGCGGCCGTGGCGGCGCTGCTCGCGGAGGACCCCGCCGCGCGGCCGGCCGACGCGTTCGAGGCGCGGCGCGCGATCACCGCGCTCGCGTGGCCGGAGGGCCTGCGGCCGCGGCGCGCGCGCGCGAGCGCGCGGCCGAGGTCGAGCGAGGCGCCGCCCGTCACGGCGGCGCGGCTCGCGGCGACCCTGGAGGCCGGCGACGGCCGCGACACGGAGGGGCGGTGGCGCGACGTCTGGCTCGATCGCGACGTGCTCGTGCTGCAGCTCGACGACGCGACCCTCGCCCGGGCCCGGGCGTTCGCGCGCGCCGGCCACGCGGCGCTGCCGTGCGTCCTGCGGGTCGACCTCTCCGCCGGCGAGGTCTGGGTGGCGCCGCCCCAGGGCCGCGCGCTCGCCGACGAGGGGCGCGGCCTGAGCAGGGGGCAGCGGGCGCGCCTCGGCGAGGCCGTCGCGGCGCTCCACGCGGCGGGGGGCGCGCACGGGTGCATCGACGGCCAGCACCTCTACCTGCACGACGGCGAGGTCGCGCTGGCCTACCCGCGCGAGGTCTCCGGCAGCGTGGAGGAGCTCGTGGCGCGGGATCTCGCGGCGCTCCGGGAGCTCGACAGGAACGCGCTGGACGAGCCGTAGGCGAGGCTAGCTAGAACGGGGGGCAGGTGACGTAGTCGTCGTCGGCTCGCTTGGTGATGTCGTAGCAACAGTAGCCGGCGTCGTCGAAATCGGGCTCGCTGTCGACCGACTTGACCTCGCTTCCGCACGTGCCGCCGAAGTACTCGAGCGCCTCTTCCTGGGAGGGGCACGCCCCCTCGAACTTGGTCCACTCGAAGCACCCGACCTTGTCGCACCCCGTGGTCGCGAGGGAGAGCGCAAGGGCTGCGAGCGGAAGGGCCCGGACCTGACTGCGCGCAAGGGCCGAACGGATCGTCGAGATCATGGATTCTCCCGGGGTCGGGCGCTGCTCGCGCCTCGGGCGAGCATACTCCGGTTCGGACGAAGCCGGCTGTCCTGGCAAGGCGCCGGGCGCGCGGAGCAGGCTTGCGTCACGCGCCGGCGCGCGCCGTCACGCGCGCGGCGAGGTCGCGCGCCGCGCCGCCTGGTCGACCCGCACCGGCTGGGGTACACGACAGCATGGCGACCGGAGAGCAGGGGGCCCGGGTGGTGCGCGCGCCGCGCGGGAGCGAGCGGAGCTGCAAGGGGTGGATCCAGGAGGCCGCGCTCCGGATGATCCACAACAACCTGGATCCGGAGGTCGCGGAGCGGCCCGACGACCTCGTCGTCTACGGCGGCACCGGGAAGGCCGCGCGATCGTGGGAGGCGTTCGACGTGATCGTCCGCGAGCTCCGGGAGCTCGCGGACGACGAGACGCTCCTCGTGCAGTCGGGCAAGGCGGTGGGCCGCTTCCGCACGCACCCGGACGCGCCGCGCGTGCTCCTCGCGAACTCGAACCTGGTGGGCCGGTGGGCGAACTGGGACGAGTTCCGGCGGCTCGAGGCGCTCGGCCTGACCATGTACGGGCAGATGACCGCGGGCTCCTGGATCTACATCGGCTCGCAGGGCATCGTGCAGGGCACGTACGAGACGTTCGTCGCCGCGCGCAAGGCGCACGCGGCGCGCGCCCCGGGCGGCGGCCGCTGGGTGCTCACCGCGGGGCTCGGCGGCATGGGCGGCGCGCAGCCGCTCGCCGCGACGATGGCCGGCGTGGCCTGCCTCGGCGTCGAGATCGACCCGGCGCGCATCGAGAAGCGGCTCCGCACCCGCTACGTCGACGAGCGCATCGACGACCTCGACCGCGCCATCGACGCCGTCCTCGAGAGCGCCCAGCGCGGGGCGCCGCGCTCGATCGCCCTCTGCGGCAACGCCGCCGACGTGTACCCGGAGCTCGTCCGCCGCGGCGTCACGCCGGACCTCGTCACCGAGCAGACCGCGGCCCACGATCCGCTCGTCGGCTACGTCCCGCCGGGGCTCACGCTGGAGCAGGCGGCGGCGCTGCGCGCCCGCGACCCCGGGGAGTACGTCGCGCGCGCGAAGGCGGGGATGCGGCTCGAGGTCGAGGCGATGCTCGAGATGCAGCGGCGCGGGTCCGAGGTCTTCGACTACGGCAACAACATCCGCACCTGCGCGATGGAGGCGGGCTGCCAGGGCGCGTTCGCGATCCCCGGCTTCGTGCCGGCGTACGTGCGCGAGCTGTTCTGCCAGGGCAAGGGCCCGTTCCGGTGGGTGGCGCTCTCGGGCGATCCCGAGGACATCCTCGCCACCGATCGCGCGGTGCTCGCGGCGGTCCCGGGCGACCCCGATCTCCGGCGCTGGATCGAGCTCGCGGAGCAGAAGATCGCGTTCCAGGGGCTCCCGTCGCGCATCTGCTGGCTCGGCTACGGCGACCGCGCGAAGGTCGGGCTCGCCTTCAACGAGCTCGTGCGCACCGGACAGGTGAAGGCGCCGCTCGTGATCGGCCGCGACCACCTCGACTGCGGGTCGGTCGCGTCCCCGTTCCGCGAGACGGAGGCGATGAAGGACGGCTCGGACGCGATCGCGGACTGGGCGATCCTCAACGCGCTCGCGAACACGGCCGGCGGCGCGTCGTGGGTCAGCTTCCACCACGGCGGCGGCGTCGGCATCGGCAACTCGCTGCACGCCGGCATGGTGATCGTCGCCGACGGCACCGAGGCCGCTCGGCGGCGGCTCGAGCGGGTGCTCACCATCGACCCGGGGATGGGGATCATCCGGCACGCCGACGCGGGCTACGAGACGGCGATCCGCGTGGCGGACGAGAAGGGCGTCCGGGTGCCGCACCGGGCCCGGTGACCGGCTCGGGCGCGCCCATGAGGCCGCGCAGCCGCGCGATCTCCTCCGCATAGCCGCGCCGCTCCTTGGAGAGCGGCGGCAGCTCGACCACCGCCGGCACGCGCGCGAGCCGCGCGTCGTTCGCGAGGCGCCAGAACGGCGCGAGCCCCATCTCCCCGTCGCCGATGCGCTCGTGCCGATCGAGCCGCTGGCCGAGCGCCGCCTTCGAGTCGTTCACGTGCATGCACCGCAGCCGGTCCATGCCGAGCAGCCGGCCGAAATCGCCGAAGAACCGCTCGTAGCCGGCCTCGCTCCGGAGATCGTGCCCCGCCGCGAAGGCGTGCTGCGTGTCGATGCAGACCCCGAGCCGCGACCCCTCCGGCCCGGCGCGCTCGATCATCGCGGCGATCTGATCGAGGCGATCGCCGAGGGTCGACCCCTGCCCGGCCATGTTCTCGATGCACAGCTGCGCGCGGAGCCCCGCCCCCCGCGAGAGCACGATCGCGAGGCTCTCGCCGATGCGATCGAGGCCGGCCTCCTCGCCGAGGCCGCGGTGCGCGCCCGGATGGAACACCACGAAGTCGATCCCGAGCGCGTCGCACCGCGCGAGCTCCTGGAACAGCGCTTCCCGCGAGCGCTCGAGGATCGAGGCGTCGTCGGCGCACAGGTTGATGAGGTAGCTCGCGTGGGCGAGCGTCGGGCCCGCGCCCGCCCACGCCGACCGCGCGGCCCGGAACGCGGCGATCTGATCCGCGCCCAGCGCGGGCTCCCGCCACTGGCCCGAGACCTTGGTGAAGATCTGCAGCGCCTCGCAGCGATCCTCCCCCGCCAGCGCGATCGCGCGGTGGAGGCCGCCGGCCACGGACTCGTGCGCCCCGAAGATCATCGGCGGCACTGCTTGGGCCGCATCCGCCGCGCCGGCAAGCCATTACTCCGAGCACGCCCGATCTGCCACGACGCTCGTCGCCCCCGCCGCGCGCACGCGACCCCCGAAACGCGTCGTCCGACCCTCCGCGGCGCCCCCGATTCCGCGAGCAAACGTGCGAGCAAACCCCATGCCTGGATGGCGCGAACCCCGGTTCGCGGCACCTCACCCTTGACGCGTTCCGGCCCAGGCGCGAATTGAGCGGCCTTCCTGGAGTCTCGATGAGCCATATGGGTGTTACGAACGGGGCCGGCGCCCGAGGGGCGGAGCCCGGGTCGCCGGGTGGGGCCAAGGGCGAGGAAACCGCGGCGGCCCCGCCGCTGGTGCCGTCTCAGGTGCTCTCGGGCAAGCGGCTCGTGGTGGTCGGAGGCACCGGGTTCCTCGGCAAGGTCTGGCTGGCCATGCTGCTCGCCAGGTTCCCGGAGATCGAGCACATCTACCTGCTCGTCCGGGCCAAGGACAACCAGTCGCCCGAGGAGCGCTTCTGGTCGCAGATCGCGACCTCGCCGGTGTTCGACCCGATCCGCGAGCAGCATCCGGGGCCCGCCTTCGAGGAGTACCTGAGGCGGAAGATCACGCCCATGAACGGCAACGTCGGCCAGCCGATGCTCGGGCTCGGCGACCGCGTGGGAGAGCTCACCGGCAAGGTCGCCGCGGTCGTGAACGTGGCCGGGGTCGTCGACTTCAACCCCCCGCTCGACGAGGCGCTCGAGGTCAACGCGTTCGGCATCAGCAACCTGGTCGAGCTCGCGCGGGCCCTCGGGGCCAAGGTGATGCACACGAGCACCTGCTTCGTCGCAGGGTACCGCTCCGGGCTCATCGAGGAGAACCACCCGGCCGAGATCCCCTTCCCCCGCGCCGCCGGCGAGACGTGGTTCGGCGCCGCCTGCCCGAAGCGCACCCTCGATCGCTCGCACTGGGACCCGCAGCGCGAGATCAGCGAGTGCCTCGACCTCGTGAAGCAGGCGCGCCAGCGGTGCGAGGACGCCTTCCGGCAGAGCGCCTTCCTCGACGAGGCCAAGGCCAACCTGGCCTCGCGCGGCGAGCCGAGCCGCGGCAGCGCGCTCGAGAACGAGCTCGCCAGGGTGAAGCGCAAGTTCATCAAGGACCGGCTCGTCGAGGCCGGCAAGGAGCGCGCGCTCTTCTGGGGGTGGACCAACATCTACACCTACACGAAGAGCATCGGCGAGCAGGTGCTCGCGAGCTCCGGGCTGCCCTTCACCATCGTCCGCCCCGCCGTGGTCGAGACCGCCGTCGAGTTCCCGTTCTGCGGCTGGAACGAGGGGATCAACACCTCGGCGCCCTACCTCTACCTCGCCTCGAAGGGGCAGGTGCAGTTCCCCGGCGACCACGACGTGCGGCTCGACCTCATCCCGGTCGACATGACCGCGAGCGGCATGATCGCCTCGCTCTGCGAGCTCATCGAGGGCCGCGCGCCCGCCGTGTACCAGTACGGGACGACCGACACGAACGGCTGCCGCGTGACGCGCTACCTGGAGCTCGCCGGGCTCTACAAGCGACGGCAGGTCTTCGAGGGGAAGAAGACCGCGCTCTTCGACATCGTGTCGTCCCGCTTCGAGCCGCGCGGCCTCACGCGGCAGCAGTACGGCGCGCACGGCGCGCGCGCCATCGAGGGCGCGCTCCGCGGCCTCGGCGGCCTGCTCAAGTCGGCGAGCGTCGGCCCCGCCGCCGCCCTGCTCAAGCCGGCGGCCGCCGCGCTGGAGAGCGCCGCCAAGGCCGAGCAGAGGACGGCCACCCTCCTCGAGGTCTTCATGCCGTTCGTCGCGGAGGCCGACTGGGTCTACTCCTGCGCCAACACGCGCGCGGCGATGGCCCGCATGCCGCCCGAGGAGCGGGCGCGCTTCGTCTGGGCGCCCGAGTCGATCGACTGGCGCGACTACATCTGGAACGTCCACCTCCCCGGCCTGGAGAAGTGGGCCTTCCCGATCATGGAGGACATGCTCCGCCGGGAGATCAAGCCGCTCCGGCCCTACGACAGCCTGGTCGACCTGCTCGACGAGGTCGCCGAGCGCTTCGATCACGCGCTCTCCCTCCAGCGGATCGAGCAGGACGGGCTCTCGCGCACGAGCTACCGCGAGCTCCGCGACGCGGCCTGCCAGACGGCCGCGCGCCTCGCCGCCCTCGGCGTCCGCCGCGGCGATCGCGTGGCGCTCTCCGGCGCGAACCAGCCGTCGTGGCCCATCGCCTACTTCGGCATCCTGCGCGCGGGCGCCGTCGCCGTCCCGATCGACCCCGCGCTCGACGCGGAGGCGTTCGCGGGCATCGTCCGCTCGTCGACGGCGAAGGTCGTCCTCTGGGACGGCGGCGTCGAGGAGAAGATCGGCGCCGAGGTGCGCGCGGCGCTGCCGAACCTGTACGCCTTCGACCTCGGCGGCTTCGCCGAGGGCCGCGTGGCCGACCTGGGCCCGGCGTCCGGCGAGGGGCTCGCGCCGCCGGACGTGCGCGTCGGCAGCGAGGACGTCGCGAGCGTCGTCTACACGAGCGGCACGACCGGGGAGCCGAAGGGCGTGCTGCTCACGCACGGCAACTTCACGGCGCTGCTCGCCTCCCTCGCCCCGCTGTTCCCGCTCAAGGCGAGCGATCGCGTGCTCAGCGTGCTGCCGCTCCACCAGACCTTCGAGGTCACCTGCGGCCTGCTCCTGCCGCTGTCGCAGGGCGCGCGGATCGTCTACCTCGACGAGGTCTCGGCCGACCGCGTGAGCGACGGGCTGAAGCGGGCCCGCGTCACGGCGATGGTCGGCGTGCCGGCGCTCTGGCAGATGCTGGAGCGCCAGATCGTCGCCCGGGTGAAGGAGCAGGGGCCCGCCGCGGCCGCCGCGTTCAGCTGGGCGATGGAGCTGAACCGCATGCTCGGCAAGCGCTTCGGGCTGAACGTGGGGCGGCTCTTCTTCGGCAGCGTCCACGAGGCGCTCGGCGGCAACGTCCGCTTCCTCATCTCCGGCGGCGCGGCGCTCCCCAAGGACACCGCCGCCGTGTTCAAGGGGCTCGGCCTGCCGCTCGCCGAGGGCTACGGCCTGACCGAGGCGGCGCCGCTCCTGACCGTCGCCAAGCCGTCGCCGACGGTGAGCCCGGGGAACGTGGGCAAGCCGATCCCCGGCGTGCAGATCAAGATCGCGAACCCGGACCCGAACGGCGTCGGCGAGGTGCTCGCGCGCGGCCCCAACGTCATGAAGGGCTACGCCGACGACGCCGGCGCGACCCAGGCCGCGCTCGACGCGGACGGGTGGCTCCACACGGGCGATCTCGGCAAGCTCGACAAGCAGGGGCGCCTCGTCCTCGTCGGCCGGCAGAGCGAGGTCATCACCGCGGCCAAGGGCGAGAACGTGTACCCGGCCGACGTCGAGCGCCTGCTCGGCAAGGTCGACCACGTGAAGGAGCTCGCGATCGTCGGGATCGACAACGGCCGCGGCGGCGAGCAGGTCGCCTGCCTCGCCGTGCCGACGGAGCCGAGCGCGAAGGACGCGGGCGGCGACGAGGCGCTCGCGCGGGCGGCGCAGCACGAGCGCGCGCTCGAGGCGCTCCGCACGGCGATCCAGGCGCTGCCCAAGCCGTGCCACCCCATGGCCTTGCACCTCCACGACGCCGACCTGCCGCGCACCGCGTCCGGCCAGGTGAAGCGCTCCGAGGTGAAGGCGATCGTCGAGCGCCTCGCCGCCTCGGCGGCCTCGGCCGCCGAAGCGGGCGCGGGGGCGCTCGCGCACGACGCGGGCGCCGCGACGCCGGAGCTGCAGTCGCACAAGCCGGGCGAGGAGCCGATCCACATCCCCCGCCCGATGGCCGACTTCGCCAAGCACTGGATGAACAAGGTCCAGTCCGGCTTCTACGGGAACGTCATGCGCCCGAAGGTCTACGGGCGCGCGTTCATCCCGCACAACCGCAACACGATCGTCGTCTCGAACCACGCGAGCCACCTCGACATGGGGCTCGTGAAGTTCGCGCTGGGCAGCTACGGCGACGGCATCGTCTCGCTCGCCGCCCAGGACTACTTCTTCGAGGGCAACCGCTGGCGACGCGCCTACTTCGAGAACCTCACCAACCTGGCGCCCTTCGACCGCAAGGGCGGCCTGCGCACGGCGCTGCGCCAGACCGGCGAGATCCTCGACCGCGGGCGGACCGTGCTGCTCTTCCCCGAGGGCACGCGCAGCCCCGACGGCAGCATCCTGGAGTTCAAGCCGGCGATCGGGCACCTCGCGCTCACGCACAACGTCGACATCCTGCCCCTCTACCTGGGCGGCACCTTCGAGGCGCTCCCGAAGGGGCGCAGCGTCCCGATCCGCCGCGATCTGGTCGCGCGCATCGGGCCGCCGCTCGAGATCGCCGACCTCCGCCGGCTCACCGCCGGGATGAAGTACGCGGTGGCCTGCCGCAAGGTCGCGGAGCTCACGCAGCTCGCCGTGATCAAGCTCAAGGAGGGCGGCGCCCTCGACCTGCGCAGGGTCGAGAGCATCGATCAGGCCGCCACCACGAAGGAGCACCCGCTCACGGTCCTGTTCCGCGAGCTCGAGTCGAAGTACGTGGCCGGGCGCGTCACCCAGCCGATCACCTACTACGTCACGCTCGGGGCGGAGGAGGAGGCGAAGTGGACGCTGCGGATCGATCCGGCCAGCTGCGAGGCGCGGATCGGCAAGCCGAGCCAGCAGGCGGACTGCGTCCTCAAGACGACGCCGGAGATCTTCACCAAGATCGTCCGCGAGGCCTACACGCCGAGCCCGATGGAGTTCATGACGGGCCTCGTGAAATCGAACGACATCTCCCTCCTCCAGACCTTCCAGAAGGTTTTCGACCTCGCATGAGCCGCTATCTCGTCACCGGCGCGACCGGTTTTCTGGGCTCGCACCTCGTCCCGGCGCTGCGCGGGGCGGGCCACGACGTCGTGGCGCTCTGCCGGGCGGAGGCGCCCGCGCTCGCCGAGCAAGGCGTCGCGCTTCGCCGCGGAGACATCCTCGACGCGGCGTCGGTCCGCGCCGCCGCCGAGGGCTGCGAGGGCGTCTTCCACTGCGCCGGGCGCGTCTCGCGGCGGCGCGAGGACGCCGAGATGCTCTATCGGACCCACGTCGAGGGGACCAAGATCACCCTCGACGCCTGCCGCGACGCGGGGGTGAAGCGCGCGGTGATCGCGAGCACGAGCGGCGTCGTCGCGGTGAGCCGGGATCCGGGCGACATCCGCGACGAGACCGCGGCGCCGCCGGTCGACCTCATCGCCGGCTGGCCCTACTACCGCTCGAAGCTGTACGCCGAGCGCGCGGCCTTCGATCGCAACGGGCCCGGCTTCGAGGTCGTCGCCGTCAACCCGAGCATCCTGCTCGGCCCGGGCGACGTCCACGGCGCGTCGACGGGGGACGTCGTGAGCTTCCTCGAGCGCCGGCTCCCCTTCACCCCCGCGGGCGGCCTCTCCTTCGTCGACGCCCGCGACGCGGCGCAGGGGATGGTGCTGGCGATGGAGAAGGGACGCCCGGGCGAGCGCTACCTGCTCGGCGCCGCCAACATGAGCCTCGACGTCTTCTTCCGCCGCCTCTCGCGCATCTCGGGCGTCCCGGCCCCGGCCCTGCGGCTGCCGCGGAGCATCGCGCTCGCCAAGGCGGGCGCGCACCTCATCGAGCGGGCGCGCAAGCGGCTGCCGTTCGATCTGCCGGTCGACCCGGTGTCGGCCGAGATGGGCCAGCACTTCTGGTACCTCGACGCGACGAAGGCCCGGCGCGAGCTCGGGTGGACGCCGCGCGACCCCCTCGAGACGCTGGCGGACACCGTGGCCGATCTGCGCGCGCGCGGCGTGGTCTGGCCGCAGTCGTAGGCCGCACCGTCGGGCCACACCCGTAGGCGCATCGTCGGGCCGCAAGCGTAGCCGCGTCGTCGGGCCGCACCCGTAGGCGCATCGTCGGGGTACACCCGCGGGTCGCGGCCTCGGGCCGCAGGCGTGAGCGGAGGTCACGCCGCGCGCGGAGGTGCGCTGGACCAGCGAGGATAGCGCGCCATTGAAGCGTCAATGGCGCACCGTCACCCCCTTCGCCCGCAGCAAGTTGCCCCGCGCAATGGCGTTACGCCACAGCCACGCTCCGGCGCCGGCGCGAGCGCCCCTCTCCGCCGCGTTGCCCGCCGGGTGCGCGGGGCGGTCCGCCGTTTGCACGATGAGCCTGCTTTGAACCCCCGCACACGGCGAGGAACGCTTGGTGAGACCGCCTCTATCCACCGAACCACAGGCCGCAGACGCGATTGAGGTAGGGCTCGTGTTGCTGACGGTCGGACGGGGAGGCCGGGTCGTCTTCGCCAACCCGAAAGCGCGCGAGATCGCGTTTGCGTACGAGGACCTCGACGGGCAGACACCGCACGTCACCGACGCCGAGGGAAAGCCGCTCGCGCCGGACGAGCGGCCGCGGTCCCGCGCCCTCCGGGGCGAGTCGTTCGGCCCTCTGCTCACGCGCTGGACGATCGGCGAGGGCGACGTCGCGCTCCTCGTCCAGTGCGACGCCGTCGATCACGAGGGCAAGCTCGCCGCGCTCACCTTCGTCGACGTGACCGCCTCCCAGCGCTGGACGGAGGACACGCGCGCCGCGCTCGCCGCGCGCGACGAGTTCCTGTCCATCGCGGCGCACGAGCTGAGATCGCCCCTCAACGCCCTGCTCCTCACGATTCATCGCATCAAGCTGCGCATTCCGCCGGACGGGTCGTTCCCCGAGCTCGATCGGCTGGTCGACATGTCGCAGCGCCAGGTCGATCGCCTGACCAACCTGGTCCAGAACCTCCTCGACGTCACCCGGATCCGCGCCCGCCGGCTCGAGCTCGATTTCGAGCCCAGGGATCTGCTCCAGATCGTGCGCGACGCCGCGGAGGCGCTCGCCGAGCACGCCCGCGCGGCCGGGACGCCGGTCCGGATCGAGGCCAGCGAGCCCATCTTCGGCCTCTGGGACGGCGCGCGCATCGAGCAGGTCGTGCAGAATCTGCTGACGAACGCCCTGAAATACGGCGGCGGCAGCCCCGTCGAGGTCTCGGTCGCGCGCGAGGGGACGACGGCCAAGCTCACGGTCCGCGACCACGGGCCGGGCGTCGCCGCGGAGGACCACGACCGGATCTTCGAGCCCTTTCAGCGGATCGCCTCCACCTACAAGTCGCAGAGCCTCGGGCTCGGGCTCTACATCGTGCGCGAGATCGTGCAGGCGCACGGCGGCAGCATCGCCATCGAGTCGCCCGACAGCGGCGGCGCCGCGTTCGTCGTGCGCCTGCCCGTCGCGCAGCAGACGTCGGAGACCAGAGCGGAACCATCATGACGCGAGGACGTGAAGACCAGAATGGCGCACAAGACATCTCGCCCGAGAGCGGAGAGGGCGACAGCGCCACCGCCGACATCCCCCGGCTGGAGACCGGCATTCCGAGGCTCGACTACATCCTGAAGGGCGGCTTCCTCCGCAACGGCACCTACGCCCTGATGGGCCCGCCCGGGAGCGGAAAGACGATCTTCGGCAATCAGCTCTGCTTCGAGCACATCCGGAGGAGCGCGAGCGCGCGGTGCGTCTACGTGACGCTCCTCGTCGAGTCGCACAGCAAGATGATCCGCCACCTGCGCGGCATGAAGTTCTTCGACACGGGGATGATCCCCGATCGCATCTATTACATCAGCGGCTACCCGGCGCTCCGCGATCAGGGCCTGCCGGCGCTGCTGGAGCTCTTGCGCCGCACCCTGCGCGAGCGCCGCGGCACCGACCTGCTCGTGATCGACGGGCTCGAGAGCGTCGAGCAGCGCGCGCCGAGCGCGCTGACCTTCCGCGAGTTCGTGCACGAGATCCAGGGGCTCTCGGCCCTGAGCGACTGCACGACCTTCCTCCTGTCGAGCACGCGCGAGCAATCGCACGCCGAGAACGCGCTCGTGGACGGCGTCATCGAGCTCACCGACCAGCTGATCGGACCGCGCGCCGTCCGGGAGCTCACGGTGCACAAGTTCCGCGGGAGCGACTACCTGCGCGGCAAGCACGAGGTCGAGATCGACACGTCCGGGATGGTCATCCACCCGCGCACCGAGATCCAGTTCGACAGCCCGCGGGCGAGCGCGGCCGAGGAGCGCTGCCGGATGGGCTTCGGGATCGAGAGCTTCGACGCGATGATCGAGGGCGGCTTGCCCTCGGGCTCGACGACCGCCCTCCTCGGGGCGCCCGGCACCGGCAAGACGCTCCTCGGGCTCTCGTTCCTGGTCGAGGGGGCGAGGCGGGGCGAGCGGGGCCTCTACTTCGGCTTCTACGAGCCTCCGCCGCGGCTCTGCGACAAGGCCCGCAAGGTCGGGATCGATCTCGACACCCACATCAAGACAGGAGCGATCCAGCTCATCTGGCAGCCGCCGCTGGAGCACATGATGGACTCGCTGGCGGAGCAGCTGCTCGAGCTCCTGCGCCAGGATCCGACGCCGCGGCGCCGGCTGTTCATCGACGGCATCGAGGGCTTCCGGGCCGCGTCGGTGTACCCGGACCGGATGCCGCGGTTCCTCTCGGCGTTCACCAACCAGCTCAGGATGCTCGACGTGACCACGGTGGTCACCGAGGAGCTCGACCTGTTCACGCCCCTCATCAAGATGCCGAATCCCGAGCTCGGGAACGTGGTCGAGACCGTCATCCTGCTCCGCTACGTCGAGCTCCAGTCGCAGATCCACCGGCTCATCTCGGTCATGAAGATGCGAGAGAGCCTCTACGACAGGTCGATCCGCGAGTTCGTCATCTCCGACCGCGGCATCGAGGTGGCGAGCTCGTTCGAGTCGGCGGAGCAGATCCTCTCGGGGCAGGCGCGGCTCCTCGCCGGGCTGCAGCGGAAAGAGAGGGAGCCGTGACGACGGTGCTGGTGGTGGACGACGAGCTGGACCTCCTCGCGTGCATCGAGGGGCTGCTCGAGGACGAGGGGTACACGGTCGTGACGTGCCCCGACGGCAAGCAGGCGCTCGAAACCCTGCGAGGGTCGCGCCCGGATCTCGCCCTCATCGATCTGATGATGCCGATCATGAGCGGCTTCGACCTCATCCAGGCCGTCTCGGCGGACCCGCGGCTCGACGGCATGCCGATCGTCATCATGAGCGCGGTGGAGCAGCGCCACGAGCTGCTCCAGAAGCTCGGCGACAGGGCGCAGGCCGTCCTCAAGAAGCCGTTCACGGCCGACAAGCTCCTCGGCACGATCCGCAAGCTCGTCGCGGCCCCCGCGCCCGCGCCGGCCCCCTGACGCGCCGCCGAGGCGGCTCAGATCGCCCGGCGCAGGGGGGTCGGCGGGAACAGGTCCTTCATGTCGAGCGGGAGCTGGCCGCGGAACCCCTCGATCTCGCCGGCGGACACGCTGTCCGCGACCGCCTCGCAGATCGCCTGCAGCACGAAGCCGGCGGCCTCGCGGTCCAGGCGCAGCTCGCGGGCGACGTCGTCCTCGATGGTCGCCGTGGTGATGCGCTTGTCGGGCCCGTCGAGGAACGGATCGAGCGACGGGTGGAGCTTGGAGGGGAGCTGCGCGATGAGGTGCCGCGCCTCCTGGGGCGTCACCCTGCGGCAGAGGTTGCCGAGGACGATCTGCAGCGCGAGCTCCGCGCGATCGCGCTGCTGGAGGCCGCTGTGGCGCTCGACCGCGTGGAGCAGCCGGCCATAGGCGCTGTCCGCGCGCGCCTTGCGCCGGGTGAGGGCGCGCACGGGGCCGCGCGAGCGCTCGGGGCGCGCGATCCCCTCCGGGTGCAGCGCGCCCCCCGGCTTGAACCGGGCGGCCACCTCGAGCTGCGCGCGCACGACCGAGCCGGCGGCCTCGGCGTCGACGGCGCCGTCGGCGAGCAGGTCGTCCAGGGTCACGAGGCCGACGGGCCGCCCTTGCTCGGTCAGCGGCACGCGCCGACACGCCTGATCGCGCATGATGCGCACGGCGTCGGCGATCGACGCCTCGATCTCGAGCGTCGCGACCTCGTCCGACATGATGTCGCGCAGCGTGGTGCTGCGCGCGTCGAGATCGCCCGCCACGATCTCGAGCGCGATGTCGCGGTCGGTCACGATGCCGGCGAGGCCCTGGCCGTCGTGGACCAGGACCGCGCCGACGTGGTTGTCGACCATCGCCCTCACCGCGTCGTAAGCGGTCGAGCGCGGGCTCAGAACGATCATTCGCGGTCGTCGGTACTGTTCTAGCGGCATGGCGAGCTCCCTCCCCTGGGTAGCGGTGGCGCGTGGGTGCGTTGCAGAGCGGCTAGCCAGAACGGTACCAACGGCCGCCGCCCGGGCGCCCTCGCGGCGGGGAGGCCGGCCCGGCCGAGCGAGGCCGGGCGCGGGCAGCCGTCACGGCGCCGGCTTCTTCGCCGGCGCGACGGGCACGAGCCGCACCATCTGGTGCAGGAGCCCGTCGACCCGCTGCAGCCAGCCGCGCCAGGCGGCGTACTGGGCGACCGGGATGGTCGACCGGTCGATGATCACGCGCTCCTTCACCACCACCGCGTTCTTGCCCGGCGCCCTCGCGAACGAGATCGACGCGCGGCCGAACTCGCCGCCGTTCTCGTCGCCGCCCGGCGGGAGCTCGGCGAAGGCGTACCCCGCGGGGGCGACGATCGTGATCGTCCGGTTGTGGTGCCGCGGCGCGAGGCTCGGCGGCAGCACCACCGGCAGCGTGCGCTTCACGAGCGGCGCGAGCTGCGACGTCAGCGTGGACGTGCCCGAGAGCGGCACCGCGAGCTCCGCGCCCTCGCGGCGGGCGAGCCCCTCGGAGCGCGCCTCGACCTCGAGCGTCGCCGCCCCGTGCGGGAGATCGGCCTGGAACCTCACGTTGGGCTTCACGTCGACGGTCGGGAACCAGCCGTACGCGAGGTACTGCTCGACCCACTGCGCCCGCGCGTCGGCCTCCGCCAGGTTCGACCGGAGCTCGAACGCCGCGTCGCCGATGTGCCGCTCCTTCGCCGCGAGCTCGCCCGCGCCGGAGGGGAGCAGCGCGATGGTCCACTCGGCGTCGACCCCGTGATCGGCGGGCGAGCTCGCCGGCGTCTCCACGATCTTCGGCGGCCCCTCGTCGACGAACAGCGCGAGCGTGCGCGCGTCCATCGCCGGCAGCGGCCCCAGCCGGCTCTGCGGGCTTGTCGCGTCGAGCCACAGGCCCGGCGCGCCGCCCGCGCCCGGGAGGTACGCGATGCCGTGGTCGAACACCGGGATCGCCGCCACCTCGCTCCGGAGCAGCGACGGCTGGCCCGTGTAGCGCGTCTGCACCAGCACCTCCGTCGCGTCGATGCCGATCGACTTGAGCAGCGTGATGAGCAGCATCGCCTTGTCGTCGCAGTCGCCCTGGCGCCGCGCGAGGAGCTCCTGCGGGCGGTTCGGCAGCCACCACTCGCCCGAGACGAAGTTCACGTACCGGATGTCGTCGGCGACGAAGTCGAAGAGCGCCCGCAGCTTCTCCTCGCGCGTGGTCTTGCCCTTCGTGAGCTCGGCGGCGAGCCGGCGGACCTGATCGTCCGGCTCCGTGAAGCCGGCGACCGCGCCCCGGTACCACTCCCGGAAGTCGTGCCAGCCGTGGAACGTGGAGCCGACGACGACCGGCAGCACCTCGGCGAGGTGCGGGGCGAGCGGCTCCTCGGGCACCTCGGGCGGGTCGTCCCAGATGTACCGCGTCACCTGGCGGCCGTCCTTCTCGGACCGGAGCACGCGCTCCGCCTTGCCGTTCAGCACGTCGATCGCGAGGCCATCGCTCTTCGGCGAGTCGACGACGACCTCGTTGTAGAGGATCGGCCGCGTGTCGGTCGAGCCGACGTAGTCGATGAAGTAGAACGGCGCGTCGCCCCGGCGGCCGACGGGGCCCGGCGTCCACGCGCGCACCGCGACCTCCACCACGTCGCCGGTCTTGAGCTTGGGCCAGCGCACGAACGGCCGCTGCCCGCCCGCGCCCTGCTCGTCCGGCGGCGCCACCGTGCCGTCCTTGCGGTGCACGCGCGCGAACAGGAGCTCGGTGTCCTCCGCCTCGGCGGGGATGTCGCGCTCGTAGAGATCCTGGTCGGTGCGCGGCTCGATCACGATCTCGCGCGCGTAGTGCATGAGCTGCGAGACGCGCTTGTCCGGGTGGTACGTCACGACGCGCACCCAGTGGAGCTGCCGGTCGGCCACCTCGCCCTTCTTCGCCGGGGTCTGCCGCCCGCGCGCGAGGAAGACGTCGGGGGCGACGAGGTACTGCTCGTCGCGCATGCGCCGCCGGCCCGGCGCGCCGGCCGCGCCCTCGCCGAGGCGGAGCGCGAGCTCGGCCTTGAGGAACGGGTCGCCCGGCGCGAGATCGCGCGCCCGCGCGAGCGCGCCGTGGGCGAGCGCGGACGCCGCGGCGCTCGCGCCGCCCTGCCGGACCGCGGCGAGCGCCTGGAACGCGGCGGGCTGGTTCGGCGCGACCTGCGTCGCGTACGCCAGGACCTCGCGCGCCCACGCGACGCGGCCCGCGTCGTGGAGCGCGCGGCCGATGCGGATGACGTCCTCGGCCGACGTCTGCTGCGCGAGCGCGCCGGCGGCCGCCACCTCGAGCGCGGCGCCGCCCTCGGCCTCGAACGCGAGCACGTACGGGGCGCCCCGCGCCTCGGGCGCGATCTCGGCGAGCCTCCGCGCGGCCCGCAGCTCGAGCGCCGGGTCGAGCCGGGCCGCGGCAGCGATCTCCTGCCAGACGACGACCGGGGTCCGGTCCTTCTGCTCGCGCTCCACCGCGAGCAGCTCCTCGAGCCCGGCGCGCGTGAGCCCCGCCGTCCCGAGCTTCTTCTCGACGAGCCCGCGGAGGACGCGCGCCTCGGGGTCGCGCGCCGAGCGCAGCGGCTCCTCGCGCAGCGCGGCGGCCGCCCACTCGACGCGGTCCGAGGCGAGGTGGGCCGCGACGAGCCTGCGCTGCGCGAACGAGGCGGTGGCCCGGTCCTTCTCGGCGAGGCCGCGGGCGCGCCCGGCCTCGAGCCAGCCGCTGCGGTTCGCGCCGAACGGGGACACCCACCCCGCGAGGGCGAGCGCGTCGGCGGAGATCCCCGGCGACCGCGTCACGCGATCGAGCAGGCCGGGCGCGCGGGGCGAGCGCTGATCGTCCGCGCCCCCGAGCGTGCGCGCCACGACGGCCGTGAGGGTCCGCTCGGCCTGCTGCGCCGGCTGCGCCGCGCCCGCGTCGAGCGCCCGGTCGAGCGCGGTCGCGACGGCGGTCGCCGAGGACGGCGCGGCCGGGGGCAGCGCGAGCCTCGTGAGGTCCGACGAGGTCGCGAGCGCCACCGGCCGGCGCTGCTCGTCGGTGAAGCGCACGCGGACGCGCCCCTCGTCGGCGATGGCGCCGGTGCACACCTTGAGGGAGAGCAGGTGATCGCCCGCGGGCGCCTCGATCCGCGCGGCGATGCGATCGAGCACGAGGCGCTCGTGGGCCACGTCGCTCGAGGCGACGTCCGCGCCGTCCCACGCGAGCCGCACGGCGCCGGTGGCGGCGACGTGGGCGAGGATCGGCTTGCGATCGAGCGCGGCGGGGACGGTCACGCGCGAGGCGAGGTAGGTGCAGCTCTCGGCGCGGGGATGGATGTAGAGGTCGAGCGGCACGCCGCGCGCGGTCGCCGCGGCGGGCAGCGCCCGGCGCCACGCGACGTCGTACACCCCCCAGGCGTAGCGGGCGCTCATGTCCGAGAAGCGCTGGCCTTCGGCCTCGGGCCCCTCGCGGCGCGCGAGCCCGCCGCCCGAGTTGTCCTGGAACGGCCCGAGGATCGCGAACGCCTTCACGAGCCCCGACGGGTCCGGGGGCGCGTCGTACGAGGCGGCGCGCGCGCCGGGCCACGGCGCCGCCGGGGGCTCGGGGGCGAGCGAGGCCGCGAGCCAGCGCGCCTCGTCGGCGAGCGGCGAGGCGGACGCCGCGATCTGCGCGAGGCCCTCGCGAGCGCGGCCCTGCGCCGCGCGATCGGAGAGCGCCGCCGCGATCACGAGCCCCGCGAGCGCGTCGTCGCCGCCCCGCCGCGCCCGGGCCAGCGCGGCGCCGAGCATCTCGTCGGGCGTCGCGGCGGTCCACCGCAGCGCGGGCGCGATGGGCGAGCGCTTCTCGGCCGACGGCGCGCCGCCAGCCGCCGGCGCGCTCGGGTCCAGCTTCGCGCCGCTCGGGCGCCGCGCCGGCGCGCGGCCCGCCGCGGGCGCGGTCGCGTCCGCCTTCGCGCCGCCCGGGCGCGGCGCCTGCGCGTTGCCCGCCGCGGGGGCGACGGCGATCGCGAGCAGCGCCGCCAGGCATCCGCCCCGGCGCGCCCCGCGCCCCGCGCGTCGATCTCGTCCTCGTCGATCGCATCGATCGCGTCGATCGCGTCGATCGCGTCGATCTTCCCCCGGCGAGCTCCGCTCCATCGATCCTCGCTTCCAGGCCACGGCATAGCGCGGGCCCGATCGCGGCGCGAGCGCGGCGAGCGCCGCTCCGGGCGGCGCGGAGGCGGCCGCCACGCGGCGTGAAGCCGTGCGCGAATTTGGCCGGCGGGCCCGCGGCCCACTAGCGTGGCTCCCATGCGCCGCGCGTCACGATGGCTGCTGTCTGCGGTGATGGCCCTGACCATGCTCACGGCCTCGCCAGCGTCGACCTTCGCCCGCGACACCAAGGTCGAGTGGAAGAGCGTCGACGTGCCTGCGGGCGAAGGCCAGGCCCAGCGGGCGCGCGCGCTGCGCGGCATGCTCTCCAGCGCCGCGAAGAAGGCGGATTTCGGCAAGGCGAGATCGGTCGTGCTGAGCGCGCGCGTTGTCGAGTTCACCTCGACCACGCGGGGCGACGTGCACCGCGTGACCTGCACCATCGTCGGCCGCGTCGTCGGCGGACCCACCGCCCGCTCGCGCATCTCGTTCGGCGGCAGGCCGTCGGAGCGACGGGCGCTCGAGAAGCAGGTGCTCACGATGGTCGCGAGCGGCGTCGTCGGCCGGCTCGCCGCGATCGTCCGCGCGCGCGCGTCCGACGGACGCGCGCGCGACTGAGCCGATCGGCCCCGCGCTCGAGGTCGCGCCGCGCCGCCCTCGACCTCCCCCGGGATCTGGACTACGACGGCCCGCGCGTCATGGAACTGGACCGGATGGTGAGCGAGCTCTTCGAGGAGGAGGAGCTCGCCCGCGACATGGCGAGGAAGCTGATGGAGACGGCGCAGCGCTCCGCGGACGAGGCGAGCGCCGAGCGCGGGAGCCTGCTCGCGTTCCTCCGCGGTCCGATGGAGCGGCACATGCGCTACGAGGAGGCCGCGATCTTCCCTCATTTCCAGGCCCGCGGGCTCGCCGAGGAGGTCCAGGTCGCGCTGAAGCAGCACGCCGCCGTGCGCGAGGCGACCGAGGCGCTGGCGAACGTCGCGCAGGCCGGCGACGTCGCGGGGAGCATCGTCACCGTCGCCCGGCTGCTCCTGCACCATACAAATTTCGAGGGCGACTACATTTATCCAGAGCTCACCCGCGACGAGTGGCGCGAGCTGATGAAGGAAACCGTTCGTCAGGGGATCTGAGGTCGTGCGCAGGAACTCGACACGGATGTTCCCCTCGACGTAGGCTTTTGCCGCCGTGTCTACCGCAGCTGGTCAGGTGCTGAGCGAGCGCTACCGCCTCATCCGACCCGTGGGGCAGGGCGCGCAAGCCTCGGTGTGGATCGCCGAGCACCTGGCGCTCGGCACGCACGTCGCCGTCAAGCTGATCGATCCCGAGCTCGCGAAGCAGGAGGACGCGCGCGAGCGGTTCCGCCGAGAGGCGACGGCTGCAGCCCAGCTGCGCAGCACGCACGTCGTGCAGATCCTCGATCACGGCATCGAGGGCGAGCAGCCGTTCATCGTGATGGAGCTGCTCGAGGGCGAGGACCTCTTCGATCGGCTCGCGCGCCGGCGCCGCCTCTCGCTCCAGGAGACGTCGAAGATCGTGACGCAGGTCACGCGCGCGCTCACCCGCGCGCACGGGGCCGGCATCGTGCACCGCGACCTCAAGCCGGAGAATTTTTTCCTCTGCGCGAACGAGGACGACGAGGTCGTCAAGATCCTCGATTTCGGCATCGCCAAGGTGGGCCATGGGAAGCGGGCCGCCCAGCGCACGACGGTCGGGACGCTCATGGGCACGCCGCACTACATGAGCCCGGAGCAGGTGAAGGGGCTCCAGGAGGTCGACTACCGCGCCGACCTGTGGGCGCTCGGCGTGATCGTCTACCAGTGCGTGACGGGCGAGCTCCCGTTCGACAGCGAGGGGGTCGGCGACCTGCTGATCAAGATCTCGCTCGGCGAGATCCCGGTGCCCTCGCGGGTGAACCCGGAGCTTCCGCCGAGCTTCGACGCGTGGTTCGCGCGCGCGTGCGACCGCGATCCGGAGCGGCGCTTCAGCAGCGCGCGCGACCTCGCGGAGTCGCTCGCCCGCATCGCCGAGCTGTCGACCGAGACCGCGAGCAGCGTGAGCTCGCCGCGGCCGCCGCCGATGCCGCCCCGCGCCTCGCCGACGCGCCCGCCGGCGGCGCCGCCTCGGCCGGCGACGGGCTCGACGATCCCCAAGCCGCCGCCGCTGCCGCACGTGGGCGACCCCACGGGCGCCGCCTCGACGCGATCGCCCGAGCGACGGCCGAGCGAGCAGGCCGCGGACACGGCGGCAGCGCCGCTGTCGGTCAGGTCGAGCGCGAGGGTCCCCGCGCGGCCGACCGAGCGGCCGCCGGCGCCGCCGCGCCTCACAGAGCGGCCGCCGCTCAGCGAGCGCGCGCCGCTGTCGGCAAGGTCCGCCGAGCGGCCGCCGGCGCCGCCGCGCCTCACAGAGCGGCCGCCGCTCAGCGAGCGCGCGCCGCTGTCGGCAAGGTCCGCCGAGCGGCCGCCGGCGCCGCCGCGCCTCACCGAGCGGCCTCCCGCGGCGCCGCCGCGCGCCACCGAGCGACCTCCGGCGCCGCCGCGCCCCACCGAGCGGCCCCCTCCGGCGCCGCCGCGCCCCACCGGGCGACCTACGACGCCGTCGCTGGCTCAGGTCGGCGAGCAGCCGCCCGCGTCGTCCCAGCAGGGCGAACGGCCGCCGCTCAGCGAGCGCGCGCCGCTGTCGTCGCGGCGCGGGGATCGACCTCCGGCACCGCCTCGGCGCAGCGACAGCGCGTCGCAGGGGCCACCGCTCCCCGCGGGCACGCCGCTCCCCGCGAGTGCGCCGCCGCTCTCCACGAGCGCACCGCCGCTCCCTGCGAGCGCGCCGCCGCTCCCTGCGAGCGCGCCGCCGCTCCCTGCGAGCGCGCCGCCGCTCCCTGCGAGCGCGCCGCCGCTCCCCGCGGGAACGTCTCTCCCCGCGAGCGCCTCGCTCTCCGGGCAGCCGAGCAGCGCGTCGCCCGAGGCGGCGGACGGCGTCGAGGCGCCGCCCGGCTCGCAGCCGCTGGCGCTGGCGCGCAGCAAGATGCCGCGGAAGGAAGCCGACAGCGCGCCCTCGCTCGTCGACGTCGACATCGACGAGTTCGACGACGACGCGATCGACACCGACGTGGACGAGCCGTGGGCGGCGCCGTCCGCGCCCGTGCCGCTCGCCCCTCGGGCAGACGCGACGCTCGCGTCCGGCGAGCCCGCGGCCCACGCGCAGGCCGAGCCCGCGGCCCACGCGCAGGCCGAGCCCGCGGCCCACGCGCAGGCCGAGCCCGCGGCCCACGCGCAGGCCGAGCCCGCGGCCCACGCGCAGGCCGAGCCCGCGATCCCGGCGACCGAGAGCGGCGCGCCCATCGCGCCGAGCGCGCCGGCCGAGCCGCCGCTCTCCGCGCAGACGCCGCGCGCGCTCTCGCCCCACGAGGCCGAGCCGCCGGCGACCGCGCGCGATCGCGAGGCGCCGCCGAGCCACGAGCTGCCGGAGCAGCCCCGCGACAGCGCCGGGCGAGCGGCAGCCGCCGCGGTCGCAACCGCGGCCGCCGCGCCCCCTGCCTCGCTGCGCGCGCCGCGGCCGCTCGATCCGCCGGCCGCGCCTGCGATCGCCCCGCCGGAGCGCGCCGTGCCCTCCGGCCAGACGCCGGAGCACTGGATGAAGGCATCCAGCGTGAGCGGGCTCGCGCACGAAAGCGACTTTCCGGAGTTCGACCCGGGCTCTCGCCGACGCCGGCGCGTCCGCTGGGCAGCGCTCGCGCTGGTGGCGCTCGCCGGCGTCGTCGCCTGGCAGGTCGTCCGCTCGCAGCGCCTGCCGCAGAGCGCACCGGCGGCCGAGAGCGAGGCCCCGCCCCCCACCGCCGTCGCGACCGAGCCGGCGCCGCCGCCGCCGGAGCCTCCGCCGGAGCCCAGCGCCACGGCGCCGGCGCCGACGGCGGCCGCGCCCGCCGCGCAGCCGTCGGCCAGCGCCGCCGCGACGGCGCCGCCGCGGAAGCGGCGCCCGCCGCCGCCGAAGAAGCCGCGGAAAGAGCCGGCCAAGGTGGACGACCTCACGATCGAGATCCCGACCCCGCCCGCGGACCCGGGCGACGACGCGCCGTCGTCGCCCGCAGAGTCGCCGCCGACCGCGTCGCCTCCCCAGGAAGAACCGGCCCCGCAGGCAGAGTGAAGAGCGGATGGAAACGACGGCATACCAGCAGTACTCCGAGGAATCCGGCGACTGGCTGAGGAAGGGGAGGGCCCGGCTGCTGTCCCACCTGGTGCGCGAGTTCGCCCCGGGAAGCCGGCCGCTCGAGCTGCTCGAGGTCGGCGCCGGCGTCGGCCAGAACCTGGGTGTCCTCGCGGAGTTCGGGGCCGTCGACGCGAACGAGGTGAGCCCCCTCGGCCAGGACGCCATCGCGAAGTCCGGCGCGGCGAGGACGCTCTACAGCGCGTCGCTCCCGTTCGAGCTCGATCGGCGCTACGACGTGATCTGCGCGCTCGACGTCATCGAGCACATCGAGGACGACCGCGCCGCGCTCCGATGGATCCACGATCACCTGAGCCCCGGCGGGATCTTCGTCGCCACGGTGCCGGCGTATCCGTGGCTGTTCAGCGATCACGACCGCGCGCTTCAGCATTTCCGCCGGTACACCGCCGGCAGCTTCCGCGCCGCGCTGCCGGCCGAGTTCCACGTGGAGGCGTGCGCTTACTTCAACCAGCTCCTCTTCCCCGCCGCCGTCGGCTCGCGCGCCGTCTGGAGCGCCGCGCGCAAGCTGCGCCCGGGCAAGACCAGCATGAAGCAGCCTTCACCGAAGTCCGGCCTCGCTTCCTCCGCGCTCGAAGCCGTCCTCCGCGCCGAGGTCGATCTCATCGCGCGCGGCCGCCGGCCGAGCTTCGGGCTGTCGGTCTTCTGCGTGGCGAGGCGCAAGGCGGCCTGAGGTCGGCCCCGGCCGCCCGGGCCCTCCCTCGCTCCCGGGATCGCCGGGCCGGCGGCCGCGCCTCGGCCAGGGGCCGACCGCGCGCGGCCGCCTCGCGCGCCTCGCGCTGCAGCGCGCTCAGCGCGCGCCGGGGAGGTCCTCGTCCTCGCCGGGCTCCGGGGGCAGGTCCGACTCCCCGGGGGTCGGCTCCGGCGCCGCCGGCGGCGCGATCACCTCACCGCCCTTGCGCAGGTAGAGCTCGATCTTCCCCTTCTTGCCGCGGATCACGTGCCGCTTGGCGGCGAGCATGAAGTCGCGCCCGGCCGAGGCGGGCAGCGTGTGGCACTTCGGATCGACCACCGCGAACGCCGCCCGCTCCAGCAACGCCGCGGCGCTCTCGCCGCGGGGGGGGCCGCTCACCCGGGGCGCGGGGAACGCCCGGTTGTTCGGCCCGAAGACCGGCACCGTCAGGTCGCTGAGCTCGTAGAGCCCCGATTTATAGGCATCGCCGCAGCCCAGGTAAGCGACGGTTGTGGGGAACGGGGCTTGCGGGTCGGGCGGCGGGCCCATCTCGGCCAGCGTCATCCCGCCGTGCTTCGCGTGCTTCACGGCGCGCTTGAGCGCGAAATCGAAGAACATGAGATCTCCGGCGATCGTGTCCCACCCCTTGCTGACGTGGGTATCCCAGGCCACGTGGGTCACCCCCATGCCCTTCACGAGGTCCCAGACCTCGCGGGGCGTGCGCAGCCGGCCATAGCTGATGCCGTACTGCCAGCCGTTCCAGTCCGATACCGTCTCGGCGCCGATCCCGAGGTGGTTGTGGTTGTCGTGCAGCAGCACGCGCGCGCCCTCGGGGAGCGCCCGGGAGATGGACTGGAACGTCGAGTAGACGTTGAATCGTTGTGTGTAGCGCTTCGCGTAGCCCTGGGAGAGGAGCTCGACCACGGCCTTGATCGGCGACTTCACCATCGCGTGGCCGGGGATGAAGTACACGTCGCCCGCCCAGACGACCTGCAGCCCGACCAGGGTGCCGAGGCCCGTCCTCGTCGCGAGGACGGCGAGCCGGTTGTCGCCCGCCGCGCGCCAGACGAGCGCGATCATCGCCGCGGTCGCGGCCGCCATCTGCGGGACGATGGCCTGGAGATACCTGTCCTGGTGGTGCGTCCAATACCAGCAGAGGAGGCCGACCTGCACGTAGCCGACGAGCGCCCAGACGCGCCTCGTCCCCTTGAGGAACGGCAGGCAGAGGAGCAGCAGCGTGTAGACCGACCCGAAGGTGGGGACCTTACCGTGGAACCTCGGGTAATCGTTCGGAATGAAGGAGAAGTCGACGAGCGCCTTGAGCGTCCTCAGCACCCCATCCAGGCTCCGCTCCGGCCGCCAGAACTGGTAGTCCTTGTACCCCCACTCGAAGATGTTGGCCGCGTCCGGCGTCCAGGGGCGCAGGGGGAGGATCTTGTACAGCGTGGGATAGAGCGGATCCGCGTAATAGACCCAGTTCTTGGCCCAGTGCGTTGACGTGAAGCACAGGCCCGCGGCGGCCGCGACGAGCGGGCCGATGTACCAGTTCTTGCGGATCGCGGGCGCGACCTGGCCGCGGAGCGAGCGGTAGGCGAGGACGACCGTGCGCGCGCCGAGGACGAGCGCCGGGAAGGGGACCAGGATGACCGCGCCGGTGTACTTGGTGAGCCCGGCGCCGGAGATCATCATCATCATCAGCGCGACGAAGCGCGGCGAGAGCTCCTGGTAGGCGCGGATCATCAGGGTGAACGCCGGGAGCGCGAAGATGGACGCGATGTGATCGCCGCCGACGCTCAGGCTGGAGTCGTAGAGGAAGATGCCGGGGAAGAGGAAGCGCGCCGTCCACGAGAGCCGGAGGGCGTACGGCCCGAGCCCGCGGGGGACCATCAGCCGCACGGCGGCCGGGATGGAGACGAGGGTCCAGAGGAACCCCACGAACTCCATGTGCGCGGCGAGCTCGACCTTGTCGAACAGGAGCCCGCGCGGCAGGAGGAACGCCCACGAATAGATGAACGTCGCGAAGTGCGGATAGGTCTCGACCGTCCAGCCCTCGGGGAACCGGCGAATGCCCCCCGTGACGGCGTACTCCTCGGCCAGCGCCAGGTGCTTCCACCGCGAGTCGAACTGGACGTTGTCGGGCGTGAGGATGACGAAGTACACCATGCCCACGCCGAGCAGCCCGAGCGCGAGGACCCCGTAGGTCCAGAGCGGCGCTGGCGGCGCCCGCCGCTGCGCGCAGCGGACGTGGCGGATGACCCGCGTCAGATAACCCCGGAGCGGCGCGAGCCCCGCGCCCACCATCGCGAGGGGCAGGGCCACGAAGAGCACAGGGCCGTAGAGCTTGAGGAGCCCGGCCACGCTCATGAGGAAGGCGAACTCGAAGACGCCGATGGCGAAGCTCGTGGCGAGCTGCTCGACGATCGGCAGGGAGCGGCCGACAACGAGCTTGAGCGTCAGGTGGCCCGCGGAGACGCAGGCGGCCGTCCACAGCCCGCAGAGGAGCCAGTAGCCGGCGTAGCGCCAGAAGAGCCAGTGCTGAATGGGATAGAAGCGATGGACGAAGCTGGCGAAGAAGGCGATGGAACCGAGCAGGAGGACCGGCAGGGCGATCAGCCGGACGCGCTCCCAGCGCTCACGCGCGCTTCCCGCGACTCTCGACGTGGGCGGGGCATCCATCAGCGCTTCGCAAACCAGGTGGGCTCGACCATGAGCCCGCTCCTAGCTTGCTGCGCGCTGGATGACCAGCAGGAACGTTCCCGCGCCGTCCCTGAGCAAGAATCCACGCCCCGGAGGGCTGCGCTGCCCGGGAGCGGCGTCCCGCAGCCCGCTGCGGGGTCGCAGGGGACCGCGCCGCCGTGCGCGCCGCCCTAATTGAGCAGCTTCCTCGAGAGGTGCTTGACCGCCTCCTGCGCCGCGTGTCGCAGCGCAACCTCAACCGCCTTGGAGGACGTGTCGCCGCGCACGAGGATGGCGCAATTGTCTCCCTCGGCCTCGAACGAGGCGAGGGGGAGCTCCTTCGCCGCTGCTGCAGCGCGGATCGGCACCTGCACAGCAAGCGAGCCGACCTCGAGCTCCACGAACCCCACCAGCTCCGACTTGGATAGGTTCTGCATGCTTCGAACGTGGGTCGCCCACAGGGGCTTAGCAAGGTCAGGTTTTTCCTGCTTGTCGGTGGGATTGAGCTCCACCTGGAGCGGCGGAACGCGTGCGCGTCGAGCGCCTCCGCGGTGCGCGCAGGCGGCGGACGCGCGGCGCGCAGCGCACGGCGTGCGACGCGGTGCGCGCCGGTCCGGACGCCGCGATCCTCGCACCCGTCGCCCCCGTCGCGCTCGTCTCGCCCGTTGCGCCCGTCGCGCTCGTCTCGCCCGCCCTCGCCTCGCCCGTCGCGCTCTCTCGCGGGGATGACCGCTCTCGCGTCAGTTTTTCAGGGATGTCAGCTGGTCGGCCATGATGCTGCGGTGATGGCGGTAGACCTGGAGCACGATGGCCAGCGCGATCGCCGCCTCGCTCGCCGCGAGGACGATGATGAAGACCGTGAACACCTGGCCAGACACGCCGCCCGCGACGAAGTGCTCGAACGCGACGAAGTTGAGCGCGGCGGCGTTGAGGATGAGCTCGACGCCGAGGAGAATGCCCACCGCGTTCTTCCGCGTCATGACGGTGAACAGCCCGAGGCCGAAGAGCGCCGCGCCGACGCTGAGGTAATGGATGAGCCCGATCTCCTCCATCGCCTACTCCTTCTCCCAGGCGCGCCTCACGGCGCGGCGCGCGAGCACGACCGCGCCGATCATGGCGCCGAGCAGGACGACCGAGCCGAGCTCGAACGGGAGCAGGTACTCGCCGAGGAACGCATGGCCGAGCTTCGCGGTGGACGGCATCGCCGGCTTGGCCTCGGCGGGCCAGGGCGTCCGGGTCGCCACGCGGCCGAGCACGAGGAGCACCGCCGTCACCAGGACGAACGCCACGGCGGGCCCGCCGCGCGGGTTCGAGATCTTCATCTCCGCGATGCGGCTCGTGAGCATCACGGCGAAGAGGATCAGGACGAGCGTGCCGCCCACGTAGACGAGCACCTGCGTCGCCGCGAGGAAATCGGCCGACAGCGTGACGTAGAGCCCCGCGATGCCGAGGAACGTCCCGAGCAGGGCCAGCGCGGAGTGGATGATGTTCCTGGAGAACGCCACGAGCCCGGCGGAGCCGAGCGTCAGCGCGGCAAGCCCGAGGAAGACGAGTGCGCTCAGGGAGGGCATGTGGTGAGGGCCGCGACGTTAGACCGCTGCCCACCGCCCATCAAGGGCGACGCCCCCGCGATCGCCCGTCGAGGGCGGCGCCCCCGCGGCGGGCGACGCCCTCGATCAGGCGCCCGCCCCGGCCTCTCCGCCCGCGGCTCCGGCGGCCGATCCGGTCGCCTCGGCGCCCTGCTTCCGGGCGTGCTCCCTGCGCCAGATGGCGCGCAGCTCCTCCAGCGCGGCGGGGTTGTCGCGCATGGCGCGCTCGCGGGCCTCGCGGGCGTGAGGCCCGTACTCGCCGACAGGCACCTCGCCGAGGTCCTTCGGCGCCTTGTACAGCGGGACCAACCCCTCCGGGATGAAGCGGAAGGTGAGGTGATCGAGCGTCGGCGCCGCCCCCTCGAACTCGCGGGTGTGGCGGATCGCGCCGGTCGACTCGGTCTTGCACGCCTCGACGCAGAGGCCGCAGTACATGCACTTGCCCATGTCGATGTCGAAGCGGCTCATCGCCTGCTTCTTCGTCGCCGGGTCCTTCTCGAGGTCGATGGCGATGCACTCGATGGGGCACGCGCGCTCGCAGCGCTTGCAGCCGGTGCAGATGTCCATCTGCACCTCGAGGAAGCCGCGGTACCGCGGCGGGAGCATCTCGCTCACGGGCCGGTCCGTCTTGTCGGGATACTGGACGGTGATGGGCTCCCGGAAGAGATGGGAGAACGTGACCGCCATCCCTTCCAGGATGGTAGTGGCCGCGCTGGAGATGCTCTTGATGTACTGGGCGAGATCCATGGCCGGTGCCTCTCCGGGACCTGACGCGCTCGGGCATACCCCCCGAAGGAGCGAGGCGCCACACCGCCCAGGGTAGCAGACGCCCCCTCCTCGATCGCGTCGGGCCCGCGCGGCGCCGTCCGCAGGGCTTCCGCCGGCCGACGCCGCGCTGCGCCCACGGCCGCGGCCGATCGGCGCGGCGCCGGGCGGGAACCCCGGGGAGAGCGTGGAGTCCGCGGCGAACCTGTCCTCTCCTGTTGACGCGCCCCCCGGGTGGCGATCATGGTCGTCGAATGACGCAGCTCCCCTTGTCGGGAACGTTCACCGCCCTGGTCACGCCGTTCACCCCCGATGGCGAAGCCGTCGATTTCGAGGCGCTGGACGCGCTCGTCGAGGCGCAGATCGCGGGCGGCGTCAGCGGGCTCGTGCCCTGCGGGACCACGGGCGAGTCGCCGACCCTGAGCGACGCGGAGACGACCGCGGTCATCCGGCGCGTCGTCGAGGCGGCGCGCGGCCGCGCGCCGGTGATCGCAGGGACGGGCTCGTTCTCGACGAAGAAGACGATCGAGGCCTCGCGCGCCGCGCTCGCCGTGGGCGCGGAGGCCGTGATGATCGTGATGCCGTACTACAGCAAGCCCTCGCAGGACGGGCTCCGCGAGCACACGCTGGCCGTGGCCAGGGCCGTCTCGGGGCCGATCGTGCTCTACAACATCCCGGGGCGAACGGTGGTCGACCTCTCCGCCGAGACGACCGAGCGCATCTGCGCCGCCGCGCCCAACGTCGTCGCCATCAAGGACGCGACGGGCAACGTGCTCCGCTGCCAGGAGCTCGCGCGGCGCCTCGGCGATCGGCTCACGGTCCTGTGCGGCGACGACGCGCTGACGCTCGCGATGATGGCGCTCGGCGCGCAGGGCGTCATCAGCGTCACGTCGAACGTGCTGCCGCGCGAGACGAGCGCGGTGACCCGCCGGTTCCTGGCCGGCGACCTCGCGGGCGCGCGGGCGGCCCACCTCGCGCTGCTGGAGCTGCACGGGCTCCTGTTCGCCGAGCCGAACCCCTCCCCGGCGAAGGCCGCGCTGGCCGCCCTGGGCCGCATGAGCCCCGCCGTCCGGCTGCCCCTCGCGCCGGCCGGCGATGCGACGCGGCAGCAGATCATCGACGCGATGAAGCGGATCGAGGCGAGGCGCGAGGCGACGTGAAATCGAACGGCGATCATCGAGGCGTACCGATGGGCGCGCTGCTGGAGGCGAACCGCGGAGAAGAGGCCCGCTTGCTGAAGGTCGCGGTCCACGGCGCGAGCGGCAAGATGGGGCAGGCGATCGTCCGGCTCGCCGCGAACGAGCGCGCGCAGATCGTGGGCGCGATCGTGTCGCGCGGCTCCTCCCGCATCGGCCGCGACGTCGGCGAGCTCGCGGGGACGGGCAACATCGGGGTCGCGATGAGCGACGACACGAGCGCGGGGCTGCTCGGCGCGGACGTGGTCATCGACTTCTCGCGGCCCGAGGCGCTCCCCCGGCTCCTGCACCTCGCGATGCGGGCGAAGGTCGCCGTGGTCAGCGGCACGACGCGCCTCGACGGCACGTGCGAGCGGCTGCTCGAGGAGACGGCGCAGCACGTCCCGGTCCTCTGGTCGCCGAACACGAGCATCGGCATCCACGTGCTCGCGGAGATCGCGGCGAGCGCGGCGCGCCGGCTCGGGCCCGGCTACGACGTCGAGATCGTCGAGGTGCACCATCGCGCCAAGGTGGACGCCCCGAGCGGCACGGCCGTGCGGCTCGCCGACGCGCTGCGCGCGGCCCGCGGCGGGGCCGGCGAGGGGGCCACGGCGCTCGCCGACGTGCACGGCCGCGAGGGCAACGTCGGCCCCCGCAAGGCGAACGAGCTCGGGATCTTCGCCGTGCGCGGCGGCGACGTCATCGGCGACCACACGGTCCACCTGCTCGGCCCCGGCGAGCGCCTCGAGCTCACGCACCGCGCGACGAGCCGCGATCTCTTCGCGCGCGGCGCGCTGCGCGCCGCGTGGCACCTGCATGGCAAGCCGCCCGGCCGATACACGATGGCCGACGTGATCGAGGGCTGACGGGGGCGCCGCCGGGCAACGGACCGGCGATCGGCGATCCGGCGGGTCGCGCGGACAGCACAATGTGGTCAGCGGCGGGTCGCCGCACTAGGCTGCCGCGCTCGTATGGAGACGCTCGCTGCGCGGGTCGCACGTGCCGGTCCTTTGCCGGACAGGGACGCGGTGGGCTGGGTCGTCCGTCTGGCGAAGCGGATCGAGAGCCTGCACGCGCGCGGGACCGTGCACGGCCGCCTGTCGGCCGCGTGCGTGATCACGGAGGACGAGCGGTGCACGTCGCGGGGGTGGCTCTCCGATCCGCTCGCGACGCCGGCCTTCGTGGGCTACCGCTCGCCGGAGCGCGCCGCGGGCGAGGGACCGTCCCGCCGGGACGACACGTGGGCGCTGGCGGTCACCCTGTACGTGGCGCTCTCGGGGGCGCTCCCCTTCCCTGCCGAGAGCGATCGGGAGCTCCGCCGCAAGCAGGATGCCGGTGACGCGCCGCGGGTGACGCCGCCGGGGGCGGCGGGGGACGCGCTGTGGCGCGTCCTCGAGCAGGCGCTCGCGCGCGACGCGAAGCAGCGGATCGTCGAGGTGGCGGCGCTCCGACGCGCGCTGGAGGCGGCGCGGCCGAGCGACGGCCTGGGGGAGCTGCCGCCGCTCGACGAGCACGCGGTCGCGGAGCCGGCGAGGACCGTGCCGGCGCCGCGCCCGTCGAGCGGCGGCCTGCGGGGCGCGTCGAGCTCGCAGCCGCCGCCGCGCAGGAGCTCGCCGCCGCGCGAGAGCTCGCCGCCGCGCAGGAGCTCGCCGCCGCGCGAGAGCTCGCCGCCGCGCGAGAGCTCGCCGCCGCGCGAGAGCTCGCCGCCGCGCGAGAGCTCGCCGCCGCGCGAGAGCTCGCCGCCGCGCAGGAGCTCGCCGCCGCGCGGGAGCTCCAGCTCGCAGCCGCCGCGCGGGAGCTCGCCGCCCGGTGGCCGCACGAGCTCGCTGCCCCCCGGCACCGCGATCTCCACGGCCCGCCGGACGCCGGTGCCGCTCCACGGGCTCGCGGCCCTGGGCCTCCGGTCGACGGCCGGCGCGCCGACCACCCCGGTCCCCGAGGCGCCGGACCGCCCCTCGAGCGCGCCGGCGGCCTCGCCTGCCGCATCTCCGGGGCACGCCGGCGCCCCGAGGGCGGAGACCTCCAGCAGCCCGCCCAGGGCGCCTGTCGCGGCGGCGCCGCCGGAGCAGCCGCCCCTCCCGCCCAGCGCGGCGGAGCAGCCGTCCCTTGCCCGCGCACCGGCCGCCCACGCACCGGCACCGGCCGCCCACGCACCGGCACCGGCCGCCCACGCACCGGCTGCCCGCGCACCCGAAGAGCAGCCGCCCCCGTCGCCCGCGCACGTGGAACAGCCTCCCCTCCCGCCGCCACCGGCGCCGCTCGCAGACGTGGACGAGCCGCCGAGCCGGCGGCCTCCTCGCGACAGGTCCGCGCTCATCGGCAACGCGTTGCCCCCGGAGCCGCCCGCGCCGGCGACCGACGCCGCTGCGCGCGCCGCCGTGCCCGAGGCGCCGCGCGCCCCGGCGCCCGATCCAGGCGCGCGCCGCCAGGCGCCCTCCGCAGCGCGCCGGGTGGCCGCGCTGGCCCTGGGCGCCGTGGTCATCGCGGGCGCCATCGCGGCGGCCTGGTTCTGGCTGCGCCACCGCGACGCCGCCCCGCCGCGGCCATCTCTCCCGGCCTTGCCTGCCGGATCGGACGCCGCTCCCGCCGCCTGCGCCGCCCCCGCGGCGCCGAGCGCCCCGGCGGCCGAGGACGCCGCCGCGGGCGACGCCGTCATGGGCGACGCTGGCGCGGCCGCGCCGATGGCCCCGGGCGCGGCGAGCGCAGCGCCGGACGCCGCGGCCACGGCGGCCTTCGCCGCCTGCGCGACGCCGCTCTTTCCGGGCACGAGCGTCGACGCCGCGACCGCGGGCCAGCTCGCGTCCGTCTGCGCCGAGGTCGATCCGATGAAGGGCGTCGCGGCGCTCAAGGGCCACCTCGCCAGGGCTGCCGGGGCCGAGGGTGTCTCGGACGCGACGAAGGAATGGGGCGTGCTCGGCTGGTACGACATGGCGGCCCTCGCCGCCCTTCGCGCCCGCTGCTGCCACGCCCCGCCTCCCCTCGAGCTGCCGCGCGCGCCGGAGGGCTGCCCCCCGCTCGACGAGGCGCTGAACGACCTCGGCGCAGCCGTCGCGTCGGCGTCTGTGCCGGACGATCGGGCGGTCGCGAAGGCGGCCCGGCGGTACACGCGGACAGCCCAGTGCGTCGTGCGCGTCGGCGCGGCGACCTGGTACGGGCGCAAGAGCAAGCCGAACGGAGGAGAGGCGAGCGCCTTCAAGAAGCTGCTCGCGCGCGCGCTCCGGGGCGCGGCCCAGGACCGCTGAGCCGCGCAGCCGGGAGCAGGCGCGCTCCAGACAGGCGTGCCGCGCGCGCCAGGCACGCCGGACACGCGCCCGGGGCGTGCCGCGCGCAGCGCGGGCGGGTCGCGCGCGCCGGGGGCGGGCGCCGCGCGGCCAGGCCAAGCGCGCTGGTCGCCGGCGGCTGGCCGGGCCTGCGCGGCGCTGCCCGGGCGCTCGACCGCCTCGCCGGACGGGCGGTTCTGGGGTAGCGTCCGCGGTCCCATGTCCAACGAAGCGAGCGATCTCCTGCTCGAAATCGGCGTCGAGGAGCTCCCCTCGTCGTTTGTCGAGGCCGCGCTCCGCGCGCTCCCGGATCTCGCAACGAAGCGCCTCGCGGAGCTCAGGCTCCGCCACGGCGCGATGCGCGCGCTCGGCACCCCGCGGCGCCTCGCGCTGCTCGTCTCCGGGGTCGCGGCGCGCCAGCCCGACCTCGAGGAGGAGGTCACCGGCCCGCCGGTCAAGGCGGCCTTCAAGGACGGCGCGCCCACGAAGGCGGCCGAGGCGTTCGCGCAGAAGCTCGGGTGCGCGGTCGCCGATCTGCGCCGCGTCGAGGGGCCGAAGGGCGAGTACCTCGCGGGCACGCGGCGCGAGGCCGGCAAGCCCGCGGCCGAGCTCCTGCCGGAGCTCCTGGCCTCGCTCGTCGCGGCGATCCCCTTCCGCAAGTCGATGCGCTGGGGGAGCGGCGAGTTCGCGTTCGGCCGCCCCATCCAGTGGCTGGTCGCGCTCTCCGGCGCCGACGTCATCCCCGTCGAGATCGCCGGCGTCCGCAGCGGCCGCGCGAGCCGCGGCCACCGCTTCCTCGCGCCGGGCGAGATCGCCCTCGGCGCGGCCAAGGACTACGTCGAGGCGATGCGCGCGGCGCACGTGATCGTCGACCCCGGCGAGCGCGCGCGCCTCATGCGGGAGCGCCTGCTCGCCGCCGCGCGCGACGCGGGCGGGGTGCTCATCGAGGACGACTTCCTGATCGGCGAGAACCTCTCGCTCGTGGAGGAGCCGCACGTCATCGTCGGCAGCTTCGAGGAGCGGTACCTCGAGCTGCCGGAGCGGGTGATCCTCGAGGTCGCGCGCGGGCACCAGCGCTACTTCGGCGTCCGCGACGCGAAGACGGGCGCGCTGCTCCCGAGGTACCTCGCGGTCGTCAACACCGCGGAGGCGCCCGAGAAGATCAAGGGCGGCAACGACAAGACGATGCGCGCGCGCCTCTCGGACGCGCAGTTCTTCTACCGCGAGGACGTCAAGCTCCCGCTCGCCAGCCGGCGCGAGAAGCTCGGCGGGATCGTGTTCCAGAAGCGGCTCGGCAGCGTGCTCGCGAAGGCCGAGCGCGTCGAGCGGCTCGCCCGCGAGCTCGGCCTGCTGCTGATGCTGCCCGAGCCGACCCTCGTCGCCGCCGCCTCGGGGGCGCACCTCGCGAAGTGCGATCTCGTCGCGCTGATGGTCGGCGAGTTCCCCGAGCTCCAGGGCGAGATGGGCCGCGCCTACGCGCTCGCCCAGGGCGTCAGCCCCGAGGTCGCCGACGTCATCCGCGATCACTACCTGCCGAAGGGCGCCGCGGACGCGACCGCGCCGACGCACGCCGGCGCGCTGGTCGCGATCGCCGATCGGCTCGACACGCTCGTCGGCTGCTTCGCGATCGGGCTCATCCCCACGAGCACGGCCGACCCGTACGGGCTGCGCCGCGCCTGCCTCGGCGTGCTGCGCACGCTCCTGGATCGCGACCTCGATCTGCGCCTCGGCGCCGCCTTCAGCGCCGCGTACGACGGCTACGCCGGCGTGAAGCTCGACGCCTCGCGCGAGGAGCTCGCGGCGCGCCTCGGCGAGTTCTTCGCCGAGCGGCTGCGGGGCCTGCTCTCCGATCGGCTCCCGCAGGACGCGGTCCTCGCGTGCCTCCGCGTCGCCGCGGACCGCCCGCTCGATCTCCGGGCGCGCGTGCGCGCGATCGACGCGCTCAGCCCCGAGGTCCGCGCCCGGGTCGGCGAGGTCTTCAAGCGGGCGACGAACATCGCCGACAAGGCGCCGCCCGGCGAGCCGGTCGCGCCGTTCGGCCAGGACGTGCACCCGAGCGAGACGGCGCTCTTCGCGGGCTACCTCAAGCTGCGCGAGCAGATCGCGTCGGACGTCCGGAGCGGCGCGTACGACGCCGCGTTCAAGGCGGTGGCGGACTTCGCGCCGCTCTTGCACCAGTACTTCATCGACGTCTTCGTGATGACCGACGACGCGGCGGTGCGCGACAACCGCCTGCGGCTGATGCGCGCCCTGTCGGAGACCTGCGCGAGCCTGGCGAGGCTCGAGCTGCTCGGCGAGGCGCCGCGCGCCGCGTCCTAGCGGCGCCCGCGCCCTGGCCGCCGGCCTCGGCCGGAGATGCCCCGCGGCTCTGGGGGCGGCGTGCCCGGAGGCGCGTCACCCCTCGACGCGCCGATGAGCAGAGCCCAGGCCAAGACGCTGTCAGGCCGCGAAGCCGCCGTCGACCGCGATCGTCGCGCCGGTGATGAAGCGCCCGCTCTCTCCGGCGAGGTGAGCGACCGTGGCGGCGATATCGTCGCTCGTGCCGTAGTGGCCGACGGCGAGCTGGCTCCGCTGCTCGTCCGCGCCCGGGGCGTTGGCCGGGTTCATGTCGGTGTCGATCGGGCCCGGCTGAACGAGGTTGGCGGTGATGCCGCGCGACCCGAGATCGCGGGCGAGACCCTTGGTGAGCCCCACCAGCGCTGCCTTGCTCGTCGAATACAGGGTGATGCCCGGCCCCGGCACCCGGTCGGCCAGGCAGCTGCCGATGCTGATGATGCGCCCACCCGCGCCCATGTGCCGCGCCGCGGCCTGGGCGGCGAGGAAGGAGGCCCGCACATGGATCGCCAGCGTCCGGTCCACCTGCTCGAGCGTCAGGGACTCGAGCGGCCCCATGATGGCGATGCCGGCGTTGTTGACGAGGATGTCGATCCGACCGAGCTCGGCCACGGTCCGCTCGACCGCCTGGACGACCTGCGCCGGATCCGCGCTGTCCGACGCGATCGCCAGCCCCCGCCGACCCGCCGCCTCGACCTCGGCGACCACCGCGCGCCCCTTCTCCGGAGCGCTCACGTACGTCAGCGCCACATCCGCCCCGTCCCGCGCCAGCCGCTTGACGATCGCCGCGCCAATCCCGCGGCTGCCTCCGGTCACCAGCGCCACCTTGCCAACAAGCTTCGACATGTCTACCTCATTTCTGTGTCGATCAGCACAGAATATATACTTCGCTGGATGCCGGAGGGTCAATCGATTTATTTACCGATCGGCACAGAAAGGTCTTCGTGATGGCCGGACGGGGGCGTCCGCGCGGCTTCGACCGGGCCGCTGCCTTGCGGCGGGCGATGGAGGTGTTCTGGGAGCGAGGCTACGAGGGCACGTCGCTCAGCGATCTCACGGCCGCGATGGGGATCAACTCGCCGAGCCTCTACGCTGCGTTCGGCTGCAAGGAAGCGCTGTTTCGCGAGGCGGTGGCGCTCTACAACGAGGTCGAGGGCGCGGCGACGAGCCGGGCGCTCCGCGAGGAGCCGACGGCGCGCAGGGCGATCGAGGCGATGCTGCGCAGCAACGTGGAGGCCTACGCGAGCCCGGGGAAGCCGAGCGGCTGCATGATCGTGCTCGCCGCGACGCTCGGGACGCCGGAGAGCGAGGGCGTACGCAGCCACCTCGCCGCGTGCCGGCGGGGCGCGCTCGACGAGCTCCAGCGGAGGCTGGATCGCGGCGTCGCCGAGGGCGACCTGCCGGCGGGCACCGACACGGCGGCGCTCGCCGCCTTCTACACCACGGTGCTCCAGGGCCTCTCCATCCAGGCCCGCGATGGCGCCTCGCGCGAGGCGCTGGAGGCGATCGTCGACAGCGCCATGACCGCCTGGGACGCGCTGGCGCGGCCGCGCTCCGCGATCTGAGCGGGGCCGGCGGCCGGACGCCGCCGGAGGCGTCCGGCCCTCCCGCCCTCCGTCGCGCTACACGGCCTCGGGCACGACGATCCGCTTCCTGCCCTTCTCGCGCTTGTGCTTCTTCTCGGGCTTCTGCTCCAGCCCGAGCTGCCGCCCGATCGCCTTGCGCGCCTCGAGCGCGAGCTTCCGGACCTGCTTCGCCTCTTCCCGGGTGATCACCCCGTCCCTGGCGGCCGTGTCGACCGCCGCCCGCACCTTGGCCTGGACCTCGTCCAGCACCTTCCGGACCTCTGCGCGGCGCGCCGCCGGGACGCCGCCCTTCTGCATCTTGGCCTCGACCTTCGCGCGCTGCTTCGCGATCTTCTCGTCGACCCGCTTGCTGAAGCTGGCAGCGTCCTGCGGGAACCGGGCCGCGCCCTTGCCATGACGCGGCGCCTTCGCGGCCGCCGCGGTGGTCTCCTCGGCAGCGGCGGCGGCCGGGGCGGCGACCGCCGTGAGGACGGCGAGCGCGGCGAGCGTTGATGCGATGCGAGGGAGCTTGTTCATCATCCTGCCTCTCGAGATGACACCGTGCGGTGCGGGACTGGGGTCGCGTCCACGAGCGGCGGCTCCCAGGGGCCGCGCGCTCGGCCCGTAGGACGTGGCTCGAGCGACGCTATTCCCGCCGCGCGGGGAGCGACAGCCCGGCTCCGAGCGACAGGCTGGCCACACGGCCGGCGATGCGGGCAGGAGCACCGCCGCGGCCACTGGAGACCGCGCGTCCCGGCGCTTCACGCCTCGCCGTCGCGGCCGTTGCGTTCCCCTCGTGGGCCTCTCGCTGCGGCGCGCCGCCTCTCGCTGCGGCGCGCCGCCTCTCGCTGCGGCGCGCCGCCTCTCGCTGCGGCGCGCTCGCCGTCACGCCAGCGCGCCCGCCCTGCGGGGCGCCGCGCGGCCGCCGCTCGCCGCGCCGCTCGCCGCGCTCGCCGCCATCGCGAGCAGCCGGCTCACGCGCTCCTCGGTCGTCGGGTGCGTCGAGAACCACTTCAGCACCGAGCCCGCCCCGGCGAGCGGGCTCACGATGAAGAGGCTGGCCGTGGCCGGCCGCGCGGAGTCGGCGGGGACGAGCGCCACGCCGTGCTCCAGCTTGGAGAGCGCGCTGGCGAGCGCCTCCGGGTCGCCGCACAGCTTCGCCCCGGTCTCGTCCGCCATGTACTCGCGCGAGCGCGAGATGCCGAGCTGAACGAGCGTGGCCGCGATGGGGGCGACGATCGCGAGCGCCAGCCCGCCGAGCGGGCTCCCCCCCTCCTCGTCGTCCGAGGAGCCGCCGAACAGCCCGGCGAAGCTCACGGCGTGCGCGATCCACGTGATGCCCGAGGCGAACGCCGCCGCGATGGTCGATACCAGGATGTCGCGGTTCTTGATGTGCGCGATCTCGTGCGCCAGCACGCCGCGCAGCTCTCGCTCGGTCAGGAGCTGCATGATCCCCTCGGTCACCGCGACCACGCCGTGCTCCGGGTTGCGCCCCGTGGCGAAGGCGTTCGGCTGCGCGTCAGGGATGACATAGACGCGCGGCTTCGGGATCTCCGCCCGCCGCGAGAGCTCCTCCACCATCCGGTGCAGGCCGGGCGCGTCCTCGGGCGAGACCTCGGCGGCCCGGTGTATCGCGAGCACGATGCGATCCGACATGAAATACGCGCCCAGGTTCATCGCGAGCGCGAGGGCGCCGAACAAGACGAGGTACCCAGGCCCGAGCGCCCCACCGATGGACACCAGGATTGCCGACATGACGCCGAGCAAAAGGATCGTCTTGATCTGATTCTTCATGAAACTCGTCACCTCCACGGAATGGAGCGCTGCAAACGCTGCTCCTTCATGATCGATGTGTCGCGCACCGCGCTTTGCAATGCCGCGTGCCATCCGATCAGCAGGCGCCACGCCTCGCGGATTCCCGGGTGTGGCTGCCCCTGACCGCCAGCCCCGATTCACGCGGATACGCCCCGATTCGCCGCCCCATTTTGCCGCGATCGCCCCATTTCGCCCCGCTCGCGGGCCGCCCCATTTCGCCCCGTGTGCGCGCCGCCCATTTCGCCCCGTGGGCAGGCCGCCCCGCCTCGCCCCGATCGAGAGACCCGGCCCCCGGCCGGCGGCGCGGTCAGGCCTGCCAGATCGCCAGCAGCCAGACCGCGACCCCGGCCGCGCACACGGCGAGCCCCGGCACGGCCCGCGACCACACCCACTGGCCCGTCACCGTGACCGCGCGCCGCACCACCCAGATCGCGCCGGCGACCCACGCCGCGAACGCCGCCACGAGCGCGACGACCCAGCCGACCCGCGGCGCGTCGTCGCGCGCGAGCGCCGCGAGGTGCTCCCGCGCGACCGCCGCCGCAGGCTCGGTCCGGGTGCCCGGCGGGCGCGGCGCGGCCGCCGACAGCCGGGCGATGGCCGCGTTGGCCTGCTCCAGATCCTCCGCGTGCGGCGTCGTGAGCCACCGCGTCTCCAGCGCGGCCGTGCGCACCGCGCGCCACGCGAAGAGCGCCGTGTCGGCCTGGCCGAGGCCCTCCGCCGCCGTCGCGAGCGCGATCAGCCGATCGTAGGCCACGCGGACGTGCGGGGCGCCGGGCGCGTACCAGCCCGCCGCCCGCCGGGCGTGGAGCGCCGCCGCGCGCGGATCGCCGGCGCGCAGGGCGGCCGTGCTCTCGGCGATCTCCCGCTCGCCCGCGACCACCACGCGCAGCGACGCCGCGCCGAGGAGGAAGCCGGCGACCGCGAAGCCGCGCACGACGCCGAGCACGACCGAGAGCTTCACAGAAAATCGCGCTTCTTGAAGACGAACGCCGCCACCGCCAGGAGGCCGAGCGCCCAGCCGGCGCACGTGATCACCGCCCAGCCCAGGTAGAGGAGGAGGTTCGCGTCGGCGACCTCGCCCGCGAGCAGCGGGCGCGGCGGCACGTAGATCTGCAGGTTGGGCACGACCCGGGAGAGGGCCCGCCCCGCGGCGCTGATCTGGGGGCCGAAGTACTTCACCGGCAGCCGGGCGAGCGCGTCGGCGTTGCGCCCGACGAGGAAGACGCCGAGCGTGAGCAGGGCGGACAGGAACGGCGTCGAGAACGAGGAGAACAGCGTGGCCACGGCCGCGACGATGCCGACCTCGAGGAACGCGAGCGCGCTGCCGGCGAGGACGACGCGCCGCTCGGTGGGGGCGCCGTCCGAGAGGAGCACGCCGAGGACGAGGAAGACCGCCGACCACGGGATGAACCCGTACGTGCGCAGCAGCGGAGAGCGCCACGCCCCGAGGCCGAGCACCGCGAGCGAGGCGGCGCCGGCGCCCGCGACGAGCGAGAGCGGGCGGCCGGCCAGGACGGCGCTGATCTGCAGCACGAGCCCGGCGTCCGCCAGGATGAACACCGCGAGCGTGAGCAGCGTGCCGAGGTACTTGCCGACGAGGTACTCGCCGCGGCGGACCGGGCGGGCCAGGATCGGGAAGATCGTCTTCTGCTCGAGCTCGCGGTAGAGCGACGTCGCGCCGATGATCACCGCGACCGCGATGCTGAACACCGAGATCGACGCGACGCCGAGATCGCTGACGACGCGCGCCCCGTTGCGGAGCGTGTAGGCGCCGACGATGATCGAGTAGAAGGCGACCGCGAAGGCGATGCCGGCGAGGCCGATCAGGATGCGCGCCCGAAGCGATTCCCGGTACGTGTTGAGGGCGATCGCAGAGATGCGGCCGAACATCGGGGCGACGTTAGCAAGGGACAGGGGCAGCTTGCAAAGGGCGGCGGGTCAGGGATCGATCTCGCCGACGGCGTCGACGACCCGCACGTCGAGGAACCACAGGCCGTGCGCCATCGCGTGGCCGTCGATCTGGAGGTAATAGACGCCCGGATCGAGCACGAGATCGAGGAAGCTCCGCTGGGGGCCCGTACCGATCGTGCAGGAAAGCGGCATTTCGGCGCCGGGACAGGCCGGGCCGCGGCGGACCGAGAGCAGCGTCTCGTAGGACGAGCCGGCCATGTCGAGCACGACCCGCCGGCGCGCGGTGAGCGTGAGCTTCAGGAGCTGGTCCCGCGCGCCGCGCTCGTCCGTGCCGGCGCGGTCGCAGCCCGCGTCGAAGTCGGCGGCCGCGTTCGTCGTGTTGCCCTGGAAGAAGCCGCCGGTCTCGGGGATCTCCAGCGCGCCGTCGCACGCGTCGGAGAAGGGGACCAGCGTGGGCGGCGCCGCCGGCCGGACGAAGGCCGTCACGCTCACGGGCTGGCCGAGCTGCGCCTCGGCCACCACGCGGTACGAGCCCGGGGGGACGCCGCGCCGCGCGGTCCGGAGCGGGCTGACGTCGCCCTCGCCGCACGCGAGCAGGTCATCCGCGCCGCCGCACGCCGGCGCGGACAGGGCGATCGAGCCGGTGTCGCCGGACGAAAGCCGCTCGACCAGGAGCACGTCGGACGCGACCTCGAGCTCGAGCGCGTACACGGCGTCGACCGCCGACGGGCCGCAGCCGAGATCGACGTCGTCCTGATGGCCGAGCAGCGAGACGGAGGCCGTCCGGTTCGGCTCGAGCGGGGCCGCCTCGGCGCAGGTCTCGTCCGGCGGCGGATCGGTCGGCGGCGCGAGCTCGAGCGTGACGAGCACCGAGGTCGGCGCCGTCGCGGAGACCGCGACCGCGTAGACCCCCGCGGGCAGCGCGCGCCGGAAGAGGTGCGGCGCCGCCGCCGTCTGGCAGGCGAGCTCGTCCTCCGGCAGCGCGCACGCCTCGGACCGCAGCGAGAGCGAGGGCTCGCCGTCGCCGTCGGTCGAGATCGCGTAGAGGTCGACGTCCCGGGGCTCGGCGAGCTCGAACGTGTAGACGAGCTCACCGAGATCGGTCTCGCACGCGGTCCCGAGATCCCGGTCGGCGTCGAGGATCGTCGCCAGCACCGGCGCGCCCGGCTCGAGGGGCGCCGCGGCGCCGCACGTCTCGTTCTCGGGCGCCGGCGAGGGCGGCAGGAACGCGACGTCGACCACGACCGGCGCGCCCTCCGCGGTCGTCACGTAGACCGGCAGCGCCGTCGCCCGCTCCGGATCGCCGAGCCCGCGGCCGCGGAGCTTCGCCAGCTTGCCGCCGTTCGCGGTGGCGTGCGGGCGCCCGCACGAAAGCTCGGTCGCGGCGTCGCCGCACTGGCCGGCGAGCGTCACCGCGACGTCGGTGCCTTCCGTCCGCGCGGTCACCTCCACGTCGACCGGCGGCCCCGGCGGCAGGAGCACCGCGGCCACGACGTCGTGCGTGCTCGTCGGGCGGGGCAGGCCGCACGAGCTCGCGTAGTGGAAGCGCGCGCCCGCGGTGGACATCGCGTACGAGCCGGGCGCCGAGATCTCGAGCGCGTCGGCGCACGTGTCGTGCTCCGGCGACACGCAGCCGTCCTCGTCGGCGCGCCCGTCGCAGTCGTCGTCGCGATCGTTCCCGCAGATCTCGGGCTGCAGCGACGACGCCGCGGGATCGGCGTCGTCGCAGTCGCCCCCGCCGCAGTGCGCGTCGGGATCGCCGTCGAGATCGGCGTCGCGCGGGGCGTTCGAGCACGTCCTGGTCGGCTCGTCGCAGGCGTCGATCGTGCAGGTGTTCCCGTCGCTGCACGCGATCGGCTCGCCGGGCACGCAGCCGAGGCGCGGGTTGCAGCGCTCGACCCCGTCGCAGTAGACGTCGTTCTGGCACGCGCTGTCGTCCGGCGTGAAACGGCACCGGCCTGCGGCGGTGTCGCAGGCGTCAAAGGTGCAGGGAAATCCGTCCTCGCACTGCTCGTCGTCGACGCACGGGCCGCCGAGCGTCGGGTCCGCCGGAGCCTGCTCGCCCCCTGCGCCGCCCGCGCCGCCGTCGCCGCCGGCCCCGCCTGCTCCGCCTGCCGACGGGAATGGGCTGGGGGCGCTCGATCCGCAGGCAGCGAGCGCCGCCGTCGCGGCCGCGGCACAGAGAAGAGCAAGAGGCGTCAAGGAGGAAGAAGAGCGAGTCCGCATCGAACGAGGTGAGCGGCAATGAGCGTAGCAGGGCACCGCCACGTCTGGCATCATGGCGCGCGATTCCGCGGAGCGTGGCGGATAGAGGGAAAAACAGGGTGACCAGCGACAGATTGACCCGACCCGAGCTGACGTGGCTGCTGGCGCAGGAGGCGCGCAGCGCCGCCCAGAAGCTCCGCCAGGGCGTGGGGATGATCGCGACCGAGAGCACGCCGCCGCCGATGCCGGCGCCGGACGACGGCTCGGGCGGCGTGGAGAGCACGCTCAACCGGCTCGACGAGGCGGTGAGCATGCTCGCCTCGCTCCACGGCCGGCCCATGCCGCGGGGGCGGCGCGGCCGCGTCGACCTGACCGCGCTGCTCTGGGAGGTCGCGCCCGAGGCGCGGGTGCAGATCGAGATGGGCGAAGGGACGACGGTGTTCGGCGACGAGACCGAGCTCCGGCGGATGCTCCAGGTGCTCATCGCCCAGGGCGGGGATCCCACGAGCCAGGCCGGGGCGCCCGACGTGAGCATCCACCGGGTCGGCGACGAGGTGAGCGTTCGGGTCAACCTCGGGCCGGAGACGCCGGTGAACTTCGAGACCGAGCGGGTGTGGCTGTCGCGGATGGCCCTGCGCTACGGCGGCCGGCTGGAGCTCGACGGGCTGATGCAGACGCTGACCTTGCCCGCCGAGGTCGATCTCCAGCGCCTCGAGGTCGAGAGCCTGAAGAAGGAGCTGGCCGCGGCGCAGGCGCAGGGCGAGGCCTACGCGCGCGAGCTCGCCGCGGTCTTCTCGCGGGTCGAGGGCGAGCGCGAGCGCGGGTCGCTGGCCGGCATCGTGTCGCGGCTGAGCGGCAGCGACCCGGTGTCGCACCTGCCGCCGAGCGGCGACAGCCTCGCGGTGCTCGTCGCCGCGGTGCGGGTGCTCGGGACCCAGCTGCGCGGCATCCTGTCGGCGATCGGCCGGGACATCGCGCCGCTCCGGTCGCACGGCGGCGACGCCGGGGAGACGGCGGCCTCGGTGGGGCGCCACGTGACCGCGGCGTCGGAAATCGTCAGCGATCTCGCGAGGTTGGGCGCGTGCCCGCTCCACGAGTTCCCGCGCCACTGCGACGTGGCGGACGTGCTGCGCGACGTCGTGAAGGACGATCTCGCGCGGGCGGCGCGCCACGACGTGCGCGTGGTGGTCGAGGCGCCGGAGGCCGCGCAGGAGGTGGTGCCGCAGGGCGCGCTCACGGTGCTGCTGCACGCGCTGCTCGATCATGCGATCAGCGCGTCGCCGCCGGGCAGCGAGGTCGTCGTGACGCTCGTCGACGGGCCGGGCGGGGTCGAGATCACGTTCGACGACGCGGGGCCGCCGCTGCCGGCGGCGGCGCGGAGCGTGGTGCTGAGCCGCGACTTCGAGGCGGTCGCGCAGGGGAGGCCGCCGGCGCTGCCGCTCATCGCGGCGCACGCGATCGCGGCGCACACGAACTACGGGATCGCCATCGAGGACGGGCCGCGGGGGGAGACGCGGGTGCGGCTCACGATCCCGAGAGCCGGGTAGTTCCAAGCTGCCCGGCCCGAGGAGGGGCTGCGCCCGGATCGGCCCCTATGGCGATGTCCTCGCCGACGCCGGCGCCTGTACCAGGCCGGCGCCGACGTCCGAGGCGGGCGCGTTGAGCCTGCGCGCGCTCGCCAGCAGGCGCCGCCATATCTCCGGGGCGCTCGCGTGCGGCTCGGCTTCCATGAGCAGCGCGAGGACGCCCGCCACGTGCGCTCCCGCCATGCTGGTGCCGCTGAGGGTATTGTAGCCCTGCGGCAGCGGCCACGAGGACAGCACGTCGACGCCTGGCGCCGCGATATCGATCTTGCCGCCGTTCGAGAAATTCGCGACCCGGAGGCTGCTGTCGACCGCCCCGACCGAGAGGATCGTCGCGACGTTCGCCGGCGAGCCGACAGGCTGGATAGCGCCCCGGGCGCGATCGCTGCCACCGCCCGCCACGGCGACGAGGATCGCGCCCTGGCTCAGGGCGCGCTCGCCGAGCGCCCGGTACATCTCCACGGGAGGCCGCGAGCTGCCGAACGACATCGAGATGACGCGGCACCCGTTCGTGAGCGCCCAGTGGATCCCGTTCATGATCCAGCCGTCCGCGCCGGAGCCCTGCCTGGACAGGACCTTGACGACGTACAACTCGGCCTCGTACGCGATACCGTAGCGCGGCCCCCGCGATGGAGTCCGAGGTCCGCAGGCGGTGCCGGCCGTGTGCATGCTGTGACCGTTCCGGTCCTGGGCAGTCTCTCCCGGCACGACAGAATGGAAGACGATCTTCCGCCCCTGGAAGTCCGGATGGTTCGGGTCGAAGCCCGTGTCGAGGACGGCGACCCGGATCCCCCGCCCCGCGAAGGGGGAGGACTCGACGCCGATCGCGCTGAGGCCCCAGGTCACGTCCCCCTGGCCGACCGGCTCGGGCGCCGAGAGGGGATAAACGAACCCCTCGTCCTCCACGGAGAGGATGATGCCCTCCGCCATCAGCTGGTTCATGACCGCGAGAGCCGCCTCCGAAGGGTCGGCGACGACCATCGCGTGCAGCCTGTCGAACACGATGGCATCGGCCGTGACCATCTTGTCCGGCGGCACGGCGCCGCCGAGCTGGGAGGCCACCGCCACGTCCATGCCGGCGGCCGCGAGGGCGCTCGTCATAGCAGCGATGTTCACCGTCGGTCTGAGCACGACGAGCTTGCGGCCGGTGATCCTGTGCTCATCCGTCGGAGGTCGGATATCCTTCATGACTCACATCTCCATGGCGCGTCGACGCGATCGGCGGCGTGATCCCTTTTGAGCTCCGCGTGATCGTATGAAGCCGCCCTCTCACCGCCACAAGCCGGCGGTCGGATGCTGGCCATGATCGGCGCCGGAGCATCCGCCGCACGACCAGCGTCGAGGAGGGCCCTGCGCTCATGTGATCTCGGCCTCGCTCGCCGGGGATGGGGTGTTCGCCCTGGGAGATGAAGACCACGACGGCTCGGCGAGGCGTGGCCTGGGCGAGCGCGACGGCGCGGGCATGGCGAGAGGCGCCCTCCGCCGGCACGCCGGCGCCTCCCGCCTGGCCTCGCCACGACGGCCGCCTCGCCTCGAGGTGGGGCCGCGCCGGGTCGATCACCGGGTGCTGGACACGCGCGGCGACGGGTGCTGGACGCCGCCTCGCTCCGCGGCGCCCTCGCTGTGCGAGCGCGGCGAGGATGGGGGCGTCGCCTTCTGCTTCCCGATCGGCTCCTCCTGCTCTGTCGTCGTGGACACCGGCGCCTGGAGCAGGCCGGCGCCGACGTCCGACGCGGGGGCGTTGAGCCTGCGCGCGATCGCCTGCATGCGCCGCCAGATGTCCGGTGCGCTCGCGCGCGGATCAGCCTCCATGAGCAGCGCGATGACGCCCGCCACGTGCGGTGTCGCCATGCTGGTTCCGCTGATGGTATTGTAGCCCTCCGGCAGCGGCCACGAGGAGCGCACGCCGACGCCCGGCGCCGCGATGCCGATCCTGCCGCCGTTCGAGAAATTCGCGACCCGGTAGCTGCTGTCGAGCGCCGCGACCGCGAGGATCGTCCCGGAGTTCGCCGGCGCGCTGACAGGCCTGATGCGGCCCTGGGCGCGATCGCTGTCATTGCCCGCGGCGGCGACGATGATCGCGCCCTGGTTCAGGGCGCGCTCGCCGAGCGCCCGGTACATCTCCACGGGAGGCCGCTGGCTGCCGAGCGACATCGAGATGACGCGGCACCCGTTCGCGAGGGCCCAGTTGATCCCGTTCATGATCCAGCTATCCGCGCCGGATCCCTGGTTGGACAGGACCTTGCCGACGTACAGCTCGGCCTCGTACGCGACACCGTAGCGAGGCCCCTGCACCGCGGACCGCGGCCCGCAGGCGGTGCCGGCCGTGTGGGTGCCGTGGCCGTTCCGGTCCTGGACCGTCTCTCCCGGCACGAGGGACTGGTAAACGACCTTCCGACCCCGGAAGTCCGGATGGTTCGGGTCGAAGCCCGTGTCGAGGACGGCGACCCGGATCCCGCGCCCCGAGAAGGGCGATGCCTCGACGCCGATCGCGCTGAGACCCCAGGTGAGGTCCCCCTGCCCCTCGGGCCTGGTCCCTGGTTCGCGGAGATCCCGGCCCGGCCTCTCCTCGCGGAGGCCGCTCGGGCCCTCGACGCGCGCGAGGAGCTCTCTCGTGTGCCCCTCTGTCGCGGCAGGCGCGACGCCGGCGAGGAGGTGCTCGACGAGCCCGTTCACGCCGGCCCTGTAGCCTTCCAGGTACTCTCGCTGCGATCGCTGCAAAGCGGGCGCGGAGATGGCGTGAACGAACCCCTCGTCCTCCACGGAGAGGATGATTCCACGCGCCTGGAGCTCGTTCATGACCGCGAGGACAGCCGGCGAGGGATCGGTGACGACCATCATCTGGAGCCTGTCGAACACGATCGCGTCGGCCGTGACCATCTTGTCCGGCGGCACGGCGTCGCCGAACTGGGAGGCCACCACCACTTCCATGCCGACGGCCTCGAGGGCGCTCGTCATGGCGGGAATGTTCACATTTGGGCTGAGCACGACGAGCTTGCGGCCCGTGGTTCTCTGCTCATCTCTCGGCATATGCGTGTCTGTCATGGCTCGCTTCTCCAGGGTGAGTCGACCGATCGGCAGCGCGGACCCCCCCACGGGGCTCCGCGTGAGTTTATGAAGTCGCCCTCTCACCGCGACAAGCTGACCGCCCGAACGCTCGTCCCAGCGGACTCCGAGCAATCCAGCGCTGGGCGCACGCACGCCGGTTTCAGCCGACTCCGAGCAATCCAACGCGGGGAGGTCCGCGCCGCGTCTGGAGGCATCGCGGGGCCCCGCGCCTGTCGACGCGGAGCGCCGCGCTCGCCAGGATCGCCGGGATCCACCTGTCGGTTCGGCTCTTCGTCGTCGGAGCGACGCTGTTCATCCGGGCAACGCGGAAGACGGGCTCGTCTCCCGACGCTGGTCCCCGGCCTGAACAAGGCGGGCATCGACCCATCGCGGGCAGCTCTGCGCAAGCGCGAACAGCGCGCGTGTCAAGTCGGACCGGCTCACCGTTTCGCGGACGTCGATCCTCCGCCCCCGCGCGCGCCTCGAGCGGCTCATGGCGTTTGTTGATCCCACGTGCCAAATACGGTGATGGGCGACGCTCTGCGAGCGCCGCGACGCGACGCAGCGGTGCGTCGCTGACAACCTTGACGTCGAGGGCTCAGCGGGCTGGTCGTCACGAGCGCTCGCGCGGAGCAGGCGCCGGACGCCGGCGCCGCGATCCGGGCGAGCGCGGCGAGATCCCCGGTTGACTCGGAACTCGTATTCGGTCCCAGCTCTGGAGCGAGGGTCTGTCCATCTCGTTGGTGAGTCGAGGTGTAACTCCGTTATTGAGGGGGAAGGGGCGATGGTTACAAAGACGAATTCCATGAGCTCGCGCGGCGTCCTGCTGCCGATATGCCTCCTGGCCCTCGCGGGCTGCAAGAAGCCCGCGCCGAGGCCCGGGCAAGTCCTCGACGAAGCGCTGCGCGCGGGCCGGACAGCCGACTCGTTCGTCGCCGCGGACGAGGACTATTTCCATGCCATGGATGGCGGGGTCGACCTGAACCGGGACGAGGTCAAGGGGCGCAACACCTGGATCGTCTGGTCGGCGGGCAACGACCGCCTCTGGGACACGCTCGCGACGGTCAGCAAGGGCAACCTCGATTTTCTGAAGACCCTCTCGTCCCATCCTAAGCTCAAGTTCAGCCGCGACAGCCGCTGGAACTACCTCGGCGTGGTCAACGAGCCGTGCTTCGAGAGGGCCACGGGCCCCGATCCGGAGAGATTCGGACTATGGCTGGACCGGCGGCGCGCGGACTGCCCGCCAGATCCGTTCGAGGACGAGTCGAAGTACCCGGGCGTGGCCATCGGCGCGCGCGGCAAGACCGTCCCGGTCGGCTCCTACTACGGGTACGCCAGCGGCATCGTCGGCCTTCGGCTCTTTCCCAACCCCGACTTCGACGAGGAGGCCGCGAGGAAGTGGGATCCGGTGCGCTATTACGAGGATCCGAGCTATTACTATTCCCGGGATCTCGTGAGGCCCTACCGCGTGGGCATGTCGTGCGCGTTCTGCCACATCGGCCCGATCCCGACCAACCCGCCCGCCGATCCCGAGAACCCGAGATGGGAGAACCTCAGCGCCACCGTGGGCTCCCAGTATTTCTGGTGGGACCGGGTCTTCACCTGGGACGCGGATCGGTCGAGCTTCCCGTACCAGGTGTTCCACGTGTCGCGGCCGGGGACGCTGGACACCTCGTTCGTCTCCACGGACTACATCACCAACCCGCGCACGATGAACGCCATCTACGAATTCGGCCCGCGGCTTCAGCAGGGCAGGCGCTGGGGCAAGGAGCGCCTGAGCGGCGGCGAGCTGCTCAACGCGCAGCTCAACGACTTCGTGAAGCAAGGGCCGCTGACCCGCTTCTTCGAGCCGAAGAATACGGTCTGGACGCCGCGCGTGCTCAAGGACGGCTCCGACTCCGTGGGCGCGCTCGGCTCGCTCAACCGCGTGTACCTGAACATCGGCGAGTTCAGCGAGGAGTGGCTGCTCCACTTCAACCCGCTCATCGGCGGCAAGCCCACCACCCCCATCCCGCTCGCGGTCGCGCGCAAGAACTCGGCGTACTGGGGGGCGACCGAGCAGCAGACGTTCGCTACGGCCCTGTACTTCCTCAAGAGCACCGCGCCGCACAAGCTCAAGGACGCGCCGGCGGGCGCGAGGTACATGACCGACGACGCGGCGAAGCTCACGCGCGGCAAGGAGGTCTTCGCCGAGCGCTGCGCGCGGTGCCACTCGAGCAAGCTCCCCGCCAAAGCGCCGGGGCTGGACCCGGACGGCTGCGCCGGCCCCGATTACCTCACCTGCTTCGATCGCTACTGGGAGTGGACGAAGACCGACGCGTTCAAGAAGGAGATGCGGGCGATCGTCCTCAAGGACGACTTCCTCGAGGGCAACTACCTGTCCAGCGATCTGCGCATCCCCGTCACGCTGCTCGAGACCAACGCGTGCAGCCCGCTGGCGACGAACGCGCTCAAGGGCAGCATCTGGGAGGACTTCTCGTCGCACTCGTACAAGGAGCTGCCGGCCGTGGGCACGATCACCGTGCACCACCCGGTCACCGGTGAGCCGCGGCCCTTCAAGATGCCGGGCGGCGGCCGGGGCTACACGCGCGTCCCCTCGCTGATCAGCCTGTGGTCGACGGCGCCCTTCCTCCTGAACAACACCGTGGGCAAGTTCGACCCGAGCCCCTCGGTGGAGGCCCGGATGGCGTCCTTCCAGGACGCCATCGAGAAGATGCTCTGGCCCGAGAGGCGCGAGAAGGACAAGGTCCTCGGCGACAAGGTGCCGGGCGTCATCGATCGCACGAACGCCAGGAGCTATCTCCGGGTGCCCGCGGGCTACCTGCCCGAGCAGCTGCGGCCGCTCCTCAGCCCGCTCGAGCGCGTCGCGCCCTGGCTGGTGGGCGAGGGGGGGATCGAGATCGGCCCTATCCCCAAGGACACGCCGGTGAACCTGCTGGCCAACCTGGCCTTGACGTCGGAGAGCGCCGCGCCCGCGGAGCGCCTCGCCCACGGCAAGAAACTCCTCGCCGTGCTGCTTAAGCTCAAGCGCGATCTGAAGGCCTTGCCCGAGAACGCGAGCGACGAGGAGGCGCGCAGGGTGTTCATGGACGTCACGGACCCCCTGCTCGAGCTCAGCCAGTGCCCCGATTTCGTGGTCAACCGCGGCCATTACTTCGGCACCTCGTACTTCACCCAGGAGCCTGGGCTGAGCGACGAGGACAAGCGGGCGCTCATCGAGTTCCTGAAGACCTTCTAGGGCAACAAACGGGTTGAACCCGCCTGAAACGAGCAGAATTTCGAACCGCCAAGGCGCCAAGGACGCCAAGAAGAAGACAATATCTTGGCGCCTTGGCGGTTCATTTCTCGCTCGCTCAGCGTGATCGGCGTCCTAGCGACGCCAGCAGAGGGACGGCGATACGGCTGCGCAGAGGCTCCGCTCAGAATGCGGGCCTCTGCGCGCGGCGAGGGGAGGAACGGACATGATCGGTCAGCAGGCTGCTCGGATCGACTGCGAGTATGTGGTGGTTGGCTCTGGGGCCGGCGGCGGGACGGTCGCGGCGCGCCTGGCCGAGGCGGGACACACCGTGGTCCTGCTGGAGGCCGGGGGCGACCCGCGCGAGCTCTCGGGCGGCGACCCGCTCGAGCCCGACAAGAACCGCCTGCCCGACGACTACGACGTGCCCGTGTTCCACGCCCTGTCGTCGGAGAACGAGGCGCTCCGGTGGGACTTCTTCGTGCGCCATTACGCGGACGAGAAGCAGCAGCGGCGCGACCCCAAGTACCGCGAGGGCTGGCGAGGCAGGCCGACCCGCGGCGTGCTCTACCCGCGGGCAGGGACGCTGGGCGGCTGCACCGCGCACCACGCGCTGATCCTGATCTATCCGCACAACGCCGACTGGGATCACATCGCGGAGCTCACCGGCGACCCCTCGTGGCGGGCGGACAAGATGCGCGGCTACTTCGAGCGCCTGGAGAACTGCCATCACCGGCCGCTGCACCGGCTGCTCAGCTATCTCGGGATCAACCGGACGCGGCACGGGTTCGGCGGCTGGCTGCACACCGAGAAGGCGATCCCGAGGGCGGGGCTGGAGGACCACGATCTGGTGCGGTTCATCCTCGACTCGGCGTACTGGGCGTCCCACGAGGTCAATACCCCGATGGAGCGCGTGCACAGCGTGCTCGAGAGCAAGGCCGATCCCAACGACTGGCGGTCCGTCGTGGAGAGCGCGGCGGGGGTGCGCTACATCCCGCTCACGACCCACAACCATCAGCGGGTCGGGCCCCGCGAGCGCGTCCTCGACGTCGCGCGGCGCCACCCCGACCGGCTCAGGATCGAGCTCAACGCGCTGGCCACGCGCGTGCTGTTCGACGAGCAGAACCGCGCCGTCGGCGTCGAGTACCAGAAGGGCGACCGGCTCTACCGCGCCGGCAGCGCCCCCGCAGCGGAGGACGGCGAGCGACGCGAGGTGCGCGCCTCGCGCGAGGTGATCCTGGCGGGCGGGGCGTTCAACACGCCGCAGCTGCTCATGCTCTCCGGCGTCGGCCCGCGCGCCGCCCTGAAGCGCCACGGCATCGCGGCGCGCGTCGACCTGCCGGGCGTGGGCAAGAACCTGCAGGATCGGTACGAGGTGGGCGTGGTCCACCGCATGAACTTCGATCACTGGGACGTGCTCGCGGGGGCCCGCTTCTCCCCCGGCGACCCGCAGTACCAGCAGTGGGCGAGCACGCGGACCGGCACCTACACGACCAACGGCGCGGTGCTGGCGATCATCAATCGATCGGCCCCCGAGCGGCCGCTCCCGGACCTCTTCTACTTCGCCCTGCTGGGGCGGTTCTACGGCTATTTCCCGGGCTACTCGGCGGAGCTCTCGACCCGGCTCAACTACCTGACCTGGGCGATCCTCAAGGCGCACACGCGGAACCGGGCCGGCGAGGTGACGCTGCGATCGGCCGATCCGCGCGACACCCCGGAGATCAACTTCCGCTATTTCGAGGAGGGCGACGACGAGGCCGGAGAGGACCTGGACTCGATGGTCGCGGGCATCCGGTTCGTCCGCCGGATGACGGCCCGCCTCAAGCAGGAGAAGCTCATCGCCGAGGAGGAGCTCCCGGGCGAGCATCTCCAGTCGGACGACGAGCTCAGGACCTTCGTCCGCGACAACGCCTGGGGCCACCACGCGTCGTGCACCTGCCCGATCGGGGCGCCCGAGCAGGGCGGCGTCCTCAGCAGCGATTTCCGGGTCCACGGCACGCGGGGGCTGCGCGTCGTGGACGCGTCGGTCTTCCCGCGGATCCCCGGGTTCTTCATCGTCAGCGCCATCTTCATGATCGCCGAGAAGGCCGCCGACGTCATCCTCGCGGACGCCGCCCGCGGCTGACGCGACCCCTCCCCTTCACCTGGGGGCCTTCATCACGGTGCCATCGCTGTTGATCCAGTAGACACTCGAGGCGCCCACGGCGATCGCCCGAGGGCCGAGCCGATCCTCGGCGATGAGGGTCGGCGCTCCGCCGACGGCCACGCCCGCCGCCGCGCGCCCGGCCGACGGGGCGAGGGAGCCGGCCGGGGCAGCGCGCCGGCTCAACCGAACTCGGCGCCGGCCGAGACGGCCTGCGAGGTGCGCAGGTAGTTCAGCGGAGAGTGGTCGCCCCACGAGTACCGCGTGGGCAACCACTGGAGGACCGGAAGCCCGGCCAGCTGCGTCTGGAGCCACGCCAGGACGCCCACGACCGTACTGCCCAGGAACGTGCGCACCTGGCTCACGGGCTGGCTCCGGTACATCCAGCCCCCCTCGTCCGAGCCGAACTCCTTGCCGAAATGCACGAAATCCCCGGTCGAACGCGGCGGCAAGCACGGCACGATGTCCTTGCCGTAGACGTGTCGGAACAGCTTCTTGCCGAACTCCTCATCGAAGCGCGAGGTGAAATCGCGGAAGCCGACCATCGGCTGGCCGTACGTGTAGATGCCGCGCAGCCTCTTCCTGAGGGCGTCCAGGGCGGGGTCGACGTGGATGAGCGCCGCGGCGATGACGGCGAGCGCGCCGCCCAGGCTGTGACCGGTGATGTAGAGCGCCTCCAGCGCGCCCTGCTCCTCCGGTGATGAGCGCTGGCCGGGCCAGCGCAGCGACTCCGGGCCCCCCTCGGGAGGCGCGCCAGGCTGGCCCGCCTCGCCGTGGAGACAGCGCGCCCCGATGCAGTCCTGCACCCTGGCCCTCTCCTGCATGGCGGCCTCGCAGATCGAGTCGCCCCTCAAGGCCGATCGCAGCAGCGACGAGATGGTCGGCCAGAGCACCAGGGCGGCGCGATAAAACCCGCCATGGACGCGGCCGACGGTGAAGAAGGGGTCCGGCCTGGCGCTCACGTCCGTCAGCCAGTTGACGGTGTTCTGCAGCCCGGTCCCGCGGAAGGTGAGGATCGCGAGCTTCCGGTCGGCGCTCTGGACCAGGTACGCGGTCGTATCCACGAAGAGCGCGGGGTTGGCGTTGGTGATGCCGACGGTCTCGTTGTAACTCACGATATGGCGGCGATGCATCAGCCGGGCGAACGTGTCGATGTCGGAGTACGACCACGACGACGCAATACCCAGAAAATTGGCGATGCTGCGGTCGTGCACTCCCTCCCTCACATTCAGCATGTAATCGGAGATCGCGCGCTCATCGAGGGCCTGAGCCCCCGGGGCACGCTGGGATATTTCCGGGAGCTCAGCCTCGTGCGCGTTCAGCTCTGGCCTCTCGATACGGACACCCTGGATGAGCATTCTCCACCTCTGTTCCCGCGGCTCACCGCGATGGGACACGCCGGACGGGAGGCAGGCTCGCTCCCCGCGGGCGCTCGACGCTGCGTCCGTCGGCGCCGGGAGCGATCCAGAGCCGACATGGCTTGTCCTCCAGTAGCATGCGTGGTGCCGCGGCAGCCGGGCAGATGCGGAGCAGCGACCGGCTCCAGCGACTCCCAGGAATCCTCGCGGCCCGGAGCGTCGAGCATTCTCCCCAGTTCAAGGACGCCAAGACGCCAAGACGCCAAGACGCCAAGACGCCAAGAAAAGAATTCTATCTTGGCGCCTTGGCGTCCTTGGCGTCTTGGCGGTTTGTCTCTCGCTCGATCAACGAGATCGGTGTTCTACAGGAACGAGTTCGCCGGGAAATCGACGTCGATGTTGAGCTCGGCGCCCCTCACGATGTCGATCTCCTCCAGCGGCAGCGTCGTGGTGACAGGGCGCTCGTCGCCCCGCACCACCAGCGTCGCATAGGCCTTGTACTCGTCGGGCGGGAGATCCACCGTCATGACGAAATCCTCGCAGCGCGCGTACTCCCTCGCCACCTCGCGGTTGCCGCGGTAGACGATCAGCTCGAAATCGGTCTTGCCGCGGCCGAAGCGGCCGCAGGCCCGCGGCTCGCTCTGGCGGTTCACCGTCCACTCCACCGTCAGGCTCCCCATCGACGACGGCCGCGGCCGCGGACGAGCACCGTCCCTCACGTCGATGAAGCACCCCAGCGCCAGAACGCTCGACAGCGCGAGACCGCAGATGGGAAAGACGCTCTTCTCCTGATTCATCCTCGAACCCGTCCTTTCGCAGCTCCACCGCCGTCAACGCGGCGTGTAGTAACGGCGCCCCCGCTCGCGCGGATAGCTCAGCTCACGCTCCGGCACGTACCGCGGAGACGCCTCGTACGTCTGGCGGTATCGCCTGAGCTCCGCGGGCTCCTCCTCGAAGACGACCCAGCCCCGGTTCGTCGGGTAATACCACTGGTCGTCGACCAGATACGCATAGGTGCCGCGGAAATACACGCGCGGATACGCCGCGATCTCCACCGGGACGACCTCGGCGCGCGCCGCCGGGTAGCCGGACACGACATACCCCTCGGCCCCGACCGTGCCCAGACACCCGACGAGCAGCGAGGCGCCGGCCACGAGCGCCGCCCCCCCGAGCGCGGACCTCGTCACCGAGAGACACCTGGGCCACCTTCGCTCGCGCGAAGTCACGTTGTTGCTCTGCTTCACGTCATTGCTCCTCGGACCGCAGCTCAGCAACGCGAGTGCCAGCGCGGGGCGGCGCGACTCGACATCTCCTGGGACCGGGCGCTCAGCGGCCCGCGCCGGGCGCGCCGAGCGCGCCGGCGAGCGCGAGCGCGCGCTGGATCTCCGCCGTCGTCACGAGGCCGATCACGTGCTCCCCCTCGTCGAGCACCGCGACCGCGCTCGCCTCGCCGCTCGCCAGCGCGTCGAACGAGCGGGACGCGTCGTCGCCGGCGCGCGCCCTCGGCACGTCCGCCGGCATCACCGCGCCGACCGTCGCCGGCGCGACGCCGCGCGCGAGCTGCCGGGCGAGATCCCAGACCGTGACGACGCCGATCTCCCGGCGCCCCTCCCCGTCCCGAGGATCGTCGATGACCCGCGCGCCGACAAGGTTGTGGCGGAGGAGCCGCTCGGCCACCGCGCGAGGGCTCTCGTCCGCATACGCGTCGCCGAGCCGGTCGGTCATGAAGCGCGCGACCGGAAGGCCGCGGAGGAGATCGTGCGTGCTCGAGCGCGCCTGCTCGGCCGAGGCGCCCATGTAGACGAACACGGCGATGAGCACCAGGATCACGTTCCACGAGAGCAGGCCGAAGAGCCCGAACGCCACCGCCATCACCCTGCCGATCGCGGTCGCGACGCGCGTCGCGCGCGCCCGCCCGAGGCGGCGGTGGAGCAGCCCCCGGAGCACCCGGCCGCCGTCCATCGGGAACGCCGGGAGCAGGTTGAACACGCCGAGGATCGCGTTCGTGATCGCGAAGGCCAGGAGCGCCACGCCGACCTCCGCCGGCGCAGGGAGCAGGCGATACGCCGCGTAGCTGCCGAGCGCGATACCGAAGCTCATCAGCGGCCCGGCGAACGCCATCCACGCCTCGTGCTCGGGATCGTCGCGCTCCATCTGCGAGACGCCGCCCAGCATCATCAGCGTGATCGCGCGCACCCGGATCCCGTTCTTGAGCGCGACGAGCGAGTGCGCCAGCTCGTGCGCCAGCACGGCGACGAACAGCCCGACCGCCAGGATCGCCCCCCAGGCGAGCGGCGGCAAGCGCAGCGCCTCGCGCGGGATCTCGAGCGACGCCGCGATGAACGAGAACTGCGACGCCGCCAGGTACGCGATGTACGGCAGGAAAATCAGCAGCGTGATGTGCAGCCGGATCGGGATTCCTCGGATGCGCAGGACTGTCAGCCCCTGGTCGAACATGTGCCTCCTGATCGCTGGTACAGATGGGGCCGACAAGCACCTTCGCAAGCCGCCGGGACGGCGCCAATGCATGGAAAATCAGGGCAGCTGCGCGAATACCCCGCGCAATGCAGGAGGCGCCCCTCGCGCCGCGCCCGACTCCGGCGCACGCGCGTCCGTCCCAGGCGGGAATCGGCTCGAGGGCGCGCGTCCGCGGGCGCGCAGCGCTGCGCGGCGCCCCCGCCGGTCGTAGATTGGCGTAGCTTGGTGTGACCGAGGTCTTCATGCGCCAGCGCGTCCCCGATGCATTGATGGCAGCGAGCACGGAAGAGCTCACGAAGGTCGAGCTCACGGTCCTGGAATCGTCGCTCTCGGGCGGCGTGCCCAAGGACCTCACGGGCCATGTCTTCGCGATCGGCCCGGTCGGCTCGGCGGACGGGGGCCTGCCCAGGGCGGACGGCGCGCCGATCCTCAATGGCCATGGGATGATCTATCGGCTCGACTTCGGCGGCGGCGGCGCGGTCCGGGTGACGTCGAGGATGGTGCGCACGCCCTGCTATCACGCGGACGCCGCCTCGCGCCCCGGCACGCGCTTCCAGGCGCTCGGCTTCCGCGACGCGGGGCTGCTCCGCTTCTCCCCCCACCTCGGCCTGCGGAACCACCTCAATCACGCCTTCGTGCCCATGCACGCGCCGCGCGCGCCCGCGCGGCTCCTCGTCACGGGCGACACGGGGAGGCCGTACGAGATCGATCCGGCGACGCTCCAGCTCGTCACGCCGGTCGGGCGCAACAGCACGTGGTTCCCGGCGGCGCCCGTCGATCACCCCTTCCCGATGACGCTCGCGACGGCGCACCCGTGCTTCGACCCGGAGCGGGGCGAGCTCCTCACCGTCAACTACGGCCGCTCGCTGCTGCACCTCTTCGCCGCGTCGGTGCCGCGGCTCGACGAGCTCGCCTCCCTCCCGCGCTCCTGGGACCGGCTCGCGTCCGCGGCCGCGTCGATGGTCGAGCAGCAGCTGCTCCGGCCGAGCGCGGATCGGCTCGAGCTCCTCGCGAAGCGCGCGCTCGAGCTCCTGCCCGCGCGCTTCCGCCCGAGCGCGCCGCCGCCCGCGCCGGGCGACCTCCTCGCGCGGCAGGCGGCGCGCTTCGGCGGGGTCCCGCTCGACGATCCGGCGGGCGACTTCGTGCACCTCTTGCGGTGGGACGGGCACAACGAGCCGGAGCGGCACGCCCTCGTCCTGCCGAGCGGCGCGCCGGTGCGCATCGAGCAGAGCGTGCACCAGCTCGGGCTGACGCGGCGCTGGGTCGTGCTCGCGGACACGGCCTTCCGGATCGGCCTGGAGAGCGTGGCCTGCCAGAGCTCGAGGGAGAGCCCGGGGGTCGAGCGCCTCCTCCGGTCGCTGCTCACCATGCCCCACGAGCCGAGCACGACGTTCTACCTGGTCCGGCGGGACGCGCTCCGGCCCGGCGGCGGGTCGGTCATCGTGAAGAAGGTCGTCGTGCCGCTGGAGACGCTCCACTTCCTCGTCGACTACGAGGACGCGGGCGACCGCATCACCGTGCACGCGGCGCACAACTGCGCGACGGACCACGCCGAGTGGCTCCGGCCCTGCGACCGGCACGCGGCCGACAGGACGCCCGCGCCGCCCCGGCTCCGCGGGCTGTCCCCGCTCGGGCAGGCGGACGTGAACCGCATCGGCCGATACACCCTCGACGCTGCGGCCGAGCGCGTCGTGGATCAGGCGGTGTTCGCCGACCCGGGGCGGGCGCTCGGCGTCGGCCTCTACGCGTACCGCGAGGCGGGCCCGTCGTGGATGCCGCCCGAGCGCGTCGAGAACGTCTACTGGCGCGGCTCCGGGATCTGGGACGAGCTCTCGACCGAGTTCATCGATCGGCTCTACGCGGCGCACCCGCACCGGTCGCTGCCCATGGCGGCGCTCCGGCGGATGCGCGCGGAGGGCGGGCACCCCGACAGCCTGTTCCGGTTCAACCACCGCGCGATGCGCATCGAGGATCGCTACGAGTTCCCGCAGCGCGCCGTGGGGTGCTGGCTCAGCTCGCTGCAGTTCGTGCCCCGGCGCGGCGGCAGCGGGGCGGACACCGACGGGTACGTGGTCGCGCTCGTCACGACGGCGCACCGCGCGGAGGTCTGGATCTTCGACGCGACGAACCTGGCCCGAGGGCCGCTCTGCAAGCTGGGGCACCCGGCCTTCCGGCCGGGGCTCACCCTCCACACCGCGTGGCTGAACGCGTCCCTGCCGTGGAGAGGCGGATACAAGGTGCCGGTGCGCGACGATTATGAAGATTTCGTGGCAGATGCCGCCCTCGATCAGGTGAAGGCGCTGTTCGAGGAAGCGGTCTATCCGCGGTTCGCCTGAGCCGACTACAGGCAGGGCGCCGGGGCGCGCGGCTGCGGCAGCTCGGCGCCGCGCGCGGGGAGCTCGGCCGCGGGGCCGCCGCCCCGCTCGAGCAGCACGCCGGCGGCGCCGTCGCCGAGGATCGCGGTGAGGTCGTCGTCGGCCCACGGCTGCCCCGCGCGCAGGCGCCACGACCGCACCTCGCTGGCCACGAGGAGCACGCGCCGCGCGCCGCGGCAGAGGTGCCGAGTCGCCACGTCGAGGGCCGCCGAGAAGCCGCCCTGAGCCGACCAGAGATCGACCGTCAGCGCGGGCGAGAGGCCGGCCATGCACGCGGCGAACGCCGCCCCGCCGGACTCGCCTCGACCGCGGTCGTCGCTCGTCATGATGAGGACATCGACGAAGGGATCGCGGAGCCGCCCCGCCTCGATGAGCTCCCGCAGCACCGCCGCGGCCATGGACAGCGTCGTCTCCGCCGCGCCGGCAAAGCGCCGCTCCGCGACCCCCGTGGTCCGCTGCAACCACTCGGAGGAGTAAGGGAGACCATAGCTCGCGATGAGCTCCTGGTTCGTGACGACGCGCTCCGGAAGATAGCTCGCGACGGCCGTGATGCGACACTCAGGCATGTTTTCCGCTCTGTTTCGGCGCCCGCAGCCGGCGGCCGCCGATCCTGCAAACCTGGGTCAAGACAGCGCGATCCGGCGCCCTACCCCGCCGATCGGCCGGCGCCGAGCGCGGTGGCAAGCCAGCGTCCCGGACGACATGAGACAACCCGCCTCGAAACGACGAGGGCCGTGCGGCAGACTACAAGTTCGGATGCTCCCTCCCCGTCTCCGACATCCAGCACTGGACCATTTACAGAACGTCCTGCGCAAGTGGGAATGACGGCCGCGCCGGCGCCGTCCGCGCCGAGGGGGCGCCGCGCCACGGATGGAGCGGCGCCATGTGCGGGCGCGGGCGGCCTCCTCGCGACACGGCGCTCGCCGCGGCGCGTCGCGGGGTCCGGGGCGGGAGGACGCGGGCGCGCGCGTTTCAATCGCAGGCGCGGGTGGTCAAACCGCTGATGGTGGCGGGGGTGGCGCCGTGGCTGATCGAGCCCCAGCACCGCACCGTGGCGTCCGCGAGGCGGGCGCAGCTGTAGTGCTTGCCCGCCGAGATCGCCGTGGCGTTCGAGATGCCCGCGACGGGCGTGAGCTGGCCCCGATCGAGCCCTGCGCCCTCGGTCTGGTTCTGGCCCGAGCACTGCACCTGTCCCGACGACAGGAGCACGCAGGTGTGGAACTGCCCGCCGACCACGGCGACCGCGCCCGACGCGACGAGGGTGACGCCCGGGTCGGACGAGGCGCCGAGCCCGCCGAGCTGCCCGTTCCAGTCTTGACCCCAGCACTGGACCTTGCCGCCCTCGAAGACCGCGCACATGTGATCCTGGCCCGGGCCGACGTAGAGCGCCCTGCCGGGGACGGTCGTGGGCGAGACAGGGCCGCCCGTCCCGGTCGACGTGCCGATACCGTGCATTCCACCGTTGTTCTCGCCCCAGCAAACCAGCTTGCCGGCGTCGGTCACCGCGCAGCAGCCGTGGTAGTAACAGGCGACCTGGACGGCGACCTCGCCGCTGAACGATACGTCCGCGGGGAGGTCGCCGCCCCAGCACTTGACGGCGCCGCCGACGAGGGCGCATGCATGGTTGAGCCCGCCGGAGACCATGGTCGCGCCCGAGGCGACGACGGGCGTCCTGGAGATCATGGTGTGACGGCCGCAGTGCACCGCGCCGGTGGCGAGCAGGACGCACGCCTCCTCGGTGAAGCCCTTGCCCGAGACCTGGACGACGCCCGTGACGTCCTCGCCGCCCTCGTACTTGAGCGTCGTCGGCGTGGTCGACGCGAAGCACACCGCCTTGCCGTCCGCGGTCGTCGCGCACGGGATGGTCGTGCCGGAGCCGTTGTTGAGCGCGGCGCACGCCGGAGAGACCGGATCCGGATCCGGGCCCGTGTCGCCGCCCCCCGCGCCGCTCGCGCTGGTGCTGCTCGCGCTGCTCGCGCTGGTGCTGCTCGCGCTGCTCGCGCCGGTGCTGCTCGCGCTGCTCGCGCCGGTGCTGCTGCTCGCGCTGCTCGCGCCGGTGCTGCTCGCGCTGCCGGCCCCGGCGCCGGTCGTGGCCCCGCCGCCCGCGCTGCTGACCGAGCTGCCCGGGCCAGGGTCGCCGCCGCCGGCCCCCGCCGCGCCCCCCGAGCCGTCGTCCCCGCCCGACGACGAGCAGGCCAGCCATCCACACGCCAAGAAGCTCAGTATCACCAAGGAACGATTCGAACTCATGAGAAGACCTCGCGCTGGGTGCCGCGTCCCCGGCCCGCGCCGCGAGGCGCAGAGGGCGCGGAGGCTCCTGGTTCTCTCTCCTCCGTGCCCTCTCTCCCTCTGGCGTCCATCGCTGGAGCCGGGCGGCGAGCCGCCAGGGCGGCGGGCTCCGCCTCGAGAAGGAGCGCAAGAACGCGGCGCTCGATCTAGCTCAGTCCGGCCCCCGCAGGTAATGGCTGCAATCAGAGTATAAAAATCGAAGTTCACTTCGACGCCTCGCCGGGCTCGACCGCTCGGCGAACGCGGCGGGGGCCCCGGGCGGCAAACAGCGCATGAGCCCTGGCGCCCAGACGCCGTTCACCGCCTCGCCGCCTGGGAGGTTACGTCCTCGCTGCGCCGCTCGCAGGCTGCCGCGGACACGCGACCGGGCCGGAAGCGCGGGCGCGGGCGCGGCGGCGCGGCGGCGCGAGCCGGCGGCGGCGCGGCGGCGCGAGCCGGGGGCGACGCAGCGCCGGAGCGATGATGTCGTGGAGGGAAACGAGATGACGGCGGCGGATGGTTCCGGCCGGAGTCGATAATTTCGCTCCCACGGGCGCGCGGATGCACAAACGTGTCGGAACGCCCGGCGCTGAGCAGGCTGGGCGCAGCGCGCGCGTCTCCCTCGGACGGCGCGAGCGAATGCGTCGGCGCCGCGCGGAGCCCACGGCTTCTCTGGGTCCGGAGGAAAGCTCCAATATCCTTGAGAACACCACCGCTCGCCGCGCCGCTGCGCGCGACCGCGTCACGGCGCCTCGTTCGCGGCGCGCGTCGCGCGAGGCCTTTTTCGCGCGGCGATCTCCGCGCGAAAGGCCCTCGAGGAGGCGCAGAGATCCCCGACTCCAGCGCGAAAGCGGCGCCGCGCGGCCGCCGCGGCGCGCGGCGCCCGGATCCACTGCGATCGAATCGCGGAGAAATACCAAGGGAGCGCAGATCCGAGGAGCGCCTAATTCGCGGACGCCGTCCTCGAATTCACGAGGTCTCGACGCGGCAGCCCGTGCACAGGCGCGCGAGGCACACAGTCTGCTCTTGGGTGAGCCAAGGTGTTCGTGGGCCGCAAGGCTTATCAGGGACACCGGGGAGGACCAATGATCTCGATTCACGGCAAGATGATGGGTCTCGCGATGGTGCTGGCGCTCGGTGCCGGGTGCGCGGTCGGCTCCGACGAGGAGTTCGACGTGGATGACGAGAGCGTCGACGCGACGACCGAGGCGCTGGAAGAGATGGAGCGCGGCGGGTACGCGGTCCAGTCCCAGGCTCAGATCGGCCAGATGGGGCCCAGCAAGCTCGGTCTGCCCCCGAGCAAGGGTCTGCCCCCGAGCAAGGGTCTGCCCTCGAAGGGCGCGCTGCCCAGCAAGGGCGAGCTCCTGCCCAGCAAGGGCATGCTGCCCAGCAAGGGCGAGTTCCCGACCAAGGGCGGCCTCCCGAGCAAGGGCGGCTACCCGACCAAGGGCGGGTTCATGGGGCAGGGCCCGGCGCAGCTCGGCCAGGGCCCGGCGCAGCTCGGCCTGGTCGGGCAGGAGGCGGGCCTCGGCGCGCAGGCGCAGATCGGCCAGGCGGGCGTCGGCGCGCAAGCGCAGATCGGGCAGGCGCAGGTCGGCGCGCAGGCGCAGATCGGCCAGGCGGGCATCGGGCAGACGGGCGGCCTGGTGGGGCAGGAGACCGGGCAGCGTGACGGCGAGCGCTGCTTCGGCGGCGGCTTCGGCGGCCTCGGCTTCGGCGGCTTCGGCGGCTTCGGCGGCTTCGGCGGCTTCGGCGGCTTCGGTTGCGGCGCGACGGCGATCACGACGTCGGTCACCAGCTTCTTCCCGAACTTCATCAATCCGTGCTTCAGCCCGTGCGGCTTCGGCGGCTTCGGCGGCTTCTGGTGATCCTGATCTGACCGCACCGCGCCGGCCGGCGCCCGAGGCTCCGCCTCTCCGGATTTCGCGGCGCCGCGCCGGCCCTCCTCAATCTCCCGGGCTCTCGAGCGCCGGCGGCCTGGGGTTGGATATCCCAGGCCGCCGGTGGCTCTCTCTCCCTCCACCGCTCGCGCACGAGCCCGACCCGCCGCCTGCCGGGGAGCGCGCGAGTTCTCGATTCCTCAGCCGCCCTGGCCGAGGGCGCGATCCAGGTAGAACGCCGCGCTGACCAGCCCGAGGTGGGTGAACGCCTGGGGGAAGTTGCCGAGCAGCTCGCCGCTCGGCCCGATCTGCTCGGAGTACAGCCCGAGGTGGTTGGCGTAGGTGAGCATCTTCTCGAAGATGAAGCGCGCGTCCTCGAGGCGGCCGGCGCGCGCCAGCGCCTCGACCAGCCAGAAGGTGCAGATGCTGAAGGTGCCCTCCTTGCCGGTCAGCCCGTCGCCTGCGCCCTTGCCGAGCTCGTAGCGGTGGACGAGCGTGTCGCTCGCGAGCTCCGCCAGCGTGCGGTCGAGCGTGCCGAGGATGCGAGGATCGGTGGGGGAGATGAAGCGCATGAGCGACATGAGCAGGTTGCTCGCGTCGAGCGCCGACGAGCCGAAGGACTGCACGAACGTCCGCCGCTCCGCGTCCCAGCCGTGCGTCATGATCGCCTCGTAGATGTCGTCGCGCGCGCGCGCGACGCGCTGCCTGTCGAGCGGCAGCGAGCGCTTGTCGGCGAGCCGCAGCGTCCGGTCGAGGGCGACCCAGCACTGGAGCTTCGAATAGACGAACTGCTGCCTGCCGCCGCGCACCTCCCAGATGCTCTCGTCGGGCTGGTCCCAGGTCTGGCAGACCCAGTAGGCCATGCGCCGGAGCTCGCGCCAGAAGTCGTACGAGATGGGCGATCCGTACTTGTCGAACAGGTACACGGAATCGATGAGCTCGCCGTAGATGTCGAGCTGGAGCTGCGCCGTCGCCCCGTTGCCGACCCGGACCGGCCGCGACCCGCGGTAGCCGTCGAGGTGGGTGAGCGCGAGCTCGGGCAGCTCGTGGCGCCCCTTGATGCCGTACATGAGCTGGAGCGGCCCGGTGGGGCCGTCCTTCTCGGACACGCGGGCGCTCAGCCATTCCATGAAGCGCGCGGCCTCCTCGGTGTAGCCGAGCCGGAGGAAGGCGTAGAGGGTGAAGGCGGCGTCGCGCACCCAGACGTAGCGGTAGTCCCAGTTGCGGACCCCGCCGATCTCCTCGGGGAGGCTGGTGGTCGCCGCGGCGACGATCGCGCCGGTCGGCTCGAACGTGAGCAGCTTGAGGACGAGGGCCGACCGGTCGACCATCTCGCGCCAGCGCCCCTTGTAGCGCGACTGGCCGAGCCACCTCCGCCAGAACTCGACCGTGCGCCGGAGGGCGTCCTCGCCGCTGATCGGCGTGGAGAGCAGGCCGTCGCTCGCGGTCCAGTCCTCGACCTGGCGCAGCGAGAACGTGGCCGACTCGCCGGGCTGCAGGACGAAGTCGGCGGTCACCCCGCCGGCGCCGTCGCTCGACAGGGGGACCGGGCTGATCAGCGCGAGATCGACGCCATCCGAGTCGAAGATGGCGCCGCGCGGGTCGTCGAGGAGGAGGCGGTGGGGGCGGCGGGCGAAGTCGATCGCGGGGCGGCAGGCGAGCCGGAAGCGCACCGCGCCGCGGACGGCCCGCGCGACCCGGACGATCTGGTGCATCCCGCGGCGGTAGGCGCCGTACGTGTCCCGGTGGATCGGCATGAAGTCGCACACCTCGCCGACCCCCTCCACGTCGAGGAACCGCGTGAGGAGCACGTTGGTGTCGGGCATGTACATCTGCTTGCGCGACGTGGCGTGCGCCGCCCCGAGCGCGAAGCTGCCCCCCTGCTTGTCGTCCAGGATGGCCGCGAACACGCTCGGCGAGTCGAAATTGGGCAGGCAGCACCAGTCGATGGATCCATCCATCCCGACCAGCGCCACGGAGTGCATGTCACCGATGACGCCGTAGGTCTCGATGGGCTTGTAGGGCATCGCCTCTTCATAGCGCCCGCCCGGCCGAGCGGAACCGCCCGCCGCGATCTTTCGCGGCGCCTGCCCTCGCCCTCACGACCGCGGAGGCAGCCGCGAGAGCTTCCGCTGGAGCGAGCGCCGGTGCATCCGGAGCTTGCGCGCCGCCTCGGAGATGTTGCCCTCGCAGTCCGCGAGCACGCGCTGGAGGTACTCCCACTCCACCCGCTCGAGCGACGGCAGGTCCTCGTCGCCGCTGGCGGCCGGGGCGAAGCCGAGCAGCGACCGCGCGCACCGGGCCGCGTCCACCGGCTTGGTCAGGTAATCGACGGCCCCGGCCCGGATCGCCGCCACCGCGTTCGCGATCGTGCCGTATCCGGTGAACACCACGATGCGGATGCCGTCGTCCATGCTCCGCAGCGCCCCCACGAGCTCGATCCCGCTCTGCCCGGGCATCCGGACGTCGACGAGCGCGTACTCGAACACGTGCTCGCGCGCGATGGCGATGGCCTCCTCGGCGCTGCCGGCGAGGAACACCGCGAAGCCGTTCTTGCCGAGCGCCTGCCCGAGCGCCGACCGGAACGTCGCGTCGTCGTCGACGATGAGCAGCGTCGGCTCGCCGGCGGGCTCGGGGCTCATGGGTCCACCGGCGCGAGGCGCAGGGCGACGCGCGTGCCGGCCGGCTGCCTCGCCGACACGGTGAGGCGCCCCCCGACCTGCTCGATGAGCGTCCGCACGAGGTAGAGCCCGAGGCCCATCCCCTCGCCGGGCGCCTTGGTCGTCACGAACGGCTCGCCGAGCCGCCCCTCCAGGCCCGCCGGGACGCCCGACCCGCCGTCCTCGACGCTGATCACCGGCGCGCCGCCCTCGTCCCCCACGGTGACCACGATCGGCCCCGCGGCCGCGGGGGCCGGCCCGAGCGCCTCCAGCGCGTTGTCGAGCAGCGCGAAGAGCGCCGCCTCGATGTCGGCCGCGTCGAGCGGCACCGTGCGCCGCGGCGCGAGGTTGCCGCGCACCTCGACGGCGACGCCGGGGTGCGCCGCCTGCCACGCCTCCACGCCCCGCAGCGCCGCCTCGCCGACCTCGACCCCGGCGCGCAGCTCGTCCGCGCGGACGTCCGCCCGCATGCGCGCGATCACGACGCGGCAGCGCTCGACCTGCTCCGCGATCGTCCGGGCGCGGCGCCGCGCGGCGTCGGTCGCGTCCGGGTCGTGGAGGCCCTCGCCGGCGAGCACGGCGATCGTCCCGAGCGGGGTGCCGAGCTCGTGCGCGGTGCCGGCGGCGAGCGCGCCGAGGGCCTGGAAGCGCGAGGCCTCCTCGGCGCGCCGGCGGAGCGCGGCGTTCTCGGCGGCGCTCTCGTCGAGGGCGCGGCGGACCTTCAGGAGGACGTAGGCGACGAGCGCGGAGCTCAGCACGAAGGCGAGGAGCATCCCGTAGAGGTGGGTCGAGAAGGCGCCGTGCTCCGGGTGGCTCGGGCAGCACGCGCCGGCGGGGAGCGCGAAGAGCGCCGCGAACAGGCACGCCGCGAGCGCGGCGAGCGCGAAGGTCGTCCGCGGCGGCAGGAGCGCCGCGGCGAGGGCGACGTGCACGAAGAAGAGCGCGCTGAACGGGTTGCCCGCGCCGCCCGAGGCGGCGAGGACGCCGGCGATCGCGACGAGGTCGAGCGCCACGACGCCGGCGACGAGGGCGCTCTGGGCGCCCTGCTGGGACCGCACCCGCCGCGCGAGGGCGAGGTTGAGCCCGCCGGCCAGCGCGAGGATGGGCACGGCGATGCCGTACCGGACGTGATAGCCGAAGAGCGCCTCGTCGGCGGCCAGGGTCGCCGCGAGCAGCGCGAACACGGCCCAGCGCAGGCCGACGAGCCACCGGAGGACGATCCCGCCCGCCGGCGCCCGATCCAGGGAAGCGTCGTGCGTCACGGCGGGAGTATACCGCGAAGGGCCCGGGGGGCCGCGGCCGGAGCGGCCTGGGCGCGCCTCGTTGCCGCGGCGCCCCGCCGCAGAGGTCTGCTCGCGCGGCGCGGCGCCCTTCGCGGGGTGGCCGGCGCCTCGGGAGGTCGACGGGGAGTCGGGGAGGGGCTTGAATCGGAGAGGCATGTCGGGGTGATCCTCGGCCCGCGCGGCGATGCACCGCGCGATTCTCTGGAGCATTCAGGTGCCCTCGTGCCGAGGACGAGCCGCTGGTGGTGCGCGGACATCGACACGGGCTCCAGCACGGCCTCGCGCGCGGAGAGCTCCCTGTGCGCCGCCCGGACGCGGAGGAGGTCGTCCGCGCCGACGTCCTTCACGCACAGCACGTGGGCGTCCTCCTCCAGGCGGTCGGCGGCGTCGTCGAACCGGCCTCCGCCCACCTCCATAGCTCACGGCTGGTTGCCGGTTCTTCCACGGCCGTCAGGTGGCCATAATCGTCATAGCGGTAGTCCACGACGAACGGCGCGTCGTCGTTCACGGCGGGGTACGCCACCCGGCGGAGCTCGCCTCGCTCGTTGTACACCCGCCGGATCCCGAACGACTCGCTCCCGCCTGCCGGGCCGGGCAGCTCGGTCGTCTCTCTCCACGGCCGGCCTCGTCGTAGTCAACCTGCACGATGACGCCATCCGGGCTCGACATCGTCACCAGCTTGCCGACCGCGTATGGCATATTGGAGTTCGCAACCCTGAATGCATTACTTGCTCCCATTGAAGCATTAGTTTGGCAGGAGGCTCCTTAGGTTCTCCAAGTCAGCTGATTCAATCCCCGCCGCTGCGCAGACAAGCGACACAGCCTTCGCGAAGCCCGTTATCTCGCGCACAAAATCATCTAAGTCAACGATCGGCGACTGAACGGCTCCCGCACCTCGTCGGTCCTCGACGCACCGAAGCAACAGCTTCGAGCCTTCCTGATGCACCACGGTGATCCAATAGGGTCCATCCATAAAGCGGAGCACGATCTCCCCCCCCGTCCGAGTGATCTGGTTCAGCGCAGCTAGCCACCAGCCCGCCACAACGACCACAAAGTCGTTCCAGCCGACAACAGGAAACCGCTGTTCGGGACCGAAGTCGAAGTACACGACGCCGGTCACAGAGCCCATCTTGCTCTGATGAAGCGTGCTCGGGTCAAAGACAATTCTCATGTCGAGCTCCTAAATAGCCGATCCTGAATCGGCAACGGGCGAGCTGAGCACGGGTCGCAGGCTCGCGGCCGACCCCGGGTACGGCGAGAGGGCCTCCAGGCAATCATCCACCTCCTTGATGAGCTGATCGATGCTCACGCACCGATGGTTGCGGGTGACGTCGTCGTGGACCTGCTTCCAGACTCGTTCGATGCGGTTGTACTGGGGCGCGTACGGCGGCAGGAAGTGCAGCACGAGCTTGCCTCCCGTGGCCTCGACGAATGCCCGGGTCCTCTTGCTCGTGTGGATGCCGAAGTTGTCGACGATGACGTGCAGCCGCCGGTAGCGCCGGTAGCGGCGCAGCAGCGCCGCCAGCGCCGCGATGAACAAGTCGCTGCTCTTGCGAGCGCCGAACGCCCACGTCAGCTTGCCCGAGCCGATCGTCAGCGCGCCAGCGACGTAGCGTTTCTGGTTGTTGCCGGGCGTGAGCACGCGCTTCTGCCGACCGCGCCGCATCCAGTCGAGCCCGAGCCGCGGGTTGAGGTCGACGTCCATCTCATCGGCGTAGAAGGCGATCTCGTCGCGGGGCAGGCTACCGATCAGCTTGCGGATCGCTCCGATCTTGCGGCGCTCGCGCGACTTCGGCCACGGGCAGCGCACGATGGGACGGGGGCGCTTGCACCGCGCTCCCAGCGCGCGCAGCAGCCGACCGATGTGGCCGACGCTCAGGCGCAGCCCGGTATCGCGTTCGAGCTGGAGGGCGAGCAATTCGCGCGTCCACGTCGGCCGCGCCCAGCCGAAGTCCCTGGGGCTAGCGTCGAGCAGTTGCTCCAATCGCCGCCGGTGCGCTGCAGAGACCTTCCGCTGACCATTGTGCGTGCGATGGTCGCGTAGGCCCGCCAGCCCTTCGGCGAGGAAGCGCGAGCGGACCCGGCTGATCGTCGAGCGAGCGACCTGGAGCTGCTCCGCGACGGATGCCGGCGTTGCTCCGGCATCCGACCTCAGCAAAATCAGGCAGCGGATTCGGTAGGCTCCATCCCGCGCTTTTCGGGCTCGCTGCTGGAGCACCGCTTGTGACGGGAACGAAGCCGAAGAACATTCTCCCCATCGGCCTCTCCTCCTCGTGGTGGGTTTGTTCACAGCGTCCACGAGCGTACGGAGAGGCCGATCTGCAAGCTTTCCGTTCGAGTACTTGGAATTGCTGGCGTTCCCGAATCAGGATCGGCTATTTAGCACGACTTTCCGTTCGGAACCTCCGACGATTTCAACCTTCCGAGTCATTCGAGCACCTCTATGAACCATTCTAGCCCTCCTTCGGGACGAAATGCCGAACCCTCAAATCCAGGTTTCGCGATCACCGCTGTACCCGACAACTTATGGAAGGATCCGGTCATGCCTCGCGCGAGGTCACGCACGATGGTTTCGTTGGAGGTGTTCGCTCGTTCGTCGCGCTCTGCTCGCTCGTCGAGTCCTGGCGTCAGTACGCATCGCCAGCTTCGATCACCGAACGAAACCGATATCGAAATGCCCGTAATAGTTCGTCATTGTCCGATGCGATATCCCAGCTCGTACTATCAACAGCTCGCATCACGAGCACGGGGGAGTCCTTTCCCGTCTCATATGCGCGGAACTCGCCGTCGATCACTTGCTCTATGCCTTCCGCTATGTCGAGTAGGAGGTCCCCAGAAACCCGCACACCCCGAGCGGCAAGCTCGTCCAACTCGTTCGCTCGTGCTCCGACGCAGTCAGGAGAGACAACCTCCCATTTCAGTTGTCCCGCATCTGCAGCGATGACGCTGAGCAGGTCTCGAAGATCGAAGTCTAGAGCTCCGGTTGTTGGATCTCGATCGCTGATGGTAATAGCACGCATATTGCCTCAAGGTAGGGACTCGCCTGGTCCTCGACGAAATCCCGATCGTGGACCAACTGATGGGTTATTCACAATCCACGGATGTTGATGCGGAGCGAGTGCGTGATCCGGTCGCAAAGCGCCATTGGGATAGGTCGGGCTTATGAAATCGATGTCGCGTATGGGATTGTTTGCCCCATCAAACTCCCTCGCCTGATACACGCGATTGTTCACGCTGTCCCATCGCACTGCGCTGTGGGCGCCCTGCGCGTTCGGAGCCGGCCCGCTCAAGCGAGGAGGCTGCTGTCCCGCCATAACCGGAGTTCCGTCCGCGTATCGAGAGTGGAAGCGAAGACCACCTCCTCCTCTTGCGGCCCCGACCGCCTCCCCCAGCGCCTCGACGCCCGCGCTCGCCGCGCTCCCTGCCTTGCCGGCCGCGCCGGCGGCCTTGCCGGCGACCTCGATGACGGCGCCCACGCCGACCAGGCTCAGCGCGTCGAAGGCGACCGCGATCGCCTTGTCCCTGGGCGTGGCGCGCGGATCGGTGAACGCCGTCAGGCTGCTCCTTCCAGGGACGGGGATCAGGCCCATCACCGCGCGCGTCATCTCCGGCGACAGCGACCACACAGCGACAGGTCTCTCCTCCCCGAAGACATCGCGCCCTGCCTGCCCCAGCGAAGTGTGCGGGTTCCATCGCGACCCGAGCGCGTAGCTCGGCCGCAGATCGGACAGATCGAGGCTGAAATCCAGTCCCAATCCTGGAGGACCAGGCTCGCGATGCCCGAACGGCTCGCCCGACGCCAGATCATTGTAGATGCCTGGCAGGTCAACCTCCCGACCTCGATCCGAGCGCATCCCTCGCCGACAACACAGTTGTCGTAAGTCACCCCTGCATAGAAGTACTCGTACTCGTCTGTCGCCTGGTACCCGGTGGGATCCACGAAGCTCAGCGGATTGTTGAACGCGTAGCTGTAGCGGTTCAAGCTCTGCGAGAAGAACGGCGCCTGCACGAACGGATCCGCCGACAAGAACCTCCCCAGCGCCGGATCGTAGATCCGCCCTCGCATGTTGATGAGCGACAGCTCCTCCTCGTCCTCGTGCCCGGTGAACCCGATCGTCTCGCGCGGAGGCGCCGCGGCAGGTCCACCGGCTTCCCAATCGGGATTCCGGCGCTGCCCGAACGGGTCGTAGCTGCGCCGCTCGACCACCGCCCCCAGCTCGTTCGTGATCACGCCCGCCGACCCGTCGTGCCCTGGATGCAGGTAATGCTCGCCGCGCGTCTCCTCGCCCGCCGCGTCGATCGCGATCGTCTTCACCGCGAGCACGCCTTCCGGCCCCACCACGTGCATCTTGTGCGCCACGCCCCCCGCCGTGCGCTCGTGCCGCTCGTACAGCCCGCCCACGTACGTCGTGAGCTGCCCCGGCGACACCTTGCGCGCGCGCTGCCGGTCGCCGTCGTACTCGTACGTCGTCACCCCGTGCTCCGCCTCGATCCGGCGCGGCTTGTCGAACGGCGTGTGCGTGATCGCCGCCGAAGCGTTGCCCGCGCCGCGCACGTCGATCGGCCGGACGGTCTGGTTGCCGTTCTCGTCGTACTCGTACGTCTTGCCGTTCGCGTGCCGCACGGCGTGCGGACGATCGCCCTCGTACTCGTAGCTGCCCACGTCCGATTTGTACGTGATGTTGCCGAAGTCGTCGTACTCGTAGTGATAGAGCGGCATCCCTCCGTCCCCGAGGTAGACATTCTCCAGCCGGTCCAGCTCGTCGTACTCGAACGTCTCGGTCAGCCCTTGCAGATGGTCTGTCCGATGCTCGACGTTCCGGTTCCCGTCATACCCGTACGACAGCCGCTGCAAGGGGAGCACCGTCGGGAACGGCGATGACGATGCCCGCCGGCTCGTCGTGCTCTGCTCCAGCATCCCGGTGGCAAGCACGTACTTCCGCGCGGTCGTCACCCGGTTGCCGAAGCTCTCCCGGGTGATCCGATTCGCCGCATCCGCCTCCTCCCACCGCCACAGCTCGCGGCGGGTTGACGGCTCCTCCACGGCCGTCAGATGGCCATAATCGTCATAGCGGTAGTCCACGGCGAACGGCGCGTCGTCGTCCACGGCGGGATACGCCACCCGGCGGAGCTCGCCGCGCTCGTTGTACACCCGCCGGATCGCGAACGACTCGCTCCCCCCTGCCGGGCCGGGCAGCTCGGTCGTCTCCCTCCAGGGCCGGCCGGCCTCGTCGTAGTCAACCTGCACGATGACTCCATCCGGGCTCGACGTCCTCACCAGCTTGCCGACCGCGTGCGGCCCTTCATCGTACGTCCATCCCGTCAGCCCGTCCACGTCCTGACGCACCGTCGGCCGGCCCACCTCATCGTGGCAGTACAGCGTCGTCTGCTCCTTGTTGTCCGTCTCCGACCGGACCTGATCGAAGGCATCGTAGACGAAGCTGCGCGACCCCGAATCCGGGTTCCACGCCTCCGTCACCCGCCCGTACGCGTCGACCACCTGCACGAGCGCCTCGCCCCGCGCGTCCGTGATCCGCAACAGGCTGCCGAACGGCCCGTAGCGGTACTCCGTCGTCTCGTGGCGCGCGTCCTCCGCCCGCACCACCTGCCCTCGGCCGTTGCGAACCACCGTGCTCTGATGCCCCCGCCCGTCGAGGCAGAAGCGGTCATCGGGCGTGAGGGTGACCCCGTGCAGGGTGTCGTCGTCCGCGTACGTGCGTCCGCAGCGGGCGATCGAGGACAGACCCTGGAGCGAAAATCCGACGCCGAGGAGCCCGTTGCCCCTGTCGCTATGATAGAGAATCCCCAGCTCGGGTTGCATCCCTGCTCGACCCGGGATGACCTGAATGGGGATCGAATAGGTAGCCGCGCCGTCGCTATCCCCGACCGCGAAGCTTCCGGGCGTCTTGCCGAGCCCGTCGGCCGGCGCCAGCGTGCTCAACGGCCAGTTGATGGCGGCATGGGCAGTCGCCGGCGGGGTGACGCTGGGGGCGCCGTGCGGCCCTTGTTCATCTCCTGCGATCGGAGCGCGGTAGGACGGTACCGTTCCGAATACGGTGTCGTCATAGGGGGCCGCGTCGATCGGCGCATCGGAGAGAGGCGTGCAGAGGCTCGTGCCCGCGCCGCGCGCGATCCCGATGTCGCCGTCGCTCGTCAGCGCGCAGCCGGCTCCGAGCACGACGATGGCCTGGAGCGAGAGCGCCAGGCAGAGCACGGCGAGCGCGTGGCAGCGCGATCTGCGGGTCCTGTCCTCCCGCACGGAGAGGTGCTTGCGTGCGATGTTCATCAAGGTGTTTCCCCCTGGCGTTGGGCCGAGGTCGCCGGAGACATGCGCAACCGCAATTGTAACCAAAAACACTACGTAAGACTACATACCACGTCAATCATCCAGAGCGTCGGCATCGTGCTCATCAGAGCCCCCAAGGCCAGGCCGCGGATGGCTCCGGCCTCGGGCGGTGGCCTTCCCCCGCCAGCGATGGTTGCCGGAGCGCGGGTTCAGGGCGGCGTAGCCACCGCGCACCCGGCGCGGCGAGCCTACCTCCATGACGTCAGTGCAAACGCTGAATTGGCGCGCGAGCCGGACGCCGATAACGGCCGACGAGCTCGCACGAAAGCTGAGGGGCTATCGCGCGAAAGCCAGGAGAGGCGCCCTCACCGCGGCCGGAGCACGGAGAACAGCGCGCGCGGGAGCGGGTCCAGGGTCCCTTGATAGACGGTCTCCTCGTTGGAGAGGACCTCGAAATCGGCCCCGAAGATCTCGCGGATCTCCTCGGGAGTGAACCGATATGGGCCCTGCTCCCACTGCTCCAGCGCGCTGAAGCACTTGAGGAAGAAGAACCCGCCGGGCGCGACGAGCCGCTTCAGCGTGCGCACGTAATCGGCCCTCCGCTCCGGCGGGAGCGTGTGGAAGCAGCCGCGATCGAAGACGACGTCGAACCCGCCGTCGAGCCGGCTGTCCAGGATGTCGTCCTGCACGAAGCGCACGGCGGCGCCCCGCTGCGCCGCCTGCGCCGCGGCCTGCTCGACGGCGGCGTGCGAGAGGTCGGAGCCGGTGACGTCGAAGCCGCGCTCGGCCAGCGCGAACGCCTGCGTGGCCGGGCCCGTGCCGAGGTCGAGCGCCCGCCCGCGGGCGACCTGCAAGCGATCGAGCGCCTGCGCGAGATCGGGATCCAGGCCCGCGTGGTACCAGGGCAGGCTCTCTGCCGGGGTGTTTCGATACAGCTCTTGCCAGTCCGGGAAGTTTCGCTGCTCGCTCATGCAGGACCTTATAGCCCTCCGGAGCGGCGCCGCACCCGGCGTTCTCGTGTAGGCTCCGGCGCATGCAGAGACGCCGGAGCGGAGGGGCAGGGCGGTGAGGATCACGTGCGTGGGCGGCGGGCCGGCGGGCCTCTACGCCGCGCTGCTCGCCAAGCAGCGGGACCCGCGGCGCGAGGTGGTCGTGCTCGAGAGGAACCGACCCGACGACACCTTCGGCTTCGGGGTCGTGTTCTCGGACGCGACGCTCGATCACCTCGCCGAGGTCGACCGCCCGAGCTACGACGCGATCCAGGGCAGCCTCGCCCACTGGGACGAGCTCCACGCGCACGTCTCCGGGCGCGTCCTCGTCTCGACGGGGCACGGCTTCAGCGGCCTGTCGCGCCGGCAGCTGCTCGCGATCCTCCAGGACCGGGCGCGGGAGCTCGGCGTCGTCCTGCGCTTCGAGGAGGAGGTGACGGACCCGGCCGAGGCGATCGCCGGGAGCGATCTCGTGATCGCGGCCGACGGGGTGAACAGCCGGATCCGCGAGCGCTTCGCCGACCGGTTCGGGCCGCGCATCGACGTCCGCCCGAACCGCTTCGTGTGGCTCGGCACGACGTTCCCGTTCGACGCCTTCACCTTCTACTTCGAGGAGAACCGCCACGGCCTCTTCCGGGTGCACGCGTACCGCTACGAGCCCGACCGCTCCACGTTCATCGTCGAGTGCCGCGAGGAGACCTTCCGACGGGCGGGCCTCGACCGCGCGAGCGAGGACGAGACGATCGCGTACTTCGAGGAGCTCTTCGCCGACGAGCTCCAGGGGCACCGGCTGCTCAAGAACAGGAGCGTCTGGCGGAGCTTCCCCACCGTGCACAACGAGCGCTGGAGCTTCGAGAACGTGGTGCTGCTCGGGGACGCGGCGCACACGGCGCACTTCTCGATCGGCTCGGGGACGAAGCTCGCGCTCGAGGACGCGATCGCGCTCGTCGACAGCCTGGGGCGGAGCCCGCGCGTGCCCGAGGCGCTCGCCGCCTACGAGGCGGAGCGCAAGCCCAAGGTGCTCGCGTTCCAGCGGGCCGCGCAGGTCAGCCTCCAGTGGTTCGAGAACACCGAGCGCTACATGGCGCTCGATCCGGTGGAGTTCATGTTCAGCCTGCTGACGCGCAGCCTGCGGGTGACGCACGAGGGGCTGAAGGCGCGCGACCCGGCGTTCGTGCGCGAGGTCGACGCGCACGTCGCGCGGAAGGCGGAGGCGCAGTCGGGGGCGCGGGTCGCCGCCGTGGGCGGCCCCCCGCCGCCGCCGATGTTCACGCCGTTCCGGCTGCGGTCGCTCGTGCTGGAGAACCGGGTCGTGGTGTCGCCGATGTGCCAGTACTCGGCGGAGGACGGGCGGATCGACGACTGGCACCTCGTGCACCTGGGCAGCCGGGCGCTCGGCGGGGCGGGGCTCGTGATCACCGAGATGACCGACGTGAGCGCGGAGGGCCGCATCACGCCGGGCTGCGCCGGGCTCTACCGCGCCGATCACGCCGAGGGGTGGCGGCGCGTGGTCGATTTCGTCCACGCCCGCTCCCGGGCCAGGATCGGCGTCCAGCTGGCCCACGCGGGGCGCAAGGGCGCGACGAAGCGGCTCTGGGAGGGCATGGATGTGCCGCTCGAGCGCGGCGCGTGGCCGCTCCTCAGCGCCTCCGCCGTCCCGTACCTCCCGGAGAGCCAGGTCCCGAAGGCGATGGATCGCGCGGACATGGATCAGGTGACCTCCGACTTCGTGGAGGCGGCGAGGAGGGCGGACGAGGCCGGGTTCGACCTCATCGAGCTGCACTGCGCGCACGGCTACCTCCTGGCGAGCTTCATCTCGCCGCTCACGAACCGGCGCGACGACGCGTACGGCGGGCCGATCGAGAACCGGATGCGCTATCCGCTCGAGGTGTTCGACGCGGTCCGGGCGGCGTGGCCGGCGGACAAGCCGATGAGCGTCCGCATCTCGGCGACCGACTGGGCGCCGGGCGGGCTCACGACGGACGATCTCGTCGCGCTGGCGACGATGCTGCGGGAGCACGGCGCCGACATCCTCCATGTCTCGGCGGGGCAGACCGACCCTTCCAGCAGGCCGGAGCACGGCCGGCTGTTCCAGACGCCGCTCGCGGAGCTCGTGCGGCTGGAAGCGAAGGTGCCGACGATCGCGGTGGGCAACATCCAGAGCTACGCGGACGTGAACAGCATCGTCGCGGCCGGCAGGGCGGACCTGTGCGCGCTCGCGCGGGCGCACCTCTACGATCCGTACTGGACGCGGCACGCCGCCGCGGAGCAGGGGTTCGACCTGGAATGGCCGCCGCAGTACCGGTCGGTCGCGGGGTACACGCTCCGCATGCGGTGACCCTGTGCGCGCGTCGCCGTCGTCGGCGGCGCCGCGCCGCCCTCCGCAGCAGCGGCCTGGAGGACCGGCGCGGCGCTTGCGCGCCGCGCCCGCGTCCTTCAGAGTCGCCAGACTCCATGGCGTCCGAGGACGTCCGCTACCGCGAGCACGCGCCCCACCCCCTCTTGCGCGGCGCGGTGCAGAGCTATTCCTCCTACGAGGAGCGACACACGGCGAGCACGGAGGAGCACCGCCTCCTGCCGGACGCCAACATCGATCTCGTGTTCCACCGCGGCGATGCGCGCATCGAGGGGCGCGACGGCCGCCTGCGCCCGTTGCCGCCCGTCTTCGTGATCGGCGTGCGGGACGAGCCTTCCCGGATGGTGTCCCGCGGCCTTGCGCGCGTGCTCGGCGTCCGCTTCCACCCGTGGAGCGCGCTCTCCCTGCTCGAGCGCGAGGCCGACCTCCGCGGCACCTGCACGGCCGTGGGCCCTGGGCTGCGGGCGCTCTCCGAGCAGGTCGGGCCGCTCCTCGAGCAGGGCGCCTGCGGCGCGGCGCTCCGGCGGATCGAGGGGTGGCTGCTCGCGCGGCAGGGCGCGGCCCGCCGGCCCGCCGGCCCGGTGGAGGCGGCGGGCCTCGAGCTGCGCGCGAGCCACGGCGGCGCGCGCGTCGGCGCGCTCGCCGGGCGGCTCGGGCTGTCGGTCCGGCAGCTCGAGCGGCAGTTCAAGAGCGCCGCTGGCCTGTCCCCCAAGGCGCTCGCGCGGCTCATCCGCTTCTCCCGGGCCACCGAGCGCCTCGAGCTCGATCCGGACGCGAGCCTCACCGCGCTGGCCTTCGAGCTCGGCTACGCCGATCAGGCGCACTTCATCCGGGAGTTCCGCGCCTTCACGGGAATGAGCCCCGGCAGGTACGCCGGCGAGGTGCGGCGCCTCGTCCCGGGCGGCGAGGGCGCGCCGGGCGCGCGGGGCGCCGCTCGCGGGAAGCACACGCGCGCTTGACCTGCCGGCGAACGCGCGCCCATGTCGCGTTTGTTCAATCGGAGGCGGCGCGGCGGTCGTTACGGTCGCCGCATGACGAGCACCGTCGAGCGCCGCTCCGGCGCGGGCCTGCCCCCTCGGGCGCTCCTGCTCCTCCAGGCGACGGCCTTCCTGAGCGCGGCCGGCACCGGGCTGGCCGCCCCGGTGGTCCCCTTCCTTGCCGCGCGGTTCGCCGGCGACCCTGCCTCTACGGCGTCGGCGGTGGGCCTGCTGAGCGCTTCGTATTCGCTCTGCGCCTTCCTCTCCGCGCCGGCGCTCGGGGCGCTGAGCGACGCCACGGGCCGCCGCCCGGTGCTCGTGCTCAGCCTCGCGGGCTCCGCGGCCGGCTACGCGCTGTTCGGCCTCGCCGACGCCCTTCCGCTCCTGCTCCTCGGGCGCGTCATCGACGGCCTCACGGCGGGCAACGTGGCCACGGTGTTCGCGTACCTGGGCGACGCGGCGCCCGCCGACCAGCGCGCCCGGTGCTTCGGGCGGGTGGGCGCGATGTTCGGGGCGGGGTTGATCGCCGGCCCGGCGCTCGGCGGTCTGGCCCTGCAGCTCGGCCTGAAGGCGCCCTTCTTCCTGGCGGCCGCCCTCACCGCGCTGAACGCCGCGGGGAGCTACCTGTTCCTCGCGGAGAGCCTCGCCCCCGAGCACCGGGCCCGCGGGCTGGCGTGGCGGAGGCTCAACCCGTTCTCGCAGCTTTCAGGGCTGCTGCGCGTGAGGCACCTCCGCCCGCTCCTGACCGTGGGCGCGCTCTTCGCGGCGGCCTTCGTCTCCCTCCAGGCGACGTTCGCGCTCCTGGCCAAGGACCGGCTCGGGTGGGGCGCCGACGCGGTGAGCCTCGCCGTGATCGCGGTCGGCGCCACGGACGTGTGCGTCCAGGGGGTCCTGCTGGAGCGCCTGGTCAGGCGGGTCGGGGATTCGCGCGTGCTGGCGCTCGGCCTTGCCCTCGTCGTCCTCGCCCTCGCGACCATGGCCCTCGTCGCGAGATACCCCTCGGCGCCGGCGTTCGCCGCGGCCGTCGTCGCGTTCGCGGCCGGCGAGGGCCTGCTCACGGCCTCCTTCGCCGCCCTCCTGTCGCGCGCCGCAGGACCGGCCGCGCAGGGGCAGGTACAAGGCGGCAATCAGGCGCTGCAGGAGCTGGTCTATGGGATCGTCCCGCTCTTCGCCACCCAGCTTTACGCGCGGGCCGGCATGGGCGCGCCATTCTGGGCGGCGGCCGCGGCCGCGGCGCTCGCCGGCGTGTTCCTCCGGGCGAGCGCCGTCGAGGCGCCCGCGCCCGGCGGGGGACATGCCTGATGCAATCGTGAACCGCGCGCGGGAGCGCATCGGCGCGTTCACAGAAGATTGCTCAATTGTCGCGAAAACTCCATGATATCCGCCCGTTGCGTGGCTTGACACACCGCCCTGCCCAGCAGAAGCTGCGGCGGTGAATACGATAGATCTATCGGCGCTCGTCCAGTCCGGTGAGATCTGCGATGGCCTCCGTCTCGCCGGCCGGGATTATTCCGGCGCCGACCTCGGGGGCGGGTTCTTCTCCAAGTGTGATTTTTCGGGGGCGCGCCTGAGCGGCGCGCGATTGAAAGAGGCCGTCTTCATCGAATGCGATCTGAGCGGCGCCGATCTGTCAGGCGCCCTCTGCCATCATACGGCCTTTCACAAGTGCGACCTCGCCGGCGCGGCGTTCACCGGGGCCACGATCCGGCTCGCCAAGCTCACCGAGTGCCAGATCCGCGAGGCCAGGTTCGACGGGACGAGCCCCGTGATGTTGATGGTCATCAAGAGCGACCTGTCGGGCGCGGCCTTCGCGCAGGTGGTCCTCGATCAGGCCATCTTCTTCGAGACCGCGATGGACGGGGTCGATCTCCGCGGCGCGGTCCTCAAGCGGACGTCGATCTCGGGCGTCGATTTCCGCGCCATCCGCGTCGATCGCGCTCGATTCGAGATGGCCGTGCTCAACGGCTGCTGCTTCCGCGGAATGGGGCTGGCCGGCGTCGCCTTCGAGCTCTGCCAGCTCCAGGGGTCGGATCTCTCGGGGGCGAGGCTCGACAAGGCGAACCTCGCCCAGGCCAACTTCAAGGGCGCGAGCCTGGTTGGGGCGACCCTCGACGAGGCGACCTGCACCCGCGCCCTCTTCATCGACGCCGACCTCCAGGGCGCCACCTTGCGCAAGGCGGGGCTCGAGCAGGCCCTCCTCGATCGGGCCAACCTCTCGCAGGCGGACCTCTCGGGAGCCCGGCTGCGCGAGGCGGCGCTCCGGGGCGCGAGCGCGCGCGACGCCTCCTTCGTCGGCGCCGATCTGACCCACGCCGACCTCTCCAACGCCGACCTCGAAGGGGCGAACCTCACCCACGCGAGCCTTTACCGGACCCTCCTGCACGGCGTCCGCGACAGCCGCGCCACCATCCCGGGGCGCGCCGTCGCGCTCGGCACCGACGGCTCGCGCGCCCAGGCAGAGAACTTCACGCCTCCCTATTGAGCTTGAGGGGATCACCATGACCAACGCCGCACCGAGATTCGAGGACTTTCCGAGGCCCGTCGCCGCCCCCCCGCCCCGCCGCGCCGCGGCGGCGCATGCCCCGGAGGCGGTCATGGAGCTCGGTCAGGTGGAGTCGCGCTCCGGGCACAGGGCCCGGGTGAGGGCGCCGAGCGGCGAACGAGAGGCCGAGATCGCCCCGAGCTGCCTGGTCTCCCCGGCCCCCGGCGACCGGGTGCTCGTCGTGTCGTCGGGCGACGAGGCGTACGTCCTCGCCGTGCTGCGCCGGCCCCACGCGGGCGCGACCCACATGGTGTTTCACGAGGACGTGTCGCTGAGCGTGCTGAACGGCCGCCTGCGGATCCTCGCCCAGGAGGGGGTCGATCTGGTGTCGCCGCGGGATCTCCACGTCCGCGCCGGCGCCGTGGCCGCCGATGCCGGGGAGGTGCGCGTGGCCTTCTCGCTGCTCGATCTGGTCGGGCAGTCGATCGCCGCCCGGACCAGGAAGGTGCGCGTCGTGGCCGAGGCGGTCGACACGATCGCGGGCCGCATCTACCAGCGGGCGAAGACCTTCTTCCGGCGCACGGACGAGCTCGATCGCGTCGAGGCGAAGAACATGGATCGCCGCGCGGAAGAGCTTTATCACCTCCACGGCCAGAACGCGGTGACGACCGCGGATCAGCTGGTCAAGATCGACGCCGGCCAGGTCCACGTCGGGTAAGGGCTGCCATGTTCGCCAACACGCAGATGATGGGGATCGACATCGGCTTTCCCGACGTGTGCTTGACGCCGGCGCCGCCGGCGCCCACGCCGGTGCCCATCCCGTACCCCAATTTCGGCGCCGGGCCGACGGCGTCGCCGGCGGTCTACAACGTGCTCTTCATGTATGCGCCGGCGCACAACATGTCGAGCGCGACCGCCATGTCGAACGGGGACAACCCCGGCGTCGCCACGGGCGTCGTGTCGAGGACGGTGATGGCGCCGGACAGGCACGTGACCGCGGCGTTCACCGTGCTCGTGGGCGGCCTGCCGGCGACGCGGCTGACGAGCATCGGCATCCAGAACGGCATCAACTGCCCCGGGATACGGGCGGTGCCGAGCCAGGTGAAGGTCCTCTTGCTCGCGCCGTAGCCGCCGCGCACCCCCGCCGCGAGATCGCCCGATGCCCCGGCTCTACCACCTCTCCGCGAGCTTCCTCCCCCCCGGCGCGAGCGTCGTCTCGTTCGACGGCGAGGAGGCGCTCAGCAGGCTTTACCGGTTCCGAGTCCTCTTCTCGCTCCCCCTGGCCGAGGGGCTGGGGCTCGACCTCGACGCCGCCGTCGGGCAGAGCGCGCAATTCCTCCTCCGCGACGGGCTCGCCGGCGCCGTGCATCAAACGATCTCAGGCACGGTGGCCGCGCTGGAGCTGGTCGAGGACCTGGAGCAGCGCTCCGTCTTCCGCCTGCACCTCGTGCCCCGGCTGTGGCGGCTCTCGCTCGGCGAGCACAGCCGTGTGTTCGTCGACAAGGCGCTCCCCGAGATCCTGGCGGAGACGCTCGAGGATGGCGGGCTCGCGCCGGACGACTACGCGCTGCGCCTCGCCGGCAAATATGCGCCGCTGCGCCATGTGTGCCAGTTCCGCGAGAGCCGCCTGCTCTTCCTGACCCGGTGGCTGGAGCGCGTCGGCGCGTATTATTTCTTCGAGCAATGGGACGAGCGCGAGCGGCTGATCATCACCGACAGCGCGGCGAGCCACGCCGGCGCGCGGAGCAGGCCCGTGCGGTTCGTGCCGCAGCACGCCGGCGACGTCACGGCGGGGCAGGCCCTCCGCAGCTTCCGCTGGCGCCACGAGGTGGTGCCCAGGAAGGTGGCTGTCGCGGACTACCATCCGCTGCACCCGCGCCTCGCGGTCGAGGGGTCCGCCGACGTCGTGCCGGAGGGCGCGGGCGGCGAGGTCCGCCTCTTCAAGGTCAACGAGGAGCAGCCCGGCGACGCGCGGCGCTTCGCGGCGACGCGGGCGCTCGAGCACCTCGCCGGGCGCACCACCTGCCAGGCGCAGGGGTCCGTGATCGGGCTCATGCCCGGCTTCACCTTCGATCTCGCGGAGCACCCGCGCCGCGAGCTCAACCAGGCGTACCTCGTGACCGAGATCCGCCATCGAGGCCGGGAGGCCGACCTCGCCGGCGACGCCCGCGAGCGCGGCGCGGAGGCCGAGGCCGCCGTCGAGGAGGGCGCGGAGCTCTACCATTGCGAGCTCCGCGCGGTGGAGGCGAGCCGCCACCACCTCGTCCCCTCGATGACGCGCTGGCCCCGGGTCTCGGGGACGGTGCGCGCGCGCATCGACGGAGAGGCCGAATCCGAGCACGCCCAGCTCGACGAGCACGGCCGCTACCGCGTGCGCCTCCTCCTGGACGAGAGCGGGCTGCCCGACGGCGCGGCGTCCACCTACCTGCGGATGCTCCAGCCGCACGCGGGCAACCCCGAGGGCATGCACCTGCCCCTGCGCAAGGGGACCGAGGTGCAGGTGGCCTTTCTGAGGGGCGATCCCGATCAGCCCGTGATCGTCGGCGCGGTGCCGAACGCGATGACGCCGAGCCCGGTCACCCTGGCGAACCGGACGCAGAACGTGGTGCAGACGGGCGGGCGCTCGCGCCTCGAGATCGAGGACCAGCAGGGCTCCGAGTACGTCGCGCTCTCCACGCCCCAGGAGAGCACCTTCCTCCACCTGGGGGCGCACGCCGGCAAGGGGACGCACAACATGGTGCTGTCCACGAGCGGCGACGCGTCGATGCACACCGGCGGAAACCGCGATGTCCGCGTCGGCGGCAAGCAGACCGAGTCCGTGGCCGGCGACGTGAACGAGCGGTATCACGGCGCCCAGACGACCTCGGTCACCGGCGCCCTCACCGAGGTCATCGACGGCGGCGCCGCGCAGACGATCCATGCCGGCGCGGAGCAGACCGTCGACGGCGGCGCGACCGAGACCATCTCGGGCGGGGAGCGGCGCCGGGTCACCGGCGGTCAGCGAGAGACGCTGAGCGGCGGGCGGACGCAGACGATCGCGGGATCCTCGGTGGAGACGATCACCGGCGATCTCACGCAGACGGTCACGGGCGGCGCGACGATCACGAGCTCCGGCGGCCACACCGTCGTCGCCGGCGGCGGGTTCGAGGTCGGGACGCCCGGGGCCGTGACCCTCATCGCGAACGGCGGCTTCAACCTGCTCGCGCCGGGGGGCCAGCGGCGCCTCGACAACGACTTCGTGATGTTCGGGAAGGACTACACCGTCCTGGCGCCCAACCAGCTCGTCATCTGCGGCCACCGCATCGACGCCATGGGGCTCTATGTCGAGCTGGTCGGGGTCAAGGCCGACTTCTTCGGCGTCAAGCAGACCCTGGGGACGACCGCGAAGCAAGCGGCGCTCGTCTATCTCGGGACCGACGGTGTCGGCGCCACCGCCCACGCGTTCTCTCAGCAGGGCGGCGCGTTTCATCTCTGGGGGGGCTAACGCTCGAGGCGACGGATGGATCCCTTTACATTGCGATGCGACGCCATCTCCGGCAGCCCGCGCGTGCTGGGTTTCCGCAGCGAGGAGGAGCTGGGGCGCTGCTTCGAGGTCGACGTCTGCTTCACCCTCGACAGCGGCGCTCCGGACGTGCGCCCCGAGCGCGTGCTGGGCCAGCCCGCCGCGCTGGCGCTCGGGACCGGCGAGGGGGCGGTGGAGGTGAAGGGGCACGTGGCCGAGATCGAGCTCCTGGAGGGCGACCCGAGCCCGACGCTGCGCCTCCGCGTCGTGCCGGCGCTCTGGTTCCTGCGGCGCTCCTCGCACAACCGGGTGTTCGTCGACCAGTCTTTCCCGGAGATCCTCGAGCGCGTGCTCGCGCAGGCCGGCATCGCGGCGGACGCCTTCGAGCTGCGGCTCACCGGGACGTACGCGAAGCGGGAGCACGTCTGCCAGTACCAGGAGAGCGATCTCGATTTCCTGGAGCGATGGCTGGAGCGCGAGGGGATCTATTATTTCTTCGACCACGGCGGCGGCGGCAGCAAGCTCACGTTCTGCGATGCCCCCCGTCACCACGCGCCGGCGCGCGCCGAGCCGGTCCCCTATCACCCGGTGACGTCGGCCGACGCGTCGTCCGGGGATCATTTCAGCGTCTTCCACGCCTCGCTCAGGGCGCTGCCGCGCGAGATCGTCGAGGCCGATCACAACTACCTCACCCCCGCCGCGGCGATCCGCGCGCCCGCGGGCGTGGCGCCGGAGCTGTCCGCGAGCGTGGCGCTCTGGGCCGAGAACGAGGCGGATCAGCGCGGCGCCGAGCGGCTCGCCGGGCTGCGCGCCGAGCTGGAGAGGAGCCGGCGGAGGCGGTGCCTCGCCTCGGGGCGGGAGCTCTTCATCCACGCGGGCTTCACGTTCGGCCTCGACCGCCACCCGGCCGGTGAGCTCAACCGGGAATACCTCGCGATCCGCGTCGTGCGGCTCGGCCAGATCGGCGAGCGGCAGGGCCGGATCGTGCCGTTCTTCCGCCCGGAGGAGGCCGCGGCGCTGGCGGGAGAGACCGTGTGGGCCGAGGTGGAGGCGATCGCGTCGGACGTGCAGTTCCGGCCGCCGCGGCGCACGCCGTGGCCGCTCGCCGGCGGGCTGGAGCTGGGCGTCATCGACGGGCCGGCGGACGGCGACCACGCGCAGCTCGACGAGCACGGCCGCTACCTGGTCAAGCTCATGATGGATGAGAGCCCGTCGCCGGCCGGGCGCGCCTCCGCGCGGCTCCGGATGATCCAGCCGCACGGCGGCGCGCGGGAGGGGTACCACCTGCCGCTGCGCAAGGGGACGGAGGTGCTCATCGCGTTCCTCGGCGGAGATCCGGATCGGCCGGTGATCGCGGGCGCGGTCCCGAACGCCCTCACGCCGTCGCCGGTCACGCGCGCCAACAGCACGCAGAACGTGATCCAGACCGGCGGCCGGAGCCGCATCGAGATCGAGGACCGCGAGGGCCAGCAGTACATCGACGTGTCGACGCCCCCCGAGGCGACCTTCGTCCACCTCGGGGCCCACGCCGGGCTCGGGGGCCACAACGTCGTCCTCTCCACGGCGGGCGACGGGCTGATCCGCACGGGGACGAACCGGGACATCACGGTCGGCGGCGCGCAGAGCGAGGACGTGAAAGGGAGCCTGACCGAGACCTACCACGCGAATCAGGCCACGCGCGTCGCGGGCGCGTTCCAGGAGACGCTCGACGCCGGCGCGCGGCAGACGATCCACGCCGGGCTGACGCGGACGATCACCGGCGGGCTCGATCAGTCGATCGACGGCGGCGAGGAGCGCTCCGTCGCCGGCGGCGCGGCGGAGACGATCAACGGCTCTCGCACCCAGACCATCGTGGGCTCGACGGCGGAGACCATCACCGGATCGCAGGATCAGACCGTCGGCGGGAGCACCACGATCACCAGCGCCGGGATGTACACGGTGAAGGCCGACGGGGCGATCACCCTCAAGACCGACGGCCCCATGAACATGATGGCCGGCACCTGGCTCATGAACGCCGCCGGCGGCCAGACGAACGTCGACAGCTTCTTCCTGTCGATCGCCTCGAAGGACATCCGGATCTACAACTTCCTCTTCCGTCCCAACCTCATCAACATCAATGTCTGCGGCATCTCGGCCACGGCGTGCGGCATGCGGAGGGACGCGGTGCGGAACAAATTCGAGCTGGCGGGGGTGGTCCTCCAGAACCGCGGCATCTCGAAGAAGGCGGGCGTGGTGACGCGCACCACCTTCGCGGCCACCTTCGCCTTCGGGTTCATCACCTTTCTTTGATGGGAGGCTCGGACGGTGAACGACACGTACCGCTTCGCTTGCGACGGCCTCCCCGGTGGGCCGCTGCGGGTCCTCGCGTTCTCGTGCGAGGAGCAGCTCGGCCGGCCGTACACGCTCGAGGTGCTCGGGGATCTCGAGGCCGAGCCGGGTGAGCTCGAGGGCGCGCTCGGGAAGCCCGGGACGCTGTCGCTCGGCGACACGCGGTTTCACGGCGTCGTGTTCGAGATCGAGCTCCTGCTCGCCGCGCAGGGCCGGAGGATCTATCGCCTGACGCTGGCCCCCGAGCTCCACGCCCTGTCGCTGGGGCGCCACAGCCGCGTCTTCGTGGACAGGTCGGTGCCCGAGGTCATCGAGCAGGGCCTCCGCGAGGGCGGGCAATCGGCGTTCGAGCTCCGGCTCAGCGGGGCCTACGAGCGCCGCCGGCACATCTGCCAGTACAAGGAGAGCGACCTCGACTTCTTGCACCGCTGGATGGAGCGCGAGGGCATCTATTATTATTTCCTGCACGAGGAGGGCGGCCCGAAGCTCGTCGTCTGCGACGACAAGGACCGGCACGACGACGCGGCCTCGGCGCTCGTGCGGTATCATCCGAGCGGGCTCGACGACGTGCTGGCCGGCGAGCGCCTCGCGACGTGGCGCCGCGTGCACGCGGGCGTGTCGGCGGGCGTCCGGCTCGGGGACTACGATTATCTGAGGCCGGCGCTCCGCATCGACGCGTCCAGGCCGGACGCAGCCGTCGGCTTCGAGGAGCTCGTCCGGTTCGAGGACAACCTCCCGGATCAGCGCGAGGCCGATCGCCTCGCCTCGGTGCGCGCCGAGGCGCTCAAGGCGGCCCAGATCCGGTTTCACGGGGCCGGTCGGGTGAGCGGGCTCCACGCGGGGCTCCGCTTCCGGCTCGACGAGCACCCGCGCAGCGAGCTGAACCGGCGGTACCAGCTTTGCCGCGTGGTGCACCGGGGCGCGCAGCTCCGGGACGATCCCGAGCTCGCCCGGTACCTGGGGTTATCGCCCGAGGAGGAGGGCTATCGCGTCGCCGTGGAGGCGCTCCCGGTCGACGTGCAATACCGGCCCGAGCGGCGCACCGCGTGGCCCGAGGTGCGCGGCGTGGAGAGCGCGGTGGTGGACGGAGAGGCCGAGAGCCCTTATGCCCAGATCGACGGCCACGGCCGCTACCGCGTGCGCTTCCTGTTCGACGAGGCGAAGAACCCGCCGGGGGCCGCGTCGGCGTGGCTGCGGAAGATGCAGCCCCACGGCGGCTCGCCGGAAGGGCACCACCTGCCGCTCCGCAAGGGCACCGAGGTGCTCGTGGCGTTCGTCCATGGCGACCCGGATCGGCCGTTCATCGTGGGGGCAGCGCCCACGCCGACGACGCCCAGCGCGGTGACCTCGGCCAACGCCACGCGGAACGTGATCCAGACGGGCGGCCTGAGTCGGCTCGAGGTGGAGGATCGCGAGGGCGGTCAATACATCGATCTCTCGACCCCGGCGCAGCGCTCGTTCCTTCACATGGGCGCCCATGCGGGGCTCGGCGATCACAACCTCGTGCTCTCGACGGAGGGGGACGGGCTGCACCACGCCGGCGGGAAGCGCGACATCACGGTGGGCGGCGCCCAGACCGAGGACGTCGCCGGCGACGTGACCGAGGCGTATGCCTCGAACCAGAGCACGCATGTGTCCGGCGCGTTCACCGAGACCGTGAGCGCCGGGATGACCCAGACCATCTCGTCCGGCGCGATGCAGGCGATCGACGGGGGTCTCCGGCAGTCGATCGCCGGCGGCGAGACGCGGACCGTGAACGGCGACGCGATCGAGACCATCGACGGCGGTCGCACGCAGGACATCGTGGGCTCGACGAGGGAGTCGATCGGGGGCTCGCTGACGCAGACCGTCTCCGGGTTCATCGGCGTGACGACACCAGCCGACTACACGCTGAACGCCCCGGCGTCGCTCACGATGGTGACGCCGGCGGCGGGCACCGTGAAGGGGCTCTCCGGGGTGAAGCTCCTCGCGCCAGGCGGGCAGATGACCGTGGACTTCTGGCACGAAGGGATCGGCGGCCAGCACCTCGTGGCGTACTTTGCCAAGCTGAGCGTGGGTACGCTCTCGCTGGCCGTCACGATCAACTGGCTTCGGTTCCAGTTCATGCATGCGGCTCTCTTTGGCCTCAAGCTGGATGTCAAAGCCGTCGACTCGAAGGCGATCGCCGACGAGGCGGTGTATGGGGTGCTGGCCGCGCGCGCGGCGGCGGCGAGGGCCAAGAAGGCGGGGTTGACGCAGATTGGCGGCCCGGGACCGGGGCCAGGCGGACCGGGGCCGGGGCCGGGCGGTCCGGGACCGGGGCCGGGGCCGGGGCCGGGCGGTCCGGGTCCTGGGCCGGGCGCTCCTGGACCGGGGCCCGGCGGTCCGGGGCCTGGGCCTGGGGGTCCGGGACCGGGGCCCGGAGTTCCTGGACCGGGGCCCGGAGTTCCTGGACCGGGACCCGGAGTTCCTGGACCGGGACCCGGAGTTCCTGGACCGGGACCCGGAGTTCCTGGACCGGGACCCGGAGTTCCTGGACCGGGACCCGGAGTTCCTGGACCGGGACCCGGAGTTCCTGGACCGGGCCCGGGCGCTCCGGGACCAGGGCCGGGCTCCCCGGGACCGGGGCCAGGATCCGGCTACGTGCCCCGCCACGCTCGTCCCGAGCCGGGCGGGCCGGGACCGGGCCCCGGCACGCCAGGCCCGGGTCCAGGCTCAGGCTACGTACCCCGCCACGCTCGTCCCGAGCCGGGCGGGCCGGGACCGGGACCTGGCGCGCCAGGCCCGGGTCCAGGGTCAGGCTACGTGCCCCGCCACGCCCGTCCCGAGCCGGGCGGGCCGGGCCCTGGACCTGGCACGCCAGGTCCAGGGCCGGGGGGTCCGGGACCAGGACCGGGCCCCGGCGGCCCCTGAAGCGCTCCACCCGATCCCTCCAGGGCGAGCCAAGGAGATGTCGTGCGCGTCGTGAAGCCCAACCAGGTCGGCGTCCTCTCGCGACCCTTCGACCACAACAACCAGTACCGGCTCTGCGTCACGGGCCTCATCCTCTTCCCGTTCGCCGAGCCCCGCTATCCCATGTCCGAGTCGAGCCTGTGGCTCCTCGTCGGCAAGGAGCTGCGCGAGACAGCGATCGACGAGTCCATGCCCAAGCAGAACGGCGAGATCCTGCTGCGCGCGGACGCGTACGCCCCGCAGGGCAAGCCCCACCGCGTCGTGCGCGCGGCGATGGAGCTCGACGGCAAGCTCATGAAGGAGATCGCCGTCGTGGGCGACCGGGTCTGGAAGAACGGCGTCCCCACGGAGCCCGAGCCCTTCATGGTCAAGAGCCTGCGCTGGGAGGACGCCTTCGGCGGCGAGGGGTTCAAGCCGAACCCGATCGGCAAGGGATACAGGCCCAGGGAAGGATCGCCGCTGCCCAACATCGAGGATCCGAGGCACCTCATCACGTCGACGCGGCAGACGCCCGAGCCCGCCGGCGTCGGCCCCTACGACATCACCTGGCCTCAGCGCATGGACAAAGCCGGCACGTACGACAAGGAGTGGCTCGACCACTACTATCCAGGGCTGGCCCGGAACATCGACTGGGGCTTCTTCAACGTCGCCCCGAGAGACCAGCAGATCCAGGGCTTCTTCCGCGGGGACGAGGAGATCGTCCTCAGGAACCTCCACCCCGAGCACCCCGAGCTGCGGTGCAAGCTCCCCGGGGTCAAGCTCCGCTGCTTCCTGCGGCGGACGCGGCGGAGCGGCGAGGAGGCCCAGACCGAGCTCTCCATGAACCTCGACACGCTCTGGCTCTTCCCGGGGGCGTCGCACGGGATCCTCGTGTTCCACGGCGTTGCGCCCGTCCGGGAGGACGACGCCGCGGACGTGTCGCTGCTCTGCCTCGCCTGCGAGGACCTGGGCCGGCCGAAGCCGATGGATCACTACGAGCGGGTGATCGAGCAGCGCCTCAGCAAGGAGCACGGCGCGCTCGCGTCGCTCGACGACCGGCCGCTCATGCCGGATCTGCGCGGCGACATGAAGCGCCCGCCGTCGCCGTACGACGAGATGGCGGACCTCGTCGCCCACGAGCAGCTCGCGTACAAGAACATGATGAAGCGGGGCGACCGCCAGGTGCAGAGCGCGCGCGCGCTGCTCGTCGCCCAGGGGCTCGACCCGGACGAGCACGGCCCCGTCCCCGAGGACCCGATCGACACGACAGCCCCCCTCGACGAGGTGCTGGCCCGGGCGGAGAAGATCGAAGAGGAGCTCCTGGAGCGGCGCCGGCTCGCCGAGGCGTCGATGGCCGGCGTCGAGGCGGAGCTCGCAGCGGTCTGCGCGGCGCACGGCATCGACTTCGACGAGATCAAGAAGGAGTGGCACGGCCCCTGGAAGGGCGGGCCTCCGCAGCCGACCGCCGAGAAGCACATGGCGCGGATGCGGCAGCTCGCCGCGGACAGCCGCGCCGCCGGCTTCGACGCGAGCGAGATCGACGAGTACCTGGCCGACCCGAGCTTCGTCGAGATGGTGCACGAGCAGGACCGAGCGCAGCTCGAGGCGTACCGGATGGGCGCGCAGGACCGCGCGGAGCCCGATCTGCGGAGCGCCGAGGACAGCCTCCGCCTGCGGGAGGAGCTCCTCGCCGCCCACGCGCGCGGCGAGAGCCTCGCCGGCCGCGATCTGACGGGCGCCGATCTCTCCGGGATCGAGCTGCCCGGGGCGAACCTCGAGGAGGCGCTCCTGGAGCGCTGCGATCTGTCGCGCGCCAACCTCGCCGGGGCGAACCTCAAGCGGGCCGTGCTCGTGCGCGCCGCGCTGGGCGACGCGCAACTCGACGGGGCCAACCTCGAGGGCGCCAACCTCTCGAAGGCGGTGTGCGAGCGAACGAGCCTGTCGGGGTGCCGCGCCGTGGACGCGCAGCTCGTCGACGCGCGGCTCTCGCAGGTGCGCCTGGACGGGGCGAACCTGGAGCGGGCGACCCTCAACGATGCCACGCTGGACCGGTGCTCGTTCCGGGAGGTCCGCGCGGAGGGCCTGCTGCTCGACAACCTCGATCTGAGCGGCACGAGCTTCGCCGGGGCCCACCTGGTCGACGCGGTGTTCATGAAATGCGGGCTCGACCGGGCCGATTTCACCGGCGCCGACCTCGCCGGCGCCACCCTGTTCAAGTGCCGCGGCCGGAACACGACCTTCGCGGGCATCCACGGCAGGAGCCTCCGCGTGGTGGAGGGCACGTTCCTGGAGGACTGCGACTTCCGCGACGCTCAGCTGGAGGAGGCCTGTCTGCGGGGCATCTCCCTCGTCGGGTGCGACTTCGCGGGCGCGCACGCGAAGCTCTCGGACTTCAGCGACTGCGACCTCCAGGACGCGCGCTTCTACCACGCGCGCGCGCGGCAATCGCGGTTCATCCGCGCCGATCTGCGCCGCGCCAACCTGGTCGGGGCCGACCTGCTCGACGCCTTGCTGTCGAAGGCCAACATCTCCGGCGCGGACCTCAGCGGCTCGAACCTCTATCAGGCCGACCTGTCGCTCGTGCAGGGATACCGCGAGGCCAAGCTCACGGACGCGATCACCTCGCGCATGCGCACGGTGCCGCTCCACGCGGACAAGGTCCAGGATCTCGACTGAGCCGCAGGACGCGGGCCCGGCGTTCACCGCGACGCGATGACGGCGACGAGGACGAGCGTCACGACGGCGATGACCGAGCAAAGGAGGATCACGGCGAGGCGCTTCGCCGCCCTCCGCCGCGCCTCGTCGCGCCTCTCCATCGTTCGCTGCAGCGCGTAGAGCTCCTCCCGATCCCGCGCGCGTGTCCCCGGCGCGACCTCTCCCCGGTACCCCGAGGTGTCCACCCGGCCGACATCGGCGAGCTGCCGCCGCGCGATCTCCGCGCAGGCGGCGCCGAGCCGCGCCGCCGTTTGCACGAGGAGGGCGGCGCGCTCGGCCTCATCGACCCAGTCGGGCATCTGGACGGTCAGCGCGCCGGGGCGTGTGAGCACGTGTTCCGGCCGGAGCGCGAGCAGCCCGCGCCGCGCCTCCTCGTCCACGATCTCGCGCACCAGCCGCTCCGGCGCGCCCTCGACGATGAAGGCGGCGTCGAACGCCGGATCGCCGAGCCGGTGATCCACGGCGGCCCCTTGCGCGACCTCGCGCTCGTCGCGAGGCGTGCTCGGCCGGATGGAGAGGAGCAGCTCGAGCCCCGCGTGGATGGGCACGTGGGCCTCTGTCCACGTGAGCGTCATGCTCCCGACGCTCTTCGTCTTGATCTCGAACGTGACCAGCTGTTCGCCGATGTGGCCGCGGACCGAGGCCTCGGGGTCGATGATCTCCGCCCGCTCGAGGAGCCCCGTGAGGCTGCGGAGGACCGCGCGCATGGCCTCGATGGTACACGAGCGCGGCGGCGCGCGCCGCCTCGCGCGTCGACGCTCCGCGCCTCGTATGGTAACGTCCGTGTCGGTCGCGTGACGCCCCTCGAGAAGCTCCTCAGCGGTCGTTACTTCCGCCAGCGCGTCTATCCTTTCCCGCACATCGTCGGGGAGGACGTGCTCGCCCCGGGCGCCTACCGCGACGTGGAGGAGGCGTTCCGAGGAGCGCTCCGCGCCGGGCTCTCGGACGCGCCGGGCGACGGGCGATTCGCGAGGACCGTGCCCGGATATGGCGCTTATGTGAAGCCCTTGTTACGGGACGTGACAGGCCCGCTCGAGCTCTTCGTCTCCCGGGCGTGGCACGACATGGTGGCTGCGCTCTGGGACGTCGAGGCCACGCTGGACATGGACGCCGCGCTCCACCATCACCCGGCCGGCAGCGGCGACGGATGGATTCACAACGACCTGAACCCCGGCTGGTTCGTCGACCGGCCGCGGGCCGACGGCGTGAACGTCGCGGATCCAGCGCTCTGCGATTACCAGCATGGCGCCGCGGCCGGGGGCGCGGGCCGGCCGCGCGAGACGGTGCGCGCGGCCGCGCTGCTCTTCTACCTCGCCAACGACCCGTGGTCTCCGGGCGACGGCGGCGAGACAGGCCTCTACGCGAGCGCGCGGAGCCCCGTGTCGAGCCCGGCCGCGGTCGTCCCGCCCATCAACAACTCGCTCCTCTGCTTTGCGTGCACGCCTTACTCGTATCACGCGTTCCTGCGCAACAAGAAGAGCCCGAGGAACAGCGTCATCCTCTGGATCCACGTCCCTGCGGAGCGCGCCGCCCGGCGCCATGGAGCGCGGAGCATCGAGCCATGGCCCGTCCGTTGAAGCGCGCCTGTCTCCTCACCGGCGCCGGCGGCAGGCTCGGCTCGGCCTTCTGTCGCAGCCTCGCGGCCCGCTATGACATCGCGGCGGTCTACAGGTCGAGGCACCCGGACGTGCCGTCCCAGCTCGAGTGGCTGCGAGACCCGCTGCGCCCGGCGGCGAGCGTCCCGGAGAACGACGACGCCGTGTTCGCGATCCAGGCGGATCTCTCGGAGGAGGGCGCGCCGGCGCGGGTGGTCGATCTGGCGCTCGCCCGCTTCGGGCGGATCGACCTGCTGGTGAACGCGGCCGCCGACGTGACGTTCTGGGGGCCGCTCCTCGAGGCGGAGCGCCTGAAGGAGCGGCTCCGCGCCCAGCTCGAGCTCAACGTGATGGTGCCCGTCCGCCTGGCGGCCCTCGTGGCCGAGCGCTTCTGGCGCGACCGGCGCGACGAGAACGCCGCCCGCTCGCGCAACGTCGTCAACGTGTCCAGCACCTCTGGCCTGCACATCTACGGCGGGTGCGATCAGAGCATGTACAGCGCCTCCAAGGCGGCGCTCAACTACCTCACGTGCCACATGGCGGAGGAGTTCGCGGCGTTCGGCGTGCGCGCCAACGCGATCGCGCCGGCCAGCTTTCCGGGCCAGATCCCGACGGAGCGCGTGGTCTCCGCGATCGCCGGGCTGGACGGCGGCGACGTCACCGGCAAGGTGCTCGTGATCGACGAGAACGGCGAGCGCCTGACGCCGTGAGCGCGCCGGCGGGGCCGCTCGACCGACGCGGCGCGGCGCGCGAAAAAAAGTGGAGGCCAGGCCTTGATCCTCACGCTACGTGAGGACCTAGCCTCCGGGGCATGGACGTCCTCCCCCGCCCTGGAAACAGGGGAAGCACCATGCGTTCAGCACCGTTGAAAGTCGGCGATCTCGCCAAGCAGACCGGCCTCTCCATCCGCACGCTCCACTATTACGAGGAGGTCGGCCTGCTGTCCCCGTCGCACCGCACGGCGTCGGGGCACCGGATGTACTCGGCGGGCGATGTCGCGCGGCTCCAGCAGATCAAGTCGTTGCGCGAGCTCGGCTTCAGCCTGGAGCAGATCACCGGGTGTCTGGACAAGCCGGGCTTTTCTCCGCTGGAGACCATCGAGCTGCACCTCGCGCGGCTGCGCGAGCAGATCGCGCTGGAGCAGAAGCTCTGCGCGCGGCTCGAGGGGCTGGCGCACGTGCTGCGCGCGGGGGAGGACGCCTCTGTGGAGCAGCTCCTTCAAACCATCGAGGTGATGACCATGATCGAGAAGTACTACACCCCAGAGCAGCTCGCGGAGCTCAAGCAGCGCGCGGAGGCGATCGGCCCGGAGAAGATGCGCGATGCCCAGTCGGCGTGGCAGCAGATCTACGACGACATGCGGGCGGAGATGCAGAAGGGCTCCGATCCGAAGAGCGAATCGGTGCAGCAGATCGTGAAGCGCATGCGGGAGCTCATCGACGCGTTCACGGGGAAGAACCCCGAGATCGAGAGGTCGCTGAACAGGATGTACAAGGAGGAGCCCTCGATGAGGAACCAGCACGGGATGGATCCGGCGCTGCACGAGTTCATCGGCAAGGCGATGAGCTAGGATACCGATCACGTTGATCGAGTGAACGATGAACCGCCAAGGACGCCAAGGACGCCAAGGACGCCAAGGACGCGAAGAGTTTATTTTCTTCTTGGCGCCTTGGCGCCTTGGCGCCTTGGCGTTCAAAATCTGCTCGTTTCAGGCGGGTTCAACCGCGCGCTCCCTCCCCTCGCGCCTACCGCTCCCTCCCCCATGCCCCTCCTCGGCAGCCTCGACCACAGCCGGCCCAGCAGGCGATGGAGGCGCTCCTCCACCGCATGGTGCAGCGCCAGCTCCACACGGTCGTCGCCGACCTCGCCGGCGTCGGGGACATCGGCGCCGAGTCCGCCGACGCGATGGCGCCTGTCGCGCGCGCTGCACGCCCGCTCGGCGCCCAGCGAGGCGGCGGCAAAGGGCGGCCGGCCCACGATCGCACACGCCGTGATGTGGCCTTTGTGCCATGTGAGGCAATTCGCGCCACACGCGCAGGTGGAGCCGGCGAGCGCCCGGCGCCAGCGGCGCCCCCCGCGCGGACGCGGGCAGGCCGGCTGCTCCCCTGTCCGTCCCGCCGCCCCCGCGCCCGGCCTGGCACCCGCGTTGCTCTCTCCCAGGCGGCCGCCCCGGCGGATGCCGCCCAGGAAGAACGCAACGGCGCGTCGCGCGCCCCCGCAGTGAAGGTCTGTCATGTACCTGCCTGGAAAAGAGATCCCCTGGAAGGATTTTCTGAACGACATCAAGCAGGAATGGGTCAAGGACAAGGTCGACACCGTCGCTGCCGCGCTGACCTTCTTCGGCGTCCTCGCGATCTTCCCCTTCCTGCTCTTCGCGGTCGCCCTCGCCGGCCTTGTCATCGATCCGGCCGAGTCCGCGCGGCTGATGCGCGAGTTCTACCAGATGGCCCCGCCCGCCGTGGCCAACATCCTCGGCGAGCGCCTCCAGGCGCTCACCGAGGGGCAGAGCCCGGCGCTCCTGACGGTCGGCGCGCTCGGCGCGGTCTGGGCCGCCTCGGGCGGCGTGATCGCGCTCATGGACGCGCTCAACGCCGCCTACGGCGTCGAGGACAGCCGGTCGTTCCTGAAGCGCCGCGGGATCGCCCTCCTGGTCACGCTCGGCGGCGCCGTCCTGCTGACGGTCGCCTCGGCGCTCGCGGTGGCCACGCCCGCGGTCACCGAGCACCTCGGCCCGCTCGCGACGCCGATCCTCTGGCTGCGCGTGCCGGTCGCGGCGTTCATCGTGATGGCCGTCCTGGCGGCCCTCTATTACGTGCTCCCCGACGTCGAGCAGAAGTTCAGGTTCATCACCCCCGGCTCGGTCGTCGCGGTCGTGATCTGGGCGATCGCCTCCCTGGGCTTCTCCTTCTACGTCAGCCGCTTCGGCAGCTACGAGGTGAGCTACGGCGCGCTGGGCGGCGTCATCATCCTGCTCCTCTGGATGTGGATCTCGTCGATGGCTGTGCTCCTCGGGGCCGAGATCAACGCCATCATCGAGCACCGCTCGCCGGACGGGAAGCGCACCGGCGCCAAGGACGCCGAGGACACGGGGGCGGACGTGCCCAAGACCGCGAAGGAAGAGGGTCAGGGGACCGCGCTCCCGGCCAGCGCCGGCGGCCCCCCGCGCGACCGGAGCGCGGGCGGGGACATCGCGCTCCCGCGCCCCGTTCGCTCGAACGGCTCGGAGCTCCATGGGGGGAGGGCGTAAGCGCCCGCTGCCGCGGGTTTGACCTGTTCACCGGAGCCTCCTCATGCTGCATAGAACCATCGCTTCCCCATCGCTGCTCGTGTTGATTGGCTCGCTCGCCGCGGGCTGCCAGGGCGCCCAGAGCGGCGCGCCCATGACCCCCGTGTCCGGCGAGAGCGGGCGGGCCGCGGAGGCCGGCGGCGCGCCGGGCCAGGAGGTGGACGCAGGGGGCGGCGATCCGGTCGGCGTCGGCGGCGCGCCGGGCACGGGCGGCCAGCGAGGCTGCACGGACGGCCCGCTCCTGAAGTACGTCGGACAGAGCCCGGACCAGTGCGCCCGGATGCGCTTCGTCTGCGAGCCCGGCTGGACCTACTTCAGCGACGATTGCGGCTGCGGCTGCACGAAGCAGCCGTGAGCCGAGGCGAGCCCTCGGGGCCGCGGGCGAGGGACGCCCGCGCGGCGTTCCCGGCTGCCCCGGGCGGGGCCTTCCACAAAAACACCTCGCGCTGGGCGGCCTCCGGCATCTAGCATCGGGGCCCGCATGCGCCCCCTCCTCATCGTGAATCCCCGGTCCAGCGGCGGAAAGACGGCCAAGGTCTTCGACGGGATGCTGGAGCCCATCCGGCGCATCCTCGGCGAGGTCGACATCGTGCGCACGGAGCGCCCGCGCCACGCCGTCGACCTCGCGCGCGAGGCCGCGCTCGGCGGGCGCGAGACGGTCGTGGCGGTCGGCGGGGACGGCAGCGTCAACGAGGTCGTGAACGGCCTCATGCAGGCGAAGGATCGGGGCGCCGCGGGCACCCGGCTCGGGATCATCGGCGCGGGCACGGGCGGCGATCTCTGCAGGACGCTGAAGCTGGACCACCGGCTCGACCGCTACTGCACGGCGATCGCGAGCGGCAATGCGCGCCCCATGGACGTGGGCCGCTTCTCGTACGAGACGCACGACGGAAGGCAGGCCGAGGCGTTCTTCGTCAACGTCCTGTCCGCGGGGATGAGCGGGCTCGTGGATCAGATCGTCAGCGAGACGACGCGGGTGCTCGGCAACACGCTGGCCTACACGATGGCGTCGCTCCGGGGGCTCGCCCGCAGCCGCGTCGGCCGGGTGGGCTGCGTGGCGACGCTGCGCGGGGAGCGTCGGGAGCTGGAGCTCGCGACGCGCACCGTGGCCATCTGCAACGGCCGCTTCTTCGGCGCGGGGATGCAGGTCGCGCCGATGGCGCGGGCCGACGACGGCCTGTTCGACGTGATCGACCTGGGCGGCGCGCCCCACGTCCGCTTCGCGGCCGTGTCGACCGGCATGTACACGGGCGCGCACATCCGCCACCCGGACGTCCGCCACTTCCAGTGCGACCGCATCGAGCTCACGCTCCTGAACCGCGACGTGGAGCACGCCTTCCTGCTCGACGTGGACGGCGAGCCGCTCGGGCGGCTGCCGATCACGGTCACGATCGAGCCGAAGGCGATCGAGGTGCTGGCGCCGGCGGATTGAGGAGGCGGCGAGGCGCTGCGGCGGCAGCGAGCCCGGCGGGTGAGCGGTTGGCCGGCCTGGGAGGAGCGCGTAGACTCGCCGCCGTATGAGGATCCTGACCTTCGAGTTTCAGAGCGCTCGGCGTGGCTGGACGCTCGAGCCGATGGCGCTCGAGTCGTTCAACCTGCTGGTCGGCGTGTCCGGGGCGGGTAAGACGCGGATCGTGCGGGCGATCGAGCAGGTCTGCTCCGTCGCGCTCGGAAACAAGGAAGTGGACGAGCATATCGAGGCGATCCGCGGAGCCAGCTTCGCGATCGGCTTCGAGCACGACGGGCTCACCTACCGCTGGGAAGCCGAGCTGGAGCCGCGCGTGGGGCGAGGGTCAGAAGATGATGGGGCGCTGCAAGCGGTGGAGCCTCCGCTCATCCAGACGGAGCGCATCTACCAGGGAGATAGGTCGCTCGTGGATCGCACGCCAGAGCGCTTTCTTCTGAACGGACACCCAATCCCGAAGCTAGATCGAGCGAAGAGCGCGATCGCGGTCCTGAAGGAGGACCCCGCAATGGAGCCGCTCTACGCGGCGTTCTCGCGCTGCATCTTTAGGGCCCTCGAGGGGTTGCCGCCTCACGGATTTCGGTTCGGCTCTGTCGATGATCAGAGGCAAAACTACCAATCCGCGGCTGATATCGGCGCAGACTTTTCTCTGCCGCTGCATGGCAAGGCGGAGCTTCTCCAGGAGTGGTTCCCCGAAGCGTTCGCCGCGATCAAGGAGGCGTTCCAGGAAGCGTTCCCCACCATCGAGAAGCTCAAAGTTCATCGACGCCACTACCCCAAATTAACTAGAGAGGGCGCGAGCTTCATCACCCTGGCAGTGAGAGAGTCGGGCGTCGACGAATGGATCGTCTTCGCTGACATGTCTTCCGGCATGCAGCGCTACCTCTCCTTCCTCGTCCACCTGTCGTTCGCCCCTCGCGGCACGGTGGTGCTCATCGACGAGCTGGAGTCGAGCCTCGGCGTCAACTGCCTGCCTGCCGTGACACGCTTCCTCCTTAGCCGGGCGCCGGATCTCCAGCTCATCCTCACCAGCCATCACCCCTACATCATCGAGCAGATCCCGCCGAGCCACTGGAAGATCGTCACCCGGAAGGGCAGCCGTGTGCGGGTCCTCGACGCCGAGGAGATCCCGGCAATGGCGGAGGAGCGCTCGCACCTCGACCGCTTCACGCGGCTCATCAACCTCCCGGAGTACGAGCACGGGGTCCAGGGATGAACCTCGTCCTCCTCGTCGAGGGCGCCGAGACCGAGCCGAGGGTCTACGAGGCCTGGCTCCGGCATCGGCTCCCCGCGCTCCGTCGCCTCGCCAACGTGGCCGACCTGACGGCCGACGGGTACGTCCTCGTGAGCGGCAAGGGCTATCCGTCGTGCTACCGCAGGATCGCCGGCCTCCTCCGGGATATCGATGCCAACCCCGGCCGCGTGCAGGAGCTCTGGATCTGCATCGACTCGGAGGAGGACACGTACGAAGCCCGCTACGCCGAGGTCCACCGCGCGGTACAGGCCGAGCTCCAAGGCACCCGGATGGCGAGGACGAATCCCTCGCTCGAGATCCGCATCATCATCCAGCACTGCTGCATCGAGACCTGGTTTCTGGGGCACGACGGCTTCCTCCGCGCCGGCCCGCAATCGCCCCAGCTCGTCGATTTCAAGCGCTTCTACGACGTGAGCGCGGACGATCCCGAGCGGATGGGGAAGTATCCCGGCTACGTCACGCGCGCCAGCTTCCACCTCGCGTATCTCAAGGCCATGCTCATCGAGCGCAGCCACCGCTACACGAAGCAGCGCCCGGGCGTGGTGATCGAGCCGTCGTACTTCGAAGCGCTGCGGGCGCGGTGCGCGCGCACCGGGCACCTCCCGAGCTTCCGGCAGTTGCTCGCGGCCTTCGAGGCAGCGGGCGACGCGGGGCCGTGAGGACGCCCACGCGGGCTGCCCGCTAACCCTAGCGTATCGCCTGCTTCTCACACCTGACGCGCTGCGGAAACCGCCGCGACGTCCGACCCCCCTCTCCCCCGTCCCGCTCCCCTCGAGCCCGTCGAGCCCGCGCCGCGATGGTGGTAAGGGACCTCGCATGAGCTTCACCGATTCACCTGGCGAGCTTGCCCCGAGCTCGCCCGCTGCCCGCGCTTCCTCTGCTCCCCGCCTGCTGGTCGTCGGCTGCGGCGGCATCGGCGGCATCATCGCCGCGCACCTGTTCGAGCAGGGCCACGACGTCACCGCCTTCACGACGAACCCCCTCATCGCCGACGCCATCAACGCCGCCGGCTTCCGCGTGCGCGGCGAGGCGAGCCCGGGCACGGTCCGCGGCCGCGCCGTGCGCGAGCTCGGCCCGGACACCCGCCCCTTCGACTACGTCCTCCTCGCGACGCAGCCGCCGCAGGTCGAGGAGGCGGCGCGCAGCGTGGTCGCACACCTCGCCCCGACGGGCGCGATGGTCTGCCTCCAGAACGGCCTGTGCGAGGAGCGCATCGCCCGCATCGCCGGCCCGGAGCGCACCTTCGGCGGGATCATCGCGTGGGGCGCCTCGATGGTCGAGCCCGGCGTGTACGACCGCACCTCGAGCGGCGGCTTCGTCCTCGGCCGGCTCGACGGCGCGCGCGACGGGCGCCTCGACGAGCTCGCGCGCATCCTCGAGGCGGTCGGCCCGACGGCCGTGACCGACAACCTCGCCGGCGCGCGCTGGTCCAAGCTCGCCATCAACTGCGCCATCTCGTCGCTCGGCACCGTCGGCGGCGACCGCCTCGGCGCGCTCCTCCGGCACCGCTTCGTCCGCCGCCTCGCGCTGGAGGTCATGACCGAGACCGTGCAGGTCTCGCGCGCCGCCGGCGTGCGCCTCGAGAAGGTGGCCGGGACGCTCGACCTCGACTGGATCGCGCTCACGGACGCCGAGCGCGCCGCGGTGGGCGGCTCGCCGGGCCTCTTCGCGAAGCACGCGCTGATCCTCGCGGTCGGCGCGCGCTACCGCCGCCTGCGCTCGTCGATGCTCGCCGCCATCGAGCGCGGCCGCCCGCCGGCGGTCGACTTCCTGAACGGCGAGGTCGTCGAGCGCGGCGCGGCGCTCGACATCCCGACCCCGATCAACGCCGCGGTCCGCGAGGAGGTGCTCGCGATCGCCGCGCGCAAGCGCAAGCCGAGCCTCACCCTGCTGCGCGCGCTGTTCGACCGGACGCGCGAGCTCGTGGGCGCGCCGTCGTCGAACTGGCCCCCGCCTGCGGCCGCGACGGGCGAGCCGTCCGCGGCGGCGGCGAGCGCGCAGGCGATCGCGCCGGACGAGCCGTCCACGGCGGCAGCGGACGCCCAGGCGGCCGCGACGGGCGAGCCGTCCGTGGCGGCGGCGAACGCCCCGGGCGATCGCGAGGACGTGTAGCGCGGGGCGCGGAGCGGCCGGCGGCAACGAAAAAGACGAAAGGACGCCGAGGGACACCACCGCGTGTCCCAGCGTTCTTGGCGTCGTCGCGATCGCGCGCTCCGCGTCGTCGCGGCGCGATCTCTTTGTCGCGCCGGCGCGTCGAAGTTGGGTAGCATCGGGCGTCTCTTCCTGTGGATCTCGAGCAGATCCCTCGACGAGGAGCCCTCATGACGCACTCCCCGCTCGCTCTCCCTTCCCGGCGCGGCGCCGCGCTCGGCGGCCGCGTTCCCCTCTTGCTGCTCGCCGCGCTCGCCGCGTGCGGCGACGGCGGAGGCGGAAGCGGCGGCAGCGGGGCCGCAGGTGGAGGGGGCGGCGGCGAGGGGGGCGCCGGCGGCGGGCCCGTCATCGAGGAGCCGAACCGGTTCCGGCTGCGCATCGACGATGCGGAGGTCCCGTCGGTCGTGCTGGAGCTCGACAAGCAGAAGGCGCTCCAGGTCTTCGGCGAGGACGGCGCCAAGCAGATCACGATCCTCAACGTCGACACCACAGGTTTGCTTCAGAACGCCCTCGAGCGGATCCAGGACGCGTGCGGGATATCGTGGCGGAATGACAGCGCGAACCCCGGCCACGACTGCTCGCTCACCCCGCTCGGCCAGAGCTTCGGGGCGGCGTGGCGGACGTCGCCGGAGTTCGCGCTCATTCGCCTGCTCACCATGACGCCCGCCAACGCCGACGTGACCGGAACGTCGCTCGAGGGGCTGAACAAGATCTTCGAGGAGAATCCCGGCACGTTCGCATTCGACTTCGCCGGCGTCCTCGCGGATGCCCTCGCCATCGGCCGGACGGACCCGTTCGTGCCGATACCCAAGCTCATTTTGTCCCTCCAGCAGCAGCTGCTCGGCTCGCATCCGGCCATCCCGAGCCCGGATGGCGTGAGGATGCCTGTAACGCTCTACGATGCCCTGCTCGATCTCGGTCCCCTCGACGAGAAGCTCGGCCCGTCTGGCGATCATCCGGGCGTGCTGGTCCCCGACGACGCCACGTTCACGACGACAAGCAACGTCCTCCTGCCCGACTTCCAGATGCGCGTCGTCGCCGAGTCCGGCCTGCGCAGGGTCACGGGGATCGACCTCTCGAAGGGGGGCGGCGACATGTTCCTGCGGGACGGCGACGCGCCGCTCCGGTTCGACTTCAACGACCCGGAGAAGCTCCAGGTCCGCGGCATCGCGCCCGACCCGACCGTGGACATGCGGATCTCGATACGTGAGCTCGACAGCCTCGTCCCGTCGTGCGTCGAGGTGCCTGCCTGCAAAAGCAACCTCCCGGCCACGCCCGTGGGTACTGGCACCGTGTGGACCCTCGACCCGTTTCTGCTCGAGCCCATCGTGGCCAAAGCGGCCTTCCTGACGTACGGCGAACGCGAGTTCACCGCGTGTTATTTCCGCCTGAGCGGGACGTGCCGGGTGGGCGTCGACATCGGTCAGGCCGGAGACCCGCCCGGCTGGACGATCTTCACCGACAGGGTCTCTGACCCGCCACCCCAGATACCGGATCCTCAGTTCCTCTGGGAGCTGCTCACCGAGGTCGGGCAGGTCGCCATCCACGACCCGCAGGGAGACGGCGCAACCACCCCCACCAACAACAACATCCCGGAAGGCGCCGCCCAGCCGGTCTTCGCCCTCCACGGCGTCGGCATCGGCCTCACCGGCGAGCAGATCCTCGCCGAGCTCCGCCCCACGCTGCAGGACCAATCCAAGAAGATCGCCGACATCATCCTCGGCCGGTACTGGGTCAACAACGACGCGCTCGACTTCTTCTACGGCCGCGGCGCGCCGGACGGCGCTCCGACCTTGTTTTTCGTGGCCGAGGACGACCTCCGGCCTTCGGATCAAAGCTCCGAGGCCCCCCGCGACTACACTTACGATAGCCCCGGCTTCTTCACGAGCCCGGATCTCGACGAGGCGAGCAAGGTCTCGAAGAAGGAGCTCGAGGGCGTCGCCGACACCGCGCACGAGAAATACCGGCTGCCGCCGGGCGATACCACGCTGTACATGCAGGACGACGAGGGCGCCGTCTACGAGGTGCGCTTCCACGTGCCCCAAGGCGACGATCCCGTGGAGATCACCGCCGACGTGGAGAGGCTCTGATCATGGAAGCGCGAGACAGCACCCGCCCCGCCGCCCCCGCCCGCCGCCGCCTCTCCCGGTTCGGCCCTCTGGCCGCCGCCGCCCTCTCCTGCGCGCTGCCCGGCTGCGTCGACGCCGTCACCGTGGAGCAGCCGCCGCCCCCGCCGGCGCTCGACGTGAACGAGAGCCGCACCCTCACCCTCGAGTTCCTGCGGTTCGACGCGCGGCGCTTCGCCAAGACGCTCACCCTCGACGAGCTCAAGGCCATCCCGCGGCCCACGCTCGAGGGGATCTGGCTTCTCGATCTCGACATCGCGGCCCTCATCGAGAACGCGCTGCTCAAGGTCATGTACATGCCCCCCGCCGAGATCGACGCGCTCCCGCCCGCGGCGAAGAACCTCGTCGGCCTCCTGAACATGACGCCGGAGAACGCCGATCTCCGCGGCACGAGCCTCGAGGGCCTGCTCGGCGTCGGCAACGCCGTCGGGCTCCCGACGTCGAAGATCCTCTCGGACCTCGTGGGCGTGGCCGGCAACGAGCGGCTCATCCCCGTCGAGATCACGTCGCAGGCCGTCCTGGAGAACCTCGTCAGCACCCATCCCAACACCCAGCATCGGAGCGGGCCTCCCAACGACGAGCACCCCGACGGCATCTACCCCGTCGCGCCCCACTCCATCCCCGTCACGCTGTACGACGTCGTCACCGACTTCGCCGGCCTCGCCGCGCAGTTCGGCCCGACGCCGCTCGATCCGGACGACCCCGGCGGGCCGAAGCACCCCGGCTTCATCAAGGCCGCCGCCGGGGTGAAGGCGGCCCTCGACGACTTCACGATGACCGTCCGGGTCAACGTCAACGCCCTCCCGTACAAGGGGGTCGACGCGACGATGGCCGACGTCGCGAGCGTCAACAGCACGCCCGGCCAGATAGACACCCTGTTCGACTTCAGCAGGCCGGACTGGCTCGAGCTCGACAACCTCGCCAAGAACCTCAGCATCGGCGAGCTGACCCTGGCCATCCCCGAGAGCGCGATGTACCTGCCGGGCGGCACGAGCCGGGAGCCCGCGCCGCGCGGCGACTCGCCCGTGTGGGAGCAGCCGCCCTGGGAGTTCGAGCACATCCTCGCCCGCGCCGGCGAGCTCAAGGCAGCGCAGATCGAGGAGCATTGCTCGAGCTACGGCCCCCAGGGCACCTCCGCGAGCGACTTCGAGCCGGTGAAGGTCTGCGTCGACGGCACGGGATGGACCGAGATCACCGTCGATACCAGCATCGTCCTCGAGGAGCCGCCGCCCCCGCCGTCGTATTTCTGGGACATCCTCCTCGAGGTGGCCCAGGCGCGGCTCCACGACGGCGGCCTCGCCGAGGGGAAGGCCAACCTCGAGGTGACCCTCCGCGACGTCCCGGTCGGCGTGAAGACCGAGGATCTCGTCGCGAGCATCAAGGAGAACCTCGCGAAGGATCCGGCGGTCCTCAAGGACATGGCGATCGAGCTCAACAACAACGCCGCCGGCGACGCGGACTTCTACCTCTACCAGCCGAGCACCGAGAGCGGCGTCGCCGGCCAGCGGGATTACCTCTACTTCATCGCGCCCGACGACATCCGCAAGGACGACGAGGGCGCGCGCGTGCGCGACTACGCGTACGACAGCCCGGGCTTCTTCGCCGACGCCGCGCTCGCGAAGAAGGTGTCGACGACCGAGGAGATCGACGGCGACGCGCTCCACGAGAAGGTGGAGGTCCAGCCAGGAGATACGCTGTATTTCGCCGACGACGAGGGGCGCCGCTACGAGATCAGGATCGGCGACAAGCCGAGCGCCCATCGCCTCTCGCTCACCCTCACCCGGATCCAGTGATCGGCCCCCCCACCGTGAGGACCCGTGTCATGACAGGAGCTCTGCCGACCCCGCGGCCCCGCGCCCGTGCGCGTGCGCGTCAACGGACAGGACGTGAACTCGCCGCGCTGGCGCTCGCGACAGGCCTCGTCTGCCGGACGGCGGGCGACGCGCGCGCATCGGGCATCGACGCGCCCTGGGTGACGAGCGGCGCGTCGGGCCCCACGACGCCGGACGCCGCCGCCATCTTCTGGAACCCGGCCGCGCTCGCGGGCGTCGAGCGGCCGGAGCTCATTCTCGGCGCTGGCCTCATCGTCGGGCACGCCACCTACGAGCGCGAGCGGCGCGGCGCCTACCAGACGCCGGACACCCTGCAGTTCAAGCTCCCGCTCGATGCCGCGAACGTCGACCCCCGCAAGACCGGACCGGCCGAGGAGGTCTCGACGACGCCGGTCGCGCCGACGGGAAACGCCTTCCTGGCGATCCCGGCCATCCCGAACCGCCTCACGGTGGGCGTCGGGCTCTATGTGCCGTACGCCGCGGCGCTCAGCTTCCCCGACGGCGCGCAGCGCTGGCAGCTCCAGCAGGCGTTCATCGTCGCGACGTCGCTCACGGCGGCAGCCGGGCTCCGGCTGACCGACCAGCTCTCGTTCGGCGCCGGCCTGTCGTACGTCGGCGGCATCGCCGAGCTCTCGAAGGTGCAGGACTTCGGCAGCCTCAAGGAGTTCCACGACGGCCTCGACTACCTCAAGCAGGACAACGACTTCGGCCCGAGCACGCCGTCGGAGCTGCGCGAGCTCGACGTCCTCGCGCGCCCCATCTCGCTGAAGCAGGCGCTCTCGCACGGCGTCTCCTTCCACCTCGGGCTCGCCTTCAACCCGAACAAGGACCTGCGCTTCGGCCTGACGTACCAGCACAGCACCGCGATGCGGTACAAGGGCACGTTCGCGATCGACATGAACCACCCGTTCTTCACGCAGGACCTGGCCGAGCAGGGCCTGCGCTACAAGCCGATCGTGGAGGGCGACGCGGAGCTGTCGTTCACGCTCCCCAAGCGGCTCACGGCCGGGGTCGGCTACCGGGTGAACGACAAGCTCAGCATCGATGGCCTGCTCTCGTACGTGCTCTACTCGGACATCGAGGCGTTCGTGGTCACGGCCTCCTCTCCGGACCTCGCCCAGCCGAAGCTCGGGATCACCGATCGCGTGGCCGTGACGCTGCCGCGCCGGTGGAACGACACCGTGTGGGCGGAGGTTGGCGCCAAGTACCAGCTGAGCGACGCGCTGATCGGGACCGCGTCGGTCGGCTATCAATCGCCGGCCTCGCCGGACGAGACGATCGACGTGGCCTCGCCCGACAACCACCGGCTTATCGGGGATGTCGGCGCCATCTTGAAGGTGAGCGACAGCGTGTCGCTCTCGGGCGACGTCCGCGTGCAGGGCATCTTGCCGCGCACGGTGACCAAGTCGGATTACGACCTCGGCAACGGGGAGTACACGCTGGTGCTCACCACCGTGGGCGGGCACCTCAAGGTCGTGTTCTGAGCGCAGCCAGGTCGCTGCCGCGAGAGCGCGCGGCCCCTCATGATCTCCCAGCGGCCGAGGCGCCCCCCGGACGGCGACGAGAAGTTGCTTCGTTAGCCAGCGCACGTCCTCGATCGTTGACTACCTGGAATTCTGTAAGCTAGCCTCCGTACGTCAGATCGCCGAGAGGGGATGTACCGGGTCGCCCGCGCTCGCTGGCAGGGGTGATCACGGAGACGCCTTGGCGCATCACGACAAAAGGAAGGCTATCATCGTGCTTGAATCCAAGCGGTTCGCTGGAACCATGCTGCTGTCTCTGCTCGCCGTGACCGCGGCTTGCGCTGTCCCATCCGGCGGGGGCGAGGGCTCCGCCTCGGAGCCCGTCGCATCATCGCATCAAGCGCTGACGCATGACTGGAGCGCGTCGTTCGGCATCTACGGCAGCTATCTCTTGCCCAACAACGTCACCGTCGACGGCTCGGGCAACGCCGTCACGGTCGGGTCGTACTACGGCTCGGCGGACTTCGGCGGCAGCACGTTGAGCACGAGCGTCGAGGCCGGCTACGTGGCGGCCTTCAGCAGCGCGGGCAGCCACCTCTGGAGCAAGAGCTTCGATGCCGCCCCCATCTGGGGCGTCGCCGCCGACAGCTCGGGCAACGTGATCATCGCGGGGCGGATGGACGACGACGTCGACTTCGGCGGCGGGACGGTGACCAAGAGCAGCAGCACCGGCAGCAGCCTCTTCGTCGCTAAGTTCGACTCCTCAGGCAACCATGTGTGGAGCCAGAGCTTCGGCGACGGGCTCTTCGCGCGCGGGCACGCGGTCGCGGTGGACTCCTCGGACAACGTGATCGTCGCGGGCACTTTCTACGGCGACCTCGCGATCGGCAGCGACTCGACCTCCACCTCGGGGACGAGCGGGTTCCTGGCGAAGTTCAGCAGCTCCGGGACCCCCGTCTTCGCCAGGTTCTTCGAGCCGTCGAGCACCAGCCTCATCGTCGACAGCGGCGGCGTCGCCGTGGATCTCGCCGACGACAGCATCGTGATCGCGGGCAGCTTCGCGAGCTCGGTGGACTTCGGCAACGGCGTGCTGACCAGCAACACGGGAGGAACCGAGTACGACGCGTTCGTCGCAAAATTCGACAGCAGCGGCACTGCGCTCTGGAGCAACGCCTACGGAAGCGGGGACACGACGAGCTACGACGTCGCGGTCGACTCCTCCGGAGACATCGTCGTCAGCGGTGTCTTCGATGGGACCGTCGACTTCGGCAGCAACACGTCCACGCTGACGCACTCGGGGAGCTATGGCATCTTCGTCGCGAAGCTCGACGGCAATGGAACGGACGTCTGGAGCAAGGGCTTCTCCGACGTCTCGTCGTTTTACCACGGCCTGACGGTGAACAGCTCCGACGACGTGCTGCTCACCGGGGGCCTCACGAACAGCGTCAACTTCGGCGGGTCGACGCTGATCTCCGCGGGCTACACTGACGTTTACGTCGCGCAGTGGGATGCGACCGGAGCCCACGTCGCGAGCACGAGCTACGGCGCCGGGGCCTCCGAGATCGGCGGCTTCCTCGCGGCGGACAGCTCGGACAACGTGGTTCTCGTGGGGATCTTCGACGGCGCTGTGGACCTCGGCGGAGGATGGCTGACGCGCGCGAGCGACGACTACGACCTGTTCATCGCCCACCTGTCCCCCTGACCGCGCGCGCACCTCGGCGCGGGGGAGATCACGGCCCGCACAGCTCGAGATCCGGCGCCGGCGGCGCCGGGTACGCGTCCGTCGCGCGCTTCGCGAACTGGCACTGCAGGTCGTCCGGCAGACACCCTCCCTGGGGGATGCACGCGCCGTCCTCGTCGGTCCCCAGACACAGGCACTCCTGATCGTCGGGATCGCAGATCTCCACGAGCTCCATCATCCCCTCGTCCTCGTGGTTCAGCTTGTGGCAGTGCAGCACGAACTGGCCCGTGAACTTCCGCGGGTTCATGATCACGTCGCGCGGCCCGTCCTCGACCTGGACCCACATCGTGTCCCGCCAGTGGGGGAAGTTGGGCTCCTTGTTCGACTTGTTCGGGCACACCAGGAACGGGTTGATGTGGATGTGGAACGGGTGGCCGTCGAACGCGCGGATCTCCCACCGCTCCGCGCTGCCGACCGTCATGACACGGTCGCTCCGGTAGCCCCACAGCCGCCGATCGTCGAACTTGCGGCAGCTGATGTTCGGATCCGGACAGAGGCACACCGGCGCGTCGGGATCGATCTCGTGCGGGTGGTCCCCCGGATCGCACGTCTTGAGCGACACGTCCGAGCTGAGGTCGGGCGGCTGCGACCCCGGCGTGGGCACCAGCAGCACCACCTTCTGATGCACGGTCTCGACCGAATCGCAGCTCACCTCGGTCATCTGCCCGTCGACCATGCCCGTCCACGAGGTCGGCGGGGCGAGCGCGGCCACGTCCGCCTCGCTGGGCAGGTTCACCTCGGTCGGCTCACCCGCGCTCCGGCTCACGTCGACGATCGCGATGACGCTGCCCAGGAGATCGTTCGGCCGGCGCCCGACGAGGCAGAGCGTCTGCTCCTCTTCCGGCATCTTCACCATCACGTCGGCGCGGTACCCCGGCGACACCCACACCGTGTCGCTCCGGTAAAACTGCGGGAGCGTCAGCCCGTCGCGCGCGATCTGCGTCGTCTCGATGGGCTCCTTGTCGAAATCGGAGCACGCCGCGTCCTTCGCCACGTGCAGCTTCATCCCCATCTCGTCGGGGCTGCCCGCGTACACCATGCGCCAGCGCTCCACCTGCCCGGGCGGCGTCACGATCTTCGGCCTCAGCTTGCCGTTGATCAGCGTGGCCCGGAGCGACTCCACCGCGAGGAAGTCGGTCACCGACAGGTTGTCCTCGGTGCAGTCCTCCCCCTCCTTCAAGGGCACCGTGTTCTCATGGTCGATGGGCACCTGCGTCATGACCATCACCCGCTCTCGCGCCTTCGCGATGCCGGGGAGCTCGTCGAGCTCCCCCTCGATGAGGAGCGCCCCGGCGGCGCCATCCATGACCTGGATGGCCGTCGAGCCGTGGATGTGAGGGTGGTACCAGTTGGTCCCCTCGTGATGAATCCCGTCCTCGTCGATGTCCCAGCGGTACCGGGCGCCCTCCCCCGGCCCCACCTGGTGCAGCACGTGATCCCCGAAATACCGCGCTTCGGGGGCGCAGCCGTCGCCCTCGCACGGGTCCGCGGCGTCGTCGGTCGCGAAGTTGGGTTGCACGTGCAGGCCGTGCGCGTGCAGGTTCGTCAGGTTGAAGTCGTGACACGACCTCCCCCCGTGCCCCATCATGCTCGCGATCTCGCGGAAATCGCTCCTCGTGAACTCGTTGCGCAGGTTCACGTGGATCCTGCGGTCCTCGCCCTTCGGGACGCGGATCGTGGGCCCGCTCGTCATCCCGTTGTACGCGCGCAGACAGAGCCGCCGCCCGCCGATCTCCACCGCGCTCGGGCCGAAGCGGAGCTCGTACGCCCCGTCCTCGCCCGGCTGTAGCTCGGGGGGATCCTCGTACATCGGCGACGGCGTCGTGTCCTTCTCATCCCCTCCGCCAGAGCTCGAGCACGCCGCGGCCGCGAGGGCCAGGGCCGCGATCGATCCCGCGCGCGTGAGCGCGTGTGAAGCGTCTCGGTTCATCGACTTCGTTCCTCCCGCGACGACACTATCGACCTGCGCTGGATGCGGATGGCCGAAGACGGTCACCCATGGCTAGAATTCGGCCAGTGGCAGGATGTATGGACCTCGAGGAGCTGCGCGCCTTCATCGCGGTCGTCGAGGCCGGGTCGTACCTCGGCGCCGCGCGCGCGCTCGGCACGTCGCGCACGACGCTCCGGCGCCAGGTCGCGTCGCTCGAGGCGCGCGCCGGCGTCCCGCTGCTCGAGAGCGTGCGGCAAGGCGTGCTGCCGACCGAGGCCGGGCAGGTGCTCGCCGGCAGGGGGCGCGGCATGATGCAGGAGGCCGGCGCGCTCCTGGCCTCGATCCGGGAGGTCGGCGACGCGCCCTCGGGCACCTTGCGCGTCGTCCTGCCCGTGGGGTTGCCGCCGCACGTGCTCACGCCGCTCTTCGCCGCCGTGCGCCGCGCGTATCCGAGGCTCCGCTTTCATTGCCGCTTCAGCAACGACCCGCTCGCCGAGGCCCTAACGGATATCGACATCGCCGTCCACTTCGGCGAGGACGCGCCGCGGGGACACTGGATATCTCACGTCGTCCTGCGCGTCCGCGAGTGGCTGATCGCCGGCCGCGCGTACCTGGAGTGGCGCGGCACCCCGCGGACGATCGACGACCTGAAGCACCACGAGCTGTTCGCGTGGCAAGCCCCCGGCGAGGACGCGCGCATCTGGCGGACATGGCGGGGCGCGTCCTTCACCGTCGCGCCGACCCTCATCGCGACGGACATCCATTTCATCCGTCACTGCTGCATCTCCGGCCTGGGCATCGGCCTCGTCCCTGACGCGCTCCTGCCCGATCCGGGCCTCGGCCCGGACGTGCTCGTCCCCGTCCTCCCCGACGTGGTCGGGCAGGAGAGGCCGGTGCGGCTCAGCGTCCCGGAGGTGCTCTCGGAGATCCCCAAGATCAAGATGGTCATCGAGCACCTGCGCGCGTCTCTGGGCCAGCTGTAGCCGGCGTAACGCCCGTGGCCGCGCGCGGAAGCGGGGTGAACGCCGCGCGCAGATGCTGTAGACAGGACGCGATCCTCCGTGACCTCCGACCAGCCCGTCCTCCGCGTCCGCAACCTCCACAAGTCCCACGCGCTCGGCGCGACGCCGATCGAGGTGCTCCGCGGCGTCGACCTCGAGATCCACGCCGGCGAGATGTGCGCGATCATGGGCCCTTCCGGCGTCGGAAAGAGCACCCTGCTCTCGTGCGTCGCGGGCCTCGAGTCCCCCGACCGCGGCGAGGTCCGCGTCCTCGGCGAGGACATGGCCGCCCTCGACGAGCACGGGCGGACCCTCCTGCGCCGCCGCCGGATCGGCATCGTCTACCAGTTCTTCAACCTCGTCCCGACCCTCACCGGCTACGAGAACATCGTCCTGCCCTACCTCATCGACGGCGCCGCGCCGGACCACGACGCCGCCTCGCGCATGCTCGACCGGGTCGGCATGCGCGCCCGCGCCGAGCACCTGCCCTCGCAGATGTCGGGCGGCGAGATGCAGCTCATCTCCATCGCGCGCGCGCTGGTCCGCCGCCCGGCGCTCGTGCTCGCCGACGAGCCGACCGGCAACGTCAACGTCGCGACCGGCCGCCGCATCATGGCGCTGCTCGCCGACGCCCTCCGCGAGGCCGGCAGCGCCATGCTCCTCGTCACGCACAACGCCGAGGACGCCGCCCGCGCCCACCGCGTCGTGTTCATGCGCGACGGCCTCCTCCTGCACGACGCCGCCCTCGCGGGCCCCGCCGTCACCTCGGCCGCGGTCCACGATCGGCTGAAAGAGCTCGGCATCTGAATGCTCCTCCTCCTCCGCGCCCTCTTCCAGCCGCTCGTCCGCATACTCGCCCTGCGCAACCTGCGCGCCGATCGCTTCGGCGCGATGGCCGCCCTGCTCGGCGTCGCCCTCGGCACGGCCACGGTCAATGTCGTCCTCATCCTCGACGTCGGCACGCGCGCCGTCGAGGCGCGGAGCGCCGTCACCAACCCCGATCTCCCCGTCTTCACCGACCAGACCGTCGCCCTGCGCGGCCTCCGCCCGGACGGCGAGGTCATCGCCGCGGCCGACGCCCAGGAGGAGACGCACGAGGACTACGAGATCATGCGGTCCGCGATCCGGCTCGGCTCGCTCTCCGCGTTCCTCGTCGGCGCCCTCATCGTGTTCTTCACCTTCAACGTCGCCGTCGAGCGACGCCGCCGCGAGATCGCCCTCTTGCGCAGCGCCGGCGCGCTGCCCCCGCAGGTCGCGGCGGTGTTCGTCCTCGAGGCCTTGCTGCTCGGCGTGGGCGGCGCGGCGCTCGGCCTGCTCGGGTCGATCCCGCTCGCGTACCTCGCCGCGAAGGCCGGCATCACGACGACCGGCCGCGCGCGCATCCCGCTCTACGCGATCCGCCTGCCCTGGAGCGCGATGCTGCTCGTCTGCGGCACCGGCGCCCTCACCGCCCTGCTCGGCGTGCTCCGCCCGGTGCGCGAGGCGCTCCGCGTCGACATCGCGCGCGCCCTGCGGCCGCGCTTCCTCGAGGGCGGGGCCGAGCAGCGGCGCCGCCTGCGCGGGGTCACGCTGCTGGCGCTGCCGTTCATGGTGCTCGTCTACGGCCTGCTCCGCCCCTTCTTCCGGGAGTCGGTGCCGATGCTCGCCTTCTTCGTCGTCGAGGCGGGCCTCGTCTGCGCGGCGTTCCTCGCGGCCATCGTCTTCGTCCCGGACCTCGTCGCGCGCCTCGGCGCGCTCGCCGTCCGCCTCGCGCCGCGCCGCTGGGCCGCCGAGCGCCTCCTGCTCCGGCGCCGCGTCGAGCACAGCGGCCACGAGCTCGCCTGGAGCGTCGGCGGCGTGATGATGGTCTTCGCCCTGCTGCTCGCGCTGCACATCGCCACGGCGGCGCTCAAGCAGGAGGTCTCGGCCTGGGCCGGCCGCGCGCTCGCCCCCTACGCGTTCCTCTACCCGGACGAGCCGCTCGGCCACGCCGAGCGCCTCTTGCCGAGCCTGCCGCCGCGCCTCGTCGCGGCGCGCTTCTCGAGCCGCACGCCGTGGCCCAACGTCGTCTACGCGGTCCCGGGCGACGAGCTCCGCGCGCTCGCCGAGGCCACCGGCCGCCCCGACGCGATCGCGCTCGCCGGCCGCTTCGGCCCGGGCAAGGCGATCGTCTCCACGATGATGGCCCGCCGCTTCGGCGTCGGCCCCGGCGACCGGCTCGAGGTGAGCGGCAGCGCCGGCGCGCGGCGGTTCGAGGTCGTCGGGGTCACCGACGACCTGGGCTACGTCCACGCGCCCGGGGCGTACCGGAACCTGCGAACCTACGCGGTGATCGAGGCGGCCGACTTCTCGGTCATCTCGCCGTACGCGCTCGCGATCGGCCACACGGTGGCGCTGGCGGATCCGGTGACCGGGGCCGAGGCGGCGCGGGGCGGCGCCGCGACGCCGCCCTGGGGCGAGCTCCTGGCCGACGTGCCGCGCGCGCGCGACGTGCGGATGCAGACGGGGGTCGAGATCGAGGCGGTGCGCCGGAAGGCGACCGGGCGAGACTTCGTGATCTTCGACATGATCCTCGGCTTCACGACGGTGCTCGCCGCGATCGGCGTGGCCAACCAGATGGTCCTGGCGCTGCATGCGCGGCGCCGGGAGCTCGCGCTGCACCGGGTGCTCGGGATGACGGCGGGGCAGGTCCGGCGGATGGTGTTGATGGAGGGGGCGCTCGTGGGCGCGCTGGGCGGCGTGCTGGCGGTCCTGCTCGGGGTCCCGCTCGGGTCGGCGGCGCTCGGGGCGCTGCGCACGGTGTCGACCTTCGAGGTCGAGTTCCACATCCCGCCGGAGTACGGCGTGCTCACGGCGCTCGGGGCGACGGCGGTGGCGCTCTTCGCGTCGCTCTATCCGGCGCGGAGCGCGGGGCGGAGCAACGCCGCGGAGTCGGTCCAGTACGAGTAGGGCGGCTCGGGGGAGCGGCGGCGGGCGGCGGCGGGCGGCGGCGGGCCGCGCCCGACTGCCATGCTTTCCTCGAATCTGCTCCGGCGACGGCCTTCTGCTCTCCGTCTGATCAGGGCCGGGCGGCCCGGCATTGCACATCACCTACCGGCCGGCAACTGCATACGTTGGCGCGCGCATGCCGTGCGCTCGACGATAACCGTCGTGGCTTCGCGTTTGACTTCTCCGCTGCGGAATTAAAATGATCAACTGACCAGCATGCTCCGACGCCATGAACGCTGCTGGCACCGACGACGGGCACGAAGCAAGGAGGGCCTCGATGGCCATGACGACATTTTGGGCGCGGTCCGTGAACGCCTGCGACGACGCGGGCATCCCTGAAGGCGGGGGTCCTCTGAAGCCCACGCCGAGCGGGTCGACGATCGACGGCGTCAGCCTCACACTGGACAACCGCGTGCTTCTGACGAATCAAGCGACGAAGGCGCTCAACGGGATCTGGCTGTTCAAGGGCGCTGGCAACCCGATGGCGCGCCCGACCGACTTCGACGCCACGAACGGCCCGGCGCCGAACATGACGGTCGTCGTCAACGATGGGACGAGGCACGCCCACGAGGCGTGGCGCCTCCTGACCACGGGCACGATCACCGTCGACACCACGGCGCTCGACTTCGGACGCCACGAGATCGTGTACAACGTCGAGCAGTTCGGGGCTCGCGGCGACGCGAAGACGATCGTCGATGCGGAAGTGAACGCGAGCTCGACCACGCTGACCTCGTCGTCCGCCGGCTTCACCAAGGCCGACGTGGGCAAGGCCCTGACGGTCAACATCCCATCGGATCCCGCCACCGGCACGGTGGAGATGGACGCGGGCAACCCGACGCTCACCGGCAGCACCTCCACGTTCACGGAGCAGCTCGAGGTCGGCCAGTACGTGACGATCGACAACAACGGGACGCTCACGAGCTACACGATCAGCGCCAAGATCAACGACACCTCGTTCACGGTGACGCCCACGCCGACGAGCAGCGGGCCCGCCCTGACGCTCTACCTCTCCGCCCGGCTCGACACGACCATCGACGCGGTCACGAGCAGCACGACCATCACGATGGCCGATCCCGCCGCGGTCACGAGGAACCCGGTGACCGCCCGATTCGGCACCGACGACGCCGCCAAGATCCAGGCCGCGATCGACGCGTGCGGAGCGGCGGGAGGCGGCGTCGTCCGGCTGCCCAAGGGCGTCTTCAAGATCGGCTCGCGGCTCATGGTCTCGAAGCCGGGCGTGGTGATCGAGGGGAGCGAGAAGGAGACCGAGATCCTGGTGGACACGACCACGCCGGCCAGCGCGTTCATCCCCATCCTCTTCCAGGCAGGCTGGGTCAGCGAGCCACCCGCGCTCAAGAACGTCGGCATTCGCAACGTCTGCATCCGGTTCGCGGCCGCGGGATATTCCAGCGCAGGCGCGATCCAGCTCAACCACTGCGTCGACTTCGTCTGTGACAACGTGACCATCCTGGCCGACGGGGCCGGGATGTACGGCTCGACGACGAACGGCATCGCCTGCGCCCTCCTCTGTCAGGATGGCGTGATCTCCAGGTGCATCGTGGACGGGGTGTCGAAGCCTGGGTTCTATCTCGCCCATGCCGAGAGCGTGCGGGTCGTCGACTGCACGGCAAAGAACATGAGGAACATCGTCCATCCGTCCTATGCTCCGCCTGGCTTCCTCGCCGGGGCTGCCTTCGACTGCGAGTTCGCCAATTGCCACGCCCACGACTGCGAGGGCCCGGGCTTCCTGCTCTCTCCGCTCGGGCACACCAACTCCAGCGGGAGCGTGAAGGCGACGGTTCCGCCGGCCTCCACGACGAAGTTCACCGTGACCATGCCGGGCTCGCCGCCGCAGGACGAGATGAATGCGCTCGCCATCTTCAACAACGCGACGACGCGCTGGGAGGCGCTTGACATCTCCTCCGTGACGTTCCTGGGCGGGTTCGACTGGGAGGTGGAGCTCGCGACCCCGCTGAGCACCGCGCCTGCCGCAGGCCGGGCCGTCAAGGCGTTCCACCTGCCTTACCGTGGGGTGACGATCCTCGGCGGCGTCGCGCGAAACAACGGAACGGCAGGGGTGCTCGTCGGCACCAACGTCTTCGGCTTCATCGGGCGCGATCTCACCATCGCCCACCTGACGTGCCGGGGCAACGCGGGCCCCGGGATCGACGCGAACTCGGTCGACAACATGCTCGTGACGGGCGGGCTCTACGTCGAAAACCAGTCCGGTATCCATCTCAAGGACATCGCCACCGGTTACGGTTCGCAGAACCAGACGGGGCGCATCGTCCTCGACGGCGTGAACTGCTACGACAACACGTACCAAGGGTTGCTCCTCGACTCCGTGAACGACGTCACGGTCCGCGGCGGACGGTTCTGGCGGACGACCCAATCCACCCAGCCCTACGCGATCGAGATCCGCGCCCGGACGGTCATCGACACCGACAAGAGGTGCAAGAACATCAAGCTGCTCGACCCGGACTTCCTCGAGTACGCGACCCTGGTCGGCAGCGCGATCCAATATCCAGGTGCCGACGAGAACGAGCGGAGCAAGCACGCGGTGGAGGCGGGTCACTACCGGATTCAATTCGCGGGACCGCCGACGAACCTGCGGGCCCCGCCGGGTTCGGAGTTCGTCGATACGGCGAACCGCGTCTCGTACATCAAGTCGTCCGGTTATCAGGCGGAGAACTGGAACCGGGTCTACTCCGCGGCCGACGCGGCCACCACGGCCACGGCGAGCAAGCTCGTGCTCCGTGACGCCAACGCGGACACGGCCGTTCGCAACTTGACCGCCAACAGGGTGACATCACCGTCGTTCCTCGAGCTCTGGTCGACCACTGGCCACAACGTGTTCATCGGCAACACATCGACGCCGTTCATGGTCCTTACGCCCGCGCGCATCTACTCCCATGTACGTTACTTGTCCTGGATGCCTGACGTCACCGCGCCGATCATCATGCAGGAGCCGAGGACGTCGGACGCGGCCACGAGCGAGCTGCTCATCACGTCGCAGACCCCGTACCCCGACGCCACCGGCACCAACGGGAACCCTGGCAACATCACCCTCGCGGTGCCGCCGCCGGCCGCCAGCGGTACCGACGGAGAGATCCGGCTCAGGGTGTCGAACGCGAGCACCCTCCGCGTCGGCAACGCCAAGCTCGGGTTCTTCGGCGCCGCGCCAGCCTCGAAGCCCACGGTCACGGGATCGCGCGGCGGAAACGCGGCGCTGCAATCGCTGCTGACGGCGCTCGCGGGCGTGGGCCTCGTCGTCGACAGCAGCACGGCCTGACGGGCCGTCACGCGCCGCAGCCGGCTCCGCCCGCCGGCTGCGAGGGCGCAGACGATGCGCAGGGGGCCACACGGGGACGGCTCAGGTCGCTCGCCGCCCGGGCGCCGGCCGGCGCCGCGTCGCCGCCTCGGCGGCGAACGGCCGCTCGCCGAGGCGCAGCGCGCTCCGCTGCTCGGGCGCGAGCCGCTTCACCGCCGCCCGGAAGTCCTCCCGGGCCAGCCGGAGGCGGTTCTGGGCCGTGTTCTCGTTGATCTGGAGCTCCCGGGCGATCTCCACGACCGGGATGTCGAGCATGTCGTGCATCACCAGCACGACGCGCCGCTGCGGGACCAGGCTGGCGAGCAAGAGGTCGATCACCTCGGCCCGCTCCGTCGCTTCCACCTGCTGCTCCAGGCGGGGGCGCTGGTCGACGCCGGCGAAGATCGCGCTGCTCTGCAGGCCCACCGGGATCTCGCGGCGCCGGAACGCCCGCTGCCGGTAGTGGGTCAGCTGCCGCCACGCGATCCCGTAGAGCCACCGGTACACCGGGTCCCACGCCCGCCGCGCCTGCAGCTTGCTCACATAGGGGAGCACCGCGCTGAACGGCACCGGCTCGCCGCCGGGGACCTCATCCTCGTCGCGCAGCCCCAGGGCGGCGCGCAACAGGCGGCTCGCGTCGAAGCTCCCCAGACGGCGGTAGGAAGCCATGAGGATGTCGTGCAGCACGTCCTCGAGATCGTGCGGGTCCACGCCATAGCTGCGGATCGTCCTGCGGAGGAAGGGAACACCCACCTCGTACACCACAGCGAAGCTGTGATGTTTGGCGCGGAGGGCATCATCGGGTTGAGATTCCACATATAAGTTTTACGAACCCTCTTTCCGAGTCATTTTGGAACCCGCCCCCTCGCCGCGAAACCACCGGGTTTTGCCGCTTTTTTTTTGTGGGGCCCGCGCGACTTCCACCGAGCGACTCCCGCCCGCCCCGGCGCGCCAGCCCTCGTGTCGCCCCCGGAATTCGATGCTTGGCCATCCGAATTCGTGATCTGCTGGCGGGACGTCGCGCAATTTGCGCGGTTTGCCCGGGAAAATGCGCGCGGCGCCCGCCGGCGCCCCCCCACGCGCCGGCCTCGGCCACGCCCGCGCCGCCTTCCAGGTCCTCGGCGGTGAGCGCCCGTCCGCCCCCTGGCCGGCGCCGCCGGGGCCGCCCCCTTGCCGACCGCTGCCCCGGCCCGTAGGGTGACGGCGCCGTGCCCCTCCTCCAGCTCCGCCGCAGCGCCGGCGCCGCCCCCCGCGACCTCACCGCGTTCCTGCCCACGACCCGGGAGGAGATGCGCGCGCGGGGCTGGGACGCGCTCGACGTCCTGATCGTCAACGGCGACGCTTACGTCGACCACCCCGCCTTCGGCGCGGCGATCATCGGCCGCTTCCTCGAGGGGCGCGGCTTCCGCGTCGGCATCATCTCCCAGCCCCGCTACCAGGACCCGAGCGACCTCCTGCGGATGGGCGTCCCCCGGCTCATGGTCGGGGTCACCGCCGGCAACCTCGACTCGATGCTGAACAAGCTCACCGCCCAGAAGAAGGTCCGCAGCGAGGACCAGTACTCGCCGGGCGGACAGGTGGGCCTCCGCCCCAACCGGGCCTCGATCGTCTACGCCAACCTCTGCCGGCAGGCCTTCCCCGGCGTCCCCATCGTCCTCGGCGGCATCGAGGCGTCCCTCCGCCGCATCGCCCACTACGACTACTGGTCCGACCAAGTCCGCCGCTCGGTCCTGCTCGACGCCAAGGCCGACCTGCTCATCTACGGCATGGGCGAGAAGGCCGTCTGGGAAGTCGCCGACCGCCTCCGCCGCGGCGAGCCCGTCCGGTCGATCCGCGACGTCCGGGGCACCGCCCTCCCCCTGCGCAAAGGCGAGTGGGAACACATCGAAGGCTCACGTTACGTCTCGGACGGAAAAACCGTGCTCCTCCCGAGCTACGAGGAGGTGGCGGCGGACCGGCGCGCGTTCGCGGAAATGTCGCGGGCGTTCCAGTTCGAGACGAACCCCGGCAATGCGCGCCCGCTGCTCCAGCCGCACGGCGCCGAGGCGGTGTACTTCAACCCGCCCGCGTTTCCGCTGGAGACGGAACAGATGGACGCGCTCTACGACCTGCCGTTCACGCGGGTGCCGCACTGGTCGTACGACGCGCCGATCCCGGCGTACGAGACGGTGAAGCACTCGGTCGTCACGATGCGGGGCTGCTTCGGCGGCTGCACGTTCTGCTCGATCACGGAGCACGAGGGCCGGGTGATCCAGTCGCGCTCGGCGGAGAGCATCCTGCGCGAGGTGCGGGCGCTCCGGCGCATGGACGGCTTCCGCGGCGTGCTCAGCGACCTCGGCGGGCCGACCGCGAACATGTACCAGATGCGGTGCAAGGACGAGGCGATCGAGAACGCCTGCCGGCGGCTCTCGTGCGTCCACCCCGAGATCTGCGAGAACCTGAACACCGACCACGGCCCGCTGCTCCAGCTGATGAAGGCGGTGCGCGAGGAGGACGGGATCAAGAAGGTCTTCATCGCCTCGGGCGTGCGCTACGACCTCGCCGAGCGGTCGCCCGAGTTCATCGAGGAGCTCGCCGCGCACCACACGGGCGGCCAGCTCTCGGTCGCCCCGGAGCACAACAAGAAGGACGTGCTCGACAAGATGAAGAAGCCGGGCATCGAGAGCTACGAGCGCTTCGCCGAGCAGTTCCGGTGCGCGAGCGAGGAGGCCGGGAAGAACCAGTTCCTCGTGCCCTACTTCATCTCGGGGCACCCCGGCTCGACGCTCCGGGACATGGTCGACCTCGCCGTGTACCTGAAGAGGAACGGGATGCGGCCGCGCCAGGTGCAGGACTTCATCCCGACGCCGATGTCGATGGCCGCGTGCATGTACCATACCGGGATCGACCCGCTCACGCGCGAGCCGGTGTACACGGCGAAGGACCTGCGCGAGAAGAAGCTCCAGAAGGCGCTCCTCCTCTACTGGGACCCGGCGCACCACGACGAGGCGCGGGAGGCCTTGATCAAGGCGGGCCGCGGTGATCTCATCGGGACGAAGCCGCACTGCCTCGTGCCGCCGGCGGCCGGCAAGGGCGCGCCGCCGCGCTACCTCGCGAAGGTCCGCGGGGAGCGCCGGGGGAAGCCAGCCGATGCGACACACCGCCGAAATCGATAAGGATCGGGCCTTCACCGCAAAGCTCGGCGACCGCAGCCTGTTCCCGCACCTCGCGCCGCTGGTCTACGTGAACCACGCGGGGATCTCGCCGCCGTCGCGGCCGGTGCGCCTCGCGGTGATGGCGCTGCTCGACGACTACGCCGCGCTGGGGTCGGCCGCGTTCCCGGCGTGGAGCGCGCAGCGGCTCCGCCTGCGGGAGAAGCTCGGCCGGCTGATCGGGGCGGCGGCTGAGGACATCGCGCTGGTGCAGAGCACGACGCGCGGGCTCACCGACGTCGCCCTGTGCTTCCCCTGGCGGCCGCGCGACCGGGTGATCCTCTTCGAGGGGGAGTTCCCGGCGAACGTGACCCCGTGGCAGCGCGCGGCCGCGCTCTTCGACCTGGAGACCGTCTTCCTGCCGCTCGGCGGCTTCGCCGACGGCAGCGGCTCGGGCCTCGCGCGGCTGGAGGACGAGCTCCGGCGCGGCGCGCGGCTCGTCGCGGTGAGCGCGGTGCAGTTCCAGACGGGCCTCCGGATGCCGCTCGCCGCGATCGGCGCGCTCTGCCGCGCGCACGGCGCCGAGCTGTGCGTGGACGCCGTGCAGGCGGCCGGCGCGACGCCGGTGGACGTCGAGGCGGCCGGGGCCGACTACCTCGCGTGCGGCGGCCACAAGTGGCTGATGGGGCTGGAGGGCACGGGCTTCCTGTACATCCGCCGCGAGCGCCTGGCGGCGCTCCGGCCGTCGGTGGCGGGCTGGCTCAGCCACGAGGACAGCCTGAGCTTCCTGTTCCAGGGCCCGGGCAAGCTCCGGTACGACCGGCCGATCCGGCAGCGGGCCGACTTCGTGGAGGGGGGCAACCTCAACGCCGCGGGCTACGCGGGGCTGGAGGCGGCGGTGGACCTGATCCTGCAGATCGGGGTCGAGCGGATCCACGAGCACGCGAACCGCTTCCTCGATCCGCTCGAGGAGGCGCTCCGGGAGCGCGGCTGGGAGAGCCTGCGCCCGGCGGATCCGGCGTTGCGAGCGTGCGCGCTCGGGGTGAGGCCGCCGGGCGGCGCCTCGGTGGTGGAGCTCCACCGCGAGCTCACCCGCCTCGGGATCGCCTGCGCGATCCCGGACGGCGTGCTGCGCTTCTCGCCGCACTGGCCGAACGCGCTGGACGAGTGGGAGCAGGTGCTGCTCTCGACGGAGGAGGCGCTCGCGCGGGTGCAGAAGGGGTGAAGCGCGAGTTCGCCGTTCACGTCGCCGGCCTGCGACGGACGACGGCGCCGCTCAACGCTGCTGCACGCTCGCGAATACCTCGCTTCGCTCGGCAGTCGAGAGCTCGTGAATGTCATCGATGGTCAGCTCCCCAGAGGCTCTGACCAGCGCCGCGTCCTCGTGTTTGAATGATGACAACGCTTCTCCTTCGAACTCACGAACGACCAGCTCCGTGATCACGAGCATGCTGGCGATACCCGCATCGTCATCCAACCTGTTGATCCGAAACGACGAGCGGACTCCAGGACATGCGGCCCCGCCTCCTTGGCGTGCGCGCGCTCTCCGGCCCTGACGGCGACAGCCCCCACGATCGTCGCGGCGCGGCGGCGCCCCGCTCACCGCCCCCGCTCGTAGTCGAGCGCCGCCTTCTCCACGACGTCCCAGTCCCGCGCCGCCCGCTCGGCCTCGGCCACGAGGTCCGCCGTGAAGAGCGTGAGCCCCCAGATGCCGTTGTCCCGCCGCCGGAACGGGTACCGCGTGCCGCGCGCCGTCTCGACCGTGGCCCGCTCGCCCGTCACCTCCACCTTCGCGATGCCGGACAGGTCGCGCCGGAGGCGCGCGACGAAGCCCTGCTTCGCGGCGATGTCGACCCACACGTCCGCCCCGTCCTCGGCCATCGCGTGCGCGCGGTACTGCTCGAGCAGGCGCGTGCGCTCCGGCTCCGGGTAGCTCGCCTCGATCCGCTCGAACGCCTTCCGCCGGTAGTCCCGGATCGTGTAGGCCGCGTGCTGCGCCCGGTCCTCGAGGTACGAGAAGCACGCGCGCGGCTCGCTCGCGCCGATGTTGTACGCGATGCGGAGGTACGCGCCCTCGGGCGTCGTGTCCGGCGGAAACCGGCTGAGCTTGCTCAAGAGGAGCACGACCGCCAGCAGGGCGACGGCGGCGGCGCCCCAGACGACGGCGCGGCGACGGGTCATGTTCGAGCCTCCTTGGCGGCGAGGGGCACGGGCGAGCCCGAAGGCGGCGCCGCCCTGCCCGACACGGCACCTGCGCCTCTCCGGTTCATCCCTCGCTCGGTCGAGCCGCGCTGGTCGAGCCGCGCGCTAGTCGATGTGCCCGCCGAACTGCAGGTAGAGCGACGTCACCCTCCCCCGGTCGAACGCAGGCCCGAGCGGCTCGTCCAGCGCGAGGAGCAGGCCGGCCCGCATGAAGAAGGTCTTCTGGCTGTCGTACACGAAATACGGCAGCAGCGAGACCTGCCCCCGGTCGTTGTAGACCGAGGACGGCACCCACACGGTCTGGAGCGCCACGCCGCCGCCGAAGCCGGCGCGGCTCTGGAACTCCGGCTCGACCTTCGCCTGGAACACCACGTCGAGATCGTCCGAATCGTCGATGAACCCGCGCCGGCCGCGGTCCTGCAGCGGGACGAAGAACGTGAGATCGCCGCCCGCCCGGAGCACGAAGGAGCGGCCGAAGCGGTACTCGATGCCGCCGAGCCCGCCGATCGGGAGCGCGTCCGCCGCCCAGAGGTGCAGATCGTAATAGGCCATCGCCGCCGACGCGTAGGCCGTGGCCCAGCGCCAGTCGTAGTCGTCGACAAGGCCGAGCGGCAGCCCGGCGCGGCCGCCCGCGTACCACGTGAGCTTGCCGTCGATGTCCGCGTAATAAATCGTGAACGTCGGGTTGCCGAGCCCCGCGCGCGACTGGTCGCGCGGATCCTCGAAGTCCCCCGGGCCGTCCAGGGAGAGCGCCAGCGGGAACTTCAGGTTGATGAACAGGTCGGGCGTCGGCTCGAACTGGAGGAACGGGACGACGGCGGTCGACGCGCCGAGATCACGGGCGCTCCACAGGTAGAGGTCCACGCCCGCGTCCGAGCGGTGCACCACCGGATCCCAGGCGTGCGCCGGCGAGGAGGCGGCGAGGAGCGGAGCAGCGGCGGAGACCGCCAGGGCGAATACGCGAAGCCATCGGGGCGTGCTCATCTCGCGATCTGCCTACCGAGATCCTGACCGCGACGTCAACCGCATCGCGCCCCCCTTCCTGAGAAGCCGGAGCGCCCCTACGATGCGCCGCATGTCCCGTACGAGACCAGAGGCCCCGTTCCTCGACGCGGTCCGGCGCTCGATCCTCGTGGTCGACGGCGCAATGGGCTCGCTGCTCTACGAGCGCGGGGTGTTCGTCACCCAGAATTTCGAGCAGCTCAACGTCACGCGCCCCGACCTCGTGAAGAAGGTCCACGCCGACTACGTGGCGGCGGGCGCGAACGTCATCGAGACGAACACCTTCGGCGCGAACAGGTTCCGCCTCGAGCGGTACGGGCTCGTCAACGAGGTGCGCAACTTCAACCTCGCGGGCGCGCGCCTCGCCCGCGAGATCGCGGCCGGCGACGCGTACGTCGCCGGCTCGATCGGCCCGACCGGGATCGTGCCCGGCGTGGCCACCCGCGACGACCTCGCCGCCGCGTCCGCCACGTTCGCCGAGCAGGCAGGCGCGCTCGCCGAGGGGGGCGCCGACGTCCTGGTTCTTGAAACATTTCGCCACCTTGACGAGATCAAGCTCGCCATCGAGGCGGCGCGGAAGGCGGCGCCGGGGCTCCCGGTGCTCGCCTCGATGACGTTCGACACGAGCGGCGTCGTGGCCGACGGCAGCGAGCCGGAGCGCGTCGCCCGGACGCTGCGGGACTGGGGGGTCGACCTGCTCGGCGTCAACTGCGGCGACGGCCCGCAGCTGTCGCTCGCCATGGCGGAGCGGATGGCGACCGCGGGGCTCCCGCTCTGCGTGCAGCCGAACGCGGGCCTGCCCCGCACGGTCGACGGCCGCCTGCTCTACATGGCCACGCCCGAGTACTTCGACGTCTTCGCCCGACGCATGATCCAGGCGGGCGCCGCGATGATCGGCGGCTGCTGCGGCACCACGCCCGAGCACGTGAAGTGGATGGCCAAGTCGGCCCGCATGCTCCGGGGCGGCGCCGCGCCCGAGGTCGTCTCGCGCCCGCACGTCACCATGGACGCGCCCACGGGGAGCGAGCCCACGCCGCTCGGCGAGCGGAGCCCCCTCGCGGCGAAGATCGCCGCCGGCAAGTTCGTGGTCTCGGTCGAGGTGAACCCGGCGCCGGGCCTCAGCCCCGAGAGCGCGCTCAGCGCGGCGAAGATGCTCATCGACAGCGGCGTCGACGTCGTGAACGTCGCCGACGGCCCGCGCGCCACCGCGCGGATGACGAACCTCGCCTTCTGCTCGCTCCTGGTCCAGCGCTACGGCATCGAGCCGATCCTGCACGTCTGCGGCCGGGACCGGAACCTCATCGGCCAGATGGCGCACCTGCTCGGCGCCCACGCCATCGGCATCAAGAACCTCGTCATCATCACGGGCGATCCGCCGAAGGTCGGCGACTACCCGGAGGCGACGGCGGTCTACGACCTCGACTCGATCGGGCTGCTCCACATGGCGAGCACGATGAACCGCGGCCTCGACCCGGCCGGCAAGCCGATCCCGGGCGGCAAGACGTCGTTCCTGCTCGCCACCGGCCTCGAGCCCGGCGCCGCGGACCTCGACAAGGAGATCGCGCGCCTGGAGCGCAAGCGCGCCGCGGGGGCCGACATCATCATGACGCAGCCGGTCTTCCACCAGGATCTCCTCGAGAAGGTGCTGCGGCGCATCGAGCACCTGGGGATGCCCGTGCTCGTCGGCGTGCTCCCGCTCGTGAGCTACAAGAACGCCGAGTTCCTCCACAACGAGGTGCCCGGCATGCAGATCCCGGAGGAGATCCGCGAGCGCATGCGCAAGGTGCCGGCCGGCCCCGAGGCGCGCAAGGAGGGGGTGAAGATCGCCCGCGAGATGCTCTTCTCGGTGCGCGACCGGGTGCAGGGCGCCTACCTGATGCCGCCGCTCGGCAAGTACGAGCTCGCGCTCGAGGTGCTCGACGGCCTCAAGGCGGGCTGAGCCGGCCGGCCGCCCGCTCCAGCGCATGAGTTCTTGCTTGCAGCGCCGGGCGCCGCGCGGGGAAACTCGGGCGAGATGCCCCTAGAGTACCGGCTTCATTCGCGCTGCGCCTGCGGTTCCGTGCTCTCGTCGTCCGAGTTCGCGCTCGCCTCCCGTCCCTTCGCGCTCGCCGGGACGAAGCGCGTCTACGAGCGCGCGCGCCCGTTCACGGTCCGGCACATCGCCCTCGATCTCGCGCTCGACGTCGCGGAGCGCTCGATCCGCGGCGTCGCGCGGCTCGACGTGGTCCGGGTCGACCCGGCGGCGCGCGAGATCGCGCTCGACGCCATCGGCTTCGATCTGGAGGCGGTCGAGATCAGCGCCGGCGCCGGCCGCGCCGCGAAGCCCCGGCGCGGGGCGGGCAAGGCGGCGAGCGGCGCGTTCCAGCCGGCCGAGCACACGTACGACGGCGAGACGCTCCGCGTGGCCGTGCCGCTCGACGAGGCCGAGGCGTCGATCCTGGTCCGGTACCGGGCGACGCCGCGGCGAGGGATCTACTTCCTCCAGCCGGACGAGCACGTCCCCGACCGCCCGCGCCAGGTCTGGACGCAGTGCCAGGACGAGGACGCGCGCCACATCTTCCCCTGCATCGACAAGCCCCACATCAAGCAGACGACCGAGCTCCGCGCCGAGGTGCCGCCGGGCTGGTACTGCCTGTCGAACGGCGAGCTCGAGAGCGACGCGAAGTCGCAGAAGGCGGGCGTCTTCCACTACCGGCTGGACGAGCCCCACCCGAGCTACCTGTTCACGCTGGTCGCGGGCGAGTTCGCCCGCATCGACGAGGCGGCGCTCGACATCCCGCTCGCGTACCTCGTGCCGAAGGGGCGCGAGGAGGACGGCCGCCGCACGTTCGCGCGCACGCCGGACATGGTCCGTCACTTCAGCGAGAAGCTCGGCGTCAAGTATCCATTCCGCCGCTACGCGCAGGTGGTGGTGAGCGACTTCATCTTCGGGGGGATGGAGAACACGACCGCCACCACGATGTACGAGCACATCCTGCTCGACGAGCGGGCGGCGCTCGACATCTCGTCGGACGACCTCATCGCCCACGAGCTCGCGCACCAGTGGTTCGGCGATCTCGTGACGTGCCGCGACTGGTCGCACGGCTGGCTCAACGAGGGATTCGCGACCTTCATGGAGCACGTCTATCGCGAGCACCACCTCGGCGCCGACGAGTACGATCACGGCGTGAAGGCCGATCTCGACGCGTACCTGGGCGAGGCGCGGGGGCGCTACCGGCGGCCGATCGTCTGTCAGGACTACGACGCGCCGCTCGACGTCTTCGATCGGCACCTCTACGAGAAGGGCGGGCTCGTGCTGCACCTCCTCCGCCGCGAGCTCGGGGACGAGCTCTTCTGGCGCGGGGTGAGCACCTACCTGACGCGCCACGCGCGCGGGGTCGTGGAGACCCGGGATCTCGCCCGCGCGCTCGAGGACGTGAGCGGCAGGTCGCTGGAGCGCTTCTTCGAGCAGTGGGTGTTCCGCGCCGGGCACCCCGAGCTCGACGTGAAGATCGAGATCGAGGGCGACCAGTGCACCGTGACCGTGAAGCAGACGCAGGCGGCCGGGCAGCACCCGAGCCGGGAGCACGCGCTCCAGCCGGACGCCGCGACGCCGCCGGTCTTCGCGTTCGACCTGGTGCTCGATTTCGGCTTCGCGGAGGGCAAGGGCTCGAGCGTGCGCCGCGAGGTGCGGCGCGTGGACCAGCCGGCGCACACCTTCGTCGTCCCGCTCCCGCGGCGCCCCCGCTTCGTCGTGGTGGATCCGGACTTCCGGATCCTGGGCGAGGTCAAGGTCGACGCGCCGGCCGATCTGCTGCGGGCGCAGCTCGCCCACGCGCCGACGGCGCGCGGCCGCATGCTCGCCGCGAAGCCGCTCTCGCGGCGCGACGACCCGCCGACGGCGCGGGCGCTCGGGCAGTCGCTCTCCGACGCGAACGAGTTCTGGGGGGTGCGCGCCGCCGCCGCGAGCGCGCTCGGCGCGCTCCAGTCGAGCGCGGCGTTCGCGCTGCTCGAGGCGAGCGCGGGCGTGGAGCACCCGAAGGTGCGGCGGGCGGTCGCGAGCGCGCTCGGCAACTTCAGGTCGGCCAAGGCGGCGGAGCTCCTCGGCAAGCTCGCGCTGCGCGACGCGAGCTACCTGGTCCAGGCCGAGGCGGCGCGGGCGCTCGGGGCGACGCGGCAGAGCTCGGGGTTCGAGACGCTGGTCGACCTGCTCGACCGCCCGTCGTGGGGCGAGGTCATCCGCTGCGGCGTGATCGACGGGCTGGCCAACCTGCGCGACGAGCGCGCCGTGCCGCACCTCACCGCCCGCACGCGTTACGGCATCCCGACGCGGGGGCGCCGGGCGGCGATCCTGGCGTTGCCGAAGCTCTCGAGCGATCGGCGCACGCGCGAGCTCCTCGAGGAGCTCCTCGATCAGCCGGATCCGTACCTCCGGGTCGACGTCGCGCGCGCGCTGGGCGATCTCGGCGACGGCAGGTCGCGCGGCGCGCTCCAGCGGCAGCTCGACCGCGATCTCGACGGCCGGGTGCGGCGGCGGATCCGCGAGGTGCTGCGCGATCTCGGCGGGGCGGGCAAGCGCGAGCTCGACCGGCTGCGGGACGAGCTCGAGGCGCTGCGGCGCGACAACGCGGAGATCCGGGCGCGGCTGGGCAAGCTCGAGGCGGCGGGGAACAAGGCGAAGAAGGCGGCCGACGCCAAGTGAGCCAGGCCCTTTGCCGCGCCGCTCTGGTCGGCTAGGGAGGCTCCATGTCGGACGCCTCTCCCGTGAAGCTCGACCGGCGCGGCGCGGTCGCGGTGCTCACCATCGATCGGGCGGATCGCCGCAACGCGCTCTCGCGCGACGCGTTGCTCGCCTTCGGGCGCCTCGGGCGCGAGCTCGTGGACGACCCGGAGGTGCGGGCGATCGTGGTCACGGGCGCCGGGGACAAGGCGTTCTGCGCCGGCGCCGATCTCAAGGAGCGGCAGGGCATGAGCCCGGACGACGTCCGCCGGCAGGTGGGGCTGTACCGGACGGAGCTCGGCGTGCTCGCGCGGAGCCCGAAGCCGGTGATCGCGGCGATCAACGGGGTCGCGTTCGGCGGGGGGCTGGAGCTCGCGCTGCTCTGCGATCTCCGGGTGGCGGCGCCGCACGCCGAGCTCGCGCTTCCGGAGACGTCGCTCGGCATCATCCCGGGCGCGGGCGGCACGCAGCGGCTGCCGCGGGTCGTCGGCGAGGCGCGGGCGAAGGAGATGATCCTGCTCGGCAGGAAGCTCACCGCGGCCGAGGCGCTCGCCTGGGGCCTCGTGAACCGGGTGTCGCCCGAGGGGACGCCGGTGGTCGACGACGCGATCGCGTGGATCGAGCCGATCGCGAGCGGCGCGCCCATCGCGCAGGCGGCGGCGCTCCGGGCGATCGAGGACGGCTACGACGTGCCGCTGGATCTCGGGCTCGAGGTCGAGCGGGTGCACTACGACGAGACGCTGCGCAGCGAGGATCGGCTCGAGGCGCTGCGCGCGTTCGCCGAGAAGCGGAAGCCGGTATACCGGGGGCGGTGACGGCGCGCGCTGCTCGTTTCGGGATCGTCCCCGCGGCGCGCCGGGAATGGCGCGCGCTGCTCGTTTCGGGATCGTCCCCGCGGCGCGCTGGGTCGGCGGCGCGGCGCGTGCGACCGCCGTCGTGCTAGCCTTGTCGTCATGGATCCCAAGCCGACCGGCGCCGCGCTCCTGCTCGCCCCGGCTGCCCGGGGCGGCGCGGCGGCCAGGCTCCCGCCCGCGGAGCCGCGGCGGGCGCGTTTCCCGGCCGTGGACGAGCACCTCGTGACGCCGGAGGTGACGCGCGACGAGCTGATCCGCGGGCGCAAGGTCGTCGCGGCGCCGGCGCTGGAGCCGCACGCCGAGCAGCAGGTGCGGCTCGATTTCCTGATCGCGCCGCACCTCCAGCCCGGCTACATCGGCGCGGCCGATCTCATCACCCGCGTCGACGAGGGATCGGATTTCGCGACCGATCTCTCGATCCGCAGGGCGGGGCTCGATCCGGCGACGGGGCGCCGGTACCTGGAGGAGCTCTCGTTCGAGATCGTCAACGAGCAATCGATGCAGGACGTGCGCGAGAAGGCCGAAGATCTCCTCGCCCGGGGCGTGCGCCGCGTCTTCGCCATCTTCGTGAAGCGCGACGAGGTCGCCGAGTGGTCGGCGGCCGAGGGGCGGTTCGTGCCGCTCGCGCCCGACGCGACGATCGAGGATCCGTGCCTGGTCCGTCCGGTCCCCGTGCGCGCGTTGCTCGACGGTGCGGCGGCCGAGCGCGAGGTCGTCCGCGCGCTGGAGCGCAAGGGCAACCCGGAGATCGAGGCCATCAAGGCCCGCGAGCGCCGGGCAGCGCTCGACGAGGGGCGGCGCGCGGGGCTCGACGAGGGCCAGCGTGCCGTGCTGCTGCGCCAGCTCCGGGCGCGGTTCGGAGACGTGCCCCAGGCGAGGCGGGAGCAGATCCTCGCTGCGTCCGGGGAGCGGCTCGCGGTCTGGGCCGAGCGGATCCTGACGGCCACGACGCTGGACGAGCTCTTCGAGGTCTGAAGCTTTCCTCGCTCGGCGCCCGCCGCGATGGGCGTCGTGACGCAGCGCGCTCCCGCGCGTCCTCGCCGCCTGCCGGCGGGAACGCCGGCAGCGCCCTGCCCTACAGCCCATCCGTCGGCTGACGGAGCACCTCGACCTTCCCTTCCAGCCGCTTCGATACCCACACCTTGTTGTTCCGGTCGACGATCACCGCCCCGCAGTCCTCGATCGCCTCGACGAGCGCGAGCCCCTTCTCGGCCCCCAGGATGAACACCGCATCATCGACGGCATCGGCCGTCAGCGCGTCCCTCGCCCAGATGGTCACGCTCCGGCTCTCGGTCGCCGGGAAGCCGGTCCGCGGATCGATGATGTGGTGATAGCGCCTGCCCTCCTTGATGAAGCTGCGCTCGTAGTCGCCCGCCGTCGAGAACGCGCGGTCCTCGACCTCGATCATCGCGAAGTAGTCGTTCGGCCCCTTGCCGCGCGGATCCCGCACCCCCGCCCGCCACCGCGACCCGTCCGGCTTCTTCCCGGCGATGTACAGGTCGCCGCCGGCCTGCACGAAGAACGACGCCAGCCCCTCCCCGCGCAGCACCCGCGCCGCGGCGTCGACGGCGTAGCCCTTCGCGATCCCGCCGAGGCTCATCCGCATCCCCGGCTTCGCGAGCATCACCGTGCGCTGCGCGCGATCGATCCGGATCTGCTTGTAATCGATGAGCGCCCGCGCCCTCTCGACGTCCTCCCTCCGCGGCACGTTGTCGTCGATGTCCTCGTCGAACTTCCAGAGCCCGTGCATCGCCTCGAAGGTGACGTCGAAGACCCCCCCGGAGCGCTCGCTGATCCAGAGGCTCTTCTCGATCACGTCGAGCGACTCCGGGCTCACCGGGGCGGCGCTCTTCCCGGCCGCCGCGTTGACCCTCGACAGCTCGCTCTCCGGCCGCCACGTCGTCATCAGCCCCTCGAGCCTGCGGATCTCGGCGATCGCCTTCTCCAGCCTGGCCCTGATCGCCGCCTCGTCCATCGCCGCGCTCGTGTACGCGGCGAGGAGCAGGCTCGTCCCCATCGCCCTCGCCTCGACCGCGACGCGGGCGGGCTCTGCCCGCGCCGCCGCGCCCGGGTCCGGCGCGGCCGCCGCGCTCGAGGCCGCCGGCGGGGCCTCGCTTCGCGCGCGCGGGGCGTCGCACCCGGCGAGCGCGGGCGGCGCGAGCATCGGCGCGAGGCAGACGAGGAACGAAGAGCAGCGCAGTCGGTGCATGCGAGGATCCTGACTCCGTGGAGGCCGTGCGGCGGCGCGGTCCTCGCGGCAGCGCCGCGGCCCGGCGCCGCCGGCGGAGCTCTGCCGCCGGCGCCACCATGGCCCAGGCGAGCCGCGCGGATCCAGGGTAGTATCGCCCGCCCATGAGCCTCGATCCGAGCCGCATCCAGCGTGACATCGACGACCTCTCCCCGGAGCTCCGCGACATCGCCGCGCGCATCCACGCGAACCCCGAGCTCCGGTTCCAGGAGCACAAGGCCGCGGCGTGGCTCGCCGAGGCCGTCGAGAAGAAGGGCATCCAGGTCGAGCGCGGGCTCGCCGGCATGCCCACCTCGCTGCGCGCGCGCATCGGGCAGGGCCAGGGCCCTCACCTCGCCATCCTCGCCGAGTACGACGCCCTCCCGGAGATCGGCCACGCCTGCGGCCACAACCTGATCGCGGCGGGGGCGCTCGGCGCCTTCCTCGCGCTGGCCCGGCAGAAGGACGCCGTGGCCGGCACCATCGATCTGGTCGGGACGCCCGCCGAGGAGGGGGGCGGCGGCAAGATCCGGCTGCTCGAGGCGGGCGCCTTCGAGGGCGTCGACGCCGCGATGATGTTCCACCCGTTCGACCGCGACCTGCTCGCCCACGACACGCTGGCCAGCACCTGGCTCGAGCTCCAGTTCCACGGCAAGCCGTCGCACGCCGCGCTCGCGCCCTGGGACGGGAACAGCGCGCTCACGGCCTGCCTCGACACCTTCCGGCTCATCGACGGCCAGCGCGTCCACTTCCGCGACGGCGTCCGGGTGCACGGGTTCATCAAGAACGGCGGCCAGGCGGTCAACATCATCCCGGAGCTCGCGGTGGCCGAGTTCTCGGTCCGGGCCCTCGACACCGAGGAGCTCGCCCGCGTGCGGGCGATCGTCGAGCGCTGCGCCCGCGGCGCGGCCATGGCGAGCGGCGTGGAGCTCACGCTCGTCGACCAGGGCGGCTACAAGAACATGGTCAACAACCGGAAGATGGCGCGCCGCTTCGGCGAGCACCTGCGCGCCCTCGGCCGCTCGCCGGCCGAGATGGACCCGGCCGTCGGCACCGGCTCGACCGACATGGGCGACGTGTCCCACGCGCTCCCCGCCATCCACCCGTGGATCGCGATCTGCGGCAAGGGCGAGACGACGTGCCACCAGCACGCGTTCGCCGCCAAGGCCGCGAGCCCCGGCGGCCAGGACTCGATGCTGATCGCCGCCAAGGCGATGGCGATGACGTGCGCGGATCTCCTGCTCGATCCGGAGCTGCGGAAGGGCGTGCGCGAGGAGTTCGCGCAGCGAAAGGCGGGCGCGAGCGCGGCCTAGGCGCGGTCAGCCGCCGCCCCGGCGTCCGCCGTCGTCCTGGCGTCAGCCGTCGTCCTGGAGGGGGTTGCCGAGGTCGTCCATCAGCCCGGTGCCTCCCTCGATCGGGATCGCCCGCGCCAGCGCCACCCGCTCCAGCATCACCGACAGCGCGATCTTGTCCCCCACGTCCGGCAGCCAGGTGCGCGACCCGTCCCAGAGGTCCAGCCGGATGTTGCTCGACGGCTTGCCTTCCTTGGCCGCGCCCGCGCCGCCTGCGCCCGCCTGCGCCGAGGGCACCGACATGCGGTCGATCTGCGACCAGGCGAAGCGCCGCACGCGCGGCAGCCCGAACCCGAGCAGCTCGCGCAGCTCGATCCCGTCCGGGTGCACGATCACGCCGCGCATCTGCTCGCGCAGCACCATCGCGAGCGCGCTCACGCACAGGATGATGGCGCACACGCTCGAGGGAACGAGGCGGTGGCGATCCCCCTCCACGACGTACTGGAAGATCCGGGAGCTCGAAGGAGCGTTCTGGCCATAGAAGATCACCGCCGAGACGGTGAGGGCGAAGCCGAGGTAAAGCAGCGCCGGGATACGCTCCTTCATCGGCGGCCCGAACGCGATGCGCTTCTCGGGCCTGTACGTCATGTCAAAGCCGGGAGGTCTGGAAGGACGCGCCATAGATTCTTAGTCTACACGGCGGACGACGCGGCGCTTGGGTCCCCCCTCAGCCCGCCCGCCTCGGGGTCGGCCGCCGCGCTTCCAAAAATCCATCGTCAGGCGTTCCCGGAACACCATGGCGCGCCGCTCCCAGAAACCCGTTGCCGGGAGATGGCTGAACGGACATGAAGGATCGCCCCGAGGACGCCCCCTCGGCCCATCCTGGAGCCTTCCATGCACGACCGCTTCCTGCGCGCCTGCCGGCGTGAGCCGACCGATGTGACCCCCGTATGGTTCATGCGCCAGGCGGGCCGGTACATGGCCGAGTACCGGGAGCTCAGGAAGAAGCACACGCTGCTCGAGATCTGCAAGACGCCCGAGCTCGCGCTCGAGGTGACCCTCCAGCCGCTGCGGCTCGGGATGGACGCGGCGATCCTCTTCGCCGACATCCTCTTGCCGCTCGAGCCGATGGGCGCCCCCTTCGAGTTCGCGAAGGGCGAGGGCCCGGTCATCCACGAGCCGGTGCGCGACCGGGCCGGCATCGAGCGGCTCCGCGTGTTCGAGCCCGAGGAGGGTCTCGGCTACGTGCTCGAGGCGGTGCGCCTCATCCGCAAGGAGCTGGACGGCAAGACGCCGCTCATCGGCTTCGCCGGCGCGCCGTTCACCATGGCGAGCTACCTCGTCGAGGGGGGCAAATCGAGCGACTACCGGCTCACGAAGCAGCTGATGTGGAGCGATCCCGAGGCGTGGTCCTCGCTCATGGGCAAGATCTCCGAGGTCGTCCGCCGCCTGCTGCGCGCGCAGGTCGCCGCCGGCGCGCAGGCCGTGCAGCTGTTCGACTCGTGGGTCGGCTCGCTCTCGATCGACGACTACCGCGAGCACGTGCAGCCGCACGTGCGCTACATCCTCCGCGATCTCGAGGCGACCGGCGTCCCGGTCATCCACTTCGGCACGAACACGGGGGCGCTGCTCGAGGCGCAGCGCGACGCCGGCGGCACGGTGATCGGCGTCGACTGGCGCACGCCGCTCGACAGGGCATGGCAGCGCATCGGCCACGACCGCGCCGTGCAGGGCAACCTCGACCCGCTGCTGCTCTGCGCGCCGCGCGCCGTCGCCGAGCGCCGCGCGCGGGCGGTGCTCGCCGAGGCCGGCGGGCGCGCGGGGCACATCTTCAACCTCGGCCACGGCATCGTCCCGGAGACGCCGGTCGACACGGTCAAGGCGGTCATCGACCTCGTCCACTCCATCCCGCGCTCGTCGCTGCAGGGCGAGCCCGATCGTTGACGCTGCGCCTCGCCCCTCCCGGGGTGGTATGGTGCCGCCGCGAGCATGTGCGAGCTCCTCGGGATGGAGTGCAACGTCCCCACCGACATCGTCTTTTCGTTCAACGGCCTCCGGCACCGGGGCGGCCGCACCGGTCCGCACGCCGACGGGTGGGGCCTCGCGTTCTTCGAGGGGCGCGCCGCGCGCGTCTTCCTCGATCCGAGCGCCGCGTGCGATAGCCCGCTGGCGCGGTTCCTCGGCGAGACCCCGATCAAGACGCTGCTCGCGATCGGCCACATCCGGCGCCGCACCCGCGGCGACGTCCTGCTCTCCAACACGCACCCGTTCGTGCGGGAGCTCTGGGGGCGCCACTGGGTCTTCGCGCACAACGGCACGCTGCGCCGCGTCCGGCGCCGCGCGCTGGGCCGCTTCAACCCCATCGGCACGACCGACAGCGAGCACGCGTTCTGCTACCTCCTGGAGGGGCTCCGCAGCGCGTTCCCCGGCTATCCGCGCCGGAGCAGCGAGCTGTGGGCGGCGGTCGCGGCGCTCGGCGGCGAGCTCGGCCAGGACGGCACGTTCAACTTCCTGCTCGGCGACGGGCGCCACCTCTTCGCCCGCTGCGGGACCCGGCTCTGCTACATCGTCCGCAAAGCCCCGTTCGGCGTCGCGACGCTCGTGGACGACGACGTCCGCGTCGACTTCTCCGCCGTCACGACCCCGAAGGATCGGGTCGCCGTGGTCGCGACGACCCCGCTCACCGCCAACGAGACCTGGACCCAGGGCCGGCCCGGCGAGCTCTGGGTATTCGACGGCGGCGAGCTGCGCGCGACGCTCAAGTCGTGATCGACGCCGGCCGGGCGCCCGCGCCGGCCCCCACCCGCCCAGCAGGCCTCGGGTCGTCAATACCCTCCTTGCGGCCGAGGTCGGTTTCTCCACGCCTCCAGCCGGGCCCGTTGGTGCTTTTGGCGGCAAACGGTTCCAGCAGCGACGGAGTGTCGCTGCTGGCCGAGGAACGCGCTGATTCAGGAATCATCCCAGGAGGAAGCGCGCGACCGAGCCGGGGGTGGAGGTGGCCACGGGGCAGGCTGAAATGAAAAACGCCGCGGCGGACCTGGGGGGGGAAGGTCTCCGCCGCGACGCAGGTCTACTCTACGCACCCCGTGTGCCAAGTCAACCAACCGGCACTGCCCGCGCGCTGCGCGGTCGCGGCGCGCGCAGCGTTCGGTTCCACTCAGTTCCGCTCGGTTCCGCTCGGTTCCGCTCGGTTCCGCTCGGTTTCGCTCGGTTCCGCTCTGTTCAGCGTTGTGATGCGCCCTGGTTTTGAGGCAGAACTCACAGAGCCTCATGCCCCGCAGAACGCGGGCTTGCCAGCCGAACAGACACATCGTGCTCCAGCGAACCATTCTCTCCCCTGCCGGCTCGACCGCTCGCCGGACGGGTGGCGGCGCGCCCGGGAAACGCATAGAGAGAGCCGCATCGACGGCAGCGCAGGCTGCACGAGAGAGCGGGGCGGCGCGTGCACTGCGATACAAGCGCACAATGCCCCACAAGGCGCTTCAGCGAACACAGGCGATGCGGCCCAGAGCAAGCGGCGGTGAGAGGCGGACGGCGTGCGGGGAACAAGCCGAGAGCGTGGAAGGGCACGACGGGGCGCAGCGGGCGACGTATGCGGTTGTCGGGTCGGGGAGGCGGAGGAAACACCGAAGACGGCTCCGCCCGGATGGCCGTCTTGACGGGAGTCGGGGCATGTCAGTACGCTTTGACGTTGGGCGAGCTAGGGCATATCGAGCCGTTGGATCGCGACCGAAGAGCCGCGCCCGGGTAGGTTCCGTCTCGGGAAGAGCTCGAACGATGTCGAGGCTAGGTCGCACGACGGGTTGGGCTGAGCGCGCGTGAGTGACTTCGACGAAAAGACTCGTGTAACGCAGGTGGTCCAGCCCCCACCGGGCGGCGGCAGCAAGAACACGACCGACTGCCTGGTCGTGATCTACACGAAGGAGCCCACGCTGCTCGGCAAGCGGTTCGTGCTCGAGCACAATCCGACGCGGGTCGGCCGGGGGGCGGACAACCACATCGTGCTCGACGGCGACTCCGTCTCACGCCGGCACGCCCATTTCGAGCAGCGGCCGAGCGCCTGGATGGTGGTCGACGACGGGAGCACCAACGGGACGTACTGCAACGACGAGCAGATCTCCCGCGAGGTGGTGCTGAAGAACGGAGACAGGGTGAAGATCGGCCCCACGATCTTCAAGTTCCTGTCCGGCGCCGACGTGGAGGCGCAATACCACGAAGAGATCTACCGGATGACCATCATCGATGGTCTCACGCAGATCCACAACAAGCGCTACCTCTACGAGGCGCTCGAGCGCGAGATCATCCGCGGCCGCCGCCACGAGCGGGACCTCGCGATCCTCCTGTTCGACATCGATCACTTCAAGCGCATCAACGACGTCCACGGCCACCTGGCCGGCGATTTCGTGTTGAAGGAGGTCGCGCGCATCGTGCAGAGCCGCATCCGCCGCGATGAGGTCTTTGCGCGGTACGGCGGCGAGGAGTTCGCCATCATCCTGCCCGAGACGTCGATCGAGGGCGCCGCGGCGCTCGGCGAGACGCTGCGGCAGAAGGTCGCCGAGCACCTCTTCGTCTTCCAGGCCGACAGCATCCGCGTGACGATCAGCGTCGGCGTGGCCCTGCTGCAGGAGGGCGATCGCACCGCGAACGACCTCATCAAGCGCGCCGACGAGCGCCTCTACCACGCGAAGAACAGCGGGAGAAACCGGGTCTGCGCCTGAGCTCGCGGCCGCGGGCGCGCTAGATCCCGGCGGAGGAACGACGATGCCGAACAGCGAGCTGCCGCTGCCGGCGGCGCCGGACCCGGGCGGCGGCGCGGCGCTGCCCGAGATCCTGGTGCCGCCGCCTGGCCCCCGGTCGCGGAGCGCCCTCGAGCGGCTCGAGCGCGTCGAGTGCCCGGCGTTCGGCCGGCGCCGCGAGGCGCGGGCGCAGAAGAGCGGCGCCGAGATGCTGCCCATCGTGCTGTCGCACGGGCTCGGCGCGAACGTCAGCGACGTCGACGGCAACCGCTACGTCGACCTGTGCGCGGGGTTCGGCGCGCTGCTGCTCGGCCACGCGGCGGCGCCGGTGCGGCGCGCGGCGGAGGAGCAGATGTCGCGGCTGACGCTCGCCCTCGGCGACGTGTACTCGGCCGACGTGAAGATCGCCCTGCTGGAGCGCCTCGCGGCGCTGCACCCCGGGCCCTCGCCGATGGCGCTGCTCGGCCAGAGCGGCAGCGACGCGATCACGGCGGCCATCAAGACGGCGGCGCTCGCGACCGGGCGGCCGGGGCTCGTCGCCTTCGAGGGCGCGTACCACGGCCTCGGGTACGCGCCGCTGGCGGCGTGCGGGCTGCGCGAGAGCTACCGGTCGCCGTTCGCGGAGCAGCTCAACCCGCGCGTGACGTTCGCCCCGTACCCGCGCGGCGAGGCGGGCGCCGCGCGCTCGCTCGACGCGATCGAGGCGGCGCTGCGCGGCGGCGAGGTCGGCGCGATCCTGCTCGAGCCGATCCTCGGGCGGGGCGGCTGCGTCGTCCCGCCCGACGCGTTCCTGGGCGCGGTCTGCGACGCGGCGCACCGGCGCGGGGCGCTCGTGATCGCGGACGAGATCTGGACCGGCCTGGGTCGATCGGGGGCGATGACGCGCACCGGAGCGATCGGGGCGCCCGTGGACATCCTCTGCTTCGGCAAGGGGCTCGGCGGCGGGCTCCCCATCTCCGCGTGCGTGGCGCCCGAGCCGATCATGCGCGCGTGGGCGCGCGAGGGCGAGGTGGTCCACACCTCGACGCACTCCGGCTCGCCCGTCGCGTCGAGCGCCGCGCTCGCGACGCTCGACGCCCTGGACGCGGGCCAGCTGGCCGCGCGCTCGCGCGACGTCGGCGCGCGCTTCCAGGAGGCGCTCCGGGAGGCGCTCCGGGGCCGAGCGGGCGTCGTCGACGTGCGCGGCGCCGGGCTCATGGTCGGCGTGGAGCTCGAGAGCGCCGAGCTCGGGCTGCGGGCCATGCGCGGGATGCTGGCCGAGGGCTACCTGGTCCTCACGGGCGGGGCGCGCGGCGAGACGCTGACGCTGACGCCGGCGCTCACCATCCCCGAGGCGCTGCTGTCGGCCGCGGCCGGCGCGCTGGCGCGCGTGCTGGCGGCCTAGGCGCGCTCGCCGCGTGCTATCCCGGTCGCGTGGGACCGATCGATCAGAGCGAGGCGCTGCACCGCCGCGCGCGGGCGTTCATCGAGGCGTCGCTCCTCCCGGACAGCGCGGGCTCTCCCGGCGCCGGCCGAGCGGCGGCTGCCTCTCTCCAGCGAGGCGAGCGCGGGGCGGGCGGCGCGCTCCCGGAGACGTTCGACGCGCTCGCGATCGCCCTCGCCCGGCACCAGGCCGCGCGCTGCGCGCCGGTCGCCCGCCTCTTCAAGGCGCGCGGCGCGGACGTCGACGCCATGCAGCGCGCGGAGCAGATCCCCGCGGTGCCGTGCGACGTCTTCCGGTTCGCGCGCGTCGCGGCCCACCCGCTCGAGGCGGACGAGCGCGTCTTCCGCACGAGCGGGACCTCCCTCGGCGCGGCGTCCCGCGGCGAGCACCCGTTCCGCACCACCGCGACCTACGAGCTCGCCGCGGTCGCCTGGGGCGAGCGCCTCCTGTGGCCCGACGGCGCGCGGCTCCGGGCGATCGCCCTGGCGCCGCCGCTCGACGAGGTCCCGGACTCGTCGCTCGGGTTCATGATCGATCGCTTCGCCGCCCGCCTCTCGGGGCCGGCGAGCTGGCACGTGCGCGGCGGCGAGCTCGACGCCGCGGGGTTCGCGCGCGCGTGCGCCGAGGCGCGCGCCGCGGGGGAGCCGGCGATCGTGCTCGGCACCTCGTTCGCGTTCGTCCACCTGCTCGAGGCAGGGCTGCCCGAGGGCGCGACGCTGCTGCCCGCAGGGAGCCGCGTCATGCAGACCGGCGGCTACAAGGGCCGCTCGCGCGAGGTGCCCGCGGAGGAGCTGCGGGCGTCGATCTCGCGAGCGCTCGGGGTGCCCCTCTCGCACGTCGTGGGCGAGTACGGCATGACGGAGCTCTCGAGCCAGCTCTACGAGGGCACGCTCGCTGCGGCGCTCGCCGGCAGGCCGGGCCCCGCGCCGGGGATCTACCTCGCGCCGCCCTGGGCGCGCGTCACCGCGGTCGATCCCGGGACGCTCGCGCCGCTCCCCGCGGGCGAGATCGGGCTCGCGCGGATCGTCGATCTCGCGAACGTCGACTCGGCGGTCGCCATCCAGACCGCCGATCGCGTGCGCGTCACCGAGGAGGGCGTCGAGCTCTTGGGCCGCGCGTCCGGGGCGCCGCCGCGCGGCTGCTCGATCGCGATCGACCAGATGCTCGGCGGCGGCGCGTGATGGACGACGGCGCAGCGCGGCGCCGCCGGGTAGAGCGCGTGGTCGCCGCGGCGGCGCGGATCGCGGACGCGCGCGATCCGCTCGGCGAGGAGGCGCGGCGGCGGCTGCCGTCCACGAGCGGCCTCTCCCCCGAGGGCGTGGAGCTCGCGCTCGGCCGCCACCTCGAGGTCGCGCCGAGCGGCGGCGAGCTCGACGCGCTCGTGGCGACCTCGGGGCGCGCGCGCCGCTGCCACGTGGTGCTCGCCGCGAACGTCTGCACGGCGCCGCTGCGGGCCATCGCCGTCGCGGCGGCGACGGCGCCGGAGGTCCTCGTGAAGCCGTCTCGCCGCGATCCGGTCGTCGCGGAGCTCCTCGTGCGCGCGCTCTTGGCCGACGAGGGCTTCGCCCGCGACGGCGGCGCCATCGAGCTGGTCGCGGACGTCGCGCTCGAGGACGCCGGGGGGCTGGCGGCGGGCGAGGACGCCTCCGGCGGCGCGCCGCGCGCCGAGCTGCACGTCTACGGCTCGGACCAGACCGTGGCGACGCTGCGGGCCCAGGCCGGCCGCGGCGTGCTCGTGCGGGGGCACGGCGCCGGCCTCGGGCTCGCGGTCGTCGGCCCAGACGCGCCCCTCGCCGAGGCGGCGCGGGATATCGCGGACGACGTCGTGCCGTTCGATCAGCGCGGCTGCCTGTCGCCGCGCTTCGCGCTGGTGGAGGGCCCGGCCGAGCGCGCCGAGGCGCTCGCGCGCGCCCTGCACGAGGCGCTCGCGGCGGCGGGCGCGCGCGTGCCGCGCGGGCCGCTCGACGGCGCCGCGCGCGCCGAGGTGGCGATGTACCGGGCCACCCTCGAGGCCGTGGGCTCGTTCTGGGAAGGCGAAGGGCACGGCGTCGGCGTGGATCCGGCGCCGCGGTCGCTGCTGCTGCCGCCCGCGGCGCGCGTCGTCCACGTGGCGGCGAGCAGCGCCGACGCGGCGCCGGCGCTGCTCGCGCCGATCCGCCGCGCGATCACCGCGATCGGCGCGGGCGGCGGCGGTGAGCTCGCGCGCGCCGTGTCCGCCGCGGCACCGCGCGCCCGGCGCTCGACGCTGGGCCGGATGCAGCGTCCGCCCCTGGACGGCCCGGTCGACCTGCGGGCGCTCTGACCTCCGCAGATCGGCCGCCGGCCGCGCATGGGCGAGCGGACGGCGCCCCGGAAGCGAGCACATCGCGCCGCGGACGCGGCCTCGGCCGCGGCGCGATCGGGGCGCTGGCGCGTGCGAGGTGCGCTCGAGCGACCGTGTGTGATAGCGATCGTCGTATGTCGTCGCGCACCGATGATCCGAAGGCGACCCACCCGCCCACGGAGCTCGAGGCGATCGCGAGCCCGCCCGCGGCGCCGCTCGGCGTGGAGGGCGCACGGGAGGCGCTCATGCACGGCGCGCCGGGCGAGCTCGCCGCAGACCGGGGCACCTCCGCGCCGAGCGATCCGGCCGGCAGCTCGGCGGGCGGCGCGGATCCCGAGGGCGAGGACGCGCCGCCGTCGGTCACCTCCGCCAGGATCCAGGTGCGCCGCGACGAGCGCCTGGATCTCGTCATCGAGTACCTGGCGTTCGTGGCGAAGCCGATGCCGCTGTCGCTGCTCCTCGACGAGGCGCCGCAGCGGATCGCCGCGATCCTCGGCGCCGACGTGGCGTCGCTGTACCTCCTCGAGGGCGACGGCGACGAGCTCGTGCTGCGCGGCAACGTCGGCTTCCCGCGCGAGGCGCGCGGCACGGTGCGGCTCTCGGTCGGGCAGGGCATCACGGGCATGGCGGTCGAGTGCCTGCGCCCGATCTCGGTCGTGCAGGCGACGGAGCACGAGCGCTACCGCGCGTTCCCCGAGCTCCGCGAGGAGCGCTTCCCGGTCTTCCTGGCGGCCCCCATCCTCGGCAGCGGCCGCCCGCTCGGCGCCCTGGTCGTGCAGCGGGCGGGGGATCGCGCCTTCACGGCGCGGGACGTCGAGCTCCTCATGGCCCTGACGGCGCCGATCGCGGCCGGCGCCCGCCACGCGCAGGTGCTCGACGAGCTGCGCGAGCGGCGGCGGCGCACGGGCGGGGGCACGCGCAAGGTCACGCTGCCGGGCCTGCCCGTCGTCCCGGGTCGCGCGCTCGGCGCCATCGCGGCCCTGCGGCGGCCGGCCAGCTCGTCGCTCGGCCCGCAGCGGGGCCGCGGCGATCCGAAGCTCCTGCGGCACGCCTTCGACATCGCGGAGAAGGCGCTCGTCGAGCTGCACGCCCGCGCGGCCGAGCGGGGGATCGCGCAGGACGCGGCGTTCCTCTCGGCCTACCTCCTGATGATCGGCGACGGCCGCCTGCGCGCGCGCGCCTTCGAGCTCGCGGCCGGCGGGCGCAGCGTCGCGCAGGCGCTCGGGACGGTCGCCCGCGAGGTGGCGCGGGCCGCCAACGGGATCGTCGGCGACCCGTTCTTGCAGGACCGCGCCCGCGACATCGAGGACCTCTGCGACGCGATCCTGATGCTGGCGACCCCGGACGCCCGCGCCGAGCTCCCGTCGAAGGCGGTGCTCGTGGGCGACCAGCTGACGGTGTTCGATCTCCTGATCTCCGCCCGGGCCAACCCGGTCGGCGTCGCGCTCAGCGAGCGGTCCGGGCCGCGCTCGCACGTGCTGCTCCAGCTGCTCGGCGTGCCGTCGATCGTGGATGTGGCGGGCGCGTTCCGCTGGGCGTCGCCGGGCGACGTCGCGCTCCTCGACGCGGACCACGGCTTTCTGGTGATCAACCCGTCCCGGGCCGAGGTCGCGACCGTCCGCGCGGCGCGGCGCAAGGGGCACTCGCTGCCCGGGCCGGAGGACGACGGAGAGGACGGTTCGGCGAGCTGAGCACCGGCCGCGGCCGGTGCTCGCGGGCTCAGCTGCTGGGCTGCGCGGCGGCGGCCGGGTCGGCCGGCGGTGCTCCCTGGGCGCTCTGCAGCTCCTTCTTGGCGCGCCAGTTCGCCAGGCGCTTCGTGTCGCGTCGCTTCTTCTTGGCTCTCACTGCGGGCTTCTGCGGCATGGCCGGGGGTATAGCCGCTCGAGCCCCTCGAGGGAACCCCGTACCTCGGCCGCCGCCCCCTCCGGCGAGGCCGCGGGGCGTTGACGCCTCACTGCGTCCGCCCCATGACCGCTCGTCCAATGAACGTCCGTCTCGTGCATGAGTTCCGCTTCGAGGCCGCCCACCGCCTCCCCAAGGTGCCGCAGGGGCACAAGTGCGCGCGCCTCCACGGTCACAGCTTCAAGATCGAGGTCGCGATCCGCGGCCCCGTGAACGAGGAGACGGGGTGGTTCATCGATTACAGCCACCTCTACGAGGCCTGGGCTCCCCTCCACGACCTGCTCGATCACAACTACCTGAACGAGGTCCCGGGGCTGGAGAACCCGACGAGCGAGGTGCTCGCCCGGTGGATCTGGAACCGCCTCGCGCCGTCGCTGCCGTCCTTGAACCGGGTCACCGTCTTCGAGACCTGCGACGCCCGCTGCGAGTACGAGGGCGACTAGGTCGATGAAGACGCTCGTCTGCCGCTGCGAGGACGTCACCCTGCACGAGCTCGAGGCCGCGATGGAGCGCGGCTACAAGGACATCGAGTCCGTCAAGCGCTACACGGGCTTCGGCACCGGCTGGTGCCAGGGCAAGTGGTGCCTCGCGCTCTGCGCGCGGCTCATCGAGGAGCGCGGGGGCGACGTCCAGAAGCCGATCACGCCGCGGCCCCCGTACCACCCGGTCTCGCTCGCGGCGCTCGCCGGGCTCGACGCGCTCGGCCTCCGCGGCGGCGGACACGAGCGCTAGCGCCGGCCGCGGCTCCGCGCGCTCGGCTGACGATCGCCCGCAGCGCCGGCGATCGTCAGCCGAGCGGCCGCCGGGCGCTCGCGCACCCGACGTTCACGGTCAGCTCGAAGACGCCCTCGGACCAGTACTTCGAGACCGCGTGGTGCAGGTACTTGAGCATCGAGTCGATGATCTCCGGCTCGAGGTCGAGCATCGCCGTCGCGTCGGGGATCACCATCAACCTCGAGATGGGATCCTCGAGGAACTCGCGCCCGCTGTCGAACGACACCGCGATGAGCTGGACGTCGACCTCGACCTCGTCGAAGCCCGCGCCCTCGATCTCCTCGGCGATGGTCTCGAGCGTGGGACGGCTGGCGGAGGCGGCGTCGACCGCCGCCCCGAGCTCCGAGAGGTCCTGCTTGAGCGCGCACTCCCGCGCGATGTCGGCGACCTCCGGGAACGAGCCGCGCAGCGGCAGCGCGATGAGCGCCTGGCCGCCGGGGACCAGGACCCGGCGCAGCTCGGCGAGGAGCTGCGCCCGCTCGTTCGGATGGCAGACGGGGTGCAGCGTGAACGCGTGGGTGAAGCTCGCGTCCGGCAGCGGCGTCGGCAGGGCGTCGGCGAGCACGTAGCTCGCGTTCATCCCGGAGAAGAGCGCCGCCTTGGCGCGCGCGAGGTCGAGCGCGGCGGCGGACCCGTCGACCCCCACGAGGGTCGCGCCGGGCAGCTTGTCGGCCACGATGGCGTCGGGGAAGCCGCTCCGACAGCCGAGGTGGGCGATGCGCGCCGCCTCGGAGGGCAGCAGCATATCCACCGCCAGCGAGGCGAAGAACGAGATGTAGCGCGGGACGACCGCGTGCTCGAACAACACGGCGTCCGCCGCGCTCAGCGGCGGGCCGATCATCAGGCGACCCCGTCCTCTTCCTCCTCGTCGTAGGGTGCGAGGAGGCCGAGCGCCTCTTCGGCGAGCTCGCCGATCGTGACCTCCGACGTCGCGTCGTCGCCGCCGTCGTCGGCCAGCTCGACCGTGCGCATGTCGCCGATGAGCGGCTGGATCAGCGGCGCATGCGCCGGATCGCCGATCTCGACCAGGGTCTCGATCGCCGCCGCCACCGCGTCCGGATCCTTGTGGCTGAGGAACTGGCCGAGCAGCTTCGGCACGCCCGGCTCCGGCACCTCGGCGATGAGGTACGGCAGCTCCGGCAGCGCGGACGACCCGACCGGCAGCCGCTTCAGCGCTCGCTCGATCGCCTGCGCGACCTCCTTGAACCGGTCGTAGGCGAGCGACTCGATCTCCTCGCCCGCCGCCTGCCGCGCCTCGGGGTGCTCCGAGGCGAGCACGTCGATGAGCGCGTCGAGCGCGCGCGGGCCCTCGTGCTCGCCGAGCAGCGACGCGATGCGCACCAGCCGGAGCGCCGCCTCGTCCTCATCGCTCTCGCGCGCTGCGCTCGCGATCGCGCCCGTGAGGACGTCCAGCAGCGCATCGCCGGGCATGGCCGCCAGATCGTCGTGGAGCCGGCGAGCCGTGCGCTCCGCGTCGAACAGCTTGTTCAGGGTCGTCTCGATGGCTTGGCGATTTTGCACGAAGAGGAGCTATCAACGGCGCGCCGCCTCCGCAAGCCGGCAGGCAGCAACGGCCTGTTCCCCGCGGATTCCCGTCCACGGCGGGCACGGCCACGCCGGCCCGGCGCCGCCGCATCGCGCTCGCCCGCCGCGCGCGATGCGGTAGACCGTTCATGGCATGCGCGCGTCCGGCTCATCGCAGGCCCGCCCGACCAGGGCGGCGATCTCCCCTTCCCCTCTCGTGCGCGGCGCCGCGGCGTCCGCCCTCGTCCTTGCGCTGGGCGGCCTCGACGACCCCGCGCCGCCGCCGCCCGCGGTCGTCCCTCCGGCGGCCGCGGCGCGCGGCGCTGCGGGCGCGGCGGCGCTCTGCGGCCCCCGCACCGTGCCGGAGGGCGCCGCGTGCGTCCCGCTGCCCGCGCCGGGCGCGCCGCTCCCCGAGGGCGGCGCCGCGGCGCTCTCCGGCCCCGGCGGGGCGCGCGCCGCCGGGGCGGGCGCGCGCGGCCAGGCCTACGAGCACATCCCCCGCCGCCCGGAACGTCCGGCGAGCGCCGCCGCGTATGCGTTCCCGCTCGGCGCGCCGGGTCAGCCGCCCGGGTTCCTCCTCGTCGAGGGCGCGCCAGCGCAGCCGGGCGCGCCGCCTCCGGCGGGCCCCGTCGCCGCGATCGGCGCCGCGCGGCCCGAGCCGCCGTCCTGGGCCGGCGGGGTCGACCTCGCGGCGGCGCGGGGCGAGCGGGTGGCGGCGCTGAAGCTCGAGGGCCAGGAAGGGAAGGCCGAGGTCGTGTTCGTCGGCGAGCTGTCCGGGATCACGGTCGCCACGGCGCACGACGTGCGCGAGGCCGACCGGGTGCGGAGGTACGTCGTGCTCCACGGCCACCTCGACCGCCCCGGCCCCGGCGTCGTGGCGGGCGCGCGCCTCGACGCGGGCGACGTGGTCGGGTACGCCGGCGACACCGGCAGCCCGGGCCTCGTCCGGCTGCGCCTCGAGGCGCGGCAGCTCCGCGAGGGCGCGCGGCTCTCGGACCTCGACCCGAAGCGACTCACCGACGCCGCGGTGACGGTGCCGTGCGACCTCCGCAACGTGCTGCCGCTCCGTCAGGGCGCGAGCTTGTAGCCGAAGCCGTAGACCGTGAGGATGTGCTCCGGCTTGTCGGGCGAGCGCTCGATCTTCTTGCGCAGCTTGACGATGAAGTTGTCGACCGTGCGGTTCGACGGCCCGGCCTCGATCCCCCAGATCTTCTGGAGGATCTCCTCGCGCGAGACCGGCTGCCCCAGGCGCTCGTGCAGGAGGCGCAGGAGCTCGACCTCGTAGAACGACAGCTGATCCGACCGCGAGCCCCGCGAGACCGTGTGGGCGGTCATGTTGACCTGCACGTTGCCGATGGTGAACACCTCGACCGGCGCCTCGGCCGGCCGGGCGGCGCGGCGGAAGAGGGCGCGCAGCCGGGCGATGAGCTCGCCCACGCTGAACGGCTTGGTCACGTAGTCGTCGGCGCCCGCGTCGAGGCCGCGGATCTTGTCGATCTCCTGGCCGCGGGCCGTCAGCATGATGATCGGCACGAACGCGTCCCAGCGGCGCAGGTCCTCGCAGACCTTGAAGCCGTTGGTGTCGGGGAGCATGAGGTCGAGCAGGATCGCGTCCGGCTTCTCCTGCCGCGCGAGCAGCACGCCGTCCTTGCCCTTCGAGGCCGACGCCACCGAGAAGCCCTCGAACTCGAGGGCGTCCGTCAGCCCCAGCACGATGTGGGGCTCGTCCTCGATGATCAGGATCTTCTTGCGTGCCGCCACGACCGAGTGCGGTCTTAGCACAAAACCCGCCGGGCCCCGCGAGCGCCCTGCCGGCCGGCTCGCCGGGGCTCCTCCGGGGCCACAAAAAGCGGCGCGGGGCGCGATCTCGCGATCGGCCCCGCGCGCAGGGTCAATCCGCCGTCAGCCTACTCGCCGGAGCAGGTGATGAACAGCGTGGACCCCTGCTGGGCCTCGCCCTTGTTCGTGAACCGGATCTTGCGCCGCTCGGTCGACGGGCAGTCGGCCACGATGGCCGCGTCGCCGAGCCTGATCGACGGGTCGACGTAGCACCACCCGTGCACCGGCTGGCCATCGGCCTCGACGTTGTCGTTGACGTTGGTCCGGCACGCTTCGGCCGCACCTTCCTTGAGCTGCTGGATCTCGCACACGCAGTCCCAGCCGGAGACCTTCGCGATGTCGAGGCCGAGCACCTCCTCCACCGCGGCGTAGCGATCCTCGTTCTGCGGCACCGCGGCGCGCCCCGTCGCATTGTCGCAGTTGCACTGGCCCTGCGAGTTGCGCGCCTCGAGGATCAGGCAGGAGACCTGCTTGTTCCCGTCGGGGGTCAAGGTGCGCGGCAGGCACTGGCCGCCGAGCACCGTCTTCAGGCGATCGATGATGGCGCCGATCGCCGGCCGGTAGCCGTAGTCGGCCCCGTTGACGTTGTTGAGCTGGGCCGGGCACACCGAGCCGACGATGCCCTGGGGCCCGAGCTCGCGGATGAGCTGCAGCTCGCGGAGGCCCGGGTAGGCCTTCGCCTTGATCTGCGTCGTCGTCCTGGGCTCCGGGTCTGCCTCATCGTTCCCGGCCTCCGGCTGGCAGAGCGGGTTGTCGTTCGGCTGGCCCATCAGCTCCCTGCAGTCGCAGCTCTGGGCGTTCCCCTCGCAGGACTTCGAATCGGGGAGATCGAAGATGCACGCGTACTGGAGGTCGCCGGTGCTCCCCTGCGGGATCGTGTACTCGCGGCCGTTGATGCCGTTCCAGCCCGCCTGATCCGGCTGGATGATCGTGTCGTTGGTGATCGGGTTCACGCCCGAGCGCGGCGCCGTCGACTCGACCATGAAGGGGTCCTTCGGCGGCTGGTAGTTCGCGGGGTCGCCGAGGATGAGCTCCCAGGTGCTGGCGAACGCGTTGTCGAGCAGCGGGGAGCCGAGCTCGGTCGCGTTCTTGAACCCGCCGACCGGCTCGCCGTCCTCGTTGAGGCCGCGCAGGAGGTCGGGCTGGCCCTGCGCGTTCTGGCGCGCGATGTCCTGCCAGGGCACACCGACGATGCCGGCGAAGAAGACGAGCCCGGGATCGCGGATGATGGAGTCGCCGTCGTCCGGGTTCGGATCGCTGAAGATCGGGTTCGGGACGAGATCGCCCTGGCGGTTCGGGATCTGCGCCTCGGTGAAGGCGCGCCGGTAGCGCTCGATCGGGTAGAGGAAGTCGAAGCCGAACCGGCGCTTCTGATCCCAGCAGCGGGAGTTGACCGGATCCTCGGCCGCGCTCAGCCGGGCGGGGAAGCCGTCGTCGCCCGTGCAGGCCGGGTCGGCCGGGCAGCCGTCCTGGTTCTGGCTGCACGACCTGCAGCACTTGTTGCCCGGGTCGGTGGCGCACTCGGCGCGCGGACGCCACAGGCGGAAGCCGTTCCTGGTCTCCGCGACGAGGTAGTTGCGGCCCTCCTCGCGGATCGAGCAGTCGTTCTCGTCGCTGAGCATGATGATCGCGAGGAGGGAGCTCGGCCGGAGGAACTCGGCGCGTTGCGTCATGACCGTGGCGTCCAGGCCCATCGGCACGGCGACGTCGCCCTGGATCTCGATCCGATCGTAGGGCTCCGGATCGACGAGGAAGCGGTACACGCTCTCGAGCTGCGCCTCGAAGCCGCAGCCGGACTGCCCCGTGCCCTTGACCATCGCCCTGAGCTGCTCGACGAGCGACGTGTCGTTGACGTCGGCGTTCGAGTCGCCGTCGATGTCCGCCTCGCCGTCCTCCGCGTCGGGCCGCCCCGTCTCTCCGTTCGGGTCAAGCTTCTGATCGGGGTCCCAGGCCAGGAAGCCCTTGTTGAGGTAGGTCGGGAGGTCGTTGACGGTGGAGCCCTCGTCGCTGCGCGCGAGGAGGTGCGCCATGTCCACGTTCGAGGCGCTCGTCATCGCCGGGCAGGCGCCCGAGCCGTGGCCGCCGAGGCTCGAGCTGATGATGCCGATGTGGATGTCCTTGACCGGCTCGAACTCGCGCTTGAAGTCCTGCGGGCAATCCTCGTTCGGCGACGAGACGGTCCTGGGCTCCTCCGTGCCGTTCTTGTGGATGCAGCGCGGGTTGACGAGGCCCTGCACGAGGTCGGGGATGGCGGTGGCGAGGATGTCCTGCTTGTCGGCCATCGAGCCCGAGTTGTCGATGGCCAGGAGGAGGTCGATCTTGTCGACCGAGCTCTGGGTCAGCCGCTCGACGATCGTCGACGTCGTGCGGGGCTCGTTCGTGGCGATGGGGCGGTTCAGACATCCGAAGGCGCTGCCTGTGCCCGCGATGAGGAGGCCCGCCATGGCGAGCCTCGCCGCGCCCCTCCACGGGCGCCTCCTCTCACGCTCAATCCGCGTCATCATTGGACTTTCCTTTCGACCACCGATCCAGTTGCGCGGCGGTCAAGCCACTGAGCGGGCCCCTCGTCCACGGGCCCATGACCGACTTCCGCAGGCGATCCGCGGCTCGACGGGAGCCCGATGCTAAGGACCCGACCGGAACGCTGTCAATTCGCCCCGCCGGCCCCGCTCGGACCCGCCGGAGGGGCGCCGTAGCAGGCGCCATAGCAAACGAGATGCCGCCGCCGCGCTTCGGGGGTCTCCATCGCCGCGCTCGGTCGCGCCGTCAACTTGATTGCGCAGCGCCAACAGAGTAGGCGGTGCCCGCCGTTTCCCTACCTTGTCATTCCTCAACCTCGGTCGGCAGAGCCCGGCCGGTCGACCTCAACCTGGGTCGGTCCCCGGCCCTGGCCTCAACCTCGGTTGGCAGAGCCAGAGCCCGGTCGGTCAACCTCAACCTGGGTCGGTCCCTGGCCCTGACCTCGGTCGGTCCCCGGCCCTGGCCTCAACCTCGGTCGGCATGGCCAGCCTGCCTCAACCTCGGTCAATGGGTCCCGGCCCCAACCTCGGTCAGCGTGGCCAGCGCCACCCGCGCCGGCACGGGTTTGCCGCTTCCCAGCAGGACCGAGTTGTGGTCAGTGCCCGAGCATGTTGCGCGTCGCCCTCGCCATGGTCCCGGAGGTACGGCAGCTCCTCGCCGAGGATCCGGCGCAGCTCTCCGACCTGCTGGACGAGATCCACGACGAGGACCTCGCCGATCTCATCGGCCTGCTGGACGACGCCGAGGCGGCGAAGGTCCTCATGGCGCTCAAGGCCGAGGAAGCCGCGCCCATCTTCGAGCGCCTCGACGGCGAGACCCAGGAAGCGCTCGTCGAGCAGATGGGCATCGAGAGCATCGCGCCGATCGTCTCCGAGATGGCGGCCGACGACCGCACCGACCTCATCGAGGCCCTGCCGGACCAGGTCAGCGGCACCCTGCTCTCCACCTTGGAGAAGGTCGACCCCGAGGCCGCCGCCGAGGTCGAAGAGCTCGCCAAGTGGCCCGAGGACAGCGCCGGCGGCCTCATGACCACCGACTACGTGTCGGTGGGCATCCACCTCAAGGTCGCCGACGTGATCGAGCGGATCCGCGCCGTCGGCGAGGACGCCGAGACCATCTACTACGTGTACATCGTCTCCGATCGGGGGCACCTCATCGGCGTCGTCTCGCTGCGCGATCTGCTGCTCGCCTCGCCCTCCGAGAAGCTCGCGGACGTGATGACCGAGAACGTCTTCGCCGTCAGCCCCGAGACCGACCAGGAAGAGGTCGCGCGGACCATGGCGAAGTACGACTTCAACGCGCTGCCCGTGCTCTCCGCGGACCGGAAGCTGCTCGGCGTCATCACCGTCGACGACGTGATGGATGTCCTCACGGAGGAGCAGTCCGAGGACATGCAGCGGCTCGGCGCGGTCGGTCCCATCGAGGACAGCTACTTCAAGACGAGCTTCTGGACGTTCATCCAGAAGCGCGCCCCCTGGCTCGCCGTGCTGTTCGTCGGCGAGTTCATGACCGGCGAGGTGCTCCGGCGTTACGAGCACGACCTCGAGGCTGTCGCGACGCTCGCCTACTACGTCCCCCTGCTCATCTCGACGGGCGGCAACTCCGGCTCGCAGTCGTCGTCGCTCATCATCCGCGGCCTCGCCGTCGGCGACCTGCGCGTCGGCGACTGGGCGAGCGTCCTCGTCCGCGAGCTCGGGCAGGCGGTCGTGCTGGGCCTCATCCTCTCCACCATCGGCATGCTGCGCGTCTGGCTCTGGGGCGACGGCACCGGCTTCGTCCTGACGATCGGCGTGACGCTCATGGCGATCGTCCTCATGGGCTGCACCGTGGGCGCGATGCTCCCCCTCCTGCTCCGGCGCCTCGGCCTCGATCCGGCGACCAGCTCCACGCCGTTCATCGCGAGCCTCGTCGACGTCCTCGGGATCCTCCTCTACTTCACGATCGCCCGCCTCTTCCTCTCCGATCTCCTCACGCAGGTCGGGGCGGGCGGGTGAGCAGCCGCGGGCGCCGCGCCGCCCGGACCGAGGCGGCGCCGGCTCCCCCGGCGCGGCGCGAGCGCTCCGCGCGCCTCTCGACGCGCCGTGGGGCCTTGACGCGTCGGCCCCCATGGGGGAGTGAAACAGTCGACTTTCGTTCAGCGCGACGTGCGCTAAGCCCCTCCTAGGGAAGGAGTCAAGATGGCCGAAGGCTTGAATCGCGTGATGCTGCTCGGCAACCTGGGCGCCGACCCCGAGCTCCGGTTCACCCAGGGAGGGCAGGCAGTCTTGAACCTGCGGCTCGCGACGACCGAATCGTACCTGGACCGCGACAAGGTCCGGAAAGAACGGACGGACTGGCACAATGTCGTGATCTGGGGCAAGCGCGCCGAGGCCTTGGGCAAGATCCTCAGCAAAGGCTCCTCGATCTTCGTCGAGGGCTCGCTCCGCACGTCGAGCTACGACGACCGGGATGGCAACAAGCGCTACAAGACCGAGGTGATCGCGAACAACGTCCTGCTGACGGGCGGGGGCCGCGGTCGCGGCGTCGCCAACGACGACGCGGGGTTCGGCGCTGACCCCGGCGGCGGTGGTGGCGGCGGCTACGGTGGCGGTGGCGGCGGCGGCTACGGTGGCGGTGGCGGCGGCGGCGGCTACGGCGGTGGTGGCGGCGGCGGCGGTCGCCCGGCTGGCGGTGGTTACAACCGCGGCGGCGGCGGCGGCGGCGGTCGCCCGGCGCCTGCGGCGCAGGATCCCGGCCCCCCTCCGGACGATTTCGGCGGCGGCTACGGCGGCGGCAACGACGACGACATCCCGTTCTGATCGCTCCCTCGGCCGGGTCGAGCCACCGTCGGACGACGGCTCATTCCCTCTCTTCTCACGACGTTCTCCCCCTCTCGTGGGTTCCGCGCGGATTCCCGCCTGTGGCCGGGATGAATCGCGGTTTTCTCACTCACGGAGATCGCAGGCCCGAGGCGGGCGTGCCCTAGGGGCGCGGCCGCGGCCGCCGCGCCAGCACGGCGGCCACGCCCGCCGCCGCGAGCACCCCGAACCCCGCGGCCGCCGCGAGGGGCTCCTCCGCGGCGAAGAAGATCGCCCGCACCATCACCCCCGGCTCCGGCGGCGCCACGAACGCCCCCTCGATCCCCGTCGCGTCGAGCAGCCCCCCGCACCGGCCGCCCGCCCCCTGCGCCGGCTCCACGCAGACCACGCTGCAGAGCGCCGCGTCGCGCTCGCTCCCGGCGAAGCCGAGCACGTGCCGCCCGCGGATCGCCACCGCCCGCTCCCCCGCCCTCCCCGCGCCCTCGAACGGCTGCTCGAACCGCTGCGAGAGCGCCCGGATCGGCCCTGCCTCCCACCGCTCGATCGCCACCCCGAGCGCCCCGTGCACGAGCCCCGACGCCCGGTCGAGCACCAGCTCCTCCAGCCCGGTGACCCACCGCCGCGACGGGGCCGTCGCGCAGATCGCGCGCAGCGACAGACCGTCCGCCTCGACGCCCCGCCGGAGCGTCACCCTCGCCCCCGCGATCGCCGACACGTCGATCGCCGGCAACGCCTCCGGCGGCGCGTCGCGCGCCCCGGCAGGCAACGAGAGGCGCAGCGCGAGCCCAGGCGCCACGCCGTGCAGCTCAGACGCGCTCGAGCTCATCCATCAGCGCGAGCACCTCGCTCCGGATCTCGACGAGCGCCGCGCGCATCCGCTGCACCTCCTCGTGGCTCGCGCCCGCGTCGGGGGCCGGCGGCTCGATGCCGCCCTCGCGCAGCTTGCGCCGCGCCCCGGCGATCGTGAAGCGATGCGAGTAGAGCAGCTCCTTCACCTTGAGGAGCGTCTCGACGTCGCGCCGGCTGTAGACCCGCTGCCCCTTCGCCGACTTCTGCGGGCGGATGGAGCGGAACTCCGTCTCCCAGTACCGGAGCACGTGCGGCTCGACCCCCACGATGCCGGCCACCTCGCCGATCCGGTAGTACAGCTTCGCCGGAAGCTGCTGGCGCACCGCCAAGCGGTCTACTCCTCGGCCGCCGAGGCCGTCTCGCGCGGATTGAGCGCCTGCTTCAAGATCTGGCTCGCCTTGAAGTTCAGGACCCGGCGCTCCGTGATCAGGATCGGGTCGCCGGTCTGGGGATTGCGGCCCTGCCGCTGGCGCTTGTCGCGCAGCACGAAGTTGCCGAAGCCAGAGATCTTGATCTTCTCCCCGCGCCCCAGGGTTTCCTTCATGGTCTCGAACACGAGATCCACCAGATCGGCAGACTCTTTCTTCGAGAACCCCCCAAGGCGGGAGTAGACCGCCTGAACGATTTCGGCTTTCGTCATGAGACCCCCATCGCCCTTGCAGAAGGGGGGACGCGCCGCAACCCCTGAAGACCGTTCAGGAAGCCGCGTGCGGTCCCCCGACCGGCCTGGGGGCAGGATGCCAGCCTGCGTCGGGGAGGTCTAGGGGGTTACGCAGGCTTCGCCCGATAGCGCCGGGCCCGCTTCGTGCAGCCCTCCAGCCGTCGCCGGGCTCGACGCCAGCCCCCCGGGGGCCCGGAACCCAGCCCCGCCAGGGGCTCCCGCCACCCCAGGACCAGCGCGGCCCCACGCCGCCCGCCGCGAGGCCGCGCTCGGAACCCCGGCAGGATTCCGGCGCGGCCGCGGGCCACGCGCCTGACCTCGCCGGCGGCGAACCGCTCAGGCGGCGAGGTCGCCGAGGGGCCGCTCCTTCGTCCCCTGGCGGGACCACGCGCCGACCACGGCCGCATCGCCCGGCCGCGCGTCGCTCCAGCCGACGGCCGGCGCGCTCGAGGTCGCCTCGCGGCGGCGCCCGATCTGCTCCTGGGCGACCATGGCCGCGACGTAGAGGTAGCCGACGGCGAAGAGCACCGCGAACGGCGTGGCGAAGTAGTGGCCCGTCTGGACCGACGCGACCACCGCGCCGCACGACAGCACGGAGAGCATCGCCTCGGTCAGCGGCAGGTCGGTGCGCACCCTGTACCGGCCCTTGTTGTCGCCCTGCTTCGGGGTCCGCACGAACTCGCCCGCCATGCTGCGGAGCCCCTCGATCACCGCCTTCGACAGGTGCGGCGCGAGCCCCGTCCCGAGCGCGATGAGCATCGGCAAGCGCGCGACCGCGCCCCAGCGCGAGCGGCCCTGCGCCGTCTCGGCCAGCATGTAGAACGCCGCGAGCGACCCGGTCGTCGCCGTGCAGAGCGGCAGATCGATCGCGATCATCGTCAGCGTGTCGGCGGCGGGGAACAGGACGAGCGCCGGCAGGAGCAGGACGCTCAGGAGGACCAGGAGCGGGTAGGCGAAGTGCGGCGTGAGGTGGAAGAACGCCTCGAGCCGCTGCCCGCGCGAGAGCTTCGCGTTCAGCACCGTCGCCATCAGCTTGCGCGCGGTCTGCACCGTGCCCTTGGCCCAGCGGTACTGCTGCGCGCGCAGCGCCGAGATGTCCTCGGGGAGCTCCGCCGGCGAGACGACATCCTCGCGGTAGACGAAGCGGTAGCCCGCGAGCTGCGCCCGGTACGACAGGTCGAGGTCCTCGGTCAGCGTGTCGTGCTGCCAGCCGCCGGCCTCGAGGATGGCGTCCTTGCGCCACATCCCGCCGGTGCCCGAGAAGTTGAACAGGAGGCCGGCGCCGTAGCGCGCGCGGTTCTCGACGAGGTGGTGGCCGTCGAGCATGAGCGCCTGCACCTGCGTGAGGATCGAGACGTCGCGGTTCAGGTGCCCCCACCGCGTCTGGACCATGCCGACCGTCGGATCCTCGAAGTGGCCGACGATCGACCGGACGAAGCCCGGCTGCGGGATGAAGTCGGCGTCGAAGATCGCGACGAGCTCGCCCTTCGCGACCTTGAGGCCCGCGTCGAGGGCCCCCGCCTTGTACCCGACGCGGTTCGTGCGGTGCAGGTACACCGCGTCGATGCCCTCCGCGCGCAGCCGCTCGACGTGCGCGCGGACGAGGGCCTGCGTCTCGTCCGTCGAGTCGTCGAGCACCTGGATCTCGAGCTTGTCGCGCGGGTAATCCATCCTCGCGACCGCGTCGAGCAGCCGCGCCGCGACCGTCGACTCGTTGAAGAGCGGCAGCTGGATCGTCACCGGCGGCAGATCGCGATCGGTCAGGGCCGCGACCTCCTGCGCGCGCACGATCTTCGCGCGGTGGAGGCGACAGAGGACCACGAGGTGCAGTCGGTGCAGGCCGTAGGCGCTGAGACCGAGCAGCACGCCGAAGTAGAGCACGCAGAGCAACATGGAGAGCATCGGGAGCACCTGCCGCCAGCGGGCTTTCCGGCAGCCGTGGGACCGGACGAGCGCCGGTCTCACTCCTGCGATGCTGGCGGGTAACGAACGCGTACCATCCGCCGAATCCGAAGTTGTCATGCACTTGTAATTCGTTGCAACTCTCTGTCACGAGGCGTGGAAAGTTGACGTGGGCTCGAGTCCTTCCCCCTGGAAAATGACAATCGCCGACAATCCCGCTTCGCCAGGCCGCGCGGCGCTTCCCGCAGGTTCGGCGCACGAACGAGCGCCGAGGGCGGCGCGCGAGGTACGGTGATCGCCCGATACCGGTGCACTAAGTAAGGTGCTTTTCGTAAGGGTCTTCCGAGGCGTCGTTTCGATAAGTACGGGGCTCACCTGATGGGCAGATTCACAGTGCTGTGCAGGTTTGAGGTCTGTCCAGAGGCGGCGGTGGTCCGGGGTCATCTGCGCCTGGCGCCCGCGGGGGTCCGGGGCTATTGCCGTTGCCGATGAGCCGCGCGCTACTTAATGAACTGAAGGCCCGCCAGATCGCGTTCCTCGAGGCGCGGCTCGTGTCGGAGGCCGCGGCGCGGGACTTCCGGGAGCGCCTGCCCGCCGGCCTCGCGGCGCTGCTCGCGACGCCGCTCGGCGAGCTCATCGATGCGAGGGCGGTCGTCCGGGCGCTCGACGCGCTGGCGGCGGAGGAGGCGCTCCGGCGGGCGGTCCGGCCCGCGGCGGCCGCGGCGCTCGCGGCGCTGCTCGAGGCGGCCCGCGCCGAGCGGCGGAGGGCCAGGGAGCTCATGCCGGAGGGGGCGCGCGACAAGCTCGACCGCATCCTGGAGCAGCCGAAGATCGTCCCGGAGCGGCTCGTGCGCGAGGTGCTCGAGAGCGCGGCGCTCGACGCCGTGATGCGCGACGTCCTCTACGACACGCTGAAGGAGTTCTCCGAGAAGGTGAACCCGTTCTTCGCCGAGTGGGGCCTGCCGGCGCTGCTCAAGCGGATCGCCCCCTTCGGCCTCGGCGGCGTCGGCAAGACCATGGGCACCCTGCGGGGCGAGTTCGAGCGGCGGCTCGAGCCCGAGATCCGCCGCTTCTTGCAGGGGTTCTCGCGCACGGCGATGCGCCAGGTGCAGGACATCCTCATCGCCAAGGGCGACACGCCCGAGTTCATCGGCCTGCGCAAGCAGGTCGCGGCGTGGGTGCTGGAGCAGGAGCTCTGCGCGCTCATCGGCCAGCTCGACGCGAAGAGCTCGGCGCTCGCCGAGGAGCTCGGGGCCGACGTCGCCGCGCAGCTGCTGCGGGACAGGCCCGTCCGCGCGCGGACCAGCGAGGCGATCGCGGCGTTCGTCGCCGCGCACGCGCGCGAGCCGCTCGGCGAGGTGCTGGGGCGCTTCGGGATCGCGCCCGCGCTCGACCTCGACGCGCTCGCGGCCGCGCTCTGGCCGCTCGTGCGGAGCGCGTGCGCGACCGCGCCGGTGCGCGCCTGGCTCGCGTCCGTGGTGGAGGAGTTCTTCGACGGGCTGCCGGACGGCATCGAGCCGTCCGCCTGAGGCGCGCCGCCGGAGCGGGCGCGGCCCGACGGGCCCGCCGAGATGACGCGATGGCTCGCCGAGGCGAGGCGCTCGCGCCGGGCGGGCTCATCCGGAGCGCGGACGCTCAGCCCATGGCCGAGGCGTCCGCCACGGCCGACTCGATGTACGCGAGGCCGCGCGACGGGCACGCGGGCACCGTGGGCGCGAACGCCTCCATGTCCAGGATGAGCTCGGGGCCGGCCGCGAGCGTGAGCACCACGACGGGCACGCGCGGCGACATGCGGCGGAGCTCCTCCATCTCGCTGTGGAGCTCCGACTCCTCCCGGGGCACGAGCACCATCACGTGAGGACGCCAGCGGGCAAGCACGTCACGCGCATGGCCGAGCCCGCAGCACGTCTCCACCGTGTAGTCCTTGGACGAGAGGAAGTGGACGAGCGGCTGGGTGTTGCTGGCGTCGTCGTCGATCACCAGAACGCGGGTCGTGCTCTCAATCTCCATAAGTATCCCCCGTGGCGGCTGGGTCTGACCGAGGCTCCGAAGACCGGATCTTCATCGCCTGGCTCACGGAAACCATACTCCATCGGCGGCAAAGCGCGATATCAATCGCGCCTCATCGCATCACGCGACGCGTTGATACGCGCTTGAAACACCAGCGCTTTCCCCCTGTCGTTTTGGCGACCCGCGGCCGAGCGCCGCGGGCCGGCGGGGAGCTCAGCCGCCGAGGTAGGCCGCGCGGATCTCTTCGTTCGCCGCGAGATCCTTGGAGTCGCCGCTCATGGCGATCTGCCCAGTACGGAGTACGTAGGCGCGCGTCGAGTACTTGAGCGCGAGTCGGGTGTTTTGCTCAACGAGGAGTACGGTAGTTCCTGACGCCGCGATCTTGGCGATCGACTCGAAGATGTCGGCGACGAGGCGCGGGGCGATGCCGAGCGAGGGCTCGTCGAGGAGCAGCATGGCCGGGCGCGCCATCATGGCGCGGCCGATCGCGAGCATCTGCTGCTCGCCGCCGGAAAGCGTGCCGCCGTGCTGGTGCATGCGCTCGCCGAGGCGGGGGAAGAGCTTCACCACGTCGTCGACGGTCTCCCCCATGGTGGGGCCGTGCTTGTGGCACCACGCGCCGAGCTCGAGGTTCTCGCGGACGGTGAGGTTCGAGAAGATCGCGCGCCCCTCGGGGACGAGCGAGACGCCGGCGGCGACGAGCTCCTCGGTCGAGACCGACGCGAGGTCCCTGCCGTCGTAGCGGACGCGGCCGGCGGCGATCGGCAAGAGGCGGACGATCGTCTTCAGCGTCGTCGTCTTGCCGGCCCCGTTCGCGCCGATCATCGCGACGATCTCGCCGCGCCGCACCTCGAGGCTGACGCCCTTGAGCGCCCGGATGCCGCCGTAGCTGACCGCGAGATCGTCGACGACGAGCAGGGGCTCGCCGGGCGCCACCGAGGGGGGCTGCCGCGTCGGGTGCGATGTCTTCATGCGGGCTCCTGTGCCGCGGGGCCGGCCGCGTCCTCGGCGACCTCCTCGCCGAGGTAGGCGGCGAGGACCTTCGGGTCCTTGCGCACGACCTCCGGGGTGCCGTGCGAGATGGTCTCGCCGTGGTCGAGGACGTGGATCTCCTCGCACACCCCCATCACCACCTGCATGTTGTGCTCGACCAGCACGACCGTGACGTCGAACGTGTCGCGCAGCCAGCGGATCTGCTGCTTGAGCCCCTCGGCCTCGCCGTAGTTCATGCCCGCCGCCGGCTCGTCGAGCAGGAGCAGCTTCGGCTTGAGCATCATCGCCCGGGCGATCTCGAGGCGGCGCTGGTTGCCGTACGAGAGCGACGTCGAGATCTCGTCGGCCATGTCCTCGAGCTTGAACACCGAGAGCAGCGAGAGCGCGCGCTCGGTCATCTCCTGCTCGTCCTTGTAGAAGAAGGGCGAGCGGAGCAGGGCGGAGGCGAGCGTCGCCCGGCGCAGGTTCTCGCAGGCGACGAGCACGTTCTCGAGCACCGTGAGCTGGCCGAAGAGGCGGATGTTCTGGAACGTGCGGGCGATGCCGAGGTGCGCGATCTGGCTCGGCTTGAGCGGCGAGAGATCGGTCCCGCCGAAGTGGATCGAGCCCTCGTCGTGCTTGTACACGCCGGTGATCAGGTTGAACACCGTCGTCTTGCCGGCGCCGTTCGGGCCAATGAGCCCGAAGATCGAGCGCTCCGGCACGGTGAACGAGACGCCCCCGACGGCCTTGAGGCCGCCGAACCGCTTGGTCACACCCTTCAGATCGAGGTTCACTCGAACTCCCTCCCGGTCGGCTTGACCTCGCGCTCCACGGCGGTGCCGGGCGGCCGCTCCTCGCTCGGAGCGCCCGCGCGCGCCGCGGCCGCCTCGGCGCCGATCGTGGCGGGGACGGGCTCGGCCGGCCCCACGGCAGCGCGCTTCGGCCGCGCCGCGCGCCGGCCGAAGAGCTCGCGCTCGCCGAAGAGCCCCTCGGGGCGCAGGATCATCAGCCCGATGAGGATGCCCGCGTAGAGCACCATCCTGAGGGCGTTCAGATCGAGCGCGGGGTAGGCCGCCTTCAGCGCGAGGACGCTGTCGAGGCCCTGGAGCTGCTCGATGAGCTTGACCGTGAAGGTCACGAGCACGCCGCCCACGATCGACCCGGTGACGCTGCCCGAGCCGCCGAGGATCACCATCGTGATCGCGTCGAACGAGTAGTTGAACGTGAACTGGTCCGGCTGGACCGTGGGGTTGCCGTCGCGCATCGAGGCGAGCAGGCCGCCGGCGATGCCGCCGCCGGCGGCGGAGATGACGAACGAGGTGACCTTGTAGCGCGTGGGGTCGACGCCCACCGCGGCGGAGGCGATCTCGTCCTCGCGGAGCGCGCGCAGCGCGCGGCCCCAGCCGGAGAACTTGAGCCGCCAGGCGACGACGGTCGCGACCACGACGGCGCCGAAGATCCAGAACGGGCCGGCGTACTGCGGGACGCCGGTGTCGTCGGGGCCGGCGTAGCCGATCGGGCCGCCGAGCGTCGCGAGCAGCTTGCCGACCGGCCCCGGGTCGGCGACGCCCGTCGTCGCCGTGGCGATCGTCAGGCGGAAGATCTCGGCGAACCCGAGGGTCACGATGGCGAGGTAGTCGCCGCGCAGCCGGAGGCTCGGCAGGCCGACCACGAGGCCGAACAGGGCCGCGACGAGCCCGGACGCGAGGAGCGCCGGGGGCATCACGAGGAACGAGTTGCCGAAGAGCGGATCGCCGCCGCCGAGCTGCTGGTGCAGGTTGCCGGCGACGATGGCCCCGGTGTACGCGCCGATGCCGACGAAGCCGGCGTGGCCGATCGAGAACTGGCCGGCCATGCCGTTGATGACGTTGAGCGAGAGCGCCGCGATGACGTTGACCATCGCGAACAGGGCGAGCTGCCGCCAGGCGGCGTCCGGCAAGAGGGTCTCGAAGCCGAACTCGAGGGCGACGACGACGCCGAGGAGCACGAGCGCCGTGAGGACGCGCTGCAACGGTCGAGGCATGGCCGGCCACAGTTGATTTGGCCGGGCCGCACCGTCAAGCAGGAGCGTTACTTGATCACCCGCAAATAGGGGGGCAGCTCGCGCTTCGGCTTGCCCGCCCCTTGGCGCGGCCTGGGCTCGGGCTCACCGGAGCTCCCCGAATCGTCGTCTTCCGCCTCCTCGGCGGACCGCACCGGCGCGAGGGCCGGCGCGGGCGCGGGCACCGGCGCGAGCGGTCGCACGGCCGCCCCGGCGTCGCGCGCCGGAGGCTCGCCCGCGCCGCGGCGCTCGGCGGGCTCCACGGGCTCGAGCTCGGCGCGGCGCGCCTTGTCGCGCGCGCGCGCCTCGTCCGCCGCGTCGTCGCTCCGCTCCTCGTCGCCGCTCGGGGGCGCCACGGCGGCGAGCCGGGGGCGCGGCCGCTTGGCGGGCTTCGGCGGCGGGGCGGCGCCGGGCCGCTGCTGCTTCTGCGCGGCCAGATCGGCGGGGATGTCCTCGGGCCAGACCATGCCGCGCTGGTCCTCGCTCACGAGCGCCCAGATCGCGTGCCACGGCAAGCGGCACCAGAACGGCGCGCGGTTGAACGAGAGGGTGCAGCTGATCCCCTCGTCGTCCACCTTCAGGTCGGGGATCGGGATCGCCATGTTCATGCCGACCTGAAGGATCAGCTGCGGCTGTCCCGTGAACCACTTGGGGACGGAGACACCGGGCCGGCGCGGGTCGAGGTGGATGAACACGCTCGGCTCTCGCTCGAGGAGGGCCAGCGCGACGTCCTTTTTCGGCGGAAGCGGTCTCTGCACGTCGGACATCGTACTGCTCTGCCCAATACCCCGGACCGCGCGGCTCCGCCAGCGCTTCGGGCCCTCGGGCGACGGACGGCGCGCCGGCGCGCGGGCCGCAGCGCAAAAGCTGCCAGGCGACTCCAGCAACTCTGTAGAAAGCTCGCCGTAGGGCGTGCGCGGCGCGGCCGGCGCGGGGGCGCTCGAGGTTCCGGACACCCGCGACACACCCGCGCACCACGGCGCACCTCACGCCTCGGGTCGCCGGCTCAGCTCGACGGGGACCTCCGAGAGGGTGACCCGGTGCTTGCCGCTGGGCGTGAGGGGGATCTGGTCGACGATCTGGACGCAAACCTCCGCGCGCTCGCCGAGGTGCTGCCGGACGGTGCGCTCGATGAGGCGCGCGGTCTCGGGCTGGAAGCCCCGGCCGGGCACGAGCCGGACCGTGATCGCGCGCCGCCGGTCCTGGTAGACCTGGTAGCGGGCGATCGTCGGCTGGTCCTTGATCAGGTGCGGGAAGAGCTCGCCCGCGAGCAGCTGGCCGTCGGGGCCGACGAGGAGGTCGAGGACGCGGCCTTCGACCGAGGCGAGCATCGGCAGCCCGCGGCCGCACGCGCACGGCGCCTCGGCGGCGATCGCGACGTCCTGGTTCTTGTAGCGGATGAGCGGCATCGATCGGCAGGCGAGGTCGGTCACGACGACCTCGCCCGCCTCGCCCGGGAGGGCGTGCCGCCCGTCGCGGAGCAGCTCGACGTACACGCCCTCCATGTGGATGTGCTTGCCCTCGTGCCGCTCGCACTCGGCGGCGATCAGCATGAGCTCGCGGCAGCCGTACCGGTCGAACACCGGCGCGCCGAACGCGCGCTCGATCGCCTCGCGCTGGTGCGCGAAGAGCCGCTCCGCGCTGGTGACGACGCCGCGCGGCGCCGGCAGCGCGCGACCCTCCGCGAGCGCGTAGCGCGCGGCCTGGTACAGCGCGCTCGTGTAGCCGACGATGAGCTGCGGGCGGTACCGCGCGATCTCGTCGAGCAGCGCGGCGAACCGGGCCTCGGACAGATCGAAGGCGCTGATCATCTTCTTGCGGAGCACGGCCTCGTGCAGGGAGCGCTTGGCCTTCTTGGCGAGCGTCTCGCCGAACTGGGTGCTCCACAGGTGGAGCTCCCTGTCGCCGAGCCGGCCGCCCGCCCACCCGTCGGACCGCATGGCGGCCGCGACGCGGCGCTCGTAGGTGCGGTGGTCGAAGCGGAACTGCACCGGCTCGCCCGTGGAGCCGCCCGTGCCGCTCGCGTAGAGCTTGCCGACGAAGCCCTCGGCGAGGAGATCCGGCCCGCGCGCGCGGAGGTCGGCCCGCGTGAGGACGGGGAGCCGCACGAGATCCTCCGGCGCCTTCACCGAGGCGACGCGCACGCCGTGCTCGGCGAACCTGGCCCGGTAAAACGGGACGTTCTGCTCGGCGAAATGGAGGGCGGCGAGCATCCGCCGGAAGCTGAGATCGCGAATCTCGCCCTCCGGCAGCCATTGAGAGCGCTCGAGCTCCTCCAGGTGTTTCAGGGTCTCCCTGCCCCTCCAACGGGTCTCGTAGAGCGGAAACAGGATGTTTCGAAACAGCTCACCGTACATGGGGAGAGCGTTCTGTCGATCCATCGACCGTCAAGCGCGCACCGGCCGCTCTCCTGCGAATCCGCATCTTCGTGCCGAGGAGTCCGACCGGAGCGGCGCGCGCCGGCGATTTCCGTCCTGGCGAGGCCGGGCGGCGCGGGGGTCGATCGCCGCACAGGCATGCTTTCATCGGACGAGCGATGTTCCGTCGGACGCGGCGCGGGTGGTGACCGGGGTTGAACAGGGGAGTCGGGGAGGCGGGGAGAGAGGATGGAGTCGCGGTCCCCCCTCCCGGCTTTGCTGTGCGCTCTCCGGGCCACCGCCGCCGCGATCCGGGCGCGCGCTGCGGCCGCCGGAGGGGCGCGTCAGCCTGCGCTGCCGGCCGCGGGCGGGCTCGACCCGAAGATGGCGACGGTGGCGCCGGCGAGGATGATCGCGGCGCCGGCGATCTCCGTGGCCGTGGGGATGGCGCCGAGCCACAGGGCGCCGATGAGGATCCCGCCCAGCGTCTCGCCGGGGGACACGAGCGCGACGATCGACGGGGACATGCGGCGCGCGGCGGCCTGCACCGCGGTGTGGCCGACGAGGGTGGGGACGAGCGCGAGCGCGACGATGGCGACGGCGGCGTGGGCCGGCGGCGGGGCGACGCCCTCGAGCGCGCCGGGCACGGCGGGGAGCGCCGCCGCGAGGAAGACCGCGGCGCTCGCGTAGACGAGCGCGGCGTAGCTCCGCGCGGGCAGGGCGTCCCGGAGCGCTCGGGCGAAGGACACGTAGAGGCCGTAGAGGACGGTGGCGCCGACGACCATGAGGTCGCCCGAGAGCCGGTGCTCGCCGGCGCCGGCCGCGCTCGCGATGACGACCGCGCCGAGGGTGGCGAGGAGCACGCCGGCCTGCTCGGAGCGCGTCGGGCGGACGCGGAAGAACGCCCACGCGCAGAGCACGACGGCGAGCGGCTCGAGCGAGATGAGCGAGAGCGCCGCGGCGATGGAGGTGCGGTCGAGCCCCCAGAGGAAGAGCGCGAAGTGGACGGCGAGCAGCAGGCCGGCGCCGAGGACGGCGGCGCGCTGGCGCAGCGAGAGGCCGGACGCCGAGCGGGCGATGGCGCGCAGGTCGAGCAGGGAGAGCGCGATCGCGGCGAGGGCGACCCGGCCGAAGGCGATGAAGAGCGGGTGGACCGGGCGCGCGTAGCGGGCGAGGGGGCCGCTCGAGGCGAAGGCGACGCTGGCGAGGACGACGAAGAGGGCGGCGCTCCGGGCCGTGACGCGCTGCTTGGCCGCCATGCGATGCTGCTAGGCCAGCCGGCCGGGAAAGACAACCGGCGAGGCGCGACCCGGGCGGGCGTCCGGGGTCAGTTGGGCGGGGGCGGCGGCGGCGCGATGAGGACGAGGTTGAGCCCGCCCGGGTACTGGTAGCTCGTGTAGGAGCCGTAGCCGAGCACCTGGATGCCGACGGGGGCCGAGGCGGTCAGCACGTGAGCGCCGTCGTTGCCCGGGCCGAGCGGGACGCGCGCGATGCCGAAGCCGGAGGCGTTGCCGATCGGGGTCGGCGCGACGTCGACGGGCTCGTCGTCGAGCGTGACCATCGCGTCGAGGGGCTGGATGATGTCCACGTAGCTCTCGTCGTAGTCGCTGGGCGCGAGGAAGACGTACTTGGTGCGGTACTGCTCGACCGCGGTGGCGTGGCTCTGCGAGGGGTCGCCCTTCTGGTCGGGAGGGGACGTGTCGCGGTCGACGATCTCGGCGCCCAGCATGAACGTGCTGACCGCGAACTCGTGGTCTCCCTTGATCTCGAAATCCCTCCTCACCACGCTGAGGTCCACGACCTCGCCGGCGTCGATCGAGGTCGGCGCGCCGTCCGGCCGACCGGAGGGGTAGGTCAGCGCCGTGCCGTCGACGTTGCCGTAGAGGCGCACGATGTGCCCGAAGACCTCGCCGCCGGGCGAGGTCGGGACCGCGACGAAGTAATGCTTGCCCAGGGTCTCGGCCGGGAACACCGACTCCTCGATGTGGTCGCAGGCCGCGGAGCCAATCGGCGACTCCACGCACGGCATGCCGGTCAGCACCTGGACCGGCTTCGTCGCCGCGACGAGGCTGCCGCTGAGATCGCCGCTCGCGCTCCCGAGGATCTCGACGACATCGCCCGCGTCGAGCTCGACGGTGAAGTTGCCGCCGCCGGGCGTGGCGGGGATGCCGTCGCCCGCGATCACCGCGCCGCCCTGGGCGACGTTCACCGTGACGCTGGTGCCGTCCTGGATGCCGGTGACGACCATGTAGCCGCCCACCCCCACTTCCCTCCAGCCCTGCTGGCCGGTGATGCGGTAATTCCCGGTCATCGCGGTGCTCGGGAGGAGCAGCGAGGCGTCGTTGGAGAAGGAGAAGCAGCCGTACGGGGTCCCGCTGGCGGGGCACGACCGGAGGCCGGGGCACGAGGACCAGTCCTTCCCGTCCGGGCCCCCAGCGCCCTTGTATTCGAGCGCGTTGAATTGATAGACCGTGACCGGCCGGCTCGAGACGAGGTGGTAAGCGCCCCCGTCCACGCGAACGGAGCTGCTGAGCGAGTCGCCCGAGGCGCACACGGTGGCGTCGGGCCCCTTCAGCTTGGTGACCCAGGGGAGGTAGATCTTGGTCAGGCTGTTGGGCTGGACCTCGGCGTGGGTCACCGCGGCGCCGTCGCGCGTCACCTCGACCTCGGCCACCTCGTCGCCGGCGTTCGCGACGACGACCGCGTAGTCGAAGATCGACCAGACGATGTTCGCGGTGACCGTGGGCCAGAAGTCGCACCCGATATAGGACTTGCTCGCGGCGGCCTCCGCGCACGTCTTCGGGTCGCCCATGAGCTCGGGGCCGGGGTCGCTGCCGCCGGTGCCGGTGCCGATGTCGTCACCGGTGCTGGTGGTGCCGACGGTGCCGGTGGTCGTCGATGATCCGCCCTCACCCGAGCCGCCGCCGGAGGTGGTTCCAGGCCGAGGGGGGCCCGCGGACGAGCCGCTGGCGGAGCATGCGGCCGCGGAGATGGCGCCCAGAAATAGTCCTAGGCCGAGAAACAGAGCGTGCTTCGAGTTCTGCATGGGCCCTCCCGTCAACGGACTTCGAGCACAGGGGCCTGTGCGACAGCCCGGCTGGAATGAGAATTCCAGTGGATTGCTGAAGTAAATGGTCGGGTGCTTTCACACCCCTGGACACGGTGGTGTCCATCGATCCCGGCTACGCGTTTTTGTGCCGCGACGCAAGCACGCCGAACAAATCCGCCGCCGGCGCCATCAATGGATATCATGGACACTCCGAACACTCGAGGTGTCGAGGAACCTTGATCACATCAGATTCCGGCACCTCGTCGCCGCGCGTTCCCGATTGCGTCCACGATAGGCCCCCGGGGAGGGAGCTCGTCGCGCGGGGCGGCGGCGGGCCGATGTCTGAGCCCAATTGACGTCCTGTGTCCGGCCTGCGCAGCAGGTCGGGCACAGGACGTCCCAGGCGAGTTCGGCCCGCCGCCGCCCCGCGCGACGAGCTCCCACCCGGGGGCCGGGCGGCTCGCCGAGGCCTCCCGCGGAGCCACCGCGACCAGCTCGCGCGATGCGCTACGAGCGACCCGAAAGCAGCGGGCGCAGGAACTGCCCCGTGTACGAGGCACCCACCTTCGCGACGTCCTCCGGCGTCCCCTCGGCGATGACCCGGCCGCCGCCGGCGCCGCCCTCGGGGCCGAGATCGATCACCCAGTCGGCGCACTTGATGACGTCGAGGCTGTGCTCGATGACCACCACCGTGTTCCCCGCCTCGACCAGCCGGTGGAGCACCCCGAGGAGCTTGCGGATGTCCTCGAAATGCAGGCCCGTCGTGGGCTCGTCGAGCACGTAGAGCGTGCGCCCCGTCTGGCTCTTGCCGAGCTCGCGGCTCAGCTTCACGCGCTGCGCCTCGCCGCCGCTCATCGTCGGCGCGCTCTGGCCGATCTTCATGTAGCCGAGGCCGACCTCGACCAGCGTGTCGAGGACCCGCCGCAGCGCCACGTGGTGCTCGAAGAGCCGCACGCAATCCTCGATGCTGGTGTCCAGGATGTCGGCGATGCTCTTGCCCTTGTACCGCACCGCCAGCGTCTGCGCGCTGTACCGCTTGCCGGCGCACACCTCGCACGGGACGTAGACGTCGGCGAGGAAGTGCATCTCGACCTTCACCACGCCGTCGCCGCTGCACGCCTCGCAGCGCCCGCCCTTCACGTTGAAGCTGAACCGCCCCGGGCCATAGCCCCGCGCGCGCGACTCCGGCAGCTCGGCGAAGATCTCGCGGATCTGATCGAACGCCTTCGTGTACGTCCCGGGGTTCGAGCGCGGCGTGCGGCCGATCGGCTTCTGGTCGATCGCGATCACCTTGTCGAGCGCCTTGAGCCCCTTGATCGCGCGGTGCGCCCCGACCGGCTCGGTGCTGTTGTGGAGCGCACGGCCGAGCGCCGGCAGGAGGATGCCGTTCACCAGCGAGCTCTTGCCCGCGCCGCTCACCCCGGTCACCGCGAGCAGCACCCCGAGCGGGAACCGGACATCGATGTTCTTCAGGTTGTGCTCGGACGCGCCCAGGACCTCCAGCCACCCGCGCGGCTCGCGCCGCGCCTCGGGCACCTCGATGCGCGCGCGCCCCGCGAGGTACGCGCCCGTCACGCTCTCCGGGTCGCGCGCGATCTCCTCGGGCGTCCCCGCGGCCATCACCCGGCCGCCGAGGTGCCCCGCCCCGGGGCCGAAATCCACGACGTAGTCGGCGGCCCGGATCGTCTCCTCGTCGTGCTCCACCACCAGCACCGTGTTGCCCAGATCCCGGAGGCGCCGCAGCGTCTCGATGAGGCGCTGGTTGTCCCGCTGGTGCAGCCCGATGCTCGGCTCGTCGAGCACGTACATCACCCCGGAGAGCTCGCTGCCGAGCTGGCTCGCCAGCCGGATGCGCTGCGCCTCGCCGCCGCTCAGCGTCGGCCCCGAGCGATCGAGCGTCAGGTAGTCGAGGCCCACGTTCAGGAGGAAGCTCAGCCGGCTCGTGATCTCCCGCCGCACGCCCTCGGTGATCTTCTGCCGGTTGCCCGGGAGCTCCAGCCGGGCGAAATGGTCGAACGCGTCCTTCACCGTCATCCCGGTGACGTCGGCGATGCTCTTGCCCGCGACGCGCACCGCGAGCGACTCCGGGCGCATCCGCTTGGAGCCGCAGGCGTCGCACGGCCGCTCGCTCATGAACTTGCGATAAGCGTCCCGCGCCGACTCGGACGACGACTGCTGGAACCGGCGCATCAGGCTGGGAATCACGCCCTCGAACTTCATGCCCCAGGTGCCGTGGGTCTCGGTCCCCTCCTTCCCCCACGTCACCGCGATGCGCTTGCCCGAGAGGCCATAGAGCACCATCTCCTGCTTCTTCGCCCCGAGCTTGCGCCAGGGCACGTCGAGATCGACCGAGCACGCCTTGGCCACGGCGTCGATGATGCGGAACGTCCAGCCCTCGCCGCGCGACATGGCCGACGCCCAGGGGGCGATCGCGCCCTCCCGGATCGACAGCGCGGGGTCCGGGATCACGAGGGCCGGGTCGATCTCCAGGCGGGTGCCGAGGCCGTTGCAGGCGCCGCACATGCCGAGCGGGCTGTTGAACGAGAAGCTCTGCGGCGAGAGCTCGGGGAAGCTCTGGCCGCAGCACGAGCGCGCGGCGCTGAACAGCAGCGGGGCGTCCGGGCGCCGCCGCCGCGCGGCCGGCCCGTCGTCGGCCTGGACCTCGACCCGCAGCTCGCCGCGCCCCTCCTGGAGCGCGAGCTCGACCCCTTCGGCGATGCGCTGCCGCTCGTCCGCCCGCGCGACCAGCCGGTCGACCACGAGCGCGATGGTGTGCTTGAGCTTCTTGTCGAGCCGCGGCGCCTCGTCGAGCCGGTGCTGCGCCCCGTCGATCTCGACCCGCACGAAGCCGCGGCCGCGGAGCTCCTCGAAGAGGTCCTTGAACTCCCCCTTCCGGTGCGTCACGAGCGGCGCGAGCAGCACGAACTTCGTCCCCTCCGGCATCGCGAGGAGCTCGTCGACGATCTGCTCCGAGCTCTGCGCCTTCACCGGCTTGCCGCAGAGGTGACAATGCTGCTCGCCGGCGCGCGCATAGAGCACGCGCAGGTAATCGTAGACCTCGGTGATCGTGCCGACCGTGGAGCGCGGGTTGCTCGACGCGCTCTTCTGCTCGATGGCAATCGTCGGCGACAGGCCGCGCAGGTGCTCGACCTGCGGGCGCTCGAGCTGACCCAGGAACTGGCGGGCGTACGAGCTCAGCGTCTCGACGTAACGCCGCTGCCCCTCGGCGTAGAGGGTGTCGAACGCCAGGCTCGATTTGCCCGAGCCGCTCACCCCCGTGAACACCACGAGCTTCCGCTTCGGCACCTCCAGCCGATCGATGCGGAGGTTGTGCTCCCGCGAGCCGAGCACCTCGATGAAATCCGGCTCGCGCGCCGCCTCGAGGAGCTTGAGCGCCGGCCGCGCCTCCGCCTGCGCGAGCTCCGGCGCGGGCGGCTCCGCGCGCGGCGCGGCCTTGGCGCCGCCGTTTCTCGACCTGGCCAGCGCCGCGCCCCGGGGGAGAGATGAGGTGGTCTGCGGCTGTGTGGATCCGTTCGTTCGCGCGCCCATTGGAATGCCCACCGCCATTAACACGGTGACGCGCTCTCCGGCACTCGATGTTCCGTGGAAAAGCTGGCAAGGAACGCGCAATGCGCGCGGCGCCACATGTCAGGGGAGCGCGCAGCTCAGCGCCTGGCCGGGGCAGGAGCGGCGCGCCAGCGCACGACAACGCAGGTGACGTTATCGGGGCCGCCGTTCTCATTGGCGCGCTTGACGAGCCGCGTGGTGATCTCGGCGAGGTCGGCGCGCTGCTCCAGGATACTTGCGATATCTTGCGCCGGCACCACGCCGGAGAGGCCGTCCGAGCAGAGCAGCAGGACGTCGCCGCTCTCGACGGCGTCGATGCGCGTCTCCACCTCGACCGCCTCGTCGGTGCCGAGCGCGCGGGTGATCACGTGCTGGAGCGGGAACGAGCTCGCCTGCTCGGGGAGGAGGTGGCCGAGCCGGATGCACTCGTTGACCAGCGAGTGGTCCCGGGTGAGCTGCTCGAGGTGGTGGTCGCGGAGGCGGTAGACGCGGCTGTCGCCGACGTGGGCGACGGCGATGAAGCCGTCGCGGGCGAGCACGGCGGCGAAGGTGGTGCCCATCCCGCGCTTCTCCCGGTCGCGCCGCGCCGCGGAGAAGATGCGGCCGTTCGCGAGCTGGATGCCCGCGACGAGCAGCGGGAGCCCCTGATCGACGTAGCGGGCCTCGGCGGCCCGCGTCGTGGGCGGGCCCACGCTGACCGCGACTGGCCAGGTGGAGTCCGGGTCGTCGAAGAAATCACGCACGGTGTCGATCGCCATCCGCGAGGCGACCTCCCCGGCGGCGCGCCCTCCCATGCCGTCGGCCACGAGGAACAGCCCCCGCGACTCGAGGATCGCGAAGCTGTCCTCGTTCGTGTCCCGGACCATGCCAGGGTGGGTGATCCCGGCGGCTTCAAAAATGAGGTGACGCTGCACGGCGCTTCCCTCCAGCTTGCTCGCGGGCACGCGGCGCCGAACGGCCGAACGACGGGCGCGCGCCCTCCGTCATCCGCGCCCTTCGGGCGCCTGGGTCGAACCGATCGCGCGACACAGGACGCATCGTCTGCTCATCTGGCTGCCCGCTTCAACTGCTCGTAGCGAGCCTACGCGGCAAGGATCGGTCGCGTCCACCAGATCGGGCCTCGGGCCGCGCCCGCCCGCGGCTGTCCGCGCGCGGGCGGGCGCGGCTGTCCGCGCGCGGGCGGGCGCGGCTGTCCGCGCGCGGGCGGGCGCGGCCCCTCGCGCTGCGCGTGCGTCGCCGTTCCGTTTCCCGTTCCGTTTCCGACGTCTCGCGCTGCCGCGGCCCCGGGGCGGCGCCGCGCCGGGCCGGCGCGCGGCGGGGCGGGCCGGCGCGCAGCGGGGCGGGCCGGCGCGCGGCGGGCGCGTCACGGGACCGCGAGCCGCTCGGCGCCGCCGCCGGAGCACGCGCTGAGCGCGAAGCCGAACCGGTCCTCGGAACCCTCCTGCATGATGCGCTCGAGGTTGCGGCAGGTGTGGCGGAAGACGCCCTTGAGGGCGTAGCGATCCTTGCTGTCCACGACGACCTCGACGCCGGTGAGCGTGACCTCGAGGCGGTAGGTGACCGGGTCGCCTTCGATGGTGTATCGCGTGGTCGTGAACTCGGACGGGTCGCGGTTTTTGTACGCCTGCCAGATGCACTCGCGCGCCGCGCCGTTGTAGCCGTTGCCGTGCTTGACGACCTCGGTGCCGCACTGCTTGGGGGGGGGCGTCGCCGGACCGCTCTGCAACTTCTCGGGCGCGGACGAGCAGGAGGTGGCGAGCAGGGAGAGCGCGAGGGCAGCGAGCGATCGGCCTGGCGAGCGAGGCATGGCGACTCCTTACCTAACGCGATCCGCGAAAAAGGGATTCTTTTTTTCGGACGGACCGGCCGGACCGGCGGCGTGGGGCGGCGTCGCCGGTATTTCGCGGGGCGGCCTTTTTTCGGGTGGGCTTTTCGGGCTGCGGCTCGAGCGCGGCGGAGAGGGCGCCGAGGTCCTGGAGGCTGGCGACGAGCGCGCGGAGGTAGTGCGCGGAGAGCCGCTCGGCGGCGCAGAGCGCCCGGGCGGCGAGCACCTGGGCGTTGTAGGGGCCGGCGTCCTCGGGCACGTTGTCGGCGGCGCGGGCGACGGCGAGCGTGGCGCGGGCGCTCACCAGCGACTCGTGGAACAGCGCCGTGGAGAGCGCGTTGCTGAGCGCCTGGGCTTGCCGCTTCACCCGGCGCTCGACGACGTCGCCGTCGCACGGGAGCTCGGCGAGGCCGCGCGCGAGCGGCTCGGGCAGGCGCACGTCGCGCGCGGCGGCCTCGCCGCGGAGGCGCGCGAGCGAGGGCACGGCGGTCGTCTGCCGCTCGGCGACGAGCGCGCGCAGGCGGCGACGCGCGGCCCTCATGACGGCGGGGAGCTCGCCGAGCGAGAGCGCCGCGGCGAGGGCGCCGTCGTCGGGGATGCCGGCGTCGGCGAGGGCGCGGAGCTGGGCCTCGGCGTCGGCGCGGGCGCGGCGGAAGGCGGCCTCGAAGGCCGTGAGCCGCGCCGAGGCGCGGGCGTCGAGGCGCGCGCGGGCGCCGCCGTCGAGGGCGCGGGCGCGCTCGAGGAGCGCCTCGATGAAGCGGTAGCCGGCCGGATCGAAGCGGTGGGCGCCGGCGGCGCGCAGGGCGGCGAGGCGCGGGGCGGCGGCTGACCCGGGTTGGGGCGCGGCCGGGGCGGCCGGGGCGGCCGACCCGGGTTGAGGGGACACCGCCGACCCGGGTTGAGGGGCGGCCGGGGCCGCCGACCCGGGTTGAGGCGCCTCGGCTCCCGCGGCGGCCGACCCAGGTTGGGGCGTGGGCGCAGCCAACCCGGGTTGGGGAGCCACGGCGGCCAACCGGGGCTGCGGTGAACGTGGTTGAGGCTGGCGACCCGACCGAGGTTGAGGCTCGCAGCCCGACCGAGGTTGAGGCTCACGCCCGACCGACCGGGATTGGGACTGACGCTGGCGCTCCTCAGGATCCACCGCCGGCGAAAAATCCGACGCGGACGTCATCAGGGCGCGCCTCGCCGTGGGATGGGCGAGATCTCCACGCGACGGTTCTTCGCCCGGTTCTCGCTGGTGTCGTTGGGCGCCACCGGGTGCCGCTCGCCGAAACCGGCCGCGAACAGCGCCGTGTCGGGAACGCCCGATGCCGCGAGCGCGCGCGTCACCGTGAGCGCGCGCTGCGCCGAGAGCTCCCAGTTGTCGGCATAGCCACGGGACGAGCTCGTGAGAGGTCGGTCGTCCGTGAAGCCGCTCACCATGATGAGCTCGTCATGGTGCGCGAGGTACGCCTTGAGCGGGTCGGCCAGGGCGCGCAGCAGCGCGATCCCTTCCGGTTGAAGCTCGGCCGAGTTGAGCTCGAACAGGATGCTCCCGCGGATCCCGATGCGCCCCTCCGTCAGGGTGATCCTCCCCTCGGCGAGCGGTCCGGCCAGGGCGCTCTCGAGCGCCTCCAGGCGCGCGCGCTCCGCGGCGCGGGTGGCGCGCTCGGCGGCGAGATCGCGGGTCAGATCGACCTGGAACGAGATCGCCCAGACGAAAAAGAGCACGAAGAGGCCAAAGAGGCAGGCCATGAGGTCGCCGAAGACCGGCCACACCGCTGCCTGCTCGGGCGCGTCGTCCTCGGCCGGTATCATGGACATCGCCCATCTCTCGCGGCGCACGCCCAGGATACCGGCGCGCCCTCGCGGCGATCCGTGGAGCGGACGATCTCGGGGCGCGAGGCACCGCGAGCAGACGGAGGCGACGAGCGGCGCATCAGCTCGTCCTGCTCCTCAGCGCCCGCAGCTCGGAGAAGAGCTCGCGCTGGAACTGCAGCGAATGGTCGAAGACCTCGCGGGTCTGGTCGAGGTAGGCGCCGAGCAGGTCCGTCGCCTCGCCCTGCTCGCGGCGCTCGATCGCGTCCTCGATTGCGCCGAGGCTGTTCAGCCATCGGTCGCTGGCGTCGCGGTAACGGTCGACCGCGGCGGTGAACATCTCGGCCACCGCCGTCATCTCGGCCCCGCCGGCGCGCACGAGCTCCGAGGCCTCGCGCACCACCGCCGCCGTCGCCTCGAGGCTCTCCCCGAGCCCACGCGCATGCGCGCTGAGCCGCTCGCCCAGCCCGTCGGCCGCCTCCCGCCGCGCCCCGTCCAGCCGCTGCTCGAACGCCAGCAGCCGCGCCGCCTGCTCCTCCAGCAGCGCCCGCGCCGCATCGCCCAGCGCCGCCACCCGCGCCTCCGCCCGCTCCTCGCGCTCCGCCGCGCTCCGCTCCGCCGCCTCCGCCAGCGCCGCCACCCGCTCGGCCTGCTCCCGCGCCCCGCCCGCCATCGCCGCCGTCGCCTCCGACAGCTTCTCCAGCAGCGCGTCCAGCCGCGCGTCTCGCACAGCGTCCGCCTCCGCCCGCGCCGACAGCCGCTCCGACGCCTCCCCGATCAGCCGCGCCGCCGCCTCCGGCGCCGCCTGCGCCGCTCGCGCCGCCTCCGACAGCGGGCCCGACAGCGCCTCGCCCAGCGCCGTCAGCTGCGCCGCACGCGCCGCCTCCTGCTCCGCCTGCCGCGACGCCGCCTCCGCCGCCCGCGCCGCGTGCCCCTGCTCCAGCCGCTCGATCGCCTCCCCCACCACCCCCGCCAGCCGCTCCGCCTGCCCTTCCAGCCGCGACGCCGACTCCGACTCGAGCTCGCGCCGGCGCGCCGCCGCCTCCCGGTCCAGCCGCTCCAGCCGCTTCGCCGCGCCCTCCTCCATCCGCTCCAGCCGCGACGCAACGCCCCCTTCCAGCCGCTCCAGCCGCGACGCGACCCCCTCCTCCATCCGCTCCAGCCGCTCGCCCAGCCCCCGCGCGTGCGCGCTGAGCCGCTCGCCCAGCCCGTCGGCCGCCTCCCGCCGCGCCCCGTCCAGCCGCTGCTCGAACGCCAACAGCCGCGCCGCCTGCTCCTCCAGCAGCGCCCGCGCCGCATCGCCCAGCGCCGCCACCCGCGCCTCCGCCCGCTCCTCGCGCTCCGCCGCGCTCCGCTCCGCCGCCTCCGCCAGCGCCGCCACCCGCTCGGCCTGCTCCCGCGCCCCGCCCGCCATCGCCGCCGTCGCCTCCGACAGCTTCTCCAGCAGCGCGTCCAGCCGCGCGTCTCGCACAGCGTCCGCCTCCGCCCGCGCCGACAGCCGCTCCGACGCCTCCCCGATCAGCCGCGCCGCCGCCTCCGGCGCCGCCTGCGCCGCTCGCGCCGCCTCCGACAGCGGGCCCGACAGCGCCTCGCCCAGCGCCGTCAGCTGCGCCGCACGCGCCGCCTCCTGCTCCGCCTGCCGCGACGCCGCCTCCGCCGCCCGCGCCGCGTGCCCCTGCTCCAGCCGCTCGATCGCCTCCCCCACCACCCCCGCCAGCCGCTCCGCCTGCCCTTCCAGCCGCGACGCCGACTCCGACTCGAGCTCGCGCCGGCGCGCCGCCGCCTCCCGGTCCAGCCGCTCCAGCCGCTTCGCCGCGCCCTCCTCCATCCGCTCCAGCCGCGACGCAACGCCCCCTTCCAGCCGCTCCAGCCGCGACGCGACCCCCTCCTCCATCCGCTCCAGCCGCTCGCCCAGCCCCCGCGCGTGCGCGCTGAGCCGCTCGCCCAGCCCGTCGGCCGCCTCCCGCCGCGCCCCGTCCAGCCGCTGCTCGAACGCCAACAGCCGCGCCGCCTGCTCCTCCAGCAGCGCCCGCGCCGCATCGCCCAGCGCCGCCACCCGCGCCTCCGCCCGCTCCTCGCGCTCCGCCGCGCTCCGCTCCGCCGCCTCCGCCAGCGCCGCCACCCGCTCGGCCTGCTCCCGCGCCCCGCCCGCCATCGCCGCCGTCGCCTCCGACAGCTTCTCCAGCAGCGCGTCCAGCCGCGCGTCTCGCACAGCGTCCGCCTCCGCCCGCGCCGACAGCCGCTCCGACGCCTCCCCGATCAGCCGCGCCGCCGCCTCCGGCGCCGCCTGCGCCGCTCGCGCCGCCTCCGACAGCGGGCCCGACAGCGCCTCGCCCAGCGCCGTCAGCTGCGCCGTACGCGCCGCCTCCTGCTCCGCCTGCCGCGCCGCCGCCTCCGCCGCCCGCTCCGCGTGCCCCTGCTCCAGCCGCTCGATCGCCTCCCCCACCACCCCCGCCAGCCGCTCCGCCTGCCCTTCCAGCCGCGACGCCGACGCGGCGTCCGCCTCGCGCCGCGCGCGCGACTCCTCGTCGAGGCGCCGCTCCGCCGCCTGCAGCGCGCCGCCCGCGACCGCCCCGGCGCGCTCCACCGCCTCGGCCAGGAGGGGCCGCACCACGCCGGCCGCGACGTCGGCGGTCTGCCGGAGGCCCGCCGCGATGTCGCCGCGGATCTCGGCCGCGGCCGCCGCGAACGAGGCGGCGGCCTGGCGCGCGCCCTCGACCTGGACGGCCACGAGCCGCTCCTCGAGGCGCTCGAGCCGGGACGTGGCCTCGCGCAGCGACGCCGCCGCGGCGGGGAGCGCCTCGCCTTGCCGCGCGAGCGCCTCCAGCGCCGCGAGCTGTCGCCCCGCGACCGTCAGCGCCGCGAGCGGGCCCGCCGCGTAGGCGTGGAGCGCGGCCGCGGCCCCCGCCTCGGCGCGGCGCACGAGCACCGCGCCGAGCCCCAGCATCCCCGACGCCGACACGCCCGCGGCCGAGGTGCCGAACGCGCGCGACAGGCCCTGCATCGGCGCGGCCAGGCTCTCCCGCAGCGCGTCGACGTCGGCGCTCAGGGTCAGCGCCTCCCGCGCCCCCCGCAGCGTCTCGAACAGGCCGAGGAACGTGCCGAGCAGCCCGATCATCACGAGCAGCCCGACCAGGTACGACGCGAACGTCGCGCCGGCCGGAGGCAGCGCCGCGCCGGCGATCCGCGCCTCGAGCAGAGGCCGGAGCGGCGCGCTGCTCTGCTCGATCGAGGCCCGCGTCGCCGGCCGCGGCAGCGCGGCGAGCTCGCGCTCGATCCGGGCGGCCCGCCCCGCGCGCACGAACAGCTCGAGCGTGCCGAGCGCGAGCCCGACCGCGATCAGCTGCACGAGGCGGTACGCGAGCGGGTCCGTCCCGCGGTAGACGAGCGCCGCCCGCCCCACCAGGGCGAGGCCGATCCCCCCGGTGAGGAGCACCAGGAGCCGCGTCGTCCACTGCCGCGCCGTCGCGAGCCGCATCGTGAAGCCCCTCGCGGGCTACGCGGGCGCGCCCGCCGCCGCAGCCCCGTCGACCAGCGCGAGGAGCCGGCTCGCCTCGTGCGCAAGCACCGCCTGGACCACGAGCTCCATCCGCTGGAGCTCCCGCCGGAGCCACCGCTCCTCGGCGAACCAGCCCGCGACATCCTCGAGCCGGGCGGCCTCCGGCAGCATGCCGACGGCCGCGCGCAGCCCCCGCGCGAAGGCGCGCGCGAGCCCCGGGACGAGCTCCCCGAGGGCGCGCTCGCGCCGCTTCTGGGTGGCGGCGGCGATCGCCGCGTCGAGCCGCTCGAGCCGCGCCGCGTCCGGGCCGAGCGCCCGCAGCGACGGCGCGAGCTCCTCGCGCAGCGCGCGCGTCTCGAGCCGGATGCGCCCGAGGGCGCGGGACGTGAGCTCGCCGAACGGCTCCCAGAGCTGGCCGGCCGCGGACGCGAGCGGGCGCCCGCCGCGCTCGCCGGCGGCGCGCGCGGCCAGCACCCCGGTCTGCTCCAGCGTCGCGAGCACGGCCGCGGCGTCGGGCAGCTTGTTCCGCCGGTGGAACGGGCTGGCGAACACCTGATCGAGCGCCGCCGCGAGCTCACCGAGGCGATCCGCGGCGAGCGCGCGGACCTCGGCGCGCGCGCCGGAGGCCGCCGTCGCCGGCGGCGCGGCGGGCCGGTCGAGGAGCGAGAGCTCGCGCGCGAGCGCGACGCTCCCGTGCAGATCCATGAGCCCGGCGAGGACCGCCGCGGGGTCGGAGAGCTCCGCGAGCGGCGCGCGCGTCCCGTCCGCGAGCGCCGAGACGGCGGCTGCGAGGGGGCGCGAGGTCATAGGCCCGGGCCGCGAGGACCCGGCTCCGGGGTGAAGCATTCGCACGGCCGCGCGTTGTTAGCCGTCGCGGCGCGGAGCCGCAAGCCTGTCCGTCACGCCCCGCGCCCGTCATGCCTCGGCGCGTCGTGGCTCGCGCCTCACCTGGTTGCCGGCGCCTGTGCGCTCGTGGCCCACAGCGCGAAGGAGAGCTGGTCGGCCCCCTTCGCGACGGCTGCCTTGATGAGGTCCGCGCCGCCATGTCCGGCGTTCCGCTCGATGCGGAGCAGGACCGGGCCGCCCGTGCTCGCCGCCTGGAGCGCGGCGGCGAACTTGCGCGCGTGCATCGGATCGACCCGATCGTCGCTGTCGGCCGACATCAGGAGGACGGCGGGGTACTTCGTCCCCGGCTGGACGTGGTGATATGGCGAGTAGGCGTGGAGCGCCTTGAACTGCTCTGGATCGTCGGCGGACCCATACTCGCTGATCCACGTCTTGCCGGAGCCGAACAGGTGGTATCGCACCATATCGAGCAGGGGGACGCCGCAGAGGACGGCCCCGAACAGCTCCGGCCGCTGGGTGAGCGCGGCGCCGACGAGGAGGCCGCCGTTCGAGCCGCCCTGGATGGCGAGCCGCTCGGGCCGCGTGTACCCCTCGCGGACCAGGTGCTCTGCGGCGGCGATGAAGTCGTCGAAGACGTTCTGCTTCTTGAGCAGCATCCCGTCCCGGTGCCACGCCTCTCCGTACTCGCCGCCACCGCGCAGGTTCGCCACCGCGTACACGCCGCCCCGCTCGAGCCACGGATAGATCGACGCGGTGAACGAGGGGGTCTGCGACATCTGGAACCCTCCGTAGCCGTAGAGCAGCGCGCGAGAGCTCCCGTCCTTCTTCATGTCCTTCCGACGGACGATGAACATCGAGATCTTCGTGCCGTCCTTGGACGGGAAGAAGGTCTGCTCGACCGTGAACGGCGACGGGTCGACAGGCACCTCGATGCGCGTGTAGAGCTCGGTCCGGCCCGTCTTGATCGAGGTCGCGTGGATCTCCGGGGGTGAGGTGAAGGATTCGAACGAGAAATACGCCTCGTCCTCGTCGGGCAGCCCGGACGGGCCGCCCACGGTGCCGATGCCGGGCAGCGGGACCTCGCGGACCAGCTTGCCGTCGAGGGCGCGCACCTCGACCCGGCTGGACGCGTCCTTGAGGTAGCTCAGCGCGAGGTGCCCGCCCAGGATGGAGAAGCTGTCCAGGATGGCGTCGGGGCGCTCCGGGACGATCTCCTTCCATGCGGCGCGCTCGGGCCTGTCCGGGTCGACCTCGAAGAGGCGGTAATGGGGCGCGCCCTCGTCGGTGTGGACGTAGAACCGGTCCTTGTAGACCTCGACGCCGTAGTGAGCGTCGCGCCCGACGGCGAGCGGCTTGTCCACGGCCTGCCCGCCCGGCCTGCGCAGATCGCGGAAGTAGACGTCGGTCGACGTCCACCCGTGGGCCACGGTGAGCATGAGGAAGCGGCCGTCCTTGGACAGGGCCGCGCCGAGGAAGGTCGTCGGATCGCCCGTCCTGCCGCGCACCACGCGATCCTGCTTCGGATCCTGGCCGAGCCGGTGGAAGCGCACCTCCGCGTAACCGGGCCGATCGGCGACCGGGATCGACGGATCGGTGGGGAGCCAGACATAGTAGAAGCCGTCGCCGGAGGGCGTCCATGACGCGTACGCGTATTTGCCCCCTTCGATGACGTCCACCTCGGAGCGCTTGCCGGACGCGACATCCATCACATGGAGGGTCGCCTCATCCGAGTTGTTCTGCTGGACCTTGTAGGCGACGTTCTTGCCGTCCCACGATACTTCCCACCCGCCCAGCGAGACGCTGCCGTCGTCAGACCAGCTGTTCGGGTCGAGCAGCGGGCGCTCCTCGCCGCTCCTTCCTTCCTTCCAGTAGACGATCGACTTCTCCTTCGTCGCGAGCCTCCGGCTCAGGAAGTATCGGCCCCGGCGGTGGCGCGGCGCGGACACCGCGTCGATGTAGAAGAGCTGCTTGAGCCTTGACGCGATCGCGTCCCGCTCGGGGAGGCGCGCGAGCTCGGCGCGCGTGAACGTGTCCTGAGCCCGCATCCACTCCTTCACATCCGGCGCGTCGCCGTCCTCGAGCCAGCGGTACGGGTCGGTGATCTCGACTCCATGGACGGCGTACTTCACCGGAACGGCGCGGGTGGGCGGGTACGCGGGGCGGTGATGGCGTTCGGGCGTCGGCGCGGCGCTGGCCGCGGCGGGGGGCGTCGAGGAGCTTGCGGTCATGGTGGGGCCCGATCGATGTGCCTCGGCACCTCCGCAGGCGCCAGCGAGAAGCGCCGTGAGGAGCAGGAAAGGAGAGGCCTTCATGGGACGGCGAGCATACCGTGCTCCAGGCGATGGGGGCAGGCGACTTCGCGGCGCGCTCGATCGAGCGCGCTCCTCGCGCGCGGCGGGCCCGGTGGCGAGAGCCGCTTCCGACTGCCGGCCAGGGGGCGGTGGCGGACCGGATCTCCGGTGGACTCGCTTCAAGCATGCTTCTCGCGCTGTCCCGACATGCTGTTCATCGCAGGGCTGGACGCTGCGGCGGACCTGCGCCGCCTCGCAGCGCCCGTCGCCGGCGCCCCGGCGCGGCCCTGGAGCGCCCATGCCGGCGCGCCGGGCTGCGCGCCGATCGGGAAAGGCCATCGGATTGCGATGCCGCGGACCCCCGTCATCGTATAGGAAAGGGAGCCCATGGCGACGTCTCTCCACCTGCGGCGTGCGGCCGCGCTGCCGGCGCTCCTCGGCCTCGGCCTGCTCCATTCCACCGCATCGGCGCAGGAGGCGGCGCCCGCGGGCGCGGAGAGCCCGCCGCCGGCGAGGGACGCCGCCACCGCGCCGCCGCCGGGGAGCGCGGTCCCCGCCCCCAGCAGCGCGGATCCGCCATCCGGCGCGGCCCCGCAGGCTGCCGGGGATGCGCCTCCCACGGATCCGCTGTTCGCGCCCAGGAAAGCGGTGCGGCGCAGCGGGTTCGCCGCCGGGATCGCGGGCGGCCTCGCGCTCGGGAGCGCCGCCGGATTCCCCAATGATGTCCAAAAGATAGGATACGAGCGCTACTACACCGAGACCGGCGTCGGGATCGGCGGCGGCGGTTATGTCTGGCTCGGCGGCGTGCTCGCGGACTGGCTCACGTTCGGCCTCGCGTTCGGCGGGCACGGTCTGAGCGCCGCGGACCATGGCGCCCTGGCTGGCGGCGTCATGTTCCACACCGAGGTATTCCCGCTCTTCTCGCTCGGGGAGCGATGGAGAGAGGTGGGAGTCGCGCTCGACGCCGGCACCGGCGTGGCCTACACGACGGACGACAGCGACACCGAGGTCATCGACGGCGCCCTCCCGGCCCGCATCGGCGGCGGCGTGTTTTACGAGGGGATCCGGCTCTGGAAGGTGTCGATGGGGCCGTGGCTCTATGCCGATTACACCTGGAGCACGTCTGTCCGCCAGCCAGGGTTCTACCTGGGCTGGCGGACCGCCCTCTACACCGGCCCTTGAGCCGAGCGCCGCTGCCCCTTCGCCCCTGGCATCGCACGACGGCGCACCCCTTCGCCGCTCGCGTCTCCCGTCGCGATGCCTCCCTGCTCCTCGAACGCGGTAGGCCCTCGGGGGCCCAGCTCGTCGCGCGGCGCACGGCTCCCCTGGTTTACGCCAGCAGCTCCGGCGCCCGCCGCCGCGCAGGCACTTGCCGCCCCGGCGGCGCCAGCGTGAGCCGGATCCCGCGCCGGATCAGCTGCATCGCCGCAAAGGACACCGCCCCCACCAGGATCTTCCGCCCGATCTCCCGCGGCACGCTCGGCTTCCCGCGCGGCGCCACCCAGTCCGGGTGCCGCCAGAAGCGCACCAGCGCGCGGACGCGCTCGCCCCGCAGCCGCTCCTCGCGCCCCCGCGCCTCCCGGACCAGCGCGATCACCACCGCGCCGCCCAGGATCGCGAGCAGCAGCCCGCCGGTCGCCACCCCCGCGCCGTGCCGGCGCACCCGGGTCTTCACGTCGAGCAGCGCGTGGCGCCGCCGATCGATCACCTCGATCGTGTGCAGCAGCCGATTGCGCAGCTCGTCCGCCTTCCGCTCGAACTCCTCCCGCTGGCCGTTCAACCCCTTCATACGACGCGCTCCCGGACCAGCCGCACGTCCGACCCGAGCCGGCCGCGCGTCCGCTCGAGCGGCCTCCTCGGCGCGCGCCCGTAGCCGACGACGCCCACCACGACCGCCAGCACGATCAGCGCGAGCCCGATCAGCAGCGCCGGAAACGGCCCCGGCGAGATCGCCAGCGCGATCGCGACGAGCACCAGCGTCACCCCGACGAGCGCCGCGGCCGCCGCCGCGCCGAGCGCGACGCCCGACGTCTTCGCCCGCGAGATCTCCTGGTTGATCTCGTCGCGCGCCAGCGCCACCTCGACCTCTATCAGCTCCCTGGCCTCGGCGATCGCCTCCTTCACGAGATCGGCCGTCGAGCTCTCGGGCCTGGGATCCACCTGCCTCATGGGACACCCCTCCGCCTCACAGGATGAACGCGCTCGGGAGCGGAGCAGGCAGCCGCCAGCGCACGGATCGCCGCGGAGCCCCCGCCACCGACCGCGCCACGCGGTGCATACGGCGCGCCAGCCCCATCCTCGCGCAGGCGCGCGCGCGCTGCGCGGCCGCCGGCCAGCCTCCCCCCCGCGCGGCGGGCGATCAGGGCAGGACGCCGGAGACCACGCGCTCGTGCCCGCCGTAGTCGAGGTTCCTCGCGACGTCGACGAACCCCGCCGCCGCGAAGAGCTCGGCGACCTCGCCCGCCTTGCCGGCCTCGACCTCGACCGCGAGCACGCCGCCGCCCGCGAGCCGCGCCGGCGCGTCCGCGACGATGCGGCGCGTGAAGGCGAGCCCGTCCGCGCCCCCCGCGAGCGCGAGGTGAGGCTCGTAGCCGCGGATGTCGATCTGCAGCGCGGCCACGTCCTGGTCCGGAATGTACGGCGGGTTCGCGGTGATCAGATCGAAGCGGAGGCCGGACGGCACGCCGGCGAGGAGATCCGACCGCAAGAACCCCGCGTTGACGGCGCCGAGGCGGAGCGCGTTCTCGCGCGCAACGGCGAGCGCGCCGTCCGAGATGTCGACGCCGAGCACGCGGCTGGTGGGCCGCTCGCAGGCGAGGCTCACCGCGACGCAGCCGGACCCGGTGCACAGATCGAGCACCCGCGCGGAGAGCGCGAGGCGCCTCGTCCGGGCGAGGCCGACCTCGACCAGGATCTCGGTGTCGGGGCGCGGGATGAGCACGCGCGGATCGACGCGGAACGGGCGGCCGTAGAACTCCCGCACACCGAGCAGGTAGGCGACCGGCTCGCCGGCGCGGCGGCGCTGGTGCAGCTCCCGGTAAGCGGCGAGCTCGGCCTTGGCGAGCGGCCGCTCGGCGTCGATGAGCAGCCCGACGCGATCGATCCCCAGCACCTTGCCGAGCAGGAGCTCGGCGTCGAGGCGCGCGGAGGACGCGCCGCGCTTCCTCAGATCGTCCGAGGCCCAGGCGATCACGCGGCGGATCGTCCAGGGCTCGTTCTGCGGCTCGACGTCGGGCTTTGTCACGGCAGCGGGGCGGCGACGGCGTCGCGGACGGCGGCGGAGACGACGGCCTCGACCTCGGCGCGGACCGCGTCGCGATCCGCGACCGACCGGGCCTCGAACCGCAGCACGAGGATCGGACCGGTGTTCGAAGCGCGGCAGAGGCCCCAGGCCCCGCCGCCGAAATCGATGCGCGCGCCGTCGATGTCCACCACCGGGCGGACGCGGCGGAAGTGCTCGGTCACGCGGCGCACGACCTCGAACTTCACGGCGTCGGGGCAGTCGACCCGGATCTCGGGGGTGGCGAAGGTCTCCGGCACGTCGGCGAGCAGCTCGCCGAGCGGCCGCTGCGCCCGGGCGACGATCTCGAGCAGGCGGACCGACGCGTACACCGCGTCGTCGAACCCGAACCACCGGTCGGCGAAGAACATGTGCCCGCTCATCTCGCCCGCGAGCAGGGCGCCCTCCTCTTTCATCTTGGTCTTGATGAGCGAATGCCCCGTCTTCCAGAGGATGGGGCGGCCTCCGCGCGCGGCAATGTCCGCGTAGAGCGTCTCGGAGCACTTCACCTCCCCGAGCACGGCCGAGCCGGGGCGCTCCGCGAGGAGCGACCGCGCGAACAGGAGCAGCAGCTTGTCCCCCCAGATCACCTCGCCGCGCTCGTCGACGACGCCGATCCGGTCGCCGTCGCCGTCCCACGCGATGCCGAGCGCGGCGCCGGTCGAGAGCACGCGGGCGCGGAGCGCCTCGAGGTTCTCGGGCACGGTCGGGTCCGGGTGGTGGTTCGGGAACCGGCCGTCGATGTCGCAGAAGAGCGCGTCCGGCGAGAACCCGAGCGCCGTGAGCGTGCGGACGCCGAGCGGGCCGGCCGCGCCGTTGCCGGCGTCGACCACGAAGCGCACGTCGGTGCGCGACAGGCGGGCCGCGGCGCGCACGGCCTCGATGTACTCGGCCGCGAGGTCGACCTCGGTGAGCGCGCCCCTCGCCGCCGCCGACGTCGCCGGCGCGCGCGCGGCGCCCTCCTCGATGAGGTCGGCGAGCGCCTGGATCTGCTTGCCGAAGAACGACGCCTTGCCGCGCATGAGCTTGAACCCGTTGTCCGGCGCCGGGTTGTGGCTCGCGGTGATCATGATCGCCCCGTCGGCGTGGAGGCGGTGCGCCGCGAAGTAGAGCAGCGGCGTCGGCCCGACGCCGGCCGAGATCACGTCGGCGCCGCCCGCGCGCAGGCCGTCCGTGAGGGCCGAGAACAGCCGATCGCTCGAGAGGCGGCCGTCCCGGCAGACCGCGACCCGCGGGCGGGCGCCCCCGGACGGCGCCCCGGCGGCGAGCTCGCGGGCGAGGAGCAGGGAGAAGGCGGCGCCGAGCTCGCGCGCGAGCTCGCTCGAGAGATCGCGCGCGGCGTCGCCGCGGATGTCGTACTCGCGGAAGATGGTTCGGGGGACCTTCATAGACCACGCGGAGGAGCGCTCGACCGCGCGCTGCAGCGCGGGCCGGCGCCGAGGGTGCTCTGACACGGCGCGATCGTTGGCGAAACGAAAAACGCTCGCCGCGGCGCGGGCCTCGGGCCCGCCGGCTCACCAGATTGCGTTCCTGGCCACCGGCCGGGTAAGTTGGGCCCCGTGGCCCAGGACCGCATGATGACGCGCGTACAAAGAACCGGTCTCGCTGCCGTGCTGGCCCTCTCCGCCTGCCTCGCCTGCAGCGAGGCCGCGCGGGCGGCGGAGCCGTCGCCCGCCGCCCTGCCGATCACGGTCGTCGCCGTCCGGACCGACGACGCGTACGACCAGGCGGGCGCGCTGACCCAGGCGCTCCGCGTCGCCATCAAGGAAGCTCGGGGGTGGTCGGTCGGCGAGGGGGATTTCTCGCTGGAGGTCCTGACGCTCTCCCTGCAGTGCCCCGATGTGCCCGACGAGGGCTGCCAGACGCGCATCGCCGACCACATGAAGAGCGACCGCTACCTCTGGGGCGTGCTCCGCAAGAGCGACACCAACGTGGAGGGCACGCTGAACCTCTGGACCCGCGGCAAGCCGGCCGCGAGCGTCCCGGTGAAGTACAGCGCGAACCTCACCGAGGCCAACGACGAGCCGCTCCGCAAGATCGCGGCGGACGCGGTCGCGTCGCTGACCGGCGGGCCGCCGATGGGGTCGCTCCGCGTGCGGACGGGCGCCGCGCAGGCGAGCGTGCTCATCGACGGGAAGCCGGCCGGGAACGTGCAGAACGGCGAGGGGACCTTCACGGTCACGGCCGGGCCGCACAGGGTGCGCGTGAAATCGGCCGGGTTCCTCGACTCCGAGGCGTCGATCGCGGTCATCCCCGTGGCCACGACCGACCTCGCGCTCAGCCAGATGCCCGCCGAGCCGTCGCAGTCCAACTGGAAGCGGATCGGCGGGTTCATCGGCCTCGGCGCCGGGGCGGCGTTCGGGACCGTCGCCGTCATCAGCTCCATCCAGGTCGCCAGCATCCAGAGCGACCCGCAGTACAAGGCCTACCGGGCGCTGTTCACCACCGAGGTCGGGGACGTGTGCGCGCTCGAGCAGCGCGAGGCCATCCGGGGCGACATCAGCGCCGACGCGAGGACGGCCGACGCGGGCATCCGGCTCTGCGAGAAGACGGACACGTTCATGGGGCTCCAGTACGTCTTTTACCCGCTGGCCGTGGTCTCCGCGGGTCTCGGCGCCTACCTGCTCGTGACGAGCGACAGCCGGAGCGGGGAGCGCACCGGCTGGACCGTGCAGCCCAGCGTCGGCCTCGGCGCGGGCGGCCTCGACGTGACCTACCGCTGGTGAGCCGCGCCCTCCGTTCCGCGCGCCGGGTGCCCGGGGAGGGGCGACGATCATGCGGGTGATCGCCGGCCGGCTCGGCGGGCGGAGGCTCGCGGCGCCGCGCGGCGAGGGCACGCGGCCGACAGCGGACCGCGTGCGCGAGGCGCTCTTCTCCTCGCTCGGCGACGTCACCGGCGCGCTCGTCTGCGACCTCTACGCCGGCACCGGCGCGCTCGGCATCGAGGCGCTCTCGCGCGGCGCCCGGCGCGCGATCTTCGTCGAGAGCGGCCGCCCCGCGCTCGCCGCGCTCCGCGAGAACCTGGCCGCGCTCGGCCTCGTCGACGCGGCGCGCGTCGTCCCGCTCCCGGTCGAGCGCGCGCTCGACCTGCTCGGCGACGAGGGCCCCTTCGATCTCGCGCTGCTCGACCCGCCCTACGCCGCCCTCACCAAGGCCGCCGCCGCGGCCGCGCGCCTCGCCGGGCCGCTCGGGCTGCTCGCCCCGGCCGGGCGCCTCGTCCTCGAGCACGCGCGGCGCGATCCTTCCCCGGACATCGCCGGGCTCACCTGCGCCGCGGCCCGCACCTACGGTGACACCGCGGTGTCGTTCTACACGCGCTGAGGGGTCGTCCGCGCGGACCCAACATGTTCATCCGGGGCGCATCCAGTTTCCTGGCGCGCTCCCCTGCCCTCCCTTGTAGACTCGCCCGCGCCGGGCGCGCCCGCGTCCCGGCTCCGGCGCACGTGGGCCCCGCCGAACCGGCCGGCCTCGCGCGCCTCTCCGGGAGGACTTCTCAACGTGTCCGCATCGATGCCCCCGTCGTCCCAGCAAATTCCTGGAAAATCAGGCAATTCTGGGGCCTACATCGCAGGAATGGTCGTCCTTGCCGCGCTCATGGCGGGCCTGCTCTACTGGAAGCTGCGCCCGGAGCCGGAGGCGCCGCCTGCGGCGCCCACCGCCAGCGCCCGCACCGAGACGAAGCCTGCGGAGCCGCCGCCGCTCTTCGCGCCCCCGCCGCCGCCGCCCGTCGAGGAGGTCGAGGACGCCGGCGTGGACGCTGGCAAGGTCGCGTCGGGGCAGGGACCGGCCACGACCGGCAAGTCGCCTTGCTCGGCCAAGTGCGGCGACGGCGCCAGCTCGCCCGCGCTCGACTCCGCCGTCCTCGGGCTCGCCCGCTCGGCGCAGGGTTGTTATAACCGCGCGCTGCGCACCTCGGAGGTCTCCGGCAAGCTGACGGTGAGCGTGCAGGTCGCCTCGACGGGCGCGGTGTGCAGCGCCTCGATTCTCAACGACACGGTGGGGTCGGGCGAGATCTCGTCTTGCGTCCTGGGACGTTTCCGCGGCAAATCACTGCCTCCGCCGCAGAGCGGATGCGTCGTGGTGAACGTTCCGATCAACTTCACCATCAAGCAATAGGAAGCAGCCGATGCGAATGCTCCCCCTCCGGATGGCCAGCCTGCTCCTCCTCGCGCTCGCGCTGCAGAGCGCCGCGTGCCGCGTCGAGGAGGGGACCACCCCGAGCTGCAAGGACAACCTCGACCCGAAGCAGGGAATCGTGAGGGACCCGGACGGGTGCCACCAGCTCCCGTACTGCCTGGTGAACGGCGTGCAGGCGGCCCCCGAGGAGTGCTGCAAGAACGCGGAGGGCATGGTCAACCCGGAGTGCGTCCGGGGGTATGCGTCCCTGACCTCCTCGTCCAGCACGTCATCGGCGAGCGGCTCCGGAGGCAGCGGCGGCTCGGGCGGCTCTGGAGGCAGCGGCGGCTCGGGCGGCTCCGGAGGCAGCGGCGGCTCGGGCGGCTCCGGGGGCAGCGGCGGCTCGGACGGCGGCGGGGGGAGCGGCGGCTAGGCCGCGCGCATTCATCGCGCCGTGGCGAGGAGCGCCGCTTCCACGCAGGGGATCCTGCTCTCGGTCGCCTACGACGGGCGCCCGTTCGCGGGCTTCGCCCGCCAGCGCGACCAGCGCACGGTCGCGGGGGAGCTGCTCGGCGCGCTGCGCGCCATCGACCCAGGCATCCGCGAGATCCGCGGCGCCAGCCGCACCGACGCGGGCGTCCACGCGCGCGACCAGCGCGTCGCCTTCGACACGGCGGCGCCGCTGCCGCCGCGCGGCTGGGTCCTCGCGACCGCGCGCCACCTCCCGGACGAGATCGTGATCCGGCGCGCCGCGGTCGTGCGCGTCGGGTACTCGCCCCGCTTCGAGAGCCTCCGCAAGCGCTACCGTTACCTGGTCCTCCGGGATCTGGTCCGCGATCCGTTCCTCAGCCGGCGCGCCTGGCGGGTCGAGGGGCTCACGGACGACGCGATCGAGCGGGCGCGCGCCGAGGCGTCCGCCGCGAAGGGCACCCACGATTTCGCGGCGTTCCGGACGAGCGCGGACGAGCGGACGACCACGGTGCGCACGCTGTACGGCGTCGAGCTGTCGCTCGACCCTGCGGACCCGCGCCTCGTGCGGATCGACGTCGAGGGGAACGCGTTCCTGCACAACATGGTGCGCATCCTGGTCGGCACCTTGATGGACGTGGCGCGCGGCCACCTCGCCCCCGGCGCGATCGCCCGCGCGCTCGCGTCGCGCGACCGGCGCGACGCGGGGATCACGGCGCCGCCGGACGGGCTCTACCTGGAGCACATCCACCTGCGCGACGACGGCCAGGATCCCTGGCCCAGGGGCCCGTCGGACGGGTCCTCGGCGGACGACGCCGCGCCGGAGGACGCCGCCCCGGCGGCGGATGCCGCGCCGGCGGAGCCGGGGCTCGAGGCGGGCGCGCACGCCGGAGCGGGCGAGCCCCTTCTGTCCGATCCGTGACCCGCGCGCTTTCCGCGCGCCAGGAGGTTGCGTTCGCGAGCGCTTCCCGTCTTACCTCTTGCCTCGCTGCCGGGCACCCCGCTCCGCGGACCGCGACAGGACCTCTCCCACGCGCTGGAGGAAGCATGAACTCGCGTCGGCTGACCGCATCCCTCGCCCTGCTCGTCCCCACCCTCTCGCTCCCGTCGCTCGCGGGCGCCCAGCCGTCGGCAGCGCCGGCGCCGGCGCCCACCCTCGGGGCGCCCTCGACGCTGCCGAAGGCGGCGCCCCCGCCCGCGCCGTCCCGCGCCGCCGCCTCCAGCGCCGCCGCGGCCGCCGGCGCCGCCGATCTGCGCCGCCTCGGCGAGGCCTTCGCCGACGTCGTCGACAAGGTCGGCCCGGCGGTCGTGCAGATCGAGGTCGCCGTCGGCGAGGACGTCTCCTCCCCGCTGCGCTGGTTCCGCGACGGAGGGCAGCGCCGCGGGCTCGGCTCGGGCGTCATCTTCTCCCCGGACGGCGCCATCCTCACGAACAACCACGTCATCGACGGCGCCCGCGCCATCACCGTGCGGCTCCGCGACGGCCGCATGGTCGCCGGCCGCGTGGCAGGCCGCGACCCCGCGACCGACCTCGCCGTGCTCCGCATCGACGCGAAGGACCTGCCCACCGCGACGTTCGCCGACAGCGACGCCGCGCGCGTCGGCACCTGGGTGGTCGCGATCGGCTCGCCCTTCGGCCTCGGCCACACGGTCACCACCGGCGTGCTCAGCGCCAAGGGCCGGGGCGGCGTCGGCGTGAACGACGTCGAGGACTACCTCCAGACCGACGCGAGCATCAACCCCGGCAACTCGGGCGGCCCGCTCGTCGACCTCGACGGCCGCGTGCTCGGCATCAACACGATGGTGGTCAGCCGCGGGCAGGGCATCGGGCTCGCGGTGCCGGCGAACATGGCCCGGCGCGTGGCCGAGCAGCTGCTCCGGCACGGCCGCGTCGAGCGCGCCTGGATCGGCGTCGGGCTCCAGGACCTCACGCCCCAGCTCGCGGCGGTGATGCCGAACGCCCCCCGGGCCGGCGCGCTCGTCAACGCCGTCAACCCGAGCGGCCCCGCGGCCAGGTCGAACCTCCAGCCGGGCGACGTGATCACGTCGGTCGCGGCCAGGCCGGCGCGCGACGCGCAGGACGTCATCCGCGAGCTCTTCAACCACAACGTCGGCGAGACGCTGACGATCGAGGTCGCGCGCGGCGGCCAGCGCTACCAGACCCGGGTGACGCTCGCCCCCCGGAACGAGCCGTCCCCGCCGGCGCTGCCGGTGCAGCGCGCGCCCGCCCCGCACGCGGGCCTCGGCCTCACGCTGCGCGACGCGCCGGCCCCGCGCGGCGAGGGCGGCGACGGCCGCTCGCTCGCGCGCGTGGCCTTCGTGGCGAACGACTCGCCCGCCGAGCGCGCGGGCCTCCGTCCGGGCGACGTGATCCTGGAGGCCGACGGCCGCCGCGCGCCGGCCGCCGCCGAGGTCGAGGAGGCCGCGCGCGACGGCGAGCTCCTCGTCCGCGTGCAGCGCCGCGGCGCGGCGTTCTACGCCGCCCTCAAGCGCTGATCCGCGCCGGCGCGACGCCCCGGGAAATCCGACGCGGACAAATGGACTGCCCGCGCTCGCCTTGGTAGTGAGGTACCGTGCACATCGGACTCGACCGTCTCCCGGATCTCTCGCAGCTCCAGCGCATCCGGTCGGCTCGCCTGGGGGTCCTCGCGCACCCGGCGAGCGTCGATCGCGAGCTCACCCACGTCGCGTTCGTCCTCGAGCGCCTCGGCGTGCGGCCGCGCCTCTTCTTCGGGCCGGAGCACGGCTACGGCGGCGAGGCGCAGGACATGGCGGCGGTGACGAGCGCCGTCGACGCGCGCTCCGGCGCGCGCATCGTCAGCCTGTACGGCGACAGGTTCGAGGATCTCTCGCCTTCCGCGGAGGATCTCGCGGAGATCGACCTGCTCCTCATCGATCTCGCCGACGTCGGCGCGCGCTATTACACGTTCGTCTGGACGGCGCTGCTCGCGGCGCGGGCGGCCCACGCGGCGGGCGTCCACGTCGTGCTGCTCGACCGGCCGAACCCCATCGGCTGCGCGCCGGAGAGCGTCGAGGGCGCGACGCAGGCGCCGGGGTTCCTCTCGTTCGTGGGCCTCGAGCCCGTGCCGATCCGCCATTCGCTCACGGTGGGCGAGCTGGTCGCGCTCTTCGCGCGGCGCGAGGGCATCCCGCTCGGCGACGTCGCCTGCGGGCTGCAGGTCGTCGCGGTCGAGGATCACCGCCGCGAGGGGCTCGCCGCCGAGTGGGATCGCCCGTTCGTCCTCCCCTCGCCCAACATGCCGACGGCGGACACCGCGCTCGTCTACCCGGGCGGCTGCCTCATCGAGGGGACGAACCTGTCGGAGGGCCGCGGCACGACGCGCCCCTTCGAGATCGTCGGCGCGCCCTGGCTCGACGGCCACGATCTCGCCGCGCGCCTCGCGTCGACGGGGCTGCTCGGGTTCATCGCGCGGCCGCTCACCTTCCGGCCCACCTTCCAGAAGCACGCCGGCAAGATCTGCGGCGGCGTTCAGATCCACGTCACCGACCCGCGCACCTTCCGCCCGGTCGCGACGTACCTCGCGCTCACCGCGTTTGCGTGCAGGCAGCAGCCCGAGCAGTTCCGTTTCCGCACCGAGCGTTACGAGTACGTCGACACGATCCCGGCCTTCGATCTGCTCACCGGCTCGGCGGCGGCGCGCCTCGCCATCGAGTCCGGCGAGGATCCGCTGGCGATCGCCCTGGAGGCGTCGCGCCCGGATCCGGCCTGGCCCGAGGTGATGCGCGAGGCGCAGGCGGCGCTGGCCGCCGCCGGCTGAGCGGAGGGCGCGCCGCTCAGCGATCGTAGCGATCGTAGGGCTCCGGCCGGGAGAGGACGCCGGCCGTGTACCTCGTCGCGAGGACGACGAGCACGATGGCGAGCCCGGTGACCACGGAGAAGATCCGCGCCGGCACCTCGGCGGAGAACCCGAACAGCCAGGGCGAGACGATGAGACCGACGCCGAGGGAGGACTCCAGCGCTCCGTGCACCGGAAACGGGATCTTCCTGGCGGCGCCGAGCGGCTGATCGGACAGCAGCGTCACGACGAGGTGCGTCAGGGCGGTGACATAAGACACCGCCGTCGGCGCCGGCCCGAAGCGGAGCGCGAGCGGCGCGAGCGCGAGCACGACGACGATCGCGTAATCGACGTACCCATGGTGTCGGGGAGACAGCAGCTTCATCGGTCCCTCCTTGGGGGAGCTCTCCGCACGACGGTGCATCGCATGTGCCGGTGAGCGGCTGTCAGCGCGCGCGCAGCCGGCGTCGGAACGCCGCGCGGCCCGGAGAGCAGGGCGGTTATTCCTCGTCCGGGACGGGCACGAGGGTGCTTGTCGTGCTCACAGGAGGGGGCGCAGGGTGCGCGCGCGCTCGATCCGGCACAGGGCCGGGGGCGCGACCGGCGCAGCTTGACGGGAGGCTCGAGGGGCGCAGGTTCCGTGCATGCAGGCCGGATCTCGCTCCGTTCGGCGGGCAGCGCGCGCGGCTGCCGCGCCGCGCAACGCGACCTGCGGCTGCGCGTGGGCGACGCGCCGGTCATGAGCGCGGCGCCGCGGCTCACCGGCCGCGTCGTCCTCCCCGGGGATCCCGGCTACGACGACGCGCGCGAGGTGCACAACGCGCGCTTTTCGCGATCTCCCCGCGCCATCGTCTTCTGCCAGGACGCGCAGGACGTCGTGAATGCCGTCCGATGGGCGACCGCGCGAGGCGCGGAGATCCGGGCGAGGAGCGGGCGGCATAGTTATGAGGGGTTCTCCGTGGTCGACGCCGGGCTCGTCATCGACGTGAGCGACCTCCGGAGCGTCCGCGTCGACCGCGAGCGCGGGATCGCCGTCATCGGTGCCGGCGCGGATCTCATCACCGTCTACGACGCGCTCTTTCAGGTCGGCGTCACCCTCCCTGCGGGCTCGTGCCCCACGGTCGGCATTGCGGGCCTCACGCTGGGCGGCGGGTTCGGCCTCCTCTCTCGCGCCCTCGGCCTCACGTGCGACAGCCTCCTCGCCGTCGAGATGGTCACCGCGGGCGGCGAGGTGGTCCGTGCCGACGCGGAGGAGAACCAGGATCTCCTCTGGGCCTGCCAGGGCGGCGGGGGCGGCAACTTCGGTGTCGTCACCTCGTTCACGTTCAAGACACACCCGATCTCCGAGGTCTCGATCTTCAGGATCTCCTGGCCGTGGGCCGACCTCCCGCGCGTGCTCGACGCGTGGCAGAAGTTCGCCCCTCACGCCGACGAGCGACTGACGTGCATCCTCAAGCTCGCGGCGGAGTCGGCCGGCGAGATCTCGTGCGTGGGCCAGCTCCTCGGGCGGGGCGAGGAGCTGCGCCGGCTGATCCAGCCGTTCCTCTCCGCGCGCCGGGCCGCGCCTTCCGGCGCGTCGATCGAGACCATGCCTTACCTCAATGCGGTGGGCCGGTTCGGGGGGCTCGGCGGCGATCCCGAGCGGTGGACGGTGCACCCGCACCAGGAGCAGGCGCGCTACAAGAACACGTCGGCGTATGCCTACGAGCGCTTCGGGGCCGAGGCCATCGCGACGCTCGCCGCCGGGCTCTCGCGCGCGCCGAGCGCGAGGTGCCTTGTCCAGCTCGACAGCTACGGCGGCGCCGTCGGCCGGGCCGCGCCCGACGCCACGGCGTTCCCGCACCGGCGCGCGCTGTGGAGCCTGCAATACCAGGCCTACTGGACCGCGGCCGCGGAAGAAGCGGAGTGCGTCGCCTGGGTCGAGCGCCTCCGCCGCGCGATGCTGCCCCACGTGCGAGGCGCCTACGTCAACTACATCGATGCGGAGGTCGAGGACTGGCTGACGGCCTACTACGGCCCGAACGTCGCGCGGCTCGCGGCCATCAAGGCGCGGTGGGACCCGCGCGACGTGTTCCGCTTCCCCCGGTCGATCCCCCGCGCCCCGCCGGAAGCGGCGGAGGTGCCCGCAGGCTGCGCGGACCGAGGCGGCGCGCCGGGCGAGCGCGCCGCGCCGTGACGGCGCCCCCGGGAGGGCGGGTGTTCCCCCGGGCGCCAGCGGCCCGCGGCCCGGCCTGCGAGCGCCCGGCGGTCCGGGGCGCGGGCGCTCAGCCCGTCGACAGGAGCTCGTCGAGCACCGCCCCGTACTCGTCGAGGAGCGGGTGCGGCGGCAGCGCTCGGCACATCGCGCGCAGCTCTTCGAACCTGGCGATCTGCGCGTCCCTGCCGCGCTTGAACATCGACCACGGATCGCCGTGCTCGCGCGCGCAGACGATGATGGACTGGAAGTTATCTATCTTGTCCGCCAGCGTGATCGCCTGTGCTTCCCAGGGCTTCTTGGGGAACGCGTCGAGATAAAGGCGCTTCCTGTCCTCCCAGGGAAGCGACCTGTCCTGCTCGGTCACGTGGCGGACGAGCGTGGCGACGCGCTCGCCGAAGTGCTGGAGCAGCTCATCGAACGTGACGCCCTGGTCCTCCATGGCGTCGTGCAGCGCGCCCGCCGCGACCACCTCGTCGTCGAAGCCGTGGCGCGCGAGCAGGACCGCGACGCCGGCGAGGTGGCTGATGTAGGGGACGTCGGCGTTCGGATACTTGCGCTTCTGTGCCCGGTGCCAGACCGCCGCCTGGTCGAGCGCGCGCTTGAGGAGGATGCCCATCGCGGTGTCCCGCCAACCATAGCCGCTCGACGTCCCGAGCGCAGGCGCCCGAACGTGACCCGCCGCCGCCGCGGGACCTGCCGCGGGACCTCCGTCCCGACCAGACCGCGCGCCGCCCGGAGGCCGCGCCGGTCCGGGCGTCGAGCGCCCGAGCGCGCGATCGACCGGCGGTCGCCGAGCGCTTCAGCCCGACCGGCGGTCGCCGAGCGCTTCAGCCCAGGCGGTCGCCGAGCGCGCTCGGCCGCGGCGAGCCGGCCGCAGCGGGGCGAGCATCGCGCGAGGGTGGCTGTCGCGCGGAGGTCCGACGGGCGCGGCGCTTCGCGGGGCCCGGCGCTTCGCGCGGCGTCGTCCTCGGCGCAGATCGTGGTAAAAATTTTCACCCCAAAGCGAATCGGCGCTCGGCGCCTCGGGGACGCGGCGCGGGAAGCGGCCCTCCGGGGAGCGTGAGCCGCTCCGCCATGGTGACCTTGGCCTCGCCGAGGGTCGTCGCGCCGCCGCCCTGCGGGTCGTCGCGCCGCCGCCCGCTATCGTCGCGCTGAGGGTCGCCGCGCCGCCGCCTGCCATCGTCGCGCTGACCAGGCATGAGCCGCCGGGGCGCGGCAGCCTCTCGTTCGTTCAGATGGTCCGGGGAGGTGTGCGCAAGTCCTACGAAGATGTAGACCACGTCGCTCGTTGCCCAAGACTCCGCAGTTGCCGGCCGGTATACTGGTCCGCGATAGCGGCTTAACCCGTCATGCGAAACCCGCCGACGCAGGGTGCCCACTCATGAGATCTCGGTCTTTCTGCTCGCTGGCCGCCGCGCTGGCCGCCCTCGCCGCCGTGCCGGTGCTCGCCCGCGCGCAGGACGCGCCCGTCAAGCCCGACGGCATGGCCCTGAGCCGCTTCGTCCCGGCGCCGGCCGGGGACCGCATGTTCAGCGTGCCGTCGCCGTTCGCGCCAGGCCACCTGACGCCGCACGTGATGCTGATGGCCGACTACGCGAGCAATCCGCTCGTCCTGCGGCGCGAGCGCGACGGCGCGAAGATCGGCGCGGTCGTCAGCGATCAGCTCACGTTCCGGCTCAACGCGTCGCTCCCGCTCTGGAACAAGGTGAGCTTCGACCTCGACGCGCCGCTCACCGCGCTCCAGTCCGGAGAGAGCCCGAACGGCGGCGGCCGCGAGTTCACGTCCCCGAGCGGCGCGGAGCTCGGCGACCTGCGCGTCGGCGCGCGCGTGCAGCTCTATGGCACGTACCACGACCCGCTCCAGCTCGCCGTCGGCGCGTACCTCTGGCTGCCCACCGGCGCGGAGGACTCGTTCGTGAGCGACGGCAGCGTCCGCGCGATGCCGTACCTCGCCGCCGGCGGCCGCATGGATCGCCTCGTCTGGTCGACATCGCTGGGCACCGAGCTCCGGCGCTCCCAGTCGTTCGGCGGCGTGGCGCAGGGGACGATGCTCACCCTGGGCGGCGGCGTCGGGCTCCTCGCCGTCGACGGCCGGCTCCAGGTGGGGCCGGAGCTCACCACCGCGATGGTGCTCGAGGACATCAGCAGTCGCTCGCTCAACGCGGAGCTCCTCCTCGACGCGCGGTATCGATTCCTGCCTTTCCTGGAGGCCGGCGTGGGCGTCGGCCCGGGGCTCACCTCGGGTATCGGGACGCCCGACCTGCGCGTCGTCGCCATGGCCGCCTTCACGCCGGAGCAGCCGACGGACGCGGACAGGGACGGTATCCCGGATCCCGAGGACGCCTGCGCGAAGGTGGCCGGCGAGCGCAGCGACGATCCGCGCAAGCACGGCTGCCCGCCGCCGCCGGACCGCGACAACGACGGCATCGCCGACGTCGACGACGCGTGCCCGTTCGTCGCCGGCGTCCCGAGCGACGACCCGCGCAAGCACGGCTGCCCGCCGCCGCCGGACCGCGACAACGACGGCATCGTCGACGGCGAGGACGCGTGCCCGTTCGTCGCCGGCATTGCGAGCGACGACCCGCGCAAGAACGGCTGCCCGCCGGACCAGGACGAGGACGGCGTGCCCGACAGCGAGGACGCCTGCCCCGAGGCCAAGGGGCTCCGCTCGAAGGACCCGGCGAAGAACGGCTGTCCGCGCGACACCGACGGCGACACGTTCCGCGACGACAAGGACGCCTGCCCGCGGGAGAAGGGCTTCGCGGATCCGGACCCCGAGAAGCACGGCTGCCCGAAGGCGGTGCGGGTGACCGAGAAGAACGTCGTGATCCTCCAGCAGGTGCAGTTCGACACGGACAAGGCCACCATCAAGGCGGTGAGCGACCCGCTGCTCGACGAGGTCGCCCAGGTGCTGGAGGAGCACCCGGAGATCGTGCTCATCGAGATCCAGGGTCACACCGACGACCGTGGCACCGACGAGCACAACAGGGTCCTGTCGCAGAACCGCGCCAACTCCGTCATGGCGGCGCTGGTCCGCCGCGGCATCGACTCGACGAGGCTGACGGCGCAGGGCTACGGCCGGGACCAGCCCCTCGACAACAACACGACGGAGGCCGGTCGGCAGCGTAACCGCCGTGTCCAGTTCAACATCATCAAGAAGGCCGCGTACAAGCCGCAGGTCGAAACTGGAGAGGATCGATGAGAAAGCAGTTAGGCATCACCGGGCTCGCGTCGCTCACGCTGATCGGCCTCACGACCGCCAGCGCGACGGCCGAGCCCAAGCTGCGCGTACAGGTCGATCAGAAGGGCGACTTCGCCCTCATCGGGAGCTCGATCGGGCAGGAGTGCCGCTCTTCGACGCCGCGGCCCAAGGAGGGCACGGTCGGCGACTGCGGCACATCGACCGTCGAATCGGGGCCTGATCTCTTCTGGCGGTCCGACTCGCCCGCGGACGGCAGGGCGGAGGCGAACCTCGATATTTCCCCGGAGATGGCGCGCACGACCGCGGTGCTGACGCTGCCCGACGGGGCGACGGTGACCCACGCGTTCCTGTACTGGGCCGCGCGCAACGGCGGCGGCGCCGATCCCGAGGTGGAGCTCCACCACGAGGGCGGCTTCGACGGCAAGGTCACCTCCATCGACTCGGTCGAGACGGTGATCAACCAGGGCAAGCCCGACGAGTCGCACAACTACCAGTCGGTCGCCGACATCACCTCGATCGTGAAGGAGAGCGGCGCGGGGGCTTACCGGGTGGGCGGCGTGGACGTCGTCGACGTCAGGAACAGCGACGACGACGTGGTCTTCGTGGCGTGGTGGATGGTGGTGTTCTACGAGGCGCCGAAGTCGCCGATGCGCAACCTCGCGCTGTTCGACGGGCTCGACCGGGTCTCCGAGGGGAACTCGCAGAAGGTCGAGCTCTCGGGCTTCAAGGTGCCCGACGCCGGGTTCGTGGCGAAGCTGGGCATCGTCGCGTTCGAGGGCGACAACACGAACTCGGGCGACAGCGTGTTCTTCAACCCCCAGAACCCCGGGAAGCCCGACGCGGCCGAGGCGCTGAGCGACGCGATGAACCCCGCGGACAACTTCTTCAACAGCACCCGTTCCGCCCTCGGAGAGCCGGTATCGGTGGAGGGGGATCTCCCGAGGATCGCGGGCACGCCGCAGAGCATGTCCGGGGTCGACATCGACATCGTGGACGTGAGCGCCAAGCTCAAGCCTGGGAACGATCGGGCGACGCTCGTCGCCACGAGCAGCCAGGAGCTCTATTTCCTCGCGGGGTGGGTCACGTCGATCTCCAACTTCGGGCCCGACTTCAGCAAGTCGCGCAAGGAGGCGACGGACGTCAGCGGGCTGCCGACTTACCGCGGCGACAGCATCGAATACCGCATCACGGCGTCGAACACCGGCAACGACGACGCCGTGGGCGTGGTGCTGAGCGACGCGCTGCCTCCCGGCGTGACGTTCGTCCCGGGCTCGCTCTCGATCGTCGACGGGCCGAACGCGGGTCCTCAGACGGACAGGGCGGGAGACGACCTCGCCGAGTACGATCCGCAGAAGCGGACCGTCACGTTCCGGCTGGGCGAGGGGGCGGACGGCGCGAAGGGCGGCAGCATCCCTGTCGACGGGAGCGTCACGGTGCGCTTCGAGGTCACGGTCGACACGGACGCGCCGGACGTCATCAAGAACCAGGCGCGGATCGCCGCGGCGGGCGCGCTGGGCGCGCCGGTCAGCGACGACCTGACGGACGGCAACGGCGACGCCCCCGGCGCGCCGCCGACCGAGGTCGCGTTGGAGCCCGAGGATTTCTATGCCGCGGGGAGCGGCATGATCGGCGCCTGCGCGACCAGCCCGCGGGGCGGGGACGGGAGCGGCGCCTGGCTCGCCGGCCTCGCGCTGGCGGGTCTGCTCCGCCGCCGGCGCCGGGCGTAGCGCTCCGACGCTGGCGGCGATACGAGCGCGCGCAGCACCGCAGGGAGCGCGCGGAACGTCCTGCCTGTGACGCGCTGAGTCCCGCGAGAATCACGATCGTGCTCCCCTCGAACTTCGAAACGCTGCTCAGCGGTGCGGGGGATGGTGCCGGCGGGCCCCGATGCGCGCAGCGAGCTCGACGAAATCCCTGAGCCGCCAACCTTCCTGTGCCGTCGACGCAGGTGCAAGGGCCCCCGGCGCGGTGACCTCGATCCGGCCGGGCGTCGGCGGCCCCTCGGTCCCCTGCGGATTGCGCAGCGTGATGGAACGATCACCGAGGGACGCGCTGCTGTCCACCGAGACCGAGAGCAGCAGGAGCACAGTCCCGTCGGGCTGCCTCAGCTTCATTTTTACCCAGGGCGTCACCCCGCTGCCGGAGAACATCACGGCGACGTCGAGGTCGGCGCCCGCGCTCAGCCAGAGCCCGAGGTTCTCCACCGTCGTACCCTGCTCGACATGGACCGTCGCCGGCGGGCTATCCATATAATCGTCGACGAGGAGGAGGTTCACATAATTGAAGTCCAAGATGGCAGGGAGCGGCGGATCGCGATCGCTGCGGCATGCGAGCGCGACCGGGGGCCTGGCCGAGGGGACCGAGGCGGCGCTGAGCGCGATGTCGAACGTCTGGGCGATTTGCGCTCCAGACTCGATCGGAACGCCGTCGATGGTGATATCGCCAACCGTGAACCCATCCGCCTCGGGCACGGCGAAGGTGGCGTGCAGACCGAAGCCGGGCGTGCCTCGGACGAGCTTCCAGTAATCCGACGGCTTTCGTCCAGGAGGCGCGTGGGGCGGGAGCTCGAAACGGCTGAAGTCGGGGTTCTGGATGTACAGCCCCACCGGGTTCATGAGCGAGACGCGGACATTGCTGCTGCGGACCACCGCGTTGACCTGGGCCCCGATGTGGGGATCGCTGTTGCGGCCCTCGGTCCCGTAGAAGCTGCAGCGGATGAGCTCGACCTCGTCGGTCACCGGCCGACCGTCGTGCTCACGGAGGATCGTCGCGGCCGCGGCGAGCTCGATCTCGGCAAAGAGCGTGTTCGGTCTGCTGACGAGGTGGATAGCGCCGGTCGACGTGGAGCTGTTCCACTCGTTGAGCGGGTTGTATGCGGGGCGTCCGGTCTCCCGCTCGATGACGGGCCGGCCGTCCCGGAGGAGGTAGAGATCCTCCTTCTTGACCTGCGCCGCGAGCTCTGGCGGGAGGAGCTCACGGTAGAGCTCCACGACGCGATCCGGATCCACCCTCCAGAGACAGGACCAGTACTCGCGGTTTTCACACGTGAAGTCGACGCGCACGATCTTGCCGTCCTTCGACTGCACGCTCCATTCGCAATACTCGTCCTGCCAGCCTCGAGGCCCCTCCGGTCTGTACGGCCTGTTGTTGACGGGCGGAGGACCGTTGTCCGCCATATGCCACTTCTCGGCGTCACTGCTGTTGGGAAAGATGACGTTGATCCTGTTGGGAAACGCCACCCACCCGATCTTGGCCGGCTGCGCGCCGGGCGCAACGGGGGTATCGAGCAGGCTGAAGTAGGCCTCCCGATTGTCATCGCGGACACGGGTCCACGGATCGCCGACGATGGCAGCCTCGGTCCACCGACGGACGCGCTTGCTCCACTCTTCCCGAAGCTGCTCTGATTTGTCGGCGTCATGGCCGAAATCGTCACGGAACGCAGGAGGATCGATGCGCGGCAGCGGCACAGGCTGCTTCGTCGTGTTCGTCGCCATGTCATTTCTCCTTCGGGCAGTTCGACAGTCTGACTCAGAGCTGAGCGGGTTCGACGGTGCCGTCGATCTTCATGCGCAGCACCGGATCGTCGGGCAGGTCGGTCACCGGGAACAGGAGCGAGAACTCGTGCAGGTTGTGGATCGGCTCGAAGTACGCCTGGAGACCTGGGAGCTTGTCTGTCCGCGAGAATGCAGAGGCACGAGAAACGCTGAGCTTCAGGTAATCGGAGGCGCCGTCCGGCGTGGCGATCCGCTTGGCGGCGGCGGCGAGGTAGGCTGTCACGACCGCCTTCGTCACCCTGGGCCACGCGTCGTCGTCGAGGCCCCAGTAGAAGAGGAACTGTTGTTCCGCTGTGCACTGGTCGAGCTTGGCGAGCTCCGCAGCGAGGGCTGCCGGCTCACCGAGCTGTGCCTGCGAGATGATGTTCGCGTCGGCGCAGGACAGCTGCCCGGACACGCCTGCCGTCACCCTCGCTGCGAACTGAGCGGGCAGGTCGCTCTTCATTCCATCGTAGTTCCAGGTGCGGATCTGCTCGGCGTACTTTTGCAGCCCCGCGCGCTTGACCGAGAACACCGGGTTCTGAAAATCGACCATCAGCACCGACCCCGCGAACTTCACGGAGACGACGTTCTTCTGGGTCATCTGCTGCACCGCGGTCTGGTCCTCGAACGACGGCGCGGGGACGAGCAGCGCGAAATGCGTGGCCCCCGCCTGCTCGTAGGGCTCGCCGTCGGTGTTCATCAACCGGAAGTGATGGCTCTCGAGGAACGCCTCGTACGTCCCGCGAGAGATCTCGATCGCGGGCGGGAACTCGTAGTTCAGGCGCAGCGTGTTCCTCAGGGCGCTGTCTGCCAGGAAGAAATTGCTGGGGATGGTGACGGGGTCACCCCCCCGCGATTGCACGAGGCTCGAGAGGAGGTTGACCGTCGTATTCAGGGTCAGGTGACGGAGCAGATCGGGTACACGGGCGACGTCGCCCGACGGGGGGACCCACGACGCGTACAGCCTGCGCACTCCGCCCTTGACGGTGCCCTCGAGGCGGCTGGCGCTTTGGCGCCGCTGGAAGAGCGGATCCGCGGCGATCGCCGCTGGTACCACGCCCTGATCGATCGACGCCAGCTCGGAGTGCCAGTTGTTCCAGGGGCGCTCGAGCTCTTTCATGATCACGGATCCGTTGTGGTGGCAGTCGAAGCAGCCTTGCCCCGCCGCCCCCGGGACCCGAGACCAGGACGAGTCGCCACGCCATATCCAGGACGTGGGCTCAAACTCATAAAAATTGAATTTCTTCTTGACGCCGTCCCAGGAGATGACCTGGATGAAGCTCGATTTCCCGGCGTCGGTGCTGAGCAGGATCAGGCCATCGTCCCCGTCGTCCCAGGTCACGACATAACGCAGATCACGATTCGCTTCGCGCGGCGCCGCCATCGAGACGGGGATGCTGCCGCCTTCGCCGACCACGTAGCTCCTCTGCGTGAGCCCAGGGCCGGCGTGCCCGAGCGCCTTGACGAGGCCGTCGACGGAGACGGGGAAGAGATTCTTCTTCAGGAGCAGCTCGGCGAACGCGTCGTGCAGCTCGGCGTCGGCGTCGGAGGAGCTCAGTCCGACGGGACACTTATCCACGCCCTTGATGAAACGGTAGATCTTGTCGTTCCCGATGTCAGGGCAGGACGCGTCCGCTCTGCCTGCGCGCATATGAAAGGAACCGCTGCCTGCCGTACGCCCCCCAGGCGCCGCAGGTTGTGGCAGCTTATTCTGACATCCACCCACGACGGTCGCCGCAACCACGGTCGCCCCAACCACGGTCGCCGCAACCACGGTCGTGACGCCAACCTTGCTCCGATTCCTGGTGCTTCGATCGCAGGAAGCAGACATGTCCGACCCTCCCCCCCAAAGAGTGTGGCTCGGCGAGTTCCAGCGCACCACCCGTATTCAGAGGAAATGCACGCGATCCATGGTTCCATGCTCAAGACGGTCGAGGTCCGTTTCCACTCACGCGAGCGTTCACGACCCAGGACGGCCCCTACGATCACGTGGTGTTTCGCACGCTTTGCCCGGGACGCCCGAGCCCTTCGAGTCGTGGTGCGCTTGCGTGAACAGCTTGAATTTGTCGCCTTGATCGGTATCGCGTAAGGAACCTTCTGTCACCTGAGAGGTCAGGAATGCGGATTCTATAGCAAGCGATGCCAGCGATTGAGCACGGGCGCGAGGTGCTCGCGGCCCGAGCGGAGACGCGAGAACGCGCTCTCGTTAGAGCGACAAACGGGTTGAAACTGCCTGAAAAGCGCAGAAATTCGAACCGCCAAGACGCCAAAAAGACGCCAAGTAAAGAGAGAGAGAGAAAAAAAATTCTTGGCGTCTTGGCGTCTTGGCGTCTTGGCGTCTTGGCGTCTTGGCGTCTTGGCGTCTTGGCGTCTTGGCGTCTTGGCGTCTTGGCGGCTCGGCACGACCTCCTGCCGAACCAGGGACGAACCCGAGCGACGAGGTCACGCGTCGCGACTTGGGCACAGCTGCCCGGTGTCGGGCAGCGATGCTCAAGTCGAGACCTGGCTCGACGTGCCCCGCATCGAGCGGGAGCCCGGCCGAGCGGAGGGCGCGCTGGCCCGGGGCGAGCTCAGTTGATGCCGAGCGGCGAGCTCAGTTGATGGTGAACGACTTGCTGACCGAGACCGGCCCGCCGCCGAAGGCGGGCACGCGCGCGCCTCGGAACAGCCGGGCCACGCAGCCGCCGACGCTCGTTCCAGCGAACGGCGCGCCCTGCACCTCGGCCGACGTGACATTGCCGCTCGGCGCGAAGGTGACCTTGACCTTCCCGGTGCCCGTCGGCCCCCCGGCCTTCTTGCAGCTCTTGGCAGAACCAGCGGCCGCGCCCAGCGCCGAGCTCGCCGCGCCGCGGTTGAACTCGCCGCCGCCGGAAGGCGCCTCCGCCGCCGGCTTCGACGCGGCCGGCTTGTCCGCCGCGGCGGCGGGCGCAGGCGCGGACGACGGCTTCTCCCGCTCCGCCGGCTTCTCGGCCGCCGCGCCGGCGCCGGGCGACGACGGCGGCTCCGGGGCCGACGCCGCCGCGGAAGGCTCCTCGGCGGCCGGCGCCGCCGTCTCCGCCGGGGGCGGCGTGGCGGCCGCCGCGGTCTCGGTGGGCGTCGGCGCGGGCGCCGGCGCCGCCGCCGGGCTCGGCTCCTCGGCAGGGGTGGTGTTCGTCTGCTCGGGCGTGGTCGTGGACGTCTCCTCCTTCGGCGACTGCATGAAGAAGAAGGCAACGCCGCCGATCAGCACGACCGCGGCGACCGCGGCGGCGATCAGGCCCATGCGGCCCTTCTTGGCCGAGGGCTCCGGCGCCGCCGTCGGGGAGAGCGGCAGCAGCGGAGAGGGCGGCACCGACGCCTTGGCAGCGACCGACATCGACGGCGGCGGCCGCGAGTCCGTGACCGGCGCGAGCAGGGGCGGCGGCGCGAGCATCGGCGCAGAGGCGATCGCGCCGCCGCCGAGGTTCAGCAGATCATCGTAGCCGGTGCGCCCGTTGTTCTTCGCGGGGCGGTTCGAGGGGCGCCGGCCCGACGGGGTCTCCTCCGTCTGCTGCTTGGCCGCGTTCTCGGTCGCCGTGAGCGCCGAGAGCGAGAAGAGGACGGAGTTCTCGTTGCGCTCGCCGACCTGGCGCTCGCCGCCGGGCTGCGGGGGGGGCGCGGCCGGCTCGGTGGCCCGCTCGGCGGCGCTGAAGACGTCGACCGCGGCCGCGCGGCCCGCGCGGCGCGCCGCCGCCGGGGCAGGCGCAGCGGCGGCGGCGCCGTCCGGAGCCGCCGGGGCCGCGGGCGCCGGGGCCGCGGGCGCCGGGGCCGCGGACGCCGCAAGCGCGGCCGGATGCGGCGCGCGCTTCGAGTCCTTCATGACCACGGTCCCCTCCGGGCCGAACTTGAGCCCGGCCGGCGCCGGCGCCACGGGGACCGGCGCCGCTGCCGGCGCAGGCACGGCGGCGGGCGCAGGCACGGCGGCGGGCGCAGGCACGGCGGCGGGCGCAGGCACCGCAGCGGGCGCCGGCGCTGGAGCCGCCGCGGCCGCGGGCGCCGCCGCAGCGGCGGACACAGGCGTCGCGGCCGCAGGCGCCGCCGCAGCGGCCGCCGCGGCCGCGGGCGCCGCCGCCGCATCCGCCTGGGTGGAAAATTGCTCCTTGAGCTCAGGGACGCTGGCGATCGGCAGCCAGTCGGTCATCCCCTCTTTCCAGACGTACGTGTCGTTGCTCAGCGCTCCGCGGGCGTACTCGGTCACGAGCTGGGCGGTCGTCATGGTCCGCTCGTCGCCCTCGGCGACGTTCACGGTCCACTCGTCGGGCCCCGCCGCGGGCGCGCCGCCGGCGTCGGCCACGAGCTTCGCGTCGGCGTCCTCCGAGAGGTCGCCCTGCTGCCCCACGGCGGCGTCCTGCGACGGGGCCGAGGCAGCCTCACTCGCGCCGTGGACGACCATCGCGTGGTTGCATTTCTTGCATTTGATCTTGACCGTCTTGCCGACGACCTTGTCGTCCGCAATCGTGTACTTCGCCTGGCACGACTCACACGTAATCTTCATGCGACTGTCGCCCTTCCCGTTCCGGCTTGCGGGCATGGGTTCAACGACCACACACGCGCACAATCACGCGGCCCGGTCGGTTGACGGAGGATAGCGGGACGGCGCGAGACCGATCAAGGCGGCGGCCTTTTTTGTGAACGCCGGCGCGGCGCAGCGAGATGACGCAGCGCGCGTCGGTGCACCGCGCGACGCGCGGCGGGCGAGGCGCTCAGTTGAGCAAGAGCAGCTGCGTGCCGTCTTTCCCGCAGAACATCGCCTCGCCCGGATAGCGGTCGCCGCAGGTAGGGCAGATCTTTCCACGAGCGCGCGGCGCCGGCCCGCTCGGCCCCGCGCTTCCCGCGGCCGGCGCCGCGAGCGCGGCCCCGGAGGACGCGGGCGCGTCGTCCGCGCCGGCGCCGCGCTCCCCGACGGCGCCGCCGGTCGAGGCCGGGCCCTCGAGATCGGCGGCGCGCCGGCGGCCGCGGCGGAGCAGGATCAACCCGGCAAACCCGAGGCAGGCGGCGACCCCGCCCACGATGGCCACGAACAGGTTCTTGCGCTCGCGCCCCACGTCCTCGCCCGAGGTCGTGCGCCCGCCGATGGTGCCGGCCGCGATCACAGCGACGGCGGCCTGATCGCTCTCGCCGGCCTCGTTCAGCCCGCTCGTGGCGAGGAGCGCGTCGTACCGGTCGGGGCTCGTCACCTCGATCGCGACGGTCACGCCCTTGCCGGCGACGGACGCGACGAGGCCGAGCGTCCCCTCGCCCGCGTCGGCGCCGAGCGAGAGGGCGCCCGTCGCGTCGACCGTCGCGGCGGACGCGAGCGGCCCCGGCGCGATCGACCACGCGGGCCTCGTGGGCAGCGCGCACCCCGCGGCGTCCATGACCAGCGCGCGGAACTGGAAGCGCTCGCCCGGCCGCATGAGCTTGCGCGACGGCGTGACCTCGAGGCGCGCCGGCTCGCCGGGCGCGTCGCAGGTGCGCGGCGCGGCGGGCTTCTTCTCCGAGACGGCGGGCGCGGCGGGCGCGGTGGGCGGAGCGCTCGCCGCCGGGGGCGGAGCGCTCGCCGCCGGGGGCGGAGCGCTCGCCGCGGGGGGCGCCTCGCCCTCGCGCCGGGCGAGCGTGTAGGTCCTCGTCCTGGTCACGGAGGCGCTGCACGTCGTGTCCTGGATGATGAACTGGTACTGCCCCGTCTCCACCATGTTGATGCTGGTGTCGGTCGCCTGCGTCGTCGTGGTGACCACGGCCCGGCGGGGGTCGTTCGGCGGGGTCGTGCAGCGCGTCTGCCAGGAGCGCGCGTTGCCGGACGCCGAGTGCTTGCTGCGCGCGAGCCCGGGCATCTGCTCCCAGCACTCGGCGGTGCTCCACGACCGGCCGGCGCCCGAGATCGAGAGCTCCGAGCCGTGCTGCTGGATCTGCACCGCGCCGCCCGGGGCGCCCTGCGGGCGCGGCCTGGGCCCGCACGCCTCCCCCCACGCGTCGATCGACCACTGCTCGGAGAGCGCGCTCGCGGTCCAGGCCCCGCTCAGCGTCGGCTGTCCCTGCGCGGCGCCCGTGCCCGGGACGGCGAGCGACGCCAGCGACGCGAGCGACGCGAGGAGCAGGGCCGGCGAGGCGAGCAGCGGGCGTCCCACGGCCGAACCCTAGCAGCGCCCGCGCACGGACGGCAGCCGGCAGGCTCGCGGCGCCTCGCCCGCCGGTGGTGCGCCGCGCGCGAGAGCCCATCGCGAGCCGGCTCGGTCGCCCCGTGGTTCCTGCGCCCTCGTCCAGGGCGGCGCGGGCTGCGGGGCGCCGGCGACCTCGTGCCCCCTCTCCGGCGAGGCCGGCGCGGCGCGGGGCGAGGCCAGCGCGGCGCGGGGGCGACGCCGGCGCGGCGCGGGCGTGGGCCCCTGTGGCAGGCGGCGGACGGCGGCGCCCGCCCGCCTCCCTGGCTCACGACGTAGGCCGAAGCACGTGAGCGCGGGAAAACGCGCCGCGCCTCGAAAAAGGATCTAGACAGGCGAATCCAAGATTCGTTATCTTGAAGAATGGTCTCGTGCGCACTCTGCATCAAATCTCGCCAGGCGCTCCCGCGTGCCTGATCCGGACCTGTTCGACCCAGGGCCGAACGGGCTCGGAGATGATTCGGAGAGGACCGGAGGGGGCTGCGGAGCGCCGCATCCGGTCACGCCACGTCGCGCGCCCATCAAGCGATGCTGCGGATCCCGCCTGTTCCTGCGCTCCTCTCCGCGGGACGCAAACGGCCCAAAAGCGTCACCGCACGTCCCAAAATTGTCACTGCGTGTCTCGGTGTTTTTTCTTGCGCCTCCCCGTAAAAATACCTGGACACTTCAAGGACCGAGTTGCTAGTTTAAACACTGTCCCTTTGCGCATCCGCTCTCCGATCGAAGCCAAAGCGCCCGCGCACCTGATCTGATCCCGATCAGCCCGCGGGGCTCAATCCGATAGGAGCCCGCGAAACCGACCTCGCCTGACCTGTGCGTCATGGCGCCTGCTACTCGGATGACGCTCCAGCCATGGTTCACCCGTGAGGACCTCAAGGAGCTACCAATGAAGCAGATCGCAATCGCCTCCTCCGCCGCGCTCGCCACCCTGTTCGTCACCGCGACCAGCCTCGCCAACACCTCTGCGCCGTCCCCCACGTGCACCGTGATCAAGCGTGGTGTCCTGGGCGACATCTACAACGCCGAGATCTGGAGCCTCGCCCCGAGCTATCACGTCCCGTCTCCCCATGAGGTGAACACCGGGTACTCCAGCACCGTCGGCGAGAAGCGCGCCCTGTTCCGCTTCGATCTGAGCCCCATCCCCGCCGGCTCCCTCGTCACGTCGGCCAAGTTCTACGCCCTGACCTACACGAGCACGGCCCAGACCGTGTACGTCCACCAGGTGCTCGCCCCGTGGGACGAGGCGCTCGTCACCTGGAACAACCTCGGCGCCATCGACCCCGCCTCGTTCACCTCGTTCGTGCCCAACGTCACGGGGTGGAGCTCGGTCGACCTCACCGGCCTCGTGCAGGACTGGGTGAGCGGGGTCTCGCCGAGCTACGGGATCCTCCTCGAGGAGGGCACTACCGGAAAGACGTCTTACAAAGGCAGCGCCCACACCGACCTTTCCTACCGCCCGCTCCTCGAGGTCTGTTACACGGCCCCGAAGGGCTCGATCGGCGACAAGGTGTGGTTCGACGCGAACGCGGACGGCGTCGAGGACGCCTCCGAGCTCGGCATCTCCGGCGTCGTCGTCGACCTCTTCGCCGACACGAACTGCGACGGCTCCGCCGACGGCGCCGCCCTCCAGACGACCGCGACCGGCGCGAACGGCGCCTACCGCTTCGGCGAGCTCGAGGCGGGCTGTTATGTCGTCGGCGTCGACGACGCGACGCTGCCGCTCGGGCACCTCCTGACCACCGACGGCGAGCCGCTCGCCGTGTCCCTCGACGCGGGAGAGAACGTCACCGACGCCGACTTCGGCTACGTGACGTACTCGTCGATCGGCGACACGGTCTGGCTCGACAGCGACGCGGACGGGCTCTACGAGCCGCAGACGGGCGAGCTCGGCGTCAACGGCGTCCGGGTCGAGCTGTTCCAGGGGGACCAGCTGGTCGACTTCACCATCACCGGCAACAGCCCTTACACCGGCCAGCCCGGCTTCTACCTCTTCGACACGCTCTCGGCGGGCACCTACTCGGTGGTCATCACCGCCGACAACTTCATGACGAGCGGTCCGCTCGCCGGACAGGAGCCGACGGCCGATCCGGACGGCGGATTCGACAACGTGGGCACGGTCTCGCTCGGCTGGGGCCAAGACCTGCTCGACGCGGACTTCGGCTACCAGCTCTCCTGCGGCAACGGCGTCTGCGGCGGCGACGAGAGCTGCTCCACCTGCGCCGTCGACTGCGGCATCTGCCCGCCCGTCTGCGGCAACGGCACCTGCGAGGCCGGCGAGGACTGCAGCAGCTGCAGCGCCGACTGCGACGTCTGCCCGCCCGTCTGCGGCGACGGCACGTGCGACGCGAGCGAGAGCTGCGGGAGCTGCAGCGCCGACTGCGGCGCATGCCCGCCCGTCTGCGGCAACGGCACCTGCGAGGCCGGCGAGGACTGCGGCACCTGCTCGGACGACTGCGGCGCCTGCCCCGCGGTCTGCGGCAACAACGTCTGCGAGAACGGCGAGGACTGCGCGAACTGCGCCGGCGACTGCGGCGCTTGCCCCGCGGTCTGCGGCAACAACAGCTGCGAGGCGGGCGAGAACTGCCTCGAGTGCCCGAGCGACTGCGGCATCTGCCCGCCGGTCTGCGGCAGCGGCGTCTGCGAGGCCGGGGAGACCTGCAGCAACTGCGCGGCCGACTGCGGCGCGTGCCCGCCGGTCTGCGGCGATGGAGTCTGCAAGGCGGGCGTCGAGGACTGCTCGAGCTGCGCGGCCGACTGCGGCGCCTGCCAGTGCGCGTCGCCCGGCACCGGCACCCCCGGCTACTGGAAGAACCACCCGAGCGCGTGGAAGGTCTCGACGCTGACCATCGGCGGCAAGACGTACACGAAGGCCCAGCTCCTCGACATCATCAGCCGCCCGACCAAGGGCGACGTCACGTACATCATCGCGAAGCACCTCATCGTCGCCAAGCTCAACGTCGGTATCGGCAACCAGTCGAGCTGCATCGAGGACACGATCGCCGCGGCCGACGCCTGGCTCAAGAAGTACCCGCTCGGCAGCAACGTGAAGGAGGGCGGCAAGAACTCGCCCTGGGCGGCCGGCGAGCCGCTCGCCGAGAAGCTCGACAACTACAACAACGGCCTCCTCTGCGCGCCGCACCGTGACTGATCGATGATCGACCGGTACATCGACCGATAAGACGAGAGCCCCTGGGCCAGCGCCCGCCCCGAGCGAACCGCCTCAAGCGCGACCGGCGCTGGCCCCCTCCTCCCCCTCCTCCGCCTCCCACGCATCTCCCTCCCCGCGGCTCCCGCCGGACTCCCCGCGGCTCCCACCGGACGATCTCGGCAGCGAGCGGCAGCCTCATCGCTGTACAGGCTCCTCGAGCTCAGCGGCCGTTCCGGCTGTTCCAAGGTCGCCGACCTCTCCGGTGAGCGGCCTCCGGGCGCGGGTCGATCGCCGCGACGGGCGCGCGATGCCCGACCGCTCCCGCGCCGAGTGGAACACCCCTGCGCGCGTGGCGAATCGCGACCACGCCACGGCGCACCGGACCCGGCGAGGCCGGGAGTACGGAAGTGCCCCAACGGTGAGCGTGATTTGCCCCGTGCGCGGCAAATTGCCCCTACCGCACGGAAGGTGGCTTTCTGCCGGCGCCGCCTGCGCCGCGGACAGCGCCGTGCCGCGGGCGCAATGGCATGGTCGAGCCCGCTCCACTGCAAACCAGGACAGCGTGGCACGGGCGCTGCAAATCCTGCGGGGCTGAGCGCCGAGGACCGCGGTGGACGGCCCGAGGCCACATCAGGGGCGGGCCAGAAGGAGGAGAAGCAGCCATGAACCTGACGGAAAGCTGGATTGGCGATAAGCCCTTGGTCCCGCCTTGCGGCTTGTTCGGCAAAGGCCAGCATATCGTCCTGGCCGAAGACGACGACGACATGCGCTCCACGCTCGCCATGGCGCTCCGCCGCGACGGGTTCGAGGTGACCGAGGCGCGCAATGGCCTCGAGCTGCTCGACAAGGTGGCGCCCTGGCTCGGTGGGAAGGAGCCCCCGGAGCCGATCGACGCGATCGTCAGCGACATCCAGATGCCCTGCTTCTCGGGGATGGAGATCCTGGAGGGCCTCGCCGAGCTGAGGCGCCGGCCGCCGGTCATCCTGATCACCGCGTTCGGCGACCCCCACCTCCACGCGGCCGCGCGCAGCCTGGGCGCGTCCGCGGTCTTCGAGAAGCCGTTCGAGCTGGATGATCTCCGCAGCGTCCTGTTCAACCTGAAGGACGCGCCCGGCTTCGACGGCGGCTACTGACGCCGCGGGCGAGGAGCGCGCCGTACGCCCGCGCCGTCGCGTGCCGGCGGGCGGCGGCGTGCCCGCGCGTCGCCGCCCGCCGCTCAGCCGTCCGGCCGCGGGAGCGGCGTCGCCGCCGCCCATCGCGCGACGCAGCTCCGCTCCTCGTCGGTCATCTCCAGCATGCTCGCCACCACGCCGTCCAGGTGGCGCCGGGCCTCGGCGGGCAGGCCCGCGTTCGCCGGGCCGAGCTCCCGCCCGAGCGCGTCGAGCGCGCCGATCAGATCGGCCCGCGCCGGCGGGGGCGCCGGGATCGCCCGCAGGTGCGCGATCTTCACCTGCGGCATGCCCTCGCGCGCATCCCGGTGTCGGGTGTAATGCCACCAGCGCACAGGAGAGGAGTTGAGGTAGCAGAGCAGCGCGAACTCGCTCCAGGTGGCGTCGCAGAAGCCGGCGAGGATCGAGTTGCGGAACGGGAGGCCGTCGCTCAGCGCGGCGATCGGGTAACGGGCGGTCTGGCGGATGAGCAGCCGCACCGCCTTCCAGTCCTCGTCCTTCCGGAAGCGGCCCTTCACGCCCGCGCGATCGACGTGGTGGCGCGGCGCGCGCGCGATGAGCTCGCCCACGTCGGTGCCCTCGCGGATCGGGCAGGTGTACGGCGGCACGGGGACGTCCGCGCGCCGGATGCGCTCGGCGTCCTCGGCCGTCGTCTGGAAGCCGCGCTCCCCGAACAGCGCGGCCGGCAGCGGGCGGAGCGCGCTGAGCCGATCGAGGAGCCGCCGGGCCACGCCGTCGAGATCCGAGCGCGCGAGCGGCCAGGAGGCGGTCACCGCCGCCCGGGGGGAGGCGGGCGCGCGGCGGGTCGAGAGGAGGCCCATGCACGGCTGGAACACGCCCTCGAACGCGTCGCTGCCGAAGCTCGGGAGATCGGGATCGACGGCGCAGAGCGCGTCGTGCGCGCGCCGCGTGGGGCCGTATCCATCGAGGTCCGACACCGAGGTGGGAATGACGAGGCCGAGCCGGCCGCCCGGCCGGAGCAGCGACGCGGCCCGGTGCACGAACAGGCCGTGCAGCGAGCGGTAGCCGTGGAAGGCCGGGTTCCTCCGGAGGTGGAGGTTGAAGACCTCGGGCGCGATCGGCTGCGCCGCGCGGCCGACGTACGCGACCCAGGGCGGGTTGCCGATCACGGCGTCGAAGCCGGGCTCCGGGCGATCGAAGGCGCCGGGAAAGGCGAGCTCCCAGTGCAGGAACCGGCGCTCCTCGGCGATGCGTCGCGACAGCGCCGCCCGCGGATCGGTCGGATCGCGCGCCGCGGCCATGTAGCGCGCGAACGTGGACGGCCCCGGCGCCAGGGCCGCGAGCTCGCCCTCGGACGGCCAGAACCACAGGGCCATCCAGGCGTCGAGCGCCGCCCGATCCGCGCCCCCGTCGCGCCCCGGGGCGTCGCAGGGCGCGCCCCCGCCGCTCTCCTGGCCGCCGGCGGGCGGCCCCTCGGCGCGCGGCGGCTCATCGCAGGGCGCGCCCCCGCCGCTCTCCTGGCCGCCGGCGGGCGGCCCTTCGGCGTGCGCGCGCGCCGGCGGTTGGCGGGCAGGAGCCCGCCGCGACAGGGCCCGCCGCGCGCGGCGCTCCCCGGCGGCGTCGGTGGGCCCGCCGCGCGCCCGCGCCGCGGCCGGGTAGGCGCTTATCTCCGCGCGCTCGGCGCCGATGAGGCTGTCGCCGCAGCGCAGCTTCCCGTCGAGGAAGCGCGGCGGAACGCTCGCGTCCTGCACCACGAGCCAGAGCGATAGCCGGGCGAGGTCGACCGCGAGCGGGTCGAGGTCGACGCCGTACAGGCAGCGCTCGGCCACGAGCGCCATCGCGCGGCGGAGCGGCGGCTCCCCGGGGTCGAGGCGCGGCGCCGCGCCGGCGCGCTGCCAGGCGGCGGCGAGGTGCGCGGCGAGCTGGCGGCACGCCTCCACCAGGAATGCGCCGGACCCCATCGCGGGATCGCACACGGCGAGCGAGAGGATGCCGTCGGGCGCCGGCGGCCGGCCGTCCCTCGCGAGCAGCGGCGACAGCGTGCGCTCGACGACGTGGCGCGTGATGTCCCGCGGCGTGTAGTAGGACCCCGCGCGCCGCCGGAGCTGCCCCGGCTGGAGGTAGAGCGTGCCCCGCGCGATCCGGCCCGGCTGCCTCGGGGAAGCGCGGCGCGCGAGCGCCTGCGACAGCTCGGCCACGCTGCCCGCCGCGGCCACGCCGGCGCCGAGGCGCGCGCCGAGCCTGAGATCCGCCGCCTCCTCGAGCCGCGCGAGCCGCTCGCCGCCGGGGAGGGCGAGGAGCGCCTCCAGGTCGACGACGACATGGGACGGCAGGAGCGCCATCGATTCGCCCTCGGCGATCTCGAGATCGAAGGCGATCAGGCCCTCGTAGAGCGTGCCGATGTGCTCGACCTCGAGCTCGCCGTAGCGCACCGGCGCGCCGTCGTGCACGAGGAGCGCCGCGAGCACCCGGTGGAGCACGCCGTCGCTGAGCCAGGGTCGACCGTCCAGCAAGGGGTGCGCGCCCGGGTCGCAGAGGCCGCCGCGCGCGCCCCCGGGGCCGCCGCCGAGCAGCGCGCCGAAGAGCGCCGCGACGCGCGCCCACGCGCCGTGGCGATGCTCGAGATCGCCGCCCCCCCGCCGCTCCTCCTGGAGCTCCTCGAAGAGCCGCGCGAGCGGGGCGCCGCCGTCGGACGCGCCGGCGAGCAGGCCGCGCGCCTCGGCGTAGAGGAGCAAGATGAGCCGCATCAACGCGGTCACGAGGCCCGCGTGCAGGCGCCGCCGGCCGGCGGCGGAGCCGCCCGAGCCCACCTCGTCGCCCTGCGGGACGGCGGACTGGAAGCCGCGGAGGAGCTCGCCGAGCGCGCCCTGCGCCTGCTCGCGGAGCTGCCTGGCCACGCCGTCGGCCGGCGGATCGGGCCGGCCGGGGAGCTCGCCGCGCGCGCCCGCATCGATGGCGAGGAGCTCGCCGCTCGCGCCCGCGTCGATCGCGCGGTCGCGCGGCGGATCGTCCGACGCGCGCGATGACGAAGGGTCGACCCGTTCACGGTCGCAGCGCAGGGAGGCGCCGAGCTGAGGGCATTCCGAGGACACGCGGGATCCGCACGAGCATTGCGGATAGGACGGGGTGCAGGCAAGGGCCCCGGGGCCGACGGCGCGCCCGGCCGCGGCGACGGCCCGGGGGAGCGCCGCCCGCCCCGCCCCGCCGCGGCCGCTCCGCCGCGATGTCGCGCGCCCCGACGGAGACCCGGGGGCCTCGACCCGCTCCGGCGCGCTTGACGCCCTCGGTCTCGCGAGCGCGGCGCGCACGAGAGGAGTCCTCGCTCGCCCGGAGGTCCTCTCCCAGCATGCTTTACCGGGATGCGCGTGAAAGGATTTCAGATGTTGCGCCGCGCCGAGGTACGGTTCGTGCCGTGTATCGTTGAATGGAGCCCGAGACGATCGAACGACACGCACTCGCTCATTCACGCAACGCACACCCCGGCGCCGCGGCGCGGCGAGGCGCCTGGCTCGCCGCGATCCTGCTCGGGATCTCGGCCTGTCACGGCGTCAGCGAGGCGCCGGAACAGGAGGCCACCGGCGCCGTCAGCGCGGGCGTCGACCTCTATTCCGGCATTCCCCAGGACGGCATCGTCCTCGGGGATCCGGGCGCGCCGATCACGATGGTCGAGTTCTCGGATCTCCGCTGCTCGCATTGCCGGGATTACGCGCTCGAGGTCCTGCCCGTGATCCTCGATCGCCACGTGCGCACGAGGCAGGTGAAGCTCGTGTTCCGGAACCTCACGTTCCTCGGGCCGGGCTCCGTGCAGGCCGCGCGCATGGCCGCGGCGGTCGGGATGCAGCGCCGGCTCTGGGAGTTCGTCGACCACTTCTTCCGGATCCAGGAGCGCGATCGCCCGCCGATCACGGACGAGCTGCTGCTGCGCATCGCCTCCGAGCTGCCGGGGGTGGACGCCGCGCAGGCGATGGCGCAGCGCGACAGCGGGGAGGTCGCGCAGCAGCTCGAGGCCGCGCGGGCCGAGGCCGCGCGCCTCCAGGTCCACGGCGTGCCGGCGCTGTTCCTGAGCCGCGAGGGCGAGGGGCTCCGCCGGCTCCGCCTCACCTCGATGTCGCCGGAGCCGATCTCCCGCGCGATCGAGCAGCTCCTGCGCGCGCCGCGCCCGCGCGGGTGAAGCGCGGGTGAAGCGCGGCGGCCGCGGCTCGGGCCGATTTCCGCGGCCGCAGCTCGGGCCGGCTCCCGCGGCCGCAGCTCGGGCCGGCTCCCGCGTCCGCAACTCGGGCCGGCTCCCCGCGCGGTTTTTGGTACGCTCGCGCGGGGATGACCGCCTCGCCGCTCGTGTTCCCTCCCCGCCCCCCCTCGCTGCACGGCCGGCGCCGCGAGCTCGCCACGCTCATGGCGACCGTGCGCGCGTCGCGCCCGACGCGCCTCGCGCTCGTCGGCACGGGCGGCAGCGGCAAGTCGACCCTCGCCTGCGCGCTCGGGCACAAGCTCGCGCCCGAGCTCCCCGGCGGGATCCACTGGTTCCGGGTCGGCGCCTGGGACGCGCGCACGCTGCTCGGGATGCTGTCGCTCCGCTTCGGCGCCGGTCCGTCGCCCTCGCCGCCGGCGCTGCGGCGCCGCCTGCGGGCGCTCGGGGAGATGCTCATCGTGCTCGACAACCACGAGCACGACCGCGCCGTCGCCGAGCTGCTCGACGGCCTGCGCGACGAGGCGGTGACGTGGGTCATCACGGCGCGGCGCTGCCTCGTGGCCGGCGTCTCCATCTTCCCGGTGATCGCGCCGCTCGTGACCTCGGGGCAGAGCCCGTTCCCCGCGGTCGCCTCGCTCACCCGCCTGCTCCGCTGGAACCCGGTCGCCCTGGAGCTCGCCGACGCCATCGTCGCGAGCGGCGCGGCCGACATCGACGAGCTCCACCGCTGGCTCGTGGCGGGCGGCGTCGGCCGCGTGCAGGTCATCGACCACGAGGACGACCTCCCCGAGGTCGGCCTGCTCGTCGCCTGGATCTTCCGCGGGCTCTCGCCGACGGCGCGGCGGATGCTCGCGGTGCTGGCGCACTCGAACGGCGACCACATCGACGAGGCCTCCCTCGCGGCGCTCGCGCGGGCGGGGCGGAGCGCCGGCGACGCGCTCGCGTCGCTCCGCCGCTTCCGGCTCGTGCAGGAGCCGCTCGCGGGCCGCTTCGCGCTGCACGCGACCGTGCGCCACGCCGCGCTGAAGCGCACGCAGTTCGATCAGCGCCGCTACTTCGAGCACTACGTGGGGCTCCTCGAGCGCTCGCCGGAGCGGCTCGACCTCGAGCAGACCCACCTGTTCGCGGCCATGGACTACGCGCACGACACCGGGAGCGTCGCGGCCGCGATCCGCGTGAACGAGCTGCTCTCGCGGCTCTCGCTCTGACCGCCGCCCTCGCGCCGGCCGCGGCCGCGGTCAGCGCGGCTCTTCCGGGCACCCCACGTGCTCGCAGCAGAGCTCGACGAGGCGCTTCAGCACCCACTGCCCCGCGGGGCCCAGCACGAGCCCCGGCCGGTGGATCAGGGCCAGCGACAGGAGGTGCTCGTCCTCCCCCCACGCCTCCGGCCGGAGGCGGACCAGCCGCCCGGTCCTGAGATCCTCTCGGATCATGTGCTCCGGCAGGTTCCCCCAGCCGAGCCCTGCGCACAGGAGCTCTCGCTTGGTCTGGAGGTCCACGACGCGCCAGGTGCGCGGGGACAGCACGGCCTGCTCCGGCGAGCGCGCCGCCCCGCGCTCGCTCAGCACGATCTGCACATGCTCGCGCAGCTGCTCGGTCGCGACGCGCCCTCCGGCCTGGTGAGCGGCCGCGAGCGGGTGGGCGTTGCCGGCGACGGGCACCATGCGCACGGAGGTGAGGTGCCGTCGCTCGAGGCCCTGCGCCGCCGCGGCCGGCCCCACGACCCCGAGCTGGCAGGTCCCGTCGAGGACCCGGTCGGCGACGGCGGTCATGGTCTCGGTGTGGACGACGAGCTCCACGGTGGGGTAGGCGCGCGCGAACTCGACGCAGAGATCGACGAGCGCGGAGAGCGGGAAGACCGCATCGACGCACAGCGAGACGAGCGGGTCGAGGCCGCCGGCGAGCCGCTGCGCCGCGCTGCTGAGCGCGTCCGCGTCGGCGCACACCCGCCGCGCGGCGCCGAGCAGGACGCGGCCGTGCTCGGTGAGCGCCGGGATCCTCGTCGATCGGTCCCAGAGGACGACCCCGAGCTGGCCCTCCAGGTTGGCCATCGCGTGGCTCACGGCCGACTGGACGCGGTGGAGCTTCCGGGCCGCGGCCGAGAAGCTGCCCTCGTCGGCGACCGTGATGAACGTGCGCAGCTGGTCGAGCGTGATGGAGTCGTGCACGGCGCGTCACCATGCCACGGCCCGCCGCGCCCCGGCGCGGCGGCCTCTCGTCGGCCCGCCGGCGGCGGGCTCGCCCCCTGTTGCGCGCGACAAAAACAGCGCGGCGGCCGGGACAGGCGAGGAGCGTTTTCCCAAGGGGTCTACCCTCCAGCCGGCCGCGCGGCCCGCGGGCGGGTAGACCCCTTTTTTTACGCTCCTCGCCTGCCCCGGCCGCCGGCGCGCGCTCGATCGATTCGATCGAGCGCGCTCGTCACGCCCTGGGGCAGCCGACGACGCCGATCAGAGCGGCGGGTTGGCGTTCTTCACGCACTCCACGAAATACTCGTGGAACCACTGGCCCGCTTCCGGCGCGCGCTGGTCTGCGTTCTCGTAGCCGCAGAACAGGTCGTAGCGCTCCGCGTTCTTGTCCGCGGTGCCGTCGGAGTCACCCGGCGGCTTGACCCAGTAGAAGGCGTCGAGGCGCGTCGCGCCGCCCGGGTTGGCCCGGGGCCGCTCGCCCATGCCGGCGCCGATGTTGTTGCACCAGTAGCCCCAGTCCGCCCGGATGTTGCCGCGGCCGTTGCGGCTCGTGTCGATGATGAAGTGCTTGTCCCCGAGGCCAACTCCCGCCAGCGCCGTGGCCATGGCGTCGACATAGTCGTACTCGCCGTAGCAGGGGTTGGACTGCTGATCGTAGCTCTCGGAGGAGTAGCTGAGCTGCGTGTAGTTCGCGACGTTGGTCGCGAAGCCGCGGACGCCGGCCGGATTGCCAGCGGCCTTGATGACGTCGCTGAAGATCTGGGCGCCCTTCGTCTGATTGTCAGGCCAGCCGAGCCAGCCCGAGTGCGCCGCGTCGATGTACTGGTACACGTGCGGCATGTTGAGCTCCGAGATCGCGTGCGCGACCTCCTCCCGGTACGCCTTCTCCGTCTCCGGGGTGCAGTCCTTCTTGCCCAGGTTGGTCGCGAGGTTGGGGAGCGAATCCGGCTCGATGATCGCGACGATGCGCTGGTTCGGGTGGGCCGCGAAGATCTCCTTGATCGGCGCGATGAACTCGTTCCTGTACCGCTCGACGCCGCCGTTCTCGACCCGGAGCTCGCCGTTCGACGCCTCGGCGAAGCAGTCGCGGTTCGGCAGGTCGTACACGACGATGACGGAGGTGACCGGCGTGCAGAGCTCGTTCTGGAGCGCGAGCGCGGCGTCGAGGTGCGCCGCGAGGCCGTCGACCGCCGCGATCCGGTCGAGCCAGAACGCGGTCGAGATCTGCTGGACCTTCTTCATCTTCTCGATCAGGGCAGCGTCCGTGGTCTTGTCGATCGACGACTGGACCTTGGCGACGTAGCCCGGGTCCACGAACAGCGTCGCGCCCTCGAACGGATTGCCCGACGGCGTCGAGATATCGACGGGCCCGGAGCAGTTGCCGCCCGACGCCGTGGTGCTCGTGCTCGTGGGGGTGCCCGCGCCGCTGCCCGTCGGGGTGCCCGCGCCGCTGCCCGTCGGGGTGCCCGCGCCGCTGCCCGTCGGGGTGCCCGCGCCGCTGCCCGTCGGGGTGCCCGCGCCGCTGCCCGTCGGGCCGGGGCCGCTCGCGCCGGCGCCGCCCTCCCCGCCGCTGGTGTCCCCCCCGCCGTTGTCACCCGAGCACGCCGCGAAAGCGGCGGTCGCGAGGAGGACCGCAACCCACTTTGCCATCCCGAGCTGATGCGAATTCCTTCTCAGCATATTAAGCCTTTCACCTACTTCTGAAGAAACCAGGCGAATTCAACAAATCCAAAATAGCGGGCGGAATCTAGACCAACGGTTTCGGTGGGGCAAGAACAAACGACGGCTTTGCCGTGCCCGCGCCTCTTCATCGCACGTCGGCCGTGCGGTTCCTTTTTCACAGCGAATTTCACGGCGAAGAGAAATGTCCGTCACCCCGCGACGTTCGACGCGTTCCGGCGCGCGTCACGCGCGCGTCACAGGCGCGCTCAACAACGCCCATAAGGCTGGCTTTGCACGGAGAAAATGCGCTGTGAGAGGAGCGACTCCGGCGCAACGCAGCGCGTAATCACCGCGACAGCGCCGAGCGACCGGCTCGCCGGGGTGACATGGCAGACCGACAGAGCTGTTTCGGGTTGATTTCCAAGTGCATCATCGACTGTGGTCTCACCCTCTCAGAGCGGCTGCGTGCCCGAATCGCGCGGAGAGTCGGAGGTGCGGTGACGCAGGGAGGTGCCGGGAGACGCGCGGCGCCGGGGTGCGTCCTTCCGTGATCATGAGGAGTGCGGCGCGCTCCCGCGGCTCGCCCGCAGACCGCGGTCCGCCGGCGCTCATCAGGCGACGGCGAAGGGGCTCGCCGGCCGCGTCGAGCGCCGGTCGAGGCCTGGGAACGACGCCGTCCACGCGCGCCCGTCGCCGGGCCGTCGCGGGGCCGTCGCGGGGCGGCTTCTGGCCGGTCGTCGCCGATCGGTTAGGCTTCGGTCCCCCTGCCGTGCAGAGCCCGCCATGCGCTTCGCCGTCTTCTCGCTGATCCTTCTCCTCGTCCTCGGCCCCCTGGGCACGTACGTGCATCGGCGCGCCTCTGGCCTGCTCGGCCTGGGCCAGCGCGGCCGGCGCGCGCTGGCGTGCCTGCTCGCCGCGTCGGTGCTCGGGATGATCTCGGCGCGGCTCTGGCGGGGCGCGCTGCCCGACGGCGTTGCCCGCGCGGCCGTGCTCGTGAGCCACGTCCTCTCGCTCACCATCCTGCTCTCCGCGATCCTGCTCGCCGTCGTGGACCTCGGGCGGCTGATCTCGCGGTACACGCGCGCCGCGCTCGATCGCACCAGGGCGGCCGCGCGCGCCGCCGACGCGGCCGGCCGCCCCGGCGAGGCCGCGGCGCTCGCGGAGGGCGGCGACGCGGCGGGGCCGCCCTCGCCGGAGGTCGCGCCGCTCTTGCCGGAGATCGCGCCCCCGGCGCTCCCGCGCCGCGCGTTCCTCGCGAACGGGGCCGCCGGCTCCGCCTTCCTCATCGGCGGCGGCAGCGCGGTGTACGGCGCGCTCGTCGGGCGGCACGACTATGTCATCGAAGAGGTCGCCATCCCGATACCGGGCCTGCCGCGCAGCCTGGACGGCTTCTCCATCGTTCAGCTGTCGGACATCCATCTCGGGCTGTTCGTGGGTGAGCCGGAGATGCGCGCCGCCGAGGAGCTCGTGCGCAAGGCGCGCGGCGATCTCATCGTGATGACGGGCGATCTCATCGATTACGATCCCAGGTATGCCGAGCACCTCGGCCGGCTCACGCGCAGGCTCGGCCCGCTCGCCCGGGAGGGGGTCGCGGCGATCCCGGGCAACCATGACCACTTCGCCGGCATCGACGCGGCGCTCGACGCGCTGGAGCGCGGCGGCGCCCGCGTGCTGAGCAACCGCGGGAGCGTCGTCGGCGGGCCCGGCGGCGCCTTCGCGCTGCTCGGCGTCGACGACGTGTGGGCGCGGGGGCGCGTGCCCGGCGGCGGCCCCAACCTCGTCCGGGCGCTCGCCGACGTGCCCCGCGACCTGCCGCGCGTGCTGCTCTGCCACAACCCGGTGTACTTCCCGGACGCCGCCGGGGAGGTGGCCTTGCAGCTCAGCGGCCACACCCACGGCGGCCAGGTCAACCTGCTCGTCCGGCCCGCCGACCTGGTGCTCCCCCACGGCTACGTGGCCGGGCTCTACCAGCGCGGCGGCTCGCGCCTCTACGTCAACCGCGGCTTCGGCACCGCCGGGCCGCCGGCGCGCATCGGCGCGCCCCCCGAGGTGAGCCGCATCGTGCTCGTCTCCGCCTGACGCGACGACGCTCTCGCCGAGCCCGCCCGGCGCGCCGCGCGGGGCGCGAGCGCCGGAGCGGGGGTGATCTCCGGGCGAGCGCGGGCGCCCGAAGGCTCTCGGTGTATTTCGGGATAGGGCATCTTCTCCGGTTCTTGATTCTCGTGCTGCGGGTGTTCAGGTTCTGACGTGCGATGAGCGCGACGAGCCGACGAGCGCTGCCGATCACAGGCCCGCGACGGGCGCTCTCCCTGGGGCTTTCGATCCTGGCCTTCGCCGGGGGGTGCGCGCGCGCGGCGCTCGCGCCGGTGGGCCGCAGCGACGCGCCCGTGGCCCCGCCGGAGCCCGCGCCCGCGCCGGAGCCCCCGCCGCCCGCGGAGGAGCCTGCGCTCCTCGAGCTCGAGGTCCCCGGCTTCGGGCCTGCGGTGGTCGTGCCGCCGGCCGGCGAAGGGCCGCGGCCGGTGCTCGTGGTCGCGCACGGCGCGGGCGATCGGCCCGAATGGCACTGCGAGATCTGGCGCGCGATGGTGAGAGGGGCCGGGTTCGTGCTCTGCCCGCGCGGCAAGCCCATCGACGCCCGCATGCCGGACGGCGGTCGGATCTTCTATTATCCGGACCACCACGCGCTGAGCCGCGAGGTCGCCGCGGCGGTCTCGGCGCTGTCGAGGCGCTTCGGGGATCGGGTCGATCTCCGCGACCCGATCTATGCGGGGTTCTCGCAGGGGGCGATCATGGGCGCGCTGCTCTTGCCCGGGCACCCCGCTCGCTTCGCGCGGGCGGCGCTGATCGAGGGCGGCTACGGCGGCTTCGGCGAGTGGACGCTGGGCACCGTCCGGCGCTTTCGCGGCGGCGGCGGGGCGCGGGTGCTGCTCGCGTGCGGGCGCGCCGACTGCGCGGCGCAGGCGCGCAAGACGCAGGCGATGCTCGAGCGCGGCGGCGTGACCGCGCGCGTCCTGCACGCCGAGGGCGCGGGTCACACCTACGGCGGCTCGATGGAGCGCGCGCTCCACGAGGCGTACCCGTGGGTCGTCGAGGGCGATCCCCGCTGGCTCGGCGGCGCCGCGGCCTCGGCGCGCGGCGGGGCCGCGCCCTCGGCGCGCGGCGGGGTCGCGCCCTCGCCAGGTGCGGCCTCGCCCTCGCCGAGGGCGGCCGGCGCCCCCTCAGGCGGACGCGGCGGCGATGCTGCGCGCCCGCTCGGCGAGCCCTTGCACGACCGAGTGGAAGCTCCGCAGCTGCCTCACCTTGTCCTGGCCGAACCGCCGCTCGATGCCGCGCCGTAGGGCTGGCACCCTGGCGGTCCCGCCCGTGCAGCACACGACGTCGACGGCGTCGAACGACAGGCCGGCGTCCTGCACCGTCTGGTCGAGCGCCCGGAGGATCGCGTCGATCTGCCGCTCGCTCCCGGCCTCGAACTCTCCCCGGGAGATGCGCTCGTGGAGGTGCATGGACGGGTAATCGAAGCGGAACTCCGCGACCGCCTCGCCGGACAGCGCGCATTTGCTGCGCTCGATCTCCTCGAAGACCCGGAAAGCCAGCGAGTCTTCCACGAGGCAGAGCAGGTTATCCATGCGCTCGCGGTCCTCGGGCCCGAGGGACCACGCCTTCACGTCGCGGAGGAAGGCGAGGACGTCGCGGTGCTGGAGCACCGTCATGTCGGCCGGGGAACAGAGCTTCTCGACGATGGGCCGGGGCATGGTCAGCTGGTTTGCGCCGAGCGGGACGCGGTAGGTGACCTCTGCGCCGAAGTGGCGGGCGATCTTGTGGCGCATGAGGCTGCCGTCGAGCGCGTCCCCTGCGGTGGAGACGCCGCCGAGCGAGAGCACGTCGGACGGCGCGAACCCCTCCGGCCGCATCTTGACGATCGTGTAATCGGACGTCCCGCCGCCGAAATCGGCGACGAGGACGACGGCTCCGCGGTCGAGCTCCAGGTGGAAGTCGTGCGCGGCGGCGACCGGCTCTGGGCAGAAGAAGACCTCGCGAAAGCCGGCGATGCGCGCCGCGCGCTCGAGCCGCTCCTCGGCGAGGCGGTCCTCTGCCGGGTCGGTCGAGAACTTCGCCGGCCTGCCCAGCACGACGCGCGCGACGTCCGCGTCGAAGTGGCGATTCGCCCGGTCGCGCATCTCCCGCAGGAAGCGGCCGATCAGGTCCTCGATGGTCACGAGCCGGTGCCCGATCTGAGTGCCGGAGAAGCTCCGGTCAGGCAGGTATTTCTTGATCGACCGGATGAAGCGGCCTTGCATGCCGTTCGCGACGAAGTCGCCGATCGCCGCCGCGCCGCACGAGAACCGCTGCTGCCCGAAGAAGAGCAGGCTCCGCAGGACGGTCGGGTCGGCCGCCGCGTCGTCGAGCGGGATGGGCGGGCAGGTCTCCTCCGCGCTGGCCGCCGAGAGCAGCGAGTTGGAGGTACCGAAATCGACGGCATACACATCGGGCCTGAATCGTACGGACATGATCTCGCCTCCTCGTGGGGTGCTTCGCGGGCACGGCGATCTCGCCGATTCAACGACCTATTTACAAGCTGTCGAATGCATGAGAGAATGTCGGCGGGCTCGCGGGATGACCGGATTTCGCCGCCTCCCCCCGCGGCGACGAGCGGTCGCCCGGACGACGACGTTCGACCCGCCGCGATGTCGAGACGGGCGCCCTCCCCGCGGGCCGGGCGCCTGGCGAGCGCCGTTCAGGACACGCGCGTCACCCGCCGCAGCGCCACGACGAGCGCCACGAGCGCCATCAGCGTCGGCAGCGCGACCACGCCGACGTTGACCCACCCGAGCCAGTCGGTCGGCTCGAGCCCCACGGCGGGGATCGGCAGCGCGAACGCGTTGTAGGCCGCGGCGCCGAGCGCGAGGACGCCGCAGGAGAGGAACAGCCACCCGAGCGCCGCCAGCAGGCCCTTGCCGAGGCGCTCCATGGCCGGCGCGCTCCGCCAGCGCCCGATGAGGACCCGGATCGTGCCGCCGAGCGCGAACAGCGAGAGCGCCCCCGCGACGCCCCCGGCGATGAGGATCTCGCCCTCGCTGAGCGCCCGCCTCTCGGTGATGCCGTAGACCATGCGGAGGACCATCGCCGCGCTCGTGAAGACCGCCGCGCCCGCCGCGAGGCTCACCGCGAACGACAGCAGCAGCGCGACCGGCCGGGCGCGCCGCGCCCTGCGCGTCACGTCGTCCGCGGTCTGCCCCTGGGCGTTCGGGATGACGACGGTCGCGATCTCGTCGTTCGGGGCGCCCTCGGTCGCCGCCGTGGCGAGCGCGCGCGCGGGCCCGAACGGGTCCTGCATGTCGAAGTCTGCGAGCTGGCGATCGAGCTCCTGCGCGGACGGCGGCCGATCCTCGCGCGTCCGCGCCATGGCGCGCTGGACCAGCGCCTCGAGCCCCTCCGGGATGTTCTTGTCGATGTCGCGCGGGCGCCGCGGATCCTCGGTGAGCAGGCGGATCATGGTCCGGGCCGGCTCCTCCTCGGGGAAGGGGCGCTCGCCGGTCAGCATCCGGTACAGCACGGCGCCGACCGCGTAGATGTCCGCGCGGGAGTCGACCTCGGCCGAGCCTCGCGCCTGCTCCGGCGCCATGTACTGCGGCGTGCCGACCACCGAGCCCGTGCGGGTGAGATCGGCGCCGTCGAGCACCTTGGCGACCCCGAAGTCGAGGATCTTCACGTGGATGCTGCCCCCCTCGCGCCGGACGAGGAACAGGTTCGACGGCTTGAGGTCGCGGTGGACGACGCCGGCCGCGTGGGCTGCGGCCAGGCCCCGGCAGACCTGGCGGGAGATGGTGATGGCGGTCGGGAGCGGCAGCTTGCCGACCTGATCGAGGAGGCTGCCGAGGTCCTCGCCCTTGAGCAGCTCGGTCACCATGCACGGGCGCCCGTCCCTGAGGCGCACCACGTCGACGACGTCGATCACGTGCTCGTTGCCGACCCGCGCGATCGTCTGCGCCTCGCGCTCGAAGCGCGCCATCGCCTCCCGGTGGCTGGCGAAGTGCTCGTGCGGCACCTTGACGGCGAAGCGCTTCGGCAGGCGGATGTGCTCGGCGACGTAGACGCGGCCCATGCCGCCCGCGCCGATCACGCCGGTGATGCAGAAGCTCCCCGCGAGCAGCTCGCCGACCATCGGGTCGGTCGCGGTCACGCCCTGGAGCTCCAGGGTCGTCGCGTCGATGGGGCAGACGAGGAAGTCGAGCGGGTACCGGACGCCGCACGCGGGGCAGCGTCGGGTGGGTCTCTCCGGGGGTGCCTGTCGCGCCTGGTCCGCGTCGGCGTGCCTGGCTAGCTCGGCCATCGACCGGCAGTCTAGACGAGAAGCGGGTTCCCGGCGCGACGGATCGGCCGCGCCGGCCCTGCCACAGGGGCGCCGGCGCGGCGCCTTCCAGCCTCACGCGGCGCCTTCCAGCCCCACGCGGCGTCCGCCGGGGTCAGGCGGGGATGGCCTGGAGGTCCTCCCGGTCCCAGTGGCGGTGCTGTCGGATGGCGCCGAGGAACGACGCGACGAAGCTCGGGCCGCCCGAGCTCGTGACCACGCCGGGTCGCGTCCCGTCGATGCCGCACGCCTGCAGGAGCTCGGCGCCCTCGTTGGTCGCGCCGATCGCCTTGCAGTGCCGGTACGCCTCCAGGATGAAGTGGCGGGCGTCTCCCTGGGCGGCGAGCGCGGCGACGCTCCCGGCGCCGCCCGGCACGAAGACCGCGTCGTACTCGATCGACGACGTCGTGAGCGCGCACTTGTCGACCTCGATCGCGTTGCCCTCGGCCGATTTCAGCGTGCCGAGGCGCTTGGAGACGATCTTCACCTGCGCCCCCTCCGAGAGGAGCGCCTGCTTCACGGCCGCGAGATCGGCCGCGCTCACGCCGTCGGCGGCGAGGACGGCGACGCGGCGCGACTTGATCGAGGTCTTGGGCGAGCCCTCGATGCTGAGCGCGGGCGAGGGCGTCACCGCGTGAGGCTTCTGCGGGGCGGGCGGGGGCAGGCCGATCCCCTCGGCGACGCGGAGGGCGAGCTCGCCGTCGATCTGGGCGAAGAGCTTCACCACGCGCTCGCGGATGTCCTTTCTCTCGACCTTGCCGAGCTCGAACTTGCACGCGTCGATGAGGTGGTTCCGCTCCGGCTCGGACTGGCTCCGGAAGAACATCGCCGCCTGGGAGAAGTGGTCCTTGAAGCTCTCGCTGCGGATCCTGAGCTTCTCGCCCTCGACGCGCTCGGGGTACGACGTGAAGCCCTGCTGCATGCTGGCGAGGAAGGGGCACCCGCCGCCGAGCGAGTTCGGGTGGTAGTTGGCCCGCCCCGCGTCGATGGTGTGCCGGTGGAAGCCGTCCTGCTGGTGGTTGTGCACGGGCGCGAGCGGACGATTGATGGGGATCTCCGCGAAGTTCGGCCCGCCGAGCCGGGTGAGCTGGGTGTCGAGGTACGAGAAGAGCCGCGCCTGCATGAGCGGGTCGTTGGTGAAATCGATCCCGGGCACCACGTTCTGTACGCAGAAGGCGACCTGCTCGGTCTCCGCGAAGAAGTTGGTCGGGTTGCGGTGGAGGACGAGCTTGCCGACGCGCTTCACCGGGACGACCTCCTCCGGGACGAGCTTGGTCGCGTCGAGGAGGTCGAAGCCGAGCGTCTCCGCCTGCTCTTCCTCGATGATCTGGACGCCGAGCTCGTACTCGGGATAGTCGCCCATCTCGATGGCCTCCCAGAGGTCGCGCCGGTGGAAGTCCGGGTCCTTGCCCGCGAGCTTCTGCGCCTCGTCCCAGACCAGCGAGTGGACGCCGAGGAGCGGCTTCCAGTGGAACTTGACGAAGCGCGATTTCCCTTCCGCGTTGATGAACCGGAAGGTGTGCACGCCGAAGCCCTCCATCATGCGGTAGCTCCGCGGCAGGGCGCGATCGGACATCACCCACATGACCATGTGGGCCGTCTCCGGCACCAGCGACACGAAGTCCCAGAACGAGTCGTGCGCCGAGGCGGCCTGCGGCATCTCGTGGTGCGGCTCGGGCTTGACCGCGTGCACCACGTCCGGGAACTTGATGCCGTCCTGAATGAAGAAGACGGGCATGTTGTTGCCGACGAGATCGAAGTTCCCCTCCTGCGTGTAGAACTTCACGGCGAACCCGCGCACGTCGCGCACCGTGTCCGCGGAGCCGCGCGAGCCGGCGACGGTGGAGAAGCGCACGAACACCGGCGTCTTGATCGACGGGTCCTGGAGGAACCTGGCCTTCGTGTACTTCGTCAGCGGCTCGTACACCTGGAAGTAGCCGTGAGCGCCGGATCCGCGCGCGTGGACGACGCGCTCCGGGATCCGCTCGTGGTCGAAGCGGGTTAATTTTTCGCGAAAGTGAAAGTCCTCGAGGAGCGTCGGGCCGCGCGGGCCGGGCCTCAGCGAGTCGTCGGTATGGGAGATCGGGATCCCTTGATCGGTGGTGAGGTGCATACCCTCTGGGCGGGACCGCACGGCATCAAGGGCCTTTACCTTGTCGTCCTGGTCGCTTCCTAGATCACGGACACTCATAGAGAGAAAACCATACGTAATCTGTCGGGGCCGGCAATGAGGGGAATTGCCACAAGGAAGACGGGTATGAGGCAGGACACCTCGGCGCCGAGGGGAGGGCCTGAGAGCGTCCAGGGGCGGCGCCTGAGCGAGATCGTGGAGCGGCTGATGCGATGAAGAAGAACGATGGATGATACGGCGCGTAAGAGGCTGAGCAACCATGAACGAACCTGGGACAGGCATGCACCGCTCGCGGCGCGCGCGACCCGGTGCACCGAAGCCCAGGGCATGCGGCGTGATGTCTCCGTGGCGCAACGCACCTTCTCCGTCCGAGGGCGGCCCTGGCGGTGAGGAGCGCCGACGCGGCCGCGCTCCCTCGGCTTTGCATCAAGTTGCATCTGCAATTCTATTGCGTATAGGACCCAGGTCGGCTACGCCGACGCCATGCACCCGCACAAGAAAGCCGCGCCGCACCGCGGCGCAGTCGTCACCGCTCTCTCGCGCGCGGCTGAGCTTCACTCGAGGGCGGCGCCGCGCGCGAACGGCGCCGGAGGGCGGCCGTGACGGGCGCGTCTGCGCTGCTCCTCGGGCTCGGGCTCGGCCTGCGCCACGCGACGGACGCCGACCACCTCGTCGCCGTCGCCACGCTGCTCCAGCGCGAGCGCGGGCCGCGCCGCGCCGCGCTCGTCGCGGCGCTCTGGGGCCTCGGCCACTCCGCCACCTTCCTCGGCGTCGGGCTGCTCGTCGTCCTCCTCGGCCTGCGCGTCCCCGCGCCCTTCGAGACGGCGGCCGAGCTCCTCGTCGCGCTCATGCTGATCGCGCTCGGCGCGTGGCAGCTCGCGCGCGCGCGGCCGCGAGCGCCGGGGCCCGATCAGGGCGACGCTGCGCACGCGAGATCGATCGCCGTCGGCCTCGTCCACGGCCTCGCGGGCTCCGCCGGGATCGCCCTGCTCGCGACCACGACCATCCCCTCGCGGCTCTGGGCCGCGGCGTACCTCGCGCTCTTCGGCCTGGGGACCGTCGCCGGCATGATCGCGCTGACGGTGATCCTGTCGTGGCCCATCGGGTGGACGCTGGCGCGAGGGGGCGCGGCGCGCCGCTCCTTGATCGTCGCGGCGGCGCTGCTCGGCATCGCGACCGGCCTCGCGGTCGGCGCCGATGCCCTCTTCGGCGCAGGGGCGCGATGACCCGCTCGACCCCTGACACGAACGACACCCCGAACGCGAAGGGACCCATGAACCAACGCAAGATCCCCGTCACCGTGCTCACCGGCTTCCTCGGGGCAGGCAAGACCACGCTCCTCAACCGCATCCTGACGGAGAACCACGGAAAGCGCATCGCCGTCATCGAGAACGAGTTCGGAGAGATCGGCATCGACCAGGCCCTCGTCATCAACGCGGACGAGGAGGTCTTCGAGATGAACAACGGCTGCATCTGCTGCACCGTGCGCGGCGACCTCATCCGCATCCTCGGCAGCCTCATGAAGCGGAAGGACAGGTTCGATCACGTGCTCGTGGAGACCACGGGCCTGGCCGATCCCGGGCCGGTGGCCCAGACGTTCTTCGTCGACGACGACGTGCGCGAGCTGTTCGCGCTCGACGCGATCGTCACGCTCGTCGACGCGAAGCACATCCACCTGCACCTCGAGGACTCGAGCGAGTGCAAGGAGCAGATCGCCTTCGCGGACGTGATCGTGCTCAACAAGGCCGACCTCGTCACGGGCAGCGAGCTCGACGCCCTGGAGAGGCGCCTCCGCGGCATGAACACGCTCGCCCGCGTGCTCCGCGCGACGGGCGCCGACGTGCCGATCGCCGACGTGCTCGGCGTGGGCGGGTTCGATCTCGATCGCGCGCTCGCCCAGAAGCCGGCCTTCCTGGAGCCCGAGTACCCGTTCGAGTGGGCCGGCGCGTTCGATCTGGAGGAGGGCGACTGCGATCTCGCGCTGGAGCCCGGCCCCGACGAGACCATGGATGTCGTGGTCCTGCCCCTCGCACCGCTCGAGGATCCGGGCGCGCGCGAGGCCGCGGAGCGCGCCGTCCGGGTCTGGGCGGAGCCGGCGGCGCGCGTCGCGCCGGGGGAGCGCCTGGGGATCGGAGAGCGCCCGTCCAGGCTCGCGCTGCGCGACCGCGGGACGATGCGATTCCGGCTCACCGCCTCGAAGCGCGGGCGTTACGGCCTGTATTTGCAGCACCTCCCGAGCGAGTTCCGGGCGCGGCTCGAGTCGGGCGGCGTCGTGGAGCCGGCCGCCTCGCGCGAGTTCGCGGCCGGGCACAGCCACGATGAGCAGGTGAGCTCCGTCGGGATCCACCTCGAGGGCGCGCTCGACCGCGAGCGGCTCACCCGGTGGGTCTCGGAGCTCTTGCGCGAGAAGGGCACGGACATCTTCCGGATGAAGGGCATCCTGAACCTCCGCGGCTCCGACAGCCGCTTCGTCTTCCAGGGCGTGCACATGCTCTTCGACGGGCGCGAGGATCGACCCTGGGGGAGCGAGCGCCGCGCGAGCGACCTCGTGTTCATCGGTCGCAACCTGGACCGCGAGCAGCTGACCCGGGGGTTCCGGCGATGCCTGGCGTGACGGCGCGGGCGCGCCGCGGCAAGGCCCCGCGCGGCAAGACCGAGCTCCCGCAGCGCTGGCGGCTCGACGCTGGGGACTACGTCGTCGCCATGAGCGTGACGCGCGACGGCGGCCTGTGCGCGATCGGCACCGGCGCCGGTACCGTGCTCGGCGTCGACGTGCAGACCGGCGCGGTGCGCTGGCGCAACGAGGCGCACCCGAGCGGGGTGCTCGCGCTGCGGTTCTCGCCCTCTGGAGCGCTCCTGGCCACGTGCGGTCAGGAGGGGAATGCGCGCCTCTTCGACCTGACGGGCGCCCTCGTGGCGGAGCTCCCCGGCGGGGCGGCGTGGGTCGAGCACGTGGCGTGGGCGCCCGGCGGCGAGGTCCTGGCCACCGCGTCAGGGCGCACCGTGCGCCTCTGGACCGAGCGCGGCGAGCCGGTCGTCGAGACGGAGCCGCTCCCCAGCACGGTCGCCGCCCTCGCCTGGCGGGCGGATCGCGCGGAGCTCGCGGCGGCGTGCTACGGCGGCGTCTACCTCTGGTCGGTCGGCGTCGGGGCCACGTCGCGCCACCTCGCCTGGCAAGGCTCGCTCGTGTCCATGGCGTGGAGCCCCGACGGCAAGGTCATCGCCTGCGGGAGCCAGGACCGATCGGTCCACTTCTGGCGCCTCTCGACCGGGCAGGACTCCGAGATGCGCGGGTACCCCGCGAAGCCGAAGGCGCTCGCCTGGGACGCCCAGTCGCGCCTGCTCGCGACGGGCGGCGCGCCGGCGGTCACGGTCTGGGACTTCTCGGGCAAGGGCCCGGAGGGCACCCGGCCCGTCGAGCTCGAGGGTCATCTGGACACGTGCGTTCAGCTCGCGTTCAGCCCGCGAAAGGGGGTGCTCGCGAGCGGCGCACAGGACCACGGCGTACTGCTGTGGGAGCCGCGGCGGCTCGCGACGCCGGTGCGCTATGCGTTCCTGGAGGCCGAGGTCACCGCGCTGGTCTGGCACCCCGCGCACGCGGGGCTCCTCGGTGCGGACGCGTCCGGCACGGTCGTGTGCTGGCAGGTGGAGTAACGGCGGGCTGGCCGCGGGAGGCGAGCCCGTCCAGGCGACTACAGGCGACTACCATACTACGAGAAATTTCGATGACCGGCGCACGCCGCGAGGGTAGGCTCGTTCACATTGGGCCCTCATCCTCGCGTGTGACAGCCGGGAGGTCGGGCCTTCAGAGACTGAGGCGAGCAGTCTCTTCGATTCCGACGAGCGTCCCCCGCCGTTCCATGAAGGAGACCAGCATGAAGGACCACGCGACCCACCACGAGCACGCCCACGATCACGGCCAGGCGTGCGGACACCAGGCGATCCGTCACGGCGACCACGTCGACTACCTGCACGATGGCCACTTGCACCACCGGCATGACGATCATGTCGACGAGCACGTCCTCCCGGTGGACGACGAGAATCCTGCGCAGTGTACCCCGAGCCACGCGTGCTCAGGGCATGACACGAAGCACGAGCACGGCGACGGATGCGGGCACCCCGCTGTCCCCCACGGAGATCACGTGGACTTCCTCGTCGACGGCCACTTGCACCACCCGCACGGCGGGCACTGCGACCATCACGGCAGCGTGCAGCTGATGGCCTAGCGTTCAGGCCAGGGCGTCGAGCGTCACGACGACCCGTGGCGACGTTCCCGGCGGCGACCGGTGCACCGCGCCGCGGCCCTGATTGCCTGGCCAGGCCTCGCCCTTGAGCAGCCCGACGTCGAACGGAGCCATCCGGCGAAGGCGCGCACCGGCGCGCAGCACCCCCGAGATCTCATCGGGAACGCCGTTCGCGCGGTGTCCGAGCCGATCCCGCCGGACGGCCGCGTGCTCCGCCCACTCGGTCCCTGGCCCGACATAGGTGGTCACCAGGCGGACGGTCACCATGTCGGCGTGGAGTCGAGGGCACATGGGCTTATCGAGCCGCGCGAGCCGTACGCCGATCCGCGGGCAACCCGTGAGATCCGCGAAGAGCGAGATCAAGCCGCGCACGTCGTCGAGGAAGGCTTCACGCCCGGAAGAACGAGGCGCTCCAGCGGCCAGCGCCGCGACGTCGGGCACGCCGGGATCCACGAGCAGCGCCTCGGAGAGCGGCCGCGGCAGCAGCCACTCGCGCACGAAGGCCTCCACGCCGGGGTCGATCCCCCGCCGCAGCACGCACACGCTCACCTCGGGCGCCGCGATCTCGGCCAGGTCGGCGAGCTCCGTCACGAGGCGCGTCGAGCTGCCCGGCGCTGCGAGATCCGCGGGAGCCTCAGCGGTCGTTGTTGTCATCATGTCGTGTTCGCCCTCTCCCGTACGCGCCGCGGCGAGAGCCGTCACGCCGCGACGAAGCATCCTGGGATCATGATGTCATGGGAGGCGCTCGTGATGCAACCAAGTTGCATCAACTCCCGGAGCGAGGTAGTAGGTCTGGTAGTAGGTCTGCGTCCGGCATGTCTTGTGATCCGCCGCGGACGCGGCTTGCCGCCGATCGACGACAAGGAGGGCACCTCGTGCGCGATATCATCAAGCTCGTCTCGTCTGCGGGGACTGGTTACTGCTACTACACGACCAAGAACAAACGGACGATGACGGAGAAGATGCAGCTGAAGAAGTACGACCCTGTCGCGCGCAAGCACGTGGTCTTCACGGAAGGGAAGATCTCGAAGGGGGGCGGCAAGTAAGCGCGACGCCGGAGCGCGTCACCGACGCGTGAGGGGCCCTGACGGCCCTCGGCCCGTAGCGCCTCGGCGGCACGCGCGGACGCAAGCCCCCCGCGGGCCGCTCACCCCCGAAGACGCGGCCATCCGGGCTCATGCCGCCGCGCAGGAGCCGCCGCGCTCGCCGGACGAGCCGAGCGGAAGCGCCCGGATCCCGGACATGCCGGCCGCGCAGCCAGCGCCGCGGTGCGCCCCGGCGCTCTCGCCGTAATCCGCGGGGCGGTCCTGCGTCTGCACCGGTCGATAGAGAGGTGATCATGTCGACCGCATCCGTCTCCGTTCCCGCCCCCCAGGGCACCGACGAGGGCGCCGTCCGCCGCATCGACCTGCCCGTCGAGGGCATGACCTGCGCCGCCTGCGTCCGGCGCATCGAGCGGGCCTTGCTCGCGATCCCCGGCGTCAGCGACGCGAAGGTCAACCTCGTGACCCGCACGGCCACAGCCGCGTTCGACCCGTCGGCCGCGTCCGCCACGGCCCTGGTCGCCGCCATTGAAGGCGCGGGCTACAGCGTCCCCGAGCGCAGCGCCTCGCCCAGCGGCGCCGCCGTCGCCCCGGTCGACCGGGCAGCCGCCGCCGAGGAGAGCCTCGACGGCGAGCGGCGCGTCCTCCGGCGGGATTTCGGGCTCTCGCTCGCCCTCTCCGTCCCGCTGCTCGTCCTCGGGATGTCGCACGGCCGCATCCCGGGCGCGGACGGCACGATCGGCCGCTTCGTCCAGCTCGCCCTCGCGACCGCGGTGGTCGTCGGTCCCGGCCGCAGGTTCTTCCGGCTCGCCTGGGTCGCGCTCCGGCACCGCGCGGCCGACATGAACACCCTCGTGGCCCTCGGGACCGGCGCCGCGTGGGTCTACTCCGCGGTCGCCGTCGTCGCCCCGCAGCTCTTTCCCCACGCGGAGCACGGCGTGCGGCCCCACGTCTACTTCGAGGCCGCCGGGGCGATCATCAGCTTCGTCCTGCTCGGCAAGCTCCTCGAGACGCGCGCCCGCAAGCGGCTCACCGACGCCGTGCGCGGGCTCGTCGCGCTCCAGCCGAAGACGGCGCGGCGCCTGCGCGGCGACGTGGAGGAGGAGATCCCGGCCGCAGCGCTCTCGCCCGGCGATGTCGTCCGCGTCCGCCCGGGGGAGCGGATGCCGAGCGACGGCGAGGTCGTCTCCGGCGCCTCGGCGGTCGACGAGTCGATGCTCACGGGCGAGGGCCTCCCCGTCGACAAGGTCGCAGGGGCGGCGGTCTTCGGCGGCACGCTCAACCAGAGCGGGCAGCTCGCGGTGCGGATCACGAAGACCGGCGCCGGGACCGCGCTCGCGCGCATCGTCGAGGCGGTCGAGCAAGCGCAGGGCTCGAAGGCGCCGATCGCGCGCCTCGCCGACACCGTGAGCGGCGTCTTCGTCCCGGTGGTCCTCGGCATCGCCGCGCTCGCGTTCGTCGCCTGGGCCGCGGCGGATCCGAGCGCGACCGGGTTCGCTGCCGCGGTCGAGCGGTTCGTCGCCGTCCTGGTCATCGCCTGCCCCTGCGCCCTCGGCCTCGCGACGCCCGCGGCCGTGGCCGTGGGCACCGGCCGCGGCGCCGAGCTCGGCGTGCTCGTGAAGGGCGGCGCGGCCCTCGAGGCCGCGAGCCGCGTCGATACGGTCCTCGTCGACAAGACGGGCACGCTCACCGCGGGGCGGCCGCAGCTCGCGGCGGTGAAGCCGCTGGCGGACGCCTCGGAGGACGAGCTCCTGCGCCTCGTCGGGTCGGCGGAGCTCGGCAGCGAGCACCCCGTCGCGAAGGCGCTGGTCGAGGGCGCGCGCGCCCGCGGCCTCCCGCTCGCCGCGCCCGAGGGCTTCCGCGCCGACGCCGGCCGGGGCGTGGCTGTCCGCGTCGAGGGGCGGGAGGTGCGCATCGGCACGGCCCGGTACCTCGCCGAGCTCGGGATCGACGCCGCGCCGCTCGAGGAGCTCGCCCAGGGCCTCGCCCGGCGCGGAAACACCCCGTCGTTCGTCGCCGTCGACGGCCGCCTCGCCGGCCTGGTCGCGGTCGCCGACCTGCCGACCCCCGAGGCCAGGGAGGCCGTCGCCGCGCTGCACCGGCTCGGCGTGCGCGTCGCCATGGTGACGGGCGACCGCGAGGCGACGGCGCGCGCCGTGGCGCAGCAGCTCGGGATCGACGAGGTCTTCGCCGAGGTCCGCCCCGAGGACAAGGCGCGCATCGTGCGCGAGGCGCGGGAGCGCGGGCGCGTCGTCGCGATGGTCGGCGACGGCATCAACGACGCGCCCGCGCTGGCCGGCGCCCACGTGGGGATCGCGGTCGCGAGCGGCACCGACATCGCGGTCGCCGCGGCCGACGTCGCGCTGCTCCGCGGCGGCATCGCCGCCCTGCCGACCGCGCTCGGGCTCGCGCGCGCGACGCTGCGGACCATCCGCCAGAACCTCTTCTGGGCGTTCGTCTACAACGTGATCGGCATCCCGATCGCCGCCGGCGCGCTCTACCCGATGACCGGCTGGCTCCTGTCGCCGGTCCTCGCGAGCGCGGCCATGAGCCTGTCGAGCGTCTCGGTGCTCCTCAGCTCCCTCCGGCTCCGGCGGTTCCGGCGCGCGGGCTGACGTCTGCGCTCTCGCAGGCGGAGGCGGCCTGCCCGGCCTTCACCGCCTGCGAGAGCGCGGGTGAACGTGCGATGACCTCCAACGACGCAGCGCTGCCTGGCGTTGCGAAGGAAGCCAGTTCCGCGGCAGGTGAGGAGGGTGCGCCCGCGCAAGCGCCCGGCCGAGGACGCGTCCGCCCCGGGAGGCGAGCCGCCGGCGACGACAGCCGAGTAGGGACCGTGAGCGGCACGAGCGCCAGCGGCCGAGGAGGAAATCGAGGATCGCCGCGGCGGACCGCTTGGCATGCACGATCACCTCCCGGATCGTGGCAAATGTCGCTGGGACCCCTGTGTCGCCACCACCTCCCCGCTGGCTCAAAGCGAAAGGCTGTCGAGCAGCACCGGTTCTCGATCTGCTGGCCGCGCTCACTCAAGCGATTCCTTTCGCGTTCGAGCCCGTGAAGCGGCGTGACAGCTGAGGAACGTCGAACATGAGCAAGAGCAGGTCGTGGGGTCGTGATTCACCTGCCAGCCGGTCACTCCGAACAGCAACGACCCGTTCGGCTTGGACCCGTCGACGGAGTTCGTGGCGAAGCCTGTCGGTCCTTCGCTGGATCACGTCATGGCCCAGCAGCTCAGCCTGCTCTCCGCCCTGCCAATGACCAGCCTGGCCGCTCACGAGTCGATTGGTGGCGAGCCCCACCTCGGGTCGCGCAGCGCGTCGTCCGCGTCCGTGCAGCGCGTCGTCCATGGTCGCGCAGCGCGTCGTCCACGAGCGAATCAAACAATACCCGCGCTTCGCTCGTCGTGGCGCTACCCGGCATAGCTGGGTCGCGCGAGCGAACTTTCCGGTTGATGTACCATCGCGGATGGAGCTCCAAAAAAGGATGGTTCGTCGGCTGCCGGCTGGCGTGACGGGCCGAAGATCCACGGCGAGCTGCGCGTGATCCGTGGGCGAGGCATCACGAACCCGGAGTCTACCGCGCGATGCGTGGCGGAGCGCCGGGGGCCTCGTGCGCGCCGCCGCCTCCGCTCGGCAGAGGAACATCCCTCGAGATCGAAGTGGGCCGCAGCGCGCCGCTCGTACGCCGGCGTTTCACTATCACGTCTCCAAAGGAAACCGTCGACGTAGCGCCCGTGCCCACGCCGATGGACGAGCGTCGGGCTCGTCCACAGCTTTCGGTTCGCCCCTGTGATCACGTCGACACGGACCGGGAATAGGAGGCACATGCGCATGCGAACATTAAGACACCTCTCGTACATCGGTACGACAATTTTTCTCAGCTCAACACCTTTCTTCGCTGCCTGCACCGGCAGCATCTCGGACGGCCCCGGGGAGGAGGACGAGGAGACCCCCGGCGGCGGCCCGGGGGGACCATCGGACAATGGGCCCCCGGATGTCTGCATCCCCGGCATCCCGACGACGAGCCAGATCCCCCGCATGCTGAACCGGCAGTACGACAACACGGTGCGGGATCTCCTCGGCGTGACCGGCGTGGGTGCCGACAACAAGCCGCCGTCTGAGATGCTCGTCGACGATTTCGACGGCCCGATGACCCCTCCCGCGTGGCAGATTTATCAAGATACCGCCGCGCAGATCGCCGCAGCAGTGATGTCTGGGCCGAACAAGTCCAAGTTCATCAGCTGCGATCCTGCGGCGGCCGGCTGCTTGGAGCAGACCATCAAGACCTTCGGCCGCAAGGCGTTCCGTCGCCCGCTGACCGACGCGGAGGTCGCGCGATTCCTGAAGCTGGGCCAGACGACGCCGGCAGGAACGCCCGACGAGGTCGCCGAGACAACGCTGCTCGCCTTCCTCGTGTCGCCCTCGTTCCTCATGCTCCCCGAGCTGACGACCACCCAGGATCCGTCGGGTAAGGGCATCCAGCTCTCCAGCCACGAAGTGGCGACGAGGCTCTCGTACTTGCTGTGGGGCTCCGTCCCGGATGACACGCTGAACGCCGCGGCCGACAACAACGAGCTCCAGAGCAAGGAGCAGATTCTGGCCCAGGCGCAGCGGATGATCGCTGTGCGCGAAAAGACCGGTTCGCTCGTGCAGGCCTTCCACCGCAACTGGGTGCAGATGGACAACGATCTCGCCCACTGGTGGAAGATGGATCACGACACCGACACGTATCCGTTGTACTCCGCCGACGCCAAGAACAGCTGGAAGGCCGAGCTCAACGCCTTCTTCGAAGAGGTGGCGTTCGGGGGCGGTTCGTACAAGGACCTCCTCCTCAGCAATATCGCCTTCGTCAACAAGGACAACGCGGCGATCTATGGGCTCGATCCTGCGGCGTACGGCACCGACCTGACCAAGGTGGAGCTCGACCCGAACGAGCGGCCGGGCTTCCTGACCCGCGTCGGGTTCTTGAGCTCCTACTCGGGCTTCAACGCCACGAGCCCGATCCTCCGAGGCGCGTTCATCTCGGTGTACATGCTCGGTGTCAATCCGGGCGCGCCCGATCCCGCCGCCACCATGATGACCGTTCAGGGCCAGTTCCCGACGCAGCGCGCGTACGTCGAAGAGCTGACGAAGCCCGCCAACTGCACGGGCTGCCACTCGATCGTCAATCCGCCGGGATTCGTGATGGAGGGCTTCGACGGCATCGGCGGGCTGCAGACGACCGATCCTCGTGGCGGCGCGATCGACGCGAGCATCACGACGGCGACCGTCAACTTCGGCGACGGTGTCAGGAAGGAGATCTCCTCTCCGCTGCAGCTCATGCAGGAGATCACTCAGGTTCAGAAAGCCAAGCAGCTTTACGCTCAGGCGTGGATCTCCTACGCCTTCGGGCGGGCTCCGAACGGGAAAGATAAATGCTCCGTCGACATGCTCGACGCCAAGCTGTCTGAGAGCGGCTACACCATTCTCAACCTGCTGGCCGATCTCACTCAAACGGATTCCTTCCGAGTGCGCGTCCGCGAAACGCCGTGAAAGCTGAGGATTGTTGACCATGAGCAAGCAACTGAATCGACGAATCTTCCTTCGTGGCCTGGGCGGCGCAGCCCTGGCGGCGCCGTTCCTCAGCTCCGTGTGGGAGCGCACCGCGAGGGGCGACACCCCTGCATCCGGGAAAGCGTTCATCGTGATGTTCACGCACTATGGGTGCGTCACGAACAAGTGGTTTCCCGAGAAGACCCAGGGCGCGCTCACGGCGGCCGACCTCGAGTCGACGAGCCTCGCGGCCCTCGCTCCCTATGCGAGCAAGATCCTCATCCCGCGCGGCATCCGCACGATGAACGAGTGGACCGCCAACATGACGCGCGGACAGGGGAACGACTCCCACACGCAGATCGTGGGGTCGCTCTTCACCTGCCAGCCGGTCACGCCGAACAGCAACGACCCGTTCAGCTTCGATCAGGCGACGAAGTTCAACGCGAAGCCTGTCGGTCCTTCGCTGGATCACATCATGGCTCAGCAGATCAGCCCGCAAGGCACTCCGTTGCTCTTGAACACGGCTGGCCAGAATGACAGCGCTCAGTCGGCGATCTCCTACTCCGCGGCCGAGACCATGTACAAGGGCCTCAACGCGCAGCAGGCCTTCAGCGGCCTCACGGGCCTCTTCCAGTCGGGGGAGCCGATGAACCCCGACACCTACGCGGCGATCCGCGGCAAGAGCGTCCTCGACCTCGTGAAGGATGATCTGCAGACGCTCGAGCGGTTCGACATGAGCGCGGCCGACAAGCAGAAGCTCGCGGCCTGGAAGGAGCTCGTCAACTCGACCGGCACCGTGGTGGCCTCCGCGCAGTGCAACGAGGAGCTCGGCGCGATGCTCGGCGCGACGTCGGCGAACGCCTCCAAGGCGTCGCAGGGTGGCCTGGGCACCGACGTCCTCACCAACAAGATCGCCGGCGATCTGGATGGAGCGGACATCTATTCGTCCATCGCGGCGCTCGCGGCCGCCTGCAACGCCAACCCCGTGATCTTCCTGAAGTACCCGGGGAATTACCTCTTCAGGGGGCTCGGCATCACGATGGAGTCGCACTCCCTCTCGCACCGCCTCGACAATGCAGGCATGACCGGCAGCTGCCTGCCCAACGCGATCGAGTGGCTCCTGAAGGTCGACGCCTACTACGCGCAGAAGTTCGCGAACCTCGTCAAGATGCTCGACAGCATCCCCATGGGGAACGGGACGACGGTCCTCGACAGCAGCATCGCCGTCTGGATGAACGAAATGTCGGACGGCAACGCGCACAACCTCAACAACGCCCCGATCATCCAGGCCGGCAGCGGCGGCGGCTACTTCAAGACCGGTCAGATCATCAACCTCGACCCCTCGTCGACCCCGACGAACGGCAACAGCATGTCGCAGTGCGCCAACGGCACCGGTCAGGTCAACGGCATCAATCAAGGCACCGGGACCGATCCGAAGATCGCCAACGCGCCGGTCAACAAGTACTTCTGCAACATCATGAACGCGATGGGCGTGAAGGCGGGCGCGGATGGCTTCCCTGCGAAGGGCGGCTCCGCGGAGGTGACCCACTTCGGCTATTCCGACAAGACCGAGGACTTCATCGGCGGCAAGGGCAAGGTCGCCGGCGCCACGATCCACAACCCGGGCGAGTTCACGGAGCTCAAAGCGAGCGCGTGAGCACGCTCGGGCCGAGGTCCTGAACACTCGGACGAGCTCGGGTCCAAAGACCCCTTCTTACCGAAGGGGTCTTTGCGTTTGTGCGTCGTCGCTGACCGCGGGCGCCGGCGCCCCGAGCAGTCTGCTCGTCGTCGCGACGATTGCCGCTCTTATGACGTGCCTCACTCCGCGAATTCGTGCTTCCCGACGACGGCGGACAGCGGTAGGCTGGGCATCTCTCCTCATGTTCACGTTGGCGAAGCGTCTCCTCATCCCTGCTGCTGTGCTCCTCCCGCTGGCCTGCGCGAGCGAAGCGGACTCCAGCAGCGGGGGTGCGACTCAGACCGGCGGCGGCGGAGCGAGCGAGGGTGCCGGGGGGGACGTGGGGGCCGGGGACGGCGGGGAGGGCGGAGGCACGGGTGACGACGCGCTCATCGTTCCGGAAGACCTCACGGTGATGGCGCTCCCCGGCGGAAACGGCGTGCTCAACGTGATCGCGCTGACGCTTCGCAAAGGACCGACCAACACCGAGCTCTACGCCGCCCTGAGGAACGACGGGGATACCCATGCCTGCAGCGCCGCCGTCTCCGTCGAGCTCTACGACAAGTCCCAGCAGCCCCTGGCAGCTGGGATCAACGGGCTGCTTACCCAGCATTTCTATCGAACTACGGATGGCTCGGACGCCATCGCTGCGTGCGTGGGTCCAGGTGACGTGACCATGGCGGTGGTGGCGGACTTGCCCTCGGACCTCGTGATCGAAGACGTAGGATACGTCGTCTACCGATGCCCTTACTTCGCCCTGGACGTCGTTCCCATCGACGGCCTCACCATCAGCGACGTGAAGGCCGTGACCGGTGACGCCGGCACGGCGTATTCGGGCACGCTCGTCAACGGGTTCGACGTAGCGGTGAGCAATCCCTCGGCCACGGTCTACTCCGTCAATCGCGTCGGGCGTCCGCTCGGCGTAGCGATCGCCAGGGGCACGGTCGAAATTCCGCCGGGTGGCAGCTGGGCCTTCGAGACGAGCATCGTGGACACGCCCGGACCTGATCACGCCGCATACCCGGCCGCCGCGATTGCAACGCAGTAGAAGGACCCGCCACGTGGCTCGTCCAGTGCCCCCTCCCCGCCGGCGTGGGAGGAGGGTCGCGTGGGCAGCGCCTCCTGCGCGGCTACGGCAGCCTGCCCGGTCTACGGGGGCGAAGGAGGCTGCCGCCGACGGCCGTTTCGTTCAACCTGCGCCTGAGGGGCGCAGCAACCCGTCGGCGGCTGCTCGCCGAGCCCTGCTATTCCAGCGCGCCGTCGGCGATCCACTGCGTGATCGCCTGGATGTAGTCGTCGGGTACGCACTTGGCATCCCCATCGTTGACGCACTCAGGGGGCATCCGCGGAGTTGTGCCGCACGGCCCCGTCAGGATCTTGATGAGGGCGCTCTCTTGCGGGTTGCCGGGATTGACGATCGGGAGATTGCCGCAGTTCCTGGAGACGTGCGAGGTCAGCCTCGCGTGCAGCTCTTCGTCTACCCGCAAGTCCAGGGGGTTCATATCGTCGTTATGGCAACCCGCCCCGAAACAAGTAACGTTTTCGATGACGAACTTCACGGTATCGAACGTCGGCGCGATCCCGCCGCCGCTGCCGCTCGAGCTGCTGGCTTCGCCACCGGTGCTCGCGCTGGTCGAGCCAGCCCCGCCAGACCCGACCGCACTCGAGGTAGACCCATTGGCGCTCGTGCTTCCGGCCTCCGAGCCGCCGGCGCCTCCGCTGCCGGTATCGTCAGAGTCGTCGGCGCAGCCCGGAAGCGGTGACAGGATGGCGACGATTGCCGCCGCGATGAAGCTTGAGAGTCGAAGTTTCATGGTTCACGACGAAGATGGTGAGAGACAAAGTTTAGCTCTCGTTCCCGTTGGATCAAAGCAAAAGGCTTCGAGCTTCGGATTGCAGAGGCGACGTGCGATCGATGAATGGGATCGGTGCAGCCGAACTTTTCTGACCACGTCGCCCGCAGGCGAGAGCTGCGCGACGCGAGGAGCGTCCTCTTGGACGGGTAAGATGAGCAAATGCGGCCCGAAAATCAAGCGATTCGTGGCGGCCATCCTCGTGTACAGCCATGCTGTACACGTCGATTGACACTCGTGCCTTGTGCGCTCGATCCGGTCCCACCTGCCCAAGAGCGCCTCTCGAAACCTCCCGTCACCACGCAGCCGAGGTCGGGCGCATCACGTCGTTGCGCCTCGTCGCACCATCTCAGTAGGGCTCCTCACCGCGCCCAGCGCTGCACCCGCGCTCGGTTGCTTGGCTCGGTACAGCTTTGTCCGGCGCTCCCGAGGGTGGGTCTCCGTGTCACACCGTCGCGTGCACGATCAGCGTCTGGAGGGGCTGGGAAATCCAAACGCGGTCCGAAGGTCAAGCTCCTTGCAGTGCCCGGCCTATCGTACAGCCACGCTGCACGCGCCGGGGGTGCAGGCTCGAGGCGCAGCGCTCGCCGGCGTAGGTGCGCGGCGCGCAGCATGGGCCGAGCGCGCTCTGCGGCCCAAGCGCCCTCGGGGTCAGGGCAGGCGCGGATCCAGGCGAGTTCGCCGCGCTCGATCGCCGATCGCGTTTACCAGGCGAGAAATGAACCGCCAAGACGCCAAGACGCCAAGAAAGCCAGGAAGAGAATCCCATCTTGGCGGTTCAAAATCCTGCATTTCAGGCAGTTTCGACCCGTTTGTCGCTCTAGCTGCTCGCGCGAAGCTCCTTGAACTCTCCCGGGTCCTTGATGCACACCGGATTGCTCTCGCTGGCGACGAGCTTGGTGTCGTCGCATTCGGTCCTGAGCGGGCCCGTCGGTTTTGTCGGCTCACCGACGGCTCCGGCGTGATCATTCCGTGCATCGCGCGCGAGATCGCGATGACTGGCCCAACGAATCTTCCCGACGACATCGCGATCGAGGAGCTCGGGTACCTGTTGCACAGATTTCCAGCCTTCACCGCGGGCGTCGAACCCGTCGATGCCATCACCCTCGGCGAGGTGGAGACCGTCAGCAGGGGCGCCGAGAGCGCTCACACGGGCACGCTCGACAACGCGCTCGATGTCGCCGTGAGCGACCCCAAGGTGACGGTCTTTCCAGTGAATCGCGTCGGACGGCCGCTGGGCGCGGCGACGAGCAGCGCGGCCGCCGCCATCCCGCCCGGCGGGACCTGGACCTTCGAGACGACCACCGCGGACGATCCCGGCGTCGATCATGTCGCGTATCCGACGGATTCCTTTCCTCCTCGTGTAGATGCGAGTACCGTCTCGCCGAGCTCCCCCACCACCCGAGCGATGCGTGCGGCCGGCCGGCCGAGCAGGGGGTCGCGCACGCTCGCCAGGCGTCGCGAGGGGCGCCGCGCGCCGCAGCGCACGTCAGCGCCGCGCAGGGCTGCCAGCCAGAAGAGCTGGCGCGGCGAGCGAAAGTGACTTAGAATTTCAATATCAACACCCGCCCATGAGCTCCGACGCCTCCCCTCCCCTCCCCCTCGATCCGAGCCGCGCGCAGCCGAGCGCAGCGGTCGTGGCCGCCCCGCATCGCGAGGCGCGCGACGCTCCAGCCGGAGGCCCGCTCGCGGAGGTGGGCGCCGGCGAGCGGGTGGTCGTGGTCGAGGTCGGCCTCGACGCCGATCTCGCCGGATGGCTGGGGGCGATGGGGCTCGGCCCCGGCCAGACGCTCACGCTGATCCGGCGCGCGGTGTTCGGCGGCCCCCTCCATGTGCGCACCGGCTCGGGCGGCGAGCTCGCGATCAACGCGTCGCTCGCGCGGTCCATCCTGGTCGCGCCCGCGCTCCCGCCGAGGCAGGCGCGATGACCGCCGCGACCCCCGAGGCGCGCGCGGCCCGCCTTCCAGCGGCGGCCGCGCGGCCGCTCGTCGCGCTCGTCGGTCGGCCGAACTCCGGCAAATCGTCGCTGTTCAACCGGCTGACCGGCGGCAGCGCCCACGTCGGCAACTTCCCCGGCATCACGGTCGACATCCTCACCGCCGACGTCCGCCTCGCCGGCGGGACGGCCGTGACGATCGCGGATCTCCCCGGGCTCTACTCGATCGAGTCCGTCGTCGACCCCGCGACGGACGAGGGCGTCGCGCGCCGCTTCCTCGACCGCACCGCCGAGGGCGAGCGGCCACGCCTCGTCGTCCAGGTGCTCGACGCGACGCAGCTCGCGCTCGGCCTGCGGCTCACGCGCGAGCTCGTGCGGCGCGGCCTCGCGCCGCTCGTCGTCGCCACCCAGCGCGACGTGCTGGAGGGCGAGGGGCGCGGGCTCGACCTCGGCGCCCTCGAGCGCGCCATCGGCCTGCCCGTGCTGCTCGTGAGCGCGAGGGACCCGGCCGCGCGCGGCGCGGTGCTCGACGCGATCGCCGCGCGGCTCGACGCGACCGCCGCGGGCGGCGCCGAGGCCCCGGGCGCCGCCGCGTGGGATCCGGACGCGGTCGCGCGCGCCGCGATCATCGAGCCGTCGCGCCGCGACGCCGCCGCGGAGCGACGGCGGACGTTCACCGCGCGCGCGGACGCCGTGCTGCTCCACCCGGCGGCCGGCCCCGTCGTGTTCCTCGCCCTGATGGCGGTCCTCTTCGCCGCGGTGTTCCTCGTCGCCACGCCGGTCACCGAGGCGCTCGACGCGGCGCTCGGCCAGCTCGGGGGCCTCGCGTCGCGCGCCCTGGGCGAGGGGCTCGCCGCCTCGTTCGTCGCCGACGGCCTGCTCGGCGGCGCGGGGACGGTGCTCGCCTTCATGCCGCAGATCGTGATCCTCACGGTCGCCATGGAGCTGCTCGAGGCGAGCGGCTACCTCGCCCGAGGCGCCTTCCTCGTCGACCGCCTGCTCCAGCTGATGGGGCTCAGCGGCCGCGCGTTCCTGCCGCTCCTGATGGGGCACGCGTGCGCGGTGCCGGCCGTGAACGCCACGCGCATCCTCCGCGATCCGCGCGAGCGGCTCACGGCGATCCTCGTCCTGCCGCTCATGGCCTGCTCCGCGAGGATCCCGACCTACGCGCTCCTCCTGACGACCTTCTTCGCCGCCCACGGCCCGTGGGTGCAGGCGCTGCTCTTCGTCGCGCTCTACGTCGCCGGCATCCTCTCCGGGCTCGTCGCCTCGCTCGTGCTCCGGCGCACGGCGACCCGCGGGCGCTCGCTCCCGATGGTGCTCGAGATGCCGGCGTACCGCAGCCCCGAGCTGCGCGTCGTGGCCCGCACGGCGGCCCAGGCGGCGTGGCGGTTCACGCGCGAGGTCGGGACCGTGATCCTGGGCGTCTCGGCCCTGCTGTGGGTGCTGCTGAAGGTCCCCATGCCGGGCGCCGCGCCGCCGGAGCCGCCGGCCGCCGCGGCCGAGGCCGAAGGCGCGGAGACGCCGATCGCGTCGAGCATCGCCGGCGGCGTGGGGCGCGCGCTCGAGCCGTTGACGGCGCCGCTCGGCTTCGACTGGCGCATCAACGTGGGCCTCATCGGCTCGTTCGGCGCGCGCGAGGTCATGGTCGGGACGATGGGCGTCATCTTCGGCATCGAGGGCGCCGACGACGAGCCCGCGCCGCTCGCCGAGCGGATCCGCGAGGCGAGGCGCCCGGACGGGACGCACGCCTACTCGACGGGCACGGGGCTCGCGCTGCTCGCGTTCTTCGTCCTGGCCTGTCAGTGCATGAGCACCGTGGCGGCGATCCGTCGCGAGACGAAGACCTGGCGCTGGCCGGCGTTCGTCCTCGCCTACAGCTACGCGGCCGCGTACGTCGCGGCGCTCGTCGTCTACCAGGGGAGCCGGCTGCTCGGGATCCCGTGAGCCGGCCCGGGGCGGCGGCGCCGGGTCCGGAGGTCGCCGATCTCGGTCCGCGAGGGCGCCTGGCCGGCGGAGCGCTCCGCCGGTACACAGGCCCTCATGACCTCGACCCTCCTTGCTTTTTGCGTCGCCGCGCTGGTGCTGGCCATGATCCCGGGGCCGAGCACCGCCGTCATCGTGCGGCAGGCCCTGCGCGGCGGGCGCCGCGCCGCGCTCGCGGCCATCGCCGCGAACGCGCTGGGCCTCTCTTCTGGGGCGTTTGTTAACGCTTTCTGGGGCGTTTGTTAACGCTCACATGGCGCCCGGCTTGGTGACCTCGAAGGAAGCGACGTTCACCGAGCCGCCCAGCGACTGCGTGGCGTAGTTGAAGATGCCGAAGCGATAACCGAGGAAGAATTGCCAGTTCTTGTTCAGGTTGAGCGTGTCGCCCAGGCTGGTGAATCGGCTGCCATCCGTGCTGTAGGAGAAGCGCGCTTGCGCGCCGCCGCCATCCGTGCGGACGTTGGCTTCCACGCGCAGCCAGATCTTGTTGCCGGACACGTCGGCGGCAGCCACCTCGGTGCCCGTGCTCGTCGTGGTCCACGAGGTGTTCATGTTGACGCCGTTGGTCATGACGACGCGCGCGGCCCCGTTCGCCTTCTTGACCCCGATCCACGCCGACACGTCGCGCAGGGCGGCGAGGCCGGCCACGTCGCCGTTTTGCATCTTGCTGTAGTCGAGCTCGATCGTCGCGATCGAGACGGGCCCTTCGATGCGGCGCGTCAGCGTGTTTCGAGCGGCGTAAAGATCGTTGGTCACCGTCGCCGTTTGCAGGGTCAGCCCAGCCCCGGAGGACCACTTGGTGCCGTCGGGGTTGTGGTTCCACTCCCACTCCGGGCGCAGGGTCGCCTCCGCGAACGTATCCTTGGTGACCGGCGGCTTCACCCGGTTCGATCCGCAAGGCAGGTCCGGGAAGGGGTACGTACCTCCCCATTTGCCGTCCACCAGGGTGAGCGAGGGCCAGCCGTCGACCCAGGTCATCGGCGCCATGACCGGTATGCGGCCAGCCGGGTACGAGTCGTTGAAGCCGAGATAGTACCATTCCCCGTTCTGCGTCTCGACGACGCCGCCCTGATGCGGGGCTCCACCGGAGCCCGGAGCGCCGGCGTAGGGCAGCTTGACCGCGAAGGGGCGCAGCTCGTAGGGACCGAACGGCCCGCTCGTCGAGCGCAGCACATACTCGCCGTTCGCGTATTGCGTGGTGAAGATGTAGTAGTTCCCGTCGCGCTTGATGAAGCGAGAGCCCTCCAGCGGTCCGGAGATGTTCCCGGGCGTCTGGAAGACGGCCTGATTCTTGACCTGGCTGAAGCCATCCGCGCTCAGCTGGGCCACGCTGATCGTGTTGTTTCCGTAAGCCACGTACATGGTGTCGTCGTCGTCGATCAACAACCCCATGTCGTAATAACAACCGCCTCTGTGCTTTTCCCACGGACCTTCCGGGGACTTGGCCGTGAAGACCCAGCCGCCGCCCGTGTTGTGCATGCAGCCCATCCAGTAGAAGGTCTCGTTGCTCTTCCGGTACTGCAGCGTGGACGCCCAGATGCCGTTGACATAGGATCTACCCCGGCTCATGTCGTACGACGGGTCGAAGTCCAGCAGGGGAACGGAGTGGGAGACGTATTCCCAGTGGACCAGATCGTAGGAGCGGAGCAGGGGCGCGCCAGGCGAATAGTGGAACGTGGACGCCGTATAATAGTAGGTGTCGTCGACGCGGATGACCTCCAGATCGGGGAGGTCTTCCCAGATGAGAGGATTGGAGTAGGTCTCCGGGCAGACCGCAGGGGCGACACCGCCGCCGCTGCCCCCATCTCCGCCGCCGGCGCCCTCACCGCCGCTGCCCACCGTGCCGCTGCTGACGCTCCCACCGCCGCTGCCCACCGCGCCGCCGCCGCTGCCCGAGCCGCTGCCCGAGCCAACGCTGGAGGAGTTCGACGACGGAGCTCCCGTGCTGGAAGCGGCCTCCGGCTCCGGGCTATCCTCACCGGCGCAAGCACCGAGAAACGCCGAAAATACGAGACCAGTAACCAGGCTCGACCGAGCGTGATCCATGATAAGCACCTGCTTTCATCCGTTGATCCGACAAGAAATCACGGCGACGGCGAGCGCCATGACGCCAAGCGAGACCGCTCGGTCGCGCGGTTGCGCCGGGTCACTGTCGAGGGTCCCAGGGATCAATTGTGAACGTTCACATGCCGGCGTCAATCAAAATTGATCGGCGCGCGGCGCTCCTCGATCCCGTCGGGTGCGCAGCGGCGGCCGGCCGCGACGTCCGCGTGAGCTGTCGTACGAGCTCGGCTCGTGCGGGCTCGCCGGTTCCGGGGGTCCTGATGCCGCGTCGCCCACGGACCGGTTTGCGGTGGTGCAGGGAGTGGTCTGCTCGTCGACCTCCACGTCGTCCCCCTGGTCCGATGAGGAGTCCATGTCGGCGACACACCCTGAGAGCCCGAACACCGAACCGAGGATCGCGAGCACACTGAACAATTTCATGATCACGACACCCTTCGACATCCGCCGCGTGACGGCTCGCACGCGGCTCTCCGAAGCAAGATCACGAGCAAGCTCGACCTGAACGGGATCGTCGAGGCCCGCGATCTGGAGGTCCGGGACGAGCAGGGGGAGAAGGAAGTCCACGCTCCAGAACACGCGCTGACGAGAGCAGCCGAGGTGAGCTGATCACCGCGCCTGGCCGGGCAAGCGAGCGCCGGCGAGCATGAACACGCCGGCATTCCATGAACACGCCGGCATCCTGGGATGTCATGTCATGTCCCGACCGCGTTGGCGCTTCAGGCGGCGTGGCTCTCGTGCAACTATCGGCCGATCGAGGCAGCGGCCATGGTGTGGACAGATGAAATCGAGGCGTCCAGCAGCCGCGAAGACGAGGTCGCCTGCGCGGCCTCCGCCTGCCGGTGCGGGCGCCACGAGGCCGGCGCGGCGCCGGGCGAGCTCTCGGAGCGCGCCGCGCCGGAGGGGCGCGACGCCGCCCAGCGCCATCAGGCAGAGCAGGCGCTCCGCGAGAGCGAGGAGCGCTTCCGGCTCACGTTCGAGAACGCGCCCATCGGCATGGCCATCGTCGCGCTGGACGGGCGTTTCATCCGCGTCAATCATGTCTTCTGCGAGATCGTGGGCTACGCGGCCGAAGAGCTCTCGACGCTCCGCTTCCAGGACATCACCCACCCTGACGACGTGAACGCCGACGTGGGGCTGGTCGAGCAGCTGCGCCGCGGCGAGATCCCGCGTTATCGGCTCCCCAAACGATACGTCCACAAGGACGGCACGGTCATCGCCGTCGTCCTGCACACGTCCGTGGTGCGCGACGAGAGGGGCGAGCCCATTCACTACATCGCCCAGGTGGAGGACGTGACGGCGCGCAAGCAGGCGGAGGAGGAGCGGGAGCGCCTGCTCGCGCAGCTGGAGACCGAGCGGAGGACGCTGCGGACGATCTTCGACAGCGCGCCCGTGCCGCTCCTGCTCATCGAGCGGAACGGAGCAGAGCGGGTGATCGGCAACCCGCACGCGATCGAGCTCACCGGGGGCGCGGCGGCGCGGGACGAGTACGTCGGCCGCCTGCGCCGCCCGGACGGCGCCCCCATCACGCTCGACGAGATGCCTTCGAGCCGGGCGATGCGGGGCGAGACGATCCCCGGCGAGGAGATCGTCATCCACCAAGCGGACGGCTCGAGCCGGACCTTCCTCATCGCCGCCGCGCCGCTCCGCGACCGCGCGGGGAAGATCACCGGGGCCGTGGTCGCCGGCGAGGACGTCAGCCCGCTCAAGGAGCTCGCGCGGATGCGCGAGGAGTGGACCAGCATCATCGCCCACGACCTGCGTCAGCCGGTCACCACGATCGTCCTCCAGGCCTCCATGCTCGCGAGGCAGGCGCAGTGCAGCGACAAGGCGCAGCACATCCTGGCGAGCGCGATGCAGCTGAGCCGGATGATCAGCGATCTGCTCGACGTCTCGCGCCTCGAGTCGCACCGGCTGGAGCTCAGCCGCGTGGAGGTCGATCTCCCGGCGCTCGTCCAGGCGACCGTGGAACGGACGGCGGACGCGACGAGCGGGCACCGGGTCGACGTCGAGGTGCGCGGCGACGTCCCGCCGCTCCTGGCCGACCCCGGGCGCCTGGAGCAGGTGCTCACCAACCTGCTGTCCAACGCGGCCAAGTACGGCGCGCCCGAGACGCCCATCAGGATGGCGGTGGAGCGGCGGGGCGGCGAGGTGCTCGTGGCGCTCGAGAACGAGGGGAAGGGCATCGCGCCGGAGGAGCTGCCGAGGCTCTTCGCCCGCTACTACCGGACCCGCGAGGCGAAGGCGGGAGGCGCCGCCGGGCTGGGCCTCGGGCTCTACATCGTGCGACGGCTCGTCGAGGCCCACGGGGGGCGGATCTGGGCGGAGAGCGCGGCCGGGAAGACGACCTTCCAGTTCGCGCTGCCGCTGTCCTAGCGCCGGAGGAGCCGGGGTTGCTGCGCGCCGCGAGCGGGGCGGCGGCTTCATGCGCGGCGCCTGGCGAGACAATTGCAAGCTCCACCGGGCGCCGTCGGTGATCTCGGCGACGCCGGAGGGAGAGGGAGACATGCCGTTTCGAGATCGGGCCGACGCCGGCCGCCAGCTCGCGTCGCGGCTGACCGCCTATGCGGGGCGGGGGGACGTGACCCTCCTTTCGCTGCCGCGAGGCGGGGTGCTGGTGGGCTTCGAGATAGCGAAGCTCCTGCGGGTGCCGCTCGACGTGCTGATCGCGCGCCGGATCGTGGCGCCCGGCGATCATCGCATGACGATCGGCGCCGTCGCGCGCGGCGGCGTCCGGGTCGTGGATGAAGCGCTCTGCCGAGCGCTGGGCGTCGCGGACAGGACGGTACAGTGGCTCGCCGACGTGGAGGCGCGGGAGGTGGAGCGCCTGGAGCGCGTCTATCACGGCTGCCACAGGGCGCCTGACATCCTGGATCGAACGGTCCTCCTGGTCGACGACGGCGTGGCGACCGGAGCGAGCATGCGGGCCGCCGTGACGGCCGTCGAGCAAGGCCGCCCGGCGGGCATCGTCATCGCGGTCCCCGTCGCGACCCACGCCGCGTACGCGGAGCTGTCGCGGCGGACGCGGGAGTTCGTGTACTGCTATATCCGCGATCCTATCTATTCGGTCGGGCTCTGGTACGAGGACTACGCGCCGGTGTCGGAGCAGGACGTCTGCCGGCTGCTCGGAGAGGCGCTCGACCAGAGTGCATCACGCCAGGGCGCCGCCGGTCAGGAGAGCTCCGGGGAGCCTCCTCCGGGCGCGGCCGGATCGCCCCGGTAGCCGCTCAGAGCGGCGTGGATTACCGGGCCGGCCGGGGCTGGGCGAGCGCCGTCCGCCTGAGCGGATCCAGCACGCGCAGCGCGCGGCGTGCGGTGCCCAGCGCCGGAGCCGGCTGGAGGGCTGCCTCCTGGGAGCTTGCAGGCGGCGGTGGCAGGGAGCCGAGCACCGCCGCGCCCATCGCGAACAGCGACAGCCCCATGCCGAGGAGCACGCTCTGGTAGGCGGCGTCCATGGTCGACGCCAAGAAGGAGCGATCACTTACCTGGCGGAGTCGCTGTATTTGCTCCTCCCGTCGCCCCAGTACGACTCATATACGTGCTCGTAAACGGCCTCCACGAGCTTCTCGTACGCCTCATCGCTGTAGGTTTCCTGGGGTAGCGCCTCGAGCGCGCGCTTGATCGTCACCTTCACGGCCGCCCGCGCGCGCTGACTCTTTCGCCAGTCGATCACGAGCTTCGGCGCGAGCTTCTTCGGCAGCTCGCGCGCGAGCTTCTTCACGCCCTCGTGCTCCTTCGCGTCGAGCTTCAGCTCTGGCGGGAGAAGAAGGTCGTGCAGCGCGAGCTCCTCCTGGCTCAGCGCCTCGGCGCTGCTGCGTCGCTCCTCGGGCTCGACGTTGTTCTTCATGAACGCGAGCAGCTCCTTGAAGAACTGCTCCGCGTTGCGCGCGCCGTCGTTGTACTCCGCGATGAGCTCATCGAGCTGCGCGCGCAGGCTTCCGCGCGTCGGGTTCAGGCGGACGAGCGTGTCGACCCTCTGCCGCGCCGACACGGCCGCCGCCTCCGCGGCGCTGGCCTTGTGCTTCGTCATCGCGAAATACCGGGCGAGGGCGGCGAAGTCGATCCCGCCGAGGTGGACGCGTCCGCCGTACGGCGCCTCCGTGGTCTCCCGGATGGCGTACCCCTTCGCGTCGATTGACGCGTCGAGCAGGCGCTCGACGGCGTCCATGATCTTCGAGATGTCGACCGGCTGCTGGAGGCCGCGGATGCCGCGCGCCAGGTCCGTGAGCACGCCCCAATCCGAGGAGAGCTCGTTCTTCCGCGCGTCGACGCCGAGCGCGCGGTAGAGGCGATCCACGCGGCCGGCGAGGTCGAGATAGCGCTTCTTCACCTCGGCCGGGTTGAGCAGCTTGTCCACGCCGTCTCGGAGGCGCTGGAGGCGCTCGAAGCCCTTCTTGTCCCTCGCCCCGTCGACATCGACGCCGCGCTCGGCGCAGAACTTCTTCGCCGCCGCAACCGTGGTGCGGAGCTCCTCGAGCTGCACCTCCTTCGGTTGCACGGGGGTGTCCCCTGCCCCGATCTTGCCGCCCGATCCGGAGCCGTAGATTTCCAGCGCCTTCTTGAGGTTCCGGAAGACGCCGACGTAGTCGACGATGAGGCCGTTCTCCTTCCCCTCGTAGACGCGGTTCGCTCGCGCGATCGTCTGCATGAGGGTGTGGTTCTTCATCGGCTTGTCGAGGTAGATGGCGCCGCAGCTCGGGACGTCGAACCCCGTGATCCACATCGCGCAGACGAAGACGAGCCTGAGCGCGTCCTTGTCGTCCTTGAACTTGGTGTCGAGGTCCTCCTTGATCATTCGCCGGCGGTGCGGCGCGATGTCGAGGCCCTTCTTCTTGAACGCCTCGACCTCGTTCTGCGACTGCGAGACGACGACGGCCATGTCGGTCTCGTCCATGAACGCGATCGTATCGACGATCTCCTGCCGGGCCCTGTGATCGTCGCGCGGTGTGACACCGAGCTCCGCCTGAAGCTCGGCCCGCCGCTTCGCCCAGGCCGCCTTCACCTTGTCGTGCATCCGCACGGCGGTGACCTTGTCGATGGCGACGACCATCGCCTTCGTCCCCCGCGGCAGGCCGAGGAAGTGCGTGACGATGTCGCCGGCGATCGTGTCGAGGCGCTCCTCGCGGGTGATCAGGTGGTACTGCCGCGCGAACTCGCGCTCGACCTTCTTCTGCTGCTCCTCGTCGAGATCGGCCTCATCGAGCAGCTCGGTCAGATCGTCGGCGAGATCCTCGTTGGCGAGCTGGAGCTCGGGGATCCTGGCCTCGTAGTAGAGGGGGACGGTCGCGTTGTCCTCGACCGCCTGCCGGAAGTTGTAGACGCTGACGTAGTCGCCGAACACGTCGCGCGTCTTCTCCTCCCCCGCCATGAGCGGCGTGCCCGTGAAGCCGATGAACGCGGCGTTCGGCAGCGCGTTCCGGAGGTTCTGGGCGAAGGTGTCGTACTGGGAGCGGTGCGCCTCGTCGGCGATCACGATGATGTCGCCGCGGTCGGAGAGCTTCGGGTACTTGCCCCCCTTCACCTCGGTACGGAACTTCTGGATCAGCGTGAAGACGTAGCGATGATCCTCCGTGAGGAGCTGCTTCAGGTGCTCCGCGGTCTTCGCCTGGACGCCCTGATCGCGCTCCGCCTTCTTCGACTTCCCAGGGGGCAGGACCGCGCCGACGCCGACGAAGGTCTTGTAGATCTGCGCGTCCAGCTCTTCCCGGTCGGTGAGGATCACGAACGTCCAGTTCCCCGGGATCTTGCGCAGGATCTTCTGCGAGAAGAACACCATGGAGAACGACTTGCCCGACCCCTGGGTGTGCCAGAAGACGCCGAGCCGCTTCCGCGCCTCGAGTTCTTCCTTCGACAGGCGCGCCCGCCTTGGCACGAGCTGGTACGCCTCGACCGCGGCGAGGGCCTTGTTCACGCCGAGGTATTGATGGTTCTGGCCGACGATCTTGGCGAGAGACGACTTCTGCTCGGAGAAGAGCGTGAAGTTCTCGACGATGTCGCAGAGCCGCGCCTTGTCGCAGACGCCGCGCAGCATCACCTCGAGGCTGACACCTGGCGGCTCGTCCTCTCGTTCGATGCGTTTCCACTCCTTGAAGTGGTCCCACTCGCCGGTGATGGTGCCGGCACGGCTCTCGAAGCCGTTCGAGAGCACGACGATGGCGTTGAACCAGAAGATCTGGGGAATCGCGCCGAGATAGTCGCGCAAGTTCTGCCGGTAGGCGTTCTCGACGTTGCTGTGCAGGCCCTTCAGCTCGATGAAGACGAGCGGCAGGCCGTTCACGAAGCCGACCAGGTCGGTGCGGCGCAGGTAGGTCTCCCCCTGAACCCAGAGCTGTTGTGCGACGAAGTAGTCGTTGTTCGTAGGGTGGTTCCAGTCGATGACGCGGATGCGCTGGGTCGCGTCCTCCTCGTCCTCCGCCGTGGCGACACGGACTTCGATACCGTCCTTCAGCAGCCGGTAGATCTCGCGGTTCGCCTGCCCGAGGCTCATGGCGGACCGGTCGCGGGTGAGCTCCTCGATGGCCTGCTCGATCGCCTCGGCGGGTGCGCCTGGGTTGAGCTTCTCCAGCACCGGGCGGAGGCGACGGAGGAGGACGACGTCGCCTCGGTTGTCGCGACCGAGGGTGCCGTGCTCGCCGAGCGCCTCCTCCATCACGTTTGCGGTCGCCCAGCCCATCGCCGTGAAGAGGTCGAGGGCCGCCTGCTCGATGTCGCTCTCCAGCGTTGCGTTCACCGAGGCGATTGTGTCACGATTTTCGAGCTACTTGAGCTCCTTCGGCGGCTTCAGCCACTCACCGTCGGCCAGGAGGACGCGGAGGCTCCTGCCGCTGCTCAAGCTCGCCGCGAGGGGGAGCGCGAAGCGACGCAGGACGCGCTGGATGAGCGGGAGCGCGTCGATGAAGATCTGGGCCATCGCGGGGGCGGTCAGGTCGCCGCGGCCGAGCATGATGCACGCGACGTTCGCGCGGGTCAGCGCGATGCGTTCGAGCGCGTTCACGCGGATGTTCTTGTCCTTGGTCAGGACGACCCAGCCGCGGCGTCCGACCTCGACGAGCCACTCGGCGTCGGGCGTGTTCTGCGCGAAGTGATCGTCGTGGGCGTGGACGTCGAGCTTCGCCGCCCGCAGCGCTTCGACGACGAGCCCGCGGCCGAGCGACCGGTCGACGAAATAGATGAACGGCTCACGCAGCTTCACGCGTCTCGCACCGGATCGCGTCCTCGATCTTCTCGATCTCGACGCCGTAGTCCTTCGCGAGGAGCAGCACGGACTCGCCGGCCCGGTAGCGCTCGGTGACGATACGGGCCTCGATCCCGGTGCCGGCGATCACCGGCTGGCCGAAGCCGCGCCGCGGGTCGACCACGATGGTCTTCGGCTGGCTGCCGATCTCCGAGCTGCGGACCCAGGGGTACAGCCGCGCGGCGAGGTCGCCCTCCCAGTCGATGCGCGCGAGGCTCGCGTCCAGGACCTCCCGGAGCACGGCCTGGCCCTCGACGGAGACGTTCAGGAGCCGGTCGGCGTGCTGGACGAACAGGTTGGCCCCGTCCGTCTGGAAGCTCGCGTGGATGAGCGGCCGGGCGTACCCGAGCTTGTCCCCGACGTACCGCAGTGCCCTGCGGACGCGCTGCATGGAGACGCCGTGGACCCGCCGCAGCGAGGCGAGCACGAAGGCCTCGATGAGGTTCGAGAACGAGAGGGCGAGGGGCGCGCGGTCGGCGGGCTTGAAGAGGGCCTTGTGCTGGCCGTCGCCGGAGGCCCAGAGGCGCAGGGTGGACGGCGACAGGCGGACGATCCGCGCGGCGCGCGGGACCGGGTACGCCGGAAGCTCCTCCGGGGCGCGGCCGTCGTAGATGTCTAGCTTCGGCGCCATGACGTGATTCTACCACAACGGCCGCCGCCGGCCCGCGGCATGGTCGCGGAGCCGACGCGCACAGGCGATCACGCTCACGGGGCTTCGAAGCGGCTCAGGTCGATCTCGCCTGAGATGAGGCTGGGGAGCAGTAAGTCGCGCGTCCGGCGGAGGATGCGGTTGCGTCGTCGTAGCAGAAGCTCCTGTTCGTACATCGCATCCACAGCCTCATCGAAGCGCCGCTGGAGCGCCGGCGGTGCAACGAGCAGGTGTAGCCGTCGGAGATCCTTATCGCTCAGATGCGCCACGGTGGTGCCCGTAATCGTCGATTCGAGATGTTTGATGGGCTCTTGGAGAGCCAAGAAGATGAAGTACCGCGATACTGGCGCCTTGGGCTGGAACATCACTACCCGCTGGTTGAGCGCGGCTGGCCCGCCAGACCACTTCGACATGTGGAAGTTCCCGTCCATGCCGACGAGGACGTCGCCGTCCCTTACGCGGTGTTTCTCCTCGACATCTTCTGTCGTGAATGTGGACGTCTCGCCGGGAACGAGGTCACGGATGCGGATAACCGGAGTACCTACAGGATCGGCCGAGAAAAGCTTCGACTTGAAGGGAAATCCATACGTGACGACTGCAACCTCGAAGAGGTTTAACGCGGTCCACCCCGCTGGCACCTTGCCACCCGGCGAATCGACCAGCTTCACCTTCTCGTGGCCGGGAAACCGGAAGTTCACGAACCACTCGCGGTACAGCGAGCGGGCCATCTCCTCCAGGATTTTGATGCGCTTCGTATTGTTCTCGATGAGGTCGTCGTAGGCAGAGAGAATGTTGGCTATGCGGCACTGAATTCGCAGCGGGAAGTAAGGAACCGAAATTTGGCGCAATTCACTTTGCTTGATTCCGAGCACCGTAGTTCCAGTTGCTCGCTTTGCGAGCTCGGCCTGAACAAACGGAGACTTCAGGGCTTGGAAGAGGAAGCCTTGGTTCATCACCTTTGGGTTGGCGCGGAGCAGGATCACTCGCTGCGCGAGTGCCACACGTTCGGTTGTGCGAAGTTGAGCAACCTCTCCGAGGGGCGCCTCGGTCGTGATCAGGACATCCCACTGCTGCGGCAAGCCACGCCGCATCCAGGTATCGTACTGCTCCTCGGCAATGAACTCGAAGCTCGAGTCATTAACAAATCCATCCTTGATAACTTTTGCCGTGATTAGCCGGACACCGGAGCTCGTCTTGCTCGGCGTCTTACCGCGATAGTCGATCAGCGTCGATATGACAGCTTCCAGCTTGCGTGTCTCCGTACGCATCGTTCAAAGCTCCAGAAGGGCCGTGAGGTTCTCGGCAATCTTCGTCTCATTCTCCCGCGCCTCGCCGTTCAACCGCTCAAGCTCCTCGTTAAGCTCCTCGAGCCGCTCCTTGAAGTCGAATTCTTCGGCGGCACGGTCGGCAACGCCGACGTAGCGGCCAGGATTGAGGCTGAAGCCCTGCGCCTCGATCTCCCCGAGCGTCGCCACCTTGCACAACCCCGGTACGTCGACGTACTTCCCCTTCGGGAAGCTCTCCTTCACGAGCTTGCTGCTTCCGTGCAGGTTCTCCGGCTTCTCGCCGCGGTAGAGCCGCACGATATTCGCGAGGAATTCGATCTGCTCCGGCGAGAAGTCGCGATGGGCGCGGTCCACCTGCCGGTAGACGTGCCGCGCGTCGATGAAGAGCACCTTGTCCTTGCGGGGCCCCTTCGCCTTTCCCTTGTCGAGGAACCAGAGCGTGACGGGCAGGGTGACGGTGTAGAAGAAGTTCGAGCTGAGCGTGACCATCACGTCGACGGCACCGGTCTGGATCAGCTTCCGCCGGAGCTCGAGCTCGCTGCCCCGCGCGTCGCTCGCGCTGTTCGCCATCACGAACCCGGCGCGGCCCGTGGCGCTGAGGGCGCTGTAAAAGAGCTGGATCCAGAGGTAGTTCGCGCTGTCAACCGAGGGCATCCCGAACGGGAACCGCTTCTTGTCGTCCTTGAGCCGCTCCCGGTCGACCGCGTTCTGGTTGAACGGCGGGTTGGCCATCACGTAGTCGAACTTGCCGACCTGATCGTGGATGTCCTCATAGTAGGTGTTTGCCTCACGGATGTCGCCCGAGAGGCCGTGCACGGCGTCGCAAGCCGGAGGGTCTGCGCGAGCTTCTCGACCCCGTAAACCGCGATCTCGTCCGACGGCCGCTTCTGGTGCTCGGCGATGAAGTTCGCGCTCTGCACGAACATGCCGCCGGAGCCACAGCAAGGGTCGTATATCCTGCCGTGGTACGGCTCGATGACCTCGACGATCAGGCGCACGACCGAGTAGGGCGTGAAGTACTCGCCGCCTTTCTGCAGCGTGCGCGGCGCGAAATTGCCGAGAAAGTACTCGTAGATGCGCCCGAAGACGTCGCCCTCGACGTTCTCCGGGATACTCCCGAAGCGCTTGAGCAGCTCCTTGAGCGTCTTCGCGTCGAAGCGGCCGTAGGTCTTCGGCAGGACGTCCTTGAGGTCCTCGTTCTCCGCCTCGATGGCCTTCATCGCGTCGTTGAGCGCCTTGCCGATGTCGGCCCCCTCGGGGAGCTGGAGGAGGCGGCCGAAGCGGGCCTTCTCCGGGACGAAGAGGACCCCCTCGGCGTGGTAGTCGTCCTTGTCGACGCCGCCCCGGCGGCGGGACGAGGTGAGCTTCTTCTCGGCCTCGGCGAAGCGGTGGTCGGCGTACTTCAGGAAGATCAGCGCGAGGACCGGCGTCGCGTACTCGGAAGGCTGGAGGGCGGAGTTGGTCCAGAGCTGATCGGCGGCGGCCCAGAGGGACTTCTCGAAGTCGGCAGGGAGAGGCATCGGGTCATACTTCTACCCGAGCTACCCGAGGACGGGCACCGGGTGTCTCGCCTCCGAATCAAGACGCAAGGGGGACCGCTGGGATCGCTCGACCGGCATGGGTCCGAAAATAGCGAGCCCCGGACGAGGCTCGGTCGGGCAAGCAATGCGCCCCTGGCCAGTTCGACGCTCGTGTGCCGACGCGAGGCGGCAGAAGGAAGAATACTCCAAAACGCCAAAAGCCCGTCGACCCACGGGGTCTCGGGCTTTTGAGCGCCTGTCCCAGCCGCTCCGCACAGCGGCCAGGAATCCTCAATCATCTCGGGTGGGCCATGAAGGACTTGAACCTTCAGCCAATGGATTAAGAGTCCACTGCTCTACCAATTGAGCTAATGGCCCGAATGGATTGTCAAACCGACGGATTCTGGAACACTCCCGGGATCTCGCCGGATCGCTTGCGTCGTCCGTTGAGCCCGGCACGCCCGGCCTGATTCGAACAGGCGACTTTCGGATTCGAAGTCCGACGCTCTATCCAGCTGAGCTACGGGCGCTCCTGCGCGCCCCTCGGCGGGGCTCGCGGAACGCTTCTAACCGCACCGGAGCCGTTATGTCAAGGCGATGAAGCAACATGACGCGCAATTCTCAGGCCGCCGTCCCCGCTGAGCCTGGACGGACGATTCCATGAGCTCGCCCGCGCGCCGCGGCGTGCATCCGGCGGCGGCCGCCGGGGGGCGCCCTCCCGGCCGCCAGCGGGACGCCACGCCCGCCCGGCCGCCGGCCGCGCCTTTCGCCTCGCCTCGCCGCCCTCACCGGCGACGGCTGCGAAAGAAGTTCTCTGCCCGCCGCGCCGCAAGGTAGGGTCCGCCCCCGCCATGCCGTTGCTTCGCCCGCTCTCTCGCCGCTGCCTCGCCGCCCGGGGCCCTGTCGCCGCCCTCCTGCTCGCGCTCTCGGTCGCGGCGCCGGCCCTGGGCGCCCCGGCGGGCGCGCAGCCGGTCTCTGTGGAGCAGCAGCCGGACCAGCGCCCGCAAGGCAGGCGCGCCGCCGCGCGCCGGAGCTCTTCGAGCGACCAGGGCGAAGCGCGCGCCGCGCGCAGCGCCGGGGCGAAGGGGAAGGCCGCGGACCGCGCGAGCAAGAAGCGCGCGGCGAGGCGGGACGAGACCTCCCGCGCGGCGCGCGGCGGCACCGCCGTCGAGGCCGACGAGCGCAAGCCGCTGTCGAAGGGAGCGCCCAACCGCGGGCGGCTGACCGGCGCCGTGCGGCTCCGGTCGTCCAGGCACCTCAAGACGCGCGAGGGCGCCAGGACCTGGGGGCTGCCCGTGCTCGTGAAGGCCCTGCGGCGCGCCGCCTTCCAGGTGGCCAAGAAGCACGGCGACTCCGCGCTGCTCGTCGGAGATCTCTCGGCCAGGGCGGGCGGCCCGCTCGACGGGCACAACTCCCACCAGACCGGGCGCGACGCCGACGTCGGGTTCTACGTCGTGAACTCGAGGGGCAAGACGCTGCGCACGGACCGGTTCGTGGCGTTCGACGACAAGGGCAACGCCATCGGCCTCCCCGGGGCGCGGTTCGACGACATGCGCAACTGGGCGTTCGTCGAGGCGCTGCTCCAGGACCGCCAGGCGGGGGTCAAGTACCTGTTCGTGACCGACGCGCTGAAGGCGCGGCTGCTCGCCTACGCCGCGAAGAAGCGCGTCCCGGCGGAGCTCCGGGGCCGCGCCGCCGCGGCCATGATGAGCCCCAGGGACGCCGATCTGCACAACGACCACTTCCACATCCGCGTGACGTGCCCCCCGTCGATGCGCGCTGCCTGCGTCGAGGAGTCGCTGGCCCGCCCCGCGTGCGCCGTCGACGAAGCGAAGAAGCCGCTCGAAGCCGCCGCGCCCGCCGCGCCCGCGGCTCCGGAGGACGGCGGCGCGCATGCCGCGGCCGCGCCGGCGCCCGCAGAGGCGCCTCCCGCTGCGCCCGCGGCGGGCGCCGCCGCCGCGGCTGCCCCCCGCTGACGCCCTGCCCGCTCGGGGCCCAACCGCGCTCACGCCCCCGGCGCGGCCCCGGCCGCGTTCAGACCGCCGGCACGGCCCCGGGCGGCGCCGCGCCGTCCGCGAGCTCCACCACCACCGGCGCGTGATCCGACGGGCGCTGGAGCTCCCGCGGGCGCGTGTCGATCGACACATCCGTGCAGCGCACGGCGAGCGGGCGCGTCACCAGCGCGAGGTCGATGCGGAGGCCCTTGTTGCGCCGGAACGCGCCCATCCGGTAATCCCACCAGCTGTACGCCGCCTTGGCGGGGTGACAGGCGCGGAACGCGTCCACGAGCCCCCACTCCATCAGGCGCCCCAGCGCCGCGCGCTCGTCCGGATGGAAGAGCACCTGCCCTTCCCACTTCTTCGGCTCGGCGACGTCGATGGGCTCGGGCGCAACGTTGAAGTCGCCGCAGATCAGGATCTGCTGATCGGGCCGGTAGCTCGCCTCGAGCTCGCGCCGCAGCCGCTCCAGCCACGCGAGCTTGTAGGCGAAGGCCGGCGTCCCCACCGCCTGCCCGTTGGGCACGTAGACGTTGATGATCCGGACCCCCTCGACCGTGGCCGACAGCATCCGCCGGGCGACGTCTTCCTCGTCGCCGTCGAGGCCCTTCTTCACGTCGTCCACCGACAGGCCGAAGCGCGCGGCGATCGCGACGCCGTTGTAGGACTTCTGGCCGAAGATGATCGACCGGTAGCCCACCTCGGAGAGCGCGGCCTCGGGGAAGCTGCCGTCCTCGACCTTCGTCTCCTGCATGCAGACGACGTCGGGCGCGGCGCGGACCAGCCAGCCCGTGAGCTGCTCGAGCCGCGTGCGGATGGAGTTCACGTTCCAGGACGCGATGCGCATAGGTCGCCTCACCGTTAATGGATGGAGAGCGGGACGAAAAGCCTGGATCCGAGAGCGCGCGCGCCGCGCGCGGCGGACAGGCGATCGCGGACGATCACAGGCCCGCCCATCACAGGGCCGCCCGGATCACGTCGAAGAGGCCGCCCGGATCGTCGACGTGGAGCCAGTGGCCGGCGCCCGGGAGGACGTGGACCGAGAGCCAGGGCGCGCGCGCCGGGAGCGCCTCGAAGCGGGCGCGCGACTCCGGCGAGATCGACGCCGACCGGCCGCCGAGGACCACGTGGATGCGCCGCGCTTCGACCCCCGCGCCGGCCGGCGCCGGCGGGTCCTCCAGGACGTGCCAGAGATCGCGCGCGAAGTAGTCGGTGAGCAGATCGTTCAGGATGTCGAGGTCGAGCCGGATGCGGAAGCCGTCGCCCTCGCGGCGGACGTTCATCGCCAGCCACTCCGCGATGCCGCGGCTGAACCCGGCGGCCTGCACCGCCTCGAGGAACGCCTCGCGCGACGCGATCGGCTGCGGGATCGCGCGGAGCAGCTCGAGCACGCCGGGGCTCTCCGAGCCGCTCTCGCCGGCGGGCCTTGCGCTCGGATCGACGTCGAGGAGGAAGCCGCGCTCGATCCCCTCGGGCCGGCGCTCGAGGTAGGCGAGGGCCACCTTGCCGCCGAACGAGTGGCCCATGACCCCGCGGACGTCGAGGCCGAGGCGATCGCCCAGCCGGAGCAGGTCGTCGGCGGCCGCCGCGACGTTGTGGGGCGCCGGCGGGCTCTGCGACAGGCCGTGAGCCCGCAGGTCGACCAGGATGAAGCCCCACGGCCGGGCCGCGGCGCCGGGCGCGGCGCCGGTGGCCTGCGCCTCGGCGAGGCGGCGGACGAAGGTGCGCCAGTTGGCGCCGGACCCGAAGATGCCGTGCAGCACGAGCATCCAGCGGGCAGGCGCCGCGGAGGGCGCGGTGACGAGGGCGTGGTGGGGCACGAAGGCGTCGTGTGCGTTCATGGCTCTCCGGGCGGCGCGAGCGCGCCGCCTGCGCCTAGCGCTAGCATGGACCCATGGCCAAGAAGCCCCCCATCGCGCCGGCGATCGCGGACGCCGCGGAGGACGAGCGCGCTGCGCCGCCGAGGCCCGAGCGCTTTCACGGAGCGACGCTCGCCGGGGCCGACTTCGATGACGTCGACCTGCGCGGCGCCCGCTTCCACAACGTCGCCCTCGCCGAGGCCCGCCTCGATGACGTCGACCTGCGCGGCGCGCGCCTCCACAACGCCGCCCTCGCCGAGGCCGAGCTCGATGACGTCGACCTACGCGGCGCGCGTCTCCACAACGCGACCCTCGCGGGCGCCTCGCTCGATGACGTCTCCCTGGCAGGCGCGCGCATCGACAACGCCGACGCCGCGGGGACCCGCTGGTCCGACGTGAGCCTGCGCGGCGCTCGCCTCGAGGCGTCCGACCTGCGCGAGGTCGAGATCGTCGGCTGCAACATCGACGGCCTCACCATCGACGGCGTGCGGATCGATCGCCTGCTCGAGGATGCGAAGCGCCGATCGAGCGCGAGCCCGGCGCCGGAGGCGAACGCGAAGGACGTGGCGCCGGGGAAGCCGGGGAAGAAGAAGTCGAAGCGCCCCGCTCCCAGCAGGTGAACCAGCCGAGAGGAGGCGCCTCGCTCGATCGCGGCCGGGTTACGCCTCGATCAGCCCGGTGCGGACCGCGATGCGGGTCAGCTCGACCGCGCTCTTACATCCGAGCTTCGCGTAGATGCGCACGCGGTGGGTCTCCACCGTCTTCGGGCTGATCGTGAGCCGCGCGGCCGTCTCGCGCGTCGACACGCCGGCCGCGAGCAGCCGGAGCACCTGGCGCTCGCGCGGCGTCAGCGCGTCGAGGCCGCCGGAGCCCTCGCTCGCCGGCTTGCGCATCGCGCGCACGACGGCGCCCGCGATGCTCGAGGACAGCGGCGCGCCGCCGGTCGCGATCCGGCGGATGCCCTCGATGACCTCCTCGAGCTTCGAGGTCTTCACGAGGTACCCCTGCGCCCCCGCGCGGAGCGCCTCCGCGACGCGGAACTCGTCGTCGTAGCCGCTCAGCACGAGCAGCTTCGCCTGCGGCAGCTGCGCCCTCAGCGCCCCGAGGAGCTCGATGCCGTCCCGGTCGGGGATGTTGAGATCGACGAGCACCACGTCCGGCTTGCAGCTCGCCGTCTCGCGCAAGGCGTCGGCTGCTGTCCCGGCCTGGCCCACGACGACCATGTCGGGCTCGTCCGAGAGCGCTCGAGCGAAGCCTTCGCGCACGACAGGGTGATCGTCGATCAGATAGATGTGCAGCTTGCTAGCAGGGGTTTCCGCCATGATGACCACAGGGGGATTGGAGTGTCCTTCGGACCACAATTCGATACCCGTGAGCAGTTCAAGTCAAGCTGCTCGGGTCGTCCTGGGAGGAACCTTACAGGGGTATCAGGTGCTCAACGATCTGCAAGCAGCGGCGCGGCGGCAAGCCCAATTGATGAGGAAAACTCCGTCCTGAGCGAGTTTCGGAGCTCAGCGGAGATCTGCGACGTGGGAGGCGTTACGCTGCGCGCCGCGCCCGCGCGGCCTGCCCCATGCGGTCGCGGCGGCGGTCTGGTATCCTTTGCGCGCCTCATGCGCCGAAAAGGCCAGCGATCGAGGGGAATTGGATGAGCTCGCCGGGCCCGTCTCCATGCCTGGCCGGCGCCTCGCCGCCCGCGGGCGCGGAGGTCTTCGTCGTCGACGACGATCCCGCGCTGGTCGAGTCGCTGATGGATCTGCTCTCCGACGAGGGCTACCGCGTCCAGGGGTTCACGCGGCCGCTGGAGGCGCTCGATCGGCTGGCGCGCGGCGCGCGGCCGCGGGCGGTGCTGCTCGACTACGTGATGCCCGACATGACGGGCGAGGAGTTCCTCGACGCGCTCGCCGCGGCCGGCATCGAGGTGCCCGTCCTCCTGCTCTCCGGCGTGAGCGAGCCCAGCATCCGCGGCGCCGTGGCCGGCGTGCTGGCGAAGCCGTTCGACGTCGACCGGCTCCTCGGCGTGCTCGATCGGCTGACCGGCGCCGTGCAGCGCTAGCCCACCGCCGCCGCGCCCCTGCCTGATCCCGGCCTGCACAGGCGCCGGCGGCACGATCCTCGCGTGCGCCCGCCGCGGGAGGAGCCGAGGATGTCGTCGCTCCTAGACAGCGCCGCCGGGCCGCCTGCCCTCGCGCGGGGCGGGCCGAGCTGCCCCGGCCTCACGGGCGGGCCCGCGGCCGTGATCCGGCTGCCGGCCGAGCTGCACCGCCGCTTCCGCTTCGTCGCGATCGACGCGAGCCTCCTCCCGGAAGCGGCCGACGGCCTGGAAGCGGACGGCGGCGCCGCGGCGCTGCTCGACGCGCTGCTCGCGATGGGGGTCCGCGTGGCGCTCTTCGCCCGCGAGGGATTGCCCCTGCTCGCGCGGCGGCTCGAGCGCGGCGTGCGCGCCGAGCACCGGAGGCGGCTCTTCCTCGGCGCGCTCGAGGGCGCCGAGCTCTGCGGCTTCGATCGCCGCGGCGCCGCCGTCGCGCTCGCCGCCTCGGCGGCGCCGGACGGGCGCTCCGCCGTGGCCGCGCTGATCGCGCAGGTGATCGCGCCGCTCCGCATCGCGCGGCGCGACTGGCTCGCGATCTCGCCGGACCCGGCCGCGGGCGCGCGCGGGCTGCGCGACGCGCCGGAGCTCGCGGGCGCGATCCACGCGGCGGCCGGGGCGCAGCGGCTCGGCGACATCCTCGCGCTCCAGCGCGAGCTCGACCGGGAGCTCGGCGCGCTCGCGGCGCCGCGCGACGCCGCGTGGATCATCGAGGAGCCGGGGTTCGACGTCGCGCGCGAGCACGAGATCGAGTCGCTGCTCGCGATCGCCAACGGCTACCTCGGCTCGCGCGCGTCGCTCCCGGAGGGGTCGAGCGTGTCGCGGCCGGCGACGTTCATCGCGGGCGCGTTCGAGCCCTCGGCCGACGTGAGCCGCGTCCCGGAGCTCGTGATCGCCCCCGACTGGGGCCGGCTGAGCGTCGCCATCGAGGGCGAGTCGTTCTCCGCGGAGACGAGCGGCGTGCTGCACCACCTCCGCGCCCTCGACATGCGGCGGGGCGTGCTGCTGCGCGAGTGCCTGCGGCGCGGCGAGGGAGGGCACCTCACGCACCTGCACACGCTCCACGCCGCGTCGCTCGCGGACCGCCACGTCCTCGTCGAGGCGCTCAGCGTCGCCCCGCTGAACTTCACCGGGACGATCCGCGTCGACGCGATCCTGAGCGGCGACGTGAAGAGCGCGAGCGGCGCGGCGCACTGGGAGCGCTTCGCGGCCGACGCGAGCGCGGAGAGCCTGCTCCTCGTCGGTCACACGCACGGCGGGCTCACGACCGCGATGACCTCGCACCTGCGCGTGCTCCCGGGGCGGGCCGCCGAGGGCTCGCCCCCAGCCGAGGCGCCCGAGGGCGCGCGCTGCGAGCGCGCCGAAGGCGCGCGCTCCATCGCCGAGCGCTGCGACATCGGCGTCCGCGTCGCCGAGCGGATCCGCCTCTTCCGGACGACGACGCTGCACACCTCGCGCGACACGCCCGCGCCGCGCGAGGCGGGCGAGGCGCTCCAGGCGGAGCTCTCCCGCCGCGCCATGGACGACGTGCTCGGCGAGCACGCGCGCGCGTGGGCCGAGCGCTGGCGCCGCGCCGACGTCGAGATCGACGGAGCCCCGAAGATCGAGCGGGCGCTCCGGTTCGCCCTCTACCACCTCATCGGCGCCGCGAACCCGGACGACCCGCGCTGCTCCGTCGGCGCGCGCGGGCTCAGCGGGGAGGCGTACCGCGGCCACGTCTTCTGGGACACCGAGACCTTCCTCGTCCCCTTCTACACGCACTGCTACCCCGAGGCCGCGCGCGCGCTGCTGCTCTACCGGCACCGCACGCTCCCGGGCGCGCGCCGCAAAGCGAAGGCGCTCGGCTACGAGGGCGCCCTCTACGCGTGGGAGTCGGCGGACACGGGCGACGAGACGACGCCGCCGCTCGTCGTCACGCCGTTCGGCGAGGTGGTGCGGGTGCTCTCCGGCGAGCAGGAGCACCACATCAGCGCCGACGTCGCGTACGCCGCGCACGCCTACGCCCGCGCGACCGGCGATCTCGCCTTCGAGCGCGGCGAGGGGGCCGAGATCCTCGTGGAGACGGCGCGCTTCTGGGCGAGCCGCGCCGAGATCGGGCCGGACGGCCTCGCCCACATCCGTCAGGTCATCGGGCCGGACGAGTACCACGAGGCCGTCGACGACAACGCGTTCACGAACTGGATGGCGCGGTACAACCTCCGCGCCGCCGCCGCGATCGTCCAGCGCGGCATCGCGCGGGACGACGTGCTCGCGCGGCTCGACCTCCGGCCCGAGGAGGCCGATCGCTTTCGCGACATCGCGGACCGCATGGCGCTCGGGATCGACCCGCGCACGGGGCTGATCGAGCAGTTCGCGGGCTACTTCCGCCTCCAGCCGTTCTCGATCGCCGACTACGCCGTGCGCAGCGCGCCGATCGACGTGCTGCTCGGGCGCGAGCGGACGCAGGCTTGCCAGGTGGTGAAGCAGGCGGACGTCGTGCAGCTCCTCGCGCTGCTCTGGGGCGCGGTGCCCGCGGGCGCCCGGCGCGACAACTTCCTCTACTACGAGCCGCGCACCGCCCACGGCAGCTCCCTGAGCCCGGGCGCCCACGCGCTCGTCGCCGCCCGGCTCGACCTCCACGCCCACGCCGAGCGCTACTTCGACCAGACCGCCGACATCGACCTCGGCAACACGATGGGCAACGCCGCGGGGGGCGTGCACATCGCCGCGATGGGCAGCCTCTGGCAGGCGGTGGCGTTCGGCGTCGCGGGCATCACGCGCGTGCCGCGGAGCGAGCTCGCGGGGCGGCTCCCTCACGCGCCGCCCTGGCCGGAGCCGGGAGAGGGCGAGGCGATCGGCGTCGAGCCGCACCTCTTGCCGGGCTGGCGGCACCTCAAGATCCCGATCTGCTGGCGAGGCCGCGCGCTCGAGATCCACGTGGAGGACGGCGCGGTGGAGGTCGCGCTCGAGGGGAGCGCGCCGCTGCCGATCGCCGCGCTCGACGCGGGCGCGCCCGCCTGCGCCGTGGTGGCCGAGCCGGGGCGCCGCTACGCGACGCGGCGGGTCGGCGGCCGGTTCCAGCCATGGGAGGAGGTCACGACATGACGAGCGCTGTGCGCGATGGGTCTCTCGGCGGACGCGGGGCGCTGTCCGGGCAGGCCTCCGCGGCCGATTCGCCCCCCGGAGCGCGCGAGGGGGGAGACGAGCCCTCGCCGGAGAGCGGCGCGCGGAGCAGGAGCGTGCTCGTCGCGCTCCACGGCCGCCGCGCCCATCGCGACGCCCTCGGGCTCGGGCGGCTCATCGCCGGCGCGCTCCACGCGCCGCTTCACGGGCTCCTCGTCTCCTCCGAGCCGATCGAGATCGAGGCGAGCGAGGTGCCCGCCCACCTCGGGGTCGCCCCGGAGGCGCTGCAGGGCGTGGTGCTGCACGTCGCGGCGAGCGAGGATCCGCCGGGCGCGCTCGCGTCGGCGGCGAGGGGCCGCGGGGCCTCCGTGGTGGTGGTGGCCTCCGAGCCGGACGAGCGCGTGGACGAGCGCCTGGGCGTCGGCCGGCTCGCCGCGCGCGCGCTGGAGTCCGCCGCCTGCGGGGTCGTCGTCATCGGCCCGGCGACACAGACGTCGTCGCGGATCGAGCGCATCCTCTTGCCGCTCGACGGGACCCCCAGCACGGCCGCCGCCATCACCCCCGCCGGCGAGCTCGCCCGCAGGCTCGGCGCCGAGCTCGACATCGTGATGGTCGGCGGCGCGTCGCCGCGGAGGGCCGACGACGACGCGCCGCCCGTCTCGACGCCGGCCCCCTCCGAGCCGGGCGCCATGGTGGCGCCCCTGTACGTCGACCAGCCCCAGCACGAGTGGCCCGCGTTCACCGAGGAGTTCCTGGCCCGGTTCCTGAGCGCGATCGGCCACTGCCCGCACGACGTCGCCACGCGGTTCTTCCTCGGCAAGGGCGAGCCGGCGGCGGAGATCCTGCGGCTCGCCGGCCAGCTGGCGAGCGACCTCGTGGTCCTGGTCTGGCACGGGCAGCTCGAGGATCACCACGGCGGCGTGTTCCGCGACGTGCTCTGCGGCGCCCCCTGCCCGGTGATGGTCTTGCGGCGGTAGCGCGCGCTGCCCGGCGTCGCTCGGGCGCGCTCGCCGGCGCAGATCGGCGCGCCGGGCGGGCTCCACGCCAGCGGGCGGCGAAAGGCGCTATGGTGCGCGGCCATGGTCGCCCGGAAGCTGCCCGCCAGCGAGTGCCGCAAGATCGTCGACCCCCAGAGCTTCCGCTTCTCCACGACGGACGAGGTCGCGCCGCTGTCCGCGGGCATCGGCTCGCAGGAGCGCGCCCTGGCCGCGCTCTCCTTCGGCCTCGACATCCGCCAGCCCCGCTTCCACGTCGTCGTCGTCGGCGCGCCCGGCACCGGCCGCACGTTCTGCGCCCGCGCCGTCGCGAAGCGCATCGCCGCGAGCCGCCCCACGCCGGACGACATCCTCCTCTTGCCGAACCCCCACCGCCCGAGCGAGCCCACGGTCCTGTCGCTCCCCCCGGGCGAGGGCCGCCCGTTCGTCGAGGCGATGGAGGAGCTCCACGAGAAGCTCGTCGACGCCCTGCGCGGCGCGACCGAGGGCGAGCGCTTCAAGCAGGCGCGCGGCAAGATCCAGCGCCGGGTCAACGCGGAGGAGCGGCGGCTCGAGGAGCAGCTCAAGTCCGCGGCGCGCGGGCTCGGCCTCGACCTCGTCCGCGGCGACGACGAGGTGCAGATCACCTCGCTCGACGACGCCTCGAACGCGCCGGACAGCGAGGCCCTGCACGCCATCGCCGGCTCCATCGAGGAGTTCGAGATGCGGCTCGCCACGGTGCAGGACGAGGCCGACGTCGAGCTGCGCGGCGTCGTGAAGCAGCTGCTCAGCGACGGCGTGAAGGGCTGCTTCCAGCCGGTGCGCGCACGCTTCGAGGGGCGCGACGACATCAGCGCCTTCCTCGCGGACGTCGAGACGGTCGTGTCGAAGGAGTTCCGCCTGCTCGTCGACGAGGCGCGCGGCGAGGAGGGCGGCGCCACGCTCCCGCGCGGCGTGGTCGTCCCGACGCTGCTCACCGAGCACACGCCCGACTCCGGCGCCCCCGTCGTGGAGGTCCCCTACCCCACGCTGAGCGCCCTGTTCGGCCGCACCCACGCGCCGCCCGACTCCGGCTTCCCGCCCGAGCCCGGCTTCGCCGTCGCGGGCGCCCTCCACGAGGCGGCCGGCGGCTTCCTCATCCTGCCCGCGGGCGCGCTCCTCAAGAACGAGGCGCTCTACGAGCAGCTCAAGGCCTGCCTCCTCGCCGGCAAGTTCATCGTGCCCGAGCACAACCCGTCGTACTTCCGCGGCACCGCGGAGGAGCTGCTCTTCCCGCCCATCTCGATCGACGTGAAGGTCGTCCTCGTCACGAACCCGCAGCTCTACCAGGACCTGCACGACGCCGACCCGGAGTTCTCGCAGCTCTTCAAGGTGCAGGCGCGCTTCGAGACGACGATCTCGCTCGACCAGGCGCTGCTCACCTACCCCGCGTTCCTCGCCGGCTTCGCGCACGATCGCGGCCTGCCGCCGATCACGGCCGACGGCGTGACCGCGCTCCTCTTCCACGGCGGCCGCCTCGCGGAGAGCCAGACCAAGGTGAGCGCGCAGCTCGGGCTCATCGCCGAGGTCGCGACCGAGGCCGGCTACCGGGCCCAGCGCCGCGGCCGCAAGGTCGTCGACGGCCCCGAGGTCAACGAGGCGCTCGAGGCGGCCCGCCGCCGCGGCAGCCATTTCCGCGACCATGTGCACGAGATGCTCGCCGACGGGACGATCCGCATCGACGTCACCGGCCGTCGCGTCGGGCAGGTCAACGCGATCTCGGTCCTGTCCGACGGCCCGCAGACGTTCGGCCGCCCCTGCCGGGTGACGGCGGTCGTCTACCCGGGCCGCGAGGGCCCGGTGAACATCGCGCGCGAGGTCGAGATGTCCGGCCCGCTCCACAGCAAGGGCGTGCTCGTCCTCACGGGCTTCCTCGCCGACCGGTTCGCCCAGCGCCGCCCGCTCTCGTTCGGCGCCTCGCTCGTCTTCGAGCAGACCTACGAGCCCATCGAGGGCGACAGCGCCTCGTCGAGCGAGCTCTACGCCCTCCTGTCGGCGCTCTCCGGCGTCCCCATCCGGCAGGAGCTCGCCGCGACGGGCAGCATCGACCAGCAGGGGAGCATCCAGCCCGTCGGCGGAATCAACGAGAAGATCGAGGCCTTCTTCGATCTGTGCGCCGCCAAGGGCCTGACCGGCGAGCAGGGCGTGCTCATCCCGAGCGCCAACCGCGACGCGCTCATGCTGCGCGGCGACGTCATCACCGCGATCGAGGCCGGCCGCTTCCACGTGTTCGAGGTGAGCTCGGTCGAGGAGGGCATCGAGATCATCACCGGCGTCCCGGCGGGCGTCGCCGACGCCGACGGCAGGTACCCGGAGGGGACCGTGTTCCACGCGGCGGACCAGCGGCTCGAGCGCTACCACCAGGCGATCACCGACACGATGAGAGGGGGGCCGAGCGCGGATCCCCGGGGCATGCTCCGGGGTCGCTGAGGAGGACCGATGGCCGCGAAACGCACAGCCAAGCCGCGGGCGCCGAAGGAGCCGAAGGCCGCGCCCGCCCCCCGCGCGCGGCGGAAGAAGGCGGCGCCGGCCGCGGGCACGCGCGGCCTCGACGCCGCCGAGCTCGCCGCCGGCGCGCCGCCGCGGGACGTCGCCGCCCTCGCCGAGGCGATCCGCAGCGACGGCGGCAGCGTGCTCGCCGTCTACCGCGAGCCGGTCGGCGGCGCGTGGGCGGTCCTCGCCGGCCTGCCGCTCGACCGGGTGGAGCCGACGCCGTTCCAGCGCGACCTCTCGGAGGCGCACGTCGCGCGCCTCGGCGAGGTGATCGACAAGCTCGACTGCTTCCTCGATCCCATCATCGCCGTGCGGACCCCGCTCTCGTCCGGGCCGGGCCGGGCCGCGCCGTCCGCGCCCGGCGAGGGGAGGTACTGGACGCCGAACGGCAACCACCGCCGCGCCGCGCTCACGCGCCTCGGCGCGAAGAGCGCGGTCGCGCTCGTGCTGCCCGACGAGCGGATCGCGTACCGCATCCTCGCCCTCAACACCGAGAAGGCGCACAACATCCGCGAGAAGGCGCTCGAGGTGACGCGGATGGCGCGCTCCCTCGCGGATCTCGATCCGCGGCCGGAGCAGGAGTTCCGCCTCGAGTTCGAGGAGCCGAGCCTGCTCACGCTCGGCCTCTGCTACGAGCAGCGCCCCCGCTTCTCGGGCGGCGCCTACCAGTCGGTCCTCCGGCACGTCGACCGCTTCCTCGACGAGCCGCTCCCGCAGGCGATCGAGACCCGCAGGGCGCGCGCCGAGCTGCTCCTCGCGGTCGACGACGCCGTGGCGCAGGCCGTCGACGCGCTCAAGGCGCGCGGCTTCGAGAGCCCCTACCTCAAGGCGTTCGTCGTGGCCCGCATCAACCCGCTCCGCTTCCAGCGGTCCCCGGACGCGCCGTTCGAGCCCACGCTCCACAAGATGCTCGCGTCGGCGCAGCGCTTCGATCCGGCCGCGGTGCGCCCCGACCAGGTCGCGCGCGCCGCCGGCCCGCCCGAGGAGCCCGCCGGATGATCCCGCGCGCGCCCCGGCTCCCCGCGCCCGCGCCGCCGCTCGGGGCCCGCCGGTGACGCGCCGGCCGCTCCTCTTGGCCGCGCTCGCCGCGCTGCTCGCGGCGGCCTCGGGGCTCGCGTGGGGCGCGCTCCCCGGGTGGCGCGGCGGGCCGCTCTCGCCCGGCGCCGCGTGCGCGATCGCCGCCGCGGCCGCGCTGCTGCTCCTCCTCGGCGGCGTCGTCCAGGCGAAGCGCGCCGCGCGGCCCGGCCGCCTCGCCGGGGCCCCCGCGCCCCCGCGCCCGGAGCAGGCCCCGCGCGCCGCCCGTCCGGCCGCGCGCTCCGGCGGCGATCCCGCCTCGTCGCCGCCGGCTCACCTCGGCGATCCCCGGGCCATCTACGCGTATGCCGCGCAGGTCGTCGGCCAGTCGCTCGCCTGGGAGGGGAGCTACCGTGCGGCGGCCGCCTCGCTGCGCGGCGTGCCGCTCGACTGGACGCCGCCCGGGGTGCGCCTGCTCGTGATGAGCAACCTCGCCCAGTGGGAGCTCTGCGCGGGCGACGTCGAGGCGGCCAGGCGGCTCCTTCCGGATCTCGACGAGGAGCGCGCGCCCGCGTCGGTGCGCCCGCTCGTGCGGGGCGCGCGCGCCGCGGTGCTCGTGCGCACGGGCGACGCCGAGGGAGCGCTCACCCTGGTCGGCCGCTCGGACGGCGAGCGGGACGAGCCGTCCGAGGTGCGCCAGCGCTACCGCATCACCCGGGCGCACGCGCTCGCCGCGCGGGGCGAGCTCGCCGCTGCGCGCGCGGAGCTCCGCCGGGTGGTCGACGATGTCGGCGTCGACGAGCTCTGCCGCTGGGTGCCCGCGGGCGGGCCCGCCCGGGCCGCGATGATCGAGCTCATTGACGAGGGGTGACAGCGCGCCGCGAGGCCGAGACTCTCCAGCAGAACTCGAATTGATGGATTCGCCAGCAACTCCGGTCAATTGGCCGATTGTCAATCATCATTTGCCTGATTTGCTGCACGGCAGTCTCCCTATGCTCCTTGTGGGCAGCGCGGCCGAACGAGCGCTCGGGTGGGCCCGTGGCTGAGATCCCGCTTGGCGGTGGGCGGTGCAACGTTGCGAGCGGTTGGCATCTGGTAGAAAAAGGATGCTGTACGCAAAGTGCATCGGGCCAGGTAGGCTTCTCGCGTCGGCGGGGGAGAGGGCATGCCAACCTGCACGGGTGGCCAATGAGGGTGGGGGCGCCGCGGGGGGGCATCGGCGGGTGCAGCACCGGTTCAGCCACGATCGCGCGCCCCGCCGGGGCGGCTGCGCTCGCTGACCGGAGCCTGCCTGGGAGGCTCCCATGAACCGCCCATCCGACACGCCGCCTCATCGCATCCTCATCGTGGACGATAGCCCCACGTACCTGCACCAGGTCGCGGCGGCGATGCGCGACGAGGGATACGTCGCCGTGCTCGCCCACTCGGGGGAGGAGGCGCTCGCGCGGCTCGCGGCGGCGCGCGTCGACGGCATCCTGCTCGACATGGTGATGCCGGGGCTGTCCGGCCCTGCCACCTGCCTCCGCATCAAGGCGAACGCCGCGTGGCGGCCGATCCCGCTCCTCATGCTCACCGGCCGAGACGACCACAAGGCGATCCTCGACGCCCTCTCGGCCGGCGCCGACGACTTCGTCACCAAATCGGGCGAGCTCACGGTCCTCAAGGCGCGCCTCCGCGCCCAGCTGCGCCGCAAGCACTACGAGGACGAGAACCGCAGGATGCGCGAGCTCCTCCTGCGCCGGGAGATGGAGGCGGCCGAGGCGCGCGCCGACCGGCGCCTCAAGCAGAGCGAGGAGCGGTTCCGCCTCATCGTCGAGGGCGTCCAGGACTACGCCATCTTCATGCTCGACCCCGCGGGCCGCATCGCCAGCTGGAACCCGGGCGCCGAGCGGATCAACGGCTACCGCGCCGACGAGATCATCGGCCGTCACTGCTCGGTCCTCTTCCCGCCGGACGACGTCGAGCTCGGCCGGCCCGCCGCGGAGCTCGAGTGCACGGTGGAGACCGGCCGATCGGTCCAGGAGGGCTACCGGGTCCGCAAGGACGGCACGCGGTACTGGGCGAACGAGGTGATCAGCGTGCTCTTCGACGAGGCCGGGCGCCTGCGCGGCTTCGCCAAGGTCACCCGCGACGTGACGGAGCGCCGCCGGGTCCACGAGGCGCAGCGCATCCTCGTCTCGGCCGGGCAGATCCTCGGCGAGTCGCTCGACTTCGAGGAGACGCTGCGGCGCGTGGTCCGCGTGGCGCTCCCCGATTTCGCGCAGATCTGCGTGCTCCTCCTGCAGGACGAGTCCGGCGCGATCGAGCGGCAGGTGACCGCCCAGGCCGACCCCTCGATGGCGGCGGCGACCGATCTCCTCGGCAAGATCACGGCCGACTCCTGCGCGCGCGGCATCGGCAAGGTCCTGCGCACGGCGCAGCCGGAGCTCATCCCCCGGGTGACCGACTCGTTCGTCCGCGCCATCTCCTTCGATCAGGCGCACTACGAGGCGCTGCGCTCGCTCGCGCTCGCCTCGCACCTCACGGTCCCGCTGACCGCGCGCGGCCGCACGCTGGGCACGCTCTCGTTCGCGTCGACGCACCGGCGCTACGACGCCGTCGACCTCGACCTCGCGCAGGATCTCGCGCGGCGCGCGGCCCTGGCCGTCGACAACGCCCGGCTCTACCGCGAGGCGCAGCTCGCCGTGCGCGCGCGCGACGATTTCCTCACGATCGCCTCCCACGAGCTCCGCACGCCGCTCACGCCCATGCAGCTGCAGGTCGACGGCCTCTTGCGCGCCGGCAAGCGCGGCGACCTCGCCGCCGAGCGCGCGACGCCGCGGCTCGAGATGATCAAGCGCCAGGTCGAGCGGCTCGCCCGGCTCATCACGAACCTGCTCGACATCTCGCGCATCTCGGCGGGCCGCCTGCAGCTCGAGCTCGAGGACGTCGATCTCGCGGCCACGGTGAACGACGTGCTGGATCGCTTCCGCGAGGAGCTCGCCGCGGCGGGCTGTCCGGTCGACCTCTCGGCCCCCGCCTCGGTCGTCGGCCGGTGGGATCGCCTGCGCCTCGATCAGATCGTCACGAACCTCCTCTCGAACGCGATCAAGTACGGCGCCGGCAAGCCCATCGACGTCGCGGTCTCGGACCTCGGGGACCGCGCCCGCCTGATGGTGCGGGATCGCGGCATCGGCGTCGCGCCGGACCAGCAGGCGCGCATCTTCGAGCGCTTCGAGCGCGCCGTCTCCAGCGAGAACTACAGCGGCTTCGGCATGGGGCTGTGGATCGTGCGGCAGATCGCCGACGCGCTCGGGGCGACGATCGAGGTCGACAGCCGCCCGGGCGAGGGGGCGACCTTCATCGTCGACCTGCCGAAGGCGCCCGCCTGACGCGCCCGCGCGCGCCGCGGCGCCCTGGCGCGCCCGCGCCGCGCGTCACAGCGCCCGCCGCACCCGGCGGCGCTGCTCGATCATGTGCTGGGTGATCTGCTGCTTGCCCTCGGCGCGCTCCACCAGCGTCCACACGTTGTCGCCGCGCTCCCTGCCCGCGCAGTCGAGGAGCGCGTCGGCCGCCTGCTCGGCGGGGATGAGCCCGTCGTGCCGCCCCGGGAGCTCCACCACGGCGACGCGCGTGCAGAGCCCGCCCATCGTCGCGAGCATCCGGCGCACGACCTCGCGGAAGACGGCCTCGTCGAACGCGTCGCGCTGGCCGGCGCCGAACAGGACGAGCTTGTCGAAGGCCATGCGCGGCTTGCACGGGATCATCACGACCTCGCCGAGCTCGAAGGTGATGAGGCCCTGCCGCCTGAGCTCCGAGATCCGGCCGCCGAGCCGCCAGTCGCAGAGGCCGGCCACGCCGTGGGCGGGCAGCGCGTCGCTGAACGGGGCGCACGCGAGCACCTCCGAGTCGAGCTCGTCGAGGCTCTGCAGGTCGGGGGGGACGAACCGGAGCTCCACGGGATCAGACGCTGATGGCGCCCTTGCGGAAGTCGCTCTTCGCGATCTTCACGTTGACGCAGGCGGGCCTGCCGCACCGGAACGCCTCGTCCAGCGCGGGCCCGAGCTCCTCGACGCGCTGCACGAAGGCCCCGAAGCCGCCGAGCGCCTCCACCACGCGGTCGTACCGGGTGAGGTCGAGCGACGTCGCGGGCGCGCGGGCCTCGCCGTAGAGCTCGACCTGCCCGCGCCGGATCTGCGTCCAGGCCGCGTCGTTGCCGATGACGCTCACGACGGGGATGCCCTGGCGCGCCATCGCCTCGAACTCGAGCGCGTGGAACCCGAACGAGCCGTCGCCGTACACGAGGACCACGTTGGCCTCGGGCCGCGCGAGCTTGGCGGCCATCGCGTAGCCCGGCCCGACGCCGAGGGTCCCGAGCGGGCCCGGGTCCATCCAGAGCTGCGGCCACTCGAGCTTCAGCACGTTCGCGGCCGTGGCCACGAAGTCCCCGCCGTCGCCGATCACGATGTCGTCCTTGCCGAGCCGCTTGCCGATCTCCGCGCAGACGCGCAGCGGGTTCGGCGGGTCGCTGTCGCTCGCGATCTCGGCCAGGATCTTCGCGCGCGCGCGCTCCTCGGCCTCGCGCACGGCGGAGAGCCACGCCCCGCCGGGCTTCTCGGGCACCTCCGCGAGCAGCTGCTCCAGCACGACGCCGCTGTCGCCGTCGATCCCGAGGTCGAGGCGGCGGTTCTTGCCGAGCTCGCTGCCGTCGAGATCGATCTGGACGACCTTCGCGGCCGGGCCGATCGCGCGGCCGTACTCGAGCCGGAAGTCGAGGGGGGTGCCGAGCACCACGCACAGGTCGGTCTGCGAGAGCGCGAAGCGGCGCGAGCGGCTCATCAGGCCGGGGTGGGCGTGGGGCAGCGCGCCGCGGGCCATGCCGTTCAGGTAGAAGGGCGCCATCACCGCGTCGGCGAAGCGGCGCAGCGCGTCCCGGCGCGGCGACCAGCGGAGCTGGCTCCCGACGATGAACATCGGACGCTCCGCGTCGCGCAGCATGGCCGCGGCGCGCGCGACGGCGGCCGGGTCGCCGCCGGGCCTGGCCGGGGCCATGGGCGCGGTGGCGGGCGCGTCGTCGCCCGCGTAGCCCATCAGCAGGTCGAGGGGGATCTCGAGGAAGACCGGGCCTGGCACGTTGGCCTGGGCGACGCGGAAGGCCGAGTCCACGTACTCCTGGATGCGGTCGGTCGACGGGACGGAGGCGCTCCACTTCGAGATCGGGCGCATCAGCTCGACGTGGTTCATGTCTTGCAGCGAGCCCATGTCGGCGAGGGCGCGCGGGCCGGCGCCGCCGATGACCACCATCGGGATCCCCGCGCGCTGGGCGTTGGCGACGGCGGTCACCACGTCCGTGACGCCCGGCCCCGCGGTGACCGCGCACACCCCCGGCCTCCCGGTCACCCGCGCGTACCCGTCGGCGGCGTGGCCGGCGGTCTGCTCGTGCCGCACGTCCACGACGCGGATGCCGTCGTCCAGACATCCGTCGTAGATCGCCTGGATGTGCCCGCCGCACAGGGTGAAGAGGTGCGTCACCCCGTGCCTTGCGAGCGCCTTGGAGACGAGCTTGCCGCCGTGCACCTGCGCCATGGGGCCGGCATATACCATGTGCGCCCCAGCGTCCTCCCGGCGAGCGGGCCGTCCGTGAGCCGCCGCCTCGCCGGCCGCCCGTGAGCCGCCGCCTCGCCGGCCGTCCCCGTGAGCCGCCATCCCGCCGGCCGTCCGTGAGCCGCCGTCCCGCCGGCCGTCCGTGAGCCGCCGCTCCACGGGCCCGCCCGCGAGCCGCGGCGCGGCCGTCGGCGCCGCGGCCGGCAAGCTGCCTCACCCGCACCTGACCTGGCCGGGCGCGCGGCTCTCCGGATCTCGGGGACGACCCCGGCGGCCGCGCGTGGGCGTTCATGAGAGGTACGCCCCACCACCTCGCTGGCCTCGGAGCATGCGAGCATCGCTCGCCGCTGAACACCCAGCACCGGTGTTGGGGAGAAAGTTTAGTGTCCTTCCTAACCACCAACCATCTTTAGAGCTCGCCGTCGCGTGAGCGCACCTCATCTGCCGATGCGCGCGGTCTCCGTCTCCATGGCCCGGAACACCACGCTATCGCCGGCCCTGTCGTCCAGGCCGCATCGGGAATACCCCTTTTTGTAGCGGGCAGCCTGTAAAAATACAGCACCGCTACAGGAACGACTCCGCCCGTGCTGCGAGATCGTCGCCACCTCGGCGCGATCGGCGCCAGGGTGGCCGTTGCCCGACGCTGTTCTCTCCGGGCGACGAAATGGTATAGTTGGGTCCTTATTGCAGCTGCCAGCGCGACGCCACCATCTGTCTCGGTCTCTCCCCGGTGCCCCTGCCCTGCCGCCGCCGGCCTGGGAGCGGGCTCCGGCCTTTTCGGGGCGCGGGTCGCGTCCATGCCCGGCGCCGCCGCCGGCGCTCCACGTAACCTGGCCGAAACAATTCAGCCCCGGCCGAGCACGCGCGAGCTTCTGTGAGCGGATTAACCGGTTCAGTCTGCCAGAGGGGCCGCTCGAGCACATGGTGGTTGCCGAGAAGCGGCATGTCCGGGTGGCCGCCCCGAGCGCGGTCGTGAGGGTGAGCCCCGGGCGCTCGGCGAGGCAGGGCGGTGCGGGCCGGACGGCGGCTCGAGCACACGGCTGCCGCGGGGCGGCTCACCGGCCGCGCCGCGATGACACACGATCTCCTTTGCGTATGCGCGCCAACTTCCTTGAGACGCACCACCCTCGACGACCGGAGGCGCCATCACGCCGCGGCGATCATCTCGCTGGATCGACGGGGGAACGCGAGCCATCGTGTGCGACGCTCTCGCGGACGCTGGCTTCACTGCCTACGTCCCGAGCGGCGTCTACAGCGTGCGCGCTCACTTCAGCCGTCCCCGTCCGGGCCTGCCCGATGCCCGCTCGCCGTGTTGCGCGGGCAGCAGCAGCCTGGGAGCGACTCCGTCCCCGGTACATCATTACATCGGTACGCGATCGGTCAGAACATCATCCTCGATTGCTGCTGGGCCAACATCTCGGCGAATTTGCGCGCCGCGCCGCGTGGGCGTCAGTGCGCTGGCACCTTCCTTCTCGCAGCGTTCATTTCAAATATCCTGCTCTCACAGAACGTTACCCAATACACCAAACTAACGCGTGACTGCTTACATGAGCTGGCGAGCTTGTTGTTTTCTATTTCGGGAAAGCTCTGTATCGGTTATGCGGGATAAGAGGACGCGCAATCGCGCTTCGCTGGAGTAGCATCTTCCTATGTCGGAGCCCCCTAGTAGCAGCAGTCAGTTGATCCGGATACCCATCGTGCTGGCGCTCGACTGCAGCCCCGGTTTTCTTGCCCGTTGCCGCCGGGTTGCGGCGCGGGCTCGTTTCCTCGTCCGCTCCTGCGAGGCGGCGTCGGCGTGGGGGATGGCGGTCCGCCTCCGCCCGCTGGCGATCGTCCTGCCGAGCCACTTGCACGACCGCGCGCCGCGGACGTTCGAGCTGCTCGCCGAGGACGCGGGAGCGCGCCTGGTCGTCGTGGAGTCCGAGCAGCTGCCCGCGGGCGAGCTGGAGGGGCACATCACCCACGCGATCGGCGAGGCGGCCCGCGCCCGAGGCGCCTAGCCGCGCCCGAGGCGCATCGCCGCGCCCGCGCGCACCGCCCGCGCCCGAGACGCCTCTGGATGCGCCAGAGACGCCTCGAAGGGCCCGTCGCGCGGCCCCGGAAGGCTCGGTCGGACGTCGCACGCCTTGGCCGCCGCCGGGGCTCGGCGGCCGAGGGCCTCAGTCCGTGCGGACACCCGCGGTGAGGTGGAAGCCCCAGGTGTGGTCGAGCGGCGGGCCGAGCTCCTCGTCGAAGGGGAGCATCAGCCCCGCTCGGAGGAACGCGGCCTTGCGCTCCATCGCGAGGAACGGCTCGAGGGCGAGGACGTACAGATTGCGCGCGACGGCGTGCCGGATGTCCACGTTGTCGAACGTGGGAAGCGCCATGCCTTGCACGCGCACGCCGCCCCCGATCCCGTGGCCGACTTGGAGCTCGACGGCGTGCTGGATCGCGACCTCGTACTCCTCGTTGCGGCCGAGCGGGATGTAGAGCAGCGGCTCCAGCTGGAGGCGCGCGATCAGAGGGCCGACGTGAGCCTCGGCGCCGAGGCGCGCGTGGATCGGGAGGATGCTCGGAAAGAATTCGTGGAGGTCCCAGTAGGCCCGGCTCGCGCCGACCGGCTCGTAGCTGGCGTGGTCGTGGGTCTGGCCCGAGAGCGTCGCCAGCCCGACGGCGCCGCCGACGGTGAGCCAGAGCTTTCCGCCGACGCGGGCGACGTGGTGGGCGCCGAGCATGACGTTGCCGAGCACGGCGTCGGTGCGCTCATCGATCGCGAGCCCGAAGGGGACGCGGACGTCGAGGAACGTGTTCTCGGTGAACGGCATGCGGGCGAAGATGGCGACCGCGAGCCCGGAGACGTCGCTGTCGCCGCCGGTGAACGACGAGGTCTCCACGCCGATCGCCCCGCGCTGGCCGCGCGGCACGATCCGCCCGCCGAGCTCGTCCTCGGCCGGCGCGGGCGGCCCCAGCTCGGCCACCGAGAGGGACGAGCTCCAGTCGTCCATGCTGCCCCATCCGGCTGGCTGGCGCGCGGCCGGCGTCCTGGCGGGCGGCGCTTCGGCCGCGGGCGGTTCGGCAGCTTCCGGCGCGGGCGGCGCTTCGGCCGGCGCGGGCGGCGATCCCTCCGGCGCAGGTGCGTCCGCCGCCGGCGCGCCGGGCGCTGGAGGCGCGGGGCTGGCGGGCGGCTGCGGCGCGCCGGGGGCCGCGGCGGGCGGCTGAGGCGCGCCGGGGGCCGCAGCGGGCGGCTGCGGCGCGCCTGGCGCCGGCTGCGGCGCGCCTGGCGCCGGCTGCGGCGCGCCTGGCGCCGGCTGCGGCGCGCCTGGCGCCGGCTGCGGCGCGCCTGCCGCTGGAGGCGTCCCCGCACGCGCGGAAGGAGCCGGCGGCGCTCCGGCGGGCGCCGAGGACGTGGGCGCGGGGCGCGTCGCCGGCGGAGGCGTCACGGGCTGCGCGACGGTCGGCGCGGCCGCGAGGGTCGCCGCTGCCAGCCAGGAAAGCGAGGACAAGACCAGGACTCGACGGGGCATCGTGTCTCCTTGGAGCGCGCATCCTACCGTCTCGAAGGCGCGCGCGGTCGGCTCCGACGAGCGGCGGCCGCACGAAGCACGGCCGCGCCCCGACCGGCCGCGACGCCGGCACGCAGCCCGCCGCGACGCGGGCGAGGAGCGAGCGACGCGCAGGGCACGAGGCGAGCGCCGCGCGCACCCCGCCGCGGGAGCGGCGGCCCGAGGCCCGGCCGGGCTCCTTCGCGCGGCGCTACAGCAGCGCCGCGAGCGCCGCCGCGAGCCGCTCGTACTGCGGCCGATCGTTGTAGATCTGCGCCGAGATCCGGAGGAAGCGCCGCGGGGACGCGGGCCAGGCGAACACCGGCACCTCGATCCCCCACCGCTCGAGGAGCGCGTCCTGGAGCGGGTCGAGGCGCAGCGGCGACGACGGCGCGTCGGGGAGCGGCACCGTCGCGAGCGCGCCGATCATCGCGTCGGGGCTCGGCGGCGGGCAGCCGAGCGCCTCGCAGAGCAGGTCGCGCGCGGCGAGCGCCGTCGCCCGGTTGTGCGCCCGGAGCGCGGGCCAGCCGCCGGGCAGGAGCGCCCCCATCGCGCGGATCGCGTCCGCGACGCAGAGGGCCGCGCTCGGATCGGCGGTGCCCGTCCAGCCGAACTCGAGCAGGAAGCGCGACCGGTCGGTGCGCGGCGAGTTGGCGCCGTGGCTGATGCAGAGCGGGCGGACCGAGCCCTGCTTGTCCCGCCGCACGTGGAGGAACGCCGCGCCCTTCGGCGCGCACATCCACTTGTGGCAGTTGCCGGTGTAATAGGCCGCGCCGAGGGCGCGGAGGTCGAGCGGCAGCATGCCGGGCGCGTGCGCCCCGTCGACGAGGAGGTCCACGCCGCGGCGGGCGAGCTCGGCGCACAGCGCGTCGACCGGGAACACGAGCCCCGTCGGGCTCGTCACGTGGTCGATGAGGACGAGCCGCGTCCGCGGCCCCACCCGCGAGAGCACCGCCTCGACCACCTGCCCGGGCGACTCGATCGGGAACGGCACCGGCGCGACCACGACGCGCGCCCCGGCGCGGGCCGCGACGGCCTCGACCGCGTTGCGGCAGGCGTTGTACCCGTGGTCGGTGACGCAGAGCTCGTCGCCCTGCCCGAGCGAGAGCGACCGCAGCACCGTGTTGACCCCGAAGGTCGCGTTGGGCACGAACACGAGATCGTCCGGGTCGGCCCCGACGAACGCGGCGAGCTCCCCTCGGGCCGCGTCGAGCAGCGGCTCGAGCTCGCGGAGGAAGAAGCGGACCGGCTCGCGCTCGAGCTGGTCGCGGTAACGCTGCTGCGCCTCGAGCACCGCGCGCGGGCATGCGCCGAACGAGCCGTGGTTCAGGAACGTGACGGCCGGATCGAGCGGCCAGAGCTCGCGCGCGGCGCCGGCGCGCGACTCCGGGAAGGCGTTCGGGTTCATGACGGGGTCGGGTGCCCAGGGAGGCGAGGTGTCGGAGGGCCTGGGACAGTGTCGCGCGCGGCCGACCCCGTGTCGAGGGCCGCGCGAGGCCATCCATGACGATCCATGGTGGACTGTCGCATCAATGTTGATCGATGGATCAACCATGATCGACCTATGGCTGGATACGCAGAGCTCGGTCAACCCATCCATGATGGACGCTTCGACGGTCCATCATGGATGAGATGCGAGCGGCGCTTCGACTGGCCCGCTCAGCGGCCCGACCAGAGGGGGGAAGCGCCGTTCATCTGGAGGGCATCCATGCGGCGCGCCGTGGGCGGGGCCGCGGCGGCCGCGCGGGCGGTCTTCCGCGCGCTGGCCACCGCCGAGGCGGCATCGGCGGCGCGCGCCTTCTCCTTGGCCGACTGCGCGCGCGCCGCCTGCTGCCGGAGCCGCTCCTCCGCGGCGGCGAGCTTCGCCTCGGCCGCGCCGAAGTTGCCGGAGCTCACGTCCTGGGCGGCGTCGAGCTGCGTCATGCCCGTCTCGATCACCGCCGCGAGGGTCTGGGTCCTCTCGTTCTCGTGCGCCGCGACCTGGGCCGGGTCGTTCGTCACCTCGTAGCGGGCCACCACCTCCTGCACGCGCGGGACGTTGCCGTTCTCGGGGTCCCGGAAGTGGAGGCGCACGCTCGCGAGCGGGTGGGAGCCGGCGGCCGGCGCCGTGACGCGCACCCGCACGAGCATCTCGCGGTGCTGTCCGCCGAACATCGTGCCGAGGAGCACCCGGACCGCATCGCCGGCGCGGTCGGTGCGCTCGTTCGGCACGCCGATCACCTCCACGCCGGGCGCCGGGACGATCTCGACGAACGCGCCGGTCGCCGCGGTCGTCTGGAGCAGGGCGAGCTCGCGCTCGAGGACCGAGGACATCTGGCGGGCCTCGGTGAGGTGGTAGAGCCGGCCGCTGGAGCCGAGGGCGAGCGCGTTGAGCGTGCGCTCGTCGTAGTCGGCGCCCACCCCGATCGACGTGATCTGCACCCCCTGGGCGGCGCCGCGCTGGGCGACCGCGCCGAGGAGGTCGGGGGACGAGGGCCCGATGTTCGCCTGGCCGTCGGAGATGAGCACCACGCGCCGGACGGCGTGCGTCGACGGCGCCGCGGCCGCGTGCCGCTCCGCGAGCCGGAGGCCGTCGAAGAGGTTGGTGCTGCCCTCGGGGCCGAGCGCGGCGATGGCGCGCGCCACCGCGGGGCGCGTGGCGGGGCCGAGCACGGTGGGCGCCACGCGCTCCTGCGCGGCGTCGGCGAACGACGCGAGCGAGACCAGGTCGCCGTCGGGGAGCCCGTCGACGAACGCCTGCGCCGCCGCGCGGGCGTGGTCCATCTTGGCCCCCTGCATCGACCCGGAGGCGTCCACGAGCAGCGCGACCGCGGCCGGCGCGCGCGCCCCGCGGCGGGCCGCCGGGACGTCGACCCAGACGCCGAGCTGCGTCTCGCGCGTCCCCGGCAGCACGAAGTCGCTGGCGCCCGCCGCGCCGATCCATACGCCCCGGCTCGCCTCGGCCCGGGACCCCGGCGCCTCGGCCGCCCCGGTCGCCGTGGGCTCGGCCGCAGCCAGCGCCGGCCGATCCGCCGCCGGCGGGTCCGCGACCGCGCGCGCGCCCTCCGGCCGTGCCCCAACGCCCGGCGCGACCGCGGCCGCGGCGCTCGTCGCCGGAGGCTCCGCCGCGCCGGCCGCGCAGCCCAGAGCCGCAAATCCCATCAGCACTCCCGCGAGCATGGTCCGCATTGAGAAGCTCCTTCCGCCGCAAGCCAAGACGCGGCCCACGGGGGACCCGCGTCCTCCGCCGCGATCTCCTCGACCCCCGCAGCGCGCGGCTTCTACGGACCTGGCCGGAAAAAGATCTCAAACGATCTCACGGAGAGCGCGCCCCGGCGCCGCCGGCCCTCGCCCGGTCGCGAGCGCCGCCGCCCCGCCCCGGAGTCCCCTCCGAGCACACGTCATGGGTCGTCCGTGCCTGACGTCAGGGCACATCTCGAGATCTCGCGAGCGCCGCGACTCCCCACGTCCCTCCGGAGGTGGTCCGCGTCTTGCCATTGAAGATCGTCGACGGGGGATCGCCGGCGCGCGGCGCCCGGACACGGCGCGCCGCCGAGCGGCGATCCCGGAGGAGGTCGATTCGATGAAACTCGCACGAAGCAAGTCTCCAGCGTTTCTCGCCGCGTTCGCGGCGATCTTCCTGGCTGTCGCGAGCCTGTTCGCTTTGCCCGACTACACGCTCACCGGCACCGGCGTCCGCGTGAGGACGGTCGGAACGGCCAAGATCGAGATCTATCGGATCAGCCATTACATGGATAAGCTGCCTGCCACGAGATCCAAGCAGGCCGTCATCGACATGGATACGGGGAAGAAGTTCGTCTTGACGATGCTGCGCGACGTCGATCGCGAGAGCATCGTCAAGACGCTGCGGGACGCTTATGCGATGAACGGATACGCCGATCAGACGAAGATCGCGAGGTTCGTCTCGGCGATTGAGGGCGACCTCAAGACGGGAGCGGAGATCACCATCGAGTACGACGCGCGCGCGAAGGCGACCACCGCGAAGGTCGCCGGCGGCGGGACCGCGACGGTGGGCGGCGTCGATTTCATGAAGGCCACCTGGCAGATCTGGTTTGGCAAGATCGACCAGCCGCAGCTGAGCGAGGAGCTCATCGCCAACATCCCTTGAGGCCGGGCCCTCGTCAGTCCGACGGCCTGTCGCGCACCACGAGCACCGACCGGCTCGTGTGGTTCACGACCTTCGCCGCCGTCGTCCCGAGCACCTTGTCGATGCCCGAGTAGCCGTGCGACCCGATCACGATGAGGTCGGCGTTCTCCTCGTCGGCCGTCCGGCAGATGACCTCCCAGGCGACGCCGACGTGGACCACGAGCTTCGCGACGAGCTCGGGGGGCACGCCGCGCGCGAGCCGCTCGAGCTCCTCCCGGTCGCCGCGCTCCAGGATCTCGGGGACGCGCGTGGGCGACTCGCTCATCGCCTCGGCGGGGAGGCTGTGGTGCAGCCCGATGCCGCGGACGAGCACGAGCTTGCCGCCGAGCTTCTGCGCGAGATCGACGCCCTCCGCGAGGATGAGCGGCGCCTTGGGAGAGCTGTCCAGTGCGACGAGGATGGTCCGGGGGTGCTTGAGGCTCATGGCATCCGCCTTTCGTGCCGTGGCGTTCCCGGATCTCTTTAGCCGACTCCGCGCCGGGCGCGCACCACGTCCCGCGGCCGCGGCGCCGCCCGCGCCGGCGCATCGCCCTGGCGCCCGCACGCGGCCCTGGCCGCCCGCAAGCGCCCTGGCCGCCCGCAAGCGGCCCGGCCGCCCGCGCAGCGCGCCCATGCGCAGGCGCCCATGCGTCCGGCGGGGATCAGGCGCGGATCGTCACGCCGTGGTCGCGGTCGTCCGTGAGGATCTCGAACGCCGCGCGCCGGGCCGTCGTCAGCGTCTCGACCCCGACCTCGCGGCCCAGGCTCTTCCGCCGCAGGGTGAGGCTGCAGGCCCCGATCTTCGTGTTCAGGCAGTGCTTCACGCCGCCGGGAGGGTTCCTGTAGGCGAGGCCCACGACGTCGGCCGCGCGCGCGGAGATCTGCCCCTCGACGCTCAGCCGATCGGTCTCCGTGCGGAAGCGCCAGGTGAAGTAGTCGAACGAGGCCTCGGCGCGGACCGCCTGGACCAGCGAGCTCAGCGCGATCTCCTCGCCCCGGTGCCGCAGGACCAGCGGCGTCATGCTCGGCGTCCAGAACGGCCCGACCTTGAGCCGGGCCGTGGCGACCTCGAGGAAGCTGTCCGGGTGGCTGTCGAACCCGGCGACCTGCCCCCAGGCGTACAGGTCCGTGTGCTTCGTCCCCCAGTTGTGGTTCTGGCTGCCCACCCAGCCGGCGACGTCCACGTCGCGCCCGAAGGCCCGGAGGACGCCGCGGTAGACGGCCATCGGCGCGCCGACCAGCGCCTTCGCCTTGGGCAGCGGGGCCTCGTAGAGGGCCGCCGGGAGCAGCAGGAGCGGCTCCCCGCCGCCCTCGTACGCGAGGTCCCAGGAGATGGCGCCCTCCCCCTCGCCCGCCGCGCCGGAGAGCTGGCCGGGGCGCAGCCGGGCGCCGTCGACGTCGACCGACAGGGCATCGGCGGCGAAGGAGCAACGGCCGGCGAACGGGACCTCGCGCTTGGCGACCGCGTGGCGCCCCGACTCGCCGTCGAAGTAGATGGCCCAGAGCTCGCCCTCCGCGGCCTCGGGCCGCCCGGCCGGGCTGAAGAGCGTGTACCGGATCCAGAAGGCGAGCGGGCGCGTCGGGTGGTTCGCGCGCTGGAAGAAGCTCTCGTAGAACCCCGCCCGCTGCCCCGGCCGGTAGCGCGCGTGGTTCGCCCGCTCCCGCATCGCCCTCGCCCTGTCCGCCACCTAGTGCCCCCGCTTCTGCCCGCCGCTGAGGAGGTCGGAGATCACCCGCTCCAGGTCGTCGAGCGAGATCGGCTTCGCGATCTTCGGGTTGTCCACCCGCTCCACGAACTCGCGCGCGCTCGGCGTGAACGCGCCGCCCGACATGAAGGCCATCTTCGGCTGGAGCTGCGGGAACCGCTCGCCGATCTCGTCGTACAGGGCCATCCCGCTCATCTGCGGCATCAGGAGATCGCAGACGATCGCGTCGATCCGGCCGCCGCGGTCCCGCAGGAGGTCGAGCGCCTCGTGGCCGCTCTTCGCCACGAGCACCTCGTGCCGCTCCTCGAACGCGCGCGCGAACGCGTTGAGGAGCATCGGCTCGTCGTCGACGAACAGGATCGTCCCGCGCGACGACAGCCGCGGCGGCTCCGGCGGCGGGCGGAGCGCGGGGAGGTCGGCGGGGCTCAGGCCGGTCAGGCGGATCGTGAAGATGGTGCCGATGCCCGGCTTGCTCGACACCGTCATGGTGCCGTGCTGCTCCTCGACGATGTTGCGGGACACCCAGAGGCCGATCCCCGGGCGGGCGCTCTCTTCCTTCGTCGTGAAGAACGGGTCGAAGATCCGCTCGACGACCTCGGGGGTCATGCCCCGCGCGTTGTCCTCCACCTCGACGTGGTGGATGCCGTCGTCGAAGCGCGCCGTCACGCGCACCATGTTCTCGTCGCGCGGGCGGTTCGGCATCGCCTGCGCGGCGTTGATGAACAGGTTCACGAACACCTGCGAGAGCTTGCCCGGATAGCCGACCAGCGGGGGCATCTCGCCGAAATGGCGCTCGATGCGGCAGAGCTGGCTCAGCTGCGGCCCCGTCATCCGCAGCGCGAGCTCGATCACGTCGACGAGGTCCACCCGCTCGGGCTTGCGCTCGCTGCTGCTCGAGAAGAGGTTGAGGTCGGTCACGATGTCGCGCATCCGCTCGACGCCGGCGAGCGCCTCGTGGCACGACCGATCGATGAGGTCGATGGCGCGGAGCAGGTCCTCGTAGGAGCCCGAGGCGACCGGGCGCGCCGCCGCGACGAGCTTGTGCGCCCCGCTCCGGATCTGCTCCAGGTTCGCCATCACCCACGCCATGGGGTTGTTGAGCTCGTGCGCGACGCTCGCCGCCACCTGGCCGATCGAGGCGAGCTTCTCGCTGTGGAGGATCTGCGCGCGGCGCGCGACCTCCTCGGTGACGTCGCGCATGAGCGCGAGCGAGGCGTCCTCGCCGTAGAGCCGCGTGATCCGGACCGTCATCACCTTGGTCAGGCCGGCGCGCGTCCCGCAGCGGATGGTGGCCTCCCGGGGCGCCTCGGACCGGGACGCGGACATCACGAGGGCGCGCAGGGCCGGCACGTCCGCCGCGACCGCGAGCGCGGTGATCGGCCGGCCGATCCACGCCTGCCGCGAGTGCCCGAAGAGCACCTCGAAGCGCACGTTGAGCCGCGTGAGCATCCCCTCCTGGTCGATCGTCGCGAGGACGTCGGACGAGAGCTCGACGATCTCGCGGTAGCGCTCCTCGGAGGCGAACAGCGAGCGCTGGGCGTAGGCCTCGGCGAAGCGGTGCTCGAACTGGAGCAAGAGCGCGTCCACGGCGCGGAGCACGTCGATGGAGGACGTGCCGTCCGCGTCGCCGTCGTCGTGCGTCGTGTCGAGGACGCCCGCGACCGCGGTGCGGAACTCGGAGGCGGCGATGAGCGGACCGCTGATGGAGTACCCGGTCGCGTAGCGCTGCTCGACGAGGTGCGTGATGAACTCGTCGAGCAGCGTCTCGCTGCCGTCCTCGAGGATCCTGGTGAAGGCGGCGAGCCAGGAGCGCACGTTCTCCGTCACCTCGCCCACGGGCCGGTCGGTGTACCGGCCGCGCTCCGGCGGCAGCGCCAGCACGTTCTCGATCCAGTCGTCGATCAGCTCGTCCTTGTGCCGCTTGCAGAGCTCGAGCAGCCGCCGACGCGCGAGCGCCATGGACGTCTCGGTGGGGCTCGACGGCGGGAGCACCTGCGAGCGGCGCTCTCCCTCCCCCAGCTCGCGCCCGCCCCGCGACTCCGGAAGCTGCGAGCGGCGCTCGCCCTCGCCCAGCTCGCGCCCGCCCCTCGACTCCGGAAGCTGCGAGCGGCGTTCGCCCTCGCCTCCTCCGTCGCGCGCGCCCCTCGCCTCCGGGAGCTCGCGCTTTGCCTCCTCGTCCGCTGCCATCGCCGCTACCTGCCGCGGAGGACCTCGCACCCCATGAACGCTCGGAGCGGCTCTGGCACGACCACCGTCCCGTCCGCCTGCTGGTACTGCTCGAGGATCGCGATCACCGTCCGCCCCACGGCGAGCGCCGACCCGTTCATCGTGTGGGCCAGCCGCGGCTTCGCCTTCGGCTCCGGCCGGTAGCGGATCTGGGCGCGGCGCGCCTGGAAATCGCCGAAGTTCGAGCAGCTCGAGATCTCGCGGTAGACCCCCTGGCCGGGCAGCCACACCTCGAGGTCGTACGTCTTCTGCGCGCCGAAGCCGAGATCGCCGGTGCAGAGCGACGAGACGCGGTAGTGCAGGCCGAGGCGCTTCAGCACCTCCTCGGCGTGCGCGGTGAGGAGCTCGTGCTGGCGGGGCGAGTCCTCCGGCGCCGAGAACCGCACGAGCTCGACCTTGTCGAACTGGTGCTGCCGGATCAGCCCCCGCACGTCGCGCCCGTGGCTGCCCGCCTCGCTCCGGAAGCACGGCGTGTACGCCGCGTACGCGATCGGCAGCGACGCGCCGTCGAGGATCTCGTCCGCGTGGAGGTTCGTCACCGGGACCTCGGCCGTCGGGATGAGGTAGAGGTCGTACGCCCGCTCCGGGTCGCTCTTCTGCGTCTTGAACAGGTCCTCGGCGAACTTGGGCAGCTGGCCCGTGCCGAACAGGGCCGAGTCCTTGACGAGGAACGGCGGCAGCACCTCGAGGTAGCCCTGCTCGCGCGTGTGCAGGTCGAGCATGAACGAGATGAGCGCCCGCTCGAGGCGGGCCGCCGCGCCGACCAGCACCGTGAACCGCGCGCCGGAGAGCTTCGCCGCGCGCTCGAAGTCGAGGATGCCGAGCGCCGTGCCGATGTCCCAGTGGGACTTCGGCGTGAACGAGAAGCTCGGCTTCTCGCCCCACGCCCTGACGACCACGTTGTCCTGGTCCCCGGCGCCGTCGGGCACCGACGGATCCGGCAGGTTGGGGACGCCGGCCAAGAGCTCGGTCAGCCGCTTCTCGAGCTCGGAGACGACCTGCTCGGCCTCCTTGATCCGCCCGGACAGGGCCTTCAGCTCGTCGCGCTTCTGCGCGAACTCCGGCGACTTCTTGTCGAGGCGCGCCATCGCGTCGTTCGCCGCGTTGCGCTCCGCCTGCCACCGCTCGAGCTCCTGGATCTTCGACCGGCGCGTGCTGACCGCGGAGGCGAAGTCGTCTCCGAGGGCGGCGGCGGCGGCGGGCGAGCGACGTGCGAGCGCCGCGCGCACCTCATCGAGGTGATCTGCGACGTAGCGGGGATCGAGCATGCCCCAGGGTCTAGCCGAAGCCAGCACGCGCGTCAGCAGCCGCGACGCGCCGCTCCGCATTCGGAAGGGGTCCGCTCCCCGCCGGGCCGGGCGGCGGGGAGCGGCGCGAGGAGGCCCTAGGCCGTGCCGCCCAGGCTGCGCAGCACGAACTGGAGGATGCCGCCGTGCTGGTAGTAGTCGACCTCGTTCGGCGTATCGATGCGCGCGGTGACGGTGAACGTCGTCGTCTTGCCGCCCTCCCCGGTCGCGACGACGTTCAGCTTCTTGCCCGGCGTGAGGTTGTCGGCGATGCCGCCGATCTCGAACACCTCGCGCCCGGTGAGCCCGAGCGTCCCGGCGTCCTCGCCCGGCGCGAACTCCAGCGGGAGCACGCCCATGCCGACCAGGTTCGACCGGTGGATGCGCTCGAAGCTCTTCGCGATGACCGCGCGCACGCCGAGCAGCTTCGTCCCCTTGGCCGCCCAGTCGCGCGACGACCCGGTGCCGTACTCGGCGCCGGCGATCACGAGCAGCGGCACGCTCTCGTCCTTGTACCGCATGGCCGCGTCGTAGATCGTCGTCTTCTCGCCGTCGGGCAGGTGCACCGTGATGCCGCCCTCCTCGCCGGGGCGGAGCAGGTTCTTCAGGCGGATGTTCGCGAACGTGCCGCGCATCATCACCTCGTGGTTGCCGCGGCGGGCGCCGTACGAGTTGAAGTCGGCGGGCGCGACGCCGTGCTCGACCAGGTACTTCGCGGCCGGGCTGTTCTTGGCGATGTTGCCGGCCGGCGAGATGTGGTCGGTCGTCACCGAGTCCCCGAGCAGCGCGAGCACGCGCGCGCCCCGGATGTCGCTGAGCGGCTCCGGGTCCTTCGACAGCCCCTCGAAGAACGGCGGCCTGCGCACGTACGTCGAGGCCTCGTCCCACGCGAACGTCTGGCCGCCCGGGATCGACAGCTTCTGCCACTCCTCGTCGCCGGCGAACACGTTCTCGTACTGCGCCTGGAACTGCTCGGGCCGCACCGCCGTGCGGATGGCCTCGTTGACCTCGGACGAGCTCGGCCAGATGTCCTTGAGGTACACCGGGTCGCCGTTGCGATCCGTGCCGACCGGCTCCTTGAAGAGGTCGGCGTCGACGTCGCCGCGCAGCGCGTAGGCGACGACGAGGGGCGGCGAGGCGAGGAAGTTCATCCGCACGTGCTGGTTGATGCGGCCCTCGAAGTTGCGGTTGCCGGACAGGACGCTCGCGACGACGAGGTCGTTGTGGCGGACCGTATCGCCGATCACGTCGGGCAGCGGCCCGGAGTTGCCGATGCACGTCGTGCATCCGTAGCCGACCATGTGGAAGCCGAGCGCCTCGAGGTACGGCAGGAGCCCCGCCTGACGCAGGTAGTCGGTGACGACCTTGGACCCGGGGGCGAGCGAGGTCTTCACCCACGGCTTCACCGTGAGCCCGCGCTCGACGGCCTTCTTCGCGAGCAGGCCCGCGCCGAGCATGACCGCCGGGTTCGAGGTGTTGGTGCACGACGTGATCGCGGCGATCACGACCGAGCCGTGGCGCAGCGTGTAGCGCGTGTCGCCCGCGGTGATGTCCGCCGGGCGCATGACCTTCTCGAGCGCGGGCGCGCGCGCCGCGGCCGCGCCGGTCTCCTCCTCGAGGAACGCCTTCACCGCGGCCGGCTCGGCGGCGGCGAACTCCTTCTCGAGCATGCCCTGGAGCGAGGCGCGGAAGGCGCGCTTCGCGTCGCGCAGCCGGACGCGGTCCTGCGGCCGCTTCGGGCCAGCGATCGACGGCTCGACGTCGCCGAGGTCGAGCGAGAGCGTGTCGCTGAAGACGGGATCCGGGGTGTTGTCCGTGCGGAACAGCCCCTGTTCCTTGTAGTAGGCCTCGACGAGCGCGACGAGCGAGGCGGGCCGGCCGGTGAAGCGCAGGTAGGCGATCGTCTCGTCGTCGACGGGGAAGAAGCCGATGGTGGCGCCGTACTCGGGCGCCATGTTGGCGATCGTGGCGCGGTCCGGGAGCGAGAGGGCGCTCAGGCCGGGGCCGTAGAACTCCACGAATTTCCCGACGACCTTCTTCTGCCGCAGCATCTGCGTCACCGTGAGGACGAGATCGGTCGCGGTGGCGCCCTCGGGCAGGCTGCCGTGGAGCTTGAAGCCCACCACCTCGGGGATGAGCATCGAGAGCGGCTGGCCCAGCATCGCCGCCTCGGCCTCGATGCCGCCGACGCCCCAGCCGACGACGCCGAGCCCGTTGATCATGGTGGTGTGCGAGTCGGTGCCGACGAGCGTGTCCGGGTAGACCAGCGCGCCCTGCCGCATGACGGCGCCCGCGAGGTACTCCAGGTTGATCTGGTGGCAGATGCCCTGGTCGGGCGGCACCACGCGGAAGTTGGTGAACGCCTGCGCCCCCCAGCGGAGGAAGGCGTAACGCTCCTGGTTGCGCTCGAACTCGAGCGCCGCGTTCTCCTTCACGGCCGTCGACGAAGCGAACTTATCGACCTGGACGGAGTGGTCGATCACCAGGTCGACGGGCTGGAGCGGGTTGATCTTGAGCGAGTCGCCGCCGAGCTTCGCGAGCGCCTCGCGCATGGCCGCGAGGTCGACCACGGCCGGGACGCCGGTGAAGTCCTGGAGCAGCACGCGCGCGGGGTGGAAGGCGATCTCCTGCGAGGGGCGGGCCTTGGGGTCCCAGTTGAGGACGGCCTCCACGTGGTCCTTGCGCACGACGCGCCCGTCCTCGTGGCGGAGGAGGTTCTCCAGGAGAATGCGGAGCGAGAAGGGGAGCTTGTCGAGCGAAGCGCCGCCTTGCGCCAGCGAGGTGAGCTTGTAGTAGGTGTACGTATCGGCTTGAACCGTCAGCGTGCTCTTCGTGCCAAAGCTGTCGACCATGCGGCCTCCTCCAACGTCCGGAGCGCCCTTGTAGGCGCGCTGATGGCGCTAATCTAGTGTTATATGTGCGCGCGCTTCACCCTCGCCGTTCCGGACTTTGCCACCCTCGTCGCGCTGCTGGAGGCCTCGCTCGGCGCGGGCGCCGCGGCCGGCGGCCCCGCTCGAGCGATCGCCGCCGACCCGAAGGCGGCCGCGCTCTACCGGCCCCGCTACAACATCGCTCCGTCCACCGTCCACCCCGTGCTGCGCGCGCAGGGTGGCCAGCGGGAGCTCGTGGCGGCGGCGTGGGGGTTCACGGGGCGCTTCGGCGGGGGCGGCGCGGCGCCCTCGCTCCTCGCCAACGCGCGGGCCGAGAGCGCGCGGACGAAGCCGACGTTCCGCGGCGCGTTCGCGGCGCGCCGCTGCGTGGTGCCCGCGGACGGCTTCTACGAGTGGACCGGCCCGAAGGGCGCGCGGCGGCCGACGTGGTTCCACCCGGCGGGGGGCGGGCTGCTCCGCATGGCGGGGCTGTACCAGCCGGCCAAGGATCCCGACACGGGGGAGATCGACGTCCGCTTCACGATCCTCACCACCGAGGCGAGCGCCGACGTGGCCCAGGTCCACCACCGCATGCCGGTCCTCCTGGAGCCCGGGGACGTGGATCTCTGGCTCGGCGTCGGCGACGGAGCGGAATCGGACGCAGATCGCGTCGAGGCGCTGCTCCGGCCGGCGCCTCGGGGCTCGCTCGCGGCGCGCGCCGTCTCGACGCGGGTCAACTCGATCGGCCCAGACGACCCTGCCCTGCTGGAGGAGGCCGCGGCGGAGGCCGCTGCCCCGAAGCCCGCTGCCCCGAAGGCCAGCCCGCCGAAGGCCGCCGCCCCGAAGCCCGCTGCCCCGAAGGCCGGCGGCACGCTCCCCCTCTTCGATCTCGATGGCGGCGCGGGGCCCGCCGTCCCCTCCGGACGGACCCCGCGCCGCTGACGCTCTCCGGCGTCCGCCGGCATTCCCTCCAGTCCACCGGCATTCCCCCCAGGTCCGCCGGCGTACCGCGATCAGCGCGCGGAGGCGCTGCTCGTGCGACCGCCCTTGCGGCCCGTGCGGCTCGTCTTCGCGGGCCGGCTCGTCGTCGGCCGGCTCGCCTTGCGCGCGGGCGCGGCGCGCCCGGTCTTCGCCGGCGCCTCCGCGGCCTTCTTCCGTCCGGCCCCGGCCGCGGCGCCGCGACGGCCCTTCTGGGCGCCCCGCGCCGGCTCGGCGCGCTGCGTCGGCGCGCGCTTCGCGGGCGGACGCTTGGCCGCCGCCTTGCGGGCCGCAGGCTTCGCGGCCCGCGTGCGGCGGCCGGCGGCGGCGGGCATGCTCTTCGCGACGTTCTGGCTCAGGAGCGCCTCGACGTTGCCCTCGCGCACCTGGTCGAAGCGCGCCTCCAGGCGGGCGCCGAGCTCCTCGAGGCGCTCGGCGCCCATGGCGCGCTCGACCTGGGGGAAGAGCTCCTTCTCCTCCTCCGCGACGTGGTGCTGCACGAGCTCCTTGAGCACACCCAGCCTGGCGTGAAAGGTTTCGTCACCCGGCTCGGTGCTGAGCAATTTCTGCAACATGATCTCGACCAGGGAGTGCTCCTCGTACGAGGTCGGGATCAGGGGGGAGGCGCCGAGCGCCTCCCGGGACTCGGGGTAGAAGAGCTCCTCCTCGATGGCCGAGTGGCCGACGAGGCTCGCCACGAGCTCGTCCCTGAGCGCGCCGATCTCGTTGCTGTCGGCTTGCGCGATGCGCTCGAAGAGCTCGTCGACTTCCTGGTGCTGCTCCTTCAATAGGTCGGTCGCCTTCATGCGGGGACTCCTCTCACGGAAAGATGAAGCGCCATCGAGGCGCTTTGCCTGTGCGGTCTGCGGCGTTTGCGCGAAGCATGCCAGGCGCCCGGCGCGCGCGGAGCGCGCGCATCACGCGCACGCCGCCGCGCGCGGCGCGGGCGCACGACGCGCACGCGCGGGCGCGGGCGTACGTCGCTGGGTCGATCGATCGACGCTGCGCGCGATCGGGAGCGCGGAGCGGGGCATGCTGCCTCGCAGCGGGGCATCATGACGTCGCGGATCGCGCGCTCGCGCGGCCTGCGCGATGTCGCGGACGCCCTCGCCTGCGCCCGGCGCGGCGCGCCGCCCGGGCGTCGTCAGCGGGCTGTCGTCCGCTCGCGGGCGCGGCGCCGCGCGGGCGTCATTGCGCGCCCCATACGTTGAGCACGGCCGCCGTCTCCGCGTCGATCGTGGCCGGCTCCCGTTGTGCCGCGGGCGCGCGCACGGACAGGTCGAACGTCACGGTGCGCCGGAAGAGCGACAGGGTGGCGAGCGGCATCACCTCGCGGCGGTTGAAGGCGCAGGTCGGGTCCACGTCGAGATCGCAGAGGAAGGGGGGGACGCCGAGCCGCCCCGAAAGCACGAGGTTGCCCCAGCGCGTGGAGTAACGATCGCCGAGGGCGGCGACCTGGGGGTTGCGCTCGACGCCCTCGAGGCCCGAGGCGACGGCCGCGAGATCCTTCCCGAGCGGTTTGCGGGCGAACGAGAGGCCGAGGGCGGCGACGGCGGTGCGCGTGATGTCGATGATCTCGGTCGGGGTCGAGACGCGCTGGCCGGCGTAGAGGTCGCCGGGAAAGTGGACATAAAGCGGGAGCGTCAGGACCGGCTCCTGGAGGTCGAGGCTCTCGGCGTAGAGCGTGGCGTCGGAGCGCCCGCTGGCCAGATCGCCGGTGACGATGAAGAGGGTCTCGTCCCACAGGCCGGCGGCCTTGAGGGTCCCGATGAGGTTGCCGAGGGCGCGGTCCTGGCCGGCGAGCGCGATGGAGAAGAGGTCGCGGATCCGGTCCCGATCGTCGGGGCTGAGGACGTCGCGGCGGCGGTTCCGCAGCCTGGCCAGCACCTGCGCGGCGCGGCGCGGCTCGATCGGGCCGGCGTAGTCGGCGGGCTTGAGGGCGTTCAGCTCCTTCGGGCCGACTTCCCAGGGCGGGTGACCGCCGCGCGCGTGGACGAACGCGAGCAAGCGGTTTCCGGCGTCCTGGCGGACGGTCTCGCTGATCCAGGCGGAGGCGGCGTCGATCGGGGTGGTGGCCGGCTCGCCGCTGGTCGGCGGGTGCTCGAGGACGCGGGACCAGCCGGGCCCGAAGCCGAACGCCCGGAAGGTGGTGGGGACGCCGGTGAAGAACCCGGTCCGGATGCTGCTGTCGCTCGCGATGGCGCCGATGGTGGTCACGCGGGCGGGGAGGCGGGCCCCGGTGTCGGTGACGGTATGGGCCGCCGGCGGCAGCCCGGTGAGCAGCGACGCGACCACGGCGGACACGACCGTGCTCGGGCCCCGGTGGTGATCGAACGTCGTCGCCGACGTGGCGAGCTCGGACAGGGTCGCGAGGTGCGGCTCCGGGCGACCGCTCCAGGGGGGCAGATCGGGCCGCTCGACCCCGTTCAGGGCGACGATCACGACCGCGCGCGCCGCGGGCACGCGCGGCGGGGGCTCCTGCGATCCGGCGAGGACGGGGTCGCCGAAGAGGATGCGGCCGCCGCGGGCGGCGGCGGTGGCGCGGAGCTCGAGGTTGATGAGGGAGCCCTCGAAGGGCGCGAGCGGCAGCTCGACGTCGGTCCAGGTCGCCTTGTCGCCGCCCTCGACGTGGACGCGATGGAGCACGAGGGGCTCCTGGCCGTCGCGCAGGACGCGGATCTCGGCGTCGCCTTCCCCGGCGCCCATCACGCCGACGGCCGTGCGGAGGCGGGTCACCTTGGAGGGGCGGAAGGCGCAGCGGACGGCGCCCGGGGCGCGCAGCGCGATGGAGCGGTGCGGGACGCCCGACAGCGCCGCGGCGGGCGCGACGACGTCGCGCAGGGTCGGGGGGCCGTAGGTGGCCGGGTCCTCGTCGGGGATGCCGACGCGGACCCAGTCGATGTCGGCGAACGACTCCCCTTCGCGGAGCCGGCCGGAGAACCGGATCGTGAGGGTGTGCAGTCCGGGGTCGGCGGGGAGGGAGGTGGTCGGGGTCGAGGCGATGCGGATCTGGTCCCGCTGGAAGCGGAGGGTTCCGAGGAGCTGGTCGTCCAGGGAGACGGTGGCGTACTTGGAGGCGAGGCCGACCGCGCGGGCGGACACGAAGATGGGGCTCGCGGACGGCAGGACGAACGTGAGCCTGATCTGCCGGTCCGAGATGCGCGCCCAGGTGGATCCATCGTGCTCGACCGCGTGGATGCCGGTGGGCACGGTCCCCTGCCAGGCGAAGCGGCCGAGGAGGGCGCTGGCGCCCGTGTCGAACAGGAGCCCCCGGTGCTCGATGTCGCAGCTCGGCAGCTCGTCGACCAGGTGCACGACCTCGCGGGCCGGGGGCAGCGGCGTCGCCGCGGGGCTCGCCGACGCGGCCGCGGCGGCCGGAAGCTCGCGGCTCGACGTCTCGCACCCGGTGCAGCCGGAGAGGAGCGCGGCCGCGGCGGAGAGGAGCGTGAGCGCGGCAGAGGGGTGGTGGGGTCGGATCACGCGGGCGCGCACGGGGCGTGCTGTACCACGAGCGGGGTTCCCTGCCTGTGGCTGGGGGCAGCGCGGGCTGCTGCGGCGGCCTGGGCCGCGTCCGTCGCGCTCAGCGGCGCCACGGCGGCGCGACGCGGAGCCGGGTGAGGCGGCCGGCCTTGACGAGCGCGAAGCGCACCCGCTCCTCGTCCCGGAGCTTCGCCCGGATCTCGTAGGCGCCGTCCTTCGGCGCGAGCGGCAGCTTGACGCTGCCGGTGCCCACCTTGCGCCCGTCCACGAAGAGCGTGTCGCCCGACCCGGCGATCACCTCCAGCATGCCGTGCCCCTCGGGGACCTTGTGCTCGGCGGCGAGCGGCAGATCCTCGGGGAGCACGGGGTTCGCGGTGCTCTCGCCGACCGGTCCGGCGGCAGCCCCGGCCGGCGGCGCAGCGGCGTCCGTGCCCGCTGCGGCGGCGACGGCCGGCGCGGCGGCGCCCGTCGCGGCGGCCGCGGCCGGCTCTGCCGCCGGCGGGCTCGGCGGCTGGGCGGCCGGCGGGGCGCTCTGCAGCTCGTGATCGCGCGACAGCCGCGCCGCCACCGCGAAGACGAAGGCCGCCACCGCGAAGAGGACCCACATGGTCATGCGGCTGTCGCGGGCTGGCTGCTGCGGCGGCGTGGGCACGTAGGCGGACGGCCGGCGCACCCGGCGCGGCGTGGGCGACTCGTCGACGGCGGGCGCCGGGCCGGACGCCGCGCTCCGCGCGGCGGGGGGCGCCGGCGCTCGGAGCGCCGCGGGCGCCGGAGGCGGCTCCTCGACGACCGGGGGCGGCGGGAGCGAGCCGAGGGTCAGGAGCCGCTCGGGCTTCGGGTACTCCAGCGCGGGCAGCGTGGCCTCCGGCCTGCGCGGCGCCGGCGCGACGCCCGGCACGGCCGGCGTCACGCCCGCCGCCAGCGCCGCGGCCTCGGCGGGCGTGGTCCACGTCGCGCGCGCGCTGGCGACGTCGCCCTGGATCTCGGCGAGATCGCTCGGGATTCTGGCGCTGGCCAGCGCCCTCGCCTCCCCCCTGAGCGCGCTCGCGGCCGCGGCGGTCTCGTCCTCGCCGTCCACCGACACCACCGGGATCGACGCCGCAGAGCTCGACGCCGGCGCCGCAGAGCCGGGCGCAGACACCACCGACACCACCGGGATCGACGCCGCAGAGCTCGACGCCGGCGCCGCCGACACCACCGGGATCGACGCCGCCGATCCGGGCACAGACACCACCGACACCACCGGGATCGACGCCGCAGAGCCCGGCGCCGACACCAGCGACACCGGCGCCACCGAGCCGGGCACCACCGTGAGCTGGTCGTCTGCGAGCTCGACGGGCCCGCGCGACGACGCGGCGCCGTCGCCGGCGATCTCGGGCAGGAGCGCCACGACCGGCGCGACCCGCTCCGGGGCGCGCCGCACGCCGCGGAGCGTCGCCTCCTCGTGGGCCACGGCGGGGGCGAGCAGGTCCTCGGCCTCGCGGCCGATCACGCGCCGCACGCCGCCGCGCGCCGCCACGTCGTTCAGCACGTCCTCGACCAGGCTCGCGGCGAACTCCCCCGAGGTGATGATCGACCGCGGCGAGCTCCCCCGCGCGAGCGCCCTGAGGAGCGCCCGCGCCGGCTCGGGCGTCGCGTCGGTCGTGGCGCCCATCCCCTCCAAATCGAGGATGACGCGCTCGACCTGCATCAGGGGCGGCCCGTGGAGCAGCCGCTGCGCCGCCCGGGCCGCGGCGATCGCGGGCACGAGCTGCTCCGCGAGGGTCCCCTCGAAACCTGGGCGCGGCGGCGCCCGGAGCTCGTCCTCCGGCGCGGGCGCGACCGCGAAGCGGCCGGAGCCGACGCCGAGCAGCGCCGCGAGCACCGAGGGGCCGCGGTGGAACGTCCCGTCGTGCGCCGTCCGGGTCGCGGCGGCGGGGCGGCCGTCCTTGATCAGCACCTCGTACAGGAACGCCGCGTCGCGCACCGACACGAGCGCGTCGGGTCGGCGCGCGCACGCGAGCGACAGCAGCGTCCGCGTCGTCATGCCGTCGAGCCGCCCGCGGACCTCGCCGCCGGTCGCGATGCGCTCGGCCACGCGCCGCCGGCCCCGCAGCACCTCGTTCACCCGCTGCACGAAGGCCGCGGCGCTCGCCTCCTTGCGGAGGTAGCCGTCGGCCTGGGCGCCGAGCTCGCGGAGCCGCTGGAGCAGGTCCTCCTTCCAGGACAGCAGGATCACCGGCACGTCGCGCAGCGCCACGTCGCGCTTGAGCGCCCGGCAGAGCGCGAAGCCGTCGAGGCGCGGCATGAGCACGTCGCTCACGACCAGGTCCGGCGTCGTCTCGTACGCGAGGTCGAGCGCCCGCGCGCCGTCGTGCGCCTCGTGCACCTTCGCCCCCGCGGCCCGGAGCACGCCGGCGAGGAACCACGTCACCGCCGGATCGTCGTCCGCGACCACGATGTCCATCGCGTCGAGCGCCGCGTCGACCGGCGCCGCGGCGCTCGCGGCGGCCCCGCGCGCCGGCGCCTTCGCGCGGATCTCGCTGTGCAGCCGCGAGCGCTCGCCCTCGGGCGCGCCCGGCGCGGCCATCCACGGCGCGAGCGGCAGCGCGCCCTCCGGCCCGTTCGGCGAGAACCGCACCCCGCCGTGCGAGCGGATCGTCACGAGATCGCGGATGCGCGCCACCGCGCCCCAGAGCGCCGCGAGCACCTCGGCTCCGTCGCCGAGATCCACGTTCTCCCCGCGGCTCCTCGGCTCGGCGGCGTCGCAGAGCCCGCGGCGCAGCTCCTCGGCCAGGCGGGCGCCGAGCTCGTCGAGGTTGACGGCCCCGAGCGGCGCGCGCGCGGGCTGGCCGAGGCGCACGCAGCTCGCCGCGGCCTCCGCGGCGGCGCGCCGGAGCGCGTCGGGCGACGCCGGCTTCGCGAGCGTGCGCGCGGCGCCGAGCGCCACGTACGGGGCCGCGTCCTCCGGCCGGGCGAAGCGACCGACGGCGACGACCGGGACGAGGTCGGTCAGCGGGTCGGCGGCGAGCGCCTCGGCCAGCGCCCGCGCGCCCGGCAGATCCGCGTCGAGCAGGACCACGTCCGGCGCGAACGCGCGCGCGAGATCGATCGCCGTCTCCACCTCGTCGGTCCGCTCCACCTCGAACGACGGCCCGGCGCCAGCGCTCCCCGCGTCGAGCGCGTCGGCGAGCGGCGCGCCGCCCACGACGAGCGCCGTGATCGGCGCCTCGAGCGGCGCGGCCTCGGGCGGCGCGGCGGAGATCGCCTGCTCCGCGCTGCGCGGCGATGACGGGCGCGCGCTCGCCTCCTCCTCGTCGTCGAGCGTGAGCGGCGCGGGGGCGAGCGCGCGCCCGTTGTTCACGCGCGCGATCCACGTCGTGCCCTGCCCCTTCGCGCCGCCTGCGTCCGCGGCCTCCGGCCCGGCGTCGGCGCTCTGCGCGCTCGCCGCGTCCGCGGGAGCGCGCGCGCCCTGAGCCGCCCGCTCGCGCGACGCCATCGGCTCGCGCGGCGCCGCGGCCTGCTCGCGCGACGCCATCGGCTCGCGCGGCGCCGCAGCCTGCTCGCCGATCGCCGACTGCCCCCAGGCGAGGGCGGGCAGCTCCTCGAGCACCTCCCGCAGGACCGCGGCGGCCTCGCCGGTGAGCCGCCCGCTGGCCGCGCCGGCGAGCTGCGACTCCCCTTCGGCGAGCCGCTCGGCGACCCGCACGAAGCGCAGGAGCCGCGCCCCGGCGCCGAGCGAGTGCAGGCGCCGCTTCAGCTCCTCGACGAGGCGCGGCGCATCGTCGTCCGCCTCGATCCGCCGGAGCATCGCGCGGAGCTCCGCCACACGGCGACCCAGGTTCGCCACGAACTCGGCCCGCGCCCCGCCCAGCCGCTCGTGCCGAGCCTCGCCCGCTGCATTGCTCCGCGGTCCCGCGTGCTCCACCGCCCTCGATCCTACGCCCATTGGCGGTCCCGTATCACAGGAGGATCGGACACCCGAACTTCTCGGCGATCGTGCCCGCGCGGCCCCCCGGCCGGGGCCCCCGGGTCACCTCACGGCGGGCCCAGCTCCGCGGCGATCTGCTCCCGGACCCAGGCCCCTGCGGCCCGCGTGCCGAGCGCGCCGCCGACGTCGACCGTGCACATCCCCCGGTCGAGCGCCTGGGAGACCCAGCGCTCGATGCGGCGCTCTTCCTCGGGCCACCCGAGGTGGGCGAGCAGCAGCCCCGCGGTGAGCATCGCCGCGAACGGGTTCGCCACGTCCTTGCCGGCGAGGGGCGGCGCCGACCCGTGGACCGGCTCGAACAGCGCGACCCGCGCCGGGTCCGACGCGTGCACGTTCGCGCTCGCGGCCATGCCGAGCCCGCCCTGCAGCGCCGCGCCGAGGTCGGTCACGATGTCGCCGAACAGGTTGTTCGTCACGATCACCTGGAACTGCGACGGGTCCTGGATGAGGTACAGGCACAGGGCGTCCACGTAGACGTGGTTCGACTGGATCTCCGGGTACTGGGCGCGCACCTCGTGGAAGACCCGCAGCCACAGCTCGTGCGCGTGCCGCATCGCGTTCGACTTGTCCGCCATCGTGACCCGCGTCCGCCCCGTCGCGCGCGCGTAGTCGAAGGCCGCGCGGATGATCCGCTCGACGCCCTTCCGCGTGTTGACGTCCTCGTTGATCGCGACCTCGTCCGGGGTGCCGCGCTTGAACTGGCCGCCCATCCCGACGTAGATGCCCTCGGTGTTCTCGCGGAACACGACGATGTCGATGTCCTTCGCCGCGCGACCCTTGAGCGGGACGAGCCGGTCGGACAGCGCCCGTACGGGCCTCACATTGGCGTAGAGGTCGTACCCGAAGCGCATCCCGAAGAGGATGTCGCGCGCGTGCTCCAGGTTCGGCACGCGCGGATCGCCGAGCGCGCCGAGGAGCACCGCCGAGCACTCGCGCTGGATCGCCACCTGGATCTGGTTCGGGAAGGTGGTCCCGTCGCGCAGGTACCGGTCGGCGCCGAGATCGAGGTCCCACAGGTCGATCGGCAGCCCCGCGCGCGCCTGGTAGAGCTCGAGCAGGAGCCTGGCCTCGGCGGTGACGGACGGACCGATCCCGTCGCCGCCGATGATCGCGATCTTCTTCTTCTTTCCGGATGCCACGGGGTCGCGCTCCGGGGTCAGCCGAGCGCGCGTTCGACCGGCACGTACTCCAGCCGGTGGGCTGCGGCGACGGGGCCGTAGGTCACGTGTCCGCCGTAGGTGTTGATGCCGAGCGCCACGGCCCGGTCGGCCTTGGCGGCGGCCGCGATGCCCTGGTTGGCGATCGCCACCGCGTAGCCGATCGTCGTGTTCGTGAGCGCCCAGGTGCTCGTGTGCGACACCGCGCCCGGCATGTTGGCGACGCAGTAGTGGACGACCCCGTGCACCTCGTAGGTCGGGTTGTCGTGGGTCGTCGGGCGGCAGGTGGCGATGCAGCCGCCCTGGTCCACGGCGACGTCGACCACGACGGTCCCCTTCTCCATGCGGCGGATGTGGTCCTCGGTCACGAGCAGGGGCGCCTTGGCGCCGGGCACGAGCACCGCGCCGATCACGAGATCGGCGCGCTCGCACATCGTCTCGATGTTCTCCGCGTTCGAGTAGAGCGTCTCGATCGCGCCCCCGAACACGTCCTCGAGGTAGCTCATCGTCTCGGCGCGCACGTCGAGCACGGTGACCTGCGCCCCCATCCCGACCGCGATGGTCGCCGCGTTCCGCCCGACCACGCCGCCGCCGAGGATCGCCACGCGGCCGCGCCGCGTCCCCGGCACGCCGCCGAGGAGCACGCCCTTGCCGCCCCGCTCCTTCTCGAGGCACGAGGCGCCGACCTGGACCGCCATCCTGCCGGCCACCTCGCTCATGGGCCGGAGCAGCGGCAGCGAGCCGTCCTCGAGCTGGATCGTCTCGTACGCGATGCCGGTCACGCCGCGCCGGGCGAGCTCCTTCGTGAGATCGGGCTCGGCGGCCAGGTGCAGGTAGGTATAGAGGAGGAGGCCCTGGCGGAAGTGGCCGTACTCGGAGGGGAGCGGCTCCTTCACCTTCACGACCATGTCGGCGCTCCACGCCTCCGCCGCCGATCGCGCGATGACGGCGCCCGCCCGCGCGTAGGCTTCGTCGGAGAGCCCGCTGCCCTCGCCCGCGCCGGACTCCACGAGGACCCTGTGTCCGTGGCCGACCAGGGCCCGGACGCCCGCGGGCGTCATGCCGACGCGGTACTCACGTGTCTTGATCTCCTTGGGGACTCCGATAAGCACGATCGCGCTCCTCTCCTCGCCGAACTGCTGAAAGCGAGGCGTCGACGACGATAGCAGAAACCCGCCCTCGCAACGCTGCTAGAGCCGATACTGCTGCTGGTTTCCGAGGCGAGAAACCCCGGAAGATCCGTTCGATTCAGCCCTCGTGTCAGCTGCTCACACCCCTGCAGCGGCCTCGAGCGCGGCGCGCACGAGCAGCGTGATCTGTCCAGGCGAGGAGAGATCGAGCGGACCCATCATGGACTCTGCGTCGAGCAGGAGCAGCTCGAGCGCCTCGCAGTGCGCGGCCAGCGCGTCCTCCCTGGCGTCGCCGAGCCGGACGACCGCGGCCGCGCCGTGCAGGGCGAGCGCCCAGGTGGGCGCGAAGCTCTCCTCGGTGGGGAGGCCGATCAGGGCGAGCTCGACGCCGTCGCCGAGCCGGATCACGCCGAGCGGCCTCGGGAGCGGCGCGTGCGGCGGCGGCTCGGCCGGGACGATCGCGTCCGCGATGCGGCGGACGGCGTGGGAGAGCATCGTCATGCGGCGCGCGCTCGCGGCGATGACGAGGTGCGGCGGCGGCGCGAACCCCGGTCGGGAGAGGCGCGTCACCAGCGACCGGAGCACCGGGAAGTGCTCCGGGGGCGCGAACGGCGTGGTGAGGTCGGCGAGCGAGATGCGGCGGATCTTCCCGGCCGCCGTGAGCTCCATCAGGACCTCCAGGATCAGGAGATCCGGCGCGCCGATCTCGTCGAGCAGCTCGTCGAGGTTGTGCGGCATCTGGAGCAGCGCCGTGAGCTTCTCGGCCACGATCGCGCGCTCGGTCGGCTCCCCGAGCGAGGGCGGCGGCGCCGTCGGGGAGCGCATCGACTCGAGCTTGAGCGCGGTCGACTCGGCCGCGCGGAGCGTCGGCGGCGGGGGCATCGAGCCGCGGCCGCCCCGCGCCGCGCTCGGCGGCATCGGCATCGGCGCCGTGATGTCGGGCACCGAGGTCGCGGCGCTCGCGTCGTCCGCGGCGCCGAAGGCGCCGGAGATCGCGACGACGCCGAAGGCCTCGTGGCTCTGGAGCGGGGACAGGTCGAGATCGTCGCTCGACGGCTCGGTCACCAGGAAGGCCTCGCCGGCCGGCGCGAGCTCGGCGCGGCGGCGCTGGACCTCGTCGACCTGGCGGAGCGCCTCCATGAGGAGCCGCGACGTCGGCGCCAAGAGCCGGCGCGCGCTCGTCGGCTCGCCGGGGGAGAACGCGAAGTGCCCGTCGCGCTCGCCGAGCAGCCGGTAGAGCGCCTTCTCCCCTTCGAGGCGGCGGTAGACGGCGTCGATCACCTCCCCTGCCGAGAGCCGGAGCTCGCCGGCGCCGGCCGGCGTGGTGATCCCGAGGACGCCGCTCCGGCGGTTCATCGCGAGCAGCTGGAGCAGGTCGACGAGCGGCACCTGCTGGAGGTCGCCGCGGATCTCCTGCAGCGCGGTCGGCTTGGAGCCGCGCGGGGACGCCTCGGTGATGCGCGAGACGATGTGATCGACGTCGCTGCGCAGGACGTCGTCGGGGCCGAGCTCGCCCTCGGCGCCGTCGACGACGAACAGGATGGGGGTGTCGGCGAGATCGGGGACGGCGGCGAACGCGTCCGCGAGCGCGCTGTCCTCGTCGAGCGCCCTGGCGGCGAGCACGACGTCGGGCCGACGCTTGAACGCCTGCTCCACCGCCTCGAACGCGCCGTTCGCGTTGGTCACCGTGAGACCACGCGCCCTCAGCGCCGACGCGAGCGCGCCGAGCGCGTCCACGTCTGAATCCACCAACAGCACCCTGCGAGACACTGGACGGTGCCCTCCGAGTCAGCCGAAGACCCGCAGCCCGGCCGCGCGGCCGAGCCGCTCGGCGAGGAAGTCCGCGAGCAGCGGATCGGCGGCGTGGATACCCTTCACGAAGCCCCCCTGATTCCGCCCGACGAGGGCGTATGCGCCGTGCTCTGCGAGGACGCAGAGCGCCTCGATGTCGTCGCACCCCGGCGACGATCGAAGGTCGAGGGCGTGGACCACCACGTCCTCGCGCGGCGAGGCGAGCAGCGCCTTCACCTGCGCGCCCAGGCTGAGCCCGTCGTGGTGGGCGACCAGGATGAGCACGGCGCCCCCGCGGAGCGCGTTCCGGATCACCGACGTCGCGAGCAGGACCGTGTCGGACACCGACAGGTCGAGCGCGCGGGGCGCCGAGATCGCGGACGGGCCCTCGGCGCTCGGGGCCTCGCGCACGAGCAGGCTGAAGATCTCGCCGATGCTCCGCCGATCCTGCGGGATGCGGTGCAGGATCGAGGACTTGGTGGCCTCGGCGCGCCGCCGGGCGATGCGGAGCAGCTGCGCCAGCCCCTGGCCGTCGTGGGGGAAGGTGGCGATCCCGACGAGCAGCCCCTTGGGCAGGTACCCGGCCCGCTTCTCGCTCCCGGCGACGCGCGAGAGCATCCGGCGATGGCAGGCGTGGGCCTCCAGCCCGGCGGTCTCGGGCATGAGCAGGTGGAACTCGTTCTCATCGACGCGGGCCAGGATGTCGGTGTCGCGCACGGCGCGGAGCAGGTGCTCGGCGACCTGACCGGGGTTGAGCGCGTTCGCGGGGGGCGGCGGCGTGGCCCGCCAGAAGGCGAGATCGTCCGGGCGCTCCGGCGCGGCGATCGCGTCGGGCTCGATGACGATGGTCGCGATCGTGAACCGGCGGCCGTGCCGCTTGGCCTTGTCGATCTCCCGGCCGGCGACGTCGACGTAGTAGGCGAACGAGTAGGCGCTCGACGCCGGGTCCTTCATCGCGGCGCCGCCGGTCGAGCGCTCGCGCTCTCCGAGCAAGGCGAGCGCCGTCGTCGCCTGCGTGGCGAGCAGCTTGACGAGGCCGTCGAGGAGCGGTGCGCGCCTGGACGTCGAGACGCTGCTGTCCGGGCGCCTGACCGACGGGAACGCGGAGCTGCGGCCGGGCTCCTTCTGCAGCAGCAGGTGCCCGGCGGACAGCCTGCGGAGGGCGAGCGGCACGACCACGAGCTGCTCGCGCCGGGCGAAGTCGAGGATGTCGGCCTCGCTGCCGTAGGCCGGCGCGCGGTCGAGCGGCCCGGTCAGCGCGGAGCGGGTCAGCTCGGTGGAGCGGTCTCCCACGGTCAGGTACACGGCGGCCGCGGCCGCGGCGGTCGCCTCGACGAACACCTCGGCGAGCTGCTGCGCTGCCGCGTTGCGGTCCCGCGCGTCGGCGAGCTCGGCCACACGGGCGATCCACCCGGCCGCCCGCGCGCTGCGCGCCGACTCCTGCTCGAGCTGCACCCGGAGGGCCCGCTCGGCGAAGCGCACCCGCACCGAGCCGACCGCGTTCAGCACCTCGTCTCCGCCGAGCGGCAGGAGAAAGAGCCCGGCGCCGCCGAGCGCGACCGCGTGGGCGCCCGCCTCGAGCTGCGCCCGCGTCGCCAGCGCGAAGACGGTCGCATCGGGCGCGAGCGCCTTCAGGTGGTGGACCATCGCGAGGCCGGCGCCGTCGCCGAGCCCGACGTCGATGAACGCGACGTCCGGCGCGGCGGTCTCGGCCAGGGCGATCCCCTCCGCGAGATCGCTGGCGAGCATCAGCTCGTCCGACGTGATGACCCGCGAGAACAGCGTGTGGGTCGCCTCGTCGGCGATGACCGCGAGCACCTTGAGCGAGATCTCGTGGACCGGCGCCCGGCTTGGACTCCAGACCCCCTCGACCGAGGCGGTCACGCGATCACCACCTCGCCGGAGAACGCCCGGCGCGCCGGGCCTTGCATCAGCAGCTCGAGAGATCCGGCGGCGACGGTGACGCGCAGCGAGCCGCCCGGCAGCACCACGCGCAGCGGCGCTCCGTACTGCGCGCGGCCCTGCGCGCACGCCGCGGCGGCGACGGCGCAGGCGCCGGTGCCGCACGCCAGCGTCCGGCCGACGCCGCGCTCCCAGACGGTCACGTCGATGCACGCGCCCTCGCCCTGCTCGACCGGTCGGACGCGGCAGAACTCGACGTTGACGCCCTCGGCCGGCGTGGTCGCGACGATCGGCCCGAGCTCGTCGATCGTGTCCTCGGTGTAGGGGTCGAACGTCACGGCGTGCGGGTTGCCGACGTCCACGGTGGCGAACCGGTGCTCCGCGCCGAGCGCCGCGACCACGAGCGGCTCGCCCATGCGGGCGCGGCCCATGCCGACGAGCACGTCGAAGCGGTCGCCTGCCCGGGTGACCTCGCACCGCTTGTCGCCGGCGTCGGTCGCGATGGTGATCGCCTTCTGGGGCGTCCCTCGGGACACGAGGTAGGCCGCGACGCAGCGGATGCCGTTGCCGCACATCTCGGGGCGGCTCCCGTCGGCGTTCCAGACGTCCATCCGGGGCCGCTCGCGATCGATGACGAGCACGCCGTCGGCGCCGATGCCGAACCGCCGGTCGCAGAGGCGCCGCGCCGCCTCGGCGGTCATCGGGACCGCCTCGACGAGGATGAAGTCGTTGCCAAGACCTTCCCACTTCTCGAACCGGACGACGTTTTCCTTCATCGCTGCGCCCCGGCGAGCCGCTTTCGCGCCTCGGTCTCGTTGAGCCCGCGGACGGCGACGACCTTGCTCCTGCCGCTCGCGCCGAGGGCGATCTGGACATCGCTCTGGCGCACGTCGAGCGCGCGCGCGAGCAGCTTGATGAGCTCCGCGTTCGCGGCGCCGTCGACGGGCGGCGCGGTCAGCGACACGTCGAGCGCCCCTTCGCGCACGCCGATGACGGCGGAGCGCGACGACCTGGGGCGCACCTGGACCGAGATGCGTACGCCTTCGGCGCGCTCGGTGATCTCGAGGCGGCTCCACGCGTCGATGGGCTCGCTCTCCTCGGGTTTGCTCATCTGGCCGCCGGCATCGTAGCGTATCTGGAGCGCACGCGCGGTTCCCGCGAGGCGCGGCAGCATCGCTCGGTCACTCAGCTTACTCAGCTTACGGCCACCGCGAATTTGCCGCTCGACGGGCCGACCCGCTACTCTTTTCGGCCAGGTCGTGGGTCGGCTCGCGCAAAACGATCCGGCAGGGGCGACTTGTGCCAGCGGCGCTCGATGGTCGCCGCTGACGCTTATTTCCGCGTTGGAGGCGTTTGCCATGACTGATGAAGGAGAAGGGTCGGTGGCCGCGGCGTCCGGCCTCGCGAGGAGGCTCTGTGCGCTCGCGCTGCTCGCGGTGTCGGGCGGCCTGCTCGCGTCTGCATGCGCCGATAACGAGAGCAGCCTGTTCGTGCGCATGCGCATGGCGCGGTCGGGGGACTGCACCGTGACCTGCGGCCCCGGCGAGCCGTTCTGGACCGAGGACTCCGTCGATGCCGCGTACGCGGGCAGCCACTCCGCGACGCTCCTCGTGGGCAACCAGATCGTGCAGCGCGGCGATCCGGACGTGCTCCGCACCGAGACATCGCGCATCCAGCTCTACGAGGCCGAGGTCCGCGTGGCCGATCTCGAGGGCAACCCCGTGACGGAGGGGTACGTGGTTCCGATCACGGGCCTGGTCGATCCCGGGAGCGGGGACGACGCCGGCTACAACTGCACCGAGGTCCTCCTGATCGACGGCGCCACGATGGACGACCTGCGTGTTCAGGCCGCGAACCGCGGCGGCGACGTCCAGGTGGTGGCGACGGTGGTGCTGCGGGGCAGGACGCTGGGCGGCCAGGAGGTCGAGACCGCCGAGTGGTCCTACCCGGTCCGGGTCTGCTTCGCCTGCAGCCGGTGCGTCGACACGTTCCCGCCGACCTGCTGCGCCAGCTCCGCGAGCAACGAGGAGTGCGAGGAGATCGATGAGATCGAGGGGCTGACCTGCTCCGGCCAGCGGGGCCCGCAGGACTGCCGCAACCTCGGTCAGACCTGCGCCGAGTACATCCAGAGCTTCGGCCTGCTGTAGCCCCCGCCCTGGAGCGCCCGCCGGGGATGCCTCCAGGGAGGAGCCAGGACGCCCCGCCGGGGGATGGCTCCGGGAGGAGCCGGGGGGCCGCTCCGCGCACTGGCCGGGGGCGCCGGTCACCGCGTCGATTCAGCGCGGCGCACCGGGGCCGCCTCGGGCGACGGTCCCTTCAAGGCGTTGTACAGATAGACGAACGGCATGCCGAGCAGCGCCACGTCGAGCTGTGCTGCGATGACGACCGCGGTCTCCTTGGAGGCGCCGAGCCCGAGCCGCATCTGGGCGAGCAGCCCCGTACTCATCACGTAGGGCGAGTGGAAGTTGTAGCTGCGGGCCCCCCAGAAGACGGCGGCGGCGACCCCCGGCTCCAGCGCGTCGGCTGCGTCGCTCCACCGGCCGTAGATCCCGGTGGAGAGGACCAGCGGAAACGTATCGAGGACGGGCGCGAGCACCGAGACGCCAGCGCCGGCCTGGAGCTCGTCGAACGCGTGGGTGAGCACCTCGGCATAGGGTCCGACGCCGAAGTCGTCGTTCGCGGAGCGGCCGAACAGGACATCTCCGCGCAGCCCGGCGTGGAAGACGGTGGCGTCCCACAGCTGCCGATCGAGGCCGGTGCCGGCGACGCCGAGGGTCACGCCGACGCTCGCCTGGGGTTCGGCGCGAGCCGTGCCTTGCGCGAGGACGATCCCCAGGAGGGCGGCAACCAAGGCAGCTGGGCGGCCCGCGGTAGCCATATGGCGCGATGCTACAGGGCGCTGCCCGGAAGCGCGCCCGAATTCTGCGCTCCGCGCTGTTCGGCGGGGTCGTCGTGGTGTCCGGCCGGGCCCTCGGCGCGCTGGTCGTGGGGGTTCCGTCATCGGATTGCGACATTCGTCGCCGGCGATCCGCTCCGTTCGCACGGTGCAGCCCGCTCTGCGCGTCCGGCGGGGTTCATGGTAGCGTCCGGGGGCCATGGCGCGCCGCACCGTGCAGCTACGGGTGGGTGGTCAGACCTACCGCGTGGTGACTTCCGCGAGCGATGAAGAGCTCCAGCGGCTGGCTGCTGTCGTCGATCAGAAGCTCGCGACGGTCGTGCCCGCCGGCCGCGCTGTGACCCCTCAGGCGATGTTGCTCGCCGCCATCGCGCTCGCGCACGACCTGGAGCAGGAGCGCACCCGGACGGCCATGATCGCCGGGCGGGCGCGGGATGCGTTCGGTCGAATCCTGCAGAGGGTCGACGCGGTGCTCGGCGCCGGTCCGGACACGCCGTCCTCGGGCGAAGCGAACGGCAGCACGCCTTGAGGCGATTCCCCCACGCGCCAGGATAGGTCCTACCGACCGCCCCGGCTGCTGACTGGAGATGGCATGCCTGCACCCATGGATGAAGGTCCCCCTCCCCCCACGCCGACGCCCGGAGAGGGCGTGAACGCCCTACGACATCTCCAGGACGAGCTCTCCGAGCTGGAGCGCACGGGCTTGCTGCGCAGGCCACCCGCCACCGCGCCTTCCGACGGAATGCTGGTGCTGTGCTCCAACGACTATCTCGGCTACGCCGCCCTCCCCTGGCCGTCGGAAGGCGGAGCCGCGAGCGGCGCGGGTGCGTCCCGCCTGGTGAGCGGAACGCACGAGGCCCACCTGATGGCCGAGCGAGAGATCGCTTCGTGGCTGGGCACCGACGCGGCGCTCCTGTTCTCGTCGGGGTACGCGGCCAACGTCGGCACCGTCTCCGCGCTGGCGAGGCCGGGGGATGTCATCGTCTCGGACGCCCTGAACCACGCGTCGCTCATCGACGGCTGCCGTCTCTCGGGAGCGGCGGTCGAGGTGGTTCCCCATATCGACGCGGAGGCGGTCGAGAGCGCTCTGGTCCGTGGCCGGAGCGCTCGCCGCCGGTGGGTCGTGACCGAATCGCTGTTCAGCATGGATGGCGACAGCCCGGACCTGCGGCTCCTCCGCGAGCTGTGCGACCGTCACGACGCCGCCCTGGTGGTGGACGAGGCGCATGCTCTTGGCATCCACGGCCCGCGCGGCGCTGGCCTGTGCTCCGAGCTCGGCGTTCGCCCCGACGTGCTCGTCGGCACGCTCGGCAAGTCGCTGGGGCTTCACGGCGCCTTCGTCGCAGGGTCCTCGACGCTGCGGACCTATCTGTGGAACCGCGCCAGGAGCTTCGTGTTCTCGACCGGCATCAGCCCCATGGTGGCGCTCGCTTCGGTGGACCGCGTCCGTCGCGCTGTCGCGGACGACGCTGGTCGGGCGCGCCTCTCGATGGTGACGCGCCAGCTCCGCGCTGGTCTACACGCCCTCGGCGCCCCGCTGCTCGCGGGTTCGTCCGGCCCCATCCTCCCCTGGATCTTGAAGTCGCCGGGTGCCGCCGTGGAGATGTCCCAGCGCCTCGCGCGTGAGGGCATCCTCGTCCAGGCGATCCGCCCGCCGACGGTACCAGCAGGCACATCGCGGCTCCGCATCACAGCCAGTGCGTCGCTTTCGGAGGCGGATGTGCAGCGTGCCCTTGCAGGGTTTCGAGAGGCGCTGCGATGAGGGGCCGTCCTGTTTCACGTGAAACAGGGAAGCTCCGGGTCGCGGTGGTCGGAACGGGGACCGGCGTGGGCAAAACGCACGCTTCGGTGGCGCTCGTCGCCGCGCTGGCAGCTCGCGGCGCCGGGGTCTGTGGCCTGAAGCCCATCGAGTCGGGTGTGGACGGTCTCTCGGCGAGCGATGCCGATCAGCTGGCCGCCGTCAGCTCGGTCCAGCCCGAGCCGGCGCCGTACCGCTTCGTGGAGCCGCTCTCGCCGCATCTGGCGGCGCGTCGCTCCGGACTCGCCATCTCGCTTGATGCCGTAGCCGCATGGGTCGACCGGCAGCGGGCGCCGCTCGTGATCGTCGAGAGCGCCGGCGCGCTTCTTTCCCCTCTTGGACCGGGACTGACGAACGCAGACCTCGTGCGCGCGCTCGTTCCCGACGCCGTCGTGCTGGTCGGCCTCGATCGGCTCGGCATCCTTCACGAGGTTGCCAGCTGTGTTCTGGCCTTGCGCGCTCTCGCGCCCGGGTTGCCTCCTGCGCTGGTCGTGCTGAACCCGCCGGCAGCGCCCGACGCCTCGACCGGTACCAACGCGGGCGAGCTTGAGACGCTCGGCATTGCGCAGGGTGCCGTTGTGATGCCGCGTGGCGAGCCCACAGGACCGGCGTCGCTGGCTGCAGCTGAGCTCGCGCTGGCGCGGCTTGGTATCTGAGGCTGCGCGCATGCGTCCGACCTCATCAGCCCACTGAGTCTCGATCCGCCTTCAGCCGTGGGCGTGTTGCCAGCGTCCGTTTCAGGGCGCGAGGACGGGTGCGCCCGGAGCTTCTGACGCAGCGGCTCCTTCGATGACGGGTCGGTCGTCCCGAGCTGCCCGGCACTCGGAGCCCCGGCTCCCGCGCCGCGCGGGGACCCCCGCCGAACTCCCCTGGGCGGTTGCTCTCCGGCAGAGCCGGAGCGGAGCGCATGCGTCAGGGCTTACCCAGCACCTGAGTTCGCTCCGCGTTCAGCCGTGGGCGGGTTGCCAAAAACACCCGAGCATGGCTGGCGGAGCTCGCGGATGACCGTGAGCGCCAGCGCCGAGTGTTCGTGGCGATCTCGAGTTTCCAGAGCTGGCCCGTCCCGCACCGTAGCCGAACGATGTCAGCGCGAGAGCCGCGCGGGCATCGTGAACGAGAACCGGGTACGCACGACGCCGTCGGCGCCGCGCTCTTCGCGCTCGTCGAAGGAGATGCTTTCGAACTCGGCCGTCGTGCGTCGCCAGAACGCGAGGCCCTCCGGGTTCTCGGGGCGCACCGTGAGGGGCCAGGGGCCCGGGTGCGCGGTGTAGAGCGCGTCGGGACCGATTGGCACGCGCACCCGTGCGCTCCAGTCGCAGAGGTAGAGCTGCAGCAACCGCTGCAGCCGGACGTCGTCAGTGCCGACGCGTTCGAGCGCGACGTGCATGCGTGGCCGGTAACACAGGCGCGATGCGCAAGCTCGGCGCCCCGCGCCCTCAGCGCAGCGATCGTCTCGTGCGCTCACGGCGTGGCCGCACGAACGGAAATGAACCGCCAAGGCGCCAAGGCGCCAAAAAGACACCAAGTAAAGAGAGAGAAAAAGTCTTGGCGTCTTGGCGGGTCGAAGTTCTGCGCCTTTCAGGCAGTTTGAACCCGTTTGTCGCTCTAGCCTGACCGGGCTGCCGCCCATCCCGCGAACGGGAGCGACGAGCCTGTTTCACGTGAAACTAGGACGTGTTCGAGTCGGCTCAGCTCGCTTCTGTGACGACGCGACCCCGCTCCAGCACGAGGCGGGCGGCTGCACGGTGCCGGAAGACCTCCGGCTCGTGCGAGACCACCACCACCGCAGCACCCCGCGCGACCTCGGCCTCCACCACCGTGAGGAGCCGCGCGACACCCGACCGATCCAGGCCCGTCGTGGGCTCGTCCAGCAACACCAGGGAGGGATGATGCACGAGCGCCCGTGCCAGGGCGATGCGCTGCCGCTGGCCGCGCGAGCACGTGCGCAGCGGCCGCATCGCGAAGCTTCCGAGCTCGAAACGCTCCTCCGCGCGACGCCAAGCCTCGTGCGCGTCGAGCCCATGGAAGCCGGCCGCCAGCTCGACGTTCTGCCGACCCGAAAGGTCCGGGTACGCCAGCGATTCGTGCGACAGCCAGCCGATGGTCCCCCGAGCCAGCCCGGTGTCGTCCCCCAACGGCTCGTAGCTGACAGCGCCCGACGTGGGACGAATCACGGTGCCGAGGATCCCGAGCAGCGTCGATTTGCCTGATCCGTTCGCCCCCTCGATGAGCGTCAACCGCCCCGACTCGATGGTCGCGCTCACGCCCCGCAGCGCCGCCGTCGTTCCGTAGGTCTTCACGACGCCACGCGCCACCACGCGCTCGATCCCGTTCACTGCGCTCACCTTGCTCCTGCGCTCACACCCGTCAGCTCTGGTCGCCGCCTCGCACGCGGCCATCACCCCGAACGACGGTCGTCATGTCCTCCGGGAACGCAGGCGGATCAACAACCGTCGCCTCCGTGTCGTCCGAGAGCTCCGCACCCTTCTCGAGCGGGCTCAACGAAGGGATCGTCGGACGATCCTCCGTCTCGTCGTCACGGGAGTGCCCGTCCACCTCCACCGCCTCGGGAGCCGGCTCGCTCCGCCTGCGCACAACCCCGCCGTCGCCCGCCGCCCCGGTCGTCCGCGCCGACCATGCGCTGTGACGGAGCTGGAGACCCTTCCCGCCCTCGGCGAGCCGAGACCCGTTTCTCGCCACTTCAGGCACAGAGCGACCGCGCGCCACGACGATCCGACCAGGCTCGCCGGCGTCCTGCTCGCCTCCCAGCCGGGCGAACATCATCGTCCCGTCGTCGCTCCGATCCTCGACGACGCTCTGGACCGCCACGCGATCGAGCCGGCGCTTCTGCGACACCGGTACCTGGTTCTTGAACCGCCGAAGCGCTTCCTGGAACTCCCGAGCGCTCTGGAACCGCTCCTCCCGCTCCTTCGCCAGGGCACGATCCACCAGGCGCGAGAGCCCGGGCGCGATCGTGGGATCGAGCTCGGTCACCGGGCGGTGCCAGAGCGTCAGGATCTGGACGAGCAACGCATTGTAGTTGCGCGCCACGAACGGGCGCTGGCCGGTCAGCGCCTCGTACAGGATCACGCCCACCGCCCAGAGGTCGAGCCGATGATCGAGCTCGACGTCTCCACGGGCCTGCTCGGGCGCCATGTAATACGGCGTGCCCATCACCATGCCGGTGCGGGTCAGGTCCATCCCCTCCATGCCCGACGCCTGCGAGATGCCGAAGTCGAGCAGCTTGGCAACCGGCAACATACCGGCACGCTCCGACAAGAAGATGTTCTCCGGCTTCAGATCGCGATGGACAATCCCCCTCTGGTGTGCCGTCACCAGCGCCGAGAGGACCTGAAGCATGATGTCGACGAGCTCGTTCGGCGGCACGACCCGGCAGCGCTCCAGCCGCTGCGCCAGCGTCTCACCGTGAAGGCGCTCCATCACAAGGTAGGGGCTGCCGTCAGGGAGCCACCCCATGTCGTAGACCTCGCAGATGTTGGGATGGCCGATGCGCCCCGCGACCCGCGCCTCGTGCTCCAGCCTCGAGATCGCCTCGCGCTGCTGGGTCTCCCGCGGATGCATCACCTTGACAGCGACCAGCCGCCCGATCTGGAGGTGCTCGGCCTCGTAGACCGCGCCCATGCCCCCCTCCCCGATGATCGCGGTGACCCCGTACTTGTCGCCGATCACGTGCCCGAGCAGCGAACGCCCCGAGGACGCGCTCACCCCGCCGCCCCTCGGCCACCCCTCGATCCGCGCGTCGGAACGGGCGACCGACGACGCGCGCGACGCCACGGCGCGCTGGTCCGGGCGCCGCGCCGGCGCGCTGCGCGTCGACGAGCTCGGTCCAACGCCCGCTGATCCCCTCGGCGACGGCGGCGCCGCCCTCGGCGACGGCGGCGCTGCCCTCGACGACGGCGGCGCTGCCGATGAGGGCGACGCCGCCCTCGGCAGCGGCGGCGCTGCAGATCGGGGAACGGGCTGCAGCGGTGCCGCCCCAGCACGCCCGCCACCTCGCGATGATGAGGGTGCCTCGCTCGGCGCAACGACGAGTCCGGTCGCCGGACACACGACCGCCGCCACCTCGTGGTGGTTACCGCAGTGGATGCACCGCACCGAACTCAAGTCCGTACATTTTGCAATACTCCATCCAGGTGCTGCTCGGAATTGCACAGCGCATCCGGTGAATGCGTGCCCAGCCGCGCTCGCTTCTACATTCCCGCACCCACCCTGGGGGATCTTGGGGATAACCCTCTCGGCAACCCTGGGGACAAAACGGGGGAGACACGCCGCCCGCCAGCTGTCCCCCGTCCTCCTACCCCTGAGGACGGTCCATTTACCCCAGGGCGCTCGCTTCCAACTGCTCGGATTCATTAAGCAATCTGAGTTATCCCCGCCCTCCACAGCGCCTACGACGACGACGTAGTCTTTACCTATCTATTTCATGGAAAGAAGAGGCGTCCCGCAAGGACACCGGAGCGCTCATTTCCGGGCCACGCCCGGGCGATAACCCTGCTAAAGGGAGCGGCTCCGGAGTCGGCTATGGACCTTGTGATCCCCAAGAAAGATCTGCTTCGCCTCGTCGCGCGCTGCCAAGGCGTGGCGGACAAGAAGAGCGCCATGCCGGCGCTCGCGAACGTCCTGCTCGCTGCCGAGGGCAACGCCGTCCGCGTCGCCGCGACCGACCTGTACCTCGGGGTCACTGGCCAGACGCACGCGGACATCAAGACCGGCGGCACCGTCGCGGTCCCCGCCAGAGACCTGCTCGAGCGCGTGAAGGCCATGCCCGATGGCCCGATCCAGATCACCACCACCGAGGGCGCGCACACGTCGCTCAAGGCCGTCGGATCGCCGCGGCGCTACACCCTCCCCGGCCTCCCCGGCTCGGAGTTCCCGCAGCTGCCCGCCCCGTCGCGCGACGCTCCCTCGCTCGAGCTCCCCGTCGAGCAGCTCGCGCTCCTGATCACCAGGACGCACTTCTCGATCTCCACCGACGAGACGCGCGCCCACGTCAACAGCGCCCTGTTCGAGTGGGCCGGCGACCGCGTCCGGATGGTCACCACCGACGGCCACCGCCTGTCCAAGATGGAGGCGACCGTCTCCGGCAGCTCCGCCACGGCCACCATGCTCATCCCCCTCAAGGCGATCACCGAGCTCCGCCGCCTCGCCGAGGAGGCGCGCGCCGAGAAGGAGACCCCGATGGTCGCCATCACCCAGAGCGGGCCGAACGCGTTCTTCAACATCGCCGGGATGCAGTTCTCGGTGAAGCTCGTCGACGCGCAGTTCCCCCCCTACCAGCAGGTCATCCCGTCCGTCACCGAGCGCTCGGTCCGCGCGCCCCGCGTCCAGTTCGCCGAGGCCCTCCGCGCCATCGCGCTCGCCGCCAACGACCGCACCGGCGGCGTCAAGCTGTCGATCGCGCCGGGCACCCTCCGGATCACCAGCGAGAGCCCGGACACCGGCGCCGGCTTCGACGAGGTGGCCGTCGACTACAGCGGGCCCGAGGTCACCATCGGCTTCAACGCCAAGTACTTCCTCGACGTGCTCGGCTCGATCGACGACGAGGAGGTCGTCCTCGGCATCTCCGGGGAGCTCGACCCCGCCGTGCTCCGGCCCGGCAGCGAATCGAACCAGCAGAGCTACGTCGCCGTCATCATGCCGATGCGGATTTGAGCGCGCCCCACGTCGAGCGAGAGGGACGCCTCCCGAGCCTGCTGCTCGAGCGGCTCCACGTGCGCGAGTTCCGGAACCTCGGCCGCGTCGACGTGGAGCCCGCGCCGCGCCTCAACGTGATCGCCGGCAACAACGGGCAGGGCAAGACGAGCCTGCTCGAGGCGATCTACTTCGCCGCCACCTCGCGGAGCTTCCGCACCCACCGCGCGGCGGAGCTCGTGCGCCACGGCGCCGCCGTCACCAGCGCGCGGGCGCGCTTCGTCGAGCGACGGGACGCGCTGCCGCCCCTCGCGCGCGAGCAGACCGCCGCCGTGGAGCACAAGCGGTGCGTCGTGCGGATCGACGGCAACCGGCCCCCGAGCCTGGCGAGCTTCGCGACGCGCTCGCCGGTCGTCGCCTTCCACACGGAGGAGCTCGCGCTGTCCACCGGGCCCGCGACCGCGCGGCGCACGCTGCTCGATCGGCTGGCGCTGTTCATGGATCCGCAGAGCGCCGACCACCGCGCCCGCTACGCGCAGGCGCTCCGCGCGCGGCACGAGCTGCTCCACCGCAACGGGGGCGCGGCGGCGCAGGCGAGCGCCGAGCTCGATGCGTTCGAGGAGCTCTGCGCCCTCCACGGCGCGGCGCTGACCCGCGCCCGCGAGGCCGCCGTCGAGGCGCTGGCGCCGGAGCTCGCGCACGCCTTCGCGCGGATCGCCGCGCCAGGCCTGACCCTGGCCGCGCGCTACGCGCCGGGCGGCGCCGCCGACGCCGAGCAGGCGCGCGCGGCGCTGCGCGAGCACCGCCGGCGCGACGCCCACCGGCCAAGCGCGGGCTTCGGACCCCACCGGGACGACCTGGTGCTCGAGCTCGACGGCCACCCCGCCCGCGTGGTCGCCTCCCAGGGGCAGCACAGGGCCCTCACCCTCTCGCTCAAGGCCGCCGAGACCGCCGCCATTGCGTCCGTCCGGGGCGTAGAGCCCATTCTCCTGCTCGACGACGTGTCGAGCGAGCTCGACCCCGATCGGACGGCCGCGCTGTTCACGTTCCTCGGAATGGCCCGCGGTCAGGTGTTCCTGACGACCACGCGTCGCGATCTCATCGTCACGCCGGGCGTACCGTCGTCGGAGCGGCGCGATTTTCACGTCGAAGGCGGCGCGCTCAGCTGACGTGCGCCGCGGGGGCCGGAGCCCGAGGCGCGGATCGCGGATGCGCGAGGCCTGCCGCGACCGCCCAGAGACGCGTTGCCCAGAAACCCGTTGATCGCGCGCCGCAGGCCACGAGTTCGGATGCTCCGGACGCGCCCGCGCCGGGCGCTGAAAATACGGTGTTACGAGGCTTCCGGACTCGGCGAAACGCTTGCCAGAGCCCCTGATTTCGGCTACATTTCCGCAGTCTTTACGGGGCATCGACGAGCGGTCCGCGCATGATCGCTCGTGCCCTCGGAGTCGCTCCGGCGCCGCGGCTGCGGCGCCCGGGTACCCACCAGACGAGCTGCCATCGCGCCGGCCCCTCCACTGCAAGAACTCCGGCCATCCGAGCGGCCTCCGCCGCTCTGCGCCCCCCGGTGAGAGGCGGCGGGCGCGACACCAGGACCGAGATGACGGAACCCACCCTGAGCCAGCCGACCGACCTCACCAAGGCGTCGTACGACGCCCACAGCATCACGGCGCTCGAAGGCCTCGAAGCGGTGCGAAAGCGCCCCGGCATGTACATCGGCGATGTGCATGACGGATCGGGGCTGCACCACCTGGTCTGGGAGGCCGTGGACAACGCGGTCGACGAGCACCTCGCCGGCGCCTGCACGGAGATCAGGGTCACCGTCCACTTCGACGGCTCGGTGTCGATCGAGGACAACGGCCGCGGGATCCCCGTCGGGATGCACGCGAAGGGCGTGAGCGCGGCCGAGGTCGTCATGACCGTCCTCCACGCCGGCGGAAAGTTCGACAACTCCAGCTACAAGGTCTCTGCGGGCCTGCACGGCGTCGGCGTGAGCGCCGTGAACGCCGTCTCCGAGTGGCTGAAGCTCGAGATCAAGCGCGAGGGAAAGCTCTGGTTCCAGGAGTACGCCCGGGGCGTGCCGAGGGCGCCGCTCAAGGGTATCGGCGTGACGGACAAGACCGGGACGAAGCTCACCTTCAAGCCCGATCCGGTCATCTTCAGCACGGTCGAGTTCAGCTTCGACATCCTCGCGAGCCGCCTGCGCGAGCTCGCGTTCCTGAACGCCGGGCTCATCATCCACCTCGACGACCAGCGCCCCGACGGGAGGGCCGAAGTCTACGAGTACAAAGGCGGCATCTCGGAGTTCGTGTCGCTCCTCAACAAGACCAAGGAGCCGATTCACGAGGACGTGATCAGCTTCGTGTCGCAGCACGAGATCGGCGCCGCGGGCGAGGCGGGGAACGGCCGCGGGAGCTCGGCGCCGCCGGTCGGCGTGGAGGTCGCGCTGCAGTGGAACGGCTCCTATACGGAGGCGATCTTCTGTTACACGAACAACGTCCACAACAAGGACGGCGGCACGCACCTCACCGGGCTCCGCGCCGCGCTCACGAAGACGATCAACACCTACGGGAGCGCGCACAACCTCTTCAAGGAGCTGAAGCAGGGCCTGCAGGGCGAGGACGCGCGCGAGGGCCTGACGTGCGTGCTCAGCATCAAGCACCCGGACCCGTCGTTCGACTCGCAGACCAAATCCAAGCTCGTCTCCAGCGAGGTCAAGGGCATCGTCGAGGCGGTCGTCAGCGACAAGCTCGCGCAGTACTTCGAGGAGAACCCGCAGAGCGCCAAGAAGATCATCGAGAAGGCGGTCGTCGCGGCGAAGGCGCGCGAGGCCGCCCGCAAGGCCCGCGAGGTGATCCGCAAGGGCTCGCTCGACGTGACGTCGCTCTCGGGCAAGCTCGCCGACTGCCAGTCCAAGGACCCGGAGAAGAGCGAGATCTACATCGTCGAGGGCGAGAGCGCCGGCGGCAGCGCCAAGATGGGGCGCGACCGGCACTTCCAGGCGATCCTGCCGCTGAAGGGCAAGATCCTGAACGTCGAGCGGGCGCGGCTCGACCGGATGCTGAGCTCCGCCGAGGTCGGCACGCTGATCACCGCCCTCGGCTGCGGCATCAACGACGCCGGCGGCTTCGAGATCGACAAGCTCCGCTACCACAAGATCATCCTGATGACGGACGCCGACGTCGACGGCTCCCACATCCGGACGCTGCTCCTGACCTTCTTCTTCCGGCAGATGCCGGAGATCATGGAGAAGGGATATCTGTTCATCGCGCAGCCGCCGCTCTACCGCGTGCGCAAGGGCAAGCGGGACCTGTACCTGAAGGACCAGGCCGCGCTGGACGAGTTCCTCGTGGGCAACGCCGTGGACGGGCTCGAGATCGTCGCGGCCGGCGCGCAGACGGGCATCGCGGGGCAGCCGCTCTACCGCCTCGCGCAGCGGCTGAAGCGGTTCCGCGCCGTGCTGTCCAACATCGACAAGCGCTGTGACGCGCGGATCGTGGCGGCGGTGCTGCGGTCGAGCGGCCTCGGGCGCGACGATCTGCGGGAGACCAAGAAGGTGGCGGCGGCCGCCGACGAGCTCCGGGCGTACCTGAAGCAGCGCTATCCGGACCTGTTCCCGCTCACGCTGTCGACGCCCCGGGACACCGAGCACGGGACGAGCCGGATCGAGGTCGTGCCGCGCCCGGGCGCGAGCGCGCGAAGGAGCGTCATCGACTGGGATCTGGTGGGCTCGCCGGAGTACCAGGAGGCCTGGTCGATCGAGCAGGACCTGCGATCCATCGGCGCGCCCCCGTACCGGGCCCGCACCTCGAGCGGCGAGGAGACCATCGAGAACGGCGAGGCGCTCGTCGACTACATCGAAGAGCGGGGCAAGAAGGGTATCGCGATCAGCCGTTACAAGGGCCTCGGCGAGATGAACGCCGACGAGCTCTGGGAAACGACGATGAACCCCGACGCGCGGACCCTCCTCCAGGTCCGCATCGACGATGCGGTGAAGACGGACGAGCTCTTCACGATCCTCATGGGCGATCAGGTCGAGCCGCGGCGCAACTTCATCGAGCAGAACGCGCTCAACGTGAAGAACCTCGACATCTGAGCCTGCGCCCGGGGCGCAGCGCGCCTGCGTCCGCGCGCGGCGCCTGCGTCCCGGACGCGGCGCGCGGATCACGGTCGGGGCGCGCGATCGGGGGTTGACGCGGCGCCGACGCTGCATCGATCCAAGGCCGGGTCCGCTCGGTATCTCTGGCAAGCCGCTTGCTTGGCCGGCCCCTTGCTAGCGAGGGCACGCGCCTTAGCTTCGAAGGGCCATGAGAATCGAGCGAATGACGACGAAGGCCCAGGAGGCCATACGAGAGGCTGTCGATTTCGGCAGCCGCCGGGGAAATCCCGAGCTCTATCCCGAGCACATCGTGCGGGCGATCGTCGGCCAGGACGGCGGCATCGGCGCTCCGCTGGTGCAGAAGGCGGGCGCCGATCCGGCGGCGCTCTTGCGCCTGCTGGACGCGAAGATCGACACCTACCCTCGCGTGAGCGGCGGCGCCGAGCCGAACCTGTCGAGGCGCGCGCTCGCGATCCTGCAGAAGGCCGAAGACGAGGCGAAGGCGCTCAAGGACGAGTACATCTCGACGGAGCACGTCCTGCTCGCCGGGATCAAGACCGACAAGGAGATCCAGTCGATCTTCGAACGAGCAGGGCTGTCGTACGACAAGCTCCTCTCGTCGCTCGCGGCCGTGCGCGGCAATCAGCGCGTGACGGATCGGGACCCCGAGGGGAAGTTCCAGGCGCTCGAGAAGTACACCCGCGATCTCACGAAGCTCGCCCGACAGGGCAAGATCGATCCGGTGATCGGCCGAGACGAGGAGATCCGGCGCGTGATCCAGGTGCTCTCGCGACGCACCAAGAACAACCCGGTGCTCATCGGTGAGCCCGGCGTCGGCAAGACGGCCATCGTCGAGGGCATCGCGCACCGCATCGTCGCGGGCGACGTGCCCGAGTCGCTCAAGGACAAGACCATCGCCGCGCTCGACCTCGCCGCCATGGTCGCAGGCTCGAAGTTCCGCGGGGAGTTCGAGGACCGGCTCAAGGCCGTGCTCAAGGAGATCGAGGGCTCGAACGGGCGCATCATCCTGTTCATCGACGAGCTCCACACGCTGGTCGGCGCCGGCGCGGCCGAGGGCGCGATGGACGCGGCCAACATGCTGAAGCCGGCGCTCGCGCGCGGGGAGCTCCGGTGTATCGGCGCGACCACCCTCGACGAGTACCGGAAGCGGATCGAGAAGGACGCGGCGCTGGAGCGGCGCTTCCAGCAGGTGCTCGTCGCGCAGCCCAGCGTCGAGGACACGATCGCGATCCTGCGCGGCCTGAAGGAGAAGTACGAGGTCCACCACGGGATCCGCATCCAGGACGCGGCGCTGGTGGGCGCCGCGGTCCTGTCGAACCGGTACATCACCGAGCGGTTCCTGCCCGACAAGGCGATCGACCTCATCGACGAGGCGGCGTCGAAGATCCGCATGGAGATCGACAGCCTGCCCACGCCGATCGACCAGGTGGAGCGCGATCTGCTCAAGCTGCAGATGGAGGAACAGGCGCTCAAGCGCGAGAGCGACAAGGCGAGCAAGGCGCGCCTCGACGAGGTGCGGCGCGAGATCGCCGAGCTCCAGGGGCAGCGCGACGCGATGCGGGCGCAGTGGATGCGCGAGAAGGAGCTCATCTCCGAGCTGCGGCAGCTCAAGCCGCAGATCGAGGAGCTGAGGCTGGAGGAGGAGCGCCTGAAGCGCGCCGGCGACCTCGGGCGCGCCGCGGAGATTCATTACGGCAAGATCCCGGAGATCGAGAAGAAGCTCGAGTCGATCCGGAGCACCCTCGCCCAGGTGCAATCGAAGCAAAGCTACCTGAAGGAGGAGGTCACCGAGGAGGACATCGCCGCGGTCGTCTCGAAGTGGACCGGTATCCCCGTGTCCAAGATGCTCGAGAGCGAGATGCAGAAGCTCCTGCGCCTCGAGGAGGAGCTGCGACGGCGCGTGGTCGGGCAGGAGGACGCGCTCCGCGCCGTGTCGAACGCCATCCGGCGCTCGCGGGCAGGCCTCGGCGACGAGCGGCGGCCGATCGGGTCGTTCCTGTTCCTCGGGCCGACCGGCGTCGGCAAGACGGAGCTCGCGCGCGCGCTCGCCGAGATCCTCTTCGACGACGAGCGGGCCATGGTGCGGCTCGATATGAGCGAGTACGGGGAGCGGCACGCGGTGGCTCGCCTGATCGGCGCGCCGCCCGGGTACGTCGGCTACGAGGAGGGCGGCCAGCTCACGGAGCCGGTGCGCCGGCGGCCGTACAGCGTGGTGCTGTTCGACGAGATCGAGAAGGCGCACCCGGACATCTGGAACACGCTCCTCCAGGTGCTCGACGACGGGCGCCTGACGGATGGACAGGGGCACACGGTCGATTTCAAGAACACGATCATCATCCTGACATCCAACCTCGGGACGCCCGCGGCCGCGGCGATCGAGGAGCGGGCGAACCTGCCGGCGGACGAGAAGGCCGAGCTCGTGCGGAGGGCCGTCATCGAGGAGGTGCGGAGGCACTTCCGCCCGGAGTTCCTGAATCGCCTGGACGACCTCATCGTGTTCCGGCGGCTGGCGCGCGAGCAGATGGAGAAGATCGTGGATATCCAGCTCGATCTGCTGCGGAAGCGCCTGGATCGGCGCGGGCTGCTGTTCACGATCACGCCGGACGCGAAGGGCTACCTCATCGAGCAGGGGTGGGATCCGCAGTACGGCGCGAGGCCGCTGAAGCGCGCCATCCAGCGGAGCATCGAGGACGAGCTCGCGAAGCGGATCCTCGGCGGGGAGTTCAAGCAGGGAGACACGGTGCGGATCGACCGCGGGGGCGGCGCGCTCACGTTCACGCGCGCCGCGCCGAACTGACGCGCGACGGTCAGCGCTCGGGGAGGTTGCCGGCGATGCGGCGAAGGAGGTCCAGGACGGCGTAGGCGGCGCCGAGCTGGACCTCCTCGCGATCCCCCGAGAACACGCGGTCGCGCACGACCAGGCCGCCGGGGTGCGACACGGCCCAGTAGCACAGGCCGACCGGCTTGGTCGCCGTGCCGCCCGTCGGTCCGGCGATGCCCGTGACCGAGATGGCGACGTCGACCTCGCAGAGACGGCGGACGCCCTGGGCCATCTCGGCGGCGACCTCGGCCGACACCGCGCCGTGGCCGCGCAGGGTGTCCTCCGCGACGCCGAGCAGCCGCGTCTTGGCGCTGTTCGCATAGGTGACCGCGGCGCCGACCAGGTAGTCGCTCGCCGGGTAGCTGGTGAGCAGGTGGGAGATCAGCCCGCCGGTGCACGACTCCGAGACGGCGAGCCGCCAGCCCCGGGCGCGCACGGACCGCCCGACCATCTCCGGGAACGCGTCGGCCCCCTCCCCGTACACGGCCGTGCCGAGCCGCTCGCGGACGTCGGCCGTCGCCTTCAAGGCCAGCTCATGCGCCATCGACTGCGTGGCGGCGTGGGCGTGGACCTTCACGTCGACCTCCGGATAGTGGACGCGGTAGCCGAGCGTGATGCCGGGATAGGCGTCCTCCACGCCCTTCAGGAGCTCGCCCAGCGTGGACTCGGGCAGACCGTAGGTGCGGAGGCGGACCTGGAAGGTGTTGTTCGGGGCGGCCGGCCGCACCCGCGGCAAGACCTGCTCGGCGAACATGCTCTTCATCTCCCGCGGCACGCCCGGGAGGAAGAAGACCGTGGACTCGCCGAGGTGAATCCCGAAGCCGGGCGCGGTGCCGGAGGGGTTCGGCAGGATCTCCGACCCGGCGGGGACCTCGGCCTGCTTCTCGTGGCCCGCGTTCATCGTCTTGCCGCGGCTCTCCACGCGGCGGCGGATGGCGAGCAGCGTGCTCTCGTCGCGCACGAGGTCGGTGCCCGTCGCGCGCGCGGCGGCGAGCGCGGTGAGGTCGTCGGTCGTCGGACCCAGGCCGCCGGTGGCGATCACCAGCCGGTGCGCGCTCGCGAGCTTCTGGACGGCGGCGACGATGTGATCGACGTCGTCATCGACGGTGATCGACTCGCTGACGGTGAAGCCCGCTGCGGTGAGCTCGGCAGCGAGCCAGGCCTCGTTGGTGTTGAGGATCTCGCCCCGGGTGAGCTCGGTCCCGATCGAGAGAAGCGCGACAGCCATTGGGAAGGGGGACTGTAACTCAATCCGGCGCCGACGGAGTGCGTTTCCGGACTGTTTTGCGGTCGTTTGGACGAGGTCATCTCCCCTTCCCCCTCCGCCTCCTCCCCCGCCGCCGCGGCCGCGGCCGCGCGCGGCGCCCTCACGGAGGATAGATGCACCGGAAGCCGAGGTCGGGCGAGCGGGTGGAGCCCGGGACGAGCCGCCGATTCCAGGTGCGGAGCGCCGAGGCCGCCTCGTCGGCCCACGAGCCGCCATGAGTTCCCGACAGCCCGTCCTCGGGCCGATCGGGGGCCGCCCACTCGGCGACATTGCCGGCCAGGTCGAACACGCGTCCGTCCGCGTGCGCGGCGGCGCCGTCGGGGCGCGAGCCGGCGAGCTCAGGGCCTGTCGCGCCCCATCCGCACGGGCCAGCGCGCAAGCCGAAGGCGACGCGCCGGCAGACCGCGCCGGTGTCCCCCCACGGATACCGCCGGCTCGAGGGGCCCGCCGCAGCGAAGGTCAGCTGGTCCCGCGACGGGAGCGCTCCGCCCGCAAAGGCGCAGTACCGGGCGGACTCCTCCAGGGTGACGCCCGTCACCGGGACGCCGGGCTCACCGCGCAACGGCACCGGGGCGCACGCGCCGGCCGCGACGCAGGCGGCGTAGCGCTGCTCGGTGACCTCGAACGCGTCGATCGAGAAGGCCGGGACGAACACCTCGCGCGCCTCCACGATGCCCTGCGCCTCCCAGTCGCTCGGCCCGAGCCGCAGCGTCCCGGCGGCGACGCGCACGATCGCGCCCGGCGCGACGCAGCCGGCGGGGGTCGGCTGAAGGCCCGCGCCGCAGCGGCTCGGCGGGCCCGCGCAGCGGCCGGCGTCGAGGCGCTGGCCTTCGCCGCAACATCGCGGGCCGAGCGCGACCAACCCCGGCGCGCAGCGCGCCGGCGGCCCGGCGCGGTGGCGGGCGACCGCGGTGACGCCGGCGATCAGGAGGGCTGCGCCCGCGGCGAGGCCGGCCTTCCAGCCGAGCCTCCGGCGGGCGCTCGGTGCCGCCCCCACCTCAGGGCGACGGCGATGCGGGAGCGTCCGCCTTGCGCCGCGCGGCGGCCGGCTCGCGCGCGCCGGCGGTCTTCCCGCGCGCGGGCTTGGACTCGATCATGCTCACGATGCGCGCGAGCGCGTCGAGGAGCGCCGCACGGACGCGGTCGTACGTCTTCGGGCCGACGTCGCCCCGCTTCCGCGCGCGCTCGAGCTCGACGAACTCGTCGAGCAGCGCGTCGCGCGCCTCGAGCAGCTCTCGCCGCTCCTCCTCGTCGGGCCCGTGGTCGCCCTCGCGCCGGCGGATGAAGTTCACCGCGGCCCCGCCGATCACGGCCGCGCCGGCGAGGACGAGCGCGATCCAGCGGCCCGCGCCGGGCGTCGGCAGCCCGCCGAGCGTGATCTCGATGGTCTTCAGCCCGCCTTCCGCGCGGTTGCCCGCCTTCTCCGTGATCAGGATCTTCTTGCCGTCCCGGTTCTGGGTGCGCTGCGCCGCCGGGAAGCCGGCGACGTTCAGGGTCATGGACTTCGACGCCTCGGCCATCACCCGCAGCTGGGCCATGCGCGGCGGCAGCTCGATGCGGATCGTCTGGCGCTCTTCCTGGTTGAGCGGGACCTGCCAGCGGAACTGCCCCTCGTGCCGGCCGGGGCTCACGGTGCCGCGCAGCGCGACGCCGGTGCCCTTGACCTCCTCGAAGCGCATCTCGTCCATGCCCTCGCTCTTGTTGAACGCCTTGTAGTCGGGCGGGAGCGCGAACGTCTCGTTGGGCAGCCAGGCGACGCGGCCGAGGTTGTAGACCTGGAACAGCTGCTCCACCGAGATCGAGTCCTGCCGGAGCTGGAGGTAGACGATGCCCTGCGCCCCGACCAGCAGGCCGTTCACGTCCGGCGTGGCCTCGTAGACGTGGAGCACGGCGCGCTTCCCGGCCTCGGCGCTGAGCCCGAAATGCGGGAGCGAGAACGTCCCGCCGTCGCGCGTGACCGAGATGCCGTAGCTCGTGCCGCCGCCGATCGTGAGGTTCTCGAGCCGGACGGTGCCGGCCTCGTCGGTCTCTCGCTTCACGCGCTCGCGCGAGTCGCCCTTGGTCACCGAGCTCTGCATGATGTCGATGTCGACCGGGGTGCGAGGGACGGGGTTCCCGTCCGCGTCCTGCACGGTGAGCACGAGGACGCCGGGCGGGAGGCCGGCGTCTTCCCGGACGTCGTCCTCGGGCGCCTGGAACAGGCCGGTCAGCTCCTCGGCAGCGCGCCGGGACGCCGCTCCTCCCGCGGGCGGCCTGCCCACAGGAGGGTGGCCGGAAGGCAGCTCCTGCCCGACCTCGGGATGACCCGGCGGGAGCGCGCCGGCGGCGTCGGGCGCGCCCGCGTCCGCCGCGGCCGTCGACGCCGCAGCGGGGCTCGCGGTCCCCGCTGACGCGGCCCCGGCGGGCGGCTTCGCCGCGCTCGGCGGCGCCGTCTTCGCCTCCTGCTTCGGCGCTGCGGCCGGCGCGGCAGCCGCCGCGGCCGGCGCGGCGGCCGGCTTGGGGGCCGCGGGCTGCGCCGGGGCAGCGGCGGGCGCCGCGGGCTGCGCCGAGGCGGCCGGCTGCGCCTGCGCCGCCGGCGCGGCGGTCATGCCCAGCGAGGCGATCGCGGCCAGCGCGGTGTACCTGGTCCAGCGCATCACGACGCCCTCCTGCTGTCGCTCTCGTCGACGCCGGCCGCGGCCTCGTCCGCCGCAGCCTGCTCGGCCAGGGGCGCGCCGGGCGCGCACTTCGTCCCGCACTTCTTGCAAAACACAGCGTCTTCGTCGTTGAGCGTGCCGCAGGCCGCGCACGCGAGCGCCGTCGCCGCGCGCTCCGCCGCCGGCTCGGCCTCATCGCGCTCGCCGTCGGCCGCCGGCTCCGGAGAGCGCTCCTGCTCCGGCTGCTTGGCCCTGGCGCGCCGCCGCTTGGCCGGCCTGGCCTCCGAGGCGGCGCCCTCCGGCTCGCCCGCGGCGGCGTCCTCGGCCTGCTCCGGAGCCTCCACGCCGCCGTCGTCCTCCAGCCCGGCGCGCCGGAGGTGCCTCGCGACGAGGGCGGCGACCTGCTCGCGCCGCGGCTGCGCGTCGGCGTCCAGCAGCCGGAGCAGCCGCTTCGCCTCGGCCCGGTACTTCGCGACCAGATCGGCGTAGTCCTCGTCGCTGATCTTCCCGACGCTCCGCTCGAACTCCAGGTCCTTGAGCGCGCGCAGGACGGCCTGCTTCTGCTCCTCCTCGGCGCGCGGCGCGCCGATCGCGTACGCGTCGGCGCCGCTCAGCGGCGTCTCCCCGAGCAGCACGCGGAGGCTCGCCCAGAAGATGGCGATCACCGCGACGAGCGCGCCGCCCGCGAGCACGAGGATCGCCGCGGGCGGCCCCGCGACGAGCCCCGCGACGCCGGTGCCGACGAGCGCCGCGAGCGGCACCCCGAAGCGGGCGTAGTGCACGATCTGCCGCTCGAGCGGCGAGTCAGAGCCACGGCTCACGGCCTCGCGGGCCGTGGCCGAGGCGGCGCTTTTGGCGGGCGTTTCGGCGCTCATTCGCGGTCTTCGCGGTCGAGGTTCTTGAGCTCCTCGTCGAGCTTGTCGTCGTAATCGTCGCGCCCGCCGGGAACAACGCCCTTCGCGGAGCGCTCGCCGGCGGCGCGCGCCTCGTCGCTGCGCCGCTTCCATCGGCGCAGCGTCACGATGACGATGCCGGCGCCGGCCATGATGGCGCCGAGCGGCAAGAGGTAGAGCAGCCGCTGGCTGCCCTTGTTCGGCGGCACGGCCAGCGCCTCCGCCCCGAAGCGCTCGGCGTAGGCGGCCTGGATGGCCTCGAGCGACAGCCCCGACGCGAGCGCCTCGCGGAGCTCGTCGCGGCGCTCGTGCGCGGAGCCGCAGGTGCACGTCCCGAGGGTCTCGCGCGGGCAGCCGCACGTGCAGATGAGGCTCCAGAACAGCTTGCGCTCGGTCTCGTTCTGGATGCCGACGGTGCCCGAGCGCAGCATCCCCTCCCCGAGCTGCTGGCCGTGGGCGAACTCCGGCGAGCGCAGCAGGACGACGAGGGCGATGACGCCCGCGGCGAGGAGGGTGATCCCGTGGATGAGGTGTCTCGTGCGGCTCATTCGAAGGCTGGCTGCCTCGGCTCGGCAGCGGTCGGGAGCATTGCACCGATCGCGGGCGCCCGCCCGGGATCAACGGACGCGCCGGACGCGGGGGCGCCGTCTTCGCCCCCCGGCGCGTGCAGGATCGGCGGGCCGAGCCTCTCCTGGATGGGGTGCCCGTAGGCCTGCGACGGGCCGCCGGCGAGCAGGAAGGCGAACACGACGGACGCCGCGACCGACCCCGCCGCCCGCACGTAGCCGAAGGCGCCGGCCTCCTCGAGGGCGATGTCGGGCCACATCGCGATGAGCGCCCCGAGGACGAGGATCCCCGCGCCGAACCACATGAACGAGATCAGGTTGTTCACGTGCAGCTGGAAGGAGGCGACCTTGGTCTGGGGGTTCGCCATCCCGATGATCACGTAGAGGTCGTTCTTGAGCGTGATGTGCCGGGCGACCTCGGTCGACGGGGCCTCCGGGGTCGCCTTGTAGATGAACTTCGCCGGGCTGATCCGGCCGACAGGCGCGCCGTGGCGCTCGACGTCGAGGTCGGCGAAGACCATGCGCTTCTCGCTGTCGACCTCCATGCGCGGGCCGGCGTAGACCAGGCGGTACTCCTCGATCTGCACGGCCTCGCCCGGGCGGAGGCTGATCTCCTTGTCGACGCCCCACGCGCGGCCGGCGAACCCGATGAACATCACCGCGATGCCGACGTGCACGATGTAGCCGCCGTAGCGGCGCCGCGACCTGGCGATCAGGTTGTAGAACGAGGCGAAGGGCGACTCGTTCCCGCGCTTCTGCCGCGCCGCGATGCCGCGGGCGAACTCCTGGATGACGACGGCGATGTTGAACGCGGCGAACGCGACCGTGAAGAACGGGTAGGTCGACGCGAGCTTCGCGAGCGCGTCGCCGAGCTGGCCGGTGTAGATCGGGTCGACGGCGACGAACGGGGCGAAGCCCACCTTCTTCCCGAGCGCGAGGTGGAGCGCCGCGACGACGGCCGTGGCCAGCACCGGCCAGCGGAAGCTCTTCCGGAAGAGCTCCGGCGACGTCTTCCGCCACCCGAGCAGCGGCGCGACGCCCATCAGGAAGAAGACCACGAGCGCGACCGGCGGGAGCCACATGTTGTAGAACGTCGGCCCCAGCGTCGACTTCTGGTCGAGCAGCCACTCGCTGATGCGCGGCCAGACGGTCGCGACCGCGATGAAGATCATGATGCTGAAGAGGCCCCAGTTGTTGAAGAGGAACGCGGCCTCGCGCGACAGGAGCGACTCGAACTGACCGTCGCTGCGCAGCCGCGGCAGCCGGTAGACGATGAGCGCGGTGCACGTCGCCAGGATCACGGCCATGAAGCCGACGAACCAGATGCCGATGCCGGACTGGGCGAAGGAGTGCACGCTCGCGATGAGGCCCGATCGCGTGAGCCAGGTGCCGAAGATGGTCAGGAAGAACGTCCCGCAGATGAGCGAGACGTTCCACACCTTCAGCATGCCGCGGCGCTCCTGGATCATCGTCGAGTGCACGTAGGCGCTCGCCGTGAGCCACGGGAGGAACGCGGCGTTCTCGACCGGATCCCACGCCCACGGGCCGCCCCAGCCGAGCTCCTCGTAAGCCCACAGCATCCCGAGCACGTTGCCGATGGAGAGGAACAGCCAGGAGAAGAGCATCCACTTCCGCGTCGCCACGATCCACTCGCTGTCGAGCCGGCCCGTGGCGAGCGCGGCGATCGCGAAGGCGAACGGGACCGCCGCGCTCGTGAAGCCGATGTAGAGGCTCGGCGGGTGGATGATCATGTAGAAGTTGCGCAGCTGGTAGTTCAGCCCGTTGCCGTCGAGCGGGGCGCCCGCGACGCTGGTGCGGAACGGGTTGACCGCGAAGATCATCAGCGCCGCGAAGAAGAGGAGGACGCTCATCAGCGTCGCGATGACGTACGGCTGGAGCTCCAGGTACCGGCGCCGCAGCCAGACGACGCAGCCGCCCGAGAACACCGCGGTCAGGAACATCCACCAGAGCAGCGAGCCGTCCTGCCCGCCCCAGAGCGCCGCGATGAGGTACGGCGTGGTCATGGACCGATCGCTGTACTGCGCGACGTAGGCGATGCGGAAATCGTGGCTGACGAAGGCGTACGCCAGCACCAGCACGCCGAGGCCGACCAGCGCGATCGTGCCGTACGCGCCGAGCCGCGCCGCCTGGAGCAGCCGCGGCCGCCCGCGCGCCGACGCGAGCGCCACCGCGAACGTATAGGCCGCGGTGACCAGAATGGCGTAGAGGACGCCGGTCCCGAACTCAGGAAGGGATTGCCACATCGTCGTGGCCGCAAGCTTAGGCTTGCCAGGCGCGCAGGGCCAGCGCACCGCACCCGCCGAGTCGGCCCTCGCTGCCGCTGAACCGCGCCGCTGCGCGCGCGGCGCTCGCGACCGTCTGCCTCGTCCTGGACCCGGCGCTTTTTCTGACGGGGCTGCACCCTGTGCCCCGCCGGCACCGCTCGGAGCGCGCCGCCCACGCCGGCCCGCGCTCTCGGCGCCGCCGCCCGCCGCGCGCTCGCTGCCTGCGCCCGGCTGCGCCCCCTCGGCGCGGCCCCGAATGTGTCGGCGCGACCCCGATGTGACGGAGCATGCATTACGGCGTCACCGCCGTCGTCATCCGCTCCTCCCGCGCCTTCGCCAGCGCCATGCGTCATGTCGATCGCTCCGAAAGAGCTTCGTTTCAGGCTCGGCGTTGAAAATGGCGCACTATACTCAGAGCATGGCGATCGCTGCCGACGCTGGCCGCCCGACCGATCTCATCTACGACTGGAACGAGGTGGGCCGCGTCGGGCGGGTCATCCCGAAGGACATCGGCTTCTTCGACGAGACCCTGCGCGACGGACTGCAGAACCCTTCCGTCGCCGACCCGAACATCGAGAGCAAGCTCAAGCTGCTCCACCTGATGGCCAAGATCGGCATCCACGTCGCCGATATCGGCCTGCCCGGCAGCTCGCAGCGGGCCTTCGAGGACGTGCTCCGCATGTGCAAGGAGGTGGCGGACAACCGCCTGCCGCTCCGCGTCGCGTGCGCCGGCCGCACGGTCGTCTCGGACATCACGCCGATGATCGAGATCTCCCAGCGCGCCGGGATCCCGGTCGAGATCTACGCCTTCATCGGGTCGAGCCCCATCCGCCAGCTCGCGGAGGCGTGGGACGTCGACCTCATCGCCCAGCGCAGCGCCGCCGCGATCGACGCGGGCGTGAAGGCCGGGCTGCCCGTCGCCTATGTCACCGAAGACACGACGCGCTCGCGCCCCGAGGTGCTGGCGACGCTCTACAAGGTCGCCATCGACCACGGCGCGTCCCGGCTGTGCCTGTGCGATACCGTCGGGCACGCGACGCCCGATGGGGTCCGCAACCTCATCAACTTCACGCGCGCCATCGTCGCGGGGGCCGGGGCCTCGGTCGGCATCGACTGGCACGGCCACAACGACCGCGGGCTCGCGCTAGAGAACGCGATCTGGGCGCTCCAGTTCGGCGCCGACCGGGTGCACGGCACCGCCCTCGGCATCGGCGAGCGCGTCGGCAACGCCGCCATGGAGCTCATCCTGCTCAACATGAAGCTCCTCGGCCTGCTCGAGCACCAGGACCTCACCCACCTCCTCGAGTACTGCACGACGGCCGCGCAGGCGGTCGGCTGGGAGGTCCCGATCAATTATCCCCTGGTCGGACGCGACGCCTTCCGCACGGCCACGGGCGTGCACGCGGCCGCCATCATCAAGGCCGAGGCGAAGGGCGACGCCTGGATGGCCGACCGGATCTACTCCGGCGTCCCCGCCGGCATGTTCGGCCGGAAGCAGGAGATCTGCGTGGGCTACATGTCCGGCGCCTCCAACGTGAACTACTGGCTCAGGCAGCGGAAGATCGAGCCCTCGAAGGAGCTCGTCGACGCCATCCTGGCGAAGGCCAAGGCCACGGACCACATCCTCGGCGAGGACGAGATCCTGGCCGTGATCGAGCAGCACCGCGGCCGCCAGGCCTGACCCCGCGGCGCCCGCCGGGGCAGACCAGGCCGGCGGGAACGGCCCCCGGACGTTCGGCGTTTTCGTGGATCCGGAGTAGAGATCCAGGCCGTGGCCGAGCAGGACAAGCAACCCGCAGCGGAAGCCGACCGGCCCGAGCGCCGGTCGCGGCTCGATACCGTCCTGGCCGCGATCGCCGCGCTGGTCTGCTTCCTGGCCGCGACCACGCTGCGCGATCTGGGCCCGCGGTTCCTGCCGCAGGCGTCGATCCCCGCGCCGCCGGTGCCCGCCTGGGTCGAAGGGCGCGCGGCCGAGCTCACCGCCGCCGTGCGCGACGAGCAGGGGCGCCCGCTCAAGGACGCCACGGTGCGCGTCTTCGCGATGCGCGAGGACCGCGCCTACTTCGCCGGCGAGCAGAAGACCGATCCGGCGGGCGAGGCGCGCTTCGCCGGCCTGCCGTCCGGGGAGACGTGGGTCCTGGCGTACGGCGCGGAGCGGGCCCGCGCCTCGGCGCGCCTCGCGCTCGAGCCGGGCCCCCGCGCGGTCGACCTCGTGCTGCGGCCCGCGAAGGTGCTGGACGTGCTGGTCGTCGACGAGGCCGAGCGCCCGATCGACGGCGCCGAGGTCACGGTCGCGACCGCCGATCCCCTCCCCTTCGCGGCGACGACCGCCGAGGGGGGCCGCGCGCGGTTCGAGCGGCTCGGCGCGGCGCCCTACGTGGTCCGCGCGTCGGCGCTCGGCTTCGAGGACACCGTGCGGACGGGGATCGTGCCCGGGCCGGTGCCGCTCCGGCTCCGCATGGATCGGCTCGGCGCGCTCACGGTCCGGGTGGTGGACGCGGAGGGGCAGCCGGTCGACGGCGCGACCGTGCTCGCCGCCGGCACCGGCCTGTGGCCCGCGCGCAGCACGACCACCGACGCGACCGGCGCCGCGAGGATCGCCGGGCTCCGCGACGGGGTGTACGACCTCAAGGCGCGGCGCGGCGCCGCGGTGAGCGCGACCGCGCTCGCGGTGCCCGTGAGGCGCGGCGAGGGCAAGGAGGTGAAGCTCGTCCTCGGGCCCGGCCGCCACGTGCGGATCCTCGTGACCGACGGCGACGGCGAGGGCGCGCCGCCCGTGAAGGGCGCGAACGTGGTGCTCGTCGAGCAGGGCCTTTCGGCGTTCCCGCTGCACGGGCGCACGGGCGACGACGGGTCCGCGACGCTCGGGCCCATCGCGCCGGGGTACGCGAGCGCCTCGGCGCTGGCCGCCGGCTTCGTGCCGAGGAACGCCGTGCAGGTCGACGCCGACGCCGCCGAGGTCCGCATCCCGCTGCTCCGCGGCGGCGCGCTCGTGGGCGAGGTCGTCGACGATCGCGGCTACCCGGTCCCGGGCGCGACCATCGAGATCGTCGGGGCCGACGCCGAGGGGATGCCCATCGACGAGACCACCGCGATGTCCGAGTTCAGGGACGAGCACTTCGAGCGCGCCCTGCCCGGCCCGGCGCCGCTGATCCCGGCGGGAGAGCTCGGGGTCATGCCCGGCCCCATCCCGGACCTGCCGCGCGGCGACGCGCTCCTCCCGGCCGCGGCGGCGCGGTCGGGCGATCCGTGGGTGACGCGCGCCGACGGCACCTTCCGGGCCGAGCCGGTCACCCCGGGGCGCGTCCACGCCATCGTGCGCCACCCGGAGTACGTGGAGACGCCCAGCGAGGTCGTGACCCTGCAGCCGGGCGGCGAGGCCCACGTGCGCGTGGTGATGCGCCAGGGCGGGCTGCTCGAGGGCCGCGTGCTCGAGGAGGACCGCAAGCCGGTCGCCGGCGCGCGGGTCGAGCTGGCCGCGACCGCGGGCTCGCTCGAGCGGGTGACGTACTCCGCCGACGACGGCACGTTCGCCTTCGCCGCGGTCCCCGACGAGGTGCTCGTCTCGGTGTCCCGGCCCGAGTCGCCCGGGGACGTCGTGGCGCGGCTCGTCGTCGAGGTCCCGGAGCGCGATCGCAAGGAGATCGAGGTCGTCCTCCCGAAGGTGCGCGAGGCGGTGGCCATCCACGTCACCGACGATCGCGGCTACCCGCTCGACCGCGCCGAGGTGCGCGTGCTCTCGCTCGACGTCGCCGTCCCGCTCCGCAAGACGCTCTTCACGGACGACGACGGCGACGCGCTCTTGCCCGACGCCGCCGGCCTCCCGCTCCGGATCAGCCTCGTGCGCTCCGGCAGGGCCCCGCGCGTCGAGCAGGTCGACGCCGCGCCGAAGGAGCTGCGGCTCGAGATGCGCGCCGCCCTCAGGGCCACCGGCACCGTGACCGGGCGCGGCGGGCGCGACCGGATCGAGGGCGCGCGGATCACGCTGTTTTCGCCGACCGGGCCGCGCCGCGCCACGAGCGACGCGGAGGGCGCCTTCACGCTCGGCGACCTCGCGCCGGGGCAGTTCCGCGTGACGGTGACCCGCGACGGGTTCGCGCCGGCGACGCTGCGGGTCACCCTCGCCGGCGAGCCCGATCGCCCGACGGACCTCGGGCGCATCGACCTGTTCGAGGCGGGCGAGGTCGCCGGCCAGGTCGTCGATCCGCGCGGGGATCCGGTCGCCGGGGTCCGCGTCACGCGCGACCGCGTGCCGACGTACCTGCCGCTCGGCCCGCTGCCGCCGGGCGTCGTGATCACCGACCGCGACGGGCGGTTCCAGCTCGGCGGCCTGCCCGAGGGCACGGCGGTGCTCGAGGCGTACAGCGCGGATCTCGGGCGCGCCGAGTCGCAGCCGGTGCAGGTCCGGGCCGGCCGGACGACCGAGCGGGTCCGGATCGCGCTGCCGGGCGACGGCGCGCGGCAGGACCCGAAGGGCGCCGGGAGCCTGGCGGTGACGCTCGGCGAGGAGCGCCGGACCGTGACGGTGGTGTCGGTGCCGCCGGCGAGCGAGGCGGAGGAGGCCGGCATCGAGCCCGGCGATCGGCTCCTGTCCGTGAACGGCGTCGAGGTGCGCTCCATCGAGGAGGCGCGGCGGCGCCTCACCGGGCCGCTCTCGGAGGACGTCGTGGTGCTGCTCGCGCGCGACGGCGAGCGCGGCGAGGCGCGGTGGCTCACGCGGGTGCGGCGGGAGCGGGTGCGGCGGTAGGCGGCCGGGCCCCCGCCCGGCGTGGCGCCCGGCAGCGGCCTCGGACGGCGCGGCGGGGGGCGCTGCGCGCGCTCAGTTCTTCGCCTTGGCCAGCACGATCGCGCGGCCGTCGCCGATCTCCCAGCGCAGCGTCTGATCCGTGGCGAAGCGGAACTGCGCTTCGTCGAGCCCGCCCTCGGGGCGGAGGAACGCGACGGTCACCTGATCGCCCTCCGCCTTGGTCACCTTGAAGGTGCCGCTGCGCGGCGTCTCCGCGGGCAAGGTCACGGTCACCTTGCTGCCGTTGAACTCGAGCGCCGTCCCCTTGACCCACCCGGTCGCCTTCGTGAGCTGCTCCACGGGCGCGTTCTCGATGGACTCGCCATACCAGCGCCCTTGCAGGCGATCGCGGGGGGTCTTCGAGCAGCCCGACACAGCGGTCAGCGCCATCGCCAGGGCCAGAGCGGTCTTGATGCGGTTCTGCATGGGCCTTCCTTCGGGGATTCGAGCGTCCCCGGTGTGGAAAATCCTACGAAGAACGGAACACGTTGGTCAACAATGTGGGATGTTTCTGCACACTTACCGACCAGGTGGGCCAAGGGTCTCGGGGTGGACGCCGCGGCTTCTGGGCAGGTCGAGTTCGCGCTAGGGTTCCGCCCGAGGAGCGGCGCGGGAGGCGGGCTCCTCCACGGCGCGACGACCTTGAGCACGCTGTTCACCGAGAAGCGCCTCGTCCCTCTCGAGCGGACGCGGCTCCTGAACTCCATCGTCGAGCGGGCGGCCGACCGGTCGGAGGGGCCGCCCGTGATCGTGTTCGATCTCGACGGCACCCTCATGGACAACCGGCCGCGGGTGGTGGCGATCCTCCACGAGCTCGCGGAGGAGTGGCGCCGCAAGCACCCGCACGCCGCCGCCCTCCTCGAGCGCGCGGCGCCCGAGGGCATCGTGTACGGGTTCCAGGACAACCTGCGGAGGCTCGGCGTCGACGACGAGTCGCTCCACCTGCACGCGTTCGAGTTCTGGAAGGCGCGCTTCTTCAACGATCCGCACATCCGGCACGACGTCGAGGTGCCGGGCGCGAGCCGGTACGCGCGCGACTGCCACGCGGCGGGGGCGACGCTCGTGTACCTCACCGGGCGCGATCTCCCGAACATGGCGCTCGGCTCGTTCGCGAGCCTGCGCGACCTCGGCTTCCCCATCGGGGTCATCGGCACCGAGCTCGTCGTGAAGCCGCGGTTCGAGATGCCCGACACCGAGTTCAAGCGGAGCGTCGCCCCGCAGCTCGCCCGCCTCGGGCGCGTCATCGCGGCGTTCGACAACGAGGCGGCGAACTGCAACCTGCTCGTGGACTGCCATCCCCGCTGCGCCGCGGTCTTCCTGGACACGCAGTACGCCCCCGACCCGCCGCCGCTCGACCCGCGGGTGCAGGTGATCCACACCTTCGAGCGGGAGCCGTGATCCGCGCCCGCGTCGCCGCCATCGGCCTGCTGCTCGCCGCCGGGTGCGAGCCGTCGCGCCACCCGCCCGCCGACCTCGTGGAGGCCGGGGCGAGCCCGAACGCGAGGATCCTGCCCGCGCCGCTCGCGAACGAGGCGCCGGACCTGCTCGACGCGTCGACGGCCGAGGCCAGCGCGAAGCTCGTGTCCGACGACTACGGCCGGCTGATCATGTCCGAGGCGAGCCAGCAGTCGCCGCTGCCGCTGCCGCCGGCGACCCCCCTGCCCGAGGACGCGCTCTCCCCCCGCGAGCTCCCCGGCGTCACGCTCGAGGCGGCCTTCCGCTGGCGCGACGTGCCGCAGCCCCCGAAGGCGCCCGAGGTGGCGGCCGCCGGGATCCACGCGGCGCAGCGGCTCACCGAGCTGACGTGGAAGGTCGATCTCACGGAGACGGGCCGCATGCGGGTGCAGTTCACCTCGCGGGCGCTCCCGTTGCCCCCCGGCTCCGAGCTCCGCGCCCGCCACGACGTCTACGGGGAGGTCCTGCTCTGGCCGGCCTCGGCCCAGTACCGGGTCGTGCCGCCGGGCGCGCTCCGCACGCTGCTCGGCGAGCGGCGCGTCGACGTGACGCCGCTGTCGGCCGGCTCGGCGCGCCCGGTCGGCGAGGGCAAGCGGCTCGAGGTCGACGTCCGCAAGGTCGAGGTGCACGCGAGCCTCGGCGCGCTGTACCTGGAGCTCGGCAGGATGCCGGAGGCCGGCGACGGAGGGCCCCTGCTCTGCCGGGCGCTCCTCGAGATCCTCGGCGTCGATCCGAAGTCGCCCGAGTGCGTGGCGGGCGAGGTGCCGCTGTACGCGAGCTACGCCTGGCAGAGCGGCGGCGGCGTCGCGTTCGAGGTGACGTCGGCCGTCCGGCGCACCGACCTGCTCTCGACCGACCTGCTCATGCCGCCGCCGAGCTCGGCGTTCGCCGCCGCGGGGCTCCCGTCGGCGCAGGGCGGCGTCTTCCTGGCGCGCGACGAGCTCGCGGCCACCCGGACGGAGCCGCTCCCGCTGCCCGCGAGCGTCGACCCGGGCGCGCCCGGCGAGGGCTTCGTCGCGGTCAACCAGACCGACGCGCAGTACTACCTGCTCGTCGACGGCATCCCCGCGGTCGCGGTGCCCCCGATGAGCGAGCGCTACGTCGCCGGCCCGCAGCGCGGGCGCTACGTCGTCCAGTGGCGCACGTTCCTCGGCGACGGCATCGACCCGCCGCAGGTGGTCGAGATGCCGGCGCGCCTCGTGCGGAGCAGCGCCGACGCAGGCGCGGGGGGCGGCGGCTGAGCGGATCGAGCGGCCGGCGCTAGCTGCCGGGCGCCACCTCGGGGCTCGACAGGAGCCCGGCGATGTCGTCCGGGATCCGCGTCAGCGCGAGGTTCGAGCCGAGGCACGCGAGGAGGATGTCGCCGTCGCAGATCACGTCCTCGCCCCGGAGGATGCGGTAGCTGAAGCGCGCGGTCACCCGCTGGATCTCGCGGCAGGTCGTCTCGACCACGAGGTCGTCTCCGAAGCGCGCCGCCTTGCGGTACTTGATCCGCAGCTCCGCGACCGCGAGATGGAGGTCGCGCCGCACCATCTCCTGGTACGAGATCCCGCGGCGCTGCAGCCAGTCGATGCGGCCGGCCTCGAGGTAGACGACGTAGTTCGCGTGGTGGACGATGCCCATCAGATCCGTCTCGCAGAAGCGGACGGTCAGCGGGGTGCGCGAGGTGAGGTGCGGGGGCGCGTCGGGCGGAGGAAGGGGCGGCATCGCGGGCGGCGCGGAGACTAACCCACTTTCGGCCCGGGCGGCGGAGCGGCCGCGCGACCGGGAATGTGCGCGTCCTCGAGCGGCGGGCGGCGCGCAGGGACGAGGGCGCGCCTCGGCGCTGGTGGCGGGGGCGCCGCGATGCTAGCGCGGCGCCATGGCGAATGTCCGGACGCTGCTGTCCGCCGAGCAGATCGGCGCCCGCGTGCGCGACCTCGGCGCGCAGATCACCAAGGATTACGCGGAGCGGCGCCTCGTGCTCGTCTCCGTGCTCAAGGGGAGCTTCGTCTTCACCGCCGACCTCGCGCGCCACATCGACCTCCCGGTGCGCATCGAGTTCCTCGGCGTGCGCAGCTACGGCGAGGGCACGGACTCGACCGGCGTCGTCCAGATCACGCAGGACCTGACGCGGCCGATCGAGGGCGAGGACATCCTCCTCGTCGAGGACATCGTCGACACGGGCCTCACGATCTCGCACCTGCTCCAGCTGTTCCGCACGAGGATGCCGAGCAGCGTGAAGGTCTGCGCGCTCCTGCACAAGCCGGCGCGGGCGCGGGTCGAGGTGCCGATCGACTACCTGGGCTTCACGATCGAGGACAAGTTCGTCGTCGGCTACGGGCTCGACTGGGCCGAGCGCTATCGGAACCTGCCGTTCATCGGCGTTGTGGAGGCGACGTGAGCAAGCGGCTGCTGATGCTCGAGAAGATGACCCGGGACGGGTCGAAGGACCCGTTCCACTGGTACGCGCTCGCGCTGGAGTACGCGGGGCAGGGCCGCCAGGACGACGCGCTCGCCACGTTCAGCGCGCTCCGGGCGATAGACCCGAGCTATGTGCCGATGTACCTCATGTGCGGGACGATGCTGGTGAAGGCCGGCCGCCTCGACGAGGGGCGCTCCTGGCTCAGCGACGGCATCGGGGTCGCGCGCGGCAAGGGAGATCAGCACGCGCTGAGCGAGCTCCAGCAGGCGCTCGCCGGCGCGGGCGACGCATGACGCCGCGGGCGGCGGGCGGCGCGCCTCAGCCGCCCTCTCCCCCGCCCTCGCCGCGGAGCCGGCGGAGGCGCTCGCCGATCGTCCGCTCGTAGCCGCGATCGGTCGGCTCGTAGAACCGGCTGCCGGCGAGCGGCTCGGGCAGGTAGGTCGCGCCCACCGCGACGCCGCCCGGCTCGTCGTGCGCGTAGCGGTAGCCCTCGCCGTAGCCCTCGTCGCGCATCAGCCGCGTGACGGCGTTGCGCAGCTCGAGCGGGACCGGCAGCGCGCCGTGCTCGCGGACGGCGGCCTGCGCCGACTGCCAGGCCGACTTGCACGCGTTCGATTTCGGGGCCGTGGCGAGGTACAGCGCCGCCTGCGTGAGCGGGTAGAGCCCCTCCGGCATGCCCATGCGCCGGAACGCGGCGTCCGCCGCGACGGCGACCTCCAGGGCGCGCGGGTCGGCGTTGCCGATGTCCTCGGAGGCGAAGATCATCATCCGGCGCAGCAGGAACAGCGGGTCGTCGCCGGCCTCGATCATGCGCATCAGCCAGTAGACGGCGGCGTCGGGATCGGAGCCGCGCATCGACTTGATGAAGGCGCTGATGACGTTGTAGTGCTCCTCGCCGGCCTTGTCGTAGAGCAGCGTCTTGTGCTCGCTCGCGCCGGCGACGAGCTCGCGCGTGATCGCGGTCGCGCCCGCGCGCGCGGCCTCGTCCGCGGCGATCTCCAGCGTGGTGAGCGCCCTGCGCGCGTCGCCCTGCGCGAGCGCCGCGATCGCCTCGAGCGCGTCGTCGTCCGCCGAGACCGCGCCGGCGAGCCCGATCGGCGACTCGAGGGCGCGGCGCAGGAGCTCGACGAGCTCCGAGGCGTCGAGGCCCTGGAGGCGGAAGACCTTGCACCGGGAGAGGAGCGGCGCGTTCACCGCGAACGAAGGGTTCTCGGTGGTCGCCCCGATGAGGGTGATCGTCCCGTCCTCGACGTGCGGGAGGAACGCGTCCTGCTGGGCCTTGTTGAAGCGGTGGATCTCGTCGACGAACAGGATGGTCCGCTTGCCCTCGTACGAGCGCGCGGTGCGCGCCTGGGCGAGGATCTCGCGGAGCTCCGGCACGCCGCCGAGCACGGCGTTGAAGGGGACGAAGCGGGCGTTCGTCGTGTGCGCGACGACGCGCGCCAGCGTCGTCTTGCCGGCGCCCGGCGGGCCCCACAGGATCATCGAGGGGATCCGGTCGGCGGCGATCGCGCGCGCGAGCAGCTTGCCCTCGCCGAGGAGGTGGCCCTGGCCGATCATGTCCGCGAGCGAGCGCGGGCGCATGCGCTCGGCGAGGGGCACGGCGGCCCGGAGCTCCGGCTCGCGCTGCCGGGCGGCGTCGAAGAGGGTCGGCTCGTCGCCCGCGGGCCGCCGCCGCGGGCCGCCGCCGCCGCGCGCCGCGCTCATTCGAAGGCCGACCTCGCGCCGGCGGGCCCTTCGGAGAGCAGGACCTCCACGGCGCGGCGCGCGCTCGCCGGGTCGCGCCCGACCCAGCGCACGGTGCCCGCGCCGTCGACGACGAACGTGAGGGGGACCTGCGCGACGCCGTAGGTCCCGGTGAGCCGCTGGCCGAGGTCCGCGACGATGGGGAACGTCGCGCCGAGCTCGTACGCGGCGGCCTCGGCGGCGGCCTCCGAGTCGTCGACGTTCACGCCGATCACGGCCACCCCGTCGGCCTTGCGATCGCGCCAGAGCTTGTCGAGCGCCGGCAGCGTCCGGCTGCACGACGCGCACCAGGACGCCCAGAAGTCGATCACGGTGACCCGCGTCCTCCGGGTGCCGGGCACGCCCACGGTGACGGCCGCCGTCGACTCCGCGTGGAACTCGGGCGCGGCGCTGCCCACGAGCGGGTGGCGCACCGACGCCGGCATCGCGCCCGGCCCGCACCCGAGCGCGAGCGTCGCGCAGGCCCCGGCGCCCGCGACGGCGAAGGTACGGACGGCCGAGCCGAGGCGCGACAGCGCGGACCGGGCCGTCGCCGCGAGCGCCGCGCGGAGGTCGCCGCCGAAGCCGACGCCGACGCCGACGGAGGAGGGCTTGCTCGCCGCATTCGCCTGGAGCACGCGGGGAGTTTAACGTCCCGGCGCGCCTTGTCCGAGGGGCGCGGGAGGAAAAAGAGCACGTCGCCTGCGGAATGAGAGGCCAGCGCGGCCGGCGCGGGCGCCGTCTCGAGGGATCGGCGGCCGCGCCGCGGGCCGCGCCGCGCGCGAGGCGCCAGCGCTATCCGCGGGCCCCGAAGATGGCGGTGCCGACGCGGACGAGCGTCGCGCCCTCGGCGATGGCTGCCTCGAAATCGTGCGACATGCCCATCGAGAGCTCGGGCAGCACCGCCTGTCCGCCGTGCGCGTCCCGCAGGGCGCGCAGCTGCGCGAAGAACGGGAGGACGTCTGCCGGATCCTCGAGGAACGGCGCGATGGTCATGAGGCCGACCGGACGGAGGTGCGCGCACCGGGCCACCGCGGCGAGGAGCTGCGCCAGCTCGCCGGGCGCGCAGCCGCCCTTCGAGGCCTCGCCGCCGACGTTCACCTCGAGCAGGACGTCGAGCGTGCGGCTCAGCGCGGCCGCGCGCCGGTCGAGCTCCACGGCGAGCTCCTCGCGATCCACGGAGTGCACGGCCTGCGCGACGCGCGCGACGAGCTTCGCCTTGTTCCGCTGGAGCTGGCCGATGGCGTGCCACACGATCCCGTCGAGGTCGGCGAGCGCCTCGGCCTTCTCGACGAGCTCCTGCGCGTAGCTCTCCCCGAAATCGCGCTGCCCGGCCGCGTAGGCGGCGCGGACGGCCTCCGCGGGTTTTCCCTTGGACACGGCGATGAGCCGGACCTCATCGGGCGCGCGCCCGGCGCGCGCCGCGGCGCTCGCGATCCGTCGCCGCACCTCGTCGAGCCGCGGCGCGATGTTCTCCAGGTCTTCAGAAATCACGCCGCACGATACCGCGACCTGCCGCCGCCGACACAACGGCGCGCTCCCGCGCCGGACGCGGCAGCGCGGGCCGTGGCGGAGGCCGGCGCGAGGTGTCGGATCCACCCGCCCGGGCGGCGTGCCAGAGTGTGCCTGAGGACCGGGCCGACGACCGGGCGATCGCGGTGATTTCAGGGGTTTTCGCGTGGCATGTGAATTGCCATAGTGCGCGTACCCGCCATGCGAAGCCTGCTATTGCTTACCCTGCTCGTCGCGGTTGGATGCACGTTCAACCCGCAGCCCGAACCGCCGTTCCGGGACGAGGACCCCGCGCCGCCGGTGGCTACCGTCACCGGAGCCGGCAGCACGGGTGCAGGCGGCGCAGGCGTCGGCGCTGGGGCTGGCGCTCCCGATCCGTCATCAGCGGGCGCCGGAGGAGGGGGTGGCTCCATCGCCGTGGGTAGCGCCACCAGCACGGGCAACGGTGGCGGTGGCGATGAGGGCGGCGCCGGTGGTGAGGGCGGCGCCGGTGGTGAGGGCGGCGCGGGCGGCGCCGGTGGTGAGGGTGGCGCGGGCGGCGCCGGCGGCGCGGGCGGCGCCGGCGGGCAGGGCGGCCAGCCCTGCGGCGATGAGGGCGTCGGAGGTGTGGACTGCGGCTGAGCGAGCGCGCCGTCTGGCCTTGACGGCGGCGCCAGCCCGGTGCAGGCGCGAGCGAGAGGACACGGCTCATCGCGCTCGACGCCGCGCTCGCGCGGACGAGGGCGCTGCGCAAGCGGCAAGGAATTGCGCAGGGTGCTATTGAGGGGAGAGCTTATGCGTCAGCTTGTCGTCCTTGTGTTCGGGGTGGTGCTGACGGGCTGTGGCTTCAACCCACAACCCGAGCCTCCCTTCTCGGGTATCGGATGCGCTGACTGCGAGGACGACCTCGGCGCGAGCGGGGCCGGAGGGGGAGGCAGCGCAACCAACCCGGGCGGGGAGGACGGCAGCGGCGGTCTCGCCCCCGGCCAGGCCGACTCGAGCAACGCTTCCTCGACCGCCGGCAGCACGGGTGCGGTCGGCACCGGCGGCGCGACCAGCTCGGGTGACCACCCCGGCGCCGGTGGTGAGGGCGGCGCGGGCGGTGAAGCCGGCGAGGGCGGCGCCGGTGGTGCAGGCGGCGCGGGCGGTGCAGGCGGCGCCGATGGTGCAGGCGGCGCCGGCGGCGGCGAAGCCGGCGCTGGCGGCGCCGGCGGTGCGCTTGGCCAGGGCGGCGCCTGAGGCGACGGATGGGACGGGCGCTCTCACGCTGAGCGCTCGATGCAGCACCGCCGCCGGACGGCGGCGATGATCTCCCGGGTACGCCCGGGAGACGGCTCCTGCAGCGTCTCCCCGCACGGCGGCCGCTGCGCCGCCGCGCGCCGGCGGCTGCTGCGCTCGCAGGGCGGCAGCGGCTGCTGCGCGCCGGCGGCGTCGCCCTGCGCCGCCGCGAGCGGGCGGCTCAGATCCCGGGTCGCCGCGGCCGCGTGTACTCGTCGAGCATGTTCGCGACGAGCTCGGCGAGCAGGCTGTCCGCCACGCGGAGGCGGCGCGACATCTCGCGCGCGATGTTCAGCACGAGGAGGGTGTACGACTTGAGATCGCGCCGGTAGAGCGCGTCGAGATCGTGGGCGGTGACGCGCATCAAGCGCGACGGGGCGATGGCGCGCACGGTCGCCGAGCGGGGCATCACGTCGAGGATCGACATCTCGCCGAACCAGTCGTTGGGCCCCAGGACCGCGACCCTCGCCTCGACGTCGCGCTTCGAGCGCTTGAGCACTTCCATCTCCCCCGCGAGCAGCACGAACATCTCGCGGCCGCTGTCGCCCTCGCGAAAGGCGACGGCCCCCGGCTGGAGCTCGAGCAGCTCCAGCGTGTCGGCGAGCCCCTGGAGGACGTGATCGCCCAGGCCGCCGAACAGGCCGATCTCGCGCAGCTGCGCGATCAGGTCAGCGTCGCGGCTCACGGCGATGCACCGAGGGCGCCCGCGGCGACCGCCACGTCGGCCGACCCGACAACGCCTGCCAACTCCTCGCGAACGTACCCGCCTTCTCGCATCGCTCCACCTCGCGGCTCCGAGCCGGTGTGCCCCGTCGAGAGCCTACGCCGCAACACCAGGACGTCAACGCTCGCCCTCGCGACGCGCGCGCCGGCCAGCCGGATCTCTGGCCGCCTCGCCGCCGCGGGGCGCGCGCCCCCGAGCGCCGTCCCCTCGCCCCGCGCCGCGCGTGCGCCTCGCCGCCGCGCTGCCGCCGGGCGCGCCGTTCGCGAGCCGCACTCAGAGATCCTTGGTGAACACGATCCGCGGGCGCCCAGGCCCGGCGTAGTCCTCGACCTCGGCGGCCGACCAGCCGACCGCCGCGTGGAAGCGCACCGAGCCCTCGTTGCCCAGCGTCGTGATCGCCTTGAGCTGCCGGCAGCCCTCGCGGCGGCAGTCCTCCTCGAACGCTGCATAGAGCATCCTGCCGACGCCGCGCCGGCGGTAGTCGGGGTGAATGCCGACGAGGTGCACGTACCCGACCGCCGCGTCCGGGCACCTGAACCCGAGCAGGAAGCCGACAAGCAGCCCGTGATCCTCGACGACGCGGGCGAGCCGGCCGAGCTCGTAGAAGAAGATCGGGTGCGCGAGCGCGCTGGTCGGGCCTGCCCACCACCGATCGATCTCGCCCACGATCCGGTCGTAGTCGGGCTTCGTCAGCGGCCGTGTCTCCATGCATCACCTCACTCGAACGGTTCGGGATCCTGCCTTCGGTCTGCAGCGCCGCCGCGCGGGGCGCGAGCGTCTCGCGCAGACCTGCGCAGCCTAGCAGCCGCGCCGGCCTCCTCGTAAGCACGCTCGTGGAGGCCCCGCTAGCCGCCGCGCGTCACGCCTGCTAGCGCTACTTTGTGCGTCACGACAAAATCATCGTCGCTCCGTCGATCCTGTCGGCTGACTTCGGTCGTCTCGCGGAGGAAGTGCGGGCCGCCGAGGCCGCCGGCGCCGACTGGATCCACGTCGATGTGATGGATGGCCGGTTTGTGCCAAACATTACGATCGGGCCGTTGGTCGTCCGCGCGGTCCGCGCCGCGACGCGTCTTCCGCTCGACGTGCACCTGATGATCGTCGAGCCCGAGCGGTACGTGGACGAGTTCGCGGCTGCCGGGGCGGATCGGATCTCGGTCCACGTCGAGGCGTCGCCGCACCTGCACCGGACGCTGCAGCAGATCCGGGACGCGGGCGCGCGCCCCGGCGTCGTGCTGAACCCCCACACCTCGGAGGAGTCGATCCGGCACGTGCTGCCCGATCTGGATCTGGTGCTGGTGATGAGCGTCAACCCCGGGTTCGGCGGCCAGCGGTTCATCCCGTCGTCGCTCACCAAGCTGCGGAGCCTGCGCCAGGCGATCGATCAGGCGGGCCTCGACATCACGCTCGAGGTCGACGGCGGGGTCGCTCCGTCGACGTCCGGGCAGGTCATCGCGGCCGGCGCGAGGGCGCTCGTCGCGGGCTCGGCCGTGTTCGGCGCGGCGGCGCCGGGCGAGGAGCTGTCGTTCGACGCGCGCGTGGCGCGGTACGCGGAGGCGATCCGGGCGCTCCGCGCGCCCGCCGGGGAGCAGCGGTGAGCCAGCGCGGCGGCGGGGCGGCGGCGCGGGGGGCGGTGGCGGCGGCGCGGGGGGCGGCGGCGGCGCGGAGAGCGGCGGTGGAGGGGGCGGTGGCGCGGGGGGCCGCGGCGGTGTGTGCGGCGGCGGCGATCGTCGGGACGGCCGCGCTGGCCGGCTGCGCGCAGCCAGCCGCACCTGCGGCGCCGCCGCGAGCGCAGGTCCCGGACGCGCGCCCTCAGGGAGCGGTCACGGCTCCGCCGGCCGGAGGCGCAACGCCGCGCGACGAGGGCGAGCTCGACGACGAGGAAGCCCGCCTGACCAAGGAGGAGATCGCACGCGTGCTCGCGCGCGTGGCGAAGGCGCGCGGCCTGCCGGTGCTCCGCGAGGTGCAGAGCCGCGTGCTCAGCCGAGGCGAGATCCTGGCGCGGGTGCGCGCGCACGTGGACCGCGAGATCCCCGAGGGCGTGCTGGATCAGCAGCGCGAGGTGCTCGCGGCGCTCGAGCTCATCCCGGCCGACTACGACTTCACCGCCGGGATGTACCGCCTGCTCGAGGGCCGCATCGCGGGCTTCTACGAGCCGGAGGACGCGACGATGTACCTCGTCGACGATCTCAGCGAGACCGAGGCCGAGGAGACGCTGGCGCACGAGCTCGTCCACGCGCTCCAGGACCAGAGCTTCTCGCTGGGGAACCTCCTGCGCTTCAAGCCCGGCGAGAGCGACCGCCTCGCGGCCACGCACGCGCTGATCGAGGGCGAGGCGATGAGCGCGATGTTCGATGTGCTGGTCGGCTCGGCGTTCCAGATGGACGAGGCGACGCTCCGGAAGCTCGTGGCGATGTCGACGGCGCTGTCGTCCGTGGGCGACACGCCGCTCGTGCTGCAGGAGTCGCTGGGCGCGCCGTACACGGACGGCTTCGCGTTCGTGCAGGCGCTGCGCCGGGACGGCGGCTGGGGCGCTGTGGACGCGGTCTGGCGCGCGCTGCCCGAGACCACCGAGCAGCTGCTGCACCCGGAGAAGCTCGCCGCGCGCGAGCCCGCCGTCGAGGTGGAGGTCCCGACCGCCGCGGCGCTCGGCCCAGGGTACCGCGTCGTCTTCGACGACGTGATGGGCGAGCAGGCGCTGCGCATCTCGTTCGGAGCGTACGCGCACCGCGAGGCCGCCATCGGCGCGGCGGCCGGGTGGGGCGGGGACCGGTACGCGGTGGTGCAGCGGGACGATCCGCAAGACCCGACGCGGCGAACGTTCGCGCTCGCGTGGCGGCTGCGGTTCGACAGCGCGGCCGACGCGGCGGAGGCGGGGAAGGTGCTCGAGCGCCGCTTCGGGAAGGCGTGCCAGCGGCGCGCGTCGCTCGGGCCGCTCGCGTGGACCGCCCGCGGGAGCGACGTGGCGGTCGTCGCGGGGCCGTACGAGCGGCGCGGGGGAGGGGAGGCCAGAGCGGTGGGGACGTGCGCGGAGGCGAAGGCGTGGCTGGCCGAGGTGATGAAGGGCGGGGTGGGGAAGGCGGCGGGGGCGGCGACCGGGGGGGCGGCGACGGGGGGAGCGGCGACGGGGAACCAGGGACGGAAGTAGCGGGAGCGCTTGAGAGGGCGGGGTGGGGAGACGCCGACGTTGACGTGGGGCTCTGCCGGGATGCCGGCTGATCGAGCTTGGGCGCACGCAAGCGACAGGGCAGGGGGCGTCGCAAGGGCGGCGTTGACAGGCGGCGCAGGAACGGGCACAAAAGCAAGTCGTTCTGAGTATTTGGAGGAGTGGCCGAGCGGTCGAAGGCAGCGGTTTTGAAAACGCGCGCCCGACCCTGAATGCGCTCCTCCGGTGGGGCGGCGAATCCCCCATGGATCCAGGCAAAAAAACGCGGCCTGGACGTGCACTTAGGAGATCCAGGGGGGTCTTCGCCGAGGTCAGGAATGCGACAGGACGGCACGCTGCGCGACGCCTCGTAACGCCCTGATGGGCAACGGATGGGCAACGGCGCGAGCGGGATTCGGAACGTTGGGACAGCCGGCGGCGCGGCCTTCGCCGCCTGGTTGCGTCGACCTCCATCCAATTTCCATTGGGTTCGCGGCGTGGGATGCCCCTCGCCCGCTGTCGACATCTGGACGGACTTTCCGTTATTGATGGAATTGGACGAAGTACGACTGCCGGGTGTGCCGACCACGGCGACCACCATCGGCGACGTGTCCGGATCGATGACTTCTCGGCCTCCGATGTTCGCCTGGGATGGCCGGGGGCGCTGGAGCGCATCTCATCGTAGTCGGTGCCGATGGACGCATGTACAGCGGAGGGCACGCGCCGGCCCTGTTACGCTTGCCGGTAATAGATGCGCTCTCGTCTTCCGGGCAATCTTGGTGCGCCTGGACGACTCCGTTCGGTTGAGGAGACCACGATGGTTCCGAAAGTGAGCAAGCCCAATCCGAAGCCGAAGCGGACCACGACGTCACGCCTTGATGCCCCACCGTCCATGCTGGACGCGACCGGAGCCGTGCACAGGGAGGTGCACTTGGTCGCCATCAAGGACATCGTCATCCCGCCGCACCGCGAGCCCGACCTCGCGACCGTCCATCAGCTCGCCGCGTCCATCGCCGAAGTGGATCTCTTGAACCCGATCATCCTCACGCCGGAGGGTGAGCTGGTGACGGGCCGCAACCGGATCGCCGCCTTCGTGGAGCTTGGCCGAACGCACATCCCGGCGCGCACGGCCACGTGGGAGATGCTCGAGCGCGAGCTCGCGGAGATCGACGAGAACATTGTTCGGCGCCGCTTCTCGGTGCTCGAGCGAGGCCGACTGCTCGCCCGCAGGAAAAAGCTCTACGAGGCCGTTCATCCGGAGGCGCGCCAGCATACACGAGGGGGTCACGCAAAAGCGGCAGCTGCGGCTGCAACGGAAACTATTTCCGTCGCACCGGCCTTCGCGTCGGATGTAGCCGACAAGCTCGGCACATCGGAGCGATCGGTGCGGGAAGAGATCCGCATCGCCACGGAGCTGGCACCTCGGGCGGCCAGGCTACTCAGCGGCACCCCGCTCGAGGACGAGAAGGTTCTCCTGATGCAGCTCACCCGGCTGCCTCGAGAGCAACAGGTGCCCGTCGCGCGGCTGCTCGTCGATGGACGCACGAAGAGCGTCAAGTCGGCGGTCGCGATGCTTGAGGGAGGTGCGGGACGGACCGAGAAGAAGAACCTGCCGCGCAGGAGGAGCGGCGAGATCACCGCACGCATGCACGAGGTCACGGACTCGCTTCATGAGGTAGGGAAGCAGTGGGATCGTCTCGTCCACGACGTGGCCCCGGCACTCGCGCAAGAGGCGCAGGAGATCGGCGTCGCACTCAAGAAAATCGAGCAGAGGATCGGGACGCTCGTACGTTTGGTCGCGGAGGCTGCTGCCAAGCCATCGGGCCACGGCGAAGCCCAGACATGCCGCGACGAGCATGGGCCGACGATGACGGCTCATGACCTGTTCCGTCGAATCCTCGACGCGAAGAATCGGTTCGCGGAACGCCACGGCGGGCTCCTCGACGGTTCGTCCACCTTCGCCGACTACATGGAGGAGCGCCGAGGTGATCCCGAGCGCGTCCGCGCAGCCATGTCGCTTCTGGCGAGCGATCTGTTCACATTGGTCCGTGAGGTCAGCTCGTTCAGCATTGAGGTACCCGGCACGAGGCCCGGGCCCACGCTGGGTCATGCGAACGGGTCAGGAAGCGCGGCCCCAGCTCCCGCGGGACCGAGCCGTACGCTTCCGCCCTTGGGATCTACTCTCACGCCGCTGCCGCCTGCGAACGCGACGAGCGCGCCGGCTCCGCCGAAGGTGGTGCTGCACAACCCGACGGAGGAGGAGATTGAAGCGGTGGTCGTGCAGATCATCGAGGGATACAGGAGCGGCGCGCTACGTTTGCCGTTCCAAGGTCGGGCTGAAATCTGGCGGAAGAACTGGCCCGCGCACGTGAAGGAAGCAGCGTCCAAGAAGTTCTTCGCGATGCTCGACGCGTTGCATGCGTCCGTACGTGCGGCGCCTCAATCGGCATCGAATGCAACAGTACTTTCTGCAGCGCCAGCTGAAGCAGAGCTTTTGCCGCTCAGCGCCCAGACGGCGCAGCCGCAGAAGGCCATCTTCGCGCGTCCCGATGCATCGACTTCGCTGGATCCGACCACGCCTCGCATGGGCGATCTCGCGAGGGCCGCGGCACTGGTCCTGGCCGCGCCTGGGTCATCGCATGCGTTGACAATTGCCGCAAGACTGGTACGGGCCGACACGGACCCACGGGAAGAACGCCGCAGCGCGCGACCGAATCTGTCCCAGCCGAGGACGCAGCTCACGACTAGGGCGGCCAGCGCTTGAGGCAGAAGTCGACGGGTTCCTGTGTGCGAGCCTCCACCTCGTCGCGACCGAACTTGTTGTTTGCCTGGGTCGCCACACCGATTTGTCGTGTCGCGACGAACTTGCTGTCGTTATAGACGTCATCGGCGGATGCTTTCTGTTCGGGTGTCTTCTTCTGCGCGGCGCTGTTGATGCGCTCCTCGACGAGGGTCAGGTTCCCGAGCCGATGGATCTGCTCCTCGTACTCGTCGCGGTCGGCAAAGCCGCGCCCCTTCAGCGCGAAGGTGCGCTCTTCAGGAAGCACGTAATCGATGGTGATCCCGGCCGCGCGAAGCCCCCTGAGCTCAGCGAGCAACATCGGGGCGCTGCCCGCGCCCAATCGCGCGACCTCCTCGTGCTCCACCAAGATGTGGCGTGTGCCCTCGTTCGACTCCACGACGAAGGACACGCCCGACGTGCTGATCTACATCGTCAGGCTTCGGCGAGCGCTGATCGCGATCGAGGCCCAAATGTACGACCGGCCCGCGACGGCTGCGTTGAACGGGCAGCTCGCCGCAGGCGGCGCTCTTCCGCTACCTCGCGGGGCGGTTCAACGTCGAGGCAGCGAGCCTAGCGCACGTCGCGCTGCCGCAGGCGGCGCTCACCTCGGAGGTCGGCACGGTCCTCATGACGACGGTGACGTAGGAGCGGCTGCTTCGCGACCGCAGTGCGCAAGGCGGCCGAATGGCGGCAAATACAGCCGTATCGAAGGGCGTGCGCTTCCTGGAAGCGTCGCGCCGGGAACGGCTGGTCCGCATGGGCGTCCGGTAGCGTACCATCGGCAGCTCATCCGAAGGGGGGCCTCGAGACATGTTCCACCTCACCGCTCGCGTCGCCTGGCACGACTCGCGTTGGAACGGGCGCGTCTGCCGCGTCCCGTCCTGCAATTCCTTCTGCACCGCGCTCGACCGGATCCGCGAGGAGCGCGACGACGCGCGAGAAGACGCCCTGGCTGGGAGACCGTGGAGCGGCCTCGAGCTCGACGATGTGCCGCCGTGCCAGGCCGAGTCCGGCGCGTTCATGAGCCCGGAAACGTGGACGCGGCGCTTCACCCATCCGTACGCCGGCATCAAGAAGGCCGAGGAGACGCACGGGCACCTCGTGCCCACGCTCGTCAAGGCGCCGCCGTACTCCACCTTCGTCGTGCCCTTCGCCTGGATGCTCAACAACGAGCAGGAAGCCATCGACGCGAAGCTCCCCGAGCCGCTGCCGCCCGATGAAGAAGCGCCGTTCCCGAGCCCCTGGGTCTTCGGGCGGTCGCGCCAGGAAGCGCTGCTCCAGCTCTTCTTCGGTCGCCTCGTCCCCGAGCGGTCGCTCGTGTTCTTCTACTGCAAGGAGGGGCAGCCGCTCGGCGATACGATCTCGCGCCTGGTTATGGGCGTCGGGCGCATCACGGCCATCGCGCCGCCAAAGTCCTACGATACCGCGAAGAAGAAGCCGTCGTACGTGATGTGGGACCGGTTGATCCAGCACTCGATCCGCCCGGACGGCGATGACGGCTTCTTGCTGCCGTACCACGACTACCTCGAGCCGACCGGCGATCCCCGCGAAGACGCCCGGCGGCTCACGCAGCTCAGGGAGATCGCCGTCCCTGCCGATCCCGCACACGTGCGGGTCTTTTCGTACGCGGCCGAGCTCGCGCCTGCCGACATCGCGCTCTCCACGCTTGTTCGATGCCTCGAAGCCGTACGCCGGATCCGGACGCACGGCGTCGCGAAGGGTCCGTGGGAGCGCCGCGAGGAGTGGCTCAACGCTCAGATCGCGACGACCTGGAAGGACCGCGGCGCCTTCCCTGGGCTTGGACCCGCCCTCGAAGCGCTCGGGCTGCGCCTTGGAACGGCGCTCGCGCTCGAGCTCCTCTCCTCGAACGCGGTGGCGCGGGACGCGGATCCGTGGCCCGTCGTCGACGCGATCCTCCGGGGAAAGAAGAAGCCACCGCAGCGCGCCTACGCTCCCGACCTCGAGGCGGTTCGCGAGACCTGGACGAATCTCACCGACGAGCAGCGGGATCTGCTCCGGCTGCTCTCCCGGTTCGCGCTTACGCCCGCCCAGGCGCAGCGCTGGTACGATGTGGCCGAGCGGGCGCGGGGGACAACGGCCAAGGTCTCCGACCGAGAGATCCTCGAGAACCCCTACCGCATGAGCGAGGTCGATCTCGGAAGCTGGGACGACTCGCCCGTGTCCGTCGGCATGATCGATCGCGGCTTGCTCCCCGAGGCGACCATCGCCGCGAAGCATCCGGTGCCGGCGCCCTCCGCGGTGGGATCACCCAACGATCCCCGGCGCATCCGGGCCGCCATGGTCGCGGTGCTGCGACGGGCGGCCGAGGAAGGCGACTCGCTCCTCGGTACCGCAGACGCGCTCCAGGAGGTCGCCAAGGTGGATCTCGCGCACCCGTGCATTGTCGGGAGCAATTGGCCGGCAGCGAACCGCTCGGCGCTCCAGAACGTGATCGAGCTCGTCGATGTCGTGACCGACGACAGGGGCACGTCGACCGCTGCCCTCCAGCTTACCGAGCTCAAGGGGCGCGAGGACCGTCTGCGGTCGATGCTGTCGAAGCGGGCTGGCAAGCCGATCATGCCCGTGAAGGCCGACTGGAAGACGCTTCTCGTCGAGGCAATCACGGCCGCGGGCGGGAGCTTCGACGCCAAGAACGAGCGCCACGCGCTGGCAATCGCCGAGCAGTCCAGCGCGCTCGCGCGCCTCACGTCGCGTCGTCTGAGCGTCCTCATCGGACGCGCGGGCTCAGGGAAGACGTCGGTCTTGGGCGCGCTGATGCTCTGCCCGCCGCTCGCCAAGGACGGGATCTTGTTCCTCGCCCCCACCGGCAAGGCCCGCGTCCGCCTCGTCAAAGCCACGAACGCCGAGGCGATGACGGTGGCGCAGTTCCTCCATCACCTTAAACGGTACGACGGCGCCCGTCAGCGGCCACGCTTCGAGGGCAAGGAGAAGTACCGCCAGGAGAAGACGATCGTCATCGACGAGTGCTCGATGCTCACGATGGACGATCTCTTCGCCGTGCTCGAAGCGATCGACCTCGCTCATGTGCAGCGGGTCGTCCTCGTGGGCGATCCGAACCAGCTTCCGCCCATCGGTGTCGGCCGTCCGTTCGCGGATCTCGTCGCGTTCCTGGAGACGACGACCGCAGCGGCCGACGATGGAACGCCGCTCGGCGACGCGCTCGCTCGGCTCACCGTGGAGGTGCGTACGCTGGCATCGTCGAGCGAGCCGTCGGACACGCTGCGGCTCGCGTCGTGGTTCACCAGGGAGCCGCAGCCGATCGACGCCGACCGCGTCCTCGGCGATCTCGAAGCGGGCACGCCGTTCAACGACCTCGAGGTGGTGCTCTGGAAGACGCCCGACGAGCTACGGGCGAAGCTGCTCGAGGCCTTCGCGCGACACCTCGGCGTGAAGGACGCGAGCGACGTCGCCGGCTTCGACGGAGCGCTGGGCCTCAACGACAAGGGGTGGGTCCCGTTCGACAAGCCCGACGGCTCGGAGCGGTGGCAGATCCTCTCCCCGGTACGCATGCACCCCCACGGGGTGCATGACCTGAACCGGTGGCTCCAGCGGCAGTTCCGCGCGAAGGAGCTCGACGCCGCCGTGAGGCGGTGGGCCCCGAGCCTCGGCGACGAGAACATCGTGGCGAAGGACAAGGTCATCCAGACCGTGAACCAGCGGCGCAAGGCGTACAACTGGAAGGCGCGGAACGCCTGCGAGCTCGACATCGCGAACGGGGAGATGGGACTCGTCAGCAAGGTGAAGGACAACCTCAAGGTGGCCTTCGCCGGCCGTCCGAACGTCACGTTCGACTACTGGCCCAGCCAGTTCGGTGACGGTCGCGCGCCGCTCGAGCTCGCCTACGCGCTCACAGTCCACAAGGCCCAGGGCAGCGAGTTCAAGACGGTATTCGTCGTACTGCCCAAGGGCTCACGTCTTCTCACGCGCGAGCTCGTCTACACCGCGCTCACGCGCTCGCGCGAACGGCTGGTGCTCTGCGTCGAGGGGAGCGACGCGACGACGCTGTTCGACCTCACCCGCCCGGAGCGCTCCGAGACGGCGCGCCGCAACACCAACCTCTTCCAGGGCGCAGTCCGCCAGGGCGAGGACGAGGTGCCCTACGCCGAGCACCTCATCCACCGGGCCGCGAAGGGCCACCTCGTGCGCAGCAAGTCCGAGCTCGTCATCGCCAACATCCTGTGGGAGCTCGACGTCGAGTACGAGTACGAGCGCGCCTACGACGGCCAGGCCGAGGCACGTCGCGTCCGCCCGGACTTCTCGTTCGTCATGCCCGACGGCGACCTGGTGATCTGGGAGCACCTCGGCATGCTCGACCGCGAGGACTACCGCCGCGGCTGGAACTGGAAGCGCAACTTCTACGAGCGCAACGGGTTCGTGCTGGGGAAGACGCTGTTCACGTCGCAGGAAGGCGAGCGGGGCGCGCTCGATACGCTCGCCCTGAAAGAGATGGCGCGCACCATCAAGAAGCTCCTCGAGTAAGGCCATGGACAAGGAAGAGAGAGCCCAGATTGAGCAGGTGCTGTCGCGGCTCTCGCGCGAAGACTGGGACGGGTTCCTCGCGAGCGACGAGGGCGCGCGGGTGGGCGAGCGGCTCGACGCCGTGCGGGCGGCGCTCCGTGGATCGGGAAACCTGTCGCCCGGGGCACCCTCGCGTCCGATCGCCGAGGTCGTCGATCTCCTGGGCCATCGGCTGCTGTCCGACGGCGCGACCGGCCCGTGGCTCCGGGAGAAGATCCTCCAGAACCTGCCGACGACGAGATACAAGAAGCTCGAGGCCCTCTACCGCGAGGTCGGAGGACGGCGCGCGGCGCCGCTGCACGGCAACATGACGCAGCAAGGCGCAGGCTCGCGCGTGATGGCAGCCTACTGGCACCAGGGCAGCACCTGGGCGCGCCGCTTCTGCGAGATCGCCGGGCTGCCCGAGCTGCTCGCGAAGTGCCGATCGAACCCCCTGCCCGATGACGAGGAGGTCGTGCCGGTCGAGCCGTTGCCGCCGCTGCACGACTTCCAGATCGAAGTGTACGCCGCCATCCGGAAGATGCTCCTTGGCGGCACCGGGGAAACGGCGTTGCTGTCGCTCCCCACCGGGGCCGGCAAGACCCGCGTGGCCGTGGAGGCGATCTGCGATCACCTCGCCGAGGAGCGGCAGCGGTGCAATGTCGTGCTCTGGATCGCGCAGAGTGACGAGCTCCAGCGGCAGGCGTGGGAGTGCTTCCGGCAAGTCTGGCAAGTGCCGCCGCAGCGCGCGGGGAAGATCATCCGTCGAACGCCGCCGCTCAGCATCGTGCGGCTCTGGGGTGGGCGCGATCCGGATTCGATCGAGATCGGCGACGAGCCCACCGTGCTGGTCGCAGGCATCGATCAACTCGCGAGCTGGGTGGACAACAGGCCGGACTTCTTTGAGAGCTTCCCGACCCGGCGGCTCGCGTGCGCCGTCGTGGATGAAGCTCACTCGCTGATCACGCACACGCAGCGCGAAGTGCTCGTAGCGCTTGGCCTCTGCGCGAAGCGAGAATGGCGTGCGCTGCAGGGAGCGGCCCCCGTCATCGGCTTGTCCGCGACGCCGTGGCGCTCGGACGACGAGGAGAGCGCGACGCTCCAGCGGTACTTCCAGAAGCAGCTCCTACGCCCTGACTCGCTCGGCCAGAAGCCGATCCAGGCCCTCCAGCGGCGGGGGATCCTCGCTCAGGTCAACGCGGAGCGCCTCCGCGTTGAGGGGACCCGCGCGATGACGGACGCTCAGCTTCGCCGCTTCGAGCAGTTCAGGGACCTTCCCGGCGATTACGTCGCGCAGCTCGGGCTCGAGCACGACCGCAACGCCCGGATCCTCAAGCGCCTCGGCCGGCTCCCGAAGCGCCGGCACGCGCTCGTCTTCGCGTGCTCCGTCGCGCACGCGGAGGTCCTCGCCGTCGCCCTGAACCGCGCCCTTGACGACGACTGCGCCGCGGTGGTGACCGGGCAGACGCCGAGAGCCGAGCGCGCTGCTGTCATCGAGCGCTTCCGTGACGGCGACGGCCTGCGATTCCTCTGCAACGTCGGCGTGCTGACGACGGGCTTCGACGCTCCTCGCGCGGACGTGGTCTGCATCACGCGGCCGACGACTGCAGAGTGCCTCGTCGTCGACGTGCAAGACGATGGGCTACCGGATGGCATCCAGAGCTACAGCCGCGTCGCCCATCTGTGGGATGGCTGATGCATGCCGCTCCCCGAGACAGGACCGCAGAGAGCCCATGACAAGGTTCAGCATACCGAGCGCTGACACGGAGTCATCAGCCCCGACTGTACGTCTTCCTTACAACCTATCGCAGTAGGAAGTACCTGGGATCTCAGGAGACTATCATCGGGAACATGTGGAACCCCTTGCTTCATCTATTTTGGCCATGAGGCAGCTCTGGATCGGGGTAAGGCCAGAGATTGGTCATCGGTCCGGGAAGCAATTTCCGTTGCTCGAACTTGGGCGGTTGCTTCTCGGATGATGGCAACCTATCGATCACCCACCCCGTAAAGCACCGGTGCTCCGGGTCTCGGGCGTAGCCTCTGCTCGGGTCCTTCTCGTGCTCCTCCGTCAGCAACCGGATCATGCCGGAATTCTCGGGATCTTCTATGACTCTGAACAGTGCCGTGCCCTCGATCCGCTCACCGAACTGTTTGGAGTATTTACCTCCGTGGACTACCACAAAGCTACCGTAGCTTGGCACTTTGCCGTCGCCGCGTGCGTAGTAGAAGTGGATGATGTCACCGAGGTCGACTTCCTTTACCCGATCCGACTGGCTGCCATTCCGCTCCACGGCCGAACGGCAGATAAAGTGTCTCGCCACCGCGAGATGACGAGTCTCGTAATAACCGACCTTGCTCTTGGTTGCTTTATATATCCACTCCTTCATTGGTTACACTCCTTAAACGGAAGCGGTTATAGGCATTACCCATCATGGCACTTCGGCAGTGCCGCTTACTTCGCCCCATCACCCCTGCTTCGACCTTGTGGCAGTCCCGAGCGCCTCCTCGGCTTCGTCGGATTCACAGCTGGGCCACTCCTCGCCGGCTTGCTTTGCGTACATGGTCTCGAAGAGCTGAGTACATGGAACACATTGCCAATATTGACCCAGGAGGTGCGAAAAGGCCCTTCCCGAGCTTGCAACCGTGACTTATCCTACACTACTGGGAGCAGATGATGCGCCGACCCGTTGCCGCCGTGATCGGAAGCACTCGCGCGACGACCGACCAGCTCGCGCTTGCCCACGAGCTCGGGGCGGCTCTCGTCGACCAAGGATTCCGGGTACTTACCGGCGGGCTCAGCGGCGTCATGGCCGCGGCGCTCCAGGGTGCGCGCTCGTCGGCGCGGTACCAGTCCGGAGATACCATCGCCATCCTCCCCACGTACCGCGCGGGCGACGCGAGCGATGCCGCGGACGTTGCGATCTGCACGGGGATGAACCATGCCCGCAACGCCGTGCTGATAGCATCCTCTGACGTGGTGCTCGCGGTCGGGGGGCGGACGGGTACGCTGGGAGAGCTCGCGCTTGCATGGGAGCTCGGGCGACCCATCGTCTGCGTTGGCAGCTCGGAAGGATGGGCGACGCGTCTCGCCGGCGAAACGCTCGACGATCGGCGTAGTGATCGCGTGCATGGCCCCCTGGCACCTCGCGAGGCGGCGCACCTCGCCCTGACCCTCGCCGAGGCGGTCGTCCCTCCGCCCTCGTTCGTATGACGGGGCAGCTCGCGGTCCTCTGCTACCACCGGGTGCTGCCGGATGCGGACCGCACCGGCGACGGGTGGCCGTACTTCTCCCGCGGGACGGCCGTCTCGCTCAGCAGCTTCGCGCGCCAGATGGAGCAGCTCGTGCAGCACGTCACGCCCGTAGACGAGGCGGCAGTCTCCGCCTGGGCCGACGGGCGCACGGAGCTCGACGCCCCTTCCGCCTGGATCACCTTCGACGACAGCTATGCAGATGTCGTCGAGCACGCGGCGCCAGTGCTCGCAGCGGTGGATGCTGCAGCGAGCGTCTTCGTCACCACGTGCACGCTCGCAACGCCGCCTCGAGCGCTGCCCGCAGATCGCTGGTACTCGGCGCTCGCACGCGCACAGAGGCGCCAGGGCACGCTCGCGGTGGGTGGGCACCGCTGGGTGTTCGATCTCGACCGTCCCGACGATCGGGCGCGGCTCGTTGACGGCCCCGAGCGGCGACGTTGCCTCCAAGCTCCCGAGGAGGAGCGGGATGCGATCCTGGCCACGCTGGGCGAGGCGCTGGACGCGCCAACCGAACCATCGCGGCGGTTGTACTTGCTGGCCGAAGAGCTTCGCGGCCTCGTGCGGCGGGGCTGGTCGATCGGAGCCCACGGCGCGACGCACAGGCCGTTTCCGGTGCTCGATCCTCCAGCACTCACGGCCGAGCTCGACGAGGTGGACCAGGTCTTCGCTCGGCATGGCATTCCGAGACCGGCGGCCCTCGCTTACCCCGATGCGGCGTGGAGCGAGGGGGCCGAAGAAGTCGTCGCGGCGCGCGGCTACCGTCTCGGCCTCCTCCTCGGCAACCAGGTAACCCCTCGCCAGCCGCTGCGGATCTGCAGGTTCGTGGTGCCAGACGAGCCTCGCTGGGTGGAGCAGACGCTGCTGCCAGCGCTCGGGAGGCGCGGATGAGCGCTGCATGGCATCGCGAAGCGGAGTGGCTCGACCGCGTCGGGCGCTGGGTTGCCCTCCACCCCGTGTCCGGAAGCGCGTCGGCCCTGGAGGTGGCGAGCGAGGTTCACGATGAGCTGCGCGGTCTCGGCTTCGCCGTGGAGGAGTTGCGGCGATCCGGGCATGCTCCGCTACTCGTCGCGCGACGTCCCGCGCCGATCGGAATCTCGACGATCGGGCTCTACGGCCACTACGACGTTGAACCCGTGCACGAAAGCTGGCACGGCGACGCGCTGCAGCTCCGGGTCGCCGCGGGGCGCGCCTACGGGCGTGGCATCGCGGACAACCTCGGGCCGCTTGCGCAGCGCCTTCTGGCGGCGCGAGACGTGCGATCCTGGCCCGGCGTGCTCTGGGTGATCGAGGGAGAGGAAGAGACGGGCTCGCCTGTGCTCGCCGGGCACTTTGCCGCCCTGCGAGAGATCGACGTGGCCGTGTGGCTCGACGAGACCGGATACTTCGAGGCTCCGGAACGGCAGCGCATCCTGGCGTTCCGATCGGACGAGCACCTCGATCATCTTTGCCGCCACTGGCGCGAGCTCGCCCGTGAGGAGTCGGTCTCGGTGGTGCTCGAAGCCCGCACGCTGAACCGCGCCTCGGCGGCATCTGCCGGGCCCGTCGGCTCGCTCTTCGGCGAGCGGCCCTATGCGGCCTTCGGGCCCAACGACGCGTGCTCGAATGTCCACGGTGCCGACGAGTCGCTGCCGCTCGGCACGCTCGCGCTGACGGCGCGCCAGCTCGTCGCGACGCTGGAGCACATGGCCTCGGGGGGGCAGTCATGAAGGTCATCGCGTTCCATGTCCAGCACGACGCGGGGCTCGCCGTGGCCCGCGACGGCGTGCTCGAGCTCGCGCTCGAGCTGGAGAGGTTGTTCGAGGAGCGGTACTTCGCGAGCGCGTCGAAGGCCGAGACCTTCCGGGCGCAGTGGCAGAGGGCGATCGAGGTCGCCGTACGAGCGACGGGGATCGAGCGCTACGACGTGGCTGTAACGAGCTGGGTGATGCCCTCACTCCGCCGCATCCTCGCCGAGCTGGTCTCGGCCGAGCGCTGGGTGACCGTCGACCACCACCGCGCCCACGCCCTGCACGGGATCCATGACGCGCCCTTCCGGCGCGCCCTCGTCATGTCCTTCGACGGCGGCGGGAACGACGGCACGTGCAACCTGTTCCGCGCGCACGACCGGGCGCTCACGCACCTCCGCCGCGTGCCGCTGAACCTCGGCACCCCGTACCGGTTGCTCGCCATCGCCATGCCCGAGGTCACGGGACGGCGCTCTCAGCCGCGCGCGGGGCACCTCTCCCTCGCTGGCAAGCTGATGGCCTACGCCGCCCTGGGGCGCATCCGCGAGGCGTGGTTAGGTCCGGTCGAGGAGTATTACCTGAACTTCCAGGAGCCATTGCAGGCCCTCTACTCGCTCGGCGAGCAGCTTGGCCTGGAGCTCGAGGCGGACGCCGTCGCCGAGGACGAGGCGCGCGATCTCGCGGCGACGAGTCAGGCGGTGTTCGAGGAGCTCGTGCTCCGGATCCTCCGAGAGCACCTCGCGGAGCACGACGAGGGGATCGTGCTCACGGGCGGATGCGCGCTCAACGTGCGGGCCAATGAGCTCGTCCGCCGGACGTTCGGCCGCCCGGTCCATGTGCCGCCCGCGCCCAACGATGCCGGCATCGCGACCGGTGCGCTGTGGTCCGTCGAGCCGCCCTCAGCGCCGCCGGACGTGTTCGTGGGGCCATGGCTCGACATGGACGTGGGTGAGGGCGAGCTTGTGCGGCGCGGCGCCGTGCGGACCGGCGTCGAAGGGATCGCGTCGCTGCTGCGCCGCGGCGCCGTGATCGGCATCGCCCACGGCCGCGCCGAGCTGGGACCACGAGCGCTCGGTCACCGCTCGCTGCTGGCGCTGCCCGGCTCTCGTGAGGTGAAGGAGCGGATCAACGCCCGCATCAAGTCGCGGGAGTGGTACCGGCCCTTGGCCCCGGCCGTCGCGGCGGCGCGAGCGGGAGAGTTCCTCCTGGATACGGCCCCCTCGCCCTACATGTCCTTCGCCGTCGAGATGCGCCCCGAGGCGCTCGCCCGCTTCCCTCCCGCAGCGCACCTCGACGGGACGGCGCGGGCGCAGATCGTCGCGTCAGAGACGTTCCTGGGGCGGTTGCTCGACGCGCTCGAGCAGCAGGGTGAGCCGCCCATCGTGCTGAACACGTCCTTCAACACGAAGGGTCGTCCCCTCCTCCAGCGCGCCAGCGCGGCGCTCGACGCGCTCGACGAGACGCACCTGGACTTCGCCTGGATCGAGGGCTGGCTGGTGCCGCGCGATGAGGCAACGGTGCAACGGTTCGCAGGAGGAGTGCTCCCGTGACCCAGCGACCGCGCCTGCTCTGCGACGCCAACCCGATGGCCTACGGATCGAGCTCGGCGCTCCTGGCCATCCTGGAGCACGTCGATGCCGAGGCGGTCGCGCTGGTGCGCGACGTCACAGCCGAGTTGCTCGGCGCCGACCCGGCGATCACGCGCACCATCGCGGTCGACGTGAAGGATCCCGACGCCGTGGCGAGAGCGCTCGAAGGAGAGCACTTCGACGCGGCGCTCGTGGTCTCGAACCTGACCAACATCGAGGTCTACCGCCGGCGCGGGCTGCCGATCTTCTTCGTGGATATCCTGTACTGGTACAGCGCACGCAAGGACCATGCGGTGTGGACGGCTGCGCAGCACGGCTACGCGCAGGCGTTCCCCGGCGTCCGTGAGCGGGTCGAGGCCCTGCCGCCAGCCGTGCGACCGGTCGTGGTCGGCCCCTTGATCCGGACCATGCCTCCGCGGTCGAAGGCGCCGCAGGGCACCCTGATCAACCTGGGCGGGGTGCGCTCGCGCTTCATCGATCCTGGCCGGGCGCCGATGTTCCTCGAGTGGGTCGCCCGGATCCTGCACGAGGTGGAGCCGCTGCTGCCTCCCGGGCCGATCCTCATCGCCGCCGGGAGCGATGCGTGCGCCGTGCTTGGTCCCATTCTGCCGCCGCGGGCGAAGGCCGTGAGCCTGCCGCAGCCGGCGTACCTGCAGGCGCTCGCCGACGCTGCGCTGTTCTTCACCGCCCCCGGGCTCAATGCGGTCTTCGAGGCGCTCTGGCTCGACGTTCCTGCAGTGTTCCTTCCCCCGCAGAACGCCACGCAGGTGCTCCAGCTCGCCCGCTACGAGGCCATGGAGCTCGTCCCCCCTGGCATCAACCTCCCGGGCCTGGTCCCCGCGCTGGACCTGCCCGAGCGGATCGATGACGAAGGCGCCTACACCGAGCGGGTGCTCGCAGCGCTCCGGACGGCGTTGCGCTCCGGTGCGGTGCTGGAGGCGGCCGCACGCCACGTGGCGGTGCAGATCCGCGAGGTCGCCTCTCGCGAGGCTGCCCGGCGCCGATTTCGATCATCGCTGGGCGCGCCGGGCGGGGCCGCGATCGCGAGCGACATCCACGGCTTCTGGCGCGAGCGCGCTCCTTGAGCGACCTGATCGACGCCGCCGTCATCGTGCCCACCACGGGGCGCCGGCCCATCTTGCTGCGGAGGGCGCTCGCTTCGGTACTCGCTCAGTCCCTCAGACCACGCGAGATCCTCGTGATCGTCGACGCTGCGGAGGACGCCGTGCCCGATGTGGCCGCGCAGACCGCGGGGCTCCCCTGCACCGTCCTGGCGGTGGGCGACTCACGCGGTGCTGGAGCCGCGCGCAACCACGGGGCCCGCGTGGCGCGCGCCCACCACCTGTGCTTCCTCGACGACGACGATGTCTGGAAGCCCGGTTACCTCGCGGCGGTCTTCGCGGACGGACCGGCCTTCGATCTCGCGCTGACCGCCTTCGAGAAGCACCACCGCGACGGGGTGCGGCCCGAAAAGGTTCCCCCGGAGACGCTTGATGCGGGGGTGTTCCTGGTGGCCAACCCCGGTCTGCGGGGCAGCAACCTCGTCGTGACGCGGGAGCTCTTCTGGGCAGCCGGGGGCTTCTCCGAGAGCCTGCCGTCGTTCAACGACATGGATTTCGGCCTGCGCCTCGTCGCGGCGCAACCGCGCCGCTATCGGCGAATCCTCGCGCCCTTGGTCGAGTACCACGCCCACGACGGGGAGCGCCTGTCCCGTCGCGGAGCGCAGGCCATCCCGCCAGGGCTCGAAGGATTCCTGCAGCTGCATGGGCCGAGAATGGATCACCGGCAGGAGGCTGCGTTCCGGGCGCGCGCGATCGACCTCTGGGGTGTAGACCCCTGGGCCCCGGCGGCGCTGGAGCGGCGGCTGCAGCAGGCGCTCGCCACGGGCACGATCGCGGCGCACTTCCCAGGGCTGCTGCATGCCGCGGAGACGGCTCTGATCGAGGAGACGTGCTGCAGCGACACGGACGTCGACGCACGGCAGGCGTTCATCGACCGCCTGTGCGAGGCGTTCGAGCGCGATGGCGCTGCGCCGAGGCTTCGGTCCCTGCGCATCGTCGTCATCACGACGGACACGGCCGGGAGCGTGGCAGCGCTCCTCGCGTCGCTTCAACGCGCGCTCGAACGTTCACGCTGGCGGGCCAGCGCAGGGAGGCCACTCGTCGAGCTGCTCTTCGTTCGCAACGACCGCGACCCCGAGATCGACGACGAGCACGGCGCGACGCTGCGGACGTGGACCGACCCCAGGATTGTGGTCGCCGAGGTTCATGTACCGAGGGCGTCCCGCCCGCTCTCGCTGTGCGAGGCCAGGGCCTTCGCGTTTCGCGCCGCGTGCGAACGCGGATGGGAGCCATCCCCCGAGGCGCCCGTGTGGTCCCTCGACGAGGATTTCCGCTTCGAGGTCCTGGTTCCCTCGATCGAGCGCGGGTTCCGGCGCGTCGCCGGAGGCGCGCTGCTGCATCGGCTCGAGCTCCTGGCGCTGCGTTGCGGCCCGAGCGGCATCGATGCGCTCGTCGGCGGCAACAGCGGGGCGGCGCCCGTGCCTGCGCTCGGCCTCCTCCGGCGGCAGATCTTCGATCTGACGTCGACGCCGATTCCAGGGGTTCAGACGGCAGAGAGGGGGCGGAGGCTCGCGGCCTGGCTGCGACGGCGTGATCCCTACTACGATCTGACGACGGATCGGGGCGAAGAGCTCTGGCTGCCCCTGCGCGCGGCCTGGTGGCGTGCGTCGGGTGAGTGGGCGTGGGACGAGGTGGTCGAACGGCTCATGCTCGGGTTGCCGGTGACGCGGCCGGCGCTGCCGTCGCTCGACGAGATGCCTCCGACCGCATGGGGGCACCTCGATGCAGCGACGGTCGCGGGCGGCAACACGGTGCTCTTGACGCCGCGGGTGCTGCGGGCGGACGCATTCGTCCAGGTTCGGCGGGGCTCGGTACGATCACGGCGAGGCGACACCACGTGGTGCATCAACTGCCGGAGGAGCGGGGCGATGATCGCACGCGCTTCCATCCCGATGCTTCACGATCGGATGCCACGACGGGGCACACCGGCGCGCGAGGCCACGGTGCGCGACGCGGTGGCCGATGCCCTTGGGGTCGGCCTCTATGAGACGCTCGGCAGCCTGGGGCGCGCTGAGCTGGAGGCGACTAGGCGCGGCGCAAGACGGCGACTGGCTGCCGTGATCGAGAACCTTGCCGCCGCTACGGCTCAACTGGAAACGCCGGGGAATCCCTTCCCGCCGGAGCCCCGCACGAGGCTGCTCGCGTTCTTGCGCGACGTCGCGGGCGCCCTGACGGGTGTGCGGCTGGACGAGATTGAAATCAGCGATGCTCCGAGTCAGTAGCGGAGCTCCCCCAACGGCTGCAGGCAGGATCGCAGGCGCAGGTTTCGAGAGTCCCGTACAATCGGACGGGCAGACGCTTACCTAGCTCTCCGCGTACCGACCGAGCGTGCACCTCGGACGCCGCGCTGCACCACGCGCCGACGTCCTGGTACTGTTCTTGAGCGTAAGGTGGCAGGGGCGACGGTGGTCCACCGACTCCAGTCACGACTATTCTGGCGGCGACCGAAGCCCTGCGAGGTGAAGGTGAACATGGCGACGACCGGAGAGCGATTTGGGAAGGTTCGGCGCGAGCACGTGGAGAAGGCATGCCGGGAGCTCGCGGCGAGCGGGGCGTCGACGGGCGGCGGGTCCTATTTCGTCCGCTTCGACGGACGCGACCTGCCGGCCAAGCGGGTCCTACGCGACGCCTACCGTCACGCCAACGAGCGGGAGATCGAAGCGAAGGCCTTCAGCGGGGGCCAGTTCACGGCACGCATATTGCAGAGACTCGGTTTTGAAGTAGTCGTCCGCTGATCATTCGATCAGATCATTCAGGCGCTCTATGTCCTCGCGGTCGAGGTCCTGTAATTTCCAGAGTTCGCAAAGCTGACCCAGGCCGGCTCCTTCGAGACAGTGCGGTCCTCAGTGCCACGTTCCGAAGCCGAGTGGCTTGATCGTGCACAAGAGCGGGTGTTGACGCTCAGGCTGATTGATGGCGTCGCGCGCCGGCTGGCGGATGACCATCACCGTCTTGCGTGGCCCTTAGGCGCGGCCATGCGCCTCCTCCATCAAGGATGGTTGAGCGAGATGTCGGCCTGAAACCATAGTGCGACTGATCCCGAACAACGCGGGCTTCGGTCTGCGACGCGGGCGGAGATCGCCTCGCCGAGCATCATCCCATGCCCGCCTCGAGCCGGACCGACATTGGGCCTTGGGCCCACGGCGCCCCGCGCCAGCAGCACGGTCGACCCCGACGAGAGCCGCCAAAGGCCATGCCCGCTGAGAGCTCGGTCGCGGCACCACCCCAACCGTGGTGCTGTCACTTACCCAGACGAGGTGCCACATGAAGGTCGGAAGCTCATTACAATTTCCTCTCCGAATTTCTACCTTCACATCCAGATAAGCCTCATTTACCCAGCCCGGACGCCTCAGAAGCGACCCTGAGCCATTTCGCTCAGGGAATAATTTTCCAGGTATGCCAACTGATCGCTCCCCGCCGGCTCTTGACGTCGTATGACGCTGCGGGATAGGTTGCACCGGAACCTGACGGTTCGTGACAGCTGTTACGCTCTGCAACCTGAACATACGAACAGAAATGAGTTTCGTCCTCGACGGAACTACCTATTTCTCTGCCGCTGAGGTAGTCCGCGACATTGGCGTGGCTCGCCAGACGCTCTGGCGTTGGAGACAAGACGGGAAGATCCCGCCAGGGCGGCGCTACCGCGAACATCAGGTGGTGTTTACAGCCGAGGAATTCGCCGCGATACGTGAATTCGCGCACCGGATTGAGCCCATCAACGATGCACCTCCCAACCAGTTGAGATTGTTCAGTGGTCGGCGTGCCCAACGCTGAGGAGGGACTATGTCGAGTAAACCGAAAGCTGTTGTACTTCTGAGCGGCGGACTTGATTCCACGACTACCCTGGCCATCGCGCAGAGCGAGGGGTACCACGTTCATGCCCTCACGTTTCGTTATGGCCAGCGCCACGAGGGCGAAATCGAAGCCGCGCGCCGTGTTGCACAGCGCTTGGGCGTCGCTCAACACGTTGTCGCACAGATCGACCTTCGGACGTTCGGCGGCTCAGCGCTCACAAGCGACATAGCAGTGCCCAAGGGGCGCTCTCTCGATGCTATCGGGACCGGCATCCCTATAACCTACGTCCCTGCCCGGAACACGATCTTCCTGTCGTTCGCCCTCGCATGGGCCGAAGTACTAGACGCGAGCGACATCTTCCTCGGCGTCAACGCCCTCGATTACAGCGGTTACCCAGACTGCCGTCCAGAATACATCGAGGCATTCGAGCGGATGGCAAACCTCGCAACGAAGGCAGGTGTCGAAGGTCGGCAGCATCTTAAGATCCATACCCCGCTGATCCTCCTGACCAAGGCGCAGATCATCCAGCGTGGTTTGGCACTCGGCGTTGAGTATGGGCTGACGCTCACCTGCTACGACCCATCTGCTCAAGGCGAGGCGTGTGGGCGGTGCGATGCCTGCCTCTTGCGCCTGAAGGGTTTCGCGGAGAGCGGACTCGCGGACCCAGCTCCCTACCGCATCGACGCGCGTGCACTCGCATGACTTACTCAGTCAAAGAGATTTTCTATACCCTGCAGGGTGAGGGAGCCCAAGCTGGCCGGCCTGCCGTCTTTTGCCGCTTCACGGGGTGCAATCTTTGGACAGGGCGCGAGGAGGATCGCCAGCGAGCCATTTGTCGCTTCTGCGATACAGACTTCGTGGGCATGGATGGACCGGGCGGCGGAAAGTTCCAAACCGCCCGAGACCTCGCCCAAGCCGTCGCGAACGTCTGGCCTCATAATCCTGCCCATGTCGGCCCGCGTTACATCGTCTGTACAGGAGGCGAACCGCTCCTTCAACTCGATGACGCACTTGTCGAGGCGTTCCATGCCGAGGGGTTCGAGGTCGCGATCGAGACCAATGGAACCCAGCTCCCGCCAAGGGGGATCGACTGGACGTGCGTGAGCCCCAAGGCAGGCACTGACCTGCTGCTTCGCTCTGGGGACGAGTTGAAACTCGTATTTCCTCAGGAGGGCGCTGAGCCTCACGTCTTCGAATACCTCGATTTCTCGCGCTTCTATCTGCAGCCGATGGATGGCCTGTTGCGGCAACGAAACACCGAACTCGCCCTCCGCTACTGCTTGGAGCATCCGCAGTGGCGGCTCAGCCTTCAAACGCACAAGATGCTCGGTATTCCTTGAGAGGGTGACGAATGGAGATTTTCAAAGAGTTCACCTTCGAGGCCGCGCATCGGTTGCCGAACGTGCCACCCGGTCATAAGTGCAGCCGGCTGCACGGGCACTCCTTCCGCTGCGAGATCCACGTGCGCGGAGACGTAGGGCCGGAGACGGGCTGGGTGCTGGATTTCGCGGACATCAAGGCCGCGTTCGAGCCTGTGCACAAGGTCCTCGATCATAATTTTCTCAACGAGATCGAAGGCTTATCAAATCCGACGAGCGAGAATCTTGCGAGGTGGATCTGGGCGCAACTCGCCCCGTCGCTGCCAGGGATCTCGGCTGTCGTCGTTCGAGAGACGTGCACCTCCGGCTGCATTTATCGAGGAGAGGGGTGAGATGGAGGACGTGCAAGGCCGCCGTGATGCACGCGGCATCCCCATCAACCAGGCTGGAGTCAGCGATCTCGCCTACCCGATCGTGGTGCTCGATCGTGCCCGTGAGCGGCAGCACACCATCGCAAAGATATCAATGTCCGTAGGGCTGCCCCATGACTTCAAGGGGACCCACATGAGCCGCTTCATCGAGGTGCTCGAGGAGCACCGCGGTGAGGTGACGGTGCGCACCCTGCCGCGGATCCTGCGCGCCTTGCGCGAACGGCTGCATGCAGAGACCGCACAGATGAAGGTTGTGTTCCCCTATTTCCTGGAGCGGCGCGCCCCGGTGAGCGGCGCCTGCGGCCTGATCGACTACGAGTGCTCACTCACCGGCGAGACGAGCGGCTCGAGCGAAGACTTCGTGCTCGGCGTCCGAGTGCCAGTCACGACCCTCTGCCCCTGCAGCAAGGCCATCAGCGACTACGGCGCGCACAACCAGCGGACCTACGTGACCATTGAGGTCCGTGGGACGTCGCCTATGTCCGACTCGTCGAACTTCATCTGGATCGAGGAGCTCGTCGAGGTCGCCGAGGCATCGGCGTCGGCCCCCGTGTACCCCCTCCTGAAGCGTCCGGACGAGCGCCACGTGACCATGCAGGCCTACGACAACCCGGCGTTCGTCGAGGATGTCGTGCGCGAGGGGGCGCTAAAGCTACAGGAGGATCCGCGCGTCGCCTGGTTCAGGGTGCACGCGAAGAGCGACGAGAGTATCCACAACCACAGCGCGTTCGCGCAGGTCGAGCAGGCGCGGGTCGGCAGGCGGGAGCCACCGCGCCCTCCCCTTGGCAGGGATCCGGCAGAGGTGTAGCGTGCCGCGCCATTTCGGGCAAAATCCAAGGTGATCGTGACTCGTCCCATCGTCCAGATTGTCGCCGGTTGCACCGATCGGAAGCGGCTTCCGATCCCGGCCGATCTGCGCATTCGCGCCGTCCGCGCGAAGCGTCCGGGGGATCTCTTCGGCACGTGGTGGCGCGCGCTCGAGCAGCACAACTCGCGGGCAGTTCCGGCGGTCGATCTCTACGGCGGCGATCACTGGACCGTGGTCCGTGACCTGCCGCGCGTTGCGCACGATGCGGGACTCGACGCCCGCCTGTGGGTGGCGTCCGCTGGGTACGGACTCGTGCCCGCGGAAGCGCACCTCCGCGCGTACGGCGCGACGTTCACGCCCGGCCACCCCGACTCCATCGCGGAAGGCAGCCCGGGCGATGAGATCGCGCGCCGCTGGTGGCATTCGCTCGCCGGGCGGCCAGGGCCGCACCGGACCGCACCCCGGACCCTGGCGGATCTGGCGCTTGCGTCTGCGGGTGCGAAGCTGCTCGTCGTGGCGTCGCCCCGCTACGTCCGCGCGGTGGCGGACGACTTAGTGCAAGCCGTGTCCGCGCTGCGGGATCAGGACGACCTGCTCATCGTCTCCGGAGATCCAGGGGCATCCCACGAAACGCTGCGCCGGAACTGGATCCCATCTGTCGCGTCCCTACAGACGACGGTCGGCGGGAGCCGACTCTCCCTCCATGCACGCATCGCCCGGCGCATCCTCGAGGAAGCCGCTCGACGCGGGATCGCCGCCACCGCGGTACGAGATCGCTTCATCGATCTAGCCCGCGCGGCGCCGCCTCCTCAGCAGTACGATCGAACCCCACTCGACGACGAGGCCCTTCGTAGCTTCGTCGCCCAGAACCTTCGAAGCAATCCGGCGGCCACGCACACGCAGTTGCTCAGGGCCCTCCGTGACAGCGGGCGCGCATGCGAACAGTCACGGTTCAGGCAACTTTTTCTCCAGGTAAAGGAACGTTGATGGCGCGCGCCGCGAAGAAGACGACCGCCCACAAGGGGATCATCCGCCGTGCGGTGATCCGTCGCAGAGCACTGCGCATCATGCAGGACCCAGAGCGACCTCTCTATCTTTTCAGCCTCCGTGCTGAAGAGATACTGAAGATCGCGGACATCTCGCGCATCGCACGCGACGCTCAAGGCGAGTTGCTTGGCTACCAACGCCCCGAGGTACGCCAGCACATCCGGAACATCCAGGCCTATCTCGACGGCCGCCAAGGCGGCATGCTGTTCCCGAACTCGATCATCTTGTCCCTCTCCTCGTCCGTACGCTTTCAGCGAGAGCGCGGCCCCGAGGCCGATGACGGCCTCGCCCATGCAGGGACCATCGTGATCCCGATCCCAGGTATCGACGACCCAAAGCCCGCCTGGATCGTCGACGGCCAGCAGCGTGCGATGGCCCTTTCTCGAAGCCAGCGCAACGATTTCCCTGTCGCTGTCAACGCCTTCGTCGCCGACGATATCGCCACGCAGCGGGAGCAATTCCTTCTAGTAAACAGTACCAAGCCGCTGCCACGCGGACTCATCACTGAACTCCTTCCGGACATCGACACGACTCTGCCGGCGAACCTCGCCATCCGGCGTGCCCCCGCAGTCCTCTGCGACCTTTTGAATCGAGATCCGAAATCTCCCTTTTTCGGCCTGATTCGCCGGGCTTCGTCGACGAAGGCGGCGCGAAAGACCGAGGTGCTCGCTGATACGTCTGTTATGCAAATCCTGCAGGAGAGCCTCACAACCCCCTCCGGCTGTCTGTTCGCCTACCGCAACGTAGCCACCGCGCAGACTGACTTCACCAGCATCCGAAAGCTCCTGCTCATTTACTGGAGTGCTGTACGGGACACCTTCCCCGACGCCTGGGGGCAGCCGCCGACCCAGAGCCGCCTGATGCACAGCGCCGGATTGCGTGCGATGGGCCGCTTGATGGACCGGGTGATGGGATCCATCGACATCGACGCTTCCGACGCGCGGCGGCGCGTGCTCCGTGAGCTTGCACCGCTCACCCGCGTCTGTTGCTGGACGTCGGGCTCCTGGAGCGACCTTGGACTGCGGTGGAATGAGGTCCAGAACGTGCCCGCGCACGTCCGCAGTCTGACAGATTTCTTGCTTCGGACCTACCATGATCGAGTGGGGGTGGCGCGGTGAAGTACTTCCTGCCTGACAGCCAGGACCTGGTCGATCCGAGCTTCGACTTCGAGCGGGAGCGAAGGTCCGCGACGCGCCTGCGCCAGCGCGACGACCTCTACGCCCACGAGATTTTCGCGGAGCGGGTGCTCGACGGCATCCTGGTCTCGAAGGGCATCGTCGACGGCTCCGAAAACTCCGGGGGGCGCTACACGCTGGCGCAGCGCCACCGCCTCCTCCGCGTCGGGGCGCGCGAGTTCTTCCGCATCGATCGGAAAGACAACATGTCCATCGTAACGATGGGTGACTGCGGAGCCTTCACGTATGTCAAGGATCAGGTGCCGCCGTACACTGTCGACGAGGTGATCCGATTCTACGTTGATTGCGGCTTCGACTACGGCATCTCAGTCGATCATGTGATTCTGGCGTACAGCACTGAGTGGGACAAGCCGGGCGCCAAGGTGCCGGACGAACTACGCGAGCGACAGGAAATCACGCTTGAGCTCGCGCAGGAGTTCTTCACACGATGGAAGAACGATCGCCTCCCGTTCCAACCGCTCGGCGTCGCGCAGGGCTGGAGCCCGCGCTCTTACGCACGGGCCGCCCAGCAGCTCCAGAAAATGGGATATCGCCACGTCGCAGTCGGCGGGATGGTTCCCCTCAAGACGCCGGAGATCCTGGCTGGGCTCGAGGCTATCGACGGCGTACGGCGCAAGGATACCCGGCTTCACCTCCTCGGGGTCACACGCACTGAGCAAATGCAAGCCTTCGCGAAAATGGGCGTCGAGAGCTTCGACAGCACCTCGCCGCTTCGGCAGGCATTCAAAGACGATAAGGACAACTATTACACGATGGACCGCACGTATGTCGCTGTGCGTGTCCCCCAAGTGGAGGGGAACCCGAAGCTCCAAAAGCGGATCTCGTCGGGCAACGTGCCGCAGGGAAAGGCCCGCGAGCTCGAACGTGCCTGTCTCGATGGGATGCGGCGACTCGATGCGGGCGAGGTCAAGGTCGAGGTCGTACTCGACGCCCTCCAGCGATACGACGAGCTGTGCGGCGTTCCGTCGAGCCATCGCGATGTGTATCGCGAGGTGCTTACCGATCGCCCCTGGACGCAATGCCACTGCGACGTCTGCCGCGAGCTCGGCCATCATGTGATCCTGTTCCGTGGCGCGGAGCGGAACCGTCGCCGCGGTTTCCATAATACGTGGGTGTTCTACCGAAAACTCGCGCGGGAGCTCGGCGGTGGCGTCGCCGAGACCACCGCGCGAGAGTCTCCAGGCGGACGTCGCGTGTCCGCCTCTGAGGTATTCTCATGACGACCGAGCTGTGTTTCCCAGCCATCGAGGTGCGCCAGTCGCCTGAGCGCACCCTCTACACCTTCGCGGTGGACGCTAAGCTGGTCCCGAAATTCGCGACGGTGTCCCGCATCCGGCGGAAAGACGGAGACGAGCTCCAGGGCTACCAGCGGCCGGAAGTCCTGGCGCACATCGAGGAGATCCGAGCCTACGTGGAGAGCGCGTCCCCTATGATCCCGAACGCCGTGGTGCTGGCGTTCGACTCTCGTGTGCGCTTCGAACCGCAGGCGGGGCCATGCAGCCCCTATGCTCGCCCTGGGACGCTCTTCATCCCGATCGATGAGGAGGCACCTGAGGAGGAGCGACCCGGCTTCATCGTCGACGGTCAGCAGCGCCTCGCGGCCATCCGGGACGCGACCGTCGATTCCTTCCCCATTTGCGTGAGCGCGTTCGTGACGGACGACGTTCGTGAGCAAACGGAGCAGTTCATCCTCGTCAACTCGACGAAGCCGCTCCCGAAGGGGCTCATCTACGAGTTGCTTCCCGGTACCGATACCGCTCTCCCGGCACTCCTCCAGCGCCGGAGGTTGCCTGCCTTTCTTATGACGCGGCTGAATCAGGACCAGGCCTCTCCTCTCCACGGAATGATTCACACAGTGACGAATCCGTCGGGCACCATCAAGGACAACTCGGTCCTCAAAATGCTGGAGAACAGCCTGAGCGACGGGGTTCTCTACCGCCTGCGGGACGGGAGCGGGAGCGAGGTGGATACGGACACCATGCTCGGCGTTCTCTTCGCGTTCTGGAGCGCGGTCAAAGAGGTGTTCGGAGAAGCGTGGGGGCAGCCCCCCAAGAAGTCGCGCCTGATGCATGGCGCTGGGGTCGTGAGCCTCGGGTTTCTAATGGACACGATCTCGGAGCGGTACCGCAAAAAAGGGCTGCCAACCAAAGCAATGTTCGCGAAGGACCTGAAGCCACTCAAGCCGCTGTGTCGCTGGACCGATGGGTACTGGGAATTCGGGCCCGGGCAGCAGCGGAAGTGGAACGAGGTCCAGAACACGACCAAGGACATCCAGATGCTGACCAACTACCTCGTGGTGCAGTACAAGTCGCTGGTCTGGAACCGCCCGGGGGCGCCCACAGGGCGTCAGCTCATCCTGAACCAATCGTAATCCGGCGCAATCCGATATTTCTGAAGGTTCGGCAGAGCTCTCGCGCAACCGTCCAAGGAGGGGGTGGTTCGCGAGAGCCTCCTGGTTGCAGAAGAGGTGAACGGCCTCCTACGCTCCAGCGAGGGCACCGGCTGGGCCGGTGGGCACAGGCCGTGCGGCGGCTACGCGCGACGGAGCCTGGGGATAATGTGCTCGGCGTAGTACTGCCCCTTGGGCACATTGTCCCCGTCGAGGCGGCAATCGCGGTTTTTGTCTGAGAACCGCCGGGGAAACACCCGCGCCCGGAGACAGTTGTCGTTGCCCCGGACCACGGCACCAAATGAGAAGCCGTGTTCGATGATGACACCCTGCGGCTGCTTGTCGCCATGTACCGCGCCTGCCACGATCCGCACCATCCCCATCCCGCTGCCACCCCTGTAGGCGTTATTTTCGTGCTCGTGCACGTGGCCGGAGAGGTGCAGGTGCGCCGTGCTTTGCACCTCACGATCGACGTCGCGCTGATCGGCGAGCCAGCCATCAACGAACGGGTGATGGCTGAGGACGACAACGAGTTCGTCCGAGTTGGGCGGGGGGTTGAGCAGCGTGGTGGCGAGCTGCTCCTTCCCGAGGCAGAGCTTACCCCGGTCCTGATCATCGGCCGCGAGCAGTGCCGTGTTGAGGCCGACGAGGCGCACTTGGAGGCCCTCGTGGACCGTAAGAGACGAGCTCCACCACAGACGCGCCTCGGGCGGCTGAGGAGTCCCGAGATCGACAGGTGCGAGGTCGGCTGCGAACTTCAGGTACGCGCCCTGGCGGCGGGCGAGCGAGGACCGATCGGCTGGGTCGCAAAGCGCATCGTCGAGAGCATCGCGACCGTCGCGTAGGCTTCGGAGCAGCCGCTGGAGAGCGCGCTCCTTGTCGAGGTCGCGGTCAACATCGTGGTTGCCGGGTACCGCGAACACGTGCCGGAGCTCCAGACCGACGGCGTGGGCTACCTGCTTCAACCACGTCCTCGCCTGGTCGTATTGCTCGAGCTTGCCGCTCCAGGCGATGTCGCCGGTGACCAGGATTGCGTCGATGCGTGGTAGCGCGATTTCGCTGTTATCACGGAAGGTCCTGATTTCCTCCAGCAGCCTGGGTAGGACTAGCTTTTGATCCCACCGGTGCGCGACGTCTCGGTGACCGAAGTGGACGTCCGAGAGGTGCAGCCAGGTGAAGAGCGGCTCCGGCGGCGGCCTGGCGGACGCGACGGGCTGGGACGCCGTGGGCGGACGGCTTTGGGCGGACCCATTGGGAGGTGGGGTGGGCGAGGAGGTGTCGGAGGGAGACGTCGCAGAGAGCGATTCGTTAAGGAGACGATCGATGTCCGGGTCTCGCTGGTCCAGAAGTCGTCGCCAGTTGGTGCCCTCGGCGTCGATGCGGAGGCCGGTCATGAGGCGGACGTATTGCGCATGGAGCAGCGCCAGAGCCCCCATCAGACCGCGCAGGCCGCCCTGATGCTGCTCGATGGCCGCAGCATGCTCCTCCCAGGCCCAGCCTACGGCGTGTACTTCCACGGGGTGGCGGAGGAACCAGGCGGAAATATTCTCGTCCAGTTCTATACCCTCAGGGTTCGACGAGGCCAAATACCGTCCGCAACAGAAGAGATGATGATTCGCTGCCAGAGTCCACAAGTCGGCCAGAAACAACGGTAGTGCAAGGGGATTCCGAAGATCCGACCGAAGCCGCTCCAGGCTGCTATCCGCAGCTGACTCGATCACCGGAAGCTCCATCCTTATCCAGAGCTCCCAGAATGATGGTTGCTGGACGAGCCAGAATGTCTTGAAATCGTCTTGCAACGCCTGGTCGATCTGCTCATTGACGTCGAGCGTACCGGCGGGGATTCCCAGGTCGCGGCCGAATCTCTGGACGAAATCTTGGATGAATTCACGACCGAAATCGCGACTCAAGTAGCTGCCGAAGGAACGCCCGAAGGAGCGGCCGAAGGACGGTCCGAAGTCGCGGCCGAAGGAGCTACCGAAAGAGCTTCCAAAATCACGGACGAAATTTCGAGCAAAATCGCGCACAACGTAGCGGCCGATGAAGCGCTCGAATGAGCTACCGAAGGAACGGACGAAATCGCGACCAAAGGAGCTACCGAACGAGCGGACGAAGTCCCGGCCAAAGGAGCGGACGAAGTCGCTGTTGAAGGAGCGGCCGAAGGAACGACTGAAGTCGCGAACGAATGCGTCCGAAATACTGATGGCAGTGGATTCCGGCAGGGGTTCAAAAGCGACGAATCGTCTGAGCTGCTCTGCAATCAATGGTGTTATCGCTTGCCGCAAGCCCTGCGTCAGGGCATCATAGTCATCCAGACGCCCTCCAAGGAGCTCCACCGCCAACTCGGTGCCGATTCCAGGGCTCCGCGTCGAAGGCCCGGGTTGCACGTAGGGCTCCTCCAGCAAGAGCGCCCATGCCAGAGGGCCCTGCACCTCATGAAATTTCGCTCGGATCCGCAGGCATCCGGGTGAGGTGAAAAGCCTCTGTGCGTCGCTGTGTGCGTGCATCGCCGCGAATGTCCGCCGTGAGGCCGCCTCCTCGCTCAGCTTCGCCCGCATCCAGCCGATCGCCGCATGCACGGCCGTCAGCGACGGTGCAGGAAGCCGCCCCGTCGCCCATCCCAGGCTCAGGCGATACATCTCCGGCCCGTCTAGCGCTGCGATGGCGGCGGACCATGCCTCCACGGTAACCCGTTCAGCCAGGAGCGGCGCCAGTGCGGGTTCCTCCAAGAACATCGCCAGGTGCGGCAGCAGTTCCGGCAGCGACCGGTTCTCCTCTACGCCCGCCACCGCTTTCGCGTCGAGTCCGAAGAGGCGCGCGGTGAGGTGCAAGCAGAGTACTGCCTCCTTGATCTGACCTTTGCGCGTTCTCTCGGCCAGCAGATCGGCCAGCGAACTTGCCGCCGCAGGCGAGAATAACTTCACCTCCTGCAGCGCTGTGAACCACGGCCCCGAGAACGCCGGCGTTTCGCACCAGTGCTCCACAGCCTTCCTCAGTATGTTCAAGCGATCCCGCTCCAGAAACCCCAAACCGTCCCGCAGCGCGCGCGTCAGCGTGAGCCAGCCCTGAGGGGTGTCGCGTCGCTCAAGCGCACCAAACATCGCCTCCACCAGGCGATCGAACGCGCGTTCTCCACCGGGCTTCCGATAGACCAGGTAGAGCCCCAGCAGCAGCACCTGTTCCCACGTCGGATCACCCAGGTGGTCGACGAAGACGCCCGGGTTGCAGGGCTCTTCGGAAGCGCATGTGAAAGCCCATGCGGCGAGGTACTCCTGGAACGTCAGATGCAAGAACGACAGCTTCCCCCCACCGCGGTCGAGCAGCAGTCCAGCCCGATCACCGATGTAATCGAGGAAGCGTCGCATTTCTTCCCGGGCGTCGACAAGATCCAGATGTGGTCGCAATCGCCGACTCGTCATGAGATGGCGCTGCGCCAGGTGGTCGAGAACCTCTTCCCGCTCGATCAGCCCGCGCGCTTCCTCCTTGCCGCCCCAGGTCTTCTGCTGCATGTGCAGGGCGAGATAGGCCAGGTATTCCTTCTGCCGCTCCTGATGGATACCGAGCACCTCGAACGGGTGCCGCTCCACCTCGCCACCCGGACGGCGCTTGGCCTCCAGCCAGCTCCGGAGCAGCATCTCGATGCATTGGTCGTACAGCTTGGCCCGATCTTGCGGCAGGTGACCGAGCACCCTATGGATAAATGCCGTGAGCGTGAGCAGCAGAGGATTGCCGGCGAGGCGCCGGACTCCCGCATCGCGGAAAATCCCGTCTTCCAACGAGGCCCGGTGCTCCTCCCGCTCTCGGTCATTGTCGGGGATCTGGATCGCGTACCAGCGCCCAAGGAAATCCCTCACCTGATTGTCATCGAGCGGCCCCACTCGCACATGTTCGAAACTGTGAACGGGCAGCGCGAAATCTGGCGTGTACCCATACATCCGAGATGTGACCCACATTGGGCAGCGCGGATACTCCGACTGGAGAGCGCGGATATCCCGCGCCATGCGGACGCGGGTAGCGCTGGTCCCGACTTCGTCGAGGCCATCGAGCAGGACGGTGGCCTGGCCCAGCCGGAGCAGCGCATCGAAGAGCTCCCTGGGCGTGCCCTTAAGGCCGAGATCCGTCTGCGCACGGCGCGCGAGAAAGTCGATCGGGTGCAGTTCAGGGTCCTTCACGCGCTCTTGGGCAAGATCGCGGAGGGAGATAAAGAGCGGGGTGTGCGGCGCCGCGGTGCAACCTGGCAGATCGGCCGCGCCGGCGCAGAGTAGGCTCAAGAACAGCAGCAGCGTCGTCTTGCCCATCCCGGGATCGCCGAGAACGACGACGCTGCGCCGAGCTTCCACCAACTCGACCAGGCTCCGGGCTTCGAGGCGATCCTTTCCTTCAGACACGAAGCGCATAGGTACGAAGAGGCTCCGGAGCTGTACCCCGCTGTTACTGAGCACCGTTGCTGATGCCGATGGTGCGCTTGTCGATCCAGCTCTTTGATGGCGGGGCGGCTGGCCCCCCGCAGCGCGCCATCGCCGAGGCGGATCCTGCTCGACGGCGGCGTTGTCCGGGGACGGCCAGCTGTCAGGGCGTTTCCCGGTCATGCATTGCGCCGGGTCCGAGAGAATTCTCAGCGCAGCTCCTGGTAAAACGACAGCGACGGCGAAGGGCGGCTCCCATGCCAGCGAAGGCATGATGCATTCCCTTCACCCCGCGAAAATTACCAGCACGACTCCCCACACGTCCGCGCAACCAACGGGGTAGGTCAGCGGCTGGAGCGGAGCATCGGCGCGGCGCCGGTCACAAAATAGGCGACGGGAGGAGCTCGTTTTAGCCGCGTGCCCCCTCCCGTCGTGCTCCGAATCGCTTGAAAGAGCGGAGCCCCCAACACATCGTCCATCTGGACCTCGATGTCAAAGGCTGGATCGCCTCACCGCCCACCGTAGACCGCGCACGGCCAGCCCGCTGCCCGCGTTGCGGCGCCGCGGCTTGCCCGCTGGGGGGCGCGTTGGGGCTGTGGGGCCACGGAACGCGGTCGCGGCAGGTGCGCGGGCCGCTGGCTGCGGGCGAGCGCGGCGGGCTCGTCACGATCGAGGCGCGCCGCTATCGATGCCGTCGCTGCGGCGCCGCGATCACGGTCGTGCCGCGGGGCGTCGCACCGCGACGGCACTTCGCCGCGACGGCGATCGGTCTGGCCCTTCTGCTCGTCGGCACCGCCGGTGCAGCGCTCATCGAGGTGCGGCGGCGGGTCAGCCCCTGGTCTGCCAGCTTCGATGCCGACAGCTGGGCGACCGTGCGGCGCTGGCTACGCGCCATCGACCAGAAGCGCCTGTTTGCGTCGGTCCGCGCCAGCCCCCCCGCTTCTTCCCTGCGGCAGCGGGCCGAGCGGGCCGCGATGACGCTCCTGGCGATGGCGCCTTGTGCGGCCGAGGCCCCCGAGGCCGCCGTCATGGCCGGCGCCGCGCGGGCTGCGTGATGGCGAGCGGCGTGCTGGCCGGGCTGATGTCGGGCCCCACCCGGTTGGATCCTCGGTCGGCGCAGCGCCTTGCGCTTGGATGGCTGTGCGGCCGGTGCGGTGTCACCGGCGCGGAAAGGACACGACGTGCAAGACCTCCTCCAGCCGAAGGACCACGCCGAAGCGGTGGCCCTCTACCGCAGTGAGATCATCGGCTCGCTCATGCACCGCGAGCTCGACCGTGGAGAGCTCGCCGAAGCGCTCGCCGACCTGAGCAAGCAGCGGTTTCGCCCCCCGCGCGCCCATTCTCCGCGCTCCTACTCGGTCCCCACACTCGAGCGCTGGTACTACGCGTACAAGACCGAAGGGCTCGAAGGGCTGCGCCCCAAGCCCCGCAAGGACAAGGGGCGGGCGCGAGAGCTGACGGCCGAGCAACGGCAGATGCTGCTCGACATTCGAGAAGAGCACCCGAGCGCCTCGGTCTCGCTCATCCTCGACACCCTGGTCGCGGCGGGCCGCATCGACAAGGGTGCCATCTCCGCCACCACGGTGCGACGCCTGTACGCCGAACACCACCTCGACCGCGTCGCGCTGCGCGATCGCACAGGCGGCAAGGTGCGGCTGCGCTGGCAGGCCGAGCACCCCGGCGCTCTGTGGCACGGCGACGTATGTCACGCGTCACCGATCCTCGTTAACGGCAGCCCGGCGCCGGTGCGCATCCACGCGCTGCTCGACGACGCCTCCCGGTACATCCTCGCGATCGAGGCGATGAGCGCCGAGCGGGAGGTCGACATGCTGGCGCTCTTCATCCGGGCGCTGCGCAAGCACGGCGCACCCGACGCCCTCTACCTGGACAACGGCTCGACCTACCGCGGGCACACCTTGCACCTTGCGTGCGAGCGACTCGGCACCACCCTGATCCACGCCCGCCCCTACGACGCCCCTGCACGCGGCAAGATGGAGCGCTTCTGGAGGACGTTGCGAGAGAGGTGCGTGGACTTCACCGGCGCGCTCGGCTCGCTGCACGACCTCAACGTCCGGCTCTACGCGTGGGTCGACGAGCACTACCACCGCACACCGCACGCGGCGCTCTTCGGCAAATCCCCCGCGCAGGCCTACGAGGAGTATCCCCACGTCACCGACGACCTCGACGAGCGGAAGCTCCGCGACGCGCTCACGACCCAGGCCCGCCGGCGCGTCCGGCGTGACAGCACGCTCTCGATGGATGGGGAGGACTGGGAGACCGATCTCGGCTTCCTCGCCGGCCGCCTCGTCACGGTGTCGCGGTGTCTGGTGACGCCGAACGAGCCGCCCTGGATCGAGCACGAGGGCAAGCGCTTCGCCCTGCACCGGGTCGACCCGGTGAAGAACGCCCATCGCCCGCGGTCGGCCTGCAACCTCGATGTCGCTCACGAGGCGCGCGTGCCCTTCGACCCGCCGAAGACGCTCCTGGACAAGGCGCTCGGCCGAGCGCCTCGAGGCGATGAGGAGGGATGACCATGGATTTTTGTAGCCACTTCAGCTTCACCGCAGAGCCATTTACCAAGGAGATCGAAGACGGCGAGCTTTGGCTCCCCCCGTCCAAGCAGATGGTACTCGAGATGCTCATCGAGGCGGTGCACGCCAGAAAGAGCGTGCTCCTCGCCGGTGACCCAGGCGTCGGCAAGACGTGTCTGCTCCGCGCGCTCCGTCATGCCCTCTCGCCGCAGACGTTTCGCTTGACCTACTGCGCCAACGTGACGCTTGGACGCCGGGACTTCTATCGCCAGCTCTGCCTGGCGCTCGGCCTCGCTCGCTGCAGCACCGCGGGAGACGTCTTCTACGCGGTCAGCACGCACGTCGAGGAACTCGCGAAGGAGCGCGTATTCCCGGTCTTCGTCCTCGATGAGGCCCACCTGCTTCATCAGGACACGCTCGACCATCTTCACATACTCCTTAATTACGCCTGGGATAGCCGCGCGCTGCTATCGCTCGTGCTGCTTGGCTTGCCCGAACTCGGCGAGCGGCTGCGCGTGCGGCGCAATCGCTCCCTGTATTCGCGCCTCCACTACCGATTGACCATCGATCCGCTCACGCCGGACGATACGGCCGACTATCTGCGTGTGCGTCTCGGCCGAGTCGGCTGCACGAAAGAGCTCTTCACCTCGGATGCGATCGCGATGTTGCACGAAGCAGCCGCCGGCAGTCTGCGCGACACCGACCGACTCGCCACGGCCGCGCTCCGCGCCGCTGCGCGCAAGAAGCGCAAGCTCGTCGAGCGCGATGTCCTGAGCCGCATCCTGCAGCTGGACGCCGAGGAGGCCGGATGAACCCCGCCTCGCTGGCGGAAGGGGACACGCGGCGGGCCGACGACGAGGGCAGCGCAGCCGCCGCCCTCGTCGTTGCCCTCGCGCTCGCCCGCGACGCGCTCATCGCGAGCTACCCGGACGACCCCGATCCGCTGTGTCCTCGCCTTTACGCCGTCGACGTCGTGCTCCACTACATCGACCGGCTCAGCGACGCCCTCGCGCGCCACGGCGCCGTCCTCGACGGCGATGACCGCCTCCCCACCCCCATCGACTGAGATCGTCGGCGCCCCGCGATCGCCGAAGTGCCCGGGCGCCTCGCTGCCATCGCGGCAAGCGGAGATCCAGGTCAATGATGGCCATCACGGAGCCGGATCTTCCGGCCATCAAACAGGCTGCTCGGTAACACCCGCGCAGGTCCTGCTCACGCAGCGTCTCAGGCGGCAAGCCGAGCAGGCGTACCTCCCCGTGGTGCTCAGCTACGCACTTCGTATAGGCCGCCGCGAACTCTCGCAGATCCTGGCCGCCGTAGCCCGGAATCAGGTGGTGCGCCTTTTCGGGGTAATGATAGGCAAAGATCGAGGGAAACCGGCGTAGCAGACCTTGCACTTGCCGGCTATTCCAGGTCGGGAGCGGACGCTCCTTACCCTCCGGCGCGCCTCCGAACGGCCCGATCCCTCTGCTCCGCAGGGTCTCTCCCCTCCGCAGTTCGTCCTGCTCCAGGAGGTCACGCAGCAGCGCGTCACGCCGCGCCGCGCCCTCCGGCCCCGGGGTAAGCAGTTCCTCCACAGGCAACGGCCGGAGCGCCGGCGCCGGCAGCGCAGCCTGCCCTCGCGCGTCGCCGCGGCTTCCCTTCCCGAAGCGTGCGCTATTACTGCTGTTCGATGACTTCTTATCAGCCATCCTGTCCAGCTCCTCGTAGTATGCGTGCTCTGCGTCGTCTCCGGCGGAGCGTAAACCCGTCGATCGCCGCGGGTTAGCTCAGCCTTATCGCGAAGTATCTACTTAGTTTCCTGAATCGCATATTAGACATCAACTCATGTCAATCCAAGGTAGCAGCGAATTTCACGCAAAATGGCAGTAGCAGACTTGCTAACGGGCCGAAGAAGCGGTAGAATTGACGGTCTAGCTGACTCGATGCACTCAGTCGCAGCATGCTTCGCAGCCCACGTAACCATCACAAACACATCAGCATGTTTCGCAAGCTCCCGTAGCCGATCTGTCGCCACCTTGTCCGCATTGAGCACAACGGTTATTCCCGGGAACTCCTTGAGAAGAGCATCGCGGGCGTGTTGGGCCGACTGCTCCATGAGCGAATATATTGCGACGGTACTGTTGTTGAGTGACACCTCTCCAACGTTCGATTCGCCCGTCTTCGGCGTGGGTGGAGCGATGGCACGGTACACCGCCTCGGCATCAAGGTCGTGGCAGAGAACCTCGAGCAACTGCCACTGATCCGGTCTTACGTGTCCTCGCCAGCGCGCGAAGCTCCTTAGGACGTGGGAGAGGAACCGCTCGCGAGCGTCCGGTGCCGGACAGGAGAATATTGTCAGGATTTCAACTGTCTCCAGTAGCCAATCCAAGCTCCGGGGCGCCTCAAAGCGTGTCCACATCAGATCCAAGAATTTGAGGTACTCTATGTAGTCGCCGGGACTGGGACCGATATCGAGTAATGCCGATACGACATCGCGCACGGCCGAGAGGTCGGATGCGCCCGCCTCCTCGTCGTCAGTGAGCACGAGTAGGAGATCGAGGAATAGATCTCTCGCCTTCGGAAGCAGCCGAGGCTCACGCAGGAGGAACGTCACGAGATGCGGAATCGCGTCGCGAAGCGTTGTCTGCGCACCCGCGTCACGTGAGCTGCGCGCGGCAATCCAGCTCTGCAGCGCCGTCACCTTCTCGGCATTTTCGAGCAGATCCGCTGGAGACCACTCGCGCGCACCATGCTCGGCAACCTCAAGGGCCTTCGACCACCGGCCATGCTTTGTGAGTCGCTCGATCCAAGTAATCCAATCTGTCGATACCTCCGCGCGCCCGGCCACGAGCGGCGCCGCGATGGGCGGCGGCACCGCGGCCCCTGCGAGGTGCTCCCAGAGCAGTCGGTGACGAGCGCTCGCCAGGACGGCGGCGCGGATATCGTCCGGGGCAAGCGACATCGCCTGGTAAACTGCCCTCGTCGCGTCGAGGCGCTGCAACTCGACCGCGCAATACAGCATCAAGCTGAGCGCGCGCGCTGACGTCGGGGCCGCGATGAACAGCGGAAACGCCGAGTCGTAGTCACCTGCTTCGAATCGAGCGACCGCTTCGGAGAACGGGTCCTCGGTAGCTTTCACTGGGACGACCACGCGTTGGGCGAGGTGTTCGCAGTAAGCCCGGTCGGCGCCCTGCAGCGAGGTGGAAGCAAGGATCGTGTCACGGAGCTCGGGGCGAGGGGGGTCCGCGATGGCCGCGAGCATCATGAACAGTTTCAGTGCCGAGGGCGCCTGAACGGTCGACAGGACGCGAAAAAACGACGACCAGCGACCGATCACACTCGTCCGGAAGTGAGCCAGAGCTCCGTCGACATCGCCCTTCAGCTCGAATGAGGTGAACTCGACCGCATAGATCGCACAGAGAATGGCCTCGGCGACTGGCACGGGACAGCGCAGCTGCGCGAGATCGGGGAGCTGAGGGAGCGCGACGATCTCTTCCCAGCGCTCAGCAATCGCGAGCCGTCGAATGTCGAGAAAGAGCAGATTGCGTGCGTCGAGTCGACCACCGTCGCGCAACTCCTCAAGCCGCGAGGTGGCCTCTGCGGTGTTGCGCGTGGCCAAGGCGAGCGCGAGTTCTCGTAGAATGCGGCCGGTGGGCCGGGACAGTCGGAGCTCGAGGGAGGGCGTCTGGTGCCAGAGTTCACGCATTGTGAGCAGCAGGGCCCGCACGGTATCGCGGTGCAACGATGGAACATGGAACCGGAACGCGTGCCCCTCGGTGAACTCCAGCACCGCCGCTTCCACCTCGTCGGTGGGATCGAGGTCGGCGCGCTGGCCATCGAAATCGGAGTACGTCGAACCGATGAACGCGAGGAGGTGCTCCCGCAGCGCCTCGGCGTCTCGCACTGCATGCCCCAGCGCGTACCAGGTCGTGCGGTCGTGATCCTGGCGGCGCGGCAGGACGATCGGCGCGCGAGGGGCGTTCGCGAGATCGTCGAACCACGGCGCCAGGTAGACGGCGAGTTCTTGTCCGGGCGACGTCTGGACGATCTTCGACCAGGAGATCAGGTTCCCCGGACCGAAGAAGCGACGCAGAAACGCGATCGTCCCTGCGTCCAGCGACGGCAGCCTCATCGCGAACCTCCCCAGCGTTCGAAGTACCGCACCCGTGTCTGGGCGACGACCTCGGGGTCGATCGTGAAGTGCAGCGCTTCCTCGAGGATCTCGAGGCCGTTGTGAGTCATGTTCATCGAACCGCCAAGATAGAAACCATCCCCGACGATGCCCTTCTCGTGCAGTGCCTCGGCGAAATGCACACGGAGACGCGAGGCGTACCCCGCGTCGGCGCATGCCTGCTCGAGTTGCTGGAGGAAGATGCGATTGTGATTGTCAGGGCGCGTCGCCAGGATGACCGTCGTGGAGCGTCGTACGAGCTCGACGATGGCCTCGGAGAGCCGCACCTGGCGGCGTCCCCAACCGACGTTGGGAAACCGGAAGCTGAGGGCGTCATTCTCGAGCACCGGAATGTCGCTGATCCAGGGCGAGACAATCCAGAGACAGCGGCTTGGCACGACCAGCTCCGAGCCGAAGATTGCTTGAAGGAGATCGCGTGCCTCATGGCGACACTGCCAGTTCGACTTGGAGATGTAACGCGATGTCACTCCATCACCTCGCGGAACTCGAAGGAGATCGTCATCCGCTCACCCTCGTACCGGATGCCGACGATGCGCGGATGCAAGTGCAGGCCATCGACCTCGATCGGAAGCGTCGAGAGTAAGAGCATCGCGGCGCGCACGTCGCCACTGCGTTTCAGCGGAGCGTCGAGCGCCGCGACACCGCTCGTGGCGAGGCGCCGCCGCACCTCATCGAGCCAACCTTCCTCCTCGATACAAACCCCTGGGGGCCGCGGAACAAGGCGGTCGAGCACGAGGTGAGGATCGGCGGCCGGTAGATCGGCATAGGGATTGTGAAGGGCGAGCGCCTGCGCGCGGACGGCTGCACCGCGCGGCCAGAGTAGGCTGTAGACGACGCTGAAGCGCCACGGCTCGTCGGCGCTGTCGACGGGAGCCGGCACGTCAATGAATTTCGCTTCGATTGAGGGATCCAGGGCGCAGGTGCATGCGAAGACGCGCCCGTCGATCTCGATATCGAGGCGCTCCTCCTCATCGCGCCAACGCCGGAGCAGCTCGCGGAGGAGCGCGTCTGTGCGCGGTGAGCTCCCCGGACGGAGCACGCGCGCGTTCATCGTCGCGATCACGAGGTGCGAGGTCACAAGGCCGCGCTGCGCCAGCACGCGGTGCAAGTTGGCGAAAGCGCGGAAGGTCGCCTCATTGCCGGACGCCGCGCGCGCATCGCGCATCGCGGCTTGGACCTCGCCGTCGACCTCGGTCCAGGCGAGCAATCGCGACAGCTGCTGATCGGCCTGCTCGAAGTCGGAGGGCTCGAGCGCGGCCTCGAGCATGCGAAGGAACCGGCGCGGATCGTCGGCGATGCGGCGGGCGAGCTCGTCAACCACTCCTCCGCCCCCCGGGCCATCTTCAGTCAGCCAGATCTCGTCCATGTCGCTCGCGGGCGGCGTCCCCGTCGGTCGTGGGCCCGGATCGAGGTCCACGACGAGGTCGCGCGCGCCGAACTCCGGGCAGAGCGCTTCGCACGCGGCGAGCGTCGCGGCGCCTAGCGTCGCGCGAAACCGCGCCGCGACGTACGCGTGCCATGCCGCGTCGGGCGACGCCCAGAGCGACGACGCCGCCTCGTGGAGCGCGCCGATGACCGCGGCGTCGTCCAGGCGCTCGAGAAGCACGCGCTGCATCTTCGGCAGCCCAATTACCTCGTCTTCGGACGCGGTCATTGTCTGGAAGAGGATTTCGAGCACGCTCCGCAGCGCTGCGCGAGCGTCGCCCGCGTGCAGCCGAGCGCGTGCCACCTCCAACGACGTGCGCTCGGCCACTGCAGTCGCCACGAGCGCCGAGGCATACGCATGGTGCAACCAGATTCTCTCGAAGTGGTTGGCGAGACCGTCGAGCGCGGGAGACGTGCTCACACGATGACGGAAGTAGTCAGCGCGGAGCGCGCGGACCTTGGCGCGGTTCGGGGACGCAGGGCTGACGTCTAGGTCGGCGGGCATTCGGTAGCGGATCGCCAACCCGTCGGCGCGGAAGCCGAAGCCGACGGCAACGTCGGCGCCCGAGTCATCCACGTAACGCACGGCGACGTCGCTCGACACCCCGGTATTCAACGAGATCGTGGCGCGGGACCCCAGGGAGAACCGTCGCACCTCGACGCCCGATCGCTGGCTGTGCGTGTAGAACCGAATCTCCTCGAGCAACGAACTGAATATGGATCCCTCCGGAACCGGCACCACAAATCCCTCATCGACGGGACCGATCTGGGTGTGCCAGTCCTGTCGGCCATTCGAAGAGTCCGTGACGCTCGGCGGAGGGACGGACGCTTCAATGACGAGCGGACGGAGGAGACGGACCTCGTGCGTGCGATCGCAGTCTTGAAACCGGACCGATCCGAGGGGTTCGAACCGCCGCAGGAAGTCAGCGACAGGGAGAGCCTGTCCGGCCGCCGCGAGATCATGAGGGCGGAGCCAGTGACGCGCGTAGCGGTGAACGACGCCGTAGCGCCGCGAGACGCGCCCGGGCGCGTATTCTCTGAGCGCCTGTGCGATCGGCATCATGTTCTCGTTGGGGTCGTCGCCCCGGCGAGCAGGCGGCGTGACGATGACCACCTCCGGGAGGTTCAGGTCCGAGAACAGGTTGGCCGGCAGGAACTCCGGCATCGGATGCCATCGTGTCCAGTGCTCCTGCGTCGGCGTGCCAGCGTCGAGGCGAGCGCTCGCCCAGCCCGACCGTAGCCGGCGGAGAAGCGTCGGAACCACGGCCGTGAGCAGGGCCCTTGGCGGCTCCCAGAGGATCGCGAGCACCTCCCGCTCGGCAATCTTGAGTGCGCGCTGGAGGTAAGTCGTCAGTGCTTCCCGTTCCTCGCCACCGTGCAACACTCCCTCAAGGATGCGGGCGATGATGCCCTGCCGCTTCTCCGCACGTTTCCCGCGCCACGCCTGGTGCTCGTGGGCTGGACCCGAAAGATCATCCCAGACGCTGCCGCGCGGCTCGTCACCCACGCGTGCAGCGAGCCAGTCCATCATCGCTTGCGCGGCCTGGATCCGCAGGACGTGGCGGTTGCCGACGGGGAGATGCCTCGTCTCGATCACCGGATCGAAGAGCAGTTCGTAGCCCTGGTAGGCGAGCCGATCGCGGCCATAGTCAGAGAGGACGACGACGGTCCACGGCCGCATCCGACGCGTCCGGCCAGCGCGACCTTTGCGCTGAAGAAATTGAGCGGAGCCGTGAGGCGCCTTGTGCTGGAGAACGGCGCCCACGTCCGGATCGTTGTATCCCACCTCGAGCGTAGAGGTGGCCACGACGACATCGGCGTTCGGATCGACCCCCACGTCCTGCGAGCTCGTGCGTTCGATGACAAGCCGATCAGCCGGAGTCAACGCGTGGCCGATCTCCTCGCATGCCTCCCAGAGTTGTCCCGCAGCGGCGCGGGCCTGCAGATCGTCGTACTCGCGGGCGCGGAGCTGGGCGAGCGATCCACACGCGCGGTCGTGCTGGGCGCTTCCGAACGAGTTGCGCCCCTCGGCGTCGAGCAGGTTGAAGTAGAGCCGATTGATGACGTCGAGGTTGTCGGTGAATGCGAAGAGCTTGGTCCCGTAGGCGCCCGCGGAGACGCGACTGGTTCGATCGTCCAACATCCGGCGGAGCAGCATCGATGCCTGGATGGTGGTCGACAGGAGGCTCGTCGCCGAGACCGGATCCCCCCGGAGCGCCAGCAGGTACTCCATGCCTTCGCGCTCCATGTCGCCGGGTAGCGGCTCGACGCGCGTCACGCTTGCGTCGGGCAGCCCGATCAGGCGCGCGAAGAACTGCTGCGCGTCGCGGAGCGTCGCCGAGAGCCCGACAAACTGGATCGGTCGTCGCACCGCGTGCCGCCACCTCCGCAGGAGCAGCGCGGCCTGCGCGCCCGCGGTGCCCTCGTAGGTGTGGACCTCGTCGACGAGCACCAGATCGGGCGGCCGCGGAGCCCGCGGGCCGATGCCGAACAGATGCCCTGTTTCGGAGTTGCCCATGTTGCGGTTGAGCATCTCCGTCGTCGTGAAGAGCACGTCCGGCGGCGTCTGCTCCATGCGAGCGCGCGTGAGCATGATCTCATCGTGCGCGACGGCGCCTACGCAACCGCGCCGGGTGCATTGGAGACGTTCGACACCCTGCTCGAGATCGGCGTCGGCCCAGCGCATGTCCGCCTCGCAGCGCGGGCAGCGGAAGAAAGGGCAGACGTAGCCTCCGGCGACGGGTCGCCACGATTTGCGCATGATGTCGCGGCGGTCTCGCGGCGTCGGCCCGAAGTACGCCCCGATGATCAGCTTGCGACCGCGTCGCTCGATGAGCACCGGGTCGAGCTTCCTGGCCTCGCGGTAGGTCTCCGTGAACTGATCCTTGAGCAGTTCGTTGCGCGGATAGATCGCGAGCGCCTTCGTCCAGTGACGAGCGTCGATCGAGGTGCCGACGTGCGAGAGCGCCGGCAGGTAGAACGCGAGCGTCTTGCCGCTGCCCGTCCCCGCGCATACGATGACGCCGCGCGTGGTGCCCCCATCCAGATTCGCGAGCACCGCCGCCGCCGCGTCGCGCTGAAAGGCTCCGAGACGGCGCGGCTCGGGGCACTGGAGCAGGGTCTCGACGAAGCGCCGTCGATCACCCTCGAGCCGGGCGAGACGTGCGATCTGCTCGACCGCCTCCCCCGGCTCGATGTCGCGCTTCGGGTACACGCGGGGGCGAAGTGCGAATCGATAATCGGCGACCAGGGTAGGCGCGACACGAAAGCGGCCGTCCACCATGTGTTTGGGAAACAGCTGCCGGAGCCGTGCCGCGAGGCGCACCGTCTCCGCCATCCGCGTTCGGCGGACGCGCTCTCCCGTGTAGTCAAACGTCAGGAGCAGCCTGTGCTCGACGAGCCACTCGAGCAGCCCGTCCGCGGTCCACAGCGCCGAACGGCTCGGCTCCGCGAGGAACTCACGCGCATGCGTCAGGAGTTCCTCGTCGGTAAACCCGACATCGACCACGCCCCAGGCGAGGAGTCGGGCCTCGTCGCGCTCGAGCCGCCCGAGGAACTCCAGGGCTACCTTGTCTCCCGCGCTCATCTGCATTCCTTCCTGACGTCCGTCAGAAGACCACCCGGAAACACGCGACGATACCCCTATTCCGGAGCCACTCAACGGTCTCGCTCTTCACGGTGTCGAGCCGTGCCCCGCCCTTGTTACACTGCTTCAGGAACTCGACGATCTCGTCCGGAATCGCGCCGCCGGCCTCGAGCTCGTCCCATGCCATCGTGCGTTGCTCCACGAGGGAGGAGAACCGATCGAGGTCGGCCTGCTCGACCCAGTCCTTCGCCGCGAGTTGCTCGATGACGGTCTGGTGCGACCGGATGCGCTGCACTGTCTTTCGGAACGAGTCGATCCGCTCGAGCGCGTCCAGCAACTCCTTGGAGACGGCTCGCGCGATGGGACCCGAGTAGTCCTTCCAGCTCGCCCGCGCGCGCCACGCGAGCTGCTCCTGCGCAGCCGTGAGCGTCTTGAGCAGTGCGGGGAAGTCGCCTCCGAGGACGACCGCCGGATCGGCCGCATAACGCTCGGCGAGCGCCGTGGCCTGCGCGATCACCTCACCGAGCGACGTCGGGATCGCCGCCGGAGCGATGTCGATGCCTCGCTCGGCAAGAAGCGCCACGAACCTGGCCGGCGGCTGGAGCCCTGCAAGGACGCGCTGCAGGCGCTCACGGCGCTGCTGATACTCCTTGAGGCGATGCGCCGCCTCCTTCAGCTGCGAGAGCTTCTGGACGTCGCTCACGAGCGACTCGGCGCGGACTGCAAGCGTCGTCACAGGGCACCTCCGTCGGCCGCTGCAAGGGCACCGACGATCTCTTGGATTTGATCGCGAATCGCCTCCATCGTCGGACCGAGTTGACCCTGCGCGGCGTGTACGTTGGCGTGTTCCGTCGAGACCCGCGCGCTGGTCTGTTCGAGGAACGCGCTCGCCAGCGTGACGAAACGCTCAAGCTGCTGCATCTGTGTCTGCCGCCTCCGATCGGCGGAGAGCTCGACTAGCTTTTCACCCATGGAAGCCGACTCGATGCGCTCGAGGAACTTCCAGAGCGACGTCACCGCACCGAAGCCGCTCGTAGGCAGCTGGAGCTCACGGATGAGCGCCGTAAGCTCCTCCATCTTCTCTTTGTCGCCCGGCCTGCGAACGCCGTGCTCCCGCGCGACAGTGTCGGCCCGCTCGACGAGCACGGCCGCCTCCCGGACCGCGTCGTTCAGCGCCTTTCCGTCGGGAAAGTGCGCGCGCATCGTGCGGCTCCATCCGTCGAGCCGCTGGATCTCGGCAGCCACCGCCGGCTCGACATGCGGCGCAACCCGCGCATGAAGGCTCTTCAGCCAGTCCGGCGCCGTCGGGTCGGGCTCCGGCAGCTGCCATGAGCGCTTCATCCTAGCGATGGCGTCGACGAGCATCGTGACGTCGATGGCGGAGGGCCGCCCCTTGTCGCCCTGCGAGCGGCCAACGAGGAAAAGCAGGTTGTCTAGCAGCATCCCGCGCGTGGGCTCGTGGTTCGTCGGGCCGAGTGCGACGGAGGTCTCGAGCGCCTCCCAGGTCGGTGGCGACGGCTTCTTGAAGACCATGTCGGGAGCCTTCTCAAAGACGGCGTTCACAAGATCGATGGTCCTGTCGCCGTGGCTGCCGCGGAGCCCGAGGACACGGGAGCCAAAGAGCGCGTGCTCCACCATCTGTCCGACGATGGCGCGGGTGGCCGCGTCGTCCGCGGGGGTCCGGTACTGCGCGCGCACCTCGGCCGCCCAGCGGTCGATCTCGCGCGAGAGATCACGCAGATACCCCGCGCCGCCTTCGAACTTCCATGAGCCGTGCTCATTAAACAAAAGCAGGGCCTGGAAGGCGCGCGCCGTGTCCGACGAACGCATAAGATTCAGCTGGATTGGCGGCACGGCTCGACCCTCGCCGGCGGCGCCCTCGATCCGTACGGAACCGGCGCCGAAATCCACTCCACGTGGCACGAGCGCAGGTACGCAGAACTCGTTCCAGTCGATGCGCTGCCAGACCGCTTCGGCGATTGTATTGCGGAGGGTACGGGCGAGTTTTTGGTCCAGCTGGGCCGTTCCATCCCTCCACTTATCAATCGCTTCGACCCACGACGGCTGGTGAGGTGGAGGTGGGGGCGGACGCGTGGAGCGACGCAGACGATTGTCCTCATCCGACGCCCTTTTTGGCGTTGCCTGCGCCTCAACGTCGGCGAGCGGCGGTAACCGGAACGCCTCGTGAATGGGCTCCGCAAGGTTCACGGGCTTCGTGGGATTGCCACCCCAGAAGACGAGGAGGGGGAGCCTCCGCGGCTCCTTGTCGCGCTTCAACTCGGCCACGAGCGCACCGGAGGCCGCAGAAACCCGATCCGATTTGAAATGCTCGACATAGGGCGCCGAAGGGAACCTCCCCGCGCGGATGTCCTCGCCGTGGTCGCTGAGAGTGTACCGCACGACGTGCCCCAGGATCTCGCGAGGGTCGAACTCTTCGCCGCTCCGCGCGCGAATCATGCGATCGAGGGCGGCTTCGTTGAACGGATAGAGGCCGTACCCGCGACTCGTTCGGCCGAAGGCGCCACGGCAATTCTCCCGGTACTCGCACGCCTCACAGGCGTTCTCGACCCAGCGGCCATCCGCGCGACGCCCTTCCCCGACCGCGGCATACGCATCCTCGATGGCCGGCTTCCCGAGCCGACACGCATTCAGGTAGGCACCCACGAAGTCGAGCACCTCACGGTGGTGAATACCCTTCCCGCCGGCCTCCTCGTCGACGCGCGGAACGTCGAGGCTGAACAGGAACCCCTTGAACTTGGCACGCGTGAGGACGGTTTCGAACTTATCGAGAAAACGACCGGTGGTCACTGCCACCGCGACGCGAACGCTGCACAGCACTCGTTCGCCGTTGCGTACCGGCGCCTCGATGATCGCGTCGAGTAGCTCGTCTTGGACTCCCTGGAGGACCGTAAAGTCCTCGATCAAAAGAACTAGTTCTTTCTTCTGTTCGAGCAACAGCCTGCGCAGATCCAGTAGGATCCGGTGGAGCTCGCCACTCCGCAGGCCGATGACCTCGGCGACCGCGGGGCCGAGGTGCTCGTTGAGGAACTCGACGCAGGCCTGCCGGAGCGCGCGGTTGCTGACGAAGAGCTGGTAGAATTCCCGGACCTTCTGGCCAGCCTGGGAGATTTCGCTCACATCGCGCGGCAGGTCGTCTTCTTCGAACGCGAACGGCTTGTCGCGATCGGTCTTGTTGCGACCCCGGATGGTCTCATGGGCGAACCGCGTGAGAACGCCGGTCTTCTGGGCGAGAAGCGAGCTCCGGAACGTGTGATCGCGGAGTAGCTCCGGGAGCCACTGCGTCGCGTAGTCCCGGAGCTGTACTTCCTTCTTGCTCAGGATCCCTGCAGCACCGTCGACCGCCGACGGGCGCAGCGTTTGCTTCTGGATGCGCAGGGCGAGCGCGTAGAGCAATTTTTCGGGTGCCGTGTTCTCGTCAACGTCGTCGGCGGCCCTGGCGAGCTCGGCGCGGAGCTGCTCCGCCCTGGTGCCATGGAGCCCGCGCAGGATCTCCTCGATCACCCCGCGTAAGTTGGTGTTGTATTTCGGGATGTAGACGACGTGCCGGGCTGCATTCTCGGGGATGTTGATCCGGAGCCACCGTACGAGGTGCGACTTGCCTCGCCCCGACTGACCGACGATGGGGGCGAACAGCAGATCGGTCGGCGTCTCGATGAAATGACGAAGGAGATCTTCTTCGGTGCAGAGCGTGCCGGCCACCGTGCTCTGGAATTCACTGCGCATAATCGGTGCGCTCGTGTGCGTCGCAAGGAAGACTGCGTCCGACGGCATCACCGCATCGTAGACGACGGTGTCGTCCACGTCCTCGGCCTTCCAGCAGAGGTAGCCAGCAAAACTCATTCCATCCCCCTTTCGGCGAGATACCGAATGTGCGAGTACGGCTTCGCCTTGCCGGTCTCGACGGGGAACATTCGCTTGGCTGTGTCTGACTCGTTGCGCAACTCGATCACTTGCTCGGCCTCGAGACGGAAGAGGACGTGCGCGAGCGAAGTCGTCAGGGTGTCCCCCTCGGCAAGGGGAACACTCCCTACATTGATGCGATCGAGCACCGCCTGGCGGTGCAGGCCGCCATCAAGGACTGGTAGACGCTCGGCGAGCACCTCGAGGAATTCGGGCATCGAGAGCTCCTTGTTTCGGCTGAATACGACCGGAAGCGTCTCGCGGATCGCCTCTGTCGGATCAGGGACGAGCAGCGTCTGGGTCTGCTTGTCCGTCTTCTGCCCGAACCTCCAGGCAAAGCCGAGGTAGACCGCCCACCGCACGAACGTGTTCCAGCGCGTATCGTTGGAGAAGAGCCACGTCTTCTGGCTCTCCCCGAACTGCTGCCGCTGCCGGTACTGGACCCCTCGTGGCGACGTGTCGGCCCAGGGCCCCACCGGCTCGAAGATGTCTTGCACGAGCCACCACGCCAAGGCCCGGGTGAGATCGCGCGATCCGATCTCTTCACCTTCCTCGGACCACAAATTCCGGTTCGCCTCGAGATCGAGGATGCGCTCGCGCAGCATGCGTTTGAACAGCGTGGGGTTTAAGCTCCGCTCACGGGTGCGCTTCGGAGGCGCCAACACGAGGCGGATGTCGTCGCCGTTTTGCTCGATGATCTCGAGCGCGCGCAGCGCGTTCACGGCGAAGTGAACGACCTTCTGATGAGGCGGCAGGTCGCCTTTCTCGGCGGCGTCGCCGTCGTCGCCCCTGGTCTTCCAGTGCGAGAGCGCCTTCGGGGCAAGCAACTCGCGGAGCGTTTCAGCGTTCTCCGTCTGCTTCGGCGCCGACAGTAGATAGCCGTAGACCAGGAACATCACGTGGGGAACCGTCTGGGGTGGGTTGAGCAGGGCCATCAGATCTTCGTGAGCAAGTTGGCAAGGGTCGCGCGCGGCGATCGGACGTCGACGGCGCGCGCGGTCGGGTGCATCGGGTCGCGCGCGTCTTCGGGGGCGATGACGATCCACGGTGCCGCCGCGTCGTGGGGGTGGAAGGCCTCCGAGGGGATGGGCGCTGCGGACGGCGCGACGATGAACACGGTCGGGAGCGGCGGAGCAAAATGGATGTCGCTCGGCTCGAGGAGGAACACGGCTCGCTCGGACGCAAACCTATGAAAACGCTGGACGGTACGGTCGTCGAGCACCTCGCGCGGCGCGATCACGTTCACGATCCCGTGCCGGACCAGCCGCTCGACGGTGCGGACCAACTCGCGCCTCCACACCGCGGGGTCGAGGTTCGCGGGGGTCGTCACGAGCAGCCATGCTCCACGGCCGAAGAGGCGGCGCAGCGGGTTGCTCATGGGGGGCAGCGGCGACAGGAGCGGCGGTGGGTTCGGCGCGACCCCCTCGAACGGCGCGCGCTCGTTCATTCTGCACACCGGGCAGCCTCCACAACTCGGTTGCGGGACGACGTCGACCCTCTCGGCCACGCCGGGCAGGTCGCGCCGCACCCGGTAGAAGCGCCCGAAGAGCTGAGAAAACTCGTGCTTCCCCCGGAGCGCCTGCTGCATGGTGTCGAAGCGCGCACCGTCAGACCTCCGTACGTGCGCCCGCGATTCCTCGCAGCGCGCTTCCCAGTGGCCCTGGTCGGTCGCTTCTCCGTCACGCAGCCGGACCAGGGTCGAGTGCCGGTACCGGGCGAACGCTTCGACACGATGCTTTTCCCACGCCTCCTCGCTCTCGTCGGGCGCGCGGCGAGGCGGCGCGGCAGCCTCGAACTCGATGAGGCCCGCACGCGCCATCAAGGCCAGGGTGCGCACATTCCAGGAGCGATTCTCGTCGCTCTCTTCGAAGCAGTGAGGGGGCACAACGTCGAGCGAAACCCGGAAAATGCTGTGATCGGGGCCGACGTACTCGCGGCGACGAAACATCATCTCCCATCGTACGTACCCCAACTCCGTGCCGATGACCCTCCGCTGATTCAGCTGCCGCGCGTCCACTTCATCGACTTCGGTCCAGAGGACGAGCGAGATGCACGCCCGCCCGTCACGCCCGCCCCGACCGACCTCTTGGTAGTACCGATCGATCGTCTCGGGGATGCAGACGTGGATCACCGATCGCACGTCGCTTTGATCGACGCCGAGCCCAAACGCCGAGGTAGCGACCACGACGTCCGCCGTGGTGCGGGCGGCGCCCCGCGCGCTCGGATCGTCGCCGCGCCAGTCTCGGATTACGCGCAACCGTTTGTCGGGAGGCGTTTTACCGTGCACGGTCTGCACGCGGATGATGCCGTGATCACGGAGAAATTGCGCGTAGGTCTCGACGTCCGGGGGCTTCGACGCGTAGACCACCATCGGCCGAGGGAGATGCCGGACGGCCTCGAGCAGGCGCTCCCTCCGAACCTCTTTGTCATCGCAGCGCACCATCCAGTAGGACGGTTCGGGCCGGAGGACGACCGCGGCCACGTGCTCGAACGGCCCGGGATCGCCGAACAGCGTGTGCAGCGTGTCGTAGTCCTCGTCGGTAAGCGTCGCGCTGAGCAGCACGGTCCGAAACGGCGGGCGCTTCTCCTTGTCGGCCGCGCGGAGCAGACCACGGCGCAGCCCGGAGAGCGCCTGGAACTCGGGCCGGAACTCCGCGCCCCATTGTGCGACGAGGTGGGCCTCATCGATCGCGAGGAGCCGGAGCAAGCCGGCCCCGGCTGCAGCGTACACCGCGGGCGCGAGCGCTCCGACGAGGCTCTCCGGGGAGGTGAAGAGGATGCGCTGCTCCCCCGATCGGATGCGCTGGCGGATGGCCTCCCGCTGCACGGACGGCTGTCCTTCGTAATATGCGAGGCGCTCGGGTACTGCGCCGGAGCTCAGCGCATACGCTTGCACAGCGCGCTCCTGATCCAACGCGAGCGCCGTCGTCGGAACGACGACGATCGCGGTGCCGCCCGTTTCGGACCAGAGCAGCGCGGGGACGTGGGCGACGAGGCTTTTCCCCGTGCCTGTAGGGAGGTTGACGAGAATCGTTGCGCCGGGGCGCGACGCGAGCACCGTACGCATCGCCTGCCGTTGCCCGGGTGAGCTGTACTGCGTGAGTCCGACGACCGACAGGAAGCCGTCACCGCTCACACGCGCGGAGGCGCGCCGCTGCTCGCCAGCGATGGCGCTGCGAGCCGGCGGCGGGTCCGCCTCGCCGACAAGCCACGACGGTCTCCAGTCAGAGGCTGTCACGAGGAAATGGCGCGCGTCGATCTCCGTGACCTCGCAGCCGGTGGCCCGCCACTCGTCCTTTGTTGGCCAGGGCGACGCACGCGGCACCCGAAGCGACGGTGAGCCGCCCTCGACGTGGCGCTCGCGACGGAGCACCTGACCCGCCAGCGCGGCGAGATCGGCCGTGCCAACGCTGTCGGGGGTCTCTGCCGCGAGCGCCATCGCGTCGAGGAGTCGACGGAAGCAGCCTGGGGCCTCGGGCGGCAGCGTCGACGAACTCGAGGGCCACTCGGCGATGCTCCTGGCGAGCACGTCGAAGTTAAACATCGAGTGGAGTCCCTGCCAGCACGACGAACCCGAGCGACTCGAGGCGCACACGCGGCTCGGCGATTCCTGCGAGCAACGCCTTCACGAGTCGCTCCTCGTGATCGGCCTCGACAGCGGCGGCGAAGGTCGCGTTCGGCTTGCCCGCGCGCGATCGCAGGATCTCCAGTCGGCCATGCAGGGTGCGCCGTGCCGTGGCGAGCCGCTCGCGCACGTACACCTGGAACTCTTCCCCTCGGCACAGGGCCTCCTCCGAGCGGCGTCGCATGCCGCGGCACAGCGATTCCCAGCGCGCCTGCCCGAAAATCGCGTCCACCGGCGCGAATCGATCCGAGCGAATGTTCGTGTCACCCTGACTTTGATCGTACGGTGCCTCCAGCTCGTCCAGCCGCTCCCGGTCGGTGATGGGCTCGCCGGACGCGTCCATCCAAATCGTGCGCACGCGCGGCGGCAGCAGCCCGTCGAGCTGGCGCTGGAGCGCGGAGGCCGTGCCGCGGTTGTCCGCTCGGACTACGCCGCACGCGGGGCTGACGTCTGCTTCGATGACGTAGTCGAAACGGAAGGCCCCCACCGGATCGCGTCCGGCGAACGAACGGCAATAACGCCAGAGCGCGAACACTCGCCCACGATCGTCCCACGCGCTGAACTCGCTGATACCATCGTAGAGCGGCAGGCCGACGCGGAACAGGCGCACGTTTGCGTTATGGATTGCCGTGGTGCGGGCGAACGTTCCGCGCAGCTCATGCTGACCCCCGAAGAGGCGGAGCAGCCAGTCCCGCGGCACGAGCGTCCTTTGCTGCGCGCCGAGCGTGAAGATCCGCTGGTTGTGCCTGTCCACGTAGCAACGGAAATTGAGATCGGCGTAGCCGACCCTGGAGCCGCGCGTTGCCCACCGCTCGAAGTCGTCGCGGAGGCCTTCGTAATCTTCGTCCATCTCGAGGAGCTCTTCGAAGAAAGCGTCCTTCCGGTCGACGGCCTCGATCGAGTCGAGCACGTCCTGCTCGGCGATCGCTCTACCCTCTCCCGCGAGCCGCTGCTCGACCCATGGCGCGCGCTTCGCGATTGCGGCGCCGCCGTATTCGAAGACGTCGGCTTCGATCGCCGGCATCAACAGGTCGACTGCGAACTGATACGCTGCGATCGATCGCTCGAAGATCGAAAAGGCGGACGCGAGGCACGCGTACCAGTCGCCGTGGAGAGACTCGCCCCCGGGCTCGTCCACGAAGACGATCGACCGGACTGTCCCGCCGACGCCGAAGCGGTCCATCCGACCGAGGCGCTGCTCAAGCCGATTCGGGGACCAAGGCAGGTCGTAGTGGATGAGCTGCTGAGCGAACTGGAAGTTGCGCCCCTCTTCGGCGCTGCGGTCGCAGACGAGAACGCGGCATCGATCATTGCTCCGAAAGGTTGCGATCTCGTTCTCGGTGCTCGTGGGATCGGCACCCTCCAGATGGCGCGCCACCGCGTCCGGACCGAGCAGGGCGCGGAGACGCGTGCAAACGGCCTCGGCGGTAGAGCGGTAAGAGGTGAAGACTATCACCTTCTCCCGTACCGTGAGTCCCTTGACGGCGTTCGCAATGGCCTCCACGCGCGCGTCACCCGAAGACGCGGCTTCGCGCTCGAGCAGCTCGTCGAGCAGCTCGTCTTCGTGCTCGAACGGCGAAGCCGCCGAGAGCGCACGGATCTCGGCCGGCATCAGATCACGCACGCTGTCGCCGAGTTGCGGCACACGGCGGCGAGAGGCGACAGCAACGGCGAGCGCCGCAAGCGAGGAGAGCGCGCGTTCCAGGAGGACCTGGAAGACACCGGCGAGGACGCGCTCGTAGGCGTGGCGAGCCTCGGCGTCCGGCTCCAGGGCGATCGCGAGCCGGCTCGCGTCGCGCCATCGATCGAGCCAGACGTCGGCGAAGCGACTGTCGGCGTCATCGACGACGAGCTCCAGCGGCTTCGATCGACCGCGCACCGGGAAGCTCTCCTCGAGCGCAGGCCCGCGGCGCGTCCGCAGGAGGCGCCGGTAGATGCGATGTGTCTCCGAGACGTGGACGCGGACGGCCCGGATACAGCGCGCGATCGACGAGCCTTCCGACGCCTCGTCCTCGCCCTCGGAAGGTTCGCCGTCCGCGGCGTCTTCCCGTGCGAGAACCTGATCGAGCTCGTCGAGCAGCTGACCGAGGCGTTGATCGCGTGGGAAGAGTCGACGCAGCTCCTCCGCGAAGTCGCTGACCAGGAACGGCGGAGTCGCTTCCGTGAGGCCGAGCAGGATCCGGCCGACCTCCGCGCGCGCCGCAATCATGGCCTGGAAATCGTCGATACCGTCAAGACGATAGCTCTCCGGATCGAGGATGTGCAGCATGGCGAGGAACGTCTCCTCGTTGTGCACGAGCGGCGTCGCCGAGAGGAGGAGCAGTCGGGGCGTGCGCCTGGCGATATCGATCATGCGCTGGTAGCGCCGCCGCTCGTGTGCCTCGGGAGAACGCGAGCGTTCGGCGACGTTGTGCGCTTCGTCAACGACCACGATGTCGAACGGCTCATGCGCCCACTTCTCGTCGTCCAGGTGCGAGGTGATGCGAACCGTTCCCCTGGGGAAGTCGTCCAGCGCGAACTTCGTCGCCAGCTCTTCGCGCCACTGCTCGACCAGGAACGGCGGTACGACAATCAGCGCCCGCCCGGTCGGGTTGTCGAGGAAGAACTGACGGAGGACGAAGCCCGCCTCGATCGTCTTGCCGAGCCCGACCTCGTCGGCGAGCAGGTAGCGTGGCACGGGATCTTCGAGAATGCGGCGCGCGATCTCGACTTGGTGCTGGTGCAACTCCACCCGCGACGACAGCACCCCCGCAAGGCCGCGACTCGCTGCGCGCTGACGCACGAGCGACTCGACGTAGGGCCGCCGACTCGCATGGAATCGCGGCGACTCGCACGCGCGTGCGACCAGCACCTCCGTCGGATCTTCGAGGGGCTTCGACCAGCGCACGAAGAGATCAGCCTGCGGAACCACCCGGGCCTGCTGGTGGAAAACGACACTGTAGGCCCCGGGCAGCGCTTCCTGAACCCGGCCCACGCACCAGTGGCCCTCCGCCAGCCAGTAGCAGCGTGTCTGAACCGAGAGCGTGGCCTCCCGCGTGTCTTCTACAGGAATGGATTCGACGACCTGACGTGCGACCGAATCGAAGTATTCCACCTCCATCGTGGAGCCGTGCACCGCACGAACCTTGCCGATTCCGAAGTCCTTGCAGGTGATGAAATGTACCCCACTCATCGGTTCTCACGGGTGGCCAGTTTCCGAGGGCCAGCGGTCATCCTGGAGCACTCACCTCATGGTCGACGCAAGCTTGCCGCCGTTCCTCCAATAGCGTGGTCACAGCGGCCGGAACAGCGGCCAGAGTAGAGCTAGTGAAAGTTAGTGGATCGAACATGATCCTAGAGGAGATTGCAAGGGTGCACGAACCGGCTCGCGCTCCCGAGCCGCTCCACGCCCCCGCAATGCCGGACCCTCGCGTCTCCGGACTGGACGCGCCGACCCACCTTCCTCGGACCACCGGCACCTGCTGGGCCTCGGCCCACGAGGTCTCGAACCAAGCGCGAACGACGCCTATCTCACTACAACAACCGACAGCTACTGCGCGAAGACCACGCGCACCCACCTGCCGCCAGATCCTGCAACTGAAGCGCTGTCGCGACTCGCCGCGACCTGGGCATCGGCATCTCTCCAGCCTGATCCGCAGAGATGGGAAGCACTCCGCACAGCCAAGTGTGGGCTCCAGAAACTCTGCCCGCCCTGTTCTGGCAACGCCGGCCGTCGAGGGTAGCACCTCCATCCCCTCGATGTCAGCAGGGTCGATGTGCTGGGTCCGGACGGAAGCGCCGTTTTGGTAAGGCCCATAACAGATCCACTTGCGACGCTCCGTACCGATCCACGCAGTTCGCCCGTGCAGCCTCATTGCCACATGGCAACTCGTGCCATCTCCAGTGGGCGCAGACACCCCGTGGTCATGTGAACGCGCCTTTTCAGTTGGAGGGCGTGTCAAGAGCGACTTCGCCGACGAGTACAGCAGCGAGCCTGTGATGCGTCCCCACCAAACGGCGCGCGTGGCGCCGGAGGTGGATCACGATCCAGCCGCAAAGTGGATCAGCTGAGAGGCAGCCGCCGAAGTGCTGGATCCAGGGATCGCCGGCGCGGACATCGGCACAGCAGAAGAGGCGCGCTGGTTAGCGAGCTCGAGAGGTGATGTAGCAACATGGACCCGAGAGGGAAAGGCCCTCCCTGACGGAGGATCATTGTCGTGAGGGAGAAGCCGCTGCCCGAGCTGATCTTCAGTCTTGAATCTTGCCAGCTTCATCGAGCAACTTCCGTGAGATCTCCTGGCCGCATTCCCCGCGCCTCGATCGTCGGCACCTCCGCATTCGAAGGCTTGTGCTCATGGAGGATGCCGGCCTAGCAGCTATTCCGTTACGGACCCCAGAGCTCGCAGCCGTCGCAGCGCATGGTGGGGCTCACGGTTTCATCGCGCCACTGGATGCCGCTACCCCACAGCGCGGGATGCTAGCCCGGGGTTCAGCGTGTGCCTTGACTGTAGATAGCCTCGGAGATCCGCAGGAATCTAACCACGACGATCCGCGGAAATGTGGCCCTCGCGTCCGCAGAAAAATGACCGCGACACCCGCGGGAATCTGCCCCCCGGGCGCCGCGGAAATCTGACCCGGCGTCGCCCGGGTCAACGCTTCCTCGCTGCCGCCGGCGCAGCCGGCTCGGCGGCTTCCGCCCTCGGCTTGGAGCGCGCCTCGCTCATGGCCAGCGACTCCTTCTGCCGCCACGAGTCGGCATCGATGTCGAGGATGTGGCAGTGCTGAACGAAGCGGTCGATCAGCGCCGAGACGCACGCCGCGCCCGGGAAGACCGTGCTCCACTGCTTGAATGGCAAATTCGTCGTCAGCACGAGCGAGCGGCTCTCGTGCCTGCGGCTGATGATGTTGTAGAGCAGATCGGCGGACTGACGGCTGCACGGCAGGTAGCCGATCTCGTCCAGAATCAGCAGTGACGGGGCCGTGTACTTCCGCAGCCGTCGCTCCAGGGCCGGCAGCGACTCCTGCTTGAGCAGATCCGCGAGCGCGGCCGACAGCGTCGTGAAGCGCACGGTATAGCCGCGCTGGAGCGCCAGCATGCCGAGGTTCTGGGCGAGCATGGTCTTGCCGACGCCGCTCGGACCCCGGAGCAGGACGTTGTGCCCCTTGGCGACGAAGTCGAGGGTCATGAGCTCCTCGACGAGCTCACGCTGGATCGTGCGCGGGTGGTTCCAGTCGAAGCGCTCTATGGGCTTGAAGGTGCCGAGGGTCGCCGCCTTGGCGCGCGCGGCGAGGTTGCGCTCGGCGCGCTCGCGGTGGGCGATGGCGGCGAGCTCCTCGAACGTCTGCACCGGCGACAGGCGCGCGGTGGTGGCGTGCGCGACGAGCGCGAGCAGCGCCTCGCGCGACACGCGTACGCCAAGGGAACGAATCAGCTCAGCGACGTCATCGTTGGGCATCGTAGGACTCCAGGTCGTGGGGGATCACGTCGCGATCGGGGACGTGGGCTCCGAGATCGATGTCGATGGGGACAGGGCCGTCGGCGGCGCGGCGGCGCTCCTCGCAGAGCACGGCGAGGGCACCGGGATCATGGGTGCCGCGGGCGATGGCCTCGCGCGCCGCGGCGCCGAGGATCTCGACGCCGTACAGGTCGAGCAGACGCAAGGCCTTGGCGGTCATGAAGCCGACGTTGCGGCCGGCCTCCTGTTACTGAGCACCGTTGCTGATGCCGATGGTGCGCTTGTCGATCCAGCTCTTTGATGGCGGGGCGGCTGGCCCCCCGCAGCGCGCCATCGCCGAGGCGGATCCTGCTCGACGGCGGCGTTGTCCGGGGACGGCCAGCTGTCAGGGCGTTTCCCGGTCATGCATTGCGCCGGGTCCGAGAGAATTCTCAGCGCAGCTCCTGGTAAAACGACAGCGACGGCGAAGGGCGGCTCCCATGCCAGCGAAGGCATGATGCATTCCCTTCACCCCGCGAAAATTACCAGCACGACTCCCCACACGTCCGCGCAACCAACGGGGTAGGTCAGCGGCTGGAGCGGAGCATCGGCGCGGCGCCGGTCACAAAATAGGCGACGGGAGGAGCTCGTTTTAGCCGCGTGCCCCCTCCCGTCGTGCTCCGAATCGCTTGAAAGAGCGGAGCCCCCAACACATCGTCCATCTGGACCTCGATGTCAAAGGCTGGATCGCCTCACCGCCCACCGTAGACCGCGCACGGCCAGCCCGCTGCCCGCGTTGCGGCGCCGCGGCTTGCCCGCTGGGGGGCGCGTTGGGGCTGTGGGGCCACGGAACGCGGTCGCGGCAGGTGCGCGGGCCGCTGGCTGCGGGCGAGCGCGGCGGGCTCGTCACGATCGAGGCGCGCCGCTATCGATGCCGTCGCTGCGGCGCCGCGATCACGGTCGTGCCGCGGGGCGTCGCACCGCGACGGCACTTCGCCGCGACGGCGATCGGTCTGGCCCTTCTGCTCGTCGGCACCGCCGGTGCAGCGCTCATCGAGGTGCGGCGGCGGGTCAGCCCCTGGTCTGCCAGCTTCGATGCCGACAGCTGGGCGACCGTGCGGCGCTGGCTACGCGCCATCGACCAGAAGCGCCTGTTTGCGTCGGTCCGCGCCAGCCCCCCCGCTTCTTCCCTGCGGCAGCGGGCCGAGCGGGCCGCGATGACGCTCCTGGCGATGGCGCCTTGTGCGGCCGAGGCCCCCGAGGCCGCCGTCATGGCCGGCGCCGCGCGGGCTGCGTGATGGCGAGCGGCGTGCTGGCCGGGCTGATGTCGGGCCCCACCCGGTTGGATCCTCGGTCGGCGCAGCGCCTTGCGCTTGGATGGCTGTGCGGCCGGTGCGGTGTCACCGGCGCGGAAAGGACACGACGTGCAAGACCTCCTCCAGCCGAAGGACCACGCCGAAGCGGTGGCCCTCTACCGCAGTGAGATCATCGGCTCGCTCATGCACCGCGAGCTCGACCGTGGAGAGCTCGCCGAAGCGCTCGCCGACCTGAGCAAGCAGCGGTTTCGCCCCCCGCGCGCCCATTCTCCGCGCTCCTACTCGGTCCCCACACTCGAGCGCTGGTACTACGCGTACAAGACCGAAGGGCTCGAAGGGCTGCGCCCCAAGCCCCGCAAGGACAAGGGGCGGGCGCGAGAGCTGACGGCCGAGCAACGGCAGATGCTGCTCGACATTCGAGAAGAGCACCCGAGCGCCTCGGTCTCGCTCATCCTCGACACCCTGGTCGCGGCGGGCCGCATCGACAAGGGTGCCATCTCCGCCACCACGGTGCGACGCCTGTACGCCGAACACCACCTCGACCGCGTCGCGCTGCGCGATCGCACAGGCGGCAAGGTGCGGCTGCGCTGGCAGGCCGAGCACCCCGGCGCTCTGTGGCACGGCGACGTATGTCACGCGTCACCGATCCTCGTTAACGGCAGCCCGGCGCCGGTGCGCATCCACGCGCTGCTCGACGACGCCTCCCGGTACATCCTCGCGATCGAGGCGATGAGCGCCGAGCGGGAGGTCGACATGCTGGCGCTCTTCATCCGGGCGCTGCGCAAGCACGGCGCACCCGACGCCCTCTACCTGGACAACGGCTCGACCTACCGCGGGCACACCTTGCACCTTGCGTGCGAGCGACTCGGCACCACCCTGATCCACGCCCGCCCCTACGACGCCCCTGCACGCGGCAAGATGGAGCGCTTCTGGAGGACGTTGCGAGAGAGGTGCGTGGACTTCACCGGCGCGCTCGGCTCGCTGCACGACCTCAACGTCCGGCTCTACGCGTGGGTCGACGAGCACTACCACCGCACACCGCACGCGGCGCTCTTCGGCAAATCCCCCGCGCAGGCCTACGAGGAGTATCCCCACGTCACCGACGACCTCGACGAGCGGAAGCTCCGCGACGCGCTCACGACCCAGGCCCGCCGGCGCGTCCGGCGTGACAGCACGCTCTCGATGGATGGGGAGGACTGGGAGACCGATCTCGGCTTCCTCGCCGGCCGCCTCGTCACGGTGTCGCGGTGTCTGGTGACGCCGAACGAGCCGCCCTGGATCGAGCACGAGGGCAAGCGCTTCGCCCTGCACCGGGTCGACCCGGTGAAGAACGCCCATCGCCCGCGGTCGGCCTGCAACCTCGATGTCGCTCACGAGGCGCGCGTGCCCTTCGACCCGCCGAAGACGCTCCTGGACAAGGCGCTCGGCCGAGCGCCTCGAGGCGATGAGGAGGGATGACCATGGATTTTTGTAGCCACTTCAGCTTCACCGCAGAGCCATTTACCAAGGAGATCGAAGACGGCGAGCTTTGGCTCCCCCCGTCCAAGCAGATGGTACTCGAGATGCTCATCGAGGCGGTGCACGCCAGAAAGAGCGTGCTCCTCGCCGGTGACCCAGGCGTCGGCAAGACGTGTCTGCTCCGCGCGCTCCGTCATGCCCTCTCGCCGCAGACGTTTCGCTTGACCTACTGCGCCAACGTGACGCTTGGACGCCGGGACTTCTATCGCCAGCTCTGCCTGGCGCTCGGCCTCGCTCGCTGCAGCACCGCGGGAGACGTCTTCTACGCGGTCAGCACGCACGTCGAGGAACTCGCGAAGGAGCGCGTATTCCCGGTCTTCGTCCTCGATGAGGCCCACCTGCTTCATCAGGACACGCTCGACCATCTTCACATACTCCTTAATTACGCCTGGGATAGCCGCGCGCTGCTATCGCTCGTGCTGCTTGGCTTGCCCGAACTCGGCGAGCGGCTGCGCGTGCGGCGCAATCGCTCCCTGTATTCGCGCCTCCACTACCGATTGACCATCGATCCGCTCACGCCGGACGATACGGCCGACTATCTGCGTGTGCGTCTCGGCCGAGTCGGCTGCACGAAAGAGCTCTTCACCTCGGATGCGATCGCGATGTTGCACGAAGCAGCCGCCGGCAGTCTGCGCGACACCGACCGACTCGCCACGGCCGCGCTCCGCGCCGCTGCGCGCAAGAAGCGCAAGCTCGTCGAGCGCGATGTCCTGAGCCGCATCCTGCAGCTGGACGCCGAGGAGGCCGGATGAACCCCGCCTCGCTGGCGGAAGGGGACACGCGGCGGGCCGACGACGAGGGCAGCGCAGCCGCCGCCCTCGTCGTTGCCCTCGCGCTCGCCCGCGACGCGCTCATCGCGAGCTACCCGGACGACCCCGATCCGCTGTGTCCTCGCCTTTACGCCGTCGACGTCGTGCTCCACTACATCGACCGGCTCAGCGACGCCCTCGCGCGCCACGGCGCCGTCCTCGACGGCGATGACCGCCTCCCCACCCCCATCGACTGAGATCGTCGGCGCCCCGCGATCGCCGAAGTGCCCGGGCGCCTCGCTGCCATCGCGGCAAGCGGAGATCCAGGTCAATGATGGCCATCACGGAGCCGGATCTTCCGGCCATCAAACAGGCTGCTCGGTAACACCTCCACCCAGCGCTCTTGCAGGATCTCGAAGCCAGGGATCGCGGCGCCGAGCCGATCGCGCCCCTTGGCCTCACGCGCAGCGCGCTTTTTGTCGAGCAGCTCGGCACGGTGCTCGGGCGCCTCGATGCTCTGGCGCCGTCCCCAGCAGCGCGCGTGCCGCGCGACCTCGGTACCGCCGTCCGACAGCCGCACGGTCGTGTCATTGGCGACGAGTGTCAGCGTCTTGCCGTGGTGGCTCGACGGCGCCGAATAGCGGTTTCCGTCGAAGTGCACGAAGGCGGTCTTGTCGACGGGCACGGGCTCGACGAGGTCCGTCTCCGGCAGCGGATCGGGCAGCGCGAGCAGCCGCGCCCTCTCCTCCGCGAGCACCTGGTCGACGCGCCGCTCAGGCCATCGCGGGTGAGGGCGCACGTTGGCGATCTCGTCGAGGAAGACGAGCAGCTCGGCGTTGCCACGATCGAGATCACGAATCGTGCGCGCGGCGAAGAACCGGTCGCGCAAGAAGCGGATCGCTCGCTCGACCTTGCCCTTTTGCTGCGGTTTGCGCACGGCGCAGAGCCGCGGCGCGACGCGGAGCTGACCGGCGAGCGCGAGCAGGTCCGGGTGGAAGCGCACGGCGTCACCGTGGCGCTCGAGGACAACGGTCTTGGGGTTGTCGAAGAGCCATTGCCTCGTCGCGCCGCCGAAGTAGCAGCACGCGCGCACCAGCGAGCGGCGGAGCGAGCTCGCGGACAGGTCGAGCACGAGCTCGCCCCAGATCGCGCGCGAGTACGACAGGACCATGACGAAGGCCCAGAGCTGGCGCGTGCCGCCAGCGACGCGCAGTTTGCCGAGGTAGGCCCAGTCGATCTGGGCCTGCTCGGCGATGAGCGGCTCGATGCGGAGGAAGACCTCGCTCTTCGGCGCCGGGCGCACGAGCCGGACATGCCGTCGCACTGTGCGCATACTGCCCTCGTAGCCGCGCTCCACCAGCATGTCGTACAGGCGCGTGGCGCGGAGACGGGGATACTGTGTCAGCGTCTCGATGACGAAGGCCTCATAGCCGCGCAGCGGCAAAGGCACATCACTCGCCGCGGCCTCCACGTCGCGAACGACGGGCCGCGAGCGCGCCCCCTTGCCGAGGCCGAGCACGCGCTCGACGGTGTCGTGGTGCAGGCCGAGCTGCGTCGCGATGGTGCCGACCTTCCAGTGCTCGGCGAAGTGCAGGCGGCGGATCTCCGCCTCCTTGTCCTGGTCGATCGTCATCGACCGAGGCTCCTGCGAAGGCGATGCTCGCCACGGAAGTTACCGAGTCCCGGCAGCCGTTGCCCGCGGCGGGGCGGGGCGTCCATGAACAGAGGCTCGACGACGTAGTGCAACGTCGCGCGCGCGACGCCGAGGCCGTCGCACAAACCCAGCGCGAACAAGATGTCCTCGGACTCCGCAGAAACGACAGCGCGGACCCTCTGGTCGTGCCAGAGCGCCATCGACTCGCACAACATCGGCCCGGCGAACCGGTGCGCCGGCGTGGCCACCGACCGCAGCCGGGCCTTCATCACCTCGTCGGGCCCCTGCGTCAGCAGCACCCGCGTCTCCCGCGACGTCGCGGAGATCGTCATCACCAGCTCGTCCATCCCTCGACTCCTGCGGGCCGGCGGCGGCCACGTCGTCCTTCGACGTCGGCGCGCCGGCCCGCGGGCACACGCTGGCGGACGCGGGCAAGTTATCGGAACCCGTATCCATCACGCGCTGGCCCCGTCGGGCGCGGTAGGCACGCTGGCGATCGCGGTGATCGAGGCGCCCCTCGGGGGAGCGCTGGTGCCGCAGCCGAGCCGCGCGCTGGGCCCGCCGGCGAGCCGCGTCGCGGCAACCGCTGCCGCAGTAGAGCTGCCCTCGATCACACTGGCCGCAGACGAAGAACATGGCGGCGCAGACCCCGCAGCGGGCGAGCCGGAAGCTGTCTTGCACGAGTCCCCGGACCAGCGCGCCGGGAAGTTGCCCTCGGCGGCTGGGTCGTGCGAGACAGGCCGAACATCGGTCTGTCGCCGATCCCCGGAAGGCCCTGGTCGCTACCCAGGGCCTTCGTCTTTTCGGCGCGCCGCTCGGGCGCGATCTCTACCGCCGCCCCTCGTGCGGGCGAACTTCCCGGCCGCCCACGCTCGCCCCCGGGCGTCACGACGTGAGGGTCAGAAATCTGCGGATCGGGGTGGCTGTCAACAGCCTTGACGCACAAAATCGCGACGTCACGACTTTGTGAGAGGGACCGCCGTGCTGTGGCTCGGTCCTACGGAGATGCGCTCGCCAGCATCCGCGGATGCATGGGACCTCGCGCCGTTGGCACGAGCCTCCTGCGGCTTTTCGGCTGCGGGCACGGCGGGCGGCATCTCCAGGACCCCTCGGAGTCGCTCTATTACCTTGCGCAGCCGCCGACCTCTTGGTGCTGCGCCAACGTCTCCGAGAGCCCGCGCCACGCATCCTCCGTCAGGGGCTCCTGCTCCAGGGCGGGCAGGGACTCTGTCTCCCAGCTCCGCGCCCTCTCCAGCCAGTTCTCCGAGGTGGCCCGAAGCCCGCTGATCGCCGTCGCGGCACGCTTCGCGGGTGCCGCTCCGGCCACCCTCGTCCGGCCGCGATTGGCCCTCGAGCTGCCGCTTTCAATGCACGCGCACGTGCTGCGCACGGACCATACACAATGGCATGCATTCTGGCGGGATAATAATGCTGGAGGAAGCTCCGAGCCCGGAGCTGCAAGCGTATGAAGAACCCCAAGTACATCGCCAAGATCCTGCGCATCTCTGCGGCCATCCTGACAATGGTCGCGCAGGTGCTCCTGGCCTGCATGGGCTGACTTCCTAGACGGCCGCTGTCCATTGCGAAGCTGCGCTCGGGTCGCCCGCTCCGATCCGCGTCCACCTTAAGCCGCGCCCTCAACGGCGCTCAGGAGATATTCATGTCCGAGACCACCCAGAACACCCCCTCCCCTGTCCCCTACGTCATCCGCGTGTTCACGAACGAGGCCGTTAAGAAGGGCGCCGCTGCCGCTGTCGCCGGCCTCCTGGTGGCGGCCGTGTCCGAGGTGATCTGGCCGTCGCGGTGAGCGAGCTGGTCGGCGAGGCCCTGCTAGAGCTGATCCGGCACGGTCTGCCCCAGCGCATGCCGACGGCCGCGGAGATGTTCGACTGGCTCCGGGAGGCGGCCACCCCGCCCCCGGGTGTCGAGCTCTTCAGCGCTGACGGCTCAGCGTTCACCGGCGTCGTGATCGTCGACCGGAACCGGCCGATCTTCATGCTCGCCGCCCGACAGGGCCCGGCGCCGCGCATCCACATGGGCCCGTCCGCACCGCCCAGCGCTCCGCGCTACGGCTCGCCGTACGGCCAGCGGTCCCTGTTCGACGAGGACGACGAGCCCTACTGGCGCGACGGCCATGCCGGCTGGCCGCGGTAAGGCTGGCCTCGGAGCTGAGCACCCAGCCGTTTCGCTCGGGGGCGAGCTCGCGGCACCGGAGGCCGAGCTGCTCTGCACCGTCCTGCGGAGCCAGCGCATCGCGGACCGGCTTGCCCGCGCCCCTGGCGGCTGGCGAGACCTGAGCGAGCACGAGCTGGAGCAGCTCCGGCTCACGAAGGTCCAGCGCCGCGCCGTCCTGGCGTTGCAGCAGCTCGTCCGCAGCGGCTACCCCGCGCTGCCGAAGCACAAGTTCTCGTGCTCGGCGGACATCGCCCGCATCTACGCCGACCGGCTGGGCGGGCTCGTCTACGAGGTGATGCTCGGTCTCGCGCTCAACGGCCGGAACGAGTTCGTGGCCGAGCTCGAGCTGGCACGGGGCGGGAGACACGGCGCTGCGCTTACCGTCGCCGACGCGCTGCGGTCGGTCATCCGTGCCGGCGCCAGCGCATTCGTCCTCGTGCACAACCATCCGGGCGGGAATCCGATGCCCAGCTCGGAGGACATCGCGCTCACGACGGCGATGAAGACGGCTGCGGACCTCGTGAGCATTCCTCTGGTCGACCACATCATCATTGGAGGTCGCGGCGGAGGATTCAGCTCCATGCTCGATCTCTGCATCATCCAGTAAGCGGACTGCCGACAGAACGTATCGGCTGCATCGTCGCGCTGCGCTGGCCACAGCAGCGCTGACGACCTCCCTTGCAAACCCTGCCCCCACAGGGCGCCCGCTGGCACGGCTCTCGTGCTCCGGGCGCCTTTCCGTTTTCGCAGAAAGGAACATCTCATGCGCATCAACGGTCGTACGCTCCGCCCCTCGACCCTCGCCGAACGCCGTCTGCTCCTGTCGCTCGGCACCGCCTCCCTGCACGTGCCGCGCAGCATGAATCCGTTCGCCGTCGCCCGGCGGCTGCGCCGCGCCGCGCTGGGCAACAGCCCCGATCACGACTTCGCCCGCGACCTGGTCAAGGCGAAGAAGCGGACCGACCAGCTTCCGGTGCCCTCGCCGGATCTGGATCTTCCCGAGCCCACGAACCCCGACGAGGGCGTGATCGTCCATGGCCGGGCGGCGTAGCGGCCTGGCAGGGCTGGAGCGCGTTCTTCGCGCGTTCGAGCCCGGGTCGCACAACATCGGGGATTACGTCGCCGAGCACGACGAAGAGCTCGCTGTGCTGCTCGGCGTTGGCGCCGGCGAGCTCCGGGCACTGGCCGGCCGGCTCGACGAAGAAGCGGCTCCACGGGTCCGCGCACTCCTCCAGCAACGAGCTGAAGCCCGCACGCTGCGCCATCAGGCTGCCCGTCGCGATGCCGTCCTGGCGGCAGCCCAGCGGCTTGCCATGACCGCAGTCTGGCGGGAAAACGCGGCTCTGCTGGACATGAGCCTCCTCCTCGACGACCTGCTCGCGGATGTGACGATCCAGCACATCAGCCTGGTGAGCCGTGTCTTCGCGGTACATCTGCCCCGCAAGAAGCTGGTCGAGGTCGCAGAGGTACTTCCGAGGCAGTTCGCTGATCTGGTGAGCTGGGTGGACCGGGATGGGCTTCACTTCCGGTGGCGTCAGGGGCAGGGCGGGCTGAGCCTCTACTCCCAAGTGGTGCCAGCCAGCGAGTCCGCCCACGTGCTTCACGTCAGCATCCCGGCTCCTGCCAGCAGGAAGCACCGGCCAGCTCCAGCTTCAGCTTCCCCGGGGCATCGCAGCCAAGACGCCCCACGCCCGGTGCCCGCGAACGCAGCGCCCGCTGCGGCTCGCACCACGGGATGGCTCGCCGAGGCTCTCACCGAAGCTGCGTTCTCGGCCTAGCAATCACCGCGGTCCATCGTCCTCTGGTGGACCGCTGCTCTGGGCAGCGTGCCGGTCGTTCCGCGCAACGCCCGCTTCTTCTCCGCCACCACACACTCACTCTCCACGACAAGGAGTCCACACCATGAACAGCGCACCGGCGACGCTCGAGCGCGCCCAACGGCGGCTCGCTGCCGCGGGAGGTCGCCACATCGGCGATCTCATCTCCTGGAACACCGACCGCATCGATGTGACGCGCGAGGCCGCTCGCCGCGTCTTCGCGACCGAGGGGCTCGGCCACCTCATCCCGGACATGGATCCGGCCACCGCGCTCTCGCGCGCCGCGGCCGAGGTGAAGCGCCCGGCTGGCATCCTCGTCCGGCCCTTCGCACGGCCCAAGGGCGACACGAGCGCCGCGGTGGGCATCTACGTGCAGAAGACCCGCGAGGGCGAGGCCGGCGATGAGTACGTCTGCGGCGCACGCTGCCGGGTCGACCGGCACACGGGCACCATCGTGGGCCTGCCGCCCGACGGCGCGCCCTCGATTGCGGAGGCGCTCGCGCACGCGGAAGCCATGGCCGCCCACGGGAACCACCTCGTCACGCACGCCGAGACGCGGGACATCTCCTTCGCCATGGTGGCCACGGCCAAGGCGCTCTCCGGCGTGCCGATGCGGGATCGAGGCGGGTTCTACCTGCTGCCGCCGTCGACCTGCGGTGCCTGGGTCCGGCTTCGGCCGGGGCTCGAGCAGCTCGGCGTGAAGCCGATCCGGATCGAGATGCACGACGCGCCCGACAACGTCGCGGTCGCCAGGGCGGCAGCACAGGGCGCCCTGGAGGCGGACGTCGCGGAGCTCATCGCCGACCTCGACAAGGCGGCATCCGAGGGCATGCGCCAGAACGCGCTCGCGCGGCGGGTCGAGCTCTGCAAGGAGCTCACGGCCAAAGCCGAGCTGTACCGCGGCGTCCTGGCCGGTGTCGCCGACCGGATCACCGCGCGGGTCAAAGAGCTCCAGCACAGCTTCCAGCTCCAGCTCGACGGCGGAGATGGCGTGTCGTTCACCATCCCCGTGGTCAACGACTGAGAAAGCCGGGATTGCCGAAGGGGAAACGCCTCGCCGTGGGTGACACCGCGGCGAGGCACCGGCGCAGCATGCCCGCTGCGCAGACACACGAGGTGATGATGAAGTCGACGACCAACAACTCGGTGGATGTGACCTCTGTGCGGCACAGGTTCCGGACCGTGCGCGACAGCTTGCTTGCCGCTTTCCGGGAGCGCGAGAACGCGGTCGAGTGCATCCTGCTCGCTGCTCTCTCCGGCAATCATGCCCTCTTGGTGGGCCCTCCGGGTACAGCGAAGAGCGCCTTGTTCTTTAGGTTCCTGTCGTGCTTTCCCGATGCGCGGAAGTTCCAGACGTTGGTGACCAAGTTCGGGACCGAGGACGAGTACTTCGGCCCGGTGAAGCTCAGCGCCCTGAAGAACGACCTCTGGGAGCGCAACCTCGACGGCCGGCTCGCCGGGGTCGAGTGCGCCTTCCTCGATGAGGTGTTCAAGGGGTCCGACTCGGTGCTCAACGCCTTCCTGTCGGCGATGAACGAGCGGCTCTACAAGGGCCGGCCGATCCCGCTGCGAATGCTGGTCGGTGCCTCGAACGAGCTGCCCGAGGAGGAGAACTTGGCGGCGGTCTACGACCGCTTCCTGCTGCGCGACCTGGTGGAGTACGTGCAGGCGGACGCGACCTGGATGCAGCTCGTCGCGACGCCGCCCGCCTACACGGCGTCGGCCCAGATCAAGCTCGCCGAATGGGACGCGGCGCGGGCGGACGTCGGCCGGGTGACACTGCCCGAGCGCATCGTGCAGGAGCTCCTCCGCATCCGGAACGAGCTCAAGGCCAACGGGATCGTCGTCTCCGACCGGCGCTGGATCGCGCTCACCCGCGTGCTCCGTGCCGCCGCTTGGCTCGACGACTGCGCCGAGGTCGAGCTGGACCACCTCGCCGTGCTCCGGTACGGGCTCTGGCAGAAGCCGGACGATCGCGTGCGGCTCGTCGCCGTGCTCGACACGGTGGACAGGAGCGCGGTCGCGAAGGCGGTCACGGTCGTGGACGAAGCCCTGCGCGCGTACGCCCACCGGCCCACGGAGGCGGCGGCCTACCTGGAGGCGCTCCCCAAGCTCGCCGCCGACATTACCGACGCGGCGAAGCGTGTGCAGGAGCAGCTCAAGGAGGGCGTGTCCCGCCGGGCTCAGGCGCGCATCCAGCCGAAGCTCGACGAGCTGAAGAAGGTCCACGACGCGCTCAAGGCCGACCTGGCGAAGCGCTACGCCCTGTAGGAGGTCGCGATGGGGACCTTCCTCCAGGCTCGGCGCGCACACCGCGCCGTAGCAGTCGCAGCGGACCAGGATGCCGCGCTCGCCGGGGACCTCTGGAACGCCATCGTCGGAGCAGGCAGCGAGCCGCTCGCGGGTTCCTTCGCCGAGGCGGTGCAGGACACCGCGCCGGTGGAGCACGCCGCGCTGCTCGCGTCCGACGACGTAGCGGCAGCATACGCCTTCGAGCGGCTGTGGGCCTGCCTCCCTGCCCTGCCCCCCAGGGCGTCGCCCTTCGAGCTGCGCGGCGTCGCCCGGGAGAGGTGGGCAGCCTTCGATGTGCAGGCCCGGCGCACGGAGCACCTGGCCGGGGGGTTTGGCTGGGACGTCAGCGCGGCGTGGACCCACGCGCGCGATGTCGAGCTCGCCCACGGCGATCTCCATCAGATCGAGCGCATCGCTCGACTCGCTGGCCGCATGTACGCGGCACTGCGAGGGGCCCGGGCCAACCGGGTCCACAGCGTGCCCGCGGAGGTCTACTCGGTCGAGCAGGGCAACGACGTGTCCCGTCTACTGCCGGCCGAGCAGGTGCTGCTCATGGATCCCGTCCTGGAGACGGTCGTCCTGGAGCGGATCGCCTCCCGCCGGGCAGCGCAGTACGCCGTCCGAGGGGAGGCGAAGAAGTCGAAGGGGCCGCTTGTGATCGCGCTCGACGAGTCCGGGAGCATGCACGCCGCGCGGAACGAGTGGGCGAAAGCCGCGACCGTCGCGCTCTGCCGCGTCGCGTTCGACGAGAAGCGGCCGGTCGCCGTGGTTCACTACTCGACCTCTACCGTGGTGCAGGTCATCAAGCCCGGCGACACGGAGGCGGTACTGCGGATGGTGCGTCACTTCCTCGGCGGGGGAACGGCCATCGGCCTCGCGCTCGGCATGGCCGTGCAGCAGGTCCGGCAGCTCGCCCAGCGGGGCCATCAGGGTGCCGACATCATCCTCGTCACCGACGGCGTAGACGGGGACCAGGCGGCTCAGGAAGCGGCCCTCCGCGAGGGTCTGGCGCTCGGGGTGCGGCTCTGGACGGTGGCCATCGAGTGCGAGGTGCCTGAGACCTCTCCGCTCCGGGCGAAGGCCGCGCATTACGTGCGCCTCGGCGGCGCAGAGCTCGCGAAGGGTGAAAGCGTCTCTCTCCTGGCCGGCGCCACGTAATCCCAACCGGAGGAAAAAAGATGCCGGACAACGACGAGCTCGAGTTCGAGGTCATCGAGGCGTACACGCGCGCCCAGGCCATCGCGGATGGCACCCTGATGGACGTGACGTCAACGGCCCGGGAGATGGGGATCAGGCTTCCCGTCGCCGTGACGCACTCCGTCTGGGCTCGCTGCGTGATGCTGACGCCGGCTGCGCTGCGGGCTCGCAACGACGAGCGCGGCCGACTGTGGGATGTCCTCTGGATGTTCCGCGCGGCGGCCCAGCGCGCACCGGAGGCAAACGAAATCACCTTCTCGCTGTACGTGGTCACCGACTCTACCAAGCCCTTGCTGGTGGAGCTCAAGGCGGTCTGCGGTCCCGGCGACAACGCCGAGCCCGTGATCACCATCATGCTGCCGGAAGAAGATTGAGGCGATCGCAGCTTCGGGCTGGTCCCGGGGCTGCATTCTTGCTGCTCGTGCGGTTCTTGCGTGCTGCGCACTCTCCCTGTGAGATAGCAGCGCGCTCATCTCAGTCTGAAGTAGTGCAGCCCGCGGCGACTGCAATCGCCCGGGCTGCGTGGCCGAAACCTCGACGGACGAGGTCCCGACATGCTGACTGTAGTCCGCCCGCGCTCCGCGGGCCAAGGGAGCCGTGCGCCTTCGCGCCGGCACCCTCGCTCCCATCCGCCTTCCCTGACCGACACCGAAACGATCCGGCTGCCCGCCGCACCCTGCAACCTGCTGGAGCTGTACGGCTCCCGCTCCTCGCCCGCCGGACGCATGGGCGTTCGCGCGCGCAGCCGCCGGCACACCCTCGCCGCCCCGCACCGCTCGTCGCCAGCCGTGACCAGGCGCGCTGCCTATGCGGCCGGCACCACAGGACACAGCCGGCTGAGTGCGCCCGGCGCGGCTGACGGCTACCGGAACTCCGAGAGGGGCGGGTGAGCCGCGAGCGCAAGGGGCCGCGCCGCCCCTCCGCCGCGCCACATCCCCCGGCCCGACCGAGCATCGCGGCCGTCATGGCGGAGCGGGCCTTCATCGTGGCCACGCTCATCGCCTGCGGCGTCCCCGCGCGTGACAGCGCCGACGTCGCGCAGGCTGTCGTCCTGGGCGCCTGGAAGGCCATCGAGGCGGGCCGGTACCGTCCCGACCCGGCTGCAAACGCTCGGCAGGTGCTTCGCCGCTGGCTCCGCGGTGTCGCTTGGCGGCAGGCGACGCACTACCTTGAGAGCGCGTACGTGCGTCATGAGGTCCTGCACCACGAGCCGCTCGGTCCTCTGCGCCACGTCGTGGGTCTGAATCTCGAGGCGCAACTCCAGGCGCGCGCCGAGATGGAGGCGCTCCTCGCGCTCTGGCAGATGCCGTTCTGGGCGCGCGAGGTGCTCGCCCTGGCGGCTCTGGGCCATGGGGGCACCGAGATCGCGAGCGTCCTGCACTTGCATCTCGGAACCGCCGTCAGCCGGCTCCGCAGGGCTCGCAAGCTGCTCACTCGCATGCGCAAGCGAAAGGGCAGCCGATGAACCTCCGAGATCCCAAGCACCGTATGAGTGTCACGTTCCCCGGCAAGCCAGTCACACGGTGCCTATCTCCACACGACATCGAGACCTACCTGGAGTCGAAGGGCTACCAGTCGGCTCTCTCGGTAGAGCGCAACTGGCCCAGGGATATCCCCTACGCCTGGTTCCCGCCCAGGTGGCCGCACCCACAGACCCCGCCGATCCACATCCAGCCCCGCGTGGTCGTGGGCGCGCGCCTCTGCTCGCAGCCGCTGGAGAAGGTCATCGAGGCCATCGCGCACAACGAGGGGCGCACGCCCGGCGAGGTGCTGCGCGAGATCGCCGTGCACGCCCAGCTGGAGCACGGCGAGTAGTTTCCTCCGTCCCGCCATCACGGCGAGCAGCGCCCCCTCCTTCTGAGCCTCGGTTCGCATGCCGAGATCCAGAAGGATTGGAAAACCCCCAACCCTCAACCATCCACAACGTCAGATTCAACCTCGGCGCACAGGAGTCTTGTGCGCCGTTCTCATCTCGTTCAGGCCAACCTGGAGGCGAACCATCGTGACAGAGACTCGCCGGTACCCGGCGGACGACGACACCTGGGACGGCCGTACCGAACGCCCGCCACCGAACGACACCATCCGATTCGACGACGTCAGCTACGTGCGCAAGTGGATCACCGCGCTTCGGGAGCAGGTGGACCAGGGCCTCAACGCGGCCGAGGATGCCACGCGCCCCGTCCAGGAGCGCGTTCTCTCCAGGCACGAGGCGCGCCGCCGCATCGAGAAGGCGACGGAGACCATCTACAACCTCCTCGACGCTGCGGAGCGCGGCCTCCTCTGACGACCGCTCACGCAAGGCGCTCGCTTGCGCAGGCATTGCCTGCTGCGCGGCGCTCTCCTGTCTCGGCACCCCCTCTTCAGCAAAGGACCTTCCCCATGAACGCTCACGTCAGCAAGGCCCGCGCCGTCCAGTCCGTGGTCGGCGCCATCGAGAAGCAATTCGGAAAGGGAGCCCTCATGGCCCTCGGAAGTGGTGACAGCATCCCCGAGATCCGGGTCATCCGCACCGGCTCGCTCGCGCTCGACGCCGCCCTTGGCGTCGGCGGGTACCCCCGCGGCCGCGTCGTCGAGATCTACGGCCCGGAGTCGTCCGGCAAGACCACCCTCACGCTGCACGCCATGCGGGAGGCCCAGCGGACGGGTGGTGTCGCGGCGTTCATCGACGCCGAGCACGCCTTTGACGTCACGTACGCGCGGGCGATCGGGGTTGACATCGAGCGGCTCCTCGTCTCCCAGCCGGACAGCGGCGAGCAGGCGCTCGAGATCGCGGAGATGCTGACCCGCTCCTCGGCCGTCGACATCATCGTCATCGACTCGGTCGCCGCGCTCACGCCGAGGGCCGAGATCGAGGGGGACATGGGCGACCAGCACCTCGGGCTGCAGGCGCGGCTGATGAGCCAAGCCCTCCGCAAGCTCACGGGCATCGCGCACCGCACCGAGACCACCCTGATCTTCATCAACCAGCTCCGCCACAAGATCGGCGTCGTCTTCGGCAGCCCCGAGACGACCACGGGCGGCAACGCGCTCAAGTTCTACGCGAGCGTGCGCCTCGACGTGCGCCGGATCGGGACCGTCAAGGCAGGCGAGGACACGGTGGGAGCCCGCACACGGGCGAAGATCGTCAAGAACAAGCTGGCGCCGCCGTTCAAGGAGGCGGAGTTCGACATCCGCTGGGGCAAGGGGATCGACGCCGCCGGCGACCTCGTCGACCACGGCCTCACGACCGGGGTGATCCAGAAGAACGGCGCGCACCTGGCCTTCAACGGCGAGCACATCGGCCACGGACGCGATCGAGCTCGCGAGGCGCTGCTCGCGAACGGGACGCTGGCCGCGGCTGTGCGCGCCGGCGTCGAGGCGGCCGGGCACGAGCCCCAGGCGCGCCGGCGGGTCGAAGCTGCGGGGACCTGAGCCCTCAGCAGCGACGACCAAGAGCAGGTGGACAGCCCGCAGCGCTCGGCGGCGGGCTGTCTCCCCGACCCGAGCTCCGCCCGCGGTCATCGCCCGGCGCGAGCGGGCTCCTGCCGGGTGGACGGCACCTCGCTGGAGTCCCCGCGACAGCCGCCGCTCCCGTCGCGCGGCGCAGGCCGCGCTTTCCCATCAGCAACCGAGGAGAAATCATGCTCCAGAAAGTCCGAATCCGGGGCTTCAAGACGATCGTGGACGTCACGTTGGAGCTCGGGAAGTTCAACGTGTTCATCGGGCCAAACGGCGCCGGCAAGACCAACCTGCTCGAGGGAATCGCGCTGCTCGGCGCGGCTGCGCAGGGCCACGTAGACCCGGACGCCTTGAACGCACGCGGCGTGCGGGTGACGCGGACCCAGCAACGCCCCCTCCTCAGGACGTTAGAGCGCGGGCAGACGAAGGTGAACATCGAGGCGTGGGCCGAGCAAGCCCGCTACGAAGCCAGGCTCCAGGAACCCAAGACTTGGTCGTGGTCATGGAGCTTCGCCCATGAACGACTGATCGAGAACGGCGAGGAACTTGCTGCCCGAGAGCGCAACGTGGGGCGCTTGGTGCTGGATCGAGAGACCGGGATTGCGGTCCCGATCAAGCCGGAGCATGACCGCGGGATCGCTCCGTTGGTGTGCGCGGCGCATGGCGGGGGGCCGCTCAGCGCACTGCTCCGTGCCCTGGATCTGTTCGCGATCTACAGCCCGCACGGATCCTCCCCTGAATCGCTCAAGGGCGTGTTGTTCGAGTGCGCCCCTGAGCTGCAGCGAGAGCGTGTCCTCTGGCAACGGAGCGTTGATGAGGTACGCAGGCTCGTCGAGTGGACCGAGGATCTGTCGAGCGAGGGCGTCAACTTCGCTGGCCGTCATCTGCACCGCGATGCGCGATGGGTCTCTAACGGCGCCGCCGACGACGGCACGCGGCTCATCCTCTACACGCTCATGTTGCTGCTGCTCCCCGAAGGACCGCCCGTCTTGGCCTTCGAGAACGCCGACCATGCGCTGAGCCCACGTCTGGCGCTCCGGGTTGCAGAACGGGTGCAGCACATCTTGCTGAACGAGCCCGGACGGCCGCAGGTGCTCATGGTCACGCAGCGGCCGGAGGTGCTCGACGCGCTCGACCTTGGGGATGACCGGGTGCGTCTCTTCATCGTGCATCGGACCGAGAGCGGGGCGACGGCGGTGGGTAGGGTCAGGTACAGCGACGCGCTCGCCAGGTGCACGGAGAGGGGGACGACGCTCTCGCGGCTGTGGCTATCCGGCGCGCTCGGCGGAATGCACGACATGTGAGCTCGGGCGTCGCATCAAGCGTCAACGCAAGTTCAGGGCACGCGCGGCGATAAGAAACGTGAAGGAGGACGACCATGAACATTCTGCGTCGCGTCGCTCAGCTCGTGCTCGACATCAACAAGATCCAGGCCGAAGCCGTCTTCAAGGTGTACGGTCGATTCGGTCTCTACCGACGGCTGTACATCGTCTGTGGCTTCCCCGAGGGCACCGCAAAGCGGCTCGAGGAGCGGCTACTCGCGCTCGGCCACGAGGGCGTGGCGGAGCAGCACGAGATCCTGTGCCGGTTCGTGCGGGGTGACATCGGTGGTGTGCAGCTCATCGAGGAGCTGGCGCAGTGGTTCTCGGGCTACATGGAAAATTGCCAAGCCGCCGCAATGACCGAGTTGCAGGCTGCTGCCTGAATCGGGGCGCAAGGCGCAGGAGGATGGACGGAGACTTCCGCCGTTCTCCTTTTAGCTCCACATTGTTCCTTAAGGATGCCCACTCGCTCCAGCGCTCAATTACGCTCACGATACTGCACGAGGTGAAGCCCACCTCGCGGTGCTGCTCCACCGCTCTCGATGTTTTATTCAGGTATCACATCAGGAGAGAACCAACAGATTCTCCCGTTTTTGTTTGCCTCCGGAACGGCATATTAGCCGATTCCTCTGCAAGTATAGAGAGATGTTGGCGCGTTCGCCGGGCGACGGATGTGATTGGCAAGCTGCAGACGGGCTGGCGCCGCGAACGGCGCGACAAGCCGCGGCCCGATGCATGGGCGAGACGGCCGCGCGGGGCCTCCTCCACCGCCGGCGCCGACCCGACCTGAACGACGCGGACGCCCTGCACGCAGCGGCCGCTGCGCCGAAAACAGGGTCCCCGCTCCCGCTTTGGCATCGCCTCTTGCCTGCTCTCCCGATCCGCGGCCAAGGCCGACGCCGCCCCGCGCCCAGCTTCATCGACGCCAGCGCGAGGCGTGAGGGCTCCGACCCAGGGCGACGGTCGGGCGGTTACGGCTCAGCGGATCGTTAGGGAACAAGGGTCCACACGTCGCGGCGTTCCTCGGCGAGCTCGTAGGGGCGACGTTCCCCGACAGGGGCGATGTGCAGCTCCAGGCGGCGCGGCAGAGTCCGGTGCTGATGGGCGACCGACTCCGCGAGGCGTTCGAGGACTTCATGCGAGCCGAGTGCCAACGGCAGCCGGTGCTCCTGGTGCTGGAGGATCTGCACTGGGGTGACCTGCTTACGGTGACCCTGATCGACGCCGCGCTCCAAGACGCGAGGGACATGCCTTTCTTCGTGCCGGTGCTCGCCCGCCCGGAGGTCCGCGAGCTCTTCCCGGCGCTCTGGAGAACGAGCGCAAGGGCCTCCGGATCCGCCTCGCGCCGCTGCCCCGGCGCGCGAGCGAGCGGCTCGTGCGGCAGGTGCTCGGCGACAACCTCGGCGCCGAGCCGGTCGAAAAGCTTCTCGCGCGCGCCGAGGGCAACGCGTTCGTGCTGGAGGAGCAGATCCGCGCGATGGCCGAGGGCAGGAGCGAGGGCCTGCCCGAGACGGCGCTCGCGATGGTGCAGGCGCGGCTCGAGGCGCTCGGCATCGAGGAGCGCCGCGTCCTCGGATCCACCGTCTCCATCGCCTCGACGGCGGCATCGTAAGGTCGCGAAATCAGTCGACCCAGGTTTCGACGGATGGAGCACGGGATTGCCTAGGACGGATCCAAGTTGACGCGCCCGAACGTGTCTGATTTTCTGATCGGGGCGCTCCGACGCGATCGGTTGGACGGCGGTCTCGATGGATCACGATGCTCGCTAAGCCGCTGCTCATCACACAGAGGAGATCTCGACCGGCTGCGATAAGCACCTCGGCGGCATCCCGCGGTTTGAGCGAAACCAGGTCACGCAGGATGTGAAGTAACCGAGGAGGGAGGGTGGAGATCTCATGTCGATCAGCTTTTCCGGCCGCGATCCGCTCAAGGCCGGGCTCGACTGCGCGGCAGAGGTCAACCCGCTCACCGGCACGGTCTCGGTCGGCGTCCCGCTCAAGCTCTCCCCTGGCCGCGACGGGTTCGGCCCCGCGCTCGCGCTCGCCTATACCTCGAGCGGCGCCAATTCGCCCTTCGGCGCCGGCTGGGCGCTCGAGGGCGTGCTCTCCGTCGCCGTCGACACCCGCAGGGGCCTGCCCCGCTATGACGGCTCCGACCGCTACAGCTTCGCCGGCATGGAGCTCTTGCCGCAGGAGATCGAGGACGCAGGGGGGTGGCGACCGGTGGCGATCGATCAAGGCGGCTTTCTGGTGCGCCGGTTCCGCGCCCGCGTCGATGCCTCGCGCATCCGCGTGGAGCAGTGGGTCGAGAAGGCGACGGGGCGCGTCCACTGGCGCACGCGAGACGCCGCGAACACGTTGACCATTTACGGAGCCAACCCCGACGGCACGAGCCGGGTGGCCGATCCGGCCGACGAGGGCCGTGTTTTCTCCTGGTTGCCGGAGATCCAGGTGGACGCGCGCGGCAACGCGATACTCTTTACTTACCTCAAGGAGACCCGGGAGGGCGTCGACCTCGCCTCGGCGGCCGAACGCTCGCGCTTCAAGCCCGGCGAGGCCCCCGCCCAGCGCTACCTGAAGTCGATCCGCTACGGCAACGCGAAGCCCGTGAGCGCGGACGGGGCGGTCGCGCCGGATACGGAGTGGCACTTCGAGGTCGTGCTCGACTACGGCGATCACTCGAGCGCCGACCTGCCCGCGCCGGCTCCCGACCGGGCCTGGCCGGCGCGACCGGACCCTTATTCCACTTACCGTGCCGGCTTCGAGGTGCGCACCTTCCGGCTGTGCCGCCGCATCCTCATGTTTCACCGGCTCCCGGGGCTCGGCGCCGAGCCGGTGCTCGTCGGCATTCACACGCTGGAGCACGACCTCCGGCCCGAGGGCGCGACGCTCTCGGCCGCGCGCTACGAGGGGCTGCGCAGGCACCTCTCGACCGGGGCGCTGTCGCGCCGCGCGACGCCTGCGCTGCGCTTTGCGTATGCGCGCCCCGAGCCGGAACGAGGCTTCCGAGCGGCGCCGCAAGAGACGGTCGAGAACGTGCCCACCGGTCTCGCCGGGGCTGCCTACCGCTGGCTCGATCTCTGCGGAGAGGGGTTGCCCGGCATCCTGGCCGAGCTGCGTGACGGCTGGTACTACAAGCCCAACGAGGGCGGCGGCCGGTTCGGGCCGCAGCGCCTCGTCATGGCGCAGCCCAGATACCGCCTCGCCGACGTGGCGCTGAACGACTTCGACGGCGACGGCAACATGGATGTCGCCGTGCTGCATGGGCGCGGCGCGGGGTACTTCGAATACGACCGCGAGAGCGGGAGCTGGAACGGTTATCGGGCGCTCGCCAGCCTGCCGCACCAGGAGGCGGCCGGCGGCAGGGCGCAGTGGCTCGACCTCGATGGCGACGGGAGGGCCGACCTCGTGGTCGCCGGCCACGGCCGTGTCGTCTGGTACCCCGCGAGGGGCAAGCAGGGGTTCGACGCTCCTGTCGAGGTCACCGGCGGTCCAGCCGGAGAGGGCGGCCTGCCGGTAGCCGACGACACGCAGCTCGGCTTCTTCTTCGCCGATATGACCGGCGATGGCCTCGCCGACCAGGTACGCATCCAGGGCGGGCGCGTCGAGTACTGGCCCAATCTCGGCCACGGCCGCTTCGGCGCGCCCGTGGTCATGGACAGTCCGCCGGATTTCGGGGCGGACGCCGCGTTCGATCCGGGCCGCATCCTGATCGCCGATCTCGACGGTGACGGCTCGGCAGACCTCCTCTATGTGGGCGCGCAGGAGATCCGTGCCTTCATCAACGCCGAAGGCAACGCCTGGGTGCAGGGCGCGCGCTTCGCCGATCTTCCCGTCATCGACAAGAACGCCTCCTTGCGCGTGCTCGACTTCCTGGGCGACGGGACGCCGTGCCTCGTCTGGTCGACCGCGCTGCCAGCAGGCGGCGCGGCGCCGCTCCAGTACCTGCCGCTCGCGGGGCCGCCGCGGCCCCACCTGCTGGTCGCCGTGGAGGACGGCCTGGGCCGGGAAATCCGGTTCTCCTACGAGAGCTCGGCTCAGCACTACCTGCAGGCGCGGCGCGAAGGGGCGCCATGGCGCACCCGCCTGCCGAGTCACGTCACCGTCGCCGCCGCGCGCGAGGAGATCGACCGGATCACCGGCTCGCGCCTCGTGCAGCGATTCCGGTACTACGACGGTGTCTACGACGGCGCGGAGCGGGAGTTCCGCGGCTTCGGCCGGGTCGATCGGTTCGACGCGCCGCTGCACGAGGACGGCGACGGGGCCACCGCGCCGCGCGGGCAGGCGTCCTGCGTGCGGAGCTTCTATTTCACGGGCGGCCTCGTCGAGCACAGCCTGACCGACGCCTGGGGGGGCGATCCCGCGCTGCGCGCGCCGCCCGCCGTGACGGTCGAGCGGGCGAGCCTGCTCGCGCCCGAGGAGCACGCGGACACGCTGCGCGCCGCCGCGGGGCGGCTCATCCGGCGCGAGGTGTTCTCGGTCGACGCCGACGGCGCGCTCGCAGAGACCCCGCTCGAGGTGACCCTGCTCGCTTACCGGGCGCTCCGCCTGCAGCCGGCGCGCGGCGAGGGCCAGCCGGCCGCCGTCGCGATCGAGGAGTCCGAGACGCTGCGGGCGGTCTACGAGCAAGACGCGAGCGACCCGCGCGTCAGCCATACCCTGGTGCTCGAGACGGACGGCTTCGGCAATGACACGCTGACCGCCGCGGTTCACTACGCCCGCCGGCCATCGCCGGCCGGCGCGCCTGCGTCGCCGCAGCAGGCGAAGCCGATCGTCACCGCCCGCCGCACGCGCCTCGCCAACCTGGAGACGGACAGCCGTTATGAACTCGGCCTGCCGGTCGAGGAGCAGGTGCTCGAGGTGAGCCTGCCTGACCTCGGCGCGGCGGTCCTCCCCTTCGCGGAGGCCAAGGCCCAGATCGCGCAAGCGCTCGCCGCGCCGCGCGCGTTTCACGAGTCGCTCGCGGGGCTCGCCGCGCCGGCCTCGCGGCTCATCTCGTGGGAGCAGTCGTTCTATTGGAACGACGACCTGACGGGCGCGCTGCCGCTGGGTCAGGTCGGCGCGGTCACCCTCCCGCACTCGAGCGCCGAGGCGTGCTTCACGCCCGAGCTCGCCGCGGCCGTGTACGGCGCGCGGGTGGACGGCGACCTGCTGGCGGGCGAGGGCGGCTATGTGCTGCGCGACGGCTATCTCTTCCGGCCCAGCGCGGTCAGCCGCTACGCGAGCGCCGCAGACTTCCATCATCTCACCGGCCTCGTGCGGCCCGACGGCGCGGCGAGCACGCTGGTCCGCGACGCGACCCGGATGTTCCTGGTCGAGGCGCACGATCCGCTCGCCAACGTCACCCGGGCGGAGATCGACCCTTGCGCGCTCGCGCCCTATCGCATCGTCGATCCCAACGGCAACATCGCAGAGGTCGCCTATGATCCGCTCGGCGTCGTCTCCGCCTCCAGCATGAGAGGCACGGTCCTCGACGAGGCCGGCGTCGAGCAGGCCTATGGGCAGGAGCCGCTCTCCGGCTTCGTCCAGCCCGCGCCGCCGACGCTCGCCCCCGTCATCGCGGATCCGGCGGCGCACGTGGGGGACGTCGCGCAGGCCGTCTACTACGACCTCGACGCGTTCCGGCGTGACGGCGCGCCGGTCCAGGTGGTGACGCTGGCGCGCGAGGCCCTCGCCCACGACGGCACGGGCGCGCCGAGCGGGACGAGCGACGTGCACGTCACGGTGACGCACATGGACGGCTTCGGCCGGCCGCTCCAGTCCAAGGTGAGGGTGGAGTCCGGTCCCACGATCCAGCGGGGAGCCGAAGGGGAGGTGGTCGTGGGGCCGGACGGCCGGCCGGTCGTCGCCAACGCGACAGAGCCGTGGCTCGCCTCGGGCCATGTGGTCTACGACGAGCGGCAGCTGCCGGTACGCCAGTTCGAGCCGTTCTTCACCGCGTCCTGGCGTTACGAGGGGGACGCGGAGCTCATGGCGCTCGGTGTCTCCTCCGTCACGCAGACCGACGCGCTCGGCCGCGCCGTGCGCACGGACTTGCCGAACGGCACGTTGACGCGCACCGAATACGCCGCGTGGGAGGTGCGCACCTTCGACGCCAACGATTGCGTGAGCGGCTCCGCGTACCATCTCATGCGCAATCCGCTGGCGCCCAGCGCGCCGGAGAAGCGCGCGCTGCTGAAGGCGCTCGAGCACCACGACACGCCGTCCGTCGACCACCTCGACCCGCGCGGCCTCACCGTCCGCCAGAGCGTGCGGGCGGCGGGCGGCGCGCAGGCGCGCGAGACCGAGACGCTGCTCGACGCCGCCGGGAATGCGGTCGGCATCGTCGATCCGCGCGGCATCGCGGCGTTCGAGTACCGCCTCGACATGCAGGGCCGCGCGCTGCTCACCCGCAGCGCGGACGCGGGCGAGCGCCGCGTGCTCCTCGATATCTACGACCGGTCGATCCACACGTGGGACGCGCGCGGCGCGCACGAGCATCGCAGTTACGATCGCCTCGATCGGGTGCTCGCCGTGCGCGCCGGCGGCCTGCCTGGCCTGGACCACCTCGTCCAGCAGTGCGTCTATGGCGAGGACGCGAGCGTGCCGGACGCGGCGGCGCGCAACCTGCGCGGCCGCCTCGTGGTCCAGCGGGACACCGCCGGCGTGCGCACCCTGCTGGCAGCGAGCCCGCTCGGTCAGCCGCTCGCCGTCGAGCAGCGGATGCGGGAGGAGTACAAGTCCGAGGTCGACTGGTCCGCGCCAACCGCCGTGACGCTGATGCCGGAGCGCTGGGTGACGCGCACCCGCTACGACGCGCTCGGACGGGTGATCTCCCAGCAAACGCCGGACGGCGTCACGCGGCGCTACCGCCACCTGAAGGGCGGCGGCGCCGCGGAGCTGCGCGTCTCCACCGCCGACGGGCGGGTGACGGATCGGATCGTGTTCGACGAGGCCCGCTACAACGCCCGGGGCCAGCGCGAGCGCGTGCGCCTCGGCAACGGGGTCGAGATCGTCCACACCCACGATCCGCTCACCTACCGCACGGCGCGGGTGCGCGCGACGCGCCTCGCCGACGCGGCGACGCTGCAGGATCTCGCCTATACCTACGACCCCACCGGCAACATCGTCCTGACGCGCGACGCGGCGCAGGAGTCGGGCGCGCTCGGCGCGCCGGTGCGCAACCTCACGGTGACGAGCGAGCAGGAGTTCACCTACGACGCGTTCTACCAGCTCCAGCGCGCCACCGGCCGTGTTCACCGCGCGCTGCTCGAGCACGATCACCGCGCCGGGGCGGCGGACACGTTCCGCGGCAGCCGCGCCGTCTCGCTCAACGACGGCGGCGCGGTCGACCGTTATACCCGGCACTACGAGCACGATCTCTCCGGCAACCTGCTGCGGATGCGTCACGTCTCCCTGCAGAGCTGGACGACGGAGATGTGGATCGCGGCGGGCTCGAACCGCTCGGTGCCGCTGCACACCCTGGGCGGCGGCACCGTGTCCGACCCCGAAGCCCGGTTCGACGCCGCGGGCCATTGCACGTCGTTGCCGCACCTCGCCTCGATGACCTGGGACTTCCGCGGCATGCTCACCCGCGCGGTGCTCATCGATCGCTCGGCGGAGGGCGGGCCGGACGACGCGGACCACTACGTCTACGACGCCGAGGGGCAGCGCGTGCGCAAGGTGACGGAGCGCCTCGTGGCTGGCGGCGTCGAGGTCACGGAGAAGCTCTACCTCGACGGCTGCGAGATCAAGCGCATCTCCCGCGGCGGAGCGCGGTCGCTCGAGCGCGTCACCTCGCTGCTGAGCGACGGATCGGGGGCGGTCGCCTCGCTGCACCGCTGGACGGCGGACAGCGCCGGGCGGGAGACGGACGACATCGACATGCCGCGCTGGGTCTATCAGGTCGCGAACCACCTCGGCTCCGCCCGGCTCGATCTCGACGCGCAGGGCGGCGTCATCGCCTACGAGGAGTATTTCCCCTTCGGCGGCACCGCGTTCGTGGCGGGCGACGACCTGCGCGCGGCCTCGTGGCGGGATTACCGGTTCAGCGGCAAGGAGCGCGACGACCTGACCGGCTTCTATTACTTCGGATTCCGCTATTACGCTCCATGGCTTTGCCGGTGGTTGACGCCGGATCCGATCGGGGCCGGGGGTGGGCTCAATCTCTATCAATACGTGCTCAACAACCCGGTCAACCTCATCGATCCGGAGGGGCTCGATCCGCAGCGGCCCGGGCAGCGGCTGCGCACGCGTTACGTCACGTACGAGCAGTTCGCCGCGGCGGTGCCGGAGGGCTACCGCGCGCAGATCGATCCTGGCAGGCGCTGGACGGGCTTGTTCTCATCTGACCAGCAGGGTGGCGTCACCATGCACCAGTCGGAGTCCACGTTCCGCGCGGCCGCGCGCAGGGCGACGGGGGGGCGGGCGGAGATCTGGATCTACGATCCGCGCTATCAGGAAGGGCTGGATCGAGGGCTCGACGAGCGATCCGCCCGGGAGAGGGCGGAGATCTTCAACAGCATCGACGAGGCCCTCCGGCCGCTTCAGGCACCGCCGGCGCCGGACGGGGCGGGGGGGCCGGGGCAGCCTGGCCAGGGCAACAACGGCGGGCAGACCGGCACGGCGACCGGGGCGGGCGGCTCAGGCCAGCCCGCGGGCGGCGAGCACGGCGAGGACGGCGCCGGCGGAGCGGGCACGGGCGCGGGCAACGCGCCTGGCGATTCCAGCGGTCGGGGCGATGCCACGGACACCGGCGGCGCCGGCGTGCACGCGGGTGACGGCAGCGGTCGGGGGAGCACGGCGGCGCAGGGATCGACCGGGCGCGGTGGAATCGGCCACGGCGCGGGCGTCTCGGGCCGCGGCGCGGGCGGCGGGGGGACCGGGCAAGCGGGGGCGGGCACGCAGGGCCGCGGGGCGGGTGCAGGGGCGGGCGCGGGGGTGGGCCTGGGCGCCGGGGCGGGTGGCGCGGGACAAGGCCAAGAAGCCGGGGCAGGCGGCTCGCGTGATGGCGGCGCGGGAGGAGCCGGCCGGCGCGGCTCTCCCGGAGGGGCGCCGGGCGGCACGGGCCAGCAGCCTGGAGGGGCGCCGGGCGGCGTGCCCGGCGCGGTCGACGGAGGGGTGCAGAGCGGGACGGTCGGCGGCGTGCCCGGGGGCGAGATCGGCACCAGCGCGCCCCCTGGCGCGCCGGGGGGCGTCGACCCCAACGGGGCGACCCGGGGTGCGCCGGGCCAGAGCAGCGGCAGCGCCTCGGCGGACGGCACGGGTGGGACGCAGAGCGGCGGCGAGGGCGGGCGGGCGCAGCAGGCCGGCGGCCAGCAGGGGGGACAAGCGGCCGGCGCGCAGGGCGGGAGCGGCCAGGGCGGGCAGGGGCGTGGTCAGCCCGAGAGCGCGATGGATCGGCTGACCCGCTACGCGGGGTACTGGCACCTCGAGTTCGGCGACGACGGGCGCGAGGGCGCGGCGTCCGGCGGGATCCCGGGGGCGTTCGGCAGCATCAACGGCGGCGCGTGGGCGCAGGGATTGTTCCTGGCGCTCACGGCCTTCGATGTCGTCCTCACGGTGCTCACCCTGGGGGAGCTCGCGGCGCTGAAGGCGTCGCTCAAGGGCGCGATGCGGGCGACCGGGCGGGCGATGCGCAGGCTCGCCAGCGCTGCGGCACGCGGGCTGCAAGCCGTCCGCGCAGGGCTCGTGGACCTGGCCAGCGGGCTCGTCGGCCGCATCGCGGCGCGGCGCGGCTCTGGATCGGCGAGGGCGGTAGCGGACGCCATTGGTGAAACGGGTCGATTTGGTGGTAAGCTATATGGCGAGCGGCGTTTGCAGGCTCTGCGGAGGTATCTCGACAATCGAGGCGTAGACCTGATCGTAGGAGATGAACGTCTAACCAAGCGCCAGGCTGGAGCGTTTCGTGTTAATCCGACCGGACGACCCGAACTGTTACTTCGCAGCAATCCGACCGAGTACATGGTCTGGCACGAACTGAGTCATTACTTACACTATCGACGAATCGGACGTGAGTCATACCTGAATCTACCTCGTGTGCCGGGATGGAATGCCGCAGAACAGTTTGTTTTCGATATGCTCGAACACCCCTCAAGGTGGCGTAGATTGAACGCAGAGGAACGGGCTCACGCAATCGAATACATTGAGTACTGGGGGTTTCGATGACAAAGGAAGACGCAATCAGGATAGCAAACGATTACATTGCCAAAGACATGGGGCCCAATCCGACAATGGCGGGTGAACGCTGCGAGCTGATACCGGTGTTGGCTCGTATGGACAACGAGAACCGCTGGCATGTGCTTTATCGGTATAACCTGCCAGACTCGCCAGGATCTGTCGTTGATTCATCTCTGGTAATTATTGTCGACTCGGACTCCGGTGAAGCGCGCGCGCGCGATCTCAATTTATGACAGTTCAACCGCGTGGCATGTACGCGATTGCTGTATTTATGCATTAAATGGCGCCCTGGTTCACGTCTGCAATCTGATGGTATGGTGTTAGATTCGGTTAGTGGCCGATCTCTCCGGGCTCGTCTCGTGCGTATTTCTTGAGGCGTGTATGCCCGATCTGTGCCAGCTGAGAACCACCGTCTACTGCCCGAACTGCGGCTCGAATGTTCCAGCGCCGGCAGGCGTTGTTAGATTCCAGTGGGGTGAGGTCCCACGGGACTATCGCGACGGCGACGATGTGGCGTGGTTGGTCGACAGCGCTGGGCACGTGGTTCCTCCGTTCGTGCTTGTGAGGGATCACGATCAATATCACTGGAACTATGGAGAGCCGCAGTATCGCGATGTTCTCGCATTCGATATCGACCCTCATGAGCCCGAGATGCGCTGTGCAAGCTGCGGCGCGTTATTCGAAGGGATAGCCGCACGTGTCGTCGATGGGAAGTTTGATGGCGCGATTGGATTTCTCCCAGGGAGCATCGTTCAGCAGTTTGGCGTGGACGTCAGCTCGTTCGACGTGGCGGTTCGCGAGCCCACGGGCGGCTGGAGGGCCAGGACCGACTGGTTCAATCCGATTCTCACCGAAGCAGGCCAGGGGGGGCGCTGAGAGGGACTGACGTCATGAGCGGGCTTGTGTGGGTTCGTGCAGTGAAGCGCGGGGGGTTGCCTTGACGAAGGAAGAAGCGATCAGAGTGGCGAATGAATATCTCGTCGTCGAGATGGGGGCTGAGCCAGAGCTCGCAGGAAGGCGCTGTGAGTATACGCCGATATCGGCTCGCTTGGACGGACAGGGCCAGTGGCACATTCTGTACCGAACCAGTCTGCCGGACTCACCGCGTGCTGTTGTGGATATGTCTGTTATAGTTCTCGTCGACTCGGCATCAGGAGAGGCGCGCTTCATGGGTGACGTGATTATGTAGTGCCGAGTCAGTGGCCTCTTTCGAGTTGTCGCGACAGTGGTATGTGCAACGACGGGCGGCCTGCGCAGCCGCGATCGGATGGAGAAAGGCCATGAGCAGCGGCTTCAAGATGCTCGTGCGGCGCCTTCGCACCCTCGCATACGGGACGAAGGATCGGATCCATGCTTTGCGGAACGCGGGTTACACCGTCGATTTCGACGCAATTCCGCCAGAAGGTGGAGGAGAAATTGGCGAGGTCGATTTTGGCTATGGGACGGAGCTCTGGCTGGTGCCGGAGCCGCCTCCGAAGACCAACCCTGAGCAGGTGCTCATTGAAAATGGTCGATTGATCCTTGAAATGGATCGCAAACTTGTCAGCGAACGTCGCTTGCGATCCAAAGGGCTCGAACTCGTATGGAGAATAAGATTCTAATTGGGTCGCTTGCGGGGTTGCCCTGCCAGTGATGCCTGAATCGCCTGAATGGTCGTCGCGAAAGGACATGTCACGGGAGCTCTGGACGCGCATGGGTTCAAGATGGTTGTTATGGTCGCGCACGTTGAAGTTCGGCAGGAGCGCTGAGCGATCATGACGGAGGATGACGCGATCGAGATGGCGAATAGTTTTCTCGCCAGGGAGATGGGGCCCGAGCCGAAGCTGGCGGGCGAACGTTGCGAGCTGATACCAGTGTCGGCTCACGTGGACATCAACCGCCAATGGCGTGTCCTTTATCGGTTCAATATGGTTGATTCGCCGGGATCCGTCGTGGATTCGTCTCTGATTGTCATCGTTGATCCGGCCACCGGTGAGGTGCGAGCCGGCGAGCTGAATCTGTAACGATTTCGCGAGCGGGCAGCGGCAGGCACGGCCGCTCCCCGCTCAGCAGGTGGCATCAACGTCAGGCCGGGGACTGAACCACCCCGCTGCGTCGCAACGACGAGGAATATCTTATGTCCATCAGCCGTGAGAATCTCATCGCGCTCGGCAAACTGTCGGGCAAGACGCTCAGCGACGTCGCGGCGCTCAATCCGTCGCTCCACGGGGAGCTCCTGGGGGAGGTCGCCGAGGAGCGGCGCGTGGCGACGGAGGTGGCGTTCGCGGACGCCTCCAGCGGGCTGCGCGCCATCGTGGGCGCCGTCGACCTCGCCGCCGGCGCCAACCGGGATCGCCCTGTCAAGGCGGTGCTCGCGGATCTGCTGGACGACGGGCAGGTCGACGCGCCGCTGCGGGCCGAGCTCGCCACGAAGCTCTCGACCCTCGCCCACGTGGACGCGTTCGCGAGCGGCGTCTCCAGCGACGTGGCGCTGAAGGAGCACCCGCTCTTCCGCCGCTCCGTGGAAAAGGCCGCCATGGTGGTGCTCGCCGACGCGGCGCAGCTCTCCGCGGGCAAGACGGACGCGCTGCTGAAGCAGGTCCACAACGTCACCCAGCTCGACGACAGGCGGCTCGAGCGCCTCGTCCAGGAGCAGGCGCTCACCGAGACCGAGGCGCGGCGCCTCGGGGCCATCGCCAGCGTCGCGAACCTGGCAGGCGGCCACGTCGGGCTCGCGCAGGCCGTCATCAGCAGCGGCAACGTGACGCGGCCGGAGCACCTCCTGCGACTCGACGTCGCGGCGTGGGAGGGCGCGATCACGAGCAGCGGGGCCGAGCCGCCGGACGGGCTCGACGTCCGCGCCTACGCCGAGGAGCTGCACCGCCGCGTGGCGGAGCTCTATCCCACCGAAACGGTGATGAGCCGCATCATGCCGCGCGACGTCATGCTGTACAGCAAGGCGCTCGCCGGGGTGCAGCCGCTGTTCGCGCGCAACACGAAGATCACGACGGTCGATTTCGACGCGCTCGACACCACGGGGTTCACCGAGCAGCAGCGGAAGGCACTCCGCACCGCGCACGCCGACATGCGAGCTCTCGTGCGGCTGCACCCGGGCCTCAGGCTCGCCGAGATCGTCGACAGCGAGGGGCTCTCCGTCGCACAGAAGTTCCAAGCGATCTGCCTCCGTCTCGAGACGCTCGACCGGCTCCAGCAGCATAACTGGGATGTCGAGCTCCTCGCGCTGGATCTGACGCCGGACAGCGATGATCTCAAGGCGCTGAATTTCACGGGCATCAACGAGGCGGACCGGCCGTTCGTCGTCTCGGAGCTCAAGGCCTATCAGCGCGCCTACGCGCTTGCCGGCGACATCGGGAAGATCGATGCGCTGCTCCGCGCCGGCTACAGCTCGGCGACCGCCGTCGCCCGCGTCGATCTCGACACCTTCGCCCAGAAGACCGGCCTCGACAGGGACAGCGCATCCAGCATCCACAGGAGGGCGCGGGAGGTGGCGGGGACCGCCGTCGCCCAGATGGGCGCCGTCATCGACATCCTGAAGGGCGGGTTCGATTCCATGGCGGTCGGCAACATCGGCCCGTCGTCCCTCGACTACCTGCGCAAGCTCGACGGCTTCACCGAGCTGTTCGGCTCGCAGGACTACTGCGACTGCGCGCACTGCCAGTCGATCCTGAGCCCGGCGGCGTACTTCGTCGATTTGATGGAGTTCATCGAGGAGCACGTCACGAAGCATCACTTCACAGGGGCGCGCGCCTCCCATGTCCTCGCCCTGAAGAGCCGCCGGCCGGATCTCTGGACGCTGCCGCTGACCTGCGAGAACACGCACACGCAGGTCCCCACGCTCGACATCATCAACGAGATCCTCGAGAACTACATCGCCCAGCGGCGGGGCTTCGCCGGCGCGCTGAGCGATCGCGTCGCGGTGAGGACCGCCGTGTACCGCGACACCCTGCCCAGCGCGGTCGACTCGTTCCGGCAGCCGTTCCTCCTGCCCTTCGCCCGCATCGAGCAGTACCTCGGCCATTTCTCCGTGTCACGGGCCGACGTCGCCGCCGCGATGGGCTCGCCCGCGGGGGTCCGCGCCGCCGCCGCGCTCGGCCTGTCGACGCCGCAGCGGGACACCATCCTCATCGCGAGGCCGCAGATCTCTTTCCTCGAGCACATCTACGGCGCAGATTTCACGCTGTTGCAGTCCGGCAAGATCGATCCGATCGAGACGAAGGTGCTCTTGAAGCACAGCGGCATCCGCCGGGACGAGCTCGAGATCCTGAGCGCGTGCCGCTTCGTCACGGCGCGCGGGGCGGAGCGGCCGCGCTTTGTCCAGGCGAAGCGCAGCGCCGACAGCGTGCAGAACGATGTCGAGCGCGTGCACGACCTCACCCCCGGGGCCCTGGACCGGATGCACCGGTTCGTGCGCCTCGCCCGCCATCTCCCGTGGACGCTCGCCGAGGTGGACCTCGCGCTCGACAGCGTCATGACCGCCGGGCTGGCCGCGACGCTCGACGAGGCGGCGCTCGAGGCGCTCGCGGCGATCAAGGAGGTCGCCGCGCGGTTGCACCTGAAGGTGGAGCAGGCCGTCACGCTCTTCAGCCTCATTCCGAACGTCGCGCCCGGCGAGGGCAAGCCCGGGCTGTTCGATCGGCTGTTCAACGCCAAGCCGTTCACGCTCGCCGACGGGCCGCTGCCGAAGCCGGCCGTGGCGTTCATCCACTCCGCTTTCCGCGACGCCGCGCCGCCCCCCGGCAACGACGCCACGCTGCCGCGCCTGATGGCGGGGCTGCAGGTCGACGCCGAGCAGCTCGCCGCGCTGATCCGCGAGCTCGCCGCGCCGCTCGGCGCGGACCTCGGCCCCGACGCGCCGGAGGCGGCGCGCGGCTTCTTCCTCACCCAGGAGAACCTCGCGTTGCTCTACCGGCACGCCCGGCTCCTGCAAGCGCTGAAGGTGAGCGTCGCGCAGCTCTTTCAGCTGATCGCGTTCGCCGGGATCGGCGGGCCGGTTCAGACGCTCGCGCACGTGAGGGCGCTGATCGAGGCGCACGATCTCTGGAAGTCGAGCGGCCTCTCCCTGGACGATCTCGGCTTCGTCACGCGCGGCCGGGTCGGGGACGAGAGCCGCTATCCGAGCGCGGAGCGGGTCGCCGCCACAATCGCCGGCGAGGTGATGCGCGAGCGGCTCACCCAGTTCGCCGATACGGTGTTCGCGTTCCTGCCCTCCGTGACGGAGGATCAGTCCCGCGCCATCGTCGCGGCGAACGCGGCGGCGTTCACGCTCGTGCCCGAGACCGGGTTGCTGCGCCTCTCGGACGACTTCAGCTCGCATGGGCCCCTCACCATCCCGCCGGGCATCGGCCTCACCGCGGTGGCCGCGAGGAGCGCGCTCGATCCGTTTCATGCCCGCGGGATCCTGTTCGTCAAGCTCGCCGCCCACCTCGGTCTGCCGGTGGACAGGCTGCCTGTCATGCGCGCCATGATCGGGGCCGATTTGTCGGCGCCGGGGGTCGTGCAGGCCCTCCACGGCGGGCCGACCGACGCGCTGGAGGCGATCGTCGCGGATCTCGCCCCGCTCGCCATGCTGTTCAAGCACGCCGCGTTCGACGCCGGCGTGCTCTCTTACATGCAGGCGTTTCCCGACAAGTTCGCCATCGCCGACTTCAAGGCGCTGACGCCGGCCTCCGTCAAGGCGCTCCTTGCCTACCGCACGCTCGTCGATGTCTCGGCCCTCTCGCCCTTCAGCGCCGAGCCCGTGGAGTCCAACGCCGACGCCATGCGCGGGGCCATCACCCTCTTCGATCCGGTGACCAAGTTCGCCGCCGATCCGTGGATCGCCGCCGACGCGCTCCGGATCCAGCGCCCGTTGCTCATCACGCTGCTGCAGCACGTGACGCTGCCCAGCACCGCGCTGGAGGCGCTCACCGCGCTGGCGAAGGCCGCCGCGCTCGCCCAGACGCTCGGCCTCGACGGCGAGACGCTGGGGCTGATCCTGGCCGACGGGTATGACGACCTCTCCCGCGCGGCGGACGGCCTCGTCGCCACGTTCCGCACCAACTACCCGGACGAGGCCGAGTTCGAGGAGAAGATCGCGCCCTCCGAGGACAAGATCCGCTCCCTGCAGCGCGACGCGCTCGTCGACTACCTCATTCGCTCGATCCACCCTGAGTTCGAGGCGAAGGACGAGCTCTATCAGCACTTCCTGGTCGACGTGCAGCTCGAGGGCTGCGCTCGCACCTCGCGCGTCGTCGCCGGGATCTCGAGCCTCCAGCTCTACGTCCACCGGATCTTGATCAACCTCGAGCAGGATCGCCGCGCGCCGGAGGACCCGGCTCATGTTCACGTCCCGCCCGCCGCCATCCCGGCGGACGAGTGGGCGTGGCGGAAGAACTACCGGGTGTGGGAGGCGAACCGGAAGGTGTTCCTGTACCCGGAGAACTACATCGAACCGGACCTGCGCGACGACAAGAGCCCGCTGTTCCAGGAGCTCGAGCAGACCCTGCTGCAGCAGGACATCAACGAGCAGACGGTGCTCGACGCGTACACCCGTTACCTCGCCGGGTTCGAGGAGATCGCCAGGCTCAAGATCGCCGGTGTCTACCACGACAAGAACCCGGAGGACCGCACCGACATCCTGCACATGTTCGGCGTGACCCAGAGCGATCCGCCGGTCTACTACTATCGCACCGCGGAGAACGTCCACTACGGTGAGACCGAGAGCGATCGCGCCGCCTCGTGGTCCCCCTGGCGCAAGATCGACGTGCAGATCCCGGTGCGCACCGTCTCCCCGGTCGTGTACCAGGGCCGCCTGATCGTGTTCTGGATCGAGATCTCGACCCAGGCCAAGCACAACGTGTCCGGGGGCGGCTCGCGGTTCACCGGCTACCAGCACACGTTCAGCCTGCGCTACACGTCGCTGAAGCTCGACGGTACCTGGTCTCCGCCGCAGGCCGTCCGCCTGGCCGGCGCGAGCGCGCCGTACCGGAGCAGCTGGGTCAGCGCGCCGAACGGCGTCGCCGCCGATCCGCTGGCCGATTACGGCGAGTCCGCCCATTTCCGGAAGGTGCCGCGTTACGATCTCTACGCGCACGACGAGGAGCCGCAGGACGGCTACACGCTGCGCGGCTACGTCTGGGACCGCTGCTACCCGGAAATCAAAGAGGACGGCGAGCTCGTGGTCACGTGCATCGGCTTCGGCACCCGAGCGAAGATCGATTTCGCCGAGAACGTCATCGTGCCGATGAGCCCCTGGAACATGCGGCCGCCGCACGTGGGCAGCGTCCTGTCGATCAAGAACACTCGGTCGTTGGACAACCCCGATCGCACTCGGCCGCACCTCTTCTTCGGCTTGCCCGCGTCGTTCTTGATCGATCCCTACGCCCAGACCACGGTGTCCCGCAACGCGGCGAACGGGAGCTATTTGCAAGGCCGGATCATCGCGGAGTGGACGCTCGATCATTTCTTCGACAGCGTGCACGACGTCGACCTCGGCGAGCTGAAGTTCGGCGACGATCTGACCATCGTGAACGGCTCGGTCTCGGACGCGATCCTCACGAGCGGACAGGACCTCATCTACCTGCAGTGTCGCCCGAAATCGCCCTCGTCGCAGGCCCGCTCGCCAATCTTTTACCTCGCCAAGCGGCTGGGCACCCGCCTCGCGGACCACCTCTCGCGGGCGCTCTTCACGCGCGGCGTCGACGGCCTGCTCGACGTCGAGACGCAGAAAGCGCTGGGCGAGCCGGGCCTGCCTTTCACCGTCGTCGACTACCTCATCGACCGCACGACGAAGGGCGAGATCGACTTCACTGGGTCGCTCGGCGTCTATTTCCGCGAGATGTTCTTCCATATCCCGGCCCTGATCGCGAATCACCTGAACGTCCAGGGCCGCTACGCGGCGGCGCAGCGCTGGTACCATTTCATCTTCGACCCGACCGCCACGGAGACGATCGCCGTCCCGCCCGAGCTGAGCGCCGCGGAGAGGGCGTTCCGGCAGCGCGACCGGGTGTGGCGCTACATCGAGTTCCGCGGCCTCGACGCCCCGAAGCTGCGGAAGACGCTGACCGATGGGGCCGCGCTCGAGGCGTACAAGAGGGACCCTTTCAACCCGCACGCCATCGCGCGGCTGCGCCTCAGCGCCTACCAGAAGGCGATCGTGATGAAGTACATCGACAACCTGCTCGACTGGGGCGACAGCCTGTTCACCCAGTTCACCACGGAGTCGATCCACGAGGCCGTGATGCTTTACGTCATGGCGTCGGACATCCTCGGGCCGCGCCCGGACAAGCTCGGGTCCTGCGGCGAGGGCAACATCGCGCCGAAGACCTACGAGGCCATCGCGCCTCACCTCGGCGCGGGCGAGGACGTGCTGATCGAGCTCGAGCAGTGGCACGTCGGGCGGCCGGAGGTCGCGCTGAGCCCTCAGGGCCTGCCGAAGATGCAGCGGGCGACGTTCGTGCTCGAGACGGCGCGGCTCGCCGCGCGGGGCGGACGGCTCGGGGCGAAGGCGTCGCCGGCCAAGGTGATGGTGCCCGAGCGGCGCGCGGTGGAGTGGAGCCTCATCGACGTGGACGAGCAGGTCGACTCGCGGCCCGGCAGCGCGCTCCTGGCCACCGAGAGGGACCTGGCCCAGGCGGGGCTCATCGAGCTCGACGCCGCGGAGGTCTCGGCGACCGTCAGGACCCCCGGCATGGCGCCTCAGGACGACAGGATCACGAGAGGGCTCATCGCCCGCCCGCTCGATCGGGCCAGGACGGGCATCGGCCTGTGGACCGCCTCCGGGGGGAAGGACGTCCCCGCCGTCGATTTCGGCAGCGTGGACAGGAGCTGGTTCGATCGTTTCTGGCGGTTCGGCATCGCCGTGATCCGGCAGGTCAGCCCCGTGTTCTGCGTCCCGGAGAACAAGGACCTGAGCGCGTACTGGGCGCGCGTCGAAGATCGTCTCTTCAAGATCCGTAATTGCATGGACATCGCCGGCGTGAAGCGCCTGCCGGCCCTGTTCGCGCCGGAGATCGATCCGCGGCTCCTGGTCCGCGCCCGGGCGGCCGGGCTGTCCCTGGAGGACGTGCTCAACGCCACGACGGGCAGCCTGCCGCCCTACCGCTTCGCCTACCTCATCGAGAAGGCGAAGCGGGCCACGGCCACGGTGCAGGCGTTCGGCGCGGCGCTCTACGCGGCGCTGGAGCGGCGCGACAACGAGGAGCTGAGCCGGCTGCGCGTCGTGCACCAGCAGAACCTCCTGGAGATGACGACCAAGCTGCGCGAGCTCGACCTGAAGGTCGCGGACGAGGCCATCGAGCAGCTGCGCCGGCAGAAGGCGGCGATCGAGTACCGGCGCGACTACTACCAGGGGCTGCTCGACGGCGATCTCAGCGCGTGGGAACGAACGCAGCAGGGAGCGCGCCACGCCGCCACCATCGCGTCGGGCATCGGCGCCTTGCAGCAGATGCTGGCCGGGGTCCTGTACCTCGTTCCGCAGCTCGGGTCGCCCTTCGCCATGAAGTATGGCGGCGTCGAGCTCGGCAACTCGGCGAACGCGTTCGCGTCGCTGACGCGCGCTGCGGCGACGCTCAGCGAGCAGGTGTCGGCCTCGGCCGGGCTCGAGGCGGGCTTCGAACGCCGCCGCGAGGGGTGGGAGCACCAGGTGGAGCTGGCCGAGCACGAGCTCCGGCAGGTCGAGAAGCAGATCACCGGCGCCGAGCTGCGCAAGGAGATCGCGCGCCGCTCGATCGACCTGCACGCGGAGAGCATCAAGCAGGCCGAGGAGATCTTCGAATTCCACAACGAGCGCTTCACGAACCTCGGCCTGTTCAACCACCTCGCCACCACGCTGCAGCGGCTCTACCGCGACGCCTACGGCGGCGCGCTCGCGATGGCGCGGCTCGCGGAGCAGGCCTATCGGTTCGAGCGCAACGACGAGGCGACTCCGCTCCTCTCTCCGAGCTACTGGGAGGTCTCGCGCGCCGGGCTGCTCGCGGGCGAGCGGCTGATGATCGATCTCCTGGCGATGGAGCGGCGCTTCATCGAGACCAACCTGAGGGCGCTCGAGATCGATCAGCCGTTCTCGCTCGCCCAGCTCGATCCGGCGGCGCTGATGCGGCTCAAGGAGACCGGGACCACCGACTTCTCGATCCCCGAGCTCGCCTTCGATCTCTTCTATCCGGGCCAGTACCGCCGCCGCATCAGGTCGGTGCGGCTCACCATCCCCTGCGTCACCGGACCGTTCACCAACGTGGGCGCGACGCTGACGCTGACCGGCTCGAAGGTCCGGCGGCAGCCCGCGCTGGGCGAGGCGGAGCTGTTCGATGTGCCGCTCCGGCGCAGCACCACGGTCGCCACGTCGACGGCGCAAAACGACGCCGGGGTGATTGAGTTCGGCTTCCGCGACGAGCGATACATGCCGTTCGAGGGCTCAGGGGCGATCAGCTCCTGGAGGCTCACCTTGCCGGCCAACTTCCGCCCGTTCGACTACCAGACGATCACGGACGCGATCGTGCACATCGCCTACACGGCGGAGTTCGACGGCGCGTTCCGGGACGAGGTGGAGGCGGTCAACGGCGCCGCCGAGGGGACGATCGCGAGCGTTCTCTCGAACACGCCGCTCGCCCGAACCTTCAGCCTGAGGCAGGACTTCTCGAGCGTGTTCGCGCGGCTGCTTCATAGCCCGGTGGACACCGAGGTGCGGATCGAGATCACCTCACGGCATTTCCCGCTCTTCCTGCAGGGGCGCAGCCTGCAGATTACGGGCGCTTCGCTGATCCTGCGCACGCCGCGGGATCAAACCGCGACGGGGCTGCGCATCGCCGTCAACGGCGCGGAGCAGACGGACTTCACGCGTGAGGAGAGGTTTGGGGGCATGTTCGCGAGGGCGCTGGGCGCAGCGCTCGCTGGCAGTCCGGTCGCAACGCACCGTCTATCGGTCAGGGCATCGGGCGTTCTTGCGCCCGATGCACCTGCGCCGGGCGATGTCTCTGCGCTCGACTCCACGAAGGTACACGATATCTTGCTGTACATCGAGTTCAAGCCGGCTTAGCGAGCGTTGCCCACCAATCGATGAGTTCCGTTTTGGCGGTTGGGATGTTCACCCAGACGTCGTCCACGGACCGTGCTGCCTTGCATGTAGGCCGGAGCGAGGTGCGCTCCTGAGTGAGCTCAGCAGACCGTGCCGCGAACGTCTGGACACTTTGCCCAGAAGTTCGAGAGGGACGCTGAACCGTCGGACGCACCCTCGACGAGCTGCGCCGCGTCGATGCCGGCCGGCTCGGGGTGGTGGATGCCCCCCAGGTACCTCCGCCGGTCGAATGCCCAGCCCCTCAGATAGGGCCACAGTCCAGACATCTGGCTCCGGCGGGGACGGGCACCGTGGTACATCCGAGCACGTGCCCACGCTCGTCCTCTCCCGCCGCTACAGCCCAGACTCGAACGCCCTGTTCGCCGCGGCGCTCGCCGCCGGCTGGGACGTCGAGCGCCTCCACTCGTTCCGCTGCCCCGAGGGCCTCGCGGCGCGCGACCCGGTGTTCTACGGCGAGACGATCCTTGCCGACGCGATCCTGGACGATCTCGGGCTCGCGCTGCTCGAACCGACCGCTGACTGGCTGCCGCGGCTGCCGAAGCGCCATCGCCTTCGCGACGTGAGGCTCACGACCCTCGAGGATGCCCTGGCCCTCCACGATCGTGTGTTCATCAAGCCGACCGACGAGAAGATCTTCCCCGCGCGCGTGTACGCGGACGGCGCCGCCCTGGACCCGGACCCGCGGCTGCCGCTGGATCTGCCTGTTCTCGTGAGCGAGCCGGTGGTGTTCGAGGTGGAGTTCCGATTCTTCGTGGTGGAGCGCGAGGTGGCGGCGCTCTCGCCCTATATCCGCGGCGGGGAGATCGCTCGCAGCGCGGCGGGCGACTGGGAAGCGGATCCAGCGGAGGTCGAGGCAGCATCTGCGTCGGTCGACGCGCTGCTCGCCGACGCCGACGTGGAGCTACCGCCCGCGGTGGTCGTGGACATGGGACGAATGGCGGGGCGAGGTTGGGGCGTCGTCGAGGCGAATCCCGCGTGGGCCTCGGGGCTCTGCGGGTGCAACCCGGCGAGCGTGCTACGCGTGCTGCAGCGGGCAGCCGTGCCACGGGGCATGGTGTCGGAGCCAGACCAGCGCTGGGTGCGGCGCGTCGGATGAGGGCTCGGGCTCGTCTTCATGTCGCACCATGAGCTCAAAGCTATGAGGCAGGCTGATCCTCTTCGGGATCGGCCGCGCGCAGTGCGCACAAGCCGCCATGAGTGACAGAAAGGCGCTCGAGATGACACGTTCTCCTCGGCACCTCAGCGTCATGTACGACGAGCGGCGGCTCGCAGCACACGAGCGCGATACCACGACCGGACCGGCTGGGCGCACGTCGCCAGGCTGGAGGAGCTACCGGCTGCGTCCCGTGCCCCGTGGCCCGGCCCCGTCCACCTTCGCGAGCCGCTTCTCGTGCCGCTCGATCGACTCGACGATCTTCGCCTTGCGCTCGCGCTCCGTGCGCCAGCGCCGTGGCTCCGGCACACCGAGCCACCTGGCGAGCCGCTCCAACGCGGCGACGTCCGCACGGAAGAGACTTTCGCGGCTCAGACGGATCACGACGGTGACAGGATAGATCCGCGGCGCTCGCCGCGCCGGCACTTTGCTCGCCGCCCGCCCTGCATCAGCTGCACACCGTGCGCGCTCTCCGCCCTCCGGGCCCAGCCAACCGCGCGGCTCGCCTCGCACCCAGCAGGAAGAGTGGCCGATCCCTGCCCTGGTAACTCGCACTGGACCAGTTCGCGTTGTCGTCATGCGAAGGGCGCGACCGTCGCGCTTCTCGTGACCGTGAGGCAATGAGCCGCGAAGCGCAGGAATAAGAGTTGTGAAGGAGAGCTCCTTCACGGAGGCACTGCACACATGAACAATACCAAGTTCTTCATCAAGGCGCTACGCATTGCGGCAGCCGTTCTGACGATGATTGCGCAGGTGATCCTCGCCTGCATGGGCTGACCCCGGTCGCTTCGCGGGCTGATCCATGGGCCGCTTCTGTCCTTCATCCCGCGGATGTGACCAAGAAGGGCGCCGCCACGGCCGTCGCCGGCCTGCGTCGGACGGCCAGCTCGGTGGCAATCTGGCCGTCGTCGTAGTGGAGCGCGTTGCCGGGCTCCGCCTCGGTGAGACCGCCGCAGAGGCGCTCAAGCGCACGCGGAGCCCTCACCCATAAACCACAACCAGAGCAGCAGCCCGAGGCGGTGTGCGGGACCTTCCGTGCGCCGCTTTGGCTTTTTCGGAGTCGTGACATGAAGCAGTTCAAGGATGCGCCGCGTGCCGACGCGCTTTCGGTATCGCTGAACGGTCTCGACGCGCATCTCGTTCGCGTCGAGGCCACGATCACACAGCCACCGGCCGCCTTCGAGATCACCGGCCTCAGCGAAGCGCGCCAGAGGGAGACCCGCATCCGGGTGCGCGCCGCCCTGCAGCAGTTCAACGTGGATCTCCACCAGCACGGGGTCTCCGTCCGTGTTGCGCCGGAGGATGTCGCCAGGAGCGGAACGTTCGACGTGCCGATGGCCCTCACCATCCTCGCAGCGCTGGGGCAGATCTCTACCGCGTCGTTGAAGGACACGGTGGTCCTCGGCGAGCTCTCGTTCGGCGGCGCGATCCGGCCCGTGCGCGGCGTGCTCCCGAGCCTGCGCGGGGCCATCGCTCACGGCGTCACCCACGCCATCGTTCCCAAGGCGAATGCGCGGGAGGCCGCGAGCGTACCCGGAATCCGCGTGCTCGTGGCCAACAACCTGGACGAACTCGTGCGCTACATCCGCGAGGGAGTGCCGCTGGAGAGCGCGGGGGAGCCGCCGCCCTTCCCCGTCGTGCCCCCGGCGGCGGCGCCGGACCTGGCCGACCTCCGTGGGATGCATGCCGCGCGGCGGGCGCTGGAGATCGCCGCGGCGGGCGGGCATCACCTCCTGCTCATGGGCCCGCCCGGGTCCGGGAAGACGATGCTCGCGCGGCGAATGCCGGGGATCTTGCCACCCCTCTCGTTCGAGGAGGCGACCCAGGTCACCTCGGTCTACTCCGCTGCCGGGCTCCTCATGCCGGAGGTTGGGTTCGTGGGCACACGTCCCTTCCGCGCGCCCCATCACACCGTGAGCGCGGCCGGCCTCGTGGGTGGCGGCGAGCCCGTGCGGCCCGGCGAGGTCTCGCTGGCCCACCATGGGGTGCTCTTCCTCGACGAGCTGCTCGAGTTCCGGAGCCACGTCCTGGAGGCCCTGCGGCAGCCCCTGGACGAGGGGCGCGTCACCCTCGCCCGGGGGCGCACGCGCACGACCTTCCCGGCGCGGGCGCTCCTCGTCGCGGCGATCAACCCGTGCCCCTGCGGTTTCGCGGAGGATTACGCACGGCGCTGCGTCTGCTCCCCGGACCGCCTGCGCGCCTACCGGGCGAGGCTGAGCGACCCGCTGTTCGACCGCTTCGATGTCCACGTGGCGCTCCCGCCGGTCGACGTCGCCGCGCTCCAGAGCAGCTCGAAGGACGAGCCCTCGTGCGAGGTGCAGAAGCGCGTCATCGTGGCTCGCGCTGCGCAGGAGGAGCGAGCACGAGCGGGCGCGACAGGCCGGAGCAACGCCCAGCTCTCCCCCGGGGAGCTCGAGCAGGTCGCGACGCCGGACGCGGCCGGGGCTCGTGTCCTCGCTGAGGCGACCGAGCGGCTGGGCCTCTCCGCGGCGGTCTACCGCCGCGTGCTCCGGGTCGCGCGCACCATCGCGGACCTCGACGGCAGCGACGGCGTTCGCGCCCCGCACATCGCGGAGGCGGTGCATGCAGTGCTGCTTCCGCCCCGGGACCCCGCGGCCATTCCCCCGGCATGATGGGCCGAGCACGTGGGCGTCCGGAGGGAGCCGGAGCGCGGCAGCAGCGCAGATCGCCTCGGCTTGGTGACCAACAAGAACACGAGGGCGGCGTGCAGGCACTCCTGCGCGCTGTTTTTCTTCGCCAGGCCATCGACAACGCGGGGGCCGAGGCGATTGCGAAGATGGTCGGCCGGCGCCTGCGCGAGCAGAAGCAACGAGGCCGGCGCTCTTCGTCGAGGGGATCGCGATGAAGGTGCTGCGCGTCATCCGCATCGGGACGGCGCCGGGCGGTGCGGTGCACCTCATCACGGAAGCCGGCGAACGCGTCGTCGTCCGCCGCAAGGAAATCGAGGGCTACAGCACCGTCCGGGTCGTCAGCGTAGCCGAAGAAGAAGTCGCCGATCGGCATCTGCTCCCCGTCGAGGCTCTTCCACGGCGCGGAGCGGAGCCGGCGCTCTTCTGAAGCATCAACGTGGCGCGCCTGGGGGAGCTTCCCTCGGGCGCGCTTCCACACGCGCCGCTCCGCGGCGCGATGGGAGAGGTCCATGTTCACGGAGAAGAAGCCGGGCACCCCGCGGGTCGCGCTCGTGGGCTGCTCGGCCTCGAAGCAGAAGCAGCCGGCGCCGGCGCGCGAGCTCTACACGTCGGCGCTCTTCCGGGCCGCGTACGACTACGCCGAGAGGACCTGCGACACGGTGCTCATCGTGTCCGCGTTCTACGGCGCGGTCGCGCCGAAGGCGGTGATCCGCCCGTACGACCGGAGCCTGCGCCTGTACAACAAGCGCGATCGCGAGGACTGGGGCGTGCGCACGGTCGGGCAGCTCCTGCCGTCGTTCAAGCTGCCGCCTCAGCTCGTGGTCCTCGCCGGTACGTTGTACGCCGGCGCGCTCGCCCACGGAGCGCACTGGCACAACCTGCCACGGCCGGAGGAGCCCCTGCGCGGCATCGCCGGCTGCGGCTTGCGGGTGAAGTGGCTCAGGGCGAACACACCGGCCAATCGGACCGACGAGCGGGCCTCGAGAGGTGCGCGATGACGCCGAGAGCCCGTGCGAAGGCGCTCGCCACCTTGGCGAAGCGGGTGCGGCAGCTCGCCGAAAGCACGAACAAGTCCGAGGCGCTCCGGTGCACCGGGACGGTCTCGTGCATCAAGAAAGAGCAGGCGCGGAAGTTCAGGAAGAACCTGCGACCGCTCTGGGCCTACGACACCGATCGGCTCTGCCAGGGGTGCCGGGCGCACTGGTACATCACCATGGCGTCGGTCGAGCTCGACTCGATCGAGGGCGCTGCGGCAGAGCGAACGCGTCCCGCCCGCCCGCGGGGAGCGCGATGATCGAGGGAGCCCGGGTCATCGAGTTCGACACGTTCGACACCGCCGTGATGTACGCCCGCGAGCACGGCGGAAGGATCTGGCAGGGGGACGACGACGGGCGCATCGTCTGGTTCAACCCGTGCGTAAGCATGTCTGTGATCCTGACCTGCGACCTCTGCAAGGGCTGCGGGTTCGTCGGGTCGTGGCGTGAGGCCATCGAGCGCCGTCACCAGCGGCTGGCGCTCCACTGATCCGCGCTGCTGGTGGGCTCGAGGAACCTCGGGCTCGCCAGCTGGCGCGACAACGACAACAACGAGAGGCACGCGATGACGAAGCCGTCGAGGAAGACGACCGGCGTCGCGAGGCGCGCACTGCCCGTGGCGGCGCCGCCGAGGCGCCGCAGTCGAGCGGGCTCCCCATGAACAGTCAGGCGTCCGACGACTGGGCGCTGCCCGCGACCCGCGGCATCCAGGCGCGGCACGAGTACTACGTCGTGCTGGTGAGGCTGCGCGAGCTGCCCCACCTCCTGGCGTCCAGCGACGCGAAGGTACCGCCCGAGCTTCGGGCGCAGCGGGCGCCGAACAAGGCGCGGGTACTGACGATCGCGGAGTACATCCTCGGCAACCCGACCGACTACACCTTCTGCCCCCGGTCGGCGCCGTCGATGGGCTGCCGCGCTTCGAGCCGGCGGCCGATAGGTCGCGCACCGGCGCCCCTTGCACCGCACTCGACTGGCGGAGCAACATCACGCCCAAGCCGCCGCCCACGGCTGAGACTGCGAAATTTCTACCCCACCGCATGGTGCCTGCACCTGCATCCATGCATTGTCACGCCATGGATGACGACAACCTGCGCAGATGGTTGTGGACCGACGCGACTGCGAGCGCGCCGAACGATCCGGCAGGGGTCCTCTTGTCCGTGGCGCGGGACCACGTGGACTCGGTCTGGAGGGAGCACAGCCAGACCAATGTTCGCGTCCTGATCCGGAACGAGCAGCGCCCGGTGGACATGGAGGTCTTGCCGCGCCGGGTCGATGCGCCGTCGAGATGCACCGTGCCCGAGCTCCTCGCCCGCCACGAGCGCGTGCTCGTCGTCGGCGGACGAGGCTCGGGAAAGACGGCGCTCATCGCGCGGCTCGCCGCGCGGGCCGCAGCAGACCACCGTCAGGGCACGCGGACGCTCGTGCCGTTCGTCGTCCCCGTGTCGCTCCTCGACGACCCTCGCTTGAACGAACGCACCATCGCGAAGCTCTCGCCGATCGGCGGCGTCGTGCTCCTTCGTCGTGCGCTCGAGGAACGCCGCGCTCTCGTGCTCGTCGACGGGCTCGACGAGGCGAGATCCGGCGCAAGGAGGCTCTCCGAGTCGGTCGAGGCGTTCGCCGAGGCCAATCCGGGCAATCCGATGGTGGTCACGACGCGCCCGCGTCGCACGGGGATCCCGGGCTATACACGCGTGGAGCTGCACGGATTCGTGACGGCGACCCTCTTGCCGCAGCCCGGCTCCCGCGTGGTCGCGGCGCATCGCTTCTTGGCGCGACGGGATCCGGGGCGCCGCACGTCCTTGATCGCCTCCACGATCGACGCGCTGATCGAGCGCTACGCCGGCGAAGAGCTCCCACCCGACGCGATCCTGAAGTCGCTGGACCTGCGCGACCGGCGAAGCCTCCTCAGCTCCATCGCCTGGCGCATGCACTCCGACCAGCTTGTCGAGCTCCCCGTGGAGCCGCTGGCCGCACTCCTGCGACAGCGGCTGGACGGCGCTCGCTGGGTCGAGGGGCCGCGCCTCGTCCTCCGCAGGACGGACGAAGAAGACGACGAAGAAGACATGGATGGAGATGAAGACGGCGACAGCGACCGCGATCCCCAGGGCGGCCCGCTCGAGCGCGAAGTGGCCGGCGACGCCCGTGAGCTCGGAGAGCTCGCGCAGGACATCGACGGGATGGTCGAGCGCGTCATCGAAGAGATCCGCCGGCACCAGGGATTGCTGATCGAGCGACGCCCCGGGTTCTTTTCGTTCGCGGACCTCTCCTACCAAGCGTACCTGAACGCGTTCGATCACGTCAGGGTTGGCATGCTGGACTACCTCATCGAAACGCGAAACAACCCGTGGTTTCAAGAGACCATCGTTCACGCAGCGGGCATACCGGAGGTGGACGCGGCCGCGTTCATCCGGGCGCTCCTCGAAGCGGACCGGGGTGAGGTCCCGGTGGCCACGCTGCTCGCCGCCCGATGCGCCGAGGTCGCCGGCGGGCGCCTCCCAACCCAGCTTCGACGCACGATCGCGCGGCGGCTCTCCGATGTGGTGCCACCGCGTAGTGCGTTCGACGTCGCGCGCCTCGTCGACGACATTGGCGAGGTCGCGGGTCCAGGGCTGATTCAAGCGCTCAGCTCCGCCAGTCCGAGCGAGCGGGCCTATACGGCGATGGCGCTCGGAGCCCTGCGCTATCGGCCCGCCTACGGCGTGCTGGTGCGGATGGCCGCCGACGATGCACCTGTGAACGAGCCGATCGTATGCTGGCTCTGGGCGGACGAGCTGCTCGTGAAAGATCAAGTCGTCGGCTGCTTCGCGCTCCTTTCGCTCTTCGACGTTGCGCTCGCCGTGCCGTCTGCAAGCACACTCTTCCAGCAGGCGCTCAAGCGCGTTCCACGCGGCGCGCTCGACTGCGTCTACAAGCTCATCGACCACAGACATCTGGTGAGGAGCATGAGGCGCTCCGAGGATGAGCCGATTCGCGATATGGAGGCCGTCGATGTACTCCTCGCCAAGATGCGCAAGGTCCTTGACCGCACGGGCGGGCCCTCGGAATGGACACTTCCATAGCCGCGCCGTGAGAATGGCATTGTGACCGCGACCTCCGCATGCCCATGCCAGACCGGAGATGAGGTTCCGGTCCGCCGACTTCGATCGCGCAGCCGGCGACCGAAAGGCCGACGACGATAGGGTCGCGATCCCAGGCCGCGGCGACCGAGCGGCAAGAGGCGCGCCATGGCGCTCCTCAGCCCGGGTCGACGAACGCGCCCTGCTCGACGCCCTGCTCGACGATCTTGTGGATGATCTCGGTGAGCGTCACGTGCGTGTTGCCGTTCCAGTGCTCGTAGGCGCGGATGCTCCGCACGCGCAGGGTCAACGCGAGGTGCATGAAATCCGGGGTCTCTTCTTCGGGCGCGAGCGGGAAGTCCTCGACGAGCGGTACGTCGTGCCGCTCTCGCCGGCGATCCTCGTGGAAGCGGTCGAGCGCACGCCGCGCCTCGGCCGGCGTCTTGGCGCCCGCGAGGTACTGCTCCATGCGCTCCTCCGTCTTGCGCGGATCGATCACCGTGACGTTCCGATCGAGGTGCCGGTCGACGCTCTCGGGGCCAGCCGCCATGATCTCCGCCGCATCGAAGAAGCGGTTGAGCACGCGGGCGCGGCGAAGCACGACGCGGGGGCCGAGGATGGGGCCGAAGAAGCGTGCGGCCGCGATGGCGCGCTCGAACGAGCGGACCTCCAGCGTCATGCCGCCCTTCTTCGGGAACCGGAGGGCGCCGATCACGATGGGGTGGACCTCGGCCGGCATCTGGGCGTACGGCAAGCGGAAGGTCAGGTGCTCGGCCTCCGCCGTGTAGAGCCAGACCCAGCGGCCCCCCTCCACGTCCTCCTCCATGCAGCCGAGCTGCGCGAGGATGCGGGTGACGAAGCGCTTGCTCGGGATCTCGTAGTAGAGCCGCGCCGGCTGGCAGGGCTCGCCGGTCACCGTGCAGAGGAGCGGACGATCGGGGCGAAGGGGCGGGACGTCGACCATCGGCGCAGTGATCCCCCGCGACAGTCGCGGTGTCCACCCCCGTCGCGATCAACGCGGAGGCATGTCGAACGAGTCGGCGACGTCATCGAACAGGCCGCTGGCCCCACAAGTCGGCCGTGGGTCGCTCCCCGTTCCCCGCGGGCGTTACCAGGTCGGAGGGCACAACCGGGGCGACGGGCAGACTTCTGACGGCCGTGGCCGCACCGGCCGGCGCGGGGTCGAGGACAGGCGAACTCGCGCGCTCAGGTCGAGACGCACGGACACGGGGATCTGCACGCCCCGCCCCCCGGCCGCACCGGGCGAAGGACGCGACGGTCGCGCCTTTCGACTGGCGGGCGTGACCTACTTCTACGCCGTCATCGCGTGCGAACCGCAAGCGCCACGGGGCGGAACTGCTTCGACACCGCGGCCGCGATCATGACGACCTTCTCGATCCAGGCGATCGGCCTGAGGCTCGCCCAGGAGGCTCGAAGGTGGGCTCACCGAGCGCCTTCGGCCACACCGGCACATGTCCGAGATCGAGCACGGCCGCGCGCCCACCGGGATGGTCCTGCACTCGTGCGGCAAGGAGTTGTGCGTCAACTCGCGGCACGGCACTTGTACGAGGGCACGAAGCCCAAGCCGCACGACGCAGACGCGTCGCGGATCGAGCAGATCGATCGCGCCGCTCTCCCGCCAGCCCCCGCCGCGAGATGCCACCGGGGCCAACGACCCGCGGCTCAGCGCAACGAGGAGCAGGTCCGGAGGAGCTGGACGCTGCTCGACCAAGGCGTGAGCCCAAGGATCGTCGCGCTCGAGTTCGGCGTGGACGCGAAGAGCATCCGGACCATCGATCAGGCAAGACCTGGCAGCAGCTGCCCAAGGTAGCGCGACGCGCGGATGCACCCCGGAAGCGACAAAAAGCTCGCTTTCGAAGGCGAGCTTCTGCTTCCACCACGACGCCTGCGTCTTCTTCCGCCTCGCGGCTTGGCAAGACGGCGACGAGCAGACGTGCTGCCGATCGCCAACGCGAGGATCAGACTGGAACCACCGACGGCAGACCCTGCACGGTCGTGCACGACGCATCCCCCGAGCGTCGCACCTTGCCCCCTCGTCACGGTCCGCGCGCTCACCAACGCCTCCACCGCGAACGCGCCGGCGGCGCGCTCGACGAGACCGCCGTCAGCCGGGAGGGGGTGGACCATTTTTCGCGAGCAGAGGCGGGTCAATTCTCGCGAGCGCTGAAGGCGTGCGCCGCTCGAGCGGCGAGGACGCCGTGGCCAAGGGCGAGGAGCTCTCGGTTGATGATGAGGCACTGGACTATCGGGTCCATCTGCGGGCTCCGGGAGACGATCGTGTAGATCCCTGGCGCTGCTCATCGAGAACAACATGGTCCACGTCTGGGTGTCGATCCTCCGCGGGGCTCTGGGGTTGGTCCTCTGTCACGCCGGCGGCCATGCCTCAACGGGTGGCGCAGTCCGATGTTGAGGCCCTGGATCGACCAGGGCAAGACCTGCCGTCACCTGCCAGAAAGAGCGCGACGGGCGGACGGAGCGCGGAAGCGCGCTAGCCAGTACGCACCTGCCGCATCACCGTCGCGATGACGAGCTGCGCCACGCGGCGCATGAAGCCGTAGTCGAGCGTCTCGGGGGTGTCCGTCGGGCGATGGTAGTTCGGGTTGCGGAACTCCGCGGTGTCGGTCCAGAGCATGGCGGGGATCTTCGCCTTCCAGAACGGCGAGTGATCGCTCCGGTGCAGCACGGGGAGCCAGCCTTCGAGGCCGAGGTAGACCTTGAGACCCACGACCGGCAGCTCGGGCACCATCGCCTCTGCCTGCCTCGCGGCGAGCTCCACGAGGCGGTTCGAGCGCTGGTTCGTGAGCAGCCCGATGAAGTCGCCGACATCCGGCGCGCCGGGGACCGGTACCGGCATCCGCTGGGATCCCGGCTCGCGGCTCGCGTAGCCGACCATCTCCAGCACGTGCACGGCGGCGATCGGCGCGCCGCCCTGCGAGCGATGGCGCGCCACGAACTCGACGCTGCCAAGCAGCCCGTCCTCCTCGCCGTTCCATGCCACGAAGCCCACCGGCGGGGCTGGGTCGAACCACGTGAGCGCCCTCGCGCAGGCGAGCATCGCGGCGATCCCGCTCGCGTTGTCGTCAGCGCCCGGCGTGTCGGGCACGCTGTCGTAGTGCGCTCCGATGAGGATCACCGGGCGATCGACCGGGGTCCGAGGGGTCGCGATCACGTTCCCGAGCTCGCCCTCGATCTCGACGGCATAGCCCCGCTCCTCCAGCGCACCTGCGACGTACTGCGCCGCGCGGCGGTTCTCGGCGCGCTGGCGGAACATGTGCCGCGGCTTCGCGAGCGCGACGACCGCGTCGAGCAGCTCCGCCTCGCTGACCGACGCGAGCGCGTCGATCAGGCTCCCCTGGTGGCCCACGGCCTTCGTGCGTCGCAGCTCCATCGCGGGGGGTCTCCTCTTGCTGCCGGCGGAGTATAGCTGAGCTTCACCCCTCACCGACGTTCCGCCGCAGCCTCGCCACGGCCGATGGATTGTACCTCGTCTCGGCGCGTCCCGCCCCATCTCTGTGCGCACAGCATCGACCGCCAGCTCTGCCTGCACCAGCGACTCGCGGAGCCGCCCCCTCGCCCCTCGAGCAGCTGCGCCAGGAAGATGCGATGGTTCGCGAGGATCACAGCTCGCCCCGCGCACTCCTCGAAGGTGATCGCCTCCAGCACGAACACATCCGCCGCCTCCAGCCTCCCCGTGTCCCGATAGCAGTGGGCCATCCAGTGGTGCGCATCCGCGCGGAGCCCATCGGGCACTGCCTCCGCCGCGAGCGCCTCGTCCAAGATCGCTCGATAGACCCGTTCGGCCTCCACGATGCTCCCCTCGCGCTACAGCGTGCGCCCTGCGTCGTGAAGCTCGTGGACCCGTCGAGAAGCGCTCATCACCGCACCAGCACCACACCCACGTCGTCCTGAAGCTCGCCGGAGGGGAGCCGCACGAGCTGGATCAGCTCCCGCGCCGCCTGATCAAGGTCCACTTGTAGCGCCACGGTGGCAATCCTGGTCGGGCTCGCGTAGCTCAGCAGGCCATCGGTGGCCACCAGGAGCGTCCCCTCGAGCCTCGGCCGCGCGAAGGCGACAGGACGCGCCCTGCCGCTGCCCACGCGGAGCCTGTTGTGCTGCCGGCAGGTCAGGTCATCGACGCGGTCGGGATGGACGACCCACGCGCCGCTGTCGCCCGCGCTCGCGCCGACGAGGCCGTGCTCCGAGACGGCCACCACCACGGCTGTGGTCTCCCCGGCGTGCTGACCTTCGTCCACGGCAACATCCGCCCGCCCGAGCAGCTCGACCCAGGACTCAGGGCGAAGCAGCGCGAACGCGGGAGCCGTGAGAGCGCCGTGAACGACCTCGATCAACTGCTCGGCCGCGGCGGCGCCGCCCGACATGCCACCAGCGCCGTCGGCCACGACCGCGATCAGGACATCGTCGCGCTCGAGCAGCGCGACGCGGTCGTCTCCATGGGCACGGACAAACGCAAGCGCATGAGCGGTCAGGAGGGGCATGTCGAGAGAACAAGGATGGCGGTCCCTTGACGGAATGCCAACGCATTCCGGCCGCCCATGCACTCTACGGCCATGGACGGGCCCGTCACGCCCTTGAGGGTCGGGGCGGTGAGCTCCGCGATCATGGTTCGAGCGGGGATGTCAGCCGAGTGCGCAGCTGGCCCCCGGTAGGTAGAAGGCGGGCTGGTTGGCGCGATCTGCTCGCGACTTGTGGGCATCGTGCCCAGAAGTTGCCGCCGAGGTCTCGCCAACGGTTGAACGGACAATATCGGCTGTGACTTGCCGAGGATGTCGCTCAACGTAGCGGCAAGACGCAGCCTTCCGCGGGGATAATACAACTGAGAGATCCACCCGAAGAACAACGGGCCGAACCGCCCAGTTCGCATGAAGCGGCTGTGCCGACGTCGCCGACGTCGAGCTTCCAGTTGTAATTGAAGCTGTCTACCGCGCCCGCGTGGCGCGCTTTCTGCGCGTCACGTGCGGCCACGGCCTCCGTATGCGCGCTGCATGGAGGACCCCGTGACGACGAGTATCCCGACTGATCTGCGCCGCAGCTTCGAGGACAAGATCAAGCGCGGCATCTTCAACCCCGTCGCCCGACTTCTTCCGAAGCACGTCCGTGAGGACCGACTGCAGGACGCGATCGCGCAGACCTGGGACATGTACGAGCGCTACGCCGAGCGCGGCGAGCTGCTCGACGACGCGATCTTGGTCCACTCCTGCGGCCTACGGGCGACGGACGCGAGCCGGTACTACGTTCCGTGCGACGGGTATCAACGGAAGCGCGACGTCTTCGACCCGCGCAACTTCATGGAGGGGCGTGTCGAGGTGCTGCGCTTCGGCGATTTCGACGACGAGGACGAGGCGCCGTTCGGCTTCGCCCTCGCCGAGGCGACCAGCAGCAACCCCACACGGCGGATCTTGTCCGCGATCAATCTCACCGCCTGGCTTGCGGACCTCCCTGCGGACGACCGGCGGATGCTCGAGCTGCGCGCCGCCGGGATCGATCTCGAGGAGATCTCCGGCGAGATCGGCTCCTCGACGTTCGCCATTTGCAGGCGGATCGAGGAGCTCGGCGAGAACCTGGCCGGGCACGCCGGCCTGCCCGATGCCGTTCGTCGCTGGCAGTCGAAGCGCACGGCGATACACGAGGACGCACCGCCGGACAGCCGAGTCCGACGCAGGGAACGGGACCGGCCCGGCAAGTCGCAGGTCCCCATCTCCAGCACCAGGGACATGCCGACCCGGCGGATGCCGACGCGCGGCGTGATGCCGCGGAGCGGGCCCATGCCCGTTCCTTTAGCCCTGGATCGCCTATGCGACGTTCGAACAGGCTGGAGGCTAAAACGAGGGGGATCCCTCGTCGAGCGCCGCAGCGCTCATCTCCAGATGTCGATCTCTTTGGTGTTGTTGTACGACTAACTCGTCGCGTCTTCCGGCTTGTCCGTGACGGTGGTTCCGCGTCCTACGCCCACGCCGAGACCGAACGCGGCGACGCACAAGAAGCAGAAACCAAAGAAGAACCGGATCGGAGAGACGATGATGATCATGGGGATCCTCCTCATCTCTCTTATTCCCGAGAGCAGTCGGGACTTGAGACTACGACGGATGTTATCCTTCAGCCTGCGGCATCGCTCGCGTACCTCCGGGAAACTCAAGGCCGCCTCGATCCGCAGGCGGAGCGCATCGATCCGATCGCGGTCACCGCGCACGATCTCCCCGGCGAGCGCTCGTGCACGATCCGGTCCGGCCGAGGAGGGGCCATCACGTTGAAGCAGCCGCGGCCGCGAGAAACGGTGCTCTTCCAGCCCGCCGAGCGTCCACGCGGTCGTGTCCGCCTCTCGCTGAGGAGCAAGGCCTCGAAATCCTGGCTGTAACGATGCCACTGTACCCGCTTGGGATGTTCCGGGTCAGGGCGTGAGACATCACGGTGCGTGGCTTGACTTTGCGGCGCCCCCCGGGCGGTGGCGTCCGGCTCATGCGAGAAGCGCGTCAGGAGCCTGCCGGCGCGCGGTCATGACGTCCGGGCGTACTTGCCACGTTCCGTGGACCTTCTCGGCGGCGTCGGCGCACTTCTTCAAGATCTCGAGCGCCTCGTCGGACGCGGAAGAAGTGGGGACGACCAGCGGCAGCGCGCCCGGAGGAGTGGCGGCGCTCACGCCGTCGGCCATGCCACGGCGGGAGGCGGGGTGGCACCGCTCGAGTCCGTCCCTGAGCGAGACGCCCCCGAGTTCCTCGCTCATTCGCCGCGCCCCCTCGCTGAGGGCGTTCTCCCCGAGCGTCAGCTGGGCGGCCCTCGTCAGCGCGTTGTTGTCCCCGAGCGTCAGCTGGGCGGCCCTCGTCAGTGCGTCATTGTCCCTCGTGGGCTGGCTCGGCGGCATCGTGGTCGTCGTATGCATCTTGATGTCCGTCATGATGTCGTCCTTCGCGAACTGGTAGGTGGCTAGATAGTCAACCACAAATCAAACGATATGGAAAGCCCTACATCGAGGTCGTGTCTACCTGGTGTTGATGAGCTCGAAATTCTCGACCAAGTTGGTGGTCGTCTGCGGCATAACGTCCGTCGCGTCATTGCCGTACCTTCCTGAACACGATTTGACGTCGGGCTCGATGTCGATGGTCGCCGAGGATACCTCTTCGTGCCTGTGATCATGTGCTCGGGCAAGGTGGCCATGATCGCGTCGGTATGTTCTTCGGGTGCCCGCACGGGACCGTAACGATGTCCTTCGCGCCGAGCTCCCTGAGGTAACGTAGAGGAGCATGGCCGGCCTTGTCCCTCCGGCCACGGGCAGCAGTGCCAGGATCGACCTTCCCATGAGGCTTGAAGCGCTCGGCCTACCCCGCGGCTCCTCGAGCTCCTGAAACGCAACTTGCCGGCCGGGGGCTGCGGCGCCGCGAGCACCTCCAGCAGCGAGCGTCCGCAGCAGTGCACCTGCGACCATCGGAGCTATCCCATTTCGTCGTCCTCTCGGACCAGGAAGACGACGGGATGCTCGACGGGTCGAGCCGGATGCCCCCTCCAAAGTCCTTCCGAGCGGCCCACCCAGCGGCGATGGCAAGCACGTCGGTCATAGACGAAGGTCCATCGGCCGAGGTGCGAGATCGCCGCCAGAATTTTTCGTAGTAGTTGCCTACCTTTACAGCAATCCACCTCCCGTCAGCGCAGCGAGGTACGACACGAGGAGCGGGGCGATGGAGCCGAGGGGAAACCGCTCGCGGCAACGTTTTGGCGGTCGGCGAACGGCAAAGAAAACTGCCGATCCCCGGTGCCACCATACGGATGGCGCATGGAAGTGCTCGCCAGACGCTGGATGGCCGCCTGCGGTTCTTCGGCGTAAAAGTCATACAATTCATCCACTTACAGAAGTGGCTCGGTAGACCGCAGGACCGTCGGGGGCTGAATCCCGAGAGCAGGATCGGAGGCTCCGGGTCGCCACGTCGCCGCAGGCACCAGCGGCGGGAACGGAGCGCTGTCCCCCCGAGGCGTGGCGTCTTCCCGGTGAGCTCGGGTTGACGTGCCCGCAGGCTGTATGGCTACCCTCTCCCTGCCATGGCGCGGATCCTCGTGCTGCCCCAGGTGTTTGCCGACGATGTCGTGGCCGGCGTGTCCGCGGGCGAGCTGGCGCAGCTCGAAGATCGCCTCGCCACGCTGATCGAGCGGACGCCGGACGCTGATGATCCCCAAGCCGTGCGGATCCTTCGCGCACTGATGCGTCCCCCGCTCCTGGAAGGCCCTGCTTGGTCCGAACCGTACCAAGAGCTCGGGCTGGAGCCGCGGTGGCTCGACATCGTGAAGCGGCTGCGGATCAGGAGCCGCGACGACTACTGCCAGGTCTGGGAGCTGGTCGGCGAGGTCCCGGACACGACCTGGATCGAGCGCGACGGCGTGCTGACCCGAGCCGATCCAGACCCAGCCGACGAGGCCCCACGCCTTTCACTCTACACGCTCCGGCTCAGCGCGACCGTGCCCCGCGACGGCGACACGAGGAAGCCAGGCGCGCCCGAGAGCCCGCCGCCGCCGGTACGTCCGCTTGGATCCCGGAGGAGCGACCTCGGCGAGGTGGAGGCGCTGGCAGACTTCCTGGCGCCCCGTGTCGAGGCGACGTTCAACGGCACGGCCAGGCTCCGGGAGCAGCCGCTGCTGGCCCCGCTCTGCACCCTGGCAGCGACGGTCTGGACGGCGATGCAGCACCCCAAGGCCCGGACGAAGCACAAGGACCCCCAGTACAGGAAGGGCGCCTTCTACGCCTGCCTCGATGGCCTCGCGCTCGGGGAGCATCACGCTGCGGCGGAGCGGATCCTGCGCCGCGATCACCCTCGGCACATCCACGTCGACGCGAGCGCAGCCCCCGAGCGCTACACCGCTCGGACGTGGCGCAGCGGGCTCGGCATGTTCGCCGAGGGTAAGGACGGGCACCTCACGGCGGTAAACGACGGCAACCGCAAGCAGTTCACGCCCACCATCCTGCTCTCCCTTTCCGGCGACGAACCCTGGTAAGGTGCAAAAAACGGCCCGGTCAGCTTCCACCCTGACCGGGCCTCAACTCGCGGGATCCTGGCCGACGCGAGCAGGTTCATTCTCCATCACCTGTCGTCGTTCGGCAACCTCTTCGGAGGGTCATCGTGCCGAACAACGATCTGACCACGGCCCGAGCCGAGCTCGTAGACAAGCTCACCGATGCCTTGAAAGTGGGGCTCGACTCGAGCGAGGTGCCAGCACCGCTCATCCACGTCGACGCTCCAGGCGGGCTCGGCAAGAGCCACATCACCGCCCAGCTCCTGCGAGACCGGCGGGTCGTTTGGTTCGGCGAGCGGAAGAAGCTGGAGGGGCAGCTGCAAGATTTCTTGGGCACGCCCCTGCCAGGAGTGACGCCGCTTCCTCCCTCGCCCGGTACAGCGCCGTGCCTCACGCCGGAACTGGAGAAGCGCCCCTCACGCGAGGATTCCGGCTTCTGCTCTCAGCTCGACAAGCGTATCAAGCCGCTCCAGTCCATGGGCCTCGGTCGCTTCGAGCAGCGGATGGCGTGCAAGCCCTGCCCGGACTTCAAGTCTTGCAGGTATCAGAACTGGCGGCCGTCGACGCGCTGGCTGTTCGCCACGCACGCCCGCCTCGGGCTGCGCAACAGGGACGAGTACCTGTTCAAGTGGCGCGAGATCGCCGTCATCGACGAGTCGCCGGTGAAGGAGATCCTTCAGGCGGTCACCCTGAAGAAGCACGAGATCGTCGAGCTTCTCACGGCCGTCAGGGATTTCGAGGGCTCCCGGCTGTGCACGTCCGCTGCGCAGGTATTCACGAAGCTCTTCGACGTAGTCCTCGATCTGCTGGCAGATCCACCTCCCGGCCGCCGCCGGGTTGAGCTCCGCGTGCTTCTTCGCGATCTCGGTTATCGGTTCATCGACAATCTCCCCACGGCGGCGGAGCAACTGCAGGCAGCTGGGAAGCTCGTTCGCGAACAGCCAGAGGCGGACGAGCGAGACGCACGGCGTGCCAAGGACGCCGTGGACGGCATCCAGGAGATCGATCCGATGGCCACGGCGTACCTCATCCAGGAGCTTCAACTGTCCAAGGGGCTCAGCGAGAAGCTTCACAAGCTCGCCGACGCCCTGGCGGCAGATACCGGAGCGAGACCCACGTGCGTGGTCGTGCTTCCGTCCACGGAGGGAAAGGGCGGCATCGCTGCTGGCCAGCTTGTAGTCCCTCCAATCCCTCCGAACATGCCGGTCGTGCTCCTGGACGCCACGAGCGATCCCATTATCCCTCTCCATCTATTTCCGGGCAGGCCGATCATCGATGTCCGCGTCAGCGTGCAGCAAACAGCTCGCATTCTCCAGACCCTCGATCACCGCTACCCGGACCGCACGCTCATGGATCCGAAGAGCCCCGCGATCGACCGGCTGATGGGCATCGTCGATATGCACAAGTTGAACAACCCGACGCACAAGGTCGCCATGGTGGTGAAGCGTCAGTTGTTCAACGGGCAACCCCACGTAAAGAACCGGATCCTCAAGAGCGTGGCGGAGGACGACATCATGTTCTTCTGGGCCAACCGAGGGGACAACTCGATCAAGGACTACGACGCGCTCTTCGTCCTCGGAGCGCCTGAGCTTCCTGCGCTCGAGATCGAGGCGCGGGCAAGAGCGTTCATGTCCCAGATCCGACCTGAGCCCAACGAACAACCGTTCGACTACCGGGTCGTACCCCAGCAAGGCGATCCATCAGAGGGCTATGTCACCGCGACGAATGGAACCCGCATCGCTGATCGCGGTTATCTCCAGGGCGGCCCCATGTTCGTCTTCTACGCGTTTCACCAAGCCGAGTACGCTCAGGCCATGCTTCGCTTGCGACCGTATGACCCGACGAGAGCGAAGACCATCGTCTTCTTCTCGAACATAGACATCCCCTTCTTCAACATGGAGTTCACCACGGAGAGCGATCTGCTGGGACAAGCTCCGGCGCTTCTCGTCCGAGCCTGTGATGTACTGAAGCTTCAGCGGGCAGCGGGCATTCAGGGCGCGATCATGCAGAAGGATCTGGCTCAACTCCTCGGGGTCAGCAAGGCCGCCATCACCAAGGCGAAGAAGAAATACGGCCACACCGCCCTCTGGCGGGAGATCGAATCGCTCATGACGCCGAGAACCGGGGTCTCCGCCCAATCATCTACGGTGCCCTGAGTCGGTTCGAGTCTCTCGACGTCATGCTGACAATAAAAAAAGCTGCGTGCCGTTCCGCAGCCTGACGGCTGCGTCGGACCCGCTTGGAACCAGCCCGTTCCAGGAGCCGGTTAACCTGCCCCGGCCATATCTATAAGGGGACAGGTTAACCCAGAAAGGCGCTGTGATCTCAGGTAGTTACCCGCGGGTGGTGACGACCAGGGGGCGACCCTGCCGAAGGCGGGGAGCACATTCCCTTTTTTTTCTGTGTCGAGGCCGTCGAGCTCCGCGATCACGAGCCACGAGCGAGAGCCACCGATCGCCGGCACGAGGGGTGGTGGGTTCAATGACGACCGAGCGGTTGATCAAAATAGTACTTGCCGAGTAGTTCAACCGATGCAATGTGGTGATGCATTCCTCATGGTCATGGACATGTCGTCGCTCAACGAGATCCAGCCCATCGCCCGCCAGATCCAGGCCGATGCGCTCGAAGATCAAGATGATGCTGTAGCGAAGCCTCGTCCCATGGACGAGCTGGATCAGGCTAAGGAGCTAGCTCCAGACGAAGCCGTTCTTGCGGAAGAGGAAGGGCCCCCGGAGTACCACCACGACGCGGACGGCAGAACGTGGCGGCGGATTGGAGAGGACTACTACTGCGTCTCCGACCCCGCCGATTGGACCGAGGACGACTGGCAGGAGTACGATCCCGTGGCGTCGGCTCGGCTCGCTCAGCGGACGGTCGTGCAGTTCAGCCGGCACCACTACCGCGTGAGCCCCGAGCAGCTCGCCGAGAGGCGGCGAAGGTGGGCTGCGAAGCGCGCCGAGCGGGCCCGCGAAGAGCACGCTCGCGCACGGAGCGATCGGGCATGCCACTTCCGTCCCGAACCGACGCCAGCCCCGCGTCCTCGAACGGTCCGGACCCGACGCTCGTCGACGCGGTCGCACGCGACCGCTGATCCGACGCCACCACCAGAGCCAGCTCGAGCGCAGCCCGCCACCGCCGCGGGGATTGACACCGCTGCGTACAGCGTAATGGCCGACCAGGTCATCATCGATGAGGTCCATCTCATCGACGGCGCCTTTGGCGGGCGCGTCCCTCAAGACGGTGCACTGGGCCGTCGCAATCTTCTGCTTCACTTCAGAGGAGACGCCGACCGCGCCGTGGGAGACCGGATGCTAACCGGCGCTGTGGGGCGTTGGCGCGACCGCGGCAGTACCGTAAATGTGCCTGCTCACTCCTGGCGCGAGGTGCTGCACGAGGCCTGGTGTTCAAGCTCGATGCTCGCGTCGGCGGAGCGGCCGGAGGGCATCGAGCCCGCACGGGCAACGGGTTGCGTGGCGGCGGTCGTCGTCGACATGTCCCCCTCGGACAGGGTGTCCTTCGCGACGGGTTCGAGCACGACGGTCGTCCCGTGCCCCGCTGAGACAAGAGGCAAGACGTGCGTGGAGTACAGGCTGTGCCTCGGCGCCGACAATCTGGGCAGGAGGAACATCGGCAGCGCGTGCGAGGCGCACGGTCGGATGGCCTGCCGAGCGCGCGAGGCCTTCACCGTCTCCAGCGAGACGCGTGGCACGCCTCCGAGCACGGGCTCGGTCGCGGCACGTGAGGCAGAGCGCTCCGCGAAGCCGAGGAGGGCCGCGTGAAGAAGAAGTCGCCCGCGACCGACGCGGCGCAGGCGCGCGGCTGGCTCTCCGTGAAGACCGCGGCGGAGTTCCTGGACATGTCGCCCGACGCGCTCCGGCGGGCTCTCGAGCGGCACGCCGTCCGGGCACCCGACGGCGGCATCGAAGCCGAGGTCGACGGCGTTCGGGCGCGCAAGTTCGGTCGCCTCTGGCGCGTGCAGTTCTCCTCCCGCTGGTGCTCGGAGGCGACGCCGTGATGCGACCGCGTCGTGCGCGTGGTACTTCTTGTTCCCCTAGGTGCACGGCCAGGTCGGGGAGGACTCCGACATGACCGTCCGCAAGAAGATCCGGAGCGGCAAGCCCCGGTGGGTCATTGAAATCCCGTACCGAGATCGAAGAACAGGCAAGCGCGTGCGCTACCGGAGGGACGCCCAGGTGCAGACCTCGCAGGCCGCACACGCAGAAGAGCGGCGCCTCATCGCGCAGCTCGAGGAGCTCGGGTACATCCCGACCAGCCCCGAGCCGCAGGCGGACGCCGCGGTGCCGGCACCGCCCGCGTCGCCGAGCCCCACAGGCACCACCTTCCGCGACGCCGTCGAGCTGTTCCGCACGACGAAGGCCGTGGTGAAGCTGAAGCGCACCACGCGCCGCTCGTACGAGGTGTCGTTCGAGGCAGAGCTGCTGCCGAGGTTCGGCAGCACCCCCGTCGCCGCGATCGACTTCGTGAAGGTGACGAAGCTCGACGCGGAGCTCGTCAAGGCGGGGCTCGAGCCCTCATCACGGCGCAACATCCAGATCGCGCTCCGGAGCGTGCTCCGGTGCGCGGTGGAGGCGGGGCTCCTCGCGGCGATGCCGCGGCTGCCAAGGCTGCCCAAGGTCGGGCAGAAGATCGTGCAGCCTCCCAGCGTCGAGGACGTCGAGCTCGTGCTCTCGCTCGCGTACCCGGCGGCGAAGATCGCGCTCACGCTCGCGGTCGACGCAGGGCTGCGGGCAGGCGAGATCCGGGGCTTGCGATGGATGGACGTCGACCTCGACGCCGCCCAGCTGATCGTCCGCCAGACGATCTACGACGGCGAGGTCGACACGCCGAAGTCGGGGCACGAGCGGATGGTCCCGCTCACGCCCCGGCTCCTGCGTGTGCTCCGGGATGCGGCAGCGAAGCCCCACGCGCCGACCGCCCCGGTCGCTCCCTCGTCGAAGGGGACGGTCTGGGGTGAGTCGAGCCTGCTCCATGCCTTCCAGTGGGTCCTGGCAAAGGCGAACCTCCCGAAGTCACGGCTGCACGACCTGCGTCATTACTTCGTGACGCGCTGCTTCCGGATCGGGGCGGACGCGCCGACCGTGCAGGCGCTGGCAGGGCACCAACACCTGAGCGTCACCCAGCGGTACGCCCACACGAGCGAGGTGGCCAAGCGGAAGGTCGTGGAGGGGCTGGCGCCCTAGCCCAGCCCGGCTGGCGCCCTGGCCCGGGATGGGCAACGGATGGGCAACGGCCGGCACGGCGGCGTTGACAGGCGCCGCCAAAACGGGCAGAAAAGCAAGTCGTTCTGAGTATTTGGAGGAGTGGCCGAGCGGTCGAAGGCAGCGGTTTTGAAAACCGCCGTTGGGGCAACTCAACCAGGGGTTCGAATCCCTTCTCCTCCGCTGGTTTCTGCAAGGATGTCGGGTAGTTTGTGCGATCCGGGACGTGGACGGGAGTGGACAGGCGTGGACAGGTCTGGACGCAGGTTCTGCCAAATTTCTGGCACGGAAGGTCCCTGCTCCGAGTGAGAGGCTCGGCGCCGATCATCGATAACGGGCAGGGGCACCACGACGACGTTCGATTGTGGCGAACGTGCGCGACCACGGCTTCGCGAAGCAAGAGCGCTTGGGGGAGAACGAGCCGTCCAGCTTGGACGAGCTGGTCGAGCGGGTTCCGATCGGCGATGTGATCGAGATGAAGCGCGAGGCAGATCTGCCCGCTCGCCGAGTCTCACGATGAAAGCCAGCGATGGTGCCCCGCTTTCCACGGAACGATGCCAATCGGGCACTCTTCCGTTTCGGCGCACAGGCCGAGCATGGCTTCCGCTGCATGCCGCAAACGACGTTTCACCTGATGCTTTCGGAGGAGGAGCGCGTTGAGCCCCGCCACCCCCCGTGTCAGAGAAGTGGTCGCCCGATCCGATTCGCTTACGGAGGGTCAGCGCACCGCTCTCGGGGTGTGGAGACAGGCTTTGAGCGAGGCCAAGGAGTCGATGCGCTGCCGCTCGCCTCATCAACTATGGTATTCCCCCGCTTCCGCGGACAGTCTCACTATGCCGCGCGCGCGGTCGCATTAGGTCTTCGATTCGAACTCGATCGGACTCATGTAGGCGACCCGTGAGTGCCGCCGTTTCAGGCTGTAGAAGCTGTCGATGTAGTCTCTGATCGAGGCGACGGCAGCCGCTCGCGTCGGGTAGCGCTCGTGCTCGACCAGCTCTGCCTTCAGCGTCGCGACGAAGCTCTCGGCCACGGCGTTGTCCCAGCAGTCGCCAGCGCGGCTCATGCTCGGGATGAGCCCATGCGCCCCGAGCACGAGCCGGTAGTCGTCGCTGGCGTAGGGGCTACCGCGGTCCGAGTGGTGCACCAGCCCAGGCGCCGGGCGCCGCGTTCCCAAGGCGAACGCGAGCGCGGCGAGCGCCAGGGCGCGATCGTTGGTCGCGCTCGCGGTCCAGCCGCTGCAGTTCCTCACGCTCCGGCGTCGTCAGCGCCCCTGGCGGGCCGTGGCCCGCGTCGATATCCGCGCGCCCGATCCAGTCGCGCAGCGCGGTCTCGGTCAGGTCGAGGTCCTTCGCCACCTGGCCAATGCTCCGGTCGCCCGCCTTCGACAGCCGTGCCGCCTCCGCCTTGAACTCGGGCGTGAACGCCCTCCTCTTTCTTTTCTCCGTCCCATCCTGCCTCCTGGTGCCGTCGGGGGTGTCGACGGAAGCGGGGGAGGACCAACCCTCCGTGCTGCACCCGGACCGGGCTGACGCGCTGGGCGCAGAGCCGGCTACCCAGAGCGGTACGCGGTGTGCATCCAGCCCAAGCGGCCGGATGCCCGCGTGGGCGGAGCGTATGGTCACCGTGGACACGGCGTGCGGGCGCACACCCGGCGGCATACGCAGCATTGCGGACAGACGAACTGGTTTCTCACTGCTATTCCTCTTTGCGCATTAGAAAAGTGCGACCGTCAACATGGGATTTGAGTGGCCTCCAGCCGGCCCGGTAGGATAAGAACGCCCTGAAGCAGCTTGATGAGCGCCGCGATCGAGACCCAAGTTGCTTGTGGCCTCCCCATGGGTGACCATGACCCGCTCTTGTCCCTCGTAGGGGGCCACGCTGGGCTCAACGGGATCCCGAGCGATCTCCTCGAGATCGTCGTGGGGGAGAACCGTCGGCTGCTCCGCAGGGCTAGCGCCTTCCTGATGCGCTCCAGGAAGAGCCGCGCTCAGCAGCACCTCATGATGCAGGTGGTAAGTGACCGACGCCTACGCGCCTCCGCTTAGTCCCACGCTCCGCGCTTTCATGGCGGGATGGCAGCCTCGCCAGCGGCGCACCCTCGGGATGTTGAACGGGCTGCTGAGCCGGCTAGAGGCCGTGGCCCACGCTCACGCCGAGTGGGCCAGCTACGATCTACTCACGCATCTCCTGGCAGCGCTGCACCTGATCATCGAGAACGATCGGCTCACGGGCGGGCACACCGAGGATCAGATCGTCAACGAGCTGGTCTCGCTCGTCGCGTCGGAACACCCGGACGACGCGCCGGCCATCCACCGCGCCATCGCCGAGGCGGTCGTCGATGTGCTCACGAACGCCCGTAACAGGCGGCTGCGGCTGCGCGACAGGTACATGCACGCCGCGGGCGGGCCGGTCGAGATGCGCGAGCAGAGCTTCGCGTTCGTCCGCGCCGTCGGCGACGAGGACAGCGCGGAGCCGACGCTGCGGGCAACTCCCGAGGCCGTCAATGTGTACCAGAATCTCTATCAATTCGATCCGTCGGATCGCGCGGCTGCGGAGCGCTACCGCTCCGAGCGGATGCTGCGCCGCGAGGAGTACGACGAGGTGCTCACGTCCATCGAGCGGCGCGCGACGGCCGTTCACGGGCTCCGCGGAGAGATCGAGAGCCTGGTCCGTCGCATCAGCTACAACGTCCGGGATGTCGACTACGCAGCAGAGGTCATTCCCCGGCTGGATGAGGTCCTCGCCACGGTCACCGAACAGGTCGACGCGGAGGAACGGTTCGCGGAGGCCGTCGCCGACATTGCCCACCACGCCGCCCCCGACCTACCGCGGCTCCAGCGCATCGCCGAAAACCTGCGCGGGCTCGTCGGTGCGCTCGGGCAGCTCCAGTCGACGGCGCTGGCGACGCGGGGCACGTTCGAGGCAGAGCAGGACCGGCAGCTCTTCACCTACCGCCGCATCACGATCAACCCGCAGGCGCAGCTCCTCGAGCCCCTGCTTCACGCGACGCCCGACGCTGCCATCGACGTGCTCACCGGCCCGCTCGCAATTTGGCTGGGGCCGCGCGCTCCTCGGGTGATGCACCTCGATGAGCTCGTCGCTCGCTGCACCCCGGGCGAACGGGCCACCCGGAGCGCGGACAACGCCGATCCGTTCGAGCTCGGCGAACGCCGCGGCGACGATGACGATGCCACGCCGGCGCTGCTCAGGTCCGTCGCTCACCTGCTCGCTGGCATGGAGCGTCCCACCCGCCTGTCGACGTTGCTCTCCGCCTCGGTGGAGGCTCCAAACGACGATCCGCGGTGCGCCGGGCGTCTACCGTGGGCGATGGCGGTCACGATCGCCAGCGCCTACGGGCACACCGGCACGACGAGCGATCATCCGGGCGCGGCGGCGGGGTTCGAACACGACCGCCTCACGGTCGTCGCCACCGGCGAGCGGCTGCCGGACGGGGGAGCCGTCGCCGGCGATGACCTCGTCGTGGTACCCCGGCGCGTCCCGGGGGCCCGATGAGCGCTTCCTTCGTCGATGTCGGCCGGCTCCTGGCGTTCGCGCTCGACGTCACGGCCTCGCCCGGCAGCGGCGGGATCCCGGCGGACTACGCTCGTCTCGTCCAGCGCTACATCGAGGACGCCCCGTTCCGCTCGCTGTTCGACGGGGTGGTGGAAGGCGCAGGCTGCGAGGTGACGACCGCCGACCGCAACATCGGGATCGTGCTTCGCACGCGCCCCGACGGCCCGTGGGCGTGGCCGGCGCGCGCTGCGGATTTGCCGTGGAACAAGTCGTTCGAGGAGCCGCACCCGCGGGCCGCGCGCGCCCTGGTCGTCATCGCGTTGCTCGCGTACGTGGCGCCATCGGCCGCCGATCTCGACGACCTGCTGTCCGACCCCGACGTCGTCCTGACCACCGTCGGGGTGCGTGAGCTCGAGCAGTTCATCCGCGACTACTGCGAGCAGTGCGAGGCAGATACGCCAGATCCGGCAGGGGACGCCGAGAGCCGCCCGCTCTGGTGGCACTGGCTACAGATGCCGGCCGAGGCCCCCACCGCCAAGCGGATCTCGCGCAGCACGACGACCTACATCGTCTACGAGGTCCTCTCGTTCCTCCACGTTGCCGGCTGGCTCGTCGACACCAGCTCGAGCCGCGCCGCGGACAAGCGTTACCGGCCGCGCCGGCGTCTCATCCACCACTACCGCGACTTGCTCCTGGATGACGTCTTCGGTGCCCTGCGCCGCCGCGCTGAGAGCCTCCGCACGAGCGCGGCGTCGTCGGATACCCGCCCGTCCGATGACGTGGACAGGACAGCCCTGACGAACAACGGCAGATCGCCCCGCGAGGAGGAGCGTTGACGTGGGCCCGATCACCGGCCTCCGCGTCGTCAACCTTCGAGTCCGCGACAAGGTCGCGTACCCGGACCTGACCCTCGATCTGGCGAGCGACGGGGCGGATCACCTCGTCGTCGGGCTGGAGAACGGCGGCGGAAAATCGACGTTGCTCGGCGCCATCTACCACGTGTTCGTCCCTGAAGCCGACCAGTTCCTCCCTCGCCGGGCCCAGCGCCGCCAGCACAAGGAAGGCGAGCTGAAGCGCCTCGAGCACTATGTGCCGGGAGGAGACCCGACGCACTTCGTCGTCGAGGTCGAATCCCCTGCGCCCGACGGCATGCTGCCGATCTTCACCGGGTCACGCCTGGTGATCGGCGCGTGCCTGTGGAAGCCGGCCGGCTCACCGTCGTCGACACCCGCCGTCGAGTTCTTCTGGTCTGCCCGCAGCGTCACCCCTGAGCTCTCCCTGCGGGAGCTGGCGTTGCGCGGCCCCGGCGGGCGGCTGCTCGATCATCGTGAGTTCAGGGCGAGGCTCAGGCAACTGCGCACCGACGTGCCGGCCGCGCAGGTCAATGTCGAGGACGGCAAAGGCGCCTGGGAGAGCCACCTGCGCGACCTCGGTATCGACGTCGACTATGTGCGCCAGTTCCTGCTGCGGATGAACGAGGACGAGGGCGCGGCAGACCAGGTCTTCACCTACGCGTCGTCGCGGGCGTTTCTGAACAGCCTCGTCGGGGTCGTGGGCGATCCGACCGCGATCGAGCAGCTCAAGCAGCGGCTGGCCGAGATGGCGCGCGACGCGGACACGATGCTGCTCGATCGGCAGCGCGTCGCATTGCTCGAGCGCCTCGCCGCCCAGACCGGCCCGCTCGCCGGGGCCGCGCGGCAGCTCCAGGAGCGCGTCGGGGAGCGCGACCGGGCGATCGGGCATGCCGTGGCCTTCCAGGCGCGACTGACTCGGCACCACGAGGCCGTCCGGGAGGTCGGCGGCACGGCCGCCGCGCGCCGCGCCGAGCTCGACCGGCTCGTCATCGACGCCCGCGCCGCGTACAACGAGGCCCTCGCTCGGCACGTGCTCGCAGGGGTCCAGGTGGCCCGGCTGCTGGCGGAAGCCTCGGCCTCGGACATCCGCAGGACCCAGCAAGAGCTGCAGCAGGCGCGCACCGAGGAGCAGGTCGCACGTGCCGCGGCGCTTCTGGCCGAGCGCCGGACGAACGAGGCGCGGATCCGCGACATCGAGGAGGCCCTGAGGTCGAAGGCGGCCGACGCCGAGCCGCTGCGGCGCGCGCTGTCCTCGGCGCTGCAGGCGCTCAGCCGCCGGCTCGCGGCCGACATCGAGCGGCTCGCCGGCGAGCGCCGCGACCTCGCCGCGGCGGCAGCGCAGGCGGCCGAGGACCTGGAGCGCGCGGGCAACAGGCGAGCCGAAGCGGCGAGGGCGCTCGGGGCGTTCGAAGCGGAACGCAAAGGGTTGAGCCGCGAGCGGACAACCCTCGATCGGCAGCTCACCGCGGCGGTCGAGGCCGGTCTGATCCCCGACGCGACGACCGATCCCGCGGTCGAGCTCCGGCGCGCCCGAGCGCAAGCCGCCGCGGAGAAGGCCGCCGCCGAGCAGCACGAGCAACGTCGCTCGCGCGCAGCGGAGGCGCTGAAGGAGCTGGGCGAGCGCGACCGGCGGCTGGCCGGCGACGCCGGCCGCGCCGAAGAGGGCACCAGGAAGGCGTACGCCGAACTCGAGACGGCGACGAGGCGCACCGATGCCCTCGCCTCCACGATCGCGGCGTCAGGGTTCGTCGAGGTGCATCCGGTGGTCCTCGACGACCACGCCGAGGCGATCAGGCGGCGGCTGGGTGAGGTCATCGAAGCCGCGCGGCTCAAGCAGGCCGGCGCGGCGGTCAGCGGCGCCGCGGCCGACCGCGCCGCGGTGTGGCTGCGCGATCACGAGCGCCTGCCGCCGCGCCCCGACGTGGAGCGCCTCTGCGAGCGGGCGCGCGCCGAGCGGCGCGGCGCGCGCGCCGGGTGGGCCTACCTGGCCACGCTCCCCGCGGACGCCGCCAGCGCCTACGCGCTCGCTCACCCAGGGCTCGCGGACGGGATCGTGGTCAACATCCCAGAGGACCTCGACGCGGTCGTCGCGCTGGTGGCCTCCGCCCGCGACGAGCTCGACGGACCGATCGTGGTCGGGCCGATGACATCGTTCGACGATGCGCCCGGGGAGCTCCACAAGGGCTCCACGGTCGTCCTCCCGCACAGCGCGCACTGGTCCCCTGTCGCGGCCCGGGAGCTCGTCGAGACCCGGAGCGCCGAGGCCGCGCGGTGGCGCGCCGAGTACGACAGCGCGAGCTCCCGCGCCGACGCCGCGATCACGCTCCGTGAGCAGCTGTCCGCGTGGGGCGCTGACGTCGGCGTCGGGGGGCTCGACGCCCGCCGAACGGCGCTCCGGAAGCAGGAGGAGGCGCAGGGAGCGATCGCGGCTGCCCGCAGCGCGCTGGCCCGCGACATCACCGCGCGCACCACCGAACGGGACGCGGCCGAGGCGCAAAGGGACGCCGCCCGCGGCCGCGAGCGCGACGCATCGGAGCACGCGCAGAGGCTCGAGAGCTTGACCGGCGCCCGGGAACGAATGGCCGCGATCGACGTCCGGATCGATGCCATCCAGGCCGAAGAAGCGGATACGACGAGGGTTCTTGAAGCCGCATTGGCCGCGACGGCGGAGGCCAAAGGGCGGCAGGAGAACGCCAACGCTCGGTCGGAGGGCCTGGCTGTACACATCGGGGCGCTCACGAGCGAGCGCTCCCGCGCGGACTCGCAGGCCACGGTCGTCGTTCGGCCGGGCGACGCGCTCGAAGCGGTCGATGAGGCGGCCGACCGGCATCTCCTGATCCAGCGCGTTCGCGATCGAGAGCATCGCTGGCGCGGCGCTCTGACCGATCCGGAGCTGCGCGCGCAGCTCACGACGATGGAGGCCGCGATCGCCGACATCGACAAGCAGCTGCGCGACCACGCCAACGTCCTCGAGGCGGCCCGGGCGCTCCTCGCCGCGGACCCGGCCCGATCGGCCGACGATCACCGCAGCCGAGCAGAGGATGTCCGGAAGCGCGTGGAGAGCCTGGTGGGCCGGATCGGGGAGCTCACGGCCGCGGAGCGGCAGCTCAAGGCCGAGCACGACAAGGCGGTGGAGGAGTTCCGGGCGCTGCGCCGCAGCGCGGAGCTCGCGCCCGACGAGACGACCGCCGACATGGGCGAGGCCGCCGCCATCCGGGACCGCCTGCGCAACCGCCGCGACGCCGCGTTGAGCGCCCGCACGGAGCGCGAGGGCGAGCTGCAGGCCGCAGCGGACATGGAGAAGGTCACCGCGGCGCGCGGCGATCTGATCGAGCTGATGCTGCAGCGCCTCAACGCAGCCGTGCAGCGGCTGGCCGGTGGCGGCATCCTCGTGCCCGCCGTCGATCTGGCAGGACGCGAGTCCCGCCGCGATACCTCGGCCATCCTCGTCGAGCCGGGGGCGCCAGAGGGGATGGTGACGCTGCTGCGCGCGGCCGCGCGGCCGATCGAGCGCGAGAACGCCGCGGCCGCGCTGGAAATTGACAAGGCCGCTGCCGTTGCGGCGCTCGCACAGGTCGACGCCGACACCGACGCACTCCTGGGGGCGCTGACCGCCCTGGACAGGGCCGCCGGGGCCACCCTGGACGCCGTCGAGGCGTTGCTGCGCGACGCCGCCGAGGACATCGTCCGCGGCGACCGGATCATCCAGACATTGCGGGCCGCCCCGCGTCGCGCGCTCGCCGACCTGGCGGCGGCGCACCACGAGGACATCGTCCAGCGGCACACGGCCGTCCAGCACCACGTCGCCAGCTTCGACGCGCGCGTCGACGCGCTCGCCGACACCGTGTACGCCACGATCGCCGGTCTGCTGCGCGAGGTCCGCCGCACCGTCCGCGAATCGCAGCTGCCCGACACGCCCGCCATGGGGCGCTGGGCGGGCGCCGACCTGCTGCAGCTCTCCGGCCTCGACACCCTCAAGGTGGAGCAGCGGCGCGCCGCGGTCGGAGCGACGCTGCGCGGCTGGCTCAACCCGGAACGGCCCGAGGACCGCCCCCGCAAGTTCGACAGCAACGACGTCGTGCATGAGCTGTTGCGCTCGGTCACGCCGCAGTTCACCGCCCGCATCCTGATCCCGTCCGATCCGCTCGATCCGGAGCACAAGCCGGTCGACCACCTCGCCCTCGAGACGTCTGGCGGGGAGGGGGTCACCGTCGCGCTGATCCTCGCCTCGCTGCTTGCGTCTCGCCGCGCGTCGGCGCGTGATCACCGGCGCACCACGCTCCTGCTCGACAACCCGTTCGCGAAGGTCACGAAGCCGGAGTTCTTGCGGCTGGCCCGCGACGTGGCCGACGAGCTCCACGTCCAGCTCGTCGCGTTCACAGGGATACGCGATCTCGGCGCGCTGACCGTGTTCCCGCGGCTGACGCAGCTGCGCGTGTCTCGGCGGGAGAACGCCAATTTCGTGGTACCCTACGACATCAAGGACGAGCGCCTGCAGCCTCTGCTGCGAGACGGAACGCTGTACGTCTCGCCGACCGAGTGGGCCGCCGCGCGCCACGGCGAGGAGCAAGCCTCCTGGCCGCTGATGTCCGCCGTCACCGTGGCCAGCCGCCGGGCGGGACGCTCGACGTGACCTCCGCACCGGACGTCGATGCGGCGGCCGACGACATCGTGGAGGCCTTCGCCGCGCTGCTCGCGGACGCTGGACGGCCGTTCGTGGACCTGCCCGACCTGCTGGCGGCCTGGGACGCTGCCGACCCCGGCTGGGCGGGTACGAGCGCGGGGCGACTGCGGCTCTCCGACGCGCTCGACCGGCTCGAAGCGTCGGGCGCGGTCGAGCTACCGTCCCGGCGCGGCGCGCGCTGGGATCCGGCCCTGCCGCGGCTTCCCAGGCGGATCGCGCTCCCCGCCAACCGGCGGACGCCGCCGCGAGCGCTCGACCCCGCCAGCGAGCCGTGGGTGCCAGCGCTGGCCTGGGCCGGCGCGTGGATCCGTGCGTCGCGCCCGCCGCAGCGCCTGCGGCTCGCGCTCGTCGCGATCAACCGATGGCTGGCGTCGATGATGGGACGAAGGGCGCCGACGGTGTGTCGCGAGGAGCGGTCGCTCGAGATCTTCGACGATGAAAAGATGCTCGGGTCCCTCGCCGGAACGGCGCTCTTCGGCGCGGGGCGAGTGACTCTCGACCTGCTGGCGTGCGAGGTCCCAGTCGGCGGAATTCGAGTTGCGCGTGTTGCCGACGCTGGGCCGGTTTTGGTCCTCGAGAACAAGGCGACATTCGACTCCGCCTGGCGCGCCCTTCGGGCCAGCAGGGCAGCCGGAGGCCCGCCTGCGTACGGCGCGGTCGTCTTCGGTGGCGGCGATCAGGCCGCCTCGCTCGTCGCCGACCTCGTCGTCCTGCATGAGCTCGTTGGAGTGCGCCCATCTCGGTTCGATTACGCCGGCGACATCGACGTGGCCGGCGTATCCGCCGCAGCGGCGTTCATCGACGCTGCACGCTCGGCCGGTCTACACGCGGGTCCGGCACTCCCGCTCTGGGAGGCCCTCGGAGCGGCCACGCCCGGGGGGGAGGACCTGACCGGTGACCCACGGGAACGTCGCGCCGCGATGTCTGCAGCGGGCCGCCTCGGCCTGCCCGACGTGGTCACGGCGCGGCTCCGCGAGGGAGTCCGGATCCCGCAAGAACGTCTTGACCGCACCACGCTCGCTGACATGTCCTGGTGGACACCGAGCAACTGAAGAGCTTCGCCTTGGCGCCCATGCCGAGGGCCCGGCGCGTCGTTGAAAACCGCCGTTGGGGCAGCTCAACAAGGGGGTCGAATCCCTTCTCCTCCGCTGAAGGCGTTGGGGATTTCGTCGAGGAGCTCGGGCGCTCCCTGGAGGGCCTCGAGCGGGCGTACGCAGCGGGGCTGGGATCACCAACCCAAGGCCACCTCGCGCCCGGTCCGGAGTACCATCCGCCGGCCGGTGACTTCCCCGTTCCTCGAGGCCCCCAAGTCCGCCTGGGTGGCGAGCAATGCGCTCGCCTTCGCGCTGCGTGACCGCTTTCCGGTCAGCCCCGGCCACACGCTCGTCATCCCGCGGCGCCTCGTCGCGACCTGGTTCATCGGGGCCGCGCGGGGAGATGGGCTCTTTGCGGTACGCGCTGCGGGCGACTCGATGGATGGCGGGAAGCGCCCTATCCGCGACGGGGACTGGCTGATCATGAGGTTTGCGCGCGGCGCCTCGTACGATGCGCTGGGCGGCAAGGTGGCGCTGCTTCAGGTACCCGATCGCGATCTGGGGTTTGCCTACCAGATCAAGCGGATCGCGCGCGATGGATCGCGATGGTGGCTCCGCTCGGACAATCCGGACGCGCCGTCGTACGAGGCCACGGCCGAGACGGTGCCTGTCGCGATCCTGGTCGAGGTGGTCCGCCCCGAGGACATCGGCCCGAGCGCCGGCGAGCGCTTCGAGGACGACGAGGCGCTAGCCCGCGCGTTCGGGCTGGAGGAGCCGCCGCGCACCGGCCGTGTCGGCGGTCACCTCTTCTTCTGCCTGGAGACCCCCGGAGCGCTGGTCGCGCCCGATCGCGTTCGCTCGCCGGTGCCGGCCCAGGAGCGGCGCCCCGGGGAGACGGCCTTCGTGCTGGTGCGCCCGCCCGGCGAGCCCGCCTGGCGAACCCTGGGCGTGGCACGATACCTCGATGACGAGGGGCTCTGGGCCTGTCCAGGGATCGACCATGCCGCGTATCGCGCCCTGGGATCGGGCCGCGGGGCGTCCCGGTCGCTCCCGGCGGGGACCCGCGAGCGCGCGCGGGCCCTCGTGGAGGGCCTGCTCCGGCGGCCCGGCGCGGGCGCCTTCGTGGAGCGGGACGGCAGGCCCTGCAGGATCGTCGGCCGGGCCGACGGCGGTGGGCTGCGGATCGACGGTGGCCCGGGCGGCTTCGCGGAGCGGACGGTCTCGCTGACCGATCTGGCGTGGGTGATCGTCGCGCGCGACGACGTCAGAAAGAACGGTGGACTGCTGGACGAGCAGCGGGTCAACCGGCTGCGCTATCTCGAGGGGACGCCGCAGGCGGCGACGCGGTGGATCGACACGGGGTGGGCGCTCGCGCTTGCGGCGGCGGTCGACACAGCGGGCGAGGGCTGACGGCGCGGACAGATCCAGCCAGGGAGCCGTGGCCTCCGTGCAAAGTCGGTAGGCCTCCGGGAGATCGAGGTCGCCCGCCAGCGCCATCCCGCACCTGATCGCGATCGCTCAGGCGGACCCCCCGATCGATCGCGATCACCGCCCGGAGCCTCGAAGGACGCCGCGAAAGCGGTGATCGCCAGCTCCTCCGGCGCGGCTCGCGCGTTGCACCGCCGGCAGCGCGTCCCGACACCCTCCCGGAGCATGTCATGCCTATCGCCGCCCGCGCGCTCGTTATCGTGCCTCCGCTGCTCAAGTACAGCGCCGGTCCTCTCCTGGGGCCGGCTCTCCTCGTCGCTGCTGCTCGCGCTTCCGGCCACGAGGCCGACGTCCTGGATCTGAGCATCCGCTGGATCCGGGCCCACCTGCCGCCGCGCATCGCCGCGCCGCCGCCGACGGTCGCCGGTGATCACGACAAGCCGGGCTCGCTCCTCTCGGACCTCCAGCGCGACTCCTTCGTGCCGCTGCTCCGCGAGCACCTGACCGAGGTGGCGCACCTCGACGGCGCCGATCCCCATCTCACGCTGACCTGCTCCCACGACGCCCTGGAGACCGCCGCCGAGCGCCTCGCGGGGTCAGCGCACGGCGCGTGGCTCCGGAGCGTCCTCGCCGAGCGCGAGCGCCCGGACGTGCTCGGCGTCAGCGTCCTGTTCAGCGGGCAAGTGCTCTTCGGCCTCGCGGCTGGGCTCGTCGCCAGGGCGCTCTGGCCAGGCGTCCGCGTCGTCTGGGGCGGCCCGCACGTCACCGCGCTCCAGGACCGAATCATGCGCGACCCGCGCTTCGGGCGCAGCGTCGACGCGTTCGTCTTCGGCTACGCCGAGCGTACCTTCGTCGAGCTGCTCGACGCCGTTGCGCGCCGGGCGCCCCTGCCGCCGGGCTGTGTGCGTGCGGGACAAGGAGACCACCACCGCGCCGCGGACGACCCGGGGCACGCGCCGGTGTTCCAGGACCTCGAGCTCTACGGGCTGCCGCGCCTCACGCTGCCGGCGCAGGCGTCGCGGGGATGCAGCTACGGTCGATGCGGGTTCTGCACCTACCCGACCATCGAAGGCGCCTACCGCGCCATCGACGAGGCGATCGTGGAGCCCGTCGTGCAGCTCGGGTCCGAGCGCGGAGCGAACGTCGCCTTCAAGGACAGCCTCGTCGTGCCGCAACGCCTGGCGGCGCTGGCGGCGCGCATCGCAGGACGCGTGCGGTGGAGCGCGTGCACGAAGCTCCACCCCGCGCTCGGCGAGGCGGCGCTGCGGCGCCTCGCGGCCGGGGGGTGCGACACGCTGGAGATCGGGCTCGAGACGATCGACGTCGAGAGCCAGAGGCTCATCGGAAAGCGGCAGTCCGTCGCCCTGTTCACGCGAACGCTCGACGCTGCCCGAGAGGTCGGCGTAGGCCTCGTGGTCAACTACATCACGGGGTTCCCAGGGACGACGCCGGCCGAGGAGCAGGGCGAGCTCGCGTGGGTCGAGGACGAGGTGAAGCTGCGGCGGCCGAGCCTGCGGGCCGTGGTCGAACACAACGAGTTCCAGCTCGAGCGGCTGTCGCCGATGGGTCGAAACCCGGCAGCGTTCGGCCTGCGCGTGACGGGAGAGTGGCCTTGGTCGAGCGTGTTGGGCTGGGAGGGCGAAGGGCGTAAAGCACCGCGCAAACGGCTCACCGTTCGATGATCCGGGCCCCAGCCGCGAGGACGAGAGCTATAAACCGTCGGACCCGTCATGATGAAGGAGGAGACCCCGATGGTCATCGAGCTGACCCCGAGCTTCAAGGTGATCGACCCGCGCTTCCGCAAGCTCGCGTTACCGCACGTGCACGTCGACAAGCTGTACACGGGCTGCCGCTGGGCGGAGGGGCCGGCGTGGTTCCCAGCGGGGCGCTACCTCGTCTGGTCGGACATCCCGAACGACCGCATGCTGCGCTGGGACGAGACCGACGGCTCGGTCTCGGTGTTCCGCCAGCCCGCGATGAACGCCAACGGCCACACGGTCGACCTGCAGGGCCGCCTCGTCTCCTGCGAGCACCGCGGCCGCTGCATCTCGCGCACCGAGCACGACGGGTCGCGCACGGTGCTCGCGTCGCACTTCGAGGGCAAGCGGCTGAACTCGCCGAACGACGTGGTCGTGAAGTCCGACGGCAGCATCTGGTTCACCGACCCGAGCTACGGCATCGACAGCGACTACGAGGGCGACGCGTCGCCGAGCGAGCAGGGCGCGCCGCGCGTCTACCGCCTCGACCCGGTCTCCGGCGCGCTGACGGCCGTCGCGAGCGACTTCGTGCAGCCCAACGGCCTCGCCTTCTCGCCGGACGAGTCGCTGCTGTACATCGCCGACACCGGCGCGACTCACGTGATCGACGGCCCGCACCACGTGCGCAGGTTCCGCGTCGACGCGAATGGCACGCTGACCGGCGGCGAGGTGTTCGCGACCTGCCCGGTGGGCGTGTACGACGGCTTTCGCGTCGACGTGCACGGCAACCTGTGGCTGTCGGCCGGCGACGGCGTGCACTGCCACGCGAGCGACGGCGCGCTGCTCGGCAAGGTGCTGATCCCCGAGACCGTGGCCAACGTCTGTTTCGGCGGCGCCAAGCGCAACCGCCTGTTCATCTGCGGCACCACCTCGCTGTATGCGGTCTACCTGAACACCCGCGGCGCCGGACGCTAGCGAGCAGCGTTGACCCCCGTCCGGCGCCTGCTCCTCTTGACGCGGCGCACCGGACGAGCGCCGCCAGCCTGATCTTCCCCCGGACTCGAGGAGCCCCACGGGCCGGTCGATTGAGTTTGACACCAGAAATGTGATCGTTCACATTTGACCCGAAGGGTTTCCTTTGTTTCGCCCTGGATAGGTGGTCTCGTCGTGCGCACCGAGACCTTCGTCATCTGAACGATTCCGGCGAACAATTGCGTTCGCGCTGTCGTCGCGGAAGCGATCGCTGATCCATTGTGCTCAGCGTCTTGCCAGGGGTGTTCCGCCAGAGAACACGACCGACCTCGCTTGTTCGATGGATGTCGTGAGCTCCGGAATTTGTTAGCGAGAATGATTTCTTCACCATCCGGCAAAGCGTCCCCGACCGCGCCTCGGGCCTGATGCCGGTCGCCCGTGATGGCGAGATCCTCGAGCGTGCCATCGACCGGGACCACGCGCCCCGCTTCAGCGAGCACGATGGTCGTTGCATCGCTGATCGTGCCAAGAGACCTGCTCAGCCACCAGAGGTCAATCAGGAGACAATGATGACCCCACCGTCTTTTTCGATAACCGGCTTGCCGCGCTGTAGGCGGGTGCTCGGCGCGGGGCTCTGCGTCACGGCGCTCCTGCTCGCGGGGTGCACGGGCGCCCTGGGCGATCCGGAGGAGAGCGACGGCCCTGCGCCCGGCAGCAGCGGCCCAGCCACAGGCGGCGTGGCGCGCGGCATCGACATGCCGGGTGCCCCGCAGTACCACCGGTTCGTGCGCCTCACGAACGCGCAGTGGGCGAGCAGCGTGCAGGTGGTCCTGAACCTCGCCGCTCCGTCATCGCTGTCCGACGCGTTCGAGAAGCCCGTCGCCGGCACGACGGACTTCACGAACAACGAACACCTGCTGAGCGTGAACCAGCGCTCGTGGAGCGACTACCAATCGGCGGCGGAGGCGCTCGCCGAGGAGGTGACGGCTTCGGATGCGGCGCTCGCCAAGGTTTACCCGGGTACGGACGCGGACGGCTTCATCGAGACCGTGGGGCGCCGTGCGTATCGCCGTCCGCTGACGGACGCCGAGGTCGCCAAGTACATGGAGCTCTTCGAGACCGGCGCGGCGATGTCCGGCACGAAGAGCACGTTCGCCAAGGGCGCGCAGCTCGTGATCCGGACGATGCTCCAGTCGCCGCACTTCCTCTACCGCACGGAGCTCGGCGAGGATCGCAAGCCGCTCGATGGTTACGAGATCGCGGCGAAGCTCTCGCTCTGGCTGCGCAACGCCACGCCGAACGACGAGCTGCTCGACAAGGCGCCTACGCTCACGACGCCCGAAGCGATCGCCGCGGTCGCCGAGTCCATGGTGGAGGAGCCCGCCGCGGCCATGCGCATGCGGCACTTCCACAGCGAGCTGCTCCACTTCGATCGCTACGCCACGATCAGCAAGATCGGCGTGCAGGACTACGACGAATCGTTGAACGCGGAGTACGAGGAGAGCGCGTACCTGTTCTTCGAAAAGATCTTCACCGAGGGCCTCGGCGTCAAAGACATCCTCACGTCCACCAAGGGCTTCGTGGGGCCGGGGATGGCGAGCCTCTACGGCCTGGAGCCGAGCCGCGGCGGCCTCGTGGAGCGAGACCTCGGTCCCGATCGCGTCGGCTTCTTCTCGCAGCTCCCTTACCTGACGCTGAACGCGCTGAACGCGGAGTCGGACTCGATCCACCGCGGGGTCAGCATCAACCTCGATGTGCTGTGCACGCCGCTCGGCGCGCCGGCGCCCAACATTCCGCCGGTCCCGCCCCTCAAGCCCGGGCAGACGAACCGTGAGCGCATCACGCAGCTCACCTCCGCCTGCGGTGGCACGTGCCACAACGCGCTCATCAATCCCGTCGGCTTCGCCTTCGAGCATTTCGACGGCATGGGGCAATACCGGGACGAGGAGAACGGAGGCTTGCCGATCGACAGCAGCGGCGTTTACTCCTTCTCCGAAGGAGACAAGTCGTTCGCGTATGCCGGCGAGCTGATGCGCCACATGGCCGAGGGCGAGCAGGCTCACCTCTGCTACGCCAAGAAGCTCGCGAGCTTCGCGCTCCAGCGCGACGTCGTCCCGTCGGACTTGCCGCTCGTCGAGACGCTCGCCGAGGTGAGCCGCGGCGCCAGCGGCTCGGTGAAAGAGATGATGCTCAAGCTCGTGAAGAACGAAGCATTTCGGACTCGCGTGGGAGGCCCGCTGTGAACTCCAAGATCGTGACGAACCTCACCCATCCGCACGCGGCGCGCCGGCGCGGTATCAACCGGCGCGCGTTCCTGCGCGCCGGCGGCGTTGCCATCGCCCTTCCGTTCCTCGAGGGGTTGCCGTCGCGCTCCGCCTGGGCCGCGGACAACGCGCCCGTGTTCAGCCTCTACATCGTGGCGGCGTGCGGCGTGGTGGGCAACCGGTTCTTCCCGGACAAGACCGGCCCGCTCACGACCGAGGGGCTCGCCGCCATGACGGGCAAGGCGACGCACGTGCTCGCGCCTCACGCCTCGAACCTGCTGTTCATCCGCGGGATCAACTTCCCGATGGGGGGACCCACCAACTGCGGCCACGCGCAGGGGCTGTGTCAGGCGCTCACCGCGCGCCCGGCGCAGGGCGGCGGCAAGACCGCGTCCTCGACCGGCGTGTCCGCGGACGTGGTGGTCGCCCAGCTGGTGAACGAGGGCGGCGCCGATCCGCTCACGCTCTACGCCGGCAACCGCAAGAACGGGTACATCGCCGAGCGCATCTCCTTCAAGGGCGGTGGTTCCGGGCAGGTGCGCTCGGCGGACGACAACCCGTACACGCTCTACTCCAAGCTCGTCGGACTGACGGGCAACGGCGGCGGCAACAGCGGCGGGCAGCTCGCGGAGGAGCTCATCCGCAGCCGCAAGAGCGTGAACGACTTCGTGGGCGAGGAGCTGAACAGCCTGATGCGCATGTCGGCCCTGAGCTCCGCCGACAAGCATCGCCTCCAGCAGCATTTCGACTCCATCCGCGACACCGAGGTCACGATGGGCGAGATGGGCAATGCCTGCAGCCAGGCGGGCCTCGCGACGTCGGAGCTCGAGGCGCTCGAGGGCGGCCTCGCGTTCAAGACGAACGGCATGATCGAAGACGTCGCGAAGCTCCACCTCGAGCTCGTGGCGCTGGCGTTCGCCTGCAACTTCAACCGCGTCGCGACGCTGCAGCACGGCGACGGCACGGATCAGACGAAGTATGCCGTGCCGGCGAACGAGCAGCTCGGCTGGCCCTTCCACCACATCAGCCACCGTGTGCAATCGGACGCGACCTCGGGCAACAACCCGACCGCCGAGCAAGCACACGCCGAGATCGACGTGCTCCGCATGCAGACGCTGCTCCACGGCCTCGATCAGTTCAAGGCGCGCGACCTGTTCGACAAGTCCATCATCCTGTGGACGAACCACGTCGCGGACGGCCCGTCGCACAGCTTCCGCAACGTGCCGACGATCATCGCCGGAAGCGGCGGCGGCTACCTGAAGCAGGGGGAGTACATCGACGCCGGGAACGTCACGAACAACCGCCTCTTCAACGGCCTCATCGCCGCCGCCGTTCGGGACAAGACCGAGTGGACGGAGAACTTCGGTGAGGGTCAGGGCTCCGGGCCGATCGACGGCATGCTCGCCTGAGCGCCGCCGCCGGGCGGCGAGCCTCGCCGCCGACCCTCGTACCTGAGCTCGGTTCGGATCATCGTCCCTCCTGCTGCTGTCGACCGTAGACCAGCAGCATGGCGATGATCACGGCGCCATAGATGATCTGGCGGCCGGCCTCGGGCATCTGCAACACGCTGAGCATGCTCTGGAGCAGCACGATCAGGATCGTGCCGAGGACGGTGCCGAGGTACGTCCCGCGCCCGCCCATGATGTTGGTTCCGCCGATCACCACCGCGGCGATGGCCGGCATGAGGTAGTCGTTGCCCATGGCCTGGTAGGCCTTGTGCGAAAAGCCCGCCAGCAGCATGCCGGTGATGGCGGAGCACACGCCGCACATCACGAAGGCGCCGATCAGCACCAGGTGCGTCCTGACGCCCGACAAATAAACGGCCTGCTCCTGGTTGCCCACGGCATAGATGTAGCGGCCGAGCGCGGTCTTCTTCAGCACGAAGGTGCCGACGCCGCCGACCAGGATCCAGACGAACAGCGAGTTCGGGATGGAGAGCGTCCTGCCCACCGCCAGGACCTCCATCCACGCCGGCGCCTCGCTGCGCGGAGCGAAGCCGCCGGTGTAGAGCACCATCAGCCCCTGAAGCACGGTGTTCGTGCCCAGCGTGAAGATCATCGAGGGCACGCGCAGGTAGGCGACGCCGAGCCCGTTCACCAGACCCGCGGCGGCGCCGACGGCCAGGCCGTAGGGCAACGCGGCCCAGCCGCCGAGCCCCGCGGCCAGCATGGCGCTCGAGGTGAGCACCCACGGCAGCGAGAGATCGATGTGACCGAGCAGGATCACGATCATCATGCCCGTGGCGGCCACGCCGAGGAAGGCGGCGATCTGCAGCTGTTGCAGGATGTAGTACGGGCTCAGGAAGCTCAGCGTGCCCTGGGTGATCAGCGTGCCGACCGAGCCGACCGCGAGGACGACGCCGATCGACAGCAGCGCGTACCAGGTCGGCCTGTCGATCTCGCCGAGACGGCTCTTGAGGGAGAGGCGCTGTTGCATCGAGCTCACCTGAAGGCGTGCAGCCGGTTCTTGACGCGGAGGACCCAGAGCGCGCCGAGGCAGACGGCCGCGAGCAGGATGAGGCCCTCGAACAGCGGCTGGTAGAGCGGGTTGGCGAGGAGGCCCAGCGCCGAGCCCTCATCGAAGACGCGGAAGTTGAAGGCGACGGAGCGGAGCACCAGCGCGCCGAAGAGCGATCCTATGGCGCCGCCGATCCCCCCGTACAGCGAGGTGCCCCCGATCACGACGCTGGCGATGGAGTTCAGCGTGTAGGAGCCGGCTTGTGGGATGTCGGCGTTGCCCGACGTCGTCTGCAGCGCGAGGTAGAGGCCGCCGACGCTGGCGAAGAACCCCGACAGCGTGTATGCGGCCAGCTTGACGCGCTTGATGCGGACGCCCGACATGTACGCCGCCTCCTGCGACGCGCCGACGGCGTAAGCGCCGAGGCCGTAGCGGGTGCGGCGGTAGTAAGCCCAGAGCAGCGCGAGCAGCGCCATCCAGATCGCGGGCGACGGGATCTTGCCGACGAAGCCCAGCGCGCCGTCGAGGGGGGCGGCGCCCGCGGCCTGCAGCAATTCGTTGAGATCGAAGGTCGCCGCGAACGCCAGATCGCCATCGACCTTGCCGCCGGGCGTCGGTCTCAGGAACAGCGCGAGGCCGATGAAGATCGTGCTCGAGGCCAGGGTGGCGATGATCGGCTGCAGGCGGCCGTACACGACGAGGCAGCCGTTGAGCAGGCCCGCCGCCATGCCCACGGCCAAACACAGCAGGATGCCCAGGAAATTCTCGAGCGCGCTGCCGGCGAGGACGTGCGAGGCCACGCAGTTGACGAGCGTGATCACCGCGCCCACCGACAGATCCAGGCCGCCGGTCAGCACGGGGATCGTCTGGGCCATGGCCGCCGCCACCAGCACGAACGACTCGTTGGCGTTCTGCCCCACCAGCGACGCGCTGAAGCCCTTGGGATGCGACAGCGAATAGAGCCCGTAGAAGAAGATGCACAGACCGACGGCCACGAGCAGGCCCTGGTTCTGGCGCAGGCGGAGCTTCCAGTCGTTCATCGTGCCTCTGCTTGCGCGCGCTCGGCCTCGGGCTCCGCGCGCTCAGGCCCGCCGCGCAGACCGAGGGCCAGGTCCAGGATGTTCTTCTCGGTGATGTCGGGCCCAATGAGCTCGCCCTGCACGCGGTTCCGGTAGAGGACGAGGACGCGGTCACAGCAGCCGATCAGCTCGGCGTAGTCCGTGGTGTAGAAGAGGATGGACGTCCCGGCGTCCGCAAGCTCGCGGAGCAGCTGGTAGATCTCCTGCTTCGTGCCGACGTCGATGCCGCGGGTAGGGTCGTTGAGCATCAGCAGCCGCGGCTCCGTCATCAGCCACTTGGCCAGCACGACCTTCTGCTGGTTGCCCCCGGACAACGACGACACCGGGTCGTTGAGCGAGCCGATCTTGATCTGGATGCGGCGCACCATCTCGTCGATGCGCGCGGCCTCGCGCCGGCCGTCGAGCACCACGCCGCTCGTGAACTTGTCGAGCGAGGCCAGCGACATGTTCGCGGCGATGGCCATCGGCAGCATCAGGCCTTCGGTCTTTCTGTCTTCGGGCACGAGGGCGATGCCGTGCGCGCGGTCCTTCGCCTGGCGCGGGCTCGTCAGCGCGACCGGCTTGCCGTCGATCTTGATCTCGCCGCGCAGATCCTTGAGCACACCGAACAAGCCGAGCAACAGCTCGCGCTGGCCCTGGCCGTCGAGCCCGCCGATGCCGAGGATCTCGCCCTTGCCGAGCTTGAACGACACGCCCTCGAGCTGCCGCTCCCAGCTCAGGTCGCTCACCTCGAGCAGCGTCGCCGGGAAGCTGCGCGCCGCCGGCTTCGGCGGATAGACGTGGCCCATGTCACGGCCGATCATGAGCTCCACGATCTGGTCGTCGCTGCGCTGGCCCTTGGCGAAGGTCTCGATGTGTCGACCGTTGCGGAAGACCGACATCACGTCCGCGAGCTCCTTGATCTCGTGCATGCGGTGCGAGATGTAGAGCATGCCGACGCCCTGGGCCTTGAGCTCGGCCAGGAGCTCGTAGACCTTCTTGACGTCGCTGCTGGTCAGCGCGGAGGTGGCCTCGTCCAGGATCAGCAGGCGCGGGTCCTTGCCGAGCGCCTTCGCGAGCTCGACCATCTGGCGGCGCGAGAGCGGCAGGTCGCTCACCCAGGCGTTCGGGTTCACGCCCTCGCAGCCGACGCGCGCCAGGAGCTCCTCGGCCCTGCGGACCTGCGCCTTGCGATCGAAGAGGCCCAGGCGGTTGGTCGGCATGGTGATGCCGATGTTCTCGGCCACGGTCAGCGTCGGCATCAGGGACAGCTCCTGAAAGACGCAGACGATGCCGGCGGCGTTCGCCTCGAGCGGGTGGTCGAACCGGACCGGCTTGCCGCGGAGCAAGAGCTCCCCGGCGCTCGGCTCGACCACGCCGCCGATGATCTTGATCAGGGTGCTCTTGCCCGCGCCGTTCTCGCCGAGGATCGCGTGCACCTTCCCCGCCTCGCAGGCGAGGTCGACGCCGCTCAGGGCGGTGACCCCGCCGTAGCGCTTGGAGACGGCCCGGAGCTCGAGAAGCGGAGGGCTCACCGGTTCGGTCATGATGCTGGGGCGCCCGCGGGGCGCTATTTCACGTCGGCTTCCGACTCGTTCATGATCTTCACGCCCGAGATGTTGACCCCGCAGGGCGGGAACTCGTTGGGCGTGAAGAAGTTGTCGGAGAGCTGGGAGAAGAAGTTCTCGCCGTCCTTCAGCGTGGTGTGATCGGCGGCGGGGATCGGCACGGAGATCATCTGCGGCAGCACCTTGCCTTGCAGGCCCTCGAGCGCCGCCTTCATCGCGATGGCCGCGAGCCCCGGCGACTGGCCGAGCGACAGGCCCTTCATGCCCTGTTCGTGGTGCTTCGCGATCAGCTTGCGCACGCCGTTCTCGGCCTCCGTGGCGACCGGGATCGGCTTGTGGCCGGCGTCGAGCAGCGCGCGGACGGCGCCCGTCGAGCCGCCCTGCGCGAAGAGCGCGTCGAACTGGCGGTGCACGGCCAGCGCGTCGGCCACCGCCTTCTGCGCCTTGCCGTCGTCCCAGCTGCCGACCACCTCCACGATGGTGTAGCTCTTCCCCGGCGCGTCCATGACCTCGCGGAAGCCGACGTGGCGGTCGCGATCGACGGAGTTGCCCTGCAGGCCGCGGACCTCGAGCACCTTGCCCTTCCCGCCGAGCTGCTTGTCGAGGAACTCGCCCCACTGGCGCCCCATCGCCAGCTGGTCCTCGTTGACCTGCATCACCTTGTCCGTGTCGAGCACGTTGTCGAACGGAACCAGGATGACGTCCTTCTTGTCGGCGAGGCGGATCACGCGATCGAAGCCGTCGGGGCTGACGGCGAGCGTGACGATACCGTCGAAGCCCTGGTTGATGAAGTCCTCGATCGCACCGAGCTGGGCCGCGACGTCGGTGCCGGTCGACACCACCTTGAACTCCTTGATCAGCGGCGCGATGGCCGGATCCTTGGCGAAGGCCTTGGCCGTCTTGACCATCTGGATGCGCCAGCCGTTACCGACGTAGCCGTTGACGAGCGCGAGGCGGAACGGCGGCTTTCGCGCCGGCCACTGCAAATACTTGGTGTCCTTCTTCCACGGCGCGAAGCACTCGGGGTTGAAGCCGGGCCCCGCCACGGTCTTGGGCCCCTGCCCGCTCGGCGCCTGCTCGGCCGCGGCGCTGGCGGAGGCGGCGCTGGCGGAGCCTTCTGCGGCCTGAGTGCTGTCGGGCTTGCCTTTGCAGGCAGAGAGGCCCCAGAGCCCGAGCGCGCAGATCAACACCGCCGCCGCGCGCCGCGCCGGTCCACGAGACTTCAACTGGCCAATCGACATCGTGCCGCTACCTTTCGAGCAAAGAGACGTGGTCGGACAGAGACCTACTGTAAAACTTTAAGCGATCCGCCTTCCTTCTGGAAAAGTGGCGCTATATCAACAAGTTATTTGCCAAAGGAGCTCCGCTCAGCCGCGATGGCGCGACCGAGGAGCCCGATGATGCGCTCCGCATCGTAGACGCACCCGCCCCAGCTGCCGCCGCTGGCGTCCTGAAGCGCGGCCCACAGCCGCGTATCCGCGTTCACGCGGCCGTCGGGTCGAAGGGCCGGATTGGGCGAGCGGGCGGCGAAACCGCCGGCATCCACGCCCACGACGTCCACCGTCCCCTCCAGCGTGCGCGTGTCGATCCGAAGCCTGACGCGGTCGCCGTCGCGCACGCGGCCGATGGGCCCGCCGGCCCACGCCTCCGGGCTGACGTGGCCGATGCACGCCCCGGTGGAGACGCCGGAAAAACGACCGTCCGTGACCAGGGCGATCCGGTACCCGTCCTTCACGTGCTTGAGGGCGGAGGTGATCTGGTAGGTCTCCGGCATCCCGATACCGGGGCCGATGCCGATCAGCACCATCACGTCACCCGGCTGCACGGCGCCCGTCTTGATCGCCTCGATCGCGGCGTCCTCGCTGCCGAACACGCGCGCAGGTCCCTCGTGCAGATAAACGCCGTCCGGTCCGATCACCTGGGGAGCGATCGCGGTGCTCTTCACGAGCGCTCCCTCGGGCGCGAGGTTGCCGCGCAAGAAGGTCACCGTGCTGGTGAGGCCGCGCTCGCGCGCCTTCCCGGCGGACATGATCACGTCGTCCGGGTCGATGCCGTCCAGCTGCTGCAGCTTGTCGCGCAGGCGCCGGCGCCGTTCGCTGCGCTCCCACCACTCGAGGTTCTCGCCCAGGGTCCGACCGCTGACGGTGCGCGCGCCGAGCCGCAGCAGGCCAAGCTCGCGCAGATGGAGCATGACCTCCGGGACGCCTCCCGCGAGGAAGACCTGAACCGTGGCGTAGTGTCGCGGCCCGTTGGGCAACACGTCCACGAGGCGCGGGACGAGGGCGTTGACGCGCGCCCAGTCGTCCACCGTGGGGCGCCGGAGCCCCGCCGCATGCGCGATCGCCGGCACATGGAGCACCAGGTTGGTCGACCCGCCGACGGCGGCGTGCAGCACCATGGCGTTGTGGATGGAATCGTCGGTGACGATGTCCCGCGTGGTCACGCCACGCCGCTCGAGGGCCATGAGCGCGTGCGCGGAGCGGCGGGCGAGGTCGCGCCAGATCTCGGCGCCCGAAGGGCTGAGCGCGCCGTGCGGGAGGGCGAGGCCGAGCGCCTCCGCCACCACCTGGCTCGTCGCGGCCGTCCCCATGAACTGGCAGCCGCCGCCGGGGGAACCGCAGGCGCGGCAGCCCATCTCGGCGGCGTAGTCGAGGCTCACCTCGCCGCGCGCATAGCGCGTCGCGAGGGTCTGGACCTTGGCGGTGTCCTCCGCCTCCTCCGCGAGGAGCGTGACGCCCCCCGGCACGAGCACCGTGGGGAGGTCGAGGGTGCCGGCGAGCGCCATCATCATGGCCGGCAAGCCCTTGTCGCAGGTGGCGACGCCGAGCACGCCTCGGCGCGTGGGCAGCGAGCGTATCAGCCTTCGAAATACGATGGCCGCGTCATTGCGGTAAGCGAGGCTGTCGAGCATGCCCACGGTGCCATTGGTCCGCCCGTCGCACGGATCGCTGACATAGCCCGCGAACGGAATGCCCCCGCTGGCCGCGAACGTGCGGGCGGCCTCCTCCATGAGCAGCCCCACCTCCCAGTGCCCCGTGTGATACCCGAGCGCGATCGGCGCGCCGTCGGGCGCGCGGATCCCCCCCTGCGTGCTGAGCACGAGGAACTGCTTCCCGAGCAGGCGCGCAGGATCCCACCCCATCCCGGCGTTCTGGGTCCAGCCGAACAGCTCGCCGCTGGACATCGCGCGCAGCTGCTCGGCCCCGAGCGGGAGGCGCCCCGACGGCCCGGGCGCGGTGGTGCGCAGGGTGTAGATCGCCTCGCTGCCGGACTCGAACACCGGGTCGTGGCTCATGCGCGGGGCGGGATGGGGTCGCGGGTGGCCCGGCCGTCGACGAGGCGGGATATCCCGAGCGGGTTCTCGTCGCGCAGCTCCGGCGGGAGCAGCGCGGGCGGACACGACTGGTAGCAAACGGGGCGTGCGAAGCGGAAGATGGCCGCGGTTCCAACCGAGGTGAAGCGCACGTCGCTGCTCGCCGGGTACGGCCCCCCATGGTGCATGGCGTGCGACACCTCCACGCCCGTCGGATAGCCATTGAAGACGAGGCGGCCCGCGACCCGGCCGAGCACCTCGACGAGGTCCTGCGCGGCGTCGAGATCGTCGGCGGTCCCGTGCAGCGTGGCGGTGAGCTGGCCTTCGAGCGCGCCGAGCAGCTGAAGCAACTCTCCGCGGTTGGAAGCCGTGACGAGCAGCGTGTACGGTCCGAAGATCTCGTGCGCGAGGTGCGGCTGCCGGGCGAAGTCGGCGGCGGAGACGCGAGCGACGCGCGCGCCGGCGTCGGTCAGCCACTCCACTCCTTTCAGTTCACGCACGGAGCGGTCGAACGACTCCTGGATGCCGGCGTGCAGCATCACGCCCGGGGTGATGGCGCGGGCCCGGCTGGCGACCGACTGCGCAAACGCGTCCCATTCCGGGGAGGCCAACCCCAGGACGAGGCCCGGCTTGGTGCAGAACTGGCCGACGCCGAGCGTGCACGAGCTGGCCAGCCCTTCGGCGATCGCGTCGCGGCGGTCGCGCAGCGCGCCGGGCAGCACGACCAGCGGGTTGATGCTGCTCATCTCGGCAAAGACGGGGATCGGCCGCGGGCGGGCGGCGGCGGCGTCGAAGAGGGCGCGGCCGGCGCGGGTGGACCCGGTGAAGCCCACCGCCTGGATGGCCTCGTGGCGCACCAGCGCGAGCGAGACCTCGGGCGAGGCACCGTGCACCATGCCGAACACGCCCGCGGGCAAGCTCGCCTTCTGCACCGCGGAGCGCAGGGCCGAGGCCACGAGGTCGGAGGTGCCGGGGTGCGCCGGGTGGGCCTTGACCACGACCGGGTTGCCCGCGGCGAAGGCGGAGGCGGTGTCGCCGCCGGCGACGGAGAACGCGAGGGGGAAATTGCTCGCGCCGAAGACGGCGACCGGACCGATCGGCCGCAGCATGCGGCGCACGTCGGGGCGCGGGAGCGGCTTGCGGTCCGGCAGCGCGGGATCGATCCGGGCATCGACCCAGGAGCCCTCGCGCACGACGGCGGCGAAGAGGCGCAGCTGGCCGGTGGTGCGGCCGCGTTCGCCTTCGAGGCGGGCGACGGGCAGCCCGGTTTCCCGGTGTGCGGTCTCGATCAGGACATCGCCGAGCGCCACGATCTCGTCGGCGGCGGTCTCCAGGAATCGGGCGCGCGTCTCCGGCGCGAGGTCGGCGAAGGGCCGCGCCGCCGCGGCGGCGGCGCGGGCGGCGGCGTCGATCTCGGCGGCGGTGGCGTCTCGGTAGGCGCCGAGCTGTTCCCCGGTGGCGGCGTCGTGGGCGAAGAATTCCATGGGTTCAGCGGGAAGCGAAGCTCACGAGCGTGCCAATCGGATCGATCGAACAGCGCGCGTCGTCCTTCTCCTGGAGCGTCAACGTATTCGGGGCAGAGGCGGAACCGAGGATGAACGTCTCGAGCTTCGTGATCTTCATGAGAGGCTCCTCGTCAACCTTGAGATATCGGGTTCGCCAGCGTGCCGACGCCGCGGATCGTGATCTCCACGAGATCGCCGGGCGCCAGCGTGAACGAGTCTGGCGGCACGATGCCGGTCCCGGTCATGAGGACGACGCCGGCGGGGAAAGTCAGCTCGCGCGTGAGGTAGGCGACGAGCTCCTCGGGCGCGCGCCGCATCCTCGCGGTCGAGGTCTCCCCCGCGAACACCGCCTCGCCCCCGCGCCGGATCGCGAGCTGGATGGAGAGCGCGCGCAGATCCAGCCCGGGCTCGTCCGCGAGCGCGATGGCGGGGCCGAGCGCGCAGCAGCCGTCGTAGATCTTCGCCTGCGGCAGGTAGAGGGGGTTGTCGCCCTCGATGGACCGCGACGAGACGTCGTTGCCGGCCGTGTAGCCGACGATGCGGCCCGCCGCGGACACGACGAGCGCGAGCTCCGGCTCGGGCACGTTCCAGATCGAGTCGCGCCGGACCCGCACCGGCGCGCCCGGGCCGGCGACCAGGCGGGGCGTCGCCTTGAAGAACAGCTCCGGGCGCTCGGCGTCGTACACGCGGTCGTAGAAATCGCCGCCGCCGGCGCTCTCTTCTTTGCGCGCTTCGCGCGAGCGCTCGTAGGTGACGCCCGCCGCCCAGACCTCCTGCCCGTCGATCGGGGCGAGCAGCGGGACGTCGGGCGGGAGGGGGTGGGCTGCGGCGCGCGCGCGCGCGTCGCGCACCGCGCCGAGCGGATCGGGCGAGGCCAGCCACGAGGCGACGGACGCGAACGCCTCCGGGGACGCCGCCGTGAGGTCGTGGCGCGCTCCCCGCTCGTCCTCGAGCCCGAGCCGCGGCCCGTCACCACCCGCAAACCGAAATAGCTTCATGTCCGCGCCTCCCTACAGGCCCCCGGGCCACCGTGGGTGCAGTGTTGAAGGCCATCCCACAGCCGCGCAGTGTCGACCGCATGATCCACCATTTGCGCGCTCTGTAAAGACACTTTTCGCTCTCGCCGCCATTCCTCTCGTGCGCGCCGTCCCTGCCGGCGCCGACGAGGATCAGCCTGCCTCAGTCCTCCACGCTCGTGGTGGGACGTGGAGACGAGCCCGAGCCCTCATCCGACGCGCCGCGCCCAGCGCCGGTCTGCCTTCGACGCGATGCACCGTGGTGCAGCTGCCCGCTGCAGCGCGCGTAGCATGCTCGCCGGGTCGCCCTCACAGAGCCCCGAAGCCCACGCGGGATTCGGCTCGACGAGGCGGCGAGCTCGCAGACGGTCGCTCCGACCGCCTCAAGCTGCTGCTGGATCCAGCCGTGCTCCTTCCTCGGGGAGCCGCCGCTCATGAACTGCAACGTTACGTGACTGTATATATCCCATCGCGGATCTCGTCCTCTGGGGGACGTATGGCGGGGAGCGCTCGGGATACTCGGAATCGTGAGGTTGAGATCGAGAGGCTCGCTGCTTGGGCGAGAGGTCGCGAAACTCGGGGTCACTGAACGGCTCGACGATGCGACGGCGCCCCGCCAGCCTAAAGCCGCCGGACGCGCCGCGACGGAGGTGTGCCGTGCCCGGCATCGCCGGCCCGCCCAGCGCCTCCAGCGCCTCCTTGCGCCGCTCGGCCAGCTGCGCCTCGCGCAGCCCTCCCGTCGGGGGGACTCGACCGGCTCGCGCTCGGAGAGCGCGGCCGCCGCCGTGTCCGCGCGCAGCTCCTGCTCCGCGGTCCAGTCCTCGGGCCGTCGGCCCTCCCGGGGCGACGGCGGACGGCGCCGAGACGCCGCTTGGTGGCCGACCGCGCCGCCGTTCTCGCGATGCTTCCGTCGATCCATGTTCGACCGTACGATGTTTGCTGCGCGGCGTCCGCTCGGGCTCGAGCCGCTGCCGCGCTGCAGAGGGCCATGAGAAACACCATCACACCCCTCATCGGCGCGCTCGCCGGCGCTCGCTGCTTCGAGGACGCGGCCGAGGCGATGCTCGCGGCGATGCTGAGGGTCGCGGAAGATGCCATCGCGCCGAGCGCCTACAGGGGCCGGGCGAAGATCCTGCGAGGAATGGTCCACCTGCGGCCGTCGGACGGGTATCGGCGGCTCGTCACCCTGGAGGGCGGAGCGTTGGGGCACGACAGCAAGCGATCCGGCCCCGTGTTCCTCCCGTCGGCCACCGCGTGGCGCTGGGTCGCCGAGCGGCGCGCCCCGGTGTCGATCGATGTGAACACCGGCCGGGTGCAGGCGCACCCCCACGGCGGCGCGCCGGTCCTCGTGGAGATCCAGCGAGAGCGCGGGGTCTTCGACACCTTCGAGAGCGCGCAGCGGCTGCTGAGCCGCGAGGCGAGCCACCTGTACGTCATCCCGCTGGAGACCCCGAGCGGCACGGTCGACGGCATGGTCTCCGTCGAGGCCGACTGCCGCAGCGCCATCGGCCAGGATTTCGTCTGGCCCGCCTGCGGCGACGACCTCCAGCTGCTCGCGACCATCGCGGCCCCTTACCTCGCCAGGCTGCCTCTCCGCCCCCCGCCGGCGACCGAGCCTGACGAGTTCCTCCCCGTCATCGGCGTGTCCACCGCCGGGCTCGTGCAGATGCTCAGCGTCTTCGCCGCGCAGAACGAGACCATCCTCATCCGCGGGCCGACGGGCGCCGGCAAGTCGAGGCTCGCGCGGTGGTGCCACCAGCGCTCCCGCCGCCGCGAGCGCGGCTTCGAGAGCATCGACCTCATGACCGTGCCCGAGGATCTCCAGCGCGGCGAGCTCTTCGGCTGGCGGCGCGGCGCGTTCACCGGCGCCGTCAAGGACAACCCTGGCTGCCTCGCCCGCGCCGAGGGCGGGACGCTCTTCATCGACGAGATCGACAAGCTCTCGCTGGGCGCGCAGGCGAGCCTGCTCAAGGTCTTCGACGAGCGGCGCTACCGGGCGCTCGGCGAGACATCGAGCGAGAAGCAGGCCAACGTGCGCTTCATCATCGGCACCAACGCCGATCTGTCCGCCGCCGTGCGCGACGGTCGCTTCCGGGAGGACCTCTACTACCGCATCAACGTGCTCCCCGTGAACCTGCCCCCGCTCGAGGAGCGGTCGGACGAGATCCCCGGCTGGGCACGGTACTTCGCGGAGCGGCGCCACCGGGAGGGCGTGCCGGAAGGGCAAGCGCGCATCCATGCGGAGGCGGAGCAGATGCTGACGCGCGCGCCGTGGCCGGGGAACCTCCGCCAGCTCGACAACATCATTCGCCGCGCCTACGCCATGGCGCTCATCGACTACGGCAGCGCGCCGCTCGAGGTGGAGCTCGAGGCGCGGCACGTCGAGCGCGCGCTCGGCTGCGAGCCGGGAAGGAAGACAAAGTCGCTGATCGGGCTGCTCGAAGAGGCGGCGGAGGTGTTCGTGCGCGAGGCCGAGCGCAAGGCGGCCGCGGGCGAGCTGCTCGATCTCGATCAGGCCGACGCGTTCCGCGGCTTCGTGCTCGGCGCCGCGGCGCGGCGGCTCAAGAGCAAGGAGACCGCGTTCCGGCTCCTCGGCAAGGAGAACCTGGTGGCGAACCGGAACCACCACAAGCCCTTCCGGCGCGAGCTGGAGAAGGCGGCGGCGCTCTGCCGCGCGCTGGGCCAGGCCGAGGCGACGGTGCTCGCGGACCTGCTCGAGGACGAGCGGTAACCGGCGCGGCCCGGCAGGGCGCGGGCGCAGGGTGCGGGAGGGGCAGCGCTGGTCGCGGCTCCGGGGGGCGGCGGCGCGGCGGCGCGCGCACCGGCGCGTGAGCCGGGCACGCGGGCGCTTGCGGCGAGGACGCGCGCGCCGGCGAGGGCGACGCGCGCGACCGCGCGGGACGCGCGGCGAGGGCCGCCTGCGCGGACGCGTCCGGCGCGACGGCCGAGGCTCGGCCGCGCCGGGAGCGCCGCGGCGCCGTGTCGCGCGAGGGTACGGCGCTTGCGATGGGGGCGGGCGACATCGAGCGCGCCATGGTCGCGCGCCGGCGCCGTAGCTCCGATCACGATCACCCGCGCACTTCCCGCCGGGAGGAACGAGCCATGCGATTCGCACGGATGCAGGCATTCAGGATCCTCACATCAACCATCGCGGCGGCATTGCTCTCCGCGCGGGCCGCAGCGCAGGAGGCGCCGTCCGGCGCCAGCGGGGCAGCGGCCGGCGCGGACACGGCGGCGGCGCCCGCAGCCGCAGGCGCGCCCGCCGCCGGCCGAGCCGCGGCGCCCGGCGCGAGCCCTGAAGCCGCGCCGCGAGAGGAAGAGCCGCCGTCATCGGGCCCGTCGGTCCCGCTCGACGCGCGGTGCCTCGCGCTGGCGGAGAGCAGGAGGTCGAGCAGAGACTTCTACGCGCTCTGCGTCGATGCCTTTTCCGCCCAGGAGGGGCTCGTCAGCCTCGCTTGCAAGGCGTCCGGCCGCGAAGGCAAGAGCTCGTGCGAGGCCGTCGGCGACCTCGTCGTCGTGAACCACGACTTCGTCGTCTACGCCTGGCACGATCCGGGCACCCGGGCGAAGATCAGCCTCTCCGGGACCGGCGGGAACCAATCGACCGTGTACCGGCCGGCGGGCACGTTCGAGCTGGAACGCCTCGACGCGCCCCGCGCCGTCGTCGACCACCTCGTATCCACGAAGTCCTTCGGACCGAGGCAGGCGGGCCAGACGACGCTCGCCGTCACCGCCGTTCTCGTGCGCGGCGAGGACGCCCCGAGAGAGATGGCCAAGGTGGAGCAGACGTATACCGTCGAGGCCTACTACGACATGGCGCTCCGGCTCGGGATCGGCTTCTCCTGGGCGCCGTGGGCGCGGAGCGTCGGCGTGCGGTCCACCCGCGACGGCCAGCAGTACGCGGCCGTGATCGAGGGGGCGGACAGCGGCCTCTTCAGCTCGGAGCTTGTCGCGGGCGTGTCGTACTTTCTCTGCGACATGCCGGAGACGAAGCTCCGGGTCTGCGGCGCCCTCGGGCTCCGGGTCGGCGTCGTGACCTTGCAGGACGGCTCCAGCGCCAAGGTGCTCGGATCGCTGATGGTCGGCCCGGAGGTCGCGATCGGGAAGGACTTCTCGGCCGGCGTGTTCGGCGGCGTCATGCGGCACGACCCGCCCGCGGACGGCTACCGGCCTGGCAAGCTCCTGCCGCCCGGCGAGACGGCGATCAAGACACGGTTTGGCCTCACCCCAGCGGTCGGCCTCGTCCTCAACTTCACTCCCGGCTTCCTCAAGAACGTCGGCTTGCAATGAGGTGCGCCATGCAGGTTTGCAGAGCTTTCGGTTGGTTCGGGTGCATGGTCCTCGCGGCGCAGCTCGGATCGGTGAGCTGCGTCGCGCAGACCGAGCGCGACGCCTGCGAGGACGGCGGCGAGCGGGCGGCGATCACGGGCAGGGTCACCCGCGGCAAGGAGCCCACCGGCGGCCGGCCGCCGGCGGCGTTCCCGTACACGGTGGCCCTCACGCTCACCTCCGATGTCGCGATCCGGGAGGTCACGGTCGGAGGCGTCGTCGCGGCCCTGAAGGACGTGGGGCGCCTCGAATGGGAGGCGCAGCTCTACGAGCAGGACCTGGAGCGGAACCGCAAGGAAGACGAGGCGACGCTCCACGTGGAAGCCAAGGACCTCTGCGGGACGCCGTATCCCATCGATGACGTCGTGGTCCCGCTCGGCCCGGCGCCGGGGCTCGCCGTGACCGAGCTCGCCGTGGAGGTCGTCCCGCCGATGGAGGGCGAGTGCTCGGTCCCCGCGGATCAGCGCGCGCTGGCGCTCGTCCGCGTCACCGCGAGCGCGGCGTCGGCGGGCGCCGCGGTCACCGTCGAAGCGAGCCAGGGCGCGCTGCTGGGCAGCGGCGCCTCGAAGCTCGACCTCCAGCTCCGCGCCGCGGGCGACAGGGCCGAGGCCACCACCTACCTCGTCCCGGAGAAGCAGGGCTCCGCCGTCGTCAGCGCCTACGCCAAGGGCGCGACGGCGCCCCCGGTCGTGCTCCCCGTCGTCGCCGCTCCGGAGATCTCCGCCCCCACGGTCGGCCTGCGGCGCGCGGAGCCCCACGTCTTCACCGTGCGCTCGCGCGGCAACCTCGCGTCGTGCGTGCTCGAGGAGGGCGTCGCGGGGGCGGCCAGCGTGACCGTCGTCGATCCCCCGCTCGGGCCCATCGCCGGCGCGGTCTCGGTCGGGCGCGAGCCCGTCTCCTGCGAAGAGGTCGAGTCGCTGCGCGTTCAGGTGCTCTTCGCGGAGAGCGCGCCGGACGGCGCGACGGTCACCCTCCGGTGCTTCGACACGTACGCTCAGGAGGGCAACGCGACGATCTCGGTCGCGCCCCGTTGAGCCGCGGCTCCGAGCCGCCGCTCGACGCCGCGCCCCCTCCGCGCCGCCGCGCACGCAGACAGGCAAAGACGCCATGAGGTCCCTCGAGAGCGACGCCCTGTGGGAGCAGGCTGTCGCCCTCGAGCAAGCCGGGCAGCTGCGCGCGGCGCGGGACGCCTACGCCGAGCTCGCGACGCGCCAGCGCAGCGAGCGCGGCCGCGTCCACGCGCGCGTGCTGGAGCGGCTCGCGCTCGTGCTCGTGCAGCTCCGGCAGCCGGAGGCGGCGTACCACTTCGTGCAGGCGGCGCGCGAGCACCTCGCCGAGCACGGCGACGCCCTCGGTGCATTCCGGATGACGGTGCTGGCGGCCAACCTCCTCCTCGACGCGGCGAGCCCCGAGAGGGCTGCGGGCGCGCTCTCGGCGCTCGAGGACCAGGCGGGCCCGTTCGGCCCCGCGACGCCCCTCCGGGCGGAGGAGCTCGCGGCGCGCGCCGCGGCCGCGCGGTGGCCGGGCGCGAGCGCGGCCGACCTCGAGCTCGCGCGCGGCGAGGCCTGCGCGGCGTTCGCGCGGCTCTGGCGATGTCACGGGCGAACGCCCAGCGGGCGGGGCTAGCTCCGTGCGGAGCCCCTAGGAACTAGAGCGATAGACGGTTGAAACTGCCTGAAAAGAGCAGAGATTCGAACCGCCAAGACGCCAAGACACCAAGACGCCAAGACACCAAGACGCCAAGACACCAAGATTAAATTCTCTTCTTGGCGCCTTGGCGTCCTTGGCGTCTTGGCGGTTTATTTCTCGCTGATCAACGTGACCGGCGTTCTAGCCGCTAGCCGCCGGCGCGCACGGGCCGGTGGCGCACGTCGGGCTCGATCTCCAGGTGGGGGTAGCGGCGCGCGAGCTCGGAGATGACCTCGCGCGTCGCCTCCACGACCGCGAAGCGCGGCGCGTCGAGCCGGAGCACGCGCAGCTCGGGGACGCTGGCGAGGCACGCAGCGAGCGGGGGCGCATCGGACGCGACGCCGCTCGAGACGATGTACCGGGCGGACGATGCGTCGGCGTTCATGGGACGCTCAGCGTGGCGCGCCGGGCCGGCCGTGCAACAGCCAGTCGACGCGCGGCAGGCCGGCGCCCTGCTTGTCCCGCGCCATGCCGAGGTCCTCGCAGGCGCCGAGCAGGGCGTCGGCCAGGTCCTGGGCGCGCTCGGGGGCGCGCGGGAGCGCGGCGAGCGCCGGGCTCGCCTCGAGGGCGAGCGCGGCGATGCCGGCCACGTGCGGGGCCGCCATCGACGTGCCGTCCCACGCCGCGAAGGCCTGCCCCGGGACCGTCGACGTGATCGCGACGCCGGGCGCGCAGAGGTCGACCTCGGGACCCCAGTTGGAGAACACCGCGAAGAAGTACGTGTCCGTCCCGGCGTCGCCCCGGGCCTCCGCGTGGAGGGAGTCGTCCGGAACGAACTCCTGCCGTCCGATCGCGGAGACGCCGACGACGCCCGGGAATCTCGCCGGGAAGGCGACCGGCCCGCCGTCGTTGCCCGCGGCGGCCACGCAGAGCACCCCGGCGTCGATCGCCTCCTCGATGCACTGGCGCAGGTAGCCGCTCGCCTGCGCGCTGCCGAGGCTCATGTTGATGACGTCGCAGCCCGCCGCCACGGCCCAGCGGACCGCGTCGCCGATGTCGGACGAGTAGCCGCCGCCGTCCTGGCCGCCGAACACCCGGAGCGCGTAGAGCTCGACCGCCGGCGCGTGCCCCCAGGTGCTCCCCGCGCGCGCGGCGGCCGCCACGATGCCGGCGCAGTGGGTGCCGTGGCCGTCCAGGTCCATGTGCCAGCCGTCGTCGGGCTCGTTCAGGATGAAGTTCTTGCCGCTGCGCACGTTCAGGCTCGCGTGAGGCGCGATGCCCGAGTCGATGACGGCGACCTTGACCCCTCGGCCGACGTGCTCGCCGCGCGCAGGCGCGCCCGTGTAGCGATGCCCCCAGTCGAAGCCAGCGATGGAGAGCGGCGTCAGCTCCACGTCGAGCGCCGGCCGGACGTCGACGTCGCGGAGGACGCGCGACCAGAACCCCGCGCGCGGCAGCACGATGATCTTGGCGAAGGAGGTGTCGGAGGACCGGACCGACAGGGACAGGCGCCCGGCGCCGTCCGTGACGCCCCGGTACCCCGCCCCGTGGGCTCCGCGCGGCAGGGCGATCACCTCGACGCCCGCGATGCCGACGTCGTTCCGGTGGACCCGGAGGGCGACGCTCCGCGTCCCGGCGGCCGGCACGGCGATCGGCTCGACGAGCGGCACGAGCGGCGTGCGGAAGAGGTGGTGCTGGATGTCCTCCTCGACCGCGAGGTGTCCGAAGCGCTCCTGGAGCACCGCGGCCTCGATCCGCGACAGCCGCATCACCTTGCGCCCATCCCCGCGCTCGCTCCGCACGATGCTGTCCCCGAGGTGCTCCTGGATCCGCTGCAGGGACGCGCGGGCCGCGGGCCCGGCGCTCTGCTGGAACATCCGCGGCGCGACGATGTAGCGGCGCCGCTCGCCGTGCAGGAGCGCCTCGACGCGCGGGTCGTCGGCCGGCAGGGCGCGGCGCGCGCGCACGAGCCCGACCGCATCCTGCAAGAGCGACGAGTTACCTCGCTCGACGGGGGTCGCGGCCGCAATCTCCTCGATCAATGGACGGAACGATCCAACAATGGCCATGGTGCTCTCCGATCATCGGCGCGCGGCCGCGCGCTAGCGCGGGCAGCGCCGAACGTTGCAATCAGCGGAACGTTGAAGACAGCGAAGCGTCGCGATCGATGGACCTCGGCGCGGCGGCGCCTCACCCGGGTACGAGCGCCGCGAACTCCGTCGTCCGGGTGCAGTCCTCGCCCCTCCCGCCGCTGTCCGGGAAGACCATCGACACGTAGCCCTCCTCGGCGAGCATGAAGTCCCGCCCGCCGCGCGAGAGCACGCCCTCAACCTCGTTCGTCTCGGCGTTGAAGACCGGTGAGCCGGAGTTGCCGACGTACGTGTCGAGGTTGGCGACGAAGAAGGGCGCCGGCTGGTTGTCGCGGACCAGGGCGTTGTCGGCGTACTTCAGCGGCAGGCCGCAGGGATGGCCGAGCACGTAGAGCTTCGCGCCGTCCCCGACCCTGCCGCTCCTCCGGATCGGCGCAGGCTTCCGGCCCGCGACGTCTCGATCGAGCTCGACGAGCGCCCAGTCCGCGCCCTGGGGGTCGTGCCGGAGGGCGAGGATGCGAGCAGCGCTGTAGACGTCGTGGTTCGGCACGACGAGCTGCGCCGTCGCGGCGTCGACCATGCGGAAGCCGAAGACGAAGCGGATGTGGCTGAGCTCGATCTCCTCGACGCAGTGCGCGGCCGTCGCGATCACGCGGGGGGAGACGAGGAACCCGGTCGCGGAGGCGCCCGAGGGCTGCGCGGCGAACGGCTCCTCGGGCCCGAGGCCGAAGCGGACCCGGGCGGCGATGGTCCGCAGCGTCGAGGTGCCGTCGCGCGAATCGCTCACGCGCGCGCGGTCGAAGATCGCCGCGACCGCGTCGGCGTGAGGCGGCGGCTGGTGGAGGCGAAAGAGATCCTCGCGATCCTCGCGTCCATACCTGAGCGGCTCGGACCGCAGGGCGCCGGGCGTCGGCTCGCGGAGCAGCGACGCCCTGGAGCCAGCCGCCCGAGGTGGGCGAGGCTCGCGCTCCACCTCGACGGACACGCGCACGCGGACGCGCAGATCGACCAGCAGCTCCTCTTTCGCCTCATCGTGGCTCGGCTCTCTCACGAACACACCTCCTGGCCCCCGTGTCCCGTGCGTCCTGTGCATGAAGCGAACCAGCGCCGTCGCAGGGGGACGTCGCCCTGGGCGGCGCCCCCCGCGCGCCAGGACCAGGCCCCCGGCGGGCCCGCCGCGAGCCGCCCTGCGTTCCGCGAGCAAACCGGCGCGTGTCGGTCGCACGCGCGCGGCGCAGGGGCCGCGGCGCTCGCCGGCGCGCGCGGCGCAGGAGCCGCCCGCGCCGACCGGGGGCTTGCCGCGATGGGCACACGCGTTGCTCAATGGCGGCCCCGACACGCAGCCCAGGAGGTGCATCATGGTATGGCCGATTCAGAACGGGACCGTTGAGCTCGTGGACGTGCAGAAGAAAACGATCGTCGGTTACGGGTTCTCCGATCCGGGCGCGCCGGACCGGCAGCGCTGGGTGCTCTATGCCGGGTACTGCGCCCCGCCGGTCGGCACGGTCCGTCTGCAGCGCCCGCAGTCCACAGCGCGCCAGTACAAGCTCCTCGACCAGTGGCAGAACGCCGTCCGGCAAGGTGGCCTGTGGGAGGGCGACGCGACCTACGTGAAGGTCAACATCGACGCGTACAGCAGCATCGGCAACTACAACCCTCCTCCGTTCGACAGCGGCGCGGACAAGCAGATCGACGAGGGCGCCTGCGTCCTCCATCAGGCAGGCGTGCTCGCCGGGCACGTGTTCGGCGTGAAGAGGGCCCCCGGCCGGATCCACGAGTACTGGGTGCTCCGCGCGAGCTACGGGTCGCCCCTCGATCGCGAGACGGTCGCGGGGCCGCCCGGCGCCGGCGAGCAGTTCCAGGCGCTGAGCGATTTCCTCCAGAGGATGCAGAGCACCTGGCAGGTCGGGTCGACCTACGCGATCGCGGCGTGCAGCTACTTCACGGAGCTGCCGCCCCAGCTGTGAGGCGCGCCGGCGAGCCCGCGGCGCCGCGCCGCCTCAGCACGCGGGCCGCGCGGGCGCGCCGGCCGCGGCGCGCTCGGCGACCGCGAGGGGGACGCGCAGGGCCGCGAGGGACTCCTCGATGGAGAGCACGTCCATGCAGAGGCCCCAGCGGCGGCGCGCGACGGCGCGGACGAGGTCGCCGAGCGCGCGCCGCCTCGGCGGCCGCGCGCCGGGATCGGCCAGCGCGAGCAGGCCGAGGATCTGCACCCCGAGGCCGGGCACGGGGCAGCGCTGCGCCTGCGCCATGAGCGCGGCGATCTCGCCTGCCTCGGCGGGGTCGCCCGCGGCGAGCGCGACCCCGCGCGCGAGGAGCGCCGGCCACGGGCTCCCTCGCCCCTGCCAGGCGCGGTGGGCTCGTGAAGCGAGCGCGCGCGCCGTGCCCAGGTCCGCCGCGCGCCACGCGGCGGCGGCCTCGGTGACGCACACGAGCGGCTCGAGGACGGGCGCGCCGAGGAGCGCGACGGCGCCCACGAGCTCGAGGTCGGCGCCGGAGGTCTCGCCCATCCGGTACGCGGCGGCGCGCAGGATCCACTCGGCCCGCGCCTCGTAGAAGGGGTGGCGGCAGCGGCGGCAGAGCTCGAGCGCGGCGCGGGCGCGCTCCGCGGCCTCGCGGTGGCAGAACGCCTCCAGCAAGGACGACGCGCTGGCGAGCGCCTCGAAGACGCGGTCCGCGACCCAGGGCTCGCCCTCGGCGGCGGCGGCGTGCAGCGCGGCCGACTCGTCGAAGCGCCCCTGCCGGTACCTCAGGCGCCCCATCCACCCGGCGAGCCGCGCCCGCGCGCGCGGGTCGCCGGCGCGCTCGGCCCAGAGCGCGACCTCTGCGAGGATCTCCTCTTCCCGGCTCACCGAGCAGCCGCGCGCCGCCGCGACGCGGAGGCCCTGGCGCCGGCGCTCGAGGTCGGGCGCGGCGAAGGGCGGGACGGCCGTCGCGGCCGCGAGCGCGCGCTCGCCGCTGCCGCCGAGGGCGGTCAGGGCCGCGCGGACGAGCACCTCGAGGTGGGCGACGGCGGGGCCCTTCTCTCGCGCCCGGCAGATCTCGTAGAGCACCCGATCGAGGGCGTGCGCCGTGCCGTCCGCGAGCGCGACCTCCACCCACACGGCGAGGACTTGCTCCTCGTCGGACGAGGGGCCGAGAGCGTCGGCGGGGGACGAGGGGCCGAGAGCGGCGGCGGGAGGCGCCTGGCGCACGGCGTGGAGCCCCTCGCCGAGCGCGGCGACGGCGTGGCCGAGGCGCCCCTCGGCGGCGATGCGCCGGGCCGCGGCGATGGCCTCCCCGGCGATCGCGCGCGCGGCCTCGGCCGTGAGCGCGTCGTGCCCCGCGATGAGGTGCAGCAGCCGGCCATCGGCGCCCGGCTGCTGCAGGCGCGCGAGCTGAAGGTGCGCGGCCCGCCGGCGCTCCGCCGACCAGAGGGGCTCGGCCGAGAGCAGCGCGCGTGGCTCGACGCGCCCGTCGGGCAGGCGCGCGGCCGCGGAGAGGCGCACGAGCTCGTCGAGGGTGGCCTCGACGCGCCAGAGGGGGTGCCCGGTGGCCGCGCTGAGCAGCGCCGGCGTCGCCTCGGGCAGGGCGAGGCCCATCCACAGGAGCATGTCCTCGAGGAGCGGATCGAGCCGCATCGCCGCGTCGACCACGGCGCCCGGCGCGGCGGGGAGGGCGACGCAGAGGCCCGCGTCCAGCCGGTCGATGGCGTCCCGATCGATCGCGAGCGCGTCGCCGTCCCAGCGAGCGATGCCCGAGCGCACCCAGGCGTCGACCTCGGCGGCGACGCGGGCGGGCAGGCCGCCCGTGCGGGCCCAGAGGGCGCGCGCGGCGTCGGAGCGCAGGTGAAAGAGCCGCTCCGATCCGGCGAAGAGGGGGCGCAGCGCGGCCTCGTCGAGCGGCGCGACGCGGATCGCGGCGCCGGCGCGCGGGGCCGTGGGGGCGTCGAGCGCGGCCTCGACGATCGCGCCCGAGGCGCGGCAGCGGTCGAGGGCCGCGGAGGACCAGCGATCGAGCCGCTCGGCGTCGTCCACGAGGACGATCGCGCCCGCGGCCAGCGCCTCGTCGAGCCGCTGGTCGATGGAGCGCGTCACGTCGTCGAGCCGGCTCGAGGCCTGCTGCTCGAGCGAGCCGAGGAGCGCCTCGAGGCTGGCGAAGGGGAGGCGCCCGGGACGCGTCCAGGTCACGGCGCGCCCCTCGGCCTCGAGGATCGCAGCCGCCTCCTGGAGGCAGCGCGAGCGTCCCGAGCCGGCCGGCCCGACGACGGTGGCCGGCCTCCCGGCGCGGGCGGCGTCCACGATCGCGCGCACGTGCTCGTCGCCGCCGAGGCGGGGCAGGACGTGCTCGTGGACGTGGGCCATGGACTGGCCCCGGAGCATGCAGAGGACCTCGCCGGCGGACCGGGGCCGCTCGTCGGGCGAGCGCTCGAGCAGCCGGTCGACGACCTCCGCGACGGCGGCGGGGGTGCCGGGGGCGAGCTCCCGGAGGGGGCGCGGGCGCTGCGTCACCCGCGCGAACAGGAGCGCCTGGAAGCTGCCGACCTCGTGGGGCAGCCGGCCCGCGAGCGCCTCGTAGAGCATGACCCCGAGCGCGTACAGGTCGGCGCGGAGGCCGACGGGATCGCCCAGGATCTGCTCGGGCGCGAGGTAGGCCGGCGTGCCGAGGATCTGGCCCTCCTCGGTGAGGCCGGCGCTGAGCCGCACGTCGAAGGAGAGCCCGAAATCGAGCAGGGTCGGGCGGCCCTCGGGGGTGACGAGCACGTTGGCCGGCTTGAGGTCGCGGTGCACCACGCCCTGAGCGTGGACGCGGCCGAGGATCTCCAGGAGCGCCACGGTCGCGCCGGCGAGCTCGCGCCATCCGCGCTGCGCGCGGGGCGCAGCGGGGCGGGCGTGCTCGATCGTCGCCGGATCGCCTGTATCGCCTGCGTGCGGCGTCATCGCGCCGCGCTGGGCGCCCTCGGGGTCGTCGGCCGGGGCGGGCCGGGTCTGCCGTGCGGGCGGCTCGTCGTCCGGGAGCCCCGCGCCGGGGAACGGTGAGCCGTTGACGAGCTCCATCACCAGGAACGGCCGTCCCTGGTCGATCCCCTCGTCGAGCAGCTGCACGACGCCTGGGCACCGGAGCATCCGGAGCGCGGCGACCTCGCGGCGCACGCGGGCGGCGTCGGGCCCGGCGGCGTCGCGGAGGAGCTTGACGGCGACGCGCTCGCGTCCGACCGGATCCTGCGCCTCCCAGACCTCCCCGTGACCGCCCTCGCCGAGGCGCGTGAGGAGCTGGTAGCGGCCGGCGATCACCGGTCCCGCGCGGCGCGTTCGCGCAGGGGAGCCGCTGTCGGTCCACCGCGGTGATGCTCTCTGAGATGGCCACATGAGCCAGCCTCGCTCTCCTGCGCCGGGCGCATCGGCGCGGCGCTGCGGTGAGGAGCCCTCATTGTCGTCCATGAGGCAGGATGTAGACAATCGTTTTGGCGCAGGGGCGGCGGGGCCCGGCGCGCCTCGCTCCGGGGCAGGAGCGGGTGCGCGCCAGTGCGCCATGGCGCGGGCTGCGTGTGCGAGGCACGCGCCGCGTGATCGCCGAACGCCGCCGCGGCTTCCCAGCCGAGGCTGCGCCTCCCAGTGCCGGGATATGGCGCCCGTGCGCCCGTGCGTATGGCCGGATCGGCGGCTGGTCCGGCGCCTGCAATGGGTCGCGGTGCGTCGCGGGGCAGCGCGCGACGGCGGCTCGCACCTCGAGGCGACGGCGGCGCTCCGAGCTAGCCGCGACGCGCCGGAGCGCGGCGCCGCGACGGGACGCCGCGCGCTGCGAGCTCGTTACCCGCCCTTTCGCGAAACGCCGGAGAACCCATGCGAACCTACCGTTGCTCTCTCGCGCTTGCTGCCGCCCTGTCTGCCGCGCTCTCCATCGGGGCGGCGGGCGCCGCGCAGGCCGCGGACCCGCCAGGCTGCGTCTGCTGCAATTCGAAACTCCTCGAGGATCTGCTCCTGAAAGCGGATGCTGAGCTGCCTCGCGCGCCGGTCCCCCAGCCGCCCGTGACGCAGCCGCCTCCCGCGCCGCCGCGCCCGCCGTCCACGGCCGAAGTGCTCTCGGTCGAGCGGCGCGACGGCGCGTACCGCGTGCGCTCTCTGGACTCCAAGGAGGCCGTCGAGGTGGCGACCTCGGACGACGTGAAGCGCAGGGTCGCCGAGCGCGCCCAGAAAAGCGCTGCCAAGGGCGAGCCGCTGCGGCTCGAGCTCAGGGGATTCAGCAGCGACGAGGCGCGCGTGCTCGTTCAGAACGCGGAGCTCCAGGCGAGGGCGGATGTCGTTGGGCTCGTCCACAACATGGATGCTGGCAGGGCGAAGAGCCTGCTGAGCGCCAAGGCGGACTTCAAGAGATGGAAGCTCGGCGCGGAGTCGTACGAGGTTCTCGCCGACGGGAGGTCGATATTTCATCTGACCGTCGATATCCCCGTCACGGCGAAGCGGACGTCATCCATCAGGATGCGCATAGAGCTGCTCCTGGACAGGATCGTCCCGGAGGCTGTGAGGAAGGCGCTGGTGCAGGAAATCTCCGCGGTCCTGAAGAAGCTGTTCAATCGATCCGCCACCGTCGAGCGAATGGCGTTCGAGCTGAAGAAGGAGCTCAGGAAGACTTCCGCGGCGCACCAAGGAGATCTGCAGATCGTCCTCTCCGGGCAGAGCGATGACGTGACCGTCGTCCAGAGAGATGACGTGAGGCGGGGGCGCGCCGGGGCGCTCGGCTGAACCGCGCGCCGCGCGTGAGCTCGGCGTGATCACGGCCAGACTCCGCACACATTCGCGAGGAGCATCATGAAAAGGATTTTACAAACAGCCGCCCTCTTGTTCTGCGCCCTGCTGCTGCTGGATTACCTGCACGGCGGCGGGCAGGCGCCCGAGCACGCCGGGGCGCGGCCGGCGCAGCTCCCGGCTCCGACCTTCGAGCCGCAGCTCCTGGTCGCCACCCCGGTCAACATCCCTGCGCCCAGGCACCAGGCGTTCCCGGTGGCCCCGCTACCGAAGGCCGGTGCCCGCCTTGGTCCCGACGACTGGAAGTCATCGGCCGAGGTCTCCCCGCGCCGAGAGCTCACCGTGTATGTCATCGCGTCCTGGTGCCCTTACTGCGAGGAGCTCATCTCGAAGATCAACCAGGACAGCGACCTGAGGTCGCGCATCGACATGCTGCTCGTCTATGAGGATGAGGCAGAGGCAAAGATCGACAACCTCGTCATTGCAAAAGAGCTCGAGAAGCAGAAGGGCGAAAAAATCAAAAAGCATCTGGCCAAGGATGGACAGTTCCTCCTCAAGCCAAAGACCCTGATGGGCAACCTCACTTATTATGTGATCAAGAAGGGACAGTTCAAGGACCTCGTGGAGGGTTTCCCGACGGCGATCCGGTGCACCCCACGCGGCTGCAACCAGATCGAGAGGCTCGATATCTGATGCCCGAGCGCCCGGTCAAGCCGTCGGATTGCGCGCTCGCGATCTGCATCCCGCTCACGGAGGGGGCGTTCTTCGCGGATCTCGACCCCGCGTCACCGAAGGACTTCGTGAAGACCAGAGCGGCCGCACACCCGGGCATCACGCCGGCCGCGCGGTGGGAGGACTACCGTCCCCTCGCGCAGACGGTGCGCCAGCTCCAGCGGGAGCTGGCGCCCTACGAGGTGACGTTCGCCCCGTACACGACGCTGGAGAGCTTCCGCGAGCTGCTCCGGTGGCACGCCGTCGTGACCCTCGTCGCCCACTGGCGGTTCGTCCCGTTCGAGGCCGGCGACATCGTCGACGTCGCCGGCCTCGCGCGGAAGCTCGCCGCGCCCCGGACGCCCATCCAGCGCTGGATTGCGGGCGAGCTCGCCCGGCGGGGTCGCCGGGATCTGCTGGCGGCCGGCGACCCGAGCGGCGGCGAGCTGCACGCGCTGAGGGACGCCATGGGCGCCGAGCTCCGCAGCCTGCTCGACGCGGGGCACGCGATCTACCACCCGCAGGCGACGCGGTCGGGGCAGCCGCCGGCGCCGGGCGCCGGCGGCGGGGACGCGCCGGAGCGCCTGACGCGGGCCGCGCTGGAGAGCGAGTTTCCGGCGGAGATCCGGCCCGGCGCGGCGGTGGAGTTCTACGACGGCCTCAGGACGATCGACGCGATCGTCAGCGCGATCCCGGAGGGCTTCGACGGCGTGCTGGATCTCACGATCTGCAACTCGATCCTGCTCGGCGAGGCCATCAAGCGCCGCCGGAGCGGGTTCTTGATCATCTGCAATCAGCGGCGGACAGCCATCCAGGCGCGCCTGATTCGATACAAGTACATCATCAAGGCACTCGCGTGCCATGAAAAGGGCGAGAGGTTCACCGATGTCGTCGCGCGGCTGAGCCTCGCCGCCCTGGAAAGGTCGATATGAAGCTCGGCACCCTTCTGCATGCGTACATCGAGCCGATCCACGGCGGCCCCGGCGACTCGGCCCCGCTGCCGGTGAAGCAGCTGGAGGAGCAGCTCGAGGCGCTGCGGCGCGAGAACAATCATTACTTCGCCATCCTCGCGGCCATGGTGCTCGTCATCTTCCTCGCGGCGCTGTGGGTCGTGATCCATCACGGCTGCGAGGCCGTCATGGCAGGCTCTACGACGGCCGGGGCGGGCGTCGGCACCGTGGCGGCCGTGACCCTGATGTCCCGGATCTGGCGGGAGAAGGTGGCCGTCGACCTCCTCCTCGCGCTCACGCCCCGCCTCGAGCCTGAGCTGCTGAAGCCGATCATCCTGGTGCTGTCGCAGAGATTCAGGGCGCGGTGATCCCGGTCACGGCTGGTGGAGCGCGCTGGCGCCGAGGAACACGCAGGAGAGGACGAACAGGGCGAGCAGGACGAGCCCGAGCCGCTGGGGTTGTGGCTTGGGGCGAACGAGGATGATGTCGGAGGGCGCCGCGCGCGGGCCCGGCAGGAGCTCGGGGCGGGCGCCGCTCCGCTCCACCACGCACGCCAGGTCGAAGGCGTCCTGCACCGAACACCCTGCCCCGATCGCGCCATAGAACGTCGCGGAGAAGGCGACCGCGGCGGCGTCCTCGATGGGCATGTTCATCCCGATCGCGCAGTCCACGTGCCGCGCGATCGCCGCCGCGTAGGGCCGGGAGACGCACGCGTTGAGCACGACGAGGCGGACGCTCTCGCGGAATACCCTGAAGATCTCGCCGCACGACGCCTCGTCGAGCGGCACCTCCGCGCCGTCCTCGTCCTCGAGGACGATGCCCCTGAAGGCGGTGCCGTGGGCGATGAAGTGGACGATCTCGGGACGAAACCGCAGCAGCTCGTCGACGAGCATCGCTGGGCTCGCCTGGCGGCACGCCCGGAGCTCGATAGGAACGCCTGGCTTCTTCCCCCTGCGCAGCCTGCACCGGACCTTGCGGATCTCCTCGTCGACCTGAAGCCGCCGGCTCGTGGCGGGGTTCGCGGCGATGACGAGGACCTTCATCGCCGCTTCTCCGCCTCGGGGGAGCTCCCGCGCCCCATGTGGAGCAGACCGGCGCCCTGCGCGTCGCGCGCCAGGCCGAGATCGATGCAGGTCCCGAGCAGGCGATCGACGAGCCGCGCCGCGCGCTCCGGCGATCGCGGGAGCGCGGCCGGCGAGGCTTCTCGCATCATCGTATCCAGGGCGATCGCGGCGAGCCCCGTCGCGTGGGCGCAGGCCATGGAGGTTCCATCCCAGGCGCCGAACCCGCCCGGCAGCGTCGAGGTGACGGCCACCCCCGGCCCCGCGAAGGCGACCTCGGGGCCGCGGTTCGAGAAGGACGCGAGGAACCAGCCCCCCTTCTTAGCGCCGCCCTCGCGGGCGTCCCCGTGCAAGGTCCCGACGGGATACGTCTCCGTCTTGCCGATCGCGGACACGGCGAGCACGCCCGGGAGCCTGGCCGGATAGGCGACCTCGCCGCCCTCGTTGCCGGCGGCGGCGGTGCACACCACGCCGGCCTCGACGGCCTCTTCGATCGCCCTGCGCACGAGCCCGCTGGGCGCGTGGCTGGCGACGCTCAAGTTGATGAGGTCGCACCCCGAGCGGGTCGCCTCGCGCACGGCCGCGGCGATATCGGAGGCCCACCCACCGCCGTCCGGTCCGCCGAAGACCCGGTAGGCATGGAGCTCGACCTCGGGCGCATAACCCCAGGTGCTGCCGTCGCGGGCGAGCGCCGCGACGATGCCGGCGCAATGGGTGCCGTGGCCGTCCTGATCCCGGTCCCAGGCGCTCGGGTCCTCGCCCAGGATGAAGTTCTTCCCGCGCTTGACGTCAGGCAGGCTCGGGTGGCGCGCGATGCCAGAGTCGATGATGGCGACCTTGATGGCCCGGCCATGGCGATCGCCGCGGGACGGCGCGCCCGTCTCGCGGAGGCCCCAGTCGAAGCCGCTGGGCGACAGGGGCATGACGTCCACGACGACCATCGCGGCGCAGCGGACATCCGTCACGACCCGGGACCAGTAGTTCATCCTCGGGATCACGATGATCCTCGCGAAGCGCGGCTCGGCGCCTCGTACCGTGATCTGCAGCTCGCCCGTGGGGCCGGTCACCCCCTCGTAGCCGTCGTCGCGGTCGGCGGAAGGCTGGACGATGACCCGCGCGCCGGCGAGCGGAGCGGCGGGGCCGCGGACGAGGACGGTGACGGACATCCCTTCTCCCGGGGGGACCGAGATGGGGTTGATCAGGGGAGCGAGCGGCGTTCGAGGCAGGTGATGCTGGGCGTCCTTCTCGATGACCAGGGCGCCGAAGCGCTCCTTCACGACGGCGGCCTCCAGCGGAGAGAGGAGGAGGAGCTGGTGATCGCCGGCGCCATCGCCGCGCACGGCGCTCGACGGGATGGTCTTGCGGATGTGATCGAGCTGGGCGCGGGCGGAGGGCCCGGCGCTGCGCTCGAACCGAGGTGGAGCGATGATGTACCGCGCTCGCTCTTCGGAGAGGAGCGCGCGCATCTCCGGCGCGTTCGACGCCGAGCCGCGGCGGCCCGCGATGGCGTCGATGGCGTCGTCCATGAGCGAGCCGCCGAATCGACGGTTCGCGGGCAAGGCAGCGGCGAGCGCCTTCACGAAGGGCGCGAACTCTGAGGTGATGGCCACGGGTCCTCCTCCACGGGTGGCGATGACGAGGAGGCTTGACGCAAGGCGCGCGCCACCCACGACGGTCGTTCTTGGCGGCGGCATGCGAGGAACGCCTGGGGCGAGCGGCAGCGGCGGTGTTCGCGGGAGGAGCGCTGGCCCCCTGCGCTCGCGTGCGGCAGGAACGCGCCCGCGTGGGGTCTCGACGCGGCGGGATGTTCACGACCGCTTCAACGCGGCGGGCGCTCCTCCGAACCGCGCGAGCCTGGGCCCACGCAGGTGGCATGTGCGTTGCCTGATGGACCGCGGCTGGGGGCTGCGCCGCCGTCGACGGAGGAGGTCCCTCGATGAAGCGCGATCGGGTCGCGCCTGCCGGCAGTGCCTCGCTCGAGGCCCGGCGGGCGGCCGATCGCGCGCAGCGTCCTCACCCAGGAGGGCCCGAATCGATGACGACCAACTCCAAGCCTGCTCATGTCCTTCTGATCGGAATCGACGACTACCCGAGGTCACCGCTTCACGGCTGCGTCAACGACGTTCGCGCGATCGAGCGCCTGCTCCTCGAGCGGGTCGGCGTCGATCGCAAGAGCATCACCCGCCTCATGTCGCCTCACCCGGGCCATGATCAAGGAGACACCGCGCCCTCGCGGCCTGCCACGCTCGCGCACATCCGCGACGCGCTGGCGCACCTGGGGACGAGCGCCGTCGCGTGGAACGAGCCGGTCTTCATCTACTATTCCGGGCACGGCACCCAGACCACCGTCTCCAGCGGGGAGGCGCGCTATTTCCGTGAGGCGCTGGTGCCTGTGGACTTCGCGCGCGGGGACGGCGACGCGCAGCTCCTCTTCGATTTCGAGCTCAACAACCTCCTCGAGCGGATAGGCAGGCGCACGCAGAGCGTCACCGTCGTGCTCGACTGCTGCAGCTCCGCCGGCATCACGCGGAGCGGCCTGGCTCCCACGGGCGGAAGAGACCGCTTCCTGCGTGTCGCAGAGGACGCCGTCGTTGCGCGGGAGGCCTTCCCGCGGCGCGATGACGCGAGGGGCGTCGCGCGCGCGCTCGCGAACGGCCTCGCGGCCTGCCAGATCGTGGCGGCCTGTCTCGCCGACGAGCGCGCGATAGAGTGCGACGATGCCGGCGGCGTGCGCCACGGCGCGCTGACGAGCGCGCTGCTGGCGAAGCTGGAGCCGCTCGATCCGGCCGGCCTCCTGACCGTCCGGTGGGGAGCGATCTGGCGCGACGTGCTCGCCGGCGTCGCGCGCGTCAATCCCCAGCAGCACCCGTGGCTCTACGGCGATTTCGGCAGGCGCGTGTTCCATGGCGGCGACCACGCCCCGATGAGGTTCGGGATCGTCCGGCGGGATCTGAGGTATCATCTCGATGCCGGCGCGCTGTTCGGCGTCACGGAAGGCGCGATCATGGCGGTGGAGCCCGCGGCCCCGGCGGAGGGCAGCGCGCCGTCGATCGGCCGCGTCCGGATCACGTCGGCGACCAGGCTCACGGCCGAGGCGACCGCCGAGGGAGATGTCTTTGACGTGCCCCCGGGCATGCACGCGCGCATCGAGGTGCCCGGCGCGGACGAACGGCTCGCGGTCGCCGTGGACTCGGCGGCCCCGGAGGTCGCGGCGCTCGTGCGCGCCACGCCGTCCGTGCGCGTCGCGCCCTCCCACGAAGCCGAGGTGTGGCTGACCGCCCGCCGCGATGGCGCGCACGTCTTGTGCGACGACGCCCACGGCACCGGCGCCTCGGGCGAGCCCGTGCTGGTCGTGGTGCCCGCCAGAGAGAGCGCGCGAATCCCCGCGGTGCTCTCGCATTACGCGCGCTACCGCGCTCCGCTCCGCCTGGCGCGAGCGTGCACCGATCTGCCCGGCCAGCTGCGTATCGCGCTCCTCTGCTGCGATCACCACGTATCCTCCGTCGATCCGCAGAACCCGGCCCTCCCGGAGGTCGCCGGCGGCGCGCCGGCGTATCCCTATCGGCTCCGCGCGGGCGAGCGGTTCTGCGTGCGGGTCGAGAACCGCTCGCCCTATCGGCTTTACGCGACGCTGCTCAACGCCGCGTCCAGCGGCTGCGTCGAGTACCTGGGAGACGCGGCGATCGACGGGCGCGGCTTGCACACCTTCTGGCGGGGCGGCGCGTTCGACGATCCCTTCGAGGCCAGCGTGACCACGGGGCGCCCGTTCGGCCTGGATCGGTTCGTGGTGATCGGCACGACGGAGCCGGGCCCGTCGCTGCGCTTCCTCGAAGAGCCGCTCCGCTTCCACGACGTCCTGGCCTCCGTGGCCATGAAGGACGCCAAGGCGCGGCGCGCCCCGCCGTCCTCGTGGACGTCCCAGGTCACCGCCGTCCTCATCGACGCGCGCGCCGAGGCGGCCGCCGGCGGGTCGCCGGGCGAGGCGCGGCGCGCGCTGAGGGAGGGCTGACACGATGGATCCGACCTTCGTGAGCGCTCCTCCTCAGCACGACGACGGCGAGCGGCCACGTGGGACGGGAGGTCCCCCGGGCTGCGTCGAGGGGCTGGCGGGCCTGCCGATCCGTCGCGGCGACCCGAACCTGAAGGGGGCGCGCGGCCGCCATGGGCGGGGGCTGGCGATCGTGGTCGGAATCGATGCGTACAACGAGGATCTCAGGCTCTACTGCGCGCGTCGCGACGCGGAGAAAATCGGCGAGACCCTCCGCAACGCGCATGGGTACGACACGGTCGAGTGCCTCGATGGTGACGCGACCCGGCAGCGGCTCCTCGCGATCGCCGAGGCCATCCCCGCGGCCGCGAAGCACTACCAGCGCTTCGTCTTCTTCTTCTCGGGGCATGGCCGTGCCGACCTGACGGAAGACGATCGGCTCGTCGGGTCCCTGCTGCCGTGCGACGCGAGGCGCGACGATCCCGGCACGCTCTTCCCCATGAGCACGCTCCGCGACGCGATCTCCGCCCTGGAGAAGACGGCGTGTCGCCACGTGCTGATCATCCTCGACTGCTGCTCCGCGGGGGCGTTCGCCCGAACGCGCGAGGCCGCCGCGGCGCGGCCCCGCCTGGCCCAGGCGCGGTACGAGTGGGTCACGCGGCATGCGGCTGCGCAAGTCCTCGCCTCCGCCGGGCACGACGAGGTCGCGTTCGACTCGATCGCGGCGCGCAAGGAGAGCGATCAGCAGAATTCACCCTTCACCACCGCGCTCCTGGGCGCGCTGAGGACCTCGGACGCCGACGCCAACCGCGACGGCGTGGTGCTGGCCACGGACCTCTATGTGTTCGTTCAGAAGGTGCTGTTGGAGCTCCAGCTAGAGCACCTGCAACGCGCCCAGCAGACGCCGATGTTCTTCACGCTCCCGTGGCATGAAGGAGGCGACTTCGGGTTTCTGCTCGAGGACGAACCTGCGTGGCGGGAGCCCGTACATCTCGACAGCGCGAGCATCCCGTACACCGGCCTGCGACCCTTCGGGGAGGGCGACGCGGGAGTGTTCTCCGGTCGCACCGCCCTGATAAAGGACCTCGCCGCCAAGGCCGCCGAGCCGGGACGAGCGTTTCTCGTGCTCACCGGCGCCTCGGGTGTCGGCAAGTCGAGCCTCCTCGCCGCGGGGCTCGTGCCGCGATTGCGCGAGGAGCAAGAAGCCTGGGCGATCTCGAGCGTGCTGCGCGTCGGCTCGGACCCTGCGGGCGTCGTCCTGGCCGCGCTTCGTTCCCACCTCCCGCGATGGGACGGCGAGGACGCGCCCGACGCGGCCGTCCGTGCGTGGGCCCAGGCCGAGAGGGGCACGCTCGTGCTGGTGCTCGATCAGCTCGAGGAGCTGATCACGCGGGTGGAGGCCCCGGCGGCGAAGGAGCTGGCTCGGCTGGTCCACGATCTGGTCCAGACCGGGCACGTCAAGGTGCTCGGCGCGGTGCGGGCTGGCTTCGACGCCGAGATCCTCGCGCTGTTCGGCGAGGACCTCGCCGCGGTCCTCGTCCCCCCCATGAACCGGGAGGAGCTCCGCGAGGTGATCGAGCGGCCTGCGGAGGAGCGCGTGCTCTTCTTCGACGATGAGAAGCGAGGAGGTCGCGCCCTGGTCGACTTCCTGCTCGACGCGGTCGAGGCGCTCCCGGGGTCGTTGCCGCTGCTCTCGCTCACGCTGAACGCGCTCTGCCTCCGCTATCTCCAGAGCGGGCGCGAGGATCGGAAGCTCCTCTGGGCGGACTTCCAGGCGATCGGCGGCGTCGCCGGCGCGCTCACCCGGATCGCCGAGGGCGTCTATGAGCGCACGATCGACGCGCAGGGCAGGGCCGTCCGGGTGCCCGCCGACGCCGGCCAGCTCGCGCTGCACCAGGCGACCGTGCGGCGGGTCCTGCTCCGGATGGTCGAAGGCGGACCGAACGGCTGGGCGCGCCGTCGCGTCGCGCGCGACGAGCTGGACACGGAGCCGACGGCCGAGGCCAGGGAGAGGACCGACGTTGTGCTCGGGATGCTGGTGAGCGCGCGGCTCGTGGTCGAGTCCGCCGGGAGCTACGAGCCGGCGCATGACCTGCTCATCGAGGGGTGGCCGCGGCTGCGCTCCTGGCTCGCGGTGGAGGGGGAGCGCGTCCTCGCGACGCGCGAGCTGACGGACGCCGCCGAGGATTGGCAAGCAGGAAGCCAGCCCCTCGCCATGCTCTGGGGGGATCGACGCCTGGCCCGCGTCGCGCGGCTCCGGCGCAAGGAGGGCGACGGCGCAGGCGGGGCTCGCGCGCTGGAGCCGCAGGTCACCCGACGTCTCCTCGAATACTTCGTCCCGGATCGGTTCGTCGCGGCGCTCGAGCCGGACTGGCTGACCGAGGTCGAGCGCGCGTTCGTCCGCAAGAGCGTCGCGCACCGGCGGAACAAGAGCCTGCTGGCCGCGCTCCTCGGGCTCGGCGTCATCGGCGCGGTGGCCGCGCTGTTCTTCGCGGCGACAGCGCGAGAGCAGAGCTCGGCCACCGCCGAGCTGAACCAGCTCGTGGCGGCGGCGCGCCTTGTCCGGGATGATCCGACGCGGATCGCGGAGGCGGTGACCCGAGCGCTCGCGGCGTATGCCGAGCGCCAGCAGCGATACGGCCGGCACCCGCCCGAGGCCCTCGTTCACCTCTCCGAGATCGCGGAGCATCGGAGCAGCTTGCCCGTCGGGGCCGCCGATGTGCCTGGCAGGGTCGTGGACGTCCGCGTCGACGAGGACGGCATGGCGGCGCTCGTGTACCACGACCAGCGCGTACGGTTGCTGAGGCTCGACGGTGATGGCCGCGTTCGCGAGATCCCGTTGACGCCTCCTCCTTCCAACGCGACCGAGGGGCGGTTCTCGCCGGACGGGCGCCTCGTCGCGGGCATCGTCCCCGACGCCATCCAGCTCTGGGAAACGAGCGATGGCGCCGGCCGCTCGCAATTCGCGAGCCCGGGCGCCGCCGGATCGCCCGCGTTCTCGGCGGACGGCAAGCGCCTCGCGGCGCACTCGGACGGCGCGGGCGTGCGCGTGTGGGATCTCGAACGGGGCGGCGATCCTCGTGTGGTCGGCGCGCCCGCTCTCATCGCCGGGATCGCGCTCGACAGGCACGGCACCCAGCTCGCGGTCGCGCCGGCGCAGGGCCTGGTTCAGCTCGTCAAGGAGGGCTCGCAGGAGCCTCCGCGGCTCCTCCCGGCCCCGGACGGGGATCAAACCAACGTCATCGCCTTCTCGCCGGACGGCCGCTGGATGGTCACGGGACGCACCGACAACCAGGTGCTCCTCTGGAAGCCCGACGAGCCGGAGCTCGTCAGCGCGCTCGGCGAGCACCGCGAAGCCGTGAACGTCGCCGCGTTCGACCCCGCCGGCGATCGCGTGGTCTCCGGGGGCTCGGATCACCTCTGCCGCCTCTGGAACGTCGCGGGCCGCTCTCGCGAGCGCTCAGCCGGGCCGACCGTGCTCGTGGGCAGCGGGAGCGCGATCGAGGTCGCGAGCTTCACGTCGAACGGGCGTGGCGTGGTGGCCCATGCCAACGGCGAGGCGGTGCGCCTCTGGAGCGCAGAGCCTGTGGGGCTCCGGCTGGAGCTCGCCCACCCCGGCGCGGTCACGACCGCCGTGTACTCGCCAGACGGCCGGTTCGTCCTCACGGGATCCGTCGACCGGACAGCGCGCGTCTGGAGCCTCCGGGAAGGCCGCCTTCGGTGGCGTCGAACCCACGCGTGGCCGATCAACGCTGCGGCGTTTGGTCCCGACGGGACATGGCTCGTCGAAGCGCCCCACTCGACAGAGGAGCCGAGCGCATATCTCTGGGTGGGAGACAGCGAGAAACCGCGCTTGCTCTCGGGGTACCACACGCATCCCATCGTCGCGATCAAGGTCTCGCACGATGGCCGGATCGCGACGGCGTCGCTGGACGGTACGGTCCAGATCTGGAGATCGGACGGGGAACACCTCGCGAGCCTGGAGCACTCCCCGCTGGAGCGCGACGACCGGCGCCGCCTGCACCAGGGAGGCGTGCTGGACGTCGCCTGGTCAGCGGACGGCGATCTACTCGTCACAGCCGGGGCCGACGGGCAGGCCGAGGTCTGGGACGCCCGACGCTACACGAAGATCGCGGCCCACGCCGGTCACACCGGCGAGGTGACGTCGGCGTCGTTCTCGGCCGACTGCGCGGTAGTGCTCACCGCGAGCGCCGACGGGACCGCGCACCTCTGGCGAGCGAGCTCCGGTAGCCTGATTGCGTCGCTTACTGGGAGCGCCGGTCGCGTCACGAAGGCGCGGTTCGTTCCGGGCTCCGATCTCGCTGCAACCACGGGTGACGACGGCTCGGTGAGGCTCTGGCGGGTGCCGTCCGGACGGCTCGTCCACGTGCTCGAGGGCCACACGGGCCCCGTGATCGACATCGCGCCTTCACCCTCCGGCGAGCAGCTCGCTTCGGGTGGACGAGACGGCAAGGTCCTGCTGTGGGACCTCCGGCAGGGTGCGCTGGAGGCGAGCTTCGACGCCCATGGCGGCGGCGTCACGGCGATCGCGTACCGCGGCGATGGCCGGCGCGTCATCAGCGCTGGCGACGACGGCTTCGTACGCGTGTTTCCCACCTCCGCAGAGGAGCCGCTGGATCGCCTGTGCGAGGCGCTCGTCGAGGCGCCGAGGGCCTCTGAACCGGAGCGCGGGCAGGCCGAACGGTTCTGCGCCGGGCGGCGCCTTCTGACCGCCCGGGACTTCGGCGCCGCGTGGCGCCGCTTGTATCCATGAAGGAGCGCGGCGCGACCCGCGCGGAGGGCTTCCTATGCGTAGTCGATTCGCTCTGTTCACGGGTTGCCTGCTGGTCATGGCGTCGGTCTCGAGCCATGCGGAGAGCCAGCCGTCCCCTGGCTCGGCCTGGATCGGGCATCACACGGTGACGGCATGCGCCAGCGGCCGCTTCGCGCGGATCTACCCGGCGCACCCCTACCGCCCGACGTTCGACATCGACGTCTCCAGCGCGCCAAACGGCCTGTTCAACCTGCGCATCCAGACCCGCGGTCATACCTGCGATCTGTGGGCGACGCTGCGCGGGAGCTCGCTGGTCGTCGCGGGCGGCCAGACCTGCGAGCTGGGGATCGCCACTCCCGACTTCTGCGTTCTGAAAGGATCCGAGTGCACGGCGGGCGGGCCGCGGCAGAGCTGTGAACAAGAGGATAGTCTCCACCACCTCGGCGCGCTCATCGGGACCGTCACCCAGGGTGAGCTGAGCCGTCAAGGCGGCCGGCTGCAATTTACATTCGACGCGAAGATCGACGGCTGCGTGCTGGCGATCGGGCACAACAAGAACGTGCCCGTCACGGTCGCGGGCGGCCGCGTCGCGTCGGTCGCTTGTCCGTGACGAGCGCAGCCGCGCGGAGGCGCTGCGGTGATCAGGTGATCAGAGGAGCGTTCGATGGTGAGCACCATCGCCGTGACCAGGAGTTGATAGGGTATGCGATACCTGCGATATGGATGGAAGCGGATACCTCGCCGAGCGATCTCTTCGGCGTGTTGCACGGCCATCGCTCTCGTCGTGGTCGTGCTCGGCGGGTGGCTGTTCTCGACACCCTCGAGCGCCGCCGACTTCACCCTGCGCGCGATCGAGGACCAGGACCCCGTGGTCACGATCGAAGGCGACGCCGACCTCGCCCACCTCGACGCTGAAATACGCCGGCAGCTCCCGGACGCGATCCGCAATGCAGCGCCAGACCTGTTTCAGGATCGAACGGTCTTGTTCCTTCGCTACGTGAACGTGACCGCGGCGGTCACCGACGTTCGGTTCACGACAGGCGCCACACCCCAGGAGATCGTGATCCGCGCGACGGTGCTCATCCGCGCCGACCGCGAACGCCTCACGCGCCGTCTAGCGTGGAGGTCGGACGGCAACGCCGACGTCGCCTCGGTCGACCTGGACGGGCGTATCTCCGTGAAGCCTGACGGCCCATCCGCGCTGAAGGCCAGCGCGCTGCTGGACCAGGTACGATTGCAGATCTCGCTCCAGCTCTTCAACGGCGTGTCTGCCCGTGTGTCGCTCGGCGGCCGCGAGGTCGGATCGCGCTCGTTCGAGATCGCGCCCTCCGCGTACGTGCCTGCCGGGACCACGATCACGAGCTACGGCGTCTCTGGGATCGAGGGGAAGACGGCGCGGGTGCGACTCGTCCTGAACCTCCCCGCAGCCGTCACTGCGCCCGGCGACGCCGGAGCTCCGCACCCCTGACCCGCGAGAGGCACGGCGCCATCGTGGTTCGCCAGCTCTTCGCATGCACGGGCGAGGCGGCCGCCGGAGTGCGTCGAAAGCGAGGGTTCACGGAGCACCGGGGCCTGTCGCACGCGCGGCGTCTGGCTCCCCGCCCGCGCGCGGCCGCGCGCTCGCGTGCCCGGCGGCGATCAGCCCTCGATCCAGGCGATGACCGCCTCGCAGAACCGGCGCGCCGCGAGCGGGCCGCCGTGCTCCAGGAACAGGTACGGCTCGATCAGCTCCACTTCCATGATCTGCAGCCCCCCTTCGCGGACGAATCCATCCACCCTCGCGTAGGCCGTCTCCCCGGGCGGCGCCGCGAGGGCCCGGGTGGCCTGATCGAGGACCGCCGGCGGCGGCTCCCTCGCCGTCGCCGTCGCGCCGAACATCGGCTGAGCGCGGAAGTCGCCGCGGCTCGGCACCTTCACGAGCCCGTGGCTGAACGCGCCGCCGAAGAACACGAGCGACCACTCCCCGTCGCGCGGGATCTCCGGGAAGAACGGCTGCACGAGGACCGACGAGTCCCGCAGGATCGCCTCGATCTGCTCGGCCACCCCCGCGGCGTCCAGCGAGCCCGCGCGGAGCGTCCGGTAGGCGCCGGCGGAGATCGCCGGCTTGATCACGAGCTCCCCCCATCCCAGGGGCGAGAGCTCCGCCCGGAGATCGAGAGAGGCGCCCCGCTCGACGTAAACGAGCGGCGCGACGCTCACGCCGGCCCGACGCAGGTCGAGGAGATAACGTTTGTCGCTGTTCCACCGGATGAGCTCCAGCGGGTTCACCACGCGGGCTCCGACGTCGCGCAGCCGAGCCAGCCACGCAAAGAACTCGGAGGATCGCTGGACGTAGTCCCAGCAGGCCTTCGGGAGCACCGCGTCGAACCGCGCCCAGTCCACCGCGCTGTCCCTCCACCTCACCGCCGTCATCTCCGCGCCGAGCAGCGCGAACTCTCGCTCCAGCACCCGGCGCTCGTCCAGCGCCTCTCCTTGCGCGTCGATGAGCTCCTGGTAGCCGTCCATCACCACATAAGCGATGTTCATCCCGCCGCCGCTCCTCGCGCGTCAGCCCCCCGCCGGCGCGGCCGCGCCTGCCGCCGGGAGCGGTGATGTGATGTTGGAGAAATATCATGAACATCCAGGATCGCATCAAGAGCCATCCGCGAGCGGCGAGCTCGCGAGGGCGATGCGGAGGCTGGCGCTGCGCAAAGGCCGTCGGCGGCTCAAGACCAGGGTGGAAGCGGCCGAGCAGGGCAATCGGGAGTCTCGTCTGCGGCCTGCCGCCATCGTGCGAACACCGAGCCTCCTCGGGCTCACCTCGATCGCCTTCCTCGCCCACGCGGCCGCTATCGCGCCGGCTCCCCCCGCGCCGCTTCCCCCGCGCGCGGCGACGACCGCGCCGCGCTCACGGCCGCCCCGACGGCCGCGAGCGCCGACGCCGCGAGCATCGTCCCCTGGAACGCCGCGCCGAGCGCGCCGCTCCCCGCCGCCTCGACCGGCAGCCCGCCGCCGAGCGCCGCGAACATCGCCCCGGAGGCCGCCACGCCGCACAGCATCCCCACGTTGCGCGCCTCGGCGAGCAGGCCCGCGGCGGTGCCCTGCTGCTCCCGCGGCGCCGCGCCCATGATGCGGCTGTTGTTCGGCGACGTGAACAGCCCGGAGCCGACCCCCACCAGCGCGAGCGCGGCGAGCAGGCTCGCGCGCTCTGGCCGCGGGCCGAGCGCGGCCACGCACGCGAGGCCCACGGCCAGCGCCGTCATGCCCGCGAGCGCCGGCCCGCGCGCGCCGATGCGGTCCGAGAGCCAGCCGCTCGAGGCGGTGATCACCGCCATCACGGCCGGCTGCACCGTCATCACCAGGCCCGCGTCCGCGGCGCTCATCGCGAGCTGACCCTGCAGGTAGAACGGCAGCAGGAACAGCATCATGTACACCGCCGCGTACTGGAGAAAGGCGGCGACGAGCCCGCGACCGAGCCCCGGCTGCGCGAGGAGCGCGCCCGAGATCAGCGGCGCGGGGCTCCGCCGCTCCGCGCGCACGAACGCCGCGGCGAGGAGCGCGCCGAGGGCGAGGAGCCCGACGACCCTGGGGCTCTGAAAGCCCCAGCGCTGGCCGCGCGTGACGGCGACGAGGAGCGCGCTGATCGCCGGGCCGAAGAGGAGCGCGCTCGCCCACGGAAACGGCCGCCCGCGCGCGTCGGGCCGCGCGCCCGTCGCGGGCGGAGCCGGCCCCGAGCCCGGGGCGGCAACCGGGCCCGGCGCGGCAACCGAGCCCTGGGCGGCAACCGCCGCGCCCGGGCCCGCGGCCCCGCCGATGCCCAGCGCCGCGCCGGCCGCGCCGCGCCAGACGAGCGACCGGGCAAGCAGCGCTCCCAGGACGGCGATCGGCAGGTTGATCCAGAAGACCGCGTGCCAGCCGGCGCGCTGCGCGAGCCAGCCGCCGATCGACGGCCCCAGCGACAGCCCGAGGTACGTCGCCGTCGCCTGCAACCCGAGCGCGCGCCCGCGCTGCGCGGGCGGGAACGCGGCGGTGGTGAGCGCCGGGCCGTTCGACATGAGCATGGCCGCCCCCGCGCCCTGGAGGGCGCGCGCCGCGACGAGCGACGCGAGCGTGGGCGCGAGCGCGGAGAGCGCCGAGCCCACGCCGAAGACGCCGAACCCCACGGCGTACACGCGCCCCTTGCCGTGACGGTCGCCGAGCCGTCCGAACGGCAGGAGCAGCGCGCTCACCGAGAGCGAGTAGGCCGCGAGCACCCAGCTCGCGGCGCCGATGTCGGCCCCGAGATCCCGGCGGACGAGCGGCACCGCGACGTTGATGAGGCTGCCGCCGAGCGCGGACATCCAGGTGCCGACGGCGACCACGCCGAGCACGGCGTAGGGCCTTGTCGCGGGGGAGCTCAACGGGGCGCGCCGCGGTAGAGATAGCGAGGCTCGGCCGCCCGCGCCGCCGCGGCGCGGAGCCGGGCCTCCTCGACGATCCCGTGCGCCGGCGCCAGCGAGCAGGCCGGGTCCGTCGCGGCGGCGTCGCCCGTGAGGTGGTAGGCCTGGCAGCGGCAGCCCCCGAAGTCGACCCCGCGGCGGTCGCAGCCGCGGCACGGCGCCGCCATCCACGCGTCGCCGCGGAAGCGGTTCATGCTCGGCGCCTCGCGCCAGATCCAGGCGAGCGGCCGCTCGCGCACGCTCTCGAAGCGCAGCCCCGGGAGCGTGTGCGCCGCATGGCACGGCAGCACCAGGCCGCTCGGCGCGATGTGCAGGTAGCGGCGCGCCCAGCCGTCCATGCAGGCCCGCGGCCAGGCGGCGTAGTAGTCCGGCGTGACGAAGACCATCTCCATCCGGCCGAGCAGCCGCTCTCGCGCCGCCGAGGCGATTTCGAACGCGCGCTCGAGCTGATCCCTCGTCGGCAGCAGCGCCTCGCGGTTCGCGAGCGCCCAGCCGAGGTACTGCGTGTTGGCGAGCTCGAGCCGATCGGCCCCGAGCCGCTCGGCGAGCGCGACGATCGCCGGCACGTGATCGATGTTCTCCCGGTGCAGCACCACGTTGACCGTGAGCGGCAATCCCTCGGCCTTGACCCACCCGGCCACCGCCAGCTTGTGGTCGAACGCCGCGTAGCCGGCGATCCGGTCGGCGCGCTGCGGGTCGGCGTCCTGGACGCTGAGCTGCACGTTGTCGATCCCCGCCGCCTTCAGCGCCGCGAGGCGCTCGCGGGCGAGCGGGACCCCGGAGGTGATGAGGTTCGTGTACAGCCCGACGCCGCGCGCCGCGCGGACGAGCGCCTCGAGGTCGCGCCGGGCGAGCGGCTCGCCGCCCGTGAGGTGGAGCTGCATCACCCCGAGCTCGGCGGCCTCGGCGAAGACGCGGCACCACGCCTCCGTCGAGAGCTCGCCGGCGGCGCCCGCGAGCTCCGTCGGGTTCGAGCAGTACGGGCAGCGCAGCGGACAGCGGTAGGTGAGCTCCGCGATCAGCGTGTAGGGGCGGTGCGACGCGGCGTCCGCCGCCGCGCCGCCCGCGGGGCCCTCGGCGGCGGACATGGGCTCGGCCGCGGGCGGCGCGCCGCGCGCGGCGGCGTCCCCGACGGCGCGGGCGGCGCGCCGCTCCTCGAGCAGGCCGCGCGCGGCGAGCTCTTCCAGGAAGGCGATCACGTCGCGCTCCACGTCCTCCGGCGGCGCCGAGGCGAAGGCTGCCGCGATCTCGGCGGCGATCGCGGCCACGGTGCGCGAGCCGTCGAGGCGCGCGGCGACCGCCGCGGCCACCGGGTTCAGCGCGAGGCCGCGCTCCGGATAGAGCAGGATCTCGCGGCCCGAGGCGCGATCGCGCACGAGCCGCGCCTTGCTCGCGAGGGCCAGCCGGTCGCCGGGGGCGAGGGGCATCTCGGCGTCACGCCTCCGGCCCGTAGGCCGCCGCGATGGCGTCGAGCATCGCCCAGAGGATGTCGCATTTCGTGATGAGCGCGGCGATGCACGCTTCCTGGGCGGCGCGCGTCGTCGCGCGCGCCGTGACGTAATCGATCGCCTCGGTGGAGTCGGCCCGGGCGCGCGTCACCCGCCCGCGGAAGTAATCGAGCGTGGCCTGGTCGACCCAGGGATAGTGCTGCTCCCAGGCGACGATGCGCCGGGACATGAGATCCGGCGCGAAGAACTCGGTGAGCGACGAGGCCACCGCCTCGAGCAGGCTGCGCTCGCGCACCAGGGTCACGTAGGCGTCGCAGGCGAAGCGCACCGCGGGCAGCACCCGGGCCAGGCCCGCGACCTCATCGCGGTCGAGCCCCACGCCCTCCGCGAGCCGCAGCCACAGCGCGAGCCCGCCCTCGCCCTCGCGCGCGCCGTCGTGGTCGACGATGCGATGGATCCACAGCCGCCGGAACGCCGGATCCTCGCTCTTCGAGGGGACGAGCGCGTCCTTGATCGGGATCCGCGTCTGATAATAATAACGGTTCAGCACCCACCCCTGGATCTCGCGGCGGGAGAGCTCGCCGCGGTGCATCCGCTGGTGGAAGCGGTGGTTGTCGTGGTAGCGCCGGGCGCCCTCGTCGCGCAGCCGCGCGACGAACGCTTCCCGGGAGAGCGGCTCGTCGTTCATAGGTCGATCACAAGGCCGTCCGCGGCCACCTCCCAGCCCGCCTCCTCCACGGCGCGCCGCTCGGGCGAGCCCTCGACGAGGATCGGGTTGGTGTTGTTGATGTGCGTGTAGATCTTCCGCCGCGCGGCGACGCCAGCGAGCAGCCTCAGGCTCCCGCCGTCGCCGCCGATGGGCAGGTGCGCCATGTCCTCCGCGCGGGCCTTGCCGAGCCCGAGGCGCACGAGCTCGTCGCTCGACCAGAAGGTGCCGTCGAAGAAGCAGACGTCCACGCCGTCGAGGCGCGGCACGTAGCCCCCGGCCGCCCCCACGGCCGTCGCGATGGCGGCGCGCCGCCCGCTCGCGGCGTCTCGGACCCAGAGGCCGATGTTGTCCTCCGGCGAGGGCGGGGCGAGCCCCTCGAGGTGCTTCGGCACCTTGCCCGGGAGCGCGACCGGGACCACCGTCACCCCGGTGGGCGCGCCGTCCGGCCCGGTGAGCTCCGCCGGCTGCTCCAGCTCGAGGCGCCGCCACGTGGTCTGCCCGGGGAAGCGCTGGAGCGTGCGGAAGATGGTGTTGCCCTCCGTGAGGCCGCGGTAGACGGCCTCGGTCGCGTAGATCGCGAGCGGCGTGTTCTCGCGCAGGGAGAAGAGCCCCAGCGTATGATCGAGATCGCCGTTCGTGAGGATGACCCCCGCGATGGGCGAGGCCCGGCCGGCCCGCGGGTGCAGCGGCGAAAAGGACTCGATTTGCCGGTGGACGTCGGGGGATGCATTGACGAGAAACCAGCCGCCGTCGCTCACCCCGAGCGCGAGCGCGTCCTGGGTGCGGGGGCGGACGCGCGCCGAGCCGCGGCGCGCCTCGACGCAGTTCGGGCAGGCGCAGTTCCATTGCGGGAGGCCGCCGCCGGCGGACGAACCGAGGACGCAGAGGCGCATTCCGGTGCTCGCTCGGAAGCCCTTATTCCGCCTCGACCGCGGCGCCCTCGCGCTCCGCCGGGCGCGTGAAATTGACCGGAACAGGGTCGAAGTCGCTCTGGTACGAGCCGATCTCCGCGTCCATCTTGATCTCGACGAACTCAGGCTTTTCGTAGCGCATGGGTGACCTCCTGCTTCGTTGTTGTGAGCGACGTTGTTCGCCGGCGCAAAGGCAGGCTCATCGCTCGCCGCTCCACGCGTCGCCGGATGAGATTTCGCGCCGGACAGCCCCAAGTCAAGCCCGGAAGCGCGGCGTGGAACTCATTAGGTGCGTGAACGCCTCCGGGGTGCGATTCCTTTACCCCTCGACCGAAGAATGCCCGCGGCGCTTCAACGCGATCGCCGGCGCGGCGCGCGCGGTCGCTGAGCGATTGGCTCGAGCATGGAAGAGTCCGTGGCTCCTGCACATGCCCAGGACAATTCCTTACTTCGATTGGTGGACCATCCGATTGCGCTCGCCTCGGGATCGATGCTTTCCCGCTCCGCGCGCCTCAGCTCGGCAGAAGCGGCGCGGGCTCTGCCTCGCTATCGCTCTCTTGCGCTCTCTCGTCCTGCCACGCCGGGAACGGGTCCTTGAACCGGCCCCAGCCGGACGGCCCCGCGGCCATCTCCTCCGGTGTCAGCAAGCAGGCGTCGAGGCCGCGCGTGAGCTCCGCTCGGGCCATGTCGACGCCGATGAACACGATCTCCTGCCGCCGGTCGCCCCAGACCGGGTGCCACGCGGCGCCCGTCTCGTCGTCTTCCGGGCGCTCCTCCTCCGGCAAGGACGCGCACCAGCGGCCCGCCGCCTCGAACGAGGCGGCGCCGCCCGCCTGCGACCAGGCGCCCGTGACGTCCATGCGGGTCGCGAGCCAGAAGAACCCCTTCGAGCGGAGCACTCCATCCCAGGCGGTCGGGCCGTGGAGGAAGGCCCAGAGCCGCTCCGGGTGCATCGGGCGCCCGGCGCGGTAGACGAAGCTCTCGATCCCGTACGCCTCGGTCTCGGGCACGTGCTCGCCGCGCAGCTCCCGCATCCAGCCGGGCGAGCGCGCCGCCTCCTCGAAATCGAAGCGCCCCGTGCCGAGGATCTCGCGCGGGTCGACCCGGCCGTGGCGGGCCCTGACGACCCTGGCGCCGGGGTTCAGGTGCAGGAGCATCGCCGTGAGCCGCTCCACCTCGTCTTCGCCCACGAGATCCGTCTTGTTGAGCACGAGCACGTTCGCGAACTCGACCTGCTCGACGAGCAGATCCGCGACCGTGCGCTCGTCGTCGCTCCCCAGCGCGGCCTCGCGCGCGCGCAGGTCGTCGGCGCTCGTCCAGTCCGCGAGGAACCGCTGCGCGTCGACGACGGTGACGAGCGTGTCGAGCCGGGCGACCTCGGAGAGGCTCTTTCCCGTCGCTGGATCGTCGAAGGTGAACGTCTCGGCGACCGGGAGCGGCTCGGAGATGCCCGTCGACTCGATCAGCAGGTAGTCGAAGCGCCCCTCCGCCGCCAGGCGGGCCACCTCGACCAGGAGATCCTCCCGGAGCGTGCAGCAGATGCAGCCGTTCGACATCTCGACGAGCCTCTCCTCGACGCGGGAGAGCGCCGCGCCCCCGCCCCGCACGAGCGCGGCGTCGACGTTGACCTCGCTCATGTCGTTGACGATCACGGCGACGCGCAGCGCGTCGCGGCTCGCGAGGACGTGGTTGAGCAGCGTGGTCTTGCCGGCGCCGAGGAAGCCGGACAGCACGGTCACAGGGAGCTTTCGCGTCACGTCGAGGTCCTCTCTCCAGCATCGGCGGGGCCCGCCTGGAGCAGCCTCGAATAAAGCAACCAAATTGCATTTGCAACAAAATGATTTCTGGCGCGGCGCGCGCGCCGGACACCTCCCGGGCGATCCGGCGCGCCGAGACCGCCGCGACCGCCGCGCAGCGCGGGCGCCGCGCGCAGCTCAGGCCGCCCGGCGCGGCGCGCCCATCTTCGTCCGCCTCGCTTCCTCGCCTGGCGGAGCGACCCTCGACAGGTGATATCCACCGGGGCGGCGGGGCGCGGCCGAGCCCGGAGGGTCCGACTTCTCGTGAAAACCGAACATCCCGGAGCGGCGCTGGCGGGGCAGGTGTGGCGGCTCGCCTGGCCCGCGATCGCGCACATGCTGCTGCTGACGCTGGTCTTCCTCGTCGGCCGCGGCATGGTCGGGCGCTACTCCACGACCGCGCTCGCCTCGATGCAGATCTGCGGGACGCTCACGTGGACCATCGTCTCGGTCTTCAGCGCCACCTCCGCCGGCACCCTCGCCGTCGTCGCGCGCAGCGTGGGCGCCGGCGACCGCGCCGCCGCCGCCGCGGCGACGCGCGCCTCGCTCGTCTTCGCGCTCGCGCTCGGGGCGGCGGTCGCGCTGCCGCTGCTCGCCGCCTGCGGCCCGCTGCTCCGCGCGCTCTTCCCGAACGCCGGCGCGGCGGTGGTCGAGCAGGCGGCCGCGTACCTCGGGATCGTGCTGCCGGTGCTCCCGCTCGCGTTCGTCGAGGCCGTCGCCGCGTCCGCGCTGCAGGGCGTCGGCGACACCCGGACGCCGCTCGCCGTGGCCACGATCGGCAACCTCGTCAACGTGGCGGTCAGCGCCGTCCTGATCTTCGGCCACCTCGGGCTGCCCGCGCTCGGCGTGCGCGGCGCGGCCGTCGGCGTGGCGTGCACCATGACGACCGAGGCGCTGCTGCTCACCGCGGCGCTGCTGTCGCGATCGAGCCCGCTGCCCCTCCGGTCCGCGCCCGCCGCCCCCGCCGCGGCGTCCCTCAAGCGGGTCCTCCGGGTCGCGCTGCCGGCGTTCGCCGAGCGCTCCGCCTACCACGCCGGCTACATGGGGTTCGTCGCCATCATCGGGCTGCTCGGCGCCACCGCGATGGCCGCGAACCAGGCGCTCATCGCCGTCGAGTCGGTCTGCTTCCTCTCCGCCGAGGGGTTCGGCGTCGCCGCCGGGGCGCTCATGGCGCAGCGCCTCGGCGCGCGCAGCCCCCGCGACGCCGCGCGCGTCGGGCTCGTCGCCGCCCTCATGGCCATCCTCGCCCTCTCGGCGTTCGGCGCCCTGTTCGCGCTCGCCCCGCGCCCGCTCCTGCTCGCGTTCTCCAGCGACCCCGAGCTCCTCGCCGCCGGCGAGCGCGCGCTCCGCGTGGCCGCCGTGGCGCAGCCGTTCATGGCGTTCGCCACCGTCATGGGGATGGGCCTCCGCGGCGCAGGCGACACCCGGACCGTGCTCGCCGTCACGCTGGTCTGCTCGCTGGTCGTCCGGCTCGGCGGGACGTGGCTGCTCGCCGTGACCCTCGGCCACGGGCTCGTCGGCGTCTGGATGGGCAGCACCGCCGACTGGATCTGCCGCAGCGCCCTCCTCGCCGTCGCCTTCGCCCGCGGCCGCTGGAAGGCCGTCGCCGTCTGACCCGCGCCGGCGCGCCGCCCCGCGCCCCCGCGGCTCAGGCCTGCTTCCGCGCGTCCGGGCGCAGCACCCCGTGGAGGATCGCGTCGACGACGCGCGCGAGCTGCGCCTCGTCGACGATCGCGCGATCCGCGATCATCTTGCTCTTCAGGTAGCAGGCGAGGAGCTCGCAGGGGAGCATCGGATCCTCGCGCGGCGCGAGCTCGCCCCGCGCCACGGCGCCCTCGACGATCGCGCGCAGCCCGCTCTCCTGGACGGCGCGCAGGGAGCGGGCGATGGCCATGAGCTCCGAGTCGGGCCCCTCCGCGAGGAACACGTGAAAGAGGCTCTGCCCCACCGGTGACGACTGGATCTCGATGATCGCCCGCCCGAGCGCGATGAGATCCCCGCGGAGCGAGCCCGTGTTCGGCGGGATGATCTTCTCGTCCGTTATCGACAGGAGCGCGGCGCGCACGAGGTCCTCCTTCGTCGGCCAGCGCCGGTAGACGGTGGTCTTGTTCACCCCCGCGCGCGTCGCCACGTCCTCGATCCGGAGCGCGCGGTAGCCCGCGCTCGCGAGCTCCTCCAGCGTGGCCGCGAGGATGCCGCGCACGACCGGCTCGCCGCGCACGAGCGCGCGCCTCTTCGCGGTGCCCCGCCTCGCCGTCCGCTTCGCCGTCGTCGCCTGCATCGACCCGTCATTCAAGTTCCGCCACGCGGCCCACGCCAGCGCAATTTCGCGGCGCGGCGCGCCATCGCGTCCATTTGTTGCGATGAGCGCAACTGACTGTTGCGGTCGGCTTCGGCCGTGTTATACCCACCGCAACCATCGGTTGCGATCATCGGGGGCAGCGCGCCCGCGCCGTGAGGCCGAGGTCCGGGCGACGGCGGAGCGGGCGGGGGCGCGGCGCGCTGTCCGCGCGCGGCGCCGTGCTCTGCCCGGAAGCGAGCCCGCCCCGTGACCGACACCGCCGCGAGGGATCCTTGAACCACGCCACGACGAAACGCCGCGCCGAAAGCTTCCTCCTCCTCGCCGCGCTCGCCGCCTCGGCGGCGGGCTGCGCGTCCAAGGCCAGCGCCGAGAGCGCGCCCCAGGCGACCGCGCCGCCGGTCCGCGTCGAGACCGCCGAGGCGCGCGAGGAGCCCATGCCGCGCAGCCTCGCGCTGACCGGCACGCTGCGCGGGGACCGGCAGACCGACCTCGCCGCCAACGCGATCGGCCGCGTGCTCGAGACCTTCGTCGAGCGCGGCGACCAGGTGAAGAAGGGCGACCTGCTCGCGCGCCTCGACGTCCGCGCCGCCGCGCTCACGGCCGCCGAGGCGCAGGCCAACGCCGCGCTGACCCGCGCGCAGGAGGAGACGGCGAAGCGCGAGTGCGAGCGCTACCGGGCGCTGTTCGAGAACGGCGCGATCTCCCGGGCCGAGCACGACAGGATCGCCGACCAGTGCCGGAGCGCCCCGCTCTCGGTCGCGGCCGCCACCGCCCGGGCGCGCGCCGCCGCGCAGAGCGTCGGCGATGGCCAGATCCGCGCGCCGTACGACGCGATGGTCACCGAGCGCTTCGTCGACGTCGGCGAGTACGTCCGCCACGACTCCAGGGTCGTCGCGCTCGTCTCGAAGGGCGCGCTGCGCCTCGAGTTCACCGTGCCGGAGGCGAGCCTCGCGGCCGTCAAGACCGGCGGCGCGCTGGCCTTCACCGTGCCGGCGTACCCGGACCGCTCGTTCACGGGCGCCGTGCGCTGGATCGGCGCCGCGGTCCGCGAGGCCACGCGCGACCTCGTCGCCGAGGCCGAGGTCGAGGACCCGGGCGGCGCGCTGCGGCCGGGGATGTTCGCGTCGATCTCGCTCGCCGCCGGCGAGGCGCCGAGCCCGGTGGTGCCGCGCTCCGCCATCGTCATGAAGGAGGGGCGCGCGCACCTCTTCGCCGTGGTCGATCGCCGGGTCGAGGAGCGCGTCGTGCAGACCGGCGCGGAGAAGGGCGACGTCGTCGCCGTCCTCCGCGGCGTCCGCGCGGGCGACGCGATCGTGATCGAGCCGTCGGAGACGCTCCAGAACGGCCAAGCGGTGGAGTGAGGTCGTCATGCAGTGGCTCGCCCGCGTCTGCGTCAAGAGGCCGGTCTTCGCGTCGGTCCTCATGCTGGTCATCGTGGTCCTCGGCGCCGCCGGCTACACCCGGCTCGGCCTCGACCAGTTCCCCGACATCGACGTCCCGTACGTCGTCGTCACCACGCGCCTCGACGGCGCGGCGCCCGAGGAGGTCGAGACCGAGATCTCCGACCGGATCGAGGGCGCGGTGAACACCATCAGCGGCATCGAGGATCTCCGGTCGACGTCGACCCAGGGCGTGAGCCAGGTCGTCGTCGGCTTCGCGCTGGAGAAGGACGCCGACGTCGCGGCGCAGGAGGTGCGCGACAAGATCAGCGTCGTCCTGCCCAGCCTGCCCAAGGGCATCGATCCGCCGATCGTGAGCAGGATCGACCTCGGCGCGGCCCCGGTCCTGCTCGTCTCCGTCGAGTCGGACCGGCCGATCCGCGAGCTCAGCGAGATCGCCGACAAGCAGGTGCGCCGGCAGATCGAGGGCATCTCCGGCGTCGGTCAGGTCAACCTGATCGGCGCGCAGAGCCGGCAGCTCAACGTCTGGCTCGACCCGATCGCCCTGCGGGCGCAGGGGATCACCGCGGCCGAGGTGCAGCGCGCGATCGCGGCGCAGAACCTGATGACCCCGGGCGGCAGCGTCGAGACCGGCCCCGAGGACCTCACGCTCCGCGTGATGGGGCGCGTCGACTCGCCCGAGGCCCTCGGCCGCATCGTGCTCCGGCAGCAGGACGGCCGCGCCGTGCGCCTCGCGGACGTCGCCCGCGTCGAGGACGGCCGCGCCGAGGAGAAGACGTGGGCCCAGCTCGACCGGAGGCGCACCGTCCTCCTGTCGATCGTCAAGCAGTCGGGCCAGAACACCGTCACCGTCGTCGACACCGTGAAGGCGCGCCTCGCCGAGGTGCAGCGCTCGCTGCCCGAGGGGACGAAGATCGAGGTCGTGCGCGACGGCTCGCGGGTGATCCGCACGGGCATCGCCGCCGTGAAGGAGCACCTCGTGCTCGGCGCCCTGCTCGCCGCGGCGGTGGTGCTGCTCTTCCTCGGCAACGCCCGCAGCACCCTGATCGCGGCGCTCGCGATCCCGATCTCGGTCGTCGGGACGTTCGCGGTGATGTGGATCGCCGGCTTCACGCTCAACTTCCTCACGCTGCTCGCGCTCGCGCTCGCCGTCGGCATCGTCATCGACGACGCCATCGTCGTGCTCGAGAACATCGTCCGCTACATCGACGAGAAGGGCATGAAGCCGTTCCCGGCCGCCGTCCTGGCGACGAAGGAGATCGGCCTCGCGGTGCTCGCGACCACGCTCTCGCTGATGGCGGTCTTCATCCCGGTCGCGTTCATGCCCGGCATCGTGGGGCGCTTCCTCAAGAGCTTCGGCCTCACGATGGCGTTCGCCATCGGCGTCTCGCTGATCGTGAGCTTCTCCCTCACCCCCTCGCTCGCCGCGCGGTGGCTCTCGGGGCACAGGCGGGAGGGCGCGCGCGCGGCGCCCTCGATCCTGGAGCGCGCCGTCGACGTCTTCTACCGGCCGATCGAGCGCGCCTACATGGCCGCGCTCGCGTGGGTGATGAGGCGCCGCTGGGTGATCGTCGTCGCGTCCGTGGCCGCGCTCGGCTCGTGCGGCCCCATCGCCAAGACGCTGCCCGCCGGCTTCCTCCCGGAGGACGATCAGGCGCAGTTCGAGATCAGCCTGCGGGCGCCGGAGGGGACGAGCCTCACCTCGACCCGCCTCGTCGCCGAGCGGATCGCCGACGACGTGCGCCGGCTCCCGGGCGTCACCAGCACGCTGATGACGGTCGGCGAGGGGGAGCAGCAGGCCTCGAACGTCGCCAAGATCTACGTGATGCTCGTCGATCCGGAGCAGCGCGCGCTCGGGCAGCTCCAGATCATGCAGAGGGCGCGCGACGAGATCCTCTCGAAGCTGCCGCCCGGGCTGCGCGCGACGGCCGGCGAGGTGCAGGCGATCTCGTCCGGCGGCCAGTCGTCGGCGCGGATCCAGGTGGCGCTCCAGGGGCCGGATCTCGACCGCCTGGCCGAGTACGCGACGCGCATCACCGAGGAGCTGCGGAAGGTCCCCGGCGCCGTGGACGTGGACAACAGCCTCGTCGTCGGCAAGCCCGAGCTCCGCGCGATCATCGATCGCGACCGCGCCGCGGATCTCGGCGTCCAGGTGGCCGACGTGGCCGGCGCGCTCCAGCTCTTCGTCGGCGGGCTCAAGGTCTCGACGTACTCGGAGGCCGGCGAGCAGTACGACGTCCGCATGCGCGCCGACGCGAGGCACCGGGCCGACGCGCAGAGCCTCTCGTTCCTCTCCGTCCCCTCGTCCAAGCACGGCGCCGTCCCGCTCGACAGCGTGGTCTCGCTGGAGCCCGACAGCGGGCCCTCGTCGATCGGCCGCCTCGGCCGGCGCCGGCAGATCACGATCAGCGCGAACGCCGCGCCGGGCGTCGGCGACACGGCGGTGCAGGCGGCGCTCGACAGGATCATCGCCGAGCAGGAGATGCCGGCGGGCTACTCCACGCAGCCGGTGGGCAGCTCGAAGAACACGGCGAGCACGGCGACGAGCTTCGTCGTGGTCATCGGCCTCGCGTTCGTGTTCATGTACCTGATCCTCGCGGCGCAGTTCGAGTCGTGGCTGCACCCGATCACGATCCTGCTCTCGCTGCCGCTCACGGTCCCGTTCGCGCTGCTCTCGCTGAAGCTCTTCGGCCAGTCGCTGAACCTCTTCTCGGGGCTCGGCCTCCTCGTCTTGTTCGGCGTGGTGAAGAAGAACGCGATCCTCCAGATCGATCACACGAACCACCTGCGGGCCGAGGGGATGCCGCGGCTCCAGGCGATCCTCCAGGCGAACAAGGACCGGCTCCGGCCGATCCTCATGACGACGATCGCCTTCGTCGCCGGCATGATCCCGCTCGTGCTGTCGCACGGCGTCGGCTCGGGCCAGAACCGGACGACCGGGGCCATCGTTCTCGGCGGCCAGTCGCTCTCGCTGGTCCTCACGCTGCTCGCGGTGCCGGTGGCCTACTCGCTCTTCGACGACGCGGCCGAGTGGCTCCGCCGCCGCCGCGGCAGGCAGGCGGAGGACAAGGGCGAGGCCGAGCTCGACGCGCTGCTCGCCGGGCCCGAGGCGAGCCCGGCGGCGGGCGGCGAGTGAGGCTCGCGCCGGCGCCGGGCAGCGCCGGGGGACGCTCGGGGCCGGGGGGCCAGCGCCGCCCGCGCGGCCTACGGTTCGCGCCGCTCGGCCTCCGGCCGGGCGAGGCGCGCGTCGAGCGAGCGCGGGCCCGCGCCGACGAGCAGCAGGAACAGCGCCCCGAGCAGCATCGCCCAGTCCGTGCGCGACTCGTGCGCCATGGCCCAGAACCCGCGCTTCACGAGGATGGGGATCTTGGTCGTCGCGATCGCGACCAGCATGGTGACGATCAGCGGCGCGGCCGCGAGGCGCGTCGCGAGGCCGAGGAGGACGAGCGCCCCGCAGGCGATCTCGACGGAGCCGACGAAGGGGCCGAGGATCTCGGGCGCGGGGAGGCCGATCTTGGCGAAGCGGCCGGCGCCGATCTCGGCCGGGAAGAGGAACTTCTGGATCCCTTCGGACAGAAAGACGCTGCCCACGGCGAGGCGGATCAGGACAGCCGACGCCGGGGCGCTCGTCTCGGCGATCCGGCGGAGCAGGCTTCGGGAGGGCGCGGCGCTCATGCGGGCATGGTACCCCAGGCGCCGGGGCTCAGCCCCGTCACGACCCGTCACGAAGCGCCGCGGCTCATGGCCTGGACGGCTCCGGCCATGAGCCCAGCCGGCGCGGCCGCTCAGGCGGCGCGCGAGCGCACGTCGTAGCCGGCGCCGCGCACGGCCTCGACCAGCGCGTCCACGGGCGCGCGGGCCGGATCGTGCTGCACGACGACGGCGCCCTCGCGCAGGCGCACGTCGACCCGGGCGACGCCGTCGAGCGCGCGCAGCGCGCCGTCGATGTGGCGAATGCAGGACGGGCAGCTCATCCCGCCGACCTGGAGGGTGGTCTCTTTCATGGTGTCTTCCTTTCGGCGACCCAGCGGCCGCTCACCTCCGAAGACGCAGCCGCCCGGCTTCATTACACCGCGCCCGCGCCGCTGGGCGCCGCCTGCGTTCGGCCGGCCCGGCCGGCGGCCTCTCCCCGAACGATCCAGCGAGGTCGAGCCGCCCGGCGCTCACAGGATGGGATCGATGCGGTAGACGCGGCTCGATCGCAGGTCGACGAAGTAGAGCTTGCCGTCCGGCCCGAAGGTGAATCCGGCGAGCGAGCCCGCCGGCAGCCCGGTGTCGAGGGTGCGGACCAGCCGTCCTGTCGTGTCGAAGGCGTAGAATCGGCTGGTGGCGTGATCGGTGGCGTAGACGAGGCCCTCGTGGACCTCGATCCCGCTCGGCGCCTGGAGCGTCCCCGGGGGGACGAGCTCGGTGAGCGTTGCCCCGTCGATGTGCTTGCGCGCCCTGACCGGCTCTTGCCCGTCGAAGCTCGCTCCGGGCGTGCCGCTCGCCGTATCCAGCTTCAGCAGCCGGCCGTGACCGGTGTCGGCCACGTAGAGGTGCCGATCCCCGGCGTGGTAGAAGACATGGCTCGGCGCGTCGTCGATCCCGAGCACCTCGCCGGCGGCATAACGGAGGATCGCGCCGTCGGCGTGGTCGTCGTTCCCGGGGCCGTGATCGTGGGCGAAGTCGTACCGGTCGAGGGCGAAGTCGTGGTTGTTGAAGACCCAGTAGACGTTGCCCGCCTCGTGCGCGATGCCCTTGCAGAAGGGGCTGGAGTGGAGCATGTCGAGGTGAGACCCGAGGCCGTCGGGCGTCTCTTCGGCGAAGACCGTGAGGTCCGACGAGAACAGCGTCGGACCCATGAAGTAATTCCCGCCGTTGTCGTTGTCGCCGCAGACGCCGAACGTGCCTGCGGCGCCGAAGGCGATCGCCGGCGGCTGATCCATGAAGTGGGCTGCGGCGGGGTCGCGGAGGCGGATCGAGGCGCTGTCCGGCGCGCCGGGCCGCGTGATGATGATCACGCTGTCGTCCTTGCGGTTGACGACCCAGAGCTCCTCGGGCCGCTCGGGGTTGAAGGCGAGGTCCGTCGGCTCACGCAGCCTGTCCGGCTCGTGGACGGGCACGAGCGCGACCGAGGACGGACTGCCGTCTTTCACGCCGATCGCGGACCCCGGCGGGAGCGCGACGCACTCGCCGCGCACCTGGTCGCACAGGGGTGTTCCGGGCGCAGGTGCGCAGTCCGGCGAGGCATTGCAGAGCAGCGGCGGCGCCGGAGCGGCGTCCGGGTCTGCCCCGGAGCAGGCCGACGAGAGGCTCACGCAAGACAGGACAAGCACCCTTTGAAGCATCACGTCTGCCTCCCAATTGCCGTTGACGAGGACATTGTGACCCGACCGGTCACGGTGGCCATCTGTTTCGAGCTGGCCATCCCTTTGCGGCGTGGCTCCCGGGGCGATTGCGTCGCGTCGGGGCGGCGGCGGGCGGGGCAGCGCGGAGGAGGGGAGGGGGGCGGCGGGCAGGGGTGGCAGAAGAGCGGGGCGGGGTGGCGGCAGGCGGCCCCCGAGGTTAGCCTCGTGCGTCATGAGCGACACCGAGCGAACCCCGGAAGGCGCCGAGCGTGCGAGGGAGGGCGCGGAGCCCGGGAGCTCGGAGGGCGTAGCGGCCGCGAGCTCGGCCGATGTCGTCGCGACGCTGGTCGAGAGCCACCGGGAGTTCCTGCGGTTCCTGGAGCGCAAGGTCGGCGACCGGGCGATCGCCGAGGACATCCTTCAGGACGCGTTCGTGCGGGGCATCGGCCGCATCGACAGCTTGCGCAACGATGAGTCCGCCACGGCGTGGTTCTATCGGACCCTCCGGAACGCCGTGGTGGACCATTTCCGGCGGAAGGGGGCGTCGGAGCGGGCGATGGCGGCGCTGGCCGCCGAGCTCGACGAGGTGGCCGAGCCCCAGGTGGAGCGGCGCACCGTGTGCCAGTGCGTCCGGGCGCTGGCCGACACGCTGAAGCCCGAGTACGCCGCCGCGCTCCAGCGCGTGGAGGTCGACGGGCTCTCGGTCCAGGCCTTCGCCGAGGAGGCGTCGATCACCGCGAACAACGCGGCGGTGCGCCTCTTCCGGGCCCGCGAGGCGCTCCGCAAGCAGGTCGCCGCGTCGTGCGGGACCTGCGCCGAGCACGGGTGCCTCGACTGCTCGTGCGACCCGGTACCGCCGAAAGCGGCGAAGGGCGAGCCGGAGCCGAAGCGAGGCTGCGGGCACGGTGCGGGGGACCGCGGTCCGGTCGGCTGACGCGCCGGGCGCGGGCGAGATCAACGGGTCCACACCGGCGAGGTCGTTCTCATGATCGAGGTGCTGGCGCCACGGCCGTTCGAGGGCGCGACGACGCCGAAGCTCTTTCTGGCGGGGTCCATCGACAACGGCCAGGCGGAGCCGTGGCAGGCGGCGGTCGTGCAGGAGCTCGCCGACCTCGACGTTCTGATCTTGAATCCACGGCGGGAGCGGTGGGAGCCGGACTGGGCGCAGAGCCTCGACAATCCAAGCTTCGTGGAGCAGGTCGAGTGGGAGCTCCGCGGGCTCGAGGCTGCGGACGTCATCCTGATGTACTTCGCGCCTGGCTCGAAGGCGCCGATCAGCTTGCTGGAGCTCGGCCTGTTCGGCCGCTCCGGGAAGATGCATGTCGTCTGCCCGGAGGGGTTCTGGCGCAAGGGCAACGTGGACGTGGTGTGCGAGCGGTACGGGATCCCGCGTTATGCGAGCTTGCCCGAGGGGCTGCGCGCGGTGCGCGGGGCGCTCCTGCGGCGGAGCGGCGGCTAGAGCGACAAACGGGGTGAAACTGCCTGAAAAGCGCAGAATTTCGAACCGCCAAGGCGCCAAGGCGCCAAAAAGACGCCAAATAAAGAGAGAGAAAAAATCTTGGCGTCTTGGCGTCTTGGCGTCTTGGCGTCTTGGCGTCTTGGCGGTTCATCTCTCGCTTGATCAACGCAATCGGCGTTCTAGCTGGATGTCTACCCGTTGAAACACGGATGAACGTCTGCGTCGCCGCCCATCGCCGGCAGCGAAGATCCGGGCGGTGCGCTCACGGGCAGCGCTGTCCCGCGCCGCCGGGTTCTCCTCGGCCCCGGGGCCGATAACACAGATGCGCCGCTCGCCTCACTCCAAGGATGCATCGTTGCATCGATTCATGACGCACATAAGGCCCGCCACGAGCTCCCTCGTGATGGAGCGCCCGGACCGCAGGCCAACCCTGCATATTCATCGTCCGCCTTGAACGAAATTCCCCCGCTCGAGCTCATGCCCGACGTGGCTCTCGACATCGGAGCGCCCCTGGAAGCGGCAGGCCCAGCGGAGGACCAGCAGGAGATCCTACATGCGCGGCCACGACGCCGCGGCCGACGCCACGAACGGCGAGCGCGGGCGGCGCTCACCGGGCCGACGCCGCGCGGCGGGGCGCGGGGTTGACAGGGAATTGCGTCTTTGATTCGATCGCTCTATGGCAGCCAAAATCACCAAGGCTCAATACTCGCCCGCCCTCTTCGACGTCGCTCAGGACATCATCGGCGGATTGCCGATCAAGCTGATCGACCAGTGGCTCAGCAGCGAGCAAACAGAGCAGGACGCCTTGCGCATCCTCGAGCCCTACAAGGTGAAGGGCTTCGGCGTCAGCTCCGACTCGGCCGGGCTGACCAAGCTCACGCAGCAGAAAGGGCTGCTCGACATCCTGGCGATCATCGATCAGCCGAAGAAGATCGTGTATGGCTACGGCACGGCGATCGGCGGGCAAGGGGTCGGCATCTGGGCGGCGGACAACACGCAGATGTTCTATCCGGCGCATGTCCGCGCCGAGACGCTCCTGTCCGCGATGCTGACGATCCAGGACGAGGTCCAGAAGAGCTGCCAGATCAAGATCGGCCTCGGCGCCCACCACGGCGAGTTCTACAGCATCAGCGGCGGCCTGTACGGGCAGGAGGCCGACGCCATCGAAGAGATCGCCGAGAATGAGACCGAGGGCGGCGAGATCGCCGTCACCCAGGCCGTCGTGGACCTGCTGCCGCCGGATCATGCGTTCTCCATCGCCAGGAGGAGCGGCGAGCCGACGGCCCTCGGGCACACCTTCCGGGTGCTGGACGGACCGCGCCTGTCCCAGGTCAAGCCGGCGGCGGGGAGCTACCCGATCCCCTACTCCGAGGCGTTTTACAGGGATCTGAGCGCCTTCGGAGCCAGGCTGAGCGACAGCGCCCTGGGCGAGCGGCTGGCGGAGAAATACATGCGAAACAAGGTCGTCGTCCTCATCGAGCGGGAGAGCCAGGAGGAAGCGAGCCGCTTCGTCTCCATGTTCAACAACCTGTCGCTCTCGGCCATGATGAAGGACGTCGGCATGCTCCACCTGCCGGAGAGCGGCGGCGTGGAGATCAAGGTGGCCGGGCCCCTCGGGATCTATACCTTCGACGACGCCGCCGCCGCCTTCGCGTTCGCCCAGGCGTTCCGCCAGGAGCTCGGCCGGGCGGGCGTCGCGTGCCGCATCGGCATCGACGAGGGCCCCGCGCTGCTCTTCGACCTGCCGAGCGGCGGCAGGGACATCGCCGGCATGCCGGTCAACATGGCCTCCAAGATGGCGCAGGACAACGGAAGGCCGGGCAAGGTCTACCTGAGCGACGCGGTGAGGAGCCTCCTCGACGTGAGCGGCTTCCACCCGATCAAGTACACCGTCTCAGGGGTCGAGATGACGGTGCACGAGGGATGACGGGCTGGAGCCGCGTCGCCGCTCGCGCTCCTGTGTTTCACGCCCGGACGGCGCGGCCGACGCCCCGCCGGGCTGGCCAGGTCCCCCCGGTCTGCCGGATACGATAACAAGAATCGTATTCGCCGGGCGCCTCCCCAGGAAAGAGCGTGACTCGGCGCGTAGAGAGTGATATCACGCTGCGCGCTCAGCCTCCTCTGAGCCAGGAGGGGCGATGCTCAAAGAACGGGGCCTGATATGACGACAAGCGCAGAGATCTCGATGAATGACGATGTGCGCGCCGGCCAGGCAGTATATACGCCTCTCTCGCTGAAGATGTACGACTTCGTCGCGCTCACGGTGAGCAGTCGCCTCACCTGGAAATGCCCGTCGGAAGAGGTCGTGAACCACTACACCCGACACGTCTCGGCCAATCACCTGGACGTGGGCGTGGGGACGGGCTACTTCCTCGATCTCTGCCGCTTCCCTGTGGATTCGCCGCGCCTCTTCCTGATGGATCTCAACACCAACAGCCTGGAAGCGGCGGCGCGCCGGGTCAGCCGTTACAACCCCCAGACGCTACGCCGAAACGTCCTGGATCCCATCGAGTTCGACGGCGAGCCCTTCGACTCCATCGGCCTGAACTACATCATCCATTGCTTGCCCGGCGCCATCCCGGCGAAGGCCGTTCTCTTCGATCACCTCCGACCCCTGCTGAAGCCCGAAGGCGTGGTGTTCGGCACGACCCTGCTCTCCGAGGGGGTCGAGCGGAACCTCGGGGCGCGCCTGCAGATGAAGCTCTACAACAAGAAGGGGTTCTTCTCGAACGCCGGCGACACCCTCGCGGATCTGCAGACCGCCCTCGAGGAGCGCTTCCGTTACGTGACCATCCGCACCGTGGGCTGCGCTGCGATCTTCTCGGCGCGCGGGGCAAAGTAGCCCCCTCCAGGCTCCTCCTCGCGGAGCGCCCAGGCGATCTGCTGGAGGAGCTGCGCTGGCGCGGTATCCATGAACAGGTGTCCCCCGGGGAGCATCAGGATCTGGAAGGCAGCCGTCGTCTGCGTGTGCCAGGCGATGAGATCGTCGCGCCGGATGCTGTGATCCTGCAAGCCGCCGAAGACCGAGATCGGGCAGTCGAGGGGCGGCGCCTCCTCGAACGTGTACCTCGACGCGAGCGAGAGATCGGCGCGGAGCGCGGGCCATAGCTGCCTCCTCAACTCTCCGTCGTCCAGGAGAGGGGTGTCGACGATGCCCAGGCGAGACAGCGCCGCCATGGGGTCGTCTCCCAGCTGCTCCTCCGCGATCAGCGAGGCCAGCTGCTCCCGCATCGGATGAGGGCGATGCGGCGCCGCGCAGGCGGCGGCGAAGAAGTGCCTCGGCGTCAACCCGTGGAGCGCGCGCAGGCGGCGGGCGATCTCGAAGGCCAACAGGGCACCTACGCTGCAGCCGAAGAGCGCGAACGGGCGATCCAGGTGAGCCTCCAGCGCGGGCAGGAGCGCGTCGAGCAGCGGACCTGCCGCGTCGAACGCCGGCTCTCCGAGGCGCTCCTCTTTGCCCGGGAGCTGGATGGGACACACCTCTACCCAGGGCGGCAAGAGATCAGGCCACGCCCGGAACCGCGAAGCGCCCACCCCGGCGTAAGGCAGGCACAACAGGCGCACGCGCGCGTCGGGGCTCGGTCGCGGCCTCCACACCCAGGAGGCCGAGGCGTCGGAGGCCGAGGCGTCGCCGTCCGGTTCCTCAGGTCCGCTCGCCTCGTTCGCCGCCGCAGCCTCGACCGGCTCCACGCGGCGCCCCTCGCCCGCCTCGAGCTTGCCGCGGAGATGCTCCACGAGCCGCTCGATGTCCGGGAACATCCAGAGCAACGTGGCCGGCAAGGTCAAGCCGAGCCCAGCCTCCAGACGGTTCCTGATCTCGAGGTTCATGAGCGAGTCGATGCCCAGCTCCTTGAGCCTCGTGTGGCCCTGCAGCCGCGACTCGTCGACGCGGAGGACGTCCGCGAGCTGCTCCCGGACAAACCGCCCGGCGAGCTCCCTCCGCTCGGAGGGCGCCGCGCTCCGCAACAGCGCGCCCTCCCGAGAGGGCTCGCGCTCGACCGGTGACACCGCGTCGACCCAGTACCGCTCCCGCTGCCATGGATAGGCCGGCGGCTCGACGAGGCGCCCGCCGTCGGGATACAGCCGCTTCCACGCCACGGGGTAGCCGCGCACATACAGCTTCCCCAGCGACTCCAGGAGGCTCCGGCGCTCGTCCTGCCCCCGGCGCAGCGAGGGGAGGGCCGCTCCCTCCACCTCGCCCTCGCGGAGGTTCTCGTCCATCCAGGGCAGCAGGATCGGGTGCGGGCTGACCTCCACGAACAGCGTCGGCCCCTGCTCGGCCAGGCTCCGGATGACCCGCGAGAACAGCACCGGCTTGCGCAGGTTGTCCGCCCAGTAAGCGGCCGAGAGCTCGTCGCCGCGCAAGGGCTCCGTGGTCACCGTCGACCGCATCGGGATGCTCGCCTGCTTGGGCGAGATGCCCGAGAGCGCCGCGTGCAGCTCGGCCAGCAGCGGCTCCATCTGCGGGCTATGCGAGGCCACGTCGGCCACGCCCCAGCCGCAGAACACCCCCCGGCTCTCGAGCCGATCCAGGAGCTCCTCGAGCGCGTCCATCTCGCCGGAGATCACCGTGGCCCGCGGGCTGTTGCTGGCGGCGATGAACAGGCGGGAGCCGTAACCGGCCAGCTCCGCCTGCGCGGACTCCAGGGGCAGCTCGACCATGGCCATCGCCCCGTGACCGCTCATCCGGCGCAGGAGCCGGCCCCGGCGGCAGATGATCTGCGCGGCGTCCTCGAGCGTCAGGGCGCCGGCCACGTGCGCGGCCGCGACCTCGCCCATGCTGTGACCCACCACGGCGTCGGGCTCGACGCCCCACGACCGCCACAGCGCCGCGAGCGCCACCTCGACGGCGAACAGGAGCGGCTGCGCCACGTCGATCTCGCTCAGGCGCGAGGCGCGCTCGTCGGCCGCGAGCTCGTCGAGCACCGAGAAGCCCGCCTCGCGCCGGATGGCGGCGTCGCACGCCGCGAGCGCCTCGCGGAAGACGGGCTCCTCCTCGAGGAGCCTCCGCCCCATCCCCACCCACTGCGAGCCCTGGCCGGGGAACACGAACACCACCTGCGGCGCCGCGCTCCAGGGTCGGCCCTGCGTCGGCCCGGCCCGCGTCTCGCCGCGCGCGTGAACGCCGAGCGCCGCCGCGAGCTCCTCCCTGGACGCGCCCACCACGCCGAGCCGGTGCTCGTGGTGGCTCCGCCGCGCGCTCGCCGTGTACGCGATGTCGTGGAGGCGCTGGCCGCTCCCGTCGCCCTCGGTCAGCCATCGTTGCCACGCGCGCGCGATCGCCGCGAGCGCCTCCGGGCTCTTCGCCGACAGCGGCAAGAGGTAGCTCGACGCCCCCTCCGCCGACGCTCCAGGCTGCTCCGGGCGCGGGCGGGGCGCCTCCTCCAGGATCACGTGCGCGTTCGTCCCGCTCAGCCCGAACGAGCTCACCCCCGCCAGGCGAGGCTTCGGGCCGGCCTTCCAGGGCACCTCCTCGGTCGGGATCATGAACGGCGTCCCCGCCAGATCGATCCGCGGGTTCAACGTCTGGAAGTGGAGGTTGCGCGGGATGAGCTCATGGCGGAGCGCGAGCAACGCCTTGATGAGCCCCGCCACCCCGGCGGCCGCCTCGAGGTGCCCGATGTTCGTCTTCAAGGCGCCGAGCACGCACGCCGAGCCATCGGCGCGCGCCTCGCCGAGCACCGCCTTGAGCGCCTCCACCTCGATCGGATCGCCGAGCGACGTGCCCGTCCCGTGCGTCTCGATATACCCGATCTCCGACGCCGCGACGCGCGCGCTCTTCAGCGCCGTCTCCAGGAGCGCCTGCTGCGAGAGCACGTTGGGCGCCGTGATGCCCGTCGAGCGGCCGTCCTGGTTCACCGCGGAGCCCCGGACGAGGGCCCAGATCCGGTCGCCGTCGCGCTCGGCGTCCGACAGGCGCTTGAGCACCACGATCCCGCCGCCCTCCCCGCGCGCGTACCCGTTGGCGCGCGCGTCGAAGGTCTTGCAACGGCTGTCCGGCGCGAGCGCCTGCGTGGCGGTCAGGATGCGCATCGTCGTCGGGGAGAGGATCAGGCTGACCCCGCCCGCCACCGCGAGGTCGCTCTCTCGGTTCCTCAGGCTCTGGCAAGCCAGGTGGATCGCCACGAGCGATGAGGAGCAGGCGGTGTCGAGCGACACGCACGGCCCCTGAAAGCCAAACGTGTACGAGATGCGCCCGGCCGCGGCGCTGGTGATGTTGCCGGTGATGTCGTACGCCTCGACCTCTTCCAGCCCCCTCGAGAGGATGCACTGCTGGTAGTCCACGTTGCCGACGCCGATGAACACGCTCGCCCGGCTGCCCGCGAGGAGGTCAGGGCGCTCCCCCGCGTTCTCCAGCGCTTCCCACACCAGCTCGAGCAGCAGGCGCTGCTGCGGATCGAGCTTGTTCGCCTCACGCGTCGAGATGTTGAAGAACGCGGCGTCGAAGCGATCCACCTCGTGAAGGAGGCCAGCCCAGCGCGTCTCCGGCCGCTCTGCGGCGAGCGCGTCGCGCGGCCATCGGTCCTCCGGGATCCTGCGCACCGCGTCCACCCCGTCCCGGAGAGCTCGCCAGAAGGCCTCCGGATCCTCGGCTCCGCCGGGGAAGCGGCAGCCCACGCCGACGATGGCGATGGGCTCGGCGCTCGCGCGCTCCATCGCGTCGATCTTCGCCCTCGCCTTCTGCAGCGCGACGATCGCCCGCTGCATGGGGGAGGGGCCCGCCTCGGGCGCAGCTTCCTCGTCGCGAGGCGTCCTCGACACGGCCTCTCCGCGCGCTGTCGTCATTCGACGTAGTCCTTGATGAGGGACAGCTCATCCTCGAGCAGGGCGGCCATCTCGTTGTCGGTCATCTGCTCCATCCTCTGCAACGACGCCCCGTCGACGCCGGCCGCCGCCTCCTCGAGCGCGCCTTGCTTCTTCGGCGCTCCGGCGGGGGTGAGCGCGGTCATGCAGTAGTCGGCCAGCGCGGTGAGGCTCGGATAGGTGAAGAGGAGCGTCGTCGAGAGCTTGAGACCGAGGCTCACCTCCAGCCGGTTTCGGAGCTCGAGGCTCATGACGGAATCCATCCCCAGGCTGGCGAACGGCGCGGCGCGGTCGATCCGCGCGGGGGGCATGTGCAGGACCTTCCCCACCTGCTCGCGAAGGTGCTCTTCCAGGAGCTTGCGCCGCTCGCCCGGCGCCGCCGCCTCGAGCCGCCCCCGGAGCCGCTTCGCCTCCGCGGCGTCCGCGGGGGCCGCGGAGCGCTCCTGACGGAGCGTCGAGTAGTACGGGACCTGCGCCATCAGGGTATGGAACTCGAAGAGACGCCGCGCGTTCATGCGGACCACCCCGATGTTCGCCAGAGGTCGCTCGAAGAGGCGGGAGAGCACCTGCGTGCCCTCTGCCGGCGTGAAGCTGCCGATCCCCCGGGCGGAGATCCGCTTGCCCCGGGTGTCCTCCGTCGCCACGGCCTTGATCTGCACCGTCCCGAGCCCGACGTCGGAGAAGAGCCCCCACTGGATGCTCATGCTGCATAGGCCCGCCCCCTGCCGCTGCTCCGCCAGCGCATCCAGGAAGGCGTTCGCCGCGACGTAGTTCCCGATCCCCGGCGACCCCAGCAGCGTCGACGCCGACGAGTACATGATGAAGAAATCGAGCGCGCGATCCAGCGTCAGCGCGTGCAGGTTCCACGCGCCGTGCATCTTCGCCGCGAGCACGTGCCGGAAGTGCCCCTCCGTCAGCTCCAGGATGGTGTGGTCATCGACGCTCACCGCCGTGTGCACGATCCCCCGGAGCGGCGCGAGGCGCGCCTCGATCTCCCCAAGGGTCCTCGCCACCTCGTCGCCGCGGGAGACGTCGGCGCGCACGACCATGATCTCCGCCCCGGCCTCCTTCATCGCGCCGATCGCCTCCTCGGCCGCCGCCGACGGCGCGCTCCGAGCCATGAGCGCGACGCGCCGCGCGCCTTGCTCCACCAGCCAGCGCGCCACCGACAGCCCGAGGCCCCCCAGGCCCCCCGTGATCAGATAAGCGCCGTCCGGCCGGACGCGAATGCCATGCTCCTGCTGCGCCGCCGGGGGAGCATGCGCGCCGGCCGGCTGCGGCGCGCGCGCGCCGAGGCTGCTTTGCACGAGCCGCGCAACATGGCGGCCATGTCCCCGCAGCGCGATCTGATCCTCGCCGTCCTGCGACCAGAGCTCGCCGAGCAGGCTGGCCGCTTCGTCCGCGCCCGCCGCGGGGCTCAGATCCACCCGCGTGCAGCGCAGCTCAGGGTGCTCCAGCGCGATCGTTCGACCGAGCCCCCAGAGCGGCGCCTGCGAGACGGCCACCGCGTCGCCGGCCGCCACCTTCTGGGCGCCGCGCGTCACGAGCCACAGCCGCGGCGTGTCCCGCCAGCCATGCCGGAGCAGCGCCTGAGCGGTGTAGAGCGCGCTCAGGGTCCCGCGCATGACGTCCGCGTCGAGCGTCTCCGCGGTGGTCCGCTCCCAGGGCGCAGCGTCGAGGCTGGAGAGGTGCACGGCGCCGCGGCACGCCTCCTCATCTTCCCCGAAGGCCTCCCGCAACAGCCGGCGGTAATGCTCCGGCTCGGCCGGGTTGATCCGGTAGAGATCCGGCTCGAGGCGCGCATAACGCTCTGCTGGCATGACGCCCACCGAGGCCTCCCCGCGCGCGCGGAGGAGCGCGCGGAGCGCCGCTCCCGTTCCCTTCTGGTCGAGGAAGACGAGCCACGCGCCCCTCCGCGGGGCACCTGCCGCCGCGGGCGGCTCGCGCGCCGGCTCGCCGCGGTGCCACTCCACCGCGTACGCGCACTCGTCGAGGGGATCGCGCGCGGCGGCGCCCGCCCCGATCCGGCGGACGCGCAGCCCCCGCAGCTCCACCAGGGCGCGGCCGTCGTCGCCGACGAGATCGAGCTCGAAGACGCGCTCGACGTCCTCTGCGCCCTGCTCGGCGCGGCTCCGCGCCCTCACCCACAGCTCGCGCCCGGGGGCCGCGAGCACGCGCAGCTGCGCGATCCCGTTGAGCACGTACGTGCTGGACGAGGACGTCGCGGTGAGCCCGCCGAGCACCTGGAAGCACGCGTCCAGGAGCGCTGGATGGATCGCATACGCGCCGCCCTCCGCGGCGACCTCCGCCGGCAGGCGCGCTCGCCCGAGCGCCTCCCCGGCCCCTCGCCAGAGCTGCTCGACGCCCTGGAACGCCGGGCCATAGACGAGCCCTTTCTCGGCCATCTGCCGGTAGAGCTCAGCGGCCGCGATCTCCTCGGTGTAGCGCTCTCGCTCCGGGCGCGGAGGCTCCGTGGACGACGTCGCTTCCAGGGCGGCATCCCCGACGCGCAACGTCCCCGAGGCGTGCCGCTGCCAGCTCTTGTCGTCCAGCAGGCTCGATATCTGAAAGGACGCCCGGCCGTCTCCTTGCTCCGTGAGCACCAGCTGCACGAGCTGCTCCTCTTTCACGGTGAAGACGAGCATCGCTTCGAGCGAGACGTCCTCCAGCACGATCTCGGCCGAGCCGTACAGCTCTGCCCCGGCGGCGAGGGCCATCTCGATGTAACCGCTGCCAGGGAAGATCACGGCCCCTTGCACGCAGTGATCCCGGAGGTACGGCAGCGCGCCGAGGCTCAGGCGCTGCTCCCAGAAATGAACCCGGGGCTCGACGGAAGAGGTGAGCGCGCCGCCGAGCAGCGGGTGGCTCCCGCGACCGCCCTTCGGGCCGAGCGCCCGCCTCGCGACGGGGCCGCTCGCCGGCGCGTCTTCGATCCAGTACCGCTCCTTTTGCCACGGATACGTCGGCAGCAAGACGCTCTGCCCCGCTCGGGGATACAGGCTCTTCCAATCCACCTTGGCGCCGCGCGCGAACAGCGCTCCGAGCGACTCCAGGAGGCTCCGCCGCTCGTCCACCTGCCGGCGCAGCGACCCGAGCGCCGCCCCCTGCGCGGTGGCCTCGCGGAGGTTCTCCTCGAGCGCCGGCACCAGGATGGGGTGCGGGCTCATCTCGACGAAGAGCGCGTGGCCAAGGTCGATGAGGTCCTGGATCACCCGGGAAAACAGCACGGGCTTGCGCAGGTTGTCGGCCCAGTAACCGGCCGAGAGCTCGCCGCCGCGCAGCCGCTCGCCGGTGACCGTCGACCGCATGGGGATGCTCGCCTCCCTGGGCGAGAGCCCGCCGAGCGCGGCCAGCAGCTCGGGGCGGAGCGGATCCATCTGCGGGCTGTGCGAGGCGACGTCGACCTTCACCCGGCGGCAGAACACCCGCCGCTGCTCCAGCTTCGTCAACACCTCTTCCAATGCCGCGGGCTCGCCGGCGATCACCGTCGACCGCGGGCCGTTGCTGACCGCCACGCTCAGCCGATCGGCATGGCCGGCGAGCGCCTGCTCCGCCTCGGCCATGGTCAGCTCGACGAGGGCCATGGCGCCCTTGCCGCTCACCTTGCGCAAGAGGCGGCTGCGGCGGCAGATCACCGCCGCGGCGTCCTGCAGGGTGAGCGCTCCTGCGACGTGCGCGGCCGCGACCTCGCCCATGCTGTGGCCGACCACGGCCGCGGGCTCGACCCCCCACGACCGCCACAGCGCCGCGAGCGCCACCTCGATGGCGAAGAGGACGGGCTGCACCACGTCGATCTCGCCGAGCCGCGAGGCGCCCTCGTCGGCGCGGAGCTCGTCCGCCACCGAGAAGCCGGCCTCGCGCCGGATCGCCTCGTCGCACGCCTCGATGGCGGCGCGGAACGCCGGCTCTTCGGCCAGCAGCGTCCGCCCCATCCCGAGCCACTGCGAGCCCTGACCCGGGAAGACGAACACCACCTTCGGCGCCGCGGCCGGCGCCCTGCCCAGCGAGAGCCCGGCCGGCGCCTCGCCGCGCGCAAAGGCGTCGAGCGCGGCGGCGAGCTCGTCGCTGGACGCGCCGACCACGCCGAGGCGGTGCTCGTGGTGGCTGCGCCGCGCGCTCGCCGTGTACGCGATATCGTGCAGGCGCGCCTGGCGCCCGCCGCCGGCGGTCAACCATCGATGGTACGCGCGCGCGCTCTCGACGAGCGCCTCCGGGCTCTTCGCGGACAGCGGCAAGAGATAGCTCGACGCCTCGCGCGCCGGCGCCTCCTCGCGCCGGGGCGCCTCTTCCACGATCACATGCGCGTTGGTCCCGCTCAGCGCAAACGAGCTCACCCCCGCGCGCCGCGGCTTGCCGTTGCTCTCCCACCGCATGTTCTCCGTCGGGATCACGAACGGCGTCCCGTCCAGCGAGATCCGCGGGTTGAGCGCCTCGAAGTGCAGGTTCTTCGGGATCACCCCGCGATTCAGGCACAGGACCGCCTTGATCAGCCCCGCCACCCCGGCCGCCGCCTCCAGGTGCCCCACATTCGTCTTCAGCGCGCCAAGCACGCACGGCGCCTTGTCCGCCCGCGGCTTGCCCATCACCGCCCGCAGCGCCTCGAACTCGATGGGATCGCCCAGCGACGTCCCCGTCCCGTGCGTCTCCACGTAGCCGATGTCCTCCGCGGCGAGGCGCGCGCTCTCCAGCGCTTGCCGCAAGAGCGCCTGCTGCGAGAGCACGTTCGGCGCCGTCAGCCCCGTCGACCGGCCGTCCTGGTTGACCGCCGAGCTCCGGATCACCGCCAGGATCGGGTCGCCGTCGCGCTCGGCGTCCGACAGCCGCTTGAGCACGACAACGCCGCACCCCTCGCCGCGCACGAAGCCGTTGGCCCGCGCGTCGAACGTCTTGCACCGCCCGTCCGGCGACAGCGCCTGCGTCTCGGCCATCATGGACATGCTCGACGGATCGAGGATGGCGCTGACGCCGCCGGCGACCGCCATGTCGCTCTCCCGGCCGCGCAGGCTCTGGCAGGCCTGGTGCACCGCGACGAGCGACGACGAGCACGCCGTGTCGATGGTCATGCTCGGGCCCTGGAGCCCGAACGTGTAGGAGATGCGCCCGGCCGCGGCGCTGAGCATGTTCCCCGTCCCGCTGTAGATGTCGTGCGACGCAGCCTCACGGACGATCCCTCCGTAATCGTTGCTGCACATGCCCACGAACACCCCCGTCTTGCTGCCCAGCAGGCGGTCGGCGCGCTGCCCCCCGCGCTCCAGCGCCTCCCAGGTCACCTCCAGGAGCAGCCGCTGCTGCGGGTCCAGGCGGGACGCCTCGCGCGGCGAGATCCCGAAGAAGGCGGCGTCGAAGCCGTCCACCGCGTCGAGCAGCCCCGCCCAGCGGACCTCGGGTCGATCCGCGGCGATCGCCTCGGCAGGCCACCGCTCCGGCGAAATACGCTTCACCCCGTCCACGCCGCCTTCCAGCGCGCGCCAGAACGCCTCCGGATCGCGCGCGCCCGCCGGAAACCGGCACGCCACGGCGATGATCGCGACAGGCTCCGCGCTCTTCGCCTCATGCGCCGCGAGCTTGGACTCCAGCTCCTCGATCCGTAGAAAGGCGTTCTTCAGAAGGGCCCGAATATCCGGTGTGCTCATGATGGCGTCTTCTCGTGGTGGACAGGCAGGGGACCGAGCTTCTCGGCCAGGCGCGAGATCAGCTGCTCGTCCGAGAGCTGGTCCAGCGAGAGCGCGAGCTCCATGCGCGCGAGCGCGCTCTCGTCCGGCGCGATCGGCTCCGCGACCTCCGGCTCCTCGCCCGGGCTCTTGAGGCCCAGCCGCTCGAGCAGGTGCTCGGCCAGCGCGCCGGCCGTGGGGTAGGTGAACAGGATCGTCGCCGACAGCCGGATCCCCAGGCTCCCCTCCAGCCGGTTGCGCAGCTCCAGGCTCATCAGCGAGTCCATCCCGAAGCTCTGGAAAGGCGCTCCCCGGTCCATCTGCGACGGGTCGAGCCGAAGCACGCCCCCGGCTTGCTCCAGCAGGTGCCGCTCCAGGAGCCCGAGCCGCTCGCCAGCGGAGGCGCTCTTCAGCCGCTCCAGCGCCGGCGGCGCCCCCGCTGCGCCGCGCGAGGCGCCCTCCACCATCACCTCCGCGAGGAAGGGCAGCCCCACGACGCCCGGGTAGAACTCCAACCATTGCCGCGCGTCGAAGCGCACCACCCCGACCTCCGCCCGCGGATGCAACAGCAGCCGGCGGAGCGCCTCGAGCCCCTCCGCCGGCGTGAAGGCCGCGACGCCGCGGCTCGACAGCCGCGCGCCGCGGCTCTCCTGCGCCGCCGCCAGCCCCACCTCCGAGAACGCGCCCCACTGGATGCTCATCGACCGGAGCCCGCGGCGCTGCCGCTCGTGCGCCAGCGCGTCCAGCAGCGCATTGGCCGCCGTGTAGTTGCCCTGGCCCGGCGAGCCGAAGAGCGACGCCGCCGACGAGTACATCACGAAGAAATCCAGCTCGTGCCCCGCGCTCCGCGCGTGCAGGTTCCACGCCCCGAGCGCCTTCGGCCCGAACACCTTCCGGAAGCTCTCCTCCGACTGCTCCAGGAGCGTATGGTCGTCCAGCACCGCCGCCGCGTGGACGATCCCGCGGAGCGGCGGCAGGCGCTGCTCCAGCCGCCCGAACAGCCGCTCCACCTCGTCCCTGCGCGACACGTCCGCCGGCTCGACGAGCACCTGCGCGCCCGCCGCCTCCATCTCGCGGATGGCCTGCTGCGCCTCGGGCCCTGCGCCCCGCCGCCCCACCAGCGCGAGGTGCCTGGCCCCCTGCTCCACGAGCCAGCGCGCGAGCGACAGCCCCAAGCCCCCGAGCCCGCCCGTGATCAGGTAGCTCCGGTCCGCTCGAAGGGAGATGGCGGCCGCGCGCCGGAGAGGCACGATCTGCGCTGCTGGATCCTTCAGGGCGAGCGCCACCTTGCCGATGTGCTTCGCCTGCGCCATGTGCGCGAAGGCGTCGGCCGCGCGCGACGCCGAGAAGGTCTGCACCGGCAAGGGCTTCAGCGCCCCGGCCTCGAATCGCCCCACGAGCTCGCGCAGCAGCGCGCTGAGCCGCGCCGGCCGGTGCTCGATCATCGACCGCAGATCCACCAGCGTGAACGACAGGCCCTGCAGGAACGGCCGCAGCCCGATCGGCTTGTTCTCGTAAGAGTCTCTCAGCCCGATCTCGACGAACCGGCCCTGATCGCGGAGCAGACCGAGGCTCGCCGGGATGAACTCGCCCGAGAGCGAGTTGAGCACCACGTCCACCCCTTCTCCCTCGGTGATGCGCTTCACGTCCTCCGCGAAGCGCAGCGAGCGCGAGTCCAGCACGTGCGGGACCCCGAGATCACGCAGGTAGGCCCGCTTCTCCTCGCTCCCCGCCGTCGCGAAGATCTCCGCCCCCACGTGCATGGCCCACTGGATCGCCGCCAGCCCGACCCCGCCCGCGCCGGCGTGGATCAGCACCCGTTCGCCCTCCTGCAGCCGCGCCACGTGCTCCAGCGCGTAGTACGCCGTCAGGAACGCCACCGGCGTCGTGGCCGCCTGCTCCCAGCTCAGGGAGGCGGGCTTGTTCACGACGAACGCGCGCCGCGCCAGCATGTGCGAGCCGAACGCGCACTCCCCCAGCGCGATGACCTCCTGTCCGAGCGCGAGATCCGTCACGCCCTCGCCGACCGCCGCCACCCTGCCGGCGCACTCGCGCCCGAGCCTCGGCCCGCGCTCGTCCAGCCCCGCCGCGCCGTCCGGCAGCACGCCCAGGGCCAGCAGCACGTCGCGGAAGTTCAGCCCCGCCGCCTCCACCTCGATCAGCACCTCGCCCGCGCCAGGCCTGAGCTCGGTCATCTCGTGCAGCGACAGGCGCTCCAGCACGCCGGGACGGCGGATCTCCAGCCGGAAGGGCCGCTCGCCGGCAGGCTGCAGCCGGCGCTGCGAGGCGGCGCTCTCGTCCCGCTCGAACGCGCCCCGCACGAGCCGCGCCGCGTAGCGGCCCTCGCCCCGCAGCGCGATCTGGTCCTCTCGGCCCTTGGTGCAGAGCTCCTGCGTCAAGAGCTCCGCCTCCCGTTCACCGCCGGACGCGCTCAGATCGATCCGCGTGCACTTCAGCTCCGGATGCTCCAGCGCGATCGTCCTGCCCAGCCCGAGGAGCGGCGCCTGACCTACCGACACCGGCTCGCCCTCCACCGCCGCCTGCGCGCCCCGCGTCACCAGGAACAGCCGCGGCACATCCCGGAACCCATGCCGCACCAGCGCCTGCGCCAGGTACGCGGCGCTCACGCTCCCGCGCACCAGATCCGCCGAGAGCGTCTCCGGCGTCGTCGCCTCGGTGGGCGTGGCATCCAGGCTGAAGAGGTGCACCGCTCCCAGGCAACTGCCCTCCTCGCCGAGCGCCTCGCGCAAGAGCCGTTGGTGGTCGCCGGGCTTCGCGGGGTCGATCCGGTACAGGTCCGCCTCGACCCGCTCGTAGCCGCCGCCCGACACCACCCGGACGCATCTCTGCCCCGCGCCCGACAGGCGCGCGCACAGCCCGGCCGCCACGCTGCCCTGATCCGACAGGACCAGCCACGCTCCCTGCCGGGGGAAGGATGGCTCGGGCAAGGGTTCGGCCTGCCTCCACGCCACCTCATGAACGCTCCCGTCGAGCGCGTCCTCCTCGCGGCTGGAGGCCTCCAGCCGCCGTGCGCGGAAGCTCTCCAGCTCGACAAGGATCTGCCCCTCGTCGTCCACGATCCGCAGGTCGCAGCTCCGCTCGCCTTCGGTCGCGTCGCTGTCCGGTCGCGTCGTGACCACGACCCACGCCTCTCTCGAGGGGCGGGACCGCACCTGCACGCGCCCGATCCCCACCGGCACGTACGTCTCGGCGTCCTCCGAGGACAGCCCCGCCACGACCTGAAAGCACGCGTCCAGCAGCGCGGGGTGGAGCGTGTAGCCGCGGTCGCTCACCCCGTCGGGCAAACGCACGCGCCCGAGCGCCTCGCCCTCGCCGGCCCATAGCTCGAGGAGCCCCTGGAACGCGGGGCCATAGCCGATCTGCCGCGCCTGCATGCGCTGGTAGTGCTCCTCCGCCGGCAAGCCCCTGCCGAGCCGCGCCTTCAGCGCCGCTGGCCTCTCCCCGGCCCGCGCCGGGCTCGCCCCGCCGGCCCCGAGGCGCACCGCGCCGCGCGCGTGCTCGGTCCAGATCGTCGCCCCGGCCTCCCGGCTCGCGATCTGGAGCGTGCCCCGGCCCGCGCCCTGCTCGGTCAGCACCACCTGCGCGATCCGCTCGCTCTTGCCCGGGAGCGCGAGCATCTGCGCGAACGACACGCCTTCGAGCACCAGCTCCGCTGCCCCGAGCGCCGCCGCGCCCGCCGCGAGCGCCATCTCCACGAACCCCGCGCCGGGGAAGACCACCTCCCCCTGCACCCGGTGATCGGCCAGGTAGGGCAGCTCCGCCACGCTCAGCCGTTGCTCCCACGTGCGCTCGTCGGCGTGCGCCGAGGACGACAACCGCTCTCCGAGGAGCGGATGCTCGGACCCGCCGCGATCCGCCCTGCGGCTCCCTCGCACGGGGAGCGCGGCCTCCGCGCCCGACTCGAGCCAATGACGCTGGCGCTGCCACGGATACGTCGGGAGCTGCTCGAGCCGCCCGCGCTCGGGGTACAGCCGTTCCCAGCCGACCGCGGCGCCGCGCGCGTAGAGCCTCGCCAGCGACTCCAGGAGGCTCCGCCGCTCGTCCACCTGCCGGCGCAGCGACCCGAGCGCCGCCCCCTGCGCGGTGGCCTCGTGGAGGTTCTCCTCCACCGCCGGCACCAGGATGGGGTGCGGGCTCATCTCCACGAAGAGCGCGTGGCCAAGGTCGATGAGGTCCTGGATCGCCCGGGAAAACAGCACGGGCTTGCGCAGGTTGTCGGCCCAGTAACCGGCCGAGAGCTCGCCGCCGCGCAGCCGCTCGCCGGTGACCGTCGACCGCATGGGGATGCTCGCCTCCCTGGGCGAGAGCCCGCCGAGCGCGGCCAGCAGCTCGGGGCGGAGCGGATCCATCTGCGGGCTGTGCGAGGCGACGTCGACCTTCACCCGGCGGCAGAACACCCGCCGCTGCTCCAGCTTCGTTAACACCTCTTCCAATGCCGCGGGCTCGCCGGCGATCACGGTCGACCGCGGGCCGTTGCTGACCGCCACGCTCAGCCGATCGGCATGGCCGGCGAGCGCCTGCTCCGCCTCGGCCATGGTCAGCTCGACGAGGGCCATGGCGCCCTTGCCGCTCACCTTGCGCAAGAGGCGGCTGCGGCGGCAGATCACCGCCGCGGCGTCCTGCAGGGTGAGCGCCCCTGCCACGTGCGCGGCCGCGACCTCGCCCATGCTGTGGCCCACCACGGCGTCGGGCTCGACGCCCCACGACCGCCACAGCGCCGCGAGCGCCACCTCGACGGCGAACAGGACCGGCTGCACCACGTCGATCTCGCCCAGCCGCGAGGCGCCCTCGTCGGCGCGGAGCTCGTCCGCCACCGAGAAGCCGGCCTCGCGCCGGATCGCCTCGTCGCACGCCTCGATGGCGGCGCGGAACGCCGGCTCCTCGGCGAGCAGCGTCCGCCCCATGCCGAGCCACTGCGAGCCCTGACCCGGGAAGACGAACACCACCTTCGGCGCCGTGGCGGGCGCCTCGCCGTGCGAGAGCCCCGCCGGCGCCTCGCCGCGCGCAAAGGCGTCGAGCGCGGCGGCGAGCTCGTCGCTGGACGCGCCGACCACGCCGAGGCGGTGCTCGTGGTGGCTGCGCCGTACGCTCGCCGTGTACGCGATATCGTGCAGGCGCGCCTGGCGCCCGCCGCCGCCCGTCAACCATCGATGGTACGCGCGCGCGCTCTCGACGAGCGCTTCCGGGCTCTTCGCGGACAGCGGCAAGAGATAGCTCGACGCCTCGCGCGCCTCCGCCTCCTCGCGCCGAGGCGTCTCTTCCACGAGCACATGCGCGTTCGTCCCGCTGATCCCGAACGAGCTCACCCCCGCGATCCGCGGCTTGCCGTTGGGCTTCCACGGCACGGCCTGGGCCACCACCCTGAGCGGCAGCTCGGACCAGGGCACGCGCTGGTTGGGCTCCTTGAAATACAGGCTCTGAGGGATCCAACCCTGCTGCATGGCGAGCACCGTCTTGATCACGCCCGCCACGCCCGCCGCCGCCTGCGTGTGCCCGAGGTTCGATTTCACCGAGCCGATCAGCAGCGGGCGCTCCGCCGCTCGCCCCTCGCCCAGCGCCGCCGCCAGCGCCAGCGCCTCGATCGGATCACCCAGCGGCGTCCCCGTTCCGTGGGCTTCCACGTAATCCACCGCCGACGCGGCGACCCCCGCCTGGGCGAGCGCGCGCCGGATGACCTCCTCTTGCGCCGGTCCGTGCGGCGCCGTCAGCCCCTGGCTCCGGCCATCCTGGTTGACCGCCGAGCCCCGGATCACCGCCAGGATCCGATCGCCGTCGCGCTCGGCGTCCGACAGCCGCTTGAGCACCACGACACCGCTCCCCTCGCCCCACGCCGCGCCGTCCGCGGCGGCGTCGAAGCTCTTGCAGCGGCCGTCCGGGGCCAGGCCGCGCAATCGGCTGAACTCGATGTAGGGCCCGGGCGTGAGCATCAGCGTGGCCCCGCCCGCCAGCGCCATGCTGCACTCGCCGGACCTGAGGCTCTGGGCGGCCAGGTGGATCGCCACCAGCGACGACGAGCACGCCGTGTCGAGCGTCAGGCTCGGCCCCTTGAGCCCGAGCAGGTACGAGATCCGGCCCGACGCGACGCTCGGCGCCGTCCCGGTCCCCAGGTAGCCATTGAACCCCTCGGGCGTGCTCGCGCCGAACATCCCGTAGTCCTGGTACATCAGCCCCACGAACACGCCCGCGTCGCTGCCCATCAGCCGCTCGGGCACGATCCCCGCGTTCTCCAGCGCCTCCCAGGTCGTCTCCAGCAGCAGCCGGTGCTGCGGATCCATCATCTCCGCCTCGCGCGGGGAGATCCCGAAGAAGCCTGCGTCGAAGCGGTCGATATCGTCGAGGAAGGCGCCCCGGCGCGTGACCGTCTTGCCGGGCGCGTCGGGGTCGGGATCGTAGTACGCGTCGATGTCCCACCGCTCCTTCGGCACCTCGCGCATCGCGTCGGCGCCCTGCTCGAGCAGCCTCCAGAACCCGGCCAGATCGCGCGCACCGCCCGGATAGCGGCAGCCCATGCCCACGATGGCGATCGCCTCCTCGCCGCCGGCGCGCGGCGCCGAGGGCGGCGCCGCGGCGGGCCTCTGCGCGTCGAACACGAGCACGCGCTCGAGCAGGTGGCGCTTGAGATCGCGCAGGGTCGGGTGATCGAAGAGCAAGGTGGCCGGCAGCGGCTTGCCCACGCGCGCGGAGATGGCGTTGCGCAGCTCGACGGCCATCAGCGAGTCGAGCCCCAGCTCCCGGAGCGGTCGCTCCTCGGGGACCTCGTTCGCGGAGGAGGACAGCACCCTGGCGATGTCCGCCCGCAACGCGGAGGCGACCTCGGCGGCCCGCGCCGAGGCGTCCAGCGCCCCGACCCGCTCGACCCATGCCCCCTTGACGAGGCTCCGCCCTCGCTCGGGCTTCGGCGCGACGAGCCCGCGCCAGACCGGCGGCACCTCGCCCGAAAAGGACCTCTCCAGGGCGCGCCGATCGAGCGATACGGCCGCGAGCTCCGCCTCCGGGCGCGCGAGGGCCTGGCCCAGCAAAGAGAGCCCCTGCGCAGGCGTGAGCATGCCCAGCCCCGTCCGCGCAGACCGCGCCCGCAGCGCGGCAGGCATCGCGCTCGCCAGCCCCCCATCCGACCACGCGCCCCAGTTCAGGCTCTGGCCGGCGAGCCCCAGAGCGCGCCGCGCGTGGGCCAGCGCGTCCAGGAACGCGTTGGCCGCGGCGTAGTTGCCCTGCCCTCCGCTGCCCAGCACCGACGACAAGGACGAGAACAGCACGAAGAAATCCAGCGACGCGCGCTGCGTCAGCTCATGCAGGTTCCACGCGCCGCGCACCTTCGGCCCGAACACCGTCGCGATCCGGGCCGCGCTCTGCTCGACGAGCACGCCGTCGTCGAGCACGCCCGCCGCGTGCACGACGCCCCGCAGCGGCCGCTCCGCGGGGATGGACGCGAGGAGCCGCTCGACGTCGCGCGCCTCGCCCACGTCCGCCTGCGCCACCGTCACCGCGGCCCCCGCCGCGCGCAGCCGCTCGACCTCGGCCAGGCGCTCGCCCTCGGGCGCGCTCCGCCCCACGAGCAACAGGTGCCCTACGCGGTGCTCCTCCCACAGCCACCTGGCCACGTGCAGGCCCAGCGCCCCGAGGCCGCCGGTGATCAGCACCGTGCCCTCCGCCGCGCTGGCCAGCGCCGGCGCAGGATCGCCCGGAGCGGCGGGCGCCGCCGCGAGCCGGAGCGCGAGGCGCTTGCCTGCTCGCACGGCGACCTGGCGCTCGTCGTCCGGGCGGCAGAGCTCCTGCCAGAGCGCGTCGAGCCCGTCCTCCGCGCCGGGATCGAGATCCACGAGCCTGCACCCGAGCTCCGGGTGCTCCGCCATCACCACCCGGCCCAGCCCCCACTGCGGCGCCTGAGCGACGGCCACCGTCTCCCCGGGCTCCACGGCCTGCGCGCCCCGGGTGACGAACCAGAGCTGCGACGCCGCCCCGCGCCCGATCAGCGCCTGGATCACGCCGAGGGCGCCGGCGGAGGAGCGCTCGGCCTGGTCCGCGACCGACGCGCCGGCGTCGGACGCCGGCGGAGGCTCCTCGGCCCACAGGCACACCGTGCCCGCGATCGCCTCGGCGTCGGCCAGCGCCTGCCCGGCGCCGTCGCCGAGCTCCGCGAAGGTCGCCCTGACGACGCGGGCCCCTGACGCGCGCAGCCGCGCCTCCAGCCGCGGCGCGAGCGCGGAGCCTTGATCCAGCAGCACCCACGTCCCCGCGGGCGCCCGCTCGCCGCCGGAAGCGGGCTGCTCTTGCCAGGCGAGCCGGTACAGAGACGCCTGCGCGCTCGCCCTCGCTCCGGCGCGGCGCAGGGCCTCGGCGCTGGCGCGCTTGCAGCGGAGATCGGACAGCGCCGCGACGACCTGGCCCGCGGCGTCCGCCAGCGTGATCGTGGCGGTGAAGGTCTCGGCCTGGGGCTCGAGCGCGCTCGTCAGCCGCACGTGGGCCCAGGCCGCCGCCGTGGCCTCCCCGAAGCGCGCGAACGCGCTGAACTCGAAGGGCAGATAGCTCTGCTGGTCCGATGTCTCCAGCGCGCCCGCCACCGTCTGGACCGCCGCGTCGAGCAACGCCGGATGCACGCCGTACCCCTCTCCAGCGCCGCCCGCCTCCTCGGGCAGGCTCAGGCGCGACAGCGCTTCCCCCTGTCCCTTCCACAGCTCCACCACGCCCTGGAAGGCCGGGCCGTACTCGATCCCTGCCTCCGTGAACCGCGCGTACGCGTCCTCCACCGACAGCGCCGCCGGGCACCGCGCCCGGAGCGCCTCGAGATCCAGGCGCGCTGGCCGCTCGTCATCGCCGGCCGCCTGCACGTACCCGGCGGCGTGGCTCACCCAGCCTTCTTCCCGCTCCGCCTCGAGCGATCGGCTGTAGATGGCGACCGGCGTGCCCTCGGCCGTCCTCTCGCTCAGGACGACTTGCACCCGCCGCGCCGCCCCGTCCACGAAGCGCAATGGCGCCTGGATCGTGAACTGCGTGACCCGGGTTCGATCTCCTCCCCCATGCTGGATGCCCGCCGCGTGGGCCATCTCGAGCAGCGCGACGCCGGGCATCACCACCTCGTCGAACACGCGGTGGTCGGCGAGGTACCGCTGGCGCTTCGGATCCAGCACCGCCTCGAACACCGCCTCGGCGCCCGCCACGGCGAGCGCCGCGCCCAGCAGCGGATGCCCCGTCGGCACGCCGCTCGACGGCGCGCCCAGCGCGGGCGCGTCCACCCAGTAGCGCCGGCGCTGCCACGGATACGTCGGGAGCCGCTCGAGCCGCCCGCGCTCGGGGTACAGCCGTTCCCAGCCGACCGCGGCGCCGCGCGCGTAGAGCCTCGCCAGCGACTCCAGGAGGCTCCGCCGCTCGTCCATCTGCCGGCGCAGCGACCCGAGCGCCGCTCCCTGCGCGGTGGCCTCGTGGAGGTTCTCCTCCACCGCCGGCACCAGGATGGGGTGCGGGCTCATCTCGACGAAGAGCGTGGGCCCTTGCGCGACGAGGTCCTGGATCACCCGGGAAAACAGCACGGGCTTGCGCAGGTTGTCGGCCCAGTAACCGGCCGAGAGCTCGCCGCCGCGCAGCCGCTCGCCGGTGACCGTCGACCGCATGGGGATGCTCGCCTCCCTGGGCGAGAGCCCGCCGAGCGCGGCCAGCAGCTCGGGGCGGAGCGGATCCATCTGCGGGCTGTGCGAGGCGACGTCGACCTTCACCCGGCGGCAGAACACCCGCCGCTGCTCCAGCTTCGTTAACACCTCTTCCAATGCCGCGGGCTCGCCGGCGATCACGGTCGACCGCGGGCCGTTGCTGACCGCCACGCTCAGCCGATCGGCATGGCCGGCGAGCGCTTGCTCCGCCTCGGCCTGGGCGAGCTCCACCATGGCCATGGCGCCCTTGCCGCTCACCTTGCGCAAGATCCGGCTGCGGCGGCAGATCACCGCCGCGGCGTCCTGCAGGGTGAGCGCTCCTGCGACGTGCGCGGCCGCGACCTCGCCCATGCTGTGGCCCACCACGGCGTCGGGCTCGACGCCCCACGACCGCCACAGCGCCGCGAGCGCCACCTCGACGGCGAAGAGAACGGGCTGCACCACGTCGATCTCGCCCAGCCGCGAGGCGCCCTCGTCGGCGCGGAGCTCGTCCGCCACCGAGAAGCCGGCCTCGCGCCGGATCGCCTCGTCGCACGCCTCGATGGCGGCGCGGAACGCCGGCTCCTCGGCGAGCAGCGCCCGCCCCATCCCGGGCCACTGCGAGCCCTGCCCGGGGAAGACGAACACCACCTTCGGCGCCGTGGCGGGCGCCTCGCCGTGCGAGAGCCCCGCCGGCGCCTCGCCGCGCGCAAAGGCGTCGAGCGCGACGGCGAGCTCGTCGCTGGACGCGCCGACCACGCCGAGGCGGTGCTCGTGGTGGCTCCGCCGCGCGCTGGCGGTGTAGGCGACGTCGTGCAGGCGCGCCTGGCGCCCGCCGCCGGCGGTCAACCATCGATGGTACGCGCGCGCGCTCTCGACGAGCGCTTCCGGGCTCTTCGCCGAGAGCGGCAAGAGATAGCTCGACGCCTCGCGCGCCGGCGCCGCCGCCTCCTCGCGCCGAGGCGCCTCTTCCACGATCACATGGGCGTTGGTCCCGCTCAGCGCAAACGCGCTCACCCCCGCGCGCCGCGGCTTGCCGTTGCGCTCCCACGGCATGTTCTCCGTCGGGATCACGAACGGCGTGCCGTCGAGGGACATCCGCGGATTGAGCGTCTCGAAATGAAGATTCTGCGGGATCACCCCGCGATTCAGGCACAGGACCGCCTTGATGAGCCCCGCCACCCCGGCCGCCGCCTCCAGGTGCCCGATATTGGTCTTCAAGGCTCCGAGCGCGCACCGCGCGCCGTCCGCGCGCGGCGCCCCGAGCACCGCCCGCAGCGCCTCGAACTCGATGGGATCGCCCAGCGACGTCCCCGTCCCGTGCGTCTCCACGTAGCCGATGTCCTCCGCGGCGAGGCGCGCGCTCTCCAGCGCTTGCCGCAAGAGCGCCTGCTGCGAGAGCATGTTCGGCGCCGTCAGCCCCGTCGATCGGCCGTCTTGATTCACCGCCGAGCCGCGGATCACCGCCAGGATCGGGTCGCCGTCGCGCTCGGCGTCCGACAGCCGCTTGAGCACCAGGACACCGCACCCCTCGCCGCGCACGAAGCCGTTGGCCCGCGCGTCGAACGTCTTGCACCGCCCGTCCGGCGACAGCGCCTGCGTCTCGACCATCATGACCATGCCGGTCGGGTCGAGGATGACGTTGACGCCGCCGGCGATCGCCATGTCGCTCTCCCGGCCGCGCAGGCTCTGGCAGGCCTGGTGCACGGCGACGAGCGACGACGAGCACGCCGTATCGATGGTCATGCACGGGCCCTCCAGCCCGAGCACGTACGAGAGCCGCCCCGCCGCCGTGCTGGTGGCGTTCCCCGTCCCGCTGTAGACGTCGAACTCCCCCGCCTCGCGCACGAGCTGCTGGTAATCGAGGTTGCTCATGCCGATGAACACGCCGGTACGGCTGCCCATGAGCGCGTCCGCGCGCGCGCCGGCCCGCTCCAGCGCCTCCCAGGTCACCTCCAGCAAGAGCCGCTGCTGCGGGTCCAGGCGGGACGCCTCGCGCGGCGAGATGCCGAAGAAGGCGGCGTCAAAGCCGTCCAGCTCGTCGAGCAGCCCCGCCCAGCGGACCTCGGGCCGCTCACTCCCCACCTCCCCCGCGGACCACCGCTCCGGCGGGATGCGCTTCACGCCGTCGACGCCTCCCTCCAACGCGCGCCAGAAGGCCTCCGGCCCGGCTCCTCCCGCCGGAAAGCGGCAGCTCATACCGACGATCGCGACAGGCTCCGCCTTCGCGCGCTCGAGGTCCTCGAGCTTCCCTCTCGCCTTTCGAAGCGCGAAGAGCGCGCGCTGCAAGGGGGTCTGGTTGGCGGGCGGCGCGCTCTCCTCATCAAGCACGCTCGCCGGCGCTGCGCCGTTGCTTCCGGTCGTCATCGCAGGTAATCCTCCAGAGCGTCGATCTCCGCGTCGATCGCCGCCTCGGTCTCATGCTCCGTCATGGGGACCATCGCCTGCAGCCGTTCACCCTCGTCCTCACTCCGCAGAGGCATGCTCCGGGGCTCCTCCGGGCGTGGGCCTGAGGAGGGGTAGAGGGCCGCAAGGAGATACCCGGCGAGCGTGGCCGGATTGGGATACGTGAACAAGAGTATCGCTGACAGCCGGAGGCCCAGGCTCGCCTCCAGCCGGTTGCGGAGCTCCAGGCTCATGAGCGAATCCATCCCGAGGCGCTGGAACGGCGTTCTCGGGTCGGCCTGAGAGGGATCGAGCCGCAGCACGATCGCCGCCTGCTCGCAGAGGTGTCTCTCCAGGAGCGGCAGGCGCTCGTACGGAGCTGCTTCGTCCAGCATCTGCCGCACGCGCGGCGGCTCCCTGTCGCCGCGCGCCGCCCCGCGCTCCTCGATGAGCTCCGCGAGCATCGGCAGGCCCGCGGCGGCCAGGTGGAACTCGATCCACTGCCGGACGTCGAAGCGCACGACCCCCACCTCCGCGCGCGGATGCAACAGCAGCCGGCGGAGCGCCTCGAGCCCCTCCGCCGGCGTGAAGCTCGCCACGCCGCGGTGCGAGAGCCGCTGACCGCGGCGCTCCTGCGCGGCGGCGAGCCCCACCTCCGAGAACGCGCCCCACTGGATGCTCATCGAGGCGAGCCCCCGCCGCGCCCGCTCGTGCGACAGCGCGTCGAGGAGCGCGTTGGCGGCGGTGTAGTTGCCCTGCCCAGGCGCGCCGAAGAGCGCGGACGCCGACGAGTACATCACGAAGAAATCCAGCGCCCGTCCCTCGCTCAACGTGTGCAGGTTCCACGCGCCGAGCGCCTTCGGCTCGAACACCTTGCGGAAGCTCTCCTCGGACTGCTCCAGCAGCGTATGGTCCTCCAGCACCGCCGCCGCGTGCACGATCCCGCGGAGCGGCGGCAGGCGCTGCTCCAGCCGCCCGAACAGCTGCTCCGCCTCGTCCCTGCGCGACACGTCCGCCGACTCCACCAGGACGCGCGCCCCCGCCTCCTCCATCGCGCGGATGGCCTGCTGCGCCTCGCGCCCAGGGCCCCGCCTGCCCACCAGCGCGAGGTGCCTGGCCCCCTGCTCCACGAGCCAGCGCGCGAGCGACAGCCCCAAGCCCCCGAGCCCGCCCGTGATCAGGTATCCGCCGTCCGCGCGCACGCCCGCGGGAGCCAGCCCGCGCTTCGCGTCCGTGGCGTCGCCTCGGTCGAGCGCGCCCCGCACAAGCCGCGCCACGTAGCGGCGCTCGCCCCGCAGCGCGATCTGGTCCTCTCGGCCCTTGGCGTCGAGCTCCCGCGCCAGGAGCTCCGTTTCCCCTGCGGCGCCCGCGGCGCTCAGGTCGATCCGGGTGCATTTCAGCTCCGGGTGCTCCAGCGCCACCGTCCTGCCCAGCCCGAGGATCGGGGCCTGCCCCACCGACGCTGGCCCGCCCTCCAGCGCCGCCTGCGCGCCGCGCGTGACCAGGAACAGCCGCGGCGCGTCCCGGAACGCGCGCCGCACGATCGCCTGCGCCAGGTACGCGGCGCTCACGCACCCGCGCACCAGATCCGCCGAGAGCGTCTCCGCCGTGGTCGCCTCGAGGGGCGCGGCATCCAGGCCAAAGAGGTGGACGGCTCCCTGACAACGGCCCTCCTCGCCGAGCGCCTCGCTCAGGAGGCGCTGGTAGTGACCCGGCTTCGCGGGGTCGATCCGGTAGAGGTCCGGCTCGATCCGCTCGTAGCCGGCGCCCGCGAAGACCCGCACGCACCGCTGTCCCGCGCCGGACAGCCGCGCGTAGAGACCCGCGCCCACGTCGCCCTGATCCGAGAACACCAGCCAGGCGCCCGCGCGAGGGAAGGACGGATCGGGCAAGGGCTCGGCCTCCCGCCAGGCGACCTCGAAAACGCACCCGTCGAGCGCGTCCGCCTCCTCGCGCCGAGGGGCGTCCAGCCGCCGGCCGCGCAGCCCCGTCAGCTCGACAAGGCTTCGCCCCTCGTCATCGACGATCCGCAGGTCGCAGCTGCGCTCCCCCGCCACCGCCTCGCCGTCGGGCCGCCTCGTGACCACGACCCACGCTTCCCTGGAGGGCCGGGCGCTCACCTGCATGCGCGCGATCCCCGTCGGCAGGTACGTCTCGGCCTCCGGCGAGGACGAGAACAGCCCCGCCGCGACCTGGAAGCACGCGTCGAGCAACGCGGGGTGGAGCGCGTGACCGCTGCCGTCCAGCTCCTCGGGCAAACGCACCCTCCCCAGCGCCTCGCCCTCGCCCACCCACAGCCCCACGAGCCCCTGGAACGCGGGGCCATAGTCGATCTGTCGCGCGCGCATGCGCTGGTAATGCTCCGCCGCGGCGAGCCCCGGCCCCAGCCGCGCCCTCAGCGCCTCCGGCCGCTCCACGGCCGGCTCCGGGCCCGCCTCGGCGCTCCGCCGGCCGATCACGCCGCTCGCGTGCTTCGTCCACGCGGTGGCGTCTTCGCCCCGACTCGCGATCTGGAACGCGCACCGGCCCGCGCCCTGCTCCGTCACGACCGTCTGCACGATCCGCTCGCCCTCGACCGGGAGCGTCAGCACCTGCTCGAACGCCACGTCCTCGAGCGTCAGCTCCGCTCCTCCGAGCGCCGCCGCGCCGGCTGCCAGCGCCATCTCCACGTACCCAGCGCCGGGAAAGACAACTTCCCCCTGCACCCGGTGATCGGCCAGGTACGGCGCTGCCTCGACGCGGAGGGGCTGCTCCCAGTGGCGCTCGTCGAGGCGCACGGACGACTGGAATGGCGCCCCCAGGAGCGGATGTCCGGGCAGGCCGCGCGCCGCCGAGCGCGCCGCTCTCGGAGGCCCTTTGGCCTTCGCGCCTGCCTCGAGCCAGTGGCGCCGCCGCTGCCACGGGTAGGTCGGCAGGTCCGCGACCCGCCCGCCCTCGGGATAGAGCTGCTTCCATTCCACCGGATAGCCCTGCACATAGAGCGTCCCCAGCGCCTCCAGCAGGCTCCGCCGCTCGTCCGTCTGCCGGCGCAACGAGGCGATGGTCGCTCCTTCCGCCTTGCTCTCGTGGAGGTTCTCCTCGATCGCAGGCAGCAGGATCGGGTGCGGGCTCATCTCCACGAAGAGCGTATGCCCTTCCTCGATCAGGCCCTGGATCACGCGCGAGAACAGCACCGGCTTGCGCAGGTTGTCGGCCCAGTAGCCGGCCGCGAGCTCGCCGCCGCGCAGCCGCTCGCCGGTCACCGTCGACCGCATCGGGATGCTCACCTCCCGTGGCGAGACACCCCGGAGCCGCTCCAGGAGCTCCGATCTCAGCCCATCCATCTGCGGGCTGTGCGAGGCGACGTCGACCTTCACCCGGCGGCAGAACACCCGCTGCTGCTCCAGCTTCGTCAACACCTCTTCCAGCGCCGCGGGCTCGCCGGCGATCACCGTCGAGCGCGGGCCGTTGCTCACCGCCACGCTCAGCCGATCGGCATGCCCTCGGAGCGCCTCGTCCGCCTCGGCCATGGTCAGCTCCACGAGGGCCATGGCGCCCTTGCCGCTCACCTTGCGCAGGAGCCGGCTGCGGCGGCAGATCACCGCCGCGGCGTCCTGCAGGGTGAGCGCTCCTGCGACGTGCGCGGCCGCGACCTCGCCCATGCTGTGGCCGACCACGGCCGCGGGCTCGACCCCCCACGACCGCCACAGCGCCGCGAGCGCCACCTCGACGGCGAACAGGACCGGCTGCACCACGTCGATCTCGCCGAGCCGCGAGGCGCCCTCGTCGGCGCGGAGCTCGTCCGCCACCGAGAAGCCGGCCTCGCGCCGGATCGCCTCGTCGCACGCCTCGATGGCGGCGCGGAACGCCGGCTCCTCCGCGAGCAGCGTCCGCCCCATCCCGAGCCACTGCGAGCCCTGCCCGGGGAAGACGAACACGACCTGTGGCCGCTCGCTCCATGCTCGGCCCTGCACCAGCCCGGCGGGCGCCTCGCCCCGCGCATGCGCCGCGAGCGCCTCGGCCATCTCTCCCTTCGACCCTCCCACCACGCAGAGGCGGTGGTCGTGGTGGCTCCGCCGCGCGCTCGCCGTGTACGCCAGGTCGTGCAGGCTCAGCCCGCTCCTGCCCCCGTTCCTCAGCCTCTCCTGGTACGCGCGCGCCAGCGCGACGAGCCCTTCAGCGCTCCTCGCCGACAGCGGCAACGCATGGCTCGACCGCTCTGTCCGCTCTGCGCCGCGTCGGTCCGCCTCCGCGCGAGGGGCCTCCTCCACGATCACATGCGCGTTCGTCCCGCTGATCCCGAACGAGCTCACACCCGCTATCCGAGGTTTGCCATTGCGCTCCCACGGCATGTTCTCCGTCGGGATCACGAACGGCGTGCCCTCCAGCGAGATCCGCGGGTTGAGCCGCTGGAAGTGCAGGTTCCTCGGGATCGCCCCGCGATTCAGGCACAGGACCGCCTTGATCAGCCCCGCCACACCCGAAGCCGCCTCGAGGTGTCCGATATTGGTCTTCAAGGCTCCGAGCACGCACCGCGCGCCGTCCGCGCGCGGCGCCCCGAGCACCGCCCGCAGCGCCTCGAACTCGATGGGATCCCCCAGCGACGTCCCCGTCCCGTGCGTCTCCACGTAGCCGATCTCCGACGCCGCGACGCCCGCGTTCTCCAGCGCTCGCCGCAAGAGCGCCTGCTGCGAGAGCACGTTCGGCGCCGTCAGCCCCGTCGACCGGCCGTCTTGATTCACCGCCGAGCCGCGGATCACCGCCAGGATCGGGTCGCCGTCGCGCTCGGCGTCCGACAGCCGCTTGAGCACCAGGACGCCGCACCCCTCGCCGCGCACGAAGCCGTTGGCCCGCGCGTCGAACGTCTTGCACCGCCCGTCCGGCGACAGCGCGTCCGCCTCGGCGATCATCGCCATGATCTCGGGGTCGAGGAGGACGCCGACGCCGCCGGCGATCGCCATGTCGCTCTCCCGGCCGCGCAGGCTCTGGCAGGCCAGGTGCACGGCGACGAGCGACGACGAGCACGCCGTGTCGACGCTCATGCACGGGCCCTCCAGCCCGAGCACGTACGAGAGCCGCCCCGCCGCCGTGCTGGTGGCGTTCCCCGTCCCGCTGTAGACGTCGAACTCCCCCGCCTCGCGCACGAGCTGCTGGTAATCGAGGTTGTTCATGCCGATGAACACGCCGGTACGGCTGCCCATCAGCGCATCCGCGCGCGCGCCGGCCCGCTCCAGCGCCTCCCAGGTCACCTCCAGCAAGAGCCGCTGCTGCGGGTCCAGGCGGGACGCCTCGCGCGGCGAGATGCCGAAGAAGGCGGCGTCAAAGCCGTCCAGCTCGTCGAGCAGCCCCGCCCAGCGGACCTCGGGCCGAGCGCTCCCCGCCTCCCCCGCGGACCACCGCTCCGGCGGGATGCGCTTCACGCCGTCGGCGCCTGCTTCCAGCGCTCGCCAGAAGGCCTCCGGCCCGGCTCCTCCCGCCGGAAAGCGGCAGCTCATGCCGACGATCGCGACAGGCTCGAACGACCGCCTGTCCGACTCCTTGAGGCGCGCCTTCAGGTGCTTGATCTTGACCAGGGCGCTCTTCAGGAGATCCTGAGAGTCGTCTTCGATCTTGTCCGTCATCTCGGATCCACTTTCATTCGTCCTCGAGCTCTCGCGCGAGGGCGTCGCGCAGCTCGTCGCTGGAGAGACGAGCGACCTCGGACGCGATGTCCGGCCGGCCATCCGCGCCGTCGTCCGCCGCCTCCGCGCCGAGCGAGCCAGCGAGCGCCTCGCGCGCCGGCCCGCTGCCCGCCTCGGACGATGGGCTCAGCAGCGCGAGCAGGTGACGGCCGAGCGCGGACACGTTGGGGTAGGTGAACAGGATGATCGCCGAGAGCCGGATTCCCAGGCTCACCTCGAATCGATTGCGGAGCTCGAGGCTCATGAGCGAGTCCATCCCGAGGCTCTGGAAGGGCGCGCTCCGGTCGAGCCGCCTCGGATCGAGGCGCAGCACGGCCGCGACCTGCTCGGAGAGGTGCCTCTCCAGGAGCGGCAGGCGCTCGTGCGGGGCGGCCTCCTCGAGCATCTGCCGCGCGCGCGGCGGCGCCGTGTCGCCGCGCGCGGGCGCGCCGCCCTGCACGAGCTCCGCGAACAGCGGGAGGCTCGCGGCGGTCGGGTAGAACTCGATCCATTGCCGCGCGTCGAACCGCACGATCCCGATCTCCGCCCGCGGATGCAGGAGGAGCCGGCGGAGCGCCTCGAGCCCCTCCGCCGGCGTGAAGCTCGCCACGCCGCGGCTCGACAGCCGCTTGCCCCGGTTGTCCTGCGCCGCGGCGAGCCCCACCTCCGCGAACGCGCCCCACTGGACGCTCATCGAGGCGAGGCCCCGCCGCGCCCGCTCGCGCGACAACGCGTCGAGGAACGCGTTGGCGGCGCTGTAGTTCGCCTGGCCAGGGGAGCCGAAGAGCGACGCTCCCGACGAATACAGCACGAAGAAGTCGAGCGGCCTGCCCTCGGTCAGCGCGTGCAGGTTCCACGCCCCGAGCGCCTTCGGCCCGAACACCTTCCGGAAGCCCTCCTCGGACTGCTCCAGCAGCGTACGGTCGTCCAGCACCGCCGCCGCGTGCACGACACCCCGGAGCGGCGGCAGGCCCTCGTCGACACGCGCGAGCAGCCGCTCCACCTCGTCGCGGCGCGACACGTCCGCCGCGACCACCAGCACGCGCGCGCCCGCGGCCTGCATGTCCGCGATGGCCGCGCGCGCCGCGTCGCCGGGGCCCCGCCTGCCGACGAGCGCGAGGTGCCTCGCGCCGTTGTCGACCATCCAGCGAGCGAGGGCGATGCCGAGGCCTCCGAGCCCGCCGGTGATGAGGTAGCTCGCGTCGGCGCGGAGCGCGAAGGGACCTGCATCGCTCGGCTCGAGGCGCCCGCGGACGATGCGGGCGACGTGGCGGGCGTCGCCGCGCAGGGCGATCTGGTCCTCCGCGCCGGCGGCGCCGAGCTCGCGCGCCAGCAGCGCCGCGTCGGCGTCGCTCGGCGTCGGGTCCAGGTCGAGCCGGGTGCACCGCACTTCCGGGTGCTCCAGGGCGATGGTGCGGCCGAGGCCCCACAGCGGGGCCTGCGCCACCGAGAGCGGCTGGTGCGGGCCGACGGCCTGGGCGCCGCGCGTGACCAGAAACAGCCGGGGCGCGTCGCGGAAGCCATGGCGCACGAGGGCCTGGGTCAGGTAGGCCGCGCTGACGCTGCCGCGCACCAGCGCGGCCGAGAGCGCCTGGGCCGAGGCGGGCTCGGCGGGCGCGGCGTCGAGGCTGAACAGGTGCACGGCGCCGAGGCAGCTGCCCTCGTCGCCGAAGGCCTCGCGCAGCAGCCTGGCGTAGTCGTCGCGGCTGGTGGGGTCGAGCCGGTACAGGTCCGGCTCCAGGGCCTCGTAGGCAGCCGCCGCGAACACCCGCACGCACCGCTGGCCCGCGGCGAGCAGCCGCCCGTGCAGCCCCGCGCCGACGCCCCCCTCGTCGGAGAACACGACCCACGCACCGGCCGGGCGCAAGGGCGGCTCGGCGAGCGGCTCGGCGCGCCGCCAGGCCACCTCATGGACGCACCCGTCCAGCGCGTCCTTGGGCTCCGCCAGCGACCCCTCCAGCCGCCGCAGCCGCAGCCCTTCGAGGGCGAGCAACGGCCGGCCCTGGTCGTCCACCAGCCGCACATCGCAGCGCCGCTCGCCCGTGTCCGCCCCGCTCTGGGCCCGCCGGGTGGCCACCACCCACCCCTGCGTGGGCGTCGGCGCACGCAGCTGCACCCGCTCCAGCCCGATCGGCACGAACGTGTCGGTCGAGCCGGCAAACAGCGCGGCCGACAGCTGCAAGCACGCGTCGAGCAGCGCCGGGTGCACGAGGTAGCCCTGCGGGTCGAGGCCCTCGGGCAGGCGCAGCCGGCCCAGCGCCTCGCCGTCGCCCGACCAGACCTGCTCGAGGCCCTGGAAGGCGGGCCCATACTCGATCTGCGCCTGGCGGACGCGGGCGTAGAACTCCGCGGCCGGCTGCGGCGACGCCAGCCGCTGCTGGAGCGCGCTGGGCGAGGCGCTGGCCGGCTCGGGGGCGTTGGCCGGCTCGGGCTGCGGCAGGCCGGGACCGCGGCGCAGCCGGGCCCTCGCGTGCCGGGTCCACCGCTGGCCGTCCTCGGCGCGGCTGGCGACCTGCACCCACGCGCCGTCGTCGTCCTCGTCGGTGAGCACCACCTGCATCAGCGGCTGGCCGTCCGCGGGCAGCACGAGCAGCTGCTCGAACGTGACATCCTCGAGCCACGGCTCGCTGCTGCCCCAGCGCTCGGCGGCGGCCGCGAGCGCCATCTCCACGTACCCCGCGCCCGGAAAGACCGCCTGGCCCTGGACGCGGTGCTCGGCGAGGTAGGGCAGCCGCTCGAGGCTGAGGTGCTGCTCCCAGCCGCGATCCTCCGGCCGCAGCGAGTAGCCGAACGCGCTGCCCAGCAGCGGGTGGCTGGCCGCGGCCGGCGCCGCCGTCGGCCCGCGCGCCGCGGCTCGCCCGCGCGCCGGCGCCTCCAGCCAGTAGCGCTCCCGCTGCCACGGGTAGGTCGGCAGCGGCACCACGCGCCCGCCGTCGGGATACAGCCGCTTCCACGCCACGGGGTAGCCGCGCACAACCAGCTTCCCCAGCGACTCCAGGAGGCTCCGGCGCTCGTCCTGCCCCCGGCGCAGCGACGGGAGCGCCGCTCCCTCCACGCCGCCCTCGCGGAGGTTCTCCTCCACCGAGGGCAGCAGGATCGGGTGCGGGCTCATCTCCACGAAGACCGTGTGTCCCGCCTCGATCCAGCGCTCGACCACACGCGAGAACAGCACCGGCTTGCGCAGGTTGTCGGCCCAGTAAGCGGCCGAGAGCTCGTCGCCGCGCAAGGGCTCCGCGGTCACCGTCGACCGCATCGGGATGCTCGCCGCCGTCGGCGCGACGTCGCTCAAGGCGGCGAGCAGATCGGCGCGCAGGACATCCATCTGCGGGCTGTGCGAGGCGACGTCCACCTTCACCCGCCGGCAGAAGATGTGCTCGCGCTCGAGCCCCGCGAGCACCTCCTCGAGCGCGGCGGGGTCGCCCGCGATCACCGTGGCCCGCGGGCCGTTGCTCACCGCGACGCTCAGCCGATCCTCGCGGCCCGAGAGCGCTCGTTCGGCGTCGGCGAGGGAGAGCTCCACCAGGGCCATGGCGCCCTTGCCGCTCACGTTGCGCAGGAGCCGGCTGCGACGGCAGATGACCGCCGCCGCGTCCTGCAAAGACAGCGCCCCGGCCACGTGCGCGGCCGCCACCTCGCCCATGCTGTGACCCACGACGGCGTCGGGCTCGACGCCCCACGACCGCCACAGCGCCGCGAGCGCCACCTCCATCGCGAAGAGCACGGGCTGCACCACGTCGATCGCAGAGAGCCGCGAGCGCGGCTCGTCGGCGCGCAGCTCCTCGATCACCGAGAAGCCCGCCTCGCGCCGGATCGCCGCGTCGCACGCCGCGAGCGCCTCGCGGAAGACGGGCTCTTCCTCGAGGAGCTTCTGCCCCATCCCCACCCACTGCGAGCCCTGCCCCGGAAAGACGAACACCACCTTCGGCGGAGCCGCCTGGGCCCGGCCCTCGGCGAGCCCCGCCGGGAGCTCGCCGCGCACGACCGCCGAGAGCGCCGCGACGATCTCTTCCTTCGACGCCCCGACCGCGCCGAGGCGATGCTCGTGGAGGCTCCGCCGCGCGCTCGCCGTGTAGGCGATATCGTGGAGGGTCGCGCTCGTCTGCGCGAGGTGATCCCGCGTCGCTGCCGCCAGGGCGACGAGCGCCTCCCTCGTCTTCGCCGAGAGCGCCACGAGGTAGCTCGACGCGCGCTCCGCCTCTGCCTCGCCTCGGCGCGGCGCCTCTTCGAGGATCACGTGCGCGTTCGTCCCGCTCATCCCGAACGAGCTGACCCCGGCGCGGCGCGGCTTGCCGCTCGGCGGCCAGGGCAGCGCCTCCGTCGGGATGACGAACGGCGTGCCCTCCAGCGAGATCCGCGGGTTGAGCGTGTCGAAGTGCAGGTTCTTCGGGATCAGCCCGTGCTGAAGGCACAGGATCGCCTTGATCAGGCCCGCCACCCCCGCCACCGCGTCCATGTGCCCCAGGTTCGTCTTCAACGCCCCGAGCACGCACGGCGCGCCGTCCGCGCGCGGCGCCCCCAGCACCGCCCGCAGCGCCTCGAACTCGATGGGATCGCCCAGCGACGTCCCGGTCCCGTGCGTCTCCACGTAGCCGATGTCCTCCGCGGCGAGGCGCGCGCTCTCCAGCGCTTGCCGCAAGAGCGCCTGCTGCGAGAGCACGTTCGGCGCCGTCAGCCCCGTCGACCGGCCGTCCTGGTTCACCGCCGAGCCGCGGATCACCGCCACGATCGGGTCGCCGTCGCGCTCCGCGTCGGACAGCCGCTTGAGCACGACCACGCCGCACCCCTCGGCGCCCACGATGCCGTTGGCGGCAGCGTCGAACGTCTTGCACCGCCCGTCCGGCGACAGCATGTGCATCTCCAGCATCATCGCGATGCCGACCGGATCGAGCAGGAGGTTGACGCCCCCCGCCAGCGCGAGGTCGCTCTCCCCGCTCCGCAGGCTCTGGCAGGCCTGGTGCACCGCGACCAGCGACGACGAGCACGCCGTGTCGATGATCATGCACGGGCCCTCCAGCCCGAACGTGTACGAGAGGCGCCCCGCCGCCGTGCTGAGGAGGCTCCCCGAGACGCTGTACGCGTCGATCGGGGCCTCGCGGACGAAATGACCGTAGTCCGCGCGCCACATCCCCACGAACACCCCGGTCTTGCTGCCGAGGAGGTGATCGGCGCGCTGCCCGGCGCGCTCGAGCGCCTCCCACGCGACCTCGAGGAGCAGCCGCTGCTGCGGATCGAGGCGCACGGCCTCGCGCGGCGAGATCCCGAAGAAGGCGGCGTCGAACTCGTCCACGGCGTCGAGCAGACCCGCCCAGCGGAGCTCGGGGCGCCCCGGGGCGATCGCCTCGGCGGACCACCGCTCCGGGGGGATCCGGCGCACCCCGTCGACGCCGGCCGCGAGCGCCTCGAAGAACGCCTCCGGATGAGCGCCGCCGCCGGGAAACCGGCACCCCACCCCGATGACCGCGACGGGCTCGCTGGCCCTCTTCTGCAAAGCTTCGAGCTTGGCGCCGAGCTCCTTGATCGTGATCGCCGCCTTGTGCAGGCGCGAGCGGTATTCGTCCATTGCGCTCATCTCAAAGCCTCTCCGCGTGCTCCATCGTCGCGTCGAACAGGGCGAGCAGCTCGGCGTCTTCGAGCGCCGTCGGGGCGCCCTCCTCCGCGGAGCGCCCAGGCTCCGGGGCCGGAGCCGGGGAGATGTCCATGCGCTCCAGGAGGTACCTGGCCAGCGCGGCCGTCGACGGATAGGTGAAGAGGATCGTCGCCGAGAACTGGACGCCCAGGCTCGCTTCGAGCCGGTTGCGCACGTCGAGGCTCATCATCGAGTCCAGGCCGAGGTCCTTGAACGGCACCCTGGTGTCGACGCTCCCCGCGTCGACACGCAGCACCCGGCTCACGTGCTCGACCACGTGCCTCTCCAGCAGCGAGGGACGCTCCCTCGGGGCCGCCATCCCCAGCGCCTCGCGGATCTGCGGCGCCTCCTGCCCGCGCGCGGACGCCGCCTCGCGCGCGAGCTCCACGAACAGCGGGAGGCTCGCGGCGCCGGGGTAGAGCTCGATCCACTGCCGCGCGTCGAAGCGAACGACGCCGACCGCCGCCCGCGGGCGCGCGAAGAGCCGGCGGAGCGCTTCGAGCCCCTGCTCCACGCTCAAGGCGGCGACGCCGCGGCGCGGGCGCCGCGCGTGACGGGCGGGGGCGCTCGCCTCGGGCCCAGCCTCGGCGAAGGCCCCCCACTGGACGCTCATCGCCGGCAGGAGCATGGCTCGCCGCTCCTTCGCCAGCGCGTCCAGGAACGCGTCGGCCGCCGAGGAGCCCCCCTCCCTCGGCGCGCCGAAGAGCGACGCCGACGAGGAGCACATCACGAAGAAATCGAGCGGCTGGCCCTCCGTCAGCGCGTGCAGGTTCCACGCCCCGAGCGCCTTCGGCGCGAACACCTCCCGGAAGCGCGCCTCGTCGAGGTCGAGCAGGGCATGGTCGTCGGGCACGCCGGCGGCGTGGACCACGCCCCCGAGCGGCGGCATGTCGCGCGCGATCGTCGAGAGGACCCGCGCGACGTCGCTGCGCGCGGCGACGTCCGCCTGCGCGACGAGGACGCGCGCGCCGGCCGCTTCCATCGACGCGATGTCCCTCCGCGCCGCGTCGCCGGGACCTCGCCGCCCCACGAGCACGAGGTGCCGCGCGCCGGCCTCCACCAGCCAGCGCGAGAGCGCGAGCCCCAGCCTGCCGAGCCCGCCCGCGACGAGGTAGCTCGCGTCGGACCGGAGGGCGAGGGGTCCCTCCTCCCCGGCCTCGAAGCGCCCGCGGGCGATGCGCAGGAGATGGCGGCCCTCGCCGCGCAGCGCGATCTGATCCTCGCGATCCTTCGCGCCGAGCTCCCGCGCGATCTGCGCCGCGTCCGCGTCGCTCGCCGCCGGATCCAGATCGATCCGGGTGCACTTCAGGGCGGGGTGCTCGAGCGCGATCGTCGCGCCGAGGCCCCAGACCGGCGCCTGCGCCACCGAGAGCCGATCGCCCCCCTGGACCGCCTGGGCCCCGCGCGTGACCAGGACGAGCCGCGGCGCGTCCCGGAATCCATGCCGCACGATCGCCTGCGTCAGGTGCGCCGCGCTCACGCTCCCGCGCGTCAGATCCGCCGAGAGCGTCGCCGGCGTCGTCGCCGGGGCGGGCGCGGCGTCGAGGCTGAAGAGGTGCACGGCCCCGAGGCAACGCCCGTCCTCGCCGAACGCCTCGCGCAAGAGCCGCTGGTAATCCCCGGCCCTCGCGGGATCGATGCGGTAGAGGTCCGGCTCGATCCGCTCGTATCCGGCGGAAGCGAACACCCGCACGCACCGCTGCCCCAGGCGCGCGAGGCGCGCGGAGAGCGCCGCGCCCACGCCGCCCTGATCCGAGAGCACCACCCACGCCCCACCCCGGGGCAGAGACGGCTCGGCCAGGGGCTCGGCGCGCTGCCACGCGATCTCGTAGAGGCATTCCTCGAGCGCGTCGCTCGCCCCGCCCGGAACGGCGCCCCCGCGCGCCGGGCCGAGCGCGTCGCTCGGCGGCGTCGAGAGCGCCTTGCGGTCCACCTTCCCGTTCGGCGTCAGCGGCAGCGAGGCCAGGGCTCGGAACGAATGCGGCACCATGTAGGCGGGCAGCTTGGCCCTGAGGTGCTCCCGCAACGCGCGCTCCGAGCACTCCCCGTCGGAGGACACCACGTGCGCGACAAGGCGCCTGTCGCCGGGCGCGTACTCCCACACGACCACGGCGCACGACCGCACGGAGGGGTGCGATGACAGCGCCGCCTCGATCTCCCCGAGCTCGATGCGGAAGCCGCGGAGCTTCACCTGGTTGTCGAGGCGACCGAGGTACTCGAGCTCGCCGTGCTCGTTCCAGCGCGCGAGATCTCCCGTCCGGTACATCCGCGCGCCGGGCACGTTCGACAGCGGATCCTGGATGAACCGCTCCGCCGTCAGATCCGGTCGGTTGAGGTAGCCTCGCGCGAGCTGCGCGCTGGCGAGGTAGAGCTCGCCCGGGACGCCGACGGGCATGCGCTGGAGCCCCCGGTCGAGCACGTAGGCGCGGGTGTTCTCGATGGGGCGCCCGATGATCTGCCGACCACCGGCGCAGCGGACGGCGCACGTGCTGTAGGTGGTGTCCTCCGTGGGGCCATAGAGATCGCGGACGCGCGCGACGTGCGGAGCTCGCTCGAAGATCTGATCCACGGTGCGTTGATCGAGCGCCTCGCCGGCCAGGTTCAACGCGTGGATCTGCCGGGGGAGCCGCCCCTCCTGGATCAGGGCGCGCACGGCCGAGGGCACGGTGACCAGCATCCAGCGCGCCTCGCCGAGGTCCTCGCCCTGGACCTCCATCACGTCGCGCAGCAGGCGGATGCGGCCGCCGCGGACGAGCGGGGCGAAGATCTCGAAGAACGAGACGTCGAAGCTGATGCTCGTCGACGCGATCACCGCCGCGATCTCGTCCTCCGAGAACGCGCCCTGCGTCCACCGCAGGAAGAGCGCGCCGCCGCGGTGCTCCAGCGCTACCCCCTTGGGGCGGCCGGTCGAGCCCGACGTGTAGATCACGTAGGCGAGGTTGTCCCTCGTCACCCCGCTCGAAGGCGGCGTGTCCGGCAGCGACGCCCACGCCGGGGCGTCCGCGTCCAGGCGCACGACGCGCGACCGCCCCGCCGGCAGCCGCTCGAGCAAAGCGGCCTCGGTCAAGAGCACCGTCGCCTTCGTGTCCTCCAGCATGAACGAGATCCGCTCGGCCGGATACGCCGGGTCGATCGGCACGTACGCGCCGCCGGCCTTCAGGACGGCCAGGAGCCCCACCACCATCGAGGGCGACCGCTCGACGCACAGCCCGACGAGCGCCTCGGGCCCCACGCCGAGGGCGCGCAGGTGGTGCGCGAGCCGGTTCGCCTGCGCCTCCAGCTCGGCGTACGTGATCCGCGCGCCCTCGTGCTCCACGGCCACGGCGAGGGGCGTCTTCTGCGCCTGCGCCTCGAAGAGCTCGTGGATGCGCGTCTCGGGCGGGTGCTCCACCGCCGCGCCGTTCCACGCGGCGAAGGCCGCCTCCTCGGCCTCCGTGAGCAGGTCGAGCTCGGCGATGCGGCGCTCCGGGTCGCGCACGGCGGCGCGCAGCAGGACCTCGAGATGCCCTGCCATCCGCTCGATCGACGCCCGGTCGAAGAGATCGGTCGCGAACTCCAGCGTCCCGGAGAGCCCCTCGGCGCGCTCGGCCATGGTGAGGCCGAGGTTGAACTTCGCCGTGCCCTCCACGCCGCCGTCGACCCGCTCGAAGACCGGCGTCCAGCGCATCCCCGGGATCGCGAGATCGGGGAGGGGCATGCTCTCCAGGACGAAGCTCGCCTGGAAGAGCGGGTTGAGATCGCCGTCGCGCGCCGTCGCGGCCGCCCGGACGACCTCGTCGAAGGGCACGTCCTCGTGGTCGAGGGCCTCCACCACCACGGCCCGGAGCCGCTGCATCAGGCCGGCGAAGCTCGATCGCTCCGGGAAGTCGCAGCGCAGCACCAGGGTGTTGGCGACGAATCCGATGAGGTGGCGCAGCTCCGCCCGGCTCCGCCCCGCCACGACCGTGCCGACCGGAAAGTCCGCCTGACCCGTGTAGCGGGAGAGCAGCGTCACCCAGGCCCCGAGCAGCGCCACGAAGAGCGTGCACCCTCGCCGGCCGGCGAGCTCCTTGATCGCCGCGGTGAGCTCCGCGGAGAGGGTGAAGCTCACCGCGTCGCCGGCGTGCGTGGGCGACGCGACGGCCCGGCAGAAGGGCAGATCGAGCCGCGGCATGCCCGCGAGCCGCTCCTTCCACCACGCGAGCGAGGCGTGATGTCGCTCCCCTCGCAGCATCGCGCGCTGATGGGCCGCGTAATCCACGAACTCGACGGGCAGCGCGGCCAGCCGGGGCGGCTCCCCGCCCGCCAGCGCGCGATAGGAGCCGTGCAGCTCCGCCAGGAAGACGCCCAGCGACCAGCCGTCGGTGACGATGTGGTGCTGGGTCCACAGGAGGAGGTGCTCGCCCTCGTCGAGCGCGACCAGCGTCGCCCGCCACAGCGGTCCGCGGCCGAGGTCGAAGGGCGCGAGCCTCCGGTCCGCCGCGAGCCGGGAGAGCTCCTCTCGCCGGAGCGCCGCGGGCAGCGCGCGGAGATCGACCACCTCCAGCGCGACGTCGCTCGGCGGGGCCGCGAGGGCGACGACCTGCCCTTCCACCACCGGGAACGTCGTGCGGAGCGACGCGTGGCGGTCGACGACCGCGGAGAGGCTCCGCCGCAGGAGCTCGCGGTCGAGCGGACCCTGCATCCGCAGGCCCAGGTGGACGTTGTACAGGGCGGTCCCGGGCGAGAGGTGATCGAGGAGCCAGAGCCGCTCCTGCCCCGAGGACAGGGGCGCGGCGCCCGACGCCGGATCGAACCTGGGGATCGGCGCGAGCGCCGCCGCCTCGGCCTCGCCGGAGGTCTCCGCGAGGCGAGGCCCATCGCCGCTCGGGAGCTCGCGCGCCGCGGCCGGCCGCGGCGGGGCCGCGTTCCCCTGCCTGGCGAGCGCGATCAGCGGCTCGAGCAGCCCCGCGGCGGAGAGCTCTTCGAGGGAGATGGCCTCGAACAGCGCCTTCAGATCGACCGCATCGCCCGCGGGCGGCGCCTTCGCGTCGGGCGGCGACGGGAGAGCCAGCCGCTCCAGCAGGTGCTCCGCGAGCGCCGCGATGCTCGGGTAGGCGAACATGACGGTCGCCGGCAGCCCGAGCTTGAGGCTCGCCTCCAGGCGATTGCGCGTCTCGAGGCTCAGCAGCGAGTCCATGCCGAGGCTCGGGAAGGGCGCGCGCCGGTCGAGCCGGGGTGCCTCGAGGCGGAGCACGGCGCCCACCTGCTCGGCGATGTGCCTCTCCAGGAGGGGCTGCCGCTCGTGCAGCGCGGCGCTCTCCAGCGCCTGCCGCACGCGCGCGGCGCCCGCGCCGCCGCCGGCCGGGGGCCCCTCCCGCATGAGCTCCGAGAAGTACGGCGAGCTCGCGGCGATCGCGTTGAACGTGGCCCACCGCCGCGCGTCGAAGCGCACGATCCCGATCTCCGCCCGAGGGCGCGAGAGCAGCCGCTCGAGCGCCCGGTGCCCCTCGTCCGGCGAAAAGCTGGCGATGCCGCGGCTCGAGAGCCTGTTGCCGCGGAGGTCGTCGGCCGCGGCGAGCCCCACCTCCGCGAACGCGCCCCACTGGACGCTCGTCGAGGCGAGGCCCCGCCGCGCCCGCTCGCGCGACAGCGCGTCGAGGAACGCGTTCGACGCCGTGTAGTTCGCCTGGCCAGGGGAGCCGAAGAGCGCGAGCGCCGACGAGTACAGCACGAAGAAGTCGAGCGGCCTGCCCTCGGTCAGCGCGTGCAGGTTCCACGCCCCGAGCGCCTTGGGCGCGAAGGACCGCAGGAAGCTCTGCTCGTCGAGCTCGAGCAGGGTGTGATCATCGAGCACCGCCGCCGCGTGGACGATCCCGCGGAGCGGCGGCAGGCCCTCGTCGAGCGCGGCGAGGAGCCCCGCGACGTCGTCGGGCCGGGAGACGTCCGCCGCGACCACCAGCACGCGCGCGCCCGCGGCCTGCATGTCCGCGATGGCCGCGCGCGCCGCGTCGCCGGGGGCCCGCCTGCCGACGAGCGCGAGGTGCCTCGCGCCGTTGTCGACCATCCAGCGAGCGAGGGCGATGCCGAGGCCTCCGAGCCCGCCGGTGATGAGGTAGCTCGCGTCGGCGCGGAGCGCGAAGGGACCTGCATCGCTCGGCTCGAGGCGCCCGCGGACGATGCGGGCGACGTGGCGGGCGTCGCCGCGCAGGGCGATCTGGTCCTCCGCGCCGGCGGCGCCGAGCTCGCGCGCCAGCAGCGCCGCGTCGGCGTCGCTCGGCGTCGGGTCCAGGTCGAGCCGGGTGCACCGCACTTCCGGGTGCTCCAGGGCGATGGTGCGACCGAGGCCCCACAGCGGGGCCTGCGCCACCGAGAGCGGCTGGTGCGGGCCGACGGCCTGGGCGCCGCGCGTGACCAGAAACAGCCGGGGCGCGTCGCGGAAGCCATGGCGCACGAGGGCCTGGGTCAGGTAGGCCGCGCTGACGCTGCCGCGCACCAGCGCGGCCGAGAGCGCCTGGGCCGAGGCGGGCTCGGCGGGCGCGGCGTCGAGGCTGAACAGGTGCACGGCGCCGAGGCAGCTGCCCTCGTCGCCGAAGGCCTCGCGCAGCAGCCTGGCGTAGTCGTCGCGGCTGGTGGGGTCGAGCCGGTACAGGTCCGGCTCCAGGGCCTCGAAGGCAGCCGCCGCGAACACCCGCACGCAGCGCTGGCCCGCGGCGATCAGCCGCCCGTGCAACCCCGCGCCGACGCCCCCCTCGTCGGAGAACACGACCCACGCACCGGCCGGGCGCAAGGGCGGCTCGGCGAGCGGCTCGGCGCGCCGCCAGGCCACCTCATGGACGCACCCGTCCAGCGCGTCCCTCGGCTCCGCCAGCGACCCCTCCAGCCGCCGCAGCCGCAGCCCTTCGAGGGCGAGCAACGGCCGGCCCTGGTCGTCCACCAGCCGCACATCGCAGCGCCGCTCGCCCGTGTCCGCCCCGCTGTGGGCCCGCCGGGTGGCCACCACCCACCCCTGCCTCGGGGCCGGCGCGCGCAGCTGCACCCGCTCCAGCCCGACCGGCACGAACGTGTCGGCCGAGTCGGCGAACAGCGCGGCCGACAGCTGCAAGCACGCGTCGAGCAGCGCCGGGTGCACGAGGTAGCCCTGCGGGTCGAGGCCCTCGGGCAGGCGCAGCCGGCCCAGCGCCTCGCCGTCGCCCGACCAGACCTGCTCGAGGCCCTGGAAGGCGGGCCCATACTCGATCTGCGCCTGGCGGACGCGGGCGTAGAACTCCGCGGCCGGCTGCGGCGACCCCAGCCGCTGCTGGAGCGCGCTGGGCGAGGCGCCAGCGGGCTCGGGCTGCGGCAGGCCGGGACCGCGGCGCAGCCGGGCCCTCGCGTGCCGGGTCCACCGCTGGCCGTCCTCGGCGCGGCTGGCGACCTGCACCCACGCGCCGTCGTCGTCCTCGTCGGTGAGCACCACCTGCATCAGCGGCTGGCCTTCCGCGGGCAGCACGAGCAGCTGCTCGAACGCCACGTCCTCGAGCCACGGCTCGCTGCTGCCCCAGCGCTCGGCGGCGGCGGCGAGCGCCATCTCCACGTACCCCGCGCCCGGAAAGACCGCCTGGCCCTGGACACGGTGCTCGGCGAGGTAGGGCAGCCGCTCGAGGCTGAGGTGCTGCTCCCAGCCGCGATCCTCCGGCCGCAGCGAGTAGCCGAACGCGCTGCCCAGCAGCGGGCGGCTGGCCGCGGCCGGCGCCGCCGTCGGCCCGCGCGCCGCGGCTCGCCCGCGCGCCGGCGCCTCCAGCCAGTAGCGCTGCCGCTGCCACGGGTAGGTCGGCAGCGGCACCACGCGCCCGCCGTCGGGATACAGCCGCTTCCACGCCACGGGGTAGCCGCGCACATACAGCTTCCCCAGCGACTCCAGGAGGCTCCGGCGCTCGTCCTGCCCCCGGCGCAGCGAGGGGAGGGCCGCTCCCTCCACCTCGCCCTCGCGGAGGTTCTCGTCCATCCAGGGCAGCAGGATCGGGTGCGGGCTGACCTCCACGAACAGCGTCGGCCCCTGCTCGGCCAGGCTCCGGATGACCCGCGAGAACAGCACCGGCTTGCGCAGGTTGTCCGCCCAGTAAGCGGCCGAGAGCTCGTCGCCGCGCAAGGGCTCCGTGGTCACCGTCGACCGCATCGGGATGCTCGCTTGCTTGGGCGAGATGCCCGAGAGCGCCGCGTGCAGCTCGGCCAGCAGCGGCTCCATCTGCGGGCTATGCGAGGCCACGTCGGCCACGCCCCAGCCGCAGAACACCCCCCGGCTCTCGAGCCGATCCAGGAGCTCCTCGAGCGCGTCCATCTCGCCGGAGATCACCGTGGCCCGCGGGCTGTTGCTGGCGGCGATGAACAGGCGGGAGCCGTAACCGGCCAGCTCCGCCTGCGCGGACTCCAGGGGCAGCTCGACCATGGCCATCGCCCCGTGACCGCTCATCCGGCGCAGGAGCCGGCCCCGGCGGCAGATGATCTGCGCCGCGTCCTCGAGCGTCAGGGCGCCGGCCACGTGCGCGGCCGCGACCTCGCCCATGCTGTGACCCACCACGGCGTCGGGCTCGACGCCCCACGACCGCCACAGCGCCGCGAGCGCCACCTCGACGGCGAACAGCAGCGGCTGCGCCACGTCGATCTCGCTCAGGCGCGAGGCGCGCTCGTCGGCCGCGAGCTCGTCGAGCACCGAGAAGCCCGCCTCGCGCCGGATGGCGGCGTCGCACGCCGCGAGCGCCTCGCGGAAGACGGGCTCCTCCTCGAGGAGCCTCCGCCCCATCCCCACCCACTGCGAGCCCTGGCCGGGGAACACGAACACCACCCTGGGCGCGGCGACCTTCGCCTCGCCCTGCGCGAGGTGCTCCGGCGCCTCGCCGCGCGCGAACGCCTCGAGATCCGCCGCGACCTCGTCCCCGGCCCGGCCGAGGACCGCGAGCCGGTGCGCGAGGTGGCCCCGCCGGACGCCCGCCGTATACGCGACGTCCGCGAGCGGAACGCTCCGCCGATGGCGGAGAAAGCTCGCCGTCCGACGCGCGAGATCCCGCAGCGCCTCGGGGCTGTGGGCCGACAGCGGCAGGAGGGCCGGCGCCGACGGCGCGTCGGCCGTCCGAGGCCCGGACCGCGCCGGCGAGCCGAGCGCGTCCAGCAGCGCTTCGGCGCGGATCTCCGCCGGGTACAGGCGGCGCCACGCGACGGAGTGCCCTCGCACGTACAGGGCGCCGAGCGCCTCGAAGAGCACCGCGCGCCCGGGCTCGTCGCGGCGCATCGTCGGCAAGGCGAGCCCGGCCAGGCCGGCGTGGGCGAGGCACTGCTCGATCGACCGCACGAGCAACGGATGGGGGTCCATCTCGAGGAAGAGATCGTGCCCTCGACCGATGAGGCGCGAGATCGTCTCCGCGAAGAGCACGGGCTCCCGCAGGTTTCTGCACCAGTAAGCGGCGTCGAGCGCCGAGCCGTCGAGGCGATCCCCCGTCACCGTGGAGTAGAAGGGCACCGAGCCACGGCGGGGCCGCACGCCCGCGAGGGCCTCGCCGAGCGCGGGCAGCAGGGGATCCATCTCCGGGCTGTGGGAGGCATAGTCGACCTTGATCTGCCGGCAGATCACGCCTCCTCGCTCGAGCTCGGCGATCAACGCCCCGAGCGCCGCGCCGTCGCCGGAGAGGACCGTCGAGCTCGGGCTGCTGTTGACGGCGATGGCGAGGCGATCTCGCCGCCCGTCGAGGGCCTGCTTCGCCGCCTCCATCGGCAGGTCGACGACGGCCATCGCCCCCCGCCCGGACGCGCGCACGGCGATGCGGCTCCGCAGGCAGATGACGCGCGCCGCGTCGTCGAGGCCGAGGCAGCCGGCCACGCAGGCGGCCGCGACCTCGCCCATGCTCTGGCCGACCACCGCCGAAGGCTCGACGCCGAGCGAGCGCAAGAGGGCGGCGGCGGCGACCTGCACCGCGAAGATCGCCGGCTGAATCCGCGCCGTGTCCTCGAGCCACGCCGCGTCGTCCGACAGCAGGACATCGACGATGGATCCCTCGAGGTAAGGTCGCATGGCCGCGTCGCAGCGCTCGAGCGCGGCCCGGAACGCCGGCTCGCGCAGGAGGTCCACCCCCATGCGCAGCCACTGCGATCCCTGGCCGGCGAAGACGAAGACCGGCCGGGGGCGCCCCGCGCGCGCCTCGCCGGAGAGCGCGCCCGGCGAGGGTTGCACCTCGAGCAGGCGGTCCACCTGGGCCGCGAGCTCGTCCCAGGAGCGGATCAGCAGCGCGTGGCGGTGGTCGCCGTCGTCGGCGGCGCTCGCCGCGGCGCCGCACAGCTCGTCGAGCGTGGCTGTCCGACGGGCGTCGCGGGCGACGTCCCTCACCCTGGCGGCGCGCCGGCGGAGGCCCTCGGGATCGCGGGCGGCGAGCGGGAGCAACGCGACCCGCTCCTTCGCCGCGCCCCCGAGCACGACGTGGCAGTTCGTGCCTCCGAAGCCGAAGGCGCTCACGCCGGCCAGATCGCGGCCGTCGTGCTCGGGCCAGGGCTCGAGGGCCGTCGGCACCTTCAGCCGGAGGGCGTCGAAGGGGATATGCGGGTTCGGCTCTCGAAAATGGAGGTTCGGGGGGACGAGCCGGTGCTTCAGGGCGAGCGCGGTCTTGATGAGCCCAGCGGCGCCCGCCGCCGCCTCCAGGTGCCCGATGTTGGTCTTCACCGCGCCGAGGAGGAGCGGCCGATCGGCCGGGCGGCCCGCCCCGAGCACGGCCCCGATCGAGCCCGCCTCGATGGGATCGCCCAGCATGGTGCCGGTGCCGTGGGTCTCGACGAAGTGCACGTGCCGCGCGTCGACGCCCGCGTTCGCGCAGGCGTCCCGGAGCACGAGCTCCTGGGCCTTGGGGCTCGGCGCGGTCAGGCCGTTGCTGAATCCGTCGTTGTTCACCGCGCTGCCGAGGAGGATGCAGTGAACGGGATCGCCGTCGGCGAGGGCGCGAGACAGCGGCTTGAGGACCACCACGCCTCCGCCCTCGCCGCGCACATAGCCGTTCGCGCGCGAGTCGAACGCCTTCGAGCGACCGTCCGGGGCCATCGCGCCGAACTTGGACATGATCACCGTGCTCTCGGGCGAGAGGAGGAGGTTCACGCCGCCCGCGAGGGCGAGGCCGCACTCGCCGAGCTGGAGGCTCCGGCGCGCGTAGTGGACGGCGACGAGCGCGGAGGAGCACGCGGTGTTCAGGGCCACGCTCGGCCCGCGGAGGCCGAGCGTGTACGAGATGCGCGCGGGGATGATGCTGAGATCCTGCCCCGTCGCCGTGTGCGGGGTGATGGCGTCGGGCGAATCGGCGGTGACGCAGGCATAGTCGTGCCACATCGCGCCGACGAACACGCCTGTCTGGCTGTCCTTGAGCGACCGCGGCGGGATGCCCGCGTCCTCGAGCGCCTCCCAGGCGAGCTCCAGCATGAGCCGCTGCTGGGGATCGATCTGGGCCGCTTCACGGGGCGAGATGCCGAAGAACTGCGGATCGAAGCCGTCGACCTGATCCAGGAAGCCACCCCACCGCGTGCTCAGCTTCCCGGGGGCGCTCGGGTCCTCGTCGAAGAGCGCGTCGATGTCCCATCGGTCCCTGGGGACCTGGGTGATGGCGTCCACGCCCTCGCAGAGCAGCCGCCAGAACGCGGCGACGTCCGGGGCCTTGGGGAACCGGCAGGCCACGCCGACGACGGCGACGGGCTCGCCGCTCGCCCCCGCGGCCCGACCGGAGGCGACCGGCGGAGAGGGCTCCTCGCTCTCCCCCCCGAGGTGCCGGGCCACCGCCTCGATGGTCGGGTATTCCCAGGCGAGCGTCGGAGAGAGCGGGCGCCCCAGCTTCGTCGAGAGCTCGGCGACGAGGCGCGTCGTGGCCATGGAGTCCAGACCATACCGGCTGAATCGCTCGCGGACGTCGATCGCGCCGTGGTCCAATCCCCGCATCTGCGCCATGCGATCGATCAACCACCCTCGAAGCTCGTCCGTGCTCATGTCCAACCCGGGTTCGTGCTGACTCACAAAGGTCCTGGCGCTCGCGCGCCCGGAGGCGGGGCCGCTCCGGCCCGCCTCACCGGCCCGGGAGCTGCCGCTCGCCGGCCTCCTCGATCTCGATCTGCATGTACGGCGGGAAGCCCTGGATCTGCGAGAGGTCGTTCTCCATGACCGCGCGGCCGCCGTCCTTCGCCACCTCGCGGAAGCCCGCGAATTTGTAGGTGACGTACATCATGCGGTTCCGATCGGTGGCGACGAACTCCGCGCGGAGCCGGACGCCGGCCCCCTTGGCGCGCCGGAGGATATGGTTGAGCAGCACCGTCCCGACGCCGCGGGACATGACCCGACACGACATGAGCAGGAGCTTGATGGTCCAGACCTCGGGGCGGCGCTCGATGAGCGCGAGGCCGATCTTGCCGTAGGTGCCGTATTTGTCGTCGAGCGACGCGATCAGCAGATCGTGATCGGGCGAGCGGCGGAATCGGTCGAGCTCGTCGTAGGAGTACGTGTCCCCCGTCGTGTTGAGCTGGTTGGTGCGCAGGGTCAGCTCCTCCGCGCGCCGCAGATCGTCCGCTCTCGCGGGCGCGATGCAGAAGCGCATGCCGAGGGACGCGAGGAACTCCTCGCTCGTCCCCTGGTGCGTGTCCTCGACCCGCTTGCGCTCGATGTCGGCCCTGTACATCTTCCGCCGCAGCCTCGAGTCCTCGGTGACGAAGCGGGGGTTCATCTCGGGCATGCTCGGCATCCCCTCCACCTCCAGCGCGTTGATGCAGCGCATGGCCGGCAGCGTGAACCGGACCTCGTCGAGCTCGAACGGCTGATCGTCCACGAACGCGATCGCGTCGAGCCCGATGTTGAGCGACCGGGCGATCGCCTCGATGGAGGCGGATTTGGCGCTCCAGTTGATCTGCGGGTGCAGGAAGTACTCCGCGATCCCGAGCTCCTCGAGCTTCGCCATCGCGGTGTCATGGTCGTTCTTGCTGGCGATCGAGTGCAGGATCCCGCGCGCGTCGAGCGCCTTGATGACGTTGACGACGGGCCGGCGCAGGCTCACGCTGGCGTCCTCGAGGAGGACGCCGTCCCACAGCGTGTTGTCGAGATCCCAGACGACACACTTGACGATCTGCCTGTCTTCTTCGCTGGAGCGATTCATCATGGCATCCTCGGGTAGTCTCTCTAGGAGGTAAGGCCGATTCGGCTCGGCCGCCTACGCGCGGCTCCTCCGCGCGCCGTGCTCTTGATATGCGTACTCGGCGATCGTGATCTGCTGGATCTGCGTGCTCCCCTCGATGATCTCCATGATCTTCGCGTCGCCCAGGTAGCGCTGGACGGGGTAGTCGCTGCTGCAGCCGTTGGCGCCGTGGATCTGCACCGCGTCGTCGGCGGCCCGCGCCGCGGCCGTCGACGCGAAGTACTTGGCGATCGTGGTCGCCGAGAGCGCGCCCGGGTCCTTCGCGTCCCGGAGGCGCCCCGCCGCGAGGCAGAGCTGCCTCGCCGCGCTCAGGTCGGTCAGCATGTCGGTCACCATCCGCCGCACGAGCTGGTGCTCCTTCAGCGGCACGCCGAACTGCTCGCGCTCGCTCGTGTAGGCGACGGAGGCGTCGAGGCACGCCTCCAGGATGCCGACGCACCCCCACGCGACGGTGTATCGACCGGAGTCGAGGGCGGCGGCGGCGACGTGGGAGATGCCGAGCCCGTGGCGGCCCACGAGGTTCTCCGCCGGGATCCGGCAGCCATCCAGGTGAACGCTGGCCGTCATGGACCCCCGCAGCCCGAGGAGGCCCAGGATGGGCTCGGTGCGCACGCCCTCCCGCTCGCGCTCGACCAGGAAGGCCGACGGCCCGCCCTCGCCCTGCGCGAAGACCAGGAACACGTCCGCGATCTGCCCGTAGGTGATCCACTTCTTGTGGCCGTTCAGCAGGAGATCGCCGCCAGCGGGCGTTGCCTGGGTCCTCACGCTCTTCGCGTCGCTGCCCGCGGTCGGCTCCGAGAGCGCCAGGGCGCCGATCGCGGAGCCGTCCGCGAACCTCGGGATCCACTTCTCCTTCTGCGCCCGGGTGCCCCACCGCAGGATCGCCTGCGCGACCATGGTGTGCACCGTGAGCAGGCTGCGGAGCGACGAGCACGCGCGCCCGATCTCGCCGGCGAGCAGGCCGAGGGTCACGAGATCCCTGCCGCCCCCGCCGAGCTCCTTCGGCAGCGGCAGGCCGAGGTAGCCGCGCTCCGCCATGCGCCGGATGATCTCGGGGGGGGTCCGCTGCTGTCGATGAACCTCGTCGGCGACGGGCGCGATCTCCCTGTCGACGAAGACCCGAAATGTCGCCTGCGCGTCCGCTTGATCAGGGGTCAGCTCGTGCTTCATCGCTCCTCCCGCGGCAGCTCCCGCCCGCGCGCTCCTCGCCGATCGGCCCTCAGCCGGCGGAGGCGCCGGCCGCCTTCCGCCCCACGAGCGCGGCGATGGCGTTGATCGACCGGAAGTTGTCGAGCTCCAGATCCTCGTTCTCGATGGTGATGCGGAACTCGTGCTCCACGAAGGTGACGAGCTGCATGGCGAACATCGAGTTGACGAAGCCCAGGCTGAATATGTCCTCGCCCTCCAGAAGGTCGTGGCCGGGGAAGAACCGCGCGAGGTAGCGTGAGATCTGCGCCTTGGTCTCTTGCGTGCTCATATCTCGGTCTGTCGAGCCTCCGTCGCTCATGAATACGTGTAGAACCCGCGCCCGCTCTTCCTGCCGTGGAGGCCAGCGTCCACCATCTTCTTGAGCAGCGGGCAAGGGCGGTACTTGTCGTCGTTGAAGCTCTCGTAGAGGACCTCGATCGAGTAGAGGATCGTGTCGAGGCCGATGAGATCGGCGGTCTCGAGCGGGCCCATCTTGTGGCCGAAGCAGGTCTTGAAGATCCGGTCCACCTCCGCGGCGCTCGCGACCTTGTCGTGCACGAGGAAGACGGCCTCGTTGACGGTCAGCATCAGCACGCGGTTGCTGACGAACCCCGGCGAGTCCTCGACGACGATGCACTCCTTGTTCATCCCGGCGAGGAAGCGCTTCGCGGCGTCGATCGTCTCGTCCGAGGTGTGGAAGCCGCGGATGACCTCGACCATCGGCTTCATCGGGACCGGGTTCATGAAGTGCATCCCGACGACCCGCGGCGCCCGCCGGGTGGCCGAGCCGATGCGCGTGATGGAGATCGCCGAGGTGTTGGCGGCGAACACGACCTCCGGGCGGCAGATGGCGTCGATCCGCTCGTAGACCTCCTTCTTGATCGGCCACTTCTCGACGACGTTCTCGACGACGAAGTCGACCTCGCTGAGGAGACCGTAGTCGGTCGTGAGGCGGATGCGCTCCAGGACCTCCTTGGGATCTCCCGCCGCCTTCTTGTTGAAGAGGGCGACGGCGCGCATCCCGGTCCTGATCTCCTGCCTGGCGCGCTCGAGGATCGGCTCCGAGATGTCCACGAGGACGACCCGGTGGCCCGTCTGGGCCAGGTTCTGCGCGACCCCGACCCCCATGACTCCGGCGCCAATGACCCCAACCGACGCGTAGCTCATCGCTCGAATCCCTCGCTCGCAGGCCCTGTCGCTCTGCGGATGGCGTAGACGTTATGGATGTTGGTCCCCACGTACAGGGCGTCCTGCTCGGAGGTGACGGCGAAGCCGCGCCCCTCGAGCAGCCCGGCGACGTGGCGGAGCCTGCCCTCGACGTCGTGCACCTCGAGGACGATCTGCGCGATCTTCGGCCAGTCGCCCTCGTCGATCCCCTCGAGCACCGCGAGCTCGGCCTTCTGCACGTCCACCTTCATGAGATCGATGCGCGTCACGCCGGTCTCCCGGATGACGTCGCTGAGGCGCCGGAGCCTGGCGGTGAAGGTCTGGGCCTTCAGCCGGACGCCGAGGAGCTCCTCCGAGTGCGGGAGGACCTGATCCATGCCGGCCATGCCGAGCCGGCCCTGGTTCTCGATGATGGTCCGCAGGACGTGCCGCTCGTCCGTCTCGTCGGCGTGGAAGGAGGACATGCCGGAGCTGTTCGGGTAGAACGTGAACGGCGCGTCGCGCTCGCGATCGGAGAGCCCGACGTTGAACAGCTCGGCCTGGATCCGGTGCGCGGCGACGTTCCGGCGGAGGATCTCGAAGAGGGGAGGGGCGGGCTCGAAGGTATAGATCCTCGCGTCGGGAGCCTCGGTGTGCACGAACAGCGTGAAGAGGCCGATGTTGCCGCCGACATCGAAGACGGTGGCCCGCTCCGGGAGCCGGATACCGTGCTTGACGTACGACCGGTGCGCGAAGATGTCCTCGTAAAAGTGCCGGGTCTCGGCCTCGCTCTGGTGGAAGATCTCCAGGCCGTTCGGGAGCCGATAGCGGAGCGGCGCGACGCCGCCGCGCGCCTGCTCTCCGGCAGGCCTCGGCGCGGCGCCATCGCCGCTCGGCGCGGCGCCATCGCCGCTCGGCGCGGTGCCATCGCCGCTCGGCGCGGTGCCATCGCCGCTCGGCGCGGTGCCGTCCTTGCTCGCGATCTCCGCCTCGATGGCCTCGGCCATCGAGGCGAGGCTGGGCGCCTCGTAGACGCGGCGCAGGGGGAGGTTGACTCGGAAGCTCTTGAAGATGCGAAAGAGGAGCCGCGTCGCCACGAGGGAGTTGCCCCCGAGCGCGAAGAAATGGTCCGCCCGGCCGACGCGCTCGGTGGAGAGCAGCTTCTGCCAGATCGCGGCGAGCTCCTTCTCCACGTCGGTCCGAGGCGCGAGGGAGGCGCCGTCCGGCGGCGCGCTCGCCTCCTCGCCCGCTGCCTCCGCGGGCGCGGCCTCGCTCGCGCCCGGCTCCACGCGAGCAAGGCCCGGGGGGAGGCGCTCCGCGTCCAGGGCGGCGCCCGCGAGCCTGAGTCGGCCGAGGGCGCTCAGCAGCACGGCCGTGTCGGCCTGCGCGTCATAGGCGTGCCGCATCGACGGGACCACGACGTGCTCCGCACCGGCTTCGCCCCTCGGGTAGGCGATGACCAGGCTGCTCAGCGTCTGCCCGGGCCCGGCCTCCACGAAGAGCCGCCCCGGCCTCTGCAGCAGCGTTCGAAGCCCGTCCGCGAAGCGCACGGGGCGGCAGAGGTGCTCGGCCCAGTAGGCCGGATCCGTCGCCTGCGCGGCGGTGATCAGCGCGCCGGTGACGTTGGAGACGTAGGGGACCTGAGGAGCCCTGAGCGTGTAGCTCTGCACGAGCCGCGTCACGCGCCCGGCGATGGGCTCCATCATTTTGGAATGGAACGCGTGCGAGGATTGGACGCGCCGGGTCGGCGTGCCGCCCTCGAGCAGCCGCTTCTCGAGATCGTCGATCGCCTCCCGGCGCCCCGCGACGACGCAGAACTCCGGGCCGTTGACCGCGGACACCGAGAGGTGCTCGCCGAGGAGCGGCGCGACGCGCTCCTCCGGCAATGGCACCGCGAGCATGGCCCCTTCCGGCAGCTCCTCGATCATCTGCGCTCGCCGCGCGACCAGGGTCAGCGAGTCCTCGAGCGACAGCACGCCGGCGAGGCACGCGGCCACGTACTCCCCGAGGCTGTATCCGATCATCGCGTCGACGCGGAGCCCGAAGCTCTGCCATAGCTTGGCGAGCGCAAATTCGACGACGAAGAGGGCCGGCTGCGCGAGGCGCGTCTGATTGAGCTGCGCCTCGGCCTCGCTCGGCTCCTTCCGGCTCCGGCCCAGCATTCGCCGGAGATCGATGCCTTGCTTCGGCGCGCCGGCGGCCTCGCCGTCCGGGCTCGCCGCGCGCGACGGCTCCGGCCCAGGGTAGATGACGCTCCGGAGATCGACGCCGATCTCAGGCTTGAGCAGCTCGGCGGCGAGGTCGATCTGCTCGCGGAACGCAGGCTCGGACCGGTACAGATCGCGGCCCATGTTCACGTAGTGATCGCCCAGCCCGGGGAACATGAGCACGGCCGGCCGAGCGATCTCCTTCAGAGGAGCCTTGCCCGGAGGGGCGTCGGGGGTGGCGACCATCGGGGTCATCATGGGACAGATCTCCTTTGCTGGGCCATTGCAATGGGACGCCTCCGCCGCTTCCTTTGTACCATAGACGTCCGGCGGAGTAAGCTAAACCTCAAAGTTTTTTCATGGCGGGCGCATCGTCCATGAATGCGTGAATCACGCCAGGACAATCGAGCTATATCGGGTCTTGATGGAAGGACGCTCTCGGGTCGGCGCTGCGGCGAGCCCGATGCGGGCTCCGCCGCGCGCGAACCGAGGGCGAGCCGCTACCTCTAGCCCATGAGTCGGCTCATCAGACGAATCCGCCGCCGGATGGTCTTCCCCTTGACCGACTTCGCGAGGATCCTGGGGACGCTGCTCGATTCGCGCAGCGTCTTGCTCAGGCCTGCTGCCGAGTTCTTGTAGAGATCCTTGAGCAGGCCGTCCTTCTTGTTCCTGGACGACTTGTCGGAGCGCTTGCGGAACGTCTTCAACCCTTCGGAGAAGGCCGAGCTGAGGCGATCGGTCGCCTTCGTCGAGCCCCACAGGGCCCTCTGGAATTCCTTGAGGTTGCCGGAGCGCTTGCGCTTCTTCCCGCTCTTCTTGACGTTAAGGACGAGCGGCGTGACCCGGTCGCGGAGGAGCCTCGCCAGCTCCCCCGCCTGGGCCCCTGCCACCGTCACGCTCGGCGCCGGGGCGCTAGCTTGCAATTCTTGGACGTCTGCCATGTTCGAACCCTCCTTTCATCACCTCTGCGAGAGCAGGAGCAGGCTGCCCCCGCGCATCAGAAGAGCTTCCCCCAGCCCTTCCCGCGACGCTTCTCCTTCTTGCGGTAGATCAAGACGACGGGGACGATCTGCGTCAGCTTCGCTTCCTCACCGAGCCCGGCGCGGACCTCCGCCACGGTCTGCTCCACCTCGTCCATGAGCCTGCCGCGTCCCCGCTTGAGATCCTTGAGCGCCCGCTTGCGCTTCTTGCCCAGGTTCAGGATGATGGGGACGGTTTCCTCAGCCATGTCTTCCTCCTTGGTTCAGTTGCTGCTGGTTGCGGTGAGTTGATGCGCGGGTAGTCGAGTATCGAGCCCAGAGCGTCAGCTCCGGTGCTCGACCTCCTGGTCGGAGAGGCGGAGCATGATCCGCCGGACGGTCACGAGCGTCATGAGGGCCACGACGATCTGGTACGCTCGATTGCGCACGGTCTTCAGCAGGATGAGCAGCGCGGAGTCCCACAGCTCGTGGAGCTGCTCCCGGGCGAAATCGATATCGAGATCGGCCGTCTGCTGGTACTGCTCGCGGACCTCATGGAAGATCTTGCTGGGGATCGCGATGGCGGCGAAGGCCACGGCGGTCACGATGCAGACGGCGGCCACCAGCTTGATGACCTCCATGACCGCGAAGACCGATTTCTCGATCGTGAAGGCGTAATTGAAGATCGGCCGCCCCATGTACTGCCGGGCGAAGCTCATCATGCGCCTGCCCATCACCTGCATGTCCTGGATGGCCTGGATGTCCTGGCCGGAGATCAGGCCTTCGGACAGCCTCTTGCGGAGGCCGTTCATCGCCTCCCGCTTCGTGTTCTTGTCGGCGTCGCGCAGGAATTTCTTGTGCGCGCGGATGACGTTGAGGTCGGGGAAGACGCGCAGCGCGAGCGTGTCGTACAGCATGTTGGCGCGGAAGGCGCGAACGGTGTCCAGGTTCACGGGGACGTTGAACTTCCGGGTCACGGCGAACAGCTTCATGTAGACGGAAGCCGTCGTCTTCTCGTACCACGGGGCCCTCTCGCTCCAGACCCTCTGGAAGATCGGCGAGAACTCCAGCTCGAGCTCCTTCTGGAACTGATTGATGTCGATGGGCGGCAGGGGCTCCAAGGCGCTCATGCAGGCGCGCACGACGCCCACGATGTCCTTCTGGGTCTGATAGACCGAGACCTCCCTGAAGAGCTCGCGCTTTCCCACGCTCATCGTGCCGCACGCGCCAAAATCGATGAATACGATCTTGTTGTTCTCCTGCACCACGATGTTGGCAGGGTGCGGGTCCGCATGGAACATCGGGCTGATGGTCATGCTCCAGAGCTGGATCCAGAGGAGGCGCTTGGCGACGACCTCCGGGTCGATGTGGAGCTCGCGCATGCGCGCGAACGCCACCGGATCGTTGCTCTCGACGGCCGCCAGGATCTCCCACATCCACATCCCGGTGGCGAACTCCTCGACGATGACCTCGTGATTGGACAGCTCGTAATAGAGCTTCGGCGCCGTGAAGAACCTCTTCTTGCCCAGGTTGTTCTTCTTGGATTCGCGCAAGAAGATGGCCTGGTGGTATGCCTCCATCCGGAAGTCGAGCTCCTCCATGATGGTGGAGGCAAACTCCCGGACGAAGTTCTGCATCAGCCCCGGCCGGACGATGGCCAAGGTCTCCATCAGGCCGATGACCCAGCGCATCGCCCTGAGATCGGTCGCGAAGACGGTGCCGATCCCGGGCCGGCGCACCTTGACGGCCACCTTCTCGCCGGTCTTGAGGACGGCCTGATAGACGCAGGCGATCGACGCCGAGCCGATGGGGGCGGGATCGAAGATGAGGAAGGTCTCCTCGATGGGCTTCCCCGTGGCGCGCGTGACGGCCTCGATGGCGTCCGCTGCCGGAAAGGGCGGCACCGCGTCGAGCAGCTTCGAGAGCTCCCTGCAGTACTCCTCGGGCAAGAGGTCCACGCGCATGGCGAGCTGCTGCCCGATCTTGATGAATGAGCCGCCCGCGCTCTGGAAAACGGTCAGGAACCGCTTTGCGCGGCGCTCCACGCTGTCCCGGCGGAGGATCTTGTCCCAGAGGACGCCCAGCTGGAAGAGCCAGAAGACCTTGGTCCAGACGAAGCACCGCCCGAGCGTTCCCCAGAAGCTCGCCGGGAAGTGCTCCGGCTTGAAGATCGGCCTCTCCGGGGGAGGGACGACCTTGGCCTTGGCGGTCTTGCGGCGGGGCATCGGTTGCACCGCGCCGGCCGAAGCGCTGTCGCCGATCATGCGGAGCAAGTCCAGCCGCTCCTGGCGCTGCTCGAGGGACTTGCCGACGATGCGGTGGATGTCGCGCACGCGCGTCTCCCATTTCGGGACGGCGCGCCTCGTGTACTCGTCTGCGGGGCGGTTCACGCGCCGGATGGCGCGGTTCAGCGCCGCCTGCGGTGGCTCCGCGAGCGCGAGAGCGTCGGCTCCCGGCCACTCCGGGCTCTCGATGATGGCTGCCGGCGAGTAGACCGTCAGCTCGGCGGTGCCGTGGGAGCCGTTCGTGTACTCGCGCGGAGGCTCCGGCGCGCCGCTCGCTTGCGGCTCCGTGCGGCGGGGCGGGTCATTGATGGCGGCCACAGGATCGTCTTTCGTTCGAGCAGCAGGAAGGCCTCATGCATGGTGCATGGATCGGGCCCGCTGCTCCGGAGGAGTCCCATCGGATACGACAACGCGTGAAGAAGGCGTTCCACTGCCTCGTGCTGATCTCTGACTGGGGCACCCCGTCCACAGACCGAGCCGACAAACGCAATTATTTCGGGCACTTCGGGCACTTGCAAGACCAAGCTCGCTCACGAGGGCATGGCCGGAGGGCTCGCCGCCATCCGAGCTCATCATCCGATGCGAGCTGCCCCGAGAACGGCAGTCCGTCTCGTTCGTCGGGTCGAGGACTTCGATGAAGCCGCTCTTCCTCGACCGCTCAGTAAGTGGCTCCGAGTGGTCTAGCGAGTTCCCGTCCCCCCTCTCTATCGTGTGAGCTTGTCTGCCACCCCTGAGGCTCCAAGCCGGTGGCCAGCCTTTGTAAGGTGGCTCGGTCGGCTTGCAACCGCCGGGGCAGCGTACTGCCGCCGGGACTGAAATGTCAACCCGTCGTGCGCATGTTGAAACCGTGGAGGTCCGGCGCGAATACTGCGGGCCATTGCGAGCGCATGCCGAGCGATCTGCGCCCGTTCCCGCATCAATCGGTCTTGCTGCTGAGCCTGCGCGGGCCGATGTGCGCAGCGCCCGACGCAGCGCCGAGCCTCTCCGCGCTGCCATGCGGATGCTCGCGTCCGGCGTATTTCATCCACACCCTGCTGCACGGGTGTTCCGCGCCTCGCGCGACGCCGAGGCATTGCAGCCCATGGCGGCTCCGCCTCTCGCTAGCTCGCTTGCTCGCTATCTCCGCGGAAAGGGGGCTCGCGCGTCGTGCTCCTCGGGCGGCGCGAGCCAGGCCGAGGGGCGCGCTGGCGCTCGCCGGCCGCTCGATCGGTTTCCCCGGCGAGCGCCGCGCCAGCCGCTGGGGGGGTATGCTCAGGATCGAGCGCGCGGCATGGGTACGACGCTGCGAGGCCCGAGCAGGCGCCCATGGTGCCGGCGAGGCCGGTGAAGAGGTGAAATGTCCGGACGCCGCGGGCTCGGGCGCGGCGGGTCGGCCGAAGGGATCCGCCGGTGAGCGATCCGCGGCGCTCCGGGGCTCTCTAGATCCAGCAGTCCATCAGCCGCTTCAGCATCTTTCTTGGATTGAAGTCGATCTTGTGGACGATTCTTATCTTTCCGACGATGCCAGGGTTCGTTCTCTCGTCGTGGCCGCGCCTTGCCTTGCGCCTTATGTCAACGACCTTGACCTGCTTCATCTTCCCTCCCGCATGATCCACGTGGCGGAGCATACTAGCCGCATACGTGGGTTCCATGCCGCATGGGCCTCAATCCCCTGTCCGGCTCGGCCCTGCCTGCGGATCGCTCGCCGGCAACGTCTCCGTCGGAGGCGAAGAGCGCGCGCAGCACAGGTGAGCTGCGCGCGGAGAGCCCTCTGCCCCGGGAGAAGCTGACCGGCGACAATTTCTCCCATGGCGCACCCTCTTCTCTCAGGGCGTCCTCGATGCCGCCGCTCGCCTGGCTCACGCCGTTCCGCGCGAAACCGCGTCCGGTGACCGAGCCCGAGTGACGGCCTCACGCTGCGCCGTTGCCGCAGAACCCGCGGCTGAGTGCGCAAAAAAGTTCCCCCGACCGTTGACTTTGCAGCCAGGCCGTGAGATGAAAGCGAAAATCAATTGCGACTTCGGGCGTCCGGGTCACCGCTGACAAGCGGAAGGGTCGTGCCTTTTGTCCGTGCCAGACGACCCACAACGAGGCCGCGAGCGACTCCATCCACGAGCAGTCCATGGATTCAGGCGGTTGGCAGCCGAGCAGCAACATGTTGATCGCCGTGCTGCTCGTGCTGCTCGTGCCGAGCGAGGCGCTGGCCCAGGCGGAGCCGGGCGCGCCTCCTCAGCCTGTTCCAGAAGCGCCGCCGTCACCCGGCGAGGCGCGACCGCCCGAGCTCCTGGAGCAGGCCGAAGCGACGTATCCCGAGCAGGCCAAGGCGGCACGAATCGAGGCCTCCGTCGTGCTGCGGCTCCTCGTCGACGCAGCCGGCAACGTTGGGGAGGCCGAGGTGACCCAGCCGGCTGGACACGGCTTCGATGAAGCCGCACGCGAAGCCGCCCTTCGTTTCCGCTTCCGGCCTGCCGAACGCCAAGGTCAGCCCACCGCCGCGCGCATTCTGTTTCGATACGATTTCAAGCTGCCGCCCGAGGAGCCGCCGCCACCTGCGCCTGCGCCCGGCGCGGTCCGCGGTACGATCACGGCCGGCGGCGCAGCGGTCGGCGCGGCGGAGGTCACGCTCACCGGTCCCGAGGGGCCAGTCGCCCCGTACGAGGTGCTCGTCCATCGGACCACCAGCGACGCCGGCGGCGCGTTTCGCCTGGAGGGGTTGGCGCCGGGCAAGTACGCGGCTCGGGTTACCCAGAGCGGCCGTGAGGCCACGGCGCGCATCGAGATCCTCCCCGCTGGCGAGGTCTCGATCCGGCTCGAGCTTCCTCCACCCGCCCCGCCGGCGCCCGAGGAGCCGATCGAGGTGGTCGTCACCGGCAGCCGCACGGAAGCAGAGCAGCTCCAGCAATCTGCGGAGGCCGTGAACGTCGTCGACACGCGGAAGGCGCAAGAGCAGACCGCCGACCTCGGTGAGGTGCTCGCGCGCACGCAGGGCGTCGCGGTGCGACGCAACGGCGGTCTCGGATCGAGCACGCGCTTCTCGCTGAACGGCCTCTACGACGACCAGATCCGCTTCTTTCTGGACGGCGTACCGCTCGACCTCGCGGGCTATCCCTTCGGCATCGAGAACGTGCCGGTCAACCTGATCGACCGGGTCGACGTGTATCGCGGCGTGGTTCCGATCCGGCTGGGCGCCGACGCGCTCGGAGGCGCGGTGAACCTGGTCAGCGACCAGCGCTACGAGACGCACGCGGGCGCGAGCTACCAGGCCGGCTCCTTCGGCACGCACCGGGTGACCGCCGATGGCCGCTATCACCACGAGCCGACGGGCCTCCTCCTCGGCGCTGCGGGCTTCTTCGACATCACCAGAAACAACTACCAGGTCGACGTCGAGGTGAACGACCTCTCTGGGCGCCTTTATCCCGCGACGGTCCCGCGCTTTCACGACGGCTACCGTGCCTACGGTGGGACCTTCGACGCCGGCGTCGTGGGCCGCCCGTGGGCCCGTCGCTTGCTGCTCAGCGGCTTCTACTCCACGTACGACAAGGAGCTGCAGCACGACACGTTGATGGAGGTCCCCTACGGCGAAGCCACGTACGGCGAGACCGTCTACGGCGCGACCGCCCGCTACGAGGTCGGGCTGCACCCCCAGGTCGATCTCGAGCTGGTCGGCAGCTACGCGCACCGCATCGTCGACTATGACGACAAGAGCGAGTGGGTCTACGACTGGAACGGCCGGCGCACCCGCTACCGACCCGCGCGTGGCGAGATTGAGACGGGCCACCCGCACGATCAGACGGTCTGGAAAGACAGCGTCTTCGGCCGCGGCCTGGTGAAGTGGGCGATCGCACCCGAGCACATCCTGCGCGCGTCGTTCGCGCCGTCGTTCGCGACGCGAACAGGCGACGAGCGCATCCAGGAGGATCCCAGCGCGCGCGACGCGCTCACAGCCCAGCGCGACTTGTTCACGCTCGTGAGCGGCCTCGAGTACGAGCTCAACCTGTTTGAAGAGCGCCTCTCGAGCATCGTCTTCGTCAAGGACTACTATTACAACGCGAAGAGCGAAGAGCGGCCGAGCGGCAGCGACATCTTTCGCAGGCGCGACACAGAGCGCCACGCCCAGGGCGCCGGCGGCTCGCTGCGCTTTCGCTTCACGCCCTGGCTCTACGCCAAGGCCTCCTACGAGTACGCGACGCGCCTGCCGCGTCCCGACGAGGTGTTCGGCAACGGCGTGCTCATCCACGACAACCTCGGTCTCGAGCCCGAGGTCAGCCACAACGCCAACCTCGGCCCCCGCCTCGAGCTACGGCGCACCAGGTTCGGCGACTTCACGCTCGATATCAACGCGTTCCTGCGCGACAGCGATCGCCTGATCGTGCTGCTCGGCAACGAACGCTCCTTCACCTACTACAACATCTACAAGGCCCGCGGCATGGGCCTCGAGAGCGCAAGCAGCTGGGTCTCGCCCGGGCGCCACGTGAGGCTCGACGGCATGCTCACCTGGCAAGACGTGCGCAACGACTCGGAGGAAGGCCCCTTCGTCGCCTGCAGAGGCGATCGCATCCCGAACCGTCCTTACCTGTTCGGCAGCTGGAACGCGCGCCTTCGCTTCGCGGGCATGCCGAGCTCACTCGACGCCATCGAGCCCTTCTACGGCGGCCGCTACGTGCACGAGTTCTTCCGTGGGTGGGAGTGCCATGGCGACCCGCAGCACAAAATGACCGTGGACGCCCAGGTGACGCAGAACGCCGGCGTCTCGTGGATCACGAGCCGCGCTTTCGCGCGCGTGACCTCGACCTTCGAGGTCGACAACATCGCCGACGCCAAGGTGTTCGACAACTTCGGGGTGCAGCGGCCCGGGCGAGCCTTCTACGTGAAGGTGACGGGAGAGATACGATGAACACGGAGCGGGCTGGCGCCCCGACCGCGCTCCGGATCGCCTCTCGGATCGGCGCCAGCCTGCTCGGGAGCTACGGCTTCGTCTGGGGGTTCGTGACCCTCGGGACGGTGCTGGGCGTGGCGGCAGGGATGCCCTTCGAAGAAGCGCAGACCCTCGTGTCTCTCGTGGCTTTTCTGGTCTTCCTGGCCTGCTTCTGCTGGGCGTTCACCGCTCGAAGCGTACTGCTCGTGTGGCTCGTCTTCGCGGCCGGTGCGGCCGCGATGTCCGTGATCGGCTGGCTCACATCGCGCGCGATGATCTAGGCGAGGTGCTCCTGATGTTCAGCTCGTTCCGACATGCGATGACCTGGGTCCACACGTGGTTCGGGCTCGTGCTCGGGTTCGTGCTCATGGTCGTGTTCTTCTTCGGCTCGCTGTCGGTGTTCGACCGCGAGATCGACCGCTGGGCGATCCCGGAGACGCGCTTCGAGCCGCAGGTGATGCCGTCGTTCGACGGCGTGCTGCGCCCGATCTTCGAGCAGATCGCGCCAGAGGAAGACGAGCTCGACGCGGCTCGAGCCCGGGTCGGCGGTCCGCTCGAGCCCGAGCTGCCGCTCATGAACTGGAGCGCTTACACGACGCACCGCGATCCGGTGCTCTCGATGTACGCCGAGTTCGCCGTGAAGAACAACCCGGAGGACCCGGACGATCACGTTCACGGCCATGTGACGATCGACCCGCGTACCGGCAGGCGCCTCTCCGACGACTGGCTCAAGATCGGGAGCGACTTCTTCTATCCCATGCACATCAGCCTTCACATTCACTGGCTGGATCTCGGGTACTGGATCGTCGGGATCGCTGCTTTGATCATGCTGGCCGCGCTCGTCAGCGGCGTCGTGATGCACAAGAAGATCTTTCGAGAGTTCTTCACCTTCCGGCCCGAAAAGAACAGCCAGCGGAGCACGCTCGACCTGCACAACCTGACGGGCGTGGTGGCGCTGCCGTTCCACTTCATGTTCCCGCTCACTGGGCTCATCATCTTCGCCGGCATCTACTTTCCGGTTTCGGAGACGACGCTGAAGCCGCTCGCGGAGCAGCATGAAGAGATCAAGGCGGGCGCCAACGGGCTGCCGCACGACCCCGCGGGCGTGAAGGCTCCGCTGGCGTCGGTGGACGCGATGGTCGCGGAGGCCAAGCGGCGCTGGGCTGCGCGCGACATGCCCGGCGAGGTCGGGCTCCTGGAGTTGCACCATGTCGGCGATCGAAACGGCTACGTCAGCATCCATCGAGCCGGAAGCGACCGTGTTGCGCTCGTGGGTCAAGCCGTCCACTTCGAAGCGGCGACGGGCCGGGTGATCCGGGAGGAGCCGCCGCCGAGCGCCGTGTCCGGCGCCGCCGAGTTCCTGACGGGGCTCCACCTGCAGCACTTCGAGCACTGGCCGCTGCGCTGGCTCTACGTCTTCGGCGGGCTCTCCGGCTGCGTCTGCATCGCGACCGGCCTCTTGTTCTTCGTCGGCAAGCGCAAGCACAAGCACGCCGCTCAAGGGACCCGCGGCGCGCGCGTCGTCGACGCGCTCGCCGTCACGTCGATCACCGGAATGGTGGTCGCCACGCTCGCGATCCTGGTCGCGAACCGCATCTTGCCGACCGACCTCGAGCAGCGCGGCGCCTGGGAGGAGCGCGTCTTCTGGCTGACGTGGCTCTTCACGTTCGTTCACGCCGCGCTGCGCTCTGCGCCGGTCCAGCGCGCGCAGCTCGCTCCGGCCTGGCGGGAACAATGTTACGCCGTCGCCGGTCTCGCGCCGGCGGCCGTGGTGCTCAACTGGATCACGACTGGCGACCACCTTGGACGCACCGTCGCGCGAGGCTACTGGCCGGTCGCGGGTCTCGATCTGGTGCTGCTCGGCGTCGCGGCCGTGGCCCTGCTCGCGGCGCGCCGGCTGAGGCGCCGCGAAGCGGCTGGCGAGGTCGAGGAGAGGCCCGCCGAGCGCGAGGCGCCGGCGGTGGAGGTGGCCCATGTCTGATCTCGCGCTCCTGACGGCTGCTTTCGTGTGCGGCGTGTGCGGTATGGCGTGGCTCGCGCTCGCCATGAAGCCGAACTGGGCGCGGGTGCAGAGCGCAAAGCCGCACACCGCCACGGTCGCGCGTCGGCTGCGGGCCGCCGGAGCCGTTGCGCTGCTGCTGTCCCTCGCGGCCAGCCTCGGCGCTGATCACCCGTCGATGGCCCTGCTCGTCTGGGTGATGACGTCGAGCGTGTCTGCGGTCATCGTGGCCATGACGCTCGCGTACTGGCCGAAGTGCTTCCTCTGGTTGAGCTGGTTGCCTGATGGATCCGGCAAGCCAACCGGGCTGGTCGGCGGTGGGCACGTGTGGCCGAGCGGGCGCATGACGCGAGCTCGCTCCAGTTTTCAATCGGGCTCGACCCATGGCTGAGGCGGCGGCCGATGGCGCGCTGGGCGCTGGTCTTCGCGCGCTCATGCTCGCCGGCGGCGTCGGATCCGGCCATGGCCACCCTGAGGGTGAAGTGAGGAACGAATGAGCGAGAACGAGAACGGACCGGCGCGCTCGCCGGCGTCAGATGCCGTGCCCCGCTGGCTTCTCTACGCCGTATCCTTCTGGGGCGGCTTTCAGATCATGGTGCTGGAGATGTGCGGCTTTCGCGTGCTGCAGACCCATCTTGGCTCATCCGTGATCGTCACGGGCACGTTGCTGACCGTATTCATGATAGTGCTCTCCGCCGGCTACTATGCGGGCGGCTTGCTCAGCCGCAAGCTCGGTACTGCCCGCGGTTTGTTCCGGGTCCTGGTGCTCGGTGCGCTGTACACCGCGATCGTCACCTCCTTGCTGCTCGAGCCGATCACGTCGCTCGGGCTCGCGCTCCGCGCGTGGTTCGGGGCGCATCCGTTCCTGCAGGGCGGCGTGCCCGCGGCCGTGCTTTCGGTGCTGCTGTATGGGCCACCTGTGTTCTTGACCAGCATGATCTCGCCGTACTGGACGCGCCTGCAGACGGTCGCCAGCGGCCAGGACGGGGACGACGCCGGCCAGCAGTCGGGCTTCTTCATGGCGCTCTCGACGGTCGGCAGCATCGCCGGCACGATGGCGAGCTCCTACCTCCTGATCCCGTTCTTCGGCGTCGCCACGGCGGCCAACTCGACCAACGCGATACTGCTGCTGCTCGTGCTGGCCGGATGGCGCCTTACGAGCGCTCCCTCGTTCAAGCCGTTGGCTGTTCGAACCTAGAGACGAGATCAATCGAGGAGCGAGGGGCTGACGAGCTGCTCGCTCCGAGCGCAGCGGCTGGCCCTCACCCGCTGGGGCCAGCCGCAGCGTGATCCAAGCTGGTCGGCCCTCTCGGGCTAGAACGGCGATCGCGTTAAGCAAGCGAGAGATGAACCGCCAAGACGCCAAGGCGCCAAGGCGCCAAGGCGCCAAGGCGCCAAGGCGCCAAGGCGCCAAGATTTTTTTTCTCTCTCTCTCTCTCTCTCTCTCTTTACTTGGCGTCTTTTGGCGTCTTGGCGGTTCGAAATTCTGCGCTTTTCAGGCAGTTTCAACCCGGTTGTCGCTCCAGGGGTCTGGGAAGCAAGAAGCGGCTGGTCGTCCGCGCTGGTCAATATGCGACGGCCCCACCGCCGCCGCGTCGCACGTCGGCCACGGCTCGCAGCTCGCCGCTCGCGGGATCGCGCTCGATGCAGTTCGCGTGACCGATGCTCGGCTCCGCCGTCATGCGGTGCCCCATGCTTCGCAGCGCCGCGAGCGTGCTCTCGGGCACACCCGCTTCGTAGAAGCTCTCGTCCGGGAGCCATTGGTGGTGGATGCGCGGCGCGGCCACGGCGTCGCTCAAGCTCCTGCCGTGATCGACGATCTGCATCAGGAGCTGCGCGACGGTGGTCGTGATGGTGGGGCCGCCGGGTGATCCGAGCACCGCGCGCAGCTGCCCGTCACGCGCGACGATGGTGGGCGACATGCTGCTCGCCATGCGCTTGCCGGGCTCGATGGCGTTCGGCTTTCCCTGCACCAGGCCCGCCATGTTGGGCGCGCCGGGCTTGGCCGCGAAATCATCCATCTCGTTGTTCAGCGTCACCCCCGTGCCAGGGATCTGCACCAGCGCCCCGAAGTCGCCGTTGAGCGTGAAGGTGTTGGCCACGGCCATGCCCGTGGCATCGACGATCGAGAAATGCGTGGTGTGCCGCGGCTCGGCAACGGCCCCGCCGCCTCGGACCTCGAGCGAGGGCGTCGCGTGCTCGGGATCGATGTCGGCGACGCGGCGGGCCGCGCGCTCTGGATCGAGCAGCTCCGCCCTCGGGATGCTGACGAAATCGGGATCGCCGACCCAGCGATTGCGCTCGGCGAACGTGCGCCGCAACACCTCGAGGTACAGGTGGATGCGCTTCGGGGAGTCGTAGTCGAGCTGCCTCATGTTCAGCCGATCGGCGGCCGTCAAGATCTGCGCGAGCACGACGCCGCCGCTCGACGGCGGCGGCATGCTGAGGATCTCGTGCCCGTGGTACGTGAACCGCACGGGCTCGCGCTCGACGGCGCGGTAGTCCGCCAGATCCTTCGCCGTCCAGATGCCGCCCATCGCCCGCACCCCATCGGCCATGCGCTGCGCGAGCGGGCCCGTGTAGAACGCCCGAGGACCGCCCGCAGCGATCGCGGCGAGCGTGTCCGCGAGCTCCGGCTGCCGCCACGCGTCCCCGACGGCATAGCTCGTCCCGGGCGCCTTCTCGAACGTGGCGAGGGTCGACGTCAGCGCCGCGCGGAGGGCGCGCGCCTCGGCGCCGTCGCTCGGGAGCTCCTTCAGGTGGTTCGCGTAGTCGTGCATCAAGCCGGTGCCGTGACCGAGGTCGCGGACCTGAAACGCATCCAGCCGGACACCGTTGCGCGCCAGCGCGATCGCGGGCGCCAGGAGCTCCGACCACGGCAGCGATCCCCAGCGCTCATGCGCCAGCGCGAGGCCCGCCACCACGCCCGGAATGCCCGCCGAGAGCGGCCCCATCTGTCCCGCGTCGGTGACCTCGCCCTTCGCGTCGAGGAACATGTCGCGATGCGACGCCATCGGCGCGACCTCGCGATAGTCGATGGCGCTGCTGCGCCCGTCCGGCAAGCGCACCAGCATGAAGCCCCCGCCACCGACGTTGGCCGCCGACGGGTACGTCACGCCGAGCGCGAACGCGACGGCGATGGCCGCGTCCACGGCGTTGCCGCCGCGCCTCAGCACCGACTCGCCGACGGCGCTCGCGCGGGCTTCGGCGCTGCTCACGGCGCCGTGCATGCCGGCGGCGAACGCCCGCGCCGGGCGCTCGGGCGGCAGCGCGGCGCTCGCCTGCGCGTCGGGCGCCGGCGGCGCCGCAGGCGGCACGCCGCTCGAGCACCCGAGCCAGAAACACGCGACGTACGCGACGCGGCAAAGGATCGAGCGGCCCTTACGAGGGATGCTCGCGCTGGCTGGGCGTCCGCTGAGCCGCCGCTCTCCCACGTTCATGCTCCAAGCTCTCCCGAGTAGCTACAGTTTCCGCCAGCCATCTTGACCATCGATGTGTCGGCGCCGGTGGACCGCTGGCTCGGCCGCGCCGGACATTTCACGGCGCCGGCAGACGCTCGTGGACGGCCTCCAGCACCTCCAGCAGCGGCTCGTGCTGATTGGCGTGGCCGAGCGCGTGCATGCGCGCGTAGAGCGCGGCGAGCTCCGCCCACGGCGAGCGTGGCGCCAGATCGGCGAGGTCAGGCTCGTACGCGAACTGCAAATAGCGCGCGGCCACGTCCAGCGCGCCCGGTCCGAGCGGGTCCGACACCTCGCTGAGCAGCGCCGTCAGCGGGCCGATGTGCACGAAGCCCTTGTCGCCCGTCTCCCGCCACTCGGCGAGGTGCCGCGCCAACAAGCGCTCGAGCACGGGGCGCGGCGCGCGCGACCGAGCCGACGGCGAGAGCGCGGCCTGCGCGCCCGCCTCCTCGACGGCAGAGTAGATGGCGCGCTCGTTGCCTTTGAGCTGGATCAGGAAATCCGGTGTCCAGGCGTCGGTGAAGGGCCGATACCGCCCGCTCCCGGGGTCGACCGCGAAGGTGCTGTACAGGGCCAGTCCAGCGGCCGCCCTGAGCGGCGCTGGACGGCTGCCGTGACGCCATTCTCGCTGGAGCTCGGCCCTGAACCGCTCGATCGACATGTCCTCGGCGAACGTGTAGATGGAGTTGAAGAACGCATTCTCGAACAGGCGCTCGAAACCGGCGGCGCGCAAGGTCGCCTGCAGGTGGCGGACCCCGCGGAACGGCTCACGGACGTCGCCGGTCTCGAACGGTACGTCGTTCATGTTCGTGTTGATGAACACGCTGCCGCGCGGGCTGAGCCGGCGGCGGACGAGCTCGAAGAACTCCTGGGTAACGCAGTGACTCGGGATGAACTCGCCGGCGAACAGGTCGACGATGATCAGGTCGAAGCTCTCGACCGACTCCATGAGGAAGACGCGCGCGTCCGCCGTCACGAGCCGCGCCACGCTCGGGTTCACGCCGAACACCCGCGTGGCGACCTCGTGCACCTTCGGATCGAGGTCGACGCCCGTCAGCTCTGCCCCGGGGAACGCGAGCTCGAGCCCACGCAGCGCGCCGCCGGCGGCGGAGCCCAGCACGAGCACCTTCTTCGGGGGCTTCAAGAGCCCGGAGATGAAGTACATGTCACCCTCGAGATCCCAGAGCGGCTGCTCCGGGAACAGCATCGAGTGCATGTACACGCGCGACGGATGATACGTGAGCATACGGCGGCCCGCGGCGTCCTCGGCCTGGTAGACCTCGAGCTCGCCGTAGTGCGACTCGGCGCGGTACACGAGGCTCGGATCGGCCGGCGGCGAGCGGAAGCCAGAGACGAACATCGCCACCAGCGTGGTGCCCAGCACCCCGGCGGCGCGCCACCGGCGCGCGCCGGACGGGCGCGCATCGCTGGAGATCCAGGCGGCGGAGGCGAGCGCGAACGACACGACGCTCGTCACCAGGGCGGTCCAGCGCACACCCACCAGCGGCACCGCCACGTACGAGCTGAGCATGGTGCCGGCGATGCTGCCGATGGTGGAGAGCGACATGAAGAAGCCCGCCTCGACGCCGGCGTCGCGGGCGCCGGCGCCCTGCGAGGCAGCGGCGGGCGAGCGCGCCGCGCGCAGCCGGATCAAGAACGGCGAGATCATGCTGGTGACGAGCACGGGAGGGCCGTACAGCACCAAGGTGAGCAGCGCGGCCGGCACGATCGGCTGCAAGAACGGCTGGGCGTCCAGCGCGTTGCGCAGCTCGAGCCCCAGGTTCCCCAGCGACTCGAGCCATGGGCCGTGGCCGACCCCAGCGTACAGCGCCGCGGCGAGCAACAGCCCGAACAGGCCGCGCGGCCTCTGTCCCCAGCGCGCGCTGAGCTTACCGCCCAGGTAATACCCGGCCGAGAGCAGCACCATGTACAGGGTGAGCAGGGTGCCGGTGATGAACACGGACGACCCCAGATAGGTCGTGAGCAGCCGCAGCCCGCAGATCTCCAGCGCCATGATCTGGAGGCCACCCCAGAGCGAGATGCCGAGCAGCAGCCGGGTCGGCACCGCGCTCGCCGTGGAGGGCTCGACGTCGGCGTGGGGGGACGGTTCGAGAGCAGCCATGTCTTACTCCAGCCACGGGTTGCGAAGCGGGCGGACGCTCGCGATCTCGCCGCGCGACAGCTGCTCGATCTGACGCTCGAGCACGTCGACGATGCCGTCGCCAGCGGGGGTGTAGTCGAGCGCGCGCTGGTAGGCGGCCTTCGCGCGCTCTGGCGAGCCACGCTCGAGCAGCAGGTTGCCGAGCTCGAACGAAGCGCGCGTGTCCTGCGGATAGATGGCCGCGATCTGCTCCAGCAGCGCGGCCACCGTGTCGAGATCCGGCGGGTTCGCGGCCTGCGCCTCGGCGATGCGCACCCAGCGGCGGTCGGCCCGCAGCCACGGGATCTGAAACTCGCCCTGGAAGACCATCAGGTTGCCGAAGCGCGCGACGGGCTCCCTGTCGCGGAACACCGCCTTGTCGTAGCTGGGCCGCGGCGACATCTCGCGCGTGACCATGAACACCGTTCCGCTCAGGCGATCCGAGTCGCTCGGATCGTCCAGCGAGTCGAAGACCAGGCCGCGCGCCTCGGCCTCCTCCGCGGCGACACCGTAGTAGTCGTACGCGCGCTGCCCAGTTCCGCGGACGTGCTCGGCGTAGTAGGCGGCGAGCTCCCGCGCGCGCTGGCTGTTGTCGAGGCCGTCATCCGCGAAATAGCGCCAAGCGCCTCGGCTCCCGCCGACGAGCTCGTTGTAGTACTCCCAGGGGCGCATGCGCGGCCACGCCGAGACGAGCGCTCCGAGCAGCGCGACCGCGGCCCCCGCTCGCCACCACTTCGGGCCAGCGCTCGCCGCGTGGGTCACCGCCAGAGCCGCCAGCACGGTCGCCACGACGACGACCGGCAGGGCGTGGCGGATGCCGGCGTACCCTGAGTTGCCGCGGATCAAGAAGCACAGGTAGAAGGCGCCCCAGCCGAGCCACACGAGGCCCGCGCCGCGCCATGCCGGGATCTTGTCGCGGCGCGCGAGGAGCACGACGCCCGCGATCGCCAGCGCGATCACGCCGAGCGGGATCTTCACCAGCAGGACGGCGGGAAACGTGTACCAGGGCGTGGTGCCCTGAAACAGCTTGCCGAGGACGAACAGCGAGTCATGCCGGCCGTCGATGCCGGCCCGCAGGATGTCTGCCAACCCCCAGATATAGGCGCGCGGCAAGAGGTGCCCATCCGCGACGAGCCCGAGCAGGGCCCGGTGGGTCGCCGACGTGAGGTCGGCGATCTTGCTCTCCAGCGGGCGGTTGAAGGTGACGACCGAGGGATCGACGCCCGGCGACTCGAGGAAGCGAAAGCCGTAAAAGGCCCACAGGATCACGTAGGCGCCGGCGAACACGGCGGCGACGCGCCCCGTTCGGCCGAGCCACGCCCGGCCGCCGCGCGGCTCCGCGAGCCAGATGGCCGGCACGGCCAGCAGCGCGAGCCCGAGCGCGGGCACGACACCCGAGTGCTTGCTGGCCAGCGTGAGCCCGAGAGACAGCGACAAGAGCGCGAGATCGCCGGCGCGAAACGTGCGGAGCGCCACCGATGCCTGCAAGAACACGATGCTGGACAGCAGCGCGAGCGACAGGTCCGTGAGCACGACGGGCATATGGGCGACGATGCTCGGGTCGAGCACCAGGAGCGCCAGCGCCACAAGGCTCACGGCTGCGCCGAACACGCGCCTCACCGAGAGCGCCATTCCGAGCAGCAGGAGCGCGCTCAGCGCCAACATGGCGATCCGTACGCGATGCTGGACGACGTCGGGGTCGTTGAGCCGGTAGACCGCCTCGTTGATGAACGCGCGCTCCGCCTCCTTGTCCTGCATCGGGCGAAACGCGGGCATGGCAAAGCGCGCTTCGGGCAGCGCCATGCCGACCCAGAGCTTGACCAGCGGCGGATGCTCCGGGTTGAGGCGAAAATCCCCCGTGCGCGCGTAGGAAGCTCCCGCGGCCGCGTGCCACGCCTCGTCGATCTGGAAGCTGTCGCGCGAGGTGGTGATCCAGGATCGAACCAGCCCCGCCACGAGCAGCAACGCCAGCAAGAGCCCGTACGGCAGCGGTCGACCAAGGGCGCCCGTCCAGCCGCCACCGGGAGCGGGCGCTGAGGTCATGGCTCTGAAAACCATTGGAATTTTCGCTCGTTACGCGCCCGGGGTTCTCCTCGCCGGGCAGCGTCGGACGGAGCTTCTACCTCGTTTCCAGGGAAGCTGTCCAGCTAGTTGTAAATGATTTTTATTTTCAGTACGTTGCGGCCGTAGTCGCGCTGGGCGGCAATCCAGGAGCGGACAAGGCGCGCCACGAGCAGCAACGAAGCAGCAGCGCGCACGGCAGCGGCCGGCCAGCGGCACACCTTCGACCACATTCGACCACGTCCAGCAGGGGGGTGCCGAGGCCGGCCCTGCGGAAAACGTGGGGACAACCGCGCGAAGGACCGCCGTCGAGCAGCGTCTCGTCCGGCTTTCCAGCGGCTTCCCGGTGAAAGGTGCCCAGCCACTTGAAATCGATTCTGGTTTTCATTATCATGTGGAAACTCTGGTGCCGAACCACGCCCTCTCACATCGCCCGGACGTTTCGGTCGTCGTGCCGTGCTTCAACGAAGCCCATCGGCTGGACGTGGCGGCCTTCGAGGCGCACCTCCGCGAGCATCCAGGCGTATCGTTTATCTTCGTTAACGACGGAAGCACCGATGGGACACTGGGCGTGCTCGCTTCCATCGAGAGCGCGTATCCCTCCCAGGTCGAGGTCCTCGACCTGCATCCGAACCAGGGCAAGGCGCAGGCCGTGCGCGCAGGAATGCAGCGCGCGCTCTCGCGGGAAGCCCTCTATGTCGGCTACTTCGACGCCGACCTCGCGACGCCGCTCGACGCCATCCAGGAGCTCGTGGAGGTGCTGGACACCGCTCCGAAGATCGACATCGCGGTGGGGGCGCGCGTCGCGCTCCTGGGACGCCAGATCACCCGAAGAGCGGCGCGTCACTACGCAGGGCGCGTGTTTGCCACGGCCGCGAGCCTCGTGCTCGGGGTGCCCGTCTATGACACACAGTGCGGCGCAAAGCTGTTTCGCGCCAACGCGATGACGAACGAGCTGTTCAGACGACCGTTCAGGTCTCGCTGGATCTTCGACGTCGAGATCTTCGCTCGACACCTCGCCGCGTCGCGACGAAAGGACGGCATTTACGAGCTCCCCCTGCGGCGCTGGACCGACGTCGGTGAGTCGCGCGTCAAGCTCACCGACTTCGTCCGCGCGATCGGCGAGATGGCGATGATCGCGCAAGAATACCGCATTCCTCGCGGAGGGGGCGGCGTCCTCCAGCTGCTGAGCGCCCCGTTCTTGCGTTACGTCTGCGCGGGCGGAGTCGGGACGCTCTGTCACTACGCCGTGCTCACGCTCAGCGTCGAGCTCTTCGGCGCGAGCCCGACGCTCGCGACCGTCCTCGGCGCGCTCGTCGGCGCGTTCGTCAACTACCAGCTGAACTATCATCTGACCTTCGTGAGCGTCGCGCCCCATCGCTCCACGCTGCGGGCCTACCTCCTGGTCGCTTGCCTCACGACGGCGCTGAGCGGGTTCGGCATGAGCTACCTGGTGTCACGCCGCGGCGTCCATTACCTCCTGGCGCAGATCGCCTGCACCTCGGTGGTGCTCATCGTGGGTTACGTGTTGAACAAGTGCTGGACGTTCGCGGCGCCGGAGAAGCGGCCTTCCCGCGCGCCGGAGGCTCCCGACGCCCGTGAGCTCGAGACCGAGTCGAGCGTCTCCCAGCAGCCGAGGTGATCTGGACAATGCACACAGTACTCGTCTTGAGCCCGGGGGCACCGAAGCGGTGCGTGACGCTCTGCCGCCTTCCAAGGTCCTCGCCGTGAGCGCCGCGACGGAGATGCTCGACACGGCTCCGCTGCCGGACTTCGGCGAGCGCGTCGCTTTGCGCGCCGAGCCCTGTTCGGCGCCCGAGCTATTCCGGGCGCTGTTCGTGGACCCGGAGGAGCACGTGCACTACCTGAAGCCGGCGTTCGAGCTCGCGACGGCGGCGCTGGCGCTGGACGTGGCGGCGCCGAACGCCGCGGGCCCGGGCGAGCTCGTGGACGCGCTGACGGCGCTCGGCGCGGTGGAGGTGCCCGAGCTCAAGGCGCGCCCGGCGACGAGCTGGGCGGCGCGCGTGGTGCGCGAGCTCGGGCCCCTGGGGTTGTCGGACGGCGCGTGGCTGCGCGGCTTCGTCCAGGCGAACGCGATCGAGGACGAGGTGGGCATGCGCATGCTGCGGCAGCTGATGCTGCGCCTGGGCGACCCTGGCTCCGGCGAGGGCTACGCGGCCCGCTTCGCCGCGTTGCTCAAGAGCCTCGGCGCTCCCCCCGAGAGCATCACGCGCTGGGAGTGGGACGAGTCCGCCCCCTGCGTCGACATCTCCTACGAGCACGCGCTGCTCGGCCTCTGCCTCGGCTTCTTCCCCTCGTCGTTCTCGCTCGAGACGCTCGGCTTCAACCTCTGGATGGCCGCCGTCGGCCCTTGCCCTCTGCTCGACGCCCTCGCCCCGAGCCTGCGCCAGCGCGGAGCCGACCTGCGCTACCTCGAGCGCAACCAGCGCTCCACCCTCGCCGACCTCGCGCGCCAGGCCATCGTGCACGCGCTCGCCGAGTCCGACACGCCGCTGCGCCGCCGCCGCATCGCCCGCGGCGTCGCCGCCGCGCGCGCCTCCTACCTCCGCTGGCAGGACGCCATGCTCGGCCGCAACGTCCCCTTCTCTCCGCGAGACTTCGTCCTCGACGGCATCCGGCGCAAGGCGCGCTTCGCGATCGAGCACCACCGCGACATCCGGCTCGCCAAGTGCAGCGTCGCCGAGCTGCTCGCCCAGGGTGGCGACGCGCACGAGCTCCTGCTCGACAAGCTCGCCGCCTCCAGGCTCGTGAAGCCCGGCGACCCGGACCACAGCCGCTTCATCAGCCACTCGATCACCATCGATGGCCCGATGTTCGACGCCTTCACCCCCGCCGAGAAGCTCGACCTGCGCGAGTGGATCGAGCGCCTCGGCGAACCGGCCCCCCCTCCCCGGCAGGAGCCGGTCCCCCTCGCCGGGCGCTACACCCCACCGCAGAACCCCGACGACCTCGAGCGCTTCGCCTTCGAGCGTTACGGCGAGCTCTCCACCAACGACCTCTATTACTGCTTCGCCAACGCCGACCTCCACCCCGCGATCATCCTCTTCGGCAGGGTCTATGTCGCGGAGATGTTCGGGCGCCTGGGCGAGGCGCTCGACGGCGACCCGCGCCTCGGTTCCATGACCAATCCTCCGTATTCGGAGCGCGCCGCGGCGGAGATGGTGGCCGAGCAGTACCAGAAGAACGTGCGCTCGCGCGCGGACGCCCCCGAACCGAACCCCACGGGCGAGCCCGAGCAGCCGCGCATCACGCAGGTGTTCGACGGCTCCTGGCTGCAGGGCTTCGCGGACGTGCGGCGTTCGGAGCTCGAGGAGTACGGCTGGCTGTTCCGCATCTATGCCTCCGAGCATGGGGACGGCGACCTGGCCTGGAACCATTGCCAGATCTTCCGGCGCGCGTTCTCCGAAGCGGGGCCGGATGTGATGCTGCCGAAGTCGGACCGCCGCTTCTACGACCTGTTCGAGATCGGCCACGCCTCGCTGGCGACGCTCGCCATCTCGATGAACACCCAGCGCTTCCTGCCCGAGATCCTGGGCCTGAATCTGGCGATCGAGGCCACCGGCGTCGGCGGCATGTACCTCGACCAGTGGAAGAACGCGCGGAAGAACGGCGAGCCGTGGAAGGCCCTCGCCCATCGGCTGCACAACAGCATCGACAACCACGCCGACGGCCACACCAAGTGGTCGCTGGCGGCCGTGCAAGCGTACATGCGCCGCGTCCAGGAGGTCGCCCCCCTGGACGTCGAGCGGCAGTGGCGCCGCATCTGGAGGCCCTGGCGTTGCCAGGACATCCTGACCCACGGCAGCGAGGCGGAGCGCGCCGCGCTCGCGGAGCTGCTCGACGTGACAAGCCTGGCGCCCACCTGAAGGCGCGAGCTCACCGAGAATGAGTCGCATGAACCGTTTCCAGCGCATCCAACGTGTGGCACCCGAGAGGCCCACACGCCGCAGGTCCTCGTCATGATCGGAATCGAGCGAGTCGGCGCCATCGGCGTGCGCGAGTTCCACGCGCGCTTCGTCGCGCCCGAAATTCCGGTGATCCTGACCCGGATGATCGACGACTGGCCCGCGTCCCGGCGCTGGACGCCGGCCTACTTTCAGCAGCGCTTCGGCGACGTGAAGCTCGACGTGGAGCTCCTGCAGAAGGGCCGGCCCGGCGAGAACTCGAGCTACCTCGAGTCGATGGTCACCCGGTCGATGACCATCGCCGAGTACATCGATCTGGCCGGCGGCCGGGACGATGGCAGCATCTATGCCGCACAGCAGCCGCTCCGCGCGCTCCTGCCGGAAGCCGCGCGCGACATCCGTCCGATACCGTACTTGTCCCGCGCGCTGTGCCGCGCCGCCGGCACGTCCGAGCTGCTCTGGATCGGCTCGCGCGGCTGCGCCTCCGGTCTGCATTTCGACAAGGCCCACAACTTCAACATCCAGCTGTACGGCAGGAAGAGGTGGGTCATCTTCCCGCGCGAGCAACAGCCGCTCCTCTACGTGCCGTCCACGCTGCAGAAGAGCCATTTCAGCCCGATCGATTTCGATCGGCCCGACCACGAGCGCTTCCCGCGCTATCGCGAGGCGACCCCGATCGAGTTCGAAATCGGGCCCGGAGAGACGCTGTTCTTGCCCGTCGGGTGGGTGCACCACGTGAGGACGCTCGAGTTTTCCATCGGGCTCAACCTGTGGTGGCTGACGTGGCGGCAGGCGGCGCGCTGGGCTCCCGGTTTCCTGCGTGGAAAGCTCGCTGCGGCGTGGGCGTCGGCCACGACCCCCACCCTGGAAGAAGCGAGGAACGAATGAGCGAGAGCGACGCACCGGCGCCGGACTTCGGGGAAGGCGTCGCTCGGCGCGACGCCGCGTGCACGCCGCGTGAGCTGTTCTGCGCGCTGTTCGTCGACCTCGAGCGCTCCGTGCACTTCCTGGAGCCGGCGTTCGAGCTCGCGCGATCCCTGCTCTCACCGGAGCGCGCGCCGCTCGGCGCCGAGCTGGACCGGGCGACGTCCGCGCTCGACGCCGTGTCGGCGAGCGCGTTCGCCGAACGGCTGGAGCGCGCGGGCCAGGTTCCGGCCGCGGCGCTCGATGGCCGCCCCGGCAGCAGCTGGCCGCCGCGGCTGGTGCGCGAGCTCGGGCCGCTGGGGTTGTCGGACGGCGCCTGGCTGCGCGGCTGGGTGCAGGTGAACATGGTCGAGAGCGAGGTGGGCATGCGCATGCTGCGGCAGCTGATGCTGCGCCTGGGCGACCCTGGCTCCAGCGAGGGCCACGCGGCCCGCTTCGCCGCTTTGCTCAAGAGCCTCGGCACTCCCCCCGAGAGCGTCACGCGCTGGGAGTGGGACGAGTCCGCCCCCTGCGCCGACATCTCCTACGAGCACGCGCTGCTCGGCCTCTGCCTCGGCTTCTTCCCCTCATCGTTCTCGCTCGAGACGCTCGGCTTCAACCTCTGGATGGCCGCCGTCGGCCCTTGTCCTCTGCTCGACGCCCTCGCCCCGAGCCTGCGCCAGCGCGGAGCCAACCTGCGCTACCTCGAGCACAACGAGCGCTCCACCCTGGCCGACCTCGCGCGCCAGGCCATCGTGCACGCGCTCGCCGAGTCCGACACGCCGCTGCGCCGCCGCCGCATCGCCCGCGGGCTCGCCGCCGCGCGCGCCTCCTACCTCCGCTGGCAGGACGCCATGCTCGGCCGCAACGTCCCCTTCTCTCCGCGAGACTTCGTCCTCGATGGCATCCGGCGCAAGGCGCGCTTCGCGATCGAGCACCACCGCGACGTCCGGCTCGCCAAGTGCAGCGTCGCCGAGCTGCTCGCCCAGGGTGGCGACGCGCACGAGCTCCTGCTCGACAAGCTCGCCGCCTCCAGGCTCGTGAAGCCCGGCGACCCGGACAACAGCCGCTTCATCAGCCACTCGATCACCATCGATGGCCCCATGTTCGACGCCTTCACCCCCGCCGAGAAGCTCGACCTGCGCGAGTGGATCGAGCGCCTCGGTGAACCGGCCCTCCCTCCTCGACGAGAGCCGGTCCCCCTCGCCGGGCGCTACACCCCACCGCAGAACCCCGACGACCTGGAGCGCTTCGCCTTCGAGCGTTACGGTCAGCTCTCCAACAACGACCTCTACTACTGCTTCGCCAACGCCGACCTCCACCCCGCGATCATCGTGTTTGGCCGGATCTTCGTCGCCGAAGCGCTGGAGCGCCTGTGTCACGCGCTCGACAACGATCCGCGGCTCGGTTCGATGAACCCGCCCCGATACTCGGAGCGCGCCGCGGCCGAGATGGTGGCCGAGCAGCACGAGAAGAACGTGCGCTCGCGCAACAAGACCGCGCCCGAGGCCGAGGCGCGGCCGGGCGGCGGCGGCCCGACGAACCCCATCGCCGCCATCTTCGATGGTTGCTGGCTACAGGGCTTCGCGGACGTGCGGCGCTCGGCGCACGAGGAGTACGGCTGGCTGTTTCGCATCTATGCCTCCGAACATGGGGACGGAGAGCTCGAATGGAATCACGACCTGATCTTCCGCCGGGCGCTCACCGAGCTCGGGCCCGACGTGATGTTGCCGAAGACGGATCGTCGGCTCTACGACCTGTTCGCGATCGGCGTGGGGTCGGTGGCGACGCTCGCGGTGTCGCTGAACACCCAGCACTTCCTGCCGGAGATCCTGGGACTGAACCTCGGGATCGAGGCCACCGGCGTCGGCGGCGAGTACCTGGATAACTGGAAGGTGGCCCGAGCCGAGGGCGCCGGCTCGCACTACAAGGCGCTCGCGGCGCGGCTCCACAACAGCATCGACAATTACGCCGATGGCCACACCAAATGGTCGCTGGCAGCCGTGCAGGCGTTCATGCGTCGCGTGAAAGAGGCAGCGCCTTCCCAGCTCGACGCGCAGTGGCGCCGCATCTGGCGGCTCTGGCGATGCCAGGACATTTTCACGCACGGCACCGAGGTCGAGAAGCAAGCGCTCGCCGAGCACTTCGGCGTGACGAGCCTGGCACCGACCGGCTGAAGTCCTTCGGCTCGAGTTCGCCGAAGAGCGAGGAAATTCTGATGTTGCAAATGAAAATGAAAATCATTACAGTCGGCGACCATGGTGATTCGTAGGGCCACGAACTACCGGGCGAGCTGAACAGAAGGCCAGCGCTCGGCGCGCCGATGTCGCGAGCGCGACGGCGGGGAGGAAGGCGCGCCTGCGATGCGCGATGCGCGATGCAGACGATGCACGGGATGCGGCTGCGTTCGTGCGACGCCCCGAGCAGGGGATTGCGCGGAGTCGAGGGACTCGGGAGCGACGAGCATGTTTCGAGAACAACGGTTGGGCGGTCAGGTCAGCGTGAGCCACGTGGTGAGCAAAGGCCGCTGGAAGATGCCGGTCATCAGCCCCAAGGGCGGCAGCAAAGAGCAGGGCTTTGCGTGGCTGAAGGACGCGGCGCCGGAGCTGCTCGTCGAGCTCTGCGCGAGCGGCGCGGTGCTGCTGCGCGGCTTCGGGTGGAAGGACGCCGCGGACTTCGCGCGCGCAGTGGAGACGCTGTCGCCGAACATCGCCCAGTTCGACGAGGAGTCGTCGCCGCGGCGAGCGGTGTCGGGGTCCGTGTGGACCTCGACCGAGTACCCGGCGGCGTACCCGATCCAGTTTCATAACGAGTATTCCTACAGCGCGGCCTGGCCGCTGCGGCTCTTCTTCTTTTGCACGCGGCCGGCGGAGCGCGGCGGCGAGACGCCGCTCGCGGACAGCCGTCGCGTGTTGGATCGCATCTCGGACGCGACGCGGGCGCGCTTCGAACGGAGCGGCGTGCTGTACCAACGGCGCTTCTCGGCCAACCTGGGCGTGGACTGGCGCCACGCCTTCCACACGGATGACCCGGGCCAGGTCTCGGCCAAGTGCGAGGCCCTCGGCATCCACGCGACCTGGGAAGGCGGCGAGCTGCGCACCCGACAGAGCGGCGAGGCCGTGCTGCGACACCCGCAGACCCGCGAGCAGACCTGGTTCAATCACGCCTTCATCTTCAATGTGCGATCGCTCGAGCCGATCGAGCTGCGCGAGGCGTTGCTGCTCGAACCCGAGGACAAGCTCCTCACCAACACGTTCTACGGAGACGGCGAGCGCATCGAGGACCACGTCATGGAAGAGCTGCGGCGCGCGTACGCGGCCGAGGCGCTGCTGTTTCCCTGGCAAGCGGGCGACATGCTGATGATCGACAACATGCTGTGCTCGCACGCGCGGTCGCCGTTTCGCGGCGCGCGCCAGGTGCTGACGGTGATGACGGACAAAGTGTGGCGCAAGGAGCTCGTCTCGCACCCGACGACCGGGGCGGCGAGCTGAAAGGGTCATCGATGGCGGAGCCAGTGAACAACAGGCCGAAGATCGAGCGCCAGCAGCGGCGCGGCTTCTCGGGCGATTTGGCGGCGCTGGCCGGGTTCGTGGGGACGACCGGCGAGGCGCGGCTGCCGGCCTTGTGCGAGCCGCGCTTGCCGGGCGTCAACCTCGCCAGCTGGGGCGCGGCGCGCCGCGAGGAGATCGAGGCGACCTTGCTGCGGCACGGCGCCATCCTGTTCCGCGGTTTCGATGTCAAGGGGGTCGCCGACTTCGACGCCTGCGTGCAGGCCATGTCGGGGGGCGCCGTGCACTACAATTTCCGCGCGTCGCCGCGCACGCAGGTGGACAACCGCTTCAACGTCTACACGTCGACGGACTATCCGGCGAACGAGCGCATCTTCCCGCACAATGAGCACTCGTATTCCCCGGTGTTCCCGCTGCAGCTCTACTTCTACTGCGAGGTGCCGGCGGCGACCGGCGGCGAGACGCCGCTGGGGGACACGCGCGCCCTGCTGCGCCGCATCCGCCCCGACGTTCGCGAGCGCTTCGTCTCGCGCGGCATCATGTATGTCCGCAACTACGGCGACGGCATGGGCTTGCCCTGGCAGACGGTGTTTCAGACCGACGATCGGGCCGAGGTGGAGCGCTACTGCCGCGAGGTGGGCATCACCCCGGAGTGGAAGCCCGGCGATCGGCTGCGCACGCGCGTGGTGGGGCCCGCGGTCGTCAAGCACCCGCAGACCCGAGAGGACGTCTGGTTCAATCACGCGACGTTCTTCCACGCGCTGACGCTGCCCGAGAGCGCGCGCGACCGGCTGCTCGCAGAGTTCTCCGAGCAGGACCTGCCCCAGAACACGTTCTACGGCGACGGCAGCCCGATCGAGCCGGACGTCATCCGCTATCTGCAGGACATCTACCGCGAAGTGATGACGGAGTTCCCCTGGCAGGCCGGGGACGTGGTGCTGCTCGACAACATGCTGGTGTTGCACGCGCGCAACTCCTTCACGGGCCCGCGCCGTGTGTTGACGGCGATGGCGCGCCCGCAGAAGAGCGCTGAGCTGGAGCGCCCTGCCAGCTGAGGCGCGGACCTTTCATTCGGCACTTTCTCCAGGACAATGCGATGAACGAGCTAGAGCAGCATTCGGAGGGTTTCCGTCTCTCGCGCCAGCAGGCCGACGCCGTCGATGCCGAGCGGCGGCTCGGCCGCCCGCTCACGCTGCGCGGCACGCGCCGCTTCGATGGCGGGGTCGAGCTGCCGCGGCTCGCCGCCGCGCTGGAGCGCGTGTGCGCTCGGCACGAGATCTTGCGCACGGTCTTCCGCGACGTCGCGGGGCTCGGCCATCCGCTGCAAGTCATCGACGCGGTCCCGACGTACCGGCTCACCGAAGCTGCCTTCGACGGTGGCTCCGAGCGCGCGCCGGCGCTCACCCCGTCCGATTCAGGCGCAGGCGCCATGCTGTCGGTCTCGGTGCGCCGCTCCGAGGGGGGGAGCGACGTGTGCGTGCTCGCGCCGAGCTCGCGCCTGGACGAGAGCTCGATGGAGGCGCTGCTGGCGGAGCTCGAGGCCGCCTTGAAGGGTGAGGAGACGGACGGCGATCCGCTCCAGTACGTCGACTACTCCGAGTGGCAGCACGAGCTGTTGCAGAGCGACTGGGGCCGCCAGGCGCAGAGCTTCTGGGCGAGCCGGCAGCGGCCCGACGCGCTCGCCGCCACGCTGCCGTTCGAGAGGAGCGCGGCGGCAGCGCCCTCGGTCGGCGTGGTCGAGCTCGATTTCGAGCGCCTGCGTCCGGCGCTCTCGCGGCTCGGCAGCGCTCTGGACGTGACGGCGCGGGACGCGTTCTTCTGCCTCTGGGCGGCGTTCGCCGCGCGCGCGTTCGGCCGAAACGAGGTGACGATCGCGGTCGTGGCCGACAAGCAGGAGGCGGAGCTGGAAGGCGCGCTCGGGCGCTTCGCGCGCCGCATCCCCGTGTCCTGCGCGCTCGACCCGGCGGCGAGCCTGCGTCAGAGCCTCACGGCGGCGCACGTGAGCCTCGCAGAGTGCATGGCCTGGCGCGAGGCGTTCGTCGAGTCCTCGTTCTGGGGGCACGCCGAGGGGCTGCCGTCGTACGCGCTCGGCTTCAGCTATCGCGAGCTCGTGGGCTCGGCGGGCGATCGGCGGCGCACGCGCGTGGAGCTCGACCCGGCCGAGCTGGAGCGGCTGCGGCTCGAGGTCGTGGCAGGCGCGGAAGGGACCGTCGCGCGCCTGCTGTATCGAGAGAGCGCCCTCGAGCGCGCCACCGTGGAGGTCTGGGCCGAGCAATTCGCGACCTTCGCGGGCAAGGTCGGGGCGGATCTCGAGCAGCCCTTGCGCGGCGTGCCCCTGCTCGGCGAGGCCGAGCGGCGCCGGATCCTCGAGCAGCTCGTCGGACGGCCCACGCGCCCGGCGAGCGAGCCGCGTTTCCTTCACCAGCTGTTCGAGGCGGCGGCGCGCCGGTACCCCGAGCGACCGGCGATCGTCCACCGCGACGTCGAGCTCAGCTACGGCGAGCTCGAGCGGCGCGCGCAGCAGGTGGCGCGCTATCTGCTCGCGCGGGGGGTCGGCCCGGAAGAGGTCGTCGCCGTGTACGCCGGGCGCTCGTGCGAGTTGATCGTGGCGCTGATCGGTATCCTGCAAGCCGGCGCGGCGTATTTGCCGCTCGATCCGAGCTACCCCGCCGAGCGATTGCGCATGATGGTCGAGGACGCGCGCGTGCGGCGCGTGCTCGTGTTCGCGCCCGAGGGCGCAGCGCCGGAGCTCGGCGACGCCGAGTCGATCTCCCTCGCGGAGGGCTCGCCGGTGTGGCAGGCGCCGGGAGGTGCGCTGCGCACCGAGGGCTCGCCGAGCCGGCTCGCGTACATGATCTACACCTCGGGGTCGACGGGCAGACCCAAGGGCGTGATGGTCAGTCACGAGAACGCCGTGGCGTCGACCCGCGCTCGCTTCGGGTTCTACGACTGGGACATCGAGTGCTTCCTTCTGCTCTCGTCGGTGTCATTCGATAGCTCCGTCGCCGGCATCTTCTGGACCCTCGCTTCCGGGGGTCGTCTGTGTCTGCCCGAGGACGGCGAGCACAAGGACGCGAGCTCGATCGTCGAGCTCATCCGGCGGCGCGGCGTGACGCACCTGCTCACGCTGCCGTCGTTCTACGAGCAGCTGCTCGGTGAGCTCGGCTCGAGCCGCGTGCGCGGCGTGATCGTCGCGGGCGAGGCGTGCCCGGCCGCGCTCGCGCGGCGCCATTTCGAGGCGCTGCCGGAGGTGCGCCTTGTCAACGAGTACGGCCCGACCGAGGGCTCCGTGTGGAGCACGGCGTGGCGGCTGCGCGCCGGCGACGCCGGCCCGGTGCCGATCGGGAGGCCGATCGAGACGATGCGCGCCTACGTATTGGATCCAGCGCTGGAGCTCGCGCCGATCGGCGCGACGGGAGAGCTCTTCATCGCCGGTCAGGGCATCACGCGCGGCTACTTCGGGCGCCCGTCGCTGACGGCGGAGCGCTTTCTCCCCGACCCGCACGGCCAGCCGGGCGAGCGCATGTACCGCACCGGCGATAGCGTGCGCTTCCGGCCCGACGGCGCGCTCGAGTTCTTCGGGCGCGTCGATCAGCAGGTCAAGCTGCGCGGCTACCGCATCGAGCTCGGCGAGATCGAGTCCCGCATCCTGGAGCACCCCGAGGTCGCGGAGGCGGCGGTGGCCGTGCGCGAGCTCTTGCCGGGGCAGGGGAGGCTGGTGGCGTACGTGGTGCCCGCGGCTCGCCCCGCGGCGAGCGACGCGGACGCCTGGCGCGGCCTCGAGGAGCGGCTGCGCGAGCACCTGTCGAGCCGCTTGCCGGAGTTCATGCAGCCGGCGCACTGGGTGGCGCTCGCGGCCTTTCCGCAGACCCCGAACGGCAAGATCGACCGCGCCGCGCTGCCGGAGCCCGCGCGCGAAGCGACGAGCGAGCACGTGGCGCCTCGCGACGAGCTCGAGCAGCGGCTGGCCGACGTCTGGCAGCAGATCCTCCAGGTCGAGCGTGTCGGCGTGCACGACAACTTCTTCAAGCTCGGCGGCGACTCGATCGTCTTGCTGCAGGTCGTGGCGCTGGCGCGCCAGCAAGGTTTCCAGCTCACCGCGCGCGACGTCTTCGGACACCCGACCATTGCGACGCTCGCCGCGTTCGTCGCCGCGGAACGCCTCGTGGGGCCCGCCGGCAGGTCGCTCCACGCGGAGCTGCCGCTCTCGCCCGCGCAGCGCTGGTTCTTTGCGGAGCACGGCGCGGCGCCGGACGCCCAGAGCCAGTGGCGCATCTTCGAGCCGAGCGAGCGGCTCGACCCCGAGCGGCTCGAGCGCTGCCTGCGCCAGCTCGTCGAGCAGCACGACGCCCTGCGCCTGTCCTTCGCCAGGGCCGCGGATGGCAGCCTGCGCCAGGCGCACGTGCCGGTCGACGTGCTGCACGAGCGCTGGGCCCGAGCCCCGCTGCTCGAGGTCTGCGCGCTCGACGACCTGGGCGCGCTGCCGGCCCGCATCGACGCCGCCCGCGCTCGCCTGCGCCTCGAGGAGGGGCGCCTGCTCGGCGCGCTGCTGGTCGAGCTCGGCGGCGCCCAGCGGCTGGTGCTGATCGTGCATCGCCTGGTCGTCGATCCCGTTTCCTGGCAGGTGCTCGCCGACGACCTCGGGGCGCTGGTTCGAGACGGCGGAGGCGACGGGACCAGCTTGATCGGCCGCTCGAGCCCGCTCGCGAGCTGGGCCGAGGCGCTGACGCAAAAGGCCGCCGGGCCGGAGCTCGTGGCGGAGCTCGACCACTGGCGAACCGAGCTCTTCGACGCGCGCTCGGAGACTTTCCCCCGCGATCACGACCGCGCCGAGTATTCGGCGGAGCTCGCGGGCTTGAGCGTGGAGCTCGACGCCACGCTGCTCGCGACTCTGCTCGATCGTGTGTGCCAGTCGCGCCGGGTCAGCCTGGAGCACGTGCTGCTCGCCGCCTTTGCGCGCGTGCTCTGCCGCTACGGTCGCAAGAGCTCGATCGTGGTCACGCTCGAGCGTCAACGCGCGTCGCGCCCCTTCGAGGGCGTCGAGCTCGGCCGCAGCGTGGGCTGGCTGTCGAGCCATTTCCCGGTGCGCCTGCGGCCCGAGATGCACGGCGTCGCCTCCGGTCTATCCAGCGTCGTGAAGGTCAAGCAACAGCTCGCCAGCGTGCCGGGCGGCGGGCTCGGCTATGGCGTCTCGAAGTACCTGGCGGCGCGCGAGGTGGCGGACGGGATCGCGGACGCTGCATGGCCGCGCGCGGCCTTCTCCTTCCGCCAGCACGATACCCCGCCGGAAGCGCTGCTCCGGCCGAGCGCGCTCGCGGCAGGGCCGGTGAGCGCCGGCGCCCCGGGCGCGTGGCTGAGCCTCGAGGCCGCGCTGGTCGACGACCGTCTGAGCTTGTCGTGGGTCTACCAGCGCGTGCTGTACCGCGAGGAGACCATCGCTGCGCTCGGGCGGGACCTGTGCGCCGAGCTCGAAGAGCTCGCGGCCCAGGCCGCCGTCGCGCCGCCCCGCGCGGTCGAGCCCAGCGATTTCCCGCTCGCTCGCCTCGACCGTACCGCGCTGGAAGAGCTCGCCCTCGACTGGGGGGAGATCGAGGACGTCTTGCCCTTGAGCCCGATGCAGCAAGGCATGCTGCTGCACACCCTGCTCGAGCCCGGGTCCGGCATCTACCTGATGCAGGATCACTACCACATCGACAGCGAGGTGGACGCGACCAAGCTGGCCGACGCCTGGGCCGAGGTGGCGCGCCGTCACTCCTCGCTGCGCGCGCAGTTCGTGTGGCGGCAAGAACGCAAGATGCTGCAGGTGATCCGGCGCGACCCGCCGGTGCCCCTGGAACAGCTCGACTATCGCGGGCTGGACGAGGCGGAGCAGCGCCGGCGGCTGGCGGCGCTCCTCCGCCTCGAGCGCGAGCGCGGCTTCGACATGGGCCGCGCGCCGCTCTGGGCGCTGCGCTTGGTGCGGCTCGGCGAGGCGCGCTACGAGCTCGTGATCAGCCACCATCACATCATCATGGACGGCTGGAGCTGGGGCCTCGTCTGGCTCGACGTGTGCGCCGTCTACCAGGATCTGCTCGACGGCAAATCGCCGCGGCGGCCCGCGGCGCCGTCCTACCGTGAGTTCATCGCCTGGCTCGAGGAGAAGGACCCGGAAGCCGCGGCCCGCTACTGGCGCGCCGTGCTCGCGGGCTTCGAGGAAGCGACGCCGCTGCCCTTCGACCGCGCGCCGGCGCCGGAGGCGGGCGTCTCGCGCATCGACGCGGTGCGCTCGACGTGGTCCGAGGCGGAGACGCGCGCGCTCACCGAGCTGGCGACGCGTCACGGCCTCACGACCAACACCTTCTTGCAAGCGGCGTGGGCCCTGACGCTGAGCCGTTACAGCGGCCGGCGCGACGTGCTGTTCGGCGTCACCGTCGCGGGTCGCCCGCCGGAGCTGCCGGAGCTGCAGCGCGCCGTCGGGCTGTTCATCAATACAATCCCTCTGCGCCTGAGCTTGCCCGACGAGCGCGTGCGCGTCTCGGAGTTCTTGCAGGCGCTGCTCGAGCAGAACGTCGAGATGCGGCAGCACGAGCACCTGCCGCTCGTGCGCGTGCAGGCGCTGAGCGCGATCCCGAAGAGCGATCCGCTCTTTCATAGCCTGCTCGTGTACGAGAACGTTCCGCTCGACAGCTCCGTGCTGCCGCACGCGCAGAACCTGCGGGTGCGCGCCGGGACGTCGCGCGTGCACACGAACTACCCCCTGACGGTGATGATCCTGCCCGGGCGCGAGCTGGCCCTCGACCTGTCGTTCGACGAGCGCTTCTTCGAGCGCGCGACGGTGGCGCGCCTGCTCGCCGAGCTCGAGCGCTGGCTGCGCGCGCTGATCGCGGGCTTCGAGCGGCCGCTGTCGGAGCTCGCGCGCGCGTCCGAGGCCGAGCGTCGCGCCCTGCTCGAGCACGGGCGGGGGCCCGAGCGGCGCGTGCGCGACGAGCGCGGGTATTCCGCGCTGGTCGTCGACCGCGCCCGCCGCACGCCCGACCGCGTCGTGGCTCGTTGCGTGGGGCAGAGCATGACGTACGCCGGCCTCGAGGCGCGCTCGGCGCAGGTCGCGGCTGGCTTGCGCGCGCGGGGCGTGCCGCTCGAGGGTCGGGTCGGGGTGCTGGTCGAGCGCGGGCTGGAGCTGCTGGCGTTCGCGCTCGGCACGCTGCGCGCGGGCGCGGTGTACGTCCCGCTCGATCCGTCGCACCCGCCGGAGCGCCTGGCGCGCACGCTGGTGCGCGCGAAGATCCGAGCCGTGCTCTGCTCGCCCGCGACCGAACGGCTGCTGCGAGCGGCGCTCGACGACGCCGGCGTCGCCGCCGAGGTGGAGCCGTGGGCGCCGCCTGCGGCGGTCGAGGGCGAGGCGGCGGCGTTCGCCGACGCCCCGTACGCCGGGCCGAGGAGCGTGGCGTACGTGATCCACACGTCGGGTTCGACGGGCGAGCCGAAGGGCGCGATGGTCGAGTACGCGGGGATGCTGAACAACGTGCTGGGCAAGATCACGGACCTCGGGCTGACCGAAGAGGACGTGATCGCGCAGACGGCGTCGGCGGCGTTCGATATCTCGGTGTGGCAGCTGTTGACGGGGCCGGCGTGCGGCGCGCGGCTGGAGATCGTGCCCGACGCGATCGCGCACGATCCGGCGGCGCTCTTGCGGCACGTGCAGGCGACCGGGATCACGGTGCTGGAGAGCGTGCCGAGCCTGATCGAGGCGATGCTGTCGGAGCCGGCGCAGCCGCTGCCGAGCTTGCGCTGGATGATCACGACCGGGGAGGCGATGTCGCCGCAGCTCGCGCGTCGCTGGCGGGAGCGCTATCCGGAGATCGGGCTCTTGAACGCCTACGGTCCGGCGGAGTGCGCCGACGACGTGGCGCTGTGCCGGATCGAGGCGCCGAGCGCGGAGCGCCTGCACCTGTCGATCGGGCGCGCGACGGACAACAACCGGCTCTACGTCCTCGACGCCAACCTGGATCTCGTGCCCTTCGGCGCGACGGGCGAGCTGTGCATCGCGGGGATCGGTCCGGGGCGCGGCTACATGGATGCGCCCGGGCACACGGCGCGCGCGTTCGTGCCGAATCCTTACGCCGAAGAGCCCGGCGAGCGGCTGTATCGTACCGGGGATCTGGTGCGGTTCGAGCCGGACGGGAGCCTCGCGTTCGTCGGCCGCGCCGACCACCAGGTCAAGATCCGCGGCTACCGCGTGGAGCTCGGTGAGATCGAGGCGCGGCTGCGCGAGCATCCGGCGGTCAAGGAGGGGGTGGTCGTCGCCAAGCACGGCGCGCAGGGCAAGCTGCTGGTCGCGTACGTGGTGGCCGCCGCCGAGCGCGAGGCGCGCGCCGGCGAGCTCAAGGAGCACCTGGCGCGCCTGCTGCCGCGCTACATGGTGCCGTCGCACATCGTGGTGCTGGAGCAGCTGCCGTTGAACGCGAACGGCAAGCTCGACCGCAAGGCGCTGCCGGACCCCGAGCTGGACGCGGAGGGCGCGCGGCAGGACTACGTGGCGCCGATCACGTCGCTCGAGCGGACGATCGCGGAGATCTGGAGCGAGGTGCTCACGCTGGAGCGCGTCGGGCGGCACGATGACTTCTTCGAACTCGGCGGCCACTCGCTGCTCGGCGTGCAAGTGATCGCGCGGCTGCGGCGTCGCACCGGGCGCGACGTGCCCCTGCGGGCGCTGTTCGAGGCCAGCGTGCTTGCCCGGTTCGCGGAGCGCGCGCAGGAAGGGCGGCTTGCCGAGCCGCATGTCGACGAGTGGCGAAAGGCATAGACGACCCATGACGAACACGACGGGTGAAATGAGGCATACCGCGGGCTTCGCCGGCCCTCCGGGCGACGTGTTGCTCACCGGCGCCAGCGGCTTCCTCGGCGTTCACTTGCTGCATGATCTGCTGGTCGGCGGCGCGACCGTCAGCTGCCTGTTGCGAGGGGAGAGCGAGCAGCGGGCGCGGCAATCGCTCGAGGAGAAATGGCGCTGGTTCTTCCCAGAAATCGAGCTCAAGCCCCACCGCGAGCGGATCCGCGTCATCATCGCCGACGTCACGGCTCGACACTTCGGCCTGAGCGCACGCGCTTACGACGCGCTCGCCGAGAGACATGGCGCGATGTTCAACGTGGCGGGGAACGTGAACGGCGGCGAGCTCCACGACCTGCTGCCGATCAACGTCGGCCTTGTCGAGTCGCTGATAGAGCTCAGCCGCTACGGCTGCCCCAAGCACCTGCACCACGTCTCGACCGTCGGCGTCGTCGGCTACTTCACGGGGCGACCCCCCATCGAAGCGTTCGCGGAGCGGCACCTCCAGGAAGGGCAGGTGTTCGCCGACGCCTACAGCGAATCGAAGTACCGTGCGGAGGTGCTCTTGCGCCAGGCGATGGCGCAGGGCATCGCGGCAACGGCATATCGCGTGGGCTTCATCGGTCCTCACAGCCAGACGGGAATATTCCAGCAAAACGCGGATCAGAACTATACGAGCCGCTACGTTCGTGCCTGCGTGCGCCTCGGCTTCGCTCCCTACTTGCCGAAGGTCCAGATCCCGATCACGCCCGTCGACGCCGTCGCGCGCGCCATCCTCGCGCTCGGATCGAGCGGCGAGAGCGCTGGGCAAACGTACTACGTCGAGACGCCGAACCCCGTCAGGCACTACGAGGTCATGCGCGTGCTGCAGGCCGCGGGCTATCCGCTCCGGCTGATGGAGGTCGACGACCTGATCCGATGCGCCCAGGGGCTCTCCAGCGACAAGGAGTCCCTCGGGCTGGTGCTGCCTCAGGCCGCAGGCCCCGATATGCATCAGGCGCCGCTCGACGCGCGGGCCAGCCTGGCGGCGCTGGCGCGCCGCGGGTTCGAATACGCGTCGTCGGGGGAGTGGCTCGGGCGCTTCGTCGCGCACGCGATCGAGGTCGGCTTCCTTCCGCCGCCGCGCTTCTGGCGCGAAGCGCCGCTGCCGCGCGGGCTCATCACCTGAGGCGGGCGCTTGCTAAGGTTCTTGTTGCAACTGGTCATGTCCTCCCGAGCGCTGACGGCGAGCGCGCTGGTGGGCAGCGTGCTGAGCGGTCTGGGCGTGGCCGTGGTGATCGCGTTGATCAACAGGGCGCTGGAGAGCGAGCGCCCACCCCTCGCGCACGGCCTGCTCTTCGCGGGGATCAGCCTCGCGATGCTGGCTTGCCGCTGGTGGGCGCACGGCGAGCTGGTCAAGCTGAGCGAGAGGACCCTGGCACGCCTTCGCGTGCTCGCGAGCCGCCAGCTGGCCGAGACGCGCTATCGCGAGCTCGAAGAGCGCGGTTCGGCGCGGCTGCTCGCGCTGTTGACCGAGGACGTCGGCACGGTCGCCGACTTCTTCGTGACCCTGCCCGCGCTCGTGGTCCACGGGGCGGTCTTGCTCGGGTGTCTCGGCTATCTGCTCGTCCTGTCCCCGCAGGCGTTCGTGCTCGGCGCCGGGGTGATGCTGGGAGGGGCGCTGTTGGTCGGCCGCGCCAAGCGCCGAGCCAACACGCTGCTCGGCGAGGCGCGCGCCGCGGAGGATCGGGTCTACGTGGCGTTCCGGGCGCTGTTCAGCGGCGCCAAGGAGCTCACCCTGAACGCCCGCCGGCGTGAGGCGTTCCTGGTGGACGTGGTGGGCCGCAGCACGGAGGCGGCGCGGCAGCTCTGGACGCGGGGGCTGTCGCTGCACGTGACGGCCGTCACCTGGCAGATCTCCTTGTTCTTCGCCGTGATCGGCAGCGTGCTCTTCGGGCTCGGCAGCGTGGCCCCGCTGCCCGAGCCCGCGCGCTCCGGCTACGCCCTGATGGTGCTGTACATGCTGATGCCCCTGCTCGCGCTGGCGCAGGCGAGCCCTGCCTTCGAGCGCACGCGCGTCGCGCTCGACCGGCTGCGCTCGTTCGGGGTGGACACCGCCGCGCTCGCGCCGAGCGCGGCGCCGCCGGCGCCCGAGCCGTTCCACGGCCTGCGCCTGGCCGGCGTGCAACACAGCTACCGCCGGGAGGGCGAGGACGGCGTCTTCGTCCTGGGGCCCGTCGATCTGGAGCTGCGGCCCGGAGAGCTGGTGTTCCTGGTCGGCGCCAACGGCAGCGGGAAGACCACCCTCGCCAAGCTCATCGTCGGCCTGTACGAGCCCGAGGCAGGCGCGATCTTGCACAACGGGAGGCCGATCGACGCGAGCACCCGGAGCGCCTACCGCGAGAATTTCTCGGCCGTGTTCTCCGACTTTCACCTGTTCGAGGCCCTGCTCGGCATCGACGCGGTCGACGTCGACGACCGCGCGAACGCGCTGCTCGGCGCGCTGGGGCTCGCGCACAAGGTGACGGTGCGCGACGGGGCGCTCTCCACCACGCGCCTGTCGAGCGGGCAACGCCGGCGTCTGGCGCTGCTGATCGCCTACCTCGAGGACCGGCCGGTGCTCGTGTTCGACGAGTGGGCTGCCGACCAGGATCCCGCGTACAAGCGCGTCTTCTACGCCGAGGTGCTGCCCGCCCTGCGGGCCCGCGGCAAAGCGGTGCTGGTGATCAGCCACGATGACCGCTTCTTCCACCTGGCCGATCGCTGCCTGAGGCTCTCCGCCGGGCGGCTCGAAGAGATCCCCGTACCGCCTCCCCCCCAGGGCGCGCCCGAGGCCGCGCGCGAGGGCGTGTTCGCCCTCGGTCCGCCGCGGCAATACGGGCAGCCCGCGCTCCGAACGCCATGAGGTTCCTGCTTTCTCTCGCGCACGCCTCCCGCGCTACGCTCGTCGCTGCGCTGGCCGCCAGCATCTTGAGCGGGCTGCTCGGCTCGGCCCTGACCGCGCTGGTCAACCGCGCGCTCGACGCGAGCCGCGGCGAGCTGCTGTCGCTCGGGCTCGCGTTCGCGGCCGCCTGCGTCGGCATGCTGATCTTTCGCATCTGGTCCGAGGCGAAATTCGTCGAGCTGAGCCAGAGCACGCTCGCGCGGCTTCGCCAGCAGGTCTGCCGGCGCATGGCCTCGGCCCCCTTTCGCGAGCTCGAGACCCAGGGCGGCGCGCGCTGGCTGGCGGTGCTGGTGGAGGACGTGCAGCGCGTGGCGGATTTCTTCGTCACGGTGCCGAAGCTCCTGGTGCACGGCGCCATCGTCCTCGGCTGCCTGGGATATCTCGCGATCCTGTCCTGGCAGCTGTTCCTGTTCGCGATCGGCATGGTGCTCGCCGGCGCCTGCCTCCACCTGGTGCTCGTGGGGCGCGGTCACCGGCACCTGTCGCGCGCCCGGGACGACGAGGACGAGCTGTACGAGCACTTCCGGGCGCTGATCGACGGCGCCAAGGAGCTCAACTTGAGCCGCGCGCGGCGCGAGGCGTTCCTCCGCGACGTGCTGGAGCGCTCCGTGGACGCCGTTCGAAAGCAGCGCACGCGCGGCTTTTTGGTCTTCGTCGGCGCGGGCAGCATCGGCAGCTTCCTGTTCTTCGTGGTGATCGGCGTCGTGCTGTTCGTGCTCTCGCCGCTGATGAACATCGACGGCTCGGTGCGCTCGGCCTACGCGCTGATGTTCCTGTACATGATGCACCCCATGGAAGTGCTCGTGGAGGGGGTGCCCGAGCTCTCGCAGGCCCGCATCGCCCTCGAGCGTCTCGAAGAGCTCCCGCCCGAGCCGCCGGCCGCCGCAGAGGACGCGGAGCGCCGGGGGCGCCGGGAGACCGGCGAGCTCGCCCAGGAACGCGCGTTCGAGCGGCTCACGCTGCGCCAGGTCAGCCATCGGTACCGTCGCGACGGCGAAGACGATCCCTTCCTGCTCGGCCCCATCGATCTCGAGCTCAAGCGCGGCGAGGTCGTGTTCCTGGTCGGCGGCAACGGCGGAGGCAAGACGACCCTCGCCAAGCTGCTGGTGGGGCTGTACGAGCCGGAAGACGGCCACATCCTCGTCAACGGCGAGCTCGTCTCCAGCGAGCGGCGCGAGCGGTACCGCCAGCGCTTTGCCGCCGTCTTCTCCGAGTTCCACCTCTTCGAGGACCTGCTCGGCATCTCTTCCGAGGACCTCGACGAGCGCGCTCGCGCCCTGCTCGCTCGCCTCGAGCTCGCCCACAAGGTCAGCGTCGAGCGCGGCGTCTTCTCCACCACGGAGCTCTCGCGCGGCCAGCAGAAGCGCCTGGCGTTGCTCGTCGCCTACCTCGAAGACCGCCCCGTCTACGTCTTCGACGAGTGGGCGGCCGACCAGGACCCCGTCTTCAAGGACGTCTTCTACACCGAGCTCTTGCCCGACCTCAAAGCGCGCGGCAAAGCCGTCCTCGTCATCACCCACGACGACCATTACTTCCACCTGGCAGACCGCCAGCTGAAGCTCGACTCCGGGCGCATCGAGGAGCGTGGCGCGAGGCCCGCTGCCGCCGCGACATGAGGAGGTAGGCGAGGGTTTCCTGGCATGATCCTTCCCACCTGCATGTCGCGCCCAATCCGGCTCTCCAGGGCTCTCGTGCTCGCGCTGGCGGTGCTCGCGGCGTGGCTGTGTGCCCCGCGGCGCGCCTGCGCCCGACCCCCTCCGCGCCTGTTCCTGAGCTGCAGCGAGGATTGCTTCGATCCCTACCTGCGCCAGCAGCTGAGCTACTTCGACTTCGTGCGCGACGTCTACCTCGCCGACATCGCGCTCGTGATCGTGAGGCAACCGGCTGGCAACGGCGGCGAGCACTGGACCGCGACGCTCGCGCGGCGCACTTCGGGGCGCGCGTTCGAGTCCCGTCCCCCCGCCTCGGTGCTCTCGTCCCCGGGCGCCCCGGCGCACGTCGCGCGCGATCGCTTGCTGCAGCTCATCCTCCGCCTGCTCTTCACCGAGCTGGCGAGCACGCCGCACGGCGAGGCTTTCCAGATTGGCTTGCCGCAGCGCGAGAGTCTCGAGCTGAGCTCGCTGGACGATCCGTGGGACTACTGGGTATTCGCGCCCGCTGCGTGGGGCTCCGCCGAGGCGGGCAGCGGCTACTACCGGGTCCAGGCCGGCGGCGGCGCCGCCGCGCGACGCATCACGGAGCGCTCGAAGGTGCGCCTGATGGGAGGCTACACGCGCAGCCTCAGCAGCTACCGCCTCGAGGACGGCGACCGCATCTTCGGCGACGTGGACGAATGGGACGGCCGCGCGCTGTACGCCCACTCCATCGGAAGCCACCTCGCCCTGGGGGCCATCTTCACGGCGGTGGGCAACGAGTTCGAGAACTACCGCTGGCACCTGCATGGAGGGCCGGTCTTCGAGGTCAATACCTTCCCGTATCACCAGAGCGCGACGCGGCAGCTGCGCTTCATCTACCAGGTGGGGGCCTGGGCGAACGGCTACATCGAGGACAATCAGGCCGGGCTGCGCTACGAGCAGCGGCCCTACCACGCCCTGTCGATGATCATCGACATGAACCGCACCTGGGGCAGCGTGGAGTGGATCGGCCAGGTCAACCAGTTCCTCGACGACCCCGGGCTGTATCGCATGAGCACGGGGCTCACGCTGAGCGTGCGCTTGTTCGAGGGCCTGACCGCGTCGATCGAGGGCCAGTTCGCGTGGGTGCGCGACCTGATCAACCTGCGAGGGCGGACGATCACCGACGACGAGCTGCTGCTGGAGACCGCGCAGCAACCCACGAACTTCACGAGCACCGCAAGCCTCTCCATCACGTACACGTTTGGCAGCGCGCACAACACCGTGGTCAACCCGCGCTTCGGGCGGATCGACCTCGAGGATGAGTGAGCCCAGGCCTCCGGGCCGCCGCGCGGCTCGGGAGGCCACGCGCGCGACCGCGTTGATGATACGCGCACCCCCGGATGCCAGTTTGCAGCCTCACGGGGCCAGGTCCCGAGGTTTTGCGACGCGCATGGGGGCCGGGTCGGCCCGCGGCCCCATGACGCTGCAACGCGGCCCCCCCAAACGTTTCCGTGACTCGTGCGCTCGCCTTCGGTGCAGCGCTCCGCCTTACCTGCTGCGGCGGCGGATAGGGAGCGTGGCGTGGATCTTTTCCGCGGCTTCCTTGGCGGCGTTCTTGCTCTGGAGAGCGCGCTCCGCGCGAGCGTGTTGCTCGCTCTGGCGGGACAGGTCGAGCAAGCGGGCGACAGGCGTCGTGGGTTGCTCCGCGAGGTTCTCGAGCACCGCGCGCAGGGAGTGTTCGAGGCCCTGGAGCGTCTCGAGATCGAAGAGGTCCGTCGCGTAGTTCATGTCGACGTGGACGTCGTTCCCGTCGACGATGAAGCCGAGGACGAGGTCGAGCTCGGCGCCTTGAGCGCTGAGCTCGACGGGCTCGACGGCGAGGTCACCGAGGCTGCCGCGGCCAGCGAGGCTTTGCGCGCGCTCTTGGTAGATGACCTTGATGCCGAAGAACGGCGACTGGCCGAGGCGGCGCGTGGGGGCGAGGACCTTGACGACCTCGTCGAAGGGGACGTCCTGGTGCTCGAGGGCCTCGAGCACGTCGGCGTGGAGGTTCGCTAACCACCGTTGCGCGGCGGCGTCTCTGTCGACCCTGAGCTCGAGGACGAGCTGGTTGACGAAGAAGCCGACGACGCCTTCGATCTCGAGCTGGATGCGGCCGGCGGAGTCGGTGCCGATGCGGAAGCGCTCGAGGCCCGAGCGCTGGCTGGCGACGACGGCGAACGCGCCGAGCAGCAGGGGGAACAGGGTGACCTGGCTCTGTGCGCCGAGGGCGCGCAGGCGGGTCACGAGCCCGGGGCTCAGGTCGAAGCGGTGGTTGTGGCCGCGGAAGCTGGGCTGGGCGGGCCGCGCGCGGTCGGTCGGCAGCTCGAGGATCGGGCACTCCCCGCGCAGCTTTTGCCTCCAGTGCTCGATCTGGCGTGCCTCTTCGCCGCCATCGAGCCAGGCCTTCTGCCACACGGCGTAGTCGGCGTACTGGATCGGCAGGGGCGCGAGCGAGGGCTGCGTGCCGCGCGCGAGGCTCGCGTAGAGACGCGTGAACTCGCTCATCACCACGTCGAGCGACCAGCCGTCGCTGATGGCGTGATGCATGGTCACGAGCAACACGTGCTCGTCGGCGTCGAGCCGCCACAGGTGGGCGCGCACGAGCGGCCCTCTCTCCAGGTCGAAGGGGCGGCGGCTCGCGGCGTCGAGCTCGCGTCGCAGCGCCGCCTCGCGCTCCACGGCGGACCCCTCCAGGCGCGCGTGCGCGAGCGGGAGCGAGCGCGGCGGGTCGATCACCTGCCGCGGCTCGCCGTCGGCGGTGAGCACGAATCGGGTGCGCAGCGACTCGTGGCGGAGCACGAGCGCGTCGAGCGCTCCGGACAGCGCGGCGGCGTCGAGCGGGCCCCTCAGGCGCACGGCGCAGGGCATGTTGTACGCGGAGCCGTTCGGCTCGAGCTGCCAGAGGAACCACAGGCGGCGCTGCGCCGCCGAGAGGGGCAGGGCGCCGCTGCGAGGCTGCGGCACGAGCGGCGGGCGCCGGGCGGCGCCGTGCTCTCGGGCCCGCTGTGCGGCGCGCTCGATCGCCGCCGCGAGATCGCCGAGCTGGCGACGCTCGAACAGCACGCGCAGCGGCAGCTCGACGCCGAACTCGTGCGCGACGCGGCTCGCGACGCGCGTCGCCAGGAGCGAGTGGCCACCGAGCTCGAAGAAGTCGTCGCGCGCGCCGAGCTGGTCGACGCCGAGCACCTCTTGCCAGATCTGGGCGAGCTTCTGTTCGGCCTCGTTGCGGGGGCGCACGTAGGCCTGGGTCGACTCGCGCTCGCTCGCCGCGAGCAATGCCTTGCGGTCGAGCTTGCCGTTCGCGGTGATCGGCACGGCGTCGACGAGCACGAGGCGCGACGGGACCATGTAGCTCGGCAACCGCTGCTCGAGCTGTTCGCGCAGCGAGGTCGTCAAGTGTTGCCGCGTGCGCGCCAGCTCCGGATCGTTGGTGAGCCCGCGCCAGCCGCCATCGGGCGCAGAGAGCTCGATCGGGGCCGCGCTCGGCGCGAAGCGGGCGGGGTGCTCGCGCTCCTGGAACTCGACATCGAAGCGCCCGTCCGCGTCTCCCGGGGTCCAGCAGACGCGCACATCGTAGCCGTGCGCGTCGCCAAGCGCCCAGAAGCTCTCGGGGTCGAGGCCGCGCGGCTCGATCGCTTCGAACCGCTCGCGCAGGTCGGCCACCGTCGCGCCGTCGCCGAGCTCGGTGAGCCAGCGCAACAGCGCCCGATCGCGGGACAGGCGGCGGTTCTCCACGCGCGCCACCGAGAGCGATCGCGGGCGCTCGCTCCGCAGCAAGCCGTCGAGCTCGGCGAGCGGGCGCTCGGCGCGCCACTCGCGCGGCGGGATCTCCGGCGCCCGTCGGCTGGCGCGCGTCAAGATCGCGTCGTAGCGGTAGCGGCTGAGCTCATTGTCGTGCGGGGTGCGTTGCAGCTCGAGGCTGACGTGCACGCCGGCCGAGCGGCCCAGCGCGCGGAACAGGTCGGGGGCGACCAGGAGCTCCGTCTCCTGGGCGAGCGCGCGCTCGATGCGGCGCCCGAGCTCGCCGAGCGTCAGCTCGGCGGGCGCGCGCGCGAGCTGTACGGAGGCGTGGAACGCCCGCGCCAGGTCGAGCGAGCGCACGTCGCCGACGAACACGCGACCGCCGGGCTGCACCACCGAGAGCGCGCCCTCGAGGGCCTGCACCAGGTACTCGGCGTTCGGGAAGTACTGCACCACGGAGTTGAGCACCACGAGATCGAAGAGGCGGGTATCGAGGCCGGACCAATCGCTCGCATCCCGGTGCAAGAGCTCGACGTGCGCGAGGCCCTCCTGCCCGGACGCCCAGGCGCGGAGGTTCTCGATCGCCCGCCTCGAGACGTCCGTGCCGACGTACACGTCGGCGCGCGGCGCCACGTGCTGTGCGACGAGGCCCACCCCGCAGCCGATCTCGAGCACGCGCCGCGGCGCGGGCTCGAGCATGCGCGCGACGGCCGCCATGAGCCAGCGCTGCATGTGGGCCTCGGGGATCGGCGCGCCGGTGTAGCTGTCGTTCCAGCTGACGAAGCTCGGCGCGCGGCTCTCGGGGGCCTCCGCGTAGGCGCTGTCGAAGACGGAGCCCCACTCGGCGGTGCGGGCGCGGTCGCCGTCGCTCCCTCGAGCCGGCTCGAGCCGCCCGAGCTCCGGCACCACGAAGGCGACGAGCTCGCGCTGACCGGACGGGTCGTCGCGCACCAGCGCCACCGCCTGGCGCACGAGCTCGAGCTCACCGAGCCGCTGCTCGATCTCGCCGAGCTCGATGCGGTGGCCGCGGACCTTGACCTGATGATCGACGCGGCCCTGATACTCGATGGCGCCGTCCGCGCGGAAGCGGCAGAGGTCGCCGGTGCGATAGAGCCGCGCGCCGGGCTCGCTCGAGAGCGGGTTCGGCACGAAGCGCTCGGCGGTCAAGCTCGGACGGCGGTGGTAACCGCGGGCGAGCCCCACCCCGCCGATGTAGAGCTCACCGGTGACGCCCGCCGGCAACGGCTGGAGCGCGGCGTCGAGCACGTGCAGGGTGATGTTGGCGATGGGGCGCCCGATCGGCACGCCCTCGTCGACGCCGCCGCGGCACGCCCAGTGGCTGACGTCGATCGCCGCCTCGGTCGGGCCGTAGAGGTTGAAGAGCTCCGCCGGGTGCTGCTCGAGCACCTGCCGCGCGAGCGAGAGCGGCAGCGCCTCGCCGCTGCAGAGGATGCGGCGGATGGATGCGCGCCCCTTGAGCCTGCCAGCGGCCACGAAGGCCTGCAGCATGGAGGGCACGAAGTGCAGCGTCGTCACCTGGGCGGCGTCGATCACGCGCGCGAGCTCTGCCGGGTCGCGCTGCGCGCCGGGCGGCGCCATCACGATCGCGGCGCCGGTGATCAGCGGCCAGAAGAACTCCCAGACGGAGACGTCGAAGCTGAACGGCGTCTTCTGCAGCACGCGATCGACGGGCGTCAGGCGGTAGGCGTCCTGCATCCAGCGCAGGCGGTTGTGGAGCCCGCGGTGCGTGTTGCCGCAGCCCTTGGGCTGCCCGGTGGAGCCCGAGGTGTAGATGCAGTAGGCGAGGTGATCGGGGTGCGTGAGGTTCGGCAGGTTGCGCGCGTCCTCGGGCGAAACCCGCAATGCATCCGGCGCGTCGAGGCACCAGCGCTCTGCCGGGAGCCCCGCGAGCCGCTGCTCGAGGTGGCCCTGGGTGAGCAACAGCTCGACCCCGCCGTCGGTCACCATGAAATGCAGGCGCTCGTTCGGGTAGTCCGGATCGAGGGGCAAGTACGCGCCGCCCGCCTTGAGCACCGCGAGCAGCGCGACGACGAGCTCGATGGAGCGCTCCATGCACACGCCGACCAGGCGATCGGGGCCGACGCCGGCCCGCCGCAAGCGGCGGGCGAGCGCGTTGGCGCGCGCCTGGAGCTCGCCGTAGCTGAGCCGTTCGTCCCCGAAGATCACCGCGCTCGCGTCCGGGGCCCGAGCGCTCGTGGCCTCGACGAGCTCATGGATGCAAAGCTCTTCCGGGAACGCGCGCTGCGTCTGGTTCCAGAGCGCCTGTTCGCCGAGCTCGGCGGCGGACGCGAGCGTCAGATGGCCTATCGGGCGTTCGCCGGCCGCCGGCAGCGACAGCAGCAGGTGCTCGAAGTGCCGGCTGAGCGCCTCCACGCGACCCGGGTCGAAGTGGGGACGCCAGTAGCCGAGCGCGTACTCGAGGCGGTCTTCCAGCGTGACCTGGAGCGTCAGCGCGTAGTTCGTCGGGCCTACGCCCTCGACGTCGGACAGCGTCACCTCGCCCTGAGCTGCCTCGCGCAGCGCGCGGTCGACCGGGTAGTTCTGGAACGCCAGCAGCGTATCGAAGAAGGCCTGGCCGTTGCCTGCGCCCCAGCGCTGGATCTCATGCAGCGGTGTGTGCTCGTGCTCGCGCGACTCGGAGTTGTTCTCCTGGAGCTGGCGCAAGAACGCGCCCAGCGTCTGGCTCGGCGCGGGCCCCGCGATCACGGGCAGGGTGTGGATGAACGGACCGAGCAACGCCTCCACCCCGGGCAGCGCCGCCGGGCGCCCCGAGACGGCCGCGCCGAAGGCGACCGTGCGCTGGCGGGTATAGCGCTGGAGCAGCAGAATCCACGCCGCCTGGACGACGGTGTTCAGGGTGACGCGCTGCTCCTTGGCGAACCTCACCAGCCGCGCCGTCTGCTCGCGATCGAGCCCGCCGCCGAGCACGCCGTGGCCGTTCTCGCGTTGCGGCTCGCCGAGCCCATCGGGGCAGAGCAGCGTCGGCTGTCCCAGCCCCTCGAGCTGCTTTTTCCAGAACGCCTCGCTGGCGCGCCAATCTTTGCGAGCGAGCCAAGCGATGTAGTCCTTGTAGCGCGCCTGCACCGGGGGCAGCGCCTGGCCGGTGTAGAGCCGCAGCACCTCGTCGATCTGCCGCGACGAGCTCCAGCCGTCGATCAGCACGTGATGGTGCGTCCAGATCAAATGGTATCGGCGCTCGTCCAGCCTGAGCAAGAGCACCTTCTGCAGCGGCGGGCGGCGCAGATCGAACGGCGCCGCGAGCTCCTCACGGGCGAACGCGCGGAGCGCGTCCGGGCCGAGCTCGCGCCCGCGCACGTCGATCTCGCGGCACGCGATCTCGACCTTGGCGAACACCACCTGCAGGGCGCGTTCGGGCAAGAAGCCCGTGCGCAGGATGTCGTGGCGATCGTAGACCCCTTGCCAGGCGGCGCGGAATCGAGCGACGTCGAGCCCTTCGATGGTCACCCGAACCTGGTTCACGTACACACCGGAATCGGGGCTGTAGAGGGAGTGGAACAGCATGCCCTGCTGCACGGGCGACAGCGGGTAGGCGTCGGCGATCTGCTCGCGACGCGCGCCGAGGCTCGCGAGCTCGGCGTCGCTGAGCGTGACGGGCGGCAGCGCCGGCGCCGCCGCATCGGCGGCTGCCGGAGCGGCCTGGCTCTGGGCCGCCTCCGCCTGCAGCGCCAACGCCTCCAGCGTCTGGTGCTGGAAGATGTCGCTCGGGCGCAGCGTGATGCCGGCCCGCCGGGCGCGGCTGACCACCTGGATGGCGATGATGGAGTCGCCGCCGATCTCGAAGAAGTTGTCGCGCACGCCCACGCGCGTCACCCCGAGCAGGTCGCGCCAGATCTCGGCCAGCTCGGCCTCGCGGCGCGTGCGCGGCGCGGCGTAAGGCGCGCTCGACTCGACCGCGTCCATGGCCGCGAGCGCCTCGCGGTCGACTTTACCGTTCGGCGTCAGCGGGAGCTGATCGAGCACGGCGAACTGAGCGGGCAGCATGTAGTCGGGCACGCGCTGCTCGAGGTGCTGCCGGAGCCGAGGGCCGAGACCCTGCTTCAACTTCGCCAGCAGCGGATCGTTGGCGTAGCTCGCCCAGGGCCGAGCGGGCGCGTCGGCGCGCCCCGCATCGCCACGCGCTGCCGGAGCTCCTGCGCGCGGGTCTTCGAACAGCACGTCGAACGCGCCCTCCGCGCCGTCCGGCGACCAGCGCACCTGGACGCGATAGCCGTGCGCCTCGCCGAGCGCCCAGTAGTCCTCCGGCTCCTCGCCGTCGCGCGCCGTGGCGGCCATCATCGAGCGCAGCTCGGTCACGCTCGAGCGCGGATCGCCATTCTCGAGCGCGCGCCACAAGGCGCGATCGAGCGATAGCCGGCGGTTCGGAAGCCCCCGCAGCAGCACGCGCTCGGGGCGGCTCGCGAGCCGAGCCTCGAGCTCGGCGATGGTGCTCACGCCCGACGCTGGCTCGCCGCCCCAGCCCGCGCTCGCGGACCCGAAGCGCAGCACCACGTCGTAGCGATAGCGGCAGAGCTCGTTGTCGGCGTAGCCGCGCTTGAGCAGCACCTCGGCGCGCCCGCCGTTCGCGCGCGCCCAGGCGTCGAACAGGCCAGGATCGAGCACGAGCTCCTTGTCGTGCGCCATGGCTCGCTCGACGCGCCGCCTGAGCTCGCCGAGGTGGCAGCCGTCTGCCGCCTTGGCCAGCTCGACGCTGGCGTGAAAGAACCCGAGCAGCGGCTTCGAGCGCACGTCGCCGACGAACAGCGCCCCTCCCGGGGCGAGCACGGCGCGCGCGCCGTCGAGCACGCCGATCAAATAGTCGACGTCCGCGAAGTACTGGACGACGGAGTTGAGCACGACCGCGTCGAAGCGGCGGGCGCCGAGACCCTCGAAATTGCGCGCCTCGCGCTGGAGCAGCTCCACGTGTTCGAAGCCCGAGCGCGCGCCGAGCCAGCTCTGCAGGTCGCGGAGCGCCTTGGCGGAGAAATCGCTGCCGACGTACTCCCGGCTTTCGGGCGCCAGGTGCTCGAGCAAGAGCCCGATGCCGCAGCCGATCTCCAGCACGCGCTCGGCGCCGAGCGCGCGCAGGCGCGAGAGGGTGTGCTCGAGCCAGTGTTGCATCTCGCCCTGCGCGATCGGGGCGCCGGTGTAGCTGCTGTTCCAGCCCGTGAACGTGGGGCCGGTGGTCGTGGCGTCGACGGCGTAGGCGCCGTCGAAGACGGCTTGCCACTCTTCGGTGGCTTCGCTCGTCAGGCGGCCATCCTCGGCGGCCCCGAGCGCCCGCAGCGCCGCGTCGTTCGGAACGACGTACGCCAAGAGGCGCGTGTCCGACTCGCCGCCGCGCTGAGCGAGCACGATCGCGCTGTCCACGGCTTCGTGCTCGAGCAGCCGCGCCTCGATCTCGCCGAGCTCGATGCGGTGGCCGCGGACCTTGACCTGATGGTCCCTGCGCCCGACGAACTCCAGGTTGCCGTCGGCCCGGTGCCGTACCAGGTCGCCCGTGCGGTACATGCGCGCGCCGGGCTCCGCCGACAGCGGGTCGGGCACGAAGCGCTCGGCCGTCAGGCCCGGCCGCCCGGCGTAGCCGCGCGCCAGCGTCGCGCCGCCGATGTAGAGCTCGCCGGTGACGCCGGGCGGCACCCAGCCGAGCGCGCCATCCAGCAACGAGACGCGGGCGTGACGGATCGGCGTTCCGATCGGCACGACGCGCGCTGGCAGCTCACCGTGACTTCGCCAGAACACGGCGTCGATGGCCGTCTCCGTCGGCCCGTACAGATTGCACAGGCCCGCCGGGCGCGCGCGCGTGACCTGACGCAGCAGATCGAGCGGCACGGCCTCGCCGCCGCAGAACAGGTGCTCGAGCCGCCCCAGGCTGTCCGCCGCGCTCGGCTCGGCCAGCAAGAGCTGGAGCAGCTGGGGCACCACCTGCAGCACCGTCACGCCGTCGCGCTCGATCTGCGCGAGCAGCGCGGCGGGGTCGTGCAGCACGCCCGGGTCGCCGAGCACCAGCTCGCCGCCGGTCATGAGCGGCAGCCAGAACTCCCACACCGAGGCGTCGAAGCTCACCGGCGTCTTCTGCAGCACGCGAGCGCTGGCGTCGAATCCGAACTCCTCGATCATCCAGTCCATATGCGCGAGCAGCGCGGCGTGGGAGAGCAGCGCGCCCTTCGGCTTGCCCGTGGAGCCCGACGTGTAGATGCAGTACGCCAGGTTCTGCGGGTGCAGGGGCGCGACGTCGAAGCCCGCCATGGCGGACGCGCACGACGCTCCGAGCGGGCTCGGCAGCTCTCGGCACGCGACGCCGAACCCGGCCAGCCGCGACGCGAGCGCGCTTTGCGTCAACACCAGGCCGACCGCGCCGTCCTCGATCATGTGGCGCAAGCGATCGTCCGGGTAGCTCGGGTCGAGCGGCAAGTACGCCCCGCCTGCCTCGAGGATGCCGAGCAGGCCCACGACCATCTCGAGCGAGCGCTCGGCGCACAGACCGACCACGACGTCGGGGCCGACGCCGGCCGCGCGCAGCTCGCGCGCCAGCCGCCGCGCCCCGCCGACGAGCTCCGCGTAGCTCAGCGTCGCGTCCCCGGAGCGCACGGCCACGGCGTCGGGCCGCTCCAGCGCGCGCGCGGCGACGCGCTGCTGCACCGTGCCGCCGGCTGCGTGCGGCGCGAAGCCCTGGTTCAGCGCAGCGTGCCAGCGCGCTGGCTCGTCCGGCTCGTTCATCGCCAGCCGATCGACGCGCTCGCTCGGGTCCGCCACGATCGCCGAGAGCAGGCGGACCCAGCGGCTCGCAAAGCGCGCGATGGTCTCCGGCTCGAACAGGTCTCTGGCGTACGTGAAGCTCGCGCGCAGGCCGCGCGCGCTCTCGGTGGTGTTCAACGTGAGGTCGAACTGGGTGCTCGACAGCTCGCGCTCGAACGGACGCACGCGCAAGCCTCCGACCTCGCCGAGCTCGTCGCGCCGGCTCCACTGGTAGTCGAACGAGACCTGGAACAGCGGGTGGTGGTTCAGGCTGCGCTGCGGCGCCAGCGCCTCGACCACGCGCTCGAACGGAAGATCCTGATGCTCTTGCGCCTCCAGCGTGGCGCGCCGCAGCTGCTCGACGAAGCTCTCGAACGAGGGGTGCCCGCTCAGATCGCCGCGGATGACCAGCGCGTTGACGAAGAAGCCGACCAGGCCCTCGATCTCGGCGCGGTTCCTGTTCGCCACCGTGATGCCGACCCGCACGTCGCTCGCCCCGCTGAGGCGATGCAGGAGCACCTGGTAGCTCGCCAAAAGCACGCTCGCCAGCGTCGCCTGGCAGCGCCGCGCCAGCGCTTGCAGCTGGCGCACCAGGTCCGGGTCCAGCGCCACCACGTGCTCTCCGCCTCGGTAGCTGGACGCGAGCGGGCGCGGGCGATCGCTCGGCAGCTCGAGCAACGGCTGCGTCTCGCCGAGCGTGCGCTTCCAGTACGCGAGCTGGCGCTCGCCCTCGCCCGCCTCCAGGAAGCTCCGCTGCCAGAGGGCGTAGTCCGCGTACTGCACCGGCAGCGCGGGCAGGTCCGGCGGCGCGCCGCCGCTGATCTGCGCGTAAAGACGGGCGAAGTCCTCGATGATGACGTTCATCGACCAGCCGTCGGAGATGACGTGGTGCATCGCCACGGCGAGCACGTGCCGCTCGGCCTCCAGCCGGATCAGCCGCACGCGAAACAGCGGGCCGCGCACCAGATCGAACGGCTGCTCGACGGTCTTTCGCACCAGATCGGCGGCGCGCTCCTGCCGCTCGCGGCCGCGCAGGTGCGAGAGCTCCTCGACCGACAGCGAGAGCGGCTGATGGGCGTGGATGAACTGCATCGGTTGCCCGTCGTCGGCGGGCACGAACAGCGTGCGTAACGCCTCGTGGCGCTGGATCAGGGCGTCGAACGTGCGCGTGAGCGCGCGCTCGTCGAGCGGGCCCTCGAGCATGAGCGCGCTCGACATGTTGTAGGCGTGGCTGAGCGGCTCGAGCCGCCACATGAACCAGAGTCGGCTCTGGGCGTAGGAAGCAGGCAGGCGCTGGGTCCCCTCCGCGCGCGCGGGGATCGGCAGCAGCTCGAAGGCGATGCCGCGAGCCCTGAGCTGTCCGAGGAGGCGCTGGCGCTCTTCCACGCTCGCGCGCGAGATGCGCCGCGACAGGGCCAACATCATATCTGCTTGGGTAGTCACTGCATTTCCTCCTGCGCGAGCAGCGCTGCGACGAAGAGCACGTCGTCGTCGGCGAGCGCTCGCGAGCTTCCTTGCACGGCACGCTCGAATTGCTCGAGCGATTGGGTCTCGAAGAGATGGCGCAGCGGCACGTCCGTCGAAAGCTCCGCACGGATGCGAGAGATCACGCGTGTCGCGAGCAGGGAGTGGCCGCCGAGCGCGAAGAAGTTGTCGCTCAACCCGACGCGCTCGACGTCCAGCACCTCGCGCCAGATCTCGGCCAGCTTCGAGCCGAGCTCGGTCCGCGGCGCGACGTACTCGGCGCCACGGGTGCGCCCGGGGAGGGGCAGCGCGCGCCGGTCGATCTTGCCGTTCTGGGTCAACGGCAGCGCGTCGAGCACCATCAGCTCCGCGGGCACCATGTGCGCTGGCAGCCTGGCGCGCAGCGCCCGGCTCAAGCGCGCGGCGAGCGCCTCCGGCTCGTGAGGCGTGCCGCCTGCATCGCTCGCCACCACGTAGCCCACGAGCTCGGGTCCGCTCGCGCCGGGCTGCGCCACCACGACGGCCTGGCGCACCGCTTCATCCTCGAGCAAGCGCGCCTCGATCTCCCCGAGCTCGATGCGGTGACCCCGGATCTTCACCTGATGGTCGAGGCGGCCCAGGTGCTCGAGCGCGCCGTCGGCGTGGCGCCGCACCAGATCGCCCGTCCGGTACATGCGGGCGCCGGGCTCGGACGACAGCGGGTCGGGCACGAAGCGCTCGGCCGTGAGCGACGGGCGGCCGTGGTAGCCGCGGGCCAGACCCTGACCGCCGATGTAGAGCTCGCCGGCAGCCTCGCCTGGCACGGTATCGAGCGTCGCCCCGAGCACATAGAGCGAGGTGTTCGCGAGCGGGCGGCCGATGAGCGGCTCGGGCGACGCGGGATCGATGCGCTGCAAGCTCGACCAGACCGTGGTCTCCGTCGGGCCGTAGACGTTCCACAGCTCCGGGCTCCAGGCGCTCAGGCGCCGCGCCAGGTCGCCCGGCAACGCCTCACCGCCGGACAGCGCGCGCCGGCCGCTGATCCGAGCGAGCGCGCCGCTCTCGTCGAGCATGCGCCAGGTGGACGGCGTGGCCTGGATCATCGTGACGCCGTGTCGATCGATGGCGCTCGCCAGCGCCAGCGGGTCGCGCGCGGTCTCCCGCGGGGCGAGCACGACGGCGCCGCCGGCGCACCACGGCAGGTAGATCTCGAGCGCGGAGATGTCGAACGAGAGCGAGGTGAGGCCGAGCACGCGGTCCGCGGCCGTCACCCCAGGCTGCTCGCGCATGCTGGCCAAGAAGTTGACCAGGCTGCCATGAGAGACCTCGACGCCCTTGGGCTGACCGGTCGAGCCAGACGTGTAGATGCAGTACGCCAGGTGCTCGGGCCGCAAGGCCACGCGGGGCGCCGTCGCCGGCTGCTGCTCGACGCGCGCAGAGTGCTCGTCCATGCAGAACACCGGCAGCGGCGTCGGCGGCCGCCCCTCGAGCAGGCGGCGCTCGCTCACCAGGAGCGCGAGCCCGCTGTCCTGCATCATGAACGCCAGCCGCTCCAGCGGGTACTCGGGATCGAGCGGCACGTATGCGCCGCCCGCTTTCAAGATACCGAGCAGGGCCACCGGCAGATCGAGCGAGCGATCGAGGCACAGCCCGACCAGCACGTCGGGGCCCACCCCGAGCTCGCGCAGGTGATGGGCCAAGCGGTTGGCGCGCGCGTCCAGGGCCGAGTACGAGAGCGTCGCGTCACCGCACACCACGGCCACGGCGTCCGGCGTGCGCTGGCGCTGCTGCTCGAACCAGGCGTGAACGGTGCTGGGCACGGCGTGCTCGCGCGCCGTCGCGTTCCAGCGCGACAGCCGCGAGCGCTCGGCGGCCGTGCTCCACGGCAGCGCGCCGATCCGCTGCTCCGGCGCGCGCGCCAGCTCGAGCACGATGCGCTCGAGCGCGGCGCCGAGCTCCGACACCTGCTGCGCGTCGAACAGCGCGCGCGCGTAGTCGAGCTTGAAGCGGAGCGCGCTCCCCGCGTTGACCATCACGCTGAGCGCGTAGCTGGTCAGATCGACCGACGCGACGCGGTCGAAGACGACATCGCCCTTCCTGCCGGCGCCGAGCGCCTCGTCGAGCGGGTAATTCTCGAACACCACGATGGTGTCGAACAGCGCCTGTCCACCTTGGCCCGCCCAGCGCTGGATCTCGTGCAGCGGCGTGTGCTCGTGCTCGCGCGTCTCGACTCCGTCGGCGGCGAGCGCGCGCAGGAAGTCGGCCACGCGCTCTGTCGGATCGATCCGGCCGATCACCGGGACGGTGTTGATGAACAGGCCGACGCGGGACTCGGCTCCCCGCAAGCCAGCCGGGCGCCCGGCGACCGTCGCGCCGAACACCGGCCTGTCTTGCCCGGTAGTTCGCTGCAGCAGCAATAGCCAGGCGCCCTGCACCAGCGTGTTCAGCGTGATGCGCTCGCGCCGCGTGAACCGCACGAGCATGGCAGTGTCCTCTGCGGATATCTGCGACACGTGCTCGCCGCGCCCGCGCGCCTCGCCCCGGCGCGGCAAGCTGCCAGCGAGCGAGGTGGGCTCGGTGAACGCCGCGAGCCGACCCCTCCAGAAGCGCTCGTCCGCTCCCAGATCGCGCCGCGCCAGCCACTCGACGTACTCGCGGTAGCTCCCGGCCTTCGCGGCGAGCGCCTCGCCCGTATAGATCCGGATCACCTCCTCCAGCACGCGCGCGCTGCTCCAGCCGTCCATCAGCACGTGGTGATGGGTCCAGATGAAGCGAAAGCTCCGCTCGCCGAGCCGCACGAGCAAGAGGCGCATCAAGGGCGGTCGTTCGAGGTCGAAGCCGGCGGCGCGCTCCTCACGCGAAAGCCGCTCGAGCGCCGCGTCGCTCGCGTCGCCGTCGCGCAGATCGAGCTCACGCAGCTCGGCGCGCGCGCTCCGCGAGACCACCTGAAAAAAGCCGCCGTCGCGGCGCGCGTGGAAGCTGGTGCGCAGGATCTCGTGGCGCGCGATCACCTGCTGCCAGGCCTGCGCGAAGCGCTCGGGCTCGAGGCCCTGCACGTGAGCCGCGAGCTGGCACACGTACAGGTCCTCTCCGGGGCTGTATGCCGCGTGGAACAAGAGCCCCTGTTGCATCGGCGTGAGCGGGTAGATGTCAGCGACGTCCCGGGGCCTGAGCGGCAGCGCGTCGAGCTCCGCGGCGTCGAGCGCGGCGAGCGGGAAATCGGACGGTGTCAGGCAGCCCGCGTCGGGGCTCAGCGCGTGTCCGATCAACAGCTCGAGCTCGCGCTTGTAGGACGCGGCCAGGCGCGCGACCGTCTCCGCGTCGTACCACTCGCTGCTGTAGCTCACGCCGATCTCGAGCTCGTCGCCCGACACCTGGCCGTGCACGTTCAACCAGTTGCCGAGCGGCGCCGAGTCGCTCTGGATGGGGCCGGGGCTCTCGGGCGCGAGATCGAAGGCGGCGCCGCGCCCGAAGCTCGGATCGAGCTGGCCGAGGTAGTTGAAGGTGACGCGCGCGCGAGGCATGCGCGCGAGCCGCTCGCGGAGCTCGTCCGCGCCGAGCTCCGCGTACACGCCGAACCCCAATCCACCGCGCGGCACGCTGCGCAGCGTGTGCTTGGTGGACAGGATCGCTTCCTTCAGGCTCGCGTCGTCGTCACCCAGCGCGGGCGCCAGGCGCACCGGGAACATGCTCGTGAACCAGCCGACGGTCCGGCTCACGTCGACGCCGTCGAAGCAGTCCTGTCGGCCGTGGCTCTCGAGCTCGATCCACGCCGAGCGCTCGCCGGTGAAGCGGCATACCGCGCGCCCGAGGGCTGCGAGCAAGAGGTCATTGACCTGCGTCCGGTAGGCTTCGGGCACGGCGCGCAGCAGCTGCCCGGTGCGCGCCGCGTCGAGGCGAAAGCTCGCGGTCCGGCGGTGTCGCACGAGCGCCTCGCCGGACGCGCGGTCGCGCGGCAGCTCAGGCGGCGCGGGCTGCTCCGCGAGCGCGAGCCAATACTCGATCTCGGCCGGCTCCGGCTCTCGAGCGAGCGCCTCGAGCGTCTCGCCCCAGCGCTTATAGCTGCTGGTCTTGACGCCCAGAGACGGCGCTTCGCCGGACGCGAGCCTCGCGAGCGCGACCCCCAGGTCCTCGAGCAACACACGCCAGGAGACGCCGTCGACGACGAGGTGGTGGGCCGCCAGGAGCAGCCGCGTCTCGCCGGCGAAATCGATCAGCGCCGCGCGCAGCAGCGGCCCACGGTCGAGCTCGAAGCGCCGCTGGACGCGGGCGCACACGCGCTCGAGCTCCTCCGCGTCCCGCGCCGTGAGCTCCCAGACCAGGTCCTCGCCGCGCACCTCGCTCGGCTCGGCATGGGCCTGGCGCCAGCCGGTCGCATCTTCGAAGTACCGCAGGCGGAGCGCGTCGTGGTGCCGGACGATCTCTGCCAAGGCACGCCGCAGCAGGCCGGCGTCGAGCGGCCCCTTCGGACGCAGCAGCAGCGCCTGATTGTAGTGATGGCGCTCCGGCATCGGCTCGCTGAAGAAGCGGCGCTGCACCGGCGTGAGCGGCGCCGGGCCCGTGGCGGGCGGCTCGGGCTCGCGCGCCGCCTCGGCCGGCGGCAGCGCCGCGGCCAGGGCGCGCACCGTCTGATACTGAAACAGGTGCTTGGGCGAGAGCGGCAACCCGTGCTCGCGAGCGCGATGCACCACCGACAGCGAGAGGATCGAGTCGCCGCCGAGCTCGAAGAAGTTGTCCTCGACGCCCACGCGCTCGACGCCGAGCACATCGCGCCAGATGGCCACAAGCCGCTGCTCGAGCTCCGTCTCCGGCGCGACGTGACGACCGGCGTCGGGCGCGTCGGGCGCTGGCAGGCGCTTGCGATCGAGCTTTCCGTTCGACAGGCGCGGCAGCCGTTCCAGCACGACGATGGCGGCCGGGACCATGTAGTCCGGCAGCCGCTCGCCGAGCTGGGACCGAAGCGCGCGGCCCACGTCGCCGCACGTCGGGGCGACATCGCTGCCGACGCCCACGTGGCCCACGAGACGCGCGCCGCTCGGGCCAGGCACGAGCGACACCGCGGCCTCGCGCACCGCGGGCAGCTCGAGCAGCCGCGCCTCGATCTCGCCGAGCTCGATACGGTGGCCGCGCACCTTGACCTGCGCGTCGCTGCGGCCCACGAACTCCAGCGCGCCGCCCGCGCTTCGCCGCACGAGATCGCCGGTGCGATACAGTCGCTCGCCCGCGGCCCAGGGGTGCGGCACGAACCGCTGCGCGGTCTCCGCGGGTCGCCCCAGGTAACCGCGCGCCAGGGCGGCGCCGCCGATGAAGAGCTCACCCGTGACGAGCGGCGGCACGGGGCAGAGCTGCGGGTCCAGCACGAACAGCTCCACGTTCGCCATGGGGCTGCCGATCGGCACGCCGCTGCCTTCGGCCTCCGGCAGGCAGCGCCAGTACGACACGTCGATGGCCGCCTCGGTCGGGCCGTACATGTTGTACAGCCGCGCCGGGTGCGCGGCGGCGCAAGCGCGCGCGAGCTCGCGCGGCAAGGCCTCACCGCCCACGGTCAACGCGCGCAGGGACGGGCAGGCGGCGAGCTCGCCGGCCTGCACGAACGCCGCCAGCAAGGCCGGTACGAAATCGACGGCCGTGACGGCGTGGCGGCGGATCAGCTGCCCCAGCGCGGCGGGATCGCGCTCGGCCGCCGGCGCCGCGAGGACCAGCGCTGCCCCGGCGGCCAGCGGCAGCAGCAGCTCCCCCACGGACACGTCGAAGCTGAGCGACGTCCTCGCCAGCACCCGGTCGTTCGCGTCGAGCGCGAGCTCCGCTTGCAGCCAGCGCGTGCGGTTGACGAGCCCCCGGTGGGTGCATCCGACCCCCTTGGGCACGCCCGTCGAACCCGACGTGTAGATGCAATAGGCGAGCTGCTCGGGATGCGCGGCGACGCTCACGCGCGAGCTCGGCGCAGATCGCAGCGCGTCGCCGTCGGCGTCGAACGACCACGTCTCGACGCCGGTCGAGTCCAGCGCCGGACTGCGGCTCGCGCCGTGCGCGAGGACCAGCCGCGCGCCGCTGTCCGCGATCATGTGCCGCAGCCGCTCCGCGGGGTAGCCGGGATCGAGCGGCAGGTACGCCGCGCCGGCCTTCAGCACGCCGAGCAACCCCACGAGCGACTCGAGCGCGCGCTCGCCCGAGACGCCGACGATGGCGCCGGGGCCGACGCCGCGCGCTTGCAAGACGTGGGCGAGCTGGTTCGCGCGCGCCTCGAGCGCTGCGTAGGTCCAGGCGCCGCGCTCCGAGATCACGGCGATCGCGTCGGGCGTGCGCGAGGCCTGGGCCTCGAACATCTCGTGCGCCCCAGCGACGTCGAGGCGCGCCTCCGCGCCGCGCGCCCAACGCGAGCTCTGGGCGAGCTCGTCGGAGCTCAGCAACGGCACCTCGCCGATGCTCGCGTCCACGCCGGAGACGATCGCCTCGAGCATCCGCGTCCAGTGCCGCGCGAGGCGCGCGACCGTCTCCGGCTCGAAGCGATCCGAGCTGTAGCTGAACGCACAGTCGATGTCGCCATCGACCTGGGAGGCGTCGAGCGCCAGGTCGAACTGGGCGGCGCGCGCGTCGTTCTCGACGAACTCGATCGAGAGCCCGGCCGCGCTGCGCCGGCGCTGAAATTCCCAGCTCTGCACGTTGCACATCACCTGGAACAGCGGCGTGTGCGAAGCGCTGCGCTCGGGAGCCAGCGCGTCGACGATCTGATGAAACGGCACGTCCTGATGCGACTGAGCGTCGATGGACGCGAGCTTCACGCGCTCGACCAGCTCGGAGAGCGACAGCCGCCCGTCGACCTCGCAGGCCAGCACCTGCGTGTTGAGGAACGCGCCGATCAGGCCTTCGAACTCCGGCCGCGCGCGGTTGGCTATCGGGTAACCGATACGCAGCCGGCGCTCGCCCGTGTAGCGGTGCAAGAGCGCGAACATCGCGGCGTTGAGCAGCATCGGCACCGTGACGCCGCGCTGGACCGCGCAACGCTCGACCGCTTCGCCGAGCGCCCGCCCCAGCCGGATGCGGTGGTAGTCCCCGCGGTAGCTCGGGCTCGCGGGACGCGGTCGATCCGCCGGCAGCTCCAGCACCGGATGCTCGTCGCCCAGCGTGCGGCGCCAGTAGTCGATCTGCCGCTCCGCCTCGCCGGAGGCGAGCCAGCGACGCTGCCACACGGCGTATTCGGCGTATTGCAGCGGCAGCGGCGGCAGCGGGTCGGGCTGCCCCGCGCAGAACGCCTCATAAAGCGCGACGTACTCGCGCGCGAAGACGTCCATGGCCCAGCCCTCGGCGATGATGTGGTGCAACGTCACCACCAGCGCATGCTCGCTCTCCGAGAGCTGGAACAGCGTGACGCGGAACAGAGGCCCCTGCTCCAGATCGAAGGGGCGCGCCGCGTCGAGCTGTGCCCTCCGCCGGAGCTCGGCCTCCCGCTCGGACGCCGGCAGCGCGCTCAGATCCTCGTGCGCGATGGACACCGTCCCCTGCTCGGCGATGCGCTGCACCGGCACGCCGTCGTGGCGGGGAAACGTGGTGCGCAGCGCCTCGTGGCGCGCTTCGAGGGCCGCGAGGCCCGCGCTGAGGGCGCCCACGTTCAGCGGTCCGCGCAAGCGCACCGCGCCGCCGACGTTGTACGCGGCGCTCTCCGGCTCGAGGCTCCAGAGAAACCACATGCGCTCTTGCGCGTGCGACAGCGGCAGCGGCCGCGCGCGGTCGACGGGCTCGGGCGCGGGCTGGCGCGCGCGCCGCCCGGCCGCGATCGCCGCCTCGACCTTGGCCACGAATGCGCCGAGATCGCGCGCCTCGAACAGATCGCGCAGCGGAAGCTCGACATCCAGCTCGCGCCGCACGCGCGAAACGACGCGCGTCGCCAGGAGCGAGTGCCCGCCGAGCGCGAAGAAATCATCGCGCAGGCCGACGCGAGATACGTTCAACACCTGCTGCCAGATCTCCGCCACGCGCAGCGCAACTCCCCCCTCCGGCGCCACGTAACCGCTCGCGCCCCAGACCGGCTCGGGCAATGCCTTGCGGTCGAGCTTGCCGCTCGTCAGCCGGGGCAGGGCCTCGAGCCGCACGATCTGCGAAGGGATCAAGTGCCCTGGCAGGCGCGCCTCGAGCATGGCCTGCAAGCTGGACGTCTCCAGCGACGGCGCCGCGGCGACATACGCCACGAGCAGCGCGCCGCCCGATGGCCCCGGCCACGTGCGCGCAGCCGCCGCGACGACGCCCGGGATCGCGGCGAGCGCCCCTTCGAGCTCGCCGAGCTCGATGCGAACGCCGCGGATCTTCACCTGCTCGTCCTGGCGCCCGAGAAACTCGATCGCGCCGTCGGGGCGGAAGCGAGCGTGGTCGCCCGTGCGGTACATGCGCGATCCCGGCGGTCCGAAGGGATCCGGCACGAAGCGCTCCGCCGTCAGCGCGGCGCGGCCGAGGTAGCCGCGGGCCAGGCCGCTGCCGGCGATGCAGAGCTCACCTGACAGGCCTCGGGGCAACGGGCTCAGGCTCGGATCCAGGATGCGAAGCACGCTGTTCGGAATGGCCGTTCCGATGGGGACGAGGCCCTCGTCCTCGGGTCGGCACGTCCAGCGACTGGCGTTGATCAGCGCCTCGGTCGGACCGTAGCGATTGTCGAGCCGGACCGCTGGCAGCCGCTCGAGCAGCGCGCGCGACAGCTCGGGCCCCAGCGCCTCGCCGCCCGAGAAGACGCGCTTCAGGCTGACGCAGCCGGCCGCCGTTTCCTCGGCGAGAAACTCGCGCAACAGCGATGGCACGAAATGAATGGTGCTGACCTTGTGACGCTGCACCAGGCGCGAGAGCTCGCGCGGATCTTTGTGATCGCCCGGCGCGGCGATGACCACGCGCGCCCCCGCGAGCAGCGGCAAGAACACTTCCCAGACCGACACGTCGAACGTGAGGGGCGTCTTGTGGAGCAGGGTCTCGCCCGCCGACACTCCATACTCGCGCTGCATCCAGGCGAGGCGCTCGGCCAGCGCGCCCCGCGTGTTCGCCACGGCCTTGGGCTGCCCGGTGCTGCCGGAGGTGTAGAGCACGTACGCGAGGTTGTCGGGGTGGCTCGGCGGCAGGAGGGGCGTCGCAGCGTCCGCGCTCTCCAGCGAGCCGTGCCCGGGCGCCGCCTCCTCATCGTCGAGCCGCACGACCACGAGGCCGTCGCGCGCCGGCAGGCGCGCGACGAGCGCGCCGTCCGTCACCACCAAGCGCACGGCTGCGTCCTCGAGGTGGAACGCGAGCCGCGGCCCGGGGTGCTCGGGATCGAGGGGCAAGTACGCCGCGCCCGTCTTCAGGATCGCGAGCAGCGCCACCGGCAGCTCCAGGCAGCGCTGGAGGAATACGCCGACGATGCTCTCGGGCCCCGCGCCGACCGACGCGAGGCGCCGGGCGAGCGCGTCCGCGCGGCGCTCGAGCTCTCCGTAGGCGAGGCTCTGCTCGCCGAACACCACGGCCTCGGCGTCCGGCCGGGCCTCGGCCTGGCGCCGTATCCAGTCCTCCACGCCGCCGGGCGGCGGCGTGAAACGCGCGGCGACCCCGAGCCCGTCGAGCTCGCGGCGCTCCTCGGCCGACAGCCACTCGAGCTGCCCGAGCGGCGCCGTCGGCGCGTCGAGCAGCGCTTCGAGCAGCTGGACGAAATGGCGACCGAAGCGCTCCATGCGCTCGCGATCGAACAGATCCGCCGCGTAAATCAGCGCCGCCGAGATGCGCCCCCGCTCGTCCTCTTCTGTGTTCAGCGACAGCTCGAAGCGGGTCGCGGGCGAGTCGACCTGGACGACACGGGCCGAGAGCCCTGGCAGGATCGAGAGCGCGCCGAGCTGCCGGCGCTGATGATTGAACATCACGTCGAACAGCGGCGTCTGGCCGGCGTTCCGCCCGAGCTCCAGGGCCTCGACCAGCTTGTCGAACGGCAGCTCCTGGTGCGCCTGCGCGGCCAGCACCGCACGCCGGCATTGGTCGAGCAGCCCCGCGAAGCAGTCGGCGTCCCGGACCTGTCCGCGCAAGACGAGCGTGTTCACGCAGAGGCCGATCACGGCCTCGGCCTCCCGGCACACCCGGTTCGCCGCCGGCGCGCCGACACGCACGTCCGTCCGCCGCGCGTAGCGGCTGAGCAGCACCTGGAACGCCGCGAGCAGCACCATGAAGACGGTGGCGTCGCGCTCGCGCGCCGCGGCCCGCACCCGCTCGCAAAGCGCCGCGCCGAGCTCGATCTCCACGCGCCCCCCGCGCTGGCTGGGTCGGAGCGACCGCGGTCGATCGCTCGGCAGCGCGAGCGGCCCGGGGTCGTCCGCGAGCTCGCGCGTCCAGTAGTCGAGCTGTCGCGCCTCCTCGCCGGCCGCGAGGCGTTCGGCTTGCCAGTGCGCGTAATCGGCGTACTGGACGGGCAGCGCCGCGAGCTCGGGCGCGCGCGCCGCGTGCTCGGCGGCGTACAGCTCGCACAGCTCCGCGACGAGCACGTCCATCGAGGCGCCGTCCGCGATGGCGTGGTGCAGGCACACGCACAGGACGTGCTGCTCCGGCTCGAGCCGCACCAGGCGCACCCGCCACAGCGGGCCGCGCTCCAGATCGAACGGCGCGCGCGCCTCGGCCTCGAGCCTGGCACGCGCGCCCTGGGCGCGCTGCTCGGCGGGAAGCCCCTCGAGATCATCGATCAAAAGCTCTACGCCGCGCGCGGGATCGATCTGCTGCCAGGCCCCCGCCGCGTCCTCCGGGAAGCGCGTGCGCAAGCTCTCGTGCCGCGCCTCGAGCGCCTCGAACGCGCGCCGGAGCGCCCCGAGATCCAGCGCCCCGCGCAGCTCCAGCGCCCCGCAGATGTTGTACGCTGCGCCCTGGGGGTCGAGCTGCCACGCGAAGCGCATGCGCTGCTGCGCGGCAGAGAGCGGCAAGCGTTCGGCGCGCGACACGGCAGCGATCGGGGCGAGCTTCGCGCCCGGAGAGGCCGTGGAGCGAGCCAGCGCGCGCGCGACTCCGGCGAGGGTCGGCGACGCGAAGAACGCGTTCAGATCCAGCGCGCACCCGAGCTGTTCCTGCACGCGCGACGCGACTCGAGCCACGTCGATGGAGCTCCCGCCGAGCGCGAAGAAGCTCGCCGATGCGTCGATCGACGTGGTGCCCAGCACCTCGCGCCAGATCTGGGCGAGCGCCCGCTCGAGCTGGTCGAGCTCGGTACCGGCGCCTGGCCCGGCGGCGGCCACCTGACGTCCGCTGGCGTCGTACGTGGCGTAGCCGCGCAGCCGTTCCGCGTGCCAGAGCGCGCGGACGGCGTCGCGATCGAGCTCGCCCGCGGAAGCGCGCGGGAGCCCCTGAGCCGCGAGCAACACCACCCACCGCGCGCTCTCTCCGAGCTGCGCCGCTATCTCGATCACGGCTCCTGCGAGCGCGTCCGGCTGCAGCACGGCGCGGAGCGCGTCACCGACCTCGACGGCGACGACCACCTGTCCGGGAGCGAGCCTGAACGCCGCGACGTTGCCTGCTCCGAGAACGCCGACGTCGCTTTCAATGTGTGCTTCGAGCGCCCGAAGCTCCGGCTCCGGGCTCACCAGACTGTCCAGATTGCTCATCGTCGTCCTCGTGGCGGTCTTCGGCGCCGAAGAAAGAATGGGCCCGACCAGCGTCGCGGCCGACGGGCCCATGGAGCGCGCGGGCGCTTCTCGGATCCGGGAGAGTCAGCGCGTCGAGCGTGATGCCTCCCGCTCGATCGCCTCCATGTGTCTGCGCAAGCTGAGCGGACGCATGTCCGTCCACACCTCATCGATGTAGGCGAGGCATTCTTTCTTGCTGCCGCTCTTGCCGACCGCCCTCCACCCGTTCGGAATTTCCTTGTAGTCGGGCCAGATCGAGTACTGCTCCTCGTGGTTCACAACGACGTTGAAGACGGTGGCATCATCATCAAAGCTCATGCTGTTTCTCCTGTTGCTGCTCGAGTCTTCTTCTCTCGCCCTGACGACGTCATGTGGCCCACGCGCGCCCGACCTCGGCGAGCGGGACACAGCCGTGATATTCGCCGGGGACGCTCTCGTACTGCAGAGCGCGCGTGGCGCCGGGGAGTGATTGGCAAAAGCCCTCGATGCACAGCGCGCGGAAGGCTTGAAAGAAGCACCACGGCTCACCCGTGTCGAACGACGGCGCGCAGCCCTCGAGCCCGCGCGCGACGAGCGCCTCGCGCTCGTCGGCGCGGCACTCGTGAAACGCGCGCCCGTAGGCGGCCCGAGCCTCGGCGCCGGTCGCGTCGAGGGCCTGCAAAAACGCCCGCCGCTCGGGCTCGTCATACACCTCGAGGACGATGTCCTCGATATAGGCGGGCACGCCGGCGCTCAGGGCGCCAGGGCTGTCGGTCTCGGGGAGGATATGCTCGGCCAGATCCTCGACCAGCAACGCCTGCTCCGGGCTGAAGAGCTTCGCCTGGAAGCGCGGGGCGCGCGCCGGCGGCGGCGACGGCGCGGATGCCGCCGGCGACGGCTGGGACAGCATCGAGCGCCCAGCGAGCGCGACAGCGACGGAGCCGCCCAGCACGGCGGACGCCGCCATGATCCAGCGACGGCGGCTGACCACCAGGCGCTCGCCGCCCCGCTTCGCCGCTGCCGCATCGAGGGCCGCACCCGCGGCGCTGCCCGCCGCGATCTCCGCCGCGCCGTCGTCGTTCTTGGCGCGCGTCACAGGTGCCCCTTGTCGAGCTCGGAGCACGCGAACGCGGCCGCGCGCGCCGTCAACGCCATGTACGTGAGCGACGGGTTCTGGCACGCCGACGAGGTCATGCACGCGCCGTCGGTCACGAAGACGTTCTTGGCGCCGTGCACCTGGTTGTGCGCGTTGAGCACCGAGGTCTTCGGATCGCGTCCCATGCGAGCGGTGCCCATCTCGTGGATGGCGCAGCCCGGCGTGCTGCCGTCATCGAACGGCGTGACCCGCTCGAAGCCCGCAGCCTCGAGCATCTCGGCCGCCGCCGTCTGCATGTCCTTGCGCATCTCCCGCTCGTTCGAGCCGAATTCGCAGCGGATCGACAGCTGCGGCAGCCCGAACGGATCGAGCCGCTGCCGGTCGAGCTTCACCTGGTTCTGATGGTTCGGCAGACACTCGCCGAAGCCGGTGATGCCGATATTCCACTTGCCCGGCTCCGCGATGGCGCGCTTGAGCGCCGGCCCGACGCTCATCTCGGCGACCGTCCGCCGCCAGTCGCCGCGCGTGGCGCCGCCTTGATACCCGAAGCCGCGCAGGTATGCGCGCTTCCCGCTCTTGTCGAGGTTGCGAAAGCGCGGGATGTAGATCCCGTTCGGGCGCCGGCCCGTGTAGTAGCGGTCGGAAAAGCCGCTATGTTCACCCCAGGCGCCGGCCATGAAGTGGTGATCCATCAGGTTGCAGCCGAGCTCCCCGCTGTCGTTGCCGAGGCCGTTCGGGAAGCGGCGCGACGTCGAGTTGAGCAGGATGAACGTGGTGCCGAGCGTCGACGCGGTCAGGAAGATCACGCGCGCGAAGAACTCCTCCGCCCGCCGGCTGAGCGCATCGATGACCCGCACGCCGACGGCCCTGCGCTGGGCGTCGTCGTAGATCACCTCGCTGACGATCGCGTGCGGGCGAAGCGTCATGCGCCCGGTCGCCGCGGCGGCGGGCAGCGTGGAGGACGGGCTGCTGAAATACGCCCCGAACGGGCAGCCGCGCTCGCACAGGTCGCGGTACATGCATTGGCCACGGCCGTTCAAGGTGCGCGTCAGGTTGGCCGTGCGCCCGATGATCACCCGCCGCTCGGGGAAGCGCGCGTTGATCGCGCTCGCCATGTGCCCCTCGACGCAGTTCATCTCCATGGGCGGCAGGAAGCTGCCGTCGGGTAATTGCGGCAGACCATCCTGTGCGCCGCTGACCCCGATGAAGCGCTCGACATGGTCGTACCACGGCGCCAGATCGCGGTACCGGATCGGCCAATCCACACCGACGCCGTCGGCGGCGTTGGCTTCGAAATCGAGATCGCTCCAGCGGTAGCTCTGGCGTCCCCAGGTCAGCGAGCGGCCCCCCACGTGGTAGCCGCGGATCCAGTCGAACGGCTTCTCTGCGACGTACGGGTGTTGATCGTCTTCCACGAACCAGTGCTTGTTCGACTGCCGCACGACGCCGCTCCGGTTCTGGACCGGCATGCGGCGGCGGTCCGCCGCGGTCAGGCGATCGCCGTGCGGCAGCTCCCACGGCGCCTTCATCGCCGTCACGTAGTCGGTCGGGTGCGTCACGTCGCGCCCTCGCTCGAGCACCAGCGTCTCGAGACCCCGCTCGCACAGCTCCTTGGCGGCCCAGCCGCCGCTGATGCCGGTGCCGACGACGATGGCGTCGTAGGTGTTGGGTTTCGGCTTCTGATCCAACTCAGTTCTCCCGCGCGTCCCGCGCGCGCTCGCTCGTGGGGCGCCTGCGCGCGACGGTGCCGGGATGTACCGACACGCCGCGGCGGACGTCGGCGGAGCCAGCTCGAGCGCTCGAATCAGGCCTGGGCGGCGCCTCGCGCCGAGCTCTCGATGTCGTTGAGCGCTCGCGCGAAGATCTCCGCGACCCGATCGACCTCCGTTTCGGTGATGATCAACGGCGGCAGCAGGCGCACCGTGCTGCTGTTCCGCCCGCCGAGCTCGAGGATCAGGCCGCGCCGCAGGCACGCCCGCTGGAGCGCCGAGGCGAGCTCGCCGCCGGCGAGCGGCCGCCCGAGCGCGTCGAGCTCGCCGGGCTGCACGATCTCGACGCCGAGCATCAAGCCGCGCCCGCGCACATCGCCGATGCAGGCATGCTGCTTCGAAAGCGCGCAGAGGTGCGCCGCCAGCCGCTTCCCCATGGCCGCGGCGTGCTCGTCGAGGCGCTCGCGCCGGATGAAGCGCAGCGTCGCCAGCCCGGCCACGATGCCCAGTTGATTGCCCCGGAACGTGCCAGCGTGCGAGCCAGGCTTCCAGGTGTCGAGCGACTCATCGTACACCACGACCGACAGCGGCAAGCCGCCGCCGATGGCCTTGGACAGCACCACCACGTCCGGCGTGATGCCGGCGTGCTCGAACGCAAACATCTTGCCCGTGCGCCCGAAGCCTGTCTGCACTTCGTCCAGGATCAGCGGCACGTCGTATTGCGTGCACAGCTCCCGCAAGCGAGACAGCCAGCGCGGCGAGCAGGGGATCACCCCGCCTTCCCCCTGCACCGCCTCGATCAGCACGCCGGCGGGCGTGAGCACGCCGCTCTCGGGGTCGCCGAGCAGGTTCTGGATGTACGCGATCCCCGCCGCCTCGCCCGCCTCGCCGCCGAGGCCGAAGGGGCAGCGATAGTCATACGGGTACGGCAAGAACTGCACGCCCCCGAGGCTGCCCGCGAGCGCTCGCTTCGGGCCCAGGTTCCCCATCATGCTGAGCGCACCCTGCGACATGCCGTGGTAGCCGCCCTGGAACGCGAACATCGTGGGCCGCCGCGTCGCGCTCTTCACCAGCTTCACCGCCGCCTCGATCGCGTCGGTGCCTGCAGGGCCGCAGAACTGGACGCGCGCGCGCGCCGACAGGCTGCCTGGCAACAGGGAGAACAGCTCCTCGACGAAGGCGTCCTTGGCGGGCGTCGTCAGATCGAGCGTCTGCATCGGAAGCTCGGAGCGCAGCGCCTGCTCCAGCGCTTCCACGACCACCGGGTGATTGTGGCCGAGCGGCAGCGTGCCCGCCGCTGCCAGACAATCGATGAACACCCGACCTTCCACGTCCTCGACGTAGATGCCCTTGGCGCGCTTCAAGGCCAGCGGGATGCGGCGGGGATAGGTGCGCGCATTCGACTCTCGCCGCGCCTGCCGCGACAGGATGGCGCTCTCAGAGAATGAATATTTCCCCGCCAACGTGGCGTGACGTTGGGCCAAGGACTCTTGGGCTTGGGGGGCTTCCGAGTAAGCGTGGACTTCCCTGACCATGCGCAAAACCTGTACTACGCCCGAGGGGCCCACACAAGCAGCAAATGAAAATGATTTTCATGATACGCTGCCGCCTCCTTCGGACCTGAGAAAATTTCGATGATAGTGAAAATTTCCGCGAAATGTTCAACGTCGGTCGCCATGATCGCGCCGACGGCGCTTTTTGTTGCAAATGATAATCAAGTCTAATAGTAGACCCCGGGGGTTGACACTCGGGGCCCCCCAGCGAGGAGTGCCGTGACGCCTGATCCTGTGTTCTCCCCCACCATCGTGGAGCTGCTTTTCGAGCGCGCAGCGCTCCATCCGGAGCGGCCGGCGCTCACGTTCCTGACGGACGGCGACACGCCCACCCACGTCTTCAACTACGGCGAGCTCCACGCGCGCGCGCGCGCGTGCGCGGCGCTGCTCTCGGAGCGCGCGGCGCCCGGAGATCGTGCGCTGTTGATCTACCCGACGGGCCCCGACTACGTGGTCGCGTTCCTGGGTTCCTTGTATGCCGGCTTGATCGCCGTGCCAGCCTATCCGCCCGCGTCACGCGATCCGCGGCACGCGGGGCGCCTGATCTCCATCCTGAAGGACGCGACGCCGCGCCTGGTGCTCACGAACAGCGCTCTCGCTGGACCGCTGGGCGCCGCGAGAGCGGCGGTGCCGGAGCTCGGCGCCACAGAGCTCGTCGTCACGGACTCCGCCAACCTGACCGACGGCGAGTCGTGGCGCTGGTCGCGTCCGAGCCCCGACGCCCTGGCCATGTTGCAGTACACCTCGGGCTCGACGACGTCGCCCAAGGGCGTGATGCTGAGCCATTCCAACTTGATGGCGGGCGAGCGCGCCATCAGCGCTGCGTTCTCGATGAGCGCCGACGACGTGGTCGTGAGCTGGCTGCCGCTGTTTCACGACATGGGGCTGATCGGCACGCTGCTTCAGCCGCTCTACCATGGCATTCCGAGCGTGCTGCTCGGGCCGCAGCATTTCATGGAGCGCCCGGAGCGCTGGCTCGCCGCCGTGTCGAAGCACGGCGGCACGGTCAGCGGCGGTCCTGATTTCGCCTACCGCCTGTGCGCGCAGCGCGTGAGCGACCCGGCGGCGCTCTCGCTCGACCTGTCGAGCTGGCGTCTCGCGTTTTGCGGCGCCGAGCCCGTCCACGAGCAGACCCTGAGCGACTTCGCGCAGAGGTTTGCAGGGGTCGGCTTCGACGCGAAGGCTCTGTACCCGTGCTACGGGCTGGCCGAGTCGACGCTGCTCGTGACCGGCGGGCGGCGTGGCGGCGGCGTGCGCAGCGCGCGGGTGGACGCCGCGGCGCTGTCGGAAGACCGCGTGCAGCCGTCTGACGCCGGCCGCCCGCTTGTGTGTTGTGGCGGCGCGCAGCCCGAGCATGACGTGATCATCGCGCACCCGGAGACCGGCGCGGCGCTCGCCGAGGGCGCGGTCGGGGAGATCTGCGTGGCGGGGCCGAGCGTGGCGCGCGGCTACTGGAACAACCCGGAAGCGACGAACGCGACCTTCGTCACCAGGGGCTCGCGCACCTGGCTGCGCACCGGGGACCTGGGCTTTCTCCAGCAGGGCGAGCTGGTCGTCACCGGACGTCTGAAGGATCTGATCATCGTCCGCGGGTACAACCTGTATCCGCAGGACATCGAGCGCAGCGTCGAGGAGCGCGCCGAGGTGTTGCGCCGCGGCCGCACCGTGGCGTTCGGCCTGGAGCTGGACGGAGAAGAGCAGATCGCCGTCGCGGCCGAGGTGAGCCCGCGCGTGCAGAAGCTGGTCGACTTGAACGCGCTGTGCCAGCGCATCAGCGAGACCGTGGCGATGCTCCACGGCGAGCCCGCGCGCCTCGTCCTGCTGCTCGCGCCCGGGACCGTGCCGCTCACCTCCAGCGGCAAGCTGATGCGCTCGGCCTGCCGCAAGGCGTGGGAGAACAAGCAGCTCGAGCCCATCGCCACGTACGAGCCGCCGGCGCGGCTCGCCGCGGAACCGAGGTAACCGAATGAAGAAAGCGTGGCTGTACGCGCTCGGCGCGCTGTTCGCCGCGCTCGGGGTGTTCCACTTCGTCCTGCCGCCAGTGGTAGACGACTTCGCGAACGCGACGAACGCGCCGCCTCCCCAGGCCCCGAACCAGCGCGCTCTGGCGCTGCACCAGGACCTGTGGGTCGCGGATCTGCACGCCGACTCGCTGATGTGGAATCGCTCCCTCAATGAGCGCAACGAGCGCGGGCACGTGGACGTGCCGCGGCTCATCGAAGGCGGCGTGGCGCTGCAGGGGTTCACGATCGTCAGCCAGGTGCCCTGGGACATGAACCTCGAGAGCAACTCGGGAACGAGCGACCTGACGGCGGTCTTGTTCGTGGCCGAGCGCTGGCCCCCCCGCACCTGGACATCGCTGCTGGAGCGCGCGCTGTACCAAGCCGAACGCCTGCACGCAGCGGCGCTCGACTCGGGGGGCAAGCTGCGTGTCATCCGCACCCGCGGGGAGCTGGCTCGCTACATCGATGCTCGCGCCGGCGATCCCAGGCAGACGGCCGGCTTCCTCGGCATCGAGGGCGCGCAGGTGCTCGAAGGCAAGCTGGAGAACGTCCAGCGCCTGTTCGACGCCGGGTTTCGCATGATGGCGCCGTCGCATTTCTTCGACACGGAGGTCGGAGGCTCGGCGCACGGCGAGCAAAAGCATGGCCTCCTGCCGTTCGGGCGACAGGTCATCGCCGAGATGGAGCGGCTGGGCATGCTGGTCGATCTGGCGCACGCCTCCCAGCAGACCATCGACGACGTGCTCGCGGTGGCCACGAAGCCGGTCGTCTTTTCCCACACCGGCGTGCTCGGCACGTGCGACAACCCGCGCAACATCAGCGATGCGGCGCTCGACCGCACCGCGGCCGCCGGCGGCGTCGTCGGCATCGGCTTCTTCGAGAACGCGACGTGCGGCGCCGATCTCGCCTCCATCGTGAAGGCCATCCGCTACACCGTCGATCGCATTGGCGTCGACCACGTCGCGCTGGGCTCCGATTTCGACGGCTTCGTCGAGACCCCCATCGACTCCTCGCAGATGGCGTCGCTCACCGAAGCGTTGCTCGGCGCCGGCTTCTCCGCGGATCAGATCCGGGCCATCATGGGTCTGAACGTCCAGCGCGTGCTGTCGCAAATTCTGCCCCCGTAACGTGCGTCGCCGGTGCCCGAGCAGGCCCTGAAGCACGCACGGCGCCATGAGCTCGCGAGGGGCCTTCCAGCCGTGCAGCTGGACAGGCTGCTCCTCCTGCGATGCGCCACGGCGACGGTGCCCCGTGGGGACCCATCGGGCCTTCAGCGCACGCGCGCCAGCGCGAGCAAGAAGCCGCCGCTCAGGCTGAACTTCTGACGGATGCCGTCGGGGTGGAGCTCGACGACGGCGGCGTTGCCACCCACGTCGTAGCCCGTCTTGCTGAGCTGGAAGTAGCTCACCCCGTCGACGATACGGGTCTCGCCGTCGATGTTGAAGAATCCATCCATGGCAGGATAGGGCACAGCCGTGCCGGAGCCTGGATCGACGAGCATCGCGCGATTCGTCTCTGCCCCCCAGAAATCGTCGGCGAGCTCGGGAATGGGCACGCTCGGGTCCCAGGCGCGCGTCACGTACTGGCCCCCGGTCACGCCGACCCAGGGCGTGTTGACGTAACTGCCAGTGACCGCCTCGTAGTCGAGCACGTAGTCGGGGTCGAATTCGGTCGTACCGGCCTTCACCCGCAAGGCGCAAGTGCGGCCGTCCTGGATGCCGCCGTAGGCGTAGAAGTAGCCGTAATAGCCCCCGCCGTGGACGTAGTAGTCGCCGTTCTCGTCGAGAAAAGACGGCCCTCCCGGCAAGCAGCGCGAATCCTCGACGAACTTCGGCGGCGCGTCGCTGTGCGCCGGCGCAATGGCGAGCGTCAACGCGGGATGAGGCACGGACGTCTCGAAATTCCCGGAGAACACGTTCCAGATGACATTGTCACCGATGACGTGCCCATCGTACGCCCAGGTCTCCATGCCCTCGGGTCGCTCCGGGAAGTCGAGATCGATGATGGCGGTCCTCACCATGGCCTCCGGGTCCCACACGACGATCACCCCCAGCTGCGGCGCAAACGTGTACGCCCTCGTGGCGGAGATGAACACCGTGGAGGTGGCGTTGGCGCCGGAGATTCCGAGGTCCGCCCAGGTGAAGCGCGGCCCGGCCACGAGCTTGAGGTTTTCGTTCACGGAGAAGCGTTGCATCACGCCGTCCTGCTCGACGAAGACGCGGCCGCCGTACACGGTGACGGTGGCATTGCCGAATTCGCGGAACTCGCCGAAATCCACGTCGCCTTGCGGCACTTCCGGGAAGATGCCGACGTAGGTCAGGAACTCGTCACCGGGGTTGTAAACCTGGCCCGCGACGAGGACCGCGGGGTTGGTTGCCGAGTCGGGCTCGCCTCCGGCCTCGCCACCGCCGTTCGAGCCCGACGAGTCGTCCGAGGAGCAGGCGCTCAACAGCGCGGCGAGGCCCGAAAAGGCGAGGAGAGCGGTGGCTCTGAAAAAGACTGTGTTCCTCATAAGGCAGATCCTGACGTGGCTGTTCGGTGCCCGAAGGCTGAGATTGACTATTATTTTCATTTTCAGGAGAGCGCGTCAAGGTCCAGCCTGGATTTCCACAGCGGAAGGTGGGTTACATTTGTGCCCCTGATGGCGGTCAAGGGCCTGCGTGCGGTGCGCGGGGCGCTCCTGAGAGGGAGCGATGTCTATCCGTTGTAGTACGGATAATCCTGTCCCAGTCGTCACGGACGCCGAGCAGGCGAAGGCGGCACCAGAGGTGGTGGTGCTGTCGGCGATGGCACACGGGGAAGGGGAGACCGGAGAGGCGATCGGGGTGGCGTTCCTGGCGGCGGCAGCCGGGCTCGATCATGAGCGGCGGGCCCTGTACGCGGACGTGGGGCTATTCCTCGCTGAACGGTGCGGCGAGCCGGACATTGGAGGCGATGATGAAGAGCGGATACCAGTATCAGAGCGAGTTCGCGCGTGGCTACGTGGCCCAGGGCAGGCAAGAAGGGGTGCGCGAGGGCACCCTGAAGACCAAGGCGCACGACGTGCTCGCCGTGCTCGAGGCCCGCGGGCTGGAGGTCCCCGGCGACGTGCGCGAGCGCGTGCTCGCGAGCACCGATATCGACGAGCTGGACCGGCGGATCCGTCGCGCCGCGGTCGTCAGCGACGCCCGCGAGCTCCTCGCCACGAACGGCTCCTGAGCGCGCGACCGCATACCGCCGGCAGCCTCAAGCCACCTCGCATCTCGCCCGAGCTCCCACGTCAGCCGAACCGATCCACGAGGAAATCGATCTCGGCGAGCTCCTGAAAACCCACGCGGCGCAGGATCGGCCGCGACATCGGGCCGGCCCTCGTCACGACCCGCGGCGCGCCGCGGCGGACGGCGTCCTCCCAGCGGGCGGCCAGCAGCGCGCGGTACGCGCCGCGACCGCGCGCCGCAGCCTTCGTCGAGCCGGAGTGCAGGACGGCGCCGGCGTCCGTGAACGTCGCGGTGGCGGCGGCGACGGCCTCGCCGGCGATCCAGGCGAGATAACGGACGAATCGCGTGTCGGCGAGGTCCCGCGCGCCGTCGCGGTCGATCCGGGCGAGCTCGTCGTCGAGCCGGTCCAGCCTTCCAAACACCTCATGGGTGATCGACACGAAGGTACGGAAATCGCCGATGGTCTCGACGCGCGATACCGCGATGCCCGCGGGAGCGGGCGGCGGCGGCTCGAGCAGCGCCATGACGGCGGCCCTCGGGGGATCGGCCGGGGCCATCCCGAGCCCGCGCAGGCGGTCGGCAAGGCCGGGCGGCGTGGCCGAGCTCGCGACCTCCCAGGTCAGCGCCCGCCGGCCGTGCGACATGGCCAGCGCGCGCACCTCCTCCACCGTCTCGCGGACCGCCCCCGGGGCGAGCCTCAGGCGCTGCACGGCGCTGAACGCCGCGTCGTCGCCCCGCCCGAGGAAGAGCACGTACCGGTCGGTCACGATCCGCCGCTCTCCCTCCTGGATCGGCTCATCGACGCTGGGCGCCTCGGCGAGCCGAAGGACGGTAGAGCAAGGCTCACCAAGGGTCATCTCGCGCGGCATGCACCCCGCCGCCTCGCTCGCCTTCCGAGCATCATCCATCGAAAGACCTCGTCTCGCCGCGCGGTGAGCTCGGCGGTGCCGTGATTGTGCTCCACGAGGGATCGACCGGCCGCACGTCATCGAGCGAGCGCCCGCTTCCCCGTCGAGGAGGAACCGATAGGCGTGCGCGGACGGGCGCTGCCGAGAAGAAATCGCCGCCCTGAACGTCGGTTCCGCCTTGTGAGAGTGAAATTGATTTTGCTTTTCAACTCGGGTAGCGGAGTCGTCTGGACATGGTAGCCTGCCCGGTTTCCCCATCCGTTCCCGCACCGACGCGCGCTCCAGGCCGAGAGGGGGCGCGGTGACGCGACGCTCCCTCGCGCTCCGCGGTGTGTTCGCAGCCGTGCTGCTCTCGTTGCTGCCCGGCGTGCCTGCGCCCGCGCGCGCTCAGGAAGGCGGCGAGCAGCCCCGCGGCCGCGGGCGCGCGGAGGGCGATGGTGGACCGCCCGCGCCCGACACCGGGGCGGCGGGGGAAGAGCGCTCGCCGCGGGGCGCCGGGGAGGCGCGGATCGAGCGGCCGCAGCTCGTCGAGGGCGCCGAGGCCGAGGTCCCGCCGGAGGCGCGGGCGGCACGACGGGAGGGCAAGGTCGTGCTGAAGCTCCTGATCGACGCGGCGGGGCGCGTGACCGAGGCCGAGATCGTGGGCTCGATGGGCCCTGGCTTCGACGAGGCGGCCCGGGCGGCGGCGCTCCGGTTCCGCTTCGCGCCGGCGCGCCGGGGCGGCACGCCGGTCGCCTCACGGATCCTCTACGCCTTCGAGTTCCGGCCCCCCGAGGAGCCCCCGGCCGAGCCGGCCGCGGTCGCGGCCGCGTCCGCGCGCGCCGCCGAGATCACGCCCGCGCCGATCCGGGGGCCCGGCCAGGCGCCCGGCGCGGCGCCGGCCCCGGGTGCCGGTACAGCGCCCGCATCGGCGCCCGGCGCGGCATCTGCCTCGGCGCCCGGCGCGGCGCCCGTCCAGGTGACCGTGCGCGGCGCCATGGCCGAGCGCCTCCGGCAGTCCGCGCAGGCGATCACGGTCATCGAGACCGAGGAGGCGCAGCGGAGGACCGCCGACATGGGCGAGGTGCTCGCCCGTACCCAGGGCATCGGCGTGCGGAAGAGCGCGGGGCTCGGGTCGTGGGCGCGCTTCTCGCTGAATGGACTGACGGACGATCAGATCCGCTTCTTTCTCGATGGCGTGCCGCTCGATCTCGCGGGGTACCCGTTCGGCGTCTCGAACGTGCCGGTGAACCTGGTCGAGCGCGTCGAGATCTACCGCGGCGTGGTCCCGGTGCGCTTCGGCGCCGACGCGCTGGGCGGGGCCGTCAACCTGGTCACGGATCGGGACGTCCGCGGCACCCACGGCGCGGCGTCCTACGAGATCGGCTCCTACGACACCCACAGGCTCACGCTCTCGGCGCGGCACCTGCACGAGCCGAGCGGCTTCTTCGCCCGCGTGAGCGGCTTCCTCGACGCCGCGAAGAACGACTATCCGGTGGACGTCGTGGTGGCGGACCCCAGGACCGGGCGCGAGGGACCCGCCCGCGCCTACCGCTTCCACGACGCTTACCTGGCGACGGGCGGGAGCGCCGAGCTCGGCTTCGTGAACCGGCCCTGGGCGCGGCGGCTGCTCCTGCGCGCCTTCGTCACCGATTACGACAAGGAGCATCAGCACAAGTTCGGCGTCATGGAGGAGCCCTATGGCGAGGTCGCGAACGGCGAGACCGTGCCGGGCGCGACGCTCCAGTACGAGCAAGGGCTCGGCCGAGGCGTCGCGCTCGAAGCGCTCGTCGGGTACACGTACGGGCGCGCCACCTTCCTCGATGTCAGCGAGTGTGTCTACGACTGGTTCGGCCGCTGCGTCCGCAAGCGCACCAAGCCGGGCGAGGACGAGTCGCCCCCCCGGGATCGGGTGTTCCGGGAGCACAGCGGCCTGGGCCGCCTGAACCTCCGCTACCGGCCCCACCCGGAGCACGCGCTGCAGCTCTCCGTGTCTCCGACGTTCATCTCGCGCACGGGGGAAGAGCGCAGGCCGGACAACCATCAGGCTGACCAGCTCAGGGGCGTGCACAGCCTGTTCACCTGGGTTCACGGCGTCGAGCACCAGCTCAACCTGCTCGACGATCGCCTGGAGAACAGCCTCTTCGTGAAGGATTACGTGCAGCTGCTCCGCATGAAGGGGCGCCTCCCCGGGCTCGACGGGCGCTTCGGTCGGCGGGAGCGCGACACCCATCGCCTCGGCTTCGGCGACGGCCTCCGCTATCGCTTCTCCGAGTGGCTCTACGCCAAGGCGTCGTACGAGTGGGCGGCGCGGCTCCCGCGGCCCGTCGAGGTGTTCGGCGACGGGGCGATGATCGTCGCCAACCTCGACCTCTCGCCCGAGACGAGCCACAACGGAAACCTCGGCTTCACGATCGACGCGCGCGACACCGCGTCGGGCGCGTGGCGGCTCGACGCGAACGGCTTTCTCCGCGCGGTCGAGCGGCTCATCGTGCTGAACAACCGCACGGACTCGATCCAGTACATCCACGTCACGGGCGCTCGGTCGCTGGGCATCGAGGCCGCCGCCGGCTGGACGTCGCCGGGAGAGCACGTCGCCCTCGACGGCAACATCACCTATGACGATTTCCGCAAGACGTCCGACGAGGGGCACTTCGCCGGCTCCGAGGGCGAACGGATGCCGAACCGGCCGTGGCTCTTCGCGAACGGCTCGGCGCGCGTGCAGCTCCAGCAGGTGTTCGCGCCGCGCGACACGATCTCGCTCACCTGGGACACGCGCTACGTGCACGAGTTCTACGTCGGCTGGGCGAACACGGGGCTGCTCGCCTCGAAGGCCAAGGTGCCTTCTCAGCTCCTGCACTCGCTCGCGCTGACCTACGTCGTGCGCGACGAGCCGCGCACGGTGAGCTTCACCATCGAGGCTCACAACCTCACCGACGAGCGGGCCTCAGATTTCTATGGTGTCCAGCGACCCGGGCGGACGCTCTCCTCGAAGGCGACGCTGGAGATGTGACGACGACGATGTCGGGGCGAGCCCTCCGGCTCGCACGACCGGAGGAAACACAGATGAGTGTGATTCAGCGAAAGCAGCGGCCATCGAATCGCGCGGGCGCCACGACCTTCGCGCTCGTGCTCCTGACCGGCGCGCTCGGCGGCGGCTGCGCCGACGACGCGACGTCGAGCCCCGCCGGGCAGAGCGGCAGCGGCGGCGGCGGGCAGAGCGGCGGCGGCGGCGGCGGGCAGAGCGGCGGCGGCGGCGGTGGGCAGAGCGGCCGGGACGCCTTCATCGTCGCCACGCGCGTCTGGGACGACACCGCCACCAACTCGTATTATCACGTGGTGCCGTCGCTCGAGGCAGGCACGGTGGTCGACCCCTCCCAGGCGCTCGAGGTCCCCGGATCGGCGAGGCTGTTCGCGTTCGAGGGGCTGGGCTGGTTCGGCGTCGGCGGCGCCGAGTCGCCGACGATCTCGCGTTACACGCTCGATGAGAGCAACGCGCTCGTCAAGGGAGACTCCATCAGCCTCCAGCCCTTCGGCGTGCAGAGCCTCTGGCCCACGAATTACCTCATCTCTCCGACGAAGGTTTACCACCCGGATCGCGCGGGCGAGCAGATCGTCGTGTGGAACCCCACGACGATGGAGGTGGAAGGGACGATCCCGTTGCCGGACACCGGCCGGGAGGGCTACCTGGCGCTGTACGGATACGGGTCGGTCATGCGCGGCAAGACGCTCCTCTTCTCGGTGGGGTGGTTCGACTGGACGACGACCGACACCATCCTCCCGGAGACCGGGCTCGTCGCGATCGACACCGAGACGGACACCGTCGTGCGGTTCGACGTCGACGACCGCTGCGGCGGGATCACGCAGTCCGTCGAGACGGCCTCTGGCGACGCTTACTTCGTGAGCTCGGCGCTCGCGGGAGCTGCCTATCACGTCCAGCGCCTGGAGACCGAGCCGTGCGCGCTGCGCATCCCGAAGGATGCGGACGCCTTCGACCCGGACTTCCTCTTGCGCCTGGGCGACCTGGCGGACGGCGCGATCGTGGGCGATCCCATCCCTGCGGGCGGGGACAGCCTCTTCCTCCGGGTGTTCGACGAGGACCTCGCCACGATCGAGGAGGAGACAAAGACCCCTCAGATCACGGGCCAGCCGGCGTGGCACTGGTGGCGGTGGGATACCGCGACGAACGAGGCCGCGGCGATCGCGGAGCTGGCCCCCTCGCCCGCGAACGTCTCCTTCTTCGAGGTCGACGGCCGGGTCTTCACGATCGACGAGGAGAACGGCTCCACGGAGAGCACGCTGATCGAGCTGACCGCCGAGGGCGGTCCGAAGCTCGGCCTGACGACGCCGGGGTACCTGCACGGCCTGGCGAAGGCGCGATAAGCTCGCGCGGCGCGCGGCGCTCCGCGCGAGGGGACAGGGTGATTCGCGATGGCCAAGAAGCTCTCCCGCCATGCCTTCACGACCTTCTGGGACGTGCACGCGTGGGCCGGCGTGATCGGCGGGCTCTTGCTCTATGTCATGTTCCTGTCGGGGGGGATCACGCTCTTCCGGGGGCAGCTCGCGGTGTGGGAGGAGCCCCTGACCCAAGAGCGCTCCTCCGTCGAGCAGGCGGGGCTCCAGGCCACGCTCGATCAGGGGCTCGCCGCCGCGGGGACGACGCCCGAGCAGCTCTGGTTCGACCTGCCGAAGGGCGGGCTGGGCGCCGCGCGACTCCAATACTCCTCGCAGGGCGAGATGGTCTCGTCGTGGGTCCGCGAGGGGCTCTCGCCCGAGCGCGAGCGGCTGTCCGACTTCCTCTACGACCTGCACTACCTCTGGCACCGAGCGACCGGCCTGTGGCTGTTCTATGTGGCCGGCCTCCTGTGCGTCGCGCTCCTGCTCGCGCTGGCGACCGGCGTGCTCATCCACCTGAAGGACCTCGTCCGGCAGTTTCATCGCTTCCGGCCGGACAAGACGCGCCGTGTCCTCTGGTCGGACATGCACAAGGTGCTCGGGGTGATAGGCCTGCCATTTCAGCTCCTCTACGCTTACTCCGGCGCGTTCTTCGTTTTCCTGGGGGTGCTCGTGCAGGTGTTCACGGGCCCTGTGTTCGGCGGGGACGCCGCGCGGGCGGACCGGGTGGCCTGGGGGGCGTCGTACGTGGAGGAGCCGGCGAGAGGGGCGCCCGCGCGCGGCCTCACCCTGGACGAGCTCACGGCGCGCGCGCGCGCGGTCGAGCCCCGGTTCGTGCCCGAGAGGTACCGTATCCGGCACCTCGGCCTCGACAGCGGGACCGTGGATATCCGGGGAACGATCGAGGGGGTCCCGTTCGGGCGCGGCATCGTGCGCCTGCGGGCGACCGACGGCGCGGTCCTCTCGGCCGACCTGCCGGGCGCGGAGGGCGCCCGCAGCGGCGTGCTTCTCTGGATCTACGGCCTCCACTACGCCGATTTCGGCGGCGTCACCCTCCGCGCCCTGTTCTTCGCGCTCGCCGTGGCGACGTGCGCCACGATCCTCACCGGCAACTGGATCTGGCTCGCCCGGCGGGAGGCGCGGCGGCAGAGCCTGGGCAACCGCCTCCTCGCGCGGCTCACCGTCGGCTTCGGCGCGGGGACGCTCGTCGCGATCGCGGCGCTCTTCCTGGCGAGCCGGGCGCTCCCGCTCGGCTGGGCGGGCCGCATGGCGGCCGAGGAGCTCACGTTCCTCGCGGCGCTCGGGCTGTGCGTCGCGTGGGCGCTGGCCGCGCGCGACGGCGCGAGCCTCTGGTGGCGGCAGATCGGGCTCGCGGGGCTCCTGCTGCTGCCCGTCCCCGCGCTCGCGGCGCGCTGGTCGGGCGCCGGGCTCTTCGGCGGGGGGCCGAAGCTCGCGGCCGTCTTCGCGGTCGACGTCGCGCTCCTGCTGGCGGCCGCGGCGCTCTTCGCCTCGGCCTGGGCGCTTCGCCGCGCGGCCCCGCGGCACGCGGCGCCGCCGCCGGCGGCGCAGGACGAGGCGCCAGCGCCGCTGGCCCATGGCGGGGCGGGGCTCATGGCCAGGCGCCAGAGGGCGTCGCATGGTTGAGATCGCGTCGCTCCTCTCGGCGTATCTCGCCTTCGCCTTGCTCCGCGCGGCGCGGCCGGAGCGCGTTCCGTTCGGCGTCGCGCCCCGGCTGCGCGGGCGGCGCGCGTGGCGCGTCGCGGCCCGGGCCCTGGCCGCCGTCTCCTTCGCGCTGTCGGTGTGGCTGTGGCGCCGGACCGAGGCCGGCCCCGCGGCGTTCCTCGTCCCCTTCGCCGCGCTCCTCTGCGCCGCGAGCCTGTTCGTCCTGCTCGCGCCCGTCTGGCCGCGCGCGGTGTGGGGCCTCGCGCTCCTGTCGCCTCCCGCGGTCGTCGCGCTGTCGCTCGCAGGAGCGTGTCATGGCTAGCGGCCGGCTCGCCCGGCTCGATGCCACCCTGCGCCAGGCGGCGGCGCTGGTCGGGACGCTCCCGGTCGCCGTTCTGGCGAGCGCGTGCGTCGCGCGGTTTGCGCCGCTCTCCGGGGACACGCGGAGCGTCCTCGGCTTCGCGCTCGTGGTGCCGCTCTGGGTGGCGGCGATGTGCGTCGCCTTCCTGGCCCGCAGCGCCGCCCGGGCGTGGGGGGCTTGCGCGGCGCTCAGCGCCGTGCTGTTCGCCCTGGCCTACGGCGTGCCGCAATGACCCTCGACGGGGGCGCACCCGCCGCGGCGGCCGCCTGCACCGCCGCCCCGGGCCGGGGTGGTCGGAGGGCTCAGGGACAGAATTAAACTCAATAAATTCAAATATTTATATCATCGTCGAGGCTCTATGGACGCCGCGATCGCCGCCATGGCCGGGCCGGGGGCATCGGTCGAGCCCGGCAGCTCGGCGGCTCGGGCCGCCACCCGTGCCGTGGAGGCGTCGTCCGTCGACGGCGTTTCCACGCACGATCTTCTGTGCACGGCGACAGCCTCTTTGGTATGTTGCCGCTCCCTCGACGGCCCGCGCCGAGCGTCTGTCGAGTCAACGCTCTTTTTACTGTCGAAGCTTCGAGATCCGCGCTGGGCCCTGCGCATGGGCCGGGCGGATCCTCCTGGAGACCAGGAGAGGTGGCCGAGTGGCTGAAGGCACACGCTTGCTAAGCGTGCGATCGGGAAACTGATCCGCGGGTTCGAATCCCGCCCTCTCCGCCGCGATCCCGCTCAGCGCAACGCCCGTCGTGGGGCGGCCTGAGCCCCGCGCGTAGACAACCCAAAGGCGGCGGCGAACGCCGTCCGTCCCGGAAGCGCCGCGCTGCGGCGAGCAGCTCCCGGCGCGCCGCAGGCGGCACGGCCGGCACTGCGCGCTCGCCGCCGGCGCTCGCCTCAGGCGGCCCGGGTCCTCAGCACGCGCGTCTGCAGGAACTGGTAGATCGTCTTGATCGCGTCGAACGAGCCGACCGCGCTCTCCTTGATCACCTCGTTCACCGTGCGCGAGCCGTTGACCGCGCCGAGCACGAGCTCCTCGATGCGCGTCAGCTTGCCCGAGCCCACGCCGTCGAGGGCGACCTGGTCCACGACCACCACCTGGTCGAAGTTGATCGTCCCCTCCATGAGCCGCCACTCGTCCACGCGCCGGAACCCCTCGAGCACCAGCGCGGACACCGCGAGGCCGAGGCGCGCCTGCTCGACCTCGGGGCGGAACGGCTCGCGCGTGAACGAGAAGCGCCCGTACGGCCAGCGCAGCACCTCGTAGATCAGCTCGCTCGACTGGCGCTCCAGCACGGCGATGAGATCGTCGTTCGTCGCGACGCCCGCCTCGACGAGCACCTGGCCGAGCAGCGTCTGCGGCGCCTTGGCGCGGAGCAGCGCCTCGAGCCGCTCCCGCGTCACGAGCCCGCGCTCGATGAAGTAGCGCCCGAGCTTGAACTCGTCCGACGAGTTGCGCGCCTGCACGAGATCGATGAGCCCCTGGCGGAGCGAGATCGTGACCGACGCGCGGTTCGTCGTCACCCGGAGCACGCCCGTCTGCCGCTGCATCTGGAGCAGCTGGAGGATCTCGGCGAGCGGGATCGCCGCGACGTCGCCGCTCATCACCTCCTTCGCGTCCGGGGGCGCGTCGAGGTCGCGGAGCGTCAGGGTCAGCTTGGACACCACGTCGCTCGTCATCACGCGGGCGACCGCCTGCATCACGGCCGCCTCGTTCGTCCGCGCCTCGGGCGACAGGCTCATGATCGCCGGCGTCATCACCGTCGCCAGCTGCTGCGCGAAGTCGACCCCGGCGCGCTGGCGCATGTTCCGGGCGAGGAGGCTCGGCCGCACGCTCTCGGCGATCGTGTCCTCGTCGGGCATCTTCGCGCCCTCGGGCACGGGCCGCGCCCGCCCCTCGGCCGCCTTCGAGAGCGCGCCCTCGATCACCGCGACCAGCGCCCGCGCGTCGAACGGCTTGGTGATCGCGTCGACGGCGCCCGTCTGCTGGACGAACTGCCCCCGGATCTTGTCGCCCTTGGCGCTCATCAGGACGACGGGGACCGTGCGGTGCGACGGGTTCGACCGCAGCTCCCGGCAGAAGGCGTAGCCGTTCATCCTCGGCATCACGAAGTCGAGGAGGACGACGTCGTACTTCGGGCCCTTCTTGATGAGCTCGATCCCGGCGAGCCCGTCGCGCGCCACGGTCGGGTCGAACCCGTTGCGAGCTAGGATGGCGCTGACGACCTTCAGGATGGTCGGGCTGTCATCCACAACGAGGACTCGCGCCGGGGAGGCCATGGCGAAGGATACAGGCCCTACCCTATCAGAAGTGCGCGGCCTGCAAACATAAAGGCCGAGGGGCGCGGCCGCGCGCGGCGAGGCAGGGCACAGCGAGCGCGGTGGCGGCGGCGCCCCGGAGCGCTGGAGCGCTGGAGCGCCGCCGTCGTCGAGGCATCCGATCGCGGTCGCGTCCCCCGGGCCGGCATCAGGCGCCGGCGCTGCCGGTGCCCGCCGCGCCCGGCCGGGCGTCTGCGGGCGCGACCGTCTTCACGTGCAGCTCGGTGAGCTGCGCGGCGTCGACGGCCACGGGCGCGCCGGTCATCTGGTCGGTGCCCTGGTTGGTCTTCGGGAACGGGATCACGTCCCGCAGCGTCGGCGCGCTGCTGAGCAGCATCGCGAGCCGGTCCATGCCGACCGCGATGCCGCCGTGCGGAGGCGCGCCGCTGCGGAGCGCGTCCAGGAGGAACCCGAACTTGTCGCGCGCGTCGTTCTCGTCGATGCCCAGCGTCTTGAAGACGCGCGCCTGGACCTCGGGATCGTGCAGCCGGATCGAGCCGCCGCCGATCTCGAAGCCGTTCAGCACGAGATCGTACCGGTAGCACTCGACCCGCGCCGGATCGCTCTCGAGGAGCGGCACGTGCTCGTCGATCGGCCGCGTGAACGCGTGGTGCGCGGCGGCCCAGCGCCCGGTGTCCTCGTCGAACTCGAACAGGGGTGGGTTCGTCACCCAGAGGAACCGCCACTGGTCGCCATGCCCGTACTCCGGGATGAGCCCCATCTTCTTGGCGACGTCGACGCGGAGCTTCGCCATCACGGTGTGCACCACGGCTTCCTTGCCGAACTGGAAGCAGAGGACGTCGCCCGGCTTGGCGCCGAGCGCCTCGTTGAGCCGCTGCCGGAGCTCCGCCGTGATCGACTTCGTGAGGGGCGACTGCGTCCAGGAGCCGTCCTCGGCGAGCTTGGCGCGCGCGAGCCCCCGGAAGCCCTTCACGTCGCGGAGGCCGCGCTCGAGCTCCTCGGTCTGCTGGCGCGACAGGTTGGCGCTCGCCGGGATCACGAGCCCCTTCACGATCTCGGCCGGCAGGTCGCGCCGCAGCTTGCCGGACCGGTACTTCTCGGCGAGCTCCACCCAGAAGGGCACCCCGCCGCCGTTGTGCTCGATGATGATGTCGGTGAGATCGGTGTGCTCGATCCCGAAGCGGAGATCGGGCTTGTCGTTGCCGAAGCGGCGCATCGACTCGGCGTAGGGCATGCGCGGGAAGCGGCCGGCCGGGTAGAGCTCGGTGAGGTCCTTGCCGAGGGCGGCCTTGAACACCGCGAAGACGAGCCCCTCGATCAGCCCGAAGACGTCGTCCTGGTTCACGAACGACAGCTCGACGTCGATCTGGGTGAACTCCGGCTGCCGGTCGATGCGCAGATCCTCGTCCCGGAAGCACTTCACGATCTGGAAGTACCGGTCGAAGCCGGCGACCATGAAGAGCTGCTTGTAGAGCTGCGGGCTCTCGGCGAGCGCGTAGAACTTGCCGGCCGAGATCCGCGAGGGGACGAGGAAGTTGCGCGCGCCGCCCGGCGTGTACTTCACGAGGAACGGCGTCTCGAGCTCGAGACAGCCCTGGTCCGACAGGTAGTTCCGCGTGGCCCGGTTGATCTCGTGGCGCATCCGCAGCGCCCGCTGGAGCGGCGCCCGGCGCAGGTCGAGGTACCGGTGCTGGAGGCGGATCTCCTCCCGCGTCTCGATCTCGTCCGCGATCTCGAACGGCGGCGTCTCGGCCCTGTTGAAGATCGTCGCCTCGGCGACCCAGACCTCGATGGCGCCCGTGTCGATCTTGTCGTTCACGTTGCCTTCGCGGCTCACCACGACGCCCCGGACGCCGACGACCCACTCGGACCGGGCCCTCTCGGCGGCGGCGTGCGCGTCGACGAGGTCCTTCTCCTCCGCCATCAGGCCGTGCTTCCTGATCGCCCCGAGGTAGCTGCGATCGAAGACGATCTGCGTCACGCCGGTGCGGTCGCGGAGGTCGATGAAGATGCAGCCGCCGTGATCGCGGCGCCGCGCGACCCAGCCGAACAGCACGACCTCCTTGCCAATGTCCGCCTCGCGCAGATCGCCGCAGCGGTGCGTCCTCTTGAGCTCATCGATGAAACGGGACACGAGCCGACCTCCGAATTTTCCGTGGGAGGGGCGACTCTAGCCCAGGTCGCCGCTCACCGCCTCTCCGGATGATCGCGCCCCCCGCGCGCGGATCGCCCCGCGCGGCGCCTCCGGGCGCGGCAGGATCGCCCGCCGCCGAGGCGCCGCCGGGCCGCGCGCCGAAACTTGGCCCGGCCGCGGTCGATCTGGCATGGCCGGCCGGTGAGCTCCGGAGAGAAACGCTGCTGGCTCGATCGGTCGCTCGCCTTCCTGTCGGCCGCGCTGCCCTTCGGGCTCTCGCTGGCCCGCGCCTCGTCGTCGGGGCAATGGCGGGAGGATCTCACGGCCGTCCGGGACCTCGGCCTCGTCGCGGTCGGGGTGGGCGGCGGCCTCTCGACGGCGGTCTCGCAGGCGCTGAGCCTGCTCCCGCTCGGCCCGCGCACCTTCCGCGCCGCCCTCGGGTCGGCGCTCGCGCTCGCGATCGCGTCGCGCCTGCTCTACGAGATGGTCCGCCGGCTCCTCCTGGAGTCCGCGCGGCCGGCGCCGCTCCCCGGGCTCTCGCTCCTCCGCAAGCTCCTCGGCGGCGCGGCCGAGGCCACGGCCGCCGCGGCGCGATCCGCGCCGGGCGCGCCCGGCGGCGCGGCGAGCCCGCGGCTCGCCGCCGCGCTGTCGGCGATCGCCGTCCTCACCGCGGCGCTGTCGCCGACCTGGCAGCGGGAGGCGACGGTCGGCGGCGGCGCCATGCTCGCCACCTGCGGCGCGCTCGTGGCGCTCGCGCTCGCGTCGATCTGCGCCGAGCAGGCGCGGCACGCGGGGCGCGCCTGGATCGCGCTCGGGGCGGTCCTCGGGGCCACGTTCGCCGAGAGCCCCCCCGCGGGCATCGCCGCGCTGGCGGCGTCGTCCGCGATGTTCCTCGCCCGCCGGGGCCTCGGCGAGGGGGCGGCGGCCGCGGGCCCGCCCCGGCGCCTGCTCGGCGTCGCCGCCGGCGCAGGGGCCCTCACGGCCGCGCTCCTGCTCGCGCCGCTCGTGCTGCGGCCGCTCGCGCCGCGCGCGTGGGCCGACATCGGCCGCGCGCTCACGGCCGGGAGCCTCGCCGCCCTCGACATCGCGAGCGCGCGCACCACGGCGCTCGCCGCGTGGAGCCGCGAGATCGGCGTCGTCTCGCTGCTCATCGCCGCGGCCGGGCTCTCGCTCTCGCTCCTGCGCCCGCGCGCGCGGTGGCTCGTCGCGCCGTTCCTCGTGCTGCTCGCGCTCGACACCCTCCTGCCCGCGCGCGCCGCCGGCGTGCTCTCCGCGGACCCGCTCACCCCGCTCCGCTCGCTCGCGGTCGCGGCGATCGCCGTCGGCTCGGCGCTCGGGGCGCACGCGGCGGTCCGGGCGCTGCTCGACACGCGTGTGCCGTTCTCGCGGAGCGGCGCGGTGCTGCTCGTCGTCTTCCAGCTGACGCTGGTCGCGCTGACGAGCGAGGAGGCCGGCTTCGCCGCCGACCGGAGCGAGCAGACGGCCGCCGAGGTCTGGACCGACGAGGCGTACGGCAGCCTCGACCCGAGCTCCGCGATCCTCGTGCGATCGCCGGCGATCGCGTGGCGGGTCTGGGCGGCGCGGATCACGCGCGGCGAGCGGCCGGACGTCCTCGTGGTCCCCATCCCGCTGCTCGATCGCGGCCAGGTCGCGGCGAGCCTGCTCGCCGAGGAGCGCAAGCTCGCGCCGCTCCTGCGCGACTTCGCGCTCGCTGGCGAGCCCAGCGAGTTCGCGCTCTCCACGCTGGCCGACGTCCGGCCCCTCTACGTGGAGCTCGATCCGCGCTGGTCGAAGCGGCTCCTCGGCCACCTGAACGTCGCCGGGATCTGGCTCGAGTACGCCCCGCAGCCGCTCGGCGCGTCGGACCGCAAGCTGGCGACCGCGCAGTCGATCGTGCCGATCAAGCGCGTGCTGGAGGCGCTCTCGGCCGCCGCGGTGCCGGACACGTCGACGGCCGCCGTCCTCGCGTCCACGATGCGGGGCCAGTCGAACGTCGTCAGCCTGCTGGGCGAGCGCGTCGTGGCGCAGTCGTTCGTGGACCGGCTGGGCGAGCTCGCGCCCGAGGATCCGTTCGTCTCCGGCGGCCCGACCCGCCGCGCCGTCACCGGCATCCGCCAGGCGTTCATCGCGAGGCGCCCCGTGCGGCGCCGCTGAGGAGGCCGCGCGCCGCTAGGGCGACGCGTGGAACCCGACGCCGCTCGCCTGGAGCGCGCGCCGATCGGCCGAGCGCAGCGCCTTGACGCGCCGCTCGAAGTCGCGGCTGTCGTCCTCGGTGAGCTGCGCCCCGCCGAAGCGGGCGCGCAGGTAGACCTGCGTGAGCAGCAGGATCTCGCGCGCCAGCGGGTGATCCGCGTGCTCCAGCGCCTCGGCGTGGCGCAGCGGCGGCATGCTGGGCGGTCGCGGCACGCCCTGCGCGAGCATCGCCGCCTCCAGGCTCTCGTAGAGCGCGGTCGCCAGGATCGCGCTCGGGGTCCGCCCCCCGTCCGCGCGCGACTCCTCGCGCCCGCGGCGCGCGCGGCGGAAGCGCCAGTAGAGCAGGCCGCCGCCCAGCGCGAGCGCGACGGCGGCGACGGCCAGGATCCGCGGGCGCGACAGCGCGAGGTCGCCGCTCGACCCGGACCTCCGGTAGCGCGACGTGAGCGTCTGGAGCAGGCTCACCTGCTGGTTCAGGTCGTAGCCGACGATGTGCCTGTCCCAGCGCTGGCTGGTCGCCTCGATGAAGTCCCGGAGGTACGCCCAGACGCCGACCAGCTCGCTCTTCGGCGCCGCGTCGGCCGGCGGCGTCGGATCGAACGTCTGCCACCCCTCGCCGTCGAGGTACACCTCGACCCACGAGTGGGCGTCGCCCTGGCGCACGGCATAGAACCGGCCGAAGCGGTTGTAGGTGCCGCCGACGAAGCCGGTCACGTTGCGCGTCGGCACGTCGACCGCGCGCAGCAGGATCGCCATCGCCGTCGAGTAGAACTCGCAGTGCCCGCGCTTCGACTCGAACAGGAAGTGATCGAGCGGCTGCGGGTCCGCCCCCGACGGCGACGCGAGGTCGTACCGGTACTCCGTGCGCAGCCGCTCCTGGATCGCCCGGGCCCGGTCGGCGGGGCGCTCCAGGCCCTGCGTCCATCGCTGCGCGAGCTCGGCGACGCGCGGCGGCAGATCCTTCGGCAGCTCCAGGTAGCGCCGCCGCTCGCCCGCGGGGAGGCGCTGGAACGTCGGCGTCCGCTTGCGCGACAGGAAGACGTCGTAGACGAGCCCGCGGTCGTCGAGCGGCTGGTACCGGAACTCTCCCTCCGGCCCGCGGTGGGCCATCGTGTTCGCGTCGACCCCGAGCTGCCCGCGGCTCTTGAACCGGAGCCCCGTCGCGTTCGGCGGGAGGAAGATCACGGGCGGATCGATCGGCTCCAGATCGATGCGCATCACCGGGTCGACCGACGGGTCCGGGTACCGCTCGATCCGCACGAGCCCCGCGTCGCTCTCGGTCGGGCGCTTGAACGTCTCGCTCTGGGTCCAGGTGCGGCCGTCGTACGCGTCGAGCGCGGTGCCGCGCAGGTGCATGGTGAGGCGCGGCGGCGGCGGCTCCGGGAGGTCGGGGATCTCGACCCGCATCGCCAGCTTGGGATCGCTGCGCAGCACCCCGACCGCGCCCAGATCGACCTTGCCCGAGAAGCCGATCATCCGCCCGGTGTGGCCGCGGTTCAGGAGCAGCAGCGAGAGGCCGACGCGCGGGAAGATGACGAACAGGAGGGCGGTGAAGACGAAGATGGGGATCGAGAGCAGGCAGGTGACGGCGAGGAACGAGCGCCCGACGACCCGCCTCGAGCGCAGGATGCGCGGCACGTCCACGGGCAGCCCGGTCCGGTCGCGCGCGCCTTGCCGGTAGTTGCCCTCGACCTCGCGCCGCAGGTGGCTGAGCACGAGCGCGCCGGGCGCGACGACGAGCACGCCGAGGAAGCACAGCCCGTAGCCGAGGCCGCCGCCGAGGACGGTCCCGGCGATGAGGTGCAGGAGCGCGAGCACGATGACCTGCTGGTCGTGCGCCGCGCCCTTGCGCGTCGCGAGCCGGATGATCTGCAGCGCCGCGGCGAACTCCACGAGCACGTCGAGCACGCTCGCGTCCGTGGCGACGATGCGGACCACCTGGACGGCGATGACGACCAGGAGGACGCCCGTATCGAGGTGGCGGAGCGCCGGGTGCCGCTGCCAGGACTCGCGCACGACGAGCGCGAGCGCGAGGCCGATGAGGATGGCCCAGCTCACGTAGCGGTTGAACTGGCCGCTGGCGACGAGGGCGATGACGCCGAGCGCCGCGAGCGCGTCGGTCATGACCCGGTGCACCATCCCGAATCTCATGAAGCGGTCCTCGGCGTGCTGGTGCGGCGCTCGCCGCTCGTGGGGCCCGGGCTGGAGACCCGCCGCGCGGACGCCCGGGCGGCGCGCCCCTCGCTGAGCTCCGACACCCGCTTCTCGTCCACCGCCTCGAGCAGCGCCAGGAACCGGAGGATCGCGTCCGAGCCGACGTTGCGGTCGCCGCGCACACGCTCGCCCAGCGTGGTCGCGACGACCACGGCGTCTCCGCGCTTGATATGGGCGACGGCGCGCGAGGCCGCCTCGCGGATCCTGCGCTCGAAGAGCTGCGCGAACCCGTCGCCATCGCCGGCGGGGCGCACCGCGTCGACGACGATCTGCACGTCGGGCCGCGTCTCGCGGGTCCGCTCGCGCAGCACCAGCTGGTCGCGCATCGTGCTCTTCTTCCAGTAGATGTCGCGCGGATCGTCGCCGTCGCGCATCGGCCGCAGCCCGAAGGTCTCGTCGCCGCCGCCGCGCCCGCTGAGGCTCGCGCCGCCCTCGCGCCGCCCCGCGTCCTCGACCGGGAGCCGCACCGGATCGACGGCGGGGTAGATGATGAGGTCCCCCTCGGCCTCGACCTCGCGCGATTTCTCGAACAGCCCGAAGGGAAAGCGGGTCGCGATGCGGAACCCGGTGTGCCGGTCGCGGCCGCGCTTCGCCGGCGTCCGCCGGTAGGCGGCCACCTGCGCGCTGGACGGGCTGATCTTCAGGAAGAAGCAGCGCTTGTCGGCCGGCTGGCCGGCGCGGAGATCCTCGACCTCGATCGCGTACGACGGCACGCGCTTCTTGTGGTTGTAGACCTCGATCTCGACGAGGTGCGCCCGGCCCACCTGGGCGCGGGCCGGGAGCCGCCGGGTGACGGTGAGGTGTCGGAGCGACAGGTCGCTCATCACGCCGGAGACGACGATCAGCGACAGCAGCATCCCGAGCAGCAGGTAGAGGAGGTTGTTGCCCGTGTTGATCGCCGCGAAGCCGACGCCCAGCGTGATCCCGAGGTAGTACTTCCCCTCCCGGGTGAACTTGAGCTTCCGGGGCGGCCGCAGGGCGAGCAGGACCTTCGTCAGCGACGACGCCTTCTCCCCGCGCGAGGGCAAGAGCGGGCGCTGCTCGAGCGGGTGCCGCTCGCGCGCCGACCGGCTCGGGCGCACGGCGCTGCGCGCTACGGCGCCTTCGCGCTCGGCCCCGCGGGAGCTGCCGCTGAGAGATCCCCGCTCCCGGTCCTCTGCGCCCATCGCCCCCTCAGAGCGGGACCGGCACCCGGGCCACGAGGTCGCGCACCGCCGCCTCGCACTCGTCGCGGGTCGGCATGTAGCCCTCCGCGTGGGCCGAGAGCCGGACCCGGTGCGCCAGCACGGCGACCGCGAGGTCGTGGATGTCGTCCGCGATACAGTACGAGCGGCCGTAAAGGACGGCGCGCCCCCGGGCCGCGCGCGCCAGGTTCATGCCGGCGCGCGGCGACGCGCCCAGCGAGAGGGTCGGGCTCGAGCGCGTGGCCGCGAGCACCGCCTGCAGGTAGGTCGCGAGCGACGAGTCGAGCTCGACGCGATCGACCTCGCGCTGCAGCGCCACGAGCTGCGCGGGATCGATGATCTGCGGCACGTTCCGCGCGCGATCGGGCTCGCCGCCCTGGAGGAGCAGCCGCATCTCCACCTGCGGCGGCGGGTACCCGATCCGGATCCGCACCATGAACCGGTCGAGCTGCGACTCCGGCAGCGGAAAGGTGCCGGCAAAATCCTGCGGGTTCTGGGTCGCGAGCACGAAGAACGGCTCCGGCAAGGGCGTCGCCGTCCCCTCGATGGACACCTGCCCCTCGTTCATCGCCTCGAGCAGCGCCGACTGGGTCCGCGGGCTCGCCCGGTTGATCTCGTCGGCGAGCAGGACGTTCGCGAAGATCGGCCCCTGGCGGAACACGAACTGCCCGATCCGCTGGTCGAACACGCTCACCCCGAGGACGTCGCTCGGCAGGAGATCGCTGGTGAACTGAACGCGACGGAGCTCGCCCCCCACGGCCTTCGCCAGCGCTCGCGCCAGCGTCGTCTTGCCGACGCCGGGCACGTCCTCGATGAGGACATGGCCCCGGGCGAGCAGCGCGATGAGCGCCAGCTCGACCGCCTCTGGCTTGCCTTCGAGGGCCTGCTCCACGGCAGAGCGAAGCTTCAAAAGAAGAGGCGAAGCTTCACGCGCGACCGAGAGCGCTGATGTCATCACGGGCGATGGTAGCACGAGGTTACGGCCAGCCTGCGGGGATGCGCATTTTGCGTTCCACAAGCCGGGGCCGCCGGTGCGAACGCGGATTCGCGACGCGCGCCCCCCGGGCCGCGGGCTCGCGTGCGCTGCGCCACGTTCTTACTGGCTCATCGTCTGGCCGCCGGGCGCTGGGCCTGTCGCCGCCGCCCGGTCTCGAGCGTCCACGTTCCTGCTCTTTTGCCTGCCGTGGAATGGCCGTGGCCGGGGCTCCCGGGTATGCTCCGGCCGCCGTGACCGCCCCGGGTCCCCTCTTTCGCCACAGTGCCCCCGCCTTCCCATCTCAGGAGGCGCCAGGTGCCGATGCTCGCCCGGACGCCGGTGCGCTGGACCAGCCGGCGCCGGCGGAGCAGGGCGGCTCACCCGCCGCGATGAGCTCCGTCCCCACCGGCAAGCCTTCCTCGTCGCCGCCGCGGAGCGGCGTGCCGAGCTCCCGTCCGCCGGAGAGCGGGCCCCCCTCGGGCGGCCTGATCGCGCAGCCGCCGATCCTGCCCGACTCGCCGAAGGGGACGCTGCTCTGGCGGGTGCGCGGGATGATCCGGGCGATGCGCCCCCACCAGTGGGTGAAGAACCTCTTCGTCCTCGCCCCGGTGGTGTTCGCCAAGCACCTGACCCACCCCTCGATCATCATGAGCGCGGTCGGGGCGTTCGCGATCTTCTGCCTGCTCGCCGGCGCCGTCTACATCCTGAACGACATCGTCGACGCCGAGGCCGACCGGGTCCACCCGGTCAAGCGTTTCCGGCCGATCGCCTCGGGTCGCGTGCCGATCCCGGTCGCCAAGGCGATGGCGGTCGGCCTCGCGGTCATCGCGCTCGGCGCCAGCCTGCTCGGCCCGCCTCTCTTCGCGGTGGTCGCCGCCAGCTACTACGTCCTCAACGTCGCCTACTCGTTCCGGCTCAAGAAGATCGCGTACCTCGACGTCGGCTGTATCGCGGTCTTCTTCGTGCTGCGCGTGCTCGCCGGCGGCTTCGCGACGAAGACGCCGCTCTCCGGCTTCATGATCGCCTGCACCGCCCTGCTCGCGCTCTTCCTCGGCTTCGGCAAGCGGCGCCACGAGCTCGCGTCCGTCAACGCCTCGAAGCAGCGCGTGGCGCTGGACGCCTACACGCCCGGCGCCCTGACGGCGGCGCTCGCCGTGACCGGCGTCGCCACCATCGCCACCTACCTCGCGTACACGCTCGATCACGACACGCAGCGCTTCTTCCAGAACCCGCACCTCTGGCTGACGACGATCCACCCGCTCTTCGGGGTGGTCCGGTTCCTCCAGCTCGTGGCCGGCAGCGCGAAGGCCGAGAGCCCCACCCAGGAGATCCTCCGGGACACCCCCTTCGTGCTCAACCTCGTCATGTGGTCCGCCGAGGTGCTGGTGATCGTGTATCGCCTGAGGCCGTCCTGATGCTCGGCGCCGGGCCGGAGCTCGCCCGGCCGGGGGCGGCCCCTCCCGGCGACAAGCCCACCGCCAAGAGCGACGCGCTGACCGACCTCGCGCTGACGATGCCGATCTTCGTCCTCTACCACCTCGGCGTCGCCTTCCTCCCCATCCGCAACGCGGCGGATCCGGTCACCGCCGAGCTCCGCGCGCTCGCCAAGCACAGCCTCCCGCTCTACGCGGGGCTCACGGTCGCCGTCGGCGCCGCGTTCGTCATCGTCCTTTCCATCCTCGGCCGCGGCCACGCCCTCCAGACGAGGCGCTTCGCACTGCTCGCCACCGAGGGCGCGCTCTACGCCATCCTGATGCGCTTCGCCGGCGCGTACGTGGTCGGCTCGCTCCGCCTCGGCCCGCCCGTTGCGTCCAACGACATCTTCACCGGGGTCGTGATGTCGCTCGGCGCCGGCTTCTACGAGGAGATCGCCTTCCGCGCCGGCCTCTACGGCCTCGGCGCGCTCGGGATCAAGCTCATTTTCGGCCGAGGGGCCCAGGGTATGGCGCTGATGGCCGGATGGGCCGTCGTGGCCGCGGCCGTCTTCTCCGGCTGGCACTACGTCGGGTCGATGGGCGATCCCTGGAACCTCCCCTCGTTCGTGTTCCGCATGGTGTGCGGGCTCGTGCTCACGGGGATCTACGTCTTCCGCGGCTTCGCGCCGGCGGTCTGGACCCACGCGCTCTACGACGTCTGGGTCCTCGTGCTCCGCTGAGCCCAGAGGCCGCGCCCGCGCCTGGGGGAAGGTGCCGTATTGCCGGGCCGTTCCGACCGTGCTTTGGACGAACGGTGTCCCTCGCACAGCAGATCGCCTCCCTTCCTGCCCCTCTCCTGAAGCGCTTGCACGACCGAGGCTTCGACGAGTCCCGCCTGGCGCGGTGGGCGGCGACCATCGGCGTGGAGCGGGACGCCCGCAACCGGCTGCCCGGCCGCGTCGAGCTGCCGGCCCCGGACGACATCGCGTCGGCCCCGGCGGAGGGGACGGCCGAGCACGGGCGCCTCCGCGAGCGCGGGCTCGCGGCGCTGGCCGCGGGCGAGGTGGCCCTCTGCGTCCTCGCCGGCGGCATGGCGACCCGGATGGGCGGCGTGGTCAAGGCGCTGGTGGAGGCGCTCCCCGGCCGGACCTTCCTCGACCTCCGCCTGGGCGAGAACGCGCACCTCGAGCGGCTCGCGAACCGGCCCGGCGCGCACGTGCCGCTCTGGCTCATGACGAGCGAGGCGACCGAGCAGCCGATCCGCGAGGCCCTCGGCCCCCGCCTCGACGGCGCGCGGTGCGCCACCTTCGAGCAGGACGTCTCGCTCCGCCTGACGCCCGAGGGCGCGCTGTTCCTCGACGAGGAGGGCGAGCCGAGCGTGTACGCCACCGGACATGGCGATCTGCCCGACGCGCTCCGCCGGAGCGGCCTGCTCGCCCGCTTCCTCGAGCGCGGCGGAAAGACGGTCTGGATCGCCAACCTCGACAACCTCGGCGCGACCGTGGACCCGGCCATCCTCGGCTGGCACCTCGCCCACGGCGACCCGCTCACGGTCGAGGTCGTCGACAAGGTCGGCGCGGATCGGGGCGGCGGGCCGGTCCGGTGGAACGGGCGGCGCCTCATCACCGAGGAGTTCCGCCTCCCCCGCGGCTTCGATCCCGGCGCCGTGCCGGTCTTCAACACGAACACATTCCTCGCCAGCGCCGCGGCGCTCGACGCGCTCGCGATGGAGTGGACCTACGTCGAGGTCGAGAAGAAGATCGGGGAGCGGAAGGCCATCCAGTTCGAGCGGCTCCTCGGCGAGGTCACGGCGGCGCTCGAGCCCCGGTTCTTGCGCGTGCCGCGCGAGGGGCTCGCCTCTCGCTTCCTCCCGGTCAAGGACGTCCCGGAGCTCGATCGGCGTCGCCCGGAGATCGAGGCGATCGCGCGGGCGCGGGGCATGCTGGGCTGACGCCCTCCGGGCGCCCGCGCGCCACGCGCGCGTCATGGGCTCGCCGGGGGACCTTCACCGGGCGGCAGCGGTCCGCGCGCGCGAGGCCCGCGCTCGGCGGGCGCTCGCTTCGATCGGGGCGAGGGCGCATCGCGATCGGCGGCCGTTTGGCGCTATGCTTCGCGCCTCGACGCATGCGGCTACCTCCCTTCCCGAAGCTCGCGCTCAAGCTGGTCCAGACGATCCCCTCGCTGGACGCCCCCGGTTTCCTCAACGTGCGACGCCAGGTGTTCCGCGTCGAGTTCCCGGACGGCTCGCTGAGCGACACGTTCACCTACGACAGCGTCGATCGCGAGCGCCTCGACGCGGTGGTGATCGCCCCGCATTACCGCGACGCGGGCGGGCGCCGTCATGTGTATCTCCGCTCGGCGCTCCGGCCTCCGGCCGCGACCCGCTCGCCCGAGGTGTGCCCGTTCCCGGAGGCGCCGACGCTCGGCGCGCTCTGGGAGCTGCCGGCCGGGCTCGTCGAGCTCGACGAGCGGAGCCCCGAGGGCCTGAAGCGCTCCGCCGCGCGCGAGCTGCTCGAGGAGGTGGGGTTCGACGTGCCCCCGTCCGAGCTGAAGCCGCTCGGCCCGTCGACGTTCCCGGCGCCGGGCATGGTGGGCGAGCGGCACTTCTACTTTCACGTCGAGGTCGATCCCGCGCGCCAGGGGGAGCCCCTCGAGGACGGCTCCCCGCTCGAGCGGCTCGCCGTCATCGTGGCGGTCCCGCTCGACGAGGCGATCGAGCTCACCCGCCGCGGCGTGATCGAGGACGCGAAGACGGAGGTGGCGCTCCGGCGCCTCGCGGAGCTCTGATGGCGGAGCAACCCCAAGCGCCCGCGCAGCGGCGTCCGCCCCGCGTCGCGCTCGTCGTGAAGCGCTCTGCGTGGAGGATTTACCGCGACGAGCGGAAGGACCCGCGCATCACGCGGCTCATCGAGGCCGGCGACGCCGCCATCGCGCGCCTCAAGGCGTCGCACGACGCGCACGAGCAGACCGTGCGCGAGGTCAAGGCGGCGCTCGACGACCTCGGGGCCCACGTCGAGGTCCTCGCCGGCGCGGCGCAGTCGTTCGACGCGGGCGAGCTCGATCTCGTGATCACGGTGGGCGGCGACGGGACGCTCCTCAGCGCGTCGCACAGCGTCGGCGACGTGCCGATCCTCGGCATCAACAGCGCGCCTGGCCACTCGGTCGGCTTCTTCTGCGGCGCGACGAGCGGCGACGCGGCGGACGCGATCGCGAAGGCGCTGCGCGGCTCGCTCCGCCGCACGGTGCTCGCCCGCATGCAGGTCACGGTGAACGACAAGCTCGCCAGCGGGCGCGTCCTGAACGACGCGCTCTTCTGCCATGTCTCCCCGGCGGCCACGTCGCGCTACGTGATCCGGCTCGGCAAGGCCGAGGAGGAGCAGAAGTCGAGCGGCTTCTGGATCGGCCCGGCGGCCGGCTCCACGGCCGCGCAGCGCTCCGCCGGCGGTCGCGTCCTGCCGCTCACCTCGAAGCGCCTCCAGCTCGTCGTCCGCGAGCCCTACACCCCTCACGGCGAGGAGTACCGCTTCCGCCACGCGCTGATCCAGCCGGGCTCCTCGCTCGTCGTGCGGAGCAAGACGCACGACGCGAAGCTCTTCTTCGACGGGCCGATCCACTCGGTGAGCGTCGGCTTCGGCGACGTGATGGAGTTCTCGCAGGCGCCGCAGTCGCTGACGATCCTGGGCCTCTCCGCCAAGCGGAAGTGGGGCGCGGGCTCGGCGGTCAGCCGCCGCTAGCCCCCCGCGGCGCGCCGCCGCGAGCCGCGCGACGCGCCGCCGACTCCTCCGTCGAGGGGCGCCGATGGGCCCGGCGATGAGGCCGCTGGCAGCCCGGCGAGCCGCGGCTGGGCCCGGCAGAAGAGCCGCCGCGAGGCCGTGATCGGCCGCCGCGGCGCGCGGGCCCGGCGCCGCTCGCCCGCCTCGCGGGCGCGGGTGCGAGGCGCGTCCCGCGCGGGATCGCGCGGGTCGGCGCGGCGCGATCGCGCGGGTCGGCGCGGCGCGATCGCGCGGGTCGGCGCGGCGCGATCGCGCGGGTCGGCGCGGCGCGATCGCGCGGGCGGGGAGGGGCGAGGAGGGGTGTCGGCCGAGGAGGCTCGACCCGAAATGGGCGCGCGCGGGGCCCGGATCGCCTTCAACGGAAGGGGATCGGGTGATCTCCTACCCCGAGGGCCGGGCGTCGGCCCGCCCTCGAGGCGGGCGCGCGAGGCCTGAAGATGGCACGATTTCGGCCGTTTTCCCGGGGTTTTGGCGACCCGCGTCAGGCCCCCCCGGCGGTCCTTCCGGCGGAGCGACGCGCCCCCCGGGGCATGAAACCCCTTCTTTTGTAGCTCCGATCGACGATTCGACACTGGATCTGCGGCGGCCGTTGTGTTTCCTTTGGCGCGCAAGAGGCCACAAACCTCAGGAGGAATGAACATGGCGGCGAAGAAAACGGACGGGAAGAAGAGCACGTCGCTCAGCAAGAGCGCGCTGATCAACGCGGTGGTCGAGGCGAACGAGAACGAGATCTCGCGCAAGCAGGTCAAGGCGATCCTCGAGGCGCTCACCGACATCGCGTACAAGGAGCTGAAGAAGAACGGCATCTTCACGATGCCCGGGTTCGCGAAGTTCCGCGTCGTCAAGAAGCCCGCCACCAAGGCGCGCGAGGGGATCAACCCGTTCACGAAGCAGCCGATGACGTTCGCGGCCAAGCCGGCCAGCAAGTCGGTCCGCGCTCGCCCGATCAAGGCGATCAAGGACTCGCTCTCCTGAGCCTCTCCGGCTCGCCGGAGGGCTCCTGGGCGCGGCGACGGCCCGCGGCGGCCCCCTCTCCGGGGCCCGATCGTCCCCGGGGAGCGAGCATGGCTGGCCCCGCGCGGCCCCTGCGGTAGCATGGTGCGGCTGCTCTGCCGCACATGACGCTCGCCGTCCGACTCCTCCGCGCGCTGTTTGCGTTCTCGGTCATCCTGACGAGCTACCTGATCCAGCTGGGGCTCGGGCGGGTGTTCGCGAGGCGCCTCGGGAGCGGCGGCGCCGCGCGTGAGCTGCCCGGCTGGCTCGTCGCGCGCCGCGCCCGCGTCGATCAGAACAACGCCCGACGCCTGCTGCGCGTCATGCTCAAGCTGCGGGGCGTCTTCATCAAGCTCGGTCAGGTGCTGTCCATCATGGGCGGCTTCCTGCCGCGGGCCTTCGGCAAGGAGCTCGAGCAGCTCCAGGACCAGGTTCCGCCCCACCCCTTCAGCGATCTCGAGGCCGCGCTGCGCGCGAGCTTCGGCCGCTCGGCGAGCGAGCTGTTCGCGTCGATCGAGCGCGCGCCGCTCGCGGCCGCGTCGCTCGGGCAGGTCCACGTCGCGCGCCTGCACGACGGCCGCAAGGTCGCGGTGAAGTTCCTCTACCCGGGCATCCGCGGGATCATCGCCGTCGATCTGCGCGTCCTGCGCCTCGCGATCCTCGTCTACAAGCGCTTCGTCCCGGTCGGGCGCATCGAGCGGGTGCACGAGTCGCTGGTCGACCTGCTCCGCCGCGAGACCGACTACCTGCACGAGGCCGCGTGCATGGAGCGGATGGCGCAGAACTTCGAGGGGGACGCGGGCGTCGCGTTCCCCGAGGTCATCCACGAGCTCACGACGCGCGACGTCCTCACGATGACGTTCATGGAGGGCATCAAGATCACCCGCCTCGACGCGCTGCGGAGCGCGGGCGTCCTGCCCTCGGACGTCGCGCTCAAGCTCGTGCAGGCCTTCTACAAGATGCTCTTTCTGGATCGCTTCTTCCACGCCGATCCGCACCCGGGGAACTTCCTCGTCGCCCCGCGGAGCGCGGAGGAGGGCGGCGGTTTTCGCCTCGTCGTCCTCGACTTCGGCGCGAGCTGCGAGGCCCGGGACGAGCTCATCGACGGGCTGCTCGACATCCTGAAGGGCATCTTCGCGCAGGACGACGCGGCGGTCGTGCGCGGCTTCCGGCGGATGGGCTTCGTCGCGCCCGGGGGCAACGACGCGCTGCTCGAGCGGACCGTGAAGACCTATTTCGCGAAGCTGCTCAAGATCCGGGATCGCACGCCGGCGGCGCTGATGCGCGCCCGCCCCGAGCAGCTGGAGAAGCTGGCCGATCCCGAGCTGGAGCGCGGCGAGCTCCAGGAGCTGATGCGCTCGTTCGAGTACCCGGAGGACTGGTTTTACGTCGAGCGCGCCTGCGTGCTCCTCTTCTGGCTGGCCGCGCAGATCGATCCCAACCTCGACACCATGGCGGCGGGCTTTCCCTACCTGATGCCGCTGATGGCCGAGCGCGAGGCCAGGGCCGGGTCGGAGGGGGCGAGCCCGGCGCCGCGACGGACGCCCGAGCGCTAGCGCGCCGGGGCGGGGCCGAAGCGCGGGCCGGGGCGGGTCAACCCGAGCCGCGCCAGCGAGGGGGCATAGCTCGCGTCGCGATCCGCCATGATCTCGGCCAGCTTGGCCTTGACTGCGACGATTCCTGCCCCTTGAAGGCGCCGGTAATTGTCCTCGGCCGGATCGGCGGCGGGCTCGACGCCCGCACCGGCAAGGACAGTCCCCGAATGGTTCAACCCTTCTGGAATCGTTTGAATGAACGGATCCGGCGCGTGCCGGAGGAGGCCGACCAGCCGGTGCGAGTTCGTCTCGTCCCCGGCCATCTCGGGGTGGAACGCGGCCAGGACCGGCGCAGGGCTGCGGACCCGCCGGAGCTGCTCGCCGAGGCGCGACGAGAACCGTTCGAACTGGGGCGATGGAGCGTGGATGCACGGGAAAATCAGGTGCACCACGGCGGACTCCGCCTCCTCCACCGCCGCCAGCGCCGTCTCCAGGACGGGCTCGCGGTCGAGCAGGACGTAGAAGCGTCCGAAACTGGTTGCGGCGTCGCGTATGAACGGGCAGAGCCGATACCGGGCGACGACCTCGTCTGCGTAACGCCCGTGGACCCGGCGCACCTCGGCCGCCAGCCGAAGCGCCTCCGGGTGGTGGGCCAGCTCCCCCCGCACGACCGGCTCGCTCAAACGCATCACCTCAATTTCTTGGGGAAGCAATCTTCCCTCGGCTCGTGATAGCTTACGCCGCGCTGCGGCGGAAGGAGGAGGCGTGCAGGAGACCGCGAAGTTAACGCTGAATAAGAACGGTGTGGAGCAGACGATCGAGCTTCCGGTGATCACGGGCACCGAGGGGGAGAAGGCGATCGACGTCGCATCCCTACGCGCGAAGACCGGGTACGTCTGCATCGACCCGGCGTTCGTCAACACGGCCTCGACCACGAGCTCCATCACGTTCCTCGATGGGGAGAAGGGCATCCTCCGCTACCGCGGCATCCCCATCGAGCAGCTCGGCGAGAAGTCGACCTTCGTGGAGACCTCGTACCTCTTGATCTACGGCAAGCTGCCGAACAAGAGCGAGCTGTCGCGGTTCTCCACGCTGCTCACCCGGCACTCGCTGATCCACGAGGACATGAAGCGCTTCTTCGACGGCTACCCGTCGACGGCGCACCCGATGGCGATCCTGTCGGCGATGGTGCTCTCGCTGTCGAGCTACTACCCCGAGGCGATCGACGTGAAGAACACCGATCTCCTCGACATCACCATCGCGCGGCTGCTCTCGAAGGTGCGCACGATCGCCGCGTTCTCGTACAAGAAGTCGATCGGCCAGCCGTTCGTCTACCCGCACAACTCGCTCTCGTACTGCGCGAACTTCCTGAACATGATGTTCTCGGTCCCGGCGGAGCCGTACGAGATCGACGAGGACATCGTGAAGGTCCTCAACCTGCTCCTCATCCTGCACGCCGACCACGAGCAGAACTGCTCGACCTCGACGGTGCGCCTCGTCGGGAGCGCGAAGACGAACCTCTTCGCCTCGATCGCCGCGGGCATCTGTGCGCTGTGGGGCCCGCTGCACGGCGGCGCGAACCAGGAGGTCGTGACGATGCTCGAGGCGATCCGCGCGGACGGCGGCGACGTCTCGAAGTTCGTCAAGCTCGCGAAGGACAAGACCTCGGGCTTCCGCCTGATGGGCTTCGGCCACCGCGTCTACAAGAACTACGACCCGCGCGCCGTCCTCATCAAGGCGGCCGCCGACAAGATCCTGGCGAAGCTCGGCATCAAGGATCCGCTGCTCGAGATCGCGCAGCGGCTCGAGGAGACCGCGCTGAAGGATCCTTACTTCGTCGAGCGCAAGCTCTACCCGAACGTCGACTTCTACAGCGGCATCATCTACCGCGCGCTCGGCTTCCCCACGAACATGTTCACCGTCATGTTCGCGCTCGGTCGCCTCCCCGGCTGGATCGCCCACTGGAAGGAGATGAACGACGACCCGAGCGGCAAGATCGGCCGCCCGCGGCAGATCTACACGGGCGAGAACGCCATCGACTACACGCCGCTCGAGGACCGCGGCTGACCGCCCCCGCGGCCCCGTCCCAGCAGCCCTCCCCGATCCCTGTCCTCACGACGCCGCGTCTCTGCCGGCGGCGCCCCTGCGGCGCCGCCGGTCGGCGAGCGCGCCCGGCGACGCCGGAGCCCTCGGCCCGTCAGCAGCTCAGCAGCAGCAGAACGACGATCACCGCCACGATGATGCCCGTGGCGAGCGAGGCGCCGCCGACGAGCAGCAGCAGCTTGCCCGTCGACCATTGCGTGAGCGGCGTGCCGGCGCCGGGGGGCAGCGTCGCGCTGTCGTCGAGCGTGCGCTCCGGCCGGCTCATCGAGTGGCTCGGCACGGCGGCGGACTCCAGCACGGTCGGCTGCGGGCGGGCGCTCGGCGACACGCCGCCCGGGGACGGCGTCATCGGCTGCGGCGGCGTGAGCGGCGGCGCCGGCTGCGACAGCGGCTGACCGGCGCGGATGCGCCCGTCGAGGACGGCCTGCGCATACGGGGGCATCCCGCCCGCGCGCACCGCGCGGACGTCCGCGCGCATCGTCTCCGCGTTGGGATAGCGGTGGAACTTGATGAACGCGAGCGACCGATCGACCACGGCCGCGACAGCGGGCGAGATCCCGGGCGCGACCGAGGCGAGCGGCGGGGCCTGCTCGGTCGCGGCGGCGATGACCTCCATCGCCTCCGTCACCTCGCCGTGCACCTGCCGGCCCGAGAGCAGACGGAACATCGTCGCCCCGAGCCCGAAGAGATCCGTGCGCCCGTCGATGTCGTGGATGAGGCCCGTCGCCTGCTCCGGCGCCATGTACGTCGCCGTGCCCATGATCATGCCGGTCTTGGTCGCGGTCTTCTCGGGCAGGCCCGTGAGCCCGTCGACGACGCGCGCGATGCCGAAATCGAGCATGCGCACGCGGCCGTCGCTCCCGAGGTGGATGTTCTCGGGCTTCAGATCGCGGTGCACGACGCCGCGCGCGTGCGCGATCGCCAGCGTCTCGAGGACCTGATCCGCGAGCGCGAGCACCTCGCCGGGAGGCATGGTCCCGGTGCGCGCCATCCGATCGAACAGCGTCTCGCCCTGGAGCACCTCCATCGTGAGGTACGCGAGCCCCTCCGGCGTCTCGCCCGAGCCGAGCACGCGCACCACGCCGGGCACCGCGTCGGCGCCCCCGAGCGTGTTCCCGATGAAGCCCTCGCGCAGGAAGCGCTTCCGCACCTCCGCGATCGCGTTGAGCTCCGGGTGCAGCACCTTCAGCGCGACCTGCGAGCCGTCCGCCGCGCGCCCGAGCAGCACGCTGCCCATGCCGCCCGTGCCGAGCACGCGCTCGATCCACCACGCTCCGGCGAACGTCTTGCCGACCCAGTGCTCCGCGTCGTCGTCGTACACGAAAGGCGCCCTCGCTCGACCCGCCGCCATCCGAGGAGCGGGATGCTCAGCGGCGAAGCAACTGGTAGGCCGCACCGCGGCGGGCGCGCAAGCTAATTGATGGAGGTCGTGCCGAAACGCGGGTCGTCGTCAAGCCGCTCGGCCGCTGCCTTGAGCCCGGAAGCGACCCCGCGGAACGCGTCCGCCGGCATGCGAAATGTCACGCCGGGGCCGAGGAGTGTCACGTGGACGGTACCGCACCCGCACCGGGTGACGCGCGTCGCCTCATTCGAGGCAAGCTCCGTGTGCGGACCGCATTTCTTGGACGCCGTCATGGTTGAACCTCTCCCACATCCTAGCAGCTCCTACCCCCGTTCGGCCACGACGGCCCGGCTCGCGCCGGATTCCTGCCGGCCTCGTGCCACCATGGTCCTGAAATTGCTCAACCGTGTATATCTCCATCATTGCTGCGCGATGACTGGAGGACCTCATGGCTGCTCGACGGCTGATGCTCGGTTTGCTTCCGCTTGTGCTGGGCGCTGTCGCCTGCATTGACGACCGCACGGGCCCCGGACCGGATCCGACGGGCGCCGGTCCAGGTCCGGCGGTCGACGAGTCGCTGCTCGATCCGCCGCCGGCGGGCACCGGCTTCCAGATGCAGACGGAGGAGATCGAGGTGCCGCCGGGGGTCGAGCAGCAGGACTGTTACTTCTTCAAGGTCCGCGACCTCGCCGCGTCGAACGGGCTGGACCCGGATGCGCCCGTGAACCTCCACCGCGTGGAGATCGCGCAGCGCGACGGCTCGCATCACATGAACATCTTCCGCGTGCGCACCATCAAGGGGCTGGGGCCGGAGGGCGGGCTCATCCAGAAGAACCAGAACGGCGTGGGCGAGTGCTTCAAGAGCCCCAACTGGGCCGACTGGCCGCTCATCGCGAACTCGCAGCAGGACGGCCAGCTCGACTGGGAGTTCCCCGAGGGCGTCGCGAACGTCCTCCAGCCCGACGAGTGGCTCATGCTGCAGACGCATTACGTGAACGCGACGTCGCAGAAGACGCCCCAGGCCGTCGGGCGCGTCCGGGTGAACTTCTGGTCGCTGCCCGACGAGCTGGTGACGGCCGAGATGGGCACCGTCTTCGCCACCAAGCAGTCCATCCGTGTCTGCCAGTCGAACCCGCGGCCCACGTTCGAGGGCTCGTGCCAGATCAACAGCCCCTCTCCCGTGCGGATCATCGGCGCCAACGGCCATTTCCACAGCCGGGGCACGCAGTTCGACATGTACGCGTGGGACGGCACATCCATCGGCACGCCCGCGGCCGAGGCTCGCTTCTACACCTCGAACGCGTGGGACGACCCGCCGATGCTCACCTCGCCGCAGCTCGACCTGGAGCTCCCGAAGAACGGCGGCGTCTGGTACGGCTGCACGTTCGAGTGGCAGCCGCCGGACCCCGCCGTGGGCTGCAGCGGCCTCGACGAGTACGACGCGACCAAGAACCTGACCCCCGAAGAGCAGCTCGACTGCTGCTACACGTTCGGCCCGATCGTCGAGAAGAACGAGCACTGCAACATCTTCGTCTACTACTATCCGAAGCAGGACGACGTGTTCTGCAACTGAGCCCACGGGCAGGCGCGCGCCGCGCGCACCGACAGGATCCCTCCAGGCTGGTCTTCCCAATGCGCACCTGCTTGCACCCCGTGGCCGCGATGGCGCTCGGGGCGGTCGCCCTCGCCGGCTGCCCCGATGATCCCGAGACGCCGCCGCCCGATGACGGACCGTCGGCGTGGCGCGTGCTGCTCGACGAGGGCGACCTCGATCGCGCGGTCCTGTCGATCTGGGGGACGGCGCCGGACGACGTGTTCGCCGTGGGGGGGCCCCTCGGCAACACGGGGCGCGCGTCGCTCGCGCTGCATTACGATGGGTCGGCGTGGCGTGAGCTCCCGGCGGGCGGGGAGGAGACCTTCTGGTGGGTGGCCGGCTCCGGTCCGAAGGACGTCTGGATGGTCGGCGAGCGCGGGCGCGCCGTGCGCTGGGACGGGGAGGCGTTCACCCCGCACCCCACCGGGACGGACGCTACGCTGTGGGGTGTAATCGCGTTCGCTCCCGACGACGCCTGGGCGGTCGGCGGCACGCCCGGCAGCGGCGCGGAGGCGGAGAAGGACATCGTCCTTCGCTGGGACGGCACCGCATGGTCGAGGGAGCCGCTGCCCGAGGCGCCAGGCCGCGCGCTCTACAAGGTCTGGGGGGAGTCGTCCGACGACCTCTATGCCGTGGGCGAGTTCGGCGTGATCTGGCACCGCGCGGGCGCGACCTGGGAATTGCAGTCCGATCCGCCGATCGCGCAGGGCACCCTGTTCACGGCCGCCGGCTGCAGCCGTGAAGAGGTGTACGCGGTCGGCGGGAGAGACGTGCTCCGCTCGGACGGCAAGGCGTGGCGCCGGCTCGATATCGCGCTCACCAACGACGTGAACGGCGTCGCCTGCGGCCGGCCGGGCGAGGTCGCGATCGTCGGCTATGGAGGCCTCAAGCAGCGCCTCGTCGACGGGGCCTGGATCGACGAGTTCACGGAAGAGCCGTATGCCGACCTCCACGCCGTCTGGGCCGACGGGGAAGGGGCCTTCTGGGCCGTCGGCGGGGACTTCCTCAGCCAGCCGACCCCGGGCAGGGCCCGCAAGGGCGTGGTGGCGCGCTACGGAAGCGGGCAGATCGCCGACACTGTGAGCCGCTGATCACCCTACCGCAGGATCTCTCACCTGCCGGGACATGCGCGCAGTGTGGCATGTCGCGCCATCGCGCCGTGAACTCCGCGACACGCCACGGCGGAGCGGGCACGACCGTCGAGATTTTTTCCTTGGGAAATGCTTCAAGGGGTAGTGCTGGTCGTCCGATTGCAATACCCGCGGAGACCACACGCGGATCCCGCGCTCTCAACCTAGGAGAATTGGCATGCGACGGACCATTGCTCAGCTTTTTGTAAGCGCATTTACTTTTGCTGTTCCCGTGCTCGTTGCTTCTTCCGCGTCGGCCCAGGGCAATCCATGTGGAAGCCTCCAGGCCGCGGCGGCCGGACAGTGCGAGATCCGCACGTCCGGCGGCTGCGAAGGGTATTGCGAGCCGGTCCGGTTCACGGCGGAGTGCTCCGGGCGGTGCACGGGCAGCGCGCAGGCGTCGTGCACGGGCCAGTGCCAGGCGGACTGTGAAGGGGAGTGCACCGCCGACCCGGGGAGCCTGGACTGCGAGGGGAGCTGCTCGGCGAGCTGCAAGGCGAATTGCAGCGCGAAGTGCGACGCGAAAGCGGATGGATCGGGCGCGAAGGCCGACTGCGAGGCATCATGCTCGGCGAGCTGCGACGGCGAGTGCAGCGTGAGCTGCGAGGCGACGCCGCCGAGCGCCTCCTGCGAGGCGAAGTGCGAGGCGAGCTGCGAGGGGGAGTGCAAGGTCGACGCCAACATCGACTGCAACCTCGACTGCACGACCGAGCTCAAGGGCGGGTGTGACGTGCAGTGCACCACGCCGGATGGCGCGCTGTTCTGCAACGGGCAGTATGTCGATATCGCCGGCACCATGGAGGAGTGCAAGAACTGGCTGCTCTCGCAGGGCATCGAGGTGAACTTCCAGGCCGAGGCGGAGGCCGAGGCCAGCGTCTCCTGCGCCGCGGCGCCGGGGTCGTCCTCGTCCGCGCCGTTCGCGGGCACCGGGCTCGCGGCGCTCGTCGCGGGCGCGGGCGTGGCCGCCGCGCGCCGCCGCAAGCGGTCCTGAGCGGGGTCCGGCGCCCCTGACAGCGCGGGCGCCGCCGTGGGGCGCGCCCGCGCGCCCGAACCAAGTCCCCAGGCCGGGTCGCCCTGCGCGGCCCGGCCTGGCTTTCTCCGGCACCGTAGTAGATTCGCGCCCACCCTGATGACCCTGCATCGTTTGAGGCCGCGCTGGGTGCTCGCCCTCGCGCTGCTCGCCGGCTGCGAGGCCCGCACGCCGCCCGCCCCGCCCGCGGCGGCGCCCGCGGCTTCCGGCGCGCCGGCCCCCGGAAGCGCCGCCACGGCGCCGCAGGCGGCCAGCGCCGCGGCGGCGCCCGCGGCCGCCGCGGCGGCGCCGGAGCCGCTGCCCCCGGATCCGCCGATCGCGCTCGCCTCGGGCGGCGCGCGGGCGGTGCGCGGCGAGGCGGGGCTCGTGACCTCGGTCGAGGAGCACGCGACGCGCGCCGGCGCGGACGTGCTGCGGCGCGGGGGCAACGCGATCGACGCGGCGGTCGCCGTCGCGTTCGCGCTGTCGGTGACCCACCCGAGCGCGGGCAACATCGGCGGCGGCGGCTTCATGATGATCCGCCTCGCGAACGGCGAGACGCAGGCGGTCGACTTCCGCGAGACCGCGCCCGCGTCGGTGACCACCGCGTCGAACATGGCCATGGTGCGCGCCGGCGCGCACGGCTACGCGTCGGCCGGCGTGCCGGGCTCGGTCGCCGGCCTCGCCCTGGCGTACGAGCGGTTCGGGACGCGGCCGTTCGCCGAGCTCCTGGCGCCCGCGATCTCGCTGGCGCGCAAGGGGCACCGCCTCGGCGCGCGCCAGGCGCTGACGCTGCGCTGGGCGTGGCCCCGGCTGAAGGCCGACCGCGCCGCGAGCGCCATCTGGGGGCGCGGCAAGGCGCCGCTCGCCCAGGGCGAGCTGGTGCGCCAGCTCGATCTCGCCCGCACCCTGGAGACGCTCGCCGCCGAGGGGCCGCGCGCGTTCTACGAGGGCGCGATCGCCCGGAAGATCGCCGGCGCGATGCGCGAGCGGGGCGGCCACATCACCGAGGACGACCTGCGGGCCTACCAGGCGAAATGGCGCGCGCCGCTCCGGTTCTCGTACCGCGGCTTCACGGTCGACACGATGCCGCCCCCGTCGATGGGCGGGGTCGCGCTCGCGGAGATCATGCTCACGCTGGAGCGGGTGAAGGCGCACGAGGCCCCCGTCGACTCCGGGCTGTCGCTGCACCTGTTCGTCGAGGCGGCGAAGCGAGCCTACGCGGACCGGCGCAAGGTGAGCGCCGACCCGGAGTTCGTCCCGCCCGAGACGGGCCAGCTGCTCGCGAAGCTCCTCGACGGGAGCACCCTGATGCGCCGCGCGCCGCCGATCGACCCGGAGCGCGCCACGCCGGCGGGCGACATCGCGAGCGCGGCGGACGCCCTGGCGCCGGAGTCCCCGCAGACGACGCACCTCTCGGTGATCGACGCGCAGGGCAACGCGGTCTCGTGCACCACCACGCAGTCGGCGAGCTTCGGCGCGAAGATCGTGATCCCCGGGACGGGCATCCTGCTCGGCAACGCGATGGGCGCGTTCTCGGAGACGGGCATCAACGCCGTCGCGCCGGGCAAGCGCATGGCGAGCTCGATGACGCCGACGCTCGTGAGCCGGGACGGCAAGATCGCGCTCCTCCTCGGCTCGCCCGGCGGCGATACGATCCCGAACACCGTGGCCCAGGTGCTCCGCAACCTTGTCGATCACGGGATGACCATCGACGAGGCGGTCCGCCACGCGCGCGTCCACCACCAGTGGATGCCGGACCGGGTGCGCGTCGAGCGGCTGACGCCGCCGCCGCAGGCCGCCCTCGACGACCTCGCGCGGCGGGGGCACGCCGTCGTGCTGGACCCGATGCCGATCGGCGACGCGAACAACATCCTCGTCGACGCCGCCGGCGTGGCGTGGGGATACGCCGACACGCGCGAAGGGGGCACGGCCGAGGGCGTCAGCGCGCCCGACAAGCTCGGCCCGGCGGCGCAGGCCGCGCCGCCGGACGCCGGCGCGCGGTAGGCAGGTCGCGCGCCGGCGGTCAGCGCAGCCTGGGGTCGTACTCCGCCGCGTCGGCGTCGTCGTCCTCCTTGGGGCGCACGACCACGACCGGGCACGGCGCGTTCCGCGCGATCCGATCGGCGGTCGAGCCGCCGAACAGCCGCTGGAACGGCGACTGGGGGTGCGTGGCCACGACGATGAGATCGGCGCTGAGCTCCCGGGCGAGCGAGACGATGGCCTTGTCGGGGCGGCCGGTGCGGAAATGCATCGCCATGAGCCGGGCCTGGCCGTCCGCGAAGCGGTGCTGGAGCACCCGGAGCGAGGGCGGCGACGACGCGCCCGGCACCGTCACGTCGCGCACCGCGGGGGCGACCTGCCGCGGGCCGACGACCACGGCGTGGATCTCCGTCTCGCCCCGGAGCGCCGCCAGATCGAAGGCGAAGCGCCACGCCCGCCCGCCCGGCTCGGACAGGTCCATCGCGACCACGACGATGTACGGCTTCACGCGGCGGCCGGCGCGCGCGCTCGCGCGGGCCGGCTCGCTCTCACGAGCGGCGGCGTCGACGGCGCGCCCCGTGGGCTCGCCCCGCCCAGGCTCGCCCGGGTAGCTCGCCGGCGCCTTGACGGCTGCGGCGGGCTCGCTCGCCCCCGCGGGCAGGGTCTCGGGCGCGGCGTCGCTCTCCGGGGACGGCGGGCGGACGAACGACCTGCCCTGGTCGGCACGCGCGGGCGCCGGTGCTTCGGTTGGCATCGGGCCCAAACGTTCGGAGCGCGCCGCGCGACCGCAAGCGCCGCGCGGCGCGCTCCGAACGCCGGCGCGCGTCCCGGGCCACTCCATCCTTGACGCACCCTCCAGACCTTCGCAGCGTCCCGCCCATGATCCCCCGCTATACCCCGTCCGAATTCGAAGAGCTCTGGTCGCCCGCCACCCGATTCTCGACCTGGCTCGAGGTGGAGCTCGCCGCCTGCGAGGCGATGGAGGCCGAAGGGCTCGTGCCCGCAGGCATCGCGAAAGGGATCAGGGCGAAGCAGCTCACGCTCGACGCGGCGCGGATCGAGTCGATCGAGCGCACGGTCAAGCACGACGTCATCGCCTTCCTGACCCACGTCGAGGAGCTGGCGGGCGAGGGGGCGCGGTGGCTGCACCGGGGGATGACCTCGAGCGACGTGCTCGACACGAGCCTCGCGATCCTGCTCGTCCGCGCGGCGGACCTGCTCTCGGCGCGGCTCGACAAGCTCTGCGACGCGCTGGCGCGGCGCGCGGACGAGCACCGGCGCACCCCGATGATCGGCAGGAGCCACGGCATCGCGGCCGAGCCGATCACGTTCGGCCTGGCGCTCGCGGGCCACCTCGCGGAGATGAAGCGCGGGAGGGCGCGCCTGCTCGCCGCGCGCCAGGCGATCGCGGTCGGGAAGATCGCGGGCGCCGTCGGGACGTACGCGCACCTGTCGCCGCGCATCGAGGAGCGCGCGCTCGCGGCCCTGGGCCTGCGGCCCGAGACGGTCTCGACGCAGATCGTCGCGCGCGACCGCCACGCCGAGTTCTTCGCCGCGCTCGCGCTCATCGCGGCGGGCATCGAGCGGCTCGCGACCAACGTGCGGCACTGGCAGCGCACCGAGGTGCGCGAGGCGGAGGAGCGCTTCACCGTGGGCCAGAAGGGCTCGAGCGCGATGCCCCACAAGCGCAACCCCATCCTCAGCGAGAACCTGTGCGGCCTCGCGCGCGTCGTGCGCGCGGCCGTGATCCCCGCGCTCGAGAACGTGCCGCTGTGGCACGAGCGGGACATCTCGCACTCGTCGGTCGAGCGGATGATCGCGCCCGACGCGACCTCGACGCTCGGGTTCATGCTCGACCGCGCCGCGGGGCTCGTCGACGGGCTGGTGGTCTATCCCGAGAAGCTGCGCGAGAACCTCGACCGCACGGGCGAGCTCTTCTTCAGCGAGGCGGTGCTGCTGTCGCTCGTGCAGAAGGGCCGGCCGCGGCAGGCGGCCTACGAGATGGTGCAGCGCTGCGCGATGCGCACCATCGCGGGCGAGGGCCGCTTCCGCGACAACCTCGCCGCCGACGCCGACGTCGCGGCGCTGCTCGCCCCGGACGAGCTCGCGCGCTGCTTCGACCTCGACCACGCGCTCTCGCACGTGGACGCGATCATCGATCGAGCGATCCGCGACTAGCTTGCGCCGTTGACCCGCCCATGCCGGTTTGAGAGGCTCCGGCCCGCCATGGCCGCACCTGCCTCCACGCCCGTCCGCCGCCCGCGCTGGCGCCGCCTCGCGGCGCTCGCCGCGGCGCTCGCGCCGCTCGCCGCCTGCAGCGGGGGCGCCTCGGCGCCGCCTCCGTCCGCCGGCGCGGCCCCGCCCCCCGCGGCGTCGCCTCCGGCCGCTGCGCCCGCGGCGCCCGCGCGGGCCGAGGAGGCGCTGCGGGAGCCGTTCGCGGCGCTGCGCGACCGGATCCTGCGCGAGTGGGTCGCGGACGAGCCGGCGTTCGCGCGCTCGCGCGGGCTGCACGAGCAGGACGGCAAGGTCGGCGACTACTCCGCCGCCGCGATCGAGCGGAGGCTCGCGCGCCTCGAGCGCGATCGCGCGGCCCTCGCCGCCGTCGACGCCGCCGCGCTCTCGCCGGACGAGGCGCTCGACCGCGCGCTCTTGCTCCAGCAGATCGACCTCAAGCTCTTCCACGGCAGGGATCTCGGGGAGTGGCGCCGGCGGCCGCAGTTCTACGGCGAGCTGTTCGGCGTGAACCACTACCTCGATCGCGCGTATGCGCCGCTGCCCGAGCGGGCGAGGCGCCTCCTCGAGCACGAGAAGGCGGCGCTGGCGCAGGTGCCGCGCGTGCTCGAGAACCTCGCGAGCCCGCTGCCGAAGCCGGTGGTCGAGGTCGCCGTGAAGATCTTCCGCGGCTACGCCGAGTACCTGCGCGGCGACGTCGTGAGGCTGCTGAAGGGCGCGGGCGACGCCGCGTTCCAGGCCGATTTCGAGGCGACGAACGCGGCGCTCGCCGACGCGGCGGAGCGGCTCGCCGAGCACTTGGCCAAGGTCGAGCTGCCGAAGGGCGACGCGAGCCACGTGCTCGGGGAGGCGCGGTACAGGAAGCTCCTCCTCGCGCAGGAGGGGCTCTCGATCCCGCTCGCCGAGTTCAAGCGGATGGGCGAGGAGGACCTCGCGGCGAACAAGGCGGCCTACCAGGAGGTCGCCAGGAAGGTGAAGCCCACCCGGCCGAAGGCGGAGCAGCTCCTCGCCGAGGCGGCGCGGGTGATGGAGGCGTCGCGCAGGTTCATGATCGACCGGGAGATCGTGAGCCTGCCCCCCGACGAGCGGGCGATCGTGAAGGAGACGCCGCCGTACATGCGGTGGAACTCGGCGTTCCTCGACGCGCCGGGGCCGTTCGAGCGGAAGGGGCTCGAGGCGTTCTACTACATCACGAAGCCCGACCCCTCCTGGCCCAGGAAGGAGCAGGAGGAGTACGTGATGCCGCGCGGGACGCTGCTCTCGACGACCGTGCACGAGGTCTACCCGGGGCACTTCGTCCAGGGCCTGTGGGAGAACCGCGCGCCGACCGAGGCGCAGAAGATGTTCGGGAGCTACTCGTTCGTCGAGGGCTGGGCCCACTACGCCGAGCAGATGATGATCGAGCAAGGGTTCGGCAAGGAGGACCCGCAGAGCCGGCTCGGTCAGCTCGCGGACGCGCTGCTGCGCAACTGCAGGGTGGTCGTGTCGCTCGGCGTGCACGCCGAGGGCATGGGGCTCGACGAGGCCGAGCGCCGCTTCGTCGAGGACTGCTTCCAGGACCGCGCGACGGCGCGGGAGCAGGCGCTGCGCGCGACGTTCGACCCCGGCTACTTCGCCTACACGCTGGGCAAGATCCAGATCCTGAAGCTCCGCGAGGAGGCGAAGGCGGCCGTCGGCCCGGCGTTCACGCTGCGCCGCTTCCACGACGCGCTCCTCTCGCACGGGTCGCCGCCGCTGCCGCTCATCCGCGAGCGCGTGCTCGCCGAGCTCAAGGCGCCGGCGCCGCCCCCGGCGAAGTAGCGCGATAGGCCGTGCGCCGCGGCAGCCGTCGTTTTCTTCCCGTTTCGGGGGAGCCGGCGAGCGCTCGGTCGGAGCGGATCGTGCGCCCGACGGCGACGCCGCGTGCCCGCGGGAGCAGGCTCGCCCGAAGCCGGAGGCATGAGGCGGTATACTCCTCGCGCACGAGCGCATCACCCGATCGGAAGAACCCGCTGGAGCACGCATGATCACCCACCTGACCGTCTCGAACTACCGGAGCCTCGGCGAGAACGTCCGGATCGAGTTCGGGAAGCTCACCGTGCTCGTCGGACCGAACGGATCCGGAAAGAGCAACGTCATGGACGCGTTGCGGTTCGTCGCGGACGCGATGCACATGGGCCTCTCGGGAGCGATCACCATGCGCCACGGTATCGGGGCGGTCCGTCGCTGGAGCGGCGGGCACCCGTTCAACGTCGTCCTCCGGGTGGGACTCACGTTGCCGTCCGGGAGGGCTGAATACGGCTTCGAGCTGACCGGCTCGAGCGCCGAGGAGTACGAGGTCAAATCGGAGGACGCGGAGGTCATCCGCGGCAACGGACGCTTCCGTTTCCGGGTCAGCGGCGGCAAGTGGCAGGACGGGCCGGAGGGGCTCCGGCCGCCGCTGGACAAGAAGAACCTGGCCTTGCAGCTGATCGGAGGCGACGAGCGCTTCGAGGAGCTCGTCCACGCGCTCCAGAACATCGCCGTGTACGCGATCTTCCCGGACACGCTGCGAGCTCCGCAGAAGTACAGCCCCACCAAGCCGATGAGCCGGCACGGCGACAACTGGGTCTCCGTACTGAAGGACCAACCCGCCGCCACATGGAAGCCGGACCTCATCGCAGCGCTCAACAAGCTCACCGGCGACACGCTCGACATCAAGGTGGCGCAGGCCGCGAGCTACCTCGTCGTCCAGTTCCAGCACGTCTCGCCGAACAAGAAGCCGAAGTGGTTCGACGCCACCGAGGAGTCGGACGGGACGTTGCGCGTCGCTGGCATCATCACGGCGCTCCTCCAGGAGCCGTCGGTACCGGTGATCGGCGTGGAGGAGCCCGAGCTCACCGTGCATCCGGGCGCCATCCCGCTCCTCTACGACCACCTGAAGCAGGCGACGAAGCGGAGCCAGGTCATCGTGACGACGCACAGCCCGGAGCTCCTCGACCTCGTCGAGCCCGACGAGGTGCGCGTGGTGATGCGCGCCGAGGGGGAGACGGTGGTCGCGCCGATGCGCGCGAGCCAACGGGAAGTGGTCAAGAGCGGGCTCATGACCCTTGGCGAGGTCATGCGCATGGAGGGGCTGCAGCAGGAGCTGCCCTTCGCCGCCGCGGAATGAAGCGATGAAGGGCTACATCCTCGTCGAGGGGGAAGGCGAGCTGGGAGCCGCGGAGAACCTGATCACGCGGCTCTGGCACGAAGCCGGTCACTGGCAGCACTGGGCACGCGCCATCACCTGCAAGAACACGCATCAGCGCAGGGGGATGGAGAAGGGGATCGGCCTCGTTCGCGCCAAGCGCGACGCTGGTGCGCCGCTCATCCTTCGAGACGAAGACGACGCCTGCCCCAGAGAGCGAGGGCCGCAGATGGCCTCCTGGGTTCGCGAGCTCGATCCGCCTTTCCCCGTGGCGGTCGTGCTGATGTGCCGCGAGTACGAGGTGCTCTTCTTGCCCTGCGTCGAGCGCATGGCTGGCCGCCCCCTCATCGGTCCGGACGGTCAGGAGCGACCTGGCCTCCTGCCGGGAACGCGCTGGGAGCACGGCGATGATTGGGAGCGGACGCGCGATATCAAGGGGTGGCTCAGCGATCACTTCCCGCCCGGGCGCGTCTACAAGCCCACGGTCGATCAATGGCCCATGACGCGGATGATCGACGTGCCGACGCTGCGGGCCGCCGGCGTGCCCTGCTTCGGAACGCTGGAGCGAGCGCTCGCCTATCTCGCCGCCTCGTTCGGAGGAGCAGGCGTCTACCCGCCGCCCGGCGGCTGACCGCGCGAGCGTACGCCGCGGGCGCCGCGCGCTCCGCTCACCCGCGGCTCACGCCCAGCGCGTCGGCCGCGACCTCAGCGTGCGCACGTCCATCGCGTCGCACCACGCCTCGAAGCGGCCCCGCGGCACGCCGCGGAAGCGCAGGTCGTCGAGGCGCTCCGCGAGCGGCACGTCGGTCCGGAGCGTCGCCAGCGTGCGGTAGAGCAGCGCGTCCTCCCGCTGCTCGACCAGCGCGCGCGCGACCCGATCCGCGCCGCGCACCGTCACCGACCACGCGGCCGGGTCGGCCGGGATCCGCTCCAGGTGCCCGTAGGCGCCGAGGAGCGCGGACGCCGTCCGCTCGCCGATGCCCGCGAGCCCAGGGATGCCGTCGGCGTCGTCCCCGGTGAGCGCGAGGAAGTCCGGGATGCTCGCCGGGGCCACGCCCCGCGCGGCGCGCAGCGCCGCCTCGTCGACGACGCGCTCCTTCCGGCGATCGAACTGCACGACCCGATCGCCCGAGAGGCACTGCCCGAAGTCCTTGTCCGGGCTGAGGATGCGCACCTGCTCCGCCTCGCCCTGGAACCGCGCCGCCGCGGTCGCGAGCGCGTCGTCCGCCTCGAAGGCGTCCATCGACCAGACGACGACCCCGAGCGCGCGCACCGCCTCCTCGACCGGATCGAACTGCGCGCGCAGCACGGGATCCATGCCCTCGTCGCTTTTGTAGCCGGCGAACAGGTCGTTCCTGAACGAGCGGATCGGGTTGTCGAAGGCGACGGCGAGGTGCGTGACCTCCTCGTCCACGTGGTGCAGCAGCGCGAGCAGCGAGGCGACGACCCCCACCGTGGCCTTCGCGTCCCAGCCGCCGGGCGCGCGGTGCTCGGGCCGCTTCGAGTAATGGGCGCGGAAGAGCTCGTAGGTGCCGTCGATCAGGTGCAGCCGCATGGTGGCTCCCCCCCGCGGGCCGCGCGCCCGCTACGCCGTCATGTCGGCCATGAAGATCGGCGGCGTGTGCAGCGCCATGATCTCCGGCGTGGGCGGGGCCGACTGCTTCGCCATCCGGAGCGCCTCGTCCATCGTGCGCGCCGTCTCCCAGCCGAGCAGCCGCGGGATGTACTCGTTGTCGGCGCCGACCACGATCATCCGACCGATGTGCTGCCGGCCCGCCTCGCCCCAGTACCACATGAAGAAGGGGTGCGTCGGGTGGTACGCGTGCCCGAAGCGGTACATCTCGATGTACGCGGGGTTCTCCGAGAACTTCTTCTCGTACCGCTTGTGCAGCTCCATCGCGTCGCGCGTCTCCGGCAGGAGCCGGTGCACGAACTCGATGTACGGGGCGTGGTGCTCGTTGTCGAACAGGTCGGTGCAGGGGTGGAGGATGATCATCGTCCCCCCCTTCTTGAGCATCGGCGCGCCCCGGTAGAGGTTGAACAGGTAGCCGTTCGCCATCACCTGCACGAGCAGCGGGTTCAGGAACGAGTTCACGTTGTACGGGCTGATGTACGGGATGCCCGTGATCAGGATGTCGGCCTGGCCCGTGACCGGGACGAGGTACTGGTCGAAGCTGCGCTTCAGCGTGTGCTCGTGGACGGCCTCGGTCTCGCCCGCGAACACCCCGGTCACGCCGAACGGCGAGGGGACGCGCTGGAAGATCGCCTGGCGCGCGGGCTGCGGCACCTTCGACAGCGTGAAGCGGAGGGCGCGCAGCGCGCTCTTCTCGCCCGCGCTCAGGTCGTCCTCGTTCCGGGCGAGGAACTCGAGCGGGCGATCGAACATGCGGTTGTTGATCGTCGTCTCGATCGTGAAGACGTTGAGCTTCTTGTTGGCCAGCCGGCCCATGCGCTCGACGCTCGTGTGCAGCGCCGAGCTCTTCGGGTCCATGTACGAGTAGCAGTCGCGCATCACCCGCGGGTTGTGGTGCGCGCGCAGGCTCCGGTACCCGCACAGGCCGACCGAGACCGACTTGTGCCCGCCATCCATCGGCACGAGGTTCAGGTTCACGTAGATCACGAGGTCGCTGTCGACCGCGCGCTTGTTGAGCTCGACCTCCTCGCCGGCGTCGGTCGTGCCGAGGTACTTCATGTTGGCGAGGTTCTCGGCGTCGTGGTTGTAGAGCTTCTTCGGCCAGAAGGCGTTGAAGATCCGGTCGCCGACGATGTGGCGGACCTCCCAGTCCTTCATCCGCCGGTGGACGCTCGTGGCGATGATGATCTCGACGTCGTCGACGCCGTAGTCCGAGAGCAGGTCGAGCACGATGGTGAGCACCCGCTCGCGGATGTCGGGCCGCTTCATCGGCGGCAGCGGCAGCGAGATGTCGTCCACCGCGATCGTGACCTTCATCCCCGGGCGGAGCTTCGCGTAGAGCGGCTCCGAGTTGTACGGGTGGTTGATCGCGTAGCGGATCGCGGCGTCGACGTCCTTCAGCGGCTCGAGGGGCGGCTTCGCGTAGAGCACCCGGGTTCCGGTGGGCAGGTCGACCTCGACCAGCTGGTCGCCTGAGAAGAGCACCCGGGGGGCGCTGCGGCTGTCTAGCGTGACGACGCAAGGATGGCTCATGGGGCTTTCAGAGCAGGTGGTGCGACGTGTTGGGCTGCGAAGCGGCCTCCCGCCGTCCGGGAGAGGCCAAGGTCATGCGGCGAGTTCGAGGATCGGCCAGTGGTAGGCCTGCGCGAGCAGCTTGAGCTTGCGGTCCGGGTTCACCGCCGCGGGGTAGCCGACGACCGAGAGCATCGGGACGTCGGAGTAGCTGTCCGAGTAGCCGAAGCACTCGTCGAGGTTGTGCCCGTGCGCGTGGGCGTGCTCGCGGATGAGGCGCGCCTTCTCGGGGCCGGCCACCACGGGGCGCAGGAGCTTCCCCGTCGCGAAGCCATCCTTCACCTCGAGGCGGTTCGCGATGATGCCCGTCGCGCCGAGGTGCTCGGCGAGCAGCTGCATCAGGAAATCCAGCGCGCCGGAGATCAGGACGACGTCGTGCCCCTTGTCGAGGCTGCACTTCACGAGGTCGCGCGCCTTGGCGTAGATGGCCGGCTTGAGCACCTTCGCGAACGCCTCCTCGGCGAGCGCCACCAGGCGATCCTCCGAGACGCCCTCGAACGAGCTGAAGAGCAGCTCGTTGAAGAGGCGCCGATCCTGGAGCTCCGCCATCGCCATCCACGGCGCCTTCACCAGGGCGCGGCCGAGCTTCGCCAGGCTGTGCATCGGCGTCGGCTGGTTCAGCATGTAGAACACCGTCGGGTGCACGAGGTTGGTCGTGACCAGGGTGCCGTCTACGTCGAAGTAGCTCGCCGGCATGTGGGGCAAATCTCCCTGCATCCCGTTTGAGTCAAGATCGAGCTGCCGCGAACCGGGTTTCGCAGGCGGATCGTCACGCGGCGAAGAGGCGCTCGTACCGGTCGTCGAGGTCGACGCCGCCGTCGGTGTCGCCCCGGTCGACCGGGTTGATGCCGCAGTACTCGACGCTCGCCAGGTGGCGCCAGCGCCCGGCGCGCTCGGGCTCGTCGGGCAGGACGGGCGTCGTGCACGGGAAGCAGCCGATGGTGCGGAAGCCCATCGCGTGCAGCGGGTTCTCGAGCGCGTCCGGGTGCGCCGCGAAGTACGCGTCGAGCTCCTCGCCGCTCAGCGACGCGAACGGGTGGACGCGGAGGACGTTGTTCGCGGGGTCGAGGCCGAACGGCGCGACCTTGGCGCGGGCCCCGCCCTCGCCCCGCCGGAGCGCGGCGACGAGCGCGTCGTAGCGGCCCCGGATGGCGTTCAGCGGGGCCGACTTGCGGAGGTCGCAGCACCGCTCCTGGCCCTCCTTCGAGAGGTAGAGCAGCCCTTCCTCGCGCGTCTGCTGCGCGAAGGTGCGCTCGGGCGAGAGCGTGACCACGCGCAGGTTCGGGTGGGTGCGCGCGAGCTCGTCGCGCGTGGCGAGCGTCTCGGCGTGGAGCACGCCGGTGTCGACGAAGATGACGTCGAAGGTGAGCCCGGCCCGGTCGGCCATGTGGCACAGCGCGGTCCCGGCCCGCTGCATGCTGCTCATGATGGCCGCGCGGGGGCCGAAGGTCTCGCGGACGAAACGGAGGAGCTCGACGGGCGACGCGCCGTGGAAGCGTCGGTTCAGCGGTTCGAGGTGTCGCTCGGTGATGCGCATGGGCGATGCATAGCAGAGGCCGCTTCCTTGATCCGGGTTGCCTTCGCCGGAGCTTGCGCCTAACTCCGCTGACGCGGAATGACCAGCGCCCATCTAGGCTCACCAGCGGGCGGGCTCGGCCAGGATCTGCCGGAGCTCGAGCGCCGGCGCTTCCTGTTCGTGACCGGCAAGGGAGGCGTCGGGAAGACGACGATCTCCGGCGCGCTCGCCCTCGCCTTCGCCGCCCGCGGCAAGCGCGTCCTCGTCGCGATGTGCAACACGAAGGAGCGGCTCTCGGCCATCCTCGGCACGAAGCCGATCGGCCAGGAGGTCACCCACGTGGCCGAGCGCGTGTGGGCGGTGAACATCTCGCCCGACAAGGCCCTCCGCGAGTACGGCGAGATGGTCCTCAAGGTGCGCGCCGCGGCCGATCTCGTGTTCGACAACAAGTACACGCGCACCTTCTTCCGCGCGGTGCCCGGGCTGTACGAGTGGGCGATGCTCGGCAAGGCCTGGTTCCACACGACCGAGCTGCTCCCGGACGGCTCCCACCGCTTCGACGTGGTCCTGCTCGACGCGCCCGCGACGGGGCACGGCGTGGACATGCTGCGCGTGCCCAAGGTGATCCTCGACGTGGCGCCGCCGGGCATCCTGCGCCGGGACGCGGAGGCGGCGTGGGCGATGTTCAGGGACCCGGCGCGGAGCGGGGTCGTCGTGGTGACGCTGGCGGAGGAGATGCCGGCCACCGAGACCGTCGAGCTCGTGGCGGAGGTCCGGGGCGAGCTCGGCCTGCCGGTCCACCGGCTGATCATCAACGGCGTGCTGCCGCCGCTGTTCGCGCCCGAGGAGCGGCGGTCGCTGCTCGCCGATCCGGGGCGGCTCGACATCCAGGCGCCGGCGCGCGCGGCGCACACCGCCGAGAGCGCCGTCGTGGCCGGCGCCCGGCGCGCGATGCGCGAGTCGGTGCAGCACGAGAGCCTGGCCCGCCTGCGCCGCGAGCTCGACCTGCCGACCGTGATCCTGCCCTTCCTCTTCGACGAGGCCTCGACCGTCGCCGGCACCCGGACGCTGGCCGAGCGGCTCTAGCGAGGCCGATGCCGGCGGCCATGCTGCGAGCGAGCCCGCTGCTCGGCGACGGACGCGCGCTGCTCGACGCCGATCGGCTGCTGCGCGCCGGCGTCGCCGACCGCCGCGCGAGCTTCGAGCTCGCCTTCACGGCGATGCCGCCTCACACGGGCTTCCTCGTGGTCGCCGGCGTCGAGGCGTCGCTCGACGCGCTCGCGGTGGACGGCGGGCGCCTCGACGCGGGGGCGGTCTTCGCGGCGCGCGCGGCCTGCGGCCTGAGCGACGCGCTGGTGGAGCGGCTCGCCGGCGCGCCGCTCTCGGTCGACATCGACGCGATGCCCGACGGGACGATCGCCTTCCCGGGCACGCCGGTCGCCACGGTGGAGGGGCCGTTCATCGAGGCGCTCCTCGTGGGCGCGCTGCTCGTGCCGGCGCTCCGCCGGGGCACGGCCGCGGCGACGCGGGCGGCGCGGCTCCACATCGCGGCGGACGGCGGCGCGGTCGTCGACGGGTCGTCGGCGCGGGTGCCGTTCGCCGAGGAGGCGCTGGCGCTCGCGCGCGCGGCGCACGTGGGCGGAGCGGCGGCGACGACGAGCGCGCTCGCGGCGACGGCGCTCGGCATCCCGTTCCGGGGCGAGGCGGGGATCGATCTCGGCGAGCTCGCGCCGCCGCCGTCGCCGCTCGAGGGCAGCTGGCCCTGGTACGCGGATCGGATGATCGACCTCGGGGGCCACGAGGAGGAGGCGCTGCTCCTCGAGGCGAGGCGCGTGGGCACGACCGCCGGCGGCTGGATCGCCGCGGGGCTCGGGGCGCCCGAGGGCGGGCTGCCGGGGGTGCGCTACGAGCTCGTGGCGCTCGAGGAGGCGGGCGCGTGGGCGCTGCGGCAGGGGACGAGCGATCGCGGCGACGTGATCGCGGGGCGCAAGATGGTGGCGCGCTACTACGACGAGGCGGGGCGCGCGGCCTGCGACGTGATCCACCTGGCGCACGAGCGGATGCTGGCGCCGCGCGCGCTCGGCGCCGCGCGGCTCGCGCCGCTCGCGCGCGCGGTGATGCGCGGCGGGCACGCCCTGGAGGCGCCCGAGCCGCCGAGCGCCGGGCGCGAGCGCTCGGTGGCCGCGCGGCAGCTGCTGCCGCACGCGGTGGCGCACCTGCGGGCGCCGGCGCGGTACCCGGTGCAGCTGTCGCCGGCGCTGATCGCGCTGCGGGAGCCGGAGCCGCCGAGCTCGTTGCGGTAGGCCCGGCCCCCGGCGAGGGTGTTCTCGGCGCGGGGCAGGGGGGTGGGGCCCCGCCGAACTCGCCTGAGATGTGAGCCATCCGGCGAGCCGGATGGCTCACATCTCAGGCTCAAACATCGGCCCATCCCCACCCCCCTGCCCCGCGCCGAGAACACCCTCGCCGGGGGCCTACGGTGGACACCCAGAGGGGCGCTGTCGCGGGAACGAAGGCCTCCGTCGCGGGCCGGAAGCTTCCGGCACGGGAACGAAGGCTTCCGTCGCGGGCCGGAAGCTTCCGGCGCGGGGCGGGACGCGAAATTCGCCGGAAATTCGTGCTCCGGCGAATGCCGGACGGCGCCGGGAGCAGGGCCGGCACTCCTAAGTGCGCGAAATGTCGTGCTCACGAGCGCGCCGGAGGGCTTCGTTTCGGCGACGGAAGCTTCCGGAGCGCGCCGGAAGGTCTCGGGCACGCGCAGGAAGCCTTTGTTTGTGTGAGGGATCACTCCAGGCCGGTCGCGTCGGTGTCGTCGATCGACTCGGCGGGCTCGGCGGGCGCAGCGAGGTCTTCTCCCCCGAGCGCGCAGCCCGCGATGAGGGAGGGGCGGACCGCGCGGGTCACATGTCGAGCAGCAGCTGCGTCAGGATGTAGTTCGTGACGAGCACGGTGACGCAGCTCTCGACGACGGCGCGCGTGGTCGCGACGCCGACGCCGCGCGCGCCGCCCGAGGCGAAGAAGCCGTGGCGGCACGAGACCGACGAGACGATGAAGCCGAAGACGCACGCCTTGATGAGCCCCATCGAGATGTCCTTCGGCAAGGCGAAGTCGCGGATGCTCTGGAAGAACGCGCCCTCGTCGCCGCCGAGCCAGAGCACGGCGACGAGGTACGAGCCGCACATGCCGACGCTCGTGTAGAGGATGCACAGGAGCGGCAGCATCACCGTCGCGGCGAAGAGACGGGGCGAGAGCAGGTACTGCACGGGGCTCACGCCCATCGTCGCGATCGCGTCGATCTGCTCGGTGACGCGCATGTTGCCGAGCTCCGCGGCCATCGCGCTGCCGGCGCGGGCGGTGACCATGATCGCGGAGAAGACCGGCGCGAGCTCGCGGGCCAGCGAGACCGCGACGAGGCCGCCGACGCGGCCCTCGGCGCTGAACGCGCGCAGCGCGTAGGACGTCTGCAGCGTCACGACCATGCCGCTGAAGACGCCGGTCAGGCCGACGATGAAGACCGACTGCGCGCCCATGAAGTCCATCGCCGCCAGGAACTGCGCGGGGCGAAACGGCGGGCGCACGAGCCAGACGAGCGTCTGGAACGTCAGCGTGACGATGTTGCCGATGTTGTCGAAGAACGCGAGGACCGGCTCCAGCGCCTTGGTGAGCAGCTCGCTCCGGCTGGTCTCAGCGCCTTCCTTCACCGTGCGCTCTTGTATCACGCAACGCCGCCGCGCACGGGGGCGGGCTCGCGCCGGCCCCGCGCGCCCGCTCGCCCGCGGTGCGTACCGCCGCTCGCGCCGGCGCGCAGCGCGAGCCGCACGCCGAGCTCGTCCGGAAGCGCAGCGGTCGCCGCTCGCCCGTTTCAGGCGCCGTCCGCTCGGCGCCCGTCACGCGGCGCCCGGCCCGGAGCCCGCGAGCCGCCGGAGCCGCCTCGCAGCTCGACCTCCAGCGCCGCGAGCACCTCGCCGCTCCGCGCGCCGGTCGCCCGGATCTCGGCGGCGCGGCCGGGCGCCGCCGGGTCCTCGGGGGCGGCGAGGTGGATCAGGAGCGCGTCGCCGCCGAGCGCCTCCACGAACGGCTCGCCCCACTCCACCACGACGAGCGCCCCCTCCGCGCGGCGCTCGCGCAAGCCGAGCTGGGCGAGCTCCGCGGCCGCGCCGCCGCGCGCGCCCTCCGCGGCGGACGCGCCGCCGAGGCGGTAGGCGTCCGCGTGCGCGATCGGGACGCGGCCCTCGTGCTCGTGGACCAGCGTGAAGGTCGGGCTGGTGATCGGCAGCTCCGGCGGCACGCCGAGCGCCCGGCAGAGCGCGCGGGCGAAGAACGTCTTGCCGGCGCCCAGGTCGCCGGCGAGGATCACGAGATCGCCGCCCGCGAGGCGGCCGGCCAGCGCGCGCGCGAGGCGGATGGTGCTGCGGCGGCTCGGCAGCTCGACGCGCATCCGTCAGAACCGGACCCCCGCGCCGAGCGTCGCGCCGAGCAGGAGCAGGGAGCCGTCCCCCGTGGGGACCCACCGGAGATTGCCGAGCTGGGCCTCGAGCTGCACCGCGGCGCTCAGCGCGAGCGCGACGTCGAGCGACGCCCCGATCACCGGGTGCACCTCGAGGTCGCCTCGGTACGTCGCGCCGTCGGGGCCCACGGCGCCGGCGCCCGACCTGAAGAACGCGCCGGCGTGGAGCGCGGGGCCGACGTGGAGCGGGAACGCGCGAAACGCGCCGCCCTCGGGCGTCAGGCTGGGCGTCAGCATCAGGCGCGCGCCGCCCTCGATCCAGCCGGCGAACGGCCCGACCAGGTTGCCGCCGCCGCCGGCGAACAGCTCGAGCCCGCGATCGCCGGCCGCGTAGGCCACCCGCGCCGCCCCGACCAGCGAGGCCGCGCTGCCGCTCGCGCCCGGGAGGCGCGCCGCCGCGAAGGCGGCGCCGAGCGACGCGGACAGGGCGAGCCGGCGCCCGCCCGAGTACGCAGGCCAGACGCGCTCCGGGCCGAGCGGGTACGCCATCTGCACCTCCTTCGCAGGCGGCGACGGCGGCGGCGCGGGCACCGGCGGCAGCACGGCGGCGCCGCCGGCCGATGGGGGCGGCGCGCCCGGCGGCGCGGAGCCCGCAGGGCGCTCCCAGGGGAGCTCGCCGACGCCGACGCCCTCGGGGCGGAGGAGCACCGCCAGCATCTCCTGCGTCTGCTGGGCCGACCGGTCCCGCTCGACCTCCCGCGCCACCGACTCGACCCGGCCGGTCGACGCGAGGTACGCGGTGAGCTCGACCCGGGCGGTCGTGACCGCGGGCTCGACGGTGCCGCTCAGGATCCAGTCCGCGCCCGTTTGCGCGCTCACGGCGCGGTACTCGTCCGTGGTGTCGGCGACGCCGTCGGCGATGCCCTTGAGCGCGGCCGCGACCGCCGCGTCCGGCACCGGGGTGTGGCCCAGGGCGGCGAGCCCGCGCGCGACCTCGGCCTGGGCGGCGCTCCGGGCGGCCTCGTCGGTGCCTCCGCGCGCGGGGAGCACCGCCACGCGATCGGCGAGCGCGGCCGGGGCGATCGCCGTCAGCGCGGCGGCGGCGGCACAGGAGAGGGCTCGGCGGATCATGCGGCGCCATGCTACGCCCGCCGCGCCGCCGGAGCAGCCCCAGGACGACGCGGCGGCACGCTCTCCACGCCGCGGGGGCGCGCGCGGCGGCCGGACGCCCGGAAGGCGGCTCGCCCCGCTCATCGCGCCTTCTCGATCTCGCGGTAGCCGACCACCCGCGGCAGCACGCGCTTTCCGCCGAAGCCGGCCGCCGACGTCGTCCAGAGCTCCGCCGTGGCGCTGCTCATGGCGCTCGCCGCCGCGAGGCGCCGCGCCTTCACCTCGGCCGGGTCCTCGGTGCCCGTCTTCGGCAGCCGCTGCACGCCGGCCCAGGCGAGGACGCCGGCGTCGCGCCCGAGCGCCGCCCAGAAGCTCGGCGGCGACGGGTGGGTGGCGAGCCACACCTCGAGCGCGGCCCCCGCGCCCGGCGCGCTCGAGGGCGCCCGCGGATGGCCCGCGCTCGGCGGAGGCTGCGCGCCGGCGGGCGCCGCGACGAACGGGAAGAGCCCCGCCGTCGCGATGAGCGACCCGGGCGGCGGCGGCACGGCGGCCTCGAACGCGAGCGCGATCGTCGCCGTGCGCGGGGCGGCGCGGATCGCCTGCTCCGCGCAGGGCGCGTCCCCGGCGAGGAGGATCCCTCGGACGGCCGGCGGCCGGAGGGCGCGCGGATCGAGGGGCGCGTCGCACGGGAGCGCGAGCGCGACGCCGCGCTCGGCCAGCGCGGCCCCGGCGGCGCCCGTCGCGCCGGTGGCGGCGCCCGTCGTGCCGGTGGCGGCGCCCGTCGCGCCCGCCGGCCCGGAGGGCGGCGAGGCGGCCGCGTCCTTCCGGGCGCCGGCCTCGCCGCCCACGAGCGCCACCGGCTTCGCGCCCCGCTCCGCGAGCGCGGCGGCGAGCACCTCGATGCTCCTGGCGGGCTCCTCGCCCACGACGAAGACGAACGCGCCGTCGAGCGCCGCCGGCTCCGGCGGGTGGACGAGCAGCACCGGGATCGCGTTCGCCCGCGCGAACCTCGCCACCGCGGTGGCCTGCTCGCGATCGGAGCCGGCGATGAGCACCGCGGCGCCCTCGGCGGTGAGGCTGCTCAGCGCCTCGTCGACGCTGCCCTGGCCGCCGTCGTCGCGGCTCACGAGCCGCGCGTCCGACCCCGGCCGCAGCAGCCCGAGCCCGTGCGCCACGCCGGCGGCGATCTCGACGCCCCGCCGGCGCGACTCGGGCGTGCGCGTCGACAGCAAGAGGCCCACCGTGGGCGGCTCGACGCGCGCCGTCCCCGCGCCGGCCGCGAGCTCCGAGATCGCGTCGCCCTGGCTGCCGAGCAGCGCGCCGGCCCGGTCGAGCAGCTCCTTCGCGAGCGCCACGTCGCGGCGCTCGCGCGCGACGACCGCGAGGCGCTCGGCGATCAGCGAGCGCAGGTCGACCTGCGGGTCCACGACCTCGCCCGCGGCCTGGCCGGCGCGCATCGCGCCGACGAGGTGAGCGATCGGCACCTTGCGCAGGAGCGCGCCGATCTGCGCCCGGATCGCGGCGCGGTCGTCGTCGTCCGCCTCGCGCAGCCACACGCCCATCAGCTCGACCGCCTGCGTCCACGCGCCCGCCTCCATCGCGGCGGTCGTGACCTCCTCGTTGAGGAGCGAGCGGACGTACGCGTCGATCACCTTGCTCACCAGCGGGCGCAGCACCCCGAAGGCGGGCTTCGGCTTGCCGGCGCGCCGGAGCGCCGCGCCGCGGAGCACGCGCGCGATGTCCCCGGTCGCGCCCGGCCCCTCGGCCTCGACCTCGGCCGCGAGCGCCTCGGCGCGGCGGAGATCGCCTCGCTCCAGCGCGATCCACGCGAGGTGGGCGGTCGCGACGCGCGCGAGGTCGTCGCCCGCGTGGCGGCCGCGGAAGGCGAGGAGCTCCGGCTCGAGGGCGATGCGCTCGGCGCGCGCGCCGCTCGCGAAGCGCGAGAGGATGGGGCGCAGCTCGGCCTCGGCCTCGGGCGACCCGCCGAGCGCCGGGCTCACCGCCTCGGCGCCGCCCTGCGCGCCGCAGCCGGCGCCGGCGAGCGCCGCGCTGAGCCCGATCAGCGCCGCGAGCAGCGCCGCGCCCGTGATCGCCGGCACACGGGCGAGGAGCGGCCGCCGTCGCCGGGCGGCGCGCCCCGCCTGCGCGCCGCCCGGCGACGCGCCGAAGGCAGCGGAAAACCGGCCAGAAATGTCGACTGCGTTCACCTTGACGTCACCCGGGGCATCCCATACACCCGCCGCGCCCGCCTTCCATCGAGGTCAGCGTGTCCGAGGCAACCCCCGCGAGATCGCTCTTCCACAAGAGCCGCCGGTCCTTTCTCCTGCGCAAGCTGCATTCTCTCACCGGCGCCCTCCCCGTGGGCGGTTTCCTGCTCTTCCACTTCTGGACGAACGCGAAGGCGCTCCAGGGGCAGGAGCGGTTCGACGCCGCGGTCTCCGAGATCTCGCACATGCCGTACCTCCCGGTGCTCGAGATCGGGCTCGTCGTGCTGCCGCTCGCGTTCCACGCCCTCTACGGGGTCAAGCTGGTGCTCGAGGGCAAGCCGAACGTCGGCAGCTACACGTTCTCGCGCAACTGGATGTACACGATGCAGCGGGTCACGGGGGTGCTCGCGTTCGCGTTCATCGGGTTCCACCTCTGGCAGTACTGGGCGCAGAAGTGGCTGGGCCGGATGGCGCCCGAGGAGTTCTACCCGCGGCTGTGCGCCGACATGGCGTCGACCGTGGGCGGCGTCCCGGTGATCGCGCTCGTCTACATCTTCGGCATCGCGGCGAGCGTGTTCCACTTCGCCAACGGCCTCTGGGGCTTCTGCTTCTCGTGGGGGGTCACCGTGTCGCGCCGGGCGCAGCGGATGGCCGCCGTGGTCTTCGGCGCGGTGGGCCTCGTGGTCTTCGCGCTCGGCGCCAACACGGTGATCTACTTCGCGACCGGCGCGCCGTTCCCCGGGACGCCGAGCCCGGCCGCGGAGGGGGCGCGCACGTGCGCGGAGATCGCGTCGGCCACCGGCGCGCCCGGGCGCGCCGCCGCGGGCGCGCTGGCCGCGCCGGCCTCGCACTGACCATCGTATCGGCCGCGCCCGGGTGGGAGCGGCGCGGGAGCATCGGGATCGAACATGGCCGCGAAGAGCACGACGAGGAGCGAGGGGGGGAAGGTTCGGCGCGTGATCGTCGTCGGGGGCGGCCTCGCCGGCCTGATGACGGTGATCAAGCTGTGCGAGGCGAAGGTCCCGGTCGACCTGATCTCCCTCGTGCCGGTGAAGCGCTCGCACTCGGTGTGCGCGCAGGGCGGCATCAACGCCTCGGTGAACACGAAGGGCGAGGGCGACAGCCCCCAGGTGCACCTCGAGGAGACGGCCTACGGCGGCGATTTCCTCGCGAACCAGCCGCCGATCAGGGGGATGGCGGAGGCCGCGCCCGGCATCGTGTACATGCTCGATCGCATGGGCGTGCCGTTCAACCGGACGCCCGAGGGCCTGCTCGATTTCCGCCGCTTCGGCGGCACGCTGTACCACCGCACGGCGTTCGCGGGCGCGACCACGGGGCAGCAGCTGCTCTACGCGCTCGACGAGCAGGTGCGGCGGTTCGAGCTCGCCGACGTGACCGACGAGCACGGCGTCGCGATCCCGGGCGAGAAGATGGTCCGGAAGCACGAGTTCTGGGACTTCATCGAGGCGATCCTCGACGACTCCGGCACGTGCGTCGGCTGCGTCGCGCAGGACCTGAAAACGATGCAGATCCGCGCCTTTACGGGCGACGCGGTCGTGCTCGCGACGGGCGGCTGCGGCATCGTCTTCGGCCGCTCCACGCTGAGCGTCATCTGCACGGGGACGGCGGCGTCGGCGGTCTACCAGCAGGGCGCGGTGTACGCGAACGGCGAGTTCATCCAGGTGCACCCGACGGCGATCCCTGGCGCCGACAAGCTGCGGCTCATCTCGGAGAGCGCGCGCGGCGAGGGCGGCCGCGTCTGGGTGCCGAAGGACAAGGGCGACGCGCGGGACCCGCGGGAAATCCCCGAGAAGGAGCGCGACTACTTCCTCGAGCGGATGTACCCCGGCTACGGCAACCTCGTCCCCCGGGACATCGCGTCGCGCGCGATCTTCCGGACGTGCTTCCACGAGGGGCGCGGCATCTTCAGCGCCGCGACGGGCCGGAACGAGAACGAGGTCTACCTCGACCTGACCCACAAGGACGAGAAGTTCCTCCGGGCGAAGCTCGCGGGCATCCTCGAGATCTACGAGAAGTTCGCGGGCACGGACCCGTACAGGAACCCGATGAAGGTCTTCCCGGCGGTCCATTACTCGATGGGCGGCCTGTGGGTCGACTACGAGGCGGACGCGCGGGGCTCGCTCAAGGCGGGGTCGCCGCGCAACCACGCGACGAGCATCCCGGGGCTCTACGCGGTGGGCGAGGTGGACTACCAGTACCACGGGGCCAACCGGCTCGGCGCGAACTCGCTGCTCTCGTGCATCTACGGCGGCATGGTGTGCGGTCCTGCCGTCGCGAGCTATCAGCGGAGCATCCGGCGGAGCGCCCTCGATCTGCCGCGCTCGATCTTCGACAAGGCCGAGAAGCGGGCCGAGGCCGACTACCAGCGCATCCTGACGCAGAACCAGGACGCGAAGCAGCCGGAGAACGCGTACCGGCTGCACCAGGAGCTCGGCGAGACGATGCTGCGGGACTGCACGATCGAGCGCGACAACGCCACGCTCGACCGGGTGCTCGAGAAGCTCGGCGAGCTCGAGGAGCGGGCGGGGCGGATCAAGAGCACGGACACGGCCCCGCGGGTGAACCAGGGGGCGCAGTTCGTGCGGCACCTCGAGAACATGCTGGTGCTCGCGCGGGTCATCGCGCAGGGGGCGAGGAACCGGGACGAGTCGCGCGGGGCGCACTACAAGCCGGAGTTCCCGGCGCGGAACGACGCCGAGTGGCAGCGCACGACGCTGGCGCGCCACGAGGAGAAGGGCGCCGTGAGGTTCATCCGCGCGTTCGACTATGCGTGCGCCGGCCAGTCGATCCACGTGACCGACGCGGTGGACACGTCGCTGGTGGCGCCGCGGGAGCGCAAGTACGATCAGGCGGGCGCGGCGAGCGCGGCGAGCGTCCAGATGACGGGCAAGCTGTCGCAGAAGAGCGTGTAGGATGGCCAAGGCGAGCGGAGACAAGGCGAACGGGGCGGCGGCGCCGGCGCAGGCGCCGGCGCGGGGCGAGGGCCGGCTGGTGCACCTGCGCGTGCGGCGGCAGGACACCGCGGATCGGCCGGAGTCGCGGCGCTGGGAGGAGTTCAAGGTCCCCTACCTGCCGCAGATGAACGTGATCAGCGCGCTGCAGCAGATCCAGCGGGATCCGCGGACCGTGGACGGCAAGGAGGTGGCTCCGGTCGTCTGGGAGGCGGTGTGTCTGGAGGAGGTGTGCGGCTCGTGCACGATGGTGATCAACGGCCGAGTCCGTCAGGCCTGCTCGGCGCTCATCGATCAGATCGCGCCGAAGGGCGAGGTGATCACGCTCGAGCCGATGTCCAAGTTCCCGCTGGTGCGCGACCTGCTCGTCGATCGGAGCCGGATGTTCGAGGACATGAAGCGGGTCCGCGCGTGGATCGACATCGACGGCACGCACGAGCTCGGCCCGGGTCCGCGCGAGTCGCCGGAGCGGCAGGAGGAGCGGTATCCGCTGTCCCGGTGCATGACGTGCGGCTGCTGCGTCGAGGCGTGCCCGCAGTACAACGACGGCACGAAGTTCGTCGGCGCCTTCGCGATCAACCTGGTGCGGCTCTACAACATGCACCCTTCCGGGGCGATGCACGCCGGCGAGCGCCTGGAGTCGGTGATGACCGAGGGCGGGATCACCGATTGCGGCAAATCGCAGAACTGCGTCGAGGTGTGCCCGAAGGAGATCCCGCTGGTCGACTCGCTCGCCGTGGTCGCCCGCGACACGACGAAGAGGATGCTGTTTGGCTGGCTGCTGAAGTAGGAGCGCAAGCTCGCAATCTCCCCACTTCGCCCCTGCTCCTCGAACCTGCGCGACCAGGGTTCAGGGAAACGGCGTCCCCGCCCCGAGCCCGAGCCCGAGCCCGAGCCCGAGCCCGCTCCCGAACCCCATCCCCACCGGCTCCGTCGTGGTCTGCCGCTCCAGCTTGCGGATGCGCATCCCGAGCAGGTGCGTGATCAGCGTGCAGGTCTGGTGCGCGCGCGGCGTCACGTCGCACCCGAGCCAGACGCCGAACGGCTGCCGCTCGCCTTCCTCGGCGTAGCGCACCACCGCGCCGCTCTGGGCGACCGTGAGCCACGCGCTCGCCTCGCCCGGCAGCGACGCGTGCAGCACGCCGATCTGGCCCAGCGGATCGTCGTTCGGGCCGATGACCCGGCCGTCCGGCTCGAGCAACGCCAGCGGCTCGGCCTCCAGACCGAACACCCGCCCGCCGCGATCCACGTTGAGCTGGTGCTCGCCGTTCACGTAAATCTTGCCGCTCGGCATGAGGTCGACCGCGAGGTTCCCGTGGACCCAGCGCGCGCGCGGGATGTCGAGCAGCGCGCCGCCATGGGCCCAGTTGGCCGGGGGCGTCGCGGCGCACGCCACGAGCAACGAGAGCGGCACGACGAGAGCGAGGCGTCGCATGCGCCGAGCATACCGCAGCGACGAGCGGCGTGTCGGCCGCCTCGCGCGGCGACGCGCCGGCGCCACGCCGGCGCGCCGCGGCGGCGCTACACCTTCTCGGTACCGGTCGTGCCGAGCAGCCCCGTCGGCTTCACGAGGAGCACCCCGATCAGCACCGCGAACACGAGGACGTCCTGCAAGCCCGAGTAGGGCGTGAGCTTCGTCATCTCGCCGATGATCCCGATCAGCATCCCGCCGAGCATCGCGCCCGTGATGTTGCCGATGCCGCCGATGACCGCCGCCACGAAGGCCCGGTTGCCGATCACCACGCCCATCGTGGGATACACCTGCGACTGATCCAGGCAGTAGAGCACCGCGCCCACCGCCGCGAGCATCGAGCCGGTGAGGAAGGTGAGCGCGATGATCCGGCCCGTGCGGATGCCCATCAGCCGCGCGGCCTCGACGTTCACGCTGAGCGCGCGCATCGCCTTGCCCGTCCAGGTGCGCCGCACGAGCAGCTCCAGGCCGATCATCACGAGGATCGAGGTGACGAAGATCACCTTGCGCGTGTGCTCGATCGGCAGGAGCTGCGGATAGCCGCGGTAGCGGGCGGTGAAGAGGAGCTGCGCCAGGTTCTGGAGGAGGACGCTCATCCCGAGCGCCGTGACCAGCGGCGTGATCCGGGTGTTCGCGAGGCCCCGCCCCCGGGATCGCAGCGGCGCATACGCCACCCGCTCGACCAGGACCCCGAGCAGGCCCGCGAACGCCATCGCGCAGAGGGTGCCGGCCACGCCCGCGAACAGCGGCGCGTCCTGGCCGCCGAACGCCGCGATCCCGAACAGCCCGGCGAAGGCGCCCATCATGAAGACCTCGCTATGAGCGAAGTTGATGAGCTTGAGGATGCCGTAAACCATCGTGTAGCCGAGGGCGACGAGGGCGATCATCGACCCCTGGGCGAGCCCCGTGATCAGGGCATTCACGATCTTCTCCATGGAGACCCCTTCACCGCGCGTCGAGCGAGCGCGCGGGCACGACCACTACTGCTTCGCGGCCTTCTCGTTGACCGTCGCGTAGTACGTAAACTGCTTGTCCTTGATCCGGACGATCACGACCGGCTTGTCGGCGTTGCGGTTCTCATCGATGGTGATGACCCCCGTCGCGCCCTGGAACCCCTTGGTCTCCTGGATGGCCTGACGGATGGCGTCCGGCGTCATCTCCTTGGCGCGGCCCATCGCGTCGGCGAGCAGCCTGGCCGCGTCGTAGCCCTGGGCGGCGATGCTCGACGGCGTGCGGTTGTACCGCTCCTTGTACTTCTTCACGAACGCCTGCGAGTTGGGCCACGGGACGTCCGGCGCGTAGTGGTTCGTGAAATAGGCGCCGTCCAGCTCCTCCGCGGCGTCGCGCAGGAGCTCGTTCGCGTCCCACCCGTCGGTGCCGACGAACACGCTCCCCGGCACGCCAGCGGCCTTGGCCTGCCGCGCGATCGGGGCCATCGAGGTGTAATAGATCGGCGCGTAGATCATCTCCGGGTTCGCCGACTTGAGCTCGTTGATGTACGTCGTGAAGTTGGTCTCCTTCTTGAGGAAGCTCTTCTCCATGACGATCTCCCCGCCTAGTCGCTTCACCTCGGCGCGGAACTCGTTGGCGAGGCCCGACGAGTAGAGGTCGTCCGAGGCGAAGAGGAGCCCGACCTTCTTCTTGCCGAGCGTGTTCACGATGAACTGCGCGCCCATCTGGCCCTGCACGTCGTCCGTGAAGCAGGCGCGGAACACGAAGGGGCCGACCTTCGTCACGTCCGGGTTCGTGGACGACGGCGAGATCATCGGCACCTTCTTCTTGTTGGCGACGATGCCGCCGGCGCGCGACCGGGACGAGGCGACCTCGCCGAGGAGGGCGAGCACGTGATCCCGATCGATCAGCTGCAGGACCTTGTTCGTCGCCTCCTCGGGCTTCGACTTGTTGTCCTCGTAGAGGACGTTGATCGGCTTGCCCTTGACCCCGCCCGCCTTGTTGATCTCGTCGATGGCGAGGTCGATACCCTCCTTCGAGTCGACGCCGAACGCCGTCTCCTCGCCCGAGAGGCTGAAGTAGGCGCCGACCTTCCACTCGGGGTCGTCCTTGGCGTGCTTGGCCGGGTCGCCGCCCGAGCCCTCGCTCTTCTTGCCGCACCCGAGCGCCATCGCGCTCAGCGCGAGCGCCCCGGCGATCATCCTCACCAAACCCCGTCGTCCGAGCATGCTGTCGTCCTCCCTGTCACCGGGCCGACTCGCGTGTGGGTCCGCCCGCCGGTGGCCATGGCCACCGAAGCGGCGGCCCAGAGCGCGTGTACTCATCGCGTCTACCATTGTCTACGCGGCACGTCAGCTATCTCGGGCCGCGTCGCGCTCGGCGCCGACCCTCTTAAGTGTTCGATTCTCCACGGATTCCGCCGGCCGAGCCCGCCGCCGGCCGGCGCTGGCCCGGGGCGTCGCCGGAGGTAACGCAGCCTGCCGGCGCGGCGCGCCGCACCCCGCGGGGCGCACCGCGGCCGCGTCAGCCGCGCGCCGCCCTCCCCGGCGCGCGGCTAGCCGGCCCGGCGCGCGTGGACGAAGTGCTCGACGTTCCCCTTCGGCCCGCGCACGGCGCTGTCGGCCTCGCCGACGACCGAGAAGCCCGCGGCCTCGATGGCCTGGCGCGCCTCGGCGATCGCCGCGAGGCGGGTCGCCTCGTCGCGGATGACGCCGCGCCCGCGGGCGGCGGCCTCGCGGCCCGCCTCGAACTGCGGCTTGATCAGCGCGACGAGATCGCCCGAGGGGAGCAGCAGCCGGGCGATCGCGTCGATGAGCCGGGAGATGCTGATGAAGGACGCGTCGACCACGACGAGATCGATGGGGCCGTCGAAGTCCTCCCGCCGGAGCTCGCGCGCGTTGACCCGATCGCGCACCTCGACGCGCGGATCGGCGCGGAGCTTGCTGGCGAGCTGGCCGTAGCCGACGTCGACCGCGAACACCCGCGCGGCGCCGCGCTGGAGCAGGCAGTCGGTGAAGCCGCCGGTCGAGGCGCCCACGTCGACGCAGGTCTTCCCGGCGACGTCGAGGCCGTGCGCCGCGAACGCCGCGAGCGCGTGCTCGAGCTTGTCGCCGCCGCGCGAGACGAACCGGGGGCCCGACGCGACGTGGACCTCGGCGTCCTCCGGGAGCAGCGTGCCCGGCTTGTCGATGCGGCGCGGCCCGGAGGTGACCTTGCCGGCCATGATCAGCGCCTGCGCCTCGGTGCGCGAGCCGGCGAGCTTCCGGGCGACGAGCAGCGCGTCGGCGCGGACGCGCGTCACGGCGACCTCGCGGGCGGAGGGGGCGCGAGGCCCGCGCCGCCGGGCTGGGGGACGGGGGCGGCCGCCGCGCCGGAGAGCGAGAGCGCGTCGCCGTGGAGCGCCCGGGCGACGGCGGCGAGCCCGTCGCCGATGCGCGGGCCCGGGCGCAGCACGGCGTCGGTGCGGAGCGGGCGCACGCGCCCCTCGCGCACGGCGCGCAGCGATCTCCAGCCGGGCGCGTCCCGGAGCATCGCCAGCCTGGAGGCGCCGTGCGCATCGGCCTGGCCGTCGCCCTGCGCGCCGGCCGGATCGGCGCCGGCCGCGCCGTCGAGCAGCACGTCGGGATCCAGCGCGAGCAGGTGCTCGACGCTGATGGACGGGTAAGCGCCGCCGCGCGCGATCGCGTTCTCGCCGCCGGCGAGCCGGATGAGCTCATCGGCGAAGCTGCCCGGACCCGCGGCGAAGATGGGCGAGGTGTCGAACAGCAGGGCGGCGCGCACGCGCGGCCTCCCCTGCACCGCCTGCTCGACCTCCCGGCGGCGGGCGCGGATCCGGCCGATCGCCTGCTCGGCGCCGGGGCCTGCGTCGAGCCGCCGGCCGAGCTCCGCGAGCATCTCCTCGATCTGGGCGAGCGACTCGGTCTCGGGGAAGAAGGTCGCGATCCCGTGCCCGCGCAGCGCCTCCTCCAGCGCCGGCCCCGCGGGGCCGCGGGCGCCGACGACGAGGGTCGGCGAGAGGGCGACGATCGCCTCGATGCTCGGATCGGCGTAGCCGCCGACGCTGGGCAGGCGGAGCACCTCGGGCGGGTAATCGCAGTAGCGGGAGCGGCCGACGAGCGCCGCGCCGGCCCCGATCGCGCAGACCGCCTCCGTGGTGCTGGGCGACAGGGAGACGACGCGCGCTCCGCCCTGCGCCGCCGGGGTCCGGCGCCTGCACGCCGCGAGCGCGAGCGCGGCGAGCGCGGCGAGCGCGGCGAGCGCGGCCCGCCGCGGGAGCGCGGCCGCGCGCGGGAGCGCGGCTCCCGGAGGGAGCGCTGCGGCCCGCGCGCGCGGCGTCGACGATGAGCGCCGCGCTTCAGCCAAGCCGCTCCCGGGTGCGGCGGCGCCGCAGGCTCGCCACGGCGCCCAGGCCCGCCGCGCCGAGCAGCCAGGGGACCGGCTTCGTCGGATCCGGCCTCGGTTGAACGCTGCAGGACCCGGCAGGCGCCTCGTCCTCCCCCTCACCTTCGCCCTCGTCTCCGCCGTCGTCCGCGGGCGGCGGCGGCTCCGGGAGCTTCGCGCAGAAGCCGCGCGCTTCGTCGCAGCCGTAGCCGCTCGGGCACGTCGCGAGCTCGGTGCAGGGGCGGGTGCAGTAGCCGTCGAGGCAAGCGTTCGTCGCGCACTGCTCCGGCTGCTCGCACGCGGCCCCGACCTCCGCCGTGTAGATCGGATCCGTGGGGAAGCCGATCGCCCAGCGGGGCGGCTCGTACCCGCCGACCTCGGCGGCATGCAGGGTCGCCTCCTTGATCCAATCCGCCCAGCCGTAAACATAGCCGTAGATCGGATACTCGCAGCCCTCGGCGCCGCGCGAGGTCACGCCGATCACGCGGTGCAGCAGATCGAGGCTGGGACCGCCCGAGTCCCCCTCGCAGATGCCCGTGTCGCCGACCCACTCGGTCGGCTCCACCACCGACGCCGGGCAGCTGTCGGCGACGCAGTCGATGAACAGGTTGTCGCGGCGCCGCCGCAGGCCCGCGCCGGTGCTGCTGTCGTTCGTCGCCCCGAAGCCGACCGCGTAGTACTCCTCGCCCGGCAGGAGGGGCACGTCGACGCGCGGCACGAGCGGCACGGCGTCGCTCTCCGGGATCAGCTCGTCCAGGATCAGGATCGCCTGGTCGTTGCCGCAGAAGCTGTCCGTCCCCGCGCCGGGGAGCAGCACGATCTCGCTGCCGCCGTAATAGCGCGAGGACTCGCCGATCTCCGCGTCGGTCGTCGCGAAGATCCGCCGCGCCAGGTGCGTGTCCGTGAACTTCGTGCTCCGGCAGGTGATCTGGCCGTCGCGCTCATTGGCCATGTCCGATACGCAGTGCCGCGCCGTCAGCACCACGTTCGGGGCGATCAGGCTGCCGGTGCAGATCGCGCCGATCTCATCGTTGTAGATGCCCACGACGGCCCGGTCGCCGTTGTCCAGGTAACCGTCCTGGATGGCATCGCGCGTCTCTCCGGTCTCATCAGGAAGCTCCTCCAGGGCCGAGCTGCACGCGGTTGCTGTTGCAGGGAGTCCCAGGGCAAGAATCAAGGTGACTCTGGGCGACCAAAACGACATCGAGAGCCTCCAAGTACTGCAATGTAGGTGCGAGCCGCAAGGCGCCGCGCCGAGCAAAAGATTCTAGAGGGCAATGTGCGTTCGTGCACGCGCGCCACGCGACACGAACGACTCGGCTCGTTGCGAGCACTACATCGAGAGACCGTCCCAGAGCCCTTGCAGGGTCGTCAGGGTACCGGCGTCGCCCGGATCCGCCATGGCGGCGCCAGGGCGACGGCGGCCGGATCCACCGTGAAAAGCCGTGGAAACGTGCGCGGTCCGGGTGTTGCGGGGCGGCGCGGTCGTGATCGATCCGGTCCTGCTCCTCGGGCTCGCGCTCGCCGCGGGCGCGCCGCTGGCTCTCTCTCCGGTGCCCACCGCGCTCGGCGCGGCGCTCGCCGCGGCGGCGCTCCGCCGCCGGGCCGGCCGCGCGGCGCTCGCCGCCGCGGCGGTCGCCCTCGCCGCCTCCGGCCTCCGCGCCCGCGCGCTGCTCGACGGCGCGGGCGAGCTCTACGACGCCGCCGCCGCGCTGCTGCAGCCGCCCGCGCGCTGCGAGGTGACGGCCGCGGTCGTCACCTCGCCGGTCGTGGTCGGGACGGCGCAGCGGCGCGCCGAGGAGGCGGGCGAGGCGCCGGGCTCGCGCATCGACGTGGAGCTCACCGGCGGGGCGTGCGGCGGGCGAGCGCTGCCGGGGCCGCTCCGGGCGCGCCTCTACGGAGCGCCGCGGGATCTCGCGCGGGGAGACCGGCTCGAGGTCGTGGTCGACCTCGCGCCGCTCCACCTGTTCCGCAACGAGGGGCTCCGGGACGCGACCGCCGCGATCGCGCGGAGCGGGATCGTCGCGAGCGGGACGATCGTCGACGCGCGGCGGACCGCGGAGGGGAGATCGATCGGCGCGGCCGTCGACCGCGCGCGGGCCCGCGTGCGGGCGCGGATCGAGGCCACGTTCCACCCCGACGCGGCCGCGCTCGGGCGCGCGCTCGTGCTCGGCGAGACCGACCTCGCGCCCGAGGACCAGGACGCCTTCCGCGAGAGCGGGCTCGCCCACCTGCTCGCGGTCTCGGGGACGCACCTGATCCTCGCGGTGGCGGGCTTCGCCGCGGTCCTGCGCGCGATCCTCGTCCGCGTCGGCCCGATCGCGGCGCGGTGGGACGCGGGCCGCGTCACCGCGGCGCTGTGCGTGCCGGCCGCGTGGCTCTACGCCGACTTCGCCGGCGGCGGCGGCTCGGCGATGCGCGCGGCGGCGATGCTCAGCTGCGCGATGGGCGCGCGGCTCCTGGGCCTCCGCCCGGTGGGCGTCCGCAACTTCGCCCTGTCGCTCGCGGGCGCCGCCGCCGTGGATCCGCTGGTCGCGTGCGATCTCTCGTTCGGCCTGTCCGCGGCCGCGACCGCCGGGCTGCTCTGGCTGCAGCGGCCGCTCGCCGCGCTGCTCGTCCCCCGCGAGCGAGGGCGCGACGGCGGCGGCGCCGAGGGCGGGCCGCTCGCCGCGTCGCCGCGCGCGCTCGCGCGCAAGCTCCTCGAGCCGCTCGCGACGACGCTCGCCGCCATGTTCGGGTGCGCGCCGCTGCTGCTCATGAACGGCGAGACGTTCCCGGTGCTCGGCGTGGCGGCGAACGTGGTGGCCGCGCCGATCGGCGAGCTCGCGGCGCTCCCGTTCTGCCTCGCGCACGCGGTGCTGTCGTGGGCGCCGGCGGTCGAGCGCGGGTGCGCGCTCGTCGGGTCGGGCGCGCTGCTCGCGGTGCGCGCCGTCGCCCGCGCCTCGGCGGAGACCGGCGTGGTGCTGCGCTTGCCCGAGCCGTCGCCCGCCCAGCTGGCCGCGCTCGCCGCCGCGATCGCGCTCGCGTGGGCCGCGGAGCGCCGCGGCCGCCGGCTCGCCGCGCTCGCGGCCGGCGCCGCCGCGTGGCTCCTGCTCGAGATCGCCGCCGTGCGCGCCGGCGCGCCGCGCGGCGTGCTGCGCGTCAACGTCCTCGACGTGGGGCAGGGCGACGCCATCCTCATCGACCTGCCCGAGGGCGGCGCGATGCTCGTCGACGCGGGCGGCTTCGTGGGCAGCCCGGTCGATCCGGGCGCGCGCGTCATCCGGCCGCTCCTCCGGTCGCGCCGCCGCGCGCGCCTCGACGCGGTCGTCCTCTCGCACCCGCACCCGGATCACTTCGGGGGCCTGCCCGCCGTGGTCGAGGGCGTGGAGGTCGGCGAGCTCTGGGACACCGGCCAGGGCGAGGCCGAGGGCGCGGGCCCGGTGTACGCCAGGCTGCTCTCGGACCTGCGCCGTCGCGGCGTGCCCATCGTGCGGCCCGCGTCGCTGTGCGGCAGGCCGCGGGTGCTCTCGGGGGCGACGATCGAGGTGCTCGCGCCGTGCCCCGAGCTCCACCCCGACCGGGGCGCCAACGACAACTCGTTCGTCGTGCGCGTCACCTACGGGGCTCGTTCCGCGCTGCTCGTGGGCGACGCGGAGCACGAGGCCGAGGACGCGCTCGTCGCGCGTTACGGCGCCGCGCTCCGCGCCGATCTGCTCAAGGTGGGGCACCACGGCAGCCGGACCTCGACCGGCGCGGCGCTCCTCGCGGCGGTCGACCCCTCGGTCGCCGCCGTGTCCTGCGGCGTCCGCAACCGCTTCGGGCACCCGAGCCCCGAGGTGCTCTCGCGCCTGTCGGCCCGCGGCGTGGCGATCGCGCGCATGGACCGCGGCGGCGCGCTGGTCTGGGAGACCGACGGCGAGCGCGTCCTCTGGTCCCGCCCGGGCCGGCCGCCGAGCCCGGCCCCGGACCGGTCCGGCGCGGCGGCCGGGAAGGGCGCCGGCCCGGAGAGGTGAGCCGGGGGCGGACCCGAAGAGATCGGCGCTCCGGGCGGCCCGCTTTGCCCGCGTGTCGGTGGTTGGGAAATTCCCCCACCCTGTCGGAATGATGAAACCGCCAAGGCGTCATAAGACGCCAAGATCATTGTGATTTTCTTGGCGCCCTTGGCGCCTTGGCGGTGAAAAGACCCCCTCTTCAAACCGAAGTACCCCACCACCCGCGCGTCCTTGCGCCTGGACGCCCCCTGAGGGACGCTCCGGCGATGTCTCGTAGCGCGATGACGACCACGATCCGCCGCCGGCTCGCGAGCGAGATCGGTCGTATCGACAAGCAGGCGCCCTTCCGCGTCGCGCTGTCTTACCCGTCCCCGTACCGGGCCGGCATGAGCTCGCTCGGCTTTCTCCAGATCTACAAGCTGATCCAGGCCGAGCCCGGGATGGCGTGCGAGCGCGCCTTCCTGCCGGACGACGAGGGCCAGGGCGCGGAGGGCGCGCCGGTCACGTACGAGGGGCTCCGGCCCCTCTCCGACTTTCCGGTCATCGCGCTCTCGGTGGCCTACGAGCTGGAGCTCGCCGGGGTCGTCCGCCTGCTCGAGCTCGCCGGGCTCCCGGCGCTCCGGGAGGAGCGCGACGGCCGCCACCCGTTCGTGCTCGCGGGCGGTCCGCTCACGTTCTCCAACCCGCTGCCGCTCGCGGTGTTCGCCGACGCGATCCTCATGGGCGAGGCCGACACGCTGGCCGTGGAGGTGCTGCGCCTGCTGCGCGACGCCCCCTCGCGCGAGGCGGCGCTCGACGCGCTGGCGGGCGTCCCCCACGTCTTCGTCCCCGCGCGCCACGGCGCGGACATGCCCCCGGTCGCCCAGTGCGACGACGCGCTCCTGCCCGCCTGGTCGCCGATCCGCGCCGAGGAGACCGAGCTCTCGAACATGTTCCTCATCGAGGCGGAGCGGGGCTGCTCGCGCGGGTGCACCTACTGCGTGATGCGCCGCTCGACCAACGGCGGCATGCGCATCGTCCCGAAGGAGCGCCTCCTCGGGCTCGTCCCCGAGGACGCGAGGCGCGTCGGCCTCGTCGGCGCCGCGGTCAGCGATCACCCGAAGATCGTCGAGGTGGTCCGGACGCTCGCCGAGCGGGGCTGCGAGGTCGGGCTGAGCAGCCTCCGGCCGGACCGGCTGACCGACGAGTTCGTCGGCGCGCTGCGGCTCGCGGGCTACAAGACGCTCACGACGGCGATGGACGGCACGAGCGAGCGCGTCCGCGAGACGCTCGAGCGGCGCGCGCGCCCGAGGCACCTCCAGCGGGCGGCCGAGCTGGCGCGGCAGCACGGGATGAGCCGGCTCAAGCTGTACCTCATGGTCGGCGTCCCCGGCGAGACCGACGCCGACGTCGACGAGTGCGTCGCGTTCGTCACGGAGCTCTCCCGGATCGTGCCGGTCGCGCTCGGGATCGCGCCCTTCTGCCCGAAGCGCAACACGCCGCTCCACGGCGCGCGCTTCGCGGGTATCGACGTCGTGAACAAGCGGCTCGACCGGCTCCGCCGCGGGCTGCGCGGCCGCGCCGACGTGCGGGCCACGAGCGCGCGCTGGGCGTGGGTAGAGGCGGTGCTCGCCGCCGGCGGCGAGGCCGAGGGGCGCGCGGTGCTGCAGGCGGTGCACGCGGGCGGCTCGTTCCGCGACTACGAGCGCGCGTTCGAGAGGATCAAGCGGCCGGAGCCGCCGCGCCAGAAGAGCCTGCCTCTCCTCGCGGCCGGGTGAGCGGGCGGCCGCCGCGCGGGAGTAGCCGAGGAGCCGAGGAAGAGCGCCGATGAAGACGGTGACCCTGTTCACGCGCGAGCGCTGCCACCTGTGCGAGGACGCCCACGCCGCGCTGGAGCGCGTGCGCGCCCGCCTCCCGTTCGAGCTCGCCGTGGTCGACCTGGACCGCGAGGCCGGCCCGGAGAAGCGGGCGCTGTACGACTGGGAGGTCCCGGTCGTCGAGCTGGATGGGCGGAAGATTATGAAATACCGCGTCGACGAGCAGCGGCTGGAGCGGCTGCTCTCCGCCCCGGAGTGACCTCCGGCAGCGCCGGGACGCTTCGGCCTGCTTTCGTCCGGCGCGGCGCTAGGCTATGCCCATTCCCGTGAAGTGGACGACGATCGCGCAGATCCTCTTCATCCTTGTCGCTGCCGTCGCCGTGTACGGCTTCGTGCACGCGGCGCAGAACGACCAGCGCACCACCGGCTGCACGGCCATGTGTGCGCTGCGCCCCGCGTACGCCGGCCGCAACCGGCTCGCGCCGGACTTCGAGCTGCCGGACATGGACGGCAAGCCCGTCCGGCTGTCGTCGTTCCGGGGCAAGACGGTCTTCTTGAACTTCTGGACCAAGACCTGCGCCCCGTGCCTGCAGGAGATGCCGGCGCTCGCGGAGCTCGGCCGGATCGCCCAGTCGCGGAAGGACTTCGTCGTCCTCACCATCTCGACCGACGAGGGGCCGGACGACGTGCGGGACGCGCTCAAAGTGGCCCTGAACGGGGATCCGCCGTTCCCGGTCCTCTTCGATCCCGAGTCCAAGGTCGTGCTGGACAAGTACGGCACGCAGCTCTACCCGGAGACGTGGATCATCGATCCGAACGGGATCATCCGGGCCCGGTTCGACGGGGCGCGGGACTGGTCGAACAGCCTGGCCATCGACGTGGGCGAGATGGTCTCGCGCTGGGGTGGGTGTCCGGTCGAGATCTACAAGAGCCAGCCGCGCGGCGGGTTCGCCGGCCTCTGCACCGACGACTCCTGAGCGGGCTCCGGCGCGGGGCCGCGGGTGGGGGGGCGCGCAGGGGCGTTCGCGGGGAGCGTGCGCCGGGCGCGTAGGCGCGTGGACCGGGAGCGCGGGGCGCGCTGCCGCTTGGCGCTTTCCCGAAAGATCGTTATGTGAGTCACCCATCATGACCGCCCGCAGGCCGACGTCGCCGACAGCGTACCCGCCGGAGCCGCCCGCAGCGAGCGAAGGGGGCGATGGCCGAGCCTCGGACGAGCGGGTCGCGGCCGCGCGGCAGGCGCTGCTCGAGGGGGTCGGCGCCGAGATCGCCGCCTCGTTTCCCGGCATCACGCGGCTCGGGGGGCAGGTCGTCGCGGCCCTCTACCTGGCGGACGTGCCGCGCTCGATGGATGAGCTCAGCCAGGAGCTCGGCCGCTCCAAGAGCAACATCTTCGCGAACCTGCGGGGCCTCGAGGCGGCTGGGATCATCGAGCGCCGGCGGGAGTCGGGCGCGCGGCACGACTCGTTCGCGCTGCGCGGCAAGTACCCCGACGTGATCGTCGGCGCCTACCTCGGCCGCCTGCGCCGCGTGGTGCAGGACAAGCGCGCCCTCGCGCGGCGCGCGCTCGCGCTCCTCGGCGACGCCGAGGGCCCGGAGGCCGACGCGATGCGCGCGCGCCTCGACGACCTGTCGCGCAAGTACGACCTGTTCGCCGAGCTGATGGAGCAGCTCCTGCCGTCGATCGACGGCCCCGTCGATCTCGAGCGGCTGATCGCGCAGGTGCCCGAGGCGGTGGTCCGCTCCCTCAACGCGGCCGCCCGCGTCGCCTGGGCCGCCGGCGACGCCATCAGCCGAATCAGCGCCCGCGCGGGGAGAAAGCGCTGAGCGGCGCGGCGCGCGGTCAGCTCCGCGGGGGACAGTCCCTCATCTCGATGAGGATGCCGGTCGACGTCTCGATCCGGTGCATCAGGCTCACCTCCCGGGTCACCGGGGACGGCGTGATCGGGTTGGGGGCGGCGCCCACGATCATCGGCCGATCGGGGTCGCCGTCCACGAAGACCATCAGCACCTCGATCCCGGGCTTGAGCGGGAAGTGGATGCCGTAATTCGGCCCGGCGTGCGGCTGGATCATCCGCACGAGCCGCGAGGGAACCGCGCGGGACGCGGGATCTCCCGCGTCGAAATGGAAGCGCACCCGGTAGCGGCCCTGCTCGTCGATCGGCGAGAGCTCCCCGATCTCCCCGTCCGGGAGCGGCTCGACGAGCGCCGTCACCACCCCGTGGATCTTCGGCCGCGGCGTCGCCCGCGGGGGGCGGTAGGCCTGCTCGGCGCGCACCAGCCGCGCGCGGTTGACGTACTCCTGCTCGCGCCCGCCCTCGCCCTCGATGGCCACCGGCTGCGCCGCGCGGTGCTCCACCTCCACGACCAGAAACCGCTGCCCGTCGAGCCGCGGGTGCCCCTCGAGCGCGAACACGGCCCCGGGGATCAGGCGGAGCTCGTCGCTCCGGCACTCGAAATAGCGGCTCGACGAGGCCCGCTCCTCCGCGCGGATCTGCGCCAGCTGCTGGCCCTCGTCCGGCGTCTTGTGGTGGGCGCCGCACTCGACGACCCCGCCCCCGAGGCCCGCCGCCGACTCGTGCGTTGCCGTGAGATCGAGCCTCGGTGTCCGGTAGTTGTATTCCTGCATGACGTACGTGGCAGGGAAGGCGATGGCCTGCTCCTTGAGCTCGAAGACGTCGCGCCGCTCGCCGCGCGGCCGGAACAGCGCCGCGTCGCCCCCAGGCAGCGGGGGGAAACCCACCTGCTCGTCGGTGAACACCATCACGTCGCGCCCCGACTCGTGCTCGAAGAAGAAGGAGATCCCGAGGTGCTCGGCGAGCCGCGAGATGAACGCCAGATCCGTCTCCTTGTACTGGACGATCATCTCCCGCTCGGGGTGATCGCGGTAGAGCCGCATCGTCACGTCGTCGGGCCCGAGCCCCACCATCGCGAGCTTCTGCTGGATGAGCTCCGGCACGCTGATGTCGAGGAACACCTGCTGGAGCTCCACCAGCGTCGCGCGGAACGCCCGCGGCGCGAGCCGGAGCCGGTAGGAGCGGAAATCGGTCTCCGTCTCGTGCCGGTCCTCCACCGCGGCGATCATGCCGTACACGGTCCGCTCGTCCGCGCCCTGGACCTCGAACACGAGGGACGCGGTCGCACCGAGCGCCTGCTCGATCGCGAGCTCGGCGCCGTCGCCGCACACGACGTCGATGTCGAACGAGAAGAGCTGGCCGATGGCCTCCGTGCCGCGCACCTCGCGCACCCGGACGTGGGCGCAATCGAAATCCGGGGAATCGAGCCGCAGGACGGGCAGCTGCCGTGCCCGGTCCCGGAGCGCCGCCTTCGCCTGCTTCAGCGGCTCGAGCGGCGGCCGGAGGCGTCCCGCGCGGGGCGCCGACTCCGCCGGTTCCACCTCCGCGAACGGCGCGCGATCCGGCGCTGGCAGTCCGCCGGAGAAAGGCGCGATGTCCCCCGGCCCCGAGGCGCTCGCCCTGGGCGATGGCGAGATATGACCCGGCCCCGGGACGCCGGCCTTCGGCGATAGCGGAATTTCCCGTGGCCCCGCGAGGCCGGCCCTCGGCGGCGACGGCGAGGCCTCGCCCGGCCCCGCGACGCTCGCGCGCGCCGGAGCTGCGGCGATGTCTCCATCGATCGCGGGCGGCGCGGCGGCTTCTTCCTCCGCCGGCGCGGGCGCGTCCTCCGCTCTCGGCGGGCACGCCGCGGGCGCGATCGGCGCCGTGCACGGCGGCCCTGCGTCGGGCGCCTCGCGGATGCGGGCGGCGGCCGACGCCGCGCCCACCTGCGGCGCGCTGGGCGCGCGGTGCGCCGTCGCGGCCAGCGGCTCGCCGCACGGCCGCGCGGCGCTCGGCTCGCTGCACATCACGGTTTCGGTCGGCTCCCCGTTCATCCTTGCGCCTCCTCCGCGGCTCGCCTGTTACCGTACCCGATGCGGAGGACGCATGGGTACGCGCGAGGGTGAAGGTATCAGCGGGAAATACCTCCTCATCGAGGTCCCGAATTTCAACGACGCCGGGGCCGATGCCGAGGCGATGGGCTCCTATCTGCGCCTCGGCGCGGTGAAGGACCCGAGCCTCGCCGCCAACCCGGGCGCGCCGAAGGCGAGCGGCGAGGACCTCGCCGCCCTGGTCACCTCGTTCATCGACGATACCCGCAAGCGCGACGGCTGCCCGGGCTTCGTGTCCGAGGCCGAGCGCCAGGCCGAGACCGCCAGGCTGCACACCAAGGGCGGCTGGCGCGACCACTCCGACGGCAACCGCATCACCACCACGCGCGGCGACAAGGTCGAGGTCATCAAGGGCAATTACCGCATGCTCGTCCTCGGCCGGCAGGACGACAAGGCCGGCTGGGACGTCTCCGGCGGTCACATCCAGGACGCCACCGATCTCTGGACCGCCGCCACCACCATCGAGTGGGTCCAGAACTACAACGGCACGTGGAAGGTCACCGAGAAGACCGAGAAGGGCGATGTCGATACCACCTACCACGGCGATACCTTCGATCGATTCTACGGGAACAAGCAGACCAGCATCACCGGCTCCGAGGCCCCCACCGCCGAGCGCCCGAACCCCGTCTGCGTGAGCTCCACGTGGGCGCAGCGGATCGAGTCGTACACCGGCTCCGCCGCGTGTCCGGTGCCGCAGGTGCTCGACGAGACCTGGGCGGTCACGATCGCCAGCAAGACGACCGCCACGGCGATCAGCGACGAGACCACCGCGCAGACCATCGCCAGCAAGACGACCGCCACGGCGATCAGCGACGAGACCACCGCGAGCACGGTCGCCAGCACCACCACCGCGAGCACCGTCAGCGATACGACCATCGGCGATGTCCAGTCGGTGACCATCGGCAGCACCAGCGACGTCACCGTCGGCAATGCGGCGTCGATCACCGTCGGCGCCACCGAGGAGATCACGATCGGCGGCCTGGTCGAGCTGACCATCGCGGCCCTGCTCGAGGTCTCGCTCACCGCCGGGGTCTCGATCAACATGGGCCCCAAGGCCGAGCTCAACCTGACGAACCGGCAGGAGCTCTCCCAGTTCCGCACCAACGTGAAGAACATCTGCGCCAGCGTCTCGTCGGCCGAATCGGTGAGCACCGGGGCGTACAACCTGATGTCCGGCGTCATCAACCTGTTCTGATGCAGACCCGGAATCTCACGCCCTTCCTCTTCGGCGCGAAGGCCTGCTCGCGCCGGCCGCCGCAGCCGGAGGCGGTCCTCATCGTCCGCGGTCGCTTCTCGCTCCGCCCGGGCGAGCCGCTCGCGCCGGTGGAGGGCCCGCTGGCCCAGGGCGCGCTCACGGCCGAGACCTTCGCGGGCGAGGGCGGCGAGCGCGAGGGCGAGTGCACCTATCCCGGCGATTTCGCCGACTGGAAGCCGGCCGCCGATCTGCTCCTCCGCGGCGCGTGCCGCCCGCCCGAAGCCGACGCGCAGCGCGAGCACCCCGTGGGCTTCGCGGTCGGGGCGTGGTCGAAATCGCAGATGGTCCCGGCGCCGCGCGACGGCCGGCCGGTCCCCGCGCCGTTCGGGCCGCTCCACCCCGACGCGCCCGAGCGCCGCCGGAAGCTCGGCACGGAGTACGGCCCCTCGTACCGGAAGACCCGCGCCCCGTGGACCGCCGAGGACTTCGACTGGACCTATTTCCAGGCCGCCCCGCCGGATCAACGCCTCCCCGGTTACCTGCGCGGCGACGAGGAGGTCACGCTCCTCCACCTCCACCCCGCCGCGGCGGCCGCCTCGTTCCGCCTGCCGGCCCTCCGCATCCGCGTGGTCGTCGAGGACGCGCGCGGCCGCGTGCAGGACGCGGGGATGAGCCTCGACACGCTGCTCGTCGAGCCGGACGCCGGCCTCGTGACCCTCACCTGGCGCGGCCACGCGGAGGTGGCCGAGGACGACCTCAGCGACCTCCGCGCCGCCGTCATCGGCGCCGAGCCGCTCTCGGCCGCGCCGCTGCCGCTCGACCACTACCGCGAGGAGCTCGCGCGGCTCGCCCGCGATCCGCGCGGCCTCGAGGATCTCCCGACGGAGATGCGCGAGGCTTACGCGCTCGTCCGCGACGGCGCGCCGCGGCCGGCGCCGGCGGGCGGGGCGGATCCGGTGAGCCGGCTCCTCGCGGAGCGGCTCGGCGGCCTCCACGCGCCCGAGCAGGAGCGCGTGCGGCAGCTCGTCGCGAAGCTCCGGGCGCTGCGCACCCCCGAGGGCGTGGACCTCGAGCGCAGCATCGCCCAGGCGCTCGCGGGGCTGCCCGCCCAGCGGCAGGCCGCGTACCTCCCGGCCACGCCCGCGGGGACGGCGCGGGTCCCCATGGGCGGCGCGCTCGCCGCGCTCGTCGAGCGCGTCGAGAAGCTCAAGCGGGACGCGGCCGGCCGCGGGACGAAGCTCGAGGGCGTCGAGCGCCTCGACGCGCTGCTCGGCGACCCCCGCCTGCGCGAGATCGTCCCCGGCTACCGGCCGCCCGGCGAGGCCGCGGCGCCGCCCCCCGAGCCCGGCCCCGGCGTCGATCTCTCGGGGAAGGACCTGTCGGGGCGCGACCTCTCGGGCCGCGATCTCTCCGGGGCGAAGCTCGCCGGCGCGCTCCTCTCCGGCTCCGACCTCTCGGGGGCCAAGCTCTCGGGCGCCGATCTCTCGCGGGCCGTGCTGTTCGAGGCGAACCTCTCGGGCGCCGATCTCTCCGGCGCCGACCTGTCGCAGGCCAACCTGACCGGCGCGCGCGCCGCCGGCGCCGATCTCCGCGGCGCCACGCTCGACCAGGCGATCCTCACCCGCGCCGCGCTCGCCCGCGCTCGCCTGGCCGGGGCGCGCGGGCGCGGCGCGCTGCTCGACGAGGCCGACCTCTGCGGGATCGACGGGGACGAGCTCCACCTCGAGGGCGCCGTCCTCCAGGCGGCGAGGCTCGACGGCGCCTCGTTGCGGGGCGCGGCGCTCGTCGGGTGCATGTGCGCGGGCGCGTCCGCGAAGGGGGCGGATCTCACGGGCGCGTCCCTGCCGCGCACGAGCTTCACCGACGCCGATCTGGAGCGCGCGACGCTCGTGGAGGCGCGGGGCGAGGGCGCCGCGCTGCTCCGGGCGAAGCTCGACGGCGCCGATCTCCGGTACGCCTCGCTCCCGCGGGCGCACCTCTCCGGGGCCTCGGCCCGGGGCGCGCGCCTCGCCTGCGCCGTGCTGCGCGAGGGCCGCTTCTACCGGGCCTCGCTCGAGCGCGCCGATCTCGCGCAGGCCGACCTCTTCGGCGCCGACCTCTGCAAGGCCCGCCTCGACGGCGCCTCGTTCGCCGGCGCCAGCCTGTACGGCGCCCGACTCGACGGCGCGAGCGCCGCGGGCTGCGATTTCGCGGGGGCGAACCTGCGGCGCTCCAGCCTGGAGCGCGCGTGACGACGATCAAGGAGCTCTTCGAGCGCATCCGCGCCGGCGCGCCGCTCCAGGGCGCCCGCCTCGACGGCCTCGACCTCTCGGCCCGGGATCTCGCGGGCCTCGATCTCGCCCGCGTCAAGTTCCTCCGCACCCGCTTGCGCGGCGCGCGGCTCGCGGGCAGCGTCCTCTCGGGCGCGCACTTCGTCGAGTGCGACCTGCGGGAGGCGGATCTCGAGGGCTGCGCGCTGGACGGCGCGCTCGTGCTCGGCTCGAACCTCGAGGGCGCGCGGCTCGCCGGCGCGCGGCTCGCCGGGACGAAGCTGTCGTACCAGCGCCTCGCCCGCGCCGATCTCTCCGGCGCGACGATCGCCGAGGTCGAGGCGGTGGGCTCGGACTGGTCCGGCGCGCGGCTCGCCGGCGCGATCATCGAGGGCTCGCGCTTCGACCTCGCGAACCTCGAGGCCGCGGATCTCACGGAGGCCCGCGTCGCCCGCGCCTCCTTCACCCGCGCGAACCTCCGCGGCGCGCGCCTCGCCCGCGCCCGCGTCGAGGCCGGCGCCTTCGTCGGGGCCGACCTCGGCGGCGCGGACCTCGAGGGCGCGGAGCTCGATCGCGCGGTCTTCGTCCGGGCGGACCTCCGCGGCGCGCGCTTCCCGAGGCGCATGCGCGGCGTGGTCCTCGACGAGGCCAGGCTCGGCCGGCCCGAGCTCGCGGGCAAGGACCTCGCCGGGGCCGACCTCGCGGGCGCGGATCTCTCCGGGCTCGACCTCGCGGGCGCGGACCTCTCCCTCTGCTCGCTGCGCGGCGCCGACCTGCGCGGCGCGTCGCTCCGCGGCGCCCGCCTCGAGCGCTCCATCCTCTCGGACTGCGATCTCACCGGCGCGGACCTCCGGGGCGCGAGCCTCCTCGGCTGCGATCTCTCGCGCTCGATCCTCCGCGGCGTGGACCTCTCGGGCCGCGATCTGGAGTCGGTGATCCTCATCGAGGCGGATCTCGAGGGGGCCGATCTCACGGCCGCGCGCCTCGTCCGGTGCATCCTCGACCGGGCGCGGCTCTCGCGGGCGAACCTCACGCGCGCCGTGCTCCAGCAGGCGCTCCTCCGCGGGGCCGCGCTGGAGGGCGCCGTGCTCGGCAAGACGATCTTCGATCGCGTCGATTTCACCGGCGTGGATCTGCGCGCCGTCTCCTTCTCCGGCCTCACCGTGCACCGCTGCGCCTTCATGGAGGCGAACCTCGAGCGGATGAGCCTGCGCGATTGCGATCTCATGGGCAGCGATTTCTCGAAGGCGAACTTGCGCGGCGCCGATTTCGAGGGATCCATCCTGACGCAGGCCAGGCTCCGCGAGGCCGCGCTGGACGGCGCGAGCCTCTCCAGGGTCATGGCGAAGGCCGCCTACTTCGGCGGCGCCTCGCTGCGCGGGGCGAAGCTCTCGCAGGCGATGCTCCGGTACGCCACGTTCACCCGGGCGGACCTCGAGCGCGCGAACCTCGCCGCCGCCGATCTGCGGGATGCCATGCTCGATCACGCGGGGGCTCGCGGCGCGCTCTTCGTCTCGGCGCGCCTCGAGCGCGCCAACCTGTCGCACGCGCGGGTCGAGGACGCCGACTTCAGCGAGGCCGATCTCGGCGGCGCCAACCTGCACGCCGTGCACGACCGGGGCGCGCGCTTCTCCGGCGCGAAGCTCCTCGGCACGCGCCGGACGGACGTCGACCGGCTGGAGGCGGAGGCGTACGCGCCCCCGCGGCCACCGCGATAACATCGGGGGAGGGAGCGGAGAGAATGCTGCCTGCGAGCAACAACGGCGCCGGGATGAACATCGGGTTTCCGGACGTGTGCCTGACGCCGGTGGGGCCGGTGGTGGTGCCGATTCCGTATCCGAACTTCGCGCTCAACGCGATGGCGGTGAATTTCTCGGTGAAGGTGAAGGTGTCGATGATGAACGCGCTGAACCTCGGCACGACCATCCCGATGACTTTCGGGATGGAGCCCGGGGTGGCGCACCCGCTCTATATGGATGTCGGGGCGTATGTGGCGGGCAATCCCAAGGTGATCATCGAGGGGCTGCCGGCGATCAACCTCACGTGTCCCACGACCGGGAACGCCGGGAACAACGCGGTGGGCGCGGTGCTGGTGCCGAGCGCGGTGAACGTGTTCTATACGTGCGCGGCGGCGCCGGAGGAGGTGCTCCCCGGCGCGGGGAATGTGGCGCACGCGCTGCTCGGCGATGGGATCGGGGTGATCCGGATCCGGGTGTTCTCGCTGGATGTGCCGGCGCTCGTCTACCGGGCGATGTGGGCGCTCGAGGCGGAGGGGATGCGCGAGGTCGTGATCGATCTGCGCGACAACCCGGGAGGGGAGCTGCGGGCGTTCGTGGAGCTGGCGGGGGATTTCCTGCCGGCGGGGAGCGTCGTGGCGACGGTGACGGACGGCGACGGTGACGAGACGGTCTATCGGTCGGGGCAGGAGGAGCCTTATGCGGCCCCGGTGACGATCCTGGTGAACCGCGGGACGGCATCGGCGGCGGAGCTGTTCGCGGGTTGCCTGAAGGCGCACGGGCGGGCGGCGATCGCGGGGGAGCGGACGTACGGCAAGGCGGTGGGGCAGGCGCTGTGCGCGGGCGAGGGGTGCGCGCGGATGGCGGCGGCGGTGCGGGTGACGCTGCCGGGCGGGGCGGAGGTGCAGGGGGTGGGTGTGGATCCGGCACGTGACGAGGTGGCCGCGGGGGAGAGCCGTGGGGAAGAAAAAGAGGAAGCAGAATAGCCCCGGCGGTACATCGATACCGCGCAACAGCGCGACGGCCGGTGGGGGAGCCGCTGCCACGAGAACGCTTTCAGCAACCGCTCACCTGCCCTCCACGCAGACGGCGCTGACGGTGGGGGCGCCCGCGACCGTCCTGGCGGCCGTAGGGGCGATGGTCGCAGGCCCGGTCGGCGCGGGCCTAGGCGTGCTGGTCGGAGGGGTCGGCGGAGCCTTGGTCCGTTGGTATTGGGGAGGGGAGGCTTCCCAGCCACCGGCACCAGCACCGGCGCCAACGCCAGCGCCGGCACCAACGCCAGCACCGGCGCCAACGCCAGCACCGGCGCCAACACCAGCACCGGCGCCAACACCAGCGCCGGCGCCAACGCCAGCACCGGCGCCAACGCCAGCACCGGCGCCAACGCCAGCACCGGCGCCAACGCCAGCACCAGTGCCGCCGCCAGCGCCAGCACCAGCGCCAACACCAGTGCCGCCGCCAGCGCCAGCACCAACACCGGCGCCAGCACCAACACCGGCGCCAGCACCAACACCGGCGCCGGCGCCGACGCCGGAAGAGGTCGAGCGTGATGCTCTAGTTAGTTTGGCTAACTATTTGAAACGCGAGCTCGAGAGGGCGACGAGATCCGCTGATGCTGCGCTGAGCGCATGGGCCAAGGGCAGGCTCGCCAGGCTGAGCATCGTTCCCGAGACCTACTTCTGGGGTACGGTGCAACAGGCTCGTACCAGGCACGATCTCCAGCAGCTGCAAAATGACCTCGCGGCCGAGCAAAACGCGGCGAACGCGCGCGCTGACGCCATCGCCCGCCGGCGCGCTCGCTTCAACCCGAACAATTCCGCCACCTGGGAGATGAACCCGGTGCAGTTCCTGAACGGGATCACCGAGGGCGATGTCCGGGTGTCACCCGAGGGCGATCGGATCCTGAGAGATCTCACGCTCGGCCAGCTCAATGACCGACATCATCCCGCCGCCGAGGGGCAGATGTCGCACCAGCACCTCTCGGGCGGATCGCGGGGCATCGGGTTCATTTACGTCCAGCAGCCCGACGGCACGGTCACGCCCTACGTGGTGGACCTGGGCGACAAGCTGTCCGACAACAGGTACCGGTGGGATCACGGGGGCATCGGCTATATTCCCCCCCGTCCAGGCGGTCTGTAGGAGCTGGCTGATCGCCGGGGGCTCGTCCGGAAACGGCGAGCGGCGGGCCTGTATCATCAGCCGGCAGCGCGAAAGCGCACGGACGATCCGTGACGCTGGACATCGAGCCGGCGTGTCGGTCGGGCCATTCACGGGAAGGCCGCATTCAGACGATCGATGACGGTCGATATATTGGCATAGAAGGCGACGTACTTTTCAAGGCCGTCGACCCCGAAGGATCCAGGAGCGGGCAAACCCGGACCCGTCCACACCGACTGGGTGTTGTCCGCACCGTTCCAGTCGAACATGTTCCCGACGTCGTTCATCGACCACGTGGGCGTGGTCTCCATGCGGTCTCCGTTGTTGGCGCCCGCGACCATCCGGCCATGGAGCGTGCGTATCATGTGGTATGGGACCCATCCTCCGTTCCGCTCGGCCTCGAGCGCCGATCCCTCACCCGGGCGGAAGCGACGATAGAAAATGATGATCGAGTCCGGAGGCAGATGGTTCGGGTCTGTGACTCTCTGGTCCTGCGCCGGGTCGACGATCAGGTAAGTGTTTGCCTTGGGTACGGCGAACCGCCAACGATTGCAGACCTCCGGAGAGAGGCCATCCGTCAACGTCAGGCTGAAGACGCCGGCGTCATAACAGGTGGTGGGTATGTTCTCCTCGTTCAATTCGTGTTTTTGCGTCATCGCCTTGTACGCCTCGGAGCCCGGGGTCACCAGCGCCGCTGGCGGGAACTGCGGTCGCGCCGGCCTCCTTTGCGACCACCAGTACGCCGTCATCAGGGCGCCTGTCGCGAGCGCGACGGTGGTCCCAGCGATGACGGCCAGGTTCCAGCCGGCGCCGAGCTCGCCCTGAGCTCCCGGCGATTCCGGGTCTTCCGCCATAGCCTGGCCGAGCATGCTCGCGCCGAGCAGGCCCGTGGCGACGGAGCCCAAGCCCGCGGACAGGGACAGGAATGCTCCCGGTGTATTCCGAAGGGTCGCCGCGTTCCCTTCATCATGGGTCGCCGCTTGCAGCCCTTGCTTGTTCCCTCTGCGGCTCCGCTTGCGCCTTCCCATGCTGTCTCTCCAGACGAGCGCGCCTGCCAGTCCTCAACCCAGGTGGATCTCCTTCCCGTTGATCGTCATCGTCTCCTCGGTCAGCACTGTCGCGCTCCTCGCCTTGGTCGTCGCCGACCCGTCCACCACGGTGTGGCTCTCCCGCGCGTGCAGGCTGAACAGGCCGGTCACGCGCTGAACGAGCGACGCCGCCTTCTGCACCAGCGCCCCCGCGAACACCCGCACCTTGTCGCCGTAGAGGTCCACCTCCGGCCCCCGCAGCTCCACGCCCCGGTCCCCGGACAGCCGCAGCGCCCCGCCCGCGGCCCGGACGTCGACGTCGCCCTGGAGCTCGAGCCTCACCTTGCCCGTCCCGTGCAGGACACCGATGACGTAGAAGCGCGCGCCGCGGCCGATCACCAGCAGCACGTCGCCGACCGCCGGGGAATACGGGATCGCCAGCGCCATCGTCGCCTCTGCGCTCTCGCCCTCCGGCAATTCGACCACCACGGTCTGCGCATGGGCTTCCAGCACGTGCGCCGGCCCCAGGTACTCCTCCGCGCGCACGGGCGCGGCGCGCTCTCGAACCACGGCTCCCTCCGACATGATGGTCCCTCCAACCTCGTTGCGGTGCTGGCCGGAGCTGCCCCGGAGAGGGGCACGGGCAGGCGGGAGGACCATGGCCTCTTCTTCCCGCCTTGAGGTCGAAATCCGGCCATGACCCCTCTTTCCGGCTCAGTCCTTGCGGAAGCGCTTGTAGAGGCTGCCGAGGAGGCTGGGCCTCCCTTGCTTCGGCGCGGGCGGGGCCGGGGCCGGCGCGCGCGATCCGGGCGAATGCTCGACCTCGGGACCGCGTTCCGATGCGGGCAGCAACTCGGCGGTGCGCGCGGGCGCGGATGCGGCTGCAGGTGCAGGCGCGGGTGCCGGCGTCGTCGCGATCGCCGGTGCGGACGCGGGTGCAGGCGCAGGTGCGGGCGCTGACGCGGCCACGGGCGCCGACGCGGGCGCGGGCGCCGACGCGGCGTCCGGCTCCAGCGAGGCCTCCGGCGCACGCGTGGCCTCCGGCGCGGGCGCGGCGTCCGGCGCGCGCAGCTCGACCGTACCCTCCAGCGGCGACGCGGGCGCCGGGGCCGCCGCCGCGCCGCCCGCCGACCACGGCGCGCCCGGGTGCTCGCCGCTCTCCCGCTCGGCGCGCATCCCCGCGGGCGCTATCGGAAACGGCGCGAGCACCGCGTCGTGATGCCCCTCTCCTCGGACCCGCGCGGGGGGCGGGAGCGCGGCCTGCGCCTCGCGTGACCGCGCCTCGAGCCCCGGCGGCGGCAGCGTGTCGTCGAGCGGGAACGTGCCCGCGAGCGGGTGCGTGCCCGCGAGCGGGTGCGTGCCCGCGAGCGGATGCTCCCGCCCGGCCGCGACGCTCTCCGGCGCCTCGACGACGTCCTCGTCGTCGAGGGTCACCGTCGTGCTCCAGTCCGTCAGCTTCACGGTCTCCGGCGCCGCCTCCGCGAGCGGCGCGCGGGCGAGCACCTCGGCGAGGTCCGGCCACGGCACCGGCTGGCCCCCGACCTCCACGCCCACCGCCACGCGCAGCGCCGAGAGCGCCTCCTCCGAGGCCACCTGGAAGCTCCCGCGGAAGACCACCGCGCAGCGCTCGGCGTCGGCGTGCACGATCAGCGTGTCGCCCGCGAGCGACAGCCACCGCTGCGCGCCGTTCGGCAGGTAGATCGTCGCGAGCGCCCGCAGCTCCGGCAGGCGCGTGGCCAGCGCCGGGTGGTGCGGGCTCAGGCCCTCCAGCACGATCTGCTCGCCGCCGAGCACCCGATCGAAGCGCTGATCCATCGGCGCGCACTGGAAGTACGACCAGTCGAAATCCTCCGGGATCGACGCGATCCCCTCCAGCTCGCTGCGCGCGAGCCCGCGGAGCAGGCGCGTCCGGGCCGGCGCGATCGCCGGGATCGGCCCGAGGCCGATCGACGCGCGCCTCCCGCCCGGCGGCAGCACGTTGGGCAGCGAGATCTTGCCGCCCGTGTCCTCGATCGCGCCGACGCCGAAGGGGTTCTCCGGCTCGTCGATGCCGCCCCAGGCGCGCTGGTACTCGATCGGCATCATCACGAACGGCTCGGGCTCCGGATCCGGCGACGCCGCCGAGGCCGCTCGATCGCCCACGACCTCGAGGCGCTTGTCGACCAGCGCCGCCGCCCCGCGCAGGATCGCGAGCCGCACCGGCATCCGCCGGACCGGCACCCCGCCCGGCGCCCACGCGTGCCCCGTGAGCATCACCTCGGCGCGCTCCAGCCAGGGCGCGAGCTCGCTCGCCGCGAGGAGCGGCTTCATCGGGTTGCCCCGCGCGTAGACCTCGCTCCGGATCACCTCCAGCGGCTCGATCCGCCGCGCCTCGCCGCCCGGCACCATCGCGAAGGTGGCCTTCGCGACGAGCGTCACATGGAGCTGACCGCGGCTGCGCCACAGCCTCGCGCCCGCGGCGACCGGTCCGGCGCGGAGGACGTCGAGCGGCCAGCGAGCGGCGGTCATGAGATCGAGCGCTCCCCCGGCGGAGACCGCGCCGGCGCGGCCGGGCGCGGCCGGCCGGCGCTAGTTCGTGTTGAGCTCGACGCGCAGGAGCTTGCGGCCGATGAAGAGGTAGTCGCCGTGGGCGAGCTCGCGCTCGCTCTTGATGCGCACGTAGGTGCCGTTGCGGCTGTTCAGATCGGTGAGCGTGAACTTGCCGTTGTGCTCCTCGAGGCGGCAGTGCGAGCCCGACATGTACAGGTCGACGGGGAAGTTCAGGTCGCCGCCCTCACGCCCGATCTGCAGCGAGCTGCCGCGCGCGCAGACGGTCATGCCGACCGCGCCGCCCTGGAGCACCTGCGTGAGGCGGAACGGGCTCGGGTGCTTGGGCGAGGAGTAGAAGAAGGTCCCGTCCGGATCCTGGCCGTCGGAGGCGCGCGGCGTCGGATCGAGCCGGAAGAGCTGCTCGCCCGCGAGGAACGTGTCGCCCGGCGTGATGTCGATCGTGCCGCGCACGCGGATGTACACGCCGTTCAGCGAGCCCTCGTCGCGCACGACCAGCTTGCCGTCGCGGTAGAAGAAGTTCGCGTGCTTCGGCGAGACGAACGGATCGTCCGGGAAGACGAGCTGCCCGTTGCGGCCGACGATGTGCTGCTCGGCCTTGAGGTGGAAGGAGAGGCCGTCCATGCCCTCGCCGCGGATGAGGATCAGCTTCGCCTTCGCCGGGTTCTGCATGTCCCCGAAGAACAGCGTCTGCGCGTTGAGGATCTCGGGGGGGACCGCCGTTCCGCACCTCCCGCAGAACTTGTGGCCCGAGGGGACACCGCTCGAGCAGGAACGGCAGACGTAGTTACGGGCTTGCTCCATCAGCTCCTCCTGGGAGAGTTCGGCAAATTCGCTCTTGGACGAGGTGGTCTTGGGGCTCCGCCCCGCGCCGCGCGAGCTCGTCGGATCGAGCCGCGGCTCCGCCCTTCCGCCCAGGCTGCCGGCGGCGGGCGTCGGAGAGCGGCGGGCCGGCGCGTTCGCCCGGCGCGGCGTGAACAGGGCCAAGTCGTTCGCGCACTCAGGACAACGCGCGGTGCCCATCGGGCTCCACAGGTCGCACTGGCCACAGACGATGCCAATCTCGTGCTGCTCGGTGTGCAAACGTCTCCTCGGTGCATTGGAGGACCGCGGATCGCGGTTCTCCGACCCGCGCCAGTGGAAGGCCGCCTGAGCGGACCTCCGACCGATGAAGCGAGCCCGGGCGGAGGACCCTGCCCGCTGCTCGCGCTGGATCCCCGACCCGGGTGGAGAGAACCACGGTTCTAGACGTCGATGAGCGGAGGGGTCAAGCACGAGCTGACCCGTGGGCCGCCTTCGCCGTCAGCGCACGAAGGTGAAGCGGCGCTCGTCGTCGCCCCAGCCCCCGGCGCCCCAGAGCCGGAACACGATCCGCTGGTTGCACGCGGCGCGCGGCTGCAGGCCGAAATCGCGCGAGTCGTCGTGGTAGCTCCGGTTGTCGCTCAGCAGGAAGACCGTGTCGGGCCGCACCTCCACGCGGTGGCGGCGCTCGAGCGGCGGCCTGCGCCCCGTCGCCCGCAGGTGAAGGCCGGGGCCCATCCTCACCATGTCGCACGAGATCATGACCGCGTTGCCCGTGGCCGGGTCGTTGATGCTCAGCTTCGGCTCGGTGCACGCGACCTCGGCGTCGTACCGCTGCCCGTTCACGACGAGGGCGCTGTGGTCGACCTCGACCGTGTCGCCGGGCACGCCCGCGATCCGGCCGACGATGTGGCTGCCGGCGACCTCGGGATCCGGGCACCGCACCAGCTCGCCGAAGCCGGGCGTGCCCCGCGTCAGCACGACGACCACGTCGCCCGGGGCGAGGCTCGGCGCGATCGAGGCGCCGAGGCTCGGGTCGTTCGGCACCGCCCAGACGTCGAGGACGAGCGCGCGCAGCACGACGCCGATCACCAGCAAGGTTCCGAGGATCCAGAGCAGCCCGTTGAACAGCTTCCGCATGGCGGCCTCGCAGCCTAGCGCAGCGGCGGCCGCGGGCGGCGACCAAGGCAGGCCCGCGGACGCCGCGGCGCCGTCAACGCAGGCAGCTCCGGTACGGCGGCAGCTCGCTGGGGGTCGCGCCCGCCGCGATCTCGCGGGCCGCGGAGAAGAGCTCGGGCCACACGTCGAGGCGGCTGAAGTACGAGGTGCCGGTCGTGTGCTCGTCGCCGTCCATCACGCTCGACGAGATCACGCCGACGACGTCGCCCCACGCGTCGCTCCGCGCAGGCCCCCCCGAGTCCCCCGGGCAGATCGAGGCGGTCGCGACGAAGTGCCCGGGGGCCAGCCGGTCGATCGTGCCGCCCGGCCGCGGCACGAGGTGGACCGGATCGCGCGAGAGCGCGCAGCGGCCGAAGCCGTACGGGGTCACCGTCTCCTTGAGCGCGGGCTCGCCCTCGATCCGCGGCGCGAGGGTCGGGATCCCGATGAGGCGGCGCGAGAGCACGAGGATCGCGATGTCGCCCTCGCCGGACGTGTACCCGCAGTCCGGCGACACCACGGCGCGGACCGTGACGTCGCCCCAGGGCAGGTGGTCGCCCCCGAGCTCGATCGAGATGGCCTCGGGCTCCTGATCGCGGCGCAGCGTCCTGCCGTTCTCGTCGCGCGCCGCGACGCAGTGGTGCGCGGTGAGCACCAGGTCCTCGGTGATGAGCGTCCCCGTGCAGGTCACGTCGGTGACGATCCGGACGATCGCGTCCTCGTTCGTCGCCAGCTCGAACGGAGGCCGCAGCTGGACCGGGCGCTGCTCCTGGCCCGGCTTCGCCGCGGGGATCGCCAGCCCTGCGTTGGTGATCGGCGGCGCGCAGCCCGCGGCGGCGGCGAGGCCGAGCGCTGCAGCGACCACGGCGGCGCGTCGGCACAACCCCATCAAGGCCGTCGACAGGGCGCCCAGCGTGCGAGCTTGCGGCTGTTCCACCTGAGGGAGACCCTCCCAAGCGCAACCGGTTGTTCAATCGGACAGCGCCCCCGGTGTGGACGCGCCGAGCAGGACCAAAGGCTACGACATAAGGCGGTGACCGTCATTCGACAACGACAGGGTTTCCAAGCTTGGATATGACCTCGACGATCGACGACCCCGCCGCGGCCACGAGGCCGCGTCGCCGCGCTGTCACACTGGGCTCCTGGCGAACTCCCCTCCTGTCCAGCCAGACCAAATAGATTGGATCTGGGCAGAACTCTTCAGACGCGCACGATCTCGGCGCGGCGGTCGTCCCTGACGCGCGTCGGGCGCGCCGCGTTCAGCGCATCGCAACGAGGCGCACCTCGCTCGCGCTGCGCTCGTAGGCGGCGCGCGCGGCGGTCGAGTCGACCTGCGGATCCTCGACGCCCGCGGCGACGAGCTGCTCGAGGAAGGCGCGCTGGCGCTCGGACTTCGCCGCGAGCCACGCGGGGCAGCCGCCCGCCGCGCAGGCCGCCGAGGCCTGCTCCGCCGCGGCGAGCGCGTCGCGGACGCGGCCGCGGCGGAGCAGCGCGCGCGCCGAGAGGTGCGCCGCCTCCGGGAGCTCGCGCACCTCGCGGGGCGCGGCGTCGAGCGCCGAGGAGGCGAGGCCCGGCTGGTCGCGCTCCAGGTAGGCGGCGGCGAGCGCGGTGACGCTCTCCCGGGTCCGGCCCTCGGCGTAGCGGGCCTCGAGCGCGGCGAGCTCACCGAGCCCTGCCGCGGCGCGCGACGGCAGCAGCTGCGACGCCTGGACGCTCGGCCCGAGCCCGACCGTCCAGGCGACCCCCGCGAGAACCAAGCCGTTGGCGACGAACAACCCGAAGCGCATCACCCGACCTCCAGGAGCTGATGGAGCGGATCGACAGCCGGGCGGCGCGAAGGTTCCCGCGATGATCGAAGCGCGCGCGATCGGGTGGCCTCCGCACCTACAGGGCGGCCCCGCGGCGGCCGTGCCGCCGCCGCTGCCGGACGGCGGCGGGGCTACTCGCTCGGGAGCACCACGAGGTCGTCGCGGTGGACGACGACGTCGTCGCCGGACTCGTCGCGCTTCTTCCGCGCGATGCGCGCGGCGTCGCTCGCCGACATCCGCGCGAGCCCGCGCGCGATCTCGGTGCCCTCCGGGTCGAAGACGGCCACGGCGTCGCCGGGGAGGAAGGTGCCGCGCACGCCGAGGACGCCGACGGCGAGGATGCTCCGGTTCTTCGAGGCGATCGCCTCGGCGGCGCCGCGATCGACGAGGATCGCGCCGCGCGGGCGCAGCGTGTACGCGATCCAGTGCTTGCGGGCGCTGAGCCGCTGCGGGACGGCGGCGAAGAGGGTGCCGACGTCCTCGCCCGAGAGGATGCTCGTGATGATGCCCGGCTCGCGGGCGGCGGCGATGACCACGTGCGAGCCCGCGAGCGTGGCGCGCCGCGCGGCCTCCACCTTGCTGGCCATGCCGCCGGTGCCGACGCCGGAGGTCGAGCCGCCGGCGAGGTGCCGCGCCTCGCGGGCGACGCTGCGCACGAACGGCACGCGGCGCCCGTCGCCGTCGAGCAGGCCCTCGACGTCCGAGAGGAGGATGAGGAGATCGGCCTCGCAGAGCGGGGTCACCATCGCCGCGAGCTGGTCGTTGTCGCCGAACTTGATCTCCTCGACCGCGACCGCGTCGTTCTCGTTGATGATCGGGATGGCGCCCGCCTCGAGCAGCGCGGCGAGGGCGTTCCTCGCGTTGTTGGTGCGGGTGCGGTCCGCGAGGTCGGCGTGCGTGAGGAGCACCTGCGCGACGCGCAGGCCGACCTTGCCGAACGCCTCCTCGTAGCGCTGCATGAGCACGCTCTGGCCGGCGGCGGCCGCGGCCTGGAGCCAGGCCATGTCCTTCGGGCGCGACTTGAGCCCGAGCTTCGCCACCCCGAGGGCGATGGCGCCGCTCGACACGATGACGAGGTTCCGGCCGGAGCGGGCGCGGAGCGCGGCCACCTCGACGGCCAGCCGGTCCCAGGCGTCGCCGGAGAGGCTCTTCGAGCCGATCTTGACGATGACGCGGCGGCAGCGCTTGAGCGCGGCGCGCGCGCCCTCGGGATCGGCCTCGAGCGCGGCGCCTTCCGCGTGGCGGCCCGCGGCGCCCTTCGTGGCGGTGCGTTCCTCGGGGTCAGTCATGGGGCAGGCCGGCCGCGGCGATCTCGTCGAAGGCCGCGTCGAGGCGGCGCTCGATGTACTCGGGGACGGCGGCGCCCGCGAGCAGGAACGCGTCGATCCAGCGGGTGAACTCGTCGCGCAGGTCCTCCGCGCCGCTCGGGAGGATGGTGACGCTCGCGTGGAGCGAGGGGGACAGCGAGCGCCGCACGGCGCGGTCGACGGCGTCGCGGATCCAGCGCGCCTCGTCGGCGTGGATGCGGACGGCGCTGCTCCGGCGGAAGCGCGTGATGTAGCGGTTCAGGAGGTGGCCGAGGGCGTAGACCTCGAGGCCGCGCGCGGCGGCCGCGAGCGCGAGGGCCGGGTTGAGCCGCCGGAGGACCTCCTTCGTGACGAGCTGCGCGGCCTTGCGGAGCGGCGTGTGCTCCGCGCCGGGCTGGGCGAGCAGGGCGCGCGCGTCGGTGGTGAGGCTGAGGCCGTGGCGGGCGACCGTGTCCTGGGCGATGGCCCCGCGGATGCGCAGGAGCATCCGATCGGGGAGCACCGGCAGCGGGATCCACGAGGCGCCCACCGCGAACGCGGTGAGCACGGCGAGTCGACCTCCGGGAGGCGGGCCGCCCGGGGTGACCTGAGCGGCGGACGGCTTGTTCGCGGCGGCTTCGGATGACATCGCGCGCACGGTACTACGGCGCCCGGCGCGTGGCGAACAGTGGCGATGGCGGCGCGCGCGGCCCGGAGGCGGCGGCGCGGCCCGGAGGCGGCGCGCGGCCCTCAGAAGAGGGGCGTGAGCTCGACGATCGCGGCGCGGCAGCGCGCGGCGGCCAGGACGATGTCGCGGGTGGTCGCGCCCTCGGGCAGCGCGGCCGAGAAGCGCGCCGGCCCTCCCCGCAGCGCGATGCCCCGGGCGGCGAGCTCCTCGCGGAGGAGCTCCGCGTTGCTGCGGACGGTGAGCGTGTAGACGCGGCCCCCGGCGGCGACCTCCGCGAACGTGCCCGAGAGGGCGAGCTCGCCGCCGGCGATCACGAGCACGTCGGTCGCGCCGCGGACCAGGACGCCCCGCGGGCCCTCGACGTCGAGGCGCGCCGCCGTGAGCAGCGCGCCGCGGCCCTCGGTGGCGCCCGCGAGCGCGGCCAGGACGAAGCCGGCCGCGCCGTCGTCGAGGCCGACCAGCGGATCCTCGGCGATCAGCACGGGCGGCGCCGTCACGATCGCCTGGGCGAGGACGAGCGCGCGGCGCTCGGGCAGGGCGAGCGTCCGGAGCGCGCGCTTCCGGGCGGCCGCGAGGCCGACCCGGGCCAGGGCGGAGGGCACCATCTCGGCGGCCGCGCCCGGCGAGGCCCCGGCGAGCCGCGCGCCCCAGGCGACGTAGGCGTCCACGGTCCACGCGAGCGGCAGCGGCGGATCGAGCGGCGCCGCCCCGCTCGCGGCGCGGTGCGCCGAGCGCGCGACGTCGCGGCCCGCGATCTCGAGGCGGCCGGCGACGACGCGCGCCTCGCCGGCCGCCGCGTCGAGCGCGCCGTCCGCCGGGGCGCCCGGCGCCGGCCCGCGCACGGCCGACAGCGGGATGCCCGTCAGCGCCGCGAAGAGCGCGCCGGTGTCGCCGGCGCAGAGCACGCGATCGCCGCGCGACGCCGCGGTGAGCGCGTCGATCGCGACCACGTCGTCGACGGCGATGCGCGCGGCGCGGGCGTCGAAGAGCGGCGGGCCGGCGGCCTCGGCCTGCTCCATGGGCTCAGCGCTCCTCGCCCGCGGGCGGCGCGGGCTCGTCCTCGCGCGCCGTGGCGGGGGCGCCGAACGAGATCTCCCCGGCGAGCTCGCTGCGCGCGAGCGGCCTGTCCGCGCCGAACACGAGGAAGGGCGTGAGGGCGCGCGCGGCGTCGAGCATGACGGGCGGGATGGTCGCCGCCGCGAGCTCGCCCTGGGCCTGCGCCGACGCGAGGCCGACCAGGCTGAGGGCGTAGCCGAGGAGCGACGTGTCCTCCTCGGGCAGCGACAGGACGGGCGCGTCGTCGGGCAGCTGGCCCAGCCGGCGCGCCTCGGCGATCGCCTCGCGGAGCCCGCCGACGCGATCGACCAGCCGGCGCTCCAGGGCCTGGGCGCCGGTCCACACGCGCCCGCGCGCCAGGGCGTCGACCTCGTCGGGCCGCATGCGCCGGCCCTCGGCGACGCGGGCGACGAACCGATCGTAGAGCTGCTTGACCTTGATGCCGAGCTGCTCGCGCTCGTCGTCGGTGAACGGCCGGTAGAGCGACTCGGCGTCGGCGCGCGGCGTCGCGCGGTACGTCTCGATGTTGACGCCGAGCTTCTGGAGCAGCCCGGTGACGTCGACCTTGCCGTAGAAGATGCCGATGGAGCCGGTGATGGTGGAGCGGTTCGCGAAGATGGCGCCCCCGGCGACGGACGCGTAGTAGCCGCCGCTCGCGGCCTGCGAGCCCATCGAGACGATGAGCGGCTTCACGCGGGCCGTGAGGATCGCCTCGCGGAGGACGACGTCGGCCGCGAGCGTCGACCCCCCGCCGGTCTCGACGCGGAGCACGACGGCGCGGACGGTGCGGTCCTCGCGCGCGCGGCGCAGCGCGCCGGCGATCGTGTACGAGCCCGCGAGCTTGACGCCGAGGAGCGGGATCGACCGGCTCTCGCCGTCGATCATGTCGCCGTCGAGGTAGACGAGCGCGAGCTTGGGCGAGTGGCCCCAGCGCTCCGGCGCCTCGTCGCCGGGGTTATCGTCGACGACGCGGGAGGCGCGCCCCATCACCTCGTCGACGGCGCGGCCGAGCTCGTCGTCGTAGGCGAGCAGGTCGACGAGGCCGCTCTGCCGCGCCTCCTGCGCGAGGAACGGGCCGCGCGCGAGCCGCCGCTTGAGCTCCTCGACGGGGATGCGGCGCCCGGCGCTCACCGCCTCGAGGAAGCCGCCGTTCAGCTGATCGAGCAGCGCCTGGTGGTCGTCCTTGCCGACCTGGGTGCTGCTCTCGCGGGCGAACTGCTCGGCGGCGAGCTTGTGCGGGCCGATGCGGACGAAGTCGGCCTGCACGCCGAGCTTCTTCAGGAGCCCGCCGAAGTAGAGGTAGCTCGACGAGATGCCGGAGAAGCGCAGCCCGCCCGCGGGGTTCATCGCGATGGCGTCGGCGTGCGAGCACACGTGGAGCGCGCGCCCGCCGGCGTCCTCGAGGTGGCAGAGGACCTTCTTGCCGTGGCCCCGCAGGTAGCGGAGCGCGTCGGCGACCTCCTCGGCGTGGGCGAGCGAGCTGGCCGGCTCTGCGCGGAGCACGAGCGCGACCCCGGAGACCTCCGGGTCCTCGGCGAGGCGCCAGAGCTGCTGCAGGAGCCGCGTGTGCCTGCGGACGCCCGGGGTCGAGTCGAGGCGGACGCGGACGACGCGGGCCGGCAGCCGCACGCCCGGCTCGGAGAAGCTGCGGAGCGCGACGCTCGTGTAGAAGCCGGTGCCGCTCTTCGTGACGGCGTTGCCGAAGACGCCGCCGGCGGAGACCTGGAGCTCGTCGACGTTGACGTCGAGGCCGGCCATGGCGGCGATCTTCGGGCCGCCGTCCTCGCCGAGATCGCGCAGCGTCACGTCGCCCCGGAGGGTGCCCACGTACGGCACGCGCAGGCCGAGCGTCGCCCGCGGCGTGAAGGTGCCGCTCCGGTCGGGGTCGCTGTTCTCGACGTAGGCGGTCTCGAGGCCGATCTCGAGCGCGCGCCTGCCGCCGACGGGCCGCACCGCGACGCCGAGATCGTAGCTGCGCTCGATGGCCTGGTTGAAGCGGTTCTCGGGGCGGTTCCAGTCGCGCGCGACGGCCGAGAGGGAGAGCCAGGTGAAGGGCCGGAGGGTGATGCCGCTCGTGAGCGAGAAGTACCCGTCGAGCGCCGGCGCGCCGGAGCTGCCCCAGCCGAGGGTCGTGCCGAACGCGAAGCTCGGGCCGGTGTCGAGCGCGAGCCCCCAGCGGACCCAGCGCGAGGAGCTGTTGAACGGCGCCGGCGCGGCCTCGGGCGGGTCGAGGAAGTCGAAGCGCAGGCCGGTCGACACGAACCAGAGCGGCACGCCGAGCGCGAACGCGTGGCCGCGCGCGGGCAGCGGCGAGGCCGAGCCGGTGGAGACCCAGGTCCACCGGAGCTCGGTGCCTGGCAGGAAGGAGAGGTTCGCGGGGTTCACCGCGATGGCCGAGGTGTCGTCGCTGCTGGCGACGGGCTTGCCCGGATCGGGGATCGGCTGCGAGGGGCTGTCGGTCGGCGCGGCGCGCGCGGCGGTCGCGCCGGCGAGCGCGCACAGGCCGAGGAGCGCGGCGGCGGGGCGGGCGGAGCGGGGGCGGCGGGCGGGGGTCTCGGGGCGGGGTAGGTCGTTCATGCGCTGACGAGCTCCCGGAGCGTATCCGCTTCGGCGTCGTACGTCCGCTGGACCTCGGCGAGGGCGAGGCGCTCGACGAGGGGGCCGAGCAGGCGCAGCCGGATCTCGATGTCGCCGTCGACGCGGCGGCGGGTGCGTCCCTGGGGGAGGCGCTCGAGCCGGTAGGTGCCTGCGGAGCGGAAGTAGCTGCGCCACTGCTCCTTCGGGCTGACCTGCCACGTGGAGGCGTGATCGGAGAGCCGGTAGGTCGAGCGCTCCTCCCAGGACATGGCGTCCTTGGCGACGGCGTAGTCCTTGAAGATGGGGAGCGGCGCGCTCGCCTGGAAGCGGAGGACGCGGAGGAGCTCGCCGTTCCGGAGCGCGTGCTCGACGGTGACGACGCTCTCGAGGGAGGCGACCTTCGCGGCCAGCCGCGGCCCGAGCTCCGGCGACAGCACGGCGAGCTCGACGGCGTCGAGGGGCGCGTCGAGCTCGTGACAGATGGTGAAGTGCACGCGGCCTTCTAACACGCCCTCTTCGAAGAGCGGGTGGGGGAGGGAGAGGATCGGGCGCGGGCGTGAGAGGATCGGGCGGGGGCGTGAGAGGATCGGGCGGGGGCGTGAGAGGATCGGATGCGGGCGTGAGAGGATCGGGCGCTGGGGCGAGAGGATTGCGTCCCGCGGGCGACGTTATGCTTACGGGGTCAGCTCCGGGCTCGACGCCGGGGCGGTGACGGGCTCGATGGGCTTGGCCTTCTCGCGGGAGCGCCGCCGGAGGCTCGTCCGGTAGCGCGATACGAACTTCGCCGCGATCTTGGGCTGATCGCGGAAGGCATAGCGGCCGCCCTCGCGGATCTCCTTGGCGACCTCGTCGGCGGCCCAGAAGCAGCGGTTGCGGAGCTCCAGCGCGTGGGCGGCGCTCGCGTCGGAGGCCTCGTTGGCGGCGGCGTCCTCCAGCGTGCCGGCGAGCGTCTTGGCCCGCTCGAGGTCCTTCCTCGTGATGTCGGTCACGCCGAGCGCGCTTTCGTGGTCGGACCAGAAGGCGACGAGATCGCGCAGGTCCTGGATCGTGTCCGCGAGGCCGGAGCCCTCGGCGATGCGCGAGAGCTCGGCCTGGGCGGCGGGGTCGTTGCGGCAGCCCCAGCGGCCTCCGGCCACGAGCTTCGCGTCGAGCGCCTCGGCCTCGTCGCGGAGCCTTCGTTGCGCCGACGTGAGCTGTATGGCGCCGCGCGCCTTCTGCCAGGCCTTCTCGAGCGCGCCGAGGCGCCGGGCGAAGCGGGCGAGGAGAGCCACCTTGTCGGAGGTGATCCCGATCCTGGCGAGGCGCGCCGCGTGCGCGTCCGCGAGGCGCGCCAGCGAGGTGAGCTCGCGCTCCGCGATGCTCACCGGCATGTCGGGGGCAGCTGCGTAGGTCGGGGCCAGCGCGAGGAGCGCCTCATCGCTGGTCGGGTCATGGGGTTGTGCGGCAGGGCGTCTCGTCCTGGAGACAGGCGTCTTGACGGACGACCTGATCTTCGAGGTGGGCTTGGATGTGTTCTTGACGGTGCGTTTCAGGGGCATGAGCTCCCTCCTGGTTGAGCGTAACGGGCGATGGTCGCTCATGACGAGGAGCTGTCAACGGCGTTCGGCACGCCCCGGCGTCTGAATGCTGCTGCGATGATGGTCGTGTGCGGCCCGCAGAAAGAGGCGGCTCGGGATCGGAGACGACGGCAGCGCCCATTCATTGCTTTTCGCCAGGTGCGTATTGACACGGTGCGTCCTGCCGTGGATCCCTGTGCGCCAAACAACGGACCTTGCGTCGGGGGAGCTCGAATGCGACACGCGGGCTGGTTCTGTCGTCTCGTGGTGTTTTGTGCTGTGGTGCTCGTGCTCGGGCGGGGGCACGAGGGCCTCGCGCTGGCCGGACCGCTGGAGCCGCAGCGCTTGCCCCTGTCGCCTCCGGGCGGCGGGGTAACCCTCTCGGCGATTCCATTGCGGCTGCCGAGCGACGGTGTCGGTGGGCTATTGCTCGGGCCTCGTCTCGACGCGCCGCTGGTGGAGGACGTGGGGGCACCCTATGGCGAGATGGTGCTCCCCGACCAGGCGCGGGTGGTGGCATTCGAGGGGGCTGTCCTGGAGATCCCGCAGGGCGCGGTGGACGAGCCGGTGCGGATCACGATCCGGCCGCTACCAGCGGGCGAAGCGCGGCCGATGGGGCGCGCGATGGTCAACGTCACGCCCGGGGGGAGGGCGTATCGCTTCGGGCCGCACGGCCTTAGGTTCAAGAAGCCGGTGCGGCTGACGCTGCCGTACGACGAGCACGCCATTCCTCCGGGGATGACGGCGCAGCACGTGATGGGCTTCTATTTCGACGAGGCGCTCGGCACCTGGCAGCGCGTCGAGCGGGATGGCGAGGCGGCGAAGGGCAAGCTGGCGAGCCTGACCGACCACTTCACCGATTTCATCAACGCGACGCTGGCCATGCCCGACGCGCCGGGGGCGCGCTCGTTCGATCCGAGCAGCATCAAGGGGCTCGCGCTCGGCAGCCCGCTCGCCGGCGTGACGCTGATCGGGCCGCCGGAGGCGAGCTCGAGCGGCTCGGCGCACCTGAGCCACCCGATCGAGGTTCCGCCGGGGCGCAATGGAATCCAGCCGACGCTCGCCATCCGTTATGACAGCGAGCACCGCAACGGGTGGCTCGGCGTGGGCTGGGATCTGCGGCTGTCGCGGGTGGAGATCGACACCCGCTTCGGGGTCCCGACGTACGCGACGGGTGAGGAGCGCTATGCACTCGACGGGAGCGAGCTCGTGCGGACTGGCGACGTGTCGGTCGAGCCGCAGGTCTACCGGCAGCGGGTGGAGGGACGCTTCGCGCGGATCCTGCGCCACGGGACCGGACCGGACAGCTATCACTGGGAGGTCACGGACAAGAGCGGAACGACGTACGTCTACGGGCGCAGCGCGAACGCGCGGCTCGCCGATCCGGACCCGGACCGGCCGAGCAACGTGTTCCGCTGGTACCTGGAGGAGGTCCGCGACCCGTTCGGCAACCAGATGTTCTTCCATTACGCGCACCGGGTCGAGCCCTCGGGCCCGGCGCCGCGCATCGAGGTGCACCCCGAGCGCATCGAGTACACGGCCAACACGTCGCAGGGCGTCGCGGCGGCCTATGCCGTCGACTTCATCTCGGAGGGCGGACGCCCGGACGTGATGCTGAACGGCAGGCCGGGTTTTTTGGAGCAGACCAGCGAGCGGCTCCGGCGCGTGGACGTGCGGTTCGGCGAGACCATCGTCCGCAGCTATGCGCTCGAGTACACGCGAGGAGATTTCGGCAAGAGCTTGCTCCAGGCGATCGCCGTCCTCGGCACGGGGAGCCGCGACGACGAGGGGGTACTCACGAGCGAGGAGCTCTATCGTCACACGTTCGAGTACTTCACGGCGCCGCGCACCTCTTCCGGGCAGCCCGGGGCGTTCGCGGCCGACGCCGTGACGTGGGGGCAGGCGTGGCTTCCGAGCGGTCTGTCGCGCACGGAGGACTCGACCTTCGGCGGCAGCGTGTCGGTGGGGCTGCTCGGCATCGTCAGCGTGGGCGGCGGCGGGTACAGCGGCGACCAGACGACGCGCGCCAGCTTGCTGGACCTCAACGGCGACGGCATGCCCGACGTCGTCGGCGACGGCGGGGACGCGCTGCGCAACCTGCTGCGCCTTCCCGACGACAATCACTTCGATCCGTTTCATCTCGGCGGGCTCGACCCGGGCGATCTCGGGCTGACGGACACCTCGGGGTGGAGCGTTCACGCGGGCATCAACGTGGGCGATGTGCTCAGCGCGTCGGCGGCGTACACGCGCAGCCGGGCGGAAGACGAGCGGGTCGTTTCGGATCTGAACGGCGATGGGTTTCCTGACCTGGTGTCGGTCGGCGATCTCGGGCAGCTCCAGGTCGCGATCAACGATCGGCGCGGCGGGTTCCTGGGCGTGAGGGACTGGGGGACCGTCGACGGCAGCGCGCCGTCGGGCCGCCCGGACTTCGCGCTGGCGTCGCGCGCCGACTTCTTTCCGGCGGACCCGATGCTCCGGTGGATCGCGCCGTTCGAGGGGGACGTGCACATCGGGGGCGCGCTGCAGAAGCAGGAAGCGGGGGGCGACGGGCTACGCGTGGAGCTGGTGCGCAACGGGGAGCAGCCGCCGCTGTTCAGCCACATCTTCGCGCCCGACGAGCTCGGACCGTGCGCGATCGGCTCGGGCAATTGCGGGGGCGCGCCGCTCTCGGTCCACGTGCTCGCGGGCGATCGGCTCTACTTTCGGGTGAGCGCGGCGCCCGAGATCGACCCGGAGCAGGTGGTGAACACGGCATCCGACCTTCTGTCGTGGAGCCCGTCGATCACCTACGAGGTCAGCGAGGAGCTGCTGGGGCAGGTGGGGCCGGACGGCCGGCCGATCCATCGATTCGAGTACGCGCAGGACCATCGCCTCGGAGGGCGGCCCGAGGTGCCGTGGGTGGCGTCGTCGGACGGCCTCGTGAGCATCACCGGCGATCTGGTCAAAGAGTCGACGAGCGATCAGCTGAGGGTGTCGATCGCGCGGGAGAGCGAGGGCACGTTCTACAGCGTCATGGATGAAGAGGTGGTGAGCGCGGACGCCGGGGTGCTGGCGCTCGCGGGACGCCTCCATGGCGATGCGAACGGGCTGGTCCCGGTGAAGGAGGGCGATCGGCTGTGGTTCCGGGTGAAGTCGGACGTGCCGGACGACCCGGCGCGCGTCGCGTGGACGCCAACCGTTGAGTACCGGACTTACTGCCGGGCTGACCGGCAGACCGGTGAGCGGCGCTGTGGTGCGGTGCAGTGCGCGATCCAGCCGAACGGCCGCGCCGGCTGCAAGCTGGACAGCGACACGGCCGAGGACGCGGCGCTGCCGGTGGCGCTGATCCAGCAGCAGCCGTACGTGGCGATGCCGGTGCAGCGGTGGAGGCCGGGGGCGCGCCGCTCGCCGTGGATCGCGACCGAGACGGGCACGGTGCGGCTCGAAGGGACGGTGGTCGTGCCGGGGACGACGTCGCTGACGCTGCTGGTGCAGGGCGTGCACCGGCTGCTCTACAAGCAGCTGTACGTGCCTGCGAGCAGCGCCGGAAGCGCGGTGCCCGTGGCGGTGGACCTGGAGGTCCAGGCCGGCGAGCCGATCTACGTCACGCTCTTCCAGAAGGACGCGGCCGACAGCAACGGAGCGATCATCGGAGCGAGCATCGATGGGGCGCCGGTGTGGTTCACCGTGCTCGCGCCGGATCCGGCGTCCGAGGCGCTGATCGACGGCGCTCCTCAAGACCCGACGGCGGGTGGGTTCCACGGCTGGTCGATTGGCTTCATGAACGGAGACCGCGCGTTCTCCGAGGCGGACATCCTGTTCCCGACACGCGACCCCGAGCGCGGCTTCACGCTCGCGGTGCCGCTCATGCAGGAGGAGGACGGCGCGCCGATCTGGGGCGCGGCGGCGTCGGAAGCGTTCGTGGGCGGCGATCGGGTCTTGCCGTCGGTGGTGGGGCGGCTGTCGGGGCAGCGCCACCGGGGCAGCGTGCGCTACGCGGAGACGTGGAACGCGGAGCTGACGGCGGGCGCAGGCCCCGTGGGCGGCGGCTACAGCTTCGGCAGCACGACGACGGACCTGGAGCTGATCGATCTGAACGGCGACCGCTACCCGGACCGCGTGACGCGCGAGGGGGCGGTGCTCAACACGGGCCGGGGGTTCGGGCCGAGCGCGTCGTTCTCGCTGCCGGAGGCGCTGCGGCGGGTGGAGCACCGGACGGTGCGGCTGAGCGGCGACCTTGCGTCGCTCACGTTCAGCGCGGGAGACGAGGAGGAGCAGACGCTCAACAAGACCGATAGCCAGGGGCGCTCGCAAGGCTACCTGCGCACGAGCTTCAGCGCCGGGACGAGCTACGGGTTGTCGGCGGCGCACGTGGAGCTGCTCGATATCAACGGTGATGGTCTGGTCGACCAGGTGGCGCAGAACCCCGAGAGCGGGCAGATGACGGTGGCGCTGAACCTCGGTTACCGGTTCACGGCGCCAGTGCCATGGCAGCGGGACGGGTTCACCAAGGCCAGCTTCGGCGCGGGCGAGTTGAATGGTGCGCTCGGCGAGGTGCTGGGCTTCTTCTCGGACGCGGCGGGGGTGGAGGCGGTGCGGCTGGAGGACACGGGCGCGCAGAGCATCGGGTTCGGGGCGAGCGCGGGCGGCTCCAGCGGCGGGGTGAGCGCGAGCGTGGGCGCGGGGCTCGGCTACACGCGCACGACGGCGCGCACGATCGTGGACTTCGTGGATGTCAGCGGCGACGGGCTGCCGGACAAGGTGATGAAGGATCCGGCGGAGACGTCGTTCCGGGTGCAGCTGAACCTCGGCGACCGGTTCGCGGCGGAGGAGGAATGGCCGGCCGGCGGCTGGGGCGTGAACATCGACCCGCCGGAGTACACGTTCATGGGTAGCGGCGATGCGGTGGGGTTCCGGCGCTCGGAGAGCCTCGATGGCAGCGTGTCGCTCCAGGTCTGTTATTTCGTCTGCCTCGGCGGGTCGGTCTACTACTCCGAGGGGACCGGCGCGTCGCACCTCGGGTTCGAGGACATCGACGGCGACGGGCTGGCCGACCATGTGCTGAAGCGGGACGGCGACAGTGCGGTGCGGGCGCGGAAAAATGCCATCGGTAAGGCGAACCTGCTGTGGCGGGTGCAGCGGCCGCTGGGCGGGAGCGTGGAGCTCGACTACCGGCGCGAGGGCAACCTGGTGGTGCCAAGGGACGTCCTGACGAACGGGCCGGTGGACGAGCTCGGCCTGCCCGCGGATGACGCGCGGACGGAGATCGACGATAGGACGGCGGTGGTCGACATGCCGTCGAGCCAGTGGGTGCTGAGCGACGTGGTGGTGCGCGACGGGGTGGAGGGCGTGAGCGGCGCGCACGGGGTGCATACGTACTGGACGCACATCGACACGTACGGGGACGGCGTGTACCACCGCGATGAGCGGGTGGACCTCGGCTACAAGCACGTCACGACCCTGGCGTTGGGCGAGGACGGGGGCGCCGCGATGTCGTTCGAGGACGTCGAGTACGAGAACGAGGACGTCTACCGGCGCGGGCTCGCGAAGCGCTCGACGCTGCGCGACGGCGACGGAATGCTCTACACGGTGGAGGAAGTCGATTACCTGCCGTCCGACCTGGCCCATATCGCGGCGCACGGGTGGTTCTTCCCGAGGGAGACGGAGCAGAGGAGCGCGTTCTACGAGGGGACCACGGACGACCCGGGGGCGGTTCACAAGAGCACGCGGGAGACGCGGGTCTTCGACGATCTCGGCAACCTCACGGACGTGCTGTCCTACGGCGAGGAGGGGAGCGCGGCCGACGACGTGCACCACCACATCGAGTACGAGCAGGACGACGCGCCGTATCTCGTGAAGCCGAGGCTGGTGCGGACGACGGACGCGGACGATCGCGTGCTGCGCGAGCGCACGGCGACGTACGGGCCGGGGACGGGCGCGCTGGAGACGCTCACGAACGTGATCCACGGGGGCAAGCGGCCGGACGGCTCGCCGTATGCGGGCGACCAGGCGACCTGGCGCTTCGAGCACGATGAGCTGGGCAACCTCGTGACCTTCACTGATCCGGCCAGCTACAAGCTGACCTACGGCTACGATGCAGTGACGCAGAGCTACCGCACGTGCGTGACCGACAGCTTCGGCTACCGGTCGAACAGCGTGCCCAACTACGCGTTCGGCACGGTCGCGCAGGAGACTGACATCAACGGGCACACGATCGCCCATCGGTACGATGCCTTCGGCCGGCTGATCGGGGTCTGGGGGCCGAACGACCTCAGCGAGGCGCAGGCGCTTCCGGTGGCGTGCACGCCGAGCAAGATCTGGAGCGAGGAAGACCTCGACGGAGAAGGCGAGCCGGCGGTCGGATTCGAGTATGCGCTCCAGCCTGATCAGTCCAGCGCTCTGCCGGCATGGGCGAAGACGAGCCACAAGGACGCGGAGCACCCGGGCGATCCGATCGTGACGGTGACGTTCGCGGACGGGCTCGGGCGGGTGATCCAGACCAAGAAGGACCTGGAGCGCGACACGGGCACGGTCACCGAGATTGGGATGGCGGTGAGCGGCGCGGTGGCGTTCGACGCGCTCGGTCGCGTGGTCGAGCAGGGGCAGCCGGTGTTCAGCACGGAGCCGGACACGACGTTCACGGCTGTGGAGATGCTGCGGAGCACGCGCTTGCAGCACGATGTGCTGTCGCGGACGCGGCTGGTCGAGGTGCCGGACCCGAAGGCCACGATGACGGGTGGGTACGCGCAGACGCGGGTCGAGCACGACGTGGTGCAGTTCGACGGGCGGCTGTTGTTCCAGGAGACGGTGATCGACGCGAACGGCAAGTCGCGCAGCAGCTACCGGGACGTGGGCGGGCGGATCGCGGCGGTGGAGGAGTGGAACACGATCGACGGAACTCAGCAGCAGATCGTGACACGGTACGATCACAACCCGCTGGGCGAGCTTTTGCGGGTGACGGACGCGCGCAACCACGCGACCACGGCGACGTACGACACGGTCGGGCGGATGGTGGAGCTGGTGAGCCCCGACGCGGGGCGCACGGAGTGGCGGTATGACCTGGCCGGGAACCTGCGGGCGAAGCAGACGGCGGAGCTTTTGTTGCGCGGGCAGCTCATCCGGTACGAGTACGACCACAACCGGCTGAAGAAGATCGATTACCCGGTGACGCAGGACGTGGTGTACACGTACGGCGACGCCGACGAGGAGGCCGGCGACGCGCAGGGCAACCGCGCGGGGCGGCTGAAGCAGGAGACGAGCGCGGCGGGGACGCGAAGCTACCGCTACGACCGCTTCGGCAACGTGGCCGAGCTCGTGGCAGAGTTCCCGCGGCTGCGCGAGCCGCACCGGGGGCCGTACCAGGCGACGGTGAAGTACGTGTTCGATTCGCTGGGACGGATGCAGGAGCTCCACTTCCCGGGCTCGGGCGAGGAGATCGTGAGCTACGGGTACGACCGCGGCGGCGCGGTGGTGTCGGTGGTCGGGGAGAACCAGCGCGTCAATCCGCAGCACCCGACGGAGCCGATGACGACGGAGTACCTGAGGCACATCGGGTACGACGAGTTCGGTCAGCGGGTGCGGGTTGTGGCGGGCAATGGGGTCGAGACGAAGTACCGCTACAACGAATCGACGCGGCGGCTGTCGGAGGTGGATGCGGATCACCGGACGCCGCAGATGCAGCAGATGGGTCGGCCGTCGCGGGCGTTCCAGCGGCTGCGCTACGACCACGACCTCGTGGGCAACGTGCTCGCGCTCGACAACGAGGTGCCGTTCGACGAGTCGCTGGGCGGGGCCGTGATGGTCGCGACGACGCAGCAGCGGTTCGCCTACGACGACCTGAACCAGCTGACCGAGGCGTCGGGGATCTACCAGGAGCGGGGGAACGAGCAGCAGCGGTACATGCTGGCGATCACCTACGACGTGCTCGGGAACGTGAAGAAGAAGGGGCAGGAGGTCGCCCGGTACGTGCCGAATGGGCCGGGGCAGTGGCGGTTCGACCAGCCGATCCGGGAGAGGACGTACCGCAACGAGTACCGCTACACGGGGCCGAGGCCGCACGCGGCGAACCAGGTGGACGAGTTCGTGCCGGCGGAGACGCAGCCGCGGCTGCGGGAGTTGTTCTACGACGCGAACGGCAACCACAAGGAGTGGAAGTACCGCGGGAGCCCGCAGCGGCTGTTGAGCTGGGACGAGGACAACCGGCTGGTGTCGGTGCGGGAGAACGGGCAGGAGCTGTCGCGGGCGCTGTACGACGGGGCCGGGGAGCGACGGGTGCACCTGCACCGGGTGGCCGGCGAGGAGGAGACGGCGTACGTCGACCAGCACCTCGTGGTGCGCAACGGGGTGACGGCGACCAAGCACATCTTCGCGGGCGAGACGCGGCTGGCGAGCAAGATCGACGCCGACTGGTTCCAGGAGCCGCCGGTGTTGTACTACCACCCGGATCACCTCGGGAGCACGCAGTACGTCACCGACCAGGATCAGCAGCTGAGCCAGCATGTCGAGTACCTGCCGAGCGGGGAGCTGTGGGCCGACCAGACGGACTCGCGGTTCCAGAACCGGCAGCCGTACCTGTTCAATGGGAAAGAGCTCGACCTGTCGACGGGGCTCTACCACTACGGTGCGCGGAGCTATGAGCCGCGGCTCGGGGTGTGGCTCAGCCCGGATCCGATCCTCCACCAGTACATGCAGGGGTCTGTGAACGGCGGCGTTTACAGTCCATCGAATCTCTGGCTGTACACCTACACGGGCAACAACCCCGTCGTGTGCATCGACAAGGACGGCCGGTTCGCCTGGGTTGTTGTCGCCGCTGTCGCCGTCGGCGTGCTCTTCACGCCACAGTACGCCAACGCGCCCGGACACAACGAGCCCATCCACAACAGCAAGTCGGGCCTCGAGCTCGGTTACGAGATGGCCCAGAACTCGCTCACGGCGTACGGCGCAATGAGCAACCCTGCCGGGTTCGCTCAGGCGTACATGCAGCAGCAAGCGATAGCGCCGATCAAGGACGCCGCTGACACCGTTGATCCGAGCGGGTCGCTCCGCGGGGCCATCGAGAAGGTCGAGCCTGTCGTGTCGATGATGGCGCCGGGGGGCAAAGGAGGCGGGCCAAAGCTCGGTGTCAAGGCCAGCGCACCCAAGGCGCCGAAGGCAGCAAAGCCCGATGGCTACGCGGCGCGATACGCGGACGGAACCCTGGTGAAGGAGAGCCAGCGACCCCCGCACGTGAGTGGTCCGGATCCGGCTGCAGGAGGGCAGCCTCACACGGTCTTGCGATGGGACGCGAACGGCAGACTCTACGGAGCCAAGGAGTTCGGCAACGGGGGCACGCATCCAACTAGGGACATGAGCTTCACCCAGCCGACTTTCCCGAACGGAACCCCGCGTCCGGACCATATGTCTCCACCCACAGCGCATCCATACCTGCCCAACCCGACGGGAGGCTCACCGAAGAGAGGCCCCGAGGGCCCCCTGAATCCGTAGCTCGGAGAACGCCATGAATCAAGAGATTAGCCGGCTCAGTTGCATATTGAAGTACAGGATTCGAACCGACTCTTACAGCGAGAAGCGCGCGTTCCTGCGCTCGAAGGCGTGGGTCATGGCCGCGGCGGCTGTCTCTGAGAGGTTTTATTGCGAGTTCGTTACGTTTCCCGGTTGGACGTCGCCTGATGGCATGATGGATTTCGAGCGTGTCTGGGGGCGATTCCCCCTGACGGATTACAGTGCCATCTGCGTTCGAGTGAAGCCGTCTCCCCTAGGCGATATGCTCGGAGACTCAGTATTTGATTTGATTCCGGAGCCGCTGCTGGAGCGAATTCGCGCAGACCTCCCTCGCGTCGAGTGTCTCGAAGGTATCTCCGAGATAGATTGGCCTCGTTCGCTCCAGAGCGCCCTTGGTACGCCGCTGCCGCGATTGCTAAGCGGTATCGTTCTCGATCGTGATGTCGAGAGCTGTGCGCTGGTCTACGGTGACGTGAGTTATGAAACGGATGCTCTCATCTGCGAGCCGAGTCGGATGGTGGCCGCATTTATGATTCATTTGGCGCTGCAATGCGACGAGCCATTGCTGGCCATGTCGGTGCGACAAGACGGCGGCTCCGGGTGAGCGGCAACGCTCGCGCGCGTCGAGAGCGCCATCTTCGAGGGTGGTCAATTCACCGGCACGATCGTTCGAGGCGGCACGGTTACCGAGCGCTTCGGTCTGATGTTCAAGACCCCCATCGGATCCCGCGTCGCCGCGGATGGAACCCGTATTCCCCTCTACTACGGCGAGGCGAAAGTCAGTGCCAACGGCCTCTATCATGTGATGCCGCGAACGGGACCAGCAAGGTGACTATGGAAGCATGGTACGAGGTGTGGGCTGACGAGGGGCATTCTGTTCCCTGTCTTCTGGTTCGACCGATTGAGGGTGGGTACGAGATTCTCGACCCGTGCCAGGGTAATCGTCAACTCTTTCTAAGCGAGAAATATGAAGACGCACGGTTCTGGCTGCTAGAGGACGAGTTCGTCCTGGTTGGTCGAAAGGAGCTCGACGAGCCATAGCTGCATTGTCTACGAGTGAGCAGACGAGTGTGCGCCGACTCGATGAAATCAAATGCTGGTGTGCCCTTGCCCGATTGCCCTCGACTACCGGCGCGAGGGCGATCCGGTGGTGCCGAGGGAGGTGGCCGGGGATGCGCCGGTGGACGAGAGCGGGCTGCGGCACCGGAGGCGCCCGAGCGTTACGCCCAGTCGGGTGCTTCCTGGTACGCGATGATCCGTGTGTTCGAGGGAGCCGACCTCAGCGGGCATCGAGCCTTTGTTGCGCTATGGGAAGAGTTCAGGAAGTCCGTGCCAGGAATGGAATGAGCCCATGCCGCAAGGCCCCCTGTGCCAATGACGCGTGAGACAGCTTTTTTTTTCTCGTTCCAGGAGACGGTGATCGACGCGAACGGCAAGTTGCGCAGCAGCTACTGGGACGCGGGCGGGCGGATCGCGACGGTCGAGGAGTGGAACACGATCGACGACGTGCAGCAGCAGATCGTGACGAGGTACGAGCACAACCCGCTGGGCGAGCTTTTGCGGGTGACGGAGCGCGCAACCACGCGACCACGGCGACGTACGACTCGGTCGGGCGCATCGTGGAGCTGGTGAGTCCCGACGCGGGCCGCACGGCGTGGCGGTACGACCTGGCCGGGAACCTGCGGGCGAAGCAGACGGCGGAGCTCGGGCTTCGCGGGCAGCTCATCCGGTACGAGTACGAGTACCTATGAACGTGGGCAACGTGCTCGCGCTCGACAACGAGGCGCCGTTCGACGAGTCGCTGGGCGGGGCGGTGATGGTCGTGACGACGCAGCAGCGGTTCGCGTACGACGACCTCTACCAACTGACCGAGGCGTCGGGGACCTACCAGGAGCGGGGGCACGAGCAGCAGCGATACACGCTGGAGATGGACTACCTATGAACGTGAAGAAGAAGGGGCAGGAGGTCGCCCGGTACGTGCCGAATGGCCCCGGACAGTGGCGGTTCGAGCAGCCGATCCGGGAGAGGACGTACAGCAACGAGTACCGCTACACGGGGCCGAGGCCGCACGCGGCGAACCAGGTGGACGAGTTCGTGCCGGCAGAGACGCAGCCGCGGCTGCGGGAGCTGTTCTACGACGCGAACGGCAACCACACGGAGTGGAAGTACCGCGGGAGCCCGCAGCGGCTGTTGAGCTGGGACGAGGACAACCGGCTGGTGTCGGTGCGGGAGAACGGGCAGGAGCTGTCGCGGGCGCTGTACGACGGGGCCGGGGAGCGACGGGTGCACCTGCACCGGGTGGCCGGCGAGGAGGAGACGGCGTACGTCGACCAGCACCTCGTGGTGCGCAACGGGTTGGTGGCGACCAAGCACATCTTCGCGGGCGAGACGCGGATCACGAGCAAGGGCTCGCCGAGTGAAATGCGGTCGCGGCGGGCACGAGGATCTACCCTGCCATCATCGTGATCCGCCTAAGCCGTGAGCGTCTCTTCCGTGCCGACATCGCCGCGCTTGCGCGGCTTGCACGGTGGCTGGGTTTGCCGGAGCCGCGGCGCTGGCGCACGGGGCGCGAGCGCAGGGCCAGGATCGTCGAGGCGATCGAGCGGTGCGAGAAGCAGCTCGCAAAGGTGGAGGTAGCCAGGCCACAGGTCAGGATGGACGGACGGTAGCTCTCCTGCGGTGATGGAGAGCGGCCGATTCGCCTCCCGCGGGAGCTCCGGGCACCGGCCGGTCATCAACCAGCGTGAGCAACGAGAGGCCGAGAACCAATATCTCACAAGTTCGGTAATACAGAGGCGCAAGCCTGCGGGCCCGGTCGCATCGCGCTCGCCGCGAATGGGCGCTCCGCGACGTCCGTGAGCGCGACGAGCGCCGCGCTGCCGGCCGTTGCCCCCACCGCCCCGACGCTTCCTTGCTCGGCCAGCCGGAGCCGCGCTACGACCGCCGCAGGACCACCGCATGCGACCCCCGCGCCCGCCCCGCGCCGCCGCCGGCGGCCGCGCGCTCCTCCTCCCGGCGCTCGCCGCGCTCTCGGCCCTGTCCGTCGCCTGCGGCGGCGGCCAGACCCAGGGCGAGGCCTTCGATCCGCGCTGGAAGGACGACGGCGGCGCCGGCATCGCGGCCTTCCAGCGGCGCTTCGCCGGGAGACCCATCCCCCTCGGCGCCGACGTGGCCGTCGGCGTCGTGGCCGGCACACCCGCGCGCGAGCTCGTCGGGGTGCCGCTCGGCGGCGGCCCCGCGTGGACCTTCGAGCACCCGCTCGACGCGCGGCCGGCCGTGGCGGGGAGCGTCGTCGTGGGGCTCGGGCAGGGCGAGCTGTTCGCGCTCGACGCGCGCACCGGCCTGCTGCTCTGGAAGCGGAGGGCCGGCGGCAGGCTCCGCGGCGCGGGCGACGACGGCGAGACCACCGTGGTGTCGCTCGTGTCGACCACCGGCACCATAAGCGTGGTGCTCGCCATCGGCCACGACGGGATGGTGCAGCGCCAGATCGAGGACGACGCCGCCATCGGCGTGCCCGCCGTCGTGGGGCGCTACGCGTTCCTGCCGTGGCAGGGGCGGTACGTCACCGTCTTCGACCTGCAGACGGGCAGCGAGGTGGCGCGCGCGCTCCTCCGCGCCGAGGTGAGCCGCGCCTTCCTGCTCGGCGGCGCCGTCTTCTTCGGCGGCGACTCGGCGGCGACGCGCCTCGACGCCTCCATCGGCCTCGGCGCGGACGGGCGCGCGTCGACCGCGCGGCTGCCGGCGCGCGAGCTGCCCGGGGCGCCGGTCTGGATGGCCGACGGGACCGAGGTGCTCGCGCCCATCGCCTCGGCCGAGGACAGGGCGCGGCTCTACGCCCGCCCCCGCGCCTCGGGGCCGCCCGGCGTCGAGGCGGAGCGCTTCGTGGCCACGTATTACCGGGCCGCCGTCGGCCGCGACGCGCGCTCGGGCGAGCTCGCGTGGGCCCACGCGGGCGAGGCCGACTTCCTCGGCGGCGCGGCCTACGCCGGCGGCTTCGCCCTGTGCGACGCGCGCGGCGGGATCGCGTTCCTCGACGCGCAGCGCGGGGCCGTCGCGGGGCGCGCCTCGCTGGGCCGGCCGGTGCAGGCGTGCGTGGTGCAGGCCGACGGGCTCACCGCCGCGGCGCTCGCCGCGCAGCGCCCGGGGCGCCCCACGACCGCGGCAGGCCCCCCGTGAAGCCCGCCCTCAGCGGGGCTTCTCGCCCTTGTCCTCCGGATCGACCGCGATGCGGAACCCAGGATCCTCCGGGGTGGGCCCGGTGGGCCGCGCCGCAGGCGCCTCGGGACCCTCGCCCCCGCCGCCCTCGGGGCGCTCCTCGCGCGGCGGCTCCGGCGACGGCCCCTTGCTCAGCTCGGCGCCGATCCGGCCCACCACGTTGGTCGCCGCCCGCACGAGCTCGCGCCCGGCGTCGTCGATCGCCTTGCCCACGCTCGTGCGGTCGAGGTCCTTGCGCAGGTCCACCGCCGTCCTGCGCGCCGCGCGCCAGAGCAGGCTCAGCCCCTGCTTGAGATCCTCCTTCGGGTCGTCGCGATCCGGATCCGAGCTCATCGCGCCTCCTTGGCTTCGCCTCGCCGCGCCGACGTGGCTTATGTTCCCGCCGCGCTGGCGCCGCAAGCGGCGGGCGCCCCTCAGGCCGCGGTCTTCGGCTTGCTCGCGGGATCGACCTCCGGCGGGCGCCTCGGCTTGCTCCGGGGCTCGGCCTCGCCGGGCGCCCTGGCCTGCGCCGGCGACATCGAGGACGCCGCGGCGCGCTTGCCGCCGGCCGGCGCGCCGTCGTGCCCCGCGGGCGCCGGGCCGCCGCCCGCCGCGGGCGGCCTGCGCTGCGGCGCGGGCGCCGCCGCCGCCGGCTTCGCCGCCGCGGGCCGGGCCGCCGCAGGCGCCCCGGGCCTCGCCGGCGCGGGCGCCTCGGACGCGGGCCTCGACGGCGCGGCCAGCTCGGCCGCGGGCCTCGCCGGCGCGGGCGGCTCGGCCGGGGGCGGGTGCCCGCTGCCCGACCGCATCGACGGCGACCAGGCCGTGGAGCGGTTCCGGCCCGACCGCTTCGAGACGTAGAGCGACTCGTCCGCGGCCTTGAAGAGCTCCTCCCACGTGCTGCCCGCCTCGGGGTACGTGGCGATCCCGATCGAGCAGGTGACCTGGCACTGCACCGGGCCGTTGCTCCCGGCCGCGTGGAACGTCGTCCGGCCGAGCTCCTCGCGCACGCGCTCGGCGAGCAGCATCGCGCCGCGCGCGTCCGTCTCCTCGCAGATCACGACGAACTCCTCGCCGCCGAAGCGCGCGACCGCGTCCGTCGTGCGCTTGGCGCGCCGGAGCACGTCGCCGAGCCCCTTGATGATCACGTCGCCCACGTCGTGGCCGTACGTGTCGTTCACCTTCTTGAAGTGGTCGATGTCGGTCACGAGCACCGAGAGCCGCCGCGAGAACCGCCGCGCCGCCGTGATCTTCTGGTCGGCCACCTCGAGCATCGCCCGCTTGTTGAGCAGGCCGGTGAGCCCGTCCATGGTCGCGAGCTCCTCGAGGCGCCGCATCATCCGCGCGTTCGAGAGCGACACCGCCATGTGGCTCGCGAGGACCTCGAGCGTGCTGCGCACCGAGTCGGTGAAGGCCGCGCGCCGCCGCGAGCCGAGGACCAGCGTGCCGAGCGGCCGGTCGTGCACGCAGAGCGGGAGCACGATGATCGACGGCATCGACGGCGGGGTGACGCGCCGGGTGAAGACGATCTGCCGCTTCTCGTCGTACTCGCCGCGGTACGGGAGCGGGTGCCGGTTCTGGAGCACCATCGAGACGAGCCCGGCGTTGTGGCGGAAGCGCTGCCCGGTCAGCTCGGCGACCCCGTCGCCGCTCACGGCGCGGATCTCGTGGACCTTCTGCGCCTCGTCGTAGAGCGTGACCGCCGCGAAGTCGACCGACGTGATCTCGCGGGCGCTCGTGACGCCCGCCTCGATGACGCCGGGCTCGGTCGTGGCGGCGCCGAGCGCCTCGGCGGCGCGGTAGAGCTTGCCTTGCTCGACCTTGGCGCGCTCCAGCTGGACGAAGACGCGCTCGTTCTGGATGGCGCGCACGGCGTAGCGGCACGCCTCGTCGATGAGCTCGAGCTCCCGCGGCGAGAACGGCCGGTCCTCGACGCGATCGACGACGAGCACGCCGCGGAGCTGGCCGTGCTCGAACACCGGCAGCGCGCAGACGGCGCGCACCGGGGAGGGGCCGACGTAGTAGGGGAGCTTGTAGCCGGGCTTGAGGCCGCCGATGACCACCGGCGCGCGCTGCGTGATCGCGGCGCCGAAGACGCCGTCGCCCGAGAGGAACGGGCCCTCGGAGAGGTTCGGGGCGTCGCTCGCGAGCTCGCTGATGCGCAGGTGCGTGCCGGCGTCGTTCTGCCAGAGGAGCATCGCGGTGTAGAGCTCCAGCGACTCGCGCAGGAGGCGGAGCGCGAAGAGCACCGACTGGTGGATCTCCTCGACGCCGGAGCGGGCGAGCCGCTCGTCGTCGCCCTTCGGGGTCGCGCCGCGCGCCTGGGTCGGGGCGGAGAGCAGGCGGTAGCTGCGCGCGTCGTCGCGGAGCCGCTCGATCTCGGCCTGGAGGCGGGTGTGGGAGGCCTTCCGGACGCGGCTGATCTCGGCGCGGAGGATGGCCGCGTTGAGCACCGAGAAGACGGCCATGAAGCCGATGTGCGGCGCGGCGGCGCTCCAGGCGATCGGCGCGCCGCGCGTGGCCATGGCCGAGCGGACGGCGATCTCGAGGGCGGCGGCGGCGAGCGCGACGAGGAGCGACGCGGCGGGGCGGGCGAACGCGCTCACGAGGGCGATGACGACGTAGAGGGCGGCGTGGGCGTCGCCGTCGAGCGAGCCGTCGAGGCGCAGGACCGCGGCGAAGGTCGCGACGACGAGGAGGGCGCCGACCTCGAGGTCGAGCAGCGCGCTCGCCTCGATGGCGGCCGCGCGCCGCCGCGCCTGCTGGACGAGCGCCGCGACGAGCACGATCAGCGCCGCCGCGGCCGCGAGCTTCGGCAGGGGCTCGGCGGCGTCGAGGACGACGAGCCCCCCGAGGGCCAGCGCGCAGGCGAGCGGCGCCGCGTTGCGCGCGATACGGCGGGCGGTGAGCACGGCGAGCACCAGGTTGGCCATGGGCTCGCATGCCGCTATCAGAGGTCGATCCCCCGGGCCCAGTTCTCGGCGGCGGGCGACCGGCCGGCGGCGGGGAGCGTGCGAGGGCAGGGACCGGGGTGTGCCCGTGGAGTTGTGGGTAGCCGCGAAGCGGGTTCGCTTGGCTCGGATGTGCTGAGGCGGGGCAACGATGCCTTGCCAGTACGTGCGCAGCTCGACGAGCGCCAGTGGGCACCGGGAACGGTCTCGCGGGAAAGCTGAGCTGCCCTTGCGGCACCGTGAACGGTCTCGCGGAGGCAGCTGAGCTACCCCGTGGCACCGGGACGGTCTGTATGAGCGGAGCGCAAGATCGACGGCGCTGGTCGACCCTTGAAAGGAAGGACACAGGAATGCAGTGATTGTGTGTCGGCTCACTGATTTCTGGACGAACACCAGGCGATCAGCGATAAGTTGGCGGGTCGTGTCTCAGGATCCGTGCAGCAGCGAGTTCAGGGGAGGCGACGGCTTCGGGCATGTTTCTCAGGCGTCCGCTTTTGCGGGAACCGAGGGGAGGCGAGGCGAGCCGGCCTTGTGGGACTCATGGCATCAGATGGACACGCTGAACGGGCTCGACACGCCGGCGGCGCGGTGCGCCTCCGATGGGCCCCGTCGCCTGCGCTTCACGCTGCTCTATCACCCGGACCTGCGCCGCGTCGGCGCCCGGGCAACCGCGGCGATCGTTCCCGGTCAGGCGGTGCCCCTTTCCCGCATCGAGCCCGAGTTCGGGCAGCCGCGCAGCCACGACCGCGCGCCGCTCCGCGACCCTCACGTGAGCCGGAAGCCTCATCTCATAACGTGGGGCGCAGACGATTCGCTGACCATCACGCCCGCGGGGCGGGGGCAGCTGTCTGTCGATGGAGAGCCCGTCGACGAGACGCGCCAGTTTCCCGCAGACGCCTTGCGCGCAGGGCTTCTGTTGCAGCTCTCGAGGAGGATCGTGATCCTCGTCCATGTGGCGACCACGGCGTCGCGTGCGCCGAGACACGGGGCTCGTCGGTGACAGTGACGCCCTCGAGGAGGTCCTCAGGTCGGTCGCGCGCATCGCCGATCTGCAGGTGCCCGTCCTTCTTCGGGGAGAGACAGGGGTTGGCAAGGAGCGCGTCGCGCACGCGATCCACCAGGCGAGCCCGCGGGCCGGTCGTCCTTGGCTGGCGGTGAACATGGCCGCGCTTGCCCCGACCACCGCGGCCTCGGAGCTGTTCGGGCACGCGAAGGGGTCGTTCACGGGCGCTCACCATCGCCACGCCGGCCTCCTCGAGCGCGCGCACGGCGGGACGCTCTTCCTCGACGAGATCGGCGACATGTCGATGGATGTCCAGGCCATGCTCCTCCGGGCGCTCGAGACCGGCACGATCCGGCCGCTCGGCGAGAGCGAGGAGCGCGCTGTGGATGTCAGGGTCATCGCGGCGACGGACGTCGACCTGGAGCGAGCCGTCGAGCAAGGCAGGTTTCGCGCGCCGCTGCTCCATCGGCTACAGGGCTATACCATCACCCTTCCTCCGCTCCGCCAGAGCCGCGAGGACATCCCCCGTCTGCTGCTCCACTTCCTCCGCGACGAGCTCGCGCAGGTCGGGGAGCTCTCCAGGTTGGAGCCGCCCGCGGACGGCGCGCTGCCGTGGTTCCCTCGGTCCCTCATGATGCGGCTGATCCAGCACGGGTGGCCCGGCAACGTGCGTCAGCTCCGGAACGTCGCACGGCAGCTGGTGATCTCCAGCCGCGGCTCCGACGCGATCGTCGTCGACGAGGGCCTGGAGCGGATGCTGGAGGCGCGCCAGACGGCGCGACGCCCGTCGGACGCACCGCGCCCGTCGGACGCACCGCGCCCGGCCGAGGCGCGCGATGCGGACGCCTCCACGGACAATCCATCGGAGCACCACGTGGACCGCGAGGTCGACGAGGACGCCCTGATCGCGGCGCTACGCGACAGCCAGTGGTCGATCGGACCCGCGGCGGCGGCGCTCGGCGTGTCGCGCACCACCCTCTACCGGCTCATCGAGCGAAGCCCGCACGTGCGCAAGGCGACCGACATCCCCGCCGAGGAGCTCATGAGCTGTCACGATGCGTGCGGTGGAGATCTCGACGCCATGTCGGTGCGTCTCGAGGTGTCGAAGCGGGGGCTGACGCTGCGCCTGCGAGAGCTCGGTCGCTCCGGGCGGCTGCGCGAAGCGCCGCCGGACTGACCGCGGCGGGCCGGACGGTCCGCGGACGTCCGGCTCATGGGCGGTCGAGCGACTCAAGCGTCCAGAAACCGTCCGCCAGCGTTCGTGGACGCTCCGCGGACGGTTGAGCGGACCGCGCCGGGGGCAATGACGGGCTGAAATGGCCGGGGTTGGCGCCGCCTCGTCCCATGGCACAGGAGCTGCTCTGCGGCGGCCGACGAGGGCGCGCTGGGCCGCCGCTCGACGGGCGCCGCGCGGGGCTCGCCGGGGGCAAAGGTCGCCGATCTCGAAAGCCCGAGGCTGCGAGCCCAACGCCGCCGTGCGCCTTCGTCGCGAACATCATAAGGAGCGATCCGTGTACAAATATCGATACTTAGCGTGGGGGGTCGCCTGGCTGCTCGCTGGGTGCGGAACCCACCAAGATGGGGCGGAGCGCGGGGACGCGCCGGCGCCGTTGTCCAGCGTGCAAGAGGCGCTTGAGGCAGATATTGACGACCTCACGCCGCCTGGTCGTGATATCGATCCTACCGATGACCCGCTGGACATTCTCAACCCTCCGCCCCCGGATCCGCCGGCGCCGCCGGAGGAGCTCGTGATGCCCGACGACCCGATCGTGCCAACGAGCGACCGGGTCGGTGCAATTCCGGCGACCTGGGCCGTAGAGCAAGGACGCGCAACATATCGAATTCCCATTGAAGTTCCGAAAGGTCGTGCAGGAATGCAGCCTGACCTTGCGCTCTCCTACGAAAGCGGCGCGGCGAGCGGACCGGCAGGCGTGGGGTGGAGCGTGACGGGGTTGCCCTCCATCAAGCGGTGCGCGAGGACAATCGCGATCGACGGAAGGCCGCGCGGTGTCAATTTCGATGACAAAGACGCATATTGTCTGGACGGACAGAGGTTGCGCTCTCTTCCGCTGAACCCCGCCCTGCCGGACGCGGTTGAGATGCGGACAGAGCGAGACTCCATGGCGCGGGTCCTCCTGTATGGCACTCTCGGAGACCCAACGCGCTTCGAGGCGTGGGGCAAGGATGGGCGCATCTCTACCTACGAGCGCCTCGCAGCCAAGCGTATCCAGCCGACCACGTTGGGGTCCGGTTACGTGGAGGAGAACGAGGTCGGCGTCGCCTGGGTCCTGACGCGGGTGGAGGACCGCGCCGGAAACGCGATCACGATCTCGTACGACACGCGGCAGAATAGCTCCGCGCCGTTCGATTTTGCCTATGCGCCCCGAAATATCGAGTACACGTCACGACAGGGAGAGGCTCCGCGCAGGAAGGTCCGCTTCGTGTACGAGTCGAACCCGGACGATGAGTTTCGATATGTCAGCGGCGTGCGCCTGAGTCAGCCCTGGCGGCTGCAGAGATTGGAGATGTACGCGCTGGGCTGGCAATCGCCCGACACAACCCTGGCGTGGGAGTACCGGCTATCGTATGAGGAGAGCCCGACGACGGGACGCTCGCGGCTCCACCGGGTTGAGCGGTGCGGAGCCGAGGGGTCGTGCCTGCGCGCGAAGGAGGTGGAGTACGACGATACGCCCCTCGCGTTCGAGGCGAAGCCCGTCGCCGCGCACGACACGCCGAAGCCGCACTGGCTGGACGGCGAGCCGAAGCCGCTCGTGATCGACGCGGATGGGGACGGGCGCGATGACCTCATCTACCGTATCTTCGGCACCGCCAGAAACTTCGAACCCTCCAGCACCGACGACCCCACGGAAGACTCGCTTTGGCTGCGCCTGGGGACCGCCGATGGCCTGGGGGCGCCCATTCGACTGCTAGCCGGCGTTGGCGTTGACGATACGCTCACGTTCTCCGTGGAAGCTTCCATCAAAGTGGATGTGAATGCGAGCGGGAAGATGGCATTCACGGCGAAGGGGTGGGGAGACGACCCGAGCTATCCGCTTCTCCGATTCAATCCGTCTACCAAGCGACTGGACTCCGCGGGGCTGGCGTTCCCAGGACTCATCGATAGCGAAAACCATTACAAGCCGTTGCCCGCAGTCGCGGCAGACATCGACGGCGATGGTCGCGCAGATATCGTTCATCACCCTATGGATGAGTCAGGGGAGTTTCATATCCACTGGAACCGAGCGCCGTCATTTAGCTCACTACCTCAGATCATCCAAGGACCCGTTGAGGCATGCCCCACCTCGCAGCGGGTTCTGGACAAGACCGGCGACGGGCGTGGGGACGTTCTGTTCGGCTGCGGATCAAAGCAGCTCCTGACGGCCGCCGACGCTGGAGCCATCGTCGTCGAGGACGCCGACGACCTCTACGGCGACGGGGACGACCTGCTCGTCGACATGAACGCGGATGGGTTGGACGATCTAGTTTACCCGATATTCGAAGACGACGCGACTGGTGTGCGCTGGAATACCGGTAGAGGGTTTGGGCCCGTCGAAACGGTTCCGAATGGACCGGTTCCCGATACGTTACAGAACACCGACGAGGGCTTGCGGACGGCCGATTTCAACGGTGACGGCCGCGCTGATTTCGTCGTCTTCCGCAACTACCCGACCAGAGAAATCGAGGTGTCACTGTCAACGGGCAGCGGCGGCTACCAACCGACCATGATGTTGCCGTTCGACTCGGGGATGCTCTTCAACAACGGAGACATGCCCTGGGGCGCGTCGCGCGTCGGCGACTTCAACGGGGATGGGCAGACGGACCTGGTCCACGTCAACTCCACGACGTCTGACTGGGAGGTGCTGCTGAACCGCGGTGTCGACACCGATCGCGTGGTCGCCGTGAGAGACGAGTCCGCGGAGCAGCCGCAGGTCCGCTTCTTCTACGCGCGTGTGCGACCCGACTCCCCCGCCACATGCGTCTATCCGCAAGTATGCCAGAAGCGCGGGGTGTCGGTCGTGCAGCAGCTCTGGGAAAACCAGGGCAGTCAAGTCGCCGCGTTCCGCCGGACGATCTACGGCTACCGTGATCTGCGGTACGACTGGTCCTCTCGGAAGTCGCTGGGGTTCGGTGAGATTCGCATGTGGGAGCCCGAGCGCCCTCGAGAGACGCGGATCACCTACGACCACACGACCCGGATCGACTCCCGCTATCCTCTCGCCGGGTTGCCGTCCAAGACGGTGGTAATCACCCCTGTCCTCGGGCCATCGGTGGTAGGTATACCTCCGGCGACGAGCGCGCCTACCACGCGCATCGTCGAGACTGTGAAGCATCATGCGGTAAGGCCGCTGCATTCCGGTCTCACGTATTTCGTCTACCCGTACACATGGACCGAGAACGAGTGGGAGCAGGCGGCGACCGTCGATTGGGCGGACTTCGCGTGGACCCATGTGAGCTACGCAGACTCGAGCAAGCCGAGCACGCGGCGCGAGCAGGTGGGGACGCAAGCCCTCGATGAGTTCGCGAACGTCACCCAGGTGGCCACCATCACGACGGGTGGCCAGCGTCATATCGTTTCGACGACGTACGACAACCTGACGGAGGACTGGCTCATCGGACTTCCGCGGCAGCGGCTCGAGACGGAGCACAAGAACGGGAGCGTGCCCCCCGCGCCCCGCAAGGTGGAGTGGACGTACGACGATCGCGGCCTGGTGCGCATCGTAGATATCGAAAAAGGAGACGCGAATGAGTCGATTCCGATCTCAATCACGTACAGCCGTAACCCGGACGGCCTCCCGTGGATGATCGTGCACTCGCCGGTCAGCGGTGAGGACCGACGGCGGTACATCGACTGGGGCGACGCGTCGCTGGGCGACGAGCGCGTCTTCCCCAAGCAGAGTTGGACGGAGGCGAACGGTATCGATCATTCGCGGTGGACTGTATACCATCCCGCGACCGGAGATCTGGTCGCTGAGATGGACAGCAACGGCGTCACCGTGACGCGGCAGTACGACGAGTTCCACCGCTTGCGCGCGGAGACTCCGGAGGGCGGCGCTCCCACCGGCGTGACCTATGAAGCGCTTCGCGAGGGTCCGCTGGTGACGGGGACGAAGGCGACGGTCGCGCGCGGCGGCGCCGTGGCGGCGGGTCGGGAGATCCTCTTCCTGGATGAGCTCTCGCGCCCGATTGAAATGGCCCACGAGCGCTTCGACGGAGCGCTCGCGAGCAGCCGCCAGAGCTATGACGTGCTGGGGCGCGTCGTTCGGACGACGCGGCGGGCCACGCCGGAAGAGGCGGTGCAGGTCACCCATTACAGCTACGACTCGCTCGACAGGCTGGTCGAGGAGCGGCGCCCGGATGGGAGCCGCAATCGCTACGAGCACTCGCTCCTTGAGACCACCTCCTTCGACGCCGAGGGGCGCGAGCACCGCACCAAGATCGATTGGGACGGGCGCCTGGTGTCCAGCACCCGGGTCGCGCCGGAGGGGACACAGACGCTGCGCTACGTGTACGAGCCGTTCAGCCTGCTGGGCAAGGTGATCGACGAGTCCAGCGGGGATTTGGTGCTCCTGGAGCAACGTTATGATCAGCGCGGCCGGCGCAGATGGTACAAGGAGCCTGTGTCGGCGCTGACGAGCGTGACGTACAACGCGTTCGGGGAGGTGGTCGCGCTCGTGGATTCGATGTCCACGCGCACGTTCGAGCGCGACGCGCTGGGGCGTGTCGAGGAGATGGTGGACGCGGATGGCGAGACGGAGTTCGTCTGGGATACGGCGGCGCACGGCATCGGCCGGCTGGCCAGCTCTACCAGTCCGCACGGGGTTCAGAAGAGCTTCGCCTACGACGAGCACGGGCGGCCTGAGGCGACGACGTGGACCATCGGCAGCAGCTCGTACGTCATCGAGCAGACGTACGATTCCCTGGGGCGGGTGGACCTGCTAAAGTACCCGGCGGTGCCGGGAGAGGCCGGGTTTTACGTGAAGCACCGCTACAACGCCCATGGCTACCTTCGTGACGTCGTCCGCCAGCATGGGCTCGAGGAGCTGGCGGTCGTCACGCCGATCTGGCGCATGAACAGCCGCAACAGCGACGATCTGCCGCTCTCCGTTCAGCTCGGCTCGACGGTCGAGACGACGTACGGCTACGAGCCGCTGACAGGGCGGCTGGATCGGGTTCAGACGCCTGCGGCGTACGATCTCGACTACGATTACTATCTGGATGGCCGCGTCAAGCGACGCTACGACAGGCAGTCGAATCGGGACGAGACGTTCGGGTATGACGCGCGCGAGCAGCTCAAGTGGTGGGAGCTGCAGACCAGCACGACGTCGACGAGGACGGATTACTCGTATGACGCCCTGGGAAACGTCAAGGAGGTGTCCGTCGACGGCGCGCTTCGGGAGGAATACGTCTTCGGGCCGCCTTACAGGCCGAGCGAGGTACGGATCGGCGGCGCGGTGGTGGACACGCTCTCGTTCGACGTTCGCGGTCGCCTGTTCAGCCGAGGTGGGCCGCGCGCCCCGATGAGCGTGACGTTCACCGAGTTTGACCTGCCCAGGCGGGTAGTGCACGGGGGCGGAACGACCTCGTTCCAGTACGACGCCGACGGCAAGCGTGTGATGAAGGAGGGTCCTTCGGAGACGGTATTGACGCTCGGTCGGCTGTACGAGCGGCGGACGGCGGGAGCGCAAACAACCCACGTCTTCCATGTATTCGCGGACGGCGAAGAGGTGGCGCAGCAATTCGTTCACCCGGACGGAAGCTCAGAGCGCCGCTACGTGCAGAAGGACGCGCTCGGAAGCGTGGGCGTGGTGCTGCGCCCGGATGGCAGCGTGCTCTCCCGGAGCTTCCACGAGCCCTTCGGTGGGCGCATCGACGCGAACGGGACGCCGATCGCCGGTCTGCCCCTCGGGATCAGCGACGTGCGGACCGGGTTCACGGGGCACGAGCATGATGACGAGCTCGGCTGGATCGATATGCAGGGGCGTGTCTACGATCCGAGCCTTCGTCGGTTCCTCACGTCCGATCCCGTCATCCCGTCGCCGCTGACGGTGCAAGGGTACAATCCCTACGCCTACGTGTTGAATGATCCCCTCAACCTGAGGGATCCGACGGGCTTCCAGCCGTGCGACGGGCAGAACTGCACGCCGAGCACGCCCGTGACGATCGCGCCGCCGCCGGGCGTCACCATCGATCGCGACGGCACTGGCACGAAGGAGGTGAGTGTCTTCGAGGACGGTGAGGAGCGCCTTCCCGAAGACGATGGCTCCGGCGAGGGCTCCGGCGGTAAAGGCGGAGCGAGTCCTGGCGGAGGAGGAGACGGGGAAGAGGGCGGCCCCTCGTCGGAGGCGGACAGAGGGGAAACCTGGATTATCGAGGGTCCTCTGATGACGGAGGCGGACGTGCGCCAGCTCGCGCACCTCTGCCTCGATGCTTGTGGCTTCGCGCCGCCGCCGGTCGGCCCGACGTGCGACGTCGTGAATGCCTGCTTCTACTCCGAGGAAGGTGACACCGAGAATGCGGCACTGAGCCTCATGGCCGCCACCCCGGGTGCCGGCGACGCCAGCAAGCTCTATTCCAGCCTGAAGGGCGCGGGACAGGTTGGGAAGGCTGGTAGGATGGCTGCAGCAGGGCCGATCAGGCTCGGACCGAAGTGGAAGGCCAGACCAATCAACGACCCTGCTTGCCGCAATGGATGCGAGCGGGTAGCGTCGCAAATTCAGAAGCACATAGGTGGTGAAATCAAGCGAATCGTTCCGACGCACCCCAAAGCGACGAATCTCGGCGCGTATCGAGGACAAAATCTCGGGTGGGGGCATCACGAAGTGGTTGTAAAGGAAGGCCGTGTGTACGATGCGTTCACAGGTCACGAGGGGCTGCCCATCGATGAATACAGAGCCCTATGGCAGTATCCGGACGCCATCAAGTTCGGGTTCTAATTCGGAGCTAGCAAGATGAGCCTACCAGAGGTATTCCAAAGTGTTAGAAAATATCCGGGAATGTACCTGAGCAATGTCTCATACGATACGATTGTTGCCTTTGTGGAAGGGTACGATTTGGCATTGTGTAGGGGATTCCTTGTGGGATTCCGAGAATGGCTCGTTGTGAAGTTGGAGGATGGTAATAACCTGTCATGGTCAGTGCTGGTGTTGAACCTGATGGGACGCGTTGGCGAGCGGTCTTCGACCGAAGTGAAAAGTGCAGAGGGCCCGGGCGTGGCGATAGAGTTCTTGTTTGATACATTGGAGCAATTTCTTGATGAGCGTGAGGCGCCGAGCGGACTCCGGCGTATTTATCGCAGTTACGAGAATTGGCTGACGCGACAGGATTGGTACAGCCCGTTGTCGCCCGATTGGATTCCAGACGCTAAAGAGCGATGACGAGCAGCAGGAGCATAGCGCGGACGTAAGCGCTCACCGCCCAGACTTCCTGCGCTGGGCGGTGTTGCGGAGTGGTATTCAACCAGGCAGGAGCGAGGGCGCATCTCCCCGGAGCCGGGCGCGAAGCGACCGGCGATGTCCCTCTTTTTTGCAGGGTCATGGGGCCACCCGGATTTACGGGTGGCATCCGACGCAGGGTCCGCGACGCTCACGAGCAGGAAGGTCCATCCCGCCCCCGGCGCCCCTCGCGGTCACGTTGACGAGGGTGTGGGCGAGGCGCGCCGAGTGGAGCGAGGGGGTTAGCGGCGCGGCCCCAGGATCGGCGTCCTCGCCGGGGCCGCAGCGGTCATCGCCGCTTGTTGCATGGATGGGGGGGGCGGCTTGCTGCGCGCAGGCACCGGCGCGGCCGCGCTGCTCTCGTCGAGCTTCGGCTTGAGACGCGGCCTGTACGACTCGCCCTCGATGATGAAGTCGAACGCCGCGTTCTTGAACCGATCGACGGCGCTCTGCGCGAGCAGCACGTCGTCGAACATCGCGAGCCACTCGGCCGTGTCGCGATTGCTCGTGACGATCATCGACGCGTGGCCTGTGCGCTCGAGGAAGAACTGGTAGACCTCACGGCTCGCTTCCTTGTTCATCGCCTCGAGCGCGAAGTTGTCGAGGATGAGCAGGTCAACGGTCGTGAGCGCGACCATCTGGGCGTCGCGTGAGTTGTCGAGCCTGCTCTGGCGCAGCCTGCGCAGCATCGCGTCGGCGCGCAGGAAGCGCACGCTGTAGCCGTGCTGACATGCGAGGTGTCCGAGCGCGTTCGCGAGGAAGGTCTTGCCCACGCGGACGGAGCCGAGAATGACGATGTGCTTGTGCTCTTCGAGGAAGCGCAGGCTCGTGAACCCACCGAGCAGACGCTTGTCGAAGCTGACCTTCGCGGTCTTGTCCCAGAGCTCCAGGCGCATGGTGGGGTCGAGCCCGGCGTCGCGTACGCGGCTCTCCGTCGCGCTCGCCTCGCGGCGCGCGATCTCGTCGGTGAGCAGCATGAGCAACATCTCCTCGTACCCATCGACTGCTTCTCGGCCAGCAGCAGCCGCTCACGCAACGTCGCTGCAATGGGGCCGAGGCGCAGTCGCTTGAGCGCCGTAACGAGCGCAGGGTCGACTTCGCTTGAGCTCATCGCGCCTCCTCCTTTGTCGCGGCTGCCGCCGGTGTGCGTGTCGCTAAGTTTTCTGTGCTGCGCGCGAACCGCGGCGTGGGGAGCGCCACGACCTTGCGCTCATCCGTGGGCGATGACGCGGGCGTCTTCGCCGTCTCGAGCATGCGCGCCACGCGCTGCATGTCGACGACATCGAACGCCCTGTGGAGCAGCCTGCTGGAAACGGGTAAGTTCACCCTCAAGATCTCCCCGGAGGACCTGTACACGACCCAGGGAGGCAATGGCGGCTGGCTGTTCTGTGAGGAGGCCACGCCGATCCTCCACACGATGGCGTTCTACGTGGTGCGGTCGAAGGGCTTCAACAACGAGACGCTCAACGGACAGAAGATGCGGGCCAACGTCCAGTGGGCGAGCACGTTCGACTTCACCGGAGAAGACGTCACGAAGACCTACGTGATGGATGGCCCGGAATGGCTGATCGGCCTGCCGCGCATCCTCTTCGGAACCGCCAGCAACGCGCTCGCGAAGTTCGAGGAGCACGAGACCCTGAAGAACGAGGACGACCAGAACATCGCCGGGGACGGCCTGTCGCCCTTCGGTACGATGGAGGTGGACATGGCGGGCCTCCTCAACGCGCCGAGCCCGCTCACCGACGCCACCGAGCTCATCGTGACCATGCAGGTCGACCGGCGCACGGTCGTGAGCACCAGCCAGCCGGCGTGGTGCTCGGGCGACACCGACTGACCTGACGGCAGGCCGGGCGCGCAGGGGCCGGACGCCGCGGTGAACCATGGGAGCTCCGGGATTCCCCGGAGCCCTCCCGCGCTCCGGGCTCGCGCCGTCATGCCTGCTCGTCAGGCTGAAGCCAAGTAGCGCGATTTTCTTGGATCGATTGTATTTGCAAGGAGTGTTCGATGAAACAGGTTGTGACAGGGCTGCGTTGGTTGTGGAGCACGTGCGCCGTCCTGCTGGCGAGCACGGCGGCCGCGCAGCCCAGCTTCTACGATGCCAAGGTGCAGCCGCCGCAGCTGTCGGCGCCGACGCGCGGCTCGATCGCGGGGGAGTACGCGCATGTCGCGCTCGGGCCTGCGGACGTATCGAGGGGCGGCTTCGCGCTGCCCGGGCCGTTCAGCGCGCCCGAGGACCGCGGGCCGCTCCTCTCGTCACCTTTTCCGAGCTACTCACCGGGCGCAGGCATCTCGGAGTGGGGGATGGGGTGGAAAGCCGACTCCTGGTCGGTGTCGCGGTGGCGAGCGCGCGGGGAGCTCGACTTCGCGACCGACGAGCTGACCAGCCCCTGGGGCCGGCTCGTGCGCGGCGCAGACGGGGCGTGGTACCCGGCTGGCCTCGGCGCGCGCGTGCGCGTGGAGGTCTCGGGGACCGCCCTCACCGCAACCCTGCCCGACGGCAGCACGTGGAGTTATGGCGGGAGCTCCACCTACGTGATCGAGACCCCACGCGGCGTCTACTCATGGCTGCTTCGCGAGGCGACCTCGGCAGAGGGGGAGAGGACGGAGTTCGTCTATGAGCGCAGCCCTTCAGGGCGCCCTTATGTGCGGTACGTCGGTTATGGCGGGCGCGGCGGTGGCCACCAGGCTCTCATCGAGCTCGGGTACAACTCGCTCTCCAGGCCATTTGTCGACATGCGTTCAGGTATGGAGCAGAAGCTCGACTGGCGAGTGTCCAGTGTGCGGGTGTTTGCGCGACACGCGACCAGCGGGGAGATGACCCAGCGCTGGCGCTACCTGCTGCACTACGAGGAGGCGGACATGGGCCCGGCCTTCTACCTGAGCGAGGTGCAGCAGATCTTCGCCTCGGGTGAGCTGGCGCCGCTCGTGCGGTACCGCTACCACACGGCTTCGGCAGCGCTGCAAGCGGCCGAGTTCCAGCCCGTGCCGAAGCTCTCGGGTGTCCTATCGGCGTGGGGCGACGCCGCGATCCTGCCGTGGCGCGCCGCGCTCGTGGATGAGGACGAGGACGGCAGGCTCGACTTCGAGCACAGCCGGCGCTACGCGCTCGCGGTCCAGGAGGAGGCGGGCTTCCGCGTGGAGGCCCTGCCGCCGCGCGGCGCGGGCGTGGAGCCGCTCTGCCGTCCGCCGGATAGCATCGACAACGAGCCGCGCCTCCTCGCCCGCATGTGGCCCGAGTCCGCGGCGTCGCAGGTCGTCCACGTGCAGCCGAACGCGAGCTATACACACGCGGATGTCCGCGTGTGCGGGCGCGACGGCACGCTGCTCGCGCAGCAGCGGCTGACAGGGGGTTGGGAGCTCGGCCCGAACACGCGCCTCGTGGACATCAACCGCGACCAGAAGCCCGATCTGCTGCGCGTCTACGAGGGGGGCTACGAGGTGCTGCTCAACGAGAGCGGCGGCGAGGGGGCGCTGGCCTTCGGCGCGGCGCGCGCGACGCGGTTCAGCCCGGCGTTCTCGCCGCACACGACGTGGGTGCACGACATGAACGGCGACACCGTCGCGGATCTCGTGTCCAGGTACGAGAGCGGCTTCGTGGTGTGGCTGGGCGACGGCCAGTCCGGCTTCCAGAGGACTGGTCAAGTCTACACGGTACGCGACAAAAACGGCGTCCAGATCTCCGATGTGCTCAGGTACTCGGTGACGTTCGTCGACGCCAACCGCGACGGGCTCGCCGACGCGCTGCTGTCGAGCCCGGACGTCGCCGCCCTGCTCGTCAACTCGGGCAGGGACTTCCGGGAGACGCCGGTGCCGGGGCTGGATTTTTACGACGGCAGCACCAGCGTGGCCGTGGTGGGCGACCTCGCCGGGACAGGCGACACCAGCCTCACGGTGACGCGCTATGGCGAGGCGTACGCCCTCTCCGTGGAGCGGCCCGAGACAGGGCTCCTGAAGTCGGCCGACGACGGCAAGGGCACGGTGCTGGGCTTCTCTTACAAGCGCAGCCCGGCCGGCCCCGGCGCGCGCCAGCGGTATCCGGTCCTCGAGTCGCTTGAGGTGAAGTCGTCCGGGTACAAGCCGACGGAGTACGTCTATGACTACGCGGGGCCTGTCCACCACAGCGTGGGCGAGTTCCTCATCGGCTTCGATCTGGTGATCCGCCGGGCGGGCACCGCGACCGAGGAGATGACCTTCCTCCACGACGACGTGAACGCCGGGCTGCTGCTCTTCTCCTCCAGGGAAGACACCCTGTCGCCGCTCCTGCACGAGTACGGTTACCGGCAGTACGAGGACGCGTCGTTCCAGGGCGTCTCGTTCAAGCGGCTCAAGCTGGAGGAGGCTGGCTGGCAGGACGCGTCGAGCACGCTGGGCTCCCCCGTGAGCGAGACGTCGGAGTACCTGGAGTACACGGGCGAGCTGTGCCCGACGCGGACGCGGCGGACGACGGCCTCGGGCACGCTGGAGACGCAGCTGACGCTCGCGTCGCCGGCCGCCCTCACGAGCCATCTGCACTGCCTGGAGGCCGCGGCGGTGCTCACCGGGACGCACGAGCAGCCCGAGCTCGACTTCCGGCACGAGGTGTCGCTGTCGCGCAACGACATCGGCCTCTTGGAGCAGGTGGAGACGCTGGGCCCCGGGGGTGGCGATCGGCTGGTGCACCAGTCCGTGGACTACAACGCCGATTACACGGTGAAGAGCGTATCGGCGCCGGGGCGGGGGACGACGGTGCTCGAGTACGATCCGGAGCGCCGGCTGCTGCAGAAGGTGACGGCGCCCGACCAGGTCGTGCTCGCGGTCACCGAGCGGCACCCCGTCCGCGACGAGGTGCTTGCGCTCGCGACGACGCGAGCGGCCAGGAGCTACACGCAGTGGTTCCGTTATGATCGCCAGGAGCGGCTCGCCAAGCAGTGGAACGACCTGGGCTCGGCGACCGAGGGAGACCCTCTGCTCCAGCTCGGGTATGCGTACGCGACGGCCACCCGTCCGGCCAGCATCGCGGTCACGGCGCTCGTGGACGCGAGCGCCGGGGCGACGCTGGAGACGCGTCAGTATTTCACGGCCGCAGGCGAGACGGTGGCGGAAGCGGCGCGCATCGCGGACGGGTGGGCGTTTGACGATGTCATCACGCGCGATCCTGGCCTGCGGATCGTCACGCATCATGCGCGCTCGACGTTGCCTCCGGCGACCGACATGGGGCGCGTGAGCTACGCGCAGCTGCTGGCGGGCGCGGAGTGGAAGGCCATCGCGCGCGCGGACGTATGGGGAACGGAGGTGGCCCTGGCCGAGCGTCTGCACGCCGATGTGGAGCGCGATGTGGGAACATCGCTGAGCGTCGGGGCAGCCGGCGTCGTGTCCAGCGTCAAGGACAACCTCTCCGAAGGCGGGGCGCTCGCGCCCACGCAGACGTGGAGGGACGCGGGCGGGCTCATTCGCGCGTATCAAGATGAGGCCGGCAACAGCTACGGGTACTCGTATGACGCGCTGGGCCGGCTCCGGAGCGTCGCGCTGCCGGACGGGTCCAGCCACCGGGTGACGTACGATGCGCACGGCCGCGTGGAGCGTGTGGCGCGCGACGGCATCGCCACGGTCGAGTACGCGTATGATGGCGACACGGGCCTGCTCACGGCCAAGCGCTTGCTGTCGCCCGAGGACGAGGAGGTGCGCTCGGTGAGCTGGGAGCACGACGCGATCGGCCGCGCCACGCACGAGGTGCACACCGACGCGGTGTCGGGGGCCACGCAGACCTACCGCTTCTACTACGACGGGGCGACGCCGGAGCGGCCGACGGCGAGCGACTCGCCGGGGCTGCTGACGGCGGTGACGGGCGAGGGGTTCACGAAGGAGTACGAGCACCGGGCGGACGGGAAGGTCGTGCGGAGCACGCTGAGGCTGGATGGCTGGCGCACGGTGGAGACGGAGGTGGTACGGTACGCGGAGAACGACGAGATGGCCGAGGAGACGACGACCGTGACGGACGGCAGCGGTCAGGTGCTGTCGGCGGTGACGAAGCGCCACGGCTGGGATGCGCACGGGCGGCTGAGCACGCTGGACGTCAACGGCCAGCCGCTGGCGAGCTTCGGGTACGATTCGCTGGGCCGGCTGGATGAGGTGAGCTTCGGCAGCGCGGGCACGGTGGAGTTCGGCTACGACCCGCTGACGCAGGAGCGCGTGAGCGTGGCGCAGACGACGGCGGCGCAGGCGACGTCGGTGGGGTGGCGGTTCAACAGCCGAGGGTTGACCGACTCGGAAGAGATGGTGATCGGCGCGAGCACGTGGACGAGGCAGTACGGCTACTCGCCCGAGGGGTTCCTCGCCACGGCGGAGGATGCGGCTGGAGCGTACGGTTATAGCTTCGACGCGAGCGGGCTGCCGACGTCGATCACGGAGGCAGGGAGCACGCGGACGCTGGAATGGCACGGAGATACCCTGGTGGCCGGGAGCGTGGTGCATACGTTCGACGAGCTCGGGCGGACCGTGGCCAGAGGGGACCTCGCGCTCGCGTATGGTCCGAACGGCCAGGTGGCGACGGCGAGCCGGGGCGCGTCGTCGTGGAGGTTCGTCTATGACGAGGATGGCCAGCGGCTGTCGAAGCTCAGCGGGGCGGGCGCGCCGCTGGCGGCCTACCTGGACGATGGGAGCTACCTGGACGCCTCCGGGCTGACGGAGCCGGTGCACGTGGGCGGGCAGCTGGTGGGGTTGCTGAAGAACGGCGCCTTCCAGATGCTCGCGGTCGACCGGCGCGGCACGGTGATCGCGGACGCCGGGGGCACGGCGCGGCTGGCCTCGCCGTTCGGCCATCGCGCGGTGCATCCGGCCGATGCGGCCGCGGTGGACTACGTGGAGAAAGGATATGACGCGGATCTGGGCGTGGTGCGGATGGGGGTGCGCGACTACGACCCGACGATCAACCGGTTCACGACGCCGGATCCGCTGTTCCTCGAGGAACCCGGCCAGTGCGTTGCGAGCCCGGTCGATTGCAATCTTTACGGCTACGCGCGGAACCGTCCGCTCGACTTCGTCGACCCGGAAGGGACCAATCCTGTCCTGCTGCAGCAGTGGTTGCAGAGAGCCCTGCCGGTCATCGAGCAGGCGGTGAGGCGTGCCGGGCCTGCTGTGGTGCAGGCGGCGAGGCAGGCGAAGCCCGCGGTGGTGCAGGCGGCGAGAGAGGCCGGGCCACGTGCGGCTCAGGCGCTGCGGCAGGCAGGTCCTCGCTTGCAGACGCTGGGGAAACAGGCCGCCGAGTTCATGAAGAACGACGCGAAGGCGGCCTACCAGCACACCAAGAACGCGGTCGAGTTCACCAAGCGCGCCGTCAGCAAGCTCGCGGGCAAGACACAGGCGGCGGCTCCGAGTGCTCCGGCCTCGCCTGCGGCGGCAGCGAAGGGGGGAAGCTCGACTGCAATACGCAGGGTAGGAGAACTGCTGGAAACCGCAGACGACGTATTCGCGAATCCAGACCTCTTGAAAGGTAAATCTCTCGGCGAAGTTCGGAACTCGATAGGACGGACACCTGGCTGGGTCGATGATGTCATGCGACGCAGCACGACCAATCCTGGAGGAGGCTGGGTCTATCGCGAGATGAATAAGGCCGGGACTGACTTCGCCGGCCGTATGATCCAACACCACCCCGGGACGCCGCGGCATTTGGGGGGCAACCGTACTGGAAGGTGTCTGGCGTTCCGGGGCAGGCACCCATCCGCATTCCTGTTGAATGAGCTATGCCATGAACACCGAATCTCAGTACCGAATTCTTGTTGAGAGTCTTCGATTGGTTGCGGCGCCCGCCAGCGTACAGCTGGAAGTGTTGCCCGAATTCGTAGTTGCGACCGATGAGGTTGTGTCTAGCTTTGGAGATGCATTTCTGCTCGTGCCTCAACTTGAGCGGGCTGGCCTCGTCCAATCGGCCGCGGGGGCGGCGATCAGACGAGTTGACTCCTGGTTCGACTCCATGCCGACGGATGGGTCGATTTCCGATTCGATCACCTTGGCATCGCACAGCTTTTGGGCCCGAGCTCGGGAATTGGCTGCGGATGCTCTGTGTGCGCTTGGGGAGGAGGTACGCCGGCCAAGTCTTGATCACACTACGTGGGTTATGGGGCGGTCGCCGGATGCAGGTTGAAAACATCACCCGTCTACTTCCCCGTCAAGGCCGCGATCTACGCGAGGGGCTCGACGAGCGAGCAGACGACTGACAATCAGCTCCCTGAGCCATAAGTTCAAGTTTCGCACTTCCCAGGGTTGGAGCCGTCGAGCTCTCTTCCTCTTGCCCGTCGAGAATCCCTCGGCGACACGCTGCTCAGCCAACGAGGGGCGGGCATTTCGATGAGCGAACCAAGGAGGTTTTGAGGGAGGGTGGACGCTGCGGGGTGTCAGTGGCGCCGCAGTGTCGTCAGCATGTCGGCAAAGGATGGCTGACGTTTGGTCCGGTACCAGCGGCGAACGAGCGGCTTGTACAATTCATGCCCTGCACGGGCGAACCAGAGCACCACCAAGCTGTAGAGCAGCAGCGCCCGTTCTCGCCCCTGGTGCAAGAGTACGGGTACCGGCGTGCAGCTCTCCAGGACCGGCAGGGCTCAGCTCGGGTGGGCGTCGCCGGACATGCGACACCTGAACGTCTCGTTGAAAGGAGAGATCACGCACTGATATGGATCCGAAATTCGATTTTTACGAGGTTGTATCCATTCTCTCCTGCGACGCAGTCCCGGGGCGGCTATGGGGCACGTGCGGGGTCGTCGTGGGGCGATCCGGCGGCGATGGCGGTGGATGGGAGTATGCCATCCAGGCCTTCTCCGACGAGAACTGCTGCTGGCAGCTGGAGGAGCGGTGCCTGCGGACGGAGGGACGGAAGATGTCCAGAGATGACGTGTACACAGGCGAGGCGATGGGCGTGCGCGTCGATCCAGCGACCGGGAAGGGGTCGCCCCGGACATGAGCGACGTCGGGCCGCCTCGCTGACCACATCCGCTGCCTCTGTGCGGCGCGCTGCGCCAGGGGCTGCCCGGCCAGCTCGTCCGTCCGCCCGCCGCCCATCTCGACACCTCCCCTGACTCCCCAACTGCCGCGAAGCTCCTGGCGGCGCCGTTGCGCAAGCTACACCGGTGTCGTGCGGTGCGGCTTGCAGCGAGATGCTCTCGGCCGTGCCACAGGCTCGACTCATCGAAGCAGCTGGAGCGCCTGGGCCGGACGGGCCCGTGGCCGACATCATCGTCGACGGAAGCGGCCGCCGGGTGAGCTACGTGGTGGCCGACGCGCTCGGCAGCACCGCGGTCAGGTTCGACGAGGCGCTGGCGTCTGGGGCATCGCCGGAGCGGCTGCACTACGAGCCGTTCGGGCAGCGCATCGAGGCGGACGGGAGCGCGTGGGCGGGCTCGTGGGGGGCGCTGACGCTCGGCTTCGCGGGCGCCGAGCAGGCGCGGATGGGGCTGATCCAGATGGGCGGCCGGGCCTACGATCCGGCCCAGCGGCGGTTCCTCAGCCCCGACCCGCTGGTGAGCGACCCGTACTTCGACCAGGCGAGGCACCGCTACAGCTACGCGCACAACAACCCGGCGACGTTCACCGATCCGACCGGCTACTGGGTACCGCCCGCCTGGCTGTGCGGGCTGTTCGTCAACGCCGGGTACCTCACGGTCGGCTCGTTCCAGTTCTCGTTCGGGAGCTACTCACCTCTGGGCGGCGGCCCGATGACGTGGCCCGAGGTCCGGGCGACGTTGCCCGACGTGACGCCGGACTCGTACCGGAGCCCCACGCCGACCGGGCTGAAGTTCAGCGGGCCGGGGTACGCGGGCGGCGATGTGGTCGCGCGCGCCCTGATCGACTATGGTGTCGACGCATTACTGCAGGAGAACGGGGACGCGGCGATCTACGTCTCGCTGGGCGTGTCGTACGCGGCGCTGACGCTGGCGACGTACGGCATGGCGGCGGAGGCGGGCGTGTTTGCGGGCATGAGCGCCCGGATCGCGAGCTTCGGGGCGAGCTCGTGGCGGGCGATCACGGGCGTCGCGGGCGCGGTCGGCGAGGGGGTGCGGCGCTACGGCAACCAGGTCACCCGGTGGGGCGCGCAGGTGATGCGCGGGACCGGAGGAGCAGGCACGGCCGCGATCTCGACCGCGCAGGCAACAGGAGCATTCAATCCAGGCGCACAGGGCGGTGCCGGTCTTGGTAAACTGGCGGAGAGGTCGATCCAGGTACCCGAGAGAGGACTCGCCATTGTAGAGAAGCACCTCGCTCGGTTCGGGCACGTCCCGGAGAATGTCGCGATGGTGAACCGGCTGCGGAGTGCGCTCGCGAGTGGGCAGCGAATCGTTGGAGCTGACGCGAGTTTCTACTTGCATGAGGTGTCGGAGGCAACGATGATGGGGCGTGGTGTCGCGTACGACGCTGCCCACGCCAGCGCGCTCGCAAAGTACGGCGTCTCTCCGTTTAGTGTCTGCCATCCAGATGTCATCCTCTCTAACCCAGGATCGTTTAATTCAAACTGGTTCAAGTTCTGGGGTCTGAATTGAGAGTCATTCAAATGACTCCTCTGGCCAAGGCGCGACTGTGGATCTCAGAGCGCATCACTCATGGCGTTGAGTTCACCAGCGTCATGTCCAGGTCGTTCGTGGCAGCAAGCACTGCCGCCCCTGCGTGTCCCGCCGTGACGGTGGAGGCTTTGGTGCCGCGAGGTCCGCGAGCCGAGTACGGTCTTCTGGGACTTGCGTACGAGCTGACCACATCGGAAACTTCGCGTGTCGAAGTTGGGTATTGCACCAAGGAAGGAGCGAGGTGGAATAGCTCCCTAGCGGCGACCATGGATGACGTGAGGCTTGGGTTGCCAGAGGAGTATTCTTCGACGGTCCTTCAGGCGCTTTCGTCAGCATTCGTCACTAAGTTCAGCGCTGGAGTCCTGAGGGTGGCAGAGGCAGCTCACGGGACCATTGGGTCGAGCCCAAGCTTCTTCGCCAAGCTGTCGCTTGCCGCTGTGGAGCTCATGTTTGTCGATGCGTCCGATGCGTCCGACGAGATGTTGGCGAACCTTCTTCGACGTATTCTTGTGGGGTAATCGACACGGATGAACGTTGCCCGCTTCGGTCCCGTCTCACCACGCTGGCAGGGCTGAAAAGTTTTTGCTAACGGCAAGTGAGAGCGTTTAAGCCCGGACTGTAGGAGTTGGCGGAGCCATGGCGTACTATCCAGATCTGAGCCCATGTGATTACTTCGGCCGCTGGCAAGATGTCTTGCGGGCGGTTGGATGGCACGAACCGAACCATCCATTCGCAACAGGCTCGGTATCGAAGAATTTCTTCGAAGCGCTGATGCGTCTGCTTTCCGACCCATGGCAGCCCGCTGCTGTTGCGGGGTATCAGAAGTGCGCTTACTGCCGCTTCACTGGTGGGCCCGCTGAGCTTCGGCTTGAAGGTGTAACGGTTCGCGTTGGAGCGAGCAACCTATTCGTGCCTACGGAGAAGGAAGTGTACGTTGCTCCGAGCTTGATAGCGCACTACATTGACGCTCACGAATACTGCCCACCTTCGATCTTTCAGGATGCCGTCCTGAATTGCCCTGAGATGAGATCTATTGCGTATCTGAAGAAGATAAAGCTGCGCGGGATAGCGCCCATGCGTTCGTCCAATTGATGCTCGGATCCTATCGGATTCGCACCTCACCGCGATGCCGACGTTGCCGCCGTTCACCGCGTCGGGCAGCGGAAGGTCTGCTGGTCTCCCCCGCTGTCAATTCTCCTCCGCCTACCCGCCCGCGGAGCGCGGCGCCGGCACCGGCCCGCCGTCCGCCGCCGCCCCGCCGACGGCGCGGGGCAGCTCGACCGAGAAGGTCGCGCCGCGCCCCGGCGCGCTCTCCACCCGCACGGCGCCCCCGTGCTGCTCCACGATGAGCCGCACGATCCACAGGCCGAGGCCGAACCCGCCGTAGTGCATCACCGACGCCGCGCGCTGGAACCGCTCGAAGATGCGCGCCTGGTCGCCGGGCGCGATGCCGATGCCGCGGTCCTGCACGGCGAACCGGACCCGCTCCGCGTCGGCCTCGACGCGCACGTCGACGGGGGCGCCGGCGCCGTACTTCACGGCGTTCGACAGCAGGTTCGTGATCACCTGCTCCATGCGGGCGCGATCCCAGCGCACGAGCACCTCCGGGAGCCCGAGAAGCCGGATGGACGAGCCCCGGCGCGGCCCCTCCTCGAACCGCTCGACGCTCTCGCGGAGCAGCGCGACGAGGTCGAACTCCTCGACCTGGAGCGACAGGCCCCGCGCCGAGATCCGGGAGACGTCGAGCAGCTCGTTCACGAGGTCGCTCAGCCGGAAGACGCTCCGGTGCATGGTCGAGAGCTTGGCGTCGAGCCGCGCGGCGCCCTCCGGGACCTGACCGAGCCGGAGCGCCCGGCGCAGGCTCTCCACCTGGAGCAGCAGCGCGGTGAGCGGCGTCTTGAGCTCGTGCGACGCGATGGAGAGGAACTCGTCGCGCACCTCGACCGCCTCCTCTAGGCTCCGGAGGAGCCGCTCGCGCTCCTGCTCCAGCCGGAGCCGCTCCGTCTCGTCGCGGGTGTTCATCACCGCGCCCGCGGGCGCGCCGTCCGCGCGGCGCAGCGGGGACGCGCTCGCCGAGAGGACGCGCGCCGAGCCGTCCGGCCGCTGGACCTGCCAGCAAACGCTCTCCACCTTCTCCCCGCGCAGGGCGCGGTGGAGCGGCGTCTCCGCGGCGGGCGCGGGGGCGGCCTCCGGCGAGGCGGAGCCCGCCGCGCGCGCCCACGCGTCGATCGTGAGCTCCGTGGCCGGCCCGAGCTGCCGCTCGGCCTCCGGGTTCATCAGGCGGACGACGCCGTGCTCGTCCACCATGACGATCCCGTCGCCGCTCTGCCCGATGATGCGCCGCAGGACCGCGTGCTCGGCGGCGCGCCTCGCCTCGCTCTCCCGGAGCGCGTCCTCGGCGCGCTTGCGCTCGATCCCCTGGGCCACCGTGACCGCGATCGTCCCGAGCGCGTCGAGCACCTGCTCGTGCAGCGGCCTCCGCGCGAACATCGCGATGACGCCGATGAGCCGATCCTCGACGAGCAGCGGGTATCCGGCGAACGACACCATGCCCTCGCGCCGCGCCCAGCCCTTCTCGCTCACCTGCGGGTCGCGCAGGACGTCGTTCGTGAGGTGCGGCAGGCGCTCCTTCGCGATGCGGCCGATCTTGTAGCTGCCGACGGGGATGCGGCTGTGGCGCCCGTCGAGGTGCGTGTACATCCCCGCGCTCGCGCGCAGCGAGAGGACCTGCTCGCGCTCGTCGAGCAGCCAGATGCGGGCGAACGCCGCGTCGAGGTGCCCCCGGATCGCCTCGGCGCAGCGCTGCAGGAGATCGCGCATCGTCCCGGGGTGGGACAGCGCCGCGCTCACCTCGGCCCGGAGCGCGCCCATGAGCGCCTGCGCGGCGAGCAGCTGCTCGCTCCGCCTCCGCTCCGTGATGTCCACGAACGTGACGATGGCGCCGACGATCTCGCCTTGCCTGCGGACGGGGCGGGACCAGTACTCGACGGGGAAGCTGGTCCCGTCGGCGCGGAAGAGCAGCTCGCCGGCGAGGTGCGCGGCCTCCCCGCTCCGGATCGTGCGGCAGATCCGGCACTCCGACTCGGGCAGCGGCGCTCCGCCCTCGCGCGTGTGATGGACGAGCGGGTGCATGGCGCGCCCGATGAGCTCCGCCTCGTCGCGGTACCCGAGCAGCCGCACGCAGGCCCCGTTGGCGAACGTGCACCGGCACGCGCGATCGAGCCCGTAGATCGCCTGCTCGGTCGACTCGAGCAGCGCCTGCGCCCGCTCCTCGCTCTCGCGGAGCGCCTCCTCCGCGACCTTCGCGCGCGTGACGTTCGTGGAGAGGCCGCGCGCGACGGGCCCAGGGCCGGCGGGGGCCCCGCGGCGGGCGAGCTCGCTGCTGAGCCACACCGTGCGGCCGTCCGCGGCGAGGAAGCGGTGCTCGATGCGCTCGGTCGAGCCGTCCGCGAGGACCTTGCGCACGAGGGCGAGCAGCCGCGGCCGGTCCTCCGGGTGCTGCTGCCTCCAGAAGAGGCCGTCGTCGGCAGCCCAGCGCTCGGCGGCGTGCCCGAACAGCTCCCCCGCCGGCGCGCGCACCACCGAGACCTCGAGCGCGTCGCCGGAGACCTCCCAGGCCAGCGCGTCCAGCGCGCCGAGGAGCGCCGGCGCCCACGCGTCCTCGGCCGGCGCGCGCTGCTCGTCCTCGGAGCCCGTCGGACCCTGTCGGCATGAGCCCGGTGGCTCCCGGTGTGCGCTGCTCGCCTGGCCCTGCACGTCGCTCGCCGGACAGCCCACGTGCCAGGCTAGCATGGTCGCCGCAGCGCGCCGGTGGGTCCGCCGCTCCTCCCCGGAGCCGGCGCCGCCGCCGCCGCCGCGCGCGCGGCAGATCGCGGCCGGCGCTCCGCAGCGGCCGGCGGCGATCGACGGCCCAGCTCCCTCGAGCGACGCCACGCCGTATCGCGCCGCGGCGCGCGCCGTGGAATCGCCGCCTGCCGGGTGCGGTCGGGGGCGACCTGGGCGAGGATGTCGCCGAGGCGAGGATGTCGCCGAGGGGAAGGGACACGCGGTGCGGCTCGGGATCCGGCTTCAGCTCTTGTTCGCGCTCGGCGCGCTGCTCGTGCTGGCGTTCGTGCCGCTCTTCTTCGCCGTGGCGAGCCTCACGCGGGCCACGATGGGCGGCGCGCGGGCGTCGAGCGCCCGGGCGATCGGCCGCGCGATCGCCGGGCACGTCGCCGCGGCGCGGGCGAGCCGGTCCGCGCCGGATCTCTCGCTGCTGCTCGAGGCGCAGCTCGGGCCGGACGGGGCGTCGGCGATCGGCGTCTACGACGCGTCGGGCGCGCTCCAGGGCCGCGCCGGGGAGCCCGAGGCGGCGGCGGCGCTGCCGGCCTCGGTGGAGGCCGGCGCGGAGGTGCTGCGGGCGGTGCGCACCGCGCGAGGCGGCGCGCTCCTGGTCATCGTCCCGGAGCACGCGCGCGAGGCGGCGCCGCGCGCGGAGCTGGCGCCGCCCGGCGCGGAGCCGGCGCCGCCCAGCGCGGAGGCGGAGCGCGCGCCGGAGGCGGAGCCCGCGCGGCCGCCGCAGGTGGGCTCCGTGGCCGTGCTGGTGCCGACCGATCCGTCGACCGTGCCCGCCGCGCCGCTCGTCCGGATCGTGGCGCTCTACACGGGCGTCGTGGCGCTGGCGCTGCTCGTGTTCGCGTACATCGCGATGACGCGCCTCGTGGTGCGGCCGATCGACGCGCTGTCGCAGGCCGCCCGCCGCGTGGCCGGCGGCGCGCGCGACCTCGAGGTGCCGCGGGCCGGCGCGCGGGAGCTCGCGGAGCTCGGGGCGAGCCTCGCGCTCATGACGGGCCGCCTCCGCGCCGACGAGGAGTCGCTGCGGGCCAAGATCGCCGAGGTCGAGCGCTACGCCGCGGACCTGAAGAGCGCGCAGGAGCGGCTGGTCCGCTCCGAGCGCCTCGCGTCGGTGGGGCGGCTCGCGGCCGGGCTCGCGCACGAGATCGGCAACCCCATCGCGGCGATCCTCGGCTTCCAGGAGCTCCTGCTCGCCGGCGGCCTCACGCCGGACGAGGAGCGCGAGTTCCTCGAGCGGATGAAGCGCGAGACGGAGCGCATCCACAAGATCCTGCGCGACCTGCTCGACTTCGCGCGGCCGGCGGCCGGCGGCGCGGGCGACGCCGGGGAGGAGCCCTCCGGCTCGGTCGCGGAGGCGCTCGCGGACGTCGTCTCGCTGGTCTCTCCGCAGAAGGCGTTCCGCGCGGTCGAGCTCGCGCGGGACGTCGCGCCCGACGTGCCGCCGGTCCAGCTGTCGCACGGGCGGCTGGTCCAGGTGCTCCTGAACCTCCTCCTGAACGCGGCCGACGCGGTGCCGCGCGCCGGCGGGCGCGTGGTCGTGCGCGCGTCGCGGGGGGCGGCCGGGGGCGCGCGGATCGAGGTCGAGGACAACGGGCCGGGGATCGCCGAGGCGGTCCGCGAGACGCTGTTCGAGCCGTTCATCACGACGAAGGAGGTCGGCGAGGGGACGGGGCTCGGGCTCGCGGTGTGCCGCGGGCTCGTCGAGGCGGCGGGCGGCTCGATCGGGGTCGAGCGCGGGGCCGAGGGCGGGGCGCGGTTCGTGGTGCAGCTGCCGGGCGCCGGGGGGCGAGGAGGGTAGGGGCCGGCCTCGCTACGGGCCGAGCCGCTCCATCGCGTCGACCGCGGCGCGCCGGAGCGCTTCGCCCCGGTAGACGACCGCGCCGGCGTGCCCGGTGTCGAGCCACCGGAGCTCGCTCGCCCTCCAGAGCGCGTGGAGCGCCTCCACCTGCTCGGCGAACACGTACCCGTCGCGGCGCCCGCCGACGAGGACGGCCGCGTCGGGCCGCCGGGGCGCCGGGTGGCGGTCGAGGTCGGCGGCGCCGAAGAGGGCGCCGAGCCGCGCCCGCGCCGCCGAGGGCCCGCCGAGCGCCTCGAACTCGACGCTGACGGACAGCATCCCCTCGGTGAACACCGGCACCGCGCTGCGGCCCGCGCCGAAGACCGCGACCGCGAGCGGGCGCGCCGTCACCGCCGCGACCAGCGCCGCCGAGGTCCCGCCCATGCTGAAGCCGGCGACGCCGATGCGCTCGTGTCCCTCGCGGGCGAGGTGCTCGACGAGCGCGCGCGTCTCCTCGACGGTGGAGAGGTTCATCAGCAGGTGCTCGGCCACGGTGCGGATCGCGGTGGCGCGCTGCCCGGGGGGCCGGCGGAGGCCGTACATCGCGTTCTCGAGGAGGACGACCTCGATGCCCTCGCGGGCGGCGAGCGGCCGGAAGAGCCGCGTCCGCGCCGCGAAGCCCTCGTCGCCGGAGGCCGCCGGCACGACGTACACCGGCCGGCGGCGGCCCCGCTCGGGCGCCCTGGGCGCGATGCGGCGCACGAAGGCCGTGCCCGCGCAGGGCGGCAGGCCCGGGAGCGCGGCGGCGAAGGAGCCGTCGGTCACGTCGACGGGCCCGTCCGGCCGCGGCCGCCCCCAGGTCACCGCCGCGGCGCGCGGGGGCTCCGAGAACCGCGCGATCTGTGGGACCCGCTCGAGCACGCCCTCGTCTCCCCAGCCGGCCGCGAACAGCCGGCGGCGGCGGGACAGGACGGCGTGGGCGTGGTCGAGCCAGTGAACGGATCGCGCGCGCACCGCCGCCCTCACGCGCCTCACTCCTCGACGGCCCCGGGGATCCACCACGAGGCGACCGCGAGCTCTCCGTTGAAGGGCGGCAGCACGACGCGCTCGTCGTCCTGCGCCGTCGCCGTGAGCGCCGGCCTTCCGCCGACCGTCTCGAACACCTCGACCAGCCGGCGCATCGGGTCCACGATCCAGCTCCATCCGACGCCGGAGCGCGCGTAGAGCGGCAGCTTCACCGCCACGTCGTCGCGGGCGGTCCCCGGCGACAGGACCTCGCAGCACCAGTCGGGGAGGAGCGTCAGCGGGTTCTCGTCCGGCAGCTCGGGGACCCGCTCGACGCGGAATCCGCACAGGTCCGGCACGACGAGCCGGCCGCCGGGGAAGCGGATCTCGGTCTCGGGCTCGATCCACCAGCCGGCCCCGCCGACGTTCGCGTCGAACGGGACCAGGCCGTGCAGGCAGAGCCTGGCCGCGCGGCGGTGGCGCTTCCCGGGCCGCGACATCGTGCGGAGGACGCCGGGCTCCAGGATCTCGCCCGTCAGGTGCTCGGGCAGGGCGCGGATGCGCTGGTAGAGCTCCTCGAAGGTCAGGGGCGCCGCGGCGGGTTGACCCATGCCAGCGAGGGTATCCGATCGCGCGCAGCGCGCGAGCGGCGATCGGGCCGCGTCAGTTCAGCCCGCGCCCCAGCGGCGGCCACGGCCGCTCCCCGCCGAGCTGGTCGAGCTCCTTCCGCAGCTCGTCGGTCGGCGCGAGCACCTGCATCCGCTCGAGCACGCTGCGCAGCCGCGCCGCGTCCGAGCGGCTCGCGTAGATCGAGCGCAGGTTGTTCAGCATGCGCACCAGGATCTGCCGCTTCTGCGCCGGCACGAGCAGCCGCGGATCCGGATCGCGCGTGGCGCCGGTCGCGCGCGTGTGCAGCGCGCGCAGATCGTCCCGGCCGAGCAGGCGGCCCTCGAACGGATCGATGAGCAGCACGCCGCCGCGGACCGGCGTCCTCACCAGGAAATGCCCCGGGAACGACACGCCCTGCGCCTCCAGGCCGGCGCGCCGGCACACCTCGAGGAGCACGACGGCCAGCGTGATGGGGATGCCCGTCCGGCGATCCAGGACCTCGTGCAGGTAGCTGTTCTTCGGGTCGTAGTAGTCGCCGGCGTTCCCGTGGAAGCCGAGATCGCCGTAGAACCAGCGGAGCAGCTGCTCGATCGGGCCGCTGCCGGGCGTCGCCTCCGGGGCGCGCAGGGGGCGCTCGATCGCGCGGCGCGCCTCGCCGCCGAGCTGGTCGAGCACGCCGAGGTAGTGCGGGATGTCGAGGCCCGGGTACGCGGCGTCGTCGATGAGGAGCGCCGCCTCGGCGAGGTCGAGCTCGTCCTCCGGCCTCGCCGCGATATGCGCAAAGAGCGTCAGACTCACCGGCGCAGCCATCGGACGGAGCGTAGCGCCACCGGCGAGAAATGGTCTAGGCCAGGGCGTCGTCCCGGGCGCCTTCGTCGAGCCACGCGTCGACGCGGACCCCGACCAGGTTGCGCTGGCGCATCGCCGCGAGGATGCGCGGGAGCGCCGCGACCCCCGCGGGCGCGTGGTCGTCGCGCTCGGCCGCATCGTGCAGCAGCACGATGGCCCCGTCGCGGAGCCCCGGGATGACCCGGGCCGCCACCCGCTCGGGGCTCGCCCCGGCGAGCCCGTCGAACCCCCGGGCCGACCAGCCGATTACGTCGAGGTCGAGCGCGTCGACCGCGCGGGCGATGCGCGGGCTCGTGTGGCCGACCGGCGGCCTGAACAGCGTGGGGCGGGCGCCGGTGATCCGCTCGAGGACGTCGAGGCCCCGCCGGAGATCTCGGTCGACGGCGCGGGTCGAGCGCAGCGAGAAGAGCCGGTCGTGCGCGTGGCTGTGCAGCCCGATGGCGTGGCCGCGCGCCGCGATCTCGCGGACGAGCTCCGGGTGGGCCTCGGCCTTGCGGCCGATGACGAAGAACGTCGCCTTCGCGCCCTCCTGGTCGAGCAGCTCGAGGACCCGCGGCGTGTGCTCCGGGCTCGGCCCGTCGTCGAACGTCAGCGCGACGCCCCGCGCGCCGGGCGGGCCGCGCTTCACCACGTCCACGAACATGCCGAGCCCGAGGAAGAAGACCCCGCACAGGACGAGCGCGAGGTACCCGACGAGCGCCGCGCCCGCGACCGCGAAGGGCACCGGCGCGACGAGCAAGGACCGCGCGACAAGCGCGAGCGCGCCGAGCGATGCCGCGTAGAGGAGCGCCCGCGCGACCGGCACGGCCTACTTCTTCGCGCGCTTCTTCTCGGGCTCGACCTCGAGGTCGTCGTCGAGCTCGTCCGCCGCGGCGGACGCCGCGATGCGCTTGTTGCCCCCGGCCGCCGCCTTCACCGCCGGCTTCGCGCCCGGCTTCTCCTCGTCCGCGGGGTCGTTGTCGGCCTCGTAGAAGCCGCCGAGCAGGGCGGCGATCGCGGCGAGCGACGTGATCGCGAGGCCGCCGAGCGTCCCGGCGCTCCCCGCGGCCTCGCCGAGCGACAGGTTCGCGCCGCCGAGCTCGCCGAGCGGCACCGGCACCTCCATGGTCAGCCATCGCCGCGCGGCGTACATCAGCCCCGCGCCGAGCAGCGCGCCCACGAAGGCCTTCATCCCCGCCTCGATCTTCGCGTCCTTGGCCCAGATGGGCTTGCCAGCGACGAGCCCCACGAGGACCCCGGCGAGCGCCGCGGCCACGTAGGCGATGATCGCGATGGGCGCCCCGTAGCCGAGCTTCGCCAGCGCGAACCCCAGCAAGCCCCCCACGATGAGCCCCTTCACAATCCCGAGGATCAGGCGACCCAGCATCAGCTCCATCCTTGGCACGACGCCGGGCGCCGTTCAACATGGCGCGGCGCTGCCAGCTTGCGCCGCGCGGCGCGGGCCGTGGTAGACGGCGCCCCACCGCCCGGGTAGCCCGCCCCTCTCGACAGCGCGCTCGGCCCTGCCGGCCGCCGCGCCCCCTCGCCGCTGCCCGACCCGGGCCCCGACCGGCCGTGCTCTTCAACACCCTCCGCTACGCCGAGTTCTTCGCCGCCGTCTTCGTCGGATCGTGGGCGCTCGTGCGGTTCGCCGGCGTCCGCGCCCGCCTCGCGTTCCTGCTCCTCGTGAGCTACGGGTTCTACGCGGCCTGGGACTGGCGCTACCTGCCGCTCATCTTCGCCTCGTCCACCGTCGACTTCCTGCTCGCCCGCGCGATCGCCCGCGAGGCGCGGCCCCGGGCGCGGCGCGCGATGCTCATCGCCACCGTGGCGCTGAACCTCGGGTTCCTCGGCTTCTTCAAGTACTGGAACTTCGCGCTCGAGAACGCGGCCGCGCTGCGCGCCCTGCTCACGGGCGAGCCGGCGAGCGTCGGCCACGCGTTCCGGGTGCTCCTGCCGCCGGTGGGCATCTCGTTCTTCACGTTCGAGTCGATGAGCTACGTCATCGACGTCTACCGGGGCGAGCTCCCGCCCCACAAGAGCTACCTCCGCTACCTGCTCTTCGTCGCCTTCTTCCCGCACCTCGTCGCCGGCCCCATCGTGCGCCCGCGCGACCTGCTCCCGCAGTTCGAGCGCGCCCCGAGCCTCACCCGCGAGGAGGGCGGCGAGGCGCTGTTCCTCGTCGCGATCGGCCTCGTGAAGAAGGTCGTCCTCTCGGATCAGCTCGCGCTCAACCTCGTCGACCGCGTCTTCGAGCGCCCGGAGAACTACTCGGCCCTGGAGGTCCTCGCGGGCGTCTACGGCTACGCCGCGCAGATCTACTGCGACTTCTCGGGCTACACCGACATCGCGATCGGCTCGGCGCTGCTGCTCGGCGTGCGGTTCCCGAAGAACTTCGACGCGCCGTACAAGGCGCAGAACCTCGCGGATTTCTGGCGCCGCTGGCACATCTCGCTCTCCACGTGGCTCCGCGACTACCTCTACATTCCGCTCGGCGGCAACCGCGGCTCGGAGCTCGCGACGTACCGCAACCTGATGATCACGATGCTGCTCGGCGGCCTCTGGCACGGCGCGTCGTGGAACTTCGTCTTCTGGGGCTTCCTCCACGGCCTCGGCCTCGCCGTGACGCGCGCCTTCCAGCGCGCCGTCAAGCGCCGGCGCCCGGAGGGCGAGGGCGACGGCGCGGGGCCGGCAGCGCGCTCGTCGCTGGCCCGCTTCCCGATCCGGGCGCTGTGCGTGCTGCTGACGTTCCACTACGTCTGCTTCGCGTGGATCTTCTTCCGCGTGCCGACCTTCTCGCAGGCCGTGCTCATCCTGCGGCAGATCGGCACGCTGACGACCTTCCACCCGAACCTGCCGCCCGTGCTGGTCGCGCTGCTCGGGGTCGCGCTCGCGTCCCATTACGTGCCGGAGCGCCTCTACGAGCGCGCCCGCGGCGCCTTCATCGCGGCGCCGGCGCCGCTCCAGGGCGCGCTGCTGTTCCTGGTCGCGGTCTCGCTCCACGAGGCGGCGAGCGCGACCGCGGTGCCCTTCGTGTACTTCCAGTTCTGATCCGCGCGCAGCCACAGCCCACCTCGGGGACCGGCCGATGAAATGCCGGACAAGGCCTTGCCTCGTGCGTGCTGCCGCCGACGCGGGCCACGATCAACGCAGGCGGGGCCCCGGCCATAACGATGGATCGATCGTGGGGAATGCCGGGGGCACGGACGTCGGCTGCTCCTGCATCCACGCCGTGGTCTCGACCCAGAGCGCGAGGTACGGGATCGGTGCGGAGCGGCGGATCAGCATCAGCAGGAAAGGTCTTCGGACGATGAAATACCGCTTTGGCGCCGGCACCCCGTACCCGTACATGACCGCCTCCGCGGTCACGCGCGCGCCGACCTCGTCGAGCTTGAACTTCACCCGCTGATGCACTTCATCAAAGCTCTTGCCCTGCAGGGCTTGATTGCAGAGAGGCCGATGAACGAACTCGTCGAACCGCCGGTTCACTTCTAGCTGGAGCCGTGGAACGCACAGCTCCTCGTCGGAGCGGAGCGCGCGGTCCTCAGGGCGCAGCCGCTCGAGCCGGTCGAGCGCAGCACCTACGGTCACACCGAGTCGACTGCAGGGCGGGATCTGCGCGATGAGGATGCGATCCTCGGTGTGGCCCGCGCAAAGCTCGATGACGAACTCGTCCGCGGACACATAGTCGTGCGCGATGACCTGCGCGCGGCGGGCGGGGTTGTCGGGATGGGGGCCGTCGTTGATCCCGAACGCGCGGACATACTGCCCCTGGAAGCAGAGGTCCCGCAGGGCGAAGACCGTCGGAAAGTGGAGGTCGCGCGAGAGATAGCCGTAAGCGAGCAGCGCGTCCGGCGCCAGGCTGCTGGGCAGCAGGCGCGGATCGGCATCAGGGAACTTGCCATGCAGCTCGCTGCGCAATTGCTCGAGAACCCCCTCGGCGCCAAAGCCGGCCCCGGAGACGCACCACGCGGGATCGACGACCTCGTCGAGAGGAACGCGGTTCAGGGCGTCGGCAAGAAACGGCTGCGGATCGAAGCGCAGCGGGCCGAAGCGATCTTGCAGCTTGCGCCAGGCGAGCGCGAGCGGAACGCAAAAGACGAGATCCGTCCCCGATGCGTGGGGCTCGGCAAGGGTGGCACACATCGTGATGGGCATTGGGCCTCTCCTATGCGAATCAGCCGGTTCGATGATGCGACGATGTTGGCTCGAAGGGCGTCATTCTGCCGCGCGGCCCCGCGATCGTTACACCGGGCAGGGTTGGATGATCATACATACTGTCGCCAATGCAGCCGATCGTCGTCACACCAGTTGCGTCCGCGACCTGCTGTGCGATCGATCCTCCCGGCTGCCCTGGAGGATCAGTTCCACCGTGGCACACCGTCATGTGAATTGAGCTGCCCCTGAACCCGGCGCTGTGAATCAGCTGGCCGAGATCCCGACCTGACCACCCGTGCCCAGTGAAGTTCGGCGCCCACTGCCACTGCTTCGCTTCGTTGTTGTATTGCCACACGTTACCGTGGGCATAGGCGAGCTGCCCCGGGTCGCCATGCCCGTAGAGATCGATGTGCGGCTCGCCCGCGAGCACGTTCGGGGTTCGTCCGAGCTCGCTCCAGTGCACAACGCGCTGGCCGGTCCTCGCGGCACGTGACTGTGCGCCGCGCCGGCACTGCCAGTCATCGCTCATCAGCAGGATCGCCAGCCCCAGCGGGTCAATCCACGCCGTCACGTTGGGCACGAACGCCACCTCGAACGCCGACGCTTCGGGGCCGAGCGGGTCCGCCGTCGTGAACGTCCCGAGCTCGGGCGCGTACCAACGCGCGCGCTGGTAGCAAAGCCCCGTGAGCTCGTCGTGCCGCTGGCCGGCGAAGCGCAGCCCCGTGAACGTCCCCTCGGCGCGCCCCACCGCGCCGAGCGCGCCGAGCTCGAGCGAGGCGAGCGCGCCGGTCGGATCCACCATGAGCCACGGCGTCGATGCCGCGTCCGTCACGATGCCGCGGAAGGCGCCGCCCGCCTCGGCCTCAGCCAGCGGCGTGTGCTCGTCGTCCGCAAACACGCGGCGCACCGACCGGCCGTCGCTGCCGATCTCCTCGACCGGCGCGTTCTCGTCCCAGCCGTACCAGATGCTGGTGCCGTCGCTGCGGAGCTCGCCGAGCCGCCGGGCGAAGGCGTCGTAGTGGTACTGGACGACGAAGCCGTCGCCGCGCTCGGCGCGCGCGAGCTGATCCAGGCCGTCGTACGTGTACGCCCAGAACCCGCGCCGATCCGGCGCAGCGCGCCCCGACAGGCGGCCCAGAGCATCCCACGTGAACGCCGCGCTCTCGGTGCGCTGCACGCGGCCCGCCGGCCCAACGACCGCGCCCGACCCCACGATCGGCGTGCCGTTCGCGTCGTAGGCGAACCGCTCCTCGACCCCGAGCCCCGCGACCACGAGCGGACGGCCGTAGATGTCGAGCTCGTAACGGCGCCTGTCGTGTGCGCTGTCCTCGATCTCCGTCACCGGCCCGGCCGCGCTCCAGGCATATCGGCGCTCGCGCAGCGGCCGGCCCGCGGCGTTCTCGACCGTGATGACCACCGGCCGCCCGCTGTCGTCCCGCGTGGTGCGGATCGCATAGCCACCCTCGCGCACGCGCGCCGTCTCGCGGCCCAGGCCGTCCTCCTCGATGCGGACGCGCTCGACCCCCGCCGCCGACTCGATCGTCATCGACGCAATGCCGCTGCCATGCTCCCGATCGAGCTTGATCTCCCAGCCCGTCGAGTAACGCCGGCCCACCGTGTGGCCCTTGGCGTTGAACGCCCGCTCCACCACGAAGCGGAACCCGCCGAGCCGCTGCTCCTCGCGCACGACACGCCCGAGAGCGTTGCGCTCTAGCAGCACCTCGGTCGCGCCGCGCGTGGCTTGGCGAACCAGGCCCCGCGGGTCGTAGGCGAACGTCGTGACGACGTCGCCGTCCTCCCGGTGGACCGGCGCGCCCGTGCGGTCGTACACGAAGCGCCGGACCACGGCGCCGGGCACCTCCGCGCGCACGACGCGGCCGCGCACGTCGTGCTCGTATTCCGTGAGCACGCCGGAGAACGCCCTGCTCCGGACGACGTCGCCGCAGGCGTCGCGCTCCATCGAGAGGCGCTCGCCGGCGGGGTTCTCGATCCATGCGAGCCGGGCGAGCGCGTCGTATCCATAACGAAAGCGGCTGCCGTCGGCCTTGATCTCCTCCACGAGCAGCCCCCCGGCGTAGCGGAGCCGCGTGAGTCCGCCGCCTGGGTGGCGCGTGGCGACGCGGCGGCCAGCGTCGTCGTACGCGTGCTCGACCACGACGCCCCCCGGCCCGTTCATCCGCACCGGCAGGCCGCGGCTGTCGTACTTGAGCTCGTAAACCGCGCCCCGCGGCGTCTCCACGCGCACGAGCTGCCCGAGCAGATCGTGCGTGTAACGGAAGGTCGCGCCGCTCGGCCACGTGCGCTCCGCCAGGTTGCCATATGCGTCGTAGACGAAGCGCTCCGCCGAGCCGTCCGGACCGGTGATCGCGGTGAGCTGACCGCGCGCGTCGTACGTGTACGCCGTCTTCGCGCCGAGCGGATCGATCCGCTCGATCACCTCGCCGTGCGGCCCGGAGACGAGCGTGTACCGCTCGCCTGCTGGATCGCGCACCTCGGTGATCGCGCCATCGTCGTCGCGGCGCCTGAGGGAGAACGAGCGGCCCTCCGCATCCTCGAACCCGACGAGGCGCCCGGCCGCGTCGTACGCCCGGCGCTCGGTACCGTCCGGTGTCACGGAGCGGACGACCTGTCCCAGCGTGTTGTAGACGAGCTGCTTCCACCCGCCCCGTGGATCCTCGTAGCGCTCGACAAGGCCGAGCGCGTTGCCACGGTAGCGAAACCTGGCGCCGAGGCCGTCCTGGACCGTGGTCTCGAACGGGCTGGGCCCGTAGCTGAGCCGCATCGCGTAGAGGCTTCGCGGCCGCTCCGCGGCGGACGCTTCGGGCGCGCCGATCGCGACGAGCACGTCGGCGCCCTCGAGGTCCGCCCACGTTTCGACGCACCGCCGCTCGCCTCGCACGTCGGCGTAGCGAAAGTGGAACGTGAGTCCGTCGGGCTGGCGCTCCCGTACGAGGTAATGCTCCTCATCGTACGCGTAGCAGACCTCCGCGCCGCCGGCGTCGATCACCCGCACGAGATCGCCGGCCTCGTCGAGCTCGTACGTCACGAGCCGCCGGCGGTGCACGGCGCCGTCCTCACCCGTCATCTCGACCCACCAGACCTTGTAAGGCCCGTGCCGCTCGAGCCACGCGCGGCGTCCTACGGAGTCGACGATGCCGACCACCTCGCCGTCGTCCCAGCGGATCTCGGCGGCGTGGCCGAACCGATCCCGGAGCGCTGTGAGCCGGTACTGCCCGGCCTCGCCCGCGGGCCGAAGGACGCGGAGCAGCCCGTCGTCAAGGTCGACGACGAGCGCGTCGTCCTGCCGCCACAGTCGCCGTCCGAATGGCAGGAGCAGCTGCGTGCCGGCATCGGGTTCGCGCATGGCCGTGCGGCGCTGCGTCTCGTCGATGAGCGTGAGCACGCCGTCGCGGAGCTCCGCCTGCCAGGCGAGCGCGTGCGACCAGCCATGGCCCAGCCCAATGCGATCGCGGACGGACGACGTTCGGTAGAAGCGCGTCCAGGCGACCGTCAGGAAGCCGGGCAGCAGGAAGTCCGTGCACGGCGGCGTGTACAGGGTCCCGGTGATCACGTCGACCGGGTGGCCGGCGCCGGCCTGCCCCTCCGCGGCCGGCGGCGCCGGCGGGCTGGGCGGCCCTGCACCCTGGCTGCTCCCGCCGCCCCCGCCTCCGCCGTTGCTCGAGCCCTGCGGCCCTCCCGCGCCGGGCGCCCCTGCCCCGCCGCCTCCTCTTCCGCCACCCCGGCCGCGCCGCCGGCGCCGCTCGCGCTCGTGCCGGCCCCCATGGTGACCGACTTGTTCATCTGCCCCATGCTGCCGGTGATGCCGGCCATGCCGAGCTCGATGAGCACATTGGGCGCACCGAGCCACGGGAAGCACGGCCCGCCCGTGTTGAGGCTGACGACCTCCTTGAGCGTGCCCGGCTCGTTGCCGTGACACGCCTTCATGCACCCGCCGACCGTCAGGACCTTCGCGCCGTTGATCTTCGTGCGCATCGGCGCATCGATGACTCCCTCGGCCACCGTGCCCATGGTCGGGTAGGGGATAGGCACGGGGCTCGGCGCGGCGGGCGTGGTGCACACGCTCACCGCCATGCCGGTCATCTGGTGGCCGGATTTCTCCGTTACCGTGTCCATCCCGAGCGCGGTGACCTTGCTCACGGTGTCGCGAGCGTAACGGACCGCCTGTCTCGCGGTCTACTCGCGCCCCTGATGGCCTCGGCGTGGTCGCATGACGGGCTCTAGCAGCATAACGACGGCTTCCGGCCGCATGACGATGCATCCGCATCGAATGTCGACGGGCTCCCCTCCGCGACCGCCCGCGCGACGACAAGTCAGCGCGAGCTCTCGTTGTGATCTAGGCTCACGCCGTGCGCCCGTTCGTCCATGCCCCCGTCGCCCCTTTGGCCATCCTCGTCGCCGGCGCGCTCTCGCCAGCGTGCAGCGTGGCCAACGTGCCGTCGAACGCGATGCCGATGGTCCGGGCGCGCGCCACCTCCGACCTCGACTGCCCCGACAAGGACGTGCGCGTCGAGGAGCAGCTCGGCGGCCTGTTCAAGGCCGTCGGCTGCGGCCGCAAGGCGTACTACCGGGCCGCCTGCGAGGCGCTGCGCTGCGTGGTGAGCGGCGAGGGCGAGGCGGCCGTCCCCTGGAGGGACCGCCCCGAGCCCATGGACGTCGACCGGGACCGGGGCCGGCGGTAGGCCGCGCGGCGCCGGCCGGTCCCGGGTTTCCGGGGCTTTTTGGGGGCACGTGGGCCCGGGTTCGAGGTAGCCTGCCGCGTCTCGCTCATCCGCCCAGGGGTTCGGCCATGGCCTTCATCACCATCGAGAGCTGCACGTGACGGACAGGGCGTCGGCCGACACCGAGGGGCCGGAGCCGGCCGCCGCTGGCCGGTCCGAGCCGGCGGAGGCCGACGGGCGCGAGCCGGCCGCCGGCGACCGGCCTGCGCCGGCCGGGCCGGAGGCGACCTCCCCGCCGGGCGAGCCTGCCGCCGAGCCGCGGCGCCGGACGAAGAAGCGCGCCAAGCGGCGCGGCGCCGACGCGGCGGCCCCGGAGGGCGGCGCGCAAGGCGGGCCGCGCGATCTGCCGCACGATTCCGAGCTCGCGCGGCTCGTGGAGGCGTTCGAGCGGGGCGACTACGCGCTCGTCCGCGCGGACGCAGGGCGGCTCGCCAGGGAGGCCGAGCGCGAGGACGTCCGCCGCGCCGCGCGGGAGCTGCTGCGCCGGATCGATCCCGACCCGCTCGCCGTCGCCCTGCTCCTCGCGGCCGTCGCGCTGCTCGCGTTCCTGTCGCTCTGGTACTGGTCCCACAGCCACGTGTCTCCGTGACGACCCCGCCCGTGGCGACCGAGGAGGCAGCGCCGTGAGCCCCGCGATCGATCGCGCCTCCGACCGCCCGCGCGCGCGGCGGCTCGCCGCGCTGGCGCTCGCGCTGCTCGGCTGCGGGGGCGCGCCCGGCCCGGACCGGCCCGCGGCGTGGAACGCGGCGCCCGACGGGCAGGAGGGCGCGTCCTCGGGCACGCGGGCCGAGCGCTACTTCCCGCTCGTCGACGGGCACATCTACCACTACGCGACCGTGAGCGAGGCCGGTGAGCAGGGCCTCCTCGTCGCGCGCGTGCACCGCGCGGACGGGCGCCGCGGCGAGCTCCGGTTCCCCGCGGGGGTGAAGCGCTTCGAGTTCACCCCCGAGGGCGTGCTCCGCAGCGACACGGGCGCCTTCGTGCTCAAGGAGCCGATCGCGCCCGGCACGGCGTGGACCGGCGAGCACGGCGGCCGCGCCCGGATCGCCGCGGTCGACGCCGCGATCGAGGTGCCCGCGGGCCGGTTCACCGGGTGCGTGCAGACCGTCGAGGAGCGCCTCGGCGACCGGCCGGCGCGCTTCGTGTCGACGTTCTGCCCGGACGTCGGCGTGGTGGCGATCGAGGCCGCGAGCGGCGCGAGCTACGAGCGGGCCGAGCTCAAGAGCTACGCGCCGCCCGTCGACGTGGGCCCCGACGGCCTGCAGCGCGCGCCGGCGGTCGACGGCGGCCCGCCGCCCGGCGCCGCGGGCGCGCCGTGAGCGCGCGGCGCGGGGCCGTGAGCGCGCGGCGCGGGTGGAAGGCGCGCCGCGCTCGTGAATCCGCCCTCCGGACCGGGCGCGCTTTCCGTGCGCGCGGCGCCGGCGCACTTCCGTTTCCGGGGTCGCGGGAAGTAGACTCCCGGCGCCGCTCGTGGAGCCGGCGCGGCCCGCCGCGCGAGCTCCCCCGGGCGGCCCGCTCGCGATCGCCACCGACATGAACTACTGGGACTATATCCACGTCGAGGAGCTGCTCGCCCTCCAGGGTGGATTCGACGACGACGAGCAGAAGGTCGGCAACGACGAGGCCCTGTTCATCGTCGTCCACCAGATCTACGAGCTCTGGTTCAAGCTCATCCTCCGCGAGCTCACCTCGGCGCGCGAGCTCTTCCGCCAGAACCCGGTGCCCGATCAGAAGCTCGCCTCCGCGGCGCGCTCGTTCCGGCGGGTCGTCACCATCTTCGAGCAGGCGATCCAGCACTTCCGGGTGATGGAGACGCTAACTACCCGAGATTACTTGGATTTTCGGGATCGCCTCATCCCCGCGAGCGGCTTCCAGTCGGCGCAGCTGCGCGAGATCGAGGTCCTGATGGGGCTCGACGACGCGCTCCGGATCCCGCTCGGCCGGGAGGGCAGCTACAAGGAGGCGCTCAAGACCGCGGACGGCACGGCGTCGCCCGCGACGCGCCGGCTGGAGGCGCGGCTCGCGAGCGGGCCGAGCCTCAAGCACTACCTGTACGAGTGGCTGTCGCGGACGCCGATCGACGGCCCGAGCGAGCCGGAGGCGGTGCTGTGCTTCCTGCGCCGCTACATGCGCTCGATGCGCGCGGAGAACGAGCGCCGGGTGCAGATCGCGATCGACAAGGCGCTCACCCCGGCGGACGTCGAGCGGCTCCGCGCGCGGTACGAGGCCGAGAACGCGGCCGCCGAGGCGTTCCTGCTCGCCGAGGACGACCCGGGGGCCGACGCGGCCACGCGCGAGAGGCGGAGGGCCGTCCGCGCGGCGATCGTCTTCATCGAGAGCTACCGCGAGCTGCCCCGGCTCGCGTGGCCGCGCGAGGTGCTCGACCGCATCCTGGAGATGGAGCAGGCCATGCTCATCTGGCGGCAGCGCCACGCGCGGATGGTCGAGCGGGTGATCGGCCGGCGCACGGGCACGGGCGGCTCCGCGGGCGTCGACTACCTCGACCAGACCGCGCTGCGCTACCGCGTCTTCGGCGATCTCTGGACAGTGCGCTCCCTGCTCCTGCGACAGCCGAGCGTCCCCGAGCTCGAGCACGCATCGGACTACGGATTCCGGGTCGAGGACTCTCCGTGAAATCACTTCGCGATCATTTCTTGCGCATCGACGCCCGCTCGCTCGGGTTGTTTCGCATCACCTTCGGTCTGGTCCTCATCGCCGACCTGTTCGCGCGGTGGCGGTGGGTGCGGGACTTCTACTCGAACGAGGGCGTCCTCCCGAACCACAACCACCTCTTCAACCTCCGCGGCAAGCAGCAGGTCTTCAGCCTGTTCCACGCCTTCTCGACGGTGGGAGAGGCCCACTTCGCCTTCTCGCTCGCGCTCGTCGTCTACGCCCTGTTCCTCCTCGGCTACCGGACGCGCGTCTTTCATGTCCTCGCGCTCCTCGCGCTCGTGAGCCTGACGTCGAGGAACATCCTGCTCGAGAACGCCGGCAACTACGCGGCGATCGCGCTGCTCGCGTTCACCGCCTTCCTGCCCTGCGGGAGCCGCCTGTCGCTCGACAGCCTCCGCGCCTCGCTGGCGCTCCGGGACGAGAAGCGCGACACGGAGCTGAACGACCGGTCGAGGGTGTCGGAGGCCGAGATCGAGGCCGAGCGCCTGCCCGGGTGGTCGCCGACGTCGCTCGCCGCGCTCGCGGTGCTGCTGCAGCTCGCCCTCATCTACCTGTGTACGGCGCTCCAGCAGCGCGGCGAGGCGTGGCGCGACGGGACGGCGTTCTACTACGCGCTGCACGCCGAGCGCCTGGCGAGCGACGCGGGCATCTGGCTGCGCGACGCCTTGCCGCTCGGCACGCTGCGCGGGCTCACGTACGGCACGTGGGCCATGCAGCTCGCGATCCCGGCGCTCCTCTTCGTCCCGGCGCTCTTCCGCTGGACGCGCGGGGCCGCCGCGGCGCTGATGGTGGTGCACGGGGTCGTCCTCGGGGTCTTCTTCGATCTCGGGCTGTTCGGCTGGGCGCTCGCCGCCTCGGCGCCGCTCGTGATCCCCGGCGAGCTCTGGGACGCCTACGAGCGCTCCTGGAACGAGCGGCGGGCGCGCACGCTCGTGTACGACGCCGACTGCGGCCTCTGCCTCATGCTGTCGCGGCTGATCAAGCGGCTCGATCTCCGCGGGCACGTGGCCTTCCAGGGCAACGGCGCGCTCGACGAGCTCTACGTCCGCAACCAGACGGGCGCCACCGAGCGCGTGCCGATGCCGAAGGAGGTCACGCTGGAGCTCGTCGAGCGGACGGTGCTCGCGATCGACCGGAAGGGGCGCGTGTACACGCAGGGCGCGGCGGTGACCGAGGGGCTCCTGGCGTTGCCGTTCGGCTGGCTCGCCTGGCCGCTCAAGCTGCCGGGCATCTCGCACCTCCTGGACGTGCTCTACGAGGTGGTCGCGACGCGCAGGCACCGTATCAGCGAGCTCCTCGGCAAGCAGGCGTGCGGGATCCCGCTGTTCGACGAGAGCCACGCGGACGGCGACGACGAGGGCGCCGCCCCGGCGGGGCCCGCGCCGGCGGTGCGGGTGGCGCGCGTCGCGCTGGGGTCGCTGCGCGAGGCGGCGGTGCTCGTGGTGCTCGCCGCGATGCTGGCGCAGACGGCGAAGGAGAACCCGTTGCCCGGCGCGGCCGCCATCCCGCAGGGGCCGGTGCTCGCCGGCGTGGCGTCGTGGCCGCGCATGATGGCGCGGTGGGACGTGATGGCGCCCGAGCCGCCGCGGGAAAACGCGCTGCTGGTGATCGACGGGCAGACGCGCGCGCAGCAGCCGATCGATCCGCTGACCGGGGAGGAGCCGCGGCTGCAGCCGTCCGGGCACCCCGGGGCGAGGCTCGGCCAGCTCTGGTCCGACTACCTCGATCGCGTCCGGCGGCCGGAGTGGTCCGATTTCCAGCGCGCCTTCCGCGACTACCTCGCGAAGGGCGGGCCCCTCTCCGAGGACGGCGGGCGCGAGATGGCGCTGTCGGGCTACGACGCGTACTGGGTGTCGGCGCCGACCCCCGCGCCCGGCGAGCCCGCGCCGACCAGCTTCGAGCGGGAGAAGCTGTTCTCGCACTCGCGGGGCGGCATGGGGAAGCTCGGCGAGCGCATCCCGCCCCTCTCGCCGGGCCTGGTCCGACCGAACAAGTCGAACTGAGGCGCTCGCATGCGTGGGCCTGACGAGGACCCGAGCGCCGCGGAGCGCGGCGCGCCGGAGGAGAGCGCGCCGCGGGGCGAGCGTGCGTCCGACGAGGGCGCGCGGCCGGGCGAGGGCGCGCCGGAGGACGGCGCGCGCGGCGAGGATGCGCCGGAGGACGGCGCGCGCGGCGAGGATGCGCCGGAGGACGGCGCGCGCGGCGAGGATGCGCCGGAGGAGAGCGCGCCGGCCGGCGAGGAGGGCGCGCGGGCCCCGGCCGCGGCCGGAGCCGCGAGGCCGACGGCGGGGAGCCGCCTACGGCGCGCGGGGCGCTGGATCAAGGAGCGTTACTGCACCATCGACGTCCGCACGCTCGGCCTGTTCCGGCTGGTGCTCGGCTTCCTCCTGGCGACCGACTGCGTGCGCCACTGGGCCGAGGCGAGCTGGATCTACAGCAACGACGGGGTGCTCACCAACCACTTCCACCTGTTCCACCCGAGCAGCGGATACAACTTCAGCCTGTATCACGCCTTCTCGTCGATCGAAGAGGTCCACCTCGCGTTCGCGCTCTCGCTCTTCTGCTTTCTCTGCTTCCTCGTCGGCTGGCACACGCGGCTGTTCTCGATCCTCTCCTTCCTCCTCGTGACGAGCAGGGACAACCGGATCGTCATGATCGAGAACGGCGGCTATGTCGTCGTGAACCTCATCACCTGCTGGGCGATGTTCATGCCGACCGGCAGGCGCTTCTCCGTCGACGCGCTGATCCGCTCCTACCGCGAGAGGCAGGAGCGAACTGCCGCGGATCTCGCGGACCGGAGCCGCCCCGCGTGGGCCGAGCGCCCGTACGTCTCGGGGATCGTGCTCCTCGCGATCCTCAACCTGGTGACCATCTACTATTTCAACGTCGTCAACAAGTCAGGCCTGATCTGGCGTCGCGGCGAGACGGTGCATTACGTGCTGCACCTCGACCGCATGGTGACGGGGCTCGCGGTCGTCGCGCGGGAGTACATCCCCTTCTGGGCGAAGCGGGGGCTCACCTGGGGCGTCCTGATGGTCGAGGCGCTGCTCGTGATGTGGATCCTCTCGCCTTACGGCCGCCGCTTCACGCGCGCGCTGGCGATGCTCGGGATGTGGGCGTTGCACGGCTCGTTCGGCGTGATGATGCGCCTCGGCCCCTTCTCGTGGTTCATGATCGGCTGGTCGTTCCTGCTGCCGACATCGCAGCACTGGGACGCGCTCGAGCGGTGGTATCGCCGCCGCGCGGCGCCCCGGGTCGTCGTCTATGACGAGAGCTCGCCGCTCGCCTTCGCGATCATGCGGCTCCTGGTCCGGCTCGATCACCTGGAGCTGCTCCGGTTCGAGGAGGCGCGCGGGGCGGCGGTCGCGGAGGCGGGGGCTGCGGGGGCGGGAGCCGCGGCGGGAGAGGAGGCGCGGCCGGAGCTCTTCGAGGTGCGCGATCCGTCGGACGGCCGGGTGTTCCGGGGCGCCGCGGCGCTGCGCGAGGTCCTGCAGGCGCTCCCCGGAGGTCGCTTTGCCCGCCCGCTGGTCTGGGCGCTCGCCCTCGGCGCGCCCGGCGCGCTGCTCGCGGCCGCGTCGCGGCGGCGCGACGCGATCGCGCGGTTCTTCGGGCTGGAGCGGCCGGCGCGCGCGAGGGCTGCTGTCGTGGTCCCGTCGCCGCTCTCGGAGAAGCTCGCCCGCGGCCGGGTGATCGCGCGGGAGGCGCTGGTCGCGTACCTCGGGCTCTGCGCCGTGAGCCAGGCCATCAACGAGAACAAGAGCGTGCCGGCCATCCTCAAGCACACGCAGCCGAAGATCGTGCAGGCGACGATCGTCTATCCGCGCCTGCTCCAGGGGTGGGGGATGTTCGCTCCGAACCCGATCACCGAGGACGGGTCGATCAGCGTCGACGCGATCACCGTCGACGGGCGGCACGTCGATCCGTTCACGGGTCTCCCGCCCGATCTCGATCTCTCGGACGCACGGGGGCTCGGGCTCGGGCAGATCCAGCAGGACTATTTCAACCGGATCCGGCTCGACCGGAACAAGGTGTTTCGCAAGCCCGGACTCCAGGACTACCTGCTCAGGTACCACGAGCGCACCGGGCGGCCGGACGACGAGATCGTCGCGTTCGACGTCTACTGGGTGCGGGATCAGTGCCCGAAGCCGGGGGAGAGCGCGCCGTACAAGAACGAGGCGATCCCGATCCTGTCGTACCGGAAGCCGGGGTACCGCCCGCGTCCAGGGCTGCCGCCGCTGCCGCGGGCGCCGAAGGAGCAGAGCGCGGGGAATTAGGGCGGCCGCCAAGCGGACGCCGGGTGCGGGGGCAGGGCTGAGCCCCGAGGCAACGCTAGGGCCGCCCGCCCGCAGCCGCCGCACGGCGGCGCGGAGGTGACATCACAGCTTCAGAAGAAGCTTCTGCACGGCGTCGTAGATGCCTTGCGCGATGTTTGCGAGCGCATCATCGCGATCGGCCCATTTCGTGACAGGCATGTCATTTTTTGGCAGCGCGCGGAGCCGGCCCAGCACCCTGTCCAGCTGCCAGAGGCATGGGCGCAGAATGACCGGGACGACCACGGCCTCTCCGCTCTTGTGCCGCGCGAACGCCGTCTCCATCTCGTCGCCGTTGCAGTAGTCAGAATTGATGAAAATAGGGCTGATGAGGAACATGATGATGTCCGCCTCTTGAAGCTTCTGATGGAGGACGCCCTTCCAGTCCTCTCCCGGCGTGATCATGTGGTCATGCCAGATCTCGATGAGCTTGCTCTTTTCTAGCGGACGCAGGTGCTCGAGGAGCTCCTTTTTCGAGTGTTCGTCGCTCTGCACGTAAGCGATGAAAATCTTGATCGGCCGCTTCGGGGCGGCGCGTTCATTGAATCGGCGGCCGGTATCGTGCTCGGCGCGCGGCTTCGGTGTCGCCGAGGAGACCGGCGGCGGCTTCGGTGTCGCCGAGGAGACCGGCGGCGGCTTCGGTGTCGCCGAGGAGACCGGCGGCGGCTTCGGTGTCGCGGTGGAAACGAGGGGCTTTGCGCCATCCGCTCTGTAGACGCGTGTACCTCTACGCCTTTCTGGGGGCAGGTTCTCTTGCCTCAACCGTGCAGTGTTGCTCTCTGCCTCGTCCTGCTCCTCGTCGTCGCCGTGCTCGTTCTCGGCGCGCCGGACGGTGCCTCCGGGCCCGGGCCCCCGAACGAGGAGGCCTTTTTCGACGAGCTGGTCGCGGATCTGCTCGTACCTCTCATCGGCCCAGCCGACCTGCTCGCGCAGAACCCTGTTGTTGATCGTGGAGCCGTCCTCGGGAATGAGCGAGAGCAGCTTCTTCTCTCGCCTCGACAGGACAGCGTTGCCCTCTGCCTCGTCCTCGCCGTGTTCGACCTCCGCGCGCCGGACGGTGCCTCCGGGCCCGGGCCCCCGAACGAGGAGGCCTTTTTCGACGAGCTGGCCGCGGATCTGCTCGTACTTCTCATCCGTCCAGCCGAGGTGCTCGCGGAGACTCCTGTTGCTGATCGTCGAGCCGTCTACCGGGACCAACGAGAGAAACCGTTCCTCGTCCGTGGGTCTGCCCATGCCCTGCCTCATCTCGTCGCTTGACGTCCTCGACGTTACATGCACGCGCGGCCCCATGATGAGCAATTTTTACATCGACGCATGCTTCGAGCCGGTCTCGATGCTGGAACGTTGGATGCGATGAGCGCCAGCCGGTGGGACGAGCTGCTAGCCGCGAGCAGGCCCACTCGACCACAGGCTGAGCCCGCTGCCCAGTGTTTGCTGCGGCGCGTCATGCGGCGGGCGGCTCGTCCGTGGCTATCGGCGGCGCTCCATCCAAGCATCACGCCGCCACGAGGCGGCGCGTCGCCGCGATGTTCCTAGAGGCGCGCGCTCCTCTCGAACATCGCGACGATCTCCGTCCCATCCCCGACATCGTGATGTACGTCGTCTCATCGCCGAGCACGCCTCCTTGCTGCGCGAGCCCCTGGACGGCGCTCGCCGCGTTCCGGAGCTGAAGCTCCACGGCGCCGCCGCCAATCCAAACCGGCATCCCGCGCTTCAGCCTGATCACGTGGGAGCGCCGCCGCGCCGGCCATGGGCTCGGCATGCCGAGGGCGAGGAAGTCGCCGCAGTAGGCCCGCTGGTTGGAGCGGAAGAGCCAGAGCTCGGTCCGGCGGTCCATGGGCCCGCTCGAGAATTCATCCTCATCAGCCTCGAACGCGAAATCCCCGGCCCGCCGGACGGTGAGGTCGTGATGCCCGGCGCGCAGGCGGATGGAGTCGCGTGGCCTCATCGCCGTCGTAGCCCGCCCACGCGTACTCCGTCCGGTCCTCCACGTCGATGTTCAGGATCTTCCTTCGCGCCCAGTACGCGCCCGGCTCCGTGTAGAGCCCCTCGACCACCTCGCGCGAGATCTCGCGCAGGTCCTGCTCGGTGGAGCTACCGACAGCGTCGAGCGGGCTCCAGGTCACGCCGTCGTTGGACGCCTCGAGCGTCCAGTCGCTCGGATCGCGCTCGGGGGAGTCGTTCGCGGAGTAGATGGCATAACGGCCGATCGTGACCGCGCTCGGGAATTCGTAGCTGATCCAGCCGGAGCTCGCGAACGTGAGCCACATGGTGATCGAGCGGCCGTCGAGGGCCTTCGCCGCGGCCTCCTGCGGGCCGTTCTCTCCGCTGGCGGTGATCGCGGGCGGCGGCGGCAGGACGGGCGTGCCCGGCGACCCGAAGAGCGCGAGCTCGGAGAGCTGGATCTGGGGCCATCCCCCGAGGTTTACGAGCTCGCATAGCTCAACGCGAGTGTCAGATAAAGAGAGTGGCAGTGCCCGCCGTTCGATAAACCGCGGCGGCGTCGCCGCTCACCGCGACGAGGAGGGCGCCGCACGCGAGCACGGCTATGTCATCGCCCGAGAGGTCGAGCTCACGAGTGGCGAATCGGCTCTGCAAGCCAGCGAACCAGCGCCTCGCCCTCGAGATCGAGCAACGCATCCTCGACCTCGCCGGGGCCGATGGCGCGGGCTCGCTCGAGGTTACCGCCCTCGCGTGGCTGCGGCTTCACATCGTCCTTCACGACGAGGGAACCCGAGCCGAACGGGCGGAGCTGCTCGAAGACGCGTTCGAAGTCGACCTCGTCTCGTACTGGAAGCCACCTCGTGCGGGGGGTCTCCGGCGAGCGCTGGAGAACACTCCGGCAGATGGTGGCAAAAGCGGTAGGCGTCGGGGTCGTTCACCAGCGAGACGCCCCGTTCTGCAAGAGCAGTAGAAAGAGCAGCCTCCCGTCGCGCGGCAGCGCACGCGCCCGCCGGACTGCCTTGCTGGCGCCGCGGGCCCAGCCTGACGGCGGGCGTCGCAAACGCGTTGAGGGCTACGTCGCCCCTCGCGGCGCGAGGGCATGACGGAACGCGTTATTGTTAACGATAACACTCCAAAAATCTGCGAATTATCGGCCGAAAAATCGACCTTGACACTTGAAAATGTTAGCGTTAACATTTTGCTCCTCAACCGGTCACCTCGCGCATCCGGCGCGTCCGCGCGGCAGCGGGCCGATACCTTCGGCTCCGAGCTACCGCAGGGTGACCATTGGTCATGACTTACGCCTACAAAAGAGGATAGGGATGCGTTCGAAGACCATACGGATGTGTTGGCTCGGTTTTCCTTCGATCGCCGCCCTGCTCGCGGCGTGTTCCGGCGCCGACCTCGGCCCGACGCCGGAAGGAAACGACGGCGGCAGCTCCGGTGACACCACGTCCGTGGTGACGGGCGCCGGCGGCGGGGCGCCGACCCCCGTGGCAGGAGCCACGAGCAGCAGCTCCACGGGCAGCAGCTCCACGAGCGGCAGCTCCACGAGCGGCGCGGGCGGAGGCACCACGGCCGGCGCCGGCGGCGGCCCGGGCGAAGTCGAACCGGACATGATCACCGCCCCGGAAGGCAAGATCCCGAACATGCCGATGCCGGCGAACAAGATCAACCTGCCGCGTGACCGATGGCGAGAGGGCCTGGTGTCGCCGACCCTCGAGGAGGGCCACCACCAGAACCAGCCGATCGTCGTCAACGGCTACGTTCAAGGCGCCGGCAACGCCGAGATCGTCTTCTACGACATCGCCGATCCGGCCCACCCGAAGATGCTCTCGCGCATGCAGAGCCCTGGCTTCGATCCCAGGGGCGGGCCGAAGGGCGTCGGCGAGGCGGAGTCGCATCAGACCTCGCTCGGCCGCTACGGCGACAAGTTCTACCAGGTCACCACCTCGGGCACGGGCGTCGACATCTGGGACGTCACCGACGCCCGCGCGCCTCGTCACGTGAAGCTCGTCCGGCTCGAGGGCATCAACTATGGCGACTTCACCGACGCCGTCTGGGGCATGTACTGGCAGGGCAGCGTCATCTACGTCGGCGGCACCAACACGGGCCTGCACATCCTGGACGCCGCGGATCCCGAGGACGTCAAGTTCGTCAAGAAGATCCCGATCTCGCAGTTCGGCGGCGTGAGCGCCGGCCCGCTGTGGGCCGTCGGCAATACGCTCGTCATCACGACGCCCAAGGACAACGGCGGCATCGCGACGATGGACATCAGCGACCCGATGAACCCGGTCGCGCTCGACTTCATCACCCCGAGCAAGAGCTACATCTGCGGCCTGTACGGCAAGCACGTCTACGTGCAGTCGCCCCTGCGCGTGTGGGACGTGCTGACCGATCCCACCGACATCGGCGCGGCCAACGCGCCCCTCGCCACGCTGCCCGACTCGGCGTTCAGGGCCAAGGGCTACCCCGCCGGGTCCGAGTACATGAGCTTCTCCGACGGCTATATGTTCCTGGGCCACCTGCGGCCGGACGCCGGCGTCTCCAAGATCGACGTGCGCAACATCAACCAGATGTCGATCCAGAACCGCATCTGGGGCCGGCTCGAGTTCACGAACGGCGACGACCAGTTCTCCATTCCGGTCGGCAGCCTGCTGGTGCTGGCCGACGACGAGCTGCCCTACCGCGGCATGGTCATCGCCGCGCACTCCACGGATCCGGACACCACGCCGCCCGAGGTCGACACGGTGCTGCCGAAGAACGGGGCGACCGGCCTGTCCAGGAAGTCGCGCGTCGGCCTCAGCCTCACCGACAACGTCGAGCTCGCCACGGTCCACCACGGCAGCTTCATCGTGAGGCCGGTGGGCGGGCAGCAGGTGAAGGGCAAGTTCGGGCTGTACATGGGCATCGTCAACTTCGACCCCGACGAGGACCTGATGCCGAACACCACCTACGAGGTCGTCCTGCCGAAGGACGGTATGAAGGATCTCGTCGGCAACGGCATCGCGGCCGAGTTCAAGTCGACGTTCACCACCGGTCCCTGAGCCATGCGCTCGCTCCTGAAGCTCCTCGGCCTGCTCGGAGGCATCTGCTCGGCGCCGGCCTGGCCGGCCATGGCGCACGCCATCACGGCCGCCGTCGCCGAGCGCGCGCCCTCGGTCGCCGGCGAGGCCGTCACGTTCGACCTCACGATCGGCGACGCGGTCGGCCCCGTGCAGGTGCGCTGGGACATGGGAGACGAGACACGCACCGAGTTCACGGTCGACGCCGTGCGGCAGGTGCACACGTACGCCGCTCCCGGCCACTACCCGGTGCTGGCGACGGTCAAAGACGATGTCGGGTTCACCAGCGTCTCGTTCGTGCACACGGCGCACCGGCCGCTCGTCCCGGGCAGCGCGGCGGGCTCGACCGATCTCGTCTACGACCCGCCGAACGCGAAGGTCTACACGGCCAACTACGAGAACGACAGCGTGAGCGTGATCGACGCGAGCGCGCTGACCAAGCTCGCGGAGGTGCCGGTGGCGCGCGGCCCGGTCGGGCTCGCGCTCACGGCGCAAGGCAAGCTGTGGGTGCTGCACCGCGACGCGCACTCGCTCTCCATCATCGACACCGCGTCGCTGGTCGTGGAGAGCGAGGTCACGCTGCCGTACGCGTCGCAGCCGATGGGCCTCGCGATCAGCCCGACCGGGGACGCCGCGTACGTGACGCTGATGGCGGTCGGCAAGGTGCTGAAGCTGGACGCGGCGAGCGGCGCAGTCGTGGGCGAGCTCTTGCTCGGCGGGACCCCGCGGGGCGTCTCGGTGTCGCACGACGGCTCGCAGGTCTACGTCACGCGCTTCATCTCCGAGGACAGCCACGGCGAGGTGGCGCGCATCGACGCGGCGACCTTCCAGGTGAGCTCGCGCTTCGAGCTCGCGGCGGACACCACGACGGAGGACACCGATCAGCAAGGGCGTGGCCTGCCGAACTACCTGTTCTCGGTGGGGCTCTCGCCCGACGGCTCGTTCGCGTGGGTGCCGGGCAAGAAGGACAACATCTTCCGCGGTCCATTTCGCGATCAGCTCGATCTCACCGACGACAACACGGTGCGGCCGCTCGTGGCGCTGCTGAACCTCGCGGAGGGCGTCGAGGACGCCGCGCGGCGCATCGATCTGGACGATCGCAATCTGCCCAACCAGGTCGTGTTCACGCCGCTCGGCGACTATGCGTTCATCAGCGTCGCCGGCTCGGCCCTGGTGGAGGTCCGCGACGCCTTTACGGGCGACTTCGTGACCGCGCTGAAGGAGACGGGCTTCGCTCCGCGCGGCCTCGCCCTGACCGAGACCGACAAGCTGTTCGTGCACGCATCGCTCAGCCGTACGGTGGCGGTCTACGACGTCGCCGACATCGTCAGCTCGCACGACCTCATCACCAAGAAGCTGGCCGACATTCCGACCGTCGCCGCGGAGAAGCTCGATGCGCAGGTCTTGCGCGGCAAGCAGCTGTTCTTCAACTCGGCCGACATACGCATGAGCGACCAGGGCTACATCAGCTGTGCGTCGTGTCACTTCGACGGCGCGGAGGACGGGCGAGTCTGGGACTTCGGCAGCATCGGGGAGGGGCTCCGCAACACCGTCTCGCTGCTCGGACGGCGCGGCACGGGCCACGGCAACGTCAACTGGAGCGGCAGCTTCGACGAGATCCAGGACTCCGACGACAACATCCGCCACCTGTTCGGCGGGAAGGGCTTCCTGACCGCCGAGCAGCTCGCCGTGGGCACCGTCGGCACGCCGCGCGGCGACAAGAAGGCCGGCTTGAGCCCCGAGCTCGACGCGCTGGCGGCGTTCCTCGGCTCGCTCGACACGTACCGCCCGAGCCCCTTTCGCAACCCCGACGGCTCGCTCACCCAAGACGGCGTCGCGGGTCGCGCCATCTTCAAGCGCCTGGGTTGCGACTTCTGCCACACGGGCCCCGACGGGACCGACAGCGCGCGTGGCAAGCTGCACGACGTCGGCACCGTGAAGCCGTCGTCCGGCATGCGCGCCGGCGAGCCGCTGTTCGGCATCGACACGCCGACGCTGAACGGCGTGTGGGAGACGGCGCCGTACCTGCACGACGGCTCCGCGCCGACGCTGCGCGACGTCCTCGTCACGGCCAACCCCGAAGATCGCCACGCCTTCATCAGCGGTCTCAGCGAAGCCGAGCTCGGGCAGCTCATCGCCTACGTGCAGCAGCTGGACGGCTCCGCCGACGCGGCGCCGAGCGAGGAGGACCAGCCCGCGCCGAGCGAGGCCGGAGGCTTCCTGGGCCTGGGCTGCAGCGCGACGAGCGGGCCCTCCGACCGTCGCGCGCCGCTCCTCGCCTTCGCGCTCGCGGCCGGTTTGATGACGTTCGTCGCCCGCCGCAGGAGGCCGTCATGAAGCACCTTCCCAGCCTGTGCCTGGTCTCGCTGCTGCTGCCGGCGTGCGTCGTCGGCGACATCGGCGAGGAGATGCCCGCGTACCAGGCGGCGATCGACTGGGACACGCTGCCGCCCGTGAGCGCTCCCGACCCGGAGCTCTTGGCCCTACCCACGCGCGAGGCGCAGCACCGCGCGTTCTGCGCCGCGCCGCGCGGCGACAGCTTCTTCCAGGCCGTGTGCGCCACGCCGCGACCGAACATCACCGATCTCGCCAGCCTGCTCAAGGTGGCGAAGCTCGACGAAAATCGGGCCTTCGCGCTCACCGGCAACTCCACCTCGCTCGTGAAGAGGGCCGTCTCCGCCATCAATCCGCGCATCATCGTCTTTCCGCGCGTGACCGAGATGCGCGAAAAGCCGGCTGAAATGACCGCGATAGGCTTCGTTCGCGGCGAGCCCTTCGTCGAGATCGTGAGCCGCGATCTCTCGAGCGGCGACTACAACTTCTACCTGTTCACGTTCGAGCGGCAGTGTGACTACGACGGCAGCTGCGATCTCGCGAGCCTGCTCACCGAAGAGATAGAGCACGACTGGACCGCGTTCAGCATCTACAGCGAGGAGGACGTCGAGAACACGTCGTTCGACTGTCGCTCGTGCCACCAGCCGGACGGCTACGGCACGAAGAAGATCCTGCGCATGCAGGAGCTGGAGTTCCCCTGGACGCACTGGTTCCCGCAGCGCTTCGTGCAGCGCACGGAGTCCGATCGGGTGCTCACGGCGCAGTTCGTGGAGGCCCACGCGCGCGACGCGCAGTACGGCGGCATCCCCATCGCGACCATCCAGAACGCCATCGACGAGGGCAGCGGCGCGCAGCTCGAGGCGTTGCTCGTCGCCGAAGGCCAGGCGGCGCAGCCGAACGCGTTCGATCCGCGCATCGAGGCCGAGACCAAGGCCGGCCCGTCGAGCCCGACCTGGGAGAAGCAGTTCGCCGTGTCGCTGGCGGGCGATTCGATCTCGGTGCCTTACCCGCTCGTGGACGTGACGGATCCCGTGCTCCGCGCGGAGCGGACCAGGTCCTACCTCGACGTGGTGACGGGCGCGGCCCCGCGAGAGTCCCTGCTCGATTCGCGCGACCTCTTCTCCGAGGACGCGAAGGTGAAGCTCGGCCTGGTGCCCCCGCCGGGGGCGAGCGGGCGCGCCGTGCTCACGCAGCTCTGCTCGCGCTGCCACGACGGCCGCGGGAACCCGGCGCTGAGGCGCTCCGTGTTCAACGTGAAGAACCTCGACGCCATGCCGCGAGAAGTGAAGGATACGGCCATCCTTCGCCTGCAGGAGCCCGCGACCTCGCCGCTGCGCATGCCGCCCTGGCGCGCCGCGGACAGCCTGCCCGCCGCGGAGCTCGCCGCGGCCATCGAAGAGCTGCGCAAGTAGCCCGGTCTGCTTGCGGTTGGCAGGCGCTGCCCGCGCCTCGGGCCGGCGTGGCTCGAGCCTCGGCACGGCGCCGGCGAGGGCGCGGGCGCGCTCGGGTCGCCCGCGCTGCCGCCGCCCCTCGCCCTCCGCGGGCCGCGCTCAGGGCGCCGGCGTGAGCAACCCGAGGCTGTACTGGTTCAGGTCGTAGCTGCTCCCGGCCCTCGTCCGGCCCTGGAAGAGGTATCGCATGTTGCAGGTGTCGATCGTCATGGTCTCGTCGGGGTTGTCGCGGAGCATCTCGCCGTGGCTGATCCCGTCGTTCGACCAGCCGGCGCCGGTGACGTTGGCCTTCCCCGCGAAGGGGTTGGACTGCGTGGCCGCGAGCGGCGTCCACGCCCCGTCGAGCCTGTCCGCCGTCCAGGACCGGAAATACCGGCCGTCGCCGATGGCCTCGTGGATCAGGAGGTACTTGTCGCTGCCCTTGATCTTGTAGACGTTGGCGGCCTCGAACAAGGCGAACCTGGAGTCGCTCAGGGCGATGACCGGCGTGCCGAAGCCGTTCGGGAAGCTCGACTTGCTGGTCTGGCTTCGATAGAGATGCCCGTTGTCATCCGAGAAGAACAGGTAGCAATTGGTGTTGTCGCAGATCACCCAGAAGTCGATCCATGTGCCCGAGCCCTTGTTCTCGGTGACGATCGCGGGCTCCCTCGCGATGAACGTCTTCGGCGCCGACCAGGACCTGACGTCGCTCGGATTCGTGCTGGTCGAGTAGGCAGGGGGCTGTGTCTGATAGACGAGGTACCACAGCTTCTGCGGCGCGAAATAGAAGAGCTGCGGGGCGCACTTGTATCCGGTCAGGTTGGGGTTGGTGCTCAAGAGCGTCTTCGGCGCCGACCCGGCCTGGTCCCAGTCGGTGAAGTTCAAATAGGTCATGTTGTAGCCGCTGGCGTAGTGCGTCGCGTACACGTGCCACTTGCCGTCATGGAAAAGGACCGTCGGGTCCTTGATCGACACAGAGCCGCTCGGCGGCGTGATCAGCGGGGGCGACGCGGTCCATTCGAAGCTCGTGGGCACGCCGCAGCCACCGCCCGTGCTGCCCCCCGCGCCGCCGCCGCCCCCAGCGCCGCCGCCGGTGCTCGTGGAGCCGCCCGCCCCAGCGCCGCCGCCGCCGGTACCCCCAGCGCCGCCCGTACCGGCGCCGCTGCTCGCCGAGGAGCTCGCGGACGAGCTCGAGCTGCTGCTCGACGAGGCGCCCGAGCCTCCGCTGCCGTCGACCGATACGAGCGCGGGCCTCCCGGCGCCGTTCGCGCAGAACCCCCACGTCGCCGAGGCGCCCGGGCCCAGCGCCCCGTTGTAGGTCTCGCTGGCGGCGTGGAGCTGCCCGCTCGACGCGGTGGCGCGCGCGTTCCACGCGTTGCCCAGCGTCGCGCCGTTGAGCCCGACGACCACCCGCCAGGAGGTGGTCGGGCGGGTGCTCGTGTTCTTCACCGTCACGTTCGCGCAGTACCCGCTGCCCCACTCCGATTGCAGCGCGAGGTCCGCCGCCATCGTGCCGTCCGGGCTGCTCAGCCCGGAGTCCAGGGAATCGGCGTCTTCACCGTCAGAGAGCCCCGAGACGCACGCGAGCGAGCAGCACGCGATCGACGCGGAGATGCAGCCAAGCCAATGTGTGATGCGCATGAAGGTTCTCCATGGCCGGATCGGCCGAACAGCAAGCCTCCGCCGTCGAGCAGCCGCCGCACGATGCCTGAGGTCGGCGACCACGCACGGCGTGGGGCCGAGGCGATGCCGAAGATGTGTCAGCGCGCGTCCGTGCTCGCGGCCGATGACCGCCGTCCCACCGCAGCCAGCCGGCGAGGACAAAGTTGAAGAATGCTATAGGCGGCGAATGTGAACGCTCACATGAGCGATGTCAACGCCAATCCACCGACCCGCGGCCATTCTTCTGAGCTGCGATGAATCCCTACATCGACCGGACTGCAGTGTCGGGCCCGAAAGTCCTCCTCGGATAAATCGATTCCGCGGCGCACGGAAATGAACACCGGAGTCAGGCCAGCCGTCGAGGGGGACTCCAGGTCGCGTGCGTCGGCGGCCTCCCCAGGAAGAAGACCTCCGCCAAGGTCAAGTAACGCATTCTCAGGCGAGCCGCCTGTCGAGCTCTGCGTTCTTCTGAAGGACGACCTCGGCGGCAGCGCGATGCATGGCGGTCTCCGCGCCCGGGGGTGACGTCCGGCAGGTCGCGCCCGCCAGCGGCCCCGGGCGGCTCAGCCCAGGCGCTGCGCCAGGCGGTGCAGGTGGTGCTCCTCGCCGTTCAAGGTCAGCACCGCCATGAACCCGTCGCGCGCGAGCTCCTTCTCGAGCCTGAACTCGTGCGTTCCCGGGGTGACGGAGGCGTCGACGATGCGCGCGACCTCCGGCTCGAGGACGGAGCCGGGGTAGCTGTAGACGTCGAGGCGCAGCGCGCAGGCGCGCTCGATCGTCGCGCGCGCGACGAACGCGTCCTCGCCCTCCGTCACCGAGAAGGCGCTCCCGAGCTCTCCCTCGACCGAAGATCTCCTGAGCGCCCAGGCGATCTGCTGGCCGGCGATCGGGGCGTACACGTCCAGCACCATCACGTCCTTGTTCTGCTCCTTGAAGCGCGCGTGGAGGCGCTCCCGGGTGGCGGCGTCCACGCCGCCGCCGATGGTGATGAGGTCGAAGTCGCCGGCGTGGAACTCCGCGTCCGGCGAATGGCTGACCGTCCCGACAGCCGAGTGCCCTTGCTGGTTCAGCGCTGCCACGCTCCGCTCGAGGATATCGAGCCTCCTGCCGATGACCAGGATCCTCTTCGCTCTCGATGCCATGCTCTCTCCTCCCTCGCGAGCTGCCGCCGCGTCCTGTCGGAACGCCTCCACGCGGCGCCCCAGCCGCTCGCCGGATGTCCGCGCCCCGGCGGAGGCGTCCGAGGGGCAAGTTACCGCAGCACTTCCCGTGCGTTGGATCCCACTCCAATGGATTGGAATATTTCTGCTTGTTTGGGGACCGCGGTGGGCGATGCCGCGGTGGCGTCGGCCGCCTTGCCTCGCTCGGCGGCGCGTCTCGTCATGGGTCGATGAGCAGCCGCCTGGCGATCGTCTCGCCGACGGCGTAGGGCCTCTCGCGAGGCAAGAGCTTCGCCGCGCCGTCCGCGTGGCCGGCCTGCATCTGCTGGTACATCTTCCGGACCAGGGGAGTTCGATCCTCGATGGCGACGACCCAGCTCTCCGCGTACTCGCGGATGAGATCGCGGCCGATGCCGACCTGGATGCTGTAATAAGGCAGCGGACCCCCTCGGAGGTTGCGCTCGGTGTCCCATTGAATGTGCACCTTGGCTTCCGCGAACGCCTTGCTCCACTCGTCCGGCGAGCGGAACACCGTCGCTTCCGGGGAGGTGAGGACGGCGAGGGAGAGCGCCCGCTCCCAGCCGGTCCGCCGGATGCGGACGGCGAGGATCCGCTCCTGCCCCGCCTTTCGCCCCCAGTTGCTGCGGTGCATGAGCCAGAGGAACGACGGCTTGATCCAGGTCATGCGGCCGAACGAGAACGGAGCGACGAAGCGCTGGGCCGCGAGCGCGGGCTCGGCGATCGCCGGCGCGTAGGCCTGGTACATGACGATGGTCTCCGCGTCGTAGTCCGCCCGGATCTCGTGAAGCTTCGGCATGCGGTCCACTCTTCGCGATCGCCGTGATCGGACGGGAGACTACCCTGCGGGGTGGTGAATCGCCACGCGCCCTCGACCGCCGCGCGGGGGGGCGCCCGCTCGAGGTCGGGCATGGGCCAGGCGCCGCGCGCTCAGCCGCGCTGCGCCGCCGCGCCGTCGACCGCCGCCGGCACGGACGCCCGCATCGCCTCGATGAAGCGACGCAGCCGGGCCGGATAGAAGCGGGCGTGGGGATAGACCAGGTGGACCGGCAGCGGATCCGCCTGCCACGACGGCGCGAGGTGCACGAGCCGCCGCTCTGCCAGGTCGTCGGCGACCACCCAGGCCGAGGTCACGCAGACGCCCAGGCCCATCAGCGCGGCGCCGCGCAGGGCGTAGAGGCTGTCGGTGCTCATGCGCGGGCGGATCGCGAGCTCGACCCGTTCACCGCTCGACGCGTGGGTCAGCGCGATCGTGTCGCGGTAGTAGGTGCGCAGCGAGAGCCACGGCATGCCGCCCAGGTCCGATGGATGGGCCGGCGGCGCCGCCCGGCCCAGCACCGAGGGCGCGGCGGCCACGATGCGCGGCACCTCGGCCACGCGGATCGCCACCACGGCCGGATCGGCCACGGCGCCGACCACGATCGCGCAGTCGATGCCGTCGGCGATGAAGCTCGGCGCCCCGTCGCGCAGCAGCCACTCGACCGAGACCCGCGGGTAGCGGCGCAGGTAGTCGACCAGCGGCTTGACCAGCTGGTGCTGGCCGAAGGCGTGCGGCACGACCACGCGCAGCGTCCCGTCGGGCTCGTCGCGGTCGCCGCGGAGGTCCGACGCGAACGCCTCCAGGCTGGCCAGCAGCGCCTTGGCCCGCTCGAAGCAGCGCTCGCCGTCCTCGGTCAGCTTCATCGTGTGCGTGGAGCGCTGCAGCAGCGGCAGGCCCAGCGAGCGCTCCAGCGCCTGCAGGCGGCGGCTCACGGTGGGCTGCGTCGTTCCCAGCAGGGTGGCCGCGGCCGACAGGCTGCCGGCCTCGACGATCCGCACGAAGGTCTGCAGCAAGGCGGTGCGGTCCAGCGACGAAGGGGAGGGCGGTGCCGGCCTGGTCATACGCCAAGCGTATAACCGTCGTACGTACCACGCTACTACAGCGCCGGAGCGATGCTCACCAAGCTAGCTGAACGATGCAGACCATTCCGCTGACGCATACAGCCTCCGCCATCGAGCCGCCGCCCGTCGCGTCGGCGCGACCCCTGCCCGCCGCGCTGGTGCTGCTGCTGGCCGCCGGAGCGGGCCTGGCTGCGGCCTCGCTCTACTACAGCCAGCCGATGCTCGGCGTGCTGGGGGCCGAGCTCGGCGCTTCCGGCCGCGCGCTCGGCCTCGTGCCCACGCTGAGCCAGCTGGGCTATGCGCTGGGCATCCTGCTGCTCGCGCCGCTCGGCGATCGCTACGACCGGCGGCGCATCATCCTGGCCAAGGCGGCGGTGCTGGCGGCCGCGCTGCTGCTCGGCGGCGCGGCTCGCGGGATCGGCACCCTGCTGGTCGCCAGCCTGATCACCGGCCTGACCGCGACGCTGGCGCAGGACATCGTGCCCGCGGCCGCGACGCTGGCCCCCGAGGCGCGCCGCGGCAAGGTGGTCGGCACCGTGATGACCGGCCTGCTGCTGGGCATCCTGCTGTCTCGCGTGGTCAGCGGCTTCGTGGCGGAGCATTTCGGCTGGCGCACGGTGTTCGTCGTCGCCGCGGCCAGCATCGCGCTGCTCGGCGCGGCGATGTGGCGCAGCCTGCCGCGCTTCCAGCCGACCACGCAGCTGAGCTACGCCGCGCTGCTCGGCTCGCTGGCGCAGCTGTGGGAGCGCCACGGCGCCCTGCGCCGCGCGGCGCTGGCCCAGGGGCTGCTGGCGGTGGGGTTCAGCGCGTTCTGGTCCACCCTCGCCGTGATGCTGCACGGCGCGCCGTTCCACCTCGGCAGCTCGGCGGCGGGCGCCTTCGGCCTGGCCGGCGCGGCCGGCGCGGTGGCGGCGCCGCTGGCCGGCCGCGTCGCCGACCGCCGCGGGCCCGAGCGGGTGACGCGCATGGGCGCCGCCCTCGCGGCCGTGGCCTTCGCCGCGATGGCGCTGTCGCCGTTGCTGCCGGCCGATGGGCGGCTGTGGCTGCTCGGGGCCAGCGCCGTCGCCTTCGATTTCGGCATCCAGGCCGCGCTGGTGGCGCATCAGACCATCGTCTATGGGATCGAGCCCGGCGCGCGCAGCCGCCTGAACGCCGTGCTCTTCGTCGGCATGTTCGTCGGCATGGCCCTCGGCGCCGCGCTGGGCAGCGTGCTCTTCGCGGCGTGGGGCTGGCTGGCGGTGACGGCGCTCGCCTCGTCGACGGCGGCCGGCGCGCTCCTCGTCCGGCTCTGGCCGGCGGCGCGCCGGGCTCCGCGGGCGTGACCGCTCGCGCGGGCCGGCGGGCATGATGTGGATCATCGCAAACGTCGCACACGGCCGCAGTCAGAACATCTCTCGTACAGTCATCCCCGCAGCGCGCAGCGCGGCGATGCGCTCCCGGCCGCCGGGGAGATCTCGACGAACCGAGATGTGGGCATCCGGGGCGACGTCGTGCGCGATCCGGAGGGCCTCGACGAGAGCTTTCGGCGTGCGCGCCACCAACGTTGTGCTCGCCATGTTGGGGGGGAAGGCAAGACGCTGCCAGACCCAGAGCTCTTCGCTCTGGTACACGCGCGAGACCGCGTCCGAGGCCTCTGTGATCTCCGACAGCGAGAGGCGCTGCACGATCGCATCGGCGACGTCGGACTGCACCGTCGTCGGCGCTGACTCCTCGATCAACGCGCGCATCTCCCACTCGGCGGCCATCTTCTCCAGGAACGTCCGACCATCGGTCGCTTCTGCGCTCAACTCGTCGAGCAGCCCCGTGAGCCGGTACACGACGCCGCGATCGTCGACGAAGATCTGATCATCGAAATTGTCCATGGCGCCCGCCAGGATCAGGTGAGCTTCACCATGACGCGCGGTAGGCCAGATATCCGGCGTGACCTGCGTCGAGCGGATGCGCCAGGCCGGCTCATCGTCGGCGGAGGCGGATAGGCACTGACAGATGCCCAGCGACATCTCCACGGCCTCGCGACGAGCGCTCTCCCAGACAATGCCGCCAAAGCGCTCCTCGAACTCGAACCAGGCGTCATGAAATGGCAATCCGCGCCGATCGAGCTCGGCAGCGAGCGCATCGAATCCGCAGGAGAGCGCCGGATCCCGGAACATGCCATGGATGTCGCAGAAGCGAGCCACGCGGGGAGACACGAGGCCCGAGAGGTACCGGGAAGCCGCAGCGTAGCGCACGATCTCGGTCGTCTCCTCGCCGAATGTCTTCCGCTCGATCACGCGACCTTTGCGGATCGTGGCCTGCAGCGCCGTTCGTGACGCCGGATCGCTCGCGAGCAGCCGTTCGCCGTCGTTCCGCACGACGCACTGGGCCTGCTTCTCCAGCGCGGAGCTATACTCGACATCATCGGAGTTCCGAACAGTGACACGTGCGCTCGACTCGAGGTACACAGGAGCGCCTGATGCGGCGCAGCCCCGGAGGAGGAATGTAAGCGCGTCGAATGTGGCGAACCTGGCGCGGTCGAACCGCAGGTCATCGGCCATAAGCAGCAATCCCTCCTTGAGCCAAACATCGACCCAACCGTCGGATGCCTCGGCGACCCTGCGGAGCTTCAGCTTGTCCGCGAGCTCCGAGGCACTCCGTCGCGTGAAGATGGCCTGGATGGGGAGCCAATCGCTGTCCGACAGGAGCACGAGCCGCTCCACGACGGCGAACGCGTCTCGCCCGATCGTCCACCCGCGCGAGTCCTCCACCTCTCCGCTAGGGAAGACATAAAGCCCGCCGTCCCTGCTCGAAGCGAAGAGCGTGCCGTGCCTGTTCCCGGAGCCGTGGAGCACGAGCGGCAGCTCCGCGTCGGAGAGCGCCGCGGCTGCCCCGAGAGCCCACTGTCCCAGGACCGGCAGCCCCCGGCCCCCAGTGGCCTCGAAGAGCGACTCCTCAAGCTCCCAGTGACGCCGAGAAAGGTGGCCAAGTCTCTCCTCGACGCGATGGAGCTCCTCACTTGACCATGGTCGGATCTCGGTCGTTGGATCGGTGCAGCATCGGATGACGCGCTCAGAGTATCGGTGCATGCTCAGCCTCCCTGGCGAGGACGTCGTCGCCATCCATTGCGACCATGGTCCCAGATCCCGAGATCTACGTTGCCGTACGCTTCCGTTGCGGCCCTTTGATTCTCCACGGGGCTCCGGCTCAACTCCACCGCTGGCGGCGTGGTCGGGCCGAACTCTCCTCTGCGTCGCTGGCCTTGATACCCCGGAGCGATCACGCCGCTCGGCGGCATCTGACCGGCCAGAGCCCACAGGCGAGGTATTGTCTGCGAGCAGTTGGGGCAGGATGCCCGTGGTACGTCGTCCTGGGTCGAAGCGATGCCTCCCCTCGGGTTGACCTCGCCGAGAGCATCCCTGAGGTTATCGCGCCACCTCGGATCCTCCGGCCGGCAGGTCCTGGGTGCATTACGAGTCTCCCAGTCGTTGAGGTGTCGGGAGAGCGCCCATGGTTCCGCGCAGCCGGAGGGGGGAGTACGCGACGCAGGGCCTCGGGCGTTCGAAGGAGGCAGCGCCGCCTGGACGGCTGGATGAAGCTGGTCGGGTGTCCTCCTTCGCCCGGTCACTGGATCGTTGAACCCGCTGGAGTCCTCAATCGTCGAGCCATCCCGCCTCGTGATGACGCATCGCATCAGGCCGTCGATGTCTACGGACTCGAGCGGCCAGCCATCGACATACGCGTAGGCCCTGAGACTTCCCTCGAGCCGGAGGGGCTCTGGGCTCATGTACTGCCCAACTCCCGGATCGTAGTATCTGTATCTGTTGTAATAGAATCCTGTCTCCTCGTCCGCGTACTGGCCCGGGAATCTGAGACGCGTCAGCGCTTCCCGACCGCCCTCCACGCGCCCGAAGAGCGACGCCTCCAGCGTCCCGATGAGCGCCCCATCCCCGTTAACCAATGCCTCCGGCATTCCGTTCTGCGCCTCGACATAATAATGGAAAGATTCCTGCCCGCCCCGCCGCACCCCTTCCGCGAGTGGCATTACGCCCCCCGGCAGCACCGCGTACGCCCGCTCCTCGACCTCCGGAGCCCCGCCCACCGCCGTCCGCTCGCAGATCTCGTGCACTAGCGCGTCTCCGCTCCACGTGTACCGGGTGATGCTCTCGACGGCGCTGCCCCGCTCCACGCGCTTCTCGACCCGTCGCGCGAACGGGTCGTACGCGAAGCGCACCGTGCGCCCGTCGGGTAACGACACAGCTTGGAGCAGGTCATCATCGCCCCACTCGAAATGCCACCGCCGTCCGTCCGGAAGGGTCTTGCTCGTCCTCCGGCCCCGGTCGTCAGATGCGAATGTGGTGTATCCATGCGCAATAATCCGACCTCCTGGAGTGTACTGGCACTGCGCCGCGCCGTCGTACAGCTCACCGCTCGGACCGTAGCCGACCCCCTCCAGTAGGGTCCGCCGCGCGGTCTCGACCTGCTGTCGTGTAACGACCCTACCGTTCACGTCGCGCGCATATTCCGCGTGGCCTGCTCGCGCCGCTCCGCCCACTGCCGTGAGCAGCCCGGCCGGCGACCACTCGTAGCGCTGAGAGAATGTCACTTCGTGTGGTCCCGACCCTACCCACGCGGGCTCGCCCGGATTCACGACCGGCACCGCTCTGAATCGCAGGACCTGCACCTGCGCCGGTAACCCGTCCGGCGTCACTCTCTGTGCGATCTGTCCGCCTCCCGGCAGCACCCGCTCCACCAGGTTCCCCGCTGGATCGTAAGACATACGCAGGGGGCCCACGTCACCCAGGTGCACCTCGACGGGACGTCCGACGATGTCCCGCTCGATTGCCATGGTCCCGAAGGGGCCGTGGGCGCGTACCGCGTTCCCGAGCGCGTCGTATGACGTCTCGATCGTTGTTCTTTGCTTGCCCCGTGTCACGCTCTCGCGTACCACGCGCCCTCGCGCATCGTAGGCATAATCGCATGTCACACCCCCGCTCATCACAGTCGCCACCCGGCCGAGCTGATCGTAGGCGAATTCATCTTTGCGCCCGCCCGCGAAGCTGCGCTCGATGAGCCGGCCGCACGGGTCGTAGACAAACTCCACTTGACTCGTGTGGTCCCGGATCTCGGTCACCCGACCCATGACGTCGTGTCGGTAGTAGATCCGACGTCCGTCGAACGTCAGTTCCTCGACGATGCGCCCTTCGCCCCGGCGCACGTATCGGTGCTCCTCGCCCAACTCGTTGACCACCCGCACCAGGTCCTGCTCGCGGTCGTAGTAGTACCGCACCGCGTGTCCGTCGGGTCGCACCATCTCGGTCACCACGCCGATACCGCCCCAGCGAAGCGTGGTCGCGCGGCCCTCCGCGTCGACGATCCGCGAGAGGTTCCCATCTGCATTGTAGTCATAGCGATCGGTCGCTCCGCTAGGCCGCCGGACCGACGCGAGCCTTCCGCAGACGTCGTACGTGTAGAACGTCTCGAACCCCCGCTCGTCCGCGAAGCTCACCACGCGTCCCAGGAAATCGTACTGGATCCGCCGCGTCGCGCCGTCCGGCTCGACCACCGTCACCCGGTTGCCGAGCGCGTCGTACTCCATGCGCGTCACGCCGCCGTTCGGCAGCGTCGCCCCGACAAGCGAGCCTCGCTCGTCATAGCGAAACTCCGCCAGCAGCCCGAGCTCGTCGAACACAGCCGTCACGTCTCCTTGCGTGTTCCGTTCGTAGCGCGCGATGCCGCCCAAGGCGTCCTGCATCTCGACGACTGCCCCCCGCTCGTCGTACACATACTCCGTCCTGGAGCCCAACGGGTCGATCACCCTGCGCAGCCGTCCGAGCTCATCCTGCTCGCAGCGCCACGCATGCCCGAGCGCGTCCTGGTACTCGAGCATGTTGCCCGCGGCGTCGTACTGGTATGAATGCACGTTCCCCTGCCAAACCACCTTGTCCGCTTTGTCCAGGTGGTTGCCTTCGATCCGCCGCGTTGACCGCGAGGTGATCACCTCGACGAAGACCTCGTGGTCTTCAATCTTCACGTGGCAGAAGCCCTTCGCCTTCGTTTGCCCGTCATCCAGCGTGTCGGGCAGATCTCCATCGAGCGCGTCGTTGCCCGGGCGCTGACACCATGCCTCCACGCAGCGTCCACGATCCGTGTAGCGAAATTCGGCCACGAGCCCCCCGGGCTCGCGACGCCAACGAAGCCTGTGCTCCTCGTCGTACTCGTACAGCTGCTCGTTACCCGCGGCGTCGACGGCGCTCGCGAGATCGCCTCGATCGTTGTACCGGTAGGTGCGGAACGATGTCCACCGCCCCTGCTCCGAGGCGTTCTTCACCTCGAACGCCGCGATCCTCCCGTCACCGTGCCGGAGCACGCGCAACACCCGCCCCACGCTGTCAAGGACCCGTGACAGCCGATTTTGCTCGTAATTGAGACGAATTTGGTTGCCGTATCGATCCACGATCCGCGACAGCTGCCACGAGCTCCCCTGTGGCTCATCGAGTACGTACAGGAGCCCGTTCACCAGCAGGGAGTAGCCTACCTCGTGCCGCGTGAGCTCACCGCACGGCAGCGCCACGGGTCGCCCCCGCTCGGGCACGTCCGCCGTTGTCGGTGCCGCATGCGGCGTCAGCACCCGCAGCGTCCTCCTCCGCTCCTCGATCGTCCAGGCCAGCGAATGGCTCCAGCCGTACCCGAGCCCCAGGTCCACGTTGCTCGTCTCCGACGAGTAGCTCCGCTCGATCACGAGCGGAACCAGCCCGGGCAGCGCTAGATCCACGATCTTTCGCTGTGTAGACCCGCCCTGTCACCGGGTCGATTGGATCGCCGGCCGACGTGCCGCCTCCTCGCCCGTGCGACGGATTGGGGCAGCCGCCGCCGCTCCCTGGCCCGCAAGCGTCGGCGTTTTTGCCGCCGCCCTGGGCACCGTTGCCGCCGCTGTTGCCGTCGGTTCCCTGGCCGCCACCGCGGCCCCGCCCTCCGCGGCCGTTCCCCCCGCCTCCACCCCCTCCGCCACCCATGATCCACGTGCCAGGGTTCATGCCAGGGATCGCCGGGATGTTCGGAACAGGAGCCGTACGCGCCATGGCGCGAATCCTAACCGACGGCGGGCTGGCGGTGGGGTTCAGCACATTCTGGTCCACCCTCGCCGTGATGCTGCACGGCGCGCCGTTCCACCTCGGCAGCTCGGCGGGCGCCTTCGGCCTGGCCGGGGCGGTGGCGGCGCCGCTGGCCGGCCGCATCGCCGAGCGGCGCGGGCCCGAACGGGTGACGCGCATGGGCGCCGCCCTCGTGGCCGTGGCCTTCACCGCCATGGCGCTGTCGCCGTTGCTGCCGGTCGAGGGCGGCTGTGGCTGCCGGCGTCAGCGCCGTCGGCTTCGATTTCGGCATCCAGGCCGCGCTGGTGGCGCATCAGACCATCGTCTATGGCATCGAGCCCGGCGCGCGCAGCCGCCTGAACGCCGTGCTTTTCGTGGGCATGTTCGTCGGCATGGCCCTCGGCGCCGCGCTGGGCAGCGTGCTCTTCGCCGCGTGGGGCTGGCTGGCGGTGACGGCGCTCGCCTCGTCGACGGCGGCCGGCGCGCTCGTCGTCCGGCTCTGGCCGGCGACGCGCCGGGCTCCGCGGGCGTGACCGCTCGCGCGGGCCGGCGGGCATGAGGTCGAGCGCGGACAAGGGATCACGAGGACGGTCCGCGCGCGCTCGGCCGAGCGGCACGGCGACGCCGACGATGGCCGCCGTTTCGTCTAATCTGGCCGCCATGATCAAGCGCAGCAGGAGCGGACGAATTGCGCCGGCGGACGACGTGTTCGCTGCGAGGGGGCGCAAGCCGGTACCGCACGAGTTCGTGCTCGAGGCGCTCGCCCCGCTCGGGCCCGAGACGCGGCCGATGTTCGGTTGCGTGGCGGTTTATGTGGGGGACAAGATCGTCTTCGCCCTGCGCGACAAGCCCGCGCCGTCGCAGGACAACGGCGTCTGGCTCGCCACGGCGCAGGAGCACCACGCGGCTCTGCGCTCGGAGTTCCCGAGCATGCGAAGCATCGCGGTGCTCGGGAGCGGGGTGACGGGCTGGCAGGTGCTCCCGGCGGACGCGCCCGACTTCGAGGAGGCCGCCTTGCGGGCGTGCGCGCTCATCCAGGCGGGCGATCCGCGCATCGGGAAGGTGCCGGGAGCGCGGCGAAAGCGGGGCGAGGCGCCGGCGAAGAAGGCGCCGGCGAAGAAGGCGCCGGCGAAGAAGCCGCCGGCGAAGAGGGCACCGGCAAAGAAGACGGCGGCGAAGAAGGCGCCGGCGAGCAGGCGTCGCCCCAGCTGAGCGACGACTTCGATTGGGCCAGCGCGACAGGCGCAAGGGTCGCCGAGCTCACGCGCTCTGCAGGGCTGGGGCGGCGCGCCCTTCGCAACGGCCACAGCCCACCCCGTGGATCACCTCGATGATCGAGGTGACCCTGCGACCTTCGCCCTCGCAGGTTCGACGACCGGAGCCTCCTGACCCAGCAGAGGCGCCCGCAGGTGTTCGCCGTCGACATCCGCCACCAGCACCGTGATGTTGTCGTACCCACCCGCCCGCAACGCCGCGTCCACGAGCGCGGCGCATGCTTCGACCGGCTCGGGTTGGGTGCGGAGCGCAGCAGTGATGGTATCGGGGTCGACGAGCGCGCTGAGCCCATCTGTGCAGAGGACCAGCCTATCGCCGCGACACAGAGCGACCCGGGCGAGATCGACGACGAGGGCGTCCGACATGCCCACCGCGCGCGTGACGACGTTCCGAGGAAGCTCGGCGAGCTCGGGAGCCATGTCCCGCAAAGCGCGTGTCCCCTCCGGGAGCGCGTCGACCTCATCCGGAGAGAGCTCGAGGACCCTGCGGATGTCCTCGACCAGCGTGTGATCGCGCGTGAGCTGGACGAGTCGCTCGTCCCGGAGGAGGTACGCGCGCGTATCGCCCACGTGCGCCAGGACCAAGCTGTCGCCGTGCAGCGCGGTCACGGTCAACGTCGTGCCCATCCCGCAGCTGAGCGCGGGTCTGGCCGAAAGCGCGACGATGGCACGGTTGGCTGCGAGCACCGCGTCGCCGAGGAGGCGCGCTGATTCTTCCGAGCTCGCCGGAAGAGGTCCCCTGCGCATCTCGGCGAGGATCGCGGCCGCGGCGATGTCGCTGGCGACGCCGGACGGGCCATGTCCACAGCCGTCATAGACGCCGAGCATCAAGACCGAGCCCACGAGACGACCCCGCGCCGCGGGCGGTCCCAGCGAGGCGCCGCGGGCGAGATCGATGATCTGGAACGTGTCCTCGTTGTGATCGCGGCACGGGCCCGGCACGGAGCGGGCGGCGACCGCGATCGAGATGTCGGATGCCTGGGTCCGGTGGGTCACCGGGATAGCCTATAACGCCGATCACGTTGATGAAGCGAGAAATGAACCGCCAAGGCGCCAAGACGCCAAGACGCCAAGACGCCAAGACGCCAAGATTTTTTTATCTCTCTCTTTACTTGGCGTCTTTTTGGCGTCTTGGCGGTTCGAATTTCTGCTCGTTTCAGGCGGCTTCGACCCGTTTGTCGCCCCAACGCAGCTTCCACCTGCCGCCGCCGCTCGAACCGGCTCCGGTCGATGGCCCGCGCCACGTCCCCCGGCTCAGGTGAGCGGCAGGGCGCCCCCGGTGTTCAGCACGCCCTCGCCGAAGCTCGTCATGTCGTCGAAGCCCATGTAGTGGAAGCAGCTCACGAGCATGTCGGCGAAGGAGCGCCTGCTCTTGAAGTCGACCAGCCGCCCGCGCCGGAAGTGCTCGTGCGCCTTGCCCGCGAAGACGACCAGGGCGTCCTCGATGCTGTGGGAGTCGCCCTGCCCGAGCTCGTTCCAGTGCACGACGAGCGTGTGATCCCAGAGCGTGCCGTCGCCGTCGCTCGTGTTCTTCAAGATCTCGTAGAGCTTGGTGTTCTGCTCCCAGAGGTGCTTGTGGATCTTGCGGATGTCGGCGAACGCGGCGTCGTCGCTGTTGTGCGAGATGTCGTGGTGCCCCTCGCTGAGGCCCAGGTTCGAATAGACCCGGTTGCTGGTGTTGCCGCTCCAGTTGAAATTCACGACGCGCGTCAGATCGCAGGCGAACGCCAGGGCGCTGATCTTGAAGAACAGCTCGCCCATGATCGCGTGGTTGTCGTCGGCGTAGGGGTTGAGCTTCTCGCCGAGCGGGGTCTGCACGCACGCGCCCGCACCCGCGCCGTTGCCGGTCTGCAGCGCGCGCTCGACGTCGCGGATCGACTCGAGGTGCTGCTGGATCTTGGCGCGATCCTCGGCGCCGAGCCGGGTGAGGAGGGAGTTGCCCTCCTCGCGCACCAGATCGAGGGCCGACTGCCTCTTGGCCAGGCGCCTCAGCACCTCTTGCTGCGCGGCCTGGTCGTCGGGCGTGAAGGCGAAGATGCGGGCGTAGGCCGCGTACGGGTCGGTCTCCGGCGGGATCGGGGTCTGCTGCCCCACGGGCCCCGCGTGGGCGTGCGTGTTCCAGATGTCGTTCCACTTGTCCCCGACGCGGAACACGAGGTGCCGGTGCGGGACGCTCTCGTCGGCCTCCAGCACGCGCTCGCCGATCGCGTAATCGGCGCTCGGCCCCTCCACGTAACCGATGGTGCTCTCGGTGCCGCCGATCGGGAACGACCCGGTGCCGGACTTCCACGGCGCGAGCGAGCTGCCGCCCTGCTGGTGGTTGTCGGCCCGCGCGTCCTCCGGAAGATCGTAAAAATGCTTGTGCAGGTTGTTGAGGAAGACGAGATCCTCGCGGTAAGGCTCGAGCGGGGAGAGGAACTCGCCGAGCTCGAAGCTCGTCTCGCCGGCGGCGCTGAAGCGCCTCGCCGTCTCGTCGCCGTTCGCCTGGAAGACGAACATGATGCGACGCGGAGAGGGCGCCGGCTGGGCTCGCGCGCGGCTCGGCAGCATGGCATCGAGGAACGGGAGCGCGAGCGCAACGCCGGATGCGCCACGCAGGAAAGTACGGCGGCTCAGCGGTTTCATGGCTTCTCCGGGTGGATCACGGGGCGGTAGCGGAAAGCGTCGGTCTTCGTGAGCGCGACCACGAGCTCGGACAGGCTGTAGCCGCTCTCCTTGAAGGCGAGCGAGAGCGCCGCCATCGAGCAGCGATCGGCGTCGGTCCTGTCGCGACCGTAGAAGAAGCGGAAGTTCTGCAGCACGTAGCAGGCGCGCGCCTCCTCGCTCTGCGCGAGGCGCTGGCCCAGCTCGGCGGCGTTCGCCACGGGGCCGTTCGAGTCGCGCGTGTGCGAGATGCTGCTGGAGGTGTCGACCGGCTTGCCGTCCTCGTCGGCGGTGCGGAAGCGGCCCACGGCGTCGAACGACTCGAACACCACGCCGATGGGATCCATCAGCTGGTGGCACCCCGCGCAGCTCGGCTCGGTCCGGTGGAGCTCGAGGCGCTCGCGCTGCGAGAGCCCCTCGCCCAGGCCCTCGAGGTCGAGCTGCACGTCGTTCGGGGGAGCGGGCACGAGCCCGCACAGGAGATCGGTGCGCACCTTGAGGCCGCGCCGGACGATCGAGGTGCGCGTCGCCTTGTCGCGCGTGAGCAGCATGCCCTGGGTCAGCACGCCCGAGCGGCCCGGCATGTCGACCCTGACGAAGTCGTCGCCGCTCACCCCGCCCACGCCGTAGTGCCGCGCGAGCGCGCCGTTCACGAAGCTGTGCTCGGCCGTGAGGAGCTCGCCGAACGAGCCGCTCGGGTCCGCGAACACGCTCTTGATGAAGGTGCTCGTCTCCTCTTGCAGCAGGCCGGGCAGGCCGGACGGGAGGTCCGGATACACCGCGGGATCGCGGGTCATGCCGCTCAGCAGGTCGAGGTCGAGCCACTGGTCGAAGTACTCGAGCAGGCGATCGGCCCTGGGATCGGCCAGCATGCGCCGCACCTGGGCTTCGATCTGATCCGGCGTGCCGAGCTCGTCCGCGGCCGCCGCGCGCGCGAGCTCCTCGTCCGGCTGCGACTGCCAGAGCAGGTACGAGAGCCGCGAGGCCATCTCGTACGGCGTGGGCTCGGTGACCTCGCCCGCGCTCTCCTCGCCGAGCTCGACGCGATAGAGCACGTTCGGCGACTGCAGCATGGTGAAGACGACCCACTCGATGCCATCTGCGAAGGTGTGCCCGTCCGAGCCTGCGGTGAAGCGCTCCTCGTAGCTCTGGACCTCGGCCTCGGTGAGCGGCCGCCGGTACGCCCTGGCGCCGAAGGTGCGGATGAACTCGCGCGCGCACTCGAGCTCACCGAGCGCCGCCGGATCGCAGGCGACCAGGCCCGGAGCGCGGGCCGCGACGGCGGCGATCTGCTCCGCGGCGTCGAGGTACTTCTGCGCGACGAGCGAGCCGACGGTCAGGAAGCTCGCGTTGTTGCGGAAGCCGAGCGACTCGGGCTCGTTCGGGAAGGTGGCGACCGCCGTGTCGATGGCGGAGGCCACGCCCGCGACGCCGGAGAAGAGATCCTTCAGCGTGTTGGTATACTCGTAGTTGCTGAGCCGGCGGAGCGGCGCCGTGCCGGGCTGCGGCGTCTGGCAGAAGGGCGAGGCCAGCACGTCCTCCGGGGGCCCGGCGCTCTCGGGCCCGTCCACGCCGCCGCTGCCGGGGCCGGGGCCGGGGCCCGTGTCCTCGCCGGGCCCGCCGATCTGGCCGTTGCAGGCCGCGACGAGCGCGAGCAAGAGCGGCGCAGCGTGCCTGAGTCGTGAGCCGGCGCGCTTCAAAGCCCAGCGATGCGTGTGTTGCTCGGGGTTCACCGTCTCCTCCACGCCGCGCCCGACGAAGGCACGAACTGGTGCGAGCGCCGACCACATGGGCCGGCACCAGCCTGGGTTCACGACGCTGCGACACGACAGCGCCGAGACGACGAACATACCAGAGCCCGCCTGGTCAGGCACACGCCACGTGTCGATGGAGAACACTTTTGTGGTCCAACAACTCACTCGTTCATCCAATTTCTTTACTATCGTTGTGCTTTTTGAATCTCCACGGCAACGGCGCGGGGCTTCTCGAGAGGCGCCGGACATCTCGACAATAGTAAGAAGCTTTAACTAACAACGAATGACGACTCGCCGCGCGCAAGCCGCGCCCTGCATGCAGAAGCGCCGCGGGGGGACCAGGGCGCGACGCGCGAGATCCCCCGGGGTGATCTCCGCGATCGCCCTCGCGCTCGTCGCTCGCCGCAGGGGTGATCCGTCGGATCGCCCCGCCCTGCCGCGGGACACGACGATGTCGCGGCAGATCTCGCCTCCTCTCGCGCCAGCCCGCGATGGCACATGTCCTGCTCGGGCCATCGGTCAACCGCGGGCGAACCTCGCCGGGCAATGGGGCCCGGTTTCACGTCGCTCCCACGCTCACCTTCCGAGGAGAATCGAAGATGATGCCAAGGACACCTGCGCTGCCGCCCTCTCTCTCCTTCTCGCTGGTTGCGGTGGAATCGACGGGGAGGCTCCGTGGCACGACGAGGCGCTGGACGCGCTCGAGCAAGGCGTCACGGCCATCTCCGATGGCGTCTACGTGATCAAGGCGGTGCACAGCGGCAAATGCCTGGACGTGCGATCCGCCGGCACCGCGGACGGCGTGGCCGTGCAGCAGTGGGATTGCAATGGTACGAGCGCCCAGAGGTTCCGCGTCAGCTCCGTGGGCGATGGCTTCGTCAAGATCGAGAACGTGAACAGCAACCGGGCCATCGACGTCACCGACGTGAGCACGGCCGACGGCGCGCCGATCCAGCAGTGGGGGTACGGGGGCGGCGCCAACCAGCAGTTCGAGGCGTTCGACGCAGGCGGCGGCCAGGTCGGCATCCGGGCGCGGCAATCCGCTCACGGGCTGGACGAACCTCCCGGGCGGGGCGGCGCTGGCGGACGCGTTCCACACGTACGCGGTGGAGTGGGAGCCGAGCGCGCTCCGCTTCTACCTCGACGGCAACCTCTATCGGACGCGGACGCCCGCGGACGTGCCCGGCGGCGCCGCCTGGGTGTACAATCACCCCTTCTTCATGCTGCTCAACGTGGCGGTCGGCGGCAACTGGCCGGGAGCGCCGAACGGGTCCACGTCCTTCCCGCAGCGGATGCTCGTCGATTACGTGCGCGTCTACCAGCGATGAGCGGCGGCCGGCGTGGGGCCGTCGATGGCCGGCATGGTCCTCACGGGGACCCTGTGAGCCCGCGCGCGAGAGGTCGTCCACCAAGGTGAGCGCGCAAGGTGAGCGCGCTGGTCCGCGCGAGGTCGACGGTGACGTCGACGTCCGCGGTCATGCGGGGCCTGCCGTAGGCCACCGCGGCCTGCGCGCCGAAGACGTACCAGCGGAGGCGCGGCGCCTCCGCAGCGCCGCGTCATCGGCTATCCGGATCCCGGCGGCAGGGCCGTGCTGCCTCTTCCAGTCGCGCCAGTAGAGCTCCTTGTCGCGCTGGGCGGCCGCCCAGCCCTGGCGAGCGAACCGCCGGAGCTCGTCAGCGTGGCGCATCGCGACCCGGATACCACGACCGCGGGGCGCGGACCCGCGTCTCGGTCGCCCCGCCTCAACCCGGGTCGGATTGCCGTCCTTGCTCATGCCATCCACCGGCGCGCAGGACGCGGAGGTCATCGAGAGCCCACAGGGGATGGTGGCCCGTGGCACATTTCAAGGCGAACTGGTCGCACGCGCCACAATCACGGTGCCCGCTTCCGCGCGGATCCGGCATGTGTTAGCGTTCTCATGGAGGTTCATCATGCTTATAAAATTCCGTCCGGGTCTGATGATCGCCGCTGCCTCGCTGGCGTTCGCGGTGAGCTCGACTGCGGTCGCGAAGCCTTACAAGGGAGGAGAGCTCTACTCCGCCCAGGGCCAGCTTCATGGTCGTATCGAGGTGCGCATGCGCATGGCGCGCGGGAGCGGCATCCTGTCGACCTTCTTCACCTACAAGAACGGCTCCGAGATGTCCGGCGCATTCTGGGAGGAGATCGACATCGAGGTGTTCGGGAAGGACAACGCCCGGAGCTGGCAGTCCAACATCATCACCGGCATGGGCACGAGGGTGACGTCGGAGCAGGTGCACACGGCGGACGCCTCCCTCGCGGACGGCTATCACACGTACACGCTGGAGTGGACGCCGGACTACGTCGCCTGGAGCATCGACGGGGAAGAGATCAGGAGATCGACGGGCGCGCAGGTGGCCACCCTGACAAACCAGCAGTCCCTGCGCTTCAACCTGTGGTCCTCCGAAGCCACCGAGTGGGTCGGACCGTTCGACGATTCCGCCCTCCCGCAGCACCAGTTCGTCAACTGGATCAAGGTCTATCGCTACAACAACGGGGCCTTCGAGCTCGCGTGGCAGGACGATTTCGACTCCCTGGACAGCGCGCGATGGGCCAAGGCGGACTGGACGTTCGACGGTAACCGCGTGGACTTCGATCCGCAGAACGTGACGGTGAAGGACGGCACGCTGGTGCTGTCGCTGACACGGGAGGGGCAGACCGGATTCACGGGAGCTGTGCCCCGCGATGAGGACACCGGGCCAGGCACCGGCGCGGGCGGGGCGGGGACGGCGACCGCCTCCTCCTCCTCCGCGGGCGGCGCGGGCGGGGCGGGGTCGGCGACCGCCGCCTCCTCCTCCGGGGCCGGCGCGGGCGGGGCGGGGACGGCGGCCACCTCCTCCGGGGCCGGCGCGGGCGGGGCGGGGACGGCGGCCACCTCTGCCGGGAGCGGCGGCGCACCGGGCGAGGGAGGTGGGAGCGACGGAACAACGCCGGACGACGAGGGGTCCTCCGACGAAGGTTGCGGGTGCGTCGCCGCCGGAGCCAGCGCCACGGCGAGCTCGTGGGCCGCGACGCTCGCCGTGGGGCTCTCCGCCCTGGCGATGCGACGGCGCCGGAACCGCCGCTGACCCCCTTCAGGGCGATGTAGAACATCGAGTGTTGCGCGGGAAGCACCCCCGCAGCAACCGTGCTTCCCCACGGACTCTCGCAGCGCCGCTCGGCGGTCCCTCCGGCGCGCCCGCGCCGGCACGACGCTTGCCCAAATGCTCCGAAGGTGGCTCCACCGGGGCCGACCGAGCCCGCCGTCCGCCCAGGGCCCGCGGCGGCTGCCCTCCTCACGACCCAGCCCCAGGACCGTTCTCATGAGCTCACCCCGCAAGCAGCTTCGACTCGGCGCGTTCATCCCCGCCACCGGTCACCACGTCGCGTCCTGGCGGCACCCCGACGCGCAGGCCGACGGCGGCCACAGCTTCAAGCACTACCGGCGCGTCGCACAGGCCGCCGAGGCGGCCAAGTTCGATGCCGTCTTCCTCGCCGACAGCGCCGCCCTCTGGGGAGGGGCCTCGGATGTCGCTTCCCTGTCCCGGAGCGCCCACTCCGCGGCCTTCGAGCCCATCACCCTCCTGTCCGCGCTCTCGGCGGTCACGGATCATATCGGACTCATCGCCACCGTCACCACCACCTACAACGAGCCCTATCACCTGGCGCGCAAGTTCGCGTCGCTGGATCACCTGAGCGGCGGCCGCGCCGGCTGGAACCTTGTCACGTCGGCGAACCAGGCCGAGGCCCAGAACTTCGGGCTGGACGCCCACGTGGAGCACGCCCGCAGGTACGAGCGCGCCGAGGAGTTCATCGATGTCGTGACGGGGCTCTGGGACAGCTGGGAAGATGATGCCTTCCTGCACGACAAGCAGTCCGGCGTGCTCTTCGATCCGGACAAGCTGCACACGCTGAACCACAAGGGAAAGCACTTCTCCGTGCGCGGACCGCTCAACGTGGCGCGCCCGCCGCAGGGGTACCCGGTTCGCGTGCAGGCGGGCTCGTCGGAGCCGGGCAAGGAGCTGGCGGCGCGCACCGCGGAGGTGATCTTCACCGCCCAGCAGACGCTCGCGGACGCCCGGGCCTTTTACGCGGACGTGAAGGGGCGCCTGGCCAAGTACGGGCGCAGCCCCGAGCACCTGAAGATCATGCCCGGCCTCTTCCCGGTCGTCGGGCGCACCCAGGCCGAGGCGCAGGCGAAGTTCGACGCCCTCCAGGACCTGGTCCATCCGGCCGTGGGGCTCTCGCTGCTGGCGGGGATGATCGGGGGATTCGATCTCTCGAAGTACCCTGTCGACGGACCGATCCCGGAGCTCCCCGCCAGCAACGGCGGCAAGAGCCGCCAGGCCCTGCTCCTCGATCTCGCGCGGCGCGAGAACCTCACCATCCGGCAGCTGTACCTGCGGATCGCCGGGGCGCGCGGCCACAAGCAGCTCGTGGGCACGCCGGAGACCATCGCCGACCTGATGGAAGAGTGGCTGCTGAACGACGCCGCGGACGGCTTCAACGTGATGCCGCCTTACCTGCCCGGCGGGCTCACCGATTTCATCACCCTGGTGCTCCCCGAGCTGCGCCGCCGCGGCCTCTTCCGCACCGAGTACGAGGGCCGCACGCTGCGCGAGAACCTGGGGCTGCCGCGCCCCGAGAACCGATTCGCCCGGCGCGCAGCCGGCGCCGCCTGAGCGAGGCCTGGGGCTGCGTCGAGCCGCCGGGGCGCTCGAATCATCGCCCCTCGCGCGGCGCGGTGACCCTCGCCCAGACCGCGAGGATCATGGCCTGTTCCATGGTGCTCGGCGGGGGATAGCCCCTCGGGGGCTCGGCCGGCAGGGGGACGGGGGGCCTTCCCCTGCGCCATGGCGCGCCGTGGAGCGCCGACGCCGCGGCCGCGGGGCCGCGGCGCGCGACCTCGTAATCGACCGCGGCCACCGCCTCCTCGAGGGTGGAGAAGCGCTCGACAAGCTTGCCATCCAGCAGGACGTGCCACCGCTTGCCGCGACCGCCGCGGGCCAGGACGGCGACCTCGCTGATCGCGCCGGGCTTCCTCTCGAAATGGATCGCGAGGCCGAAGCGGCCGAGAGAGACCCACGCGTTGCGCGAGATGGCCAGCACCTCGGGGTCGACGCGGAGGCTCAGGGGATCGAAGCGCGCGGCGCGCTCCTGGATCTCGCGCAGCGTGATGCGGCCCGCCTCGACCTCGAACCCGGGGTAGTCGAAGGTCACCTGCCGGTAGAAGCGGCTCGCCTCCGCGGCGTCCCTGCCCTCGAGATCGAGATCGCGAGGCATGCCGAAGAGCGAGGGGAGCGTGCACAGCTGGAGCGAGGAGAGGTCGACGAAATCGAGGATGAGGCAATCCCTCTTGCCCGGATGGAGGCGGGTGCCGCGCCCGACGCACTGGGCATAGAGCCCGTCCGAGCGGGTGGGGCGGGCCATCGCGACGCAGGAGACGCCGGGGTCGTCGAAGCCCTCGGTGAGGACAGCGACGTTGGTGAGGACCTGGACGCGCTCTTCCCGGAAATCGGCGAGGATCCGGCCGCGGAGGTCGGAAGGCATGTCGCCGTGGACGTAGGCGGCTCGGACGCCGAGGTGGTTGAGCGCCTTCGACAGATTCCTGGCGTGCGCGACCGTGACGCAGAAGGCGATGGTGCGGCGGTCGCGGGCGAGCTCTTGAATGGAGCGGGCGACGAGCGCGTTGCGCTCCTCCAGATCGACGGCCTCCTCGAGCTCGTCGGTGGCGAAGTCGAGGCCGCCGGCGTCGAGGCGGGAGAGGTCGGTGGCGGTGCCGACGCGGTAGCCGGTGAGCGGGGCGAGATAGCCGTCCGCGATCATCTCGGGGAGGGTGCGGCTGTAGACGATCTCCTCGAAGACCTCGTCGAGGCCCTTGCCGTCGCCGCGGGCCGTGGTGGCGGTGAACCCGAGGAGGGTGCCGGTCCACGCGGGGTCGAAGGCGCCGAGCTGGCGGAGGACGCGGCGGTTGTCCTCGGCGGGGGCGTGGTGGCATTCGTCGTAGATGACCAGGCCGATATCGCGGCCGCCGGTGACCTGCTCCAGCCGCTTCTCGTGGAGGGAGCGTATCGAACAGACGATGACGCGCGCGTCCGACGAGGCGCGGAGCTCGCCCTGCTCGACGGCGACCGTGGCCTGCCCGCCGAGGGCGCGCTCGATCTTGTCCTTGGCCTGGAAGAGCAGCTCTTCGCGGTGGGCGAGGACGAGGACCTGCCGCCTGGCGAGGCGGGCAAGATGGGAGAAGATGACCGTCTTGCCAGCGCCCGTGGGGAGGCACACGACCATGCGCCGGACGCCGCGCCTGCGGGCCGCGAGCACGGCGTCGATGGCGGCGCGCTGGTAAGGGCGCAGGGCGGGCGCGCCGGGGCCCGTCGGTGCTGAGGCGGTCGTGGGGGCGGTCATGAGCGCTCGTGCGGGTAGCGCGGTACTTTGGCCGAACGTGCGGTACTTTGGGAACCGCCAAGGCGCCAAGGCGCCAAGGACGCCAAGAAATCTCAATCATTTGGCGTTCTTGGCGCCTTGGCGGTCCTCCCCTCTGCGGTCTGCCTGCGGCAAGCGCCGCCCCGCCCCGCGACGCGGGGGCGCTATTCCCGCCGGACGCGGGCGCGCATGTGCTCGGTGCCCGCGAGCTGCGCGAAGTACTCGACGAGGCCGATCTGCCCGGTCACGAGGCCCTGCTGGACCTCGCCGATGGCGCACTCGGCCCCGAGCGCCCCGCCGTAGGTGTAGGCCGATGCGAGCTTGCTCACGCACTCGGTCACCTCCGGCGCGCCGGCGAGCGTCTCGGCCAGGTCCTTTGCGCCGGCGACAGGCCGCCTCTCGCCCGCGAAGGCGACGTAGCCCGAGTCGTCGATGGGGAGGCCGCCCTCGTCGGGGCGGTAGCGTCCCGTCGCGTCGAAGTGCTCGAGCGCGAAGCCCGTCGGGTCGAAGCTCGCATGGCACCCGTTGCAGCCTTCGGCCGAGATGTGGATCTCCTCGTAACGCGCGCGCGTCGTCGTCTTCCCCGGATCGGGCTTGGTGATCGCCGGGATGTTCTCCGGCGGCGGGGGGACGTCGCCGCAGAGGAGCCGCTCGAAGACGAGCAGTCCACGGTGGGTCGGCGAGGAGCCGTCCATGCGCGAGTTCCCCGCGAGGATGGAGCCCTGGGCGAGCAGCCCGACGCCCCACTCCGCGGGCCGATCCACGCGCTGGAAGCTCTCGGTGGTGACGTTGCCGTACCGGTAGAACGTCGAGAGCTTGGCGTTGAGGAAGGTGTACGGCGCGGTCAAGAGCTCGGCCACGCCGGCGCCGCGGGTGTAGAGGACCTCCTCGAGGAAGAGGCGTGTCTCTTCCTGCATGAAGCCCCCGTAGGTGCTGAAGTCGGGCTCGTTCTCCTTCGCGATCCCGTTCACCTTCCCGTAGCTGAGCCACTGCTGCAAGAAGCGGCTCATCGCCTCGTGGCCGCGCGGCGAGCTCAGGAGCGCGCGCGCCTCCTCGACGAGCGCCTCCGGCGTGCCGAGCTCCCCGCGCGCCGCCTTGTCGAGCAGCTCGGGCGTGGGCGTCGTGCCCGTGTAGTTGTAGGCCAGCGCCGTCGCGAGCTCGTGCTGGGACAGCTCGTAGCGGCCGCCGCTCGGGGCGCCGATCTCCGAGCGGTAGAACGCGTGGGGCGACTGGATCATGGAGACCAGCGTCCACTTGAGCCCGACGCGGAAATCGGACTTTCCGCTCACCGAGGCGTGGAGCGCCAGGAACTCGCCCTTCTCCGCCTCGCTCACCGGCCGGCGGAACAGCCGCAGCCCGTGCCGGGTGACGAACTCGGCGGCGCACTCGGGGCCAGGCTGGGTCGCCGCGCACGGAAGCGAGGTGGCCAGCGCGGCCTCGGCGGTCACGATGTCGGCGACGTCCTCCGCCGTGCCCAGCAGCTCCTTCGCGGTCTGGGCGCCGACCTGCAGGGCCTGAGCGTCGTTGGTGAAGCCGAGGTCCGACGTCGGGTCGGTGCCCAGCCGGACCCCCGACCACGCCGCCGCGCCGAGCTCGGGGAAGATGTCGCGGAGGCTGTTCTCCAGCTCCAGCGCGGAGAGCCGCCGCAGCACCGGAGCGCCGACCTGCGCCTGCTCGCACGAGCTGCCGTCGATGAGAGGGCCCTTCTCGGGATCGTCGCCGCCGTCGCCCCCGCCGCACGCGAGGAGCGATGACGCCGCTCCGGCGAGCACCCACGTTCGCCAGCGAATCATGACTTCAGCTCCTGGATCGGCTGCGCGCTGTGCGCGCCGATCTGCTTGATGGAAACCCCCATGGCGTCGCCGAGCGTGGCCAGCATGTTGACGTGATCGGTGTCGACGTCGACGACGCCGCGGCTCGCGATGCGGCCGCCGGCGTTGCCGATCAGGATCGCCGGGAGGTAGGAGTGGACGATCTGGTTTCCGAGGTAGACGTCGTGGACGTCGGAGTTGTGATCGGCGCCGTCGCCGATCTCGCTGCACACGTAGACGAGCGAGTTGTGCAGGACGGTGTTGCCGGGATCGAGCGGGTCGGGCTGGTCGAGGACGGCGAGCAGCTTCTCGGCGAGCCGCGCGAAGAACCAGCCCTGGATCGTGGCGAATTCCTTGCGACCGGCCGGCTCCCGGGAGTGGGATGTCGCCCCGTGGTAGGCGCTCGCGCTCCCGGGGCCGTCTTTGAAGCTCATGGGGAGATCACAGTTGACCCACAGGTTCTGCATCGTGACGACGCGCGCGGTGCCGCACACCATCGCGTTGGCGGCGACCTCGAGGTGGGCGTCGATGACGCTCCGCAGGTTCGCCTGGTCGAAGACGCTCTTGCCCGAGAGCGCGTCGAGCGCCGGCAGCGCCGGCCTCTGGCTGCAGCCGTTCACGACCGGCCTGTCGGCCGCGGCCTTGAGCGAGCGCACCGACTCGAGGTGCACACCGAGCTTGCTCTGCTCCCTCGTGAGGCCCGAGAGCGCGCGCTGCATCGCCTCGAGCTGCCGCTCGGTGAGCCCGAGCGCCTCGTTGCGGAACGCCGCCTCGTCGGTCGCCGGCGCGCCTCCGCCCTGCTGCCCGCCGCCGACGGCCCCGAGCATCTCCGCGGCCGCGGCCGCAGGGTCCTCGATGGGGCGGACCCAGACACCGCCGTGCCTGATCAGGTAGGAGTTCTTGTCGAACCCCGTCCCGTCCTGGTTCCTCGGGTACGGGTTCGCCCCGAGGTTGTAGGCCTCGACGCCGAGCGCCTGCGCGATGGTGTGATCGATCGAGTCGGCCCCCGCGCCGTCCTTGACGCCGGTGAGCACGCCGGAGACCGCCTCGTGGTTGCCGAAGCCGTTGATGCCGAGCCCGCGGCAGACATTGACGTATTTCCCGAAGGGCGCGAGCGCCGACAGGACCGTCGAGCCCTTCAGGAAGTCCGCGCCCGGGGAGCCGTACGGCTCGGCAAACTCCATGGGCATGCCATGGGGGACGAAATAGATGAACAGCCGGACCGGCGCGGCGCTCGGCTCGGCCAGCGCCAGGTTGCTCATCCGGAACGCCAGCGGCGCAGCGATGCCGGCGCCGAGCGCCTTCAAGAAGACGCGGCGGCCGAGAGCGCGGTCGCTCTGTCTGTGTTTCTCGGCAAGAGAACGCATCTCGTCATCTCCATTCGGGCAAAGCAAGAAAGCCCCGTGGACGATCGTTGTAAGCTGTGTCGTCGTAAAGAAAGGAAGTCTGGCGTGAGAATTATCTCACGGTCGTCACGCGAAGCAACTCCATCGACCGTCGATATCGTGCGCCGCAGCGGCGGCCGCTGCAGGCCCAACCAGGAGGGTGCTGCCGTGGAGGCCGACCGGGCGAGGATTGCCGCGCTCAGCGTCCGTTCGCGTAATCGGGGAGCTCGATCTTGTCGGCCGGCGAGGAGACGAGCCAGCCCTCGCGGCGCCGCAACAGGGGACTGGACGCTAGCCGAAGGGCCATGTGGAGGAGCGAGACGCCGAGCCTCGACTTCGGGTGCGCGATCCAGGGGACGCCTGGCGGGAGCTTCTGGGCCAGGTCGACGTAGGGGCGCATCAGCTTTTCATAAGCCGCGAAGGCGTCTCGATGGTCGGAGCGCCGCGACAGCTCTCCCGCGAGCACGTAAGCGCCGACGAGCGCGACGCTCGCGCCCATTCCGCTGACCGGCGACGGACAGTACGCCGCGTCGCCCACGAGCGCGGCGCGGCCGCTCGACCAGCGTGGCGCCATGACCTGGCTGACCGCATCGAAATAGACGTCCTCGGCGTCGGCGAGCGCCGCGAGCACCCGCGGCGATTCCCAGCCGGCGTCGGCGAAGACGCTCGCGATGAGCGCCTTCTGCTCGGCGGCGCTCGCTCTCTCATGGCCGCGACCGGGCGACAGGAACCACAGCGACGCCCGGGTGGTGCCGACGTTGTCTGGGCGCAGGATGATCGAGCGGCTGCCTGGGGCGTGGTACCAGCGAGCCCAGGCGCCGTCGGATGAGCCGCGGGGGATCGTGAAGTAGCTGCCATAGAGGCCGAGCGGGCGGATCCTGGGCTCATCGCCGACGATGAGCGCCCGGGTTCGTGAGCGGATGCCATCGGCGGCGACCACGAGGTCGAAATCGCGCTCGTCGCCGTGCTCGAAGGAGACCGTCACCCGGTCGCCGTGGTCCCGGAGGCCCGCGATCTGGTCGCCGAAGATATACTCCGTCGTGTCGCGGGTGCGGTCGTAGAGGATCCTGGCGAGGTCACCGCGAAGGACCTCGAGCTCCTGGGTAAACCCGCCGCCCTCCGAGCTCGCCGCGGGGAACTCGGCCTTGGTCGCGTTGCGGTCGTCGACGAAGCGGAGCCCCTGCTCCCCCGTCGTGGCGGCGCGGATGTCGCCTTCGATCCCCATGCGGCGCACGACCTCCCGCGCCGCGCCCTGGATGTCGATGTTCTGTCCGCCGAGCCGGAGCGCGCCGGCGCGCTCCACGACGACGGGTCGGAACCCGTAGCGGGCGAGCCAGAAGGCGAGGGCGGGACCGGCGATGCTCGCGCCTGAAATCAAGACGGTTCTATGTTCCACGGATGATGAGCTCCTATCTCTTGCTCTCGGCGCGAAGCGCCCTGCAAACGTAGCGATCGATCGTGGCGCATGGCGTCGAACCTCGGCGAGCAGCGGCAGCGCCGGCCGCGCCCCAGGCGCAGCCGCCGGCGCGGGCGGCGACCAGGGAATGCCCGTGCCGACGCAGCGTCGGAAAGGTGGCATTGGCGTGTCCGGGGCGCGGGCGTGCGGCGGCGCGGGCGTGTGGCGCGACGGCAATCTTTGCCATGCCCCTGGCCTTCAGGGACGGCAAGCTTTGCCAGGACGGCAAAGCTTGCCCTCCGCGCGCTGCGCCCGCGGGCGAGCGCCATCGGGCGGCAGCCGCTCCTGCGCCGCGCTCGCTTCGTCGCGCCGCGCGATTTCGCCGGAAGGGCCCCGGCGCGGCGGGGCGGCATGCCGGTTGCGATAGCGCGCCGCCAGCCGGACCGCGACGGCAGGGCCTCGTCTCGACGAGGCGCGCCTAGCAGCGACGGCGCGAGGCGGAGCAGCTCCAGCAGCGCGAGCCGCTTCGGAGCGATCCCGATCCGCCTTACTCCACAGGAGCGATCATGTATCTTCGATATGCCTCCAAGTTCCCCTTCCTCGCCGCGGTCATGTGCGCCGCGGCGTCGGTCTCCCTGGGCGCCTGCGGCGGCGCCGATCCGGTGGGCGACGATGTCGTCGCCGCCGGCGAGGCCCAGGAGCTCACGGCGGAGAGCGCGGAGGCGCTGACGTGCCCCGCGTCCGTGCCGCTCATCGACACGCGGAAGTCCCTCATCGTCACCAAGGAGACGGACCAGACCACCCTGAGCCTGGCCGAGTTCCAGCTCGAATCCGTCCTCCAGAAGCTCATCACCAGCGTCGGCTCCGACCAGGCGCCCCTGGATCTCTATCAGCGCTGGTGGGACACGCAGAACGACGCCCAGAACGCCGTCTTCAACGACGCCGACGCCATCCACTGCGACGACAGCACCGACAGCAATGGCGTCGCCCAGCTCAACGGGTACCCGTACACGTGTCCCAGGGCCGAGGGCGCGCTCGCCAGCAGCGACCCGTTCGAGGACGGGCCGGACTTCATGGAGCCGGTCGCGCTCGTGAACCGGTTCGACCTCGCGCCGGAGGACGGATCGCATTGCGGCGAGTACCGGATCATCTACGCCAAGAAGTCCGGCGCGACCAGCATCTTCAACCGCAACTTCATCATCTTCGAGGGCCAGCTCCCGAACCCGAACCCCGAGTGCGGGGTCGCCGCCTGCCTCCCGGTCGCCGAGTTCTGGGCGAACCTCTCGACCTCGACCATGACCGAGGCCCAGCGCGCCGACGCGCTCAAGACGTTCTATAACGACGGCCTGCCCGGCTTCGCGCCGGTCCTCCAGGCGTCCAACTTCATGCACTGGACCGGCCAGATCCGCACGAACCAGTTCATGGGCGGCCCCTGGATGCTCCGCGAGTTCAAGCTCGACGTGGGCACCGATTCCGTGGACAACTCGACCAGGCTCTTCGTCAAGCCGGTCACGGTGAAGGACAACCCGTTCGGCGCCCTGTTCACCGCCGCCACGAGCCCGACCGACAGCCGCTGGCTCCTCTTCAAGAGCAGCTTCCTCGCCGCCCTCGACGGGCTCGTGCCGCTCGGCGACGACGAGAACGACATCTCGCTCAAGACGCTGCCCATCCCGGACGACTACAACTCGGGCGAGAGCAAGGTGGACACCAGCAACGATTACAGGGTACAGCTGCAGGGGAACACGGCGTTCATCGCCGACATCGAGACGGCGCTCGATCCGATCCTGCTGAGCCGCCTCTGGCCGAGCGCGGTCACGGCGGAGGACGCCGCCGATCGCGCCACCACGCAGTCGTGCGCCGGGTGCCACCAGCTGAGCAGCGACGGCGAGCCCGACGACGACCTCGGCGGCTTGCACGTGTGGCCGACGCACTCAGGTCAGCCCGGCGCGTTCGTCCACGTCGACGAGCAGGGCCGGATCTCGGACCCCCTCGAGTTCAAGTTCCTCCCCCACCGCGCGCAGGTCCTCAAGAGCTTCATCGAGGAGACGTCGTGCGAGGCGGCCTGCTCCTCGACGGCCGCCAGGGCCGAGCTCACGGCGGCCAGCGCCGATGCTCCCCTGGACGGCGAGGAGCGAGTCCGCACGCTCGGCGGCTCGTCGACCCACTGAGGGCGCGCCTCTTGGTCTGATTCTTCCCGTCATCCTCCGCGCGGAGCCGCCGAGGCGCGGCGCCGCGCGAGGTCCCGCTGCCTCTCGGCGGCTAGGGCAGCCACCGGCCCACGTCGGCGATGGCGCGGGCGACACCCACGAGCGCCGCCGTGCCACCCAACCGTCGCACGAGCGGCGAGAGCTCGGTGAGGCTGCCGAAGCCCACCAGCATCCCGGGAAATTCGTCTGTCCAGTCGTTGCCGAGCTCGTTGCAGAGGAGCCTGGCTGCATCGGCGAGGGCCATCCAGGGCGCGCACGCCGCCAGGATGCGCAGCGTCAGCCGGTCGCCGTGGGACCAGTACGCGGACATGACCTCCCGTACGGCCTTCTCGCGCATTTCTTCGGGAAGATCGGGCAAGATGCCCGCGAAGGCGACCATCCGCGATTCCCCTGCTCGGCTCTCCGCCAGGCTCCAAGCTTCCTCGGGCGAGAGGCCCGTGGGGCGAATCACCAGCTCCCGCGCCAGGTACCCGTCGAGTTCCTCGTGCTTCGCGCCCGCGCGGATTCGACGGGTGCGCTCGGGATCCGCCGCGCTGTGGTCCGTTGCCACGTAGGGGATCGGCCGAGGCAGGATCTCGCCACAACCTGCGCACGCATCTGCTGCCCACCGCCGAACCAGCTCCTGCTCTGGTCCTGTCAACGCGGAGGCCAACGTCACCAGCGCCTCCGCCCGAGCGCGCGCGGCGCCCGTCGGTCGGGTGAGGTCCACGGTCGGTTCCGCGTAAGGCTCGGCGGGATCTCGCGCTTCCTCGCGGCTGCCCTCTTTTGCGCAGAGCGCCCCCTCGGCGAGGGTGCACCAGATGATCTCGCACAGGCGAGCGGCCCTCTCGGCTCCCGCTCCTCGGTCGCTCTCGCTCCCGGGACGACACGCCGCGAGGAGCGCGTCCTCCGCAGCGCGACGGGCCCGACGGGCGTCCGTCAAGAACCCCACGAGGCCGCCCGGCCTGTCCATCCACAGCGCGAGCCACGCTGGTGAGACGAGCTCCATGAGGTCGGTCACGCCAGCGGATCGACGCGTCATGTGAGCGCCGAGGTACTCGACCAGGTAGGAGGGCCACGCGACACGCGGCTCAGAAGCCGCTTTGCATGCCCGCAGCGCCGTCAACCCACGCGCGACGATGGCGTCCTCGATGGTCGCGAGGCGATCGGGCGTCGCCCAGCAGGCGCGTGCCGCGTCGTCGCGGAAGCGGTAGGCTCCCTCGTCGTCCGCGACGGCAAACCCCCGCGCCGGTTCGGGCGCGCGCTCGAACGCCTGGAGCTCGGCCATGTCCACGCCCACCGCCCGGAGGAGATCGTCTCGCGGCACGGGAGCAAGGACGGCGGCGAGCGCGTCGAGGACACGCGCGGCGCGCAGCCCTGTGTCACCCAGCGACGCGAGGGCGCGCCGTGCTCCGGCAGCCTCGTCGGGCGACGGCCGCTCGGCCGGGTATGAGATCACGGCCATCTCCTCGGCCGCCCACGCGAGCCTGTCGCGCCAGAGCACGCCGCTCGGCACGTGAGCCTCGGAGTCCACCGACACGACGATGCGCGCTCCCTCGCCGGGCGCGCCAAGGAAGGGAGCTCGCGGATCCGGCCACCCGTCGGCCGCCCGCTCGATGCCGTCGAGGATCACCAGCAGCCGGGGGTTGTCCTCGTCAGGCACCGAGGAGACCCATCCGACGCCCGTCAAGGCCAGCTGAATGGCAGATATCAGCTCACGCGGGCTCCGCGGACGGCTGAACATGGCCGTCGCCGTGCCCTTGAACAGGCCGAAGAGCAGCTTCAGCATGTCGCGCTCGACCGCGGTCGCGAGCCGCGGGCTGACGGGCACGAAGATCACCTCCGCCGTCCGGCGCTCGGCCATCGACAAGGCCCAGCGCGCCAGGACGGCGGAGCGGAGACCCGCGTCCTCGCCCGCGACGAGCGCGCAGGCAGGTCCTCCAGCAAACCAGGCATCGAGCGCTGCGACCAGCGCATGGGTGTGTCCTGCGGAGCGTGGCCGAGGAGGGCGCCCTCGGCCACGGACCGCCAGAAGGCGGCGAGCCCGCGATGCGACCGCGCGAGACCGCGCTCCGGGCCTCGCAGCGAGGAGAGCGCGTCCCACGACATGGCAGGGCCGGTCATCGACGACGTCCCGCGTTCAGGAAGAGCTTCCGAGTACCGCGGGGTGGACGCCGGGGATGGCAGCGATGTTCGGAACCGGGGCGGTATGTGCCATTCGCCGAGGATACACCAGCGGACCGGGCGTGCGGAGCGGCTGCGGAAGGCCATGGTCTCGACGGCATCTGGCTCAATGCGAACACCGTCAGGTCGAATGCGTAGAGACGCGAGCCGCCTGCACCCGTCAAGCCGATCCGTCCTCGTCAGCATCGAGATGGGTTTGAAGAGGGTCCGAGCGAGGAACCGCTCGCCGTGGAGTGCAACCAAGAATCCTGCTTCGAGGAGCGACATCCTTGCAGCCAGAATGCCCCACGATTAGCATCGCGTCCCGGCGTCAGGAGGGGCGTATGGCTCGCACAGCACCGGTTCCGAACATCCCGGCGATTCCCGGCATGAACCCGGGAACGTTCATCCTGGGCGGCGGGGGCGCCGGGGGTGGCGGCGGGGGCAAGAGTGGGCGAGGCAATGCGGCGGGGCAGCGCGGGCGCGGCCGCAACGGAGGCCGCGGCGCGCGAGGTGGCGGCAAGGGCGGCAGAGGGTGCGGCCAGGGCAGCGGGGCGGGTTGCGGCAATCCGGTGCATGGCGGCGGCGGACGCACCACAGCCGGGGACCCTGTCGATGTGTCGGATGGGCGGGTGTTCACAATCCCGGAGCTCGACCTCGTGCTGCCCGGCCCTCTGCCGCTTTTCCTCGAGCGATTCTACTCGACCAGCGCGCTCGAGCGAGACGTGGGGCTGGGGTATGGCTGGACGCACTCGCTTGCATGGGAGATCGAGGTTCGCCGGAGGACCCTCGTCGTTCACCTCCCCGATGGGACGTCGGTCACGACGGACCTTCCCGAGCTGGGCGGAGAGGCGGATCTCGGCGAAGGCGTCGTGCTCCGGCGAGACGACACCGGGTTTGTCGTCGTGGACGAGGATGGCCTTGTCCACCTCTTCTCGCCCCTGCATCCCGCGGGCTCACGCTGGCTTCTCTCGGCCGTCGTCGATCTGTCGGGCAACCGCATCGAGCTGCGCTACCGGGAGGGGAGGCTCGAAGCGGTCCAGGACAGCGCCGGCCGCGTCGTGCAGGTCCGGCGGCGAAGCGACGGCCACATCGCGCGCTTCGAGGTCCACAGTCGCGGCGCTGTCCAGAGCTCGTGCTCGTACGAGGTCGATGAGCGGGGTGACCTCCGCGCAGTCATCGACGGCGATGGGAACACCTGCCGCTTCGAGTACGACGAGCACCACCTGACGACGCTGGCCTACCCCTCGGGACTCCGCGTCCAGTACCGCTACGACAAGCAGGGACGTTGCATCGAGACGTGGTGCGAGCGCTCCGGCCGCGACGATCCAGCGCTGGACGCGAGCGTGCCCGCGGTGCTGGCCGACGGCTCCTCGCCGGCGAGAGGCTTCCTGCACGTGAAGCTCGATTACGGCGACGGGTACACCGAGGTCATCAACTCGCTGCAGGTGCGACGCTACATCATCGGTGAGCACGGCAGCATCGATCTGGAAACCACGGGCCGTGCAGTCGCGACGAGCACCTACAACGCGGAGGGCCAGCGGACTGCCTATGCTGACCCGCTCGGGGCCACGACGCGGTGGGAGCACGACGCCGCTGGTCGCACGACGCGGATCACCGCGCCCGATGGCACGATCACGATGTACGCCTACAACGAGCGCGGCAACCTGGCGGAGATCGTCGACGCTCTGGGCGGTGTCGTCCGCTACGAGTACGACGACTTTTCGCGCCTGCGGCGGACGAACGACGATCTCGGCACCGTGCTCGAGCTCGATTACGACGCCCGCGGGCAATGCGTGCGCGCCATCATGCCCGACGGCGCGACCACGACGTTCCGCTACGATGACCAGGGAAACCTGATCGAGCTCGTGGAGCCGCACGGCAGGCCACGGCAGATCTCCTTCGATCCCTTCGGCCGTGTGACCCATTTCGTCGACGAGAACGGCACCCGCTCGGACTTCTTCTATGACGGACGAGGGCAGCTTCTCGCCGTGCGGCTATCCAACGGTGGCGTCCAGGAGATCAGCTACGATGAGGACGGGCTCCCCACCCGGATCCGGGGCGCTGACGGGGGAGTCTACGAGCTCTCCTGGGGTGGCTACTCGGTCGTGCATGAGCTCAAGCGTCCGACCGGTGAGGTCCTTCGATTCCGCTACGACCGGGAAGGCAATCTGGTCCGCATCATCAACGACCGCGGCGAGGAACACGTCATCCGCCGAGACGCCGCCGGCCGGGTCGTCGGGGAGCGGACCTTCGATGGCCGAGAGCTTCGATATCAGCTCGATCTGGCCGGCAACATCGTGCTGATCCGCGATGCGTCCGGCGACGTCACCGAGCTGGTACGCGACAGCTGCGGGCGGATCACGGAGCGGGTGCTCACCGACGGCGTCTCAGAGCGCTTCGAGTACGACGCGCTTGGCCGGCTGCTGCACGCAGAGAACGGAGAGGTGGCCTGCGATTTCGTGTACGACGCTCGTGGTCGCCTCACGCGGGAGACCCAGCGTTACGCCGGGCGCACGTACGCCGTGGGGAGCGAGTATACCTCCACCGGATACCGCACCGTCATGAGCACGTCGCTAGGGCACGTGGAGCGCATCACGCCGAACCTGATGGGGCTCCCGAATCTGGTGCTCCTCGGCGGCGATACGCCCGTGACCTTCGTCTGGGACGCGCTCGACAACGAGATCGCGCGCGGTCTGCCAGGCGGGGGGGCGATCCACACGCGCTACGACCCGGAGGGCTGCCTCGCCGAGCGCCACGTCACGGCCGGCGCTCCTGCGCGTCATCCAGCCGAGCCGCGGTGGGTCGGGCGACTCCCGCCGGGGACGACCTTCGCGGCGGCGTACGAACACTCGGCGGGCGGCGACCTGCTTTCGGAGCACCGGGCCGATCTCGGCAGACGGGCCTTCGCGTACGACGCGATGGGGCGAGCGCTGGGGAGCGAGCATCCGGACGGGCGATCAGAACGATTTCACTATGGAGCGGGCGGCGCGCTTCACGACACCACGCCGCGCGAGTACGGTGCAGGTGGCAGGCTCGTGAAGCGAGGCGACACCGAGTACATCTATGACGCCGAGGGGCGCCTCATCGAGAAGCGCACAGGCGTCGGGGGCGCGACGACGTGGCGCTACGAGTGGAACGCGAAGGGCCTGCTCGCTGCCGTAGTGGCGCCTGACGGGACGCGCGTCGAGAATGTTTATGACTGTTTCGCGCGCCGGATCGTGAAGCGCGTCATTCCACCGGCGGACGCGGCTCGCACGGTGCGCTTCGTGTGGGATGACGAGGTGACCGTCCATGAGATCGAGGAAGGTGCCGCTGGCGACGGCGCGGTGGTCTGTTATCGTACGTACGCTTATCGCGAAGGCGAGTTCTCGCCGCTGGCGCACCGCGACACGCGCGTCGAGAATGGCGCGCTGGCGCATGGAGAATGGGTACACTACGTGAACGGCCCCGGCGAGATCCCGGCGCTGCTCGTGTCGGGGCGCGGGGACATCCTCGCAGATCTGCGCCCGAGCGTATGGGGGAGGATCGAGCCCGACACGGCAGCTCGGGCGGGGACGGCGTGCCGGTACCCGGGGCAGTACGCGGACGTGGAGACTGGCCTTTCGTACGAGCGCTATCGCTTCTACGATCCCGAGATCGGACGGTTCATCAGCACCGATCCCATCGGGCTCGCCGGCGGCCTTGAGCCGTTCACGTACGCGCACAATCAGCCGTTCAGGTTCTTCGATCCGATGGGCCTCGTTCCCGTCACGACGACGGTCACCGGCAGCGCCGCGCCGCCGGGCGGCTTCTCGCGGCAGAGCGGCGCAGGTACAGGGCCGAACCCGATCCACCCGGTCGTCCAGCAGGCGATGCCGCCGCGGGCGCCGGACAACGACGGCGTCTACCCAGCGTACGATGGCCGCCGGCCGCCAGGCCGGTCTCCGTCGACCTGCGGCGAGCCACGCGCGCTGAGCCGCTACATCTATGCGTGGGAGGCGCAGAACCGCCGAGATCCACGGACGGGCAGGGTCCGCCCGCTGAACCCGAACGATCCCAACGATCACGCGGATATCCAGCGTTGCCTCGGCTCGATCCGCAGCATCCGCTCCACGCAGCCCAGGAGCAACGGCCATTCCGGCCGGAGAGCCCCCTGCCCGAACTGCAGCCAGCTCTTCGCCAACCTGCACCACCGCTACGGCCAGCCGAACCCGAGGGTCATTCAGCCAGGGCGCACCTCCCGGGACGGGCGCACGCGAAACACGAACTTCTCGCCGCCCCACCCCGAGTGGGTTGCAGCGCAGCAACAGGCGATCGCTCAGGGGCAGGGGCGGAGCGGGCCCCAGCCGCTCGATCCGCGGATGACCCCGGCTCCAGCGACCGGTCCTGCATTCCCGCCGCATAGGGGATATGGGAGGCACGCCGATGGCACGAGGTGTTGATCCGTTCGAGGCTCTCTCGGACGTGCTGAGCGAGCACGCCCAGACGGTGCTGCGGCAGCGAGGGATGAAGCGAAACCCGAGGAAGACATGCACCGCCGAGCGGCTGACCGAGCTCCTCGCGGAGCGTGGCCTCCCCGTATGGGACACGGCGCTCGAGCTGGAGCGGCGGCTAGGTGGCGTCACGACCGCCCCGGGTATGACGATGATGGGCGTCTTCGCGGCGCTGCAGGGCTTCGAGTCCGACTGCCGGCTGAGCATCGACCGTCTGCTGCGGTACGAGGACCAGATCCTCTTGCCCGTCAGCGAGCCGGGTAACTCGGAGTCCTGGATGGACCGAACAGGAGTCCTCTACATGGTATTCCCGGACGATGACTTCTGCACGCCGACGGACGCGTCGTACCTCACATGGCTCGAGCGTTCCGCCTTCGTCGCGGAGGATCTGCGCATCCCGCAGGTTCGCCCGTTCGGCGTGATGGCATGGACGCTCGCGGGCGAGACCGCGGCCCGCGCGCTCGGCGTCCCGCTGTTCTCTCCAGCTTCGGATCAGTTCGGCACGATCTGGTATCAGCACGGGATCTGTGTCGACGAGAATCGCGTTCCCAACTATCGTTGTGACACCGTGGTCCGCGCCGACACGATCGACGCTGCCGTACGCGCCCTCGAGGCGATCGCCGGGCACGCGCCGGAGGCGCCGCTCGCATGGCTCGGGCCGAGGGGTGAGCCGCCGCGCGCCGGGGAGCCGGTGCGCCGCTTCGCGCGACGGGACAGCAGCGGATCACAGCTCGGCGAGATCCTCGTCGTCGGGGAGCCGGGGCGATACCGGGTCGTCTCGTCGTGAGATGCGATCCCCGTCAGCTCGATATCCGGGGCATGGCGCGCTCCCCGCTCAGGCGTCCGAGGCCGCCCTCCGCCAGCCCTGCGACGCGGCAAGCGGGCGTCCGATGGGCCAAAAACAGCTCGCCAGGCGCCGTCCCCACGGGGCTTGACATGCGCGAAAGTCCTGCGGCTTCCTATCCGCCTTCGGGATCGCCGCCCTCCACGACGGGCGGCTGGCGTGTTGAGGCGGCGCCGCAACGTTGTACTTTCGTTGCTCGGGCTCCACGGTGCGGGCCCGAACGGACGGAAGGCGCGGATGAAGGATACCCTGTCGGCGGCGGAGGCCCGGCGCATCGCGCTGGCGGCGCAAGGCTTCCGGGCGGAGCGGCCCGGATCGGCGACGACGAAGCAACAGCTGACCCGGCTGATCGAGCGGCTGGGCGTGGTGCAGATCGACAGCGTCAACGTGGTCTCGCGCGCCCATTACCTGCCGGCCTTCTCGCGGCTGGGGGCCTATCCGCGGCCGATGCTCGAGGAGCTCGCCTGGGCGAGGAAGCGGCCGCTGTTCGAGTACTGGGCGCACGAGGCCTCGCTGCTGCCGCTCGCCGCCCAGCCGCTGCTGCGCTGGCGGATGGCCGACGCGCGCGATGGGGTGGGCGTCTGGAAGGGCGTGGCGCGCTTCCTGCGGGAGCACCGGCAGGTGGTGGACCGGGCGCTGGAACAGATCCGCGAGCGCGGGCCGCTGGCCGCCTCCGAGCTCGAGGTCGGCGCGAAGGGGGCGGGCGGCTGGTGGGGCTGGAGCGACGCCAAGAGGGCGGCCGAGTGCCTGTTCTGGACCGGCGAGCTGACGACCGCGACCCGGCGGGGCACCTTCGAGAGGGTGTACGGCCTGCCGGGCAAGGTGCTGCCCAGCGCGGTGATCGAGGCGCCGACGCCCGCGCGCGAGGACGCCCAGCGCGCGCTGCTCCGCATCGCCGCCCGGGCCATGGGCGTGGCGACCGAGCGGGATCTGCGGGACTATTTCCGCATGGGGGTCGCCGAGACGACGGCGCGGGTCGCCGAGCTCGTCGAAGCCGGTGAGCTGATCCCCGCGAGCGTGAAGGGCTGGCGGGAGCCGGCCTTCCTCGATCCCGCCGCCCGTCGTCCGCGGCGGATGGAGGTATGCGCCCTCCTCTCGCCTTTCGACAACCTGATCTGGTTCCGCGAGCGCACCGAGCGGATGTTCGGCGTGCGGGTGCGGCTCGAGATCTACACCCCCGCAGAGAAGCGGACGCACGGCTACTACGTGCTGCCGTTCCTCGAGGGCGACGCGATCACCGCGCGGGTGGACCTGAAGGCCGATCGCAAGGCGGGCGTGCTGCTCGTGCAGGCGAGCCACGCCGAGCCTTCGGCGGGCGCGCAGACGCCGGAACGGCTGACGGGCGAGCTGCGGACGATGGCCGCGTGGCTGGGGCTGGAGCGCGTGCGGGTGGAGCCGAGGGGCGACCTGGCGGAGCGGCTGGCGGGGGCCCTGTCGGGCGCCGGCGCGTCCCGCAGGGAGCCGTCGACGTCGAACACCCAGGCGCGGTAGCTCCGGCCGAGGGAGACGGGATGACCGGCGGCGTCGACCGCGGCCGGCACCAGCGCCGCGTCCGGCGTCAGGGTCGGTTCCGGGGAGGTGAAGCCCGATCAGGTCGTGCCGCTCCGCGACGGCGCAGAGGTGAGGGGGAGGGGCGATGCGTGGGCGGCGGCTCATCGTCCCTGCTTTCACATCGCAGCATTCCGACCCTGCTTCCACATCGCAGCATTCCGACGAGCTGCCGAGCGCCAGGCGCGCTCTGGGCCGCTATCATCATGTAGCGGCGCCGGGCGCGCGGGGTCGGCTGCGACGGAGCTCCGGGCGATGCAGCGTCGGTGCTGTCCTTGTACAACTTACAACATCGGGGCGCAGGGCTCACCGCTCGGGGCCTCCTCAGGAGAAATCATCATGCATCATCGCCGCTTCCTCGCGTTGGCCCTCGCTGTTACGGGTGGTCTGGCCGTCATCGGCACGTCCAGCCCCAGCGATGCATGTTCCCAAAACGTTCCCGAGCCGGGCGACTATATCACGGAGATCGCAGGGATCGTGCCGCTCGACGGGGTCGTCGTTGCCCGGGTCCGCTGCGAGCTGGACTGCCCGGAGGGCACGCCTGTGCTCGTCGTGAAGGACAACGAGACGGGCGAGGTCGTCGCCGGCACCCAGGAGCTGGCCGCCGACCTGCCGACCACCGGTCCGGAGATCGTGCTGGTCTTCCACCCAGCCGCCCCGCTCGCCGATGGCCACAAGTACAGCGTCGCTCTCGAGGGGCAAGACCTCTCTCGCCGCGCGGAACTGGAAATTAGAGCGCGCGCCGATCTCGACCTGGAGCTGGGCGCCGACCCCCTGGTCGCGAGCGTCCGCGTGGAGGAGAGCTGGTATGGCACGCCGAGCTGCTGCGACGTCGAGCTGACCACCTGCGGTTCGGAGCAGGTCTGCGTGGCAAAGGAAGTGGAGCGGTATGTCGTCTTCGGCCTCCGCACCAACGAGGCGGTGGTTGACGGGGCGGGGCAGTACGTGCAGATCGTGACCTTCCTGAGCCCGGACGGGGCCGAGCTCGGCAAGCGGGCGGCCTGGAGCCGGAGCGGCTCCGCGGAACACACGTACCAGGACTCGGGCCCCGAGTACTGTTACCAGGTCACGTACAAGAGCCTCATCGACGGCGCGACGATCGAGAAGGAGCGCGTCTGCGTTCCACACGGGGATGCGGGGGCGACAGGGGTCTTCTCGACGGACATGGAGATCATTGGCCCCGAGATCCGGAGGTGCTCTTCTCCACCCGAGGGCTTCGAGGATGCCTGGTGCGCCGCGCGGGAGGACTGCGAGACGGCAGACGGCTCCGAGGGGAGCGACGGCTGCTCGGTGCGCGCGGGTCGCGGCGCGTCGTCGGGCTGGGCGCTGCCCGCGGTCGGGCTCGCGCTCGCGCTCGCGGGCCGCGTGGGGCGGCGTCGCAGCCGCCGGTGAGCGGGCGAGGGTGATTGGCGGTTGACGCGAACCGCGGACAGGATCAGCCTCAGCGTCATGACCGCGTCGCCCACCGTGCTCGTCGCAACCTGGCGCGAGGGCCTCTTTGCCGTACGTCCCGGCGCCGTCGAGCTCGAGATTCCGGAGGGGGAAGTCGCCGGTCTCGCGTCCGACGGAGCCGGCGGTGCCCTCGCGATCGTCGGAGGCAAGTCGCTCTGCCGGCGCTCGGCAGAGGGTCAATGGATGGCCATCGGGACGGGGCCGCGCGGGCTCAGCTGCTGTACGGCGCTCGGCGACGCCGTCTTCGTCGGAACGGACGATGCGCGCGTCTTGCGCCTTGAACCCGGCGGCGGACTCGTGCCGCTCGCCGGATTCGACGACGTCGCGGGGCGCGAGACCTGGTATGCCGGCACCGCGCTCGTCGAGGGCCGCGTGGTCGGCCCGCCGCTCGGCGTGCGTTCGATGTGCGCGACCAGTGATCATTCGACCTTGCTGGTCAACGTGCACGTCGGCGGCATACCGCGCTCCACCGACGCCGGTGAGACCTGGAAGCCGACGATCGACATCGAGTGCGACGTGCACCAGGTCTGCGCCCATCCCGCGCGTCCCGAGCTCGTGGCCGCCGCGACGGCGGTCGGGCTCGCGATCAGCAGGGATGGGGGTGAAACCTGGACCACCGAGCATGAAGGGCTGCACGCGACCCACTGCACCGCGGTGGCCTTCGTCGGGGGCGACATCCTGGTGTCGGCGTCGACGGACCAGTTCACCAAGGACGGGGCCATCTATCGCCGTCCGATCGAGGGCCGCGGGCCGCTCCGGCGCGTGGATGGCGGGCTGCCGCAATGGCTCGACGGAATCGCCGATACCGGCAACATCGCCGCGCGCGGTGACTGCGTCGCTGTGGCCGACAGCGGCGGCCACCTGTACCTCTCCCACGACCGCGGAGCGACCTGGGAGCGGATCGCCGAACAGCTCCCGTTCCCAACTGGCGTACTCCTCTGCTGAGCGGAAACATGGCGGCGAAGGTGGGCGGGCGCCTGGTTGAGTCGTTCGAGTCCTCTTCTGGCCAGGACGCCGCGGGTGGTGGGGAAATTCCCCCGCCCGGCCGGGATGATGGAACCGCCAAGACGCCATAAGACGCCAAGATATTTTTTTTTTTTCTTGGCGTCTTGGCGTCTTGGCGTCTTGGCGGTTCAAAAGACCTCACCTTTGGCCGAAGTACCCCGCCACCACGCCGCGCGCATGCTGTGGGAGCCGGAGCTGGAGCACGTGGAACAACCAACCGTGGCTTGACTACCCCGACCTCCGTCGGATCGTTCCGACGAGCTCGATGCGGCTCCACACGTCGCCCTCACACGATCCCTCGGCTTCGATCCAAGCGCGGCAGAGCTCGCACTCGGTATAGATCTCGAAATGCGCCGGCAGCCGGAAGCGCTCGCGGTCGGACGCCGAGATGGCACACTCCTCGTCGACGTGTTGCCGCGGAGGTGAGGGCATCCCCTGCACCCATTCGAACAGGCCGCGGGGACCGTCCTTTCCCTGCCAGCCGTCGAGCGTAGTCCCACACTTCGGGCAAGCGAGCTGCGGCACCGGCGTATACCAGTCGAACATTCCCATGCTGGAAGCCTATCTGTGAGGTCGGTCCGCCCAACGACCCGGCGGTGCGCTGCCGCGCCGCAGGCGGGGTCAGCACCGGCGCTCCGCCGGGCGCGCCTTTCGTGGCATCTTGAACCATCCGCGACCGGGACGCCACGCGGCTCCGCCTCGCGCGCCGCCTGCTCGCGCCGCGGAGCCGCCGGTGGAGTTCGGGCGCTGGGCTATTCTCCTGGAAATGCAGTGCAACTCAACAACTTCCCCGTGCATCGAGGGATGCCGCTTCCACTCACAGCCAACCGCCGAGAGCTGGTTCAAAGGACGCCTTCTAATCGGTCTTCATCTGCGATTTCCACCGGAGCGCGTCGGGGAGGACGCTGGCGACGGCGGCGAGCGCGTCATCTCCGCCGATGCGCGCGATCAGGGGCGCGAGCTGCTCCACACCGCCCCAGCGGCTCAGGGTCGAGACGAGCGTGACGTCCTCCCCCGCGTCCCCGAGGCTCACGACGAGCAGCCTTGCGGCCGTCGCGAGCGACATCCAGGGAGCGCAGCGCACCACGCTCTCCAGACCCTCGGTACCCCGGTCGTCGTGGTAAGCAGCGACGGCGCGCGTGGCCAGCGCGGGGCGCGACGGCTCGGGGGCGGCGAGACAGAGCGCCGCGAGGGCCATGATGCGCGCTGCCTCCGAGCCACCTCCGCCGCCTCTCTCGGCGATCGCCACCGCCGCCTCGAGCCCGAGCACCTGGATCGCCTCAGCCGCGTGATCACACACGAGCCCCGCGGCGGCCCACGGGGGATCCAGCGAGGCCACCGCGTCGCGGGCCGCCTGCACGAGGGAGCGGCCCCCCTCGGTCGCCGCGGCGCAGAGCAGCGGACGAGCGGCGAAGATCCCGCTGCCGCAGCGCTCTCGGATGATGCCGAGCGCGCGTTCCGGAGCGCCGAGCGCGGCGAACCGCACGGCCAGCGCGGAAGGGGGCGGGAGGGCCTCGTCCAGCAGCCTGGAGAGCTCGGCCAGCCCGAGGAAGGGGAGCAGGGCCGCGGCGCACGCGTCGGTGTTGTGCCTCTCGGCGTCCTCGTCGTGGTCGGCAAAGAACGCATCGAAGGACATCGAGACAGCACGGGCCCGCTCCTCAGCGGGCAGCACTGGCAAGAGGGACGCTAGCGCGTTCGCTCGGGACGTCGGTGGCAGAGACATCGCCGCGCGGAGGAGGGCGAGCGCCTGGTTCTGCCCGATCGCCTCCGCCGTGACGAGCCGCGCGAGCGCCTGCCCCGGCTTCGCGCTCGACAGCGCGCGCTCGACGGCTTGCTGGACGAGCGCTTCAGCCTCGGATTGCGGCAGGAAGGCGGCGGCCGTGAGCCACGCGCTCAAGTAGCTGTCGGGACCTCCTTCCGCGCGCCACGTGGACGAGACCGCCCACCGCGCGAGCATCGGCGCCTCGTCGCCCGATGCCGCGCGCGCCGCGGCGAGCAATGCGAGCGCATCTTCCCAGCCATCGCCGCGCCATGCCGCGCCTGTCCTCCTCACGACGTCGAGCGCGCGTGCCTCGATGTCGGCGCGCAGCGAGGGAGAGGCGCGCGCCGCGAGAGCGAACAGCGAGACGGCGAGCGCCCGCTCCGTGTCGTTCCACGCCCCCTCGTCGGCCCGGTCGGCTCCAGGAGGCCACGCGCGGTGCAGCGTCGCGAGTGCGCCCTGCGCGAGCGCGACCCGCACGAAGCTCGACAGCGCGTCGGGCGGGATCTCCATGGCGTCGGACGCACCAAGCGACGCTGACAGCGAGCGTCGCAAGCGTTCCAGCTCGGCGCGACGCGCAGCGAGATCCGCGCGCGAGCGCGGCCATGCCCACCGCGGTGAGCAGAGCGGGAGGAGATCGGCGCACGGTGCACCATCGGCGACGAGGTGGTCGCCGGCGTACCGGCGGAGATAGGTGACACCGCCCTTCTCGCCTGTGTCGACGCTCTCCCAGGTTCGAATGAGCGATCGGGCAGCCTCGGCGAACCGCTGCTCAGCGAGCGCGACGTGCTCCGGGTGCGCGGCCACCCAGGCGGCGCGCAGGGTTTCATGTCGAAAGCGAATCCGGTGACCCTCTTCACGCCACTGGAGTACCGGTTCGACGGCATCGCGGTGCGTGTCGAGCCAACCGGTGACCTCGGCGACCTGCGCGCCGAGCAGCGGCGCCACTTCGTTCACGTCGAGCGGCGCGAAGGCGCACGCGACGGTCGTTACGAGCGCTTCCAGCGGCGCCGCGCCGCGATCGCGGAGCGATCTCGCGATCGCGTCCACATGGGCGCGTGGACCTGGGCCGTCAACCGCCGCCCAGGCGATATGGGCGCGGAGAGAAGGATCAACCTCCTCCAGGCGGAATCCGTCGACCGAAACATACGTCGCGTGTGCGGTGCGGAGACCAAGCCGCTCTGCCCACCGCTCGGCAACGTCGCGCGTGCCGGAGACCGTCACCAGCACACGCGCGGCGGGGCCTGGCTCGTCCAGCACCGAGCGGCGAGGGTCGTCCGGCCAGTCCACACAGGCGTCAGGCGCGATCAAGCCAATCAGGAGCTGGGGCTGGCCGTCCTCGCCGTCCCAGTTCATGATGCGGTTCACGAGGCTCATGCGGACACCGAAGTGAACCTCGTCAAAGCCCGTATCTTCGGGCCATGGGCCGGCGGAGAGCCGCGCGAGCACTTCTTCCTCGAAGGCCGCGCCAAACACGCGCCCGGCGCGGACGAGGAGCTTCAGGGTGCCAGGACCCGTGATCGAGCGGAAGAAGCGTTCGACGACAGTGCTCTTCCCTGCGCCGGAGGGACCATGGACGACGCACGCCGACGGGCGCCCCGCTTCATGCCAGGAACGCAGCGCTTCGAACGCCCTGGACTGGCTTTCACCAAAGAACCGTCCCTCCATGGAACTCTCCTCGATACGGGGATGACTCATCATCTTCGCCGGTACTTCCCGAACTTGCCGCGCTTTCCTCCCTCGCCTACCACCGCATGGCTGATTCCGAGATCCGCGAACATCTGTTGGCAAAGGTCGCAAGGGTTGACGCGGTTGCCGCCTTTGGTCTGAAACGTTTCGATCGAGACGTTGGGGTTGTCGAATTTGGCTTTGAGTCGTCGGTCTACTTCTGCCTTCTTTTCCTCGCTGGTCATCGGAACGAATGGCTGCCTCTTGGTTCCCCTCTTCTTGGCGGCGTTCTGCTCGGCTTCTACCTCGGCGATGATGTCGTTCTTCATGCGCTGGAGTGCTTGAGTCTCGGCGCACGAGTTCTTGTGGTAGTCGTGCGGGATCTGTCCGCCTGCTTCAGGCTTCTTGTTCCTTGCTTCGTCGATATTGTATCCTTCGTACAGCACCGTCGCCGGCCGCGTGCCGTTGTCGACGATGCGCGTATAGACGAGCCCCCATGGGTCCCCGTGGCCGAACGGATCATTCCTGGCGTAAGCGAATGTGTTGAGCCCGCCGATCGGCTCAACCGGATCCGGCGAGATATACCGGCCGATCGCCGGGTCGTAGTAGCGGTAGCGGTTGTAGTGGAGCCCCGTCTCCGCGTCGGCGTAGTGCCCCAGGAACCTGAGCGGCGTCGCCGCTCGCGCTCCCTCGCGCATCGCGGTTTCTCCCCACGCCGTCCTCGCGATCTCGGCGATGATCTGGCCGTCGCCGCCGAGGAGCCGCTCCGGGAATCCGGCCAGGTCGTTGACATAGTAGACCCACGCGCCTTCGCGGGCCTCGCCGCCGCGCCGAACGATCTCCCGATGCGCCAGCGGCTCACCGTCATCATCGAAGCAATACCGCCGTTCGAACCTCACCTCGTCAGCGTCGGTGACCTCATGAAGCAGGGTGCTCCCGTGCCAGTAGAACCGTGTGCGCCGGAGGGATTGCCGGCTTCCGTCGGCGCCTCTCCGGTAGAGCTCCTTCTTCAGCCGCCGCGCGAACGCGTCGTACGCGTATTCGATCACGCTCCCGTCCGGCAAGACCACCTCGGACAGCGTGCCCGCCTCTGCCCACTTATACGACGTGACGAGATCGCCCGCATCGGTCCGCGCGTGCCGCTCGGTGAGCCTGCCGAGCTCGTCCCAGACGAGCGTTGTCGTGCCCGCGCGCACGAGCAGATCGCCGCCGCCGTACTCCCGGCTTGCGCCCGTCCCGCTCGCGTCGTGCACGTTGCCCGCCGGGTCGTAGGCGAAGAGCTCGCCGCGCGCGCCCTCCGGCACCACCGCGACGAGCTGCCCGAGCGCATCGTGCTGGTAGCGGGTCCACCCGTATCGCGCGTCCCACAGGGCCGAGAGCTCGGAAGACGCGCTGTACTCCATCCGCTGATGGAGCGTCGTCGCGGGCTCACGCGCGCCCGTCCACGCGGGCTCCCCCGGGCGCACCCGCCGCTCCAGCGCTGGCGACGTGACATGCCTCTCGGCCAGCCTGCCCGCGAGATCGTAGCGCAGCAGCACGCGCCCGCCGCGTGACAGCGCGCGCTCGATCTCGCGCCCGGCAAGGTCAAGCCGCACCTCCATCTCCTCGGCCTCGTCAAGCTGCAGCGTGAAGCTGTGACCCGCGTAGTTCCGGCGCCATTCCGCGCTGTGGCCGAGCGACGTCCGGACGCGCACCGGAAGGCCGATCGAATCGTGCTCGACCTCGACCTCGAACGCCTCGCCGCCGACGATCTGCCGCTCCTTGACGATCGCGCCCGCGGCGTTGCGCACGAACTCCACCCTCCCGCACGCGGTCTCGGCGGCCAGCACGTCGTCCCGGAAGTCGTACTCGAACATCTCCTCGGACCCGTCCGCGCGCATCCGCTTCACGATGCGCCCGAGGAGGTCGCGCTCGAGAAAGACTTCATGGCCGCTCGCGAACGACACACGCACGACGCGGCCCGCGAGATCGTGATCGTAGCTGATCTCGCGGCCGTCGAAGGTGCGCTCATGCTGCTTCAGCCCGGTCGGCCCTAGCTTGAACGAGTACGTCTCCCCCCGCGCGTTGAGGATGCGGACGAGCCGCTCCTTGCGGTCATAACGCAGCCGGACCGTGCTCCTGTCGGGCAGATGCGCTTCGGCGAGCGAGCCGGTGCCGCCCCGAACGAGGACAGTCCGCCGTCCGCCGGGATCGATCTCCTCGATCACATTGCCCAGGCCGTCGTGAACGAACCGCCAGATCTGCCCGCCCGGCTCTTCCATGGACACGAGTAGCCCTTTGTTGCTGTACCTGTAGGAGGTGACCGCGCCGCTCTCGTCGCGAACCGATGTACAGCGCCCGAGCTCATCGTATGTCGCTTGCCAGAGCACGACGCCGCGCTCGTCCGAAGCCTCGACGGCGTTGGCGTGGTCGTCGTAGCGATAACGCCGGCCCCGCCCGTTGGGGGCCAATGCCTGCAGGGGCAGCCCGCGCGCGTCGTAGCGCAGCTCGAACAGCGCGCCGGTGGGATCCTTGATGAGGACTGCGTCTTTCGTGTACTCGACGACCGTCTCGCCGCCGCCTGGATCGACGACCCGGGTGATATCTCCGTTCGGCAGGCGCTCGATGCGCGTCTCCTGGCCGAGTGCGTCGATCACGCGCGTCTCGTTGCCGAGCAGGTCGCGCTCCCAGCGTGTGGTCGCGCCCATCGCGTCCGTGTACGACGTCAGGTGCCCGCGCGCATCGTAGGTCCGGGTGAAGACACGCCCGTTCGCTACCGCCTTGTCGGCCTTGCCGTGCGCGTTGCCGAAGTATCGGAACAGGCACGAGGCGTCGGCGACCTCGCTGTAGCCGTCAGGGCCGTATTCGATCTTGACGTGGTGGATCCCCTTGGCCCTGGTGTGCCGGTCTGCGAGGAGCTCAGGCAGGTCGTCCGCGAGGCACGGATCGACGCCGCTCTCATGCTCCCCCCACGTCTCGATGCCGCGCCCCTCTCGATCGTAGCGGAAGAAGAAGACCAGGCCCGTCGGCAGGCGGTACGACGAGAGCCGATGGTCGTCGTCGTACGTGTACGCCGTCGCGTTGCCGTCCGCGTCGGTGACCTTGGCGAGATTCCCCGCTGGGTCGTGCTCGTACGTCGCGGCGCGCACGACCCTCCCGGAGGCGCACACGATCTCGAGCGCCGTGACTCGCCCCTCGCGTGTCGTCAGGACACGAACTGTCCGGCCAACGGAGTCGACGATGCGCGAGAGCGATGCCCCCCCGTAGTGGAGCTGGATTCGGTTCCCGGCGCGGTCCTCGATCGCCGCGAGGCGGAAGCACCGGCGCGCCGGGTCGCCGAGGTCCGGCTCGAAGATCCGCCGCGTACCGTCGGGCACGTCGAGCGCGAACCCCTCTTCATGCCGGTGGAGCACCCATCCGTGCGGCCCCAGCACGCCCGTGTCCCGCTCGACGACGCCGAAGGACACGTCAAGGCCGTCGTCCGTCCAGACCTTCGCGCCGCCGCCGCGGCGCAGCTCCACCTCCCAGGCGAAGCTGTGCGTCCAGCCGTGGCCGAGGCCGATGTCCCGCTCCCGGCTGGTCGTGGAATACGAGCGCGCGAGCTCGAGCCTTAGCGGGCCTGGAAGATCGAGGTCCACGACGGGCGCGGTGAACACGCGGCCGGTGATCACGTCGATGGGATCTCCATGCGACGCCGCGCCGCTGCTGTTGCTGCCGTGGTGCTGGGGGCATCCGCCGCCGTCCTTCCCGGGGGAACCGCAGGCGCTCTTACCGCCGCCGGCGGCGCCGCTGCCTCCGTTCTTTCCGTCGGAGCCTTGGCCGTTCTTCGACCCGTTGCCGCCGCGCGCCCCGCTCCCGCCTCCTGCGCCGCCTCCGCCCATCACGAAGACGCCGGGGTTCATGCCGGGGATGGCAGGGATGTTCGGGACCGGGGCGGTACGGGCCATACGCCGAGGATACGCCAGCGGACCGGGCGTGCGGAGCGGCTGCGGCAGGAAGGGCTGGGGGGAAACCCGGGGCGGGTTACTGGTCGCGTTACGCGATGGCGGCGGGGTCGGCGGGGGCCCGGCCCGGCGGGGACTGGCTCGGCGACGACCGCTCCGGCGGACCTCGGCTTGCGCGCACCGCCCTGGCGGAAGGTCCCGAGGAAGTCGAGCAGCAGCTTCCCGCGGGCCGGCAGATCGCCGTCGTCCTCCTTGAGGGCGTTGATCCGCCGGGCGATCTTCTCGAGCATCTTCATCGCGCGGTCGTCGACCTGCAGCCGCTGCTCGAACAGGCTCCGGTAGACGGCCTGCGCCACGGCCTCGCGCGCGGCGAGGTGCTTCTGCTCGGCCTGCGTCGCGAGCAGCGCCTCGGGGATGACGTCGGGCAGGTTCAGCGCGCCCGCGTCCTCCTCGAGCAGCGCCGCCACGTCGTCCAGGATGCCCGCGTAGCCGGGCAGCGCCTTGCGCAGCCGCGCGAGCTGCTCGGGCTTGAGCGGCGTCGAGCGCGTCACGCCCAGCATGTCGGCCACCTCGTGGGTGCTCGGCGGCCTGGCCGGCCTGGTGCTGCTCGGCTTCGGGGTGGGGCTCGGGCGCTTCTTCTTCGTCTTCTTCGTCGTCGTTCGGGGTGCCATGGCGTCTGCCTGGCTGGTTCAAGGTCGATGGTGGCTTCGTCAGGGTGGAATGATGGGTCGGCCATCATTCCATCGTGGAACGTCCATCGTCGAAGCCTGCGGGGTCAACCCCGGAGCAAGGCCCGGCCAACCTCCAGCACGGATTCAGCAACATCGCGTCGGCTGTGAAGTTGCGCGCCCGCCGCGACGATCGAGGCCGGCGCGCTGCCGGAGGCGCTACTGCGGGCAGCGGGCCAGCTTGTGATGTGCCCTGGTGTCACGTCGCGCGCAGGTTACTCGGCGTGACGACGCGAGGGAGGCCTTCACGGAGGCGCGCGTCGTGTCCTCCGACCTCACCGAGACCTGCCCTCGGACCGGCGCGCGGACGTCATCGTCGTGGTGGCCCTGATGAGCCGCGCCCCCGTCGACGCCCCCGCCGAGACGGCGGCCGAGCTGCCGACCGCGACCGAGGCCGCCCTCATCGAGATGGTGCTCGGCCTGCCCGGCGTCGGGCCGCGCATCCTCGGCACCGCCGCCCTCCCCTCGCTCGGTCGACTCCCTCCCGCGGTTCTGGCTGAGCGCACCCAGATCGCGCTCGGCGACGCCACCCGGCTCGCCGCCTCCGAGCTCGGCCGCCGCACCCACGCCGCCCGCGCCTGCCGCGGGGCGCTCCTCACCGACGCCGCCCGCGTTGCGCGTCACATCGGCCCGAGGCTCGCTCCCCTCGTCCACGAGGAGCTCTGGATCGCCGCCCTCGACACCCACGGCCGCGTCCGCGAGACGCGCCTGCTCGCCCGCGGCATCGGCATTGATGACGGCCTCTACGTGGGCGCCGCCACCGTCCTGCGTCCGCGCTGGACATGGCCGCCCAGAGCTTCGTCCTTCGCCCACAACCACCCCAGCGGCGATCCCACGCCGACCCGCGAGGACGAATAGATGACCCTGGGGCTGCGCCACCTCGCCTCGCAGCTCATCGTCCCGCTCAAGGCCCGCCCACGTCATCGTCACCCGCAGCGGCCGCTACGCCGCCGTGCACGAGTAGGTCCTCGCGGCGCGCTGCGCCCCTGCGGCGGGATGCCGCGCCCCGGCGCATCCAGCAGCGAGCCTCCAAGCGCACCGCCCCGGCCGGCAGCTCCGCAAGGCTCCGGCAGCCGCACGAAGTTGGACCACGTGGAGCAACCGACCGTGGCCTAGCTACGCCAACGTCGGTCGGGTCGTTCCACCCAGCTAGACTGCTCCGAGCAGCCGCGCTTTATGCCGAGTTCCGCCAGTTCCTCGGCGCGATGCCGCCGGGCCTTCGTGTAGCACCGGTAGCCTCGCGTGCGGCAGTCGCATGGGCTCGCGTGGGGCGGTAGGGAGCCGTCGCAGCTCCCGAGCACGCGGCAAGTCCTCATCGCCATGGTGACGTTGGCGGATTGCCGGGTCCCGCCGTGGCACGGACATCACAAAATCGCACCCAGGACGGAGGTGCATCGAAAGGTGGCGGTCCCTGCAGAGGCCGTTGAGCAGGCGGAACGAGCATCAGGCTGATGTTTGCCGTCAAACTCTGCCAGCCACCTCAACCTGGGTCGGCTCGCCCCGACACGGGTCGGGTTGCTGGTTACTGTCCGCTCTGGTCGCGCTACGCGACGGCGACCTGCTCGGCGTCGATCGGCACGACGGACTTCGGCTTGCCGGCGCCGCCTGGGGGAAGGTCCCGAGGACAGTACGACGGCGCCGCTCACGATCGGCGGCACTGGCTCGCGGAGCGCTTCGCGTCGGAGCGCGGCGACAGGATGCCGACATGCTGGAAGACGCGATCAGGGACGCAAGCACGGACGGACAGAGATCGGACTGGCAGCTGTCGCGCTCGCCACGGACGCGAGGCAGCGGCGGGCAGGCAGCGCAGCTCGATGGGGCACATGGAGCAGGCCCCTGTCGCGAGCGAATCCGACCTAGGCCGCCTCGACGCCTCGCACACACAACTCCGCACCAGCGGCCCGGACCTTCCACCCGGGCCATCCTCAACCTTGGCGAAGGGCCGTGATTGTAGTAGGTTGTACAACCAAGCACATGGTGAACTCACGACATCCACATTTTCAGATCAGCCCCCCCGCCCGGTCTGCGATAGCGCCACTATCCGAAGTAATTTGCTGGACGCGAATTCAGGCAGAGGCTGGCGAACAGCTCGACACCATCATTGCACGGAAAGAACTCGAACGCCAGGCTGAAGATGGGCTTTTCTTCTGGGGAGTAGGCAATGCGCCAGCCAAAGCAGCGTCGTTGCTGGCGAAATCGATGCAGCGCGTAGATGTCATATTCTCCATAATGAAGAGCAAGCCGAAAGCGTTCGATGCATATCCATCCGATCTATATATTTGGCGTCGATTTGTCGACCTAAACGGAACTGTACGCCCACTACCTGCCAGTGTCCTGATTACGAGCCGTGGTGACGTCCGCGGCGGAGCAAAGCGCCGGCATTACGCGCTCATGTGCCACTCTGAGAATCCACTCGTCTTGGGCGACTATGGCGCCTTCTTCCCCTCCGCCTACCGCAACGTGGGCGGCACAGGTGCGCCCATCGGCGCGTCGCAAGTAACAGCTCTTCTAAAGCGTGATACAAGCGATGGGACGACCCCCGAGTACCACATCAATATGCGAGCCAAGCTAACGGGAAGCTACTGGGTGAAGCTTGCCGACCCAGCGGCAATCAGCGGCGCAAAACGAATGCTCTGGGAACGACACCTATCATCGGTTGGCCGGCTCGACCTGGAAAGTTGGCGCACCATCGTGAACGAGCTACGCGAGGGTGAGACCGCGGTGTCTGCGCCGATGAGGTATCAGGCCAGCCTTTTCTGACAATCTTTATCGAAAGCCGTGATCATGACGGTGATGAATAGACGAGATCTCGACGCCGAAGCGAGGAAGCTCAGAGCTGAGCTCAAGAGGGCTGGCCTAAGCGATCAAGCGATAGATGCTGCGTGGCCGGCATGGTGGAGTGACGAGGCAGCGGCTTCACCCTCTGCCCGTGCGGAGCTTCGCTTCACGCTGGCGCGCCTATTGGGTTTAGCTCCGAAGTCCCTCATTGGAGATCGTGTCGAATTTGTATGGAAGGACAATGCACGATTCAAGCACTTGACAGCCGAGGACGAGGTACGTCGCTCGGCATTGACGTCATTTTGTATCGCTATTGGGCGAATCCTATTGCGGGCGAGTACTCCAAGCATAGGATTGGTCACGGTCACACCGCTCGCGCTCCGACGAGCGCTCCTGAAAAGTCGTCCCCATGTAGATCTGTCCAGCCTTCTCGCACTCTGCTGGGCGGTTGGAGTTCCTGTCATTCACCTGCGTGTATTCCCGCTCGTAGCGAAGTCCATGCACGCTATAGTAGTGAGAATCGATGATCGCTACGCGGTCCTCTTGGGTAAGGACGCGCAGTTTCCAGCGCCCCTGGCCTTTGCATTGGCGCACGAACTTGGACACGTCGCGCTTGGCCATGTAACGAACTCGTCGGTATTGGTCGACGAGGAGACCACACCAGGTGCCGACCAGAAAGACGATGAGGAGATCTCGGCTGACCGATTCGCGCTTGAGCTCCTCACCGGGGAACCTGATCCGGATATACGCACCAACATAGATGAATACAACTCATCTCAACTCGCTGAAGCAGCATTGAGAGTCGGACCGAGCCGCGGAATAGAACCCGGTACACTCGCACTCTGCCTTGCATATCGGACAGGGAACTGGCGGGTGGCGACCGCGGCCCTTCGCAATATCTATGCTGAACAGAAGCCCGGTTGGTACGAGGTGAACAAATTGGCCTTCGCTCAGTTAAGATGGGACGAATTGAGCGACGACGATGCGGACTATCTCGCATCTGTGATGGGCATGACAAATGAGTGAGAGTACACTGCTAGATAACGACGTAATGATTAAAGTTTGCTGCTACGCTCTTGCTGATGAAGTGTGCAGCCTTCTTGCTGCTAGCGGAGGAACGGCGGCTGCTTTGGAAGTCACGCGATTCATTGTAGCAAAACAGATCAATCGAAAGTCGCGCATCAAAGACAAGAGCTCCGCGAGTGCCCAGTTTGCACAAATGTGTTCTCACCTTACGTTCATCGAACCCACCGAGGAAGAGATCGCGCTTGCGGCTGAGATCGAGACACAGGCCCAAAAGCAGAATTTGCCACTCGACAGGGGCGAAAGTCAGATCCTGGCAGTTCTGCTGTCGAGTGCAGCAAAGCTGATGTTGACCGGTGACAAGCGTGCAATTAGCGCCATCGAAATGCTTGCTCGTGAGCACGAGCGCGTGCAGGCGTGCCAGGGCCGCCTAGCGTGCTTAGAACAACTGGTGGTGGCACTCCTAGATCGCCACGGAGAGCTCTACCTACGTCCTCGAATTTGTCGTGAGCCAAGCACGGACCAGAGCATCGCGATCTGTTTCTCCTGCGGTGCGAGCGCGGCGATGGTTGGCAACGCGAGGGAGGGGTTGGACAGCTACATTCGTGCCATTCGATCCCAGGCGCCCACGGTGCTCTGTCCCACAACCGACCTATCAATCTTCGCGTAGGAACACGGCGTAGGGTGCCTTGAGTTTGGCGACTACGTTGATCTGCACTTCGCGTAAGTCCTCTGGGTGTAGATCGCGGGGCGGGTTAACAACTTCGAGACAAGCTTTGTCTACTTGCCCTTGAAGGTATCTACTACCTACACGACCACGGTTGGGACCAATTGCCACGCGGGTGAGCTCCAACGGAAGCACGTGTTCTTCCTTTTGAAGAGACTCAACCATTAGAGCAAAGCGTGATCCTAGCACGTTGATCCCTTGAGGAACGTCAATCCACTCTCTGCCGTCGGAAGAATAACGTTTTGCACGCAACGGCTCTGCGAAATGTCTTGAATTCATCTGTTGCATGCACAGGTAGATCGGTCTTCCCTTTGCCTGTTGTTCTTCAGCGAACGGCTGGACCATCGTGCGTGGATGGCAGGTATTCCCTCCGTAGCCCCACATAGCATAGCCCACATCTGCGATCTCTTTCATCTTGCGTTCTATGATATTCTCCAAGTCCTCTTGAGCATGGGTACCAATCTTCATGAATAGGATGCCAGAGCCAGGGGTAATGATGCTGCTCATTCTCTACCTTCCTCTTCGATCAGCTCCATTTGGTATTCGTCCACGTGAGCCTTACCATAATCCAGGCGTTTTCGTTCTCTCACATAGCGGACTCTCGGCGCCTTTGATCGACCATAGAAGTTCTTAAGCCGCACTGGATCGCTAATTGGCTCACTCGTAAATATTTTCTTTTCCGTGGCCAACGATGATATTATGAGGTTGCATGACTTCAGATTTGGAGCATCATCAAGGTGGTAGAGGTGCATCCGCGGCATCATTTTTGAAACATAGAAGTTCTGGTCTGTGGCGAATTTTTGCGTGCTGGCGAGCACCTCCTTCGGCCATAGGAGTTCATCGTCATCTGCAATAACTATCATGCCACTGCCCGAGTAGCCGATCGCTTCCATGCCTCGACCAGAAAACACATTGACGCTTTCCCCGTTATTGCTCGCTCCCCAAGGTGGGTTGGTGTAGAAGAAGTCAAACCGTGATTGCTCTGGGAATGCGTCTAAGCAGTTGTAGAGCACGGCATCAAGATTGTCTAATCGCTCTCTGTCTGCGAATCGTTTCACGGCTTGTACGATTCGTTCGTCGAAATCGAATACTATAATCTTAGTGGGGCCATAATCTATAATATTCCGTTTCTTGAGATATGCGACGCATACGCTAATCGCGTCGCCATCTCCGATAAAAGCAAGACGTTTTCCATCGGCCCAACTCGCGACCAGTTCGCTCTGGAGGACCATGTCTCCAGTTTTCATGTAGATCTGATCGAACTCGCGCAGAGGTCGCGGCCGGTTTTGCACAACGTCGGAGATGGCATTTATCGCCTCGCGCAGATCAATATTCTGGTGCATAGATTTTCAAAATCGCCTAAAGCAGCGAACCTTCCATAAGTAGTTAATCCTAGTAGTTGAAGTCCTGTCAAGTCTCACCTGGGAGCACATTAGGCGGCCGAGTCGTGTGCGATGACACCAGCCGTCCTACCGTCTAGCTCGGCAGACGAGTGGAGCGAGGGTGGCCATCGCGGGCGTCGTTGCTGCGCATGTGGGAGTGTGTATGCTGCGAGAAGTCGCCGGCGTCGGTGGCGGCGCGCCGCTGTAGTCGTTCTTCTCGCCCTCGAACTCGGCCGCCGCTACTACGCCGCCCGCACGCGCCGGGGAGAGCTGCTGACCGACGCCGCGCGCGTTGCGCGTTATTTCGGCCCGAGGCTCGCGTCGCTCGAGCACGAGGAGCTCTGGATCGCGGCGCTCGACAGCCACGGCCGCGTCCGCGAGACGCGCCTGCGCGCCCGCGGGGGCGCAGGCGGCCTGTACGTGGGCCGCGCGACCGTCCTGCGCACCGCGCTCGACATGGCCGTCCAGAGCTTCGTGCTGGCCCACAACCACCCCAGCGGCGAACCCGACGCCGACCCGCGAGGACGAAGCGATGACCCAGGAGCTGCGCCCCTTCCCGCGGAACTGCACGTCCCGCTCACGGCGCACGTCCTCGTCACGCCCAGCGGCCGCTACGCCGCCGTGCACGAGTAGGTCTTCGCGGGGCGCAGCGCCGCCGCGGCGGGCGCTGCGCCCCTGCGCAGCCAGCCGCCGGCCTCCAGCGCACCGACCCGGCCGGCAGCTCCGCAAGCCTCAGCACGACGAGCTTGAGCTCGTGGAGCCACCGCGGGACCGACCCAGGGCACCGCGCCTCGGTCGACCTGCACCCCCGCGCCGCCTCCGGCGACCGCACGTCGAGCGCGTCGACCGGGGCAAGGAGAAGATGCCGATCTACCGGCGCGAAGGCATGGGGCACGTAGGGCTGCTCAGCCCCTTGCCGCGCATGCTGGCGCAGGAGGCGTGCCGACTCGAGTGCGGACGGCGGGTGCTGCTCGAGACCTACGTGGCCTTCCGGAGCTTCCCACATGCCCTCGGGAGCGTCCGACAGGGCATCCGACACGCGCGACACGGCGTTCCGAAGCGTCCGGCATGCCTTACAAGGACCATGCGGGTCCACACGATCGCGCGCGGATCCGGTTTCGTGCTAAAAACAGAATTCCCCGACCCCTCTGAGCAGCCAAGGACGGAACATGGCAACTCGACAGATTGTGGTTGCCAGGGGGTCTTCTTTCACGACCTGGCCGAGGTCGAGCCGAACGATGCCGCCGCCTACCACGCTCGGGCACGCGCCCTCCGGGCGGCGTGGACGCATCACGCGGTGACGGAAGCCGCGCCCGCGACACGTCGCCGGTCACGCCGGAGATCACCCTCGGCAGGAAGGATGACGACGGCCCCGTGCCTCAGCGTGACAGGCGCGTCGCGAGGTAGTCGCGCATGGACATCGGCGCTCGGCCGAGCAGGCGCTCCAGCGTCGAATCCACGGCGGCGAACTCGCGCTTCCGGCTCGCCGCGAACAGGCCCAGGAGCATGTCCGCCCGTTGCTCAGGGACGCCGTGAGACACCATGTCTTCTCTGAACGCGTGATCGCTGACGGTCACCCGCGCGATCGAGCGCCCGATGAGCTCCGAGGCGATCGCGGCGATCTCCGCGAGGTCGAGCGCCGCGGAGGCGGTGAGCGGCGGCGTCAACCCTTCGAGGCGCGCCTCGTCGGTCAGCGCGATCGCCGCCGCGTCGGCCAGGTCGCCGTGGTCGGTCCACGAGACCGGGCCGTCTTCCGGCGCGACGAGCCTGCCCGTCGTGAGGGCCCGCTCGAGGAGCATGAACCCGGACGCCGCATAGAACCCGTTGCGAAGCGAGGTGAACGCGACTCCCGACTTCTGCAGCAAGGCCTCGGTGGCCGCGTGGTCGCGCATGGGCGCGAAGGGCGACGCCGGGCTCGAGCCCATGTGGCTCGTGTAGACGACGCGGCGGGCGCCCGCCGCGCGAGCCGCTTCGAGCGCGGCCTCATGCTGGCGCACCGCGGCCTCGCCTGCGCTGTCGACGGAGACGATCAGGACATGCGAGGCGCCCTCGAACGCGTGGCGCAGGCTCGCGGCGTCCTCGAAGGCCCCCCGACGCACGCGGACGCCGCGCTCGGCGAGCGCGCTGGCCTGCTCCGGGTCGCGCACGCTGACGCCGAGCCGAGCGGCGGGCACGCGCTGAAGGAGCCGCTCCATGACGGCTCGGCCGAGCTGACCGTTGGCTCCAGTGACGATGATCATGACAACCTCCTGCCGCATTCGGCGCAGCAACAATGCGCGGTCATCCCAGGGACCACGCGGCTCTCCATGCTCTCCGTGGCCCGGTGACGATGGCGCTCTCCACGTCGTCGAGCCTAGCGCCGGCCGCCGGAGCGCATTAGTGTGCTTGAAGGGAAGGGACTGTTGCCGTGGACGCACAGATCGATCTGGACCTGAACGACGCCGCGCTCCTCGTGCGCGTCGTCCGGACGCGCAGCTTCTCGGCCGCCGCCCGCGAGCGCGGCGTGCCGGTCTCCACGGTGAGCCGGCGCATCGCGCGGCTCGAGTCCGCGCTCGGTGTCCGGCTCCTCGAGCGAACGACGCGCCGGCTGCAGCTCACCGACGCCGGCCGCGCGTACTTCGGCCACGCCGAACGGGCGATCGACGACCTCGCGCAAGGCACGCATCACGTCCGCGAGCTCCAGAGCGAGCCGCGCGGGCGCGTGCGGATCGTGGCGCCGATCTCCCTCGGCGCCGCGGTGGCGAGCGTCGTCTGCACCTATCTCGCGAAGCACCCCCGCGTGTCGGTCGACCTCGAGATCGACTCGCGGCGGGTCGATCTCCTCGCCGGGAGATTCGACATCGCGATCGTCCCGGGCAGCGTGGACGACACCACCGATTTCGTGGCGCGAGAGCTCTGGCGGGCGACGCGGAAGCTGCTGTACGCGAGCCCGCGCTACCTCGAGGCGCGGGGCGTTCCCCACCGGGTCGAAGACCTCGCGCGTCACGATTGCATCGCGGTGCACGCGACGGAGGGAATGGCCACGTGGACGCTCGGGCAAGGGCGCCGGAGGCGGCGCGTCGCCTTCGAGCCCCGCTTCTACGTGAGCGAGTCCTCCGCCGCCTACCGCGCGACGCTCGCGGGCGTCGGCATCGCGCTGCTCCCGGAGGTGTTCTGCGCCGAGGACGTGGCCGCGAAGCGCCTCGTCCGCGTCCTCAAGGGCTACGAAGCCGAGGCCGGAGGCGTCAGCCTCCTCTATCGCGCGCACCGAGCCCTGACGGCCGCCGTCCGGACCTGCGTCGACCACCTCCTCGGGGAGCTGCCGGCGACCGACCCGGCGCGCGCCGACCGCAGCCGTCGCGAGTAGGTAGTCCCTAGAACGGATCAGCGGTGCTGAGGCTGGCTGACGTCGCGATGGCACGTCGACGGCGGTCGGCGGCCGCCGCCCACCCGCTCACTCGTAGTCGCTCCTCAGCGCCTCATAAAACGCATCGCTCATCAGGTAATCCGCCCACCACGGCTCCACCGGCGTCACCCCCCGGCGCTGCTGGAACAGCGTCAGGTCATCCAGCTCGCCGTCGTACCAGCCCCACAGGAACCGCGCCCGCAGCACGTCCACGTTTCGCCTGCGGAGCTCGGCCACCGCGTCCTCGAGCGACTCGTCGTCGAACTCGTCGACCAGCGCCTCCGCCTCGTCGATGATCTCGCCGAGGTAGGCCAGCCCCTTCTTCGTGACCTCGAACCGCGCCTTGCGCCGGTTCACCTCGACGAGGTCCGCGTTCACGAGCTCCTGCAGGACGTCCTCCAGCGGGCTCAGCTCGGGCGGCAGCACGAGGGGCATCTCCATGCCGCCGTCGGCGGGCTTCAGGTCCATCTTCTTCAGCACGTAGATGCCGGCATAGACCAGCTTCTGCTCGCGCGACACGATCGGCTGTCTGCGTCCCTCGAACATCGTTTAGCTCCGCGTCTCAGACTCCGCGATGCGCCAGGCCTCCGCCTCGAGGCGGATGCGCCGGCGACCGCCTGCGTCGGTGTCGAGCCACGCGTCGACGTCGCCGTCGGCGTAGTACACGGGGGTCCGCCCCGCCGCCTCCGGCCGCCGGATGCGCGCGGCGTGGGGGTTGCACATGGCGAGCACGATGGCGCGCTCGCCGGAGAACACGGCCGGCAGCCAGCGCTCGAGGAACGCCGAGAGGAGCACCGTCACCGAGTAGTCCTTGGCGACCTCCTCGACGAAGAACTCGAGCTCCACGTCGTCGGACAGCTCCTCCGGCTCCTCCGCGGCGTGCACCGCCACGACGAGCGCGTCGGCCACCCGCAGCGGCTCCCGAGCCGCGCGGCCATCCAGCCAGAGCTCGTCCACCCGGCACCAGCCGAACTGCGTCGACTCCACGTCCGGCTCGTCGCGGTGCTGCTCGAGGTTCAGCAGCTCCAGCGCGGGACGGCAGCGGAACGGGAGCTCGGAGATGCTGCGCAGGGGCTGCATCGCGGGGGCGGCAGGCAGCGGGCGGCGCGCGGCTACGCGACGAGGCGCTCGGGCCTGCGGGCGCGCTCGCTGCGGCGGACGCCGAAGCGCGAGCCGGCGCCGGACTTGCCGCTTCCGAAGCGGCTGCTGCCGACGTTGTTGTAGCGCCGCCCGGTCTGCGACGACTTGCTGTGGTCGACGCTGGACGGATTCGAAGCGCGGTACGCGTCGCGGTGGGAACGCAGATCGGGCCCGCGGCCCGGCGGCGTGGTGTACGGCTGCGTGTACACCGGCACGTAATTCGGGCGCAGCGCCGACGACACCATGGCGCCGAGGATCATGCCCGACGCCAGGCTCATCACCGGCGAGTGGTAGTACGCGTAGGGCCCGAACCCGGACGTCTGCATCTGGGCGGCGCCTTCGCCCGAGACGTCGCGGCGGATCGTGAACACCTTCTCGGGGTCCTGCACGCTGCCGTCGCTGTTCTTGTCGAAGAACCCGGTGACGACCTGCGTCTTGGCGTCCAGGTCCTTCACGGCGACGCTGATGACCTCGCTCCCCTGGTAGAGCTCGTTGACCCGCCGCTCGAAGTCCTCGGGCCCCTCGGCCGCCTTGTAGGCCTCGTTGACCTTGTCGAGGTCGAGCTCGACGGTGGTGTTCTCGGTGGTCGCCCACCGCTCCTTGGAACGCCCGCCGCTGCCAGTGCTGTCGCAACCGACAGTTGCGACAGCGAGGGCTGTCAGGAGCACGACGGGCAGGCTGGTCTTCGTCATCATCTGAGAGGATCTGTCTGGGGCTGCGGGGGGATTCTGTCAAGCAGGCTCTGATGAGCCCGGCGCCGCGAGCCCGCAGGCTCAGGGAGGGAGCGCACGCGTGAGCCGTCTGGGGCGCCGCGCAAGGCCGCGCAAGACTGGGGCGTCGCGCAAGATCCTGGAGGATCCTGGAAGAAGCGCGATGCGTCAACGCGCGGCCCGCGCACCGGCCGGAGCGGCCCGCCCCCGGGAGGCGGCCCAGCCGCAACATCTCGGCCGAGCGCGGCCGCCCGGGCAGGCGGCTGTCGCCGGAGCGGCGCGCGGGACGCGGAGGCGCGTCACGGCCCGGAGCGGCCCGTATTCCCGCGGAACCTCAGTACTGAAGCTCCAGCACGTACTGGACCGAGTCCCCCAGCTTGAGCCGATCGTCCGGGTTGGGATAGCCGTCGTCCGGCTGACCATGGTCGTGGAAGACGACCACGTACGACTCCCCCTCGGGAAGGGGGTACGTCGTCGCCCGATCCGCGCAACGCGCCGGCACCGAGACCTCCCACCTGGGCGCCGAGCCGGGCTCGCTCACGACGGGAGGGCCGTTGGGATCGACGTAGGGCCCCACGCAGAGCACCGGCTGCAGGGTGCTCCCGCCGCCCGGCAGCGTCCTGACCGAGACCGCCCTCGCCCCGGTGGTCGTCTTGCTGATGCGATAGACGTCCTTCTCGCCGCGCCCGAGATAGCCCGTGACGCCGCTCTCCGTCAGCCAGAAGTCCGGTCCGGACTCGTACGCGGCCTGCAGGGACAGGACGTCGTCCGCGCCGATGTCGTCCGTGGGGCCCAGCGGATCCCAGGTGACGGTGTTCGTCGTCGTGCCGCGGGGCTTGTATCCCGAGAGCACGAACGCCGCCTTGCCGTACTGCGCCTGCGGCGCGATCCCCTCCGAGTAGCGCTCCCAGAGGTATTGATACGGGGTGTTGCCCGAGGCGTCCGGGTTGGTGGCATCGAAGACGTACCAGGCTTCGGTGTCGCTGTTCGGGGCCGAGCTGCTGTTCTGCCGCTTGCCGCCGTGGTGGGGCACGGTCGGGATGTACGCCTCCGTGAAGAAATGATTGCCCCAGCCGCCGAGGTTGCCGTCGCTGGACACGACCCGGGAAAGGACGCCCGCGCTGCGGGCGATGGCCGCCAGGACCGGAGCGTAGTCGTAGCACTGGGCGCCGTTGATCCCGTCCTCCCAGCTGAGCTGCGAGCCCGGCTTCCCGTACTGGAGCGACTCCGCAGGATCCAGCCCATCGCTCAGGAAGATGGTCGACACGTCGCCGTGGTTGGTCGCCTGACTGTACCGGTAACGCTGCGTGACGAGGCGATACAGCCGGCGCATCGTCTCGAACTCGCTCGTGGTCCCCTGCGCCGCCGCCACCGCGTGATCCAGGAACGAGAACTTCGACTCGTCCGTCGTCCGGCGGAACGCCGCGGTGAGCTTCCTCTGCACGTCGTACGGCGGCGACCACTCGTAGAGCACCGTGAAGTGGTCGCGGATGTTGTCCTGATCGCCGCCGAACCCGCCGTTCAGGTTGACGCCGTCCTCGTCCTCGTCATAGCCGTACGTCTCGAGCTCCGCCTTGGAGATCGCGCCGCTGGCGACGAGCGGATAGGGGTCGTGGATCACGTAGAACACGACGTCCTGGCCGATCCGGGTGCCCCAAGGGGTGAAGGCGCGCGCGTAGTAGCGCCCGACCGGCGCGTCGCTCGGGACGGTGATCCGCCAGTGCTCGCGGTTCCGGCTGGAGAACGCGCCGTTCGCGTAGATCCCTCCCCGGTAGTCGACCTCGGCGGGCAGGGACTTCGCCCAGGACACCTCGGCGCCCGTGGCGTCCGAGATGATCCGCAGCGTCGCGTTCTGGGTCCCGTTCAGGCTCGAGTCCTCGACGGCCACCGAGAACGTCGTGCCGCGGCGGACCGGCGGAGGGCGGACCCCGTTCGCGACGGTGGCGCCCTGCGCGAACGCCACGCCCTCGCTCCAGGCGTCGTAGTCGCCCGTGCGCATCGCGCCCTGGTAGAGGAACTGGACCCGGTCCCAGCTCGCCTTGGCGCTCGCCTGGGCGAAGCTCTTCTCGCTGACGCCGAACCAGAACTTGGCAGGAGTGTAGCCGCTGGCGGCCAGCGAGAACTCGAGCGTATGCTCCGCCGCGTTCAGCTGCCCGAGCGGGAAGTTGTAACGGCCCTGGTCGAACCCGCGGCGATAGAGCAGGTTGCCGTTCACCTTCACGTTGTCGGCATGGGCGAACTGGCTGGGATCGGTGTTCCGGTAGGCGCCTCCCTTGAGGAACACCGGGGACGCCGAGCTATCGACCGCGACCCTGGCGCGGACCTGCACGGCGGCGCTCGGGGGGTCGACCCACACGATCTTCAAGGAGCTCCCGGAGGCGTCGTAAGCCTTGAAGCTCAGGGTGCGGCCCGCGTTCGGGGCGACGTACGTGAGCTCGAAGCGGTACCAGCCCTGGCGTGAGCCGAACACGTCGTACACGCGCTGGCCGCTGCTGTTCGGCAGCGTCTGCTCGGTCTGGTCCGACTCCCCCGGGCGCGAGGTGACCTTGACGGACTCGAACCTGTGGCTCGTATCCACCGCTCCCGTGCTCGTCTTCGCGGCGAGCTCGAACCGGATCGTCTCTCCGGTCGCGTCGGGTTGATAGACGTGGACCACCTGCGAGAAGGTCCCCGATCCCGTGAACGTCTCCTCGACGGATTTCATGTAGACCCTGCCAGGCACCTCGAGGGCCCGGATGGGCGCCAAGGTCTTCTGGAGAGCCTCGTCCGGGATCGTGGGAATGCTGACGAGCTCCTGAGCGGAGGCCTCGACCGGGGTCTCGAGCGCGAGCTCGTCGTCGGAGCATCCGACGACCGGGCCGAGGGCGCCGAGGACCAAGAGGGCCAGAGCGTCGCCGTGACGGGCGGCGCGGCGGGCGCGACGAGACGTGACTTGCGTCGACGAGATGCTGTTGTCCAACATGCTGCCTTCCTCGGAGATGCCGGGCCCAACGCGCGCGGGGCGGGCATGCGGTGTGAGCGGCTCATCGCGGGGAGCCAGCTTGCCCGCGGGCGCGCGGCGCCCAGCGTCGATCCGACGGACATCTGGATCATTGTAAATAGTTTTTCAAAATCGAATGATGCATGTCCTTCATGCATCCTGTGCATCTCGTCGATGGCGTCGCGAGGGCGTGCGGCGGCAGGACGGGTGTGCGCGGCGCACCCACCCGCGGCAGAAGAACAGATCGTCAAAACCATGCGTATCCGGGGCGACGCGCGCTCTATCCTGCCGTCACAGCAGGCGCAGGCGCCGCCGCCGAGCACGCCCACCGCAGCGCCGGCGACCCCTGCTGACGAGGAGGCCTCCCATGTCGCTCTCAGGTCATCGCTTCTCCCCGGCCGCGCTCGCCTCGCTGCGCTCCGCCTTTCGCGGCGAGCTCATCGACGCCGACCATCCGGTCTACGACAGGGCCCGCGTCGTCTGGAACGCCAGGATCGACCGGCGCCCCGCGCTCATCGCCCGCTGCACCGGCGTGGCGGACGTCCTCGCCGCCGTCCGATTCGCCCGCGAGCAGGGCGCCCTCGTCGCCGTGCGGGGCGGCGGGCACGACGTGGCCGGGAGCGGCGTCTGCGACGGGGGCCTCGTGATCGACCTGTCGCCCATGAAGGGCGTCCGCGTCGATCCCTACCGGCGGACGGTGCGCGCGCAGGCGGGCCTCACCTGGGCGGAGCTCGACCGCGAGACGCAGGCCTTCGGGCTCGCCACCACGGGCGGCCAGTGCTCGAGCACCGGGGTCGCAGGGGTCACGCTCGGCGGAGGCATCGGCTGGCTCATGCGCCAGCACGGCCTCACCATCGACAACCTGATCTCGGCCGACGTGGTCACCGCCGACGGCAGGCTGCTCGTCGCGAGCGAGCGCGAGAACGAGGACCTCTTCTGGGGGCTGCGCGGGGGCGGCGGGAACTTCGGGATCGTCACCGAGTTCGAGCTGCGGCTGCACCCCGTCTCGCAGGTGTTCGCCGGGATGCTCGTCCACCCCGGCGAGCGGCTCGCGGACGCCGTGCGGTTCTATCAGGAGTTCGCCGAGCGCGAGCCGGACCCGCTCGCGAGCTCGCTCATCTACTTCGAGCTGCCCCCGATGCCCGAGATCCCCGAGCGCCTGCGCGGCGCCCCGGGCGTCGCGATCGTCGTCTGTTACAACGGGCCTCCTGAGGAGGCCGAGCGCGCGCTCCGGCCGCTGCGCGAGTTCGGCCCGCCCGCGGCGGAGATCCTCGGCCCGATGCCGTACCTCGCGCTCCAGGGCATGTTCAACGGGTCGCCGGCGGGCGACTACGGGTTCAGCCAGTGCATGCGCTCGCAGTACGTCGCGAAGCTCGGCGACGAGGCGCTCGAGGCGCTCGTCGCCCAGGTCGACGCCAGGGTCTCCCCGCTGTGCCTCTTCGAGATCGCCCACCTGGGGGGCGCGGTCGCGCGCGTCGGCGAGGACGAGACCGCGTTCGCGAGGCGGTCCGCGCCGTTCTTCTCCATGTTCCAGGCGACATGGACCGACCCGGCCGACGCCGAGCGCAACGTCCGCTGGGCGCAGGCGGCCTGGCAGGCGATGCGCCCCTTCTCGCTCGGCGCGACCCACCCGAACTTCCTCGACGGCGACGAGCCCGAGGGCCGGGTGAGCGAGACCTTCGGCGAGGCCAAGATGAAGCGCCTCGCCGCCCTCAAGCGCGCTTACGATCCGGAGAACTTCTTCCGGATGAACAAGAACATCAGGCCATGATGAGCCGCTGCCCAGGACCTTAACGCCGATAGGGGCGAGCCCCTCCCTCGCGCGCGCGAGGTCCACGCCCGCCGAAGGCGCGCGCAGGCGCCGAGCCCCGGCGGGGAGCTCTTGACCTTGGCTACCTGGGGACGTGCGGCCCCGCGTGGCGGGTTGCCGGGCGGGTGCTGCCGCTCCGGTTCCCCGCCCGCGGGCGCACCAGCGCACCGTGCATCGATGCGCCGGCGGTATCAATCGGCGCGCCTCGAGTATTGGCGCGTGCGCGCCGATCGGTTCATACGACGGTCGCGTCGTTCGAGATTCGACGCCCCGACTTGCTCGGCGAGGATGCCGGAGCGGCGCTGCCTTCGGCGGCGCGCCCTCGTCCGCGCTGAGGTTCCACGGCTCGGTGCGAACCCGAGGTCCGCGCGAGCGGCCCCATGCCAGAAGGAGATGATCATGAAAGCTGCCGTCTTGAAGGCGTTTGGCTCCCCCCTCGCGATCGAGACCTTGCCTGACCCGATCCTGGGCACGGGGGAGGTCATCGTCGATGTCGTCGCTGCCCCTGTTGTCTCCTATGCGAACGAGGCCTTCAGCGGCGCGCGGAGCCATCTGCTCGATCTGCCGCTGGCGCCGGGCGTCGGCGCGATCGGCCGTGTGCGCGCCGTCGGACCGGACGCGACACGCCTCGCCGTCGGTGACTGGGTTTACTGCGACCCTACCGTGCGGTCTCGCGACGACGCCGTGTCTCCCGACATCTTGCTGCAAGGATGGACCGCGGCAGGCGAGGGGGGCCTGCGCCTGCAAGCGCATTTTCGCCATGGATCTTTCGCCGAACAGATCATGGTTCCGACCGAGAACGCAGTCCGGATCGGCTCGATAGAGGCGGGCGACGCTGCGCGGTGGTGTGCGCTGAACACGCTGCTCGTGCCGTATGGCGGGCTCCTCGCGGCGAATCTGCAGCCAGGAGAGACAGCTCTGATCAGCGGCGCCACCGGTAGCTTCGGCAGCGCCGGCGTGGCGGTCGCCCTGGCGATGGGAGCGAGCTGCGTCATTGCGCCGGGCCGAAACGAGAAGGCGCTGGAGGAGCTGGCCCGTCGTTTTGGTCACCGCGTTCGGACCGTGAAGCTCCTCGGCAGCGAGGAGGACGATCGGATGCGGATGCTGAAGGCGGCGCCGGGCCCGATCGACCGCGTGCTCGACCTGCTGCCGCCCTCGGCGCCCGCGGCCGCGGCGCGAGCCGCCGCGATGACGGTGCGACCCCACGGGACGGTCGTGCTGATGGGAGGCGTCGCGACCGGACTGGAATTGCCTTACCGGCACCTCATGCGCAACTGCATCACGGTGCGCGGCCAGTGGCTGTGTCCACGGGAGGCCAGCGCCCGCCTGGTGCGGCTCATCCAGTCCGGTCTCCTGACCTTGGACCATTTCGAGGTCACGGAGCTCGGCCTGGAGCACGCGAACGAAGCCGTCGCGCACGCCGCCGCCAACGGCGGCCCCTTCAAGATGACCGTGATCCGTCCATGACCAGGAGCTGTCTCACGCAAGCTCCGCAGCGTTGCCTCCAAGGCTCGACGCGACCTCCACGGCGAGTCGCACGAAGCGCGCGACCTCCTTGGAACGACATCTGTCCGGCCACGCAACGTACAGCGTGCTCGCCGCGATCCCCGCCATCCTCACGTACTTCACGTCGTGGCGCGCGTAGAGGGTGGCGCTGGAGGCGGGGACAAACGCGATACCCTGGCCCAGCGCCACGGCCTCGAGGAGCTGGCTCGCGTCGTGGACGACCGGACCGCGAGGTGCGTCATCGTTCCTGTCGACCGCGGCGCGGTACGCGGCGAGCTCCGCGCTCGCCGCGGGCCACACCGGAACGGGATCCCGTGCCAGATCTTCGCGGTGCAGCACCCGTCTCCCCGCGAGCGGGTGCGTCGCGGCGAGCGCGACGCAGCGGGGCTCCGTGAACAAGGGCTCGGCGTCTATGCCCGGCGTGGTGATGGGTCCTCGCAGGAACGCCACGTCGGCGCGGCCGTCGGCGAGCATGGCTGCCTGCTCTCCCCAACCGCTGACGAGCACCTCGACGCGCACCTGCGATCCTGAGCGCTCGTAGTGCTCGACGAGCCGGCGCAGGAGACGCCCGCCGTTCCCTGGCTTGATCGCGACCGCCACGCGGGCGCGAGGGAGCCCCGCTCGCGCCGTGCGGCGAGCCGCGGCCGCCGCCGCGTCGAGGACGTGGCGTGCTTGCTCGAGCAGGACGACCCCGGCCGGCGTGAGAGACACCTGGCGCGTCGTCCGGTTCAGGAGGCGCGTCTGTAGCTTGTCTTCCAGATGCGCGATCGTCCGCGAGAGCGGAGGCTGGGCGATGCCCAGGCGCTCGGCGGCGCGACGGAAGCTCCGCTCCTCGGCCACGGCGATGAAGCGCCGAAGCTCGGTGGGCTCGAGATCGACTTGCATGGGCACGGTGGGGATCGTACCCCGGCCGCGTCCGGGGGCAACGGCGAGGGGCTCGCCCGCGAGCCGCGACCCCCCGCGCCGGACGACGGCGAGGGAACGCGCGAGGACCGCCCGGCCCTGTCCGTTGACATCCACCCACTTAACCGGTACAGCTTCCGTGCAACGTCGAGCACGGCACGGGGGACCTCGCGCGATCCCCCTCACTTCCTTGGTTGCCGGGCTGCGGCGCCGCTTTCTTTCACGAAATCGAAACGGAGCGTCGCGGGGACCGGAGGTCGCCCGCGCGGAGAGGCTTGTCATGATGACTGGACTGATGCCGCGTCGCGTCTTCTTCCTGTCGGCGCTGGTGCTGTCCGCCAGCGCCGCCGGTGGCTGCTCTTCCAAGGGAGGAGGCGAGGCGGCCCGCGGCGGTCCGGAGGGGTCGGCGCCGGCGCCGAAGCCGGCGGCCAAGGGCGCCGCGATGGTCACCATCTCGAGGGAGCAGCAGGCTTCCTGGGTGCGGAACTTCAACCCCCTGCTCGCCGAGGGGAACGTGCGCTTCCCGACGGTCGCCGGCATCTACGAGCCGATGCTCATCTACAACACGATGAAGAGCGAGTACACGCCGTGGCTCGCGGCGAGCTACGCGTGGAGCGACGGGAACAAGAAGCTCACGTTCACGATCCGCCCCAAGGTCCGATGGTCGGATGGACAGCCCTTCTCCGCGAAGGACGTGGCGTTCACGTTCGAGCTCCTGAAGAAGCACCCGGCGCTCGATCTCTCGGGCGTGTGGAAGTTCACGGACGCCGTGGCGGCGAAGGACGACGCGACGGTCGAGTTCACGCTGAAGCGACCCTATGTCCCGGGCCTCAGCTACATCGGGCACCAGCCGATCGTGCCGGAGCACACGTGGAAGGACGTCGCCGACCCGGTCACGTTCGCGAACGAGAACCCCGTGGCGACAGGGCCGTTCACCGAGGTGAAGGTCTTCCAGAACCAGGTGTACGAGCTCGGCAAGAACCCGAACTACTGGCAGGAGGGCAAGCCGGCCGTCGACGGGCTGCGCTTCCCGGCCTACCCCGGCAACGACCAGATCAGCCTGGCGCTCACGAACGGCGAGATCGACTGGGCCGGCGCCTTCGTCCCCGACATCGACAGGGTCTTCGTGGCGAAGGATCCGGCGAACCACCATTACTGGTTCCCCCTCGTCGGCGGCACGGCCACGCTGTACCCGAACACGACGAAGAAGCCGTTCGACGACGCGCGCGTGCGCAAGGCGATCAGCATGGGCATCGACCGGGAGCAGATCGTCAAGATCGCGGCGAACAACTACACGCAGCCCGCGGACGCGACCGGGCTGGACGACTCGTACAACCGCTTCCGCAACGAGAAGGCCGTGGCGGCGGGCGACTGGGTGAAGCTCGACGTGAACCGGGCGAACCAGCTCCTCGACGAGGCCGGCTACGCGAAGGGGGCGGACGGGATCCGGGCGAAGGACGGCAAGCCGATGCGCTTCGAGATCAACGTCGTCACCGGCTGGTCCGACTGGGTCCGCGCGGTCCAGATCATCGCGCAGAACCTGAAGCAGCTGGGCATCGACGCCAGCCTCAAGACGTACGACTTCAGCGCGTTCTTCGAGGCGCTCCAGAAGGGCACGTTCGACATGTCGATGGGCTGGACCACCGTGGAGCCCACGCCCTACAACTTCTACCGCGATCTCATGAGCGCGGAGCTGGTGAAGCCGGCGGGCGAGGTCTCCGCCCGCAACTGGCACCGCTTCGGCGCGAAGGAGGCCGACCCGCTGTTCCAGCAGTTCGAGTCCGCGATCGACCCGGCCGAGCAGAAGCGGATCCTCGACGAGCTGCAGATGATCTTCGCGCAGGCGGCGCCGGTGATCCCGCTCTTCAAGAACCCGTCCTGGGGCGAGTACAACACGAAGCGCTTCACCGGGTTCCCCACCAAGGAGAACCCGTACGCCAAGCTGACGCCGAACAACCCGCCGGAGTACCTGCTCGTCCTCACGGAGCTCAAGCCGCGATGAGGCGAGGGGAGCCGCCCGTTCGACGTCGGTCAGGCCCGCTGGGGCGAAAGGCGCAGTCAGGAGAGAGGAAGGGATAACATGAAGTATGTGAATCATCGGTCGGTGGCTGGCTTCGCCGGAGCAGCCCTCGTGGCGCTGAGCCTCTCCGTGGGATGCGGAGACGACTCGGACGACCAGCAGGGCTCGGCGCAGGAGGCGACCGGAGCGGGCGGGGGCACGTCGGGCGCGGGCGGGGGAGCCACGACGTCGGGCGCCGGCGGCGCCACCTCGGGCGCCGGCGGCGCCACCTCGAGCAGCGGCGCCTCGACGAGCGACGGCGCCACGACGAGCTCCAGCGCCACGACGGGCACGGGCGGCGGCGGGGGCGGGGGCGGCGAGCCGACGACGGGGTTCTCGGTGCGCGGCCGCTTCCTCCACGACCGCTGCGGCGAGAAGGTGCTGCTCCGGGGCGTCAACGAGATGGTCGTGTGGCTGTCGTCGGGGTCCGACGGCCTGCCGGAGTTCGCCGAGATCGCGAAGACCGGCGCCAACGCGGTGCGGATCGTGTGGCTCACCGAGGAGTCCGCGGCGGACCTCGATACGGCCATCACGAACGCGCTCGCGCAGAAGCTCATCCCCATCGTCGAGCTGCACGACGCCACGGGGAAATGGGAGCTCCTGCCGAGCCTTGTCGACTACTGGACGCGATCGGACGTCGTCGCCGTGATCAAGAAGCACGAGCAGAACCTGCTCGTGAACATCGGCAACGAGGTCGGGGACCAGGTGGACAACGCGGCGTGGGAGGCGGGCTACAAACAGGCCATCACCCGGATGCGCGACGCCGGCATCACGGTGCCGCTCATCATCGACGCCTCCAAGTGGGGGCAGAACATCGACCAGCTCCAGGCCGTCGGCCCGGCGCTCGTCGCGCACGACCCCAACATCCTGCTCAGCGTCCACATGTGGTGGACGGACGGGAGCGGGGCCACGATCACGAAGGAGCTGAACGAGTCCGTGGCGCTGAACCTGCCTCTGATGGTGGGCGAGTTCGCGCAGCACGCCGTGTACGAGTGCGGCCAGCACCCGTTCGATTACAAGACGCTCCTCGCCAAGAGCGTCGAGCTCGAGGTGGGGTGGCTCGCCTGGTCGTGGGGCGCCGTCAAGAACAGCGATTGTCAGAACGACGGGCCGTTCGACATGACGACCGACGGGACCTTCGCGGGGCTCACCGGCTGGGGCCGGGAGGTCGCGGTGACCGACCCGAACAGCATCCAGAACACCTCGGTGCGCCCGCACTCCATCGAGACCGGATCATGCAGGTAACGCAAGTCGTGCAAGTAGCGCGACGAGGCGCTGCGCCGACGACCCCGCCCGGCCGGGTACGAATCCCCTCCTGATCGGCGCCGATCGAGTCGAGGAGGTCGTTGAGGTCGTCGACCTTCTCCGCCGGGACCGCGTCGACGCCGAGAACGAACTGGCCGCCGTCGACCATCCGCGCCTATCAGAGCGACTTCAGATATTCCACGAGCGCGCGCTTCTCGGCGGAATCGAGCCCAAGCGCGAATCGCTCGTTGTAATCCCGCACGACGTCCAGCAGCGTCGGGAAGCGGCCGTCATGGTAGAAGCGGCCCTTGTTCTCCGGCTTCATGAACAGCCCTCGCTCCCGGACGAAGAGGGCCGCCAGGTTCATCGTCTTGTACGAGTTGCCAGGCGCGCGGTTCGCCTGGAAGTCGTCGATCTTCATCTCTTCGGGCGTGTGCAGGTTCCAGCCGGCGTCGGTCCAGAGCGGCTTGTTGTGGCAGCCGGTGCACTTCGCCTTGCCGACGAACAGCCGCTTGCCGCGCTCGGCGGCCTCCTCGTCGAAATCGACCCCGGCCACCGGCTTCGGCGCCGGGAGCGCGAGCTGGTAGAAGTGCAGCGCCGGGAGCTTCGACGTGACGAGATCGTCCTCCGGTTTGACGGTCACATTCCAGATCCCGGTGGCCGCGGCGTTCGGGTACTTCTCGGGGTCGTTGAGCCGCGGATCGAAGAAGTTCCCCTGCCCGTGCATCTGGGTCACGGCGACGTACGCGTTCCAGTAGGGGACCGAGCCCCAGTTGCCGGTCCAGGTGTGCTCGTTGACGCCAGCCATGTCGAAGGCGTTGGGGAGCATGGTCGCCGCGGACTTCCCGTCAGGCCGGAACGCCTTGCCGTCGAGGAGCAGCTCGGCGTCGTACTTGCCCGGCCCCCAGCTGAGCAGGACGCCCCTCACGACCTCCTCGGTGACGCCCGCGGGCACCCTCGGCAGCAGGTCGACGAGCGGCTGCAGCGTCGGGGCCGAAGCGACGATGGCGCCGACGTTCAGATCGCGGTTGGCCCAGCCGTCGAGGCGCGCGCCGATGCCCGGCGCCACGGAGTCGTTGACCGTGGAGTGGCAGAAGGCGCACTGGAGGCCGATCGAGATCAGCTTGCCGCGGTCGTCGAAGAAGCCCGTCACTCCGAGGATCGCGTCGAGCCGCAAGAGGCGCAGCGTGACGGCGGGGTCGTCGAGGTTCACCTGGCCGCGCTCGATCTGGCCCCGCAGCCTCGACGTGAGCGCGTCCGCGTCGACCTTGAGCCCGAGCGCCAGCGCCTGGGCCGGCGTCACGTTGGCGATGCTCTCGTGCAGCCGGAGCTTGCCGCCCCAGAACCGCTCGTCGCCGAAGGTGTCGAATCGAAAGATCTCCCGGCCCCGCTGGAGCAATTTGAGTGTATTCGCCTCGGTGAGGGCGTCGAAGTTGCTGAAGCGCGGGCGGCGGGGCAGATCGTCCTCGGCGGAGGCGATGTGCTCTGCCCCCTCGCCCCGGTCGGCCGAGCTGCAAGAGAGCGCGGCCACGCCGAGCGGAATCGCCGCTCCGACAAGCACGAACAGCGCGGTGAGATGTGTCGTCATGGCAAGCCCTTTCGAACTCTTCGCGTCATGCTGCGAATCCAAACGTGATGTGTGCCTGCGTTGCTGGGCAAGTAAGAGTTTTCATGATCGTTTCATCGGGTGAGCGGCTCATCCGCGGATCGTTGGCGGTGACAGGCGTCGAGAGCTCGAGATCCCATCGCGCTTGTGGGCGCTAGTTCCTGTTCATGGCGACTGCGGATTGAGCGAGATCCGGAGCTGGTGATGACGCCGCGGGCGATGGCGCGTCCTGCGCCTCGCACACATGGGCCTGTGCCCGGGTCGACCTCGACGGCCTCGCTCCCCGCCCGGGATCCGTGGTGTAATCCCCCTGCTCCTCCCCCCGCAGCCCCCGCTGCCAGGACCACCCCGCGGTGCCCCCTTGAGCGACCCTGCCCCGAAAGCGACCATCGCCGTGCTCGAGCGGAACCGGGTCGTCGGTCAGCGGATCGCCCGCGTCATGTCGGCCGCCGCCGGGATGCAGGACGTGCCCGTGGCCGGCGATCCGGCCGAGCTGCGCGCGCGGCTCTCCGAGCGGCCCCTGCTGCTCGGCTGCGACGCCGCCGATCTCGACCTCGCGCTGGAGTGGGCGGCCGAGCGCTACCCGAGCATGCACCTCATCGTGTGGACCTCGGGCAGCACCGACGCGGTCCTCCACGCCGCCCTCAAGGAGCCGCGGCTCTCCAGCGTCGTCGGCTGGCCGAGCTTCGCCTCCATGCCCCGGCCGTGGGAGATCGCGCTCGCCGCCCGCCGCATCCTCAAGCCGCTCGCGCTCCCGCCCCGCCTCTCCGACCTGCTCTCCTGGGGCGCGACCATCGTGAAATGGCGCCCCCGCACGAGCGAGGACCGCGACCGGACCGTCGGCGAGGTCGCGCACTGGGCCGAGCGCGCCGGCGCCCCCGCGCGCGTCGCCGAGCGGCTCGCGGCGCTCGCGCACGAGCTGCTCATGAACGCGATGTACGACGCGCCCGTCGATGGCCGCGGTCGCCCGCGCTACACGCACGACCGGCGGTCCGACATCGTGCTCGAGGAGAACGAGATCCCCACGCTGCGGCTCGGCACCGACGGCGCCCACATCGCGCTCCAGGCCCACGATCCGTTCGGCGGCCTCCGGCGGCACCACGTCTTCGAGGGCATCACGCGCGGCCTGGCCGCCCGCGGCGCGGACTCGACCCGCGCCTCCGTGCTCGACACCTCGCGCGGCGGCGCCGGCCTCGGCATGCTCAAGATCTACGCCGCCGGCGCGGTGCTGGTCATCGACGTGTCGCCCACCTCCTCGACGATGGTCACCTCGTTCTGGGACCTCGACGTGAACCCGCGCGAGTTCCGGTCCCTCCCGGCATCCATCCACTTCTTCGAGCGCTCCGCCCAGGCGATGGAGACGCCGGAGCGGACCGAGTGACGGCGCGCCGGCTCACCGCGCGCCCAGCGCAGCCCGGCCGAGGCGGACGCCATGGCTGAGATCGATCCGCTCCTCGCGCGGCAGCTCCGGCGCCTCGGCCTGGAGGACCTGAGCGAGCCGCCCGACCGCGAGACCTGGCACAAGGTCGTCGCGCGCATCAGCGAGCACTACCGCCACGTCGCCGACGACCGGAGCCTGCTCACCCGCTCGCTCGACCTCTCCACGAACGAGATGGGCGCGCTCCACCGCAAGCTGCTCGCCGAGCGCGACCGGCTCCGCAGCGTCGTCGTCGCGATCGGGGACGCGCTGACCATCTTCCACGACGCCGCCAGCTCGCAGGTCGAGCCGGCGCGGCCGCTCGACGTCGACTCGACCATCTCGATGGCCAAGCGGCGCTTCGCGGCCAAGCTCAGCGATCTCCTCTCCCTGAGCGGCGCGAGGCCGGGCAGCGAGGCCGCGGTCGCCGCCCCGGCGAGCGAGGCGGACGAGGCGATCCACGAGGTCCGCGTCCAGCTCGTCGCGCTCGGGGACCGGCTGGTGCAGCTGCTGCACGACACCGCCGAGCGGGCGTCGCTGAAGGAGCAGCTCGAGGTCGCGCGCGCCGTCCAGCAGATGCTCGTGCCGAGCGACGACGTCATCGAGCGGCGCTCGCTGCGGCTCGCCAGCCACTTCCAGCCCGCGGCGGAGTGCGGCGGCGACTGGTGGACCTTCCACGATCTGCCGGACGGCAAGCTGCTCACGGTCATCGGCGACGTGACCGGGCACGGCATCTCCTCCGCGATCATCACGGGGGCGGCGAAGGCCGCGTGCGACATCGCGCGCACGTTCATCCGGGAGGAGCTCAGCGTCGCGCAGCTGCTCCGGCTCATGAACTGCTCGATCTTCGAGGCGGGGAAGCAGAAGTTCCTGATGACCTGCGCGGCGTGCATCTTCGATCCGGAGGCGCGCTCCCTGACCCTCGCGAACGCCGGCCACCCGTTCCCGTATCTGGTGAGGAACAACACCGTCCGCCAGCTCGCCGCGCAGGGCTCGCCGCTCGGGGCGGCGAGCTCGGCCGAGTACGCGTCGAGCACCGTGCACCTGGAGGGCGGTGACGCGCTGCTCTGGTTCACCGACGGTGTGACCGAGTGCGAGAACGCGTCGAACGAGCAGTTCACCGAGAAGCGGCTGCGCGCGCTGTTCCAGAGCGTCGCCACGTACGCGCCCGAGGAGGCGCGGGACGCGATCGTCGCGGCCGTCACCAGGTTCCGCGGCGAGCGCTCCCTCGACGACGACATGACGCTCGTCGTGGCCCGCGTGCTGTAGCCTGGGGGCGACGAGCCCCATGATCCTCGAGACGTTCCATTACGATCGGGACACCAAGAAGTGGTCCGTTCGGGTGCTGCCCGTGCTCGACAGCGACCGGACGCTGGTGCTGGCGTTCGGTGCGCCCGAGTTCCTGGACGACCCGGGAGCGATCCGGGAGCTGCGGCGCGCGTACCCGAGATCGCACATGGTGGGGTGCTCGAGCGCGGGGGAGATCGCGGGCACGTCGGTGCGGGACGGGACGCTGTCGGTGGCGGTGGCGCGGTTCGAGCGCACGATGCTGTCGGCGGCGCAGGTGGAGGTGGCGAGCGCATCGGAGTCGTTCGCGGCGGGGCAGGCGCTTGCGCGGAAGCTGGACCGTCCCGGGCTGCGCGGGGTGCTGGTGCTGTCGGAGGGGCTCGGGGTGAACGGCAGCCAGCTTGTGGCGGGGCTGAACGCGGTGCTGCCGGAGTCGGTGGTGGTGACCGGGGGGCTGTCGGGGGACGGGACGCGGTTCCAGCGGACGTGGGTGTGCATCGGGGACACGGTGCGCAGCGGGCTCGTGGCGGCGGTGGGGCTGTACGGCGAGCACGTTGTGATCCAGCACGGGACCAAGGGCGGGTGGGACAAGTTCGGGCCGGAGCGGGTGGTGACGCGCTCGGCGGGGAACGTGCTGTACGAGGTCGACGGCAAGCCGGCGCTGTCGCTGTACAAGGAGTACCTCGGGGACAAGGCGGCGGAGCTGCCGGCGTCGGCGCTGCTGTTCCCGCTGGCGCTGCGCGCGACGGCGCGGGACGAGAAGTCCCTGGTCCGCACGGTGCTGGCGGTGGACCACGAGCAGCAGTCGATGACGTTCGCGGGGGACGTGCCGGAGGGCCACCTCGTGCAGCTGATGAAGGCGGACTTCGAGCGGCTGATCGGGGGCGCGGAGCAGGCGGCGCGGGCGGCGAGCGAGGAGGGCAGGGCGGCGGCGGGCGAGAATGCGCTGGCGATCGCGATCAGCTGCGTGGGCCGGCGGATCGTGCTGGGCGACCGGACCGAGGACGAGGTGGAGGCGGTGCAGGACGTGCTGCCGCGGGGCACGCAGGTGACGGGGTTCTACTCGTACGGGGAGATCTCGCCCTACGCGGCCGGCCACTGCGACCTGCACAACCAGACCATGACCCTCACCGTCCTCTCCGAGGCCCTCACCCCGCTGCTCGTCCGGAGCGAAGGCCCGCGGGAGCGGAGGCCGCGCGCCGCGAAGGGGACGCCCGCCGTGGCCGCCCGCGTCGTCGCGCAGCCGGCCGGCGGGATGGCGGAGTTCGAGGAGCTCGAGATCGCGTCCGACACCCACTTCGACGCGCCGTCGGCGGCGTCCGGCGCGGCGCTCGGGATGCGGATCGAGACGTTCTCGTTCTCGCGCGCGACGGGCAAGTGGTCGGTGCGGGCGCTGCCCGCGCTCGACAGCGACCGGACGCTGGTGCTGGCGTTCGGTGCGCCCGAGTTCCTGGACGACCCGGGAGCGATCCGGGAGCTGCGGCGCGCGTACCCGAGATCGCACATGGTGGGGTGCTCGAGCGCGGGGGAGATCGCGGGCACGTCGGTGCGGGACGGGACGCTGTCGGTGGCGGTGGCGCGGTTCGAGCGCACGACGCTGTCGGCGGCGCAGGTGGAGGTGGCGAGCGCATCGGAGTCGTTCGCGGCGGGGCAGGCGCTTGCGCGGAAGCTGGACCGCCCCGGGCTGCGCGGGGTGCTGGTGCTGTCGGAGGGGCTCGGGGTGAACGGCAGCCAGCTTGTGGCGGGGCTGAACGCGGTGCTGCCGGAGTCGGTGGTGGTGACCGGGGGGCTGTCGGGGGACGGGACGCGGTTCCAGCGGACGTGGGTGTGCATCGGGGACACGGTGCGCAGCGGGCTCGTGGCGGCGGTGGGGCTGTACGGCGAGCACGTTGTGATCCAGCACGGGACCAAGGGCGGGTGGGACAAGTTCGGGCCGGAGCGGGTGGTGACGCGCTCGGCGGGGAACGTGCTGTACGAGGTCGACGGCAAGCCGGCGCTGTCGCTGTACAAGGAGTACCTCGGGGACAAGGCGGCGGAGCTGCCGGCGTCGGCGCTGCTGTTCCCGCTGGCGCTGCGCGCGACGGCGCGGGACGAGAAGTCCCTGGTCCGCACGGTGCTGGCGGTGGACCACGAGCAGCAGTCGATGACGTTCGCGGGGGACGTGCCGGAGGGCCACCTCGTGCAGCTGATGAAGGCGGACTTCGAGCGGCTGATCGGGGGCGCGGAGCAGGCGGCGCGGGCGGCCAGCGAGGAGGGCAGGGCGGGGGCGGCGCCGGGCGAGAATGCGCTGGCGATCGCGATCAGCTGCGTGGGCCGGCGGATCGTGCTGGGCGACCGGACCGAGGACGAGGTGGAGGCGGTGCAGGACGTGCTGCCGCGGGGCACGCAGGTGACGGGGTTCTACTCGTACGGGGAGATCTCGCCCTACGCGGCCGGCCACTGCGACCTGCACAACCAGACCATGACCCTCACCGTCCTCTCCGAGGCCCTCACCCCGCAGCCGCGGAGCAACGGCGCGGCGCCGGGGACGCTGCGCGCGGCGCGCGACGGCGGCGAGGAGGCGCGGCCGACCGGCGAGGCGCCGCGGTCGACCCGCGAGGAGGCGCAGCCGACCATCCGCGTGCCGGCGAACGGCCAGCGGGCGGCGCGCCCGCGGATCCCCGGGCCGCCCTCCGGGCCGCGGATCGCCGGGCCGCTCTCGGGCCCGGTCTCGTCGGGGCGCCTGCCCACCACGACAACGGTGGACCGGCCGTCGCAGTCCTCCTGGTCGCAGCGCGCCGCGCCGGCGCGCATCGTGCCGCCCGCCGGCGTCGCCGGCCGCCTCGACGGCCTCGCGTTCGACCGGCGGAGGATCGGCGACGTCCTCGTCGTCCGGCTCGCCGGGCGCATGACCGAGTCGTTCAAGGGCGCGGCGCTCGCCCGGGAGCTCGACGGCAAGGTCCTGCTCGATCTCGCCGGCGTCGAGCGGATCACGTCGTTCGGCGTCCGCGAGTGGCTCCAGATGATCCAGGCGGCCCAGCCCCGCCTCCGCGCCCTCTACCTCGCGCGCTGCTCCGAGCCGGTCGTCAACCAGCTCAGCATGATCCGGAGGTTCGCCGGGAGCGGGCAGGTCGTCTCGTTCTACGCGCCCTACTGCTGCGAGTCGTGCGGCGCCCAGTTCGAGCGGCTCGTCGACTGCGCCCACGACGCGGCCTCGCTCGCCGAGGGCAAGCCGCCCGAGGCGGTGTGCCCGCGCTGCCGCGGCGCCGGCGCCTTCGACGACGACGCCGCGACCTACTTCGGGTTCGTCGCCCAGCACGGCGCCGGCGCCATCCCGCCGGAGGTGCGGGAGATCCTCCTCGAGATCGAGAAGGGCGACGAGCCGGCCGGCGACGCGGTGGAGAAGTCCGTCGAGGGGCGCGTCACGCGGCTCAAGGTGGGGAGCAAGCTGACCGCCTCGCTCCGCTGGAGCCGCATCATCGACGGCCTCGAGGGCCAGGTCGTCTTCGACCTGAGCGGCGTCCCCGGCGTCACCCCCGACGGCGCGGCGCGCTTCGAGTCGGCGCTCCGCGACCTCGAGGGCGCCGTCGATGCGGTCCGCATCGAGGGCTGTCCCCGGCTGCTCGCCGAGCGCATGGCGAGCCCCTCCTGGCCCGAGCTCGCGCGGGTCGCGTCCGCCGTCGTCGAGGGCCGCTGCGCGTCGTGCGGCGCGGTCCGGACGGCGCTCGTCGAGGTCGACAAGCTCGAGGGCCTGCTCCGCGGCGGCCAGGATCCGCGCGTCGCCTGCAAGCGCTGCAACACGCCGCTCGCCTTCGACGACGGCTCCCGCGCGCTGCTCGCTCGGCTCGGCGCCCACGCCGCGCGCCGGCCATCGGTCCCGCCTCCGGCGAGCGCCTCGCCGCCGCAGCCGGCCGCCCCGTCGTCGGCGTCGCCGGCGGCGCCGCAGCCCGGCGCGGGCGCCAGAGCGGCGCTCGTCGGGCTGCTCGCCGGGGTGGCGCTCGCGGCCGCCGTCTTCGCCCTCTGGCGCGGCGGCGCGCGCCCCGCCGAGGCGCCGGCGGCTCCCGCCGCGGCCCCCGCGGCCTCGGCGGCGCCCGCGGCCCCGGCGGCCCCCGCGGCGCCCGCGACGGACGCGCGCGCGCCGGCGCCCTCCGCCAGCGCCCGCGCGCCGGCGGGCTGGTCTGCCATGGACGATCTCCCGCCCGCGTGGGTGGAGCGGCCCTTCGTCCTCGAGGGCGACAGCGTCTTCGTCGTCGGCCGCGGCGGCCCTGCGGCCAGCGACGCGGACGCGCTCGCGGAGGCGCGCAGCAGCGCGATCGAGCGCCTCACGTCCGGCATCGCCGCCGAGCTCGCGAGCTCTCCGGTGGCCCACCTGCTCGCCGTGCACCCGCCCGCGGAGGCGCGGCCGGAGCAGCGCGCGGAGGTCGTCGAGCGCATCGCCCGGCGCTTCCTCGCCCAGGCCGGGTCGCTCGCGACGCCCGAGCGCGTCGACGCCGTGGTGCGGCGGGAGGGCGGCCGCGTCCTCGCCTTCGCGCGCTACCGGCTGCCGCGGCCGAGCTTCGCGGCGGCCGTGCAGCTCTACCGCCAGACGGCCACGTTCCAGGGGCTCACCGTGGCGCGCTTCTTCCCGCAGCTCGAGGCGACCTCGCGGACCGCCGGCGAGCTCGTCGTCGTCGCGGCGGAGCGCCCGCAGCGCGGCGCGGATCCGGGGATCGCCGCGGGGGACGTGGTGCTCTCGGTCGACGAGCGCCCGGTCCACTCGGTCGAGGGCTTCGCCAAGGCCGCGGCGGACGCGTGGGCGCGCACCCCGCCCGGTGGTACGATGGCCCTCCAGATCGAGTCGCGCGGTGAGCGCCGCAGCGTCAGCATCGCGAAGCCCCAGGCCGAAGGCCCTCGATGAGCACCCTGATCGCCCGCCGCGCTCCTCTCGAAGTGACGGTGCCGGCCCGCGCGGCGGAGGCGAGCGCATGACCGAGCGCCCCGCGGGCCCCCTGAGCGCCGGGTCGCGCCGCCCCACCGCGCTCGGCAGGTACCGCCTGCTCAAGAAGATCGGCATGGGCGGGATGGCCGAGATCTGGGTGGCCTCCGTCGCGGGCATCTCGGGCGTGCGGAAGATCTGCGTCGTCAAGCGGATCCTCCCGCACCTCGCCGACAGCCCCGAGTTCGTGCGGATGTTCCTCGACGAGGCCCGCATCGCCGCGACCCTGGACCACCCCAACCTGGTCCAGATGTACGACATCGAGGAGATCGACGGCGTGCCGGTGATCGCCATGGAGTACCTCCACGGCGAGGACCTCAGGACGGTCAAGAAGTCGCTCCGGTCGGCGAACCGGCGGATGCCGGTCGAGCACGCGATCACGATCGCGGCCGGCGTCGCGGCCGGGCTCCACTACGCGCACGAGAAGGTCGGCTTCGACGGCAAGCCGCTCGACATCGTCCACCGCGACGTGTCCCCGCACAACGTGTTCATCACGTACGACGGCGCCGTGAAGATCCTCGACTTCGGGATCGCGAAGGCGGCGAACCGCGTGAACGAGACGCGCGACGGCGCGCTCAAGGGCAAGGTCCCGTACATGTCGCCCGAGCAGTGCACGAGCGAGCAGCTCGATCGCCGGAGCGACATCTACTCGGTCGGCATCCTGCTCTACGAGATGTCGACGGGCAGCCGGCTGTTCCGGCGCGGGGCCACCGAGTTCGAGCTGATGCGGGCGATCGTCGAGGACCCGGTGATGCCGCCGAGCCAGGTGTGCGACGACTACCCGCCGGCGCTGGAGCGCATCGTGCTCAGGTGCCTGGAGCGGGACCGGGAGAAGCGGTACGCGACCGCGAGGGACCTCCAGATCGATCTCGAGGCCTTCGCCCGGGAGGAGCGGCTCGCCACCTCGGCGCTCGCCCTGTCGTCGTTCATGGCGGAGCTGTTCGGCCAGCGGGTGGAGGCGTGGCGGGGCGCGCTCGCGTCGGAGACCGAGCTCCTGTCGCACATCGTCCAGAAGCAGACGTCGAGCCAGAGCGACGACTCGTCCGCGGGCGAGATCGACGTCGTGGGCGCGGCGCCGCAGGGCGCCCTCAGCACCGACCGCCCCGGCGGGGTCGCGACGAAGCTGTCGGCGCCGCTCTTCTCGGCGGCGCGGCTCGAGGCCGCGACGGACCCGGATCCGCCGCCGCCGCGCTCGCGGAGGCCCCCGTCGCCGTCGCTCGCGGACGCCGCCGCCGGGGCCGAGCTCGAGGGGACGCACGGGCACGGGCCCCGGGCCCTCACGGTGACCAGGCGCCGGCTGGGCAGCCTGCTGATCGTCTCGATGTCGGGGCGGATGACCGAGGAGCTCCACGGCCTCGCGGTCGCGCGGGGCATCTCCGGCCGCGTGCTCTTCGATCTCGGCGGGGTGCAGCGGGTCACGTCGTTCGGCGTGCGCGAGTGGATGGCGATGCTGGCCGAGGTGTCGCTGAACGCGTCCGAGATCTACATCGGCCGCTGCACCGAGCCGATCGTGAACCAGGTCAGCATGATCCGCCGCTTCTTCGGCGACGGGCGCATCGTGTCGTTCTACGGCCCGTACCGGTGCGAGCGCTGCGGCGCCACGTTCGATCGGCTGTTCGACTGCGACCGGGACGCGCACCTCGTCAGGACGCACGATCCGCCCGTGAGCCCCTGCCCGCGCTGCGGCGGGGCGGCGGTGTTCGACGACGACGCCGAGAGCTACTTCGCGTTCGCGGCCACGCACGCGGGGATCCAGCTGCCGGAGGACGTGCGGGTCGCGCTCGACGAGCTCGCGCGGCTCGACGCCGGGACCCACGAGGCGATCGAGAAGACGGTGGACGAGCGCGGCACGCGCATCCGCGTCCGCGGGAAGCTCGACGCGCACGTCCGGTGGAAGCGCGCGCTCGACGGGATCGAGGGGGATCTGGTCCTCGATCTCGCCGGGGCGGCGGGGGTGACGCCCGAGGGGGCGCAGGCGCTCGAGCTGTCGCTCCGCGCGCTGGGCGGCGAGGTGACGTCGATCCAGATCGAGGGCTGTCCGGTCGCGCTGCTCGAGCACCTCGCCGCGGCGAGCCCCTCGCTCGGGGCGGCGGTGGTCTCGGCGCTCGTCGACGGCACCTGCGAGCGGTGCCACGCGCCCCGGCAGACGCTGCTCGACGTGCGGGAGGCCGCCCAGGCGGCGCTCGAGGACCGGGAGCCGTACATGCCGTGCAAGCGGTGCAACGCGCCGCTCTCGTTCCTGCCGCTCCTGCCGGCGCTGAAGCGGCTCGGCGCCGCGCTGGAGCCGGCGCGAGCGCCCTCCGGGACGCCGCTGCCGGCCGCGACGAGGCGCTCCGCCGCGGGTGCGGCGCCGGCGGCAGCGGGAGCGCCGGCGGTCGGGGCGCTGGGCGCGGGGGCGCCGGCGGCGGGCGCGCCGGCGTCCGGGGCGGCGGGGGCGCGGGCGCCGGTCTCCGGGGCGGCGGGGGCGCCGGCGTCGCGGGGGCCGGCCTCGGCGTCGTCCGGGGTGCCGTCGTCGGGGGCCGCGACGGCTCGCCGGCGGGCGCGGGCCAGGGCCGCCGCCGCGGGCCCCGGGTCGCGCTGGGCGTTCGCGGCGGTCGGGGCGTCGGCGGCGCTGCTGGTCCTCAGCATCGGCTACGCGTACCTCGGCTGGGGCCGCCCGCGCCCCGCCGCCGGCGCGGGCGCCGCGCCCGCGGCGAGCGCGGGGTGGCGCGCGGCGCCGCCGGCCGAGGAGACGCCCGCCTGGATGCAGCAGCCGTTCGCCGCCGAGGGCGACGCGATCTTCGTGGTCGGCGAGGGCGCCGGCGAGACCCGCGAGGCGGCGCTGTCGGTCGCGCGCGCCGACGCGATCTCCCGGCTCGCGAGCAACGTCGTGCCCGCGCTCGCGGGGTCGCAGGCGTACGCCTTCCTCGAGGCGCGCGGCGGCGGCGCGCGGCGGCCCGGCATGGCGGAGGCCGAGGCGGACCGCTACCTGAAGCAGGTCGGCGCGTTCGCCACCCCCGAGCGCGTCGACGCGCGCTTCCGGGAGCGCGACGGCGCCGTGGTGGCCGTGGCGCGCTACCGCATGCGCAAGGAGAGCTTCGACGCGGCCGTGCAGAGCTACCGGCGCACGGTGAGCGCGCTCGGGCTGACGGCGGCGCCCGTCTTCCCCCTGCTCGAAGGCGCGCTGAAGACGAGCGGCGACGCCGTCGTGGTCGCCGTGGACGCGGGCAGCCCCGCCGAGGCCGGGGGCGTCCGCGTCGGCGACGTGGTGGTCGCCGTCAACGGCCGGCCGCTCGCCAACTTTGACGCATTGCATTATTCGCTGTCGAACCTGCAGGAGAGCGCCGCGGTCGAGCTCACGGTCGAGTCGGGCGGCGCGCGGCGGACGGTCGCGATCAAGAGGGCGAGCGGGGTGCGCAAAGGCGGCTGAGCCGCCATTGCGACGAGCGCCGCAATGGCGGCGCGGCCCGACGCGGACGAATACGGCGGCGGGCGCCGATTCGATCGCGGATCGCCGGGGCTCCGCGGCCGGTGGTGTCGGTCTATGGCGTCGCTGAATTTGGGGCCGGCGGCGCATCGGTCTCCGCGCCGCCGGATCGCCTGCGGTATGCTGGGCATTGCGGCGCGGCGCGCTCGGTCGGAGGCTTCGGACATGCGCGGCCTGGAAGAGATCCAAGGGCTGGAGATCGGGACCCTGATCGCCGGCAAGTACCGCGTGGATCGCCTTCTGGACAAGGGCGCGATGGGCGCGGTGGTCGCCGCGACCCACATGGATCTCGGCGAGCTCCGGGCGATCAAGCTGCTGCTCCCGGCCACCGCGGCGGATCCGGAGATGTGCGAGCGCTTCCTGCGGGAGGCGCGGATCGCGGCGCGGCTGAAGAGCGAGCACGCGGTCAAGGTGCATGACGTCGGGCGGCTTCCGAGCGGGCTGCACTACATGGTCATGGAGTTCCTCGACGGCCGCGATCTCCGGGTCCTCCGCAAGAAGCGGGGGCCGCTGCCGATCGAGGAGGCGACGCTCTACGTGATCCAGGCCTGCGACGCGCTGGCGGAGGCGCACGCGCTGGGGCTCGTGCACCGCGACGTGAAGCCGGCCAACCTCTTTTTGACGCACACCCGCGAGGGCGCGCCGTGCATCAAGGTGCTCGACTTCGGGGTCTCGAAGGTCTCGGAGGCGGCGTCGCTGGGCGTCTCCGAGATGCGGACGAGCACGGGCCAGATGCTCGGGACGCCGCACTACATGCCTCCCGAGCAGATGCGCGGGCAGCGCGACGTCGACGCGCGCGCGGACATCTGGGCGGTGGGCTCGCTGCTGTACGTCCTGCTCACGGGCCGGTATCCGATGCACGCCCGCTCGGTCCAGACGGTGTCGCTCGTGCTCGGCGGCAAGTTCGTGCCGCCGCCGCCGTCGGAGGTCCGCCGCGGGCTCACGCCGGAGATCGATCCGATCATCATGCGGTGCCTGGAGAGGGACCGCGACCGGCGCTGGCCGGATCTGGCGGAGCTCACGCAGGCGCTCGGCCCGTTCGCGCCGCCCGCTGCGCAGCCGCTCGTCGAGCGCATCCAGCGCGTCCTGCGTGGGGGGCTGCGCGACTCGCTGTCCGGCGTGCGCGCCGGCGCGGACGTCGAAGGGGCGGGGGAGCGCGGCCCGATCTCCGCGGCCCCGGGCTCGGGGCCATCCGCGGGCGGCCTGGGGGTCGCGCCGCGCTCGGGGGGGCTGCCTTCGCCGGTTCCGCCGCCCTCGGCGCCTGGGGAGGAGGTCGATCCGGTGGAGCAGAGCGAGGTCGCCACCGTGCCGGACGGGCCGCGCGCGCGAGCGGCGGCCGCGGTCGCGGCGTCGGGCGATGCGGCCGCCGCGGGGCCGGGCGAGGCGGTGCCGGCGCCGGCTGGGCCGGGCGATGCGGCCGCCGCGGGGCCGGGCGAGGCGGTGCCGGCGCCGGCTGGGCCGGGCGATGCGGCCGCCGCGGGGCCGGGCGAGGCGGTGCCGGCGCCGGCTGGGCCGGGCGATGCGGCCGCCGCGGGGCCGGGCGAGGCGGTGCCGGCGCCGGCTGGGCCGGGCGATGCGGCCGCCGCGGGGCCGGGCGAGCAGGCGGCCGACCCTGGGGCGCGGAGCGAGGCGATCGCCGCTCCGGAGGGGCCGCGGGCCGAGGCGGTCTCCGAGATGGCGTTCGTCGATGCGAGCTCGCCCGGCAGGGACTCCTCGGCGTCGTGGGAGCGGCGGCTGCGCTCGCCTTCCCGGGCGGGCATCGTCGTGGCGGCGGTGGCGGCGGCGATCGTCGCGGCGCTGCTCGTGAGCGGAGCGCGGCCCGGCGAGCCGCCGGCGGCCCCTCGCGCCGCCGGTCCGGCGCCCGCGGGCGCCCCTTCGCCCGAGGCGCGCGGCGCCGCTTCCGCGGGTCAGGCGCTCCCGTCCGCCGCGGCGTCCTCCGCGTCCCTGCCGCCCTCGCCCGAGCCGGTGGCGGACCTCCAGCGCGAGGCGCTCCGGGAACCCCTCGGGCGCGTCGCTCGCGACCCCTCCGGGCGCGCCGTGGCGGTGCCGGGGCTCCCCGCGAGCCGGAGCCTTCCGGTCCCGGGGTCGTCCCCGCGGCAACAAGGGATTCCGGTCAGCGCTCCTCCTCGATAACGCGGGACAGGGCGACTCCCGTGCTGCCGGGAGGTGCTCTCGAGGTGCGGCGTCCGCCTCCGCGCTTCGAGGAACCGCCAAGGCGCCAAGGCGCCAAGGACGCCAAGAGGAAAGAGATAGAGATAGAAAAAGAGAGAGATGAGCCGCCAAGGCGCCAGACGGTGGTGCGGTACCTACCGCAGACGATTCAGCCGCCAAGTGCGCCCAAAACTATTCTTTTCTTGGCGTCTTGGCGTCTTGGCGTCTTGGCGTCTTGGCGTCTTGGCGTCTTGGCGTCTTGGCGGTCCTCCGACGAACTGCCGCACTTCCGTCCAAGGTACCTCACCACCCGCCAGAGGGAGCCATGAATGCTGCGGGTTCTCCCGCCGCCCCCTGGCGTCCTGGCTGCGGACCGAGGCGGATTCAACGTGTCATGAGCGAAAGGCGGCGGCGCCTCACTTGCTCTGGCCGATGACGCCGCAACCGATGCGCCCTCCGGCGTTGCCGGCGGGCTGGCTGCCGTCGTCCTGCTTCTCGTGGACGATGATGGCGCGGCCGAGGAACGAGTTCGGGGCGCCCTGCTTGAGGTTCGCGCCCTTGGCGACGATCTCGTGGGTGCCGGTGCCATCGGCCTTGACCTCGATGTTGCCGAGATCCCCGAGGTGGCGCGCGGCGCCGTCGGGGAGGCCGTGCGGGTGGTTCTCGGGGTTGTAGTGCGCGCCCGCGCTCTTCGCGTCCGGCGCGCTGCAATCGCCGGTCTCGTGCACGTGCACGGCGATCTTGCCCTTGGGCGCGCCCGAGACCTGGACGGCGACCTTCACGCCGCCCTCGACCTCGGTGAAGGTCGCGGAGCCCTTCAGCTTCGAGTTGGTCCGCGCCTCGATGGGCACGTCCACGGTCGCAGGCGCCGCGGGCGCGGGCGCCGCATTGCCGCCCTCCGGGCTGGCCGCGGCCTCCGGGGCCGCCGGCGCGGGCGCCGGCGCCGCGGACGTCTCCGGCGCGGGCTGCGGCTGGGCAGGGACGTCGGGGACCGCAGGCGCCGGCTCGGGCGAGCCGCCGCAGGCGGCAGCGACCAGGACGAACGAGGCGAGCAGCGAGAGACGATGGGCCGGTTTCATCACAGCGGAGACCTCCAGGTTCGCGAGGCGTTGGACCTCCGCCGTCTCGTAGAGCGGACGCGGCGGGCGATCAACCGGCGAACCCGACAATCGTATCGTCGGCCGCCGCGAACACCCCGGCCGCGCCGGCAGCGGGTCCGCGCCCGGCGCTGAAATGAAACGAGGCGCGGAGTCCACCTCCGCGCCTCCGGCGAGCTCAGCGGCGCGAGCTCACTGCTTGGTCGGGCAGCCGATCGGCCCGGTGCCGACCACGACGTCATCGATCCACATCGTGCGGGGCTCGTCGGCCTGATACGACTCCCAGCCGAAGCCGATGCTGGTGAACTCCGGCGCGGCCCACTCGAAGTTCTCCACGTTGTTGGCGCAGCCCTGGCCGGTCCCGGACACCTTGAGCTCGGGGATCTCCGTGCCGTTCAGCCAGAAGCGCATCTCGTTGTTCGGCCCGTCGAAGCTGAACTCGACGCACGTCCACTCGTTCACCGGGACCACCTTCCCCTCGGCGTGGTGCCAGCAGTCCGTCTGCGGCGCGGTCCGGGGATCGCTCCAGTATCCGGGCGTATCGTAGTTCGCCATGAGCTGGCTGCCGCCCTCGATCGGGTGCTGGCCGCCGTAGCGGTACATGGCCGAGTAGGGCATCCCCTCGAAGTCGCTGTCAGGAACGACGCCCGAGCCATCGATGATGGTCCAGTGCACATCGCCGGTCGGCGCGGCCTCGAGGAAGAACATCATGCGTCCATGGATGACGTTCCCCTCGACGGGCAAGGCAGTCTCGTCCTTGAACTGGATCATCGCGGACTTGTAGTTGTTGTCTCCAGAGCTCTCGGGCGTGGTCACCTTGACGGACTTGGTGCCGCTGAACGCCCTCGTCGTGTCGACGGTCACCGCGGAGCCATCCATGGCCGTGTAGACCGTCCACTTGGCGCCGGGCGCGCCCTGGGCCTCGTACGACTCGAAATCGTCGCAGATCAGCTCCCCGTCGGCACACGCCGAGTCGCCGCCGCCGGCGCCGCCGGTGCCGGTGGTAGCGCCGCCGCCGGTGCCCGTGGCGCCGCCGCCGGTGCCCGTGGCGTCGCCGCCGGTGCCCGTGGCGCCGCCGCCCGAGCCGCTGCCGCTCGAGGTCGACGCGGTCGTCCCGCCGCCATCGTCATCCGAGCACGCGCCTGCGCCCACTCCAGACGTCACGAGCAGGCCCAGCAAGATAATGCCATGTCGAAGCTTCATGTCGGTTCTGTCCTCCGCAGCGACTATTGCACGAGCGCCTCGCGCGGTTCAAGGACGAACGCTGATTGAAGATTTTGCAGATCGCACGATCAGCCGATCACGGGATCGAGCTCGCATGGCCCCCGGGCGCGGCGCAACCGATGACGCCCGAAACCCTTGAAGAACCGGCCTTTACGCCATACCAGCGAGCGAGAGCCCTCAGGCGCCGCCGCCCGCGCGACCCGTGTCTCCGCTCACCGAAATCGCCTCCGGCGTCATCGCATAGAGCTTTTCCTCTCCCTGCTTGCCCCGGATCCGCACGAGCGCGGGCAGCGCGCCTGCCGGGCTCCCGGCCGCGGCGAACGTCGCCTCATCCATCAGCAGGCCACCGGCCTTCGCCTGTGCCTGAATCCGAAACGCGGTGTTCACACGATCGCCGATGATCGTGAACTCCCGCCTGCCGCTCGATCCGATGCTCGCCAGGAGGACCGGCCCTGTCGCGAGCCCGAGCCGCGTCGGGAAGGCCGGCCGCCGCTGCGAGCGCTGGTGTTCGTTGAACGCCGCGATGCTCCGCTGGATCCGCTGCGCCGCCGCGAGCGCGTCCGGCGCGCTCCGGAAGAACGCGAGCATGCCGTCGCCCACGTACTTGTCGACCTCGCCCTTGTGGTCGTAGACGGCCTGCGCCACCGTCGCCATGTACAGGCTGAGATCCGCGAGCAGCGGCCCGGGATCCTCCTGCTCCGAGAGCCGCACGAACTCCTCGATGTCGCTGACCAGCACCGTCAGCACCTCGCGCGCCGGCGCGCTCGGCCGGTTCGACGACACGCTCTCCTCGATGCTCTCCCACGCCCGGTCGGAGAGGTACCCGCGCAGCGCCGCGTGCATCTGGCGGACCTGCGCGTAGCGATCCTCGAGCTCCTTGCGCTGCCGCTCGAGCTCCCGGCGCTGCCGGTGCAGGAGCAGCTGCGTCCCCACCCGCGCCAGCACCTCGCGCAGCTCGAACGGCTTGGTCACGTAATCGACGCCGCCCGCGTCGAACGCCATCACCTTGTCGCCGATGCCGGTCATCGCGCTGAGGAAGATGACCGGGATGTCCGCCGTCCGAGGGTCCGCCTTCAGCCGCCGGCACACCTCGTAGCCGTCCATGTGGGGCATGCTCACGTCGAGCAGGATGAGGTCCGGCGGCACCGCCGCCGCCGACATCAGCGCCATCGCGCCGCTGATCGCCGCCCGCACCTCGTAGCCCTGCGCCGTCAGCATCGAGGTCAGGAGCGACAGGTTCGCCGGCATGTCGTCCACGATCAGGATGTTCGCGGGCTCGTCCCTGGGGCGCTCCGGCCGCGCGCCCGAGGCCGCCCCGCGCGCCGCTGTCTTGTCGGTGTCCGTCATGACGGCTCCTCCTCGTCGGCGCTCGATAGCGCCAAGATGCTGTCGAAGCGATACCCCCGCGCGAGCTCGGCCACCGCCCCCGCGAGCTCCGCGTCCTCCGGCCGGAACTGGTCGATCGCCGCCTGGACGGCCTTGGCGTCGAGCCGCGTCGCCGCCCGCCGGAGATCCTTGCGCAGCGACGCGGGCAGCCCCGCCGCCGCGCGGGCGAGGTCGACCGCCGGCCCCGGCGCCGGCCGCCGCTCCGCGGGGCCCTCCTCGACCTCGAAGCGGGCCCCGAGGTGCTTCGTCAGGAGGTCGAAGATGTCGGCGTCGCGGAACGGCTTGCTCAGGAAATCGTCGCAGCCCGCCTCCGCCGCGAGCGCCCGGTTCTGCTCGAAGGCGCTCGCCGTCATCGCGACCACGATGGTGCCCTGGCCGCGCGGGCTCGCCTTGATGCGGGTCGCCGCCTCGTAGCCGTCGAGCAGCGGCATGCGGAGGTCGAGCAGGACCAGGTGCGGCGACCACGTCTCCCACTGCGCGACCGCGCCGAGCCCGTTGGTCGCGCTGCGCACCTCGACGCCCACCGAGTCGAGCAGCTTGAGCAGGCAGTGGCGCACGTCCCACCGGTCGTCGACCACGAGCACGCGGTACCTCGGCTGGCCCGGCGAGAGCCCGACGACCCGCCGCGACCGCGGCGCCGCGCGCTCCGTTCGACGAGCGCGCGCGTCGCCCTCGTCGGCCAGCGTGAGGCGCACGTCGAAGCGGAGCGTCGTGCCGCGGCCGGGCTGGCTCTCGACCTGCATGTCGCCGCCCATCATCCGCACGATGCGCCGGCTGATGTGCAGGCCGAGGCCGGTGCCCTCGCCGGACCTCCGCCCGGTCGCGGTCTGCCCGAACGCCTCGAAGAGCTCCTCGACCTCGTCCCTGGCCATGCCCCGGCCGGTGTCGACCACCTCGAACGACAGCCGCACCCGCGCCGCCGCCGCGCCGTCGTGCGCGCCGGTCGAGCGCCGCGCCCAGGCCCGCAGCGTCACCGACCCCCGGGGCGTGAACTTGAGCGCGTTGCCGAGCAGGTTGATGAGCACCTGCCGGAGCTTCCCCTCGTCGCCGTGGACGTGCTGCGGCACGTCCTGCTCCCGCTCGACCGCGAGCGTGAGACCGCGCTTCTGCGCCTCGACCGCGAACATCTCCGAGAGCCCCGAGAGCATGGCGTGGAGGTCGAAATCGGCGTCGACGAGCGTCATCCGGCCGGCCTCGATCTTGGCCATCTCGAGGATGTCGTTCACGAGGCCGAGCAGGTGCTCGCCGCTCTTGCAGATGACCATGAGGTTCTCGCGGTGCCGGTGGCCGAGCGAGAGGTCGCGCTCCATGAGCTGCGCGAAGCCGAGGATGGAGTTGAGCGGCGTCCTGAGCTCGTGGCTCATGTTGGCGAGGAACGTGCTCTTCGCCCGGCTCGCCGCCTCGGCCTCCGACCGCGCCCTGCGCGCCTCTTCCTCGGCGTGCCGCGCCTCGACGAGCTCCTCGCCGAGGCGCCGCTCGGCGGCGCGGCTCGCCGCGAGCTCCTCGCCGAGGCGCCGCTCGGCAGCGCGGCTCGCCGCGAGCTCCTGCGCCTTGCGCTCGAGGTCGCGCTCGCGGGCGAGGAGCCGCCGGCGGAGCGCCCAGACGGCGACCACAAGGAGCGTCCCGACGACCACCGAGGCGGAGATCCCGACGAGCTGCATGAGAGAAGCCCCCCACCCACCTGCTGCGCGGCGGGATGGGCCGGAGCGCCGATCCCGCCCGAAGGCAAACCTCAGCGTACAGGAGTTCGGGACAGCGCGTGGGGCCCGCGTTCGGCCGCGCCGCGCGGATTCGCCGCGGAAACGGCGCGCTCGTCAGGGGGACCACGGAATCGCTCCGCCGCAGCGCGGCGCGGCGATCGCCCTCTTGCGACCCGGCTGCATCTGCGCGCGCGCCGCCGGCGCTACGGCGCGCCGGCGTCGACCGGCTTCGCGCGCTGCCGGGGCGTGATGACCGCATCGGGCGGCGGCGCTGCGGCGTCTCCGCGGGGCGGCGCTGCGGCGTCTCCGCGGGGCGCGGCTGAGCCCTCGAGCGCGGGCGGCGCCGGCGGCGCGGTCGGCTCCGTGGGCGCGCGCGACGGCTGGCGGAGGCCGCGCAGCGAGGCGAGCCGCTCGACGAGGGCGCTGGCCTCCTCGGCCGACAGCTTGACGCGGGCGTGGAGCGCCTTGCCGTCGGCGGCGATCGCGACGCGCTCGAGCACCGCCCCGAGGCCGAGGAGCCGCGTCGCGAGGTCCTTCGCGCGCGCGTCGCGGGCGGCGCGCAGCTGCGCGCCGAGCTCGGCGCAGGGGGCCTCGGCGTCGCAGAGGACCGCGGCGTGGACGGCGATCTCGGGCCCGAGCGCGACGGCGGCGCCGCCGGAGACGAGCGACGCGGCGGGCGCCCGGCCGGCGCCGCTCAGCGCGAGCTCGCGCCCGAGCTCGGCGCGCTGCTCGGGCGTGAGGACCACCGTGACCCGCGCCGCGCCCTCGCCCACGGCGCGGGCGATGTCGTCGTGCGCGGCGCTCGCGCCGATCGTCGCCGCGCGCCCCTCGGCGGCGTCGACCATGGCGCGGAGGTACGCGCCGCCGCCGAGCAGGATCGGCCCGCCGGGGCGCACGGCGATCTCGCCGCGGCCCTCGGCGCTCGCGTCCCGCACCGCGCGGAAGCTGCCGAGCGCGGCCACGACGGGCTTGCCGCCGCGGGCCGCGATGACCTTCGAGGCGCACGCGATCAGCGCCTCGTCCTGGACGGCGCCGGCCGCGACCAGCCCGAAGTCGCCGCTCTCGCCCGCCGCCGGGATGGCGACGACGACCTCGGTCAACGCGGCCACCGGGTCGAAGCCGCACACGTCGCGCACCTTGCCGAGCCCCGGGATCTCGCGCTCCTCGCGCAGGAACGAGGCGAAGGCGGGCGAGGCGCGCAGCGCCGGCAGATCGAGCGTCGCGACGAGCAGGGCGCCCGCCGGCACGGCGTCGAGCGCGCGGAGCGCCGCGGGAGGGCTCGCCTGCCGCCGGCCGAGGAGCCAGGCGAGCCCGCAGCCGAGCAGGACCCCGACGAGCAGGAGCACGAGGCCGTCTCTGGTCCGCGTCTGCACGCGCGACCCGTTAGCACACGGGCACGGCGGACGCCCCGGTGCGGCCACGCCCCGGCGCGCGGAGGCCACGCCCCAGCGCTGCGCCCCGGCGCGCGGCGGCGCTACGCCCCGGTGCGCGGCGGCGGCGACCAGCGCGTCCCGTGCACGATGTCGAACAAGGGCACGGTCACGTTGAAATTCCAGCGCTTCATGAGCCGCGGGTCGTGGTGCCGCCGGTGGTGCTCGCGGAGCCGCGCGAGCCCCGGGACGCGGTACACCGGGCTGCCCGCCGGCAGGTGATACGCGAGGTGCATCCACTCGTAGCCGACGAAGAACGCCATCGCCGTCGCGAGCCCGAGCAGCGCCGCGTCCCGCGAGAACAGGAGCCCCGCCCCCGCGGCGAGCGGGAGCAGCAGGGCGAGGACCAGGAGCGCCGAGTAGGGCGGCATCAGCACCAGCCAGAGCTCGCGGGAGCTCCGCAGCGCCATGTCGTCGGCCGTGAAGGCGAGGTGGTGCTCGCGCTCGTGCCGCTCGCAGAGCACCCCGAGCAGCGGCGCCCGCCGGTGCAGCACCGACCGGTGCGCCCACCACTCGAACGCGAAGGCGAGCAGCAGCGTCGCCGGGACCGCGAGGAGCTCGACCGCCTCGACCTCGTCGAGCAGCCACACCGACGCCGCGAACACGAGGGCGCCGAGCGCCGTGGGGGCCGCAAGGTGGAGCGCCGGGGAGTACCCGCGCGGGATCCGCGCCGCGATCTCCGCGCGCCGCGGCGGCCGCGGAGGAGACGGCTCGTTCACAGCCATCAAAAAACTATGAATTTCAAAAAAACAGAACGCAAGCGCGGGCGGGGCGGCCGGCGAGGGGCGCGCTCAGCTTTCCTGGCGCTCTTCCTGCGGCTCCGCGGCGTCCTCGGGCGCGCCTCCGTCCGCCGCGGCCTCGTTCCGCTCGAAGAGCGCGCCGATGGCCTCGCCGATGCGGCCGATCTTCGCGGCGAGCAGCACCACGAGGAGCAGGAAGGCCGTCAGGGCGATCTCGTTCTGGGAAGCGCCGAGCACCATGTGCCGAGGTCTACCACGCGGAGCGCGCTGCAGGGCCGAGGCCGCGCCCGCAGGGCCGCAGCCGCGCCGGCGTCGACCGCAGGCCGCAGCCGCGCCGGCGTCGACCGCAGGGCCGCAGCTTGCCGCCTGCGGCGCGCGGCGGCCGGGCGCCCGCTGCGCGGCGGCGCCCCGCGCGGCCGCGGAAAAGCCGGTGCGCGGCGGGAACACCCGTGAGGCCGCGAACCCGTTTGACAGCCCGCCTGCAACCGTTGAGAGTCCAGGCGATACGGGGGCCTGGGTGCTGCTCCGCTGGGCCGCCGCCACGAGATGACCGCCGTGTCCGAGCTCCGCGACGACCACGAAGCCGTGCAGGCGCGCCTGCGCGCGGGCGCCATCCTCCTGGCCGACGCCTCGCCGGAAGGGGCGGCGATCGGCGCGGCGCTGCAGGCCCGGGGCTTCGAGGTGATCGCGGCGCCCATCGCCGATCTCGAGGCGCGGCTCGCGAGCGACGCGCCGCGCGTGGTCGTCGTCGACATCGACGAGCCCGGCGCGATCGAGGCGCTCGAGCGCCTCTACCTCCGCGCGGGCGGCGTCGCCGCGTCCGTGCTCCTCGTGGGCGATCCGGTCCGCTCGGCGGAGCTCGATCCGCAGCTGTTCGGGCAGGTCTTCGAGCGCCCGGTCGACATCGCCGAGCTCGCCGCGCACGTGAGCGCGGTCGCGGAGCCGGGGCGCTTCCGCGGCGATCACGCCGCCGCGGCGCGCATGCCGTCGGGCTACACGAGCCCGCTCGACAACGACGTCCCGTCGAACCCGGACTTCTCCAGCGATCTCGACCCGCTCGACGTCGGCTCGGTGCTGCCGCCGCCGGAGGACGGCGAGGCGGTCGGCCCGCGGCTCCTGCCCGCGCGGATCAGCCCGGAGCTCGAGGAGATCCTCGTCGCCGCCGAGCAGCGGGTCACGGCGAAGGCGCACCCGTCGAGCATCCCGGCGGCCGAGGAGGACGTCGACCTGATGCTGTCGCCGGAGCTGCTCTCGGCCCTCGACGAGCCGCTCGATCCGGAGGAGGACGAGCAGGGCACCGGCGCGAGCGCGGCCCAGGCGCCGCTGCCCGGCGCGGCCTCGCAGCCGAGGACCAGCTCCGACCCGCACGGCGCCGCGGCCGCGCCGCACGGGCCCGCCACGCGCGCCGAGATCACCGGGCCCGGCGACCTCCTCTCGGAGCTCGCGGAGCCGGGCGAGGACGAGCGCGACGACGAGCTCCACGCCGACCCGTCGCTCGACGCGCCGTTCGCGACGAAGCGCGCCGGGCTCGAGCTCGCGGGGTTCTCGCTCGACCGGGAGGCGCACCTGCCCGGGAGGGAGGAGCGCGATCTCGGCGCCCTCGCGCGCCGGAGCGGCGGGCGCGACGCCGCGCCGCCGACCCCGCGCGAGGCGGGCCGGTCCTACGGCTTCGGGTCGCCGCCGCCGCGCGCCGAGCCCGCGTGGGAGCGATCGCAGGCGCCTTCCCCCGCGCCGCGCGAGGAGCCCGCGTGGGACCGCGCGCCGCCGGCCCCCGCGCGCGGCGGCGGCGAAGACCTCGACTGGGTGCGCGCCCCGTCGGGCCGCATCGAGCCGAGCGTCCGCCAGCGCTACACCGAGCCGCCGCCGACCCGGTCGCGCGGCGCCCGCGACCCGCGCGCGCCCGGCTTTCCGCCGCCGCCGCCGCCGCCCCCGCCGCCGGGCGTCGCGTTCGTGTCGCCGCCCTCGGTCGAGGTGAGGACCGCGCTGCTGCCGCCGGGCGGCGGGGCCGAGCCCGAGCCGCTGCCGCCCGCGCCCGCGCCGGTCCGCTCCGTCTCGGCGGCGCGCGCCCCGACGCCCCCGGGCGGGCCGCCCACGATGGGCGCGGGGACGCTCGGGCGCGGCCTGCTCCCGCAGATGCCTCCGAGCACGCCGGGCGCGCTCGGCCGCATGCCGCTGCCCGCGCCGCCGTCGGTGGCGATCTCCGGCGCGGGCTTCCGCGGGCCCGCGCCGCCGGTGCCGCCGATGCCGCCCGTGCCCTCCGCGCCCGCCACGGTGAGCACGGGCGCGCTCGGTCACGCGCCGCCGCCGGAGATCGTCGAGGAGGCGCCGATCTCGAGCGACGCCTCCTCGACGACGGTGCTCGGCCCGGGCGACGCGCCGCGCGCGCTCGCCCGCGCGGTGGGCAGCCGCGCCTCCGGCTCCCTCGCGATCGCGACCGAGGAGGGCGCGCGGCGCATCGTCCTGCACGAGGGCGATCTCGTCACGGCCGGCTCGACCATCCCGGAGGAGACGCTGCTCGCCTTCCTGGTCGGGCGCGGCGACCTCGAGCGCGAGGTCGCCGCGCGGCTCGCGGGCAAGCTCCCCGCGTCGGGCCGGCACGCCGGCGCGGCGCTCATCGCGCACGGCCACCTCGGCCAGGACGACCTCTGGCCGGTCCTGCGCGCGCACGCCGAGTGGGTCATCGGCCACGTCGTGCTCGTCGAGGCCGGCACGTGCGATCTGGAGCCCGAGCCGCCGGGCCGCCTCAAGGCCGAGCCCAACGTCTTCGGCGGCGCGACCGGCGCCGAGGTCTTCGTGGAGACGATCCGCCGCGTGATCGCCCCCGAGGTCGCCCTGCGCCGCCTGGGCGGCCCCGGCGCGCGCCTCGACGACGGGGCCCGGCGCAACCTGCTCGGCGAGTGCGCGCTCCGGCGCGAGGAGGAGGAGCTCGTGCGCACCGCGCGCGGCCGGAGCGTCGGCGAGCTCGTGAACGCGGCGGAGCCCGAGAACGCCAGCGTGCTCTACGCGCTCGTCTGCCTGGAGGTGCTCGACGTCCTCATCCCGCCGTCGATCACCGAGGCGCCCCCCCCGCCGGCCGAGGATCCGCTCGACGAGGAGGCGATCCGGCAGCGCGTCCGGGCGCGGCTCGCGCTGGTGGAGGACGGGGACTACTTCTCGATCCTGGGCATCCCGCGAGACGCGACGAACTACGAGATCCGCCGCGCGTACCTCGCGCTCAGGAAGGCGTTCGAGCCGTCCACCCTGTTGACCGCCGCGACCGTGGATCTACTCGACGACGTGCGGCTGGTCATCGAGGTGCTCGACGAGGCCTACGAGATCCTGCGCGAGCCGCACCGGCGGGAGCGGTACCGGCGGGCGATCGAGGCGGGGCCGCCCTAGCGGGCGATCGGAGCGGGATCGCCGTGGCGGGCGAACGAGGCGGGGCCGCCCTCGACGAACGCGTTGAGGTCCGCCCTTTGCAAGCGCTCGCGCTGCAGGAGGCATCATGTCCAAGGCGACCGAGTTCATCGAAGCCCTGCGCCGACTCGAAGAGAGCGGCGATGTCGAGCCCATGGCGCGGCTGTTCGCGCCCGAGGCCGAGCTCAGCAATCCCACGATCTCGAGGCCGCTCCACGGCGCCGACGGCGCCCGCGATTTCTGGCGCAGTTACCGCCAGACCTTCGGCGAGGTGCGGTCCGAGTTCCGGTGCATCGCCGAGTCCGACAGGGCCTCTCTCCTCGAGTGGAAGAGCCACGGAACGCTGGCTCATGGCGCGGTGTTCTCGTACGACGGCGTGAGCGTCATCGAGCACCCCTCCGGTCTCATCAAGCGGTTCAAGGCGTACTTCGATCCGAGGGCCCTCGGGATCCAGCTGGGGCGCGCGGCATAACGCCCCGCTTCCAAGGGAGCGCGCCGCGGAATGCCCCCCGGCGGCGCGCGCTCCGAGGATCACGGCGGGGGCTGCTCGGCTGGCCGCGGAGATCGGGTACCCGGGCGAGGCGACAGGGCGTCACTTCTGGAGCGCGGCGGCGACGAGCTCCGGGTTGAGCCGCGCCTCCGCCGGAGCCGGGGAGCTCTCGAGCATCTTCGCCTTGTTCATCGCCTGGGCCGTCGCGTCGTACGCCGCCCAGAGCGACGGACCCCCGGCGGATCGGTCGAAGAGCTGCCGATTGCGCGCAAGGTCGAGGATGCTCAGGCCCGTCAAGCTGCTCTCGAGCTCATCGACCTTCATCCCCTGGGCTCGCGCCATGAGGCCGAGCGCCTCCGGAGGCCGGGCGCGCCAGAACTCGAGCGCTCGGTCCCAGCCGCGCAGGAACGCCACGGTCTCCTGCCGGCGCCGGACGGCGGCCTCCCTGGTCATGAGGAGCACGTCCGTGATCTCGTTCGGGAGCTCGGCGCTCGAGAAGATCTTCTTGGCCCCGTCGGCGACGGCCTGGGAGAGGAAGGGCTCCCAGCTGACCGCGGCGTCGACGTTTCCCGTCCGGAGCGCGTCGGTGGTCTGCTCGAGCGTGAGGTTGACGATCTCGACGTCGGACGTCGACATCCCCGACAGGTCCAGCGCCCGGATCAGCAGGAGATGGCTGATGCTGGCCAGGTCGGCCGCCACGCGCTTGCCCTTCAGATCGCGCATGCTGGCGATGCCGTCGCGGGCGACGATGCCGTCGGCGCCGTTCGAGGTGTCGAGCGCCATGACCGCCTGCAGATCGATCCCCTGGTCTGCCAGCCGCAGGGCGCCGAACAGGGTCGACGCCACGATGTCGAGCTTCCCGTCGATGAACGCTCGCTCCATGTCCACGCCGGTGCTGAACGTGATGATCTCCGCCTCGACGGGCGCGTTCATCTTGTGCTCCGCCGCGATGTAGAGCGGCGAGTATCCCACCCAGACGAGCAGCCCCACGCGGAGCGGCGCGGGCGCCGGGTCGTTGCACGCCGCCGCGAGGAGCGCGAGCAGGGCGACGCAGATCAGGAGGCGCGGAGCGCGAGGGGCGGGCATGGGCGTCTCGGGGGCTCGTCGTGACATGGCTCGATGGGTGGCGGCGCAGGGCGCCGGCGGCGGGCTCGCGGCGCGCCTAGGACATGGGCGGCGGGGGCCGGGGCTCGGCGCGGCGCTCCTCCAGCGGGCCGAGCACCGCATCGCGCTCCTCGGCCCTCTCGTCGAGCGACCTCGGGGGCAGCCCGCGCTCGCCGTCCGGCGGCGCCCCGAGCCGCCGGGGGCGATCCCCGCCGCGCGGGCGCGCCGGGGAGAGGAGCGCGCTCGAGGGGCGCACGAGCGTCGCGCGCAGCACGAGGAGCACCGCCGCGAACAGGCCGAGCGACGCGGCGGCGGCGATCGCGAGCATCCGGAGCGCGGCGGCGGACGCGATCGCGTCGACCTCCCGCCGCTGCATGACGAGCTCGATGGCCCCGATCACGTGCTGGGCGGTGATGCCCCCCGCCGGGCTATGGTACATGGGCCGGACGATCGTCAGCTCGCTCCGCTCGTCGAGCAGCTGGACCACCGGCGTGCCGGCGCCGTCGTCGAGGAAGCTGCGCAGCAGCGGGGAGGAGCTCGACGTCCCGACCTCGGGGCGATAGCTGCTCGCGAGGATCTTGCCGGAGAGGTCGGTCAGGCGCACCCGGCGCACGCTGGTGAGGAGCGCGCAGTTCGCCAGCACGCGCTGCATCGCGTGCGGCGCCCCCTGCTCCAGGAGCGCCCGCGAGCTGTACTTGACGAGGTCGGCGATGGCGTCCCCGTCGCGCACCAGCGCCGCCATCTCCGCCTGGCGCGCCTGATGGTACGCCGCCCCGGCGACGACGAGCGGGAAGGCGAGAAAGAAGATGCCGACGCGCAGCGCGACCCTGGTCAAGAGCCCCGCTCGCCGCCCGGATGGCGCGCGCCCCGGCTCCTCTCCCGCGCGCGTCCGCTCCCCCATGGGCTGGATGATACACGAGCCCGCGCGAGGGAGACCGACCCGCCGGGGGCGGGAGAGCGCGGAGCAGGAAGCGGGCGCCGGCGCTCACGGGGCGCGGCGCGCGGCGGCGTCGAGCACGTCCGAGAGCTCGCGGCTCACGATCCTCGCCCGCAGCGGCGCCTCGGCCGGGAACGTCACGGCGGTGCCTGTCTGCGACGGCACGACGTCGGCGCCCAGCCGATCGAGGAGCTCCTGGAGCGCCTTGTCGTCGAGCCCGGCGCTGCCCACCCTGGCGCGCAGCGAGCCGACCCGACCTGCGGCGTCCATCGGGGATCGCGCGAGGAACGCCGAGGTCGCCGGCTCGGCGCGCGTCTCCATGTGATGGAGCAGCGCCGCGGCGGCGCCGCTCGCGTCGCGGCCGCGGAACCAGACGCCCAGGTCGGGCGCGGCGAGCTCGGCGCAGCGGGCGTAGAGCGCGCCGAGCTCTGCGCCGGCGGCCTGATAGAGACGCTCGGCGATGGCGATGAAGCGGGGCCGGACCTGCGCATCGAAGAAGGCGCGGCCATAGCCCTCGCCGAAGGTCACGGTGACGTCGCTGAACGCGCGGGAGCTCGCGGGGCCGCCCTGCTTGACCGTGACGGTTCCATCGGCCACGCGGCTCAGCGCCGCGTCGAGCGCGGGCGAGATCCGCCCGCCGGCCGCGATGTCGCCCAGGGACGCGGCGGTCAGCGGTGGGGCCGGCGCGCTCGCCGCCGGGGCGGCGCCGCCGGCGGGCTCGCGCGCCGGCGCCCGGGCGGCGCCGGCCGGCGAGGGACGCTCCTCGGCGACCGGCGCGCCGCCGCCGCGGGCGAGCCAGAGATCGACCTCCCAGCCGATGCCTTCCAGGGGGCCGAGCGCCGCGCCGCTCTGGAGGCGCACGCGGCTCTGCTTGCAGGCCTCGTGGACGCGCTGGCGCTGGTGCTCCTTCTGGTGCGGATCGCTCCTCGGGCCCGGCTCGCGCTCGCCAGGACCCCGGAGCGCGAGGAAGCCGAGCCCCGCGAGCGCGACGACGGCGGCTCCGAGGAGGGCATGACGCGCGCGCCTCGAGGGGCGCCTGGTCCGCGTCGTCGCGCCCGCCCGGTCCTCCTCGTCGCCGCCGCGGTCTTCCGGCGCGCGCCGCGCCGGCGTCGCGATCTGCCCGGGCTTCGCGGTGCTCACCGTCGTGGCGGTTCGCCGCGCCGGCGCGCCCCCCGCGGCGGCCCCTCGCGGCGGGTCCGGCTCCGCCCCGTCGCGCGCCGGATCGGCTCGCGGCTCCGGAAGCGACGCCGGCGGCGCGGTGTTCCCGGCCGCCGCCTCCCGTTGCTCGGCGAGCTCCAGGGTGAGCGTGGGGCCGTCGACGTCGACGGGCCCGCGGGCGCTGGCGGGCGCCGCCCGGACGGTCGCGACGCCTGGTCCGCTGCTGAGGATCCGCTCCAGGGGCGCGCGTGCGCGCTCCGGCGCGAGGGGCGCGAGCGCCCGCGCGAGATCGGCGACGGTCTGAGGGCGCAGGTACGGGCGCTTCTCCAGGCAGCGCAGGATGACGCGCTCCAGCTCGTGCGGGAGGTCCGCGCGGTGGCTGCGCGGGGGCGTGGGCGGATCGGCCACGATGCTCGCGAAGATCGCGGATGCCGCCTCGGCCTCGAACGGCCGCCTCGCCGTGAGCATCTCGTACAGGATCACGCCGATCGCCCAGATATCGGTCCGGGTGTCGACGCCCCGCGCGCTGCGGACGTGCTCCGGCGACATGTACGGTGGAGAGCCGAGGACCATCCGCGTCGAGGTCAGCTTGCCGTCGGCGCCGAGCTCGCACGGGTCCAGGGTCTTCGAGATCCCGAAATCGATCACCTTGATCTGGCGCGATCCGTCCTCCCGCTCGGCGAGGAAGATGTTGCTCGGCTTCAGGTCGCGGTGGACGATCCCGAGCGCGTGAGCCTCGGCGATCGCCTCGCAGACCTCGAGGATGTAGCCCACCGCGTCCTCGATCGAGAGCGGCCCGCGCTGCTCGATGAGCTCGGCGAGGTTGATCCCGCGGAGGAGCTCCATGACGAAGTACGGCAGGCCCGCCTCGGTCGTGCCGACGTCGATGACGTGGGCGACGTGCTGGCTCGTGATCGCGGCCGCGGCCTGCGCCTCGCGGAGGAAGCGCGCCACGTCCTGCGGAGTGCGGTTCTCCTCGGGGAGCAGGAACTTCAGCGCGACGCGCCGCTTCAGGGTGGTGTGGCGCGCCGCGACGACGACGCCCATCCCTCCCTGACCGATGACATGCTCGATGCGGTACTTGCCCCCGACGATCTCGCCGGGTCTCGGGATCCCCCGCAGCGAGTCCGGTCGCTGAGGGCCGCCTCCCGCGCTGCTCATCGAGGGGCAGAGTACACGAGCGATCGAGCGGGAGGAGACCTTTCGGGCGCGCGGAGCGCGCCCGCGCAGCACTCCGACGCGCCGCTCGCTCCTTCAGCGGAGCGCGCCCGCGCAGCGCTCCGACGCGCGGCGCGCGCCTTCAGCTCGAGCACGCGGCGTAGCGCCGCTCGCCGGCCCGCGCGATCGCGTCCACCACGATCTCGCCCTGCTCGACGCCCACGAGCGCCGCGGACCCCTCCTCCAGCTGGCCGCGCAGGATGAGCTCGGCGAGCGGCGCCTCGATGAGCCGCGCGATCGTGCGCTTCATCGGCCGGGCGCCGAGCTCGGGATCGAACCCGCCGGCGTCGAGCAGCGCGTCGATCGCCGCCGGCTCGACCTCGAGCACGACCCCGCGCGCGTCGAGCTCGCGCTCGAGCCCGCCCAGGAGGCGGCGCGTGATCTCGGCGACGTCCGCCCGCGTGAGCGGCGCGAAGCAGAGGACCTCGTCGATGCGGTTGTAGAGCTCGGGCGGCAGCGCGGCGCGGGCCGCGGAGAGCATCGCCTCGCCGAGGCGCTCGGGCGACACGGCCGCCGAGGCGCGCGCGAAGCCGACGGAGCGCTCGGACCGGAGCGCGCCGGCCTCGGCCGCGCCGAGGTTCGAGGTCATCACGAGCACCGTGTTGGTGAAGTCGACCCGCCGGCCGCGGCCGTCGGTCAGGCGGCCCTCGTCGAAGACCTGCAGGAACGCCTCGAGCACGTCGCGGTGCGCCTTCTCGATCTCGTCGAGCAGCACCACCTGGTACGGCCGCCGCCGCACCGCCTCGGTGAGCTGGCCGCCGGCCTCGTGGCCGACGTAGCCGGGCGGCGCGCCGACCAGGCGCGCGACCGCGTGCGACTCGGCGTACTCGGAGAAGTCGAGCCGCGTCATGGCGTCCGGCGAGTGGAACAGCGCCTCGGCGATCGCCTTGGCCGTCTCCGTCTTGCCCACGCCGGTCGGGCCGAGCAGGAGGAACGACCCGATCGGCCGGCGCGCGCGCAGGCCGGCGGCGTTCCGGCGCAGCACCCGGGCGATGCGCGCGAGCGCCTCGCCGTGGCCGACGACGCGGTCGGCGAGCAGCGTCTCCAGCGCGAGCATCCGCTCGCGGTCGGTCTCGAGCAGCCGCTCGACCGGCAGGTCGGCCAGCTCGGCGACCACCTCGGCGACCTCGGCGGGGCCCACCTGCCGCGCGGGATCGCGGCGCTCGGCGCGGGCGCTCTCGGGCGGGCGCGCGCGCCGGCGCGTGCGCGCGCCCGCGAGGTCGAGGATCGAGAGCGCCTTGTCGGGCAGCGCGCGGCCGGGCAGGTAGCGCACCGACCAGGCGACGGCCGAGGCCAGCGCCTCGTCGGTGAACGCGAGCCCGTGGTGCGCGCCGAGGCCGACGGCGACGCTCTGGAGCAGCAGGAACGCCTCGTCCTCCGCGGGCTCGTCGATCTCGACGATCGTGAAGCGCCGCGCGAGCGCCGGGTCGACCTCGATGCTCTTCCGGTACTCCTCGGGGGTGGCGGTGCCGATCAGCGTGAGCTCGCCGCGGGCGAGCGCGAGCTTGAGCTCGGCCATCGCCTCGTCGAGCGCGCCGCTGCCGAAGAGCTCCGACAGGCCGTCGATGAACAGGATCACCCGCCCGCCCGCCTCGCGGATCTCGGCCCGCAGCGCGGACAGGCGCTCGCTGAGCGCGCCGCGCGCGCCGGTGCCGGCGAGCAGCTCGGACGGCACGAGCTCGATGACGATGCGCGGCTCGCGCTCCTCGAACGCGAGCCGGTGCGCGACGCCGCGCGCGACCGAGGTCTTCCCCACGCCCGCCGGGCCGAGGAGGCAGGGGTTGTTCGCGTGGCGCTTGGCCAGGACGTCGAGCGCCTGCTCGATCTCGTGCTCGCGCCCGACGATCGGCTCGAGGTCGCCCTGCGCCGCCGCGAGCGAGAGGTTGTGGCCGAGCGAGGTGAGGGCCGGAAAGCGCGCGCGGTCGAGGGCGAAGCGCGCCGCGACGGAGCCCGCGGCGGCCGGGTGCCCTGCGAGCGGTGGGAGCCCCGCGAGGGGCGGGAGCCCCGCGAGCGGCGGCCGCCCCGCGGCGGGGGCGGCGGGCGTGGCGGCCGCGTCGTCCGCCGTGAGGACGCGCCGGGGGGCGGGCGTGAGGGAGGCCGGCTCGGCGGGCGGGGGCGCCTCGCCTGCGCCCGGCGCCGCGACGGGCCGGGGGCGCGGCGGGGGGAACAGCGGGACGGTGACGCCCGGTCCGGCGCCCTTCGACGGCCGCGGCTCCGCCGCGCCGGCGGCCTTCGACGGCCTGAGCTCCGGCACGGCGATGCCGGCGCCCTTGGCCGGCCGCAGCTCGGTCGAGAGGCGCGGCGTGCGGTCCGGGGTTTCGCCCTCGCCGCGGGCGCGGCGCGCCGGCGCCGCCTTGGCGGGCGCGGCCGGCTTCTCCGGCGTGCCGCCGTCGTGGACCACCCGGATGGGCGCCCGCCGCGCCTGGACCACGCCGAGCGCGATCTGGAGCGCGGCGGTCCGCAGGCGCGCGAGGTCGACGCCGGACTGCGTGAGCGCCCGGTGGGCGGCCGAGCTCCGGTCGGACAGGAGGGCGAGCAGCAGGTGGAGGGCCGCGGGCTCCTTGGCCGTCGCGCGCTTGGCGACGTCGCGCGCGCCGCCCATGGCCCGGCCGATCGGGTCGGGGCCCTCGTCGTCGACCGATCGGGTCGCCTTGAGCAGGGCCTCGTCGTCGAGCCGCCGGTCGCGGAGCAGGTCCGCGGCGGGGCCTCCGCTCAGGGCGATGGCCGCGAGGAGGTGCACGCTCGACAGGCGCTCCTTGCGCTGTGCGGCGAGGTCCTGCGCGAGCTTGCGCAGCGTGACGAGCTCGGCGTGGGAGCGAGGGCTGGTCATCCTTGCAGAGGTCTCCAGGCCCCCGGTTCGCACGCCGGGCGCGGGCGGGCCAAGTTTCGGATCGGAGGTTCCGTCCCGCCGTGGCGAGGTGACGAGGGCGCTGGCGCGGCGTCGGCTTGCCGAGCGAGCCGCCGGGGTGGGGCCGCTGCTGGTCGGCTGGCGGCAGGCCGTGCGGGCGCGGGGGCGCTGGAGCATCGCCTGAATCATCCGACGCAAGGGCTGCTGGCGTCGTGGTCAGCTCAGAGCGCCTCGAGGAGGGATGCGTACGTTTCCACTTTGCCCCGCAAATAGTCCCGTAGACCCCGCATGTCCGTCTGAAGGTGCGCCGTGAACTCGATTACATGACAGGTCCGACGAATTGCTTCCTCGATTGCTTTCGCATCGCCAGACTTAGAGCTGGTCACCGCGCATGCCTTGTATTCGCCAATGGTCAGATCTGGCTTCACATTGCCGTACGCGGCGAGTCCTTGACCGAATGCAATGCCCTTGAAGCGCTTCGCGATGGCGCTCTCGTAGCTTCGGCTCCGCCCTTGACCGGCGTCCTTGAATACGGCGATGAACTTGTCAATTTCGTCGATGTTGGATAGCGCGCCAAGACTGTCATCAAGTTTTCTGGCCGCTGCCTCCGCTGCTCGCTTCGCGTCCCTGAGATCCCCGATTCTCGGTGCGAGTTGGATGAAGTTCTCCAGTGATGGAGAGAGCGAGTCATTACAAAGGCACCACGTGGCTCGCGCGTCGAGCGCCACCCATCGGAGCGCGAATTCCGACTCGACGAGCCCGGCCTTGCGCGCATAGCCATCGTTGCGATCGTCGCCCAAGACGGATGCCCAGGCTTCTCGAAACAGCCACGAACCAACGTGATTGCCACGCAAACTCTCGCTAGCCGTGAGCTCGTTATCCGTAATGAAGCTGTCTACCACCAGCGGCTCCGCCCCCAAGGTCACCAGCGTCAGCAGGTTCTTATTGGCAGGTCGCCCCGACCGACGCGCTGCGCCGGCACTGAGGGCTCGATCGATCGCCTGAAAAGAATCGATGAACCCTCCAGGTCCGGTGAGAATCTTCTATGCGTCCACCTTTTCGTCCGGACCGCCTTGATCGAGGCAATACCAGTAGCTCCTCGGATTGAGGCTATTGGTGTTGGTACGCACGATCTCTTCCTCGAGGGGCGCGTCTGGAAGGGGCAGGTCGATGACCCTAGCGAGACCTGCATGAGATTGCTCCAAGTGGACATGGATCTGTTCGAGAAAGGACCGATTGTTCGAGAGCAACACGAAGAGAGAGCGTGCGAATTTGCCTCGTATATTCTCAACGATCCGTTGCGCGACGGATTCCAGCGCAACATCCGACCTTCCTTCCGCTTTGAGCCGCAGGTGCTCCCCCTGAGTGAGTTCTGCGAGCTCACGGATGAAGACATCTTTGTGTGCATCGTCGATGATGAATACGCGCATGGTGTGCGTATCCGACGACGCAAATACAGTTTCTCTCTTCAGCCAATCACTCTCCGCTGGGATCCGCCGCACGACCGTGTGCGATGTCACCTTGCGGACTTTCGAAAAATCGATTGGATCACCGCCGGAGAGTAAATGCCACAAGTTGTGCGGATCAGAGGTCGTCAGCTTCGTGGATGCCGCGTTGAAACCATCCTCGAGCTCACGGGTAAACAACGTCTTGCCAGTACCCTGGGGACCGTGGACAAGTAAGACAGACCCGCTCTTGCGCTCGTATACGGCCTGGAAGGCGCTTCGGAACTCCCTCGACAGCTCTCGCCAGTGATCAAGACGAATACGATAGTCCCGGTACTGTGCCTGAGCTAGATACTCTGCGCGCTCAGGGAAAAGGAGGAGCTGCTGATAGACGGGGCCGAGTCCGCTAGCAACTTTTGTAGCAAATGAAATTTCGTGCCACCGTCTCCTTTCCGGGATGCCATTGGCGCGACCCTCCCACGGACTTATCGATGCCTCCACGCAAGATCCTCTGCTGACGCGCGTCGATGTCATGGCCGCACTCTCGGGAACCGCTCAAGAGCCCGCGCCTCCCAGGCGTTTGCGCTGAGGTCCTCTTCTGCCAGCCCGATCTGCCTGGGCGCGACATCGACCTGGCTCAGGCCCATCGCCTCCAGCTCGATCGCGCGGAGCGGCTCCCCTGGCGAGCGCCGCGCGGAGCCGGCACTCCGTGCTCTCCTCGGGGGGCTTTGCCGGTAATCCCGCTGCGTCTCGCGCCGCCGCTCTGCCTGGCACATCGGCTTCCGGCACGCCCGCTGCCGCTTCGCTACCGTCGCGTCCGGCGCGAACGGGCAGCGGCAGTACGGGCATCTCTTCCGCTGGCGCATCGCCCAAAAGTGCTACGGCCGCTCGCCTGGTCCCATCCGTCTCGGCTACACCCCGCCGCCTCAACCGCCGAGTTCGTGCGCGCTTGGGCTCAGGGGCCGGCCGCCGCCCTCGTCCGCCCTTGTTATCGCTGCCGACTGGTCCCGCTCGCCGCTGCCTGGGCTGCCACAGCCGGCGGTGGCAGTTGATGAGGGATACGCGTACCACTGCCCGGAATCCAACTGCGACCACCTCAATCACGCTGAGGGGTCAAACCCGACAACTACCTCCCGGCAACCTCCCGTCTGAATTTCAATTCTCCACGGCGGCTCTCACCAGCCTCAGGTTGAGCTTCAATTCTCCCGGAGGGCTCCCGGCAGCCTCAGATCGGTGGTCCGAGCGTCGTCGAACCGCATCCCCGGCCGCCGCCGGCGGCCCGGGGCGGCGACCATCGCCCAGCGGCTCGACCGAGCTGGTCCCGGCGCTAGGCGTCCGGATCGTTCAGAAATTTCTGGCCCTCGAGCCCCGCGCCGAAGGCCGCCGCCCGCTACGAACCCGGCTGACGCCGCCCGCCGCCCCGCCCAGGCGCCCCCCGCCCAGCCGAGAGGGCATACGCCACGCCTTGCTCCAGCGTCCCCTGCGTGATGATCCCTCCGAGATCCGCCCCCAGCTCGATCAGCGCCTGCGCCACGCTCGGCCGGATCCCGGTGAGGACCACCTCGGCCCCCAGCAGCCTCACGCTCCGCGCCGTCCGGAGCAGCGCTTCCGTCACCGAGGGCCCCGCCTGCGGGACGCCGGTCACGTCGAGGATCGCAATCCTGGCCTGCTGGCGCGAGATGCCGTCGAGCAGCGTCTCGATCACCTGCGCCGCGCGCCCGTGGCTCACCTCCCCGACGAGGGGCATCACCAGCACCCCGCTCGCGATGGGCAAGAGCGGCGTGGAGAGCGCGCGGAGCGTCTCGTCCTGGATCCGGAGCATGTCCTCCTGGAGCTTCCGGCTCTGCTCCTCGGCGCGCACGCGCTCGGTGATGTCCTTGGCGATACCGCAGGTGCCCACGACCCCGCCCTCCTCGTCGCGGAGCGCGAACGTGGTCCCGAGATAGACGTGCTCCCCGTCGGCCGCCGGGAGGCGGACCTCCGTGCTGACGGGCACCGCGGAGGCTGCCGCGTCGGCGTCCACGCTCCGGAGCATGTCCGCGACCGGCGCGGGGACGACATCGTTCAGGGTCTTTCCGATGATCTCGTCCCGGCGCTTGCCCACGAACGCCTCGACCTTCCGGTTCACGATCTTGTGACGCCCCTCTTTGTCCTTCACGTAGATGAGCAGCGGCGCGTTCTCGATCACCGCCTCCAGCAGCTCGCCACTCTGGCGGAGCTTCGCCTCGGCCTCCATCTGCGCCGTGACGTCGACGCTCACCTCCGCGACCAGCCGCACGCCGCCCTCGTCGCGAATCGGCACGCACGTCGCCTGCGACCACACCCGCCGGCTCGGCCCCGGGTGCATCGGGCTCGGGACGGTATCGTAGAAGGCCGGCGGCATCTTCGCCTCCTCCCCGGACAGCGCCTTCTGAAAGGCCCCGGCGTACCCCTTCGCCGCCGCCTGCTGGTCGGCGACGACATTGTATTTGCCCACCACGCGCTCGCGCGTCGTCCCGAAGCGCGCGCAGTTCACGTCATTGAGCGCGATGATCGTGCCGTCGGACCGGTAGACGGTGAGCGGGACGGGCATCGCGTCGAAGATGGCCTGATACGAGAAGCCCTCCAGCGTGGGCTCGGGAGCGCGCTGCGCCCGCGCTTCTTCCAGGCTCCGCTCGAGCTCCGCGACCCGCGCCCGGAGCCGCGCGATCTCCGCCTCCAGCGCCTCGTTCCCCTGCGTGCTGGTGCTCACGTCCTTACCATCCTCCCGCCACCCCAGACACCTTACCAGGGGTCTGGCGCAAGCGCGCAACAGTCGTGACGAGCTCAGCAGGACTGAGCAGGCACCGCGGGAGCGGGCGATTCAGGACCACCGAAGGGCCCGCCTCAGATGATCAGGATGACATCGATATCGCCGTCGCCCGGGAGCGCGGCGCCCGCGGGCACGTGAGGCCCGTCGGCGGGCGCCAGGCGGAGCGCGCCGCACGACCGCGGCCCCGAGCTCTCGGGCGGAGCTCCGCCGGCGTCGGCCTGGCCCCCGCGCCGATCGCCGTGCGCGCGCGCCGCGCAGCCGGCGATCGCGTCGCGGACCGCGCGGAAGACGCTCTCCGCGTCGAGCCCGCCGAGCTCCCGAGCCGCCCTGGCGAGGCGCTCGTCGACGCACGCGGCGCACGGCGTGGAGGTGGCCGCGAGCCGCACGATGAGCGTCGCCTCCGGGCAGGCGAGCTCCACCTTGTCAAAGGGCACCGCGAGCGCCGAGCCCCTGCCCACATCGACGCTGACGAGGAGGTTGTCGCCGTCACGGACCACCAATGTTTCGCGCGGATGTCGGCCGCTCACGCATTCTGGAGCTGACTCACGATGACTTGTGTTGACAAGGATCCACAGGCGGTCGGAGCTCGCCTGTCCGCTCTTCTCCACAGCGTCGCTGGTGAGGCTCTCTGCCATTCGCACGCCCTCCGAGGAGGCGAACCTATCGCCGCCGGAGGCGGACGGCGATGGGGCTACCGGACAGACAATGTCCTGACCCGCGGGTCCGCTCCGGACGCCGCCGCGCCCGGGTGATCGCGGGAGAGCCGCAGAGGCTCGCTGTCCGTTGCGCCCTCCCGCGCGAGGCGGTAAGCACAACCACCGAGCGGAGGGCGAAGCGTGGATGAGCCGGAGCGACGCGACGAGGACCCGGAGCAGGGCGCGGGCGAAGGCGGAACGGAGCGCGCATCGCTGGGCATCCTGTTCCTCGCGGCGGCGTTCGCGCTCGCGCTGCTGCTGACGGTGGTGGGGCTCCTGGCCTTCGCGGCGATGAGCCCGCGGTCGCCGGAGCCGCCCGCGCTGCGCGGCGAGCGGGCCGGCGCCGACGCCGCGCTGCCGGCCGAGCAGGCCCGCGTCGCGCCCCTCCGGCCCGGCGGAGCTTCACCGGCAGGCTGAGGGCGCGAGCGTCTCGCAGAGCTCGGCTGCCGCGCGGGAGCGCAGCGACGCACGAGCTCGGCCGATGCGCAGGAGCGCGAGCGGCGCACGAGCTCGGCGCCGCGCGGGAGCGCAGTCACGCGTGAGCTCGGTTGCTGTATGGAGCGCAGCCGCCGCACGAGCTCGGTTGCCGCACGGCAGCCGCACGAGCTCGGCTGCCATGCGCGAGCGCGAGCGCCGCACGAGCTCGGCTGCCGTGCGCGAGCGCGAGCGCCGCACGAGCTCGGCTGCCGTGCGGGCTAGCTCGGCTGCCGCGGGCTAGCCGCAGGTCTTCTGGACGATGGCGAGCAGCGCGCCGAAGTCGACGGGCTTCTTCAGGTAGGCCGTGCCCTCGGGCGGGCCGTCGTGACCGGAGACGATGGTCACCGGAATGGCCGCGAGCGCGTGCACCTGCTTCAACGCGGCGAGCATCTCCTCGCCCGTCATCACCGGCATCATCAGATCGAGCAGGATGAGCCCGGGCGGCGGATCGGCCTCGTGCAGCAGATCGAGCGCCTCCCTGCCGTTGCTGGCGCAGTAGACATCGTAGCCCGAGGCTTCGAGCATCTCGCGGAGCATCTCGCGGAGCTCGGCGTCGTCGTCGACCAGGAGGACGGGGGCGCGCGGATTCGCGGGAATCGGCGTCAGGCGCGACGCGGGCCCGTCGGTTGGCCGTGGTTCACTCATTTCTGTCACCTCTCCCAGGCTGCGCGAGCATGCCGAAGCGATAGCAGGCGCAGGCCGCGCACGCATTGCGTGGTCTCAGCATCGTCGGATCTTCTCCGGATCCATGGTTCCGGGCTGCGCGGGGCGGCGCCGGCTGCACGCCCGAGCGGAGGGCGTGGGGCGTGGCGGGAGCGCGGGCGCCGCGAGCGAAGCCATGCGAAGCGCCGAGGGTTACGGGAGTTGCGTCGCGGGTCAAGCCTCTCGACTCGCCGGCGGCGACACGGCGTCCGCCGCGCGCCCGCCGGCGCCGGTTGCGCCGCCGCTCCCGCCGGCGCCGGTTGCGTCGCCGCGCCCGCGGGCGCCGGTTGCGCCGCCGCTCCCGCCAGAGCCGCGCCCGCCGGCGCCGCCGCGCCCGCTGTCCTCGCCAGCGCCGCCCTTGCCACCGCCGTCGCCAGCGCCGTCCGCGCCCTCCACCGCGCCGGACCGGAACCCGAGCGCGCGCGCCTGGGCGGGGCCCGTGTGGCGGCGGCGCCATACCACCGCGTCGAGCAGGTAATGCGTCGCCTGCGGGAGCGCGAGCAGCGGCACGAGCAGCGCCCGCGCGCGGGGCCCGAGGAGCGGCTCGTCAACGGCGCCGCCGAAGAGCTCCGGCCGGTCGTGCCAGACGAGCCGATCCCAGAGCATCTCCTCGGCGAACGCGAGCGCCAGCGCGAAGCCGAGGAAGGCGAGGAGCCCGCCGGCGAGGACCCGCGCCACGAGCGAGCGGGGCGCCTCGCGGGCCCGCTCCCGCGCGTACGCGAACACGAGCGCCATGTACGGCACCCCGTGGACGATCACGTTCGTGACCGTGAACTGGAAGTCGCTGTCGGTCGCGACGATGCCGACGTACCACGTCGCCGCGGTCGCGCCGACGACCACGTGCTTGCCGAGGTTCTGCGGCGCGCGGGCGACGCAGGCCCGGTGGATCGCGCGGGCGACGTACGCGACCGCGAGCGCGGCGTACACCGCGCCGAGCGGGCCCACCGCGGCCGCGAGCCGCGGGGAGCTCACGAAGTCGCCGTCCACGAACCACTCGAACGCGCGCGGCGGGTGCGCGTGCCAGTAGAGCAGCGGCCACCCCGTCGCCGCGTAGATGAGGGCGTCGTCGAGGAGGCGATCGACGCGCGAGCGCTCGCCCGCGAGCGCGCGGTAGATCGCGACCCAGCCGACCTGCTGGCGCACGAAGTGGATCACGGCGGCGTAGGCGAGCGCGCGCCAGAACGCGAGCTCCGAGGCGAGGTGCAGCGCGACGCCGGCGGCGTAGCAGGCGAGCGGCACGCCGGCGTAGAGCGCGGGGTGGCGGCGGAGCTCCTCGGGATCGAGGTAGGTGCGGAAGAGCGTCGTGTGCACGTGGGCCACGTCGACGCCGACCACGAAGAGAAGGAAGCCCCAGGCCGGGAGCGCGCCGCCCGAGGAGAGCGCGGCGAGGGCGAGCGCGACGGCCGCGGAGCCGCCGAAGACCGCGAGGTCGACGCCGCGGCCCCACAGGAAGCCGCCGCGGGCCGCGGCGCCCCGCGCGGCCGGCAGCGCGCCGAGGAGGTCGGGCCCGGCCGTGGCCAACGCCGAGACCCGCGCGTCAGCCGTGGATGGCCGCGGAGATGATCCAGGCGAGGCCCAGGATCACCGAGCCGATCACGATCGCGAGCGCCGTGTTCTGGTCCTCCTCGATCTCCTTGCGGATGGAGAACGGGGTCAGCTTCGTGATCAGCACGAACGCCAGCAGGAAGACGATCAGCCCCAGGACGACGAAGATGAGCGTTCCGACTACGGCTTTCATCAGGTTTTGAACGTCGGGCATCGGCGGTTCTCTCTGAGCGCGGGGCGGCGCGCGGCGCGCGGTCGGTGACCTCGGAGGCTGCGGCGTGAGCCTACGCGAGACCGCCGGCAGCGTGAAGCGCGGTCGCCGCGTCGCGCGGCGGGCGCGCCCGGCCGGCGACGTGCTATCGCCCTGCCGTGTCCACGACCGTGAGCCGAACCCTGCTCCGCAGCGCCCTCACGGCCGGGCTCGCGGCGCTCGGCCTGCTGAGCGCAGGCGCGCCGTGTCCCGCCGCCGCGGCGCCTCCCGCTGCCAAGCCGGCGCCAGCCGGTAAGCCGGCGCCGGCTGCCGCGGCGAAGCCCGAGCCAGCCGCCGCGGTGAAGGCCGAGCCAGCCGCCGTGGCGAAGCCCGCGCCCGCCGCGGCGCCGCCCGCCAGCAAGCCGGCGCCAGCCGCCGTGGCGAAGCCCGCGCCGGCCGCCGTGGCGAAGCCCGCGCCGGCCGCTGTGGCGAAGCCCGCGCCCGCCGCGGCGCCTCCCGCCAGCAAGCCCGCGCCAGCCGCCGTGGCGAAGCCCGCGCCGGCCGCCGTGGCGAAGCCCGCGCCAGCCGCCGTGGCGAAGCCCGCGCCGGCCGCCGTGGCGAAGCCCGCGCCGGCCGCCGTGGCGAAGCCCGCGCCGGCCGCCGTGGCGAAGCCCGCGCCCGCCGCCGCAGGCCCGCGGCGCGCCCCCGCGGCCTCGCCGAAGGGCGCCGCGGCGGCCCCGGCGGAGGCGCCCATCGAGCTCGCGATCCCCGTCGAGCGCGCCACGCTCCAGAACGGGCTGCGCGTCGTCTTGAGCCCCGACAAGAGCTCGCCCACGGTCGCGGTGGCCGTCGCCTACGACGCCGGCTCGCGCGACGAGCCGAGCGGCAGGAGCGGCGTCGCGCGCATGCTCATGGGGATGATGGCCCGCGGCAGCCGCAACGTGGCCGCGGGCGAGCACCAGCGCCTCGTGGCCGAGCGCGGCGGCGAGCTCCACGCCGAGACGGACGTCGACCGCACCACCTACGCCGAGGCGCTGCCCGCGAACGAGCTCGCGCTGGCGCTGTGGCTCGAGGCCGATCGCATGAGGTCGCTCGATCTGAGCCCGCAGGCGTTCGAGGCGCAGCGCAAGGACGCGCAGGAGCGCCGCGGCGCGATCCTCGGCGCCGCCTACGGCCAGGGCGCTGTCCGGCTGCGCGAGCTCGTCTTCCAGGGGCACTGGCCCCACGAGCACCCGGCGATCGGCGACGCGGACGACCTCGCCGGCGCCGAGCTCTCCTGGGCCCGCGACTTCCACGCCGCCCACTACGGCCCGAACCGCGCGGTGCTCGCGATCGCCGGCGGCTTCGACGCCGCCGAGGCGATGGAGCTCGTGCACAAGTACTTCGACGGCATCCCCGCCGTCTCCGCCGCGCCCTTCAAGGCCGTCCCGTTCCCCGAGCAGACGAGCCAGCGCACCGGCGTCGTGCGGGACGGCGCCGCACGCGCTCCGGCCATCCTCTACGGGTGGGCCGTCCCGCCGCGCGAGCACCCGGATCACCACGCGCTCTCGCTCGCGGCCTTCCTGCTCGGCGGCGGCGAGAGCTCGCGCCTCGAGGCGCTCCTCGTCGCGGACAAGGCCGCCGCGCGGTCGGTGCGGGTCGCGCTGGACGGCCACCGCGGGCACGACCTCTTCTCCATCGACGTGCGGCTCGCCGAGGGCGCCCGGGTCGGCGACGTCGAGAAGCTCATCGAGGGCGAGATCCGGTCGCTCGCGACGGCGGGGCCGACCCAGGCCGAGCTGACGAAGGCGCGCCGCCTGCTCCAGTCGGCGTTCGTGTCGGGCCTCGCGGGCGCGAGCGCGCGGGCGCGGGCGCTCGCGGAGCACGAGCTCCTCTTCGGGGACGCCGCCCACCTGAACGGGGAGCTCGCCCGCTGGTTCGCGGTGACCCGGGAGGACGTCCAGCGCGCCGCGCGCGATCACCTCGGCCCGACGCGCCGGACCATCGTGGAGACCTACCCTCCGGCGCTCCCGGGGGCGGCCCCGCCGCCGCGCGCGACGGCCGGCGCGCCGCCGGGCGGAGGCGGCGCGCGCGCCGCGGCGCCGGCCAAGGGCCAGGAGAAGGCCGCGCCGGGCAAGGCCCCGGCGAAGGCGCGCGGCGCGACGGCCCGGCCCGCGCCGAAGAAGAAGCCGGCGAAGACGGCGAAACCCAGGAAGAAATGACGTCATGAGCGAGCGAATCCACCGACGCGAGCCGCGCGGGCGACGCGCGGCGCGCCCCTTCCTCTCCTGGACCGCGGCGCTCGCGGCGGCCGCGGCGTGCGGCTGCGCTCCCGCCGCGCCCGCGCCGCGCCCGCCCGCGCACGCGGCCGCGCCGGCCACGGCCGCGCCGGAGGCGCCGCCGGCCGAGGTCGAGCGCCGGGAGCAGCCCCCGCCGTCCGGCCCCGCGCGGCACGCGCGCATGCCCCCGATCTCGTGGGCCGAGCTCCCGAGCGGCCTGAGCGTCGCCACGGCGGTGAACCGCGCGCTGCCGCTCGTGGAGGTCCGGGTCGTCGTCCGCGGCGGGTCCGCGGCCGACGGCGAGCGCACCGGGCTCGCCGCGCTCACCGGCGAGCTCCTCCTGCGCGGCGGCGCCGGCCCTCTCCCCGGCCGCGAGCTGCTCGCGCGCCTCGAGTCGCTCGGCGCCTCCGTGTGGGTGGACACCGGCCTCGACGCCACGGTGATCGGCCTGCGCACGACCAGCGATCGCCTCGCCGAGGCGGCCCCGCTGCTCGGGCTGCTGGTGCAGCGGCCGCGCCTCGACGCCGCGGAGCTCGCCAAGCTGAAGGCGCGCGCAGCCGAGGCGGCGCGGGACCGCGCGATCACGGACGGCCGCTGGGACGCGATGATGATCCTCTTCCGCGACCTCTACGCGCTGCCGACGGAGTTGCACCCCTACGCCTCGTTCGGCGCGACCTCGGCGGAGCTCGCGAAGATCACCGCCGCCGACTGCCGCGCGTTCCACACGGCGTGGTACCTCCCGAAGAACACCGTGGTCGTGGTGGCGGGCGACACGACGCCCGAGGCCGCGCGCGCCGCCGTGGAGAAGGCGTTCACCGACCGGCGCGAAGGCGAGCCTCCGGCGCTCTCGTTCACCGATCCCATGCCCCGGGGGTCGCTCAAGCTCACGGTCGTCGATCGCCCGAAGAGCGCGGAGACCGAGCTCTTCCTCGGCGTCCTCGGCCCCGAGCGGGGCGCCCCGGAGTGGCCTGCGCTCGCGGTCGCGGGCCAGGTGCTCGGCGGCCCCGCGGGGCGCTTCTCGCAGGACCTTCTGGAGCCGCGCGGCGGGGCGCGCGCCGCGTCCGCCGCGACGCTCGACGTCGCGCACGGCCCGGTCCCGCTCCTGGCCCACGCGACCGTCCCGGCGGCGCGCACGGGCGCCGCCGCGCAGGCGATGCTCGATCACCTCGAGCGGCTCGCGACCACGGCGCCGTCGCAGGAGGAGGTCGACGCGGCGGCGCGGGGGCTCGCGGGCGGCCTGGGGCTCGGCGTCGAGACGGCCGCGGGGCTCGCGGACGAGATCGCGCGGCTGGAGGTCCTCGACCTGCCGGACGACCACCACGAGGGCTACCGCAAGGAGCTCCGGGACATCACGCCGGCCCTCGTCGGCAAGGTCGCGGCCGACCACGCGCGGCCGGCACGCGCCGTGGTCGTCGCCGTGGGCGACGCGCAGGTGATCGGCCCGATGCTGAGCCGCTTCGGCGACGTGAAGGTGGTCGACCCGACCCGCGCCTTCGAGCGGAAGCGCACGATCCCGCGGGACGCGAGCGCCGCGGGAGGGCAGGGCCCGGCGCTCGACGCCGGCCGCGAGGCGCCGGCGCAGGAGCAGCCGTGACCGCCGCGGGGCGCCGCGAGCGGGCGCGCGCGCCGCGGGCGGCGATCGCCCTCGCGCTCGCGGCGGGGCTCGCGGCCGCGTCGGCCCCGGGCCGCGCGGGCGCGCAGCCGAGGCCCGCGCCGGAGGACGCCGCCAAGGCGCCGCCGCGGCCGCCCGCGGGGCCGCTCGACGGCGCGACCTACGACTACGAGCGCCCGCCTGCGCCGCCGGGCGGCGCGGCCGAGCAGGGCGCGGCGCAGGCCGGGGCGGGCGCGGCGCAGGCCGGGGCGGGCGCGGTGCCGCCGGAGCAGCGCTGGCTGGGCCGCGCGTTCGTGCATCGCCTGGCGGCCGCCGATCCCGCGCGGCCGCTGCCGATCCTCGTGTTCCTGCACGGCACCAACGCGGCGCAGATCAAATACCGGTGGATGGGCGGCGGCCAGGAGGGCGACGTCCGCCGGATCGCGGCGCAGCTCATGGAGGCGGGCCGGATCCCGCCGATCCTGGTCGCGGCGCCCAGCGCCGTGCTCCCGGCGGCGGTGGCCGTGGCGCGGACGAGCTGGCCTGCCTTCGACCTGGACGCGTTCCTCGACGCCACCGCCGCGCGGCTGCGCGGCGTCGCGACGATCGACCGCACGCGCGTCATCGTCGCGGGCCACTCCGGCGGCGGCTGCAACCGGGCGGGCGGCGTCGCGACCGCCCTGCGCGCGTCGATCCCCGTGCACGCGGCGCTCGTGATCGACACGTGCATGGATGTCGACATCGCGCTCCCGCTCGCGCAGTCGCCCGAGACCACGCACGTCGTCGTGTCGTGGCAGACGATGACCTGGGCGAAGCGCCCCATCGCCGACTTCCGTCGCGCCTTCCAGCGCGGCGTCGAGGCGCGCCCTGCCGCGCCCGGCGTGCTCCGCGAGCTCGAGCAGCTCCAGCCGACGGAGCCCATGCCGCACGACGCCATGGTGCCCCTGGCGCTGCGGCGGTGGCTGCCGCCGCTGCTCGCGCCGGACGCCGCGCCGAGCGTGCCCTGCGTCTCGCCGTGACCGCCCCGGGACGCGCCGCCGCGTCCGTTACCCGCTGCCCGCGCGGCGCCGACGCAGCAACGCGCACAAAAAGAACAAGCGAAAAAAAGAGCGCCCGTCCGACGGAGAGGGAAACCGTCCCTCAGGCGCTCTGCCGTCCCGTTTGAGCAGGCGTGCCCCGTGTTAGGTTGTGTACACGATGAAGCTCAACCTGGTGACCGTCGCGCTCGCTGCTTCGGCGGCGGTTGCTTTCCTCAACGCACAGGCCAGGGCGGACTGCGGTTGTTCAGGGACCCCGAGCACCATCACGTCCGATTCGAGCGGCCCCTGCCTGCGCTACGAGGCGCCCTCCGGTTCGAGCAACGACATCACGTTCCGCTTCGACAAGGCCTATGCCTGCGGTCGGTATGCAACGGGCGAGTACTTCGTCGTGAGCGAGAACGGCGTTGCTGAAATCACGACCATCACGCCCGAGGCGGCCGGCGGCCGTCACGGCGTGGATGTGAACCCTTCCCCCGACGGGCCGCAGCGGTGGGACGACCGACTCGACGACCATGCACCGCCCATCAGCCTGCCGTACGCTGCGCCGCCCGGCAGCTCCGTCGTGAAGTACGTGTCCGACAACCCGTCGGGTGATTGCGATGGCGCCGGTGAGAAGTCGTGCGGGCGTTTTGCGGCGGTGGTTACGGTGATCGACGCGCCGCCCGCCGACCCTGGCACGAGCTTTCGCCCTCCTTTCGTGGGCACGAACAAGGCCGTGTTCTCGACCTCCACGCTGCAGACGCGGCTCCTGTCCCGCCTGCAGGCCGCGTGCGCCGACACACCCTCGCTCGAGACGGCCCTGGCCTGGACGCGTCACCTCCGCCTCGATTACACGAGCCATTCGGTCACGTGCGACCTCATGCCGCCGGAGGACGCGCTCCCCGGCGGCAGGCCGTGGTCGACCGACATCTGGGCGCACGACACCGACGTCTACGCATGGCTGCATCTCGCCGACGTCTGCGACGCGCCGCCCTGCACGCCCGAGGAGGATCTCGCCGCCAAATTCCCCGTGCTCGTCGGCTACGTGCAACACGGTATCGACATCTGGGGCGTGGACAAGATGGGCGCCAGCCTGTTCCGAGGCGGCGGCGGCAACGGCGGCGGCAAGCTCTTCGCCTATGCCTTCGCGGCCACGATGCTGGCCGACCCGGCGATGCTGGCCGACCTCTCGGCCGTCGATGCGGACCGATTCTTCGAAACGGCCAGCTATTACGCCGGCAAGAATGGCACCGCCCTGTGGGGGCAGCCCGTCGGTACGGAGGAGGAGTACTGGAGCGACTTCTCCGATCAATCGACCCGGACGATTCGAGACCCCTATGGGTACATCGACGGCGGGTTCGAGCCTGGCGGATGGTATCAAGACAACACGGCCGAACCGACGAAATACTCGGCGCTGCTCCTGCGGCTCATGCCCGCGCTCGCGGCGGCATGGCCGGTCAACAAGGACGTCATCCTCTCCTATGCGGATCGCTGGGTCGACCACGGCGCCTTGACACAGCCGGATCCCTGCGCGCCCGCCGGGGGCCAGTACGGCTCCGACTACGGTCCTGACGGGAACGGAGATTGTATCTCCGGCTCGGGGAGGGTGCCCGAGCTCGATGGGAGCAACAAGGACGGGGGCAATCGTGAACGAGAGATGGGCGAATGCATGTGGAACAGCTTCCGGGACTGCTCCGAGACCTGCTCCTGCCCGGGTCAGTCGTGCGAGGCCGCGCGCCAATGCGGTGACGGCGAGATCGAGGCTCCCGAAGCGTGCGACGGCGACGATCCCGGGAGCTGCCCCGCGGGGTGCGTTCCTCCCGGCCAGCCGGACGGCTGTACGTGCGTGGTCGCTGGCGCCGGCAGCGGCACGGGAGCATCCGCATCCAGCGGCGGCTCCAGCTCATTGAATGGTGGAGGCGGAGAACGCGATCAAGGCGGCTGCGCCTGCGGAGTGGCCACCCGAACCGCCCCGACGGGCGCTCTGGCGGCAATGATGGCCGTCTGGGCGGCGGCCCTTCATCGCGTCATCCGGCGCCGCCGCTTGACCGGCTCGGATCCGCCTGAGTAGCATCCGGGCGCGAATGAGCGCCGCGCGACCGCACACAGCGTCGACACTCCTCCTCGACGAGCACTTCGAGGCGGGTGACGACCGGTTCGTGGACGAGGTGCTCGCGTCGGAGGCGGGCCGGAAGCTGAAGGCGCTCGCCCCGCGCTGGTACGCGGACAGGCGGCCGTTCGCGCGGCGCGCGCTCCTCCGCTACATCGACGACGGCTGCGATCGGCCACACCACCGCGCCATCGTAAAGACGCTTTACAAGCTCGCCGAGCAGGCGGGGGACGACGAGATCATCGGCCACTTCATGGTCGCCTTCGATCGCCTCGTCCGCCGCAAGCTGGTCAAGGTGCCCCGCTACGACTGGCAGACCAGGACGTCCCACGAGGAGCCCTGCCTCGTGAACGACACGAGGGCGCCCGACCGCCTCCCCCCGGGCGACGTCGAGTCGCCGCGCTTCTCGACGCGGACGCGCCACTACCTGCGGCGCCGCGCGTTCCGCTACTTCCGGAGGCTCGGCCGGCGCGACGCCGCCCGCTACGGCCGCGCGATCCGCGCCGCGCTCGCGCTCTACCGCGACGAGCACCTCGACCGGCCCGAGCGCCTGCTCGACGCCTGGGGGCTGCTCCACGCGCTCTACTGGGGCTCCCCCGCCCTCGAGCGCCTCCCGCGCGGCGTCCGCCTCGCCGAGGGCGCCGCCCTCGCGGATCTCGAGCCCGCGCCGCTCTACCCCGAGGCGTGGCAGGGCGCCTTCGACGAGGTGCTCGGCCTGGTCACGGCCGCGAGGAGCCGCGCCGTCCGGGCGTTCGCGATCGCGCTCCTCGGGCGCGCCCACGCCGGCGAGCTCCGCGGCCTGCCTGTCGCCCGCGTGCGCGCGCTCCTCGAGAGCCCGCACGACGAGGTGCAGAACTTCGCCGCCGGGCTCCTCCCGCAGATCCCGGGCCTCGAGGGCCTGCCGATCGCGGACTGGCTCGCGCTGCTCCAGACCGAGAACGCCGCGGCGCTCGCCTTCCTCTGCGAGGCGGTGGTCGAGCACGTCGCGCCGGCGCGCCTCTCGCTCGCCGAGTGCGTGGACCTCGCGCGCGCGCGCGCCGCCCCGGTCGCGGAGCTCGGCCTCCGCTGGGTCAAGGCGAAGCCCGTCAAGACCGCCGCCGATCTCGACACGATCGCGCGCCTCGCGACCGCGGGCGCCCCCCGGGTCCGCGAGGAGGCGGTCGCGTGGCTGATCGACGCGCTCGGGAGCTCGCCCCACAGCCGGGCCGAGCACGTGCGCGATCTCCTGGACGCCCGCCACGAGGACGTCCGCGCCCGCGGCCTCGAGCTCTTCGAGGGCGACGCCCGGTTCCGCGACGACACCGGCCTGTGGGCCGCGCTGGCCGAGACGCCCCACGCCGACGCCCGCGCCTTCCTGATCAGGCACCTCACCGCGCGCAAGGCGGCGCTCTCGCCCGAGGCGCTGCGGCACGTCTGGGCGACGGCGCTGCTCGCCGTCCACGGCGGCGCGCGCGACAAGCGCGCGGTCGTCAGGCAGATCGCGGACCGCGTGGTCGCGCGGCCCGGCGAGGCCGACGCGCTCTTGCCGCTGCTCGGCGTCGCGCTCCGCAGCGTGCGCCCGCCCGAGCGGCGCGCCGCCCTCGGCGCCCTCGCCCGCGCCGCGTTCCGCGCCCCCGCGCTCCGCGACGCCATCGCGCGCAGGCTCCCCGAGCTCCGGCTGTTCGACCGGGAGGACGCGGCGTGAACCTCGACCTCAGTTACCTCGGCAGGAGCGGCGTCAAGGAGCTGCGCGGCGGCGCCGCCCTGAGCTTCGCGCCCAACCTCGCGCGCCCCAGGGTGTTCTTCGACGGCGAGCTCGCGCGGCCGCTGCGCTTCCGCGAGGCGATGAGCGCGCTGCACGACGTCGTGGTCGGCGACCTGCGGCTCCGGCCGAGGGATCGCTCCGCCCACGAGGCGTGGAAGAAGCAGGAGGCCGAGCGCGAGGCCCGGCTCCGGCAGGAGCTCCACGGCCAGGCGATGCGGGCCGAGCTCGAGGGCCTCGCGAGGGCGCCGCTGCCGCCGAACCTGGAGGCCGACTTCCGGGCGATGCACAGGCTCTACTGGGGGGCGCGCGTCCGCTGGGCGAACGAGCTCGCGCGCCACGATCCGGAGCTCTTCCGCCACCTCGTCCCGTGCGATCCGGTCGTGACCGTCGCGCCCGATGTCGTCTTCTTCGAGTGCTTCTCCAAGGACGAGTCGAGCTACGGCTGCCTCTCGGTCGATCGCGAGGCCTTCAAGGGCGCGCAGGACGCGGGCCTCGGCACGACGAACGTCGACTACTCGCTCGCGCTCTACGATCACTTCCAGACGCTCCGCAGCTACCGGCAGACGCGGCTCCTCGTCGATCCGACCGGCTTCGAGGTCGCGGTGGAGGGCCGCGCCGATCACCGCGAGGAGAAGATCGATCTCCCTCCGTCGTGGCTGCGCGGCTTCGGCCAGATCCAGGCGGCGATGTGCCTCCCCTGCCGCAGGGTCGACGTCCCCGTGGAGGCGGTCTACGCGATCCTCGCCCACCTCGCGCGACACCGCGAGCGCACCGGCCCGCGCAGCCTGCGCTTCCAGCTCACGCCGGGGAAGCCGCCGGTCGTCGTGATCGACCCCTGGGGCATTCCCATCCCGTGCCGCGGCGTCACCTGCGACGACGGTCCCGCGGCTGCGGGGCCCGAGCGGGCCGCGGGCGGGCTCGGGCCGTACCGCGCCGGGCCATCGAGGGGCGCGCGGACGGAGGCGACCGAGGAGATCAAGGTGTGGGGGCGGCGCCGCCTCTTCGCGCTCGCGCGGCTCCTGCCGCTCGCCGACCGGATCGAGGTGCGGCTGCTCGGCTCCGGGCTGCCGAGCCTGTGGATCGTCTTCCTGGGGGAGATGCGCTTCACGCTCGCGCTCTCGGGCTGGACGGCGAACGACTGGACCTCGGGCTCACACCTCGATGCCATGGCGGGCGCCATCAGCCCGGACGCGCAGCTCTCGGATCGGGTGGTGCGCCACCTGGAGCTGGTGCGGCGCGCGCCCTACGGCGAGCTCGCCGTGGCGCTGCGCGCGCCGGACGACGAGCTGCGCGCCGCGTTGCACCTCGCCGCCAGGCAGGGGCAGGTGATTTACGACCACGCCGCGGAGTGTTATCGCTGCCGCCCGGTGATGCCGGTCGCCCTCTCCGACGCGCTCCTCGGCCCCGAGCCCCCGGAGCTCGCGGAGGGCCGGCGCATCGCCCAGGGCGGCGTGGAGATCGCGCGCGAGGAAGGCCTCGCCTGCGGCCGCCGCGTCGTCGTGGCCAGGGCCAAGGGGACGAGCTGCGAGCTGCTCCTCGACGCCGACGGCGCGATCCAAAAGGCGAAGTGCAGCTGCTCGTATTTCTACAAGAACCGGCTGCGCGCCGGCCCGTGCCGGCACCTGCTCGCGGTCAAGCTCCACCTGGCCGGCTCCGGCGACGCGGGGCGCCCGCCGCGGCCGGCACAGGAGATCATCGATGACGTGATGTTCACCCGGTACCAAAACTGAATGTCCAGCCCTGCAAGGAGGCCCGTCCGCTCGAGCCCAACATGCCGCGGCGCTCCGCCGTGGTGGAGGTCGTTCTTCCATGCATCCCCACCCCCGATGTTCTTTGGGCGCCTTTAGCACCTGTGCGGTTCCACCCAGAGGGACCTGACGGTCCTGGAACCGCACAGGTGCCCGGCGCCTGGGTGATCGGGCGTGGTCACGAGCAAGTAGTCGGGCGAGCGGGCCTCCTTGCAGGGCTGGACCGGGTGCCGGGCAGCGAGGCGGTGCAATGGGCTTCTGGAACAAGCTGAAGGCGATGCTCGGCCTGGGCGGGGCCGAGCAGGGCGAGCGAGCGCCGGACGGGACCGAGGCCGGACGGGCGGGCCGCGGAGGCGCCGGCGCCGCGCCGGCCCAGGCCGCGGCGCAGGCCAGGCGGGCGCAGGCCCGATCGACGGCGGCGTCCGCGAAGCCGCGCCCCGCGGACCCGTACGACGCCCGCGGGATCCTCGGCCTCTCCGAGGGCGAGCTGCGGCGCCGCGCGCTCGAGATCAACCCGCACAGGACGGCCTGGATCGGCCGCGTGGACACGATCCCGCCGCAGAGCGACGAGCGCACCGCCCTCATCGATCGGGGCCTCATCCTGCGCGGCCTGCTCACCGAGGCGCAGATCGCCGAGATCCATCGCGTCGGCGACCTGTGGCTCAAGCACCACGACGCCGTGCGGCTCGCCAGCGCCCTCGCGGCCCGCTCGGCCGACGAGGCGATCGCACAGCAAAAGCGCGAGAGGCTCGCCCGCAAGGAGGAGAAGCGACGCCAGAGCGAGGAGCGCAGGAGGCAGCGCGCCGAGGCGGTGGCGCGCCGGCGGGCCGAGGACATCGTTTACCTCGGCCTGGACGTCTCGGCGGGCCTCGCGGACCGGCGCTCGCACGTCGAATCGCTCGCCGGGCGCGGGCTGCCGGTGCTGTCCACGCCGGCCGACGTGGCCCGCGCCCTCGGCATCCCCGTCCCCCGCCTGCGCTGGCTCTGCTTCCACGGCGAGGCGGTCGAGCGGCCCCATTATGTGTACTTCGAGGTCCCGAAGCGCTCGGGCGGGACGAGGCTGCTCGCGGCGCCGCACGCCTCCCTGGCCGCGGCGCAGGCGTGGATCCTGCGCGAGATCCTGGAGAGGCTGCCGGTCGAGGAGCCCGCGCACGGCTTCGTGAAGGGGCGCTCCACGGTCACCAACGCGCGCCCGCACGCGCGCCGCGACGTTGTCGTCAACCTCGACCTGTCCGAGTTCTTCCCGACCATCACGTTCCCGCGGGTGCGCGGCGTGTTCCATCGGCTCGGCTACTCCCCGGCGGTGGCCACGGTCCTCGCCCTGCTCTGCACCGAGGCGCCGCGGCGCGCGGTGGAGTACGACGGGCAGCGGCTCTGGGTCGCGGTCGGCGATCGCGCGCTGCCCCAGGGCGCCTGCACGAGCCCGGCGATCTCGAACCAGGTCGCGCGGAAGCTCGATCGGCGCCTCGCGGGCATGTGCGCCCGCGCGGGGTTCACCTACACGCGCTACGCCGACGACCTCACCTTCTCGGCGCCCCCGGGCAAGCGCGGCGACATCGCGATGCTGCTCGCCCGCGTCCGTCACATCGTCACGGAGGAGGGCTTCGCCATCCACCCGGAGAAGGGCCGCGTCCAGCGCGCGGGCGGGCGGCAGGTGGTGACGGGCGTCGTGGTCAACGACAGGCCCTCGGCGCCGCGCGAGGAGGTGCGCCGCCTGCGCGCGATCCTCCACGCGGCGAAGAAGACCGGCCTCGCCGCCCAGAATCGGCACGACGTGCCGGATTTCGAGGCGCACGTGCGCGGCAGGATCGCGTACGTGCAGATGATCGACCGCGAGAAGGCCGCGCCGCTGCTGGCGGCGCTCGACGCGCTCACGGGGTGAGGCGAGGGCGGCGGGACGGGCGCCTGCCGCCGCTGCTCGCGCCTGCCGCCGCGCCGGGCGTGCCCTGCGTCTCGTCGTGACCGCCTCGCGGCGGGGCGCCCCGGCGCCCCGCTCAGGTGCCGCGCCGGGGCCGCGACGCGCACAAAAAAAAAGAGCGCCCGTCCGACGGTTGGGGGGGGGAAACCGTCCCTCAGGCGCTCGCCGTCCCGTAGTAGCAGGAGCTGGGCCAGGAGCTTCCTGACAAGACATCGTGCATTTGCGCAGCCTTCTCGGGCGCGGGCTTTCGTTTCTGACCGGGGCGGGTTTCGTGGGTGAAGTCCGGCGACGCCCGCTCGCCCGGCGCTTCTTCCCGGGGGCGCCGTCCTCGAGCGGCTGCCCGGCGGCGCCCGCCTGGGCGCCTCGCGCCTGGCCGCGCTGGGGCTGCGCCGGGGCTACGCGGGGCGGTGCGGGGTGCCGGCGATGGCGCCCACGCGGCGCGTCTTGCCCACGCGCCGCGCCTGCTGCCGGATGTGCTCCACGGCCTTCTCGAAGAACGGCTCGGGGGCGGCCTTGCTGACGGTGATCTGCTCTCCGCCGACGAGGACGACGAGGAGGCCCCGGTCGGTCCTGCCCACCGCGAAGAGGTCGACGGTGAACGGCAGCTCGTCCTCGACGGTGAGGGACAGCTGGCACTTCAACACCTCGCCGACGCCGGGCTGATTCTCGACCACGAACCGCTGCAGCAGCCCGTTGGTGTGGGGGTCGCCGGCGATCCGGTTGAGGGCCCACTTGTCCCTCGGCCAGGCCATGTGGTCCCTGAGCTCGTATATCCAGTGCAGGAGCTCCTCCGCGACCTGGCCGATCGCCGCCTTCGACGCCTCATAGGACAGCTTGATCTGCTCGTATTTCGTCATCGGGACTCCATCGCATTCCGGCGCGCGCCCTCGAGGCTACCAGAACGCCGCGCCCCGCCGCACGCGGATCGGGCCTGTCGACGTCGCCGCCGCCGCGCGATCCGAGGGCGCGGCTCGCCGTGCGCCAGGCGACCTTCGGCGGCCGGCGCACCCCGGCCGGCGCCGGGGGGCCGCCGGCCGTCCACGTCGTCGGCGGCTCGAGGACCACCGGGAGATCGCGGGCGGTTCTCGCGCGCGTCACCGGCCGCGCCGCCGTGCGCTCGAGGTCGCTCGCCTGCTTCCGCTTCCGCGCGGGTGTGAGCACGTCGACGGCGTCGAGCGGCCGACGCTCGATGGTCGCGGGCTGACCCGGCGGCTCACCCGTCGCCGAGCGCGTCGAAGTAGCGCTCGGCCCACTCCGGCAAAGGCGGCGAGGGGACCTGGCGGATCCAGGTCATCTGCTCGAGAACCTCGGGGCGGTGAGGGAGCGCCTCGAGCCCTTCCGGCGGCGCGTAGCTCTGGAGGCACCAGCCGCCGAGGAGGCGGTCTTTCGATTCGATCTTGAGATAGACATACCCCGCCGTCCGCGGGCGCTTCAGCCAGCGGAAACGGCCGAGGATCACGTCACCAACCAGCTTGAGATTGTGATACTCCGCGAGCCCGTTGGGATCGCCTCGATAGCAGTAGACGCCACGGAGCTCGCCCTCGTGACATCTCATGAAGTAGGTATTCCTGGACTCCGGGTTGTACCAGGCCCCCTCCAGCATTCGCAGATCCAGGACGTCCGCTGGGCCCTTCGCCTCCGCCCGCTCCGGGGCGGCCGCGATCTTCGTCGCGGCCGCCAGCATCTGCCGGAAGCTCTCGCTCTGCGCGTCGAGCGCGGCCCGGAGCGCCGCGACCTCGGACGCGAGCGCCGAGGTGCCCGCCGCCTGCGCCGCGGCGCGCCCGTGCTCCCGGCTGACGGCGTTCCTGATCTGCGTGCACACGGCGCCCAGCGCGGCCTGGAGGTTCCCGTCGGCGCGCCGCGCGAACGTCGCGGCGGTGACCCCGGCGAGATCGCTGGGGAGGCCTATCGGCTCGTCCCGGCAGTACACGATGAACGTCCGCTCCCGGCCCAGCGCGCCCATGAACAGCCCGAGCTCGAACAGCACGTTGTCGCGCGGGCTGTTCACGGTCTGGCTGCGCTTCTGCACCAGGTCGTCGGGCGTGAGGACCAGCACGGCGAAGTCGAAGTCCCGGATGGCGCTGCAGAGGCTCTCCAGCGTGCCCCCGGAGAGGCCGAACACGCCTTGCGACCAGACCGTGCAGTCCGCGTCGTAGTCCAGCCCGAGCTGGATGTGCTCGGCGACGCGGAGCCCTTCGACCGACGAGCCGATGAAGATGCGCTGCCTGGCGCTCACGAGAACCCTCCTGCGAAACCCTCAGCGTATTTGCCTCGCGCGCGCCTGCCAAGAGCCCGCCGCCGCCGCCGAGCCCCGAGGCGCTCTCTCGCCCCGGGACGCGCGCGCTCAGGCATACTGCTGCAGCAGCGAGCCGCGCATCGGGTTGTCGCACGCCCTCACGGCCGCGCGGAGCGCTTCCCTGTCGACCGGCACCCGGTGGAGGCTGACGCTCACCGCGCCGCCGCGCGCCTCCACGATCGCGTACTCGGCGTGGTGCAGCAGCGTCGGCGGCCCGCCGTTCGCGTACTCCTTGAACGGGAGCCCGACGCTCCCCGGGTTCACGAGCAGCGTGCCGCGGTGCTGGCGGAGCATCTGGAGGTGCGTGTGCCCGCCGGCCATCACCGTCGCCGCGTGGCCCTCGAGGCGGCGATCCAGCTCCTCGGGCGGCGTGTTCGCCAGGAGATCCTCCATGTGCGACCGGGGCGAGCCGTGAAACAGGAGGAGCGTCGACCGATCGTCGAGCGGAATCGTGAGGCGCGCCTGGAACGTGCGCAGGAAGTCGAGATCGTCCTTGGACAGCTGATCGCGGCACCAGTCCACCGCGTCGACCACGACGGGCGCCTCGGTGTAGGCGCGGATCAGCGCTGGATCCAGCATGAACTCATCGTGGTTGCCGAGGATGCACGGACACCCGAGCTCCCGCAGCATGTCCAGGATGGCCACCGGCCGCGGCCCCAGCGTCGCGACGTCCCCGAGGCAGATCACCTGATCGACGCCGGCCGCCTGGATGCTGGCCAGCACGGCCCTGAGCGCCACTTCATTGCCGTGAATGTCGGATATCAGGGCGATGCGCATGGGAGGACCTCGTCGCGGGCGGCCATCGGGACGCTGGAGCGGCCCGCGGCGCCGCGGTGGCGCGGCGTTGTATGGATCGACAGACTGACAGGCTAGACCATGTCCAGCGGCACCTCCAGCCCCCTCGCGGCTGCTCGGGCCGCGCCTGTGGTCCCGCGTGGGCTGCTCGGTTGGGGTCGATGGATACATGCCGACGTCATGCCCAGCCCGTCGCGCGCGCTGGATGGTTCCAGACGTCGATAAGGGCTTGAGCAGCGATCGCGCGCGGACCGACACCGAGATCGGCATCTCCGTCGTCGAGGACGGGGACCGCAGCGAGACGTTCAATATCGCCGGCGACAGGATCCACGCGATGGAGCGCGCGTACTGCGTGCAGGGCGGCGGCGGCGAGCGCGGCGGCGCAGGGCCAGGCCGGCGAGCACCGCGGCGATCGGCCATGGCCCCGAGGGCGCGCCGGTCGCGTGGCAGCCGCCGCCTCCGGAGGTCTGGGGCGCCGCGGGCTCGCCAGCGCCGCTGCTCCCGCCGCCGCCCTCGCCGGCGCTCGGCGGGTCCGGCACGCACTCACCGGCGAAGCACAGGCCGCCCCGGCAGGCCGCGCCGTCGGGCTCGGGCAGCTGGCCGACGCACGTCCGCGTCGCGGGATCGCAGGCGCCGGCGCTCCGGCAGGTGGAGGGCGCGCACGCGACCCGCGGCTCGACGAGCTCGCACGGATTGCCGACGAGGCGGGCCTTCACGTGCGGCGTATCGTAGTAATAGCCGCCGGTCTCGGGGTCGCCGCAGGCCTCATCGCCGCCGCCGCGCGCGTCCACGAAGCGCTCGTGGGTGAAGGCGACGAGCGCGCGGCCGTCGCCGCGCGAGGCGAGCGCCGGCGCTCGCGCGGCGTCGTTCGTGTTCGGACAGCCGTCCCGGCCGGCGATCTCGACGACCTCGGGCACGAGGGTGCCGTCCTGCCGGATCCAGACGCCTCGGAGCGTGCTCCCTGCATCGTCTGCCTCCTCGCTCCAGACGACGAGGTAGGCCGTCCCGTCGAAGGCGACCCGGGCGCAGCAGGCCCTCGGTCCGCGGCGAAAGGGCACGCCGGTGTCCGAGATGACGCCCGAGCCGTTGACGATCATGGCGCGGAGCTCGTCCCCGTCCTCCAGCACCACGAGGGACGTGCCCTTCCCGTCGGACGCCAGGCCGAAGGACACGGCGTCGCCGGCGACGGTCTCGGCGATGCGGAACGGTCGCGCCTGCTCCCCGCGATCCAGCGCAGCGCCGTCGACGTGCGCTCCGAGCAGGTCGCCGCTCTCGGCGTCGCGCCAGACCACCAGGAAGGCAGCGCCGTCGTGGACGACCGCGGGCGGTCCGGTGACCTCCTCGACGAGCGGAGCGCGATCGCCGTCGACAACGACCCCGTCCGGCGTCACCCGCGCAGCCCACAGGCTCGGGTGCCCCGGGTCGGCGTCGCTCCAGACGACGAGGTACTGCGTGCCGTCGAAGGCGAGCGCGGGCGCATCGAGCTCGTCGTGGAGGGCACCGGCGCGGTAGCGAACGCCAGAGGGGAGCTGCCGGTATGCGATCGAGCCGTCCCCGCCGACGAGCCCGAGCGAGAGCCGAAGTTCGTCCTGGGGCTCGTCGATCGGCAGCTCGAGCCACGCGGCCAAGAAGCGGTCGGGATCCTTGGCCGAGAGCTTGCCGGACACGACGGACGGCCGCCCCGACTCCCTGGAGCCCGACAGCCGCCCGTCGTGGGGACCAGCGACCTCCGGATCGGCGAGGACGAGGGGAGCGTCGGGAGAGGAGACGAACGCGCCCGCGATCTCGCCGGGTTCACCGGAGGAGCGGCGCCAGACGACCAGGCATCGGTCCGATCCCGCGCCGCAGGCGGCGGCTGGGCTGAGCTGGTAAGCGGTCGCCATCGTGACGCGGTTCGGGTCGCCGACTCTGTCGAGCTCAGGCGTCAGCTGGGTGGCGAAGAGGCTATCCATCACGCCGTTGCTCGGGTCGGCGTGGTCGAGGAGCAGGCAGGAGTCCCCCTCGACACACGCGACGTGTCCCGCATTCCCCTGCTCGATCTCCACGACGTCGGACGGCTGAATCGATGACGTGGCGGTCGTGAGGCGGACGCCTCGCAGCACGATGCTGCGGTCGCGGACCGTGGGCTCGGTCGGCTCGTACCACACCATGACAGACTGCCCTGGGGACACGCCCGCCATGGAGAGCTGCCATACCTCCTCGCCGGAGACCGGGATCTCCACCGGCTCCGAAGAGCGCTTGCCGTCGGCGTCCACCGCTGCGACATGGAGGACGGCGACCGAGAGAGGATCCACAGTATCTGCCCAGCTCAGGCTCGACCAGGCCAGCAGGAAACCCTCGCCGTCCGCGACCACGTCGAGGCCTGTCACCTCGGAGCCCACGGGCAGCTCGAGGAGGACCTCCTGGGTCGCTGCCGCGCTCGACCCCACCCGTGCCCCGACGAGGAAGCTGCGGTCGCTGGTGCTCCCCACCCACACCACGAGGCAACCGTCCGCGCCGCAGGCGACCGAGGGGAGCCGCTCCACCTCGATGCCTGGGCTCGGGAGAACGACCGTCTCCTCGGAGACGATGCCGTCCTCGTCCACCCACGTGCCGTAGAGCCCCTCCCACGTGGTCCCCAGGACCAGGTACCGGGAGCCGTCGAACGCCGCCACCGCTTCATCCGCCCAGGTCCCGTCGTCCGCGCATAGCGCGATGGGGTCGGGGGTAGTGGGGATCGGGAATTCGAGCTCGTCCTGCCAGAACAAGGCGGCGCGCACACGGCTGCCGCACGGACCCAGGGGGTCGACGTCGTCCTCCGACCAGGCCGCGAGGTAGGTGCTGCGCCCTGCCGCGACGGCGACCCTTCGGACGAACGGGCGGCCGAAGCTCGGCGCTGTCGTCCCGATGGTGAAGACGTCGGCGAGGCCCGCGGTCCGGCCGCTCTTGTCGAGCCGTACCCCATGGACCTCCGGTCCGTCCGCGTACGTGGACCACGGCGGGACGGCCGACCAGGCCGCGAAATAACCCTCCTCGCTGGCCGCGATATCGATGCTGCCGTAGGTGAATCCCGTTCGGTCCGCGAGGTGTGCTCCTCTGCTCACCAGGATCTCGTTCTGGAGGACCACCGGCTGGGCCGGCTGCGCCGCGGCCGACGCCGGGCCGAGCAGGCCGGCGAGCAGCGGCGCGAGCGAGCGGGCTGCGAGGCTCGGGGCGCTGCGAGCTATCCTGGCCATCGCCGTCATCGACGTTCCTCCACGCTGAGACTACCTGGCCAGCCGCAGGATCGCGCCGTCGGCATACGCGCGCGCCGCGGTCCCGGCGTTGGCCCAGACGACGTTCCGGCCGTCGACCGAGATCGCGACCGGGTTCGGCTGCCCCGCGGCGACGACCTTCGGCTGGCCGCCCGCCCGCGGCGCCGTCATCACGGTGCCATCGCCCAGGTTCGTCCAGTAAACCCGGGTCGCGTCGACCGCGATGGCGTAGGGGAACGGCAGGCCCGCCGCGATCTCCTCGACCTCTCCGCCGCCCTCGCGGGCGATCCGCACCACGGCGCCGCGCGCGCCGCTCCGGGTCCAGTACACGTGCGTTCCGTCCGCGGCCAGGGTCCCCGGCCTGCCCTCGCCGCGCGCAAGGGCGACGCTCGTGCTCCCGTCGCGCTTCATCACGGCCCCTTCACCACGGTTGATCCAGAACAGGGTCTCGCCGGCGGCGACGAGCCCGACAGGCTCGGGTTGCTCGGACGCGATCTGGACGACCCGGCCGCCGGCGACAGGCAGCTCGAGCACGAGCCCCGTGGACGTGCTCCAGTACACGTCGTCGTCCAGGACCGCGACCCCCGAGCGCGTCCCTCGGAACACCGTGAGCACGGCCGGCGCTGGGCCGCCCGGCGCCGCGGGCGCGCGCATCACCGCCTCCGTGCCGTCGTTGGTCCAGTACGCCCAGGTGCCCGTGCCATCGTTGGCGTCGTGAAGGGTGAGGCCCGAAGGCAGGGCTTGCTGCGATGCAAGCACCTCCAGCGCGCCCCCGTCCCGGGCGATGCGCTTCACCTCGCCGTCCCCGTTCGGGCCCGCCGTGGTCCAGTAGACATGGTCGTCGGCCAGCGCGATCGCGGTCGGTTGATGCTGGCCTGCCGCCAGCGTCACCGGCGCCGCCGGATCGGGCGTCCAGCCGGCCGCGAGGGACCAGGGGCCGCACACGGGGACGCGCTCCGTCTTCAGCGGGCACCTCGCCGAGGGCGTTGAGGTGACGACGCCGAGCGCCTCGCCCTCGACGAGGCGGTCGCAGATCTCGTCCGGGAGCCGTACGCGCCCCTGCGCGGCGGGGAAGCCGGCGTCGTCCGGCGCATCGAGCACCACCAGACAGCCGCGCGGCCCGCAGACGCCATCCGTCCGGGTCTGCACCGCGACGTTGGCGTGGCGATCTCCGGGAGCGCTGCACCCCGCGAGCTCATCGACCCTCACCTCCGCCGGGGCCGCGCCCTCGAAGCACGCGGTCACGTCGAAGCAGCGCCCGTCGACGCCCGAGCCGCTGCCGCCGCCGAAGACGTCCGCGGCGGCGTAGTCGGGCAGCGCGCCCGGGTCGACGGTCGCGGGCGCGCACGCGCCGAGCACGCACGTCTCGGCGCTCGCCGGATCCCCCGCCGTGGCGCCGCGGCACGCGCCCGCCGCCGGCGCCTCCGCCGGCCCGGCCAGGCCATCGCAGAGCCAGTGCAGCGGCAGCCGGAGCATCGCGACACGGCCCTCGGGCGCCCGGGTGACCGCCTCGCGCACGATCCTGGGCGTGCCGCCGCGCCACGCGATGGCGCGGGCCGTGACGAGCTTGTCGGGATCGCGGCTCACCACCCCGAGCGTGCCCGGCAGCTCGAGCTCGCCCTGCCCCTGCGGGAAGCTGCTCGAGAACAGGAGCGCGCCGTCCGTCTCGACCTCCACCGTGATGGCATCGACGTCCTTGGGCACCGCCAGGTCGGTCTGGACGACCAGCAGGATCTCGCCTTGATCCGCGCAGGCGCCGGCGCACGCCGCGACGGCGGCGGCGACGGCGGCGCGCGCGGAGCGCCGGGCCCTCACGGCACCTCGATGACGTAGGGGCCGAGGTTGCCGCGGACGGGCGCGGGATCTTCGCCGGCCTTGAAGAGGAGGTAGCCCGCCCCGACGCCGATCCCGGCCGCGAGCACCGCGCCGCCGCCCACGAGCAGCCACGCCGGCAGGCCCAGCGCGGGCGCTTCCCGCTCCAGCGTCACCTGCACGCGGCGGACGCGGTCGTCCTCGATCGAGACGTCCGCCTGGTACGGCTTCATGCCCGGCGCGCTCACGCGCAGCGTGTGCCCGCCGCTCGGCACCGCGCCGTCGAAGCGGCCCTCCCCGAGGAGCTTGCCGTCGAGCCAGATGAGGTCGCGCTTGCCCGCCACCACGACGAGGCGGCCCTCGTGGACCTCCGGCGCGAGCCGGACGGAGATCGCGACCTCGGTGGCGCCCATGATCCGGCGCCGCTCGTCGAAGCTGACGAAGCCCTTCTTGGACACGCGCACGCGCCGGAAGCCGACGTCGACGAGCAACGGCCGCGCGAGCGGCGTGACGCCGACCTGCTCCTCGTCGATGAAGACGGCCGCGCCGCGCTCGTTCGCCGTGAGCACCACCGTGCTGACGAAGGCCCGCATCGTGGTGATCAGGTACTGCGCCCCGGCGCGGTCCTCGTCGGTGAGGCGCTCCCCGCCCTCGGTCAGGTAGCGCTCGAGCAGCTTGATGGCGCGGGCGTAGCGGCGGAGGCCCTTCTCGCAGATGGCCATGTTCCAGAGCGAGCGGAGGTCGCCCGAGAGCTCGTAGGATCGCTGGAACCCGAGGAGCGCGCCGGCGTAGTCGCCGTCCTCGTAGAGCACCTTCGCGGCGTCGTAGGCCGCCCTGGCGACGTCGGTGTCCGCTCCCGCCGGGGCCTGTGCGCCTGCGGGCGGGGCTGGCGCGCTCGCGGGCGGCGGGGCTGGCGCGCTCGCGGGCGGCGGGGCTGGCGCGCTCGCGGGCGGCGGGGCTGGCGCGCTCGCGGGCGGCGGGGCTGCCCAGATCGCCCTGGGCGCCAGCGCGGCGCACCACGAGGCCAGGGCCATCATCGCCGGCAGGGCGCGGGCGCAGCGCGGTGGCGTGGCAGGAGCTCTGGCGCTCATTTGATCGGCGGATCGGTGAAAGGAAATGGCGCGGCGCCGGTCGGGGGCGACGATGGGGTGGGCGCCGGCGACGCGGTGGCCGCCGCCGGCACCGGCGGGTGCGGGGCGTTCGCGGAGCGAGCTGGGATGGGCGGACCGCCGCGCGTGACCCCGGAACGGCGCGCGGGAGCCTTGCCCTCCGGAGGCGCCGCGGGGGCGGCGGAGGGCGCTGTCGCCGGCATCGTGGCGGGCGCCGGCGGGATGGCGATCGGGGGAGCCGTGGTGGCGCCCGCCGTCGCCTGGCCGATGTCCTCGGCGCTGGCCTTCGCCGGCCCCGGCGTGAGGGCCTGCGGCTGCGCGAGGGACGGCGGCTCCGCCCCGCCCTCGTCCGGAGCCGCTCCAGATGTCGGCGAGCCCGCGCCGCGCAGCGCCCAGAGCGCGCTGGCGATCACCAGCGCGAAAGCCGCCAGCGCGCCGGCGACCGGGGTCATCGCCTTGCCTGAGAGCGCCCACCGCCGGGCCGCGTGCCCGTCCTCCGGCGCTCGCGCCGGCAAGGGCGGGCTTTCCGCGCCGCTCTGGCCCTCGGCGCCTTTCCGGAGGATGCCGCGCACGCGCTCGATCGACCTCTGCGCGTTCCGGGAAGCGAGCTCGCCGAGCGCCTCCGCGAAGGCGGCCACGTCCGGATAGCGCTGTTCCGGCCTCTTCTCGAGGCACCGCAGGACGATGGCCTCGAGCTTCGGCGAGGCGCTCGGCAGGTAACGGCGCAGCGGCGGCGCCGGCGCGTGCACGATCTGCCATCGCAGCTCCTGCAGCGAGCTCGCGTCGAACGGCCGCGAGCCGGTGACCAGCTCGAACAGGACCACGCCGAGCGCCCAGATGTCCGCGGCGGGCCCGGCGTTCCGCGCGGAGATCATCTGCTCGGGCGACATGTAACACGGCGAGCCGAGCATCTGGGCCGTTCGGGTCCTCACGAGGTCGCGCTCTCCGGGCTCTTCCTGCGCCGCCTCCGCCCGGGGCAAGAGCTTCGAGACGCCGAAGTCCAGCACCTTGAGCAAGGGGGAGCCGTCCAGGCGCCGCGCGAGGAAGAGGTTCGAGGGCTTGAGGTCGCGATGCACGATGCCGAGGGCGTGTGCCTCGGCGATCGCCTCGCACGCCTGCAGGACGTACGCGCTCGCGTCCTCGACGGAGAGCGCCCCCTGGCGCGTCACGACCTCGCCGAGGTCTTCCCCCTCCAGGTACTCCATGACGATGAACGGCACGCCCCCGTCGAGCCGGCCGACATCCAGCACGCGCGCGACGTGCTCCCCCTTGATCTTCGCTGCGGCGCGCGCTTCCCGGCGGAAGCGGACCATCGCCTCCTCGCTCTCCGTCGCCTCCGGCCGCATCAGCTTCAGCGCCACGCGCTCGTGCAGCTCCAGGTGCTCGGCCGCGAGCACGACGCCCATTCCGCCGGCGCCGATCGTGCGCTCGACCCGGTACTTGCCGGCGATCACGTCCCCGGGCCGGATCGCCTCCAGCGCCGGCAGCGTATCGCCGCCCCGGCCGTTCACGGCTGGCGCCGCCCGGATCCCGTCCTCCGGCAGCGCGACGGCCTTCGGGGCGACCCTGGGGAGGCCAGGCAGGTCGGCCGTGGTGCCGCCGACCCCCGCGACGACCGCAGCCCCCAGCGGGTCGCTCTCCGCGGGGAGCACCTCGCCCTCATCAGCACCGATATCTGCGGCCATACGGTACCCGACCGGACGATCCTAGTCGGCTCCCCCGGGGCCGGGAAGCGGCTTCGACCGAGGCGGTCTCCGTGAAAAGCCCGCGACGGCGCAGGTCTCGCCGAGCCGTCCGGCCCCCTCCCCTGGGGCCTCTCGTGAGCGCGGGGCGACCGACTGCCAACGCGTCGACCGTGTTGCGCTGCACGGCGTCCTCTGACGCACATACAAGCCTATGGCGCCAGAATAGGTGGATGACGGGGTGTGCGGTACTTTGGCTGAAAGTGCGGTACTTTGGGAAACGCCAAGGCGCCAAGGCGCCAAGAAATCTCAATAATTTGGCGTTCTTGGCGTCTTGGCGTCTTGGCGTCTTGGCGTTTCGTCCCTCTGCGGTCTGCCTGCGTTAAGTACCGCACCACCGATGACGGGCGACACAACGCTCACCACCAGCAACATCTCTCCGATGCTGATGCTTATCGGGGATTCTGGGGGTCGCCGTGTTCGACGTCGTGCTCCGGAATCTCGTCCGGGTGCCTGAACGCCTCGAACGTGGAGCTCGCGATGATCTGACCGCCCGGCAGCGGGTAGTGCGCCATCCCCTCGGCTACGCCTTCGGGGCCCGGGGCGTGAACTCCCAGACGAACTTCCCCTTGCCCTTCTTCTGATCCGGCGGTGTCAGGACGAGCCCGTCGATCGACTCCACGACGCAGCTCGCCACCTCCTTCGAGGCGGTGGTGCCCTCCGGGTCGACGACGACGTCCGTGAGGCGGCCGCTGTCCTCGAGCACGAGAAAGGTGAGGGTGACCTTGCCCTCGGCGCCGGGGTTCCGGGCGAGCTCCGCGTCGTAGCACGCCCGGATCTGCTCCTCCCTCGTCGCGAGCAGCGCGGTCGTCTCGTCCCGGTACATCTCCGGGCTCCGCAAGGCGAAGGAGCACCCCGCGGACGCGATCGACGACGCCACGAGGACCATACCGAAGAGCCATTGCTTCATGCGCGCCTCCTTGCCGGGAGCGGCGTTCGTGGATCGACCCCGGACCAGCATCTACTGCTCCCCCGCCGCGGGCTTCGCGGCGTCCTGCTCGACGATGTTGAACTCGACCCGGCGGTTCTTCTCACGCCCCTCTTCCGTCTCGTTGTCCGCGATCGGCTTGGTCTCGCCGAAGCCCTTGGCGGTGAGCATGGCCTGAGCGATCCCGTGCTGGACGAGGTACTCCATCACGGCCTTCGCGCGGCGATCCGAGAGCTTCAGGTTGTGCTCGTCCGCTCCATCGGCGCTCGCGTGCCCCTCGATCGCGATCTTCTTGATGTGCGGGTGCTTCTTGATCGTGTCGACGACCTCGTTGAGCAGGCTGTGCGACTCCACCCGGATCACCGCCTTGTCGTGCTCGAAGAGGATCTTCTCGTTGATGACGATCTTGTCCGCCGTCACCTCCACGCGCTTCTTCTCGGGCGGCGGGGGCGGCGGGGGCGGCGCGGGCGGCTGGCCCACGATGGTGAACGCCCGCCCCCCTTCGAACGCGGTGACGCCGCCGCAGGCCGCCGAGCCAAGGCTCACGCACACGAGCAAGGCGCGGGCGATGCGAGGCCCGAGGCCCGCGGGGCGCCCCGACACGCGATGGGCGCCGGGCCAGGAGCGAGGGCCCGGACGGCGCCTCGCGCTTCGATTGCCGGAGATGTCGTTCATGGTCGAGACTCCATGGGCCGCTGTCGCAGGCCCAGGTCGCTGGGGGGCGCGCTCGGCGCGGGCGCGACGAATACCCCGGAAGCGGGTAGGGTCGGCTCGCAGGCGAGCTCCATGCCGCGCACCCTAGCCCAGATCGGGCGCGGCGAGCTAGCCTGGATTTTCACCAAAACGGCCCCACTCCGGCGCGCTCGCGACACCAATGCTGACCCCTGGCCCCCTGCGGGGAGGCGCTTCTCCCGAGGTCGCGTTCCCCGGATCAGCGCCGGACGCGCGCTGCGCCGGCCGACTTCCTCGCTGTGAAAATCCAGCCTGACCGGCGGAGCCGCCGCAGGATGCAGCGTGCTGCACCCTGCGGCGCTGCTCAGGCCGGCAGGTCCATCAAGGGCAGGAGGGGGCGCCCTGCCGGACGAACACGCGGCCGTGCTGGGGCGGGATGACGCAATCGTTCGGCGCGGGGGGCGCGCTGCTGCAGTCCACGGGCGCGTCGTACGCCTCCGAGATCGGGTTCCACTTGGTGAACGTGCCCGCCGGGAGGGCGACCGTGACGCTGTCCACGCCGGGCGTGAGCGGCTTCGGGCGGAAGTTGACGGCGGCGAAGCCGCTGGAGAACCGCCGCGTGACCGCGACCCGCGTGCCCGCCGGCGCCTCGATGAACTCCGGAGCGCCGCACGCGGCGCCGAGCTGGGCCTCGAGATGCGGGAAGTCCGACGCGCCCGAGGCGTCGCTCAGGGGCGTGACGTACAGGCTCGCGAGCCCCGCCTCGGACACCAGATAATTCGCGATCGACCATTCGATCTGCGCATCCTTCTCGGCGCCGACGCTCAGGTTGGGGATGGACGTCTTGAGATAGAAGGGCTTCGAGCGGCCCTGCACGCCGAGCATGTAGCCGTGCATGTTGCTCCAGAAGTTGACCGCCACGCCGTCATAGGCGGTCCCGGGGCAGTCCGCGGACGTGTCGTAGGAGAAGCTGTCGCACTTGCCGTAGTTGAAGCCCGCCTCGGTGAGGACGCCGTCGAGCGTGTCGAAGACCCCGCCGGGCCCGGCGAGCGCCGGGTTGCTGGCCGGGATCGAGTAGACAGGCTCGAGGCCGGCGCCGGTGAACGTGACGTTCCCGGTGATGCGCTTGCCGTCCTTGTGCATCTCGTCGCGCATCCGCTTCAGCCACTTGGTCACGTCGCGCGTGTACTGCCAGTCGCAGAAGCCCTCCCTCGCGACGCACGTCGGGTCCTCCGGGTCGCACGTCCCGGCGCAGGCCACGGGATCAAAGCGCTGGTGGCCTCGATACTTGCGGTTCCACGTCGTCCCGTTCGCGTAGACGCCGCACGCCCCGGCGTAGTTGGCCAGCTTCACCACGTCGAACGCCAGCGTGTCGTACCTGCGCCCCGTCGCCCACCGGGCGCGGATCTGCGCGAGCATCGCCTCGATCACCTCGGGATTCGTGAAATCGAAGGCCGGGTTCTCGGCGCCCCACCGCACCACGTTCTCGAGCTTTCGCTTCGTCGGATCGGCGATGTTCGCCTCCCCGTCGCGCGGCTTGCCGTTCCCGTCGCAGAGGCGGAGGATCCAGTCGGGGTGGGTCGCGTCCCAGTACCGATAATTGATCACGCCCCTGAGCGGGGTCGAGTAGAAGCACTTGTAGGGAGCGTTCGTGGTGTTGTTGATCTTGTTGCACTTGCCGGCGATCGACTGGCTGTGCATCGTGATATCCGGGTTCGCCTTGCAGGACTCGTCCTGAAGGGGCCCGAGGGGGTCGGGCGTGCCGACGGGCACGACGTCAGGCGCGCAATCGCGCATATTGGCGTACGTGTAGTCGCACACGTTCGCGCCTTTGTAGTACTCGTACGTCACGTCGTTCGCGTGCCTCGACGCCTCGAACGGGACGCATGTGTAGCCTTCCAGGAGGCAGTCGCTGTTCGTCTGGCAGCGCGCGAGGCGGCCGTCGTCGACCCCCGACATCGGCATGTAATGACCGACGGTGGCGTCGGGGTTCGCGTCTGGATCGGTCCACCTGTTCGTGTGGCGATCGCCTACCCACACGAAGGTGCTCTCCTCCGCGTGGGCCGGGACCGCGGCGGCCGTCATGTTGTTGTCCCAGATGACGAACCGAGGCACGCCCGAGGTCATGTCGGCCGTGGGGATCGGCTCCTTCAGGTGGAAGAGCGCCACGTGGTTCGCCGCCTGGCCGGCCGCGTCCGCGTCGATCTCGCCCGCGGAGGCGCCGGTGAAGTGCTGGGAGGGGCAGTCGAAGCCCGAGCAGGAGCCGTCGTAGAGCAGGCCGCCCCGGTTGGGATCGCCCGGCGGCAGGTTGACGGAGAGGCGCTTGACCTTCCCGTCCCAGTGGTCGCCGGAGGTCCCGAACTGGATGTCCGCGAGGTCCAGCGTGCCCGTCCCGTGGAGACAGAGCTTGTGCGACGGGAAGGACGACGCGGGCGTGTCATAAAGCATCACGGTGGGGGAGCCGCAGCCGCCGACCGAGAGCTTGTCCGGCCCCAGATCCACCACGGGGAGCTGCGCGCCCATCTCGCCCGGCTCGTCGCCGCAATGCGGCGTGCCGCCCGAGCATCCGGGGAAGCCCAGCGCGCCGCCGGTGGAGGCACCCCAGCACTTGACCTCGTCGGTGTTCAGGAGCGCGCACGTGAAATAGGCGCCGGCGGCGATCGCCTTGGCGGTGAGGCCGGGGCCCAGATTGACCGCCGAGAGGCCCGCGATCTCGCCGGGATCGTCGCCCCGGTTGTCAAAGTCTCCGAGGCCCAGCTGGCCGAACATGTTGTCGCCCCAGCACTTGACCGTGTCGTCGCCGAGGATGGCGCAGGTGTGGAACGTGCCGGCGGAGAGCGCCTTCACGGGGCCGCCGAGCGGGATCGACGTGAAGGTCTCCGGCGTGGTCGACAGGGTGCCGCCGAGGTTGCTCGTGTGACCCTGGCCGAGCTGGCCGAGCTCGTTGTTGCCCCAGCACTTGACCGTGTCGTCGACGAGGATGGCGCAGGTGTGATAGCCGCCCGCGACGATCGCCTTGGCCTTGTCATCGAGGTTGTCCAGCGGGACCGTGGCGATGAGCGCCGGCTTGGTGGTGCCGGTCCCGCCGCGCGGGGTCAGGTCGCCGAGGCCGAGCTGACCGGCGTCGTTGCGCCCCCAGCACTTGACCCTGTCGTCGTCGAGCTGCACGCAGGTATGGTGTGACCCGGCGGCGACGGACTTGGCCGTGCGGCCGCCGCCGAGCGGGATCGAGGTCATCAAGAGCACCTCGGCCTCCGAGTCGCCGCGGTTGTTCAGGTCGCCGAGGCCGAGCTGGCCGTTCGCGTTGGACCCCCAGCACCGGAGCTCGCCGCCGTTCAGCACGGCGCACGTGTGGTGCGCGCCCGCGTCCGCGGACGCGACGGTGGCTCCTTGGCCCACGTGGCTGTAGAAGAGCCACCACATCTCGTCGGGCTCATCGCCGCGGTCCTCCGGCACCTCCTCCTGGCCGAGCTGACCGAGGTCGTTGCGACCCCAGCACTTGAGGCCGACGTCGGGCGAAGACGGCTCGCGGAGCAGCGCGCAGGTATGCTCGTGCCCGGCGGTGACCGCGGAGATCCCCTGACCGAAGCTCGCCTGGAGCGCGGCGCCCATCTCGCCGGCGCTGTCGCCGCGGCTGGCGACATCGCCGAGGCCGAGCTGACCGCGCGCGTTGAGGCCCCAGCACTTGAGCGCGCCGGTCTTCAGGACGGCGCAGGCGTGGCGCAGCCCCGCGCTGAGCCCTTGCGCCTTGTGGAGCGGGGGATCGAGGGCGCTCGGCGCGGAGCCGAGCACCTCCGTCTCCCCGGCGGCGACCTGCGGCGCGACGCCCTCGCCGGCGCTGCAGGCCGAGAGGAGGATCGCGGCGAGCGCGGTCGCGGCGTGCAAAGGAGGAACGCGTAAACGACGTGCGTCAACCATGAAGTTCACCTCATCGCAGCCCCTCGGGCTGCCAGAGCGCGAGACGCACGCCGCCGCTCCGGCGCCGAGGCGCGGCGGGGCGTCGCGGCGGTCGCTCGCGAAGATCAAGCACCGGAGAGGCGCTGCCTTCGCAGCGCAGCGCCTCGACTGTTCCCGTCAGCCCGGTGGACGATCACGGATCGTGCCAGGCTCCTGGCTGCAGCGCGATGATGCGCTCGCAGGCCCAGAGCGCCCCGGGATGGCGACTGGCAACGTGCTCGGCGACACTTCCGGCGTGAGCCTTTCACCGTGACATGTCACGGAAAGGGCGTGACATGTCACGGATCCAGCGTGACATGTCACGCCCTGGGACGTGACATGTCATGCCCCGCAGCGCGGCGACCGCGGCACCGTCACCCCGGCGAGGTGGTGGCCGAGGCGGACCTCGTCAGCCGTCTTCGCGCGCCACGAGCGCCTTCAGCTCGTCCAGCCCGTGGAGCGTGTATGTCGCATTGCTGCCGCGGGGCACGCCCGGCCGCAGGAGCTGCACCGTCCTGATCCCGAGCCGGTTTCCGGCCTCGATCTCCGACTCCGGGTTGTCGCCGACCACGAGCGCCTCTCCGGGGTCGAGGCGGTGAGCGCGCAGGATCTCCTCGAAGATCCCCTGCTTCCCCTTCCTGCCCGGCTCGTCGATCGCGTCGATGTGGATCCCCGCGAAGAGCCGCTCGATCCCGAGCGCCCTGATCTTGCTCTCCTGGAGCCGCCGAAAGCCGGACGTCACCAGGAAGCGCAGGGCAGGCAGCTCCGCGAGCGCGCCGAGATCGGGGTAGCCGTGCATCGGCGCCCTCACCTCCAGCTGCGCGCACGCCTCCCAGCCGGCCGCGAGCATCTCCGCGGAGAAGCCGTGCTTCCTGGCGACGAAATCCAGCGCGTGACGCCAGCAGTCGGAGAAGGCCTGTTCGAGCGCCTCCTCGGAGAGCTTGCCCTGGTTCGCCCGCCGGATCGCCGCGAAGACCGGATCGAGGAGGTCTCTCCCCACCTCGTCCGCGGCGCTCAGGCAGTTGTCCAGATCGAAGAGGATGGCCTTGATCATCCAGCGGTGTCCCTGAGCCGAGCGTAGGCGAGCGGCGTCGCCGGCCGCAAGGACGAGCCGCGGGGCGCGGGAGGCTGCCCGGGACGTCAGTTCTTCGTGTACCGCAGCGTGTACTTCAACGATCCCGCCGTGTCCTCTTCTTCGGCGGTGTCGATGCCCATCACGAGCGAGGAGCCCTGCACGCAGAACGGCATCTCCTGCCGACCCCTGCCTTCGGGCACGGTCGTCAAGATCGTGCCGGCGACCGACCAGGTGCCGGACCGGGTCGTGGTGGTCGTCTCGCGGTAAGAGACGTTGCACGCGCAGTCCTCGCCCGCGGCCACGCACTCCGCCGATCCATAGAGCGAGCCCTCCTTGGCCACGCCCTCCTTGAGGGCCGCGTCGAACTGCGCGCACGTCGTCGCGACGCCCTCGCGGGAGAAGCACGACGGCGGGTACACCACGGTCATCGGCCCGCGCAGCGCGGCGGTCTCGGTGTAGGTGCCGTCGGGCCTGAACTCGGCGCTTCCGCTCATCTCGACGCCGCTGAGGTCGACGTCGGCGTCGCAGCCCGGGACGAGCTCGCCGAACTGCGACGAATCGATGCACCAGTCCGCCATCGTCCAGGAGCCGGTCGGGTCGCCGCCGCACGCGGCGACCGGCGCGCAGGCCGTCCCTCCGTCGCTGTGCTCGCCGTCGCCGCCGCACGCGGAGAGGGCCAGCGGGACCATTACAAGGAACACAAGATGCTTGCGAGCGATCGCTTTCATGACGTTCTCCAGGAAAAGGGAAGGGGAGCGGCCCCGATGGGCACGGAAGGGCCGCCGCGGGACCACCGTGCCATGATCACGGCGGCCCGGACGAAGCGCCGCGCGCGCAGCACGAATGCGCCGCTCACCGCGGCGCCGGCGCGCGCGTTACGCGGCCGCCCACGACCACCACGCGGCCGCCCACGACCACCATCTCGATCGGCGTATCCACGAGCGAGCGATCGGGCGAGAGATCGCGGCCGAGCACCGTCAGATCGGCGACGTAGCCGGGCGCGATCCGGCCCCGCTGGCCCTCGGCCCAGGCCGCGTACGCGGGCGCCGCGGTGAAGGCCAGGAGCGCCTCGTCGAGGTCGAGCCGCTCCGCGGGCGTCCACCCGCCCGGGGGCTGGCCCGAGAGATCCTGCCGGGTCACGGCCGCGTAGATGCCGAGCAGCGGCGAGACCTCCTCCACCGGGAAATCCGAGCCGAACACGACGCACGCGCCCGACGCGCGCAGCGACCGCCACGCGTACGCGCCCTCCAGGCGATGGGCCCCGAGCCGCGCGGGCGCCCACGGCATGTCGCTCGTCGCGTGGGTCGGCTGCATCGACGCGATCGCGCCGAGCGCCGCGAAGCGCGGCAGATCGACGGGCGAGACGATCTGCGCGTGCTCCACCCGGAACCGCAGCGCCGCCGCCCGCCCCGGGCCGAGCGCCTCGAACGCGTCGAGCACGGCGCGGTTGGCCCGGTCGCCGATCGCGTGCACCGCGAGCTGGAAGCCCGCGTCCGCGACGAGCCGCGCCGCGCGCGCGAGCGCCTCGGGCTCCATCAGCATGAGCCCGCTCGTCGAGGGGTCGTCCGCGTACGGCTCGAGGAGCGCCGCGCCGCGCGAGCCGAGCGCGCCGTCGGCGAAGAGCTTGACCCCGCGCAGCACGAACATCGCCGTGCCCGTCGCGTCCACGTCGGGCGCGCGCCCGCTCAGCCCCTCGAGCCGCCCCTCGCCCGCGAGGTACGCGTGGACGCGGATCGGCAGCCGCCCGGCGGCGGCGAGCGCGCGGTAGACCGCCACGGTGTCGTCGTCGATGCCCATCTCGTGCACGGCCGTGAGCCCGGACGAGAGCGCCTCCTCGGCGGCGCGCAGGATGCGCCGCTCGCGCACGGCGGGCGGGTCGGCCGGGATCTTGGCCTCGACGAGGTCCATCGCGTTGTCGACGAAGACGCCCGTGGGCTCGCCCGCCGCGTCGCGGAGGATGCGCCCGCCCGGCGGCTCTCGCGTGCCCCTGCCGACCCCGGCGGCCCGCATCGCCGCCGCGTTCGCCCAGAGCGCGTGCCCGTCGACGCGGCGCAACGCCACCGGGTGCTCCGGCGCCGCCGCGTCGAGCGGGGCGTGCGTGGGGAACGCGGCGCCCGGCCAGAGGTTCTGGTCCCAGCCGCGCCCGGTGATCCACTCGCCCCTCGGGCGGGCCTTCGCCGCCTCGGCCACGACCGCCGCCGCTTCCTCGGCGCTCCTCGCGCCGCGCACGCTCGGCGTCTCCAGCGCGACCCCGAGCCCGTAGAGATGGGCGTGCCCGTCGACGAGCCCGGGCACGACCGCGCGCCCCGGCAGCTCCACGACGCGCGTCCCTGGCCCCACGAGGGCCTTCGCGCCGGCCGCGCCGCCCGCGAACACGATCCGCTCGCCGCGCACGGCGACCGCCTCGGCGCGCGGGTTCCCGGGGTCCATCGTCCGGACGACGCCGGCCGTGATCACGAGATCGGCGGGCTCCGAGGGCACCGCCGCCTCGGCGGGCGGGCCAGGTGAAGCACAGCCGAGGCCGCCGACGAGGCTCAGGAGCGTCGCTCGGAGCGCGTTCGAGAGGAGCGCCATCCCCGCGCAAGCACGCAAAATGTAAGCCAAAATACGTATGACGGCCGGCGACACCTTTTCGACGGGTGCGCCGATGAGTTCCGCGCGCTCCGGCGGTCCATGGTCCGGACCCATCTCCGGCAGCGCCCGCACCGGGCGAGGCCCATTCCCGATGACAATGGAGACGTACCCATGACCCGGATCGAACTACCGCGCGTCGTCTCGCGCGCCGAGTGGCTGGAGGCGCGCAAGGCGCTGCTCATCCGCGAGAAGGAGCTGACGCGAGCGCGCGACCAGCTCAACGCGGATCGCCGGCGCCTTCCGATGGTCGAGGTGACCGAGCCGTACGAGTTCTCGGGGCCCCACGGCAGGCTGCGCCTGCTCGATCTGTTCGAGGGCCGGCAGCAGCTGATGGTCTATCACTTCATGTGGCTGTTCGAGGACGGCAAGCCCAAGGATCGCGGCTGCCCGAGCTGCTCTGGCTTCGCCGATCAGATCTCGAAGGGCCACCTGCGGCACCTGCACCACGTCGACACCACGTTCGCGTTCATCTCGCGCGCTCCCTGGGAGAAGATCGCGCCGTTCAAGGCGCGCATGGGCTGGCCCGTGCCCTGGTACTCGTCGGAGGGCAGCCGCTTCAACTACGACTACCACGTCACGCTGGACGCGTCGGTCGCGCCGGTGGAGTACAACTACCGCACGCCCGCCGAGCACGAGCAGGCGGGCTCCGCGTATTATCTGGGCGGCGAGCAGCCCTTCGACCTGCACGGGCTGAGCTGCTTCCTGCGCGACGGCGAGCGCGTGTACCACACCTACTCGACCTACGGGCGCGGCACCGAGTCGACGGGCGGGTCGTACTACTTCCTCGATCTGACCGCGCTCGGCCGCCAGGAGGACTGGGAAGAGCCCAAGGAGCGCAACACCGGGCGGGGCGCCAAGGCCGGCGACGAGCGCATCCGCTACCCCGACGAGCAGGAGGATCTGTCCGACTCGAGCGGCGCGCGGCCCGCGAGCGCCGCGCCCGAGGCCGACGACTGCTGCTCGCGGCTGCGGCGCTGAACCGCGAGCCCCGCGCCCGGCGCCGCCGCGAGGCCCGACCGTGGGCTCCGGTCGCGCCGGCCGCGCGGCCGCGCCTCGCCGTGACCGATCCGCCTGCGCGGCATCACGCCTGAACACCGCTCACCGCGCGCCGAACCTCACGTCCAGGTCCGGGTACTTGCGGGCGAAGTACTCCAGCGCCAGCCACGTGTGACAGCGCCGGACGTCGGGCTGGCGCGCCGTGGGGCAGTTGCAGCCAAGGAAGACGTCACCTTGCCGGGCCTCCTGCGCCAGCGCGTCGAAGCGCCACGCTTGCTCCGCAAACCGCTCCTCGAGCACCGCGATGTACGCGGCGCGGAACCGCTCGAAGCTTGCCTGCGAGGGGTCGGACAGGAACGCTTCGACGATCTCCTGGGTGGGCCTCAGGACGTGCTGCGTGTGTTTGCGCGTATCGTACCGCCTGCCTTCCGGCAGTGGATCGCCGTCCCGACGGCGCCCGCGGACGATCTGGTAGCGTGCAAGCATGAGTCCGTTCCTCCTTTCAGCGGTCGGGGAAGGCCTGTTCGAGCGCCTGCGCAACCCTAGGACGCCGATCGCATTGATCAAGCGAGAAATGAACCGCCAAGGCGCCAAGGACGCCAAGGACGCCAAGGACGCCAAGATAGGATTCTCCCCTTGGCGTCTTGGCGGTTCGAATGTCTGCGCTTTTCAGGCAGCTTTAACCCGTTTGTCGCTCCAGCACCCGCGCGGGGCGCGCAATGGACGGCCGAGGGAGTTGGCACCCCCCGGCGGGCGCGTCCCGGCGCGCAGGACGCCGGGGTCGGAGCGCGCCTCAGCGACGGCAGCCGATGCGCTCGGTCGCGACGACCACGTCGTCGTACAGGATGGTGCGCGCGTCGGAGACCGTCAGCCCGCGCTCCTCCATCTCCGCCCGCCGGCGCGCGTCGGAGTCGCGCTCGTAGTACGCGTCGAGCACGAAGCTCTTGAAGCGCACGTCGCCGCTCGAGCGGAAATCGAAGCCCTCGAACGGGCCGGGCGGCGTGCACGCGCTGAAATCGCACCCTCCCGTGTGGAACTCGGCGCGGAGCCAGGTGCCCTCGGGGTGGCCAGGGCGATAGTCGCCGATCGCCACGCCGTCGATCCAGAACGCGAGCGCGCCGTCGCTCTCGCCGACCGTGTTCGCGCGCGCGTGCATCTCGACGCAGAACCAGCGGTCGCGCGGGAACGGCGCTTGGCCCGGCGGCTGGAAGACGTTGCCGTAGTAGTACGTGCTGCCTTGATCGCCCGCGCAGCCGGGCGTGGCGGTCCCGTCGTTGCAGCGGCCGGAGCGCATCTTGTACCAGTAGACGTAGAAGTTGAAGACGTCGTCGGTGTTCGTGTCGAAGTCGAACCAGAACCCCTCGTCTCCGGGCGGCACCGTGTTCGCGAGGCCGCTCGCGTCCCACCCCTCGGCGCCCGCCGCCATGCGCACCCAGTGGTGCGGGTTCGGGGCGAGCTCGGGGAAGCGCACGTGGAAGCGCCAGTAGATCGCGTCGGCGCGCTCGTGGGTGACCCACGTGGACGAGGAGACGTACGTGTCCTCCTCGAGATCGGCGGTCGTCACGGTCGAGCGGAGATAGCCCCGTCCACCATGAGCCGCGGCCGGGTCGGCCTCGATGCGCAGGGTGCGCGTGTCGGCGGTGGGCCCGTCCCAGCGCCCCCACCCAGCCTCGAAGTCGTCGTGGAAGAGCACGGCCGGGTCGCCCCCGATCCCCACGTCGTCCGGATAGCGCTCGCTCAGCGTGCCGCCGGGCGGCGGCGCCGATGCGTCCTCGCCGGTTCCGCCGCCGTCGTCCGCCGCCGGCGGGGACGCGTCCGCCGGTGCGCCTGCGTCGCCGCCGGCGCTCGGCGGGTCGTCGCAGCCGGCGAGGATCAGGGCGATCGTCAGCGTGAATTCCAGAGGGTTCTTCATTCTTCCATGCTATCCGCACCTTGCGCGCAGGCGGTCGCTCGAAATGCGGCGCCGACGCGGAGCGCAGGGCCGGAGAGCGCCTCGGGGCGGCCTCGATCCCGGCAAGAATTCGGCGAATTCCGCCGGGGTACCTCGCCGGAATCGTGGCACCATGAAGGTGTCAGACGGTCACGTGCGGGCGAAGGGGGCTTCCCGCCGGGAACGCCCATCACCGGAGCTCCGCGTCGCGTCGCCTTGACGTCTGCGAGCAGCTCGGACGCAACGAACATCGGACGATGTGGGAGCGGAACCATGAACGACGACGCAGCAGCGCGGATCCCCTCGAGCGCCGGCCGACAGCGCTTCAATGACATCACGAATGCCATGTGGCTCTGTCACGTGATGTGCGCGGCGGCGAGCCTCGGGCTCCCGGACGCGATCGGCGACGCGCCCGCGGACGTGGACGATATCGCGGCGCGGCTCGGGCTGCACGGCCCGTCGCTCTATCGCATGCTCCGGGCGCTCGCGGCGAACGGGATCTTCGAGGAGCTCGGCGACAGGCGCTTTCGGCACACCGAGCTGTCGAGGCTCCTCGGGAGCGAACACCCCTTCAGCCTGCGCACGCTCGCCGAGTTCTTCCGCTCGCCGATCCAGCGGGACGCCTGGGACGGGCTCGTGGACGCGATCCGCGACGGCAAGGCGGGCTTCACGCATCGCCGTGGCAAGACGATCTACGAGCACCTCCGCGCCGACGCCGCCGACAGCGCGCTGTTCAACGGGGCCATGCTCGCCAACTCGCTGGAGGTCTCGGCGATGGTCGCGCAGGCCTATGCCAGGTTCCGGGAGGTGAGCTCGGTGCTCGACGTCGGAGGCGGGCTGGGCACGCTCGCCGCCGCCATCGCCAAGGCCCACCCCCGCGTGCGCGCCGCGGTGCTCGATCTACCGCACCTCGAGCCCTCCACCGCGCGCTACCTCCAGGAGGCCGGCGTGGGCGATCGGGTGAGCTTCCATCCGGGCGATTTCTTCGAGGCGGTGCCCGGCGGGCACGACCTGTACATCGTCAAGCACTGCCTCTGGAACTGGGGGGACGACGAGTGCGCCCGGATCCTTCGGGTCATCCGGCGCGCGATCGGCGCGAGCGGCGCGCGGCTGCTCATCGTGGAGCAGATCCTGGAGCCGTCGCACCTCGCGCGGGCGGCCGTGTCCGACGTCCTCATGCTCACGATCAGCGCCGGCGGCCGGTGCCGGAGCGCCGGCGAATACCGGGAGCTCGCGCGTGGGGCCGGCTTCCACCTCGACTCGATCCTCCCGCTGGAGGACATCGCCATCGCCGAGCTCCGCCCCGTCTGACACCCGGCTCCTGCCCTGTCCCGCCTCGAAGGCGCCGCCCGTGGGCGTGACAGGGGCTGTCCGCGCGGTGGACCTCTGGTTTGCCTCTGCTGCCCTGGCGTCCGCGATCCCCGTCAGGGCAGCCTGCACACGTAGGGCAGCTCGGCGTCGCACGGCATGTCGTTCCACAGCCCGCTGGCCCAGCCCGCCAGCTCCACGCAGTGCTCCCCGTCGCCGGCGTTGTTCGGCTCGCCGCCCGCCCAGCGCTCGTAGTCGTACGGTGTGCCGTCGGCCCACGCGAAGTCCCCCTCCGACGCCGCGTCGGTGAGCCCGATCCACCAGTCTCCGGGCTGGACCGCGGCGGCGCTCGAGACAACGAGATCCTGCGTCTCCGTGTCGTGGATGGACACGAGCTGCCCGCCCTGCGCGATACAGTCGAGCTCCGCGTCCGCCCACGCCGCGGGCGCGAAGCAGAGCGCCAGCGAGCCGCCCTCCGGAAGCGGCTGCGCGACGCAATGCGGGCACGATGGATCGTCGTCCACGCGCCCATCGCAGTCGTTGTCGATCAGGTCGCACAGCTCGGGGGCGCCCGGGTGCACCGAGGCATCGCCGTCGTCGCAGTCGTCCCCGCAGCCGGACGAGAGGTCGCCGTCCGCGTCGAGCCCCGAGGGGTCCGCGCAGGCGAGCGACGCCCGCACGCCGGCAGGACGGTCGTTCAGGAACGCGATGGTGGCGTCGATCTGCGCGGCGACGACATCGGAGCTCACCTCCCGGCGCGGATCCGCGAGCACGTCGGCCCAGAGGAGGTCGCGCGCCGCCTCGGCGTCGCTCCCGAGGTCGAGCGCCGACGCGCGCTCGAGGACGCGCTCGAACGCCGCGGCGAGCGCCTGCCGGCACGGCGGCGAGGCGGTGCACATCCGCTGGAGGCGGGCCTCGCCGCCGAAGGGGTAAAGAGGGTCCACGAAGGTCTGGTCGACGCCCCACGGCAAGAAGGTCCAGCGGCCGTCGTCCGGGCGCCGCGCGATGAAGTAGTTGTTGCGATACCAGGCATAACCGTCCCAGTGGCCGATGAAGGTCTCCGTGGCCGCGAAGGCGAGGTAGCGCTCCATGTCGATACGCTGCGACGCGTCGGCGAGGAACGTGTCCGGGCTCTCCATCTCGTCGAGCGCCTCCACAAGCTCCACCAGATCGTCGAACCCGACGTCGTCGCCGTTGTCGTGGTCGAAGGTCCCGATGCTCGAGCGCTCGAGATCGCTCCCGTAAGCCCCCTCGTACAGGCTGCCCTCGTGGCCGCCGAACCATCGATCGAGAAAGCGAGGGTTATCCGCCGTCTCGACGGTGGCATACAGGCCGTAGAGCGAGCCGTTCACCCAGACCGTCGCGTGGGCCGAGCGCGGCGCGGGCACGTCCATCGCGCGGAACATCGCGTAGGCCAGGCGCTCGTGGATCATGCTCTGGTCCTGGACCATGTTGTTGAGCGCGAGCTTCTCCACCCCGAGCAGGGTCTGGTCGTCGGTGAACTCGTCGAATTTCAGCAGGAATGCGGCCTTCGCGTCCAGGGTGCGGAAAGAGCCGTGGACGCCCTTGAGCCGCACGCCGATGTCGGCGAGCTCGATCACCTCGCCGTCCAGGGTCACCGTGAGCTCCCCGGGGACGTACTCATCGGGCGCTGCGTTGAGCCGATCCATCGACACCTGCGACAGCGCGATCTCGAACCGCGGGACGCTCGTTCCGGCGAAGAGCGGCGCTGCAGGATCGGGCGGCGGCGGCTCCTCCCCGCCCGCGCCGCCGGCGCCGGTCCCACCGCCCGCGCCGCCCAGCCCGCCGGAGCCGGCGGCGCCCGCGTCGCCGCCTGCGCCTGCGCCGCCCGCGCCTGCGCCGCCCGCGCCGCTGCCGTCCGGCCGGGGATCCTCCGCGGCGTCGCCGCAGGCGGCGAGCAGCGCCATGACCATCGCGAGCGGACCGGTCCAGCTCCAGGAGCGCGGGGTGGATTGATGCACGTTCATTCTTTTTTACATGGGTTCCTGGCCCTTTGCACGCCTCCTCTCCTGCGCGCTCCTCGCCCGCTATCCGCCGTCCTTCTTCTTCAGCTCGCCCTTGAACCGCCACTCCACCGCCGCCTTCACCGCCAGCGTGATCACCGACACCCCGGCGAGGAGGCTGGCGACGGCGAACGCGGGCACGACGCGGACCATGTTGGCGTAGTAGACGCGCTCGACGTGGAGCGGCAGCGTCACCTGATCCGACGAGCCCGCCGAGACCACGTACACGGCGCCGAACTCGCCCATCGCCCGGGCGGTGCACAGGATGACCCCATAAAGGAGGCCCCAGCGGATGTTGGGCAGCGTGACGCGCCAGAAGATCTGCCAGCCGTTCGCGCCGAGGACGCGGGCCACCTGCTCCTCCTCGGTCCCCTGGGCCTGCATCAGCGGGATGAGCTCGCGCGCGACGAACGGGAAGGTGATGAACACCGTGGCGAGCACGATCCCGGGCAGGGCGAAGATGATCCGCGTGGACACGTCGAGGCTCGCGAACCCGAGGCTCAGCGTGTACGTCCTGTTGACGAACGCCCCGAAGAACCCGCTCGCCCCGAAGAGCAGGACGAAGCACAGGCCGGCGACCACCGGCGAGATCGAGAACGGCAGATCGATCAGCGTGACGAGCAGGCTCCTGCCCCGGAACTCGAACTTGCTGATGGCCCACGCCGCCGCGACGCCGAACAGCGTGTTGAGCGGCACCGCGATGGCCGTGGTGAGGAGCGTGAGCTTCACCGCGCGGAACGTCGCGCGGTCGAAGACCGCCTGTCCATAGGCGCTCAGGCCCTCGCTGAAGGCGTGCCAGAACACCACCCCGAGCGGCAGGACGAGGAACACGCCGACGAGCACCACGCACAGGCCGATCAGCAGCCGGCGCGCGCCGCGTCCCCCGGCGGCGTCCTCGCGGCGTGCCCGGGAGCGCTCGGCGAGCATCGCGTGCCTCGAGTCCAGGGGCCGCGGGCGGTCAGCCCGCCGCCCTGCCTGTGTGGGCGCGCGCGGCGGCGCGCTGGAGCAGGTTGATCGCGAAGAGGAGCGCGAACGACGACCCGAGCAGCAGGACCGCGACCGCCGTCGCGTCGGCGTAGGTGCCCGTCTCGTTCACCTCGATCATCTTGATGATCACCTGGGACGCGATCTCGGTATCGGGCCGGTTGCCCGAGATGAAGATCACCGACCCGTACTCGCCGAGGCCGCGCGCGAGCGCCAGCGCGAAGCCCGTGAGGAGCGCCGGCGCGAGCTCGGGCAGGACGACGGCGCGGAAGATCTGGAGTCGGCTGGCGCCGAGCGTCGCCGCCGCCTCCTCGACGTCCCGGCTCAGGTCCTCGATCACCGGCTGCACCGTGCGCACCACGAACGGCAGGCCGACGAAGGCCATCGCGATCACCACGCCGAGGGGCGCCAGGGAGATCCTGTCGTACATACTCCACCCGATCGGCGACCCGCCGGCCGCGAACCCCCGCCACGCGGGCCACGGGTACCGGAAACCCACGCTGGAGAGCGCCCCGCCGAGCAAACCGCCCTCGGCGTACAGCGTGGAGAGCGCGATCCCGGCCACGGCCGTGGGGAGCGCGAAGGGCAGGTCGATCACCGCGTCGATCACGCGCGCGAACGGGAAGGTGTACCGGCCGAGCACCCAAGCGATGAGCAGGCCGACGGCGACGTTGAGGAGCGCGGCGGCGAACGAGGCGCCCAGCGTGAACCGCACGGCCGCGGCGACCCAGCCGCTCGTGATCACCTCGAAGAACCGCCCCCAGCCGAGCTCCGCCGTCTTCAGGAACAGCGCGGAGAGCGGCAGGAGGACCACGAGGCTCAGGTAGAGCACCGTGACGCCCAGAGAGAGCGAGAACCCGGGGATCACGCGCGCGCGGCGCGACATCACTTCTTCCGCATCTTGTCGAGCTCGGCCCCCTGGCCGAAATGGACGCTCATCACCGTCGGCCAGTCGGTGAAATGGTCCTTGAACCGGAACAGCGTGAGGGGCCTGAGCCGCTCGGCGTGCTTCCTCGCGATCGCCTCGCTGTACGGGCGGTTGTAGCGCTTCGCGATGAGCTCCTGGCCCTCGTCGGAGAAGTGGAACTCCACGTACGCCTCGGCGATGTCCTTGACGCCGTGCCGCTCGGCGACCTTGTCGACGACCGCGAGGGGGACCTCGATCGTGATCGAGTCCGACGGGACGACGACCTCGAACTGGTCGGCCGTCGCCGGATCGGCCGCGATCTGGAGGATCTCGTTCTCCCAGCCGAAGAGGACGTCGCCCGTGCGCTGCACGATGTAGCGGGTCGACGAGCCGCGCATGGCCGGGTCGAGGATGGCGTCGTCGTAGACCTTCGCCGTGAACTCGCGCGCCGCGGCCTCGGCCTCGGCGTCGCTCCGGCCCTCGGCCTTCGCCTTGCGCGCGGCGTGCGCCCAGGTCGAGAGGTAGATCCACCGCGCCCCGCCGCCGGTCTTCGGATCCGGGCACAGCGACACGACCTCGGGCCGCGCGAGGTCCTCCCAGCCCTTCACCTGCTTGGGGTTGCCCTTGCGGACCAGGAAGATGACGGCCGACGTGTACGGCACCGAGCCGTTCGGCAGGCGATCGCGCCAGGTCGCGGGCAAGAGGCCCGCCTTGGCGATGGTGTCGACGTCGAAGTCGACCGACAGGGCGGCGACGTCGGTCTCCTTGCCGGCCGCGATGTCGCGCGCTTGCTTGCCCGACGGGCCGTGATCGGTCTCCACGTCGACGTCCCTGCCGGTCTTCTGCTTGTACCACCGCTCGAACGCCGGGTTGAGCTCCTGGTACAGCTCGCGGGTGGGGTCATAGGACGCGACCGAGAGCTTCGCGACGCGGCCTTCCGCGCTCCCTTCGGGGGCGGTCGCCGTCTTCTTCTCCTCGCACCCGAGGGCGCAGAGGAGCAGGGCGCCCAGCGCGAGCGCGGAACGGAGCGCGGTTGTCTTCATCGTCTCGTCTCCCGGTGGAAAGGCGGCCACTCTACCGCCGGACAGGGCCCTTGTCGCGAGGAGATCCCCGCGCGGCCGGCGGAGCGGGGCCGCGGCCTCCGGGCGCTCGCGCTCAGGGAGGCGCGAGCCTGACCGCGACCGGCGAGAGCTGCTCCTCGACGACGTCGGCGCCCACGCCGAGCTGTCCCTGGGTGTTGTCGCCCCAGCAGAGCACCTCGCCGGTCGTCCTCAGCGCGCACGTGTGGAGATAGCCGACGGCGAGCTGCGCCACGCCGTCGAGGGGCACGTCGACCGGCTGCGAGGACAGCCCCGGCTCCCCGTGGCCGAGAGGGCCGACGCCCCACATCTTGAGGCCCCGCGCGTCGCCGACCACCGCACCGCTCCGCTCGCGGCCCACGTCGATGTGCGCCGCCTGCGGCACCGCGACGATCGTGGGCTCCGGAACGGGCCCGTAGCGGTCGGCGCCGACCGCGCCGTTGTAGTCGTTGCCGAAGCAGTAGACCTCCACGCCCTTGCGCGCGCACGTGTGCCGGTCGCCCGCGACCACCTCGTCGACACCCGCGGTGAGCGGCGCCAGGACGTCCTGCGGAGAGGTCGAGCCCGCCTGGCTCCCGCCGCCGAGCTGTCCATCGAAGTTCCGGCCCCAGCAGAGGAGGCCTCCGCTGGAGGCCTTGATGGCGCAGGTGTGTTCCTGGCCGCTCGCGACCTGCCGGATGTCGCCCCGGATGAACATCGGGGTGGCGGTTGGCGGCGATTCGCCGTTGCCGAGCTGGCCCTCGTCGTCGGCGCCCCAGCAGTACAGCTCGTCGCCCGTCTTCACCGCGCACGAGTGCGACGCGCCGAGCGAGAGCTGCACGACGTTGATCAGGCTCGGCACCCGCGTCGGCGCGCGCGCCGGGTAGAAGGAGCCGTTGCCGAGCTGTCCCTGCGCGCCGCGCCCCCAGCACGTGACCGTCGTGTCCTCCATGATCGCGCACGAGTGGGCGGGGATCGCGTCGTCCTCGCGCGAGTACCCGCCGCCCACCGCCACGTGGAGGGCCTTGCCGGGGAGGGGGACCTGCGCTGGCAGGTGGACGACCGGCTCGCCCTCCGGCCTCCCCGACTCGGCGAACGAGTTCCTTCCCCAGCACCAGACGCTGCCGTCCCGCCGGAGCACGCACGTGTGGGCGAGCCCGGCCGAGATCTCGACCGGGTCGTTGCAGAACGCGCCCTCGTCGCCCGCCACGCACTCCGTGGCGCAGCGGTTGCCGCAGGCGCCGCAATGCGCGCGGTCGCTCGCGCTCGTCTCGCAGCCCGGGGCCGCGGCGTCGCAGTCGAGGAAGCCGGCGTCGCAGGCGACGCCGCAGACGCCCGCCTCGCAGGTCGGCGTCTGGTTCTCGGCGGCGGGGCAGTCCTCCGGCGCGGCGCACGCGTCGCCCTGGCCGCCCGCGCCGCCTCCGGCGCCCGCGCCGCCCGCGCCGCCGTCGCCGCCGTTGCCGCCGCCGCCGCCCTGACCGCCCGCGCCCGGCGTGAAGTTGCGCTCGGAGGGCGAGCAGCCGGCGCTGAGCGCGACCGTGAGGAGCGCCAGCGAGGTCGTCAGCAAGCGAGGCATGTGCGTCATCGAAGCTCCTGAAGCGGCAGGTATCCCGGAGCAGCAGGTTGCTCCTGGAACAGCTTTTTACGCTGCCGCTCCCCGCACGGAAAGCGGGTCTGGTCGGGAAGCTCCGGACGCCCGGCGGTGCGAGGCGGCCCCGACCGGTGCAGCCGGGTCCGTTACTTTGGGGCAGACGCCTCCGGCGGCGGCGCGTAAGGTCGCGGCGCCGTCCAGCAGGAGGGAGATCGCATGCATCGGAGTCGGCTTTGTGCTCTCGTGATCGACTGCAAGGTAGATGACATCGACGCCGCGGCGGACTTCTGGGGCCGCGCCCTCGGCAAGCCCGTCAGGAAGAACGCGCCGGTCGGCAGCGGCTACCGCGAGATCGAGACCCGGGACGATGAGCTCATCATCCTGCTGCAGAAGGTCGATCACCCGAGCCGGACGCACCTCGACATCGAGACGGACGACCTCGACGCCGAGGTGCGGCGGCTCGAGGCGCTGGGGGCGCGGCGCGTGGAGTTCATCCAGCGCTGGTGGGTGATGGAGGCGCCGACCGGCCAGCGCTTCTGCGTCGTCCGCCCGCAGCGCGGCCCGCTCGAGGCGCACGGGAACGCCAACGTCTGGAGCGACGAGCCCGGCAAGCCGGGCGCGCCGTAGCCGGGGCGCACGGCGGGCCGGGTGCGCCGTGAGGCGGGGCGCACGGCGGGCCGGGCGCGCCGTGAGGCGGGGCGCACGGCGGGCCGGGCGCGGAGCGCGCCGGGGAGCGCCATGAGCCGCGCGCGAGGCGTGCGGGGCGAGGCGCGGGCGGCGTCCACCGGAGATCGGGACCTGCTCCGGCGGCCGACATGAAGTAACCTCTCCCCCGCGCCGGTCGACGCGGCGCGCTGCGCATGCGCCACGCCGAGATGCCCCGCGAGATGACATGCAGCGCATGAGCGCCGACGGCCGGGATCCCGGCGCAGCGGCCCCGTTCGACTGGAATTGCGCGGAGCCCGCGCCCGCGGAGCGCCGGCTGCCGCCCGGCGGCGTGCCCGCCGAGGCCTGGGCCGCAGCGTGCGCCGAGGACGAGGCGTGGCTGCCCTTCGGCCGCGCAGCCCGGCCCGTCGAGGTGCTCGACGAGACGCTGCGCGACGGCATCCAGGGCGTCTCCACGGTGAACCCGCCGAGCGCCCACAAGATCGAGCTGCTCCACGCCATGGCGAGCGTCGGCGTCGACGCGGTGAACCTCGGCATCCCGGCGGCGGGGCCGCGCCAGTTCGAGGATGCGTGCCTGCTCGCCCGGGAGGTCGTCTCGTCCAGGTTGCCGCTCGCCCTGACCGCGGCCGCGCGCACGATCGCCGCGGACATCGAGGAGGTCGCCCGCGTGGCCGAGCGCACGGGGGCGCCGATCGTGGTCTACGCGTTCATCGGCAGCTCGCCGATCCGGCACTTCGTCGAGGGGTGGGGGCCCGATTTCCTGGCCCGCAGCGTCGAGGCGGCCGGGCGGGCCGCCGCTCGGGCCGGCTTGCCCTTCTGCCTCGTCGCGGAGGACGCGACGCGCTCGCCCCCCGGCATGCTCCACACGCTCTTCCGCGCCGCCGCCGACGCCGGCGCGGCGCGCCTCTGCCTCTGCGACACGACCGGCCACGTCACCCCGCCCGGGGTCGCGGCGCTCGTCGCGTTCGCCCGGCGCGAGCTCGCCACGCTGGGCGCGCCGGGGATCGAGCTCGACTGGCACGGCCACAACGATCGCGGGCTCGGCCTCTCCGCCGCGCTCTGGGCGGTGGCGTGCGGCGTCGAGCGGGTCCACGCCACGGCGCTCGGCGTCGGGGAGCGGGTGGGCAACAGCTGCCTCGAGCTGCTCCTCGACAACCTCGGCCGCCTCGGCTCGCGCGCCCCGGTGCCGCGCGAGCGCCTCGCCGCGTACTGCGCGGTCGCCTCGAGGGCCCTCGTCTGGCCCATCCCGCCGGATCACCCCATCGCGGGGGCGCTCGGCCGCCCGGCGTGACGGCGCGCAGCCGCCGGGCGTGACGGCGCGCAGCCGCCGGGCGTGACGGCGCGCAGCCGCCGGGCGTGACGGCGCTCAGCCGCCGGGCGCGGCCTTGCCGCCGCCGACGCGGGCCACGGCGGCGCGGACGATCGGCGCCGCGGGCGCGAGCGCGTCCGCGAGCTCGCCGACGCGGGCCGCCGCGCGCTCGGCGCGCGCCCACGCCGACGAGAAGCCGAGCGTGCCGGGCGGATGGGCCGCGGCGAGGGCGATCGCCTGCCGCAGATCGTCGCCCACCGCGGCGATGGCGTGGAGATCTGCCACGCTCGCCCCCCGCGCGCGCGCCGCGGCGTAGAGCGCCCGCACGATGCCGAGCAGGTCGCGGGCGGCCTCCAGCGGGAAGGGGTCGTGGCGGATCGAGAGCACGCCGGCCGCAGATCACGGATGCCGCGGCGGGGCGTCAAGCCGCGCGCTACCCGTGCGCGGCGGCTCGAAAAGTGCAGTGGCACGAGATTTGTATTTGAGGAGCATCATGAACAACCGCACGCATGAGCTCGCAAAGACGGACGTGCCCGGCGGCGACGAGGAGGTCCCGCTGCCGCCGAACCCGGGTGACCCGGGCCCGGAGCAACCCGAGCCGCCGTCGCCCGACCCCACCCAGGACCCGCGCATCCCGCCGCAGGGCGACTTCCCGCGCGGGGTCTGACCCCCGATCGCGCCGCCGCGCAATCGCCTCGAGTCCGCGGCCGAACCATCGAGTCCTCCCCTCCGGAGCGGGCCAGCCGTCCAGTCGGACGCGCCGGGGCCTTCCGCGCGCCGCCTCTGGCGCGGCATGTGATTCGATATCGTGAGAAGGGCCACCGGTCACATGCGAATCACGCGAAAGGCGGCTCGGCTCGCACCCTTCGCGCGATAACCGGCATCGTTGCTGTCCCCACTGTGACGTTGCCGCTCTGGCAATCGATGCTGTCCCCACTGTGACCCTATCGCGATCACCATCGCTGCTGTCCCTGCTGTGACAGAAGTGATCGGGGCATGAAGCTGTCTTCCAGAGGCGGCCGATCGGTAGTAACGTCGCGGCCAGAGGCGACGTGTCCACTGCCGTCGCCCGACATCAACCAGCCTTGGGGGGAGTTCGATGAATGCTCACGATAAGGCGATCCATTCGCGTTACAGCGAGCTTGCCGCCCTGCGCGCTTGTGTGTCCAAGCTGGAGCAGGTCGAGCGGGATCTGCGGGCCGAGCTGCGTCGTGTGTACTCGATGCAGGAGGCTGCGCCGTACCTGATTCACGTCCACGATCCGGCCGAGCAGCGCAGGATCTATGAGAACCGCTCGCTGGCGCGCGAGCTCGGATACGCGGACGAAGACGCGGATCTCGGCGGCCTCGATGCGTTCATGACGCTGGCGCACCCCGACGACCAGCCCCGTGTCCGCGAGCAGCTCAATCGCGCCAAAGGTGGTATCGAGAGCGACACGACGGAGCTCGAGGTCCGGCTCCGCAGGGCGGACGGATCGTGGCGCTGGCTCACGAGGCGCGACATCGTCCTGGAGCGCGACGGCGCCGGGGTGCCGCGCCGGGTCATGAGCGTGATTCACGACATCACCGGCCAGAAGGAGAGAGAGGCGGAGCAGCGCCGGCAGGCCGAGGATCTCAGCGTGTCCAAGAGGCTGGTCGATCATGCGCTGGACGGCATCACCCTGACCGCGATGAACGGCGAGGTGGTTTACGCCAACCTCGCCTTCAAGACGATGAGCGGCTTCGGCGACGGCGCGGTCGGCCGCGGGCTGCCCGACTTTTACTCGCCGGAGAGCTTCACCCGGCTCTCCACCGAGGTCCTGCCGGCCCTGACGAGGGAAGGCGCGTGGCGCGGCGTCCTGAAGATCCGGCGCCCGGACGGGAGCGAGTGGATGGGGCAGACCAGCGCATTCGTGATCTCGAGCCCGGCGGGGGAGCCGACGGGCATGGCGGCGTTCTTCAGGGACATCACCGAGCAGCTCCGGTACGAGCAGGAGACGCTCGCGCAGATGCAGGTGATCCAGGCGCAGCAGGCGGCGCTCCGGGAGCTCGGCACGCCGCTCATCCCGATCGCCGAGGGGGTGATCGCGATGCCGCTCGTCGGGGCGATCGACCGGGAGCGCGCGCAGCAGATCCTGGAGACGCTGCTCTGCGCGCTCGGCGAGAGGCACGCGTCGGTGGCGATCCTCGACATCACCGGCGTGAAGTCCGTGGACGGCGAGATCGCCGCCGCGCTGGTCCGCGTCGCGCAGGCGGCGAGGCTGCTCGGCGCCGACGTGGTGTTGACGGGCATCCGCCCCGTCGTCGCGCAGGCGCTTGTCGACCTGGGCGCCGAGCTGAGGGGGCTCGTCACCTGCGGCACCCTGCAGAGCGGCATCGCCTACGCGCTGAAGCGCAAGCAGCGCGTGAGCTCCGCCTGATCGCCCGCGCGCCCCTCTCGACAGCTCAAGGATGGAGTCCCGATATGCGTGCTCGCGCGCCACACACCCACACGTCCACCGCCGAGGCGGAGCCCGCGCCCGCGCTGCCCGCGCTCGATCTCGCGACGGATCGCCCCCGCCCGCCCGCGCTGTCGCCGGCCCGCGCGTCGGTGTCGCGGGCGCTGCCGCCCCGGCTCGTCCGGGCGCTCGATCGCATGCGCCGGGGGTCGAGCGCGACGCGCTTCGTCACCCTGCTCTCCGCCTATGCGGCGCTGCTCTACCGCCATACCGGGCAAGGCCGCATCGCGATCGGCGTGCCCTGGCCCCGCCGCGGCCGCCGGCAGGGCGCTCGCGCGGGGGCGGGGACCGGCCACCCGCTCGTCGTCCTCGCCTGCCTCGACGACGCGCTGAGCTTCCGAGCGCTCCTCGCGCAGGTCGCCGCGCAGATCGCCGCGGCCGAGCCCCGCCGCCCGGCGCCCGGCGACGCGCTGCTCGCGCGGCGCGGGGCCGCGGAGGGCGCGGGCCGGCGCCCGCCGTTCCAGACCACCTTCGCGCTCGCGCGGCCGGGGGGCGGCCCGCCCGGCGCCGCGGCCGAGCCATCGGCGGCGCGCTCCCCGCGCTCCGGCCCGGCCGCGGCGGTCGAGCTCTCGCTGACCGTGGCGGCGCGCGGGCGGGGGCTCGTCGCGACCCTGGAGTACAGCGCCGACCTGTTCGATCCGGAGACCATCGAGCGGATGCTCGGCCACCTGGGCCTGCTGCTCGCGGGCGTCGCCGAGGGCGCGGAGCGGCCGATCTCCGAGGTTCCGCTGCTCACGCCGCAGGAGCGGCGCCGGATCACCGTGGCGTGGAACGCGACGCAGACCGCCTATCCGCGCGACGCGTGCATCCACGAGCTCTTCGAGGCGCAGGCCGCGCGGGCGCCCGACGCCATCGCCGCCGTCGAGGGCGGCGAGGCGCTCACCTACCGCGAGCTGGATCGCCGCGCCAACCGGCTCGCCCGCCGGCTCGCGGCGCGCCGCGCCGGCCCCGACCTGCGCGTGGCCGTCTTCGTCGAGCGCTCGCTCCGCGTGCTCGTCGCCCTGCTCGGCGTCCTCAAGGCCGGCGGCGCCTACGTCCCCCTCGATCCGAGCATTCCGGACGAGCGGCTGCGCTTCATGCTGGACGACGCCGCGGCGAGCGTCCTGCTCGGAGAGCCGGAGCGGGTCGCGCGGCTCGCCTTCTGCGGAGAGGTCCTGAGCCTCGACGACGAGCGCGGCGCGCCCGGCGACGACGAGCGGCCGGCCGTCCCGGTCGCGGCCACCGATGTCGCGTACGTGATGTTCACGTCGGGCTCGACCGGCCGGCCCAAGGGCGTGGCCGTCCCGCACCGCGGGGTCGTCCGCCTCGTCCGGGACACGAACTACGTCGCGTTCGGCCCCTCGGATCGCGTGGCGCACGCCTCCAGCCTCTCGTTCGACGCGTCGACGTTCGAGATCTGGGGCGCGTTGCTCAACGGCGCGCGCCTCGTCCTCGTCCCTCACGAGGCGCTGCTGTCGCCGGAGGCCTTGCCGGCGCTCCTCCGCCGCGAGGGGGTCACGATCCTGTTCCTGACCACGGCGCTCTTCCACCACCTCGCGCGCGCGAGCCCGGGCGCCTTTCGGGGGCTCTCCACCCTCGTCGTCGGCGGCGACGTGCTCAGCCCGACGCTGTCCGGCGCGGTGCTCGAGCAGAGCGCCCCGGAGCGCCTCGTGAACGGCTACGGTCCGACCGAGAACACGACGTTCTCCACGGCCCATGTCGTGCGCGCGGTCCCGGAGGGCACAGCCCGCGTGCCGATCGGACGGCCCATCTCGAACACCCGCGTCTATGTCCTGGATCGCCGGCTCCAGCCGGTGCCCGTGGGCGTCCCGGGAGAGCTCTACGTCGGTGGCGACGGCCTCGCCCTCGGCTACCTGAACCGACCCGAGCTGAACGCCACGGCGTTTCTCCGCAGCCCCCTGCCCGAGGAGCCCGGAGAGCGCCTGTACAGGACCGGCGACCAGGCTCGCTATCTGCCGGACGGCTCGATCGATTTCCTCGGGCGCATCGACGCCCAGGTGAAGATCCGCGGCTTCCGCGTCGAGCTCGGGGAGGTCGAGGCGGCGCTCTCCGCGTGTCCCGCCGTGCGCGAGGCCGTGGTCACCGCCGTGGAGCACGCGCCCGGCGACAGGCGCCTCGTGGCCTATGTCGTCGCGCAGCCCGGCCCGCATCCCGCCCCGGGCCGCGCCGCGCGCGCGGGGTCGGGGCAGCGATCGGAGGCCCACGGGGACGGCAGCCGCTCGCGCGACGGGCTGTCGTCGACCCTGCGCCGGTTCCTTCGGAAGAAGCTGCCCGACTACATGATCCCGGCCGCGTTCATCGCGCTCCCGTCGCTGCCGCTCTCCTCGAACGGGAAGGTCGATCGCCGGGCGTTGCCGCCGCCTCGCCCGGCCCGGCCCGACGCCGGAGCGCCGGTGGCGAGCGGCTCTCGCACCGAGCGGAAGGTGGCCGAGATCTGGGCCTCGGTGCTCGGGGCCGGCCGCGCCGAGGCCGGCGACGACTTCTTCGAGCTCGGCGGCAACTCGCTCCTGGCGGCGCAGGTGCTCCTCCGCGTGAAGGCCGTCTTTCAGGTCGATGTGCCCGCGCGCCGGCTGTTCGAGTCGCCCACCGTGGCCGGCCTCGCCCGCGCCGTCGGCGAGGCCCGGCGCCGGGCGGGCCGCGGCGCCCCGGCCGAGGCGGGCGCGGTCGACCTCCGCGCCGAGGCCGTCCTCGATCCCGACGTGCGCCCCTGCGGCGGCGCCGCGCTCGCGGGCGCGCCGCCGCGCCACGTCTTCGTCACCGGCGCCACGGGGTTTTTGGGGGCCTTCCTCGTGCGCGAGCTCCTCGCGCAGACGCGCGCCACGGTCTACTGCCTCGTCCGCGCCCCCGACGCCGCCGGCGGCCTCGCGAGGATCCGGCAGAGCCTTCAGGCTTATTCCCTCTGGGATCCCGCGGCGAGCGCCAGGATCGTCGCCGTGCCCGGCGACCTGGCGGAGCCGCTGCTCGGGCTCGCCCCGGCCGGCTTCGACGCGCTCGCCGGGCGCATCGACGCGATCTACCACGCCGGGGCCGAGGTCAATTACATCAAGCCCTACGCGTCCCACAGGGCGGCCAACGTGCTCGGAACCCAGGAGATCCTGCGGCTCGCGTGCCGCCGCCGGACGAAGCCCGTGCACCACGTCTCGACGATCGGCGTCTTCGGCCATGTCGGATATTTCACCGGGGTCCGGGTCGTGAGGGAGGGGGACGATCTCGATCGCTGGGCGGACTACCTCCACACGGACATGGGCTATTCCCAGAGCAAGTGGGTGGCGGAGAAGCTCGTGGAGGCCGCCCGCTCGCGCGGGGTGCCTGTCACCGTCTTCCGGCCCGGGGTCATCCTGGGGCACAGCGAGACGGGCGCCGGCAGCGTGAGCGACTTTGCGAGCCGGATGATCAAAGGGTGCCTCGAGATGGGCTGCGCTCCCGACCTGCCGGAGCAGAGCAAGGAGCTCGTGACGGTCGATTACGTCAGCCGGGCGATCGTGCACCTGTCCCGCCGGCCGGGGGCCCTGGGGAAGGTGTTCCACCTGGTGCCCGCGCCGCCGCATCGGCTCGATCTGAACGGCTTCTTCGACCTGCTCGGCTCCTGCGGTCGCCCGCTGTCGCGCCTGCCGTACGCGCGGTGGTGCGAGGAGCTCCTGAAGCGCATACGGCGATCGGCCGACAGCCCGTGGCTCCCCCTGCTGCCGATGCTGACCGAGAGGGTCCACGGCGATCTGACCCGATGGGAGCTGTACGAGAAGATGCCGGCCTGCGACGCCCGGAACACGCTCGACGGGCTCGCCGGAACGGGCATCGTGTGTCCCCCGATGAACCGGCGGCTGCTCGACCGGATCTTCGCCTATTACGCGCGCATCGGGTACCTGAGCGCGCCGGCGCCGCCCCGGAGCGGCGTGCGTCCGGCCGGGCGCGACGCGCGCGACCTGCTGGGAGCTCACGAGGCCGCGCGCCGGTCACGGCGGGGGGCGACCGGCTGAGGCCAGCACCGCGTCGCCCAACGATGAGGCTGGCCCGGGGCACGGGCTCAGAACAGCTCGATGTCGTCGATCTCGAAGCTCACCGGCTGCCCCGCGGGCGTGTGCCAGCGCAGGTCGATGAGGGTCGCCGGCTCGAACGGCAACTGCACGCCGCCCCACGAGCCCTGCTGCGTCAGCTCCGACCAGCGCACCTCCACGGTGGCCCACGCCGGTCCGGGCGAGAGGTCGACTCCGTGTCTGTCGCAGTAGACCCCGCAGTCGTTGCCCGCGGCGTAGAACGTACCGACCTCGAAGCGGACCGGAGGCGCCTCGGAGCGGATCTTGAAGCGGATGCCCTCGAACGCCGACGCGTCGGCTGGCCACACGTCGAACGTGAGGGCGACGCCGGCGCCCGTCGCGGACGGGACCGCAGGGGCGGAGACCCCGAGGGCCGTCGGGCTCGCGGGCCCCGCCACGGGCGATAGCTCGATCGACGGGATGGTCCCGTCGCTGTAGGCCGACCACGGCCCGATGAACGGCAGGGAGCTCCTTGCGCGCGGCAGGGCGCCGTCGAAGTCGCCGTCCTCGAAGTCCTCGATCACCGGCGTCGGCGAGGCGCAGAAGGGGTGCGCCTGGCAGTCCGGATCGTCGCAATCCACGAGCCGGTCGTGGTCGTCGTCGGTGCGGTTGGTGCACGCATCCAGGGTGGCCTCTCGCGCCGGCGTCGCGTCGTCGATGGCGACGTCGATGCCGAGCGTCCCCTGGTCGAAGGAGACGTCGTCGCCGGTCACCCAGAACGAGAACACGACCGTCGACATCGAGGCTCTGGTGACGCTGATCGACAGCGGGTTCGGCGACGTCAGGCCCGCCTCGACGGGCACGTAGTCGTCGCCGGTCCACCGCTCGAGGACCCAGCCGGGCTCGAGCCTGACGTCGTAGCGGCCGACCGGCAGCACCTCGGTGATCTCCGCCGCGTCGTCGTCTCCACCGACCTGCCGGTTCGCCGGGCCGCTCAGCTGGAACCACGCGTTCGACAGGCGGTACAACGCGCCCGACGAGCCGTTCGCCGTGAGCGCGAGGCTGATCGACCCGACATCGGACGCCTGCTCGGCGTCGCCCGGCGCCTCCGGTCCACAGCCGACCGGCGCCGCGGCGATCGCCAATACCGAACCCATGAAGATCTGTCGCAAGTATCTCATGGCGACTTCGTATCAGAAGGCGCTCGCGCACCGGAAGCGCGGCCATGGCGAGGCACGATAGCGACGCGCGGCCATTCCCGCTGCGCTCCGGCGGCCGGCGCGTGTCGGCGCGCGTCACGAAAGCTGCGCTCGGCGCGGCGTCGCGGCGGCCATGGGCCGCGGCCTGGAGGCGCTGGCCTCCAGGCGTGGAGGCTCGCCCCTCCAGCGAGGCTGCCCCGGGGTCGAGCCGCTGCTTCGGCTGCTCGGCGGGGAAGATCCACGGGATCGAGGCGGTTTCGCTCGCGATCTCGTGGACGGCGACGATGCCGACCGCGCCCTCGCCCGGCGTTGCCTGGTCCTGCGCGGAGCCGCCCGGGGGCGGGGGGTGAGGGCGACGCGTCCGCCGATCGTGGCCAAAAAAGGCCGAGGCGGCCGGTCCTGGCGCGCTGCGAGCTCGTCGGCACGCGCGTTGCTAATCGTCGGATTGCTGCGCTACCTCGGACGGGCGCTGCAGGATCATCGATGTCGGCAGGCAGTTGAGCCGCGGCGAACGCGCGTGTCGCGCGGCGGGCTTCCATCGCGATCCTTGGCCGGGCTCACCGGCGGAGCCGCTCTGCGCCTCCCCGACAGAGTCGTTGACCGAAAACGGAGATGACCATGTACGACCACAATCGTAAGACGCCGCTGTCCCTCCACTGGATCGCCATGCCCGTCATGACGGCGATGCTGGCGGGTTGTATGAGCTCCGAACCGGACACGGAGCCTTCCCACGAGGACACCGTCTTCGAAGATCACCTCTCTCCGAGCGGGTTTTCCTCACCGACCTCCGCCTCTCGAATCGAGGCGGAGTGGGAAGTGGAGGGGTTCGCCCGCGAGCGTGCCATCTCGTACGCCGAGGCGCAGCAGCGGCTCGACTGGCAGGCGCTCGCGCCGCAGCTCGACGAGCAGCTCAGCGCCGAGCTGACTGGCCAGTTCGGCGGCACCTGGATCGACGCCGCCCGCGGCGACCGGATCGTGGTCGGCCTGGCGGGCAGGGTCGGCACCGACACGATCGCTTTCGTGCGGGACACGGCCCGGAAGATCGGCCTGACCGAGGGGTATGACATCGTCGAGGTGCGCCGCTCCATGGCGGAGCTCGAGCGCGCCAACGACTGGCTCGGCGACGCGATCGAGAAGGTCAACGAGGGCGCGGCCGCGACGCTGACCGCCGGCCTGCGCGCGGATCGCAATGCGGTCGAGCTGCAGGTACCAGCCGAGGGCCTGCTGACCGCTGCCCAGCGCGATCTGGTCGCCGCCGCGAGGGCGGAGATCGGCGACATGCTCGTGCTCGGCTCGTATGCCGGCCGCCCCACGCCGCGCGCCTGCTCCTATCCCTACTGCGACGCGCCGCTGCGCGGCGGTATCAAGATCACCAACTCCGGCACGGGCTGCACCGGGGCGTTCATCGCCAAGAGCAAGGTAAACGACGTGCTCTATCAGTTCACCGCCGGGCACTGCGCGGACGGGAACACCGACGACTGGTCGACCCGCTTCACGGATCTCTCCACCCATGTGGTCGGCCCCGTGTGGCACTGGGAGTGGAACAAGGGGGGTGACATGGCGATCATGCGGATCAAGAACCCGACCGGGTGGGATCCGGAGCCGTGGGTCTATGTCACGAGCGGGCCGGACACCACGACCAACACGACGTATACGATCACCTCCGACAAGACGAGCGTGCTCGGCATGCGCATCTGCACCACCGGCGCCTACTACGGTCGCAGCGACTGCGGGTACGTCACCCAGCTCGGGGTCACGGCCACGTACGGCGGCGTGACGGTGCGCCATCTGGGTCGGGGGTCGTTCTGCGGGACCGGCGGCGACAGCGGAGCGCCGATGTACGCGAAGCACGTCGCCTACGGGCTCCAGGTGGCTGGGTACAGCGAGTGCGACAGCCTCTACCAGGGCATCCGAGCCGCCGAGTCGGTGCTGAACGTCAACGTCCTGCACGCGCCGTAGCCGCGGAGGAGCCGCCGCTGCGCGAGCACCGCCCCGCGCGGCCACGGCGGCGCGGCCGTCCCTTGGGCGGGCGCCGCCGCGCAGGCTCTCCGCGAGGGGCTCGAGCGCCGCCCGCGCGCGGCGGCGCTCAGGCTCCTGCCTTCGCCGCCGCGAGGAGCAGCCGCGCGTCGTTTGGATTTGACATCGAACCTGTTAACGTTAACATGAGGTCCCCGGGGCCGCTGCTCCGGCTTTGCCCGGACTGGGGTCGTCATGCGCACGGGGGCCTACGACGTCGGGATCGACCTCGCCAGCGACGCCGCACGCTCGGCTGCGCAGGCTTGCCGCGCCGATGTCCCACCGGTACGCCTGGATCACCGATCGCGTTGATCAAGCGAGAAATGAACCGCCAAGACGCCAAGAACGCCAAGACGCCAAGATATGATTTTTTTTCTTGGCGTCTTGGCGTCTTGGCGTCTTGGCGTCTTGGCGTCTTGGCGTCTTGGCGTCTTGGCGGTTCAAAATTCTGCGCTTTAAGGCAGTTTCAACCCGTTTGCCACTCTAGGTAACATGAGCTTAGCAGCTTCCCTGTTGCGGATCGATCCTCGGGACGACGTGGCCGTCGCCGTGCGCGGCCTGGCCCCCGGCGATGCGGTGGCCGACGGGATCACGGCCCGCGTCGAAGTCCCGGCCGGACACAAGGTGGCGCTGCGCGCGGTGGCCGCCGGCGAGCCGGTGCGGAAGTACGGCTGGCCGATCGGCCGGGCGACCGCTGACATCCAGCCGGGCGACCACGTGCACACGCACAACCTGGCCACCGCCCTCGCCGGCCTCGACACCTACGCCTACGAGCCCACGAGCCCGGAGCCCCTTTCCGTCACCGATGACCGCACCTTCCTGGGTTACCGGCGGAAGAACGGGCGGGTGGGCACGCGCAACGAGATCTGGATCCTGTCGACGGTGGGCTGCGTCTCGCGCACGGCCCAGAAGGTGGCCGCCGAGGCGGACAGACGCTTCAAGGGCCGGGTGGACGGGGTCTACGCCCTCACGCACCCCTTCGGCTGCTCCCAGCTGGGGGGCGACCTCGAGGCCACGCGCCGGATGACCGCGGCCCTGGCCGGCCACCCGAACGCGGGCGGCGTGCTGATCATCGGCCTGGGCTGCGAGAACAACCAGCTCGGCCTGCTCCTCGAGAGCGCCCCGCACCTCGATCGCGAGCGCCTGCAGTCCTTCAACGCCCAGGCGGCCGACGATGAGCTCGAGGCGGGCCTCGAGGCCGTCGAAGCGCTGGTCAGGGTCGCCGAGCAGGACCGCCGCGAGCCCTGCCCCGTGTCCGACCTGGTGATCGGCCTCAAATGCGGCGGCTCGGACGGCTTCTCGGGGCTGACCGCCAACCCGCTGGTGGGCCGCGTCGCCGACAAGGTCTGCGCCGCCGGCGGCTCGGCCATCCTGACGGAGATCCCGGAGATCTTCGGCGCCGAGCGCCTGCTCATGGCCCGCGCCGAGAGCGAGGTGGTCTATGAGGACGTCGTCGGCGTCGTGAACGACTTCAAGCGTTATTTCATCGCTCACGGCGAGCCGGTGTCGGAGAACCCCTCGCCCGGCAACCTCGCCGGCGGCATCACCACGCTGGAGGAGAAGTCCCTGGGCGCGGTGCAGAAGGCCGGCCGTGCCCCGGTGACCGAGGTGGTCCGCTACGGCGGGCAAATCCGCGGCAAGCCGGGCGTGGCGCTGCTGGAGGCCCCCGGCAACGACGCGGTCTCGTCCACGGCGCTCGCCGCCTCCGGCGCGACGGTGATCCTCTTCACCACCGGCCGCGGCACGCCGCTCGGCTTCCCCGTGCCGACCCTCAAGCTCGCCACCAACTCCACCCTCGCCCAGCGCAAGCCGCGCTGGATCGACTTCGACGCCGGCCGCGTCGCCGCGGGCGAATCCATGGAGGCGACCGCCGACGCCCTGATGGACCTCGTGCTGGCCACCGCCTCGGGCCGCCCGACCCGCGCCGAGGAGAACGGCGAGCGCGAGATCGCGCTCTGGAAGCGGGGCGTCACCCTGTGAGGCTCGGCCAGCGCGCGCCACGAAGCGGGCCGAGAAGGCGGAGCGCGACATGCCGACGAACAATCATGGAACGACCGGCCTCGCCCGACTAGTCTCATTCGAACACAACCCAGGAGGCATGGGATGACCATCGAGGGCAAGGTCGTCGCGATCACGGGCGGCGGCAGAGGGATTGGCCGGGCCACAGCGATTCTTCTGGCCTCGCGCGGCGCGCGGATCGTGATCGGCGCCCGGCGCGAAGCGGAGATCGCGGCGGTGGCGGGAGAGATCGAGGCGGCCGGGGGGCGCGCGGACTATCGAGTCACCGACGTCACCAAGCGAGCGGACCTTCAGGCGCTGGTGGACTTCGCGTGCGACCGGTTCGGACGGCTCGACGTCCTCGTCAACAACGCGGGCATCGCCCCGATCTCGCGCTTCGACGCGCTGCACGTCGATGATTGGGACGCGATGATCGACGTGAACCTCAAGGGCGTTCTTTACGGCATCGCCGCCGCGCTGCCCGTCTTCGGTCGGCAGAAGAGCGGCCACATCGTCAATGTCGTCTCCGTCGCCGGCCTCAAGGTCGTGCCCACCATGGGCGTCTACGGCGCCACCAAGAACGCGGTCCGCACGATCACCGAGGCGCTGCGCCAGGAGTCCGGGCCGAACCTGCGCGTCACCGAGATCTCCCCCGGCATGGTCGCGACGGACTTCGCGGACACGATCACCGACGAGGCAACGCGGAGCGCGATCCGGTCGACCGCCGACGCCATCGCGATCCCGGCGGACGCGATCGCCCGCGCCATCGCCTTCGCGATCGAGCAGCCGCCCGAGGTCAACGTCGGCAGCGTCGTCGTGTGGCCTACGGCGCAGGGCTGAGGACGGGGCGAGGTGCCTGGCCGCCGGGCGCGTCCACCCCTTCATCGAGCTTCGTAAACAAGCGTTTCTACGACTTCTTCCGGAGAAGAGTCGTTGTTTACCCAGATATCTTCAATCGTCTCGGCGCCGTCGAGCTCGATCCCCCTTTTGTTCAATGCCGTAGCCGCCTTGGTGTGATCAATCTCAAGGACCCTAAATGAATGGGAGATCGGAGCTCTCGCCACTTTCTCCAAAATGATCAGATCGACCGGAAGCTGGGCTCTTTCAAGGGCGATGAGCCCACCGGACAATATGGTCACGGCGGCGGCCGCGATGGTAAAGTTCGTCTTTCCAAAATAGCTTCTCATGCTCTTCCAGTTGATCACCACATGGAGAGCAACAAAGAGCACGAAAGTCAAGCCCAGGACTTCATGCAGCACCTCTGTGAATCCATCCGCCAGATGAAAGAACATCAGCGCGCCTGAAACTCCGACAGGAACGAAGAAGAACGTGAGAAAAGGGGTTATCAAATGCCTGTTTAGCTTCATGTTTGACCTCGTTCCGCGGTGAGCTGTGTTTGTCAATATGTGTGAGCCACGATAGAACGAGCCTCACCTATTCGATGCGACTCGATCTCCAGTTTCCAACCATCTCGACATAACAGCATCCGTTCACGGGCTCCCCATCTATCATTCCGCGAATGTGACAGGCCCCTTCGTAACGCGCATGAAGGATCCCTACGACTTCTTGCTCTTTCGGCTTTGCGGTCACTTCGAGCTCAAGATCGAGCGCTGGAACCCTGACAAGCCACCTCGTGGGAAATTTGCATCCACTGGTCGGGCTCTGCCAGAAGTCGAACGAATTCTCGGCGAGAGGAGCCAGATCGGTCACGATATGCCGACCACGGTTATCTACGACGGTGACCCATGAGTCGGTTCGGGCATCTTCGTCGACTGCGTCCCAGAGGCTTATGAACCAGCCGTTGCTGAGATTGAGATCCATCCATGTCCACCTTCCATGCGGTGGACCCAGTGGTTGGTTTTGCCACTGACGGTCGAACCAGCTCACGCCTGATACAAAATGGTCCTCTCCGTCGATGTTGATGTTCCCTTTTGTTCCAAGAGTCGGAATCGAGTACTGGAAGACATCCATGCCCAGCATGTCGAATCGACCTGTTCCCTTGTTGAGGAGCGGATGCCCATGAGCCTTCATGCTCAAGTCGATCCGGATGTCGTCTATGTCTGCTTTGACAATGAGATTGTCGAGCGTGCCGCCCATGAAGGCGCTCGGCGTCTTTATCTCAAAGTGGCTTCTGGAAGCCTTTGATCGGACCATCGAGTAGAGATTATTTCGGACGCGGTAGGCGCCCGTGTCTTCGCGAGTCACGCTGACCGCGCTGTCCAGGGCGACGGTGAAGCCTTTGATGCCAATCGCTAGCAAGTGAACGAGATAGCTGAGCCTCGTTCCGCGAGACTTCAAGTGGCCGATCGCAAACCATGAATTGATCGTATAGGCGGGCTTGTGGGCCAGATCTGAGTCGATGTCGACCGCCGGCTTGGCCCCCTCAGGTACACCTGCAAACAGAAGTGTGTCGATGTTCACGCTTGTGCTCATGACGCCTCGTGAAGACAGGAACGGCCGGCGAGCGCAAGACCCGAGATGGCGGCCGGTTCGGTGCCAGCAGTGCTGTCCATGGAGATGCTCCGCTGATGGTGTGCGGCTGCTGAACGCTGCCCGCGCACACGCGGCAATTGGGTGTGTTATACACATAATTCCGAAGGGGGCGCGCGTCAAGAAAAAATGTGTATGATGCACTCGATGCGCGCTTCGACGGCGGCGCCGTCCTTCCCCGCGCCCGCGTCGCTCGTCACGGCGTCGAAGGTGCCGTCGTCGTCCTCGGCGACACGCGTGACGCGACGCTCCTCCCGCCCCGCCTCCTGTTCCAGGCGGTCCAGGTGAACGTCGACGCCGGTCGCATGCCCCCGCCGCGCGAGGACGGCCGGCGCTGCGTCGTCACGCCGCTGAACGACTTCCGCGCGGCCGACGAGGTCGGCAGCCCGATGAAGGCCTGACCGTCAGCGCGCCGTCATCGGTGGTGCCGAGGCGTCCGAGCGGCACCTGCTGGACAAACGCATCGGCCCGAATGCCCATCCCGTCGGTGTACGTCTTCCGCAGCTCGTCGGCGCTCGGCGTCGCCACCGGGCCCGGCGGACACCATGAAATTCGCCACTGTTCTCGGCGGCTGCTCGTTATCGACCGGTCTTTCTGGCGGGACTCTTCCGCGGCGCCGAACCGTCGCGATCCGTCGCATCGCCAGGGATCTGGGGAGGGCGTGACGACGGATCGCACCCCCGTAGGAGGCATGGACCCAACCCCGGCCCAATGGTCAAGCCCCGGGCATGATGAGCTTGCCGTAACCGATCCGTCGCCTCGGGCGGCCGCGGTCGCCTCGCTCGCCAGCGCCCTGAGCCGCGCCGTCGCCCTCGGGGACGAGGTGGCGGCCCGGGTCGTCCACGAGGCGATCGGTCGGTGGCTCGGGCTGCCGGTAGCACCGGAGGGGTGCGCAAGCTTGGGCCGAACGTCGAGCCCGCCGCTCGCGTCGACTCGCTGCCCGAGCCTTGCCGCTCGCCAGTGCCCGCACGCTCTTCTGGGATCGCCCGCGCGCGGCGGTTGCGTGCCGAAGCGCCCCGGAGGCATCCGGAAAGTGATGCCGGCAAGCAGCAGGCCTGTGCCGGGAGGCAAGCGCGGCGGCGTGCGCAGGCGACGACCCTCTCGCCGCGATGCTGCATGGCGCCGCCATGGCGGAACTGCCGACGCCACGGGGAGCGGTGGGAAAACGAGCGGCGAAGACGCTCCTGCATGCTGGCACGGAGGCGGCACGCGCACCATGCGCCTCGGCGCCAGAGAGCGCAGATTCAAGCACGTAGTGCGGGCTGCTCTGCCGCGGGGTCGCGCGGCGCCGGTGCGAGCGCTGCGAAGAGAGTCGGCTGGTGGCCTTCAGCTGTAAAAAGGACGCGGCTTCTGCTCGTCGTGTCTGGGCCGACGCATGTGTGCCACGGCGGCGAACCTGATCGAGGACGTCCTGCCCGAGGTGGCGCACCGTCCGTGGGGGTTGACGTTTCCGTTTCCGTGGCGGCGCAGGCTCGCCCAGGACGGGGCGTTGCGCTCCGGCTTCTTTTACCTGCGCGCCGAGGCGCCGCGCCCCGCCGCGATCGAGCTGCTGCCGAGGTGCGCCACGAGCCACCTACCCCGAGGCCCGCAGGGCCGACGTCTGATGACGTACAAGTTCCTCACGCAAGCTGTGCGGTGGTAGCGTCTAAATCGCTCGCCGTGGCGCTTGGGAGGTATGGGGTCAACGCCGGGACTTGATTACCTCGTAGAGGGCGGTCCAGTTGTCGGTGCCGTGGCCTGCGGCGATCGTCCGGTCGTAGTGCGACTTGACCGCCTTGGGCACGTCGACGTCGACGCCGAGCGTCTCGCTGGTGCGCACGATGTGATCGGCGGTGGCGCCCATCATCAGCACGGTGCTCAGGTCGCCGGGGTGCACGCCGGTCTCCAGGCTCTTGGCCAGCTCTTGCCCGCCTTCCAGCATCACCGGGATGCCGGTGAACGTGTCGAGCGCGTCGGGCAGGAAGTCGCCCACCGGCACGCCCGCCGCGCTCACCAGCGCCGCCGCCTGGAGGAGTCCCGACAGCGCGGTGAGGAAGACGGTCAGCTGCGCTTGGTACCACAGCTGGGCCAGACCGGGATCCTTGCCGACGTAGCGCGGTGCGCCGAGGAGTCGGAGCACCGACTCGTGCTCCCGGAGCAGCGCCTCTGGACCGCTGTAGTACACATACGCGGCCTCGGTGCCGACCATCGGGGCGGGCACCATCACGCCGCCGGTCAGGAAGCTGGCGCCGTGCTTGGCGGCCCACGCCGTAGCCTCACGCGAGGCCTCCGGTGTATCGGAGCTGAGGTTGACGAGCACTTTGCCGGCCAGCGCGCCGGTGGAACCACCGAGGATGTCGTACATCGCCGGGTAGTCGGTGAGGCTGAGGATGATCAGCCCGCTGGCCACAAGGGCGTCGGCCGGCGTGGGTGCCAGCGTGGCTCCCGCAGTGACGAGCTCAGCGGCCCGGCTCGGCGTGCGGTTCCATACCGTCACGGGGTGCCCGGCGTTCATCAGCGTGGTCGCCATCGCTCGACCCATCGGGCCGAGGCCGATGACGGTCACCGGGGCGAGATCGTGAGATGAGTTCATCGGGTGCTCCTCAGTTCTTCGAAGATGCGGGCGAAGCCTTCCTTGCCGTGCCCGGCGGCGATCTGGCGGCGGATCATCTGGTGCACCGGTTGCAGCACCTCGGCGCTCACGCCCTGCTCGGTGCTCGCCGCGACGAGCTTGGTGAGGTCGGAGAACTCCAGGCTTTGCTGGCCCTCGCCCGCGTAGTCCTTGGCGTCGATTGTGGCGGCGAACCCGGCGAACGCGCCCGTCATGGCGGCGAGGAACGGGGTGGCGCGGGCGGCGAACTCGGTCGCCGACACCCCCTCGGAGCCGACCATCGCCGCGCCGTGCAGGAAGCCGGCGAACATCGCGTACATGCCGGCGAGCATCGCCAAATCGTAGAGCGAGGCCATGCCGGCGTCGGATCCAAAGTAGGTGCTCTTACCCCACAGGTCGAGCAGCGCCCGGTGCGCGTCGAACGCGGTCTGCGAGCCGCTGTAGAGGATCGCGGAACCCGGGCCGCCAATCATCTCGGGGACGGCCATGATCCCGCCGTCGAGGTAGTCGATGCCATGGGACGCCGACCACGCCGCCAGCTCACGAGCCTGGTTCGGCGTGGTGGTTGTGAGGTTCACGAGGGTGCGCCCGCGCAGGCTCCCTGCGGTCGGGCCGAGCACCTCGTGGACCGAGGCGTGGTCGAACAGGCAGGCGACGATGAGGGGGCTGGCGGAGACGGCAGACTCGGCGGAGCCCGCTGCGGTAGCGCCGCGAGCGACGAGCGGCCGTGCCCTGGCGGGCGAGCGGTTCCAGACGGTGGTGGGGTGCCCGGCGTCGATCAGCGCGGCAGCGAGAGCGGAACCCATCGCGCCGAGGCCGAGCACCGTAGTCGGGGTGGTGTTGTTTCTCATGCCAGGCCATCATTGGCTCGCACCGCCGAGCCGACAAGTACCTACTTTTTTGTTTGATACACACCTTTTGGTAAGGATCGAGCGGGCGCAGTCATGACGCAAAGGAGTTCGATGGCAACGACAGCGAGACGTGGTCCGTACATCTGCGGCATCGACGCCGGGATGGACGTGGTGTCAGGCAAGTGGAAATCGCTGATCCTGTGGGAGCTGAACAATCACGGCACCCGCCGCTTCGGCGAACTGAAGAGTGGCCTGCCGGGCGTCAGCGAGAAGATGCTCATCCAGCACCTGCGCGAGATGGAGGAGGACGGACTGATCCATCGCGAGGTGTACCGCGAGGTGCCACCCAAGGTCGAGTACTCGCTCACCGAGCACGGCCGCACGCTCAATGAAGCCCTCCGCCCGCTGGGCGCCTGGGGCACCGAGCGGATGAAGCGCCTCAAGGCCGGCCAGCGATGATCCCGCCGGGGTCTGGGCACCCTTTCGATTGGCTGCGCTACACTTCTTCGCGCTGCGCTCCGGCTTCTTTTACCTACGCGCCAGCGCCCCCACGACGCCGGGCGCCAGGAGCGAGCGCGCGTAGCCGATCGTCGCCACCACCGCTTCGCCCACCCGCGTCGGCGCGAGCTCCCCGGCCAGCGAGAAGGCCATCGGCGCCACCGCCGAGAGGCCCACGCCGACCAGGAGGAAGCCCCCGATGGCGATCGCCGGATCCGCGGTCGACACCGCCACCGCCGTCCCCAGCGCGCCCAGCATACCGGCTACGGCCAGCCAGGCTCGGCGGCCCACCAGGTGCTGACCCACGCCGGCGCCGAGGCGGCCGGTCGTAAGCGCCCGGCCAACGCCATCGTGACCACCCAGCGGCGCCGGTTACCTGCTCCCATCGCGACGACGGTCCCGGCGTCGGTGTGCTGTTGACGGTGGGCCGCCGGATGGAGAAGCTCGCACCATGAATAGCGCGCTGATCGTCGGTGACCTCCAGGTCGGGATTCTCGACAACTACCCGTTCACGAAGGCGGTCGTGCCGCCGGTGACCGAGCTGCTGCCGCGAGCCCGCGCAGCCGGGGTGCTGGTCGTGTTCGTGCGTACCGCGTTTCGGGCCAACGGCGCGGACTTGGCGGGTGAGGTCTTCGCGGCCTTTCACCGGGCCGGTGACCTGTTCCACGAGGGTTCGCCGGGTACGGAGGTCGCGCTGGAGGTCACCGCGGACGACGTCGTCGTGCTCAAGCGGCGTACGAGCGCGTTCGCAGGAACGGATCTCGATCTGGTGCTCCGCGCCCGCGGCGTGGACTCGCTCGCGCTCACTGGTGTCGCGACGAGCGCCATGGTCGCGGCCACGCTGTACGACGCGTCGGACCGGGGCTACGGGCTGACCGTGCTCCGCGACGGGTGCGCCGACCCGGACCCGGCGGTGCACGAGCTCCTCGTCAACACCGTCTTTCCCGGCAGGGGAGCGGAAATCGTCACGTGCGCTGAGTGGCCAGCTCGTGATGCGCGTACGGCTCCCCGTTGAACGGCTCGACCTCGCGGTAGCCCGCGGCGCGGTACAGCCCGATCGCCTCGCTCGGCACGCGGCTGGTTTCCGGCCGTGCAAGGCGCTGGCACTCATCCGGCTCGGTGGGGACCGGACGCCGCGGTCGGTCGCTTGGTCGCCAGGCAGGATGTTGCAGGATGTTGATCGAGGTGAAGCGCGTCGCGTCGGCCGCCTCCCGTGTCCCAGCCTCTCGGGAAAGCGGAACGTGGGGCCGACTTCGACGATCAGCCCTCCCGCGAGCCGGCTCAGCCCCTGCGCGTGCGCGGGGGCGATGAGCCAGTTGCGGTGCACGCGTAGAACGCGGCTGCCCAGGGCGGCCCCGAGCACGTTGATGGAGCGGTCCATCGAGAATACACCATCGACGTGGTGGTCGTAGGTGAGGCGATCTACTGTCTGAAATGCCAACATGCCATCGAGGTCCAAGAAGACTAGGCTGTTGCTCGTCCGGGCGACCAGGCGCCGCCGCGCGGCGCCATGGGTCGGCGGCCGGCGCCGCTCGAGCAGCCGTGCCGCCCTCGGCGGTGAAACCGCCGGAAGCTATCGGACTCACCAAGATTTCTGGCGATCGCCCCTCTCCGACCGGGAATTCCTGGCGGGACTGTTCCGCGGGGGCGAACCGTCGCGATCCGTCGGATTCTCCGGGGTTCTGGGAGAGCGTGACGACGGATCGCACCCCCTCAGGGGGCATGGGCCCAACCCGGGCCCAAAGGCCAAGCCCCGGGCCTGGGGAGCTCGCCGTGACCGATCTGTCGCCTCGGGCCGCCGTGGTCGCCTCTCTTGCCGAGACCCTGACCCGCGTGGTGGAAGTCGGCGACGAGATGGCGGCCCGGGTCGTGTACGAGGCGATCGGCCGGCTGCTCGGCCCGCCGCCGGCACCGGAGGGGCGAGCAACCCCGCGCCGACCGTAGCCCACCGCATCGGGACAGATTGTCTCCGGACGTCAGACGTCGGGCATGAAAGCGACGATGCGCTCAAAAAACCAGTACATCGCCAGGATGCCCATCGCGTAGTAACCGGCCATCGCGCAGCGTAGGCTCGACGCGCGTTCGAGCGTGCGCATCGCCGCCCGGCGGAACGCCAACAAGCCAGCTATGAACACCAGCTGCCCGATCTCCACGCCGACGTTGAAGCAGAGCAGCGCGATCGGGAGCTTCGCCTTCGGGATCTCCAGCTCCGCCAGCGCACTTGCGAAGCCGAAGCCGTGCAAGAGACCGAACGCGAACGCCACGAGCCAGGGCCGCCTCCGGGTCAAGCTCGGCCGTTTCGTGCGTGCCTCGCCAGCTATCTCCACGGCGACGAACGCGATGCTGAGCGCGATGACGGCTTCGACGGGGGCGATCGGCAGGATGTGCAGCCCGAAGGTCGCCGCCCCCAGCGTCACGCTATGCGCGATCGTGAACGCCGTGACGGTCTTGAACAGCACGCGCCACGAGTCCAGCAGCCAGAGCAGCCCTACCACGAACAGCAAGTGATCCAGCCCGAGCCAGATGTGCGTGATCCCGAGCCAGATGAAATTGGACACCCCGCGCAACGCGCTCGTATCGAGCCGGGCCTCTGACACTCGGACGTGCGGCTGCGCCGCGGTCAGGCTCAATACCTGGGTGCTGCCGTCAACCCACTGGATCTTGATCATGCCGGCGGTCGAGAGGTCGCCCAAGCCGTCGAACCCGATGCGGCCTGACAACCCGCGCTCACCGCAATCGAGGCGCGGCGCCGCCAGCTGGCAGTGCTCAGGGAACACGGGCTTGAGCAAGTCGTACGCCGCACTGACGTCCTGGATAACCGGCGTGCGCTCCCAGCTGGCGATGAACTCGCCCGGTGAGCGCTCGTCGAGCGCCAGCACGCTCAGCGAGGGTGTGTGGGCGTGCGCGCTCGCAGCGCGCAGGAGACACAGCGTGACCCACAGCATAGCTGCCGCTCGCAGCCGTGTCGCCCTCGTCATGGCTGCTCCTCGATCTGGACGCGCCACTGCGATGTGAGGCGGCCGAGCTCCGCTTGAAACGCGCGCGCGGTCCGATCCTTGCGGTAGTCCGTGCTCACCTGCTCGCGGATGACCGCGAACGAGGGCTCCGAGGCCGCGGTGCGCTCAGCGACGCGCACGATGTGAACTCCGCTACTGGACCGCAGCTCTTGCCAACTGCCGCCTGGCAGAGTCCAGAGCTCGTGTGCCAGCTCGGGACCGTACAATGAGGCTAGCTGCGCCTCGGAGCGATGCGAGTAATCGGTCGGAATGGGCAGCCCCGGCCCGTCGGCCGCTTCTTGTCGTTGCAACAACGACAAGAGCCGTCGCGTGTCCCCGTCCGCGTCCGGGCCGCTGCGGATCAGGTACTCGCGATAACTGATGGTCTCAGGGATGGCGTAGTCGGATAAATGCGCTTCATAGTAGCGTTGGAGCTCGGCGTCCGTGGGCGGCTTTTGATCGAGCTCGGCTTGCAGCATGCCGCGCACGCGGGCGATGATCTGCGCGCGTAGCATAGGGTCCGTGTGCACCAGGGACAGGCGCAAGCCCTCGCGAAACAGCGCTTCGTCTTCGACGTAGCGTCGGATCAGCTCTTCGCGCTCCGTGTCGTTCGGGGCCCTGCGCTGACGTTGCTCGAACAGCTTGACCAGCTCTCGCTGCTTGCGCACCGACACTTCGACCGTGGGCGCGTCGAGCCCGCGGGTCACCAGGCGATGTCCGGTGAACACCAGCGCCCCGAGCAGCGTGAAGTGAAGGAAGGGCTCGGACACGATGCGCCGCAACCGAGCGGCGAAGCTCTTGGCCTCTTTGACCGTGTGGCCCGATGCGCCCTCGAACGCGGTCGAGTCGGCGGTTGTAGGGACGGCGGTTCGCGTCATGGCTCTCGAGCGTGCAGTGTACCGGCTCACGGACCGGCTAGCGCGGCCGATGCTATCGGTGCTCCGCGGCGCCTCTGTTTCAACAGGGCGACGGAGCGGTGGCTCGACGGTCGGACGATGACGCATCGCGGCGCAGCTCGGGACGGGCGGCAACGAGAGGTAACGAGAGCCGCACGAAGCCGCCATCTGCACCGTATACAAGCGTGAACGCGAGCAGGACCAGGTTCGTCCGTTTCGGCCAGGGGAGCACCCGTACATGACAAGAGCCTATCGTTTGACGCTCATAGCATCCGTCTTCACGCTGTGGTGTGTAGTGGCGCGCTCCGCGAGCGCGCAGGCGGCGTTCTCGGTCGTGCTGATTCCCGACACTCAAAACTACAGCGAGTTCTCCTCGTACGAGGTCTACGAGCACCAGATGCAGTGGCTCGTCGATAACCGCGCCGCGCGCAACATCAAGTTCGCGGTGCACCTCGGCGATATCACCAATCACGATCTCGCGAGCGAGTACGACGTGGCGAGCGCCGCGCACACGCTGCTGGACAACGCCGGCGTGCCATACAGCATGACGATCGGCAACCACGACATCTTCCCGAGCAACGAAGCCTACAAGCGCAGCTCGCTGTACGCGAATTACTTCGGTCAGCCGCGCTACCAGGGCGAGCTGTTCTACGGCGGCGCTTACGACGCGTCGAACATCAACAACTACACGTACTTCGATGCCGGCGGGCTCAAGTTCATGGTGGTCAGCCTCGAGTTTGCGCCGCGCAAGGACGTCGTGACGTGGGCGAATCAGGTCATCGCGAACCACCCGGACCGTCGCGTCATCGTGGCCACGCACTGCCACATGAACAACAACGCCGAGCACGCGAGCGGCTGCGCTGACGGCTACAACCTCGAGGGCCGCGACGGCGTAGACCTCTGGGAAGAGCTGATTCAGCGCCACAGCAACGTGTTCATGTCCGTGAGCGGGCACATCCAGGGGGTGTCGTATCGCCGCCGCACCGGCAACAACGGCAATATCATACACGAGATCCTGAACGATTTTCAGAGTGAGCCGGTGCTGGGCAACGGCCACGCGCTGGGCAACGGCTGGCTGCGCGTCCTCACGTTCGCGCCGGCACAGAATCAGATCACGGTGCAGACGCTGAGCGTTGAAGACGGCAACTGCGCGATCTTCGCGAACTGTCAGGCGACGCTGTACTTGAACTACAACCAGGCGGCCAGTCCGACCGCGACCAAACACAACGAACAGAACTACACCGTCAGCTACGACATGCAGTCTGCGATGCCCGCGTACGCTTACAAAGCCAACGATATCTTGTTCAAGGATCGCATGGCTAACGTGCAGCTTACGGGCAAGCACTTCGATCCCAAGATCGCGACGGCGCCGAGCGGCGACTTCGTGGTGGTCTGGGAAGATGACCACGATGACAACGGCGTCGGTCAGATCTACGCGCGCGGCTTCGACCCAGATGGCAACGCGCGGTTCTCGCAGATCGCCGTGAACAGCGTGGATGCGGGTCAGCAGCAGCACCCGGACGTCGCCATCGACGACTCGGGGAGGTTCGTGGTGGTGTGGGAAGACGATCAGGACGGGAACGGCGCCTACCAGATCCTGGCGCGCGGCTTCAACGCCGACGGCAGCGAGCGCTTCCATGATCGAACGGTGAACACCGTGTCGGGCGGTCAGCAGTCGAGGCCTGCGGTGGCCTGCGACGTGAGCGGCAACTTCGTTGTCGCCTGGGAAGATGACCAGGATGGGAACGGCTACTACCAGATCTTGGCGCGCGGCTTCACGGCGGCCGGCGCTGAGCGCATTCCGACCTTTACCGTCAACAGCGTCGCTGCGGGCGAGCAGTTCAATCCGGCCATCGGCATGGATTCCGATGGCGACTTCGTCGTCGCTTGGGAAGACGACCAGGACGACGACGCTAATTTCCAGATCTATCACCGTGGTTTCACCGCTACGGGCGGCAACCGATTCGCGCAGAAAGCGGCCAATACGAACGCTGCCGGTCAGCACACCAAGCCGTCGATCGGCATGGCGAACAACGGGAACTACGTAGTGGCCTGGGAGGACGACCAGGACGCGAACGACTACTACCAGATCTACGCGCGCGGGTTCACGATCGCCGGCGTCGAGCGCTTCGGGGTGATGACCGTGAACAGCGTGGCAGACGGCCAGCAGTATGCGCCCAGCGTGGGGATGCGCGGCGACGGTGCTTTTGCGGTGGTCTGGCAGGACGACCAGGACGACAACGGTGTGTACCAGATTGTCGGGCGCGATTTCACGGCCAGCGGCGCACAGAATCGAGCAGATTTCACCGTCAATAGTGACGCGAGTGGTCAGCAACGTTTGCCTGTGACCGCCGTGGACGATCAGGGCCGCTTCGTGGTGGCTTGGGAGGATGACATGGACGGGAATGGAAAGGCGCTCATTCTCGTTCGCAACCTCAATTACTGATATTCGCCGCAGCGGCCCGGTGATGCGGAGATCCCGACGATTTCACCGCCTCGCTCACCCGTCGAGGAGCCGCTCCAGCACCGGCACGAGCAGGGCAGGCGCGATGTCGTGGGTGGCGCCCTCGATCGTGGCCGCCCGTCCGCCGGGCAGCTGCGCGGCGAGCTTCTCGGCGACCTGGCGCATGACCGGCGCGCCCGCGCCGCCGGCGATGGCCAGCGCCGGCTGGCGGACCTCCGCGAGCGCGGCGGTGATGCGCCCGTCGGCGACGATCGTCGTGTCGTAGACCAGCGTGTGCGCCATCGCCTCCGGCGCGGGGCGGAGCTGGGCGTGCCCGAGCTGGGCCACGACCGCGCCAGGTACGCTGCCAGGGGCGCGCCCGTCGTCCGGTCGTTGAACGCGCCCAACACCAAGATCACCGGCGCCCCCTGCCCGGTCTGGTCGAACGCGATGGTGGTGCCGTCCCTGCCTACGAAGACCCCCCGGCCGACCTGCAGGTCGCTGCCGTCCGGCCGCGACCCCATTCCCCTTCCATCCTCTCATCTCGGCTCCGCCGGCCTCCCAGCGCCGGCGGCGGGCACGTCGAGCGGCACGGTCGCGGTGCAGGTCCCCGCCGCGACCTCCACCGTGCGCCCGGCGAGCTTCACCCTGGCCGCGTCCCGGCCCCCCGCGCGGCTCAGCCGCGCGAGCTCCCGGCCCGTCTTCGCGTCGTAGAGGAGATCCTCGGTCTCGATCCGCCCGGGGTCACACGCGTCTGCCGCCGCTTCGTCCGCGCTCTTCCAGGCGCGGAGCTCCGCCTCGATCGTCGCGTGCACCACGTCGGGCTCGAACCGCACCTCGAGCCGCTCCTCGGGGACCGATCTCTCGGACGTGCCGATGACGATTCAGAATGAGCGTCCAGAGGCTCCTGGACCGTCATCCAGAGCGCGCCGTCCGGCGCCCGCTGGACGTGGCGGATATGCATGGCCTGCATCAAGGCCGCGAACGGTTCGTCGAGCTCCGTGCCGCGACAGCAGGCGATCACGTTACCGGTCCACCCGCACAGCCAGATCCGCCCGGTGAGGTCCTCCTGTGTCGTATAGACCATGAGATTGGTATTGAGCGCTCGGCAGGCCGGGGAGGACCTCGCCCTCGGCGCCGGCATTGCCCATGATGACCTCGTCAGGGATGCTCAATCGAGACACACTACCCGCCCCTCCCGCGGAGCGACAAGACGAGGACGACGGCGAACCCGATGAGCCGGCCGAAAGCGGTCCGCGGGGCGATGACGCCGGATGACGCGGCGACGCCGCGCTCGTTTATCTTGGCTCCGCCGGCGCGGCGGTCTAGTGTGGTCCAATGCAACCGCGCCCTTACCGCATCGATGTACCCCAGGCGACGCTCGACGACCTCCGCCGGCGCCTCGACGCGACCCGCTTCCCGGATCCGCTGCCCGGCGGGGGGTGGGCCCACGGGGCCGACGTGGCGTATGTGCGTGAGCTCTGCGAGCACTGGAGAGCTCGTTACGACTGGCGCGCTCACGAGGCGGCGCTCAACCAGATCCCGCAGTACCTCTGCGAGGTGGATGGAGTCGACCTCCACTTCTGGCACGTGCGCGGCAAGGGGCCCGATCCGCTCCCGCTCCTCCTCATCCACGGATGGCCCGGATCGATGATGGAGTATTACAACCTGATCGGCCCGCTCACGGACCCGGCCGCGCACGGCGGCGACCCGGCCGACGCGTTCGACGTGGTGATCCCGGCGCTGCCGGGGTACGGGTTCGGCGGCAAGCCGCGCGAGCCCGGGTGGGATATCCGCCGGGTGGCGGCGGCCTTCGACCGGCTGATGGTGGAGGCGCTGGGGTACCGGCGCTACGGCGCGCAGGGCGGCGACTGGGGCGCCCTCGTGAGCGCGTGGCTCGGAGGGGCGCACGCCGAGCACCTGATCGGCGTCCACCTGACGCTGGTGGTGGGGGCGCCGCCCCCGGGGGAGCTCACCGAGGAGTCGAAGCGCGCGATGGCCCGCATCGCGGCGCTCCAGTCCGAGGAGACCGCGTACAGCCAGCTTCAGGCGAGCAAGCCGATGTCGCTCGCCATCGCGCAGGCCGACTCGCCGGCGGGGATCCTCGCGTGGATCGTCGAGAAGTTCCGCACCTGGAGCGACTGCGGCGGGGACGTCGAGCGGGTCTTCTCGCGGGATCAGCTGCTCACGAACGCGATGTTCTACTGGGCGCCGAACAGCATCGCCAGCGCGGCCAACCTCTATTACGAGACCGCCCGCAACGGGGTCCTCCCGCCCTACATGTTCGACAGGATCGAGGCGCCGACGGCCGTGGCCGACTTCCCCAGGGAGATGTACCGCGCGCCGCGCGCGTGGGTCGAGCGCAGGGCCAACCTGGTGCGATGGACGGAGATGCCGCGAGGCGGGCACTTCGCGGCGCTCGAGACGCCAGAGCTCCTCCTCGAGGACGTGCGCGGCTTCTTCCGATCGCTGCGCGCGAGCCAGGCCGCCTGAGCCGCCGGCCGACCTCGGCCCCATCGCCTACGACACCGCGCGCACCGCCTCACGGTCTCCTCGCGCGGCGGGCTGTTCGCGATCGGCCCCGACGAGTCGAAGCGCCCGACGGCGAAGAGGCGGGCGCCTTTGCGGTGGGGCGTGAGCGCGCCGCGTGGGCGCGAGCGATCAGCCCGTTGAGAGGGATGCTCCGGTCGAGGACCGAGCGCGCCGCTTCCGCGCCCACCACTGGCAGGCCCTCCGGATCGAGGAGCCCGAGCTGCACGAGCACCGAGGCCTGATCCCAGTACAGGTTCTCCTGGGCCATCTTGTCGCCTTCAAACTGGACGATCACCACGAGCGCCATCTCGACGCGCTTCCCCGTCGGAGGGACTCCGGGGAGCATCCAGTCCATCGCGATCGTGTGCGTGAACTTGATCAGGAGCTCGTCGACCAACCGCCCCTGCCCGATGGTGCGCGAGACGCGGGCCATCTCCCAGTCGGGGGGTATCTGGTGCAGGAAATGCTTGCTGTAAAAGTCGCAAACCTGCGCCCGGCCATCGCCGCCGATCATCACCGGGATCTGGTTGACGCGCGGCGTGCCGGTCATCGTGTGGATCGCCGCGTCGGGGCTGTGCGCGACGAACTCAGCGGCGATGTGCTCGTGCCAGGTTTCGCTCAGTGCCTTCTCCGCGTCCGTCATCGTTGCTGCCATGGCTCGACCTCCTCGTGCCCACATGGCGCCTCTGGAGCGGCGGAGCAAGCGGGCGCCTTGCCGGCATCGAGCCCTCGAAGAGGACGAGAGAGCGGTGGATCGGGAAGAAGGGGACGCCGCATTCGCGCGCGTGCCTGTAATGCACCCCGACGCCTGATGGTTCCGGAGAATCTGCTGCACCTCGAAAGGAGCGGGCGCATGATGGCGATAATGATGGAGGCAGGTTGGCGGCGTCCGCCGCCGGCGGGAGCGAGGCCTGATTGGATGGAACCCTTGGCCCTCCGATTCAGCCGTCGCCCGACAGAGCCGCCACGACATCGCTTACGCAGGCGCACGCGGGCCGCTTTGGCCGATGGGACGAGCCGGTCTCCTACTCAGGAAACCGAAGCGTCTCGATCTGCGTGCCGTCCTCCCCCGTCACCATGCTGCCATCGTGGTTCCAGCTGATGCCGCCCTTGCCGGGCGGACCGAGCTCGTACTTGACGCCCTCGAGCGTGAGCTGGTCGTCGTCGAGGTAGGCGATGCCGATCGAGTCGCCGCCGCGCCCGGGGCCGCCGTAGCCGCCGTCGCCTCCTCGGCCTCCTTCCCCGCCGCCACAGGACCAGGTGCCGTCTCCCAAGGCCCCGCCCGGTGCACCTCGACCGCCTTCGCCGCCCTCCTCGGGGAGCCCGCCGTCGCCGCCTCGCCCGGCGTCGAGCGTCTCGAGCAGGCTGTCGCGCACCGTCAGCTTGGCGTGAAGCACGGCGATGCCGATGGTCGGCCGGCCGTTCCCGCCCCCTCGGCCGCCTCGACCGCCGCAGCCCCCTGCGCCGCCCGAGCCGCCGCCGGCGCCTCCCTTGGAGGCCGCGCCGCACACGGCGAGCCCGCCGCGACGCCCGCCGCCCCCGCCGCCGCCTTGGCCTGGCATGCCGCGGCTGCCGTCGGCTGCCTTGTCTCCCTCCCATCCTGTCTCCGTGAGCCGCCCGATGCCCTCGCCAGGTGCGCCGACCGTGCCCCACGAGCCGCTTTTCCCGGTGACGCCGTTGCTGCAACCACCGTCTGGCCGGTTGCCGAGTCCCCCTTTCCCATCGTGGCCGGGGTCCGGCTCGGATACTGGCTCGCCGTCCTCCCCATCTCCCGCGCCGTCGGGGAGGCCGTCGCCTCCCTTGCCGCCGACGCTCGGGATTCCGCCCTCGCACGGGTTCACCACCGCGGGCCCGCCCGCGACCGTGGCTGCGGAGCACACATCCCCGCCGTAGATGCCGTGCCCCCCACCGGGTGCCCGATTGAACCCGGGCCACCCCTCGCCCTGGCCGCCCCCACTTCCGTACGATGCACGGAGCTTGCCCTGGATGAACTCCACCGCGCTACCTGACCGAACGAGCATCCCGATGTGGGCTTTGCTCAGGATGGTCATGTGGTCGATCGTGGAGACCCCGTCCGCCGCCCCGGTGTCGCCGGCGCCCGCCGGTTCGACGATCAGCGTGATGATTGGATCATAACGGACGACGATGCCGGTTGTAACATCCTCATCAAAGCGTTCGAATGTTTGGCAATCAATGCCCCCGTAGAGGTCCACGCCGGACGGTAGGACCACGGCTCCTTCGAAGACGTCGTTGCACGCGAACACCCTTCCTCGACCGACACGTGCTAGCTCAACCGCGCGCAGGATAGAGCGGACCGGCTTGTTCTTCGTGCCTGGATTCGCATCGTCGCCGCCAAAGAAGGGCCCGGCGACGAATACGCCACAGCCGTCGTGCATCCGATCGGCCGCAAGGTGCTCGAGACAGACGGCTTCTGGCGGTGCTTCGCCCTCGCACGACGATGTGAGCGCACACGGCGGACCATCGGAATCGATGGGGCCTGGCGCGCTCTCGCAGCCAACCGTGGCGAGAGGAAGTGCAAGGAGCAGGACGATCGTACGTTTTGATATCATCGGTATTCCTCGACGGCGGCGCCGCGGTGAGCGACTCAACGGGGCGGCTCGTTTGCCGCACCGAAACGATAGAGTTGGCCCGACGGGCCGGTCCCGCCGCTGCCCGCCTTGTCGCCTGGGGTTGCGTTTCCTCCATCGCCGCCTTCTCCAGCTCCCGCAACCTCGATGGTCGTGCCGGGCCGGATGGCCAGATTGGGGACCACATACGCGATGCCGACGGCAGCGCCGCCGAGCCCGCCACCGGCATCACCGCCGCGTCCACCAAAGCCGCCGCTGCCACCGTCGCACGCCTTCCACGTCACTCCGCTGGTCCCATCGTAACCAACCCCACCCTGCCCACCGGGTCGACCAACGCCGCCTAGTTGGCCCGTTCCGCCGACCCCGCCCTTGCCGCCGCTGCCCGCGACGACCTTCGTGGCGTTGAGTTCCAGTTCGGAGTCCTCCAGTGCGACGATGGCGATGCTCGCGCCGCCATAGCCGCCGCCCCTGCCACCCTCGCCGCCGCAGCCCCCGCTCCCGCCCGAGCCGCCGGCCGCACCGCTTTGGGGGCGAGCTACCGGGCACGCCACCATGGGCCCACGCGACTTGCTGCCGCCTCCGCCGCCCCCTCCTTGCCCGACACCACCTTTTTTCCCGTCCTCGCCACGGACGCCTATCCATCCGTCGAAGGTGAGGTAGCCTGCACCGACCGCGCCGCCAGCGCGGCCACTGTCAGCGCCGTGCGCGCCGTCAGACCCAGCTGAGCAAACCTCGCTGCCCGCGCCGCGCCCCGCAACCCCCGACCCTTGCGAATTTTCCGCCGGCTCAGGCTGTCCTGGCGCGCCATCGCCGCCGGCGTCGAGTCCGCCGTCGCCGCCGTATCCGCTCGTCGACTCGGTACCATCGTCGCAGGCGGTAACAACCGGAAGGGCGCCCACGGCGGCATCCGCTGTGCAAGCGGACGCGCCATCGTTCCCCTCCACGCCGTCCGTCGCCCGTTCCCGAGGCGCATCTTCTCCCGGCTCGCCGACCTTGCCGTTTCCCGCGACGATCTCGCTCGACACCACGTTCGCCTTGGCCCCCTGGCTCAGGATCATCGCGATCGACGACTTGTGATCCATCGCCGACGCCTCTGCTGCGATGACGCGCACACCGGAGATCGTCGACGTCGACGTCGCGTCCTTGCCCTCGATCACCCGAAGCGGTATTCCCCCCGGCGGGGCGATGGTCGTGAGCTGATTAGGCCCAACAGCCGACCACCCATACGACAGCTCGCCGCCGTCGCACAGACGCCCGCCCCAGAGGTCGACACCCGAGGGCAGCGTGATCGTCTCCTTGAACGTGTCGCCGCAAGCGTACACTCGCCGGGTCGGCACCTCGCTGTCGCCTCGCCCGTGCGCGGCGAGCCCGACCGCATGCTGAAGCGTCTTGACCGGCGCGCTCTTCGTGCCGGGGTTGTTGTCGTCGCCCAGCAGCTCACTGACGAACACCCCGCACATGTCGAGCGCCGGCGCCGTCGCTGGGTGGCCATCACAGAGCGACTTGGGCGGTGATAGGCAGATGCGTTCGTCATCGCAGCTATCGCCGTAATAGCACCCGGAGAGACCGCCAGCGCTGACCGCGGAGAGGGAACCCAGCGCCAACAGCAGTCGCTTTTGTCGAAGATCAGGAAAGAGCATGTCCGTGCTCCTGATTACCACACGCCGTATGCCACGAGGCTGACCTGTGCCGGCGCGACCGTCGGGATCAGCGCGAGCCGAGCTTTCGTGGGTCCAGTCCGCAGAAAAGAGAAGTCCGTGAAGAACGACGCCACGGTCGCCGCGCCCACGACACCGCTCGTCACCACCATCGCCGTGCCGAGCCCGGCGAAGAGGTCGCGGTCTCGTCGGAGACGCGTCAGCTCGGAGCACGTCGCCGGTTTCGGTTGTTCCCGACACACGCCTCGCGAGACCCCCGCGGCATCGAGCTTCTTGTTCCGCTCGTCGAGGTCCCCGTCCGCTGTGCTCGCGCGTACCATGAACACGGCGCCGAGCGATGCGGTTGCCGCGGTCAAGCCGATGCCGCCTATGCGCAGCGTCCCCGGCCAGGACGCCCACGGTCCGGGCTCCTTCGGGCGCACGGCGGGCGAAGCGCTCGCGGTCTTCGGCACCGGCGGGACATCCTTGGCGCTGCTCACCGCCGGGCCCGAAAGCTTCATCGAGATCTCCTGCTTATCACCCGGCTCGCCGTTGAACGCGTGAAAGCCATCCTCGCGCCCCGGCGCCCGGGCCCGCACCATGTGTCGTCCGGGCTCGAGGAACAGCTTGTAGGTCCGCGCGGTTCGACCGATCTTCTGGCCGTCGATGAGGATCTCGGCGTCCGGCGGGTCGACGGAGAGCACGAGCTCAACGACGTAAAACGCGGCCTTCCGCTGGCCGTTCAGGAATCGTTCCTGAAGCTGACTCGGCAGCGCCCAGTCCCGCTCAAGACTCCAGGTCAGGTGCTCCGCCGCGTCACGGTACTTACGCAGCTCGAGCTCGCAGAGGCCGAGTTCGCCGGCGATCTCGGCGGGATCGAACGCCCCGCGGTCGCCGTCCGCGCGGTCGAGCTTCATGCCGGGCGGCACGTTTGCGGCATCAAGGGCCGTCTTGTAGGCTTCGTAGGCCTGCGTCCAGTTGCCGCGATCGCGCGCTTTCCGAGCACGGCGAACAAGCTCCTTCACCGTCAACCCGTCGCTTCTCCCCGAGGCCGGAGACCGCTGCTGAGCGTCGGCCGATCTGACCAACCCCGTTGAAGCGCCAAGCGTAAGCAAAATGAACAACAGGTGCGCACCGCAACGCATGCAACGACGGTACTTACGCCGAGCACGCGACGTCAACCGGGAGAAAATGCTGGAAGCAGCGCTTTAGGAGAGAATTCACAGGAGCATGACGGAATCGAATCATCCGTCCCATGTGTCGGCGATCTTCCAGCCGACCCGGGTGATATGTAGTGATTTGTACTACATTATCCGACCGAAGTGATCGCGGCCGTGCATTTTGCTGACCCCGAGGGGGTCGCTCAGACGTGCTACCAGCGTGGGCAACCCGTCGAGCATCTCCAGCAGCTTCGAGCTCTTCCGGCGCCTCGCGAGGCGTCTCGGCGTTCCGGCACGCCACGCCGAGGACGTGGCGCAAGACGCGCTCCTGCGCGGGTTGGAAGCGGACCAGCGGATTGCGCCGGGCGGAGATGCGGCGGCGTACCGCGTCACGATCGCCATCAACCAGGCGCGCGACCATGTGCGGACCGCGCGCCGTCGCGGAGAGGTCCTGACATCGTTCGACGAGAGCGAGCTCCGAGCCCAGTGCCCGAATCCAGAGGAGCTGGTACGCGGGAGCCAGCGGCGCGCGCTAACGCGCCGCCTGATCAACCGGGTCGACCCGAAGTACCGACGCCTCCTGATCAAGCATGACCTCGAGGAGATCCCGCTCGCCGAGCTCGCCGGCGAGCTCGGCCTCACGACGGAGGCGGTGAAGACGCAGCACAGGCGGGCGCTCGAGCAGCTCGCCGAGGAGAAGCGCCGTTATACGGCCGAGCAGCATGCACGGGGACGGGACGCAGAGGCGTGCGTCCCCGTGGCGCTCGGCCTCTACCGTCGCGAGTCGTGGCTGGCCACGCTGCGGCGCCTGGCCTTCAGGATCTTGGCACAGGGCGCTCTCGTCGTCCTGACGGGCGCGCTGATCTCCGGGCTGTCGCACAGCTTGGAACCCTGGCTGTTGCCCGCGGTGGATCGCGCGCCCGGCTCCGCGCCAGCCGCGCAGGAGGTCGCCGCGTCTGCCCGAGAGGGCGGCGCGAGCGCCACCGCCGAGATCGGTGGGCCAGCCGCGCGCAAGATGGAGCCGTCCGCGCAGCTAGGCGACGCTAGCGCCTTGGCCGCCGTGGATAGGCCCGCGGCGTCGGCCAAGGCTCCCCCCCGTGCCGAGGTGCCCGGGCGTGTCGTGCGCCGAAGCGCGGCGCCCAGGAGCGCCGTGCACCCCGCCGTCAGCGAGCGCGAGCGGCGCCTGATCCGCGACGCCCGCCGCGCGCTGGACGCCCACACCGCCCTCGCCGACCTCGAGGCGCGCCAGCTGCTCGAGATGCACAAGCAGGAGTTCCCGCAAGGGTGGCTCGCCTTGGAGCGCGAAGCGCTGCTCAAGCAGATTCGCTGACTCATCGGCTGTCGCTCGACAGCTAGCAGGCGGCGGCGCTGGTGATGCCTTCGGGCAGCACAAGCCCGAGAGCCGCCGTGCGTCGGACACGCACGCTCACGACGAGGAGGCAACGTACAATGGAGGACATCCTCGGTGCGATGTGGCTCGCTTCACCGATCGGTCTCGCGATGATGGCCTGCGTGGCGATCGGCTTCGCTGTCACGGCGCGCGAAGCGCTAGGCCGAGAGCGCGGGCTGCGCGCGGCCGGCGAGCAGAGGCACGAGGACGAGGAGTCGGCCCTCGCCGACGCGAAGGAGGACGCCGAGCGCGAGCTGCGGCGACACCGGCGCCTGCTGGACTGCCACGTGGATGCGCTCATCGCGGCGATAACCAGCCCACGCGCGCGCCCGGTGCCGTTCCCAGGCCGCGTCCTCGAGACGTTCTGCGCCACCATCCCCGGCTGGCAACGAAAGCTGGGCGAGAGCACCGGGCTGGTTCCGAGGGACCTGGAGCGGCTGCTGAAGAGCGACCTCCCGATCACGCCCGTCCTCGCGAGGCAGCTGGAGGCCTTCACGGGCACGCCTGCGCGGTACTGGGAGTTCCTCTGGTGTCTGCATGACGACTATCGAACGGACGCGGAGGAGACGCTGCTGATCCAGCACAGCGAGCCCGCCACCAAGCGCGAGAGCTCGGCGCGTGCGCCGGCCGCGCCGGCGCCGACCTCCGCGCGGTCGGGTCCAGCTGGGTTCCCCGAACGCGCGCCCGATGTCCCTCCGCCTGTGGTGGCGATCCCCGATCTGGTCGCCAGGAGCCCGCGGGCCAACCTCCCGTCGCCTCCACAGCCGCGGCTTCGGTCTCCGCTCCCGGCCCGCGCAAGCTCGGGGGCCGAGCCCGAGCGGCGTGCTGCCAGGCTGACGAGCTTCCCCGTACAGCGCGACGACGGCGGGTCCAGCACTGCGCGCGGCGCCGATTGGGAGGACATCGAGGGGTCGCCCCTGAACACGACGCTGCCGGGCGTAGGAAGCCATGGAGCAGCGCAGCTGCTGCAGCGGCCGTTGGCTGAGAACGTGCACGGACGTGGAAGTCGGCGTACTATTCAGCTCGATCGCGCGGTATAGGAGGGTTCTCCGCCGGATTATGCATCAGTTTGAGGTTCCCGCGTGCGATCGAGCCGATGTAATGCAGGACATCCTCCTGACTGCGTTGCGCAGGATGCAAGGAGGGGGCTTCCAACCCGCTCATGTCGACGAAGAGTACGTGCTTAGGCGATGGCTGGTCGGGGTCACGTGGCGCCAGATCTTGCGCTACAAGGAACACGAGTGTCGGTGGTACGAATGCATCGCGATTATCAGCAATTCAAGACAGCCGTGCCGAGCGTCGCCGCTCGACCAAGTGGACGCGCGGGTGACGCTCTGTGTCTTGGATCGGCTCACGCCTGAGCTGCGCGCAGTGCTCTCCGAAGCCGCCCTGGGCTCCACCGCCACGGAGATAGCCGCGGAGCTGCACAAGAACCCTCGTACAACGCTCCAGCGGCTCCGCCGCGGTAGAACGCTGTTTGCGAGGCGCTCCACCGTTGGCGCGTGCTGAGGCCTTCCGCCGGGCCGAATCACGGCCGCGCTCACTGAGCCGCCTCGGCGGGGGGTCGGGAGCTCTCCAGGCTCGCCGAGGAGCGCGGCTCTACGCCGAAGGAATCCAAGCCGACTGAGCGCTGTGCGTGCTCTTGATGGCGCTGCCGACGCGGCGGGGCGCTCGAGGAACTCGGCCAGACCGCGAGCACAAGAGCCCTGCGCGGGCGCGTGGCGGGCCTGGCGCGCTCTGCCTCGACCAGGTGCGTCTCGGCTTCGAGGTCGCTCCGCTCGCGCACCGGCCCGCGTTCGAGGCCCTCGCCGGCGACATGACCGAGCCCGACCAGGTGGACGCTTGCGACGGCCCCGCGCTCACCACCAGCCCCCGACGTGTCCTCCGAGCGACCGCTCCGCCCGGCCCACGGGAGCGAGCCTCCACGCCGCGTCGGTACGTTCTTAACTGACGCGCGCACGTCGCCGCGTTCGCGCGGCGCGCTCGCCGGGTGGGACGCTGATGTGGTCGTCGTGCTCGTTGGGGGGAAAGTATCGAACACGACGCACACCCTGTGAGGACGTGCAGTGCCAAGGGGACAGTATAGGTCACCGCGCAGACGCCCCTCCCCCTCCGCACGACCCGCCCTCCACCCCCCCCGCGCCGCTCGCACGCCCCTCGCGCTCGCGAGGAGCTTTCACCGCGTCCGTCGTGCGCACGGCGCCACGTGCCGGACTCTTGACAGCGCGCATGCGCAACCGAAGCGTCGCCCCTATGCGAAGAACCAAAACACCAGCACGCGTCCTCCACCTCGTCGGGCTCTCGCTCCTCGTCACCGGCCTCGGCGGCTGCGCCAACGTCATCGGGGCCGACTGGAAGAAGTACCAAGAGGGCGACGAGGTCACGGGCTCGGAGCGGAGTTGCGTCCCGACTCCGTCCCAGGGGCCCGACCCAGACTGCGGCGTGTTCGTGGACGGCTCGCGACCGTCGGCCGGCGTCGGCTCGATGGACGAGCCGTTCAACGCGCTTGGCCTGGGCCTGGCGAGCGCAGCCCTCCGGGAGCCGGGCAGGCGCAACGTCTACGTCTGCGTGGGTACGCTCGAGGAGGCGGTCTCCATCACCGCCGACGGCCTCCGGGTCTACGCGAGTCTCGACTGTGAGCAGGGATGGATACCGGCGGGAGACATGCGGCGAACCACGTTGACCGCCGCTCCCGAGCAGATCCCGCTGACTATGGTCAGCTCCTTCGCCGCGGAACCGTCTCGCCTCGAAGGCCTGGACGTCGTTGCACGGCCAGCGCAGAACAACGGAGCGTCGTCCATCGCCGTCGTCGTCGAGACCATCGAGCTCGATGTCATCCATTGCAGCTTCCAGGCTGGCGACGCGATGCCGGGCCTTTCGCCGGCGCCTGGCGAAGCGGGGAACGACGGTCAGCAGGGGGGCGAAGGGGCGCCCGCATGCAGCAGCGGAGGGACTATTCCAGGTCAGCCCAGGCCGGTAGAGTGCCCCGATGGCTCCGCCTCCGTGGGAGGTCTCGGGGGACCGGGAGTTCACATTGTATACTCCGGGAGCCCCGGCCTCCCAGAGGGAGACTCGAATCAGGGGGGAAGGGAACAGGGCTCCGGTCTGTGCGGGATGGGCGGAAGCGGCGCGCGCGGCGCTGACGGCAGCCATGGCGAGGGCGGGCAGGGGCGGGGCAGTGTATCGACCAAGGGTTACAATGGCGCTGACGGAGGCAACGGCGGCAACGGTGGGGTCGGCCAAGGAGGAGGCGGCGGTGCCTCGTCTCGGCCCACCGGATGCCCGACCGGCCTGGACGCGGGGGGGGCGAGCGGCGGCGCTGGCGGGAGCGGTGGATGCGGCGGCGCTGGCGGTCGTGGTGGCCAGGCCGGCGGCTCCAGCATCGCACTGATCAGCATTGGATCCCGGCTGTACTTCGAGGGATCCGAGCTCGGTGTTTCTTCTGGCGGAGATGGGGGAGACGGTGCGCCGGGGGCGCCCGGCGGGCTCGGCAAGCCCGGCGGCGCTGGCGGCTACGGCTTCGGCTCCGCGCCCGCCGGCTGCAGCGGCGGAGCGGGGGGCGACGGGGGGCCCGGCGGCAACGGCGGCGGTGGGAGCGGGGGGCACTCCCTGGGGATCGCGTTCGTTTCGATCCGGCCACCGACTGCCGGCTTGACCGTCATATTGGGGGATCCCGGAAAGGGCGGCCTGGGGGCTGACGGTCGCGACGGATCAGAGGGCATCAGCGCAGCCGCGCTCAGCTTCGACCCATGACACCGAGGAGCAGCGAGGCATGAGAGAGGAAGGCAGAATCGCAGCGGCAGAGACGGTGCTCCGGGCGGCGTGAAACGAAGCGCGCCGCGCCGGGCTCGTTCTCGTTCTCGTGAGATGCACGTTCACCGCGAAGCGCGAAGACGTGACCGTCGGCTGCTGCGCATGGGCTGCCTTCGAGCGGTTCCGCGGCCTGCCGGATCCTGGCGTCGAGCCGCACGAGTACGACGCGATTGAGTACGGCTGGGATGGCGAGCGGGCCGCGGCCGATCACTGGGGTCTTCCGCGCGCCTGGTAAGCGCTCGGCGAACGGCTGGCGGAGGAGTTCCAGCCGGTGCGGGCCAGTTCCCTGCGACAAGCGGTGGCCGCCGCCCGGGATGGACGCAAGAAGGCGAGCGATCCAGCCGAGTCATGAATGGAGGTTAGATCGCCGTCCTTGAACGCCGAGATCACCGCGCAGCCTCCGACGACGGCGGCGCCTTGGTGCACGAGGGCCCGCCGCTACCAACTCGCGTGCTCGACCGGCTCGCGCTCCTGGGCACCGACGCCAGGCGCGCCGAGCTCGGCGAGGCGGCCGCCTGCGCTACCCAGCGGCAGCGTGGACGCGCGCAGCGGCGCCGCGGAGTTAGGGCAGCTTCCCCCTCGGCGAGGCGTCCCGCGGCGGCGTGGGCGCCCCGCGGGAGCGTCGGAGGGCAGCTCGGGTGGTTTCCGTCGCCCGGCTCGCCGGTTTGAGCCTTGAGCGCATCCTCACACCGGGGCCCGTGGGCCCCTCCGTGTGCCCAACCTGCGGGAGGAGCGGGCGACGAAGCCGCGGAAGGGGGCCAAGCGCCCGCCTGCCCCACGACATCCCAAGAAGAAGCCGACGATGCAAGCGCTCCTCGTCGAGCGCGGTATCGTTCGTGCGACTGAGCCGCGCCGCTTGCCGACCGTGGCGCGCTCGAGCCACAGCGCACCACGGTCGCCTGGACACGCTCTTGCCGGCCTGCGCGGGGCACGAGCCAGCAGCGCGGCGGCGCGGCCTGCCCGCGGCGTCTGGTATGCTCGCAGCGTGCGTCCCGCTCGCTACCCCCGCTCCGCCGCCGCGATCCTCCGTTCCGTGCCGCAGCGCGACCGCGCTCTGCTGCTCCGGCTCGGCCTCGATTTGGACAACCCCGCCCACGCGGAGCTCTTCGTCGAGGGCGTACGTGCCGCGGACGACGCGATCGCGGACCAGGTGCGGTGGGAGCGGGAGCGGCTGGGCTGAGGGCCGCCCGTGTCGTTGGCTCCGCGAGCGCATCGACTGCCGGCTCGGCTCAGGCCTCGCCCCTGGCGCCCTTCCGCGGGCGCTTCGGTGATGCGGCTGTTGATGCCCGCCAGCGGCGGCGTCGGCACCTTGTCGTAATTCGTGGCGCCGAGCTCGCTGGTCGGAGGAGCCTGGTCCATGAGCACTTTATACATCGCCTCGGATTCGGCTGCGGTCATGTCGTGCGAGGTGATCAACACCTGGATGCCGCGGACCGCGAAGGCGCCGTCATCGAGATGGCCAGCGAGCGGGATCTCCTTGAAGGTATGTTCGGCCCCGGCCTTCACGCCGACATAGATACGCCACCGGGCGTCGGCGTCAGGCGGTTTGTCCCGCTGGAACGGTCCCCAATAGATTACGATGACACCCGTGTTCTCCCCGAAAGGAGTGTCGAGCTTGACGACGAGCTGCAGGTACGTGGTGTTCAGGTCGGCGGCGGCGGGCGCGCGCGGCTTGAGTGACTGGGCGGGCGGCAGCAATCCCGGCGGCTTGCCTATCCCGAATTTGTCGTTGAAATAGTCCCAGCCCAGACTGCTGCCGTTGCCCGCGAACCCCTGGATGTCGCTATAAGCCCCCGTGAGCGTGTTCGCAGGTGATGATCCATCCGCTTTGCCTCGAGCTACCATCTCAGTTCACCTGTCATTGGCTGAGTTTTGCTCGACCCGCGGACGAGCATGAGAAAGAAACCTTGATGCTTCCGGTGGAGAGCGCTCATGAAGCCCCACCTCTGTACGTGTGGAACCTCGTGGCGCAGAGCCGCAAGGCCGCGGGCCATGGGCCGGGCGGGATCCTCGCGCGCCCTCGATGCCCTGGTTGTCGGCCCCGGAAGGGGCTGTCCGCCAATAATCTCCCGTTCTGCTGAATGGCGGGGCCTGCAAATCCAGCTTCACGAAAACGTGCCAGCAATGGCATTAAGATTAACTGTGGACAGCCCCTAACGTCGCGACGGGTGCCACGGGCCATGCTGACTGCCAAGCCGCCGGCTCGACGCATCCGGGCTCGCCCTGCCGGCTGTTGAAATAAGCAGGAGGTTCATGAGCGCCCGGCCAACGCCATCATAATCGTCTGCGCGGCGCCGGCTGCCGGTTCCGATGGCGACGAAGGAGAAAGTGATTGTAATGAGGGCGGAATGGGCCGAGCGGGTGGATCGACGGGAGCGGAGCGGGCTGAGTGCCGAGAAGCTCGCGCGGCGCGAGGGGTACAAGCCGCCACCGACAACCTCGGAGGCGGCGTGGGTCCTCTGAGCGGGGTGACGCCTCGAGGCCGCAGTCACATCTCCTCACGCGAGGACGGAGCACCTCACCTTGCCGCCGCGCTCCGGCGCGGTGGAACGCGGATCGCGCCGCCGCCGGGCGAGATCTTCCGCGGCTCCGGGCGTGGCACGCCTCCTGCGAAGATATGAAGGTGCGACGATACGAAGGTGCGAAGGGCGCCCCCGCCCCCGCCCTTGCAGCGCGTCCCCTGCGCCGAAACGCAGCGGTGAGCCATCACCGCTCGGCGCGCCGGTGCACACATGACAAGGTGAGACAATGAGCTCCGGAGCCAGGGCGTGGAGGCGCGGGATGATGAGGACACCCTGGTCAGCCGTTGAGCGCAGGCAGAAAGGACATAGCCGACGCTATCGGCCGTCCGATCTGCGACTGTACGTGCGGCGGGCTAGCTCGCGTGGTGCGGTGAGGGCTCGGGCTCGATGCCCGCCCCCTGCGCGCGCCGCTGCGCTCCGCGCTACCCCCGGGTCTCGCGGACGCCCACCAGGCTCGCGGCTATCCCGGAGGCAGGGCATACTCGGGGTTGTATGGGAATGACGAGCACGAACGAGGTGAATCTGTGAGCAAAGACGACTTGGTCCAGCTCGAAGGCAAAGTGGTCAGCGTCGGCAAGGGCGGGACCTTCACAGTCGGCGTCGAAGGCGGCCACCAAATTCTCGCCAAGCTGGCTGGCAAGATGCGACGCGCGCGCATTCGCGTGGTGCAGGGCGACGAGGTCCGCGTGGCCGTCTCGCCTCTTGATCCCGGTCACGGGCTCATCGTTTATCGCACCCGGTGAGCGTTGCCAGTCCCGCCCAGGGACTGCACATAAGCGGGGGGCGGTGTGGGAGCGACGCCAGAGCCGGACCGTTCCCGGGGAAAGCGACGGCTCGCCGCGGTTCGCTCCCGCAAGTTCGTTCCGTCAGCATCCCGAGGCTCCCGGGCGATCGTGCTCACCAGCTGGCCCTCGCCGACTCGGCCGGGAAGATTGGGAAGGCCACCTCACGACGGCGGTGAGTCTTGCGGCCGGCGCGAGCCTGCTCGCCCCTCCGGTGCCGGCCGCAGGCCGAGCAGCCGACCGATCGCCTCGTGGACGACACGGGCCGCCTCCTCATCTCGGAGGACGACGGCTCGGCTCAGGGTGCCGGCGAGCGACGCAACCACGGCGGCTCGAGGCGCTGGATCGACCGTCGCGAGTTCTCCGGGCCCAGGGCTCGGCGGTTGGGCCGGGGTTGGGTCCATACCTCCTGAGGGGGAGCGATCCGTCGTCACGCCTTCCCCAAATCCCTGGAGATGCGACGGATCGCGACGGTTCGTCCCCGCGGCGGAATCCTGGCGGGATTTCTGACGCGCGGAACTATGCCGCCTCGCGGCGCTCGGCGTCGATCGGGAGCGGCTCGATCTTGCCGACGATGACGAGGTAGCTGAACGCGCCGAGCAGGCAGAAGCCGCCCGCCACGACGAGCGGGATCGTGAACGAGCCCTTGGTCAGCGAGACCATCACGCCGGTGAACGTCGTGATCACGATGCCGGCCAGGTTGGACGCGAAGTTCTGGATACCGCCGATCGACGCCACGTGGCGCGGCGTGGGCGCCACGTCGCCGGGGAGGGACCAGACGCTGGCGCCGGCGAACGCGAGGCTCGCGTACGAGACGCCGAAGAAGATGAGCATCAGCTTGATGTTGGACGTCAACGCCGACAGCGTGATCGCCGATGACATCAGCATCCCGCCGACCATGCACGTCTTGCGCGCGGCGGTGAGGCTGAAGCCGCGGCGATAGAGCGCGTCGGAGACGAAGCCGCCGATCCAGCCGCCGGGGATCGCCATCAGCGCGGGGATCATGCCGAGCGTGCCGAGCGACTTGAGCGAGAAGCCGCGCGTCTGCACGAGGTAGCTCGGGAACCACGTGATGAAGAAGTAATTGGTGAAGTTGAGGCAGAAGAAGCCGAGCATCATGCCCCAGAGCGTGCGGTGGCGGAAGAGCGACGCCCACGTCACGCCGTCTCGCGCGTCCTTGGCGGGCGCCGCGTGGACGACGTCGGTCTCGCCCGTCATGTCGCCGTGGGAAGGGCTGCGGTAGATGACCACCCAGCCGAGGATCCACACCGCGCCGAGCAGGCCCGTGATGATGAAGGCCGCCTTCCATCCGAGCGTGTCGACGATGAGGGCGACGAGGGGGATCGACAGCGCGGAGCCGACGCGCGCGCCGCTGTCGAAGATGCCCGTCGCGAGCGCGCGCTCGCGCGGCTTGAACCACTGGCTCACGAGCTTCGCGCAGGCCGGGTAGGCGCCGGCCTCGCCGGCGCCGAGCAGGAGACGGCAGCCGAACATCCCCGCGACGCTCGACGCGCCGGCCGTCGCCGCGGTGAAGAGCGACCACCAGCCGACGGCGAACGGCAGCGCGTGGCGCGCCCCCACCCGGTCGATGAACCAGCCGAACGGCATCTGCATGAGCGCGTAGGTCCAGAAGAAGCCGCTCATGATGAGCCCCATCTGGGCAGGGCCGATGCCGAGCGCCTTCTCGATCTCGGGCGCCGCGACCGCCAGATTGGCGCGATCGATGTAGTTGAGGGCGACGGCGAGGAAGCACAGGAAAAGCACGACCCAACGCATCTTTCTCATCTCAATGCCTCACACGCTGATGCGGGCGCGGTCGTGCGGAGCGACGCGCGCAGCCGGGGCTGCTCGATGTTCAGGCCGAGCTCGCGCGCGAGCTCGAGCACGGGCACGAAGCGGCGTCGCTTCTTCTCGTCATGGTTGCGCGAGATCTCGGCGAGCCGGTGATCGAGGAACGGGTTCTCGAAGCGCGCGCGCACCTCGTCAAGGTAGGCGCGCGCGGCGGGGCCCTTGCCGATCGCGTCGAAGACGGGCACCACCTCGTCGCGCCAGAGCGCCTCGAGATCGGCGCGCAGGGCGGGATCGCGCATCGCGTACCGCGTGTTCTCGTCGGCGGGGCGCCCGTCCGCCTGCCAGCGCTCGGCGAGGTAGGTGTGCCCGAGGTTCAGCAGCAGCAGCTTCAGGCGCTCGTAATGGAGCAGGTCGTCCGTCACGACCACCGCCTCATGCCGGCACGGCAGCACCATGCCTTCGCGCCGCTCGATCGCCCAGAGCGCGTAGGGCTCGGCGACCGCGCCGACGGGGGGGATCGGCTCGGAGACGATCCGGTCGACGAGGGAGTTCACCCAGATGCACACGTGCTCGATGTAGTGCAGGAAGGCGGCGCCTTCGCCCCACGCTCGCGCGACGCCGGCGACGAGCGCGCGCAGCGTGTCGCCGTTCTTCGACACGAGCTCGCAAGGCAGCAGCGTGAGCGGCGCCGCGCCCGCCTCGAAGCGCGCGCGCAGCAGGGTGACGAGCTTCGCGACGAACCCGCGCGGCGCGCCCGCGCCGGGCGCGAGCAAGGCCGCCGTGTCCTCGGGATAGCAGACGTACCCGCTGTCGCTCGTGTTCGAAATCACGACGAGCGCATCGCGCGCGAAGCGCTCGCGCACGAGCGGCCAGTCGGTGTTCGCGTCGAGCGCCTCGGTGATCGCGCTGCATTCGACCATCGTATCGACCACCCCGTTGCGGCCCAGCCCGCGGATCCGGACGGGGTAACGCCCCTGCGCGCGCAGCGCCTCGACGCGCGCGCGGCTCTCGGGGTTCGACGTGGTCTGCACCACGGTGACCGTCCCGAGCGCTTCGCCCGCGCCGAGCGCCTCCGAGATGAAGAGGTCCGCGTGAGCCTGGAGGAACCGGCTCGTGCCGAACTGAAGAATCGGATTGCCCATGTCAGTGCTCCGGCGGCTCAGCATGCGGGGATCTTCGCGATCCCAGGTCGTCCTCGAGCGGTGGCTGATGGATCGTCGTCATCCGAAATCCGTCCATGGAAGGCGCCGAATCGCGCGCGCTCACGACATGCCGACCATGATCTTGGATGTACGGCCGGGGTAGGCGGCCCAGTCGGCGAGCGCCTCGGGCACGCCTTCGATGGGGATCGACCTCGAGATCAGGATGTTCGGGTCGAACGTGCGCCGCTCGAAGAAGGCGATCACGTCCGAGAACTCGCCCAGGCAGTTGCGCGAGCCGAGGATGTCGAGCTCCTTCATCACGAACAGCTTGGTCTCGTAGCTCACCGGCTCTTTGCCGTACCCGATGTACACGACGCGACCGCAGAACTTCACCCACTCCACCGCGTTGCGGTAGGTCGCGGTCGCGCCCACGGCCTCGATCACGACATCCGGCCCATCGCCGTTCGTCAAGGCCATCACGCGCTCGCGCGCGTCGGCGTTCGCGTGCACCGCCTCGCGCGCGCCGAGCGCCCTGGCGAGCGCGAGCTTTTCGTCCTGCGTGTCGAGCGCGATCACGCGCGCGCCGCGGCTCACCGCGCCGGCGATGGCGCCGAGCCCCACGCCGCCGCAGCCCATCACCAGGACGGTGTCCTCGGCCTCGACGCGCCCTCGGGCCGCCGCGTGGAAGCCGACCGAGAACGGCTCGACGAGCGCGAGCTCCGTGAGGCTCAGCTTCCGTGACGTGAAGAGCTTCTGGTACGGCACGACGACGAGCTCGGTCAGCGCGCCGTCGCGCTGGACGCCCATGGTCTTGTTGTCGCGGCAGGCGTTGCGCCGTCCCGCGCGGCACGAGGGACACGCGCCGCACGCCGTGTACGGCGTGAACGTGACGTCGGTGCCGGCGCGCCAGTCGGCCTCGACGCCGGAGCCGAGCTCCACGATCGTGCCGGCCACCTCGTGACCCAGCACCCGTGGATACGTCACCATCGGGTTCTTGCCGAGGAACGTGTTCAGGTCGGAGCCGCACAGGCCGACCCGTCGCACGCGGACCAGCACCTCGTCGTGCGCCGGCTTGGGCTCGCCGATCTGGGTCACCTGTGCGACCGACGGACCCGTGATCGTCAGGGCTTTCATGCTGTCATCGCCTCGCGGAGCGACTTCGTTCACTCGCGGCTTTCACGGCGCGCTCCGAGGCCGGGACCGCTTCGTTCTGCGAGAAGAAGCGCGGCGCCACGTCGCTCGGCGGGTGCCGGAGCGACGTGGCGTTGCTTCACGACCCGTGAGCGGGGCGGCGGGCGCCGCCCGCGCCGTGGCGCTCGGGACGCCGCCGTTCAGGGATGACGCGCATAGAACTTCAGTGCGTTCTCGTACATGACCTTGTCGCGCACTCCCTGACCGAGCTCTTTGAGGTAGAGCTCGGCGATCGCGATCTCCGAAGCGAGGCTCCCGCCCATGTCGACCACGGGCCAGTTGCTGCCCCAGATCAGCCGGTCTTCGCCGAATGCCTTCATCAGCACGTCGAAGTGCGGCTTGTACGCCGCGACGTCGGTCGGCGCCTTCCAGGGCTCGTCCTCGGTGGCGGCCGGGTTGTACATGTCGAAGAACGACGAGAACTTGACGTAGATGTTCGGGTGCTTGGCCAGCCGCTGCATCGCGTCGACCCAGGCCGGATCCGGCGTCGCCCCCTTCGCGCCCGCCAGGTGGTCGATGACGATGCGGAGCTTGGGCACCGCGGTCGCGAGCGCCTCGACCTTGTCCTTCGGGTTCAAGGTTCCGCGGCTGATGATATCGAGCGTCATGCCCTTGGCCGCGAGCTCCTCCAGCGAGGCGAGCTGCTTTGCGTCGAGCGTCAGCGTCGGGCTCCAGAGGAAGCCGCGGATGCCGACCACGCGCCGGTCCGCGGAGAGGCGCGCCAGATCGGCGCTGAAGGTCGGCGAGCCGATCTCGAGCTGCGCGACGAGGAATTTGAAGAAGTCGTCGCCCTTCGTCATCTCGAGGACCTTGACGTTGTCCTCGACGACGGGGCTGGCCTCGACGACGCCGGTGCCGACGATGCCATTCTGCATCGCGATGGCTTTGTACTCCGCGGGCAGCACGTCGCGGTAGATCGGCTTCTGCTTGGCCTCGGGCCAGACGACGCCGCCTGGCCGCGTGACCTGGTAGAGATGGATGTGCGTGTCGAGGATCGGACCCCGCTGCTCCGCCGGCACGGCCAGCGGGGCCGCCGCTTTGCTCGCGTCGTTCGCCGCCTCTGGCGGCGGGGCGGTGGTCGAGGCAGACGACGCGCACGCCGCGAGCGGCGCGAGCGCGATCGTCAGGCACAATCTGGCGACAGCCGTCCCGATGCTCGTGCGCATTTTCATGTGGAGCCTTTCGGAATGGGTGGCAAACCCGCTCCCGACGGCCAAGGTGCCGGTACGCATGACGACCCCTCAGGGCAAAGCTGAAGTACGAGACCTTGATGTTAACGTTAACATCATCGATGTCAACTCCAATCTGTCGAGGGCGGCGTCAGCAGCCCGATGCGGCCTCGTGACCCTGGTGATCGGCAGATCGCGTAAAAAAAGAATGTTCTATCAACCCGGGGCAGGTCTCGCGGTTGAGGCTTGACGCCTTGGATACGTTGGGTTTCCTTCTCCATGGGAGCATGGTGGCGCCGCAATGACGATGAAGGGGCAGGACTTCGAGGCCATCTTCGGCCGTCCGGCGAGGGTCGTGGCCGAGGCGCCGGGGCGCGTGAACCTGATCGGCGAGCACACCGATTACAACGGCGGGTACGTGCTGCCGACGGCGATCCCGCAGAGGACGCGCGTCGAGATCACGCCGCGGGGCGACGGGCTCGTCCAGGTCGCGACCATGAGCGTGAATCGCGGCGCGCAGCGCTGGTTTCGCGTCGGCGAGGAGTCGCGCTGCGGTCTGTGGCTCGACTACGTGCAAGGCATCACCGCGGTCCTCCGCGGCCGCGGCGCGTCGATCCACGGCTTCGACGCGAGGATCGAGTCGTCGGTGCCGCTCGGCAGCGGCCTGTCGTCGAGCGCCTCGCTGCTCGTGGCGCTCGCCCGCGCCCTGCGGGCGATGCTCGGCCTATCCATCGACGACGTGGAGATCGCCCGCATCGCGCACGCCGCGGAGCACGACTTCGTGGGCGCGCCCGTCGGGACGATGGATCAGATGGCCGCGAGCCTCGCCGACGAGCACACGGCGCTGTTCATCGACACGAGGACGCTCGCGTTCGAGCGCGTCCCGCTGCCCGCCGAGGCCGAGCTGCTCGTGGTGGACTCGGGGGTGGCGCACCAGCACGCGAGCGGCGATTACAAGACGCGGCGTGCGGAGTGCGAGCGCGCGGCCGCGCTGCTCGGCGTCCCAGAGCTCCGGGACGTGGACGCGGCCGCCGAGCAGCGCATTGCGTCGCTGCCTTCGCCGCTCGACCGGCGCGCGCGCCACGTCGTGACCGAGAACGCCCGGGTGCTCGCCGCCGTGGCCGCGCTCCGCGCCGGGGATCTCGGCCGCCTGGGCGAGCTCTTCGACGCGTCGCACCGGTCGATGCGCGACGACTTCGAGGTGTCGGTGCCGGCGGTCGACGCGCTGGTGGAGAGCGCGCGTGCGCAGCCGGACGTCTTTGGCGCCCGGCTGACCGGCGGCGGCTTCGGCGGCTCGATCGTGGCCCTGGTGAAGCGCGGGTGCGCGGCGCGGGTGGGGCAGGCGGTCGTGGAGGCCTACGCGAGCGCGCCGGGCGCGCCGGGCGCTTCTGGTCGACGCGCGACGGTGCTGGTGGGAGGGCCCGTCTCATGACCGAGCGCTCCGGCGCCACCGCCTCTGGCTGACCCACCGGGCGACGCCTCGGCTCGGTGGTGGGGTACTTTGGCCGAAGGTGGCGTCTTTTGAACCGCCAAGCGCGCCAAGAACAACACAAAAATTCTTGGCGTCTTATGGCGTCTTATGGCGTCTTGGCGTTCCCATCATCCCGGCAGGGCGGGAGGAATTCCCCCTCCACCGTGGCGGTGCTCCTCAACCGGGATACCACGTGATCCGCGGATCCTCCGGCGCGCGCACGTAATCGAAGGCGGCGTCCGTGAGCCGCGCCAGATCGTACTGCGGCCGCCACCCGAGCAGGAACTTCGCCTTGGTATTGTCCAGCCAGGTCGACCGGTACGGCGTCTTCACCCTCACGCTCGGCAGGCCCCGCGTGGCCTCCAGGTAACGCGCCAGCTCCCCGTAGTCCACCGGCTCATCCATGCAGATGTTGAAGGTCTGCTGGCGCGCCTTCTCGTGATCGATCGCCTCGAGGATCGCGCTGACCAGGTCCTCCACATGCACGAAGTTCCGCTTCACCGGCGTCCCGTCAGGGTCGAGCATCACCGGGACAGCCCCCGAGCGGACGTAGCCCTCCGCCGCCTCGGCGCCGACCAGGTCGCGCCACCTCGGCCCTCCGAACACGTCGTCGCCGAAGGACAGCTGCGCCTTGAAGTCGTCCTTCTCCATGATCCACGGCGCGCGCAGGCAGCACCCGTTCAGCCCATATTGAATGTAATACTGCTCGAGCATGACCTCCTCGAGCACCTTGGACAGCGCGTAACAGCCCGGGTAGGCGCTGTGCTTCTGCGCCTCGGTGACGGGGACGGGGTGCGGATAGAAGAAGTGGCCCATCCCGGCGTCGCCCCCGATCAGGATGAATTGCTCGAACGTGCGGCTGACGCGGCAGGCCTCGAGCAGCCAGAACATGCCTTTGATGGCCACGTCCATGATGCTCTCGGGGGTCTCCTTGCAGGTCGCCAGGTGCAGCACGTGGCTCACGCCGTCCGTCGCCTCGTCGACCACGGCCCTGTTCTGGATCGACCCGCGCACCACCTCCACGCGCGCCGTCGGCTCCAGCATGCGGTTATGGCATAGCGCGCGGACCTTCCACGCCTCGAACCTGGGGTCCGACAGGAACCTGCGGATGAACGCCTGGCCGACCTTGCCCGTCGCCCCGGCGACCAGGATTCGCTTCGTCTCGCTCATTCTATCGCTCCTCGCTCTCCTGCGTCATCCATGAGACCGTGCTTCGTCGCCCCTGTCCGCGGGGGCCGAGCGGATCAGGACCTGCTGCATGACGATGAAGCCGAGCAGCAGCAGCCCGATGCTGATGTGGTGCCAGGGCGACGGCAGCCGGCCATCCAGGTTGATCACCGCCCGCACGATGCCCGTGATCATCACGCCCATCACGGTGCCGGCGACGCTGCCGGCGCCCCCGGTCAGCAGCGTTCCACCGATCACCACCGAGGCGATGGCCTCGAGCTCCAGGCCGGCGCCGATGTTCGGCTTGCCGGCGCTGTCGATCAGCGCCGTCGTGACCCCGCCGAGGCCCGCGCACAGGCCGCTCAGCGCATACAGGCACACCGTCGTCGCGCCCAGCGGCACCCCCATGAGCAGCGCGGCATGCCTGTCCCCGCCGATGGCCAGGACGTTCCGGCCGAAGCCCGTGCTGCGGCCGAGGACCACGCCGAGCGCGACGACGATCAAGAACAGGAGCGCCGTCGCCGGGACCCAGGTCCGGCCGAGGCCCGGGATCATCACCGCGAAGCCGAGCTCATCGACGATCCAGTCCAGCGCGGGATGGTCGATGGCGATCGGCTGCATGCTGACGAGGAACGCCGCGCCGCGCGCGAAGAACATCCCCGCGAGCGTCACCAGGAACGGCGGCAGCGAGAAACGATGGATCAGGTACCCCGTCACCGCGCCGAACGCGACCGCGACGGCGAGGCCGACGCAGAACGCGAGCAGCGGATGGCAGCCACCCGCCACCAGCGTGCCCACGAGGACCGTCGTGAGCGCGACGACGGAGCCGACCGAGAGGTCGATGCCCCCCGACAGGATGACGAAGGTCATGCCCACCGCGCAGATGCCCATCGCCGCGTTGCCCTTGATCAGGTCGACCAAGAAGCGAAGGCTGCGCGCCGACTCGTAGCCGACCAGCACCCCCGAGTAGAGCGCCACCAGGAGGACCGCAGTCACCACGAGCGGCAGATCCCGCCGATCCCAGCCGCGCATCGTTACTGCCACCGCTTGAGCCCGAGCAGCGCGACGAGCCGCCGGCGCGACTCCTCCGAGACGAGCAGGCAGCTCATCAACATCACGGCGGCTTTGGGCATCGGCTCGATCTCCGAGGGGACGTGCTGGATGTACATCGTGGTGGAGAGCGTTTGAATCAGCAGCGCGCCTATCAGGGTCCCGCCCAGATAGAAGCGCCCGCCGGTGAGCGCAGTGCCGCCGATCACGGCGGCGAAGATGGCGTCGAGCTCCCGCAGGCGCCCCACGCGATCGGGATCCGCCGTGGAGATGTACGAGGCGGCCACGAGCCCGGCGATGCCGGCGCACAGACCGGAGAACCCGTACAGCCAGAGCTTGATGCGGCGGTCGCTGATCCCTGCGAGGCGGCTCGCCCGCTCGCTGTCGCCGATCGCTTCCATGAACAGGCCGAGCGCCGTCTTCCGGCAGAGCAGCGCGGCGACGGCGGCGACGGCGGCCACCAGCAACATGGAGAACGGCAAGCCGCCGACGTGACCGTTGCCGATGAACGCGAACGTCGCGTCCACGTGCGTCACGGGCTCGGCGCGGGTGATGAGCATGGCGATGCCGCGAACACCGACCATGCTGATCAAGGTCACGACGATGGGCTGGATGTTCAGCGACGTGACCAGCGCCCCGTTGAACAGGCCGACGCCGCCGGCGAGGCAGAGGGACACGAGCGCCGAGAGGAGCGGCCCGTAGCCGGCGTCCTTCATGAGGATCACGCAGGTGGCGCCGGACAGCGCCATGACCGAGCCGACCGACAGGTCGATGCCCCTGACGGCGATCACCAGGGTCAGGCCGATGGCGAGGAGCATCACCTCCGAGCCCTGGTTGAGCAGGTTGATCGGCGTCCCGTAATAAGCCCCGTCGCGCTCGACGATGGAGAAGAAGTTCTTGGACAGGAAGAAATTGAACAGGAGGAGCGCCAGGAGGCCGAGCAGAGGCCAGGCCTCGCGGCGCCCGCGCTTCAGCAGCAGGGCGCCGGCGCCGCCGGTGAGGAGGATGATGCCGACGCCCGTGACGCTCGCGTTCGTGCGCACCGCCTCAGCGATCCTATCGAGCATCGCGCGGCGCCTCCTTGTGTTGGGCGATGGCGTGGATGATCGACGAAGGGGTCACCGACTCTCCCGCGAGCTCGCCTTGTTGCTTGCGGTCTCTCAAGACCACCACCCTGGAGCAGTTGCGCGCGATCTCCTCGAGCTCCGAGGAGATCAGGAGGGTGGCGACGCCCTGCTCGCTGAGCGACCTCACCAGCGCCTCGATCTCGAGCTTGGCCCCGATGTCCACGCCGCGCGTGGGCTCGTCGAGCAGCATGACCCGTGGCTGCATGGCCATCCAGCGCGCGAGCAGCACCTTCTGCTGATTGCCGCCCGACAGCAGCTTGACGGGCGTCTCCGGGGACGGCGTCTTGATGCTCAGGGCCTTGATGTAGTGCTGGACCAGGCGATCCTGCTCGCTCCGCGGGAGCACCCGCAGCGCCCCTCGGGAGGCCTGCAAGGCCAGCACGAGGTTCTCTCGCACGGAGAGGTTCGGGACGATGCCATCCACCTTGCGGTCTTCCGGGCAGTACGCGAGGCCCGCCCGGATCGCGCGCCGCGGCGCCTCGATCGCGATCGCGCGCCCGTCCACCGCGAGCTCGCCGCGATCGGCGGGCTCGATCCCGAAGAGCATCCTGGCGGTCTCGCTTCGACCGGAGCCGAGCAGCCCCGCCAGCCCCACCACCTCGCCGGGCCGCAGCGCGAGATCGATCGGCCCGACGACCCCTCTTCGCTCGAGGCCGCGCGCGGCGAGCACCGGCTCGGCGGCGCTGGCCTCCCCTCCAGGGCCGGCGGGGCTGCCCGGCGCGGGCCTGTCGCTCGCGCCGGGATCCACGCCCAGCATCGCCTGGACGAGCTCCAGGCGAGGCAGCGCGCTGCTCGCGTATTGCCCGACGAGGCAGCCGTTCCGGAGCACCGTGATCGTGTCGCTGACGGCGTAGACCTGATCCAGGAAGTGCGTCACGAAGAGGATGGCCAGCCCCTGCGCCTTCAGCCTCTGCATCACGTCGAAGAGCCGCTGCGTCTCCGCTTCATCCAGGCTGGAGGTGGGCTCATCCAGGATCAGGATCCGGGCGTCGACGGCGAGCGCGCGGGCGATCGCGACCATCTGCTGCAGCGCGGTGGGCAAGGCCGCCACCGATCGCGACACGTCGAGGTCCAGCGAGAGGCGCGCGAGGGCCTCACGCGCCTTCGCGCGGACGGCGCGCCGGTCGATCAGGCCGAAGCGCCGGGGCTGCCGGCCCAGCATGATGTTGTCCGCGATGGAGAGGTGCGGGATCAGGCTGATCTCCTGGTGCACCGCGCTGATCCCCAGCGACTCGGCGTGACGGGGAGATGCCGGCCGGATCGGCGTGCCGCCGAGGCGCAGCGTCCCCGCGTCCGGGGGGTGAACGCCGGTGAGCAGCTTGATCAGCGTCGACTTGCCGGCCCCGTTCTCCCCCATCAGCGCCTGGATCTCGCCCGCGTGCGCCTCGAGGTGCACGTCGTGGAGGGCGCGAACGCCGGGGAAGGACTTGCTGAGGCCCTCGACGGAGAGCAAGGCTTTCGAACCAGGCATGCGGGCTTTGGCTCCGTGGGTGAGGGCCGCTCGACCGGCGAGGTCGCGAGCGCGGCGGCGCTCGCCGCGCCGCCGCAGCGCGCCGGCGCCGCTCCCTCCTCAGTAGGCCCGCGAGCCGATGGCCGTCGCCGCCTGCTCGCGCTCGAAGATCTGGCCAGGGACGATCGTGCGCTTCGGCACCTTCTCGCCGCGCACGATCTTCTCGATGGTCTCGAAGAGCAGCGGGCCGTGCAGGGGGTTGCACTCGATCGTCGCGTTCAGCTTCCCCTCCACCATGGCCTCGAAGGCCGGCTTCACGGCGTCGACCGACACCACCAGGATATCCTGCCCGGGCTTCAGCCCAGCCGCCTGGATCGCCTGGATCGCGCCGAGCGCCATGTCGTCGTTGTGGGCGTAGACGGCGTCGATCTCCCCCTTGTGGGCCGCGAGCAGCGTCTCCATCACGGCTTTGCCCTTGGTGCGCGTGAAGTCGCCGCTCTGGCTCGCGATGATCTTCATGTCCGGGTGCTTCGCGATGGCCTCGGCGAAGCCGGCCTTGCGCATCACCGCCACGTCCGCCGCCGGCGTGCCCACGAGCTCGATGATGCGCGCCTTGCCGTTCTTCTGCTTCGCGAGCCACTCGCCTGCCTGGCGCCCCTCCCAGACGAAGTCGGCGACCATCACCGTCTCGTACAGATCTTCCTCGGCGTCCACGCCCCGGCTCGTGAGCACCACCGGGATCCCGGCGCGCTTGGCCTCCTTCAACGTGGGCTTCCAGCCCACGGACTCTTGCGGGGCGATGACGATGACATCGACGCCCTTGGTGATGAACCCGTTGACCGCGTTGACCTGGTTGTTGTGCACGTTCTGGCCGTCTGCGAAGAGGAGCTGCACGTTGCGCTTCTCCGCTTCCCCCTGGACCGACTTGCTGTGCGCGATCCTCCAGGAGCTCTCGGCGCCCGTCTGCGAGAAGCCGACCACGATCTCGGACAGCTGCTTCGGCTTCCGCCCCGCGGGCTCGGTGCCCGACGCCGGCTTCGGACCGGCGCGCTCGGCGTCGCCCTCCTCGCGGGAACAGCCGGCGCCTATCGATGCTGCGCCCAAGATGGCCAGGATCGTCCTCCGCGACACGTGGTTCTGGGGATTCATGATCTTTTACCTTCCTGCTGTCTCTTGGGACGCGGTTCGCTGGCCGGTCCTGCGCCGACGCCGTCGCATCGCTGTCGAACGGCCTTCGCCGCAAGATAGGCTACGCCGTCCGCAAGGTCGCCATCCGGCCGCTTCGCCAGCATCGCCGGATCCATGAAGAAATCGCCTCCGGTGAACGCACCTAGGATTTCACGACAGTCGTCGAACACAGCGCCACCCCGCGCGTGTTCTTCCCCGATAGCATCTTCGACCACACCTTGACCACACCTTTGTCCGCGACGGCGAGCGGACGAGGTCGTTGCCGAGATCGATCCCGATCCCGGGGTGCGCACGGCGGTCTATCCAGAGCGAAGCGAAAGGATACCTGAAAACCGTTGTGAACGTTAACATGGTCGGTGTCAATCAAAAAAGGATCGACGCGCGGCGATCCCCGCTTCCCGCGCCGGCCCGTCTTGACGCGCCGCTCCGGAGCAGATCTGCCACGTCGTGTGGGCCAGAGCGCCATGGGCGGGGGATTGGAGTTGACATCGCACATGTTATCGCTAACATGTCGGCTTATTCTTTAGATTTGCCGTGGTAGGGCCGGCATGCGAACCGGGAACTTTCGGGATCGACTTCGGCGCCGGCTCCGTTCGTTCGGTCGGCGCCGACGCGCGACGGCTCGCTCGCCGGGGCAGCGGTCGCGCCCTGACCACGCTGGGCGCACGGTCGCCGCTGCGACCCGCACGCGCACCGGCTCCGCCAGCATTCCAGTCCGGCCGCCCCGGAACAGCGACGCTACATCAACAGCTTACCCACACATCGAAGGGGAAGTCCACGTGAACAAGAACCGATCTTCTCGATTGCTTTGCAACACGGCTTGGTTCGCGCTCGGAATCGCGACGCTCGTTGGCTGCGCTGGTGGAGATGAAGGCGGTGGCGATGGCGGAGGCGGCTCGGGGGGAGCAGGCAGCACCAGCACCAGCACCAGCACGATCGCGAGCTCCAGCGTCGGCACGACGGGCGCCAGCACGACCAGCGCCAGCACGACGAGCGCCAGCACCGGCGGAACGAACGAGGGCGGCGGCGCTTCGGTCGCCTCGAGCAGCGCGTCCACGGGAGCTGGCGGCTCCGAGCCCGAGGGGAAGTTCGTCGGCAACATCACGACGAACGGCGCCGTCCGGGATGGCTTCGCGAAGTACTGGAACCAGATCACGCCCGAGAACGAGGGCAAGTGGGGCTCCGTCGAGAGGAGCCGCGGGAACAGGGACTGGAGCGCGCTCGACAGGATCTACAAGTACGCGCAGGACAATCACCTCATCTTCAAGCACCACGTCTTCGTGTGGGGCGCCCAGCAGCCCGACTGGGTCGGGCGCCTCTCCGGGGCGGAGCAGCAGGCGGCCGTGCGGGACTGGATGAAGGCGTTCTGCGAGCGCTACCCCGAGGCGAAGTACATCGACGTCGTCAACGAGCCGCCGCCCCACACCACGCCCTCCTACAAGAACGGCATCGGCGGCGACGGCGCCAGCGGGTGGGACTGGATCGTCAACTCCTTCAAGTGGGCGCGCGAGTTCTGCCCCGACGCCGTCCTGATCCTCAACGACTACAACAACATCGAGTACCCGAACGATCACAACAACTTCATGAGGATCGCGAAGGCGGTCATCGACGCGGGCGCCCCGGTCGACGCGCTCGGCGCGCAGGCCCACGACGCTTACAAGATCAACACGGCCACGGTCAAGGACTACATCGACAAGCTCGCGTCTCTGGGCAAGCCCGTGTACATCACCGAGTACGATATCGGCATCGCGGACGACAACCAGCAGAAGAGGGTGATGGAGGAGCAGTTCACGATGTTCTGGAATCACCCCGCGGTCCCGGGCATCACCTTGTGGGGTTACATCGTCGGCGCGACCTGGAGGGACAACACCGGCCTCCAGCATCAGGACGGCAGGATGCGGCCGGCCATGCAATGGCTGATGGACTTCCTGGGTCGCGGCGATTGACGCCACGCCGATGCGATCATGACATAGCCCACGTCCTCCGCTCTCAGGGGGAGAGGGCGCCTGTGCGATTCACCTATTTCCAAGCATAGTCGATCCGGCGGCCGCCGACGCCTCGGCGGCGCGCCCGGAGAACAGCCGCTGCCAGCCCGGCGAGAGGCGCCGCGTGCTCGGGCGATGGTCCTACCCAGGATCGGCCCGTGGCCTCCTCGAGCCCGAGGACCGGGGCTGGGGCGGGGCCCCTCCGGAGCCTGGGAAAACCCCTGACAGGAAAAGACTGTATGTCCTCGCGTGCTCTGGCTCAGCTCGCCAGGGCCGAATCGGGCGCTACGCTGTTGTCTGGAACAATGGTGATGCCGCGGCCGCGCCTCTGGCGAGCTCGGCAGAACCATGGCCTTCCATGACATGGCGGCGACGACCGCCCACGGAGGAGCGAAGCGATGACGAGGACCTTATTCGTGGCGTTGGCGTGCGCGGCTGCAGCGCTGAGCAGCGCGGCTTGCGGAGGGACGGACAAGGGCGATGGGGGCACGGGCGCCGGCGACACGGGCGCCGGCGACACGGGCGGCGGGGCCTCGTCGGCGGCCGGCGCGCAGCCGGGGTCCGGCCAGCAGTTCTCCGTCGACGCGCAGGGCGGGACCTTCACCGCGGAGGACGGATTCACGATCGCGGTGCCGCCGGGCGCGGTGAGCGAGGAGACGGTGATCACCATCGAGCGGGTCGAGGAAGCCCCCGAGGGCGCCGTGGGACCCCTGTACGTCCTCGGCCCGGAGGGCCGGACGTTCGACAAGCCGATCGCGCTCACGCTGCCGATCACCGTGCAGCTCAAGGCGGAGCTGGGCGAGGACGCGGTCCTCGGCGCCTATGGATTCGCCGCGCAGGAGGGCTCGGACGAATTCGCGCCGCTCGCGCGGCACGACGTCTCCAGGGACAGCGTGGTCACGGAGATCGACCGCCTCTCCAGCGTCTACCCCGGGATGGCCCTGCCGGCCTTGATGGCGGGCCAGCACCGCTACCCGAGCGCGCTGGCCGCCGACGGGGCCTTCCTCTACTTCGCGAGCGGCGGCACCGAGGACGCCGCCACCGGGGACAACAACGACGGCTTCATCTACCGCGTGAAGCCGGGAACGGCCGAGGCGGAGGCGATGATCCCCGCCGATCCCGATCCCAAGTCGCTGTGGGTCGACGACTCCCACGTGTACTGGGCGAGCGGCGGCGACGATGATCCGGTGATCCCCTCGGCGATCCGGCGCGTCGACAAGGCGAGCCTCGAGGTGGAGACGCTGGTCGAGGTCGGTTACGTCGTGAGCGTCATCGGCGACGCGTCGGCCCTCTACTTCGGCGACGGCTTCGGGGAGAAGATCTACACGATGCCGCTCGACGGCGGCGAGCCCGTCGTCCTCGCGTCCGACGCCGGCAATCCCGAGCACCTCGCGCAGGACGCAGAGCACATCTACTGGACCGGCGGCGCGGCGACCAACAAGGTCTACAAGGTGGCGAAGTCGGGCGGGGAGGTGACCGTCATCGCCGAGGGCGAGGCCGAGCCGGCCGGGATCGCGGTGGACGCGGAGTTCGTCTACTGGGCCAACGTCGGCGATGGCGGCGTGTTCAAGGCGCCCATCGCCGGAGGACAGAAGACCCTGATCCACCAGGGGGTCTCGATGGCGGGGCTGGCCCTCCGGGGCTCGACGCTGTTCTCGACGGACACGAGCGGCAACCGCAGCGTCAACGCGCACGATCTCGAGAGCGACAGGACCGTCGTGCTCGCGCTCGGGCAGCCCGTGGCCTGGCGGCTCATCGCCCCGGAAGGTGAGGGCGTGTTCTGGTCCAACGCCGGCGATTACCGCTACCAGGGTCAAGTCGTGTCCTACCACGCTCCCTGATCGCCCGCGCCCCGGCGGCGGCCGCGAGCGCGACAGCAGGGGCACACCCGACGAACGCTGCCTGTCCGCGCCCACCGCGCTCCGCCGCCGGGCGATTTCTGCGGCCACATTGCGAGATTGGCTGAGCCTGACCGTCAGTGCAGAAAGGTTCTGCCACGCGGAAGTGCCTGGTTCAGTTTTCTCGGATTGCAGGACCTCGACGTGTGCTTGCTCCGAAGGTCTGCTGTCGATTAGGCTCGATGAGCGAAGCGCGCGCCATCGTCGGCGACGCCAGCTCAAGAGGTGCTCGGACATGCGTCGATTCGAGATTCGCGTTTTCGTGGTCGCGTCGATCTCTCTGGGGGTGTTCGCGGCCATGCCAGCGCGCGCAGCGTCGGTGGTGGCGGTGAACCGGGCGACGTGGGGAGCGAGCGGCGTACCGGACTACGTCAACATGAACATCTACGTCCCGGATCGGCTGGCGGAGAATCCGCCCATCGTGGTGGCCTGCCACTCTTGCAGCACTCCGGTGAGCGGGTTCTTCAACAGCATCTCGGGGATCCGCGCGGGGGCCGACCGGAGCGGCTTCATCATCATCCTTCCGGAGGCCACCGGCCGGAACTGTTGGGACGTGGGCACGACGAAGTCCCTGACCCACGACGGCGGCGGCGACACGCAGGCCGTCGCTCAGATGGTGAAGTACGCGCTCACGAAGTACAACGGCGACCCGGAGCGCGTCTATGTGATGGGTGGCTCGTCCGGAGCGATGATGACGCAAGCCATGCTGGCGGTGTACCCGGACATCTTCAGGGCTGGCGCGGCGAGGGCGGGGGTGCCGGCCGGGTGCTGGGCGGACGGCTTCGACCCGGGCCAACAATGGAGCAACAACTGCGCTGGGGGCAGGACGAGCAAGACGGGGGAGGCGTGGGGAGACCAGGTTCGTGCGATGTATCCCGGCTATACGGGGCATCGCCCGCGCCTCCAGATCTTCCACGGCACGGCGGACGCGACGATCAACTACAACAACCAGGGCGAGGCGATCAAGGAGTGGACGAACGTCCTCGGGTTGAGCGAGGCCCCGACCTCGACCGACACCACGACCTCGAACGGAACCACCTATGAGCGCCAGTTCTGGACGAACGAGTGCGGCCAGACGGTGTTCGAGGCCTGGTCGGGGAGGAATGGCGCGCACTCGATGCCGTACGAGAGCGACGCCATCCTCGCGTTCTTCGGTCTCGACACGGCCGGCGCCGTCGATCCAGAGACCGATTGCTCGGGGCCTGGCACTGGCGGCGGCGGCGCCGGCGGCGGCGGCGTGGGCGGCTCGGGCGGCGGGGCCGGGGGTGATCCGAACGTCGGCGGCGCCGGCCCTGCTGGCTCTGCCGGCCCTGCTTCGGGGAGCGGTGGCACCTCGGCGGACGGCGCCACCTCCGGCGGCGGCGCAGCGGGCGGTGGCGCCCCGAGCGGCGCTGCTGGCAGCGACGACCCCGGCGCGGACGAGGACCCCGCCTCCGACTCCGGCGGATGCTCCTGTCTCGTCGGCGACGCGAAGCCGAGGAGCTCCTACGCGGCGGCCGTCGCCCTGGGCCTTGCGCTGCTCACGCTCCGTCGCCGGCATCGCGCCGCCAGGCGCTGACGCTGGACGAGCCCCGCCCTCGTCCCCCCGTTCACGTCCACGTCAGGCCCCGGGGAGGGAGCTCGCTACCCGCGATCCTCCTCGCGCCGCACCTTCACCGCGCACGCCTTGTACGACGGCTGCCTCGAGTACTGGTCGAACGCCGGAAACGTCAGCTTGTTCGTGATCTCGTAGTGCATCGGGATGAAGATCTCCCCCGGCTGCACCGCGTTCGTGACGAACGCCCGCGCCTTGATCTCCGCGCGGCGCGACGCGATGACGACCCACTCGTTCATCTCGATCCCGAGCTTCTTCGCGTCGACCGGGCTCACCTCGGCGTAGATCTCCTTCGGATAGAGCCGCTGCAGCACCGCCGACTTCTTGGTCCGCGTCTGCGTGTGCCACTGGCTGGAGCTCCCTCGCCCGGTGAGCAGCGTGAACGGATACTGCTCGTCGGTCGGCTCCGGCAGCTGCCGCGGCGCCTGGAACGCGAACTTCGCCCGCTGATCCGGCCGGTAGAACCGGCCGTCCTCGAACAGCCGCCGCTCGTTCGCCTCGAAGGACGCCCCCTCGGGGTAGGGCCACTGGATGCCGCCCTGCGCGTCGATCATCGCGTAGTCCTCGATCCCCGTGATGTCGCACGGCTGCCCCTTCGACAGCCGCTTCAAGATCTGGAAGACCGCCTCCGGGCTCTTCCACTCCTTGAACAGCTCGCCGCACCCCCAGTACTGCGCGACCAGCTGGAAGATGTGGAAGTCGGCCAGCGCCTGCCCCGGCGCCCGCGCGACCTTCTTCACGAGCCCGATGCGCCGCTCCGAGTTGATGAACGTGCCCTCCTTCTCGGCCCACGAGGCCGCCGGGAGGACGAGGTGCGCGCGCTCCGCCGTCTCGGTCGTGGCGTACATGTCCTGCACCACGAGGAACTCCAGGCGGCCGAGCAGCTCGTGCAGGTCCTCCTGGTTGATCCACGAGTGGGCCGGGTTCGTCGCGATGATCCAGAGGCCCTTGATCTTCCCCTTCAAGATGCCTTCGATGATCTGGTCGTAAGCCAGGCTGTTCCGGGTCGGGATCACCTCCTCCGGGACGCCGAGGATCTCGGCGATCTTCTTCCGGTGCTCCTCCTTCGTGAAGTCGTGGCCGGCGAACAGGGCCGTCGTGTTGCTGAACATCCGCGAGCCCATCGCGTTGCACTGGCCCGTGATGGAGTTCGCCCCGGTCCCGGGCCGCCCGATGTTCCCCGTCATCAGCGCGAGGTTGATGAGCGACTGGGCGACCCGCACGCCCTCGTGGCTCTGGTTGACGCCCATGGTCCACCAGAACGACACCCGCTTCCCGTGGTGGATCGTCTCCGCGAACGCCGCGAGCTGCTCCTCGCCGATCCCCGTCGCCGCGGCGACCCGCGCCGGCGTGAACTCCTCGACGTGCGCCTTGAACTGCTCGAAATCGGCCGTGTGCGCGTCGATGAAATCCCTGTCGATCCACCCGCGCTCGATGAGGATGTGCGCGATACCGTAGAACAGCGTCAGATCCGACTTCGGCTTCAGCGCGTAGTGGGCGGTCGCCGCCATCGCCGTCTCGGTCTTGCGCGGATCCACGACGAGGATCGCCGGGCGGTTCTTGTTCTTGCACAGCCGCTCCCACATGATCGGGTGGGCGATGCAGAGGTTCGAGCCGACGAGCACCACGACGTCGGACTCCTCGAAATCGCGGTACGTGTAGGGCGGCGCGTCGAACCCGAACGACTCCTTGTAGGCGACCACCGCCGTCGCCATGCACTGCCGGGTGTTGCCGTCCCCGTGCAGCATGCCCATCCCGAACTTCGCGAGCGCCCCGAGGAAGGCCATCTCCTCGGTGACGATCTGCCCCGTGCTGATGAAGGCGACCGACTCCTTGCCGTGCGCCTCCTGGATCGCCTTGAACCGGTCGACGAACGTGCGCAGCGCGACGTCCCACTCCACCCGCTCCAGCTTCCCGCGGGCGTTCCTGAGGAGCGGCGCGGTGGCGCGGTCGCTCGCCCGGAGCGGCGTGAGCGCCTCCCAGCCCTTCGGGCACGCCATCCCCAGGTTGACCGGATAGTCGGTGTTCGGCGAGAGGTTGATCGCCTCGCCGTCCTTGAGGTGGACGTTCAGCCCGCACCCCGTCGAGCAGAAGCCGCACACGACCGTGGTCGTCTGATCGGGCTTCAGCCGCGCGGGCACCCGCCCGAGGCCGAACTCGCCGGGCGTGAGCAAGAGCTCGCGCGTGAGCGGCCCGTTCCGCTGGAGGAGCAGGTTGTCCGCCTTCTTCGGCTCCGCGGGAGGCTTCTTGGCGTCGGCGGTGGTCATCAGGAGAGCCCTCCAGGCATCTTGGACGCGGGCGCGGCGGCGAAGAAGAGGTACCGCTCGAGGAACTCCCCCGCGAGGCAGAACAGGAACGCCACGACCGCCATGGCCATCAGCACCTCGGAGCTCACGCCGCTGTTCGGCGCCGAGAAGAGGCTGAGCGCCGGCAAGACGATGCCGCCGAGCGCGCCGCAGGCGAAGCGCCAGCCCGTCGCGCCCTTCAGCTCCCCGGCCATCAGGATCGCGCTCCGCTTGAGCGTCGAGTGGCTCCGCTTCCGGAGGTGCCGGAACATCGACAGCTCGACGACCAGCTTGAGCGCCATCGCCACGCACAGAAACCCGCTCAGCGCGCGGAAGCCGCCGGTCAGGAGCAGCGCCGCGTGCTCGCGGCTCAGGAGCAGCGCCACCATCAGCACCGTCGAGCTCCCGAGGACGGCCGCCGTGCCCGCGAACTTGAAGCCCGTGAGGCCCCCGCCCCAGTGATCCCGCTGGGTCGCGGCGTACACCATCACCGAGCAGAACACGCCGAGCATCCCGCTCAGCGCGACCGCGTAGGACAGCGGCGTCTGCAGCTGGCCGAGCGGCGCGAGCGGCGCGAGCGCCGGGAGCGAGGGCACCCAGAACGACGCGGCGTAGAGCGTCCCGGCGCCCGCGAAGAGCGAGAACCCGAGGATCTCCCGGCTGAGCCACGACGTCTTGAGCCCGAGGAACGCCCGGAACGCGAACTGCGGGCGGCCGAGGTGGAGCAGGCTCGCCCCGAGCGCCGCGAGCCCGAAGACGAGCGCGAAGGTGGCGCTGTGGCCGCCGAAATCCCGCGTCGCCTGCTCGCCGAGCAGCTCGTTCAGGGCGAGGCTCACGCAGAAGGCGCCCACCGAGAGCTGCGTCAGCACCAGCATGGCGACGAGCGGAGGGTGGGAGTGCTCCCGGCTCACCTGGTAGAAGTCCGCAGGGAGCATGTTGCGCGGGAGCGACTTCTTCGTCTTGTAGCTCGTCGTCGGTATCGTGATCTCCGGCGCCGCCGCCCCCGGCAGGAAGACGTTGGTCTGGCTCTCCTGCACCGCCTGCGCCTGATCGACCACCGTGATGCGGATGGCGCCGTTCGGGCACGACTGCACGCACGCCGGGGCCTCGTCGTTGGCCAGCCGGTCGCTGCACATGTCGCACTTGCGCACGATCCCCCGCTCCGCGTTGAACTTCGGAGCGTCGTAGGGGCACATCAGGATGCAGTACTGGCAGCCGATGCACTGATCATCGAGGTGCTTGACGATGCCGGTGATCGGGTCCTTCTCGTAGGCCTTGACCGGACACCCCGACATGCACGCCGGGTCCAGGCAGTGGTGGCACGCCGTGGTCACGCTCTGCTGGGCCGGCGTCTGGGGCGTGCCGCCGTGGAGGAGCCCGACCGAGCGCCACACCTCGTCCTCGTCGAGGCCGTTCAGGCTGTGGCAGGCGGTGACGCACGCCTTGCACGCCGTGCAGGCGTCGAGGTCGACCTCGAACGCGTACTGCTGCCCCGGCTTCGGCTTCTCGAACGGGATGAGGTCGCGGTAGTACTTCGACTGGGCGGGGAGCGCGTGGTCCTCGTGCAGCTTCGAGAACCGCTCGACCGCCGTGAGCTTCTGCTGATCGGCGAGGAGCGCCTGGAGCAGGTTCTTGTTGCTGTCCTGGATCTTCGGCGGCGAGTTGACGATGGGCAAACGAAAGTGAGTGTCCGACACCTTTGCAACGCTCATCGATATTCCCTGTCTACCCGGCGCGGAAACCCAGCCCGGAGAACTCTAAGAGAGAGACCGCGAACGGCGGCGAGCCCGTCGCGAAGCGAAACGCGGCGCTGCCCCGCCAGCCCATGCGGTCAGCTCGCCGCGCGGAGCGGCTCCGCCGCGGCCTGGACCTCGACGCGCCCGTCCCGGATCCGGGTCGGATACACGGGGATGCGCACGCTCGGGTCGTCGAGGCACTGGCCCGTGCGCAGGTCGAAGTTCTGCTTGTAGATCGGCGAGGCGATCTTGGGGACGCCCCCCTTGTCCCCGACGATGCCGCGGGACAGGACGAACGCCTTGCTGAACGGGTCGAAGTTGCTGATGGCGTAGATCTCCTCGCCCTCGCCGACCCGGACCACCGCCACCTGGCGCTTGCCCACGAGCGCGCAGACCCCCGTGTTCGGGATGATGTCCTCGACCCCGCAGACCTCGACCCAGCCCTGGCTCGTGCCCTCGCTTCGAGGCGCTTCCGACGTGTGCAGCTCGTTCATGACGATTCCCCTCAGAAAAGGCCCTCGGCCCGCGGTCAGATCATCTCCTCGACGAGCGTCGACTTTTCCTTCCAGGCCGCCGGGCGGTGCTGCGCCCGCTCGCTGACGAAGACGATGCTCCGGTCGGGCTCGCCGGCGTTCACGAACGGGCGGAACTGCTTGAGCTTCTCGGGATCCGTGACCGCGGCCTTCCACTCGCACTCGTACGTCTGGATGAGGTGGGCCATCTCCTTCTCGAGGTCCTCGCAGATCCCGAGCGAGTCCTCGATGATCACCTGGCGGAGGTAATCCATGCCGCCCTCGAGGTTGTTGAACCACGTGGCCGTGCGCTGGAGCCGGTCCGCCGTGCGGATGTAGAACATCAGGAACCGGTCGAGGTACTTGATGAGCGTCGCCTCGTCGAGATCCGCGGCGAAGAGCTGGGCGTGCTGCGGCTTCATCCCGCCGTTGCCGCAGAGGTAGAGGTTGTAGCCCTTCTCCGTCGCGATGATGCCGAAGTCCTTGCTCTGCGCCTCGGCGCACTCGCGCGCGCAGCCGGACACCGCGGACTTCAGCTTGTGCGGGCTGCGCAGCCCCTTGTAGCGGTTCTCGACCGCCACCGCGAAGCCGACCGAGTCCTGCACGCCGTAGCGGCACCAGGTGCTGCCCACGCACGACTTCACGGTGCGGAGCGCCTTGCCGTAGGCGTGCCCCGACTCGAAGCCGGCGGCGATGAGCTCGCTCCAGATGTCGGGCAGCTGCTCCAGCCGCGCGCCGAACAGGTCCACGCGCTGGCCGCCCGTGATCTTCGAGTACAGGCTGTACTTCTTCGCGACGCGCCCGAGGGCGATGAGCTGATCCGGCGTGATCTCGCCGGCCGGCACGCGCGGCACCACCGAGTAGGTGCCGTCCCGCTGCACGTTGGCCAGGAAGCGATCGTTCGTGTCCTGGAGCGGGAGGTGCTTCTTGTTCAGGATGTGCTCGTTCCACGTCGAGGCGAGGATCGACGCCACCGCCGGCTTGCAGATCTCGCACCCCTTGCCCTTGCCGTGGCGCTCGATGAGGTCGTCGAAGGTCTTGATCGAGTGGACCCGGACGAGGTGATAGAGCTCCTGCCGCGAGTAGTTGAAGTGCTCGCAGATGTAGTTCGTGACCGCGACGCCGGCCTTCTTGAGCTCCTTCTTCAGGATGTCGGTGATCAGCGTGGTGCACGAGCCGCAGCCGGTGCCCGCCTTGGTGTGCCCCTTGATGGCGGCGAGCGTGACGTGCTTGTCGTCGCAGATGGCCGAGCAGATGGCCTTCTTCGTGACGTTCAGGCACGAGCAGATCGTGGCGGTGTCGGGCAGCGCCTCGACCCCGAAGCCCGCCGGCTTCGCGCCGTCGCGCGCCGTGACGATGAGGTCCTCCGGGTTCGGCGGGAGGACGATCTTGTTCTGCACGAGCTGGAGCAGCTGCCCGTAGTTCGCGGCGTCGCCGACCAGGATGCCGCCGAGGAGGTGCTTGCCGTCCCCGCTGACGACGAGCTTCTTGTAGACGTTCGTCGTGGCGTTCATGAAGCTGACCACGCGCGCGCCCGGCTGCGCCGCGAACGCGTCGCCGAAGCTCGCGACGTCCACGCCCATCAGCTTGAGCTTGGTGCTCATGTCGAAGCCGCCGAAGGTCTCCTTCCCGCCGGTGAGGGCGTCGACCGCGACCTTGGCCATCTGGTAGCCGGGCGCCACCAGGCCGTAGAGCTGGTTGTTGTAGCTGGCGCACTCGCCGATCGCGTAGATGTCCGGATCGGACGTCTGACAGCGCTCGTTGATGACGACGCCGCCGCGGTTGCCGATCGCGAGCTCGCACGCCCTGGCGAGCTCGTCCCGCGGCCGGATGCCGGCGGAGAAGACGATCATGTCGGTCGCGAGATCGGTCTGGTCGGCGAAGAGCATCCGGGCCACGCGGCCGTGCTCCGCGACGATCTCCGTGGTCGAGGTGCTCGTGTGCACGTGGACGCCGAGCGACTCGATCTTCCGGCGCAGGATCATCCCGCCGGCGTCGTCGACCTGGAGGGCCATCAGGCGCGGCGCGAACTCCACGACGTGGACCTCGAGGCCCATGTTCTTGAGCGCGTTGGCCGCCTCCAGCCCGAGCAGGCCGCCGCCGATGACCGTGCCGACCTTCGCGCTCTTCGCGTGGGCCTCCATGGCCTCGAGGTCCTCGATCGTGCGGTACACGAAGCAGCCCTTCGTGTCCTTGCCCTTGATCGGCGGGACGAACGGATACGAGCCCGTGGCGAGGATGAGCTTGTCGTAATAGACCGTCTTCCCCTTCGCGGAGGTCACGGCCTTCTTGCGCCGATCGATCGATACGGCCTTGTCGCCCAGGTGGACCTGAATCCCCGCCTCCTCGTAGAGGCCGGGCTTCACCATCGAGAGGTCCTCGGCCGATTTGCCGCTGAAGTAGGCGGACAGGTTCACCCGGTCATAAGCAAGCCGAGGCTCCTCGCAGAAGGTCGTGATGTTCCACTCGCGCAGGAAGCCACCGAGGACCATGTTCTCGATGAGCTTGTGCCCGACCATGCCGTTGCCGATGACGAGGAGGTCCTTCTTCTTGCTCATGAAACCCACCTTTGGACCCGATGAGTCATTCTCACCGTCACTGCCGTACTGCCGTCCGAGCGAGGCGCCGGCCACAATCCCGGACCGGAATGTGTCTACAGTGGGCTCTGTTTCACAACTGTTTCGCAGGAATAAATTGTGTGTCCACTGGCGCTCTCGAGCCCGGACATTCCATCTGTTTCCTGCGTGTTTCGCGGCGTCCGGCGAGCGCAACAAGGCGCCGCGCGAGGGCGATCACGACAGCGTCAATGAAGGGAAATGCGCGATTCGCGCGATTCAGGAGATGGTTGTTTCGTGCGTGTGTCGCGCCGCCGGAGGGAATTCATTGCAATTCTGAAATGCGGAGGCGGGCCGGTCACCCGCGCGGGGCGGCCTCGGCGACGAGGGCGAGCAGCTGTTCCGTCGCGACCGGCTTCGTGAGGTGAGCGTCGAAGCCGGCGTCGCGCGAGCGGCGGCGGTCCTGGTCCTGCCCGTAGCCGGAGATGGCGGCGATGTAGGAGCGCCGGAGATCGGGCTCGGCGCGCAGGCGCCGGACGACCTCGTAGCCGTCCATCCCGGGCAGGCCGATGTCGAGCAGGACCAGCTCGGGCCGCGACGCGCGCGCGGCCTCGAGCGCCGCCGGGCCGTCGTGCGCCATCGCGACCGTGTGGCCGTGGAGCTGGAGGATGCGCCGCATCCCCTCGGCGGCGTCGACGTTGTCGTCGACGAGGAGGACGCGGAGGGCGCTCGTCCCGGAGCGCGGGACGTCGGTCGCCGGCGCCGCGGCGCCCTCCGCCGGCGCGCCCGCGAGCGGGAGCCAGACGCTGAAGGCGGTGCCCTCGCCGGGGCCGGCGCTCAGGGCCTCGACGCGCCCGCCGTGCAGCTCGGCCAGCCGCTTGACGAGCGTGAGCCCGACCCCGAGGCCCCCCTGCGAGCGATCCAGCGTGCGCCGCGCCTGCATGAACGGCTCGAAGACGCGCGGCAACAGCTCGGCGGAGATGCCGACGCCGGTGTCCGTCACCCGGAGGAGCGCGTCGCCGCCGCTCGTCGCGCAGGAGAGCGACACCCGGCCGCCCGGGTTCGTGTACTTGATGGCGTTGTTGAGCAGGTTCACGACGATCTGCTCGATCCGCACCCGGTCGCCGTTCACGAGCACGCCCGGCGCGACCGACAGGACGAGCTCGTGCCGGCGCTGCGCGAGGAGCGGGCGCACCGAGTCGACCGCGGTCTCGACCACGGCGCCGAGGTCGAGCCGCTCCCGCTTCAGCTCGATCTTGCCGCGCGTGATCCGGGAGACGTCGAGCAGGTCGTCGACGAGCCGGACGATCGTCTTCACCTGCCGCTCGAGGGTCGCGAGGATCTGGCCGTCGTCGCGGTCGCTGCGCTCGCTCGTGCTCATGCGCAGGAGCTCGAGGCCGGTGGTGATGGGCGCGAGCGGGTTGCGGAGCTCGTGCGAGAGCATCGCGATGAACTCGTCCTTGCGCCGGTCCGCCTCGTGGGCCTCGCGGTACAGCCGGGCGTTCTCCAGGGCGACGCGCCGCTCGCGCTCGATGATGGAGGCGCGCTCCTCGTGCAGGCGGGCGCGCTCGAGGGCCTGCGCGCACTGGCGCGACAGCGCGACCAGGAACTCCTGCTCCTCCTGATCGAACGGGCGCGGCTCGGCGAAGCTCAGCCCGAGCGCGCCGATCGGCCGCTCCTGGACGAGGAGCGGGAGACAGCAGAGCGAGGCGGTCGCGGCGTTCAGCCCGCTGGCCGCGAAATCCGGGTACCTGGCGGAGCACTCCTTGCGCGAGCGCAGCCAGACGGGCGCGCCGGTCCGCAGGGGGTCGGTGATCGGCAGGCCGTCGGCGACGTCCAGCTGCCGGAAGCGCTCGACGAGCTCGGGCGCGTAGCCGACCGCCTTGAGGCACTCGATCGCGCCGCCCGCCGTCACGACGAGCGACCCGGCGTACGCGCCCGCGGCGGCGACGCCCTGGTCGACGACGACCTCCGCCACCGCGTCGCAGGTGAGCGCGTCGGCGAGGGCCGCGGTGATGCGCTGGAGGCCGGCCATGCGCTGCGCGGCGCGCTCGGCGGCCCGGCGCGCCTCCTGCTCGGCCAGGAAGCGCCGCCGCGCCTCGGCCTCGGCGTCGCGGGCCATGTCGTAGAGGCGCATGCGCTGCAGGGCCACCTGGATGCACTGCGCGAGCTCCTCGGCGAAGGCGAGGTCGGCCGCGGCGTACGTGCGGCCCGACTCGGCGGACGCGAGCGTGAGCGCCGCGAGCACGCACTCCTCGCCGCGGATCGGCACGATCACCGCCGAGCGGCAGCCGAGCGCGCGCAGGGCGGCGAGGTGCTCGGCGTCGCGCGCGACGCCGACGAACAGGCTGTCGGGGATGTCGGACAGGAGCCGGCCAGGGCCGCCGTGGAGCACCTCGTGCAGCGGCGTGTGGGCCTCCGGCGGGATCCGGCTGCGCTGGGCCAGGCTGGAGACGAGCTCCGCCTTGGCCGGATCCGCGTGCGCGATGACCCGGGCGCGGAGGGCGCCGTCCGGATCGAGCGTGTGGACGGCGCACCAGTCCGCCACCGAGGTGACCGCGAGCTCCGCGATGCGCCGGTAGCTCGTGTCGCGGTCGAGCACCGGATCGAGCAGGGCTGTCGCGTCGGCCAGGAAGCGCCGCGCCTCCTCGGCGCGCTTCTGCTCGCTGATGTCGGCGACGAGCGTGAAGAAGCCGCGCACCTCGCCGCTCGCGCCGAGGTGGGGAATGTACTGGATGCGGACGTGGCGCCTGCCGCCCCTGCGGTAGGTGAGCCGCGACTCGAAATCTTGAGGCTGCCCGCCGAGCACCGCGTCGATGCGCGGCTTGACGGCGGCGTAGGCGGCGTCGCCGATCACCTCGCGCACCTGCCGGCCGGCGAGCGAGCGGCGATCTTCCTGGAACCAGCGCTCGTAGGCCCGGTTGACGATGCGATAGCGCTCGTCGTTATCGATATAGGAGATGAGCGCCGGCAAGGCGTCGAGCAAGAGCTGGATCTGCTCGGCTTCCAGCGCCGCGCTCGGCTCGTCGGGTTCGGTCATGGCGCCGCCCGTTGGAGCCGTGGAGGGGACGTCCAGCCTTTGCATCTGGGCTCATGCATATCCGCAATCCGCGCTGATGGCCACATGTCGGTTCTCTGCGCTCGGCGCGCGCGTGCTATGGTCGCCGCCGATGCGGATCCTCGTTGTCGGCGCGGGCGCGGTGGGCGGTTATTTCGGGGCGAGGCTCGCCCTCGCCGGGGAAGACGTCACCTTCGTCGCGCGGGGCGCGCACGCCGAGGCGATGCGGTCCCGCGGGCTCGTCCTCCGCACGCCCTCCGGCGAGGTGCGCACGCCGCCGCTCCGCGTGGCCTCGCTCGACGGGGCGCGCGGGCCGTTCGATCTCGCGCTCATCGCCGTGAAGTGGCCGTCGCTCGCCGACGTGAGCGCGAAGCTCCCCGGGCTGCTCGCGGAGGGCGGCCTCGCTCTGCCCCTGCTGAACGGGCTCGACTCGGAGGACGCGGTCGCGCGCGAGATCGGCGCCCCGCGCGTGATCGCCGCGATCGCGTACATGTCCTCGGGCCTCGGCGGCCCTGGCGAGATCGAGACGCTCGCGCCGACGCGCGCCGGCCTCGCGCCGTACCGGCCCGGGCAGGAGGCGCGGGTCGAGGCGGTCGCCGCGCTGCTCGAGCGCGCGGGCATCCCCGTCCGACGGGGCTCGAACTACCGCGCGATGCTCTGGGAGAAGATGGTCTGGAACGCCCCCTTCAACGCGATCTGCGCGCTGACCGGCCAGCGCGCGGGGGTGGTCGTGGAGCGGATGGAGGACCTCCTGCGGGCGGCGATGCGCGAGGTGATCGCCGTGGCGCGGGCCGAGGGAGCGGAGATCGCCGAGGCGACGGCGGACGCGATGATCGCGCTCACGCGCGCGGAGTTCCCGCTCACCGAGCCGTCGATGCTGCAGGACGTGCGCGCCGGCCGCGCGACCGAGGTCGACATCCTCCAGGGCGCCGTGGTCGAGCGCGGGCGCCGGGCCGGCGTCGACACCCCGGTGCTGGGCACGCTCGCGACCCTCGTCCGCGGCCTGTCGCTCCGGGAGAACGCGCCGCCTGTCGCCCGATAGGCCCCGGGCTCGCGGCAAAGCCGGGGCGGGCTCGCGATATCGCATCTCGGCTCAGAACACCGTCCTGGCGGCGAGCCCCTTGCCCATGGGGATGATCTGCACGCTCCCCACCTCGGTCACCGTGCGCTTCGCAGGGAAGATGAAGCCGCTCAGGATCTGCAGCGCGCCGATGGCCTGGCCGAGCCCGTCGGCCACGAGGAGCACCTTGTTGGTCGCCTCGGCGTTGCACGCCCGATCGCCGCTGCACTTGTCGCGCGATCCGAGATCGATCCAGGGCCCTGCGATGGGCACCCAGAGCGCGCGGTCCGCGGGCTTGTCGCTGAACGTCGCCACGACGGTCGAGATCCCGTAGGTGGTGCCGAGCACGGCGACGCCGCTCCAGATGAGCCCGCGGTTCGGCACGGAATCGGTGATGGTGACCGTGTCGCGCGTCCTTTCCTGAGCGTGCGCGGTTTCGGTGAAACCCATGGTCGCGGCCGCCACGGCGGCGGCCGAGGTGAAGAGAGCGAGCTTGTTCATGCGGTCCTCCTGGCCGCATGGCGCTTGAGCAAACCGGGTGCCGGCGCGGCGGGCGCGCGGCCGTGGAGGCCCCAAGGCGCGCGCGAGCGCGCCGCGCCCGGAGGGTCATGTGGCGAACTGCCTCGCCTGAGACGGCGCGCCTCGTGCCTGGATTTGTCGAGATGTGGCCCGGTGTTCCGGGTTTTTCGTGAGCGAGAAGGGGAGTGGAGCGCGAGGGTCTCACCCCATCTCTGGAGATCGAGAAGGGATGAGACCCTGTCCGCGAATCGGCGATCAGGCGCCGCCCGCGCCGCCCGCGCCGCCAGCGCCGCCCGCGCCGCCAGCGCCGCCCGCGCCGCCCGCGCCGGCGCTGGTCGTGGAGCTGGCGCTCGTGGAGCTAGCGCTCGTCGTGGAGCTGGCGCTCGTGGAGCTGGCGCTCGTCGTGGAGCTGGCGCTGGTGGCGCCGCCCTCGCCGCCGCCGCCGGCGCCGCCCTCGCCGCCCTCGCCGCCGGCGCCGCCCTCGCCGCCGCCGCCGCCGCCGCCGCCCTCGCCCCCGTCGCTCAGCGGATACTTCGGGTCGAGGCAGAAGAAGCCGTCAGGCGTCTCGGCGCACTCGTCCGGATCGTCGCAATCGCCGTTGTCCTCGCACGCGATCTTCGTGAAGCTGCAGAGGCCGTTGGTCGGGATACCGATATCCTCGCAGCGGCCCTCCGGCAGCAAGCAGCCGTCGTGCGCCGTACACGCTACGGCGCAGACGCCAGCGTCGCCGACGCCGGGGGTCTGCGCGTAGGCGCAGACGCCCTTCTCGATGCCGCCGCAGTCGGCCTCGAACACGTCGCCGCCCAGCGCGCAGTTCTGGGTGCACACGGAGATGTCGCCGTCGTCGCCCTCGAAGGTGATGCACACGCCGGCGCACGGATCCTCCGCGGCGTCGGGGTCGCAGGCGGACCCCATGGGCAGACCCTCGTTGGGCTCGTCGACGCAGACGCCGAACCTCGGATCGCAGCTCCGGCCCGGGCACTGGCTGTCAGAGCCGCAGTTCGGCAGGCAGACCGCCGCGCCGCTCACAACCTGGCAGCGCAGCTCGTCGCGACCGTGGCACTTGAAGGGATCGGGCTCGTCGTCGAGGAACTCGATCTGCGGCTCTCCCTGGATGCAGCCGAGGTAGCACACGCCCTCGATGCAGGCGCTGCCCTCGCCCTCGCAGTCGCCGTCATCCGAGCACGTCGTCGTGCAGTACCCGCCCGAGGGACCGCCCTCCAACTCCGATTCCAGCCAGCAAACCCCGTCGGGGCCGCAGTCGCCGTCCTCCGTGCACCGGGTGCCGAGGAACTCGGCTGTGGGCGAGGTGGAGCCGGTGCTCACGACGCTAGGCCCCGAGCTCGAGCTCGTGGTGGAGGACGTGGTCGAGCTCGACGTGCCCCCGCCGGTGCCGTCATCCGAGTCGTCGTCGCCGCAGCCCATGAAGCCTGAAGAGAAGGCGACCGAGGTGAGCATGATCGCCGAAATGCGTTGCAATTTCATCACTGTCTCCCGAGCCAGGAGGCCCTGCCCACGTAGGGCGCGCCTTCATGTGATTTCGGGACAGTAACGGAATCGGTGCTGCTTCGCCATACCGGACGGGCTGGAATGGCGCGACGCAGAGCGTCCGCGAAAGCGGACGACGCTCCGCGGAGGCGCCTCCATCAAAATCCCAGTCCGCGGACTGGCGGTTTGGCTCAGGTGATACCCGACGGATCGGTCAGGCAAGCGTCGTGGTTTCTGGCACATAGCGCACTGCCTTGCGGTCGGCGCCGGTGAGCGGCCAGCGATACCGGAGATTTATTGCTGGCTCCCAGCCGGCGTGCGCCGGCGGCTCGTCGCGGGCGAGCAGCACCCAGATCTCGCGCCGATCCGCCGGCTCGCGCGCGGTGAGCGCCGCGCCGAGAGGCAGCCACGCGTCCGGCGCGAGCGTCGCGCGGGAGATCGCCACCTCGAACGACCTCCCGGCCCGCACCAGGTCCTCGCCGCGCGCGCGCTCGACCCGGGGCGCCTTCTTGAGCTCGCCCTCCTGGACCAGCGTGCCTATCGCCGTGCGCAGGAAGGCGACGCGCTTCTGCAGGGGCTCGACCAGGGTCACCTCCAGATCCGGCCGCAGCAGCGCGAGCGGCAGGCCGGGCGCGCCGGCCCCGGTGCCGACGTCGATCACGCGCCGCCCCTCGGGGACGTGCTCCGAGAGGAGCCGCGCGTCCGCGAGCATCAGGTCGGCGAGCTCGTCGGCGCTCCGGGCCGCCGTCAGATCGACCTTCGCGTTCCACCCCTGGACGAGGTCGAGCCAGCGCGCGAGCGCCTCGCCGGCGCGGGCAGGGAGGCTCGGCTCGCGGCCGGCGAGCACCGTGGCGATCTTCTCCGTCATCCGCGCCGCGGCGCCCGGGGTCATGGCCGCAGTGGAGCACAGGACCCCGGGCGGATGCACCCGGCGTCGCGCGGCGCGGTCCGGGCTCACCGCGCGCGGCGCGGTCGGGGGCCCACCGCGCGGCGCGGGCGCGCGGGCTCGTCGGGCGCGGGGGCGCGCCCCGCGCCGGCGCCGCCGAGCGGCAGCGCGCGCTGGGCGCCGACGTCGTAGATCAGGCGGCCGGCGCCGTCGATCCGCGCCGCGGGGTTCAGCGCGTGCGGGGCCCGCGCGCCGGGGCCGAGCAGGTGGACGACCGCGAGCCCGCGCGCGACGAGGGCGTCGGCGATGAGGCGGCGGTGGCACCGCCACCAGAGCGTCTCGGCGCACATCAAGGCCATGCGCCGTCCGGCCCGGGCCTCCGCCTCCACCTCGGCGAGCGCGCGCTGGAAGTCCGCGGTCTCCATGTGGTCGGCGTAGGCCCGGAAGCTCGCGTTCTCCCAGGCGACGTGGGGCGAGCCGTCCCGCCCGCTCCGCCGGCCGCCGAGCGTGTCGCCGCGGAAGACGTAGGTCACCCCGAGCCGCGGCAGCGCCTCGGCGAGCGCGGCGCGGCCGAGGTGCGGCGATCGGCTCGATCCCGGGAACCTCCGGACGTCGATCAGCGTGTCGGCCGGCCCCTCGCCGAGCAGCTCGACGAGCTCCTCCAGGCTGCGGGTGCCGTGGCCGACGGTGAAGACGGTATCCACGGGGGAGAGCTTTGCGTCCCGGCGGCGCGCGGGCAACACGCGGCGGAGGCGCGCGCCGGGCTCGTGCGTGCAGGCTCCGTCCCGCCGGCGGCGCGCCGCCTCCGGGCGCGCGCTACCCCATCGAGCGCAGCAGGTGATCGAGCGCCCGGCGCTCCTCCGCGTCGGTGACCGACTTCAGCGCGCGGTTCACCTCGCCGACGGCGGCCGCCGCCAGCAGCGCGACGGCCGCGGGATCGGGCGCGCCGCGCCCGCGCAGCCACGCGAGCGCCTCGTGCTCGGTGTTGATGACGATGTGACTCCGGCTCGCCTCGTAGCGGACCGGCCTCCCCGAGCGGCTCTCGACGACGGCGCGGACCGGGGACCCCGCGAGGCCCATCCGGGCGATGGCCTCGCGGAGCGCCGCCGCGAGCGGGCTCTCGGCCTCCGCGCCCCGCCGCTCGGGCGCGGCGCCGGAGAGCGCCGCCGCCTCGCCGCCGATCAGGCCGCGCACGCTGCGCCACAGGGCGCCGACCCAGGCGCGGGCGCGGCTCGAGTCGGGCGCGCCCGCGGCGGCCTCGGCGCCGGGAGCGGCAGCGGGAGATCGAGCGGCGGTCGCGCGCGCAGCGGGCCGGGAGCCGGATGCGCCCGCGGCGGCCTCGGCGACGGGCGCGCCCGCCGCGGCCAGCGCGCCGGCGGCGCTCGCCGGAGCCTCGGCGAGGGGTGTCCCCGCGGCTGCCTCTGCGCCGGCGGCGCTCGCCGGAGCCTCTGCGTCGGCGGCGCTCGCCGGAGCCCCTGCGCCGGCGGCGCTCGCCGGAGCCCCTGCGCCGGCGGCGCTCGCCGGAGCCTCTGCGCCGGCGGCGCTCGCCGGAGCCCCTGCGCCGGCGGCGCTCGCCGGAGCCTCGTCCGGGGCGGCGCTCCCGGCGGCGCCCCCGACCTCCACCGCGACGGCGCCGGGCGCCGCGGGCGCGCCGAGCTCGCGCATCGCGCCGGGGGCGGCCCGGTGGCGCAGCACCTCGACCAGCGGCGAGCCGTCGTCGAGCAGCACGAACGCCGGCGTCCCCTCCGGGAAATCGCCGTCCGCGCTCCCGCGGCGATCGGTGATCCACAGGCAGCCGCTCGCCGCGAGCTCCGCGCGGACCGCCGCCGGGCCGACGGCCTCCCCGCCGGCGGTGCGCGCGGCGAGGCGGCCGCCGGAGAGGCGGCCGAGCAGGTGCAGGTTCCACAGGTACGGCGCGGCGGCCGCCTCGTCCGAGAGCTCGGCCGCCATCGAGGCCGCCGCCTCCATGGCGAGCTCCGCGACGGCCTCCCACGGCTCGTCCTGCAGCGTCCACACGAGGAGCATCCCCTCGACCGGCGCGAGCCCGATCACCCCGCCGCTGCCCGCCCTGGAGAGCAGCGCGCGCGGCGTGAAGCCGCCGCGCGCGGCGCCGCCGCCGTCCTCGCCGACGTTCGCCGCCGAGGGCGCGCCGACGAGCACCCGCGGCGCGCGCGGCCACCGCGCCGGCAGCCACAGCGCCCCGGTCACGAGCAGCGGCCGGGGCCCGCCGGCGGCGGCGTCGATCCACCGCGTCGCGAGCGCGTCCCCGGGCGGCGCGAGCCGGCCGCGCAGCCACCGCGCCGCGGCGTCGCGCACCGCCTGCCGGAGCCGCGCCGCGTCCGCGCTCGCCTTGAGCCCGTCGAAGGCGCGGTTCGGCTCGAGCGCGTCGTCGTTGACGGCCGCGCGCAGCGGCCACCCCTCGCCGGCGTCGATCGCGCAGAGCGGCCGGCGCCCGACGTGCACCGCGATCCCGGCCGCGCCGGCGTGCTCCGGCGCGAGCAGGCCGATCTCGCCGTGCGCCGGCGGCGCGCCGTCCTGCGCGAAGGGGAAGGTCGCGAAGCACGCCGCGCGCGCGGCCGCGTCGAGGCCCACGACGGCGAGCGGCGGCGCCGCGAGGCGCGCCTCGGTCGCGCGATCGCGCGCCACGACGTCGGTGATGTCCCGGACGAGCACCGCCGTCGCGAGCTGCAGCCGCTCGGGCGTGCTCAGCGCGAGGACCGGCCGCTCGTAGCGCTGCTTCGGGTGGGGCGGCGGCGTCGAGGTGCACAGCCACTCGGCGCGCGGGTTGAGCCGGAGCTCGTCGAGCGACCAGAGGGTCCCCTCGATGTCGGGGAACAGCGGCGCGCTCGCGGCGCCCGGGACCACGCGCTTGCCCTGGGCGAGCGTCCGCAGGACCGCGCGGCGCGCGTGGCTCCGGGCGAACGGCGGCAGCTCGTCGAAGTGGGGCGCGAGCGAGATCAGGTACCGCCCCGCGCCCTTCGCGAGGCGCGTCAGCAGCGCGCGCACCTCGTCCCGCGGCGGGTCCGCGGCGGAGGCGCGCGCGAGGATGCGCAGCGGGATCGGCAGGTCCACCTCGACGGGCCGCTCCTCGCCGTCCGGGCCGACGAGGCGCGCGTCCGACGCCGGCCCCTCCACGATCTCGACCTCGCCCTCGAGATCCCGCGCGCCGAGCGCGGCGGCGCTCACCCGCAGCAGCGGGTGCGCCGGCGCGCCCGGCAGCGCGAGCGGCGCGCGCGGCGGCCCCCCGGCCCCGCCGCGCGCCCGGCGCCCCTGCTGCGCCCTCTCGGCGGAGGCGCGGCGCTCCTGCTCCGCGGCGGCGCGCTGCCGCCGCCCCGGCACCGCGCCGTCCGCCGGCAGGACGCGGCCGCCGGCCCACCGCAGGAGCGCCGCGCGCTCGCGCGGATCGCGGGCGACGAGCGGGTGCCAGGCGAGCGTCTCGAAGCCGGGCGCCTCCTCGAGCACCGGGATCGGCGCCGGCGCCGGGTGCGCCCTGTCGAGGGCCTCGAGCGAGCACGCGACCTCCTGGCCGCGCGGGTCGAGCATCGCGAGCAGCGGCAGGCGCCGGATGCGCGCCGCGAGCCCGCCGGGGGCCGCCTCGACCGGCGCGCTCCGGGCCCGCTCCGCGAGCGCGCGCGCGCCGTCGAGGAGGTAGGCGACGAGGCGCGCGTCCGGCCTGCCCCCGTCGCCGAGCGGATCGTCCCGCAGCCCGAGCCGCGCGCGCGCCGCGGCGTCGCCCTCCAGCGCCGCGACGATCGCCTCGCAGAGCGCGCGCTCGACCTCGTGGACGGCGGCGTCGTTGCGGGGCGACGCGACCCCGTTCCACGCCCGGTTCGGCACCGCCGCGTCGTCGTCGATCGCGACGGCGGCGGGGCCGAGGAGCGGCGCCGCCTCCAGGGTGGCGAGCGGCTGCGACGCGTGGTGCCACACCTCGACCATCGCGTCGCCGGGCGTCGCGAGGGCGAGGAAGCCGGCGCCGGCGACCTCGAGGACCGGCGCGCCCGCGGCGCCCTTCGGCGCGATCTTCTCCAGCGACGCCGCGAGCGCGCGCCGCCGCGCCGGCCCCCGCGCCGCGAGCTCTTCCTCGCCGAACAGCCCCGGCGCGTAGGGGACGAGCTCGCACCCCGGGATCGCGGCGGCGACCCAGTCGAGCTCGCGCTGCGAGGCGGCGAGCACGGGCCGCCGGTCGGCCGCGCGCCCCTGCGCCTCGGGCGGCGCGGTGCAGAGGCCGCGCGCGGCCCGGCCGAGCGCGGCGAGGCCCCTCAGGCTCATGAACCGGGCCGACCCGAGCAGGGGCCAGAGCCGCGCCTCCAGCAGCCCGATGAAGCGCGACGGCGAGAGGTCGTCGCCGGAGCGCCGCCCCGGCCCGCCCCGGCGCCCCTGCTTGGCGTCGGGCGCGCCGAGGCGCGGCGGCGCGCAGAACATCGTGCCGATCGCGGCGCGCAGCGGGCCCCGCAGGCGCGCGAGCTCGCCCTCGGGCGGGGGCGCGCCCTGGTGCGCGGCCCTCGGCCCGAAGAGCCGCCGCGCCTCGGCGTCGGCCGCGGCGAGCGCGACCCCGAGGGCGTGGCGGACCGCGCGGAAGAAGCGCGCGTCGCGCTCCACGCCGTCGTACCCGAACCGCGGCCGCACGCGCCCCTCCCACGCGAGCGCGATCTCCACGGGCAGGGGCACGGCGGCGGGGTCGAGCGCCACGGTCTCGAGGTGCCGCCCGTCCACGAACACCCGCACCTCGGCGCCTCGCTGGGCCTCGCCGCCGTCGGCGAAGACGGCGAGCTCGCCGCGCAGGCCGTCGAGCGGCCCCTCGTCCACGTGGAAGGCGGCGCGGAAGGCGTGCTCGGGCGAGGGCGGCACGACGGGCTCGCCGGTCGCGTGCAGCAGGAACGCCCTGCGGCGCCCGGCCCCGAGCTTCGCCTGCTCGAGCATCGCCTCCGCGTCGGCGAGCGGGAGCCCGGCGAGGGCGCGCTCGACGAGCCCCCCGCGGCTCCAGATCACGTCGTGGGCCCAGGGGGAGAGCTCCTCCGGGAGCCTCGCCTCGCCGCGATGGACGAAGAGGGGCGACGCGTCGCGCGCGTCGAGCGACGCGAGCGACACCGGCCGCCCGTGCCCGTCGCGGAGCAGCGGGAGCTCGCGCGCGGCCTGCGCCTCGGGCGGCAGCCTCCTGCCCGCGCGCGCGGCCCCGGTGGCCACGCACGCGAAGGCCGCGAGCGCGTCCTCGATCCGGCCGGGGTCGTCGTCGACGACGACCGCGCCGTCGGGCACCGCGCCCTCGCCGCGGGCGAGGGCGATCAGCGCCGCGAGCGCCTCGATCAGCGCGCCGCCGGCGGCCTCGCGGAGCCGCGCGACGAGCGGCGCGTCCTCGCGCAGCGCCGAGCGCGACGCGTTGGTGGGCAGCTCGTCCGCGTCGACGACGAGGCGGACCGGGAGCTCGACGCCCTGGTAGAGCGCCGAGGGGAACCGCGGCTCGAAGCTCCAGCGCTCGCGGACGAGCCGCACGCCGTGCTCGAGGTAGTCGACGGCGGGCAGACCGGAGAGCGGTGCGAGGGGGGGGACGAGGGGCGCCGGCTGCGGCGCGGGCAGGGGCGTCGCGGAGGCGGGCCCGCCCGAGGGCTCGCGGGTCGCGACGATCTCGAGCGCGGCGCGGCGCGCCCCGTGCACGTGGAAGGGCACGCGCACGAGCACCCCGGGCTGGGCGCCCGGCGGGGCGTGGCGGAGCGGCTCGCCGGCGAGGGTGATCGGGACGGGGAAGTCGGCGGTGGCGGCGGCCAGGTGGGCGAGCTCCGGCGGCGTGTCGCCGGTGATCGCCCGGCGCAGCACCGACCAGCCGAGCCGCCGGCGCACCTCGACGCGCAGCCCGGCGGCGGGCATCCCGGGCGGCCGCGGCACCTCCTCGCAGGCGGGGGCGGCGGCCGGCGCGAGCGCGTCCTCGGGCGCCTCGAGCAGGGCGGGCGTGAAGCGCACGCGCGTGCAGGTCGCCTCGGCGGCCTCGCCGGACGGCCCGCGGCCGGTCGTGATCAGGTCGACGCGCGAGGGGCGCAGCCCGAGCGCCGCGTTCACGCCGAGCGCGAGCAGCCGGAGCCGCCGGGACGGCGCGTCGGGCGCCGCGTTGAGCACGTGGTCGAGCAGGCGGGTCAGCACGGGCGCGTCGGGCGGCTCGCCGTCGAAGGTCAGGGCGACGTCGTCGGCGTCGTACTCCAGGTCGATCCGCGTCGCGCCGCCGGCCGCCGCGGCCCGGACGAGCTCGAGCAGGTAGAGGTCGAGGTCGACGAGCAGGTGCTCCCGGAGCTTCTGGACGGCGCGGCGGGCGTCGACCCGGATCGCGCCGCGGGCGACGACCCGGCTCACCGCGGCAGCCCCCTTCGCGTGGAGGCCGGCGAGGAGGCGAGCGGCGGCGGGCTCGCGGCGAGGTCGAGGAGCCGGTCGCTGTCGTCGGGATCGAGCGGCCCCTTGGCCTCGACGAGCAGCGCGCGGGCGAGCAGGTTGCCGGCGGTCACGGGGTCGACGGCGGCGCGCCTGCGCGCGAGCGCCACGGTGTCGCTGTCGACGTTGAGGTAGAGGGCGTGCCCGCTGCGGAAGCGCGCCGCGCGCCGCACGACGTCGCGCGCCGCGTGGCAGCTCCGCTCGGGCCCGCCGCGCTCGCGCGCGGGCAGGAGGATCGCGCCGCGCTCCCGGAGGGCGCCCTGGATCTGGCAGAGGCTCACCCGGGCGACCCCGTGGCGGGCGCGGGCGAGCGCGTCGGCGACCACCTGGAGCAGCGGCGCGTCGGCCGCGCGGGCGCTCTCCGGCTCCTCGCGCACGAGCAGGTAGGCCGCGTGGGCCAGCTCGACGCGCGCCGCCGGGAAGCACCGCTTGAGCAGCGCGACGGTGGCGGGGTGGTTGCACAGCACGACGGGCAGGCCGCCGTGCGCCATGGCCTCGGTCAGCGCGTCGGCCCGCTCGGCGACGAGCAGCGGCTCGCGCCCTGGCGCGAGCGCCCGGAGGCCTGCGCGGGCCCGGTCGCCCGCGACGGGGCTCGCGAGCGGGAACGGGATCTCGTCCGGATCGAGCGCGGTGGGCGGCGACAGGGCCGCCTCGAGCATGGCCGCGTACGCGGCGGCGGCGCCCTTGCCGGCGGCGGCGCCTGCTGCGGCCCTGGGGAGGCGCGCGGCGAGCTCGCGCCGGAGCGGCCCTTTGACGAGCTCGCGCACGCGGGCGAGCGCCTCCCAGAAGGCGTCGTCGCGGCGCACGTTGTCGCGGCTCAGGGTGTGCTGGAGGTGGGGGCTCATCACCTTGAACCGCACGCCCGAGAGGCCGCCGAAGAGCTCGTCAGCGGTCTCGAACAGGGTGAGCCCGCGGTTGTAGAAGCCGGCGAAGCTCTGCCCGTGCTCTGCGGCGGGCTCGCCGCCGGCGGGGGGTGGGAGGTGCTGCGCGCCGGCGGAGGGGCCGACGACGAAGGTGGTGTCCTCCTCGACGGCGGTCACGGACACGGGGGCTGCGACGGAGAGCGGGGAGTCGACGCGCTCGACGCTCGCGCGGGTGTTGCCTTCGTGGTCGGCGATGCTGAGGGCGATCTCGCACTCGGCGTGGCGGCACCAGCGGCGGAGGGCCGCCCGCGCGCGCCGCGCGTGCTCCACGAACGCCTCCCTGCTGAGCCGCTGGATCAGGGTCACCCGGGTGCCGCTGCCCTGGCGCGGCCCGGCGTCCTCGAGCTCGTAGCTCGTGTCGCTGCGCAGCCGGAGGAGCCATGCCTGGCCGTCGCGCCAGGTCTCCACGTCGACCTGCTCTGGCCGGAGGGCGAACACCGAGACGAAGCCGACGCCGTATTTGCCGATCTTGCTGGGGTCGCCTTCCTTGGACGAGCTGAAGAGGGTGAGCAGCGGTCCCTCGATGTCCTCGCGGCGCATGCCGCACCCGTCGTCGGTGACCGAGGTGGCGCACGCGCCCGGCAGCGTCTCGACGCGCACGGCGATCTTGCGCGCGCCGGCGTCCATGCCGTTCTGCACGAGCTCGCGGAGGAAGGCGTACGGGTCGGCGAACTGCTGCACCATGTCGGCCACGGGGCCTGGGGGCGGCGCCGGAGGCGCGGCGCGGTCCTCTCGGGATGATCGGTAGGGGGCCATGGCGCGTTGAGAGGGTATCACAGGGCGGAGGTGGGCCCCGGGCGTGCCCTTGAAGACTCATGATGTCCCCTCGCGGCGCGCTGCAGATCGCCGTCGTGGCTCCGGCCTGTTCGCCTCGCCGTCGGGGCACCGGGGATGGTCGGCGCAACGCCCGCGCCTCGCCGCCGGGGCACCAGGGATGGTCGGCGCAACGCCCGCGCCTCGCCGCCGGGGCACCAGGCACGCTCCTCGATGCGTGGTCGTCCCGCCGCGGGGATGCCGGGACGTTCGCTGCGACACGTTCGCCTCGCGGCCGGGGTTCCAGGGAGGGTCGTCGCCGCCACGGCGTCTCGCCGGTGGGGCACCGGCACGCGCGCTGAGGACGTCTGGGACCTTCGCGCCGCCATCGGTCGCACGCCATCTCGCCGTCACGCTCATCCGAGCGGCACTGTTCCGACGGCCGGGGCGGCTTGACACCCCTGCTCGCCTTTCTACCCTCGATTGGATGCAACTGCTCACGCTGTCCGATCTGAAGCTCGGACTCACCGACCTGTTCGACAAGCGCAAACCGGCGCTCTTGCGCTCCAGCTCCGGCAAGACCTACGAGCCGATGCTCGCGAAGAAGCTGGAGGAGATCTCCGCGCTTCCTCCCGTCGTGATCGGAGGGAAGGCCCTCGCGGCGGAGCTCGAGGAGACCGACGTGGAGCATGACGGCTTCGGCAAGGCGGTCTGGTACATGACCGAGGCATACCTCCGGCACCCGCAGGTCTCGCCGGAGACGGTGGCTGCTGCGACACGGATCCGCCGCGCGTTCATCCCCGCCCTGTCCGAGCTCAAGGCGAGCTACGCGGATGAGGCCAGAGCGGCCATCGAGCGCAAGAAGATCCTCAAGCAGCACAAGGCCGATCTCGAGCGCTTCCCCGCCGCCGGCGGAGAGACCCTCCATGACTGGATCAGCGGCTTCCTCGACGCCGGCGAGCGGCTCCACTCCATGCTCAGCGATCGCGCCGACATGAAGGAGACCTCGCGCAAGGGCGCAGGCGCGCTGCGCGCCGCCACGATAGGCCTCCTCTCCCGCCTGCGTGCGGGCATCACCGACGAGGTAGAGCACAACCCGAAGCTGCCGCCCGACCTCGATGGCCAGGTGTTCGGCTATCTGGACGAGCTCCATGTCCCCCGCGCCGCCGCGGCCAGGGTGAAGAAGGCGAAGAAAACTGTGCCCGAGGCGCCCGCGCCGCCCGCGCCGCCAGAGATTGCCTGAGCGTCCGCGCGCTCGTCCCGCGGCCGCCCGCAGGTCACGTTGGGCTGCGCGTCGTGCTCGTAGCCGAACAGCAGGCCGTCCTGCCTGGCGCCGTGCCCGTAGACGCCCGTGACCCGCCCGCGCTCGTCGCGCGCGAACGAGATCGCCTCGCCCGTCGGCAGCAGCACCGCGCTGAGCTCGCCGCGCGCGTCGCGCACCACCTGCGTCACCAGCCCCTCGGGGCTGATCTCGCGCACCACGAGGTCGCCCTCGTGCTCCCACCGCGTGTCGTTGTCCAGCGCGTCCACCTTGCACCAATGCCGTCATAGGTCATCACGACCCGGGTCTTACTCAGTAGCCGCACCGCCATCGTCATAATCAGATGTAAACATGGGATGAGATGCATTCTTCCTCAGAGCGTTCTTGGTGACCTTGAATGTGTAATTCTCCTCGGTGTCCTCTCCCTGTGCATGAAAAAAGCCGCGTATTCCTAGTCTGAGTTCAATGACGCGCGTAAGAATTTTCTCGTGCAAATTCAGTCCTTCTTTGGTTGTTTCGGCGCCGTAGAAAACGTATCCAGGCTGTTCGTTGCGCCAGCACCATCCTCGCATGTATGACTTCTGCCATATGCTGGTCGTGCAACTCTCGTCTACTTCACGCTGTGCGTCTTGAAGGACGCATGTGATGGTTGAGAAGTGCTCCGGCGAACATTCTAGCCATCCGCGAAGACCGTAGTAATAGGACACGGCTGCTCCTTTGGGTGTCTAGTTGTGACACCCTACACGCACCTCGGCGCCTTTCTTTTCTATGTACTCTCTGACACTTTGATGGGGTTCGTCCTTGAACCAGAAAACCGCGCGTTTATTCTCCTGATCGGCCACTGCAATGGTGGCTTTGATCTGGTCTCTCGTTCTCTGGTCGAGAAAATTGCGCGGTTTGTTTGTGGCAGACGTGGAATTTTTTGCTTGAATTATTTCTGTCGCGGTGACGGAGTCATATTGTCGTCGACCCCATGTCGGGTGATCAATCTCTTGCGATTGCCCCCCGCTCATCTTCCGAACTTGGTCCTCCCATGGTTCGCCGCCAGCGGCCAGCTCCTTTCCGCTGGCCAGTCCCAGCGGGTCAGTGTATCGCGTCGGTGTACCGTCGAGGCCAAATAGGTTCACTCCACCGTGTATCCCGAGCGGATCGGGGCTGCACCAGCCGCCGGTCTCGGGGTCGAAGAACCTGAACCTCGTGTAGCAGAGCCCCATCTCGTCATCGGCGTACTGCCCGAGCAGCCTGAACGGCGACTCCACGGTGGTCCTGTGGTTCTGCACGCTGATGGGGTCGCGCCACACCTCGGCGACCTTGCCCCACGCCGAGTGCGCGGCCGACCACGCCACGAGCCCGCGCGGATCGAGCAGCTCCTTGGGGGTGCCGAGGTGGTCGTTGACGTACGTCAGCACGCGCCCGTCCTGCTGCTGCAAGAGCGGCACGAACGTGCCCGGCGCGTGCACGAACGTCCGTGCCCCGCGCTCCCTGTCGACATCGGCCGCCAGCACATGGCCATCCCAGACGAACTCGACCACGCGCGGCTGGCCGACCGCCGCCTTGCTGATCACCTCCTTGCGCACGCGTCTGCCAAAGGCGTCATAGGTCATGACGACGTGCGTGCCATCCGGCTGGCGCACCTCGCGCAGCCGGTCGCGGCAGTCCCAGACGTAGCGGGTCATGTCCTTCTCGGTCACGGCCCCGCCGCTGGGGTGGCTCTCGCGGTACCGGGCCAGCTCAACCTTGGCGGTGCGGCGCCCGCGCGCGTCGACCTCGTAGGCCGCGGTCTCGGTCTTGCGCAGCACGCCGCCGGGCTCGATCTTCCACGACGGCTGCATCAAGTCCTGCGCTTGCCGCGCCTGCGCGAGCAGCCCCAGGTCGTCGCTCTGGGCGAGCTCCTCGAGCATGCGCGTGATCGAGCCGGCCGGGTCGTAGGCGAACACCTCGCGCACGGCCCCCCGCTGCGCGGACAAGAGCCGATCAACGCGGTCATAGCGGTACGCGGTCGCGCCCCAGCGCGCGTCGTCGATGCGCTCGACACGACCGCGCCCGTCGTAAAGCCACTGCCGCGCGACCAGCACCTTGGGCACGCCCGGCGCCGGCGCGGTCGCGCGCTGCTCGATGAGCCGGTCCATCGCATCGTAGCTGCTCCGCACCGTGATCGCCGCGGCCTCGATCGCCGCGGCCTCGCCCGCCGCGTCGTCCTCGCCCGGCGAGCGGCTCGTCCTCTGCACCTCGCGCCCCAGCGCGTCGCGTTCGAACACGACGCGGTGCCCGTCGTGCTCGACGGCGCTCAGTGCGTCGAGCGCGTCGTAGGCATACCTCGTCCTCGCCCCGTTCGGCATGACGCGCTCGATCCGCCGGCCGCGCGCGTCGTAGGCGTACCGCACCGCATGGTCGCCCTGCCGCTCGCACACCACGCGCCCGAGCCCGTCGCGCTCGAACCACGTCTCGATGCGCAGCCCGCTCGCCTCCTCGAGTACGGCCCCGAGCAGCCGCCCCATCCGGTCGCGCGCGTAGCGGATCAGCCCGTCGGGCGTCTCGTCGCCGGTGAGGTTGCCCGCGCGGTCGTAGAACAGGTTGCGCCACCACGTCCGGTCGGCCGCGAGCTCGATGCGCCCGAGCCGCCCCGAGCTCCTGTAGCCGTAACGGAGCTTGCGCCCGTCGAACGTGTCCTCCTGCGCGACCCGGCCCGCTTCATCGTAACGGAACGTGTACTTCTCCCCCTTGGGGTTGGTGATGACGTGCAGCCGCTCCTTGCTCGTGTACTCGAAGCGCCACACGCCCCCGCCCGGCTCGACGACCTGCGCCAGCACGCCCGTGCCCTGGTAGGCGAGCTGCGTGGTCTGCCCCAGCGCATCCACCAGCCGCACCGGGTTGCCCATGGGGTCGTAGGTCGCGACGGTCCTCGTGCCGTCGGGCCGCTCCACGCGGATGGGCCGGCCCATCGGGTCGTACGTCACGCGCGTGGTCCGCCCGAGCGCGTCGGTCCTCGCCACGGGCCTCCCCATCCCGTCGTGCGCGTACGCCGTGCGCGCGCCGCGCGCGTCAGTCTCCGCAACCACGTTGTGCTGCGCGTCGTGCTCGTAGCCGAACAGCAGCCCGCCCTGCCCGCCGCCGTGCGCGTACACGCCCGTGACCCGCCCGCGCTCGTCGCGCGCGAACGAGACCGCCGCGCCCGCCGGCCGCAGCACCGCGCTCACCTCGCCGCGCGCGTCGCGCACCACCTCGGCCACCAGCCCCTCGAGGCTGATCTCGCGCACCACGAGGTCGCCCTCGAGCTCCCACCGCGTCTCGTTGTCGAGCGCGTCCACCTCGCGGATTGCGTTGCCGCGCGCGTCGTACCACCTCTGCACCCCCTCGCCCGCGCCGTTGGCCTCCGCGACGAGGAGCGCGTCCTCGTCGTACGCCCGCTCCCACAGCACCGTCCCGTCGGGCAGCGCCGCGCGCGTCACCAGGCCGTCGGCGTTCCAGGTGTACACCCGCGGCTCCTCGCCGCGGACCTCGGTCGTACTCGACCGCTCGTTGCGGCACAGCTCCACCTCGTGCAGCCCGTCCCGCCCGCCGGTCTTGCGGCAGCGGTATCCCTCCCGATCCTCGTAGGCGTACCAGAACCGCTCGCCGTTCTTCAACGTCGTCGCCGTGAGCCGGTTCCGGACGTCGACCTCGTAACCCTCGACGCCCCCCATCGCATCAACGGCCGCGATCAGGCACCCGGCGCGATTGTAACGGTAATCCACCCACTGCCCCAGCCGCCGCTCCGCCCACAGCTCCAGGCGCGTGATCCGCCCGTCCTTCCACCGCACCTGGAGCTCTCGGCCCGCGGTGTCGATGATCCGGACGAGCCGCTCTCCCTCGTAGTCCAGCCGGAGCTCGTAGCCGTGCACGTCGCGGATCGCCCGCAGGCGCGCCTTCGCCGATCCGGCCTCTGCTGCGAACACCCGCACCTGCCGAGACCCGAGCTCCACCACCCGGTACTCCCGCGCTCCGTCTCGATGCAGCTCCAGCCGCTCGCGCCGGTGGAAAGCGCTCTCCCCAGGCCCGACCTTCTCGAACCAGATCCACCGCCCCTCGCCGTCGCGCAGCGCGAGGACCTGCGCTCCCTCCTCGATCCATTGCTCATAAGAAAAAGCCCACCCCGGCCCGAGCGCCGCGTCTCGCTCCGTATGACGCGACGAGCGGTAATGTCGCGCCCAGACGAGCGGGATCATCCCCGGGACTGCGATGTCCGTCGCCGCGTCGACCACCGCGCCATCCGTGACGTCGACCGGGTGCCCCTCGGTCGTGCACTGGTCCACCGGCGGCGACGACGACTTGCCCGCCGTCGCCCCCTTGTGGCTGCCCCCGCCGCCCCCTCCTCCACCGCCGCCCGGCGCGGTCGGCCCGCGCCCGCCCGGCGCCCCCGCGCCGCCGCTACCCCCGCCACCGCCCGCGTCCCCGGCGCCGCCGGCCCCGCTCGCGCTCGTCCCGGCGCCGGCGGAGACCGACTTGTTCATCTGCCCCATGCTGCCGGTGATCCCGGCCATCCCCAGCTCGATGAGCACGTTGGGCGCCCCGAGCCACGGGAAGCACGGACCGCCCGTGTTGAGGCTCAACGTCTCCTTCAACGTGCCCGGCTCGTTGCCGTGACACGCCTTCATGCACCCGCCGACCGTCAGGATCTTCTTCCCTTCGATCTTCGTCCGCATCGGCGGATCGATGACCCCTTCGGCCACCGTGCCCATCGTGGGGTACGGGATCGGCAGCGGGCTCGGCGCGGCCGGCGTCGTGCACACGCTCACCGCCATGCCCGTCATCTGGTGGCCGGATCCCTCGTGGACCGTGTCCAGCCCCAGCGCCGTCACCTTCCCCATGACCGGGCAGCATCGCGTGTAAGCACGCACACCGTCAAGGCGACAGCACCCTGGCGCCCCTGCCGCGGGCGGTGCGTCCCGGCTCCGTTCTCCTACGGGCGTATCCTCCCGGCAGCTTCGCTGCCGAAGCGCCGTGTGCCGACACACCAGCATCGACGCCGGCCTGCCGCTTTCGTTACGCTTCCCGATCCAGCCCATGACTCGCCCCGAAGATGCTGCCCGGAAGAACATCGACGACGCGCTGACGACTGCCGGCTGGGCCGTGCAGGACAGGCAAGCGATGAACCTCGATGCGGCGCGCGGCGTCGCCGTTCGGGAGTTCCCGCTGAAGCGCGGTCACGGCTTCGCCGACTACCTGCTCTATGTCGATGGGGAGGCGGTCGGTGTGATCGAGGCCAAGGAGGTCGGCACCACGCTCACCGGCGTGGAGGGGCAAACGGAGAAGTACTCCGCTGGTCTTCCGGATCTCCTGCCGGCGCCGGTGCGGCCACTGCCGTTCCTTTACCAGTCCACCGGGGTCGAGACGGCGTTCACCAACCGCCTCGACCCCGATCCGCGCAGCCGCTGCGTGTTCCACTTCCACAAGCCCGAGACCCTGAGCCGCTGGATCGCGTCGGAGCCGGTGTACCTGCCGCGCGTCGACGGGCGCCCCGATCCGCTCAGCCAGCGTCCCGCGTCGTTCCGCGCGCGGCTGCTCACGCTCCCGGACGTGCCCGAGGCCGGCCTGCGGGCGGCGCAGGTGCGCGCGGTGCGCAACCTCGAGGTGTCGCTGCGGGACAACCGGCCCCGTGCGCTCATCCAGATGGCCACCGGCGCGGGGAAGACCGTTGCGGCGGTCACCTCGATCTACCGGCTGATCAAGTTCGGCGACGCGAGCCGGGTGCTGTTCCTCGTCGACCGCGACAACCTCGGGCGCCAGGCGCTCAAGGAGTTCCAGCAGTACGTGACCCCGGACGACGGCCGCAAGTTCACCGAGCTGTACAACGTGCAGCGGCTCACCTCGAACAAGCTCGATCCGGTCGCGCGCGTCGTCATCACCACGATCCAGCGCCTGTACTCGATGCTGAAGGGCGAGGCGGACCTCCCGCCCGAAGCGGAGGAGCTCGGCCTCGCCAGCCTGAGCGAGATGCTCGGCGAGCCTGTGCCGGTCGCGTACAACCCGGCGCTGCCAGTTGAGGCGTTCGACGCGATCTTCGTCGACGAGTGCCACCGCAGCATCTACTCGCTCTGGCGGCAGGTGCTCGAGTACTTCGACGCCTTCCTCATCGGCCTGACGGCGACGCCCGCGAAGCAGACCTTCGCCTTCTTCCGCCAGAACCTCGTCATGGACTACGACCACGAGCGGGCCGTGGCCGACGGCGTGAACGTCGACTACGACATCTACAAGATCCGCACCCGCATCACGGAGAAGGGCGCCACGGTCGAGGCCGGTCCTGAAGAGATCGTCGGCCGGCGCGACCGGCATACGCGCAAGGTCCGGTGGGAACTGCTCGACGACGACCTCACGTACGATGCCGCCGCGCTCGATCGCCAGGTCGTCGCGGTCGACCAGATCCGCACCGTGGTCCGCACCTTCCGCGACCGGCTCTTCACCGAGATCTTCCCTGGCCGGCGCGAGGTGCCGAAGACGCTCATCTTCGCCAAGGACGACAGCCACGCCGACGACATCGTGCAGGCGGTCCGGGAGGAGTTCGGGAAGGGGAACGACTTCTGCGAGAAGATCACCTACAAGACCGGTACCGCACGGATCGTCGAGAAGCGGCTCGGACCTGACGGCAAGGAGACCGAGCTCGTCACGTACAAGTCGAACGGGCTCAAGCCGGAGGACTTGCTCTCGTCCTTCCGCAACAGCTACAACCCGCGCGTCGTCGTCACGGTCGACATGATCGCCACGGGCACGGACGTGAAGCCGCTCGAGATCGTGATGTTCATGCGGGCGGTGAAGAGCCGGAACTTCTTCGAGCAGATGAAGGGCCGCGGCGTACGCGTCATCCACCCGGCGGATCTCCAGGCGGTCACGCCGGACGCGCACGCCAAGGATCGCTTCGTCCTGGTCGACTGCGTCGGCGTCTGCGAGACGGATCTCATCGACGCGCTGCCGCTGGAGAAGAACCGCACGGTCGGGTTCGAGAAGCTGCTCGAGGCCGTGGCGCAGGGGAGCACGAAGGTCGACGTGCTCTCGTCGCTCGCCGGTCGGCTGGCGCGTCTCGACCGCCGCATCGGCGCGGAAGAGCGGGCGATGCTGGCGAAGCTCGCCGGGGGTCGGACCCTGGCGGAGCTCAGCGCGAAGCTCGTCGAGGCGCTCGACCCCGACGCGCAGGCCGAGCGCGCCCGCGTGGTCGCCGGGCTGCCAGCGGGCGCGGCGGCGCCCGCGAGCGTCCTGGACAAGGTGGTTAAGGAGATGCTTCGCGACGCGGTGCAGCCGCTCCGCGCGAGCCCGGAGCTGCGGCGGGCGCTCACCGACGTGAAGAAGAGCCTGGAGCAGACGATCGACGCGGTCACGAAGGACGAGGTGACGGCGGCGGGCTTCTCGGACGAGGCGAGGGAGCGGGCGCGGGCGCTGACGAGCACGTTCGAGGCGTTCTGCCAGAAGCACCGGGACCAGATCACGGCGCTCCAGATCCTCTACAGCCGGCCGCACCGGCAGCGGCTCAAGCCGGAGGACGTGAAGGCGCTCGCCGACGCCATCAAGGCGCCGCCGCGGCAGTGGACGCCGGAGGTGCTGTGGCGGGCGTACGAGACGCTGGAGCGGGACAAGGTCCGCGGGGCGGGGGCGGGACGGCTGCTCACGGATGTGGTGTCGCTGGTGCGGTTCGCGCTGCACCAGGAGGAAGAGCTCGTGCCCTTCCGCGAGCGGGTGCAGGAGCGGTTCGAGCGGTGGATGACGCAGCAGACGAACCAGGGGCGGAGGTTCTCGGCGGAGCAGCGGGCGTGGCTGGAGGCGATACGGGATCACATGGCGGCGAACCTGGAGATCTCGGTCGAGGATTTCGAGTATGCGCCGTTCGCCGGGATGGGCGGGGTGGGGAAGGCGGCGAGGGTGTTTGGGGCGGAGCTGGAGAAGGTGATGGAGGAGCTGAACGAGGTGCTGGCGGCGTGATGGATGACGGGAAGGGGGCGCAACTCCCCATAGGTTGGATGAACGCGCCGCTGGGGGACTTCATCGAACGTATTGATGCTGGGGCGAACTTCAAGTGCGAAGAGCGTCCACCGGATGATGGAGAGATCGGCGTTGCAAAGGTCAGCGCAGTTACCTGGGGTGAATACGACGAGAACGAAAGCAAGACCTGTCACGACGCTGTGAGAATCGATCCAGGCCTCCTGATCGCGCCCGGAGATTTTCTATTCAGCCGTGCCAACACGATAGCCTTGGTAGGTGCATGTGTTGTCGCACGTCGCGTCACCAAGCGCGTGATGCTCAGTGATAAAATTCTACGTTTTCGCTTGCGAGCTGTCGAGCCAGCTTGGGTTCTGTACTTTCTCCGGTCTTCTGCAGGGCGCCGTTATATTGAGAGCCTGGCTACAGGCAATCAAGAGTCCATGCGGAATATAGGGCAGGATCGAATCCGATCGATCCCGATGCCTATAGCGCCGCTTCTTGAGCAACAACGTGTCGTGGCTGTGGTAGAGCAGTACCTCTCGGATATCGATGCAGGCGTGGCCGCGCTTGAGCGCACACTCGCGAACCAGAAGCGCTACCGAGCGGCCGTACTCAAAGCTGCATGCGAGGGGCGGCTGGTACCCACCGAGGCCGAACTTGCGCGGCAAGAGCGGCGCGAGTACGAGCCTGGCGATGTGCTGCTTCAGCGCATCCTTGAGCAGCGTCGGGCGAGGTGGGAAGCGGACCAGCTCGCGAAGATGAAGGCCAAGGGGCAGGTGCCCCGCGACGATCGGTGGAAGGCGAAGTACGAGGAGCCCAAAGAGCCGGACACGGGTAGCTTGTCGAAGCTGCCTGAAGGGTGGGCATGGGCGAAGCTTGGCAGCGTGGCCGATGTGCAGCTCGGTCAGCAACGAGCCCCCGTACATGCGGCGGCGGAGGTCACGTACCCTTATGTCCGCGCGGCGAATATCACATGGCGCGGGCTTGATCTCAGTGACGTCAAACAAATGGGATTCCCAGACCCGGACCGGTACCGGCTGGCACCTGGGGATGTGTTGCTCTCAGAGGCTTCGGGCAGTCCGAGTGAGGTAGGCAAGCCAGCGATCTGGCGAGCAGAAATTCCCGGGTGCTGCTATCAAAAGACATTGCTCCGGGTTCGATCGTACTGCCCGGATCTCTTGCCGGAGTGGCTACATCTAGGGTTCATGCGTGACGCCTTGCTTGGTCGATTTGCTAAGATGGCTCCCGGCGTCGGCATTCTGCACCTGACGGCGGAGCGGATGCTCGAATGGCCGGTGCTCATCGCACCCGTTGCCGAGCAGCGCCGCATTCTTGCTGAGGTCGCGCGTCTACTATCCATCACCGATGAGATGGATAGGGTTGTCGATGTGCAGCTCGCCCGCGCGCAGCGCCTCCGCCAATCCGTCCTGAAGCGCGCCTTCGAGGGCAAGCTCGTCCCGCAGGACCCGAACGACGAGCCGGCGAGCGCCTTGCTGGACCGGATCCGCCCTGCGCGCGCGGAAGCGCCGGTGTTGCCGCGATGGCCCCCGGCCAGTGCCGAACGGATCCGCCCTGCGCGCGCGGAAGCGCCCGCCGCGAACGGCTCGGGCAGGACCTCCCGCAGGGGCCGCGCTAAGGTGCTCCAGGCCGACGAGGGAGGGCTCGACGATGGGTGAACGATCCAGGACCACGAAGCGCACCGCGTCCGGCGGGCAGCTCGACGGCGCGCGGCACGTGATCCGTTTCACAGGCGAGGAGGTCGCGACCCAGCGCGCTCCGTTCCTGCGCGACCTGCTCGACATCCTCGTCGACGGCGCGCAGCAGGCGACGCGCTTGCAGATCGACGGCCGCAGCACCGCGCCGGGCACACCGCCGGCCTGGCTGGAGGACGCGGCGGCGTTCGAGGTCGATCAGATCCAGGAGCGGGAGATCGTCCTGCGCGCCCCCTCGCTCGCGGACGCGCTGTCGCAGCGTTCCCGGCAGCTCGACCTCTTGGCGGCCGCCGAGCCGAGCCGCTCGTGCCTCGACTACCTCGAGGACAGCCTCGACGACGCCCTCGCCGGGCGCGAGGACAGCGATCGCTACGATCGGCCGCTCATGGCCACCCTCGAAGGGCTCGGCCGCCTGTTCCGCCATGGGGTGGACAGCATCGAGGTGGTCAACAGCCGGACGCTCCGCGTCGATCCCCGAGGCGTCGAGGCGATCCGCGCGCTGCGCCAGCGAACGCCGGAGGACCGACGCATCGCGGTCGGCGGCAAACTCGACGCGATCCGCCACAGCGACCGCTCCTTCACGCTCGTCCTCACCTCGGGCGAGACGTTGCGAGGCCTTGCCGCCGAGTCGGTGGACCCAGCCGACCTGGCGCGGCTCTTCGGCCAGCCGGCGATCGTCTCCGGCATTGCCAAGTTCCGGCCCTCCGGCAAGGTGCTGCGCGTCGAGGCCGAGCGCATCCACCCGGCGACGGGCGATCTCGCGGCCTGGTCGACGATGCCGCGGCCACTCGATACGCTGGCCGACACGCACAGATTCCGTGTGCCGCAGGGGCCGGGCTCCGGCGTCGCAGCGATCTTCGGTGCTATTCCGATGGATGACACAGAGGAGGAATTCCAGGCGGCGCTCGAGGAGCTCTCGTGACAGTGTCGGAGGGGCCGGTCGTCCTCGACACGAATGTGGTGCGGCAGCTGGCGCGCGGAAACGAGATCGGCCGCTGGCTCGACGCGACGTACAGGCTCCAGACCCGCCCCTTACGTCCGATGATTTCCATCGTGACGGTCGGTGAGCTGGTCGCGTTCGCCAGGCGCCGCGGTTGGGGGGCGGACCGGAGTGGCAAGCTGCACCAGGTCATCCAGCAGCTCGTCGTCTTCGACATCAACCGTGCAATCATTGATCACTACGCGGCGATCCACACGTTCCTGGTCGGCTCCGGCCGGAGCGTGGGGGACAACGACGTCTGGATCGCCGCCACGGCTGCAGCCACAACAGCGCTGCTCATCACGACGGACAAGGACTTCGAGCCCCTCGCCGGGACGCTCCTTCAGGTGTCCGTCTTGCCTCATCCCGGAAGATAGCCACGTGTCGAACCACTCCGCCCAGATCGTCCAGAAGCTCTGGTCCTACTGCAACGTCCTGCGCGACGACGGCTTGTCCTACGGCGACTACGTCGAGCAGCTCACGTTCCTCCTCTTCCTGAAGATGGCGCACGAGCGCACGCAGCCGCCGTGGAACCATAAGCCCTTCATCCCGGCCGGCCACGACTGGTCCGCGCTGCTCGCCAAGGATGGCGACGCGCTCGAGGTCCAGTACAGAAAGACGCTGGACCACCTTGGCCGGCAGCCGGGCATGCTCGGGCTCATCTTCCGCAAGGCGCAGAACAAGATCCAGGATCCGGCGAAACTGCGCCGCCTCGTTGCGGATCTCATCGATCGCGAGCAGTGGACGACGCTCGACGCCGACGTGAAGGGCGACGCCTACGAGGGGCTGCTCGAGAAGAACGCGCAGGACACCAAGGGCGGCGCGGGGCAGTACTTCACGCCGCGTCCGCTGATCCAGGCCATCGTCGAGGTCATGCGCCCCGGGCCCGACGACACGATCTGCGACCCGGCGTGCGGCACGGGCGGCTTCCTGCTCGCGGCGCACGACCACATTGTCCGGACGCACCCGAGCCTGACGCGCGATCAGAAGAAGCACCTGAAGCTCGGCGCGCTCCGCGGCGTCGAGCTGGTCCCCGGCGTGACCAGGCTGTGCGCGATGAACCTGCTCCTCCACGGCATCGGGCCGAGCGCCGACGAGGGGCAGCCGCCCATCGAGACCCGGGACAGCCTCGCCGCCGATCCGGGCTCCCGCTACTCGATGGTCCTGACGAACCCGCCGTTCGGGAAGAAGTCGAGCGTGATGGTCCTCACGGAGGAGGGCGACGAGGCCCGCGAGGCGCTCACGGTCACGCGCGAGGACTTCTGGGCGACCACGAGCAACAAGCAGCTCAACTTCATCCAGCACGTGAAGACCATCCTCGCGATCCACGGGCGCGCCGCCGTGGTCGTGCCCGACAACGTGCTCTTCGAGGGCGGGGCAGGGGAGACGATCCGCCGCAAGCTGCTCCACGACTGCGACGTCCATACGTTGCTCCGGCTTCCCACAGGCATCTTCTATGCGCAGGGCGTGAAGGCGAACGTGCTCTTCTTCGACAAGAAGCCTGCCAGCGAGAAGCCGTGGACCAGGAAGCTCTGGATCTACGACCTCCGCACGAACCAGCACTTCACGCTCAAGACCAACCCGCTCTCGCGCGCTGATCTCGACGACTTCGTCGCTTGCTACAAGCCGGGCGAGCTACACAAGCGGCGGGCGACGTGGTCGGAGAAGAACCCGACCGGGCAGTGGCGAGCCTACGAGTACGCGGAGCTCACCGCCCGGGACAAGTGCAGCCTCGACATCTTCTGGCTGAAGGACGAGAGCCTGGAGGCATCCGAGAACCTGCCGGCGCCGGACGTCATCGCCGGGGAAATCGTGGAGGACCTGCGGGCCGCCCTGGAGCAGTTCGAGGCAGTGGAGGCCGACCTGAGGGCGCGCGCTTCGGCTGGGAGCACCTCGCCGTGACGAGCTCCCTGCGGCCTGACCTCTGCGCTACCCTGCCGCCATCGCCGTCCGCGCCCTCGACGAGGCGCCGGGGAGAGCCATGAAGGTTCTGCACCTGCAGATGAAGCAGTTCAGCGCGTTCGAGGACGTCGAGCTCGCCTTCTCACCGGGCATCAACGTCTTCCTGGGCCCTCGATGAGTTCTCGCGCCACTACGATTTCGAGCGCAAGCTCTTCGACGAGGCTCCAGGCGAGGAGGGCTCCGCGGCGTGAGCTTCGTTCATGACGAGGGGCAGCTCCGGTTCGCCTTCGACGGCGACTGGAAGATCCCGAAATGGGAGCCCGCGCTCGCGTCCACTCTTGGCGAGGCCCTCGAGCGCGAGCTCACCTGGCTCAATCCGCGGGTCCTGGTCACCTGCCGGTCCCTGATCCAACCCGCTCCAGTCCATGGCCTTGTGGTCACGAGCCTGGCGTGACGTGATCGCCGGGTCGACCGCGCCCCTCACCACCTCTGCGCCGCCCCTGTCCGCGTAATTCGGGGCACCACCGCCGTCGACTCGCCTCGCCGTCATGCGCCGATGAGCCGGCCCGCTGTCGCGCCGCGTAAGCCGGCACGCTGATGCCGCGCGCATTCTCATCCCGATTGCGCCGCGACGGCGCGGGAGCCCTTCCCCGGTGAGCTTCGTCCGCGGTATAATTTACCTTTGCTCCCCCTCAAGGTTATTCCCCCATCTCTGTTCTCGAGGAGACGTGAGCCTGATGGAACCTGCCCCCAGCGCATTGCTCGGCGAGCTGTTCGCCCGCTGTCCCGATCTGCTCTTCATCGCCTCGGCCGACGGGGCGCTGCTCCATGGGAGCGGTGGGCTGCGTGAGGCGCTGGGCCCCGGGGTCGAGAGCGGCGCGCTCCTCGCGGATCTCGCGCACCCGGACGATCGCGCGGCGCTCGCGGCGGCGTGGTCGGCGCTCCTCCAGAGCGACGGGCCCATCTCGTTCGACGTGCGCCTGCGCGACGGCGGCGGCGCCTACCGGCCGCTCTCGTGCACCGCCAGCCGGTCGTCGTCCGACCGCGGCGCCGTCCTCGGCTCGCTCCGCCCCGCGCCCGCCGCAGCCGCGCCCGCGGTGAACGAGGAGGCGCTGAGCACGCTTCGGCTCAAGGCGCGCATCCTCGACGCCATCGCCGAGCACGTGGAACCCATGGCGATATGGGCGCTCGACGGCGACGGGACGTACGTCTATCACCAGGGCAAGGCGATCGCGAAAACCGGGTTGAAACCGGGGCAGCACCTCGGGCGCAGCGTGTACGACCTCTATGGAGCATCCCCGGAGGCGGCCGCCGAGATGCGGCAATGGTACGACGGCCAGGTACGCCGCGGTCGCAGCGAAGCGCACGGCGCCTACTGGGACACCTGGCTCATCCCGCTCCGCAGCGGGCCCGGCGAGCGCGTCGACGGCGTGCTCGGGATCTCGCTCGACGTGTCGGATTCCAAGATCGTCGAGAACGAGCTGCGCATCCAGCTCGACCGGATCGCGGCGCAGCAGAAGGTGATTCGCGATCTCTCCACGCCGATCATCGAGGTCTGGGACGGCGTGCTCACGCTCCCCATGGTCGGCACGGTCGACAGCGTGCGCACCGCCGAGGTCATGGACAGCCTGCTCCGGCAGATCGTCGAGACGCGGGCGAGCTTCGCCATCCTCGACCTCACCGGCGTCGAGGTCGTCGACACCAAGGTCGCCTCCCACCTCGTCGAGCTCGTCACCGCGATCCGGCTCCTCGGCGCCGACGGCATCGTCGCCGGCATCAAGCCGACCGTCGCCCAGACCATGGTCGCCCTCGGCCTCGACCTCTCCCAGCTCAACACGCAACGCAACCTGCGCGCCGCGCTCAACTACGCCATCCGCACCATGACCCGCGCCCAGGGTGCCCCCCTCGCCCCGGGCCGTCCGGCGCCCGGCAAGACCCCGCCCCCCTGAGCGCCGCCCGCGCGCCGCCGCGCCGCCCGCAGGCGCGCGCCGCCCGCGAACGCGCGCCGCCAGCCCGCCGCCCGCAGGCGCGCCGCCCGCGAACGCGCGCCGCCAGCCCGCCGCCCCGGCCGCGCCGGCGCGCGGCTCGCCCGGGGCTCGGCGCGCGGCTCACTCGTCCACGAGATCGAAGACGATGCCGCCCTGCGTCTTGATCCGGTGCGTCGACCGGTTGGCGCTGTTCACCGGAGACGGCGTCAGCGGGTTGGGCGCCGCGCCCACGATCACCGGCCGATCGGGATCACCGTTCACGAAGGCGATCAGCACCTCGGTCCCCGGCTTGAGCGGGAAATGCGTGCCGTAGTTCGCGCCGGCGTGGTTCTGGAGCATGCGCACCGGCCGGGACGTCAGGCCGCCGGCCGCCCCGGTGTCGAACAGGAACCGGACCATGTACCTGCCCTGATCGTCGATCTGCGCGTCGTTGCCCCCGCCGCCCGGCCCCGCGTCCACGATCCCCGTGACCACGCCGCTGATCCGCGGGATCGGCGTGACGCGCGGCGGTCGATACGTGTGCTTGCTCGGGATCGCCCGGAAGCTGTTCACGTAACGCTGAGGCGCCTCGCCCCCGCCCCGGCCGCCGGCCGGGTGCGTGGCGTGGTGCTCCACCTCGACGAAGAGCAGCTCCAGCCCCTCGAGGTTCGGGTGCCCCTCCAGCGACGACCGCCCGCCCGCGCCGAGCGCGCACAGCGCGCTCCTGCCCGTGTAGACGAGCTGCGTCGCCTGCCGCTCCTCGGCCCGGATCTGCGCCAGCACCTTCCCCTCCGCCGGCGTCTTGTAATGCCCGCCGAACTCGATCACGCCCCCCGCATACCCGGCGGGCAGGACGTGCTCCGACGTCAGATCGAGCATCGGTTGCCGGTAGTTGTAGTCGCGCGCCACATACACGCTCGGCACGAGCCGCGATCTCGCGGAGATCTCGAAGACGTCCCGCGTCTCCCCGCGCTCGCGGAACTGGACCGACGCGGCCCCGGGCGCGGGCTTGAACCCGCTCGCGTCGTCGGTGAAGACCATCGTGTCCTGCCCGTCCTGGTGCTCGAAGAAGAAGCTGATCCCGGCGTGCTCGGCCAGGCGGCAGATGAAGGCGAAGTCGGTCTCCTGGTACTGCACCACGAACTCCCGCGGCGGATAGGTGCCCATCAGCCGGAAGTCCACGTCGCTCCCGCTCAGGCCCACGAGCTCCAGCTTCTGCTTGATGAGCTCCGGCACGGCCTTGTTCATCGAGATCTCGGTGGTCTCGACCAGCGTCAGCCGGTGGGCGCGCGGGACGATGCGCAGCCGGTACGCCCGGTGATCGAGCAGCGTCGCGAGGTGATCGTGCACCTCGGCGACCATCCCGTGGATGCGCCGCAGCTCGACCCCGTCCCGCTCGAAGACGATCGCGGCGCTCTCGCCCGTGAAGGTCTGCCCGTCGACCGCGTCCTCGATCGGACAGGCGACCTCGACGTCGAACGCGAAGAGCTGCGAGATCGCCTCGCGCCCCGACAGGCTGTTGAGCTGGAGGACGTCGGACGAGAAGCCGGCGAGCTCGAGGCGAATGTCTAGGGATTCGGATTGGGTGGTCATCGTCGCAGCTCCATCCATCGTGCTGTGGGAGAGGATCTGCCGCCCCGGGGGCGGCCTCCCTTGGAGGGGCGGGCGCGCCCGTCAAGGCGGGCTCGGCGCGCTATCGTTTGCGTTCGAACCGTTCGTAAAGGCTCCTTCTCAATGCGGGTGACGGGGTCGGGAGCGACGGGCGCTCCGGCGGAGGAGGCGGCGGCGGCCGGGGCGGCGGGGGCGCGGGCGGCTCGTCCGGCTCGAACGACCGCGCCGGCGAGGCGCTGATCACGGGCCTCGGCGGCGGAGGCGGCGGCTCCAGAAGCGCGGGCTCCTGCGGCAGCGGCTCCGGCGGCGGCAGGTCGGGCGGCGGCAGCGGCTCCGCGACCAGCGCGCGCGGGGGCTCCGCCTCGGCCCAGGCCGCGGGCTCCCCAGCCGCCGGGGGCGCCGCGGGGACGGCACCCCCGGGCGCGCCGGCGCGCGGCTCCCAGTCGTCCTCGAACGAGAGCGCGAGCGTGCCAGAGCTCACGCGCTCGGGGGCCGTGACCGGCTCCCGGGCGATCATCGACGGGGGCAGCTCGGCGCCCGGCGGCGCCGGCTGGAACGGGAGCGCAGGCGGATCCGCCGCGCCGTCGTCCGGCTCGGACAGCAGCGCCAGCGTCGTGATGGGGGACGCCTCCGGGCCGTCTTCCGCCGAGGAGAGCGAGAGGGTCCCGGTGTCCAGCCGGGGCGCCGGCGCCCCCGCGGCGTGCCCGGCGACGTCGCCGGGCGCCGGCCCTGGGCGAAACGGCGTCGCCGCCTGGAGGAAGGCCGCCGCGCCGCCGTCCGAGAGGCTCACCGTGCGCGCCCCGGCGGCCGGATCGGCCTGGGTCGCGCCGAGGACGCCGGCGTCGTTGCCGTCGCCGAGGCCGCGAGCACGGCCGGCCGCGTCGGCCGCCCGGGCGAGGCCGGAGCCCGCGGCGCCCGCCTCGGCGGGCCGCTCGGGCCACTCGAGCGGCTCGCCGGCGAGCTCGACGCCCGCCACGATGGCGGCCGCCGCGAGCGCGGCCTCGTCGGGCACGGCGAAGCTGCCCCGGAAGACGACGGTGCACCGCTGCTCGTCGCCGTCGATGCGCAGCGTGTCCGCGCTCAGATCGAGCGGCTGGCCCTCGCTCACGCCGAAGGCCGAGAGGCCGTGGATGCGCGCGCGGCCCCGCGCCTCGGGCAGCCGCGTCCGGAGGCGCGGCAGCGTGGGGTGCAGCCCCTGGAGCTCGATCCATTCGCCGCCGCGCAGGTGGCGCATCCGCTGGTCGGGGGGCGCCGCCTGGAAATACGTCCATGTGAAGGCGTCGGGGATCTCGGCGATGGGGGCGTCGAGCGCCTTGCGCGGGGTCGCGCCGAGCAGCCGCTTGCGCGCCGGCCAGGCGCGCGCGATCGGGCCGAAGCCGGCCGCGCGCGCCGGATGGAGCGGATCGATGATGTTCGCCTCGGGGCTGGACGGGTCGCCCGTCGCCTGCACGCCGAGGAAGTTCTCCTGGTCGCTCTCCCCGCGGAGCGCGCGCTCGTACACGATCGGCATCCGCTGGAAGCCGGCCGTGTCCTGGACGAGGAGCTCCTTGTCGAGGAGGACGCCGTCCTCGTCCGAGATGGTGAGTCGCACAGGCAGGGAGTGCACGGGCGCGCCCGGCGGGGGCGCGTGGGCGTGACCCGTGAAGAGCACGTCGGCCTGGTCCAGGCGCGGGGCCAGATCGCTCGTGAGCTTGACGCTCCGGCCCGGATTGTTGCCGTGATGCACCTCCCCGTGGAGGATCTTCTGCGGCTCGACCCTCGGCATCTCCGCGTCCGGCGCGAAGGCGAAGGTGGTCTTGACGATCACGGTGATGCGGAGCTCGCCCCGGCTACGCCAGGCCACCGAGGTCGCTGCTGCTCCGTTCAGCGGCGTGACCCTCTCCGGCGCCGTCGCACTGTTCGCCATTCCGCCGGTGTATAGCACAGGAGCCGTCGCGCCCCCGGCCGAACGCGCGCCGCGACGCGGTGCCAAGCCGATCTGCCGGCGGTGCGCGCGCGGCGGCCCTGCTGTAGGACACGGCGCCGCGAGGGTCGATGGCCGCGCTGCGAGGGCCGATGGGCGCGCCGCGAGGGTCGATGTAGCCATAACCAATGGCCGGCGGCGAGCGCGGTGTCGGCCAGGGCGCGGGCGGCGGAGCGCATAAACTTGCGGCCGCCCTGCGCCCATGCGACCCACTGCGATCATGAAGCTGGCTGGAACCGCTCGCGCGCTGGCGGCGCTCGCCGTCCTCGTCATGATTGGCTCGTTCGGCTGCGACACCGTGGCCACGCTCGTCGCGCCCGCAGTCCCGGTGGTCATCGAGAAGGCGACGGCGCCCGGAGACCCGGCCGCGCCCGAGGATCCGACCGCCGCGCCCGAGCCGCCCGAGAGCCGGAAATGCTGCTTCCGGAGCGGCGAGAGCGTCGCGAAGGTGTGCGAGAGCAAGGAGCGCTGCTGTACGGGCAAGTACGACCGCAGCGCGTGCGAGGATTCGGGCGGCCTCTGGTTCCACAGCGCCGACGGCTGCGCCGGCGCCTGCTGAGGCCCGCGGCGGCCGCGCCGGCGCCTGCTGAGGCCGCGCCGCTACCCCGGGAGGCGGGCGGCACGTCGCCGCGCCGTGGAGCGGTCGCGCCGGGAAGGCTGGCGCCCGTGCGGCCTGCCGGCGTACGAAGGGGCGTGCGCGAGCTCGACCCCGACGCCCTGCACCGGCTCGTCCAGCGGGTCATGGGCCATGGCCCGTCGTCGCTGGTCCCCCTGCGCGGCGGCGTGTCGTGCCGGCGTTACCTGCGCGTCGTCACGCCGGCCGGCACGGCGGTCGCGATGTTCGCGCCGAGCGCGGAGGGCGCGGCGGCGGGCGCCGCTCCCCCGCGGTGGCCGTTCCTCGAGGTGCACGCGCTGCTGCGCGAGCGCGGCGTCCGGGTGCCGGCGCTGCTCGCGGAGGACTGCGAGCGCGGCCTGCTCCTCCTGGAGGACCTCGGGGACCGGACGCTCTCGGCCTTCGTCGAGCGCGAGCCCGCCCGTCGCGCCGAGGTCTACGCCCAGGCCGCGCGCGATCTCGCGCGGGCGCAGCGGGCGCTCGCGGCGCTGCCGCGCGGCTCGATCGTCGACGCCTGCGCGCTCGACGCGACGCTGCTGCGCTGGGAGCTCGACCACTTCCGCTCGTGGGCGCTCGACGCGCGCGGGCTCCGGCTCGGCGACGCCGCGCGGGCCGAGTTCGACGCGCTCGCGGAGCGGCTCGCGCGGCGCATCGCCGCGTGGCCGCGGGTCTTCGTCCACCGCGACTTCCAGAGCCGCAACCTCATGGTGGTGGACGCGCCGGGCGGGGCGCTCGAGATCGCGTGGCTCGACTTCCAGGACGCCCTGCTCGGCCCGCGCGTCTACGACCTGGTGACGCTCCTCAACGACAGCTTCCAGGATCTCGAGCGACCGTTCGTCGAGGCCCGCCTCGACGACTACGCGGCCGCCGTCTCGCTCGATCGGGCGGCGCGCGACGCGCTAGGCCGGGAGTTCGATCTGGTCACGGTCCAGCGCAAGCTCAAGGACGCCGGCCGCTTCGTCTTCCTCGACCGCATCGGCGCGGATCCGAGCTACCTGCGCTACGTCGAGCCCGCGCTGGCGAGGGCGCGCGCCGCGCTCTCGCGGCTCGGCGACGACGAGGACATGCGCGCGCTCGCGCGGATCGTCGCGCGGGCGTGAGGGGAGAATTCAACGCCAAGGCGCCAAGGCGCCAAGGCGCCAAGAGGCAAGAGAAGGGGGAGAATTCAACGCCAAGGCGCCAAGGCGCCAAGGCGCCAAAAAGCAAGAGAAAGAAAAAAGGGTTGAGCGTCTCGATCCTGAGAGCGCTTCAATCCCCTCTTCTTGGCGTCTTGGCGTCTTGGCGCCTTGGCGCCTTGGCGTCCAATTCTCTCCTTCTCGGTCGTCAGCCGGCTGGTCCTCAGCCCTCCGGCACCGTCCGGCTCAGAGGTCCGACGCTTCGAGGAACCGCTGGAGGAACGTGACGTCGCTCGGCGCTCCCGCCTCCGGGAACCCGCCGAACACCGCGAACTGGTGCCACACCCAGTCGGCGTTCAGATAACCGTCCTTCTCGCCGTCGTCGAGCGAGGAGCACACGTGATCCCAGCGCGGGTTGGCCCCGGGGAGATAGCCGCTCTTGTCGGGCGGCAGGCTCGAGACGCGCGCCGCGTCGGCGTTGCCCGCGAGCCGCCGCTGGATCGCCGCGTTCGCGTCGAGCTGGTGCCCGCCGGTCATCCGCAATCGGCGCGAGGCGTCGCCGCTGTACCAGCGGAGGATCGTGGCCTCGCTCTTGGCGATGCCGCGGGCGTCGAAGGCGAACACCTCGCTCACCCGTCCCGGGTTGGCGGCCAGCGCCTGCCACAGGGGCAGCCCGCCGGCGCTGAACCCCGCGAGCCCGAGCTTCCCGAGCCGCGCCCCGCCCGGGCCGAGCCCGATCTTCCGCGCGCCCCCGAGGAAGCGGAGCGCCGCCTCGGCGAGGCCGGGCAGGGCCGCGGTCGTGGCGGCGCCGAAGCTCGTGCCGCTCGGCCAGGGGTGCAGCATGACCACCGCCCTGCCGCTCGCGGCGAGCGCCTCCTCGAAGCCGCAGCGGACGTAGACCCAGCGGGACTGGTCTCGCGGATCGCGCGCGAACACGTCGCGCGCCCAGTACGAGGCGTCCGGGTCCGGGTCGGGGCTGAGCAGGTACCGGTTGAGCCCGAACATCTCGTGGCGCTGGTCGACCCGGGTATACGCGTAGCCCTCCGGGCGATAGAACACGAGGGCCGAGATCCCGTCGTCCGGCGGCGCCTTGCAGGCCTCCGGGACGCTCGCGAACCAGATCTTCGGCTCTCCCGCGGTGGCGCCGAGGGCCACGAGCTCCGTGCCGGGCTGGTGCTCGCGCTGGTACTCGTCCGCATAGCTCGCGTAGGCCATCCAGAACGGCGTGATGTCGACGAAATCGGTCCTGATCTGCGCGAGCGCGAGGCCCGGCGTCGCCTTCACGTCGACGAGCGGGTGCACCTGCCCGAGCGCCGGGTCCGGGGCGGGGCCGAGCGCCGTCCCGCCGCCGGCGACGTCGAAGGCCTGCTCGACCGACAGGACCTCTTCCTGGAGGGCGGGGACGTCCTCGAAGGCGTTGAAGGCGGCGGAGAAGCGCGCCTTGAGCGCGACGCGCGCCGCGCCGGCGGGGATCTGGAACTCGCGCAGCCCCGGGCCCGCGCCGGCGAGGGGCAGCGGCGCGTCGTCGGCCGTCGCCTGCACCTCGGAGAGCGCGTCCGGCAGGAGCGGGCTGCCCGCGTTGCGCCAGGTGACCCGGAGCTTCAGCGGCATGCGGCGCTCCGGACCGGATGGGGCGCGCGCGGCGCGGCGGCGCGGGTGATGCGGATCGGGCCGTCGCCGGCGAGGAGAGGGCGCTGCGGGGCGGGGGGCACGGTGCGTCCACGGTACCAGAAGGCGCCCGACGCGGGCGAGGGCAACCGGGGAGCGGGAGGAGGAGAGGGGAGTCCGGAGAGGCCTCCGCCTTGGTTACGCTCTGCGCGGCGACGCGAGCGGGAGCGCCGCGCCGACGAGAGGCGCGGCTCGCCTCGTCGGTCGGCGCGGCGCTCGTTGGGTGAGAATCAGCGCGTGCCGTTCGCGCAGTACCCGAACTCGACAGGCGACCCGGCCCTGACCTTGGCGTTCCAGCTCAGCCCTTCGAACACGAAGTTGGTGCCCTGCGTGCTGGACTTCGAGCTCCAGGCCTCACGGATCGTGCCCCCGTTTGCGGGGATGTAGGCCTTCCACGTGGCCTCACCGCTGGCGATCGTCACCTTCACCTTGTTGCAGTAGCCGCCCGTCCACGTCGAGTCGGGGGTGACGGCGACGGTGACGTTGCTCGGCTCGCCGCGCACGCCGCCGGTCCCGGTGCCGCCGCCGCTGCCGCCGGAGCCGCCGCTGCCACCGGAGCCGCCGCTGCCGCCGGAGCCGCCGCTCCCGCTGGAGCTGCTGCTGCTGGAGCTGCTGCTGGAGCTGCTGCTGGAGCTGCTGCTGCTGCTGCTGGAGCTGCTGCTGCCGCCCTTCACGCGGGCGATGAAGCTGTCGTAGCCGGCGACGTCGCCCGTCTGCGACAGCATGACGATCGCGACGCCCATGTCGACGGCCTTGGCGACGTTGCTCTCGTTGAGCCACGTGGAGTCGACGTTGATCGGGCCGCCGCCGAACGTGTACGCGTCGACGATGACGAGCGGCAGGCTGAGCGCGCGCGTGATATCGCGGTACGTGAAGTTGTCGATCTTGCCCTCGGTGAAGGGGAACTGCTTGCCGGTGAGGCCGACGTACTTGACCACGCTGCGGTCCCAGCCGTCGTAGAAGTCGCCGACCGACGACGCCCACTTGGTGGCCGACGGGCTGAACCACGGGCTGAAGTCGATGACCACCTTGCACGAGGGGCAGCCCGAGCGGATGGCGCCGAGGATCTGGTTGACGTAGTCGTCGGACTCCGTCTCCGTGAGCGCGTTCTGCTGCGCCGTCTGCGAGAACTGGTACCAGTCCGGCTCGATGTGGATGAGCGGCTCGACCGACCTGCCGCCGAGGCCCGAGTTGATCCCCTGCGCCGCCGTCTTGTAGGCGTTCACCATCGCGCCGATGTTGCTGCGCACGTACGCCGCGCCCCGCTGGCACAGCGGCGCGCCCGCGTCGCCGTCGCAGTCGCGGTCGGACCCGAGCCCCTTCTTGGTCATGTCCGTGGCGATGTAGCCGAAGAAGTAAGGGGTCTTACCCGCGTTGACGATCTGCTGAAGCTTGCTCTTGTGTGTGGAAGTGAAACCGTTCGATTGGAGCCAGTCGCCGACGGCGACCACGTCGACGTTGGCGGGCCCGGACGAGGGCGGCGACCAGTTCTGGCTCCACTGGGGGGCAACGCCGAAGCGCATCTGCGATGCCGCCGCGGCCGCCGCTGCCTCATCGGCGAAAATCTCGTTCTCTTCCGAGACGCTGGAACCGTCGTCCGCGGCGACGATGCACCCGCCGAGCACGGCGAGCATGCACGAGACCGCCCCAGCACCGAAAAGCGAACCCTTGATCTTCGTCATTGCGTCAATCTCCAAGTGGCCGAGCGGCTCGACGCCGCGTCGGATTTTTTCACTCCCGAGTGCCAGCATCGGCTTGGCGCGGGGCAGGTGTTGAAGGTGCCAGGGAGACTGCAACGGCCGGGCCAACATCTCTCGAGATCGGCAGATGCCGATTCATGGGCAGATTTTCGACGGTGCCTGTCTGCGTGAGAAGGGGAGTGGTCGATGGAGTGGATCGCCGATCCGGGGCACGGACGATCCACCGCGAAACACCTGATCTCTCCGCGTAAGGCGCGGGAAAACAAGGGAAAAACCGCGCAAACACACGTGAATGCCGTCATGGCGCCGGGCGCGCATCAGGTCATCGCGACTCGGCCGCTCGGCGAGGTTCGCGCCCGCGAACGCCCGCTGCCTCACCGCGCCACGCGCGGATCTCGCGCGCTGGGAGCAGAAGTTTCCGCGAAAGGCTCCGCGGAAAGCCTCGCTCGGCGCAGCCTGGTAATAAAATTCAGGCGACGGAAGCGGCAGCTCGAGCCGGCACCCGACGAGACCATCGTATACATGTCTGACATGCTCCGACATGTGAGGTTCGTGTGCTGCTCGTCAAAAGTGCTTGAGTCGCCGGATTCATGGGCTAGAATGTGCGTCTTTTATCCAGCGCTGCGCTCCAGTAATCTGCGCCGCATGAACGCGAACTGTGGAGTGAATCGATGAGCGCGCCCGCTCTCATCGAGATCGAGGACGCCGAGGTGTACCGCGGCGATACGCGCGTCTTCGAGGGGCTGTCGCTGCGCATCGAGCAGGGGGAGAGCACCGCGATCCTCGGGCCCAACGGCGCCGGGAAGTCGACGTTGCTGAGGCTGCTCTCGCGCGAGATCTATCCGGTCCATCGCGAGGGCTCGGGCGTGCGGATCCTCGGGCGGGAGAGGTGGGAGGTCTTCGCGCTCCGGCGCAGGTTGGGGCTCGTGTCGTACGAGCTGCAGATGGCTTATCCGCGGGAGGTGCGGGGGCTCGACGTGGTGCTCTCCGGCTTCTTCGCGAGCGCCGGGCTGCACGAGCACCAGCCGCCGACCGGCGCGCAGCGCGGGCGGGCGGAGGCGGTGCTCCGCGAGCTCGGCGTGGCGCACCTCGGGGCCAAGCCGATCGCGGAGATGTCCGCCGGCGAGCAGCGGCGCTGCCTGCTCGGGCGCGCGCTCGTGCACGACCCGGAGGCGCTGGTGCTCGACGAGCCGACGACGAGCCTCGACCTGAAGGCCGCGTTCGAGCTCGTCGACCTGCTCAGGCGCCTCGCGCGGAGCGGCAAGACGCTGGTCCTGGTGACGCACCACGTGCAGGAGATCCCGCCCGAGATCGAGCGGGTCGTCCTGCTCCGGCGGGGCCGCGTCTTCGCCGACGGCCCGAAGCGCGAGGTGCTGACCGACGAGAACCTGTCGCGCCTGTTCGACGTGCCGCTCTCCGTGGTCGAGCGCGACGGCTTCTTCCAGGTGTTCCCCCGCTCCCCTTGAGCCCCGGCGCGCTCGTGCCGCCCCCGTTCCGCCGGCGCGAGAGCCCCTCTAAAGCGGTAGGCCCCCAGAGAGGGTGTCCTCGGCGCGGGGTGGGGGATGGGCCGATGTCTGAGCCTGAAACATGGGTCATCCGGCTTGCCGGATGACCCATGTTTCAGGCGAGTTCGGCGGGGCCCCCACCGCGCGCCGAGGACACCCTCTCTGGGGGCCGGGCACCTCGACGGAGCCCCCACCCCCCGCGCTACCCGATCTCCACCTTGCTCCACATGTCCCGCCGCATCCGCTCCTTCCGCCGATCGGTGCGTGTCACGAGCCGCGCCGCGCCCCAGGCAGCGAGCAGCTGGCCTTCCTGCCCGAGCCCGGGCAGCACGCTCCGGCCCACGAGCAGCGTCCGCTCGATGGGACCGCGGATCGGCTCGCCCGCGAGCCCGAGGTAGCCGGGCGGGTCGACCTCGAGCTGGCGCACCATCGGCTCCGCGCCCGGCGCGGCGCCCTTCAGCGCCGCCCGCTCGACCAGGCGGCGGCGCTGGCCGTCGTAGAGCCACACGGGCAGGCCGTCGTGCACCGAGTCGACCAGCACGAGGTGGCGCTCCAGGAAGGGGAGCTCGGCCGTGAGCGCGTCGAGCACCGCCTGGCGCGCCTCGAGCAGCGACAGCGGGCTCCGGTCGGCGAGCAGGATCTCCGCCACGAGCAGCGTGTCGGTCGAGGGCGGCGGGAGATCGCAGCGCTGGAGGTGGATCACGGGGCGCCCCGGCCCGGACGGCCGCGTGGTGCGCGGCGAGCTCGGCCGCCCCCCGGAGGCGTCGCCCGGCGCGCGCGGGGGCGGCGGCACGAGCGAGCGGCCGGCGGGCACGGACGGGAAGGGGAGCAGGAGCGCCTCGGGGCCGAGCGGCTCGGGCAAGCCCTCGCGGCGCACGATGAGCGACACGACGAAGCGGCCGACCGAGGAGGTGATGCGGGGCCACTCGCGCAGCGCGCGCTTGTGGATGCCCTCGCCGCCCGAGAGGCTCGCGAGCGTCTCGCCGTCCATGTCGGTGATCACGAAGCTGCTGCCGTTCGGGTGGTCGTCGCCGTCGAGGAGGACCCCCGCCGCGGTGCCGCGGCGGACGTGGACCGACGCGGCGCGCTCGTCGAGCAGGCAGCGGCCGCCGTGGGCGAGGATGCGCTCGACGAGGAACTCCTCGAGCTCCTCCTCGCCGCGGGGGAGCATCATCAGCCCGCGCGTCCACGCCCCGTGCAGGCGCGCCACCGCGAAGGGGGGCGGGAGCGCCGAGAGATCCGTGGCGAAGAGGACGGACTGCGTGACGATCGAGCGGAACAGGTGTCCGCGCGGGAACTCGACGAGCAGGTCGGCGTCGGGCTCGGCGCGCGCGTACGGGAGCATGGCGGCGTAGCGCGCGGTCTCGCGCCGCTCCCAGAACGTGCCCGGCGGCCAGACGGCGTCGTGCGAGAACGCGTCGTCGGCGGCGCCGTTCACGTGGGCGAGCTCGGCGTAGAGCTCGTCGACGACGCGCCGGAGCTCGGGGAACTCGCGGTCGATCTCGCGGCCGAAGAGGACCATGTCGGGCGGCACGTCGAGGCGCCGGCGCGGCGCGACGACCTGCAGCATGGGCATGGCCGGGACGATGCGGCGCTTCCAGGTCTGCGACTGGGCGAGCTCGACGAGGAAGCGGCGCCACGCCGGCGAGGGCTCGGCGAGCATGGTGAAGGCGCGCCGGCGGAGGACGTGCTGGTCGAGGCGGTAGGTGGGCGGGCGCTCGCCGTGCCCGACGACCATGACGGTGAAGTCGCGCCGCGCGAGGAGCGCCGCGGCGGTGAGCGCGCCGATGGAGCGGCCGAGGACGATGACGTCGTAGTGCTTGTGGATCACGCCCCTTCCCCGACCTGTTCGGGCGCGCGGCCGCCCTGGGCGAGCCCGAGCGCGGTGTCGACGCCGGCGATCGTCGCCCGCGCCCGGCCGCCCGGCGCCGCGGGCTGCGCGATCCGGAGGCGCCCCTCGGCGATCCACGAGAGCGCGCGGATGAGGAGGGCGTGCTCCTGGACGAGGATGCGCGCGGCGAGGGTGTCGCGGTCGTCCCCGTCGAGGACGGGGACGGCGGCTTGCGCGAGGATGGGCCCGGTGTCGGTGCCGGCGTCCACGAGGTGGACGGTGCAGCCGGTGATGCGCACGCCGTGCGCGAGCGCCTGCTGCTGGGCGTCCACGCCGGGGAAGGAGGGCAGGAGCGAGGGGTGGATGTTGACGACCCGGTGCGGGAAGGCGTCGAGGAAGGTCGGCGTGAGCAGGCGCATGAAGCCGGCGAGGACGACCCAGGTCGCGCCCGCCTCGCGGAGGGCGGCGACGACGGCGGCGTCGAAGCTGTCGCGATCGGCGAACCCCTGGTGCGGGATGACGCGCGTCGGGACGCCGGCGCGCTCGGCGCGCGCGAGGCCCTGAGCGCCGGGCCGGTTCGAGAGGACGAGCCGCACGCGGGCGTCGAGGCGGCCGGCGGCGATGGCGTCGAGGATCGCCTGGAGGTTCGAGCCGCGGCCGGAGATGAGGACGCCGAGATCGAGGGGGGGCATGGGGGGCAGATACTACGGCGGAGGCGGGCGCGGGAGAGATCCGGGGCGGCCGGGGCCGCGCGGCCGGCCGGCTCCGGGGCGGGGGCCGCACCCCGGCGGGGAGCGCGCCGCAGCGGGCGTGGTCGCCCGCGACCGCGCCGCCTTCGCGGCATTCCTGGTGCGTGGCGTGCGTGGCGCGGTCCTGGAGCGTCGCTTGCCGCCTCGTCGCGGCCATCTATCCTCAGCGCATGGTCGCTGTCGCTCCGCTGCCTGCGCTGCCCGCGCCCTCGGCACCTCCGTCCGGCCAGGGCGAGCAACGCTTCCTCATGTCGAACGTCTCGTGGAAGGAGTACGTCGCGCTGCGCAAGCTGCTCGACGACCACCCGGGGCTCCGGATCACGTACTGCGAAGGGGTGCTCGAGCTCATGAGCCCGTCGGCCGACCACGAGGATGTCAAGACGCGCATCGGGCGCCTCGTCGAGCTGTGGGCGGTCGCGCGCCGCGTCCGCCTCTACGGCTACGGCTCGACCACGTACCGCCGCAGGGCGAGGCAGCGCGGCCTGGAGCCCGACGAGTGCTACTGCGTCGGCAAGGTGCACAAAAAGCGGCCGGACATCGCGGTCGAGGTGTTCATCACGAGCGGCGGCATCGACAAGCTCGACGTCTACCGCGGGCTCGGGGTGCCCGAGGTGTGGATCTGGAAGGACGGACGCATCTCCGTCCACCGGCTGGGGGAGGGCGGTTACGAGCAGGTCGAGCGGAGCGAGATGCTCCCCGAGCTCGACCTGGGAGAACTCGCGGAGTGCGCGCGGATCCCCGATCAGGCGGACGCGGTCGACGCCTACTGGGAGCGGCTGAAGCGAGGGGGATGAGCGGCGAACGCCGCCCCGCCGGGGCCGGCCCCCGCCGGCCGGCCACCTACCAATGCCGCGCCGCTCGGGTTAGGGTGGCGCCGCCACGATGTCGGAACGCCCGCCCGAGACGACCCTGACCCCCGAAGAGGCCGCGAAGCAGCGGGCGATGTCCTACCTCGGGCGGGTCATCTCGAAGCGCTACCGCATCGACGAGGTCATCGCGATGGGCGGCATGGGCGCGGTCTACCGCGGCGAGCACGTGCACATGCACAAGCGCGTCGCGATCAAGATCCTGCACCCGGACACCGAGCGGCTCCCCGAGCTCGTGCAGCGCTTCGAGCGCGAGGCGATCGCCGGCGCCCACATCCAGCACCGGAACGTCGCGACCGCGACCGATTTCGGCGAGGCAGAGGACGGCTCGTTCTTCCTGGTCCTGGAGTACGTCCGCGGCACGACGCTCCACGAGATCATCCGGCGGGGGCCGATGCCCGCAGCGCGCGCCGCCCTGATCGCCCGGCAGATCGCGGCCGCCCTCGGGGCGACCCACGCGATGAGCATCGTCCACCGCGACGTGAAGCCGCGCAACGTGATGGTCGTCGAGCCGCAGGGCGACCTCGTGAAGCTCATCGACTTCGGCCTGGCGAAGGTGAGCGTCGACCAGCTGCGCCGCTCCGTCGCGTCGCCGGAGTCGACGAGGATGGAGGGGGAGGCGCTCCCGGTCCGGCTCACCACGGCCGGGGTGATCTTCGGCACCATCGCCTACCTCGCCCCGGAGTCGGCGCTCGGGATGGATTTCGTCGACGAGCGCGCGGACCTCTATGCCCTCGGCCTGATCTTCTACGAGATGCTGGCCGGCAAGCACCCGTTCCAGGCCAAGGATCCGGTCGAGCTCTTCAACCAGCATCGCAGCGCGCCCGTTCCGGCGATCGCCGAGCATGCGCCCGGCGTGGCGGTCCCGCCGGCCATCGAGGCGGTCGTGCGGCGCCTCCTCGAGAAGCAGCCGCGCGCCCGCTTCGAGAGCGCGGCGGAGCTGATCGCGGCGCTCGACGCGGCGTGCGCCGCGTCGGGGATCGTGACGGACGAGCCCAGGGCGGAGATGGGGTCGCGGGCGGAGATGACGTCGGTGCCCGCGATCGCCGAGGGGGCGCGGGTGCCGAGCAACCGGCCGCCCCTGCCCAGCGCGGCGGGCGGCGAGGGGGCGCGGGTGCCGAGCAACCGGCCGCCCCTGCCCAGCGCGGCGGGCGGCGAGGGGGCGCGGGTGCCGAGCAACCGGCCGCCCTTGCCCAGCGCGGCGTCGCGCGAGCCCGAGGCGAGCTCCGGCGGCTCTTCGGCGATCGTCCTCGGCGACTCGTGCCTGGTGTCGCTGACGGACATCGCGGACGAGCTGGAGCCGGCTGCGCAGCGGGCAGCCGGCGAGCCGGCCGGCGTCGGCGCGAGCGCGCCGGAGCCGGCGCGCGCGGGCGACGAGGCGCCGGCGGAGGCGACGGCGCAGGTGGAGCCGGCGGAGGACGCGGACGACGAAGACGCCGCCAGCCACTCGCGGCCGACGCCGGTGCGCAATACCCCGACCCTCGTGGCCGAGCTGACCCGCGACTCGCGCCCGACCGCGGTGGGCGGCGCGGCGTTCATGGCGCAGGTCGCCTTCTCGCGGGAAGAAGCCGCCGGCGACGCTCCTGCCGAGGCCGAGGCGGCGCCGCTGTCGAGCGACTCGCGCCCGACCGCGGTGGGCGGCGCGGCGTTCATGGCGCAGGTCGCCTTCTCGCGGGAAGAGGCCGCGCGCGATGCTGCTGCTTCCGGGGCCGCGGGCGTGCCGTCGCCGCGATCGGGGGAGCAGGCCGCGTCGCAGGAGCTGGCGCCGCTGGTCTCGGCGCCTCCACCGGAGGAGGCAGCGTCTCTGGCGCCGGCGGAGCCGGTGTGGTCGCTGGAAGAGCCGGCGTCCGAGCAGCGGGAAGGATCGACCTCGACGCGGCCATCGAGGGAGGCGACGTCGCCCGAGCCGTCGAAGCGTGGCGCTTCGGCGCCCTCGCCGGAGGCGCCGTCGGTGTCGGGCACGGCGGCGCCGCCAGCGCACGCGGGGGAGCGGGCGTCGTCGAAGCCGCCGTCGTCGGCCGCGGCAGGGCGGGTGTCGTCGAAGCCGCCGTCGTCGGCCGCGGCGGGGCGGGCGTCGTCGAAGCCGCCGTCGTCGGCCGCGGCGGGGCGGGCGTCGTCGAAGCCGCCGTCGTCGCCCGCAGGGGAGCCGGCGTCGTCGAAGCCGCCGTCATCGTCCGCAGGGGAGCCGGCGCCGTCGAAGCCGCCGTCATCGCCCGCAGCGCAGTCGGCGCCGTCGAAGCCGCCGTCATCGTCCGCAGCGGGGCGGGCGTCATCGAAGCCACCGTCGTCGGCCGCAGGGGAGCCGGCGTCGTCGCAGCCGTCGTCATCGCCCGCAGCGCCGTCGGCGCCGTCGAAGCCGCCGTCCTCCCCTGCAGGGGAGCAGACATCATCCAAACCGCCGTCATCGCCCGCAGCGCAGCCGGCGCCGTCGAAGCCGCCGTCATCGCCCGCAGCGCCGTCGGCGCCGTCGAAGCCGCCGTCCTCCCCTGCAGGGGAGCAGGCATCATCCAACCCGCCGTCATCGCCCGCAGCGAAGTCGGCGCCGCCGTCGCCCGCAGGGGAACCCGCGTCCGCGAACACGCCCGCCTTGCCCGCGAAGTCGCAGCCGCCGGAGGCCGAGCCGCCTCCCGCCGCAGCGTCCGCAGCGCAGCCGCCGGACCAGCCGCCCCCGGAGGAGGATGCGCCCGCCTCGGAGCCGACCTCCGAACGGATGAGCGGCTCGCGGCCGGCCTTCGCCCCGACGCTGCTGCGCGAGCTGGAGGCCGCCGAGGCCGAGCGCATCGCCCGGGAGCGCGAGGAAGAAGCCAGGCGAAAGCTCGCCGAGGAGGCCGAGCGCGCCGCCAAGGAGCGCGAGGAAAAAGCCAGGCGGAAGCGCGCAGCCCAGGAGGCCCGCGCGTCGCGACGGCGCGACGGAGGCGCCGGCGGCCGCCTGGGCCGGCTCGCCCCGTACCTCGGCGGAGCCCTCATCGCCGCGGGGGTCATCGCTGCGCTCGCCAGCGGCGGGCGCGCCCCGCCCGAGCCGGAGCCCCAGCTCGGCCAGGCGGCCCCGCCCGCCAGCGCGCTCGCCACGAGCGAGCCGAGCGACCCCGCCCCCGCCGACCCGGCCGCCTCGGAGGCCTCCGAGCCCACCGCCGCTGCGCCGGAGGCCGCAGCTCCGGCGACGTCCGCCGCGCCCGAGGCGCCGGCCGAGCCGCCGCCCGACGAGGCGACCCGGAAGGCCCTCACCGACGCCGCCAGGGCGCGCCGGTGGGTGAAGGCCGCCGAGGCGCTCAACCTGCTCGCGGAGCGCGATCCGACCGCGCTCCGCGAGCGCGCGGTCGCGATCGCGGCGCGCAACGTCGCGATCGCCATCTCGAAGACGGGCGAAGAGCTCGCCGACCAGGTCTTCGACGCGCTCGCGGGCCGGTTCGGGTCCGCCGGCCTCGACGTGCTCTACGAGATCGTCGAGACCCGCGGCCGCTCCACCCCGGCCACCCGCGCGGCGAAGCTGCTCCGCGATCCGGAGGTCGCGGCCCGCGGGACGCCCGCCGTCCGGATCGCCTTCGAGATGCGCGACGCCACCTGCGGCGAGAAGACGCAGTTCCTCGACCGCGCCGTCTCCGAGGGCGACCGGCGCGCCCTGGTCGTGCTCGAGACGGCGGTGAGGCCCTGTTACACGAAGAACCGCGCCATCGACGAGGCGATCAAGAAGCTGAGGGCGCGGCTCGAAGACGAGTGAGATTGCGCCGGGCGCGCCGGCTCCCGGCCGCGGCGCCGGGTCGCGCGCGGCGGTCGCCGGCGCCGGCTCGCTCAGCCGAACCGCACGCGCTCCTCGAAGGGCACGTCGCCGACCGACACCACCTCGCCGAGCACCCACGCCCGCTCCCCGCTCCCGGCGAACGCCTCGATGGCCCGGTCCGCCGCGCCCTTCTCCACGACCGCGACCAGCCCGACGCCGAGGTTGAACGTGCGCCGCATCTCGGCCTCCTCGACCGGCCCGCCGCGCTGGAGCACCTGGAACACCGCGGGCCGCTGGTACGAGCCGAGGTCGAGCTGCGCGCCCAGCCCGTCCGGCAGCACGCGCGGGAGGTTCCCCGGCAGGCCGCCGCCCGTGATGTGCGACAGCCCCCGGACCGCATCGCCGCAGGCCGCGAGGAGCGCCGTGATCGCGCGGGCGTAGATCCGGGTCGGCGTGAGCAGCGCCTCGCCCACGGTGGCGCCGAGCTCGTCCACGCGGTCGCTCATCCGGAGCCCCATCTCCTTCTCGAGCACCCGCCGCGCGAGCGAGAAGCCGTTCGAGTGCAGCCCGCTCGACGCCACGCCGATCACCGCGTCGCCGGGCGCGATCCGCTTGCCGTCGAGGATGCGCGAGCGCTCGACGACGCCCACGGCGAAGCCGGCGAGGTCGTACTCGCCGTCGGCGTACATGCCCGGCAGCTCGGCCGTCTCGCCGCCGATGAGCGCGCAGCCGGCCTGCTTGCAGCCCTCGGCGATGCCTCGCACCACCGCCTCGCCCACGTCCACGTCGAGCTTGCCGGTCGCGAAGTAGTCGAGGAAGAACAGCGGCCGCGCGCCGACGGTCAGCACGTCGTTCACGCACATGGCGACGAGATCGATGCCGACCGTGTCGTGAACGCCCGTCGCGAACGCCACCTTCAGCTTGGTGCCGACCCCGTCCGTGCCGCTGACGAGCACCGGCTCGGACAGCCCGCCGGGCAGCATGCACAGCCCGGCGAACCCGCCCACGTCGGCCAGCACCTCGGGGGTGCGCGTCGGCTTGGCGAGCCGCTTGATGCGCTCGACGAGCGCGTCCCCTGCATCGATGTCCACCCCCGCTTCCCGGTATGTGACGCTCATGCGAGGCGCCATCCCATACCTCGGCGGCAAAGGGAAGCGGGCTCGCTCCCGGCGAGGCCGTCGCGCCGCCGACCGCGGCCGGCGAGGCCGCCGCGCCGCCGACCGCGGCCGGCGGGCGCCGCGGCCATCCCGGCAGCGGAGCGCGGCTCCCCGCGCGCGGCCGACTCCTGTGCCGGGGCCGCCGCCTTACCGCCCGCAGCGCGTATGGCCTTGCGGCGCATTCCCTTTTCGACCCGATTTTCTCGCGGATCTGACCGCTTCCTGCCGACGGCGATTCTTCACTGCGGTGCTGTCGCGAGCGGCTCTCCGGCCTTGTCTTCTGCACCGCGGTCGACATCCTAGGCGCCCATGTCCGCCGCGCCCGATCCGCCGCCTGCCCTCATCCTCGTCGCCGCCGCCGTCGTCATCGAGCGCGGCCGCGTGCTGCTCACGCAGCGCAAGGTGGGCGCTCACCTCGAGGGCGCCTGGGAGTTCCCGGGCGGCAAGGTCGAGGCCGGCGAGGATCCGCGGGACGCCCTCGTCCGCGAGCTGCGCGAGGAGATCGGCGTGGAGGCCCGCGTCGGCGACATCGTGGAGGTGACCTATCACCGCTATCCGACGAAGCCGGTGCTGCTGCTCTTCTACGAGGCTTCCTTCGCCGAGGGGTCTCCCGCTCCGGCGGCGCTCGACGTCGCCGCCGTGCGCTGGGCCGAGGCGCCCGAGCTCCGGGACGAGCTCTTCCCGCCCGCCGACGTCGCGGTGCTCGCCAAGGTGCGCGCGCGCCTCGCAGCATCGTGAACCTGTCCGCCGAAGCGGGAGGACCGCCTCTTGCCCGATCGGGTACGAAGCGGTCCGCTCAGCTCGAATGACGGAGATGATGTTAAGAGCGAGCCCCGCCGTCGGGGCTCACAACGCAGGGGGGCACGCCTCGCCGCGCACGTCGCCGATGAGGCTCGCGAGCCGCTGGGCAGGCAGCTCGCCGACGGCGCGCTCCACCTCCTGCCCGGCGGCGTCGACGCTGAGGAACGTCGGCACGAAGCGCACGCCGTAGCGGGCCGCGAGGGCCCGCCCGCGCGGATCGTCGACCTGGATGCGCAGGACGGTGCCGGCCTCCTTGGCGCAGCGCGCCTCGAGCTCCTTCACGAGCGGCGCCATGCGCTCGCACACCGCGCAGTGCGCGCTCTCGAACTCGAGCAGCCGAGGCATCCCCTCGGGCAGCGCGACGTCGCCGTGCGCCACGGCGCCCTCCGGGGCCGCGCACGCGCCGGCGGGGCCGCTCTCGCAGGGCGCGCCCGCGTCCACGGCCGCCGTGGGCGCCGGCGAGAGGGCGTCCAGACGGCCGGCCGCGACCGCGATCCCGGCGGCCACGAGCAGCGCCCCCGTCAGGCGCTGCAGGGCCGGCGTGGCCGGCATCAGGCGGCGCGCGAGCTCGACGGCCGCGGGCCCGACGAAGGCCGCGGCGACGAGCGGCGCGGCGAGGCCCGCGGCGTAAGCGCCGAGCTGGATCGCGCCGGTGAGCGGGCTCGCGCCCCCGCTGGCCGCATAGGTCAACGCGGCGCCGAGCACCGGGCCGACGCACGGCGTCCACCCTGCCGCGAAGGCGATCCCGAAGAGCATGCCCCCCCAGAAGCCGCCCGCGCCCGGGAGGCGGGAGAGGAGCGGGCGCGCCTCGCGCTCCAGCCACGGGAGGCGCAGCACGCCCAGGAGCTTCGCGCCGAAGAGCGCCAGGATCACGCCGGACGCGACGGTGAACGCGCGCCGATGGGGCGCGAGGACCGCGGCGATCGCCGAGGCGCCGGCGCCGAGCGCGACGAGCACGATCGCGAGGCCGATCGCGAAGCCGATGCCGGCGAGGCGCACGCCGCGCTTCGCCGCGGCGGGGTCCGGACCGCCGAGCGCCCCGGCGCCGCCGAGGGCCGACAGGTAGACGGGGAGCATCGGGAGCACGCAGGGCGACGCGAACGTCAAGAGCCCCGCGCCGAAGAGCGTCAGCAATGAACCGATCGTCATGGGTCCTCGCGATGGGCGGGATCAGCGCCCGAAAAGCGCCGGCGCGAGCGCCGCTGCGTCCACTTCGGCGACCGCGAGCACCGGCTGCTCCACGCTCCTCGCGCAGATCGCGTTGCCGAGCGGCCCCCGGGTGCACCCCACGCCGCGCCCCGCGAGCGCGCGCGCCGCCGTCGCGGCGCCGGAGCCGGGCGGCGGCACGAACAGCGTGAGCGGCTTGTCCCCGCTCGCGTACATGAGCGCCGCCGTGCGCGTGCCGCCGATCTGGCAGAGGCGCGCCCCGAGCAGCCGGGCGCTGGACATCGCCGGGACGGTCACCGCGTAGCCGAGCTTCCCCTCGAGCCACCCGGCGACGGCGCCCGGATCGGAGGACTCGAAGTCGCACGGGCGCTCGCGCGCGAAGCCGCGCACGTGGTGGCTCACGAGCTCGTCGGCCATCGCCGCGCTCACGCCCCGGCTCGGGCTGCCGACGAGCAGCGCGGCGGCCGCCGCGGCCGCGGCGAGGGCGGCCGTGATCGCCCAGGGGCCGCGGCGCCGCGCGCGCGCGTTCCGCGCGGCGGCCTCCGCCCGATCGCGCAGGCGCTGCGGGACCTCCCCGTCCGCCTTCGCGACGAGCGCGCGCCGCACGCCGCCGAGGACCTCCGCGGCGCGCCGGCAGGGCCCGCAGCCGGCGACGTGCGCCTCGATCCGCGCCGCGTCTTCGGGCGTCACCTCGCTGTCGTGCCACGCCGAAATGTTCTCGAACCACTCGCGGTTGCACCCTGCCATGACGTCTCCTCGCACTGTTCGGAGAGGCCCTCGACGAGCGCGAGCCGCGCCCGCGAGAGCCGTGATCGCACCGTGCCCACCGGGCACGCCTGGAGATCGGCGATCTCCTCGTAGGAGAGCTCCTCGACCTCCCGCAGGAGCAGCGCCTCGCGCCACTCCGGGGGCAAGCGCGCGAGCGCGCGCTCGACCTCGTCCGCGAAGCCGCGCTCGAGCAGCTCCGCCTCCAGATTGCCCTGCGGCTCCGGCACCGACTCGGCGCCGCGGCCGCCCTCGATCACCTCGAGCCGCTGCCGGGCGCCGCGCGTCGCGTTGAGCAGCACCGATCGCTCGATGCGGAGCAGCCACGCGCGCATGCGATCCTCGTCGCGCAGGTCGGCGTGCCGCTCGATCGCGCGCACGACCGTCGCCTGCGCCAGGTCCTCGGCGTCCTGCTCCGAGCGCGTCAGGCGGCGCGCCGCGCGCAGGAGGCACGGGAGCTCGGCGAGGAGCCGATCGACGAACGAGGTGTGGGGAGACGTGGGCATGGGCTGGACCGGGAGCCGGAGGGCTGTGCGCCGCCTCGTTCCCCAGACACTCCCAGGACACGGCGACCCCCGCGAAAAGTTCCTGATTCGCGAGAGTTCGGCAGTGATCTAGCCCACGTGGCGATCCGACCCATGCTGGCGGTTGCGGACGACGTGGGAGGCGGACGGCAGCCCTTCCGTCACGTGGCGCGGGTTGCCGTGCACGAGCGGCTCATCCCCGCCCCGGCGCGGGTCGGGTCGCCACGTGGGCCCGCCCGATGCGTGCCCTCATGCTCCGGGAGCATGGGCCTGTGAGCGCGGCCTGGGCCGCACCCTCAACCCCAAACTCACGAGGCGAACGCTCGTGCGTGTCGTGACTGAATCAACGGTCAGCCGTCTCGACGCCCGCTGGCTGCGGGCGCGGGGACCGCCGCCGCCTCGGGCGTCGTCGAGCGCTTGTAGCGGCGGATCGCCGATTCCCCGATCACCCGGGTGACGGCCGTCGCAGCGAGCGCCCCTGTCGCCACAGCGAAGGCCGGGTTCAGCGTCGTCACGAGGACGGCCACCGGAGCGGCGGCGCTGCCAGCGCACGCCGCCACCACGGCCGCGAGCTCCTTCACGCGATCGGATTCGTCGATGTCCTTCCCGAAGAGCAGCGCAATCTCCAGGATAAGGTACAGGTGCATCCTGGTAAGGATGGATGTGCCCGCGACGAACCCCACGCCTTCATACATGATGCCGAACCCAGGGATGATGGCGGGCGTATGGACGACGCCACCGGCGGCGAACGCGAGCGCCGCGGTCGATCTGACCAGGCGGCGTGCCTGCTGCTCGGGCGACTCGTCCGGATACATGCGCCGCACGCGCGCCGCGACCGACTGGATGCGGGACTTTCGGAGTCTCAGGACGAAGTAGAAAAAATCATCGGTGAACAGGCTCTGCTGACCCGAATGCTGCTGCGCGACTGCCATGTGCTGCTCCTCTGCAGGCCTCTACACGAACACCTCGAGCGGATTGTCTCCTGACCAGGAGATCGTCGGCGGAGCGCCGTTCTCCACTACACGCCGGCGGCTATGGCTGCCGCAGGGCGCCGGGCGGCAGCTTCCGTACTGGCCCTTGTGCCGAAGGAGGGAACGACGCCACGACAGACGAGGTTGCGTTCACACATGATGGCCAGCGAGCTCCTCCCGGCTACTTCTTTCTCATGCTCGGACGCCAAGCGAGCGCCGTACCGATCCTCGTCTACCGCTGCTCCTCTTTCCCTGGACCCGTGGCAAACGCAAGTTGCTGGAGAATCAAACCCCTGTTCGTTCCAGGTTCCCTCGGCTCGCGAAGCCGCCGCCGACGGTCGTCTGCTCCCGGCGGATTGCCGGGGATACGAGCGCGACGCCTCGACGCCGCCGGTCCGCCCTCGGGCGGCGAGGTGCGAGCGATTAGCTCGTCGCCGGGCCAGGCCCGGGCTGCACGGGGGGCGGTGTCCGCGTGATGCTCCGCCAGGTGTCGACGGCCCAGTCCCGGTCCGACTCCTCCTTGCAGACGATGGTGCAGCGCGCGAGCCGGCTGGCCTCGGGGCACACCATGATGGCCATGAGCACCCAGCACGGCTCCGGCGCGTCGTCGCTCTCGCCGTGCATCCACAGCGCGGCGCCCGCGAGCTGTCCCTTCTCGTGCTCGTAGCGCAGCCCGGACATCTCGTGCGGCGGGAAGGTGTCCAGCACCTCCTTGGCCGTGAAGGGCGCGCCGTCGCGCCGCCGGTAGATCATCGACGAGAGCGAGACCTCGCGGCGCTCGCCCGGATCGAATATCCGCAGCGTCTCCCCGCCGTACAGGAGCTCGGACTCGAACGTGGGATCGACCTGGATGGCCCAGCCGCAGTGGAAGTAGAACCGGACCGGGATGATCTCGCAGGTGGGCGGCATCGCGGCGATCAGCGTAGGCGCTCCGCGCGACGGACGCACGCCGACCTGGTCCGGCCTGGCCGCCGGAGGGCGCTGCGCGCGCAGCGGCAAAGCGGTGCGCGCAGCGGGAATGCGACGCGTGCAGCGGCAATGCGGCGGCGACGGGCCGGAGGCCGCCGCGCTCAGCCGGCGATGCCGGGCCGCCCGGGCGAGAAGGGCGACAGGTCCAGCGGCGGCTGCTCTCCCGCGATCAGCGCTGCCACGATCTTCGCGGTCACCGGGGCGAGGAGCACGCCGTTGCGGAAGTGCCCGGTCGCGAAGACGAGGCGCGCGATCGTCCCCTCGCCGAGGATCGGCAGATCATCCTTCGTGTGCGGCCGGAGCCCGGCCCATGTCCGGCTCATCGGCGCGTCTCCCAGCGCGGGCACGAGCCGGAGCGCTGCGGTCAGCAGATCGCGCACGGCCCGCGAGGTCACCGCGGTGACGTAGCCGGCGAACTCCATGGTCGCGCCGACGAGCACGCGCCCGTCATCGCGCGGCGACAGGTAGCACCCGGGCCCGAAGATCACCTGCGACAACACCGGCGACGCCGGTGTGAGCTCGACGATCTGCCCGCGCACCGGGCGCACCGCCGCGGGCGCGAGCCCGGCGGCCTCGAGCAGCGACGACCAGCTCCCCGCGGCGAGCACCGTCCAGCGCGCCTCGACCTTCGTCCCGTCCTCGAGCTGCGCGCCGCACGCCTGCTCGCGGTCGACGAGGACGCGCCGGACGGTCGCCCCGGCGCGGAACTGCACGCCAGCGCGCTCGGCCGCGATGCGCAGCGCGCGCATGAGCGACGGCGGATCGATCCGCGCCTCGTCGGCGAACCACGCGCCGCCGGCGACCTCCTGGCAGAGCGCCGGCGCGTGCGCCCGCGCGGCGTCGCCGTCGCAGAGCTCCATCGCGAGGCCGGCTTCCCGCTGCCAGGCGACCTCGCGCGCGATCTCGTCGCGTCCGGACGCGGTGAGCGCCACGCGGAGCGCGCCGCTCTTCCGGTAGCCCACGTCGATGCCCGTCGCCTCGGCGAGCGAGGCGGCGAGCTCCGGGTAGAGGTCCCGGCTCGCCAGGCAGAGCCGCGCGAGCGGGCCGTCGCCCGCGGCCTCGAGCTGGGGGCCGATGATGCCCGCCGCCGCCCAGGAGGCGCCCTCGCCCGGGTTGCGCTCGAGGACGCGGACGGACAGCCCGCGCCGCGCCAGGGCAAGCGCCGACGCGCACCCGGCCACGCCGCCGCCGATCACCACCACGTCGCTCATCGGCGCGTGCATAGCACGCCGGGCGCCGCGGGGAGCCGCGCGGGAGCGCCACGGGCGGCCGGCGCCGGGATGAGCGACCCGATGCCTTGCCGGATCACCTCTTCCGCGGCTTCCGCCGGGGGAGACCGGCCTCGGCTAGCGGCCGAGGCTGCCGCGCGTGGAAGAGGCGCAGTAGCCCGTCGATGGCCTCCTCGCCGCCACGGCCATCGCTCACGACGTGACCCTCGTTACCCGCAATATCCGAGACATCGCGCGCACCGGCGTGAAGCTCATCAATCCTTGTGACGAGCCCTCCTCTCAGCCTTGAGAACACGACCCGTCAGGCCCTGGTACAAGGCCATCGGCTCGCACGAAGATTCTCCACGCGATACAATCCCTCGACGTCTCCGCGTTCGCCCGCGCGTCATGGAGGGCGCAAGCGCGCGATGAGGCTACTCCGACGCCGTTCCTTCGCGCTCCTCGGCTGTCGCTGCGGGTCCAGGCGCGCTGGCCTCGGCCTCGGGAGGCCTTGCCGCGATTTCCGTAACCATCGAGGCGGTTCCTGGAGGAGTCGAGGCGGTTCCTGGAAGGGTCGAAGCGGTTCCTGGAGGGGTCGAGGCGGTTCCTGGAGGGGTCGAGGCGGTTCCTGGAGGGGTCGAGGCGGTTCCTGGAGGGGTCGAGGCGGTTCCTGGAGGGGTCGAGGCGGTTCCTGGAGGGGTCGAGGTGGCGGAGGCCGCGAGCGTCGAGGCGGCCTCCGTGGCCGGGGTGGGGGGCGCCGCGGCCGTTGAGGCGGCTTCCGCGGCCGGGGTGGCGGCTTTCGGAGCCGCTGCGGCCCCCTCAGCCGCCGGCGTGGTCCCTGCGGCCGTTGCGGCCCCCTCGGCGGCCGTCGCCGCTGCTGCAGTTCTGGGCGCCTTCGCTGCAGCCTTCGGCGTCCTTGCCGCCGGCTCCGGAGCCGCCGCAGCCGTCTCGGCGCCCGCCGGCGCCTCCGCCGCCTTGGCCGGCGTCGCGGCCTCCGCCGCCTTGGCCGGCGCCTCCGCCGCCTTGGCCGGCGCCCCCGCCGCCTTCGCCTTCTTCTCCTTTGCCGCCTTCGCCTCGAGCGCGCCCGCCGCGATCGGCTCCCGCTTGCCGTGGCCGACCGCGCGCGGATCGCCGTACGGGAACGCCGCGCTGCCGCTCGCGTCGATCGGCTTGCGCGGCGCCTCCGGATCCGTCGCCGGGCTCGGCGGCGGCGCGATCGGCCGCGGCGCGCGCAGCCGGTTGCCCGGGCCCGCCTGCGTCCAGACCTGCACGTCGCCGAGCACGCGCGTCCGGTTCGCCATCCGCCGCTGGCCCTTCGCGCCGAGCAGCCGCTCCACGAAGGTCGGCGGCGACGTCGCGCCGGGCTCCCCCTTCACCCAGCACGTGTAGTCGCCGATCCCCGTGCCCCGGAACGTCTCGCGGCAGACCGCGATCCCGAGCTCGGCAGCTATCTCGCTGAGGAGCCGACCCGGCTCGGCCTCGACCGTCCTGTGCTCGTTGACGAAGGTGACCCTGGGCATCGGTGGACGGGCAGCGTCCTGCTCTCCCGCGGCGAGCGCGTCAAGAACCGCCGCTCGCGTCCCTCACGCGCCCTTCGCGTCCCTCACGCGCCCTTCGCGTCCCTCACGCGGTGGAGCACCCGCGCGATCCCGAACAGGTTCCAGCCCGCGAACCCCAGGAACAGCGCGAACAGCGCGACCGCCCAGCGCGACGCGCGCGGCGAGCTGCCGTCGATGAGCAGCCAGGCGTCGTCGGTGACGGCCGTCCCCGTCTGCTCCTCGACCTCGGCGGCCAGCCGCGCGTGCCGGATGCCCGCGCTCTTGAACGGGACGAGCCGGCCGGCGAACGAGCTCGGCGGCACGAACCGCGGGCCCTCGAACCCCTCCGGCACCCGGATCTCCACCCACAGCCCCGGGTTGCCCGCCACCGGCGCCAGCCGGAACGAGTCGCCCTCCGCGGCCCGGCCGTACCGGATCGCGCCGCGCGTCCCGAGCAGGCCCACGGCCCGCACGTAGCGGTTCGCCAGATCCGCCGTGGGGCGCAGCGGCGCGAGCTCCCCCACGTCCACGGGCCGACCGGGCGACAGCGCGTAGCGCGCCTCCCCGAAGAGGGCGATCGCCATCCACAGCGCGGCGACCGCGGTCATCGCCATCAGCACCACCGTGACCGTGCGCTCCTGCCGCGGCGGCGACGGCAGCGCGAGCAGCTCCGGATCCGGCCCCGTCACGTCGAGGCCAGGGCCGCCCGGGCCGCGCGGGCCGTGCGTCATGGATTCCAGGGTCGAGGTCGGGTCGGTGGGCACGCTTCGTCGAGTATACAGCCGGAGCGCCGGCCGCGGTGCAGGGAGCCGCGCCGCTCTCGTCCTCCGCCATCATCCCATCCCGCGCGCGACCCTCCTGCGCCCCGCGCGCAGCCATCCGGCGCATGGGCGCCGCGCGCTGATGGCTGATGCCTGATGGCTGATGGACGACGATGACGGCGCGGGCCCCGCACGAGCCCGCCCTGTCCAAGACAACCCCGCCCCGGCGCGGTTCCGGTCGACGCGCGCTTGCCCGCCCGCGGCGGCTTGCCTAGCCTAGCCGCGATGGCCTCGAAGAACGAAAGCTCCATCGTCTGCCCGTCGTGCGGCGCGAACAACGCCTCCGTGACGGCGAGCGGGCGCTGCGTCGCGTGCGGCGCCCGGATGGGCTCGCTGCAGCCTCTCCGCGACGCCGATCTCGACCGCCACCGCCGCTACCAGCAGGAGGGCTTCTCGATCCTCTGGTGCCTCATCGCCCTCCTCCTCCAGAGCGTGCTCACCGCGGCCCTCGTCGGCGGCCTCCCCATGATCGTGCAGCAGCTCGACTTCGAGGGGTCGAACGGGATGATCGTCGCCATCCCCGTCTGGTTCATCGGCGGCGTCCTCCTCGGCATGATCTCGCCCGGCAAGACCTTCCTCGAGCCGGTCGTCGCCTCGTTCCTCGTCGCGATCCCGACGGTCTTCTACCTCCTGCAGAGCCAGACCGTCCGGACGATGCCGCTCTTCATGTACGTGATCATGGCGCTCATCGGCGTGCTGTTCACGCTGATCGGCTCCTACCTCGGCGAGCGCATCCAGATGGGCCCGCCCCCCGCGAAGCCGGCCGACTGAGGGCGCCCGGCGTGACGGCGAGGCCCGGCGTGACGGGGAGCGCGGGGGCAGCAGGGACGGCGGCGCGGCGGGTCGCGGCGGCGCTCGCCGCCCTCGCGCTGGCGGCGGCCCCCGGGTGCGGCCGGTCGGCCGAGCGGCAGGAGGCGGACGCGCTCCTGCACGCCATCGACGCCCTCCGGGACGCACCGAGCGAGCCGCGCGCGGCGCGCGAGGCGCTGCTCGCGGAGCTCGAGCGGCAGCCGGCGTCGACCCCTCCCGCCGCGAGCGCCAGGGACACGTGCGCGCGGGCCTACCGCCTGCTGCTCGAGGCGACGGCCGCCGAGGCGCGCGTGCGCGCCCTGCTCGAGGCGCCCGAGGGGGCCGCCGGGCCCGCGGCGCCGTCCGATCTCGCCGACCTCGCCTCGGCCGACGCCAAGGTCAAGGAGAGCGCCGAGGTCATGCCGAGGTGCGCCGAGGCGCTCGCCGACCTCCGCCGCGCCGCCCGGCGCGGGATGTGACGGCCGCGCCGCGCCGCGCGCCGCGTGCCACGCCGAGGTTGCGCGCCGCGGCCGGCGCCGGGCGGGGGAGATGCGCTTCCGGCAGGGCAAGGGATCCGCGCTCGCGGTCCCCTGTGCTAAGACCGCCCTGCCATGTTCGACACGCTGACACGGGGCTTTCGTCAGGCCAGAAACCGCCTCGCCGGGCTCACGGAGCTCACCGAGAGCAACATCGACGCCGCGCTCCGCGAGGTGAGGCTGAGCCTGCTCGAGGCAGACGTCGAGATCGGCGTCGTCAAGGCGTTCCTCGCCCGGGTCAAGCAGGCCGCGGTCGGCCGCACCCTGGAGACGCGCGTGAAGCACGCCGGCGAGGTCCACCAGGTCTCGGCGAGCGACCACTTCATCAAGATCTGCCACGACGAGCTCGAGGCGATGATGACCCACGAGGGCGACGAGATCGCCTGGGCCGACGGCGGGCCCACGGGCATCATGATGGTCGGCCTCCAGGGCTCCGGAAAGACGACGAGCTGCGCGAAGCTCTCGCGCTACCTCGAGAAGCAGGGGCGCAAGCCGCTGCTCGTCGCGGCCGACATGCAGCGCCCCGCGGCCGTCGAGCAGCTCAAGGTGCTCGGCGATCAGCTCAAGATCCCCGTGTTCAACCTCCCCGGCGAGTCGCCGGTCGCGATCTGCGCCGCGGCCCGGGGCGAGGCGAAGCGGCTCGGCCGCGACGTCATCATCTACGACACCGCGGGCCGCCTCGCGATCGACGAGCCGCTCATGCAGGAGCTCGCCCAGATCAAGGCGGCGACGTCGCCGGAGAACATCTTCCTCGTGGTCGACGCGATGATCGGCCAGGACGCCGTGAAGACGGCGCGCGGCTTCAACGAGCGGCTGTCGATCAGCGGCGTCGTCCTGACGAAGCTCGACGGCGACGCCCGCGGCGGCGCGGCGGTCAGCATCAAGGAGGTCACGGGCGCGCCGGTCCTCTTCAGCGGCGTCGGCGAGACGCCGGACAAGTTCGAGCCGTTCCGCGCCGACGGCATGGCGAGCCGCATCCTCGGCATGGGCGACGTCGTCGGCCTGATGCAGGACTTCGAGGAGGTCGTCGACCAGAAGAAGGCCGAGAAGGACGCCGCGCGGATGCTCCAGGGCGACTTCACGCTCGACGACTTCCTCGATCAGGTGCGGATGATCCAGAAGATGGGGTCGCTGAAGGACCTCGTCGACAAGCTGCCCCTCGGCGGCATGTTCCCGGGCGGCCTGCCGCAGGACGTCAACCTCGACGACCGGGAGCTCGTGCGCATCCAGGCGATCATCCAGTCGATGACGCTCTTCGAGAAGAGCGACCCGTACGCGCTCGTGCGCGAGCCGAAGCGGGTGGAGCGCATCGCCAAGGGCTCGGGCTCGAAGCCCGAGGCGGTGAGCGAGCTCGTCCAGAAGTTCCTCTTCATGCGCCAGATGATGAGCGGCCTCGGCCAGAACATGGGCCTGATGGGCAAGATCCCCGGCATGAAGCAGATGGCCATGGCCAAGAACATGCGCGAGATGCAGAAGCAGATGATGGCCGGCGGCGGCCTGCCCGGGATGGGGATGCCCGGCATGGGCTTCCCGGGCATGGGCTTCCCGGGCATGGGCTTCCCGGGGATGCCGGGGATGGGGATGCCGGGCATGGGCGGTTTCCCGGGCGCCGGCGCGGGGGGCCCGACCATGACCAAGATGAAGACGCTCAGCGCCAGCGAGCGCAACGCCAAGAAGGCGCAGCGCAAGCGCGAGCGCGACGCCCGCAAGAAGGGGCGGAAGTAGCGGCGGCCGCATGCGCCGGCCCAGCAGCCAGCGGCGCGCTCTCGACGGCGCGCCCGCGCGCGCGGGGGCCGTCGCGCTGGCCGCCGCGGCGTTCGCCGCGTCGTGCTCCCGGGGCGGCGGGGGCGAGCAGGGGGCGGCGCCTGCCGGGTCCGCGGGCCGGGCCCCGGCGCCGGCGAGCAGCGGCGCGGGCGCCGGGCAGGGCCAGAGGCGGCAGCCTGCCGCCGTGAAGGAGCTCTCGGCGCGCAAGCTCGCGCCCGGCGCGGCGGTCACCATCGACGGCCGCCTCGACGAGCCGGCGTGGCAGGCGGCGGCGAGGACAGGCCCGTTCGTCAACGTGGGCACGGGCCGCGAGGATCCGTCGCTGCCGACGCAGGGCGAGGCGCGGCTGCTCTGGGACGACGGGTTCCTCTACGTCGGATTCGACGTCAGCGACGCGACCATCACCGGCGGGTTCCCGCAGGACGCGAAGGACCCGCACCTCTGGGAGCGGGACACCGTCGAGGTGATGATCGACCCGGACGGCGACGGAGATAATAAAGACTATTACGAGATCCAGATAAGCCCCCAGAACCTCGTCTTCGACTCGCAGTTCGACGACTACAACGCTCCGAGGGGCGGCCCGAGCGGGCCTTTCGGTCATCAGGAGTGGAGCGCCGGGCTGACGAGCGCGGTGGAGCTGAGAGGGACGATCGGCGACGACTCGGATCAGGACCGGGGTTACGTGGTCGAGGCGAAGATCCCGTGGAGCGCGTTCGCGAAGGCGAGGTCGGCGCCGCCGTCGCCGGGGGACGCCTGGCGGATGAACTTCTACGCGATGCAGAACAACGGCGGGGCGGCGTGGTCGCCCATCCTGGGCGAGGGGAACTTCCACCGGGCGCGGCGGTTCGGGCGGGTGCGGTTCGTCGGGGCCGGGGGCGAGGCGGGCGGCGCGGCTGCGCCCGCGCGCGACGCAGGCGCGGCGCCCGTGACGGCGCCCTCGGCGGCGCCGCCCGGCGCGACGAGCGCCTCGGGCGTCAAGCCGGGCGCCGCGGCGCCCTCCGCGTCGGCCGGCCCGAAGCCGGGCTACCGGGCCGATCCGCCGGACCGCTGAGCCGCGGCGCCGGGCGGGCGCTCGGCGCCTCTCGTGATCGGCGCCCGGCGCGCGCGTCGCGCGGGCTCAGAACCGGGCCGCGTGGCTCGCCGCCGGGCGAGACGCGCCCTGCTGCGTGCCCGCCAGCGCGGCGTCGCCCATCGTGCCCGCCGTGGCGGTCGAGCGAGTCGCCGGCTCGATCGCCCGCTGGACCCGGATCCGGTTGTGCACGTCCTCGACGCCCCGCACGCCCTCGGCGACGTGCTCGATGATGCGCTTGTGGTGGCGCTCGGGCACCGTGCCCTCGAGCGTGACCTCGTTGTTCTCCACCCGGACCGTGACATCGCTCACGTCGATATCGTGGCGGTCCGAGAGCATCTCGCAGATGTCCTCCTGGACGCGCGCGTCCGAGCGCTTGTAGCCCTTCGGTCCACGGCCGAGCGCGCTGCGCACGCGGTCTCCGATCTCGCGGAGCGCGTGGCCGACGCTCTCCACCGCCGCGCGGCCGGGCTCGCGGACCGTGCGCGCGAGATCGTGGCTCTCGCCGCGGTACGGGCCGCCGCGCCAGGCCTCGTCGAGGTGGGCATCGGGGCTCACGGCGCGCGTCATGCCGAGGTAATAGGCGCCGCCGAGGTTGAAGCTGTACGCGCTCCCCACGGGGGGAAGGGGATTGCCGCCGAAGCTGCGGCTGTGATCGCGGCCGCCGACGTGATCGCGGCCGCCGACGTGGTAGCCGCCGCGGTCGTCATGAACAAAGCCGCGGTCCTGGTCGCCGAGAGCCCGGTCGCCGCCGGTGAAGCGACCGTCGTCGAGAGAGCGGCCCATGTCATCGCGCTGCGTCGAGGGCCCGTACGTGCGCGCATGCTCGCGGCCCCAATCGCGGTGGTCGCGCATGACGGCCCCGTGCTCGTAGATCGGGCCCGCGCTGCGGCGCTCGTCGCGAACCCAGCCGCGCTCGGCGACATGGCTCCGGTCGTCCCCGTGGCGATGGTCCCAGCCGCGCTCATTCCGTCCGTAGCCCGTGTCCCTGTCGAATCGATCTCGCATGCTGCGCCTCCTTTCTTCCTTGCGAGCAACGCGCCTCCAACGCGTCTCCGACGCGCGACGGCGCTGCGCGACAGATCGCGTCAGCCTGGTTGCGTGGATCACGAAGATGGGTCTCGCCCCCGCGCGCTGCCATGGGGGAGAACCCTTCGTCTCGCGCCGGGGTAATCCCGAGATTCGCGATTCACTGGATCGGCACAGAAGAGCCTGCTTTGAACGCGCTCCGCCTCCACCGCAGAACACGGCGGCGCACCCGCCATCCTCCCCTCAGGTCGAGGCGGCGCCGCACCCCCCGGGCCTCCGGCGCACGGGGCCATCGGCCTCCGGCAAGCAAAGCCGGCCCTTGCCCCGCCGGCTGCGCCAAGCTCCGCGCCCTGTGCCCGTCCTCACCGCCACGCGCTCGAGCCGCGCGAGGTCCTCCTCGAACGGGAATATCGCTACTGCTCTGCGCCGATCTCGTCGAGGAAGGCGCTGTAGGCGTCGACCTTGTCCCACGGGACCACGTCGACGCCGAGGTCGAACTGGCTGCCTTCGAGCTGCGGCGCGAGGATCGCCTTGGTCGCGTCGAGGCCGATGCTCTTCATGCCGTAGACGATGTAGGGCCCGAGGTACCCCTCGTAGTACTGCCGCTGGACGTGCGTGGCCTTGATGCGACCCTGGCGCATGAAATCGGCGGTCTGCGGCGCGAAGTCGAAGGTGACGATGGGGAGCTCCGGCGCGCCCGCGGCGTCCGCGGCCAGCACGCATCGATACGAGTCGGCGAACATCCCGATCAGGCCCACGACGGGCGGGTCCGCGTCCTCGATCTCGCCTCTCATCACCTCGACGTCCCTGGCTTCGTCATCATAGATGGACTGATGTACCAGGACGTCGTAACCGGCTTCCTCGAACACGCCCCTGGCGCCCTGGGTTCGATTGACGCCGTCGAGCCAGCCCGGGTCGGCCCAGCCGTGAATGAGCACCGTGCCCGGCCCCTCGGGCAGCATCTTGAGCAGGGTGTTCCCTGCCATGTCCCCGGCAGACTCGCTGAGTATCCCGACGTAGATCGGGCGGTTCGAGCTCTCCAGGTCGGTGTCGAGCGTCACCACGGGGATCCCCTTCGCGGTGGCCTCGTCGAGCGCGGCCGCGTTGCCTTCGCCGAAGGGCGTGATGGCTATCCCCTCTGCGCCTTCCGCCACCGCCTGTTTGATCTGTTGAGTCTGGAGCTTCGTCGATCGCTCTTGATCTGCCGAAGCATCGGTGGACCCGAGCACGTTCCCCGTGACCCTCCCGGAGACCCCGAGCTCACCCATGGCTCGATTCGCGCCCGTGGCGATCGGCGCGAAGAAGTCGCTGAGGGACTTCAGCAACACCGCGATCTGCATCGGCTGGATCGAGCTCTTGTTGATCTCGGCGACGAGCTCGTCGATCGTCGCCTCGATCTTCACCGGAACGAACTCGCTCTGACGAAGCGGTATTCGCTTGATGGGTGTGGCTGCCCACCCCGCGTCCGTATCGCTCGCCCCGCATGCCGCCGTCATCAGCATGAGCCCGATGGCGGCTGCCCACCTTCGCCCAGTCATCGTCATGAGACCCCCTTCTGGTACGTCGTCGCTCGTTCGTACGTGGTTCGTGCGGTCGCGCGCGCTCCCCTTGCGCGCAGATCAGTGCGTCGGCTGAGACGAGCGCGCGACGTGCCGGATCCACCGGAGCGATGCGACGCGACAGGTAGCACCGAGTACATGCGCGACCCGAGGAACACGGCATCACAGCGAGGAGCGGCCTGTCAAGTGGCGCCCAGGGAAGAAGCTTCAGATCTGTAGTGGGGAATCACGCAAAGCTGCTGTGGAAACCCCTGTGGCCAGGATCCATCCTCGGAGATCGCGGTACTTGTACGTGGTTGGCGGCTCCTCAACCAGGAGGTCAGCACGAACATCACCTGGATGAGCCGCCACGCCTGCTCGGCGATGGAGAAGAAGCGTCTCCTCATCGAGCGGCCGCCCGGACAGAGCGCCAAGCGCCACAGCGAGCAGCCTGCGCAGCGGTGCGCCGCCCGGGGACCGCCGCCCGCGCTCGGGGCGCTCGGGGCGTCGACAGCGCCTCCGCAGCAAAGCGGGCCCATGCGGCGGCCGCTGCGCTAAGCTCCGCGCCCTGTGCCCGTCCTCACCGCTCACGATCTCCACAAAGCCTTCGGCCCGCAGACCATCCTCGACGGCGTGTCGGTCAACATCCGCACGGGCGAGCGGGTGGGCCTGGTCGGCGTCAACGGCTCCGGCAAGAGCACGCTCGCCCGCATCCTCGCGGGCGTCGAGCAGCCCGACAGCGGCACCATCGCGCGCCGCCGCGGCGCCGAGATCGGCGTGCTCTCCCAGGACCCGGTCTTCGAGCCGTCCGACACCGCCCGCGACGTCGTGCTCGCCGGGCTGTCCGCGTGGCACGCCGCCAAGGCCCGCCACGACGAGGTGAGCCGCGCGCTGGCCGCAGGCTCGGGCGACGCCGAGGCGCTCCTCGCCGAGCAGGCCGAGGCCGCGGCCGACGTCGAGCGCCTCGGCGGGTGGGACATGATGCACCGGGTCGACGCCATCATCGGCCACGTCGGCGTCACCCGGCCCGACGCGCCCATGAGCGTGCTCAGCGGCGGCGACCGCCGGCGCGTCGCGCTCGCCCGCCTCCTCGTGTCGCGGCCCGCCCTCGCCGTGCTCGACGAGCCCAGCAACCACCTCGACGTCGAGACCGTCGAGTGGCTCGAGCGCTACCTCGTCGAGGAGCACCCCGGCGCGCTGCTCCTCATCACCCACGATCGCTACCTGCTCGACCGCGTCGCCGAGCGCACGCTCGAGATCGACAAGGGCAAGGTCTACAGCTACGACGGCGGCTACGAGGAGTACCTCGAGCAGAAGGCCGAGCGCCTCGCGCTCGAGGCGCGCACCGAGACGAACCGGCAGAACTTCCTGCGCACCGAGCTCGAGTGGCTCCGGCGGCAGCCGAAGGCGCGCACCGGCAAGCAGAAGGCGCGCATCCAGCGCGCCGAGACGGCCAAGGCCGCCCCGCCGCCCAAGGCCGAGCGGACCGCGCAGCTCTCGGTCGAGTCGGTGCGCACCGGCAAGACCATCCTCGAGCTGAAGAAGCTCGGCCTCGCGCTCGACGGAACGTGGCTCGTGCGCGGCCTCGACTTCACCCTGACCAAGGGCGAGCGCGTCGGCATCGTCGGCCGCAACGGCACCGGCAAGACCACGCTGCTCCGCGCGATCCTCGGCCAGCTCGGCGCCGCCGACGGCGGCGCGGCCGGCGGCGGGCCCGCCATGGAAGGCGAGGTCGTGCTCGGGAAGAACACGAGCGTCGCCTACTTCGACCAGCACCGCAGCGGGCTCGACCTCGACAAATCCATCTTCGAGAACATCGCGGGCTCGCACACGCGCGTCGAGGTCGGCGGCCGCTCCATGGACGTGCGGAGCTACCTCGAGCGGTTCCTCTTCGATCCGAACAAGGCGCGGCAGCCGGTGGGCTCGCTCTCCGGCGGCGAGCGGGCGCGGGTCGCCCTGGCGAAGATGCTCACCCAGAGCGTCAACGTGATCATCCTCGACGAGCCCACGAACGACCTCGACGTGATGACCCTGGCCGCGCTCGAGGAGATGCTCATCGAGCTCGACGGCTCGGCGCTGGTCGTGACCCACGACCGCTGGTTCCTGAACCGCGTGGCGACCTCGATCCTCGCGTTCGAGGGCGGCGGCCGGGTCGTGCGGTACGCCGGCAACTACGACGCCTACCGCGAGCAGCGCGCCCACGCCGCGCTCGAGGCGGAAGCGGAGGCGGCGGCGGCGCGGGCCGCGAAGGCGCAGGCCGCGGAGCCCCGGCCGGCGCAGGCGTCGGCCAAGCCCGCCGCGCGGGCGGGCGACAAGCCGAAGCTCACGTTCGCCGAGCGGACCGAGCTCGAGGGCATCGTCGGGCGGATCGACGCGGCCGAGCAGAAGGTCGCCGAGCTCGAGGCCAAGCTCGCCGATCCGACGCTCTACGCGAGCCGCGGCGCGGACGTCGCGGGGCTGCTCTCCGAGCTCGAGCGCGAAAAGCAGGAGGCCGCGCGCCTCGTCAGCCGGTGGGAGGAGCTCGAGACGAAGCGCGAGGCCGCCGGCAAGGGGTGACCGGCGACCGGCCGCGCCAGGTGCACACATCGCCCCTTGTCGGCGCCGCTCGCTCCGGCGACCATGGCGTCATGATGACCGTGTTCGAGGTGGTCCTCGCGAAGGGGACGGGCAGCGCCGACCTGCTCAGCGCCGAGGTGCTGCGCGAGACGGGAGCGCAGATCATGACGCTCCAGGAAGCGGAGGCGGTCGGCTTCCAGGGCCTCAAGGCGCTCGACGGCGCCGGCGACGTCCGGCTCATCGCCGTGCGCGCGAGCGACGCCCCCTGGATCCATCGCTGCCTGGAGACCAGCGGGGCCGTCGTCTCGTTCCGGGCCCACCAGGTCGACTGAGCCGCCCCGGCCCGATCCGCGCGACCGGCCCCCCTCGGTAGCCATGGTGGCCAGCCGACTGAGCTCAGCCCCGGAGCTCCGGCGCTCGCCGCCGGCGGCCCTGCTCCAGGCGATCGATCGCCACCGAGAGCAGGCGTGCCTGCGCCTCGATCCCGCCCGGCGATCCGAGCTCGGCCAGTTCCTGACGCCGCCCCGGCTCGCCTCGTTCATGGCGTCGCTCTTCCAGGGCCTCGGCGGGTCGGTCCGGATCCTGGACGCCGGCGCGGGCGTCGGCTCCCTCACGGCGGCGCTCGTCGCCGAGGCGTGCTCCCGGCCCGACCCGCCGACGGACATCGTCGCCGTCGCCTACGAGCTCGATCCGGCGCTCGTAAAGCATCTTTCCAAAGGCATGCGCGCGTGCGGCGACGCGTGCCGCGCGGCGGGCATCAGGTTCGACGGGCGCGCGGTCCGCACAGACTTCATCGCCGCGGCCGTCGAGGAGCTCTCCCTGCCCGGCCCGCGGGCGCGCTTCACCCACGCGATCCTGAACCCGCCCTACAAGAAGCTCGGCGCCGGCTCGGCGGCCCGGCGCGCGCTGCGCCGCGCCGGGATCGAGGCGAGCAACCTCTACGCCGCCTTCCTGGCGCTCGCGGTGCGCGTCCTCGAGCCCGGGGGCGAGCTCGTCGCCATCACGCCGAGGAGCTTCTGCAACGGACCTTATTTTCGCGCCTTCCGCGAGCTGTTCCTGCGCGAGATGTCGCTCCGCCGGGTGCACGTCTTCGAGTCGCGCACGGCGGCGTTCGCCGAGGACGACATCCTGCAGGAGAACGTCGTCGTCTGCGGCGTGAAGGGCGCGCCGCCGGGCGCCGTGCTCATCTCGTCGAGCAACGGCCCGGACGACGGGCCGATCGCGGCGCGGCAGGTCCCCCTCGCCGAGGTGGTGCGGCCGGGCGACCCGGAGCGCTTCATCCACGTCGTCCCGGATCTGGCGGGGAGGGACGTCGCGGACGCGTTCGCGCGGCTGCCCGCGCGCCTCGCGGATCTCGGCCTCTCGATCTCCACGGGCAAGGTCGTGGACTTCCGCGCCCGGGCGCTCCTCCGCCTGGACCCGGCGGCGGACACCGCACCCCTCATCTACCCGGCGCACCTCGACGCCGGCGTGGTCCGCTGGCCGAGGCCCGGCAAGAAGCCGAACGCCCTGGTCGATTGCGCCGCCACGGCCCACCTCTGGCTGCCGAGCGGGACCTATGTCGTGGTCAAGCGCTGCTCCTCGAAGGAGGAGCGCCGGCGCATCACGGCGGCCGTGTTCGATCCGACGATGGTGCCCTGCGCGCGCGTGGGCTTCGAGAACCACCTCAACGTCTTCCACCGGGGCGGCGCCGGGCTGCCGCCGCTCCTCGCCCGCGGCCTGCGCGCGTTCCTGAGCTCCACGCTCGTGGACACGTATTTCCGGCAGTGGAGCGGCCACACGCAGGTGAACGCCGCCGACCTCCGGCGGCTCACGTATCCCGCGCTGGAGACGATCGAGCGGCTCGGCGCCTTCACCGGCGATCGCGCCCTCGGCCAGCTCGAGATCGATCGCGCCGTCGAGGAGGCGCTCGGCGCCCTCCCCGCGGGCGGCCCGTCCGGCATGCCGTGAATGCCAGTCCGGCGCCGGACGCAGAGAACATGGCTTTTCGTCGAGCGCGCCGAAGCGGGTGAATCTCGCCTTCGGGGACATCGACGAGAGCCGGTGTCCATCGCCACGAGGGGAATGCCCTCACCGAGGAAAATAGCGAGTCTCCTGCGCGCGCGTGTCTTGCTTCACCGCATCTTCTGCCGTGCGAAAGATGCGGTGTGGTTGCTTTATCCACCGGCGATGGTAACAACACCGCATGTTTCATTCCTCTCTGCGTGGTCACGCGCTCCTCGCGCTCTTCGCTCTCTCCGCGCTCGCGCCGGGCTGCGGGTCGGAGCGGCCGCAAGCGGGCGATACGAAGCCGCCGGCCTCGGGGCCCGGCCAGGGGACGCCGTTCGAGAACCCCGGCGGGATGTGGATGCCCGAGCAGATGCCGCAGCACAAGGAGCAGCTCGAGGCGCTCGGGATCGAGATCGATCCGGCGTCGCTCGCCGATCCCACGGCGTCCCCGCTCGGCGCGGTGGTGAACCTGAGCGGCTGCTCTGCGTCGTTCGTCTCGCCCGACGGGCTCATCGCGACGAACCATCACTGCGCCACGAGGGCGCTCCAGTACAACTCCACCCCGGAGCAGGATCTCCTGACGAACGGCTACCTGGCGAGATCCCGGGCCGACGAGCGGTGGGCCGGCCCGACCGCGCGCGTCCTCGTGACCCGCGCCTTCCGCGACGTCACCGGCGAGGTGCGGCGCGGCGTCGAGTCGATCCCGGGCGATCTCGAGCGCTACGAGGAGATCGAGCGGCGCAAGAAGCAGCTCGTGGCCGCGTGCGAGGCGGGGCGCCCGGAGATCCGTTGCTCCATCGCCGAGTATTTCGGCGGCGGCCAGGTCTCCTTGATCGAGCAGCTGGAGATCAAGGACGTCCGCCTCGTCTACGCGCCCCACGAGGCCATCGGCAACTTCGGCGGGGATATCGACAACTGGCGCTGGCCGCGCCACACCGGGGATTTCGCCTTCTTCAGGGCCTATGTCGGCAAGGACAACCGCCCGGCGGGCCACGCGGACGACAACGTGCCGTATCGCCCGGCGCACCACCTGAAGCTCGCCTCCTCGCCGCTCCACCAGGGCGACCTGGTGATGGTCGCCGGCTATCCCGGCACGACGAACCGGCTCCGGACCGCGGCGGAGGTGGAGTCCGCCGTGTCATGGCAGTACCCGAAGCGGGTGTCGTTCTACGAGGAGTCGATCGCCCTCCTGGAGGCGCTCGGCAAGGGCGACCCGGCGTTGCGCATCAAGGCGCATTCGACCATCCAGGGCTACAGCAATTACCTGCTCAAGACGCGCGGGCTCCTCGAGGGGCTGGTCGAGGGCGGCCTGGCCAAGGAGAAGGCCAAGCTGGAGGACGAGCTCAAGGCGTGGATCGACGCCGCGCCGGAGCGCAAGGCGGCCTACGGCGGCGCGATCGAGCAGATCGCCGCGCTGCACGCCGAGCAGCGGAAGACGCGCGAGCACGACGCGGCCGTGGCGGAGATCCTCTCGTCCGCGAGGCTCCTCGACGCGGCCGTGACCGTCGTGCGCATGGCGGAGGAGCGGCCCAAGGCGGACGCCGAGCGCGACGCCGACTACCAGCAGCGCAACTGGGAGCGGCTCGAGCAGGCGCAGGTGTCGCTGCAGAAGTCGTACGACCGCGCGATCGATCGGAGCACCTTCAAGCTGGCCTTGAAGCGCGCGCTGCGGCTCGATCCGAAGGACAGGCCGGCGCTCGTCGGGGGCCTCGCGGGCGGGGTGCCGCCGACCGAGGCCGCCCTCGGCGCGGCGGTCGACGCCCTCTACGAGAAGACGGCGCTCGAGGACGCGGCGACCCGGGTCAAGCTGCTCAAGACGGCGACGCTCGACGAGCTCAACGCGAGCCAGGATCCGATGATCCGCCTGGCCCTCGCGCTCGCGCCCGTCGACAAGGCGATCGAGGCCCGGGTCAAGGCGTACGCCGGGGCGATGACCCTCGTGAAGCCGCGCTTCGTCGAGGCGCTCCGCGCGTACCGGGGCGGCATGCTGGCGCCCGACGCGAACGGCACCCTCCGCATCACCTACGGCACGGTGCGGGGCTACCGCCCGGAGCTCGACAAGCCGGTCTATCGCCCGTTCACCGTCCTCAGCGAGGTCGTGAAGAAGACCACCGGCAAGCCGCCGTTCGACACCCCGGAGGCGCTGCTCGAGGCCGCGCGCGAGCGGCGGTTCGGCCCGTACGTGGACGGCGACCTCGGCGAGATCCCGGTCTGCTTCCTGAGCGATCTCGACATCACGAACGGCAACTCCGGCTCCGCCACGCTGAACGCGCGCGGCGAGCTCGTCGGCCTCGCGTTCGACGGCAACTACGAGGCCATGGCGTCCGACTGGCTCTTCATGCCGTCGATCACCCGGACCATCCACGTCGATCACCGCTACATGCAGTGGGTGATGGACGCGGTGTCCGGCGCGGACGCCGTGCTCAAGGAGATGGGCGGCGCGCCGTCCATCGAGTAGCGCGGACCGGGCGGCGCCGGCGCGCGAGCCAGGTCGACACGACCGTCACGCGCCGGCGTCGTCGGACGAGATCCGCACGTCGCCCTCGGCCACGGTCCACAGGATCGACGTGCAGCTCCTGCCGAACGCCTGGTCGTGGGTGACGAGGAGCAGCGCGCCCGGGTAGTCGGCGAGCGCGCGCTCCAGCCGCTCGATCGAGGGCAGATCGAGGTGGTTGGTCGGCTCGTCCAGCACCAGCGCCCACGCGTGCTGCCCGAGCCCGAGCGCGATCATCAGCTTCCGTGCCTCGCCGGGCGACGGCCGCGCCGACGCGAGCAGCCGCCCCGGCTCCACCCCGAGCGCCGCCACGAGCGACATCACCCGGCCGCGCTCCTCCGGGGGCAGGCGCCGCACCCGCGCGAGCAGGGCCTGCTCCTCCGCCTCGCCGAGCTCCTGCGGCACATAGAGCACCTTCTCGGCCGGCACCCGGGCGCTCTCGAGCAGCGCCTTCACCAGCGTGCTCTTGCCGCTCCCGTTCGGGCCCGCGATCCGGATGCGGTCCTCGCGGCCGACGCTGAGCCGCACGTCGCGGAGCAGCGGACGCCCCTCGCCGCCGGCGCGGATCTCGGGCGCGTCGAGCACGAACAGCCACGGCGCGGGCGATCGCTCGTAATCGACGAAGACGCTGCGGCCCACGGCCTTCTCGAACTCGAACTCCCCCGCCTCGGCCGACACCTTCTCGAGCTTGCGCCGCGTCACCCCCACGGAGCGCGACAGCCGCGCCTCGGCCGCGGCCACCCGGATGCCCGCGAGCATGCCGCGGGCGTCGTGATCGCGCGGGCCCTTGACCCGGTTCTTCGTGCTCCGCTCCGCGTCGGCCGCGGCCTGCACCCGCCGCTCCTCGCCGAGCCGGCGGCGGAGCTGCCGCTCCTCGGCGCGCAGCCGCTGGTGCGCCTCCTCGCGGCCGCGCGCCTCGGCCTCCCAGAGCTCCTTGGCCGCGCTGTAGCCGCCGGGGTAGAGCCGCGCCGCGGCCCGGTCGACCCGGATCGTGCCGACGGTCAGCGCGTCGAGGAGCTCGCGATCGTGCGAGACGCACGCGCCGATCCCCTGGAATCCGCCGAGCGCGCCGACGAGCAGCGCCCGCGCGTCGGCGTCGATGTGGTTCGTCGGCTCGTCGAGCAGGAGCAGGTCCGGCTCCGCGGCGAGCGCCGCGCCGATCTGCCACCGCTTGCGCTCGCCGGGCGACAGCGTGGCCCAGCGCTCGAGCTCCGCCGGATCCAGGAGGAGCTCGCCGCGCAGCCGGCGCGCGAGGCCGTCCTCGGCCTCGGCGAGCGCGCGGATCGCCGCGTCCGCGTGCTCCACGGCCTGCGGGCAGACCGCGATCGTCGCGCCCCGCGGGTCGACCCGCAGGCTCCCGGCGTCGGGCTCGAGATCGCCGGCGAAGAGCCGGAGGAGCGTGGTCTTGCCGGCGCCGTTCGGCCCGACGATCCCGTACCAGCCGGGCGTGAGGCAGAGATCGACGTCCGTGAGGATCGGGGACGCGTCGGAATAAGCAAAGGAGAGGCGATGGGCGCGCAACGACGACATACGAGCTCCTGAATCTGCGGGCCACGCGGCCCGGTCACGGGACGGGCAGGCTGCGTCGCGCACCCAGGCTCATGCGACCTGGCGCGCTCGCGACCTGCGACGGAGACCGATTCAGGAGCTGATCTTCACCGGAGCACTCTCCTCTTGCGTCAGTCGCAGTCTGTAACAGACGCCCGCGGCCCGCGCAACCTCCGCCCGGCGCGGGTGGTGCGGTGCTTACCGCTTGCGGCGCCGGAGAGGAGCGAATCGCCAAGACGCCAAGACGCCAAGACGCCAAGTTGGTGAGATTTCTCGGCGTCCTCGGCGGCTCGGCGGTTCCCAAAGTACGCACCATCGCGGCGGCCCTGGCCTCGCGTGGCGCGCGCGTCACGCGCGCGGGGACACGGGGGCTCAGGGAAACAGCTTGGCCGCGAGCTCGGGCTTTCCGGACAGGAGGGCCCGCAGGTTGGGGGTCGCGCGCTCGAGCAGCGTGGGCCCGATCTTCGACTCCTCGACCCAGCGCCAGTCGATGGGGCCGAGGGGCGGCTCGGGGTCGTACTCGATGATGCTCTGGATCGTGCGCGCCACCTCGTCGCCCGCGAGCCGCGCGACAAGGGCGAGCGCCATGTCGATGCCGGCCGCCACGCCCGCGGCCGTGATGACGTTGCCGTCCTCGACCCACCGCTTGCGCACCGGGACCGCGCCGAGGCGGCCGAGGTGCTCGAGGAACGTCCAGTGCGTGGTCGCGCTGCGCCCCTCGAGCAGCCCCGCCGCCGCGAGGATGATCGACCCGGTGCACACCGAGCCGAGCACCTCGGCGGCCCTCCCCGCGGAGCGGACATACGCCATGAGCGCGTCGTTCGCGATGGCCTTGATCGGGCCGACGAGCCCGCCCGGGATCACGAGCGCGAACGGCGCCGGAACCTGCTCGAACGTCCGCTCGGGTTGCATGCCGAGCCCGACGTCGGTGGGCACGGGCTCGAGCCGCTCTCCGACGGTGACGACGTCGAAGGCGCCGAAGCTCTCGAGGCTCTTGATGACCTGGAGCGGCCCGATGAGGTCGAGCGGCGTCATGTCGGGGTACACGAGGAACGCGATCTGCCTTCGTTGCATGGGGGCTCCGTGGTGGGATGGGTGGGATCAGGCCTCGGCGGACATCCGTCGACGCGGCCGGGCCGGCCGGGGCCGCGCGCGGACACGTGAGCCGCGGGTGAGCTCGCTGCCGGGGACCCCCGGAGGGTACAGCAGGCCAGCCTCGTGCGAGCGCGAACGTGCCGCGCGGGGGCGGCGCGCGCGGCCCGCGCGTCACGCACGCGCGCGCCGCACCCTCGCCTCAGGCGGCCAGGAAGCCGCCGTCGACCGGGAGGGCGGCGCCGGTCACGTAGCCCGCGCCCTCCGAGCAAAGCCACAGCGCCGCGCCCGCGATCTCGTCCTCGGTCGCCATGCGCCCCACCGGGTGCTGCGCCACGAGCGCGCGGACCAGCTCGGGCGCGAACGCCTCGGCCTGCTCCATCGCGGGCGTGCGGGTGACGCCGGCGCAGAGGGCGTTCACGCGGATCCCCCGGGACGCGACCTCGAGCGCTACCGACCGCGTCATCCCGACGACCGCGTGCTTCGACGCGACGTACGCGTGGTGCGCCGCCTTCCCGGCGGCGCCGTAGATCGAGCTCATGTTGACGATGGCGCCCCCGCCCGACCCGAGCATGGCCGGGACCTCGTACCGCATGGCCAGCCAGACCCCGCGGGCGTTGATCGCCATGACGTCGTCCCACACCGCCTGATCGGTGTCCTCGAGGCGCGCCATGTCGCCGCCCGCCCCCGCGCAGTTCGCCGCGACGTCGAGCCGGCCGAAGCGCTGCACCGTCCGGTCCACGGCGCGCCGCACCGAGGCCTCGTCCCGCACGTCGGTCGGGACGAACAGCGCCTGCGCGCCCTCCCGCTCGAGCGCCGCGCAGGCCCGCCGCCCGGCGTCCTCGCCGCGCGCGGCCACGGCGACCCGCGCCCCGCCGCGCGCGAACGCGCGCGCGATCGAGAGGCCGATGCCGGAGGTGCCCCCGGTGACGAGGGCGACCCGCCCGGAGAAGTCGTACGCGATCATGACAGCTCCCTTCCTCGTGGACCTACGCAGCGTCCGCGCCGAGGCCGCTCCGGATGAACCGGACCGCCTGCTGCGCGAGGCGGCGGCGGCGCTTCGGGCCGAGCTGCTTGCGCAGCGAGTCCGAGGCCAGCACCTCGTGGAGCTCGGCCCCGAGCTCCTGGAGCACGACGTCGGTCAGCCCGGGGCCGACGACGGCGGCGACCAGGCGGGTCGCCACCTCGAGGCTCGTGTCCGCCGCGCGGAGGGCGCCGCCCTCGACGCCCTCCGCGAGCAAGGCCCGGAGCTCGGCGGCGCCGGCCTCGCAGATGGCCCGGTGCAGGCCGCGGACCTCGGCGTCCGCCGTCGGGTCGGCGGCCGCGGCCGACAGGCGGGCCAGGCGCGGGTGCTCGACCAGGAACGCCATGCCCCGCTCGACGTGGGCCTCGAGGCGAGCCCAGAAGTCGCCCTCCAGGCACGCGGCGCCCACGAACTCGCGCTTGCGCCGCGGCACCTCCTCGGTGAGCAGCCACCGGTACAGGTCGAGCTTGTCCTCGAAGTACTGGTAGAAGCTGCCCTTCGGGATGCGGGCACGGCGCGCGATCTGCGACAGCGACGCCTCGGCGTAGGTCCGATCGGCGAACTCGGCGATCGCCTCGCGCACGAGGCGGTCCCGCCGCTCCTCCGGCAGCCCAAAGAACGTGCTCTTCGGCATGCGACCGATCAGTCATATGACCGATCGGTCGCATGGTCAAGTCGGCCCGCCGGTCGTCGGGCGGGGCGCCTGCGCGCGCGGGAAGGTGATGCGCGCCGCCCCCCGCGCCGCCAGATGGGCGATGGCGGGCGAGTTGGGCGATGATGGAGACGTGAGGGCGGCACCCGCCCCGCGCACCCCCTTTCTACCAAGGACCGATCCGTGACCAGCACCCAGCCGATGATCCAAGGAAGCGTGGCCCCTGGCTTCGAGCGCGTACGCGACGCGTTCGTCGAGAACCTCACGCGACAGGGCGACGCCGGCGCGTCGTTCTGCGCCTACGTCGACGGCGTCGAGGTCGCCCACCTCTGGGGAGGCGAGGCCCGCCCCGGCGTCCCGTGGACCGCGGACACGCTCGCGTGCGGGGCCGCCGTGGGCATAGGCATCGCCGCCCTCGTGGTGCAGCGGCTCGCGGACCAGGGGAAGCTCGACGTCGACGCGCCGGTCGCCGCGTACTGGCCGGAGTTCGCGGCGGAAGGCAAGGGCGCCATCACGGTGCGCATGGTCCTCGGCCACAGCGCGGGTCTGCCCTGGTTCCCGGACCCCGAGCTGCGCGTGCGCCTGGACCGCCCCGAGACGCTGCTCGACGACGAGGCCATCCTCCGGCTCATCGAGGCGGCGCCGCCGGTCTGGGAGCCGGGGACGCAGTGCGGTTACCACACGACCACCTACGGCTGGCTCGTCGGCGAGATCGTCCGCCGCGTCACGGGCAAGACCCTGGGGAGCTACCTGCGCGACGAGATCACGGGGCCGCTCGGGGCCGAGTACTGGATCGGGCTGCCCGAGGCCGAGCACCACCGGGTCGCGTGGATGAGCCCCGATCCGATCACGGACACCGACCAGTTCTACAAGTTCATCAACGCCGACACGCCGCCCGGCAAGGCGATGTTCATGAGCCCCGGCCGGCGCTTCGGGGACCTGATCCGGGATGGGATGAACCACCCGACGTTCTGGAAGGCGGAGCTCGCGTCCCGCAATGGAGTGGGGACCGCCCGCGGCGTCGCCCGGCTGTACGCCATGCTCGCCTCGGGGGGAGAGCTCGAGGGCACCCGGGTGGTCTCGGCCGAGTCCACCGCTCGTCAGACCGAGGTGCAGTACGACGGCAACGACTTCATCTGGGGGAACCCGCTCCGGGTCGGCCTCGGCTACATGCGGCCCTCGGCGAGCGTGGGCATGGGCCCGCACGACGAGGCGTTCGGCCACCCCGGGTTCGGCGGCGCGATCGGCTTCGCGGATCCCGTCTCCCGGGTCGGCTTCGCCTTCCTCCCGAACCGCATGGTCCTCGCGCTCACGACCGACGCTCGGGCCGAGACGCTCGCGTCGGCGCTCTACGCGTGCCTGAAGACGGCCGCGTGAGGGCCGGCCGCGGTCGCCCTGTCCAGGTGCGCGTTACCATGGAGTGGCGGAGATCCATGATCTCCTGTTCCTGCCCTCCTCCTGTCCTCCCGTCCTCCTGTTGAAACCTGACAGCCACCGAGGGCTTCGGCCCCGGTGGCGGCGCACGACGTCTCGGGGCCCGCCGCCTCGCCGGCGCGCGGCCCGCGCGCGGAGCCCACCTCGCCGGCGCGGGGGCGCGGAGCGGCCGGCGCGGGGGCGCGGAGCGGCGGGCGACGCAGGGGGTCGAGCGAGCCACGTCATGCCCGCCGCGACGATCTCCCGGAACGGCGATCGCGTCCGGGACGGAGCGAGGCGTTCATTTTGCATAGCGAGCCGCCACGCGGTCGTGCAGCGCTGTCTCGCTGCAATGCACGTCACATCGAAAGTGGATTACTTCGCCGTCAGCATCTCTGCGGAAGGCCACGGGCGTTCGAGCCAACGCGCGCGTCGGGCTCTTTCGTCGGTGAGGCGCGCTCCACCGAGCGCGCGCAGCGGCGCCGCGGACGGGCCGGGCGTTATGCATTCAGAGATGAAACCCGAGGCGAGCGCAGCTTTCATTGCTGCACAGTCGCTCCGGAGATCTCCTGCGGATCATCCAGCGGTCACCGGCCAGGGATCGCAACGTTTCTTCAAGGAATGGCCACTGCAGCATTGTCCAGGTGCAGTAGGCCTCTTCGATCGCTGGATGAATGCGCGCCGGCCTTGCAAAATGTATTTTTATTTACACGTGCTGGTTGCCGTGGCTCGGCCATCGCGTCTGCAGATTCGGTATGGTCGTGGTTTCGAACGCGCGAACGAACGTGCGAACGAACGCGCGAACGTCGTCGTGGGGAATTCTCCTACAAAGAATACAGTTGCGTATTCGTCCGCATGGTATATACCATGCTGTCATCACATGGAGGAGCACCGACGAATCATCGGACGCACGCAGCAATGAAGAGAGCTTAACGGTTCTCTCGTTGGCTCTGGTCTCATGATGCACCGGGAGATGCCCTCGCAGCAGTCCAGGCGATCGTGAGTCGCGCGCTCGCATCATCGCGAGCGCGGCGACGACCGAGGGACGCAGCCGCGTCGCGCGGGAGCCGAGCCGCTGGCTCGTGCCGCGCGGCGGCCGCGCCGCGCCTTGCTGGCGAGTGATGCGCCCAGGTGGCCACGCACCGGAGCATTGCGGACATGCGTCCTGATTCGATTCGTGCTCTCTCCAGCGCTGGGCGAGCTGCTCTCCAAGCAGAGCCGACTCAAATCCACACGGCCGCCCAGCACGGCATCTAAGGCAGTACGCCGCTGCACGTCGATCGACGCGTGCCGCCATGGCGTTGCGGCCGTGTCCTCCCCACGTCACAGGAAGAGCGCAATGACTCGACTGAACTTGTTTGCCCCCGAAGTCCGACAGAACCCGTACCCATTCTATGCGGCGCTGCGGCGCGAGTCGCCCGTGTGCCAGGTGGACCCGAACGGGATGTGGGCCGTCAGCCGGTACGATGACATCGTCGCGGCGCTGAAGAACACGGAGGTGTTCTCGTCGGCGGGGATGCGCATGGCCACCGAACCACCCTTCTTACAACGCTATAACCCCTTGTCCGATTCCATGATCGTCGCGGATCCGCCGCGGCACACCCAGCTGCGCAACCTCATCGGCAGAGGCTTCACCGCCGCCACGGTGAGCTCGCTGGAGCCGCGGATGCGCTCCACGGCAGCGCGGATCACCGACGACCTGATCAAGCGACGCGTGGTGGACTTCCTCCCTGACGCCGCTTGCCGCGCGCAGATTACCTTGCTCGCCCAGTTGATCGGCCTCGACCCCTCGCTCGAGGAACACTTCAACCGCTGGACGGCGGACATGGTCAGCGTCGGCAGCCTCACCCCGGAGGATCACTCGCGCATCAATGCGGTGCGCCAGTCCATCGATCAGATGGAGCACTACATGCACGAGCTGCTCGCGAGCCGGCGTCGTCAGATGGAGGACGACCTGGTGAGCGGCCTGCTCCGGTCGCAGGTGAACGACGGCGCGCTCACGGACAAAGATCTCGTGGCTCTCCTGTTCCTGCTCGTCGTCGCAGGGATGGAGACGACGGTATCGCTGATGACGCACATGGCGCTGGTCCTGGCGCAGCGGCCAGCGTGGATGGACCGCCTGCGGGGGGAGCCGGACCTCATTCCGCGCTTCATCGAGGAGGTGCTCCGCTTCGAGCCGCCGGTGCACGCCACGATGCGCCTGACCCTGGCAGAGACGGAGATAGCGGGCGTACGCATCCCCGCGCACGCGATCGTGGCGCTGCTCCTGGGCTCGGGCATGCGCGACGAGACCAGATTCCAGGATGCGGACCGCTTCGACCCAGAGCGCCGCACGCAGACCGGCCTGGCGTTCGGTCATGGCCCCCATTTCTGCCTTGGAGCCTTGCTGGCGCGCACGCAAGCCCGCGTCGTACTGGAGGAGCTCCTGCGTCGGTGCCGCCGCTTCGAGCTGCGAGCCGAGCGTATCGAGTGGAACTCCGTCCTCAACACCCGCTGCCCGATAGAGCTCCCGATCGAGGTGATCACCGCCTGATGCGCACGCCGCCCGCCGGCGCTCTACATTGCAGGAGACGCGATGCTGCTGTGATGCATCGCCGGGCAGGATCGAGTCGCGAGAATGACCTTCAGTCGTTCGGAAGGCCGCGACCGCGTTCCCAGCCGTGGCGGACCCACCACGGTAGCAGGGTAAAATCTACCGCCAACGCCCTTTTTCAAGACCGCGAGGCGCCGCGCTCTGCTCGTTGTCACGAGCGGCGGGCCTCGGTTTGTGATGGAGCTCACGATGTCGTCTGATCGAAGCAGCATCGTTGTCAGCAAGAACGAAGCTGACTACTTCGAGTATCCGTTCCCCGCGTCGCTCCACGTCGACGCGGATGTCGTCGAGCGGCGCACGTTGCAATGGGTCCGCCGGATGCGCCTCGCGAGCGACGAGCGTTCGCTCGCGCGCATCAAGGCGGCGAACGTCGCGTACCTGGCTGCCTGGGTGTTCCCGTCGGCGAGCTTGCAGACCTTGCAGCTGGCGTCCGACTTCACTGCCGTGCTGTTCCTCTTGGACGACGCGTACGACGAGGGGACGCTCAGCGCGGACCCCGAGGCAGTCGCGAAGCTGAACGAGAGGTACCTGGGCGAGCTGTTCGGGTACATCGAAGCGGACACCGACGATCCACTCACGCGAGGGCTGATCGACATCCGCGATCGCATCCGCAGGGATCATCCTCACTTCCTGCTGAACCGATGGCTCTCTCATTTCCAGTACTACTTCGAGGCCAACCTCTGGGAAGCAAACAATCGGAAGGAGCGAAGAGTTCCAGAGAACGGCGAGTACATCATGATGCGGCGCTACAGCGGGGCGGTATATCCTTACTGCGACCTGCTCGAGCTCTTGCTCGAACAGCCGCTGCCTCTCGAGGTGGTCCAGCACCCGCTCCTGCAAAGCGTTCGCGAGATCTGTAACGATATCCTCTGCTGGACGAACGATTACTTCTCGCTCGAGAAGGAGCTGAGATCAGGCGAGGTGCACAACCTGATCGTCGTCCTACGGAACAACCATGGGCTCACCCTGGAGCAGGCGGTCGCCCGGCTGAAGCGCATGCACGACGAGCGCATCGCCGAGTACCAGCACGTCAAAGGGGAGATCCTCTCGTCGTGGTCCGCCGGCGGGATTCGCCAGTACCTGGACGCGACCGACGCCATGATCGCCGGTCATCAGCGCTGGGCGCTCGCCGCGCTCCGCTACACCGAGCTCGCAGGCCTCGTCGCGCACGCCGGATGAGGGATGGCGAGCCGCTCGGGGAGGTCAGGGCCGCATGCCGGCGCGCTGCGCGGAACGACGCGGCGACCGCCTGCTCCGGCTCGCCGTCGGCCGCGATGGGGCCGCGAGCCTCATGCGTACAGCCTGGACGCAGTGCGCTTCATGGCGTAGGCGATGCCCGCCTTGAGGTTGGACCGCGTCTCTATCGAGCCCAGATCGACGCCGAGCGCGACCAGGCTCTGGGCCACCGCAGGACGGAGCCCGGTCAGGATCGCCTTGCTCCCGAGCAACCCCACCGCCTTCGCCAGGCTCATCAGCCTGCTCGCCACGCCGGTGTCCAAGCTCTTGACCCCGGTCACGTCGATGATCACGACCTTCGCGGAGCTGGCCGCGACGCCCTCCATCGCGGTCTCGAGCATCTGAGCGGCCCGTTTGTCGTCGATCGTCCCGATGATCGGCATGACCATGACCTCATCGGTGATCGGGATGAAGGGCGTCGACAGCTCGAAGAGCCGATCCCGCTGCGTCTGGATGATCTCCTCTTGCATCTGCGCTCGTTCCTCTTGGAGTCGGACGCGCTCGGTCAGCTCCACCTGCAGCCTGTCGTTCACGGAGCGGAGCTGCTCGTTCGACACGCGAAGCTCCTCGGTGCGCGCGGCGACCTCCCGCTCGAGCCCCTCGTACAGCTTGGCGTTCTCGATGGAGATCGCGATCTGCGTCGAGAGGAGCCCCAGGAGCTCCAGGCGATCCTTCGTGAAGACACCCGTCGATAGATTGTTCTCCAGATAGAGCACGCCGACCAGCCTGCCCTGGCGGATGATCGGTGTGCACATCACCGACTTGGGCCGCCGCTCTCGGATGTACGGATCGACGGAGAACCTGGCTTCCTCCGCGGCGTTGTCCAGGAGCACGCTCTTCAGCGTGCGCTGCACGTAGCTTATCACGGTGATCGGCGCTCTGCTGAACGAGCTCACAGGGACGTTCTTGAGCATGCTGACCTGCTTCGGCTCGACCGTCCCTTCTGCCTCCACGAAGAGCGCATCCCCGCGCGCGAGGGTCAGCACGCCGGACTGCGCAGCGACGTTCTCCAGCACGATGGTCATCAGATTTTCCAGCAGCTTCTCCAGGACGATCTCGCTCGCCAAGGCGTGCGATGCCTTGATGGCGCTGTGCAGATCGAGGGCCGCGCCGTCATGGGTGGAGGTCGCGGTCATCGACGTCCGCTGGTCAGGCGTCCCCTCGAGGATGAGGTGAGGGAACCTGGAGACGAGGGCCTGGCATTTCGCGTCCGCGCCCCACAGCGCGTAACCCCGATAGGCCAGCGTCACGTAGTGCTGGGCGATCTCGCGCCGACCTATCCTGCGGTAGAACGACGAGGCGAGCTCGTACGCGAGCGCCTCTTCTTGCACGTATCCATGCTTCCGAGCGCCCTCGATCGCTCGGTCGTAGAGGTCCATCGCCTCGAGCGCCGCCTGCTTCACGCGCGCCAGCTCGGCGCTCACGAGGTCGTGCTTGTGCTGGACGTTCTCCGGGGCAGATCGAGCCCACATCTCGAGCCGTTGCCGGAACGCGTCGACCTTCGCGAGCGCGTCCGCTCGCTCCCCGTCCGGGAGGTGATCGATCGCGGCGAGGATCGCGAGCGAGTAGTAGAACTTGTACTCGAGGTCGGTGACCATGCCCATGGCGGCGTCCTGGTACTCTTCGCCGGCGCGGAGGCACGCGTAGGCCTGCTGCGCGCTCCCGAAGTAGTACAGCAGCATCCCCTTCGCGAGGTGCAGTGACATGATCGATGTCCTGCTCTGGCCGAGGCACGGGATCATCGTCGTCTCGTCGAAGCTGTCCCCGACCAGCCGCAGCTTGTCCGCCGACGGGTCCCGGAGGCTGCACACGAGCTGCCTCCAGATCCTGCATTGGTACAGCGAGTACTGGTTGTTGAGCTTGAGCGACAGGTCGACAGAGTGCTTCATCCGCAGCTCGGTCGTCGCGAGATCCTCTCCCGTGAAGAACGAATGCGTCGAGTGGAAGATCGAGCCGTAGGCGGCGTACTCGATGTCCCCCGTCTCCAGGCCCACCTGGACGGCGTGGAGCAGAGGATCCAGCGTCTCCCGTAGATGCCGCTTCCAGTGATGGATGAGGACGTGCACGGTGGCATGGATCCTGGATTCCAGCTCGACAGCGCCGAAGGTGTTCGCGAGCTCTATCGCGAGCCGGCCGAGCGCGAAGGCCTGATCGATGTTGTTCATGAGGCACTGTATGACCCCATAGATCGAGTAGGCGAACGCAGCGAGCGGCGAGTTGCCGTGTCGCACGCAGATGTCGACCATCGTGAACGCGTTCGTCGGCAACAAGTCCGGCCTCGCGAGATACACTGCCGGATTGACGGTGGTCATGATCCGGAGCGCCGCCTGCATCCGCCGGTTCGAGATCCGGGGCAGGTGCGCGAGGCGGGACACGTCGACCTCGGCCGGCGGCGCTTCGGAGAGCGTGACATCGAGCATCGCGAGCACGCTCAAGGCGACGTCGATGGCCTCCTGCATGCGGCTCTGCGATATGTAGAACTGAATACGCGTCTCGTAGACCCGGATCTTCTCGAGGACGTCCCCCGCTCGCTCCTCGACGATCTTCGCGCACGCCTCCGCGCGCTCGAAGTCGATCGTCAGGTATTCCAGCTCGACGAGGTCCGTGTAGATCGCGAGCGCGAGATCGTGGTTCGTCTCCCACGCGTCCTCCGGCAGGAAGGCAGCCGCCGCGCGCAGGCACTGCACCCCGGGGCCGTACGCCGTGGAGCGCCGCGCCTTCTGGCCGGCCCTCAGGTTGAGCAGCGCCGCCTCGTAGCGCTCTCGCCTGTCCACGATCAGGTCCGCGCCCATGTTGAGGTGCATCACGATGTCGTAGATCCGCTCCTCGATCGACTCGATCGGGGTCTCGCTGATGAGGAGCCGGCCGAGCTCGAGGTGGGTCCGCTCCTGCTCGAGCTCCGTGAGCAGCTTGTAGGCCGCCTGCTGGACGCGGTCGTGCAGGAACTTGAACGTGACCGCGTTCCCGTCCTCGTCGTCGAGGAAGCGCGCGATCTTGTAGTCGCCGTCGACGGGGACGACGAGCCCCGCGTCGAGCGCGTCCCAGAGATCGTCGTCGGTGGCGCGCAGGTCCTTCTGGTGGAGGAGGGCGAGGATCCTCAGATCGAACTGGTTGCCGATGCACGCGGCGAGCTTCAGGACCCGCTGCGTCGACGCGCGGAGGCTCCGGATCCGCCGGACCATCAGGTCGACGACGTTGTCCGCGACCTCCATCCGCTCGATGTCGGCGATGTTCCACCTCCAGGCGCCCGTCTCCGAGCTGAAGCGCAGGTGACCGTCGCGGCAGACGGCCTCGAGGTACTGGATGGTGAAGAACGGGTTGCCGTGCGTCTTCGCGAAGATGATGTCCGAGAGCGGACGGCACTCCCCCGGAGGCGCGTCGAGCGTGTCGGACACGAGCTGGTTCACGTGCTCGCGCGCGAGCGGCTTCAGCGTGATCGTGCGCACGCGCGCCGCGCTCCGCCGGAGCGCGCTCAGCGCCATCATCAGCGGGTGCGCGTCGTCCACCTCGTTGTCCCGGTACGACCCGAGCAGGAGCAGGTGGCGGATGTCGGCGTCCTCCAGGAGGACGCCGAGGAGGTTGAGCGAGCCGGTGTCCGCCCACTGGAGATCGTCGAGGAACAGCACGAGCGCCCGCGTCTTCAGCGCGATCGCGCCGATGAAGTTCCGGAACGTCAGGTTGAACCGGTTCCGCGTCTCCATCGAGCCCAGGGCCGGGACGGGCGGCTGCTCTCCGAGGATGAGCTCGATCTCCGGGATCACCTCGGCGATGACCCGGCCGTTCGGGGCCACCGCCGCGGAGATCCGCGCCTTCCAGTCGGCGAGCTCCTCCTTGCTCTCCGTGAGGATCTGCCGGACGATCTCCCGCAGCGCGGCGATGACGGCGGCATACGGGACATTGCGCGTGAACTGGTCGAACTTGCCGGCGGCGAAGTAGCCCCCCTGCTTCGCGATCGGCTTGTGGATCTCGCTCACGACCGCCGATTTGCCCACGCCGGAGTAGCCGGCCACGAGGACGAGCTCCGACTGGCCCCCCGCGCCGCTGATGCTCCTGAACGCCGAGAGGAGCGTGTCCACCTCCTCCTGCCGGCCGTAGAGCCGCTGCGATACCTGGAGCCTCGTGGGCCTGTCCTTCCTCCCCGGCACGAAGTCCAGCGCAGGCGCGCCGCGCTCGAGCATGTCGAGGCAGGCCCGGAGATCCGCCTTGAGGCCGAAGATGCTCTGATACCGCTCCTCCGCCGTCTTCGAGAGCAGCTTCATGATCACCCTGGAGAGCGCCTCCGGGATCTCCGGCCGGATGAGGTGCGGCGCGACCGGCGTCTTCGCGATGTGATGGTGCACGAGCTCCAGCGGATCGGTCGTCTCGAACGGGAGGCGCCTGGTCGTGAGCTCGTAGAGCGTGACGCCGAGCGAGTAGTAGTCCGAGCGGAAGTCGATCGAGCGGTTCATCCGGCCCGTCTGCTCGGGCGAGATGTACTGCAGCGTGCCCTCGCCGACCGACCAGGGGTCGTGCACCGCCGCGCGCTCGCCCGGGAGCAGCGAGGCGATGGAGAAGTCCGTGAGCTTCGACGTGCTCACGTCGCTGTCGACGATGATGTTGCTGGGCTTGATGTCCTTGTGGATGATGTTCCGCTCGTGGATGGCCCCGAGCGTGTCCGCGAGCTGGAGCGCTATGCGGACCGATCGCACGAGCCCGATACCCCGTCCATTGCCGCCGCCGTCGATGCCCTCGTCGATGCCCTCGTCGATGACGGAGCGCAGCGAGCGGCCCGCGAAGTACTCCATGATGAGCGCGGCGTAATCGAGGCGGACCTCGAGGTCGTAGACCTTGACGACGCCATCCAGGTCGAGGTTCCGCGTGATCTCGTACTGGCGCTTCAGGATCGCGACGTTGCGGGTGCCATTGACGCCCTTGCGCGCGACCTTGATGACGCACATCTTGCCCGTGCTCTTCTTCCGGCCGAGGTAGACGCTGCTGCGAGCTCCATCGTGCAGCGTGTCGAGCAGCTCGTGATTCAGTAGTTCCACCATGACTGCTACCCCCTGGAATGATGAAGGCTATCGATTCGGCGCGGCGTTCGGTCGGTATCGAGATGCAGGCCCCGGGACCACGGCGTTTCTCGGGGGCGCTGAGATCGGCTGCGTCGGCGGAAGCAAGCGCGAACCGCGGGAGGAGCGACGGTGCTCGGCGGGGCGCATCACCGTAAGCAATCGAAACGAGCGCCTTGTGTCAAGGTCGAACCGCCGCTTGTCCACCGCACGGATCTTGCGCTTCTCACGCGGCTCCGCCGCCGAGACGCCGCGCGTCACGGCACCGGCGCGCGACCCCGTTCGATCGCCGCAGCGAATGCAACGCCATGGTCGCGTCGGTGTGAGCGCTCACGCCTTCGGCGGCACAGGCGCTCGACGGCCCTGTACATCAGGCGATGACGGCTCCACCGCGCGAGAGCCACGATGCATTGGCACGTCCCGGTGCGTGAAACGGCACGGCACACCAGGGTGGACGGAACTCCTTAGGGCAGCCCCTGATGTTCGCGGGGAATCCGCGCGTGGAGAGGCCATTACAAGGAGTGCAATCGGCTCCTTTCAATCGGTCGAGGCGCGGCACGAGCCATTCGCGGTCACGGCGTCGGCGACGCGGGCGCGGGCCGGGGGGCAGGGAATGGCGTCGAGTCCGGGGTGGGATAGGTGGGTGTCGCGTGATCCCATGTGAGGAGAGCAGGACGGCGATGGCCCCCCGCCCGGCTACTTCCCGGCCGCGGCCTCGGAGCCCGGCCGCCGCGGCTCCCGCGCGCCCGCGAACGCGGCGCCCTCGCGGCCGATCGCCGGCGCGTCGGCGATGTGCCCGCGCTCGTCGAGGGCGTGGCCCATCGCGCCCAGCGCGCTCCGCAGCTCGTCGGGGAAGCCGCCCTTCTCGGCGATCAGCTTGTCGGGGTAGTCCTGCTGGTGGAAGCGCGGCGCGTTGACCGCCGTGGTCACGTCGAAGCCGAAATCGACCACGTTCGAGAGGATCTGGAAGACCGCCGTGAGGATCGTCGGGCCGCCCGCGGCGCCGAGCACGAGCTCCACGCGCCCGTCCTTCCCCGTCACGATCGTCGGCGACATCGACGAGAGCATGCGCTTGCCGGGCGCGACGGCGTTGGCCTCCCCCTGCACGAGGCCGAACTGGTTCGGGGTGCCGGGCACGGTGGAGAAGTCGTCCATCTCGTTGTTCAGCACGAAGCCCGCGCCGGTCACGGTCACCCCCGCGCCGTACCAGCCGTTCAGCGTCGTGGTCAGCGCGACGGCGTTGCCCTGCGCGTCGACCACCGAGAAATGCGTGGTGTGCGGGCCGCGGCCGCCCGAGTCCTTGACGCCCGCGCCGCGGGTCAGCTCGTCGGTCGGGGTCGCGCGGTCGGGCGCGATCGTGGCGCGCTGCTTCTCGGCCCAGGCGACCGAGAGCAGCTCCTCCACCGGGTTCTTCACGAAGTCGGGGTCCCCGAGGATCTCGTTGCGCGCGAGGAAGACGCGCCGCATCGCCTCGGCGACCACGTGCACGTGCGGCGGCGAGTGCCAGCCGAGCTTGGCGACGTCGAGCCCCTCGAGCTGGTGCGCGATCATCGCGAGGGCGAGGCCGCCCGACGAGGGGAGCGGCATCGAGGCGACGCGGCGCCCGCGGTATTCGAACACGATCGGGTCGCGCCACTTCGCCTTGTAGCCCTTGAGGTCCGCGGCCGTGATGAGGCCCTTGCCGCGCCGCATCTCGGCGATGAAGAGCTCGGCGGTCTTGCCCTCGTAGAAGCCCGCGGGCCCCTTCTCGGCGATGCGCTCGAGCGTCGCCGCGAGCTCGGGCGACTTCCAGGTCGCGCCGATCTCGATGGGCGCGCCGCCCGGCAGGAACAGCGCGGCCGAGGCCGGGAAGCGCGCGAGCTTGGCCGACGCCGCCTTGACCGTGGTCGCGAAGTTCTCGTCGACCGGGAAGCCCTCCTTCGCGAGCTTGATCGCCGGCGCGATGAGCTCGGCCCAGGTCTTCTTCTTGGAGCCGAGCTTGTCGTACGCCTCCCAGAGCCCGGCCACGCTGCCGGGCACGCCGACGGCGAGGTGGCCGACGCGGGAGCTCTCCGTGGGCTTGCCGTCCTTGCCCCGGTACATGTCGTGGGTCGCCTTGGCCGGCGCGGTCTCGCGGAAGTCGAGCGCGTGCTCCTTGTCGCCGACGCGCGCGACCATGAACCCGCCGCCGCCGAGGTTGCCCGCCGTCGGGTGCACCACGGCGAGCGCGAACGCCGTCGCGACCGCCGCGTCGACGGCGTTGCCGCCCGAGGAGAGGACGTCGGCGCCCACCTTCGTGGCGAGCGCGGCGTCGCTGGAGACCATCGAGGGGCCCCGCACCGGCGGCGCGCCCTCGGGGTAAGGCCACCCGGCGGGGAACCGCGACGCCGGCGTGGCCGGCGGCGCGGGCGCGGGCGCGGGCGCCGAGGCGGCGGCGCTCGGCGGCGGGGGCGGGGGCGGCGCGGGCGGCGGCGGGACGGCGGCCTCGCAGCCGACGAGGAGGGCGACGGCGAGGAGCCGATGAAAGGCGCGGAGCTTCATCGCGGCGGCTTATAACCCAGGCCCAGCGCCGCTCGAAGGCCGGAGGCGCAGCCGCGCGAGCGCGACCGCGCGCCGCTCCCGCCGGCGAGGCCCCGGGGCGCGGCGCGGCGCGACGCGGGATCGCCCGTGGCCGCCGCGGAGCGCGCGCCCGGGAGCGCGCCGGCGGGAGCGGCGCGCGAGCGCGGCGATCGCGAGTTCTCCACAACGCCGCGCCGGGGCGCGCCGGCGCGGCGCGGATCGCGCGGCGTCTCTTCAAGCGCGCCGGCGCGGCGCGGAGACGCGCGGCGCCCGGCAGCGCGCAGCCGTCGGGCGTTGGTCGCCGTCGCGCGGCGGGTCGTGCGCCGCAATCCGTCACAGCTGTTCGGGTTTCTGCTGATCAGCCGTACCGCTCTCCGGCGAGCGGGAGAGCGACGCGCCGTACAGGGCGCGTGGAGCAGGGCGCCTTACCGAGGCGCCCGGAGACGCCTCTCGGCGCCGCGAAGTGATCCGTGTTGGTCGTTGGCTTGGGGGCTTCGCCGCGCTTGGGTATGATCGGCCCCGGATGTTTCCGACGGAGCCCGCTCCCGAGACGATTGGGGCCTACAAGATCCTCCGGCGCCTGGCCGGTTCTGGGCCCACCAGCGTCTATCTCGGGCGGCTGGACGGCCCGCTCGGGTTTCGCCGCGTCTGCGTGCTGAAGCTCGTCCCGAATACGGCCGAGGGCGATCCGCGCTTCGCCGACGAGCTCGCCCGCGAGGCGTCGATCTGCGCGTCGATGAACCACCCGGCCATCGTGCGGATGTTCGACTTCTTCGAGCACGCCGGCCGGCTCGTGCTCGTGCTCGAGCACGTCGAGGGCGTGAACCTCAATCGGCTGCTCCAGCACCTCGCGGCGCGGCAGCAGAAGCTCGCCGACGCGGCGGTCTACTACCTGGTCCACTGCATCGCCGGCGCGCTCGCGCACGCGCACGGGCTGACCGACGAGCACGGCAGCCCCGCGCCGGTGATTCACAGGAACCTCCACCCGGAGAACATCGTGATCGGGTGGGACGGGCAGGTGCGCCTGACGGGCTTCGGCATCGGCAAGATCCTCGGGCGCACGCCGGACACGATCGCGGGCGTGGTGAAGGGGGCGCCGGGCTACATGGCGCCCGAGCAGGCGCGCGCCGAGCGCGTCACGGTGAAGGCCGATATCTATGGCGTGGGCCTCCTGCTCTGGTCGCTGCTCTCGGGGCGGCGGCCGCCGGCGGACGGCACCAAGCCGCCCGGGATCGCGTCGATCCGCCCCGAGATCCCGCGCCCGGTCGTGGCGCTGCTCGACACCGCCCTGGCGCCGGCCGCGGAAGATCGGAAGATCACCTGTCAGGAGATCGAGCAGGCGCTCGCGAAGGTCGCCCGTCCGGAGAAGGGGAAGGCCGAGCTCGTGACGCGCGTGCAGTCGGCGCACGCGACGATCGAGATCGAGGACGCGGATCCCGAGGAGGACCGGCGGCCGACGATCCCTGTCAAGGGCAAGGGGGGGCAGACCGCGCGGCCCGCGGCCGACGCGGCGAGGCGGCTCGCGAAGGATCTCTTCGCGAAGGATCAGGCGGCCCGGGAAGGCGGCGCCGCGCGGCTCCGGCCCGGCGGCCCGCACGCGAAGACCACGCCGCCGGCGCCGGCGCCGTCCGAGGCGCTGGCGGCGGCCGCGCGCCGGGACGGCAAGGCGCCGAACGAGCCGATCACGATCCCGGTGCCGGCGGACCAGGCGCCGCCGACCCCGGTCGCGGCGGCGCCGCCGACCGCGGTGGGGGTGAAGGGCGCCGAGGGGCGGAAGCCCGCGCTGCCGGATCGCGAGACGTTCGGCCGGCTGTACGAGGCGTCGAAGCGCGCGGCGGAGCGCGACGCGGCGGCGGCCGAGGAGGTGCTGGCGGGGGGCGGGCCGGCGACGCTGCCCGAGGTGGAGCCGGTGTTCGAGGAGGAAGACGCGACGATCCCGGGCACGGGCGCCCCGTCGGTCCGCTTCGGGCCGTCGATCTCGGCGATCCCGGAGGCGATCCGCTTCGGTCCGCCGCCGGCGCTCCCGGCGGATCTCACGCCGGCGTTCTTCGCGCCGCCGCCGCCGAAGCCGCCGTCCGGCTCGCCGGTGACGCCGTCCGGGGTGACGGTGCCCATGGGCACGACGGGCATCACGCCGCCCGGGGTGGCGGTGCCCGTGGACGGCGCCTCCGGCCGGACGGCGCCCGGGGGAGGGCCGTATCCGAGCGCGGCGGGCCTGAGCGGCCCCTCGGCGGACTCGTCGCCGCCGGCGGGCGCGCCGATGCGGCGCCAGCGCTCGCCCACGATGCCGTGGCAGGCGCCGCGCACGCTGTCGACGGCCGGGACGATTGCGGTCTCGGCGATCACGGCGACGGTGGTGGCGGCGATGTGGATCTACGTCGCGCGGCGGGAGCGGACCGAGCCCGTGCCGGCCGCCGCGGCGCCGGTGGAGCAGGCGGCGCCGGCCGTCGAGCCCGTCGCCACGGCGACGGCGGCGCCGGCGCCGAGCGTGACGACCTCCGCGAAGCGGGCCCCGACCCCGAAGGCGAAGGCGCCTTCCGCGAAGGAGGTGGCGGCGGAGAAGGCGGCGGCGGCGAAGGAGGCTGCCGCTAAGGAAGCCGCGGCGAAGGAGGCTGCGGCGAAGGAGGCCGCGGCGAAGGAAGCTGCCGCCAAGGAAGCCGCGGCGAAAGAAGCCGCCGCCAAGGAAGCCGCGGCGAAAGAAGCCGCCGCAAAGGAGGCGGCAGAGAAGGATGCGGCGGCGAAAGAGGCCGCGGCGAAGGAAGCCGCCGCAAAGGAGGCGGCAGCCAAGGAAGCCGCCGCAAAGGAGGCGGCAGCCAAGGAAGCCGCGAGCCAGGGGCGGGAAGGGATCAACCCCGCCACGCTGCCCAAGGGGCAGGGCGTGCTCACGGTGGGGTTCCCCGAGCCGGGGGGCGTCTACGTGACCGGCAAGTACGCGGGGGACGTCAACGTGCCGCTGGCGATCCGCTGCGGCCGTTTCTTCGTGCGCGTCGGGCGGCCCGGGAAGACGAAGTTCCCCGAGTGGCTCAGCGCGGGGGTGACGGCGCAGGTGCCCTGCCAGGGGGCCGCGACCATCGATATCAAGCCGACAGCCCCGCCGAAGCCGCGAAAGAAGCGGTAGCTCGGCGCGCGGTGCGCGGTGCGCGGGGGAGAGGGGTCGAGCCGCCGGGGCGCCAAGAAGAAAGGTCCCGGCTCTCCCGGCGTCCAGGCGATTTCTTGAGCAATGCGGTCGAGCGCCGCGTTGCCCGGGTCCTCCCTTGGTTTCAAGAGAGGAGGAACCACGGAAGCATAGAGGGCAGCGAGCTTTTATTCTCTCTTATGCGCCCTCGATGTCTCTGTGGTTCACGTTCTTTTCATCGAACCGTGGTGGCGTGTCATCGCCCGAGCCGATCGAGCCTGTCCTCGGCCGCTTCGAGGCGGCTCGCGCTGTCGGCCGCCTTCTGCTGCGCGTCCGCAGCTCGCCGCTCCGCTTCGTCGGCGCGCTTCCTCGCGGCCCGGGCGGCCACCTCGGCCTTCTCGGCGGCGCGGCTCATCCTGGCTGCCTCTCTCGTCAAGCGATCCGCCTCCTTGGCAGCCCGCGCCGCCTCGCGGCTCGCCTGATCCCGCTCTTTCTCTGCCGCCGCGAGCTGCGCCTTCTGCTGGCGCTGCTCCGCCGCGAGCCGCTCCCTCCGCTCGCGCCGCTCGGCGGCGAGCTTCGCCTTGCGCTCGCGCTCCTCGGCGGCGCGCTTCGCCTTTTGCTCGCGCTCCCTGGCGGCGCGCTGCTTCTCGCGCTCCCTCTCCTCGGCGGCGCGCTCGCGCTCTTTCGCCGCGCGCCGCTTCTCGCGTTCGCGCTCTTTCGCCGCGCGCTGCTGCTCGCGCCCGCGGTCTTTCGCCGCGCGCTCCTCCCCCGCCCTCTTCTGCCGCTTCGGCGGCTCCTTGGCCTCGCGCTCCCGGCGTCGCGCCGGCGCCTCTGCCTTTGCCCGCTTGCCCCCGCGGTCCGTCCCGGCTTCGGCGGGCCTCTCGGACGGCCGCCCTCGCAAGAGCCCCAGCAACTCCGAGAGATCCCCCGGCTCGATCTCTCCCGACAGCCGCCCCCGCGCGAGCAGCTCCAGATCCGATGGGCTCGCGGTGGGGGTCGCCAGCAGCGAGTCCCGCAGGCGGTCCATCGGATTGCCCTTCTCCCGATAGCCCCCCTCCGCGAAGAGCGCCGGCGCCGCGCGCAGGAGCTCGTTCACGACCGCGCGGTGGCCCTTGCCCGCGTCCTTCAGCTCCTGCGCGCCGCCGGGCGCGAGCGCTCCCCGCTGGGCCTCGCGCAGCCGCTCGCCCGCGTCGAGCAGCGCCTCCATGCGCTGCGGATAGCGGCGCGCGAGCTGGTTCAAGGCCCAGGCCGCCGCGGTCGGCCGCCGCAGCGCCTTCACGCGGTCCGCTGCGCCCTTGTCCCCGGATTGCCGCAGCCGCTTCGCGAGCTCGTCCCGGGCGCGCGTGAAGTCGACGAGCGGCTTCTTGTAGAGGTCGTCGACCTCCTCCTCCTCGTCGATGACGCCATCCGGAGGAGGAGCGCCGCCGCGCGTTCCCTTGGTTCGAGAGGCCATTCTCGCGCAAGCTCAGCCGAGCTCGCGCGAGCTTACTCCGCCCGCCTCGGGCATCACAAGCGAGGCCTGACGCGCCCGCCCGGCATCCAGCGCGGAGAGGTGGGCCCGCCGCCCGTGAACCACCCGGCCCACCCGGCCCGGGGCGCGAGCGGCGCCGTGCCTCGCCGGGGCGCGCTCAGGCGGCCTCGGCCAGCGACGACGGCACCTCCGGGAGCTCCCAGCCGCGCGTCCGGATCTCCTCGTTGATCCAGCGGATGTGGCGCCGCTCGTCCTGCCAGTTCGCCTCCACCATGCGCCGGACCTCCTCCGGCAGATCGCTCGCCAGCGCCGACGCGTAGGCGTCGTTCGTGAGCTCCTCGTTGCCGCGCATGGCGACGAGCGCCGTCCGCTCCTCGCGCGCCGACAGCTCGGTGTAGCGGCGAATGCACTGGCCGCGCTCGTCGGGCTGGTCCGGCGGCGAGGCGCCGAGCGCGTCGAGGAGCTCGCGCTCGTGCCGCTCGTGATCCGCCCGGAACCCTTCGAGCTGCTTCTTGATCTCCTGCGTCTTGCACACGCCGATCGCCACGCGGTACGCCTCGGCGGCCGCCCTGTCGAGCAGGATGAGGCCCATGATCTGCTCCAGCGCTGTCGAGTCGCCGAGCTCACCGCCCTCCGAGGCGCGTCGCTTCTTCGCCGAGCTCGGCGCCGTCTCGGCTGCCTCTCCGGCGGGGTCGGGAGCGCCGCCCAGCGAGCCGCTGCGCTGGAGCTTGCCGAGCAGCACGCCGTCGATGCCCGACACCTCGTGCAGATCCTCCCAGCTCTGGAAAGGGCCGCGCTCGCTCCGGTGTTCGATGATGAGTCGAGCCCGCTCGCCGTCGATGCCCTCGATGGCCATGAGCTCTTCTTCGGTTGCCGTGTTCAGGTCGATGCGCGGTCCGCGCGATGCCTTGGTCATGGTCGAGCCTCCCCCGGCCGTTTGTAGGGCCGACGGAAGCCGGCCGAAAGCTGGCGTGGCCGCCAATCCAGCGCTGCGCTCGAGCGCGCTCGGGCATGCGCTACCCCGGCGCGCTCTTGCGCGCGGCGAGCTTCACGAAGGCTGCGACCGCGCGGGCGGTGATGCTCGTAGGTCGTCGAGAGAGGGAGCCCGCGTCGCCTGGCGATCTCCGCCATGGGGATCTCCTCCACGTGGCGATCGAGGAGCAGCGCGCGGTGCTCGGGCGCGAGCGCATCGAGCCACGAGCGCACCAGCCGGCGCTGCTGTTCGCTCTCGATCAGGTCCTCGGCGCCGGGGCGCTCGTCCGCGATCGCGAGGTTCAACGCCTCTTCGAGGAGCACCTCGCGCCGGTGTCTTTCTCTCCCATGGTCATGGGCAGCGACGTGAACGGCGATGCGGTTCATCCATCGCTCCGGCGCGGCGCGTCCCGGGTCGTATCGCGAAAGGCTCGTGAAGGCCGAGAGGAGGATCTCCTGTGCAAGATCCAGCCGATCGCTGCGCGGGACCCCGAGCCGCGTCAGCCAGCCGAGCACGGCGCGAACGCTCTGTTCCCGGAACAGGCGTCCTGGCATCTGCACCTCCGCGGCTGGCTTCGCCGCTGCCGCCGGAACACGCCGGCAGGCGAGGGGCGCTGTCTCCGCACCTTTCGTTCGTGACGCGTGCGGGTATCTCCGCGCGTGCCGGGCGAAATCGCACGTGGGCGGGAAGTAAAATGGCGCGGTGGTTGGAAGCGCGCTCGGCGGTGGGCGTTCTGCTGTCGCGCGGGGTTGCCTGAGCCGGCGTGCGCAGGGGGGCGGAGCGCGGCCCGTGGATGTGCGGACAGGCGGCGCTCAGGGCATCAGGATCTGGTTGTGTCGAGGAGGGCCTTGGCCTCGCTGATGACCGCCGCGCGGCGCAGCCAGCGGTCGAGCTCGGTCATGTCGGTGCTCGCGAGGACGCGCTCGCGGACCTCCGGGGGGATCTCCAGGCCGCGCGCTTCGAGCACCGTCAGCACGGCGTTCGCGGCCTCTTCTCGCCGTCCCTCCAGCTGGCCCTTGGCTACGTAGCTGCGCGCGAAATCGCTCTGGAACTCGTAACCGCTCTTCATTTTCGCCTCCAGGCTCCGCCTCGCTGCCTCGTTCAAAGAGCATAGCACCACATCGAGGTAGAGGGCTTGCTGCTCCTGATCCAGCCCGGCAGCGGCTGCCAGGGCAGCCACCGCGATCGCCAGGCCGGCCGCGCTCTGCCCGTGCGCCATGACCGACAGCACCGCGACCTCGGGCCTCGCTCGGGCGTCGGCCGGCTCGGTCACGACCGGGACGGCGCTGGGGCCGAGCACGTAGGGCCTGAGCATCCAGTCGGGCGGGCCCAGGTCGATCGGCTCGGCGCTCCAGGCGGCGATCGCCTCGTCGGTGGTCACGACGAGCAAGCAGGCCTGGCACCGGTAGCGCGCGCGCACGGCCACGAGATACGAGGGCCAGGCGTATTCCTTGTCTGGGTCGCGACCGAGCTGCGCCTCGACCACGATCGCGAGCATGGGACGGCCGTCGAGCAGGAGCACCACGAGATCGGCGCGGTGCTCCACAGGGACGACCTCGGTCAGATCAGCCGGCTCGATGCGCGCCTCCGTGAACCGCGGTACCGGCGCTCCCAGGGCGTCACGGAGCACCTCGGCCGCAAGCGTCGGCCGGTTGCGGAAAAGGTGCAGCAGCGCCTCATGGATCATCGATGGCATGGAGGGGTCCTCTCGGCCGGGCCAGCAGAGAGAGCGCTTCACGCTCGCGTGCCATCCCGCGGGGCGGCGCCGGGGAGAAGCAGCTGGCTCCTACGTTCTATTTACGGACACCCGAGCTGGCCGATTTGTGTTTGTGCTCTATGCGCCACGCGCAGCGACGCGGGCGCGCAACCGCCTGTGCCGGTGGACGGAGCATGAGGGGCACCCGATGGCACGCACGAGTGCCCGCCGACGTACCCGTCGCGGCACGTCGTCTACGAAGGCGCGGAGGACTCACGCGGCTGTACGGCGTGCACGTGCGGCGAGCCGAGCGGTGCGTCGTGCAGCGTGCTGGCCTCGGCGTTCAGCGATGACACGTGTTCCACCGTTGTCGTCAGCGTGTTGACGACGTCGGAGGCACCCTTCTGCGGCGCGATCGCTCCCGGCACGGCGCTCGGGAGCAAGTCGGCGGCCGTCGTCGATCTCGATCCCGGGAGCTGTACGCCGGGCGGCGGGGAACCGATCGGAGACGTCACGGCGCAGGCCCGGAGCGAAGCCGGTGGCCAGCACCGGGCCGGCGCCGCGTTGAAGCTTCGGCCGAGCAGACGAGGGCGCGGGGGGCGATGCCGACCGCGCCGGTGAAGGGGCGCGATGGGGCGCAGGCGGAGCGGCGTGCGCTCGCGACGAGGCACGCGGCTGCGGCTCGTGAGCGGCCGGCGGCGGCCCGGGCAGGAGCGCCTCGGCGGGGGCCGTCGCGTCAGGCGCGCTCGGCGGAAGGAGCGGGCGCATGGCGACGCTGAGCGTGAGGGCCCGGTGGACATGGGCTCGCTGCTCACGAGCGGCGCGCTCCGCCCGCAGCATTGCCTGTGAGAAGATCGCTTTGCCAAAAATTGTGATCCTCGACTTCGTTGCGTGAGGAAGAGCACCGTCATCTTCCAGATCCTCTTTCAGCCGCGGCAATGTGAGAGCGCGAACGGCAATGAGCCCGCCGAGGACGCGACCACGGCGATCGCGATCGCTCCTTGTTCGTTCGGACCCGCGCTGCGATATTCACCCAAGAGGGTGAACGATGCGGAACGTGGATGACACGATGCTCGCGCTGGCCGATCCGAGGCGGCGAGCGATCCTGCAACGGCTGACGCGGGGGGAGGCGCGGGTCACGGATCTCGCGGCGCCGTTCGCGATCTCGTTGAGCTCCGTCTCGAAGCACATCCGCATCCTCGAGCGCGCCCGGCTCGTGAAGCGCCTCCGGGCCGGGCGCGAGCACTTCCTTTCCTACAATCCGAGGCCGTTCGACGAGGCCGCGGCGTGGATTGAAGCCCAGCGGGCGCACTGGAAGGCCACCTTCGATCGCCTCGAGAGAGCCCTGGAGGAAGAGTGACGATGTCTGCAACGCCGCGAGCCCGTGTCTATGGCCCCATGGTCACCATCGAACGCACGTTCAACGCGTCGCCCGAGAAGCTGTGGGCCATGTGGACGACCAAGGAGGGGCTGGAGAAGTGGTACTGGCCCGAGGCGCTCGTCACGAAGGTGGTGCGCCTCGACCTGCGCGTCGGCGGCGGCTACGAGATCGCGGCCCCGACCCTCGAGCGCACGTCCCGCGGCACGTACACCGAGATCGAGCCGTACAAGCGGCTCGGTATCATCGCGTACGTCGATTTCCTCCAGGAGGCCGAGCCGCACGAGCGACTCGACACGATCGAGTTCCACGCGGTCCCGGGCGGGACGAGGATGGTGCTCACGTCCACGCACCTGCGACCGACGCGCTGGAAGAGCTAGCAGAACAAGGGCGGGAGCAGCTCGTTCGACAAGCTCGCCAGGGCGGTCGAGGGGTGGGCGGGGCAGCGCGGAGCGCCTTTATTTGAGGCAAACCGCTTCCAGGTTGTTGCCGTCGGGGTCGTACAGGAAAGCCGCGTAGTACGTCGGGCTATAATCCGCGCGCACGCCGGGCTTGCCGTTGTCGCGGCCGCCGGCCGAAAGGCCCTCCCGGTAGAAACGATCGACCGCGGCATGGTCCGCGGCGCGCAGGGCGATGTGCGCGCCCGGGCCCCTCGGACCATCGTCCGCTTGCAGATAAAGGGCCGGTGCGCCCTCGGGGCCGAAGCTCGCAGAAGCGTTGTCGCGGGAGCACAGCACGTGACCGAGCGGCGCGAGCGCAGCGGCGTAGAAGCGTACGCTCGCCGCGATGTCCTTCACCTTCACTCCGATGTGATCGTACATGGTGCCTCCTCTGGAGGAGGACCCTCGATGGGTCGGCTCCACGTCGGGGACACTAACGACGGCGCCCGGGGCGTTCTTGGAGAATGTTGCGGTCGGTGTCCGGCGCTGCTAATTTCGTGCGGCCCGGCGAAATTGTGTCGACGCCGCCGGGCCGTGTCGCGACGGCGTCGCGGAAGCCATCCTCAGCAGCGAGGGACGTCGCTGCATCGGGGTCGTGCGCGCAGGACAGCCGCGCCCGGCCAGGTTGCATTTGGCCGGCGACAGACGGTGCCGCGACGAGGTGATGGGACCGCAACTTGCGAATGCAGGTGTCTATTTCCGGGTGGCCCGCGATGCTCTTGAGGCACTGCTCTGGGCTCGCAACATCACCGAGAGCCTGCCGCGGATATTCTTCTCCCACGTGTCGCGTTGGGGTTGCTGGATTCTGGTGGCGCCATCTTGAGGGAGCGTCCTGCGCTGTTGGTGGGCTTCCCGCCTTGTATAGTTTCGGCGCGAAGGCGTTCGAGGGTGGCGGAGGCAGGTTCGTCGTCTGGGTCCTGAGAGACCAGTTTGCCACGAAACGCTTTGGCAAGAATCGCACGGTCGAGGTCGTTTAACCTGTTGATAGACTCGTTTTTGGAAATATCGATCTTTAGCAGGCAGGCCATGTAACCGTCGAGCTTGCGAACTATTTCGATTTGCTCCCTCGCGGGAGGTAAGGCAATTGGAAAGCGTCGCACGCGTGACAGGCTAACCGACGCAAGGTTGGTTGTTTGTTTGCCAGCATCTACGAAGAATGCTTGGCCGAAGGTGTTTGCATAATGTGATATGTATTTGGGCTGTAGCTCTGTAACGAACGGGCGCGCTCGAAATACGTGGTTCTGATGAATGCAGTCTCGAATCTCACCTGACCAGATCCACCCGCGGCCGAGTTTGTCTCGGTCGCCGCCTTCGTTGAGTAGAATGTCGCCAGGCTTCAGGCGCAGCTCGAGAATTTCCCGTTCTGTCGCCTCAATCTCCTTGACTTCGTTCAGATCTAAATATCCACGCTGTACGTTCGCCACCCGCAGATATGGCACGAGCCGTACGACCTCATTAGAGCGGCGCTTTTGTCCCTTTGTAATTCCGCCTACTATCGATGTTACCTCGTCCAGCGATGCCCAAGCCCACCCCTCGGGTAGCTCTGGCAACTCGATCGTATCCACCGGCGCCGGCTCCTCGTACCGCTCTTTCCACCGGTCGTCTCCCGGCGCCCTCCCCTTCGCCCGCATCTTGGAGAGCTCCGCCTCCTCCCACCGCCGCCGCCGCTCGGCGCGGATGCGCTTCAGCAACTCCGCGGCCGGCTCTACGTCGGGGTTCTGCTCCCGCCAGTCCGCGGTGAGGTCGCCGCGGAAGGCGGCCTCGAGCACGGCCTGTCGGAAGCGATCGAGGAGCGCGGGGATGGCGTCGAGCGCCTCCTTCGCGCGGCGGCTCCTGGTGGCGAGGGTGTCGAGCTTGGCGACGATTCGGCGCTGCTCAACGAAAGGTGGCAGTGGGAACGGAGCCGTCTCGATGTCCGTACCACTTATGTGGGGAAGTTGAGTGCCTGTAGCCTGGCCTCCGATGTGAGCGACAAATATATCGCTATTCAGAAATCTGAATAGGTACTCACGGTCGAGCCCCTGCTTCACTTTGAATCGCCCCACTCGTTGAAGCAACAAGCTCGGAACGTCCTGCTCCGACAGCATTGTTACCTTCAATCCTGACGAGATGATCGGGCGATCCATCGCAATCACAACATCGTTCGCCTGGAGAGCGTAGGCGTCGAAATCCCTAGCCCGCTCTGGGGTAACGCAAACAGAGTCCTTCCATCGTACCCGATTGGGCTCGATATTGATACCTCTCAGCAGTCGCACACCTGTCGGCTCAAACCAAGAGCTCTTGAAAGCATACCCAGGCTGCAAAGATGCAACGTCGCCAAGCTTGCAAGCGGCCCAGGTCGGAGGCAGTTCTGGAAGCTCTATGCTACTGGCGTTTAGTTCCGCCACTTCTCGCCGCGAGCTTCTCATGATGTCAACACCGTCTGCAATCCCTCAATCTCCTCCATCGCCACCCGCAGCTTCTCCATGATCTCCGCCGCGATCTCCTCCGGCTCCGGCAGAACATCCGCCCCATGCACGCTCTCGTCCTTGAGCCACGCAATATCAAGGTTATCCCCTCTCCCCTTGATCTCCTCCCGCGTGAACCTCCGGAACCTCCCCGCCTCCCCTTGATCCTTCCGCTTGCTCTTCCCGTGCGGATCGCTCCCGAACGCCTTCTCGAACTCCGCGAAGTGCTCCCGCGTCAGCGGCGTTCGCTTCCCGAACGACGGCATGTTCGCCCGCATGTCGTACACCCACACCGCCCTGGTGTTCCCGGTGTCCGTCTGCCCGCGCGTGAAAAACAGCACGTTCGTCTTCACCCCCTGCGCGTAGAAGATCCCGGTCGGCAGCCGCAGGATCGTGTGCAGATCGCACTTGTTCATCAGATCGCGCCGCACCTCCGTCCCCACGTTCTCCTCGAAGAGCACGTTGTCCGGCAGCACCACCGCCGCTCTCCCGCCGGGCTTCAGCCCGCGGTAGACATGCTGCAAGAACGCGATCTGCTTGTTCGACGTCGGGTACGTGAAGTCGTCCCGCGTTGGCAGCCCGCCGCCCTTCTTGGTCCCGAACGGCGGGTTCGTGAGGATCACGTCTGCCTTCGCGAGCTCTGCTCCGTGGTTCGAGAGCGAGTCACCCAGCACGAGCTCCCCCTCGATGTCGTGCAGCATCAGGTTCATCAGCGCGAGGCGGTGCGCGTCCTGCACGAGCTCGATGCCGTAGAAGGCGTGCTTTTTCTGGAACATCACATCCCGATCGCTGAGGCTAGGATCGAAGAGCCCGTCCGTTTGCTCCTTGATGTACCGGTCCGCCGCGATCAGAAACCCCGCCGTCCCCGCGGCCGGGTCCTGCACCAGCTCGCCGGCCTTCGGCTTCACCACGTGCACCATCGCGTCGATGAGCGGCCGCGGCGTGAAGTACTGCCCGGCGCCCGACTTCTTCTCGGCCGCGTTCTTCTCGAGCAGCCCCTCGTACAGGTCGCCCAGCCCCTCGGTCTTCGCCGAGTACCAGTCCAGCTCGTCGATCGCGTCGACGAGCTTCTTCAGGTTCCGCGGCTGCGTGAGCATCGTCTGCGCGTTCGCGAAGATCGCCTGCACCCGGCCCGAGCCCCGCGTGCCGAGGTGAAGCAGCAGCTCCCGGTAAAACGTGAGCTGCTCGACGCCGTCCCTGGCCTCGATGTCGCCCCAGCGGTAGCCCCTCGGCAAGAGCTTCTCCTGCTCGGTCTCCTTCATCATCTTGAGAAAGAGCAGGTAAGTCAGCTCGGTGACGTACTGGTGGTAGGTGATGCCGTCGTCACGGAGGACGTGGCAGAGGTTCCAGAGCTTCTGGACGATATCCTGGGTGGTCATGGCGCGGGCGCTCGGAAGCGATTGGTACGCCGAGCCGCAGCAGAGATCCACGGGGTCGTGCAGGCGGGGCGACGTCAGGGCGCAGGTGCAGCCCGTGCTACGCCTCTCCGCGTGCGCACGGCACGCGGCAGCGCCGGCAGATGTGCCGGCAGCGAGGGCGCGCGGGACCAGGGCGCGCTACGCCGCCTGGTAGTGCAGCACCGCCACCTCGGCGCCCGATCGGGACGCCTGCTCGACCTGCTCCAGGATCTGTTTCGTGACCTCGGCCTCGAAGTAGGCCTCCCCGCACTGGGTGCACACGCGCGCCGGAACCTGGCGCAGGACGTACGTGCGGCCGTCGCGCTCCACCGTGAACGTGGTCGTGCCGGCCTGGACATCGCCGCTCTTGCAGATGACGCACTTCATGAGCCGATCCTCTTCCGGAAGGTAGCATCCCACAGGCCCCGGTCGGGCTCGTAGACGGTGATCACGATGGTCTCCGCCGCATCCGGGCGGTCGGCGGCGACCACATGCACGGCACGCCCTGCCACGAAGCCCAGCAAGAGAAAGCTCGGGTAGGGCGTGTCGTCAGGATAGCTCTCGAGCACCTCTCCGCCGGCAAGGACGCTCGCTACGTCGGCCTCCGAGAACCCTCGCTGGAGCATGCGCTTGATCGCGTGCGCGGAGAAGACAAGCGTTCGCGATGTCACCCAGCGTCCCTCCAGATCGCCTCCCGCAGATCCCCCAGCACCTCGTCGATCTTGCCCTCGAACACCTTGTCGAGGTGCTTGGATCCCCCGTGCGACCGGAACGCCTCGCCCTCGTCGAGCACCTGCCGGTCGACGACCTTCTCCTTCTTGAGCTGCCCGCCGATGCGCCGCAGCCAGTCGCGCTGCGGCGTCGTCCAGCTCCGGCTCGCCAGGATCCGCTGCAACGCCCGGTCGACTCGCTCGTCGTACGCCACGAGCGCGTCCCCGAGCGCCGCCTGCCGGATGTAGCCGACGATCGACGCGGCGATGTCGGCGTTCGTCTTCTGCCGCCACGCCTGCTGCAGCGCCGCCTCGGTGTAGCCCTTCGCGTCGAGCGCCAGCTGCAGCTCCCGGAGCTGCGCCCGCGTCAGCTCCCGCGGCCGCTGCGTGACCACCATGAGCGCCGGGATCTTGTTCATGTTCTCGCGCAGGAAGGCGGTGAACCCGTCGAGGTAATCCTCGGGCCGCTCGCCCTTGCCGTAGCCGATCTCCGTCCGGACCAGCCGATCGGTGCCCTCGTGCACGTACAGCGGCCGCCCGTCGCCGGAGGGGCCGTCGAGCACGGAGACGAGGTACTGGTGCTCCTGGAACCACCGCGCGGCCTGCTCCACCGTCTGCCGCCTGAGCAGCCCGCACAGCTCCTTCGGCGGCATCCCCGCGATGCCCTCGAACCGGCCGAGCGCCTCGCCCTTCAGCGCTTGACGCCGCCGCTGGAGCTTGCCGATCAGCTGATCGAGCACCACCTGCCGCGCCTCGGCGTCGGCGAGCGTCGTGAGCTCCCGGACGAGCTGCTGAAACGAGATGTTCGGCGCCGGGACCACCGGCTTCATCTCCGTGTACCGCTCCAGCGCGGCGTACAGGTCCACGGCGTCGAAGATGCGAAAGACCGTCTTCTCGATCTCCGGGCAGAGGCGCGTCGCCCGGCCGAGCATCTGCTCGTACAGGATGCGGCTCTTCACCCGCCGCAGAAACACGAGGTTCGCGATCCTCGGCACGTCGATGCCCGTCGTGAGCAGGTCGACGGTCACGGCGACGTTGGGCAAGCGCTCGTTCTTGAAGCGGCGGATGAGCTGCAGCGGCTGGTCGGCCGCGCCGGTGATCTTGAGCACCGCGTCGTCGTCGATGCCGCCGTACCTCGCCGCGAACGCCTCCTTCAGCAGGCGCACGACCATGTCGGCGTGCGTGTCCGTGGCGGCGAAGATCAGCGTCTTCCCGTCGCCCCTCGGATCGAGGTGCTGCGCGAGCGCGTCGCACACCACGCGGTTGAACGCCTCGGTGATCACCCGCTTGTTGAAGCCCTCGATGTCGATCTTCACCTCGTCCTCGAGGTGGACCAGGTCGAGCTGCTGCGTGGTCGGATCGAAGACGCTCACCTGCTCGCCCTTCGCCCAGCGGATCCCCTTCTCGGCGAGCTCGGTGACGATGCGGACCGGCAGCTCGTGGTCGACGAGGCAGCCGTCGATGACCGCCTCGCGGTACGAGTAGCGGAACGTCGGCTCGCCGAAGATCTCCGTCGTGTGCAGGGCCGGCGTCGCGGTGAGCCCGATCTTCACCGCGTCGAAGTGGTCGAGGATGCGCCGGTACTTCGAGATGTAGTCGTCGAGATCGCGGAAGCCGAGCTCCGCGTCGCTCATCTCCCGGTCGAGCCCGTAGCCGCGGTGGCACTCGTCGACCACGAGGCAGTCGTACTGGTCGACCGGCGGCGTCTCGCCGGCATCCGACGGGTAGAGGATGCGCTTGACCATCCCCTGCACGGTCGCGATGTGGAGCTTGGTGTCGGGATCGGGCTTCTGATCCTTGAGCTCCTTGAGGTCGAAGATCTGCGCGAACGTCTGGAGGTTCTCGAGCTTCGTGTCCTTGAAAGCGTTCGCGGTCTGCTCGCCGAGCGCGCTCCGGTCGACGAGGAACAGCACGCGCCGGAACCGTCTGGTCTTGAGCAGCCGGTAAACGAGCCCGATCGCCGTCCTCGTCTTGCCCGTGCCCGTCGCCATCGCGACCAGGCACGTGGTCTGCCCGGCCTCGATGGCGCGCTCGACCGCCTGGATGGCGCGGATCTGGTAATCGCGCAGCCCGAGGTACTCCGTGGGCTCGCTCCGGAGCCTGTCGTGCGCCGTCTCGACGTCCTGCTTCAGCAGCGCGGCGACGCCCTCGGGCGAATACCAGCCCGGCAGGGCGCGCGCGTGGTTCTCGTCGCGCCGCGCATCGCGGAACCAGATGCCGCTCTTCTCGGCGATCTGCTTGAGGTAAGGGCGGCCGTTCGTGGCGAAGAGGAACGGGACCTTGTACCTGTCCTTCCCCCAGGGGCCGCCGGGCGGCGCCGCGCCGTCCGCCGCGCCGAAGCCGCGGCTGTAGCGCTTCGCCTGCTCGATTGCGCCGGCCACGTCCTTGCGCTTCCGCTTCGCCTCCACCACGGCCGCCGCCTCGAGCCCGAGGAACAGCACGTAATCCGCCGGGCCGTTCGCGGTCGGCCACTCGGCGATGGCGAGGTTCTTCCCCTTCTGCGGCCTGGCCCCGCCCTCATGGCTGAGCCGCTCCGAGTCGACCTCCCACCCCGCGTCCCGGAGCTGCGCGTCGATGAGCCGCCGCGTGGCGGCCTCGTCGAGGTGAACCGCCTGCGCCGCCTCCGCGGCGCGGTTCACGGTCGCCTGGATGACCTCGGGCGGCGCGGCCGCGGCCTGGGCCTGCAGGGCGGCGAGCTCGGCCGCGAGCTGCGCTCTCTGGCGCTCGAACGCCTCGACGTCCTTCGCCCTCTTCTGCTCGACCTCCGTGGCGAGCGCCTCCCAGAGCGCCCGGTCTTCCGCCTCTTTCCGGGCGCGCTGCTCCGCCGTGAGGCGCTTCCTGGCCTCCTCCTCGGCGGCGGCACGAACGGCCTCGATGTCGACCTTGCTCTTGGCCAGCTCCTCGCGCAGCCGCGTGAGCTCCGCGGCGAGCGCGGCGTCCTCCTTCGCGGCAGGGCCGGGAGGCGGCACGAACGGGCCCGGGTCGAACTTCCTGTTGTTCCCGAACGAGCGCTGGAACCAGACGGCGAGCTCGCGCGCCATCCTGAGCTGGTGCAGCGCCTCGCGGTGGTCGCCCTGGAGCTCGTGGGCCGCCTTGTTGCCGGCCATGCGGAGGTCGTGGAAGAGCTGCCGCGCGGTGCCGTCGAGGGCGCCCCGGTCGCGGAGCCGGTTGAGCAACGAAGCCTGGCTCTCCTCGGGCGAGAGGTAGAGTCCGAGCCGTGCGGCGGCGCGCTGGGCGAGGAGCTCGCCGAACTGCCGCAGCTTCACCAGGCAGGTGTTCGGATCCTCGGCGAAGTACCGCTCCGCCTGCGTGCCCACCACGACGAGGCGCGGGTCGTGGTGGCCAAGAAAGGCGAAGTTGGGCGATGGAGTGAGCGGTGCGGTCATCGGCTTGCGCGTCGCACGTGGATCCGTTCATGGAACACCAGCCGAGCGCTCGAAGGAAAGCGCAACAGGCGGGGCGGGGCACGGCGGCCGCGGTATACTGGCTCCGTGGAGCTACACGAGCGCCGCAGGCGGGCAAACGTACGCATCGTCCAGCTGCACGAGGATGCGGGTGCCGATGAGCAGGAGCACCTACCTTGGTCCACCATGGAGGAGCGGATCGCCGCCGTCTGGGATCTGACCCTCGAGTGCCTTGCCTGGAGCGACCCGGATGCGCACGAACCGCGACTTCAGAGATCTGTTTGCCGAGTTGAACGCCGCGGGGGCTGAGTACCTCGTGGTTGGCGCTCATGCGCTCGCCGCCCACGGCCATGTCCGCGCAACGAAAGACCTGGACGTGTGGGTTCGCTGCAGCGCCGACAACGCGGCGCGTGTTCACGCCGCGCTCTGTGCGTTCGGGGCCCCGGTTGCCGCGCTCTCGCTCGAGGAGCTGGGCTCACCCGGCATCGTGTTCCAGATCGGTGTCGAACCGGTGCGTGTGGATATTTTGACCAGCATCGACGGCGTGAGCTTCGATGACGCCTGGCAGGCACGGGTCCCATCGCGTTACGACGATCAAGCCATTCAGGTGATCTCCCGCGAGCACCTCATCGCGAACAAGCTGGCGTCGGGCCGGCTCCAGGATCTCGCCGACGTCGAACGGCTCGGCGGCCCGGTGCCGGAAGACCTGAGAAAACGCAGGGGCTGAGCCGCTCGGCCATCGCCGCAAGTCCGGCGAACTCCGGCGGGACGCCGCGCCCCCCCTCTCACCCCTCCCCCTCCCACGCCCTCCGCAGCGCCGCCGTCCGCGCGTGCTCCGGCACCCGCTCCACGAAGCTCGCCCGCCACGCCGGATCCGCGATCTTCCCCGCCCTCTCCCCGATCCGCGCCTCCGCCTCCGCCAGCGCCGCCCGCGCCCCCTCCCGGTCGCCGGCCGCCCAGAGCGCCTCGGCGTGGACCGCGCGCACCAGCGCCTCCCCCTCTTCCAACTGCCCGATCTCCTTCATGATTTCCGCCGCCCGCCGCGCCTCCGCGAGCGCCTCGCCGCGCCGCCCGGCCGCGAGCAGGACGTCGGCCAGCGTCGCGAGCGCGTGCGGCAGGAGCGGCCGCGCGATCTCCAGCATCCCCACCGCGCGGCGCGCCTCCTCCTCGGCGCCCGCGAGATCGCCCGCCGCGAGCAGGACGCCCGCCAGGTACGCGCGCGACGCGCCCTCCATCCGCGGCTCCCGCATCGCCGCGAACGACCGCACCGCCTCGGCCTGCACCGCCCGCGCCTCCGCGAGCTCGCCGAGCCGCCAGAGCGCCACGCCGAGGTTCTGCCGCGCCGACGCCGCGATGTTGCGCAGCCCCATCCGCTCGGCGTCCGCGAGCGACGCGCGCAGGAGCGCCGCCGCCTCGCCGTACGCGCCGAGCTCGTTGCACGCGAAGCCCGCGTTCGCCCGTTGCCCGCACGCGCCCCGCAGATCGCCGCACCGGTCGAAGCACGCGATCGCCTCCTCCAGCCGCGCCCGGTGCCGGTTGAGATCCCCCTCCACGAACAGCGCCGCCGCCGCGCGGCTCCAGGCGATCGCGCCGGCGATCGGCGGATCCGCCGCGAACCGGTCCGCCACCCGCTCGACCCGCGCCATCAGCGAGCCGGCGTCGGCGTACCGGCCCGACAGGAACAGCAGCGCCGCCGCCCACGCCACCGCCGCGACCTGCGCCGGATCCGGCGCGTCGTCCGACCAGCGCGCCACCAGCGCCGCGAGCGCGTGCGTGAGCCGCTCCGGCCGGTTCAGCTTGAGCGCGGCCGTCATCGCCACCTTCAGCGCCGCGTACCAGCCCGGGGTCCCCTCGCGCAGCAGCGCCTGCGCCTCCGCCGCCCAGAGCGCCGCGTCCTCGAGCTCGCCGCGGAACCGGTGCGCCTCGGTCCGCGCGAGCGACACCGCCCCGAGCGGCTCGCCCGCCGCGCCGCAGCGGATCGCGCGGTCCGCCGACCGGAGCACCCCGCCGAAATCGTTGCCCGCGAGCGCCTGCTCCGCCGCCCGGACAGCGCACTCCGCCGCCCGGCGGAGCTCGCCGCCGCGCTCGAAATGCTCGGCCAGCACCGAGGCGCCGTGCTCGCCCGCCGCCTCGAGCCACCCGCCCGCGAGCCGGTGGCCGAGCGCGCGGTCCTCGTCCGTGAGCATGTCGTAGGCGGCCTCGCGCACGAGCGCGTGGCGAAAGGCGTACTCGGCCTCGCCCTTCAGCGTCGGCTCGTGGCGGCGCGCGATCCACTCGCGCGCCGCGAGGCCCGACAGCCACGCGTCGAGCGCGGGGGCGCGATCCTCGCCGCCGAGCAGCGCCTCCACCGCGCCCCGCCAGAACACCTGGCCGAGCACCGACGCCGCGCGCAGCACCCGCCGCTCCTCGGGCGCGAGCCCCTCGAGCCGCGACTGCACCATCGCGAGCACCGTGTCGGGCAGGCGATCGCCGCGCCCCTCGGCCACGGCGCGCACGAGCTCCTCCAGGAAGAACGCGTTGCCCGCGGCGCGCGCCACGACGCGCGCCACCGTGGCGTCGTCCGCCGCCGCGCCGAGCGCCTCGCGCGCGAGCCGCTCGCACGCCTTCGGCGGCAGCGCGCCGAGGCGCATCGCCGTGGCCTCGGCGTCGGCCCAGAGCCGCGGGAAGAGCTCGTCGACCTCGGGCCGAGCGAAGCCCACCACGAGGAGCGGCCGGTCCGCGAGCAGCCGGAGCGCCGCGCCGACGTGATCCAGCGACGGCTGGTCGCCCCAGTGCAGGTCCTCGAGCAGCAGCAGCACCGGCTGCGCCCGGCACTCGGCGTCGAGGAAATCGACGAAGGCGCGGCGCAGCTGGTCGCCCATGAGCACCGGATCGCGCCGCGCGGCGCGCAGCTGCACGCTCTCGTCGTCGGGGAACGGCGTCCCCACCATCGCCCCGAGGAACTCGGCCACGCGGCCGCGCTCGGCCTCGGCCACGTGGCGCGCCACGCGGTCCCTGAGCTTCCGCCGCCGCGCCTCGAGCGGCTCGCCGTCCTGGATCCGCGCGCTCTTCCGCACGATCTGCCCGAGCAGCCCGAAGGGCGCGCCCGCGCGCATCGGCTCGCCGCGGCCGAGCCAGATCTCGACCGGCCCGCCGCCGCGCGCCGCGCGCGCGACGCGGTCCTCGAGCTCCTTGCGCAGCCGCGATTTCCCGACGCCCGCGGCCGCGGTCACGAGGACGGCGCGGGCGGCCGGCAGGTCGACGCACTCGTCGAAGAGGTCCTCGAGGGCGCGCAGCTCGCGGTCCCGCCCCACGCAGGGCGTCCGCTTGCCGAGCAGGGTGCGCGCCGCCTCGGGCGCCTCCCGCTCGGCCCGGAGCAGCCCCCCGCCCGCCGCGGCGTCGATCGCGAAGCGGCCCTCGAGCAGCCCTGCGGTCAGGGCGTCGACGCGGATCGCCGGGGCCGCCTCGCCCGCCGCGCGGGCGCGCCGCGCGTCCTCGACGAGGCGGGCGGCGCGGTCGATCGCCTCGCCCGCGGACGACCGGCCGCGCACCCGGCCGCGCCCCGTCGCGAGCCCGATCGGCGCGCCGGGCAGGAGCGCCCTCAGGGCGAGCGCGCAGCGGGCCGCCTGGCCGGCGTGATCCATCGCGGCCCCGCCGGTGCTGGGCGGCCGCTGGCCGTCCTGCGCGCCCGCGCCCCGGGGCGCGCCCAGGAAGGTCGCCATCCACGTCCGGTCGGCGAGGCGCTCGACCTCCCCGCCGTGCGCCGCCACGAGCGCGCGCAGCGCGACCTCGTTGCCGTCTGGCGCCGCGACCGTCGGCATCTCCGCGACCAGCGTCCACGTCGACGGGTCCGCCGCGGGTCGGCGGAGCGCGGGGGCCTCCTCGGTCGCGGCGATCGCGCCCTGCGCCGCCGCCGCGGGCGCCGCGGCGACGGCCGGCGCCGCTGCGACGGCAGGCGCCGCCGCCCCGGCGGCCTCCTCGCCATCGGCGCCCGCGAGCAGCACCGACAGGAACCGCTGCTCGCCTGCGGTCAGCGCCGGCCGCGCGCGGCTCTCGGGCGCCCGCGGCGCGCCCTGCTCCGGGCTGAGCGGGGGCATCGCCGCGAGCTCGCCGAGGAGCGCCGCGCCGTCCGCGGGGCGGTCCGCGGGCTCCCGGCGCAGCATGCGCTCGACCAGGGCGTCGATCTCCTCCGGCACCTCGGGCCGCTCGTCGCGCACCCGCGGGGGCGACGCGAGCAGCAGCTTCGCCAGGACCGCCATCGGGTTGTCCCCCGCGTAGGCCGGCTGGCCCGTGAGGCACTCGAAGAGCACGCACCCGAGGGAGAACACGTCCGCGCGCGCGTCGACGCCGGCGCTCCCGCGCGCCTGCTCCGGGGCCATGTAGCCGAGCGTGCCCACCGTGGCGTTCGTGCGCGTGACGACCGCCGCGGCGCCCTGCGGCCGGGCGATGCCGAAGTCGATGAGCCGCGCGAGCTCGACGCGCCCGTCGCAGAGGAAGATGTTGCTCGGCTTGATGTCGCGGTGCACGACCCCGAGCGCGTGCACCGCCGCGAGCGCGCCGGCCATGCGCCGGACCAGCGCGAGGCTCTCGGCGAGCCCGAGCTCGGCGCGGGCGAGGCGGGCGGCGAGGTCCTCGCCCTCGAGCCACTCCATCACGAGGTACGGGCGAGAGGCGCCGGTGATCCCGTGCGCGACGTACCGGACGACCGCCGGATCCCTGAGCTGGTCGAGGATCGTCGCCTCGCGGGCGAAGCGCGCGAGATCGGCCTCCTGGCCGTGGTGGAGGATCTTCACCGCCACGGGCGCGCCGGTCTCGAGATCGACGGCGCGGTAGAGGGCGCCCATGCCGCCCGCGCCGGTCTGGCGCTCGAGCTCGAAGCGGCCCGCGATCCGCTGCCCCGGCGTCATCGCCCGCGCGTACCACGCCGGCAAGAGCGCGCGAAGCGCCCCGGCGCGCCGCGCCCCCGCCGGCCACCTCGGCGAGACGCGCGCGCCCTCGGATCCGACGCGGCCGGGCTAGAGCGACAAACGGGTCGAAACTGCCTGAAAAGCGCAGAAATTCGAACCGCCAAGACGCCAAGGACGCCAAGACGCCAAGATAGGATTCTCTTGTTGGCGTCTTGGCGTCCTTGGCGTCTTGGCGGTTCATTTTTCGTTTGATCAGCGTAATCGGCGTCGCGGGCCCCCCGTGAGCGTGCGCACGTCAGGGGCCGGCGGCGCGCTCGTGCCGCCGCGCGACGGCCGCGATCGCGACGGCGATCAGCGCCGCGAGCAGGAACCCCCCGCCGAAGGCGAGGCCGAGGATCCAGGGCTGGATCGCCCTCCCCAGGCCGTCCGCGAAGCCCGCGGCCGCGGCGCGGCTCGCGCGCTCGATCGCGGCGCTCGAGCAGCCCGGGTCGCCCTCGGGGCAGCCCGCGAGCTGCTGCGCGAGCTCCGCCGTCCCCTCCCGCGCCACCGCCCTCGCGGCCGCGCCCGAACCCTGCTCGACGAGGGTCACGAGCGCCCGATCGTGCTGGAGGGCGCCCTGGACCACAGCGCTGCTCACCGCCTCACTGGTCTGCGCGATGACCGGCGAGAGGCCCTCCGCCTGCCGCTCGATCTCCGTCGCGCCGGCCCGGACCGCGTCGTGGACGAGCTCCCCCACGAGCGGCCGCTCGCCCTCGCGCGCGCCCTCGGCCGGCCCTTCTTCGGCGGGCGCGGCCCGGTCCTGCGCGCCGCGCTCGAGCGCCTCGAGCGTGCCGCGGGTCGCCTGCTTCGCCGCCTCGCGGACGCACCCCGGCGCGAGCAGGACGCAAGCGATCAGCGCCGCCGCGCCCGCGGGGCCGCGGCGCGCCGCCGCGCCCGCGGGGCCGCGGCGCGCCGCCGCGCCCGCGCGCGTCGCCGCGGGCGCCGCCGGTCCGGTGGAGAGCGAGCCTTGCACAGCCGCGATGGCTTTCATCAACCGTGCCCGCCGCGCGCCCTGCGCGACGCGCGCCGTCCTGGCCCCTCGCCCCCTGCGCTCGCCCCCGCCTGCGCGCGCCGAAGGCGGCGGCGCCGAACGAGAAGGCCAAAAAAAGACAGCAGAAATTCTTCACATCAACCCGCCTGCCCGTGGGCTATCTCTCCCCCGGCGCAGATCGCGAACCGAGGAGAATCCTTCCATGTACGAAAGAATCATCGCTGGGCTCAGCTGCCTCGGTCTCCTGGCCGCGTGCGGCGACGACCCCGATGCGGGGCCGGGGCCGGTCGGCCAAGGGGATTATCAGGCCACCATCCGCTGGACGAGCCACGGCATCCCGCACATCCTCGCCGAGGACCTCGGCAGCATCGGATTCGGCCTCGCCTACGCCGGCGCGCGCGACTTCGTCTGTACGCTCGCCGATCAGGTCGTGAAGGTGCGGAGCGAGCGCGCGAAGACGTTCGGCCCCGGCGAGGAAGACGCCAACATCGACAGCGATTTCACCTACCTCACGCTCGGCGTCGTCGAGCGCGCCGAGGCCATGCTGGACCAGCTGTCCCCCGACGGGAGGGCGCTCCTCGACGGGTATGTCGCCGGCTACAATCAGTACCTCGCCGACACCGGCGCTCAGGGCCTGCCCGAGCCCTGCGCCGGGGCGGCGTGGGTCAAGCCGGTCAGCGCCGTCGATCTCGCCGCATACTACCTCCACATCAACATGTTCTCCGGCAGCCTGCAGCTGCTCGATTTCCTCAGCCGCGCCGCGCCTCCGGAGGCCTCCGGCGAGGACGCCGAGCCGTCCGGAGAGGGGGAGAAGCGCCCCGGCGACCAGGCCCGCCCGCGCGAGCTCGATCTCCCCGACTTCACCCAGCTCCACCTCGGCAGCAACGCCTGGGCGATCGGCCGCGATCGCGCCGAGGGCGGCATGGGGATGCTCGTCGCGAACCCGCACTTCCCCTGGGAGGGAGAGCTCCGGTTCCACGAGGCCCACCTCACCATCCCCGGGCAGCTCGACGTCTACGGAGCTGCGCTGACGGGAATGCCGATCATCAACATCGGATTCAACGAGCATGTCGCGTGGACGCACACCGTCTCTCCGGCCAACCACTTCACGGTCTACCGGCTCTCCCTCGATCCCAAGGACCCGACCTCCTACGTGTACGAGGGCGAGACCCGGGCCATGGAGCGCCGCGAGCACACCATCGATGTCCTCGGGGACGACGGCTCGGTCGCGCCGGTGTCGCGGGTGATGTACCGGAGCCATCACGGCCCGCTCCTCTCGGGGTCCGTCCTCGGCTGGTCCACGCAGCAGGCCTTCGCCCTGCGCGACGCCAACGAGGACAACGCGTCCGCCCTCGACCAGTGGCTCGGGATGGACCGCGCGAGGAGCCTCGACGAGCTCCGGCGGGTGCACGAGGAGATGCGCGGGATCCCGTTCGTGTTCACGACCGCCGTGGACGCGGACGGGCAGGCCCTGCTGATGGACGCCTCGCGCGTGCCCCACCTGAGCGCCGAGGCGGTGAGCGCCTACGAGCGCGCGCTCGAGCGGGACGGCCTGACCATCGCGCTCGCGAGCCAGGGCATCGTGCTGCTCGACGGGAGCGCGAAGCGCGATGCGTGGGTGGAGACGCAGGGCGCCGGCGCGCTCGTGCCGTGGAGCGACATCCCCTCTCTCGCTCGGACCGACTTCGTCATGAACGCCAACGACACGGCGTGGCTCGCGAACCCCGCCGAGCCGATCACCGGGTATCCGAGGCTCTTCGGCGCGCCGGGCAGCCCGATCTCGGCGCGCACCCGCATGAACCTCGTCCTGCTCACCGAGGAGGGCGCGGACGGCGCCTCGGGCGAGGACGGCCTCTTCTCGCGCGACGAGCTCAAGGGCGCCATCCTCGGCAACCGCGGGATCACGGCGGAGCGCCTCCTCGCCCAGGTGGTCGAGCGCTGCGACGGCGCGGCGCCGGTGGACGTCGAGGGCGAGCCGGTCGACGTCGCCGACGCGTGCGCCGCGCTCGCGGCGTGGGACGGCCGGGTGGACCTCGAGAGCGTCGGCGCCGTCGTCTGGCGCGAGCTGCTCGGGCGGTTCTCGGGCGCGGACACGGCGGACGCGGGCAGGCTCTACGCCCAGCCGTTCGACCCGGAGGATCCGCTCGAGACCCCGCGCGATCTGGTCGAGCCCCCGGCCGAGGGCGCGGATCCGATCCTCGTGGCGCTGGCCGAGGCCACGCTCGCGCTCGCGCAGGCGGGGCTCGACCCGACGACGCCGCTCGGCGAGGCCCAGTTCACCATGAAGGCCGACGCCATCCCCATCCACGGCGGCAACAGCCGGGAAGGGGTGGCCAACATCGTGGGCTTCTCCACGTCGGGCCTCAACAGCACCCTCTTGCCCAGGCTCAACACGGGCGAGATCGTCTCCTCGACGACCGGCCTCACCACCTCGGGCTATCCGGTCAACTTCGGCACGAGCTTCGTCATGGCCGTCGAGCACACGGGCGGCGGCCCCCGCGCCGAGGCGCTGCTCAGCTACGCGCAGTCGACCGACCCCGCGTCGCCCCATTTCGCGGATCAGACCGAGCTGTTCTCGCGCAAGGAGTGGCGCCCCGTGCTGTTCGCGCAGGAGGAGATCGCCGCCGATCCGGAGCTCGTCGTGCAGGAGGTCTCCGGGCGCCGCTGATCCGCGCCCGGCGCGCCGCTGACCCGGGCCGCGCCGCCCGGCGCGGCCCGGCGGCCTCACGCGGCGTCGATCGTCCTGAGCAGCGCGTCGAGCTCGAACGGCTTCCAGATCACCTCGCGCGCGTGCGGCGGCATCGGCTGCTTGATGTTCGACGCCGCGGTCATGATGACGACGGGGATGTCCTCCAGCCCGGGGACCGCGCTCAGCTCGTCGCACACCTTCCAGCCGTTCATCTTCGGCATCATCAGATCGAGCAGGATCACCCCCGGCCGCGCGCCGTCGATGAGGCGCTCGAGCGCCTCCCGGCCGCTGAAGAAGGGCGTCGCCTCGTACCCGAGGTCGCACAGCGCCTCGGCCAGGGTGGTGGCCAGATCCACGTCGTCATCGATGATCAGGACAGACTTGCTCATGGGGGAGGGGGAGTTCGACGGTGAAGGTGGCGCCGGCGTCGAGCTCGCTCTGCACGGAGATGCGGCCCCGCATCCGCTCGACGAGCTGGCGCGTCAGCCACAGGCCGAGCCCGAGGCCGCCGTAGTTGCGCACCGAGACGGCGCGCTCGAACTGCTGGAAGATGCGCGCGTGATCGGCCGGGTCGATGCCGATGCCGCGGTCCCGGACGAGGAGGCGCGCGGCGCGGTCGCCCCGCTCCACGGAGATCTCGACGGGCGCCCCGCGGCCGAACTTCCACGCGTTCGACAGGAGGTTCACCACCACCTGCTCGATCCGGAAGCCGTCGCCCTCGCAGATCACCGGGCCTTCCGCGCGGATCTCGACCTCCGGCGCGACCTCCGCGACCCCCTCCAGGAGCCGGCCCACGACGTCGCGCACGGTCTGGGTGAGGTCGACCGGCGCGCGCTCGACCTCGAGCCGGCCGGACAGCAGCTGCGTGGCGTCGAGCAGCTGCTCGACCAGCTTGAGGAGCTTCTTCCCCTGCCGCTCCAGGTTGCCCAGCTTGGGCGCGATCTCCCGGAGGGGCATCGACCCCGCCGCCCGCTGGAGCCGCTCCAGCGAGGTGATCTGCAAGAGGAGGGTCGCGATGGGCGTCTTCAGCTCGTGCGAGGCCACGGTGAGGAAGTTGTCCCGCGCGCGGAGCGCGTCCTCGATGCGCGCGGTGCTGCGGCTGCGCTCGATCGCGATCCCGGCGAGATCGCGGGAGATCTCGAGCAGGGCGAGATCGCGGGAGCTCGGCACGCGCGCCTCGCGGTAATAGAAGGCGAACGTGCCGAGCGGCTCGCCCTCGCTGTCGAGGATGGGCGCGGAGGTGCATGCCCGGAGGCCGTGGGAGAGCGCGAGCTCGCGCGCCCGCGCCCAGAGCGGATCGCGCTCGATGTCCGACACGATCACGGGCTGCTTGCGGTGGACGGCCGTGCCGCACGAGCCGCTGACGGCGCCGATGCGCAACCCGTCCACGTCTCGGTTGTACGCCTCTGGCAGGCTGGGCGCCGACGCCCAGCAGAGGCGGGTCTTCGACTCGTCGACGAGGAGGACCGAGCAGAGCGCTTTGCCCGACTGGGCCTCCATGAACCGGATCAGCTCGTCGAGCACCCGGAAGAGAGGCTCTCCGGACGCGACCATCCGGAGAATCCGGTTCTGCCCTCGGAGCAGCGGGCCGGCCCCCCGCGCCGGAGCCTCGGGCCGGGCCGGATCGGCGTCGTCGAGCCCCACCGTCAGGCTCGGATCCATGGCACTCAACGCTTGCATGCGCCCCCGCTTCATTGCGTAGTCGGGCGCTGCGCTGCCGCAAGCGAAAACGCGGCGACGCAGACGCCGTGCGCTCGCGCGCGCCGGGCCGCTCCCGCGCGGCGGCCGTCGCGCCGCCGGAGCGCGCTCGCCTGGTGTGGCGGCCGGCGCCATTGCCCTATGCTGCGGCGCCATGCTCGACACGCGGGAGCTGCCCCTCCTCCGCGCCCTCGCGGGCCGTTATCCGACGACCGAGGCCGCGCTCTCCGAGATCGGCCACCTGCGCGCGATCCTGTCGCTCCCGAAGGGGACGGTGCACGTGGTCAGCGACGTCCACGGCGAGCACAGGAAGCTCAAGCACATCATCAACAACGCCTCGGGGAGCCTGCGGCCGCTGGTCGAGCGGGTCTTCGGCGACCGGCTCACGGCGGACGAGAAGCGCGCCCTGCTCTCGGTCATCTACTACCCTCGCGAGAGCTACGCGAAGGTCGCGGCCCGCGGCGAGCCGGAGCGGCGGGCCTTCTTGCTCTGGACGCTCGCGCGCGAGATCGAGGTCATCCGCGAGCTGTCGCTGCGCTACACGCTCCGCCAGGTGGAGCAGGCGTTCCCGGACGACATGCGCGGCCTGCTCCGCGAGCTCGTCTCGGCGCGCGCCGCCCTCGGCGAGGGCGGCTACCTCGACGCGCTCATCGACCCGTTCGTGCAGCATTGCCGCGAGATCGAGATCCTGCGCGCCACGGCGCGCGTCATCCGGAACCTGACGGTGTTCGAGCTCGTGGTCGCGGGCGATCTCGGCGATCGCGGCCCCCGGCTCGACAAGGTGATCGAGTACCTGATGCGCCAGCCGCGCGCGCGGGTCGTGTGGGGCAACCACGACGTGAGCTGGATGGGCGCCAGCCTCGGCCAGGAGGCGCTCATCGCCACGGTGGTCCGCCTCTCGCTCCGGTACGGGCGCCTCGCGCAGCTCGAGGAGGGCTTCGGCATCCCGGTCGCCCCGGTCGATCGCCTCGCGCGCACCGCCTACGCGGGCGACCCGGCGGAGCGCTTCGCGGTGCGGGGCGAGGGGCTGCGCGACGCGCTGCTCATGGCCCGGATGCAGAAGGCGATGGCGGTCCTGCAGTTCAAGCTGGAGGGGCAGCTCTGCCGGCGGCGCCCGGAGTACGCCCTCGAGCGCCGGTGCTTGCTCCACCGCATCGACCCGCGCGCGGGCACGGTGGCGATCGACGGCGAGGTGTACCCGCTGCTCGACGCGCGCTTCCCCACGGTCGATTTCGGCGACCCGTACGCGCTCACGCCGGAGGAGGCGGCGTGCATCGCCCTGCTCAAGGAGTCGTTCCTGAAGAGCCCTGCGCTGTCGCGCCAGATGCGCTGGATGGTGCAGCAGGGGACGACGTGGCTGCGGCGCGATCGGGCGCTCATCTTCCACGGCTGCGTCCCGGTGGACGGAGAGGGCGCGTTCCTGCCGCTCGAGGTCGACGGCGAGCCCCTCCGCGGCCGGGCGCTGTTCGACGCGCTGGAGCGCGTGGTGCGCCGGGCGTTCCGCGGGGGCGCGCAGGAGGACGTCGACATGCTCTGGTACCTCTGGACCGGCCCGCTCTCGCCGATGTTCGGCAAGGACCGGATGACGACGTTCGAGTCCTACTTCGTCGCCGACGCGAGGTCGCACAAGGAGACGAAGAACCCGTATTTCCACCTGATCCACGACGCCGGCTTCTGCGGCCGGGTGTGCCGCGAGTTCGGCCTGGACGAGGAGCGCGGGCTCATCGTGAACGGGCACGTGCCGGTGCGCGTCGAGCAGGGGGAGTCGCCGATCAAGGCGTCGCACCGCGCGGTGACGATCGACGGGGCGTTCTCGGAGGCCTACGGCGACAAGGGGTACACGCTCGTGCTCGAGGCGAGCGGGGCGCGGCTCGCGCAGCACCACCATTTCACCTCGGTCGAGCAGGCGGTGGAGGCGGGGGAGGACATCATCCCCGCGATCTCGGACGTGGAGGTCTACGAGGCCGAGCGCCGGGTGGGCGACACCGAGAAGGGGGAGGAGCTGGCGCGGGAGATCGAGATCCTGGAGCGGCTCATCGCGGCGTACCGAGACGGAGCGCTCCTGGAGCAGCCGAGGTGAGGTGAGGCGCGGCGGCGACCGCCGCGCCTCGCGGGGTCACGGGAGCTGGCCGTCCGTGATCCAGTTCAGGAGCGTGTCCTGCTCCTCCTCGGTCAGGCAGTAGGCCTTGTCGGCGTCGAGGTCCGGGTCGCCCGAGCATGCCTGGGTCGGATCCGACACGCGCGGCATGGCCCCTTCGAGGATGCGGATGAGGGCACACTCGCCCTTGGTCATCCCCTCGCAGTCCGGATAGACGGCGGGGAGCTGCGTCGTGGCGTAGTCGGTGACCCTGAACCCGCGGCTCGGGGGCTCCCTGGTGGTGTGGCAGGTCGCGCATTTCACCTCGAGGATGGGTTGCACGTCCTCGGCCCAGCTCGTGAGCCCGGGGCCCTCGCCGCCTTCTCCGCCAGCGCCGCCCTCGCCGCCGCCAGCGCCGCCCGAGCCGCCGACGCTGGTGTCGCCGCCCGCGCCGCCCGCGCCAGCCGCGCCGCCCGCGCCGCCAGAGCCGACGGTGGCGGGATCGCCGCCCACGCCGCCCGCGCCGCCAGCGCCGACCGCGGATGCACCGCTGTCGCCGCCCGAGCCGCCGACGCCGACGGTGGTGGGATCGCCGCCCGCGCCACCTGCGCCGACCGCGACGGTGGTGGACTCGCCGCCCGCGCCGCCGACGCCGACGGTGGTGGGATCGCCGCCCGCGCCGCCGACGCCGACCGCGACGGTGCTGGGATCACCGCCCGCGCCGCCGACGCCGACGGTGGTGGGATCGCCGCCGGAGCCGCCGACGCCGACCGCGACGGTGCTGGGATCACCGCCCGCGCCGCCGACGCCGACGGTGGTGGGATCGCCGCCGGAGCCGCCGACGCCGACCGCGACGGTGCTGGGATCACCGCCCGCGCCGCCGACGCCGACGGTGGTGGGATCGCCGCCGGAGCCGCCGACGCCGACGCTGGTCGTCGTCGTGGGATCGCCGCCGGAGCCGCCGACGCCGACGCTGGTCGTGGTCGTGGTCGTGGGATCGCCGCCGGCGCCGCCCGCGCCGCCGGCGCCCGTCGTGGGATCGCCGCCGGTGCCGCTGGCGCTGGTGCTGGTCGCACCGCCCTCGCCGCTTCCGCCGCCGGTGCCGCTGGCGCTGGTGCTGGTCGCACCGCCCTCGCCGGCACCGCCCTCGCCGCCGGTGCCGCCGCCGCCGGTGCCGGTGGCGCCGCCCTCGCCGCCGGTGCCGGTAGCGCCGCCCTCACCACCGGTGCCGGTAGCGCCGCCCTCGCCGCCGGTGCCGGTAGCGCCGCCCTCACCACCGGTGCCGGTGGCGCCGCCCTCACCGCCGGTGCCGGTGGCGCCGCCCTCACCGCCGGTGCCGGTGGCGCCGCCCTCGCCGCCGGTGCCGGTGGCGCCGCCCTCGCCGCCGGTGCCGCCGCCGTCGCCGCCGGTCCCGGTGCCGCTGGCGCCGGCCTCACCGCCTGCGCCGCCTGTGCCGATGGGCACGCTTGGATCGTCGTCACCGCACGCGGCGAGCGCGAGGAGCAGCGCGCCCGTGGTCATAAAGAGCCGGATGGAAGTACGCGGAATAAAAACCATGCGCGGAGAATAGGCATGCGCCGCGGCGCAGGTAAATGCCGCTGCCGGTGCATGCAGGATTTCAGCATTGCCACCTCGGCGGATTTCGCTTTCGCTGCATGCGCGCCACCCGGCGTCCGGGCTCGACCGGTGGTCCGCCAGCTTCGGGCCGCTCGGCTGCGGCGTTCGCGGACATCGCGGCCCGCCGCCGCGGTCACTTCGCGCGGACGCCCTCCGGCGCCCCCGTCGCGTCCGGGAACCTGGACTTGAGATCGTCCACGCCCCGCTGCGGATTCGCGATCGCCGCGAGATCGGCGCGCTCCTTCCGCTTCTCGGCGGTGTTGATCCCGGTGCGCTTGTCGCGCGCCTCCAGGAGGGCGGCCGGCATCTCCCCATCGCGGTTGTACGACCACGCGAGGAGCGGCTGGCCGACCGGGAGGTCGTGCGCGGCGGGGTGCCCCAGGTGTCCGGTATCCCAGATGTGCCACGTCTTCCCGTAGCTGTTCATCTTCTTCTTCAGCGCCGCCTTCTCGGCCACCGACGGCACGCCGGGCAGCGCCAGCTGGCCTGAGAGGATCTCGTAGTTGTGCGGGTGCCAGCGCTGCTTCTCGTCCTCGGGCAGACCCTCGAACATCGGCTCGGAGATGATGTACTCGACCCCGATGATGTTCGCGTCCTTCGTGTTCCCGTCGAAGATCACACACTGAGTGAACTCTTCATTGATCCCTTTGCAATAATGGTGGGCCTCCATGTGATGGTCCGGGTTCTCCTTCATCACGTGGAATCCGTCCAGGTAGTGGTCGATCGCTCGTACGGGGCTCAGGTCCTGGAGCGCCTCTGCGCCCTTCTCGAGGATCTTGGTATCGATCTTCTTCTCCTGCCCCGGCGGCGCGCCTTGATTCGAGGGGGGCGCGTCCGCCTGGCCGCAGCCGGCGGAGAGCTGAGGAGCGAGCACGAGCACGGCAATCGCAAGATGAGGGCGTCTCGCCATCGTCGGATCTCCCCGGGAATGCGGCCTGCGCGATCCGCAAACTACGACCTGCAAATCTGCGGCCACCCAGCGGAGAAAAGCCCATCCCACCCGGATCGAGGGGGCAGGCCGTGGCCCTCTTGCGCAGGTTGTGGCGTTCTGCCACGGGTGGATTACCGCGCTGCGCCATCGGGTTTGCGTATTGCCGCGCGACTCGGACTATGGTTAACGGGTGGGCGTTCCAGGACGCGCCGTGTCATCCGGAGCGCCCCGCGCGCCGGCAGGGCTAAAGCTCACAGCTGCGGCGATGGCGACGGCGGCGCGACCGCGCAGGCGCGCGGCGAGGCGCGAATGCGCGGATACGCGGATGCGGCCGATGCGGTCACGGAGTCCCGGCGATGGATCCCTCGCTCGCGGCGCGAGGGGGGTTGCGTGCGGGTGGAGTCATGGATTAGAACATTCCCATTCTGTCTTAGGTTTTCTTACACCCATCGCGTGGAGCTCGTTTCTCCGCACGTTCAGCCGCCCGGGCGGCTCACGGCCTCGCTCGGGCGCGTCGCGACGGCGCGCGGGGCTCATCCCGAACGACGCTTTGCTTGACAGTCGCGGTTCACTTCAGAGCCCATCCTTCATCTCATTGACAAAAAGGGGAGCACCTATGCGCCTCACACGGTATGCGACATGGATTATGGCGGCCGCTGTTGTTCTCGCGCCGGCCGCCTGCGGGGACGACACGTCCGACAACCCGACCAGCTCCTCGACCGGAGCGGGCGCCGGTAGCACCACCGGAAGCGGCAGCGGCAGCGGCACCGCCGGCGGCGGCACCGGCGCGGGCGACAGCACCGGCGGCGGCGGCAGCGGCACCGGCGCGGGCGACAGCACCGGCGGCGGCGGCAGCGGCGCCGGCGACAGCGCGGGCCTCCTCCCCTGCGACGACGGCTGGCCCGAGGTGGAGAGCGCGATCGCGAAGGATCCGGAGATCGAGGCGGCCGTGGCCGAGCTCGTCGGCCAGATGAGCGTCGAGGAGAAGGTCGGCCAGATGGTGCAGGCCGAGATCGGCTCCATCACGCCGGCGGAGGTCAAGCAGTACAACATCGGCTCCGTGCTGAACGGCGGCGGCTCCTGGCCGGGCGGCAGCAAGAGCGCGACGGCGGCGGACTGGCTCGAGCTCGCCGACGCCTTCTACCAGGCCTCGGTGGACACGTCCGGGGGCCGCAAGGGCATCCCGATCATCTGGGGCATCGACGCGGTGCACGGGAACAACAATGTCCGCGGCGCCACGCTCTTCCCGCACAACATCGCCCTCGGCGCGGCGAACGAGCCCGATCTGCTCGAGCGCATCGGCGCCGCGACGGCCAAGGAGGTCGTCGCCACGGGCCTCGACTGGACCTTCGCCCCGACGCTGGCGACCGTCCGTGACGACCGGTGGGGCCGCACCTATGAGGGCTACTCCGAGGATCCCGAGATCGTGAACGCCTACGCGGGCCGGGTCGTGCAGGGCATCCAGGGCGCGGCGAACAGCCCTGAGCTCTTCGGCGCTGCGCGCGTCATCGCGACGGCCAAGCATTTCCTCGGCGACGGCGGCACCGACAAGGGCGATGATCAGGGGAACAACCTGGCGAGCGACACCGAGCTCTGCGAGATCCACGCCCAGGGGTACCTGTCGGCCATCCCGGCGGGCGTGCAGACGGTCATGGCGTCGTACAACCGCGTGCGCGGCGAGAAGATGCACGGCAAGGGCGATCTGCTCACCGGGGTGCTCAAGGACAAGTTCCACTTCGACGGCTTCGTCATCGGCGACTGGAACGGTCACGGGCAGGTGGACGGCTGCACGAACTCCTCGTGCGCGGCGTCGATCAACGCCGGTGTGGACATGATCATGGTCCCGACCGACTGGAAGGCGTTCTACATGAACACGCTCTCCCAGGTGAACGGCGGCACGATCAAGATGGAGCGCGTCAACGACGCCGTGACGAGGATCCTGCGCGTCAAGATGCGGTTCGGGCTCCTCGGCCCGAAGAAGACGAAGGGCGCCCCGTCCGAGCGGATGTTCGCGGGCGAGCAGTCGGTGCTCGGCGCGGCGGACCACCGGTCGCTCGCGCGCGAGGCGGTCCGGAAGTCGCTCGTGCTCCTCAAGAACGCGGGCTCGGTGCTCCCGCTCGATCCGGCGTCGAGGGTGCTCGTCGCGGGCAAGTCCGCGGACAGCATCTCGAACCAGGCCGGCGGCTGGTCGCGGACGTGGCAGGGCACGGAGAACACGAACGCCGATTTCCCGGGCGCCACGTCCATCTACAAGGGGATCCAGGAGCTCGTGTCGGCGGGCGGCGGCCAGGCGATGCTGAGCGAGAACGGCGCCGCCGCCTCGTCGGGCAACTTCGACGCGGCGATCGTGGTGATCGGCGAGACCCCCTACGCGGAGATGAGGGGCGATATCCAGCCCGGGGCGGACGCCAACGACTCCACCCCGCACGCGAAGACGCTGGAGCACGCGCTCTTCCACCCCGAGGACCTCACCGTGCTCAAGGCCATCCGCCAGGCCGCGCCGGAGCTGCCGATCGTGACGGTCTTCCTGTCGGGCCGCCCGCTCTACGTGAACAAGGAGCTGAACGCCTCCGACGCGTTCGTGGCGGCGTGGCTCCCGGGCTCCGAGGGCGCCGGCGTGGCCGACGTGCTGTTCGGCGAGCACGAGTTCCAGGGCAAGCTCTCGTTCTCGTGGCCCGGGAGCGAGTGCCAGCGCGTCAATCGCAACGACGGCCAGGAGGCGCTGTTCCCCTACGGCTTCGGCCTGACCACGGCGGAGCAGGACACGCTCGGCGAGCTCCCCGAGACGTCCACCGGGACCGCCTGCAACTGACCCCCTCCCTCTCTCTCTGCGCCGCCGCCGCCGCCGCCGCTCGCCCGAGCGGCGGCGGCGCCCCTCATCGCTTCGTCGTGAGCACCACCTTGCCGGTGGTCGCGCGGGACGCGACCGCCGTCATGGCGGCCTTCGCCTCGGCCATGGGCAGCGCGGCGGAGACGAGCGGCTTGATCGCGCCCTCGCGGTACATCGCGTAGAGCGCGTCCTGGGCGGCCCGCGTCACGGCGGGCTCGGCGCGGCTGTACGTGCCCCAGTAAAAGCCGAGGACGTCGTAGTTCTTCACGAGCAGGTGGTTTGCGCGCGCCGCGGGGAAGCGGCCTGAAGCGAAGCCGATCACCACGATGCGGCCCTCGAAGGCGACGCATTTGGTGGACTGGTCGAAGACGTCTCCGCCGACCGGGTCGAAGATGATGTCGGCGCCTCGGCCCGCGGTCCGCTCCTTGACGGCGGCGACGAAGTCCTCGCGCCGGTAGTCGATCGCGACGTCGGCGCCGAGCGCGCGGCAGACCGCGGCCTTCTCCTCTCCGCCGGCGGTCGCGATGACGGTCGCGCCGGCCGCCTTGGCGAGCTGGATCGCCGCGCTGCCGACGCCGCCCGCGCCGGCGTGCACGAGGACCGTGTCGCCGGGCGTGATGCCGGCGCGCCGGTGCAGCGCGAGGTAGCCTGTCTGGTACGTGATCGTCAGCGCCGCCGCGTCCTCGAAGGGCATGCCGTCCGGGAGCGGGTACGTCGTGCGCGGGCCCGCGATCACGCGGGTCGCGTACCCTCCCGACCCGGGCAGCGTCGCGGCCACGCGGGAGCCCGGCGGCAGCGACGGCGCGCGGCTCTCGACCACGACGCCGGCGACCTCGAAGCCGGGGATGAACGGCGGAGTCGGCTTGACCTGATGGGCGCCTGCCGTGAAGAGCACGTCGGGGAAGTTGATCGCCGAGGCGGCGATCTCGATCCGGACCTCCCCGTCGGCGAGCGGGGGATCGTCCACCTCTTCCCAGACCAGGATCTCGGGGGAGCCGAAGGAGTGTCCGCGCCAGGCGTGCATGGTGCGCGGACCTTAGCAGAAACGCCGGTCGGCCCCGGCCTCGCGCCGGGCGCCCTCTCCGCTAGCGGATGATCTCTATCGGCAGCTTCGCCGTCACGGAGCCTTGCTCTTCGCCGTCGAACGTCACCTCGACATCGTAGATCCCCGGCGGGAAGAAGTCGTCTTCCGGGTTGTCCGTGTCGGAGGGCCCGTTCCATTGCCGCCCCGACCAGCGGAACGTGTGGGTCGCCGTCGTCGCGTCGACCTGCACGCTCGCCTCCTCGTCCGGCGCGCAGCACCCCACGTCGCACAGGCAGTAGCTCTGCGGATCGCCCCCCTCCGACTCCCCGCTGATCCGATACGAGACGAACGAGAGCGGATCCGCGCTCGGCTCGACGCAGCGCCCGCAGCCGTCGGAGGCCGCGATCGCGATCGGAGGAACGCTGGAGTCGGTCGTGACCTCGTACGTGAACTCCGCCGGCTCTCCCACCCGGTAGATGCACCGGCTCGACGCGATCGAGATCTTCACGCCCGGGATCGTGCCCTCCACGTCGCGCACCTCGCACGGCTCGGCCCCCGGCGGCGCCCCGCCGCCGCTCGGGTCGGTCCCGCCGCTGCCGGCTCCGCCGCCGCCCCCGCCCCCGTCGCTGCCGCCGCTGCAGCCCGTCAGGCACACACCCGACAGCGCGGCGACCGCCAGAGCTCGAAGCATGTCATTCGTCATCGCCCACCTCTCCATCCTTCGCGCCACCTTAGCTCGTCGGCTGTGGCGCACGTGCGGCGGCGCAGCAAGGAAGATACCCTCGAGAGGCGTGTGAGATCGGCCAGAGCAGGGCAGGGCCCTGGCCACTCCGGGCCATCGGCTGTGCCATCCTGGGCCGCGCGCCGGCGGCGCGCGATCGCGCTGGCGTCACTCGACCTCGGGGTACCAGCACGCCACGCGGTGGCCGCTCCCGGGGACGAGCTCCTCGAGCGGCGGGACCTCGACATCGCACTTGCCCTCTTCCGCCTTCCGGCAGCGCGGGTGGAACACGCAGCCATCGGGCGGGTTGATCGCGCTCCCCGGCGCGCCCGGCAAGAGGCGCCGCGCCTTGCCGCCTCGCTCGATCGACGGCTTCGCCTCGAAGAGCGCGCGCGTGTACGGGTGGTGCCGCCGCTCGGCCACGCCCTGCGCCGGGCCGATCTCGACGAGCCGGCCGAGGTACATCACGGCGACGCGGTGGCTCACGTGCTCGACCACGCGGAGGTCGTGCGAGATGAACAGGAGGCTGAGCGAGAGCTCGTCCTGGAGCTCCTCGAGCAGGTTGACGATCTGGGCCTGGACCGAGACGTCGAGCGCGCTCACGGGCTCGTCGCAGACGATGAAGTCCGGGCGCACCGCGAGCGCCCTGGCGATCGCGACCCGCTGCCGCTGCCCGCCGGAGAGCTCGTGGGGGAAGCGCTCCATCATGTCCGGCCGCAGCCCGACCTTCTGGAGCACGCCCTCGACCATCGAGGTCTCCTCGTCGCGGCTCCTCGCGAGGCGGTGGATCACGATGCCCTCGCCGACGATCTCGCGCAGGGTCATGCGCGGGTTGAGCGAGCCGTACGGGTCCTGGAAGACGATCTGCATCCGCCGGCGCATGGCCCTGAGCGCGCGGGGCGAGAGGCCCGTGAGGTCCACGCCGTCGAAGAGGACGCGGCCGACGGTCGGCTCGATGAGCCGGATCGCGAGGCGCCCGAGGGTGCTCTTGCCCGAGCCCGACTCGCCGACGAGGCCGAGGGTCTCGCCGCGGTCGATGTGGAAGGTCACCCCGTCGACGGCCTGCACGAACGCCGGCTTCGCGAAGGGGCCGCGCTGCACCGGGTACAGCTTGGAGAGCCCCTCCGCCTGGACGAGCGGCCGCTCGCCCCGCGCGCTGTCGAAGCGCAAGCTGCCGGGAGGCATGCTCTCGGGGCGCAAGCTGCCGGGAGGCATGCTCTCGGGGCGCAAGCTTGCGGGGGGGATGCTCTCGGGGCGCAAGCTCGCGGGGGGCATGCTCTCGGGGCGCAAGCTCGCGGGGGGCATGCTCTCGGGGCGCAAGCTCGCGGGGGGCATGCTCTCGGGGCGAGCGCTCTCCGGGCGCATGCTCTCGGGGCGCGCCGCGGCGGCGCCGGCGCCGTCGCTCGGACCGGGCGGCGGGAGGCCGCCGTCGGGCGGCGGGAGGCCGCGGTCGCGCGTCACGTGGCGCCCTCGTCGCCCGCGCGCCCCGGGCCCGCGAGCAGAAAGCAGCGCGCCGCGTGGTGCCCCGTGCCGGGCGGGACCGCGTACATGTCCGGCGCCTCGGCGCGGCAGCGATCGAACACGGCGTCGCAGCGGTCGCTGAAGCGGCAGCCGCGCGGCGGATCGCGGAGGTCGGGGAGCCCGCCCGGGATGGTCGGCAGGCGCAGCGACCGCTGGCCGCGCACGCGGGGCGGGCGGAGCCCGCGCGCCGGGATGCTCCTCAGGAGCGCGCGCGTGTACGGGTGCGACGGCGCCGCGAGCACGTTGCGCGCCGGCCCTCGCTCCACGACGACCCCCGCGTAGAGGACGACGATCTCGTCCGCGAGCTCGCCGACCACGGCGAGGTCGTGCGCGATGAGCAGGAGGCTCATCGACGTCTCGGCCTTGAGCCGCTCGAGGAGGTCCAGGATCTGCGCCTGCGTGGTCATGTCGAGCGCCGTCGTCGGCTCGTCGGCGATGAGCAGCGACGGCCCTGGCGCGAGGGCCATCGCGATCATGACGCGCTGGCGCATCCCGCCGGACAGCTCGTGCGGGTAGCTGTTCGCGCGCACCTCGGGCTCGGGGAAGCCGACCTTGCGCAGCAGGCTCACCGCGTAGAGCCGGGCGTCGCCGCGGGACATGGGCAGGTGCAGCCGTACGGCCTCGGCGATCTGCGCGCTGACCGTGTAGACGGGGTTCAGCGAGGTCATCGGCTCCTGGAAGATCATGCCGATCTTCCCGCCGCGGACGGCGCGCATCTCGCGCTCGCTGAGCGCGAGGAGGTCCTGACCATCGAGCTCGATCGAGCCGCCGTCGATGGCCGCGTAGGGCGCGGGTAGCAGCCGCAGGATGCTGAGCGCGGTCACCGTCTTGCCGCACCCCGACTCGCCGACGAGCGCCACGGTGCGCCCCCGCGGCACGGTGAACGACACGCCGTCGAGGGCGCGGGTGACGCGGCCGTCGGCGGTGAACGAGACGCGCAGGTCGCTCACCTGGAGCAGCGCGGGCGGCGGGGCCTCGTCGGGCACCGGCGGCGCGGTGCGGAGGAGGGGGAAGGGTCGCACGCTCGCCGCCGAGCGCTGGGTGACGGCGGGCTCGTCGTCGTCGAGCAGGCCGCGCGCGAGAGGCGGTGCGCTGGGCGTGCGCGGCGCGCCGGGCGCGGGCGGGATGCTGGGCGCGGCCGGCGTGCTGGGCGTCGGCGGTGCGCTGAGCGCGGGCGGCGCGCTGGGCGTCGGCGGTGCGCTGAGCGCGGGCGGCGCGCTGGGCGTCGGCGGTGCGCTGAGCGCGGGCGGCGCGCTGGGCGTCGGCGGTGCGCTGAGCGCGGGCGGCGCGCTGGGCGTGAGGGTTGGCGCGCCGGGCGCGGGCGGCGCGCTGGGCGTGGAGGGCCTTTCCCAGCCGCCCTCGTGGCGGATGAGCGGAAGGGGGAGCGAGTTCCGCGCGCCGAGGTCGTCGTCCTCGTCGTCCTGGCCGTTGCTCACCGTAGGTACACCTCGAGGAGGGGGCCGGCGCCCTGGGAGATGCCCATCGAGTAGGCCGCCCCGACGGCGTCGCTGCCCGGCGCGACGATGGCGATGCCGTGGTCGTCCTCGCGCCGCCTGGCCCAGTCGCGCACGAGCGAGGTGACGTCGATCCGCAGCGGCGTCGCCGGGCGGCGCCGCACGATGGCGGCGGCTTCCGGGATCGACAGGCGCGGCTGCCGGCCCCAGGTCGCCGTCTCGGAGCGCCACGGCTCGAGGATGCGCGCGACCTCCAGGGTGAGCGCGCGCTCGGCGGGCGGCGCGAGCGGGGCCGGCTCCAGGAGGAGGAAGGCGCTCGCGATGTCGGCGTCGACGCCGAAGGTCGGCGTGAACCGGAGCAGCAGGACGATCTCGCCCGTCCCGGCGCGCCCGAGCGCGATCGCGTCGGGGACGCCGGGCGCGGCTGCGGCGTCGCCGTCCTGCGCGATGACGGCGAGGTCCGCCGGCGGGAGGAGCACGCGGCGCGCGTCGATGGGCGAGGGGAGGGCGCTCGGCGGCCGGCAGCGCCCCGCGACGCAGTAGCGGGCCCCGCAGGCGCCCGCGCCCGCGCACACGCGCGCGTCCGTCGCGGGGGCGCCGCCGCAGCCCAGGAGCTGCGGCGCCGCGACGAGCACGGCCACGGGCGCGAGGGCGGCGAGCAGACGCACGGCGGGGGCGACCATAGCAGAGGGCGGCCCCGCTGGCAGGGCGCGGCTCACCGGGGGCGGTGAGGGCGGGGGCGGTGAGGGCGGGGGCGGTGCGGCGGCGTGCGGTGCGGCGGCGTGCGGGGCGGGGCGGGGCGGGGCAGCGGCGTGCCGGGGCGCGGGGAACCGGGAGGAGGAAAGAGGAGGGAAGGCGACGACGGTCACGGGCGTTGCGATCCCTGTTGTCGGGCCGCGGCTGCTCTGCTGGGATCCCCTACCGTGCGCGTTCGAGCCTTTGGCGTCCTGAGGGCGCTCGTGATCATGGCCTCCTTGCCCGTGGCGTTCGCCGCCTGCGGGAAGAAGGCGCCGCTCGGGTCGCCGTGCCGCGCTGACGACGACTGCGCTTCCGGCCTCGCCTGCCACCGCGAGCAGTGCCTGCACGAGGGGAGCGCCCGACGCCTCCGCGAGGAGGAGCAGCGCGCCTCCGGCGGCGCCGGTGCGCGCAAGGTCGGTGACCGCATCGAGGTCGAGTGGAAGGGATCGTACAAGCCGGCGATCATCACGGGCGTCGTCGCCCCTGGCTCCTACCGGGTCCATTTCGAGGGCTACGACGCGCAGTGGGACGAGGTCGTGACGGAGGCGCGCATCAAGGGCGGCGCGCGCTCGGGTCCGGCGCCGAGGACGGCCATCCCGGCGGCGAGCAGCTCGTCGCGCTGAGCGGCGGAATGCCGCTGCTCATCGTGCCTCGATGGTCCCGGCATGGATGACCGAAGCCGTCCCGGCGCTCCCGCGCGGGGCGAGCGGCACGCCGTGAATCCATCCGGGTGAGCTGGCACGTCCACGCGGGACATGGGTGGCACCCATCTCCCGGTGGACGTGCCTCCAAGAAAAGATGGGTGGCACCCATCTCCCGGTGGACGTGCCTCCAAGAAAAGATGGGTGGCACCCATCTCCCGGTGGACGTGCCTCCAAGAAAAGATGGGTGGCACCCATCTCCCGGTGGACGTGCCTCCAAGAAAAGATGGGTGGCACCCATCTCCCGGTGGACGTGCCTCCAAGAAAAGATGGGTGGCACCCATCTCCCGGTGGACGTGCCTCCAAGAAAAGATGGGCCGTGGCGCCGTGGAGTGGTCGCCGCCGCCTCCGCCATGGCGCCGCCACCCCTGAGCTGGCTAACTCCTCAGAGTTCTCGCGTCATTTCGTGACGGCATGGGGGGTGCTCGAGGCCGAGCGTCATGCCGACGCTCGAGCACAACGCCCTCGTCGAGATGTTCCGTGAGCACCCGGAGCTCGCGCCTCGCTTGCTCGCGACGCTCTTCCACGTCGAGGTGCCGCCGTACGCTTTGGTCGGGGTGGTCGAGTCGTCGCTCGACCAGCTCATCCCGGTGGAGTTCCGCGCCGACCTGGTGCTCGAGCTTCGAGACGCGAGCGGCGCGCTCGTGCTGGCGATCGTCCTCGAGGTCCAGCGCGACGTGGACCCGAACAAGAAGTTCTCGTGGCCGACGTACGTCACGGTCGTACGCGCCAAGAAGCGCTGCCGCGCGATCGTCCTCGTGATCGCGCCGGACGCCTTCGTGGCTGCGTGGGCGGCGCAGAACATCGATCTCGGTCTGGGCCTCGGCAACGTCGCGCCGCTGGTGCTCGGTCCGGCCGTCGTCCCCGAGATCACCGACCCAGCCGAGGCGGAAGCAGAGACAGAGCTCGCCGTGCTCTCGGCGGTGGCGCACGGCAACGGGCCGAACGGGCTCACCGTGGTCCAGGCGGCGCTCATTGGCCTGGGTCGGCTCGACCAGGAGCACGCGATGGTCTACTTTCAGCTCATCTGGAACGGGTTGCGTGAGCCGATGCGGCAGGCTCTGGAGGTGTTGGTCATGGAACGGCAGATCGAAGGCGAGGCGACTTTTCCCCCGTTCGTGCAGAGGCTCATCGATCGCGGCAAGCGCGAGGGCGAGCTCAAGGGCCTACGCGAGGGCGAGCTCAAGGGCAAGAGGGATACGCTGTTGCGGCTGCTCGCGCGTGCGGGGATCGTGCTCACCGAGAACGAGAGCGCGCGCATCCAGGCATGCACGGACATTGCGACCCTCGACCGGTGGATCGATAACGTCCTTGGGGCGAAGACCGCCGCCGAAGTGCTCTCCTGACGGCTGGCGGATGCGGCCCAACAAGGCGATGAATCCGACGGGCTTCACCCGCTGATCATCGCCAGGGACGATGGGCGGCACCCATCTCCGCGCTGGAGATGCTGCCCCTCGGCTCAGGGCTTCCGGGCGACGGTGGCCCAAAGGCGCAGATCGACGATCAGCGAGAGCTCCTCGCCCTCCTGCCGCGCCCTCGCCTCTTCGCGCCGGATACGGTCGACCCCCTCCGCAAAGGCCTCCGGCGTCAGCACCGCGAGCTGGCTCGTGTCGCGCGGATCGATGCCCTTCGCGAGGGCCTCCGACGCGGGGATCTGCCGCTCGATGTGCACGGCGAGCCTCGTCCCGTCGACGACGAACCCGCTCTGATCGAGCCAGCGTCGCACGGTGTCCGCCGAGGCGTACCGCTTCAGGTCGAGCTCCCGGGTCGAGGCGAAGTAGTCGTAAACGAACCATCGATCGACACCATGGTGTGGATCGAGGCCGATGTTGATCAGCATCCCTCCAGCGGCGAGCACCCGGTTCGCCTCGGCCATGAACCCTCGCGGCTCGCCGAAGTGGTGCAGGGCGTTGATGCAGAGCACGCAATCGAAGCTGGCGTCGGCAAAGGGGAGTCGCTCCGCCGAGCCGTGGACGAGCGTCGCCGACGGCAGGCGAGCGCGCGCTTGCTCGAGCATGCCGGGCGACGCGTCGAGCCCGGTCACCTCGAACCCGTGCTCGTGCAAGAGCTTCAGCCAGTGCCCCGTCCCGCACCCCACCTCGAGCGCGCGCCGCCCTCGCGAAGGCCCGAGCATGCCGAGCACCGCCTGCTCGGCCACGGCGTACCTGCCCCCCTGATAGCGCCGGTCGAAGACCTCCGCGATGCGCTCGTAATCGGTGATTGTCATGCCGTGTCTCCTCGCGCTCGGTCCTCGCGCGTCGGTCTCCTCGCTGTCCAACTCGCCTGCCGCATCGGCGCCGCTCTCCTGCGTGCCCCTGGGAGTGAACCTGCACCGTACCAGGACCGCGCTCACCGGAGTCAAGACGCTGGCGTGGAGGCTCAAGACGCTGGCGTGGAGGCGACGAGCGGCAGGGGTGCAGGCGCAGACCCGCCGCGGAGGCGCTCCGTCGGAGCGCACCCCCGCGGTGCGATCAAGGGCGACACCTCACTCCGGGAGATGCGCCTTGCCTTCATAACTTCAGCTCGAGCCGAGCCAGACGCGCGGCAGACCGCGATCCGCGGCATGCGGTGATCAGAAGAACATGCTATGGGAATGTAGCCCCTGCCCTGCGCTGACGCTGGGGCGCGCACGTACCGCCTTGCTTCAAAAGTGCGCCTCAGACCGCGACGCGGCGCATCGCCGAAATGCCTCGGCGTGCGCCAGGTGCGCTCCACCTGAATGGCTGGTCACTCCATGAGCAAGACAATGCCGCCCGACACCGATCGATCGGTACCGTTCCTCCGGCGTTCCATCGCGGCGGGCATGTCCGTCATGGCGCTCTTCTGCCTGACGGGGGTTGCCTGTACCGGGCAGCTTGGCAACAGCGACGGCAGCGGCAGCCCTGCCGGCGACATCATCGATCCCGTGACCGGGCAGCCGACAGCGCAAGACTGCAGCGTCGCTCGAACGAGCCCCAGCGTCCTGCGCCGCCTGTCCCGGATCGAGTACCAGCTGACGCTTCAGGACCTGTTCCAGCTCGCCGAGCCGCCCGCCGTGGACAGCATCCCGGAAGATACCGGCCAGGGCGGATTCCGGACGATCGCCGCCCTCCAGAACGTGTCGGATCAGCACCTCCGCGCCTACCTGGCGACGGCGGAGTCGCTCGGGCAGGAGCTCATGGCGGACGAGGCTCGCCGCGCCGCGGTGCTCGGCTGCGAGCCGGAGGCCGCCGACTGCCTCGAGCGCTTCGTGCAGCGCTTCGGCAAGCTGGCGTATCGACGGCCGCTGTCGACCGAGGAGGTGAGCGATCTGGTCGGGCGCGCGACCGAGGTCGCGCAGGACAGGGCCGATGCGTTTCGCTTCGTCGTCGAGGCGCTGCTCACCTCGCCCAGCTTCCTGTTCCGGATCGAGGTCGGCTCGAACGGCTCGGAGACGTCGCCCCTGTCGGCGCTCGAGCTCGCCTCGCGGCTGTCGTTCACGCTCTGGGGCCGGTCTCCCAGCGCAGAGCTGCTGTCGCGGGCAGAGGCCGGCGAGCTCGATACCGCCGAGGGGCTCCTCGCGGTCGCCGAGGAGATGGTCGAAGACGAGCGGACACCGCTCTTCTTCAACGCCTTCTTCAAGCAGTGGCTCACCTTCGAGCAGCTCCGCCCCCCGGCCAACCCGGACGCGTCGACGCCCGCCCTGCTCGCGGACATGATCACCGAGAGCGAGCTCGTCCTCGACGAGCACGCCTTCACGCCCGACGTCGATTTCTTCGACGCGCTCACCGCGAACCACACGTATGTCACCCCGGCGCTCGCGAAGTTCTACGGCCTGGAGGCGCAGGGCGACGGCGTGACGCGCGTGGAGTTTCCGGCCGACCACCACCGGGCGAACACCGGGCTGCTCACGCACGCCAGCCTGATCAGCGCCAAGAACGACGGCGACCTCATCGCCGTGCGCGGCCAGTGGCTCCGGGCGGCCTTCCTCTGCGAGAAGATCACGATCCCCGCCGGGCTGCTCGAGCAGCTGGAGAGCGAGCTCTCCGGCTTGAGCTACATCGAGGTCCTCAAGAAGCGCAACACCCAGGCCGGGTGCGCCGGCTGCCACGCGCGCATCGATCCGATCGGCGTCGGCTTCGCCCAGTACGACAAGCAGGGGCGGTACGACGGGAGCATCGGTGTCGACGAGTTCGGGATCGAGCCGCGCTTCGAGGGCGCGGCCAACGAGTCGTTCGACTCGCTCGCTGCCCTGGCGGCGGAGCTCCGGCGGAGCCCCGATCTCGCCGCGTGCGTCGCGGAGAAGCTGTTCACGTACACCCAGGGGCGCGAGCCCGCGGACGAGGACCGCTGCGCCATCGACGCCGCCGCGGAGCGCTTCGCGCAGGACGGCAACCGTTTCCGTTCCTACCTGACCGCCCTCGTGCGGTCTCCGGCGTTCCGGCTGCGGAGGGCGCCAGAGTGATGGGCTCGCAGATCGTCCGACCGAGGATGGAAGAGGAGTGTCGCCAGTGAAGATCTCGAGAAGAGCTCTGCTCCGCGGCGCCGGCGTCGCGGTCGCCCTGCCGTTCCTCGACGCGATGCGGCCGCAGCGCGCCAGCGCCGCGCCGGCGGACCCGAAGCGCTTCGTGGCCTTCTTCGTTCCGAACGGCACCGATCCCGGCGCGTGGCACCCGCGCACGGCGGGGCCGCTCTCGGCCGAGGGGCTCACGCCGTGCCTCGTGGACATGAACGGCTTCGACGCCGAGCGCGAGTGGCCGGCCGGCGATGCCATCTGGCGCGACGTCACGATGGTGTCCGGCGTCGATCACCAGGTGATCTGCTCCGACATCCACAGCCCGGCGATGGCGCTCTGCGCCCACACCGACGGCGGCGGACAGGCCGTCCCGAAGAAGGCCACGCTCGACCAGTACCTGGCCGATCACATCGCGGCCGAGACCCCGTACCGCAGCCTCAACCTGTCTCCCACCGGCGACACGGCGGTCACGCAGGGCTTCATCTCGTTCCGGGACGGCGGTCAGGTCGAGGACGCCTTCCGCGATCCGGCCGCGCTGTTCGACACGCTCTTCAGCAACCTGGGCAGCCCGAACGAGGAGCTGGACAACATCCGGCGCCGCCGCGCCAGCGTCCTCGACTGGGTGAGGGAGGACGCGAGGCGCCTGAACCAGCGCCTCGGCGCGGCGGATCGGGCGCGCGTGGAGCAGCACCTCGAGTCGGTGTTCGAGCTGGAGAAGCAGATCCAGTCCACGACCCAGTCGAGCTGCACCGTGCCCGACAAGCCCCCGCGGGGCCTCGACCTGCACGGCAAGTTCAAGCAGATGATCGATCTCGGGCTGCTCGCGCTCTCCTGCGACCTGACGCGGGTGCTCGTCCTGCAGTACTCGAACAGCTGGGGGCTCGATTTCTCCGGCTACGATCTGCCCGACGGCGTTGGGACGTGGAGCGATCACTTCATCTCGCACAAGCTCGGCGACCGCGATCGCGCGACCGATCTCGACAGCCTGCCTCAAGCAGAGGCGATGCGCATCGCCAACGCCCGCGTCGTCCAGACGTCGCGGTTCAAGGTGCGCCGCTTCGCCTACCTGCTCAACGCGATGAAGGCGGCGACCACGGCGACAGGCAACCTCCTCGACGAGTCGCTCGTGCTCTACACGTCGGAGAACGGCGACGGCGACTCCCACGGTCGGAAGAACATGCCCATCATGCTCGCCGGCCACGTGGGAGGCTTCGAGACAGGCCGCGCCGTCCACGCGAACAACGCGCCCACCGGCGCCCTCCATTGCTCGATCATCAACTACTTCGGCGTCGAGCTGTCCAAGTACGGCGATCCTGCGAGCGGGCCGATCGCCGGCCTGTGAGCCCCGCGGCGCCGGGAATCGCGGAACGCGGTGGGCACGTCGAGGCCGACCGCTCCGCGGCGGCCTCGACGACCCGACGCCGAGCGGCCCCGTCGTGACGCCCCGCTGACCCCCTGCTCCGTCCAGTCGACCGCATCCACGGGCCGGCCGCAGGCCCGCCGCTGACACCCGCTGACGCCGGCGCGCCGTCGGCGATCGGCTCGCCCGGCGGGATTGCCGAGCAGCTCGCCCGCCATGCGCCGGCAGGGGACGTGCATCCCGACCGGTCAGCGTGAGGCCGTGCGGGCAAGGGCGGTACAGCGCTCCGCGCGGGAGGGTCGGGCGCGCGGCGTGCTCGGGCGGCGCGTGTCTGCTGGGAGCGAGCGCCGCGAGCGCCGGAGGAGGGGGTGAGGCATGGAGCTGCTGGGGCGGTATTGGTGGGTGCTGGCCGTGCGGGGCGTCATCGGGATCCTCATCGGGATCCTGTTCTTCGTGTGGCCGCTCCCGTCCCTCGCCACGCTCGTCCTGCTGTTCGGCGTGTGGGCGCTGCTCGACGGCTGCGCCGCGCTCGCGTCCGCGATCGGCGGCCGCGGCGGGGGGTTCGCCGTGGTCGAGGGCCTCTTCGACATCGCCATCGCCGTGCTGACGTTCTGGCGGCCGATCATCACCGCGCTCACGCTCTACAGCCTGATCGCGGCGTGGGCGGTCGTGACCGGCATCTTCCGGATCATCGGCGCGGTGCGCCTCCGGCACGTGATCGCCAACGAGCTCTGGCTGGGGCTGAGCGGCGTCACCTCGGTGATCTTCGGCGTCCTCATGGTGGCGCTGCCGGCGGCCGGCATGCTGGCGCTCAGCTGGTTCATCGGCGCGTTCGCGGTCGCGCTGGGCGCCCTGCTGCTCGGGCTCTCGCTGCGCCTGCGCCGCGAGGCGGGCGCGGCCGCGCCGCTGCGCGCCCACTGAGGCGCGACGACCGGCGCAGGCGCCCTGGAACGGCGATCCGCCTGTCAGTCGATCTCGATCTGCGCGTGCCCGTCAGTCGATCTGCAGGTGGTAGTGCGCGGGCGTCGTCTCCTCGATGACCAGGACACCCCCGACCTCCGCGGTGCTCTCCAGGAACGCGCGCTTCTCCTTCGGCGACATGGTCCTGTTGCGCACGTCCACGGCGCCCCGGCGCAGGTGCGCAGAGACGTAGATCCCGCGGTCGATCTGGTCCTGGATGACGGCCTCCATGGCGGCGACCACCTGCTCCGGCGGCTTGCCCGAGCTCGCCCGGTACGCCTTCGCGATCTCCTGGACCGCCGCCTTGTTCCGGTAGAGCTTGAGGAGATCCTCGCCGAGCCTGAGCTTCGTGAACATGGCCCTGGCCTGTCGGTTCGCGTCGCGCGTCCCGCTCGTGATCACGAGGTGCTCTCGCGTGCGCCGCGCGTACCCCCGGTCGATCCGCTCGAGCTTCGCGGCGATCGCCGCGGGGAGCGTCACGCCCGGCAGCACCTCGTAGGGCGGCGGGGTCCACGGCTCGGCGGGCACGGCCTTGCCGAGGGCCGTCAGGGGCGGCAGCTGGGCGCGCCGCTCCTCCTCCGCGGACGGCAGCTCGTCGCAATCGGGCTGGGTGCCCGGCGCGGCGGCGCGCGGCGCCGCCTGGGCCCGCGCCGCCGCGCTCGCCGTGCCGGCCGCGCTCGGCGCTCCCTGGGCGCGCGGCGCGGCGCTCGTTCCTGGCAAATCGATGCCCGGCAGGTCGATGCCCGGCAGCCCGACGGACTCGAGCTTCTCCGTGCATCCGGCCGCGCAGAGCAGCGCGGCGGCGAGGGCGCGCAGGCGGCGCGGCGGCTCCTTCGAGCGTTCCTTTGCGGCGACTCGGCGTGTCGGAAGCATCGGCAAAGCCGCGCCAGCGTGCCATGGCGCGCGGCGCCGGCGAAAAAAACGGCGTCGCGCCGCAGGCCGCCGGGCCAGGCGCCGCGCGTCATCGGCGATCTCGACGCGCGCGGGCCCACATCGGCTACAGAGCCCTCCATGCCCCATGCTCCCCTGACCGGACGTGTCGCCCTCGTGACCGGCGCCGGCACCCGCCTCGGCGCCGCGACCGCCCGCGCGCTCGCAGCCGCGGGGGCCGACCTGGCCGTCCACTACGCCACGAGCGACACCGGCGCGAACGCCGTCGTCGACGAGGCGCGCTCGCTCGGCCGGCGCGCCGTCGCGCTCCAGGCCGACCTCTACGATCGCGAGGCGCTCACCGCGCTCGCCCGCGCGGCGCTCGACTGGTCGTCCGGCCGGCTCGACCTGCTCGTCCACAACGCGGCGAACTTCGATCGGGTCCCGCCGGCCGAGCTCTCCGCCGACGCCTGGGATCGCGCCATGGCGCTCAACGCCACCGCGCCGTACCTGCTCACGCTAGAGCTCGCCTCCGCGCTCCGCGCCAGCCGCGGCAGCGTCGTCGCGATCGTCTGTGTGAGCGCCGAGCGCCCGTGGAGGAACTACATCCCTTATTCGGTCTCGAAGGCCGCGCTCGCCCACCTCGTCCGCGGCCTCGCGGTGGGGCTGGCGCCCGACGTGCGCGTCAACGGAATCGCACCGGGGACGGTCCTTCCGCCATCCGCCTATGATGAGGCCACGCTCGCTCGCCTCCGCGAGCGCGTCCCGCTCCGGCGCCTCGGCGAGGCCGAAGACATCGCGCGCGCCGTGGTGTTCCTTGCCGAAAACGACTTCATCACCGGCCAGATCCTCGCTGTCGACGGCGGCGCCTCGGTCGCGTGACGCGCCGCCTCCCGTACGGGGCGATCCGCGCGGCCGGTCGGGCGCGCGCTTTGGCTTGAACGACCGTGCCTGATCGACCCATAGTTTGAGCCCCATGAGCACCACGCCCGAGACCAGCGCCGCCCCCGTCCAGGCAGATCCTGCCCCCAGCGCGCCCACCGGCAGCGGCCCGGCCGAGGCGCCCGCCGCTGCGGTCGCCGGCTCCGAGGCCAAGCCGGCGAGCCACGACTCGACGCTGCCGGAGGCCCTGATCGCGTTCATGCTGGATCGCTGGGCGCCGGCGTCCCGCGAGCTCCCCGCGGCGATCGCGCACGCGGAGGTGTTCGCCGCCCGCCGCCGCGCCCTGTCGAAGCTCTTCCCGGCGGAGACGCTCATCATCCCCACGGGGCACGAGAAGGTGCGCTCCAACGACACGCACTACCGCTTTCGCCCCGGCTCGGACTTCTTCTATCTGACGGGCAACCTCGAGCCGGATTGCGTGCTCGTCCTGCAGCCGCAGGAGGGCGGCGGCCACCGGGACATCCTCTTCGTCGAGCCGAACCCCGGGCGCAGCGACAAGACGTTCTTCACCGATCGCGCGAAGGGAGAGCTCTGGGTCGGCCCTCGCCTCGGCGTCGAGCAGAGCCGCGCGCGCTTCGGCGTCGACGAGTGCCGCGGGCTCCCGGAGCTGGACGCCTATCTGAGCGGCCTCGTCGGCACGGTGACGCGCCCCCACCGGGTGCTCCGCGGCATGTCCGAGCGCGTCGACAAGCTCCTCGCCCGGCACGATCGCGACAAGCAGCTCGGCGAGGCGCTGTCCGAGATGCGCCTCCTCAAGGACGCCCTCGAGATCGAGGAGCTCGAGGCGGTCGTCGCGTCGACGAAGCGGGGCTTCGAGGACGTCATCCGGGCGCTGCCCAAGGGGCGGAGCGAGCGAGAGATCGAGGGCGTCTTCAACCTGCGCGCGCGGGTGGAGGGCAACGACGTCGGTTACGGGACCATCGCCGCGGCGGGCCACCACGCCTGCATCCTGCACTGGACGAGGAACGACGGCGCGCTCGAGCCGGGCAAGCTCCTCCTGGTCGACGCCGGCGTCGAGGGCAACGCGCTCTACACCGCCGACATCACCCGGACCCTGCCGATCAACGGGAAGTTCTCGAAGGAGCAGCGCGAGATCTACGAGCTCGTGCTCGAGGCGCAGGAGGCAGCGATCGACGCGGTGAAGCCGGGCAACGACTTCATGGAGCCGAACCGGGCGGCGATGCGGGTGCTCGCCCGGGGGCTCGAGCGGCTCGGCATCCTGAGCGTCTCGGCGGAGGAGGCGCTCAAGGAAGACAAGCAGTTCTACCGCAGGTACTCGCTCCACAACGTGAGCCACATGCTGGGCCTCGACGTGCACGACTGCGCGCAGGCGCGACAGCAGGTCTACAAGTTCGGCAAGCTCAAGCCGGGCATGGTGCTCACGGTGGAGCCTGGGCTGTACTTCCAGCTCGATGACGAGACCGTGCCGGCACGCTACCGCGGTATCGGCGTGCGCATCGAGGACGACGTGCTCGTCACGGAGACGGGGTGTCGGAACCTGTCGGTCGATATTCCGCGGAGCGTGAGCGACGTGGAAGCGTGGATGGCCGACCTCTGGGCGGCGGCGAAGTGACGTGAACGGCGGGGCCGGGAGGCGCCGCGGGGTGGGGACTCCATAATCGCAGGGGAGCCGCCGGAGGAGGGGGAGCGGCGCGGGGGGGCGGCGGGGGTCCCCCCACAAACTCGCGCCTTTTGGGGGGCTATTGCCAGATGGACGGGTGGGGGAGATCTGGGCGCGAGTCGCTTCGATGCGGGCCGGCGCTCGGGTTTGTGGGGCCCACCCCCGCCGCCCCCCCGCGCCGCTCCCCCTCCTCCGACGGCTCTTTCCAAGAGGGCAGTGGGGGCGCAACGGGGGGAGGCCGCGGCTTGTCGAGCTCGTCAGGGTGGCGGGGGTGGGAGGTTGTGGGGGGTCCAGGATGTCCGCGATCGATGGGACTGCTGCGCTGCTGGCGGTGACGGGCAGCGGGCACGCGGGCGCGGGCAGCGATACGTCGGCGCCAGAGCGATGGCTGCTCGGGGAGGGCGGCGCTACCCTGCCGATGAGGAGACCCCTATGCACAAGTCTCGCCTTCAACGTGGGTCAGGGACCGCAACTCACCCAGCCGGACGCGCGATCGCGACGTCGCTGCTCGCCGCAGCGGCGCTGGTCGCAGTGTCCGGCGCGGCCAGGGCCGACGGAACGGACAACCGAGGCGCCGGGGTCGCGCTCGCGGCGCGCTCGCCGGGGATGCTCGAGCCTCGACTTCCGGGATACGCCAGCCCCGCATTTCACGCGGACGTCGATCGCTCGCGCGGGTTCGACGTCCTGAGCGAGCCGGTCGCGACCGCGGGCGAGCCGCTGCACGGACTCGCCTCCGAGCTCGACGAGACCAGCTACGACATCCCAGGGCAGATCGTCGTCGACGCGCGCGACGATCTCGACGAGAGCTCGCTCGCGGCGCTCGTGCGCGACTTCTCGCTGAACGTCCTGCCGACCGCGCTCGCCTCCGAGACCCGGATCCAGATCGCCACCGTGGACGGGTCGGTCAACGAGACGCTCCAGCGGCTCGCGCAGGATCCGCGCGTGGAGATGGCCGAGCCGCTCGCGTGGGTGCGCGCCTCGTTCGCCGCGAACGACCCGCTGCTGAAGGACCAGTGGCACATGGCGCGCGTGGGCGCCGAGCGCGCATGGGACTTCGCCACCGGCCGCGGCGTCACCGTCGCCGTGGTCGACACCGGCATCGCGTGCGAAGACCACGGGCCCTTCACCAAGGGGACCGACCTCGCCTCCACCGAGTGCGTGGAGGGATGGAACTTCGTCACCAAGACGAGCCACGCGAACGACGATCAGGGCCACGGCACGCACGTGGCAGGCACCATCGCGCAGTCGACCAACAACGGCATCGGCGCCGTGGGGCTCGCGTTCCACGCGCGGCTCATGCCGGTCAAGGTGCTGAACGAGAGCGGCTGGGGCACCACCGCCGACGTGGCCGACGGCATCCGGTGGGCGGCCGAGCACGGCGCCCACGTCATCAACCTGAGCCTCGGCGGGCCGCGCAACTCCAAGGTCCTCCAGAGCGCGATCGACTACGCCATCTCGCGCGGCGCGGTCGTCGTCGCGGCGGCCGGCAACACCGGCGGGCGCGTGCAATACCCCGGCGCCTCCGACGGCGTCATCGGCGTGAGCGCCACCGACGCGAACGACAAGATCGCGAGGTTCTCCTCGCGCGGCCAGGGCGTCGACGTCGCGGCGCCCGGGGTGAACGTCACCCAGCAGACCATCTGCAACCGCGGGCGCGACAAGTGCGAGGGCTACCCGGTCTACAGCGGCACCTCGATGGCCGCGCCCCACGTCGCCGGCGCCGCGGCGCTGCTCGTGAGCCTCGGCGTGTCGGACCCGCGCGCGGTCGAGGACGCGCTCCGCGCAGGCGCGCGCGCCGTCGACAGCTCCGAGGACGGCAAGCTCCTCTACGGGGCCGGCATCCTCGACGCCGCGAGCTCGGTCGTGCGCGTCACGCAGAGCCACATCGTCGTGCGGCTGCTCGCGCTGCTCGTGCTCGCGACGTGGGTCGGCCGCCGCGCCCGCAAGAAGGAGGCGAACGCCACGAGCCCGTGGCAGGCGAGCTTCCTCATCCCGGCGCTCGCGGCAGGGCCGGGGCTGTTCTTCTTCGCGCCGTGGCTCCTGCCGCGCGTGGACCTCGCCGTCGACGTGCTGGCCCGCCCCATCGCCGACCTCGACCTGCTGATCGGCGCCTCGGTCCACCGCTGGCTGCCGCTCGCCAACGCGCTCGTCCCGCTCGGCCTCACCTCGCTCTTCTTCGGCGTGAAGAAGCTCCGGCCCGCGATCGCGGGCCTCGCCGTGGGCACGGCGGCGTACCTCACGTCGGTCGTCGCGCTCGGCGAGGTCGCCGGCCCCCTCGGCCGGCTGGCCCTCATCGTCTGGTGCGCGGTCAACGCCGCCGCCTGCCTCTGGATCGCCCGGACCAACCTCTCCACGCGCTGAGCGGGCGCGCCGCCGCGCTCGCTCGCGGCAGGGCGAAGAGCCCGGTCGTTATGACCTCCCCACCAAAACGAGCTAGGATGCCGGCCATGCGGCCCGGCACCTTGCTCCTACCTTTTGCGCTGCTCCTCGGGGCGTGCGGCGGCTCCTCCAGCGAGACGCCGTGGCCCGCCGAGCCGCAAGGCCCCGCGCTCGGCCCCACCGACGAGGCGGCGCCCGAGCCGATCGACGCCAACGCGATCCCCGAAGGCGCGGACGAGGGCTCGACCGGCCAGGCCGACGCCGGCCGCTGAACCACGGCGGAGGACGGCATGGTGGACAGCCGGACGGCGGGAGCGCAGCGAAGGGCCTGGCTCTCCGCGGCGCTGCTGTCCGTGGCGCTGCTGGTCGCGCCGCTCCTCTTCTGGCTGCTCCTGCCGCGCCCCGACCCCGTGATGCCAGCGCGGCGCGAGCCCGCCGCGGCGCTGCTCCCTCCGCCGCAGCCGGAGGCCGCGGAGCCGCGCGAGGTCGAGGTCGAGCCGCGGCCGGCGCCGCCGCCGCCGCCGCGCGAGACGACCGCCGCGCGCGTCGAGCCGGTCCGCGGCGTGGTCCTCGATCCGGAGGGCCGCCCGAGCGCCGGCGCCGTGGTCCGCTGCCGCGATGAGCCGGGCATGACCGCGAGCGCCGACACCGAGGGTCGCTTCGAGCTGCCGCCCGAGGCCGACGGCTGCACCGCGACCGCGGCGCAGCCCCCGTTCGGGGACGCCGAGCCCACGCGCCTCGCCGCGGGCCGCGACAACGTCCTCCACCTGCTCGCCGCGGGCGCGATCGCGGGCGACGTCGTGGATCAGTCGGGGAGGCCCGTCGAGGCGTACCTCCTGGCGATCGAGTCGTTCGTGCCGGCCGGGGCCTCGGCGCGCGGGAGCGTCGACGGGCGCGCGCGCAAGGTGACCGACCCGGGCGGCGCCTTTCGATGGAACGAGCTCGCGCCGGGCCGCTACGTGCTGACGGTGAGCGCGGCCGGCCGCCCGCCGACGCGGAGCTCGGCCGTCGACGTCGAGGCGGGCCGCACCACCGAGGGCGTGAGGATCGTGCTGCCGCAGGGGGCGACGCTGCGGGGCAGGGTCGTCGACGCCGCCTCGCGGGCGCCGGTCGTCGAGGCCCAGGTCGAGCTCGACTCCGTGACCTCGTCCGGCGCGAACGCGATCTCGCTCGTGCTCACCGACGCGAACGGCGACTACGCGCTCGAGGGCGTGCCGGCGAGCGGCCCGTTCTCGGTGCGCGTGCGCCACGAGGACTACATGTCCAAGATCGTGTCCGGCCTCGACGCGCGCGGCACGGGCTCGGCGCGCGCCGACATCGAGCTCCGGATGCTGGACGACGGCGGGTCGCGCGAGGAGCTCACGGGCATCGGCGCGATGCTCTCGCTCGCGTCGAGCGGCGTCACGATCGCGGGCATCATCGACGGGGGGCCCGCGGCGTCCGCCGGGCTCCAGCAAGGCGACGTCATCGTCCGCATCGACGGAGAGAACGCGAGGGAGCTCCCGCTCGCCGACTGCATCCAGCGCCTCCGCGGCCCGGCGGGGACGCGCGTCTCCGTGGGCGTCGAGCGGGACGGGCAGGTCATCGACGTGACAATGCGGCGCGACATCGTGGTTCGGTGAACGGCCGGGCCCCGAGGTGCTAAGGGTCGGTCCATGTCCACGCGCCCTACCGCGCTTCCCCCGGCCGGAGCTCCGGACGTCCTCTACCTGATCGACCTCTCGGGCTACGTGTTCCGCGCCTACCACGCGATCAGCCCGCTCTCGAGCCCGAGCGGCGAGCCGACTCATGCGACGTACGGCACCGTCGCGATGCTCTCGAAGCTCGTGGACGAGCGGAAGCCCGCGTACCTCGGCGTGGCGATGGACTCGCCGGGCAAGACGTTCCGCGACGATCTCGACCCCCGCTACAAGGCCCACCGGCCCCCGCCGCCCCCCGACCTCGGGGTGCAGATGAACCGGTGCCGGGAGATCGTCGAGGCGTACTGCATCCCGATCTTCATCCAGGAGGGGCTCGAGGCGGACGATCTCGTGGCCGTCGCCGTCGAGCGGGCCAAGGAGCGGGGGCTGCGCGTCGTCATCGCGTCGAGCGACAAGGATCTCATGCAGCTCGTCGACGGCGACCGGGTGATGCTCTGGGACGCGATGCGCGACAAGGTGTACGGCCACCCCGAGGTCGTCGCGAAATTCGGGGTGCCGCCGGAGCAGGTGCGCGACCTGCTCGCCCTCGTCGGCGACAGCTCGGACAACGTCCCCGGCGTCCCCGGCGTGGGCCTGAAGACGGCCGCCGAGCTGCTCGCCCAGTTCGGCTCGCTCTCCGCGATCTACGCCCGCCTCGACGAGGTGAAGAAGCCTCGCATCCGCGAGTCGCTCAAGCAGCACGAGGCCGACGCGCTCCTGTCGCAGAAGCTCGTGACGCTCGACGGCAGCGCGCCCGTCTCGCTCGACCTGGAGACGCTGCGCTACGGCGGCGCGGACACCGGGAAGCTCCGGGAGCTCTTCACCGAGCTCGGCTTCTCGCGCTTCCTGAAGGCCGTGCGCGCGCCCGAGCCCACCGCGCGCGCGGCGACCTACCAGGTCGTCGCCACGCGCGAGGAGCTCGAGGGCTTCGCGAGGTCGGCGCGCGCGGCCGGGCGCCTCGCCATCGACGTGCACGCGACGAGCCGCGAGCCGATGAACGCCCACGTCTGCGGCATCGCGCTCGCCTGCGAGCCGGGGCAAGCCGTGTACGTCCCGCTGGGTCACCGCTACCTCGGCGCGCCGGCGCAGCTCTCGATGGGCGACATCGACGCGGTGCTCGGCCCGCTGCTCGCCGATCCCGAGCTCCCGAAGGTCGGCCACGACGTCAAGTTCTGCGAGGTGGTCCTCCTGCGGCACCGCATCGGGCTCGTGGGCGTCGCCTTCGACACGATGCTGGCGAGCTACCTGCTCGATCCCGAGGGGAAGAACCAGCTCCACGAGCTCGCCGAGCGCGAGCTCGGCGCCAAGATGCAGACCCTCGACGAGGTGGCCCCGAAGCGCCGCGGGCAGGCGCAGCGCGGCCTCGACGAGATCGAGCTCGGCGAGGCCTCGACCTACGGGGCGGCGTTCGCCGACGTCGCGCTCTCGCTCACCGACCGGCTGCGCCCGCGCCTCCGCGCCGAGCGGCTCGAGGATCTGCTCGTCCAGATCGAGCTGCCCCTCTCCGCGGTGCTCGCGGAGATGGAGCTCACGGGCGTCCTGGTCGACCCGCAGGCGCTCGCGCAGCTCGGCGCGCAGATGACGACCGAGCTCGCGGCGCTGGAGCAGAAGGCGCGCGAGATGGTGGGGCACGACATCAACCTGGCGTCGCCGAAGCAGCTCGAGGCGGTCCTGTTCGACGAGCTCAAGCTGCGCTCCCAGCGCAAGACGAAGACCGGCCGCTCGACCGACGCCGACGTGCTCGAGACGCTGGCGGAGGACCACCCGTTCCCCGGCGTGGTGCTCGAGCACCGCGCCATCGCCAAGCTCAAGGGCACGTACGTCGACGCGCTGCCGCGCCTCGTGCACCCGGTCACGGGCCGGATCCACACGCGCTGGAGCCAGGCCGTTGCCGCGACCGGGCGCCTCTCGTCGCAGGATCCGAACCTGCAGAACATCCCGATCCGCACGGAGCTCGGCCGGATGATCCGGCGCGCGTTCGTCGCCCCGCCCGGGAGCGTGATCGTGAGCGCCGACTACTCCCAGATCGAGCTGCGCGTCCTCGCGCACCTGTCGAAGGACCCGGTGCTCGTGGACGCGTTCCGCACCGGGCAGGACGTGCACGTGCGCACGGCCATGGAGATCTTCGGCGTCGACGAGGCGGGGGTCACCGACGAGATGCGCCGCCGGAGCAAGACGATCAACTTCGGCGTGATCTACGGGATGGGCGAGGCGGCGCTCGCGAAGCGCCTCGACATCTCGCGCGCGGAGGCGGCGCGCTTCATCGACGCCTACTTCGCGCGCTACCGCGGCGTGCACGAGTTCATGGAGCGGACGATGGCCGAGGCGAAGCGCTCCGAGTCGGTGCGCACGCTGCTCGGCCGGCGGCGGCTGCTCCCGGACCTGCGCAGCAGCGACCGCATGCGCCGCGCCCAGGCGGAGCGCATCGCGCAGAACACCCCCATCCAGGGGACGGCGGCGGATCTCTTGAAGCTCGCCATGGTGCGGATCCCGCGCCCCGTGGTCCCCGGTGCGCGCATGGTGCTCACGGTGCACGACGAGCTCGCGTTCGAGGTGCCCGCCCCCGCGGTCGAGGAGGCGAAGGCCAAGGTGCGGGAGGCCATGGAGTCGGTCTTCCCGCTCGACGTGCCGCTCGTGGTCGACATCGGCCACGGCCCGACCTGGGCCGACGCCCACTGACGCTCGGGAACGCCGGGCCGCCGCCGCGGAGCCTCGCGGCGCGCGCAGGGCGAGCCCGGCGGCGGCGTCGCGGCGCGCGCAGGGCGAGCCCGGCGGCGGCGTCGCGGCGACGGTGACGGATCACGGCGCCGGCGGCGGGACATCGCGCGCCGCGCCGGCGTGCGGTGTCACGGCGATCCGGGGAGACAAAACGACGACGCCCGCTTCACCTTGCGGTGAGCGGGGCGTACGTACGGAGAGGTTGTTGCTCAGCTCGCGGCGGTCTTGGCGGCGACGCTCGCCTTGTGGAGGGCGAGGGCCAGGCGGCTCTTCACACGCGACGCGCGCTTGGCGGGGATCGTCCCCTTCGACGCGGCGCGATCGAGCGCGCTCACCGCGGCGGTGACCAGCGCGGTGGACTCCTGCGGGGCGCCCTTCAGCCCGGTGCGCGCCTTCTTGACGACGGTGCGGAGCTCCGACTTGGCGGCGCGGTTGCGCGCGGTCCTGGTGATGCGCTGGCGGTTGCGCTTGTCGGCGGATGCGTGATTGGCCATGAGAAAAGCTCTCCTACTTCTTCGCCTGCGCCTCGGCGGGCGTGGCAGCGCGCAGGGCGTCCGGCGCGTTCTGATCGTAACCCGCCGGATGGATCGGGAACTTCGGGGTGCCGTGAGCGCGCTCGAAGCGCTTGCGGCGGGTGCCCGACGTGCGCGCCTTGCGCCGACGGATGCGCTGAGTTTGCTGAGTCGCGGAAACCATGGGGGCGCGCATTCTACCTGCGGGCGCCCTCATGTCAACCGGGACATGGGGCCTCCCTGGGCCAGGGCAGGGGCAGCCAGGAGGCTGGGCCCCCGCCCACCTGGAGGGTCTCCCGGCTAGGGCCGGATCGTGGCGCTCACCGAGAACGACGGCTTCGAGAACGGGCCCACGTTCGCGGCCTTGAGCGCCGCCTGGACGCAGCTCGACTGGCCGTTCGCCGCCGCCCAGCCGCTGACGCTGACCTTGCTCACCTGGCCGGTCGACGAGAACGTGATCTGCGCGCGCGACACGTCGTCCGCGCCCGCCACGCACGCCTTCGCGCCGCCCATGACCGAGCCGAGCGCAGCCTGGACCGAGCCCTGCGAAGGCTGCTCGGGGATGTTCTGCTGCCGCAGCGGACCCGACGCCGGCACCGGCGCCTCCGACACCACCGACGGCTGCTTCTCCCCGTCGTCGCCCACGGCCGCCTGCATGGCGGACGGCAGATCTCCCGGCTTGCCCGCCGTCGTCGGCGCGGCCGCCACCTTTCCCTGCTCCGGCTTCAGCGCCGCCGCGGGCGAGGCAGGCGCCTCGGGCGCAGCCGCGTGCGGCGCAGCGCCCGCGCCGACCGGCGCGGCTGGCGTCTTGGGCGCCGCGGCCAGCTTCTCCTCCGCCTCCGCGGGCTGCTGCTCGCCCGCCGCGCCCTCTGCCGGCGCGGCGGGCGCGGCGGCGACCGCCGCGGCGGGCTCTGCCGGCTTCTCCTCGCGCGGCGCCGCCGGCGGAACGGCGGTGGCCGGCGCTGCCTCGGTGGCGGCCACCGTCTGCTGTTGCGACGGCGCCTTCGTCCTCACCGCGACCGCCACCGCCGCGGCCAAACCAAGGGCCGCCAGCGCCGCGCCGGCGATCATCCCGCCGGACCGCTTCTTCGCGGCAGCCTCGACCACGGGCGCCGACGGGGCGCGGGGCCTCCTCGCGGACACCGCTGCGACCGCGGCCTGCGGCTCGCTCTCGAGCGTATCGGCCGTGCCGAGCTGCGCCCTCGCGGCGGTCTCCACCTGTTCCGGGGGCACCGACGCGCTGAGCCGGTTGAGATCGATGACGCCGGAGTCCTCGGTCACCCCCTCGGCCGCCCGCAACGAGGGCGACGACGCGCGCATGACGCCGGAGATCGACCCGCGCCCCGGCGGCGAGGACACGCGCCCGGGCGGCATCGAGCCACGCCCCGAGGGCGGCAGCGGCGTGGACAGCGGGCCGCGCCCGGACGGCAGCGGCGTGGACAGCGGGCCGCGCGCGGACGGCACCGGCGTCGAGAGCGCGGGGCTGTTCGCCGGCACACCGCTCGCGCGGCCCGGCGCCTGGCTGGCGCGCTCGGCGATCTCCTTCAACGACTGGCGTTTCTTCTCCGGGGGCCGTGAGGCGCTGCCGCCCGACAGGCCCGCTTCAGGCTTCGAGGCCCTGCCTGCTTCCGATCCGTCCGCCATGGTACTGCGTTCTCCTGCTGCGCGTGCTTCGCGCAAGATGTCCCCCGCCTGCTCCTCGCCTGGCTCGGCGGCGAGGTCCGGGGCTGCGAGGAGGGCGGTCACCGCCGCCGTGTCCTCCGATCGCCGGGATAGGGCGACCTCGACGATGCGAGCTGCCCGCGTCTCCCACGCCGCCTCGTCGCCGGCGGGGGCAGGCCAATCGTTGAGCATCCGGTCGAGGTCGAGCTTGCTGGTGACGTTCATTCGGCGTCCCCTCCGAAACCACGCTCCGCGAGGTATGCGCGGAGCTTGCGGCGCGCCTCGTGGACGCGCCAGGCGACTGTTCCTTCCGGACACCCCAGGATCTTGGACGCGTCCTCGTGGGGCACGCCGTCGATGCACACGAGGATGAGCGTCGTCCGCAGCGTGTCCGAGAGCGTATCGATGCCGTCGCAGAGCGCCGCCGCGAGCTCGCGCCGCTGGGTCGTCGCGGCCGGATCGACGCCGTGGCTCGGGCGCGTCTCGAGCAGCAGCGCCTCGATCCGCGGATCGTCCGTGGGGGTCGAGTTCCTGCTCGGCTTGCGGGCCCGGATCATGTTGAGCGAGAGGTTCACGGCGATCCGGTAGAGCCAGGTGAAGGGCTCGCTCCGACCGTCGAACCGATCGAGCGCCTGATAGGCCCGGACGAACGTCTCCTGGGTCACGTCCTCTGCCTCCGCGCCCGAGCGGACGAGGTGGAACGCCAGCCGGAAGATGCGCTTCTGATATCGACGGACCAGCACCCCGAACGCCTGGGCATCTCCGCTCCGGGCTTGATCGACGAGCTCACGATCGGTGGTCTTGGCCATCCTAGCCGCCTCGCGGTGCGAATTGTCTCCCGCGCACGGACGACAGCGCAGCCGCGGACAGCTCTTCGCGACGGCCCCTGACCGTCTCGGCGAGAGAAGCCCCTCGCGGCGAGCCCTGCTTCGCGGAGGCGACGCAGGGCGATGAGGAGGCAAGTTCCACGTTCAGGCGCGCGAAGATAGCCGAACACTCCTCCTAGGACAAACCATGCGCCCTGGACCTTGGGCGTCGCGCGCGACTTCGACCGGCCGGGCGGTGCGCCCGCGCTGGGCGCACCGAGCCGGCGCCCTGGCCGGCGGGGCGCCGGGCGGGCGCCGGACCGAGCGCGGCCGGCGCGCTGGCCGCGGCTGCCCGCGCCGCTGCTATGGTCGGCGGATGCGACGCTTCTCGAGCTGGATGCGCACCCTGGGGCTCATCGCTGCGGCCTTCGCGGGGGGGGCGGCGACTTCCCACCTCGCCGGCGCGAGCACACAGGCGCAGAGCCCCTACGCGCCGCTCGAGCAGCTCGCGCGCGTGCTCGTGCTCGTCGAGAACAACTACGTCGAGCCGGCGCAGCGCAACAAGATCATCGACGGCGCCATCAAGGGGATGGTCGCGGAGCTCGACCCCCACTCCGCGTACATGAACGCCTCCGAGTTCGCCCAGTTCCAGGAAGAGACAGGGGGGACGTTCGGCGGCGTCGGCATCGAGGTCGACACGAAGGACGACCAGATCACCGTGATCGCGCCGATCGAGGGCTCGCCGGCGGCGCGGGCGGGCATCCGCTCCGGCGACCAGATCATCGCGATCGACGGCCGCCCCGTGCGCGGCGAGCGCCTCGACAAGCTGGTGAAGATCATGCGCGGGCCCCCCGGCTCGCGGGTGAAGCTCACGATCCGCCGGCAGGGCGCGGCCGAGCCGCTCACGTTCGACCTCGCGCGGGAGCAGATCCACGTCACGAGCATCGCCGCGAAGCTCCTCGAGCGCGACGTCGCGTACGTCCGCGTGAAGCAGTTCCAGGACGGCACCCACGAGGAGATGCTCCGCGCCGCGGCGAGGCTGCGCGCCGCATCGAAGGCGCCGCTGGCCGGGGTGATCCTCGACCTGCGCAACAACCCCGGCGGCCTCGTCCACGAGGCGGAGGCGCTCGCCGACGAGTTCCTCTCGTCGGGGACGATCTACTCGACGCGCCAGCGCAACCAGGTCGTCGACGAGGCGAAGGCGCACGACGGCGGCGCGTTCGCCTCGCTGCCCGTCGTCGCGCTCGTGAACGAGTACTCCGCGAGCGCCGCCGAGCTCGTCGCGGGCGCCCTGCAGGACAGCGGCCGCGCCACCGTCGTCGGCGCGACGACCTTCGGCAAGGGGTCGGTGCAGACCATCTACGAGCTCCCCGGCGGCGCCGGGGTGAGGCTCACCACGATGCGCTACTACACGCCGAGGGGGCGCTCGATCCAGGCCCAGGGCATCCGGCCGGACATCGTCATCGAGAGCGCGCAGCAGCCGGCCCCGGCCGCCATCCTCCGCGAGCAGGACCTCGAGGGGCACCTCCCCGCCGAGGGGTCGATCGGCGGCGGATCGCCGAGGGCCGTGCTCGTGGAGAAGCGCGCGGAGGCAGCGGCGCGAGGCCCCGAGGGCGACGTTCCCTCCGATCCCACCCGCGGGAGCGATTTCACGCTCGCCGTCGGCTACCAGCAGCTCCTCCGCGCGATCCCGGCGAGGCGCTAGCGCAAGGCGCGCGGAGCGAGCTGCGCCGAGCGTGGCTCGCGTCGCGGGTCGGTCCCTCGGGCCGGCGTCAGGCCTCGGCGCCGGCGCGGAGCCCGGTCGTCACCGCGTCGAGCACGGTGCGCGCCCTCCCGGCGATGGTCGCCCCGGCCGCCAGGATCCCCGGGGCCGCGCGGACGCCGTCGCACCGCACGCCCACCGCCTCCAGCGCGCCCGGCCGCTCGCCGCGCGGCCAGGCGGCGACGTCGAGCTCCGGGCCGTGCATGGAGCTCACCACGCCGAACGCGCCGCGCCCGTCGCCAAGCGCGACGGGCGCCTCGAGCGAGAGCGCGAACGGCGCGCCGCCGCGCGCCGGGAGATCGGGGCCGGCGCCGCGCTCGGGCGGGGTGTACGCGATGCCCCCGCCGGCGAGGCCGCCGATCGCCAGGATCACCGCGTCCGCGGCGAGCGGCACGTCCTCGCCCACCACGTGGACCGCGACGCCTTCGCCCCGCTCCCCCGGTCCCCCGAGGCCACCGCTCACCGCGCGCACGCGGCCGCGGCGCAGCGTCGCCCCGATCGCGGCGAGCAGCGCGTCGCGCGCCGCCTCGAAGCGGAGCCCCGCCGGCGAGCCGGCGCCGATCAGCGCCTCGCCGACGGGGACGCCGAGGCGCGCCGCGAGCGCCTCGGCCCGCGGCGCGCGCGCGCCGAGCCAGGGGCCGAGCAGGATCGCCCCCGCGCCGCCCGCGCCCTCGAGCGCCTGCCGGAGCCGCTCGAGCAGCCAGGAGAGCCGCGCCGGATCGTCGTGCCGGGCCGCGAGGTCGCCGTCGGCGATCTGCCGCTCGTCGTCGAAGCGCAGGACCGGCGCGTCGACCGGCAGGAAGCGGAGCCCCCGCGCCCGGGCGAACGGCTCGTCCGTGAGCGCTTCCGCGAGCGCGTCGGCGTCCCACGCCGCGCGCGCGGCGCGCGGGAGGAGGACGCGCGTGCGGCGGAGCGAGCCGAGATCGAGCAGCGCGCGATCCCTGCCGCGGGCGGGGCGGATCCGCCCGGCGACGGTCGCGAGGCGCACGCCCGACGCCTGCGGCACGTCCCACAGGCCGAGCTCCGCCGCGAACTGCCTCGCCGCCGGGGCGAGGTCGCCCGCGGGCAGATCGCTGCCGAGCAGCCGCGCGGCCCGCTCGACCTGCTCCCACGGGACGTCGTCGACCGCGCCGCCGGCGAGCGCCGTCTCGCCGACGCCCGCCGAGATCACGGCGACCCGGGCCCCGCGCCGCCGGGCGCTCCACGCGGCGGCGAGGCCGGCGACGCCCGCGCCGATCACGAGGATCGATCGCGCCACGCCCTCTCCTCCGGCTCCCGCGCGGGGCGCGGCGACCGGCGATCGCTGTCCTCGCACGCCGCCGCGGTCGCCTCGTCGTCCGCGGGCGCGCCGAGCTCCGACCGCACGCTGGCGATCGCGAGCGCCTCCTGCCTCGCCTGCTCCGGGCCGAGCGCGGCGGCGCGCGTCATCGCCTGGCGCGAGAGGAACTCCAGCGCCTGCCGCATCCCGTGGCGCGGCGGGAGCGAGAGCTCCTGCGCCACGATCTGCCCGCACCGCGCCGCGCAGCGCATGCCGCCGCACGCGCCGAGCCCGAGGCGCGTGCGGCGCGCGACGTCGGCCACGCTCCGGGCGAGCTCGTGCCGGAGGACGTAGCGCACCTCGGCCTCGATGACGGGCTCGCACGGGCACACCGTCGCCGCCTCGCGCGGCCGCTCGCGCACGCGCTCCTCGATCCGGAGCGCGCGCGAGCCGTGCCGGTAGACGAGCCGCCGGGCGGCCACCGCGTCGATCTCCATCCGCCGCGAGAGCGCGAGCGCGTCCACGGCGCGGTCGCCGCCGGGCAGCGCGGTCGCGTGCGTCACGCAGCGGGCGCCGAGATCGAAGCGCCGCGCCAGGACGTCGGTCATCTCCTGGGCGAACAGCCGGAAGCTCGCCAGCTTCCCCCCGATCATCGAGTAGAGGCCCGGCGCGCCGTGCGCCGTGTGGTCGATGATCTGGTGCTCGCGCGAGAGCGCGTCCTCGGTCGGCCCGTACGCGTAGATCGTGGGCCGCACGCCCGCGAACGTGCCGATCGCGCGCGCCCCGCGGATCTGCGGGAACACGCGGGCGATGCCCTGGACCAGGTACCTCACCTCCTCGCTCGTCGCGCGGACCTGATCGAGGTCGCCGTAGAAGTCGTCGTCGGTCGTGCCGATGACGCTCATGTTCTCCCAGGGCTCGACGAAGATCTGACGACCGTCGATCGTCCTCGCCATGATCGCGTAGTTGGTGAGGCGCCGGTCGAACACGACGTGCACGCCCTTGCCGGGCCGCACCCGCGAGCTCGCGGCGGGGAGGCCCGCGAGCGACGCGGTGATCGGCGACCACGCGCCGGTCGCGTTCACGACCGTGCTCGTGCGGAGCCGCCCGCCTTCCCCGGTCACGCGGTCCCGGTAGCGGACGGCGACGACCTCGCCGGTGTCCTCGCGGCGCTCGATCCGCTCGACCGTGTGCCCCACGTACACCTTGGCCCCGCGCTCGATCGCGTCGACCGCGTTGGCGATGCAGAGCCGCGCGCCGTCGATCCCCCACTCGTCGAAGCTGAAGCCGCCCACCAGGTCGCCGTGCAGCCCCGGCTCGAGCCTCCGGAGCTCGTCCGGCGACAGGCGCGCGTGCGGCTTGCCGCGCTTGAGCGGCTGGTACTTGTCGTACGCCTCGAAGAAGCCGTCGGCGAGCGCGTAGAGGAGGCGCGCGTGCCTCGCGTTCTCGAACGGAACGAGGAACGGGATCCGGAACAGCAGGTGCGGCGCGATCGCCTGGATGTGCCCCGAGTCGCGGCACGAGTTCTCGGTCACGTGCGGATCGCTGGTCAGGTACCTGAGCCCGCCGTGGATCATGCCGCTCGAGTTCCCGCTCGCGCCGAACGCGAGATCGTTGCGCTCGAAGAGGGCGACCTTCAGGCCCCGCTGCGATGCGTCACGCGCGACCCCCACGCCGTTCACACCGCCGCCGATGACCACGACGTCCACGTCGGTGTCGGCGCGGCGGACCGGCCTTGCGGCGCTCGAGGGGAGGTTCGTCACCTGCGGCGTATAGCATGCCAGAACTTTTCCACGAGCGGGCCCAGCCTCGCGCGCGGCGCTGCAGATCGGGCAGAGGCCGGCCGTCAGCCGCGGACGCGGATCGCCCAGGTCAGCTTCGCGAGGTTGCGGAGCACGTTCGGGACGCGGCGCGTGAGGTTGATCGAGGGGCGCCGCTTCTCCAGCACGCGCACGGGGATCTCCTCGATCCGCACGCCGGCCCGGTAGGCGCGGATCACGAGCTCGCTGGCGAAGACGTCCTTGTCCACGACGCACTCGCGCGCGATCCCGAGGAGCGGCTCGCGCAGGAACGCCTTGAGGCCGTGCGTGTCCGTCCCGCGGAAGCCGAGCGTGGCGCGGAGGAGCCCATTGTACATCTGGCTCGCCGCGTGCCGCGCCCAGGGGCGATCGTCGCGCGCCCCCTGGATGAGCTTGGACCCGATCACCATGTCGACGCCGCCCGCCCGCAGCATCGCGATCGCGCGGCGGTGGAAGTCCACGTCGCACAGGTCGATCTCGTCGCAGAGGACGAAGCGCCCGCGCGCCCGCTCGATGCCGGCGCGCAGCGCGGCGCCGTAGTTCGGCTCGCCGATCGAGAAGTGCCGTACCTCCGCGTACTTGCGCTCGAGCTCGCCGGCGATGGCGAGCGTCCCGTCGCGCGAGCCGTTCTCGGCGAGCACGAGCTCCCACCGCCAGCCGAACGGGTGCAGCCGCTCGCGCAGATCCACGACCGCGGCGTGGAGGATCGCCTCCTCGTTGTACACCGGGATGACGATGGAGATCTCCGGCGCTTCGCCCGCGTCCGCGCGTCCGGGCTCGGCGGCGGTCACGGCGCGCCTCCGACGAGGGCCTGCGCTCGGTGCGCCGCGTCGCGCCCGAAGTGGAGCGCGTCCTCCATCGAGGAGTAGTTCCAGCCGCCGTACCGCCCGCACGAGAGGATGCGCTGGCCCTCGAGGAACGGCCGCACGGCCTCCAGCGACCCGAAGTAGCTGTGATCGAACACGACGTACGCGTAGTCGATGCGGCGCAGCCGGGCGAAGCGGATGGCGCTCGGGGCGGGGATGAGGCCCATCTCGACGAGCCCCTCCGCGACGCGGGGGAGGAGCGCCGCGAGATCGGGCTCGGCGCGATCGGCGAGCTCGACGTAGAGGCCGGCCTTGCCCGGCGGCGCCATGGCGGGCGAGAAGTTCGAGTAGCAGCCCACGCGGTAGAACGGGTACTTCGCCTCCGGGACGTAGACCCAGTGCAGCGGCTTCCCGCACGGGGCGTCGAGCGCCACGTCGAGGTAGTGGAGGTGCGTGCAGCGCAGCCGGGAGGCCGCCTCGGCGACGGACCGAGGCGCGTCCGAGAGGAGCCTCACGAGCGCGGGCAGCGGCGCGGACGAGATGAGCACGTCGTACCGGACGATCTCGTCATCGAACGCGAGCTCGCGCGCGCGCCAGTCGATCGCCGCGGGCGCGCGGCCGAGCTCGATCGCCGGCGTGCCCGCGTCCCGCGGCCGTTGCTCGGCGAGCGCCCGCGCGAGCCCGTGCGTCAGCTGGCCGATGCCGAGCCGCGGGTAGAGGAACCTCGCGTTGTAGCCGAGCTCGCGGTCGTTCAGCCCGACCGCTCCGGCGAGCACGTCCTCCAGCTTCGGCAGCGGGACGAAGCGGGAGCACCAGTCGGCGGTGATCTCGCTCGGGTGGACCCCCCAGAGGCGGCTGTTGTAGGGGATCATGAAGTGGCGGCTGATCCCCTCGCCGAAATGCGCCAGGCAGAACTCCTCGAAATTCCTGGGCTCGGGCCGGTTCTCGGCGAAGTGCGCCTCGATGAAGCCGCGGAGGCACTCGTAGGCGACGGCGGGCGGCAGGCCGAAGGTGTTCGCCTGGAACGGATATCGGGTGTACGTGCCGTTCGACCAGATCATCGAGCGCCGCTCGATCTCGAGGGGGTCGGGGCCCAGCCAGCCGAGCGCGAGCTCCCGGGTCGCGGGGTCGCGCAGGTGGAGGAGGTGCCCTGTCCGATCGAAGCGGAAGCCGTCGTCCTCGAGCGTGATCGCGTGGCCGCCCGGGCGCGGCAGGCGCTCGAACACCCGGTGCGGCACGCCCGCTCGCCCGAGGTGGTACGCGGCCGCCATGCCCGTCAGGCCGGCGCCGAGGATCGCGACGGGAACGCTGGAGATCGTGGGTCGGGTCATCGCTCGCGGTCCGGCCGCGGCCGCGAAGACACCACCTCCCCGGTGCGCGGTCAAGGCGCGGTGCCCGCCCGGCGAGGCTCGCCCATGCTGGATTTCCTGCCCTCGGCGTGAGGCGGGCCGAGCTCCGCGCGCGGCGGCGAAGACCGCCGTTGGCGCCTCCGCCCAGAGCGACTAGGTGTGTCTAGACCCGGCGCGCGTGCCGTGCGCTCCGGGGCGTCCGAGGTGCAGATGCCCATCCCCCGCCGGAAGTCGGTCCAAGTCACCGGGAGGATCCTCTACCTGACCGAGGACCCGGAGCTCCTGAAGCAGCAGCTGGCGGGCGGCGAGCTTCGCTTCGAGCCCGAGCAGCACAAGCTGATCGACAACATCTCGACCGACGAGCTCACGCCGGGCTGGGTCTGTTACTACTACGACGAGACGCTCGCCCGGTACTGCCTCGTCGGCCTGCGCGGTGGGCTCATCGAGCGCGACGCCATCAAGAACGGCGGCTTCGGCGCCATCGTCAGCGGGCGCTCGAAGGGGTGCGGCAGCTCGCGCGAGACGGCGCCGTACTCGGAGCGCGAGGCCGGGATCCAGATCGTCGTCGCGCGCAGCATCGAGAAGATCTACGGCCAGAACTGCCAGAACATCGGCCTGCTCACGACGACCGACTTCTCGCTGCTCGACCGGATCGCGCGGGGCGACGAGATCCCGATCGGCGAGTTCACCCGCGGGCTCGACCCGATCAGCGCCGACGTCGTCGAGTACGGCGGCCTCTTCGCCTACAACAAGGCGCGGATGGCCGGCGAGGTCTCGCCGCCGACGCTCGACACGCCGCCGCGGCCGATGACCCTGTGCGAGAAGATCATCGCGGCGCACGCGATCGTCGACGCGAGGGAGGGCAAGATCGGCGTCTCGGCGGTGACGCCGGGCGACGCGCTCTTCGCCCGCATCGACGTGCGCTTCTCGCACGAGTACGTCACGCCGATGGCCGAGTCGCTCTTCCGGGCGGGCTTCGGGCCGGACGCGGTCGTGACCGAGCCGGAGAGCGTCTTCGCCTTCCGCGATCACCTCACGTTCCTCGATCGCGTGATGCCGGAGGCGCACCTCAGGCTCGGGCTGCGGGAGCAGGCGGCCTCGCTCGCGACGGTGCAGCAGGCCTTCACCGAGCGGCACGGGATCAAGCTGTACGGCGAGGTCGAGCGCGACGGCAGGACCGTGGGCTCCGAGGCCATCTGCCACAACAAGGTGATCGAGGAGCTCGCGCTGCCGGGGCAGATCGTGGCCGGGACCGACTCGCACACCTGCATGGCGGGTGCGCTCGGGTGCTTCGCGTTCGGCGTCGGCTCGACCGACATGGCGAACGCGTGGCTGACGCGTGACGTCCGCGTCGCGGTGCCGCAGTCGGTGCGCTTCAACCTGACCGGGCGGCTCGAGCCGGGGGTCACCGCGAAGGACGTGATGCTGTTCCTGCTCTCGCAGCCGTTCTGGAAGACCGGCCAGGGCATCGGCAAGGTGCTCGAGTTCGCGGGCGACGGCGTCCGCGCGATGGGCCTCGACGAGCGGGCGACGCTCACGAACATGGCGGTCGAGGCGGGCGGCTTCACCGGCATCATCGAGGCCGACGAGGTGGTCGTGCGCTACCTCGTCGAGCAGCGCGGGCTCGCCGCGGAGGACGTGCGCGCGCGCATCGTGCGCGCCGATCCCGGCGCGGAGTACGCGGCGACGTTCGACATCGATCTCGCGGCGATCGAGCCGATGGTGGCGACGCCCGGCGATCCGCGGAACGGCGTGCCGCTGCGATCGCTGGAGGAGGCCGCGGGCGGCGAGGTGAAGATCGACATCGCGTACGGCGGCTCGTGCACGGGCGGCAAGAAGGCCGACATGGACATGTACGCGTCGGTGCTGCGCCGTGCGGTGGAGCAGGGCAAGCGCGTGGCCGAAGGCGTGCACCTCTACATCCAGTTCGGCTCCCAGGACATCCGCCGCTACGCCGAGGCGAAGGGCTACCTCGAGATCTTCGAGAAGGCGGGCGCTGAGCTCGTCGACCCCTCCTGCGGCGCGTGCATCAAGGCCGGCCCCGGTGTATCCGACCGCAAGGAACAGGTCACGGTCTCGGCCATCAACCGGAACTTCCCGGGCCGAAGCGGACCCGGCAGGGTCTACCTGGCCAGTCCCCTGATCGTCGCGGCGAGCGCGATCGCGGGGAAAATCGCTTTCCCGGAGTCATGACGCAGAGCGCCTATCGCGGACTTACATACATAGTGCCCGCAATCGGCATCATGGAAAAACGAATGCTTTCCACGGAAGTGCGCCGTACGCTAAGGTGCTCTTCTGTGGCGGATCGGGAGGAGCCCCAAGAGCGTATGACCGACAAGGACACGCTGGCGAAAAACAACGAAGCCTCGAAGACGGACAAGCGGAAGCAGAGCCTCTACTTTCCGGAGTCGATGCTGCAGGAAATCAAGGAGGAAGCGGCGCGGCTCGATCGCTCGCTTTCTTGGGTCGTGCAGCGCGCGTGGAAGCTGGCGCGGATAGACATCAAAAAGCTTCCGAGCGTCAACGACGTGGCTGACGACGAGGACAGCGGCGACTAACATCGCCGCGAGCCTCGCGTAAGCCGCGTCGCTCGGGGATCGATGGGTCGAGAGCTCTTCGCCGCCGGGAAGGACGGCACGCGGATCTATGTCCGCTACCGGGAAGGTCCCGGCGGCATCGGAAGCTTGGCCAGCGGGGTCGGGGCGGGCTCGGAACGCCTCACCGCGGTGCTCTGCGACGGCATCGCGTGCGATGGCTTCATCTGGAAGTACCTGTGGGACGACCTGGCCCGCACGGTCAACGTCGCCCACTGGAACTATCGCGGCCACGGGCGGAGCAGCCTGCCTGTCGATCCGAAGGCGGTCGAGCTCCGCGACCACGCGAGCGATCTCGCCGCGGTGCGTGCGGCGATCGGCGACGGCCCGGTGGTGCTCTTCGGGCACTCGATGGGCTGTCAGGTCATCCTGGAGCACCTGCGGACCCACCGCGAGGGGGTGCGCGGGCTGGTGCTGATCTGCGGCTCGTCCGGCAGGATCACGCACCATTTCAAGGGCACGGACGTGCTCGCGCAGCTCCTGCCGCGGCTGATCGAGCAGGTCGACGCGTACCCGCACATCGCGCGCGCGATCTGGAGCCGCGTGCCCGCGCCGATGGCGCTGCGGATCGCGCTGCTCGCCCGCGAGGTCGACGCGAGCGCGGTCACCCCGGCGGATCTGCTGCCGTACATGCGGCACATGGTCGACATCGATTTCTCGATGTTCCTCCACATGCTGCGCAGCGCCGGCGAGCACTCGACGCTCGACCTGCTCCCGCAGCTCGACCTGCCGGCGCTCGTGATCGCCGGCGATCGCGACACGTTCACCCCGCCTCGCCTCGCCGAGGAGATGGCGGCGGCGCTGCCTCGCGGTGAGCTGATGATGGTGAGCGGCGGCACGCACGTCGTCCCGCTGGAGCGCAAGAAGATGGTCATCGAGCGCGTGGAGCAGTTCCTGCTCGAGCGCGTCCTCGGTGGCGCCTCGGTCGGGAAAGGCGCGAGCGTCTCGCCCTCGCAGGCGCTGGCCGGCGGGGAGCTCGAGCGCCCATCGGCGGAGGATGGATCGGCGCAGGCGCCGGCGGGGGAAGGGCAAGCGCCGCCTCCGGCCGAGGAAGGGCTCTCGCCGGGAGACCCGCGCGGGCTCTCCAACGACCGATGAGCCGCCGCGCGCCAGACGGGCTCGCGCCCGGACCGGCGCGCGGGCTGCTGCGGCGCCCCGGCGGCGCGGCGGCGCGGCGCTTGCTCGTCGCGGCGGCGCTGCTCGCGGCCTCGTGCGCGCGGCCGTCGTCCGAGCAGAGCGGCGGGGCCGCCGGCGCGATCGCCGCGCTGGAGAACGAGGTCGCGCCCGCGAAAGGCGCGCCCCCGGCGCGCTCGTCGGGAGAGCCGCCCGCGTCGCCCGCGGCGAGCGCTGGAGCCGCGTCGCCCGCGGCGAGCGCTGGAGCCGCGGGCGACGCGCGCGCCGCCGGGGACGCGCACGTCGCGCGCGCGCTCCAGCGCTCGCCGCTGCGCGCGATGCGGATCACGGGCAAGCTGGCCGACGGTCGGTTCGAGGCGGTCCTGGCGTTCGGCGCGGGCGTCGAAGCAGCGGCCCCGCGCGAGGTGAAGGTGAAGCTCGCGCCGGCGCAGAAGAAGGCCCCGCTCGCGTTCCGGCGTCCGGTCGCGTTCTACCGTCTCGCGAGGGCGCTCGGCGCGCACGTCGTGCCCGCCGCGGCGGCGCGCCGGATCGGCATCGGCGAGCTCGCGGCGCTCATCGGTCGCGAGCCGAACGGGCGCAAGCTGCTGCGCCGCTTCGCGGTCATGAACGACGGGACCGTCGACGCGCTGGTCCTCGCGCCCGCTCCCGGCCCGCCCGGCCCGCGCTGGGTGTCGTCCCGCCGGCGGTTGGTCCGCTTCGATGACGCGCCCGAGCTCGACGTGTGGGCGCGCTGGGCCCGCTCTCGGTCGCCGGCGCGCGGAGAGCGCGCCTCGATCCTCCGCGATTATCTGGAGGTGCTCGCGCTCGACTACCTGGCCGGCAACGGGCTCCGGAAGGAGATCGTCATCGACGTGAGCGCGGGGGCGCTCAGCCTGGAGGCCAACGCGAGCGCCTTCCCGCTGCACGTGAAGGCGCACGAGCTCGATCGGCAGCTCGAGCGCCTGGTGGACGCGGCGCGGTTCCCGCGGGCGCTCCGCGACGCGCTCGCGCGCTTCGGCCCCGAGGAGGCCGCCGCCGCGCTGCGCCCCGGCGGGATCGAGGACGAGCTGGTGCCGCCGCGCGCCCTCGTCGAGCTCGAGGAGCGGCGGCAGGCGCTGCTCAGCCTGATCCAGGCGAAGATCGCCGACGCCGGAGAGGACGCCGTCCTCAGCCTATAGCGCGGATCCCTGCCGGAGCGCTGCCCGCGGCGCGCGGGCGTCCGGGGCGCCGGCGCCGGCGCCGTCGGGCCGGGCCTCGCCCCGCTGCGCCCCGCGCCGACCTGCGCGAGCGCCTCGCCGCGCGCGCAGCTTGATCTCCGGCGGCAGCGGGGCGATCACGTTGAACCGTGATCGACGTGGCGACCCTGCAGCGCTGGACGGAGGACATCGGTTACAGCGCCGAGCTGGCGAAGCCGTCGACCCTGCGCATCCGTCCGCGCGAGGAAGGGGTCGTCGAGCTCCCGCCGTTCTTCGTCCAGTGCACCGAGAACTGGGTCGTGCTCTCGATGTTCGGCGTGCTCGATCCGGTCGACATGCAGGACCGCGACGAGGTCGGGGCGAGGCTGACCCCCATCGCCGAGGACACCGGCCAGATGCTCGGCCTGCTCCGTCACCTGCTCGAGGCCAACCGCGACATGCGCATCGCCAAGTTCGCCCTCGACGATCGCAACGAGATCCTGCTGTGCGCCGAGCTGCCCACCGAGTCGCTCGACCGCTCGGAGTTCGTCGACGCGGTCGAGCGGATCATCGAGTACGCCACGGCGTACCGGCACGCACTGCTCGGCACCGACGAATGAGAGGTCGGGGAGGGGCCGGCGCGCCACCAACCCCCGGCGCGATCACTTCTGCGTGATCACCACGCGGTTGTCGTCCCGGTAGGTGATGTTGCCCGACTCGCCGCGGCAATCCCAGCAGGTCGCCCACGTGAGCCGCCGCCGCACGTAGCCGTTGAAGCCGAGCGCGATCGGCCCCGGCTCGCCCTTCAGCAGCAGCGACGACGCGATCCGGTAGCGGTCGCCGGGGAGCTTCAGGAACGCGACGATGAACGTGTCCTCGTCGGACTTCCCGGTCACCACGAGCACCTCCTCGCCCGGCACCGGGTTCCAGAGCAGCGGCGAGGTGGTGAGCGTCGTGTTCGGGGGCGGGCTCGCCTCGGGCTGGATCGCCGGCGTGCCGCTCGGCGAGAGCCGCGTCCGGCCCCGGCTGAGCACGACGTTCACGTCGTCGGGCTCCTTGAAGAAGGAGACCTCCCCGCCGAGATCGCGGAGCTGCGGCACCGAGGCGAGCAGCTCCGCGACCTGCTGCGGTCCGATCTCCGCGCGCCGGTACGTCTGCTGCCACTGCGGCGACGGGATCGACGCCGCGTTCGGCGCGCCGTGGCAGCACCGGAAGCCGATGTCGTCGCCCGACGCGCCCGGATCGACCGCCGCGCGTCGCGCGCACCGGTGATCCACGCCGCTCGCGCTCGCCGTGGCCCCGCGCACGGCGGCGGCCTTGGGCTGGAGGTTCTCGATCGGCGCGACGTCGCTCGCGGTCCACTCGCGCAGCGCGGCCCCCATGCCGAGGACGCCGAACCCGGACGCGCACGACGCCGGCGCCTTGGCGCACGCCGGATCCCACGCGGCCCCGCCCGCGTAGGGCGTCCCCTCGGGCCCCTTGCACGCGCGCTCCCACTCGAGCTCGGTGCACAGCCGCCCGCCGGCCTGCTGGCAGAGCTCCGAGGCGCGCGCCCGCGTCACGCCGGTGAGCGGCGCCTGCGCGGGATCGTTCGGGTACAGGTAGCGATCGATGGTGAAGCCGCCCAGCTCGACGTCGAGCAACGCCGGCTCGAGCGCCGGATCGCGCCCCTTGTCCCCGGGCGTGCTCCCCGCGACGAGCTTCCCGGCGGGGATCTCGATGCGCGCGGGCCCCGCGGGCACGGCGCCGGCCTGCGCCCTCGCGCTCGCGGCCGGCGACTCGTTCTCGGCCGCCTCGAGCACCTTCCCCGAGGGCGCGGGCGGCGCCGGCGCGCCGCCGTCCGCGCGCTTCTCCCCCGCCTGCTGCTGCTGCTGCTCTGCGCGGCCGCAGCCGGCCCCTCCGGCGATGCCGGCGGCGAGCAGCAGGACCAGGGCAGCGGCGGGCGTCCTCGTCGGCACGGTTCCTCGAAAGCGCCCCGCCTTATGTCGCAGGAGCCCTCGCCCGTCAAAGTGCCCGCGCTATGCTGGCCGGGATGGGGCAGGGCGTGAGCGACGCACCGGATCCGATGGCCTCGCAGATGGCGCAGCTCCTCGCCGGCAGCGACCTCGACGAGCTGCGCGAGATCGTGAGGCGGTGGGTCGCCGAGGCGCCGACCGAGGGCATGCGCCGCCACTACCAGGAGCTCGGCGGGCGCCTCGTCGATCTCAAGGCGGCACTCTCCGAGAACCCCGTGCAGCCCACGGTCGCGGAGCTCGAGCAGGCGCTCACGATGATGCTCCGGCTCGCCGCGTCGAGCCCGAGGACATGAGCCGAAGGTGACGCTCGCCGACTTCCCTCCGTGGTTCCTGCGCGCCTTCGCGGTCTGCTTCGGCCTCCTCTGGGGGAGCTTCCTCAACGTCGTCATCCACCGCGTCCCGCGCGAGCTCAGCGTCGTCCGCCCCGGCTCGCGCTGCCCCGCGTGCGGCACGCCGATCCGCGCCTACGACAACATCCCCGTCCTCAGCTACCTCCTGCTGCGCGGCCGCGCCCGCTGCTGCGGCGCGCCGGTGTCGCCGCGCTACCCCCTCGTCGAGGCCGCGGGCGGCGTCCTGTCGCTCGCGATCGTCGAGCTCATCGTCCTCCGGCTCCCCTGGTCGACGCCCATCCTTCACGCGCTCGCCACGTACACCGCCGCGCTCGCGCTCGCGCTCGGGCTCGTCGCCGCGACGTTCATCGATCTCGAGCACATGTACATCCCCGACGGGATCACGATCGGCGGCGCGGTGCTCGGCGTCGCCACCGCGTCGCTGCGCTCGATGGGCTTCACCGACGCGCTCCTCGGCGCGGCGGTCGGCTTCGCCGTCGTCTGGCTCCCGTTCGTCGTGATCTACCCGCGGATCCGCGGCGGCCGCGTCGGCATGGGCCTCGGCGACGCGAAGCTCCTCATGCTGGCGGGCGCCTGGTTCGGCTGGGGAGGCGCGCTGTTCGTGCTCGGCGCCGGCGCCGTCCAGGGCTCGATCGTGGCGATCGCCCTGCTGCTCCTGCGCGGGAGCATCGAGGAGCCCGAGGCGGTGCGCCTCGAGCGGGAGCAGATCCGCGCCGAGCTCGCGGCGATGTCCCCCGAGGAGCGCGCCGCCGCCGAGAAGGAGCTCGCGCAGGATCCGCTCGCGGAGGAGCCCGGCGAGGGGTTCGGCCAGGCCCGCATCGCCTTCGGCCCGTTCCTCGCGCTCGCGACGCTCGAGTGCTTGCTCGTCGGCCGCGACATCCTCGAGGCGTATTTCTCATGGATCGACGCTGGATGAAGGCCCTGCTCCGCCGCGCGCCCGCGATCCCGCTCGCGCTGCTCCTCGCCCTGGCGGGCTGCGGCAGCTCGCTCCCGCTGCCGCCGACCGGCCCCCACCTGCCGAGCGAGCCCGCCGTGGTCGTGCCTTACCCGCCGCCGCCGGCGCGGGTCGAGATCATCTCGCCGCCCGAGAAGCCGGGCCTCGTCTGGATCGACGGCGAGTGGCAGTGGCGGAGCCGCCGCTGGGCGTGGCAGCCGGGACGTTGGGAGGCCGTGCCGCCGGGCGGGTATTTCGCTCCCACCGCCACCGTGCGCCGCGCCGACGGATCGCTGGTGTGGTTCGCCGGGGCATGGCACGTGCCCGGCAAGAAGTGATCGACACCGCGTCCGCGCGATGGAAAGTCACCCCGTGCCGAGCTGCTCGACGCCCGCGATCGCCTGACCGGCGCCGGCGAACGAGCGCGGCGCGCCGTCACCCGCACGGATCGATGAGCCCAGCCCCATGATGCTTGCCTGGTCGTTCGCAGCGCGCACACCCGACGAAATCGCCCGCCTCCTCCGCGCTCTCGGCAAGCACCGGTACGTGCGCGAGGTCGATCACCGGCTCCACTGGTCCGTCGATCACGCCCTCGCCGAGCTGCCGGAGTTCGCGCCGCACGCCGCCGCCTTCGAGGCGCGCCTCAAGAAGGAGCGGGGGCTCGAGCTCGGCTCGCGCGATCCCTCGCTGTGGCGCGAGGCGAAGACCGAGGACGTGATCGCGGCGCTCACCGCCTTCTGGACCCCCGACGATGCGGCGCTGCGCTACCAGGACCGCCTGCTCGCGGCGCTCGCGCGGACGGGCCTCCCCGAGGCCGCCCACGCCCCCTTCGCGTCGGCCCCGAACGACCCGCCGCACCCGGAGCTCGTGCTGCTCGACTGGGAGCTGTACCCCGTGGACGAGCTCGACGCGGACCGACACGCCGGGGCGCTGGCCGCCATGGAGGAGGCCGAGGAGGAGGTGAACGCGTCGGCGCCGATCTACAACGAAGGCCCCGTCCTCGCGGCGCCGGAGCTCTGCGAGGGGGCGCCGAACGGGCTCCTCGCGGACGACTTTCTCGTGTGGTCGGACGGCCCCTACAGCTACTCGGATTACGTGTTCCGCGGGGTGGCGAAGGCGGCCAAGCTCGTGGATCCGCCCACGGGCTACCGGGATCTGTAGCCGCGTCCGTCGCGTCAGTACGGATCGGGCTTCGGCGGCGGGATGGTCGGATCCACCTCCGCAGGGGGCGCGGTCGGCTGCGAGGTCGCGGTGACGGCGGCGGTGGCGGTGGCGCTCGTCGTGGCCGTGGTCGTGGGGGAGGGGGCCGGCGCCCTCGGCGCCTGGTAGAGCGTCACGTCGAGCGCGATGTCCCTGTCGAACACGAGCATCCGTCGCTGCGCGATGTGGCCGGGCGCGGAGATCTCGATCCGGTGCGCCGCGCCGTCCTTGATGAGCTTTCCCTCGAAGGGGTTCGAGGGGAGCTCCACCCCGTCGACGAGGATCTTCGCGCTGGCCGGGCTCGCCTTGATCGACGCCCGCAGGAGCGCGGCGTCCGTCCCTGCCCGCGGAGGGCGGCTCTCGGCTGCCGGCGAGGAGGGCTCGGCGCTCGGCGGCGGCGGCGCGCTTTGGGCCGGCCGCGCGCTCTGGGCCGGCGGCGCGGCCACGCGGGCGCTCTGCCGACCCGGATCGCGCACCTTCAGGTACAGCGTCGCGGCGCCGATCAGCGCGATGACCGCGGCCGACGCGACGAGCGGCAGCCGCGAGCGCCGCGGCGCCGGCTCGGGCGGCGCGGCCGGGGCCGGCTCGGTCCGCACGACGGCGTGGAGCGTCGCCTGCGGAGGGTTCGAGCGGTGGAGAGGGCGCGCGGGCGCCGAGGGCGCAGAGGCCGTGATCGCCCCCTCATCGGAAGAAGGAGAGGAGTCGAGCGGCTCGCGCACCGGCAGCGAAGGCAGCCTCGACGCGCGGCCGGCGAGCTCCGCGCCCCCCGCGTCGGGGCCGTGTTCCTGCAGCTGCTTGAGCTGGCGATCGATGATCGCCCGGATCTCGGCCCGCTCGTTGGCGAACAGCTCGCCCACGAGCTCGCCGACCTGCTCGGCCGTCACCTGCTCTCCTGCGCGCTCCGCGTAGCGATCGAGCTCCGCGCGGAGGTCGGCGGCCGTCGAATAGCGCCGGTCGCGCGTGTGGGCGAGCGCCTGGGCGCAGATGCGCGCGAGCTCGATGGGCACGTCGGGGCGCGCGGACCGCACGTCCGGGATGTCCCGCATCAGCCGCGAGATGATCTGCGGATCCGTCAGCCCGCGCCAGAGGCGGCGGCCGGCGAGCATCTCCCAGAGGATGACGCCGGCCGAGAAGATGTCGGCGCGCCGATCGATCTGGGACGAGTGCGAGAACGCCTGCTCGGGCGCCATGTACGCGACCTTGCCCTTCAGCGTGCCGGCCTGCGTCTCGACGACGCGGTGCGCCGCGAGCGCGATCCCGAAGTCGACGATCTTCACCTGGCCGTCGTACGTGATGAAGATGTTGTGGGGGCTGACGTCGCGATGCACGACGTTGAGCGGCGTCCCGTCGTAGTCGACGAGCTCGTGGGCGTAGTGGAGGCCGGCCAGCACCTCGCTGAGGATCCACAGCCGGACGGGGAGCGGGAGCGCGCGCTCCTGCTCGCGCGCGCGGGAGATCACCCGGCTGAGCGGCTGCCCGTCGAGGTACTCCATGGCGATGAAGTACTCGCCGTCCTCGATGCCGACCTCGTTGGTCTGCACCACGTTGCGGTGGTTCAGCCGGGCGGCGAGGCGAGCCTCGTCGAGCAGCATGTCCCGGAACTCGGGCTCGTCGGCGATGTTGGACCGGAGGCGCTTGATGACCTGCAGCTTGCTGAAGCCCGCCGGCCCCACCGCGACCGCCAGGTGCACGTCCGCCATGCCCCCGCGCCCGAGCGTCGCGATGAACCGATACTTGCCGAGGCTGCGCGCGTGCCGGTCGGGAGGGGACGGCGGCACATCCGGCGGCGCATCCCGGCCGATGGTGGTCGGCGCGTCGCGATCCGGGCGCCGCATGGGGATCGTCGGCGGGGGCTCGGAGGCCGCGGGGGCGGGCAGCTGCCTCGACCGCAGGGTCCGGGCGTCGATCGCGGCCTGCACGTGCTCCGGCGGGCCAGAGGCGGCGAGCTCGTTGCTGCGGGCGGAGTCCACCGCCCAGTCAGCCTCGTCGTTCGTGCCCTTGTGCTCGCTCACCGCAGAATGGTCCTGATCCAATGACGTCCAGTCAAGCCGACGGCAGCGCGTGCCAGCGCTCGCGCAGCAGCGGGCGGGTGCAGATCGGCTCGCCCATGGCGGCGCGCCGGCGTCCAGCCCGTAACCGCAGCAATAACCACCGCTGGACGGTCTGCACCGAAGCGCGCAACCGCGTCGGGTCCGCGTCGGGTCAACGGCCGAGCGCGTGCTCGACGCGCCGCTGGACAGACGCGCGCAGCGGGATGTCCGCCCCTCGGCAACCCGATGCGCCGCCTGCTACTGTGAGGAGCATCACGCTCTGCGAGGTTCCTGTACCTGGGAGGAGAATGTGAGAAGCTCACCTCTACTTGCGCACCATCTGTCGTGAAGAGGTAGCCGATGCCCTGTGACTCGATTCCGCGGCGCCTGCTGGGTCAGGCGAAGGTGCGGCCCGAGGCCCCTGCCCACTACGTCAAGGAGGGGGGGTTCTGGAGGATGACCAGCTTCCGGGAGTACGCGAGCGAGGTGCGGCGCGCCGGCAAGGCGCTCATCGCGCTCGGCGTCGCGCCCGGCGACACGTTGAGCCTCCTCGGCTTCAACCGGCCCGAGTGGGTGGTGCTCCACGTGGCCGGCATGGCGGTCGGGGGCGCTCCCGCGGGCGTCTACACGACGTGCTCGCCCGACGAGGTGCGCCATGTCGTGCACCATTCGGCCTCGAAGCTGATGCTGGTCGAGAACAGGGCCCAGCTCGAGAAGGTCCTCGGCCAGTGGGATCGGCTGCCGCAGCTCGAGTGGGTGGTGCTGATGCGGGGCGCGGCGCCGGCGGGCGATCCGCGCGTGCTGTCGTGGGACGAGTTCCTCGCCAGGGGCAGCCGGGTCTCGGACGAGCTGTTCGAGCAGCGGCTCGACGCGCTCGAGCCGCAGGGGCTCGCGACGTTGCTCTACACCTCCGGGACGGTGGGGCCGCCCAAGGGGGTCATGCTGAGCCACGAGAACCTCACGAGCTCGGCCGACGTCGCGACGCGCATCATCCCGTTCTCGCCCTGGGACATCGGCCTGTCGTACCTGCCGCTGTCGCACATCGCCGAGCAGATGTTCACGATCCACCTCCCGGCCTCGGTCGGCGCGGCCGTGTACTTCGCCGAGTCGCTGGACGCGCTCGCGGACAACCTCCGGGAGGTGCGGCCGACCGCCTTCTTCGGGGTCCCGCGCGTCTGGGAGAAGATGCGGGCCGGGATCGAGGCGAAGCTCTCCGGACCGAAGGGCCTGCAGAGGCTCTCGCTCGAGCAGGCGCGGCGCGTCGGCCTCCAGCACAGCGAGCTCCGCGCCCGGGGCGAGCAGCCGGGTCCGCTGCTCGCGCTGCAGCACCGCCTCTTCGACAAGCTGGTCTACTCGAAGGTGAAGGCGGCCCTGGGGCTCGGCCGAGCGCACGTGTGCAGCAGCGGCGCGGCCCCCATCGCGAAGGAGCTCCTCGAGTTCTTCGCGTCGTTCGACATCCTGATCACCGAGGTCTACGGCCAGTCGGAGGTGACCGGCGCGACGAGCTACAACCTGCCGGGCAGGACGAAGCTCGGCTCCGTCGGCCCCGCGGTGCCGGGCGTGGACGTGCGGATCGCCGAGGACGGCGAGATCCTCGTGAAGGGGCCGACCGTGTTCCTCGGCTACTACAAGGACCCGGAGGCGACGGAGCAGGCCCTGGTCGACGGCTGGCTCCGCTCGGGGGACCTCGGCCGGTTCGACGAGGAGGGGTTCCTCCACATCACCGGGAGGAAGAAGGAGATCCTCATCACGGCCGGCGGGAAGAACGTGTCTCCCAAGAACATCGAGGAGGCGCTGAAGCGGCACGACCTCATCGCCGAGGCGGTGGTCGTCGGCGACGGGCGCAAGTTCCTCACCGCGCTGCTCGTGCTGGCCCCCGACGCCGTGAAGCGCTTCGCGGCCGAGCGCGGGCTGAGCGGCGACCTCTCGCACGCGTCGCCCGAGATCCGGGAGGCCGTGCAGCGGGCGGTCGACGAGGCGAACGGCCAGCTCGCGCAGGTCGAGACGATCAAGAAGTTCTCGATCCTGCCGCGCGGCTTCACCATCGAGCACGGCGAGCTCACGCCGACCTTGAAGATCAAGCGGCGCAACGTGAGCCAGAACTTTGCGCGCGAGATCGAGGCGATGTACGCCGAGTAATCATGCGCAACGAGCCCGCGACCGCCGTCTCCTTCGACTTTGGCCAGACCCTGGTGGAGCTCGACACCGCGATGCTCTCCGCCCGCCTCGCGGAGCGGGGCATCGCCGTGTCCCGGGAGCAGCTCGACGGGGGGGTCGACGAGGGCTGGCGCGCCTACAACGAGGCGATCCGGGGCGGGCTCGGCGGGCACCCGTGGAAGATCATGATGCGCCGCCTGCTCGAGGCGGGCGGCGTTCCGGTCGGCGCCGTCGACGCGGCGGTCGACTGGCTCTGGACGGAGCAGCCCAGGAAGAACCTCTGGCGCCGGCCGATCCCGGGGATGATCGACGTCGTGGTCGAGCTCAGGCGGGCCGGCGTGCCGGTCGCGGTGCTGTCGAACTCGGAGGGGCGGCTCGCCGAACTGGTCGACGAGCTCGGCTGGTCCGCGCATTTCGTGGCGATCGCGGACTCGGGGCGGCTCGGGTTCGAGAAGCCGGGCCGGGAGATCTTCGCGTGGACGGCCGAGCGCCTCGGCGCGCCGCTCGACGCGGTGGTCCACGTGGGCGATTCCCTGGCCGCGGATGTCGACGGCGCGCTCGCGGCGGGGATGCGGGCCGTCTGGTTCAAGGGCGATCCGCAGCGCGCTGCAGGTCAGCCCCACGAGGGCCGCGTGGCCGTGTGCGACGGCGCGGACGCGCTGCGCCGCGCGCTCAGGGCGTTCGGCGTGCGCTTCTAGGCCGTCCGGCGTGCGGCCAGCGCGGGCTCCCCGCCCGTGGCGCCCGCGGCCCGGAGGGCGGTGGCCCGCGAGGGCGCGGTCGGCGCGCAACACCACCGCGGGCAGCGCTGCCCCGGCGCCCTCCTCCCGTCCTCCCGGTGAGCACGAACGTCCCGGGAGGCGCCTCCGCCCCGCGCGCGCCGCGCGCGCTTCTCTCCTGGATCCGCTCGCCCTGCTGCCCCGCGTCGGCGCGGCGGTCTCCGGATCGTGCAGCCGATGCACGTCTTCCGGATGGTTCGGGCGTTGCTGGAGACCGGCTCACGATGGTCGCCAAGGATTCAAGCTTCGAACAAGAGCCCGGGAGCGGCGTGCGGCAAGCGAACGTTCCCGCGGTCGTCCCCCGCGTCCTCAGCGAGGTCCGCCGCGCGGACGAGCGGCTTGTTTCGCTCGTGCAAGAGCGCCCCGTGGCCACGCTGTGCGTGGTGGCTGCGGTGGGATACCTGATCGGACGGGTCGTTACACGGCTGAGTTGAGGAGGTCACCATGACGGAAGGCGAGGTCGAGGCGGCGCAGGAGCGCGACGCGCGGGAGAAGGTGAACGACGCGCTCGGCCGGCTCGATGCAACGGAGGTCACGCGGGCGGTCTCGGCGTTCGCGCGGGAGAACCCGCACGTCGCGATCGCCGCGGCGGCTGGGCTCGGGTTCCTGCTCGGCGGGGGCCTGACGCCGCGCGTGCTCAGCAGGCTCGGGGCCCTTGCGACCCGAAGCTACGTGAAGACCACCTTCGCCCAGGCGATCGGCATCTTCCTCGACGAGCAGGCGCGATCCGAGGGCCAGCTCGGATCGTCGCCCTGATCCCCGGCAGCCGCGCGAGCGCCTTCGGAGCCGCGTGCCGCCGCCGTGCGGGAAGCGCGCCCGCCGCCGTGCGGGATGCGCTCCGTCCCACCTCCGTCATCGGCGATCGGCCGCGCTGCGCCGCTCGTCCGCGAGGCCACGCGCCGGGCGAGCGCCCTTCAGGCCCGGCGGCTGTACGTCTTGCGGATGCGCCGACCGCCGCTCTCGCTCAGCACCTCTTCGACGCTCCGGGACACGTCGGGCAGACACCGGACCGAGAGCACCGCGCCGCCGCCCGTGCTGCCGGCCTCGTCGAGACGGCGCGCCTCGTACTCCGGCAAGCGCGCGCCGAGCACGGCGCCGAGCAGGGTGCCGGCCGCGCCGGCGGCGCCCGCTCCGGCGAGGCACGCGACGATGGGCCCCGCCAGGAACGCGTCGAGCCTCGGGATGATCAGCGCGCCCCCCGCGGTCATCGCGGCGAGCGCGCCCCCGAGGAGCCCTCCGATCACAGCGCCCAAGGCGGCCCCTTCGGACGCCTTGCTGTGGATCGTCAGATCGATCTCGTCCAGACGGGAGTGCTGCTTGGGCACCATGCTGATGTCCTCGGCCGCGACGCCCAGGGCGAGGAGGCGGCCAAGCGCGCCCGCGGCTTCCGTGCGGCCTGGGAAGAATGCAGTGAGCGTCCGGTAATACATCATTCGACGAGGGCCCCTGTGACGCGCTTCGCGAGGTGTCTCGTTCAATCCATCTGCTCTCGGAAAAGCATCGCTTGTGCCGCTCCGGCTGCGCAGATGTCGCTCGGCCGCCGGAAAGCGCTCGGGAAATGATGGAAGGCGCCGCGCCGCGCTGGGACGGTGCGGCGCCTTCGCGCCATGCCCTGGGGGCTCGCTCAGCGGACGCCGAGGTCGTTGACGAACGAGCGCTCCCCGGCGGGGGCGCTGGTGCTCTCGTGGATCTCCTCCTGGGCTCGCCGCGCGGCGCCCAGGGCGCGATCCTTGACCTTCTCCGCGCGCTCGCGCAGCCGGCCGGTGCTGTCGCGAAGCCGGCGGCGCGCCTCGTCACCCGACGTCGGCGCGACCAGGACACCGACCCCGACGCCCACCGCGACGCCGAGGCCGAGCCCGACCGAAACGGGAACGATCCAGTCGAGTGAGCTCCTTCTCCTGTAGGGGAACATGTCGGCCATGTAATTGACGAGATCGGTTGCCTTCATTGTGGCTCCGTCGGTTCACACAGCGTGCGGGGCGCGAACATCGCGCATCCCTCAGCGTGGATTCACGTTGGATGGAACAGCGACCGGCGGGACGTGAGGCAGCGCGCATGCCAAGGGCATATTGCGCACGGAGGGAGCAGGGCGCGCGGGCGCCCCGCCGAAAGCGAGGGTGATGCGGGGGAGCGCCGCGGCACTAGCGGCAGAAGCCGTCGACGCAGATCCCGCCGTCGCCGCAGGACGTCTCGGGATCGCACTCGCCGCCGAGGTTCTCGCTCGACCCGCACACCTGATGCACGCCGGAGAACGTCGTCACGGTCCTGCACTCGCTCAGCGAGGGCGACTGGTTGTCGCAGGCGTTCGGGTTCGGCTGGCCGCACGAGATGTAGCAGCTGTGGTGCAGGCAGATCGACCCCGGCGCGCAGACGTCCTGCGCCCCATCCTCGCCGCACACGAAGTTGCTCGACTGATTCGGGATGCAGCCGTTCTCGACCCAGACGTCGCCCTCGGGGCAGTCGCCGCCGTCGCTCCTCGGGACGCAGGCGCCATCGACGCAGACGGCAGAGGGGCCGCCGCAGTCGTCGGTGATGACGCAGGGCTGCGCAGGCTGGGAGCAGACGCCGAGGGTCGTGTCGCAGCGGTAGCTGCTCGGGCAGTCCGCGTCCTCGCTGCAGGCCGGCGTGCATTTGCCCTCGACGCACTTGTCGTTGACCGGACACTGGGTCTGGTCGAGGCACTGGTCCTGAGGCGCGGTGCAGATGCCGCTCACGCAGAGGTAGTCGGGGCCGAGGCCGGCGCAGTCGGCGTCGGCGCCGCACCCGGCCGGGGTCGTCGGGACGCAGGTCGCGGCGTCGCCGTCGCCCTCGCAGACATAGCCGTGGACGCACCCGAGGGGCTCGCCGCTCGGGAGGACCTGATCGCAGCTGCCCGGCTGGCACGTGCCGTCCGGCGCGCAGGTCTCGCCCTCGGCGCAGTCGTCGGGGTTGCCGCAGTGCACCGCGTCGCCGCCGCCGCCACCACCGCCGCCGCCGCCGCCCTCGCCGGTCGAGCCGGTCGCGACGCACGAGGCGGTGCGATCGTCGGCGATGACGCACTCGAAGCCGCCGCTACACCCCCAGGTGGTGCAGTCGCCGACGTGACACTCGTTGTCCTCGCCGCAGGTCTCGTTGATCCCGCAGTCGGACGGCTCGTCACAGCCGTTCGCGTCAGGGATGCCGGGCCCGCAGTCCTCTGCATCACAGAAGTGGCTGTCGGCGTCATCGTAGATGGGGCAACCCGCGAGGAGGGGCGCCAGCACGCTCGCGAGACCCAGCAGAGTAAGTCGCTTCATTCACCGTCTCCCGAAGGCATTCGGCCGCCCGGCGTCGAGGGGCGGCGCCCTCGCGCGTGACGGTCGCGACCGGACGAGCGTAGCAAGCGACATGCCCCGAACAAGCCCGGCGAGACGCGGCGCATTTCGGCCGCTCGCGCGCGCGCCGTGAAGCCACGTTCACGTCGGGATGTGGCCCGCGTGCGAGATGGTTCGCGGCGGGGGCGCCGCGGCGGCCGGCGCGTGGCGACCGGGCTAGGGTGGCGCGCCGCGCGCAGGCGGGCGGCTCGCGGCGGGGCGCCGCGGCGCGCGGTGGCCGGCGCGCGGCGCGCGGCGACCGGGCAGGGTGGCGCGGCGCGGCGCGGACCGCTTGGGGCGCGTAGGGGAACCCGTGCTACCGTTCCGCCGAGTTCCGGGCGGCCACCTCCGAATGAGGAATCCCGGCAGGCTCGCGCCTGTGGGCCAGCCGTTCGCGAGGACACGGGGACCGGTCGAGCCGATGGATGTCACCTGCGAGCGTTGCAGCACCGAGTACGAGTTCGACGACGCGCTCGTGTCGGAGCGCGGTACGACGGTCAAGTGCACGAACTGCGGCTACCAGTTCAAGGTGCGCCGCACCGACGGCGCCCTCCCCGAGAAGTGGGTGGTGCGCACCCTCGGCGGCCGGGAGCTCGAGTTCAAGATGCTCCGGGAGCTCCAGGCGGCGATCTCCCAGGGCCACGTCACCCGCGATGACGTGATCTCGCGCGGGAACGCGCGGCCGAGGCGGCTCGGTTCGATCGCGGAGCTGGAGCCGTTCTTCAAGGGCCCGGGCAGCATGGTCATGGCCGGGACCGCGCTGGGCATCGGCGGGCCGTCGCCGGTGCCGAGCCGCTCGAGGTCGCTGACGCCGCCGGGGCTCGGCGGCCCGGCGCCGACGCAGACCGAAGGCTCGGTCGCGATCCCGCTCCCGCGCGCAGAGACCAGCGCGGAGGCCGGCCCCGACTCGATCCACGAGGACGAGACGGTCGTGCGCGACGTGCGGGAGGTCCAGTCCGCCAAGGAGCGCCCCTCGCCGCGCCGCGCGACGCTGCCCGCGGCCTTCGAGCCCGACGCCAGCGCTCCGGCGCGGGCGATGCTCAAGCCGAACGCGCTGCCCGGGGTCGTGGTGCCGCCGGAAGAGGCGCCGCCGCTGCCCGAGGCGCACCCCGCGCGCCGGCAGGAGCCGCGGACGCTCCGCGGCACCGGGGTCGCCGAAGCGCGCCAGGGCAGCGTCAAGCCGACGGCCGAGGCCGGCGAAGCGTCGGGTCGGGCCGCCGGGCTCGCCCCGCTGCGGATCCCGAACAGCGTCCCGCCGCCGCGCATCGAGCGCGCGGCCGCGCCCGCTCCCGCCGACGGCCAGGGAGACGACGCACCCGTGGCGAGGCGCGGCGGGGCGCTGCGCGCGGCGGCCGAGGATCGCGCGGGGCGGAGGGCGGCGGCGATGCCGCTCGTGTCGCCGTCCGATCCCGACGGGGGGCCCTCGTACACCGACGACGGGGACACGCGGATCACCTCGCTGCCCATGAAGCGGACCGGGATCGCGCGGTGGATCGTCGGCCTCGTCGTCGTCGGCCTCGTGGTGGTGAGCGCCGCGACGCTCGGGCCGAAGTACATCAAGCCGGCCGTCCAGACCCGTCCGACGACGAGCGACGATCGCGTCGCGACCCTGCTCGCCGAGGGCGAGCGGAGCCTGACCGAGGGCGACCTCGAGACGGCGAGGGACAAGCTCGTCAAGGCGAGCGCGCTCGCCGAGGACGATCCGCGCGTCGCCGCGGCGCTGGCCCGCGTCGAGACGGTGAACGCGGACATGCGGTGGCTGCGCCTGCAGCTGCTCGCCGAGGACGATCCGGATCTGGACGCGATGCGGCACGAGCTCAAGAGCGCGATCGAGCGCGCCAGGAAGGCGGTCGATCACGCGCGGCGCGTCGCGCCGGCGGATCCCGCGGTGAACCGCGCCGCGCTCGATCTGCTCCGCATGCAGGGGGACCTCGCCGCGGCGCGGCAGCTCGTCGCCGCGATCTCGGCCGACAGCGCGCAGCCCGAGAACGCCCTCACGCTGGCCGCGCTCGCCCTCGCGGAGGCTCAGCCGAGCTGGGACACGGTCTTCACGCGGCTCCGGGCGGCGGCGAGCATCGAGCAGATCCCCGGGCGGGCGCGGGCGCTCCTCGTGTACGCGCTCGCGCGAGCCGGCGATCTCGCGACCGCGCGCGCCGAGAACGATCGCCTGCTCGCCCTGAGCCCGCCGCACCTGCTCGCGCGCCCGCTCCGGGCCTTCATCGACCGCATCGAGAAGGAGCAGGGCGAGCAGGACAAACCGAGCGGCGGCGCCGAGCCGGCCTCGAGCGCGCGCCCGGAGAGCCCCGCGGCGGGCGCTCCCGGCCCGAGCGCGCCGGCCGCGCCGGCCGCGCCGGGGCGCGGCGTTCGCCGGGCGCCGGAGCCGGACGACGGCCGCGTGCCGGACGACTATGTTGCCCCCGGGGGGACGATCGACACGAGCGATCTCCCCGGCGTGCACCCGCCGCCGGCCCCCTCGCCGAGCGCGACGGCGCCGGTGATCGACACGTCCGATCTGCCCGGGATCAAGCATGAGTAAGCGCCGAGCTCGACGGATGCGGTGGATCGGTGTCGGCGCCCTCGCGGCGGCAGGCTCGATGGCGGTGGCCGGGTGCACCGGGAGGGAGCGCGCGGCGTCGCTGCCGGCGCCGCCCGCCGGGCGCCTCGACGAGCCGGCGGTCATCGAGATCGATCTCTCGCGCGGGCTCCCCGAGAGCGCGTCGGCGTCGCTCTTCGGCCCGCCGAGCGGCAGGACGCACGCGCAGCTCGTGCAGTCGCTCCGGGCGCTGTCCGAGGCCGAGAGCGCGAAGGGCTTCCTCGTGCGGCTCGGGAGCGCGCGCATCGCGTTCGCGCGCGCCCACGAGATCGGCCGGATCCTCGGCGACGTCCGCAAGGCGGGGCGGCCGGTGGTGTGTCACGCGGACGAGTACAACAACGCGACGATGCTGCTGGCGTCCGCCGCCTGCAGCAAGCTCTGGCTGAGCCCGGCCGGGCAGGTCGACACGGTGGGGATCGCGGCGCAGCTCATCTTCGCGAAGGGGCTGCTCGACAAGCTCAACGTGGACGTCGACTTCCTCCAGGTGGGGAAGTTCAAGGGCGCGAGCGAGCCGTTCACGCGCGAGGGGGCGAGCCCCGAGGCGCGCCAGTCGCTCCAGTCGGCGCTGGGCGGGCTCCGTGAGGCGTGGCTCTCGGGCATCGTGGAGGGGCGCGGCAAGCAGGAGCTCCGCGAGGCCGTCGAGGACGGCCCGTTCGCCCCGGAGGAGGCGAAGGCGAGGGGGCTCGTGGATGAGCTCGGCGATCTGGAGGCCGCGACCGAGGACGCGAAGAAGCTCGCCGGCACCGATCTGTCCGTGCCGCGTTTCGGCGGCGCCCCGCGCGACCCGAGCCTCTCGCGGAGCCTCGTGGACGTGTTCCGCTCGATCTCGGGGGCGAGCACGCTGGGCACGCCGCACGTGGCGGTGGTGCCGGCGATCGGCGGCATCACCATGACCGCCAGCGGGATGCCGCTCGGCTCGTCGGACGGGATCGGCGAGCGCGAGCTCGGGCGGATCATCGCGCGCCTCACGAAGGACACGAGCACGAAGGCGGTCGTGCTGCGGATCGATTCGCCCGGCGGGTCGGCGCTGGCCTCGGACCTGCTCTGGCAGAGGCTGATGCGGCTGCGGCAGGAGAAGCCCCTGGTCGTCTCGATCGGCGGCATGGCGGCGAGCGGCGGCTACTATCTCGCCTGCGCCGGCACCAAGATCATCGCCGAGCCGACGAGCATCATCGGCTCGATCGGCGTCGTGGGCGGCAAGTTCGCCGTCGGCAAGGCGCTCGCGGACATCGGGATCAACGCGGAGACCGTCGCGGCCAACCCGGATCCAGCGCGGGCGGCGCGCGCGGCGTACATGTCGGCGCTCACGCCCTGGGACGAGCCGACCCGCGCCCGCGTGCTCGCCTCGATGGAGGCGGTTTACGATCTCTTCCTGAAGCGCATCACGGCGGGCCGGAACCTCCCGCTGGAGACGATCGCGCCGTCGGCGGAGGGGCGGATCTTCGGCGGGGTCGAGGCCCACGAGCGCTCGCTCGTCGATGAGCTCGGCGGGCTGGAGCGGGCGATCGCGCTCGCGCGCGAGCTGGCGAAGCTCCCCGAGGACGCGCCGGTCGAGATCGAGCAGGACGATGGAGGGCTCATCGAGCTCCTGGCCGCCGGCGACGAGGCCGGCGAGGACGCCGCGCGGGCCCCGGACCGCGCCGCGCTCAAGGAGCGCGCGCGGGAGGCGATGGCGGGCGCCCTGCTGCCGGAGTGGCTCGGCGTCGCGCCGGAGATCGGGACCTTCGCCGCCTCCATGGCGCCGCTCCTGGCCGGGGAGAGGGCGCTCACCGTGTTGCCGTTTGCGGTGACGCTCCGGTAGGGCGCGCGATCGCACCGGAAGATTGGCCTTGTACCTCGGTCGTTCTGGTAGGCTGATCGGGTTCAGCATACCCGAAGCGGGTCGCCGAAATGAGCTCTTCACCTCCGGAACGGGCAGCATCAGCGTCGGGCGCGCGGAGGACGCTGCATTCGCCGGAGCTGATGGAACCAGCGGGGCCCGCCTCCGCGGGGCAGCTGCTCATCGGGGCGAGCCGGACCGTCGCGCCGGTGTCGCGCCACCGCGGCCCGCGCGCTGAGGAAGCCTACTGGCGCGCGCGAATGGACGAGCGCCGCGCCGCCGGCGACGCGCAAGGCGAGCGCGAGGCGGCCCTCGCCCTCGCGAGGATCCTCGCCGCGCGCGGCGTCGAGCTCGACCGCGCGGCGTCGCTGGCCCGAAGGGCGCTCTCGCTGGGCGACGATCCCGCGATGAGGAGCGAGCTGGCCGGGTGGCTGGCGGGGCTGGGCGAGCCGGCCCTGGCCGCAGCGGCGCTGCGCGGCCTCCGGGACGACGCGCAGCCGCCCGGCGCGACGGCGCGCATGCTGGTGAAGATCGCCGTGCTCCTCGCGCGCGCCAGCGACGTCGCGGGCGCGGTCGACGCGCTCGAAGAGGCGAGCTCGCTCGCCCCGGACGACGCGATGGCGAGCGAGCTGCTCGGCACGATCGCCGCCTGGGCGTCGGAGGAGGTGTTCCCCGCGGCCGCGGCGAAGGCGTACCTGGAGGCGGCCAAGCGGCGCGAGGCCGCGCGCGAGCGGGAGGCGGCGTTCGAGGACCGCCTGCGCGCCTTCGAGATCGCCCCTCACGACGACATGGCCGCCAAGGCCATGGCCGCCGCGCTGTTCGTGCGCAGCCGGCACGGCGCCGCCGACGAGGTGCTCCGGGCGCACGCCGAAGCGCTCGCGGCGAGGGCGCCCGCAGGCGAGGGCGAGGCCTCGGGCCCCTCCGCGCCGCAGCGCGCGCGGGAGGTCCACGGCCACCGGCTCACGGGCGCGACGAGCGAGGGCGACTGGGCGCGCGCGGTCGGCTGCGTGCTCGACGCGGGCCTCGACGGGGAGGTCGACGGCGACGCCGCCCGCGCGATCGACGAGGTGCTCGAGCAGGCGGGGCTCTACGAGGTCGTGGCCGCGCGGCTCGAGATCAGGTCCGAGCAGCGGGCGGGGGCGCCGAGGGCCGAGGCGTACGCGGCGCTGGCGCGGCTCTACGCCGGCCCGCTCGCGAGCCCCGACCGCGCCGTGGAGGCCTGGATCGAGGCCGCGGCGAGCGACTCCAGCAACGCCGCGGCGCGCGCCGCGCTGCGCGAGCACGCGGCGACGCTGCACGACATGGCGCCCCTCGTCGAGGCGCTCATCCGCATCGGCGAGGGCTCGGACGCGAGGGCGAAGGACGACGCGGCGGCGCGGATCGACGCGCTCTCGGAGCTCGCGCGCCTCGCGGAGGAGAAGATCGGCGACCCGGGCCTCGCGCGGTGGGCGCTCGAGACGCTGAAGCGCGTCGGCGGCGACCCCGAGCGCTCCGCGGCGGGGCTCCAGCGGATCGCCGAGCGGCTCAAGGCGCAGGACGAGGCGCTCGCCGCGGCCCAGCGCGCGCTCCGCGGCGCGGACACGGCCGAGGGGCGGATCGACGCGCTCCGCCGGCTCGTCGTGATCTACCGGGGCCGCCCGGACGAGCGCGCCGCCTACGAGGAGGCGCTCGTGGGGCTCGCGCAGGCGCTGCCGACCGACCGCGGCTGCCTCCTCGCGCTCGATCGGCTGAGCCGGCGGACCGGGGGCGGTGCGGCGCTCGAGGCCCTGCTGCGCGCGCGGCTGGCCGAGGCGGCGCGGCCGCCGTCCTCGGAGGCCGACGGCGCGCGCTCGACGAGGTCCGAGGCGATCCGCGCGGCCGCGCTGACGCGCGTCGAGCTGGTGCGCGCCCGGCTGCTCCTGTCGGCGATCGCGCGGCGGCAGGGCCAGGACGCCCGCGCCCTCGACGAGGTGGCGCCGCTGCTCGGCGAGGCGCCGGGGCACCGCGGCGCCGCCAGCGCCGCGCTCGTGCTGGCCACGAGGACCGGGCGCCTGCGGGAGCGCGCCGACGCGATCGTGCAGCTCGCGGCCCCGGTCTGGCCGGCGCTGCGCGCGGTGCTGCTCGCGGCCGCGGCGGCGCTCTACGAGCGGGTGCGCGCCGCGCCGCTCTCGCGCGAGGTCGCGGTGCTCGCCTGCGAGGCCGATCCGTCGTGCACGCGCGCCGTGGCCACGCTCGCGTCGATCCTCACGGCGGAGCTCGCCGCCGCCGCCGAGGCGGGCGAGGCGCCTCCGTTCGAGGTCGACCGCGCGGTCGCCGCCGCGATCGAGCGCTCCATCACCACGGTGTTCCCGCGCGGCGCGCTCTGCGACGGCCTCGCCAGGGCGCTGGAGGCGCTGGGGGAGCTGCCGCTCGCGCTCGCGTGGACCCAGCGGTGGCTCGCGCTCCGGCCCGGGTGCCCCCAGGCGACCACGGAGCTCATCCGTCGCGCCGCCGTCGCCGGCGACGCGGCCCGGCTCTCGGACGCGCTCGCGTGGATCCTGGCGCAGCCGAAGCCGCTCGGCGAGATGGCGGCCCCGCTGGCGAGCGCGCTGCACGCCCTCTACGGCCTCGATCCCGCCCGCGGCACGGCGCTCGCGCGGCGCTCGCTCGACGTCTTCGGCCCGCAGAACCCGCTCCTGCGCGAGCGGCTCCTCGAGCTCGCGCGCCGCGCGGGCGATCCTCACCTCGCGGTGACCGTGCTCGAGCGGTGGCTGGCCGTCGAGATCACGGCGTCGCACGCCACCGAGCTCATGTTCATGCTGGCCGACTGCCGCCTCGACGGCGGCGACCCCGACGGGGCGGCCCAGGAGCTCGCGCGCGCCGCGGCGGCGGAGGCCGACCCTCAGGAGGTCCTCGCGCGGGTCCAGCGCCTCGAGGCGTCGCTGCTCGACGCGAAGGGGCTGAGCTCCGACGGCGCCGTGGCGCTGGCCGAGGCGAAGGCCCGGGCGTTCACCGCCCAGGGCGCCGTCGCCGCGCAGGAGGCGGCGGCCGCGTGGCGCGAGCTCGGGAGCCTGCTCTGGGACCTGGCGGAGGATCATCGAGGCGCCGAGGCGGCGTTCTTCCGGGCGAGCGAGGTCGCGCCGAGCGGCGGGACCGAGCGCTACGCGCGGGACATGTGCGAGTTCGCGGGCGTCGAGGCCGCGATCGACGCGATCGTCGCCCGGGCCGCCGAGGCGCGGGGCGAGGGGGGAGCGCAGCCCGCCGCGGACGAGGGCCGGTGGACGGGAGACGTCGGCCCCGAGCGGCGCCGGCGCGCCAGCCTGCTGATCGAGGCCGCCAACCTCGCGCACGAGCACGGCCTGCCCGAGCGGGCGCTGGCCGCGGCGGCGAGCGCGATCGAGCTCGATCCTCTGCGCGCCGACGCCGTCGCGCTCGTCGAGAAATCGGCGGACGCCGACGGCGGCGTCGCCGTCCTCGACAAGACCTACCGGCTGCTCGCCGACGCGGCCCTGGGCTGCTACGGCCGCCGCGCCGCCCATTACCGCGCGGCGCGGCAGCTGGAGCGGCGCGGCGCCTTCGAGCTCGCGCTCTCGCACGCCGTGGCCAGCTTCGAGGCGGTGCCCACCGAGGGGACCTCGTACGTGCTGCTCGCGCGGCTCGCCGAGCACGCCGGCGAGCCCTCGGAGGCCGTGCGCGCGCTCGAGCGGGTGGCGGCCGCCGCCGATCCGGCGTCGCGCAACGCGTGGCTGAAGCGCGCCGCGGACCTCGCCGGCCGCACGGAGGACGGCCTCCGTCTGCGCCTCGACATCCTGCTCCGCGCGATGATCGTGCGCCCGGACGCGGCGATCGTCGACGACGTGGGCGCGGCCATCCGCGACCTCGTCGCGTGCACCGGGCAGCCGGAGGTCGAGGCCATCCGCTTCGACCGCGCGGTCAAGGCGAGCATCGCGAAGCTCGACGGGCCCGACGGGGCTCGAGCGGGGCTCGCGATGGCGCGCATCGCCGTCGAGATCCTCAACGCGCCCGCGCTCGCGCTCGCCGCGATCGAGCGCGCGATGCTCGCGGACGGCGACGTCGACGAGTTCCAGACGCTGCTCCACATCGTCGGCGAGCTCGCCCGGCAGACCGAGCCGGCGTCGCACCTCATCGCGGCGGTGTACGCCGCCGCGATGAAGCCGCACTCGAGCGTCGGCCCTGGCCTGCTCAGGTGGGCGAGCAAGCTCGCGGACGCGCTCAACGTGCCGCCGGTCGCCGCGGCGCTGCTCGTGGAGGCGGCGCGCCGCGCGCCCGAGGACGACGTGCTCGCCTACGAGGCGGAGGCGGCGGTCGAGGCCAGCGGCGACGAGGCGCTGAAGCGCTCTCTGGACGACGCCCTGCCGGTCGCGCGGCGCCTCGAGGCGCTGCTGCACCTCGCCGACAAGCACGAGCGCGAGGGGCAGCGCGCCGAGGCCATCGTCGCCCTGGAGCGGGCGCTCGCCGGCGGCCAGCTCCAGGGCGAGGCGCGCGCCGAGAGCGTCGCCCGGCTCCGGCGCCTGTACGCGGCCGAGGGGCGCGGCGGCGAGCTCGAGGCGCTGCTCCAGGCCGAGCTCGCGCGCGTGGACCTGTCGGGCGCCGTCCGCCTCGAGATGACGCGCGAGCTCGCCGGCATCCTCGCCGCCCGCGACGATCTCCACGGCGCGCTGGAGCTCCTCCTGGAGGCCGCGCAGAAGACCCCGTTCGACAAGGCGCACCTCGACGAGCTCATCCGGCTCGCCCGGCGCAGCGAGGATCGCCGGCAGCTCTTCGACGTGCTCACGCGCCTCCAGGGCGCCGCCGCCAGCGACGAGGAGCGGCTGCTCGTGCTGCGCGAGCTCGCGCCGCTCGCCCATGAGCTCGGCGATCGCGGCACCGCGGTCGCGCTCTACGAGGCGATCGCCCGGCTGGACCTCACCGACCTGCACGCCCTCGAGGTCGTCGAGCAGGACGCGAGCGAGCGCGGCGATCACGCCGCGGTCGCCGCCCTGCTCGCGCGCCGCATCGAGGCGGCTCCGCTGCCGGACACGCGGCGGGCGCTGCGGCTCCGGCGCGCTGCGCTGCTCGAGCAGCGCCTCGGCCTCCTCGACGAGGCGTGCGCCGAGCTCGAGGCCCTGCTCGCGGCGTCGCCGGACGACGTGAGCGCGCTCCGGTTCCTCGCGGACATCTACGAGCGGCTCGGGACGCCGCTCCGCGCCGCCCCGCTCTGGTGCAGGCTGGGCGATCTCGCGACGACCACCGACGAGCGGGCCGAGTACAACCTCCGCGCGTGCAGCAGCTACCTCGGCGGCGGGGACGTCGAGTCCGCGAAGGACACCCTGGAGAGCGTCGCCCGCATCGCGCCGCGCGAGGCCGTGATCGAGCTCCGCGTCGAGATCGCCCGCCGGGAGGGCGACGGCCACGCGCTCGCGGCGGCGCTCGATCAGCTCGCCAGCGCGTCGCGCGACGCGCCCGAGCGGCGCGCGCAGCTGCTCGTCGAGGCGGCGCGCGCCACCTCGATGCTCGGCGACGACGCCACGGCCCTCGAGCGCGCTCGCCGGGCCGTGAAGCTCGCCCCGGACTCTCCCGACGCCGTCCTCGAGGCGCGCCGCATCGAGTACCGGCTGCGCGGGACCGGCACGCCGCGCGACGCGCAGGCCGCGGTCGAGGAGCTCGGCCGCATCGCGCCGCGCCTGCGCCCGGCGCACGTCGATCTGCACGCCTTCCTCCTGGCCGAGACGCTCGACGTCATCCAGGGCCACGGCGCGGGCATGCGCGAGCTGACCCGGCGCCACGCCGAGGTCGGCCCGAGCACGCTGGTCGCGCTCGGCATGGCGGAGCGCCTGGCGCTGAAGCGGAACTTCTCCGCCGCCCTCCCGCTGTTCGAGCGCGCGCTCGGCGGCGATCTCCAGGGCATGCGCGCGCGCGGCCGCGTCGCGCTCGCCGCCGCCGAGACCGCGCAGAACGCCGGCGAGCTCGAGACGGCCGCGCGCCTGCTGGAGGAGGCCGCGGCGGAGCCGGAGACGCGCGCGCTGGCGCTGCGACGCCAGCTGGAGCTCACGGCCTCGCGGGGCGAGCCCGAGGCGGCCCGCAAGGCGCTCGAAGAGCTCGTCGCGCAGAGCTCGGGGATCGACCGGGCGCGCGCGCTGATGCAGCTCGCGCGCCTGCACGTGTCGAGCGATCCGGATCGCGCATCGCAGATCCTCGCGCAGGCCACGGTGCTGGCGGGCTCGGATCGCTCGCTGGGGCTGAAGATCGCCGAGCTGAACGCCGAGCTGGCCAGCGAGCGGGCGACCTTGCCGCCCGAGGAGGTGCCTCACGCCGCGCCGGCCCGCGCCGTCGCCGCGGAGCCTGCCCCGGCGGCGCCCGAGGCGCCCTCCGGCCCCTCCTCGGCGGCGGGCGGCAGCGCGCCCGCGAGCAGCCGCGCGCCGTCGAGCGGCGTGGCGCCCGCGAGCAGCCGCGCGCCGTCGAGCGGCAGCGCGCCCGCGAGCAGCCGCGCGCCGTCGAGCGGCGTGGCGCCCGCGAGCAGCCGCGCGCCGTCGAGCGGCAGTGCGCCGGCGAGCGGCAGCGCGCCGGCCTCCGTCAATCCGCACATCGACCTGGTCGAGCTCAACGACCCGCTCGACGAGTCGCTGATCGCCGCCGACGCGTCGCAGGCCAGCTCTCCCGCGCTGTCGGACGACGACCTGCTCGAGGGGCCGGCCGCGGCCCCGCCATCGAGGAGGTCCGCCCCCGGCGCCGCGGAGCGCAACCCCGCGCGCGGCGCCACCGCCTCGGGCCGCGCCGGCGCCGCCGCGCAGCACGCCGCGCCGCCGGTCTCCTCCCCGGCGTCGCTCCAGCCCCCGTCCTCCGCGACGCGGCTCCTCACCACGTGGCCGCCGTCCGCGGCCGAGAGCTTCGAGGAGGCCGCGCTCTTCCGCGAGCTCGCCGCCGGCTCGTACGACGCCGGCGAGCGGCTCATGAAGAGCTTCGCCTCGCGCGACGATCGCTCCCGCGAGGCGCTGGCGGTCCGCCGGATGCAGGCCCACCTGAGGCTCGGCGACCGGGGTGCCCTCGAACGCCTCCAGGCCGCCGCGATCGCCGACAAGAACATGACCTACGCCCGCGCCATCGAGCACGTGCTGCGCGCCTTCGAGGGCGACGAGCCGTCCGACCGGGGCGCCGTCTCGCCCCCGCTCCTCGCCGGGCAGCGCGACGCGCCGGAGCTCGTGAGCGCCCTGCTCTTCCGCGACCTGGAGTCTCCGGTCAACGAGGCCCTCGCGCTCGTCTGGGAGACCGGCCTCTATCGCCGCGATACGTCCCAGTCCGGGCTCGTCGCCTCCGAGCGGGTCCAGCCGACCTCGCCGACCCTGCTCGGGGAGCTCTACGGCGTCGTGGCCGGTCACCTGGGTCTGCTGCGCACCGCGCTCTTCCACCAGCGCGCGCCGTCGCCCGCGCCGTCGTCGCCGGAGGGCCAGGTCATCCGGGTCAACCCGCCGGCGGTGCTCCTGCGGGGCGAGATCCGCGAGGACTCCCCGGAGCTGCGGTACCTGATCGGCGCTCACCTGGCCGGCGCCATGCCCGACTACGTCCTCGTGAACACCAGCACCGAGGACGAGCTCCGCACGCTCCTCTCCGCGGTCGTCGCCGCCTTCGGCCCGCTGGAGGCCACCGCGCACAGCACGCGCGGCAACCCGGCCGTGGTGCGGCTCGAGCAGAACCTCTGGCAGCTCATCCCTCCGCGCGCCGAGCGCCGCCTCCGCGAGATCTGCGACAGCGCCAGCAAGATGACCTACGAGGCGGCCGTCAAGACGGCCCGCACCGCGATGCGCCGCGCCGGCCTCTTCGCCGCGGGCAACCTCGCCACCGCGGTCCGCGCGACCATCAAGGAGCGCGGCCTTGAGCTCGCGGTCCCGCTCTCCCAGCCCGAGGGGCTCGCCGCGGCGTGCGCGACGCACCCCGAGATCGCCGATCTCGTACGCCTCGCGACGCGGATGGAGTACGCCGAAGCGCGATGGCAGCCCGGCACGGTGCCTTCCCTCCGGCGGGTCGACGCAGGCAGCTCGCGCTTCCGCGCCGGCACGTAAGCCTCGATGCAGCCGCCGCGCTGCCGTCCGCGGCGACATGTCTCTGCTCCCGACCGCGCGCCCCGCGCCTCTCCCGACCGCGCGCCCCGCGCCGGCGGCATGGCCCCTGTTGCCCCCTCCACTCGAGGCTCCCCGTGTGCACGCCCACGCTTCACTCCGCTGCGACGATTGCGGCCTGGTCACCTCGGCGCATCCGCCTCGACGCGACAGCGCTGTCACAGCCTCGCCGCTCGTTGCACGCTGCCCAGGCGACAGGGCGCACGCCCTGCGCTGCCCAGCCGACGGGACATACGCCTCGCGCTGCCCGGAGCGCCGGCAGCACGTTGGCACGAACATCGCCTTCTTCTTCTACCGTGATTTTTCCCTGCGCCTGCTCGGGTGCGGACCCGTTCGGGCCTCGCGCATTGCTCTTCTCAGCTCGGCGGTTTCCGCGCGCCGGCGTCCCGGCGGCACCGCCGCCCTTTCCCGCCGCGCGGGGCCGGCGCCGGCGCGCGCTCTGCGCCGGGCGCGTCGCGCCCTCGGCGAGGAGGTCGCCGTGAGCGCGCGACCCGCCGCGTGCGCCCTGCTGCTCGCCTGCCTGCCGGCCTCGGCGGCCTGCAGCATCCCCCTTGAGGCCATGGAACCCGGCCTCACGAACGCCTGTGATCGGTCGGAAGAGTGCGGGCCGGGGGCGACCTGCGCGGAGGTCGACGGGCACCGCGCGTGCGTCTCGACCAGCGCGCACCTGGACGGCCTCCTCCTGGAGATCCGGCCGCGCGCCTCGCGCGAGGTGGGCGTGGAGGTCTCTCATCTCCTCGACCTCGACGCCGGCAGCAGCTTCCTTCCGGACGATCCCGGCGGACAGGTGCACTCCCTCGATCTCCGGATCCCCCCGCCCGCGCGCGTCGACGCCACGTTGCGCCTCGGCGGCACCTACTGCGACGGCCGCCCCGCCGGGCAGTTCCCGGTGAAGGCCGAGTTCCGGCGCATCGCGCCGGTGCTGGGCCTGCCCACCCGGAACTACGCGACGCTCTCCGAGCCGAACGACTCCGACGGCCAGAAGTTCCAGCTCTCGATCCCCGCCGGGAGCTATCACCTCTACCTGGTACCGCAGCCGAACCGCCTCTGCGGCGACGACATCCCCCCGCCCATCCTCCTGCCGAACCAGCTGGTCCCCGAGCAGTTGACGCTCGGCATCAGCGCCGAGCCGCCCGCCGTGCTCGAAGGCAGCCTGCAGGTGCCCGCGGGCATGCGCGTCGACGGGTGGAAGCTCGACGTCGTCGACCCGCTGACCGGCAGCGTCATCTCGCAGGTCGGCGTCCTCGAGCAGGTCGATCCCGGCACGCCGGGGACCGCGACGCAGGTCGAGTTCAGCGTGAAGTTCTACTGGACCTGGACCGACAAGGACATTAGCCCGCTCATCCGGCTGCGTCCCAAGGACGGCGAGCCGCGGCCCACGGTCTACTGGGAGCTCGCCGCGGTCGCGCTCCAGGGGTCCACGGCGAACCTGACCCTCTCGCTGCTCCAGCTCGACGCGTCCGCGCGCCGCGTGGAGGGCCGGACCCTCGACGCGAGCGGCAACCCGGTGCTCTCGGTCGTCCGCATCCAGAGCGCGACCATCGACAGGGCCCCGACCGCCGCCTACAAGCTGGACACCGAGACGGACGCGAGCGGCCTCTTCCGGGCCGACCTCCCGCCCGGCGAGTACGTCGTCTTCGCGCAGCCGATCAACGACACCACCAAGGCGAGGGCCCGGCAGTCGCTCAAGGTCGCCGCCGGCGACGACTGCTTCTGCGGCCAGTCGGTCGTCATCCCGGAGGCCGGGGCGCTGCGCGGCCGCGTCCAGGGGCCCACTGGCGAGGTGATGGATGGCGCGAGCGTGCTCGCGGTCCCCTCCCTCGGCGAGGTCACGACCTACCTCAACCAGGTGCTCACCCCCGAGCCGCTGCTGCCCCGGCAGGCGTCCGGGGTCGTGCGCAACGGCGCGTTCTCCATCGGCGCCGACCCCGGGGAGTTCGACTTCTCGGTCCGGCCGACGCCGGGCTCCGCCTATCCGTGGCTCGTGCGGCCCCGCCTGGTGGTGCCCGCGACCGACGCCGCGGTCGCCGACCTGGAGCTCGCCATGTCCTACCCGGCCGTGCTCCAGGGCGTCGTCCGCGACGCGTCGGGCGACCCGCTCGGCGACGCCGCGGTCGTGGCCTGGCTTCCGGTCGAGAGGAAGACCGCGCAGGGGAAGGTCACGGGGGTCATCCAGGTCGGCGAGACCCGGTCGGAGCCCGACGGCTCCTACGTCCTGCCGCTCCCCCCGTCGACGTCCCGGTGAAGTCGGAGCGAAAAAGGGCGGTACCAGCTCAGCGCAGAGCGAGATAGGCTAGCGCCCGTGGCGCAGCCGACGCGCGGTGGGACATCGGAGCCTTCAACAGAGGATGGCCTGACCCTCGCGCCTCCTCTGCGCGGCGATCCGGGGCCGCGTTCCGAGGAGGAGCGCGCGAGCGCGTCCCTGCCGTCGTCGCAGGAGCTCGCGGTCGCGCTGCACGAGGTCTCCAACGCGCTCACGGTGATCGTGGGCTGCATCGAGCGGGCCCAGGGCGAGCGCGGCGCTGAGCTGAGCCGCGCGCTCGGCGTCGCCGTGTCGCGGGCGCGCGACGCCCGCCGTCTGATCCGGCGGGCCATCGGCGCCGACGCCGAGGGGCGCCCGGCCGGCGACGGCGAGGTCGCGTCGACGCCGCTGGGCGATCCGACGCGGCTGCTCGCCGATGTGATCGACGACGCGGTGATGGGGCTCGAGCCGGAGGCGCGCCGCTCGGCGATCGCGCTCCGCGCGGAGATCGACCCGGACGTCGCGCGGGCCTGCGTGAGCAACGGCGCCGCGGTGGTGCAGATCTTGACCAACCTCTTGCTCAACGCGGTCGCGCTCTCGCCGCGCGGGTCAGCGGTGCGCGTGGACGCGAGGCTGGACGGCGCGGCGGTGATCGTCGGCGTCGCGGATCAGGGGCCCGGTGTTCCGCCGTCGCGCCGCGCGACGCTGCTGAGCTCCGGCGTGTCGACGCGCCCGGGCGGGGCGGGCATCGGCCTGCGCCACTCTGCGGCGCTGGCGACCGCCGCCGGCGGCGTGCTCGAGCTCGTCCCGTCGGAGGTGGGCGCGCGCTTCGAGCTGCGCTGGCCCATCGAGGGCTCCGCGTCCGCGCTGGCCGGCGATGACGGGGAGGCCGAGGAGGTGCCGCCTGCGCCGCGAAGCATGACGTCGCCGCTCCCCGGGGCCGTCCTAGACGGCGTGAGGATCCTGGTGGTCGAGGACGACGACGCGGTGGTGGATCTGCTCGACACGGCGCTCACCGCGCGCGGCGCGAGCATCGTCAGCGTCCAGAGCGCGGTGGAGCTCCCGGGAGCGCTCGCGTCCGGCCCGTTCCAGGCGGCGCTGCTCGACATCTCGCCGATCGCCCAGGACGTCCTCGGCACCGTCTCGGCCGTGCGCAGCGCCAACCCCGACGTGCGGCTCGTGGTGATGTCCGGCAGCGCGGTCGCGGCGCCGCTCCCTGCGAACTCCGGGGTGTCGTGGGTGCGCAAGCCGTTCGAGATCCGCGAGATCGTCGAGGCGCTCGTCCGCTGAAGAGGCGGCGGCACGCAGGCTAGCGTGGCGCTCCGTGGGTGAGGGCGTGCTCCTGGTGCTCGCTTCTGGTCGCCCGGCGCGGATGCGTTCCGGCCGCGTTGCGTCGCCATGGCAGCAGCAGACGATCGGCCGAGGCCGCCAGGCTGCAACGCCGGGCTGAGCAGCGTGGGCGCTGCGTCGTGTGACGACGTTGTGAGGATTAGCTTGACTTCCCCGGCCAGCTGGGTAGGTTCCGTCCCGCAACCGCGCTCGCGAAGGTGGCGGAATTGGCAGACGCACTAGCTTGAGGTGCTAGCGGGTAACACCGTGGGGGTTCAAGTCCCCCCCTTCGCACTGTCTCTCTCGACGCATCGTTCTCCAGTCCTTACCTGAAGCCTTCCACACAGCTCATGTGCAGTGCCGGCGGCGTCGCTGTTGACCTCAGCCGATCCGCCTGGCCGCACAAGCTCGTGTGTGGTTTCGATGGCTTGTTCCACCTGAGCGGAACGGCACGTTTGTGCTTCAACAAAGCACACTGCGATGCACATGGGCTGCGCGCGCCCTCGGGTGAGGTTCCGCGGTTTCCGAGGAGCGTCGACACCTGGGTCGTCGCGAGCTCGCAGAGGTCGTCGCCGCGGCCGAGGTGCTCAGCATCGGCGTGAAGTGCGGCTTGCGCACGAAGGCCCCGCCCTGGTGGTTGGCCTCGGAGACGCGTTCGCCACGGTCGATTGCGCCAGTTGCATTGCGAATTTCGGGCGCTCGATCGGAATGCTCTCTCGGAGGTATCGGCGCGCGATGGCTGCGATGGACGCTTGACCGCCGTGCCACGAGAAGGTGCTATGGGTGGCAAATGAGATGACGCCGTGCTCGGTAAGCCAGCATGGCGGCAACTCCCCCTTGATAAGATAGCGATAGCGCGACGTGAGCCATGCGTGTTTGCATCCTGCGAGAGTGCTTGTCGCAAGCTCGGATCACGCCATCGCGCGTGGCGGCGCTGTTGCTTCTTACTGCAAGCCTGGCTGTCGCCGAGCCAGGCCCGTGGTGAGCCACCTCGGCTCGACGATGGCGCGCCTCCAGCGAAGGCGGAGGGCGCACCCAACGTCGATATCCAGGCGCTGGTTCGCGTGGGAGACATCGCCCGCGACCAGGGAAGATGGGAGCGGGCGGAAGAGGCCTATTACCTCGCGTACACGCTTGGTGCAGGAGGTAGGGTTCGCTGCGAGTGGGGAATGCCCCTGCTCGCCCTCCGGCGGCACGTCGACGCCGCCATGGCCATCGACAGGTGCCTGAACGATCCCGGCGCGGGCACGGCCGCGCAGCGGCGCCGTTACACCGATGGCCTTGAGAGAGCCCGGCGCGAGGTGGGCCAGATCGACATCGACTTGAGCCATCAGGGCGCGCTGGTCACGATCAGCGGGGAGGTCCGGGACAGGGACGCGTCGACGAGCGGCTACACGTACGTCGAGCCCGGCACGCGCACGATCAAGGCCACGCTCCCTGGCTTCCTCGATGTCGAGCAAACCGTCCAGGTGGAGAAGGGGAAGGCTGTCCAGGTCGTCCTCCGGTTCGTCGAGAAGCCCAAGGAGGCGCCGGCGTCCGCTCGGACCTCGACCAAGCCCGCGACCCCCAAGAAGGCCGTGGCCAAGCTACCGGCCAAGCCCCTGGCCCAACCGGCTCCGTCCGGGCCGTTCGACGGGATGGCGGGCGCGCAGCGGATTTGCGGGATCGGCGTCACCGCGCTCGCGCTCACCGGGGGCCTCGTCGCCTCGGTTCTCGCGGCGCAGTACGCCGAAGAGGCGGAGCGGCGCGCCGCGCGGCTCCTGCGGAACAACGGCAACAGCCGCTCGATCTGCGCATCGCCGTCGCCCGAGAACGCCCTGGCGTGCGCTGAGATCAACGATTTGTACGATGCGCACGAGGTGGGCCGGGACGTCGCGACGGGCTTCTTCATCGGCGCGGGTGTCGTCGCTGCCGCGACGATCGGCTCGTTCATTATCCATGGCATCGAGCGGCGCCGGCAGCCTGTGCGTGTGGTGCCGATGATCGCCGGTGATCAGGCCGGCGTGTCGTTCAGCGGGGTGTGGTGAGGTGACTGCGATGCCGCAATCCATCCAGCGCACGCGTTCGTGGCGCTCTGTCTTCGCGGAGGCCGTCGTCCTGATGCTGGCCTCCTGCGCCTTCGGCACCGGGTGCGCGGAGGTCCCGTGCGGGCCTCGCCTGCGCTGTGAGCCGCTGCCAGAGGAGGAGCTGCCCGACAAGGAACCGCCTTGTCCCGACGAACCCCAGGAGGGCCTCGTCGCTAAGGACGAGTGCGGCCTCTTCGTCAGCTCGAGCCTTGGCCACGATCGAAACCCGGGGACGAGCAAAGCCCCCGTCAAGACAATCGCGAGGGCAATCGAGCTCTTGGCCCAGGAGCCCCAGCGGCCTCCGAGGGTTCATGCCTGTAGCGAAAACTTCCCCGAGGCCGTGCGCGTCCGCGGGACCCTGGAGATTTGGGGCGGATTCGACTGCGATCTCGAGTGGGTCCACGACGGCGGCGGGAGCAACACCGTGATCGAGCCCGGGCCCAACGAAATACCGCTCACGTTCGAAGCCAATGCCACGGCAAAGGTCTTCGATCTGGAGGCACGGGCGGCGTCGGCCACGGCGCCGGGCGGCTCGTCGATCGCGGCGGTCGTTCTGGAGGGCGCTGGGATTACCCTGCACCGCGGTGAACTGGCCGCGGGCGATGGCGCGCGGGGCCGCGACGGTGCGCCTGGCGATCCGAAGAACGAGCCGGCCGGGGCGGGGCGCCACGGACGGTTCGGGCAGGACGCGTGCACCGGCGACGTCGTGCCCGGCGGTGACCAGGTGGTGCAGACCGGCTGTGAGCGAGGGGACTCGATCGGGGGGCGAGGCGGGGATGGAACGGTCGACCACGGAGCGCCCGGCGGCGACGGCGAGCTGATGTCGATTCCGAACCTCAGCGGCTTCGGCCTCGGTGGCCAGGGGGCGACCAGCACCGACGATTGCTTGGACGGGCGCACCGGAGCGAACGGTCCTGACGGCGCGCACGGGCTGGGCGCGCGGGGCCTGGGCGCGTTCAGCCCGCGAGGGCTCTACCTCGGGGTGAACGGCGGCGACGGCGGCGACGGGCTACCCGGGCAGGGGGGCGGCGGCGGGGGCGGCACGCGGGCCGGCGCGATGTTTTGCGGCACCCCGCGCAAAGCCGGCGGCGCGGGCGGCGGCTCCGGCGGCTCGGGCGGCTGCGGCGGGCACGGCGGGCACGGCGGCGGCCATGGGGGCGCAAGCATCGGCCTCGTGATCCTGAACGCGCGCGTGGAGCTCCACGGCACCGGGATCACCGCCGCGCGAGGCGGCGACGGCGGCCATGGCGGCGTCTTCCAGATCGGCGGGGCGCCCGGGCTCGGGGCGCCTGGCGGGCAGGGCTTCGGCGGCTCGCCCTTCGGATGCTCTGGCGGCGACGGCGGCAAAGGGGGTAACGGTGGGCACGGCGGCGGAGGGCAGGGCGGGCCCTCGATCGCCGTCGCCGTGATAGGAGCATCGCTCCCGGTGGTGACGGAGGCTGAGCTCAAGGCGGGAACGGGTGGCAAGGGTGGGCTTGGGGCGAACCCGAACGTCGCTGGGTCCGCTGGCGACGATGGGCTGGCCATCGACGTGGCCGGCTTTCCCCAGTGAGCCGAAGGAGGAACGGATGCAGCGGTCGAAGCTCGTTGGAATCGCGATGGTCGCGCTCGCGGCGGTCTCCTGCGGCGACGACGGGGGCGATCACCCCCCCATTCCCGTCGACGTCGCGGAGCTGCTCGCGCGAGCTGGGCACAGCAGGAACGATCACAGGTTGGCTTCGGGCCTCCGGCAGCGTGGTCTCCTGTGCAAGGACGACCTCTGGCTGCCCGAGGTCTACTGGCCCCCGCTCGGGCCGCCGCGGCTCGATCGCATCGTGTTCGTCGCATGGGACATGCCCGCTGGCACGCTCAGAGGCTGGGAACTCGTGCAGAACGAGTCGGACCGCCGCTACTGGTCCGTGGCGCTGTCCGCCGAGGAGGTGGGCTTCGGTTGCGAGGAGCGCTACACGACGAGCTTCTTTCTCCTGGCTAGCTGGCCGGACAACAACGCCTCTCGAGCGATTGGCCTCGAGCGAGCCGCTCAACTCGCCCTCCAAGAGGACATTTCCTCTGATGACGCTGTACTGGTCAACCACTATACCTTGATCGACGTCGAGAGGGCCAGCGTGCCGGTGCCGGACACGGCGACCTATTACCTGCAGAACCTGTTCACTGGCGCCACATTCAGCATCGACGTCCCAACCGAGGGCGACGGTTCTCCGGATTATGTGACTCAGCTCGAGGTGGATTACGGCGAGCTCGGCCTTGGCGCGATGACCGATGTGGCGACCGGCGTGGTGTACAAGCGCGAGGGCGTGGAGCTGACGAACCATTGCCTTACCGTGACGGACACGACCTTGCCGTAGCGCGCGGTCGGGCGGTTCGGCGCGCAGAGCCCCTCGCCTCAGCCGAGCCGCTGATCGTCGAACCGAGTCGCCCCCGCCCCGAGCCTCAAACAATGTCCGCGTTCGTGGCGACGTGAGTTGCCATTGGGGCCTCAGAGCCGCCCGGTTCCTGGACGGCGCGGTCCGGTTCCTGGACGGCGCGGTCCGGTTCCTGGACGGCGCGGTCCGGTTCCTGGACGGCGCGGTCCGGTTCCTGGACGGCGCGGTCCGGTTCCTGGACGGCGCGGTCCGGTTCCTGGACGGCGCGGTCCGGTTCCTGGACGGCGCCGCCCGCTTCCTGACAGCACGGCGCCCTCACCGCCGCCGCATTCTTGCTCTCCTCGGGGCTCCCGGTCGAGCGCTCTCGCCGCTCGTCGCTGACGTCCATTCGCCAGGAAGGCTGGCGGAGAGGCGCTCTCCCCAGGAACAACCCCTCGGCACATCAGGAGATTCCGATGCTCAAGACGAAGACCGATCCGGGCCTGTAGATGAACGAGGCGCTCGCCTCTTCGGGATGAGCTCTCCCTCTCCGTAGTCGTCATGTGCTGTTCCCGAGCGCGGCCTGTGCTTCGCGCGCCTCCGCATCACCGTCGTTCCAAGAATGCGCCGCAGGTCTCCATCCGCTTTGCCAGCGCGTCTCCGCCGCCGCTCCGCCCGCAGCGCCAGCTCGATCCCCCGCGTTCCGCGGGCCCGCGCCCTCCTTGACGCTCGCCCCATCCTCCGCCACCCTCGCAGCGGATGTCCCTCGTCCGGCGACCCCACCGTAACCGCAGCGCGATCCTTCGCTGGATCTGCGCCGCGCTCTCGGTGTTCCTCGTCGTCGGCCTCCTCGCCCAGGGACACACCCTCCAGGCGCTCGGCGTTGCAATCGCTTGCGAGCACCCGATGCTCGAGCAGTCGTCCGTCGATGATGAGTCGTCCGCCCATCACGAGAAAGACGCGACGCCGGACCGCTCGCACCACGACTGTCCGCCCAGCTGCAGCGACTGCGCCTGCGGCCGCATCCCCATGACGCTGTCCCTCCAGGAGGTGCTGCCGTACATCCTCCTCGAGGCCTACGAGATCCCCGCATCGTCGCCGCCGGCCATGCCAGGGCGCTCCCCCACCTACCGCCTCGAACGGCCACCCCGACGCCCCCGCGCTTGAGGCGCCCGCGTCAGGCATCGCACCCACGAGCACGGCCGCCGGCCTCCGGCGCGTGAGCGCCCCCGCGCCACGCCGCCCAGGGCTCGGCCCCCTCGCGCGATCCTGACCGGACTCAACCGCGGTTCTTCGCGCGAGCGCTCCACGCGCTCGAGGGCTGCCCGTCCATGCTTCGCTCCTGCGTGCGTCGTCCGTTCGTCGTTGTCTCGATTGCCTTCGGTCTCCTGCTCCCCCTGCTGCTCCCTCCCGCGGCGGCCCTCGCCGCCGAGCCGCCCCTCAGCCGCGCCCGCGTCGCCGACCTCGCCCGCGCGGCGCCGGGCGCGCGCGTGGCCACGGCGGAGGCCGGCGTCGCCCGCGCGGCGACCTCGGCAGCGGGCGTGCTCTCGCTCGAGAACCCCGTGCTCACCGGGATGGGCGGCGTCCGGCTCAACCCCGACGGAAGCAAGCCGGCGGCCGCCACGGCGTCCCTCGAGTGGCCGATCGAGCTCGGCGGCCAGCGAGGCGATCGCATCGCCGCCGCCAAGGCCGAGCAGCGCGCCGCCGAGATCATCGCCGAGGACGGCCGGCGCCGCGTCCTGCTCGCCGCCCTGCTCCAGCACGCCGTCGTGCTCCGCGACGAGCGGCAAGCGCAGCTCGCCCGCGCGCGCGTCGCGCTCGCGGAGCGGCTCCACGCCGCGGCGGAGCGGCAGCGCAAGGCGGGCGAGGTCCCGGAGGTCGACGTCACCCTGGCGCTGCTCCAGAAAGGGCGCGACGTCGCCGCCGCGAAGGCGGCCGAAGGCGCGCGCGACGCCGACAAGGCCGCGCTCCTCGCCCTGCTCGGCCTCCGCTCGCCGGCAGCGCAGAGCGTCCCGGTGGAGGGCCCCCTCGTGCCCCCCGACGAGCCGCCGCCGCTCGCGTCGATCCTCGGCGAGGTGGAGCGGCGCCCCGACGTCGGCGCCGCCGAGGCCTCGGTCGACGCCGCCCGCGCCAAGGCCGAGCGAGAGCGCGCGGCCGGGTGGCCCACCGTCAGCGTCGTCGCCCAGGTCGAGCGCGACGACGGCGCGAACATCGGCATGCTCGGCCTCGCGGTCCCGCTGCCGATCCTCAACGCCAACCGGGCCGGCGCCGCGACGGCCGCCGCCGAGATCGACGTCGCCCGGGCGCACGCCGACGCCGCGCGGGCCGGCGCCGTGGGCCAGATCCAGCAGCTCTACGCGCGCTACAGGGCCACGAAGGAGGCCCTGCAGGCCCTCGCGCCGACGGCCGCCCTCATGGAGCAGGCGGCCGCGATCTCGGCGCGCGGGTACGAGCTCGGCGAGAAGGATCTCGCGAGCGTGCTGCTGGTGCGCCGCGAGGTGATCGAGGCCGAGGCGGCGCTGCTCGAAGCCGAGCACGCCCACGCGGCGGCCAAGATCGAGCTCCTCGTCGCCGCGGGGAGGGCCGTCCGATGAGCGCTCCCCAGCGGAAGATCGAGCTCTCGCCGAAGGCGATCGCCGCGATCGCCGCGGCGGTGCTGGCGCTCGTCGCCGCGGCCGTCGCCGTCACGGTGCTCATCGAGCACCGGCGCCACGGGCACGATGAGGCCGGCCACGATGAGCACGACGGGCACCACCACGGCGAAGGCGAGCGAGGGCACGCGCACGGCGAAGGCGACGAGCACGCCCACGGCGACGAGCACGCCCACGGCGACGAGCACGCCCACGGCGACGAGCACGCCCACGGCGACGAGCACGCCCACGGCGAGGGCAAGGACCATGCGCACGGCGACGACAAGGACCACGCGCACGACGAGGGCGAGGAAGCGCACGCCCACGCCGGCGGCAAGATCGAGCTCTCGCCCGCGATGATCCAGAACGCCGGGCTGGAGATGCTCACCGCCGGGCCGGGCAAGGTCGCGGTGACGGTCACGCTCCCCGGCGAGGTGGCGCTCAACGCGGAGGCCATCGCGCACGTCACCCCCCGGGTGCCGGGGACGGCGCGGGAGGTGAAGAAGCAGCTCGGCGACACGGTGAAGCGCGGCGAGGTGCTCGCCGTGCTCGACAGCCGCGAGCTCGCCGAGCTCCAGCGCGAGCTCCTGGCCGCCAAGGAGCGCCTCGCCCTCGCCGAGGCGAGCTTCACGCGCCACGAGGCGCTCTGGAACGAGCGCATCTCGGCCGAAAAGGAGTACCTGGCCGCCAAGCAGGCGGTCGCCGAGGCGCGGATCGAGCACCGGAGCGCCGCCCAGAAGCTCAGCGCCGCCGCCGGCTCCGGCGCGTCCAAGGGCAGCGGATACGCGCTGGTCGCCCCGATCGACGGCACCATCATCGAGAAGCACATCGCCATCGGCGAGGTCCTCAAGGAGGACACCCAGGTCTTCGTCATCGCCGACCTGTCCACCATCTGGGTCAACGTCACCGTCTACGCCAAGGATCTCAACCGCGTGCAGGTCGGCCAGACGGCCTGGGTCAAGGCCGAGGGGATCGAGCAGCTCGCGCAGGGATCGGTGGCCTTCCTCGGGCAGGTCGTCGACGAGCAGAACCGCTCCGCCGTGGCCCGCGTCGTCCTCCAGAGCCCCGGCGCAGCCTGGCGCCCGGGGCTCTTCGCGACCGCCGACATCGCCGTCGAGGAGGCGGCCGCGCCGGTGGTCGTCTCGGACGAGGCCATCCAGCGGATCGAGGGCAGGGAGGTCGTCTTCGTCGAGGAGGGCGGCGGCTTCGAGGCCCGCCCGGTGAAGGTCGGGCGCCGCGGCACGGGCGCGCCGGGGACCGGAGCCGACGCCGCCGACAAGCAGCCCGGAGCCCCGACCGGCGAGCCGCGGCGCGACGCGGCCGTCGTCGAGATCCTGGCGGGCGTCGCCGCCGGCGAGCGCTACGTCGGCAAGAACAGCTTCATCCTCAAGGCGGAGCTCGGCAAGTCCGAGGCCGGCCACCAGCACTGAGGAGCGCGACGGCCCCATGCTCACGTTGCTCTCGCGGCTCCTCGCGTTCTCGGTGCGCCACCGATTCCTCGTCGTCGCCCTCACGATCGCGGTCGGCGCGCTCGGCGCCTACAACTTCACGCGCCTGCCGATCGACGCGGTCCCGGACATCACCAACGTCCAGGTGCAGATCAACACCTCGGTCAAGGCGCTGTCCCCCGTGGAGGTCGAGCGCCAGGTCACGTTCCCGATCGAGTGGGCCATGGGCGGGCTCCCGGGCGTCCAGCAGGTGCGCTCGCTCTCCCGCTACGGGCTCTCCCAGGTGACGGTGATCTTCGAGGACGACACCGACATCTACTGGGCGAGGCAGCTCGTGGCCGAGCGCCTCGGCGCCGCGAAGGAGAGCCTGCCGCCCGGGCTCGGCGAGCCCCAGCTCGGCCCCATCGCGACCGGCCTCGGCGAGATCTACATGTGGACGCTGGAGACCGCGCCGGACGCCCGGCGGCCCGACGGCCAGCCGTACGACCTGACCGATCTCCGCACGATCCAGGACTGGATCGTGCGGCCCCAGATCCGGACGGTGCCGGGGGTGACCGAGGTCAACTCGATCGGCGGCCACGAGCGGCTCTACCAGGTCTCGCCCGACCCGGCGAAGCTCGTCGGCTACGGGCTCTCGTTCCGCGACGTGCTCGAGGCGCTCGCCCGCAACAACGCCAACGCGGGCGGCGGGTACATCGAGCACAAGGGCGAGCAGTACCTCGTCCGCGCCACGGGCCTCGTGCAGAGCGAGGAGGACATCCGGGGCATCATCGTCGGCAACCACGGCGAGGTGCCGATCCGGATCGAGGACGTCGCCGAGGTCGGCGTCGGCCGGGAGCTGCGCACGGGCGCGGCGACCGAGGACGGCGAGGAGGCGGTCATCGGCACGGCCATCATGCTCGTCGGGGAGAACGGCCGCGCCGTCTCCAGGCGCGTGGACGAGCAGATCAAGGCGGTCAACAAATCGCTGCCCGACGGCGTGACGGTCAAGACCGTCTACGACCGCACCTACCTCGTCGACGCCACCCTGAGCACCGTAAGGAACAGCCTGCTCGAGGGGGCCGCGCTGGTCGTCGTCGTGCTCTTCCTCCTGCTCGGCAACCTCCGGGCCGCGCTGATCGCCGCGCTGGCGATCCCGTTCTCGATGCTGATCGCCATCACCGGCATGGTCGAGACGAAGATGAGCGGCAACCTGATGAGCCTCGGCGCCATCGACTTCGGGCTCATCGTCGACGGCTCGGTGATCATCGTCGAGAACTGCGTGCGGCGCTTCGCCGAGGAGCAGCGCCGGCTCGGGCGCGCGCTCACCCGCGACGAGCGGATCGACCTCGCCTACGAGGCGTCCAAGGAGGTCCGGCAGGCGACGATCTTCGGCGAGCTCATCATCGCGATCGTCTACCTGCCCATCCTCACGCTCACGGGCATCGAGGGGAAGATGTTCCGGCCCATGGCGCAGACCGTCGTCCTGGCGCTCGCGGGGGCGACGATCCTGTCGATGACGTTCATCCCGGCGCTCGTGGCGCTGCTCCTCTCGGGCAGGGTGTCGGAGAAGGAGAACTTCCTCTTCCACCGCGCGAGGAGCGCCTACGGCCGGGCGCTCGCCTGGGCGCTGTCCCGGAAGCCGCTCGTCGTCGCCGCCGCGGGCGTCATCCTCGTCGCCTCCGGCCTGGCCGCCGCGGGGCTCGGCCGCGAGTTCGCGCCCAAGCTGAGCGAGGGGGCGCTCGCGCTCCAGCCGGCGCGCATCCCCTCGATCAGCCTCACCACGAGCGTGGCGATGCAGGCGCAGCTCGAGCGCGTGCTCAAGGAGCGCTTCCCGGACGAGATCGAGCACGTCTTCGCCCGCACCGGCACGGCCGAGGTCGCGACCGATCCGATGGGCCCGAACGTCTCGGACACCTACCTGATGCTGAGGCCCCGGAGCGCGTGGAAGAAGGCCGCCACGCAGGAGGAGCTCGCCGAGGCGATCGAGGAGGTGATCCGGGAGCTGCCGGGGCAGAACTACGAGTTCAGCCAGCCGATCGAGCTCCGGTTCAACGAGCTCATCAGCGGCGTGCGGAGCGACGTCGCGGTCAAGGTCTTCGGCGACGACCTCGACGTGATGCTCGCCGAGGCGAACAAGATCGGCGCCCTCCTGCGGGCGACCCCGGGCGCGGCCGACGTCAAGGTGGAGCAGGTCACCGGCCTGCCGGTGCTGACCATCGACGTGGATCGGCGCATGGTCGCCCGTTACGGGCTCAACGTCGCCGACGTGCAGGAGGTCGTCGAGGCCGCGATCGGCGGCGTCAGCGCCGGCGAGGTCTTCGAGGGCGACAAGCGCTTCGATCTCGTGCTCCGGCTCCCGGACGTCATCCGCCGCGACATCGCGGCCCTCGAGCGGCTCCCGATCCCGCTCCGGGGCGAGCGGGAGCACGCGCCCGGGCCGAGCGGCCCGACGGTCTCCGCCGCGGCGCGGGCGCCCGATCGGGCGGCGTTCGTGCCGCTCGGCGCGGTGGCGAACCTCCGCGTGGAAGAGGGCCCGAACCAGGTCAGCCGCGAGAGCGGCAAGCGCCGCGTCGTCGTCCAGTGCAACGTGCGCGGGCGCGACCTCGGCGGCTTCGTCGCCGACGCCGAGGAGCGCATCGACGCCGAGATCAAGCTCCCGCCGGGCTACTGGATGTCCTGGGGCGGCCAGTTCGAGAACCTGCTCGCCGCCGAGCGGCGCCTGGCCGTGGTGGTCCCGCTGGCGCTCGGGCTGATCTTCGTCCTGCTCTTCCTCTCCGTCGGGACGCTCAGGAACGCCGCCCTGATCTTCACCGGCGTCCCGCTCGCGCTCACCGGCGGCATCTTCGCGCTGTGGGGCCGCGGGCTCCCGATCTCGATCTCGGCGGCCGTGGGCTTCATCGCGCTCTCGGGCGTCGCCGTGCTGAACGGGCTCGTGATGGTGACGTTCATCGAGAACCTGCGGCAGCGCGGCGAGGGCCTCGACGACGCCGTGCTCCACGGCTCGATCGCGCGGCTCCGCCCCGTGCTCATGACGGCGCTCGTCGCGGCGCTCGGCTTCGTGCCGATGGCGCTCGCCACCGGCACGGGCTCCGAGGTGCAGCGCCCGCTCGCGACGGTCGTCATCGGCGGGATCCTCTCCTCCACGACGCTCACCTTGCTCGTCCTGCCGGTCCTCTACCGGCTGACGCACCGAGAGGAAGCCCCGGCCGCCGCCGCCGGTCAGCCCGCGGATCCGGCGGCGAGCTCTGCGCGCTGAGGGGACCGCGCCCGTCGACGCGACGGCGGGCGCTCAGCTCGCCAGCGGCAGCGAGAAGTGGATCGTCGTCCCGTGGCCCGGGGTGCTCTCGACCGCCACGGTCCCGTGGTGCGCCTCGATGATGCCGCGCGCGATGTACAGGCCGAGCCCCGCGCCGGTGCGCGACTCCTGCGCGGCCTTCCAGTAGCGATCGAAGAGGTGCGGCTGGTGCTCGGGCGGGATGCCCGGGCCCGTGTCGGCCACCGAGAAGCGCGCGAGATCGGCGACCCGGCAGAGCGACACGCTCACGACGCCGCCCTTCGGCGTGAACTTCAGCGCGTTGCCGAGCAGGTTCGAGAACACCTGCAGCACGCGATCCCGGTCGGCGAGCACCTCCAGGCCCGCGTCGAGCGGCCCCTGCGTCACCCGGCAGCCCTTCGCCTCCGCGAGCGACGCGGCGGCCTCCAGCGCCTCGCGGACGAGCGCCCCGCCCCGCTCCACCCGCGGCGACACCACGAGCCGCCCCGCCTCGATCCGCGACGCGTCGAGCAGATCCTCGATGAGCCGCGTCATGCGCTGGATCCCGCGGTCCATCCGGTCGACGAGCTGGACGGCGTCGTCGTCCTCGCCGTCCTTCCGCTGCAGCAGATCGCTCCGCAGGAGCGACGCCGTGATCGCGATCGTGTTGAGCGGGTTCCGGAGGTCGTGCGACACGATGGCCAGGAGGTCGTCCCGGGCGCGCGTCGCGGCCTGCGCCTCGTTGTAGAGCCGCGCGTTCTCGAGGGCGACGGACGCCGACTGCGCGAGCTGCGTGAGCAGCACCTCGTCGCTCTCGACGAACGGCCCGTCGCGCCGGTCGAGCAGCAGGATGCTCCCGATGCTCTGGCCGTCCCGGCCGCGCAGCGGCGCCGCCACGAGCGAGCGCGGGTGCAGCTCCGACGGCGCGTGCGACAGCACGTCGGCGCACGTCGGGTCGCTCGCGATCTCGTCGCCCGTCAGCCGGACGCTCGTGCTCCGCCGCTCGATCAGGCCGAACGCGACCTCGCGGATGCTGTCTCGGTCCTCCCGCCCGGCGTACTCCTCGGACAGCGAGATGCCGGTCATCGACCGCTGCGCCACGCCGCGCGCGGCCAGCCGCGCGACCGCCACGTTCGCGTCGAGCAGCGCGCGCGCCTCGTCGGTGGTGCGCTGGATCAGCTCGTTCAGCGAGAGCGACCGGTGGATGCGCAGCGTCGCCTCGGTGAGCTGCGCCAGCTGGTTCGCGTGGCGAGCGAGCGCCCGGCGCGCCTCGTCCTCGCGGCGCTCCGCCTCGTTCAGCCGGAGGACGTAGCGCAGGCTCTGCACCAGCCGCTCGGGCGTCAGCAGGTTCTTCGGCACGTAGTCCGCCGCCCCCCGCTTCATCAGATCGACGGCCAGCGACTCGTCGCCCTGCCCGGTCAGCATGATGAACGGCGCCGTGAGCTTCGCCTTGCGCGCCGCCTCGATCACCGTGAGCCCGTCGCCCCCGGGCAGGTAGAAATCGAGCAGCACACAGTCGATCTGCTGCTCGTACAGCACCGCGAGCGCCGAATCGACGGAATCGGCCTCCTTGATCTCGGCGTCGACGCGGCCGCTCCGTAGCGCTCGCAGGATCGCGATCCGATCGACGGTATCGTCGTCGACCACCAGGAGACGAACCGACCTATGGCTCAAGGCATCTCCACGAGCGTCCAGTACCGGTTCAGTGCCGTCATGAGCTCGACGAAGCTCAGGAAAGTCACCGGCTTGAGCAGGTAGCCGGCGACGTTCAGGTCGTACGCGTCCACCTTGTCCCGATCGTCGTTCGAGGTGGTCAGCACGACGACGGGCGTCGCCCTCAGCGAGGCGTCGGACCGGAGCTCTCGAAGAAACTCGATGCCGTTCATCCTGGGCATATTCAGGTCGAGCAGGACGAGGCGCCGGTCCCTGGGCACCTGGGTGCCGCGCAGCAGGTCGAGGCCCTCGACCCCATCGCCGGCCACCCAGAGCGGGTTCGTGATCTTGCCCCTCTCGAACGCCCTCCGGACGTTCATCACGTCGACGGTGTCGTCCTCCACCAGGATAATATTCAGGATTTTACCGTCCATCCTCGTCCTCGCTGAGGGGCAAAACGCTGGCCCGTCGATAGCATACGAGAGCAACGCTGCACGTGTGCAGGGCGATGGCGACGGAGCTGGAGGCCGGCTCACTCGTTTCCGGGATACGGAGACACCGCATACGGCCTGCTTCGCACGGCTGACGTTAACGTGGGCCCGCGGCGCCGGGAAGGGGCGACTGGCGGCGAGGTGGGCACGGGTACCCCACGGCGCCCCCTTGTGTCGCCCGTCGCCCGCGTCGCCCGCGTCAGATGATGCGCTCGCTCCCCGCGGCCGGCCGCGCCAGCGCCCGCGCCGGGCGACCGCGCCGGCGCCGCGGTGCGCCGCCCGGAGGGGGCTACGGCCAGCTGCCGCGGTTGCCGCCGCGGCCGACGAGGTGCGCCACCGCCGTGACGAGGCTGTTCGGCTCGATGGGCTTGGCCAGGTGCATCTGGAAGCCGGCGGCGATCGCCTGGCGGCGGTCCTCGACGCGCGTGTACGCCGTGAGCGCGAGCGCCGGGATGCCGCTCGCCGGGACCTCGGTCCCCATCGCGCGCAGCCGCCGCATCATCGCGTAGCCGTCCTCGCCCGGCATGCCGATGTCGCTCACGAGCACGTCGAACTCGCCCGCGCGGAGCGCCTCGAGCGCCGCGCCGGCCGAGTCCGCCTCGGCCACCGTGGCGCCGGCGCGCACGAAGATGATGCCGAGCAGCTCGCGCGCGTCGGTCTCGTCGTCGACCACGAGCACCCGGATGCCCTCGAGCATGCGGCGCGCGCCGCCCCCCGGCGCGTCGCTGCCCCGCCGCTGCGGGGACGGCTGCGACGAGTGCGGCTCGGCGCGGATCGGCAGCCGCACCCGGAAGCGCGCCCCCTTGCCCTCGCCGTCGCTCGCCGCGTTCACGCTGCCGCCCTGCGCCTCCGCCAGGTGCCGCACGATGGCCAGGCCGAGCCCGAGGCCCCCGTGGGCCCGGGTCATCCCGCCGTCCGCCTGCCGGAACCGCTCGAACAGGAACGGCAGGAAGCTCTTCGGGATCCCCTCGCCGTTGTCCTCCACCTCGACCTCGAGCATCGCCTCGACGCGCCGGGCCCCGACCCGCACCTGCCCGCCGGAGGGCGTGAACTTCACCGCGTTCGTGAGCAGGTTCCACACGATCTGCTGGAGCCGATCCGCGTCGCCGAGGAAGATGCCCACGTCGTCGACGACCCAGGCGTTGACCGTGACGCCCTTCGCCAGCGCCGTCGGGCGCACGAGGTCGAGCGCCGTGGCGAGCACCTGCCGCACGTCGACCGGGTCGGTGCGGAGCTGCAGCTTCCCCGCGATGATCGTCGAGGCGTCGAGGACGTCCTCGATGAGCTGCGACTGCGCCTTCGCGTTGCGCTCGATCGTGGCGAGCCCCCGCTCGAGCGACTCGGCGTCCACCTCGCCCGTCCGGAGGATCCGCGCCCAGCCCAGGATCGACTGGAGCGGCGTCCTGAGCTCGTGCGACACCGTCGCGAGGAACTCGTCCTTGAGCTTGTTCAGCTGCTCGGCGTGCTGGCGCGCTTGCTGCTCCTGCTCGAGGAGCTGGGCGCGCTCGGCCTCGGAGCGCTTCTGCTCGGTGATGTCGTGGAACGAGATGCCGACGCCGTCGCCCAGCGCGACCGCGATGGCGCGGAACGTCTGCGGCGCGCCCTCGTGCGCGCAGAAGAGCTCGACCCGGGCGGCCTCCCCGGTCTCCACGACGTTCGCGTACGTGTCGAAGGCGCTCGCGAGCGAGCTGCCCGGCATCTCCACGAGCAGCCGCTTGCCCTCGAGATCCTTGCCGCGGCCGCCGACGATCGGCCCCGTGGCCGGGTTCACGTAGACCCACTCGAAGTCGGCGACCGCCCCGGCCGCGTCGCGCACGCTGCGCAGGATCATGAACCCGTCGGGCGACGCCTCCTGCACCGTGCGGAACCTCGCCTCGCTCGCCCGCAGCGCCTGCTCGATCGACTTCCGCTCGGTGATGTCCGTCGCCGTGCAGGTGATGCCGACGATCTCGCCCGCGTCGTCGGTCAGCGGCTCGATCGAGATGTCGAGGTGCTGCGTGCGCCCGCCGGCGTGCAGGGCGATCTCGCGCCGCTGGCCGACCCCGCTCGTGAGCACCTCGCGCTTCGCCCGGTCGAGCGCCCTCGCGGCGTCCCGGTCCTCCAGCACCTCCGCGTCGGTCTTGCCGAGCACCTCGCGCTCCGACTTGCCGAAGGCGTTGTGCATCCACGTGTAGCGGAGGTCCCGGTCCTGGTTGAACACCATGACCGGCGACCCCCGGAGCGCCTTGCGGAAGCGCTCCTCGTTCACGCGGAGCGCCTGCTCCGCGCGCAGGCGCTGCGCCACGCTCTGCTGGAGCTCGAGCGCGAGGCGCTCCGCCTTGCGGCGCGCGCCGATCTGCTCGGTCACGTCGAACGCCGTCGCCATGACGCCCTCCACGGCGCCGCTCACGTCGTGGACCGGCTTGCACAGGACGTTGTAGAGCCGCTCCACCAGCTCCCCGGTCCAGTGCATGATCCGCACCGGGATCTCGTTCGCCACGCTCGGGTTGCCGCTCGCCATGACGGCCTCGAGCTGCGCGTGCAGCGCCTGCCCGCGGAGCTCCGGGACCGCCTTGACGAGCGGCTTGCCGAGCAGATCGTCGCGGCCGACCATCTGACAGAACAGCGGGTTCGCGAGCTCGAACACGAGGTCTGCGCCCTTGAGGAGGCAGATCGGCGCCGGCGCGTGGGCGAGCAGCGAGCCGCTCCTGCCCCGCTCGAGCTCGGTGCGCTTGCGCTCGATCTCGAGCGCCGCCAGCTGGAGCCGGGTGTGCTCGCGGACCGCCTGGGCGATCCCCGCGTCGATGCGCTCGGAGAGCGCCTCGATCTCGCTCATGCTCGGCGCGCCCCCGGCGTCGTGGAGCTCGCGGAGGATGGAGCGCCGGAGGACGCCGTACTCGCGGATCATCGCGTCCAGGTCGAACCCGTTCTCCCAGCGCATCTCGCCGTGCTCGCGCGCAGCCTCGTCGCTGCCGCTCGTGGACGCGCCCTTCTCCAGGCTGGTGGCCACCTCGTCGAGGAAGCTCGGTAAGGAGTTGATGATCAGCGGCTTCGGCATCTCTCGCACCGCCGAGCTTCGCCTGCGCAGCTCGCCGACGAACCGCTCGATGATGGCCTCGCGGCGGGTCCTGATGAGCGTGGGGAGCGGGATCGTCATGATCGGGTCGTTCGCGGCGTCGGCTTCGTCCCGGCAGACATTGCCGTCAGGGGCCCGGGCAGCGAGCGGGGCGCTGCCCTGGGAGACCTGGGCCGCGGGTAGCGTCTGCGAGCACGACATATTCGGCGAGCTGACCGAGCGCCACAAGGCGCCCCGCCAGCGCAGCCCGCGCGGCGGCGGGCAGGCGACCGCCCCCTTCACGGGACAGCCGCTCGTGGTCCTCCGCCGAGATCGACCCCGACAGGGGTGTTGAGCCCGTCCCGACTTCCCTCTCGCGCGCACAGGCCCAGGCGCGAGCAAACGCTGTGCCGAGCTCGTACGGCCGGTGGTCGGGGCGGTGCGCGGCGCGGGACGTCACGAACGAGACAAATTGCCGCAACGGCTCGGTCCGCCCGGGCCGCGCGGCGGACCGGGAAGCGGGCTGTCTGGCGTCGGGAGGCTCAACCGTCTTGATCGACATGGGACATCGCGGCACGGCGGCTGCAACGACGTTCAACAACGCTGGTCCGAGACCCTGGACCGTCAATTCACCCGATCAGGAGGTTATCATGCTCAGTTGGAGTGTTGCGTTCTTTATCGTCGCGATCATCGCCGCCATCTTTGGCTTCGGCGGCATCGCCGCGAGCGCCGCCTCGGTGGCGAAGCTGCTCTTCGTCATCTTTCTCGTCCTGGCGGTCGTCTCCCTCGCGTTCGGCCGTCGCGTCCGGGCCTGACGCCCTCCACTCGGCTCCTCGCGCGCCGCGTGGGCGCTCGTCTCACAAGAGCCCACGCAGCCCCGCGCTCCCGGCGCGCGAGTCGACCGCCGCGCGCGTGCGCGCTTCCCATCCTCTCTCCCGCAAGCCCCACAACTCCAGGCATTCGTTGCGTCGCACTCCAGCGCTGCGCAGAGACCCGCTGCGAGCGGCGTGATAACGCGTCGCGTTGTCGTCTGTCGCCCTCGGGGGCCGGCGATGTCCGCGTGCACGTGCCTGGAGGCCACGATCGGGGCGATATGTCTCGTCGGGGCGGGCGGTCTCCGCGGTTCTGCGTGGCACGCCCGTCGCAATGCCGGGGGAGGGACCCATCCAGGGCGCCGAGAGACCCGATCCCGGGCAGCTTCGGTGGGGCTTTTCGTGTCGTGCCGGGCGCTCGCCCGGGCGCAAGGTCGGGCCCAAGCGGCAGACCGGAGGAGATCATCATGCTGACCGTCCGTACATTCCTTCCTATCGCCATCGTCATGAGCGTCTTCGCGGGCTGCGAGTCCCCCACAGACGCGCAAGCCAAGGCCGAGCGCGCGCAGCGTGAGGCGGAGCAGAAGGCGGCGGAGGTCGCCACCGAGCTCGACAAGAAGGTCGCCGAGATCGACCAGCGGGCCGAGCGGGAGACCGACAACGCGCTCCGTGAGGCCGCGGAGAAGCTCAACAACGCTGCCCTGCAGGCCCAGGAAAAGACCGTGGAGGCCCAGCAGGAGCTCGTGAAGGCGCGCGAGGACGTGCGCGCCTCCGCGACGCGCAAGATCGAGGACCTCGAGAAGGACGTCGTCGAGCTCCGCGCCAAGGCCGAGAAGAAGCTGTCCAAGGCCGAGGTCGACAGGATGGTGAAGGACCTCCAGGACAAGTCCGAGGCGGTCCGCCAGAGCCTGCGCGATCTCGACGCCGCCACGAGCACGAGCCTCGAACAGGTGAAGAAGGGCGTCGACCAGCGCGTGGAAGAGCTGGATCGCGCGATCCAGGAGGCGCGGCGGCGCGTCTGACGCGCCCCGCGGCCCTATCCAGCAAGCTCAACAAGAGGAGGACACCATGGAGAATCAGAAGGCATCTCAGCAGGACCAGCCGGTGGAAGGCGAGGGCAACCACACGGCCGATCGGCGCTACCGGGAAGGCGTGCAGAAGTCGGTGAAGGCCGGCAAGATCGAGCAGCACGCGGAGGAAGCCGCCGAGGCGCTGGACGGCCCCGAAGGCGACGAGCTGCGCGAAGCCCAGGAGGCGACGCGGCGCGGTCGACCCAGCTGAGCCCGGCGAGCGTGCGATGATCCGCGAGCTCCGCTGCAAATCCTGTGGCCGCCGGTACATCTTCGTGTCGACGGCCGCCGCGCCCTGCCGGGCCTGCGGCTCGGCCCTCGACGAGATGGAGCTGGAGCGCGGCGTCTACGAGCTCGCCTCGGACGACGCGCGGAGCGACGCCTCGTCGGCTCCGCCGGGCCCGGCGGACAAGATGGTCCCCGAGGATCTCGGCTACGGCGAGTCCCACGGGTACGGGCCCGCGCACGGCGGGCCGACCGGCCCCGGCGACGCGCCGGCGCCCACCCCGTGAGCCGCCCCCCTCGTTCGGTGCCGCGCACGTGGCCCGGGCGGCCCCGGCTCGGGGCACGGCACACGGCGATGGCCGCGGGCGACGGTCCTCGTCGCCGCGGCCGCCGCCGTGTGCCGTGCCCCCGCCGTGGGCCGTGTCCCGCCGTCGTGGGAGGACATCGCCCGCGGGCGCGCGCTGCTCGCGCAGGGCCGCCCGCGGCGCGGGAGGCGCCCGCCGAGCGGCGGACTGGGATGTCGGGAGGAGCAGCGCAGCAGGGGCGCCGGCCGTCAGGCCGCCGTCGCGGTGCGCTGCGCGGCGTGGCTGTGGCCGTGGGAGCGGCGGGAATGGGCGATGAGCGCGTCGAACAGCTCCAGCATCTGCAGGCCTAGCCGCTCGTTCGTCTCCTCGCTCAGCTCTGCTTCGATCCGCGGCAAGAGCTCCCGCTCCTCCTCGTCGGCGTGGTGCATGACGAGCTCCCTCAGGGTGGCGAGCTTGCCCTTGAAGCTCGGGTCCTCCGGCGCCGTGTTCACGACGCGACGGATCTCGAACCGCGCGACCGTGTGCTCCTCGCAGGCCCCGCTGACGAGGTCCGGCTCGATCGCGAGCAGCTCCGGGAAGAGCACCACCTGCTCGGCGAGCATGTGGGCGAGCAGGTGCTTCGTGAGCTCGTCCGTCACCCGCCGGACATCGCCGATGCCCGAGACCGCCAGATCGAACAGCCTCTCGGCTTCGCGGTGCTGCCCCTTCAAGAGCTGTGTCGCTTTCATGCATTCTCCTCCCGGACACCGAACGTGTGATGCGTGTTTATCGAGGTGAGACAGGAACCTTGTTGTCCTCGCTCCGCGAGCGGCTCACGCCGCCGCGCCGGCCGAGAGGTGCGCGAGGCCGCGCAGCGGCTCGCCGCGGGTGCCCTCGAGCGAGAAGGTGACGGCGGCGCTCTTGCCGAGCAGCTCGCGCATCGTCAGCGACAGGCCCGCGAGCTCGTGGGCCGCCGGGGCCTGCGGGTCCGAGCCCGGGCAGAGGACAACGCGCCTCACGCCAGGGAGCGCGCCGAGCACGGCGCGCACGAGCGACGACCGGACCGTGAGCTTGTTCGCGGACGACGCCGCGACGAACACGGCCGTGCTCACCTCGCCGAGGAGCCGGAGCTTCTCTTGCAAGCGCGACTGAAAGGTCGAAGCGTGCTCGTTCGGCAGCTGAATCACCGTCTCGATGTCGCGCGTCCGGGTGCTCAACCAGGCGGCGCACTCGGTCCAGGGCGAGCCGGACTCAGCAATCAGCAGGCAGGTCTCCTCTCGACGCTCGCCCTTCCGCCCCCTCTTCTTCATGGGGCATATTCAAGCAACTCTCGTGCCGAATAGGCTTATTCCGGACGAGGGCACGTCCGGGGCGCCAGATGTGTCCTGGCGATGTGGAATTTCGCCTCTCACCGGCGACTCGGACGGACTCGGCCGATCGAGGGAATTCGCGGTGTTCGTGCCAACACCGGCACACGACGCCGGCGCATGATCGAGCCAAACCAAGGGCTTATCGCTCCATCGCTCGATCCGCGGCGGGCGCTCGTCGCAGGGACACCGCGAATTCCCTGTTCTCCCCAAACGCCTTTGCCCGCTTCGTTCAACCGCGCTCCCGCGCCGCGTGGCGCGCTGGCTCACGCCATCGATCTGCGCGCCGCCTGCGCGCCGCGCGCCCGAGCTCCCTTCGCCCGAGCTCGCCGCCGTGCGCCCGCGCCACGCTGCCCCGAGCTCGCGCGGGCGCGGGCGTCGCCTGCGCCGTATCCCTGCGGCGCCAGACGGCTTTGTTGCTGCCGCGGCCGCCCTCGGGCGGCGCTCCGCGCCGGCTCGCCTCCCGCCGAGCGGGATGAGGCGCGCGACGTGCATCGCCGAGACGACGTGCTGCCAGTCTGTGGAAATCCAGGGAGCTGGTAACGCCGGTGGCGGTGGTCTCCGGGAGCGCGGCAGCTCTCGGGGACGCCCCGGCAGAGGAGGGGACACGCCGGCGCCGCGGCCGCCGGGCGCTTTCGGCATGGTTGAGGCAGGAAAGCTCACCTGTGGCGAAACGTCACGTTGCAGAACGTCGAGGATGAGCGAGCTGGGCTTGATGGCGCGGTGTCTCCGTGGCACGTTCCCTGCAACTGCAGGCAGCGGTCGACCTAGTGAGCTGCCGGGGAAGGACACGCGATGAGCGGCAGGATACTCGTCGTCGATGACGACGAAGCGACGTGCGATCTGGTTGAAGCCCTCCTCAAGAGGCAGGAATTCTCCGTGGCGGCGCGCACCTCCGCGAAGAGCGCGCTGGAGCTCGTGAGCGAGGACGATTTCGACGTCGTGTTGACCGACGTCGGCATGAGCGAGATGAGCGGCCTCGAGCTGTGCGAGCGCATCCTCGGCGCCCGGCCCGACATGCTCGTCATCGTCATGACGGCGCTCGGGAGCATGGAGACGGCGATCTCCTCGATGCGCGCCGGGGCGTTCGACTTCGTCACGAAGCCGCTCGACTCGAACCTCCTCGGCCTGACGGTCTCGCGCGCCGTCCAGCACCGGCGGCTCCGGTCCGAGGTGAAGCGCCTGCGTGAGGCGGCCCACGACGTCCAGCAGACCAAGGGGCTCGTCGGGCGCAGCCCCGCGATGAAGCGCGTCTACGACCTCATCGGTCGCGTCGCGCGGAGCGACGCCTCGGTCCTCGTGCACGGCGAGACGGGCACCGGCAAGGAGCTCATCGCGCGGGCGATCCACGAGGCCAGCGGCCGCCCCGGCCCCTTCGTCGCCGTCAACTGCGCCGCCGTGCCCCAGGCGCTCCTCGAGAGCGAGCTCTTCGGCCACGCGCGCGGGGCCTTCACCGACGCGAAGACCCAGCGGACCGGCCTGTTCCTGGAGGCGAGCGGCGGCACCATCTTCCTCGACGAGATCGGCGAGATGCCGCTCGAGGTCCAGCCGAAGCTGCTCCGCGCGCTCCAGGAGCGGAAGGTGCGGCCGGTGGGCTCGAACGCCGAGATCCCCTTCGACGCGCGCATCGTGACGGCGACGAACCGCGACCTCGAGACCGAGGTGTACGAGAAGCGGTTCCGCGAGGACCTCTACTACCGCGTCAACGTCGTGAAGATCGACCTGCCGCCCCTGCGCGAGCGCGGGACCGACGTGCTCCACCTGGCGATGCACTTCCTCGAGAAGTTCTCGTCGAGGAGCGGCAAGGGCGTGCTCTCCCTCTCGACGGCGGCCGCGGAGAAGCTCACCGCCTACAACTGGCCGGGCAACGTGCGCGAGCTCGAGAACAGCATCGAGCGCGCCGTGGCGCTCGCGCGCTTCGAGCAGATCACGGTCGAGGACCTGCCCGAGAAGGTCCAGGCCTACCGGCCCGACCGCTTCGTCGTCGCCGTCGACGAGCCGGCCGAGATCATGACGATGGATGAGCTCGAGAAGCGCTACATCAAGCGCGTGCTCGCGCTCGTCGGCGGCAATAAATCGCGCGCCGCCCAGATGCTCGGGTTCGATCGGCGCACGCTGTACCGCAAGCTGGAGCGCTACGGGGAGCAGGATGGCTCGGGCGGGGACGAAGGCCCAGACAAGGACAAGGCTGCCTCTTCGCCGGGGTCGGCGAGCTCTGCGCTGAGCTGAGTTGAGGCGCGAGGTAAGGCGGAAGGAATGACGGAAAAGGCGCTCCCCGAGTCGGTCTACAAGCTGTTCGCGCGCACGGGGCACGATGTTCGGGGGCCGGCAGGCGTCGTGGCCGGCGCCCTCGACGAGCTGGAGCGCGCGCTCGGCGGCGAGACCACCGCTCGGAACGCGGCGTTCTTCACGATGGCGCGCCGGGGCGTGCGCCGCCTCCTGCGCCTCGCCGATCGCTACACCGCCGCGTCGGAGCTGTCGCGGCAGCTGGACGCCCCGGTGCACTCGCTCGACCTCGAGCCGCTCGTCCGCCAGGCCGTCTCGGAGGCGTCGTTCGTCTACGGCAGGCGCCAGGTCACGGTGGCGCTCGACCTCGCGCCGCTGCGCGGCTTCGCGCACCCGGCGTCGATGACCGCGGCGCTCGCGGACGCGCTCATGCTCGCCCTGCGCGCCGCCCGCGCGCGGGTCGCCGTGGAGCTCGCGGCGCACGGCGAAAAGGCGCGGGTGGTGCTCACGAGCGACGCGGACACGCCCTCGGTGGAGGAGCTGTTCGAGGCCGCGCTCTCGCCGGACGCGGATCCGCTCGACGAGGGCGCGCTGCCCGTCCGCGTCATCGACGGCGTGCTCCGGGCGCACGGCGGCACGGCGCGGGTCGAGCGCGTGGGCGCGGAGACGCGCATCACGCTGGAGTGGCCGCTGGACGAGGCCGACCGCAAGGTGGGGGCACGATGAGCGAGGAGCTGCCGCAGGTCCTGGTGCTGGACGACGACGACGACACGGCGTCGCTGCTCGGTATGGCGCTCCGCCGCCGGGGCTTCCGCGTGGTCGTGGCGCGGTCGTGCGCGGAGGGGCGCGCGACGCTCGCCGAGCGCGCGATCGACGCCCTGGTGACCGACGTGTCGCTCCCGGACGGCAGCGGCCTGGAGCTCGTCGCGTCGCTCGAGGACAAGCCGCGCGCGCTCGTCGTGGTGAGCGGCTTCGGCGGCGACGACGACCGCGAGAAGAGCCGGGCGGCCGGGGCGCACGTGCACCTGGTCAAGCCGGTCGACGTGGCCCGGCTCGTGTCGACGCTCAACGAGCTGCTCGGGCGCCCGGGCTGAGCGGCCGGCTCACTTGTCGACGGACGCATAGAACGAGACGCCCCGCCGGTTCTCGTCGAGGCGCAGCGGGTGCTGCAGCGCCGGCAGCGCCCGCTGGGCGCAGTCGAGGCGCTCGCAGGTCCGGCACGTGACGCCGACCGGGACGGCCGCGCCGATGTTGTCGAGGTCGATCCCGTCGGCGTAGACGAGCTCCCGGGCGTAGCGGACGTCGCAGCCCATGCCGATCGACTGCACCGTGTGGGGGACGTGGTAGCCGCCGCGGTCGCTGCGCACGGTGCGCGCGATGCAGAAATAGACCGCGCCGTCGGGCATCTGCGAGAGCTGGATCCGGATCATGCCGGGCGTCATCAGGGCGGCGTGCACGTTCCAGCGGGGGCACGCGCCGCTGAACCGCGCGAAGCGGATGCCGGAGCCGCTGAAGCGCTTCGAGATGTTGCCCGCGATGTCGATGCGGACCATGTGCATCGGCACCCCCTCGGCGCCGGGGCGGCGCAGGGTCGTCAGCCGGTGGCACACCTGCTCGAAGCTCGTGCCGAAGCGGTGCGCGAGCAGCTCGATGTCGTAGCGCTCGGCGCGCGCCGCCTCCAGGAACGGCCGGTACGGCATGAGGATCGCGGCGGCGAAGTAGTTGGCCAGCGCGACGCGCGCGAGCGCGCGGGACTCCGGGGTCGTGAGGTTCTCGTCGCGCAGGATGCGGTCGATGGCCGACGACTGGGTGAGCAGCCCGAGCTGGTGCGCGAGCTGGAACCGGCGGCTCCGGGGCGGCAGCACCTCGGAGATGCTGAGCACGCGCCTCTCGGGATCGAAGCGCCGCATCGCCTGGCGCTCGTCCGCGACCTGCACGATGCGCACCTCGATGCCGCGCGTCGCGTGGAGGTACCGGACGAGGCCGCGGTAGACGTCGTCCGCGTCGAGCTCCGCCTCGCGCCAGAGCGCCTCGGCGCCCTCCTCGAGCTCCGGGAAATGGTTCATCCGGCGCTGGATCAGGTCGCTCACCTCCTCGGACGGCAGGCGCGAGTTGTCGACCGCGACGAACCCGTCCCCCGCCAGCCGCTCTCCCAGCGTGTCCAGCGACTCGCGGGTCGTCGCGTACGTGCGGTAGAGCGTGAGCACCGCGCGCGCGACGTTCGGCGACGTCGCGACGAGCTCGCGCAGATCCGCGTTCGTGAGCCCGTGGCTCTCGAAGATGGGGTCGCCGAACACCTCGTGGAGATCGGCTGTCAGCCGCACGTCCTCTTCCGACGCGAAGTTCTGGAGGTCGAGCTGGAATATCTGGGCAAGGCGGATCAAGAGCGGCGCCGTCAACGGACGTCGGTTGTTCTCTATCAAGTTCAGATAGCTCGCTGAGACACCGAGCCGCTCCGCCAGATCGACCTGCGTCATGTGCTCGCGACGCCGGAGCGCGCGTACTTTGGCTCCGAGAAGAGGTGCATCGGCCATGGGGACCCTCCCGAACGTAGCTGAACTTACTGAACCGACGGATAGGTGATGTGCGCCACCGTCAGAAATTTACAATAGTTTACACGTTGACTGCCTGTAAAGGCCTTTCGTCGACATCGTTATCCGCCTGCATTTCAAAGCGAAGTTGACGCTGAAACCTCGTCGACAAACATAGTTACGTTGTAACGACGCGCAGCGTTGCAGGAGATGTGGATGAGCCAGAATCATGCGACCCCGAACCTCAGCCTGCTCGCTCCTCGCGTTGCGGGCGACGAGTCTGTCCTCACGCCAGAGGCCCTTCGCTTCCTTGCGAATCTCGGACGTAAGTTCGCCGACCGGGTTCCGGCCCTGCTCGATCGGCGGCGCCGGGTGCAGGCGCGGCTCGACGCGGGCGAGCGGTTCGATTTCCTCCGCGAGACGCGCGACGTGCGCGAGGGGGACTGGACCGTGGCGCCGCTGCCGGAGGACCTGCTCGACCGCCGCGTGGAGATCACCGGCCCCGTCGATCCCAAGATGATCATCAATGCCTTGAACTCCGGCGCGAGCGTGTTCATGGCGGACTTCGAGGACGCCACCTCGCCGACGTGGAAGAACCTCATCGAGGGCCAGGCGGCGCTGCGGCTCGCGGTGCGGCGCGAGCTCCGGTACGAGGATCCGGCCACGGGCAAGCGCTATGCCCTCGGCGATCGGCTCGCGACCCTGCTCGTGCGCCCGCGCGGCTGGCACCTCTGGGAGAAGCACGTCGAGCTCGACGGAAAGCCGCTGCCGGGCGGGCTCTTCGATTTTGGGCTGTTCTTCTTCCACAACGCGCGTGAGCTCGTCCGCCGCGGCAGCGGGCCTTACTTCTACCTGCCGAAGATGGAGAGTCACCTGGAGGCGCGCCTCTGGAACGACGTGTTCCTCTTCGCGCAGGAGGCGCTCGGCCTGCCCGCCGGCACGATCAAGGCCACGGTCCTCATCGAGACGCTGCCCGCGGCGTTCGAGATGGACGAGATCCTCCACGAGCTCCGCCAGCACTCGGCCGGGCTCAACTGCGGACGCTGGGACTACATCTTCAGCTTCATCAAGAAGCTCCGGAACGACCCGACCTGCGTGATGCCGGACCGCTCGCAGGTGACGATGGAGCAGCACTTCCTGCGCTCGTACACCCAGCTGCTCGTGAAGACCTGCCACCGCCGCGGCGTGCACGCGATGGGCGGCATGGCGGCGCAGATCCCGATCAAGAGCGATCCCGAGGCGAACCGCGCGGCCCTCGAGAAGGTGCGCGCCGACAAGCTGCGCGAGGTGAAGGACGGACACGACGGCACCTGGGTCGCCCACCCGGGGCTCGTGCCGCTCGCGCGCGAGGTGTTCGACGCGCACATGCCCGCCGCGAACCAGATCGAGCGGAAGCGCGAGGACGTCCGCGTGACGGCGGCCGACCTCCTGCGCGTGCCGCCGGGCGCGCGCACCGAGGCGGGCCTGCGCCACAACATCCGCGTCGGCGTCCAGTACCTCGAGGCGTGGATCAGCGGCCTCGGCTGCGTCCCGCTCTACAACCTGATGGAGGACGCGGCCACCGCCGAGATCTCGCGCACCCAGGTCTGGCAGTGGATCCGCCACAAGGCGACGCTGGACGACGGCCAGCCGCTCACCGAGGAGCGCTTCCGCGCGGCGGTCGACGGCGAGATGGCCGCCCTGCGCGGCGCGCTCGGCGAGGCGCGCTTCGACGGCGGCCGCTTCGCCGACGCGCGGGCGCTCTTCGAGCGGCTGTCGGTCGGAGAGACCTTCGAGGAGTTCCTCACGCTCCCCGCTTACGAGCTCTTGATCTCGCGCGCCGGAGGCCAAGGCGCGTGACGCTCAGCCACCTTGTTTTGACGTCGACACAGCGGCAGCTGCCGCCTGCAACCCCAACGCACTAGGAGCCCAGTCATGTCCGCTGCTTTCCCGCTCAACACGTCGATCTCCGCCGATTCCCTCCACGCGACGCCGAGCGACGTCGCCCCCGGCCGATGGAGCGGCGTCGTGCGTCCGTACTCCGAGGCCGACGTCGCGCGCCTCCGCGGCACGGTCCGTATCGACTACACCCTCGCCACCCTCGGGGCCAAGCGGCTCTGGAACCTGATGCACAGCGAGCCTTACGTGGCGGCGCTCGGCGCCCTCACCGGCAATCAGGCGATGCAGCAGGTCCGGGCCGGGCTCAAGGCCATCTACCTGAGCGGCTGGCAGGTGGCGGCGGACAACAACGAGGCCGGGACCATGTACCCCGACCAGAGCCTGTATCCGGCCAACAGCGTCCCGACGCTCGTGCGCCGCATCAACCAGGCGCTCCTCCGCGCCGACCAGATCGAGACCGCCGAGGGCAAGTCGGGGCGCTACTGGCTCGCCCCCATCATGGCCGACGCCGAGGCCGGCTTCGGCGGCCCGCTGAACGCCTTCGAGCTCATGAAGGGCATGATCGAGGCGGGCGCGGCGGGCGTGCACTTCGAGGACCAGCTCGCCTCCGAGAAGAAGTGCGGGCACATGGGCGGCAAGGTCCTCGTCCCGACCAGCCAGTTCATCCGCACCCTCGTGGCCGCCCGCCTGGCCAGCGACGTCATGGGCGTGCCGACCATCCTCGTCGCCCGCACCGACGCCGACAGCGCCAAGCTCATCACCTCGGACATCGACCCGCGCGACAAGCCGTTCATCCCCGGCGAGCGCACGCCCGAGGGCTTCTACGTGCTGAAGGGCGGCCTCGAGGCGGCCATCGCGCGCGGGCTCGCCTACGCGCCCTACGCCGACCTCGTCTGGTGCGAGACCTCGACGCCGGACCTCGATCAGGCGCGGCGCTTCGCGGAGGCGATCCACAAGCAGTTCCCGGGCAAGATGCTCGCCTACAACTGCTCTCCTTCGTTCAACTGGAAGAAGCACCTCGACGACGCGACCATCGCGCGCTTCCAGCGCGAGCTCGGCGCGATGGGGTACAAGTTCCAGTTCGTCACCCTCGCCGGGTTCCACGCGCTGAACCACAGCATGTTCGAGCTCGCCAGGCAGTACCAGCGCCGCGGGATGTCGGCGTACTCCGAGCTCCAGCAGGCCGAGTTCGCCGGCGAGCAGTTCGGCTACAGCGCCACGCGCCACCAGCGCGAGGTCGGCACGGGCTACTTCGACGAGGTCGCCCAGGTGATCTCGGGCGGCGCGGCGTCGACGCTGGCGCTGCACGAGTCCACCGAGGCCGCCCAGTTCTGAGCGCGGGCGCGCGCGCCGCTCCGCCGCGCACGCCCGCGCGCCGTCCACGCCGCCGCCGGCCCGCCCGCGCTGCGCCCCCCGCCGCGCTCGGCGCCCCCGCGCGGAGGGGCGGGCGCCCCCGACGGCAGGGCCGCGCGGCGCCTCTCCGCGGTGGTCCAGGGGGGGCCGTTCGAGTAGGCTCCGCTCGGGCGGCGGCGCCCGGCTGCGCCCGGCCGCGCCGCCCGAGCCGAGGTGAAAGACAGCTGTGACAACGCAGAGCCCGAGACCGAGCGACGCTGACAGCGGCGGCGCGTCCAACTTCATCCGCAACATCATCGCCGAAGACCTCGCCGCAGGCAGGCACACGCGGGTCGTGACCCGGTTCCCGCCCGAGCCGAACGGATATCTACACATCGGACATGCGAAGTCGATCCTGCTCAATTTCGGGCTGGCGGCCGACTTCGGGGGTGTGTGCCACATGCGGTTCGACGACACGAACCCGGCGGCCGAGGACCTGGAGTACGTCGAGTCCATCCAGCGGGACGTGCGCTGGCTCGGCGGCGACTGGGGCGACAAGCTCTTCTTCGCGTCGGACTACTTCGAGCGGCTGTACGCGTTCGCGGTGGAGCTCATCCGGAAGGGCAAGGCGTACGTGTGCAGCCTGAGCGAGGCGGAGACCCGCGAGATGCGCGGCACCGTCACCGAGCCCGGGCGGGAGAGCCCCTACAGGAACAGGTCGGTCGAGGAGAACCTCGACCTCTTCGCGCGCATGAGAGCAGGGGAGTTCCCGGAGGGCGCGCACGTGCTCCGGGCCAAGATCGACATGGCCGCTCCCAACATGAAGATGCGCGATCCGCCGATCTACCGCATCAAGCGGGCGCGCCATTACCGGACGGGCGACGCCTGGTGCATCTACCCGCTGTACGACTTCGCTCACAGCCTCTCCGACGCGATCGAGGGGATCACCCACTCGATCTGCACGCTGGAGTTCGAGAACAACCGGGAGCTCTACGACTGGATCATCGAGAGCCTGGACGTCCCGTCCCGCCCCCGGCAGTACGAGTTCGCGCGGCTCAACCTGAACTACACGGTGATGAGCAAGCGCAAGCTGCTCGGGCTCGTGAAGGGCGGCCACGTGAAGGGCTGGGACGACCCGCGCATGCCCACCATCGCCGGCCTCCGGCGCCGCGGCGTGACGCCCGAGGCCATCCGCTCCTTCTGCGAGGAGATCGGCGTCGCCAAGACGAACAGCATGGTGGACATCGCGAAGTTCGAGTCGTGCGTCCGCGACGACCTGAACCTCCGCGCCCCGCGCGTGATGGCGGTGCTGCGCCCGCTCCGCGTCGTCCTCGAGAACTACCCCGAGGGGAAGGTGGAGGAGATCGACGCGCCCTACTGGCCCGACGACGTGCCCAGGCAGGGCTCCCGCAAGGTCCCCCTCTCCCGGGTGCTCTACATCGAGCGCGACGACTTCCTCGAGGACCCGCCCAAGAAGTGGTTCCGGCTCGCGCCCGGGCAGCAGGTGCGCCTCCGCTACGCCGGGTTCATCACCTGCCGCGAGGTGGTGAAAGATCCGACCACAGGAGAGGTGATCGAGCTCCGGTGCACCTACGATCACCCCACGAAGAGCGGTGAGGCGCCGGACGGCCGCAAGCCGAAGGGGACGCTGCACTGGGTCTCGGCCGCCCACGCCATCCCCGCCGAGGTCCGGCTCTATGACCGGCTCTTCGCGGCCGAGCGGCCCGACGCGGTCGAGGAGGGGAGAGATTTCCTGGAGAACTTGAATCCTGGTTCGCTGGTCACCCTGTCCGGATGCCAGGTGGAACCGAGCCTGTCCACCGTGGAGCGGGGCAGCCATGTCCAGTTCGAGCGCAACGGGTTCTTCTTCGTGGATCCGGTCGACTCCGCGCCCGGCGCGCCGGTCTTCAACCGGACGGTGGCGCTCAAGGACTCGTGGGCGAAGCTGGCCGGCGAGAAGCCCTCTCCGGCCGCGGCGGCCGAGAGCGCGGCCGCCAAGGCGGCGCCGCCCCGGCCGAAGGCCGAGCGCGCGACCTTCGAGGAGCGGCTCGCGCGGCTCGATCCGGCGCGCGCCGACAGGGCCAGACACCTCATTGAAACGCGCGGGATACCTGGCGACGACGCCGTGGTCCTGGCCGAGGACGACGGCCTCCTCCGGCTGTTCGAGGAGGCCGTGGCGGTCCACGACAACCCGAGGAGCGCCGCCAACTGGGTCATCCACTCGCTCTCGCGCGAGCTCAGGGACAGGAAGGCAGGCGACCTGCCCTTCTCAGGTGCGCAGCTCGGCGAGCTCCTCGCGCTGATCGATGACGGGACGATTTCCACCAAGATAGCAAAAGACGTCCTGGCTGAGATAATGCAGCACGGCGGTAGCCCGAAGGCGTTCGTCGAGCAGAGAGGGCTCCGGCAGGTGGCCGACGAGGGCGCTCTGGAGCGCATCGTCGACCAGATCATCGCCGGGCATCCCGGCGAGGTTTCCCGCTTCCGCGCGGGAAATTCGAAGCTGATCGGGTTCTTCGTCGGTCAGGTCATGAAGGCCTCCGGCGGCAAAGCGAACCCCGACCTGGTCAATGCGCTGCTGACCAGGAAGCTGGCGTAAATCTCCCACCCACACGCTGCTTCGCTTCCCCCCTGCTCAGGGTGCGCGGGAGTGCTGCGCTCTGCGTTGTCCCCCGCCCGGCACCTGACTACGTGATGCCTGTCATGGCAGTGTGGAGAAACATGTCCCGCAAAATGTCCATAAAAAAATTGAACTTATGAGCGGGAGTGGTGTAGATGAAATAGGACTATGGAATCTGCACGCCAATTCGCTCTCATCGTCTGCGTGGCGGTGTCGACCTCGCAGGCGGCTTGTATCGCGTCGACCGAGCTCGATGGCTTCGATGGTGAGGATGAGGTGGTGGCAGAGGTGCAGCAGGAGGTCGTGGTCTACAACGCGCTGACGCGCAACGCGCTGACCCGCAACGCGCTGACGCGCAACGCGCTGACCCGCAACGCGCTGACGCGCAACGCGCTGACCCGCAACGCACTGATGGGCAATACATTCACCAGCGAGGCGCTCCGTGATCCCGAGTCGCGGGAGCTCCTCAGCTTCATCGTTAGCTGCGCTCTGCCCGAGGACGAGAGCGTCACGGTCGACGTCGACCGCCGCTCCTACACCTTCGAAGGGGAGCTCGGGCTCGCGCCCGAGTGGGGCCGGAGGAACGGCTCGTGTGGTGAAAAGTGCCAGGAGTGGGTGTCTGCCTGCCTGCTCTCCCGCGTGAACTACCGGGGTGAGCACGTGATGATCTCGCTCCGCGGCAAGAACGACGCGCTCTCGTCCACGAGGTCGGAGCGCGACAAGTACGACGCGCCGGAGGCGACCTACTACGGCAACGTCTTCCTGGAGAACCAGCGCCGCTTCGCCTGCCTCGCGCCCGGGAAGAGGTCGATCCCGCGCGTCTGCGGGCCCTCGCTCGACGACTGCGTGGTCGATATTGTGGATAAATGTGAGGATGTGTGCGATGGGCCGCGGCACGACGGCAGCTACACGGACTGCCACGACCGGGCGCCCCTCATCGAGCTGCCGTGCGGGACCCACATCTTTCCGCGCGGCACCGACAGCTACAAGGCCTCGGTGAGCGTCTTCCTCGAGTAGCATCGAGCAGCGTGGAGTCTGGGGCCGTCCTCGCGAGCCGCTTCGTCGTCGAGCAGCAGGTTGCGGCCGGGGGGATGGGGACGGTCTACCGCGCCCACGATCGCCTCGACGCGCGCCCGGTCGCCCTCAAGCTCCTGCACAGCCGCGAGGCCTTCGACGTCGAGCGCTTCGAGCGCGAGTCGCAGATCCTCGCCGAGCTGAGCCACCCGGGCATCGTGCGGTACGTCGCCCACGGCCGGACGGGCGCCGGGGACCACTACCTCGCCATGGAGTGGCTGGAGGGCGAGGACCTGGCGGCGTGCCTCGCGCGCCGGCAGCTCTCGCTCGCCGAGAGCCTCGCGGTGCTGCGCAGGACGGCGGACGCGCTCGCCTTCGCGCACTCGCGCGGGATCATCCACCGCGACGTCAAGCCGAGCAACATCTTCCTCGTCGCCGGCGACGTCGGCCAGCTCAAGCTCGTCGACTTCGGCATCGCGCGGCCCGACGGGGAGTCGCGGCGGCTCACCTACACGGGCGGGATCCTCGGGACGCCGGGGTACATCGCGCCCGAGCAGATCGAGAGCGGGAGCTCCCTCGACGCGCGCGCGGACGTGTTCTCGCTGGCGTGCGTGTTCTACGAGTGCATCGCGGGCCGCCCGGCCTTCGAGGGGGCGCACATGATGGCCGCGCTCGCCAAGCTCCTGTTCCAGCAGACGCCCCGGCTGCGCGACGTCCGCGCGGACGTGCCGGAGCCGCTGGAGCAGCTCATCGACCGGATGATGGCGAAGAACCCCGAGGAACGACCGCGCGACTGCGGCGACGTCGGGGCGCAGCTCGCGCAGATCGCGGAGGCGCTCGACGCCTGGGCGACCCCGCGGCCCGCCACGCTGGCGTCGCCGCGCGACGCGACCATGCGCTCGGCGCGGCCCCCGGGCTTCCTCACGCGCAGCGAGCAGCGGCTCGTGTCGCTCGTGCTCGCGGGCGAGCCGGACGACGTCGAGATGAGCGTGGCGGCCGCCGGCGGCGTGCCGAGCGCCTCGGACGTCTCGAGCGTGCTGCAGGAGATCTCGAACGAGGGCCCGGGCTCCTCGGTGCCGCGCTCGGAGGTGCGGGCGGCGGTGGAGCCGTACGGCGCCCACATCACCGAGATCTCGCGCGGGTCGCTCATCGCGATCCTCGCCGGCGCCGGGAGCGCCGTGGACCGGGCCGAGCGGGCGGCGCGGTGCGCGCTCGCCCTGCGCGCGCGGTTCCCGGGCATCCCGCTCGCCGTCGCGACGGGGCGCGGGGTGTCGTCGGCGAAGCTCATCGAGGGCGACGTGATCGACCGGGGGGTGCGCGCCCTGCGGGCGGCGCAGGGCGGGGTCGTCCGGCTCGACGACGTGACCGCCAGCGTCGTCGGCGGCCGGCTCAAGATCGACACGGACGAGAAGGGGCCGTTCCTCGCGAGCGAGACGACGGCCGACGAGAGCACCCCCGTCCTGCTCGGCAAGCCGAGCGTCTGGGTCGGCCGCAGCCGCGAGCTGTCCATGCTGGAGGGCGTGTTCTCCGGGTGCGTGAGCGAGTCGCTCGCGAGCGCGGTGCTCGTGATCGGCCCGGCCGGCGCCGGCAAGTCGCGGCTGCGCCTGGAGTTCCTCACCCGGGTGCGGCGTCAGTTCGGGACGGTCGAGATCCTCTCCGGCCGCGCCGAGTCGGTGGCCGCGGGGTCGCCGTTCGGCCTCATCGCGGACGCGATCCGCAAGTCGGCGGGGATGCGCGAGGGCGAGCCGGTGGAGTCCCGGCGGCGCAAGCTGAAGCGGAGGCTCGGGCGCCACCTGAGCGGCGACGCGCTGAACCGGGTCGCGGCGTTCCTGGGCGAGCTCACGCGGACGCCGTTCCCCGACGGCGAGACGAGCGGGCTGCGCGCGGCGCGCGAGAACGCGATGCTGATGGCCGACGCGATGCGCGCGGCGTGGGAGGACTGGCTCGCCGCCGAGTGCGCGGCGCAGCCGGTGCTGCTCGTGCTCGAGGACCTGCACTGGGGCGACCCGGCGACCGTGCGCCTCATCGATCAGACGCTGCGGAACCTCCGGGATCTGCCGCTCACGCTGCTCGCGCTGGCCCGACCGGAGGTCAGCAAGCAGTTCCCCGGCCTGTGGACCGACCGCGAGGTGCAGACGATCAAGCTCGGGCCGCTGCCCGCCAAGGCGAGCGAGCGGATGGTGCGGAGCGCGCTCGGCGAGGACACGCCCGCCGAGACCGTGGCCCGGGTCGTGGAGCGGGCCGACGGCAATCCGTTCTACCTGGAGGAGCTCATCCGCGCGGTCGCGGACGGCAAGGGGGACGTGCTGCCCGACTCGGTGCTCGGCACGGTCGAGGCGCGGCTCGACGCCGAGGGGCACGAGGCGAAGCGGGTGCTGCGGGCGGCGAGCATCTTCGGCGACCGCTTCTCGAAGCTCGCGGTGGCGGCGCTGCTCGGCGGCGCCTCGCGCGTGAAGGAGACCGAGACGTGGCTCGACGCGCTGGCGGCGCGCGAGCTCATCGCGCCGGCCTCGACGCCGGGGTGGCTGATCCCGACCGACTACGTCTTCCGCCACGCGATCGTGCGCGAGGCCGCGTACGCGATGCTGACCGAGCCGGATCGCGCCCTCGGCCACAAGCTGGCCGGCGAGTGGCTCGAGCGCAGCGGGCACACCGACGCGATGGCGATGGCGGAGCACTTCCGGCTCGGCGGCGAGCCGGCGCGCGCGGTGAAGTGGTACCGGAGGGCCGCGGAGCAGGCGCTGGAGGCGAACGATCTGGCGAGCGCGCTCGCGCGCGCCGAGATGGGCGTCCGGTGCGGGGCGGCCGACGAGGAGCTCGGGCGGCTGCGGCTCGTGGAGGCCGAGATCAGCCTGTGGCAGCAGGAGACGGCGCTCGCCGTGCAGCGCGGCACCGAGGCGGCGAGCCTCGTCCGGATGGGCAGCTCGGCGTGGTTCCGCGCCATCGGGCAGGTGATCGTCGCGGAGGGGAAGCTCGGCCATTTCGATCGGGTCGAGGCCTGGGCGACGCGGGTGGCCGAGTCGTCGGGCGCGACGAGCGCCCGGATCATGTGCCTGTGCGAGGGCGCGACGTTCCTGGTCTTCGGCGGCCGCTACGCGCCGGCCGACCGGCTGATCGAGATGCTCGACGCGGTCGCGAGCGAGCCCGCCGGGCTCGAGCCGCAGGCGGCGGGGCTCTACCAGCAGGCGCGCGCGATCCGGGCGCAGACGAAGGGCGACATCGGGGCGGCGCTCAGCGGGCTCACGGCGGCGCTCGCGGCGTTCGAGCAGGCCGGCGACCGCCGGAACGCCTGCGCGGTGCGCGAGAACCTGGGTTTTCTGTACGGCGAGCTCGGCGATTTCGAGGTGGCCGAGTCGGCGCTCCGGACGGCGCTCGCGGCGGCGCAGCGCATGGGGCTCGACGACCTGGAGACGGCGGCGCTCCAGAACCTCGGCTACGTCATCGCCCACCTCGGGCAGCTGGAGGAGGCGAAGCTCCTCGAGCAGCGCGCGGCCGCGGCGTTCCAGCAGCAGGGCGACCGGCGGATGGAGGGCGTGACGCTGACGTACCTGGCGAAGATCCTGCTGCTCTCGGGCGACCCGGCGGGCGCCGAGCGCGAGGCGCGCGCCGCGGTCGAGGCGCTGACGGTGGTGCCGCCGCTCCGCGCCGCCGCGGTCGCGGTGCTCTCGCGCGCGCTGCTCGCGCAGGGCCGGGGGGAGGAGGCGCTGCCAGCCGCGCGCGAGGCGTTCGCGCAGCTCGAGGAGGCGGGCTCGCTCGAGGAGGGCGAGGCGCTGGTGCGGCTCGCCTACGCCGAGGCGCTCGCCGCCGCGGGGGCCGAGCGCGAGGCGGCCGCGGCGCTCGCCGCGGCGCGCGAGCACCTGCTCAGCCGCGCGGCGAAGATCAGCGACCCGAGCTTCCGCGAGCGCTTCTTGACGTGCGTGCCCGACAACGCGAGGACCCTGGCGCTCGCCGGGTGACGCCTCAGGGGGCCTCGCCCCCGGCGGCGCTCAGCGCGGCGGGCGCGCCGGCGGGCTCGCGCCGCTCGCCGTCCCCGGCCGCCGGCGGGAGCGCCCGGGAGCTCAGGAGGCGGAGGGCCTCGCGGTAGCCGTCGACGGTCCCGACCTCGACGTACGCGTGCCCGGCGGGGACGCCGAGCGCCACGCCCCCGCGGGCGATGTACTCGTTGACGAGGGGGCCGATCTGCTCGTCGCGCCGGCCCCGCTCGCACCAGAGCTCGTGGAGCTCCTGGAGCGCCGCGCCGGTCGCCTTGAAGGCGCCCCAGACCCAGCGCGGCGCGGCGTCGTGGCGCCTCGCCTGGATCTCGACGACGCGCCCTTCGCCGTCGGTGACGACGGCGTCGAAGCGCCCCGGGCGGTCGACCGGGAAGAGGAGGAACGAGAGCGCCTGATCCCGGAGCGCGGACAGCCCGTCTTCGGGGAACCAGATCGCGTCCGGGAGGCCGACGAGCACGAGATCTTCCGGCGGGATGAGCGGGAGCGCGCGGAAGACCGCGTCGCAGAGGCCGTCCGGCCGCGGCTGGACGACGTACGACAGGCTCGCTTGCCCGACGGCGGCCCCGTAGTACTCGAGGAGCTCCGACCGGCCGGACGAGACGACGAAGCAGACCCGGGTCGCGCCGGCGAGCAGCATGCGGTCGACGAGGTGCTCGCTCGCGGCGCGGGGCCGCTCGGCGCCCCGCTCCAGGCGGCTGCCGATCGGGAGCAGCTCCTTCGAGAAGGAGAGCGGCTGAATCCGGCTCTCCCGGCCGGCAGCCGGGATGAGCCCCCACACGGTGGCCTGCCGCCCTCTCACGCGCGCACCCCCTTCGAGCGCGCCGCGCCGGCGGCGCGGCGCAGCGGAGCGGAGCGGCGGTGAGCGGCGGCGCGGCGCGAGATCACGAGCGCGCCACGCTCGAGATCTCGGCGCCGGCGCTTCGATGAAGCGATGTACTCCATGTCGCGGAAATCACGCTCATGCCCGGGATTGCCACGCACGGCGCGGTGAGCGGCGTGACGTGCGATGGGCTGCGCGGACGCGGCGCGACGGCGCTTCTCCATGAGCGCACGAGCGAGACCTCGCCGCGACGAAGCGAGCTCATTGCCTTGGAACGAGCGGATACCCAGATCCAGCTTGACCATGTTCTTCTGCTCGCTCCGGAGGGGGCGGGCGACGCCTGCGCGTGGTGGTTTCATCAATAAAATTAACTACTTGTGTGGGCGCCTCGCCGCGCGAACGGCGCTCTCCTGCGCGGCCGTGGAGGCGCTGCGTGAATGGATGACGGCCTCCGCTGCGCCGCTCGCGTGAATCGGAGTTCAACATCGTACCTGCGGACCTCGAGATCAAGTCGAGCTCCGGAGGCGCCTTGTCAAGCAGAGCGCGGATCGCGGCCGTCAATTCATGATGAACTCATGACATGTCAAGCCGATCGGGATCCGTGCTTGTCAAGGTGAGGCGGGGCTCGCGCGATCGAGCGAGTGGCAGTCGTCGCGGGATTGGCGATCTGACAAAGCGCCGCCCCGAACAGGAATGTTGGCAGTCTCTACAGCAAACCCCGGAGAAGAGGATCGGGCGCGGACGTAGCGAGCGGCGGCGCGACGATTTGCGTCAGCTTTCCGTCACGACGGCGGGGCGCGATCCCACGCGGGTGGTCGCCTGTGGCATATCGGCCGCCGGGGTGCGCTCACGCGGGCAGCGTCGGCCGAGCCGAAGCGGACTCTGCGGCTTCGCGCTCGGCGATGGCGGCGGCGTGGCGGCGCAGCCGGTCGGCCATCACGTTCGGGATGCGCTCGGCGGCCAGGAGCGCGGCCGACAGCGCGCCGCGCGCGGCGGCGAGCCGGCCGCCGCGCAGCGCGGTGACCGCGCGGATCTCGAGCACCTCGATGTGCTCCTGCCCGACCGAGCTCTGCGCCGAGCGGTCCACGAGGGCGTCCCACGCGGCGTCGCTGCCGCCCCGCGTCGCCAGGTCGATCATGGCGCAGAGCACCTCCTCCGAGGGGCCCATCAGCGCGTCGACGCGGCCCTCCTCGCGCGCCTGCTCCTGCATCTCGCGCATCCGCTCGAACAGCGCGCGGGCCTCGCCCTGCTCGCCGCAATAGAAGAGGAAGCGCGCCATGAGGAGCAGGGCGACCGGCCGGCACGCCCCGCAGAACCGGTGCTGCTCGATCTCGAGCGCGCGCTCGATGTGCGGCTTCGCCGCCGCGAGGTCGTCCATGAGGTAGAGGTACTCGCCGAGGTTGTACTCGCCGACCCGCTCGAGCCCGCTCTGGCCGAGCTCGCGCGCGAGCGAGAGCACCCGCTCGAGGTCGGCGATCATCCGGGCCTTGTCGCCGCGGCACGCCCAGAGGAGCGCGCGGTTGTTCGTCACCGAGCCGAGGTGCAGCGTGTCGTGGTGCGCCTCGCAGAGCGCGATCGCCTGGCTGAGCGCCTCCTCGGCGTCGTCGAGCCGGCCGAGCCCCTGGAGGACGAAGCCGAGCATGAGCAGCGAGATGACCCGCGTCTCGTAGCCGTCGTCGCCGAGCGAGGCGGAGGCGGCGGCCGCCCGCTCGAGCGCGGCCGCCGCCTCGTCCTCCCGGCTGAAGCGGTGGAGCGAGCGCCCGACGCCGAGCGCGAGGCGCGCGGCGAGCGCCGGCGACAGCGCGATCCCGCCGGCGAGCGCGCGCGCCTCCTCGACGCGCTCCTCGGAGCTCTTGAACTCGTCCATCCAGTCGAGCGCCGTGGCCTCGTCGAGGAGGATGTCGATCTGCGCCGGGACGTCGCCCCGCGCGCGCGCGATGGTCCGCGCGCTGGCGAAGTCGGCGAGCGCGTCGTGGTAGCGGCCCAGCCGGTAGCGCATGAGGCCGCGGCCCCGGTGCGCGGCCGCGCGGTCGGGGCGCGCGCGGGCCGGCGCGCCGCGCGCGTGGCCCCGGGGCGCCCCGCCGCTCGGGGCCGTCGGCTCGATCGGCTGCTCCAGCGCGCGGCTGTAGAGCGACTCCGCGTCGAGGTAGGCGTGCCGGGCGCGCGCGCGCTCGGCCAGGGTGAGGTAGGCGGCCTCGGCCACCTCGCCGAGGCCCGCGTGGGCCGCGTGGTACGCGAACGGCAGGAGGCGCGCGTCCTTGAGGTGCGGCGCGTCGCGCTCGCCCTCGTCGTCGGCGGCGTCGCGGTGCAGCTTGAAGGCCGCGAGGTGGACGCGCCGGCGCAGCGCCTCGGGCGCGCCGCGGGCGACCGCCTCGCGGACCAGCGCGTGGCGAAAGCCGATGCGGCCCCGGCGGTCCTGGACGAGCAGGCCCGCGGCGAGCAGGCGCTTCACGGCCACCTCGGCGTCGAGCGGGAGGTCGCCCGCCTCGCCGTGCTCGTCGAGCCGCGTGAGGACGCCGGCCACCTCGGCGACGGCGACGTCGGGGCCGAGGAGCGCGATGAGGCGCGCGTGCGCCTGCAGCGCGGGCGGGAGCGCGTCGATCTCGCCGAGCGCGAGCCAGTCGAGGAGCGGCATGTCGGGCAGGCGATCCAGCTCGTCCGTCGCCAGGTACCAGGCGTCGCCCCGCGGGTGCCGGCGCACGATGCCCTCGCGCTTGAGGCCGCGCACGAGCTCGATGAGCAGCAGCGGGACGCCCTGCGCGCGCTCGACGAGGTGCGCGAGCGCGGGCTCGGGCACGTCCTCCGCGGGCAGGAGCAGCCGCCGGCAGAGGGCGATGGCGCTCTCGCGGTCGAGCGCCTCGAGGCGGTAGGTCTCGCGGCGCGCGGCGCGCTCGCCCCAGTCGGGGCGCGCGCTCTCGAAGCTCGGCCGGCCGAAGGCGCAGATGAAGAGCCGCGCCTGCGCCTCGGCGAGCGCCGCGTACTCGAGCGCGGCGAGCGCCGCGTCGTCCGCCGCGTGGGCGTCGTCGAGCACGACGAAGAGCGGCGTCCTCCGCGACCGCCGGCGGAGGGCCTCGCCGGCCGCCACGGTGAGCGCGGCGCGGAGCGCGCCGGGCGCCGCGGAGAGCGCGCGGAGCTCCGGGTAGCGCCCCTCGGCGAGCGCGTCGTCGCTGATCCAGCCGAGCGCGAGCGCCACGGCGGCGCCGAGCCGCTCCTGCGCGGCGCCGAGGCGGCGCCGGAGGAGCTCGCTGCCGCCGTCGGCGGGCGGGGACGACGGCAGCGCGAGCGCCTGCTGGAGGATCTCGCGGACGACGCGGTCGGCCCCGCCGGCGACCGGCTCCCCGGTCCGGAGCTCGATCACCTCGGCGCGGCCGTCGATCTCGCGCAGCCGCTGCACGAGGGCGCCCGCGAGGCGGCTCTTGCCGTGGCCGGCCACGCCGATGACGCTGGCGATGGTGGGCGTCGCGTTCGCGACGGCGTCGCGCGCGCCCGCGACCAGCGCGTCGAGGACGTCGTCCCGGCCGAAGAGCGGCTGCGAGCCCGTGTCGAACGCGGTGTCGGCGTCGGGCCGGGCGGAGGTCGGCCCGGGCTGGATGGAGGCGGGCCCGGGCGGGGGGAGGGAGTCGCCCGGGGGCTGCGAGCCGCCGTCGCCCAGCGCCGCGACGGCGGCCGGCGACAGGGTGAGCCCCGGGGGGCCGTCCGGCGCGAAGCGATCGTCCCGGTGGAAGAGCGGGCTCAGGAACCGCCGCGAGCCGTCGGGCCGCGGCTGGACGGACACGGACGCGAGGTCGAGCAGCCCGCGGGCGAGGACGCGCTGCTGCTCGAGCTCGCGGCCGGCGTGCATCGCGCGGCGCAGCGGGCTCGCGCCGTCCGCGTGGTCGAAGACGGCGACGAAGCGGCTGCCCGCGGCGTGCGCGAGCTCGCCGCCGAGCGCGCCGAGCCTCCGCTGGAGGGCCACGACGTCGAGCTCGGCCTCGAAGAAGAGGAGCGCGACGGCGCGCCGCTCGACGCGGCGGGCGCTCGGCGGCGGCGGCTCGGTGGCGAGGCGCCGGAGGCGCGAGGGGCGGCGCTCCTGGGCGCGCTCGAAGGTCTCCAGGGCGGCGCCGAGCGCCGCGGCGCTCTCGAAGCGCTGGCTCCTGTCCTTGGCGAGGCAGTGGAGCACGATCTCCTCGAGCGAGCTCGAGATCGGCGCGATCGACGAGGGGCGCGGGGGGCGGCGGCTCAGGTGGTCCTGCCGCACCAGGGCGGGAGGTCCCCAGAACGGCGGCCTGCCGGTGAGCAGCTCGAACAGCACGACGCCGACGGCGTACACGTCAGCGCGCGCGTCGATGTCGCCGTGGCCGTCGCACTGCTCGGGCGCCATGTACTCGGCGGTGCCGGGCGCCTCGCTCTCGGCGGTGATGCGGAGCGCCGGATCGCGGTGCCCCGCCGCGAGGCCGAGGTCGATGATGGCGGCGCGGTGCCCGCCGTCCCGGGCGGCCGTGGGCAGCGGCGCGCCGGGCAGGATGAAGATGTTCTCGGGCTTGATGTCGCGGTGCACGTAGCCGCGCGCGTGCACCGCCTCGAGGGCCCGGAGCGCGGCGCGGACGAGGGGGCAGGCCACCCGCGCCGGCATCGGGCCGGCGACGCCGGAGGCGACCATGCGGTCGGCGAGCGTCGGGCCGTCGAGGTAGTCCATGACGAAGTACGGCAGCCCGGAGGGGAGCTGGCCGCACGCGTGGACGGCGGGCACGTGGGGCGGGCCGATGTCGTGGAGGGCCCGCATCTCCTCGACGAGGCGGACGCCGGCGTCGGGCCGGCCTTCGCGCGCGACCTTGATCGCCACGGTCGGACCGCCGCCCTCCGGCTCGGCCGCGAACACGGCCCCGAACCCGCCCTCGCCGGCGAGGCGGACGTTGCGGTAGCCCGCGATGCTGGGCGGCGGCGCCTCGCGGGGCCAGCCGGCGCTGGCGTCGTCCGCGCCGGGCTCCGGACCGGCTTGCCGCAGCACCGAGCCGTGCTGCGGGCACCCGGGATCCGCGCGCGCGACCCGCCTGCCGCATTCCCTGCACCGCGCGGCCAGCGCGCCCGCGTGGGCGCCGCGTCCGTCTCGACGAACATCGGGGGACATGGGGGCCTCAGGGGAGGAACGTCGTAATCACGGCGGACGACGACTCGCCTCGATCGTTGGTGCAGCTCGGGCGATAGCCGTTCGCGGCGTGGAGCGGGCCGCACGCGAGATCGCATGAGCCCACGATGTGAATGTTCGGGCATTCCCGGACGCCGCCCTCGGGATCGGGGAGCCCCGTAGCGCAGTCCCTTCTGTGGTCGCGCGAGCTCTCGGCGTTCGAGGCGTTGTAGCAGGCATAGAGGCGGGGGGAGCTCGCGAAAAGATCGCCCCAGAACGCGCCCTCCTCCCTCGGATACGACGCGACCTCGCTCCGGTCCGGGTACCTGAGGGCCTGGTGGGTCCCGCGCGACGAGATCATCACCGAGACGCCAGCCCGGTTTGCGCGCGACGCCACGCAGGCCGATATCCAGTGCCGCCGGGAGGCGCTCAGCGGCTCGTCGGCCCAGCCCGGGGCGAGCCCGAGGTGCCCCGAGTACACCTCGTCGTGCAGCTCGCCGAGCTCGTCGCGCCACGAGAAGCGGAGCGACTGCGACGCGTTCAGCGCGCAGCTGACGATGTATTGAAGGAGCTGCCTGGACAGCCCGCCGAGCTCCCCTGGATCGGTGATGGCGGAGAAGGCGGTCTCCGACAGGCTGCTCCGCTCGAGTCTGTTCGGGGCGAGCGCGCTCGGGTCGAGGGCGCTCGGGTCGAGGGCGTTCGGGTTGAGGGCGTTCGGGTTGAGGGCGTTGTGATTGCGAAGCGCACTTGAGACTGCTTCGACCGACCCCGACTCCGCCGAAAATCCGTCGCTGCCACCGCAGCAGGGCAATAAGGCCAACAGAAACGTGCGCAGGTACCGCGCGTGAATTCGCCCCTTCATCTGTTCCCCCCGTTCTGCTAGCAGATGGAATAGGCTACCGTCGGGATAACGATGGATTTACTGTACCACCAGGTGAAGCGACGTGTAGCGCCAACACGATCGTAACGTGCTGGTAAAAACCGTCGCTCGGGTGAGCCCTTAGTCGTATCGGGGGGGTTATGACATTGGATGGGTTGGCGACGCGTGATAACGAGACGCGAGCATTTTCCCTAGAGGAGAGGTCGTTCTCCCGAGGAGAGCTGCCGTGCGGCGCGCGCGCGGGCAATTACAGTGTTGTGGCGCCCATCGCCCGGGGCGGATGTGGGGCTGTGTACGAGGCGAGGCATCTCCAGACGGGCGCGCGTCTGGCGATGAAGGTGCTGCACGGGACGCTCGCCGCCTCGCCGAAGATGGTGAAGCGCTTCCTGCGCGAGGTCGAGGTGGTGCGGGTGCTCAACCACCCTGGCATCGTCGCGATTCATGACGCCGGCGAGCTCCCGGACGGCCGGCCATTTTATGTGATGGAGCACCTCGACGGGGTGACGCTCGACGTGCTCCTCCGCCAGGAGGGGAGGCTCTCGCCCGAGCAGGCGCTCGAGCTGCTCGAGCCGGTCTGTTCGGCGCTCGACGCGGCGCACGCCGCCGGCATCATTCATCGCGACGTCAAGGGCAGCAACATCTTCGTCTCGCGGGGCGCGCCGCGGGCGATCAAGCTCCTCGATTTCGGGATCGCCAAGCTGATGGAGCCCGAGGAGGCGGCGAGCGGCTTCACCACGGCTGGGAGGGCGCCCGGTACGCTCACGATCATGGCGCCCGAGCAGATCCTCGGCGGCCCGCTCGACGCGCGCGTCGACGTGTATGCGCTCGGCGTCCTGCTCCACCGCCTCCTCACGGGGAAGCTCCCGTTCTACTCGCCGGACGCGGCCGAGCTGCTCCGGCAGCACCTGGAGGAGCCGCCGCCGCGCCCGAGCCGGCGGACGCCGCTGCCGCCCGCGCTCGACGCGATCGTGCTGCGCTGCCTGGAGAAGCAGCCGGAGCACCGCTACCCCTCGGTGAAGAGCTTCCTCTGCGCGCTCCGCGAGGCCGTGGGCGAGCCGACGTCGGGGCGGAGCAGCACGCCGGAGCTCGAGACGGACGCGATCGCGGTCTACCTCGACCTCCGGCTGCGCACCGACGCCGACGACCTCGACGACGCGCTCGCCGAGGAGCTCGGCCTCCTGCTCGACCTCGCGGAGGAGCGCCTCCGCGACGCCGGGCTCACGCTGGTGTCCGTGACCGGCAGCGAGATCCTCGCCGTCAGGCTGCTCTCCGGCGGCGCCGGCGAGGGGCTCGGGGAGCGCGCCGCGGTGATCGAGATCGCCGCATCGCTGTACGAGGAGATCGCGCCGAGGAGCCGCGCGGACGCGCGCGTGCACCCGAACCTGTGCCTGCACGCCGGGCGGGTCGTGGTGCGCTGGATGCCCCACCCGGAGATCATCGGCGGCGACCTGGCCCGGGTCGGCGCGTGGGCGCCGGCCGAGCCGGTGCACGGCCTCTGCGCGACGGAGGAGGCGATCCGCGGGATCGACGGACTCGAGCTCTCGGCGGGGCCGGGCGGCCTCGTGGTGATCAGCGAGGCCTCGGCGCAGTGCTCCTCGCCGGCGCCGACCTTGCGGAGCCGCGCGGTCTGAGGCGGCGGGCGCGCGATCCTAACCGCCGCCCGCCGTCCGCCGCTCGAATCCCGCGGCTCGGCTCCTGCGATGTGCGATGTCAGGGAAGCGACGGGCGCGCGTTCGGCGTGGACCCCCTGGCCGACTCGGGAGCTCCCGGAGTCGATATGACGACGCAAAAACGATCATGAGGCGATTGCCGCTGGATGATAGATGCCATTATAAAGGCCGCCCGCGGGGCCGCTCGAGCTCGCGTCCGCGCCTCGACGCTCCGGAAAGCTCTCATGTCCATGCGCCTCCAGCAAGCTATCCAGACCCTCCTCGATTCCGCCCCTCTCCTCCGCGACGCATCGAGCAGCGGCAACGTCCGGGTGCTCGCGTCGCTCCTCGGGCCAGCCTTTCGCGGCTTCGTCCAGCGGCGCGGCAAGGGCGTGGGCTCGACCGATATCTCGGTTGGATACGAGGCCAGCTTTAACTGGAGTTACGGGCGGGACGACCCCGACATGGCGAGGCTCTACCACCTGGCCAAGACGTCCCAGTGGAACGCGACGACCGACCTCGACTGGTCTCGCGACGTCGACTGGCTCGATCCCGCAATGCCGCTCTTGCCCGACAGCTGGATGCCGCCGTCCAAGCTGCCGATCTGGGGCAGGCTGTCCGAGCGGGAGCGGGCGGCGCAGCGCCACGGCCTCCTCTCCTGGATGCTGAGCCAGTTCCTCCACGGCGAGCAGGGCGCCCTGTTCGCGGCGTCGCAGGTCACCGAGTGCGTGCCCTCGCTCGACGCGAAGCTCTACGGGAGCACGCAGGTCGCGGACGAGGGGCGCCACGTCGAGGTGTTCCACGCCTACCTCACGCAGAAGCTGGAGAAGCTCTACGAGATCAACGACAACCTGTATGTCGTCATCGACGCGATCATGAGCGACGGCCGGTGGGACATGAAGTTCCTGGGGATGCAGATCATGATCGAGGGACTCGCGCTCGGCGCGTTCAGCTCGATTCGACAGGTGACGAGCGAGCCGCTCCTCAAGGACGTCCTGCGGTCGGTGATCACCGACGAGGCGCGCCACGTGCATTATGGGGTCCTCGCGCTGAGCAGGTTCTACCGCGAGGGCATAGGCGAGCGGGCGCGGAGGGAGCGGGAGGACTGGGCGTTCGAGCTGTCGCTGCTGCTCCGCAACCGGTTTCTGGCGCACGAGTTCTATGACGAGTTCTACGCCCACCGCATGACCCGGTGCGAGTGGGACAGGCTCATGCTCGAGAGCGACCTGATGGGGTTCTTCCGCCGGACGATGTTCAAGCGGATCGTGCCGAACCTGAAGCGGATCGGCCTGCTCTCCGGGCGGATCCGGCCGCGCTACGCCTCGATCGGGCTGCTCGAGTACGAGCACGGGCGGTCGGCCAGCGAGCTGACGGCCAAGGAGCTGCTCGACGACGCGTGAGGCCAGGGCGGGCGAGCGAGGCGCGGCGCGGGCGGGGCGGAAGCCCGCGCCGGCCTGCGGGGAGCGGTCAGCAGGTGGCCCCGAAGCAGGCCGCGAGCTCGACGGCGCACCGCTCCTGGATGCACTCGAAGTCGCCGTTGCAGGCGGGGAGCAACGGGAGGGCGCACGTCATGACCTGATCGACGAAGAACTGGACGTCGGCGCAGCCCCGCGACACGCAGCTCGAGACGCACGCCAGGCTGAAGGCGGGCGGCGACTGCCCGAGGTCGACGCACCGGGAGGCGCAGGTGATCACCTCGCGGCAGTCCGCGGGCTCGCACGCGCCGCAGTCCGCCGGACAGATGGTGCACGTCTCGAAGCTCTCGCAGACGCCGTTCGAGCACACCGAGCAGACGCCGCAGTCGCGCTGGCACGAGGCGCACGTCTCCGTCCCCGAGCAGGCGCCGTCGCCGCAGGAGGCGCAGGCGCCGCAGTCCGCGGGGCACGAGAAGCAGCTCTCGAGCCCGACGTTGCACACCCCGTTGCCGCAGGGGGCGCAGGCGCCGCAGTCGGGGGCGCACGAGGAGCAGTCCTCCGGCGCCTCGCAGAAGCCGTCGCCGCAGCCCGCGCACACGCCGCAGTCCGCCGGGCACGTGAGGCACGTGTCGGCGCCGCTGCACACGCCGTCGCCGCAGCTCGGACAGCTGCCGCAGTCGAGCGGACAGCTCGCGCACGACTCGCTCGCCCGGTCGCAGGCGCCGTCGCCGCAGCGCGGACACAGGCCGCAGTCCGAGGCGCAGTTGCCGCAGTTCTCGGGGCCCTCGCAGGCGCCGTCGCCGCACGCGCCGCAGACGCCGCAGTCGCTCGCGCAGCTCGCGCACGTCTCGTCGCCGCTGCAGGCGCCGTCGCCGCACCCCTGGCAGAGGCCGCAGTCCGGGGCACAGCTGCCGCAGTCCTCCGCGCCGTCACAGACGCCGTCGCCGCACGCCGATGGCGAGGGCCAGCCGCCGGACGAGCCGAGATCCTCCCACGTCTCGGTGCGGCCGCAGCCCGCCCCGAGCCCGGCCCCGACGGCGGCGACGAGCGCCGACCAGGCGATCGCGCGCGGGGAGGGGAGGAAGCCGGGGCGATGCCGCCCGGACCGCAGCAGGAAGCTCAGGCGGCTGGTGATACCCATACGATCGGCCCCGGGGACATGCGAGATCGGGTGGTCAAGAGGAGCGGAAGCGGCTCGCGATCCGCGGCTGCGCCGCGCTGAGCCGCCCGCAGGAGGCGCGCGGACGGAACATACACGGAGAACGTCCGCCGACGGCGTCAAAGCACGAGCGCGCCGCCTCCGGCGCCTCGCCGGTCAGACGGCGGCGCCACCCCGCGGCACAAAATGAAAGAGGGCGGCATCTCCGAAGAGGTGCCGCCCAAAGCGCTCCGCGTCGCGCGCTCCCCGCAGGGAGCGACGCGACGCGAGGAGGCTCACTGCTTGGGGGCCTCGGCCGGCGGGGTCGCGGCCGCCGGGTCGGCCGGAGCCGAGGGCGCCGACTCCGGGGTCGCCGCGGGCGCCGTCTCCGTCGAGGCGGGGGCCGCCTCGGTCGAGGCGGGGGCCGCCGACGGGTCGCTCGCGGCCGGGGCGCTGCCGCCGCAGGCAACGGCGAGGGACGAGACCGACACGGCGACGAGCGCAAGAACGAGCTTGTTCATGGGAATCCTCCGAAAAACGGGGCGGCGAGGCCACCCCAACCAGCAGACGTAGGAGCCGCAGTTCAAATCCGGCGGCCACCCACCCAGACGCCGCAGGGGGACAGAACGGCTCACAGTTTTTTCGATGAGCCGCCCGGGCCCCACCAGGCGTCTAGAAAACTGTGGGAAGCTCGGGGCTCTCCCGACGCTGCCCCGGACAGGATCCGGGACGCGGAGCTCCGGTCGGGCCGAGGGCCCGCTTCCCGCAGGCGTCTCGATTCGCGCAGGTTACGCAAGTCACGCAAGCTGCACTTTTTCAGGTACACGGACCCATGGCTCTGAGACCTCAGCGAGGGCGCCTGCGCCTTGTCGAACCGGTCGTCCCGGCCGCCCCGGCGGCGGAGGCTCAGGCGGACGTGGGCGAGGCCGGCCCCGCCTTCGCCCCGGAGGAGCGCGGCCGGAGCGACGTCCGGCCCGGGGGCGCGCGCGCGGGGAACGCCGGGGACAGGCGGAGCTCCGTCGCGGGCGCGCCGGCGGAGCGGGGGGGAGGCCTTACGGAGCTGCCGGACGCGCAGCTCGTCGTGCTCGGCGCGCGCGGGGACGTGAGCGCGCTCGAGCAGCTCTACCGGCGGCACGCGGCCTTCGCCATCCACCTCGCGACGCGCATCGAGGGCTCGGCGCGCGACGTGGAGGACATCGTGCATGACGCGTTCCTCCGCGCCTTCGAGCGCCTCGGCGACCTCGTGGACCCGGCCGCCTTCCGCGCCTGGCTCGGCTCGATCGTCGTCCACAAGGTCCGCTCGCGGATGCGGCGTACGCGGCTGCTCGGCATGCTCGGGATGGGCAAGTCGAGCGAGCCGGTCGATCTCGACGCGCTCGCGAGCCCGGCCGCCTCCCCCCACGCGCGCGCGCAGATCGCGCAGATCTACGCCCTGCTCCAGACGCTGCCGGCCGACGACCGGATCGCGTGGATCCTCCGCTCGGTGGAGGGTCACGATCTCGAGACGGTCGCGCAGATGACCGACTGCTCGCTGGCCACCGTCAAGCGGCGGATTTCACGGGCGCAACACTTCCTCGACGGTCATTTTGTGGATTCCACCAGCAGCGAGGCGTCATCATGAGCCGGCGAGGGCTACCCCGGATCGCACCGGCAGATCTGCGCGACCACGCGACCGAAGAGCGGATCGCGCGCGTCTGGGACCGCATCGAGCGCGACCTTTCGGCGCGCGAGCCGTCGTCGCCGCGCCGCGCTGGCGTGGCCGCGATGCTCGCGGCGGCGACGCTGTCGGCGTTCGCCGGCGGCCTGTGGCTCGGCAAGGCGCTCTGGAGCGAGGAGCAGTCCGCGCCGCCGCTCACCGCCGTGGCGCCGACCGACGACGTGCCGTCGCTGGTCGACGTGTTCGCCGCGGGCTCGCGGGGGCGCACCTTCCAGCTGCCGGGCGGCGGCACGATCTCGCTCGCGGCGGGCACCACCGTCGAGGTCGAGCAGGCCGACGGCGGCGCGCTGACGCTGCGGCTCGTGCAGGGCGAGGCGTGGCTCGACACCGTGAGCGGGACGCGCACGGCGGCGCTCTCGATCGTGGCCGGGGAGGCCCGGCTCGCGGCGGCGGCGGGCAGCGTGCTGCGCGTGAGGCACAACGTCGACGACATCGACGTCAACGTCGCCGACGGGTCGGTCAAGCTCACGTCGCCGGCCGGCTCGCGGGAGCTCGGGCGCGGCGACGCCGAGGAGGGCGTGCCGATCCGGCAGCCCACGGCGGTCGTGGCGCCGCCGGAGCCCCGGCGAGCCCGCGTGGCGTCGCTGCCGCGCTCGAGCGCGGAGGTGGCGCCGGCCGCGCCGCCTGCCGACGCGCCTGCCGCCGCGCCGGCCGCGGCGCCCGACTGGCGCGCGCGGTACAACGCGGGCAACGTCGCCGAGGCGCTGCAGAGCCTGAAGCAGCAGGGCGGCGGCATCGACGGCGCCATCGCCTCCGCGAAGACGGCGAGGGAGCTGATGGACCTCAGCGACCTCCTGCGCGCGAAGGGCGGCGATCTCTCCGCGGCGATGCGCGCGTTCGCGCGCGTCGTCGAGGGCTTCCCGAGCGACGCGAACGCGCCGATCGCGGCCTACAAGCTCGGCGACATGTACGCGAGCATGGGCGAGCAGGCGCTGGCGGCGAGGTACTACGAGCAGGCGCGCTCGCTGTCGCCGGAGGGCAACCTCGCGGAGGACTCGTTCTGCAAGCGCATCCGCGCCGAGGTGGTCGCCGGGCACAAGGAAGAGGCCTCGCAAATGGCCAAGGAGTACGTGGCCAAGTACCCGGACGGCCGGTGCGAGGACGTCCAGCGGATCGTCTCGGGCGAGGCCGCGGCCGAGGAGGGGGCGGAGGAGGCCGCGCCGCCCCAGCCTCCGCCCGCCCCGGACGCCAGCCCCGCGCCGTGATCCGCGCCGTGATCCGCGCGCGCGCCCCCCGGCGCGCGCGGGTCTGCCCCGGTTTCCCAGCCGACAGGCTTGACATCCCGTAACGGCTCTGCGCTTGCTTGCCGCGCCGGAGAACCGCTTAGGATGACCACCGCCGTCCGCACCAGCACCCTACCCGCTCGCAAGGACGTTCAGGCTCTCCCGTCGTGGAAGCTGGTGTTGCCGAGAGGGGGCTACGTCTCCTCGATGGAGGCGTTCACCACGGCGATGGGCCTCCCGGGGTTCTCGCTGCTCGACCTGGGCACGCTGGCCGGCGGCAAGGACGCGCACCGCCTCCTCGGGCTGCGGTACCTGATCGCCAACGGCGAGGTGTGGAGAGAGCACTTCGGCTGGCAGCGCGCGCTGGAGGCGGCGCTGCGCCGGGAGCTCCTCGGCGACGAGCGGGTGCAGGAGCTCCTGTCGGCGGCGGAGGGCCTCTTGTCGCGGATCCGGGAGGCGCGCGCGTCGCTCGCGCCGGCGGATCGGGACGGGTTCGCCCGGTACCTGGAGGGCGGGCTGCTCCGGGCGCTGAAGCGCCGCGATTTCGAGGAGGAGCGCTTCCTCAAGTTCCTGATCTTGGAGCAGGACGAGCCGTCGCTCCGCGACCAGGCGGCGGAGTTCCTGCGCGCCCGGGCCGGCGAGCTCCATCGGGAGGACGCGCAGGTGCTGGATCTCCTCTACGCCGCCGTGCACCGGCTGGACAGCTACCCCGCCACGACGGTGAGCGCGGGCCAGCTCAAGTACGTGCTCGTGGCGGACAAGGGGGAGATGGGCGTGCGGGCGACGCGCGAGGCGATCGCCCTCGGCAAGGTCCCCGTGGTCCTCTACAGCCTGAAGGACGACGAGAACGCGCTGCAGGTGCGGATCGCGCGGGAGGGCGGCGGGTTCGCGGTGGGCCTCGAGGGGAGCTTCCGCGAGAGCTACGCGAACTACGCGCAGATCGCGGACAAGGTGAGGGCCGAGTTCGAGCGGCGCTTCGAGGACGGATGGGAAGAGGAGCTCTCGCGCGCGGGCCTCTACCCCGGGTACGGCCCGCTCGCGGAGAACGCCGCGGCGATACGGCACTTCCGCCAGAAGAACATCGTCTTCGTCGGCCCGATGCAGGACGTCGTGGAGAACGCCGGCGACAAGCGGAAGTTCCGCCTCATGGCCCAGGAGTTCGACGCGACGGCGGTGACGCCGGGCCTCGTCATCGACAGCGACGATCCCGACGAGATCCAGCGGATCATCGAGGAGGCGCACGCCGCCGGGCGCTTCACGTTCCCGGGGCGGCTCAAGGCCGCGAACGGCGGCGGCGGGCGCGGGCAGGCGGTCATCCCGACCGCGGCGCAGGTGCCGCAGGCGATCCAGAAGGTCCTCGGCGAGATCAAGGCGTACAACTGGCAGCCGGGCGTGATGTTCGAGCAGAACATCCCGGAGACGATCCACCTGGAGGTGCAGGTGCTGCGGGATCGCTACGGCAACACGCGGCACTTCGGCATGCGCGACTGCAGCGAGCAGCGCGCCAGCCAGAAGATCCAGGAAGAGGCGCCGCCGGCCCTGCTCCGGCGCTACCCCGGCCTCGAGGAGCGGATCTGCGGGCTCGCCGTGCAGATCGCGGAGCGCGTGGGCTACGTGGGCGCGGGCACCGTGGAGCTGATGTTCAAGGACGGGAAGTTCTACTTCCTGGAGATGAACACGCGCATCCAGGTGGAGCACCCCGTCAGCGAGGAGAGCTACGCGATCAAGCGGAAGCGGAGCCGCGTCCCCGTGAACCTCGTCGCGTGGCAGATGCGCATCGCGGACGGGCAGGCCATCGATTTCGAGCAAGAGCAGGTGGTGCAGACGCACTGCAGCCGCGAGTTCCGCATCAACGCGGAGAGCTGGAATCCGGATCTCAGGGACTCGCGGGACGGCGGGAAGGGGCTGTTCCTGCCGAACGCCGGCGTCTTCGACCGCATCGCGCTCCCCGACGCCGGCCCGATCCGCGAGGCGCTCGAGGACAAGGGCCTCGCCGATCTGAAGATCCGGTTCGACTGCGGCTTCGAGGCCGGGGACGTCCTGGTCAACAAGGACCCCACGTTCGGCAAGCTCATCGTGTCGGTGAGCAGCAAGGACCCGGACAAGGCCTATGAGCTCTTGCGGCTCGCGTCCCTCGAGGTGCTGAAGAAGATGAAGATCGAGGGGCGGCAGGTGCGGCCCGACGGGACGCCGATCGCGGGCTCGCCGTTCAAGACGAACCTCCAGGATCACGTGCGCATCCTGAAGATGCCGCTGTTCAAGCGCCATTCGAGCTACGACGATCGAGGCCGCCACGTGAACTGGGTGGTGGCCGCGTTCCGCGAAGAGGCGTAGTCCGGCGAGGTCGCCGCGCCCGGGCAGGAGGAGGCGAGCGGCCTACCCTGCGAGGCGAGCGGGGCTCGCCGGTTTCCGGTAGCCTGCGATCATGGTCGAGATCGAGCCTGTCCATGAAGATCTCGTTCAAGCAGGCGCGCTCGCGCCGGTCGCGCTCGGCGGGCCGGAGGAGCAGCGGTGGATCGACTGCGAGCTCGCCTCGCTCGCCGAGAACCGCCTCGGCGACCCGACGGACCCGGAGGCGATCGACGAGGCGCGCCGCGCCGACTGGGAGGCGCGCGCGACGGATCAGCGGGTGTCGTCGCTCCGCGCCCGGGGCCCGTACGAGCGCGGCTACTGGATCCTGGAGCACGGCGAGCGCGTGGGCACCCTCGCCCTCGCGACGTCCACGCTGGGCGCGAGGCGCCTCGGCCTCGCGAGCTTCTATGTGTACCCGCGCTGCCGCGGGCGCGGCGCGGGCAGGCGCGCCCTCCGCGCGGTGCAGGAGGCCGCCGCGCGCCGCGGCATCGGCGTCCGGCTGAGCACGAGCTGGTGCTGGCAGCGCGCGGTGCGCTTCTATCTCGCGAGCGGGATGTGGATCGCGATGTGGAAGCGCGATCTGACCTTCTGCTCGGACGCGTCGACGCCGAGCCCTCGGATCGACGTCGGCGCCGCCGAGGCGAGCCTCTCGGTCCCCGTCGGCGACGGCAGCGTCGTCCTCGCGCGCGCGCGGCGGCGCGGCGACCGGCTCGAGCTCGATCAGCCGCCCGAGGATCTCGCGAAGAACAAGCAGATCGGAGAGGCCTACTGGCACGCGACGTCGACCCTCGCGCTCGCGCTCGCGCTCCACGGGTGGCCCCTCATCCGGTCGCAGGAGGCGTGGGATCGGGGCCACTACGCCGACGCGGGGCCGCCGGAGAGCCTCGCCTACAAGATCACGATCTGGGAGGCGTGGGCCGCGAAGCACGGCTGGGCCGTGGACACGCCGCGGATCCCGGGGCTCCAGTACCCGAGCTGGGACGAGCTCGAGGCGCGCTGGGAGGCCGAGCGCGAGGAGATCGAGGCCAGCGTGATCCGGAAGGCCTGAAGCGCCGGGCCGGCGGACCGTCACGCACGCGGGGTGGGCCCCGGAGGCTCGGCGCGCGACGCGGCCGCGAGGAGAGCGCTGGCAGCGAAATATTACGGGCGCGCGGGGTCGCTCTCGCTCGAGGGCGGCGCCGTCCGGCGAGCGCAACCTGGGTGAGGCGGTCGCGGGCGACAAGAAAGAGGCAATTCAGACCGCAACGGGGTATGTGGCCAAGTACCCCGATGGCCGGTGCGAGGATGCCCAGCGGATCATCTCCGGCGCAGCCGCGGCCGCAGCGGGAGGGCCTCCGCCGCCTGTCCCCGGCGCGCGCACCGCGCCGGGATCCGGCCGCGCCCGCCCTCGCCGCGATCGTCCTCCTGCTGGGCTCCGCCGCCCCCGCCGCGGCGGCCGAGCCGCGGGCGTTCGTGGCGAGCAGCGGCTCCAGCCCCGCGCCGAGCGCGCCGCCGCAGCCCGCCGCGGCGGCGCCCATCGAGGTGCGCGTTGCGCTGTCGCGCGGCGCGGCGGAGGAGGTCTCGAGCGTCCGCGTGCGGCGCCTGCTCGAGATCGAGCTGCCGGACGGCGCGGCGCTCGCCGCCGAGCCGGTCGGCCCGCTCGGCGACCGCGTGGCGAGCGTGTGGGTCGACCGGCCCACCGCCGCCCGCCTCGAGATCCAGGTGCGCCTCGACGGCCGCGCGGTCGTGCGGCGGCAGATCGCCGTCTCCGGCCTCACCTCGGACGTGGCCGCGCGCCTCGTCGCGATCGCCGCCTCCGAGATGATCCTCGCCGAGATACGCCGGGCGCGCGCCCCGCGGCGGCCGCCGTCGCCGCGGCGCCCCACCCCGGACGAGGTCGAGCTCGCCTCGCGCGATCTCGACGCGCTGTCCGTCTCGGCCGGACCCTACGCGGCGGTCGTCTCGGGCGGGCCGCACGTGCTCGGCGGCGCCGGCCTGACGCTCGGCCTGCGGCGCCTGCGGCTCACCGAGTCGCTGTTCGCCCGCCTGCTGGCCACCCCGTCCGGCGGCGAGACGCTGCGCTGGCTCGAGGGCGGCCTCTCGGGCGATTACCGCTTCTGGCTCGCCGCCTCGTGGCGCCTGTCGATCGGCGCCACCGCCTCGGTCGCCTCGGTCCGGCTCCCGGCCGCCGCTTCCGTCGACGGCATCGCGGGCGAGCGCGACACGTGGTCTGCCCGCGCCGGCCTCGGGCTCGGCGTCGAGACCCGGCTGGGCGGCCCGTTGTGGCTCGGGCTCACGCTGGACCCCGGGGTGGTGCTCCGTCCGGCGCCTTACGAGGCCGAAGGCGGCGCCGCGGGCTCCGTCGAGGGGGTCTGGCTCGGGGTCGGCCTGTCGCTCGCCACGGAGCGGCGCTCCTCGTCGCCGCGGTGAGGAGAGGGGCGCGCTGCCCCGCGGCGGTGAGCAGAGGGGCGCGGCGGCGAGAGCGGCAGGCGCTCCGCCGCGCGGCGGTGAGGAGAGATGCGCGCCCGCGGCGGTGAGGAGAGATGCGCGCCTCGCCGCCGCGGCGCCGCGCCGCCCGCGGGCGCGGATCCGCGGTATCGTGCTCTTCGATGGATGACGAGATCCTGGAGCAGCTGCGCGAGCGCTACGCGTCAGGGAACCTGATCGTCTTCGCGGGCGCGGGCGTGTCGGCCGCGGCGGGCATGCCGACGTGGAAGCAGCTGGCCGAGAGGCTGCGCGACCGCGCGCGGAGGCGGGGCGCCGACCCCGCGGTGGTCGACGAGATCCAGCAGTACATCGCGTCGAACCAGCTCATCAACGCGCTCTCCGCCGCGAAGCTCGCGCTCGGGCCGCAGGACTTCAACTGGACCGTCGACAAGGAGCTCGACGACACCGGCCGCGAGGTGCCGGAGGTGGCGCAGGCGATCGCCGCGCTCAAGCCGAAGCTCAAGGCGGTGCTCACCACCAACATCGACCGCTTCCTGGAGCGCGCGTTCCAGGGCGAGTGGCGCATGGTCGACCGGCCGACGGCCGACATCGCCATGGACAGGCGCTTCATCCTGAAGCTGCACGGCACCCTGCGCGCGTGGGACAGCTGGGTGTTCTCGCGCGACCAGTACGACCGGGCGATCTTCGGCTCGCCGCTCCTGCAGGACGCGTTCGGCGCCCTCTACCGCGCGCACTCCATCCTGTTCGTGGGCTTCGGCCTGGCCGACGACAACATCGACCAGACGCTCGCCCGCGTGCGCGCCCTCGCGGGCGGCCAGCCGCCCATGCACTTCGCGCTGCTCCCGAAGGGCGTGCCCCCGTTCCGCCGCCGGCTGCTCGAGGAGTCGGGCATCCGGCTCATCGTCTACGAGAACCAGGCGGGCGATCACGCGGAGGTCGCGCAGATCCTCCTCGGCCTGGAGCCGGCCGCCGCGCCGCCGCCGGCGCCGCCGCCGCCGCGCGCCGCGCCGCCCGCGCCGGCGACGCACGCGGCGTCGAGCGCGCACCCGACCGCGGTCCCGCCGGCGAACGCGCACCCGACCAAGGCGCGGCCGGTGCGCGTCTTCTTCTCCTATGCGTCGCGCGACGAGGAGCTCCTCGCGCGCCTCGAGGCGCACATGAGCCCGCTCAAGCGCGAGGGGCTGATCGCGCCGTGGCACAGCGGGAAGATCGGCGCGGGCGAGGACCTGGAGCGCGCGATCGGCGAGCAGCTCGAGGCGGCCGATCTGATCCTGCTCCTGGTGAGCGCGAGCTACCTCGCGTCCGAGCAGGGCGACGCGCAGGTGACGCGCGCCATGGAGCGGCGCGCGGCCGGGCAGGCGGCGGTGGTGCCGATCCTGCTCCGACCCTGCGACTGGGAGACGACGCGCTTCGCCGAGCTCCAGGCGGTGCCGCGGGACAAGAAGCCCGTGACCAAGTGGGCCGACGAGGACGAGGCGCTCCTCCAGGTGGTGCGGGAGATCCGCGCCGTCGTGACGAAGCTGCGCGCCTCGCTCCGGTGAGCTCGGGCGCCCTCGCCCGGGCGGCGGCTCCGCCGCGCAGCGCGCGTATTCCTCACTCTTCCGCCTCCTCGGCTCGTGAGGGATCGCCGCGGCGCGGGCCCGGGCGACGGGGGCCGGTCGGCCTGGCGAGCCCGGAGATCTCTCGGGATTTTCTCGGGCTCTTCTGAGCCTCTGGCCTTGCCGCGCTGCGGCTCGGGGCGGGCGCGGACGCACCTCGCGACGCGCATGCGGCTTGCTTGGCCCGCTGGGCGGACCACGCGAACGAGCGGAGAGGTGGCCATCGTGAGCCCATTGCACAGAGAGCGGATGGTGACGGCGCGCGAGGGCAGCCAGCCCGAGGCACGGATCGCCGACGAGGAGCCCCCGCCGGAGTCGGGCCGGCAGCCGGCCGTCTACACGGCGCGCGGCGGGCCCACCGGAGAGCCCTGGCCGGAGCGCGCGCCCGTGCTCACGCCGGAGGAGGCGCGCGAGCTGTCCGAGCGCTGGAGCGCGATCCAGGCGGGCTTCATCGAGGCGCCGCGCCTCTCGGTCGAGCAGGCCGACGCGCTCGTGACCGAGGTGATCCAGCGGGTCGCGCAGAGCTTCCGGGAGGAGCGCGGCGCGCTGCAGCGCCTGCTCGACGTCGAGCCCGGGCGGCCGGAGGCGTCGACGGAGGAGCTCCGGCTCGCCCTGCGCAGGTACCGGTCGCTGCTCGGGCGGCTGCTCGCGTTCTAGCTTCGCGCGATCCGCGCCCGTGCTTCATCGGCTTGCGGGGAGGGAACCGGCGGAGCGCCCGTCGCTGGCAGCGGGGCCTGCGCGGTGCAGGCGCGGTCGTCTACCGAGGGGCCGGAGCTCCTCCGCTCGCGGCCGGCTCCGGCGCCCCGTTGCACCAGGGTGCTGCAGTTGTCAAGCGACGATGTCGCGCCCCGGTGATTTTTGAGGTGGGCCAATGAGGTGGCGATTGGCGCAGGACCACCGAATTTCGGTTGGACGTAATGTCCTTTGAATCGGTCATGTCGTCTCGCTTGGAGACGTTCGGAGTACGCGGTTTCTTTCTTCCTGTTATAGGTGGTGATGGCCTCATGACGGGTAATGGGGCGGCTTCACGAGGAAAGTCTGCATAGGCGCGCGCTGGGGGTTGGGCGGCGCTTGCAGGCGCTTGAACGGGGACGCGACGCGTGTTCGAGGCAGCGAAATTCGGCGATCCGGTGCTCGGCGTTGACGTCCACATAGTCCTGGTGCCGGCTCCGCCCGCGCCCGCGCCGGTCCCCACCCCGTTGCCCCACCCTTTCATCGGGGTGGTGTTCGATCCGCTCGGCGCGGCGCTTGGCGCGGCCATCGGGGCCGTGTTCGGGGGCGGGGGCCCGGTGTTCATCAACATGATGCCTGTGGGCAATACGGGTACCGATGCGAAGGGGATCCCGCATCTGCCCACGCCCCCGGGCGTCTCGTTCGCGCCGAACGATATTCCGGACAATTCGGGCACGATCATCACGGGCAGCAAGACCGTCAGCATGGCGGGAGCGTCGGCTGGGCGGCTGACATCAATGGTGATGACGTGCAACTTCCCTATCAACTTGCCGACCTCGGTGTGCATGGCGGTCCCGATGGGGGCGCCGGTCCTGGTGGGTGGACCGGATTCGTTCGATATCCTCGCGGCGGTTACCCGTGGCATCCGCACCAAATGGTTCTCGGACTTCCTGCATCGTGTGACCAGGGCCGGCCCGCGGCTGTCCAGGGTCATCTGCTTCTTGACCGGACACCCCGTCGATGTCGTGACCGGCGAGGTGCTCGCGGACGCGGTGGACTTCGAGCTGCCCGGCCCGATCCCGCTGAAGTTCGAGAGGAACTACTATAGCCGTGATGCGGGGGATGGCCCGCTCGGCCCCGGCTGGCATCACCCGCTCGATGCGTCGGCCGACGAGCGGGCCGATGGGGTGAGGGTGCGCCTGCCCGACGGGCGGGAGCGCACGCACGACGCGTTGCCGCCCGGCGGATCGTTGTGGGACGACATCGACCGGTACACGCTCGAGCGGACGCAGCGAGGGTACCAGTTGACCTTCTGGGACGGCCGGCGCCTGCATTTCGAGCCGGTGCGCGGCGCTCCGGTGACGCACCCGCTCGTGAGGATCACCGATCGCTGCGAGAACGCCGTGGAGCTCCGTTACGAGGGCGGCCGGCTCCGCCAGGTCGTGGACAGCGTGGGCAGGGTGCTGGAGCTCGCCGTCGCGGAGGGGCGGCTCCGCTCCATCCGGATGCGCTGCCGAGAGGGGTGGATCGACCTCGTCGCGTACGAGTACGACGGGGAAGGGCGGCTCGCGGCGGCGTTCGACCCGATGGGGCGGCCGGTGCGGTATGCGTACAAGGGCGGGGTGCTGGTCCAGGAGACGAACCGGAACGGCCTGAGCTTCTACTTCGAGTACGATTGGTACCATCCGGACGGCTGGTGCATCAGGACCTGGGGCGACGGCGGCATCTACGATCGACGGATCACCTACGACAAGCACCGGCACTTCACGGTGGTGGACGACTCGCGCGGAGGTCGGACGCTCTACTACGGAAACGCTGCGGGGCTCGTGGATCGCGAGGTCGATCCGACCGGGCGGGAGAAGCTGTACGCGTGGGACTCGAGCTACCGGAAGGTCGCCGAGGTCGACGGGCTGGGTCACCGGACGGAGTGGGCCTACGATGCGCGCGGGAACAGGGTGCTGGAGCGCGATGCGCTGGGGCAGGAGACGCGATGGCGCTTCGATGAGCTGAACCTCCCGGTGGAGCGGATCGATGCGGCGGGGGGCGTGTGGAGGCGCGAGTTCGACGCGCGGGGGAAGGTCCGGAGGGTGGAGGATCCGCTCGGGAACGTGGCCCGCTTCAGGCACGACCGGCGGGGGAACCTGGTCTCCGTCGAGGATGCGAAGGGACGCACGTTCGCGCTGCGCTACACGATGGCAGGGGAGCTCGCCGAGGTGATCGACTGGGAGGGGCACGCGACGCGCTACGAGGTGAACGCCCGAGGGAGCGTGGTCCGCCAGGTGAATGCGCTCGGCGGCGAGATGGCGATCACGAGGGACGCGTGCGATCGGCCGATCGCGGTGCGGCTGCCGGACGGCTCGGTGCTGCGGCTGGCTTACGATGGCGAGGGAAACCTGGTCGGGCGCACGGATGGGCTCGGTCACACGACGCGCTTCCGGTACGGAGGGTTCAACAAGCTGGTCGAGCGCATCGACCCGGCGGGCGGGATCGTCCGGTACGCGTACGACACGGAGGAGAACCTCATCGGCGTGACGAACGAGCTTGGCGAGGAGTACGCGATCGACGTCGACCTCGCCGGCCGGGTGGTGCGCGAGCGTGGGTTTGACGGGCGTACGCTGGAGTTCCTGTACGACCGAGCGGGCCGGTGCATCGAGACGGTGAACGGGCAGAGGAAGCGAACGAAGATCGAGCGCGACGCGCTGGGCCGCGCGACCAGGCTGGTCATTCCGAAGAAGCCGGTGATGGGCGACCCGATCCCCAAGGGAGAGGAGGTCGAGTATGCCTATGATGCGCGCGGCGGGCTGATCCTGGCCAGGAACGGCGACGCGGAGGTGCGGTTCGTGCGCGACCCGCTCGGGCGGGTGATCGAGGAGCACGCCGACGGGCGGACGATCCGGAGCGAGTACGACGCGGCCGGCAACCGGGTGGGTCGGCGGACGAGCCTGGAGCACGAGACCGCGTACGATTTCGACGGCAATGGGGGCCTCCTCGGGCTGGTGTTCGGGCGGGATCCGCGGTGGAAGGATTTCACACCGGAGTCGCTGGCCAGGGGCGGACCGGTGCGCGCGCCGTGGCAGGCGACGCTGAGGCGCGATGCGGCGGGGGGCGAGGTGGAGCGGGCGCTGCCGGGCGAGGTGGTGAGCTCCTGGGAGCGCGATACCTCCGGGCGGCCCCGGGTGCACCGGACGGTGCGCGGCGGCGAGCCGCTGATGGGCACAGGGTATCGGTGGCGGTCGCACGATCAGATCGCGGCGCTCATCGATGTGCACGCCGGGCCGACGTGGTTCGAGCATGACGCCCGGTCGTACCTCGTGGCGGCCGCGCGGCCGGACGGGTCGGTGCAGTACCGGGCGCCGGATGCCGTGGGAAACGTGTACAGGAGCCCGGATCGAAGCGACAGGAGGTATGGCCGAGGCGGGCGGATGGAAGCAGCGGGGGGCGTGCGCTACGTGCACGACGAGGATGGGCAGATCGTCGAGAAGGTGATGCCCGACGGGAAGCGGTGGCAGTATGCATGGGACCACGCGGGGCAGCTCCGAGAGGTCGTGCGGCCGGACGGGCAGCGGGTGACGTTCGGCTACGATGCGCTCGGCCGGCGGGTGCGGAAGACGCTCGGCGGGCGGACGACGACGTTGGTCTGGGATGGCAACGACCTGGTGCACGAGGTGACGGAGGGGGAGGCGCTCGTCACGTGGGAGTTCGAGCCGGGAACGTTTGCGCCGATCGCGAAGGTGGAGGGCGATAGGCGGTACGGGGTGGTGACGGATCACCTGGGGACGCCGGTGGCGCTGTTCGACGAGGGCGGGGAGCTCGCCTGGAAGGCGCAGGTGGATCTGGACGGCGTGGCGCGGCAGGAGGTAGGGCGAACGGGGTGTACGTGGCGGTGGCCAGGGCAGTACGAAGACGAGGAGACGGGGCTCTATTACAATAGATTCCGGTATTATGACCCGGATGGCGGTCGATACGTCAGCCAAGATCCGATCGGATCGGTGGGTGGGTTAAACCCGTATTCTTACACGATAAATCCTACGACAAGAATCGATCCTTTGGGGCTCATGGACCCCTGGGATATTCTTTTCTCTCAGCGAACGATCAGCGATGTGTTCCAGCATGGTCCATGGGCCGGCCGACCCATCGCTGAAGCCATCGAAGAGGCGAGAGATCTTCGTCGCTTGCCGCCGGGGTTGGAACTGCGAGTTATGCAGCTGAACGGTGAGTGGGTAACTTTGAGCAATCGGACGCTCTATGTTGCGCAAGAGGCGGGCCTGCTTCAGGTCCATCCAACCGATGTGGGTCCGAGAGGAATGAACCAGATGAACAAGCTGCTAGATGGTGGGGCGCCGTTGTCACAGGGTGAGCAACCAAGGGTCGTCTGTAAGAAATAGTCATGAATAATAAGAGTTTATATACGGGGATGTGGTTGTTTTCTAAGCCGGGAGCTGATGGCCAAAACTTCGGAGCCGCTGACGCAGTAAGCCCGCCTAGAGAAACCGGCACGGTTCGCTTGTCGCTAGACCTGCGTCAAGTCTCAATGAATATCGAAGGCGACTTCGCGTATATCGAAATGCCCGAGGAATGGATCGCGGAACTCGTTGGTGTGCTTGGTAAGACAGCGCTTCGGCTTCAACACTTGCGTGAGCTCTACAAACTTGGGCTCCTGACGCAGGACGCGCTTCACGATGACGATGACGCTGGGTCTGCTGCATGACCATTCGATCCGGGGAAGTCGTTTTGCGCATCCTGTCGGATGCGTTCAAGTAGGAATGCCGTCGATGAGCCGTGAGCAGAGTACGCCTAAGTCCTTGTTACAAGGCGCCCCTGGCGCACGCTGGCGGATTCTGGCCCACAGGGAGAGTTCTTCGATTGAGGTTGAGAATCAGGGTACCGTAGACGAGGTTGTTATAGATGATTGGTTGTATCTCGAGCAGGTGAACGAGCGAGAATGGTGGCTGCGTGTCGGCGATGCGCGTGTCTTGATTGAGATCGAACAACACGGTGCGGCGCGGGTCGATATCGCGCGTGGAGCGTACGGAAGTATCTCCGGGACAACGAGAACCGAGTGAAGCATGTCGGTGATCATGAAAAATGGGCGGAAACAAGACACGTCGACAAGTTCGAGTAGGCTACGCAGCCGATCGATGGATCCATCATGACCACCCCCGACTTCACCTTCGCCTTCGAGGGCGCCGACGCGCCCGGCGGCCCCTGGGCGCACCTCCAGGTGGTCGGCTTCCAGGGCCGCGAGCAGATCTCCACCCTCTATCGCTACGACATCACCCTCCTCGCCCGCGACCCCGCCCCCGAGGTCGACCCGCACGACCTCATCGGCGCGCGCGCCACCCTGCGCATCGCCACCCTCACGCGACCGGCCTACAAGCTCGTCCACGGCGTCCTCGCCGAGGCCGAGGAGCTCCACCCCGTACCGGAAGGCATGCTCTACCGCGTGCTCCTCATGCCGCCGCTCGTCCGGGCCAGCCACCGGACGCGCTGCCGTATCTTCCTGGAGAAGACCACGCGCGCCATCGTCGAGGCCGTCCTCCAGGGCGACCCGAGCCTGACGCTGGAAGACGCCGCCTCGGTGAAGGAGGACGACGGGGATGCCTCGAGCTTCTCCCCCGCGGCGGAGAAGTTCGCCTGGCGCATCGACGACCCCTCGCGCATCGACGACGCGCACGTCAGGCCCTACTGCGTCCAGTACAACGAGAGCGACCTCGCCTTCGTGTCGCGCCTGCTCGAAGAGGAAGGCATCAGCTACCATTTCGAGAACGGCGCGGGCGCCTGCCTGCTCGTCCTCTCCGACACCGACCAGGGCAAGGCGCGCCTCGATCCGTTCGATCCCCTCGGCAGCCACGTCGCAGGCCGCGCGGTGACCAGCGTGAAGCTCGGCGCGAGGCTGCGCGAGCGAAAGGTGCGCCTCAGGGACTACGACTGGCGCAAACCAGCGCTCGCCCTGCTCGCAGAGGCCAAGGGCGACGAGGAGGACCTCTTCGAGTACCGCTACCCCGGCGGATATTCCCATGACGCCCCCAGCCAGGGCGATCCCCTGGCGAAGGCGCGCCTCGATCGGTACCGCACCGAGGCCGAATACGCCGTGGGCTACGGCGTCTCGAGGGTGCTCTCCGCAGGCTCGGTCTTTCAGCTCGATCACGAGAAGGCCCGCTACGACGGCGAGTACCTGGTCACCAAGCTCGACGTCCGCGGCGAGCAGCAGGGCGCGGTCACGGTGGACGGGGCCCAAGGCGCCGTTCCCTTCTCGTGCACGTTCGAGTGCGCCCGGCGCGGCAAGGGTGGCGCGCCCGCGGAGTCTCGGTTCCGGCCGCCGCGCGTGACCCCAAAGCCGCGGATCGTCGGCTCCCAGACGGCGTTCGTCACCGCCGATCCACGGTCGCAGGGGGCGGAGATCCATGTCGGCGGGCCTCCCGGCGCCGAGATCGGGTGCGTGCGGCTCAGGTTCCACTGGGACCTCGACGAGGAGCGCCTCGCCAAGGAGCCGAGTTCCTGCTGGGTCCGCGTGAACCAGGTGTTCGCCGGCGTCGGCGAGGGCGGCGTGTGGCACCCGCGCGTCGGCGTCGAGGTGATCGTGGATCACCTCGACGGCGATCCCGATCGACCCCTCGTCACAGGCCGCGTCTACAACGGCGCGAACCGCCCGCCGGCCCCGGCCTCCGGGGCGGCGACCGTGAGCATGTTCAAGTCCTTCGCCAGCCCGGGCGCAGGCGTGCACAACGAGTTCGGCTTCGACGACACCGCGGGCAAGGAGCAGATCAAGATGCACGCCGGAAAGGACTGGAACAGCACCGTGGGGCACGACCGCTCCGAGAAGGTGAGCAACGACAGCACCTCGGACGTCGGCGTCAATCGAACGGAGTCGACAGGCGGCGATCGCGCCACCTCGGTCCAGGGGAACAACACCGAGAGCGTCGACGGAGATGAGTCCGTATCCGTGAAGGGCAGCCAGACCAGCTCCATCAGCGTCGACCAGAGCAGCAGCGTGGGCGCCGATCAGAGCCTGAGCGTCGGCGCCGATCGGACGGTCTCGGTCGGCGCCGATCAAACCCTCTCGGTCGGAGCGAACCAGACCACGTCGATCGCCGCCGACGACGCTCTCTCCGTCGGAGGAAATCGTTCGATCGCCGTCTCGGGCAACCGGAGCGAGTCGGTGGGCGGCAACGCGGACCAGATCGTCGCCGGCAACAAGGCCGTCGCCGTCTCGGGGAACGCCGAGGAGACCGTCTCGGGGAGCCGATCGGTGACCGTCTCCGGGACGATGACGCACACGATCTCGGGCGCGGTCGCGCTGAACGGCGCCGCGAGCATCACGCAGACGGCCGGGGCGAGCTTCGCCGCCTCCGCCGGCGCCGATGCCGGCGTTCAGGCCGGCGCCAACCTGAGCCTCATCGCCGCGGCCGAGGCCGCGCTGCAGGGCGCGAGCGTCCATGTGACCGCGAGCGGCGAGATCGTCCTCGGCGCCGGCGGCAGCGCCATCAAGATCAGCGGCAGCGGCGTCGAGATCACCGGCGGCGCCGTCAAGATCGCCGGCGGCACCGTCGATGTCACGGGCGGCATGGTCAAGATCAACTGAGGCCGAATGGACCCGATCACCCGAGCCTCCAAGGCGTTCCTCGCCGAGGCCGAGGCGTTCTGGCGCTCCGGCCGCGGCCCGCTCTTGCCTGTGGTCGCGAGCCCGTCCGAGCGCGTCGAGGTGGCCAAGACCTTGAGGATCCAGGAGCTCGCCCCGGAGAACCGGCGGCCGTTGTTCCTTCATGAGGAGCCGTTCACCGATCCGCGCGCTTACTTCGAAGGCCTGGCGCGCGCGATCTCGGAGGGCTACGAGCTCATCCGGCGGGGCGCGGAGGAAGAAGGGGTCTCGCTGCCCATCTTCGCGCCCGATGGCGGGCGAGCTGGCGAGCAGGCGGTTCCGCCGCTCGAGCGCGCAGTCCGCGCGCTCGAGCGTGCTGCCGCGCTGCTCGGAGAGCGCCTCGACGGTGTGCTCCTGGCGCTCTTGCCGGGCCGGGTGGAGCGCGGATCCGGATGGCGCGACAGCATCGTGGCGCTCCAGCGGACGCGCTTCTCGAACGGCATTCGGATCGCCGTGTGGAACCCGCCTGGAGGGCCCTTGAACGGCGTCCTTGGCGATGACGGCGCCCGCTTTCACGTCGACCCGGACGAGCTCGTGAACTTTCTCAAGCATCTCGGCGCCGCCAAGAGCGCAGGTCCGCCGATCCAGGGCCCCCCGCTGCCTTCCGAGGAGCAGCAGCGTGCGCTGGAGGCGGCGGTCGGGCGTAGGCTCCCCTCGGCGGGCGCAGCGGCGCAGCTGCGCGCCATCCTGCTCGGCGCGGGCCAGAAGACCGCGTCCAGCGATCCTCTCGGCGCGGCGGAGGACTACCGAAGAGCGCGCGAGCTGTGCAGGGCGGAGGGGCTCGTGCTCGAGGAATCGATGGTGCTCGTCGCCCTCGGCGGAGCGTGCCTCGCGGCGAGCTCGGTGGACCTCGCCGTCGAGAGCTACCGAAAGGCTGCAGAGCTCGCCGAGGGCAGAGAGGCCTGGCCGGTCGCCTGCCAAGCCTGGCTCGGCGCGGGCGGCGCGTACCTCGCGGCGAAGCGGTATGCGCCTGCCACGGTCGCTTACCGCGCGTCGGCGGATGTGGCCAGGAGGGGACGGATCCCCCTCCTCGTGATCGAGGCCCTCCGCATGGCGGGCACGTGCTCCCTCCTCGACGGCTCCACGCAGGACGCCATGGCCGCATGGCAAGAGGCGGTCGATGCGGGCGCCGCTCTGGATGCGCCGATCCGCTCCGCGAGCACCTTTCCCCAGGTGGCCAGCGCGCTCGTGGAGCTGCTGCTGCGTGTCGGCCTGCGGCTCCAGGCGGCTCACGTGCGATCGCTCCTGGATACGGCCGGGCACCCGTCAGCCTATCTCCACCGGGTCTCGGCGGAGTCGGATCGGTCCGTGGCACAGGCCGGCCGAGGTGTGGGGGAACCGCCGCTCGCGTCGCCCCAGGTTCCGGCTGCTCCGCCCTTCCACTCGGGGAAACCAGTCTCCCCGGAGCCCGGAGATGCCATGTGGGCAGGGGGGCCGGCCAAAGAGGGTCTACAGGCGCGCCCGCTCCAGCATGCGGAGCCATCGCCGGAGCACGGGGAAGACGCGGCCTTGCAGGAGTCCGAAGATCTCGAATCGCTGGAGACCAGGACGGCGCCCATCTCACGCGTCCCGAGTGGTCCGGTCTTGCCCTTCCGCTCCACCAAGCAGGGGCCGGGAACGGCCTAGTTCCGCGCGCGTGGCGGCTCGTGCCTTGGGGGCCGAGCGGTCCCAATGCGGGACCGGGGCGCACGGACCACAGTCCGGGAGGGTCTCGACCGCGGTCCGGCAGGGTCTCGACCGCGGTCCGGCAGGGTCTCGACCGCGGTCCGGCAGGGTCTCGACCGCGGTCCGGCAGGGTCTCGACCGCGGTCCGGCAGGGTCTCGACCGCGGTCTGACGGGGGCTCGACCGCGGTCTGGCGGGGTCTCGACCGCGGTCCGGGGCAGGCTTCGACGATCGCGCGCGCCCCTCGGGTCGCGGATGGGACCGTTTCTCCAGCGCAGCAGAGCCACAGGGCGGCCACTCAGGATCGTCGCGAGGTGGCGATCGGAGCCGGGCATGGCGCCTGGAGCCGGGAAAGCAAAGAAGATGGCCACCCCGCCTCGGTCGGAACGTCCCCGGGGCCGGATGCGACCACAACGTCGGGGCGCGCAGCGCAGCGCGAGCACGGCACCAGCGCGTCGAGCGCGGCGGGGTGAGGCCGAGCGGCGCCCTGTAGCGGGGGCCCTTCGCTTCTGGCATGGTCGCCGCCATGCTCGTCCGCAGTGCTCTCCCCTCGGTTCGGCGCGGCCCGCAGCGCGACGCGGGCCGCCCGCGCGGCGCCGCGCTCGGCCGCCGCGCGCCGGCGCTGCTCGGCGCCGCGCTCGCGCTGCTGCTCGGGTGCTCCGGCGCCACGCAGGCCCCCGCCGCGCGCCCGACGCGCGTCGTGAAGACGCCGCCCGCGCAGCCGAAGGCGCCCGAAGGGCCGCCGCTCCTGCCGGCGCAGGTGATCGCGGAGCTCGAGGACGAGGACGCGGCGCCCTACCTCGCCCGGCGAGGCGACGAGGCGCTCCTGCTCTACGCGGCGGGGGGCCGCTTCCGGACCCGCGTCATCGGCGCGGACGGCGCGCCGCGGGGGGACGTCGTCGACGCCGGGCCGGTCGCCGCCGACGTGCCCGTCGCCGCGCTCCGCGCCGGGCCGCACGGCTACGTCGCCGCGTGGATCGAGCAGATCGGGGGGAGCCGCGCGGTGCGGGCGCTCGCGCTCGACCCGGCGGGCAAGCCGGTCGCGCCGGCGAGCCTGGTCGCGCAGACGGCCGAGGAGATCACGTGGCTCGACGTGCTCCCGAACGCGAAGGGGGCGCTCGTGCTGTGGGAGATGCCGCGCGAGGCCCAGGGCGACGTGGACAGGGTCGACGTGGTCATGACGGTCCTCGCGCAGGACAAGGGCGCCGCGTTCAAGCCGACGGCGCCCGCGTCGGTCGCGCGCGAGGTGCTGGGGTGGAACGCGGTCGCCACCGAGCGCGGCGCGGCGGTCGCCCTCGTGCTCCCGCCGGCCGCGCCGCCGCCAAGGGCCCAGGGCAAGCCCGCGCGCCCGGCGGACGCGGAGGGCGCCGCCGGGGCCGCGAAGCTCGGATCCGTCTCGCTCCTGGAGATCGACGCGGCCGGGAAGATCTCGGCGCCGGTGGCCGTCAGCCCCGAGCCGACCGCGCAGATCGATCTGGAGATCGCCGCGGTCGGCGGGCGCTACCTGCTCACCTGGACCGACGAGCGGGACATCGACAGCGCCGTGGTCCTCGCGGCGGTCGAGCCGGGCGGCAAGGTGGTCGTGCCGCCGCGGCAGGCGACGCCGCCGTCCGGCGAGCAGGCGCTGGTGTCGCTCGTCGCGCCGGCCGCCGAGGGGGGCGGCCGGGCGCTGCTCGCGTGGGAGGACCTCCTGCGCCCCCGCGACGGCGGCGCGGAGGCCGGCGGGGCGGGGCGCCTCATCCACCTCGCGACGGTCGGTCCCGACGGCGCGCTCGGCGCGGAGCGGGCGGCGCTCGTCTTCAGCGCGAGCGGGCCGCCCGACCTCACGGCCGACGGCGACGGCTTCGCCGCGGTGACGCTCGCGCCGGCGACGCTCAAGTCGGCCCGCGACGCGGCCGCCGCGCCGCCGATCTGGCCGACGTTCGTGCGCTTCGGCCCGGATCTCTCGGTGCGGGCGGCGGAGCCGGTGCGCGCCGCGCCGTTCGCGGCGACGGGCGGCGTGCCGTACCTCGTGCGCGGGCTGAGCTGCCACAAGGGCGCGTGCGCGACGCTCGCGAGCGCGGCGGCCGGGGCCGGCGCGCAGCAGGGCGGCGCGGGCAGGGCGGCGGGCGCGCGGGCGCCGCTCGCGCTGGTGTCGCTGCCGGTGCGCGAGAGCGCGTGGCGCGCGCCCGCGTTCCGCGAGGACCGGGATCCGCCGCCGCGCGCGACCGCGGTGCGCGCCCTCGCCGAGGGCGACCCCCTCGCCAAGGTGGCGGCCGCCGAGCTCGACGGCGGCGCGGCGCTCGCGGCGTGGGTCACGTACTTCGTGGAGGGGGCGTCGGACGCCGCGCCCCGCGGGCAGGACCTGTCGGCGACGCTGGCGGTGCGCGCCGCGTCCCCGGGCGGCCTCGGCAAGCTGAACGTCCTCTCGCAGAAGGCGTCGTCGCTCGGCGGCGTCGCCGTCGCGACGGCGCCGCCCTCGGCCGATCCGAAGGCCAAGGGCGGCGCGGCGCAGCGCGAGAGCGTGATCGCGTGGGTCGCGCGCGAGCGGGGCGAGACGCAGGTCTACGTGACCAAGGTCGACGCGGCGGGCGCGAAGCTCGCGCAGAAGAAGCTCACCACGGCGCCGCGGAAGAAGCCGGGCGGCGCCGCGAGCGAGGCGTCCGACGTGGCGATCGCCTACGACGGCGCGGGGGGCTTCGTCGTCGCGTGGGTCGATACGCGCGACGGCAACGCCGAGGTGTACGCGGCGCGGGTGGATCGCGCGCTGAACCGGACGGCGCCGGACCGGCGCATCACGAACGCGCCGCTCGACGCGGCCGAGGTGCAGGTCGCGGTGCGCGGCCAGGAGGCGTGGCTCGTGTGGTCGGACGCGCGTCCGGCGGGCGACGCGGCCGCGGGCGGCGGGGCGGGCGCGGCGGGCGGCGAGGCGACCGGCGACGTGTTCTTCGCGCGGCTCGACGCGAAGACGCTGCAGCGGATCGGCGACGAGACGCGGCTCCACGCGTCGCCCGAGCACTCGCGCAGCCCGGTGCTGGCGCCGTACGAGGGCGGGGTCCTCGTCGGCTGGGTCGACGAGCCGGCCGGCGAGGGCGCGGCGGCCGGCGGCGGTGGCGCGGCGGCCGGCGGCGGTGGCGCGGCGGCCGGCGGGCCGGGCGGCATCGCGCGGCTCGTGCGGCTCGACAACAGCGGCGCGATGCAGGGCCCGCCGGTGACCGTGGCCGGCCCGGACGGCGCCTCGGTCGCGTCGATCGCGCTCGCGTGCGACCAGGTCTGCCGCGGCGTCCTCGCGTCGGCGCCGGGGGACTCGGTGGCGCTGAGCGCCTTCACGCTGGCGCCCGGCGAGGCGGCGGCGCCGTCCCTGAAGCCGCTGGCATGGCTGACGGGCAGCGCGTCGCAGGACGTGTCGCCGGTGCTCGCGGGGCGGTCCGGCGCGTCGCTGTTCTTCGCGGACGACGCGGTGAGCGGCTCGGGGCGCGTCCGGTGGATGACGATCGCATGGCCGTGAGCGGCGCGGGTCGGGCTCGCCCGGGGCGCGCTGCGCCGGCGCGCGCTGCGTCGGCGCGCGCCGGCGCGCTCCTCTTGGGGGCGCTGGCCTCGGCGCTCGGCTGCCCCGGGCCGCCGGAGGTGCCGGCGCCGCCGTCGCGCCGGCCGTCCGGCGCGGCGGTCCTGCCGGCCTGCAAGGGGGGCGGCTGCTCGCAGGCCGGGGCGCTGCTCGAGGCCGCGCGGGCGTTCAGCGACGTGCGGCACGACTACCTGCTCGACACGTCGAGCGCGATGGTGCCGGGTCGCGGGCTGTCGCGGAGCGCGGCGGGGGTGTTCTCGCCGATCGGCGTCGCCTGCGCCCAGCCGAAGGCGGCGGCGGGAGCGACGTCAACCTCGGGAACGCCGGTAACCGCGGGCGCTGCTGCGGCGCCGGGAGCGACGTCGTCCGCGGCGGCGCAGGGCGGGCCTGCGCCCGGGCAGGGCGAGCGCGCGATCGACTTCCGCTACGTGGGCATCGCCGTCGACTCGGTCCTCGTGGGGGCCGACGTCGATCTGCCGGCGTACTTCAGCGCCGGGGGGACGCTCGACAAGCGCCGGCTGCGGCTGGTCGCGATGGCGCTGGTCGCGGACGAGGATCCGCAGTTCTTCGATCCGACCGAGAGCGTCGTGCCGGCGCCGGGCGGCGGCTGCGCTTGCGGTCGCGCGACGCACTTCATCGGGGCGGTGAAGCGCGGCGCGATGGTCGCCTACGAGACGGACGTGACCGCCGGCGAGGCGCACGGCACGGCGATCGGCCTGTTCAAGGCCCGGATCGAGGCGGGGGACCGCCGCGTGACGATGACCTCGGTCGGGGAGCTCGCCATCGAGGGCGTCGAGGGCGCGCCGGTGGCGGGCGCGAAGGGCGGCGGGCAGGCGTTCGGCGCGCTGCGGCTCGAGGTGAAGAAGGCGGTGCCGCTGGCGTACGCGATCTACCCGGTGGCGGACGTGTGCCGCTTCTCGCTCGCCGAGCCGGAGATCACGCCGCAGCCGGTCGATCTCGGCGTAGTGCCCTACGGCGCCGCCGGGACGGCGCAGGCGCTGCTCACGAACCGGGCGCAGGTCGACATCCGGGTGACGCACGGCGAGCGCACGGTCGAGGTGCCGGCGCACGGGAGCGCGGAGCTCACCTTCTCGTGGACGCCGGAGGGCGAGACGGCCGGCTGCGAGCGGCAGACGCGGCGGGACACGTTCGTGGTGCAGCCGAGGGACGCGGCGTCCCCGGTGGTGCCGCGCGAGCGCGCGGTCGTGGTGCCGCTCCAGGTCACGACGGGGATGCCGACCTTCTCGAAGCACGAGCCGATCGCGACCGAGACGGGGCGGTCGCCGGACTACGGCCGGGCGAGCGTCGACTGGACGTGCCCTGCGGGGTACGTGGTGGAGCAGTGCGAGCCGCAGCTGGCGAGCTGCCTGTCGTCGACGGGCAGCTGCAACGCGGAAGGCTACCGGCTGACGGCCGAAGCGACCGCGGACGGGCGCGGGTGCGCCTTCCGGTGCACGGGGCCGAGCTCGTCGCTGTGGGGCGACCACGGGTGCTCCTACACGGCGGCGATGGTGTGCCGGCTGGGGTGCAAGTAGGGGCCGGAGGGTGCTCCGCCAGCGCGGAGATGGGTGCGACGCGTCTTTTGCTGGACGCGGGGGTGGTGTCCTAATTTGAGGACTCTTGTCCTAGTTTGACTCCGGATCTCGCGCGAGCGGTTAGGCTCGGCCGGAAGTAGTGCAGCCCGCGAGCGTTGGCGCGCTCCGGGCTGCGTGGCCGAACCCCGTTCACTCCGAGGTCCGACAGTGCAGCTATACCTGATTCCACCGGACGGTGGGCAAGGCGAACGTGCGTCCGCGCGCCGCCGTCCCCGTCCGTGCCTCTCCCTCACCCCGACCCAGCGCACGCGGCTCCGCGCCGCGCTGCGCAACCTTCGCAAGGCGTACGGCTCGTGGGGCTGCCTCGCCGCCGTCATGGGCATGGCGGTCGACAGCCTCAAAGGCATCGCGTACGGCCGCGACAGCGGCTCGCCCGGGACCGCGCAGCGTGCCGCCAAGGCGGCCGGTGTCACCGTCGAGCAGCTGCTCGGCGGGCTCGTCGCGGCTGACCGCTGCCCGACCTGCGGGAGGAGCGCATGAAGCGTCCGCGGAAGGGGGCTCGCCGCCCGCCTGCCGCGCGACATCGCCGGAAGCGACCCAGCATCGAGGCGCTCCTCGCAGAGCGCGGCGTCATCGTCGCCGTGCTCATCTCCAGCGGCGTGCCGCTGCGCGACCGCGCCGACGTGGAGCAAGACATCCTCCTCGGCGCGTGGTGCTCGGTTAAGCGCGGCATGTACCGGCCCGACCCCGCGCAGGACGCCCGCAAGGCGCTCCGGGCGTGGCTGTACGGCATCGCGTGGCGCAAGACGGGGCACTACCTGCACAGCGCGTGGGTGCGGCGGGCCGTGCTTCATGCGCAGCCTCTCGGCAGGCTCCGCGAGCTCGTCGGCATCGACCTCCACGCCCAGACAGAGGCGCGCGAGGTCCTGGAGGCGCTGGCCGACCTGCCCGACTGGCAGCGGGAGGCGCTGCTCTCCGTGGACGACCCGGAGAGCCTCGTTGCGTACGCCCGGCGGCGCGGGATGAAGCCGGGCACCGCGGCGTCCCGGCTCCGCATCGCCCGCGAGGCGCTGGCTCTGCGGCTCCGGAGGCGCCGATGAGCCTCTACGTCCCGCTGAAGTTCCGCGACCCGCAGCGTCGCGTGAGCCTCACTCTCCCCGCCCGACCGGTCACGCGCTGCGTCTCGCCCGCAGACATCGAGCGCTACCTGAGCGCGCGCGGCTACCGCGCGTTCCTCGTCTCCATCCCCGTCCGGCCATGGTACGTCGCCATGCTGTGGCTCCCGCCCATCGGGCCGGATCGCCAGCCGACCTACCACGACCCCTTCGTGGAGGGGCCGCAGCTCAGCGCTCACCGCCTGGAGGACGCCGTCGAGGCCATCGCCCGCATCGAGGGCCGCGCCGCGGGCGAGGTCCTGCGCGAGATCGCCGTCATGGCGCAGGTGGACGAGGGCGGCGAGTAGGTCGCCGCGCCCGTACTCCGCCATGGAACCCCGAGCGCCAGCTGGCGGACGTACTCGACGTTTACCTGAACGCCAAGATCAAGGTCGACCGCGAGGCGTCCAGCAAGCACTCGGCGCGATCCAGGTGCTTGACACTCTGACCCGGCTGTCCCTCTGGCCAGACGAGTAGCCCGCCCCGAAAGCGCAGGCCCGGCGACGTCGGCTCGCATATCTCGTCGGCAATGGCCGCGATGTACGTGCGAGCTACGCATCGCTCGCCAGTCGAGCATGTGCAGTTCTTGGCAGCTCGGCTTTAGACCCGCGGCTATAACGCACCCCGCTCGGCTCTAACCTCGGTGCGAGCAAGGAGACGGTGGACGACGGCGCCCCCTCAGGTATTATTCAGCGCGTTTCACGCTCCGCTGGTCCGCTAATAGCAGCGGCACCATTGCTGTCCACCTCACCAATTAGCCTTGCTGCCTGCATTTCGGAAGGTAATGATGCCTGTGGAGTGACATCATTGGCACTAGCGCTGTTGTCTGGCATGGCGCGGGCCCCATCCGCCACGCCGCCCGGCATACGAGTCGCCTTCTGCCACCGTGCCAGTTCGTCCTTGGACGAGCCGAGACCTTTGGTCATCAACCTGTAGAAACCATCAATCCCGCATGAGATGATCTTTTCAGACAGAGAAAAGCCCCAGTGCTGATAGCGATCAACCACGGTCTCATGCGACCAAAGGGACATTTGGGTGCATCCACTGGCGCGGGCGATTGTTTCAGCGTAGCGGAGCAGAGCTCCGGCATTGCCGCCTTTGGTATGACCGATGGCGGTAGCCAGCTCATCAACATGGAGATCTTGGCTTTCGATGTGTAACGTAAACGTGATAAATGAAGTAATCTCTCCGCCTACCTCACACACAAACACTCGGCGCTGAGGATTCGTTTTAACCTCGAACCATCGATCGCGCCACAATACTCTATTGATAAACTCTCTCTCGCAATTAAAACTAGGTCGTGACAGGTCGGACTCTTGCAGCGAACGATAGATGCCGCTTGGCGTGAGTCGATTGTTCGGGCGATGATTCTGCCAGTGGAGAAACACCCGGTCATTCGCGCCAATGGTCAGCGCAAAGATATTTGGAATAACTGCCGACGACTGCCTTACAGCCACCGCGTATATCGCGACGGATCGAGGTGGCTCGGCGGCAGTCCTAAGCACTTCAATGGCACTGAGCATGGTAGTGCCACTGTTCACAACGCTGTCGACTAGAAGGATGCTAGCGTTCCCGATGGCTTCGGCGTCTGCCGCATTCTCGAACCTGTGGATCTTGGCCTCTGGATCCCATCCAAGCGGGAGAATAGAGACCTGCTTGTGCCACGGTCGGGGTGCGCATGTCGTACGATCGATAATCGCCTGGACCACCCGACTTCCAGAGTTGCCAACTGGAATCCAGATTAGTGGTCTATTGGGCTCAAGATCGAGTCGTTGGAGGAGATCGTCGGCGAATTTGGCGAACGATGCTTCGCTGATATCGTGGACGTGCATGAGCTGTTGATGTGCTCGCGTCCTGGGTGGCTATCAGCGACGGCCCGGGGCGCCGATGGGTGATGTGTCGATAATAGCGCTCAGGGCATCATAGTAGCAGTCGCTGCATCGCACACCTTCGCTACTGTAACGGTACCCTGTGATATTCTCCCTCAGCTCGCAGGCGCATTTGACGCATCGCGCCTGCCTATCGCCCGGCGACAGATCGGCCTCTGCGCGCAGGTCAAGGCGAGCAAACTGAGCCATTGTGTAGGCCACGGCTACCTCCGATCTTACAGTGAGGATTGATAAGTGGACACTGATCCAAAAGCGTGGTAAGCTTCTGGTCTGCCCGTGCGCCAGATGGTCTGGTAGGCGCACATGCGGCATGACAAAGCAGGGCATGAGGGGTGGGAGCCCTCCGCCCTGCTGAAATCGGAAACCGGCGTAGGCCGGTTGGTTTTCTTGTTGCGCATCTCGACCGACCCGTCAAGTGGAAACGGCCGAGGCGCCACCAGGAACATACAGGTTTCTCTGATTTTCGTGCGAATTTTTGTTCGCGCTGGCCAAGCTCGGCAGCCGCCCTCCACGGCTCCGACGCGGACGGAGGCCCCTGACGTGCGGCGCCGGCTACCCCGCGCCGTCCGGCGGATCGCCGAACAACGACAGTTGCGCCGGGGCTCTCGGCTTCGGCCGCCACGCGAACAGATCGAGCTGGCCGGTCGCCTCGGCGCCGGACGGAAGCTGCACCATGGGTCCCCGCACGTGTTCGGTCGCCGCCACCACAGGCACGGCAACCAGAGGTGCCGTCGGGGAAGCGGTGGGCGGCGTCGGCGGCCCGGGTTTCGCGCTGGTGCTCCCGCCGTCCACCACGCGCAGCCATCCCCTGCCGCCGGGGAGCTCCCTGGCGGGTCCCTCGGGCTTCGGGATGGCGAGCGGTCTCGGCTCTGGCTTCTCCCCGGCAGGCTCGGCCAGCGCGGCGACCATGAGCGTCTCCAGGCTCCACACGTGGTCCGTGACGCCCGCTGCCATCGCCGGGGTGATCCGCATGTTCCGCGGGATGTGGCAGAGGTTCACGTAGACGTAGTGCAGCGCGATCGCTGCGCAGTGCCGCGAGAGCTTCTTCGAGAAGGCGAGCGTACGGCGCCGAAGCCGCGCGTTCCACTGCCGCGCGGTGAGGTTGCTCCGCTCGATCGCGTAGTTCGTCGCCTTCGCCGGGTCGGGCGTGCCGAACACGGCGCGCTTCTGGATGAAGTCGACGCCACGCGGCACCGCGTACTTCTCCGAGACCCCAGGCTTCCCGGGGCGCGAGGAAAAGTTCTTGACGGTCTGCATGTACGGCACGGCCGGCCCGAAGTTCGCCGCGATCGGCTGGGCGTAGAGGCCGAGCCCGTCTGTCGTGATCTGCGGCATCACCACCAGCCGCGCATGCACGTCCTCCACCAGCGCGTCGGCGCTCTCCTGGTCGCGCCTCCCCACGTGCCAGGCGATCACGAGCTTGCTGGTCCGGCAGATCGCGGCCCACGTCCACTGCTCGCCGACCTCGGCCCCGTCGCCCTTCGCCGCGTCCACCTTCACCTGGCGCTTGCGGCACCAGCTGTGCTGCTCGTCGAGGTCGACCAGCGGGCACGTCAGGTCGCGCACCATGCGGTCGTGAAGCCGCACGCAGCCCTCACCCATCGCCTGCGCGAAGCGGCCGATCGTGTCCCGATGCACCCCGGTTATGCGCTCGGCTGCGCGGATGCTGGTTCCGTTCACGAGCGCGGCCAACACCTCTAGCCGCCGCTCCGCTGGGAGCACGTTCGCCATGGGCCTTGCACCTCTCCGGACGCGAGCCCATGATCGCAGTGCGTAGTGCGACGGGTGGCCCAACCATCCGGCGTTCCGCAGCCCCGTCTCGGGTACCAGCCGAGACGGGGCGCTTTGCCTGTGCAAGTGAGTATAACCCTTGTTTCCTGCGTCTCCAGCGCAGCTAGGACAGCTGCTGTCCTAGCCTCCGTTGCGAATCCAGCGTCAAACAAGGGGTTTTATCCACAGTCAAGGGGAACGGCTGCGCCGTGTGACGCGATCCGTCCTACGGGCAGCGGGGCGCGATGTCCGGGCTGTGCGCGGACCGGGCGCCATGCTACCGGTCGGGGATGACCGATCACATTCAATGGGAGTACGAGGAGCTCGACACCGCCGACACCTACGCGCGCAAGGAAGACTACAAGGATCGCCTTAAGAAGCTGGGCGAAGAGGGCTGGGAGGCTTACTCAGTCGTGGCCTTTGTCAGCGGCGGGATGCGCTTCTTCCTGAAGCGCCCTATCGCCGCCCGCACATCGCACGACCATCGCTGATGGTCTCCTCTCGGCTCGCCCCATGGCGAGATCTCGTGGTGAGATCAGGTGTGATAGGTGATGACGATGACGCGGGGCGCGTCGACACTGACGCTTGCGGGCCGTCAAGTGGCCGATGGCCCGTCTGTCCTAATTAGGACACCACCGACGCGGGTCCACCGGGAGATGGGTGCGACCCATCTTTTTGTTGGAGGCGGGTCCACCCGGAGATGGGTACGACCCGTCTTTTGCTGGAGGCGTGTCCACCGGGAGATGGGTACGACCCATCTTTTTGTTGGAGACGCGTCCACCGGGAGACGAGGGCCGTCCACCTCCCGGTGGACGAGCCAGCCCATCCGGATGAGTTCGCGGCGTGCCGATCGCACCGGGCGAGTGGCGGCGAAGCCGGCCGAGCGCGCTCCGCGGCGCTCCGGCGCTCCCCGGAGCCCGGACGGGGAGCGACCGCGCCATGACGCCGTGTCGCACAACCATGGCGGCGGCGCCCGCACCTAACCGCGTGTATGGCCGCGCGATCTCCTCGACAGCCGCTCTCGTCCATCCTCGCCCTCTGCGCCATCGCTGCGCTCCTGGCAGCCCGCCACGCGCACAGCCGCGGCGCGGCGGGCTCGGCGGACGCGGCTGCTTCCGTTCGCGCCGCGGCCGGGCGCGACCGCGCGACGGCGCGCCCGCCGAGCTGCGCGGGAGACACACCTGGCGCCGGGAACCGCTGCGGGCTCGGTCACGACGACGACTGTTGCGCCAGCCTGCTCGTGCCCGGCGGGACGTTCAACCGGCTCAACGACCCGCGGTATCCGGCGAGCGTGAGCGGCTTCCACCTGGACAAATACCTGGTCACGGTCGGGCGGTTTCGCCGTTACCTCGACGCGACCGGCGGCCCGACGCAGGCGAGCCCGCCGCCGGCCGGCGCGGGGGCGCACCCGAAGATCCCGGGCAGCGGGTGGGACCCCGCGTGGAATACCCTGCTCCAGGCGACCACGGACGCGGTGAAGCAGGCGCTCGTCTGCGATCCTTACGGCTGGCCGACGTGGACCGACGCTCCGGCCGCGAACGAGGACAAGCCCATCGTGTGCGCGACGTGGCTCGAGCTGTTCGCGTTCTGCGCGTGGGACGGCGGGCGCCTGCCGACCCAGGCCGAGATGAACTACGCCGCCGCGGGCGGCGATGAGCAACGGCCGTATCCGTGGGGCTCGTCCCCGATCTCCCCCGAAGACGCGGCCTTCTGCTGCCAGGGCGACGGCGCGACCTCGCTGCCCTGCGAGGGCCCGTCCCCTCCGTGGAATCTCCTCCACTGCACCACGGACGACCTCGCGCCCGTCGGCTCCTTCCCGAAGGGAGCAGGGCGATGGGGCCAGCTCGATCTCGCGGGCGAGGCCTACAAGGTCACGCGCGACGCAGCCGACGACGATCGTCTGCTCATGCCGTGCGCCGATTGTTCCCGCCTGGACAATCGCGCTGCCCTGCGCGTCGCGCACGGCGGGAGCTTCGTCGCGCCCGGGTACCGCCAGGCGACGACCTACCGCGCGCTCTACGAGACCGACGGCCGCCACTACTACGTCTCGGCGATGTGCGCGCGCGACCTGGAAGGGCCGAGTGGATCATCCATGAGGGCAACGGCTCCCTGACGGCCATCACGATCCCCGACTCCGGGAGCTCATCGACGATACGAGCCGAGCAACGGGCGGGGCTCACGGCCGCGCCCGTCGCCATGGCATGCTCTTCAGCATGATGATGGAGACGATGCAAAGAATCAGCTCGGAGCTCGCCTCCGCGGCCCAGATGCCGTTCAGGGAGAACAGGCGGGAGGCCAGCAGCAGCACCGGCAATTTGACCAGGATGATGCCTCCAAGGGTAAGCAGCAGCGCCTCCTTCGCTCGGCCGATCGACTGAAACGCGGCCGCCGTCACCATGGTCACGCCGGTCAGGGGATAGGAGAGCGCCAGCAGCCGCAGGGCGGTCTGCCCTTCGGCGATGATCGCGCTCTCCTTGGAAAGCAGGGCGATCAGCACAGCCGGCGCCAGTAGGCAGACGCCGCAGACGAGCGACCCGTAGACGACGGCGGCGCCGAGGGAGAGCCGGATGGTCTCCCGTACCCGCTCGAATTTCTTCTGGCCGAAGTTGTACCCCAAGAGCGGCTGCATCCCGTAGACAATGCCTGTCTGCGGCGCCATCAGCCCGGAGTAGAGCCGGCTGACGATCGCGAACACGCTCAGGGCGCTGTCGCCGCCGCTCAGCCTGAGCAGGTGATTGGTGGCGATGGCGATCACGCCGACGCTGAAATTCTTGATGAGCGAGGGGAGCCCGATCGCCAGCACCTCGGCGATGATGGGCCAGTCCGGCTTGAGATAGGACGGTTTGATATGATAGGAGCGGTTCTTCTTGAAAAAGAAGAAATAGACGCTCATGCCGGCCGAGATGGACTGGCCAGAGACCGTCGCCAGGGCGGCTCCCGAGACGCCCATCTGCAAGACGATGATGAAGATCCAGCACAAGACGACGTTGGCGCTGACAGGGATGACCCACATGGCGGTCGAGTACCTGGCGCTGCCATCCGCCCTGATGATGGCCGAGTAGCCGGTGCTGGTGATCGCGCCCAGGAAGATGATCCGCCCGTACTCGATGGCATAGGGGGCGATGCTGTCGGTGGCCCCGAGCAGATAGACGATCGGCTCGATGCAGACCGAGCCCAGGACCGTGATGGCGATCGCCGCCGTCCAGAAGATCAGGAAGGTGCTCGCTACCGTCCGGGAAGCCTTCTCCAGATCCTGCTCGCCGAGCGCCCTGGAGACCACCGAGGCGCCGCCAGCCCCGACGGTCGTGGCGACGGCGCCGAGGCCGATCTGGACCGGCGCGATGATCGAGGCCCCGGCGGCCGCCAGCGAGTTGATGCCCACGGAGAGAAAGTAGGTGTCCGTGATGCTGTAGATGGCATAGACCAGCAGCGCGAGAGTGGTCTGGGAAGACATCTCCAGTAGCAGCTTCCCGATCTTCTCGGTCCCCAGGCGCTCAGGCCTGGATATGCCGCCCATGGTCGCTCAGCTTGCCCTCAGCCAGTCCATGCTCTCGCTCATCATCTGCCTGGAGAGGTTGTAGACGAGATCGGTGTCGTAATTGCGATAATAGCATTCCGTGTTCATGATCAGGGCGAGGTGCAGCGAGTACAGGCGACACCTTCGCTCTTCGTCGAAGGTGAAGGACGTCTTTCCGTAGCCGCGCATGCTGTCGGTGATGCCGTCGCGGGAGAGCGGCCGGAACTGGGCCTCCATCAAGGGATCGGCCCAGAGCGCCCTTTCAAAATCGATGATGCCGACGACCCTGCCTTCCTTGACGAAGATATTGGGGTCCCAGACGTCCCAGTGGACGAGGCACGGGGTGGCGACCTCCTCCAGCGCGGGAGCGTTCCTGAGGACGGCGGCGCGGATCTCGTCATGGCCGTAGTCGTACACCACGTTCTTCCGGGCGCCGTCTTCCAGCACCGACTCCACGATCTTGATGAACGCCTCTCTCCAGGAGTTCGCGCGCAGGTCCGGGTTCCCCTCGTAACCAAAATAGGCGCCGGTGAAGCCGTTGATCTCCCGGATGATCTCGCCGAGCTGCAGATCGATGGACGTCTGAGCCTCGGGGGACAAGCTCGCCCTCGCGTGCTCGAGGTTGACCCCGGCGACCTTCTCCATGAAGAAATAGCTCGAGTCGCACAGATCCTGCGCGTCGTCGAAAAAGTGGATCTCGGGCACTGGAATGGCCGGGTTCTGTCGGACCAGGCGCATGGAAGCGACCTCGGTGGCCATGATGTTCTTTTCATAGAGCAGGACTTCCGCGTCTCGCGGCGGCGCGATCTTGAGGATGACGTCCCGGCCGTCGGCCAGCCGGACGCTGTACGCCGCATTGAACCAGCCGTCCTTCAGCTCGAGCACGGCGTCTTCGCTGTCTGCGAGCGTCGTCCCGCCGAAGGCCCTGGCCGCCATGGCCGCGATCTGCGGGCGCGTCTTCGTGTTCTTGGTCTTGCTTTCCACGGTTGTTCCTTCGTGCCCGAGTCTTCGCAGCTGTCAGGTCGCGGCCGGGAGCGTCCCAGGGCTTGGCGCAGGAGGGTACCAGAGCTCTGCGGCCAGCGGGTACCAGCTGGCAGGCATGGTCCGCGGGCGCTCGCCGCGCTCACGAGAGCTTCGTTGGTCTCATCGGCGAGAAACGCCCGCCCGAGGATGTCGCGGGAGGTGGTCGGCGCTGCGCCGAGAGAGCAGCTCCCGTGGCGCAGCCGGCATGGTCACATCAGACCGCCCCCTCAGCGGCAGCTGTTGGCCGCGCCCGGGGTCGCCGGCGCGGGCGCGACGAACGCGCCCGCTCCGTCGGGGCAGCGGCTCGCCGTATCGACGTGGCCGGTCCACGTGTGCTCGTCGACGACGCCGCCGCCGGGCGCGACAAGGATGGCCGAGTCCCCCGAGCCCAGCCCGAAGGTGAGCCGGACGGGCTCATCGCTGCTCTCCCCGTGGATCAGCAGGTAGCCGCCCGCGGGGACCGTCGTGCCCGGGGGAAGCACGAGCTCGTGGGAGGGATCGCTGTCCGTGATCCGGAAGCCGCTGACATCGACATCCGAGGCGCCGTGGTTGTAGAGCTCGACGAAATCCTCTCCGGCCGAGCGCACCTCGTTGATGACCACGGTCGCCGAGCTCGGATCCACCGGATCCACCGGGTCGACCGGGTCGACCGGAGCCCCGCCCCCGCCGACGTCGCCCAGGACCGAGGCGTCCAGTCGGAGGAAGAAGGTCAGCGCCTCCCCACCGTCGTTGTCGTTCGTGACCCACAGGCCGCCGGCGCCGAGCGCGAGCCCCTCGATCTTCTCTTGATCGAACCGGAACGGGTGCTCCAGAAGGTCGTAGGCGAGCGCCTTGTCCACCGGATCCGCGATGTCGTTCGGCGTGCCGCTCGAGAGGGTGAAGGTGCGGATCGTCTTGTTCCCCGCCTCGCCTGCCCACCCCTGATCCCGCTCGACCACCGCGAACGTGTCGCCGCCTACGTGGATGAGCTCGCTCAGGAACGTGCTGCCGCGGGGCCCGCCCGGGTTCGGATCCAGCGGGTAGAAGTACCAGCGCCAGGCGCCGGTATCGACGTCGACCTCGCCGATGCGGGCGTTCTGGCCTTCTGTCGTGAGCCCCCGCTGCATCGCCACATAGACCTTGAGGCCGCCGGACGCGGACGGCGCGCCGTCGACCACGGCGACGCCCTCGAAGCCGTTGGCGCGCACCGTCGACCAGTCGATCGCGTTCGCCTCGCTGCCGCACGGGAGATCGACGATGCCCCCCGCGCCGTAGCCGGCATCGAGCCGACCGCGCTCGTCGAAGAACAGGATGCGGTTGCTGAGCGCCGAGCCATTGCAGCTCGCGCTGCCGCCGTTGCCGGCGACGCCCTCGCTCGCGAGGATGTAACCCCCCTCGGGGTTCACCGCGATGCCCTCGGGATCGTAGCCCACGAGCTCGGCGCCGGCGCCGTCCTTCAGGATCAGCTCGCGCACGAGCTGCATGCGCCGCTCGCCGTGATCGGGCCAGAACGACCAGATGCGCTGGCGCGCGAAGGCGTTGTCGGGCGTCGCGAGCAGGAAGCCGGTGGCGGGCTCGACCGCGAGGGCGCCGAGCGCGCTGAAGCCCACGTCCCCCGATCGCGCGTCGTACACGTCGCGGCCATGGCCGACCTCGTCCGGGTCGGTCACCGAGCGATAGAGCCAGATGCCGCCGCCCACGCCGTCGTCGCCCTCGCCGCTGACGGCCACGAGGTTGCGCGACGGGATCGCGACCGCGCCCTCGGGCCGCATCGGGGCGCCGAGCAGCTGCTTGAGCACCGGCGCCGAGGGGGCGCTCACGTCGACGACGAGCAGCGTCGCGTTGCGCTCGCCCAGCAGGAAGGCGTAGTCCGTGCCCCCGAACATCCCTGTCGCGCAGCCCTCGATCTCGACACCCCGGTCGCCGGAGCGCCCGTCCGGGTAGGCGCCGGCGCGCGCCGCGAGCAGCTCGGCGGCGTCGCCGCTGTCGTACACGCGCGCGCCGTCGAGGTCGAACACCGAGAAGCCCCGGCCGCCCGACCACACGCCGGCGCCGAGCGCCTCGTTCGGGATGTCTCCCTCGTTGGCGCTCACGAAGTGCCGTCCATCCGCGAGCAGGCACACCGAGTCCGGCTCCAGCCGCCCGGTGAAGCTCGATTGGGCGAGATCGATCTCGCCGTTCGACGCGAGATCGGCGCGGGCGTGGGTGGACGCGCCGGCGTCGATATAACGAGTGACCGTGGAGGAGGCGAGATCGACGACCGCGATGAGGTTGTTCTCCTGCAGCGACACGATCGCCGTCCTGCCGTCCTTGGAGATGTCGACGAACTCCGGCTGCGGATCGCCAGGGAAGCTGCCGCTCTCCGGCGTGAGCGCGATCGTGGCCACGGTCGACGCCGCGGGATCGCCGTAATCGATGGTGACGACCTGGACGCTGCCCGGGCGCGCCTGGGCGACGGCGTTGTCGTCCGCGTTCTCCTCGTCCTCGATGGCCACCACCACCCGCGCGCCGTCCGGCGTGATCTTCAGGCTGTCGGGGCCGACGCCGACCGCCACCGAGCCGGCGATCGTCCGGGTCGCGAGCTCGATGAACACCAGCGCGCCGGGATCGGCGTTGTGGATGGGATCGGTCGTGTCCTTGACCGCGGCGATCGCGTACCTGCCGTCCGGTGTGATCGCGACGGCGGTGGCTTCACCGTTGTTGCCGCTCACCGTGGCGGCGATGTCGACGGTGCCGAGGAGCGCGGGGCGGCTCGGGTCGGAGATGTCCACGAATCCCACCGCCTGCGCGACGCTGCTCGTGTAAGCCAGCACGTTGCCGTCTGGAGAGGCGGCCACGATCTCGGCGATGGGTCCGTCAGGCGCCGTGTACTTGGACACGAGCTGGAAGCCGGCGACGCCGCGCCCGCCGTCCTCACCGTGGCAGACATAAGCGGTGTCGGATACCTCGCCTTCCTCGAGCGTTCCGTTGTCGTTGGCGTCGAGCCCGCTGGTCACCTTCTGCCCGCCGTTCGCGCAGTTCGGGCCGCTCGGCTCGGGCGTTACGTCGATCAGCACCTGCGAGGCGCGCTCGCCGTCAGCGCCGTCAGCGCCGTCCGCGCCGTCATCGCCATCATCGCCGTCATCGCCGCTGTCGCCTTTGGGGCCGTCGGCGCCCGGCCCGCCGTCGAGCCCGTTGCACACGTACGTCGTGGCCTCGATCTCGGCCTCATCGATCCTGCCGTTCTCATTGAGATCGCGCCCCGAGTCGACCCGGGTACCGCCGCTCTCGCAGTGAGCGCCGGCCGGCTCGTCGCTGAAGCCCAGGATGGCGTCGCCCTTGTGGCCGCCCTCCGGGGTCTCGCCCCCATCGTCCGAACACCCCGACAGCGCCAGCGCCGCGGCGCCGAGGCCAATCCAGGTGAGACTGCGCAGCTTCACGTCACGTTCTCCTTGCTGAAGCCGCCCACGGTGCCCGAGGCGACCGCCGGCGACGCGACAGGAGCTTGAATATTTCGTTGCAAGTCCGTGGATTTCGGCGCGCCCTTCAGCCACGCCACCCCGCCCTCGGCGGCGCCGCGGCCGCGACGCTCGGCGGCCGGCGCCGGAGGCGCATGCCCTCCGGCCGCTCCGTCTCCGGACGGTTCCACCCGACGAGCCGCGCGCGGGCGCGACGCTCCCGACGGCCGCGTCACCTGGCGTGTGCGTGGGGCAAACTGCCCCGCCGCCGCGGGCCGCGCGGCATGGCCCATGGCGCGCAAATGCTATATTTGCAGCCCTTCATGCTCGACAAGCTCGACATCGCCCGCGCCCTCCGCGAGACGGCCATGCTCCTCCAGATCAAGGGGGAGAACCCCTACCGCGCGCGCGCCTACGAGACCGGCGCCGACGCCCTCGAGGAGCTCACGGACGACCTCGGCGAGCTCATCCAGGCCAAGCGGCTCACCGAGCTCAGGGGCATCGGCGCCGCGCTCGCCGCCCAGATCGCCGAGCTCTACAAGACCGGGCGCTCCGAGCAGCTCGAGAAGCTCCGCGCCGAGCTGCCCCCCGGCGTCCTCGAGCTCTCCCAGGTGCCGGGGATGAGCCTCAAGCGGATCAAGGCGCTCCACGACGCGCTCGGCGTCGGTAGCGTGGAGGAGCTCAAGAGGGCCTGTCTCACCGGGAAGGTCCGCGGCGTGAAGGGCTTCGGGGCGAAGATCGAGTCGAGCCTCCTCGAGGGCATCCACCGCTACGAGACGCGCGACGAGCGCATCCTCCTCGTGGACGCCCTCGAGCTGGCCGAGCCGCTCCTCGCCCAGGTGCGCGGGTGCGAGGCCGCCGAGCAGGCCGACCTCGCGGGCGCGATCCGGCGCTGGGAAGAGACGGTGGCGGACGTCGACGTCGTGGCCGCGACCGACGACGCCGCGCAGGTGGTCGACCGGTTCGCCCGCTTCCCGCGCGTCGCCGAGGTCGAGGCGCGCGACGAGGCGCGGTGCACGGTGAGGTTCTCGGGCGGCCTCAGGGGCGAGCTCCTCTGCGTGCCGCCCCGGTACTACGCCGCCGCGCTCCACCACAGGACCGGAGCGCCCGCGTATCTGTCGGCGCTCGGCGCGCTCGCGCGCGAGCTCGGGCTCACCCTCGACGAGCGAGGGCTCCTCCGCGGCAAAAAACGCCTCCCCGCGAAGACGGAGGAAGATCTCTACCGGCACCTCGGCCTGCCGTTCATCGCGCCCGAGCTCCGCGAGGGCGCGGAGGACATCATCGCCGCCGCGTCGCGCGACGACCGCGAGGACGCGCTCGTCGAGGAGGGCGATATCCAGGGCATGGTGCACTGCCACACGGTGTACTCCGACGGCAAGAACACGATCGAGGAGATGGCCCTGGAGGCCGAGGCGATGGGGATGAAATACCTCACCATCACCGATCACTCGCCCGCCGCCCACTACGCGGGCGGCGTCGGCCTCGACCGCCTCAAGCAGCAATGGGACGAGATCGCCCGCGTGCAGGAGCGCGTGCGCGTGAAGCTCCTCCGGGGCACCGAGTCCGATATCCTGGAGTCGGGGCAGCTCGATTATCCGGACGCGATCCTCGAGCAGCTCGACGTCATCATCGCGAGCATCCACTCGCGCATGAAGATGGACGCGGACCAGATGACGCGCAGGCTCGTGAGCGCGATGAAGCAGCCGGTCTTCAAGATCTGGGGGCACGCGCTCGGCCGGCTCATCCAGCGGCGCGAGCCGTTCGCGTGCCACGTCGAGGAGGTGCTCGACGCCGTGGCCGGGTCGCGGGCCGCCGTCGAGGTGAACGGAGACCCGTACCGCCTCGACATGGAGCCCCGGTGGATCAAGGAGGCGCGCAAGCGCGGTATCCGCTTCGTGATCTCGACGGACGCCCACTCGACGAACGCGCTCCACAACCTGCGCTTCGGCGTGGGGACCGCGCGGCGAGGCGGCCTCCGCCGGGGCGAGGTGCTGAACGCGCTCGGCCCGGCCGCGTTCAAGAAGGCCGTGCGGCCCGCCGCCTGACGCGCGCCGCCCCGGCGGCCTCGCGCCCGGGGCGCGGGCCCCACCGCCGATGCCGCGGACGGCCCGCGGCGATCGCCGCGATCGCCGCGAGCGGTCGAGAGCTCAGAAGCACTCTTTACTTTGTCGAGGCGCGCGCTCCGGCGAGGCCACACGGGACTATCCATCATAGCGGACCTTTGTCCGTTTTCCAAGGCTGCCCGCGTTGACGCGCGCGTCAACGTGGGCCGAACACCTCGACAGACGGTGCGCGTCGTGTGACCGTTGAGCTGTCATGACGACGCCGATGCCGATCCCTCCGCCCGCAGAGAACATCGTCTCTCTCATCGGCCGCACGCCGATGATCCAGGTCACTCAGCTCGACACCGGCCCGTGCGAGCTCTTTCTCAAGATGGAGAGCCAGAACCCCGGCGGCAGCATCAAGGATCGCATCGGCCTGTCGATGATCGAGGCGGCCGAGCGCGCCGGGCAGCTCGGCGGCGATCGGCGGCACCTGGTCGAGGCGACGGCGGGCAACACGGGCCTCGGCCTCGCGCTCGTCGCGGCGCGGAAGGGCTACCGGCTGACGCTCGTCATCCCCGACAAGATGAGCCAGGAGAAGGTCTTTCACCTGAAGGCGCTCGGCGCGCACGTGGTGATGACGCGCTCCGACGTCGAGAAGGGCCACCCGAGCTACTACCAGGACCTCGCGGCCCGCATCGCGCGGGAAGAGGGCGCGTTCTACGTCAACCAGTTCGAGAACCCCGCGAACGCGCTCGCGCACGAGACCGGGACGGGCCCCGAGATCGACGCGCAGCTCGATCGCAGGATCGACGCGATGGTGTGCGGCGTCGGCTCCGGCGGCACCATGACCGGGCTCTCGCGCTACTTCGCGGCGGCGCAGCCGCGCTGCGAGATGGTGCTCGCCGACCCGGAGGGCTCGGTGCTCGCGGGCTACGTCAAGACCGGCAACCTCGGCAAGGCGGGCTCCTGGCTGGTCGAGGGCATCGGCGAGGACTTCCTCCCCCCCATCCTCGACCTCTCCCGGGTCAAGCGCGCATACACCATCCCCGACCGGGAGAGCCTCGAGACGGCGCGGCTGCTCCTCGCCAGGACGGGCATCCTCGCCGGCTCGTCGTCGGGGACGCTCCTCGCGGCCGCGCTCCGCTACTGTCGCGAGCAGTCGTCGCCGAAGCGCGTTTGCACGCTCGTGTGCGACAGCGGCAACAAGTACCTGTCGAAGATGTACAACGATTTCTGGATGGCCGATCAGGGCTTCACGGACCGCGAGCCGACAGGGGACCTGCGCGACGTGATCACGCGCCGTCACGCCGACAGGGCCGTGGTCACGGTGCAGCGGGCGGACGCGCTCCTCGTGGCCTATGCGCGGATGAAGCTCTACGACGTGTCGCAGCTCCCGGTCCTGGAGGACGGCAAGATCGTCGGCCTGGTGGACGAGTCCGACCTCCTCCTCGCGGCCGTCGATGACGTGTCGCGCTTCCGCCAGCCGGTGGAGACGGCGATGACGACGCGGCTCCGGACGGTCGACGTACGGACGCCGATTCGGGATCTCCTGCCGATGTTCGACGCGGGGCTCGTGCCGATCGTGACCGACGGCGACGAGTTCGTCGGCCTCGTCACCCGCATCGATCTGCTGAACTACCTGCGACGCCGGGTGAAGCTGCACGAGGTCTGAGCCGGGCCCGGCGCGCGGGCCAGCCCGTGCGCCTTGTGGCGGCAGCGGGCTCGTGGTGACATGTGCGCCATGCAGAAGGCGCAGGGAATGGGCGTGGTCAGCTTTCTTCACGCGGGGGCCAGGGGGGCCGCGGCGTACGCGCTGGGTCCGGCGGCGCTCGCCCTCTCGGCGTGCGCGTCGGCCCCGGGGGCGCCGCCCGCCGCGGCGCCGCCGCCCGCGGCGCAGGCAGACGGGGCGGCGTCGCCGTCCGCGGCGCAGGCGGCGCCCGGGGTCCTCGACATCGCCACGGCGCGGGTGGTCGATCTGACGCACCCGATCACGCCGGAGATGCCGCTGTTCCCCGGCAACAAGCCCTATGCGTCGCAGACGCTCAGCACCGTCGAGAAGGACGCGTATTACTCGAGCCGGTTCTCGATGGACGAGCACGCGGGCACGCACGTGGACGCGCCGGCGCACTTCAAGACCGGGACGCCGACGGTCGAGCAGATCGCGCCGGAGCAGCTCGTGGGGTCGGCGGCGGTCGTGGACGTGACGGCGAAGGTCGCGGCGAGCCCAGACCACCAGGTCACCGTGGACGATCTCCGGGGCTGGGAGGCGCGGCACGGGGCGCTCGGCGCGAGGCACATCGTGCTGATCCGGACGGGGTGGGGGGCCCGGTGGTCCGATCCGGCGAAGTACCTGAACCAGGACGCGAAGGGCGTGATGCACTTTCCCGGGGTGTCCGTGGAGGCGAGCGGCTATCTGCGCGAGCGCGGCGTGCGGTGCGTGGGCATCGACACGCTGTCGACCGATCCGGGGCCGAGCCAGACGTTCGATCAGCACAAGGCGTTCCTCGGCGCGGGCGGCTACCACATCGAGAACCTGGCCAACCTGGAGCAGCTCCCCGAGGCCGGGGCGATCGTGGTGGTCGCGCCGCTGCCGCTCGCGCGAGGCAGCGGCGCGCCGGCCCGGGTGCTGGCGCTGGTGCCGCCGGGGGCCGGGGGACCGGGGAAGTAGGCGCGGCGGTGGGGGGGCTGGTCGGTCAGGATCGTGGGCTGGCGGGGGAGGAGGTCTTGCCGAGGGGCCCGGCCCCCTTGGAGGGGGCTCGTCGCGCCGCACCGCGCGGGGGCCCCGCCGGACTCGCCTGGGACATCATCGCTCCGGCGCACGCGCCGGAACGATGATGTCCCAGGCTCAAACATCGGCCCATCCCCCGCGCGGTGCGGCGCGACGAGCCCCCTCCAAGGGGGCCTACGGTAGGTCGAGCTTTCCCAGTCGCTACGGAGGGGGATTGAGGCACTTCAAGGAAGGAAGACGGTGATCACACGCGTGGTCGAGTCCGGGCTGCCGGTGAGGTTGTTGACGCAGCTCGGGTAGTACATCCCGCGCATGTTGAGCTGCTGGCAGTAGCTGTCGCACGTCCCGCGGATCTTGATCATCCCGCATGGCTGGACGGCCCCGCTGCCGTCGAGGTGACCGGCGGCACACTCTCGGGCCAGCGACCGCGCGTGGTCACGGTTGGCCGCGTCGTAGCAAGCATTCAGGTAAGGCAAGGGGGCGAAGAGGTTGCCCCAGAAGGCGCCCTCCAATCGCGTGTAGCTCGCGAGCTCGGGGGTGTCGGTCTTGTCGATGGCAGGGTGGCTGGCCCGCGAGGAGATCGTCACCGAGACGCCGTACCAGTTCGTCCGCGACGCGAGACACGCCGAGATCCACTGCTGGTCGGTCTGGCCGAGCGGCTTGTCGATCCAGCTCGGCACGAGGCCGATGAGCCCCCAGTACACCTCATGACGAACCGTGCCCGTCCCGTCGATCCACGAGAAGCTGAACGACTGCGCGGGGGTGAGCGCACAGCCGACCACATAGCTGAGGAGCTGGCGGGACAGGTCGCCCGCCGCGCCCGGATTCTGGATCGCGCTCAGGGCCGCTGGGCTGAGCGCGCCGGGGCTGAGGGCGTTGAGGCTCAGCGCGTTGGGGTTGAGCGCGTTCGGATTGAGCGCATTGGGGTTCAGCGCATTGGGGTTCAGCGCATTCAGGTACTCAAGCGCATTAGGGGCAATTCCTACGGACCCCTCCTCCTCTTCCTGGTCCGTAACGCAGGACACAAGAAACACGAGCGCCAGCGCTGCGAAATCAGCGGTGCTGATCCGGTACATAGTCGTCCCCCCCCCGGGTTCGTCCCTTCGCGGTCTCGTCGAAGGTCGAATTATATGTACCGGTGAATAGTCATCGATGTCCAGTGTTCAATAGAACATCTGTGTAAAATTGTTGAATCGATGATTGAGAGTCTGCTCTGTCCAGAGCGTGGCGGGCGAGCGCGAGGCCGCGTATCGCGCCGAGCGCCGCGGCTCATCGCACTTCGCATGAAATCGAGCGAAGCGAGCGAAGAGCGATCGATGATCGAAACCTCACAGTGAATGAAGGGTCGACAGAACGAGGGCGGGCGGCCTGTGTGCCGCTGCCATGCGCTGTGCGACGGCGTACGCGCGCACGGCGCGGGTGAGCGGCGGCGCGTGATAGCAAGATTCCGACAGGAGGTGGGGAGAGAAAGCTCAGCGATCTTCGTGGCCGCCGGTCTTCATGGAGCCTCTCGCGGGGGGCAGCTCCGCCTCCGCCGGACGGCAGGAGACACGGCGCTTCCGAGCGCGTCGCCGAGGTCTTCAGGCGGCGTTATCGGGGAGGCGCGCGCGGGGGCGAGCAGGCGAGCGTCGATGGGCCGAGGGCCGCGCCTGGGCTCACCCCGGGCCGGACTCGCCGCCGGCGCGCGGGTCCTGCGCCGGCGGCGCGCCGGTCGGGTGAGGCTGCGGGTCCTGCGCCGGCGGCGCGCCGGTCGGGTGAGGAGGATAATAATGAGGATGCATGGGGCCCGCCTGGACGGGCGGACGGAAGCTCGCCGCGGAGCGGCGCTGCTGACGCCGGACGAGGGCGAGAATGGCGTAGAACAGCGCCACCCCGAGCGCCGAAAGCAGCAGCAAGGTGGGGCCGGCCGCTGCCAGCAAGACGACGGCGTTCACGACGAAAGAGCCCGCGTTCTCGACTCCCTCCCTGGCCGCGCGGGCGATCCTGGCGCCGGCGCCCATGGTCTGCTCCTCGCGGCGCGTCGTCACCGAGATCTTCACGGTCGCATAGGCGATCTGCCCCTCCAGCAACCGCTCCTGCGCCTCGATCTGCTCGATCGTCTCGCGCACGGCCCCGAGCTGCTTCTCGACCGCGATCACGTCCGCGAGGCTCCCGGTCCTGTCGGACAGGAGATCGAGCAGCCGCTTCTCCTGGGCGCGGGCGTTGCGCAGCCGCGCGCCGATGTCCGCGCGCCGCTCGGTCACGTCCTCGGCCTTCTCGGCGTCGGCGACGACCTCGCCGACCGAGGCGACCGCGGCGCGGAAGGCGCCCACCCTCGCCGAGGGGACCCGCGCCTCGATTGACGCGCTCTGCTCCGGGCCGCCGTGCACCCTGGCCTCGCTCACGTAGCCGCCGTGCTCCTCGACCGCGGCCCGGAGCCGCTGCATCGCCGGGTCGAAGGCGCCGACCAGGATCGTGGTCTCGACGGTGATCCTCATCGCCCGCTGGGCCAGCGGAGGCGCCCCGGGCGACGGCCCCTGCGATTGCAGGTTGAGCGCCGCCGCCTGCACGGGCGCCGGGGCGGCCTCCGAAGGCGCCGAGCTCGAGCGATCCGATCGGGCGCACGCGCCGGTCAGGGTCAGAGCCGAGAGCAACGCGACGGACAGGCTCGTTCTCAGGCGCATGCCGCGAGCCTAGCGGCAAGGGGCGCGCCCGGCGAACGAGGCGCAAGGATGGGCCGCGAGGACGCCGTGCGCCGAGCCCTCCTCGCGCGGCTCGCGGGCGCGGCGAGCGCGGGGGCCCCGGCCCGCTCATTGCGAGGCGGCCGCCGAGCCATGTCGACGAGCAGAGACGATCTCCAGGGTTACGACGTGATCATCGTCGGCGGAGGGCCGGCCGGCCTCAGCGCGGCGCTCATCCTGGGGCGGTGCCGGAGGCGCGTCCTCCTGTGCGACTCGAGGCGATACCGCAACCACGCAGCGCGCGCGATGCACGGCTTCCTGTCGCGCGACGGGATCGAGCCGTCCGAGCTCAGGCGCCTCGGGCGCGAGCAGCTCCAGCCCTACGGGGTCGAGATCCGGGACGTGGCCGTGGCCGACGTGCGCCGGGAAGCGAAGCGGTTCGAGGTGACGCTGGAGGGCGGCGAGCGCCTGCTCTGCCGCAAGCTGCTGCTCGCCACCGGCCTCGTCGACCGGCTGCCGGATCTCCCGGGCCTCCCGGCCCTCTACGGAAAGAGCGTGCACCACTGCCCCTATTGCGACGGCTGGGAGGCGCGCGATCAGGCGATAGGCGTCTACGGGCAGGGCTGTACCGGGGTCTCGCTCGCCCTGAACATGAAGACGTGGAGCGAGGACATCGTCCTGTTCACGGACGGTCCTGCGTCGCTGTCCAGGTCCGAGGCGGCCCGGCTCGCGCGGCACGGGATCGGCGTGCGCGAGGAGCGGATCGCCCGGCTCGAGGGCAGGGACGGGAGGCTCGAGCGCGTCGTGCTCGAGGACGGCAGCGCCGTGGAGCGCCGCTCGCTCTTCCTGAAGACGAAGCAGGAGCAAGGGTCGGATCTGGCCAGGAAGCTCCGCTGCAAGGTCACGGAGGAGCGCGGCGTGGAGACGGCGGCCAAGCACGAGGAGACGACCTGCGAAGGGGTCTTCGTCGCCGGCGACGCGTCGAGGGACGTGCTGCTCGCCATCATGGCCGCCGCCGAGGGCGCCGACGCGGCGTTCGGGGTCAACTGCGCCTTGCAGGAGGAGGATCTCGCCTGACCTGCGGCCCTCAGTCGTCCCGGCCGCCCGGGCCGCGGCCGCGGCCGGGGTGCCCCGGCCCGTGCGGCGGCGGGCCGGGACGCCGCCGCCGCTCCGCCTCGAGCTCCTCGTACCGGGTCAGCTGATCGGGCGTGAGCACGCCCTTCACGCGGGCCTCGGTGCGGTCGCGGAGGGCGTCGAGCCCGGGGCGGCACTCGGAGAGGAGCCGGTCCCGCTCGGTCTCGGCCTCGGCCAGGGTGGCCCGGAGCTCGCGCACCTGGCCGTCCGTGAGGTCGAGGTGGCGGCGCATCGCCCGGAGGCGGAACCGGGCGCGCGCCTCGGCCGGAGGACCCTGGAAGGTGGCCTCGAGGTCGCGCAAGGCCATGCCGCGGCCGAGCGCCGCGCCGGCGACGCCGCCGAAGAGGAAGACGGCGGCGAGCACGGCCAGGGGCTTCCAGCGCGCAGGGGCGGGCGGGGGCGCGGGCGGCGGGGGCGGGGGGGACGAGGTCATTCGATCGCCTCGAGGGTCTCCACGGAGGCCATGATCGCGCTGTCGACGTCGCGCTGCGTCTGCAGGAAGAAGAGGACGCTCGCTGCCGCCGCGAGGGCGGTGACGACGATGGCGGCGCGGCCGGAGCGGACGATGCCGTCGGCCATCGCGGGCCGCGCGGGCCGGGGGGCGGCCGTCGCGGCGCGGAGGACGGCGTCCGTGAAGGCGGCGTCCGGCGCGAGATCCTCGGTCGCGGCCGCGATGCGGGCCAGCGGGTCGCCGGCCGCCGCGGCGGCGCGGAGGACGGCGTCCGTGAAGCGGTCGTCGGCGTCGAGCCGCGCGGTCGCGGCCGCGAGGCGCGCGAGGTCCCGATCGAGCTCGGTCCGGTCGTCGTCGCGATCAGGCATGCGGCGCCTCCTCCTCGGTCCGCCGCGCGCGGAGCGCCGCGCGGGCGCGCACCAAACGTTGCTCGACGGCGCCCTCGGAGCAACCGAGCGCTGCCGCGGCCTCCTTCGCGGGCAGCCCCTCGACGGCGACGAGGACGAGCGCGGCGCGCTCCTGGGGCGGCAGCGCGGCGAGCAGGGCGTCGAGCTCGCGCAGCGCGACGCGCGCCTCGGCGGACACGAGGCCGTCGAAGCGCGGCTCGGTCGACGCCTCGCGCGCCTCGCGCGGGGTGTCGCGGCGGCGCCGGAGGGCGTCGAGGCAGGCGTTCGTCACGATGCGGTACAGCCAGGTCTCCACCTTCGATCTCCCGTCGTAGCGCCCCTCGCGCAGGGCGCGGTAGGCGTCGACGAACGCCTCCTGCAGGGCGTCCTCGGCCTCGGCGAGGTCGCCGACGAGGCGCGCGGCGAGGCGGTACATCGGCGCGCGCGTGTGCTCGACGATCTGCCGGAAGGCCGCGTCGTCGCCCCCGGCGACGCGCGCTGCGACGAGCCTCAGGTCGACGATCACGTGCCCCCGCGATTCTGCGCCCATCGCTCCGCGCGCGCCATCGGGACCGGCGCTCAGCGGCGCTCGGGGCCGCGCTCACCGCGGAACGGGCCGCGCCCGCCGCGCTCGGGCCTGCCTGCGGCCGGGCCCTTCTCGAGGCGATCGGCGAGCGCGTCGCGCTGCGCCTGGTCGAGGACCGGGACGATCGCGGCCAGCGCGTCGACCATGCGGTCGAGGTGCGCCCGCGGGCCCACCTTCGCGTCCTCGGCCGGCAGGAGCGCGTTCGCGTCGAAGCGATCGGCGGCGAACGCCTCGAGCCGCGCGCGCATGTCGGCGCGCTTCGCGGCGTGATCCGCGAGCCGCGCGCTCCTGTCGGCCTCGCTCGGGCGCATGCCCTCGAGGGCCTTGTCGATCTGCGCGCGCTGGTCGTCGCGCAGGTCGAGGCCGCGGAGCAGGTGGCCCAGCGGGCCGCCCTTCATGCCGGGGCCGCCCTTCATGCCGGGGCCGCCCTTCATGCCGAAGCCGCCCTTCATGCCGGGGCCGCCCATCCCGCCGCGCTCGCCGTCCGGCCCGCGGTCGTGCTGGCCGCCCCGCTCGCCGCGCGGGCCGCGCTCGCCCATCGGTCCGCGCGGGCCGCGCTCGTCCATCTTCGCGGTGATCGCGTCGACGAGCTGCCGGCGCTGCTCCTTCGTGAGCGTGGCGTGCAGGGTGCTCAGCGCCCCGGCGAGGCGCGCCCGGCGCTCCTCGGCCGCGCGGCCGGCGTCGGGCAGCTTCGCCTCGATCGCCGCCCGATCGATCTTGCCCGCGCGCACGCCCTCGGCGAGCGCCGCGAAGGCCGCCCCGTCCTTCGGGCGCGCCGCCGCGCCGTCGCGCAGGCCCTCGAAGGCGCCCTCGATCGTCGTCTTCTGCGCGTCCGACAGGTCGAGCTCGTGGAGCGCGGCGCGCAGGAGGTGCTCCGGACCGCCGCGGTGCCCGCCGAAGCCCTTCCGAGGACCGCCGGGCTCGCCGGGGCGGCCGCCCCTCGACGGCCCCTGGGCGAGCGCCGCCTCGGCGGCCTCCTCGCTCGGCGACGTGTCGCTCTGGCCCGTCTCCGCGGTGCAACCGGACGCACCGACGAGCGCGCCGACGAGCGGCAAGATCCCACCAAGCCTCCACCAACGAGACTGCATCATGGACTCTTCTCCTGGGTCGCCCGCGTCGTGCCGAGCGGGTCGTTCATCCCTGGGACGCGGGCGGGCAGGGGCTCCCTACGGAGGTCCGCTTCTTTTTCTGGGGGCGGGCCCGGCCGTCCGCCCGGACGCCCGCCGCGGGCGCGCGCCGGCCGGGCTCACCGCACGCCGGTGATCAGGTAGATGCGCGTCCCCTGCGGCGTGGACACCTCGGCCTCGTCGCCCTCCGACAGGCCCAGCAGGGACGCGCCGAGCGGGCTCGTCGTGGCGAGGGTCTGCAGCTCGACCCCCTGGAACTGCATGCGCTCGCCGCCGGCGGCCGGCAGCAGGAAGTAGAGCGAGCGCCGCTTCCCGCTCTCCAGCTCCACCAGCGCCGAGCTCTCGATGCCGGCGCCGGGGCCGAAGTCGCGCACCGCGCAGGCGCCGAGCTTCGCGAGCGCCTGCTCGAGCTGGTGCACGCGCTCGCTGTGGCCGCGCGCCACGTACGACGCCTCGGTGGCGCGCATGTCCTTGTCGCCCTCGGCGCGGTTCTCCTCGTGGGTCGCGGCGCTCGCGGCGTCGCGCGCCCGCTCGGTCGAGCGCTCGAGCTCGCGGGCGAGCTGGTCCTTGAGGGCCGCGAGCAGCGCGCGCTTGTCGATGGCCGGAGGCATGGACGGTCGACACCCTACCAGACAGGATCGCGGCGGTCACTCCGCCGTCAGCCGGGGGCGCTGCTCGAGACGGCGGGGATCTTTCGCGCTCCGGAGCGCCCCCTCGCTCCGGGACGGCTGATGTTCGCGCCTGGGCGGACCGCCGACCGCGCGCGCTCACGCGGAGATCCCGCACCGATCGCACGCGGGCGGCTGGTCCGTGCGGCTCACGGCGAGGCCGCAGCCCGAGCACGCCCGGACGTCGTGCGCCTCGGCCTGCTCGCGGTGCGCGTCCTCGTCCCACGCGGGCAGGATCGAGAGCCCGGGCCGCTCTCCTCCTTCTCCTTGATCAGCGAGAAGGCGCCGTTGGCCTCGAGGTGGAGGCGATCGACCTGGCCGAGGTGCTCGAGGCCCTGAGAGCGCAGCTGGGCGAAGACGCGATCGCGTGAGAGGAGCGCCCTGGAGATCGCGCGACTGGCCCGTGGCGCGCCGGGTGGCCCTCGGGAAGGGCGATGTCGCCGGTGTCGGTGACCGACCCGGAGAGCGGGATATCCACGTCGATGTGGGCATGGAAGTAACGCCCGCGCGGGGTGTTCCCGTCGCGCTCGATCCGGGTGAGCGCCGCGCGCTTCGGGCCGATCGTCCTGGAGAGCGCGCGTTCGAGCGAGCAGGCGTTCTGCGGCGCGGCCCGGGGCGCCGGGCGCGGGCGCGGCCCGGGGGCGACGCTGGAACCGAGCGCGACCGAGGGCACGAGGGCGGCCGAACGCGACAGGCGGCGACCGAGGGCAGCCGAGCGCCATCGAGGTCAATCGAGGCGACTCTTTCGGATCTGCAATGCAGGTCTCGTTCGCAGAGCAGAGGTGAAATCACGCGCTCCTTGCAGATGTGCAATCCATGCGCGCTGGGCCTGTGGACGCGCTTATCTTTCACGTGAATTGAGTGTTTCAAAACAGTGAACTGACGTAACGACGCGGCCGGCGCGACCGACGCGACCGACGCGACCGACGCGACCGGAGCAACAGAGCGCCGAGGCGATCCGCGCGGGCGGTGACAACGCGGTGATGATCGCGCATGAGATCAGGAATTGCTTTACCGAGTAGGGTCCGTAGTGTAGATTCCTAATCTGCCCACGCCGCTGCTCCGAGCTGGAATGCATCGGCACGAGGGCGCGAGGCTGCGGCGCAGTTTCATCGCGAGACCTCGCCCTGGCGAGCGACCCGAGCGCGCATGCGGGACATGACGCGAGGGCTCCCGTGGTCGCTCCCCAGGTGGGCGTTCGACCCTGGTACGAGCACACAAGAGGAATATCGTGAGCCTGTATGCCCAGGAGCGGCTGCGCGTGCTCGTCGTCGACGACGAGCAGAGGATGCTGGACACCATCGCGGCCATCCTCTCCGATGACATCGACGTCACGACCTGCATGTCCGCCCACCGGGCGCTCGAGCTGCTGCACACAGGCCAGTTCCACGTGGTCTGCTCCGATTACAAGATGCCGGGGATGAACGGCGAAGAGCTCCTGCGGCGGGTCGCCGGCCTGCCGCTCTACACGAGCTGCCTGCTGATCACCGGCGCCGAGGAGTACATCCGCTCCAGCGAGGGCGGCCGCCACTACGTCATCCTCAAGCCGTTCGATCCCGCCCGGATCACCCGGATCGTCCTGGAGCTCGCGCGCCTCGCCAGCACGAGGCGGTCCGTCGACGCCCTCGCGAGCTCGTCCACGCCGCGCGAGCCGTCCACGCCGCGCGAGCCGTCCATGCCGCGCGAGTCCGCCCCGCCCCCCTCGCTGCGGGGCGCGCCGGCGCATCGGTCGCCGGACCCCCGCGACGCGCCGGAGTCCTCGCAGCGCGCCAGGGTGAGCTCGTACCCGCCCCCGTCCTCCCGCACGTCGAGCTGCCTCGGCGCGGTGCGGCTCGTCGACGCCGGGCTCCCGGCCCGAATCCTCAAGTGACGGCCCGCCGAGGCGCGCGCGGCGCCGAGAGCGCCGGCGGAGGTGGCGCCCCGCGATGATGGGCCGAGATCCGCTCGGCGCGGCGGAGCAGATCGCGACGGCCGAGGAGATCGTGGCGACGATGCGCCACGATCTGCGCAATTGCTTCGGGACGATCCGCAACGCGGCCTTCTTCCTCAAGCGCAAGATCGCCCGGGAGCAAGCCTTCCAGGACGACCCGCGGGTGGAGCAGTTCCTCCACGTCATCGACGAGGAGGCGATCGCGGCGAGCGCGCTCGTCGACGGCGTCACCGACGCGAGGGCGCACCTCCGGCGCAGGCCGGTGAGCGCGAGCGCCCTCGAGTGCGTCCGCCTCGCCGCGGCCAGCGCGCGCATCGCCGATCCGGGGATCCGCGTCGATCTCGACGCGGCGGACGGCGTGGTCGAGCTCGATCCGGACGAGCTGTCGCTGGCGGTGCGGTGCCTCGTGGAGAACGCGGCGGAGTCGATGGCCGGCGGCGGGGTGGTCACGCTGCGCGGGAGCGTGGTCGGCGCGCGCTACCGCATCGAGGTCGGCGACACCGGGGCCGGCGTGCCCGAGGCGGAGCGGGAGGCGATCATGCGCCCGTTCTACACCACCAAGCCCGGCCGCCTCGGCCTCGGGCTCAACATCGCCGCGCGCGTGGCGCGCCGCTACTTCGGGACGCTCACCCTCGGCGACGCCGCGCTCCGCGGCACGCGTGCCTGCATCGAGCTGCCCCTCGCCGCCGCGACCGAGCCGCCGCCCGCCGCCGGCCCCGCGGAGCCGCCGCCGTGACGGCGGGCGCGCCGGAGGCGCCGCGATGAGCATCCGGGCCGCCCTCGCGCTGATCTTCGCCGTGGCCGCGGCGGTCGTCCTGCTCGCCACCGGCGCGCTCCACGTGACGTCGGCCCGGCTCTCGCTGCTCCAGCGGCGCTCCGAGCTGTCGTACGAGGCGCTCACCCGCCACATCACGCTCGCCAACCACGCCGGCCGCTACATGCGGGAGGCCGCGGAGATCTCCCTCGGCGGCGGCGACACCGAGGAGCTCCGCTACCTGACCGAGCTCGTCGCGCGGGATCTCTCCGCGGTGGAGACGCTCGAGCGGGCGTGGGTCGAGGACCCGCGCCTCCGCGAGGAGCCCGGCGAGGAGCAGGAAGAGGAGGAGCGGCTGCGACAGATGCGCGCGAGCCTCGCGACGATCGCCGGGGACGTCGCCGAGGTGTCCCGGATGGCGAGCGGCGGGGAGAGGCTCGCCGCCCACCGGCGCTTCGTGGAGCGGCCCGAGGCCGAGTACGAGCGCAGGTTCGTGCCCCAGATCGACGAGGCCATCCGCGACGCGCGGCGCGACGTCGCGCGGAACGCCGCGGCGGCGGGCCGCGCCAGCGCGAGGATCCGGATCGCCGGCTTCGCCCTGACGGCGGCGGCGCTCGTGGCCCTCGTCGTGCTCCTCGGCGGCCTGCTGCGCGCGATGGCGCGGGGGTTCAGCGCGCTCGCCGAGTGCTCGCGGCGCATCGCCGGAGGCGACCTCGACTACCGCGTGCCCGACCTCGGAGCGCACGAGTTCGGGCGCATCGGCGCCGCGCTCCGCCACATGGCCGAGAGCCTGCGCGAGGCTCAGGAGTCGCGGCTGCGCGTCGAGCGGCTCGCCGCGATCGGGCAGCTCGCGGCGAGCGTCGGCCACGAGCTGCGCAACCCGCTCGGCGCCGTCCGGAACGCGGCGTACTACCTCAAGAAGCGCCTCGCCGGCACCGAGCTCGGCGCCGACCCGCGCGTCGCCCAGTTCCTCGGCCTCATGGAGAAGGAGCTGCTCTCCTGCACGCGGATCATCGGCGATCTCCTGGACTTCGCGCGGGAGCGCAGGCTCTGCCGCTCCGCGTGCCCGCTCGCGCCCCTCGTCGACGACGCGATCTCGGTCGTGCAGGCGCCCGCGCACGTGCGCCTCGTGAACGAGGTGCCGGCCGCGCTGCCCGTGCCGAGCCTCGACAAGGACCAGTTCCGCCAGGTGCTCGTGAACCTGATCCAGAACGCTGCCGAGGCGATCCCGGCCGGGCGCGAGGGGCGCGTGGGCGTGTCTGCGCGGGTGTGCGACGACGCGCTGGTCCTCTCGGTGGAGGACAACGGGGCCGGGATCGAGAGGGAGCACCTCGCGAAGATCTTCGAGCCGCTCTTCAGCACGAAGCTGAAGGGGACGGGCCTCGGGCTCGCCATCACCGCCGGCATCGTCCGGATGCACGGCGGCACGATCGCGGTGGAGAGCGAGGCCGGCGCGGGGACGACGTTCATCATCCGGCTGCCGCTCGCGGCGGCGCCGGAGGTACACTCGGCGCAGCCCGCGTGAGCGGGGAAGGGACCGCCGTCGATGGAAGCGACCAGACGGGTGCTCGTGGTGGACGACGAAGAGGGGATGCGCGCCACCGTCGCCGCGAACCTCGAGCTCGAAGGGTACGAGGTCGTCGAGGCGCGCGACGGGGCGCACGCCCTCGACCTCGTGCGGCAGCAGCGCTTCGCGCTCGTGCTGACCGACGTGAAGATGCCCGGCCTCAACGGGGTCGAGACGTTCCGGGAGCTCCGGCGGATCCAGCCGGATCTCACGGTGGTGCTGATGACCGCGTTCGCGATCGAGCAGCTCATCGAGGAGGGCATCGGCGAGGGCGTGTACGCGGTCATCTACAAGCCGTTCTCGATGGATCACCTCATGCGGATCGTCGCGCGGGCGCTCGGGTCGCGCGGCGTGCTCGTGGTGGACGATCTGCCGGCCGTGGCGGAGTCGATCGTGGCGGGGCTCCGGGCGGCGGGGCTGCGCGCCCAGGCCGTGTACGACGGGCACACGGCGATCCAGCGCGCGCGCGACGAGGCGGTCGACGTGTGCGTGCTCGATCTGGCGATGCCGTCGCTGGACGGGGTGAAGACGTACGAGCAGCTCCGGCGGATGAGCAAGCCGATCACGGTGATCGCGATGACCGGGCACGCGGCGCCGGAGATGATCCACGCGTTCACGAGCCGGGGCGGCTACGCCTGCCTGCACAAGCCGTTCGGCGTGCGCGAGCTGATGCACACGATCGCGCGCGCCAGGAGCGATCCGGGGACATGCTGAGGGCCGCGGGACATCGCCTGGCGGGGCCGAGGCGGGCGCCGCAGAGCGCCCGGCCGGGAGCGCGCCGGCCGCGGCGCCGGAGGTCGTCATGCGCGTGACGGTGCTGATCGTGGACGACGACGCGTCGTCGCGGCTCGTGCTCGCGACGCTGCTCGAGGACGAGGGCTTCCAGGTCGACCTGGCCGGCTCGTTCGCCGAGGCCGGCCGGATGCTCGCGGCGGAGGGCGCGGCGTACGATCTCGCGCTGCTCGATCAGAACCTCGGCGACGGCCGCGGCACCGACCTCCTGCCGGCGCTGCGGGCGCGGCTGCCGGCCGCGAAGGCGGTGCTGCTCAGCGGGAGCGGCGACGACGACCTCGGCGGCGCGCCGCCGCCCGACGCGGTGCTCGCCAAGGGGATCGGCTTCCCGGAGCTGATCGAGCGGCTCCGGCGGCTCGTCCGCTGACGCCCCGGGCGCGCGCGGCGCGGCCCGCGCTCGGCCCCGGCGAGGAGCTCGCCGGCCTGCCTCGCGTCTTCCGTTCCGTTCGTGGTCTCGCTCCGCCGCCGTGGCGCCGGGGCTACCGTTCTTCGGGCGCCTGCACGTCGCGGGGGTGGAGCGGGGCGGCCCCGGTCTCGGCGCAATCGCAGACCTGGCAGCCGTTGCGGTCGGTCACGCAGCGGGTGTCGCGGCCCGGGCACAGCGGGCGATACTCGGTCGGGCAGGTGCCCTGCGAGGCCGACGCGCTCGACAAGGAGGTCGCGGAGGACACCGCCGGGCACGGCGAGAAGCCGTAATTGCAGGCGTGGCCGCACCCGAGTGCGCCGCCGGCGGCGAGCGCGGAGAGCGCGGCGAGCAGCACGAGCAGCATGTCGGAGCGGACGGCGCGCGCCGTGACGCAGCGCCGCGCGGGGGCGGGCTTGAGGCGGCCCTCGCCGGGCGGGGCGGCGTCGCGCGGGCCGGCGAGCCGCTCCCGCTCCCGGCGGGCCGGAGGGCGCGCCTCGGCGCCGGTCAGCGAGAGGTCGTCCAGCGCGCCTGCCTGTGCATGGTTGATCCTAAGCATGATCCGCCCGTCCTCTCGAAGCGCGGAGGCTCCGCGAGCCCGCAACCTTTCATGCTATGGGGGGCCGGCCTCGCTGGCAAGCGGGCTCATTTTTCCGCTCCGGGCGCCGCGCCACGCGCCACATGCCACACGGGCGGCCGCGCGCTGGCCGATGTGGGTGAGCCTGGGGGAGCGACAGAGGCGCGTCGAGCGTCTGGGGCCGGGGGTCCCGCGTCCCGCGTTCCGCGTCCCGCGTTCCGCGTTCCGCGTCCTGATTCCAGGCCTCACGCCTGCGCGCGCTGGTAAAACGGGTGTCCGGGCACGTTGAGGTTCAGGAAGCTGATCTTCTCGCTCAGCCAGTGATCCCGCCGCGCGGCGTCGCCGCGCTCCTCGTGATAGCGCGCGAGCAGGTCGTAGCTCGACAGGGAGCCCAGGTCGTCATCGTGAAACGCCTTCCGGAACAGGTCCTCTGCGGCGTCCTTCCGTCCTTCGCTCGCCAGCGCGTCGGCGGCGCGGCAGAGCTCCGCGAAGCGCTCCTCCGAGAGCCTCGGCTTGTCCCGCAGCGCGTCCGGATGGAGGAACTCCCGGGAGACGAGCGCTTCCAGCGTCCCGTTCATGTAGCAGTCGAGGATCAGATGGATACGGTCCTCGGAGCCGCGGTTGCAGGCGCCATGGCGCGTCTGGTGAGGAGACAGCTTCCAGAGAAAGCCGCTCTTCATGTGGACCGAGCGCGAGGGCAGGACGATGAGCGCGTCGGGGTTGGTCTTCAGGGGGACGTGGAGCCGCAGCCGGGGAACGCGGCTCAGGTTGTGAGCCCCGTAGTCGGTGTGCTCCCAGAGGAACGCGCCCGGGTCGAGCCGCAGCAGCCTGACCCACATCAGCTTGAGGCCTGACCCCTCGACGAAGGCGCGGACCCGGGGCAGCCGCGGGACGACCTCGGTGGGGACGGGCGCGCAGTCGGCGAGATCGTTCTCCTGCGAGTCTCCGCTCGCGTTGTAGAGCGCGGCCGTCTTCCACCCGCCGGACTGATACCGCGAGTAGTTCTCGGTCCACGGGATGTCGGCGCGCGCGACGTCTTCGAGCATGCCGCCGATGACGTCGCGGGGGATCTCTCGGAGCTGGGACGTGTACTTCAGCATGAGGCCTCCATTCGGCGGCGCCTGGCAGAAGGGGACATGGCGGGCGAGCCACGCCGTCACGCCCATCGACGTCGATGAGCCGCCGCGGCGACCGGGCTTGATCCCGGGCGCGCCCCCTGGTACTACTAAAGTAACTTAGTTGCAAATGAAATGGAGTCTACGTAGAGCGGCGCCGGCGCTCGCCGCCGCGCTGGCGCTCTCCTGGCCGCGGGATGCGCGGGCCGAGGCGCCCATGCGCCTGCCGAGGCTCACGGGGCCCGTCGTGCTCGACGGCGCCGTGGACGAGGCCGCGTGGCGGGCGGTGGCCCCGGTGCCGGCCGTCGTCTACGAGCCGGTCTTCGGGGGCGCGCCGTCCCAGCGCACGGAGATCCGCGTCGCTCACGACGGCGGCCACCTCTACCTCGCGGCGCGGCTCTGCGACGACGAGCCGGCGGAGGTGAGGGCGAGCTCGCTGTACCGCGACGAGTACGCCGGAGACGACACGGTGGGCCTCATCGTCGACCCGTTCGACGACGACACCACGGCGCTCTGGTTTTACACGATGCCGACCGGCGCGCGGGTCGACGGGACGGTCTCGTCCGACATGGCCTCTGGCGAGGCGGACTGGAGCTGGAACGGCCGCTGGGAGGCGGCGGCGCAGAGGACGAGCGACGGGTGGTCCGCGGAGATGCGTATCCCCTTCTCGACGCTCGGCTTCGAGAGCGAGACGGGGAGCGTGAGGATGGGCCTGTCGGTCTATCGCTGGCTGGCGCGGCAGAGCGAGCGGCACGTCTGGCCGCCCGTCCCGCCGAGGTGGCCGCGGGCCTACGCGAAGCCCTCCAAGCTGAGGGACGTCGCGCTCGCGGGCGTGGCCTCGCGCCGCGCGCTGACCGTCACGCCCTACGTGCTCCTCGGCTACTCGGTCCGGAGCCCTCCCGAGGCCGAGCGCCGGCGCGGCCGGGACGAGGAGGCGGCCGCGTACAGCGCGGGCGCGGACGCCAAGTACGGTATCACCAGCAACCTGACGCTCGACGTCACCGTGAACACCGACTTTGCGCAGGTCGAGGCGGACGACGAGCAGATCAACCTGACCCGGTTCCCCCTCTTCTACCCGGAGAAGCGTCAGTTCTTCCTCGAGCGCGCCGGGATCTTCGATTTCGCGCTCTCCGGGGACGGGCGGCTGTTCCATAGCCGGCGCATCGGGCTCGTCGACGGCGAGCCGGTCGCGATCCTCGGCGGAGCGCGCCTGGCCGGCCGCGCCGGGCGGTGGGAGATCGGCGCGCTCGACCTGCAGACGGCGAAGAGCGGCGCGCTGCCGTCCGAGAACTTCGGCGTGCTCCGGCTGCGGCGCCAGCTCGACGATCCGCTCTCGAGCGTCGGCGGCATGCTGACGAGCCGGGTCGGGCTCGACGGCCGCACCAACGTCGCCTACGGGGCCGACGGCATCGTCCACGTCGTCGGGGACGAGTTCCTGAAGCTCACGTGGGCGCAGAGCCTGAGGTCTCTGCGTTCAGCGCGGCCGGACGAGGCGGAGCCGGCGCGCTGGCTGGACAGCGGCCGCGCGCTCGTGGCCTGGGAGCACCGGCGCGCGGAGGGGCTCAGCTACCGCGCCGAGCTCGGGTGGGCCGGCGAAGCGTTCGACCCCGGCGTCGGCTTCGAGCCCTACCAGGGGTACCGGTCGGCCGATCTCTCCGCAAAGCACGAGTGGCGGTTCGACGCCGGCGCCCCCGTGCGCGCGGCGTGGCTCGGCGCAGAGGGCCAGGCCTACCAGCGAAGCCGCGACGGCGTCCTGGAGGCCGCGGAGGCCAGCCCCTTCGTGGGGCTCACCTTCGCGAGCGGAGACGAGATCGAGCTGGTGAGCCGACACCGGCGCGAGGAGGTGCGGGAGCCGCTGGTCCTCGACGGCGGGATCGCGGTGCCCGCAGGCCGCTACGCCTTTCACCGGGTCGGCGCAGACTTCACCATGCCAGACGGCCGCAGGCTGCGCTGCGGCGCGTCCATCGAGGCGGGCGGGTTCTATGACGGCTACAGCCTCTCTGCCTCGCTGAGCCCGTCGTGGAACCCGTCGCCCCACCTCGGCCTGGGCGGGGAGTACCGGTTCGACACCATCCGCTTTCCAGGCCGGGACGCCTCGCTCGACGCGCACATCGCGCGGCTGCGCCTCCGGCTCGGGTTCGATATCCACGCCTCCCTCAGCGCATTCCTTCAATACAGCAGCCTCACGGGGCGCACGAGCATCAACCTGCGCCTGCGCCACCACATCCGCGAGGGCACCGACCTGTGGATCGTGTACGACGAGCGCCTCGGCGACGCGGCGGCAGCCCGCGAGCGCGCGCTCCTGCTCAAGTACACGCACGCGATCGCGCGCTGACCCCGAGATAGCGGTCCCGGAGCCGCCTGCGCGCGCCGCGACCGGGGCCGACGCCCGAGCGGTGAGAGTACATGCAAACGAGTTGCATTTTCTGGGTTCCCGTTGTAGACGGCGATCGAGGAGAGTACAGGTGAGCATCTCGGCAGCTTCTCCCACGGCGGCCTTCCCGCCCTCGATCCCCCTGGCCGAGGCGGCGCGGGAGCTCGTGGAGGCGGGGCGATTCCTGAGCCTGCGCGACGCCGTGCCGGCCACGAGCGGCAATCTCTCGCGCCGGCTCGACGCGCGCACGGCGGCGATCACGCGCTCCGGTGTGGACAAGGGCGAGCTGACCGACGCCGATATCCTGGTGGCGGACATCCACGAGCCGCCGCCGGCGGGCGCCTCGGCGGAGACGCCGCTGCATCTCCACCTCTACCGCGAGCGCCCCGGGGTGGCCGCCGTGCTGCACACCCACTCGATCGTCAGCGCGCTCCTGTCCTCGCTCCGCGAGGCCGAGGGGGAGATCGCGCTGCGCGGCTTCGAGCTGCTCAAGGCGCTCGGCGACACGCGCACCCACGAGGCCACCGTCGCGGTGCCCGTCTTCCCCAACGACCAGGACGTCCCGCGGCTCGCCGAGCGCGTGTCCGCCGAGCTGGCCCGCCGCCCGGAGGCGGTGGGCTACCTCATCGCGGGTCACGGGCTCTATGCCTGGGGCCGCTCCATGCGCGAGGCGCGCCGCCACACGGTGGCCCTGGAACACCTGCTCACCTACGAGCTCGAGAAGATGAGGTTGCGGCGATGAGCCATTTGACCATCTATCCAGAAGACCAGCCGGCCCAGCCGTCGGGGGTGTACACCGATGTCGACGACATCCGCCGCGAGCTCGGCGCCGTCGGCGTCCGCTTCGAGCGCGTGGACGCGTCCACGCCGCTCTCGGGCGGCGCCGGCCAGGAGGAGGTGCTCGCCGCCTATCGCCGCGTGGTGGAGGCCGAGCGCGCGGCGCACGGCTACGAGGTCGTGGACGTGGTGCGGATGAAGCCGGACGCGCCGAACGCGGAAGAGGCGCGGAAGAAGTTCCTCTCCGAGCACACGCACGCCGAGGACGAGTCCCGCATCCTGGTGGAAGGCAGCGGCTGCTTTTACCTGCACGCCGGACAGCAGGTGTTCCAGATCGTGTGCACGCGCGGCGACCTCATCAGCGTGCCCGCCGGGATGCGGCACTGGTTCGATATGGGGCCTCGGCCCCTGTTCGCCGCCATCCGCTTCTTCGAGCGGCCGGAGGGCTGGGTGGGCGACTTCACCGGGAGCGCCATCGCGGACCTGTTCCCGAGGTACGCGCCGTGAGCGGGGCGCGGGCGGTCGTCGCGGCGCGGCCCATGGCCTCGCCTCGGCTGCGCGGGCTGCCCGGGTGGGGGCTCGGGTCATGAAGGTCCTCGGCAAGGCCATGCGCTCCATCTGGGTCGAGGCCGACGGCTGGTCCGTCGGCGTCATCGATCAGACCCGGCTGCCGCACCGCTTCGCGACGGCGCGGCTGGCGACGGCGGACGACGCCGCGCGCGCGATCCGGAGCATGCTGGTGCGCGGGGCGCCCCTCATCGGCGCGACGGCGGCTTACGGGATGTGCCTCGCGCTGCGGCAGGATGCGTCGGACGGGGCGCTGGAGCGGGCGTACGCGCTGCTCGGCAGCGCGCGCCCCACGGCCGTGAACCTGCGCTGGGCGCTCGACGAGGTGCGGCGCGCGGTGGCGCCGCTGCCGCCGCCCGAGCGCGCGGCCGCCGCCTACCGGCTCGCGGCGGCGCTGTGCGAAGAGGATGTCGCCATCAACCGCGCCATCGGCGAGCACGGGTTGGCGCTCCTCCAGGAGGCCTGGGCGCGCAGCGGGCGCGAGGGGCGCGTCAACGTGCTCACCCACTGCAATGCGGGGTGGCTGGCCACCGTGGACTGGGGCACGGCGCTCGCGCCCATCTACATGGCGCACGACGCGGGCATCCCCGTTCACGTCTGGGTGGACGAGACGCGACCGCGCAACCAGGGCGCCGGCCTCACCGCGTGGGAGCTGGGCCAGCACGGCGTGCCGCACACCGTCATCGCCGACAACGCGGGGGGCCACCTCATGCAGCACGGCCTGGTGGACCTGTGCCTCGTGGGCACCGACCGCACGACGGCGCGCGGCGACGTGGCGAACAAGATCGGCACCTACCTGAAGGCGCTCGCGGCCAAGGACAACGGCGTTCCCTTCTATGTGGCGCTCCCGTCGCCCACGATCGACTGGGCCCTTCAGGACGGCGTGCGCGAGATCCCCATCGAGCAGCGCGACGGCGCGGAGCTCTGCGACGTGACCGGGCGGCTGCCGTCCGGCGAGCTCGCGACGGTGCGGATCACGCCGCCGGGGAGCCCGGCGGAAAACCACGCCTTCGACGTGACGCCCGCGCGGCTGGTCACGGCGCTCATCACAGAGCGCGGGGTGTGCGAGGCCTCGCCGGAAGGGCTGCGGTCGCTCTTCCCGCAGCGGGCGCAAGCGGGCGCCTGACTGGTCTCGGCTTAACCACACCTGTCTGACACCGGGCAGCTGTGCTCAAGTCGAGACTGGCGCGGCGGACCGCTCAGACCCGGCGCAGCCTCTCCGCCGCGCGCTCCAGCGTCTCGTCCCGCTTGGCGAAGCAGAACCGCAGGACGGGGCCGGGCTCCACGCCGGAGAGGAACGGGGAGATCGGGATCGAGGCGACGCCGTGCTCGCGGATGAGGCGCAGCGCGGCGTCGGCGTCTCGCTCGGCCGAGATCGCCGAATAGTCGAGCAGCTGGAAATACGTGCCCTCGCACGGCAGCGGGCGGAACCGCGAGCCCTCGATGAGCCTCAGGAACCGATCCCGCTTCGCCTGGTAAAAGGGCGCGAGATCGGCGGCGAGCGGGTCGCGCGTCACGACCTCGGCATACGCGTGCTGGATGGCGGCGTTCACCGCGAACGTCACGAACTGGTGCACCCGCTGGATCTCGGCCGAGAGCGGCCGCGGCGCCGCGCAATAGCCCACCTTCCAGCCGGTCGTGTGGTACGTCTTGCCGAAGGAGCTGATGACGACGGAGCGATCCGAGAGCTCCGGATACCGCGCGAGGCTCTCGTGCCGGCGTCCGTCGAAGAGGATGTGCTCGTAGACCTCGTCGCCGACGACGAGGACGTCCCGCCCGTCCACGACGCGCGCGAGCTCGCGCATGTCGCCGGCCGACAGCGCCGTCCCGGTCGGGTTGTGCGGCGAGTTGATGAGCAAGAGCCGCGTGCGCGGCGTGAGCGCGCGCCGCACCTCGTCCCAGTCGACGCGGTACTCCGGAAAGCGGAGCGTGACGAACACGGGCGTCCCGCCGTTCAGCCGCACGGCCGGCGCGTACGAGTCGTAACAGGGCTGGAACAGGATGACCTCGTCCCCGGGCCGGACGAACGCGGTGATGGTGCTGAAGATGCCCTCGGTCGCGCCCGAGGTGACCGTGATCTCGGTCGCCGGATCGTAGCGGCGGCCATAGAGCCGCTCGATCTTCATCGCCAGCGCCTCGCGCAGGGCCAGCACGCCCTGCATGGGCGCATACTGGTTGTGGCCGGCGCGCATGTGGCGCGCCACGGCCTCGACGAGCTCCGGCGCGCAGTCGAAATCCGGGAAGCCCTGCGACAGGTTGATGGCGCCGTGCTCGTTCGCGAGGCGCGTCATCTCCGTGAAAATGCTGACGCCGGTCGACGGCAGCTTCGAGGGGAGCAGGGGCGTGGTCATGGCGGGTTCCTCGGCCGGGTCCTGACAGGCCGGGACCATAGCATGCGGCCGCCTCAGCCGGCGCTCCGCTCGTGCGCCGGCCGCTCGGCGATGATCACCGAGTTGATCACCTCGTCGTGCGGGTGGATCTCCAGGAGCGGCTCGAACGGCGCCATTCCATGGATGTCGACCTCGGGGTAGAGGAGCGTGCGCAAGCGCTGCGAGCTGCGGACGAGGAGCAGCGCGCCCGGGCGCATCGTCCCGTGCAGGTGGTGGAGCAGGCGGCTCTTCTCGCGCCGGTTCATGCCGACGAGCGCGGCCAGGAACACGCAGTCGAACTCCGAGAGATCGGAGCAGGACAGGGCGTCGGCGCAGAGGAATTCGAGCCGCTCCGACAGCCCGAGCCGCCGCGCGAGCGCGCGGGCGTCGGCGCACGCCTCCTCGTCGACGTCGATGTTGCTGACCGGGAGGCCGAGGCGCTCCGCGAGCAGGATCGAGGTGAAGGGGAGCGGCCCGGAGCCGATGAACAGCACGCGCCGCGGGAGCTCGTCGCGCACGCCCCGCAGGCTGGAGAGCTCGAGCCGGGTCAGCTTCTCGTAATTGACGGCGTAGGGGAAGCTACGGAGCTCGGCCGCCGGGTCGTCCGCGGCGGCGATGCGGCGCGCCCAGTGGCGCTCCAGCTCGAACTCGCCGCGCGAGCAGACGCGCCACAGGCCCTCGCGGATCCCGCTCACGACCGGATCGCCGAGCACCTCGTCGACCTCGCCGCGGGACCGGGACATGGAGATGCTCACGAGCTCGCTGAACAGGTGGTTCACCCGCTGGCTCGGCTCGAGGGAGCCCATGGTCGCGAGCTCCTGGTAGATGCGGTGGATGCGTGTTGAAAGCGAAGAATCGGTGACCGAGTTCATGAGGCCCTCCAGATCAGCGGAGCCGTTCGTCAGGGTCGGTGTGCCAGGGCAAGGGCGCGACGCTCCCCTCGTAAGCAGGCGGCAGGAGCGCGCGGAGCCGCGCCGCGGGCTCGCCGGGCCAGCCCTCGGGCACGTACGGCAGCCGCTCGTCCACCCCCGTACGGAGCGTGAAGCGGGCGCGGACGCACTCGGGTAGATCTCGGCAGGCCGGGCTGTACCAGAGGCTCAGCGCGGTTCGCTCCGCGTCGCTGTCGTTCGCGTGCGTGGCGTGCAGGAGCCGCACGTCGACGATGACCAGATCGCCCGCCTTGACCGGGATCGAGACCTCGTCGGGATAGCTGTGGAAGGCGGGCGAGCTCGGATCCCGCATGCGCTCCAGGTCCGGGATGCTGGCCCCGCGCAGCGGCTCATGGAGCGGGTGACGCCTCCTGTGGCTGCCCGGGATGACGCGGAGACAGCCGTTGTGGGGCGTCGTGTCGACGAGGTAATAGATGAGGATCAGCTCGTGCGGCTCCGGCTCGTACGCGGCCGGGTGACCCCAGATCGTGCAGTCCTGGTGCCAGAAGGTCCGCGGCGTCTTCGGCAGCTTGTTGAAGACGATGCCGTGCTCGTAGCGCGGCTCGTCGAACCCGAGGCGGCGGAGCTCGGCGAGGGCCCGGGGGTGCCCGATGAGATCCACGAACCCCGGCTCTCGCAGGATATCGAGCAGGCTGCCGATCGCGGCGTGCTTCTCCTGGTAGTCCCTGGACTGCTGCGGCGCGAGGATCCCCCTCGCGAGCGCCTGGTACCGGCGCACCTCGTCGAGCCCGAGGACGCCCGGGATCACGGCGAACCCCTCGGCGAGGAGGCGCCCCCGGTCCGTCCTCCACGGCGGCGCCGCCAGAGGAGGGCTCGCGATAGGCTCATCCATCACATTCATAAGGACTCCCTTCTCAAGCCACGTGCCCCTTCGAACCACAGCGCCGCGCTCGGCCGGCGGCGGCGCGCACGACGCCACGACCAGGCGCGTGACGGGGGTCGAGGAGCGTGCTCGTCGGACGTGCCGTGCGACCTCGAGACCGATCGCCGCGCGCGGAGGCTCCGCCGCACGGCTCCAGACGCCTCTGCGCCAGGAGCATGCGGGACGCCGGCGGGCTTGCTGCCGCCGGCAGGTCCCTTATGCGTCACTCAAAAACAAATGTCAATTGCAAACAAGTTGCGATTACATGCGGCCGTGTTGCGCCCGGTTCGTCGGCTTCCGGTCCGTCGCGCCCCGGATCAGGCGGCGCGCGACGGGGGAAGGTGCGGCGCCTGCCGCCGGAGGATGCCCTCGGCCGTGTACAGGCGGGAGAACAGGTTGCGCGTGGCCGGGTCCGGGTCCTCCCAGAGCCGCCTCAGGTATCGCTGATCGATGAGGCCGGTGCCGCTGAGCACGCAGCCCGGGTCGAAGAGGATGGCTGCCCTCTCCAGGAACGGCCTCGAGAACCACATCTCCGCGGGGATGGGGAAGCCTTGCTTCTTGCGCGACGCGATGACCGGGGGGACGAGAGCCGCGAGGGCCTGCTTGTAGATCCCCTTCTCGTGACCGTCGAGCTGCTTCAGCTTGCTCTGGAAGGCGAAGGCGCTGCGGACGACCCCGGCGCTCGCGAGGGGCGAGCGGGCCTCGACGCTGTGGCGCATGCTGATGAGATCCATCTGCCGGAACTCGTAGACCACGAGCCGGCCGTGGAAGTGCAGGAGCTGCACGGCCTGCAGGCTGTCGAGCGGCCAGTCGCGGTAGAGCGAGAGGATCTCGCGGTATTTGGCCGTCGTCAGCCGCGCGGCGTCGTGGTGAGGCATGAGCTGCCCGAGGTCGGTCGTCCCGGACCAGCGGAAGGTCGCGTAATAGCGCTCGGCGAGCTCGGAGAGGGGCACCTCCGCGAGCGCCCGGCCGTAGGAGTAGCCGTCGAAGATCTCGTCAGGCCCGCTCCCGGAGAAGATGACGCGCGTCTCTCGCCCGGCCTCCTCGAAGAGCCGGATGAGGCACGGCGCCTCCTGGGAGCCCAGCGGCTCGCCGGCGATCGCGATCCACCGGTCGAGGTAAGCGCAGTAGTCGGTGTCCGACAGCGTGATCTCGGTGTGCTCCGAGGAGAGCTCCCGGGCCAGCTCTCTCGAGTAGGCGAACTCGTCGAAGACGCTGGTGCTCCGCGGGAGGAGCTGACCGGTCGGCCGGAAGCCGATCGAGAAGGTCCTCATCGCGAGGTCCGCCCGGCGCGCCGCCGCGAGGACGGCCGTGGAGTCGATCCCGCCGCTCAGCAGGAGGCCGTAAGGGACCTCCAGATCGAACGTCCTGCGGCAGCCGTCGACCACGGCGTCCCTGATCTCCTCCTTGATCGCGGGGACGTCGGTCCTCGACAGGTCGCCGCGCGGGATCCTGTAGAAGCGCCCCGTCTCCTGCCGCTCCGGCGTCCTGGTGAGCCAGGTGCCGGACTCGAGCTTGCGGATCTGCCGGATGTGCGTCGCGCTGCCGAGGATGAAGCGGTGGGCGGTGAACTCCGCGAGGCCGTCGAGGTCCCAGTCCTTCCTCCGGTAAGGATCCTTGATGAGCGGATCGATCTCCGAGGCGAAGACCAGGGCGTCGTCGTCTTCCCAGAGATAGACGGTCTTCTGCCCGGTCGGATCGCACGCGATGAGTCCCGTCTGGGTCGCGCTGTCGAAGAGGGCGAAGGCGAACATGCCCTCGAGCTGCTCCAGGCAGGCGAGCCCCCAGGCCTCGTACGCCGCGAGGATGACCTCGGTGTCCGAGGCGGTCCTGAACGGGAAGCCCGACAGCCGCTCTCGCAGGTCGCGGTGGTTGTAGATCTCGCCGTTATAGACGATGGCGAGGCGCCCATCGGGCGAGGTGAGCGGCATGTCCGCGCCCGGGTTCCCGGCGTCGGTGATGCGCAGCCGGTTGCTGCCGAGGAGCGCCCAGCTCGCGCGCTGGAGGGCGCCCCGCGCGTCGGGCCCGCGGTGGTGCATCGCGTCGAGGAGCAACGCCATCTCGTCGTGCTGCGCGGCGGCGATGGGCCGCTTCTTGTTGAAGATGCCGGCGATGGAACACATCGAGCACTCTCCTCTCGGTGAGGGACGGCGGCCCGCGGGGGCGGGCGTCAGGCGGTGACGGGCTCTCGAGAGCGCGCCGGGAACGCCAGCGGCACGAGCCTCGGGAGCGCCAGCTGGAGATAGAGAGAGCGCGTCAGGCTGAACAGGAGGAAGGCCATCCAGAGCCCATGGTTGTCCCAGCGGGTCGAGAAGGCGAGCCAGGCGGCGAAGAAGACCAGGGTCGCGGCGAGCAGCGAGTTGCGGACGGGGCCCGCGCGGGTCGCGCCCGTGAAGACGCACTCGAGGATCATGCTCCAGAAGATCGCGAGCGGGAACAGGACCATCCAGACGTAGTAGCGGCCCGCCGTCTGCACGATGGACTCCACCGGGGTGAACAGCCCGAGGATGGCCGGCTGCGCGACCATGCACCCGAGGCTGATGGCCAGCGCGGACAGCGAGGCCGTCCAGAAAGAGAGCCGGAGCGTGTCGTGGAAGCGCTGCCGGGACTGAGCCCCGATCGCCTGGCCGGCGAGCATCCCCGCGGTGTTGCCGAGCCCGCCCAGGGCGCTGGAGATGACGAGCTGCATGTGCATGAGGATCGCGTTGACGGCCAGGACCTCGGGGCCGAGCAGCGCGCTCTGTCGGGTGATCCAGCCGAAGACGCCGAGCAGGCAGGTGGTGCGCACCAGCACGTCGCCGTTCACCCGCCACATCCGGGTGATGGCGTGGAGATCGGCGAAGTCCTGCCATCGGAGGTGAACGCCCCGCAGGTGGCCTCTCCGCCAGATCACCAGGAACCCGGCGAGGACCTTCGTCACCTCGGCCAGCACGGTGGCCCAGGCGACGCCGCTCACCCCGAGGCCGAGCACCTTGACGAAGGTGACGGTCAGGACGAGGTTGAGGAGGTCCATCCCAACATAGAGGAGCATGGCCCAGCGCACCTCGGCCATGCCGATGAGCCAGCCGGCGACCACGTAGCCCATCAGCACTGCAGGCGCCCCCCAGATGCGCGCCTCGTAGTAGGTCGCCGCGTGGGACTCGACCGCTCCGTGGGCCCCCATCAGATCGAGGCCGGCGGCCTCCAGGGGGGCCCTGAGCAGCAGAAAGACGCAGCCGACCAGCCCGGCGAAGATCAGCGGGCGGAACAGCTGCAAGGCGGCGTCGCGGCGGTCCTCTGCGCCGCGCGCCTGGGCGGCGAAGCCGCTCGTGCTCGTCCGGAAGAAGCCGAGGAGCCAGTAGAGCGTGTTGAAGATCTGGCTGCCGACGGCGACCCCCCCCATCGTCGCCGCGTCGCCGAAGTGCCCCATGACGGCGGTGTCGGTGGCGTTCATGATGGGCCCCGACAGCCCGGCGAGGGTCAGGGGAAGCGCGAGCCTCCAGTACGACCCGAAGCTCAAGGGCGTCTGGCCGGGCTCGGTTCGGTGCTGGGCCATCGGTCGGATCCTCGTCAGCGCTCGTCCAGCGCGAAGGAGAGGAGGTGTGTCAGGATCTTGTCGTAGGGAGCAGACCAGGTCTTGCGTCTCAAGATCTCGAGCCTGAAGCCCCGCCGCAGGGCGTGCGCCACGATGCCCCGGAGGTCGCTCGCGTTGGACAGCACGGTGACGACCCGCCCGCCCCGCGCGAGCAGCTCCCGCGAGGCGATCTCGTCGAAGAAGCGCACCATGATCGCGGAGCCCGAGAAGTTCACGCGGGTGAGATCGGGATCGTCGGAGCGGAGCGGGTTCGCGGGCGGGTTGAAGACGATCACGTCGGCGCGCTTGCCGCGCGGAAGCGCGGAGAAGAGATCCGAGACGAGGAAGTGGTGCCGTTCGGGGTCGCGCGGGCCTGTGTGCCGCTCGAAGCTCGCGAGGCTCGACGCGACGCTCGCTTCGTGGATGTCCATGGCATGGATCTCCCGGGCGCCGCGCCGTCGCGCGAGGACGGGCTCGACGCCAGCCCCGCACCCCATCACGACGACCGAGGCGCCCTGCGTCTCGACGAGCCCGTCGTGGAGGGCGTCGAAGATCACCTCGCTCGTCCCGCCCGGCACGAGGACGCCGGGCGGGACCGCGAACCTGAGCCCGCGATAGTCGTAATCGCCTCCCGCGACCTTGGTGCCCCGGTTGACGCGCTCGATCTCCTCGGCGGAGAGCGTGGGCGGCAGCGAGAGGTAATGGGCCCTCAGCGGCTCGCCGAGCGCGGCGAGCTCGCCCGGGGTGAAGAGCAGACCGTCGATGTCCTCGATTCGCGGCGTTCGATCATCCATGGCTCACGTCTCCCGCGCGTTCCCGCCGCGCGTCAGCAGCCCGTAGCGGCGACTCGAGGGCTCCTCGCCGGCGGCCGGCCGGGCCGATCCGCTCCTCGCGGCGGCAGCCTCTTCCCGCTCCGGGGTCGCGTCGATGCGCCGGATGGCCCGCGGGAGCAGGGCACCCAGGAGCGCGAGGACGCCGAGGAGCCCCGCGAGCGCGGAGAGCTGCACCGGCTGCTCGGCGCCCGCGAAGCGGTGGCGCGGGACGGCGTCGATGTCGAACGCCGCGAGGCCCTTGTAGTTGAAGATGAGCGGATAGAAATACTGCTTCAGCTGCTCGTGATAAGCGGCGATGCTGTCCCGGAAGGCGAGCTCCGTCGCCATGTCCGTGCCCGCCATCCGGTCGAGCAGGAGCTGCAGGGCGAGGGGCGGAAGGGCGAGGGCGGCCCGCTCGGTCCAGCGCTCCCGGCGCTCGAGCGCCGCGTGGTACGCCTCGACCTCCCGGGCGACGTGCGCGTCGCCCATCTCGTGCATGGCGTAGTACCAGGGCCAGGAGAACCGGTCCTCGGGCACCGGGGTGGAGGCCCACTCGGGGCGCCGGGCGAAGAACGGATCGAGCGTGGCGCGCTTCGGCCGGTCCCAGCCCGCGTTCATCTCCTGGCGCTGCTCGAGCGTGAGCTCGACGCCGCCGCGGGCGGGAGAGGCCGTGAGGATCGCGAGGTTGACGAGGGCGGGCAGGAGGACGCAGAAGGCCATCCAGGCGCCCACGAGCGTGATGGCGTTCCACGCGGACGAGCGGCGCAGCGAGGCCACGAGGAAGACGAGGACGAACCAGAGGGCGATGTACGCGAGCGAGGCGAGCGCGAAGGCGGCGGCGCGCGCGTCGAGCGGGAGGCCGAGCCGGGCGACGGCGAAGGCGAACAGCGCGAGCGCGACGGCGGAGACCAGCGCGGCGCGCAGCCCGAGCCGGACGGCGAGCAGGCGCGACAGGCGCGTCGGCTGCGAGCAGACGAGCGCCTCGGTGCCGAGGTCGTCGTCGCGCGAGCGGACATCGTAGCTCACGCCGATGATGAAGAGCGGGACGAGGAAGATAAGGACGAACCCGACATCGAAGCTGCCGGCGAGCTGCTTGAGCGGGTTGGCGATGTCCGTCTGGTAGAGCTGGGGCACGAGGCCGATGAAGCGCAGGTGCCGGCTGTACGGGTGCACGTCGCGCAGCCCGGTCGACAGCGCCGTCCATTCGTTCGGCTCGTGCGCGATCGGCATCGCGAGGTAGTAGAGGACGAGGCCGAGGTCGTCGTTCGGCGCGTGGGTCTTGCGGAGGTAGCTCTCCTCCTCCCTGAGCGCCGGCTCGAGCGCCGCGATGACCTCGCGCTCCGCGGCGACGCGGGCCGCGCCGTCCACGATGGCGGCGACGCCGGCCGCGAGCAGGAGGGCGGCGGTGACGAGGAGCACGCGCGCGCGGAGGAGCTGGCGGAGCTCGAGGCGGGCCCATGCGACAAAGGGGCTCATGTTGCCTCTCCATTCCGGCGGGCGAAGAGCACGACGCCGAGCGAGAGCGCCGCCGCCCAGGCGAGCACCGCGAGGCCCGCCGGCGCGACGCGCGACAGCGCCCAGCCGGCGGGAGGCCGCCTGTGCTCGAAGGGGGAGAACTCGCCCCACTCGGCGTGATCGACCCGCTGCGCCTTGTCGTTGTGCCAGCGGATCTTGGTGGTGTGCAGGTGGTTCAGGTGCTGGATGAACGCGTAGCGGTGCGCCTCGGCTTGCTGCTCGAAGTCGACGAGGTGGTGGGCGTCGGTGCCGGCGAGCCCCATCGAGAACGACCGGATCGCGAGCAGCGGCGTGAACAGGCCCGCCCGGAGCGCGAGCCCGTCCTGGGCGCGGTGCGCGTCGAACAGGCGCGTGTAATAGCCGTTGAACAGCTCGGTGGTGATCCGCTCCCCCTCGCGCATCACGATGCCTCCATAGTTGACCGGGAGGTCCTCGACCCGCGACGCGCCGTGCTCGGCCAGGGTGCGGCGCTGCAGCTCCTGGAAGTGGGGGTTATTGGGATCGTGGCTGTCGCCGACGTCGCGGATCGCGCGCGCGAGGTCGAGCTCGACCTGGGCCCGCGAGGGCGTCGGGTGGAGGCGGCTCGCGGCCTGGGTGGCGAGCCGCGGCGCGACGATCCAGAGCGCGACCCACAGGCCGAGCAGCGTCACGAGGGCGGCCTGCGCGCGGCGGTGGAAGGACGAGACGAGCACGCCGAGCGCCGCGCAGGCGATCAGATAGACGGCGTAGCCGCCCGCGAGCAGGGCGGCGCGCAGGAGCGTGTCCCCGGTGGCGTCGAGGACGCCGGTGAGCAGCGCGCCCGCGAGCGCGAGCGCGAGCAGCGGCGCGAGCCACAGCGCGACGGCGAGCAGCGCGCCGAGGGCCTTGCCGGCGAGGAGGACGCGCGCGCTGACGCCCTGGGAGAGGGCGAGGGCCCATGTGCCCGCCTCTCGCTCGCCGGCGACGCTGGCGAAGGTCATGCAGAAGATGAGCAGCGGGAGCAGCACCTGGAGGACGAAGGCGGCGCTCGGGGTCCCGAAGCGCGCGAGCTCGCTCGACTGCGCGGCCTCGCTGAAGCTCAGGGCGTTGCGCTGGTGCGGCTCGAGGAAGATGGATGTGCCGGCGAAGGACTCGAGCCCTGGATCGAAGAAGCCGAGCGGGCTCGGGGGTCGGAACGCGAAGGAGCCGTAGTGGGCGGCCCGGTGCGGGTGGCGATCGGGCTGCTCGACCCACTGGCGGTGGACCAGCTCCTGGAGGGCCGCGCGCTGGCGGGCCTCTTCGGTGTGGCGCGCCGCCTCGAGCAGGAACGCCGCGGCGAGGAGCGCCGCGACGAGCGCGGCGGCGATGCGGAAGGTGCGGTTGCGGAACGCGCGGATCGCCTCGTGCCGCGCCGCTGTGAAGAGGGCTCTCATGCGCTGACTCCCTGGGGGTCTCGTCGGACCGCGGCAGCGTCAGAAGCTCAGGGTGCCCGTCACGTACGCCGAGCGAGCGTTGCCCGGGTTGTGCTGGGCCCCCACGGCGCCGAAGTCCTTGTACCAGATGGACGTGTCGTACGACCGGTCGAGCAGGTTGTTCACCTCGACGCCGACCGAGAGCGCCTCGGTGACGTCGTAGGCCGCGCTCGCGTTGACGACGACGTAGTCGCCGACCTTCCGCGCGCCGTGCTCCTCGGTGAAGTTCTCCTTGTTCAGGTAGTAATCGCCCTGCGCGTAGCAGACGAGCGAGACGAGCAGATCCTGCGTGGGGTGGACGTCGATTCCGCCCTTCGCGCTGAAGCTCGGGACGTGGTTGAGCTCCTTGCCCTTGTTCGCGGCGAGCGCCGGCCCGGGCTCGACCTGCTCGGAGAGGGTGCGGCTGAACGCGCCCCACACCGAGAGGAATTCGAATGGCCGCAGCGTGAGCTCGACGTCGAAGCCGCGCCGCAGCGTCTCGCCCACGTTCTCGACGTCGCCGGAGCCGTCGCCTTTGTCCCGCACCTCGCCGCTCGCGCGCTGCTCCCAGGCTGCGACGTGGCTCGTGAGCCACGGGAAGACGCTCGACCGATAGCCGACCTCCCAGCCGTCGTTGATCGACGGATCGAGCGGCGTGCCCTGGACGGCATAGGCGCCCTTGCCCGTGCCGATCTGGAACGTGCGCCCGTAGTTGGCGTAGAGGCTCTGCCCCTTCACCGGCGTGACCATGACGCTCGCCTTCGGCTGCCAGATGAAGCCGTAGTCGTTGAGGTCGTAGTCGACCATCCGGGCCGCCTCGCCCTCGGGCTGCTCCAGGAAGCTGCCGGCGCCGGCCAGGCGGTCTGCCCGCAGCGCGGCGACCAGCTTGATCGGCTTGATCGGGCTCGCGCTCGCCTGCACGTAGGAGCCGGCGGCGTGAAGGGCGAAGTCCTCGTCGCGGAACGCGGCGCCTTGCCGCTTGCGATCGACGGTGGGGATGCGCTGGTATCGGCTGTCCTGGAGCTGGTAGTCGACGCCCCACTCGACGGTGAGGCCGAGCGCCCGGGGGTCGCGCGCGCGGTACGTGAGCACCGAGATCGCGCCGTACTGCCGGTCGTCCTCGACGCGGAGCTGCTGGTCGAGGTCGGGATCGAACCTCACCCACCGGTCCCGCAGGAACGCCTGTCCGTAGCCCTTCAGCTGCCACGAGAGGCCCTGGGCGAGCTCGTGATCCAGGTGGACGCTCGCGTGGAGGGTCGTCTGCCGGCCGCCGTCGGCCGCCGCGTGGGCAGGAGACAGCGTGGGTCGCGCGCGCGCGTCCTCGCCGGACAGGTAGCCGGGCGCGTCGGCGTCGAGGAGCATGCCGCGCAGGATGAGCCCGACCCGGAGCTCCCTGGACGGCTCGTAGAACCACTTGGCCGAGCCGGCGACCTTATCGGTCCTCGCGTGATCGCGGTAGCTGTCCGAGCCGCGGTAGCCCGCGAAGTAGGTCTGGCTCAGGGCGTCGCGCTCGGTCGCGACGAGCACCTGGGGCTCGACGGTCCAGAAGCTCCCGGCGAGGAGCCGGGCGATGCGCTCGTTCCCCGTCTTGCGGGTGACGACATGGATGTTGCCGGCGACGTTGTTCAGCCCGTAGCGCGGATCGTTCGTGCCCTTGACGACCTCCATCCGCTCGATCTCGAGCGGGAAGACGGCCTTCATGTCGGGGAGGCCGACGTGGTGGTTGCTGGGGATGCCGTCGATGAGGAGCTTCGTGTGCGCGACGTCGCCCTGCGTGTTGAAGCCGCGGAGCCCGATGTCGGCGTTGATGATGCCCTGGTTGAACGACTCGATGTAGACCGCCGGCGCGCGCCGGAGCAGCTCGAGCGGCTCGGCCGCGCTCTGCTTCTGGAGCTCCTCGCCGCCGAGGATGTCGACCGAGGCCACGACGTCGGCGCTGTCGAGCGGGCCGATCCGCTGGCCGACGACGATGACCTCCTCGCCGAGGGCGGGGGAGGCCTCGGGCGCGGCGGCGTCCGGAGGCGCGGCGCCGGCCGGCGCCGCGCCTCCGGGGGGCGCCGCCGCGGCGGCGGGGGTCGAGAGCAGCGCGGCGAGCGCGGCGGCGAGGCCGGAAGTGTGCGCGCGCGGGGTCATGACAGGGCCTGCGGCGCGGGAGCGGCGGCCGCGCCGCCGCGCGGGGGGAGCGGGGGAGTCGCGTCGCCGGGCGGGTCGAAGTGCCGGCGGTACAGCGCGAGGACGTCGGCCTCGGACATGCCCGCGGCGCCCGTGACCTCGACGAGCCGGCCGGCCTTCATGACGCCGATCCGGTGCGCGATGCTCGCGACGGCGCCGAGGTCGTGGGTCACCATCAGCACGGCGGCGCCGCGGTCGCCCTCGCGCCGGATCGCGGCGCAGAGCTCGCGGACGGCGCCCGGATCCAGCCCGGAGGTCGGCTCGTCGAGGAGCAGGGCGCCGGCGCTCTTCGCCTGCGAGAGGGCGAGGACGACCTTCTGCCGCATGCCCTTGGAGTAGCCGCCCGCCGGGCGGTGCACGGCGCCCTCGGGCAGCCCGGCCGCGGTGAGCAGCCGCGAGAGCTCCGCGGAAGAAGGCACGCGCGCCTGCGACAGGCCGAGGAAATACGCGAGGTTCTCGCAGCCGGTGAGGTGCGGATAGAGCCGCACCTGCTCCGGGACGTAGGCGATCCGCCGCCGCGCCGCGATCGGGTCGGGCTCCACGTGGGCGGAGCCCACGTAGGCGGCGCCGGAGGAGGGCCTCGTGAAGCCGAGGAAGAGGTTCAGCGTGGTGGTCTTGCCCGCCCCGTTGGGGCCGAGGAGACAGAACACCTCGCCGGCCGGGACCTCGAGATCGAGCGCGTCGAGCGCGGGGATGCCCCCGTAGGACTTCGAAAGCTTGTTCGCCGTAAGCATGGCAGATCGGCCGGGGCGATCGCCGCCGGCGGCGCACGTATGCGATCGGTCCAACTAAAAGTCAATTGCAAATGTGATGCATTTGCATCCCGATGGCGTCCGCTGCGCGAGGGCGCGCTTGGGGGCAGGCGCGTGCGGGGCGGCGCTGCTGCGCCGGGGTCGAAGAGGGGCGTCGGTGCGATCATCGGGACGGTCGCCGCGCGGGAAGGGGCGGCGGTCCGCCGTGCCGGTGCGTCCGCCAGGTCAGCGAATCTGGACCTCGAGGGGGCGGTATGGGACAGTGCGCCGGGCAAGATGGCGAACGAGGAGCGGACGAAGAAGGTCTCCCCACGCTCGAAGCAGGCGCCGCCAGCCGGCATCAGCGCCATCGCGGTCGAGGGGTACAAGTCGCTGAGGCGGCGGACGGAGGTCGCGATACGGCCGCTCACGCTCCTCGCCGGCGCCAATAGCTCTGGCAAGTCGAGCGTGATGCAGGCGCCGCTCCTGCTCAAGCAGACCCGCGAGGCACCCTACGATCCGGGGGCGCTCCTGCTCGACGGGCCGCATGTGCGGTTCACCGCAGCGGAGCAGTTGCTCTCGCGAAGCGGGAAGAGGCGCATGAGCGAAGGCTTCGCGGTCACGATGGCGGTGATCGGGGGCGGCGAGGTGACGGTGCGCTTCAAGCGACTGCCTGGAATGGGCTTCGACGTCGTGGAAATGTCCTCGACGCGACCAGGCGAACCGCCCTTCACGGTGCGGGCCGGAGCGTCTCGCGACGAGATTCTTGGTTCCCTACCCGGAGGCGTTGGCGAGAAGGCCGCCACACTGTTTCAAAACGCCTCCGTTGTTCGCGATCGTTGCTTTCTGACGGTCCGAGCCGAGGGAAAGCGCACTGGCCCTCTTGCTGGTGTGGCGGGAACGGTGATGGGGCCGCCGTCGTGGATAGACACGTCGCTGCTAGGCATCATTCACGTACCCGCGCTTCGCGGCAATCCGACGCGCACCTACAAGACGTCGGCTGTCGGTGGCGTCTTCCCCGGCACATTCGAGCCTTACGTGGCCAGCATCATCCATCACTGGCAGATCACCAAGGACATCCGACAAAAACAGCTCGGGTCGGCGCTGGAGAGGCTCGGGCTGACGTGGAAGGTCGAAACCTCCCGCATCGACGACACGCAGGTCGAGCTGCGCGTCGGGCGCCTCCGCCGGGGTGGCCGCGGGGGAGCGCGTGATCTCGTCAGCATCGCCGATGTGGGCTTCGGCCTGTCGCAGTGCCTGCCCGTGGTCGTGGCGCTCCTCATCGCGCGCCCCGGCCAGCTCGTCTACCTCGAGGAGCCGGAGATTCACTTGCACCGCGGGCGCAGGTCGCGCTCGCGCAGATCCTGGCGGACGCCGCGAACCGCGGCGTGCGCGTCGTCGCGGAGACGCACAGCTCTCTCTTGCTGCTCGGCGTGCAGTCGCTCGTCGCCGAAGGGGCGCTCTCTCCCGATCGTGTGGCGCTCCACTGGTTCTCCCAGACCGAGGACGGTGCGACCGAGGTCCGGAGCGCCGAGCTGGATGACGCGGGCGCGTTCGGGGACTGGCCCGAAGACTTCGCCGAGGTCGCGCTGGCCGCGCAGAGCCGATACCTGGACGCCGCCGAAGCGCGGCTGGCCGGGCGCTGATGCGCGCCAAGGCGTCTCGGCGCCTCGTCATCGATGCCTCAGTGGCCCGCGCGGCGGGCGGCGAGGGCGCGACGTTCCCGCTGTCCAAGCGCTGCCGCGGCACCCTGACGACGGTGCTCGACGTCTGCCATCGGGCCGTCATGCCCCCTGCCATCCGAGACGAGTGGAACAAGCACCAGTCGGTGTTCGCGAGCCAGTGGCGGGTCGCCATGGTCGCCCGCAAGAAGCTGCTCCTGGAGGACGTGCCCGCAGATCCCTCGCTGCGCAGGGAGATCGAGGCCGCCCGGCGACCGAGCCGGGTCGCGAGGCCATGCTGAAGGACGTCCACCTGATCGAGGCGGCGCAGGCCGCCGATCGGACGATCCTCTCCCTGGACGACGCGGCGCGAGGCCTGTTCGCAGGCGCGTCGCGGCAGGTCCGTGCGCTTCGGACGATCGTTTGGGTCAACCCGGGGAGCGAGGGCGACCGCGCCCGGGCCTGGCTCGCGGCCGGCGCTCCGCCCGAGGCCGCCCACCGGCTCCGCGCCGGCGCGCCGCGCGCGTGATACGGTGCCCGCCGCCGGCGCCCGGGGAGCGACGCCTCGCTCGCCCGCGCGCGCGGCAGACAGGGGGCACACCGTGCGGCTGAAGGACAAGATCGCGCTCGTCACCGGGGCGAGCAGGGGAATCGGGAGGGCCAGCGCGCTCGCGCTGGGCCGCGAGGGGGCCGTCGTGGTCGGCGTGGCGCGCACCGCGGCGGACCTCGGGGCGCTCGAGCGGGAGCTCCGCGCCGCGGGCGGGCGCGGGCTGATGATCGAGGCCGACGTCACCCGCGCCGCCTCCGTGGCCGCGTGCGTGGAGCGGACGATCCGCGAGCTCGGGCGGGTCGACATCCTCGTCAACAACGCGGGCATCGGCGGCTACCGGCCCTTCCTCGAGTGGTCCGAGGACGACTACGACCGCATCATGGCGACCAACATGAAGGGGACGTGGCTGTTCTGCCGCGAGGTCATCCCCCACATGCGCCGCCAGGGCGGCGGCCACATCATCAACGTCGCCAGCGTCGCCGGCCTGCAGGGCTATCCGAACGAGGCCATCTACTGCGCGTCCAAGTTCGCGCAGGTCGGCCTGACGCAGGCGCTCGATCGCGAGTTCTGGCAGGAGAACATCAAGGTGAGCGCCGTCTGCCCCGGCGGGGTCGAGACCCACTTCGCCCTCGGCGACGGGCGCACCGCGGGCTCGGAGCGCATGCAGGGCTTCTCCACCGCGGAGGACGTCGCCGAGGCCGTGGTGCTCGCCGCGCTGCCGCGCGACCGCTCGCGCATCGTGCAGATCGTGATGCGGCCCATGAACGAGGCCACGTAGAGCGACAAACGGGTTGAAACTGCCTGAAGAGCGCAGAACTTCGAACCGGCAAGACGCCGAGGACGCCAAGACGCCGAGGACGCCAAGACGCCGAGGCGCGGAGGACGCCAAGGCGCCAAGACGCCAAGACGCCAAGAAGAGAATTTTTTTTCTTGGCGTCTTGGCGTCCTTGGCGTCTTGGCGGTTTATCTCTCGCTTGATCGACGTGATCGATGTTCCCAGCGCCGGACCCGGAGGCGGCGATCACCTCGGCGGCGTCCTCGAGCCAGGCGCCTGCGCCGGGAAGCTCAGGTGGCGGCTCGACGGCGGCGAGGGCTTCGTCCCGGACACGATGTAGCCCACGCTGCCGCCGGCGCTCGCGTACGTCCCGCGGGCGCTCGCCTCTGCTTTCCCGTGGACCGCGGCCATCGCCGCCGCCCACGAGGCCTCGAACTCGCGCTCCTCGCCGCCGCCGGCCAGGAAATAACGATGCGTGTCGGCCCGGCTCCAGATCCAGAAGTCGCGCCGGGCGAATTCGGAGATCTCCTCCACCGTCGCGAGCTGCTCCGCGGACGCATAGGGCGGCAGGACCGCGCTCGCCTTGTCGTTGAGATAGACCTGGATATCGATGAGACCGTGCCTGGCGAAGAGCTCGGGGAGGAGCTCGCCCATCGAGTTGTGCCCCTCGCCGAGGGCCGCCTTGCCCCGCTCGCACAGGAGCTGGAAGCGAACGAGGGCGAGCGTCTGCTCCACCGGCGCGCGCAGCGCGGCCGCGTCGAGCAGCGCGCCGGCCAGGTTGTTCGGCTCGGCCGCGGCCACGAGCCCGCCCGGCCTGGCGACGCGGACCATCTCCGCGATCATCGCGCCCGGGTCCGCGGCGTGGATCAGCACCGTCTGGCACGTCACGAGATCGAACGAGTCCGCCTCGAACGGCAGCCGCTCGGCGACCCCGACCTGATAACGGAACCGCTCCGCCTCCCCGCGCGCCGCCGCGCGCTCGGCGGCCTTCTCGACCCAGACGGGATCGCGATCCACGCCGGTGATGCGAGCCGCCCTGGGCAGAACGCCCCCGAGCACGCGCCCCCAGTGCCCGACGCCGCAGCCGACGTCGAGCACCTCGCGCACCCGGCTCAGGCCCCAGCGCCGCGCGAGGAGCTCGACGTAGTCGCGATTCCACCAGCTGTCGCGCGTATCGCCGAAGTACTCGGCCGAGTGCGAGGGGTGATCGGAGAACTCGTTTCCCATGACAACGCACCTCGGGAGGGTCTCGCGAGAAGGCGTGTCTCAACGTATCGCCTCCGGTGCGCTCTCGGCAACTCGTGCCCGCGGGAGCGCTCGCGCCGGCGCGCCGGCGCGGCCCGGCTGCGCGGGCGTCGCGACGCGTTCACAGCGACTCCAGGTAGGCGACCAGGGCGCGCCGATCCTCGGCGGACAGGTGGGCGGTGTGCCCCATGGATCCGTCGGCCCCCTGGAGCAGCGCGAGCAGCGTCGGGTAGCGGCCGTCGTGGTAGTACGGCGCCGACCTGCCGACGAAGCGCAGCGAGGGCGTGTCGAAGGCGCGCACGGCCTCGAAGCGGGTCGCGCTCCGCACGTCGTGGCGCGCGCCGTCGGTGGTCAGCTCGTCGCCCAGATGGCAGGTCGAGCAGCCCGCCTCGGGGGCGTGGAACAGCGCCTCGCCGCGCGCCGCCAGGGCTACGCGGGCGCCGGCCGCCACGGCGCCCGCCTCCGCCGCGCCGCCGCCCGTCGCGCCCGCCCCCGCCACGGCGCCCGCCCCCGCCGCGCCGCCCGGCGCCGCGACGAGCGCGGCGCGCTCCTCGGCCGTGAGATCCGCCGCGCCGCCGGGCGGCTCCATGGCGCGGAGATAGGCGAAGATCGCGTCGCGCTCGCCCCCGGTCAGCCCGGCGCCTCCGAGCCGCGACAGGGTGCGGGCGAAATGGCCCTCCAGGTCCTTCTTGTTCCCTTCCCAGCCATACGGCGCGGTGCCGTCGAGCCGCCCCATCAGCATCGGCGTCTGGCGCGGGCCCTCGGGCGTCGACCACGTGAGCGCGTCGTCGCGGCCGTCGGGGTGGCAGCTGGCGCAGGCGCGGCCGTCGAACGCGATGCGCCGCCCGCCGGCCGCGTGGAAGAGCCGCTGGCCCTCGGCGCGCCGCTCGTCGAGGCGCGACGCGCGGGGCAGGACCACGACCGGCAGCTCGCCCGAGAGCTCCTTGCTGGGGGCACGGACCACGGCCGACGCCGGGGAGCGGGCGGCGGGCAGGATCGTCAGCTCGCCGTCGAACCGCGTGAAGACCACGGCGCGGCCGCGCGCGCCGTCGACGGCGATGGCGGTGGGCCCGAAGCCCACGCGGGCCCGGTAGAGCTCGCGATCCCGCGCCGAGCCGGCCGCGCTCGCCTGGCCGGGGATCTCGGCGCGGGCGTCGTAGGCGATCACCTCGTCTCGGCCGAGGCAGGCGACGAGCAAGACCTCCTCGCCGGGCGCGATCGCGGCCGCGCGCGGGAGCTGGCAGCCGTGGGTCCCGAGGTGGGTCGACACCGGCGGCACGTCCGCGCGCTCGCCCGTCGCGTCGACGACCGCGATGTGATGGATCACGGTCTGGGCGCGCGCGGCCCCGTAGCCGCCGCTGCTCGCCTCGCGCCCCGGGTCCACGAGCGCGATGGGCGCGAAGACCGCGCCGCTCGCCGCGCGCGCCAGCGCGAAGCCCTGCGACCCGCGGCGCTCGACGCGCGCCGGCGCGGGCGCGGGCGCATCCACCGGCAGGAGGCCTTCCGGCCCGAAGGGCGCGCTCCGCGCCGATCGGCCCGTCATGGGGGGCGCGACCGGGCGGGCTATCTTCGAGAAGCGGGCCTGCGGGCGCCACTCCACCCCGTCGGTCGAGAGCTCCCGCGCCGCGGTCGGGGCGCCGCCCTCGCCGAGCGCCACGACGCTGATGCGGCCGCCCACCGCGTGGGCGACGAACGCGCGCCGGCCGTCGGCCGACGCGACGACCGCGCCGGGATCCCGCGCGAGCGGCAGCTCGCCGAGCCGCCGGAGGTCCGCGGTCGCGAAGCCGGTGAGCGCGGGCTCCCACCGGCTCGCGACGAGCAGCGTCGCGCGGTCCGGCGTCATCGCGAGCCCGACCGGCTCGGTCGCCACGGGCACGAGGCAGCGTCGCACGAGCGGGGCGGCGGCGCCGGTCGGCTCGAGCACCTCGAGCAGGCCGCGGTCGCGCAGCGAGGCCACGACGCGCCCGTCGCCCAGCACGATCACCTGGGCGGGCCGGCCGGCGAGCGGCGTGCGCGCGAGGGCGGCGCGGGCGTCGACGTCGACGGTGTGGAGGGCGCGATCGTCCTCGTCGGCGACGAAGGCGAGGGTGCGGCCGTCGAGCTCCGCGAGGGCGACGCCGGAGCCGGCGTGGGTCGGATCGAGCGGCGCGGGCGCGGGGCCCGCGGCGCGCCGGGCGCAGGAGGGCGGCGGGGTCGATCGGAAGGCGTGGGCGCTCGGCGCTGGCGGCGGGGCCGCGGCGGGGGCGCTCGGCGCCGGCGACGGGGCCGCGTCGCGCGGGGCGGGGGTGCAGGCGAGCAGGACGAGGGCGAGGGCGGTCGGGGCGGCGGCTCTCATGCGCGGGCCATCGGGCCGGCGGGCGGGAGTGTGACCGGCGCCCCGACCGATCGCGCCCCCTCCGAAGGGCGGTGTTCGGGTGCTGCATGCGCTCGCGCGCGGTCGAGCGCTTCATGTGCTCTCACATGCTCGCATGTGCTCGTATGCCGTCGAGCGCTCCACGCGCCCCCACGCGGTCGAGCGCTCGCCGCGTCAACTCCGGGTTGACGCTGTGTACTGCTGCGCGTGACGGCCCCTGCAGCGCCGCTGGATCAAGGGAGCGTCGCTGCGCATTCCTGGCCAAATCATCCAACGATATCGGACATTTGCCGTGATCGCGGGCGGGCTCGCGTGTGGACCGCGCGTTGCTAGAGGGATGCTGTGACGAGCGAAGCGCGGAGCGCCTCCGGACCGGAGCGCTCGCGGGGCGCCGTCAGTGCCTCAACTTACTTGGACAAAGGATTGGAACGATGAAGCTTCGATCGACGTTCGCTCGTCATGTGCTGCTGGCGCTCGGCGCCGCCGGGATCGTCGCGACCGGCTGCCTCTCGGAAGAGGAAGCCCTGCTGGAGATGGGCAGCCTGGAGGGCGCGGCGAGCGCCGCGCGCCTCGAGGGCGAGTCGCAGTCCTGGTCCACCTCGTCGGGGGACGGGGTCGACGCGAGCTCGAGCTCCGTGCGGCTCAAGGCGAACGCCAGCGGCGACCACTTCCAGTTCTCGACCTCGGTGGCCGCGGGTGAGTACAAGGTCGTTGTGCGGTATGCCCAGCGGAACATCTACGGGAATTACCGGCTCGAGGTGAACGGCTCGTCCGTGGGGAACCTCGACGGGTATTCCTCTTCGTCGAGCGACAGCTGGAAGACGGTGACGCTCGGCACGAAGAGCCTCTCGGGCGGCGTCGCGTTCAAGCTGGTCTCCACCGGCAAGAGCTCCAGCGCGAGCGACTACGACATCAAGCTCGATTACATCGAGCTCGTGCCGACGGGCAGCGGCGGCAGCGGCGGCAGCGGCGGCGGATCGAGCAGCAGCAGCAGCTCGACGTCGAGCTCCTCGTCGAGCTCCTCGTCGAGCGGGGCGGGCGGGGGCGGCGGCGGCACGACGACCGGGAGCGGAGGGGTCGTGGACTCGACGATCGTCGTGCGATCCGGCCAGGTCTATGACGGCGGCGGCAGGCGGTTCATCGCCGGCAGGTCGCTCGGCGACGGCAGCCAGTCCGAGAGCCAGAAGCCGGTGTTCAAGCTGGAGGACGGCGCGGTGCTGAGGAACGTGGTCCTCGGCGCGCCGGCGGCCGACGGCATCCACACCTACGGGAACGTCACGCTGGAGAACATCGTCTGGGAGGACATCGGCGAGGACGCCCTGACCATCAAGGCGTCCGGCACCGTCGTGCTCAACGGCGGCTCGGCCGTGAACGGCGAGGACAAGGTGTTCCAGATCAACGCGGCCAGCACCTTCCGGGTCTCGAACTTCCGCGCCTCCAACGCGGGCAAGTTCATCCGGCAGAACGGCGGCACCACGTTCAAGGTCGACGTGGTCATCGACGGCTGCGACATCTCCCACATGGACGAGGCCATCTTCAGGACGGACAGCAGCACCAGCACCGTCACGATGAGGAACACGCGGTACAGCGACATCGGCGACTCGCTGTTCATCGGCCTGTCCTCGTCGCGGATCACGACGTCCAACAACACCGAGTACTGACGCCTCGGAGGGCCCGAGGCAGGCGCGAGCGCGCCCAGGCGCGCTCGCGCTTTCTGTGGTTCCCTCTCGTCGCTCCAGGGGCGAAGCTCCGGCAGCGAGGCGTCAGGACGCCCGGGAGCGTCCCGGCGCCCCCGCCGGAGCGGTCGAGCTCCGGAGCGATGAGAGGAGCGCCATCATGCATCGATCGTGGCTCGCGGTGGTCAAATCGTTGGCTTTCGTCCTTTCGTCTGCGCACGTCGCGTGCGCCGGCGCCGGCGCGGACCCGGGCGGAGAAGGGGGCACGAGCCGGGGCTCGCCGGACGCCTCGGGCTCGCCGGCGTCGGCCTCCAGCGCGTCGGCGTCCGCCTCATCGACGTCCGCCGGCGGGGACCCCGAAGGCCTCTGGATCCCGGCGCTGGAGACGTCGTGGCACTGGATGATCGACCACCCCCTGGACGTGAACGATCCCCGGGACATGGGCCTGGTCGATCCCACCGGGGCTCCCCTCGACACGCCGCCGCCCACGGTCTACGACATCGACTGGGAGTTCACGCCGGCCGAGACCGTCGCCGCGCTCCACGCGATGGGCGCCCGGGTCGTCTGCTATGTCGACGTCGGCGCGTTCGAGGACTACCGGCCGGACGCCGGCGACTTCCCGGAGTCGGTCAAGGGCAACCCGGACTACCACTGGGAAGGCTCGTTCTGGCTCGATATCCGGCAGATCGACGTCCTCGGGCCGATCATGCAGGCCCGGTTCCAGGTCTGCAAAGACAAGGGCTTCGACGCCATCGAGCCCGACGAGGTCGACGGCTACGCCAACGACTCGGGGTTCCCTCTCACCTACGAAGACCAGATCGCCTACAACCGGTTCATCGCGGATCTCGCCCACGGCATGGGCATGTCCGTCGGGCTCAAGGGCGACATCGAGCAGGCGGAGGATCTGTGGCCGTACTTCGACTGGACGCTGAACGAGCAGTGCTTCGAGTACGATGAGTGCGAGATCCTCGTCGACACGTTCCTCGCGAACGGCAAGGCCGTGTTCGAGGTGGAGTACGACGATCCCTTCTCGGGTCACATGACCGACCGATCGCTCTTCTGCCCGCGAGCGAACGACTGGAATTTCAACAGCATGGAGATGCCGCTCGACCTCGACGGCGGTCGCTGGCCCTGCCGGTGAGCGCCGACCCTCGAGGGGCAGGCGCGCGGCGCTACCGCGCGCGCTGCTCGCCGGCCTGGAGGCCGCGCAGCACGATCGAAAGCCCGCCGAAGAACTCCTGGTCCGGCGGCACGCGCCGCGCGTCGCGGGCCGTCGCCGAGAGGAACGGGTAGTCCGCCTCGGAGAGCGCCGCCAGCTGCGCGGTGCCGTCCCCCGACAGCGGCCCGAGGTGCTCGGCCTGGAGGGCGCCGATCACGTAGCTGATCAGGCTGCGAAAGGCGATGACCCGCGGAGCTCCGGCGAAGCCGGCGTCGGTCAATACCCCGAGCAGCGCCTCGCCGAACCGGCGCAACCCCTCGGCGCTGTGCCGGTGGGTCAGCGTCAGCGGGACGATGGCCGGGTGTGCGCGGACGGCGTCGCGCACGCGCCCGACGAGGAGCGTCACCCGCTGGCTCCACGGGGCGCGCGCCGGCACCTCGAGGTCGACGGCGCCGAGCACCAGGTCGACCACGAGCCGCTCGAGCTGCTCGCGGTCGTTCACGTACCGGTAGAGCGCCATCGTGCTCATCCCCAGCTCGCCGGCGACCGCGCGCATCGACAGCGCCGCGAGCCCCTCGCGATCGATGACGGCGAGGGCGGCTCCGGCGATGGCCGGCTGAGAGAGCGAGCGAGGGCGGGGCATGGCCTTGACAGCGTACATCGTACGCGTATCTTGAGTAAGTATACACCGTACGCCTACGGCTCGCCCGCGCGCCCGCGCGCCCGCGTGGCGGCGACGAGGCGCGTGCGGGAGGAGGGAAGGCTCGATGTCCAATCGCTTGAGGCCCGGCGCCGTCGTCGCCGGGCGCGATCTCGTGAGCGTCACCGGCGCGCCCGTCCGCGTCCCGGATCCCGCGCGGCTGACGCACCTGCAGTTCCGGCGCTTCGCCGGCTGCCCCGTCTGCAACCTCCACCTGCGCTCGGTGGCCCGCCGCCACGACGAGGTGCTCGCCGCGGGCGTTCGCGAGGTGGTGATGTTCCACTCGCCCGCCGACGAGCTGCGGGCGCACGTGGCCGGCCTGCCGTTCGACGTCGTCGCCGACCCGGACAAGCGGCTGTACGCGGAGTTCGGCGTCGAGTCCGCGCCCCGCGCGCTGCTGGACCCGCGGGCCTATTGGCCGATCCTCAGGGCGATCGCGGCGAGCCTGCCCGCGGTCGTGGCGCGTCGGCAGCCGCTCCCCTCGCGCGATCCGCGCGGCGGCCGCCTCGGCTTGCCGGCCGATCTGCTGATCGCGAGCGACGGGCGGGTGGTCGCCGCGAAGTACGGCGAGCATGTCGACGATCAGTGGTCGGTCGACGAGCTCGTGGGCCTGGCGCGGCAGGCGAGACTCGGCGTCTCGCAGCACGGCGAAGGCCTCTCCGAGCTCGGGTCGGCGGCGTGATGCGGCGCCGATGCGCCGATCGTGAGCGCCTGCGGGAGGACAGGAGACCGGGTGCGCGACCGCCGAGTCGCCCTGCGTTCCTACCACCCGAATCGACATGAAGGAGAGGAGATCCTCGATGATCCTCCCACCGTCGTCTCGCGGTCCGCGATCCCGGCGCGATACCGCCCCGGATGGATCTGGCGCCCGCGCGCCCTCACATGGTATCACCGGGTCACGGCTCGCTTGCAGCTAAGCTCGGCCGATCCAGCGCCAAGGTCCTCACGGCAGTCTCCTACCTGTTCGCACCTGGTGTCTAGACGGCGATCGGCGCCCGGTTGTTCCCCCACCGCGAGAGGCCCGGGGACGCGCGCCGGGGCTCGCCACCTCCGGCCTTCAAGGATGCAATGGACAACAGGCTCGCCTCCATCTCGTCGACGACGCTGCTGAACGGCGCGCCCATGCCGATGGCATTGCTCTCCGGCGCGGGAGAGGTGATCGCCTGCAACCCCGCCTGGGAGCAGCGCGTCGGCCCCCCCGGGCCGCTCCTCGATCGCGTCCACGAGGGCGACCGCGACGAGCTGTCGGCGCGGATGACGGCCGCGCGCGCCGCCGAGGGCAGCGTCTCCGCGACGGCGCGCCTCGTGGACGCCCGCGGCAAGGCCACCCCGATGCAATGGACCCTGTGGCGCGCCGAGGACGCGTCGCTCTGGGCCGCCGTGAAGCCCGATCGCGAGGCGTGGGAGACGCAGGCGCGCATCCTCGTCGAGGTGTTCCAGACCATGGATGCGGTGATCTGGTCCTGCGACAAGGCCGGCATCCTCACGGTCTCCGACGGAAACGGGCTCGCGCACTTCGGGATCAAGCCAGGTCAGATCGTCGGAAATAACATGCGCGATCTCTACGGCGAGGGCTCGCAGGTCCTCGAGCTGTGCAAGCGCGTGCTCGCCGGCGAGACGATCCGCACGGACACCGTGGCCGACGGCGTGCATTGGATCGTGCACTACGCGCCCCACCGCGGCGAGGACGGCGAGGTCGACGGCGTCCAGACGTTCGGCATCAACCTGGCCGACCACGTGACCCTCGCCGCGCAGGCGGAGCTGCTCCGCACGTGCATCGACAGCATGCCGATCATCATCTGGGCGTTCGACAAGGACGGCATCTGCATGCTGGCGCAGGGCGGGGCGCTCGCGCAGGTCGGCGCCATGGAGCGAAACGGCGTCGGCAAGCACATGCTCGAGCTCTGCGGCAGCACGGACGACGTGCGCGAGGCCTTCCAGAGCGCCATCTCCGGGGAGATCGCGCACACCGAGCAGATCCGGCAAGACAGGCTCTGGCGGACCAGGTTCGTCCCCCAGAAGGACGTCCTCGGCGAGATCATCGGCGTCGGCGCCATCAGCGAGGACATCACGCAGCAGCGCCACGTGGAGCAGCAGCTGCGGGCGCAGCTGCGGCTCACCCAGGATCAGCAGGAGTCGATCGCGCGGCTGTCGAGCCCGATCATCGAGGTCTGGCAGGACGTGCTCATCGTCCCCCTGATCGGCGCGGTCGACGCCGACCGCGCGGCGATGGTGATGGAGTCGCTGCTCGCGGCCGTCGTGGAGCGGCAGGCGGCCTTCGCCGTCCTCGATCTCACCGGCATCGATTCGGTCGACACGACCACGGCGCAGCACCTCATCAAGATCACGAACGGGCTCACGCTGCTCGGCTGCAGGGCCGTGGTCACCGGGATCCGGCCGCCGGTCGCGCAGACGATGGTCGGGCTGGGCTTCGATCTCTCTCAGGTATGCACGCTGCGCAGCCTCAAGGAGGCGCTCCGCTGGTGCATGGGCGAGGCGCGGCGCGGCGCGGGCTCGGCCCGGCGCGGCGCGGGCTCGGCGCGGAACGGCGCGGGCGCGGCGCGGCGCGGCTGAGGCGCCGCGCCGGCCGGGCGGCGCGCGTGGTCGAGGCGCGCGCCGCCGCTCACCCCGGGCTCGTCGGATCCGCCGGATCCGTGCCGGCGTCGCGCTCGTCGCCGTCGCGGACACCGTCGCCGTCGCGGTCGACGCCGCACCGCGGGCCCGAGCCGGGCGGCATGCAGGTGTACGTCACCCGGTGCCCGGTGAGCACCGAGAACCAGCGCAGGCCGACGTCGCCGATCGGCGGGGCCGCGCTCCGATCGGTGATGAACTGGCCACCTCCGGCGTAGAGCAGGCCGACCTCCTCCAGGAGGAATGGGACCTTCGCCACGAGGTCGCATTCCCCGGCTTCGGCGCGCTCGACGAGCAGGTCGACGCGCGACCAGGCCGCCGCGGCGTTGTGCGCGCCGAGCGTGACCTGCTGGCCGACGATCGGCGCGAGGTTCGAGTCGAAGGCGAGCATGAACTCCACCGCCTGCTCGCGCAGGAGCTCCCCGGGGGCGCCGGGCGGGAAGCCGTGCGGCGAGAAGATGCTCTCCTCGAACCCGATCGCCTGGTGGAAGCGGAAGAGCGTGTCCATGACGCCGTCGTGCATGAACCCGAAGCCGCGGATCTGGTCGCCCTTGAAGCCGTTGTCTCCCGGGTGGAAGAGGCTCGGGACCGCGGCCATGCCGAACATGCCGATCTTCTGGTAGAGGTTGCGCAGGTGAGGGTTCTTGAAGCTCTGGCCGTTCTCCTGCCCGACGCTCGAGCCGTCCGATCCGAAGAAGCCCGGGAAGGGCTCGCCGGCGTCGGCGTTCCCGTCGGGGTCCAGGGTGTGGCAGGTCGCGCATGAGAACGTGCCGTCGCCGCCCTCGCGGACGAAGTGATCGCGCCCGGCCTGCTGGTCGGGGGTGAGGGAGTTGTCGAGGTTCCGGATCGGGTTCGGCGGATACGTCAGCTGGAGGATGAAGTCGGTGAACGCCTCCATGTCGTCGTCCGGGATCGGCGCGTGCCGGCCGAGCAGGCCCGTGAAGCCGGCCTGGAACTTCTTGAACGCCGCGCGCTCGTCGAAGGCCCCGCTGTCCGGCTGCGCCGTGGGCTCGTCGTTGCCGCCCGTGCGGTCGCCGCGCCAGTGCATCGGACCGTGGTTGGCCATCCCGCGCAGGCTCTGGGTCGTCATCGGCCCCTTCATGGGCTTCAGCGTGGTGTCGGCCGGGAACGGCGGGTTGATGCTCGTGAACGGCCCGGGGTTGGTCTGGGTGGTGGCGTCCGGGTTGCCGAGGTCCCAGGCGAGGCTGTCGAGATCGCCGAACACGTGGCAGCTCGCGCACGACGAGTCGCCGTGGCTCGATGAGAAGCTCGCGTCGTGGAGGAACACCCGCCCGCGGACCACGCTCTCCGGCTCGGGGTTGTGCAGCGGGAGGTGCGCGATCTCGGCGCGCGTGGTCGTGTTGACGATCGAGATGGAGTTGTCGAAGCGCGTGAGCACGTACAGCCGGTTGCGCGGCTGATCGAGCGCGAGCCCGCTGGGCCCGCCGCCCGTGACCGGGATCTGGCTCGCGAGGCTCGGCGTGAAGGTGTCGCTCTCCAGCTCGGCCGTGGAGAAGACGCCGATCTTGCTCGACCCGAACGCGGCCACGTAGAGCTTCGAGCCGTCGCTGGTCACCGCCATGTCGACCGGCGTGGCCAGGCTCTTTGCGTTCTCCGGGTTGGGCACGGGGGCGCAGCACGTCGAGTAATCGATGTGCTTGTTCAGGTGCCGCGGATTTACCGAGCCGCCGCCGAGCACGGTGATCCGGCTCTCGTGCAGGTGCCCTCGGACGCTCGAGCCGGCGAAGATGCCCGGGCCCTCGAAGCGCTCGAGGTTGAACGCCTCGGTGTTGGAGACATAGACCTTTCCGTTCGCCGGGTTGACGACCATGTTGTAGAGGACGGTCCCCACGCCGGTGAAGTAGCCGGCGCTGCCGGGGCGCTGCTGCGGGGGGCTCGCCATGGCGTCGATGACGAAGACGTCCTTGTCCGGCAGCGAGAACATGACCTCGTCGTCCCAGGTGCGGCCCGCGACGTCGACCCAGTGGTCGCCGTCGTGCTGGACGATGAGCGATGTCGGCGGCTGCGGCTCGCCGAGGAAGTTGGTGAGCGGCGGCGGCAGCCCGCCGCCCTCCTCCACGAGCACGCGGTGCACCGCGGTCGTGCGGTTGCCCGTGTGGAAGCCCGCGGCGTACACCGAGGCCCCGTTCGGGCTGACCGCGAGCGCCCTCGGGGTGTCGGTGAAGAAGGTGAGGATCGTGAGGGGCGAGCCGCCGAGCGACGCGTCGTTCACGACCGTGCTCGCGTTGAACACCCAGACGTCGGCGCGGCCGACCCCGGGCGTCGTCAGCTGCGGATCGAACGGCGCGTTCTGGCCCCGGTGGGCCGTGGTGATGAAGGCGCGCGAGCGAGAGGGGCCCGCGAAGACGATGTCGCGCGGCTCGTCCCCGACGAGGAGCGTGCGCACGACCCGCGGCCGCGACGGAAAGGACACGTCGACGACGCTGACGCTGTCCGAGAGGTGATTGACGACCCACACCTCGTCGTTGCTGCGCGCGGCGACGGCGACGGGCTCGAGGCCCACGCTGACGGAGGAGAGGTGCGAGAGGCCGCCCGAGGTGACGCGAAAGACCTCCAGGCGGTTGTCGGGCGTATTGGCCGCGAGGAGCAGCGTGCGGTCGGGGGAGAGCGCGAGCGGCCTGACCTGGCCGCTCTCGAAGAGCGTATACGACGGAGCCGCCTCCGCCGGGCTCCCGGCCAGGAGGCCCGCGAAGACGGCGGCGGTGACCAGCATGGAACTGGGAGAGCGTGAATGATGATGTAGGAGCATCCTGACCTCCTTGCGGGGTAATGACGGGATATCCCCTCAGGATAGAACCGCATAGCGGCGCTCGGGAATCAAGTGTTTCGTGCATTCATCGATGCGGCTGGCTCCCGCCGCCGCCGCATTCGCTCCTCGCCGGAGCGCCGCTCCTGGATCGGCGCATGCATTGCTTCGAATGACGGTGAGCGCGCATTGAGGGGGCGCTCACGCTTTGCATGCTGGAGCGCCGCGCGGGGCGCGCTGCGCGGCGTCAGGGGCACCGGCTGGCTTGACGACGCGTAACAGATCGGTTACACGTTGGGCGATGGACGCGGTTGCCCAGGCGCTGGCGGATCCGATCCGGCGGGAGATCCTGCGGATGCTGCGCGGCTGTACCGCGTCGGCCGGCGCCATCGCCGGCGCGTTTCCGGTCAGCCGGCCGGCGGTCAGCCGGCACCTGCGCGTCCTGCGCGAGGCGGGCCTGGTGCGCGACGTGCAGCGCGGCCGCGAGCGCGAATACAGCTTGGAGCTCGGCGCGCTCGCCGAGCTCGAGGCGTTCCTGCGAGAGCTGCGCGAGGAGAGCCCGTGGCACCGCCGGTTCGACGCGCTCGAGACCGAGGTGCACCGCGTCGGCCGGCAGCGGCGCATGGCGGCCGCGGCGCCGTCCCACCATGAAACGAAGCGAAGGAAGGAGACAGCATGAGCCCCCGACCCACCGGCCGCGTCCGGAGCACGGCGACAGGCGCCGATCTCGTCATCAAGCGCAGCTTTCGCGCCCCCATCGAGGACGTCTGGCAGAGCGTCACCGCGTCGGAGAGCACGGCGCGCTGGATCGGCCCGTGGGAGGGGGAGGCGGGGCCCGGCAAGACGGTGCGCCTCCAGATGGCCTTCGAGAAGGGCGCGCCGCGGTGCAACATCGCGATCGACGCGTGCGAGCCGCCGCATCGCCTCGCGGTCTCGGCGAAGGACGATTACGGCGAGTGGCGGCTCGAGCTGTCGCTCGCGGCGAAGGGCGAGACCACCGAGCTCACCTTCGTCCAGCACCTCACCGATCCCGCGCTCGCCGGCGATACGGGGCCGGGCTGGGAGTATTACCTCGACATGCTCGTCGCCGCCCGGCTCGGCGAGCCGCTGCCCAGCTTCGCCGATTATTACCCGTCGCAGCGCGATTACTACCTGGGCGACGCGCGCGCGCAGGATTAGCGATCGGCGCCCGCGCCGCCGTGCGCGTCGCTCGACCCTTCGTCGACCTGGAACAGCGTGTTGCCCATCACCACGTACCAGGCGCCCTCGTACCAGCGCGCGTGTCCCAGGTGCGAGCTTATCTCGCGCGGAGCGGCGCCCGGGGCGCCCAGGTAGCGCTTCGGCGGGTTGAGGAACATCACCTCGCCGGTGTCGCTGATGCCGTCGTGTCCCAGGCGCGTCGGCGGATCGTCGAGCTGGCTGGGGGTGCTGAAGGAGCTGATCTGGTACTGCGCGCCGCCCGGGGTCCTGAGCCAGACCTGCTCCGCGCCGCTCGAGCCCTTGAGAAAAGCGATGTAGCCGGCGTGGAGCTGGTAGGCGCCCGTCTGGGCCCCCTCGGGGCGCGCGACGCGGGCGACGCCGAGCGGCACCCGCCCGGACGGCGTGGCCAGGATGGATTGGCTCGCGTTGTTCGTGAACACCACGTTGATCCCGTCCGTCACGGGGCGAATGATCTCACCCCCGCCTGTCGTCAAGAGCGCGCTCGTTCCGTTCCTGCGCGTGTAGAGCGACGTGCTGCCATTCACATAGGCGAGGAGCCCGTCCTCGGCGACATCCATGCTGAAGCGATCCAGCGCGACGCCGAGCGCGAGCTCGTCGGTGCCCGACGCGAGATCGCGCAGGTAGGTTCCGGTCCCCGAGTAGGCCATGAAATCGCCGCTCGCGAACGCGATGCGGCCGTGGTCCGCGAGCTTCAGCAGGGCGCCGTCGCGCCACTCGTAGACGGCGTTCGGGAGGCGACCGCCGGTGGGCTCCACCGGCACATCCATCACGGCGCCGGCGTCGGTGAGGAACGCTCTCGCGGCGTCGTTGAACCAGTACGGATAGAACACCTTGATGATCTGCGTGGCGGCCCGCGTCGCCCGATCGAGCACCCAGAGCTCTTGCCGCGCCTTGGCGAACAGGATCCTCGATCCATCGAAATCGAGGATGCGGCCAGGCACCTCGTCGACCGCCGTGAGCAGCGGGCTGGCCTCGACCTGGATCGTGGGGCCATGGAGGGTCATGGAGCTGAAGGCGTCGCTGACCCGGAATTGCAGCACGAACCTGCGGCCGCTGAGCGCGCTGAGGTCGACGACGGTGTCGAGCGACGCCGTGCCCTGCGCGAGCTCGACCGAGGTCGGCGGGGTCGTCGTGTCGCTGAAGGCGGCGATGGCCCGGAGGGTGCAGTCCTGCGGATGGTCGTCGACGCAGGTCGCGGCGACCCGGAGCGACGGATGAGCGACCGCATCGAGCTTCGGCGCCAGGATCTGGGCGGTGGCAGGGTGGTCGATCAACACGTTGCGCTGCGCCGACGCGCTGGCGCCATCGACGTCGGTCGCCGTGACGGTCAGGGCGTGCCGCCCGTACGGTATCCCGAACACCGAGAGCCACGCGCTGTACCTCGTGCCACCGGTGTTCGTGAGGATCACGGAGCCCGCGCCGAGCTGCGCCCGCACGCGCGTGATCGGGCGCGTCGAGCTCACGTCGACGTCGACGAAGAACTCCCCGTGATAGGCCGAGCGCTCGTTGGGCGCCACGAAGGTCACGGCGATGGCCGCCCAGGCCGCGCGCGCAGGCAGCCATGCGAGCGCGCAGATCATGGTCGCCAGCAGAAAGCGGATGATTCGCATGCTTGTCCTCGCCTCTCGCACCTCACCGGTGCGTCTCACTCAGGTGATCTTCGGAAAAATTCTCTTCTCCTCGGCGGTACGGCGGGCCGGGCGCGGCGGACGCGCCCCGCGCCGCCGCCGGGGCGCCTCAGGGGCTGATCGTGGCGACGAAGGCATCCACGCCGGCCGCGTGGGGGATCGGCCCGGTCCCGAAGTCCGTCGGTCCCTCGGCAGCGCCGGTGATGGCGATCGCGCCGTTCGGCGAGATGGCGATGGCCTTCGCGCTCGCGTCGAAGCTGCTCGTCCAGAGCGCCGTCCCGCCCGCGTCGAGCCTGGAGAGCCCGTCGCCGGCGATGATGATGTCGCCGGAGGCATGCAGGGCGATCGCGTCGCCGAAGGGGATCGATCGGCTGAAGACATGCTCGCCCGCGGCGTCGAGCTCGACGAGCACCGGCCCCTCGGGGAGCACGCCGCCGCCGAGGTCGACGGTCCCGTCGGTGTCGGCCGTCAGGAGGATCTCGTCGTCGGCGGTGACCGCCAGGGCGAGGGCGGACGCTCCGCTGCCCGTCGCGGAGGGATCCGAGGGACCGAGCTGCCGGCTCCAGACCACGTCGCCGGCCGGGGTGCGCTTCTGGACGGTGAACCGGTGAGCGCACGGGCAGGACGCGTTCTCGGGGATGGACGAGCGCGCCGTGATCACGCCGCCGGCGCTGTCGACCGCGAGGAGAGCGCGGTCGCTCTCGTGGTGGTCGTCGCCGTGGAGCGGGATCGCCGGCGTGAGCTGCCTGCTCCAGAGCAGGTCTCCCGCGCTGTCCAGCTTCGCGACGGAGGCGAGTAAATACCCATATGCATTCTCGGTGAACGTCACGTAGGCATTGCCGAGCGGGTCGACGGCGAGCCGTTCGAAGAACTGAGGCTCGTAGCCTGCCGCGACGGATTCCCGGCTCCAGAGGTGATTCCCGTCGGCGTCGAGCTTGGCGACGAAGACTGCCTCGGTATTGTACAGGGGCGGGAGCGCGCAGGCGCCGAGGCTCATGCCCGACGGCCCGTCCGGGCGGTGGGTGCCGGCCAGCAGGACGTCGCCGCTCCCATCGACGGCGACGGCGCCGCCCGCCTCGCTGCCAGCGGTGCCGAAGCGCTTGCTCCAGAGCAAAGCGCCGGCGGGATCGAGCTTGAGGAGGAACACGTCCGTGAGGCCGGCGCTGGTGAGCGGGCCGGCGCCGAAGTCGACGGTGCCTTCGAAGGAGCCGCTGACGTAGTAGTTGCCGGCGGCGTCGCTCGCGACGGACCAGCCCACGTCGGCGCCGGCGCCGCCGTATCCTCGCGACCAGGGCGGCTGCAGCGGACAATGAGGCTCGCCGTCGCAATCCTCGTCCTCCGGCGTCGCGCAGACCTCGGCGGTGGGTGTCTCCTCGCCGACGCAGGGGCCGTACGCGGTGCCGTCGGGGAGACACGTCTGCGTGCCAGCAGCGCAGCGCCCGACGCCCGGGGTGCCGGCGGGGCCGGCGTAACACGCGACGACCGCGCCCGGCGCGCAGGTCGCAGGCGGGTCGCCGCCGCCCGTGCCGGTCGACCCTGCGCCGTCGTCGTCATCGTCATCGTCGTCGCCGCTCGCGGGCGGGTTGAAGATCGCGACGTAGGCTCCTTCGGTGACGATCGGGCCGGTCCCGAAATCCACGGGGCCTCCGGCGCCGCCGGTGACGCCGACCGCGCCGTTCGGGGACACGCAGATGCCCTGCACCCCGGCGTCGAAGTTGACCGACCAGAGCTCCGCCCCGCTCGCGTCGAGCTGCGCGATGCCGCCGTCTCCGGCGACGAAGATGTCGCCGGCGGGATCGAGCGCGATCCTGCTGCCGTAGCGGACCGAGCGGCTGGAGATGGGCTCGCCCGCGGCGTCCAGCTTGAGGAGGACGGAGCCGGCGGGGAGGACACCGCTGCCGAAGTCGACGGATCCATCCGTCGTGCCGGTCACGAGGATCTCGTCCGCCGCGTCGATCGCCACCGCGTGCGCCGTCACGCCGCCGCCGAACCAGGGGTCCGCGGTGGATTGGAATTGTTGCACCCAGAGCACATCGCCCGTCGGAGCGTACTTGGAGACAACGAACCTGCTCGCAACGCCGTCGAAGCTCGAGCCGTGGGTCATCACCGCAACGACGTCGCCGACGCTGTCGAGCGCGAGCCCCGCGCCGCGATCATAACCTCCTGGCAACATCTCCCACCAGAGGCCGGCCCTGCTCGCGGCGTCGATCTTTACGATCTGGGCGCGCTCCCAGTCGAGGTACGCGACGTAGATATCGCCGTGAGCATCGACGGCGATCTGCTCGACGGAGTGCACATATCGAGAATAGGGGCCGTTGATCCAGTTGGGGTTGCCGTCGGGATCGAACTGGGCCACGAAGAAGCCAATGTAAGTGTCGATGGGCTCGGCGGGGAGATGACACTCGCCCAGATCGAGGCCCGGCCACCCGGGCATGACGTCGTACGTGCCGGTGAGGAGGACGTCGCCGTTCTCGTCGACCGTCAGGGCGCCTCCGCGCTCGTTGCGCTCGGTCCCGAAGCGCTGGCTCCAGAGCACCGAGCCCGCGGGATCGAGCTTGAGGAAGAAGATGTCCGACTGTCCGGCGCTGGTCAGGGGGCCGGTGCCGAAGTCGACGGTCCCTTCGAAGGAGCCCGAGACGTAGTAGTTGCCGTAGGCGTCGCTCGCGATGGACCAGCCGTGCAGGCTGCCGGGGCCGCCAAGGCCCCGCGCCCACTGCGGCGGCTGAGCGCAGCGGGACTCGCCGTCGCAGTCCTCGTCCTCCGGCGTGGCGCAGAGCTCTGGAGCGGGCGTCACCTCGCCTGTGCATGGGCCATAGAAGCCGTCGGGGCGGCAGGTCTGCGTCCCGGAAGCGCAGCGCCCGACGCCGCTTGTCCCGGCAGGGCCGGTGTAGCAGGCGACGACCGAGCCCGGGACGCAGCCGCTCGGCGGGCTGCCGCCCGTCGCGCTGCTACCGCCGGAGCCGGGCGCGCCGCCGTCGCCGCCAGTGCCAGGCGCGCCGCCGGTGCCCGGTGCGCCGCCGGTGCCCGGCGCGCCGCCGGTGCCGCCGGAGCCGGGCGCGCCGCCGTCGCCGCCGGAGCCGGGCGCGCCGCCGTCGCCGCCGGAGCCGGGCGCGCCGCCGTCGCCGCCGGAGCCGGGCGCGCCGCCGTCGCCGCCAGTGCCAGGCGCGCCGCCGTCGCCGCCGGTGCCCGGTGCGCCGCCGTCGCCGCCGGAGCCGGGCGCGCCGCCGTCGCCGCCGGTGCCCGGCGCGCCGCCGTCGCCGCCAGTGCCAGGCGCGCCGCCAGTGCCAGGCGCGCCGCCGGTGCCCGGTGCGCCGCCGGTGCCCGGTGCGCCGCCGGTGCCCGGTGCGCCGCCGGTGCCCGGCGCGCCGGCATCGCCGCCGTCGCCGCCGGTGCCCGGCGCGCCGCCGGTGCCCGGTGCACCGGCATCGCCGCCGTCGCCGCCGGTGCCGGGTGCGCCGCCGTTGCCAGGCGCGCCGCCGCCGTTGCTCGATCCTACCGCGCCATCCGTGATACCGCCGCTGCTCGCCCCCGGAGAGCCGCCGCTGCCGCCTGTGCCTCCTGCTCCGCCGCTATCCCCGTCGCGTACGATGGGCTCGCACGCGGTGAGACCAACAAGGGCCGTGATGGTCAGGGCGGACGCGGCCCGCAGGCAACCCTTGAGGCTCAAACCACTACGCGCAATGTGTTCGGCCATGGCCGCTTCGTTGCTCGACATGAGCCACGTATTCATCCTGCCTCCACGAAAAAGCGGATCGACCTCTCTCTGGCTCTGCGACCACCCGTCCCGCGATGCTGACGTGTCCTCCTGGGAGCGTTCGACACAGGTCGGCGAATGGGGCTTGACCAGGCCAGAGGCGCCGCCACGCCGGAGCCGCGGGACGCATGATGTTTACATCGATGCCGCTCAGGCCACGCGCCGTGCGCCGCTGGCGGGGCGATCAGGGGCTCATCGTGGCGACGAAAGCATCGGCGCCGGCCGCGTGGAGGATCGGCCCGGTCCCGAAGTCCGTCGGTCCCTCGGCAGCGCCGGTGATGGCGATCGCGCCGTTCGGGGAGATGGCGATGTCCTTCGCGCTCGCGTCGAAGCTGCTCGTCCAGAGCGCCGTCCCGCCCGCGTCGAGCCTGGAGAGCCCGTCGCCGGCGATGATGATGTCGCCCGAGGCATCCAGGGCGATCGCGTCGCCGAAGGGGATCGATCGGCTGAAGACATGCTCGCCCGCGGCGTCGAGCTTGACGAGCGCCGGTCCCTCGGGGAGCGCGCCACCGCCGAGGTCGACGGTCCCGTCGGTGTAGGCCGTCAGGAGGATCTCGTCGTCGGCGGTGACCGCCAGCGCGAGGGCGGACGCTCCGCTGCCCGCCGCGGAGGGATCCGAGGGACCGAGCTGCCGGCTCCAGACCAGGTCGCCGGCCGGGGTGCGCTTCTGGACGGTGAACTGGTGAGCGCACGGGCAGGACGCGTCACTGGGGATGGACGAGCTCGCCGTGATCACGTCGCCGGCGCTGTCGGCCGCGAGGAGAACGTGGTCGCTCTGGTGCTGGTCGTCGCCGTGGGGCGGGATCGCCGGCGCGAGCGGCATGCTCCAGAGCAGGTCTCCCGCGCTGTCCAGCTTCGCGAGGGAGGGGATTGACGGTTCCCACTCATACACCTTCCGGGTAAACGCCACGTAGGCATTGCCGAGCGCGTCGACGGCGAGCTGCTCGAAGAAGTGACCATCGTTCTGTACCGCGACGGATTGCCGGCTCCAGAGGTGACTCCCCTCGGGATCGAGCTTGGCGACGAAGACCGCTTCGGTATTGCTAATGGACAGGAGCTCGCAGCCGCCGAGGCTCATGCCCGACCACCCATCCGTCGTGCTGTGGGTGCCGGCGAGCAAGACATTGCCGCTCCCATCCACGGCGACGGCGCCGCCGGCCTCGCTGCCAGTGCCGCCGAAGCGCTTGCTCCAGAGCAGAGCGCCGGCGGGATCGAGCTTGAGGAGGAACACGTCCGTGAGGCCGGCGCTGGTGAGCGGGCCGGCGCCGAAGTCGACGGTGCCTTCGAAGGAGCCGGTGACGTAGTAGTTGCCGGCGGCGTCGCTCGCGACGGACCAGCCCACGTCGGCGCCGGCGCCGCCGTATCCTCGCGACCACGGTGGCTGCAGAGGACAATGAGGCTCCCCGTCACAATCCTCGTCCTCCGGCGTCGTGCAGACCTCGGCGGCGGGCGTCACCTCGCCGACGCAGGGACCGTACGCGGCGCCGTCGGGGAGGCACGTCTGCGTGCCAGGCGCGCAGCGCCCCACGCCCGGGGTCCCGGCGGGGCCGGTGTAGCACGCGACGACCGAGCCCGGCGCGCAGGTCGCAGGCGGGTCGCCGCCGCCCGTGCCGGTCGACCCTGCGCCGTCGCCGTCGCCGTCGTCGCCGCTCGTCGGCGGGTCGAAGGTCGCGACGTAGGCGTCGGCAAACCCTCCTCCATAGGCGATCGGGCCGGTTCCGAAGTCCACCGGGCCCGTCGCGCGGCCGATGACGCCGACCGCGCCGTTCGGGGACAAGGAGATGTCCTGCACATCGGCGTCGAAGTTGACCGACCAGAGCTCCGTCCCGCTGGCGTCGAGCTGCGCGATTCCGCGCCCGGCGACGAAGATGTCGCCGGCCGGATCGAGCGCGATCCTGTCACCGAATCGGACCGATCGGCTGAAGATGGGCTCGCCTGCGGCATCCAGCTTGAGGAGGACAGAGACGAAGGGGATGGGCCCGTTGCCGAAGTCGACGGATCCATCCGTCGTGCCGGTCACGAGGATCTCGTCCGCCGCGTCGATCGCCACCGCGTGCGCTGTCACGCCGCCGCCAAACACAGGGTCCGCGCTGGATTGGAATTGTTGCAACCAGAGCAGATCGCCCGTCGGAGCGTACTTGGAGACGACGAACCGGCTCGCAACGAGATCCACGACGCTCGAGCCGTGGGTCACGACCGCCACTGGGTTGCCGGCGCTGTCGAGCGCGAGCCGCGCGCCGTCGACGTAAGATCCTGGCAACACCTCGAGCCAGACGCTGGCCTTGCTCGCGGCGTCGATCTTCATGAGGTGGGCGCGCTGCCAATGGAGGTACACGGCGTACATATCTCCGTGAGCGTCGACGGCGATCTGCTCGACGGAGTACACCTCCGAAAAAGGAGCATAGGGGCCGTTGCTCCAGATGGCGTTGCCGTCGGGGTCGAACTGGGCCACGAAGAAGGCAATGTAAGAGTCGATGTATTCGGCGGGGAGATGACACCCGCCCAGATCGAGGCCCGTCGACCCGGGCACGACGTCGTACGTGCCGGTGAGGAGGACGTCGCCGTTCTCGTCGACCGTGAGGGCGCCTCCGCGGTCGTTGCGCTCGGTCCCGAAGCGCTGGCTCCAGAGCACCGTGCCCGCGGCATCGAGCTTGAGAAAGAAGATGTCCAGCTGTCCGGCGCTGGTCAGGGGGCCGGTACCGAAGTCGACGGTCCCTTCGAAGGAGCCCGAGATGTAGTAGTTGCCGTACGCGTCGCTCGCGATCGACCAGCCGTGCTCGCTGCCGGGGCCGCCGAACCCCCGCGCCCACGGCGGCGGCCGAGCGCAGCGGGGCTCGCCGTCGCAGTCCTCGTCCTCCGGCGTGGCGCAGAGCTCCGGAGCGGGCGTCACCTCGCCCGTGCATGGGCCGTAGCCGAAGCCGTCGGGGCGGCAGGTCTGCGTCCCGGAAGCGCAGCGTCCGACGCCGCTCGTCCCGGCAGGGCCGGTGTAGCAGGCGACGACCGAGCCCGGGGCGCACCCGCTTGGCGGGCTGCCGCCCGTCGCGCTGCCGCCCGTCGCGCTGCTGCCGCCTGAGCCGCTGCTCACCGCAGGAGAGCCGCCGCTGCCGTCTGCGCCAGCTTCGCCGCCGCTGCCCCCGCCGCGGCCGATCGGCTCGCACGCGGTGAGGCCGGCGAGGGCCGTGATGGTCAGGGCAGAAGCGGCCCACGGGCGGCCCTTGGGGCTCCAACCGCTCCGTTCATTGCATTCGCCCATGGCCGCTTCGTTGCTCGACGGGAGCGACGCATTCATCCGATCTCCACGAAGATGCGGATCGACCGCTCCTCCCCTGGCACCGCGACCCGCGCCCCCTGCTACGGTGCGGTGTCGTCCTGGTAGCTCGACGCAAGCCGTCCGTCGGGTCCAAGCAGGCCAGAGGAGTTGTCATGGTGGATTTTGACGCAGTTGTACTCGACGAAGCGACCCCGTCCGATGCCCTGTTGCTCTCCAACCTCCTCGAGCTGTACATTCACGACCTCAGCGACGTGTTTCCCGGCATCGAGCTGGGGCCGGACGGGCGCTTCGGGTACGACAAGCTCCCTCTCTACTGGTCCGAGCGAGAGCGCCGGTTCGCCTTCATCATCCGGTGCGCCGGGCGCGTCGCGGGCTTCGTCCTGGCGACGCGGGGCTCACCGGCGGCGGATAACCCGGATGTCCTCGATATCGCCGAGTTTTTCGTCCTGCGTCGACACCGCCGCTCCGGCGTGGGCCGCCGGGCGGCCATCCTTCTATGGCAGCGCTTCCCCGGCGCGTGGACCGTGCGCGTCTCCGAGGGGAATGCGGGCGCTCTCGCGTTCTGGCGCGGCGTCGTCACGGAGTTCACGAGCGGCGCCGCGACGGAGGCGACGCGCCCGGGCCATCCGCATCCCTGGCGGGTGCTCTCCTTCGACGGCGCGCCGGGGCCGATCGCCACCTGACGCCTCCGCGGCGCGCCGGCGCTGCAATCGCTGTTCTACTGGCGCCTCCCTGTACGGTGCTCGTGCCACCGATTGAAACGCCAAGGCGCCAGGAACGCCGATACCATCCGGCACTTCATCCGACCTTCACCTACGCGGACACGCCCCTTGAAGCCGGCGTCACTCCTGTCGCGTGAACCCGTCGCGCGAACGAGGCGCCGCTCGCCAAAAGCGTCGCACACAGGCCCTCGCGCGTCTGATATTGCATGGGTGAAGGAGCTTGCATGACGAATCGACTTGGATTCACGATCGATGGAATGACCGCGACGAGGTCGCTGGTCCTCGGCGTCGCGCTGCTCGCGGGAGGCTGCGCGGAGATGGCGGCCGACGAGGCGACGAGCTTGTCGAGCGACCGCCTCGCCGCGGGCACGAGCGCGGCGAAGGAGGGTCTCGAGAGGCACGGGCCCGGGAGCGCGCGCCGCCGGTGGCTTTCACGTGGCGTGGGCGGCGGGGGCGCCCTCTATTCGCCGTCCATCAACCCGCACGACGGCCGCGAGATCTTCATGGCCAGCGACATGACGGGGGTCTATCGCACGAGGGATTTCGGCAGCAGCTGGACGACCCTGGACTTTCACAGACTCCAGGGCGGCGCCCTCTCGCAATTCCGCTTCACCGCCGATCCCGACGTCCTCTACGGCGTGAGCTACAGGCTGGCCACGAACGGCATCGAGGCCGTGGCCACGCTGGCCAAGAGCACCGACGGGGGCGCCACGTGGGGCGCCAAGGTCACGACGCCAGGGGCGCCTGGAGACGGCCATTACCTGTTCGTCGACCGGCGCAGCACGCGGCGGCTGCTCTTCTCGGACTCCACGGAGCTCTTCTTCTCGAGCGACGGCGGCCGCGCCTTCCGCTCGGTCCACGCGACGACCTGGCCGGGCGGCCTGCTGGTCGGCGGCGTGTACTGGGACGGACGCGACATCTATGTCGGTACGAGCGACGGGCTGCTCGTCTCGCATGACAACGGCGGCACCTTCGCCATCGACGCGTCGATCGGCGGCATCCCGGCGGGCGAGAAGATCGTCTCCTTCGCCGGCTCCGGGCACGGCAGGAGGGCGAGCTTCTTCGCGGTCACGTTCTCGGCGATGGACGGCGAGGGCAACCCCCTCGTCACCGCGGACACGACCGGCGGCGAGCTGGACGCGTACGCTGGCCTCTACCGGCTGAAGCTCGGCGGCAAGCGCTGGGAATCCGCGACGTCCGGGCTCGGCCCGAGCGACAAGCTCGCCTTCGTGGCGATGCCCGACGAGAACGCCCGCGTCGCGTACGTCGCCGGCGGCGACCGCGAGAAGCTCTCGCCCATCGTCCTCCGCACGAACGACGGCGGAGAGACGTGGCAGCACGTGTTCCGCACCGATCACAACGCCAACATCGACACCGGATGGAGCGGGTTCGAAGGCGACATGAGCTGGGAGTTCGGCGAGTACGCGCTCGGCCTCTCGGTGTCGCCCACGGATCCTCGGCGCGTTGCCCTCACGGATCTCGGCTTCGTCCACGTCAGCGACGACGGGGGCAGGACCTTCCAGCAGGCGTACGTGAAACCAGCGGATGAGAACCCGAGGGGAGCCGATACGCCGAAGTCCGGCGTCTACCGCACGAGCGGCGTCGAGCAGACGTCGGGCTGGTGGCTGACGTTCTCCGACGAGGACACGATCTTCGCGTCGCTCACCGACATCCGCAGCGGTTTCAGCGAGGATGGCGGCGAGTCCTGGTCTCGCGACGGCGCGAACGGCCTGTTCCTGAACACCACCTACCACGTGGTCCGGCACCCGACCACGGGGGCGCTCTACGCCGCGACCGGGAGCGTTCATGACATCTACCAGAGCCCCTACCTGCGCGACGCGCGCCTCGACGGCACGCCGAGCCGCCCGGCAAGGGGGGGAGTCATGGTCTCCACCGACAAGGGCGCCACGTGGTCGTCCGTCGCCGATCTCGGCCGGCCCGTGGTCTGGCTGGCGCTCGATCCCAACGATCCGGACCAGCTCTACGCGAGCGCGGTCAACAGCCTGACGGGGGGGATCTATCACCTCGATCTGAGCGCGCCGGGGGCGGCGCCCGCCGCGCTCCCCGCCCCGCCGCGCACGCAGGGGCACCCGTACAACGTTTACGTGCTGAAGGACGGGAGCATCGTGGCCACCTACTCCGGCCATCAGCCCGGCAACACCCGGACGTTCACCGACAGGTCCGGCGTGTTCCTCCTCCCGCCCGGAGCGTCGGCGTGGGAGGACCGCTCCTCGCCCGAGATGCACTACTGGACCAAGGACATCGTCATCGATCCGAACGACACGACCGAGAGCACCTGGTATGTCGCGGTCTTCAGCCACGACGACCGCTTCTACGGGGGGCTGTACCGGACCAGGGACCGCGGCGCGACGTGGCGGCGGATCAGCGACAGATATCGCGTCGAGTCGTGCGCCATCGACCCGCGGAACCCGGACCGCATGTACATGACGACGCAGCGGGACGGGCTCTGGCTGACCGAGAACCTCAACGACGAGGCGCCGACCTTCGCGCTGGACGAGGGCTATCCATTCCATCAGCCGGTGCGGGTGTTCTGGAACCCGTATCGCTTCGAGGAGGCGTGGACGGTCAGCTTCGGCGGGGGCATGCGCTCCAAGATCGACCGCTGATCGCGCGCGCCCGCGCGAGCCGCCCGATCCCATGGCGGGGGTCGGGCGGCGTGCGCCGAGGGCGCTGGCCCGCGCGCTGGGCTATCTTCCGGGGACATGACCGCCGGCGACCAAGGCACGCCCAGAGGCCCCTCTCTGCGGATCGTCTGCGTGAACGACGTCTACGCGCTCGACAACCTCCCGCGCCTCGCGAGCCTCGTGAGGCACCACGCCGCCGGGCCGGCGGATCGCTTCATCGCGGTGATGGCCGGCGACTTCCTCGCGCCGAGCCTCCTCTCGAGCCTCGATCACGGCAGGGGCATGGTCGACTGCATGAACGCGGTGCCGATCACGCACACCATCTTCGGCAACCACGAGGCCGACGTCGAGCTCCCGGAGCTCCGGGCCCGGGTGCAGGAGTTCCGGGGCACGTGGCTCAACACCAACATGCCCTCGTTCGCTCCGGCGCTGCCGACGCACGAGATCCTCGAGGTCGCGCGCCCCGGCGGGCGCGCGGTCCGGGTCGGCCTCCTCGGCCTGCTCGTCCACGCGCAGGGCCTCTACCGGCGAGGCGCGTTCGGGGGATACGCCATCGAGCCGGCCAACGAGGCGGCCGTCCGCTGGGCCCGCCGGCTCGTCCGCGAGGAGGGCTGCGCCTGCGTGATCCCGATCACCCACCAGAGCCGCGACGAGGACCTCGCGCTCGCGCGGATGCAGCGCGATCCGCCGTTTCCCGTGGTCCTCGGGGGCCACGAGCACGAGGTGCTCCTCGACGACGTGGACGGCTGCTGGGTCGTCAAGGCCGGCACCGACGCGGCGAGCGCGGCCATCCTCGATCTCGCGTGGCCGGCCGAGGCGCCGCCCGCCGGGGCGCCCGACCTGCCCGCGGTCGCCGTCCGGATCGAGGACGTGCGCGCCTATCCCGAGGATCCGGCGATGCGCGCGCGCGTGGACCGCCACATGCAGATCGTGCGCGACCTCGACGCGGCCACGCTCCTGCGGCTCCCGCCGGGGAGCGCGCTGTCGTCGATCGGCACGCGGGCGCGGCAGACCTCGCTCGGGACGCTGCTCTGCTCGCGCATCCGGGACGCGCTCCAGGCGGACGGGTGCCTGTTCAACGGCGGGGGCATCCGCGGCGGCCGCGAGTACCGGGAGCGCTTCACCTACGGGGATCTCAAGGCCGAGGTCCCCTTCAGCAACGAGCTCGTCGTGGTCCGCTTGCCCGGCCGCGTCGTGCGCGAGGCCGTCGCCGCGTCGCGGTCGCGCGCCCCCGCCCAGCACGCCGGCTTCCTCCAGATCGACGACGGGATGGCGACCGACGACCGAGGCGCCCTGACCGCGATCGGCGGCCTGCCGCTGGCCGACGACCGCGCGTACCGGATCGCCCTCCCGCGCGCGCTCCTCGGCGGCATGGACGACATCGCTCCGCTCGTCCGCTTCGCCGAGGCGCACCCGGAGGAGGTGCCGCCGGCGGACAGCGGGCGCGAGCCGAAGCTCGTCCTCGTCGAGTCGTTCGCCGTGGAGCTCTGGCGCCAGCTCGGGCCCTTCGAGGCGATCGACGCCGACCGCGACGGCCGCGTCTCGGCCGAGGAGCTGCGGGAGGCCGTCTCGCGGGCGACCTCGGAGACGCCGTCGGAGGTGGTCGTCGGCGAGATGCTGAAGGCGCTCGACCGGGACGGGGACAGGCTCGTGACGCGCGGCGAGGCCGGCGCGCTCGCCCCCGCCCCGGCCGCAGGGCAGCGCGGTCCCTCCGACCCGTGACGGGTCTCCTCGGGCCTCCGGCCGAGCGCGGCGCTCGGGGCGGTCCAGCCCCTGCGGAGCGGGGACCCGGGCGAGAAGGCGGCGATCCCCCGGCCCTCGATGAGCCAGAGCGCGTCGCCGCGCGCCTCGAGCGCCCGCGGCTGGGCCAGCTTGTCGTGCAGCTTCTCCGGCGCGATCGGCGGCGTCGCGCCGCGCGGCACCCGGTAGATGGCGCCGCCCTCCGCGCTGGCGCCCCTGGCGGTCACGTAGACGTGGCCGGCGTCGAGCGCCACGCCGTTCGCGATGCCCGGGATGGCCGCGAGCATCACCTTCGGGGCGCCCGGCTCGGCGCGCGCGTCCGGCGCGAGGGCGAACAGCCCGCCGTCCTCGAACGCCGGCGGCGTCCCCGGCTCGACCCAGTAGAGCGCGCCCCCATCCACCGCGATCGCCGCGGCGCCGCGCGCGTCCGGCGCGAGCGCGGTCACCTCGCCGCCGGCCTTCGGGACGGACGAGATGCCGCCCGCGTGCGCGAAGTACACCGCCGCCTCGTCGAGCGCGAGGGGGCCGGGGAGCGCCTGCTCCGCGGCCAGCACCGACGCGGTCCCGTCGGCCGGATCGAGCCGCAGGACGCTGCCGTCGGGCGCGTCGCCCGAGCCCTGGTTCGTCCAGTAGAGCCCGGACGCGTCGCTCCGGAGGAACGTCGGCATCGGGAGCTCGCCGGCGAGCACCGCGGCGTCGCAGGTGCCGTTCCAGCAGGCGGCGGCGCACGTCACGCCGCAGGCCCCGCAGTGGCGCGGGTCCTCCGCGACGCGGGCCTCGCAGCCGTTCGCGGCGTCGCCGTCGCAGTCGGCCCGCCCGGCGTCGCACGCGAGCGCGCAGGCGCCCGCCGAGCACAGCGCCGTCGCGCCGTCGCCGCCGGCGCAGCGCGCGCCGGTGAGCGCGAGCGCGCCGAGGAGCGCGTGAAGCATTCCTGTTCGCATCGGCGTCTCCTCAGGGGTTCGGGTGCACGAGGGGCAGGAACGCCACGCACATCTCGTCGAGCGTCGACTCGCCGAGCAGGATGTCCTGCGGCGCGGGCAGGCGCTCCTCGACGAGCTGCGCGGCGAGCGCCGGGTTCTCGGTGGTGTCGTCGTACGTGCAGCGCAGCTCGATCACGTCGCCCGATCGCAGCCGGGGCAGGTCGTCGATCGGCGCGTCGTAGCTGTAGAGCCGCTGCCAGTTGTAGTCCCACGCGGGGGTCTGGACGAGGCAGGTGCGCTCGGCCTCGCCGCCCTGCGGATCCGGGCGGAGCTGCTCGACCTTCATGTCGACGCCGGCCCGGTGCATGTGGACGCCGGCGCCGTAGATCGCGACCTCGGGATCGGGAGGTCGACGGCGAACCGCATCCGCTCCACGTGCCCGCGGGCGTCGGCCGGGATCCGGAACTCGGCGCTCCCGCGGTCGCCCGGCCCGGGCAGGAGCCCGTTGCCGTCCCGGAACGGCCCCTCGGCGTTGCCGAGCGGCACGTTCAGGAGCGCGCGGCTCGGCTTGCGGTCGGCGAGGCGGAGCGCGACCCGGGTCGCCTCGGGCGACGGCTTCTCGCCCGGCTTCGGGTGGTAGTGGACCTGCATCACGAGCAGCGCGTCCGCCGGCACCGCGATGCCGACGTCCGGCGGCAGCTCGAGCGCCTGCGTGCCGGGCGCCCAGGCGCCGAGCAGCGACGTCTCGGAGAGGCGCGCGTCGCCGAAGCACGGGTAGCTGCCGCTCTCGCCGCCGAGCGCTTCGCCCTCGCGGTTCGCGTCGATGAAGATCAGCGCGTGGTGCACCACCTCGCGGTCCCCCGGCAGCACGTCGTAGCCCTGGACCCACGCCGGCTCGGTGAGCTCGGGATCGAGGACGAAGCAGCGGAAGCTGTCGGCCCCCTCTGCCGCGGCGAACGGCTCCCTGGGCGAGAGCTCGATGTCCGTGCGCGACAGGCCCGCCGCGACGGGCGCGAAGGGGGCGGGCGCGTCCGCGGGGTCGCCCTGGGGCGCGCCGGCGTCGCTCCACGCGCGGAGCAGGGCGATCTCGTCGAGGGAGAGGTGCAGATCCCCCCGGAACGGGCGAGGGGGCGCGCACTCGTCGGTCGGCAGGGCGCCCCACGGCGGCATCCGACGCGCCTCGGTCTCCTCGGCGATGAGCGGCGCGAGCGCCTTGGCGCTCTCGTACGAGGCGAGGCTCACCGGCGCGGCGCCGCCCTGCGCGTGGCAGCTCAGGCAGCGCTCCTGGAGCAGCGGCTCGATGTCCCTGTGGAATGTCGGTCCGCCCGCGCTCGGCGCCGCCTCGGTGGAACAACCGAGGGCGAGCGCCGCGGCGGGCGCGAGGAGAAAGAAGAGAGAACGCATCATGCGCGGCGCTCCAGCAGGCGGCGTGCCCGCGGAGACCGGCCCCCGCGGCCGGGCGGCGCGCGGCCGGGGGGTGGTGCGGCGCTCACCGCGGACAGCGCCGCAGAGGATTCGAACGCCAAGACGCCAAGACGCCAAGACGCCAAGTGCTCAAAATTATTGATATTTATTGGCGTCTTGGCGTCTTGGCGCCTTGGCGTTCCTCCGAACTGCCGCACGTTCGTCCAAAGTACCGCACCACCCCGGCCGGGTGTCCGCGTCCGGACAGGTGTCCGCGGGGGAGGCGGACACCTGTCGTGCGCCGCGCCGGGAGGCGGCCTTCGCGGGCCGTGCGGCGCCATGGGGCCTCGCGGCCTGCCGCGTGCGGCGCGCCTCAGAGGCCGAAGAGCTCCTGGAGGAACACGCCGCCCTTGCCGGGCCCTGCGTGCGTGAAGAACAGGCGCCCCGCCTCGAAGCCGCCCCCCTCCGCGACCCACTCGGCCGCGTGCGCGCGCAGCCGGGCGATGGGATGCCGAGGGAAGGCGAACGGCGAGCGCGAGCGATAGACGAACGTGGCGTCGTGATCGACGGGATAGCTCGTGATCGTCAGGTAAAACCACCCCTTCCGCGCGAACACGAACGGAGACTCCGTATGACCGCTGTTGTGCATCGCGGTCTCCGGCCCGAGCGTGAGCGCCATGGCCGGCGGGCTCCAGTGGACGAGATCCAGCGACGTGCGATAAGCGACGCCGCTCCGGCGCGATTCCCGCGACGCGCAGCGCGTGTAATAAACCACCCACAGATCGCCGAGCCGGACGAGCATCGGATCGCGGGCGACGCAGATATCCTCGAAGAGCGTCCCTCCTTGGCGGGTCCAGGTGAGCCCGTCGCGCGAGCGCGCGATCCGGAAGCCGGATCGGTCGGGATCGGGCGTGCCCACGTGAAAGATCATGACCAGGCTCCCGTCGCGGTCCTGGACCACGTGCGGTGCCCAGATCCAGCGTTCGTCGGGGAGCGCGCGGGTGGAGAAGCGCTCGGGAGCCAGCGCGAAGCTCGGCGAGGTCGCTCCGACCCAGCGCGCCGGCCCGGGTCCGGCCGCGGTGGCCAGGACGAAGGTGACCTCGGCTTCCGGCCGATAGGGCTCGAGGTTGAAGATGCCCGTGAGGAGCCAGCGGCCGTCGGGGAGCTGGATGATCGAATGATCGTTCACGTAAGCCGGGTCCCCGGGGAGGAGGCGAGCGGAGTCGAAGATCTTCACCGCGGGGCCCTGCGTCAGGTGCGGCGCGGGAGGCCCGGAGAAGAACCGCAGCGTGTAGCCGCGCTCGCTCCACGGCGCGGGGGAGCCCGTCGCGTCGATCTCGAGGACCGGGCGCTTGCCTGCGCCGCATTGACCGGGGAGCAAGTCGACCCAGAGCGCGTCCTCCGCGAGCGGTCGGACCCGGTTCGCCTGCATCTCGTGAATGACGCCGACGTCCCGCCCGTCGAGCCGCGCGCGCGCCGTCTGGGGGGCCTTCGCCGCGGAATAGGCGCGGAGGAGCAGGAGCCCGCGCGCCTCGGGCGGGCAGTCGACCTCGATCCGGGTGATCCCGCGGCCCTCGCGCGACCAGGAGGTCCGCCGGAGCTCCGAGCGCTCGGCGTCGACGGCCGAACGCGCGCGGTGCCGCGTCCCTCGGAGGCGGACCTTCTGCTCACCGATCTCCCGGTGATCCGAGAATGCATAGGAGAGGCCCAGCGAGCGCACCCGCAGCGGCGTGTAGGCGCCCGTCGGCCCGGCCTCGATGCCGAAGCGCATTCCGGAGCGGCTCACGACGGGGTCGGCCACGTGCAGCCGGTACAAGGAATGTTCGAATAGCGCGTTTCTCCATCGGTCTTCCGGGTTGTGGACGAGGAAGCGGAGCAGGCCGCTGAAAGGATTGCTGTGCGCGCCCAGGAAGTAGTAGCCGCCGTTGAAGTAGTCCTCGGTGCCGGTCCCGATCTGCAGCGGGTACGACATCCTGTCGGTCCGGATCATCTCGTCGCCCTCGAGGTAGGTCCGGTCGTTGGGCCGGCCGCCGCTGAGGTGCTCGAGGACGGCGACGAGCTGGAGCGGCCCATCGGCCTCGAAGAGGGGCATCGTCGTCTCGCGTCCGGGGGCCATCTGATCGCGGTATTGCGCGAGGAGCCGCACGCCGCGGCGGGCGGGCGCGAGGTCGACGGCCGCCTCGAGGCCCGCGGCGGCCCCGCCGGTCGCGATCCCGAGCGAGAGCGCCTCTCCCTCCGCCAGCGGAATGGGCAGGCGCGTCGCGAGCCTGCCGAAGCCCGCGGCGTCGGGCGCCCGGGCGGCGTGCAGCGCGCTCCGGAACGTGGTCCATCCGCCGTCGGCCTCGGCGCCCGTGCTGGCCAGGCCGAAGAAGAACGACGCGGGCACGGGCGGCTGCTCACCGATCCTCACTTCCAGGTCCTTCAGGCTCCCCGCAGGGATCCGGACGTCGAGGCCCGAGACCGTCGCGGGGCCCGTCGCCAGGACGAGCGGTGCGCCGGGGCTCGGGGGCTGCCGGTGCGTCGGGGCGGGCAGGGCGGCGGTCCAGTCCTCGGTCATGAATCTCGCGAGCTCCTCGGGCGTCGGGCCGGACGCGGCGCCGGGGCCTTCGCGGTAGGTGACCTGGTAATAGATGCGAACGCCCCGGAAGCGGACCTTGGCCTCGCTGGACCAGGCGAAAGGGACATAGCTGGTGAACGCGCCCGAGCTCGCGTCGACGCCGAGCACGAGGGGCGACCTCCAGGGGCCGCGGCCCTCGAAGAAATCGTGGGGCGACCCGCGGAAGGCCGTGCGCCCGTCGATCTCGATCCAGAGCTCCTGGTCCGGCCTGTCGAGCTCCGCGCGCGGGGCGGTCATCCATATCCGCGTGATTCTCCCCTCGCCGCGGGCATGGAACAGGACCCGGTGCTCCCCCTCCAGCGCGACGCCCGGGCGATACCCATCGTGATTCCCGCCCGAGGGATCGTGCGTTGTCACGCTCCGGGTGATCCACCCGGGGTGAAAGGAGAGCAGGTGCTCCAGCACCGGATCGATCGACGCAGCGCCCGGCGCGATCGCGAGCGCCCCGCCGAGGAGATGGCGGCCCGCGCGGGAGACGAGGAGGTCCAGGCGTGCGCCCGCGGCGCGCGCGACGTGCTGCCCGATGCTCATGAGCTCAACCTAAGGGTGAGAGCGCCGCCGGGGGAGCGGGCTCGGCATCTCGATTGCATTAACGCGGAGCGACACCAGGCGCGACGCTCCGGGCGCGCATTCGAGGGGTGGATCATGCGCAGTCGTGGCGGTCGACGCTCCGTCGAAGGATCATGCCGCATCGCGCCTTCTGCGCGCGGGCGCGGCCTGCTGCTCGCGTTCCTGTCCATCGCGTCGCTCGCGGGCGCGGGGGGCGCGCCGGCCCGCGCGCCCGCAGATCCCGTGGAGCAACGCGACCCGCCGGGAATGTCCTCCAGGGCGCGGAGCCCGCTCGATCGCGCGGCGTACGCCGACCGCCTCCGCGCGATGTGGCTCGGCGAGTGCATTGCCAACTGGACGGGGTTGACGACGGAGGGCGTCCGCGTCGAGCGCCCCTTCTTCACCGACGCCGATTGGGGGAAGCCCCTGGGCCGCAACGGGGCGCGGATCGACTTCGTGCTCCTCGACCCCTGCCCGGCCGACGACGACACCGATATCGAGTATGTCTACTTGCACCTCATGACCGAGGCGAGGACGCTCTTCTTGTCTCCCGAGGCGATCCGGGACGGGTGGCGAGCGCACATCAACGATTTTATCTGGATCTCCAACCGGAGGGCGCGCGACCTCCTGGAGCAAGGCGTGCTGCCCCCCGCCACGAGCGACCCGGCGCTCAACCCGGACGCGCTCCACATCGACGCGCAGCTCACCACGGAGCTCTTCGGCGCCCTCGCGCCCGGCATGCCGGAGCTCGCGCTGCGGATCGCCGACCTTCCCATCCGGACCACGGCGCGCGATCACGCCGCGCACGCCGCGCAATTCTATGTTCTCCTCTTCTCGCTGGCGGCGACCGTCGATCCGGAGAGACCGCGGCGAGAGGAGATCGAGCGTATCGTCCGTGAGGCCAGGCGCTACCTGCCGGACGCGTCGAAGGCCGCCGATGTCATCGATTTCGTGCTTTCGGCGGCTCTATCGGTGGACGATCCCGAGGACTGGGAGACGGTCCGCGACGCCATCGCGCGTCGCTACCAGGAGCAGGCCTCGGCGCACGGCTTCGTCTATCGAGGGTTCACGGAGTCCGCGATCAACCTGGCGACCGGGGTGATGGCCCTCCTGTTCGGCGGGGGGGACTTCCGGCGCACGGTCCAGATCGGCACCCTGTCCGGGTGGGACTCCGACAACGGCACGGCGACGATGGGCGCGCTCGTGGCGCTCATCGGCGGCATGGAGGAGCTGCACCGCGCCTTCCCGGGGGTGCGGCTCTCCGATCGTTACCGTATCCACCGCACGCGCCCGACCTTGCCGGACCGGCTGCCGGAGGACCGCGAGGCCGAGGACACGTTCACGGCGATGGCGCGGAGGACGGCCGCGCTGGTGGATCTCGCGGTGCGGGCTGGCAGCCCGCGGCCGCGCGGGCGCCGCGCGCGCGCCGCACCCGATCGATGGCGACGGCGGCCACGATGATCGCGCCCGTCGCGATCTCCTGCACCCAGCTCGGCAGCCCGAGGTGGACGCCGCCGGTCCGGATCACCGTGATGAGCAGCGCTCCGACCACGCTCCCCGCGATGCTCCCCTCGCCGCCCGAGAGCGGCGCGCCGCCGATGACGACCGCCGCGATGACCTCGAGCTCGAGGCCCATCGAGTCGGTCGGGTCGCCCACCGTCAGGGTCGAGAACTCCATCACCCCCGCGACGCCGGCGAGGAGGCTCGACAGGGTGTACACCGCGATCTTCACGCGCCCCGTGTCGATGCCGCACAGCCGCGCCGCGGCCTCGTTGCTGCCGACCGCGAGCACGTGGCGCCCGAAGCGCGTGAAGCAGAGCACGGCGAAGACGAGGAGCGCGAGCGCCGCCGCGATCCACAGACCGGGCGCGGCGAGGTCGGCCGAGAGCAGCGCGTCGAGCCCGCGCGGGTCGGCGTCGACCTTCTGCTCGGACGCGAGCCCCTTGGCGGCGCCGCGGAGCGCGCTCATCGTGCCGAGCGTCACGACGAAGGGCGTCATCCGCGCCCGCCCCACGAGCGTCCCGGCGACGACGCCCGCGAGGCCCGCCGCCGCCGTGGCGGCGAGCGCGGCCGGGAGCGCCGGCACCCCCGCGCGCAGGAGCGTCGCGAGGACGACGGTCGTGAACGCGACGAGCGAGCCCGTGGAGAGGTCGATCCCGCCGGTGGCGATGACGAGGGTCATGCCGACGGAGCAGATGCCGACCACCACCGTCTGCCGCGCCATCGTGAGCAGGTTCTGGCTGCGCAGGAACGTGTCGGGCGTGAGCGCCGCGAAGAGCGCGTAGACGAGCAGCAGGGCGACGAGCGGACCGACCCACGGCGGACGCTTCTTCACGAGGAGGCCTCCAGGAGGAGCGACGCCGCGGTCCACGACGCCGCGGGCCGCGGCGGTTCGAGGGTCCCCCGGCGGAGGACCGCGATGCGGTCGCACGTCGTCACGAGCTCGTCGAGCTGGCTCGACACGAGCACGACGGCCTTGCCGGCGCCCGCGAGGTCGCGGAGCAGCGCGAGCACCTGCGCCTTGCTCTGGACGTCGATGCCGCGCGTCGGCTCGTCGACGAGGAGCACGTCGACGTCCTCGCGGAGCAGGCGCGCGATCTGGACCTTCTGCTGGTTGCCGCCCGAGAGCTCGCCGGCGCGCTGCTCCGGCCCTGCTGCGCGGATCGCGAGCCTCTCGATCCAGCGCGCCGCCTCCGGGAGGAGCGACCTCGGCGCGGCGAAGCGCGGCGCGCGCGGCGAGAGCCAGACGTTCTCGGCGATCGAGCGGCCGAGCATCAGCCCTTCCCCGCCGCGATCCTCGCTGAGGAGGCCGATCCCGCGGGGCGCGCGCAGCGTGACCGCGCCGCTCCGCCTCGGATCGAGCCCCGCGAGGATGCGGAGGAGCTCCGTCCGGCCCGAGCCGACGAGGCCGGCGATCCCGAGGATCTCTCCCCGGCGCAGCGTCAGCGAGGCGCGCTTCGGCCGCTTCACGCCGGAGACGTCCCTGGCGTCGAGCACCACGTCGCCCCGGTCCGGAGGCGCCGCCTCGGGCGCCGCGCGCTCGCGTGCGCCCTCGAGCGCGCGGCCCAGCATCTCGCGGACGATCTGCGCCGGCTCGGTCGCGCGCGGATCGCCTTCGCCTGCGACGCGGCCGTCGCGGAGCACCGTGTAGCGGTCGGCGTGCGCGCGCACGTCCGAGAGGAAGTGGGTCACGAGCAGCACCGCGAGGCCGGCGCCTCGCAGGGCGCGGATGCGGTCGAACAGGCGCGCGGCGTCCGCGTGGCCCAGGCTCGAGGTCGGCTCGTCGAGGACGAGGAGCCGCGCCGCGAGCCGCCCGTCCTCGCGGAGGCCGCCCTGCGCGAGCGCTCGCGCGATCTCGACGAGCTGCTGATCGGCGACGCCGAGCGCTCCGGCCGGCGCGTCGAGCGGCACGCGGGCCGGGTCATCGGCGACCAGCGCGATGGCGCTCCGCGCGACGGCGCGCCCGCGCGCGCGGTCCCGGATGCCTGGCCACGCGCGCGAGGCCGGCTCGATCCCGAGCGTCACGTTGTCGGCGACCGAGAGGTGGGGGCAGAGCGTCCGCTCCTGCGGGACGAGGACGACGCCCGCGCGGCGCGCGCCTTCGGCCGACGCCGGCGCGTACCGCGCGCCCGCGAGCAGCGCCGCGCCTGCGTCGGCGCGCTCCATGCCGAGCAGGATGCGGGTCAGCGTGCTCTTGCCGGCGCCGTTCTCGCCGAGGAGCGCGTGGACGCTCGCGGGCGCTATCCGCAGCGAGACGTCGCGCAGCACCGCATTGCGGCCGAACGCCTTCGCCAGGCCCGTCACCTCGAGCAGGGGCGCGCGCGCTCCGCTCATGAGCCGCTCACTCTCCGAGCCACCGGGCGAGGTCGGGCTTCACGATCTCCTGCACCGCCGGGTCGTCGAGGTCCTGCTTCGTGACGACGCGCGCGCCCGTGTCGATGCGCCTCTGGATCGTCTCGCCGCGGAGGTGCGCCACCATCGTCTTGACCGCGACGTACCCCATGTAAAACGGGTTCTGCACGACGAGCGCCTCGATGTCGCCCTCGCGCAGCGCGCCGAGGAGCTTGTCCGACGCGTCGAATCCGACGAACTTCACCTTGCTGGCGACGTTCGTCTTGCGGAGCGCCTGCAGCATCCCGAAGGTGGTCGACTCGTTCGGCGTGAACACCCCGGCGATCGTCCCCTCCGCGGCCTTGTGCGCGAGGAGCAGGCTCTCGCTCTTGTCGAACGCCGACTCCGTTGTGGCGCCGCCGTACTGGTTCGCGCTCGCGACGGTGATGCCCGGCATCGCGCGCACCGCGTCGAGGAAGCCCTCCTCGCGGCGCTGCGTGCTCGCCGAGCCCTCCTGGTAGCGGAGCACGAGGACGTTGCCCTTCTCGCCGATCGCCTTGCCGAGGTGCTCTCCGGCGAGCCTGCCGGCCGCCAGGTTGTCGGTCGCGACGAAGCTCACGTGCTCGTCGCCGGCGAGGTCGGAGTCGAACACGACCACCGGGATCTTCGCCTGCGTCGCCGCGTGCACCGGCGCCTTCAGCGCGGAGCCGTTCAGCGGCGCGAGCACGATGCCGGACACCCCCTGCGCGACGAAGCTCGAGACAACGTCGACCTGCGCCTTGAGGTCGTCCTCCCTGAGGGGCCCTTTCCACACGACGTCGACGTCGAGCTCGCGCGAGGCCTTCACCGCGCCCGCGTGCACGCTCTTCCAGAACTCGTGGGTCGTCCCCTTCGGCACGACCGCGATGCGGAGCCGCGCCCCGCTCTTCGCGCCCGAGTCCGTCGACGTCGTATCCGACGATGTCTTCGAGCACCCAGCGAGGACGGTAATAGCGACAATGCACCCTAGGACATTGGCGTTCATCGGTCCGCGAAGATAATCGACGAACCGCGGTCGCGCTCGCGCCGTCGAGCGCGTCGGCGTCATCCGATGGGGCTCAGACGCTCCGCGCAACCGGCGCTGCGATTCAATGAGACGCAAAGGCGGTTCGAGGGAATGCGCTTCGTGCTCGAGAAAAGCCTGATGGCGTCGAGGAGGTGAGCCGTACTTGGAGCGTCTATGCTGGAAGCGCCCGCGTGAAAGCCCGTCGAGAAGGAGCTGGCGTACTCCCGCGGGCAGCCACGCCACGCCTCATGCGCCGCGACCGGCAAGGAGCTGCCGAGAGGGTCGGGTGCTGTTGAGCCCGTCTGCGAGGCTGTGGTGACGCAATTGGACGCACCCGCCCTGTAGGCCACGGCCAGCGCCGTGGCTGTGTGCGCGTGACGTCACGGCGCTGGCAATGCCACGATCCGCGCGTCGTCTCCGACGAGCAACAGGCGCGTCGGCGAGCCGGCGACGGCGTGGAAGCCGCCGAGGAGCCCTTCGGGCAACGGAACCTGGCTCCACGTCGAGCCGTCCGCCGAGGCGATGACGTCGCCGTAGCCGCTGATGGCGACGAAGTGCGTTCCGGTCCAGGTCACGGCGGTGAGCGTGTCGGTGACGCCGGTGGTTTGTGGCGACCACGCCAGGCCGTCGGGTGACGTGAACGCGGAGCCCTGGCTGCCGACGGCGACGAGGCGCTCGCCGGACCAGGCGATGGACAGCAGGTCGAGCGTCGTGCCGGAGCTTGCGGGGGCCCAGGTGATGGCGTCGGGGGACGTCGTGACCGCGCCACGGCGTCCGACGGCGACGAGCGTGCTGCCGGTCCATGCGAGATCGCGCCAGTCGTCGGTGGTGGCGCCGGGGTGATGCCACTGCCACATCGCGCCGTCGGTGGACTCGTACACGGCGCTGTCGCAGGTCGAGACGAACCTGCTGCCGGTCCAGACCACGCCGCTGCACTGCGTGCCGGCGCCGATCCACATGCGATCGCTCCAGGTCCGTAGATCGGAGGAAGCGAGCAGGTAGCTCTGGCCGCTCACGGCGTAGCGAGCGCCGGACGTGGCGATGTCGAGGCCGACGTCGTTGTGGTCGCCGGTGAACACGTGCTCCCAGCTGAGGCCGTCGCTCGACGTCGACACCACGCCGGCCGTGCCGAGCGCCACGAAGCGATCGTCGAGCCACGCCACGCCCCGGTAGCGCATGCCGAACGATTCCGCGCTCCAGGTCACGCCGTCCCGCGAGCTGAGCACGAGGCCCTGATCGCCCACGGCCACGAAGCGATCCTCGAGCCACTCGACGTCGTACAGGCTGAGCGCGGGCGGCGGGCGCTGGACGTCCCAGGTCACGCCGTCGGCCGAGGTCGCGATGTTGCCCGCCAGACCGACGGCGACGTACAGCCCGAGCGGCTCGGAATGCGCCACGCTCATGAGCGATGCGGCCGACGTGGTCTCGGCTTGCCACTCGATGCCGTCGCTCGAGCGGGCGGTGCCGCCGAAGCCCACGGCCACGAACTCCGAGCCCGACCAGACGACGTCGTTCAGATCGAGCGTCGCGCTCGCCTGGCGCGGGGTCCAGCTCGTGGCATCGGGGGACGTCAGGATGGTCCCCGCGCTGCCCACGGCGACGAACAGCGAGCCCGACCACGCAATGCCGCGCAGCCCGTGTTCGGTGCCCGAGGATTGCTCGACCCAGGTCGAGGCATCGCTCGAGGTGAAGACCGCGCCCACCCCACCGACGGCCACGTACGTCGTGCCCGTCCAGAGCAACGCATATGCTTCGCCCGGCAGGTACACACCGCCCGGATCGAAGTCCGTGCCGTCGATCGAGGTGTGAACGGCCATGAAGCCGCTGATCGCGACGAAGCGCCGGCCGTCCCAGATCACGTCCTTCAAATTGCCCGAGAAGAACGAGGGGCCGTGCGGCCGCCAGCTCTCCCCGTCGCTCGATCGCAGCACTTCGCTGCCGTCGCCCACCGCCAGAAATACCGAATCGCTGCGCGCCACGCCGTGCAGCGCGTCCGGAGTTCCCTGTTGCACGACGCCGGCGGCGCCCGAGGACGTCGATGGGCCGCTTCCGCCGACCCCGCCCGAACCCGCGGCCCCGCCGGCGCCGGGCGTCCGCCCGTCGTCGTCGTCGCCGCCGCATCCAACCAGCGCGGCTCCGAGCGCGAGCACGCTCGCCGTGCAAAGCAAGTTGCGAGCTCCCATGCCGCTCAGGCTAACAGGCGAATCAGACGTCCTGTCAACTAGCGCTCGGCCCGTGACGCCACACTGAAGTGGGTGATTGTGTGCGTGCTTGCACCGCTTGCGGCCGTATTGCCGCCCGTTTTGATGCGCCTGCCCCGGGGGCCGGCCGCCTCGACGAGGCTTCCAGGTTCAGCGAGCGTTGCAGGCGAAGACGTGCTCGATGGCGTCCACGCACATCTGCTCCGCCACCTCTTGGGTGATCCGGGACAGCACCCGGAACCGCGTGAGCTCGGTCAAGGTCTGGTGCACGTTGACCTCGGCGATCACCTCTCCGTCGCCCTCGGCGTCGGCGTTGTAGAAGAGGCGGATCAGGTTGTTGGCGTCCGCCGGCACGCCCCGGAGCAGGATGTGAAATTCGATGCTGGGGGTCCGTTCGTCCACGTCATGCTCGATCCGGTAGGCGTGGCCCGACGAGGCGAGCTCATCGCCGATGGCCTCGAACGTGGGCACGAAGACGTCGGCCATGATCCGCCGGAAATCATCCTTGAAACGCTCGCGCCGGTCGGCCACGTGAGCGCCGCTCTCGCCCTGGGCCAGGCGCTTGCCGTATTTCTGTTGAATGATCGCCAGGCGAATGCGGGAGTGCTCATTGATGGCCATGCTTGTGCCCCTCACCGGGCAGAACAGCGCTGCGCTCGGGGTCGCTCTCTCGGACGGCCGAGCGGGCGTCAGAGCAGCAGGACCTTGACCTGGCTCGGGGCGATGGTCGTCCCGTTCACGTTGATCTGGTTCTGAATGCCGCTGGCGCCCAGCCGCACCGCCGGCTTGTTCTGCAAGAGCAGCTTGGGATAGGGGACGAGGCGCCGCGAGGGGCCCATGTTGCGACGGGAGATCACGCCGCCAAGGATCCCAGGGTTATCGCCCATGGAGATGGGAATGACGGTCGCCAGCGTATGGGCGGGGCCGCGCCCCAGAATTACCTTGTACGCGACGGACGTCGCCATGGTTCGAGATGCCGTGTTCGGGTACGGGACGGGGCCCGGCAAGCAGACATCCGGGACGCCAAAGTCGAGCCCACCGCCCGAGGTGCTAGCAAAGCACATATCTGGTCACCCTACCTGGATCTGGTCGCCGTCGATCTTCACGAGGTGCGACGCCGTGATCTTGGCGTTCTCGCTGTGGATCGCGAGGTTGCCCTTGGCCGCGTAGTCGATGCGATCGGCGCGCACGTGGTCGGCCTCCTCCACGATGCGGTAGGAGCGCTTCACCCTCTGCATCAGCCGCTCGAGGTGCGCGTCGAGGCTCCGGCCGACCAGCTTGGCCCGGTCGACCTCGCCGCGGACCATCTTGCTGAGGAACGAGAACAGCTCCAGCGCGACATGCCCCTCCTTGGCTTGGACCCGGAAGGTCGACGCGACCATCGAGAGGTCCTTGCCGGACTGCACGTGCACGCCGTCCGGCGCCGAGAGGCCCAGCGAGCCGCTCTGCAGGCGGATCTGGAGATCCCCCTCGGAGACGAGGCGCGAGGGCGCGCCTTCCTCCCGCTCGAGGACGGCGAGGATGTAGTACGCGCCGTTCACGACGGCCAGGAGCACCAGGTCTCCGGTGGCGGGCTCCAGGAGACAGCTCGTCGCGCGCTTCGCGCGGACCTCGCCGTACTCGGTCTCGACAATGGTCGCGGAGCCATCGAACCGGAGCACGGCGCCGTGTTCGCCGTAGGCTGCCCGCTCGTGCTGTCTCGTCCTTGCTACGCTCTGCATGGTTTTCTCATGAGTGAGGGGTGCGTTGGCCGCCGGCGGGCCTCCCGAGAACGTTGGCCTGCCAGTCTTCTGCTTCTTTGAGCTCCTGGTCGTCGCCGAGCGCCAGCGCCTTGCTCAGCGGCCAGACCGTGCCCTTGTCCGTCACGCGATGCAGCCGCGCGTGCGACAGCGTCGCGTCGGAGAAGTCGGCGAACGACACGTCGGCGTGGGAGAGGTCCGCATAGCTCAGGTCTGCCCCGCAGAAGCGGGCGCCCGGGCAGCTCGCCCGGTGCCAGACGCTCGTATCGAGCCGCGCGCCCGAGAAGTTCGCGGCGTCCACGCGCGCATCGACGAAGAGCGCCTGGGTCAGGTCGGCCTGCGCGAGGCTCGCGTTCATCACGGCCGCCTCGACGAAGACGGCCGTAGGGGCGCTGGCTCCATCCAGCCGAGCCCCGGTCAGATTGGCGCCCTTGAAGCCGCATTGCGTCAGGTTGGCCCCGGAGAGGTCGCAGCCGTGCAGGTCGGCGTTCGTGAACTGCGCCCCGCTGAGGTCCATCCGCCGGAGGTCCTTGGGCCCCATCCGCACCTCGACCAGGATCGCTTCCACGAGGGTGACGCCCGTGAGGATGGCCTGGGACAGGTCCTGACGGAACAGGACCGCCTTGGTCAGGTTCGCCTGGGAGAAGTCCGCGCCTGCCGTCTCGGCTTGAAACAGGGCGGCGTCGGTCAGGTTGGCGCGGACGAGCCGGGCGTTCTTGAGGCTGGATCGCGCGATCTCGGTCAGCGACAGATCAGCTCCGGTCAGATCGGCCGACTCGAGGTCCACGTCCGAGAAGCTCGCTCCGACCAGCGAGGCGCCCGCGAGCACGGCCCCCGCGAGCGTGGAGTTCACGGCGCTGCCGAGGTGAAAATCGAGCCCCTTCAGGTTGGCTCCGGAGAAGTCGCAGCGGTGAAAGATCGCCTCGCGCGCCTTGGCGCCCTCGAGGTTGGCGCTCGTGAAGAGGACATCTTCGAAGATCCCGCCGGAGAGGTCGATCCCCGAGAGATCGCGGCCCGACAGGTCCAGCTCCGAGACGACCTCGCCTTGTTCAATCAGCGCGCGCAGCGCTTCCCTATCCATGCTGCCTCTCGGGGGGTATCAGACGGAGCTGCTTGAGGTTGGCGCCGGCGAAGCTCGTGTCGTCGTCTCCAACCATCCGGTCGGCGCACACGCCGAACAGGTTGGCCTTCTCGAACCTCGCCCCGCGGACGCACGCGTGGTTCAGGACGCCCTGCCTGAGGTCGGCGGCGTGGAGCGACGCCCTGGTGAGGTCGGCTCGCATCAACATGGCCTCCACGAGGTTCGCGCGATCCAGGTTCGCCTCGGTCAGGTCGGCCTCGTTGAGCAGCGCGCCGCGCAGGTCGGCATCGGCGAAGTTGCTGCCGTGGAGGCGCGTCGCCATCAGGTTCGCGCCGGCGAGCGTCGCTCCGCCGAAGTCTGCGCCCGCGAAGGACGAGCCCTTCACGATCGCGAGGTCCTTCGCCATGGCGTTTCGGAAGATCGCGCCGTCGCCCTCGGCGGCGATGAAGGTGGCGGAGCTCAGGTCGACGCCGGTGAAATCGACCCCGGTGACGTTCACCTCGTTGAACGTGCTCCCCGAGAGCCGCGCGCCCGCGAGGCGCGCCTCCGTGAGGTCCACGTTCTGGAACGTCGCCTTCTCGGCGACGACGTTCTCCAGGTTCGCGTCGCAGAGGTTCGCCTCGGAGAGGTCAGCGCCCGAGAGCCTGGCGCCGGACAGGTCCGCTCCCCAGAGGTCGGCCTTGACGAGCACGGCCTCGCCGAGATCGACGCCTCCGCCCGCCTTCACGTCCCGCAGGCACGCCGAGCCGAGATTGGCCCCATCGAGCTTGGCCCCCGAGAGATCCGCGCCGACCAGGTTCGCGTGCGCCAGGACGGCTCCTGTGAGGTTCGCCCTTCGCAGGATGCTCCCGGTGAGGAAGGCCGACTCGAGGACGGCGCCCGAGAGGTCGATCCCCTCGAGGTCGAGGTGAGAGAGGTCGGCGCCCGAGAGGTCGCACCCCGCGAAGCTCCGCCCCTCCTTGAGCCCGGCCTCCACGTCGCGGCGAAGCCGCAGCGATGCTTCGCTGTCGAGGGCCGCGGAGGCCGGCAGGAGGTGCGCGAGACGCGGACCGTCTTCGCCCCAATTGGCGAAGGCGGGCGCCTTCTCGTCCAGCCCCTCGGCAAACTCGAAATCTTCGTCTTCCGTAGCCTCAGCGCCCCAGCCCTCGTCCTCCGGCAGGGGGTCCCCGTCTGCCTCCTCGGGCGAGGCGTGAGCGACCTCGGAGCCCTCGTCGAGCATGTCGCGGTCGCCGTCGAGGTCGGCGTCGTCGTCGGCCCGGCTCCCTTCCTCTAACGCTCGCCAATCCAGCGCCGACAGCAGCTCTTCGGTCTTCTCTGGCGTGACGCCCTCGCTCTCCAGTGTCTGCCGCGCGCGCTCGCGGACCTGCGACACCGTGACCTCGCTCGGGCGCTCGGAGGCGTGCTGACGCGCTTTCGCGAACAACGCGCCGACGTCGACCCCGTGCATGTTCACCGCAGCGTGCGTCTTGCCTTCGACCAGGCTGACCAGGGCCTCCTCGGACTCGTCGAGGAGCTCGGGGTCCTCGGAGGGGCCTTGCTGGGAGAAATCCGCCTCTGATTCCAGGCCATGGTCCCGCAGCCGCTGCTTGGCCCATTCCGCGAGCTCCTCCTGCTCGCGAAGCGCCTCGGCGTCCTCGGCGTCGTCCCCCGCGTCCGGGATCGCCGCCGCGGCCGCAGGCTCGATCGGCTCCGGGTCCGCCTCGTGGTGTATCCCCGCCTCCGCCTCCGCCTCGGACTCGGACTCGGACCACGCGAGGCTCTCCTCTTCCTCCCCGCCGTCGGGGAAGTTCATGGCCGGCTCCGCCTCGTCCTCGCCGGGTGCCTCATCGAAGTGCCCGGGGTCGATCCCCATTGCGGCGAGGTCGGCGTCCATCTCTTCGATGTCGGGGTCCCTCTCGGCTCGGGCTTCGCGGGCGCCGGCGGCGACGACACCAGCCCCGGCCGCGGCCGCGGCCGCGCCTCTGACGGCCCGAGCCGGAGCGCCTCCCAGGAACCCCTGCCGCCTGAGCCTCGACGCGAGCCCGGAGAGCTTGTCATCGGGCAGGGGCGGCGCCTCCGGATCCTCGGGCGCGGGCATGAGCACGTCATCCTCGTCGTCCGGGAGATCGGGGTTCCGGGGGCCGAGCCGGGGGGTCAGGTACTCATGGTAAACCGCGGCGGGCCTGGGTGCGCCCATGGCCTCGCAGGCGACCAGCACGGCCACCACGTCCTTCGCGTCATCCTCGGCGATCTCGACGCCGCCGCGAAAGAGCACGATTCCCCGCTCGCGGTGCGGGAACAGGCGCACCGTGTCGAGCTTCATGGCGGGCTCGCGGACCTCCACCCCGTCGCGCGTCTTGAGGCAGACGAAGCATCGGCTCGCGACCCCGGGAAGGGCGCCTTCGAGCCGGGGCTTGTCGGGGTGCATGTTCTCGACCACGAAGGTCTCGTCGCCCCGGAAGAACCCGTCGATCTGCTGGTCGTCCGGGGCCATGTTGAACATCGTCGGGTCCATATCCCGCGCGAAGCCGGGGAAGCACTCGTTGCGCCACGTCGCGTCGTGGGTGCCGATCTTGGAGAACCTCTGGGGCCAGGTCACGTCGTACCCGTCGAGGCCGGCGGGCGCCGGGCGGTCGCCGCGCCCGCGGATCAGGTGCTTGGACGACTCGATGTTGGGGAGCTCTGCGCTCTTGTCGCCGTAGCCCTTGCCCAGCGGGTTCTTGGCAAAGCCGTTCCCGCCGAAGGCATTTCGCCAGGTGATGGGCATCTCGGTGAAAGGCGCCGGGTCCGACATGCCGAGCATTCCCCACGTCCGGTCGCCGACGACGTAGAGGCTCTTGTCGATCGACCCGAGCTGGACGCGGACCGAGCTCGCGGGGCGAGCGATGCGTCCCGGCGGATAGCAGCGGCCCGTGACCAGGAGCTCGCCCCGGGTCTTGGGGTTGAACTCGTCGAGGAGGCCATCCCTGCCGAGCTCCTCCGTGGCCATCGTCCAGACCGTCGGCTCGTAGAGCAGCCGGGCCGGCCTTTCGTAGGAGAAGCCGACGAAGGCGGTGATCAGGAGGTGCGGGGTGCGCTGGTTCATGAAGACCCTCGGCACCACCCCGAGGCGCATGGGTTTGACGATCTTCATCCGATGGACTCCAGGGTAGCGGGCTCGATGGGTCGCGCGGCTCAGCGGTGAGCGCGAGCCGGTTTGGCACGTGGCAAGCGGATCACTTCAGGATGTGCAAATCCGCGTTCGAGAGGCCGAGGTGGGTCTTGATCATCATGATCTCGTACGTGGCGTTGTAGCCCTTCGCCCTGATTTTCGACAGGCTCAACTCCTTGATCTCGTTAGGGGCCTTTTTGTAGGCGAGCCCCTTGATGTTCTCGTATTTCGTTCCGTTGATGACCTCGACGCGCGACCCGATTCTGGTCTTGTAAAGACCGGTCACGGTGCCTTCGGCGATGCCGTTGATGGTGCTCTCGCTCTTCCCGGTAACCGTGGTTTTTCTGGGGCCGAAGATCTCGGTGGTGCTGCTCCCCCTGATCGTCGTCTCGTTTGCCCCCAGAACCGTGGTCTTTCGCCCTCCGCGGAAGTCGCTGGTGGCGCGACCGACGATCTCGGTGTCCCGCGTACCCGTGACGCGGGTCTCGCTCTTGCCGTTGATCGTCGTTTTGTTCGACAGGTTGACGATCGTCTCTCGGCCGGTGTCGAAGATGCTCTTGTCGCGGCCTCGGATATGGGTCTTGCGCTTCCCGAAGATCGTCAAATCGCTGTTGCCCCTGACGGTGAGCTCGCGGCTGGACATGAGCAAGGTCGTGCTGTCGCCGCCGATGGTCGTCTTCCGGGTCCCCTTGATGCGGGTCTTTCGATTGCCGTAGACGTTCGTGGACTCGTTGCCGAGGATGCGCGTGTCGCGGTAGCCCAGGATCACGTTCTGCGAGTATCCAGCGACGAAGCTCCCGGAGTATCCCCCGACCATGCTCAGGCTGAAGCCTCCCACGATGCTCTCGGAGATGCCCACGGTGATCGCCGTCCGGTTGCCGCCAACGATGTTCTCGGAGGAGCCGCCGATCCACGTGAAGGCGTGGCCGTTCGTCTTGACCTCATAGGTCGAGCCGGCGTTGGGCGCCCCCATCCGGATGTAGGTGTTCGCGTGCGGCGTCGACAGGGTGATCCGCTCTTGCCCGGCCTGGTCTTCGATCTCGAGCCGGTTCCGCCCGCCCGTCTGGATCACGTTCCGCGTGTTGTTCCCCGAGGTGACCGGGCTCGGCGTCAGCGCGTTGGGCGCGACCCCGACGATGGCCGGCCGGTCGGGGTCGCCCCCCTCGAAGGCGCACATGACCTCGGTGCCGGCGCGCAGCGGGAAGTGGAAGCCCTCGATGCCGCCGCCGTGGGGCTGGAGCATCCGGACCCAGGTCGACGCCTTCCCCCCGGTCAGGTCGCTCTCGTCGAAGTGGAACTTGATCCGGTAGCGGCCGTGGGTGTCGATCTGCGCGTACTCGCTGACCGCCGCGCCGTCGACGACCGCGGGCTCGGTGCCGTAGATGCGCGGCCACTCGGTGACCTGCGGCGCGCGGAACTGCACCGTCGCGGGGATGGCCTTGGCCTCGATGCGATAGTTCTCGCTCCACGACACGAACTCGCGAAGCTCGGGCATGTCCGGGGTCTGGCTGCACCAGTGCTCGGCCTCGATGGCCAGGTACTTCGTGTTGAACGCGGCCCGCGGGTGCTCGTCGAGCTCGAAGGTGAACCCGGGGAGCATCGTCGCCGCGTTGCCCATCACCTGGTAGACGACGCCGCTCGCGGCGAGGCTCTCGGCCTTGATCCGCGCCAGCCGCGCCCCTTCGCCCGCCGAGAAGAAGCGCGCGCCGAACAGGCTTACCTCGCCGAAGCCGTTGGGAGAGACCTGCGCCTGCCCGGTGACCGGTACGGCCGGATTGGCATAGTTATGGTCCTTGAGGAGGACCGAGCTGGGCACGGCGCCATAGCGGCAGGTGAAGGCGTAGACGGAGTCCTTCGCGGTGTTGCCGCCGCCGGGCTGCGGGTAGTAACGAACGGGCTTGCCGCCGTACGGCTGATGGGCCGACCTGTCGTCCGTCAGCACCAGCGTCTCGCCGCCCTCGCTGTGCTCGAAGTAATAATAGATGCCTTCGCGCTCCATCCACCGGGTGATGAACGCGTAGTCGCTCTCGCGGTACTGGCAGATATGCTCTTCGGGGGCGTAGGCGCCCTGGAGCAGGAGATTGCAGTCCGTGACGCCGCCCTTTGTAAGGACGGCCTGGATGATCTCCGGGAGGGCCTTCTCGGTGAAGACGCGGCTGTGGAACGCCAGGCCCAGCAAGGCGAGGCGCGGGATCATGGTGGCCCGGAAGACGCACCGACCGGCGGTGTCGTTCAGGAGCTCGATGCTGCCCAGGACGCCGCTTCGAACGAAGGTTGAGTCGCCGCTGTTCTCGCTGTCGCTCCGCTGCAGAGAGAGGGTCAGCGGCTGGCCCACGGCCGCGGCCATGTCGAAGCTATGGCCGACATCGTTGGTCATCACCAGGTAGAGCTCGAAGCGATAGAGCTTCGAGATCCCCTCGGTGCCATGAAAAGCCGCGAGCTTGGTGGAAGAGGGCAGGGCGCTCGATTGAACGACGAAGATGTCGGGCATGGGGAGCCTTGGGGGTGAGGAGCGGCGGCAGGTACAGAAATGCGCTGTCGAGCCTAGATGGGCTCTGCGTCGATCGTGTGTCGGAACGCCTGCTAGTTGCTGTCGTCCGGGACGCATTTGTGACCGAAGCAGAAATTTTCGTTGGGGGTCCGTTCGCGGTGCGGCAGCGAGCGTTCCTGGGATTCGCCCGGATCGGCTATTGGGTGGCTCATGGCGAAGGGCGGATGGCGAACGATCGGCGGCGGCCCGAGGGCCGGCGGCCGCCGGACGCCGGCCGCCGGCCCGGGCGAGGGCGCCCCGGGCGCGCCGCAGAGGCGGACATGCTGCGGATGACGAACGTCACCAAGGTCTACCGGCGCGGCCTCATCGAGACCCACGCGCTCTCCGGGTTCACGCTGCACGTCGCGCGCGGCGAGTTCCTCAGCGTGATGGGCCCCTCCGGCTCCGGGAAGACGACGTTCCTCAACGTCGCCGGGCTGCTCGACCCGCTCGACGGGGGCGAGTACCTCCTCGACGGCGAGCCGATGCAGGGGCTCTCGGACGCGCGCGCGAGCGCCGTCCGGAACCGGAAGATCGGCTTCGTGTTCCAGAGCTTCCAGCTCATCGCCGACCTCGACGTGCTCGACAACGTGGAGGTGCCGCTGCGGGTCCGCGGCATGGCCGCGCGCGCGCGGCGCGAGCGCGTCGAGCGCGCGCTCGCCGACGTGGGCCTGAGCGCCCGGCGCCGCCACCGGCCCAGCGAGCTCTCGGGCGGCCAGCAGCAGCGCGTCGCGATCGCCCGCGCCCTCGTCGGCGAGCCCGCGCTCCTCCTCGCCGACGAGCCCACCGGCAACCTCGACTCCCGCTCGGCGCGGCAGATCCTCGACCTCCTCGAGCGCATCCACGCCGGCGGCACGACCATCGTCATGACCACCCACGATCCGGAGCTCGCCGCGCGGGCGCGCCGCAAGGTGCACGTGCTCGACGGCAAGCTCATCGACCCCTGGGCCCCCGCGCCGCCCGCCGCGCTCGCGGAGGGCGCGAGGCGCGATGGCGGAGGCGGGGCATGGGGGTAAAATGTCAATAATTTCATATAGTTATATTCTTTGCAGCAGGCCTCTCCGGCCCGATCGCCGCGCCGCCAGGGGCCGCCCATGACCGCCGGCGACGCGCTCCGGCAGGCGCTCCGGAGCCTCCGCCGGCAGCCGGGCCACACCGCGATCCTGCTGCTCGCGTTCACGATCGGCCTCGCGGCGTGGACGGCGGCGCGCGCCGTCCTCCACGAGCGGGCGTCCGATCCGTTCGCCTCGGCGCGCGGGGTCTACTTCGTGTCGATGCGGCGGGAGGGCGGCGCGCTCGCGGATCCGAGGGGGATCGACACGCCGAGCTACCGCGACCGCGTCCTCCTCGAGAGCCCCCACCCGTCGCGCAAGTCCGACCTCTTCGCCGCCATGACGGCCGGGAGCACGGGCGAGGGCCCGCTCGTCCCGGTCCAGGTCGTCTTCTGCACCCGCGATCTCTTCGCGATGGTGGGCGCTCCGGTCCGGAGCGGCGCGCTCTGGTCGGCCGCGGAGGGCGCCGGGCAGGAGCGCCCCGTCGTGCTCTCCGAGGCGGCGGAGCGCGCGCTGTTCCCCGGCGCGAGCGGCGTCGGGCGCGCGCTGCGGCTGTTCGGCGAGCCGTTCCGGGTGGCCGGCGTCGTCGCGGTCCCGGCCCCTCCCGGCGCGCGGTCCCCGCGCGTCGCCCTGGTCTTCGCGCCGAGCGCCGCCGGCCTCGCGCTCGGCGTCCGGCCGCCCGTGGTCCGCGAGACCGAGGACCCGGGCGGCGGCTTCGACGCGCTCGCGGCCTCCGACAACGGCTGGCTCGATCTCCTTGTCGAGCTCCGCGACGAGCCCCGCCGGGCCGCGTTCCAGGCCGAGCTCGACGCCCACGCCGAGCGCGAGCGCGCGCGCGGCCGGCGCGTCCTCGGGGCGGAGCTCGTGCCGCGCGAGCGCATGCACGCGCTCCGCGCCGACGACCCCGGCACGACCCTGTTCGTGCTGCTCGCCGACGTGCTCCTCGGCGCCTGCACGCTCAACGTCGCGCGGCTGCTCGAGGGGAAGCTCCGCGCGAGGCGCGGCGAGATCGCCGTCTACCGCGCGTTCGGCGCGAGCGCCCGCGACGTCTTCCTCGAGCTCCTGCTCGAGGTCGCGCTCGTCGCCGCGGGCGGCGCCGCGCTCGCCCTCGGCGTGGCGGCGGCGGCGCTCGCGCTCGTCAACCGCGTCATCCACCTGCGGCCCGTCGACTACCACCTGGACGCGCGCTCCGCGGCCGCGGCGCTCGCGGCGGCGATCGCCGCCGGCCTCCTCGCCGGCGCGTACCCGGCCTACTGCGCGGCGAGGACGCCCCCGGCCGAGGGGCTGCGGCGCTCGTGATCGGCCCCCTCGTCCGGGCGCTCGCCCGCCGGAAGGCGCCGGCGCTCCTGATGGTGCTCGAGACCGCGTTCGGCTTCGCCGTGGCCGTGCACGCCTCGGGGCTCGCCCTCCACTACGCGCGCGCCGCGTCCGTGCCGCGCGGCATCGAGACGCGCTCGCTGCTCCTCGCCGTGACCCACCGCGACGGCCCGGCCCTCGCGTCGCGCGGCGAGCACGCGGCGGCGGTCCGCCGCGACACCGAGGCGCTCGCGCGCGTCGCCGGCGTCCGCGGCGCCGCCGAGGCGACGTACGCGCCGTTCAACGTCACGCACCGCGAGGCCGTCGAGGCGGCCTCCCCGGGCGGCGGGCGCGCGCTCGCCTGGATGCTCGACGATCGCGGCGGCGTCGCCGAGGTCCTGGGCCTCGCCCCGCTCGAGGGGCGCCTGCTCGCCCCGGGAGACGCCGCGCCCGCGGCGGCAGGCGACGCCGCGCCCGCGGCGCCGACGCCCGCCGTCGTCACGCGGGCGCTCGCGGCGCGCCCCTTCCCGGACGGCCGCGCGGTCGGGCAGGTCGTGCGCCGGAGCGCCCGGCAGAGGCCGCTCGTCATCGTCGGCGTGGTGCCGTCGTTCCGCGCCGCCCTCGGGCCCGATCCCGACGCCGAGAGCGCCCTCCTCGCGGCCGACGGGCCCCCGCTCGGCGGCACGCTGACGTACCCCCCGAGCACCGCGGCGATGGCCTCGTCGGGCGTGGACGCGACGCGGACCTCGAGCCCGTGCAGCTCGAGCAGCGTCGTCAGCGCGATGCAGACGGCGGGCTGATCGTCGATGACGAGGATCTTCGGCACGCCGGGCCGGCGGCTACATCCCGAACGGGTATCGGGTCAGGTTGATGGCGCCGCTCTCGCGGACCTGCCGCAGGGCCTTGCCATACTGGAGGAGGAGGCCCAGCGCATACTGGAGGCGCTCCCGGATGCGCCCGTCGTCGGGCGATTGCGGCGTCGCCGGGTCATTGAGGAGATCGCGGACGTGGCGCACGATCACGTGATCCGGGATGTAGCAGAGGTACGTGTTCTTGTAGCTGCTCATGCGCAGCTCGGCGATCGGATAGGAGCCGCCCATGCTCGCGGAGACCCCGACGATGAGCGCGGGCTTATGCGCGAGCTCGCCCTTGGTGCAGAAGAGGAAGAAATTCTTCAGCCCCGCGGGAACCATGCCGCTCCACTCCGGCGCCACGATCACGAAGGCGTCCGACGAGGTGAGCTCGGCGGAGATGGGCGACCAGAGGCGGTCCCATTTCTCCGAGGGCTGCCATGCCTCCTGGTCCCACAGCGGAAGCGGGTTGTCGGCGAGATCGAGCTGGTACGTGGAGGAGACGTCTGCCGACGACGCCAGCTGCTGCTGCACGTAGCGGGCGACCTTCCCCGATTCGGAGCCATTGCGGTGGCTCCCCGAGATGATGGCGAGCTTCATGGGTTTTGCGTGCGGCGGGCGAGGGATCGCCCGGCGCTCCTTGGTATCGGTGAATTGAGGCGCGGGATGCTACCGCGCGCTCGCGCGGTGCGTCGAGGGGGTCGTCGGCGCGCGGGGCCGTGCGCCGCGCGCGGTCCGCGGAGGCGCGGGCGCGGGATCGGCGAGCGGCGACTCCGGCCCACGGGGCGACGCGTCCGTGGCGCTCTTGCGACGGGCCGGGCCGGCTCGTTTCGTCAGCTGCCAGGAGCGCGCCGTTGGTCTACGATGGCGCGCGACGCGGGTCGGGCCGCCGGCACGCTGGCCGGGCGGTCCGGCGGGGCGTCGCCGGGGGAGGGTGGGTGTCGGGGACTCGAGAAGAGCGGAAAGACGCGGAGAAGGCATCGCTGTCCGGGGCAGGGAACCCCGGCGACGGCGGCCCAAGGCGCGAGCTCGACCGGGCACCCGCGGCGCCGTTGAGCGACCGCGACCTCCACCGCGCGCTCGAGCTGGCCGGCGTGGCCGTCGCCACGGGCGAGCCGCAGACGGCGAGGATCCTCGCCGTCAGCCCGGAGTTCTGCGCGCTGACGGGCTACTCCGAGGCGGAGCTCCTTCAGCGCACCTTCGTCGACCTCACGCACCCGGACGATCGCCCGCGGGATCTCGCCATCGTCCAGCGGGCGATCCGCGGCGCGGATCGCGAGTGGCGCAGCGAGAAGCGGTTCATCCGGAAGGACGGCAGCGTCCGCTGGGTGGTGGTGCGCGGCGCGCTGTTCAGGGACGAGCACGGCAACGCGGCGCGGGCGGTCGGCGTCATCGACGACATCACCGAGCGCAAGCAGGCGGACGAGGCGCTGCGCCGCAGCGAGGAGCGCTTCCGCGCGGCCCAGGAGCTCTCGCTCGACGCGTTCATCGTGCTGCGCGCGGTGCGCGACGAGGGGGATGAGGTCGCCGATTTCCTCTTCGATTTCGCGAACCCGGCCGCCGGCCGGCTCCTGCGCGTGCCGGTCTCGGCGCTCGTCGGCCGGCGGCTCCTCGACGTCATGCCCGAGCAGCGGACGGAGCTCTTCCCGCTCTACGTGCGCGTGGTCGAGACCGGCGAGCCGCACGACAAGGAGATCGCGTACACGGCCCGCGGGCACCGCGTGTGGGTCCGCAACATGGCCGTGAAGGTCGGCGACGGCGTGGCCGTCTCCTTCAACGACATCACCGCGCGCAAGCAGGCCGAGCAGGCGCTCCTCGACGCCGATCGCCGCAAGGACGAGTTCCTCGCGATGCTGGCGCACGAGCTCCGGAACCCGCTCTCGGCCATCCAGTTCGCGCTCCGCATCTCGCAGATGCCCACGGTGCCCGAGCCGCGGCGGGCGTGGGCGCAGGCGGTCATGCAGCGGCAGCTGGGCCAGCTCGGCCGCATGGTCGACGATCTGCTCGACGTCTCGCGGATCACCCGCGGCAAGATCTCGCTGAAGCAGGAGCCGCTCGATCTCGCGCACGTCGTCTACCAGGCGGTGGCGGCGGCCGCGCCGCTGATCGACGCGTCGAAGCACGAGCTCGCGCTCGACGTGGGGCCTCGGCCGCTCCCGGTGTTCGGCGACACCGCGCGCCTGGAGCAGGTGATCGTCAACCTGCTCACGAACGCCGCGAAGTACACGCGCGAGGGCGGGCGGATCTGGCTCACGGCGCGCCAGGAGGGGTCGGAGGTCGTCGTCCGGGTGAAGGACACGGGGTACGGCATCCCGGAGGAGATGCTGCCGCGCATCTTCGACCTGTTCGAGCAGGCGCACCCGACGCTCGACCGCGCGCGCGGCGGGCTCGGCATCGGGCTCACGCTGGTGAAGCGGCTGGTCGAGATGCACAGCGGCTCGGTGGCGGCGGCGAGCGAGGGCGAGGGCCGCGGCAGCGAGTTCACGGTGCGCCTGCCCGCCGTGGAGCCGCCGAGCGAGGCCGACGGCGCGGCCGGGCCGGTCTCGGGCACGCTCACGCGCCGGATCCTCGTCGTGGACGACAACCGCGACCACGCGCACGCGCTCGTCCTGCTCCTGGAGCAGGCGGGCCACGTGACGGCGCTGGCCCACGACGGGCCCTCGGCGCTGGAGGCGGCGCGCAGCTTCGCGCCCGAGGTGGTGCTGCTCGACATCGGCCTGCCGGCGATGGACGGCTACGAGGTCGCCCGGAGGATGCGGGGCGAGGCGGGCGCCGGCGCCCTGCGGATCGTCGCGTTCACGGGGTACGGGCAGCAGGACGACGTGCGGCGATCGAGGGAGGCCGGGTGCGACGCCCACCTGGTCAAGCCGATCGCGCCCGAGGTGCTGTTCGCGCACATCGCGGGCGCCGAGCGATAGCGAGCCGCGGCGGGGCCGAGCGCGGCCACGCGGCTGCCGTCCCGCGTCAGGACGCCGCGCGCATGGCGGCGGGACCGATGAGCCCGAGGGCGACCATGTCGTCCAGGTACTTGTGAATGTACGGCTCGCTGATGTGCGGCAGGGCCGCGAGATCGCCCGCCCCGCCGCGCGCCGCGAGCTGCCTCAGCCGGGACAGGAGCCGCTCCGCGTCGAACACCTCTCCGTCGGCGCGCGCCGGGCGCTCCCACGCCGAGAGGATGGGCAGCGGCGAGCGCTGCCTGAGGGGCTCGCTCAGCTGCAGCAGCCGGTCGCGGAACGCCGCGTACCACGCCGCGTAGTCGTCGACGCGCGCCACCGGGTAACCCGCCGATCGGACCCACGAGACGATGACGTCGAGCGAGATGCCGTCATCCCAGTAGGGGTTCACGACATGGTAGGTCGCGTGGCTCGCCCTCTCCCCCTCGTCGCCCGTGGGGCGCCGTCGATCGACGGCGACGGCGGCGATGCTCCGCGCGACGGCGTCGACGGGGAGGCCGTCGTAGTGGCCGGCGTGGTGCGGGCCGCCGTCCTCGTAAAACGATCTCGGGGCGAGGCCCGTGTAGACGATGCCGCAGAGGAGCCTCGTGAAGAAGTCGGGGACGTTGATCTGGGAGCGAGCCACGCTGTGCGCCATGATGCCGCTCGGCCGGTAGACGTTGACCGGGACGCCGAGCGTGTCGTGGGCGTCATGCAGCAGCACCTCGCTCGCCCACTTGCTCGTCGCGTATCCGGCGGCGTAACCGCCGTCGAGCGGGCGCTCCGGCCAGAGCGCCCGCACGTCCTCGTCCTCGCGGATGGGGCCGCTCCGGCCGAGGCCGCTGACCGCGGCGATGGTCGAGACGTAGTTGATCGACTTCACGCGGTGCGCGAGCGCGAGGCGGATCGCCTCCACCGTGCCGAGGACGTTGGGCTCGAAGAGCTGCGGGTAGCTCAGCGCGTGGTTCACCAGGGCGCCGTTGTGCACCACGCAGTCGACCTCCGCGCAGAGGTGCGCATACACGTCGTCGGCGAGGCCGAACCTCGGCTCCATGAGGTCGCCGGCGAGGGCGACCAGCCGGCCGTGCGCCGATAGCTCGTCGAACCGCTCCAGGAGGGCGGGATCGGACCCGTAGGCCGCGCGGAGCCGATCGAAGGCGAGCGCGTCGTCCGGCGAGCGCACGACGCAGTACAGCCGGCCCTCCTCGGGCAGCCGCTCGAGGAGCTCCAGCGCGAGGAACCGCCCGAGGAACCCGTTCGCGCCGGTCAGGATGGCCACCCTGGCCTGCGCCGGCAGGGCCGTGGCCGGCGTCGAGCGCGCCGCGCCCGTGAGCTCGTCCGGCCGGAGGAACCGGTCGAGCCGCAGATCCGCGGCCCGGACGATCCTGGCGCCGGCGCCGTGCACCTCGTCGAAGCTCGCGGGGCGCCGCGGGGCGCTGCCCGCGAGCGCGTGCTCCAGGTGATCGACGATCGCGCCGACGCTGCTCGTCGGGTTGAGCACGAGGCCCACGGGCACGGCCACGCCGGAGATCTCCTCGATGAGGCCGCTCAGGCGGACGGCGCTGAGCGAGTCTCCGCCGAGCTGCGCGAAGCTCCGCGCGCTCCGCGGCTCGACGCCGGAGAGCCCGAGCGTGGCTTCCAGGGCGTTCTTCACCACCAGCGCGGCGGACGCCGGCGCCGCTCCGCCCCCCTTGCGGAGCCGGTGGAGCTCCTCGAGCTGGGTGCGCTCGATCGTCGCGTAGAGCTCCTCGAGGCGGGCGCCGTACCTGGCCTTCAGCCGCGCGCGCGCCGGTTTCTGGGTCTCGGTGAGGAGGCCGTTCGCCCGGGTGAACGGGGTCGGCTCGATCAGGAAGTCGCGCGGGATCTCGTAGCCGCGGAGCTGGTGCTCCCGGGCGACGCGGTCGATCTCCGCGCGGAGGAGCTGCCTGACGGGCTCGCCGTCGGGCTGCACCTCGCGCTGCCGCAGGTGGGCAGAGATCGCGCGCACCTCGGGGACGACGACGGCCAGCAGGTACGAGCGGGTGCTGTTGCCGTAGAGGAAGATCTGCTGGATGAAGGGGCTGCCCGCGCTGTAGAGGACCTCGAGCCGCGAGGCGGCGACGAACTCTCCTTGCGACAGCTTGAGGACGTTCCGCGCGCGATCGATCCAGACGACGGTGTCGGGCCCGCGCTGCTCGACGATGTCGCCCGTATTCATGAGCCCTTCCTCGTCGAAGAGCTCCCGCGTGGCCCGCTCGTTCTTGTAATAGCCGGGCACCATCAGGCTGGATCGGACGTGGAGCTCGCCGCGCGGGTACGGCTCGTCCGTGGTGCGGTACCCGAGCTCCGGCACGTCGACCAGCTTGAACTCGGTCACGAACTCCCGATCCAGCCGGCCCTCGAGCGTGAGCGAGGAGGCCTCCGTGGAGCCGTAACCCTCCAGGATGGGCACTTCGAAGCAGCGCTTCAGGAACGAGAGGGTCTCCGGCGGCGTCGGCGCCGACCCGATGTGCGCGAGGAGCAGCCGATCGCCGAGCAGCGACGAGCGCATCTCCTCCATGATCTCGCGCTCGATCCGCTGCCGCGCGGGATCGCCGCCGCCGGCGCCTTGCCATCGAGAGCGCTTCAGCACCTCGGCCTGGAATTGCTGGTGGATCAGCTCCGCGATGCGCGGCACCAGGAACAGCGTGGTCGGCCTGGCCAGGCGGATGTCCTCGAACAGGGTGGACATGTCGCTCTTCAGCACGAAGTGCGTGAGCCCGCCGCGCATGAGGGAGCGGCCGACCTGGCTGCGTCCGATGAAGTGGTTCATCGGGCTGTAGTTGAGTCCCACGTGCGGCAAGCTGTCCACGCGCGGATCGCGGCTGCCGGTGAACGCGAGCTGCCAGTAGCGGCGCCAGAGGCTCTCGGGGACCATGGCGCCCTTCGGGGTTCCGGTGCTCCCGGACGTGTACATGAGGGTCATCAGCGGATCGGCCTCGCCCCGCTGTTCGGGCAGGACCTTCGGCGCGATGCCCTGCTGCCGGCCGAGGCGCTCCACCTCGTGCATGGTCCGCACGGAGAGGCGGCGGCCTCCCGCTTCCAGCGCTCGCAGGGCTCGCCTTGCGCGCTCGAGCTCGTTTTGCCCGCAGCGCTCCCCTTCGAGCAGGTCCATGACGACGACGCTCCGCACGGAGGGGCACCGCGGCAGGACGTCCTCGATCCGCGCGAGCTGGCCCACGCTGCAAACGACGCAGGCGAGCTCGGCCTCGCCGACGATGAGCTCCAGGTCGGCAGGGCTCATGTCGGACTGCAGCGGCACCGAGACGGCGGAGAGGTACATGCAGGCGAGGCCGGCCACGACCCAGTCGGTGCTGCCGAACCCCGTGATGCCCACGAAGTCGCCCGTGTCTGCGAGCTTGTCGTGCCGGAGGCCGCTGGCGAACGCCTCGACGCGGGACCACAGGTCCGCGTAGCTGACGGCGCGGAACTCCGGCAGATAGCGCGGCGTGCCGCTGGCGTCCGCCGCGGTCGCCGCGGCGTCGAGCGCGCGGTGGCCGACGCAGGGGCGATCCGCGTAGAGCTCGAAGGCCGTCGCCACGGACTCGATCGTGGTGCGGCAGCTCCGGATCTTCTCCAGGGCCATCGGGGATGGCAGCGCCTGCCGGAGCTCATCGTCGGTCTGGAGGAGCCGGGCGCAGCGCTCCAGCGACCTCGTGAGGAGCATCTCGTTGGAATCGTCGTTTTGGGGGTTCTCCGATTCTTGAGGATCGCGGATGTCGCTCGAAGGGGCCATGCGCGCGGACGTTGAGCGGCGCGCGCTCCCGGGCAAGCCTCGATCGGAGGCCGGCCGGCGCTCCGCGTCGGTCCGGGCGGAGGCCGCCCGAGCGCCTGCCTAGAACACGAGCACGTTGATCAAGCGAGAAATGAACGCCAAGACGCCAAGACGCCAAGACGCCAAGAAAGAATTTTTTTCTCTCTCTCTCTTGGCGTCTTGGCGCCTTGGCGTCTTGGCGTCCTGGCCTCTTGGCGGTTCGAAGTTCCGCGCTTTTCAGGCAGTTTCAGCCCGGTTGTCGCTCTAGACGTAGCGCTGCTGCGGTGTCTTCTCGGCCTGTGGAGCGGCGCTCGCGGCGCCCCCGGCGATGGGCGAGGTGTCGATGTGCGCGAGGAGGTCGGCCGGCCCGTCGTACACGGCGATGGCTCCCTCGAGCGCCGTGTCGGTCCAGCCGCCCGAGCGGACGCCGATCGTGCGCAGGCCGGCCCGCGCGGCCGCCTCGATGTCGTAGGGCGTGTCGCCGATCATCACGACCTCCCCGGCCGGCAGCTTCAGGCGGTCGAGCGCCGCCTGCACGATGTCCGGATCCGGCTTGGACTGCTCGGCGTCGCTCGACGACGTGGCGCTCTCGATGACCCCGTCGGCGCCGGTGAGCTTGAGGAGCTCGCGCAGCTTCTCCTTCTGGGCCGAGCTCGCGACGACGATCCTGATGCCGCGCCGGTGGAGCTCCTCGAGCAGCTCCTTCGTGCCGGGGAAGGCGCGGAGCTCGGGCAGGAGCTGCTTCATGAAGATCTCGGAGCAGCGGCCGCTGATCCGCTTCCCCTCGGGGCTGTCGCTGGAGATCCCGGTCACCTCGGGGAGGAGCTTGTCGCCGCCCATCCCGATGAGCCGCCGCACCTCCTCGAACCGGACCTTGTGCCCGAACTCCTCCAGCGCATCGACCCAGGCGCGCGCGTGCGCGTCGTTGCTGTCGATCAACGTGCCGTCGACATCGAAGATGACGCCGCGAATGGCTGCCATGACCCGGCTCCTCTCCTGTTCTCGTCGTTTTTTTCCTGCGTGTTCCCTGCGTGCTCCCTGCGCGTGATTCCGCTGCTCCGAGCTGCCCTGTCCGGCGCGGCGTCGCGCCGAGGGCGGCCCGGCGCCCGGCCGTCCGCTCAATCGCCCTTCTCGTAGCTCCTGATGGACAGCATGTAGGCGACGATCGCGTCCACGTCCGCGTCCGAGATCTCCTTCTCGGAGAAGGCCGGCATCGCGCCGAGCCCGCTCCGGATCTGGAGCCGGATGGCCGCCGCGGGCGCCGGCTTGTTGTTGAGCCCCGGCCCGAGCCCTCCTGCTCCGCCCGGGTGGCACTGGTTGCATTGCTTCATGAAGACGACCTCGCCGCGCCGCTCGGGCGGCTCGTCGAGCGGGGGCGGCCCGAGGATCGGCTCGCTCCTGCGGGAGGAGCCGCACCCGGCCGCGAGCCCGAGCGACGTCGCGAGGAGACCGCACAGGACAGCGCGCATCACCATCATCGCCTCCTCCTTCAGCCTGCGGCCGCCGCGCGGGTGATGCGGAACAGCGCGCCCGTGCCCTGCTTCGGCTTGGCGCCCTGCTCATCCATGAGCATGACGCCGAAATCGACGACGTAGAGCGATTTCCCCGCGCGATCGAAGCGCACGGTGATGGGCCGCTCCAGGCCGCCCGTCTTGAGCCGCGACGCCGGCCCGTTGTCCTTGCCGCGGTTGACCGCGAAGTCGCGGATGACGCCGGTCTCGAGGTCGACCCGGACCACCTTGAAGCCGACGGGGTGCAGGACCTTGCCGACGTCCGGCGCCTGATCGCCGAACTGCGCGACGAACGCGTCGCCGACGAAGCCGAACGCCGGGTCGCGCGAGATGTCGATGCCGTTCGACGAGCTGTGCACGGCGAAGAGCGCGACCGGCTGCGGCGGCGGGTTCGGCAGGGTCTCGAGGAGGGCGGGGGGCGTCTGCCCGCCGGGCGGGGCATAGCGATCCTGCGCGACGGGGCGGCCGTCGGCGAAATCGGGCCAGCCGTACCAGGTGCCGGGCTTCACGGCCCAGAGGTAGTCCGCGTTGCCCCAGACCGGGCGGCTGCCGCGCTCGTCGTAGCCGTTGTCGGTGACGAACAGCTTGCCGTCCGGCGAGAACGCGATCCCGAACGGGTTGCGGAACCCCCAGGCGACGAGGTTGAGCGTGCCCCCGCGCACGGGCACGCGCATGACGGCGCCGCTGCACGGCACCTTGCCGGGGATGACCTGTCCTTTCTGCGTCTGCGTGCCGAACGGGACGAAGGCGCCGGTGGTGGCCTTGTCGTCCTCGTCCTTGGTGAGCGGGTTCGGCGACGTGAGCGCGGCGCCGGTCAACGTCACGTCCTTGCAGGGGACGTCGTGGAACTCGGGGTGTCGCTTCAGCCACCCGAACTTGTAGTTGTCCTCGCCCACGATACCGGAGTTCGTGGCCGTGCCCTGACCGAAGTAGATGAAGCCGTCGGGGCCGACGACGGGCCCGTTCGTGTGGTGATCTCCGAAGCTCGGGAGCCCTGCGACGAGGGTCCGTGTCTGGCCGCCGGGCGTGATGCGGACGATCCTGCCGCCCTCGGTCACGCCGCCCTCCGAGACGATGAACGCGCCGTCGGCCCAGGCGACGCCGGTCCACGGCGGGTTCTTGCCGGTCGCGACGACGGTCGTGCGGCCGCCCGGCTCGATCCGGAGGAGCCTTGGCGTGGTGAACACCTCACCATAGGAGTACCCGGCCTCGGTGACGTAGACCTGCCCGGCGTCGTCGAAGGTGACGCCCGTCGGGAACGTGAGGCCGGTGGCGACCACCTCGATGACGTATCCGTCGGGCACCTCGATGTCCGCGGTGCGGATCGACCGGGCCGGGGGCGGCGGCGTCGTCTCGCCGCCGCCCGAGGAGGCGCGGGCGCTGAAGCAGCCGGGCGCCGCCGCGAGCGCGGCGAGCCCCAGGAGGAGCGTCGGTGTGAAGCGAGAGCACGGTGGACGGCGCGTGGCTCGGGTGTTCAAGCGTTCTCCTGTGGGTCGGTGCGAACGAGGGGCGGCGGCCGGCGGCCGCGTTCCCGGACAGCGCTGCCAAGGGTCGCAGGACTCCGGGCGCGCATCGAGCAATGCACATGCCGGGAGCGGCGGGCGGCGCGGGTGCGCGCGGCTCGTGGGGTCGCCGTGGCGACCTGGCAAGGCTGTGGCAGATCGCCACGCGGCAGGCCGGCGGTCGCCGCGGGGGAGCGGGCATTCGGAAGCACTATTTCCGAAGCCTCGAGGGGGCACGGAGCGCCCTCGCGCGGGCCGCGCCGGTGGGGCCGCTCCGGCGGTGCCGGGGTGACGTGATTTCTGCGTCGACAGGCGCGCCCGGATCTGGTGGAACGGGAGGCGATGAGACGGGCAGCGGGGAGCTCACGAGCTGCTGCGCTGGTCCGGTGGAGGGCGGCATGGCTGGCTGGGATCCTGCTCAGTACCTGAAGTTCGAGGATCAGAGGGCGCGTCCGGCGGTCGATCTGCTCGGCCGGGTCGACGTCGCCGTGCCGGGCGACATCGTCGATCTCGGCTGCGGGGCGGGCAACATCACGCGCCTCGTGGCGCAGCGCTTTCCGGGCCGGGGGCTCCTCGGGGTCGACAGCTCGCCGGAGATGCTGGCGAAGGCGCGCGCCGAGCTGCCGGGGGCGCGGTTCATCGAGGGCGATATGGCGTGCTTCGAGCCGCCCGCGCCGCCGGCGCTGATCTTCAGCAACGCCGCGCTCCACTGGCTGGACGACCACGCGGCGCTGTTCCCGGCGCTCCTCGGCCGGCTCGCGCGCGGCGGCGTGCTGGCGGTGCAGATGCCGAGGAACCACGGCGCGCCGTCGCACACGGCGCTGGTGGAGGCGAGCAGGCTGCCGCGCTTCCGCGACAAGCTGGCGAACGTGGTGCGCGAGAGCCCGGTCGCGTCGCCGGCGGCGCACTACGGCGTGCTTTCGCCGCACGCGGCGCGGATCGACCTCTGGGAGACGGAGTACCTGCATGTCCTCGAGGGCGAGAACCCGGTGGTCGAGTGGACCAAGGGGACGGCGCTGCGGCCGCTGCTCGCGGCGCTCGATGGCGAGGACGAGCGGGCCGAGTTCCTGGAGGAGTACGGGAAGCGGGTGGCCGCGGCGTATCCGAAGGCGGCGGACGGGAAGACGCCGTTTCCGTTCCGGAGGTTGTTCCTCGTCGCGACGGCGCGGTGAGCGCCTGGTTGCGCCGGCGCGGCGGGGACGCGCCGGAGCGGCGTGGGCGAGGCTGCGGCTGCGGCTGAGGCGATGGATCAGCGCGTGTACTCGATGGCGCCGACGCCCTCGGCCTGGGGGAGGACGGTCACGAGCGCCTGCGCCCCGAAGGAGCTGGACGACAGCGAGGAGCGGACGGCGACGAGCCATGTCTGGTCGCTGCTGCGCGCGACGAGGATGACGCACCGCTCGCCCTGAGGCGAGCCCGCGCGCGCCTCGGGCTCGGAGACGACGCGCGCCTCGGAGGCGGCGCAGCCGTGGACGTCGAACTTGCGGTGCGACAGCGCGGTGAGCGCCGCGCTCGCCGCCTTCGTGGCGCCCTCGTCGACCGCAGGGGCGGCGGGGGCCGGCGCGGGGGCGCAGCCGGAGGAGAGCGCTGCGAGGAGGGGGAGCCAGGGGGCGATCGTGTGTGTCACGGCGATGTCGTATCGCGGCAGCGGCTTCAGGGGAAGCCCTCGTCTCGAGGGGGGCGGCAGGCGTCGCGCGAGATGATCTGGAGGGCGCTCGCGACTGGATGCGCCGACCACGGGGAGCTTCTGCCGAGCCGGTGCGGGCGAGCTAGGACGGAGTCTTACGTGGTTGAGCCGTGGCTCGTTTCATTGATTCACGAGACTCGTTTCGTTCATTCTCGCTGTCGACGACATGGTTGAGAGCGCTGCTCGCAGCTTGCCACATCTCTGTGGCTCGCATTAGCGTGCCTCGGATGCCGACGCTCGAGCACAACGGTCTCGTCGACATGTTCCGCGAGAAGCCGTCGCTCGCCCCTCATTTCCTCGCGATTCTCTTTCACCTGGATATTCCGCCGTACGCCTCGGTTGCGGTGGTCGAGGCCTCGCTCGATCAGCTCATCTCGGTCGAGTTTCGCGCCGACCTGGTGCTCGAGCTCCGCGACGGCGGCGGTGCGGTGGTGCTCGCCATCGTCCTCGAGGTCCAGCGCGACATTGCGGAGGGCGCTGGAGGCGCTGATCATGGAACGGCAGACCGAAGGCACGGCAACCTTCCCCCCGTTCGCCCAGCAGCTCATCGAGCGCGGCCGGATCGAGGGCATCCGCGAAGGCAAGCTCTAGGGGAAGCGCGACACGTTGCTCCGGCTGATCGCTCGTGCAGGCATCGCGCTGACCGACGACGACCGCGTGCGCATCGAGGCGTGCACGGACCCCGCGACCCTCGATCGATGGGTCGATAACGTCCTCGGGGCCAAGAAGGCCTCCGACGTGCTGTACTGACGCGTTCGATCGCCTCATCGACCCATATCGGCGTGTGCGGCCGATGAATCCGCGCCTCCCACCTGAGCCATGAGCTCCGGCGCCGGTGGGGTTCTCCCCGAGCGAGCTCGCGCGCGCCGGCCCGTGGCGCTCGCGCTCCTGAGCTGCGCGCCCGCTCGCCCCGGCCCACGCCGGCCCCCCACGACACCGCCGCTCACCCGCCCTCGGGCGGCCCCTCCTTCGCCGCCTCCGCCTCCAACGCCGCCAGCAGCGCCGCGAGCCCCTTCTTCAGCGACGCCATCTGCTTCTCGCCCATCTTCCGCGCGAGCTCCTCCTCCAGCTCCATGAGCACCCCGAGCCCGTGGAGCAGCGCCTTGAGCCCGTGCGGCGTGAAGCGCACCCGCTTCGCCCGCCGGTCCTCCGGATCGGGCGTCCTCTCCACGACGCCCATCGCCTCGAGCTCCTCCACGAGCTGGCTCACCGCCTGTTTCGTCACCCGCGCGCGCTCCGCCAGGTCCGTCAGCCGCGTGCCCTCGAGATCGATGTACGGCATGAGCGCGGTGTGCGCCCGGCGCACCCCGGGCGCCCCGCCCCGGGCGACGCGCGCCACCGCCCGCTCGTCGAGCAGCCGCGCCGAGCGCAGGAGGAGCTGGCCGAGGCTCGCGCGCTTGCGCCGCTCGAGCTCGGCGAGATCCCTGGGATCGAGGTCGTGCTTGGTCATGATGGTCAAGCTGCTTGACTAATTGGTCAAGCTGCTTTACCAATTGGAGCATGCTGCGACAACTCGATCAAGCCCTCTGGGCTGCGGAAGACACGTTGAAGCTGCCGGCCATCCACTTCCCGGTGCGGTCTCCGGTGGTGCGCCTCGCGGACGGCGGGCTGCTCCTCTTCTCGCCGCTGCCGAGCGTGGAGCAGGTGGCGGGCGAGATCCGGGCGCTCGGGGAGGTGCGGGCGATCGTGGCGCCGAACCTGATGCACCACCTCGGCCTCGCGCCGGCGGCGCGGGCGTTCCCGGGGGCGCGGGTGTTCGGCCCCCGGGGGCTCCGCGACAAGCGCCCTGACGTGACGTTCACGGGCGAGCTCGACGGCGCGCCGGACCCGCTCTGGTCGGCGGAGTTCGACCAGGTGACGGTCGGCGGGGTGCCCAAGCTCGACGAGGTGGTCTTCTTCCACCGCCCCAGCAGGACCCTCTTTCTCTGGGATCTCTGCTTTCACATCACGCAGAGCGGCCACTTCCCGACGCGCCTCTTCATGCGCCTGAACGGGGCGTACGGGCGGTTCGGGCCGTCGCGCATCGCGCGCTCGATGATGCGCGATCGCGCGGCGGTGGGCGCGGCGGTGAAGCAGATGCTGGCGTGGGGGCCGGAGCGCATCGTGGTGGCGCACGGCGACGTGATCGAGCGGGGCGGGCGCGCCGCGCTGGAGAGCGCGTTCGAGCGGGTGCTGTGAGCGCTGCGCCGGGCGGCGAGCTCAGGGCGCGAGATGAGACCGCAGGAACCCGAGGATGCTCCGGATCGTCTCGCGGGAAGCCTTGCTGTCGTCGAACACATCGAACGCGTGCGGCGCCGCGGCGTGGTTCGCGAGCGTCACTGGCAGGTTGCGGGCCAGCGCTCCGGCCACGAAGCGATCGATGGACTCGTTCAGGTGGGGCATCCTGTCTTGCCCTGCTCTGGCGATGAACAGCGGCACCTCCGGCGGGAGGTCGTCGACCGTCTTCCCCGCGCACGGGTTGACGAACCCGAACTGCGCGGCCGCCTCCGCGACGCGGGTGGACGCGCCGAGGTCGAGCATGAAGCCGTAGCAGAGGACGGCGCACGCAAGGGCGCCGCTCGCCTCGCGCATCAGGGCCGACAGGGCCATCGGGACGTTGCCGGAGCAGGCCCACAGGCCGATCCGGCGCTCGTCGATCCCGAGCGAGGCGGCGTTCTGGCGGAGGTGCTGGAGCAGCGCCGGGAGATCCGCCGCCGGCGCTCGGTTCGTGTAGGTGACGGCCGCGAGCCCGGACGCGGCCGCCAGCCGTCCCCACGAGGTGTACTGCCCCAGGTCCTTGAACCTGCAGCCGAGCATCGCCTCGAACCCGGGATCCGGATATCCGGACACGAAGACGACGGCGGGCGCCCGCGCTGCGCCCGTCGATGTCGGAGGAGCGTAGAGGTCGAAGGTCAGCGCGCCTGCGTCGGTCTCCTTGTAGTCGATGTCCCTGCGGACGGTCACGGACTCCATGCCGGGTACCTCGTGGACCACGGTCTTCTTCACCATCCTGTCTCGCTCGGATTCTTGGCTCATCGGTGCTTCTCCTTGGCGATGCTGTCGATCGGCGCCTCTCGAGGACGGCGCCGCGGTTCCGGGCGCCAGCGCGCCTTGCCCGCGCGGGCGAGCCGGCGAAGTCGGGTCTGCGTTCCGTCTGCCGAGCTACGTGGAGCCCGAGGACGACGCGCCGCGCAGCGCCTGGTGGCGGATCACTGCGTGAGGCGAACGAAGGGACCAGACGTCCCCAGGACGGTGCTCCGACGAGCGAGAGACCGCCGCCTGGCCGTCAAGGCGAGAGGTTCAGGGCCCTCTCGGCGTCCTTGGTGCCTTGGCGTCTTGGCGTCTTGGCGTCTTGGCGGTTTCTTATCCGGCGCCGCACCGAGACGCGGCCGAGCAATGCTCTAGAAACAGAAACGCCAGCCGTGCTGGGCTGGCGAGGTGGGTCCAAAGCTAGCAGTCTGCGGACCCCATGGCAATCCCGAGGAGCGCCCCCCAGCCTTCCTTGCCTTCCTCTCGCGGGCGCGGGTGCTGGGACCGCCCTGGGCCTGAGGGGGCGGGTGGTTCTCGGTGCCCGACCGCCGGCCCATCTCGAGCCGGCGGGGCCGTATCCTCATGTCCTCATGCCACCCCGATGCGCCCCTCCCGCCGCAGGTGCTCGATCCGGTGAGCGAGCTGCGCGGTCTCGAGCCACTGACGGAAGGCCGGGTTCTTGGCCACGTAGGCGGAGAAAGCGGCGTTCGTGAACGACTGCGGATCGCACCCACGCGCGGCGGCGATGGCCGCGGCTTCCTCCAGGAGGCGCAAGGCATCGGACCAGGAGGTCTCGACGGTCTTCTCGCTCCCGGACGGAGCTCCCTCGCCGCCCTCGGCGGTGACGGCGGGGTTGTTCTCGACTTCAAGACGATCGACAGCGCGCATGGCGAGACTTCCTTTCCGGTTCCTGCCCGATGATCCCCCTGGGCCCACGCGCGAGATGGGGGCCGGGATCAGGCGATGAGTTAAGCCCGCGAGCCGGAGATGCAAGGGCACGGGACGCCCTCCCGGCGCCGATCGTGGGGTGGCTGAACGGAAAGGAACGGTCGGAGCGCCGGCAGCGTGGGGGCCCCTCCGCGGGACGGCGGACCGTCAGGAGCGTTCTCCGGGATCGGAGCCGCCTACTCGACGACCCGGACCGTCGCGTCGAGCAGATTGACGCCGCTGGCGCCGTCCCACGTCGCGCCGCTCGAGAGCTGGATCGCGTAGCGCGGGTCGTCGCGCAGGCGCTCGGACCCGTCCGGGAGCCACAGGCCGAGCTGGTAGTCGCCCGGGGGGAGATCGGCCGGGAGCTGCGCCCCGAGGCAGAGCTCGCTCTCCTCGCCCGGCGCCCAGCGGCGCGGGTCGGCGTCGACCTGGACGACGCGCCGCGCTTCGCCCTGCTGGAGCACGAGGTAGACCGGGCGCGGGTTGTAGGCCCGGGCGTACCCGTCGTTGAACAGGCGCAGCCGGAGGGACAGCGACTGTCCGCGCGCGACCTGCTCGGGCGACTCGTGCCCCATCACCGCGAAGCGGTATCCGAGGCGGCAGGCGATCGTCTCGAAGCAGCCCTCGGATCTCCAGCCATCGACGACGTCAGTGTGGTAGTCCGTGTTGATGAAGCTCCAGTGATGCAGGGAGAGCTCGTCGAGCGCCGAGCCGCACTGGCTGCGCGGCGGGTTGGTGCCGCACGTCTCGCCGCCGACGGGCGTGAACGCGGAGTCCGCGATGGCATAGTCCTTCTCGCCGGGGAGCTGGTAGGTGCCGACGTCATCGTCGCTCGCGAGGAAGCAGTCGTTCAGGTGGCCGACGCGCGAGAGCGGCGCCCCGGAGAACGCCGTCTCCTCGGTCAGCGGGCCGCCGTACGCCTCGAGCTTGTGCGAGGGGCGGCGCGCGAGGGTCATCCGGTCGCTCGGCAGCGCCTCGAGCAGCGCGTCGAAGATCTGCTCGCGGCTGGCCGGATTGGTGAGGTCGTTCGTCGACGAGTGCCATTCTCCCCAGGCGCCGACGAAGCCGGGATGCAGCACGGCGATGACGTCGGCGTTCTGCTCGAGCACGGGCTTGAGCTGCTCGATGTGGGACAGCACGCGGCTGAGCGGCGCGTCCGGCGCGGTGCCGGTGTCCGCATAGTAGAAGCGGGGGAGCACCTTCAGCCCCGCCGAGCGCACCGCGGCGAAGCCCGCGTGGAGCTGGGTGATGAGGCGCTGGTCGATGTCCCGCGTGCGGTAGTCGTCGATGAGCACCTTGCCGTAGATCAGCGTGTACCCCTCGCCCCGGAGGTGCGAGAGCGAGCCGAGGCTCCGGAGATCGGTGAAGCGGAAGACGCCGCGCTCGGGGTTGAGCACGCCGCTGCACTCGGCGTCCCTCGAGGGATCCGCGCCCGCGGCGAACAGCTTGGGCGCGTAGGCGCGCTCGACGGTGGCGCCGCTCAAACCGCAGGCGCCGGGCGGGCCTCCCGTGCCGCCGCTGCTGCCGACGCCGCTGCTGCCGCTGCCATCGCTGCCACCGGCGCCGCTTGCGCTGCTGCTGCCATCGCTGCCGCCCGCGCCGCTGTTGCTGCTGCCATCGCTGCCGCCGGCGCCGCTGCTGCCGGGATCTCCGTCGATCACGCTGGAGGTCAGCGTGCCGACCGGGCCGCCATCGGCGGAGTCCGCGCCGCACGCCGTCACGAGCGCCAGGGAAAGGCAGGGGATGCTGCCGCCGCGAAGAAGGCGCGACAGGACGTGGCACGATGACCGGCTGCTCTGGTGACGCATAAGCGATCTCCTCTCCTCCGAAGAACTGAAGCTGGGCGACCCGGCCTTGCGGGCGCGCCGTCCGTTGCGCGCGGTTCATTGCACGGTCGAGGCCAGCGGAGCGGCCCGCGAGAACACGAGGTATGGAGGTGAGGAGCTGCGCAAGGATCGAACACTTGCGCACGAAGCGGACAGCGAGCGGGCTCTGTCGGCGCGAAGGCGATTGGACGGGTCGTCGACGGAAGCCGCCGACGGAGGACGATGCCCGCGCGCGCGGCGCCGGGCCTACACGCCGGCCGCCGCGCGAGACACCTCGGCGATCGCCCCGAGCAGCGCGTCGTTCTGCTCGGGCGTGCCCACCGTGATCCGCAGCTTGTCGTGGAGGCGCGGCGCGTCCCAGTAGCGCACGAAGATCGCCCGGTCGTACAGCGCACGGTACATCGCCTGCGCCGACAGCCCCCCTGCCGGCGGCGTCGCCAGGACGAAGTTGGTCTCGCTCGGCGCCACCGTGAACCCCTGCGCGCGAAGCGCCGCCGTGAGCCGGGCTCGCTCCGCGATCACCCGCTCCCAGCTCTTGCTCGCCTCGTCGCGCGCCGACAGCGCCGCGGTCGCCGCGGCCTGCGAGAGGATATCCGTGTTGTAGCTGTCGCGCGCCTTGTCGAGCGTCTCGATGAGCCGCGGGTGCCCGAGCCCGTACCCGAACCGGAGCCCCGCGAGCGAGTACCCTTTGCTCAGCGTCCGCAGGAGCAGCACGTTGTCGAGCCCCCGCGAAGGGTCGAGCAGCGGCGTCGCGTCGGCCTCGGCGAAGTCGACATACGCCTCGTCGATGAGGAGCACGCCGCGGAACGCCCGCGCGACGCGCTCGATCGCGTCGAGCGGCTCGCGCCGCCCCGAGGGCGCGTGCGGGTTGACGAGGAGCGCGAGCCGGCAGCCGCGCTCGTTCAGGCGGCTCGCGAAATCCTCGGGGATCGACCAGTCCTCCTGGAGGGGGACCTGGGTGATCGTCGTGCCGTGGATCTCCGCGAGCACGTCGTAGAGCGAATAGGTCGGGTACGTCTCGCCGAGGCCGCGGCCGCCGGGCTCGCAGAACACCGTCACCGCCATGCGCAGCAGCTCGTCGCCGCCGTTCGTCGCGATCACCTGCTCGGGCGACAGGCCGTGGAGCCTCGCCGCGGTCTCTCGGAACTGCTGCGCCCGGGGCGGCGGGTACCGGCGGAGCTGATCGGCCGAGACGCCCCGGATCGCCTCCAGCACCGCGCTCGGCGGCGGGTACGGGTTCTCGTTGGTGTTCAGCTTGACCACGTCGGCCCGCTGCGGCTGCTCGCCGGGCGTGTACGGCGTGAGGCGGTGGATGTTGTCGCGTTCGTACGGCATGAGGATGGCCGTCCTCTCGCCCACCGCCTCGCCGGAGACAAGCGCCTCGTCGGGCGCGGCGCGCGGCCGCTCGATCCGGTCGCCCCCGGGCGGCGCGCCGGCGGGCGCGGGCGGCGTTTCCCGGGCGCCCGTCGTCCCGGACGCGCGCCCGCGGCGGGCTGCGCCGGTCGCGCCGGCCGCGCGGATCGGACTAAGATGCGCCGCATGACGACGACGCCCGAGCCCGAATCCTTCCTGGTCCTCTCCTGCCTCGGCCCTGACCGGACGGGCCTCGTCGCGGAGGTGACCCACTACCTGACCGAGCGCGGCGCCAACGTGGAGGACAGCCGCATGGCGGTGCTCGGCGGCGAGTTCGGCATCCTCCTGCTCGCGTCCGGCCCCCCCGGCGCGATCGAGGCGGTGGAGCGCGACACCGGGTCGCTCACCCGGGCGACGGGGCTCACGGTGCAGAGCCGCAGGACCAAGAGCCCCGAGTCGCACCGGCGCGCGGCGACCATCCCCTGCGTCATCTCCGTCGACGCGCTCGACCACGAGGGGATCGTCCGCGCCGTGTCGCGCGCGCTCCACGGCGCGGGCGTCAACATCGTCTCGCTCGAGACCTCCGCCTACGAGGCGCCCGTGACCGGCTCGCAGCTCTTCCGGATGGAGGCCCACGTCGACGTCCCCGTCGGGGTGTCGCTCGCCCAGCTCCGCAAGGCGATGGACGCCGTCGCGGAGTCCGAGAACCTCGACATCGAGGTCCGCTCGCTCATCAAGGGCTGACGCCGCTGGGGCCGCGCCGCGCGGCGCGGATGCCCGGCGCGGCGGCGATCCGCCCGGGGAGCCCGCCGGGGCCGCCTCGCGAGAACGCTGGCCACTCGCCCCGCGAGAACCGGTATCCTCATCGGCCATGCCCTTCAGCAATCTGAGCTCCCCCCGCAAGGTGCACGGCCTCGACGCGGAGATCCGCGGCGGCGCGTTCCTCGCGAGCCCCGGCCTGGTCGCGATGGTCTCGACCGATCCCGTGCGCCTCGGCGTCTGCCCGATCGGCGGCGCCGGCGCGAAGACGACGAACCTGTCGCTGTCCTCGGCGCACGACGTGGCGCTGCTCTCGAAGGACGTGGCCGTCGTGCGGAGCGACGACGCGGTCTGGGCGCTGCTCGGCATCACGCACGGCCCGAAGCTCGATCAGGTCGGCCGGGACGCGCGGCAGCTCGCCACGCGCCCGTCGGGCGAGACGGCGCTCTCGCTGGGCTGGGACGGCAGCGCGACGGAGCTGAAGCTCGATCGAACCGAGGTGAACGGCCGCACGTTCGCGGTGCGCGGCTCGGCGCGGGCGTTCGACGTGACCGACACCGAGACGCACGCGGTGATGGACGGCGCCGGGGAGGGGGGCGAGCTCCGCGTCCACCCCGGCGCGACGCCCGAGCCGGGCCCGACGCTGCGCGCCTCGCTGCCGCGCGCGGCCCAGAACCTCGATCGGGTGCGCGGCGGCCCGAAGCTGACGGCGGTGTACAAGCGCGGCGCGAGCGCGGTCTGCGCGGTCGTCCGGTCGTCGGGCAAGCTCGCGGCGAAGATGCTCGCCTTCAGCGACCCGGTCGCCGACGTGGCGGTCCTCGAGTCGAGCCTGTTCGCGTGCTTCGCCGACGGCCGCGTCGCGCTGTTCGACGGCGCGGCCATCGAGGCCGCCTCCGGCGCGCCGCTCGCGCCGACGGCCAGCGTCGCGCTCGGCGCCCGCGGCGAGCCCGCCGTGCTCGTGGCCGCCGGCAAGGGGTCGCCGACCCTGTGGGTGGGCACGAGCGCCGGGGAGATCTGGAGCCTCGCCGTCGTGCGCAAGCAGGGCGGCTGAGGCGCAGCCCGCCCTGGTACGACGAGCTCATCGGCAAAGCACGGATCGACGCATTGCGCGGGCTCGAGCCGCGCGCGGCGCTCGCGCCGCGGACCGCCCTCACGCCGCGGACCGCCCTCACGCCGCGCGCGCCGCGATCCGCCCCTTCGCCAGCGCGTCCGGATCGACCTCGTCGAGCGTCGTCACGACGCGATCCGCCCCCGCGGCGGCCAGCAGCGCGCCGTCGGCGAGCCGCGCCACGCCGAGCGCGGTCATCCCGGCCGCCTTGGCCGCCTGCACCCCGGAGGGGGCGTCCTCGATGACGAGGCAGCGCGCCGGCGGCACGCCGAGCGCGCGCGCCGCGACCAGGAACAGGTCGGGCGCCGGCTTTCCGTGCGCCACCGCGACGCCGCAGAGGTCGGCGTCGAACAGGTCGAGCAGCGTCGTGCCCGGCGCGACGGCCGGGCCGCGGACGCGCTCCTGCTCGGCGAAGGCGTCGGCGCGGATCCTCCGGAGGAGCTCGCCCGCGTTTCGGGACGACGACGCCGCCGCGATGGGCACGCCGCGCGCCTTGAGCCCGAGGATCAGCCGCATCGCGTCAGGGAACACGACGAACTCCCCCGCCGCGATCTTCCGGAGCAGCGCCTCCTGCTTGCGCTCGGCGTAGACCCGCGCGCGCGCCGCGGCGTCGGGCACGCCGAAGTGATCGAGCGCCGCGCGCGCCCCGCTCTCGCGCGGCTTGCCGGCGACCTCGCTCTGGTAGACGGCCGTCGTGAACCGCTCGGGCGCGTAGCTCGTCCGGGGTGCGATCGCGCGCCACTCGGTCGCCATCAGCGCCTCCAGCGCCTCGCGCCAGGCGCGCTCGTGCGGCGAGTCGACCACCACCCCGTCGACGTCGAAGAGGACCCCCTCGAATCGCATGCCGCCGACATGGCGCCGGCGCGCCGTACCGGGAGCCCCGCGAGCGCCCTGCGATGCGCGATGCGCTGCGCCGCGTGCGCTGCGCCGCGCCGCCGGCCCTCCTGCCTGCGACGCCGGCCTCACCCGCGACGCTCGCCCGCGCCCGCCCGTCTCCCGCCGCTGCGCCGGGGGTGCTACGTTGGGGGCTCGTGCCGCCCGTCCGCACCGGAGCCAACCCCCACGCGACGCGCCTGCCGCGCGCGCTCGTCGTCCGCGATCCGGAGCCCGAGGAGCTCCGCGCGACCGTCGACTGGTCGGACTGGTACCTCGACGACACGGACGGCATCGGCGCGTGGGGCGAGCATGACGAGATCTCCCGCCTGCTCCTGTCCTCGATCGCGCAGCTCGCGCGCGAGCGCGGGTGGACCGACCACCACGCCGGCTCGGAGCGGTTCTTCGCGTGGGTGCGCGAGGAGCCGCTCGTGCGCGTCTCGCCGGACGTCTACCTCCTCGATCACCGGCCCGCGCCGCCGCTGCCCAAGCAGTGGCAGACCTGGCTGCCCGGCCACCGCCCGCCGCGCTTCGCGCTCGAGATCGTGGCGAGCGACTGGCAGAAGGCCTACGAGGATATCCCGCTCAAGTATTGCCAGCTCGGCTGTCCCGAGCTCGCGATCTTCGATCCGCAGGCCGCCGCGCAGCGGCCGCCCGCCGGCAGGGTGGCGCTCCAGGCCTACCGGCGCGACCCCGACGGCGCGTACGTCCGCGTGCACGCGGGCGCCGGCCCTGCGTGGAGCCCCGCGCTCGACAGCTGGCTCTGCGTCGTGGGCAGCGGGGCCGACGCGCGGCTCCGGCTCGCGCGCCCGGACGGCAAGGGCGAGCTCGTGCCCACGCAGGAAGAGGTCGCGGCGACCGAGGCGCGCGCCAGGGAGGCCGCCGAGGCGCGGGTGCGCGAGCTCGAGGCGCGGGTGCGCGAGCTGGAGCAGCTGGAGCAGCGATAACGCCCGTCGCGCCGGGCGCCGCGGCGCAGGGCCGGAGCGCCGGGCCGGTTCCGTCGCGCCGCGTTCAGCGGTAGGCTCGCGGCATGTGTCGAAACATCCGTCCTCTATTCAACTTCGAGCCGCCGGCGACGGAGGAAGAGATTCGGGCGGCCGCCCTGCAATACGTGCGCAAGGTGAGCGGGACGCGCAGCCCGAGCGGCAAGAACGTCGCCTGTTTCGAGCGCGCCGTCGACGACATCGCCGCCATCACGCGCCGGCTCGTCGAGTCGCTGGAGACCACGGCTCCGCCCAAGAACAAGGAGGTCGAGGCCGCGAAGGCCCGCATCCGCAACGCGCGCCGATTCGGCACCTGACGCGCCCGTCCGCTCCTCCCGGGCCGCGGCGGCCAGACAGGCGGCCGCGCGGCCTGGGCCGCCGAGCCTGGCTCCGGCCCTGCCGTTACGTTATGTTCGCGCGCATGGCCGAAGCGGCTTCCACCCAGCGCATGAGCGCTGCAGCGTATCTCGAGTGGGAGCGCGAGCAGGTCGCGAAACACGAGTATCGCCTCGGCGAGGTCTTCGCGATGGCGGGCGGCAGCCCGCGGCACAACGTCCTCTCGAACGCCGTGGGGGCGGAGCTTCGCGCGGCCGTCCGCGGCAGGTCGTGCCATGTCCTGTCGCCGGATCAGCGGATCTCCGCGAAGCAAGGGGAGCGCTACGTCTATGCGGATGCCGTCGTGGCGTGCGGCGGTGTACGGATGGAGCCGGGCACCAGCGACGTGCTCGCGAATCCGAGCGTCGTCGTCGAGGTCCTGTCGCCCAGCACCGAGGCGTACGACCGCGGCGAGAAGTGGGCAGCCTATCAGCGCATCCCGTCCCTCACGGACTACCTGCTCGTCTCGCAGACCTCGGTGCGTGTCGAGCACTTCCGGCGCGAGGCCGACGGCTCCTGGCGCTACCTCGTGATCGAGGCGGGAGGCGCGATCACGCTCGCGATCGGCGCCACCGTGCCGGTCGACGCCATCTACGAGGGCGCCTTCGAGCTCGACGCAGGCTGAAGGGGTGAGCCCGGCACGGCAGTCCCGCCGCCGGCCCGCAGGGAGGCCGAGGGCGCGCGGCTGCGCGCGGCTGAGGCCGGGCGGTTAGCACGCCTCGGCCTGGTCGCCCGCCGCCGTCGGAAAGCGGGGCAAGGGTCGCCCGAGCCGGCGCGCTGCGCGGCAGCGACCGATGAGCGCGGTGCGATAGCAACCGACAGCCGCGCTCCGGCACCAGAGAACTCATGCGATGCTCTGTTCCTCGCCTCCTTCTCTTCCTCCCTGTGCTCTGCGCGCTCCCCGTCGAGGCGGCGCGCCCGCCTGCGCCCCCCGCGTGCCACCGCCCGTGTCGCGGCGCCGCGCACCTCTTCAGCCGGCGGTTCGGCGATCCACGGGAGCAGATCGGGTACGCGGTCGCCGCCGACGGCGCGGGGAACGTCGTCCTCGCGGGCTCGGCCGAGGGCACGGTCGACTTCGGCGGCGGGCCGGTCTCCGCCCCGGGCGCGTTCCTCGCGAAGCTCGACGCCGAGGGGACCCTCCTCTGGAGCCGCCGCTTCGGCTCCCCCTCGTCGTTCGCCTCCGCCGTCGCCGTCGACGCGGACGGCGGCATCCTGCTCGCGGGCGGCTTCCGCGATCCCATCGATCTCGGCGGTGGCCCGCTGATGAACCCCTTCGACGGACTCCAGATCTCGTTCGTCGCCAAGCTCGACGCCGCCGGCAACCACCTCTGGAGCCGCGCCGCGTCCGGCAATGAGCGCCACTTCCCGCGCGCCATCGCCGCGGACGGCGCCGGCAACGTCCTCGTCTCGGGCTCGTTCGAAGGCTCCCTCGACTTCACCGGCGGAACATCGCCGCTCTCCAGCGCCGGAGGCCTGTTCGACGAGGATGTCTTCGTCTCGAAGTTCGACGCCTCTGGCAATCACCTCTGGAGCAAGGGGTTTGGCACCGTCGATCTCGATCGCGGCGAGGGCCTCGCGGTCGACGGCGCCGGCAACGTCGTGCTCGCGGGGTTCTTCCTGGGCGGCGGCCTCGGCACCCTCGACTTCGGCGGCGGGCGGCTCGTGGGACAGGGCGGCCGCGACGCGTTCCTCGCGAAGCTCGGGCGCTGAGCCGGCGGGCGAGGCTCAGCGCACCATGGTGAAGAAGTTGAGCTTGTTGCCGTCCAGGTCGCGGAAGTATCCCCCGTAGAAGCCCTGTCCGCGCGGGCCCGGCGCGCCCTCGTCCTTGCCGCCGAGCTCCAGGGCCTTCTTGTGGAGCGCGTCCACCTTGGCCGGGCTGTCGACGACGAGCGCGACCATCATGCCATTGCCGACCGTCGCCGGCTGGCGGTCGAAGGGCAGGACGACCGCGAGCGCAGGCCTGTTCGGGCTCGCCGCCCACATGATCATCCGCTCGAGGTCCATGAAGCGCTTCGCGCCCAGCTCGCCCAGCAAGGCGTCGTAGAAGCGGCCGGCGCGCGCCAGATCGCTCGTGCCCAGCGTGACGTATCCGATCATCGATCCCTCCGTTCGCGTGAATGGCCCGGTCCTCTTCGCCTCGGCGCGCCTGCCGCGGGCGGCCGGCGGCGCGGGCGGAGCGGCCGACTCGTATCAACTCCCGGCCGCGGTCGCCAGCCGCATCGCCGCCCGATCACCGCCTGATTACCGCTTGGCCCGCGCCGCGCCCGCGCCCTCCGGCGGCGCGCCGCGCGCGGGCATGGTCGCGCGCCACCGCGCGCGCAGCGCGCTCGGCTTCTCGCCGTAGCGCTCCTTCAGGAACGTGGCGCCGACCACGCGGTCTGTCCGAAAGGAGCGGAAGCCCTGGCGGAGCTCGCACCACGCCACGAGGAGGCGCGTCGACTCGCGGTACCCCACCACGACGGGCCACACGACGCGCTCGCTCTCGCGACCCGCCTCGTCCCGGTAGCGGAGCGCGATCTTCGTGCCGGCGCGGATCGACGCGCGCACCTCGGCCAGGTCGAGCGCGTCGGGGGCCTGGTCCCACGCGGGGGGCGTGCCCGTCGCCGGCTCGAGTACGTACGGGCGCAGCCGCTCGGGGACCGTCGCGGCGATCTTGGCGATGAGGTCCTGCGCTGCCCGCCGCAGGGCGGCGTCCCCGCGGTCGGCGACCCACTGCGCGCCGAGGACCGCGACCTCGATCTCGTCGGGCGTCAGCATCAGCGGCGGCATGTCGAAGCCGCGCTCGAGCACGTAGCCGGTGCCGGCCTCGCCCCGGATCGGCACGCGCTGGGCGAGGAGATCCGCGATGTCGCGGTACACCGTCCGCTTCGAGGTCTCGAGCTCCTCGGCGAGCGCCGCCGCGGTGACCGGCGCCCGCTGCCGGCGCAGGATCTGAAGGATCTGGAACAGTCGATCGGCGCGCCGCACGAGGATGCTGACACCAGGTTGTCAGCAGGGCAGGGTTACATCAAGCGAGGTCCACGACGGACCCAATCTCCCGGAGATTCGCATGATCACGCTCTATGGCTTCGGCCCCCTGTTCGGCTTGCCGGAAGCCAGCCCCTACGTGACGAAGACCGAGGTCCAGCTCAAGCTCCTGGGCCTGCCCTACCGGAAGGAGCGCACGCGGCCCGAGCAGTCGCCGAAGGGGCAGGTCCCCTTCATCGACGACGACGGCGCGCGCATCGCCGACTCGCACTTCATCCGCGAGCACCTCGAGCGCAAGCACGGCAAGGAGCTCGACGCCGGCCTCGACGCGCGGCAGCGCGCCGAGGCGTGGGCCATCGAGCGCATGCTCGAGAACCATTTCGCCGCGACCACGGGGTACGCGCGCTGGCTCATCCCGGAGAACTTCGAGAAGGGCCCGGCGCACTTCGTCGACGGCGCGCCGGAGGAGCTGCGCCCGAAGCTGCGCGAGGAGCTCCTCGCGCGCGTCCGCGAGAGGTACCGCGCGGTCGGCATCGCGCAGCACACGGACGAGGAGATCGTCGAGCTCGGCGCGCGCTCGCTGGCCGCGCTCTCGGTGCTGCTCGGGGACAGGCCGTACCTCTTCGGCGGGCGCCCTGCGGGCGTCGACGCGACGGCCTTCGCGGTGCTGGCCGGCATCCTCACGCCGTTCTTCGACTCGCCGCTGCGGCGCAGGGCCGAGGGCTTCGCGAACCTCGTCGCGTACACCGCGCGGCTCATGCGGGAGTTCTACCCGGATCACCCGTGGGAGGCGCCTCGGCCGGCGCGGCCGGGGGCCTGAGCGCCGCGGCGCCACCGCCCGACGGGCGGGGCGCCGCGGCCTGCGTTGCGCCGTCCGGCGCTACTCCTCGCCGCGGGGAGCCGGCGTCGGCGCGGGGTCGGCCGGCGCGGGCTCGGCGACGCCGACGCCGCATCCGTACCCCCACGAGTCCGAGGCGGGCAGGGGCAGCGACGCCACCGGCGTCGCGAGGTCGTCGAGCGCGTTCACGAGCACGCCGCCGTAAGAGACCGAGTAGACGTAGTCCTCGATGAACACGCCGCGCCTCACGTCGGCGCCGCCGTAGTAGTAGCACTCCGACGTCGAGCTGTAGAAGCCGCTGTGGTCGACCGAGCCGAGGTGGCTGAACCCGTCGGCGATATCGACGTTGAAGAGCTCCAGCGTGCTCGCGACCGCGCCGGTCTCCCGGTCGTAGCTCACGACCGGGAAGGCGAGCACGCCGCGCTCACCGTAGTACGTGAACGCCTTGTGGTTGTATTCGGCCTCGGAGGACGAGTAATCCCCCTCGAGCGACTCCTTGTGCAGCTGCCTCGGCGCCGCCGGGTCCGTGACGTCGAAGATCTGCAGCGCCAGGCCGGTCACCCTGCCCTCCTCGTCTCCGTCCCTGCCGATCGCCAGGAGGTGCCCGTCGCCGAGCGGGTGCATGTACTCGCTGAAGCCGGGGATCTTGAGCTCGCCCGCGACGGAGGGCGACGCCGGGTCGGAGAGATCGAGCACGAACAGCGGGTCGACCTGGAGGAACGTCACGACGTAGCCGCGATCCCCGAAGAACCGGGTCGAGCGGATCTGCTCGCCCGGGGCCAGGTCGGTGATGGCGCCGATGCGCGCGAGCTCGGCCCCTTGCGCCTCGAGGACGAACACGCCGTTGCTGGTCGTCCACCGCTCCGGCCCGGGCACCATCGCGGTCGTCGAGACGCGGAGCTTGCCGTTGTGCTCGTCGAGCGAGAACTGGTTGAGGATGTGGCCGGGCACCGAGCCCGACGCGACGTACCGCGGCTGGCTCGGGTCCGCGACGAGATCGAACTTGTGCAGGTGCGTGACGTCCGTGCTCGCGGGCAGCTCGCCGGGCGTCGCCGGCTCCGCCCAGCCGCGCGCGGCGAGGTAGAGGGCGTCGTGGCTCGAATACACGGTGTCGGTCGCGCCGATGATCGCGGTCGACGCCGGCTCCTCGTCGAGGTCGGCGAGGTCGATCGACTCGATCTGCGTCAGGCCGTACGACGTCGTGCCCGCCTCGGGGACGTAGAAGTCCGCGCAACTCGCGCCGAGCTCCGTGACCGTCTCCCCCTGCTTCTCGAAGCGGTACGGCAGCCACGCCGACACCGGCGAGTCCTCGATGATCGCCGCGTTCTCGGCGCGGAGCTGCTCGAACGCCGCGGTCCACGCCTCGGCGGTCTCGGGGTAGGTGGTCAGGTCGGTGGGCCAGAAGTTGAGGGCGGGGCCGTGGGCGCCGCCGGTCAGCACCGTGCGGACGTTCGCGCCCGCGCGCCGCGCCGAGGTGTAGCCGCCCTCGAAGTAGAGCTCCTTGACCACGCTGGGGGCGCCGCCCGCGAGGCTCAGGACGGTGAGCTTCGTGAGCGGGGCGTAGACGTCGGGCGGCGGCGCGACATCGGTCGCCGGATCATCGGGGGGGGTCGCGCCGCCGTCCGGCGGCACCGGGTCCGCCGGCGCCTCGCCGCCGTCCGGCGGCGGCGGCGCGGGCTTGTCGTCGCCGTCCGGCGGCGGCTCGGCGTCGCCGCCGTCGGACGGCGTCGAGCCGGAGCCCTCGGAGGGGGCCGGCGCATCGTCCTGTTCCGGCCCATTGCTCGGCGCGCTGCCCGGCACCCCGACGCCTCCGGGCAGGGCGATGCCGACGTCGACGATCCTGTAATCGTAGTACCCCGGCCGCGGCTCGACGCCTGCGCGCTCGTAGATCGGCGCCCCGTTGACCGACGAGTAGACCACGACCTGGTCGTCCGCCACGAACATCTCGATCGGGCTGCCCTCGATCGCGAGCGAGTTGCCCACCGCGAGCGACGACGCCGGCCACGCGGTCAGCGTGTAGAAGCTCTCGCCGTGGAGGACGTAGAGGTTGTTCCCGTCGGTCTTGACGATATCCGCCTCATCGACGCCGGCGACCTGGGTGTTCGTGTCGGAGTGGGTCGGGGCGCCGCTGTCGTCGCCCGCCGTCGCGCCTTCCCCGCTGTTCGCGTCTGCCTGGGGCGGCGTCGGGGAAGGTACGCCGGCGGGATCCTCGGGTGCTCCGGACCCCGCGCCGACGCCGACTCCGCCGAAGCCGCCGCCGCGGACGTCGGGATATACCGAGTAGCTCGCGATCATGGCGTCGATCTGGGCGTTCATCTTGGCGAGCGCGTCCTGCTTCAGCAGCGCTTCGAGGTCGTCGCACGACTGAGCCCGGTGGAGCGCCGCGCGCTGCGCCGCGCTCTCATCAGGTCCGGGAGGAGAGGACTCCGTGACGCATCCAGCGGCGAGGAGGCCTGTTGCTAGGAGAAGCCAGAGGGAGGAATGGGCGCGGTGGGTTCGCATGGTGCCCGCCGACTTCGCAAGACCCGGACCAGCCGCCCGCCCGCTCGGTCCGCCTCGGATCGCGGCGATTCGCGCTCACGCGCGGCCCGCCGCGCGCGGGAAGCACGACATGCATGCACTGGCGAGGGCCGCCTGGCACACGTGTGCCAATGGGGGGTGGTGCAACTGGCTATTTCCGCCGGCACGCGACGAGACGGACGTTCATCGAGCCTGGACGAGCGCGCCTCACGAGGATGCGCGTGTCCGGGGACGCGGGGGCGCTTCCGGCGGGGAGGCCCGCGTGGGGGCTCAGAGGGGGACGGGCGCGGGGGGGATCTTGAACACGTCCCATGCCGGCGTGTGATTGCTCGTGTTCGTGGTCTGATTCCAGAGATAGATCGACGGGTACGTTTGCACCGTCGTGCCCTCCACGACGACGCCGGTCACGTAGAGCTGCGATGCCTTCTTCTGCGGGTCCTTCTGGAGCGTGTAGCCGTCGCGGGACGACGAGAAGATGACCCAGTAATAGGTCTTGCCGTCGACGGTCGTGGCCTCCGGCGACCACCTCGGCCAGCTGTTGTGGATCCCCGGGCTGGTGACGCCGACGCAGGCCGGCGGATCGTTGGCGGCGAGCCGCGTCGCCGTGCCGCCGGTCGCGGGGATGACGTGGATGTCGGACGCGGGGTTATAATACATCTCCCCCGGGCCCGGCGTCCGGTTGAACGCGATCAGCCGATCGTCGGGCGAGAAGGCCGGGTAATACTCGTTGAACGCCGGCTCGGCCGCGCCCTGCAGCGGCGTCGCCGCGCCGCCCTGCCGGTTGTTGTAGGGCACCGTGTAGAGATCCCCTTCGCCGGCGGCGATCCGCCCGTCCTTCCCGGCGTCGGTGGACACGTAGACGATCGTCTTGCCGTCATGGCTCCAGTCCGGCATCAGCGCCCCCCGCGCGTCGCCCTCGCGCGCGATGAAGCCGTACGCGGTCCCCTCCGCGGCCGCCATCTCCTCCTTGACCAGGTTGGGGTTGGCGTCGAGCGGGTAAGTCGGCACGGGCGACTCCAGGTCGAACCACGCGAGGCGCGCGTTCGGCATGGTGCTGTACGACTGGCCGTCCCACACCGTGCCGCGATCCCGGCCATAGGACGTGACGACGATGCGGTCTCCCGGGGAGAAGTGCGCTTGCGACATCCTGGGCGCGCCGAGCCAGGACTGGCTCATCGCCTCCGAGCCGCCCGGCGTGACGTAGGACGGCACCTCGCCGACGGAGTCTTTCTGCACCGAGGCGATGGCGAGGCCCCACGGCCAGTGATCCGTGAAGATGACGGACTCGCCGTCCGGCGTCGACGTGTGGCACCCGATGCACCTCACCGCGCCGTCGTTCCGGAGGCCGCCGTTCTCGGTCCTGCGGCCGCCCTGCTGCACCTGATCGACCTTGAGCGCGTCGACGACGCCCTCCTCGCCCACGCCGAACCCGGCCAGCCACGCGTCCGCGGGCCCTTCGCCGATCGCCGCCCAGTACACCATGCTGCCGCCTGCCGGGGCCGGCGCGATGGTGATCGGCCCGGAGGTGCCCAGGAGCGGCGCGCCCGGCGCGCTCGTCGACACCGAGCGGATCGTGATGGTGATCGGCTCGTTCCGGACGTGCGCGGCCAGCTTCTCCCACATGTCCTTGGGCATCTTCCATTCTCTGTTCGTCGTGTAGACGACCAGGTCGTTCTTCTCGCGGTCGGCGTGCACGCGGATCTCGAACAGGTCCTGCCCCTCGGGCGCGGTCCAACGGAACCTCGGCCGCAGCCAGTTGTTCGGGAAGAGCGCGCCGATCTCCGGCTCGGCGAGGCATGGCCCGCCCGGAGCGCCGCTGCCCGGGGCGCCGAACAGCTCGGGCGCGTTCGCCGGCGGCGGCGTCCCGGCGTCGTCCAGCACCGGGGCCGCCGGGAAGTCCTCGCACACCTCGCAGGGGGGCGGCTCGACGGGGCCGCCGCTGCCCACGTCGAAGATGTTCCCCGTCCCCGCGCCGATGTCGTCCGGGTCCCCGCCCGCGCCGCCGGTGCCCTGGCCCTGCGGGGAGCCCCCCGGGCCTGACGAGCAGGCGATCGCGCAGACAGCGCCGACGACAAGTAGAGTCCCGATCCGAGTATGCAAGGTTCTCATGAAGCTTCCTCCGGGCGCGCGCCCAGGGCTCGATCCGCGCGGAGCAGCGCGCCGCCGTGGCGCAGCGGTGCTGCTGTCGGGATCCGCGGAGCGGGACTCCGCCGCGTTGAACGAGCCGTCGTTGGTGTGGTCTTGGCTGCTGTGAGTGGCCGCCGCTCCGCCGTTCCGCGCAGGACGCGGCCGCCGAGAGCGTGCTCTCGACGTCGCGGCCGGCCTTCCTTCCGGACGCCGGCTCGGCGCGTCCGCGCCGGGGCTGACGCGATGGCTACGTGATCACCGTGTGCTGCTGCTTCGCCACGCCGGGTTCCAAAGGGGATCAGCAGCGGATCGCGAGATCGCTCAGCGCGAGCCGCCGCCTTTGCCGGCGTGGATGATGTGAAGAAAGATCTGAGCAGGTAGGAAGACATGGAACCTTTGCCCCTGTCAAGCGAGTCGCAGCTACATGTCGCCTGAGGCGCTCGGCGGGGTGATGTCGTTCGAGGAGGCGCTCGGCGGGGAGCGCGCCGCTGCGCGCGACTGCGCCCCCGCCGGGCGATGACGGCGCGCCGCTGCGCGCGGCTGCGCCCCCGCCGGGCGATGCCGGCGCGCCGCTTCGTCCCCGCGGGAGCTGCGGGGTGCTAATTTCGCCGGGTGGCATCGCCGAATCGCATCGGGTTTCCGCTCAACCCCCGGCGGCCGCCCCGCGCGCTCGTGCTCCGCGACCTGTCGCCGGAGGAGGCCAGCGCCGCGATCGACTGGTCCGGCTGGTACCTGCCCGACGACGCGGAGCGCCACGGCAAGGCCGAGCGGTCCGGGATCGTCCGCCTGCTGCTCTCGGTGCTCGCGCAGCTCGCGCGCGAGCGCGGCTGGGTCGACTGGTACGCCGGCACCGATCACGCCTTCGCCTGGGTGCGCGGCGAGCCGCTCGTGCGCGTCCTGCCCGACCTCTACGTCCTCGAGCACCGCCCGCTGCCGCCGCTGCCGCGGCAGTGGCAGACGTGGCTGCCGGGGCACCGCCCGCCGCGGTTCGCGCTGGAGATCGTCACGGGCGACCATCGCCGGGCGTACGAGGTCACGCCGGCCAAGTACTGGCAGCTCGGCTGCCCCGAGCTCCTGCTCTTCGATCCCGAGGCGGCCTCCGCCCGCGCGCCGCTCTCCGAGGAGCGCGTGCCGCTCCAGCTCTACCGCCGCGATCCGGACGGCACCTACCTGCGCGTCCACGCCGGCGCCGATCCCCTCTGGATCGAGGCGTTCGACGCTTACGTCGTCGTGCTGAAGGACGGCCCGCACCCGACGTTGCGCGTCGCGCGGACCTCCCGCGCGACGGATCTCGTCCCCGCCGAGGAGGAGGCCCTCCGCGCCGAGGGCGAGGCGCGCGCCCAGGAGCAGCGCGCCCGCGTCGCGGAGCAGCGCGCCCGCGCCGCCGCCGAGGCGCGCGTGCGCGAGCTCGAGGCGCGCGTGCGCGACCTGGAGGCCCGCGTCGCGCGCCGCTGAGCGGCGCGCGCCCACGGCTCGCCACGCGCCGCTGAGCGGCGCGCGCCCACGGCTCGCCACGCGCCGCTGAGCGGCGCGCGCCCACGGCTCGCCACGCGCCGCTGAGCGGCGCGCGCCCGCGCCTCGCCACGCGCCGCTGAGCGGCGCGCGCCCACGGCTCGCCACGCGCCGCTGAGCGGCGCGCGCCCACGGCTCGCCACGCGCCGCTGAGCGGCGCGCGCCCACGCCTCGGCGGGCGCTACGCCGGCCGCAGGATCTGGCGCACCGAGTCCACGTCCGCGACCCGGTGCAGCACCGGCTGGAGGCCCGTGCCCGGGGCCTCGCCGAAGGCGCCGCTCGCCGCGAGGGCGCGGGCGCGGGGGCCGTCGAGCACGAGGAACACGTCCCGGAGGCCCCCGGCGCCCGGCGCGTCGATCACGTCGACGATGCGCGAGCGGTCGAGGTGCAGCTCCTCGTCGCCCCGCTGGATGAGCACGCGACGGTCGGTGATGAGGTACCGCGTCCGCGCCGCGAGCCGCGCGGGGCGCACCACCGACATGTAGAGCATCGCCGCGCCCGCCGCGACCAGCAGCACGATCGTCAGCGAGAGCGAGGCGACGAGCGCCACGAAGGACACGCTCTCCGGATCCATGCCCGCCGCGGTCACGATCCGGATGCTCCGCACGGCGTGCACCGCCGTGACCACCGCGAAGCCGCCGAGGAGCACGCCGAGCAGCACCGAGCCGACGCCGCGCAGGCCGTTCGGGAGCCACTTGTGCCAGCCGTCGGCCGGGTGCGCCGACCAGAGCACGCGCTCGCCCTCGTCGAGGCGCTGCGAGAGCAGCCGGTGGCCGTCGCCCGCGGGCGCCGACGGGACGACGCCCCGCAGGATCGCCCAGACGCGATCCGGGGCCACGACGCCGTTCAGCACGATCGACAGCCGCCGGCGGAGGGCGCCCGTGGGCACCGCCCGCACGAGCTCGAGGTCGCCCACGCCGGGGTGCTTCGGGTGCCAGTGGATGCGCGCGTAGCTGATCGATCGCCGCTCGATGGAGCGCCGGAGCTTCCCGCGCTGCACCACGATGTGCCGGTCGGTGAGCAGGTACTCGAGCTCCGAGCGCCACCAGCGCGGGAGGTAGCTGAACGCCACCGCGAGGCTCGCCATCCAGGCCGCGAAGGCGAGCAGCTGGGTCGGCGAGGCGCCGAGCGCCTTGGTCACGACGATGGCGGACGCCGTGCTGATCGCGGAGGTCACGCCGCAGACCGCCGCGCCCACGACGTAGAGGAGCGGCGTCGCGACGACTTTGGGACGTCCGGACCAGAGCACGGTCTCATTGAACACCGAGTCGCGCATCTCGACGGATCTCCGTTCGGGGTGAGCTGGCCGGCGCCGCCCCCGCGCGCGAGGGCGACCACGCTAAGGTGAACCCGCTGGGCGAGGTCGTAAAGGGGCGTCCTCGCATCCCGCCGCCCCGCGATCGGAGCGCGCCGGAGGCGGCGTGCGGGAGCGACCGGAAGCGCCTGCGGGAGCGACCGCAAGCGGGACGCGAGCGCGACCGGAAGCGCGGCGCGAGCGCGACCGGGAGCGGCTGGAAGCGCGGCGCGAGCGCGACCGGGAGCGGCCCGGGAGCGACGCGCGGCGGCCGGATGCGCGGCCCGGCCGAGCGCCTCGGCTCAGCGCCGCTGCGGCGCCGCGGGCGCGGGCTTGCGCAGGCGCTTCATCGTCTGCTCCCGCTCGCGCTCGCACTGCGCGCGACGCGCCTTGGCCAGCGGCAGCCAGTGGTCGTTCCCGGGGGCGCGCGCGATGTACGACTCCCACGCATCCACGGCCTGCAGGTAGGCCTCCGCGCGCGCGGCGCCGAGCTCGGCGCTCCGCGCCGCGGCCCAGTAGCCGAGCGCGGCGTACCAGGCCTCGTCGTACGGGGGCACGTAGAACCAGCCCGCGCCGTTGATCTGCTGGTCGTTCCGGTCGTAGGTCCTCGCGAGCCGGATGTGCTCGATGGCGCCCTCCAGGTCGCCCGATCGGTCGAGCGCCACGGCGAGCCCCCAGAGCGTGGTCACGCCGTAGCGGAACATGTCGAGCGACCCGAGCGCCGAGAGCGCGGCGCGGTAGCCGTCGACCGCGGAGGTGATGTCGCCGAGCGCCATGTACGCCTCGGCCTGGTTGGCCAGCAGCAGGGCCCGCGAGGCGGCGTGCGGCTCGAGCGCGAGCGCCTCGTCGTACGCCTTGATCTCCTCCGTGTACCGCCCGAGCCGCGCATAGCAGACCGCGAGCGCGTGCCACGCGTCGGCCCGGGAGGGCGCCGGCGCGTGGGTGCGCAGGAGCCCCTCGAGCGTCGCGACCGCGCCCTGCACGTCGCCGAGGTGCTCGAGGATGTCGGCGTAGCGCAGCCGCACCGACGCATCGCGCGAGGTCGCCGCGCCGGCGCGCTCGTACAGGGTGCGCGCCTCGCGCAGCCAGAGCGGGCCGATCTCCTCGACCCGCTCCAGGAGCGGCGTGCGCCGGAGCCGGTCGTACCGGGCGAGGAGCGCGTCGGCCTGGGAGATGAGCTCCGCGCGCTGGTCGGCCGCCGGATCCAGCGCGCGGGACCAGACGGTCGGCGCCGCGCGCAGGGGCGCCGCCGCGAGCGCGAACGCAAGGAGCGCCGCGAGGCCGGGCAGGCGCGGCCGCCGGGGCAAGCGCGGCCGCTGGGGCAGGCGCGGCCGCTGGGGCACGCGCGGCCGCCGGCTCATCGCGCGCCTCCCGCGCCCGGCCCGGGCTGGGGAGCCGCGCCGCGCTCCTGCGGGGCGCGCGCGGCCGGTCCCGCGGCCGCGGCGCGCGCGGGCCGCTGGCCTCCGACGCCGGCGCCTCTCCGGAGCGCGTCGAGGCGCGCGCGCGCCGCCGCGGCCCACGCCCCACGGCCGCCGGCGCCCGACAGGTAGGCCTCCCAGCGCGCGATCGCCGCCGCCGTCATGGTCCGCTCCAGCGCGAGCGCCTCGAGGGCGAGCCTGTCCTCCGGGACCGCCAGGTAGTCGAGGGTGCGCAGGCGCGCCGCCGCGCTGGCGAGATCGTCCGCGGCGTGCTCGCGCGCCGCCGCGCCGGCGTGCTGGTCGGCCGCGCGGGCCCGCGCCGCCGCCTCGGCGCGGTGGTCGGCCGCGCGGGCGCGTGCGGCCTCCGCGCGGGCGCGCGCCGCCGCCTGGGCGCGGGGGTCGCCGCCGGCTCCCGCGTCGACCGCCTCGCCCTCGAGCGCGGCGTCGGCCTGGGCCTTGTCGCCGGCGCGGTCCAGCGCCAGCGCGAGCGACAGCGTGACGTCGCGCGCGAGCTGCGTCTGCGCGCGCTGGCGCGCCTCGCGCAGGTAGGCGATCGCCTCGTCGAGGTCGCCGCGGGCGCCCTCCGCGGGCGCGCCGGCGGGCGGCGTCGCGGCCGCGCCCGCGGCGGCCATCGACAGGTGCGCCGCCTCGAGCAGCACGAGCGCGCGCTGGTCGGCGGTGCCGAGCAGGTCGATGCGCGGGACCAGCGCGCGGTAGGTCGCGATCGCCTCGTCGCGCTTGCCGGTGCGGGCGAGCGACCGGGCGAGATCGTGCAGCGTGTGCGGGTCCTCGACGCTGCGCGGGTCGATGCGCCGCGCGCGGTCGAAGGCGCGCGCCGCGTCCTCGGGCGAGCCGAGGGCGAGGGCGGCGCGGGCGAGCAGGACCTGCGGCGCGGCGTGCCCCGGGAGGAGCTGATCGGCGAGGCGCGCCGCCTCGCGCGCCGCCTCGGGGTCGCCGCCGAGCTGCGCCTGGCCGCGCGCGAGCAGGTCGCAGTAGCGCGGGAGCTCCGGCGCGCGCGCGCGCTCCCAGACGGTGGGCCCCCGTGCGATGGCCCGGCTGGACCGCGCCGAGCACTCGGGCGGCCGCCCTGCCGCCGCGGCGGCGGCGACGAGGTCGCCGCCCTGGCCGCCGTGCGCGGGTAGCGGGAGGGCGAGCAGGGCCGTGAGCAGCAGCGGGCCGAGGTGCACGGCCGGAGTGTACCAGCGGCGCGCCCCGGAGGCCCATGTCGGGCCGGCGGCGGCGGGCTGCGATCCGGTTGATCGAGCGGGCGATGGTCCGTTATGGTGCCCGAGGTGACAGCGCCGACGGGGGGCGTTCGCGGGTCGTGGTTCGCTGGACTCCGCAGCCTTGGAGCCTCGTGAGGCCAGAGGAGGATCGACATCATGGGCGAGGTGATTCGCAAGGATGCGCCGGCGGACGACATCATCGGTGACGTGCGCGCGACGCTCCAGAGCGCTTCGGCGAAGGGCGGGTCCCTTCGGGAGCTCGCCGAGCAGCGGCTCGTGCCCGTGCTGACGCTCTTCGACGGGGTGGAGGCCCAGCGCAACGCCGCGCGCTCCGAGGCGGAGCCGCTGCTCGCCAAGGTGGAGGCCGAGTCCGCGCGCGCCGACGACGCGCTCGGCAAGGTCGCCGACGACGTCTGGAACGCCGTGGGGCGCCCCTCCGCGGATCCTGCGCTGTCGATCCTGTTCCCCGGCGGCGCGGCGTACTTCGCCGACTACGAGGACGGCGACATCACGGGGCAGCCGGATCGGCTGGAGGTGCTCGCGCAGCTGCTCGGCTCGGGGATCCACCCGAAGCTCAGCCTGGACAAGGCGCAGGCGGCGGCGGCCGAGGTGAAGTCGGCCGCCGCGGCGCTGCGGTCGACGGTCGAGGCGACGCGGCTCCCGCTCGAGCGGCTGAGCGTGCTCGATCGCATCCGCGCCGCGGTGGCGAAGAGCGCGCACATCGAGCTCGTGCACCTGAAGCGCCTCTACAAGGCCGCCGGCTTCACCGAGGCGGAGATCCACGGCGTCATCCCGGATCGTGGCCGGGCGCGGCGCCGCCTGTAGCGCGCCGCGCCCGTCTCCTCGCCGGACCGGCGGAGCTGGCCGCGTCGCCGCCCGTCAGCGGGCGTCTGGCGCGGGCGAGCGCGGCCCCGGCTCCCTCGTCAGGCTCACGGGCGATGGCCGGGGGAGGGCGAGCCGGACGGCGCGCTGCGCCCGTAGTACCCGTAGGGCGGGTAAGCGGGCGAGTAAGGCCCGTTGGGGCCGTAATAGACGGGGCCGTAATAGGGCGAGCCGCTGCCGTAATAGGGCGAGCCGCTGCCGTAATAGGGCGAGCCGTTGCCGTAATAGGGCGCGCCGTTGCCGTAATAGGGCGCGCCGCCACCGTAATAGGGCGAGCCGTTGCCGTAATAGGGCGCGCGAGGCGGATTGGCGTGCTCCGAGACGTACGGGGTACCGAGGAGCGAGAGGAGGGACGTGGCGAGCGAGAGGTGCCGCGACGTGGCGCTCCGGATACCGGGGATGAGGTGAGCGACCGCCGGGTGCACCTCGGGGCCGACGACGGCGAGCTGCTCCTGGATATGGGCGAGGAACTCCTGGTGCCGGAGGATCTGGAGGTTGACGTATGTCCAGTCGAAGCGCGGCCCGCTGAGCCCTTCGAGGAACTGTCGATCCGACGCGCCCTGCTCGACCATCGCCGCGCTGACCGCGTTGTCCACCGGCGCCGCGCCTGCCTGTGCGAGCGCGGCCAGGAGCTGCTGGTTTGCGGTGGTGTGGTGATTGAGCAGCTCCTGGGCGAGCTCGATGACGTACGCGTCGGTCGTGCGGTCCAGGGCGAGCTGCGCCTCTGTGATCCGGGCCGCGTCGAACGCGGAGACCACCGAGGCCATCTCCGGGATCGAGAGCGTGAATGCCTGAGACGCGGATTCGACCGCCTCTTCCGCGCTCTCCTCGTCCGTCGTCGCGAGGTGTCCGTCTCCCGCGGCGACGGAGCAGGCGCTGGCTCCACCGAGCGCCAGGGCTGCCATCCATGCAAAACGAAGAGAATCGATTCGAATGCTCATACTTCCCCCATGTCATTGACGGAAGCGGCGCCGGCGCTGAAGCGCTTGGCGGTGATGCCTGGCCCGCCCCGTCATGTATCTTGAACTGCTCAGGGGATATGCAAGCGCGAGCTCATCAAATCGATGATGCTCACCAGCGCACCGGATCGGTTGAACCCTCCGCGCCGCGCGACGGACCGGCGCGCGGGTGCCACCTCTCGAGGCCGCTGAACGGACGCGGGCGCCGCTGCCCGGGCGGCGCCGGCGTCGTCACGGGAGGGCTGGCGGGGGCGGGGGAGGGGCGCTGTCGGGCGATCGGCGTGGTGCCATGTCCGATCTCGGCGGAGGCGGCGGGATGGACATCGACGCTTTCCTGGAGAAGGGCCCGAGCTCGGGCTCCTGCGAGCCGGGCGCGGGCGGGGCGTCAGTCCGCGGTCTTGGCCGGTTTGCGGGCCACGACGCCGACGGTGCCGTAGTAGATGCCCCACGCCGCCGGGTCGGCCGCGAACCGGGCGTAGCCGGCCAGATCTTCCTCGCTGATCCGCCCGGTCGCGAGGTACTTGTCCTGGAGCTGGGTGGCGGAGAGGCTCATGATCTCGGACAGCGGGTGGCCGCCCGGGCAGAGCGGCACCTCGTTCTCGACGGCCTCGATGGCGAGCCCTCGCGACGTCAGGATCGCGGGCAGGCGCAGGCCGAGCCCCGGGTCCTTGCCGTCGGCCTGGTACATCGCGAGGATCGACTGGTTCACCCGATTGAAGGCCTCGATATCCGGGCCGGACGCGCCCCTGGCCGCGGTGAAGTCGGGCTCCTCGAGCACGAGGCGGCCGCCGGGCTTCAGCGCCGCGAGCATGGCGTCGAGGAGATCCTGGAAATCGACGTTGTGGATGAGCACGTAGCGCGCGTGCACGAGATCGAAGCGGGCCGCGTGGAAGTTGAGCTGGCGGATATCGCCCTCGATGATCCGGACGCCCGGCAGCCGAGGAGCATCCATGAACCCGACATCGAGGTCGACCGCGACGACCTCGCCCTCCTCGCCCACGCGCTCTGCCATCCAGGAGGCGATCGAGCCGGCGCCGGCCCCCACCTCGAGGCAGCTCCAGCCGGGACCCATCCCGGACGCCTTGAGCAGGCGCCAGCTGCCAGGGTCGAAGAACCCCTCGATCCGCCGCAGGCGCTCCAGCTCTCGCGCACGCTCCGACCCCGCAAACACGTAGCTGCTCTCGGCCATAGGGATGGACATAATAGTCCATCCCGTGGGGAAGAAGCGAACTTCTCCCGTCTCCTTCCGATTCGGTTGAGCGACCTACGTGGGTGAGCCGTTCGGCCCAGGCTGGACAGCCGTGCTCGTGCCACGATATGTCCAGGCGTGAGCTCTCGCGCTCCCGAGGCGAGCGCCGAGGAGGTGGTCGGCGCGCCGTACCCATACGCCCGCTGCACACACGGCGCCTCGACCCGACATGGATGTGTCAGCGGACCGCATTCCCCTGATGCGACCGTACGCCCCGGGCCCTCACGGCACGCGAGCCGCCCGGCGCAGCGCGAGCACCGCCAGCCCGCCCACCCCGAGCGTGGCCGCGGCGCTCAGGAACTTCCTTGCCGTGGTAGGCGCGGGCAGGAGCGCCGTGGCGCTGAGCGCCGCGAGCGGGGGCGACGTGCGCGGCGGCGCCGACTCGGCGGCGAGCGGCGACGCCGCCGCGTGGATCGGCGCGGTCTCGGCGAACAGATCGAGCATCTCGCGCACGAACGCGGGCAGATCCTGCGGCCCGCGGCTCGACAGCCAGTTGCCGTCGCGCACCACCTCCTCGTCGCGCCACACGCCGCCCGCGTGCACGATGTCGTCGCGGATGCCAGGCCAGGACGCGAGCTGCCGCCCGCGCACGAGCTCCGCCGACGCGAGCACCCAGGGGCCGTGGCAGAGGGTCGCGATCGGCTTCCGGAGGTCGTCGAACGCGCGCACGAACCGGCGCGCCTCCTCGCTCTGCCGCAGGAGATCCGGGTTGATGAACCCTCCCGGCAGGAGCAGGCCGTCGTACTCGGCCGGATCGGCCTCGCCGACCGTCCGATCGACGCGCACCCTCCCGCCGGGCTCGTGGAGGTTCATCCCGCGGATCTTGCCGTGACGGAGCGAGACGACGTCCACGGTCGCGCCCGCAGCGCGGAGCGCCTTCATCGGCACGGTCAGCTCGATCTGCTCGAACCCGTCCGCCACGAGCGCCGCGATTCGCTTCCCTGCAAGCTTCTTTCGTTCCCTCATGCTGCCCTCAACGGTTGGTCGATGGGTCGTCCGGACGTCGCGGCGCGGTCGTCCGCCGCAGCAGGCCGCGAGCTCGCCGACCCGCCAGGAGTGCCTGTTCGTGCTGCCCTGTTGCCCGTTCGAACACCCCTGCTCCGGGGCACCCTAGAGCCGGCGCCCCGCACCGCAACCGAGGCGAGCGCCGATTTCGTGGAGTACGCGAGCCCGGCTGCGGCTGTCGCTCGCGGTCGACGACGAGGGTGTGTCATTTTGCGACAGGAGGCGGGAGGGCGGTCACCTCGACGGCAGCAGCCTCGGGCGGAGCCACAGGAGGCCCAGCACGGCGGGCGCGAGGGCCGAGAGGCCGACGATCGCGGCGCGCAGGAGCCGCTTCTTCCCGCGCGGCTTCCATCCTCCGCTCACGGTCGTCCCTTCCGGCAGCGGCGTGAACAGGTTGCCGTTCGTCGCGTAGGCCGTGCGGTCGTGCTTCAGGTGCAGCCGGTCGACGCTCCGCGCGAGCAGGCGCTCGGCGAGGCCCGGCGCCACGAGCGACAGCAGGGCCAGCTGCCGGGCCGCGCCGCCCACGAAGACCTCGCGCCGGGGTGTCCGCGCCAGACGAACGATGGCGCGCGCCACGCGCTCCGGTGGGACCACCGGGGGCATGGCCCTCGGCGTGCGCCCCGTGTAGTTGCCCGCGTGCTGGAAGAGCGGTGTGTCGATGGTCGCTGGCAGGACGGTGGAGACGTGGATGCCGCGGGCCCGGAGCACCTGGAGCTCCTGCCGCAGGCTCTGGGACAGGCCGCGGATCGCGTGCTTCGAGGCGACGTAGGCGCTGACGTACGGCTCCGAGAGCCTCGACACCATCGATCCGACGTTGATGAGCACGCCGCTGCCCTGCCGCCGGAACTGGGGCAGCGCGGCGCGGGCGCCGTGGATGTAGCCGAACAGGTTGGTCTCGATGACGCGCCGGTAGGGCTCGGAGGGTGTCTCTTCGAAGAGCCCGAAGAGCGTCACCGCCGCGTTGTTGACCCACACGTCGATCCTGCCGAACGCCTCGGCGGTGCGCCGCGCGATCTCCAGGACCGCGGCCTCGTTCGTCACATCGGCGAGCACGACGAGCGCCTTGCCCCCGGCTTCCTCGCACTCGGCGGCGAGCTCGCGCAGCGGCTGTTCCCGCCTGGCGGCCAGCGCCACCGCGGCCCCGCGCCTGGCGAACTCCAGCGCCGTTGCGCGGCCGATGCCGCTCGATGCGCCCGTGATCACGACGACCGTATTCCGGAACTTCTCGCGCATGCCTCACCCCCTCCTCAGCGCCGCGTTGCGAGCGGCAGCGCCGCGTTGCGAGCGGCCGCGCGCGGGCGCGGCGTGCTCCGCGGTCACAGGTGGTCCTGGCCCCATGCAAGCGCCGGGCGAACCGTGAAACCGTGAGCGCGGCTTGCGCCTCGCGCGCCGGCGTCGACTCCCCCGCTCCGTGGGCGGGCGAGCGCCTGCTGTCGAGCGCGCGCGGGCGCGCTCGACGGCAGGCGTCAGGAGGCCCGACTGCGGCTCTGGCGCGCAGCGGTGCTCGATCGGGCGCGGCCCGATGCGCCGTTCCGGCCTCGTCTCGATCCCGGGGGCCCGATTCGGCCCCACCATGTCGAGCGTGGGACGCCACGCCGCCGGGCTCTGGGCGGGCCCTCGTGCGCATGGACGCGCCCGCATCGCCGGCGGCTCGGTACGGGCCGCGAACGCAGACGATCTGGGGGAGACATCATGCGAAGCATGTTTCTGGTAGTCGTGGCCGCGCTGCCGCTCATGGCCTGCGGCGGCAGCCGGGGTGGCGCACAATCGACCTCGCCGGGGGCCGGGCAGACGGGCGGAGAGACCCCCGGCGGCGCCGAAGGAACGGGAGCTCCCGAGAGCGGAGCGCCAGGCACCGGGACGACGCCCGGCGGAGACCTGGGGTCCCCGGGAGGCGGCGCTCAGGGCGGGGCAGGCACCCAGGGCGGCACGCAAGAGTGGGGCAGCGGAACCGGCGGGACACCGGGTGGAACCGGCGGGACGCCGGGCGGAACCGGCGGGACGCCGGGCGGAACCGGCGGGACGCCGGGCGGAACCGGCGGGACGCCGGGCGGAACCGGCGGGACGCCGGGCGGCTCGGGCACGCATGGTGGCGGCAGCCTTGTGCCACCCAGCGGCGGCAGCGGCACTCACGGCGGCAGCGGCACTCACGGCGGCAGCGGCACTCACGGCGGCACCCGCACCCCGGGCGGCGGCACTCAGGGCGGCAGCGGCACCCAGGGCGGCAGCGGCACCCAGGGCGGCACCCGCACGCCGGGCGGCGGATAACCTCGGTGAGCCGGCGCGGCCCGCCAGCCCGCGATCCGCTGCATCGGTCCCGGATCGAGATGGCGTACCGCGCCGCCGCTCGACGGCGTCGCGCCGCACCAAGGTCGCGTCGCGATCGCGCCGATCGGAATCACGTCGACCGGCCGACCCTTTTCCTTCTCGACCAGCCCCACATCTGCTGCGGCGCCGCCATCCCGTGCGCGCCGGCACGGCTGCATGCTGGCACAGCGACGCGCTGGCACAGCGACACACTGGCACACGTTCGTGAGCTATCTCTCATCGCGGTCACGACGATCGGCGGAGCGCCTGCCCGGGACCCCTGACGATCGAGCGTCGCCGATGCCGAGCGAGGGACGGGGCGCCGGCTGGTACGTGGGTTGCTCGGTCGCCCGCCGGAGGCTCTTGGAGGTGCCCGGGTGCGCCTCGTACGTCGATGCGGACGGCCGTGATTGACCGAGGCGACCGCGGGGCGCGAGGCGACGCCGGCGCGCGCACCGCCAGCGAGCGCAGGGAGATGTGCATGGACGAAGTCGATTCCAGCAGGATTCACGCCTTGCCCGAGGCCGATGACAGCTCTGAAGGAGGGATCGGGCGCACGAGCCCTGCATCGCCATCGTTCGTCTCCGGTCGATCTGCCGCGTGGGCCGTGCTCGCGGCGGCCGCGGTCATCGCGATGTGTGCTTACGTTTTTCTATGGCGGACGGTGCATGTCCGCAGCCGCGCCGCCGACAAGACGCTCATTGTATGGCTGGAGATGGATGACTCCGTGTCCGGGCAGCTGGTGCTCGATTCCGATACGCGGGACTCCACGTTCGTCTGGGGGCGTCCGTCGCGCGACGCGTCGCTCGACGTGTTCGCGCTGCAGAGAGGCGTGCCGAGCCGGATCGGCTCCTGCGGTGATCAGGGCCGGTGGTCACGAGCCGTGGATTATGTCGTCGTCGTGACCGAGCCGCAGGAGGGGGAATTGCGCGCGTGGTGCGAGCGCGTCTCTGCGCTGGACGCGGTGCTCTCTGTCTGGTGAGGTGCCGGAAGGCCGCGGCCCTCGGGTGAATCGGCTCCGCCGTCCGCAGGACGACGCGCGGAGGTCTCGTCCGGCCGGCTCGGCGCCGGCCGCGCTGTGGGTGACAGATGCGGAAGACGGTCGATGAGATCCTGGCGGAATTCACCAGCTGTTATGGCCCGCAGGAGGTCTGGGTCCTCTCGCTGCCCGACGCCGAGATCGTCGCGCGGCTACGGGCCATGGACGATCAGGCATGCACCATCCTTGCCGATTATCTGGAGCCGCTGTTCGCTCGGGAGCATGCGGACCCAGGCTCGATCAAGCGCGAGCTGGAGGAGTACGCGAGCCGTCGCCCCGGCAGCTGGGAAAACTGGCCGGATCGCAGCGACCGTACCGCCAGCGGGGCCGACGCGTGGGTCGCCTATCACCTGGCCAGCTGTCGGGCCATGGCCCGGCGCTTGATCCTCGATTGGGAGAAGCAAGCGCCCTACTTCCAGAACCCAGGCCCCTCCTCCACCCCATGCGGCCCGGAGTGAACGACCGCATCGCTGCGAATCCTCCGGAGGGCAGCGAGGATGATTGTCGCTGGAGATCGGGGGGGCGCGGCCAGCGACGCTGAGGACAACTCATGGACACCGGCGATGACCTGAGGGCGCTGCTCGACCGCGCAGGACAGTTCGTTCGAGTCGGAGATCTCGCGGGAGCCGAGGAGGCATTCCGCGGCGCGCTGGACCTGGCGGAGCGCGCTTACGGGCCCGATGCGCCCCAGGTCATCACCCCGCTGCGCGGGCTGGCCTACGTCGCGGTCAACCCGCGCAGCGACCCGCGTCGCCTCGCCGAGGCCGACGCGTTGATCCGGCGCGCGCTGCGCGTTGCGCAGGCAAGCTTCGGCGCGGACGACCCGCGCCTCGGCCGCCTTCTCCATAGCCTCGGGATCACCCTCTGGACGGCGGGCTCCCTCGAGGAGGCCCGCGAGCACCTCGCGAGGGCCCTTGCCCTCTCCGAGCGGGCGCATGGGGAAAGCCCGGCGACGGCGTACGTCATGACGTCCCTGGTCCACGTCCTGCTCGCGGCGGAGCGCCCGGCAGACGCGCTCCCGCTCGCCGAGAGAGCCCTCCGCATCGAGGAGGCGGCGGCCGACACGACGAGCGGCAGCGCGCTCACCCTCGCGCTGATCGCGCTCGGCCAGTGCCTCATGGGGGTCAAGAGAAACGCGGAAGCGATCGCCTGCCTGGAGCGGGCCGTCGCCAGGATCCTGGCAAAGAACCCCGACGCCACGAGCCCGGCCTTCAACGAGATCTGCGGCTGGATCGAGCAGATGAAGAGAGAGCCGTAGCGACCCTCAGGCGAACGCGTTGCGCCGCACGATGGTCGCGTCGCGGTCCGCGCCGACCGACACCACGTCGACCGGCACGCCCGTCTCCTTCTCGACGAGCTCCACGTACTGCCGCGCCGCCGCCGGCAGCTCGGTCATCGAGCGGGCGCCGTCGATCGGCTCGCTCCACTCGGCCACCGGCTCGAGCACCGGCTTCGCCGCCGCGATCTCGTCGATCGGGAACTCCCGCGTCCGGCCCGACGGCGTGTCGTAGGCGACGCACACCTTGAGCTCCGGCATGCCCGTCAGCACGTCCAGCTTCGTGAGCGCGATCCCGTCGAGGCCGTTCACGCGCGCCGCGTAGCGCAGCGCCGGCAGGTCGAGCCAGCCGGTCCGGCGCGGGCGCCCGGTCACCGAGCCGTACTCCCCGCCGACCGACCGCAGCCGCTCGCCCAGCGGGCCGGCGAGCTCCGTCGGGAACGGGCCCTCGCCCACGCGCGTGCAGTACGCCTTCGCCAGGCCGAGCACCCGGCGGATGCGCGTCGGGCCGACGCCGGCGCCCACGCACGCGCCCCCCGCGATCGCCGACGACGACGTGACGAACGGGAACGTGCCGTGGTCGATGTCGAGCAGCGTCCCCTGCGCGCCCTCCAGGAGCACGCGCTCGCCGCGGCGGAGCGCCCCGTCGATGAGCTGCGACGTGTCGGCGAGCAGCGGCGTGATGCGCTTCGCCAGCGGGGTGAGCTCCTCGATGATCGCGTCGAGCGACGGCGGCTCGCCGCCGAGCGCGCGCAAGGTCGGCGTCCACGCCTCGAGCGACCGCGAGACGAGCTGCGCCAGCCGCTTCATGTCGCGCAGGTCGCCGAGCCGCGCCCCGCGCCGGGACGCCTTGTCCTCGTAGCACGGGCCGATGCCGCGCTTCGTCGTCCCGAGCCGCGTCCCGTCCGCCGCCGCCGCCTCGCGGAGCGAGTCGACCAGCGGGTGGTACGGGAGGATCAGGTGCGCGCGATCCGACACGAACAGCCGCCCCTGCGTCGAGCAGCCCCGCGCCTCGACCGCGTCGATCTCGGAGACGAGCACCCCCGGATCCACCACCATGCCCTGCGCCATCACGCAGCGGGCGTTCGAGCGGAGGATGCCGCTCGGGATGAGCCGTACGATGAGCTTCTCCCCGCCCACCACCAGCGTGTGTCCGGCGTTGGGCCCGCCGGCGTAGCGCACCACGAGGTCGGCGCTCTCCGTGTAAAGGTCGACGACTTTTCCCTTGCCCTCGTCGCCCCACTGCGCGCCGACGATCACGATCGCGGTCATTCCGAAGCTCCTTCGAATCACGTGGCCCGTCCTCGGCCCGCTCGTCCCTCCGAGCGGCTCCGTCCGGGTCCACGTCCGCCTTTACCCCAGGCTCGCGTGCCGAGCGAGCGTCTACTTGCCGCCCGGACGCGGCCCCCTCGTCTTCAGCGCGATCGCCTGGGCGGCCGCGGCGTTGTCGAGGCCCCCCGGGACGACGCCCGCCTCGGGTCCCCCGCCGGGCCCGGCCTCGACCACGAGCGCCCCGTCCCGCTCGCGCACGAGGTGGGAGAACCGCCAGGACAGCCCGTACCCCTCCGGATCCTGGTCCGGAGCGTGCGCCACGACCGGGACGCCGAGCCCCCGCAGCGCCGCCGCGAGCGGCTCGGCGCGCTCCGGCCGCACGGCGAGGAGCACCCGCAGCGCCGGCTCGTCCGCGGCGCCCGCGACGTCGCGCGCCCACGCCACCGCGTCGAGGTTCAGGGCGAAGCCGACGGCCGGCATCGGCAGCCCGAACCGGGAGAGCAGCATGTCGTAGCGCCCGCCCGCCGCGATCGGCTCCCCGGGGCCGTCGGCCAGTACGTGGAAAATTGCACCCGTGTAGTAGGCGAGGCCGCGGAGCTCGCCGAGGTCGACGCGGAGCGCCGGGCCGAGCTCGGGGCTCTTCCTCGCCGCGTCCCAGAGCGCGCGCAGCTCGGCGAGCGGCGCCTCGGCGGGCGTGCCGGCGAGGAGGCGGCCGGCGCGCTCGAAGACCGCGGCGCCGTCCGGATCGGCCTCGCCGCCGCCCGCGAGGTCCGGGAGCGCGGCGATCGCCGCGACGATGCGGCGCGGGACGTCGGTCGCCCGCGGGCCGGCGAGCACGGCGGCGAGGCGCGAGGCGTCCTTCAGCTCGAGCACCTCCGAGAGCTCGGCCGCGAGCCCCGCCGGGACGGCGTCGAGCAGCGCGCGCGCGATCATCGCGTGGCCGAGGTCCACCACGACGTGCTCGAGGCCGGCTCCCCGCACCGCGGAGGCGGCGAGGCGGAGGATCTCCAGGTCGCCGGCGAGCGTGCCGACGCCGTACAGCTCGACGCCGGCCTGCGGGATCTGCCGGTGGCGGCGCGCCCGGCCCTGGCGCCGCCGCAGGACGGTGCCCTCGTAACAGAGGCGGATCGGGCGGGGCGCGTCGGCGAGCCGCGTGGCCACGAGCCGGGCGATCTGGGGGGTCATGTCCGGGCGGAGCGCGGCGACCTCGCCCGACTCGGGCTCGATGAAGCGCAGCACATCCGCGGCGTCCAGGGTGCCGAGGCCGCGCTCGAGCACCTCGGCGAACTCGAACGCCGGCAGCGCGACCGGCTCGTAGCCGTGCAGGACGAAGTGATCGAGCACGCGCTTCGCGAGCGCGCGGCGGCGCCGCGCCTCCTCCGGGAGGAGATCGCGCATGCCGGCGGGCAGCGGGTGCGCGAGCGCGCGGGGCGGCGCGGAGACGGACGGCGCTGGCCGGTCCACTTCGGGCGTCGGAGCGTGGCGGTCTTCCCCTCGGGGGGCTTCCCATCGCGGAGCGTCGCTGGACATGGTGGCCCCGCTTATACCGGCTGAGCACGCGGTGCGCACGCGGCGCGCACGTCCGTTGAGCTTGCCGTGGCAAGCCGTTTGCTGATCGGAGCGCACCACCGGGCCCGTGGGCCGGAAGCGCACGCGGCGCCCTCGACGGAGAGATGGCTCATGGCTCTGACCGCCGTTCCGACCGATGTTCCGAGCGCCAGCACGAGGCCCGAGACTCCTCTGGCGCCGTGCGGTCTCACCCCGCCCGGCGCGGTCGGATCGCGCCCGGCGTCGCGGGCCGCGAGCGCGGGCCCGCTGGCCGAGGTGATCGGCAGGGCGAAGGAGGGGGATCGGGAGTCGCTCGACGAGCTCACGCGGCTCATCCGCCCGCACGTGGAGCGGCAGCTCGCGCGCTACCCCGTCTCCGACGAGGACCGGCTCGATCTCGTCCAGTCGACGCTGCTGCAGGTGGTGCGGACGATCCGCTCGTTTCGCGGCGACTCGAGCTTCACGACGTGGCTGTTCCGGGTGACCGCGAACGAGGCGCTCATGCTGATGCGGTCGCAGCGGCGGCAGCGCGCGCGCATCGTCGAGGGGCTCGACTTCGAGGAGCTCGGCCTGCTGCCGACGATGCGCAGCACGATCGGCGAGGACGACGCCGCGTCGGCGGCGGAGCGGGAGGCGTACGTCCGCGAGGCGCTGTGCGAGCTGCCGGAGGACTACCGGGACGTGGTGCTGGCGCACTACCACGAGGATCTCGGCTTGCAGGAGATCGCGCAGAAGCTCGCGGTGAGCGAGAGCGCCGTGCGGTCGCGGCTCCACCGCGCGCGCGTGCGGCTGCGCGCGATCCTCAACGCGACGGCGTTCGGCCGCGAGATCGCCGAGGGCGTCGCGGCCTGAAGGGCGGGCGGACGGCCGTGTGAGCAGGCCGACACGTGCAGAGGATGACCGCGTGCAGAGGATGACCGCGTGAAGAGGCCGACCGCGCGCCCGGATGTGCGGCGGCCAACCGCGCGCCGCGTGTGCGGGCGGAGCTAGCGGCGGGCGACGGAGATGCGGGCGGTCGCGTCGCGCCAGCGGCGGAGGACGTCCCAGAGCTCGTCCAGGGTGCGGAGGACGACGTCGGGGCGGGCGCTGTGGAGCTCCTGCTCCGAGGCGAAGCCGCCGAGGACGGCGATCGACCGCGCGCCCGCGCGGCGCGCGCACTCGATGTCCTGGGGGCCGTCGCCGACCATCACCATCCTGCGCGGCTGGATGCCGAGGAGATCTGCGAGGTAGAGCAGCGGCGCGGGCGCCGGCTTCTTCTCGGCGACGTCGCCGCCGGCGACCACGGCGTGGAAGCGCCCGCCGACCCCGAGCGCGGCGAGCACCGCGTCGGTGGTCGAGCGCGGTTTGTTCGTGCAGACGCAGAGCGAGAGATCGCCGACGTCCGAGAGCTTCTCGATCGTGTCCTGCGCGCCCGGCATCCAGCGGGTGAAGTCGAGCGGGTGCCGCTCGTAGTACGCGAGGAAGTACCGGAGGACCTCGTCGACGTCCCCGGACGACTCGGGGAGCTTGGCCGCGCGGGCGCACAGCGCGCGGGCGCCGTCGCCTACGTACCGGACGATCACCTGCCCCGGCAGCGGCGCGCGCCCGGTCGCCTCCAGCGCGTGGTTCACCGCCGCCACGATGTCGCCTCGGCTGTCGATCAGCGTGCCGTCGAGATCGAACACGACCGCCGTGGGAGCCAGCATCGCCCTGGAGCCTACGCCGGCGCCCTCGCTGGCGGAAGGTGCGGCGAGCACCGAGGTCGCAGGTTCCAGGAGTGAAGTGTGGCGAGACGATTCGGGTGTCGCCCTACGGCTGAGCCCGCGAGGAGGCATCGCTCGACCCGCCGCTCCGATCTCCGGCCCTGGCGCGCCTCGACCCCGCGCAGCTGGGCGCGCGGGCCTTGGGGCGGCTCCACGACGGGACGTAGACTCCCAGGCACCATGGACGGTGCGGCACGCCTGCTCGCGTGGTTCCACGAGGCCCTCGCGCGCCATGCGCCGGACGACGCGGTCTCGTTCACGGAGGCGCAGGCGCGCTTCACCTCGGTGCTGAAGGGCCTGATCGCGGTGGAGCGCGGCGGCGGGATGCTGTTCGGGATGGTCCTCTCCGGCGAGCACGTCGACGCGCTCGTGCGCGCGGCGCTCCCGGCGCTCACGGAGGCGGCGCAGGCCTGGCGCGCGCACTTCGAGCGACGCCACGGCGCGCGCGGGCGCAAGGAGGTCGCCCGCATCGCCGCCGACCTCCGTTACGCGCCGTTCCTCGACCGCGACCCCCTCCGCGCCGACCCGGCCGTCGACGAGGCGCTCGCGCAGCTCATCGACGCTTGCCTCGACCCGCGCCGCGCCGCGCCCGGCGCGGGCGGGCGGGACGCGGCCCCCGCGGACGACCGGATCGAGGACACGCTCCGCAGCGCGCTGGTGCGGGGCAGCTTCGCCTCCTCCGCGCCGCGCGCCGGCTGGTCCGTCGCGGTGAAGACCCCCTCTCCGGATCGCCGGCGCGAGGTGGCCGAGGTCGAGGCGCGGCGCGGGGCGCTCCACCCGCAGATCGAGGCGCTCTATGCCTCCATCGACGGCCTCGCCCTCCTCGACCCGGGCGCCGCGCCCTCCCGGGCGCCGTGGCCCGCGGCGCTCCCGCCGGCGGCGATCGTCCTCCTGTCGCCGCTCGAGTGGGGGGTCGTCCTCCGGAAATCGAGCTCGTCGAGCAGCATGGGCGCGATGGAGCTCCTCACGCTCGCCCGGCTGCCGGGGCACATCGCGCACACGGAGTGCGACCACGGCGTCGAGGTCGAGCACACGGTGGCCGTGTACGTCGCCGTTCGCGTGGGGACCGCGGAGATCTACCTGACCGCCGGCGACTACTCCTCTCCAACACACCTGCTCGCGCCCGATCTGGTGAGCTTCCTGCGCGCGCTCCGCGGCGCGGCTCCGCGCCTCGACGGCGTCCTCGCGGCCCTGGCGGAGGTGCTCGGCGGCGGCGCGTCGGCCGCCGGGTGAGCCCCGGCCGCGCCCCCTCGCGGCGCCGCGGGGAGCCCGGCCGGACAGGGCGCCGGCAGATCCGTTATCCTGCGGGGCGCCATGACCATCGACGCCACCCCCGACGCGCCCATCCCGTCGGTGCTGCCGAAGCTCGACGAGATCCGGCAGCGCATGGCTTCGCACACCGACCGGGAGGACGAGCGGCGGATCCTGGAGATCCTCGCCGGCGCGACCGCCGCCGAGCTCGACGAGCTGCTCGTCCTGCTCGATCTGCCCGCCCTGCTCGGCGACGTCGACGATCGCCTCCTCGGCCCCGACAACCGCACGGCGCTGCTCGAGCTCCTGACCGCCGAGCGCCTCGGCGACCTCGGGATCCCGGCGCGCGCGGCGCTCGCCTCGGCGCTGCAGCGCGGCCGCACGGGGCGCCGCGACGAGCAGGCGCTGCGCCGCATCTGGCTCGGCACGCGCGGCGCCGACGTCACGCAGCTCAAGAACGCGCTCGACGGTCGGGGCGGCTACCGCGACCTCCACCAGCTCTTCTACCATGACATCGACGACGGCGACCTGCGCGAGGAGCTCCTCGAGCACATCGCGCGCGAGGCCGTCCCGACGGGTGAGGTGAAGGTCCTCTCCGATATCGACGACACCTTCTATGCGAACTGGACGGACGCGCGGTATCCGAAGACGACCGTCTATCCGGGCGTCCTGCAGTTCTACGCGGAGCTCGACCGCGGGCCGGGCCCGGAGCCCGGGCGATCCGGCGACCTGACCTTCGTCACGGCCCGGCCAGGCGATCGGTTGGGCCTCGTGGAGGACGCGACGCTGAGGGCGCTCGCCGCGCGCGGCCAGCTCGCCGCGACCGTGCTCGCCGGCTCGTTCACCCGGCTCATCGGCAATCGCGCGATCGCGGAGAAGAAGCTCGAGAATTTCCTCGAGTACCGGCGGCTGTATCCCGAGTACGGCTTCGTCTTCGTGGGCGACAGCGGGCAGGGCGACATCCACTTCGGCCAGCGGATGCTCGAGCTCGCGCCGGAGTCGGTCCAGGCGATCTTCATCCACGACGTGGTGGCGACGCCCGAGCGCGCGCGGCAGGAGCTCGCCGTCGGCGGGGTGCACCTGTTCGACACGTACATCGGCGCGGCGGCGACGGCGCTCGAGCGCGGCCTCCTCGGCCCCGAGGGCGCCGCGCGCGTGGCCGAGGCCGCGATCGAGGCGTTCGCCGCGATCCAGTTCCCGTCGCACGAGGGCCGCGAGCCGCGCCGGCTCGAGATGACGCGCGATCTGGCGCGGCTGAACGAGCTCCTGTCATCCTCGCTGCGGATCGAGACGAGCTTGTGAGCCGCGCTCGGAGGACTTCGATATCGAGGCGGCGAGGGAAGACCGTGAAGCTGCCCTCCCCGAGGTGAACGATCAAGGGATCCTCGGGCTCCTTGTCCACATCGCCGCACGCGGCGAGCAGGCCCATCGCGCCCGCGCACAGCGTCATCCCGAGCCCATGGAGAAAGCTCCGCATCGCGCGATGCTAGAGCGACAAACGGGTTGAAACTGCCTGAAAAGCGCAGAAATTCGAACCGCCAAGGCGCCAAGACGCCAAAAAGACGCCAAGTAAAGAGAGAGAAAAAACTTGGCGTCTTGGCGTCTTGGCGTCTTGGCGGTTCATTTCTCGCTTCATCAACGTGATCGGCGTTCTAGCCGGGGCCGCGCGCGTCGAGCACGCCGAGCGACAAGGAGACGCGGCGCCGCGCCTCCCCCCCTCCCTCGAGGTGAACGATCAGGAGGGGATGTTGAAGAACTCCTGACAGCAGCCCTCCTTCACCCCGCACATGCCGGCGCCCTCTCCTTCGCACGTCCCGACCTCGACCCCGTCCACGAGGCACGCGCACGTCGTCGCGCCGCCGGCGGGCGTCTCGCACCGCGTCTCGTGCCGCTTGCCCAGGCACGTGGCCTCGCACGAGCACGTCTCGCCGTCCTCGCCGCCTCCGCCGGAGCACAGCTCACCGCCGCCGCACCCGTGCGTCTCCATGCACGTGTCCAGCGCGTCCATCTCCTCCTGGCACGAGGGCGGCGGCTCGAGCGGACACGTGGCCGCGAAGGGCAGGACGCACGCGAAGATCACGCCGGCCTCGTCCTCGCACTCGGCGCCGGCGCTCTCGAGCCGGTCTCCGCAGAAGCCGGCGCAGTCCGGCTCCGGAGCTTCGCAGCCGCTCGCATTACGAGCATTGCAGTAGTCCAGGCACACCTGCCGGGCGTCCAGGCCGACCGCGCCGCCCGAGCCTGCGTCGTCCGAGCCCGCGCCGCCCGCCCCGCCCGCGCCGCCAGGCTCCTTGTCCACATCGACGGAGCCGCACGCGGCGAGCAGGCCCATCGCGCCCACGGACAGCGTCTTCACAAGCACCTTCGGAAAAATGCGCATCGCGCGATGCTAGCCGCGCCCGCGCGCGCCGAGAACGGCGAGCAAAAAGCAGACGAGCGCCGTCCCTCCCCCGTCAGGCCGCGGCGACCGCGGCGACGAAGCGGTCAATCTCGGCTTCCTCGTTGTAATAATGGACCGAGGCGCGCACGAGATCGGGAATTCCGCGCGCCTCGAAATCCAGCAGCGTCCCCGCGGCGGTCGACACGCTCACGTGGATCCCCTGGGCGCCGAGCCGCGCCTTGACGGCCGCGGCGTCCTCGCCGTCCCGGGTGAAGGTCACGATGCCGCAGCGCTGCTCGCCGAGGTCGCGCACCGCGACGCCGGGGACCTCGGCCAGCCGCGCGCGCAGGCGCTCGGCCAGCGCGCAGACCCGGTCGCGGATCGCGGGCAGGCCCAGCCGGAGCGCGTACTCGGCCGCCGCGCCGAGCCCGAGCCGGCCGGCGACATAGCTCTCCCAGTTCTCGAAGCGCCGGGCGTCGGGCCGCACCTCGTAGCGGTCCGGCGCGGTCCAGCGGGCCGCGTGGAGGTCGAGGAACGGCGGCTCCAGCCGGTCGAGCAGCGCCCGCCGCACGTAGAGAAAGCCGGTGCCGCGCGGCCCGCGCAGGTACTTGCGCCCCGTCGCCGACAGCAAGTCGCAGCCGATCGCCTCCACGTCGATCGGCAGCTGCCCCACCGACTGGCAGGCATCGAGCAGGAACGGCACGCCCGCCGACCGCGCGCGCCGGCCGATCGCCTCCGCCGGGTTGACCAGCCCGCCGTTCGTGGGGACGTGGGTGATCGCGATCAGCTTGACCCGCTCGTCGAGCAGGCGATCGAGCGCGGACAGCGAGACCGCGCCGCGCTCGTCGCTCGGGATCGGGACGATCTCGGCGCCGGTGCGCCGCGCGACCTGCAAGAACGCGATGTAGTTCGACGCGTACTCGGCCCGCGCGGTCAGGATGCGATCGCCCGGGCCGAAGCGGAGCGAGTAGAACGCCATGTCCCAGGCGCGCGTGGCGTTCTCGACGAGCGCGATCTCGTCCGGCGCCGCGCCGATGAGCCGCGCGACCGACCCGTAGACCGCCTCGAGCCGCTCGCCCGCCTCCGCCTCGGCCTCGTAGCCGCCGATGGCCGCCTCGCGCCGCAGGTGCTCGACCACCGTGTCGACCACCACGGCCGGGGGCAACGACGACCCCGCGTTGTTGAAGTGCAGGACGCCGGCGCAACCCGGGGTGTCGCGGCGCAGCGCGGCGATATCCATCGTCATGACGTCATCTCCTCGTCCGGACGACACGCTGCCGGCAGGGAGCCACCACGTCAATCGCGGCGGCCGGGGCCGGCGCCGGGCGGGCTACTCCATCAGCCCGGTGCGCAGCTCGGTCGGGGAGTAGCCGAGCATGCGGCGGCAGGTCCGCGAGAAGTGCGCGAGGTCGGCGAACCCGGCGGCGTGGGCGGCGCCCGTCGCGTCGAGGCGCGCGAACGCCGCCAGCGCCACGAGGAGCCGGCGCCACAGCTGGAAGGTGCGGATCGGCACCCCCACGTCGCGCACGAACAGCGCCTGCAGGTGCGCCTCGGAGATCCCGGCGTGCCCGACCGCGCGCCGCCGGTCCGCCGCCGGATCGCGCAGCGCCTCGAGGACGCGGGCGACGCGTCCGTCCGGGGCGCGCCGCGGCGACTCCTCCGCGAGCCAGGCCGCGATCTCCCGCGCGACGCCGTCGAGGACGTCGGGGCGCGACAGGGACGCGCGGTGCGCCGCCACGGCCCCCTCGAGGCGCGCCAGGAGGCGCCCCTCGAGCGGGCAGGCGCCGCCGCGCAGGCGCGCGTAGCCCGCCACGCGCGGCATCTCCTCGGGGTCGTAGAGCAGCCCGATCGTGGGCCCGGGGCTCGAGGCGGCGTGCCACCGATCCGGCGGCACCACGACCACGCGGCCGCGCACGACCGCGCCGCCCGGCTCGGGCTCGGTCACCGTCACGTCGCCCTCCAGCCCGACCAGCACCGCAGCGCCGTGCTCGGCGTGGAGGGTCGACGCCATCGCCGTCGAGGCGCGCACCGCGAAGGACTCCGCGATCACGGCGCCGATCCGGGATTCGTTCAAGCGGCCCACGCCCCCGGATCCTACCCTGGCTCGCGACGGAGGTCGTGAGCGATGGACCTGTTCTCGGACGAGATGCGCCGAAACCCGTACCCCCTGTACGACCGGATCCGGAGCGGCTCCCCCGTGCTCCACTATCCCCCCACGGACACGTGGATGATCTTCGACTACGACGGGGTGAAGCGGGCGCTCCACGATCACGAGGCGTTCAGCTCCGTGGTGTCGCCGCCGGGCAACAGGACCTCCGAGTGGCTCATCTTCATGGACCCGCCGCGCCACTCGAAGCTGCGCGCCCTCATCCAGCGGGCCTTCACCCCGCGGGCCGTGGCGGCGCTCGAGCCGCGCGTCCGCGAGCTGTCGCGCGCGCTCCTCGACCGGACGATCGAGCGCGGCGAGATGGACCTGGTCGAGGACTACACGGTCCCGCTCCCCCTGCTCGTCATCTCCGAGATGCTCGGCGCGCCGCCCGAGGACCAGCCGCGGTTCAAGCGCTGGAGCGACGTGATCCTCGACCTCAGCTACACCGTCTCGGGCACCGAGGAGGGGGCCCGGGCGATCGCCGAGTTCACCGCGGTGAGCGCCGAGATGCAGGCGTACCTGAGGGGCCTGATCGCGGCGCGGCGGGAGGCGCCGAAGGACGATCTCCTGACCCGGCTCGTCGACGCCGAGGTCGACGGCGAGCGGCTGAGCGAGGACGAGATCCTGGGCTTCTTCCAGCTCCTCCTCGTGGCCGGCCACGAGACGACCACGAACCTGATCAGCAACGCCGTCCTGTGCTTCCTCGAGCACCGGGCCGATCTCGCCCGCGTCCGGGCCGCGCCCGAGCTCCTGCCCGCCGCGATCGAGGAGGTCCTGCGCTACCGCGCGCCGGTCCAGGCGATGTTCCGCGTGACGAGGCGCGACGTCCCGATGCACGGCCAGGTGATCCCGGCCGGCAAGCCGGCGCTGGTGATGATCGGCTCGGCGAACCGAGATCCCCAGCAATTTCGCGATCCTGGCCGCTTCGACATCGCGCGCGATCCCAACCCGCACGTCGCGTTCGGGCACGGGTTCCACTTCTGCCTCGGGGCGCCGCTCTCGCGCCTCGAGGCCAGGATCGCGCTGTCGGATCTCGTCGGGCGGCTCGCGGACCTCGAGCTCGCGAGCGACGCGCCGTGGGAGCCGCGCCGGGCGATCCACGTGCTCGGCCCGACCCGCCTGCCGATCCGCTTCGCGCCGGGGCCGCGCCTCTCCCGGTCCGAGACGTGAGCGCGCGCGCGCCGCGCCCCTCGGGAGCGGCCGGCTGACGGCGACCGGCCCCTGGGCTCCCGAACCCACGTCCTGCTCGCCCGCGGACCGCCCGCCGCGGCGCCGCTGCAGGAGCTTCGCCCAACCAAGAGCGCCCCTCGCCGCGCGGAGCCTCCGGCTCTCCTGAGGTCTGCCGGTCTGATGCCTGCGGGCCGCACCGGCTCCGCTGCGCGGTCCGGCCGGAGCGGCCGCGCCTCGACGACCCGCGGGGCCGACGCGCCGCCGAGCTCGGCCTGGCGTGTCCAGCGCGGCGCGTGGCGCGGGCGGCGGCGACCCATGCGCCGTCGACGGCGACCCATGCGTCGTCGACGGCGACCCACGCGTCGTCGACGGCACAACCGCGGGTTGCTCACCACGTCTCCCACCCCTGGCACCGCCATTGCTGAACATCGCTGGCGCCGATGCGGCGCGCTCGACGCGGCGGCGGCGCGGCCCTCGGCGGCGCTCTCGTCGCTCTCGTCGCTCACGGCGCGAGGGCGCCGGCGAACCGCCGTCCCGCCGCCGAGGCGGCCGACAGGATGGGCAGGCATCGAGGAGTCCATGAACGAGCAGACCTCCATCAAGGTCGTTGTTCCACGCGAGATGACGCCGGACGAAAAGCAGATCCTCGTGGACGAGCTCTATGCCCTCCGCCGCCGGATCTTCGAGGGCTCGCAGCGGAAGCGGAGCTTCGCCAGCCACGTCGTCGAGGCCGGCGCGGAGCACGGCGCGGTCGTGCTCCACCGGGGCGCGGGCGGTCAGCTCGTCGGCTTTTTCGCGATGGAGATCCTCGAGCGGGAGTCTTCCGGCGCGACGATCGCGATCTTCCGCGGCGAGTCCGGCGCGCTCTGCGGGCGCTCCGGCGGCGGCGCCCTGCGCATCGTCGGCGATATCGTCCTGCGCCTCGTCCTGGAGCGGCTGATCCGGTACATGCTCGCCCACCCGGGTCGACCGGTGTATTGCCTGTGCTCGCTGGCGCACCCGTCGAGCTATGCGCTGTTCTCGCGGTTCGTCGACATCACGCACACGAGCCCGGTGGCGGGCGCGGACGCGCTCATGTCCGGGCTCGCCGCCTCCTTCGATCTGGCGTCGAGCGAGCGCGGCAGCCCGTTCGTCTTCGAGGCCGGGCGGGCGGACGAGCCCGCAGACGACTGCGGCTTTCTGCACCTCTACGAGAACCCGTCGGTGCGCTACTTCGTGTCGGCGCACCCCGGCCCGGCGGAGGGGCGCGAGCTCATCACGCTCGTGCCCCTGAGCCTCGGCGGCATGATGCGCGCGACGGCGCGCTATGCGGGGCTGGAGGCGAAGCGCTGGTAGCCGGGCCGCCTCGGCGCGCCCGAGGGCGGGTCACTTCAGCACGTCCGACAGGCTGTCGAGGAAGCGCTGGTTCTCGCGCTCGGTGCCGATGGTGACGCGCAGGCTGGTCGGCAGGTTGCCGAACGGCCGCACGATGACGCCCTTGCGGAGCAGGGCGTCGTAGACCTGGCGGGCCGGCCGTTTCACGTCGACGAACACGAAGTTCGCCTGGCTCGGCGCCACCGACAGCCCGAGCCGGGTGAGCTCGCGCGTGACCCGGTCGCGCTCGCGGAGGTTCAGCGCGCGGCTCTTCTCGACGTGCTCGGCGTCGTCGAGCGCCGCGAGGGCGGCCGCCTGCGCGATGGCGCCGACGTTGAACGGCGCGCGCACCCGGTTGAGGTAGTCGATGACCTGGGCCGGGCCGACGGCGTAGCCGACGCGGAGGCCGGCGAGGCCGTAGATCTTCGAGAAGGTGCGCAGCACGAGCAGCCGCTCGCGGAGGCCGCGGAGGCGCATGGAGTCCGGGAAGTCCGGCGCGTCGGTGTACTCGATGTACGCCTCGTCCATGACGATGATGACCTCGGGCGGCACCTCCTTGAGCAGGCGCTCGACCGCGCTGCGGCCCACGTGCGTGCCGGTCGGGTTGTTCGGGTTCGCGACGAACAGGAGGCGCGTCTTCGGGGTGACGGCCGCGGCCATGGCCTCGAGGTCGTGCCGCTGGTCCCGCAGCGGCACGGCGGTGAACGGGATGCCGTACGCGAGGGCGGCGAGCTTGTAGACGACGAAGGCCGGGTCGGCGAAGACGATGTGCGACCCCGGCGTGGCGAAGGCGTGCACGATCAGGTCGAGGAGCTCGTTCGAGCCGTTGCCCTGGACGATCTCCTCCATGGCGACGCCGTGGACGGCCGCGAGCCGCTCGCGGAGCCGGTAGGCCGCCGCGTCGGGGTAGAAATGCACGTTCGCGATCTCCCGGCGCGCCGCCTCGAGGGCGCGCGGGCTCGGGCCGAGGGGGTTCTCGTTCGAGGCGAGCTTCACGGCGTCGGTCACGCCGAGCTCGCGCGCGAGCTCCTCGATCGGCTTCCCCGCCTCATACGGTACGAGCATCTCGACGGTGGGCAGAACAAGCGCGGACATGGGGACGCACGCTATCACACCTCGGGTGCGTGGGCGGCCGGATCGGACGCCCGCGCTCGTCGTCTCGGTTTCAGGCGGGCATCCACGCCTCCACGGCCAACCGGAGCGCCGCCCACTCGGGGAGCCACGAATGGGGCTCGGCGTCGTGCTCCAGCGCGTTGAGGATCCGCTCTTCGAGCTCGGGTTGCCTCTTCAGCACCGGGTCGAAGTCGAAGCCCGGTGTGCTCTGGATCTTCGCGAGGACGTTCTTCCCGGCGAACACCTCGAGCGCGTGCTGACGGAACCGCCCGCCGGTCAGGCAATCCGGCACGTGACGTTCGAAGACCTGGAGCAGCTCGTCCTTGTCGAGCCGAGCGCCGTCGGTGTACGTGTCGGCCTTGTCTCGAAGCTCCTGCGCGAGCTCCTCCCTGGTCGCGTCGAGGCGTACCTTGGTTTCGAGCCGGTTCCGGCGCGGCGCACAGCAGGTCAACGCGATGCGCGCGGCGGTAGCGTGACCGAGCGCATCGAAGACGCGCTCGAGCTGCTCCACGTAACGGCTCTTCGCCGCTGGATCCCACCGGAGGGCGCGCGCCAGGACGTCGGGGTCGAGCAGATAATTCTCCACCTCTTTGCGCCGCCACATCCATCCGAGCACGAGCTGCTTCTCGCCGTGGCGCACGGTCCACCGACGGGGGCCGGGGTCGGTGGCCTCCGTCCAGGCGCCGGGGTCCCTGGGGAAGTCACCATCGATGAGCCCGCAGACACCAGGGTTCTGGCGGCGCCGGCCGCGGATCAAGCCCGCGAAGGCGTCCTTGCCGCCCGAGGGCTCGACCTGAACGCCGGTACCTCGGAGGATCGCGTGGAGGAGCCTGACGTCGGGACCGTTGTCTTCGCCTTCGCACAGCAGCACGCTCACAGGCACGGCCGTCCCTCCGGGAGCCGGTGGATGGTGTGAGGGCTGACGAGCGTCGAGACCGCGCGCGCGTGCGTCGTGAACAGGAATTGATTGTCCTCGCCGAGGCGGGGCAGCAGGCCGAGCAGCGTCTGTGCGAGCGGCGGGTGCAGGTTCAGGTCGATCTCGTCGATGAGCACCACCGATCGGTGGATCTGCTGCCTCACGAACTCGAACAGGAGCGGAAAGACGGATTGCTCGCCCGCGGACATCTCGCTCAGCGTGTACGTGCGGCCTCCATCCTTCAGCACGAAGCGATCGTCACCCGGCGTGGGCCCGTCGAACAGGATCTCGAGCCCAGCGAACCTGCGACCCGGAAACGCCGTCCGGTAGAGCGCTTCCAGATCACCGAGATAGTCGCGCTCCGGGTGTGGTCCGAGCTGCTCGCGGTTCCGGTGCCAGAGCTTGAGGATCCTATCGAGCCGCTCGACGGCGGTCTCGAACCGGACGCCCATCTCGTTCGGCGGAGCGTGATCGGGCGCCTCGCGCTCCGGCGGCTCGCGCGCGCCGGACAGCGCGACGTTGCGGAACTGGTCGTACCAGAACACCCCCGGGAGCCGAGAGAAGAGGGCGCGGAGCTTGGCGTCGTTCCTGAGCGAGGCGGCGACGTACGAGCGCCCTCGGAACTGATAAATCTCGCGCGCGGAGCCCGTCGTCCTCACCCTTGCTCCCTCGAGGCGCAGCGTCACGACCCGACTGTCGCCGGGTTCCTTGAACGACTCATGGCTCGTGGGGCGCACGAGGTCCCACCAGCGCCTTGCGGCTTCCTGCGTCGCGGCGATCTCGTCGTCTTCGAACTCGACCGCCAGCTCGACGATCGGGTCGCCGTGCACGAAATACCGCTCGGGTGCCCACCCGGTCCAGCCGAAATGCCGGATGTCTGGGATCTTCCGCTGCGCCAGCGACAGCGTGAGGGCGATGGCTTGCAGGATGGTCGTCTTACCCGACGCATTGTCGCCGAGGATCAAATAACGATCTGCCACATCGCCGGTCGCCTTGTTCTTGAAATCCAGCTCGATGCCGGGAGGAGCGAATTTCTTGAAGTTCTCGATCGTCGCTCGGCTGATCTTCATGGAGAGAACCTCGTCACGAGGGACCGACGGCGCCACGTCTTACCACGCTCCGATCCGAGCGGCCTACGAGCGCGGCGCCTTGCAAGCATGGGGCGCGCTGTCACGGCGCCGCTCGAGCTCCCTCGATGACAGGCCACAGGGCACCTGCGCGACCTCGGTCGAAAGGTTGCGACGCTCTCCGCCGAGCGGCCCGGCGGCTCGTGAACACCGTGACGATGAGGTCGCCGAGGAGCGACGCGGCGCCCGCCAGGGAGCGCTGGAGACGACAGGGCGCACGTCGTGTCATTGGGCAGGTCCTCCTGTAAACGGCGGGGCACACGTAGTGTCATTTGGTAGGCCCTCCTGTAAACGGCGGGGCACACGTAGTGTCATTCCGCAGGCCCTCCTGTAAACGGCGGGACACACATGGCGTCGCTCCCCGCAGCCCGGCGGTGCTCCTCGCACCTCCGCACGGCTCCGCCGCCCCCCTGCGCCCCTCGGGGCCCGCGCGGCGCGGCTTCCGGCGGCCTCCACCGCACCCCCGGCGCCGGGATCTGGCCTCTCGGTCCGCCCTCCGTGTGATACTCGCCGTCCCGATGAAACCCGGGGACATCGTCGCCGACCGCTTCCTGATCGAGCGCCTCGCCGGGTCGGGGGGGATGGGCTCCGTCTACCGCGCCCTCGACCGGCACACCGGCGAGACCGCCGCGCTCAAGGTCATGTCCGGCCGCGGCCTCGAGCACGGCGAGCGCTTCGCCCGCGAGGCGCAGGTCCTCGCCGAGCTCAGGCACCCGGGCATCGTCCGGTACATCGCGCAGGGCGCCACCGAGAGCGGCGAGCCGTGGCTCGCCCTGGAGTGGCTCGAGGGCGAGAGCCTCGCCGACCGCCTGCGCCGCCGCGGCCTCACCGTCGCCGAGAGCGTCACCCTCGGCCTCCGCGTCGCCGAGGCGCTCGCCGAGGCCCACCGCAACAACGTCGTCCACCGCGACCTCAAGCCGAGCAACCTCTACCTCGTCGACAAGTCGGTCGAGCAGGTCAAGCTCCTCGACTTCGGCATCGCCCGCCTCACGTCGCTCGCGCCCCTCACCATGACCGGCGTCGTCATGGGCACGCCGTTCTACATGGCCCCCGAGCAGGCGCGCGGCGAGCGCGCCGTCGGCACCCCCGCCGACGTGTTCGCCCTCGGCTGCGTCCTGTTCCACTGCCTCACCGGACGCCCGCCGTTCGTCGGCGACGACATCCACACCGCGCTCCTCCGCGTCGTGCTCGACGAGGCGCCCCGCCTCCGCGACCTGCGCGCCGACATCCCCGAGAGCATCGACGCCGCCGTCGCGCACATGCTCGCCAAGGACCCGGCCCAGCGGCCCGCGAACGGCGCCGCCGCCGCCCTCGAGCTGCTCCGCGTCGGCGAGATCAAGAGCACCCCCCCGGCGCCCGTGAGCCGCCGCGCGGGCGCGCTCACGACCGGCGAGCGGCGGACGCTCTGCCTGATGCTCGCGCGCGTCGGCCAGCCGGACGCGCACGCATGGCAAGGGCCCACCATGCCGATGACCCTCCCGATGACGATGCCCCTCGCGCGCGCCGTCCCGGAGGACGAGGTGAAGCGCGTGGCCACCCGCTTCGGCGGGGCCCTGCAGACGCTTGCGGACGGGCTCCTGCTCATCACCCTCGAGGGGCGCGGCCTCATCACCGACCAGGCCGCGCGCGCGGCGCGCTGCGCGCTCGAGGTGCGCGACCTCCTGCCCGGCGTGCAGATGGCCCTCGTCGCCGGCCGCGGCTCCGCGGACGACCGGCTCCCCATGGGCCCCACCATCGACCGCGCCGTGCGGCTGCTCGACCGCGCCGACGGCGGATCCATCCGCCTCGACGAGGTGATGGCCGGCCTGCTCGACGCCCGCTTCGACGTCGGCGGCGACGCGACCGGCCTCGTGCTCCGCGCCGAGCGCGACCTCGTCGAGGCGGCGCGCACCCTGCTCGGCCGGACCACGCCGTTCGTGGGGCGCGACCACGAGCTCGCCATCCTCGACGCCGTGCTCGACGAGTGCGTCTCCGAGCCGACCGCCCGCGCCGTGCTCATCACCGCGCCCGCGGGGCTCGGCAAGAGCCGGCTGCGCTACGAGTTTCTGCGCCGCGTCGAGGAGCGCGAGGAGCGCGTCCAGGTCTGGCTCGGCCACGCCGACCCGATGAGCGCCGGCTCGCCGTTCGGGATGCTGCGCCAGATGCTCCGCCGCGAGGCCGGGCTCTCCGGCGGCGAGCCGCAGGAGGTCCGCGAGCAGCGCCTCCGCGCCCGCGTGGGCCGCACCCTGAGCGGCGGCGACCTCGCCCGCGTGACCGAGTTCCTCGGCGAGGTGGCGCGGATCCACTTCTCCGACGAGGGCCGGGTCGAGCTGCGCGCCGCGCGGAGCGACCCGATGCTCATGGGCGACCAGATCCGCCGCGCCTGGGAGGACTTCGTGCTCGCCGAGTGCCGCGCCGAGCCGGTGCTCCTCGTGCTGGAGGACCTCCAGTGGGGCGACGTGCCCACCGTCAAGCTCATCGACGCGGCGCTCGCGCTCCGGGACCAGCCGCTCATGGTGCTCGCGCTGGCGCGGCCGGAGGTCGAGGCCGTCTTCCCGAAGGTGTGGGTCTCGCGCGGGGTGCAGGAGATCCGGCTGCGCGAGATCGGGCGCCGGGGGAGCGAGCGGCTCGTGCGCGAGGTGCTCGGCGACGCGGTGACGCCCGACGTCTGCGCGCGGCTGTGCGAGCGCGCCGGGGGCAACGCGTTCTACCTGGAAGAGCTCATCCGCGCCGCCGCCTCGGGGCGCACCGAGGCGCTGCCCGAGACCGTGCTGTCCATGGTGCAGGCCCGCCTGGAGTCGCTCGACGGCGAGGCGCGGCGGGTCCTCCGGGCGGCGAGCGTCTTCGGCCAGAAGTTCTGGCGCGGGGGGCTGATGGCGCTGCTCGGCGGCGAGCGCCGGGCGCCGCAGATCGACGGGTGGCTCGCGGTGCTGGTCGACCGCGAGCTCATCGCGCGCCGCGGCGAGGGGAAGTTCCGGGGCGAGGACGAGTACGCGTTCCGGCACGCGCTCGTGCGCGAGGCGGCGTACGCGACGCTGACCGACGCGGACCGCGCGCTCGGCCACCTGCTCGCCGGCGAGTGGCTGGAAGCCGCGGGGGAGCGCGACGCGGCGCTCCTCGCCGACCACTTCGAGCGCGGCGGCGACGCCGAGCGGGCGGTCGTCTGGTTCCGGCGCGCGGCGGAGCAGGCGCTCGGGGCGAACGACTTCCGCGCCGCCATCCAGCGCGCCGAGCAGGGCGCCGCGAGCGCCGAGGTGGACGGGGAGCTCTTCGCGGCGCTGCGCCTCGTCCAGGCCGAGGCGCACAAGTGGCTCGGCGAGGCCGCCGAGGCCGAGCGGTGCGCCGTCATGGCGATGAGCGGCTTCCCCAGGAAGAGCGCGCTCTGGTACGCGGCGGCCGCGGAGGCGGCGTCGATGCGCGTGCGCCTCGGCATGGGCGAGCGGCTCGCGGACCTCGTCGAGGACCTCCGCGGCGGCAGGCCGAGCGGCGACCGCGGCGGGCCGCCCGATCTGCTCGACGAGGCGACCGGCGCCTCGGTGAGCGCCTTGGCGCGCATCGCCGGGTCGCTCCTGCACGGCGGCCAGTACGCCGCCGCCGAGGAGATCGTGCAGGAGCTCGCGCGGGTGGCGATGCCGCTCGCCGAGCGCGACGCGGCGGTGGCCGCGCGCATCCACGCGCTGCGGGCGTCGCGGGCGCTCTGCTACGGCGATCCGGCGGCGTCGCTGGAGTGCACGGAGCAGAGCATCCCGGCGTACCTCCAGACGGGCGATCTCCGGAACGCGTGCCTGAGCCGGGTGAACGCGGCGCACTGCCTCGTGCAGCTCGGGGCGTACGGCCGCGCCGAGGCGGAGCTGCGCGACGCGCTCGCCGAGGCGGAGCGGATGGGGCTCTACAACGTGGCGGCGTTCGCGAAGCAGAACCTGGGGCTGCTCTGGATCCAGCAGGGCGACCTCGGCGCGGCGCGCGCGGTCACGGCCGAGGCGGTGGAGGCGTTCGCGGCCCAGGCGAACCGGCGGCAGGAGGCGCGGTCGCGCGCCTACCTCGCGGCGATCCTCACGCGGCTGGGGAGCCTCGGGGCGGCGGAGAACGAGGCGGGCGCGGCCGTGGCGATGCTGGCGCACGTGCCGACGCTCCAGGCGCTCGCGCTCGCGGTGCGCGCGCGGGTGCTGCTCGAGCAGGGCCGCGCGCACGAGGCGCTCGAGGCGGCGCGGCGCGGGCTCGGGCTGCTCGTGTCGGTCGGCGGGACCGAGGAGGGCGAGGCGCAGATCCGGCTCGTGTACGCCGAGTCGCTCCGGGCCGCCGGCCACCACGAGGCGGCGCGCGAGGCGATCGCGGTGGCGATGCAGCGGCTCGTCGCGCGGGCGCAGTGGATCCACGACCCGGCGCGGCGGCAGAGCTTCTGCCAGGCTGTGCCGGAGAACGCCAAGACGTTCGCGCTGGCGGCGCTCTGGCAGCAAGAGGTGGAGCCCACCCTGCAATGAGGCGCTGAGTCGCAGCGCTGACCGCGCGCCGCGCGCCGCGCGCCGCGTCGCAGCGCGGCGAGCACGTCCGTCCGGTCCCGCGCCTGAGCGCTGGACGGAGCGCCGCCCGCAGCGGGCGTAATCGCCCGCCGCCGTCGCTGGAACGCCGTGATGTGGAGTCCATCTACGACACCTCGGTTGCTGTCCGTGGCGCGCAAGAAACGCGCGCGGCGCGCCGGCCTGGCAGCTTGACTGTTTGTCGGAGCTCCGAAAGAATCGTCCGACAGCGGATATGTATTCGGTACTCTTTCGGAATGTGCTGTTTCCTTTTTACGAGACGAAACTCCGGAGGAGGGAGACGCTGACGTACTTCGAGGAGCTGAAGCGGTCCCAGTGGCGGCCGGAGAGCGAGCTGCGCGAGCTCAACTGGAGAAAGATGCTGGCGACCCTCCGCTTCGCCGAGCAGAAGGTGCCCTTCTACCGGCGCCGCTTCGCCGAATACGGGGTCCGCGTGAAGGACGTGCAAGCGCCCGAGGATCTCGTGCGCTTCCCGGTCCTGACCAAGGCAGATCTCCGCGCGCACGGCGGCGAGCTCATCGCGGACGGGTGGAGCGGCAAGCTCTTCAGGAGCGGCACGGGCGGATCGACCGGAGAGCCGGCGCGGTTCTTCTACGATCACACCACGTACGAGTGTCGCCAGGCCGCCGCCCTGCGCGCCGACGCGTGGGCTGGCGGCCGGATCGGGGACAAGGAGCTGTACATCTGGGGCATACCGACCCACGAGCCCCGGTGGAAGAAGGTGAAGCGCACGCTGCACGAGGCGTTCATCCGGAAGAAGACGGTCAGCGCGTGGAACCTGGCGGAGGCGCGGCTCGCGGGGGTGGTGGACGAGATCCTCCGCTACGAGCCGAAGCTCGTCGTCGGGTACACGAGCCCGCTCTACTACACGGCGCGCTACGCGCTCGAGGCGGGGCGCCGGCTGCCGACGCCGAGGGGGGTCATCGCGACGGCGGAGCGGCTCTTCCCGCACCAGCGCGAGGTCATCGAGAAGGCGTTCCAGGCGCCGGTCTACGATCGGTACGGCTGCCGGGAGATGATGCTGATCGGCGCGGAGTGCGAGCGCCGCGAGGGCAAGCACCTCAACATCGAGAACATCTTCGTCGAGGTCCAGTGCGGCGACCGGCTCGCGCGGCCCGGGGAGCCGGGCGAGGTGATCTTGACGGACCTCGTGTGCCGGTCGATGCCGCTGATCCGCTACAAGAACGAGGACGTGGTGATCGCGGCGGACAAGTCCTGCTCGTGCGGCCGCGGGCTGCCGCTGCTCGCGTCGGTCGAGGGGCGGGTGCTCGACATGATCGTCGGGCCGGACGGCCAGCTCCTCTCGGCCGTGTTCTTCCCCTACTTCTTCAAGGACAACCCGACGGTGGAGCGGTACCAGGTCCACCAGGACAAGTCGCGGGCGATCACGATCCGGATCATCCCCGGCCCGGGCTACCGGCCGGAGACGTCGCAGGCGATCGTGCGCGATCTGCGGCGGTTCCTCGGCGAGCGGGCGGACATCCGGGTGCAGCTCGTCGACGAGATCCCGGTGACCTCGGGGGGGAAGTTCCGCTTCACCGTGTCCGAGGTGCCGATCGAGTTCGGCCGCGAGGCCGCGGCGTGATCGGCGCCCCCGAGGTCCGGCCGGCGGGCGGCGTGGGGCCGCGCGCCGCGCCGGGCCGGCCGGCGAAGGTCGCGCACGTCGTGCTGTCGCTCAACGTGGGCGGGCTGGAGCGGGTGGTGCTCAGGTTGCTGGAGCGGACGGCGCGCGACCGGTTCGCGCCGATCGTGTGCGCGCTGGAGGAGCCGGGGGCGCTGGCCGAGGAGCTGGCGCGGCTCGACGTGCCGCTCGTGGTGCTCCCGCGCCGGCCCGGGCTCGACCCGGGGCTGCCGGTGCGGCTGTCGGCGTGGCTGCGGCGCGAGGGGATCCGGCTCGTGCACACGCACAACCCGGGGCCGCACCTCTACGGCGCGCTGGCGGCGGGCCTGGCGCGGGCGGCGGGCCTGCCGGGGGGCGGCGGGCCGCGGGTCATCCACACGAAGCACGGGCGCAACTACCCGAAGCAGAAGCGGAAGGTGCTGGTCAACCGGCTGGCCGCGGCGCTGACGGACCGGGTGGTGGCGGTGAGCGACGACGCCCGCGCGGTGGCGCTCGAGGTGGAGCGGGTCGATCCGGCGAAGGTGGTGACGATCCTGAACGGCGTGGACACGGACGTGTTCCGGCCGGGCGACGCGGGCGCGGCGCGGGCGCGGCTCGGGGTGCCGGCGTCGGGCTACCACGTGGGGTGCGTGGCGCGGCTGTCGGCCGAGAAGGACCACGCGACGCTGCTGGCGGCGTTCGCGCGGCTCCGCGAGGTGCGGCCCGACGCGCACCTCACGCTGATCGGCGACGGCCCGCTGCGGCCGGCGCTGGAGCAGCAGGCGGCGCGGCTCGGGGTGGGCGGGGCGGTCGCGTTCACGGGGACGCGGGGCGACGTGGCGGAGCTCTTGCCGGCGTTCGACGTGTTCGCGCTGGCGTCGCTGACCGAGGGGATCTCGCTGACGCTGATCGAGGCGGCGGCGGCGGGGCTGCCGATCGTGGCGACGCGGGTGGGGGGGAATCCGGAGATCATCGAGGAGGGCGCGACGGGGCTGCTCGTGTCGCCGGGGGCGCCGGAGACGCTGGCGGGCGCGCTGGAGGCGGTCGCGGTCCGGGAGGACCGGGCCGCGATGGGGGCGCGCGGGCGGGCGCGGGTGATCGAGCGGTTCGGGGTGGACCGGATGGTCCGGGCGTACGAGGACCTCTATGACGAGGTGATCGGGGGGTAGCGGCGGGGCAGTTCGGCGAGGCCTCTTGCACGACCAGGGACGAGCTTGGGCGGTTGAAACTGCCTGAAAAGCGCAGAAATTTGAACCGCCAAGGCGCCAAGACGCCAAAAAGACGCCAAGTAAAGAGAGAGAAAGAATCTTGGCGTCTTGGCGTCTTGGCGTCTTGGCGTCTTGGCGGTTCACTTCTCGCTCGATCAACGTGACCGGCGTTCTAGTTTGAAGCGTCGTAGTTGAGGTTCGGGCCGAGCCAGCGCTCGACCTCCGCGACGGTCATGCCCTTGCGCGCGTGGTAGTCGACCACCTGGTCACGATCGATCTTCCCCAGGCTGAAATACCGGGCCTCTGGGTGCGCGAAGTAGAGGCCGCTCACGCTGGAGCCGGGCCACATCGCGAACGACTCGGTGAGCCGGATGCCGGTGGTCTTCTCGACATCGAGCAGCCGCCACAGCGTGCCCTTCTCGGTGTGATCCGGGCACGCGGGGTACCCCGCCGCGGGCCTGATGCCGCGGTATTTCTCCTCGATGAGCTCGCTCTTGGTCAGGTCCTCCTGCCGGCCATAGCCCCACTCGTCGCGCACCCGCTTGTGCAGGCACTCGGCGAACGCCTCGGCCAGGCGATCGGCGATCGCCTCGGCCATGATGGCGTTGTAGTCGTCGTTGCCCGCCCTGAACCGCTCGCACAGCTCCTTCAGGCCGATCCCGGCGGTCACCGCGAAGCCGGCGATGTGGTCCGGGAGGCCGGTCTCCCGGGGCGCGATGAAATCCGCGAGAGACCGGTTCGGCTCGCCGTCCTCCTTCGCCGCCTGCTGGCGCAGGAAGTGAAACCGCTCGAGCACCCTCTTGCGCGTCCCGTCCGTGTACACCTCCACGTCGTCGCCCACCGCGCTCGCGGCGAAGAAGCCATACACGCCGCGCGCCGTCAGCAGCTTCTCCTCGATGATCCTGTCGAGCAGCGCGTTCGCCTCGGCGAAGATCTGGCGCGCTTGCTCGCCGTATTTCTCGTGCTCCAGGATCCGCGGATAGACGCCCTTCAGCTCCCACGTGTGGAAGAACGGCGTCCAGTCGATGTACTCGCGCAAGACGGCGAGCGGGAAGTCCTCGAGCACGCGCGCGCCGGTGAACTCGGGCACCGGCAGATCCTCGGCGCGCCACTCGATCCGCGTCCGGTTCGCGCGCGCGGCCTCGAGGGAGACGAGCTTGTGCCTCGGCGCCGCGTGGAGCTTCCGGAGCTTCTCGTACTCGGCGCGGTGCTGGGCGACGAACGCCGGCTTGCCCTCCTCGCTCAGCAGGCTCGTCGTGACGGGCACGGCGCGGCTCGCGTCGACCACATGCACGACCGGCTCGCTGTAATGCGGGGCCACCTTCACGGCCGTGTGCGCCCTGCTGGTCGTCGCCCCGCCGATCAAGAGCGGCACCTTGAAGCTCTGCCGCTCCATCTCGCGGGCGACGTGGATCATCTCGTCGAGCGACGGCGTGATCAGCCCGCTCAGGCCGATCAGATCCGCCTTCTCCTGCCTGGCGCGCTCGAGGATCTTCTCGCACGGGACCATGACGCCCATGTCGATCACCTCGTAATTGTTGCACGCGAGCACGACGCCCACGATGTTCTTGCCGATGTCGTGGACATCGCCCTTCACCGTGGCGAGGACGATCTTTCCCTGCGTCTTCACGTCCTGCCCAGCGGCGGCCATCGCCGCCTTCTCCGCCTCCATGAACGGCGTGAGGTACGCGACGGCCTTCTTCATCACGCGCGCCGACTTCACCACCTGCGGCAGGAACATCTTGCCGGCGCCGAAGAGATCTCCGACGACGCTCATCCCATCCATCAGCGGGCCCTCGATCACGGCGAGCGGGCGGCCGAGCTTGGCGCGCGCCTCCTCGGTGTCGACGTCGATGTACGCGTCGATGCCCTTGACCAGCGCGTACGACAGCCGCTCCTCCACGGTGCCTTTGCGCCACTCCTCTTCTTTCTTCTCGGTCGCGGCGGCGCCGGCGCTCTTGGCCTTCAGGGCTTCGCCGAAATCGACCAGACGCTCCGTGGCGTCCGGACGCCGGTTGAGCAGCACGTCCTCGACGAGCTCGCGGAGCTCCGGCTCGATCTCCTCGTACACCTCGAGCATGCCCGCGTTGACGATGCCCATGTCCATGCCGGCCTGGATGGCATGGTAGAGGAACGCCGAGTGCATGGCCTCGCGCACCCGGTTGTTGCCGCGGAAGCTGAACGAGATGTTCGACACGCCGCCGCTGACCTTGGCGTGCGGCAGGTTCCCCTTGATCCAGCGGGTGGCCTCGATGAAGTCGACGGCGTAGTTGTTGTGCTCCTCCATGCCGGTGGCGACCGTGAGGATGTTCGGATCGAAGATGATGTCCTCGGGAGGGAACCCCACCTCGTCGACGAGGATGCCGTACGCGCGCTTGCAGATCCGGATCTTGTCCTCGTAGGTGGCGGCCTGCCCTTGCTCGTCGAAGGCCATGACCACGACGGCGGCGCCGTACTTGAGGATGGTCCTCGCGTGCTCGCGGAACTTCGCCTCACCCTCCTTGAGGGAGATGGAGTTCACGATGCCCTTGCCTTGCATGCACTTGAGGCCCGCCTCGATGACCTCCCATTTCGACGAGTCCACCATGAACGGGACCTTCGCCACCTCGGGCTCGCTGGCCAGGAGCAGCAAGAAGCGCGTCATCGCCGCGACGCCGTCGATCATGCCCTCGTCCATGCAGATATCGATGACGTTGGCGCCGTTCTCGACCTGCTGGCGCGCCACGCTCACCGCTTCCTCGAACTTCCCTTCCTTGATGAGCTTCGCGAACTTCGGCGACCCGGCGACGTTGGTGCGCTCGCCCAGGATCATGTAAACGCCGGGCTGCTGCGTGAACGGCTGCGAGCCGGACAGGCGCAGCGGGATCGGCGGGCTGGACGAGGGCGCGCCGCCGGGCGGGACGTCAGCGGGGGCCTTGCGGCCGAGGTCGCGCGGGGGCTTGCCGGCGAGCGCCCTGGCGATGGCCGCGATGTGGTCGGGCGTATTGCCGCAGCAGCCGCCGGCGATGTTGAGGAGGCCCGCCTCCACGAAGCCGCCGATGTGGCGCGCCATGTCCGGCGGCTCCAGATCGAACCCCGTGGGCGAGAGCGGGTTTGGCAGGCCGGCGTTCGGGTAGCAGGAGATCGCGGCGCTGGACTTCTCCGAGAGGTCGGCCAGGAACGGATACATCAGGTCCGGGCCGAGCGAGCAGTTCAGCCCGACGGCGAGCGGGTTCACGTGCTTCACCGCGTTCCAGAACGCCTCGACCGTCTGCGCGGAGATCATCGTCTCTCCGCCGCGCCCGACCGCCGCCGAGATCATCACCGGCAGGGTCTTGCCGTCCTTGTCGAACACCTCTTGAATGGCGACGAGCGCGGCCTTCGCGTTGAGCGAGTCGAAGATGGTCTCGACCAGCAGCACGTCGGAGCCGCCGGCGATCAAGGCGCGGATCTGGTGGGCGTACGCTTCCTTCACCTGATCGAACGTCACGACGCGGAAGCCGGGGTCGTCGGCGTCCGGGGAGTTGGACAGGGAGACGGTGAGCGGGCCGATGGCGCCCGCGACGAACCGCTGCCGCCCGTCGGCGTTCGCCACGCGATCCGCCCATTCGCGGCACTGCCGCGCGGACTGTTCGTTGATCTCCCAGGCGAGGTCGTTGAGGAACGGGTCGTCGATGATCCTCTGATAGAAGGCTGGATCCTTCCGCCCGCCGTGCTCCCGCGGGTCGTCCACGAAGAACTCGCTCTGGGTGATGCTGGTCGCGCCGAAGGTGTTCGTCTCGATGATGTCCGCGCCGGCCTCAAGGAACCGCCGGTGGATGTCGCAGATCATCTCCGGCTGCGTGAGCGTGAACAGATCGCCGTTGTTCAGCAGGTCTTTCTTCGAGTCCGCGAATCGCTTGCCGCGGATGTCCGCCTCCTTCATCCCGTAGGTGCGGATGGTCGTCCCCATCGCCCCGTCGATGATGACGATGCGGCTCCGGAGGAGCTTCTGGAGTGGATGAAGGGAGGGCGTGGCGTTGTTGGACGGCATGATCAGCCTCGCTTGGCGCTCTTGGAGGGACCCGGGGTCGGCTTGTCGGCGATGGCGAGCACGACCTGAAAATGTGGCTTCTTCGCCTCGCGACAGGCGACGTCGGACACGACGACATCGAGCCTCGCGCGGGTGAGCATGGCGCGGATCTCGGAGGGCGAGAAGCCGGGGTGGCGCTCGCCGTAGGGCGCGGTGACCTCCCGCTGCTGGTGCGCGTCGAGCGACAGGATCACCATGCGTCCGCCTGGGCGGAGCACGCGGGCGCACTCTTCCAGCGCCTGCGGCGGGCGCTCGGCGTAGGTCAGCGTGTGGAACACGAGGACCGAGTCGAAGGAGGCCTCTCGGAACGGCAGATCGTGGGCATCGGCGACCTGGACGCGGACGTGGGGCTGGGTCGAGAATCGCTCTTTCGCGGCCTCGATCATCCGGCTGCTCGAGTCGATGCAGGTGAGCGAGCGGCAGTAGGGCGCGAGCGTTCCGGCCGCCGCCCCGTCGCCCGATCCGACGTCGAGGACGTCGCCGAGGCGGAGCAACGCGGCGATGCCGACCGCCAGCGACTGCCACGTGCGGCCTGGTGAGTAGTGCCTCTCCATCTCGCCGGCGAACGACTCCGGGAGGCCGCCGCGCCGCTCGGCGTCGAGCTCCAGGAGGCGCCGCTGGTCGCCTTCCAGCGTCGGGTCGGCCGATTTCATGGCCTCATCGAGGAGGGCCTTCGCGGTCCCGGACAGGGTCTCGACCGCGAGCGCATAGAACGACTGCGGCCCCTGGCGCCTATCCCGGACGAACCCTGCCTCGCGGAGCCGCCCGAGGTGCGTCGAGACGCGCGACTGCGAGATGCCCGTCACGCGAACCAGATCCGTCACCCGCAGCTCGCGCTCGCGGAGGAGCACGCAGAGCCGTATCCGGCTCTCGTCCCCGAGGAGGTTCAGCGTCTCGATGTACTCGGAAAGACCCATGTATCCCTGTATCTTGATGCGCGAATGTCATAGAAGCCCCGGCTGTCGGAGTCAAGCGCACCGATACCCGAGGCGCGCCGAACGCCGGCCGAACGCTGGCCGCCGAGCGCGACACCCCGTCGAGGAGGAGCGTGGCCTGCGCCTCAGGTCTTGTCCGTTCCGCCGGACGACGCCATCAGGTCGTCCACGAACCGGCGCATCAGGCGCACCAGGTCGCTGAAGTCTTCCTCACTCCACGTGGCGAGGATGGGGGCCGCGATTCTCTGACGCGCGGCGTCCAAGGCGTCCGTCACCTGCCGCCCCTTGTCGGTGATCACCGCCTCGTGGACGCGACGATCGGTCGGGCTTGGTCGGCGCTCGATCAGCCCCAGGCTCTCGAGCTTCGCGACCTGGCGGCTGACGGTCGTGTAGTCGCGCCCGGCTCGATCCGAAAGGTCGACCACGCCGATCGGCCCGAAGCGCTCGATCCCCACCAGCAGCTTGAAGAGGGCTTGATCCAGGGAGACGCCCGCCTCCGCGAGCAGCGCCTGATCGCGCTGCGGCTGGTTCATGAGCGCGATCAGATCGACCATGGCTCCGTGGAGCTCGCGGAGCTTCTTCTTCGTGATGCGTGTATTTTGCACAAATTCTCTTGACGCTCCGGGAGGTGTAGTTATATGCATAGTACACATATCCGAAACGCGGTCCAAGAAAAACGCGGAGCTCGCCGTGGAACCTAATTTTTCGACGGATGTCCTGATCGTTGGTGCAGGTGCTGCTGGGTTGACCCTGGCCATTGAGCTCGCCCGCCGGGGCGTGGCGTTCCGACTCATCGACAGGCTGGACGGGCCGTTTCGCGGCTCGCGCGGCAAAGGGATCCAGCCGCGCAGCCAGGAGGTGTTCGAGGATCTGGGCATCCTCGACCGCGTCGTCGCGGCCGGCGGCCTGTACCCACCGCAGCGGCAGTATCGCGACGACGGAGGCTACGACGAGTCGCAGATCATGGAGCCTCAGGATCCGACGCCTGGCGAGCCCTATCGTCTGGCGCTCCTCGTGCCCCAGTTCCTGACCGAAGCCGCGATGCGCGAGCGTCTGGCGGAGCTCGGGAGAACCCCGGAGTTCGGCCGCGAGCTGAAGAGCTTCGAGCAGGATGGCGAGGGCGTGAGCGCCCGCATCGCTGGCCCGACGGGCGAGGAGACGGTCCGCGTCCGCTACCTCGTCGGAGCGGACGGCGGACGCAGCGTCGTGCGGCACGCGCTCGCGATCGACTTTCCCGGCAAGACCATGGGGGTGCGCGCCGTCGTCGCCGACGTCGTCCTGGATGGGCTCAGCAGGGCCGCCTGGCATCGCTTCGGCGAGGGGTCGATGGACAAGCACCTCTCGCTGTGCCCGCTCGCCGGCACCGACATGTTCCAGCTGCAGGCGGCGATCCCTCTGGAGGGCGATGTCGATCTCTCCGCGGAGGGCCTTACAGCGATGGTCGCGGGCCGCACGGGCCGAGGCGACATCGTGATCCGCTCGGTCTCGTGGGCCTCCGCCTACACCATGAACGCGCGCCTCGCCGACCGTTACCGGGACGGGCGCGTCTTCCTCACCGGCGATGCCGCGCATATCCACCCGCCGACGGGTGGACAGGGCCTCAACACGAGCGTGCAGGACGCCTACAACCTCGGCTGGAAGCTCGCCGCCGTCCTGGAAGGCGCGCCGGAGGCGCTGCTCGCGACCTACGAGGAGGAGCGCCGGCCGATCGCCGCGGAGATGCTCGGCCTGTCGACGAAGCTCCTGGAGGCGGCCAAGCGAGGCGTCATGCGCCGCGGCCGCGAGGTGCATCAGCTCGATCTGGGCTACCGGGAGTCGTCGCTGGCCATGGAAACGCCGAGACGCAGCGACGGCATCCGCGCGGGCGACCGAGCGCCGGACGCGCCCGTCCGCGGCGTGGCGGGGATGCCGACTCGGCTCTTCAAGCTGTTCCAAGGTCCGCATTGGACCTTGCTGGGTTACGGGCTGGACCGGCTCTCGGCCGTCAAGCCGCGCCCCGGGCTTCACATCCACGCCGTCGGGCCGGGCGGCGACATCGTCGATGATGGCGGCCATCTCCGCGCCGCCTATGGCGTGTCGCCCGGCGGCTGGGTGCTCGTCCGGCCGGACGGATATATCGGCGCCATCGTGTCGTCCGATCATGCGCCGGCTCTGGAAGCCTACCTTGCCAGCGTCGGCCTCCTGGCACGGGATGACAGGGACGAGGGCGCGCTCTCGCCACAACGATCGTCTGGTTCGTCGCTCTCTCAGGTGAACGCTTGAGGATCGTGAAGGCGCGGCGTCACACGCGCAGCAGCGCCTTGATCGCGCGGCGCTCGTCCATCGCGCGGTAACCCTCGGCGGCCTTGTCCAGCGGGAGCGTGAGGTCGAAGACCTTCCCCGGCTGGATCTTCCGTCGCCACAAGAGCTCGATCAGCTCCGGCAGGAAGCGCCGGACGGGAGCTGGGCCGCCGTGCAGGCGCACGTGCGTGAGGAACAACTGCTGCCCGTCGAGCTGCACGCCGTGGGGGACGCCCACGTAGCTGACGGAGCCTCCGGGGCGCGTCGACCCGATCGCCTGCTGCATCGACTCCTGCGTCCCGACGCACTCCAGCACCGAGTCCGCGCCGACGCCCTTCGTCAGCTCCTTGATGCGCGCGACGCCCTCGTCGCCGCGCTCGGTCACGATGTCCGTCGCCCCGAAGTCGCGCGCGAGCTGCTGCCGCGGCGCGTGGCGGCTCATGGCGATGATCCGCTCGGCGCCCATCTGCTTCGCCGAGAGCACGGCGAGGAGGCCGACCGCCCCGTCGCCGACCACCGCGACGGTCGCCCCAGGCTTCACGTTGGCCGCATCGGCGGCGAACCAGCCGGTGCCCAGGACATCGGAGGCCGCGAGGAAGCTCGGGATCAGGTCGTCCGGGGGGACCTCGGGCGTCGGCACCAAGGTCCCGTCGGCGAGCGGGACGCGCAGGAGCGGCGCCTGGGCGCCGACGACGAACTCGCGGTGCTGGCAGGAGGTCTGGTAGCCGGCTCTGCAATGGGGGCACGTGTTGTCCGAGGCGAAGAACGACCCGATCGCGAACTGCCCCGGCCTGATGGTCGTGACGCCGCGGCCAACCTCCTCGACGATGCCGCAGTATTCGTGGCCCATCGGGGTCGGCTCGGTGGTCGCGTTCACGCCTCGGTACGGCCAGAGGTCGGAGCCGCAGATGCACGTGGCCGAGAGCCTCACGATGGCGTCGGTGGGGGCGAGGATCTTCGGCGCGTCACGCTCCTCGACGCGGATGTCGCGCGGCCCGTGAAGAACGGCTGTTTTCATGGCTCATGTCCTCTCGTGGTGGTGGTCGTCGGGCGGGCTCGACTGGAACAGCGGGTCGATGCGGACCGTGCCGGTGAAGTGTTCGACGGGCGCTCTCTGGGCGGGCTGCGAGCCGTTCCGTTTGATTTCCATGATGCTGCCTCCGGTCGGTGGTCCGCTCGACCTCGGCGGACCTGGCCGCGACCTGCCGGGTGGGGCACGACGCGCACCGACGGCCATGAACATGGCCTCGGCAGGGCCATCGGAGTAGCCACGCTCTTCGCGACACCCTGGTTAGCAGCGCTTGACAATCGCCTCCCGGGGCCGGCCTACTCGCGCCATGAAGTCGGCGCCGCTGCCGCAGCTCCAGGTATTCCTCACGGTCGCGCGGCTTCGAAGTTTCAGCGGCGCCGCCCGTGAGCTCGGCGTCACGAGATCCGCTGTCAGCCAGGCGGTGAAGCAGCTCGAAGATGAGCTGAGGGTCGTGCTCTTGACCCGGACCACGCGGAGCGTGTCGTTGACCGACGCGGGGAGGCGGCTCGTGGATGCGGCCGGGCCGGCCTTTCGGCAGGTCCTGGGGGCTCTCACGGAGGCGTCCGCTCGGCCGGGCGAGCCCGTCGGCCGGGTGCGGCTCTCGGTCCCCCGGGCCGCCTTGCCGTTCGTGATCGAGCCTGTCCTCGCTGGCTTTCGCGCGCGCCACCCGCGGATCGAGGTGGAGGTCACGGTCGAGGACCGCCTCGTCGACATCGTCGCGGAGGGCTACGACGCGGGCGTGAGGCTCACCGAGTCGATCGAGCGTGACATGGTGCAGGTCCGGCTCACCGACCCGTTCCGGTTCGTGGTCGTGGGCTCGCCCGACTACTTGGGGCGGCAAGGCATCCCGCAGGCGCCCGAGGACCTCCTGCGCCACGAGTGCATCACCTTCCGCTCCCAGACCACCGGAGCGCTCTATGCGTGGGAGCTGGAGCGGGGCCGACGGACGTGGCGTGTTCCGGTCCGCGGCGGCGTCGTCGCGAGCGGCGACGCGGAGTTGAACGTCAAGATGGCGGAGCGCGGCCTGGGCCTCGCGTACGCCTTCGAGCCGATGATCGTGGAGCAGCTGAGGAGCGGCCGATTGAAGCTCGTTCTCGAGCGCTTCGCGCCGGTCGTGCCGGGCTACTTCATCTACTTCCCGGGCCGGGCGCAACGGTCCGAGCCGCTTCGTCTCTTCGTCGAGGCAGCCAAGGAGCTGACGGTGCGCGGCGTCCTGTGAGCGCGGCGGTTCTCGGTGCAGCGTTGGCCGCCTGCTCATGCCCTACGGACAGCAGAGCTGCACCGCCGGGCGCGCCGCCCTCATGACGGGCCAGACGCCGCTCCGGACCGGCCTCACCGAGGTCGGCATCCCTGGCGCGAAGCGGGGGCTCAGCGACAAGGATCCCACGATCGCCGAGATCCTCCAGCGGCTCGGCTACGCCACTGGGCAGTTCGGCAAAAATCACTTCGGCGACCGCGACGAATACCTGCCCGACAACGGCGCCGAGTCGTTCCGCTGGCCCGTGGCGGGCGGGCCGTAAGCGCCGGCGTCAGGCGTGGCTCGCGATGAAGCGGGCCGTCGCCTCGGGCGACGAGAGGATCGCCCACTGGCGATCCGGGTAAGAGAAGTTCGTGGCGAACGCGTCGGCCAGCGACTGGCTGTGCGAGGCCGCGGCGAGGAGCGCCAGCGCGTGGTCCGGCGGCGGCAGGAGGAAGGCGTTCGTCCAATCCGTGGCCGGCCGGAGCGCCTCCCAGAGGCGGCCCTCCAGGTCCGCGCAGAACGCCTCATCGAACGCGGCGCCGGCGGCAGCCTGCCCCGCGATCCGCTCGGCGGCGAGCCACGCCGCCAGCGTGGCCATGTTCGCGCCCTGGCCCGTGATCGGATCGTGGGTGATGTGGAGATCGCCCAGCGCGAGCGCGAACCTGCCGCCGCCGACGGGCGCGTACGCGCGCCGCACCACCGGCGTCACGGCGCCGGTCAGGTAGTCGCGCGGGCTGGCCACGCCGAAGCTCGCCCGATCGACGCGCTCGGCCGTGAGCGGCGCGTGCGCGAGCACCGCGTCGAGCAGCGCCGCATCGAACCGCGCCGGATCGTCCTCGTAGCGCATCCGCGTGATCGGCTCGAGCGCGCCGCCGGGGATCGCCTCGATGAGCAGCGATGGCGCGACCCCGCCGAGCGTGAGGTACTGGTTCTCGAAGATCTCGCCGTGCCCCGGGGAGAGCTGGAACATGAACTCGAGCCGCTCGGGCATGCGGAGCCCGCGGACGATGCCCGCGAAGAGCCGCCGCTGCGGCCCGGCGTGCGGGCTGCGCTCGGGGACCCTCGGGAAGAGGTCCGAGAGGCCCGCCCGGCCCGTGGCGACGACCACGAGGTCGTGCCCCGCGGCGAGGTCGCGGATGCCGGCCGCGTCGAGCGAGGCCTTCACCACGCGGCCGCCGCGCGCGGCGAAGTCCTCGAGCAGCCGGGGCAGATAGACGCGCATGTCGATGAAGAGCGCGTGATCCGGGAGGTGGCCGACGAAGCCGAGCGGCGGATCGGCCGCCACGCGCATCCGGACGATGCGGGTGGCGTGCTCGGCCCCCTCCCAGTGCGCGACGTCGAGCGCCCGCTGGCGCGCCCGGGTCAGCGGGAAGAGCGCGACGGTGCTGGGCAGGCGCCCCGCCCGGAGCTCGTCTGGCGTGCGCTCCTCGTAGAGGCTCACGCCTAGGCCCTCCCGCTGGAGGTGCAGCGCGAGGTGCAGGCCGGCCATGCCGGCGCCGACGATTGCGATGGTGGGCATCCTTGTCCTCCTCGTCCTTCTCACGTGTGTGGTGCGAGCTTCACGGCGAGGTCCGCCGGGCTCTCGGCGCCCCGACCGCGGCGACGTCGCGGGAGCGGATCGCGGCGGCGAAGACCCCTCGCGCGGCGGCCTTTTTCCAGAGGACCACACCGCTGCGCGGAACGCGCGTGTCGATCTCGAGTGACGCCCCGAATTCCTCCTCGGCGGCCTCGATCGGGTCGGGTATTGTGGAGGAGCACAGTAGAGTGGCCCACCCTCGTCGGGAGGGGGATGTGTGGAATCGACATCGAGGAGCAGCGTTGAGGCGACCGCCCTCGGATGTGTCCTCGCGAGCCGGAATGCACGTCGACCCGTCCTCCACACGGGCCCTGGACCGTCGTCGCGCGTCCCGTGGGAACCCCGCCGACGAACGACGGGCCGAGCGGGCGCGAACGGCGGGCCTGCCGTGGTCAACCCGTGCGAGGGCGGGCTCCCGAGCGTCGGCGGCAAGTGCGGAGACGGATTGCCCTGCGGCGCGGAGGACGGGCACGACGGCGAGCCGGCCACGACGCCGAACCCCAGCAACTACGGACGGCGAGGACGCGGGGACGTGGCCGACGTGGGCTGCACGGACGGCGACTACGGGATCTACGGCGCGCGAGGCACCGTCGGCGCATCCAGCGGGGGCGACGGCGGCTATGGCGGCCCGGGGCGCGGCGGCGGCTGCGATGACACCTGTGCGGCCTCGCAGGGCTGCGGCATTTGAACGCGCTCCGAAAAAGAACCAAGTCCCACCTACGCGCTGCGGACGTGCCGTTCCTCCAATGCCTTGCAAAGCTGTACGACGTGGTAGCCTTGCGCCAGTGAGCGCATCTGCTGGACCCAGGGCCCGCAGCGCGAATCCTCTGCTTCAATCCTCTGCAACTCAGCCAGCAGCCTGGGAATGCGGCCTCGTTTGGCGAGATCCAAGAGCAGCGAAACATCTCGCTCCTGCGGCAGCGTGAGCGGCCCGAGCTCCGCGCCAGCTCCCGCGATCGCAGGGATCGCTTGTCCATCGGCTGCGGCGCTGCTTTGTCCCTCGGGGTCGCGAAGGATCCAGGTGAGGCCCAGGTGCTGCTGGAGCGCATCGAGCAAGGCTCGTGCCTGGACGGGTTTGGGCACGAAACCATCGCAACCGGCGCTCAAGCTTTTGTCCCGCTCCGCGCCGGTAATGCCTGCCGACGACGCGAGGATCACGATGTCGCGAAGCTCGGGATGAAGCCGCAGACGCCGCGTCGCTTCGTAGCCGTCGATGCCCGGCATCGCCAGGTCCATCAAGATCAGAGCCGGTTTGCCCTCTTTGCCCTCTTTGCCCTCGAAGACCAGCCGGAGCGCGGTCTCGCCGTCTTCGGCCTCCATCACCGTGAAGCCGACCGGGGTGAGCAGGTCGCGCACCAATGCACGGTTTTCCGTGTTGTCATCGACCACCAGGATCTTCCGACGTTCGCCCTCGTAGCCAGCGACCTGCTCCCACGACCGCACTGGCGTCGGATCCATCACGGTCCCCTCGGAGAAGCACAACGTGACGGTGAAGAGGCTTCCCTGGCCGATCCGGCTTTGAACATCGATGTGGCCGCCCATCTGCTCCACGATCTTTCGGGTGATCGCCAAGCCGAGGCCGGTGCCTGCGGCGCGTGCCTTCTGGTCACCCACCTGCTCGAAGGGCTCAAAAATGCGAGCCAGGTCTTCGTGGGCGATTCCGGGGCCCGTGTCTTCGATTTGGAAGCGCAGCCGCTGCTCGCGCGGACTCATCTCCGCAGCCGGCGCGTTCTGCGCCTCGACACGCAATGTCACCTGGCCTTGCTGGGTAAACTTGATAGCGTTGCCCAGCAAATTGAGCAGCACCTGCATCAGGCGCTTCTCGTCAGCGCGGATCGTGCAACGATCGCTGATATCCCATTCATGATGCAGCGCTAGGCCCTTCGCCTGGGCGCTCACCTGGCACAAGCGGACAACCGTATGCAAGAGGCTTGGCAGGTGCACGTCTCGAAGCGCTAGTTCCATCTTGCCAACTTCGATCTTGGCCAAATCGAGCACATCGTTGATAAGCATCAGGAGATGGTCGCCCGACTTGCGAATGATGCGCACTCCGTCTTGCGCGCTTGGTGGCAGGCCCGTCATGCGCTCCAGGATTTGAGCGTAGCCAAGAATGCCGTTGAGCGGCGTGCGCAATTCGTGGCTCATGCTGGACAAGAAGTTGCTCTTGGCGCGGTTGGCGGACTCTGCTGCCTCCTTGGCTTGAGAGAGTTTTTGTGCCTGGACCAGCAATTCATTGGACTGATGATCCAGGAAACGGTTCGATTTCAGCAGAGATGTCATCAGCCAGGCCACCATCGAGACAAGGGAAAGCAAGATCAGCGCAACGAAGTTCATGTAGATCGTGGTGCATCGCCAACGCGCCGATATTGCTCCGATCTTTGCTCCGGCGTAGTCGACGTTCTCCGTGAGCTCATAAGTCGGGATCAGCCTTGCGGAGATCAGCAAAGACTCGAGCCCGTCGCTCCGTTCGCCTGGGATCTCAATGAATATTTGCTGGTTATGATCGCGAACCCATATGTGGTCATAGTTGTTCGACTTCGCCGCCAAGCGCAGGTAGGATTCAGTTGGCTTCGGATCCAGGCTCCAGAGGGAATATGCGACCGCACTGGCATGCCGCGTGAGCTCCTCTCTGGCATTCGCCAGGGAGCGGAGCTGGTTGACGGTGACAAACACACAAAAGCACGCAGCGGCGACGCCAGCGATCGTCACGGTCGTGAGGCTGAGGTCCGGGCGCAAGGGGTTGCGACGAGGCGCGCCGTCAGCCGCTGTGGCAGATGTGCTCTTCATCGTATTATTCGCGCTCCATCGCCTCGCTGCTAGCTGTCATGGGCACGATCTAGTTTCTTGCTTTCATGTAACGCTGATCGGCCATGATAGCGTCGAGCGTGCCATCGGCGCGAATCAGCTGAATCCCTTGATTCATCGCTTTTGCGATCTCCCAAGGTCGTTTCCCTTTTCTTGAGATCAAATAGTAGTTCCAGTTCCTGCTGACAGGAGGCTGCATGAATTCCACTTGGCTCATGTGAGGAATGAGCTGTGGATCGTTCTTCATGTAGTATTCTGATGTGTACCTGTCGATCATCACCAGATCCAGCCGATCTTCGATGAGCATTTTCAAGAGCGAGGCTTCGTTTGGCACGCTTGTCTTTTGCAAGTAGGAAGCATCTTCGAATCCTTGCTCATAAGTATACTCAGCGACCACGCCGATCCGGAACGGCGTGAGCGGTCGGTAGGTCTTGTCCATGTCCTCCGGATGAACTGAGTAGGGGAATTCGCGATTCTTCTGCTTGACGAATCCGGAATAGGTTTCCCAGAGCGGGTCGCTGTATATGAAATGCTCCTCCCGTTTCTTTCCATAATAGTCTGAGCCAAGCACCTCGACGTCTCCGTTTTCAGCGAGAGTAACGGCGCGCTTCCATGGATAGAATTTGATATCGACCCGGTAGCCGACCCGTTCCAGCGCAGTGCGCAAAGCCACGGAGAAGCAGCCTCCACCTTCAAGCGACTCACCGTGAAAAGGGAGCCAATCGGTGGATGCGATCGTGATGACAGGTCGCTCGCTCGCCCCGGTGGTTCCCGTTCTCTCTTCCGAGTCATGCGTGATGGACACCGGTGATGGCCCCCGTCGGGGCCATGAGAAAAGGATGACTGTCGCGACCAGGAGGACCGCCACGCCCAGAATGATTTTGGACTTCACTGTCCCTACCTCCATGGCGCGGGCTTGGCCCGCAACCCAAGCGGAGCGCTGCCCCGCACCTGGCGGGGCCCCCGCCCGCATGGCCTCGATGGTACCGGTAGCGAGTGCAACCAAGGAGCCAATGGCTTCCTCTGCCGGAACTGCGAAAGCATGCAGCTTTCCCCCCCCCACGGTCACGAAAGTATCACACTTCGAGTCTGTCATGTACTGGATCGTCGTGAGCGTGACGGCGTGAGACGGCGTGGTAGGTAGAACTACAGTCAAGCGCGCGCATGCGCACGGAGCGTCGCGTGAAGACGCCGTCGAAGCTGAGGAGGAGACGGCCGGCCTCGTGCGCGAGGCGCATGAGGTCGCCGTCGTCGATGCCATGCTCGAAGGCGGCATCGTGGCCCGCGGCGCGTAGCCAGTGCGAGAGGGCGCCCAGCATCGCGTCGCAGACGAAGGTCGGCGCGGCCGGCTCGCCCGGCGGCGGATCCGCCGCGCCGTCCGCTTCCTGGCCGGGCGCGCCCATGGGAAAACGCATGCTCCTGGACGACTTCTGCGTATGCGTTCATGAGCACGACAAGGCGGGCTGCCTCAGCCGTGGTGTTCCCACCTGCGGCGCCTGCACGTTTGCGGCGGCGCCGCCGCGTCGCCTCGCGTCCCATCGACCCGTCGCGCAGCCGAAGATCTTGCGGTCCGTGACGAGGACGGATAGGGATGGAGACCCGGACGGGATCAGGCAAGCTCGGCGGACAAGTGATGGCGGACAAGTGATGGCGGACGAGTCATGGCGAACGAGCCGGTCATCTTGATTGTGGACGACACCCCAGCCAACCTCGATGTCCTCTGCAATTTGCTCATAGGCGCAGGCTTCGAGGTCGCGGCCGCCACGAACGGCAGCACGGCCGTCGCGCTGGCGGAGCGAGATCCGCCAGCGCTCGTTCTCCTGGACATCGAGCTGCCTGGAATCGATGGGTTCGAGACGTTGAGGCAGCTCAAGGAGAACCGGACGACCCGTGACATCCCGGTGATTTTCATGACTGCGCGCTCCGACAGCGCGAGCAGACTCCGCGGGCTGCGCGCCGGCGCCGTCGATTACGTCACCAAGCCGTTCGAGGCCGAAGAGATCCTCGCCCGCGTCCACGTGCACGTCGAGCTCCAGGCGCTGCACCGGAAGCTCGCCGACAGCCACGCGCACGTCCTCCAGGAGAACCGTGAGCGCGCAGCGGCCCAGGCGGCGCTGACCGAGCTGACTCGCGATCTCGAGCAGCGGGTCGAGGCGCGCACGGCCGAGCTCGGCCGCGCGCTGCGCGCGCTCGAGGAGGCCCGGGCAGAGCTCGAGAAGGCGAACGAGGCGCTCCAGCGGGAGGCCGCGGTGCGCGCCAGCGAGCTCCGCGACGTCAGGGGGCAGCTCGAGTCCGAGCTGGTCGAGCGGCAGCGGTCCGAGCAGGAGCGGCTGGCGCTCCAGGACGAGATCATCGCCGTGCAGCGGGCGAGCCTCGCGGAGCTCTCCACGCCGCTCATCCCGATCTCCGACACGGTCATGATCATGCCGATGATCGGGACGATGAGCGAGGAGCGCGCCCAGCAGATGCTCGAGACCGCGCTCTCCGGGGTCCACACGCACGGCGCCGAGGTCGTGCTCATCGACGTCACCGGCCTGAAGCTCGTGGATACGCACGTCGCGAGCATGCTTGTCCGGACGGCGGACGCCCTCCGCCTGCTCGGCGCGCGGGCGGTGCTCACCGGCATCCGCCCCGAGCTGGCGCGGGCGCTGAGCGGCCTCGAGTTCGACCTCGGCGACATCGTCATCCGCGGCACGCTGAAGGGCGGGATCGCGTACGCCCTCGACCGCTCGACGGGGCACGGCTCGGGCGTCAGCGTTCAGGGCGGTGCCTCGCGAGCAGCTCGCCAGGCTCCTTGAGCGGATACCCCTGCAGCGCGCCACGCGGTCGCGCCAGATGCGTGTGCTCTCGTCCATCGACACCTCCGGTGCGGGTTTCTACGCAACCCAGAGGCTCGGAGACAGCATGGGGATCGCAGTACGGATACTCCCCTCCCTTGGTCGCCTCTCGCCCGCGGCGCTCGCCGAGCGCACCCAGATCGCGCGCGCCTGCTCGCCAGCGGTTCCGACGACGCCCTCTAGTACTACACCCGCGGTTAGGGAGCCCGGGCACTGGCGCGCGGCCGGTTGCGGCGGCGCCGGTAGCAGCAGGCGCGAGCCTGGGCGCGCTTTCGGCGTCGCCACCTTGACCATGCCCAGCGGAACTCGGGCGAATGGGCGGGTAGGTGTTACCGAGCAGCCTGTTTGATGGCCGGAAGATCCGGCTCCGTGATGGCCATCATTGACCTGGATCTCCGCTTGCCGCGATGGCAGCGAGGCGCCCGGGCACTTCGGCGATCGCGGGGCGCCGACGATCTCAGTCGATGGGGGTGGGGAGGCGGTCATCGCCGTCGAGGACGGCGCCGTGGCGCGCGAGGGCGTCGCTGAGCCGGTCGATGTAGTGGAGCACGACGTCGACGGCGTAAAGGCGAGGACACAGCGGATCGGGGTCGTCCGGGTAGCTCGCGATGAGCGCGTCGCGGGCGAGCGCGAGGGCAACGACGAGGGCGGCGGCTGCGCTGCCCTCGTCGTCGGCCCGCCGCGTGTCCCCTTCCGCCAGCGAGGCGGGGTTCATCCGGCCTCCTCGGCGTCCAGCTGCAGGATGCGGCTCAGGACATCGCGCTCGACGAGCTTGCGCTTCTTGCGCGCAGCGGCGCGGAGCGCGGCCGTGGCGAGTCGGTCGGTGTCGCGCAGACTGCCGGCGGCTGCTTCGTGCAACATCGCGATCGCATCCGAGGTGAAGAGCTCTTTCGTGCAGCCGACTCGGCCGAGACGCACACGCAGATAGTCGGCCGTATCGTCCGGCGTGAGCGGATCGATGGTCAATCGGTAGTGGAGGCGCGAATACAGGGAGCGATTGCGCCGCACGCGCAGCCGCTCGCCGAGTTCGGGCAAGCCAAGCAGCACGAGCGATAGCAGCGCGCGGCTATCCCAGGCGTAATTAAGGAGTATGTGAAGATGGTCGAGCGTGTCCTGATGAAGCAGGTGGGCCTCATCGAGGACGAAGACCGGGAATACGCGCTCCTTCGCGAGTTCCTCGACGTGCGTGCTGACCGCGTAGAAGACGTCTCCCGCGGTGCTGCAGCGAGCGAGGCCGAGCGCCAGGCAGAGCTGGCGATAGAAGTCCCGGCGTCCAAGCGTCACGTTGGCGCAGTAGGTCAAGCGAAACGTCTGCGGCGAGAGGGCATGACGGAGCGCGCGGAGCAGACACGTCTTGCCGACGCCTGGGTCACCGGCGAGGAGCACGCTCTTTCTGGCGTGCACCGCCTCGATGAGCATCTCGAGTACCATCTGCTTGGACGGGGGGAGCCAAAGCTCGCCGTCTTCGATCTCCTTGGTAAATGGCTCTGCGGTGAAGCTGAAGTGGCTACAAAAATCCATGGTCATCCCTCCTCATCGCCTCGAGGCGCTCGGCCGAGCGCCTTGTCCAGGAGCGTCTTCGGCGGGTCGAAGGGCACGCGCGCCTCGTGAGCGACATCGAGGTTGCAGGCCGACCGCGGGCGATGGGCGTTCTTCACCGGGTCGACCCGGTGCAGGGCGAAGCGCTTGCCCTCGTGCTCGATCCAGGGCGGCTCGTTCGGCGTCACCAGACACCGCGACACCGTGACGAGGCGGCCGGCGAGGAAGCCGAGATCGGTCTCCCAGTCCTCCCCATCCATCGAGAGCGTGCTGTCACGCCGGACGCGCCGGCGGGCCTGGGTCGTGAGCGCGTCGCGGAGCTTCCGCTCGTCGAGGTCGTCGGTGACGTGGGGATACTCCTCGTAGGCCTGCGCGGGGGATTTGCCGAAGAGCGCCGCGTGCGGTGTGCGGTGGTAGTGCTCGTCGACCCACGCGTAGAGCCGGACGTTGAGGTCGTGCAGCGAGCCGAGCGCGCCGGTGAAGTCCACGCACCTCTCTCGCAACGTCCTCCAGAAGCGCTCCATCTTGCCGCGTGCAGGGGCGTCGTAGGGGCGGGCGTGGATCAGGGTGGTGCCGAGTCGCTCGCACGCAAGGTGCAAGGTGTGCCCGCGGTAGGTCGAGCCGTTGTCCAGGTAGAGGGCGTCGGGTGCGCCGTGCTTGCGCAGCGCCCGGATGAAGAGCGCCAGCATGTCGACCTCCCGCTCGGCGCTCATCGCCTCGATCGCGAGGATGTACCGGGAGGCGTCGTCGAGCAGCGCGTGGATGCGCACCGGCGCCGGGCTGCCGTTAACGAGGATCGGTGACGCGTGACATACGTCGCCGTGCCACAGAGCGCCGGGGTGCTCGGCCTGCCAGCGCAGCCGCACCTTGCCGCCTGTGCGATCGCGCAGCGCGACGCGGTCGAGGTGGTGTTCGGCGTACAGGCGTCGCACCGTGGTGGCGGAGATGGCACCCTTGTCGATGCGGCCCGCCGCGACCAGGGTGTCGAGGATGAGCGAGACCGAGGCGCTCGGGTGCTCTTCTCGAATGTCGAGCAGCATCTGCCGTTGCTCGGCCGTCAGCTCTCGCGCCCGCCCCTTGTCCTTGCGGGGCTTGGGGCGCAGCCCTTCGAGCCCTTCGGTCTTGTACGCGTAGTACCAGCGCTCGAGTGTGGGGACCGAGTAGGAGCGCGGAGAATGGGCGCGCGGGGGGCGAAACCGCTGCTTGCTCAGGTCGGCGAGCGCTTCGGCGAGCTCTCCACGGTCGAGCTCGCGGTGCATGAGCGAGCCGATGATCTCACTGCGGTAGAGGGCCACCGCTTCGGCGTGGTCCTTCGGCTGGAGGAGGTCTTGCACGTCGTGTCCTTTCCGCGCCGGTGACACCGCACCGGCCGCACAGCCATCCAAGCGCAAGGCGCTGCGCCGACCGAGGATCCAACCGGGTGGGGCCCGACATCAGCCCGGCCAGCACGCCGCTCGCCATCACGCAGCCCGCGCGGCGCCGGCCATGACGGCGGCCTCGGGGGCCTCGGCCGCACAAGGCGCCATCGCCAGGAGCGTCATCGCGGCCCGCTCGGCCCGCTGCCGCAGGGAAGAAGCGGGGGGGCTGGCGCGGACCGACGCAAACAGGCGCTTCTGGTCGATGGCGCGTAGCCAGCGCCGCACGGTCGCCCAGCTGTCGGCATCGAAGCTGGCAGACCAGGGGCTGACCCGCCGCCGCACCTCGATGAGCGCTGCACCGGCGGTGCCGACGAGCAGAAGGGCCAGACCGATCGCCGTCGCGGCGAAGTGCCGTCGCGGTGCGACGCCCCGCGGCACGACCGTGATCGCGGCGCCGCAGCGACGGCATCGATAGCGGCGCGCCTCGATCGTGACGAGCCCGCCGCGCTCGCCCGCAGCCAGCGGCCCGCGCACCTGCCGCGACCGCGTTCCGTGGCCCCACAGCCCCAACGCGCCCCCCAGCGGGCAAGCCGCGGCGCCGCAACGCGGGCAGCGGGCTGGCCGTGCGCGGTCTACGGTGGGCGGTGAGGCGATCCAGCCTTTGACATCGAGGTCCAGATGGACGATGTGTTGGGGGCTCCGCTCTTTCAAGCGATTCGGAGCACGACGGGAGGGGGCACGCGGCTAAAACGAGCTCCTCCCGTCGCCTATTTTGTGACCGGCGCCGCGCCGATGCTCCGCTCCAGCCGCTGACCTACCCCGTTGGTTGCGCGGACGTGTGGGGAGTCGTGCTGGTAATTTTCGCGGGGTGAAGGGAATGCATCATGCCTTCGCTGGCATGGGAGCCGCCCTTCGCCGTCGCTGTCGTTTTACCAGGAGCTGCGCTGAGAATTCTCTCGGACCCGGCGCAATGCATGACCGGGAAACGCCCTGACAGCTGGCCGTCCCCGGACAACGCCGCCGTCGAGCAGGATCCGCCTCGGCGATGGCGCGCTGCGGGGGGCCAGCCGCCCCGCCATCAAAGAGCTGGATCGACAAGCGCACCATCGGCATCAGCAACGGTGCTCAGTAACAGTAGCGGAAGCACCAGCTCCATCAGGCGACGGACTTCGGGAATGCTCCAGGGCGCCAGCGTCGGCGGACCGTCGCTTTCTTCGGGCGGGGCGGGCTTTTTTTCCCCGACGTGTCAAGCGCCGTCTTCCGCATGCGCTCGGCGTTCTTCGGCGCTGTACCTGCTCGGCTTCACCCAGATGGATCGGCCCTGGCAGCTCATCGCGGGCGTGGTCCTCTTCGGGCTGCTCAACCCGTTTCGCATGGTCGCGACCCAGACCGAGTTTCTTCACCTGCTTCCTCGCCTCGGCCCGCGCAAGGCAGGCTGGCAGCGCGCGTCCCACTCGCTCGGCATGTTCTTCGTGGGCCCGATGCTCGGCGCGCAGCTCCTGAGCCTGCTCGGCTACACCGGCGTGTTCGTGGTGACCGGGCTCGGGCTGCTGGCGACGGTCTTCGTCGGCGATCGCGTGCTCTCCGGGGCTCCCCCCGGCCGCGGGCGCTCGGCCACGCCGCTCGTCGAGCGCCTGCGCGGGCAGGTCGGAATCATCCTGTCTCGCCGCGAGCTGCGCCAGAGCATGCTCATCGAGCTGTGTGGTCAGATGGCGATGTCCTACTTCGCCGTGTTCGTGGTGTTGATCGGGATTCGCGAGTTTCACCTCTCGGTGCCGCAAGCCGCGAGCCTGGTGACCATCCAGGGCGCCGTGTTCGTGCTGACCTTGCTCCTCGCCGGGGGCGCCCTGTCGCCGCTGCGCGACGCTGCCCGCTACGCGATCGCCTTTTCGCTGCTGCTCGCGACCGAGCTCCTGCTCGCTTTCCCCCTCGGCGTCGCGTCGCTGTGGATCGGGGCGGTCTTGCTCGGGCTCGGGCTGGGCGTGCAGCACCTCACGAGCGTCAATCGCTTCGCGGCGCTCACCGCCGAGCTCGGCCGCGGCCGGGTGGGCGGTCTGTTCTCGCTCTCGGGACCGGCCGGGAGCCTGATCGGCGCGGTGGCGGGCGGCTCGCTCGGGCAGCGCTTCGGCCTGCTCAGCGGCTTTCGCGTGCTCGCGGCGCTCTACGCGGTGCTGATGGTGTGGCACGGGCGCGGCGTTCTGACCGAGAACGACCAGCCCGTCGCGCTCGCCGAGGGCGAGTCGGAGTGACCGCAGCAGCCAAGCCAGCTCACGCAAGGCCGACAGGACCACCTCTCCCGGGCGCTCGGGTTGTTGCAATGGAAGGCCGTGGCCGGCGCGGCGCGGAGGAGGCTCTCGGCGGCCGCCACCCCGTCGCGCTCGGCAGCGTCCGCGATCATGCTCTCGCGCGCGGTCGATCATCTGCCCGTCGCGGCGCTCGCGGCCGGCGACGTGGGCCGGCTGCTGAGCACGCGCGACACGAGCGCGAGCAGCATCTCGCGCGCCTGGCCGCGGTCGACGGCCGGATCGCGTAGCCGGATCGCCTTGCTGCCGTCCAGCACGGCGAGCAGCATGGTCGCGAGGGCCGCCGCCGGCAACGTGTCGTCGACGAGGCCGGCGGCCTGTCCGCGCGCGATCGCGCTCTCGAGGAGCTGCTTCATCTCGGCGCTGTGGCGCCGGAGCCGATCCGCGATCGCGGCGTTGCGCTGCGACTCGGCGAGCAGGTCGAAGAGGAGGGACGGCCCCTTGCCGCTGCCGTAGAGGTCGGCCACGAGCGCGGGGAGGTCGCGCGCGTCCTGCACGTCACCCGACAGGTGCGTGGCAGCTTCGTCGAGCACGAGCTGGAAGAGGCCCTCGAGGATGGCCTCCTTGCTCGGGAAGTAGTGGTAGAGGTGCCCAGGGCTGACGCCTGCCTCGGCGCAGATGCTCGCGATGGAGGCCTGCACGCCCTCGGCGGCGAAGCGGCGCTGGGCGGCGCGGAGGAGCTCGCGACGCTTCTTCTCGTGCTGGTCGGGGTTGACAGTGCGCATGCGGGGAACCATTGTTAGAGCGTTCGCTCTAACATTCAGGAGGTCAAACGATGCCCATGATACCGCGTACGCATCTCGGCAAGAACGGCCCGCTCGTCGGCGCGCTGGGCCTCGGCTGCGGCGGGATGTCGCCCAGCCGCGGGGCTGACAGCGATGCCGAGAGCATCGCCACGATCCAGGCGGCGCTCGACGCCGGGGTGAGCCTCCTCAACACGGCCGACTTCTACGGCATGGGGCACAACGAGGCGCTCATCGGACGCGCCATCAAAGGCCGGCGCGACCGGGCCTTCGTGAGCGTGAAGTTCGGCATGCTGCGCTCCCCGGGCGGGAAGTTCCTCGGGATGGACGGCCGCCCGGCCACGGTGAAGACGTTCGCGGCCTACTCGCTCCAGCGCCTCGGCGTCGACGAGATCGACCTCTACCAGCCCGGGCGACCCGATCCCGACGTGCCCTTCGAGGAGACGATCGGCGCCATCGCCGACCTCGTGCGCGAGGGCAAGGTCCGTCACGTCGGCGTGTCCGAGGTCGGCGCAGAGCTCCTGCGCCGCGCGCACGCCGTGCACCCCATCACCGCGCTCGAGATCGAGTACTCGCTCGCGTGCCGCTTCATCGAAGCAGAGATCTTGCCGACCGCGCGCGAGCTCGGGATCGGCATCGTCGCCTACCGCGTGCTCGCCGATGGGCTGCTCAGCGGCGCGACGGCGCCGAGCCCCGGCGCGCACTTCGTGGCGCCGCGGATGGAAGGACACGCGCTGGAGCAGAATGTCCGCGCCGCGCGCCCGCTCGTCGACATGGCCGCCCGGAAGCGCTGCACGCCAGCCCAGCTGGCCGTCGCGTGGCTGCGCGCGCGCGGCGACGACATCGTGCCGCTGGTCGGCATCAGCCGGCGCGCGCGGCTCGACGAGAACCTCCTGGCGCTCGACGTGCGCGTCTCCCCGGACGAGCTCGCGCAGCTCGACGCTGCGTTCGCGCCGGGCGCCATCGTCGGCGATCGGTACCCCCCGTTCGTCATGAAGTACGCGGCGCGCTGAGCGACCCGGGTCGCGACCACACGCCGGACACCCTGATGGAGCTCCCGGCCGGGCAATCGAGGGATTGATGTCGAGCATGTTTTGCACGCTCCGCCTGGCCGGATACGCGCTCCGCAACGGCACGTTCATCGCCCCTTCGACGGCGACGGATCGAGCTCCGGATAGCGCCGGAAGATGCCGTCTTCGTTGAAGGGTATCCGCCGATCCGAGGCCAGGTAGGCCGCGATCCGCGGGCGCTCGGCCACGCGGTCGTGCAGAGCGACGAGCTTGGGGATCCTGGGCGCGAAGGCGGCCATGGCGTGCGGGAACGCGTAGCGGAGGCCCGCGATCACCTGGAACACCGAGAGATCCACGTAGGACATCGCGCCTCCCAGGAGGTGACGGCCGCCGTGGCGATCGAGGACGCGCTCGAAATAGCCGAGGAACTTGGGCATGCGCTCGGCGAGGAAGGCCTGGCTGCGGCGGAGGGCCTCGGGCTTCTGGTCCTCGTAATAGAGCTCGACGGAGATGGGGTGATGCGTGTCGTGCACCTCGGCGACCAGATCCGTGATGGTGAGCTGGAGCTGATGGGCGCCGAGCCTGCTCGCCTCGTCGTCCGGCGCGAGGCCGAGGCGCGGGCCGAGGTAGAAGAGGATGTTGGCCACCTGTGCGATCACGAGGTCGCCTGAGCGGAGGAACGGCGGCGCGAAGGGCTCGAGCGCGAGCGCGTGGCTCTTCATGAGCTTCTGCATGGCGGCGACGCCGCCGTGCTTCGCCGCGGGCAGGCGGGCGACATCGACATAAGGAGCGCCGGCGTCCTCGAGCGCGAGGCGCACGAATTCGCCGCGGCCCTGGATGCCCGGCCAGTAATACAGCTCATACGTTGGCGCGTTCATGACGGAGAACTCGCACCGGCGAGGGCCGCGGTCAATGGGCGCGCCGCCGAGCGATCTGCCGGGTACCGCGCGGGCACACGAGCCGGCGCCACCGGGAGCGAGCTCATGCGGGACGAATGAAGCCCCCTTGCGGCTCGCGCGCGGCGGGGTTCTGCTCGCCGCATGTCCGACCTCAAATTCTATTACGCCCCCATGACGAGCGCAGACCGGGTGCACTGGGCGCTCGAGGAGCTCGGCGTCCCCTACGAGAAGGTCAAGCTCGACCTCGCGGCGGGAGATCAGCGCAAGCCCGAGTACCTCGCGCTCAACCCGAACGGCAAGGTCCCGCTGCTGATCGCGGAGGGGAAGCCGATCTTCGAGGGGCTCGCGATCCTGCTCTACCTCGGCGAGCGCTTCGGCGTGGACAAGGGCCTCTTCCCGCCGCCCAACGCCGATCGCGCCGAGGCGTTCAAGTGGATGGCCTGGGGCAACGTCACGCTGTTCGAGGCGACGACGCGGCTCCTGCGCAACACCCTGGAGCGCTTCCCCGCCGACGAGCGCAACCCCAAGGTGGCCGAGGGCGCGAAGGAGGACCTCGCGAACGGGATCGGGATCCTCGACCGCGCGCTCGAGGGCAAGGAGTACCTCGTGGGCAACCAGTTCTCGCTCGCCGACGTGGCGGTCGTGACGGCGCTGCCGTTCCTGGCCCGCTTCGGCGTGGACCTCTCGCCTTTCGCGAACGTGAACGCGTGGATCGCCCGCTGTACGAGCCGCCCGGCGGCCAAGCGGGTCAGGCCGGGCTGACGTCTCCGCCCTGGCCTTGGCTCTTGAGGAGCATCACCAGGAAAGCCGGGCCGCCGAGCCGCGCAGCGACCGCGCCGACGGGCGGCTCGGTGCCGAGGGGGCGGAAAGCGAGGCGCGCGCCTCGCGCTCGACTGGGTGATGACGCACGGCTGAGCGCCCGGCACGTCCACGTTTGTGCGTCGCGGGCATTGCAGCACCGCCGCCTCGCGCCGCGCGCGAACGCGTGCAACTTTGCTCGTCATGTCGATCTACGGTTTTACGGAGATGTCGTTTCAACATGCCGGCGTTACACGGAAGGTGTATCGCCGCGGCGCCGGCCCTGGGGTCGTCATCTTGCACGAGCTACCGGGCCTCATCCCCGAGGACATCGCGCTCGGTGCGCGGGTGGCGGACGCTGGCTTTACCGTCTTCATGCCGAGCCTGATCGGGACGCCCGGCAAGAGGGACTCGTGCCTCTACATCGCCGAAGTCGGGGCTCGCCTCTGCATCAGCCGTGAGTTCAACAACTTCGCCACGAGGCGGCGGAGCCCGATCACCAACTGGGTGCGCGCGCTCGCCCGCGCGATGCACGCGGAGCTCGGAGGCCCCGGCGTCGGCGCGATCGGCATGTGCCTTACCGGAAACTTCGCGCTGGCGCTCATGCTCGATCCGATCCTCGCGGCGCCCGTGGTGTGCCATCCGGCGCTGCCAGCACCTTGCACGCGCGCGCAGCGGGCCGCTCTGCAGCTCTCGGACGCCGAGCTCCGCATCGTCAGGGAGCGCGTCGCGGCGGGCACACCGGTGCTCGGACTCCGCTTTACCGAGGATCGGCTCTGTCCAAAGGAGCGCTTCGACCGGCTCACCGCCGAGCTCGGCGACGGGTTCGAGAGGATCGACATCGACTCGTCCGAAGGGAATCCTTACGGGATCCGGCGCGATGCTCACTCTGTCCTGACCCGCGATCTGGTCGACCGCGACGGCCACCCGACCCGCGAAGCGCTGGCGCGCCTCCTCGCTTTCCTCCGCGAGCACCTCCGGGGCACGACCGGCTAAATCGCCGGTCCTGATCCGGGGACGCCAGCAATTCCAGGTGCTTCAGCGTGTCGATACTCGGGACGCCTGATCGAATACCACCTTCCGAGGGCGCGAGGTGATCCGGCATCCGCGTCCATCACGCAGCGCGCTCAGCCCCGGCGGCCTCGCGCGAGCCGCGCCGCCCTCCGCGAGCGGTCGGGGCGGACAGTAAAGGTTCATTACAATCTTGCGCCCCGAGCGCCATGCCCCCTCGGCCGGAGGCACTTTTCGGGAGCAGAAGCCGCTGCGCGTTCGACGAGACTCGGCTAATGAGAAATTCCTGAGGCAACGGAGAACCCGCACGCGCCTCCCTGGCGTGGAGTCATGTCGTCATGCGCAAGACAGCACCCCCCGAAGCCGCACGCACCTCCCTGAAGATTCGAGCTCTCGTCGCGTCGCTCGCCGCGCTCACCGCGGCCGTGTCGTGCTCTCCGAGCGATCCGAGCCCTTCCGTGGACGCCACGGCGGCGGGGAGCGGCGGCCAGGGAGGGAGCGGAGGCAGCGCGACCGCAGGCTCGGCCACCGCGGGCTCGGGCGGCGGATCGTCGAGCCGCGGATCGTCGAGCAGCGGCGCGCTCGATGGGAGCGGGGGCTCGCCGAGCGAGCCGCGCCCCACGGTGACCGCCGCTCCTGGCACGGAGCTCGTCACCGTCGACACGAGCGTGCTCCACCAATCGTTCGAGGGCTGGGGAACGAGCTTGTGCTGGTGGGCCAATCACGTGGGCGGATGGGATGAAGCCAAGCGGAACGCCGTCGTCGACGCCGTCGTCGATCCGGTGAGCGGCCTCGGCTACAACATCTTCCGCTACAACATCGGTGGAGGGGAGAATCCGTCCCACCAGCACATGGGGCAGCACCGCGAGATGCCGGGGTTCCAGGGCGCCGACGGGACCTTCACGTGGGAGAACGATGCCAACCAGCGCGCCATCCTCTTGCGCATCGCAGAGCGCGGAAAGGACCTGATCTTCGAGGCGTTCTCCAATTCTCCCCCGTACTGGATGACGAGCAGCGGCTGCGCCTCGGGCAGCAACGGCGGCGGAGACAACCTCAAGGCCGACCACTACGACGACTTCGCCCACTACCTCACGGAGGTCGTGCGTCACTACAAGGACGAGCACGGGATCACCTTCCGCACGCTGGAGCCGCTGAACGAGCCGTACGCCAACTGGTGGAAATCGAACGGCTCGCAGGAAGGCTGCCACTTCGACCGGGCGAGTCAGGAGAAGATCATCCAGGAGGTGGCCCGACAGCTCACCAGCAAGGGCCTCGGCGAGACGGTGGTCAGCGCATCGGACGAGAACAGCATGGATGACGCCGTCCGGAACATCGGCGCGTTCGGCCCGGAGACGCTCGCCGCTCTCCAGCAGATCAACGTCCACTCGTACGCGGGCAGCCAGCGCAAGGAGCTCCGGGAGCTGGCGACCAGGCTCGGCAAGCGGCTGTGGCAATCGGAATCGGGGCCGCTCGGGCAGACGCTGAACGACGACACGGACGCGGCGCTGTTCATGGCGGAGCGCATCATCCGGGATCTGCGTGAGCTCAAGCCGGAGGCCTGGGTGGACTGGCAGTCGGGCGATCCGGCGCGCAGCTGGGCGAGCTTCACGCTGAACGACAGCCAGCAGTCGTACACGCCCATCAAACGCTTTTACATGCACGCCAGCTTCAGCCGCTACATCCGGCCCGGCGCAACGTTCGTCGAGGTCGATAGCGAGGACATGGTGGCCGCGGTCAGCGCCGACGGGAGCTCGCTCACGGTCGTGGTCCGCAACGGGGATCGAAACGCGAGCCGCGGCTACACGTTCGATCTCACCCGGCTCCCCACGGTCGGCGTCGCGGCGGAAGCGCTCCGCACCTCGCGCACGGAGGACCTCGAGCGGCTCCCCGACGCGGCGATCGAAGACTATCGCCTGGTGGTCACGGTCCCGGCCTTCTCCATCACCACCCTCGTCGTGCCGATGCCTTGATCTCCCCTGGCGGGACATCCATCAGCGAGGCGCGATGACGCCATGGTAGACGGGCGCGAGTCTCAGCCCCCGGTCTCGGGCAGCGGCGGAGGCGGCGGCAGCGCGCGGGGGGGCTCGATGCGCGTCGGCTCCGCCCTGCAGTCGATGGTGCGGCCCTCGCAGCCACAGACGTTCCCGCCCAGATCCTCGTAGACCGCCGGGGAGCGCTCATCGACGTACCTCACGAGGTCGAGCGGCTCGCACGTGAAGGTCGTCGACGCGATCTGCACCGTCGCGCCGAGGTTGTAGATGCCGGCCGCGGCGCTCCGCTCGATCTCGCTGTCCCGGACGAGGACGTGCGCCTGGCCCGTCTCGTTGTTGTAGGCGATGATGCCGCAGCCGTTCGTGCCGTCGAGCGTGCGCCCCAGGGTGTCGGCGATCGTGGTCGACTCGACGGTCGCGTCCGAGTCGCTGAGGAAGAGGCCGCCGTCCATGTTCCGCTCGATGAGCACGTTGCGCAGGCGCGCGCTCCCGCGCTCGCCGACGTCGGGCAGCGACTGGACATTGATGCCCCTGCCGAAGTCCTGGTTCGACGGCAGCGGCCTCGTGTCGCGCACCACGGTCGAGTCCAGGTCGACGTCGGCCCCGAAGACGGCGATCCCGGTCCCGTAACTGCCTTCCACCGCGCTTCCGCGCACCCGGACGTTCGCGCGTAGCCGATCGTGCGAGATCTCGATCCCCGCGCCGTAGTCCGGCGCGCCGGGCACGAGATCCCGCACGAGGAGGCCTTCGAACTCGACGTCGGAGCCGTTGACGACCACCCCCCGCTCGCGGCTCCGCTCGACGAGGACGTGCCGGAGCGCCACGCGGGCGGGGCGCCTGTCGATGCGGCTCGGCTCGGCATAGAGGCCCATGCCCTGGCCCGCGTCGTCCTCGGCCGGGCCCGAGCCCGTGTCGCGCATGACCGTCGCCTCGATCGTCGCCTCCGCGCCGAGCACCGCGACGGCGGCGGTCTGGTTCCGCTCCAGGGCGCTGCCCCGGACCGTGAGGGTCCCCGGATCGAAGCCCCGGACGTGGGTCGCCGCGAGCCCGGTGCCCGGCAGGTCCTCCGCGAGCCAGGCGACGTCGCGGACGACGCTGTCCTCGATGACGCCGTCCGCCCCGGAGAACCTGATCCCGAGGCCGCCGACGCGCTCGATGACGACGGATCGCGCCGTCACGCTCGCGCGGCGCTCGAACGACTCGACCTGCACCGCCATCGCATGGCCGTAGAACGGGTGCTCCGCGTCCCCGGTGGCGAGATCGACGTCGCGCAGCACCGTGCCCTCCAGCGTCACGGCGGCGTCCGCCACGACCATGCCCGCGCCCGTGGTGTGCTCCACGAGCGCCCCGCGTACGGTCAGGCTCGTCTCGGACTCCACGCCTGCGGCGAGGAGGCCGACGTCGCCCGTGTCGTGGATCCAGACCCGCTCGATCACGACATCGCGCGCGTTCGCCACACCGAGGCCGATGCCCTGCCCCCGGACGGCGAGGTCGTGGATCTCCGTGGCGCTCGCGCCGGTGTCGACCTGGACCGCGAACCGCGCCGCGGGCGGCCCGACGATCTCGACCCGCGCGGGGCACCGGCCCCAGAGCCGCACGGGCCGCCTCGAGATCTGCAGCGCTTCGACGTAGCTGCCCTCCGCGATCGCGATCAGGGCGCCCTCGCCCGCGCGGTCGACCGCGTCCTGGATCGTCGTCCACGGCCTGGCCTCCGTGCCGTCGCTGTCGGTCCCGGTATAGGCCGCATCGACGAACTCGGTCGTCTCGTCGATCGGCGCGCCGCCCCACGGGCCCGCTCCGCACGGGGCGACCTCACGCCACGCCGCCTCGCCGGGGACGGCCATCTGACCTTCCGGGCCCGCCTCCTCCGGCAGGACGGGCACGCAGCCCTCCGCTCCGTCGGGCGCGAAGCCGCTCCCGCACCGCCCGGGCGGGACCCCCGCCGGCTCGCAGCCCGCGCCGGTCTCCACCGCGCCCGGCGGGCACGGGAACGTGGGCTCGGCGCCCGTCCCTGCGCCGCCGTCCGGGGTAGGGGGGGCAGGGAGCTGCGCGCAGGCCGTGAGCAGGGCGATCAGCGGGAGAGGGTGGGCGAGCCGCTCTTTTCGCATGGGGTTCGGTGCCTCGCGCGAACGATACGATACCTCGGCGGGCAGCGCTCACGTTCGTCGAACGCTCCGAGGGCCATCTCGCGGCCCGCTTTCGGGGGGGTCGCGTCGGTCCCGAGCCCCTCGCGCGCCCACCGCGCGCCGACGATCACGCGAGCCGGTCGTACCGGGTGCACGCCGTGACGCTCCTCCCGACACCGCCTTCTGCGCAACTGGACGAGGTTTCGCTCAACAGTTGAGCGAGCCTCTGCGCAACGACGCCCGCCCGCCAGGGCGACGCGCGTGGCGCCCGCCCGAATTCGGGCTTTTTCGGCGCAATGTCGGGGCGGGACCGGGCTCGATGGCGCCGGTATGCGCCTTGCTCATACCGGCGGCGCGGGCCTCGAAGCCTCGATACCCGCGCCAGGTCCAAGAACTCCAATTCCAAAAGGTGCGACCGCGCCGCCGACGCGAAGCCGGCTCGCGCACGGTCGCGCCACGAGGTTCATCATGAAGATCTCATCGACGCTGTCGCTTGTTTCGCTGCTCGGATCGACCATGTTGCTGGTCGCCGGCTGCATGGCCGAGTCGGTCGACAGCGCGAGCGACGTCGACGCCGACACCGACATCGAGGCGGAGGAGGAAGTCGGAACGGCGGCCGACGCCATCACGAATGGGTGGACGGCCGAGACGTCCGACGGCTGGGCGCCGGTCGCATGCGACAGCGGCAACGCCATGAACGCGTTCCGTTGCCGCGGCTCCGACTGTGACAACATCAAGGGCTATTGCTCTTCCCTCGGGACCTACAGCACATCCACGTACTGGACCTCCTACTTCTCCGAGGAAAGCACCAACAACCGGAGGTGCAACTACGGCGATTTCGTCACGGGGCTCGCGTGCTCGGGCAGCTACTGCGACAACGTGTCGCTCCAGTGCGCCCATCTCAACGGGAAGACCTGGGGCACCTGCTACTGGAGCGGATTCATCTCCGAGGAGAACGGCGGGACGATCTATTTCCCGCCGGGCTACTACATCGCAGGCGCGAAGTGCGACGGAGACCACTGCGACAACATGGCGTTCTATTACTGCCAGGCCATCTGAGCGCCGGCGCTCCTCCGAGCCTGGCCGCTCGGTGCGGCGGATCGCCGCGGTCGCCGCGCAGCCGTCGTACGTCGGCATGCGGCGGTCCCTCAGCGCCGCCGCCGCGGCGTGGAACGGCACGCGCGGGGGTTCCCGCGCGACCGGCTCGCCGCGGAGCCTGAAGCGCTGCTGAAGCGACGCCGCCCGACGGCGGGCACGCTCCAGGGGGAGATCACCCCTCCGCGTCCTCGTTCCCGCCCGCTGCGCGTTGCGCGAGCCAGCGGCGGAGCTGGTTTCTGTGCATGCCGAGCGCCCGGGCCGCTCGCGTCACGTTGCCCTTCTCGCCGCGCAGCGCCGCCTCGATCTCCTCCGCGGCGGGCCACGCCACAGCCCGCCGCGAGGGCCTCTCGTCCGCCGCGGGCTGCGGCGCCCGGGCGCCGTCCTTCACCGACCCACCCGTGGCGCCGCCGGACGCGGCCGGCGGCTTCCCGCGAACGGCCAGCTGCCCCGCCGACGGAGCCAGATGCCGCTCGTTCACCTCCGAGCTGCCCGCAACGTGCGCCTCCTGCGCTGCTGCCCGGATCTCTGCGGTGAGCTCTCGAATGTTCCCCGGCCACGCCCGCAGGAGGCACGCCTCGATCAGCGACGCATGCGCCCGAGCGGGCGCGGTCGTCTCGGCGTGCCCGCCGGCCGCCGCCGCATGCCGCAGGGCCGCATCGACGAGCCACGGGATGTCCTCCGGCCGCTCGCTCAGCCGCGGCATGCGGACCGAGGGCCGCGCGATACGGAAGAAGAGATCGTCGCGCAGCTTCCCGGCGGCCATCTGCGCCCGCAGGTCCTTGTGGGTCGCCGACACCAGCGCGAAATCCACGCTCACCGGCCGCGAGGCCCCGAGCGGGATCACCTCCTTCGCCTCCAGCGCTCTCAGGAGCTTCGCCTGCACGCCCAGGTCGAGCTCGGCCACCTCGTCGAGGAAGAGCACCCCGCCCTGCGCCGCCTGCAGGTAGCCCTCGGCGTCCGCCGCGGCGCCCGAGTACGCCCCTTTGCGCGCGCCGAAGAGCAGCCGCTCGGCCAGCCCCGCGGGGATCGCCGCGCAGTTCACGGGGACGAACGGCCCGTCGCGCCGCGGGCCGAGGGCGTGGAACGCCCGGGCCGCATGCTCCTTGCCCGTTCCGCTGTCGCCGGCGATGTGCAGCGTCGTCCCGAGGCGCGCCGCCCGGTCGATCGCGTCCCACGTGCGGGCGAGGGTCGCCCCGAGGATCGTGCCTCCGGCGCGCGAGACCCCGGCGCGGAACGGCTCGACGTCGGCCAGGAGCAGGAACACCGACCAGCCCGTGCGCACGATCCGGAAATCGGCGCCGACGCGCGCGCCCATCAGCGGGACGCCATCGAGCCAGGTGCCGTTCCGGCTCTCGAGGTCCTCGACCTGCCACTTGCCGCCGATCCGGCGCACGCGCGCGTGCCTTCGCGACATCCGCTGGTCGTCCAGGTGCACGCCCGCGATCTCGCACCGCCCGAGCTCGATCTCGCCGTCCTCCAGCGGGAGCACGTCGCAGCGGGGGCGATCCACCGAGAAGACGAGCAACAGCCCGGGTTTTGGCTCCCTGGGACCGAGGCCGTCGGAGGGGAGGCCGGGCGCATCGTCCAGGGTCGTGTTCCGCGGAGGGGGCACCACGTCCCCGCGGAGTGTAACGCGGGTCTCTCGTCCGGTGCAGGGGCACCCGCCGCGGCGCGGGCGGACCTCAGCGCCGCGGCTCGCCCGACGATGCGGGGCGCACGCTTCCCCGTGCCGGGCCGGTGTGCCGTGCCCGTGCCCCGTGCCCGCGTGCCAGCCACGCGACGCACCCCGTGCGGGACGCGGCCGTCAAGGGTTCGCCTCCAGGCGGGCGCTCGTGGCACACGGATTGCTGCCTCTGGCCCGACGTGGCCTCGCGTGCCTGCAGCGCGCCCGAGCGTCCGGCCCTCCATGACTGGAGCCTGGCTCCGGTAGGGGAGAGATATGGCGACAGGAGAGTCCGAGCCATGAACCAACGTCCATTCTTGGTGTGGAGCCTCTTCCTCGCAGCGTGTGCGGTGGACGTGTCCACCCCCTGCGGCGACGGCCACTGCCTGGCGGCCTACAAGTGCGTCGCCTCGAGCGACGGCTCGCGGTGCGTCCCGCCCGATACGCCGCTGAACGTCTGCGGCAACGGGATCAAGGAGGGCGGCGAGGAGTGCGACGACGGCGGCGTCGTGACGGGCGACGGATGCGGCGCGAGCTGTCGGCGCGAGGTCTGCGGCAACGCGATCCTCGATCCCGGTGAGGAGTGCGACGACGGCAATTTCGAGCCGGGCGACGGGTGCGGCGCGAGCTGTCGGCGCGAGGTCTGCGGCAACGCGATCCCCGACCCCGGCGAGGACTGCGACTGCGGCGCCGACGCTGCCGCGCCCCGGGATCCGTTATGCCGCGACCGCCAGAACGCGTCCGCTGGTGGGCTGTGCCGCCCGGACTGCCGGCTTCATTGCGGCGACGGCGAGATCGCGGAGGAGGAGATGTGCGATCCCGCTGCTACGGCGACCGTCTCCTGCGTGGATCTCCGTTTTGACTTCGGTCGCCCCGCCTGCGCGCGCGCTTGCGACTCGCTGGACGTCGAGGGCTGCGGCGAGCTCGGGTGGCGCCTGGTGCATACGTTGTCCGAGTCGCGCCTTACAGGCGTGTGGGGCAGCGGGCCCAAGGACATCTACGCCGTCGGGGGGAACTCCCTGCTGCACTATGACGGCACCTCTTCGACGCTCAATTCATTGCCGCCCGAGATGGAGCTGCACGACGTGTGGGGCAGCGGTCCGAGCGACATCTTCGCCGTCGGATACTCCGGTGGCGAGCGCTCCGCCGCTGTGCTGCATCATGACGGCGGCTCCTGGACGCAGATGGCTCTGCCGGTCGCCTTGCCGGACAGGCTGAGGCTCCACGGTGTGTGGGGCAGCGGCCCGAGCGACGTCTTCGCCGTCGGACGCTCCGGTCTCGGGAGCACCGGCGCCGTGCTGCATTATGACGGCAGCTCCTGGACACCGATGGCTCTGCCGGGTGACGTGAACCTATCCGGCGTGTGGGGCAGCGGTCCGAGCGACGTCTTCGCCGTCGGGGACGGCGCGGTGCTGCACTATGACGGCAGCTCCTGGACGCCGATGGCACTGCCGGTCACGTTGCCGGACGACGTGAGCTTCTCCGGTGTGTGGGGCAGCGGTCCGAGCGACGTCTTCGCCGTCGGAGCGTCCGACCTCGGGGGCGCCGGCGCCGTGATGCATTACGACGGCAGCTCCTGGACGCAGATGGTTCTGCCGGTCGATGTGCGTATCGCTGACGTGTGGGGTGGCGGGGCCAATGTCTTCGCCGTCGGGGACAACGGCACGGTGCTGCACTATGACGGCAGCTCCTGGGCGCAGATGGTATCGCCGGTGGATGTCTCTCTTGGAGGTGTGTGGAGCGGCGGGGGCGATGATGTCTTCGTCGTCGGAAATAGCGGCATCGTGCTGCACTTCGACGGTATGGCGCGGATAGAGCTGCCCTTCCCGTCCTCGGCCCTGCACCGCTTCAACGACATGTGGGGCAGCGGTTCGAACGACGTCTTCGCCGCCGGGGGTGACTCCGTGCTGCATTATGACGGCAGCGCCTGGACCTCGATGGCCATGCCGCCGGGCGCTGGGGTTCTTTACGACGTATGGGGCAGCGGTCCGAGCGACGTCTTCGCCGTCGGGACCTGGGGCACCGTGCTGCACCATGACGGCAGCGCCTGGACGCCGATGGCGACGCCGGTCGTCGATCGGGCTCTTCAGGAGGTATGGGGCAGCGGTCCGAGCGACGTCTTCGCCGTCGGGGATCCGGGCGTCATGCTGCACTATGACGGCAGCGCCTGGACCTCGATGGCGACGCCGGTCGATGTCGCTCTTCATGACCTGTGGGGCAGCGGTCCGAGCGACGTCTTCGCCGTCGGGGACGGGGGCACGGTGCTGCACTATGACGGCAGCGCCTGGACGCCGATGGCTTCGCCGGTAGATTTCCCGCTCAAAGGCGTGTGGGGCAGCGGTCCGAGCGACGTCTTCGCGGTCGGGGACGGGGACACGGTGCTGCACTATGACGGCAGCGCCTGGACCACGATGGCTTCGCCGGTCTCTACGCAGTTCACGGACGTGTGGGGAAGCGGTCCGAGCGATGTCTTCGCGGTCGGGGACGGGGGCACGGTGCTGCACTTCGACGGGGTATCCTGGCTGCCCGTTCGCTGGGACCCTGTCGATATGCTGGCTGTGTGGGGCACCTCCGCCGGCGACGTGTTTTTCCTCGGCGACCCGGGGCGCAGCTATCGACTCGTCCGAACGGCGCTCCGCCCTTGAAGGCGGAGGACGGAGGCTCGCCTCGGCCGGCTGCGTTCAGCGATGGACGCCCTGGAGCACCCCCGCGCGCTCCTGGCATCGCCGGGAACCGGCCCGCAGCTCCCTCGACCCCCAGGCCTCCGGCTCACCTGGACGGTGGGGCGCGCCCAGCGGCATTGGCATGAGCCCGCTGAACGGAATATGCTCGGCGCCCGTGATCGACGCCAGCGGCAGCTGTTCCGATGACGAAGCAGCGGTCATCCAGCGGCCGGGCCGGAGCGGACATCCACAGGCAAGGCAGGAAGTCCGCCCGTCGATGACGCTCATCACCGACGCGCCGCATCTCCGCGCGGCGCCGGCCGCCCACGATTCGCACGCGGGCGAGCGCGCCGCGACGATGACGATCGGTCCTCCGCGACCAGCGCCGCAGGAGCCGCCCGTCTCCGCCGGGGCGTTCCTCGGCCATTACGAGCTCATTCGCGAGCTCGGCCGCGGGGGGATGGGGACGGTCTTTCTGGCCCGCGACGTCCGGCTGGGCCGCCTCGTGGCCATCAAGCTCGTCACCACGCTGACCGGCCCCAGGCTCGACCGATTCCTCGTCGAGGCCCGCGCCACCGCGCTCTGCAAACACGAGAACATCGTGACCATCCACGATGTGAACGAGCACGACGGATACCCCTACATGGTGCTCGAATACATCGAGGGCCAGAGCCTCCGCGCGTGGATGACGCAGCGCAGGCCGGCGGGCGCCGCGAGAGGCGCCGCCGCCACCCCCGTACCGGCGAGCGCGGCGGTGGAGCTGATGGCGCCCGTCGTGCGCGCCCTCGCGTGCGCCCACAAGCTCGGTATCGTGCACCGCGATCTCAAGCCGGAGAACATCATGCTGGAGGCGTCCGGCGCCATCAAGGTGCTCGACTTCGGCATCGCCAAGCTGCTCGATACCGATGCCGCCTCCGCGCGCGACGGGCGCGCTCCTCCCGCCCCCACGGGTCTCACGGGCGAGCTGCCCCTCACGCGCGACGGCGCGGTCATAGGCACGCTCGCCTACATGTCCCCGGAGCAGCGGGCCGGAGAGGAGATCGACCACGCCACGGATATCTGGGCTGTCGGGGTCATGCTCCACGAGCTCGTGACCGGCGCGCACCCGTTCGATGAGACGAAGACGCCCAGCTCGGCGAGGCTCGCCGCGCTCGACGCGCCGGTCCGGTCGCTCGGCGCGGCGCGGGGCGAGCTCGGCGCCCTCGGCCCGATCATCGAGCGGTGCCTGCGCAGGCAGCGATCCGAGCGCTTCGCCTCGGCCCAGCAGCTCCTCGCCGAGCTCACGCCGCTCCTGCCCGGACGCCGCGAGGTCGTCCTCGGCGCCGCCGAGAGCCCTTTCGCCGGCCTCTCGGCGTTCCAGGAGGTCGACGCCGACCGCTTCTTCGGCCGCGAAGACGACATCGCCGGCATGGTCGCGCGCCTGAAGAGCCAGCCGCTCCTCGCCATCGTCGGCGCCTCGGGCGTGGGGAAATCATCGCTGGTGAGGGCGGGGGTCATCCCGGCGCTCAAGCGCTCCGGGGCCGGGTGGGCGTCGCTCGTCATGCGGCCGGGGCGCCAGCCCGTGGCCGCGCTCGCCGATCTGCTCGGCCATCCCTCCCTCCGGGAGGACGCCGAGGCCGACGCGCCCGCGGGGCTCGCCCGCGACGCCGCGCGCGGGCGGCTGATCGAGCGGCTGCGCGCCGAGCCCGGTTATCTCGGCGCCGAGCTGCGCGCGTGGTCTGCCCGGAACCAGCGCCGCGTCGTGCTGTTCGTCGATCAGTTCGAGGAGCTCTACACGCTCTCGTGCGACGCGCGCGAGCGCGCCGCCTTCTTCTCGTGCCTCGAGGGCGTCGCCGACGACGCCTCCTCGCCCCTCCGCGTCATCCTCTCCACCCGCTCGGACTTCATCGAGCGCGTCGCCGAGGACAGGCGCTTCATGGCGGGGGTGACCCGCGGGCTCGTGTTCCTCTCGCCCATCGGCCGGGAGGGGCTGCGCGACGCGCTCGTGAAGCCGGTCCAGGCGGCGCGGTACGAGATCGAGGACCCGGCGATGGTCGACGGCATCCTCGACGTGCTGGAGACGACCCCTGGCGCTCTCCCCCTCCTGCAGTTCACCGCGGCCAGGCTGTGGGACATGCGCGATCGCGATCGGCGGCTCCTGACGCGGGCGAGCTACGAGGCGATCGGCGGCGTGGCCGGCACGCTGGCGAGCCACGCCGACGCGGTGCTGGCCGGGCTCAGCGGGCGCCAGGCGAAGCTCTGCCGCGCCATCCTCGAGCGCCTGGTCACGCCGGCGCGCACGCGGGCCATCGCCAGCCTGGAAGAGCTCCGCGAGCTGCCTGGAGACGGCGATCCCGGCGAGATCGAGAGCGTCGTCCACCTGCTGGCCGACGAGCGGCTCCTCGCCATCGAGACGGGGGGCGACAACGCCGGCAGCAAGGTGGAGATCGTGCACGAGTCGCTCATCGAGCGCTGGCCGACGTTGCTGCGCTGGCTCGACGAGAACCAGGAAGACGCCGTGTTCCTCGACAAGCTGCGCGCGGCGGCCCGGCAGTGGGCGTCGACCGGCTGCGCCGACGACCTCCTGTGGCGCGGCAAGCTCGCCGAGGAAGCGCGCCGCTTCCGGGAGCGCTCCGAGCGCCGGCTGCCCGAGCGAGAGCAGCGCTACCTCGACGCCGTGGTCGGGCTGGCCGGCCAGGCGCAGCGCAGGAAGCGCAACCTCATCGTCGGGACCATCGCGAGCCTGGTCCTCCTGGTCATGGGAGCGACCGCGGGGATCATCACGGTCTACCGACAGAACCAGGTCATCACCGCGCAGCTCGAGGACATCCGCCGGACCGAGGACAGCCTCGAGGAGGCGCTCGCGAGAGAGACGGCGTCTCGACAGGCCGCCGAGCAGGCGAGGATGAGCACGGAAGAGGAGAGGAGGCGGGCCGAGCGGCTGCAGAGGGAGGCCGAGGAGGCCAGGGACAGGGCCGAAGCCGAGGCCGAGAGGGCTCGCGCCGCGGCCACGGAGGCTCGGACGGCGCGCGACGAGGCGCGGGCGTCCGAGGCCGAGGCGCGGCGCGCCGAAGCCCGGGCCGACGACGAGAGGGCCAGGGCCGGCGTCGAGGAGCGGAAGGCCAGGCAGGCCGCAGACGACGAGCGCCGGAGCAAGGAGGAGCTGGAGCAGCTCATCAAGCGCTCCGTGGGGCGGATCCGAGACAGCTTGAGGTGAGGCGCTCCGGGAGGTCATCGATGCATTGCCCGCGCAGAGGACGCAGATGAGCGCGCGCGCTGCGATCTGCTCATGGCTCGCGATAGCGCTCCTCTCGTCCCGGGCCGCGCCCGTGTGGGCTCAGCCCGAGCCGGCGTTGCCCCCCTGGCATCAGGGCGTCGCGGAGGAGCGCAAGCGCGCGGCGCTGGAGCTCTTCATGCAGGGGCGGGACCTGCACCGACGGATGGTGCTCGGCGACGCCAGGGAGAAGTACGAGGAGGCGCTCGCCCTGTGGGAGCACCCGGATCTCCGGTTCTATCTGGGCAGGGTGCTCAAGACGATGGGGATGCCGCTGCTCGCCTACGAGAACCTGCGCCTCGCGCTCCGGTGGGGGCCGGCGTCGCTCGATCCCGAGGACGATGAAGAGGCGCGCGCGCTGATGAAGGAGCTCGTCGAGCGCGAGCTGGCCGCCGTCGAGATGCGCTGCGACGAGCCCGGCGCCGCGGTGCTGCTCGACGGGAGGCCGTGGTTCGTCGGTCCGGGCTCGGCGCGCCGGTTCTTGACGCCCGGAGAGCATGTCATCAGCGCGACGAAGGAGGGGTATTTCCCCCTCGTCAAGCCCGTCGTCGTGCTGGCCGGCGTCGAGGCCTCGGGCGTGCTCAAGCTGAGCGCCGACGGCATCATCACGGTGCGCAGGTGGTCCGCCTGGAAACCCTGGGCCGTGGTCGGGGCCGGCGCGGCCCTCGGGCTGGCTGGCGCGTTGTTGCGCTGGCAGGCCGACGAGCATGTGGACGAGGCGGAGCAGCGGTTCGAAGAGACCTGCGGGTCGAGCTGCGCCCCGACGACGACGGACGCGACGAGCCGGGGCGTGACGGAGAGCCGTGTCGCCACCGGCCTGTTCATCGCCGGCGGCGCGACCCTCGCGGCGGGAGCGGTCCTGGTGTTCCTCAACATGCCGCGGGCGTATCGCAGCGAGGATCGAGGCGGCGTGGAGCTCCGGATCGTGCCCGCGGCATCGGGCGCGACAGCCGGGGTGTCAGCTCATCTCTCCTTCTGAAGCGCCGAGATGCCTATTCGCTCGGATCGAGCTTGATCCCGACGGTCCACGCGCCGCCCTTCCCCTCGTCGCGCACGGTCGCCTGACCGGCGGCGACGTCGAGATCGAACGCCGGGTCGCCGCCGTTCGGGGTCGTGTTCCCGTCGTGGACGCGGGCGATCTGGTCCCCCTCCACCGCGCACTCGGACACGCCGGTCGTGCCCGCGCCGTAGAGCATGCGACCGCCGCAATCCAGACGCGTGAGGCACTTGCCGCCCCGCGCGAGCGGCGAGACGCGCAGCGCGCATTTCGCGCCCGGCTTCACCGGGCTCGGACCCGTCGACTCGACGACGCGCGCGGACCGGCGCAATGCCTTGCCGGTGGCGTCGAGGAGCGGCTCTCCCTTCACGGGCGCGCTCTGGTACGGCAGCGTGAGCTCGACGCGGTACGCAGGCGCCGAGTCGCGCCAGACCGCGCCGGCCTTGCGGATGCTGTCGATCGAGACCTCGGCCCGCTCCCCGGCGCGCGATCCCTTGTCCTGGTACGAGAGGGCATACACATACGTGCCAGGGGCCGCGCCCGAGTCCTCCTCGACACCGCTGCTGAACATCGACATGCCGTTGAGCGAGTCGCTCGATCGATAGATCGGCTTGCCGCCGCAAACGATCTCCAGCGCGGGCACGCGGATGGCGTCGCCCGAGCTCGCGAGCTCCGCCTCGACCGTGCACGGCGCGCCGGCCGCGAGGGGGAGCCCCGTGGCGCGCGCGACGGTCGCCTTCCAGGTCGCCGTCGCGGTCCGCGCGGGCTCGGGCGGAGCCGCCGGCGCGGCCGGCTCCGGCGGCGCCGGCGCGGGCTCGGGCGGAGGCGCCGGGGGCACGGCGGCGGGCTCGGGCGGCAGGGCGGGGACCGTCTCCGCAATGCCGTTCGTGGCCTCGGGCGCCGGCCGCACCAGCAGGTAGCCCGCGACCATGGAGCAGAGCCCCAGGCCCGCGAGCAGCCCGAGGATCGGCACGACAAGCGACCGCCTCGGCCGGCCCCGCACCGCGTCGAGCTCGCGGCCGAGCTGGTCGAGCACGCGGCGGGCCTCCGCCATCTGGCGCTCGAGCTGCTCGACGCGCGCCGCCCGGCCGTCGTCCCGCTGGTCCTCGAGCTCCTTCCTGGCCGCCGCGAGCTGCTCCTCGAGGCTGTCCACGCGCCCGCGCAGCGCGTCCCGTTCGTCGCGGTATCGCATCGCACCACGATAGCACCCCGCCGCTCGGCCGATGCGCGGGCGCCCGAGCGCCTCGCGCTCGCGCGCTGGCGTCGTGGAGCGACCGCGGCGCCGTCGCGCGTGGGGTAGCCGTGTCCGCGGTCTGACGATTCGCTCCGGATTCCGCGGCAAAACGCCAGACTTCTGGCCCGGCATCGCGGCGCAGCGTGTACGCTGGAGCGGGCCGCAGACGTCGCGGGGAGGGCGACCGGGACATGGAAGCAGGAGGCCGTTGGGAATGGGTCAAGGTCGCCAGCGCATGGGAGTACCGTTGCCGGAGCAGTGGGGCGAGCTGCCCGGCACCGCGGGGCGGCAGGCCGGGGGAAATTCCGGCGTCCCCGGCGCCGAGGCGCGCCGGGCCGGCGCCCCGCGCGGCGCGGCCGGACAGCGCACCATCGGCGTCGTCGCCCCCTTCCTCTCCGGCGCCTTCTGGGGCCCACTCCTGATCGGCGTTCACGAGTCGGCCCAGCGGCGCGGCCATCGCACGGTGGTGCTGCGCGGCACGCCGTCCGAGGTCCAGGCGCACGCGCTCGCCAGGGAGCAGGTGGACGGGTGGATCGTCGTCGTCGAGTTCGACGGCCTCGCGGAGCTCGCGCGCGTGGGGGTCCCGCTCGTCACGCTCGGCGCCCGCCCGGCCGACGTCGTCTGTCCGGCCGTGCTCCCCGACAACCACGGCGGCATCCGGAGCGCGGTGCTCCACCTGATCGAGCACGGGCACCGGCGCATCGCGTTCGTCGGCAACTTCTCCGCGTACGACGTGCGCGAGCGCCGCGACGCCTACAAGGACACGCTCGCCGAGGCGGGCATCCCCTTCGACCCCGATCTGGTCATCCCGTGCGACAACAACATGTACAGCGGAGGCCGGGCCGTCGCGCCGGAGCTCCTCGCGCGGATGCCCGGGTGCACGGCGGCGGTCTTCGGGACGGACAAGAACGCGCTCGGGATGATCTCCGCGCTGACGGCGGCGGGCGTCCGCATCCCCGAGGACCTCGCCGTCGTCGGCTTCGACGACGTCGTGGAGGCGCAGAGCGCCGACCCGCCGCTGACCACCGTGCGCCAGCGGTTCGAGATGATGGGGAGCGCCGCGTGCGAGCTCGTCCTGTCGATGATCGCCGGCGAGGCCTTCCCGGCCGAGGGCGTGCGCACGGCGAACGTGCTGATCCAGCGGAGCTCGTGCGGCTGCAATGTGGTCCAGAACTTCCTCGACGCGAAGGGCGCGACGCCCGAGGAAGACGGCGGCGACGCCCTCGCCCGGCAGATGGTCGAGCTCTTGACCCTGCCCCGGCCGCTCCCGCCCGGCACCCCGCCGACCGCGGTGTGGCCGGCGGTCACGCGGGTGATCGACATGTATTTCTCGGTGCTCCGCGGCACCGCGCCGGCCCCGGCCGCCGAGCTCGAGCGGGCCTATCGGCAGGCCGTCGACATCACGCCCGATCTGGGCGCCCTGCTGGCGACGGCGCGGCTCCTCGGCCAGTTCCCCGAGCGGCACCAGGCGCCCCTGGACGCCGCGGCCAGGCGGCGGGTGGAAGACTTCCTGGAGCTCGCGCGCCTCGCGATCGCGCGGGCCCGCCTCGCGGCCGAGACGCAGCATGTCCACCAGCTCGGGGTCCTCGCGAGGACCAATTACGAGGTGAGCTTCACCCTGCTCGGCGGCACCCAGCAGGAATACCGGTCGCTCTCGTGGCTCGAGACCACCACGGTGGTCTGGGGCTGCCTCGCCTTGTGGGAGGACCCGGCGGCGCGCGCCGATCTCGTCGTCGCCGGCGCCTACAGCCGCGACGGCAGCCCTGTCCCCCCGGACGGCAGCCGCTGCCGGCTGGAGGCGTTTCCGCCGGCGGAGATGCTGCCGCCGTCGGCCGCGGACGGCACGTACACGGTGCTGCTCTTGCCGATCCGCTCCGCCCAGCGCGACTGGGGGATCCTGGCGCTCGTCGGCCCGACCCTCGTGGCGATGACCGGGGACGAGGGGACGGTCGCGATCTGGGGGACGCTGCTCGGCGCGGCGCTGGAGCGCGACGCGCTGCTGGAGTCGCTGTCGGCGCAGCACGTCGACCTGCAAAAGGCGTTCGCGAGCGAGCGCGCGCTCTCGGAGACGGTGCGCGAGCTGGGTTGTCCGATCATCCCGCTCCTGCCCGGCGTGCTGCTCGTGCCGCTGGTCGGGATGATCGACGGCGGCCGCGCCCAGCAGGTGCTCGAGAAGGTGGCCGAGGGGGTGAGCCGGCACGAGGCGCTGTACGTGCTGCTCGACCTCACGGGCGTGCCGTTCGTGGACGCCCAGGTCGCGCATTCCCTGGGCATGACCAGCCGCGCGGCCGCGCTGCTCGGGGCGCGCGTCTATCTCGTCGGCGTGCGGCCCGACATCGCGAGGAGCCTCGTCGACGTCGATCTCGGCGCGCTGGCCACGTTCTCGTCGCTGTCGGCGGCGCTCCGCGAGCTCGCGCCGGCGGGCGAGCGCGCGCGTGCGGCCAGGCGAGGCGCGCGCTAGGGCATCGCCACTTTTCACACCTCCTCCCCGAGATCGGCTAGGGATCGCGCCGACCTCTGCGTGAGGAGGCTCGGCTGGACGTGGGCGAGCAGGCCGGGAGGGGAGCACGAGGATGGGTCAGGGCGGGCGGGACAGCGGCATCGTGGTGCCGGAGCAGTGGGGCGAGCTCCCCGACGCCCCGGAGCAGGGCTCGGGACGGGGGGCGAGCTCCCTCCCTCCCGCGCGTCGCACCGACCCTCCCGCGCGCCGCACGAGCGCCCCGCCGCGCCAGGGCGCGGCGGCCGAGGCGGCGGCCCGCCCTCTCACCATCGGCGTCATCACCCCCTTCCTCGACGGGTCGTTCTGGAACCCCGTCCTGATGGGCATCCATGCGTCGGCCCAGCAGCTCGGGCTGCGCACGCTGGTGCTGCGCGGCACGCCGTTCGAGGTCCAGGCGCCCTCGCTCGCGCGGGAGCAGGTGGACGGGTGGATCGTCGTCATCGAGCTGCACGGCATCGAGGCGCTCGCGCGCGCGCGGGTCCCGTTCATCACGGTCGGCACCCGCGCCGCCGAGGTCGATTGTCCTGCCGTGATCCCGGACAACCGCGGCGGCATGCGGAGCGCGGTGCGCCACCTGATCGAGCACGGGCACCGGCGCATCGCGTTCGTCGGCTACTTCGACGCGTACGACGTGCGCGAGCGCTTCGCGTCCTACAAGGACACGCTCGCCGAGGCGGGCATCCCCTTCGATCCCGATCTGGTCGTCCGGACCGACAACAACTGGTACAGCGGCGGCCAGGGCGCCGCGCCGGCGCTCCTCGCGCGGATGCCCGGGTGCACGGCGGCGGTCTTCGGGACCGACAAGAACGCGCTCGGCATGATGCCCCTGCTGAAGGCGGCGGGCGTCCGCATCCCCGAGGATCTCGCCGTCGTCGGCTTCGACGACGTCGTGGAGGCGCAGGGCGTCGAGCCTCCGATGACCACCGTGCGCCAGCGGTTCGAGATGATGGGGAGCGCCGCGTGCGAGCTCATCGCGTCGATGATCGCCGGGGAGCCCTTCCCGTCCGAGGGCGTGCACACGGACAACGTGCTCGTCGTGCGGAGCTCGTGCGGGTGCCACACGGTCGAGGACTTCCTCGACCGGGAGGACGCGGCGCCCGACGACGACGCCGCCGGCGTCCTGGCGCGGCAGATGGTCGAGCTCCTGCTCCTTCCCCGGCCGCTCCCGCCCGGCACCCCGCCGACCGAGATCTGGCCGGCGGTCACGTCGGTGATCGACGGCTATTTCGCGGCGCTCCGGGGCGCCGCGCTGCCCTCGGCGGCCGAGCTCGGGGGCGCCTGCCGGCAGGCGGTCGGCGTCACGCCGGATCTGGGGACGTTGCTGGCGTCGATCCGCCTGCTGGGCCAGTTCCACGAGCGGCGCCGCGCGCCGGTGGACGCCGCGGCCAGGCGGCGGGTGGAAGCGTACCTGGAGCTGTCGCGCCTCGCGATGGCCCGGGCCAGGCTCGAGGTCGAGACGCAGGTCGTCCAGAAGCTCGGGGTGCTCGCGAGGACCAATTACGACGTGAGCTTTGCCCTGCTCGGCGGCACGCAGCAGGCGTCGCGGTCGCTCTCGTGGCTCGAGACGACCACGGTGGTCTGGGGCTGCCTCGCCTTGTGGGAGGACCCGGCGGCGTGCGCGGGCCTGGTCGTCGCCGGCGCCTACAGCCGCGACGGCAGCCCGACCCCGCCGATCGGCAGCCGCTGCCGGCTGGAGGCGTTTCCGCCGGCGGAGATGCTGCCGCCGTCGGCCGCGGACGGCACGTACATGGTGCTGCTCTTGCCGATCCGCTCTGCCCGGCGCGACTGGGGGATCCTGGTGCTCGTCGGCCCGACGCACGTCGCCATGGCCGGCGACGAGGGGACGGTCGCGATCTGGGGGACGCTGCTCGGCGCGGCGCTGGAGCGCGACGCGCTGCTGGAGTCGCTGTCGGCGCAGCACGCCGATCTGCAGAAGGCGTATTCGATCGAGCGCGCGCTCTCGGAGACGGTGCGCGAGCTGGGCTGTCCGCTGATCCCGCTGCTGCCCGGCGTGCTGCTCGTGCCGCTGATCGGGATGATCGACGGCGGCCGCGCGCAGCAGGTGCTCGAGAAGGTGTCGGAGGGGGTGAGCCGGCACAGGGCGTATTGCGTGCTGCTCGATCTCACGGGCGTGCCGTTCGTGGACGCCCAGGTCGCCGACACGCTGGGCACGACCAGCCGCGCGGCCGCGCTGCTCGGGGCGCGGGTCTATCTGGTCGGCGTGCGCCCCGAGATCGCGCTGAGCCTGGTCGGCGTCGACCTCGGCGCGCTGGCCACGTTCTCGTCGCTGTCGGCGGCGCTCCGCGAGCTCGCGCCGGCGGGGAGGCGCGCGCGCAAGGCGAGGCGGGGGGCGCGGTGAGGGCGGGGCGCCTTGACGTGCCGAGACGCGGCTGACGTAGAATCGGCCGATGCTCGCCGTGCACTGCCCGCGCTGCGGGCGACCTGCGCCGGTATCGCTCGCCAGCCCGGATCTCATGGCGTGCGCGGCGTGCCACTACCGCGGTCCGCCGCCCGTGGAGGCGGCGCAGGGGCTGCGCGCCGCGGCGCACGTCGTCTTCCAGGCCGACGCGCGCCGGCGCCAGCTCTCGGACGCGCTGCGGCGGATGCTGATCACGGCGTCGCGGCGGCACGCGCGGCTGCTCGTGGTGTTCTCGCTCGCGTCGGTGCCGATCACGGCGCTTGCGGCGCTCATCCTGCTGGGGGTCTGGATCAGCCCCGATCCCGAGGGCAACCTGGTCACCGGCGGCATGGTGGTGGCGGCGTGGCTCGGCACGGTCGGGACGGGCGCGGCCGTGCTCGCGCTCATGCGCCGCAGGCAGCGGCGGATCGAGGAGGCGTGCGCCGCGCGCCCGCCCGCGGCGCCGGGCGAGCCTGCGGCGTGCCACGTGTGCGGCGCGCCGCTCGGCGGGGGCGACGGCGCGATCGCGCGCTGCGGCTTTTGCGCCGCCGACAACCTGGTCGCGCCGGCCGTCCTCGAGCGCGTGCGCGCGCGGCAGGTCGTGATCTTGCAGTCGTTCGAGCAGGCCGTGAGCGCCGAGCTCGCCTCGTTCGGCCGCGCGACGTCCGGCGCCGCCGCGGCGGTCGTCGCCACCGCGGTGGTGGTCCCGATCGCCGCGTTCGTCCTTGCCGTCGCCGCCGTGCTGGTGGGCGAGTCGCGGCGGCTGCCGATCGACGCCAGCGTGAGCTACGCCGCCGTGAGCACCCCGTTGGGGCAGTGTATCGGCAAAATTACAACAACAAAGGACGGCAGTGCGGTGGTGCGGTTCGGAGGGTTCCGGCGCGCGGAGCTGCCCGAGGAGCAGGCGATCGCGCCGGGAGCGCCGGTCGAGGCGGTGTCGCCGGTGGCTCTCGTTGGTCGCTTCGTGACGGCGAAGCAGGGGGCCGGGGTGGTCGAGGAGGTGTTCTCGTCGCCGCTCACGGGCAATTCCGCCGAGGTCCGGCGCGAGGACGGGACCTCGTTCACGAGCAGCGTCGCCGGGCTGTGCCTGAGCGGCGTGCTGCCGAGGTAATCCGCCTCGGCTTCGTGCTCTCCGGTTTCGTGCTCTCCGGTTTCGTGCGCGTGTCCTGCAACGGACCTCGAACGGCCGATTGCCGTCCATCGACAAGCGCCATACGCAATCTGTCGTGACGGCGCAGCTCGCAATGCTGGCGAGGCTTTCGACAGCTGATCCTGCGCGGCGGTGCGGGCGCTGCGGGGCGCTCGCTGGGTTGCGAGAAGTTAGTTGTTCCGTGCCGGCGCCCTCCACGTATAGTGGGGGTGGTTGGGTTGCGCATCGCTGAAATTCACACCCGGTGGAGACAAGATGAGCCAAGGCGGCTGGGGCGGGGGATCAGGGGGCGGTCAGGGCGGCGGCGGTTTCGGTCAGCCACCGGGTGGCGGCGGTTTCGGTCAGCCGCCGGGTGGCGGCGGATACGGTCCACCGCCGGGGGGGGCTGGCCAGGGTCAACCGCCGGGCGGCGGCTACGGCCAGCCGCCGGGCCAGCCGCCGGGCGGTGGCTACGGCCAGCCGCCGGGCCAGCCGCCGGGCGGTGGCTACGGCCAGCCGCCGGGCCAGCCGCCGGGCGGTGGCTACGGTCAGCCGCCGGGCGGTAGCTACGGTCAGCCGCCGGGTGGCAGCTACGGCCAGCCGCCGGGCGGTAGCTACGGCCAGCCGCCGGGCGGCGGATACGGTCAACCGCCGGGCCAGCCGCCGGGCGGCAGCTACGGTCAGCCGCCGGGCGGCGGATACGGTCAACCGCCGGGCCAGCCGCCGGGCGGCAGCTACGGCCAGCCGCCGGGCGGCGGTGGCTACGGCCCGCCTCCTGGCGGTGGCCCTCCTGGCGGCGGCTATGGCCCGCCTCCTGGGGGTGGCGGCTGGGGTCAGCCTCCTGGCGGCGGCTGGGGCCCGCCTCCTGGGGGTGGTGGCGGCTGGGGCCAGCCTCCTGGCGGGGGGTTCGGTGCGCCTCCTGGCGGCGGGGGCTACGGTCCGCCACCGGTCGGCGGCCCCTACGGCGCGCCTCCTGGCATGGGCGTCCCGACGTCCTGGGGAGCGGGGGATGCGGCGTCCTTCGGCTGGGAGCGGGTGAAGCGCGACCCGGGGGCCATCATCGGCGCCGTGTTCGTCGTCGGGCTCGCGGCGAACCTCCCCAACGGCATCGGCGGTGGCATCCAGGCGGCGCTCGCGAACGATGCGCCCGGCGTCGGCTCGGCCATCCAGTTCCTCATGCAGCTCGTCGGCTTCGTGATCGGCAGCTACTTTGCCGGAGGCATGTCCAATTTCCTCCTGAAGGTGGCCCGCGGCCAGCCGTACTCGTTCAACGACATCTTCAGCGGCGGGCAGTGGTTCCTGTCCATCCTGGGCGCCCAGTTCCTGACCTTCATGGCCATCGCCGTCGGCATGGTGTTCCTGATCGTCCCTGGCATCATCCTCGCGCTCGGCCTGAGCATGACGAACCTGTGCGTCGTCGATAAGAACCTGGGCGCCATCGACGCGATGAAGGAAAGCTGGCGAATCACGACCGGACACAAGGGCGGCCTCTTCATCTATGGCCTGCTCGTCTTCGCGCTCGTGCTGGCGGGCGTGCTCGCCTGCTGCCTCGGCACGCTCGTGGCCGGGCCGATCGCGGCCATCGGCTATGCGTACATCTACCTGCGCCTGAACGGCCAGCCCACCGCAAGCTGAGCCCGTAGCGGCTCGCGTCCGCCCCTTCCCGGACACCCCACTCCACCCCAGCGCAGTCCCCGGTCGACGTTCGGAATGCCGGACCATTGCCGTCCGGGCCGAACGCTCGCGCCGCCGAGCTGGCCGCTTCGATTCCGCGTCGCCCCAGCTGGGAAGAGGACCGCAAGGGCACAAGGGACGCAAGGGGAAGAGAAGAATATAATTCCACCTCTGTCCCCTTGCGCCTCTTGCGCCCTTGCGGTCTCTCCTCTTGCTGCATGCCGTGCTCTTCCAGCTCGCTCATCGGCGGATCCGGTGGGCGCCGTAACCTGTTGAAATTAGCTGACATTCAGCTGTTCGGTGCTCCAGATCGCCGATCTCGTCGATCGAACGAGAAATAGATCGCCAAGGCGCCAAGGCGCCAAGACGCCAAGATTTTTTTTCTTTTCTTGGCGTCTTGGCGTCTTGGCGTCTTGGCGGTTCGAAATTCTGCTCGTTTCATGCAGGCTCAACCCGTGTTGCCCTGGAGCCCCCTTTGCGATCCACGAATCCACATCACCGTCCGGCGCCTCCGTACTCTTTAAGGCCCGCTCCACCCCGGATACCCCTCTTGACACAAAGCGCCCCCGATCGGTTTGCGAGCCCGGAGACCGCATGTTAATCGGTGTCCCCTCGGAGACTCCAGCGCAGCGAGGCGCGGAGCCGGGGGGAACATCGCGCGGCGCGCGGACGCTCTGTCCGCCGCGCCGTCCTGCGCCGCCCGCTCGCGAGGTGCTCTCTCGCGCCGCCCGCTGCTCGTCCAGACCGGAACGGAGCATGATATGCCTGACCATGTCCTGATCACGGGTGGCGCCGGATTCATCGGCTCCCACCTCGCCGACGAGCTGCTCCGCGCGGGCCACCGCGTCCGCGCCCTCGACTGCCTCGTTCCCCAGGTCCACGGCCCCGACCGGCGCCGCCCGGCCCACCTCGACCCGGCCGTCGAGCTCATGATCGGCGACGTCCGCGACCGGGACGTCGTGCGGCGCGCCCTCCGGGGCGTCGACGCGGTCGTCCACCTCGCCGCCGCCGTGGGCGTCGGACAGAGCATGTACCGCGTCGAGCGGTACACGTCCGTCAACACCGTCGGCACCGCCGTGCTCGTCGAGGCCCTCGCCGAGCAGCCCGTGCGGAGGCTCGTCGTCGCCTCCAGCATGAGCGTCTACGGGGAAGGCCTCTACCGCCGGGCCAGCGGCGAGCTCGTCGCCCCGCGGACCCGACCCATCGAGCAGCTGAAGCGCGGCGCCTTCGAGATCTGCGCCGCGGACGGCGAGGCCCTCATCCCGGTGCCGACGCCCGAGGACAAGATCCCTGCCCTCGAGTCCGTCGACGCCCTCTCCAAGTACGATCAAGAGCGGCTCTGCTTCATCGCCGGGCGCGCCTACGGCATCCCCGTCGTCGCGCTCCGGCTCTCCAACGTGTACGGCCCGCGCCAGGCGCTCTCCAACCCCTACACGGGCGTGCTCGCCATCTTCGCCTCGCGCCTGCTCAACAACCGCCCTCCGCTCGTCTTCGAGGACGGGCTCCAGCTGCGCGACTTCGTGAGCGCGCGCGACGTCGCCGACGCCTGCGCGAAGGCGCTCGCCGAGGACGCCGCCGCCGGCAAGGCGCTCAACATCGGCAGCGGCAGCCCGCGCTCGATCCGCGACGCCGCCGAGGCGCTCTGCAAGGCGCTCGGCAAGCGCGACGTCGAGCCCGAGATCACCGGCCGGTGCCGCGTGGGCGACGTCCGGCACTGCCTCGCCGACATCCGCGAGGCGCGGCGCGTCCTCGGGTTCGCGCCGGCCGTCCCGTTCGAGCGCGGGCTCATCGAGCTCGCCGGCTCGATCCAGGGGCAGATCGCGCGCGACGGCGCCGCCCAGGCGCGCGCCGAGCTCGAGGCCCGGGGGCTCGCGCTGTGAAGCCGCCCGTCCTCATCACCGGCGGGGCCGGCTTCATCGGATCGAACCTCGCCGATCGGCTCCTCCGCGAGGGCGAGCCGGTCCTCGTCCTCGACAACCTCTCGCGCGCCTTCGTCGAGCGGAACGTCGAGCTCCTCCGGGAGCGCCACGGCGCCGGCGTGGAGGTCCTCCTGTGCGACATCCGCGACGAGCAGGCCGTGAGCGACGCCGTGCGGCGCTCCTCGTTCGTCTTCCACCTCGCCGCGCAGGTCGCCGTCACCCGCAGCGTCGCGGACCCGGCGCACGATTTCGAGGTGAACGCGCGCGGCACGCTCAACGTGCTCGAGGCGCTCCGGCGGCTCGATCGCCCGCCGCCGCTCCTCTTCGCCTCGACCAACAAGGTCTACGGCGCGCTGGCCCACCTCCCGCTCGAGCGGCGCGAGGACCGGTACCGGCCCCTCTGCGAGCGCGCGCGCGAGCACGGCATCTCCGAGGCGCAGCCGCTCGATCTCCGGAGCCCCTACGGGTGCTCCAAGGGCGCCGCCGACCAGTACGTCCTCGACTACGCCCGCACCTTCGGCCTCCGCGCCGCGGTGCTCCGGCTGAGCTGCATCTACGGCCCCGGGCAGTTCGGCAACGAGGACCAGGGGTGGATCGCCCACTTCGTCGCGCGCGCCATCCGCCGCGACCCGATCACCCTCTACGGCGACGGGCTGCAGGTCCGCGACGCGCTGTTCATCGAGGACCTCCTCGACGCCTTCCTGCTCGCGCGGCGCGAGCTCAAGCCCGCCTCGGGCTGCGCCTTCAACATCGGGGGCGGCCCGGAGCGGGCGGCGAGCCTGGTCGAGCTGCTCGACCTCATCGCCGAGCTCGACGGGCAACGCCCCGCCGTCTCGATCGCCGCGTGGAGGCCGGGCGACCAGCGGTACTACGTCTCGGACTGCCGCGCCTTCCAGGCGCTCACCGGCTGGACGCCGCGCGTCGCCCTCCGCGACGGGCTGCGCGCGCTCTACCAATGGCGCCTCGGGGTCGAGGAGCGCCTCGGGGCCGCCTACGCGGACGCGCCCGCGTCGGTCCGGCTGGGCCGCGCGGACCGGCGGCTGGGGGTCGCGTCGTGAAGGTCGCGCTGGTCAACCCGCCCTGGAGCTTCCAGGGCAGCGTCTACGCCGGCTGCCGCGAGCCGCACCTGCCGCTCGAGCTCGGGTACGCCAAGGTGCTGCTCGAGCGCGCCGGCCACGAGGCCGCCCTCATCGACGCCCAGGCGCGCGGGATCGACCTCGCCGCCGTGCGCGCCGAGGTCGCCGCGTTCCGGCCGGACATGACGGTGATCACCACGGCGCCGAGCTACCTCCTCTGGCGCTGCCCGCCGCCCGAGCTGCGCGTGCCCATGGCGGCGGCCGCCGCGCTGCGGGGCCACGGCGGCCTGCTCGTCGCCGTGGGGCCCCACGGCTCCGCCACGCCGCGCGCGGCGCTGCGCAAGCTCGGCGTCGACGTCGTGGTCCTCGGCGAGTGCGAGGAGATCCTCGTCCTGCTCGCCGGCGCCACGGAGTCGCGCTTCTGGCGGATCCCGTCGATCGCCTACCGCAGGAACGGCGTCGATCACGTGCAGGGCGCCCCCTACGCCGCCTGCGTGAGGACGCTGCCGGCCCTGCGGTGGGACGCCGCGACGATCGCGCGGCACGTCCACCACCACCACCGCTTCGACGCCGTGCCCGAGGGCCCGAGCGCCGAGATGGAGACCTCGCGCGGCCGCCACCACCGCTGCGCCCGCTGCGCGAAGGAGCGCTCCTTCGACAGGGCCCGGCGGCGCCCGCTCGCGACGGTGCTCGACGAGCTCGACGCGCTCCTCGCCCAGGGCGTCCGCCACGTCTACTTCATCGACGAGCTCTTCCTGCCCGACCGGGCGCTCCTCGAGGCGCTCTGCGCGCGGGACGTCGCGTTCGGCGTCCAGATCCGGCTCGACGGCTGGTCGCGCGAGATGCTCGACCTCCTCGGCCGGGCGGGCTGCGTCTCGATCGAGGCCGACGTGGACGGCGCCTCGCCGGAGGGGAGCGCTGCGCCCGAGCGGCGGTGCAGCGCGTCGGCCGAGGAGCTCACCGCGCTGCTCGTCCACGCGCGGCGGAGCGTGCCCTTCGTGCACGCGAGCCTGTCCCACGCGGGCGACGGCGACCCCGCCGACGCGGCGTCGTGGCGGCAGCGCCTCCTCGGGCTCGGCGTGTGGGCCAACGAGCCGGTCCCGGCGTTCCCGTACCCCGGCTCTCCGGCGTATGCCCTGCGGTGGGGGGCGCCCGACGACGCCGCCTGGGAGCGGGCGCACGCCCATTACCTCGCCGAGCACCGGGCGCTCCACGAGCTGCCGGACAGCCGGCCGCTGCCGCTCTCGGAGCTCGAGCATGGCGCGCGGTGACGGCGCGAGCCTGGCGCGCGGCGACGGCGCGAGCCTCACGCGCGGCGACGGCGCGAGCCTTGCGCGCGGCGACGGCGTCCTCCCCGGCGCGGCGGCGCCGCGGCCCGCCCGGGTGCTCATGACGGCCGCCACGCAGGGCGGCGTGTGGACCTACGCGCTCGAGCTCGCCGCCGCGCTCGCGCGCGCCGGCGTGACGACGGCGCTCGCGATCATGGGCGGGCCGCTGTCGCCCGCGGCGCGCGCGGCCGCGGCCGCGATCCCGGGGCTCGAGCTCGTCGAGAGCGCCTACCGGCTCGAGTGGATGGACGACCCCTGGGACGACGTCGCGGCCGCGGGCGACTGGCTGCTCGACCTGGAGGAGCGGACGCGGCCCGACCTCGTCCACCTGAACGGGTACTGCCACGCCGCGCTGCCGTTCCGTGCGCCCCGCGTCGTCGTGGCGCACGCCTGCGTCCTGTCGTGGTGGCGCGCCGTCCACCGCCGGCCGGCGCCGGTCCGCTACGATCGCTACCGCGCGCGGGTCGCGGAGGGGCTCCGCGCCGCGGAGGCCGTGGTCGCGCCGAGCGCGGCGATGCTGAGCGCCCTCGCGGGCGAGTACGGGGCGCTCGGCCTGGGGCGCGGCCACGTCATCCCGTACGCGCGCGGCCGGCGGCGGTTCCTGCCGGCCCCGAAGGAGCGGTTCGTCTTCGCGGCCGGCCGCCTCTGGGACGAGGCCAAGAACCTCGCGGCGCTCGAGAAGGTCGCGCCCCGCCTCCCGTGGCCCGTGCTCGTGGCCGGGAGCGACGTCGCGCCGGGCGGCGTCGGCCGCCGCGCCGGGGAGAGCCTCTGCTCGCTCGGGTGGATGAACGAGGGCGAGCTCGCGTGGTGGATGGGGCGCGCCGCGATCTACGCCTTCCCGGCGCGGTACGCGCCCTTCGGCATGTCGGTCCTCGAGGCCGGCCTCTCCGGCTGCGCGCTCGTGCTCGGCGACCTGCCCAGCCTGCGCGAGGTCTGGCGCGAGGCGGCCGTCTACGTCCCCGCGGACGACCCGGGCGCGCTCCTCGGCGCGCTCGATCGCCTCATCCGGGACGCCGCGCGCCGCGATGAGCTCGGCGCGCTCGCCCGCCGGCGCGCGGTGCGCTTCAGCCCGCACGTCATGGCCCGCCGCACCCTCGACGTCTATGCCGTCGCGCTCGCGGCCCGCGCGCAGGCCTGCCCACCCTCGGCGCCCATGCCCTCGGGGACACCATGAGAATCGCCCTCTTCTGTCACTCCCTCCTCTCCGACTGGGACCACGGCAACGCGCACTTCCTCCGCGGGATCGCGGCGGAGCTCGACGCCCGCGGCCACGACGTCATCGCCTTCGAGCCGGAGGACGCCGCGAGCGCCGAGCGCCTCGTGGCGACCCGCGGCCCGGCCGCGCTGCGCGAGGCCGCCGCCGTGTACCCGCGCCTCTTCCCGCGCCGCTACGCGCCCGCCGCGCTGGACCTCGACGCCGCGCTCGAGGGCGTCGACGTCGTGCTCGTCCACGAGCGGAACGACCCCGAGCTCGTGCGGCGCCTCGGCGAGCACCGCGCGCGCGCCGATCGCTACCGCCTGCTCTTCCACGACACGCACCACCGCCTGCTCACCGATCCGGCCGCGATCGTGCGGCGCGATCTCTCGGGGTACGACTGCGTGCTCGGCTTTGGAAGGAGCCTTTGCGATCTCTACCTGAGCCGCGGCATCGCGCGGCGCGCCGTGGTGTGGCACGAGGCCGCCGACGCGCGCGTCTTCCGGCCGCTGCCGGGGGTCGAGAAGGAGCGCGATCTCGTGTGGATCGGCAATTTCGGGGACGGCGAGCGGACGGCGGAGCTCCGCGAGTTCCTGATCGAGCCGGTGAAGGCGCTCGGGCTGCGCGCGCGCGTGCACGGGGTGCACTATCCCGACCACGCGCTCGCGGCGCTCGCGGACGCCGGCATCGAGTACGCCGGCTGGCTCCCCAACCACCTCGTCCCCGACGCCTTCGCGCGCGCCCGCGTCACGGTGCACGTCCCGCGGCGGCCGTACGCCGCGCTGCTCCCCGGCATCCCCACGATCCGGCCGTTCGAGGCGCTCGCGTGCGGGATCCCGCTCGTGAGCGCGCCGTGGATCGACGCCGAGCGGCTCTTCTCTCCCGGCCGCGACTACCTGGTCGCGCGCACCGGCGCGGAGATGACGGAGCACCTCCGCGCGCTCCTCTCGGACCCGGGCTTCGCGCGCGGCGTCGCCGAGCACGGGCGCCGGACGGTGCTCTCGCGCCACACGTGCGCGCACCGCGCGGACATGCTGCTCGAGCTCGTCGACGAGCTCTTCCTGCGGCCGTCCTTCCGGCTGGCCGGCGACGAGGAGGACGAGCTCGAGCGGACCGGCGCGGCGTCCGGGGTTCGCCGCTGCGACCCGGCGCATCACCGGAGCCCGCTCGCGTGAGGCGCGGGCGGGGGGCTCGGCGCCCTGCGCGGGGCGGGCTTGCGACAACGGAGGTGTTCCGATGGTGGACGCGAACGGGAGATCGGTGGGGAGGAGCATGCGCATCCTGGTGACGGGGGGCGCCGGGTTCGTCGGCTCGCATCTGTGCGAGCGGCTCCTCGCGGACGGCCATGAGGTCATCGCGCTCGACGACTTCTCGACGGGCTCGCCGGCCAACGTGGCCCACCTGATGCGCAGCAGCCGCTTCTGGCTGGTCGAGCACGACGTGACGCTGCCGTTCGATCACGAGATCGACCGGGTCTACAACCTCGCGTCGACGGCGAGCCCTGCGCGCTATCGGTGCGATCCGGTGCGCACCACGATCACGAACGTGATGGGCACGCTGCACGCGCTCGAGTGCGCGGAGCGGCACGGCGCGCGGCTCTTGCAGGCGTCGACGAGCGAGGTGTACGGCGATCCGGAGGTGCACCCGCAGCCGGAGAGCTACCTTGGCCGGGTGAACCCGGTCGGGGTGCGCGCCTGTTACGACGAGGGCAAGCGCTGCGCCGAGTCGCTGGTGATGGACTTCCACCGTCAGGGGCGGGCGTCGGGGAGGATCGCGCGGATCTTCAACACGTACGGGCCGAGGATGGCGATCGACGACGGGCGCGCGGTGAGCAACTTCATCGTCCAGGCGCTCCGGGGGGAGGAGCTGACGGTGTACGGGAGCGGGTCGCAGACGCGGAGCTTCTGTTACGTCGACGATCTGGTGGAGGGCTGTGTGCGGTTGATGGAGCACCCGGTCGAGCTGGGGCCTGTCAACCTGGGGAATCCGGTGGAGGTGACGGTGCTCGAGCTGGCGCAGGAGATCGTGCGGCTCACCGGGAGCGCGAGCCGGATCGTGTTCCGCGCGCTGCCGGAGGACGATCCGCGGCAGCGGCGTCCGGCGATCGAGCTGGCCCGGCGGGCGCTGGGGTTCGAGCCGCGGGTGGCGCTCCGGCAGGGGCTCTACGCGACGATCCAGAGCTTCCGGGCGGCGCTCTCGGGGGCGGGGGAGGGGGCGAGGCGGGGGGAGGCGCCGATGGTGAGCTGACGGCTCGGCGCGGCTCGTCGAGGGCCTGTCAGCTCTCCGCGGCGCCGGTTCTCCTTGCGACCTACTGGGCTGGCCCGACCTGCGGAGCCGCGCCGCGCACCGCGCGGAAAGCGTCGGCGGTCGCCTGCGTGTTCTGCGTGGTCACGAGCTGGAGCCGGTCCCCCTCGCGCCGCGCCACGTGGACCAGGATGCCCTGCATGTCGGGCGCAGGTTGGCCGTCGGGCGTGAGGATGCCTGTCAGCACCCATGCCCAGCGGACCACCGCGACGTCCGGCGCCACGAAGCGCGTCTCGACACGCACGCTCTCGAGGCGGCTCTGCCGGAAAACGGTCTTGTGAATGCCAGCGTGGTTTTCCCGGATGGTCGCGCGCCCGTGCCACCACATCCCGAAGATGTTCACGAAGTCCGCGTCCTCGGCTTGCAGGGCAGCGAACGCATCCATGTCGTGCCGGTTCCAGGCATCGTTGAACGCAGCGACGAGCTGCTCCCCCAGCGCCTGCTGCGCGCGCGCATCGGGCGCCGCCGCGGCTGCCGCCTGCGCGGGCGCAGCGGGCGCGGGCGGCGCCGGCGCGGAAGGCGGTGGCGTGGCGGTGGCGCACGCGAGCAAGAGGAGCGGCAGCGCAGCGGTGGCGAGGGCGCGATGCATCGGGTGCCATTACATCCAGGCGGAGCGAGACGTCAACAAGCGGCGCGTCGAGCATGGCGAGTTGAGGATGAGCCCGCGGCATGCTCAGCGCGCCGCGCTCACCAGCGCTTCTGGACGTTCGCGATGAACTTGTAGGGATACCCCGGCTCGAACGCGCTCGCGTCGTCGAGCCGCTGCACCTCTTCGGCCGAGAGCTTCACGTCGGCGGCCTTGAGGTTGTCGTCGAGCTGCTCGAGCGAGCGCGCGCCGAAGATGACCGACGTGACCGTCGGCTTGGCGAGCAGCCAGGCCAGGGAGACGGCCGCCGGCGTGGTTTGCCTCTCCTTCGCGATCGCGTTCACCGCGTCGAGCGTCCGCCAGCCGCGGTCGTTGTCGAAGTCGGCGAAGCGCTCCTTCCATTTCTCGAGCCGAACGCCTGGAGGCGGCGGCTGGTTCTTCGCGTATTTCCCGGACAGGAAGCCGGCGGCGAGCGGCGACCACGGGAGGACGCCGATGCCGAATTGCTTGCACACCGGGATGTGCTCGCGCTCGAGGTCGCGCACGAGCAAGCTGTACTGCATCTGCAGCGCGACGAACCGATGGAGGTGCTCGGTCCTCGAGATCCACTGGCTGTCGGTGAGGCGGTACGCCGCGTAGTTGCTCGCGCCCAGGTAAAGGACCTTGCCTGTCCTCACGAGGTCGTCGAGCGCGCGGAGGGTCTCCTCCTCCGGCGTGTCGATGTCCTGCATGTGGATCTGATAGAGATCGATGCGGTCCGTCTTGAGGCGCCGCAGGCTGTCTTCCACCGTGCGGACGATGCGGTAGCGGGACGCGCCGGTGGAGTTCGGCCCTTCGCCCATGCGGAAGCGGAACTTGGTGGCGAGCACCACGCGATCGCGGCTCTTGGTCTCCGCCATCCACGCGCCCACGATGCGCTCGGACAGCCCGTCCTGGCCGTAGACGTCGGCGGTGTCGATGAAGCTCACGCCCCGCTCGAGCGCTCGGCTCATGATCGCAAACGACGTCTTGTCATCACAGCCGACCTTGTGCATGAACGACTTCTCGTCCGCTTCCCCGAAGGTCATGGCGCCGAGGCAGAGCACGGGGACCTTGAGCCCGCTGTTTCCTAGCGACCGGTACTCCATGTGAGCAGTCTCCTCTGGTTTGCGGCGGAGTATAGCGCCGGACCGAACGGCGTCGACGCACGCGCCACCGCGCCCGGCCTCCGCTCCCCCGAGACCGCGGGACCATGGCCGGGCGCCTTCGAGGAGCAGCTCGGCGGGGCCCCTGAAGACCCCTGAAGGCCGGAGACGAGCGCGGCGTCGGGGCTGCCGGCTCTGCCTGTCGACCGGCGCTCGCCGCGCGCTCACTCCGTGCAGCGCGTCGCGTCGCTCGTGTCGGGCAGGAAGCACGCGACGTGCTCGCCGCTCCCCTCTTCGCCGCAGTCTCGGTAGTACTCCGCCACGTAGCCGAAGCGGCCGTCGAAGTCGATGCGGGTGAGCTCGCAGCTCTCCCCCTCGATCTCTGCCCGGTCGAACAGGGCTTCCACGGGATCCGCTTGCTCGGGCGTCTCAGCGAACGTCCAGTCGCCGGCGCTCGGAGTCCTGAGCCCGCTGCTCGCGGCGGCGACGACGGTATCTCCGGAGACCGCGGCGAGCGTACAGCCGCCGCTGAAGCCGGTGCCGCAGATCGAGATGACATATTCCTCTGGCCGGTCGGCGCGCCACTTCGCGCGGTTTTCGTCGAACTCGGGACCGCCGCAGCCAGCGAGCAACCAACACCCCATCACCATCAACCCCAGTGTTCTCATGCCGGCGGAGCTCAGCAACGCACATGCCAGCGCCGAAACCAGAGGGGTTGGCGCGCGCGAAGGAGAGGCGCCCATGGCGCTCCGATCATGGTCGCTGGCCCGTGCGCCAGAGATCGCGCGGGCAGCTCGCCACCGCGGCTCGAGCGCCCGGCGCCGCTGGGATCTTGCCGACCCCGGAACCCAGGAGAAGGAGGCAGGCGACCGCGCCTAGGGCGAGGGGCGGGCGGCCAGGCGCCACACGAGCGTGCGCCACGCGCCACGCTCGAAGATCTCCGGCCTTCGCCCGGCGAGGAGCGGCGCGTAACGCGCGACGATCTCCGGAACGTCGGTGGACACGAGACCCGAGAGGATCAACGTGCCCGCGGGCGCCAGGCGAGCCACGATCAAGGGCGCGAGCTCCGCGAGGACGTCGCGAAGGATGTTGGCCACGACGATATCGAACGTCCCGTCCGGCCACGCCGTCGCGAAGCGCACGCGCGCCTCCACCCCGCTCCGCCGGGCGCTCTCCGCCGCGATCGCGATCGCGGCGGCGTCGATGTCGACCCCGATCGCCTCGCCGCCGAGCTTCGCGGCGGCGATCGAGAGGATGCCGGTCCCGCTCCCGACGTCGAAGAGGCGGAAGCCGCTCCGCGGCGCGAACGCCGCGAGCGCTTGAAGGCACATCCGCGTGGTCTCGTGCCGTCCGTCGCCGAAGGCATGGCCCGGACCGAGGACGATGGTGCGCTCGTCGACCTCCGCGTCCCACGGACCGGCGACCACGCGAAAGCGAGGCGGCACGTCGATGATCGTTGAACGGTCGCTCATGGGTCGTCGTGGCCTGCCGCCGCGCGGGCGGCCCGCTCGCCGCTCATCTCGCGCGCTCCTCTCCACCCTCCCAGCGCTCTATCCCGACCCGCCGCGCCCCCTCCGCCTCCGCGGGCCAGTACACCTCCTCCCGCGGGATCACGAGCCCCGAGGCCCCCCGGCCCCTCAGCACCTCTCTCTGCTCCGCCACGAGCTCGGAGATGTCCTCCACCCCCACCGTCCACTCCTCGGCGAACCGGCGCAGCATCGCGCCGCGCAGCCCGAGCTGGATCGCCCTCCGCGCGACCGGCGCGCCCGACGGATGGTGATCCGGATCCCACTGGAGCCGAACGTCCGAGCGCTTCAGGTCTTGGTTCCACGCCTCCTGGCTCGGATACAGCTCGGGCACGAAGGCCGACGGCACCGCGGCCGCCAGGATCGCGTCGAACCCCGCGCGCTGGATGCGGATCGCCAGCACCGCCTCCTGGTCGGGCTTCGTGCCCCAGCCCGAGCGGTACATCATCCAGAGGAAGTTCGGCTTGATCCAGCTCATGCGGCCGAAGCTGAACTCCGGGCCTCCGAGCCGCTGGTGCAGCGCCGCGTGGCGCGCGATCGAGGGGCGGTACGCCTGGTAGACCACGATGGTCTCGGCGTCGAACTGCGCCAGGACGTGGCGCCCCGCCGCGGGCCAGCGGTCGGCCTGCGCGGCGTACGCATCAAGGACGATCTTCCCCATCTATTCCGGTCCCTCTTCCGGCCCACCGCGAGCCGTCCTCGCGCGCGAGGTCTTCCCAGCATACCGCGCTCGCGCTGCGGCGGAGGAAGACCCGATCGGCTGCGGAGGATCCCGTGGAAACCCGGGCGCGCCGGCGGTAGCCGAGACGATGCGTGGATGCGGATCGACCTCGACCGAGGTTCGCGGTCAGCTTGCGGTCGGCGCTACGCGGGTGGGTGCCAGCCCACCTGGGCCCAGCGCCGGCGTGCGGCGACGATCGTTGGGCGATTCATCCGGAGCGCGATGACCGTTGCTCGACCAGCCGGAGTCACACCCTCCACCCGGGTCGTGTCGACGCTCCAGATGAAGTGATCGCTCAAGATGTGGATACGCGGGTTGAAGAGCGGTACAATTTCTGCTGTCAGCGGATCGATCGCGTCCGTGACGCCTGCTTTGAACTCGTTACATGGGCGGCAGGCAAGGCACACGTTTTCGAACGAGCTCGGCCCGCCCTTCGAGAGCGGCACGATGTGATCGTAGGTCAGCGGGATCCCGCTATTGGCCTCGCTGGTCAGGCAGTATTGACAGCGGCGCCCGTCGGCCTCGTCGATCCGAGAGCGGAGCTGCTCCGAGAGATAGGTTGACACCGCGATCCTTCTTCCATCTCGTAGAGAGCACGCGTTACGGAGAAGCCACCGCGTGTCCGCGCCATCGCAGGAGTGCCGCGGCGTGCGCCTTGCGGAGCATGAACAGATCGCCCTCGTGGCGAAGGCGCTCTAGCTCGACACGCTCCGCCGGCGTGAGGAGCCCCTGGGCGTTCCGGTCGAGCAGCTCGTCATGGCGGGCGAGCTCCGCTTTCGACCTGTGGCTCTTCGCAATCTGCCAGAGCGCCTGGTCTTCCATTTTGTCGAGGCAGGCGAGGTCGGCCTGGAACTCCGGGGGCACGTCGTCCCAGGCGGGGGGACTGCCGAGGCTGAGCGCGCGCAGCATCACGGCCTCGAGCGGCTGTCGGGTCGCGAGCGCGGTCCCCTTCAACCGCTGGTAGAGCGCCTCGGGGAGAGCGAGCGTGACGGTTGCGGTCGACATCGTGCTGGGGTGGACGCGTGGACGATGGAGGCAGGCCACGCCCGCGTCGCCTTCGAGCCTAGCACGAGGAGCGCCCCCTGGCCTGCCGGGCGACCGGGATGACGAGGGCGAACGCGGGATCTCGGCCGGCACCAGCGCCTGTTCTGCGCCCTCGCGGTCGTACGTCGGGCTCACGATGCCAGGCCGCCGGTGGGGACGCCGGTCTGCCGGCGGTCGCCCGAGGCGGCGCGCAGCGGCGGGTCGGCCTTGATGCGGTGGCGTGAGGCGGGTTCCGCGGTGGCCCCACGTGCTTGCGTCGGATTATTGCTACGAAGTCGAGACGACTCGAGCTATGAACCGTTTCGCCAGGGGTGAGGTTGTGGTCATTCCGATTGTCGTCCGGCCAACCGATTGGAATGCTGCCCCATTCGCGCGCCTTCAGGCTCTTCCCAAGGACGCGAGACCAATCACCAGCTGGCCTAACCGTGACGAGGCGTGGTTGGACGTGGCGCGCGGTCTTCGAACGGCCATTTCAAAGCTCGTTCACGGCAACGGATGACTCCGGTGAGCGGTCAGGCAAACCGATGAAGCTGACCGGCTTCGCCGGCAGCTTATAGACCAGCCGTTCGGCGGAAGGCGTCCCTGGGGACTGCAAGCACATTGTCAGTATGCGCGCGGTATGCGCGCCCGCGGGGCCGGCGCGTGCGCACGCTGAGGGCGGCGCTCGATCGCTCGATCGCCGGCAGCGCCGCGTCAACCGTCGGCGACGCGCACCACGACCTTGCCGAAGTTCTGCCCCTCGAGCAGGCCGGTGAGCGCCGCCGGCGCGTTCTCCAGCCCGTCCACAAGGTCCTCGCGCAGCTTCACCCGGCCGGCGCCGACCCACGCGCCCATGTCGCGGCGGAAAGCGTCGAAGCGGTCTTCGTAGTGATCGAGGATGACCAGGCCCTGCACGCGGATGCGCTTCTGCAGCACGGCCGTCATCAGCAGCGGCAGCCGGTCCGGGCCGGGCGGCGGCGCCTCGTCGTTGTAATGCGCGATCAGCCCGCACACCGGCACGCGCGCGCCGATGTTGAGCAGCGGCAGCACCGCGCCGAACACCGCGCCGCCGACGTTCTCGAAATAGACGTCGATGCCGCCTGGACACGCGACGGCGAGGCGCTCGGCGAGCTGCGGATCACGGCGGTCGAGACAGGCGTCGAAGCCGAGCTCCTCGACCGCGTGGCGGCGCTTGTCGGCGCCGCCGGCGACGCCGACCACGCGCGCGCCCTTGAGCTTCGCGATCTGCCCGACCACCGCGCCGACCGCGCCGGTCGCCGCGGCCACGACCACGGTCTCGCCCGGCGCGGGCCGGCCGATGTCGAGCAGGCCGACGTAGGCGGTGAACGCGGGCATGCCGAGCACCCCCAGCGCCAGCGACGGCTGCGCCATCTCGCCGAGCTGGACCAGATCCTGACCGTCCGACAGCGCGTACTCCTGCCAGCCGGCGTTGCCGAGCACCAGGTCGCCGGCGCGGAACTGCGGATGCCTGGAGTCGACGACGCGGTTGACCGTGCCGCCCACCATGGGCTCGCCCAGGCGCACCGACGGCGCATAGATCGGTCGAATCTCATCCATCACCTGGCGCATGTACGGATCGAGCGAAAGGTACAGCGTGCGCAGCAACACCTGTCCATCGCCGGGCGTCGGTACGGCGGCTTCGTCGAGACGGAAGTCCTGAGGCGTCGGCAAGCCGCGCGGGCGCGCGGCGAGGACGATACGGCGATTGACGGCTTCGCTTCGAGGCATGGCTGACTCCGGTGGTGTGGTCGGTGGGAGGTGGGTTGTGCGGCGGAAAGCGTCGTGCAGGAGCCCGCTGGCCCCGTCGCGCCGCTGGCGCGAGCGGGCGCGGACCAGGCGAGGGCGGCGCACCGTCTCAAGTAGACCGGTCGTCTAGAAGACGGGCGCAAGGAAGGGCGAGGATGCATGGGCCTCGATCGCCTCAAGCGGGTTGCGCCAGACCGAGCAGCAGCCGCGTACCGGCCATGGCCGTGTCCAGCGGCGCGCGATCGCGGGCGATCTTGGCCAGCAGACTGGCGCCGAGCCAGCTCTGGTAGAGCGCCACCGCGGCTGCCTGCGCGTCCGGCGCGGCCGCCAGCGAGCCGTCCGCCCTGCCCGCTTCGATGCAGCGCGCCAGGCGTTCGACGATGCCGCGGGTGCCGCGCTCCAGCGCTGCGCGCATGCTCTCGGAGAGATCGCAGACCTCCGCGCCGAGCTTGACCACGAGGCAGCGGCTCTGCGCCTCGTCGCCGGTCTGCGAGTCGAGCCAATCGTCGAAATAGCCGATCAGCCGCTGCGCGGCGGTGCCCGGCTGTGCCAGGAGCGCGTCCATTCGCGCGAGGTAGTCGGCGAAATAGGCCTCGAGCACCGCCTCGCCGAAGGCCTCCTTGGAACCGAAGTAGTGATAGAACGAGCCCTTCGGCACTTGCGCCGTCGCCAGCACCTCGGCCAGGCCGACCGCGGTGAAGCCCTTCCTCAGCAGCAGCGGACGGGCCACGTCGACGATGTGCCGGCGGACGTCGGTGGCGGCGGCGGTCCCGTTCATGACGCCGCACCATAGCAGCTAGTAGACCGGTCGTCTAGAAGCGCCGGGTCCTTGTTCCGCCGCATGAGCCCCCCGGTACGTGTTCGGCGGCTCACCCAGGAAGAAGGGGGAGGCTCTGCTCGACGAACCGCGCTCGGCGCAGGTGCGCGGCGACCCGCGCGTCAGGGCGAGGGCGAGGCGCCCTCCTGACAGCGGCCCTCGACACACTCGAGCGGGCCCGGCACGACGCATTCGTACTGGCAGTACCGCCCCCCGCGCTCGTAGTCGTCGATGAGCTCGCGCGCCTCCTCTTCCACATACGCCTTCTTGGCGCTGTTCACGGGCACGAAACACCCGAGCGGGCAGCCGGGAGACGCATAGACGCACTCGGAGGCGTCGTTGCACGCGTTCGACTCGGCGACGATCACCTCGAAATCCTCCCGGATCTCTTCCTCGCTCCTGGCGCAGCTCGCGCAGACGAGCCCGATGATGAAGAGCACCACCCCTTTCGCGCGCATAGACATGCTTCACCTCCGGCAGGAGACCACGAGTCCCGCGCCTCCAGGGAGCGTTCGCCGCGGCGCCTTGTTCGCGTATACATCACCCCTCCCAGCCGGAGCCTCGCCAGCACGAAAGCGGCATGGGGAGGCCCGCGCCCCGAGCGGCCCGTGTGGCCAGCGCCGCGACGAAGGGCGTGGCTAGCCCTGCAGCGCGCGCCCGTGATACGGGCGGAGGAGGCCGGTCCGGCCGGGGAGGATCCCATGGAAACCCTCGTTCGCATCGCGGACGCGCTGGGGCGATTCAGCGCGCGGTACGTGCCCTCCGCCTTCTCCATCGCGGTGCTGCTCACGCTGCTCGCGTTCGCGCTCGGGCTCACGTGGGCGGGCGCGGCGCCGATGGACGTCGTGAAGGGCTGGGGCGGCGGCTTCTGGGAGCTGCTCTCTTTCTCCATGCAGATGGCGCTCGTGATGTTCAGCGGCTACCTCCTGGCGCTCACCGCCCCCGTCCGCGCCGCCCTCGAGAAGATCGCCGCGCTCGCCGCCACCCCGCGCCGCGCGGTCATGCTGATGGCGTTCGTCTCGATGGCGCTGTCCTACCTGAACTGGGGCCTGTCGCTCGTCGCGTCCGCCATGCTCGTGCGCTTCGTTGTGCGCCGGCAGCCCGACGTCGACTACCGCCTCCTCGTCGCCTGCGCGTACTTCGGCATGGGCGCGACCTGGCACTCCGGCTTCTCCGCCTCGGCGCCCCTCCTCGTCGCCACGCCCGGCCACTTCCTCGAGAAGACCACCGGCATCATTCCCATCGACCAGACGCTGCTCTCCGCCTTCAACGTGGCGCTCCTCCTCGCGGTCGTCGCCGTGATGACGCTGCTCGCGGGGCTCCTCCACCCCACGCCGGACCGCACCGTGAAGGTCGATCCCCAGGTGGTGGAGGGCTTCGGCCGCTTCGACCCGCCCGCGCCGCCGGCCGCGCCCTCGCTCGCGTCGCTCCTCGACTTCTCCCCCGTGCTGAACCTCCTCTTCGGCGCCGCGGGGCTGGTCTACGCGGCCACCGCGCTGTGGAGCGGCTGGCGGAACATCAACATCAACACGGTCAACTTCATCTTCCTCACCTTGGCCGTCCTCCTGCACGGCACGCCGGCGCGCCTCATCAAGGCCTCCGAGGAGGCGGCCAGCGTCCTCCACGGCGTCGTCCTGCAGTTCCCGCTCTACGCCGGCATCTACGGCATCTTCAAGGCCACCGGGCTCACCGACCGCATGGGCGAGGCGTTCGTCGCCCTGAGCTCGCGGGAGGCGTTCCCCGCGATCGTCTACTGGTACAGCGGCATCGTGAACTACTTCGTCCCCTCCGGCGGCTCGAAGTGGGCCATCGAGGCGCCCTACCTGCTCAAGGCCGCCGCCGATCTCGGCGTCGAGCCGCGCAAGGTCGTCCTGGCCTACGCGTGGGGCGACATGGCCACCGACCTCGTGCAGCCGTTCTGGGCGCTGCCGCTGCTCGCCGTGGCGCGCGTCGAGTTCAAGGAGCTGCTCGGGTTCCTGCTCCTCGCGTTCGCCGTCTACGCGCCCCTCGTCACCGCGGCGTTCCTCTTCCTCCTCTGAGCCCTCCGCGCTCCCGCGCCATCCGCCGCACACGGGTGAGCCATCGAGAAGGCTCATGTGCCGCCGTGTGCCAGCTTGAGCGAGTTCGGTGCGCCGGCCGGGCGATGCTAACCCCTCGTAACTTCTCGTAAAATAGCGGGCATGTCGCGTGCTTGTTCCCGGGCCATCGATCGGAAGGCGGGGCCGACAGGGAGGTCTTCGATGCGCTCATTCCCCAGGACAACGACGCTCGTTTCTCTGCTGGCGTTTGGCGCCAGCTTCGCCGCTTGCTCGATCGGATCGTCCGACTCGGTCGGGCCGGTCGAGCCCGCGCCGACGACCGTCGCCCAGAGCGCGCTCACGCCCGCGGCGAGCTGCGATGAGGTCGAGGTGCTGCTGCGCGACCGGCTGAAGCAGAACATGCTCACGTCGGTCGAAGCGTCGCGGAAGAGCGCCCTGGAGACGCTCGAGCGCGGGTGCACCTTCTGGGAAGGCACCGGGGGCGGATCCGCCGGTGTCCCTGACAGCCCCTCTCCGCCCGCGGGCGGGGTGGACGAGGGCGACGGGGCCGCCACCGAGTACTCGACGACGAACACGCAGGAGGCGGACGTCGACGAGGCGGACTTCATCAAGAACGACGGCGAGCACGTCTACATCCTCGCCCACGGACAACTCCAGATCTTCGACGCGTGGCCCGCCGCCGAGACGCGCCGGGTCGCGGCGGTCCCGATCGAGGGCGAGCCGAGGAAGCTCTTCGTCCACAAGGGGCGCGCCCTCGTGTACTCGTCGCTGTCCCCAGAGCCCGGCGAGCTCTACGAATCCCGAGAGTGCACGTACGGATACGACTGCGAGTTCACGGGCGACGGCACCCCGCTCCTCGTCACCGAGCTCGACATCGGCGATCTGACGGCGCCGGCCGTCGTGCGGACCCTGAAGTTCTCCGGATCGTTCCTCAACGCCCGGCGCATCGGGAGCGCGGTGCACACGGTCGTGTACTCCCCCGGGCCGACGGTGGAAGGGCTCGATGTCTATCCCGTGGACCTCGACGTCTGCGCCCTGGCCGAGCAAGGGGAAAGCCCGACCACCATCGCCGCCGTGAACAGCGCGTTCGACGAGATGGTGAAGAGGAACCTCGATCGCCTCGACGCGGCATCGATCGAGGTCGCGCTGCCCAGCGTCGAGGAGACGGTGTACCGGGACGGCGAGGCGATCCCGACGAGCGCCGACCCGTTCGCGGGCTGCGAGGACTTCTACCTGTCGGGCACCGGCGACGGCGAGAGCTTCCTCTCGGTCGTCTCGACCGAGCTCGGCGGCGAGGGGCTCGGACAGACCACGATCGTGGGCAGGCCCGGCGCCGTGTACGCGACCTCGGAGTCGCTCTACGTGGCGAGCCGGCACCAGTTCGGGAGCACGCAAGGCTGGTTCTACGAGGACGGGGCGACGACGCCCGACGCCACGACCATCCACCAGTTCGCCCTGAGCGATCGCGCGCTGCCGAGCGTGTACCTGGGGAGCGGCGTCGTGAAGGGGCGCGTGCTCAACCAGTTCGCCTTGAGCGAGCACGACGGCTATCTCCGCGTCGCGACCACCACGGGCCACCTGCCCGACCCGAAGGCGCACAACACGGTCGCGTCGCTGAAGCTGGAGGGCGGCGAGCTCGCGGTCAAAGGCATGGTGGACAACCTCGCTCCCGGCGAGGACATCCGGTCCGCGCGCTTCTACGGCGACGTCGGGTTCGTGGTGACCTTCAAGAAGACCGACCCGCTCTTCACGCTCGACTTCTCGGACCCCGAGGCCCCGCGGGTGCGCGGCGAGCTGAAGATCCCCGGGTTCTCGACGTACATGCACATGATCGACGAGGGGCACCTCATGAGCATCGGCTACGACGCCGACGATCAGGGGGAGTTCGCCTGGTTCCAGGGGATCATGCTCCAGATCTTCGACGTCTCGAACCTCGATGCGCCGAAGCTCACGCACAAGGAGGAGATCGGGACGCGCGGCTCGACGAGCGACGCGGCGACCAACCACCTCGCGTTCAACTACTTCGCCCAGCGGGGCCTCCTCGGGATCCCCATGGTGATCTGCGAGGGCGGCAGCGGCGGGGAGTTCGGCGACACGATGACGTTCAGCGGGCTGCTCGTCTACGAGGTGGATGTCGGCGAGGGCTTCACCTCCGTCGGCGGCGTGCCCCACCCGCTGCCCGACGCGAGCGCCGACCCGTACTCCTCCGGCTGCGGGAGCTGGTGGAGCCAGGGCAGCTCGTACGTGAAGCGGAGCGTCTTCATGGAGGACTACGTCTACTCCGTCTCCGACGACGAGATCCGCGTGGCCCACGTGCGCGATCTCTCGGCGCCGGAAGCCGTCGTGTCGCTCGCCCCGTGATCGCGATCCGCAGCGCGGAAGCGCGAGCCGCCCGCGCCGCTCGCGGCGGTGGGCGGCTGCGCCGCCGGGCCGCGCCCAGGCGGGCCGCGCGGCGCCGCCGGACGGGTCGAGCAGCGTGCTAGAGCTCCGGCATGGAAGCGCTGGATCTCCACGCAGACCAGCTCGCCGCGGCGGTCGGCGCGCGGCCCTTTCTGCTGCTCGCGCTGCTCTTGGCCGGGACGGTCGGTGCGCTCCTCGGGCTCGTCGCGGTCGCTCGCTTCTCCGAGCGCCACGCGCGCGCGCTGTGGGGGCGGGCCGCCCGGGCCTACCGCGCGGCGGCCGAGCACCCGGTCACGCAGCGGCTCTCGGCCAGGTTCCCCGCGATCGCGCGGGTGCTCCGCGATCTCTCCGCGTCCGAGTACCTCGTGATCCACCTCGGCCTCGGCCTCGCGCTCACCCTGGCCGCGCTCGTGTTCGTCGCGATCGCGGAGGCGGTGAGCGGGGGCGCGTGGATCGTTCAGGTCGATCTCGCGCTCGCGCGCGCCCTCCACGCGTCGTCGAGCAGCGCGGGCGTGGCGGCGCTCCGCGCCTTCACCCACCTCGGCAGCGGCTGGGCGCTCACGGCGCTGGCCCTCGCCGTGGCCGCGGTGCTGCTGAGCCGGCGGCAGCGCGTCCTCGCGGTCGGCTGGCTGATCGCGCTCGCCGGGGGCGGGCTCCTCAACATGGCGCTCAAGGCCCTGTTCGCGCGCCCGCGGCCGCTGTTCGACGAGCCGATCGCGGTCGCCGCGGGGTGGAGCTTCCCGAGCGGACACTCGATGGGCACGTTTGTCACGTTCGGCATGCTCTCGTACCTCGGCCTCCTGTTCCTCCGGACGCTCCGCGCTCGCCTCTCGCTCGTCGCGTTCGCGCTCAGCTGGACCGTGGCGATGGGCTTCAGCCGGATGTACCTCGGCGTGCACTACCTGAGCGACGTGCTCGCGGGCTTCGCCGCGGGCAGCGTGTGGCTGGCCGTCTGCATCTCGGGGATCGAGGTCGCGCGGCGCCGGCCGGCCAGGGTCGACGGCCGATCGCTCCCGGCCTGAACGGCCGCGGCGCCCGCCGGCCCGCGGCCGCGCGGGGACGATCCGACCGCTCGGCCCTACGATCCCCCGGGGGAGGTGGGAATGCAGATCAGCGGCAGGAACAAGATTCCCGGGAAGATCACGGAGATCGTGGTCGGCGACGTGATGGCCAAGGTGGTGATGGAGGGGCCGGGAGGCACCGAGCTCGTCGCGGTGATCACGAGCGACGCGGTGAAGGAGCTCGGGCTCTCGGTCGGCAAGGAGGTGCAGGCGCTCATCAAGGCGACCGAGATCATGGTGATCGCCGGGTGAGCGGCGCCCGCGGCGGGCCGGCGCGGAGCCCGCCGCGGCTCACCGCTCCACGAGCACGAAGCGCGTCCGCCCCTCCCGCCACGCCAGGAGCAGCACCGGCCGGTTCCCCGCGGCGTCGACCTCCTGCTTCAGCTGCTCGGGGCCCGTCACCGGCTTCCGGTTCGCCTCCAGGATGACGTCCCCCGGGCCGAGCCCCGCCCGCGCGGCCGGGCCGCCCGGGCTCAGCCCCACGACGAGCGCGCCCTTCACGTCGCCGGGGATCTCGAACCGCCGCCGCAGGTCGTCCGAGAGCGGGGCGATCTCGAGCCCCAGCGCGCCCGACGGCGTCGGCGCCGGCGTGGGCGCCTCCTGCTTCGGCTCCGGCAGCTCGTCGAGGGTGGCGGTGAGCTCCAGGCTCCGCCCGTCCCGGAGCACGCGCAGCTCGACCGGGGTGCCCGGCTTCGTCTCGGCGATGCGCATCCGCAGGTCGCGGCCGTCGGCCAGGTGCTCCCCGCGCAGCGCGACGATCACGTCGCCGCGCCGGAGGCCGGCCCTGCCGGCGGCGCTCCCCTCGGACACGTCGCTGACCACCGCGCCGCGCGTGTCCGGCGGGAGGCCGAGCGCCTCGGCGAGCGCCGGCGTGACGTCCTGGATCGCGACGCCGAGCGCGCCGCGGATCACGCGGCCGTGCTCCACGATCTGCGCCATCACCGCGCGCGCGAGCTTCGAGGGCACGGCGAACCCGATCCCCTGGTTGCCCTGCGCGCCGCGCGCGAGGATGGCCGTGTTGATCCCGATGAGCTCCCCCGCCGTGCTGATGAGCGCGCCGCCCGAGTTGCCCGGGTTGATGGCCGCGTCGGTCTGGAGGAAGTCCTCGTAGTCGACGATCCCCATGTTGCCGCGGCCGACCGCGCTGATGATCCCCTGGGTGACGGTCTGGCCGATGCCGAACGGGTTGCCGATCGCGAGCGCGAAGTCGCCCACGCGCACCGCGTCCGAGTCGCCGAAGGGCGCGAACGCGAACTCGCCCCCGTCGAGCTTCAGCACCGCGACGTCGGTCTTCGAATCCACGCCGACCACGGTCGCCGTCATCTCCTGCCTGCCCGGCACGGCGACGCGCACCTGGCTGGCGCCCTGGACCACGTGCGCGTTGGTGATCACGTGCCCTTCGCGCGACACGATCACGCCCGATCCGAGGCTCTGCTCGCGCTGCACGCGAGGGCCCGGCGGCTGGCCGTCCTGCCCGCCTCGGCCATCTCGCTCGTCCGGTCCGTCGCCGTCCATCCCGAAGAACTCGCGGAAGAACGGGTTCGAGAAGAACGGGACGCGCTCGGGCGACGGCGGGCGCACGAAGCGCACCGACGAGACGTTCACGACCGCGGCGCTCACGCGCGACACGATCGGCGCGAAGCCCTCCTGGAGCGAGACCGCGTCGCGGGCCGAGGGCGGCACGGCGAGCGGCCCGGGCGCAGGCGGCGGCGGCGTCGCCTCGGCGATCTGCTCGACCCGGCGCTCCGCCCGATCCAGGCAGCCGAGCGGAAGCGCGGTGATCACGGCGAGAGGGAGAGCCCAGCGTGCATGCATGCCGGCGCCGTATTCATCTCCCGTGCCCCGTGCGCCGCGTCCGGCCTCGGCGCGGCGCATGGATGAGCCGGCCAGCGGCGCGGCGCGACGGCGCCATCCATCTCCACCCCCGCCTTTACCCCGCCTCCCGCAGCGGGCGAGAATCGCCGAGGCCCACGGCCGCCTCCGCCGGGGCGATTTGTCGCAAGTCTCCCCCGCTGCTCGCGACACTGTGGCGCGAACGCCGCGCCACGGCTGGCTCGCGTGCGCGGAACGCCGGCGCTGTCAAGCGCGAATCCCCCCGCGGCGCTCCATCGAGCATCCCTCCGACGCTCGCCGCGACCCTGCGTCGCGTCAGGTGCGTCATCCCCATGCGCGGCTCGCGGCCTCCCGCGCGGCCAGGCAAACGTGGAAGCCGCTGCCAATGCTGGGGAGGACCAGCCGCGCCGAGCACATCCGCGCGGCGGGCTCAACCTGTGTGATTTACCGCTGGAGGCGTGACGTGCCTTTACGATAAGGTGCACCCTAGCGCCGTTGGCCTCTGTTGAGCGCAACGTGCCTTATCGAGGTGGCTGTGGGCTTGAGAACCTCTTATCTGGCTTTGGCTTTGGGATTGCTTCAAATCACGGCGGCTTGCAGCGGCGACGTCTCGTCGAGCGGCCCGACGGGCTCCGGGGGCGGCGCGAGCTCCGGCAGCGGCGGGCCCGGCTCCGGCGGCGCCGGCGGCGAGCCGGAGTTCACGGTCGGCAGCGGCCCTGGCCTCGGCGGCAACGGCGGCGGCGAGCCGGATCCGTGCGACGTCGACGAGCCGCCGCCCGAGTGCTTCCTGCCGCCCGATCCCGCGTGCGGCGACGGGGCGAAGAACCAGGAGGGCGAGGCCTGCGACGACGGCAACACCCTGCCGGGCGACGGCTGTTCGGGGCAGTGCCAGGTCGAGCCGTACTGGGAGTGCACGACGCCCGGTGAGCCCTGCCGCCTGACCATCGCGTGCGGCGACGGCATCCTCCACCCCGGCGAGTTCTGCGACGACGGCAACACGGTGGACGGCGACGGCTGCAGCGCCGATTGCTACTACGTCGACTCCTCGCACGTGTGCCCGAGGCCGGGCGAGCCGTGCGTCCTGCTCTACGACTGCGGCGACGGCCGCGTGAACGGCTCCGAGGAGTGCGAGGACGGCGACGACCCGCCCGCGTCCGGCGACGGCTGCAGCGCCGATTGCAAGCGCGAGCCGGGATACCAGTGCAGCCGGCCCGGTCAGCCGTGCACGCTGCTGCCGGTCTGCGGCAACGGCGCCAAGGAGACCGGCGAGGCCTGCGACGACGGCAACACCACGAGCGGCGACGGCTGCTCGAGCCTGTGCCGGCAGGAGCCTTTTTACTACTGCCCGACCCCCGGGTCGCCCTGCGAGCGGCTGATCGAGTGCGGCGACGGCGAGGTGCAGCCCGGTGAGCTCTGCGACGACGGCAACACCGCGGACGGCGACGGCTGCAGCGCCGACTGCCAGGTGCGGGACCCGTCGTACGTGTGCCCCGAGCCGGGCGAGCCTTGCATCCTGCTCTACCGGTGCGGCGATGGCCGCGTGAACGGCAGCGAGCAGTGCGACGACGGCGAGGACGTGCCCGAGAGCGGCGACGGTTGCACCGCGGACTGCCGCCTCGAGGAGGGCTGGGTCTGCAGGCCCGGCCAGCCCTGCACCGTGAGGACCTTCTGCGGCGACGGGGTGGTGCAGGCCGGCGAGCAGTGCGACGACGGCGGCGGGGCGTCGCCCGCCGGCGGCGACGGCTGCACCGCGCAGTGCAAGATCGAGGTCGGCTGGACGTGCCCGCCTGCCGGCGGCGCCTGCTCGCCGCCCCCGCCGCCCGTGTGCGGCGACGGCGTGATCGGCGGCGACGAGGTGTGCGACGACGGCGAGGACCCGCCGGCCGGCGGCGACGGCTGCAGCGCCGACTGTCGGACCATCGAGGAGGGGTGGGACTGCTCGCGCGTCGGGTTCCCCTGCAAGACGGTCTGCGGCGACGGGATCAAGCTCGGCGCCGAGCAGTGCGACGACGGCGACCTCGTCTCCGGCGACGGCTGCGACAACAGGTGCCGGATCGAGCCCGGCCGGGTATGCGACAACGGCGAGCCCCAGGACTGCACGGGCCGCTCCGTGTGCGGCGACGGCGTCCGCGAGGGCACCGAGGTCTGCGACGACGGCAACGGCAACTGGCGCGACGGCTGCACGCCGGACTGCAAGCGCCAGCCCGACTGCAGGGCCGGCGCGTGCCTCTCGACCTGCGGCGACGGCATCCTCCTGCCCGGCGACGCCACCGAGCAGTGCGACGACGGCAACACCGAGAGCGGCGACGGCTGCTCCGCCACGTGCGCGATCGAGGCGGGCTACGTCTGCACCGTGGCGCCCACCGAGATGCGGCTGCCGATGGTCATCCGCGACTTCATCGGCTGGTGCCCGGACAGCTACACCTCCAGCACGAGCAACGCCAACTGCGACGCCAACCTGACGGACCGCATCATCGGGCACTTCGACTTCGAGATCACGCCCAGCGGCAATCAGATCAACAGCACCGTCCAGGCGACGCTCGACGCCGACGGCAAGCCCGTGAACAGGTTCGGCCCCGGCTTCGTGACGCCGAGCGACGCGAACGGCTGGACCACGGGGCAGAACAACTTCCAGTGGTGGTACCGCGACAACCCGGACTACAACCGGACCCTCGTCACCACCATCGACCTGGTCGAGGTGAGCCCTGGCAGGTTCGTGTACGAGCGGAACCCGTTCTGGCCGGTGGACGTCGACCCGCCGGGCGCCGATCCCGCGCTCGACAGCCTCGTCGCCGACGGGCTGGAGCGGACGCGCGACGCCGGGCACAACTTCTACTTCACGAGCGAGGTCCGGTACTGGTTCCAGTTCAACCCGAACACCGCCGCGGCCGATCCGGTGCTCACCTTCTACGGTGACGACGACGTCTGGGTGTTCATCAAGAACACGCTCACCGCGGACATCGGCGGCATCCACCAGAGCAACCGCGAGAGCGTGACCATCCTGGACAACGGCGACGCCCGCGTGACCCCCTGCGCCGAGAGCAACTGCCCGCCGCCGCGCACCGCGTACGACATCGACCTCAACCTCGAGCCGGGCAAGGTCTACGAGATCGCGGTCTTCCAGGCCGAGCGCCACGTCACCGGGTCGAACTACCAGCTCACGCTGGCGGGCTTCAGCGCCGGCACGTCGGCGTGCACGCCGCAGTGCGGGGTCGACCCGCCGGTCGTGACGCCGGGCGAGGAGTGCGACGACGGCAGCGAGAACGGGACCGGCTACGGCGAGTGCAACAACTGCCAGCTCGGCGCCTACTGCGGCGACGGCGTGAGGAACGGCCCCGAGGCCTGCGACAACGGCGTGAACAACAGCACGTACGCCAATGCGTCGGGCGCCTGCGCGCCGGGTTGCCTCGCCCCGCCCCGCTGCGGCGACGGCCAGGTCAACGCGCCGTACGAGGCGTGCGATCTCGGCTCCGGCAACACGGCGAGCGGCTACGGCGGCTGCACGACCTCGTGCGAGATCGGGCCGTCGTGCGGCGACGGCGAGGTCAACGGCCCCGAGCAGTGCGACGACGGCCGCAACGACGGCTTCTACGGCACGTGCAACCCGAACTGCACGCCGGCCCCGCGGTGCGGCGACCGCAACGTCGACGAGGAGTGGGGCGAGCAGTGCGACGACCCCACCGACCCGAACTGCGTGGGCTGCCAGCTCGGCGTGCATTGCGGCGACGCGGTGGTGCAGTCGAGCTACGGCGAGGAGTGCGACGACGGCATCAACGACGGCGGCTACGGCGAGTGCGCCCCGATGTGCCTCTACGGCCCGCGGTGCGGCGACGGCGTGGTGCAGCCCGACGAGGAGGACTGCGACCTCGGCGAGGGGATGAACACCGGCGCGTACAACGGGTGCAACGCCACCTGCCACTACGGTCCGTACTGCGGCGACGCGGTCATCAACGGCGCCGAGACCTGCGACGACGGCGTGAACGACGGCTTCTACGGGAGCTGCTTCCCCGACTGCACGCCGGCGGCCCAGTGCGGCGATAGCCACATCGACGAGGAGTGGGGCGAGCAGTGCGATCCCCCGAACGAGGCGACCGGCTGCAGCGACAACTGCCGGCTCGGCGCCCAGTGCGGCGACGCCGTGGTGCAGGCCAACCTCGGCGAGCAGTGCGACGACGGCGTGAACGACGGCGGCTACGGCGAGTGCGGTCCGCTGTGCAAGTACGGCCCGCGCTGCGGCGACGGCGTGGTCAACGGCCCCGAGAAGTGCGACGACGGCGACGGCAACAACACCGGCGGCTACGGCAAGTGCGCGCCGGGGTGCGTGTACGGGCCGTACTGCGGCGACGGCGAGCGCCAGAGCCTGTACGAGGAGTGCGACGACGGGAACAACAGGAGCGGCGACGGCTGCAGCTCGGCCTGCGAGTACGACAACCAGCCGCTCTAGTCAGCCGACCGGGCGAACGGAGGGCGCGCGCCGCTCGGCGCGCGCTCCCGCGCAACCCCGCCGCCGCGGATGCGGCGCACGAGGGCGGGGGCGTATAACCCAATAAAATCCAATGCTTATGGCCTTCGCGGGGGAGGCTCGACCCCCGCCGCCCGGGCGCGCCGCGGGGAGCGCCCCCGTCACGGCGCCTCCGGCGTCCTCGTCACGGCGCGTCGCGGCGCCTCCGGCGCCCTCGTCACGGCGCCTCCGGCGCCCTCGGCCGCACCGTGGTGTCCCCCAGCGGCTTCTCCAGGAGGGGCGGCCCCCCGACCGGCAGCCAGATCTCGAAGACCGCGCCCCCCTTCTGGGCCTTGCGGTAGCTGATCTCCCCGCCGTGCTCGAACACGATCCGCTGCGCGATCGCCAGCCCGAGCCCCGTCCCCTTCTCCTTGCTGGTCGCGTACGGCTCGAACAGGCGCGGCACCATGTCCTCGGCCACGCCCGGCCCGTTGTCGCGCACCACGATCCGCACGCGCTCGTTCGGCAGCGGGCCGATCGTCACCGAGACGCGCGGGTCGCCCCGGACCGCGCCCGCCGCCTCCAGCCCGTTCTGGACCAGGTTCGTGAGCACCTGGATCAGCTGGTCCCGGTCCGCGGAGACCTTCGGGATGGGGTCGGCCACGAGCTCGACCCGCGCCGGCGCCGCGCCGCCCGTCGCCTCGCCGACCGGCGCGGCGTGCAGCGTCACCACCCCGCGCGCGATCGCCACGAGATCGACCGGCTCCAGGTTGGGCGCCGGCAGCCGGGCGAACCGGGTGAACTCGGTCACGATGTTCGCGATCCGGTGCACCTCGTTCAGCACCGTCGACGTCGCCTCCTCGAAGTAGTCGTCGAACGCCGGATCCTCGCGCTGCCGCAGCCGGCGCAGCGTCTCCACCGCCGCCCGGATGGGCGCCAGCGGGTTCTTGATCTCGTGGGCGATCTGCCGCGCGACCTCGCGCCGCGCCGCGATCCGCTCGGTCGCCGCCAGGCGCTTGCGCATCGCGGCGAGCTCGTCGATGGTCGCGTTGAACGCCGCCGCGAGATCCGCGATCTCCCGCCCCCCGCGCCCCTCCACCCGCCGCGGCGCCCCGCTCATCACCTCGCGCGTCTCGTGGGCCAGCGCCGCGATCGGCCGCGACAGGCTGCGCGCCAGCACCACCGCGATCCCGAGCGCGATCGCCAGCACCGTGGCGCCGGTCAGCGCGATCGAGCGATCGAGCCGGGCCAGCGCCTGCCTCAGCGGCTCGCGCGACACCGAGGCGACCACCTCGAGGCCCGGGATCTCCGCGAGGTCGAGGACGCGCACCACCTCGGCCTCGCCGCTCCGGGGGGCGGGCTGCCCCTTGGGCGCCGCCGTGAGCCGCACGTGGTACGCGTCGCCGATCCGCGCGAGCACCGGGCCGATCCGCCGCGCCCCCACGAGGCCGATCGTCACCCCGTGGTTCGACAGGGCGCAGTGGACCTCCAGCGAGAGCTCGCCGCCCGCCTTCGCCGGCCGGAGCCGCGGCGCGCCCCCGGGCGCCTTGATCAGCTCCGCGAGCCGCGGGTCGCGGGCGCCGATGCGCGAGGCGTCCTCGGCCGCGAGGACGGTCCCGTTGCCCGCCACGAGCGACAGCTCGTCGAGGCGCAGCGCCTTGGCCTGGCTCGGGACCTGGCGGCGCAGCGCGATGCGGCTCCCCGGGTCCATCGCGTCCGGATCGCCCCGGGTCCTCTCGAGCTCGACGTGGACCTTGTCGACGAACGTATCGTGCTGGCAGAGCGGCGGCAGGAGCTCGCGCAGCGCCTCGGCCTCCCACGCGAGCTGCTGCCGGACGCCGGCGTGCGCCGCGTCGATCCGATCGGCGAAGCCGCTCTCGATGACCTCGCGCGACGCCTCGCGCAGGGTCAGGCCGACGAACGCCGTCGCGATGATCGCGACGAGCCCGAAGGCGAGCAGGAGGCGAGCGGCGAGGGGCATGGCGGGGCGGCCACGGCCGCCGGGCCGCGTGGCCATCCCGGCGGCCAGGACGGCCGGGCGGCCGCCGCGGTCTGCGGCGGTGTTCAGGGGCGAACCTAGAGGGACCGGGGCCCGTGCCGAGCCCCCCGCGGCGAGATCCTTCTCCGCCGCATCTCCGTGCATACGCCATCGGGTCGAGGTCGTCCAAATTCATCGCGACTTCCCCACACGTCGTCCTCGCCGAACCCCCGCCGAGCGGGCCCGCCCCTGCGCCTCTGCCCAGGAGCGCTCGGTACGCTGCTCGCCTGTCCGTAGTCCCCGGCCGCGACCCTGGCCGCGCTTCTGCCGCGCGCTCTCCTTGCACCGGGGGGCTCTCGCCTCTTACGCTCGGTCGTCCTCGGGGTCGTCGGGCGCGCGCTGGCCCACGCGCGCGCCGCTGCTCGACCGCGCTGGAACGCACGAAATGAACTCCAAGCAGCTCTCCATCGGCATCGCCGTAGTCCTCGTGCTCGTCGGCTTCGTGTTGAGTTTCGCGTCGAAGCTGCTGGCAGAGGTCTCGGGCCAGCTGTTCGCGATCTTCGGCTTCGCCGCGGCGGTGGCGGTGACGTACGCGAGCCTCGCGGGTCAGGGCGGCGTCCCCCTCGGGGGCCTGCGCGACGCGCTCCGCGCGGCCGCGCGGGGCAAGCGGCCCAAGCTGCCCGAGGGCGCCCCCGCCGACCTCGCGGAGACCTACGAGCAGATCGCCGAGCTCGCCGGCCGGCAGGCCGAGCTCGCGGAGGAGCGCCACGCGCTCGCCGAGGAGCGCGACAAGCTCGCGCGGGAGCGGGACGGCCTGAGCCGCGAGCGCGACGGGGTCGAGCGGCAGCGCGACGCCCTGGAGCGGGAGCGGGACAACCTGAGCCGCGAGCGCGACGGGCTCCTGAAGGAGCGCGACACCCTCGAGCGGGAGTGCGCGAGCCTCACCCGCAAGGTGAACGACCTCGCGCAGCGGGGCCCCGACATCGACGTCGACGCGCTCGTCGACGCCGTGCTGCGGGCCACCGCCGGCGAGCGGGTGCGCGTCCCCCCGGGCGCGCCGCCGGAGCTCTCGCGCCTCTACTCGGAGCTCACCGGCATCGCGGAGCGGGTCACCCAGTCCGAGCTGCGCGACAAGCAGCGCCGGTCGGAGCTGGCCCAGGCGACCGTGCTCCTCGACGAGCTCCTGCCCAAGCTGAGCGACGGCGTGAGCAGCGTCATGCACGCGAGCGAGCAGGCGACCGTCTACATCCGCGACATGACGACCGCCCTGGCCAACATCGCCCAGTCGGTCGAGTCGCTCGCGTCGAGCGCCGAGGAGTCGAGCTCGAGCATCCTCGAGATGACCGCCACGAACGAGGAGGTCGCCGAGAACGTCGGCGAGCTCGGGTCGAGCGTGCGCGAGACGGTCTCGTCGATCGAGGAGATGGCCTACTCGATCCGCGAGGTCGCGAAGAACGTCGACGCCCTGGCGCTGACGGCCGAGGAGACGAGCTCCTCGATGAACCAGATGGACGTCTCCATCGACCAGGTCCAGTCGAACGCGAACGAGACGGCCCGCCTCTCGGAGGAGGTGGCGACCGACGCCGAGAAGGGCGCCGAGGCCATCCTGAAGACGATCGGCGAGATCTACCGCATCAAGGAGTCGAGCCAGGAGGCCGTGGCCGTCATCTCGAACCTCGGCTTCCGGATCGAGGCGATCGGGCAGATCCTGGCCGTCATCGACGACGTCGCCGAGCAGACGAACCTGCTCGCGCTGAACGCCGCGATCATCGCCGCCCAGGCCGGCGAGCACGGCAAGGGCTTCGCCGTCGTCGCCGACGAGATCAAGGACCTCGCCGAGCGCGCCGGCGGCAGCACCAAGGAGATCGCGGAGCTCATCAAGACGATCCAGTCCGAGTCGAAGAACGCGATCGCCGCCGTCGAGCGCGGCGCGCACAACGTCGACCGCGGCGTCGAGGTGTCGAACGAGGCCGAGCGGGCCCTGAAGAAGATCCTGGAGAGCTCGCAGAAGTCGACCAACATGGTGCGCGCCATCGCCCGCGCCACGGTCGAGCAGGCCAAGGGGTCGAAGCAGGTCACGGACGCGATCGGCCGCATCGCCGAGACGGTGCAGCAGATCGCCGCCGCCACGGCCGAGCAGGCGCGCGGGTCGGAGCTCATCATGAAGAGCGCGGAGAAGATGCGGACCATCACGCAGCACGTGGAGCGGTCGAGCCAGGAGCAGGCGCGCGGCGGCCGCCAGATCACGAGCGCGATCGAGCAGATCTCGAACCAGGTCCACAGCCTCAACGCCTCGCACCGCAGCCAGACGCGCGGCGGCGAGCAGCTCATCGAGGCCGGCAAGCGCATCGAGGAGGCGGCGCGGCAGCAGGATCAGGCGGTGCGGCAGCTCGTCAGCGCCACCGAGCGGATGCGTCGCACGGCGGCGATTTGACCTACGGCCTCCCTTCCGCGCAGAGGCAGCGTCGATGGCGCTAACGATCGTGGTGCTCTCGCCCGGCGGGGCGGGGAACCCGCCCGACGGGGCGGAAGCGGAGAAGGAGCGCGAGCTCTCGCTGACCCTGGACGCGCCCCGCATCATCCTCGGCCGCGCGGAGGGCTGCGAGGTCCGCCTCCCCGACACGAGCGTGAGCCCGAGGCACGCGTCGATCCGGCAGCGCGGCGCCACCTACCTGCTGCTCGACGAGGGCAGCGAGAACGGCACCTTCCTCGGCAAGACGCGCATCGCCCCGCGCACGGCCATGCCGCTGCGCACCGGCGACCGCATCCGCGTCGGCCGCGTGTGGCTCGCGCTCCGGATCGAGCCGGCGGTCCCGAAGGCCTCCCCGGCCGCGGCCGCCAAGGAGCTCGCCCTCGAGCTCGTCGCCCGCGGCCTCGCGGCGCAGGGCGAGGATCCCACGCCGCGCGTCGTCATCGTCGACGGCCCGGACCAGGGCCGCACGCTGCGCCTGGAGGCGCCGGGGCGGCCGTACTTCGTCGGGCGCGCCAAGGACGCCGATCTCATCCTCGACGACCCGGACGTCTCCCGCCGCCATGTGGCCATCACGCGCAGGGGAGATCAGTTCTCGGTGCAGGACCTGGGATCGCGCTCCGGCGCCTCGCTCGACGGCGCCCCGGTGCCTCAGTTCGATACGGTCTGGCGGACTGGACAGGTGCTGGCGATCTCGGCCGATCGGCTCGTGTTCGAGCATCCGGCCGCCGAGGCGCTCGCGGAGATCGAGCGCAGCCCGTGCGAGCCGCTCCGTCCGGACGCGGCGGTCGAGCCTCCTCCGGCCGAGGAGCCGCCCGCGCCGCATTCCACGCCGACGCCTTCGCCTGCCTCCGCGAGCACGTTATCGCCGCTCGCGCGGCCTACCGCGGCGGCGCCGCGCGTCGCGCAGGGCGGCGGCGGGTGGGGGTTCACCGAGGCGCTCATTGCGCTGCTCGCGCTCGGTGTGCTGGCCCTCAGCATCGCAGGTCTGATGTGGCTGCTTGGACGCGGTTAGCGTCTTGACGTCGCGCGCGCGCAGAGGTCGAAGAGCCGAGTCCCGGAGGGGTGCGCATGCGTGCGATCCGAATGAGCGCTGAAGGCGAGATCGAGTTCACCGAGGCGGAGCTCCAGGCGGAAGGGATCCGGTGCGGCACGTTCGACCCGGGCGCAGCTGCGCTGGCCCTGCAGCGCATCCACGCCGAGCGCGGATGGACGGAGCACGACGAGGTCCGCCGCGACACGAGCAATCCTCGCGACGAGGCGGAGAGCGCGCGGGAGGCGGACGAGCACTGCCACCTCGGCGACGAGGTGCGGCTCTTCGTCGAGGGGCAGGCCCTCTACGACATCCGCTGCATGAACGACGAGTGGGTGCGCATCTGGGTCGGCGCGGGCGATCTCGTGGTCGTGCCGGCGCGGCGCTATCACCGCTTCGTCGCGAGCAAGGCCGCGGCGCTCCGCTACCTGCAGCCGTACGGGGGCCGTCACCTGCTCATGCAGCTCTACCGCGTGTCCGACGATCGGACGCGCGCGTTCTGATCTGGAGGTCTCCGATGTCGCGCCCTTACCGTCTCGTCACGTCCGCCGCCCGCATCCCTGTGCCCGGCGGCAAGCTGATCGAGGAGCTCTTCGGCCGCGTGAACACCGGCACCGACGGCTTCAGCCTGGCGCACATGGTCGCCCCGCCCGGGTGGGGCGAGCCGGCGCAGACGCCCTCGTTCGGCGAGCTGACGCTCATGATCCGCGGCCGCATGCGGGTCGAGATCGCGGGCGAGACGGTCGATCTCTCCGCCGGCCAGGCCATCTGGACGGAGCCCGATCAGCGCGTCCGCTACAGCAACCCGTTCGACGAGGAGAGCGAGTACTTCGCCCTCTGCATACCGGCGTTCGCGCCGGACCTCGCGCGTCGCGACGCCGGCTGAGGCGCGCGCGCGGCGCAGATCCTCGATCCCGGGTGCGCGCCGAGCGCGTACTATGGCCCATGCTCTTCGATCCCGCGGAGTTCCGGAAGGTGCTGGGCCAGTTCGCGACCGGGGTCACGCTCGTGACCACGGTGCAGGACGGCACGCCGCAGGCGATGACGGTGAACTCGTTCAGCGCCGTCTCGCTCGATCCGCCGCTCGTGCTGTTCTGCGCCGACCGGCGGTCGCGCACGAGCGCGGCCATCGAGGCGTCGGGCGTCTTCGCGGTGAACATCCTGCGGGAGCAGCAGCGGGACATCTCGGACCTGTTCGCCGGCAAGGGGACGGACATCGATCGTCAGGCGTTGCTCACCGAGGCGCACGTGGCCGAGTCCGGCTGCCCGATCCTCAAGGACGTGCTCGCCTTCATCGACTGCAAGGTGGAGCACGCGTACGACGGGGGCGATCACGTCATCTACGTCGGCCGCGCGCTCTCGTCCGGCCGCGGCGAGGCGGGCGCGCCGCTCCTGTATTACCGGGGCACGTACCAGGCGCTCGACGACGTCTGGCGGTGGCGCGACCGGTACGCGGCGAAGGAGCAGGCGACCCCGTTCCACGAGCTGGTCGACTTCTTCGATCGCATGCAGGCGGAGGGCCCGTACGCGACGCTCATCGACGAGCTCGTCACGCTGATCGATCCGGGCGTGGAGGAGCGGTGCCTCGACCTCGGCTGCGGCACCGGCCGCCTGACGCGCGAGATGGGGCGCCGGTGCCACGAGGCGATCGGGATCGACGCGACGGCGGCGATGATCGAGCGCGCCGCGCAGCGGGCGAAGGCGCTCGGCCTCGACAACGTGACCTTCCGGGAGGCGCTCGCGACGCGGCTCCCGTTCCCCGACGCCTCGTTCGACGTGGTGACCGCGTCGAACCTGCTCCTGCACGTGCCCGAGCCGGGCCCGGTGCTGGCCGAGGCGGCGCGCGTGCTCCGCCCGGGCGGCCGCCTCGCGCTCCTGGAGCCCGCGCCCGTGATGAGCCGCGTCGCCATGGCCGGCTACCTGCGCGGCCACCGGTACAACCCGCCGACGGCCCACGCGATGCTCGCGTGGGCCGACGCGGCGGAGGTCACCTACCGCCACACCGAGGACCGGCTCAGCGCCGACCTGAGCGGCACGGGCTTCCAGATCGAGCGCCGCGAGCGCAGGATGAACGGCCTCGCGCTGCTCTGGATCGCGCACAAGGCCTGAGCCCGCGCCCGCGGGGGCTCACGCCGCCCGCCGGAGCCCCGCCTCCTCGACCAGCCGGGGCACCCAGTCCTCCGCGCCGATGGAGCGCATGTGGATGCCCGAGAGGCCGGGGACGTCGCGGAGCCCCCGGATGAGCTCCAGCGTGATCCGGTAGCTCTCCCCCTCGGCGTCGCCGCTCTGGCGGACGCGCTCGATCAGGTGATCCGGCACCACGAGGCCCGGCACCTTCTGCAGGAAGCTCAGCCGGTCCACGCCGGCGAACGGGAAGATCGCCGCGATGAAGTGCGCGCGCTCGTGGAGCCCGCGCTCGACCACCGCGGCCATCCAGCGGCGCATCGACGCGAGCTCGAACACGGCCTGCACCTGGATGAAGCTCGCGCCCGCGTCGATCTTCGCGGCGAGCCGGTCCATCGCCCCGGCGATCGCCTGCTCCGCGCACGGGAAATCGATGGTCCCGACGTGGAAGTAGGGCGCCGGCGAGATGACGTCTCCATTGTAGAGCTTCCCCTCGCGCGTCATCCGGCGGGTCAGCTCGATCGCCGCGTAGCTGTCGACGTCGCTCACCTCCTTGGCGTCGGGATCCGAGCCGATGGCGCACGGATAGCCGCCCAGGATGATGATGTTCGAGAGCCCGAGCGCCGCCATCCCGAGGAGGTCGCCCTGGAGGGCGATCCTGTTCTTGTGGCGGAGCGAGAACTGGAGCACCGGCTCGAGCCCCTCCTGCTTCACGAAATGGCCGACTGCCATGTTGGCGCAGCGCGCCTGGGAGAGCAGGTGATCGTTGATCTGCACCACGTCGACACACCCGGCCATGTTTCGGGCGTGCTTCAAGAGCTTCTCCAGGTCGTAGTGACGCGGGGGCGTCAGCTCGGCGGACACGAGGAACTGGCGCTCGCTGAGGAGGCGCTCCATCTTCGACTTCGACATCATACCGTGCTCCTTCCGTCACTCGACGAACCTGAGGACCCGGACCTTGGCCCCGCTCTGGCCGTGGAACCGCGCGGCCGCGCTCGCGATGCGCGCCGCCTCCGCCCGCGCCAGGCTGCAGGGGAAGCCATACTTCTTGAAGACCCGCTCGCTCGCGATATCGAGCGCTCTCCGGCAACGCGACACGAAATCGTCGATGGGGTAGCTCTCCCCGACGTCGAGGTGCTCTTTCACGACGAGCGATGGAGAATAACAGACCTGCTGCTCGCCGCTCGGCCACTCGATCACGAAGCGCATCTCCGGCATACGTCGCCCTATCTCCGGCGGGATCCGAGGAACTCGCGGTAGACGCCGGCCGCGATGCGCGCCGAGCGCTCCCACGTGAACCGCGCCGCGGCCTCGATCGCCGCCGCGCGCAGGCGCCGCCTCACGCCTCCCTCCAGGATAGCCTCCATCGCGCGCGCGAGATCGTCTGTTCTCGAGGGATCGACGAGCAGCGCGCTCTCTCCGTCTCGAAGGAACTCGGTGAAGGGAGGTTGAGCAGAGCTCACCACCGGCGCGCCTGACGCCATCGCCTCGAGCAGGACGAGCCCGAACCCCTCGCGGACGGACGGAAAGACGAACGCGTCGGCCAGGCGGTAGAGCGGCGGGATCAGCGCGTCGGGGAGCACGCCCGCGAGGACGAGCGGCGGCGGCGCGCCCGCGGGCGCAGGAAAGACGCCGTGTTCGCGCGCGATGGCCTCGAACTCGCGCTGGTAAGGCGCGTAATCGAACAGCGTCTCTCCGCCCGCGATGACGAGCTGGGCTCCCGGCAGCCGCCTCCGCACCGACAGGAACGCCTTGAGCAGGCCGATCGAGTTCTTGCGCGGCTCGACGCCGCCCACGGTCACGTAGAGCGGCGAGCCGGTGGCGTTGAGCCGCGCGCGGAGCTCCGCGTCCCGCCCGTCCGGCGCCGGCGAGTACCGCCGCAGGCTCACGCCGTTCGGGACGATCGCCGCGTCGACGCCGAGATCGGCCCGGAGCGTCTTCCGCCACGCCTCGCTGACGACGAGGCACGCGTCCGCCTCGCGCACGGAGCGCTCCTGGCAGGCGCGCAGGTACGGGCTGTCGTAGTCGTCGAGGTGGTGCACCGTCCGGAGGAAGTGGGGAATGCGCCCCTCGGCGCGCAGCGCGGCGAGCGCGTTCGCGCTGATGCAGTCCTGCGAGTGCCAGATGTCGTGCCGCCCGCCGAGGCGGCGCAGCCCGACCTCGAACTCCGCGATGCGCTGCCGCACCACCGCGTCGATCCCCTCCGGCGGGGGCGCGGCGGGCACGAGGACGGCGGGGCAGCGCGGCGGCCGGTAGAAGCCGCCGTGGTCCTTGTTCAGCGCGTAGATGCAGACGTCCACGCCGAGGTCGTGGAGCGCCTCCGCGAGCTCCACCGTGTGCACGACGCCGCCGCGCGGCTTCGTCGAGTAGGTGAGGAGCGCGACCGAGAGCGGCGCGCCGGCGGCGTCGCCGGCGCTCATCGCGCGCCCTCGCCCGCGAAGCCGGTGAGCGGCTCGGCGGAGAGGTCCCAGAGCGTCTGCCGCTCGCCGGCTGCCTGCAAGGTGAGCCGCCGCGAGCCGTCGACGGCGCCGACCGCCGCGCTCGCGATGCCGCGCCGGGCGAACGCGGCGAGGACGTCGCCGGCGGCCTCGGGGCGCACGCTGAGCAGGAAGCCGTAGCTCGGGAAGGCGAGCAGCCAGCGCTCGAGCGATACGCCGCCCGGCCGCGGGACGGCCTCGAGGTCGAGGACCGCGCCGGCGCCGGACGTCTCCAGGAGCATGAGCAGCGTCCCCGCGACGCCGCCCATGCTGATGTCCTTGCCCGCGTCGCACAGGCCCGCCTCGGCGAGGGCGGGCAGGACCTCGAGATCGCCGCGGAGCCGCGCCGGGTCCGCGCCCGTCGAGGCGTCCCAGAAGGGGTGCTCCGCGTGCATCCTGCCGCGCAGGTCGATCGCCGCGACGAGCACGTCGCCGGGGCGCGCCGCGAAGCTCGTGATGAGCCGCCGCGCCCGCCCCGCGATGGCCACGGCGAGCGCGTTGTACGGGCTGCGCGCGCTCGTGTGGCCTCCGACGATCGGCACCCCGTAGGCGCGCGACGCGGCGACCATGCCCTCCCAGACCGGCTCCAGCGCGCCGGCCGAGGTCCCCCAGACGACGTCGACCACGGCGATGGGGCGGCCGCCCATCGCGTAGATGTCGCTGATGTTGACCATCACGGCGCTGTAGCCCGCGAACCGCGGGTCTCCTTCGAGGAACGCCGGCCAGATCCCTTCGGCGGCGAGGAGGAGGTAGCCGTCGCCGTCGGGGATGGCGGCGCAGTCGTCGCCGAGCGCGGCGGGACGATGGAGCGCGCCCGCCTTGCCGGACAGGTGCCGCGCCGGGATCTGCACGTCCCGCTTCGCGAGGATGCCGAGCGCGCCCCGCAGCTGCGCGGCGATGCCGGCGAGCATCAGCGGAACCTCTGCCCGGGCGGCGGGCGGGGCTCGTCGCTCGGCGGGTAGCTCGCGAGGTCGGCCTCCATCAGGCGGTGCGGGCGATCGCGGAACGACCGCTCCTCGAGGGAGCGCCAGTGGATGCTCTCGAAGAACGGCACGTTGGCCGCCTGGACGAGCGCGAGGAACCGATGACACCCCCAGCCGTGGGCGGTGGTGACCGCCTTGTGGACGAGGCCGCGGCCGACCACGCCCTGCTTGCGGTGGGCGCGCTCGACGGCGAGCCGGCCGCCGTACCAGAGGCCGGGCTCCGCCTCGTAGATGCGCACCGTGCCGACGACCGCCTCGCCCCCCGGCCCCCCGCGCTGCACGGCGGCGATGGGGAACGCCGAGGCGTCCCAGTCGTCCTCGTCGGTCGTCTTAAACAGCCCTTGCTCGTCGCAGAAGGTGGCCCGGCGCAAGCGGAGGTACGCGAGATACGTGTCCCGGGTCTGCACCAGCTCGAAGCTGTACTGAGGCGTCATCGGAGCCCTCCGAGGTTGATGTCCATGCCGCGCCGGCGTCCGGCGGCGCCGCGGCCCGGCCTCCCGCCTCGAAGCCCGAGAGCCCCGAGCAGGCGCCGCAGCGGGCGCAGCCCGCCTTCACGTCGGTCGATCGCAGCCCGGCCCGCGCGAGCAGCGGGCCGATGTGCGCGTAGAGCGCCCGCATGAAGTCCCCCGAGGGCGGCGCGCGATCGGCCGCGGGCGTCCCCGGGATGGGCACGAGCGGGACGAGGAACGGATAGACCCCCATCGCGATGAGCCGCTCGCTCGCGTCGAGCAGCGACGACGGCGAGTCGCCGAGCCCCGCGATGAGGTAGGTCGACACCTGGCCGCGGCCGAACACGCGCACGGCCGCCTCGAACGCCTCGAAGTACCGGGCCACGCTCACCTCGGCCTTGCCCGGCATCGCGGCCGCGCGCACCTCGTCCTCGACCGCCTCGAGGTGCATGCCCAGGCTGTCGACGCCGGCCGCGCGCATCCGCTCGAACCAGGCGAAATCGTCGGGCGGCTCGCACTGCGCCTGCACCGGCAGGTCGACGCGCGCCTTGATGCCGCGCGCGCAGTCGGCGAGGTGCGCCGCCCCGCGATCGGCCGATCGCGGCGTGCCCGTGGTGAGCGTCACGTGCCGCACCCCGTCGAGCCGCGCCGCCGCCTCGGCGACCTCGCCGAGCTGCTCCGGCGTCTTCTTCGCGGTGGTGCGCCCGGCCGCGAGCGACTGCCCGATCGCGCAGAACGTGCAGGCCTTGTCGCGCTCCGTGTACCGGATGCACGTCTGGAGCACCGTCGAGGCGAGGACGTCCGCCCCGTGCAGGAGCGCGATCTTGGGGTAGGGGATGCCGTCCTTCGTCGAGAGGGCGTAGAAGCGAGGCGCCTTCACGAGGGCGATCGGCGCGAGCTCCGCGCCGTCCCGCTCGACGGTCCCCGCGCCGTCGCGCCCGATCCGCGCCACGAACGGCGACGCCGCCGCCTGGTCGGTGTGGATCGGGATCATCACCGTGGCCCCGCGGAGCGTCGCCGCCACGTGCTGGGTCGGCCCCGCCCCGCCGCGGCGCGAGGTCCACGCCGCGCGGCGGCCCTCGCCGTCGGTCGACGTGGGCGGCGTTGGCGACGTGGGCGACGTGGGCGGCGAGGTCTCGCGCGGCGCCGCGTCGCCCGAGCCCGGGGCGCCCTCGGGGGCTTCAGCCAGCCTCAGGCCGAACGACTGGAGCTCGGTGATCAGCGTCTGGGTATCCATGGTCCACCGCCGCAGGATCGAGGGAGGAGGCCTTGGGGCTGCCCGCGCCGAGCGTGATCGACCGCTCTGCCGTGTCCATCCAAAGCCGCAGCAAATCGGGCCGGGCGTAGTGCCCTGCCGCATCCATCATCCGTTTTCGCTTCGTGATCAGGGCGAAGTCGAGGTCCGCGACGGCCATCCCCTCGCCGTCGGTCACCGGCGGGCACGCGTGCATGCCCTCCGGCGTCACGATCGCCGTCATGCACCCGCCGCGCAGCACGCCCTGGATCTGCTCGTTCGGCGCGACCTCCCGGACCTGCTCCGGCGTCAGGAAGGCCGTGGCGTTCACCACGAAGCAGCCCGACTCCAGCGCGTGGTGCCGGATGGTCACCTCCATCTGCTCGGCGAAGATGGGCCCGACCAGGGAGCCGGGGAACTGGCTGCAATGGATCTGCTCGTGCTGCGCGATGAGCGCGAACCGCGCGAGCGGGTTGTAGTGCTCCCAGCAGGCGAGCGCGCCGAGCCTCCCGACCGCGGTGTCCACGGTCCTGAGCCCCGAGCCGTCGCCTTGCCCCCAGATCATCCGCTCATGGTAGGTCGGCGTGATCTTGCGCCGGTGGAGCACGAGGGCGCCGTCGCTGTCGAAGACGAGCTGCGCGTTGTACAGCGTGCCGTGATCGCGCTCGTTGACGCCGAGCACGACGACCACCCCGTGGGCGCGCGCGGCGGCCGCCACGGCCCGCGTCACCGGGCCGGGGACGGTGACCGCCTCGTCGTAAAGGCGCATGTGCTCCTTCCCCATGGCGGGCGGCGGGAGCACGAAGGAGAAATAGGGGTAGTACGGGACGAACGCCTCGGGGAAGACGCAGAGCTCGGCGCCCTCCTTCGCGGCCCTGGCGATCGCGGCGACGACTCGCTCGGTCGTCCCGTCCCGGCTGCCGAGGACGGGACTGACCTGCACCGCGGCCGCCCGGACTTTGCGGTTGTACTCCATGGACGGCGCTCGGGTCAGAGCGTCCAGGAGTGGACCATGAACGCGTTGTCCCGGCGGTGGATCAGCTGGATGTCGAGCACGTCGAGCGGGCTGATGGGCTTGATGCCCGGGATGAGCGCGTGCTCGCCGTGGCCGTAGAGCGCCTGCAGCGCGAACCGGCACGCGTACACCTTGCCGCCCTCCTCCATGAACCGGCCGATCTGCTGGTTCACGGCGAGGTGCCCGGAGAACGCCTCGCTGCCGAGCTTGGGAAAGCCGCGCTGCAGCCCGAGCGTGACGCCCGGCCCGTACAGCAGGATGGATGTCTCAAACCCCTTACGCTGAAGGCGGATCGCCGTCAGCACGTTGACGAGGCCGATCGAGCCCTCGAAGGCCACGGTGTGAAAGGTGACCAGCGCCTTCTCTCCCGGCTTCGCCTTGACGTCTTCGAAGACCTTCTCCTCGTAATCGACCAGGAAGTCACCAGCGTTGTAGGCGGGATACGTCGGCTTCGGCATTGGTTACCTCTCTCCTAGAATGAATAAGTTGAGACCATAGCGGTTTTCTGAACGCAAGGAAAATGCAGGAGCCTGCCCCTTTTCGATCCGGAGTCGGCCGCGGAGGAGGTGCGATTGTGGATCTCGCGCCGACGCTCGATGCGGGCGGCGCCGGGCCGCGCGCCGCAGGCCCGCTTCATTTGTGCTCCTCGGTTGTTTCGAGGGCTCGTCTCGGCGATTTCGGGGAAGTTTCGCGCGCTTGTCGGCGGGCGTGAGCGTGGCTTGAGCGGTGTTGCGCGCTCGTGCGTCCGAGCGGCGAAGGCCGGCGGGGAATGCCGGCCGAGCGTCGCGCCGTTTATCGCTGCTTCTTTCGCGCCTTGGCGCTCTTGCCGCCCTTGGCGCCCTTGGCGCCCTTGCCGGCTTTCATGCCCTTGGCGGGCATGGTGCTCTTGCTGCTCTTGACACGACGAGTTGGCCGTGCGTCCGCCGCGTCGCGCCGCAGCCTTCGCGGCTTCGGCTCGTCCGACATCACGTCTCCGGCGAGCCGCCGCCCGTAGATGGTGCGCCGGAGGATGGCCACGTCCTCGATCTGCACGAGCATCGCGTCGCCGATCGCGATCCGGTCCCCCGACCGGCGGCCGATGACGCGCAGCCCCTCGTCGTCGATCTCGTAGTCGTCCGGGCCGAGCGACTCCATGCGGACGAGCACGTCGACGAAGGGATCCTCGATGTTGACGTAAACGCCCGTCCCCACGAGGCCCGTCACGGTGCCCTCGAAGGTGTCCCCGAGCCGGGAGCGCATGACGAGCGCGCGGTGCAGGTCGACCACCTCGCGCTCCACCTCCATCGCCTTGCGCTCGCGCTCCGACGCCGTGATGGCCGCCTCGCGCAGCCGCTCGGTGGCCGCCTCGCTCCGGTCGACGCGCTCGCCGCGCAGCACCGCGCGGATCGCGCGATGGGCGGTGATATCCGGGTATCGCCGGATGGGCGAGGTGAAGTGCAGGTACGCGCTCGAGGCCAGCCCGAAGTGGCCCACGTTGGCCACGTCGTACACCGCCTGCTTCATGGCGCGGAGCAGGAGCATGTGCAGCACCTGCCGCTGCGGGTGCGCGTCGAGCTTCTTCAGGAACGACGACAGCCGCTTCGGGTCGGTCGCGTCCTCCGGGTCGAACGCGAGCCCGAGCTCGCCGCACATCGTCGCGAACCGCTCGAGCTTCGCCTGGTCCGGCGGCGCGTGGTACCGGAAGACCGTGGGGATGCCCTGGTCGACGACGAACTGCGCGCAGGTCTCGTTCGCCAGGAGCATCAGCTCCTCGATGAGCTGGTAGGCCTTCGCCACCCCGGGGTCGTGGCTGCGCTTCTGCACGTCGACGGGCGCGCCCGTCGACGGATCGAGCACGACCTTCGCCTCGGGCAGGTCGAGGTCGAGCGCGCCCCGCCGCATCCGCCGGCCGCGGAGCAGCCGGGCGAGGTCCCACATCACCTGGAGATCGTTCCTGAGCGCCTCGGCCTCCGGGCTGCGCGGCGGATCGGGCGTGAAGCCGAGCGCGCGCGCCACGCCGGGGTAGGTGAGCTTCGCGATCGACCGGATGTACCCCTCGACGACGCGGGCGCGCCGCACCGTCGCCGCCGGGTCGAGCTCGACCTCCACGCACAGGCACAGCCGGATCACGCCCGGCAGGAGGGAGCAGAGGTTCGACGACAGCGCCCGCGGCAGCATCGGGATCGCGCGATCGGGCAGGTAGATCGAGTTGCCCCGCCCGAGCGCCGCCTGGTCGAGCGCGCTGCCCGGCCGCACGTAGTGCGACACGTCGGCGATCGCGATCCAGGCCCGGTACGAGCCGTCCTCCTCGCGGATCACCCAGACCGCGTCGTCGTGGTCGCGCGCGTCCTCCGGGTCGATCGTCGGCATGGGCAGGTGGGTGAGGTCGACGCGCCCCTCGAGCGCCTCGGCCGGCACCTCGCTCCCGAACGCCTCGGCCTCGGCGATCGCCTCCTTCGCGTGCTCCTCCTCGATCCCCTCGCGCAGCAGGATCTTGGCGACCTCCACGTTCGGGTCGCCGGGCGTCCCCAGCACGGCCTCGAGCACGCCCTCCGGGTTCTCGTCGGGCAGGTCCGGGAAGCGCGCGATCGACACGACCGCCGCGGCGCCGTCCTCCGCGTCGGGCGGGGCGAGCGGCCCGCCCGGCTCGCGCGGCACGATCACGATCGGCCCGCGGACGCGCCCGTCGTCCGGCTCGAGCCAGGCGCTCCTGCCTCGCCGGCGCAACACGCCCGCCACGCGCGCGTGACGCCGCTTGATGACGCGGACGATCTCGCCCTCCACGCCGCGCCGCGAGCGCGTCGCGATGCGCACCGCGACGGTGTCGCCGTGGAGGGCGCCGCCCATCGCCTCGGGCGAGATGTAGACGTCCTCGGCCGCCCCGCCGAGCGACACGAAGCCGAAGCCGCGCGGGTGCACGGTCAGCGTCCCCTCGCGTTCGGCGCCGCGCGCCTCGACCTGCTCGCGGCTCAGACGGAACCGCTGGCCGGGGAGGGCGACGATGCTGCCCTCCGTCGACAGCTCCTCGAGCAGCCGCTGCAGCTTCGTGTAGCGGCTCGGCTCGACCCCGAGGCGCTCGGCGATCTCGTTCGCGTGCAGGGCGCGCTTGAAGGACGACAGGAGGTCGACCACCGCCTCCCGGCGGCGCGCGCCGGCGCCGGTCGTCGGGGAATCTCCGCGGGATGAGGAACGCATGAAACTCGACTAGCACGAGTCTCCTCTCGCTGGCTGTCTCCGCCCGGGTCCGGTATGCCTCGAACCCACGCTTCTCGAGCCGCCACCCGCCACGACCGATGCTGCTGAACTCGATCGCCCTGCTCCTCGCGCTGCTGCTCCTCGTCTTCCTCGCCGGGAGAGGCAACGTCTTCGCGGCGCGTCCGGTCCGCGACAGACAGGCCGCGCGTGAATCCTCGGAGGCTGATCGGGCGGGCCCCGAGGGGCCCGCGACGTCGACCGGCGAGGCGCAGGCCGGCCGCGCCCGGTTCTTCGTCGCGCTCTTCCGGCTCGCGCTGTTCGTCGCGATCGCGGCGAGCGCGGCGCTCGTGGTCGAGTACCAGAACGCCGGCGACCCCGCGTTCTGCGGCGTCAGCTCCGGCTGCTTCGCCGTCCGGGTGTCGCCGTACAGCCGGCTGCTCGGCGTCCCGCTGCCGAACCTCGGCCTCGCCGCGTACACCACGCTCCTCGCCGCCTCGCTGCTCGCTCGGGAGCGCTGGCACCACGTCGCGGTCGCGGTCGCCTCGGCCGTCGGCGGCCTCGGCGCCACGGTGCTCCTCGGGCTGCAGGCCTTCGCGATCGGCGCGTTCTGCGCGTGGTGCGTCGCGGTCGATCTCGCGGCCCTCGCCGCCGCGGTCACGTCGGCGCTCGTCGCCTGGCAGGCGTGGCGCATGCCGCGCGCGGCGTTCGATCGCGCCGCGCAGGGCGGGCTGCCGGGCACCACGGCGTGGGGCGCGGCCGCCGTGGCGGCGATCGGCCTGCCGTTCCTCTGGGGCAGCTACCCGGTCATCCCGCCGCTCCCGCCGGAGCTCGCCGCGCTGCAGGAGCCCGGCAAGGTCACGGTCGTGGCCTTCACCGACTTCGAGTGTCCCTTCTGTCGCCGGCTGCACCCCGAGATGAGCAAGATGGAGGAGCCCTACGGCGACCGGCTGCGCCACGTACGCAAGATGGTGCCGCTCCCGAGCCACCCCGGCGCGCTCCCCGCGGCGAAGGCCTACGTCTGCGCGCCCCCGGACAAGCGCGAGCAGGCCGCGGCGCTGCTCTACAGCGCGCCGCCGGGCAGGCTCACGGGCGACCGCGTCGCGTCCGTCCTCTCGCCGCTCGGGCTCTCCGCCGCGGACCTCGAGGCCTGCCTCGCCGCGCCGGAGACCCAGGCCGCCATCGACGCGGACGTCGCGCTGTATGGGCGGATGGAGGCGCGCGGGCTCCCCGCCACCTACGTCGGGCGGCGGCTCGTGGTCGGCTACAACCCCGATCGCCTCCGCGATGCGCTGCGCCGTGAGGCCGCCGGCGACCCGCTGAGCCTGCCGCTCCCGCTGCTGTTCGTCGCGCTCTTCGGGGTCTCCGCGGCCGCCGTGGTCGTGGGCAGCCGGGATCGCTCGCGCGGCGCGCCGGGCGGGGCCCCCTCGTCCGCCGCGCCGCCGTCGCCGTCGGCGGATCGGTCGTGAGCCGCGCCGCGCCCGCCGCTGCCTTTCGCGGCCGGTCGGCGGATGACAGAATAGCTCATGAGTGATCATCCCGAGCTAACCGGCAAGCTCCCGCTGGAGTTCTTCCGCCAGCTACCCAAGACCGATCTGCACGTCCACCTCGACGGCTCCTTGCGCCTCGAGACGATCATCGACCTCGCCCGCGGCCACCGCGTCGAGCTCCCGACGTACGAGCCGTCGGAGCTGCGCCGGGTGATGAACCTGGGCCAGAACTGCGGCTCGCTGGTCGAGTACCTCAAGGCGTTCGACATCACGCTGCGCGTCCTGCAGACCGAGGAGGCGCTCTACCGCGTCGCCTACGAGCTCGCGGAGGACGCCGCGCGCGAGAACGTCCGTTACATGGAGGTCCGCTACTCGCCGATGCTGCACACCCGCCTCGGGCTGCGCCTCACGAGCGTCGTCGAGGCGGTGCTCTCCGGGCTCAGGGCGGCGCGCGACGCGCTGGGCATCGAGAGCAACGTCATCGTCTGCGGCATCCGGAACATCTCGCCGGAGTCGTCGCTGGAGATGGCGGAGCTCGCGGTGGCCTACAAGAGCCGCGGCGTGGTCGGGTTCGACCTCGCCGGCGCCGAGTACGACCACCCGGCGAAGCACCACAAGGCGGCGTTCCAGCTCGTGCGCCAGAACAACATCAACTGCACCATCCACGCCGGCGAGGCCTACGGCCCCGAGTCGATCGCGCAGGCGCTGCACGTCTGCGGCGCGCACCGGATCGGCCACGGCTGCCGCCTGCGCGAGGACGGCGGCCTGCTCCACTACATCAACGATCACCGCATCCCGCTCGAGTGCTGCCCGTCCTCGAACGTGCAGACCGGCGCCGTGCGCGACCTCGCCTCGCACCCGCTCAAGCTCTACCAGAGCCTCGGCCTGCGCGTGACCGTCAACACCGACAACCGGCTCGTCACCGACACGACGGTGTCGCACGAGCTCTGGCACTGCCACACGAAGATGGGCTTCGGCCTGAAGGAGATCAAGTCGACCATCGTGGCCGGCTTCAAGAGCGCCTTCTTGCCGTTCCACATCAAGCAGGCGTACCTCCGCCGCGTGACCGAGGACCTCGAGCGCTTCGCCGCCGACGGCTCGATCCGCCCCGCCCCGCCGCAGGCGGCCCCTGGCCACGAGATCCTCGAGCTCGCCTCGACGGACGGGAAGGACGGCTGGCAGGGGGCCCAGGCCCCCGTCGTCGACAAGGCCCCCAACTGACGCGCCGGCCTCGCCGGGCGAGGCGGCGCGCGCCGGGGGCGGGGCTCAGCCGCCCTTCCACTCGGTCCGCTGCACCACGGGCAGCTGCAGCGCTCGCTCCCGGTCGAGATCGAGCGAGCCGAGGTGGATCGCGATCGGCGACTGCACCCACTTGAAGATCGATCTCGAGAACAGGGTCGCGAACTTCTCGGCCCACGCCCGCAGCGCGGCGGGGTCCTTGTCGGGGAACAGGCTGGGGAGCGCGAGCGCCAGCTCGTCGGCGGCGAGCTTCTCGGCGCCGTAGAGGTAGAGGCACGCGTCGAGGACCTCGAACGGCATGAGCTCGGCTTCGCCGGACTGGTTCTCGGCGAGCTCCGGCCCCGCGGTCGTGGCGAGCGTCTGCTGGATCCCCTTGAAGCCGAAGCGCTGCGAGAGGCGCTCGATCAGCGCGATGACCACGGTCTTCGGGAGGTTGGCGATGACGCTGAACGCCCCCTCGAGATCGCCGCCCACCGTGGTGTAGCCGAGCGCCTTCTCGCTCATGTTCCCCGTCTGCAGGAACAGCGCGCCGCTCGTGTTCGCCCAGTTCCACATGCGCCCGCCGCGGATGCGCGCCTGCACGTTCTGCCGCGTGAGCTCGGTGAGCTGCCGGCCCTCGCCGACCATCGCCTGGGCGGCATCGAGCTCCCGGGGGAACGCGTCCTCGATCGGGATCACCGCGAACGAGACCCCGAGATCGTCGGAGATCTGCGCGGCGGCCCGGTGCGTCGCGTCGCTGGAGTAGCGCGACGGCATGAAGAACGCGTGGAGCGACCGCTTCATCTGCGCGCGCAGCGCCTCGCCCTCGAGGTCCGGGTGGAGCAGCTGCACCGCGCGCCAGGCGACGAGCAGCGTGAGGAGCGAGTCGCGGCCGCCCGAGAGCGCGAGGCCGATGCCCTTGAAGGCGCCGATCTTGCGGTAGTAGTCGGCGACGCCGAGCGCGAGCACCTCGTAGAAGTCGTCGAGCAGCTCGTCGCGCGCCGAGATCGCCGGCAGCGCCGCCGAGGGCAGGAACGGCGTCGTGCCCGGCGGCGGGGCGGGGTAGGCGAGCCGCGAGCGGTCCGCCGTCTCCCCGGAGGCGCGGAGGACCTCCACCATGTGCGGGGAGGCGCGGCGGAACTCCTCGAGGTCGCTCCGCCAGGTGCTCGCCTCGCGGCGGCAGCGCGTCGTCCGGTCGAGGTCGACCACGGCCGCGGCGTACCCTTCGCGGAACCGCGGCGCCTCCAGCATCGGGCGGCCGTTCTGGTTGATGAACCCGCCGCCGTCGAAGACGAGCCCGTCGTTGCCGCCGACCAGGTTGGCGTAGGCGATCGTGCACTGGTTGTCCGCGGCGCGCGTCGCGATCATCTCGCGCCGGGTGCCCGTCACCCCGGCGCGGAACGGCGACGCCGAGATGTTGCAGACGATCTCGGCGCCCGCGTAGCAGCGGCGCCGCATCGGCCCGTCGGGCGACCAGATGTCCTCGCACACCTCGACGGCGATCGTCCCGAAGTCGAACGCGAGGATGCGGTCGCCGCAGATCACGCCGTCGGCGTCGAGCTCCATGAACGGCATGCCGCGCGAGAACGTCCGCGCCTCGTAGAAGATGTTGTAGGTCGGCAGCTTCTCCTTCGGGGAGAAGGCGAGCACCCGGCCGGCGTGGACGATCGCGCCGGCGTTGAAGAGGTCGCCCCCCACGCCGAGGGTGACGCCGATGACGAACACGGTGCGGAGCGACGCGGTCTCCTCGGCGAAGCGGCGGAGCTCGCGCTGCTGGCTCGCGACGAAGGCGGGCCACTGCACGAGGTCCTCGGACGCGTAGCCGCCGATCACCTGCTCCGGGAAGACCGCCAGGGTGACGTCGTCGCGCGCCATCGAGCGGGCGAGCGCGAGGCACCGGTCGGTGTTCGAGCGGACGGCGCCGACGGTCGCGTTGACGTTGGCGATTCCGATCTTGACGAGTCGCATCGGGCGGCAGCCTAGCGCGGCAGCACGGCGCTGAGCAGGGCGAAGAGCTTGTCGAGCTCCCCGGGCGTCACGCGCCGGTTCGCCTTCACCCGGTCTCCCTCGGCGACGAACTCGACCGGGTCGACGACCCGGACCGTCACGACGGCGATGCGGAACGAGGTCGCGCGCTCGATCTCCTCGTTGAGGAAGGCCGCGTCGCGGGCGGCGTGCTCGGGGCTCTCGCTCGCGCCGTCGAGCGCGACCACGGCGCCGCCGTCCTTGGTCAGCGTCACGACGGCCTCGAGCGACCTCAGGGTGGGCGGCACGCGGGGCGCCTGGCGCGGCCCCCGCAGCGTCCGCGCCGGGTCGACGGCCGCGGCGATCGCCGCCTCCTCGCCGGTCGGCTCGGGGAAGCCGCCCGTGCCGATGAAGCGCCGCGCCTCGCGCGCCCGCGAGACCGGCAGCACCACGAGGAAGTTCGGCTCCACGGTCGCCACCACGCGCGTGTGCCCCTTGAGGGTCACGCGCACGGCCGGCACGCCGAGCCCGCTCTCCTCGGCGCCCGGCGGCTGGCTGCGCGAGAGGAGCGTGTCGAGCCCCGCCTTCAGCCTGTCCGGCGGCACGTTGTGCTCGAGGACGATCACGGCCTCGTGGGCCGCGTCCGCGCGTGGCGCCGTGACGAAGGCGCGCTCGAGGTCGCGCTCCGGATCGAGCCCCGTCCCGGCGAGCACGGGCCCCCACAGATCGAGCGCCGCGAGCCGCGCCATGATGGGGTGGCCCCGGGTCCTGTCGGCGAAGACGAGCACCGACACCTGCCCCCCGGCGATCGCCTGCGCGATCGCGGCCGCGTTGCGCGGCCTCGGCGGCGGCGCCGCCTCCGCGGCGACCGGCGCCCCCGACGACGCGGAGCCGCACGCGACGGCGGCGAGGGCGAGGCCGAGGACGAGGAGCCGCAGCGGCGCGAGGCGCGTCGCGGCGAAGAGCCCTTGACGAACGGACGGCATCACCCGGCGACGTTACCGGCACCCACCCGATCCTGCCAGCGGGGCAAGCCTGCCCCGCGCGCTCGCGTCGCTTGGCGGGGCGGCCATCCCTCTTCCTCGCGTCGAGACCTGGAGTAGGATGCCCCTCCCGCGGTCCACGCCGAGCTCGTGCGCGCCGCATGGATCCGTGTCTCGCAACGCCGCGGACGCGGAGCCCGACCCATGTTGAAGAGGAGTGTCACCCCATGGCGGTCCGTCCTTCCGACCTGCACGCGATCCCCCTGTTCGAGAGAATCACGGAGGACCACCTCGACGAGCTGATGAGCGCGTTCCAGCGCCAGGAGGTCCCGTCCGGCCACGTGCTCTTCGAGGCCGGGAGCGCGCCGGCGCACCTGTTCCTCCTGGTCCAGGGCGAGGTCGCGCTGCTCGAGGGGGGCGAGACGCGCTTCCGCCTGAGCCCCATCTCGCCGATCGGCGAGCTCGGCGCGCTGACCGGCTTCCAGCGGACGACGACCGCGGTGACGGCGCAGCCCTCGGAGATCTGGCGCATCGGCGTCGCCGAGCTGCAGGACTTCTTCGAGGAGCACGGCGACGTCGCGTACCCGTTCTACAACAACCTGCTCAACGTCGTGGCCGGCAAGATCCGCCGCGACGCGCGGCGGCTCGAGGAGGTCCGCGCGAACCTCATCCGCACGCAGAAGGCGATGAAGCGGCTGCTCGAGCTCGTGCTCGACAGCGAGGAGACGCCGCTGAGCAAGGTCATCTGCGCGACGCTCGAGGAGCTCATCGAGAAGAACCGGCGCTCCCACTACATGGTCGAGCCGGCGCACACGCTGAAGAGCTCCGTCCGCCTGGACAGCGGCGCGCTCGTCCCCGTGGTCCAGCTCTCGGACGGCTGGCTGCGCCTCGCCGGCCTCCGCGACGCCGTGACGGGCGCGCACTGGAGCGGCGTGCTCGTCCTGCCCGCGCGCGAGATCCCGGTGAGCGGGACCATCGACGCGGTCGACGATCACGGCGCGGTCGTGAAGCTGGATCTCCTGATCGACGAGTACGCCGCCGCGCTCCAGGACTACCTGACGCGCCTCCAGATGCTGGATTTCGTGGTGTGATCCCGCGCAGCGAGGCCGCGATCCGCGGCCTCGCTGCGCCTCGCCCGCCGCTCCCTCGAGCGCATCACCGCGCCTGGACCGCTCTCGGACCGTCCTCGGACCGTTCTCTGACTGTCTCTGACCGTTGCCAGGATCGTGCCCGGTGATCTACGGTTCCCGGAGCGCGCGCTCCTCGGAGCGCTGAGCCGAAGTGGCGGAATGGCAAACGCGGCGGATTCAAAATCCGCTGTCCTCACGGGCTTGTGGGTTCGAGTCCCACCTTCGGTACCGACGCGAAATCCCTGGACCAGGCGCCTCTGCGCGAGTCTCGTCCTCTGCTGGCGAACGCGCTTGCAGCTCTGGGCCCTTTGCTGGCGAACGCGCTTGCAGCTCCGGGCCCTCCCGGCGGCGTGAGGGCGCCGGCCGCCGATCATCGGACGCCTCGGTCGCACGGCAGTGCGGCAGGGGCCGGCCGTCCGTGACGTCGGGCGCGCCTCGGCGTCGCGGTCCGCCGGAACAAGCCGCCGTCGGGCTGCTACGCTCGGCGCGCATGTCGCGTCGGAGCGGAGGTATCGAGCGGCTGGGCGCGCTGATCCAGCGGGAGTCCTCGCTCTCGGCGCCGGCGGAGGTCGACACCGCGCCGATGCCGTTCCGCGAGTGGGAGGCGGCCGTCGGGTCGCGGATCGCCGCGCGCGCGCGGCCGCTCAAGCTGGAGCGCGGCGTCCTTCACGTCCGCGCCGCGAGCTCGACGTGGGCGCAGGAGCTCTCGCTGCTCGGCGACGTGATCACCGCGCAGCTCCGCGCGCGCGGCCTCGCGGTGCAGTCGCTCCGGTTCCGCGTCGGCAAGGTGGAGCCGGTCGCGCGGCCGCCGTGGCGCGAGGAGGTCCGCCCGGCGCCGAAGGAGGCGCCGCTGCCGTCCGAGGTGCGGCGGGAGCTCGGCAAGGTCGCCGACCCCGAGCTGCGCGACGCGATCGCGAAGGCCGCCGCGAGGAACCTCGGCTGGCAGGAAGCGGAGGCCGGCGCGCGCCCGCGCAACACGCCGCCGGCCCCTTCCGCGGCCCCGCCGCAGCCCTCGCTCGCGTCGGCGCCGCCGGCCGCGCGCGCGGCCGCTCGGGCGCCCGCGCCGCCGGCCCCGCGCGCGTCGCCGCGGGCCGCGGCGGCGACGGACGACGAGGCGGCGGCCGCTACTTCGCCGCGACGAGCCGCTCGAGACCCTCGATCCGCTGCATCAAGAACCGCTCGGTCGGACCGAACGAAGGAGCCATCCGGCGCAGGTCGTCGAGGTAGATCCTGAGCGGCTGGATATCGAGCGACTTCACGCGGCGGACCACGGTGTAGAGCTCGTCGACGACGGGGCCGGGCAGCGGGCGGCGCGCGATCGTGAAGAGCTCGAACGCGTAGTTGACCCACGTCCCCTTGGTCGTCGCGCCCGCGAGGCGGGCCGCGTAGCGCGCGGCGAGCTCCGCGGCCGGCATCTCCAGCGGCACGTTCGTCCGCGCGCGGCTCAGGATGTCGATCAGCACGGTCTGCAGGATGCGCTCGGCCTCCTCGCTCCGTCCCATCGCGAGCGCCTTGTCGGCGAGGCTCGCGAGCAGGCGCAGCGACTGGAAGCCCTTGGAGCCGCCGTCGCCCGTCGGGCTCGTGAGCTCCGTCGGGTCGTCCGACATCTTGCGCATCTCGGTCAGCGCCATCGCGCCGAGCGTCGCGGTCGCGCGCCGGAACTCGACCCCGTAGGCGTCGTGGGGCCGCGACTCCTCGCCGCCGTAGAGCAGCATCTCCTGGCTGCCAATGATGATGCGGTCGCCGTCGACCAGCTCGCGCTGGCCGGAGATGCGCGTGCCGTTGACGTACACGCCGTTCCTGCTCTCGAGGTCGAGCACGGCCACGCCGTCGCTGCGCACCTGCAGCGTCGCGTGGCGCCGGGACACCAGCGGATCGTCGAGCGAGAGCTGGCAATCGCCGCTCCGGCCAATCACGAAGGGCCCTTCGGGGAGCTCGAAATCGTGCGCCAAGTACCGGAGGCGGAAAGGCATGGTCTATTTCAGTGCGCCGAGGCGCTCGAGCCCTTCGATTCGCTGGAGGATGAACCGCTCCGCCGGGGTACGTTCTCCTGCACGCTCGCGGAGCCGTTTCGCGTAGCCACGGAGGATGGACATGTCGACGGCCTTCACCTTGCGCAGGACACTATACAGCTCATCGACGAGGTAGGCGGGAAGCAGGAGCTCGAGCCGCGTGTTCAGCTCGAAAATATAGTTGATCCACGACCCCCGGCCGGTGGCGGCGGCGAGGCGGGTCGCGTAGGTGCTGGCCTTCTCGACCAGCTCGGGCTGGACGGCCCCGACGCCCCCCTCCCGCGCCTTGGTGAGGATGTCCGCGAGCGAGCGCTGGAGGATGCGCTCGGCCTCGTCGACCCGCCCCAGGGCGAGCGCCTTGTCGGCGACGCTGCCGATGAGGCTGAGGGCGTGCACGCGCTTGTCGGGGTGCTGCGGGATGAGCCCCGGCAGCGACCTGCGCGAGGCGATGGCCGTCGCGCCGTCGTCCTCGCCCGAGGACATCTCGCTCATGTCGACCGTGCGCGCGTTCTGCTGTCGCGTCCAGAGCGGCGCGCTCCGCGGCGAGTGCGTCGAGCTCGGCTCGATCGCGCCGAGCAGGAACATCTCCTGCCCGCCGATCGCGATCTTGTCGCCGTCCGACAGGATCTGGCGCCCCGTGATCCGGGCCCCGTTGATGAGCACACCGTTGCGGCTGCCGAGATCCTCGATCGCGACGCCGCCCTCGCCGACGGTCAAGAGCGCGTGCCTGCGCGACACCAGCGGGTCGTCGAGCGACAGCTGGCAGTCGGCGCTCCGTCCGATGAAGAACTCGCCGAGCGGCACCTCGAGATCGTGGGCGAGGTAGCGCAATCGGATGCCCATGATCGAGCCATACCAACAGCCCAACAGGCCGTCAAAAGCCAGCTTCTGGGCCGCGTAGCAAAGGTTTGCAAGCCCACAAGAACACGGATGGAACGCGGACGGCGACGTCCGTTGTCGTCGTACAGTATCACACCGGCGGGGCCCTGCGCGAGCGACCTGGATCGACCTGGTCGGACCTCAGGGGTGGCTCGAGAGGACCCGGAGCAGCGTGAGGATGAGCCGCGGGTGCGCGAGCAGGCCGTAGATCTTGAGCTCTCCGCCGGCCACGAGCCGCGCGAGCTCGCGCAGGGGGCCGCTCTGGCGGCGGTGCAAGATGCCGATCTTCGGGAGGCTCGGCCAGCGGTGGAACGCGATCTCGGGGAGCCGGAGCAGCGCCGCCTCGTCGCCGCAGAACGTGACGGAGGGGATGCCGATGGCGCCGTCGTGGATGGTGAGGCGCCCGTGGTCGAAGCGCATCGTCATCGACGTGCCGGTGTCCTGCGCGACGACGAGCACCGCGCCGCGCAGCGTCCGGAAATCGGACGCGCGCCTCGGGTCGCGGCCGAGGTGCTCGCGGATGAGCCGGCCGAAGTGGGCGGCGAGCGCGTTGTCCTCCGCGCCCGGGGCAAGATCGACGATGGGCTCCATGGTGTCGCGCTCTCGCGTCGGAGCGGCGCAGCGCCGCCCCCCTCTCTCTGTGGCCGATGCGCTCCCGGGCAAGCCGCGTCGCCGCGCGCACCTCGGCGGACGGCCTGGGGCGGCGATCGCGCGCCCTCGTGAGACGATAGGCACGACAGGCGGCCGAGGGTCAAGCGCCGCGCCCGCGGGCGAGCGGGCGGAGCGCCTCACCCGGCGGCGCGCGCTCCGTCCACCCCGATGTCGCGGCGGAGCACCTTGCCGTCGAAGTCGATCGCGCTCGCGGCGCGGAAGGCGCGCTCCCGCGCCTCGGCGAGCGAGCCGCCCGCGGCGGTGACGGCGAGCACGCGGCCCCCCGCGGTCACGATCGCGCCGTCCCGCTCCGCCGTGCCCGCGTGGTTCACGAAGGCGCCCTCCACCGCGGCCGCGGCGTCGAGGCCGCGGATGACGTCGCCGGTCACCGGCGCCGTCGGGTAGCCGCGCGCCGCGAGGACCACGGTGAGTGCGTGGCGGCCGGGGGCGACGCGCGCCGCCGCGGGATCGAGCGCGCCCGCCGCGGCCGACGCGCAGAGCTCGGCGACGTCGCCCTCGAGGAGCTCCATCAGCGCCTCGCACTCGGGGTCGCCGAAGCGGACGTTGTGCTCGAGCAGGATCGGGTCCCCCGCGGGCGTGATCATCAGGCCCGCGAACAGCACCCCGCGGAAGGGCCGCCCCTCCGCCCGCATGCCGTCGATCGTCGGCCGGAGGATCTCGCGCTCGACGCGCGCGGTGAGGGCGGGGGTGACGCGGGCGCTCGGCGCGAACGCGCCCATGCCGCCGGTGTTCGGCCCGGTGTCGCCCTCGCCGACGCGCTTGTGATCGCGCGCCGCCGGCAGCACGAAGATCGCCTCGCCGTCGCTGATGGCGTGCAGGCTGGCCTCCTCGCCGACGATCGCGTCCTCGAGGATCACGGTCGCGCCAGCGTCGCCGAAGCGGCGATCCACGAGCATGTCCTTCGCCGCCTCGAGCGCCTCGTCGACGGTCGCCGCGACGACGACGCCCTTGCCGGCGCAGAGCCCGTCGGCCTTCACGACGATGGGCGCGCCGCGCTCGCGGATGACGCGGGCCGCCTCGTCGAAGGAGCGCGCGATCTGGAACGGCGCGGTCGGGATCCCGTGGCGGGCGGCGAACTCCTTGAGGAACGCCTTCGACCCCTCGAGGCGCGCCGCCTCGCGGCTCGGCCCGAAGACGGCGACGCCGGCGGCGGCGAGCGCGTCGGCGACGCCGGCGCAGAGCGGCGCCTCGGGGCCGACGACGACCAGGTCGGCGCGCTCGCGGACGGCGAGCCGGGTCGCCTCCTCGGGCGACAGGGCGGCGAGGTCGGCGCGGCGGATCGGGGCGCGGCCGGGGCCGCCCTGCGCCGTGGTGCCGGCGTTCCCGGGCGCCACGACGACCTCGGCGACCGAGGGCGATCGGGCGAGCGCGCGCGCGAGGGCGTGCTCGCGCCCCCCCGAGCCGAGCACGAGGATGCGGCGATCTGACCGGCGTGGTTTCGCAGTGGAGCTCACGCCCGCGCGCTACCACGCGGCGGCCCTCGCTGTCGAGGCGCCTCGCGCGGTCGCCCGTCCGGGAGGGGCTCCGCGGCCGCCCGACATCGTGATAGAAGCGCCCGCAGGGCGCGCGGCGCGGCTCGGCCAGGGCCGCGGGCGCGCGCCGCCGGGCCCCCCTCGCGCGGGGACCCAAGGGCGGATCCCTGAACATTCTGGACGGGACAGCGGCCGCGGATCCCCGGGCATCGCGGGGACAGCGGGCGCGGGTCCCCGCCGTGGAGACGAGCGATGACTCACCGGGCTTCGTGGGATGAATACTTCATGCGCATCGCCGAGGTCGTCGCGACGCGGGCGACCTGCGATCGGAAGCACGTCGGCGCGGTGATCGTGCGCGACAAGAGCATCCTCGCGACCGGGTACAACGGCTCGATCCGGGGGCTGCCCCACTGCGACGAGGAGGGGCACCTCATCGAGGACGGCCACTGCGTGCGCACGATCCACGCGGAGGCGAACGCGATCATCCAGGCGGCGCGGAACGGGGTGCGGATCGACGGCGCGATGGTCTACGTCACGGCCTCGCCGTGCTGGGGGTGCTTCAAGATGATGGCGAACGCGGGGATCTCGCGCGTGGTCTTCGGCGAGTTCTACCGCGACGAGCGTATCTTCCGGTTCGCCACGGAGCTCGGGATCGAGCTCGCCCCGCTCTCGCGGCGCGAGACGCCCGCCTGAGGCGTTGCGCGCGCGGCCGCTCGGTTGAGCGAGCCCTCGCGCAACTTGCGCGGCGCCTCGCGCAACGCTCAGGCGACGCTCACGCCTTGCGCGGCCGGGGCAGCCCGTACACGCGGATGCGCTCCACCAGCGTGCGCCGCGAGATCCCGAGCAGCGCCGCGGCGCGCGTCTGGTTGCCCATGCACTGCTCGAGCGCCTGGACGATGCGCTCGCGCTCGTGGGCCTCCATGGCGTCGCGCAGCCGCGTGGGGCCCGCGCCGGCGCCGTCGAGCGGGCCGTTCGGGCCGTCGGGCACGCCCTTCGCATTCCCGTGCGGGGCGCCCGGGGACGCGGCCGCCAGGGCGGGCGCGTGAGACGGCTGCGCCGGAAGGGGAGGCTCATGCGCGGGACGGGCGGGATCGGCCAGGGGGGAGAGGAGCAGGTGCTCCGGCCCGATGGGCGCCCCATTGGCGAGGATCACCGCGCGCTCGATCACGTTGCGCAGCTCCCGGATGTTGCCTGGCCAGCCATGGCGCTGGAGCGCGGCCAGGGCCGCGGGCGAGAGCGGAACGGCCGCGGCGCTCGCCTCGCTGGGGAAGAGCTCCTTCGCCGTGCGCTCCGCGAAGAGCTGCGCCAGCGCCGCGACCTCGCCGGGGCGCTCGCGCAGCGGGGGGAGGGTGAGGGTCATGCCGTTCAGCCGGAAGTACAGGTCCTGCCGGAACGCGCCGCGGCTCACCTCGGCCTCGAGGTTGCGGTGCGTCGCCGAGATGAAGCGGACGTCGATCTTCGTGGGGGTCAGGCCGCCGACCCGCATCACCTTCCGCTCCTCGATGACCCGGAGCAGCTTGGCCTGGATCGAGGGCGGCAGCTCGCCGATCTCGTCGAGGAACACCGTGCCCCCCTCGGCCGTCTCGAGCAGCCCCGGCTTCGCCCGGACGGCGCCGGTGAAGGCGCCGCGCTCGTGGCCGAACAGCTCGCTCTCGAGCAGCGACTCCGAGAGCGCGACGCAGCTCAGGCGCAGGAGCGGCCGGCCCGCGCGCGGCGAGGCCTTGTGGATCGACTCGGCGAGCACCTCCTTGCCGGCGCCCGTCTCGCCGAGGAGCAGGATGTTGATGGGGCCCTTCGCGACGCGCTCGGCCAGCGCGTAGACGGCGCGCATCGCGTCGTCCTTGACGATGACGTCGTTGCGCGCGCCCCGCTCGCCGTCCTTCTGCCGGAGGATGACGCGCGCGGCGCCCAGGTAGATCACGTCGCCGGGCGCGAGCTCGACGGCGTTGCGCGCGGGCGCGCCCTTGCCGACGTCGATGAGGCGCTCGGTCGCCGCGCTGCTGTGCCGGGTGCGCACGCGGGTCCCGTTGCTGCTTCCGAGGTCCTCGATCCGGAGCGGCGGGCCGAGGTGCAGCACGGCGTGCCGGCGCGACACCGAGGAGTCCGGGACGCAGATGCCGGCGTCCTCGTCCCTGCCCAGGACGACGCTCCCGGAGCCGGGGAGCTGCCGCGTGCTCATCGAGCTCTGGGTGATGATCAGGACCTCGAGCGGGTCACCATCACGGGAAAGAAACTCCGGCTCAGCCACATCGCACCCCAGCGTCGCGCCGGACGCCCGAGCGCGCCCTTCCGCTGCACGCGTGCGATCCGTCCCGGAGACCGCTGCGGCAGCTCGCGCAGGACGGCAGCCAGGACCGAGGGCGCGCCGTGCAGCCGGCTGCGTAGCACGGACGCGCGCGCAGGGCGACTGCCGTCGCGCTCGCTCCGCTCCCCCGGCTCCCGGCGGTGGCGCGGGGCGACGATCGTCACCCTGCGGAGGCGGCGCGCTCCCGGCGCCGCGGCCCGGGCGGTAGAATTTCCGCGGATGATCGCGGGAGACCCGTTCGGCTGGGTGGGCACCACCATGGGCGGCAAGCTGCTCGTGGACGCCGTGGCCGGGGAGGGCGCGTTCGGCGTGGTCTACCGGGCGACGCACCTCGGCTTCCAGGAGCAGGTCGCAGTCAAGTGTTTGAAAATACCCGCGAATCTCTCGCTGGAAGAGCGCGCGTCGCTGCTCGACACGTTCGAGCGCGAGGCGCGGCTGCTGCACCGGCTCTCGCGCCGGACGACGGGCATCGTCCAGGCCCTCGACGTCTCCGCCGCGACGTCGCCGGCGGGCCACTGGACGCCGTACATCGTCATGGAGTGGCTCGAGGGGGAGACGCTCGCGCAGCACATCGACGCGCGGAGCGCCTCCGGGCGCGGGCCGTACCCCGTCGTCCAGGCGATCGAGCTCCTCGCGCCGGCGGTGTCGGCGCTCGCGATGGCGCACGACGAGCGCGTCTCGCACCGCGACATCAAGCCGGCGAACCTGTTCCTCGTCGGCTCGCCCGGCGCGACGACGATCAAGGTCGTCGATTTCGGCATCGCCAAGGTGATCGACGCCTCGATGCCGCTGTCGAAGGCGCTCGTCGAGACGAGGCGATCGGCGATGCGGGCGCCGGGCGGGGCCGCCACCGACACGACGCAGGAGCTCGGGACGTCGCGCACCCTGCACGCGTTCACGCCGCTCTACGGCGCCCCGGAGCAGTTCAACCCGAGGCTGGGCGCGACCGGGCCCTGGACGGACGTGTTCGCGCTGGGGCTCATCCTGCTCCAGCTCGCCTCCGGGAAGCAGCCGCTCGACGGGAGCGACTGGGCCGATCTCTACCTCGCCGCCGTCGACCCGCGCAGGCGGCCGTCGTTCGCGGGGCTGGGCGTGGAGGCGAGCCCCGCGCTCGAGGCGGTCGTCGAGCGGGCCGTCGCCGTCGAGCCCGCGGCGCGCTTCCGGGACGCGCGGGAGCTCGGCGAGGCGCTCGCCGCCGCGCTTCGCGGCGCCTCGCCGAGGCCGGCCGACTCGCTGGCGGCCACGCTGCCGCACGCCGCCGCGGCGCCCGGTGGCGCGCCGCGCCCGGCCGCGGCCGCGACGGCGCGCGCCGCGAAGGTCGCGGCGCCTGCGGGCGAGTACCGCGTCTGCACCGTGCTCTCGGCGGAGCTCGTCGCCGGCGGCGACGGGGAGGCGCCGCTCGATCCCGAGCTGGAGCTGGAGCTCCGCGACGCGTGCCTCGCGCTCGTCCGCGAGCGCGTCGAGCGCCTCGGCGGCGTCGTGAACGGCCGGAGCGACGGCGCCGTCACCGCGCTGTTCGGCGCGCCGCGCGCGAGCGACAACGACGCCGAGCGGGCCGTCCGCGCCGGGCTGGCGCTCGCCGCGATCGACGCCGCGTCGCTCCGCGTCCAGCTGCCGCCGGGGTGTCGGCCGAGGCTGCGCGTGGGCATCAGCACGGGGCGGCTGTTCGTGAGCGGCGCGGCGGGGCCGGGCGCCCCGGTCGACGCCTCCGGGGAGGCCATGAGGGCGGCCGCGCAGCTGCAGCAGGCCGCCGCGCCGGGCGCGGTGCTGATCGCGCAGCCCACGTTCCGGCAGGTGGCCGGGCTCTTCCAGGTCGAGCCGCACGGCGGGGGCGCGCCGAGCTTCCGCGTCCTCAAGCCCGCGAGCGGATCGATCGCCGGATCCGACTTCCTCGGCCTCGAGACCCGCTTCCTCGGGCGGGCGGCGGAGGTGCAGCGGCTCTCGGAGGCGCTGGAGACGGTCGTCGCGGAGCGGCGCGCGATGTTCGTCTCCGTGATCGGCGCCGGCGGCATCGGGCGCAGCCGCCTCCTGTCGGAGATCCGGGCGATGGCGCCGTCGCAGGCGGACCCGTGCGTCGTCCTCGGCGCGGCGTGCTCCTCGCTGTCGATGGATGCGAGCTACCACCTCGCCGCGTCGCTCCTGCGCTCTCACTTCCGCGTCCAGGACGACGACGCGCCTGACGTCGTGCTGCGCAAGCTCAGGGCCGGCGTCTCCGGCGCAGGCGCGGGCGGCGACGCCGGCGGCGCGCCCCATCCGCTCGCGCTCGAGGACGCGCTCGCCGAGATCGCGGCCGTGCTCTGCCCGCGCCGCTCGACGCCGGTCGTATCCGCGACGGCGATCGTCCCCGACGAGGGCGGCGCGGAGGTCAAGAAGCGGGTGGCCGCGGCCGTCGCGCTGCTCCTGCGGGCGATGGCCGCGCGCGGGGCCGTGATCGTCCTCCTCGACGACATCCACTGGGCGGACGACGCCAGCCTCGACCTCTTCGACGACCTCGCCGTGCGCCTCTCGGACGCGCCGCTGCTGCTCGTCGGCGCCGCGCGGCCCGAGCTCTACGAGAGGCGGCCGCACTGGGGCGAGGGGAAGGCGAGCCACGCGCGCCTCGATCTCGGGCCGCTGTCGCGGCGGCACGTCGAGGACATGGCCCGCGATCGCCTGCGCCTCGTCGCGCCCTGCTCCGCGGAGGCCCTCCGCGCCCTGGCGGAGCGCGCGGAGGGCAACCCGCTCACGCTGACCGAGACGCTGTACCTGCTCATCGACGTCGGCGCGCTCGAGCGGCGCGACGGCGCGCCGTGGATCCTGCACGAGGAGAAGCTCGCCCGGCTCTCGCTGCCGGCGACGATCCAGGGCATCGTCCAGGCGCGGCTCGATCGGCTCGACGCCGAGGCGCGGGCGGCGCTGGCGCAGGCGGCCGTGGTCGGCAGGACGTTCTGGAAGGGCGCGATCGATCACCTCCGCGGCGTCGCGCCGCTCGACGGCGGGGCCTCGAGCACCGCGGACGTGCTGCGCCGGCTCCGGGATCAGCAGCTCATCCGCGCGCGCGACGCGTCGACCTTCCCCGAGGACTGCGAGTACGTCTTCGCCGAGGCGGCGACCCAGGAGATCGCCTACGACACGCTCAGCCTCAAGGTGCGCCGCGCGATGCACCGCGCGGTCGCCGCCTGGCTCGACGGCATGTCGGCGGCGCCGCGGGGGCTCGGCGAGGTCGGGGCGGCGCTCGCGGCGCTGCACCACGACCGCGGCGGCGACGCGCGGAGCGCCGCGCTCGCCTACGCCCGCGCGGCGGCGGGGGCGGCGTCGCTCGGGCAGAACGCCGAGGCCCTGCGCCATTTCGAGCGGGCCCGGGAGATCCACGCGAGCGCCGAGGGCGACTCCGCGGCGCGCGCCCCGTCGGCGGCCGCGCCGGGGGGCGGCGAGCGCCGGCTGTTCGCCTGGCACGAGCGCGCGGGGCTCCTGCTCGACGTCGGCGACGCGCTCCGGCGGGCGGGCCGCCTCGACGAGGCGGAGCGCGCCTATCACGAGGCGCGGGCGCGGGTCCTCCGCGCGGAGCGGCGCGCCTCCGCGCCCTCCTCGCGCGACCCGAGCGCGGCGCTGCTCTGGGACGCGCGCGTGGATTACCGCCTCGCCCTCGCGCTCAAGGTGCGCGGCGCGACGGCCGAGGCGCGCGCGCTCGTCGAGCGGGCGATCGCGCTCGCCGAGCGCGGCGGCGCCGCTCCGGAGGCGCTCCCCATGGTCGGCCTCCTCGCGGCGCTCCACCGGCGCGACGGCGATCTCGACGCCTGCCGCGCGGTCGCGCTCCGCAGCCTGCGCGTCTGCTCGACGCTGCCGCCCGGCGACGGCCGCCGGCGCGAGGCCGCGTCGCAGCTGCTCCTCGCGCTCGGGACGGTGTTCTACTCGCGCGGCCGGCTGGCGCAGGCCGAGCGCTGTTACCGCCAGGCCGCGCGCGCCGTCGACGACCGCGCGTACCCGCAGGCGCTGAGCTTCGCGCTGAACGGCGTCGCGGCGGTGCTGTTCGCGAGGGGCGACCTCGGCGGCGCCCGCGAGGTGTTCGCCCGCGCGCTCGCGCTGAAGGAGCGGCTCGGCGATCTCCAGGCGATCGCCTCGGGGCACAACAACCTCGCGGAGGTCGAGCTCCGGCTCTCGCGCCCGCACGCCGCGCTCGAGCACGCGCGGCGCGCGGCGACGCTGGGCGAGCAGTCCGGCGCGGGCGCCGACCTCCCGGACGCGTACCGCAACCTGGCCGCGGCGCTGCTCGCGGTCGGTCGCGTCGGCGAGGCGCTCGAGTCCGGCTGCGCGGCGCTGCGCCTCGCCGAGGTCGGCGGCGGCCGCGTGTACCTCGCCGACGTGGCGCTCGGCCTCGCGAGGATCTGCCGCGCGGGCCTGCGCGACGCCGCGACGCGCCCCCGCGCCGAGGCCGCCGTGGCGCAGCTCTCCGCCTCGCTGGCGGCGCATTTCGTGGAAGGCGAGCTCGCGGCGCGGGCGGACGAGTGCCGCGCGGTGCTCGCGGCGTCCTGAGGGGCAGACCTTTTCTCGTTAGGTAGCGCGGCGTGCCGCGCAGGAGACGTTCGTCATGATCAAGGCTTGGAATCAGGCAGCTCTCGTCTTGACCGCCGCGGCCCTGCTCGGCCCGGCGGCGCTCGGGTGCGCGTCGGAGCCGGACCCTGCACCGAAGGGCGAATGCCCGGGCGCGCTCACGGCCTCTGGCGCGTGCGTCGGGGTCCCCGCCGGCGCGCTCTGCGACGGCGACCTCTGCGCCGCTTCCGTCGACTGCGCCGAGGTGATCGAGGTCGCGAGCGCCGCGGCGCTCCCGCCGGCCGCCGAGGCGGCCCAGCCCGGGGCGTGCCTCGCGCTCCGCCCCGGCGCCTATGGCCCGGTCGACCTGCCGCCCGGCGTGAGCCTGCTGGGCAGGGGCGCCGGCTCCGTGACCGTGGCGGCGGTCTCGTTCGCGGCCGGCGACGGCGCCGTCCTCCGGGGGCTCACGGTGGGCGAGGGCGGCGTCGCGCTCGCGGCCGGCGCGCAGGCGCGGATCGAGGCGGTGCGCGTCGCCGGGAGCGCGTCCGACGGCGTGACGGTCGGCCTCGGCGCGTCGCTCGACGTCGTCGACTCGGCGATCGAGGGCTCGGCGCGCTACGGGCTGAGCGCGTTCGACGCGGACCGCGTCTCGGTGGTGCGGTCCGTCGTCTCCGGCTCGCTGGGGCCTGGGCTGTGGGCGCAGTGCACCGGCGGATGCGACTGCGAGGCGACGGTGAAGGTCGAGCTCGAGGACGCGGTCCTCCGCGACAACAAGGTGGTCGGCGTGGCGCTCATCGGGGCGCGCGCCACGATGGCCCGCGTCGCCGTGAGCGGCAACGGCCTCAGCGGGTTCGATCCGAGCGGCGGCGTCTCCGTATCCGGCTGCTCGACCCTCGATGCGGTGACCCTCCAGGTCGCCGAGAACAGCGGCTTCGGTCTCCTGATCGACGGCGCGAGCGCGACCATCGGCGGCGACGGCCAGGGCTTCGAGGTGAGCGGCAACCAGCCCGGGATCTGGATCCAGAACACGACGCCGGAGCAGACCGTCGCGCTCCGGGGCGGCGTCCTCGAGAAGAACAGGGCCATCGGCCTGGGGATGAGCGGCGACGCGCGCGGCATCATCATCGACGGCATGCGCATCGCCGGGACCTTCGCCGACTCGGCGGTGGTGAGCGCGGGCGACGAGCACGCCCAGGAGGTCGTGGGCGACGGCGTGAGCTGGCAGGAGCGGGCGCAGGCGGCGATCCACGGGCTCGTCCTGAGCGGCAACGGGCTCGAGTCCAGCAACCCGTCGATCAGCCCGTCGCGCCGGGCGAGCGTGCTCATCGACGGCGACGTCGGCCCGGACAGCCGCCTCGGGGCCATCACGCTGGAGGGCGGCGACGAGGAGGCGGGCATCGTGCAGCAGCGCCTGGCCGAAGGCGGCGTCAGCCCGCTGCGCAGCACGGATGTCCCGCGCATCACGACGAGCGCGGACGCGCTCTTCTCCGTGCCCGTCGCGCCCAGCGCGCCGGCGGCGCTCGAAGCGCCCTGATCGGCCGCTTGCGCCACGGCAGCGACCTGGCACCGGGCTTCGAGACCGCGCCCGAGGTGGGTGCGGGAGCGCATCGGGCCCACAAAAAGCAAGTGGGCCCGCCACACCCGCTTTCCGCTACCGTTGCTCCCTTCCGGGCCTGGCGGGGTTCACGGCGCGCTGTCGGCGGACCCATGAGGTCGAGGCGCTTTCGCCTGACGCAGGGACTTCGTAGTCGAAGCTCGGCGCCATGTCGAGCCCCATGGAGCGCGCGGCGGCGCTTCGTGGGGCTGCGGCGCCTCGGCGCGCGGCGAACGCCGAACGCAGCGCCTCCCCGGGTTCTCCCGCTCGGGGTCATCGCGGGCTGCAGTCGGAATGCAACTCAGCGCGGGTCGCGCGCGGGGTGGGTGGATGGAGCAGCCGAGGCGGCGTCGCCCGGACTTGCCTCGTACGGGAAGCCCCGTACGCTTGGAGATGTCGTGGATCCGTTCGATTCCGAGGACGAGGGGCGGGGCAGCCGGCTGATTCCGGTGCTGCTCTTCACCGGCTCCGCAGCGCTGGCGGCGGCCGCGCTCCGGTTCGCCTGGCAGCAGCCGGTGATCATGGCGGCGGTGCTCGGCGTGGTCCTCGCGTTCGCCGCGGCCCGCTGGCTCGCTCGCCGCAAGCTGCGCAGGCTGCTCCGCTCAGGCGACGTGCGCTCGGTGCTGCAGCGCTGGTCGCCGTCGCTGCACCGCATCCCGCACCCCGCCACGATGGCGCCGCTCATGACGGCCACGGCCTTCGCTGCCTACGGCTGGGTCGAGAAGGCGCGGGCGGCCATGGCGGCGGCCGAGCGGGGCCCGGCGTGGGACGCGGCCCTCGAGCACCGGCTCTTCCTCGACACGCTCCTCTACACCTTCGAGGGCGATCGCGACGCGGCCCTCGAGCGGGCCGGTCGTCTGGAGCGCCTCCCGCTCCCGAACGTCAGCTCTCCTTTCCGCGACCGGGTGGTCACCTTGCGGGCGGCCGCCGGCGCGCTCGCCCGCGCGTTCGCGCACACGAGCGTGCCGGGCGACCGCGCGCTCCTGGAGCGAGCGAGCGAGGTCAGCCCGCTCGTCTTCTGGGCCATGCGCTACGCCGCGGCCGTGATCGCCATCGACGAGGGCGAGCTCACCCGCGTCGGAGAGCTCCTCGCCGACGCGCCCTCGTGGCCGCAGGAGTCGACGTTCCGCGCCTTCCACGACGAGATCGCCGACCGCGCCGGCCTCCCCCGTCCGGCGGGCGCATAGCTCGCCCATCGTCGCGCGCGTGCCACGCGCGGGCCTCGGCCGCCGCGCTCTCCAAGGCGGCGCGCGCGCCCAGGGCCGGCTCAGCCCTGGAACAGCGTGCGGATGTAGCAATATGCGCGCGCCTCGGGGGCGGCGCTGGCGGCGTCTTCCGGCGGATCCGGCACGAACGCGCCGAGCGCGCCGAGCGCGCCGTCGATCGCGAACGTGCGCAGCACGATCCTCGCCCGCGCGCCCGCGAAGCACGGCTTGCGGTAGGCGACCTCCACCCTGCGGGCGATCACCGCGGTGCTGTGCCCGTGCTGCGCGAAGCGGCGGAGCGCCGCCTCCGCGAAGAGCCGCGGGTACACGAGCGAGTTCACGTGCTGGTTGCCGTCGGTGTGATCCAGGCCGAACGCGATCGAGATCGGATCCAGGGTCGGCTCGGCGTCGAACGGCTCGGCGCCCGCCGGCAGACCCATCAGCGCCTCCGGCGAGCGCCACGCGTAACGCTCCGGCGGCACCGGCGGCAGATCCGGCGCGTCGAAGCGCAGCACCTTGCGCTCGCCGGGCGCGGCGAAGGGCCGCGTGAAGACGTGCTCCGCGAACACGCGGCCGACGTGGATCGGCTCGCCGGCGCCGGGCGGCGGCGGGCCGTAGGTCCGGCTGCGCCGCGCGGTGGCCGAGAGCCACATCGCCAGGATCAGCCGGTTCACCTCGGACGCGGCGTCCTCGGTGCGCGCGAGCTGGTAGCTGCCCTTGAGCTCCAGCGGCTCCCGCGCCGCGATGGGACCGTCGCCGCCCTCGATGATGAGGCGGGTGAGGATCGGGATGACCCCCTGCGTGGTCATCAGCGCCTCGATGGGGCTCGCTCGCATGAGCTTCACCCAGACCGCGGGCCCGAGGCCGTGCGGCAGCGCGTCCAGCATCACCCGTCCGTTCTGGCTGACGTCTTCGAAGCGGAGGTGCATGACGGCGGTCGCCTGCTGCTGCTCGGGCACGTGGGGCTCGTCGGGGAAGTAGTGCATGGCCCCTCTCCATAGCTGACGCTCCCGCGCGCCGCATGGCCGCGCGGGAGCGCGGTCATGGGCGGCGGGTCGGCGGCGCGCGCGTATGGTACGATCGGCGCGTGACGCTCCTGAAAATCGCCCACATCGGCAACCCCGTCCTCAGGCAGCGAGCGCGCGAGGTCACGCCGGAAGAGCTCTCGTCTCCTGCCGTGCAGGCGTTCATCGACGACCTGATCGAGACGATGCGCGACGCGAACGGCGCGGGCATCGCCGCCCCGCAGGTCCATGCGCCGCTGCGCATCTTCGCGGTCGAGGTGCAGAACAACCCGCGATATCCGTACAAGCCCAACATCCCGCTCACGATCGTGGTCAATCCGGTGATCGAGCCGCTGACGCAGGAGACGTTCGAGAACTACGAAGGGTGCCTGAGCGTCCCGAACCTGAGGGGCGTCGTCGATCGCTACACCGAGATCCGCCTGACCGGCCTGGATCGCGACGGGAAGCCGATCGACCGCGTCGTGCGGGGGCTGTCCGCGGGCACCTTCCAGCACGAGAAGGACCACGTGGACGGCGTGCTCTTCGTCGATCGCGTGAAGGATCCCCGCACGCTCTGCACCTGGGCGGAGTTCGACCGCTACCACAAGCAGCCCTTCGTCGAGCGCATCGTCCCGTTCATCCAGCGGATGGGCGGCTGAGGTGCCTCCCCGCGCGGAGCCTGCGCGATGCCTGTGAGCGCTGCGCCGGCGGCGCGGCGATCCCGCGCCGCGCGCGTGATCGCCGCGCTCTCGCTCGGCGCGCAGGCGCTGCTGCTCCTCTCCGCGTGCGAACCCACGGACGCGGCGCCCGCCGCGAGGGCGCCGGCTCCGGCCGAGCGCGCTCCGGCGGCGATCACCCTCCTCTACACGACCGACGAGCACGGGTGGCTCCTGCCCAGCGCCGAGGAGGGCAGGGTCGTCGGCGGCGCGGCCGAGATGCTGGCCGTGTGGCGCTCGCGGGAGGGCCATTGCCCTGGCCCGGCGCCCGGGGCTCAGCCCCTTCTCCCTCCGCCGGCCTGTCAGGACCCGTCGACGCTCGCGCTCTCCGGCGGCGACAACTGGACCGGCCCGGCGATCTCTTCCTATTTCATGGGCGCGCCGATGGCCGACGCGATGGCGCGGATGGGCTACGCCGCGTCGGCCTTCGGAAATCACGAGTTCGATTTCGGCAGGGACGCCTTCCTCCAGAACAGGACGCGGTCTCGCGCCACCTACCTGGCGGCGAACCTGCGCGTGAAGGACCCAGGGCTCTCCGCCTTCGCGCTGCCGTCCTTCGCCGTGTTCGAGCGGCGCGGGCTGCGCATCGGCGTGGTCGGCCTTTCGACCTCGCGCACCCGCGAGGCCGCGACGGCGAGCCGCTTCGAAGGCATCGATTTCGAGGGCGAGGAGGCGGCGCTCGCGCGCGCCATCCCCGAGGCGTGGCGCGCCGAGCCGGACGCGCTCGTGCTCGTCGCGCACCAGTGCCAGGACGTGCTCGCGCCGATCGTCGCGCGCCACCCCGAGTGGCGCCTGTCGTTCGTCGGCGCCGGCCACTGCCACCGGAGGGCCGAGCTGCGCGTGGGCGGCGTCCCGCTCGTCAACCCCGGCTGGCGGCTGCGCAGCTACGCCCGCGTCTCGCTCGAGATCGACCCCCGTCGTCCGCTCCAGCAGCGCGTGGTGTCGTCCTCCGCCGCGGTGATCGACGTGGCCCACCCGGAGGGCGCGCCCGCGGTCCCGCCCGACGAGGCGATCGCCACGGCCGCCGCGGGCTGGCAGCGCGAGCTGGACGCAGCGCTCGGCGAGCAGATCGGGTATTCGAGCGACGGAATGGAGCGCGACTCCGCCGAGATCCAGCGCTGGATCGCGGGGGCGTGGCGCGAACAGCTCGGGGTCGACATCGCGATCCTGAACAAGGACGGTATCCGGCAGGCCGTCCCCAGGGGACCCATCACGAAAGCGACGGTGTTCTCCGTCCTCCCGTTCGACAACAAGCTCGTCATCTGCTCGCTCCGGGGCAGCGATATCCTCGAGACGCTCCGCCACCGCGACGCGGTGCTCGTCGGTCTATCGCCCTCGTCCGGCGGTCGTTATGTCCTGCACGACGGGCGCTTCCTGGACGAGGACCGCCGCTACACCGTCGCGACGATCGATTTCCTCTACTACGGCGGGGACGGCTTTCGCTTTCAGGCCCAGGACCCCTCTCCACAGTGGACGGGCCTCGACTGGCGCGCGCCGGTGATCGCGTGGACCAAGGCGCTCGGCACGAGCTCGAGCGCCCCGCTGGACGCGCGCTTCCGCTAGCGTCCGGCCGCACGCCCCGCGATCGGCGCGGGACGTGCGCCGTGCCGGCGTTCGGGCTCAGGAGCCGCCGCCGGTCCGCTCCTCGCGCTCGATCTGCTCCTGGTAGGCCACGCTGTAGCGCGCCCACGGGCGCAGCTTGAGGCGGCGATAACCGATGGGCTCGCCGGTGCCCTCGCACATCCCGTAGGTCCCTTCCTTCATCTTGGCGAGCGCGCGATCGATCTCGGCGAGCACCCGGACGTCGCGCTCCAGGAGCTTCGATGTCAGCGAGGTCGCGCCCTCGGCGTTCGCCTCGTCCATCTCGTCGCCCACCTCCCGCGAGACGTCGCGCTCTGCGTGCTGCCGCTCGTCGATGTTGGCGACCAGGCTCGCCCTGCGCTCCTCGAGCGCCTGCCTGAGCTCGCCGAGCTGCTCCGGCGTCAGCTCGGGCAGATCGGAGTCGTCCGTATCGGGCGCCGCGCGGCGCACGGGCGGCCTCGGCATGGGGGCTGCCGTCGTGGCGTTTCCGGACGTCTCCGGCCGCGCCGGGCTCGTTCCGTCGCGACTCGCACCTTCACGGTTGTTCATCGTTTTCCTCTCATCTCTTCAGGGAGCTGGGCAATTCGCGTACCGGTCTGGAACGTGGGCGGAGGACGCACGCGCCGCGCGCGTCCTCCGGCGGGCACGACCGAGCAGGAGCGGCGCGCAGGGCTCCCGGCTGTGATAGCGCATCCGGGGGCCTATGGCTTCGCGATGCCGGCGATCTGGAGCCCCGCCGCGAGGAGCGCGCCGATGTCCTCGAGCACGGGTTTCGACAGGTTGATCGCGATCTCGGCGCGCGGCGCGGCGCCGCCCTGCTCCTGCGTCGTGATGAAGATCAGCCCTTCCCCTTTGTGAGGGAGCCTCGCCAGCGCCTCGCCGAACCGCCGCGCCTCCGGCGGCAGCGCGACCGGCGCCGCGCCGGGGCTGTCCAGGGTCGTGAGGACGCTCTGCACCGTGCGGGTGATCGGGGCCAGCGTCGAGAATCCACCGGAGACGAACTTCCCGGTCTTCAGCTTCTCGAGCCCCGGGCGCGACGCCAGCGTCTCGGCGTCGGGAGCGCCCGCCTTCACCATGGCGAGCCGCCTCAGCAGCTCGCGCTTGTCGTGCCCGAACGCGACCCACGTCGTCTTCTCCTCCCCCATGAGGAGGAGGTGCAGCGTCACCGTGACCTTCGGCTTCGGCTTGGCCTTGCCGGAGGGCGCCGCGTCGTCGTCGGACGACGGCAGCTCGCTCGTGATCTGGATCTCGACGGCGAGCGACGTCTTCCCGAGCTCCTTCGGCGCCTGCACCGTCTTGACCGTCGGCAGGTCCTTCGGATCGACGTCGATCTCCGGGAGCCGCTTGCGCAGCGCGGGCGTGTTGTAGGCGGTGACGACGTTCTTCAGGTACTTGATGAGCGCGTCGGGCGCCTCCTCGAACCCGAACAGGTTCCAGCCGACGAAGCCGCCCATCATGCTGTCGAAGATCTCGTTCGGCGACGGCTTCCCGGCCTTCGCGGCGGCGGGCGGCGGGTCGGCGTACCCGTGCGCGGACACGCTCGGGGCCCGGTTGATCGGCAGCGAGAGGACGTCGGCGAGCGCCTTGCGATCGGCGGGCCTGCCGATGTTCTCCTTCTCGAGCCACCCCTCGAGCATCTCGCGCAGCGTCTTCAGGATGCCGGTGTAGTGCGCCGGGTCGTAGCCGTGGTCGAAGAAGGCGCCGTGGCTGTCCTTCGGCACGCGCCAGTAGAGCGCCGGCGCCGGCCCGGCGCGGTTCGCGCCGTCGGCCATCGTCTTCGCGAGCCACGACGACTGGCCCCGCAGCTCCAGGGCCGCCGTGAGGTTCACGCAGGTCTGGTTGTCGACCTGGAGATCGACCACCGCCCTGTTCGCGTCGTTGATCAGCGCCTCGAGCTCCGCCTGGACCGCGGCGGTCGCGTCGGTGAGCGCCCGGTCGAACTGGGGCTGCCCGATCGAGAGCTGGCTCTGCGCGAGGATCGGGAGCCCGCCGAGCTGCTGCTTGGCCATGTCGCCGTACTTCGCGCTGAGCGGGACGAAGCGGGCCTCGCCGTGGAGGTCGCGCGCCCCGGGCGCGAGCGTCGGCAGCGTGCGCGCGAGGTACGGCCCGAGGGTCGTCACGTCCCGGTCTCGATCGCCGCAGAGGAGCCGCGCAGGCGTCGAGCCCGCGGACGCGGCGAGGAAGCAGCTCGACGACGCGCGCTCCTTGCCGCCGATCTTCCACATGCCCGGCTTCACCTCGGTGAGGGTGGCGCCGCCCTCGAGCGCGCCCCTGGCCCGCTCCAGCGACGTGAGCCCGAGCGACACGGCCGCGACGGGGTTGCCCCGCTTCGAGCTCTCGTCGAGCGCGACGACGACGTGCACCGGCGCGTCGAGCGCGATCACCGCGGCGAGCTGGTTCGTGTCGATGGAGGGGCTCACGAGCTCGCTCAGGACGCCCGCGGAGAGCCCCTGCGCGCCCGCCTCGGCGAGCGCCGGCGGCAGCCCGGCGCAGGTGGCGACGCTCGACAGCGTGGCCGCCGGGTTGCTCCACCGGAGCACGCCCACGATGTCGGCTGGCTCGGCGACCGGGGATAGATCGAACGCGGGGCTTGCGGGCTGGGAGGGCCCGGCCTTGACCTCGCCTTGTGCTCCTGTCGGCGCGGCAGGCGTGGGGGCCGGCCCGCAGGCGACGGGACCGGCCATCAGGACCAGGGTGGCGAGCGGCAGGAGAGTTCGCATGAGCGCCGGTTATACGGCTCCCGGACATCCGAGTCGACGCCCAAGGAGAGCGCGGCGGGGGAAGACGGCGGTCCGCGCCGCCTCGGAGCGCGATGCGTGGTCGAGGCGTGGCCGCAAATGCAAACGAGCGCGGACGAAGCCGCGCTCGTTGCTCTCTGTGACGCAGTCGCGTCGGTTGCGTCGGTTGCGTCGTTGCGTCGGCTGCGCCCGTCGAGGAGCGCTCACCGCGCGGCGATCAGTTCGACTCCTCGAACTCCGCGTCGATGACCGAGTCCTTCCCCTTGCCGCCGGCGGGGGGCGGCGGCTGGCCGCCCGCGGCGCCGCCGGGCGCGGCGCCCCCGCCGTCCTGCGGCGGGCCGGCCTTCTCGTACATGACGCTCGCGATGCGGTGCGCCTCCTTCTCGAGCCGCTCCAGCGCCGCGGTGACGGCCGCGTCGTCCTGCTTCTCGATGGCCGACCGGCCCTCGGCGATGATCCCGTTCAGCGCCGAGACGTCGCTCTCCGGCAGCTTCTCCTTGTTCTCGCTGATCGTCTTCTCCAGCGTGTAACAGAGGTTGTCGAGCTTGTTGCGCCGCTCGATCTCCTCGCGGCGCCGCTTGTCCTCGGCCTCGTGCGCCGCCGCCTCGTTGACCATCCGGTTGATCTCGTCCTCCTTCAGGCCGCCCGACGCCGTGATCGTGATGCGCTGGTCCTTGCCGGTGGCGGTGTCCTTGGCGTGCACCGACAGGATGCCGTTCGCGTCGATGTCGAAGGTCACCTCGATCTTCGGCACGCCGCGGGGCGCCGGCATGATGCCTTCCAGGTGGAAGCGGCCCAGGGTCCGGTTGTAGCGGGCCTCGGTGCGCTCGCCCTGGAGGACGTGGACCTCGACGCTCGGCTGGCTGTCGGTCGCGGTCGAGAAGATCTCCTTCTTCTGCGTCGGGATCGTGGTGTTCCTCGGGATCATCACGGTCATCACGCCGCCGAGCGTCTCGACGCCGAGCGAGAGCGGGGTGACGTCGAGCAGCACGAGGTCCTTCACGTCGCCCGAGAGCACGCCCGCCTGGACCGCGGCGCCGACGGCCACGACCTCGTCCGGGTTCACGCCCTTGTGCGGCTCCTTGCCGAAGAACTTCTTGACCGTCTCCTGGACGAGCGGGATGCGGGTCGAGCCGCCGACGAGGACGACCTCGTCGATCTGCTGCGGCGTCTTCTTCGAGTCCGCGAGCGCCTTGCGGGTCGGCTCGAGCGTGCGCTCGATGAGCGGCCGGATCATCTGCTCGAGCTTCGCCCGGGTGAGCTGCTTCTGGAGGTGCTTCGGCCCCGATGCATCCGCGGTGAGGAACGGCAGGTTGATCGTCGTCTCCTGCACGTTCGACAGCTCGATCTTCGCCTGCTCCGCGGCGTCCTTGAGCCGCTGCACGACCATCTTGTCGTTCGAGACGTCGATGCCCGTGTCCTTCTTGAACTCGGCCGCGAGCCAGTCCATGACGAGGTGGTCGACGTCGTCGCCGCCGAGGTGGGTGTCGCCGTTGGTCGAGATGACCTGCACGACGTTGTCGCCGACCTCGAGGATCGAGATGTCGAACGTGCCGCCGCCGAAGTCGTAGACGGCGATCACCTGCTCGTTCTTCTTGTCGAGCCCGTACGCGAGGGCGGCGGCCGTCGGCTCGTTCACGATGCGCTTCACCTCGAGCCCGGCGATGCGGCCGGCGTCCTTCGTGGCCTGCCGCTGCGAGTCGTTGAAGTAGGCGGGCACGGTGATGACCGCATCGGTCACCTTCTCGCCGAGGTAGTCCTCCGCGGCCTTCTTCAGCTTCTGCAGGACCTTCGCCGAGATCTCGGGGGGCGACATCTGCTTGCCGCGCACCTCGATCGTCGCGTCGCCGTTCTTGCCCTTGCTGACCTTGTACGGGACGCGCCTCGTCTCGTCCTGCACCTCCTCGAAGCGGCGCCCCATGAAGCGCTTGGCCGAGTAGATGGTGTTGGTGGGGTTCGTGACCGCCTGGCGCTTGGCGATCTGTCCGACGAGCACCTCGCCCTTGTCGTCCCAGGCCACGACGGACGGCGTGAGGCGCGAGCCCTCCTCATTCACGATGACCTTGGGCTCTTTCCCCTCCATCACCGCGACGACGCTGTTGGTCGTGCCGAGATCGATGCCGATGATCTTGCCCATGACGTTGAACCCTCCGAGAGTGTTTGCGCGACGGCTTGGTCGCCGCGGGGGGCGAGAAGACCCGACGGGCCAGCAGGGCTCGGCTGACAGCTGCAGCGAGCCCCTGCTCCAGAGCCGTCAAAAACCGCTGGGAATTCGGATACTTTCGCCGGATTTAGCGAGCTCGCTGGCTCGCGACCGCGAAGCTAACCATGTGCATCCGAGCGTCAACGCCGCCCCTAGCAATTGCCGTGCGCGCGGGCCGGCCGGGCCGGACCCTTGACGGGAGCGCCCTCGGGTCGCACCTAGACCGTCCGCGCTCTGCGCGCTCTGCGCTGCTGAGCGCCTCGGGCCGGCGCGCCGGAGGGCCTCCTTGCGGTCCGAGACGCGCTGAGCTATAGGCGCCCTCCCTCGCAACACCCGAAGGACTCACCATGAAGCCCGGCATCCACCCCGAGTACAAGGCCTCCACGATCACCTGCGCGTGCGGCGCCGTCGTCGAGACCCGCTCCACCCGCGGCAGCTTCACGACCGACGTGTGCTCCGCCTGCCACCCGTTCTATACGGGCAAGCACAAGATCATGGACGTCGCCGGCCGCGTCGACCGCTTCCGCAAGAAGTACGCGACCGCTGGCAAGTAGGCGGGCGGATCGTCCCCTCCCCGAGTTCCCTCCTTTACAGACACGCCCGTCACGCCGCGCCCGCCCGGGGCATGGCGGGGACCTGGGAGCGTCCCGAGCTCGTTGCCCGGCGCGACCGGCCGACCCGCGCGGCGCGAGCGGCCTAGGCGGCCTAGACATCGCGCGGCGGACGACGTCGCCCCTCCATCCTCGCGGCGCTTGTCGGCCAGGCCGATGCGAACGCCGCGTGATGCGCTAGATTGGAACGCGTATGAGCGATCAGCCTGCACGTCCGTATATCGGCGGCCAAGCGGTGATTGAAGGGGTCATGATGCGATCGCCGAGCTCGGTCGCGATCGTCTGCCGGCGCCGCTCGGGGGAGCTCGTGGTGCGCGAGCAGCCGATGACCGCGGTGTCGAAGGGGCCGCGCACCTGGCCCTTCGTGCGGGGGGTCGCGACGCTCGTGGAGTCGCTGCGCCTCGGGTCCCAGGCGCTCCGCTGGTCCGCCGACCTCTACGAGCAGGATCTCGCGGCCGAAGAGGCGGCCTCGGCCAAGGGGCCGGCGGAAAAGCGCCCGAGCGCCGGCCAGGCGAGCGGAGCCAGCCTCACCGCGCTGGCGCTCAGCATGGCCGCGATCGCCACGCAGGACGCGGAGCCCGCGCAGGTCACGGGCAGCCCGGCGCCAGGCGGGAGCGGCGCGGATGGAAAGAAGCGGGGCGGGGGGATGGGCATGATCCCGATCCTCTTCGCGGTCCTGCTCTTCGTGGCGGCGCCTCAGGCCGGCGCCGAGCTGGTCAACAAGGTCCTGGGCCTCGGGCTGGAGGTCACGTCGCCCGGCTTCCAGGCGATCACCGGCGTGGCGAAGCTGGCCATCGTCGTCGCCTATCTCCTCCTGATCCGCCAGATCTCCGAGGTCCGGCGCGTGTTCCAGTACCACGGGGCGGAGCACAAGGCGATCTCCACCTACGAGGCGCGCGAGGCGCTCGAGGTCGAGAACGCGCGCCGCAAGACGGCCATGCACCCCCGCTGCGGGACGACGTTCCTGGTGATGGTGGCGCTCGTGTCGATCGTGGTGTTCTCGGTGGCCGGGGCGTCGCTCGGGGCGTTCCTGCCCAAGCTGCCCGGCGGCCGGCTCGTCGAGAGCATCGGCTTCTTCTTGATGAAGCTGCCGTTCCTCCCGCTGATCGCCGCGGTGACGTTCGAGATCCAGCGGCTCTTCGCGCGCTACTGCACCACCGGCCCGCTCCGCGTGCTGCTCTGGCCGGGCTTCCTCGTCCAGAAGATCACGACGGCGGAGCCGGACGATTCGCAGCTGGAGATCGCCCTCGCCTCGCTCCGCGCGACGCTCTGGCGGGAGGCGTCGGTGACCGCCCCGGTCCAGCCCGATCGGGTGTTCGCGGACTACTCCAAGGTGCTGGCCGACCCCGGCTACGCTGGCGCCCACGGCTAGCGGGCACCGGCGCCGCCGCGCGCCCCCGCCGTTCAACTCCGCGTCGTCTTCGGATTGCAGATGCTACCTATCGCGAAACTCGAGGCGGTCCAGCGCCGCTTTCAGGAACTCGAGCACCTCATGTGCAGCCCGGCGGTGCTCTCCTCTCCGGCCGAGCTCCAGCGGCTCAACCGCGAGCGGACCGAGATCGAGCCCGTGGTCGCCGCGTTCGCGCGGCTGCGGGACATCGATCGGCGCATCGCCGAGGACCGCGAGGCGCTGAGCGACCCCGACCTGTCCGAGCTCGCCCAGGCGGAGCTGCCCGAGCTCGAGATGGAGCGGGAGCGGCTCGCCGGCGAGCTCGAGGTGCTCCTCCTGCCGAAGGACCCGAACGACGCGCGGAACACCGTGGTCGAGATCCGGAGCGGCGAGGGCGGCGAGGAGGCGGCGCTCTTCGCCGCCGACCTCTTCCGCATGCTCTGCCGCTACGCGGAGACGAAGCGGTGGAAGGTCGAGGTGCTCAACCTGAGCGAGGCCTCGGCCGGCGGCTACAAGGAGGTCGCGGCGCTGATCTCGGGGCAGGACGTCTACTCCCACCTCCGTTACGAGGGCGGCGTGCACCGCGTGCAGCGGGTCCCCTCGACGGAGACGCAGGGGCGGATCCACACCTCGACCGCGACCGTCGCCGTCCTGCCCGAGGCGGACGAGGTCGACGTGCACATCGACGAGAAGGACCTGGAGATCTCGATCGCCGCGTCGGGCGGCCCCGGCGGCCAGGGCGTCAACACGACGAACAGCGCCGTGCAGATCAAGCACCTGCCGACGGGCATGATCGTGAAGTGCCAGGACGAGCGCTCCCAGCTGAAGAACAAGGCGAAGGCGCTGAAGGTGCTCCGGAGCCGGCTGCTCGAGCTCGAGCAGCGCCGGCAGGAGGAGGCCCAGAGCGCAGAGCGAAGGACGATGGTCGGCACGGGGGAGCGCGCGCAGAAGGTGCGGACCTACAACTTCCCGCAGAACCGCGTGACGGATCACCGGATCGGCCTCACGCTGCACAAGCTCGACAAGATCATCGAGGGGGATCTCGACGAGCTCATCGGCGCGCTGCGCACGCACCGCCAGGCGGAGCTCCTGCGGCGCGGCGGGCTCTCGGGGCCCGCGGGCGGCGCGGTGGAGCCCGCGACGTGAGGGGGGCGCCGCCCATCGACCTGGAGGCGCTGTTCGTCGCGCTCGTGCTGGCGCCGTCCACGTTCTCGCGGAACCGCTTCTTCTCGCTCTACGCCGACCCCGAGGCGCGCCGGGTGCGGCGGCGGGCGGCGCTGCTCAGGAGCATCGTGCGGCAGCTGGTCGCCGGCGCAGGCCGCGCCGGGCTCGCGCCCGCGGCGAGCGGCGGCGCGCTCCTCACCTACGACGTGCCGTCGCTCGGGCTGAAGCGCACCGCCGCGCTCGACGATCTCGAGCTCGCGGTGCTGCGCATCGCGGTCGCGCGCGGGACGGTCCCCCGAGCCGGGCAGCAGGACGAGCAGGACGGCGGGGGCGCTGCGCCGAGCCCGGCGGCGGGCGGCGCGCTGCCCGACGACCTGCTCCCCGAGCCGGCGGATACCTCGCGGATCGAGCGCGCGCTCGCCCGGCTGCTGCCCAGGGAGGGGCAGGGCGGAGCGCTGGAGGAGGCCGCTGGCCAGGCGGAGCCGGGAGAGCCGGACCCGGCGACCAGGGCGCTGGCTCGCGATCGGGAACGGCGCGATACGCAGGCGCCCTAGCTCCGCACGCGGGAAGCGCGCCCGGAAGGGCCGGAATCGAGGCGGGCGGGGAGCCGGGGAAGATCCCCGAGCAGCGGCGCCTCGCGCCGCGCGTCGTCCGCCGCGAGGCGGCGGTCCGAAATCCTGATAGGGATTCCTGACGCGCGGTACGACGCGGTACTAGGAGGCGACCATGTGCATCTTCTGCAAGATCGCGAACAAGGAGATCCCGTCGAAGGTCGTGCTCGAGGACGAGCACCTCATCGCCTTCCACGACGTGAACCCGCAGGCGCCCACGCACGTGCTCGTCATCCCGAAGCGCCACATCGCGGGGATCGCCCAGGCCGCGCCCGAGGATGAGGCCGTCCTCGGCCGGCTGCTGCTGGCCGCGCGCCGGGTGGCAGAGCTGACCGGCATCGCGGAGAGCGGCTTCAGGACCGTGGTGAACAGCGGCGCGAACGCCGGCCAGACGGTCTTCCACCTCCACGTCCACGTCATCGGCGGCCGGTCCATGGCCTGGCCTCCCGGCTGAGCCGGGCACCGCTGGCGCTCAGCGGACGTCGCGGGCGGCGCTCACCACGGCGTCGAGCCACGCGGCCTCGGCCTGGCCGAGCGGCGGCTGCCGCGGCAGCGAGGTCGGCAGCGCGCGGGGGCGCGACGCGCCGTGGGCGCGCAGGTGCACGGACGTGACGGCGCCGACGCGACCGCCGACGCCGAGGAACAGCGCGAAGAGATCCGGGCCCACCGCGCGCCGCGGGGCGGGCCGCACCGCGAGCTCGGCGCCCGACGCGAGCCGCGCGGTGAAGCCGGCGACGAGGTGATCGACGGGATCGCTCCACGGATCCGGCGCGCCGGGGGCGCCGGCCGCGATCCACGCGTCGATCGTGAGCTCGCGCGAGGCCGCGCCGAAGTCGAGCGCCAGCGTGAGGCCGCGCTGCTCGAGGGCGCGCTCGACGTCGCCGAGGCGCGCGGCGCCGGCGGCGTGCACGAGCCGCGAGTCGCGGTCGATCACGGGCGCCGCGGGCGGCGCCGGCAGCGGGCGGCGCGCGGCCGGGGCGGCCTCGCGCGGGAGCAGGTTGCCGGGGTTCATGATGCCGGCGGGGTCGAAGACGCCCCGGAGCGCGTGGACGACGTCGGCGCCGAGGCCGAGCTCGGCGCCGAGCCGCGGCGCCTTGCTGCGGCCGACGCCGTGGTGGTGCGAGAGCGTGCCGCCGGCGTCGATCGCGGCGTCCAGGGCCGCCCGCCAGGCGGCGTCGTACTTCGCCTCGGCCGCAGCGACGGTCGGCGCGCTGCCGGCGAAGGTGAAGTAGATGCTGCAGCCGTCCGGGTAGGCGTGGGAGAGGTGCGCCATCACGAAGACGTGGCGCCCGAGCGCCCCGCGCACCGCGCGGTAGAGCGCGTCGAGGCGCGACCAGGGCGCGGCGACCTCCATCGTGTCGCTGAACGCGCCGGCCATGAAGACGGGCGCCTGGCGGTAGCTCACGCTGTAGCGGTGCGCGAGCCAGTGGCGCGCCGGCTCCTCGCCGAGCGGCCTGGCCCCGCCGCGCCCGGCGATCTCCGCGGCGCGGGCGAGATCCTCCGCGCTCGCGCGCGCCGTGCCCTCGAAGATGAGGATGAGCGTCGCGCCGCGGAGCACGCGCGACCCGACGGCGTCGACGACCTGGTTGAGGAGCCCCGGCGCGCGCAGCAGGCCGCGCAGCACGGCGGCGCCGGCGCCCGGGCCTCGCGCGCCGCGCGCCCGCGCGCCCGCGCCCTCGGGCGGCTCGTCGCCCGCGCCGGCGTGGGAGCGATGCCGGCGCACCGCGCCGAGCCGGGCCATGAAGGAGTCGAACGGATCGTAGAGCCGCGAGACCGCCGGGCGAAGGCCGGCCTGGAACATCTCCCGCATCGCGGTCCATCCGGCCTCCAGGGTCGGAAACGAGAAGGCCGCGAACGCGCGCGCCGGCGGGGCGGGGTGCAGCCTGAGCGTCGCGGCGGTGACCACGCCGAGCACGCCCTCGCTGCCGATGAGGAGCGGCGTCAGATCCGGGCCGCGCGCGCGCCGATCGAAGCGGACGACCTCGCCGCGGCCGACGACGCACTCGAGCGACGCCACCATGTCCTCGATCTTGCCGTACAGCCCCGAGCACTGGCCGGCGCTGCGCGCCGCCACCCAGCCGCCCACGGTCGAGCAGAGGATCGACGACGGGAAATGGCCGAGCGTGAAGCCCTCGGCGTTGAGCTCCTCCTCGAACCGGATGCCGAGGGCGCCGGCCTCGATCTCGACCGAGGGGGCCTGCCGATCGAGCGAGCGGCGGCGCGAGAGCCGCTTCAGGTCGAGCACGACCGTGCGATCGTCCGGCAGGACGCCGCCGCACACGCCCGAGCCCGCGCCGTACGGCACGAGCGGGAGCCCCTCGTCCGCGCAGAAGCGGACCACCCGGGCGACCTCCTCGGTGGACGCCGGCCAGAGGATCATGCCGGGCCGATGCTCGGCGATGCGGCCTTCCGTCACGGCGAGGTGGTGCCGCGGCCAGAGATCGCGGGCGTAGGCGATCTGATCGACGGGGGAGGCGCTGGCCGGGATCCCCGGCAGCGCGCGCGAGATCGCGGCCTCGAAGCGCATGCGTCAGGAGCCCCTAGCGCCTCAGCTGCGCTCGGCAAGGATGATGAGCCGCGGCGACTCCGAGCCGAAGAAGACGCCCGGGTGCGCGGGGTGGCCGGTCACCTCGGTGACCTTGAAGCCGGCTTCGTGGAGCATCTTGCCGAGCTCGTGCAGCCCGTAGAGGCGGATCGAGTAGTCGATCTCGCGCGAGCGGCCGTCCTCGAACATGACCGTGCGCTTCACCTTGAGCCGGCTCGTGAAGAAATCGACCTGCATCTCATCCATGCAGACGCAGCCGTCCCCCTCGAACCAGACCAGGCTCGGCTGGCGGGACGCCACGTAGTCGCGGTTGACGATGTCGAGCAGGAGCATGCCGCCCGCGCGGAGGGCGCGGCGGATGCGGGCGAGGACGTCCGCGTTCTTCTCGTCGTCGAAATAGCCGAAGCTCGTCGACCAGCAGTAGACGCCGTCGAACGTCTCCTCGAACGTCATCTCGCGCATGTCGCCCTGGAGGAAGTTCAGCTTCTGGCCGCGGTCCTGCGCGTCGTCGGCGGCGCGGGCCAGCATCGCCAGCGACAGATCGAAGCCGACCACGCTGTAGCCGCGGCTCGCGATCTCGATCGCGTGGCCGCCCGCGCCGCACGCGAGATCGAGGATCACCGCGCCCTTCTCGACGCCGAGCCGCTCCTCGATGAAGTCGACCTCACGGCGAACCACCTTGCCGTCGATCTTGTCGAGCGTGCGCAGGAAGTCGTCGCCGAAGAGCTCCTCCCACCAGGGGCGCTTGCGGCGCGCGGCGGGCTCGGTCGACGGACCGGAGTTCGGCTCGAGCTCGATCGGCTTCGCCGCGGGCGCCGCGGGCGGCGCTGGAGGAGCGGAGATGCGCGCCGTGGGATCGCCGTGCGGCGGCGGCACGGACATGGGCGGCGGCGGCACCGAGCTCGTGAACGTGGCGAGATCCGGCGAGGCCAGCGCCTGCGCGCGCGGGCGCCGCGGCGGCGGGGGCGGCGGCGGCGGCTTCTTGGGCTGCGCCGCCTGCGCGTCGGCCCGGGCGGCCAGGCCCGCGTCGGCCGGCTCGGCGTCGCGCTCGGGCTCGACCTCCTCCAGCTCGACCTCGCTGCTCTTCGGCGGCACGGTGATGCGCGTCGGATCGCCGCGCTCCTGCTCGCCCCCGGCTGCCCCGGGCGTGGCGCTCGCCGCCTCGGCCCTGGCGTCGTCGGCCAGCTCGGGCTCGGGCTCGACCTCCGCGAGCTCGTCCGTGGTCGACCCGAGCGGCCAGTCGAGGGGGCGCGCCTCGATCTCCGGCGCCGAGGTGTGCGGCCGCCGGGGCTCGGGCTGGAGGGCGTCGAAGGCGGCGTCGCGCGCCGTCGGCGGGCCCTCCGTCGGGCCGTCCTGGTACGGGTCGAGGCCCAGCACCGTCTGGCGCGAGTCCGGCCCGATCCTGAACTGCAGCGGCGGCCACTCGTGCTCGGTCGGGTCGGTCAGCAGCGGCGGCCTGGCGGGCTCGGGTTGCGGCTCGGCCAGCGAGCTGACCGGCGGCAGGTTCGACTCGATGCTGAGGATCTGGAGCGGCCGGATCACCGCGACCGAGTCCGGATCGATGATCAGCCCCGGCGTCGGCATCGGCGGCACGCTCGAGGACTTCGGCGACGGGCGCGGGACGGCCCGCGGCGCGACCAGCTCCGCCAGGTTCGGCGGCGGCGCCGGCTTGCTGGTGGGCTTGGGCGCCTCGATCGCCGGCTCGCTGGGTGGCCTCGCGACGGCGGTCAGCCACCCGTCGTCGTCGTCCTCCACCTCATCGAGCGCCCGCGATCGCGGCGTCGCCGTGTCCGCGTGCGCGGCGCCCGGGTCGTGCGCGGCGCCCGGGTCGTGCGCGGCGCCCGGCGGGTCGTCGCCCTGCTGCGCCGCGTCTCCGGGCACGTTCACGAGCCGCCGCGAGCGGCGCCGCGCGGTCTTCGCGCCGTCGCCGCGCTCCACGTCCGCGGCCCGCTCCACCTCCGCGGCCAGCGATTGCCAGGCCCGCCTCGAGGTGGGCGTGGAGGGCAGGGGGGTGCCGTGCCGCGAGCGCTCCGTGGGCGGCCCGGCGATGCGCGGGTCGAGATCGAGATCCGGGATCTCCGAGGCTTGCCGGCCGGAGCTCCCGTCGGCCATGCCCGGGATGACGTCGAGGCGCGGCAGCGGCGTGGTCGTCGCGAGCTGCGGGCGCACGCTGGGCGTGCGCTCGGGCCGTGGAGCGGACGACGCGCGCGCGGGGAGCGGGCCCTCTCCCTGCGGCGCGAGCGCGGCCGCGTTCCCTGCCTCGCCCGGCAGGGGCGCGCCGGGCTCTCCGGAGGCGCCGCCTTCCTGGGCGGCCTGGGCCAGGGGGTTGCGCGGCCGCTCGCTCGTCATTGATCGCCCCCCCCGCCGAGCGGCTCACCGTAGAGGATCGGCCCCGGAGCCCGGCTCCAGGGGGGCGCCGCCCCGCGCTCCACGAACAGGACCGCGGTGGAGCCGAGGTGGAACTTGCCGAGCTCCTCTCCACACCCTACCGAGAGGGCCGGCGAGATCGCGTGCACGCCGAGCGGCACGTCGCGCGCGTCGATGGCGCTCACCGTGATCCGTCCGACGATCATCGCGCCCACCATCACGACCGTCACGCGCCCTTGCCGCTCGGTGTCGATCACGATCGCGACGCGCCGGTTGCGCGCGAACAGGCCAGGGATGTGGCGCTCGCCGATCGCGTTCACCGGGAACAGCTCCCCCGGCATCGAGCGGATGAGGCTCACCTGGCCGGCGACGGGCGAATGGACCCGGTGGTAGTCGCGGGGGGAGAGATAGACGACCGCGAACTGCCCGCCGTCGTAGCGCGACGCCTCCGCGGGGTCGCCCACGAGGTCCTCCACGCGGTAAGGCTGCCCCTTGATGAGCAGGCGCCCGCCCTCGGTCACGGGGCCGAGCGACTCGATCCGCCCGTCGGCAGGGCTGGTGATGGCTCCGGGATCGGAGCAGACAGGGCGCATCCCCTCGCGGAGCTTGCGCGTGAAGAACGCGTCGAAGCTCTCGTAAGGGCTCGTCAGCACCTCGGCCGCGTCCATGTCGACGCGGTACGCGCGCGCGTAGAGCTTGACCACCGCGTTCAAGACGGCGGCGGGTGCCCTGGCGTCGCAGAGGCGGCCAACGGCCCGGGTAATGCGCTCTCGCGGAAGCACCCGCAACAGCTGTGCGGCGGCGTAGGTGGCAACGGTCATTGTGCGGAGCGGCGGTAACGATGCGGGAAAAAGAGCGGTGCAGGAATGCTAGGCCTCGGGCAGGACCTCGGTCAACGCTCGGGTCAGGCGAACCTCCCCGCGCCGGCGCGGTCCCCCCATCCAGCGAAGGAGCTCAGCCTTGACGCGACGCGCGACGCTCAGCGCGATCCGTGGCGCGACGAAAGGCCCGTCCCCCGCGCTCCACGTTTCTCCACGTCGCCGCGAGCGCGTCAACCGCGAAGCGCCGCTCCGCGCAAATGAGGGCGCCGGCGCCGGCAGACCGCGCCGGCCGCGCGCTCCATTCTGAAGCGCCGATCCGGACGCGGCGCTGCAACTTCGATCGGCCCCCGCGAGCGCAGCAGAAAAACGGAGCGGTTTCAAGTGCCTGCGCGCTGGCACGCCGCTCGCTGAACGGTGCCCAGGAGGCACGTGACCACGATGGAGATCAGGTTCTGGGGAGTTCGCGGGAGCATCGCTTCGCCTGGGCCGGAGACGGCGGCGGTGGGCGGAAACACCAGCTGCGTGGAGGTCCGCTGCGGAGCGGCGCGGATCATCCTCGACGCAGGGACGGGCGTTCGCAAGCTCGGAGACGCCCTGCTCCGGGAAGGGCCGGTCGAGGCGGCGGTGCTGCTCTCGCACCTGCACTGGGACCACATCCAGGGCCTGCCGTTCTTCGTGCCGGCGTACCTGCCGAGCTCGAAGCTGTCGATCGTGGGCAGCGCGCACGGGGTCGGGACCCTCCGCGAGGCGCTGTCGACGCAGATGGCGGCGCCGAGCTTCCCGGTCCGGCTGGACGAGCTCGGCGCGCAGATCTCGCTGCGGGAGGCGCGGCCGGGCGAGGCGTTCGACGTGGGGGAGGTCCACGTGCGCATCGCCAAGCTCAACCACCCGGGCGGCGTGCTCGCCTACCGCCTCGAGCACGCGGGCCGGAGCCTCGTCTACGCGACCGACACCGAGCACTACGCCTGCGTCGATCCGGCGCTGCGCGCGCTCGCGGACGGCGCCGACGTGCTCATCTACGACGCGCAGTACACCCCGGAGGAGTACCGCGGCGACGCCGGGCGATCGAGGGTCGGATGGGGGCACTCGACGTACATCGCGGGCGCCGAGATCGCGCGGGCGTGCGGCGCGCGTCAGCTCGTACTCTTCCACCACGACCCGCAGCGGACGGACGCTGGCGTCGCCGAGATCGAGCGCCTCGCGCGCGACCTCTTCCCCGCCTCCGTCGCCGCGCGCGAGGGGCTCTGCATCAACGTCGAGGCCCTCGCGCGGGCCGCGTGATGACGCGGATGACGACAAGGGCGGCGCCCTCTATGCTGGATCCTGCTCCGTTATCCATGTCGCGCCTCTCGCTGCTCGTCGATCTCGCCTCCCTCCTCGCCCGGGAGGTCGACTTCGACGCCCTCCTCGGCACGGCGTGCGAGCGGCTCGCGAAGGCGCTCCGCGCCGACCGCGCCACGATCTGGCTCGTCGACGCGGAGCGCGGCGATCTCGTGACGCGCGTCGCGCTCCTGCCCGAGCTCCCCGCGCTCAGGCAGCCGCTCGAGCGCGGCATCGCGGGGCACGTCGCCAGGACCGGAGAGGTCGTGCGCGTCGACGACGCGGCGCGCGATCCGCGCTTCGATCCGTCGGCCGACCGGGCGACGGGCTACACGACGCGCTCGATGCTCGTCGCGCCCATCCGCGAGGACGGCGCCGCGCCCGTCCGCGGCGTCGTCCAGCTGCTGAACCGGGCCGGGGCGCCGTTCGACGAGGAGGACGAGCGCTACCTCGTCGCGCTCGCGACGCAGCTCGCCCGCGCGCTCACGCTGACGACGCTCCGCGCCGCCGAGGGCGGCGGGCCGGGGGTCGTGCTGCAGGGGCCGTTCAACCGGATCGTCGGCCGCAGCGAGCGGCTGGCCGCCGTGTACGAGAAGGTCCAGCTCGCGGCGCAGACCGACGCGACCGTGCTGCTCCGCGGGGAGACCGGCACCGGCAAGAGCCTGTTCGCGCGGGCGATCCACGTCAACTCGCGGCGCCAGACGCGGCCCTTCGTCACCGTCGACTGCACGACGCTGCCGGCGCAGCTCGTCGAGAGCGAGCTCTTCGGCCACGAGCGCGGGGCGTTCACCGGCGCGGATCGGCGCGTGCCGGGCAAGGTCGAGCTCGCGGAGGGCGGCACGCTGTTCCTGGACGAGCTCGGGGACCTGCCGCTCGACATCCAGGGCAAGCTCCTGCGGTTCCTGCAGGATCGCTCCTTCGAGCGCGTCGGCGGCCGCCAGACGCTCCGCGCCGACGTGCGCGTCGTGTGCGCCACGCACTGCGACCTCGAGCGCGCGGTCGCCGAGGGCCGCTTCCGGAAGGATCTCTACTACCGCGCGCGCGTCGTCGAGATCGACCTGCCGGCCCTGCGCGAGCGCGGCCCCGAGGACGTGGAGACGCTGGCCCGCCACTTCGCGGACGTCTACGCGACGCGGTACGGCAGGCCCGCGCCGCGCTTCGATGTGGACGCGCTCCGCCACATCCGCGCCCATACCTGGCCGGGCAACGTGCGTGAGCTCGAGCACTGGGTCGAGAGCGCGATCGCCCTCGCGCCGGACGGCCGCATCTCGGCGGGGCACCTGCCGGCGCGCCGGCGCGGGGGGGCCCCGCCGCAGGCCGCCGTGGGGCCCGAGGGCGACGAGCAGGTCGCGCTGCCGCTCGGCCTCACCCTCGACGAGGTGACGCGGCGCTACGTCGAGGCGATGGTCCGCGCGTGCGAGGGGAACAAGACGGAAGCGGCGAAGCGGCTCGGCGTCGGCAGGAACACCCTGGCGCGCGCGCTCCGCACGAAGAACTGAGGCGGCGCGAGCGCCCTCCGGCGAGGCGCCCGCGCCGCCCGGAGGCCTGCGCCGGGGCGCCGGGAGGCCCGCGTCACTCCGGGTTCACACGGAACGAGAGGCCGACGCCGATGACCCCCGCGACGTAGGAGGCCCCCCACTTCCGGAGGGTGCCGACCCTCAGATGAGGGCGCTCCAGGACGGCGTGCAGCTCGAGGAAGCCGCGCAGCTCCAGGTGTCGGCCGAGGCGCCACTCGGCGCCTCCGCGCAGGCCGGAGGTGAGCATCCAGGAGAGCTCGCCCTCCCGCTCGGGCTTCAGGTTCCCCTCGAGCTCCGCGGCGACGGCCCCGGCCTGAAACGAGTTGCACACGAAGACGGCGTCCTCGTGCTTGCAGATCGACATGAGCCCGAGGCAGACGGTGCTCTCCGGCCGCAGTCTCAGGGCGGCGCTCGGGTCGCGGCCCAGCGCCCGGAGCGCGCGCCCCTCGATCGACAGGGACGCGTCGAGCCAGCGGACGGTGGCCGACAGCGAGGGGCCGAAGCTCGCCGCGGGCATCAAGCCGAACGCCAGCACGGACGACGCGCCCAGCTCGATGACCCGGCGCGGCTCCGAGGAGGGCTGCGCGGCGTCCGCGTACGCCCGCGCCGGCAGGGCGAGGCTCAGCGCGACCAGGGGGGCGATGCGTTTCATGCGCGGCACCGCGCGACCGTAGGAGCGCGCTCCTGCGCGACGGAAGCCGGAGCGCGCGCGCTCGCGCAGAAACCGGCGGGCGCGCGCCATTGCGCCGAGCGGCGGCGTTTCCTCGCGTGGCGGTCTTTTTTTCGAAGCCCGGGCTGTCCAGCGCGCTAGCGCGGCCTGCGGCGCGCGGCCTCGCAGAGGGCCGACCGGACGGGATCGCCGGGGAGCTCCGGCGGCAGCTTCTCCTCGCACGCCACGTCGGGGTCCAGCGGGTCGAGCGCGGCGCCCGCCGAGAAGGCGCGGTCTGCGTCGGCGCCTCCGTGGAGCAGGCCGTGCAGCGACCACCAGCGGCCGTGGCGGCTGTGCACGTCCTCCACGCGCTCGACCAGCGGAGCGGCGCTCGCCCGCTCGCCGGAGGCCAGCAGGGCGGCGGCGAGGAAGCAGCGCACCGCCGGCTCGTGCGGCGCGAGCGCCTGCGCGCGGGCGTGCTGGACCGCGGCGGCGGCGTGGTGGCCGCGATCGTGGAGCAGCTGCCCGAGCCGCACCCGCTTGGCGACCTCCTGCCGGTGCGGCATGTCCCCGCCCGGCGCGAGATCGGGCGGCACGTCGGCCGGCACCGTGGCGAGGTAGGCGCGCCAGCGCTTGTCCCAGGCCGCGAGATCCGCGCCGGAGATCTCGGCGATCGCCCGCTCCAGATCCGCGTCGCTGCTCGCGTCCTTGAGCCGGCGCAGCAGCTCTGGGAGCGCCGTGTCGCCCGCCTCCCTCGTCCAGTACCGGATGAAGCTCGCGACCTCGGCGAACACGATCGCCGCCTCCTCCGCGCTCGGGAGCATCGCGATCGAGGGGCCGATCTTGTCGAGCGGGCGCCCGAGGCCCTTCTGGATGCCGAGGAAGGCGACCGCGTCCGCGGACGGCACGTCGTCCAGCGGGTCGGGCTCGCGCCAGCGGACCTCCTCGCGCTTGGCCACGCCCTCCTGCAGCCACAGCGGGGCGTTGTCGCGCGTCCCGCGCGAGAGCGCGAGGTGCGTGATCTCGTGCGCGAGCGTGTCCAGCCAGGGATAGCCGTTCGGCGTCGCGCGCGGGGAGAGCATCGTCACCCGCCCCCACTTGGCGATGGCGACGGTGCCCGTCGTCCGCGCCGCGTCCTCGGGCAGGCCCGTCATCGCGGAGAGCGTGAACTGATCGCGGACGAGATCGATCCGCAGCGGCCGGAGGAGCTCGACCCCGAGGTCCTTCGCGAGCACGTCGCGCGTCTTCGCCGCGACCTCGACGAGCAGCGGCACGAGCGCGCGATCGTCGTCGTCCTGGAGCCGCACCCACACGCCGCGCGCCTCGTCCTCGACGACGAGCGTCGCGGCGGTGGCGCGGGCGCAGCCGCGCGCGACGTCCCCGAGCGCCGCGCCCTCCGCCGTCGCCGCGAGGTCGGGGCGCGCGAGGATCGCCGCCGCGAGGTCGCAGTCGCCCTCGTAGATGGCGAGCCGGCCGCGCTCGAGCGCGAGCGCGGGGTCCGCGGGATCCGCGCCCTGCAGGATGTCCCGCGCCGCCGGGGCGTCGATCTCCAGGATCGCGGCCCGCGCCCGCACCGCGCGATCGAGATCGCCGACCGTGATGCGGCCGGACGCGGTCGCCGACGCCGTCGCGAGCGCGGCGAGGACGACCGCCCTGAGCCCGCGCCGCGCGAGCGCCGTCGCCCGGCGCGGAGCCCTCGCCGGGGCCGCTGTGGCGCCGGTGCGCGTCATTTCAGGAGCCCCTCCGCGTAGCGCTTGACCGCGTCTCGCAGCCGCGGCTCCGAGGCGCCCCCGAGCCCCTCGAGGACGCGCCGCCGGAACTCCTCGGGGCCCTTGTGCTTGTCCTTGTCCGGGATGTCGGCCTTCCTCGCCATGTCCCTGCTCCCTTCCGACTCGGCGTCGCCGTCCTGGCCCTGGTCGTCGCTGCGCGACATCTCGAGCAGCCGCTGCGCGTCGCGCTGGCGCTCGTTGCCCTGCTCGCCGTCCCCCTCGGAGAGGGCGCGCTGGGCGTCGCGCATCGCCTGCTCGGCCTCGTCGAGGCGCTCGAGCATCTCCTCCGGCATGCGGCCGTCGCCGCGCTCGCCCCGCCTGCGCAGCTCGCGCGCGCGATCGGCGAGCGAGCCCTCGCGCTGGCTCGACCGCGAAAGGCCCTCCCGCGCCCGCTCCGACGCCGCCTGCCGCAGCCTGCGCAGCGCCTCCTCGGCCCAGGCGAGCTCCCCGGCGAGCGCCTGCTGCGCCTCGGCGGCCTCCCGGCCGGCCCGCTCCTCGGGGAAGAAGCCGCCGCCCTGCGCGCCGAGCCGCTTCGCCTCGCCCAGCGAGCGCGACGCGCCCTGGCCGCTCTGGACCGCCTCCTCGATGCGGCCCTGCTCCAGCGCGCCGGCCATCGCCTCGGCCTGCTCCCTGCCGGCCGCCGCGGCGGACTCCGCCGAGCCCGGCGCCCCGCCGGGCTGCGGCAGATCCCGCACCGCCTCGCGGATCGCCTCCGCGTGCCGCTTCGCCTCCTCGCGGAGCGCCGCGACGTCCTCGGGCCGCGACGCGCGCATGAGCTCCTCGGCGACCGCGTTCGTCTCGGCGGCGTGATCGCGCGCGAGCTCCTCGAGCTCCCGCTCGCTCTGCGCGACGCTCTCGTCGGCGCTCGAGGCGTCCCCGGGATCGGGCCCGCCGCGCGGCGCCCCGGACTCCACCCCGCCGCGGCCGCCGCCGCCGAACGAGGGATCCGGCCGCCGGAGCCGCGCCGCGAGATCGCGCGCCGCGAGCTCGGCGTGCGCCCAGTCGCCGGCGCCGCGGGCGCGCGCGATCCGGCGCAGGTCGCTCGCGACGATCTCGCCGAGATCGAGGCCGAGCTCGCCGAGCTTGCGCAGCTCGGCGCCCCCGCCGCCCAGCACCGTGACGGCCGCCTCGAGGCGGACCTCGCCGCCCTCGCGGCCCTCGCCGCGGAGGAGCTCGGCCGCGGCCGCGGCCTCGTCCGCGACGTCGGCGAGCCGCTGCGCGACGGCCCGGGCGTCCCGGACGCCGAGGCCGCGCAGGCCGGCGTCGAAGGCGAGCAGCACGCCCTCGGTCTCGTCGAGCAGCTTCTGATGCGCCGCGCGGGTGGTCGACTTCCGCTCGGCGGCGAGCGCCTCGTCGAGCCTGGCCAGCTGGCCGCGCGCGAGCGACGCGATGCGCCCCCGCACCCGGAGCCCGCCGTAGTCGCCGGAGAGCGCCCGCTCGACCTCCGCCTTGGCGGTCGCCTGCACCTCGGCCTCGTGCGCCGCGTGCGCCGCGGCGCCGCCCGCGTCCGGCGTCCTCTGGCCGATGCGATCCGCGAGCAGGTCGGTGAGGGCGTCGCGCGCCTTCGCGAGCGCGACGTAGCGCCGCGCCTCGGGCTCGCCCACCTGCGGCGGGATGACCAGGATCGCCTCGCTCCTGCCCCACTTCGGGCCCTCGATCGGGTCGTTGTCGCGCGCCTCGATCCGCACCTCGATGGGGACGTACGTCCTGCGGAAGAACGGATCGCGCGCCCTGAGCTCGTAGCCTCCGCGGTCGATCTTCGCGTCCCCCGCCGGCCGCGAGAGCACCCGGCGCTCCTCCTTGGCGCCGGCGCGCAGGACGAGATCGACCTCGCGCAGGCCGTGATCGTCGGTGATCTCGTAGCGGAGCGGGATGCTGGGCTCGTCGAGGAGCCTGACCGTGCGCGGCGCGCCCTCGAGCGTGACGCGCGGCGCGTCGTCCGGGATCGACACGACGCGCTGCGCGTCGGCCTGGCGGACGCGCACCTGCCCGAAGCGCGCGGCCACCTGGAGGGTCGTCGAGTCGCCGAGCGTCCAGCGGGCGATCATGCCGCCCTTGCCGTCGTCGACGAACGGGACCTCGGCGCCGCCGTCGGTCAGCACGAGCGCGCGCCCGGCCCGGATCGGGCGGCCGCGCATCGTGATCACGGTCCCCCGGGGCTGCATCGTGGTCGCGAACGGCAGGAGGACCTCCGTGCCCTCGTGCAGGTACTCGGGCGGCGCGGCCATCATCTCGACGTCCTCGAGCCACGGCAGATCGAGCGGCGCCTCGCCGCCGCGGGCGGCGAGGACGTCGAGCCCCTCGACGACGCGCGGCGGATCGATCGCGGCGGCCGCGAGCGCCGCCACGCCGAGCGCGAGGCCCGCGCTCGCCCACCGCGCGGCCGCCTGCTGGGCGCGCGCGAGGATGCGCGCCCGCGAGGCGCGGCCGAGCAGCCGCCGGAGGTGCAGGCCGGCGAGCTCCGGCGACCCGACCCGGTCGTCGGCCGCGGCGCGATCCACGAGCGAGAGGGCCCTCAGGGTGGCGTCGCCGAGCGCCTCGTCGGTGCGGCCGACGATCTCGCGCACGGTGCGCCGGGCGTCGCCGCGCCGCCGCCGCGCGACGACGGCCCGCGCGACGAGCGCCGCGAGCAGCAGCGCGAGGCCGGCGCCGGCGAGCCCGCGGGCGAGCGGGGAGCCCACGCGCGCCACGTGCGCCGCGCCGAACAGCCCCGCGAACGCCGCCGCGGTGAGCGCGCGCCGCGCGGAGGGATCCACCTCCGCGTCCCAGAGGGAGCGCAGCCGCGCGATGGACAGGGCCGGCGCCTCGTTATCCATTGAAAGGCAAGGGTAACCGGCGGCAGGAGGTGGTCCAGCGGATCGGTGGGATCGACCGGGGGGCGGGCCCCAGGGCGGTCAGACGTCGAGCTCGCCGTCGGTCATGAACCAGTTGTCCGGGTCGAGCAGCGCGCGCCGCAGCTCGTCCGGGAAGCTGGGGTCGAGGTGTACGATGAGCCACCGCGAGCCGACGCTCGGGGGGTGAGGGCGGGAGAAGAAGCCGAGCGCCCGCAGGCGCGCGCTGAACGCGGGCGGGGTCACGAGGAGCATCCCCACGGAGACGTGCCCCTCGCGCCGCATCGCCTGGCAGAACTCGAGGAGCAGGGCGTCGAGCAGGGGGCCGCTGTCCTCGCAGAACATGTCGGTCATCTCGACCTTGTTGTTCCGCACCGAGTAGACGGTGTAGCCGAGCAGCCGCCCGTCGTGCCTGTCGAGCATGCAGAAGAAGCGGTACCGGACGTTGCCGAGCTGCGCGTAGCGCCAGTTCAGGAACTGGGAGCTCCGCTCGCCGACGATCGGCGACGGCTTCGCCCGCGACCAGAGCTCGTCGAAGCGGTGGTCGGCGGCGTCCACGAGCTCGGTGCGCACGCGGCTGCCCCGCGCGAGCAGCGCCGCGGCGTCCCGGAGCGCCATGGAGGCGTCGACGGCGCGCCCGGCGGCGCGCACCACCACGTTGTCCGGCGTCACCGTCGCTCGCTGCAGGGCGCGCTCGGCGGCCGTCGACAGCGCCTGCGTCAGGGGGGCGGGCGCGTCGCCCGGCGCCGCCGCCTCCCAGAGCGCGCGCCAGCGGGGGTGGGGGACCGCCGAGGCCGCCCGCTCGGCGACCCGCTGCACCACCGCGCTCACCGTGCTCCGCTGCTCCCCAGCCGACGAGGCCGCGAGCTCGTTCAGCTTGTACGCGGCCATGAGGGGCCGCACCCAGATGGTGGAGTCCGCGATCTTCTTGTATCCGGCGCGCTGGAAGATCGGAAAAGAGGCCTTGTTGGGGAAGCCGAACACGAAGTCGACCCCGGCGTCGCGGCAGCCCTTCGCGAGCTCGCGCTGGATGCTCATGGCGGCCCCGGCGATGCGGTGCGCCTTGGTCACGCCGAAATCGCCGAGGACGCCGGCCTTGAGCTTCCGCCCGTTGACGTAGACGTCGCGCGGGTAGAACGAGCCGCTCCCGATGATCTCCCGCTCCGGGCCGTGGAATCCCATCCAGGTCCGCGGGGGGCCGGCCGGGTTCTGCTCCTGGAACCAGCGCATCCGGCGCTGCACGAGCTCCTGCGAGACCTCGCCGTGGGCGAGGTTCTCTTTCCAGAGCTGCGCGAGGACGTCCCTGTGCTCTTCCGGCTGGACGCGGGCGGCGCTGTAGACCTTCTCCATGGCTTCCGGTGCGCTCTCCTGGCGCGTCCGAGCGGCGCGCCGCGCCCGTCATGGCCGAAGGCGGCGAGGGCGTCAATCGTGCCTGGCCCGGCTTCTCCGTCGACTGCGCCGCTCACCGTCGACGCGCGAGGGACGTTCCGCGCCGGGCGCAGGAGGCCGCGCGGCGATGGCCGGCGTCATCACAGAACCGGAGTACACTCGCGCGATGCTCCGCCGCGCGCTCGACGCCGTCGCCTGGATCTCGCTGATTTTCGCCCTGGCCTGCAGCTCCTCTCTCCCGCCGTCCACTCCGGACATCCCGCCGCCGGCGAAGGCCGGCGGGCCCGCGGCGCAGCCGCAGGGCGCGAGCGCCGCAGCGAGCCCGCCGCTCGACGACCTCATGGTCGCGGAGGGCGACCCGGGTCCGGTGCCGGTGACCCGCGCCGATCCGGCGCGCGGCAGCCGGCTCGCGCCCGTGACGATCGTCGTGTTCTCCGATTTCGAGTGCCCCTTCTGCAAGCACCTCGGCGGCACGCTGCGGCAGCTGGAGCAGCGCTACGGCCCCGATCAGCTGCGGATCGTGTGGAAGAACTTCCCGCTCGCCTTCCACCGGCAGGCGCGCCCGAGCGCCGAGGCGGCGATGGCGGTGTTCGCGCACGGCGGCCCGAGCGCCTTCTGGGCGTTCCACGACGCCATCTTCGGGGCGGACGAGCGGCTCTCTCCGGAGCTCGAGGCCACGGCGCTCCGGCGGGCGGGGGTGACGCCCGGCCAGGTCCAGCAGCTCGTCCAGCGGAGCGGGGCGGCGCGGAAGGTCGACGCCGACATGGCGCTCGCCGCGCGGCTCGGCGTGAACGGCACGCCGGCGTCGTTCATCAACGGCGCCCTCGTCGTCGGCGCGCAGCCGGCGGAGCGGTTCGCCGAGATCATCGACGCGCAGCTCGCCGCGGCGCGGGCGCTCCGCGCCGAGGGGACGCCGCCGGAGCAGGTCTACGCGGCGCTCGCGAAGAAGAACTTCGCGGCGCCCGCCGCGGAGCCCGAGGACGCCGAGGAGGCGGCGGAGCGCCGGGTGGTGCACCTCGTGCCCGTCGGCGACTCGCCCGTGCGCGGCAAGGACACGGCGCTCGTCACGATGGTGCTGTTCAGCGACTACCAGTGTCCGTTCTGCAGGCGGGTCACGCCGACGGTCGAGAAGCTCGCGGCGCAGTACGGCGACAAGCTGCGCGTCGTCTGGAAGGACAACCCGCTCCCGTTCCACCCGCGCGCCGAGCCCGCGGCGGAGCTCGCGCGCGAGGCGCGGGCCCAGAAGGGGGACGCCGCCTTCTGGAAGGCCAACGACCGCCTCCTCGCCCCCGAGGCCAGCCTCGACGACGCGGCGCTCGAGGCCCTCGCCGCGGATCTCCAGCTGAACGTGGCGGCGGCGAAGCGCGCCATCGCCTCGCGCAAGCACGCGGCCAAGATCGAGGCCGACATCGAGCTCGCGGACGATCTCGGCGCCCGGGGGACGCCGCACTTCTTCATCAACGGACGCAGGCTCGTCGGCGCGCAGCCGATCGAGGAGTTCCAGGCGCTCATCGACGAGGAGATCGCCAAGGCGGAGGCCTTGGTCGTCGCGGGGACGCCGCGCGCGAAGGTCTACGAGTCCATCCAGAAGCAGGCTGTCCCGCCGGCGCCCCCGCCGAAGGTGTCCGTGCCGCCGCCGTCCAAGGGCCACCCCGCCAAGGGGGCGGCCGCCGGCAAGGTGGTCGTCCAGGTGTTCTCCGACTTCCAGTGTCCCTTCTGCGCGCGCGGCGTCGCCACGATGGATGAGCTCATCAAGGCGTTCCCGGGCAAGGTCCGCGTGGTCTATCGCCACCTGCCGCTCCCCTTCCACCCCGAAGCGCAGCTGGCCGCCGAGGCGGCCATGGAGGCGCTGGCGCAGCAGGGGCCGGCCGGCTTCTGGAAGATGCACGATCGGCTCTTCAAGGCCCATGACGCCTCGAACCTCGATCGCGCGGCCCTGGAGCAGCACGCCGCGAGCATCGGGCTCGACGCGGCGCGCTTCGCCCGCGCCCTCGACGAGCGCACGCACCGCGCGGCCGTCGAGGCGGACGCGGAGGCCGCGCGGAGCGCCGGCATCACCGGGACTCCGGCGTTCGTGATCAACGGTTACCTGGTCAGCGGAGCCCAGCCGCTCGCGAATTTCAAGAAGGTCGTGCGCCGCGCCCTCAGCGAAGCGAACTGAACGCAAACGCATGTGACGCCCGTCGGTATTGCCCGCCGAGCTCGTGTTACGCTGTCCCAATGCCCAAACCGCGCGGTCGAGGGACATCGGCCCAACCCAGGCGCACCGTCAAGGCATCGAGCGGGCGGGCGCGCGCGCAGCCCCGTGACAAGGCGGGCCAGCGCGGCGTCGCCGAGGCGGGCTCGCCGGCCGCGCGGCGCGACAGGCAGGAGCGGCCGGCCGTCGGCGCGCGGGCCACGCCCAGGAACGCGAAGGCCGCCAGCGCGCGTCCGGCCGCCCCGGCGGAGCGATCGGCCGCGTCGAGGAAGGGCGCCGCGACGGCGCGAGCCGCGTCGAAGAAGGGCGCCGCGACGGCGCGAGCGGCGACGAGGAAGAGCGCGGCGGAGCGAGCGGCGACGAGGAAGAGCCCCCCGGCGGACCGAGCGGCGCCGAGGAAGAGCGCGGCGGAGCGAGCGGCGACGAGGAAGGGCGCCGCGGCGGAGCGAGCGGCGACGAGGAAGAGCGCGGCGGAGCGAGCGGCGCCGAGGAAGAGCGCCGCGGCGGAGCGGCCGGCGGCGCCGAGGGTTCGCTCCGCGAGGGCGCGCGCCGACGAGCAGGCGCGCGCGGCGCCGCCGAAGCGGCGAGCCCGGAGCGCGAAGGCCAAGAGCGAAGCGGACGACGCGGAGCTCTCGCCGCCCCGCCCGCCGGAGCTCGACTGGGACGACACGCCGTCCGACAGCGCCGAGGAGGCCCTCGCCCAGCGCTGGGCGGCGCGGGGCGAGGAGCTCTTCCAGCGGCTCGCCGAGCACGGCGCCTCCCAGCACGAGTACCGCGCCGATCTCAAGGAGGGGCGCTTCGTCTGGATCGCGCCGGGCGGCCGCGTGTCCGCCGAGGCGAGCGCGCGCCTCCTCTGCAGCTGGTCGCGCACCACGTCGGTCGTGGTCATGGCGTGGGCCGACCCGCTCGTCAGCAGCACCGGGATCGAGCGCGTCGACGGGATGCCCGCGGAGCAGGACAGCGTCGACGAGGAGGGCGCGTGGCAGATCGCGATGAAGGCGGCCGACGCCTGCGGCGCGGCGTACCTCTACCGCGTGTCGTCGCCCCAGGCCTGGTACTTCCTCGCGCTCGACGCGCTGTCGTTCTCGCCGAAGCGCGCCTCGTTCCACCCCGGCGCGCCGGTCGGCCTCGTGCTGCGCGCCATCGGCGAGGTCCGCGAGGCGGTCGCGTCGCGCGCCGAGCCCGCCGACGTCATCCGCGACAGGATCTCCGCGCTCAGCGACTCGCTGTTCCACCAGGCCAGGTACGCCTACCGCGACACCGACTGGGTCGCGCGCCTCGATCGGACCGGCTCGTGCCTGATGCACCTGGCGAAGCGCATCCCGCGCGCGTGCTTCAGCGCGGTCGCGGCCGGCCAGCGCGTCGACGAGTGGCTCGATCGCGAGCTCGCGATCGAGCTGATCAACGCGCTCTCCCTCATCGAGGACGAGTGGAGCCTGTTCGGCTGACGCGCCGCCGCGCCGCGCCGCGCGGCTGAGCCCGCGCCGGCGCTCGCCCGACCCCCCCGCCGCCGCGCGCGAGCCGCGCGGCACCGCTCTTGAAGGGCCGGAGGTGAGGGGAGGCGGCGATGGGTCGAGCGAAGCTGTTCCAGGATCGCAGGGACGCAGGGCGCAGGCTCGGGCAGCTGCTCTCGGGGTACAGGAGCGAGGCGCCGCTCGTCCTCGCCCTGCCGCGCGGCGGCGTCGAGGTGGGCTACGAGGTGGCGCGCGCGCTGGGCGCGCCGCTCGATGTGTGGATCGTGCGCAAGCTCGGCGCGCCCGGGCAGCCGGAGCTCGGCGTGGGCGCGATCTCCGAGGGGGGCGAGGTGTACGTCGACCGCAGCCTGGTCGCGGTGCTCGGGATCACCGAGGCGGAGCTCGCCGAGATCGCCGAGCAGCAGGCCGCCGAGGTGGAGCGCGCGGTGCGCCGGTTCCGGGGCGACCGGCCGACGCCGCGCATCGAGGGGCGGACGGTCATCGTCGTGGACGACGGCATCGCGACCGGCGGCACGGTGCGGGCCGCGCTGCGCGACCTGCGCAAGCGCTCGCCGAGGCGGCTCGTGCTCGCGGCGCCGGTCGCCGCGCCGCCCTCTCTGTCGTCGCTCGGCCGCGAGGTCGACGGCATCGCGTGCATCGAGGAGGACCCCGGCCTCCAGGCGATCGGCGCCTACTACGAGGACTTCTCGCAGACCTCCGACGAGGCGGTCGCCCGGCTGCTCGCCGACGCGCGGCGCGAGCTGCCGCCGCCGGAAGGCGCGGACCCGCCGCTCCTCGTCCAGGCGGGGACGGCGGCGCTCCCCGGGGATCTCGCGATCCCGGAGAGGGCGATCGGCCTCGTGCTCTTCGCCCACGGCAGCGGCAGCAGCCGCAGGAGCCCTCGCAACCGCTCGGTCGCGGAGGCGCTCTGGCGGTGGGGGCTGGCCACGCTGCTCTTCGACCTGCTCACCGAGGAGGAGGCGGCGGAAGATCGCCGGAGCGCTCGGCTCCGGTTCGACGTCGACCTGCTCGCCCGGCGGCTGGTCGGCGTCACGGACTGGGCGCTCGCGCGCCCGGAGCTCCGTCACCTCGGCGTCGGCTACTTCGGCGCCAGCACCGGCGCGGCGGCCGCGCTCATCGCCGCGGCGGCGCGGCCCCGCGCCGTGGGCGCCGTGGTGTCGCGCGGCGGCAGGCCCGATCTCGCGGGCGCGGCCCTGGCCAGGGTGCGCGCGCCGACGCTGCTCATCGTCGGCAGCGCGGACACCGCGGTGCTGGCGCTGAACCAGGAATCGCTCGAGCGCCTCGCCGGCCCGCGCCGCCTCGCCGTGGTGCCGTCCGCGACGCACCTGTTCGAGGAGCCGGGCGCGCTCGCGGCGGTGGCCCGGCTCGCGGGGGAGTGGTTCGCGCAGCACCTGTCCCCGCGGGGCGACGAGGCGAGGGCGTGACGCGCCGGCCGCGCCGGCCCGCGGCCGCGCGGGCGCTGCGGCGGCGCGCTGGGCGCTCGGGCGGCGTCCGCGGCGCCGGCCGGCGCGCCGCCTGCCGCGCCGCCTACTTCGAGAGCCAGACCGTGTACGCGTGGGGCATGAACGGCGCGTCGTCGGGGTCGAACGGGCGGCTCCGGATCATGCTCCCCGCGTTGACGCCCACGATGAGCAGCCCCGCGAGGCCGTCGAGCCCGACCACGGTGCGCTGCGCGCGGCTGCTGCCGAAGATGCCGGCCACATCGACGCGGCCGGCCTCCGCGCCCTTCCGGTCGACCTTCACGATCGCCCAGCGGAACAGCGCGGGCAGCTCCCAGTCGGCCACGAGGGTGATCTCGGCCGCCGCGAGGCCCGGCCGAGCGGCCGCGCTCTCCGCGGAGAGATCGAGCCAGAGGTAGGTGGCGCCGGTCGGCTCGATCGGGCGCAGGGGCGCGACCCGCCGCGGGAGCGTGGCGTACGGCAGCGACCACTCGAAGCGCACCCGGCCGAAGTCGCCGAAGCGCTCGGCGTCCGACAGGTGGGCGCCGTCGCTGCGGCTGCCCAGGAACGCCCGCGCGACCGCGAAGTCGAGGAGCAGGTCGTCGAGGTCCTTGCCGCGGGACCGGAGGGACGCCCGGAGCGCGTCGAACGTGTCGGGCTCGCCGCGGAAGCGCGCCGCGCCTGCGGGCGTGGACTGCGCCGCGATGGCGAGCAGCGACGTCGCGACCTGCGCCGGCGTCCCGGTGCCGTAGGCGTCGTCGAGGTACCACGGGAAGAGCAGGGCGCCGTCGAGCGCGCCGAGCGCCGCGCCCGTCAGCGCCCGCTCGGGCGCCCGCTGGAAGGCGTCGATCGCGGCGAGCTCCTCGGCCGCGCAGGGCGCCGCGATCGCGGCGAGGTAGCTCGCCGTCATGGCGAGCGCGCCCTCCTCGGCCCCGGCGTCGAGGCGCACGCCGACCGCGTGGCCGAGCGCGTACGCCGCGTCGGACGCGCTCGCGCACCCGCCCCGCCCCGGCGCCGCGACGATGGCGAACGCGCTCGCGGCGTCGAACCGCTCGCCGATCGTCCGCGGATCGTGCCCGACGCGCGCGGGGCGGCGCGGGCCGCGCTCCAGGTAGAGGTCGTACGACGGGCCGCCGCCCCGCGCGCCGTCGGGGAGCGGCCGCGGCAGGCCGAGCGCGTCGTAGGCGCGCATCGCGGCCTCCAGGTCGGCGAGGCTCTCCAGGAGGGCGGCGCCGGGCACGTCCGCGGGCGCGTGCGCGCAGACGGGCAGCGTGAAGGAGCAGGCGCGCTGTGGGACGTCGCGCTCGTCGGGGCGCTGGACCGGCGAGACCACGGGGCGGCCCTCGGCCGGCGGCGCGGCGGCCTCGTCAGGGGGCGCGCCGGGCTGCGCGCTCGGCGCGGGCGGCGCGGGCGGCGGACCGGCAGGCGGCGCGTCCGGCGCGCGCGCCGCCGCCGCGTGGGGGCCGCCGACGGCCGCGACCAGCGCGAGCAGCGCGAGCGCGCAGGGCGCCCTGCGGCGCGGCCGCTGCGGCGCGGGCGCGCGCCCCCGCCGCCGGGGTGGGGCGTGCGCGGGGGACGGTCTCGTGGGGAGCGCTACAGCCATCTGGAGGCCTGCGGGCCAGGTCTACCCCGGCGGCGCGTCGCGAGCTCATCGCACGAGCGGCGCCTCCTGCCCATCCCGGGATGCGCGTCGCGCGGCCGGCGCGCGCGGCCGCGGCGTCGGGCCCCGCGGGCTGACTCCGTGTAACCGTGCCGGACACTTGTAACCGCGCCGGACACTGACGAGCTCGCTGCGTTGCTGTGCTCGAGCGAGGAGATCTCGAAGGTGCCAGGGCGCGAAGGGTGTCAGAAGAGACAATGAAGACTCCCCTCGACGTCCCTGCGGTTTTATCTCCGTGTGACTGGATCGGACACTGCCGCGGAGCGCCGAGATCTCGTGCGGCCAAGGTACAAACGACGCCAGGAGGACAAATTTCCGATCTCGCATGGCGTTGATGACGTCCTGGCGAGCGTACATCGGTGTGACTGTGCCAGACATTACCGAGCACGGCGCTGGAGCGCTCGAGACGCCCCCGGGATCGCCCGCGGCACGTGTCTTGGATCTACGCCGCCGCGATGGATGTTTGCGCGCGTTTCGAGCCCGGATTCCATGTCATGCCGCAGAGGTTCACGCATTGTGGTGAATGTGCGCCGAACTCGTTCCGGTCCAGGATCAGGCTCGGAATCGCGTGGATCCCGCGCCCAGAACCGCTCCGGGTTCAGGCGACATGTGGCACTCTCGTGAGCTCGATGAATTCGAGTGCTCCGCGCCGATCCTCGCGCGCGGCACGGCCGCTGCAAAGCGCGCTCGCATGAATCGCATATCCCGACGTCGCTTCGCCGCCGGCCTGGGCGCTGGTCTCCTCGCCGCTCCGTTCCTCGGGAGGATCAGCCAGCTCCGCGCCGACGGCGGTACTGCTCGCAATCTGGTCATCTTTTTCTCGCCCAACGGGACGCACCATCACCTCTGGCGGCCGACGGGCTCGGGATCGAGCTTCTCTTTCCCCGCGGGCTCGATCCTCGAGCCGCTCGCAGCGCATAAGTCCGATCTCATCCTCTGCGACGGCATCGACTTCAAGGGCGTCGACAACCACGAGCCCGGCATGATCAACATGCTCACGGGCGGCGGGAACGCCGGCAGCGCGAGCCGCGGCCAGAGCGTCGACTGGTACGTCGCCCAGGAGCTCGGCGTCCGGCCGGTCAACCTCGGCATCTACACGAGCCCGTGGGGGACGGGCGCGCAGACCCGCATGTCCTACAGCGCGGCGGGGCAGTTCGCGCCCGTGATCGACGAGCCGCGGACCGCCTACAACCAGATCTTCGACGGCTTCACCGGAAACGGCGGTCAGGCCGAGACGGGGGCTGACGAGGTCGATCCGAAGAAGAAGCGCCGGCAGAGCATCCTGCGCGTCACGAACAGCGAGATGGAGGCGCTGCGCGCCGGCGTGCCCGCGCGCGAGCAGGCGAAGCTCGACGCCCACATCGACGGCCTCAAGCAGATCGCGCCCGGCGCGAGCACCGGCGCGGGCCCCATCACCGCGAGCTGCAACGCGGCGCCCCCGCCGCCGCCCTCGTTCAACCCGACCGACGAGGACGCCGTCCCCGAGATCGCCGTCGCGCAGATGGACCTCGTCGCCGCGGCGCTCGCGTGCGGCCGGACCCGGGTCGCGACCGTCCAGTTCTCTCACACGGTCTCGCCGCTGCACCTGCGGTGGCTCGGCCTGTCGGGCCAGGACCATCACTCGCTCTCGCACGCGAGCACGGGGGAGGACGTCGACAAGTTCCGCATCGCGGAGCGATGGTTCGCCGAGCAGTTCGCCTACCTCCTCAAGAAGCTGAAGTCGACCGCCGGCTCCGGCGGCGGCTCCCTGCTCGACGAGACGCTGGTCGTGTGGGCCAAGGAGCTCGGCGACGCGCCGCTGCACCGGTGCGAGTCGGTCCCGTTCGTCCTCGCCGGCGGCGGGGCCTTCACGCCCGGCCGTTACGTCAACTTCGGCGGCGCTCCCCACCAGCAGCTCCTGGTCTCGATCTGCCAGGCCATGGGCCTCACCAACAGCACCTTCGGCGACGCCTCGAAGGGCACCGGCCCGCTGGACGGGCTCGCGTGACGCGCGGTCGTCCGCACGTCCGTCCACCCACAGCACTTGGGATTACGAGGAACAAGCTTATGAACACACACGCGACGGGACCCCTCGACACGGCGGACGCGTCCGTCTCCCGGCCCCCGCCGGCGAGCGACGCCCCGCGGCGCAGGCTCACGCACCGCCTCAGCTACGCGCTCCTGCTCTCGTGCGCCGCGCTCGGCGCCGCGGGCGCCGGCTGCACCGGCCTGTTCGGCGGCGGCGATGACGGCGAGGCGAACGGCGGAGACGACACGGGCTCGCTGGACTCGGGGTGCGCCGACAACATCGACTTCTTCAAGGCGAACCTCTGGGACCCGATCATGTCCTCGAAGTGCACCGTGTGTCACACCGAGACCGGGCTCGCGAAGGGGACCCGCATGGTGTTCGACACCTCGGGCACCGAGGAGGCGCTGCAGGCGAATTTCGAGGCGGTGCGCGCCATCGCCGCGATCGAGGTGAACGGCGAGTCGACGCTCCTCCTGCGCCCCTCCGGCCGGCACCCCGACGGCCACGCCGGCGGCGCGCTCATCCCGTTCCAGAGCGAGGATTACCAGGCGTTCGAGAAGTTCGTGAACCGCGTCAACCTCGGCGAGGGATGCGACGAGCAGCCGACGGCCTGCGAGCCCAACATGGTGTCCGGGCGGCGCGTCCTGCGCCGGCTGTCGCGCGTCGAGTTCGACAGGACCGTGGCCGATCTCCTCGGCGTCGACACGACGGGCTACATCCTCCCGACGGACGCGAACGTCGAGGGCTTCGACAACAACGCCGACGCGCTCCTCTACGCCGGGACCGACGTCCAGCTCATGCGGGACGCCGCCGAGGACATCGCCGGGAGGGTGATCGCGGCGCCGGGCTCGCTCGTCCCTTGCCCGATCGAGACCGGCGACGACGCGTGCGCGACAGAGTTCTTCGACGGCTTCGGGCGCCGCGCCTTCCGCAGGCCGCTCACGCAGGAGGACCGCGCGCGGTACATGGAGCTCTACCGCAGCGTGAAGGCCGACGAGGGCTTCGCGGGGGGCCTCCAGGCGATGATCGCCGCCGCGCTCCAGTCTCCCTATTTCCTCTATCGCCCGGAGATCGGCGCCGCCGCGCAGGACGGCACTTACCAGCTCCTGCCGCACGAGATCGCGTCCCAGCTCTCTTACATGATCTGGAGCTCGATGCCGGACGACGCGCTGCTCAAGAAGGCGGAGTCGGGCGAGCTCGCGACGCCGGCGGCGATCTCGGCCGAGGTCGACAGGATGCTGCAGGATCCGCGGGCCGACGACGGCATCCTCAGGTTCTTCAGGACCTGGCTCCAGCTGAGCGCGAAGCCGTCGAAGGACATGGGCGCATACCCGGAGTACACCGAGGAGATCCGCCAGGCGATCGAGAAGGAGACCGCGGCCTTCGTGCGCCACCTCATCCGGGAGGGCTCCGGCTCGCTGAACGAGATGTACACGGCGAACTACTCCTATGTGAACCCGGAGCTCGCGTCGTTCTACGGGCTCTCGGCGCCGGGCGGGGCCGCGGACGAGGACGGCATGACGCGGGTCGACCTCACCGGGTCGAACCGGATGGGCATCCTCACGCTCGGCAGCGTCCTCAGCACCCACGCGCACGCCGGCGAGTCGTCGCCCGTGCACCGCGGCAAGTTCGTGCGCGAGCAGCTCCTCTGCCAGCCGCTGCCGCCGCCGCCCGCGGGGCTCGACGTCAAGCCGCCCCAGCCGGATCCCACGAAGTCGACCCGCGAGCGGTTCTTCGAGCACTCCAACAACGAGGCGTGCGGCAGCTGCCATTCGCTCATCGACGGGATCGGCTTCGGCTTCGAGCACTTCGACGGCGTCGGCCGTTACCGCGACACCGACGACGGGCACCCGGTCGACGCGAGCGGCAACATCGTGGGGGCGCCGAGCACGAGCGGCACGTTCGACGGCACCGGAGAGCTCGCCCAGAAGCTCGCGGAGAGCCCCGACGCGCAGGCGTGCTTCACCCTCCAGTGGCTCCGCTTCGGCTTCGGCGCCATGGACCAGGCCGAGCTCTCCTGCATGGCGGAGCAGATCACCGGCCAGCTCGGGCCCGAGGACCTCACGGTCGCGGGCGTCATCAAGGCCATCGCGCAGTCGCCGCGCTTCACGAGGCGCCTCGCCGAGGTGGCGACGCAGCCGGACCCGTCGGAGGATCCCGGCGGCGGCGAGGAGCCGTCGGGCACCGACAACGACCCGCCGCCCGTGAACTCGGACTTCGACGTCAAGGAGACCGTGGACACGGTGTGGGACGGCGGCGGCTGCAAGTCGGTCGACGTCACCAACGTGGGCGACGCCCCGGCGAGCTGGGTGATCACCCTGCAGACCGAGGGCACGCCCACCGACGTGTGGAACGCCGTGGCCGAGGCGAGCAACGCGGGCGTGAAGTTCTCCGGCATGAGCTACAACGCGGAGCTCCTGCCGGGCGCGTCCGCGCGCTTCGGGTTCTGCTGGCGGGAGTGAGCCGCGGCGCCGGTTCGCCGCCACGCGCCGGCGGCCCCTAGCCGGCGCGTGGCGGCGCCGGCTCGGCCGCGCGCCTCAGGGCGTGGCACGCATGGCGCGCATGGCGAGCGGTGCGCCGCGCGTCAGTTTGCCTGGAATTCTGCTATCCTGCGCGCCCCTCGCCCGCACCCAGGGCGGGGCGAAAGCCCAGGACGCCCCAATGACCCATCCGCTTCACGACATCCTGCTCCCCGACAGCCGGCACGATTTCTTCCCCGTGGTGATCGAGATCCCGAAGGGGTCGAAGTGCAAGTATGAGCTCGACAAGAAGACCGGGCTCTTGATGCTCGATCGCGTGCTCTACTCGTCCGTTCATTATCCCGCCAACTACGGCTTCATCCCCCAGACGCACGCCGGCGACGGCGACCCGCTCGACGTCCTCGTGCTCATGCAGGAGCCGGTCGTGCCGCTCACGATCGTCAGGGCGCGCGCCATCGGCGGCTTCTTCATGCGCGACGACAAGGGCGTCGACGACAAGATCATCGCGGTCGCCGTCGACGACCCCTCCGTGGCCCATTACCTGACCCACGAGGAGCTGCCGCCGCACGTGACCAAGGAGCTCATGCGGTTCTTCATCGACTACAAGACGCTCGAGAACAAGCTCGCCGAGGTCGACACGATGTACGACAGGAACCGCGCCCTGGAGGTCATCGAGGAGTCTGTCGCCAGCTATCGCTCGATCAGCGCCTGGTCCAAGGGCTGACGCGGCCGGGTTGGGGGCCCGGTCACCGACGAGCGCGGATGGATCGCTGCCGGGGTGGATCACGCTTCCTGGACTCTTCCTCGTCCACCCAGGCGAAAACTCCGAAAAAATCCAGAAATTGGCCCAGGTCCCCCGGGGGGCTTCGGAGCGAGAGCCCGGCATAGCGGTTGCTATTCATCTTGCCGTGGATCGCTTTTCGACGCTCACGGGAAAAGTCGAGCTAGCCCAGGGGCTCGCCGCGCGCCCCGTGGTTGAAGCGCGCCTGGCGATCCAGCGGCTCCGGTTCGGCTCTGGGTTCGCGAGCCGGCCGAGCTCGCCCGCATGGCGGACGGCATCGTGAATCGCCTCGACGCTCTGCGTCGAGGCCGACGCTATCCCTGGGAGAGCCAATTCGGTCCTGTGACGATCCTGTGAACGATGCGGAGGCCGGCGGAACCGGGCAGAAGCGCTGAATGAACGTTAAATGCTGAATGAGGGCATCATCCGACGAATCGAGTCAGGGCACGTGGAAATCACGTGAGCTCGTGAGTTATCGAGGCGACACCGCTTGATCGGGGCTTGACAACATGAGAGACATCAGCTTTTCTCAAGCAATGATGAGCACGCTTAAGAGCTTAGTTTCGGCGAAGGCGTGTCGCCGCTATTCCGCAGTGGCACTCCTCCTCGCCGGCCCGCTCGGTTGCTTGGGCAATCTGGGCAATGTCGACGGCACCCCCGCCGAGGAGGACGATCCGTCGTCGTCCAGCGGCGGTCCGGACGATGGCTCGCCGCCCATCGGCGAGCCGCCGCCGCAGCCCCACGACATCCCCAAGGTGTCGCAGTGCATGGTCGAGGACCTCAGCACCCCCGGCCCGCGCGCGGTGCGGCGCCTGACGGTGGACCAGTTCGAGGCCACCGTCCGCGACATCTTCCGGGATCCGAGCGTCGCCCTGCCGAGCATCTTCAACGATCCGCAGGTGCTCGGGTTCACCGCCGACGCGAACGCGCTCGTCATCCGCGACCTCACCGCCCAGCAGATCATGGACTGGGCCGAGGCGACCGCCGACTGGGCGGTGACGAACAAGCTCGACGCCCTCTCCTCGGCCACCTGCCGGACGGTCGACGAGGCCTGCCGCGGCCAGTTCATCCGCGACTTCGGCCGCCGCGCGTTCCGCGAGCCGCTCTCGGACGAGCGCTTCGCGGCCTACGACGCCCTGTTCGCGGCGGAGACGAAGTTCGAGGAAGGCGCCAAGGTGGTCGTGAGCGCCATGCTGCAGTCGCCGTACTTCCTGTACCGCCACGAGGTCGGCAAGGAGGCCGGCGGCGGCGTCTACGAGCTCACCCCGCACGAGGTCGCGAGCAACCTCTCGTACCTGCTGACCGGGACCATGCCGGACGACGCGCTGATGCAGGCCGCCGACGAGGCCGCGGCCGCGGGCGCCACGCTGACCAGCGACCAGATCGCCCAGCACGCGCTGCGCATCCTGGAGGACCCGGCGACCCGGCCGCTCGCCGAGGCGGAGATGATGCGGTTCATGCGCGGCTGGCTCCAGCTGAACCGCCTGGTCACCGCGGTGAAGGACAACACGGTCTTCAACCTCAGCGACGATCTGCGCAAGGACATGATGGCCGAGACGCAGGCGCTCATCCTGGACACCGCGTTCAACCAGAACGGCACGTTCACCAACCTCCTGCAGGCGGACTACACGTACCTCAACAGCGCCCTGGCCACGCACTACGGCCTCGGCGGCGCCGGCGGCACCGAGCTGACCAGGGTGACGATCACCCCCGGGCAGCGCGATCGCGGCATCCTCGCCCACGGCAGCTTCCTGACCGGGCACGGCGGCGCGAAGCTGTCCTCGCCGACCCAGCGCGGCAAGATGGTCCGCACCCGCCTCCTCTGCCAGCCGCTCCAGCCGCCGCCGCCCGGGGTCGATCCGAACATCAAGCCCCTGGACATCCCGGCGACCACGCGCATGCAGCTCGAGCAGCACACCACGGACCCGACCTGCGCCGGCTGCCACCAGTACACGGACAAGATCGGCGTCGGCTTCGAGCACTACGACACGTTCGGCCGGTGGCGGAACGACGAGGTCGGGCTCCCCATCGACGCGAGCGGCACGATCGTCGAGCCGCCCAGCGGGGACGACTTCGCCTTCAACGGCGTGACCGAGCTGGCCGACTACCTCGCGGAGAACGAGGACGTCAAGGCGTGCATGGTCCGTTACTGGTCGTACTACGCGTTCGGCGACACCTGGGAGCAGGACGGCTGCACGTACGAGAAGGTCCAGCAGGAGGCGGCGGTCGACGAGTATCGCCTGAAGAGCGTGTGGCTCGCGCTGACGCGCGCGCCGCACTTCACCCGCAGAGTTCAAGGTCCGTGACCCCACGGCTGCAAACAACGAAGAGATCGGTAGCAAGTGAAAGGATCGGTCATGCGCAGCCACAGTCGTAGGAACTTCCTGAAGGGTGTTGGGGCCAGCCTCGGGGCCAGCCTGCTGTTCTCGCCCTTCTATGACTCCATCGCCAACGCGGCTCCCGGGAAGAAGCCGAAGCGGCTCATGATCTTCTTCACCATGGGGACGGCCCCCGAGGTGTGGAAGCCGACGAGCGTCTCCGGCGAGACCCCCACGTTCAGCGAGGCGACCTCACCGCTCGAGCAGGTGAAGGAGCACATCGTGATGCTGGACGGCCTCCCCAGCGCGAGCCCCGGCAACAACCACGGGTCCGCCGACGGCCTCACCGGGATGGGCTACTTCAGCAACGGCCCCTACGGGCTGATCTCGGTCGACCAGTTCATCGTCGAGAAGCTGAAGGGCGCCGGGCTGGCGACGCCGATCCCCTCGCTCCTGCTCGGCGCCGACACGAGCGGCGGCAAGACGGGGTTCTACAAGAACAACAACCTGGTGCCGATCGGCTCCCCGATGTCCGCCTACTCGACCGTGTTCTCGGGGGTGTCGCCGTCGACCCCGACCCCGAACGACACCTCGGCCGAGGATCGGCTGCGCCGGCGCAAGAGCATCCTCGACACCCTCAAGGGCGAGATCACGACGCTCAAGGGGAACCTGGGCCAGGAGCAGAAGTACAAGCTGGATCTGCACCTCGAGTCGATCCGCCAGATCGAGAACCGGCTCTCGGGCTCGATGGGCGGCGGAACCGGTACCGGCGGCGGCGCCTGCTCGCCCCCGGGGAGCCCCTCGGGCGACATGTCCAACGCGATGAAGGCCAACCAGCTTCATCTGGACATCATCGTGGGCGCCTTCGCGTGCGACATCACGCGCGTCGCGGCGATCCAGTGGGGCTCGGATCAGATGATGAACGTCAACCTGCCCGAGATCGGGCTGGCCGACGAGGAGCACAACGGCCTGATCCACGGCAACGACCCCGGGCACGCGAAGCTGATCAAGCTCGAGAAGTGGCTGCACGAGCAGTTCGTCGGCGTCATCAAGAAGCTGAAGGAGCTGCCCGAGGCCGACGGCTCCGGCTCGCTCCTCGACAACACGCTGATCGCCTGGTGCCGCGACATGGGCGACGCGCCGGCGCACACCCAGAACGAGATGAAGTTCGTCCTGGCGAGCGGCAACGGCGGCTACCTGAAGACCGCGCCCGGCGGCCGGTTCATCCGGAGCAACGAGCGGCACGAGCGCGTGCTGCTCAGCCTGTGCGACGCGATGGGCGTCACCGATTACGCCGGCTTCGGCGATCCGGCCCTGGGGGCGAAGTCGCCGCTCCCGGGCCTGGCGGCTACCTGACATCACGGGGCGCGAGGCCCCCCGCCGCGACAGGCGCGCCCCCACGCGCCTGTCGCGGCGGGCTCCGAGAACGCGCGCTCTGCCGCGCGGGGCGCGCGGCCCACGGGCAAAGCGGCGAGCGCCGGGGCCCGCGACGCGAGCGGCACGAACGTCGGCAATAGGTCGGAGATGCCGCGACCTGGACCAGGCGCGGTGACGAGCTTTCTCTCAGGATTGCGCCGCGCGCCGCGCTGTATGCTTGGAATTCAGGTCCGCGAGTCCCACGGCGGCAACCTGCAAGAAGATCGGTAGCGAGTGAGAGGGTCGTTCATGCGCAGCCATCATCGTCGAGCTTTTCTTAAAGGTCTGGGTGCCAGCGTAGGGGCCAGCTTCCTGTTCACGCCGTTCCTCGACTCCATCGCCCAGGCGGCGCCCGGGAAGAAGCCGAAGCGGCTCCTCCTGTTCTGCACGATGGGGACGGCGCCCCAGATCTGGAAGCCCACGAGCGTCTCCGGCGAGACCCCGACGTTCAGCGAGTCCACGTCGCCGCTCGCGGACGTGAAGCAGCACGTGGTGCTCGTGGACGGTCTCCCCAGCGGGAACCCCGGGAACAACCACGGCGCCCCCGACGGCCTCACCGGGCTCGGCTTCGGCGGGGGCCCCGCCGGGCTGATCTCGGTCGATCAGTTCATCGCAGACAAGCTGATCGCCGCCGGGACGAAGACGACCATCCCCTCGCTCCTGCTCGGGGCCGAGAGCACGGTGAACGGCGGCAGATCGCCGTACTACCGCGCGGACAACCTGCCGACGATCGCTTCCCCCAAGTCCGCCTACACCACCCTGTTCGGCTCGGCGATCCCGTCGAACACCACATCGGACGATCTGCTGCGCCGCCGCAGGAGCGTGCTCGACAACCTCAAGAACGAGATCAAGGCCCTCGAGGGGAACCTGGGCTCGGAGCAGAAGTACAAGCTGGCGCTGCACCTCGATTCGATCCGGCAGATCGAGGAGCGGCTGTCCAACACGTCGTCCGGCGGAGGCGGCACCTGCGCCGCGCCGGCGACGCCGAGCGGCGACCCGACCAACCCGCTCGAGGCCAACCTCCTGCACATGGATCTCATCGTCGGCGCCTTCGCGTGCGACATCACGCGGGTCGCCGCGATCCAGTGGGGCTCGGATCAGGCCATGAACGTCGAGCTCCCGGACATCGGGCTGCGGGGCGAGGAGCACGGCTCCATGATCCACACCGGCGCGCCGGCGCACCTCGACCTGGTCAAGCTGGAGAAGTGGCTGGCGCAGCGGTTCGTCGACCTCATCAACAAGCTGAAGGCGATCCCCGAGGCCGACGGCTCCGGGACGCTCTTCGACAACACGCTGATCGCCTGGTGCCGCGACATGGGCGACTCGCCGAACCACAACCAGAACGAGATGAAGTTCGTCCTGGCGAGCGGCGAGGGGGGCTATCTGAAGACGAGCCCCGGCGGGCGGTACGTGCGCAGCAACGAGCGGCACGAGCGCGTGCTCCTCAGCCTCTGCGACGCGATGGGCGTCACGGACTTCCGCGGCTTCGGCGACCCGAACCTCGCGGCCAAATCGCCGCTTCCTGGCCTGGCCGCCACCTGAGGCGGCCGGCGCACGGGCCCCCGGCGCGGCCGTCACCGCGCTTCGCGTGATCGCGCGGGCGGCGCCCTCTCCTGCGCTGCCGTCTTTCCGCGCCCAGCGCCCGGCGTACACTGGTCGGCATGACGACGAGCGCGCCGGCGGGGTACGAGGCGGATCAACGACGAGACGACCTGTCCGCGTACGCGCGGTACCTGGCCGCGATGGACGCGTCCATGCGGCAGAAGGTCGCGCTGACGGCCGCGCACCTCCTGTGCGAGGGCCGCGTCGCCGACATGGGCATGGGCTCGGGGCAGGGCAGCGTCGCGCTGGCCCAGCTCTACCCGCGCCTCGAGGTGATCGGCGTCGACATCGATCCCACGGTCATCGAGCTCGCGCGCCGCGCGCACCGGCACCCCAACCTCAGCTTCCAGCTGGGCGACATCGCGACGGCGGTCTTCCCGCCCGAGAGCCTCGACGGCATCTTCGACTCCTCGGTGCTGCACCACGTGACGTCGTATGGCGGCTATCGCCACGCGAACGCCGCGGACGCGCTCTCCGCGCAGGTAAAGCAGCTCGCGCCGGGCGGGGTGCTGGTGGTGCGGGACTTCGTCGACCCGGGGCCGGAGCCGGTGCTCCTCGACGTGCCCGCGGATGACGGCGACGACAGCCCCGACCCCCGCGGCGCCTCGACGGCGGCGCTGCTCGAGCGGTTCGCCGGCGAGTTCCGCTCGCTGTCGCCGGAGCCGGGCTTCCCGCTCCTGCGCGTGGACCACGGGCCGTCCGACGCGGTGCCGGCGCCGCGCCCCGGGTGGCGCCGGTACCGGCTCGCCCACAAGCACGCGGTCGAGTTCGTGTTGCGGAAGGATTACCGCGCCGACTGGGAAGCCGAGGTCAAGGAGGAGTACACCTACTTCTCGCAAGCGCACTTCGAGGCGCTCTTCGCCCGCCTCGGCCTGCGCGTGCTCTCGTCCACGCCGCTGCGCAACCCGTGGATCGTGCGCAACCGGTTCGCCGGCCGCTTCGAGCTCCGGGACGCCGCGGGCGCGCGGCTGCCCTATCCGCCCACGAACTACCTCATCGTCGGCGAGAAGGTGAAGGCCGGCCAGGGGGTCGCGTTCCGGCTCCGGCCGGCGGAGGGCCCTCCGCAGTTCCTGCGGATCGAGCACCACCAGGATCGCGCCACCGGACGGGTGTTCGACCTGGCGGCGCGACCCCACCCCACGCTGGACATCGTGCCGTTCTTCTTCGCCGGCGAGACGGCGTACGTGCTGGCGCGGACGAGCTATCCGCGGCCGATCGCGCACGCCTGCCGCGAGGAGACGCCTCCCCTCGACGGCAGCGGCCCGGCCGACTATCTGGCCGAGCCGATCGCGGTCGTGCAGACCGAGCTCCCGGTCGGCCACACGGTCGAGCGGACGCTCGAGCGGGCGGCCGGCGTGCGGGCGGCGTCGATCCAGCGGATGATCCCGGGGACGACGTACTACCCGTCGCCGGGAGGCATCCTCGAAGAGGTGCGCTCGATGCTGGTGGAGGTCGAGCCCACGTTCGTGAACGCGCCTTCCGAGAACGTCTCCGGGTTCGGCACCTCGGGCCGCATCCGCGCGATCGAGGCGCGCCAGCTGCTGCGCGCCGCGCAGGTCGGCGGCCTGCCCGACGCGCGGCTCGAGCTCAACGTCTACGACCTCCTGGCGCGCTTCGGATTGCCGTTCGGGCCGTGGATCGGCGACGAGATCGCGCTCCCGGAGGCGCCCTCCGATCCGCCCGGAGCGGGCGCGGCAGGCGCCGCGGGAGCGCGCGGGGGCGGCGGCGCGGTGGCCGTCGTGCAGCCGACGTCGCTGCGCGCCCTGCTCGAGCGCCCGAGCCGCCGGCGGTATGCGCGGGTGGACGCGAGCGCCAGCGCCGGGTTCCTCGAGGTGCGGCGGGCGCGCTTCGAGGAGCTGGCCGAAGGCGGCGCCGTGGTGGCCGCGCGCGAGCTCGAGTACGTGGTGCCGCGGCCGCTCGGCGCGCTGACCGTCTCGACCGCGCTGCTCGCGCGCGCGCCGTCGGGAGAGGTGGTGCTCGGCGTGGACGACGACGACCTGCCCGCCGCCCAGAGCTTCTCGGGCAACAGCGAGCTCCTGGTCGCGCCGGCGTGGCGGCTGCCCCGGAGCGCGCGCACCCTCGCCGACGCCGAGGCCTTCGTGCGGGCGCGGCTCCTGATCGAGTACGGCGTCGAGGCGGGGGAGGCCGTCGAGCTCGGGGGCGCCTACCGCCCCTCGGCAGGGCTGACGCCGGAGCTGGTCCACCCGCTCGCCTTCGTGGTCACCGCGGTGGCCGCGGAGGCGCCGCCTGCCCCGGCTCGGCGGCTGCACTGGGTGCCGCTGACCGCGCTGGTCGCTGGGCGAGAGCACCTGCCCGACGGCCACCTCCGCGTCATGGCCCTGCGCGCGGCCCACGCGCTCGGATAAGCCATCTCGAACGTACGCCGCCGATCGCCCAGACGGCGGCATATCCGATCAGCCCGTCAGCGTTTCGCGAACATCGATTCTCCTCAGCCCGGCCCGCGCGCGCCGACGGCAGACGCGCGCCGGGTATTGCCGCCATGATGTTGCCGGAAGGCCACCGGAATCGATCTCGATCTGTCGCGAGCGGACGATCGGCTGCCTGCCGCGCCGGCGCGTGAAACGGACTCTCCCTCGGCGTCACGGATGAGCTCAGGACGCGCTCCGAGCGTGGACGTCGATTGCGTTCCAGCTGCCTGATGTCTGGACGCCGCAATCGCGTGCGATGGACGGCGGTCTGGAGGCCTCAGCGGCATTCGTCGCGCCGCGCCTTTTTGCGCGCATTCGGCGCGTGGCCGCGCGATGCGGCGGTCGCGTGACGCATCGAATGGCTGGCACGCTGGGCGCTTACAGCGCCGCACATCGCCGGCGACCGGCCGCCCCCCGCAGCGCACAGCGGGACGGAAACCCCATGGAACTTATGAGCAATTCCCTGAAGATCGCGATGGCGGGCCTCCGGCCCACGAGCCGCTCCGTCCGCCGCGAGTCGCTCGGGCCCGGCGTCCGGGCCGACGCCGGACGGGCCGGCTCGTTCATCGCGCTGCGCGCGCGCCTGCTCGCGAGTCCCAGCCTCTCCGGCGCGCTCGGCTTCATGCAGGTCACCACCCGCCCGTGGGAGCCCCACGAGCTCGCGGCGTGGCTCCAGGAGCATGTGGTGGCCCCCGGCTGGATGAGGACGCCCCGCGCCCTGCGCGAGCCGGGCGCGGCGACGGTGGAGCTCTGCGAGCTCGACGAGCGGCCCCGCGAGGTCGCGGCGCTCACGGCGTGCGCGCGCCGGCGCGTGGCGCTCGCGCTGCTCGATTTCGTGGCGCCGAACCCGGAGCGCGGGTTCCTCCGCGCGGCGCTCTACAGCGCCCGCGTGCGGTGGAGCGTGGTCGGCGATCGCTCGGGCTGGCTCCCGGCGCCGCGCGAGAGCGACCTCCTGAGCGACATCGTGCTCAGCCTGTTCGCCGCGGAGATCCTCGCCGACGCCGAGCTCTACCGGAGCCACATGACCGTGTGCGCGGGGTGCGGCCGGGTCGCGTTCGCGCAGGAGCCGCGGCCGCGCGCCGCGGGCTGCCCGCGCTGCGACGGCGAGGTCAGGTGGCAGTCGCGCTGACGCCGAGGGGTCGGCGCCGCCGCCTCTGGACGTCGCGCAGGATGAGATCGCCTGTCCGTCCCGCGTGCGTGCTCCAGCCGTCTGGAGCGGTGTCTTCTCTTGTGAAGGCGACGATTCCGGCAAAGGTGGGATCGGCACGAATCGGCAGAGGGCGAGTGCTGAGCTTGACGACTCCGCTCGAGCCACTCCAAGCTTGGCGCCGAGCTATGAGCTACGCCCGCCCCACGAGCGCCGAGTTGGATGAGCTTGCCCGCGCAGCGCGGCGCGATGGGTTCTGTTTGATCAAGCACCTCATCCCGAAGAGCCTGCTGCTCTCGTGGCGTGAGGCCTTCGCGCCGCTCCTCGACGCGCACGTCGCGCGCGAGGGGCACCTCAAGAACCGGGGGCCGGGTCGCTATTATGTGACGCTCCCGTTCCAAGCCCCGTTCGCCGAGCCGCGCATTTACGAAGACGAGACGATCCTGGGCGTCGTCGAGCGCCTGGTCGGCGCCGACATGACCATGGTCCAGCTCGCGACCGACACTCCGCTCCTCGGGTCCGACTACCAGGACGTCCACCGCGACGCGCCGCCGCTCTTCCCCGAGACCGGGAAGGAGACGCCCGCGTTCCAGCTCGCCGTCAACTTCCCCCTGGTCGACGTCACCGCCGACAACGGTCCGATCGAGATCGCCCGCGGCACACACATGCTCTCCAAGGCCGAGGGGATGCGGCGCCTGGAGCAGGGCGAGGTCGCGCTCGAGCCCGTTTACATGGAGCTCGGCGACGTCATGGTCCGCGACGTCCGCGGCCTGCACCGCGGAACCCCGAACCGCTCGCGCGAGCCGCGGCCGATGGTCGTCATCGGCTACAGCCGCCGATGGCTCTTCCGCCCGGAGGTCTCGATCCGGGTGCCCCGCGAGAGCCTCCCCCACCTGTCGGAGCGGGCGAAGCGCATGCTCCGCTTCAATCCCATCGTCGAGTCGCTCGACGGCCCCGAGGAGACCGAGGTCTATCAGGCCTTCGCCTACTGAGCCGCGCCGTCGCTCGCCCCCATCCTTCGCCCGATCCTCCCCGGGGTCGCTCTCGCCCGCGGTCCGGGCGAGCGGGCCACGCGGCCCGTCAAGGCTCGTAAGTTAGCCTAACTAATGATCGATGGATCCCGCGAGCGCGACGTGCGCGACCGCCTGGTCCCTCAACCAGGTGCGCTGCCGCCGCACGAACACGCGCGTGGAGCGCACGATGGCCGGCGCGAGCTCCGCGGCGGGCAGGCCGCCTTCCAGGTGCTCGCGCACCTGCCGGTAGCCCACCGAGCCCATCGCCCGCGCGTCGCCGTAGCCGCGCGCAAGGAGCGAGCGGACCTCGTCCACCCAGCCCTGCTCCAGCCACCCGGCGACGCGCGCCTCGATGCGGCGGTCGAGCTCGGCGCGGTCGCGGTGCACCGCGAGCAGGCGCGCGGCGTGGCGGCGCTCCCGGAAGCCGTGCTCGGCGTGCCACGCGCTCTGCGTCCGGCCCGAGCGCTCGTAGATCTCCAGCGCCCGGCTCACGCGCACGAGGTCGTTCGGCGCGAGGCGGGCCGCGCTCGCCGGATCCACCTCGGCGAGGCGCGCGTGGAGCGCGGCGCGCCCCTCGGCCTCGGCGATCGCGCGGTGGCGCGCCCGCACCTCGGCGTCGGCGGGCGGCGCGGGCGACAGGCCGAAGAGCAGCGCCTTCACCCAGAGGAACGTGCCGCCGCAGACGATGGGCACCCGGCCCCGGCCGCGGATGTCGCCGATCGCCGCCTCCGCGAGCTGCGCGAAGCGCTGGGCGTCGATCGCCTCCAGCGGATCGGCCGCGTCGATCAGGTGGTGCGGCGCGCGCGCCCGCTCGGCGGGCGTCGGCTTGCCCGAGCCGAGGTCGAACTCCCGGTAGATCTGCACGCTGTCGGCGCTCACCACCTCGCCGCCGAAGCGCTCCGCGAGCCGGATCGCGAGCTCGGTCTTGCCGCTCGCCGTCGGGCCGACCACGACGAGCAGCTCGCCCGGCGACGGCGGCGCGATCGCCTCCCACGACAGCGGCGCGACGGCGGCGCTCGCCTCCGGGGCGAGCTCGCGCTCCGCCTCGATCACCGCCGCCCCACGCGGTGCTCCAGCTCCGGCCAGCCGACGCGCATCACGATCGGCCGGCCGTGCGGGCAGTGGCCGGCGAAGTCGACCTCATCGAGCGCCGCGAGCAGCGCGCGCGCCTCGTCCGGCGCCACCGGATCGCCCGCGCGCAGCGAGCCGTGGCAGGCCATCGTCGCCAGCGCGAGGTCCACCGCGCCCGAGAAGGCGCGCTCGCCCGAGTGGCTCAGCTCGTCCACGAGATCGCGCACGAGGCGCTCGGGCGCCGCGCGGCGGAGCAGCGTCGGCACCGCGTGCACCGCGAGCTGCGCCGCGCCCGCCGGGCGGACGTCGAGCCCGAGCCGCGCGATCGCCTCCTGCGCCTCCTCGACCAGCGACACCTCCGCGGGCGCCGCCGGGACGAGCACCGGGAAGAGCAGCTTCTGCGTCGCGACGTCGCGCCCGTCGTACGACGCGCGCAGCCGGTGGAACGTCACGCGCTCCGCCGCCGCGTGCTGATCGAGGAAGTAGATCCCGTCCGGCCCCTCGCACACGAAGTAGGTGTTGCGCACCTGCGCGAGGAAACGCAGCGATTTCCAGGCGAGGACGCGCTCGGCCGCGGCGAGCACGGGCCCGCTGCCGGTCGGGTACGGCACGGGCGGCGCGCCCGACGCGGTCGCCGGAGCGCCCGGCACGCTGGCTGGAGCGCCCGGCTCGGTCGACGGCGCACCCGGCACGCTGGCCAGAGCGCCCGGCGCGGTCGCAGGCTCGCCTGGAGCGCCCAGCGCGATCCCCGGCGGAGCGCCCGGAGCGCTCGCCGGCTCGTCCGCCCCGCCGCGCCGCTCGGGCGGCGCGGCGTCGTCCCACACCCCGAGCTGCACCGGCGCCGCCCCGGTCGGCGCAGCCCCGGGGCGCGCCGGCGGGATCCCGACGAGATCGCCGCCGAGGCCCCACGGGTCGGCCGGCGGCTCCTGCCGGTGGCCCGACGCGCCGGCCGCGGCCGCCCCCGCCGCGGGGCCGCCCGACCAGACCCAGGCGTCCCCGGGCGGCGGGGCCGCGTCCTCGAAGAGCTTGCCCTTGCGGCCCTGGAAGCCGCCGGGGGCCGGCGCGGGCAGGCCGAACGCCGCGGCCACCTGCGCGGCGACGATCTTGTAGAGCGCGTCGGCGACGGCGCGGCTGTCGGCGAAGCGGACCTCGGCCTTCTGCGGGTGGACGTTCACGTCCACGAGCTCGGGGGGCAGATCGAGGAACACCGCGCCGATGGGGTACCGGCCCGGCTCGAGCACGCTGCCGTAGGCGAGCGCGATCGAGCGCGCCAGCGACCGGTCGCGCACGTTCCGGCCGTTCACGAACATCCACAGCCAGCCGGCGCCCGAGCGGGCGCGCTCCGGCCGCGACACGAACGCTTCGACCGTGAGCGGCCCCCGCTGCCCCGCGCACGTCGCGAGCTCCTCGCCGGCGAGCATGGCGCGCGCCCGCTCCGCGCGGCTCGACGTGCGCAGCCACTCTCGCGCGACGCGCCCGTCGCGCGAGAGGACCAGCGTCACGCCCGGCTCGCCGAGCGCGACCGCCTGCGCGATCTCGGTCACATGCGCCGACTCGGTCCCGACGGCGCGCAGGAACTTGCGCCGCGCCGGGACGTTGTAGAAGAGGTCGCGCACCTCGACCACGGTGCCGGCCGCGCACCCGCAGGGGACGACCTGCGCCGGGCCGCCGCCCTCGATGCGGATCTCCGTCCCCTCCGACTCGCCGTCGCGCCGCGTGCGCAGCGAGAACCGGCTCACCGAGGCGATGCTCGGGAGCGCCTCGCCGCGGAAGCCGAAGCTCTGGATGCAGCGGAGGTCGTCGAGCCGGGCGATCTTGCTCGTCGCGTGGCGGAGCACCGCCAGCGAGGCGTCCTCGCGGCTCATCCCGCACCCGTCGTCCGCGATGCGCACCAGGCCGACGCCGCCCCCCTCGATGTCGACGCGGATGCGGCGCGCGCCCGCGTCGAGCGCGTTCTCGACGAGCTCCTTGACCACGCTCGCCGGCCGCTCGACGACCTCGCCGGCCGCGATCTGGTTGGCGAGGTCGTCCGGCAGGACGGCGACCCGTCGCGCCTCGGGCTGGGCGGGGTTCGATCGAGGATCCGCGCCGGCGATCCTCTCCGCGGTGCTCATGGCTCGTCGCCGTGGTCGACCGTCATCCGGGCGACCGCCTGGAAATAGAGCTTGGTGCGCTCCCGCGTCAGCGCCAGCGCGGCGCCGCCGAGGATGGCCAGCTCGAAGACCACGAAGCGCACCCGCTCGGCGGTCCACCAGAGGCCCGGGTTCGTGAGGCCGGCGCGCTCGGGGACGTCCGGCGGCAGGAGCGCGCCCGCCTGCGCCACCATGTCGATCCAGGCGCCGCGGACGCCCCGGGTGAGCGCGTACTCGACCGCGGCGAAGACCATGTTGGCGAGGAGGACCTGGAGCACGAAGCCGCGCGTGCCGGGCCGCCCGCCGAGCGCCAGCCCGCTCGCGACGACGAGGAGCCCGCCGAGCAGCACCTTGCCGATGCTGAGCGGGAAGGAGACGTCCTGGTGCAGGCTCAGGGCGCGCGCCTGGGCGGCCTCATGCACGAGGAGCGTGAACTGGAACGGCTCGACCTGGTCGCGCGCTTGCTGGGCGACGGCCATCACGTCGGGGGCCATGCCGCCGCGCAGGTACATGGCCGTCCCGCATCCGGCCATGAACGCGTGGACGCCGATGAGCCAGGTGAGCAGCATGGTGGCCACCAGGTACCAGGGGCGCAGCGAGCGCGGGCGCGGGGGGCGGTGCGAGTCCACGTGGAGGCTGCCGTGTAGCACGTTCTCCGATCTCGCGCGCTCTCTTCCTTACCTGCGGATCGCGGAGCGGGTAGCCTTGGATCGCGAGGTGCCTGCGCGCCGGCGCAGGTGGCGCGGTGCGGCGGGCCTGTACTAGAACTTCGAGGACGAGGTCCTGGTGGCGAAGAGCAAGAGCGAGCCGCGAACGAAGCGAACGAAGGGGACCGGTGCGCAGCAGCCCGCGGGGGTGGCGCAGGCGGGCCCGCTGCCCGAGCCGGAGGACGAAGGCGCGGAATCCCGCCCCGACGCGGACGAGGTCGCGGAAGCGGCCCCCCGGCCCGCCGCGAAGCGCCGCGCGCGCGCCGCGGCGAAGGACGCCGGCGGCGCGCGCGGCGAGGCGCAGCCCGCGGCCAGCGACGACGACGCCTCGCGCGAGGACGAGGACGAGGGGGACGCCCCGCCCGAGAGCGGCGCCGCGCCGGCCGGCGACGTCGACGAGGGGGACGTCGTGGAGGTCGTCGGCGAGGTCATCGACGACGCGAACCTCGACCTGAACGACATCGAGCTCCCGCGCGCCGCGCGGTCCGGCGCCGGCGAGGGCCGCGGCGGGGACGCGGCGCTGTCGCGCACGGACCCGCTGCAGGCCTACCTGCGCGAGGTGCAGCGCCACCCGCTGCTCACGCCGGACGAGGAGAAGGAGCTGACGATCAAGTACTCGAAGACGCAGGACGTCGCGACCGCCGCGCGGCTCGTGACGGCGAACCTGCGGCTCGTGGTCAAGCTCGCGTACGAGTACCGGCGCGCCTACAAGAACATCATGGACCTCATCCAGGAGGGGAACATCGGCCTGATGCAGGCCGTGAAGCGCTACGACCCGTACCGCGGCGTCAAGCTCTCCTCCTACGCGGCGTGGTGGATCCGCGCGTACATCCTGCGCTTCATCCTCAACAACTGGCGCCTCGTGAAGCTCGGCACGACGCAGGCGCAGCGGAAGCTCTTCTTCAACCTCAACAAGGAGAAGGCGAAGCTCTCGGCGATGGGGATCGAGCCGACGGCGGCGGAGATCGCGAAGCGCCTGTCGGTCGAGGAGAAGGAGGTCGTCGACATGGACCGCCGCCTCTCGAGCGGCGAGGCGTCGCTCGACGCCCCGGTCGGCGATCTGGAGGGCCGCACGATCCCGCGCGTCGAGCTCCTGGTCTCGTCGGGGGCGAGCCCGGACAGCGCGTTCGAGGCGAGCGAGATGGGCATGCTCGTCCACGATCGGCTCTCGAAGTTCCGCGAGACGCTGAAGGGCAAGGACGTGATCATCTTCGACAAGCGCATGGCCGCGGAGGACCCGCTCACGCTCCAGGAGCTCGGCAACGAGTTCGGCATCTCGCGCGAGCGCGTGCGCCAGCTCGAGGCGCGGCTCCAGTCGAAGCTGCGGACGTACCTGCAGGAGGAGCTCGGCGACGCCGTCGAAGCGGACTAGGCCTTGTCGAGCGACGTCGAGCAGGGCGGGGCGAAGGGCCGCGGGTGCCTCTACGTGGTCGCGACGCCGATCGGAAACCTCGGCGACGTCACGCTGCGCGCCGTCGAGACGCTGCGCGCGGCGGACCGGATCCTCGCCGAGGACACGCGGCGCGCGCGCGCGCTGCTCGGCCACCTCGGCGTCGCGGGCAAGGCGGTCGATCGGTTCGACGCGCACGCCTCCGAGGCGGACGCGGCGCGGGCGGCCGCGCGGCTCGCGGCGGGCGAGTCGATCGCCTTCATGACCGACGCCGGCACGCCGGTCGTGAGCGATCCGGGGACGGCGCTCGTGCGCGCGGCCAGGGACGCCGGGGCGCGCGTCGTGGCGATCCCCGGGCCGAGCGCGGTGATGGCGGCGGTGAGCGCGTCGGGGCTCGTCACGGGGGGCTTCCGCTTCATCGGGTTCCTGCCCCGCGGCGGGCGCGAGCGGCGCGAGGCGCTGGCCCTGGTCGCGTCCACGCCCGAGGCGGTGGTGCTGTTCGAATCGCCGCGGCGCTTCCGCGAGACGCTCGTCGAGCTGGCCGAGCGCATGCGCGCTCGCCGCGCGGTCGTCGCGCGCGAGCTGACGAAGGTGCACGAGGAGATCCTGGGCGGCACCGTGGAGGAGCTCGCGGCGCTGGAGCGGGAGTGGCTCGGCGAGATCACGCTGGTGCTCGCGCCCGCCGAGCCGGCCGCGGCGGGCGCGCGCCCGAGCGACGAGGAGCTCGACGCGCGCATCGATCGGGAGCTCGCCCAGGGGAGGCGGGCGAAGCACATCGCCGAGGAGCTCTCGGTCGAGCTCGGGCTCCCGCGGCGCGAGCTCTACGCGCGGGCGGTGGCGCGGCGGGGGGAGCCGCGCGAGTAGCGGAAGAGAGAGAAAAAACGCCAAGACGCCAAGACGCCAAGACGCCAAGAAAAAAAATTGATGAAGAACGCCGGATGTCCTGATCGACGCGGCCTCTGATTTTTTTGTCTTTCTTTCTTGGCGTCTTGGCGTCTTGGCGCCTTGGCGTTCCTTCTCCCTCTCCCTGCTCCAGGGACCGCAGCAGGCGCGCCGCACCGTCAGGTGTGCCGCCCCTGCCCCCGCGCCTTGAGGGCCTCGACCACGTGCTTCACGTCCTGCGCCCGGTCGCGCGGCACGATCAGCAGCGCGTCGTCGGTCTCGACGACCACGAGGCCCTCCACGCCGACGAGCGCGATGACCCGGCGGTCGTCCGGCGCGCCGCCGGAGCGCGCGCGCAGATCGACCAGGTAGTTGCCGTGCGCGTCGACCAGCACCGACCCCGCGGGCGCGCTGTTGCCTCGCTCGTCCTTCTCGGCGAGCTCCCAGGCGCTCTGCCAGCTGCCGAGGTCGCTCCAGCCGAAATCGCCGGGCACCACCGCGAGCCCGGCGACGCGCTCCATCACGCCGTGATCGATGCTGACGGCCGGCAGGCGCGGGAACACCCGCAGGACCGCCTCCGCCTCGGCCGCGGCGCCCTGCGCGGCGGCGCGGTCGATCTCGTCGAGCCCGTCGGCGAGCGCCGGCAGGTGGGCGCGGATCGCCGCCCGCATGTCGCCCGCGCGGAAGATGAACATCCCCGCGTTCCAGAGGAAGCGGCCGCTCGCCACGAACTCGGCGGCGCGCTCGCGGCTCGGCTTCTCGACGAAGCGCAGCACCCTGCGGGGCGCCGCGCTCCCCGCGCCGTCCGCGCCCTCGGCCTCGATGTAGCCGAAGCCCGTCTCCGGGTGCGTCGGCCGGATGCCGATCGTCGTGATCGCGCCGCCCCGGGCCGAGGCCACGGCGGCCTCCAGCACCCCGAGGAACCGCGGCACGTCGGCGATGTGGTGATCGCTCGGGAGCACGGCCACGATCGCCTCGGGATCCTCGCGCGCGATGGTCGCCGCCGCCCAGCCGATGCACGGCGCCGTGTTGCGCGGCGCCGGCTCGACGAGCAGGCGCCGCTCGGAGACCTCGGGCAGCGCGGCCCGCGTGGGCGCCAACAGGTGCTGGCCGGTCGCGATCCAGATGCGCTCCCAGCCGGCGCTCCCGCCGCCCTCGCACAGCGGCAGCACCCGGCGCGCCGTCGCGGTGATGAGCGGCTCGCCGCCGAGCAGCGGCAGGAGCTGCTTCGGGCGCGCCGCGCGCGACGCCGGCCAGAAGCGCGTGCCCGCGCCGCCGGCGAGGATCAGGACATGCACGGGGGTCTCGGTCGAGTTCATGAGCGATCGTCGAGGGTTACACGCCGAAGAGTAGCGCAGGGCCGCGGCGCCGTGGCAGGGGACCGCTCAGGTGGGGCCCGGCAGCGCGTGCGCGTAGGCCACCATCGCGAGGCCGAGCGGGACGACCCACAGCGCGAGCGCGCCGGTGCGCCGTCGCTCGGCGAGCGCGCGGAGCGCGGCGGCCGCCGCAAGGGCGCTCAGGAAGGCGATGAGCAGGCCCAGCGCCGCGGCCGCCCCGGGCGGAGGGCCGCCGAGCGCGCGCGCCTCGGCGAGCCCCGAGGCGACGAGCGCGGGGATGCTCAGCGCGAGCGCGAGCTCGACGGCGCGCGCGGGCCGGACGCCGAGCCAGAGCAGCAGCACGAGCGCCGCCCCGACGCGCGACCCGCCCGGCAGCGCCGCGACCCCGTGCGCCGCGCCGGCCGCGAGCATCCCGGCGAGCGACGGCGCGTCGGTCGCGCCGCGCCCGTCGCGCCGCGGCGCGATCGCGGTGCTCGCGAGCGCCGCGCCGGTGGCGAGCAGGCCGAGCCCCACCGCGAGCGGCGCCTGCCCCCACAGCGCGATGTACGGCCGGAGCGCCGTCGCGACGATCAGGCTCGCAGCGGCGCCCAGCGCGAGCAGCGCCGCGTCGCGCGCCGGCGGCGACGCCCGGAAGAGCGACGGCCGCGCGAGCGCGCGGGCGCCCTCGCCGAGCGCGCGGAGGAGCCTTTGGCGCGCCGCGACCGCGAGCGCCGCGGCCGCCGCGAGCGCCTGCGCGGCGAGGGCCCAGCCGTCGCCGTCGGCCGCGCGGAGCCAGAGCCGCGCCGCCGCGGCGTGCCCGCTGGCCGAGATGGGCAGCGCCTGCGCCGCCCCGTCCACGGCCGCGAGCACGGCCACGTCCACGAGACCCACGCCCGACCGATACCCCAGCGCGGCGCGTCCTGTCGATCCCCGAGCGGCGGCTCGAGGGCCCTCGAGCGGCGGCTCCGCGAGGCGCCTCACCGGCGCCGCGCCGCGCGGGGCCGCAGCGCGGCCCGAAACCGCGCGAAGGAGCGGGCTCAGCGCGCATCCACGCCAGGGTCTGCCGGCTTGCCGCGCTTCATCTTTTCACCTACATACCGCTTCCGGATCTGGCGCTCTCTCGCCCGCGGCGAGGGAGGGCGAGCCGAGCGAGGTTCCGTCCGATGTTGATGGCATATGCCAGCGTTGCCGCGTTCTTCCTGGTGGCGATCGGCTTCGTCCTCGGCTCTCTGCTGTTCGGGAAGCTCTTGCGCCCCAACAACATGTACGCCGAGAAGGTCGAGACGTACGAGTGCGGGGAGGCGCCCGTCGGGCCGGCCTGGTTCAACTTCAACCCGCGCTTTTACATCATCGCGCTCGTCTACATCATCTTCGACGTCGAGATCGCCTTCATCTACCCGGTCGCGGCGGTGTTCAAGCGCTGGGTGGACCAGGGCAGCGGGCTCTTCGCGCTGATCGAGATCTTCCTCTTCGTGGCCATCCTGATGCTCGGCTTCGTCTACGTCTGGGCGAAGGGCGATCTCAACTGGATCCGCGCCATCAAGGGCGATCCGCGCGGGGCCCAGAACGTGACCAGCCGGGCCCGGGCGCGCGCGGCGGTCGCCGACGGAGGTGCCGAGTCATGACATCGAACCTGAACCTGATGGCGCCGCCCCGCGGGTGGGAGGCCAGGTACGAGAGCGACGGCGGCGGCGTCATCACGACGAGCGTCGATCAGACGGTGAACTGGCTGCTCAACTGGGGGCGGTCGAACAGCGTCTGGTACATGCTCTTCGGCCTGGCCTGCTGCGCCATCGAGCTCATGCAGACCGGCGGCCCCCGCGGCGACCTCGAGCGCTTCGGCGCGGCCCCGCGGCCGAGCCCCCGCTCGAGCGATCTCTTCATCATCGCGGGGACGCTGACGTACAAGATGGCGACCCGGGTGAAGCGCCTCTATGACCAGATGTCGGAGCCCCGCTACGTCATCTCCATGGGCAGCTGCTCGAACTGCGGCGGCCTCTTCCAGTACGCCTACTCGGTCTGCAAGGGCGTGGATCAGATCATCCCGGTCGACGTCTACGTGCCCGGCTGCCCCCCGCGCCCCGAGGCGCTCCTCGAAGGGCTCCTCAAGATCCAGGAGAAGATCAAGAGCGAGCGGGCCCTCGGCCGCCGCGGCGCCACGGGCGGCTGATCCCGCTTCTTCGTGCTCCTCTCCGCGCTCGTTCCGCGCTCGTTCCGCGCTCCCGCACCCCATGACACCCGAAGAGATCTTCCAGGCGCTCCAGGCGAAGCTCGGCGAAGACGCGGTCTTCGACCTCCACCCCGTGTCCGCGAAGGATCGCGACGCCTGGTTCCAGGTCGCGCCGGAGAAGATCCAGGCCGCGGCCCAGCACCTGCGCGACGCGCCGGAGCTCGATTTCGATTACCTGGAGTGCATCACCGGGGTCGACTATCCCGATCTCAAGAAGATCGTGGTCGTCTATCACATCTATTCTTACGCCAAGAAGCACCGCGTCGTGCTCAAGGCGTTCCTCGACCGGGAGAGCCCGGCGATGCCGACGCTCGTCGACGTGTGGTCGGCCGCGAACTGGCAGGAGCGCGAGTGCTTCGACCTGCTCGGCGTGCGCTTCGAGGGGCACCCGGACCTCCGGCGCCTGCTCCTGCCCGACGACTGGGAGGGGCACCCGCTCCGCAAGGACTGGCAGGAGAAGGCCGAGTACCACGGCATCCCGACGCAGCGGCCGAACCCCGTCGAGCTCTTCAAGATCAAGCTGCCGAAGAAGGAGTCGGAGGCGCCGTGAGCCAGGTCATCTTCAGCGTCGACCGCGGCGGCGCGGCCCCGGGGAGCGATCTCGACGACGAGATGACCCTCAACATGGGGCCTCACCACCCGTCGACCCACGGGGTGCTCCGCTTCGTCATCTCGACGGACGGCGAGATCATCCGGAAGGCGGTGCCGGACGTCGGCTACCTGCACCGGAGCATCGAGAAGATCGGCGAGCGCTGCACCTACAGCGGCTTCATGCCGTACACCGACCGCGTCGATTACGTCGCGGCGATGTTCGCCAACGAGGCCTGGGCGAGCGCCTGCGAGAAGCTGATGGGCATCGAGGTGCCGAAGCGGGCGCAGTACCTGCGCGTCATCTCCTGCGAGCTCAACCGGATCGGGAGCCACATGATCGCGCTCGGCGCCATGGCCATGGACGTCGGCGCGGTCACGCCCTTCCCGTGGGCGCTGCGCGAGCGCGAGCACGTCAACGATTTCATCGAGGAGCTGTGCGGCGCGCGGCTCACCTTCAATTACCACCGCATCGGCGGCGTCTCGTTCGACATGCCGAAGGGGTGGGCCGACAAGGTGAAGCGCTGGCTCGACCGCTTCGAGCCGATCATGGTCGAGTTCGACCGGCTCATCAGCCTGAACGACATCTTCATCAAGCGGCTCGCCAACGTCGCCGTGGTGACGGCCGAGGAGGCGAAGGACTGGGGGCTCGTCGGCCCCAACCTGCGCGCGTCCGGCGTGAGGTGGGATCTCCGGAAGGAGGACGGCTACTCGGTCTACCCGGAGCTCGAGTTCGACGTCCCCGTCGGCCGCGGGCGCTACGGCGCCGTGGGCGACTGCTGGGATCGGTTCTACGTGCGGGTCGAGGAGTGCCGCGAGTCTGCGAAGATCCTCCGCCAGGCGCTCGACAAGATCGACGAGCACCCGGAGGACGACATCCTGGGCAAGCTGCCAAAGAAGATGAGGCCCGACGGGGAGGCGTACGCGCGGATCGAGAGCGCCCGCGGCGACATGGGCTGTTACGTGATCGGGCGGGGCGCGGAGGAGGCGTATCGGGCGCGGTTCCGGACGGGGAGCTTCACCGCCATGGCGATGATCGAGGCCAAGAGCCCCGGGCTGTTCCTGGCCGATCTCGTGGCGCTCATCGCCAGCTTCGACGTCGTGGCGCCCGAGATCGACCGGTAGCCGGGCAAGGCAGCCTCAGGGCTCCTCGCCGCCGGCCTCGCCGCCGGCGAGCTCCGGACACTTCTCGCTGATGGCCTGGCACTCCGGAGGCGTCTCGCCGAAGGACTCGGGGTCCGACGCGCAGGTGAGCGCCTTGATGGCGTCGAACTGGGCGTTCGTGCAGGTCATGAACTCGCCGACCGTGGCGGTACACCCCGCGAAGTCCTCCGCGGGGCACGTCCCGCCTTCCGAAGGCTCCTCGGGCTCGTTCATGCACTCCGTCTTGGCGGTCTCGCAGTCGCCGCCGAGCGCGGCGGCGATCAAGCCGGCGACCTCGCACAGGTCCTCCTTCGAGACGTCCTCGGCCGACGCGGCGAGCTGGTCGCACACCGCCTGCGCTTCCTCGTCCGTCAGATCGCCGAGCTGCTTGTCGTCGAGGTCGCCGCCGGTCTCGCCGCCGTTGCCGCCGGTGCCATCCGTGCCGCCGTTGCCGCCGGTGCCATCCGTGCCGCCGTTGCCGCCGTCGCCGCCGGTGCCGCTGGCGCTGCTGGTGCTGCTGCTGCCGGGATTGCCCTCCTCGCCATCATCGCCGCACGCAACGAGCGCGAGCCCGACCATCACCACTCCAAGAAGCTTCATCCGTGTCATCGAGCGCTCCATCATCGAGAACGTTCACCTGAGTGTCCGCGCGGCGCTCGAGGACGGCTCCGTCGAAAGGAAGCGAGCGGGGTGCATCGTCGACCGGGCAGGCGCGCGGGCGCGAACATACTACGACCACGGTCAATTTTTCCTTCCCTGTCCAAAAAAAAGACAGCGCCCGCCGGCGCCGCGATCGCCGCGCGCGGCCGAGGCGCTCTCTGGGCCGCGCGCCCCGGCGCCCGTCACGTCGCGCGCCGGCGCCTCCGCGGGCGCGAGGGAGCCCCCGGCGGCGCCGCCGGCTCCCCGCTGCGGGCGGCGTCCCGCTGCGCGACCACGCGCTTCGGCGCCACGCGACGCCAGGCCCCCACGAGCAGCTCCTCGAGGAGCGCCGGGTCGACGCGGCGGAGCTCCACGCGGGTCCAGCCCTGGTGGCCCCACGGCGTCACGGAGAAGACGTCGGGCTGCGCCTGCACCAGGCTGTCCTGCTCCTCCAGGGACAGCTTCAAGACCGCGTGCTCCTGCTCCACCCAGTGGGTGGCGAAGATCTTCCCCCGCACGCGAAACGACGGCTTGCCGAAGTGATCCTGCTCCTCGGCCTCGGGCAGCGACAGCGCGAGCTTTCGGTATTCGTCGGAAGAGACCACGGCGGTGCGCCTCGGGAAGGTGGATGGGTCGCTCTCGTGACGCTACCTCAGGCCCGCGCCGCCTCGAAGATCCGGAAGAAGCTCGGCGTCTCGCGCACGCCCTTCACGGAGAGCCCGGCGGCCTCGAGCAGCGCGCGGTACTCGGCCTCGGTGCGCTCGCGCCCTCCCGTGTTCACGAGCATGTTGATGTCGCTGAACGAGAGCACCCACTCGAGCGCCGCGTTCCCGCGCTGGGCCGGGGCGGCGGGCGCGGGCGGCTCCACGACGAGGAGGCGCGCCGCGCCGTCCATCGCCTCGCGGCACTTGCCCAGGATCGCGAGGCTCCGGGCGTCGTCCCAGTCGTGGATCACGCTCTTGAGCACGTAGACGTCGGCGGCCGGCGGCGCCGCGTCGAAGCAGCTCCCCGCCACGAAGGAGGCGCGGGCGGCGACGCCGCGCGACGCGAACAGCTGGAGCGCTCCCTCGCGCGCGTGCTCGAGGTCGAAGACGACCCCTTCCACGCCGGGGTGCGCCTCCAGGATCGCGCAGAGCAGGGCGCCGTGGCCGCCTCCCACGTCGACCACCCGGCGCGCGCCGCGCAGATCGGCGGCCCCGACGATGCCGGGCGCGACCCCGCGGGTGAGCTCCACCATGGCCTGGTGGAAGATCGCGGCGGCGGCCGGGTCGCGCCCGAGCTCGTCGAAGTGCTCGGTCCCGGACGACGCCGCGGCGCCTCCGGCGCCCCACGCCATCCGGCCGGTGCGGACGCAGTCGGTCAAGCGGCCCCAGGCCTGCCACACGCCCGGCCCGCCCATGAGCCGGGACCACGCGCGCCTCGAGGTGGGGGAGCTCGTCTCGAGGCATCGCCCCACCTCGGTGAGCTCGAAGCGGTCCCCGCGCGGGGCGAGCAGATCGAGCGTGACGAGCGCCCGGAGCAGGCGCTCCGTCGCGTCGGGGTGCGTGCCGAGCCGCGCCGCGACCGCGCTGCTCGGCAGCGGCCCGTCGGCGAGGGCGTCCGCGACGCCGAGCTCCGCGGCCGCGTGGACGACCTGCGGCACCCAGAGGCTCATGATCATCTGATTCAGGCGGAACGCAGGGGGCATATTCGTGGGGGACCCGCTCGACATCGTGTTCGCTCCTTCGAGGCCTACCTTGAGGAGCGCGGCGCCGGGGGTATTGTAAAAGTTTTACCTTGTTCCTGCCGAGCGCTCGCCCGGCCTGCGGTGCTGGGCTCATCGGCGCCGGAATCGAGCTTCCAGCTCCGACGCGTACGCGCCCGGAGCAGCGCCCGTCAGTTCTTGACGAACCCGTTGAACAGGCCGATGCACATCTCGTCGAGCGAGCTCTCGCCGAGGACGATGTCCCTCGGCGCGGTGAGGTTCTCCTCGTGGAGCGCCCTCCTCACGAAGGGGTTGTCCATCGTGTTGTCGTAGAGGCAGCGCAAGCTCATGACGTCGCCGGTCTTCAGCACGGGGAGCTCCTCGATCGGCGCGTCGATGGTGTACGTCTGCTGCCAGTTGAAGTCCCATTTCGGCGTCTGGACCACGCACTCCTCGGCCGGATCGCCGCCCTGCGGGCTCGGGCGCTGGACATCGACCTTCATGTCGGTCCCGACATAGTGCATGTGGGTCATCGCGCTGTAGAGCCGGATGCCGTCCACGAGCGACTCCCCCATGAACGTCTCGGGGAGCGTGACCTTCATGACCTCGGTGTGGTCCTTGGCCCCTGCCGGGACGAAGAACTCGACCCCATCCCTGTCGTTGGGCCCCGGCTGGAGGCCGTCGCCGCTCGGCCATTGCGAGGGGAAGTTGCCGAAGGCCACGAAGACGACCCGGTACTCCGGCGGCTCCGGGAGGAGCCGCAGCTGGACCTTCGTAGCGTCGGGCTCGGCGGTCGCGCCCGCCGGGTGGTAATGGACCTGCATCACGAGCTTCGAGCCCGCGCGCACGAGGAAGCCGGCGTTGGGCGGGTACTCGGTCGGCCGCCCGCCCGGCACCCACACGCCGAGGACCTGGGTGTCCTGGACGCCGGAGCTGCCAAAGCACTCGTAGCCGCCGTCGGCGTCGGCCAGGGAATCGCTCTCCGCGTGCGGGTCGGTGAAGACCACCACGTGGTGGACGACCTTCGAGTTCCCCGGGATCACGTTCATGCCGTTCACGAACGCGTCCTGCGTGAGCTTCGGATCCATGACGAAGCAGCGGAACTGGTCCTCGTCGCCGCCCGTCACGTACGGCTTCGCGGGCTCGATGGTGGCGCTGACGCCCTCGAGGCCATGGAGCGCCGACGGCTCGAGCGCGGGGGGCGCGTCCGCGGGGTCGCCCTCGGGGGCGCCGGCGTCGTGCCAGGCCTCGAGCGTCGCGAGCTCCGCGTCGGAGAGCCTGCTGTCGTCCTTCCAGCCGAAGCGCGGCGTGCACTCGTCCGTCTCCACGGCGCCCCAGGGCGGCATCGTCCGGTCCTGCGTCACCGCCACGATCCGGCTCGAGACCTGCTTCGCGTCGGCGTAGTCGGTCAGGCTGAAGGGCGCGATCTCGCCGGGCGAGTGGCAGCCCTGACAGCGCTTCTGCAGGATGGGCGCCACGTCCTTGTGGAACGTCGGGCCCGCCGTGGGGCCCTCCACCAGGGGATTCGTGCTCTCGGGCTCGCTGGTGCAGCCCATGACGGGGACGAGCGCGGCGAGAACGATGCTCCAAGGCCGGTTGATCATGGTCAATATCTCCTCTTCTTCCAAGCGTGATGACGACCCGAAGGAATGCTGTCTGCCTGGGCGCCGCTCGCCCCGGCCGCTCCGCGAGCGCCTCTCGGCGGCCGCGAGGCCCGGGGCGGGGCGCAACGCTGCCGCCGGCGCGCGGCGCCCCTCGGCTTCAGCGGGGGAGGGGGCGATGCCCCTCGATGCGCGCTGGCGGCTACCTGCTCGCCGAGGCGCCGGTCAGAAAGAGCGCGGCGGTCCGCTGGAGCGCCGTGCCGAGCGGCAGCGCCGGATCGGCGAGCCAGGCGATCGTCGTCGTGAACAGCTGACCGAGCAGGATGCTGCAGAGCCACTCCATGGGGAGCTCGCGGCCGAGCTCGCCGCGATCGGCCGCCCGGTGGAACCGCTCGGTGAGCAGGCGTCCGACCGGGCTCATCTCCGCGGGGGGCGTGCGCACCATGCCCTTGCGGATCATCGCCGCCGCGAGATCCGGGACGAGCGAGCTGTCGCGCTCCCATTCCGTGCTGAAGGCGGCGCACAGCGTGTCCAGCAGCGCCCGCAGCGGCGCGTCCTCGGGCAGCGCCGAGAGCGCGGCGACGACGCGCTGGTCGAGCTCCCGGTGGTGCTGGAAGAGCACGTCGTCCTTGGTGGGGAAATGGAAGTAGAACGAGCCGTGGCTGACGCCCGCCGACCTGGCGATGTCCTCGATGCGGGCGGCCGCGAAGCCGTCGCGCCGGAAGACGGCGATGGCCGCCTCGTAGATGCGCTGCCGGGTGTCCTCGCGCTGGCGATCCCGCACCGTGGAGCCTGCCTTCGCCGGACGAGGAGCCATGAACCGATGCCGCCTTGGCGCGAGATCTATCGAAGAATCCGGTTCTGCTCCAGTGGAGATTATCCGTCCAGGGTAGATCGATCGGTTCGTTGACATTCGTCATTGACGATTGTCAATGATTTCTCGAGGGCCCGCCGTCAACAAGGAAGGGCTTGATCGAGGCGTACGGCCTTGCCCGGGGCCGGGTGCCGGCCCGGCCTGCGGCGCCAGGGCGGCCCCATCGTTGGGCGACGGGGGCTCAGGGGCTCATGCCGGCGACGTCGATCAGCGCGGCGCGCGCCCGGGTCGGCGTGGTCCCGGTGAACTGCTTCACGTCGCGCGCGAGGTGCGCCTGGTCGTAGTAGCCGAACCGCTGCGCGAGCTCCGCCCAGGTCCCCGACGCGCCGGCCTTGAGGTGCTGGACCAGCCGGTCGAAGCGCACGAGGCGGGCGAGGAGCTTGGGCGGGACCCCCACGTGCTCGCGGAACAGGTCGATCACGTGCTTGTGGCTGTAGCCGAGCTCGCGCGCGAGCGCCCGCATGTCGACCGCGCCCCCGCGCTCCTCGATCCGCCGCAGGGCCCACGGCACCACGCCGAGCGCGTGCCGCGCCTCCTCGACGCGCTCGCCGAGCGCGCGCTCGATCAGGTCGAAGCGCGCGTCCCAGGTGGGGAGCTCCTCGAGGCGCTCCGTCAGGCAGGCATGCTTCCTCGGCAGGAGATCCCGGGCCGAGATCACGCGCCCGGTGAGCTCCGCCATCGGCACGCCGAAGAAGACCCGCGCCCCGATGGGGGTGAGGTTCACCTGGAGCCCGCGCTGGAGCCCGTCGTGCTCGGTGATCGTGAAGGTCTCGCCGAGCCCCGCGACGAAGCCGCCCGGATACAGGGCGTGACGGCGATCGCTGCCGGCGTCGAACACGCGTAGCGGCGGTCCGAACTCGATGATGACGACGACCTGCGGCATCGGGAACTCGACCCGCCGCAGCGCCCCAGGCGCCTGCTCCGTGTAGCCGCAGTAATCGCGGATGTAAGGGCGGAGGCGCGGCGCCGGGGGCCGGGTCGCTATCTCCCAGCGGCTCTCACCGGACGTGCCGCGCGCGATCCGCGCGCGCTGAGCCAGCGCTTGCATCGAGGGGCAAGGGTACCCCTCGACGCAGGCGCGATCCAGCCGCGCGCCTCAGTCGCAGGCAGGCGCCTCCTCCCGGTAGGCGATCCCGCTGTCGACCGACACCTTGCCGCCCTGATCGTGGGGCACGATGACGTGGCACTCGCCTTCGGTCACGTTGCCCGACGCGTCGACCGCCCGGACGCCGAGCGTGTAGACGCGCGCGTCGCCGTTGCCCTTCCGCTCGGCCAGGAGGTCCACCGAGCCGCAGCCGAGGTTCGCGATGTCCACCTCGGTGTTGCCGTCGCCCGTGTCGTTCCGCGGCTCGTCGCTCGCCGCGTAGGTGAACGTCACCTCGACCTCGTCGTCACACGCGTCCTCGACCTCCACGCAGTCGTCCACCGAGATGGTGTGGAACGAGTGGTTCGGCGGCCAGAGCTCGGGGCGACGGTCGGAGAGCACCGGCGCGACCGTGTCGACCACGGCGAGCTCCGAGGCGCAGAGCGACACCGGCGCGCCCTCCGCCTCCGCGGTCACGACGATCTCGTGCGTCCCGAGGGCGAACGGCCCCTCCGCGGAGACAGCCACCGTCGTGTCAGCGCAGGTGCCGTCCGAGAGCTGTGCATAGATGGTCTCGACGTACGCGCCCCGGTGCGTCGTGCACTCGACGACCCGCTCGTCGCCGCACACCCACTCACCCTCCGGGATCGCGCCGCCCGGGTCGACGCACTCGGCCACGAGGGCCTGCGAGGTGCCGCCGATCGGCTCGTCATGATTGCACCCGAAGAACAGGCCAGAGGCGGAGACCACGCTGAGAAGCGCAAGCAGACTGGCTCTCTTCATCATGTCGATACGGATAGCAACCCAGTCGCGCCTCCGCGAGAGAAAAGATGTCGAATGGGCGCGAGAAAAAAGAGGTGGATTGTGTCCTCTCGTGCGCATTTTGTTGAGCCGTTTTTGGAAGCGCCGAGAACCACTCCGCTTTCGGCCGCCGCGGAGGTGCGCTGTTTGCGGCTCCGCGCCCACGCGGGCGGATCGACGGCGCGGGCGTGCGACATCCTGTTCGGGCGCTCGGGGGGCGCGCGGGCGCGTCAGTGGACCGTCTTACAGCACCTGAACCCGAGGTGGTAATTGACGTGCCACGCGTTCTCCATCGGCTCCACGTGCCAGCGCGGGCTGAAGGAGCAGTGGTCGGGATAGGTCTCCTGCCCCTTCGGCCGCGGCGCGTCGTGCGCGCGGGCGACCTCGACGTAGAACCAGGCGCTCCCCTTGAGCTGGCTGTACAGCTTGCCGTCGTCGCGATCGCGGCGGGTCATGATCTCGGCCACGTTGCCGTGCTGATCGAAGACCCCGAACCGGGAGCGGCACGCCGGGTAGGAGCCCGCCGGCTCGGTGTCGGTCGCGCAGGTCTCGTAGGCGGAGCGCGCCGTGTCGGCGTCGCACGGCGTGCCGTCGATCTCGCGGTGCCGCGTCTGCGTGTGGCAGACGGCGAGGTCGAGCTCGTCGCCGTAGGCGTACGTCCTCGGCTCGCCGCCCTCCGGATCGCCGCGGCACGCGAGGCTCCACTCGTCCTCGGTGCAGAGGCGCTTGCCCTGCAGGCTGCACACGGACGCCGCCTGCGTCGGGCCCGCCCACACCATCGGCAGCTCGCACGGCTTGTTGGGGAACTCGAAGATGTCGATGCAGAACTCGGCCCGCTTCGCCTTCCCCCGCACGGTCTTGAAGACGGGCACCATGTTCTCGTGGCCGCCGCAGCGGGCGCGCTGCTCCTCCGTCTGGAGGACCACGCCGCGGAGCCCCTCGAGGCACTGCTCCTTCGAGCGCGTGTGCCGCGCGAGCGCCTTGTTGCCCTGGTTGATGCGCGACGGCCCGCCGCCGCCGAAGTTCTTCTCCAGGAAGAGCTCGGGGTTCCTGAACTTGCGCTCCCGCGGCGTGAGCTCCTTCAGCGAGAAGAGCCGCACCAGGTCCTCGCGCGCCTCGTAATGGATCGCCATCGGATCCCCGGCGGGCGGCGGCGCCTCGCCCCCGGCCGCCGGCGGCGCGCCGGCCGGACCCCCGGCCGCCGGAGGCGCGCCGGCAGCACCAGAGCCCGGCGGGGCGGCGCCCCCCGGGGCGGAGGCCGCGGGGCCCGTCGAGGGCGCGGAGGGGCTGGCCGGCGGCGCGGCGGCGTCGCCGCGGCCGCGGTCGGGCTCGCCGCGGGAGCAGGCCGGCGCGGCCGCGAGGAGCGCCGCGAGCGCGACGCGCGAGGGTCGGGAGGGCTGTGACACGGGGAGCGAGGTCAGAGGGTCGCCGCGATGATCTCGGAGAGGCTCGCCTCGTCGACGATGCCGGTCAGGTAGGCCGCGACGTTGCCCTGCCGGTCGATCACCACGAGGCTCGGCAGCTTGTCCACCCCGTACCGGACCGACGCCTCCTTGGCGTCGTCGATGAGGATCGGATACGAGAGCCCCTTCTTGAGGGCGTATTGGCTGGCCACCTGGGGCGGGTCATCCACGTTGACGCCGAGCACCACGAGCCCCTTCTTCTCGTACCGGCGCGCGATCCGGTCCAGGATCGGCGCCTGGACCGCGCAGGGCCCGCACCAGGTGGCCCAGAAGTCGAGGATCACCGGCTGGCCCTTGAGCTCGGCGAGCTGCATGCGCGCGCCGGGCTCGCCGTTGGCCGCGACCGGCAGCGTCACGTCGGGGGCCACCGCGCCGACCATGCCCCCGACCCCGGGCGAGAGGCGCGGCAGGATCGCAAGCCCGAAGAGCGCGCTCAGGGCGATGAGCACCGCGACTGCAGGGTAGAGAATCTTACCGGAATTGGACTCGGGTTCGGCCATACGGGGCCCTGGGCTTCATAGCAAATCTTTGGGCCTACGTCCGAGCGGCTCTGGTACGGTCCGGCGCCTCGACCGGCCGGGCGCTGCGCCGCCCGGCCCGGGGTCGGGGGCGCAGCGCGGCTCGCCGCGCGACGCCGCCCGCCGCCGCCGGTGGGGGTCGGGGGCGCAGCGCGGCTCGCCGCGCGCCGCCACCGCCGTCCGGGTAACGTCGTCGCCCGCGCGCTGGAGGAACCATGCTGGATCGTCCGAATCTTTCACGAGAAAATCCCACGGGGCCCCGCGGGCGGCGCCCGCCGCCCGGGCTCCCCCCGGCCAAGTGGGCGGCCAAGTGGCCCCCCGATGACAACGATCTGCCCGGAGCCCCGCCGGCGCCCGCCGGCGGCGGCTTCGCGGACGACGGCAACTTCAAGCGCGGCCGGTTCAGCCCGGTGTCGATCGTGGTCGGCCTCCTCCTCGCGCTCGGCGCCGCCGGCGCCATCTGGTTCGGCGTCAAGCAGGACAGCCAGAAGATGACGGTCGACGCCATCTCCAAGGAGAAGAAGAACATCTTCGTCCTGCCGAAGAAGGACCAGCTGCCCCTCTGGCAGAAGTGGGCCGCCTCGAACGCCGAGCCCTCGCTCCAGCAAGAGGCGCTCATGCAGCTCGCCTGGGCCGGCGACCCCGAGGGCGTCACCCACGCGACCAAGGCGCTCGCGCTCCCGGACCACCGCGTGAAGGGCGTCGCCGCGCAGGTGCTCGCCTACTACGGCTCGCCCAAGGCCGACAGCGCCAAGCCCGCGCTGCTCGAGGCGCTCAAGGTCGCGGACGAGAGCGACCGGCCCCAGATCGTCTGGGCCCTCGTCGAGCTCAAGGAGCCGGCCGCGTTCAAGGACGCGATGGACCAGTACCGGAAGGGGTTCCTCTCCAAGGTCGAGCGGCTCGGCGGCGGCAACGCCTTCGATCCCGAGAAGCTCGCCGGCCTCGTGTCGCTCGACGAGCTGGCGAAGCTCGCGACCGACGAGAGCGCGTCGGTGCGGCAGCTCGTCGCGACGGTCCTGTCGCGCAACGCCGAGCCCAAGTGGACGAGCGCGCTGATCACGCTCGTGAAGGACAAGGACGTCGAGGTCGCCCGCGAGGCCGCGAACGGCCTCGGGCGGATCGGCGACGAGACGGCGCGCGCCCCGCTCCTCGAGGCGCTGTCGAACGCCGACAAGGACAGCCGCCAGCGCTTCCTCGAGGCGCTGCGCGACGGCATCGGCGGCGAGGGGCTCGTCCTCGCCCTCGACAGCGTGAAGGCGGACCCCGAGGAGACGACCTGGTTCCAGACGAAGCAGATCATGGAGATGCTGCGCGAGCTCGCCGACCCGCGCGCGGCCGACCCGCTCGTGAAGTGGATCGAGGCGAAGAAGCCGCCGCTGCACTGGCAGGGCGAGGCGGGCACGCGGCTCGCCGAGATCGGCGACATCCGCGGCGCCAAGTACATCGGCGAGCGGATGCTGGCCGACCCGCTCAAGCTCTACAAGCTCGAGAAGTTCTGGGAGGCGGACGAGGGCGGGCACCTGTCGCGCACCGACCTGCCGCGCGTCGTCGGCGCCCGCATGCTCGCCGACCTCGCCGTGATCCACGCGGACAAGGCCGCCGAGCTCAAGGCCACGGCCGAGTCGCCGGTCATCCTGTGGCTCAAGGATCGCCCGCAGCCGCACGCGAACGGCCTGCGCTTCCTCGCCACGATCCGCTCCGAGAAGATCCTGAAGGACATGCGCGACTGGGCCTTCCCGACCGACCCGCTCCCGAAGGAGGGGCAGCAGCCGCCGTTCCCGGCGGCGTTCGAGACCGCGCAGAGCGCGCTCCGGTACATCGGGCGCATGAAGGACGAGCCCTCCTTCCCGCGGCTGCTCGAGCAGTTCAAGCGCAAGAAGGACCCGAAGATGGACATCACCCAGGACGGGCTCCAGGGCGCGGGGCTCGCGATGCTGGGCATGGCGCTGCGCGCGGTCGCCTACGGCTCGGCGCAGGGGCTCGCCGAGTGGGGCGACCCGCGCGCGGTGGAGCCGCTGACGAAGCTCATCGAGGACGAGATGTGGCACGAGGAGGCCCGCCAGGCCGCGTGCGAGGCGCTCGCCTGGTGCGCCGACGACAAGACGATGCTCGAGGTGGCGAAGAAGGCGAAGGACTTCGCGAGCAAGAAGGAGCCGCGCAAGCAGCTCATCGGCGCCTGTTACGCGTCCGCGCTCGCGCTCCGTCCGGTGCCCAGCGCCGCCGGCGAGCTCGTCACGCTGCTCACGGCCGACGTCGATCCCGGGGTGCGCATGGCCATCGCGCGCGCCATCGGCATCGGCGGCTTCGACGAGGCGGCGCAGAACCAGCTCTTCGAGAAGCTGAAGGACGTCGAGGTCCGGAACGCCGCGGCGCTCGCGCTCATCCTCGGCGGCACGAGCGACACCGCGGCGCGGACGGTCGCGATGTACGCCGACTTCGACAAGGGCGCGCTCGACGACCTCAAGGACCACTACTACCGCGCGTTCGGCTACTGGTCGGACGAGGACTTCAAGCGCGGCAACCTCTACCGGTACGTCGCGAACGCCGAGGCGATCACGCGGGTGAAGGTCGCGGACGCGCCGCAGGAGTGGGCGCGGCAGCGGCTCCAGGCCCAGTTCGACAACCTGAAGTACGACAACGGCCCGCACTCCGAGACCCGCGTCGTCTTGCGCTACCGGCTGTACCAGGCGGCCAAGAGCGGCGACGGCGAGCAGAAGAAGGGCGCGATCGAGACGCTCAAGTTCATGAAGGAGAAGGGCGCGCTCATGGCGCTGCGGCACGAGCAGGGCGAGACCGGCGCGCTCGCGAAGCGCGCGTTCCACGAGCTCATGAACCCGAAGGCCACCGTGGCCGAGGACCTGAGCGCGCTCGCCCCGGCCAAGGCCGGCGGCTCCGACGTGCAGTAGCGACGCGCGCCGGACGCGGGCGCGGCCGCGCGATCGGGGCGAGAGGCCCGGGAGCTCTCGAGGGAGGTCGTCCTCCTCAGGAGATCCCGGGCTTCCTGTTTTTGTTCGGGCTGCGCGGCCGAGCCCGTGTCCGGCGCGCGTCGGGCGGGCGAGGCGCCGGGCGACCGGCGCGTGTCGGGCTGGACAAAACGCACGTTTCGGAAGAGTGTTCGCGCCGAGGTGCACTGTGCCTACCTGGCGTGATGAGCTCATCGAGGCCGTGAAATCGAAGGCGGAGCGCGAGTCGGAGGAGCTCGCGCGCCACAAGAAGCGGGTCGCCGAGGCGCTCGCGGCCGCGGAGTCGGCCGTGTCGCTGGGGGCCGAGTCGCTGAAGTTCGCGCACGAGAGGCTGCAGGAGAAGGGGCAGCCCGTCGTGCTCTCGCAGGAGCAGGACAAGCACCGGCTCGCGCTCGGCGAGTTCAGCCTCGCGCTGGAGCTCCTGCGGGAGTCGGCGATCGTGCGGGTGACCTTCGGCGACGGCAAGCCGCGCGAGTTCGACTTCGCGAAGGATCGCCACATCGCGCCCGCCGACGTGGAGGAGTACATCGGCCGCCGCGCGCTCGAGCTGGTCCGCGCGGCGCAGAAGGCGGCGCCGTGGTGAGCGCCGGGCACGCCGCGGCTCGGCCGGCAGGTCGCGCGCGCGCGGCGGGGCTCCGTCGCGGCCTCGCCGCGGGCCTGCTCGCCGCGCTCGGCGCCTGCGCGCCGGCCGCCGCGCCGCCCCGCGAGGCGGCCGCGCCGCCGGCCCCGACGCCGGCCGCCGCGGCGCCCGCCGCGCCGGCCTCGATCGACCTCGACCCCGCGGCGGAGGCGCGGATCAAGGCGGACGTCGCGTACCTCGCGTCGCCCGAGCTCGCGGGGCGGGCCACGGGCGAGCAGGGGGCCGAGCTCGCGGCCGAGTTCATCGCGCGCCGGTTCGCCGAGCTCAAGCTCGCGCCGCTGGGCGGGCAGGGGAGCGACGCGAAGGCGTACCGGCAGGTGTTCGACGCGCGGGTGGGCGCCGACGTGGCGCCGGCGGCGCTCGCGGTGCAGCGCGCGGGCCGGAAGCAGAGCGTCGAGGCCGCCAAGCTGGTCACGGCCGACGGGAGCGCGAGCGGCACGGTCTCGGGGGCGGCGGTGCTCGTGGGCCACGGCGTGACCGCGGCGGCGCTCTCGTGGGACGACTACGGCGGCCGCGACATCGAGGGGAAGATCGCCGTCGTGCTCGACGGCGTGCCCACGCTGGGCGGCGGCGCGGAGGCGGCGCCGCAGGCGGGGGCGGCGAAGGCAGGCGCGGCCGGCGCGGGGCACGCGGGGGCGGCGCAGGCGCACGGCGGCGCGGCGCACGCAGGTCCTCACGGCGGCGCGGCGCACGGCGGCGCGGCGCAGGCGCACGGCGGCGCGGCGCAATCCGGCCCTGCCGGCGCGGCGCACGCGCACGGCGGTGCGGCGCAATCCGGCCCTGCCGGCGCGGCGCACGCGGGCCCGCACGGCGGCGCGGCGCACGCGGACCCGCACGGCGGCGCGGCGCACGCGGACCCGCACCACGCGCCGTCGCCGCGGCCGGCCGACGCGCTCCGCGACTTCGGCAGCGTCCGCTACAAGCTCCGCACGGCCCGCGAGCACAAGGCCGCCGGCGTGATCCTGGTCGCGGCGGGCGACGAGCTCCCGCGGGTGTCGGACGACGCGGCGAGCATGGGCATCCCGGCCGTGGTGATCACCCGCTCCGCGGCCCGGGCGCTCTTCCCGACGGCCGGGCTCCCGCCGCCGGCCAAGCCCGAGGCCGCGAAGCAGGCCGCCGCGAAGCCCGAGGCCGCGAAGCAGGCCCCGGCGAAGGCCCCCGGGCCGAAGCCGCTCGACGGCGTCACCGTCGAGATCACGACCAAGGTCACCCCGCGGATGGCGCCGGCGTCGAACGTGATCGGCCTGCTCCCGGCGCGGGACGGCTCCCCTCACGCCGGCGAGTACGTCGTCGTCGGGGCGCACTTCGATCACCTCGGCCACGGGGGCAACTCGTACTCGCGCGCGCCCGGCGTGCACGCGGTGCACCCGGGCGCCGACGACAACGCCTCGGGGACCGCGATGCTCCTCGAGGTGGCGCGGCGGTTCGCCTCGCTCCCCGCGCGGCCGGACCGCAACCTGCTGTTCATCGCGTTCGGCGCCGAGGAGCTCGGCACCCTCGGCTCGCGCCATTTCGTCGATCACCCGCCGGCGCCGCTCGGGGGGATCAAGCCCGTCGTCGCCATGATCAACGCGGACATGGTCGGCCGGATGCGGGAGGACAAGCTCCTCGTCGACGGCCTCGGCACCTCGCCCGACTGGAAGCCGATCGTGGACGACGCCGCCCGCGGGCTCGGCCTCGCGCTGCAGTTCGGCGTCGAGGGGTTCGGCGCGAGCGATCACACGTCGTTCACCGCGTCGCGCGTCCCGGTCGCCTTCCTGTTCACGGGCGTCCACGAGGACTACCACCGGCCGAGCGACACGGCGGACAAGATCAACGCCGCGGGCGTGTCGCGCTGCGCGGTGCTCGCGGCGCGGATGGCGCTCGCCCTGTCGCAGCGCGACGCGCGGATGGCCTTCACCGACCCGCCGGCCGACCCTCACCGCAGCATGCGCCGCGGCTTCCGGGCGTCGCTCGGCACGATGCCGGACTACGCGTACCAGGGGCCCGGCGTGAAGCTCACGGGCGTGCGGCCCGACGCGCCGGCCACCCGCGCCGGGATGCAGGCGGGGGACGTGATCGTGCGCATCGGCGCCCACGCGATCACCAACATCCACGACTTCATGTTCGCGCTCGGCGAGCTCGAGCCGGGCCGCGAGGTCGTGATCGAGGTGGACCGCGGCGGCACGCGGGTGCCGCTCAAGGTCATCCCCGCCCCCGGCCGATGAGCCGGCGCCGCCGCCGCTTCGCGCCGCCGGCCGCTCCGCGCCGGCGGCGCAGGGCCCTCTGCCGGCGCTGCGCGGGGGGCCTCGCCCTGCTGTGCGGCCTCGCGGCCGCGATCCTCGCCTGCGATCGCCGCGAGCCCGCCGCGACCGACGCCGCGGCGCCCTCGAGCTCCGGCTCCGTGGCGGACGCCGAGCCCGCGCCACCTGACGGCGCCGCCGCGGAGCCGCCGGACGCCGCGGAGCTGCCCGACGCCGCGGAGCCGCCGGACGCCGCGGAGCCGCCCGACGCCATGGCCCCGGACGGCGCGGCCGCGGCGCCGCCGGCCGACGGCGGCACGTCGGACGCCGGGCTGCCCGGCAGCTCCGAGGGGTGCCCGGACGACATGGTCCTCGTCGACGGCGACTACTGCCCCCTGGTCGAGCAGATCTGCCTGAAGCACCACAAGGAGTTCGAGAAGGACCAGGCGAGGCGGGCGAACCCATACGGCGAGGTGGAGGGATCGACCTCCGTCAGCGAGCGCTGCCTCGAGTACAAGCAGCCGACCGCGTGCCTCTCGAAGAAGCGCACGCCGATGCGCTACTGCGTCGACCGGTACGAGTGGCCGAACCGGAAGGGCGAGCTCCCGGCGCTGCTCGTCTCGTGGCGCGAGGCCGTCAAGCTGTGCGAGGGCGTCGGCAAGCGCCTCTGCACCGAGGACGAGTTCAACCTCGCCTGCGAGGGCGAGGAGATGCTCCCGTACACGTACGGGTTCACGCGCGACGCGACGAAGTGCAACATCGACCGGCCGTTCCGCCAGCGCGAGCTGACGCTCTACCGCTACGAGCGGTGCATGCGTCACCCGAAGTGCAAGGCGGAGCTCGAGCGGCTCGATCAGCGCGTGCCTGCCGGCTCGATGCCGGCGTGCGTGTCGCCGTTCGGCGTCTACGACCTCAACGGCAACATCAACGAGTGGGTGGTGCGGCCGGGCCGCAAGTCCCCGGAGCGGAGCGGGCTCAAGGGCGGCTGGTGGGGCCCGATGCGCGGCCGATGCCGCCCGACGGTGGGGTTCCACAAGGAAGAGGACTACGGGTACGAGCAGGGGTTTCGTTGCTGCAAGGATGCTGCGCCGCGGTGAGCGCGCGGTGGCGCGTGCATTTTGGGGGGCGCGTGGCCGCCGACCGGGGGTACGCTCGCCTCCAGCGGGCCCGCGGCGCGGCGCTCGCCGGCGAAGGGCCTGCGGTTGCTCCTCCGGGGGCCGGGGCTCAGATCTCAGCGGCGGGTCGACAGCGGCCCGCTGCTCACGCGGGGGCGAGCCCCGCACTGCGGGAGACCTTGATGAAGCGATCCATGTGGTTCACCAGCGCGCGCTCGGCCGCGGCGGTCGTCCTAGCTCTCGGAGGCCTCGGGCTCCTGTCCTCCGCGTGCCGGGGCAGCGAGGCCGAAGATCCGTCGAGCCAGCAGTACAACGCCTACAACCAGCAGCCTGGGCAGTACCAGCAGCCTGGGCAGTACCAGCAGCCTGGGTACCAGCAGCCTGGGCAGTACCAGCAGCCTGGGTACCAGCAGCCCGGGTATCAGCAGCCTGGGCAGTACCAGCAGCCCGGTACGACCGCGCCGGCGACGACGGCGCAGCCGAGCCCGCTCGCGCTCCCGTGTACGAACGACATGGTCTGCGGCACGCACAAGTGCAACACGGCCGTGGGCAAGTGCGCCTTCCCGTGCGCCGCGAACACCGACTGCGCGGCGGGTTTCTCGTGCATGGGCGCCGGCTCGGCGACGGCGATCTGCGTGCCCGGCGGGCAGTAGCGGGCGCGTGGTCCCGCGCTGAGCCACGCCTTGCTTCGGTCGAGTCCCCTGATTTTGTGATGGATGGTCGCGCTTTCTCCGGCGGCGCCGCGGTGATCGGCGCTCGCCGGGGCAGCCGAGCATGGCCGGGGGACCGGAGCCAGTCCCTCGGGGGGAGCTGAGCTGCCTGCCGCGACCGGATCCGGTCTGCCGGGATAGTTGAGCTTGGCCTGATGGACCGGATCCGGTCTCGGCGGGGCAGCTGAGCATGGCCGGGGTGACCGGATCCGGTCTCGGCGGGGCAGCTGAGCATGGCCTGGGGACCGGATCCGGTCTCGGCGGGGCAGCTGAGGGTGGTGCTGCACTTTGGTTCAGAGTGCAGCACTCGCGCTCAAAGTGCAGCACCCTGCGGAAGCAAAGTGCAGCACTCACGACCCCTCCGGCGGATCGCCGAACAGGTCGAGCTGGACCATCCCGCGCGGCGGGTCGGGCGGCGGAGGCGGAGCAGCCTGGGCCGGCGGCGATGCCGGCGGCGGCTCGGGTGCCCGGTGCGGGCGCTTCAACGCCGGCGTCGGCTCGGTCACGAGGCGCAGGAAGCCCCGGTTGTTCGGCAGCGGCCGTGCCGGCGCGGAGGGCTCGCGATGAGTGAGCGGCTTCGCCTCGGGAGCGGCGGCCTCGTCCTCGGACAGGAGCGTCTCCAGGAGCTCGTCCAGCGTCCACACGTGGTCGGTGATGCCGGCCTGCATCGCGGGCGTGACGCGCAGCGTGCGGATGACGCGCGTCAGGTTGTAGGCCACGTAGTTGAGCGCCACGGCGGCGCGGTGGTGGTCGGCCTTCTTCGAGAAGGCCAGGCACAGCCGACGCATGCGCCCGTTCGTGTGGCGCGTGGAGCCGTTCAGGCGCTCGACGTAGGCCGTCGACGCCTTCGCCGGGTCGGGTGCGCCGTAGACCACGGACTTCGTGATGAACGGGTCCCGGGGTGGCTCGTACCGGTGGTCGTCGCGCCGGCCTCGGCTACCGGAGTGGTAGTTCTTGACCGTCTGCATGTAGTCGATGCTCGTCCCGAAGGACGCCCCGACCGCGGGGATGTACGGCGCGAACCCGTCGCTGGTCAGCTGCGGCATCACGAGCATGCGCGCCCGAAGGTCGGCGATGAAGGCGTCCGTCGTCGCCTGGTCGCGCTTGCCGACACGCCAGGAGATGACCATGCGGCTGGTCGCGTCGATGGCCACGAAGGTGTACGCCTCGCCGACGTCGGGCGGGTCGGCCTCGGTCACGCGAGACTGCTTCTTCTGGACGAAGGACCAGATCTCGTCGACCTGGACCAGGCTGCACTGCACGTCGCGCACGAGGCGGTCATGCAGGCGCACCGCGCCGGCCCCCAGCGCCAACAGCAGGCGCGTGATGGTGCGGTGGTTGACCTCGGTCATGCGCTCGGCCGCCCGGATGCTGTTGCCATCCAGCAGGGCAGCCAGGACACGCAGGCGCTTCTCCGCCGGGAGCACGTTCGCCACGGGACCCTTGCCTTTCTCCGGCGGAGGGCCCACGATCCGGTCTGCCAGGACGTCGGACGGGTCGCACCGCTCGGCTTCTGCCGCCCTGCCTTCGGGTTCCAGCCGGAGGCGGGGCGTTTTCGTCTAAGGTCCTCTGATTATAGCGATTTTACCGAGGAAAACCGCTCGGAAGCACGCGCAAGAGGGGGCGCTAGGACAGCGGATGTCATAGCCCAGGTGGCACGTTGCGGGGGTGCGCGATGACGGACGACGAGGTGAGGATCGGGCGAGAAACGATCACCGCAAGCAGCGCGCTCAGTCGCCTGAGACTTGAGCAGACCCTCGACGAGTCATTGACTGCATATGCCGCCCTGCATGAGGAATGGCAACTCTCTTGCTCGTTGTCGCCAGGGTGCGCCGAAGGGTGGTGATCAGTCGTCTTCTTGCTTGATATACAGTCCGTTGACCTGGGCAAGAAGCTTGTTGATGCTATCCTTTACCATCTCCGCCGTATACGGATCTCCGATATTCAGATGTTTACTAGGAGCAACACCGCTAATGCCGCTGGGCCCAGTGTCATGTGAAACAAACTCGTGCAGCCGCCAGCCGTGTCTGTTGTTAATCGTCGACCTGGCCAAGCCGATACTAGCGTGAATAGTACCCTTTATCGGGTGCGGTTTCGGATGGGGGAACACGAAGAGGTACAGCAGTTTTGCTTGAGTATCTCCAATATGAACTGTCTCGTCTTTTGTGGGGTCCGCCGCCTTGGAGAACGTCTTGGTTGGCACTCTCTTCCTGGTCATCGCTGTGCGCAGGTCGCTAGTGCCTTTCTGGATCGCCTCAATGGCGCTTGCGATGTATCTGTCGAGCTCTTGAGCGGCAGACTTTCGCTCTTCTTCTGCGCGCAACGCCTCCTGTTTGGCACGATTGGCCTCGTTTTCTGCATCGTCAATCAAGGACATGAATTTGGCGAGTTGGTCGTCGGACATGACAGGCGGTCTCCTGGCTCGGAACCGTTGTACACGTCTGACGCGCTACTCTGTAGCGCAACGCGCGTTCAGAGGCGGGCGTTCAGGATGTGGCTGTGGCGGGACGAGGGAGAGGTGGGAGCGATGAAGGCGAAGAAAACGTGGAGAGGCGGGTTACTCGCCGCCCTCAGCCATCGCCGTGGCGGCGATCTCCCGCAGGACGGCGCTCGGGGCGCGCCCTTCGTTCTTGGCGTTGGCCGCGATGGCCTCGGCCAACGGGACGAGCTCGACGACTTCACCCTGCCGTGAGCTCACGCGCGCGCTGGTTCATGCGGCCCTGGCATGCCGCTGGCAACGAAGTCCCGCGCGCGACGGAATGCGTCGCGTGGAGGTGGTACGTGCACACCAGGATCACCCTAGCCGTGGCCGCGCTCATGGGAGCGCCGGCCTGCGGAGCAGCGGACGAACCGAGCGCGGCGGGAGAGGAGGGCGGAGCGGAGGAGGCCGGCCTTCCGCCGCGTCACTTCGAGCTGAGCCTTGACCCGGAGGTGCCCGCGATCCCGCAGATCCTCGATGCCGGACGTCCCGAGCTCGCCGCGGCGTGCGCCGACCGCCCCGGCGCGGCGATCCGCATCTTCGACCCGCTCGACCCGGGCGCCTTCGCGGATGTGCCGTGCGCGGCGATGGTCAGCTACGACGCCGCGGCCCAGGAGGGGAGCGCCGTGCCCGTCTCTGAGGGCGACGAGCCGATCGGGGCTGCCCAGCAGCGGTGGAGCCCCCTCGGGCTTGGCTGTTCCATCTTCGTGTTCGCGGCGGCGACCGTTGCGGGCTCCGCGATCTGCCCGCGTGCCGCGGATCCACGGGACGCGAAGCGGTGCGGTCATTACACCAACGTCTCCTTCGGCGTCCTCGGGGCGGCGTGCGCCTTCTTGTGAGGGTGCCCATGGACCGAACCCTGCGCACCATCGGAATTCTCGCCTCGGGCGTCGCACTCGTCGCGGCGGCGGTGTTCGACGCCCCCGAGCCACGTGCAGCCCTCTCGCCGATGGGCTGGCTGCACTTCGGGCTCCCGATCTACTTGTACGTGTTCTCGCAATGCTGGATAGACGAGGGCCGAGCCCGTGAGCGGAGCGCGCGCAGGCTCAGAGGCGACGACCTGCCGCGCCCTCCGAGTCACGACGCGGCGAGCTCGCCGGCCCACGAGGCGCCGGACGGCGCGCGCACGGGGGATCGCCCGCACACCCCAGAGCCGTAGGCGGCAGCGCTGCGGCCGGACGAGCCGCAGCTCCCACGATGTCGAGCAGCCGACCCGTCACCCGCACCTCGATCGAGGCCCTCCTCCCGGGCCGGACGGCGAGCGCCGACCAGCCGCAACCGGGGCCGGCGGCGGAGCGCCGCCGAGACGAAGAGCCGCCTCCCGCGCCAGGGCCGCGCAGGATGGTGCAGCTGAGCTTGTTTGGCGACGATAGCGCGTGATTCTACACCGGTGGCGTATGCGTTTGCTCAAGATCGTTCTTGAGGCCATGTCCGATCGTGTCGACCAGCCTTGAGATAGCTCGATCGTCATAGGCTTCGGGTGCGTCAACAAGCGCACCACGGGCGTACCAAATGCCCCAATGAGCGCTGCTGCCGTGGTCTGGGCCCGCCGCGACGAGCTGACCTACATGGATTGGAATCAGCGCCGACCGCCCGGGCAAATGTACTGTCAACACATAGCCAACGCTCCGTGCATCCTCACTCTTAACGCTGCACGTTGTGGGCCAGCCATTGCCGGTTAGGAACTCCGCCACTCCACCAGCAAGCCGACTAGCGAGCGCCTGCGCGGCGTCGCGCGATGCTTCATCAAGCGGGACAGTCTTCTCTTCCAAGTCTCCGAACATGGTCATTCTTATACTCCATATGCCGTACATGAGAACGCGCGCCGGCTGTATCCACGCGATACGCAATCCACAATGGGCGAGGGCGGATTCCGAGAATCGAGAGCCCATGCCGGCCGTCCGAACTGCCGCCCCCGAGTGTGTCGGATTCAGTGAATCCGGCTTCCGGTGCTTCTGAACTCGCGAGCAGTAGCAGACGGCCAACGCCGATCCACCACGGGAGCGAAGCCGTGAAGCGTCCGCCCCCGTGGGGTCGACCGCCTGCTACTCGTTCTGCCGCCGGATCCTCCGCGGCACGGGCGGCGGCTTCGGGCGGAACTGCTTCCGGTTGGGCTCCCGGCGCATCAGCGGCGCTGGCGGGAGGGGGTTGACGTCTTGCGGGTCAGGAGCATCCTCCTGACCCGCGGCCCACGGGAATATCCGAAGAATCGGGGTACGCATGCGCGCACGTCCTCCATCGCGGACCCAGCCAGCACCGGTCCGGCTGGGTCGTCTCGCTTGCGTGCTGCGCGGCGAGGGCGTATCTTCCCGTGTGGAAAGGGTCCCATGCCCTCCAGCGTGACGCCTGCAAGCAGGGGCATCACGCCGCGCCTCGGAGAGGTGAGATTCTCCGAGGCGTTCCGCTTTCTTGAGCTCTAGTGCTGTCCAATCACCTCCCACTTGTCGTCCTCCTCGCGACGCTGCACGAGCCCCTTCTTGTCGCGGAGGTAGTACAGGATGTTGCGGACGGTCTTCCTGGGCTCCCCATGAGCCGAGCCGAGGATCTCCGTCGCTAGGTCGTCCAGCCCTCTCGGACCGGCCCCAAGATGCTTCAGCAGCTGCGCGGCGATCGAATCTGAGTCCGAGCCGCCCGCGGGAGCCCCCTTCCCCTCCGGCGCCTTCTCGGCATTCATGTCGGCGGCTTTCGTTGTGCCGCGGTTTTTCAGGGCATAGCGGAAGCTTCCTCGATCTCCACGCCGGACGAGATCCCCATCCTTCTTGAGGTACTCCCGCGTGAGCCACTGGATGACGTGGCGCCGCCCAGTCTTCGGGCTGACTCGCAGAACCTCCGCCGCGATCTCCGGTGCGCTCATGGCCCTGCCGGCAGCCGCCAATACGCCACGCGCGAGCTCGCCAACCTTCTCGTTCACCTCCGTCTCGGAGGCGGACTCCTCCGCGCTCGCCTCGTCGTCATCGCGCAGCAGGCTCGCTCGCTCCTCCTCGGCCGTGGGTCGCTTGCTGGTCGGCGCGGCCGCCGGGACTGGCCTTGGCACCACCTCGACCGGCACAGCCAGTTGGGCGGTCGTCGTCGGCTGAGCGGCTACGCCATCGATCGGCGTCACGGCGGGGATCGCGCCGTCGTCGAGTTCTACCTGCATCTCCATCAGCACTGTCCGGATGTCCTCGGGCTGGAGGTGCACGAGATGCCTCCACGCGCCGAGCCGGGCGATGCGGCGCGCCCGCGTTCGTTCGGCGTCTCGGTTGTAGTCGACCATGCGTATACAGTAGGCCGCCAACAGTGTCGGCGCAACCTATCGGCGGCGTACGAGACTTGTGCGGCGACGACGCAGATCGCATCCATTCGTAATTATTGACTATTATAGGCTAACTTAGTGCGCGACGACGCAACTAGTTTTCGGGCGCGCCGCGTCGCGCGGCTCCTGATTCACATGTCGAACCGAATGTCAACAATGTTTGTTTGCGGCGGGTTCCGGCCCGGCACTGGCGCCGGCGGGTTCCCAGTGGCGTTCTGTGAGGATCTCGCTGATGAGTTCGCTCGGATGACCTACTCGCCGCACCTAGCGGGTGTGCGCCGTGCGCTCAGCGCCGCCGTCGGAGCTTCCGAGCGAGGCGGGCTCGCGCGAGCCGCAGGCGACTGCCGGCGGTGCCGAGCGGGATGCGGAGGATGTCTGCGATCTCGGCGCCGCCGTGCCCAAGCACGGCGGCGCCGAGAACTGCGAGGAGCGCCCTACTCGCCGTCCTCGGCCATCTGCGCCATGACGGCGATCTCGCGCAGGACCTCGCCGGGCGTGCGCCCTTCGTTGTGGGCGATGGTCTCGATCGCCTGCTCCAGCGACTTGCAGCACTCCCGAAGCCCCCGGACGACGGCGGGCCGGATGTGGGCCGGCGGGGCGCGAGGGTCTGGCCGTCGCGGCGGCCACCAGGAGTAGAAGGCGTCCGAAGGCCAGATGGAGCCCGGAGGCCAGCAGTCGTCGGCAAGGCGCATCGGCTCGTAGCCGCGTTCGCGCAGGTAGCGCTCGATGTCGTCGGGCGAGACGCGCCGGGTGACGGGCCGCCCGGGGAACGTGAGGGCCATGCGGTGCTTCGGGTCCCGGATGTTGAAGCTCACCGGCGCCTCCTCAGCTTCGCGCCGAGGCGCTTCCGGGCGAGCCGCAGGCGACTCGCCGCCGTGTTGACCGAGATGCCGAGCATCCGGCCGATCTCGGTGCTGCCGTACCCGAGCGCGGCCAGGACGAGCACCTCGCGCGCCCAGAACGGCAGGCTGAAGATGTCCGCGAACGCGTGCGCGGCGTCGAGGCGCTCGCCGAGACGGCCAGCGTCCACGCGTTCATCGCTCGCGGCAGCCCACGGGTCAGCGACCGGCACCTCGCGCCGCCGGTAGGCGCGCTCGCGGTAGTGGCTGGACGTGTTGAAGCACACTCCTAGCAGCCACCGCTTGAGCGCGAGGTCCGGGTCGCGCGACGGGTCCGGGCAGTAGCGCCCGGCCTGCGAGCTGGTCCACGCCCCGAACAGCACGTCCTGCGTCACGTCGTCGAGGTCGACGGCGGACACGCCGAGCCCTTGCAGCGCACCCCGGATGTAAGGGGTCTGCTCGGCGATCTCGGCGATGGTCAGGACGCGCGCGGGGCCAACGTGCGGGCCCCGCCAGATCATGGGGCACCCCGGCCGCAGTGCGGGCACCTGTCGGCCGCGACGGGGCGGCCCAGCAGGCGCTCGACGGGCACGCCAGCGGCGCGCGCAGCCTTCGCCGCGAGCCCGTGCGTCGTGCCCGGGTGCGAGCCGTAGACGAAGTTGGTGACGGTCGTCTTCGGGACGCCCATCACCTCGGCGAGGCATGCCCAGGAGCCGTAGAGCCCCTTCAGGTTGCGCAGTGCGGCACGGAGGCGCATCGCCTCCGCATCGGTCAGGGACGTGGATCGGGGACGGCGGGGCGCGGGCGCACCTTCGCCTTGCCCACCTTCGGGTGAGATCAGGTACAACTGCATCGTCGGACCTCGTTGACGCGGGGTTCGGCCACGCAGCCCGGGGTGCTACCAACACCCGCGGGCTGCACTTGCTTCAGGCCGAACTTAGCCCGTCAGGCGAGGTCCGGAGTCAAAGTGCAGCACTCAAATCCAAAGTGCAGCACTACCCAGCTGAGCATGGCCTGGGGACCGGATCCGGTCTCTCGAGGGCAGCTGAGCATGGCCTGGGAACCGGATCCGGTCTCGCCGGGCAGCTGAGCTGACTGCCTCCCGGCCTCCGCACGGCGCGGGGCCCCGGTGGCGTCACCCCGCTAGTGCTTGCGCACTTCCGCAACGGCGCACGTTCCGGGGCGACGCCGGCTCGCCGCCAGACAGGCGGCGTGGGCTGCCTCACGCCGTGCCGCGTGATCGCCACACATCCTGGCCCCGCTCTTGCCATGGTCGCGCGTCACGCGGCCGATGGCCCGCGAGGGGCGGCCGAGGGATGACGACGCGAGACGCTCGACTGCGGATCACCGGGCCGCGCGTGCGGTTTACCTGCTGTGCCGTCGGTAGCAATCCGGCGCCATGGGCAATTGACCATTGTAAAGATCCGTTACATCAACCTTAAGAACAGGCATGTCTCATGAGGTTTCACAGGAGACGATGTACACGTGCGCCCTCGGCCGCGCACGATCTCGCGACGTCACGCCGCGCCACGGCCCGGCGAAAGCGTCGCTTTTCCCTCGCCGGGTTATGCCTCGCCGCTTGCGTGCTCGCCGTCGCGGCGTGCTCGGACTCGCCGCGCGAGCCAAGGCTCTCTCTCTTGAATGGAGACTTCGATATCGACGGGCCTGTCGTCCCCGGGGACGACCTGATCGGCACGCTCTGCCCGAGCTACGACGCCACAGATCTCCCCATGGACCTGCCGCGCTCCGAGACGGTCGCCGCAGGCGCAATCGGCGGGACCTTTTCGGTATCGAGCACCGGCGAGGCGACATACACGATGCCGCTCGCAGCTCCTCCGGGGCGCGCCGGCATGCAGCCGGAGCTCGCGGTGAGCTACGACAGCTCGGGCGGAGAGGGCGTGCTCGGCATGGGGTTCTCCGTGACGGGGCTGTCCGCGGTGACGCGGTGCCCGCGCACGATCGCGCAGGACGGCGAGATCCGGGCCGTTCATTACGATCAAGACGACGCGCTCTGCCTCGACGGGAAGCGCCTGGTCGAGGTGGGCCGGACGGGAGATCTCGTGGAGTACCGCACGTTCCCCGATACCTTCACCAAGGTGATCGCCAGTTATGAGGGCTGGGATTGGGAAAAGGGCCCGATGTACCTCCGCGCGTACGCGAAGTCAGGGCGGATCATCGAGTACGGGAACGAGCCGAGCGGCCGCGTCATGGGCAAACACGGCGTCGTCCGCGCGTGGTGGGTGACGCGCGTGAGCGACCGCTACGGAAACACGATGGACACGCGGTACAAGAGCGAGGAGCACCCGACGGAGAAGTACACCGTCGAGCACGCCCCGCTGCGGATCGATTACACCGGTCATCCGTCGGCCCCGGCGACGCGCGCCGTCGAGTTCGTGTACGGCGCGCCGCAGTGGGGTGGGCGTATGCTCTACTCGCGCGGGATGGAGCTCCGGAGCTCGTGGCGCCTCGACGAGATCCGGATGCTCGGGCCGGGCGGCGCGCTCGTCCGGAATTACCACTTCTTGTTCGACGACGCGCCCGCGACAGGACGGCGGCTGCTCCAGCAGGTCGAGGAGTGCGCGCCGGACGGCGTGTGCAAGCCGCCGACACGCTTCGGGTGGCACCACGGCACGAAGGGGTTCACCTGGCTGGCGACGCCGCTCGAGGTCCCCACGTCCGATCGCGGCAGCAGCATGCTGATGGATGCGACGGGTGACGGGCTCGACGACATCGTGATGTCCGACGACGAGCTCGCGATGTACGAGGGCATCGAGGTGCCGTGGACCACCTGGTTCCTTGCTCCGAACCGGCTGTCGGATGGGGACTCGACCGTCTTCGACGTGGACAGGCTGGTGGCCGAGGTCGCTCACCTGGATCCGGCCACGCCCTTCCAGCCCGAAGTCGGCACGCCGATCGACTACAATCAAGATGGGCTCACCGACATCTTCATGCACGACCTGCAGGGTCGATGGCCGAACTGGCACGTCCTCCTCGCGGAGCGCGAGGGCAACTTCACGCGCCTCGACACCGAGGTAGCGCGCATGTACCCGCTGCTCTCGGCGTGGACGCCGGGCAGCATCAAGACCCCGACGCATTCGGCACACCTGGCCGACGTCGACGGCGACGGCGTCTCCGACCTCATCCAGTGCGGCGACGACGGCATCAGCATGGCCTGGTGGGTGCATCTGTGGCGCCCCAGCGGGCCGGATGGGCCCGGGTTCGAGCACACGCCGAGCCCGATCCCCGCGCTGTACGCGTACCCGTGCAACGCCGACCTGCACACGGTGGACGCGGACAGCGACGGCAAGGTCGATCTGCTCGTGCACACGGCGGCGTGGAGCGACGGCGTGGCGGTGACCTTCGGCACCACGTACGACGCGGTGACGTACCAGAGCCCGGGCGTGTGGTCGATCACCCCGACCGGCCTCCCGGTCCGGCTCCCCGGGGGCCGCATGATCTTCCTCGACGTGAACGGCGACGGCCTGCCCGACGCGGTCCAGACCGGCCTTTCGGACCGGCAGCTCCGCACCTACATGAACACCGGCGATGGGTTCGCCGCTGCCGTGAACAGCCTGCCCGCCCTCTGGCTCGAGGCCGACCGGTTCGTGAACCTCGCCGTGCCGATCGACTGGAACGACGATGGCCGCCAGGACCTGCTCATGCCGATGCGGGAGCCGGGCGGGGTGCCCGCGTGGATGATCCTCGAGTCGACGGGGAAGGTTGGAGACGGCACCTTCACGCTGGTGGACTCGCACCTGCCGGTCGAGGCCCTGATGCTCGAGGACGAGGTCACGCTCGCGCACGCGCAAGCTCCGCGGGTGACGGACCTGAACGGCGACGGCGTCCAGGATGTGCTGATGTCGGTGGGAGGTTTCTTCCGCGTCTTCCCGAACCTGCTCAAGGACGAGGATCTCCTCGCGAGCGTGACCGACGGCATGAACGCGCTCGATCCGGACGACCCCGGCTTCCTGCCGAACGTGACGATCGCCTACAGCCACCTGTCGTCGCCGCACGCTTGGGACGGGTTGTCGCCGCTGCCGGTGCCGGACGAGCAGAAGATTTACAACCCGATGGAGAACGCCGCCGAGGAGGAGTGCGCCTACCCGCTCCGCTGCGCCCTCGGCCCGAGGGCGGTGGTCAGAGGTTACACGCTCAACAACGGCGCGAACGTCGAGCGGCGCTTCGAGGTCGCCTACAGGAACGGCCGTTATCACCGGCTCGGCCGTGGCTTCCTCGGCTTCGGCAAGCGGATCGTGCGCGATCTCGACACCGGCTCCGGGACCGTGGAGTTTTTACGACAACGTGACGTTCGACAAGGACCTCAACGTCTTCCCCTACGCGCGCCAGGTCATGCGGGAGGTGCGCTACAGCCCTCCCGAGACCCGTGATCAAGCGCCCTCCGAAATCGTCGAGCTCTCGCACACGAACTCTCTGATCCTGGCCGTCAAGACGAACGGAGGCAGCACATACTTCACGTTGCCGGTCTTCCGCAGGGACGTCAGGGGACAGGGAACGTCCTGGCCGGCCGGAGAGCAGAGCCTGGAGGCGTACGCGATCGACCGGGCGGGGTCCCCGCCGATCATCATGAGCGACGCGACGATCGCCTATGGCGATTACGACGAGTTCGGCAACATCCTCGCCGAGTCGTCGTCTACGGAGGGCGCCGATTTCACGCTCATGGTCAAGCGGAAGTACACGAACGACACCGCTTCCTGGCTGATCGGCAAGCTGGACTCCGTGACCGAGTGCAGCAGCGCCTCGGCGATTGACCAGTGCCGCACGATGTCGCGCACGTACAACACGCGCGGACAGGTCGTCGAGGAGTCCGTCGGCACCGAGGGCGACCCGCAGACGGAGCTCCACCTCACGTACACGCGCGATGTGTACGGCAACCTCAGGATCACCCGCTCCGCCGACGCGTTCGGCGCGCGCCGCAACTCGTGCATCTCGTACGACGAAGAGCGCATCTTCCCGCACGCGCGCTCGAACGCGGAGGGGCACATCACGCGGGTCAAATTCGACCCCGGCCTCGGCGTCAGGACGGCGCTGGTCGATCCGAACCACCTCGTCACGCGCTGGGCGATCGACGGCTTCGGGCGCGTCACGAAGGAGGTCCGGCCGGGCGAGGAGGACGAGGCGAGCACCACGTTCACGAGGACGAAGGACGGCGGCGCGTCCGGCACCGAGTGGAACGTGAAGGTGCGAACGCAGGAGACCGGCGGTCGCGATGACACCGTCGAGCTCGACAGCCTTGGGCGTCCGGTCCGCTGGTGGACGCATCGCCCCGACGTGGGCGCCGGCGCCGACGAGCGCGTCATGCAGGAGATCGTCTTCGATGAGCTGGGCGAGCACGTGGCGCGACGATCGCTGCCCGCCGGCGAGGACACGCCGCGCGATGCGCTGCGCTACGACGAAACCACCTACGACAGCATGGGCCGCATCAAGGAGCACCGGACGCCGTGGGGCACCACGACGACGTACACGTACCAGGGGACGAACGTCGAGGTGAACGGTCCAGGCGGCGTGACGACCACGATCAAGAACGACGCGCTCGGCCGGCCGGTGTCGATCACCGACGCGATGCTGGGGGAGACGCGTTATAGCTACGGGCCGTTCGGCGGGCTGCGGACCGTGACCGATCCGGGCAGCGCGGTGACGACGACCGAGCGCGACGCCTACGGCCGCGTGCGGAAGTTCACGGATCCCGACCGCGGCGAGACGATCACGCACTACAGCGGGTTCGGGCTGCCGACGTACGCGAAGGACGCGCTGGGGCGGGAGCGCTGGTTCGAGTACGATCGCCTGGGCCGCATGACGGCGCGCGTCGACAAGGAGGAGGGCAGCGAAAGCACCTACCGCACCACGTGGACGTGGGACCTCGGGGCGACGGGCAAGGGCAAGATCGCCGAGGTCGAGAGCCCCGAGCATCAGAAGACCACCTACACCTATGACCCGCTCGGGCGGCTCGAGACCAAGCGGCTGGCGCTCGATGGCGAGACGTTCACGACGACCTTCGGCTATACCCCCTCGAACCAGCTCAACCTCATCTCGTACCCCGCGGGCGACGGCGGAGAGCCGTTCTCGGTGCTCTACGAGCTCGATCCGCACGGTCACGTCCTCGAGGCGCGGAACGCCGCGACCGGCGATCCGTACTGGGAGCTGAAGGAGACGGACCGGGCCGGGAGGATCCGGACCGAGGAGTTCGGCAACGGCGTCGTGACCGAGCGCTCGTACCACGCGACGAAGAACCGCCTGGAGAGCCTGCGCACGACGAAGGACGCGGTGGAGCTCCAGAACCTGGCGTACACGTACGACAACCGGCTCAACCTCGAGACCAGGAAGGACCTACGCCAGACGAAGACGGAGTACTTCTTCTACGACAAGCTCGATCGCCTGAGGTGCTCCCAGTTCCGCATTCTGCCCCGTTGCCTGTTCGAGGACACGTACGCGCCGAATGGCAACATCGACTCCAAGCTGGGCATAGGCACGTACGAGTACGACCCCGATCAGCCGCACGCGGTGGTCCGGGCGGGGGACGGATTCTACGGCTATGACGCCGTGGCAATCAGATCTCGAGGCCCGGCGCGACCGTCTCGTACACGCCGTTCGACAAGCCGGAGACGTTCACGCTCGACGGCGGCGCGACGATCGAGCTCGACTACGACGGCGATCAGAACCGCATCCGGAAGACCACGCCGGACGAGGTGACCCTCTACGTGGGCGACCTGTACGAGCGGGTCACCCGGCTCGCTCCGGACGCTGGCGAGCCGAGCGTCGAGCACAGGTACTCCGTGCTGGTGAACGGGCGGGCGGTGGCGCTCGTGACGCGCGCCGCGGGGGCGCTGGGCACGACGCTGTACGTGCATCGCGACAACCTGGGCTCGATCGACGTGATCACGGACGCCGCCGGCGGCGTGCACGAGCGGCGCAGCTATAACGCGTGGGGCGGCCGCCGCCAGCCGACCTGGGAGAGCGCGGCCCCGGGCTCGTTCGGCAGCTCCCCTGTCCGGCAGGGGTTCACGGGGCACGAGGGCGACGACGAGCTCGGGCTCGTCAATATGCGGGGACGGCTGTACGATCCCGTGATCGGGCGCTTCTTGACGCCGGATCCGCTCGTGGCGAATCCGCTGTCCGGGCAGAGCCTCAATCCGTACAGCTACGTCCTCAACAACCCGCTGGCGTACGTGGATCCGAGCGGTTTTCGAGCAGAGCCGGAGGCGCCGCCCGTCCATGCGGTCCGCTGGGAGGTGGACGTGGCGCGGAATACTGTCCATCTCTTCGGCCCGAAGAGTGCGAGCCAGCGAGAGAAAGAGCCGCGCGAGAAAAAAACGCGCGAGGAAGAGCCGCGCGGGGCCGCGGAGGTCGGCGTCGTCGCGCCTCCCATCGACGTGAACGTCTACGGAACGAGCTCGGGGTACGTGCCCGAGCCGGTGGCATCCACGCCGGAACAGAGCACGCTTGGCAGCGTGGTGGGCGAGAGCCTGCTCGGCGTTGGGGAAGGCCTCGGCGAGCTCACCGTCGGGCTCGGGCGGTCGCTGGTGCTGAGCGCGCTGACGTTCGGCGGCTACGGCGCCTACGAGCTCGGGACCGCGATGTGGGACGGGTACAAGGAGGACGGCGTGGTCGGGGCGCTGAACGCCGTGAACCCCCTGTACCACGCGCTGACGGCCGGAACGGACACGGTCCTCGCCGCCGTGGAAGGCGACTACCGCGCCGCGGGCGCGGCGGGGACCAAGGCGGTCGTGCTCACGTTGGGCGCGGCCGTCGGGCTCGGCGAGGGGCTCACGGCGGTGAGCGGAAGAGCCTTGGCGACGAGGGCCGCGACGGGAGAAGGTTGGCTCGTCAGCAGGGGGGTCTTCAAGAACAGACACGGGCAGCTGACGAACGGCCGCTACATTCTTGACGAGCCGGCCACAGCCCGCCATGCGGTTGGCAACCTTGCCCACGGCAAGAGCCAGTTCTTCTACGGAGTGAACGAGAAGCAGCTCATCCTTGATGCTGCGGCTTACGCCGATGAGGCAAACCTGTGGAAAGGAATCGACAATGGCAAGGCTAGGGTTGTTTTTTGACGACTTCATCGGCGTGCATTACAAGACAGGTCAGAGAACCAACGTTCTGAACCTTTATCGCACCGAAACGGGTTTCGTTCACGGTGCGCCGGGGAGTCCTTTGTGAAACATGATCTCAGCGATGTCTTTCGGCAGAGCCGCGCGGCATCGGCGACGTGGACGCACGAGAAGGTCCAGGATGTCCTTCAGGCATTGGCAGCACGTTCGCCGGGCTCCTGGGTAGACTGGGAGCCTTTCGACGAGGAGTGGGGGCGGGTCCTCGACGTTGACAATAAGGTCTTGGGATTCGTTTGTGCGCGTGTCCCGATAGGTGCGGCAAGGGACGATCTCCCGACGTCGGAGCTGCCGAGCGCCGTGACATGGATTCAATTCAGGTCGATACACGATCATAACTACCGAATTGCTCCAGAGATTCTTGAGGAGGTATTTGGGTTTGAAGTCTCGCGGAACGTCGACTATGAAGACCTGTCGATGAACGATCTGTGGTGGGCAACCGTGTCCTGAACGGCGCGCGCTGTCGCGGTCGTGGGTCTTCCTCGCCGTAGCGGTACACGGATACTTGCCCAGGCAAGCTGGGTCGGTCTCCCGCCTGCAGCGCGGCTCCGGGCTCGTTCGGCGGCTCCCCTGTCCGGCAGGGGTTCACGGGGCACGAGGGCGACGACGAGCTCGGGCTCACATGCGGGGACGGATGTACGATCCCGTGATCGGGCGCTTCTTGACGCCGGATCCGATCGTGGCGAATCCGCTGTCCGGGCAGAGCCTCAATCCGTACAGCTACGTCCTCAACAACCCGCTGGCGTACGTGGATCCGAACGGCTTTCAGGAGGCTCCGGCGGAGGACCGGGATCGGTCACAGGGCTCGTCAGCAGGAATGCCTTCAGGAACAAACACGGGCAGCTGACGAACGGCCGCTACATTCTTGACGAGCCGGGCATGGCTCCTCATACGATAGGCAGCCTTGCCCACGGCAGGAGCCAGTTCTTCTACGGAGTGAGCGCGAAGCGGCTCGTCCTTGATGCTGCAGCTTACGCCGATGAGGCGAACCTGTGGACAGCAAGCAATGGAAGAAAGGCAAGGGTTGTTTTCGACGACTTCATCGGCGTGCATTACAAAACAGGTCAGAGGACCAACATCCTGAACCTCTACCGCACCGACACGGGCTTCGTTCACGGTGCGCCGGGGAGCCCTTTATGAAACAGGATCTCAGCGATATATTTCGGCACATGCGCGCGCCATCGGCGACTTGGACGCACGAGAAGGTCCAGGATGTCCTTCAGGCGTTGGTAGCGCACTCTCCGGGCTCCTGGGTGGACTGGGAACCTTTCGACGAGCAGTGGGGGCGGGTGCTCGACGCTGACAATGAGGTCTTGGGTTTTGTTTGTGCGCGTGTTCCGATAGGCGCAGCCCGGGACGACGTCCCGCTATCGGAGCTGCCGAGCGCCGTGGCATGGATTAGATTCAGGTTTGCAGACGATCATGATTACCGAATTGCCCCAGAACTTCTTGAGGAGGTGTTTGGGCGTGAAATCTCGCGGAACGTCGACTACGAAGACCTGTCGATGAACGATCTGTGGTGGGCAACCGTGTCCTGACCGGAACGGGTCTCATCCACGGTGCGCCGGGGAGTCCTTTATAAAACAGGATCTCAACGATGCCTTTCGGCACAGCCGCCCGGCGCGCTCGAGAGCCACCTTCTTCGCCGTCCAGAGAGCCCCGCGCGATCACTCCTCGCCAGCCGCCATCTCCGCCTGCTCGAGCGCCTTCTTGTACTGCCACAGCCGTCGCAGGCTCGCGTCGCTCACCTGGTCGTCACCGAGGATGTTGATCGCGATGTGCTGCGCCCTCACGGCGTCCGCGGCCTTCCCTTGCTGGAACAGGATGTCCGCGAGCGTCTCATAGCAACGGCTGCACGACGCATTGCCGTCGACCGCGCGCTTCACATACGCGAGCGCGCGGCCGAAGCGGCGCCTCAGCGCGTGGTAGCGGGCGAGGTAATCCAGCTGCATCTGGCTCGTCGCGCGCGGCTCGAGCCGGGCGACGAGCGGCTCGATATCGTCCCAGACGCGCTGCTCGGGCGGAAGCGACGCCTCGGCTCGGGTGTAGAACGACGCGAGGGGATACAGGTAACGCGGCTCGTCCGGCGCGAGGGACGCGGCGCGCTCGAGGTCGCTCCTGGCCCCGGCCAGATCACCCCGGTCCCAGCGGAACGTCCCGCGGGCGAGGTACGGCTCCGGCCTGTCGTGCCCGACCCGGACCGCCTCGTCGAGATCGGCCGCCGCCGCCCGCGCTGCCGACGGATCGCTCCACGTCCGGAGTCGTGCCCAGAGGGCGTGCACGTCCTCGTCTCGCATGCCGCGCATGCGGGGCAGGATCGCCGGGGCGCGGTCGACATACGCGCGCCTCACGGTCTGCACCTCGACCTCGTTCGTCTCGACGAAGCGCGCGAGCGCGCGCTCGAGCGCGCGCTCGGGCGCGTCGCCGAACGCATCGACGAGGGCACGATCCCGCGTGTCGCGCGCGTCGCTCAGCGCCCGGAGGTAGCGGAGGAAACCCGGATGCAGCCCGTCCTCCTCGATTTGCAGGGCGTGGACGAGCGCCCAGGCCGCGGTGTAGTTCGCGCTCCTGCGCATGCGGGCCTCGCGCGAGGTCGGGTCCTCGACGTCGCGCACGTAGAACCCGGCCGGGTCGAGGGAGAGCAGCGTAGGGACGCGGGGCAGCGCCGCCTTGGGCACGCCGACGACGGAGCGCCCGTCGATCCTCAGGGAGAACCACTGGCTGCCTGTCGTGATGAGCCGGTCCGAGAGCTGCTTCCCGAGGACGACGCTGCCCTCCTCGAGGCGAAGCGTCGAGTAGAACTCCGCCACCCCCTCGTTCAACCACACCGGCGCCGACGGGAAGTAGTAGGCAAAGAAGCGGTGGCTGAGCTCGTGCTGGAACACCTCGCGCACCACGTCGCTGAGGCCGCCCGGGAACACGAGCGTAGGCACGTGCTCCATGTCGTTGCCCCTGTGGGAGAGGTACCCTCCGGAGCCGCGCGGGCCGATGCGCGCGAAAGCATCTTCGTCGCCGAAGACGACCACATGGGTCAACCCGCTCGGCTTGGGCTCGTGGGGAAAGGCGACGCGCTCGAAGGCGCGGTAGATTCGCTCGAACTGGACGATCGTCGCCTTCGCTTCGACCTCGTCGAGATCGGTTCGCAGCAGGAAATGCGGAGACTCGAGCTCGACCCAGGGCGGTCCCCCCGCGGCGGGGCACGTGAGCGGCCTGGCGCAGCCGATCGCCATCGTGGCCAGGACGATGGCCATGCCAACGCGTTGTATCATGATGAGTTCTTGCCGAGGTACCTGCGCGGCCGCACTGGCTCTCAGGAGCCGTGCGCGCTGCGGGTGGGCCAGAGATAGCACCGCTCGCGGCCGTACTCGACCTGGATGTGCTCGCCTTTTCGCTGGCTGCCCGGCCGGCCCGTCGCGCCACCCGGGGTCGATAGACCGGCGCGCGCGCCGGCCGCTTCAGGGCCGGATGGCGAGCAGCGCCGGCGTCTGACCAGGCGCCGCGGCGGCCATCGCGTCGATCAGCGCGCGCGGCTCTCCGGGCCCGGCGGCGCCCGTCTTGCGGAGCGCCTCGATCCGGCTGGCCGTCCACAGGAGCGCGGCCGCCGCCGGCGTGGGCAAGCGGCTCAGCACCGCGATCGGCTCCGGCGTGATGGTGTTTCCGAGCTTCCGCACCACGCGGAATCCCTCCTCCAGCGCGCGCGCCAGGTTCATCGCCTCGGCCCACGACACGCCCGCCTGGCGCGCGTGCGCGGTGACGACGGCGACCATCATCGGCACGACGACCGCCGCATGCGTGCGCAGCCAGCTCTCCATGTCGGGCTCCACGACGGCGGGGATGCCCGCGTCCGCGAACTCCTTCGCCCAGGCCGCGTCCGTCACCGGGGTGACCATCCCTCGGGTGACGATCTTCGACGTCAGCTTGCCGTCATCGAGGGTCGCCAGGATCGCGGGGAAGCCGAAGGCGGAGCGCGCCGAGCCCACCGCGTCGCGAAGGCGGCCCAGCGGCCCGAAGGTGTTGAACATGAACATCACCGTCTTCGCCGCGCTGGCGGCCAGCGCGGGGAGCACCTCGTCCACCTGCGACGCGAGCACCGTCACGAGCGCCAGGTCCCACGCTGTCTCCTCGTCGAGCGCGGCGCTCACGCGCACCGCGGCGCGCTCCCCCGCGGCGGTCACGATGGCCTCGTCCCGCCGCAGCTGCTCCAGCCGCGCTCCGCGAGCGACCACCGTCACCTCGTGCCCCGCCCGCGCGAGCTGGAACGCAAACGTGCTCCCGATCCTGCCTGCACCCACAATGGCAATCTTCATGATCCACCTCAGAAGTACTGGCCGAAGCTCTCCTTCGTGAAATTCACCAGCTCATGGCTGCGCCCGGTCTGGATCTTCTCCACCCAGGCAGGATCGGTCAGCAGAGAGCGCCCGACGGCCACGAGATCGAAATCCCCGCGCTCGAAGCGGCGCACGAGCTCACCGAGCCCCTGGGGCACCGACGTCTCGCCAGAAAAAGCGCCGAAGAGATCGCCGGACAGCCCGACGGAGCCCACGGTGATGGTGGGCTTCCCGGTGATCTTCTTCGCCCATCCCGCGGCGTTCAGGTCGGAGCCGGCGAACTCGGGCTCCCAGTAACGCCGCTGGGACATGTGGAAGATATCGACGCCAGCCTCCGAAAGAGGCAAGAGCCACTGCTCCATCTCCTCCGGCGTCTTCGCCAGCTTGTGATCGTAGGCGCCGATCTTCCACTGCGAGAGACGGAGGATCACCACCATCTCCGGACCGACGGCCTCGCGGACCGCCTCGAGGACCTCCACGGCGAAGCGAGTCCTCTCGCGGAGGGTCTTTCCCCCGTACTCGTCGGTGCGCTGGTTCGTCACGTCGTAGAAGAACTGATCGATGAGGTACCCGTGGGCGCCGTGCAGCTCGATGGCGTCGAAGCCGAGGCGCCTCGCGTTCGCCGCCGCCTTGCCGTAGGCCCGCACCGTGGCCTGCACGTCCTCGCGGGACATGTTCGCCGGGCCCTCCAGATCCGCGGGCTCCTCGTAGCCGTTCGGATTCCGCTGCGCGAGCCCGACGTGCCATAGCTGGGGAGCCATCTTCCCCCCTTCGCCGTGCACGGCGTCGATGACCTTCTTCCAGCCGTCCAGCGCCCGCTCACCGTAGAAGTGCGGGACGTCGCGGAGATGGAGCTTGCCCGGCCGCTCCACGGCCGTCCCCTCCGACAGGATCAGCCCGACGCCGCCGGCCGCGCGCCGCGCGTAGTACGCGACGTTCGGCTCGCCGGGCGCGTTCCCCGGCGATTTCTGGCGCGTCATGGGCGCCATGACGAACCGGTTCTTGAGCGTCAGCCCCTTCAGCTGAAATGGCCTGAAGAGCGCGCTGACGTCCTCGTGCTTGTTCGGATCCCGATCCGTCATCTCTCCGTCCTTCCTCCGGTCCCCTGCCCGCCGTCCTCGCCGCCGCGCGCGTCGAGCTGCGCCCCGGCACCTCGGCCACCTCGGCGGCGATCGCGCCTGCGATCATGACCGCCCCTCGGCGCCGCCGCAGGCGCGACTCGGGCTACAAACCAACTGGATGGTTGAAACCTAGGGAGCGGCCCCGGCCCTGTCAACGGGGCGGGGCGACGTCGCCGGTGCGCGAGCCGCTCGCTTGCCGCTACACTGCCCTCGTGAGCAACGGTCCCGCGCTCTTGCACCGCGCCCCGGCGTGGGCATCATGAAGGATCGATCCATGCCCTACGATTCGGCGGCGACCAAGAAGAGGCTCCTCGACGCCGCGCTCGACGAGTTCGCCGAGCGAGGGCTGGCCGGCGCGCGCGTGGACCGCATCGCCGAGAAGGCCTCGGCGAACAAGCAGGCCATCTACGCCTACTTCGGCTCGAAGGAGGACCTGTTCCGCAGCGTGCTCGAGGAGCGGTGCAAGAGCGTGTTCGACGCCGTGCCCTTCGACCCGTCGGACCTCCCGGCCTTCGTCGCCGGCGTCTTCGACCACCTGGTCGAGAACCCGAAGAGCGTGCGGATGATGATGTGGAGGCGGCTGGAGCTCCCCGACGAGGCGGAGCACGACGCGGCGACCGCCAAGGTGTGCGCGCTCGGCGCGGCCCACGAGCTCGGGGTGACCTCGAAGCAGTGCGCCGAGGACCTGTTCGTTCTTCTCCTCGGGCTGCCGATGGCCTGGTTCACGTACGCCCCGAGCCAGCCGGCCGCGAGGGGAGCGGCGGCGCAGCAGCGGCTGCACGCCTTCAGGCGCTCGATGATCGCGGCCGCCGAGGCGATCGTGAAGACGATGACCGAGAAGAAGCGGTAGAGAGCGTGGATCCCCCGGGGAGCGGGGCGACGGGGGCGCGCGCCGCGTTCAGGGCTGGAGGCGCACCCTGGCCGTGACGGGGAAGTGATCCGACGGGTAAAGGCCGCCCTGGTTGTCGCGGAGGATCCGGGCCAGCAGCACCTCCGCGACCGGCGCCGGCCGAGCGAAGATGAAATCGATCTTCTCTCCGCCCTCGTCTCCGCTGAATCCGTTGAACGTGCCGACCGGCGCCTCGTTCGGGTAGAGGACGCGGAACGTGTCCACGAGCCCCGGAGGTGCAGGCACCGGCGCGGTCCCCTCGCTCGCGCGCGCGGCCTCCCCCTTGATGTAGAGGACCGCCGCATTGCCCTCGCCCGCGTTGAAGTCGCCCGTGAGGAACACCGGGTCAGGGTGGGCACGCTCCGCGATCCTGCCGGCGATGAGCTCGACGCTCCGCGCGCGCGACGGCTGGGATTCGTGATCGAGGTGCGTGTTGAAGAATGTGTCAGCGAGACAGCGAGACACCGGCGAGCCACCCGGCGCTGCGGCGAGGGCGCGTCCGAGCGACCTGCCGCTGCGTCAGCCGTCGAACGGGTTCGCGAGGACGAACAGGCGCGGCGGATCGTCGAAGCCGCCGCTCCCGACGAAGGCGAGCGACTCGCCGTCGGTCGATACGAGATCGAACGCTTCATCGATGTCGAGATCCGGATAGGTCACGGCGTCGATCTGCGAGAACGTCTCCGTGTCGAGCAGGCGCAGCACCGCGGGGCCGCTGAAGTCGAGCGACAGCATGAGGAGGCGCGGCTCCGGGGCGAGCGGGAGGATGGCGTCCCCGCCGAACGCGAACTCTCCCGCCTTCCTCGGGGACGAGGGGCTCGAGACGTTCACGATCTCCCCGCTCGTGGCGTAGACCCGGCCATCCGCGTAGACGATGTCCGTGTAGAAGCCGGAGATGAGATCCTCGTGCTCGGTCGACGCCAGGCCGGTCTCCGTGACCTTCAGCGAATAGAAGCCGAACCCCGTGTGGAGGTTGTTGAAGCCGAACACCCATCCGGCGGGGCCGCCCGTCAGCCGCGACGCGCCGGTGTGCCCGGACGTCTGATCGGGCCGGGCGACGCCGCCGTCCACCACCACCGACCCGGCGTAGCTCGGGCTCACCCCTTCGCGGTGCAGCGAGAGCGCCACGCTGTCCGTCGTCCCCGGCAGCACCACCATGGGACCGGCGTAGCCGAGGTCACCCCAGTCGCCCGCAGGAAGCGCGTGCTGCTCGGCCGGCACCGGCGAGCCCGACGTGAGATCGACCCGGCGGATCTCGTAGCTGCCTTGCAGGCTCACCCACAGGGTCGAGCTGTCGTCCGAGATCGCCATCGTCAGCGGCTGCGAGCCGACGAACACCGAGTCGATCACCTTGGCCGAGGCGGCGTCCACGACGACCAGGGAGTTGGCATGCGCAGCAGCATCTCCGCCCACGGTCGCATAGAACACGTTCCGGACGGGATCGGCGATCACGTGACGGGCCTCGATGTCGACTTCGGTGAGCTTGGACGCGACGGCGCCGCCGCCGCCTCCTTCGCCCCCAAAGCCGCCCGAGCCACCGTCGCCGCCCGAGCCACCGTCGCCGCCCGAGCCGCCGGCGCCGCCGGCGCCGCCCGAGCCGCCGGTGCCGTCGCCGCCAGAGCCGCCGGGGCCGCTGCTGGAGCTCGCGGATACGCTGCTGGTGACGCCCGTATCGTCAGGGCAGACACACCGGCCGAAGGTCTCGTCGGAGAGACATCGCTGCACCCCCACGTCGCCGCCCAGGCAAGCGCAGGGTACCTCCCGACCCGGTACGCATTGCTCCGGGGCGCCGGGAATGAGATCGTCGCCCCCGGCGCAGCCCGCTGCGCATACCCACGCAACGACGGCCATCGAACGCTTGTCGAATCGCACGCGCATACCTCCCAGGATGCGAGGATCCGCCACGTCACCACGAGGGAGCAAGAAAATCCCGGCGGCGCTTCCCGGGAAAGCAAGCCTCCGTCGCGCAGCCCAGCGGGTGGCGCGGTACGTTGAACGGACGTGCGGCAGTTCGGAGGACCGCCAAGGCGCCAAGGACGCCAAGGCGCCAAGGACGCCAAGAAATATCAATAACTTGGCGTCTTGGCGTCTTGGCGTCTTGGCGTCGAATCCGGCTCGCGGATCGCCGCCGCGCGCCGAGCGGGCCGCTGTCGCGGGCGTGATGACCGGCTCCATGCGTGGAGCCGGCCGGGATGTACGAGGTTCGTGGAGGTGGGCCGAGCCTCAGGCTCAGGCTCAGGCGGTCACGCCGGGCTGGATGCCGTTCATCGCCATCATCTTCTGCCGCTCGGCCTCCTTGTTGAGGCCGCGGTAGCGCTCGTCGAGCTTCGCGATGTCGAGCTTCAGGATGCGGCCGTACAGCTCGAAGGCGATGCCGACGATCGACGGGTGGCAGGCGGACTTCACCCGCTCATCGTAATAGGGATACGCCGCCACGTGGAAGCGGCGCAGGTTGTAGAACGGGATCCCCGGGAACTTGTGGTGCTCGTTGTGGTACGTGACGTTGTTCCAGATGAAGTTGGTGAAGTGCGCCGAGGTCCCGTAGGTGCGAGAGCTGTACGCGTCCTCCCCCGGGAGCATCTCGTAGTGCTCGATCATCGAGGTCACGCTGGCGAGGATCGCGCCGAAGACGAACGGCAGGGCATAGAAGAAGAAGAACACCTGAAGCGGCATGACCCAGTAGAAGAAGGCCATGAGGCCCCAGAAGCCGAGGAGCTCCAGGTTCATCTTGACGCGCTGGAGCGCCGACAGCCGCTTCACGTACCGCGCCATGCAGCCGAGGAAATAGAGCGGGTAGGCGAACGTGTAGACCGCGAGGAGCAGGAGCTTCGCGAGGACGGGGTTCCGCGTGTAGTCCGTGACGACGAAGTTGTCGACGTCGGGGTACGTGTTCGCGATCTTGTGATGATGAAGGTGGTAGTTCGTGTACAGCGTCACGCTCATCCCGGTCGGCGCCCAGCAGACCAGGGCGATGAGGTACGAGGCGAGCTTCGAGCGCGAGCAGCTGCCGTGGACGGCGTCGTGCGCGACCGCGCCGAGGCCGCGGACGAGGTTGGCAATCGCGAACGAGCAGACGATCCCGATCGGGATGGCGAGCGGGTGGTGCTGCGTCGCGTACAGCACCCACGTGAGCGCGGCCCAGATGCCGAAATGAAGCGGAATCTTGAGCAGGTAAATCGGGTTGCGCTTGTAGGCAGCCTGCAGCAGCTCCCGCGGTACCGTGTCCATGCCGGCCATACTGATCTCCGTGTTTCTCGCGCGTGCGCGGCCCGGAACTTCGCAAAAAACAGGCGAGAAAACAAGAGCACGCCCGCTTTTTACCCCCCGCGGCGCGAATGGGCTTACGCAGTTGAGCCGGCGCCGTCGACCGGGTTTCGCGCCGCTTGAGGGGCGGGTCCACCGCCGCTAAGACGCGGCGATGGGGACTCGCATCGAAAAGGACAGCTTCGGGCCCATCGAGGTGCAGGCCGACCGCTACTGGGGCGCGCAGACGCAGCGGTCCCTCGAGAACTTCCGGATCGGCGGCGAGCGCTTCCCGCGGGAGATGATCGCCGCGCTCGCCACGGTCAAGAAGGCGGCCGCGCTCGTCAACCGCGACCTCGGTCTCCTGCCGGCGGACAAATGCGGGCTCATCGTCGCGGCGGCCGACGAGGTGATCGCTGGCAAGCTCGACGACCACTTCCCGCTCGTCGTCTGGCAGACGGGGAGCGGCACCCAGACCAACATGAACGTGAACGAGGTCATCGGGAACCGAGCGATCGAGCTGAGCGGCGGCGTGATGGGCTCGAAGTCGCCGGTCCACCCGAACGACGACGTGAACCGGTCGCAGAGCTCGAACGACGTGTTCCCGACGGCCATGCACGTCGTGGCCGCGCTCCAGATCGAGCGCCGCCTGCTGCCCGAGGTCCGGCGGCTCCGCGACACGCTGGCGCAGAAGAGCGCGGCGTTCGCCGAGATCGTCAAGATCGGCCGCACGCACCTGCAGGACGCGACGCCGCTCACGCTCGGGCAGGAGTTCTCCGGCTACGTGGCGCAGCTCGACGCCGGCATCGCCGCGATCGAGCGGGCGCTCCCGCCGCTCCACGAGCTCGCGCTCGGCGGCACGGCGGTCGGGACGGGGCTGAACGCCCACCCGGAGTTCCCGGCGAAGGTCGCCGCCAGGATCGCCGAGCTCACCGGGGCGCCGTTCGTCACCGCGCCGAACAAGTTCCAGGCGCTCGCGTCGCACGACGCCCTCGTCGCGGCGCACGGCGCCCTGAAGACGCTCGCCTGCAGCCTGATCAAGATCGCGAACGACGTCCGCTGGCTCGCGAGCGGGCCGCGCTGCGGCATCGGCGAGATCACGATCCCCGAGAACGAGCCGGGCAGCTCGATCATGCCGGGCAAGGTGAACCCCACCCAGGCCGAGGCGATGACGATGCTGTGCGCGCAGGTGCTCGGCAACGACGTCGCGGTCGGCGTCGGCGGGGCGAGCGGCAACTTCGAGCTCAACGTGTACAAGCCGCTCATCATCCACAACGTGCTGCAGTCGATCCGGCTGCTCGCCGACGGCTGCGCGTCGTTCGACGAGCACTGCGCGCGCGGCATCGAGCCGAACCGCGAGCGGATCGCCCGGAACGTCCGCGAGAGCCTGATGCTGGTCACCGCGCTGAACCCGCACGTGGGCTACGACAACGCCGCGAAGATCGCCAAGAAGGCGCACGCGGAAGGGACCACCCTGCGCGAGGCGGCGCTCGCGCTGGGGCTCCTCGACGCGCGGACGTTCGACGAGGTCGTGAGGCCGGAGCGGATGATCGGCCCGTCGGCGGACAAGGAGTGATCGCGGCGCGGGGCGGCCGCTCCTCGAGCCGTCGCGCTGGGGCAACAAACGGGGTGAGCCCGCCTGAAACGAGCGAGAATGGACCGCCAAGACGCCAAGACGCCAAGACGCCAAGACGCCAAGAAGAAGAAGACAAAATATCTTGGCGCCTTGGCGTCCTTGGCGCCTTGGCGGTTCATTTCTCGCTCGATCGACGCGATCGGTGTCCCAGGTCCTCGCGCCGTCGCGATCGGTCCTCGCGCTCGCCCGCGCGTTGACACCCCGGCGCGTCCTGCGATAGACGAACAGCGCCTGCCAGCGGCGCCCGCTGCAGCTTCGCAGCGACTCCCACCCTCGCCGCCGGCCGACAGGGGATGTCGATGACAGCTTGCGCATGGACGCGCCGCGGCGCGGATCCTCGGTGGTCCAGGGCAAGGCGGCGCGCGGGCGGCGCCGCCGCTGTCGTCGCCGTGGCCGCGGCGGCGCTCTGGTGCCCGCCGGCGGGCGCGCAGCCCAGCCGGCCGCTGCCGGTCCAGCCTCCGGCCGCCGACCCGCTCCCGGTGCTCCCCCCCGCCGCCCCGGCGCCCCCGGACCCGGCGCCGCCCGCCGGCGCCGCGCCGCCCGCCGACCCCGCGCCCGCCGCGCCGCCGGCCGCCCCGGCGACGCCGCCCGCCGCCGCGCCCCCCGCGGGCGCGCCGCTGCCGCCCGCCGGGGACGCCCTGCCGCCCGCCGGCGCGGCCTTGCCTCCGCCCGCGGGCGCGACCTTGCCGCCCGCCGGCTCGGCGGCCGCAGCGCCGGGTGCGGCAGCCGCGCCGTCGCCCGCCGGCTCCGACGCCGCGCCGGCGTCCGACGGCGCGGCGGGGCCGCCCTTCCAGCTCAGCATCGGCCGGCTCGTGCTCTCGCCGCTCGTGCTCGTGCAGGCGCAGGCCGTGCCGTACGTGGGCGACGACGCCTACCTCCTGGCGGGCGACGTCGCCGAGGGGCAGGGGTTCCGCGTGCGGCGCGCCCGCGTCGGCTTCGCGGGCACGCTCGCCGGATACGTGCCGTTCGCGGTCTCGGGCGAGCTCGCCGCGGGCGCGGACGGCGCGCCGCGGCTCTCCGAGGCGTGGATCGGCTACGCCCACTTCCCGTTCGCGCACCTCTATTTCGGCGCGCACGACGTGCCGTTCAGCCGCTCGGCGATGACGGGCGCCGGCGAGGGCGCGCTCCTCGAGCGGCCGTTCGCCGTGCGCGCCATGGCGCCCTTCCGTCAGGTCGGCCTCCACGTCGAGGGGCACTTCCGGGACAGGGCGTTCAGCTACTTCGTCGGCATGTTCAACGGCTTCCAGCGCTCGGATCAGCTCTTCGCCGGCTACGTCGAGAACGCCGCGCTCTCCGGCAACCGCTTCGACCACGTCGCCTACGTCGCGCGGCTCGCCACCGAGCCGCTCGGCCCCCTTCCGCGCTCGCTGCAGGACCTCGCCGTCTCGCGCCCCCGCCTCGGCGCGGGCGCGAGCTACTTCTTCAGCGACGGCGGGACGCGCGACATCCACGGCATCGGCGCCGACGTCCTTTTCCAGGCCGCCGGCGCGCACGCGCTCGCCGAGCTCCTCTGGAACCAGAGCGACCCCGAGAGCGCCCCGACGCAGCCGCTCGGCCAGCTCGCCCCGGTCACGTCGCTCGGCCTCGTCGGCGAGGTGGGCTACTTCGTGAAGCGCATCAAGCTCGGCGTGACCGCGCGGTTCGAGTGGCTCGATCCCAACCTCGATCTCGAGGACGAGACCGACAGCTGGGCGCTCACCGCCGGCGCGAGCTACCACTTCATCGACAACGTGCTCAAGGCGCAGGCCGATTTCACCCACCGGCAAGAGGTCCACGGCGTCGCGCTCGACAACGACGCCGTGGCGCTGGGGCTCCAGCTCAACCTCTAGCGGCCCGCCATGCGAACCCGCCGCTCCGCCCCAGCCCCGCTCGCGCCGCCGCTCTCCCGCGGCCTCCTCGGCCTGGTCGGCCTGGCCGGCCTGGCCGGTTGCGACGCGCCGAACCTCCTGCGCGCCAAGCCGATCGAGAACCGGTTCGAGCTCGTCGGCGGCCCGGTGGCGATGGCCGATGTCGGCGATTTCATTCTGGAAAATGACCAGATCCGGGTCGCGATCCTCGGGGCGCGCCACTCGCCGGGGCCGGGCGTCTACGGCGGCTCGCTGGTCGACGCCGACCTGCGCCGCCCCGATCCGCGCTTCGCGAGCGCGTCGGGGCGCGACCGCTTCGCCGAGTCGTTCCCGGTGGCCAACCTGCTCGTGCCGGATCCGGGCGCCACCGAGGTCTTCGTGGCGAGGGACGGCTCCGACGGGCAGGAGGCGATCGTCCGGGTCGAGGGCGACGGCGGGTTCCTCTTCCACGCGCTCGGCGTGCTGAAGACCCAGGAGGACCTGCTCGGCCTCCTGTTCGACGGCCTCCAGCCGGAGCTGCGCTTCCGCACCGACTACATCCTTCGCCCGGGCGAGCGGTTCGTCACGATCCGCACGACGCTGCTCCTGCCGGACAGGGCGCCGGGGTGCCCGAGCGTCGGCTCCTGCGCGCTCGAGTGCGAGAACGGCCTCGCGGCGGGCGAGGACGGCTGCCCTGCGTGCGCCTGCGGCGAGCCGATCTCGCTCGACAACTACGCGGGGCCCGCGGACATCTTCCGGGGCATCCTCGGCGACGGCCGCGAGGGCGATCCCGAGCGGAAGGGCGGCATCGTCGCCGGCGATTTCGTCTTCTTCGGCAACCAGAACGACATCTTCGGCCCCGGCATGGGGTTCGACGAGGAGAAGGCGGTGTTCGACGCCCTCTTCTCCGGCCGGGACACGTTCCAGCGGCCGCTCAGCTTCGACTTCGTGGCCGCGGCCGGCGGCGACGTCAGCTACGGCTACTTCACGAAGGCGGCCCCGGGCGCGCCGCCCTCCACGGTCAACGTCCCCGTCTTCACGAGCGCGGCCACGGCCTTCCTGAGCGCCGGCAAGAGCTGCCTCGCCGCGGACGACGACGACGAGGCGTGCGACCAGAAGCGCGCGTTCACCTACGAGCGCTACTTCGCCGTGGGCGAGGGCGACATCGCGAGCGTCGCCGAGGTGGTCCACGGCGCCCGCGGCACGGCGACCGGCGCGCTCGAGGGCGCGGTCCACTGGCGATCGACCGGCGAGCCCGTGCCGAACGCGCGCGTCCACGTCTTCCGCGACCCCGACCCGGGCGCGCGCTTCGCGAGCGTCGACGCGCTTGTCGAGGCGAACCTCGCGCGCTCGGGCGACGTGGGGCTCGTCAGCTCCATCGACGCCGACCTCGGGCTCGATCCGGTGGAGGACGGCGATTTCCACGCGCGGCTCGAGCCCGGCGGCTACCTGCTCGTCGCCGAGAGCCCGGAGGGCACGGCGGTGTCCGCGCCGATCCGCGTGGCGCTCGGCGCCGGGGCCACGGTCTCGATCGCGGCGGAGCTGCCGAGCCCCGCGCGGATCGCGTACCGGGTCGTCGACGAGGGCGGCCGGCTCGCGCCCGCCAAGCTGACGTTCGTCGCGCTCGACGCCGCGGGGCAGCCGCGCGAGGGCGACGGGACGCGGCGGGTCTACCTCGGCCACGGCCGCCTCGGCAGCGGCGTCCGGCAGATCGAGCGCTCGGCGACGGGCGAGGGCTCGGTCGAGATCGAGCCTGGCCGCTACCGCGTCCTCGTCACGCGCGGGCCCGAGTTCGGCCGGTTCGAGGTCCCGGACCTCGAGGTGCGCGCCGGGGAGATGCGGCGGCTCGAGGCGGTCGTGCCGCGCGAGGTCGACTCGGCGGGCTGGATGTCGATCGACATGCACCTGCACCAGCGCCCGAGCTTCGACAGCGGCATGCCGCTCGAGGAGCGGGTGACCTCGGCGGTCGTCGAGGGGCTCGAGGTCGCGGTGGCGACCGACCACGACGTGCACACCGATCTCGAGCCGGCGGTGCGGCAGCTGGGGCTCGAGCCGCTCCTGAAGACGGCGGTCGGCGCCGAGGTCTCGACGCTGGAGCTCGGGCATTTCATCGGCTTCCCGCTCCATTACGACGAGCTCGCGGTGCCGGATCACGGCGTCTTCGACTGGGTCTGCCGCGCGGGCGGGGACGTGATCGACGGCGTCCGCGGCACGGCGGCGGACGGCGAGGACGCGCTCGTGATCGTGGCTCACCCGCGCGACGGGTTCATCGGGTACATCGACCAGCTCGGCGTCGACCCGTTCACGCTGGACCGGACGATCCCCACGCTCGAGGCGAGCAACCCGCTGTTCCAGGCGGGCAGCTGCGATTTCGACGCGATGGAGGTCTTCAACGCGAAGCGGTTCGATCTGCTCCGGACCCCCACCGTGCGGGAGGTGGTCGATTTCAACCGCTGCCTGTCCCGGATCGACGCCGCGCAGGACGAGGCGTCGCTCGGCGCGGCGTGCGGCGAGCTCGACGTCGAGCTGCCGGCGTGCCGGCCGGGCGAGCGGTATGCGGTGTGCCAGCAGCGCGCGCGGTCGGCGCTCGCCTGGGAGGTGACGAAGCGGATCCTGACGCGGACGCCCGAGGAGCAGGACGCGGTCTGGCGGTTCGACAGGACGGCGGCCGAGGGGGAGGCGCTCTGCCTTGTCGAGGAGGGGGGCGCGGTCCCGGAGGCGGACGCGGATCGGCCGTGCACGTTCCATGCGGGCCACGTCGACGACCTGTTCCGCTACCTCGATCACGGCTTCTCGCCGACGCAGCTCGGGAGCAGCGACAGCCACGGCGCTTCGCTGGAGCCGGGCTTCCCGCGCACCTATTTCCGCTCGCCGACCGACCAGCCCGCGGCGATCGACCTCGGCGAGGTCACGGGCGCGCTGCGCGCGGGCAGCGCGTTCGCGACGTACGGCCCGTTCGTCCGCGCGGGCGTGGGCGGCGTGACGTACGGCGGGGTGGCGCGGATCGAGGGCGACACGGTGCCGCTCGATCTGCGGATCGAGACGGCGAGCTGGTTCGGCGTGGATCGCGTCGAGGTGTACGTGAGCGGCCGGCTGGTCCGGGTGCTCGAGCCCTCGGCGGGCCCCTCGGCGATCGTGGACGTCGACGAGCGGCTCGAGCTGCCGGCGCCGGCGTCGGACGGCTGGGTCGTGGTGGTGGCGATGGGGCTCCGCGACGAGAACCTCCTCACGCCGGTCGCGTTGCCGGTGTCGTTCGGCGAGCTCCAGCTGCCGCGGGTGGCGAGCCTCGCGTTCACGCAGGTCGAGGCGCTCTCGCGGTTCTTCACGGCGTCTCCGCCGGTCCCCGACTGGTACCCGGTGGCGCCGTACGCGGTCACCAACCCCATCTTCCTGGACCGAAATGGCAACGGCGTTTACGACGCGCCGAGCGGCCCGCCTCCGTTCTGCGCGAGGCCGTGCGACCCGAAGGTGATCGACCGGTCGCAGTGCCCGGAAGGGCAGGAGTGCCTGGTGAACGAGCGCGTCTGCGGGATCTTCGTGCTGGGCCGCTGCGAGGACAAGCAGGCGTCGCCGTAGCGCTCAGGAGACGGGCGCGCGGCCGCGCAGACCTCCCCTGGGCGTCGGCGACGCGGAGCGCCACAGCGGCTCAGTGGGCCGCACCGGCGCGGGGCGGCGCGAGCGCGTGGGCGATGGCGCTCTGCAGCGTCGAGCGGGTGACGATGCCGCGAAGGTCGATCCCGCCCTGCACGAGCGCGCGGGCGACCTCCGGCTGCATGCCGGTCAAGATCGCCCGCGCGCCGAGCAGGCGCAGCGCCGAGGCGGTGCGGATCAGCGTGTCGGCGACCCCGGCGTCCACGTGCTTCAGGCCGGTGATGTCGATGATCACGACGGACGGGTTGTGGCGCTGGACACCGCCGAGGCTCGCCTCCAGCACCTGGGCCGCGCGCGCCGCGTCCATCGTCCCGATCAGCGGCATGACCAGGACGCGGTCGGTGATCGGGATGATGGGCGTCGCCATCTCCGAGAGGCGCAGGCGCTGCACCTCGATGATCTCCTCCTGGAGGGCCGCCCGGGCCTGCTCGGCGCGCTCGCGCTCGCCGAGCTCATCGAGCAGCCGTTCATTGGCCCGGTTCAGCTGCTCCGCCTTCTGCGACAGGCGCTGGTTGACCGAGCAGAGCTCCTCGGTGCGCCGCTGCACCTCGCTCTCGAGCCGGTCGTTCATGGCGCGATGCCCCTCGGAGACCTCCTGCAGGCGGCCGTAGAGCAGCGCGTTCTCGAGCGCCGCCGCGATCTGCGCGCCCAGGAGGCGGAGCAGCTCGGTCTGCTCCGGGGTGAACGCGCCGCTCGCGAGCGTGTTCTCCACGTACAGCACGCCCGTGAGCCGGTTCTGGTGGATGAGCGGGAGGCCCATCACCGACCTCGGCCGGCGCGCGGCGAGGTAAGGATCCGCCGCGAAGCGCGGGCTCACCGCGGCGTCGTCCAGGATGACGAGCTCTCGCGTGCGCGCCACGTAATGCACGACGCTGACCGGCAGATCCGAGGACTCCTCGAGCGGGCGCCGGAGCTCCACCTCGATCGACTCGGGGTCGATCGTGATGGCCGCCTCGATGACCAGGCGGTCCTCGCGCGCGAGCACCAGGAAGCCGCGCTGGCCGCCGGCGCTGGAGAGGACGGCGCGCATCACGCCTTCGAGCGCCTTCCCGAGCACGAGCTCGCTGGAGATCGCGTGCGTCGCCTGCAGCACCGCCGCGACGTCGACGAGCTTGTTGAGGAGCGGGTGGTTCACCGACACGGTGCTCGACCTGGAGACGGCCTGATCGCGCTCCGCCGCGGGCGCTCCATCGACGGGGGGCGCGTCGAGCCCGTGCTGCCGGATCAGCGCCGCGGCCTTTCGTTCAGCCCCCCACTGCCGGTAGGCGTGCATCGCCGCGCTCAGGTAGAGCGCCGCGATGCGCCGCCGGCCCTTGCGGGCGTAGTACAGCCCGGCCAGCTCCGACGCGAGCGCCTCGACCTGGATGAACTCGCTCTGGCGGGCGGCGTCGATCGCGTCGTCGTAGAGCTCCATCGCCTCGGCGTCGCGGCCGGAGACGCGCGCCATCTCGCCGAGGACCAGGAGGTGCTTCGCGCGGAAGTTGTCAGGGCACTCCCTCGCCCAGAGCTCGAGCTTCTCGAGCGACGCGGAGAGCGCCTCGGCGTGCCGCTGCCGCTCGCGCTCGTCGTGCTCGCCGAGCGCGACCAGCGTGAGCGCGAGGTAGAAGTGGTATGTCGCCTCGATCGGCATCGCCATGACGGCCCCGAGGACCGGGCGCGCCGCCTCCGCTGCAGCGAGCGCCGCGCCGGGCTGGCCGTGGGAATAGAGCAGGATGAGCCGGATGATGTGATAAAAGGCGATCCCGCAGCCGAAGCTCGCCCGGGTGAGCGCGGCCAGGCACGCCTCCTCGGCGAAGCCCTCGTCGCTCAGCGAGGCGTCGGCCGCCGTGAGCCCCTTCAGGCTGCGCACGAGCTGCTGCTCCAGCCGGATGGTCTCGAGGACGGCGTGATTGCCTGCCTTGCGCGCGAACGACGCGAAGCGCTCGGCGACGCGGTGGACCTCGGCCAGCGGGTCGCCCTTCTCGTAGACCTGCCAGACGGTCTCGAAGGCCAGGTAGCTCGCGTACACCAGGTCGCCGGCCTCGAGGCACGCGAGGAACGCCCTCTCGAGGATGGGCAGGTCGTCCCGGATGTGATGGACCCAGAAGTTGATATGATCGCCGTGGAGGTGCAGCAGCGTCCCGCGCAGCGAGATGTCCCCGAGCTTCTCGTTGAGCCGGATCGACATCTCCGAGAAGCGGAATCCCGAGGGGATATCGCCGAACGCCGCGACCAGCATGAACCCGTACACGCTGTACGCGAAGCACGACGCCTCGGTGTTGCCGTGCCGCAGCGACAGGTTCAGCATCTTCAGCGCGATGAGCGGGAACACGCCCGGCCGCCCGATGTAAGCGCAGGGGGCGCAGTCGGCGAGCAGCTGGATGGTCGCGCGGACGTGCTCATCCGCGAGCAGCGGAGCGTGCAGGATGTCCTCGATGCTCCTGCCCGCCATGCTCTCGGGGATCTGCGCGACCTCGGCGGAGACGGCGGCGCCGATCTCCTCGCTCGTCCCGGGGATATCGACGCCGAACAGGCGCAGCGCCTCCTGTCCCACGGTGACGCCCTCGTCGTAGCGGCCGGCGACCTGATAGAGCTTCATCCGCAGGCTCTGGACCCGCGCGCGATCGAGGTTTGACCGCGCCACGTCGAGCAGGCGCTGGAACAGCGCCTCGGCCTCGGCGAAGCGGCCGCACAGGTACTCGCACTCGGCCGCCTCCAGCGTGAGCGCCCACCGCAGCGCGTCGTCCCCCGAGGCGCCGTCGTCTCCGAGCGCGCTCCGGCCGGCGCTGAAGTACTCCGCCGCTGCGCCGTAGGCGGTCGCGCTCTTGGCCTTCCTCCCGGCGCGCAGGTTCAGGCGCCCGAGCAGCGCGCGCTCGCCGGGATCGGCGATGAGGCGGGCTCCGTAGTTCAGGTGGTTCACGACGTCGAAGAGCTGGTCTTCCTGCGGCTCGCCGCGCTGACTGGCCAGCATCAGGCGGCCGACGCGCAGGTGGACCGCGCGCTTGTGCTCGTCCGCGATGAGGGCATATGCCGCCTGCTGGACGCGATCGTGCAAGAACTGGTAGGAGACTTGGTAGGAGGCGGCGAGCGACGCCTCGCTCGCGGGCTCGTCGTGGGGTTGCTCCCCCGGCTGCACGAGCCGGTAGTCGGCGTCGATGGGCAGCACGACCCCTTCCCGCATGGCCTCCCACAGGTCCTGCGCCGCCTGCGCGGCGGGCTGCTCGGAGATCGTCGCGAGCGTGCGCAGGTCGAACGTGTGCCCGATGCACGCGGCGAGCTTCAGGGCGCGCCGGGTCGGCGCCGCGAGCCTCTGCAGCTTGGCGATCATGAAATCGACGACGTTGTCCGTCACGGCGCGCGACTCGATGGCTGGGAGGTCCCATTCCCATCTGCCGGTCTCCGGCTCGCAGCGGAGGAGGCCGTCGTCGCCGAGCATCCGCAGGAACTGCCCGATGAAGAACGGATTCCCTTGCGTCTTCCCGTGGACGAGCCCGGAGAGCGGCGCGACGTCCTGCGGCGCGCGGCCCAGCGCGTCGGAGACGAGCGCCGTGACGTCCTCCGGCGAGAGCGGCGCGAGGGGGATGTCGGTCACCGCCGCGTTCGCGGCCCGGAGGGCGTCGAGGGTGATGACGAGCGGGTGCGCCGGGCTCACCTCGTTGTCGCGGTACGCCCCGACGACGAGGAGGTGTCCCGTGTCGGGGTCGGTGAGCAGGAGACGCAGCAGCCGGAGCGACGCCGGATCCGCCCATTGCAGGTCGTCGAGGAACAGGACCAGCGGGCGCGACGGGGCGGTGAACACGCCGAGGAAGCTCCGGAACACCATGTCGAAGCGGTTCTGCGACTCGGAGGGGCCGAGCGCCGCGACGGGGGGCGCCTCGCCGACGATGAGCGCGAGCTCGGGGATGAGCTCGACCAGGACGCCGGCGTTCGCGCCGAGCGCGCTGCCGAGCTCCGCTCTCCAGCGGGACAGCGCCTCTGTGCGCTCGGAGAGGACCTGCTGCACGAGCCCCCTGAACGCCTGGACGATCGAGGCGCAGGGCACGCCGCGGTTCAGTTGATCGAACTTGCCGTGGGCGAAGTGGCCTCCGACCCTGGCGATCGCCTTGTAGGTCTCGTGGACGAGAGCGCTCTTGCCGACGCCGGAGTAGCCGGAGACGAGCGCGATCTCCGCGGCGCCGGCTCGGGTCCGCTCGAAGGCGGCGAGGAGCCGGTCCCGCTCCGCGTCGCGGCCGTAGATCTTCTGGGGAACGCGCAGCTCGTAGCTGCGATCGCTCCGCCCGATGGGGAAGGGGTGGACCCGGCCCGTCTGCTCGAGGGAGCGCAGGCACTCCGCGAGGTCCGCCTTGACGCCATACGCGCTCTGGTAGCGGTCCTCGGGGGTCTTGGCGAGGAGCTTCAAGACGATCTCGGACACGGGCTCGGGCACGTCCCCGCGGCGCTCGTGCGGCGGGACGGGCGGCCGCGCGATGTGGCTGTAGAGGACGTCCATCGGATCGCCGTCCGGGAACGGCAGCGCTCCCGTCAGCATCTCGTACAAGGTGACGCCGAACGAATACAGATCTGCGCGGTAATCGATGCCCCTGTTCATGCGCCCGGTCTGCTCGGGCGACACGTACGCGATCGTCCCTTGCAGGGTGGAGACCGAGGTCGGCTGCTGGAGCTCCTGCTGGAGCCGCGACGCGGCGCCGAAGTCGATGAGCGTGGCGCGGCGGAGGTCGGAGCTGATGATGATGTTCCTGGGATTGATGTCCTTGTGCGTGATGTGACATCGGTGCACCGCGCCGATGGAGTCGGCGATCGCGACCGAGAGCGAGAGCGCCGTACGCAGATCGAGCCGGCGATCGTGGAGGATCGCCCTCAGGGTGGTGCCCTCGACCGCCTCCGTGACGAGGGCGAGGCCGCCGCGCGTCCTCTCGAGCGAGCACACACGCACCACGGCGTCGATGTCCAGATCGCGCAGCAGACCGAACTCGTGCCGTAACAGGGCGAGATCGCGGACGCTCGGGTGCTCGCCCTTCAGCGTCTTGATGACGACCGGCCGCTGATCCGAGGCGCGGCGGCCGCGGTAAACACGGGTCTTGCTACCCTCATGGATCAGCTGTTCGACGACATGTCCGGGCAGGTCGATCGGTGATGTAGTGGTCATACGTGCGCGCGCGCGAGCTCGAGATTGCGCTGTTCGTCGGTCTCGTACGGGGGATTACGGAACGAGAGCGTCTCGAGTGAAATAGTATTCTGCGGCTTCGCACAGAGAATGCAATAAGGATGATTCGATGTGTGCTGCGGCACGCTCCTGTGCCGTGTCGCTCGTCGTCGCGCGACCTGCGGAGCGCTCGTGTAGCGTGCGTCTCACCGCGCCGCCGGCGCGTCGTGCGCGCCGAGCGGTCGAGCTCTGGTGCTCGGCTCACGCGGTCAAGGCATGTATCATCGCGATCTGTGGGCTCAGGTCGTCCTCACGTCCGTGCCTCCATGCGACAGGGTTCCATCCGTGGCGTCAGGGTGGGTGCACGACCGCGAGGAGTCCTCTCGGCTGCGACGCCAGATCGAGTGTCGGATCCACGAGGTCGCGGGAGGGCCCTCCGTTCAGCGACGCGACGACCTTGGCCGTGACGATCGGCCGCACCCCGAAGTCCTCCCGCCAGCGGTCGGCCACGTGGTGCGCGAAGTCGATGATCATGTCGGGCCGCGCGCTCATCTCTCCGAGCTGGCGTTCGGTGAGCCACGCCTCGAGGTCGAGCGACTGGCGCACGCCGGTCCTCGGATCCAGCACGCGGATGTCGAGCTCGCTCACGTGCTTGTCGCGCAGCTTCATCCGCCACGAGAAGCGGTGTCCGGCCTCGTTCCAGGCCACGTCGCCCGGGTAGGCCCAGTGGCGGAGCGGCACCGCGAGGTGGACGAGGAGATAGCCGTGGAGCAGCGCGAGCGGCAGGGCGAGCCGCCGCGCCGCGGCGGGCGAGGGGGCCTCCGCGCCGCCGCCCAGGCGGTCCGCGCCCCGGAAGAGGAAGGGCAGCCGCCGCCTCGGCCACGAGGGATCGGCGAAGAGCGCGAGCGAGGCGATCATCGCGTAGGGGAAGATCCCGATCTTGAACAGGAGGGCGTTGGAGAGGTTGAACGCCACCGCGATCGCCGCGCCGACCGGGAAGGTACGTCGAGCGAAGAGCAGGAAGCCCATCGAGAGGTCGATCAGCAGCCCTGCATACGAGAGCGCGAGCCCCGCGGCCGGCGTGGCGAGCAGCGGCCCGACGAGGGGCGCGCCTCGGTGCTCGGCGAGCCACATCGTGAGCGGCTGTCCTCGGAGCCAGTCGCCGTTCAGCTTCGCGATGCCGCCGTAGAAATAGACGATCGCGATCTGGGCCTGCAGGGCGAACAGATAGAGGCGCGGCGCCGTCTCGGCCGGCGCGCCGGCCGGCGAGGCGCGACGCGCGCGCAGGCGATCGAGCGAGAGGGCGCGGTGCGCGGGGGCGACGGCGAGCAGCAGGCCGACGAGGCAGAGGAGATAGAGGTGGTTGAGGTACTGGGCCTTGTCGAGGAGGAAGACGTAGGTGAGGGCGGCGCAGAGCAGCGCGGCGCTCACCCGGTAAAACAGCCCGGCGGCGCAGAGGAGCGCCAGGACGAAGAGGGCGGCGAAGTGCCAGTACATCCCCGTCCCGCCCCAGGGACGGATGAACGGGACGAAGCTGAAGAAGAAGCCGGGCTCGATGTAATAGCGGTAGATCCGATCGTGGAGGACGTACCGGACGACCTCCCACGCGATCAGGGCGCCATAGGCGATGCGGAAGACGGCAAGCGAGGCGGCGTCGACCTCGGCGGCGAGGTAGGCCGCCCAGCGCCGCGCGAGGGCCCTAGTGGTCGTGGTGGTGGTGGTGCTTGTGGTGCTTGTGGTGCTTGTGCTTGCCGTGCACGTGGATGTGGACCGGTCGCCCGTCGTCGTCGTCGTCGTCGTCATCGTGGACCACCACCACGCCTGGGGTCGTCTTGACCTTCACAGCCACGTTCCACGTCGTCGCCACGATCACGTTCAGGGCCGGCGCGCTCGGGCCGACCACGACGTGCACGCCCGGGCGGTAGCCGACGAGCACCACGTCGGCGTGGGTCGGGTGCGTCACGAGGACGGTGAGCTTCACGGGGTTCACCTTGGCCGCGACCGTGCCGACGGCGTAGAGGCCGCCGGGGCCGGGGGTCAGCACGACGAGCTCGGAGCTCGATCCCGCGAAGCCGAGCTTGATCTTGCGGTCGCCGACGGGCGTGGGCTTGAGGTTCTCGTCGAGGACGTACACCCGCACCTGACCGGAGGTCTTGTCCGCGACCACCTCGATCGTGTCGTCGCCGACCACCTGGATGACCCCGCCGTTCGGGCCTGTCTTGCCCGCGGGGATCGGCCTCTTCTCGGCCTTTCGAGCGCCCTCGACGATGACCCTCGTGCCCCCTGCGGGCACGTGGAGCGTGCCATTCCACGGCTTCCCGGCGACGACGATGTCGTACTTCACCTCGGTGAGGTCGGCCGCGAGCTTGGGCCCGGCCGCGACGAGGAGCCCTGTCTTCGCGTCGAGCGCGAGCGGGATCTTCGCCTCGCCGTCCGGCCCTTTCCAGGTGAGCGTGCCGCTCACGTCCTTGTCGATGGGCTTGCCGTCGGGCGCCTTCACGATGGCGCGCACGGCGCCGTCGGGCGCGATCTCCCAGCCGACCGAGCCGCCGTCGTGCTCCTCGGTGAGCGGCTCTTCGAGGGCCACCGGGGCCGCCTCGACCGACTCCTCGGTCACGCTGGCCTCGGCGGTGCTCTTGCACCCTGCCGCGAGGGCGCTGCCTGCGATCAAGGCGGTCAGGGCGACTGCAGAAACGGCGCGCTTGGCGTACATCAAAGCCTCCAAGCGGAGGAGGCTATCGCAAGCGCTCCGCTGCGTCTGTACGGACGCGCTCGCGCCGCGGCAATGAGGGGCATGGGCGACGACATCGGAAGTGCGACGACCACATCTCGCGCGACCATCGCTCGCGCGGCCCTTCGTGGTGGGAGCGTGAGCGTCGGAGGGGCGTTGGGCAGAGCGGCTCATGCGATGACGAGCGCTGTGGGCGCACGCGGCGGCTCGCCGGGCGCGAGCGCGAGGGTTGCGGATGCCTCTGGCGGCTCGCCCATCGCGATCGCGAGCGTTTCGGACGCCGCTGGCGGCTCGCCAGCCGCCGTCGCGCCTCCGCCTTCCGCGCCGCCGGGCTTCCCCCCAGCGGCGCTTCGGGCTAGCGTCCCGGGCGAGCCCGTCCTGCCATGTCCCAGCGCGTCTATGTCGGCCTCGTCGGTTACGGCCTCGCCGGCGCCGTCTTTCACGCCCCGCTGATCCGGGCCATCCCTCGGCTGCGCCTCGCCGCCATCGCGACGCGGCGGGAGGGCCAGGTCATGACCGACCACTCGGGCGTCGCCGTGCATCCGACGCCCGAGGTGCTGATCGCCGAGCCCGGGATCGACCTCGTGGTCATCGCCTCGCCCAACGAGACCCACTTCCCGCTCGCGCGCGCGGCGCTCGAGGCGGGCAAGCACGTGATCGTCGACAAACCGTTCACGATCACGAGCGCCGAGGCGGACGAGCTCATCGCGCTGGCCGCCCGCCGCGGCCGGCTCCTCTCGGTGTTCCAGAACCGCCGCTGGGACGCGGATTTCCGCACCGTGCGCGGCTGCATCGAGCAGGGCCTGCTCGGCGAGGTGGCCTCCTACGAGGCGCATTTCGACCGGTTCCGCCCCGCCATCAAGCAAGGCTGGCGAGAGGAGGCGGCCCTGGGCTCGGGCATCCTGTACGACCTCGGCGCGCACCTGATCGACCAGGCCCTCGTGCTCTTCGGCCCGCCGCGCGCCGTCACCGCCGATCTCCTGTCGCAGCGGCCCGAGGCGCGCACCGTCGACTATTTCCACCTCACCCTCGACTACGGCAGGCGCCGGGTGATCGTGCGCTCGTCCACGCTGGCGTGCGAGCCGGGCCCGCGCTTCGCGGTCCACGGCGACGGCGGCAGCTTCCTCAAGTACGGGATCGACGGCCAGGAGGACGCCCTCAAGGCCGGCAAGCGCCCGGGCACGCCGGAGTGGGGCCGAGAGGACCCGCGCTGGTACGGCACGCTGGTCACGGCGACCGGCGAGCGCCGCGCGATCGAGAGCCTGCCCGGCGCCTACGAGGCCTTTTACGAGGGCATCGCGGATGCGATCCTCGACGGCGCCCCGCCGCCGGTGCGCGCCGAGGAGGCGCGCGACGTGATCCGCATCATCGAGGCCGCGATGCGGAGCTCGTCCGAGCGCCGGACGATCCCGCTCGACTGAGCCGCGCGCGGCCGGATCAAATCAAATAAGGATACGGTAGGCCCGCGGCGAGGGTGCTCGTGGCGCGGGGTGGGGGATGGGCCGATGTCTGAGGCGTGGACATGGCTCATCCGGCATCGCCGGATGAGCCATGTCCACGCCGAGTTCGGCGGGGCCCCCACCCCGCGCCACGAGCACCCTCGCCGCGGGCCGGGCAGCTCAGCGCGCCGCCGCCAGCGCCGCCTGCATCGCGACGCCCATCTCCGCCGGCGTGGCCGCCACCTTGGCCCCCGCCGCCTCCAGCGCCGCGATCTTCTCGGCCGCGGTGCCCTCGCCGCCCGCGATGATCGCGCCGGCGTGGCCCATGCGCTTGCCCGGAGGCGCCGCGCGGCCGGCGATGAACGCGGCCACCGGCTTCTTCATGTTCTTCTTGATCCACGCCGCGGCCCGCTGCTCCGCCGTCCCGCCGATCTCGCCGATCAGCACGACCCCGTGCGTCTCCGGATCCTGGTTGAAGAGCTCGAGCACGTCGATGAAGTCCATGCCGCCGACCGGATCGCCGCCGATGCCCACGCAGCTCGACTGGCCGATGCCGAGCGCGGTCAGCTGCCCGACCGCCTCGTAGGTCAGCGTCCCCGAGCGGGAGAGCACGCCGATGTTCCCCTTCTTGTGGATGTGGCCCGGCATGATCCCGATCTTGCACTCGCCCGGCGTGATCACCCCGGGACAGTTCGGCCCGATGAGGCGCGCCGGCTTCCCCTCGAGGAAGCGACGCACGCGCACCATGTCGAGCACCGGCACGCCGTCGGTGATGCAGATGACGAGCTTGCAGCCCGCGTCCACGGCCTCGGTGATCGCGTCCGCGGCGCCGACCGGGGGGACGAAGATGCACGAGACATCGGCGCCCTCGTTGCGCACGGCCTGCTCGACCGTGTCGAAGATCGGCACCTTGTCTTCGAAGCGCTGGCCGCCGCGACCGGGCGTCACGCCGGCGACGACCTTCGTCCCGTACTCGATGCAGGCGCGGGCGTGCTGCGACCCGTAGGCGCCCGTGATGCCCTGGAAGACGACCCGCGTGTCCTTGTTGACGAGGATGCTCATCGCTTGATTACTCTACCTTCAACGTGGACAGGAGCTCGGCTGTCGCCGGTCGCTCGCTGCTCAACTGGGTTCGGGGCTCGGTGCTCGCAGGCGCCCTAGGCGCCGCTCTGGGCCTTGCCGCGCGTGGCGGCGACGATCTTCTGCGCGCCGTCGGCCATGGAGCTCGCCGACTGGATGGTCAGGCCGCTCTCGTCGAGCAGCTTGCGGCCGGCCTCGACGTTCGTCCCCTCGAGGCGGACCACGAGAGGCACCTTGAGCCCGAGCTCCTTCGCCGCGGCGATGACGCCGGCCGCCACGACGTCGCAGCGCATGATGCCGCCGAAGATGTTCACGAAGATGCCGCGGACCCGCTCGCTCCGGAGGATGATCTGGAACGCGGTCTTGACCTGCTCCTGCGAGGCGCCGCCGCCGACGTCGAGGAAGTTCGCCGGCCTGCCGCCGTAATGGAGGATGATATCCATCGTCGCCATCGCGAGCCCGGCGCCGTTCACGAGGCAGCCGATGTCGCCGTCGAGCGACACGTAAGACAGCCCGGACCGCTTCGCCTGGAGCTCGACCGGATCCTCCTCGTCGGCGTCGCGCATCGCGTTCCACTCGGGGTGGCGGAACTCGGCGTTGTCGTCGAAGCTCACCTTCGCGTCGAGCGCAAAGACGTCTCCCGCGCCGGTCACGACGAGCGGGTTGATCTCGAGCAGCGAGCAGTCCTCCGCGGTGAAGCACGCGTAGAGCGAGGCCACGAGCTTCAGGAACTGGCGCTGCGTCTCCTTCGCGGTGAGCCCGAGCGCGATCGCGAGCTGCCGCCCCTGGTACGGGGCGAGGCCGAGCACCGGATCGATGAAGAGCTTGACGATCTTCTCCGGCGTGCTGTGGGCCACCTCCTCGATGTCCATGCCCCCTTCGGTCGAGGCGATCACCGCGATGCGGCGGCGCTCGCGATCGACCAGCATCGCGAAGTAGAGCTCGCGCGCGATGTCGAGGCCCTGCTCGATGTACAGCCGCCGGACCTTCTGCCCCTCGGGGCCGGTCTGCTTGGTGACGAGCTGCATGCCGAGGATCTTCTCGGCGAGGGCGGTCGCGTCGGCGCTGCCGCCCTTCGCGACCTTCACGCCGCCGCCCTTGCCGCGGCCGCCCGCGTGGATCTGCGCCTTCACGACGACGACCGGGTTGCCGGTCTGCGCGATCAGCCGATCGGCGATCGGCGCCACCTCGCTCGTCTGGAAAGCGGGCTCCCCTTTCGGTACCGGCACCCCGTAGCGAGCGAAGAGCTGCTTGCCTTGATACTCGTGGATTTTCATGAGAGGGGCCGCCACCCTATCACAAGGGCGCGCCCCGCGAGGCTCGAAAAACAGAGGCTCCGACGTCGGTTGCGCCGTCGCGTGGGCCCCGTCGTCGCGTCGTCGCGAGCGGCCTCCGTTCGTTTCAAGTGTTTCGTACCGACAGGCCGCCCATTGATGGAAAAGTGCGACGCTGCGGCGCTCGACGCCGTCTGCCTCCGTCGCTGTCAGGCGCGCGGCGCCGGGCTCTGACAGCGACGGAGCCGCGCCCTCAGCGCCGCTCCTGCCTCTTCACTTGGCGGCGTACGGCGGCGGCTCGGGCCGGCGGAGGGCCACGAGGGCGAACAGGCCGGGCAGGATGTCGCCCTCGACCTTGGAGGCCTTGCCTTCGAGGCTGATCTTGAGCTCGTCGAACGGCGCGACGGTGAGCCCGGCGCTCGCGGAGACGCTCGGCTGGGGCGCGAACAGGAACGCAGAGAGCGCGCCCCCGGGCTCGTGGAGAGCCTGGAATCGGAAGAGCGGATGGATTGGCACCCTCGGAAGGATATTGGCGATGATCTCGCCGCCCACCCACGGCTTGAGCTCGATCGCCCCGGCCTCGTCCGGCGCGCCGACCAGCCCGACGCTGCCATCGATCGACACCGACAGCGCCTCGGCCGGGTAGAGCTCCAGGGCGACGACCGCCGAGTAGAAATCGATCGTCGGATAGAACGCCACGCCCGACCAGGTCGACCAGAGCGCCTGCATCGTGGTCAGGCCCGCGCCGAACGTCGGCGCGTTGACGTCGAGATCGAAGCCGCCGAAGACGTTGACCTCGTATCCCTCGCCGAGGACGAGCCCGGGCTCGACGCCGAGCATCCGGCCAGGGACCGTGCTGATCATCGTCGAGAAGGTCGGGAAGTAGTTGGTCCAGCTGTCCCAGTCCTCGATGCCAATCGCGTGCGTGACGATGCCCAGCCGGAGGTGGTAGTCCTCCCGGCCGATCTGGAGCATCGCCCACTCGGGCGGGCCGATCTTGAGCCCCTCGGCCGGCAGCGACCACTCGGGGTAGACGAACGCCGGCAGCCCGAACGCCGGCAGGCCGAGCGGCGCCGAGGCGGCCTGCACGTCGAGATCGAGCCGGAAATACAGCGACTCGCTCGCGAGCCGCAGCCCGACCTCGGCCTGGGCCACGGCGTCGAAGCGGGCGGCCCCCGGAGGGTCGCGGTGCACGCCGGCGACGATGCCGGTACCCCCTCCCACCCACGTGTCGATGTCGGCCGGGAGCGCGGCGAATAGCGGTAGCAGCTGGGCCTCCTCTCTCTCTGTCTCGGGGCGGGCGGCGGCCTCGATCCGCGGGCGGTGGCGGGCGCGCCCGCGGCGATCAGCGCGCCGCGCCGGCCGTCGCGGCCCGCAGGCGCTCGACCAGCGGGCGCACGGCGTCGCTCCGCAGCTTGTACGACGCGCGGTTCGCGATGAGAAGCGTGCTCACCTCGGTGACCGTCTCGAGCACCTCGAGGCGATTCTCGCGCAGCGTGGCGCCCGTCTCGACGATATCGACGATCAGGTGCGAGAGGCCGACGAGCGGCGCGAGCTCCACCGAGCCGTGGACGGGGATGATCTCCGCCACCACGCCCTTGCTCGCGAAGTGATCCCCGGCGATCCGCGGGTACTTCGTGGCGACGCGCGGCAGGTCGGGGATCGGCGTGTCCTCCGGCCCGGCCACGACGAGGCGGCAGCGGCCGATCCCGAGATCGAGCGGCGTGTAGAGATCGTGGCGGCGCTCGAGGAGCGTGTCGCGGCCGGAGACCCCGAGGTCGGCGGCGCCGTACTCGACGTAGGTCGGCACGTCGTCGGGCTTCAGGAACACGTAGCGGAAGGCGCCGTCCGCCGTGGGCCGGACCAGGCGGCGATCGTTCTCCTGGAGCGGCGTGCTGTCGAGGCCGGCGCGCTGCACGAGCGGGATCAGATCCTTCAGGATCCGCCCCTTGGGCACGGCGATGGTGAGCGGCTTCGTCATCCGGCCCGCCCCTCGACCCGCACCGTGTCGGCGCCGAGCTGCGCGAGCTTGCGCTCCATGAACTCGTAGCCGCGATCCAGGTGGTAGACGCGCAGCACCTCGGTCTCGCCCTCGGTCGCCACGAGCCCGGCGATGACGAGCGAGGCGCTCGCGCGCAGATCCGTCGCCATCACGGTCGCGCCCGACAGCGGCGCGCCGCCGTGGACGTGCGCCGTGTGGCCGTCCACGTCGATGTGCGCCCCCATGCGCGCGAGCTCGGGGACGTGCATGAAGCGGTTCTCGAAGATGGTCTCGACGATGCGCGACGTGCCCTGCGCGAGGCACATCAGGACCATGAACTGCGCCTGCATGTCGGTCGGGAAGCCCGGGTGCGGCGCCGTCGTGACGTCGACGGCGCGCAGCGGCCGGTCGTCGCGGCGGACGCGCACGCAGTCGCCCTCGCGGCCCACCTCGACGCCCGCCTGGCGGAGCTTGGCCGCGACCGCCTCGAGGTCCTCGAGCGGCGCGTTCTCGATCAGCACGTCGCCGCCGGCCGCGGCCGCCGCGACCATGTACGTGCCGGCCTCGATCCGATCCGAGATGATCGCGTGGTCGAACGGCTCGAGCTCGTCGGCGCCCTCGATGTGGATGACGTCCGTGCCGGCCCCGCTCACGCGCGCGCCCATCTTGTTGAGCACCCGGCCGAGCTCCTCGACCTCGGGCTCGCGCGCGCAGTTCACCAGCGTGGTGCGGCCCTTCGCGAGCGCGGCGGCCATCATCAGGTTCTCGGTGCCGGTCACCGTCGGCAGATCGAACACGACCTCGGCGCCGCGCAGCCGCTTGCACTCGGCGACGATGTAGCCGCGCGACAGCCGGATCGTCGCGCCGAGCGCCTCGAGCCCCTTGAGGTGCTGATCCACCGGGCGCGTGCCGATCTGGCAGCCGCCGGGGAGCGACACCTTGGCGCGGCCGAAGCGCGCGAGCAGCGGGCCGAGGACCATCACGCTGGCGCGCATCTGCTTGACGAGCTCGTACGGGGCCTCGGGCCGCACGTTGTCGCCGGCGCCGACCTTGACGAGCGGCGCCGCGACCTCGACCTTGCGGCCGAGGAAGCGGAGCAGCGCGGACGTCGTGTCGATGTCGCGCAGCGCGGGCACGTTGCGGAGCAGGCTCTCGCCGTCGGAGAGCAGCGTCGCGCAGAGGATCGGCAGCGCCGCGTTCTTCGCGCCGCTGATGCGGATCTTGCCGGAGAGCGGCTTGCCGCCCCGGATCCGGATGGAGTCCATGCCCCCGCTATCGCACAACCCGCGGCGGAACGCGATGTTTCGGCCATCCCGGCCGCCGCCCGCGGCCGGCGGGGCGCGCGGCGGGCGACTGGGCCCCCCCGCGCGACAGGCCCCCCCACTTTGCCCGGCGCTGGTCTAGTCTCCTCCGGCCATGCGACCGAGCGCCATCGCCCTGTCCTCGCTGCTCGCCGTCTCCGTGGCCCCGCTCGCCGCCGCCCAGCCGTCGGCGGACCTCCGCGGGTTCCGCGCCTCGATCGACCCCGCGTCCGGCGTCTACTCCGAGCCCGCCGCGACCCCGGACACGGGCGAGTGGAGCGCGAGCCTCTGGGCCTCGTACGCCTACCGCCCCATCGTGCTCCGCGACCCGGCCTCGAGCGAGGCCCGCTTCGACGTCCTCCGCCACCAGGTCAGCGCGGACTTCGCGGCCGGCGTGGGCGTCGCGCGGCGCCTGCTCCTGGGGCTCACGCTGCCGGTGGTCCTCTACCAGGCCGGCGACCCGCCGACGTCCGACGCGACGCGGGTGCTCGGCGGCACGTGGGTCCCGGCGCAGGCGCTCGGCGATCTCGGCCTCGTCGGCAAGCTGACGCTGGTGCAGCCCACCGGCGGCGACCTCGGCGGGCTCGCGCTCGCGCTGCACGAGCGCTTCACGCTGCCCACGGGCGACGAGGCGTCGTTCGTGGGCGAGGGGGGCGTCACGAACGAGCTCAGGCTCCTCGCCGAGTACCGCCTGATCGCGTTCGGCGCGCACCTCGCGGCCGGGCTCAAGCTCCGCGCCGGTGAGGCCCGCTTCGCGTGCGAGGCGACCCCGATCGACGCCGCGGGCCGCGACCCGTGTCCCACGGTGTTCGGCCACGAGCTCCCCTTCGGCCTGGGCCTCTCGTTCCGGCCGCAGATCCTGGGCATCGACCCGGAAGGGCGCGCCACGTTCTTCGTGGAGGCGCACGGGCACCTGCCGCTCTCGCCGATCGCGCCGTTCGAGAACCAGGAGACGGCCGCGCTGGAGCTCGGCCTCGCGGCGCGCTACGCGCTCGGCGACGTCTCGTTCCTGGGCGGCGTCGGCACCGCGCTCCTGGGCGGCGTCGGGACGTCGCCGCTGCGCGCCGTGCTCTCGGTCGCGTGGACCCCGCGCGTCCACGACGCCGACGGCGACGGCGTCGACGACGACGTCGACCAGTGCGGCGAGCTCGCCGAGGACCGCGACGGCTTCCAGGACGAGGACGGGTGCCCCGAAGGGGACAACGACGAGGACGGCGTCTTCGACGACGAGGACCGCTGCCCGGCGCAGAAGGAAGACGAGGACGGCGTCGAGGACGAGGACGGATGCCTCGACCCGTGACCGCGGCGCGGCGGCGCTCCGGCGCGGAGGCGCGCGCCCGGACGAGCCCGGCGCGGCGCGCGCCGCGGGCGGCGCCGGCGGCCGTCCGGCGCGGTCGCCGCTACAGCGCGGGGGCGCGCTGCACTAAGCTCCCGGTCTCCGCATGAGCGACGACGGTTTCACGAAGCACGGCGGCGGCCGCCACGAGGGGCCCGCCCGCACCTCGCCGTACCCCCTGAGCCGGCTCTCCGCGCCGCACGAGCTGGTCGACGTGGCGCGCGAGATCCAGCAGGCCGACGCGCTGCTCGGCGCGGTCACCGGCGGCAAGCTCGCGCAGATCGCCCGGCAGATCCGGTCGCTCCAGGAGCAGGCGCGGCAGGTGCTCGAGGCGGCGCGGCGCGACAGCGAGCTCCACCGGGCGGCGTGCAACTTCAAGAAGCGGCCCGGCCACGTCTACCACCTCTACCGGCGCGACGACGGCGTCCGCTACCTCTCAATGCTCTCGCCCGACGAGTGGGGCGGCTCGCCGCCGCACGCGTTCGAGGGCTCGTACCGGCTCGAGCTCGACATGTCGTGGACGCCGGCCGGCGAGGCCGAAGCGCACGACGCCGAGGCCGGCGCGCTCGCGAAGCTGCTCGGCCCCGGCGGTTGACGCCGCGCCCGGCCGCTCACGCGCCGATCCGGAGGAGCACCTTCCCGAACGAGGCGTTGCTGGCCATGTAAATGTGCGCCGCGGCGGCATCGTCGATCGAGAAGACCCGGTCGACGACGGCCCGCACGGCGCGGCCCGCGAGCCACGGGGAGATGTTGCGCTCGAGCGCCTGCGCCGCCGCGATCTTCTCCTCGAGCGGGCGCGAGCGGAGCACGGTGCCGATCAGCTCGACGCGCCTCCGCAGGAGCTCGCGCAGGTCGAGCTCCGCGGACCCGCCGGCCGTCAGCCCGACGAGCGCGATGCGGGCCTTCGTCGCGCACGCCTTGAGGTCCTCGCCGACGTACGCGCCGCCGACGAGATCGAGCACCACGTCGACGCCCGCGCCGCGCGTCGCCTTCAGCACCTCGTCGGCGAACTTCCCGCCCGCCGCCGCGATCCCGGCGTGCAGGCCGAGCTCCCGGCAGCGGTCCAGCTTGTCCTGCGTGCGCGACGTCCCCACGACGAAGCACCCGAGCGCGCGGGCGATCTGGAGGCCGGCCGTCCCCACGCCGCTGCCGACCGCGTGCACGAGCACGCGCTCGCCCGGGGCGAGCCGCGCGCGCGTCACGAGCGCGTCGTAGGCGGTGACGAACGCCTCGGGGACCGCCGCCGCCTCCGCGTCGGAGAGCCCCTCCGGCACCGGCGCGACCTCGCGCTCGTGGGCGACGATCCGCTCGGCGTACGCGCCGCCCGCGACCAAGCCGAAGACGCGATCGCCGGGCGCGAAGCGGCGCGCGCCCTTGCCCACGGCCTCGATCACGCCGGCGTACTCGAGCCCCGGCACGTCGGGCGGCGCGCCGGGCGGCGCCGGGTACATGCCGAGCCGCTGCAGCAGATCGGCGCGGTTCACGCCGGCGAAGCGGACGGCGATGCGCACGTGCCCCTCGGGCACGTCGGGCGCGTCCACCTCGCGCACCTCGAGGACCTCCGGACCGCCCGGCTCGCGGATGACGACGGCTCTCATGGTCGATGTGCCGCTCACTCTTCCATGGGCGGCGGGAGCACGCTCTTCCGGTAGAAGTACTCCACCTTCTCCGAGTCCGGATCGACCGGCTCGCCCGCCGGCTCGGTCGGCGCGCCGCCGCCCATCGCCGCCTCGATCTGCACCTGCTCGAGCGCGTCCAGCATCGAGGACGCGCTCGGGAAGCGCTCGTCGCGGTCGAGGGCGAGCGCGCGCATCGTCGCGACGTCGAGCGAGTGGGGCACCTCCGGTCGCAGCATGCGCGGGCGGATCGGCTTGACGCGCTGGATCTCGGCGAGCAGCGCCGCCGGCGTGGGCGCCTTGAACGGCAGCTGCCCGGTGAGCATCACGTAGAGCAGCATGCCCACGGAGTAGAGGTCCGCGCGCGCGTCGAGATCGCGCACGCCCTGCGCCTGCTCCGGCGCCATGAAGGCGGGCGTGCCGGCCACCGAGTGGCTCCCCGCGGCGCCCGTCGAGACGAGGATCGACGCCGCAGACCCGGTGTTGAACGCCTCCGCGACGCCGAAATCGAGCACCTTGACCGTGAGGGGGCCGCGCTCGCCGCCGACGAGGCAGATGTTGTCCGGCTTGAGATCGCGGTGGAGGATGCCCTCGTTGTGCGTGACGACGAGCGCGCTCAGGACCTGGACGGCCACGTCCAGAACGACGGGGATCGGCATCGGGCGCTCGCGCCCGAGCCGCTCGGTGATGGTCTCGCCCTCCAGCCGCTCCATCACGAGGTAGGGCGTGCCGTCCTCGAGCACGCCCAGATCGTAGACCTCGACGATGTTCGGGTGGCCGAAGCGGCCGGCGACGGCGGCCTCGTTGTGGAAGCGGGCGATCGCCGTCTTGCTCTGCGCGTACTGGCCGCGGAGCGTCTTGATCGCGACCCGGCGCCGCAGGCCGATGTGGATCGCGTCGTAGACCATCCCCATCCCGCCCTTCGCGATGACGCCGAGGATGCGGTAGCGGTCGTGCAGCAGCCGGCCGACGAGCGGGGCCTCCTTCGTCGGCCGGGGCTGATCGGGATCGATGTCCGGCGGGAGCGGGCCGTCCACCGGCCACATCGACTCGCCCCTGCTCGTCGGCGGCACCCGCGTCGAGGAGGGCGGGGCGACGCTCGGCGTGAGCGCCGTGCCGTGCACCGGGCACCTTTCGGTGTCCGACGGGTGCGGCAACCCGCACGCCTGGCATCGGATAAAGTGCTGCGGCGGCATCGGGGACCCGGTCAGAGTACGGGTACATCCGCCCATGCAGCAAGCTCGTTCAGGGACCCAGCGTCCCGGCCGGGGGCACCCGCCCACAGCGTGTGGTCGGGTAGCCAACGAATGTCATCTTCAGCAGCTGGGTTGGATCGGCTCGCAGCTTACGGTAGGCTCAGCTCAAACGTGCCGCAGCCGGTCCGGAAGCCAAGCCGACGAGCGCGGGCGGTACCGCAGCGAAGGCAGGTCCCAGAATTTGCACCAGAACGGACAGCAGAACGGACACCAGCGCGTAAGCCAGAACGTAAGTCGCGCATAGGTCGAACGTCAGCCGAATGCACGGCGGCGCGGGATGGGCACGGGGTACGCTTTCCCCGACTGCCAGCAGTGGGGGCCAGCGGGATGGGAAGGGGAAAGAGACAGAGGCCATGAGCACGGCGGAGAAGCTTTCGGACGGTGCCTCGGCCAGCGGAGAGTCCGACCCGCTGCTGGGAAAGGTCTTGAATCAGAAGTTCAAGATCCACTCCCTGCTCGCGACGGGCGGCATGGGCGTCATCTATCGCGGAGAGCAGATCGCCCTCGAGCGCCAGGTCGCCATCAAGGTCCTGACGCCCACGAACTCATCGAATCAAATCGACCCCAACTTTCATAAGCGCTTCTTCCTCGAGGCGAGCATCCTCGCCCGGCTCCAGCACCCGAACATCGTCACGGTCTTCGACTACGGCCGAGTCGAGAACATGGAGCCCGAGCGGTACTTCATGGCCATGGAGTTCCTCGAGGGCGAGACGCTCTTCCGGCGGCTGCGCAAGGCCGGCCGCCTGTCGGCGCCCGACTCGATGGGCATCGCCCGGCAGATCGCGCGCGGGCTCCGCGAGGCGCACAAGCACGGGGTGGTCCACCGCGACCTGAAGCCGTCGAACGTCATGCTCGTCCCCGGCGAGGACACCGGGGAGCTCGTCAAGATCCTCGATTTCGGCCTCGTGAAGGTGCTCGCGGACGACTCGGAGGAGCTCACGCAGCAGGGCTCGTTCCTCGGCTCCCCGCGCTTCATGTCGCCCGAGCAGATCTCGCACGGCAAGGTCGATCTCCGGACGGACGTCTACTCGCTGGGCGTGATCGTGTATCAGATGCTCTGCGGGAAGGTCCCGTTCGAGGCGCAGAACTCGGTCCAGATCCTGATCGCCCACCTGCAGCAGCCCGTGCCGCGGATGCGCGAGCGCAACCCCGAGGCCGACGTGCCCGAGCCGCTCGAGGCGTTCGTGCTGCGCTGCCTGTCGAAGGATCCGGAAGGCCGCCCGGCCAACATGGAGGCCTTCATCCGCGGCCTCGGCGAGTGCGCGCAGGCGATGGGCCTGTCCCCGGCGTTCGGGTCGACGGGCCTCGTCACCATGGACTCCGGCGGGACCGGCAGGATGCCGACGCCGATGCCGCCCGTGCGCGTGATGACGGCGATCCCCGCGAGCTCGCCGTCGTCGTCCGTCGGCGCGGCCTCCCAGGTGGACGACGCGTCGCTCGGCGCCGCCTCGCGCCCGGCCGACGCGGCGCCGCAGGGCCGCAAGGGCATCGTGCTCGTGGCGGCGGGGGTCCTCGCCGTGGCGGGCATCGGGATCGCGATGTCGCAGATGCGCTCGAGCGAGCAGCCGGCGCCGGCCGTCACGCAGCCGGAGAAGCCGCAGGTCGCCCCGGCGCCGCCGCCGCCCGCCGAGGTCGCGTCGTTCGTGCTGATGGTCGAGTCGATGCCCTCCGGCGCCGAGGTCCTGGAAGACGGCAAGCCCCTCGGGAACACGCCGCTCCAGCTCTCGATCTCGAACAGCTCGGTGCGCGCCAACCCCCGCCGGCTGACCGTCCGGCAGGAGGGGTACGAGCCGTACTCGATCGTCCAGGGCCCCTCGGAGCAGTCCGTTCGCCTGGTCGCCACGCTCACGAAGCGCACGCCCGCGCCGACGAGTTCGCCGGCCGCGCCCACGCCGCCGCCCCCGGTGGCCCCGGCGCCGCGGTCCTACGGCCGGCCGGCCGCGAGGCCCACGCCTCCCGCCGACGCGCCGCCTCCCCCTCCGCCTCCCCGGCCGCTGGACATCCAAATCGAGCGATGACCCGAAAGCGCCCCGCACGCCCCCTCGCCGTCTCCCCGTCTGTCCTCGCCGCGCGGCCGCTCCGGGCGGATGTCCCTGCCGACGCGGAGGCACCATATTCCAGGTTCTCGACGGCGGAGAACCGCCCGCGAGGCGCCGGTGTGCTGCGCTCTGCGGAACGGGCGCAGGCTCGCCGCTCCGCGCGGCGCCACGCCCAGCCCGCGCAGCGCCGGGTCGACGCCGGCGCTGCGGCTGGGCCGAGCGATGGCGCCGCCGATCGAAGATCCCGGTATTCATCTGTTCCCGCCGGCAGTAGACTCCAGGTTCTGCGTCCCGCAGACGCGCTTCCCAGGCCGATTCCAAGCGGGATCCGTTGCTGAGGAGCAAGGAAATGAACCCGCTCGTCCCCGACTTCATCATCCAGCAAGACGCTCTCGGCAACACCGAGGGCAGCTTCACGGGGGCGGTGCTGATGATCGACATCCCCGGCTTCACCGAGCTCACGGAGAAGCTGATGCAGCACGGGCGCGCGGGCGCGGAGACGCTCGCGGGCACGCTCCGGTACTACTTCGACCCGCTCATCGCCGCGGTCCACCACGCCGGAGGCTTCATCACGAACTTCGCGGGCGACGCGTTCACGGCGCTGTTCCAGGACACGCCGGACCGCAAGGTCGCCGAGTACGTGCTCGGGGCGGCGCTCTCGATGCGCGATCTCTTCGCCGAGCACCCGGAGCGCGACACGCCCTTCGGCAGCTTCCCGTTCTCGTTCCGGATGGGGCTCGCGTGGGGCTCGGTCGAGTGGGGCATCGTCCGCATCTCCCCGGAGCGCGCTTACTACCACTTCCACGGGCAGGCGCTCGCCGCGTGCGTCGCGATCGAGCGGCAGGCGCAGAAGGGGGACATCCTGCTCGACCGCGCGCTCTGCGATCGCATCCCGCCCGCGAGCGCGAAGTACCACGGCGAGGGCGTCTACAAGCTCGGCGACGTGCCCGCGCCCAGGCTGCCGCAGGTCCCGCGGAACCCGCCGCGCGGCGACGGCGCCGCGTTCGTGGCGAGGGGCGTCGCGGACATGCCCCCGGAGGGCGAGTTCCGCAACGTCACGAGCGTCTTCCTCTCGTTCGAGCAGATCCCGAGCTTCGCCGAGCTCACGCGCCTCCTGCACGAGCTCTCGGAGCTCTACGGCGGCACCTTCACCGGCATCGACGCGGGCGATCTCGGCATCGCCGCGCTGATCCACTTCGGCGCCCCGATCACGCACGAGAACGACAACGATCGCGCGCTCGACTTCGCCCTCGAGCTGAAGAAGCGCGGCCTCCGGCAGATGCGCCTCCGCGCGGGGATCACGCGCGACGTCCGCTACGCCGGCTTCAACGGCGGCACCGAGCGGCACGAGTTCGCGTGCATCGGCCGCGCGACGAACCTCGCCGCGCGCCTCGTCGCGAAGGCCCCCTGGTCGGCGATCTGGGCCGACGAGCAGGTCTTCCGCGCCGGCGAGACGAGCTACCAGTGGACGACGGAGAACATCTTCCGGTTCAAGGGCTTCGATCTGCCCATCCTCGTCTACTCGCTCGAGCGCCGCCGCATCTCGGTCCAGAAGGAGTTCTACGACCTCGGGCTCATCGGCCGCGAGGCGGAGATCGAGCAGCTCTCGCGCTACGTCAGCCCGATCTTCGAGGGCAAGCCGGCCGGGATCATCTACATCGACGGCGAGCCGGGGCTCGGCAAGAGCTACCTCGTGCAGCGCTTCCGCCACCGGTGCGAGGAGCACCAGACCGACCGGCCCTTCCTGTGGATCGACGCGCGCTGCGATCAGACGCTCCAGAGCTCGCTGAACGCGTTCGAGTTCGCGCTGAAGGAGTACTTCTGGGAGTCCTCCGCGCTCGGCAAGGAAGAGAAGCTCACGAACTTCGACGACGCGTTCGAGTACCTGCTCGAGCGGCTGCCCGAGAGCCAGAGCGCGCTGAAGCGCGAGCTCGACCGCGCGCGCTCGGTGTTCGCCGCGCTCATCGGCATCCGCTGGGAGGACTCGCCGTACGAGCGCCTGCACCCGAAGCTCCGGTACACGAGCACGCTCTCGGCGCTCTCCTTCGTCTTCCTCGCCGAGGCGTCGCTCCAGCCGGTGATCCTGCACCTCGAGGACGCGCACTGGGCGGACGAGGACTCGCTCGAGGCGGTGCGCGTGATCGCGCGCGCGTGCCGAGGGCTGCCCATCGCGATCATCTGCACGACGCGGCGCAAGGACGACGGCACGCCGGTGCGCATCCCGCTCGACCCGGGGATCTCCGAGAAGGTGATCGAGCTGAAGCCGCTGCCGCGCGAGCAGCTGCTCGCGCTCGCGGTCCCGTTCTTCGGCGGCCCGATGCCGGACATGCTCGCGACGCTCCTCTGCGAGACCGCGGGCGGCAACCCGTTCTTCGCGCAGGAGATCCTCGCCTACTGGCTCGAGGACGGGCGCTACGGCTCGAGCTCGAGCTCCATCTCGATCTCGAACACGTTCATGCCGCCGAAGAACGTGAACAGCCTGCTCATCTCGCGGCTCGATCGGCTCGACGCGAAGGTGAAGCAGACGATCGTGGCGGCGGCGGTCCTCGGGCGCGAGTTCGACCTGCGCGTGCTCGCGCTGATGCTCCCCGACGCCTCCGTGCTCGAGGAGCACGTGCGCATCGGAGAGGCGCAGTGCATCTGGTCGCAGATGACGGAGCGGCGCTTCCAGTTCAGCAACGCGCTCCTCCGCAACGCGGCCTACGAGATGCAGTCGCGCGCGCGCCTGCAGGAGCTCCACCGGCTCGCCGCCGAGGCGATCGAGAGCCTGTACGGCGACGACCTCGAGGACCAGCTCGTGGCGCTCGGCCGCCACTGGCGCCGGGCGGGCAAGGTCGATCACGCGCGCCGCTACTTCCTCGCGGGCGCGCGCAAGGCGGCGGCGCGCTACGCCCACGAGGAGGCGACGCGCCTCTACCGCGTCTACTTCAAGCTCTCGCCGGAGCCGACGCCCGAGAGCGTCGTCGTGCGCTACGAGTTCGCCCGCGACGTCCTCGAGGCGCGGGGGCGGTACCAGGAGGCGCGGCAGGAGCACATCCGCGTGCTCACCGACGCGCAGAAGCTCGGTGATCGCGCGTCCGAGTCGCTCGGCTTCCTCGGCCTCGGCCGCACGCACTGGGCGATGCAGCAGCCGGACGACGCGCGCACGTACTGGGAGGAAGGGCTGCGCGCCGCGCGTGAGGCGGGCAACCTTCCGGCCGAGGGGCTCACGCTCGCGAGCCTCGGGATGGCCTACGCCGTCCAGGGCCGATACGACGCCGCCCGTACGCTCTACTCGCGCGCGATCGCGATCGAGCGGCAGATCGGCAACAGGCGCGAGGAGGCGAGGCTCCTCGCGGAGTTCGCGAAGCTGCACCGGCTGAGCGGTCACCTCGGCGAGGCCGAGGCCCTGCAGGAGCAGGCCGCGGCGATCGAGCGTGAGCTGGGCGCCTCTTGAGCCGGCGCGGGGGGCCGCGGCGCCCCCCGCCCGCCACGCCGCCAACATCGTCGTCGCGACCCTCGCTGCCGCATACCTGCCCGGCTGCAGAATCGCTATGCTCGGCTCGCCTGCGGGGCGGCGCTAGCGCCCCCTCGGGCCTAGCGCGGCGCGGATTTCGCCACATCGTCCGAGAGGTCTCTCAAGAGCATGACACAGCAGGAAGCAGGGGACGTTGCGGAGCCGGTGCGTGAGGTGCAGCGCGGGTCGGCGAAGCGGCTCAAGCTGGTCCAGGCGGCCTTGGCCGCCGCGGTCTCGGGGACGCTGGTCGTCACCTTCGACATCTCGCTGGCCGCGCTCGTGTTCACGCACGACTTCGCGGACCGGCTGTCGAAGGGGATCGGGATCTTCCTGATCAGCTCCGTGATCGTCGGGGTGATCGTCGCCCTCCTCAGCTCCTTCCGCCCCGTCATCGCCGCGCCGCAGGAGGACGCCGCCGTCATCTTCGCCTCGATGGCCTCGATGCTCGCGTCGCGCGTCCACGACGTCGACCCGAAGGCCGACGCGTTCCCGACGGTGATCGTCGCGATGGCGCTCACGTCGGTCGTCGCCGGCGGCTTCTTCCTGCTGCTCGGCACGCTCCGGCTCGGCGTCCTCGTCCGCTTCATCCCCTATCCCGTGGCCGGCGGCTTCCTCGCCGGCGCCGGCTGGCTGCTCGTCCTCGGGTCGCTCTCGGTCATGTCCGGCCAGCCCGCCACGCTGAGCACGCTGCCGCACCTCTTCACGGGCTCGCTGGACAAGTGTCTCACCGGCCTTTTGTTCGGCCTGCTCCTCGTGGCGCTCCTCCGGCGCTACACGAACCTGCTGCTCCTGCCGATCCTGCTCCTCGGGTCGACCGGCGTCTTCTACCTCATCCTCACCATCGCCGACTCCAGCGTGGCGCAGGCGTTCGCGGACGGGTGGCTCCTCGGGCCGTTCCCCCGCGAGGGGCTCTGGCCCCCCATCCAGGCCGCCGACCTCCAGAAGGTGAACTGGACGGTCCTGTTCCGGGAGGGCGGCGGCAACATGGTGGCCGTGACGGTCATGGCGGCCATCACCGTGCTCCTGAGCGCCTCCGGCGTGGAGCTCGCCACCGAGCAGGAGATCGACCTCGATCGGGAGCTCAGGGCCACCGGGGTCGCGAACATCGTCGGGAGCCTGTTCGGGGGCGTCGTCGGGTACATGTCGATGCCCGAGTCGTCGATGAACTTCAAGACGGGCGCGAACACGCGCCTGGCGGGCATCTTCGCGGCGTCGATCAGCGCGATCGTGCTGGTCATCGGCGCCGACGCGATCAGCTACTACCCGCGCCCCGTGCTCGGGGGGCTCATCGCCTATCTCGGCTTTCACTTCCTGATCAACACGCTGTACGAGGGCTTCTTCCGGCTGCGCCGGACCGAGTACCTCGTCGTGGTGGTCATCCTCCTCGTCGTCGCGGTCTCGGACTTCCTCCGCGGCGTCGCCGTGGGGCTCGGCGTCTCGCTCATCCTGTTCGCGCTCAGCTACAGCCGCATCGAGGTTATCCGCAACGCCATCTCCGGCGTGCACCTCCGCAGCAACGTGGCCCGCAGCGACGGCGAGGAGATGACGCTGATGGAGCGCGCCAAGCAGCTGTACATCCTCCAGCTGCAGGGCTATGTGTTCTTCGGGACGGCGTACAACCTCCTCACCAGCGCCCAGCAGCGCATCCAGAGCACGGACGGGGAGATTCGGTATCTGCTCCTCGACTTCCGGCACGTGAACGGGCTCGACTCGTCGGCCATCGCCAGCTTCCTCCGGCTCCGCCGGCTCGCGAAGGCGAACGGCGTGAAGCTCATGCTCACCGAGGTCCCGGCGGACATCAGGAACCACCTCGAGCGCGGCGAGGTCGTGATCGAGAACGACGACGTGTGCCGGATCTTCCCGGATCTGGATCGCGGCCTGGAGGCGTGTGAGAACGAGATCATCCAGGAGGCGCCCCCGAGCATGCTGCCGCCGCCCATGCTCTTCTACGACCTCCAGGACGTCTTCAACGGCCGGCCGGAGATGCTGCGCTTCCTCGGCTACCTGGAGCGCGTCGAGGCGCCGGCGGGGTTCGACCTGTTCCGGCAGGGGGACGTCTCCAAGGATCTCTACCTCATCGAGAGCGGTGAGCTGACGGCGTGGCTCGAGATCGACGGGAAGAAGGTAAAGCGGCTCCGCACCATGGGACCGGGCTCCGTGGTCGGGGAGTCCGGGCTTTACATGGGCGAGAAACGTTCAGCGACGGTGACCGCGAGCCGCCAGGCCACGCTCTACAGGCTGTCGGAGGAGGCGCTGAGGCGGCTCACCGCCGAGGCGCCCGAGCTGGCAGCCGCGTTCCACCACTTCGTGGTGACGTTGCTCGCGCGCCGAATCGTCCACTCGACTGGTCCTGTCAAATCATTGTTCAACTAGAGGGAAGACGTCCAGTCACGCCGCGCTCCCGCGAGATACCTTGAACTAGAAGGAGAAAGGACGGACTGATGCAATACAGACGTAGACCCCTGGTGCTGGCTTCGTTGCTGCTCGGGGTCCTTTCGCTTACGGCCTGCGGCAAGAAGGAGTCCCCCCCTGCGGGGCAGGATCCGGCCGCCGGCGCCAAACCAGCCGCGCCCGCCGAAGTAGGCGAGCTGAACCTGCTGATCTTCCCAGACTATATCGACGAGAAGATCATCAAGGATTTCGAGGCTCAGACCAAGGCGCAGGTGCGGCTGACCAGGTACGACTCCACCGAGGAGATGGAGAGCAAGCTCGCGTACGCGGGCGCTGACAGCCAGTACGACGTCGTGATCATGGCCAGCCAGATCCTGCCCAGGATGGTGCGGCGCAACCTGGTCAGGGCGCTGGATCACGCGCAGATCCCGAACCTCAAGAACCTGGAGTCGCGGTTCGCCGGGCCCGGGTTCGACGACGGCAACAAGCACGGCGTGCCGTACCAGTGGGGCACCGTCGGCATCGTCTACAACAAGAAGAAGCTGCCCAACCTGGATCCCTCATGGTCGGTGCTGCTCGATCCGCAGAAGCTGGCCGGGACGTTCGTGCTGCTCGACGAGCAGCGGGACATGCTGGGCTCGGTGCTCAAGTACAAGGGGTACTCGAGCAACACCACGAACGCGAACGAGATCCGGGAGGCCGGGCGCATCCTCAAGGAAGTGAAGAAGCAGCCGAAGTGCCTCGGCTTCAAGGGCGGCGTGGGCGCCATGGAGGACGTCAGGGCGGGCTCCGTCGACATGGCGGTCGTCTGGAACGGGGACGCGCAGAAGCAGATCGAGCAGGACAAGGAGCGCCTCGCGTTCGTGATCCCCAAGGAAGGCTCGGTCATCTGGGTCGACGTGATGACGATCGCGGCGAAGGCGCCTCACCCCGAGCTGGCCCACAAGTTCATCAATCACGTGCTCACGCCGGAGGGCGGCGCGCAGCTCTCGATGTACACGAAGTACGCGACGCCCAACGCCGCCGCGCAGGGGAAGCTGCCGGACGCCGATCGCACGAACACGCTCATCTATCCGACGAAAGAGGTGGCGGATCGCCTCGAGCACCACCGCGACCTCGGCGAGGCGGCGAAGGTGTTTGACGAGGTCTGGACGGAAGTGAAGTCACAGTAACGCCATCGTACCGTCGCCATCGATGGAACCGCGGTGCGCGACCGCGGGCTCAGGGAGGCACCTGCGCCCACGTGGACGGACACGCACCCGCTGTGAAGTCGCCTGTCTGACCCGCCGTGACCAGCGGCGCGCGGGCTCTCCCCCGGCCCCACCTCGTGTGAGACGTACTGCGACCTCGTGCGAGGCCCGCCGGCTGGACTGCCGACTGCCGGCCCCGCCGGCCGGCGCGCGGCGCGTCAGCATGCGCGGTGGACACAAACCGATCGCGCGCACGCCAGATTACCGCACGGCGCCGCGGAACGATGATAGGCTGGGCGTTATACCTGGGAGAAGCCCCTGATGAGCAGCCCTCTCGATCTTCCGTTTGCCGTTCATCCTCGACTCGAGACAGAGCGCCTGATCCTGCGTGAGATCGTGGAGTCCGACGCAGAAGCCCTGTTCGCCGTCTGCTCGGACGATGAGTGGCTGAGGCTGTGGGGCGCTCCCGTTCACAAGACGGTCGCCGACACAAGGAAGATGATCGGCATGCTCAAGCGCGCGCACCAGGAGGGGACGCAGCTGCGATGGGGCATCAGCGTCCGGGGGTCGGACCACCTGATCGGCGCCGCCGGGTTCTTCCGCTTCCTGGCGCCGCACTACCGCGCCGAGATCACGTACGAGCAGGCGAAGACGGCCAGCGGCAAGGGGTACATGACCGAGGCGCTGCGCGCGGTCGTGCGGTTCGGGTTCGAGCAGCTCGACCTGCACACCATCGAGGCGGGCATCGATCCCGAGCACGGGCCCTCGCTCAGGGTCGCGGAGCGGCTCGGCTTCCAGCGCGAAGGGTACCTCCGGGAGAACTACTTCTTCCAGGGGAAGTTCTACGACACGATCCTGTGTACGCTGTTCAACGCCAAGCCGGCGCAGCGGCCCTACAACAAGTGACGGGGCTCCTGCGGGGCCCGTAGGCTCCCCCTCCCAGGTTCGCTCGAGCTGCACGGCCCCCGGAGCGGGGGTCGTCGCGCGGGGCGGGGGATGGGCTGAACTCGCCTGGGGCGTCCTGTCCCCGTCGTGCAACGCACGCCGGAGACAGGACGCCATTCGGGCTCAAACATCAGCCCATCTCCCACCCGGCGCGACGACCCCCCGCTCCGGGGGCCTTCGTTTGTCCATGGATCGAGGCGCTTCGGCGCTGGAACGCGCCGACCAGCGCGGGACAGGGGACGGTGCCGCCGCCTGCTGCGGGGCGGTGGAGCGAGCTCGGGGGGACAAAAGAACAGCGCCCCTCCGCCGGACGGGGAGGGGCGCTCTGCGACGCTGGCAGCTGCCAGCGCCGGCGCTGCTCAGAGGCTCATGTTGATCGAGGCGAGGAACGTACGGCCGTTCTGCGGGAACTTGGCGATCGTGTACTGCGCGGCCGTGGGCGCGGTCCAGCGCCAGTCGCCGACGTTGTAGACGCCGACGTTGTACCGGAGGTTGCCGACGTCGACCTGCCCGGAGAGGACGATGTCCCAGATCACGGCCGGCTCGGTCTGGGTCTGCTTCGGCGCGCCGCCCGGCGGAGGTATCTCGCCCTCGTACGTGTTCACGTTGCGATCGTACCGCGGCGCCTCGACCGTCAAGCGCGACGCCAGGCCGAGCGCCTTGCCGAAGAGCGGGATCGCGCCGCGGACCGACGCCATGTGCTCCGGCGAGTTCGGGACCTGGCGCCGCTTGTTCTCGCCGTCCTTCTCCAGGTACTGCGCCTTCGCGTACGAGTACGAGGCCGAGGCCATCCACCCCTGGCGCCACTCGCGGCGAAGCTCGGCCTCGCCGCCGACGACCAAGATCGGAACGTCGGTGTTCTCGTACCGCGTCGGATCCTCCACCGTCTGGCTCCCCCGCTGGAAGATGAGGTTGCTGAGGTGGTTCACGTACCCGGCGCCGAGCACGGAGACCGTGGACGAGAGCCGGTGCGTGAACTCGACCTCTGCCGACCAGACCTGCTCGGGATCGAGGAGGGGCGAGGGCTTGTACAGCTCAGCATACTCGGTGGTCCCCGGTACCCCCGCGGCGTAGCCGTAAAACAGCTCCTGGATGGAGGGCGCGCGGAACGCGCGGCCGCCGGTGACCTTCAGGTTGCCCTGCTCGTAGGGCTTGACGATCAGCGCGATCCGGGGGCTCGGGACGGGCGTCGGGTCGTCCAGCGTCGAGTAGTAGTCGAAGCGCGAACCCGCCGAGATGCGGAGTCGCTCGGACGGGGTGATGTCGACGAGCGCATACGCCGCGAAGATGCGGTAAGGGTGCTTATCGACCCGGTCCGGCTCCACCGCTTCAGCCTCGGTCTTGGGCAAGGGCAGGTAGACGAAGGTGCCGCAAGTCCCATCGACGGGGCAGGAGGTCTCCTCGCCGCGTTGCGCGGCCATGAAGTGCAGCTGCGCCTCGGCGCCCGCCGTGATCTTCAGCTGCGGGATCGGGCTGAACTCGACCCGTTGCTCCGCGAGCAGCCAGATGTCGTCAAACTCCTCCTGATCGTAGAGGCTGTACAGCGTGCGATCGACGGACTTCGCGTAGAACCAGAGCTGGTCGCGGAAGTTGTACAGGTTGATGCTCGCGCGGGTCAGCGTCGCGAGCTTGTCGCCGAAGCGGGGCGAGAGCGAGAGCTCGAGGAACCCGCGGGTGTCCCGGTAGTAGGTATCGTCGACGCCCAGCTGCGTCTTCGCGACGCCGTTGGGGAGCGTCTTGTGGCGGGAGTTCAAGTACCACTGCGCCGAGAACGACTTCAGCCAGAGCCGCCCCTGCAGCGTTCCCACCGTGAATTTGTCGTTGTTCCGGGAGTGCCCGTCGAACCGGTAGAGGGACGGGTCGTTCGGGCTGGTGTCCTCCGGCGGCAGCTCACTGGTCGTGGGATCTCCCACGTAATCTGCGAAATAGTAATCCCGCCCGAGGCTGCGCGCGGCGCCGGCCGACATCCAGACGCCGGAGTCGCGCCCGAGCGGCAGCTGGAACGACGCGCGCCCCCGGATCAGCGAGTTGTCCGCCGTGCCCACGCCGAAGCCGACGCTGGTCGCCGTGGGGCGCCCCTTGGTCACGATGTTGACGACGCCGGAGAACGCGCCCGTACCGTAGAGGACCGAGCCGGGGCCCCTCACGATCTCGATCCGCTCCACGTCCTCCAGGTCCGTCCGGGCCAGGTAGTCGAAGTACGACAGGTTGACCCAGCTGTCGTTCATCGAGTGACCGTTGAGCAGCGTCAGCATGCGGTTGCCGAAGTCGCCCGGCAGGTTGATCCCGCGGATGCCCGCGAAGGTGTACACGCCGTCGTACGTCGTGTAGACGCCGCGCACGCCCCGAAGCGCCTCGGCGACGGTCGGATAACCCATCGCGCGCAGCTCCTGCCCGGGGATGATGGTGACCGAGCCGGGGGCGTCCTCGACGGCCTCCGTCGAACGAGACGCGGCCTCGACCTCCTCGAGCTGCCGGAGCGAGATGTCGATCCGCGTCTGCTGGCTCGCCACGACGTTCGCGACCTGCTCCACCGGGCGGAACCCGCGCAGCGAGACGCGCACCCGGCGCTGGCCGCTCTGCACGTTGAGGACCGCCGGCGTGAAGCCCATCGGCTTGCCGTCGACCTCGACCAGCGCGTCGCGCTCGTCCGCGTTGACCACCAGGCTGCCGGTGAGCGGGTTCAGGCGGTAGCGCGCCGTCACCGTGCCCGCGGCCGCGACGTTCACGTCCTGCTCCGACGGCTGATACCCCTCCTGCGAGAGGTACAGGCGGTGCCGGCCCGGAGGCAGCGTGAGATCGCACGGCGCGGTGCACGCCGCCGGGCCGCTCGGGTCGTTGACGCGCACCGTCGTGCCCGCCGTCTCGCCGACCACGCGCACCGTCCCGATGATGCGCTTCAGCTTGATCGCGACCTCGGTCTGCTCGCCGAGCTTCGCCTCGACGTTCTCGACCTCCGCCGGCTCGTACCCCTCGAGATCGACGATGATCTTGTGCTTGGTGTTGGGCGGGAAGCCGAGGAGGCGGGGCGTGTTGCCGCGGCCGCCGAGATCACGGCGGTTGATGTACACCGTCGCTCCCGGCGGGTCCGTCCTCACGCTGATGACGGCGACGTTCGGCCGGATGCGCGCGAGCGCCTCCTCGATGGCGGGCCTGCGCGCAGCGTTGGGCTCCTGCTCGAGCGCCTGAACGTAGTAGCGGAACGCGTCCGGGTACTCCCCGAGCGCCTCGTACGTTCGAGCGATGTTGAAGATGACGTTGCGGTTCGGCACGAGCCGGTTCGACACCAGGAAGTGCTCCAGGGCGCCCCGGTAATCGCGCGCTGAATAGCGGTCCGTGGCGATCCTGAAGTGTAGATCGGCCTCATCGGCCAGATCGTCCGCCCAGGCAGGCCGACCGGAGAATGTGAGGAGTGAAACGAGTATGAGTAGGAGTGCGGAACGACGAAAGCTCATCTTTCGATCTCGATTCCCAGCGGTCGTAGTGGAGCGGAAGGCGCCGTCCGCCGGGACCCAGCAGTCACGCTGAGACACGGCGAGCTTTGGACGAACAGCCGCATTGCCGGGTCAGCTTACCGTAAGCCGTGAGCCGATCCAACCTGTTCGCACAAGCGGCCGACGCCCCCACGTCCACGTCGCCGCCGCTGTGTAGGCGCTTCTGCGCGGGGGGCGTGACCGCGTGAGCGGGGCGCGGCGGCGCGGCGCGCGCGGAGCCCGCCGCGCGCGCGGATCTCCCCGGAACCGTTCGCGCTTCCGAGCGACGGAAGGCAAGCGCCCGAGCTCGGGCTTGCTCGCGCGCCGCGCCGCGCCGCGACCCGAGCGGGGCCGCAGCGCGCTGGGGCGCGCCGCCGGCACATGCATAAGCGCGGTGAGGCGCCGGCGCTCGCGCGGCGCGCGCGGGCGCGCGAGCCCTCAGCGGTGGCCCTCAACCGTGGAACGACTCGAGCTCGGCCGTGGAGCGGAGGCGGCCGATCAATCGTGCCGCCATCGGGTCAGCCGCTCCAGAATCATGATGAACACGATCACCCCGAACACGAGGATCGTCGAAATCGCAAACAGGTCCGTCCGCATCCCTCGCACCTGAGAGTGGTAAACGAAGAGCGGGAGCGTGACCGAGCGCGGGCCGGACGTGAAGAAGCTGATCACGAAGTCGTTGAGCGACATCGTGAATGCGAGCATCGCGCCCCCCACGATGGCCGGCCACAGGAGGGGGAGCGTGACCCTCCGGAAGTGGATCCAGGACGAGGCGTACAGATCCATCGCCGCCTCGCTCAGCGTCGGTCCAATGGAGATGAGGCGGCTGCGGACGATGAGCGTGACGAACGCGATCTCGAACGTCACGTGGCCGATGATCATCGTCGTCATGCCCAGGTCGAACCAGTCCACCACCCGGCGGAGCAGGTTGAACGCCATGACCAGCACCGCCGCGAAGGTGATGTCCGGCGCCACCGCCGGGATGTCGACGATCGACTCGAGCAGGCGGCTCACCGAGGGCTTCCACGGGAAGCGCATCCCGAGCGCGAGCAGCGTCCCGAGGAGCGTCGAGACGAGCGTGGAGGCGCCGCCGAGCAGCAGGGTATTCACGGCCACCTCGCGGATCTCCCTGGCGCGCCGGCTGGTCTCGGGATCGGCGAACAGATCGACGTACCAGCGCACCGAGAAGCCCGTCCAGACCAGGCCCCGCTCCGCGGCGTTGAACGAGTAGATGGCCACCGCGAGCAGCGGCACGTAGAGCAGCCCGAAGCCGAAGAAGGCGGCGACGGTCGTCAGCGCGCGCCAGGGGCCGCGATCGCTGTTCACAGGATCTCCACGGAGCGCCCATTGCGGCGGTACAGGGAGACTCCGCCCAGGGTCATGACGATGAGCAGGAGGCTCAGCGCCGCGCCATAGGGGATATTCCGGCCAGGGCCGAACTGGTGCTGGATCAGGTTGCCTATCAGCCAGTGCTTCGCGCCGCCGAGCATGTCGCTCACCACGAACACGCTCATCGCCGGGACGAACGTCAGGATCACGGCGACGCTGAGGCCGGGGAGGGTCTGGGGCAAGATCGCGGCGAGGAAGACGCGGAGCCGCGAGGCGTAGAGGTCCTGCGCCGCCTCGACGAGCGACCAGTCGAGGCGGTCGATGCTCGTGTAGAGGGGGACCACCGCGAACGGGAGCGAGGCCGCGACGAGGCCGAGCGTGACGGCGGTCCAGCTGGGGTAGATGTCCCGGCCGGGGTCGATCCAGCCGAGCGAGGCGGCGAGCTTCGCGGGGAGCAGCTGCGCCGACAGGAGGAGCTTCCAGCTGAACGTGCGGATGACGAGGTTCGTGCAGAGCGGGACGAAGACGAGCGCCAGCCAGAAGAAGCGCCGGCGCTGCGAGCCGCGGGCGATGAAGAAGCCCATCGGATACGCGAGCATCACCGAGGCGCTCGTGGCGACCAGCGCGAGGACGACGCTCCGGATGAGGATGCGCGCGTTCTCGCCCGACGCGGAGCCGAAGATGCGCGCGAACGACTCGACCGACAGCTCCCAGATCAGCGCGCCGTCGGCGTCGCGCTTCACGAACGACACGACGAGCAGCGCGAGGCTCGGCAGGAGGAGGAAGATGGAGAGCCACGAGACGCCGGCCGCGATGAGCAGGAAGCCTCGCGCGAGCAGCCTGCGCCGCGTCGTCAGCTGGCCATACCAGACCGTCGGCTCAGTCACTGAGCACCTCGAGCCGCTCGGCGGGCAGGGCGAGCCAGACGGACGAGCCGGGCTTGAGCATCGAGCGGGGGCTGAGCTGCACGCGCAGCGGCCCGGGCTCGATGATGAGCTCGACGTGGTCGCCGCGGTAGAAGCTCTCGCGCACCACGCCGCGCACGCCGTTCTCCGGCGGCTCGCTGTCGCACAGCTCGATCCACTCGGGGTGGATCGCGAGCGTGCCGAACTCCCACTGAGGCGTGGTCTGGACCCGCAGCGCGCCCACCGTCGTGAAGACGAGCGTGGCGCCGACGCGCTGCGCCGAGATGAGGTTGGCCGCGCCGAAGAACTCGGCGGCGAAGCGGCTCTGCGGCCGCTCGTACACCTCGGCGGTCGCCCCCTGCTGCTCGATGCGGCCCTTGTTCATGAGCACGATCCGGTCCGAGACGGTCATCGCCTCGTCCTGATCGTGAGTGACGAGCACGAACGTCTTGCCGAGCGCGCGCTGGAGGCGGCGCAGGTCGAGCTGGACCTCGGCGCGCAGCTTCGCGTCGAGGGCCGACATCGGCTCGTCGAGCAGCAGCACCTCAGGCTCGTTGACGACGGCGCGCGCGAGCGCGACTCGCTGCTTCTGGCCGCCCGAGATCTGGTGCGGATATCGCTCGGCGAGGTCATCGAGCTTCAGCATCGACAGGCTCGAACGCACGCGGTCGTGCACCTCGGGGTCGGGGAAGCTGCGCGACCTCAGGCCGAAGGCGACGTTCTCGAAGACGGTGAGATGCGGGAACAGGGCATAGTTCTGGAACACCGTGTTCACGGGCCTGCGGTTCGCCGGCAGGTGGTCAACCGCCCTGCCCGCGAGGAGGATGCGCCCCCGGTCGGAGCGATCGAGCCCCGCGATGATGCGGAGCAGCGTGGTCTTTCCGCAGCCGGACGGCCCGAGGAGCGTGACGAACTCGCCGGCCTCCGCCTTGAACGACACGTCGTTCAGTATCTGTGTCTTCCCGAAGCTCTTGCTGACATTCTCTACAACGAGGCTGCATCCCGGGTTGCTCTCGGCCGCGCTCTCGCTCGGGGGCCTCGTGATGCGCCGCGCCGACGACGAGAAGAAGTCTCTCAACCTCTGGATCACCCCAGCAAACCCTTTGCGCGTGGCGCTCTCGGAACCGCTTCCGAAGCCTCGGAGCGTACTACGCAGACCATGATGCCCTCCCGTTGTCAACTGGGTGCGCGCCGGGCTGACCGGCTGAGCGGCGCGCGCCGGACCGGGTTCTTTTCGCTCGCAGGCCGGGTACGCTACCGCCCTTCCCCTGGGCGTGCCACCTTTCTGCCGATCCTGCTCGCGGCGTGACGCGCGCGCCGCGCGGCCCCGACGCGCGCCGCGCGCGTCACGCAGCGCGCCGCGCGCTGCCCATGCGCTGCCGACGCGCTGCCGACGCGCTTCCCGCGCGCTTCCCACGCGCTTCCCACGCGCTTCCCACGCACTGCTTGCCACCGCTCGGCGCCGATGATTTCTTGGTCCACGCATGGGCCTGAGGAGCGCGAGACCCGAGTTCGGAGGCACGCGTCGCTTCCAGGTCGTTCGCGTCGTGGGCGTCGGCGGGATGGGGGTTGTCTACGAGGCATTCGACCGCGAGCGGAAGGGGCGCGTCGCCCTCAAGACCCTCCGGAATCTGAGCGCCGAGGCGCGCCTCCGGTTCAAGAACGAGTTCCGTTCGCTGCAGGACATCCAGCACCCGAACCTGGTCAGCCTCGGCGAGCTCCACGAGGAAGAGGGGCAGCTCTTCTTCACGATGGAGCTCATCCGCGGCGTCGACTTCGTGGTGCACGTGCGGCTCCACGAGGAGGGCGACGCCGGGCCGAGGGGCGAGCCCGCGGGCGGCGGGCGGCGCTCCACCCTGCCGTCGATCCCCCTCTGGACCTCGCAGGGCCCCACGCCCGAGCAACTGCCCCGCATCAAGCGCCCCTTCCACGAGGCCCGCCTCCGCTCGGCGCTGGCTCAGCTCGCCCAGGGGCTCGCGGCGGTGCACGCGGCCTTCAAGGTCCACCGCGACATCAAGCCTTCCAACGTGCTCGTCACCGCCGAAGAGCGGGTGGTCCTCCTCGACTTCGGCTTCGTCGCCGACGCGAGCGGCTCAGGGCGCGAGCAGGCCGTCGTCGGGACGCTCCACTACATGGCGCCCGAGCAGGCCGAGGGGAAGGCGGCCGGGCCCGAGGCGGACATCTACAGCGTGGGGGTCATGCTCTACCTCGCCCTGACCGGCGTCTATCCGTTCCAGACGGCGCCCAAGGCGACGATGGACATGATGCGGCGGGCCGAGCCGCCGCCGCCGAGCCGGCTCGTCGAGGACATGCCGCCCGACATCGACGAGCTCTGCGTGGACATGCTCCGCATCGACCCGGCCGCCCGCCCGACGGCGCGCGACGTGCTGCGGCGGCTGCGGGTGCAGGAGCTCATCGAGGAGCCGCCGGTCCTCTCGCAGCGCATCGGCTTCGTCGGCCGGCAGAGCGAGCTCGCCGCGCTCGAGGGCGCGTTCGCGGAGGCGAAGATGGGCCGCTCCGTCACGCGGTTCATCGAGGGCGAGTCGGGCGTCGGCAAGAGCGCGCTCCTGCGCCGGTTCCTGGAGCGCATCGACAAGGAGGCGCTCGTCCTCGCCGGGCGCTGCTACGAGCGCGAGGCGGTGCCCTACAAGGCGGTGGACGAGCTCATCGACGCGCTGAGCCGGCACCTCGTGCGGCGCCCTCCCGAGGAGGTGCGGGCGCTGCTCCCGCCCAACGCGGGCCTGCTCGGCACGGTGTTCCCGGTGCTCCGGACGGTCCCCGCCATCACCGAGGCGCGCGCGCGGCGCAAGGCGATCGACCCGCCCGAGATCCGCGCCCTCGTCTTCGCCGCGCTGCGCGAGCTGCTCGGCCGCCTCGCGGCCGAGCGGCCGCTGGTGCTCGCGATCGACGATCTCCAGTGGGCCGACGCCGACAGCGTCGCGCTGCTCTCGGAGGTGATGCGCCCGTGGACCGAGGCCGATCTCAGCGCCGCGGCCCGGCCAGGCTCGTTCGTCGGCCTCGACGGGCCCGTGTCCTCGGTCGCGGCGGCCGTCGACCCCGCGCGCCCGCGGGCGACGATGCTGATCGCGGCGGTGCGGACCGCGTCGGAGACGGCGCCGCCGGTCTCGCGGCAGCTCGGGGTGCCGGGCGACGCGCTCGGGCACATCATCCTCCACCGCCTGTCGCTCGCGGAGGCGCAGGAGCTCTGCGCGCTCTTGCTCCGGGGCGCGCCGGTCGGCCGGCCGCTCAGCATCGAGGCGATCGCGCAGGAGGCCGGCGGCCACCCGCTGTTCATCGACGCCCTGCTGCGCCACCGGATGGCGCAGGACAACGACGGCGGCCCGGTGCGCCTCGACGACGTCCTCTGGGCGCGGATCAGCCGGCTGGACCCGCGGGCGCGGCAGCTGCTCGAGCTCGTCGTCTGCGCCGGCGCGCCGGTGCTGACGTCGGTGGCCGCGCACGCGATGGCGGCGGACTTCGGGGAGCTCACGCGGGTGCTCTCGGCGCTGCGCGCGGCGAACCTCGTGCGGACCGGCGGCTCGGGGCAGGACGAGTTCGTCGAGCCCTTCCACAACCGCATCCGGGAGACGGTGACGAGCCGGCTCGACGAGCAGACGTCGCGCAGCTGGCACGGCCGGCTCGCGCTGGCGCTGGAGGCCTCGGGGCGCGCGGAGCTCGAGGCGCTGGCCGAGCACTGGCGCGCCGCCGGGGATCCCGAGCGCGCCGCCGGCTACGCGGTGCGCGCCGGCGAGCAGGCCGAGGCCGCGTTCGCGTTCGACCACGCGGCGCGCCTCTACCGGATGGCGATCGATCTCCACCTGCCCGGCGGGGCGGAGCGGCGGGTCGTGCTCGCGAAGCTCGGCGACGCGCTGAGCAGCGCCGGCCGCGGCGCCAAGGCCGCGGAGGCTTACATGGCCGCGAGCGACGGCGCCCCCGAGGCCGAGGCGATCGATCTCGGGCGCCGGGCGGCCGAGAACCTCCTCCGCGCCGGCTATGTCGACGCCGGCATGGCGGGCCTGCGCTCGGTGCTCGGCGCGGTGGGCATGCAGGTGCCGAAGACGCCGGAGCTCGCGGTCGCGTCGCTGATGCTGCGGCGCGCCCAGGTGCGCCTGCGCGGGCTGAACTTCGTCGAGCGGCCGGCGGACGAGGTCTCGCCGGAGGAGCTCATGCGCATCGACGTCTGCTGGTCGGCCGCGATGGGGCTCGCGATCGTCGATCCCACGCGCGGCGCCGACTTCCAGGCGCGCAACCTGCTGCTCTCGCTCAAGGCGGGGGAGCCTTACCGCGTGACCCGCGCCCTCGCCTTCGAGGCGACCTACCTCGCGATCGACGGCGGCCCTTCGACCTCCCGCGTGGCCGACCTGCTCTCGACGGCGAGCGCGATCGCGTCGCGGATCGGCCGGCCTCACGCGCTCGGCCTCGTCGCGTTCGTCGGCGGCGTCACGGCCACGCTGTTCGGCCGTTGGCACCAGGGCGTGGCCGATCTCGATCGGGCGGACGTCATCTTTCGCGAGCGCTGCACCGGCGTCACGTGGGAGCGGAGCTGGGCGCACACGTTCTCGGCCTGGGCGCTCTGGTATGGCGGCGAGACGCGCGAGTTCATGCGCCGGGTCCCCATGTACCTGCAGGCGGCCGACGAGCGCGGCGACCGTTACCTCGCCACGAGCCTGCGCTCCTCGCAGAGCAACGCCTACTGGCTCGTGGGCGACGATCCCGACACCGCGCAGCGCCAGGCGCAGGACGCGATCCGGAGCTGGTCCAAGGCGGGCTTCCAGCTGCAGGCCTATTTCGACCTCGTCGCCCGCGCGCACATCGGCCTGTACCGGGGCGACGGCGAGGCCACGCACCGCCTCTTCGCCGAGCAGCGGGCGGGCCTCGAGAGCTCGCTCGCCCTGCGCATCCAGGCCGTGCGCGTCATCATCACCCACCTCAGGGCCTGCGCCGCGCTGGCCGCCGCCGCCGCCGTCACGCCGGCCGAAGCCGAGCCGCTCTATGAGGAGGCGACGCGCGCCGCCCGCAAGATCGACGCCGAGCACGTGCCCTGGGCCGACCCGTTCGCCGCGGCGGTGCGCGCCGCGGTCGCCGCTGCCCGCGGCGAGGTGGAGTCGGCGGCCCAGCAGCTCGCCGACGCGGTCCGCGGCTTCGATGCCGCCGGCATGGCCCTCTACGCCGCGGCCGCGCGCCGCCGCCACGGCGAGCTGCTCCAGGGCGACGAGGGCCGCTCCGCCGTCGCGACCGCGAACGGCTGGATGCAGGAGCAGGGCATCGTCAGCCCCGACCGCATGACCAACATGCTCATCCCCGGCTTCTAGTGCGGAGCTCACCCGCTTCGGATACGGGCCCATCTCGACGTTTTCGGTGCTCAGCGTACAGGAGTACGCTTCCGCGCCGAAAACGCCGAGCTGGGCCCGTCTCCTGTGCGGGTGAGCTCCGGCTGCGGTAGGGGAAAAGGGAAGAGGGGGGAGACGTAGGCCTGGTCGAGAGCGGCGGGATGGGGGGCGTCGAGAGCCGGCCGAGGCCGGTCAGGGCTTCACCCGGCCGGGGGCGGTCAGGGCTTCACGCGGAGGATGGCGGTGCCCTTCTGCTTGCCGTAGAGCTGCTTGATCTCGATCTTGTACTCGCCCGGCGACGACGCGCTGAACTCGACGGGCGACGCGCTCTGCGGCTTGCCGGTCGGGAGGTCGCGCAGCACGCGCTCGATGATGATCTTTCCCGAGGGGGAGCGGATCTTGATGTTGAAGGGCGGCGTCGCCTCGTCGTAGGCCCGGAACACGAGGCGCACGGTGTCTCCAACCGAGACCGGGGTGGTCTGGCTGATCGTCTCGATGTCGCCCTCGTTCTCAACGGTATCGGCCACGCGTCGCTCGTCCCGTGAGGTACCGCACCACGGGCCCTCGGCGCTCATTGTAGACGCGTCCCGCGGAGATTCGCGAATTTGGAGCGCACGGCCGGCCGGCGCCGGCCGCCGGAGGAGGCCGCGCGCCGGCCGCCCCCTCCGGGAGGGTCACGTCTTCGACCATCGCAGGCGCGGCTGGCGCGCGGCCCTCGCCTCGTCGAGGCGGCCCACCACCGTCCCGTGCGGCGCCTGCTTCACGAGCTCCGGCGTCTCCTGCGCCTCCTTGAGGATGCTCAGCATCGCCGCGGCGAACTCGTCGAGCGTCTCGCGGGTCTCGGTCTCCGTCGGCTCGATCATCAGGGCGCCGGGCACGACCAGCGGGAAGTAGACCGTGGGCGCGTGGAAGCCGTAGTCGAGCAGCCGCTTCGCGATGTCGAGCGTCTTGACCCCGGTCTCCTTCTCGATCTGGCTGTCCGAGAGCACGACCTCGTGCATGCACGGCTGCGGCACCGGCGCGCTGTAGTGGTCCTTCAGCTTGGCCCAGAGGTAGCGCGCGTTCAGCACGGCCAGGCTGCTCGCCGCCGTGAGCCCCTCGCCGCCCATCTCCCGGATGTACGTGTACGCCCGGATGAACATCCCGAAGTTGCCGGTGAAGGCCCGGAGCCGCCCGACGCTCTGGGGCCGATCGCGGTCCCACGCGAACCCGTCGCCGCGCCGCACGAGGACGGGCGCGGGCTGGAACGGCTCCAGGTGCTTCTTGAAGCAGACCGGCCCGGAGCCGGGCCCGCCGCCGCCGTGCGGCGTCGTGAACGTCTTGTGCAGGTTGATGTGGATGACGTCCATGCCGACGTCGCCCGGCCGCGCGTGCCCCATGATGGCGTTCGTGTTCGCGCCGTCGCCGTAGACGAGCCCCCCCTTGTCGTGGATGAGCTTGATGATCGCCGGCAGGTGCGTCTCGTACGCCCCGAGGGTGTTCGGGTTGGTGATCATCAGCCCGCAGACGTCACCGTCCGACCCCTCGCGCTCGATCGCGGCGAGGACCTGCTCGGGGTGGGTGATGCCGTCGGCGGTCTTCTCGATCTTGACGGCCACGAGCCCGTTGAGCGCGCAGCTCGCCGGGTTCGTGCCGTGGGCGCTCTCCGGGATGAAGACCTTCCGCGGCGAGCGCCCCTTCGACTCGTGGTACGCCCGCATCATCATCAGCCCCGCGAGCTCGCCCTGCGCGCCCGCCGACGGCTGCAGCGAGCAGCCGTCCATCCCGCTGACCTCGCAGAGCGCCTCCTGCAGGCGCCACATCACCTCGAGCGAGCCCTGGCTGAGCTCGTCGGGCGTCATCGGGTGCAGCTTCGCGAAGCCCGGGATGCGCGCGGCCCACTCGTTGATCTTCGGGTTGTACTTCATCGTGCACGACCCGAGCGGGTACATCTGCCCGTCGATGCAGAAGTTCCACTGCGAGAGCCGGACGAAGTGCCGGAACGCCTCCGGCTCGCTCACCTCCGGCAGGCCGGCCGGCTCCTTGCGCGCGAGCGCGCCGTAGTGGGCGCCGGGGTCGACGTCGGGCACGTCGAGCGGCGGGAGCGACGCGCCGGTCCTGCCCGGCGTGCCTCGCTCGAAGATGGGGGGTTCGCGGAACTGAATGCCTCGCGGCTGCGGCTGCGTCATCGGGTGGCTGTTATGTCAGAGGCCGGGGGGCTCGGCAGGTGCTTCTTCGGAGGGGGAGGCGGGCGGCTCGGGCGCCCCTTGCTCCTGGTTCTCGCTGTCCCAGTCGCCGCCGCCGATGTCGGTGCTGCCGGTGCCCCCGATCGACTGCAGGTCCGGCATCATGTTGCGCTGCTTGACGGCTTCCCAGGGCTCGCCGACCTCGTCCTTGTTGCGGCCGATCTCGCCCACGACCTTGTCGTCGACGTTCTCGCCCTCCGGCCGCGTGTACTTGAAGTACCCCCGGCCTTCCTTGGTCGAGTTGGGCCCGATCGCGCCGATCACGTGCTCGGTCCAGGTGAACTTGATGAGATCGCCCGCCACCGACCCGTGCAGCTCGCCCCACCGGTCCTTGACGGGCCGGATCCATTTGCCCTCGATCGAGTCGGAGTTCGGGTCGCGCACGAGGTGCAGGTAACCGTAGAGCTCGCTGTAATAGACGCCCGTCCAGTCGCCGCCTTCGGGCATGTCCCCGGCCTCCACCTTGGCCGTCTTGGGCGCGGGGTTCGAGCTGCAGCCCAGCGCCGTCGTCCCCAGCAGCAGGGCACAGGCGGCGCCGGCAATCCAAAGCCGTCGCGATACGTTCATGGCGGCGGAGCCTAGCACAGCACCTACCCGCACCCCTACCGCGAGGTGAACGAGCGCGCCACGTCGGGGACATGCAGCCTACCTCCCCTCCTGAAGGAGGAGCGTAACGTACCGTTCAGCGCATCCGTGACCGCGTCAATTTTCCGCTTCACCTCTTCTGGGTCCGCGAAGCGCTGGTAAGCTCCCAGGCCATGATGAAGTCCTTTGTCTGCAACCGAGGTTTTGTAATTCCCGGCAGAATTGCTCTCTTGACCAGCGTCCTCGCTCTTGCGGCGTGCGAGGGGCAGCTCGGCAACATCGACGGCACCTTGCCGGACGACGACGACGGCGGCGGGAGCAGCAGCAGCGGCTCCTGGGGCAACCCCCGCCCGGTGCCCGGGGGCTCCAAGCCGCTGCCGGCCGCCGCGTCGTGCGCGCCGGCGGGGAGCGGCTCCGCCGACGTCGCGGAGCCCGAGCTCCTGCTCCAGCTCTCCGACGACGACGAGAGCGCGTGGCTCGGATCGCCGGCGGTCGCCGATCTGGACGGCGACGGCGAGCGCGAGATCCTGGTGACGCACAACGGCAACATCGTCGCCTGGGGGCCCGACGGCACCCAGAAGTGGCGGTTCGACGAGTCGCGGGAGTACGGCCGCATCTGGGCGAGCCCGCTCGTCGCGGATTTCCGCGGTGACGCGCAGCTCGAGGTGGTCATCGCGGCGCGCACCATGATCTACATGCTCGACGCGAGCGGCCGGGTGATGGACGGCTGGCCCGTCGCCTGGAACGACGAGATCCGCGCCCTCGCCGCCGGCGACGTCGACGGCGACGGCCAGCTCGACGTCGTGGCCGCGAGCACCGACAGGAACCCCGACGTCCTGATGGCCTTCCACGCGAGCGGGGCGCCGGTCGCCGGCTTCCCGCCGATCTCGAGCGGCACGATCGGGTGCGACGCCCGTCGCAGCGACGACGCCGAGTGCTGGATCGTGGGCGTCTACGACCAGAACCTGGCCATCGGCGATCTCGACGGAGACGGCGCGCAGGACATCGTCTCGCCGATGGACAACTCCTATGCCGGCTTCTACCACGGCACGGGGGAGGCCTTCGACGCGAATCCCATGTTCGAGGGCCGCCCGAAGACGCCGGGCGTGCGGTACATGCACGACCTCGAGCTCGCGAAGCAGGGCTTCGGCGACAGCAGGGACCTGCAGGCCTATTTCAAGAACTCGGCCCCTGCGATCGCGGACGTGGACGGCGACGACAGGCCGGAGATCATCATGCTCGCGGCGGCCGAGGACGTCGACATGTCGGACCAGTCCCAGGGCGTCGGCCTGTGGGTGGTGCGCAACGACGCGAGCCGCATCGAGGGGTGGGAGAGCCCGTTCTACGCGCAGGACTACCTGTCCGGCGGCGAGGATCTCGGCGGCAACATCGTGGCCGCGACGCAGCAGGTGACCGTGGCCGACCTCGACGCGACGCACCCCGGCCCCGAGATGATCTTCGCGGGCCTCGACGGGCGGATCCACGCGGTCTACGCCGACAAGACGGAGTTCTGGGACGTCGAGTACACCGATGACACGCAGGTGCTCACGGGCGGCGTCGTGGTCGGGGACCTGTCGGGCGACGGCATCCCCGAGGTCGTGTTCAACACCTACTCGACCGAGGAGAACCGGAGCCACCTCTTCGTCCTCAACGCGGGCGGCAAGATCCTCCACAAGATCCCGCTGCCGCGGCTCGGCGCGATGCCCGTGCCGACGCTCGACGACGTGAACGGCGACGGCACGCTCGAGATCGTCGTCTCGCTCCGCGAGATCGGGTGGATCGACGGCCAGACCCCGGAGCCGAACACGTACGTGTACACGGTGCCGCGGTCGTCGACGAACTGCCTGCTCTGGCCGACCGCCCGCGGCAACTACTACCGGAACGGCTGGGTGCGCTAGCCGGACTGACGCGCCCCGCGGGGCCCGCCTGCGCGGGGCCCGCGCGGGCGCTCGTGCGAGGGGCCGATCGCGCAGGCGGTCGGCCCTTCGCCGTTCCGGCGGGGCCGGCCTCAGGCCGCGAGCGCCTCGCGGCAGGCGGCGACGGTCCGCTCGACGTCTTCCTCGGTGTGCGCGCCGCTCAGGAACGCCGCCTCGTACTGCGACGGAGGCCAGTAGACGCCGCGCGCGAGCAGGCCCGCGTGGAAGGCGCTGAAGCGCTTCGTGTCGGAGGTCGCGGCGTCGGTCCAGGAGCGGACCGGGCCCTTCGTGAAGAACAGCGTGATCATCGAGCCGACCCGCTGGACGCACGCGGCCACGCCGGCGCCCTCGGCGGCGGCCCGGAGGCCGCGCTCGAGGGAGGCGCCGAGCTTCTCGAGCCGCTCGTAGAGGTCGGGCGTGAGGCGCTCGAGCGTCGCGAGCCCCGCGGTGACCGCGAGCGGGTTGCCGCTGAGCGTGCCGGCCTGGTAGACGGGGCCGAGCGGCGAGACGACGCGCATCACGTCGGCGCGGCCGCCGTAGGCCGCGAGGGGCATGCCGCCGCCGACGATCTTGCCGAGCGTCGTCAGGTCCGGCCGGAGGCCGAAGCGCTCCTGCGCGCCGCCGCGGGCGAGGCGGCAGCCGGTCATCACCTCGTCGAAGATCGAGAGCGCGCCGTGCTTGCGGCAGAGGTCGATCACGAGGGCGAGGAAGCCGGGCTCCGGCGGGACGCAGCCCATGTTGCCGACCACGGGCTCGAGGATGACCGCGGCGATGTCGCCGCCGCGCGCCGCGAAGGCGGCCTCGAGGGCGGCCGGGTCGTTGTAGGGCAGCGAGAGCGTGGCGCGGGCGACGCTCTCGGGGACGCCGGCGGAGTCGGGCGCGCCGAAGGTGGCGAGCCCGCTGCCCGCCTTGACGAGCAGGTGGTCGGCGTGGCCGTGGTAACAGCCCTCGAACTTGATGATGGCGTCGCGGCCGGTGAAGCCGCGCGCGACGCGGATGGCGCTCATCGTGGCCTCGGTGCCGCTGGAGACGCAGCGCAGCATCTCGATGCTCGGGTAGAGCTCGCGGAGCTTCTCGGCGAAGCGGACCTCGAGCTCGGTCGGGGCGCCGAACGAGAGGCCGCCGAGGGCGGCTTCGCGGACGGCCTCGACCACGGCGGGGTTCGCGTGGCCGAGGATGGCCGGCCCCCAGGAGCCGACGTAGTCGATGTACTCGGCGCCGTCGGCGTCGAACAGCCGCGCTCCCTGCGCGCGCGCGATGAAGAGGGGGTCGCCGCCGACGGCGCGGAAGGCCCGCACCGGGCTGTTCACGCCGCCGGGCAGGACGGCGGCGGCGCGGTCGAACAGGGCTTTGGAGGCGGGGGCTCGGCCCCCGCGGGCGGGCGGAGGAGCGCTTTTCGCGTTCGTCATCGTGCTCCGGGCCATAGCAGGGGCAAGGCGGGGGGGCGACGCGGATCGAGGCCGCCGGGCGTCGGCGTCGCGGTGGGCGGCGCGGGGCGTCGCGGTGGCGGGCGCAGGGCGTCGGTGGTTCGCCGGACGCGGGGCGTCGGTGGTTCGCCGGGCGCAGGGCGTCGGTGGTTCGCCGGACGCCGGGACGTCGTCGTCGCGGGGCGCCGGGCGTGTGTCGAGGGGCCCGGAGGAGGACCGGTGCGACGGCCGGCGGCTGGTCGCGGGCGGTCCTGGATCCACACGATCCTTTGCGGCGCGGTCGCGCTTGGCTATGGTGAGCGCCTGGAGAGAGGGGGCCGCGCTCCGCGGCCCGAGCTGCTCCTGGGGACCGCGGGCGCGGCTCCCCGAGCACAAGCGTCTGGTGAGCCATGCGGATCTCCGAGGACCCCGCTCCGGGGCAGCGTCTCGGGCGATATGAGCTTCTGCGCCTCATCGGCGAGGGCGGGATGGCCCAGGTGTGGGCCGCGCGCATGGAGGGCTCCCGCGGCTTCCACAAGGTCGTCGCGCTGAAGACGCTCATCCCGGCGCTCGCGCGGGATCCGCAGTTCCAGCGCATGTTCCTCGACGAGGCGAACCTCGCCGCGAAGATCCACCACCGCAACGTGGTCGAGATCCTCGACCTCGGCGACACCGACGGCGTGCTCTTCCTCGTGATGGAGTGGATCGACGGGCAGACGATGCAGCGGCTGCTCAGGCCGGGCCTGCGCCCGATGCCGATCTCCCCGGCGATGGCCGCGCGCATCGTGGCCGACGCGGCGCACGGGCTGCACGCGGCGCACGAGCTCCACGACGAGCGCGGGGTGCCGCTCGGCATCGTGCACCGGGACGTCTGCCCGCAGAACATCCTCATCGATCGCGACGGCACGGTGAAGGTGGCCGACTTCGGGATCGTGAAGGCGTTCGAGCGGCTGGGCGACACGACGCAGACCGGCGAGATCAAGGGCAAGGGCGAGTACATGTCGCCCGAGCAGGCGCAGGGGCACCCGGTCGATCGCCGGTCGGACATCTTCTCGCTCGGCGTGGTGCTCTTCGAGGCGGTGACGGGCGCGCTCCCGTTCCAGGTGCTGCACGATCTCGTGCTGCCGCAGACCGGGGCGTCGGAGCCGCCGCGTCCCACGCTGATCGCGCCGCACTGCCCGCGGGATCTCGAGGAGATCATCCTGCAGGCGCTCGCGCGCGATCCGCGCCAGCGCTTCCAGACGGCGGGCGAGATGGCGAGCGCGCTGGAGGACTTCCTGATGCGGAGGTCGGGCGTGATCACGACCGCGCAGGTGGCGGAGCTCCTGATCGCGCGCTGCGGGGACAAGCTCGAGGAGGAGCGGCAGAGGATCGCCGACGCGATCGTCCCGCAGCAGCGCCCCGGGTGGCGGCCGAAGCCGGGGGCGACGCTGAGCGCGGGGCCGCCGTCGGAGGGCCGCTCGCGGAGCGCGCGCACGGCGCCGCGGCGGGGGCTCGGCGGGCTGATGCGCGCAGGCAGCGACGCGCTGCGCCCGGTGGCGCTGCCGTGGCTCGTGGCGTCGGTCTCCACGGGGGTCGCGGTGGCGTCGCTCATGTTCGTCGCGCTGAGCCGGCCGAGGGAGCACCGGCCCCTCGTGGATCCGATCGCGGTGCAGACCCAGCCGAGCGCCGCGGTGGTGAAGCTGAACGGCGTGGTGCTCGGCGTGGGCAGCCAGGTCATCGCCCGGCCGAAGCCGGGGGTGTCGCTCGTGGTGGAGGCGCGGTTGAGCGACGGCGCCTCGCAGACGGTGGAGATCACGTCGGAGTCCCCCGCGCGGATCCAGATCAACCTGGAGCCGACGGGCGAGCCCGGTCCCGGGACCGCGGCGCCGCCGGGCAGCGCGCGCGCGCCGGCGGCGAAGTAGCCGCGGGGTGGCGCGGGAGGCGCGGCGACCGGGGGCGGCGCCGCGCGGGCGCGCCTTCGGCGACGGCGGCTTCTGGCGAGCGCGGGTCACGTCGCGGCGGCCGCGAGCTCGCCGCGCAGGAGGCCGTAGACCTCGGTGTCGGTGAACCGCTCGTCGTAGTACCAGTTCTGGCGGTGCCGGCCCTCGAGCGCGAAGCCGAGGCGCTCGAGCACGCGCGCCGAGGCGCGGTTGTCCGGATCGATCTGCGCTTCGACGCGGTGGAGCTCCATCGACTCGAAGCCGAAGCGGATCACGGCGCGCAGCGCCTCGGTCATGATCCCCCGGTTCCAGAACTCGGGCAGGAGCTCGTAGCCGATCTCTGCCCAGCGATGGGGCTTGTTCCAGCGCCAGAAGCCGCCCGTGCCGACGAGCTCTCCGCTCTCCTTCAGGGTGATGCCCCAGCGGATCGAGGTGTACTCTCGGACGCCGGCGAGGATGGTCTCGATGCGCCGCTCCGCGGCGGCGAGGGAGCCGTCGGGCCCGCGGCCGGAGTAGCGCACCACCTCCGGATCCGACTGGATGCGGAAGATGCGCTCGACGTCGCCGGGCTCGATCGAACGGAGCGTCAGGCGCGGCGTCGCGAGGACGGGGAACGGGTCGAACGATGCCATCGGCCGATGGCATCAGCGGAGCTCTCCGGGCGTCAAGCGCGGGGCACGGGCCGAGCGGCCTTGACGTCGTCGTGCGCTCGGCCGAGAGCTCTCGGGGAGGACTTCGCATGGCGCCGCTCGAGGAACTGGATGCGGAGCGGCTCGCCGCGCTCGAGGAGCTCGAGGAGGCGGAGGGCGGCGCCGGCGGCGAGCGCGGGGCGGAGGGCGCCGTGGCGGCGGGGCGCCGCGTCCGCTTCGCCCGCGACGTGTCCGAGCTGCCCGGCGATCGCGCGGTGGTGGTGCTGCACGAGGACGCGATCCTGCGCTGGCGGCCCATGCCGAAGCGGCCGGACGGCGCGCCCTCGCGGCTCTCCGAGGTGGCCGTGGGCGCGGCGATCGCGGTCGAGCATGGCGGCATCTGGGACGAGGGAATCGTCCTCGGCCGCGTGGTGCGGCCCGCGGGCGCGGGCGGGTTCCGGGTCGACGGCGACGTGGAGCACTACCCGTCCATCGCGGATGCCGAGCGGGCGCACGGCCCGCTCGAGGTGGGTGAGCCGCAGGAGCCGCCGGCGAGGGGAGGCGATCCGGCGTTCGAGCTGGGCGAGCCGATCGGGCGCGATGCGCGCGGGATCGGCCGCAGGGCGAGGAGATAGCCGCGGGCGTGGTGCCCAGCGGGCGGCGCTGCCCAGCGGGCGGCGCTGCCCAGCGGGCGCGCGGCCGTGCAGGCGCGTCGTCGTGCGGGCGCGCCGTCGCGGGCAGGCCGGGCCTGCCGCCGCGTCGCTCAGCCGAGGTCGATGAGCGCGTCGCCGCGCGCCTCGGTCCAGCTGGCGCGGCTGCGCAGCCGCTCGCGGTAGGCGATCACCTTCGGCCAGCGCCCGGCGTCGTCGAGGTGCGATCCGCGGAGCATCGAGAGGGCGGCGCCCACGGAGCAGTCCGCGAGCGACATGGAGCTCTTGAGCAGGTACTGCACCTCGTCGAGCTCTGCCTCGAGCAGATCGAGCGAGCGCGTCGCCTCGTCGCTGGCCCGCTTGAAGACCGCCTCGGCGGGGGCGGGGAGGCCGGTCCTCGGCGCGACGACGTTGGTCCACCAGATGACGCCGCAGTGCGGGGTCAGGTGCGCGCTGTCGAAGAACATCCACTGGAGCGCCCTGGCCTCGGACGTCGGCACGTCGGGCCAGCGCGTCGTCCCGTGCGTGCGGCCGAGGTAAGCGATGATGGCGTTCGACTCCCGGAGCACGAGCGGCCCGTCCTCGAGGACAGGCACCTTCCGGTGCGGGTTCAGCCGGGCGAACGCCTCGGCGCGCTGCTCGCCGCGAAACAGGTCGACCTCGACCGGCTCATGAGCGAGCCCGAGCTCGGCGAGGGCGAGGCGCACCTTGAGCGCGTTGGGCGAATGGCGGAACGTGTAGAGGCGCATGACGGCGCAGTAGCGCATGCGGCCTGCAGACGCGAGCGGGCGCAGTGGAGGGGGAGGAGCGTCGAGAAGATGCCAATCCTCGCCGTCGACTGGAATCGATAGGATGCGAATACGGCGGTTGTGGCGCGCCGGCGGCCTTCAGGGCGGATGGCAGGTTGATGTCCGGAACGAAGCGTCCGCGCTTCGTTCCTGGGTTCGCGGCGCCAACGTGCGTGAACTCCAGCCCTCTCTGTTGTTCGGCCGATTCGGGTTCTCCTCGCCGAGGTCAAACCTCGCCGGCGCATGCCGAGGCGACGCGACGGACGTGGAGCATCGTCCCTCTGCTACCCTCGCGGCATGGACCGCCACCGCTCGCTCCGCATGACCCTCCTCCTCGCCGCCGGCGCCGCCGGCTGCTCCAGCGCGAAGAGCCGCGACATCGCGGTCGTCACGCTCCCCGAGACGCAAGCGACCTCCGGCGACGCCGGCGCCCAGGACGAGCCCGCGGCGCACGCGCCCCAAGCGCCGCGCGCCGCGGGCTGGGTGCAGGAGCCGGACGGCACCGTGCACCGCGCGTCGCCGGTCCGCTGCGACGCGACCATCGCGCAGCGCGCGTGCACCGGCGCCGAGCGATCGTTCCAGTGCAAGACCGACGCCGATTGCAAGGACGGGCCCCGCGGCAAGTGCGTGAGCGCCTTCGGGCAGATCGGGGCCTATTGCGGCTGCGAGTACGCCTGCGAGACCGACGCCGAGTGCGGCGCGTCCGAGGTGTGCGTGTGCAAGGGGACTGGCGCGCTTCGAGAGGAGCACTCGGTCTGCGCGAAGGCCCTCTGCGCGGTCGACGCGGATTGCCCTGGCAGCACCTGCGGCCTGTCGGCGTACTTCAACGGGTGCTGGGAGCTGGTCACGCTCGCCTGCCGGACCAAGGACGACGCGTGCCGGAGCGACGCCGACTGCGCGTCCGCCACGAACCCCGGGGTCGCCTGCGTCGTCCCCGAGGTCGAGGGAGAGAACGCGCGCTGGCAGTGCGCCGGGATCTCCTGCGCCATCGGCCGCCCCCTCGTCGTCGAGGGAGAGCCGCGCGCCGCGCGGGGCGCCGCGCGCGACGACTGGCGCGCGCCCGCGGAGCTCGACGTCGCGCCCCTCGCGCCCGAGGTGCGCGAGCGCGCCGCGGCGCACTACGCCGCCGTGGCCGCGCTCGAGCACGCGTCGATCGCGAGCTTCGCCCGCTTCTCCCTGCAGCTCCTCGCGCTCGGCGCGCCGGCCGACCTCGTCGCCGAGGCGCACCGCGCCGCGCTCGACGAGCTGGAGCACGCGCGCCTCGCCTACGGCATCGCCTCGCGCCTCGCGGGCCGGGCGATCGGCCCGGGGCCGCTGCTCGAGGCGGCCGCGGCGCCGCTCGGCGCCGGCGTCGCGGAGGTGGTGGAGGCGCTCGTCGAGGAGGGCTGCGTCGGCGAGACGCTGGGCGCCGCGGAGGGCCGGGAGCTCTCGCGGCTCGCCGCGGATCCGGCGCTCGCGGCCGCGCTCGCGCGCATCGCCGCCGACGAGGAGCGGCACGCGGCGCTCTCGTGGAGGGCGCTCTCGTGGATGCTCGCGACGTTCGGCGAGCCGGCGCGCGCCGCGGCGGAGCGGGCGTTCTCCCGCGCCGCCGCGCGGTACGCGATCGACCCGGCGCCGGGGCCGTACGTGCATGAGGCGCTCGGCCTGCTCCCGGCGCGCGCGATCGGGGCGCTCCGCCGCGAGGTGCTCGTCGAGGTCGTCGCCCCGTGCCGCGCGGCGCTCCCGGGGCTGTCGTGTGCCCGCGGAGCGAAACCAGGAGTCGCCTGACACCGCTGCAGGCCTGACGTCACTGAAGATCGAGCGACGGATACCCGATCTGCTCGAGCGATGATGTGATGATGTGATGATGTGATGATGTCGCATCCGCGCATCGCGGAGGGCACGCGGACAGGCGGACAGGCGGACAGGCGGACAGCCGGACAGCCGGACAGCCGGACAGCCGGACAGCCGGACAGCCGGACAGGCGTGCGCGTCCCTCGAGCGAACGCGCTTCTCAAGCGAGATGGGCCTCTGGTACAACGCGGCCTCGTCGTTCGCGTGCGTCGGGAGGGAACGTGACGAACCAGGGGACATCCAGAGATTCACTTCAAGCATTCTTCGCCTCTTGTCCGGACATGCTGTTCGTGGCAGGGCGCGACGGCAGCCTAGAGCTGATCAGCGGAGCGCTGCGGCGCACCTTGGGGCCGGCGGCCGCGCCGGGGGCGACGCTCGCGTCGCTCGTCGCCGAGGCCGATCGGGAGCCGCTCGCTTCCGCCTGGTCCAGGCTGCAGCAGCGCGCCGAGCCCGTCCGGCTCGCTTTGCGCCTCCGCGACGCGCGCGGCGCCGAGCTGGCCCTGACGTGCAGCGCGGCCCTGTCGCCCGACGGCGACGCGATCTACGGCTCGCTCCAGGCCTCGCCCGGGCCCTCGCCGGAGGTGAGCCGCTCGCTCAAGGAGCGCATCCTGGATCAGGTGGTCGCTCACCTTCCCATCGCGCTCTGGGCGGTCGATCGCGACGGCAGGTTCGGCTACCAGGACGGCAGGGCGCTCGAGAAGCTCGGCCTCACGCCGCACCAGTGCCTCGGCGTGAGCCTCTTCGAGGCGGAGGCCGAGAGCGAGATCGCCGGCGAGGTGAAGCGGGCGCTCTCCGGGGAGCTGATCCACACCTGCGATGAGGTGCGGGGCGCTCACTGGGACAGCTGGGTCGTCCCGCTCCGCGACGGCGCCGGCGAGATCGAGGGGGCGATCGGGGTGGCGCTCGACATCTCACCGGCGAAGTCCGCGGAGGAGGAGCTCCGCTCGCGCCTGCGGCAGATCGAGAAGCAGCAGGAGGTGATCCGCAACCTGTCGACGCCGATCATCGAGGTGTGGAGTGGGGTGCTCACGCTGCCGATGGTCGGTATCGTGGACAGCGTGCGGACCGCCGACGTGATGGACAGCGTGCTCCAGCGCATCGTCGAGCAGCAGGCGCGCTTCGCCATCCTGGACCTCACCGGCGTCGAGGTGGTCGACACGCGGGTGGCGAGCCACCTGATCGAGCTCGTGACGGCGATCCGGCTGCTCGGCGCGGAGGGCATCGTCGCCGGCATCAAGCCGAACGTGGCCCAGACGATGGTCGCGCTCGGCCTCGATCTCTCGCAGATCGTCACGCAGCGGAACCTGAGGGCCGCCCTCAGCTACTGCATCCGGAAGATGAGCGCGCCGCAACTCCCAACCTCGCAGAGCCCCGCTCCGGCCAGCGTCAAGCAGAGCTCCGGGGCCGCGGGACAGGGGTAGCGGACACTGTGCGTGTCGGGTTCACCCATGCTCAGAATGTCGGCGTTGTGGGGTGAGCTGGGCGCGGCCGCTCAACGCGCGGGTTCTGGGGCAGATTCGTCACGGCCGTAGCAACTTGCCACAGTGTGGATGATCACGGTTCCGCGGATTCGCGGAGAAACCGTGCTGCCGTCTTGTGCACCGATCTTGCACACGGGCCGGCACCTGAACACATCTGAGGAGGTCCTTATCTATGGTCGCATCGCGCAACGTTCTCGTCTTGACGGTCGGTCTTGCTCTCGGCGTCGGTTGCTCCAACCAGCCTGCTGCAAGCGACCCGAGCGCGGTGAACGCAACGCCGCCGCCGGCCCCGACCCCTGCTCCGGCGTTGCCGCAGGAGACGGCGCCGGCGACGCCGCCGGCCTCTCCGCCGAGCACCGACCCGCAGGCGGGGGCGACGCAGCCGGGGGCCGCCACCAGCACGACGCCGGCCGCGCCCGTCGAGGCGCCGCTCACCGACGAGCAGATCGTCGCCGTGCTCGACGCCGCGAACAAGAAGGAGATCGACGAGGCGCAGCTCGCGCAGACCAAGGCCAAGAACAAGGACGTGAAGGCCTACGCCAGGGTCATCGCCCAGCACCACACCGAGGCGAAGGCGAAGCAGGCCAAGCTGATCAAGAAGCTCGGCATCACGGCGGCTGACTCGGACAAGAGCAAGCAGCTCGCCGACGAGACGCAGCAGGCGGTCGAGCAGCTGAAGGCCCTCCAGGGCGCCGATTTCGATCAGCAGTTCGTGGCGATCATGGTCAAGGACCACCAGACGGCGCTCGACCTCCTCGACAGGCGCATCCTGCCGAACGCGAAGAACGCCGATCTGAAGGCGCTGGTCGAGAAGGATCTCCGGCCGACGATCGAGAAGCACCTGAAGGACGCGGAGGCGCTCGCGCAGAAGCTCGGCCCGGCGGGCACCGCCGGCGCGACGGGCGCCCAGGGGGGCGCGACGGGCGTCGGCGCTGGCGCGACGGCGGGCGCGCAGGGCGGCACGACCGGCGGCCAGCGCGCCGCCGGCGTGCAGTCGGGGAACCAGGCTGGCCAGACCGGCGTGACGGCGGGGAGCCCGGGCGGCCAGGGCGGCGTGCAGCCGCCGGCGGCGACCCCGGCCGCCGGCGCCGGCACGAAGGGCGCCTCGCCCGGGACGAAGTAGTCGCCCGCGGCCTACGGCATCAGCCCATAACGACCGTCACCTCGAATCGCCTCGATACCGAGAGGAGAGTTCCTGTCGACGTTTCGGCGGCATCTCTCCGTCATCGAGAAAGAGAATCAACCGCCAAGGCGCCAAGGCGCCAAGGCGAAGGCGCCAAGGGAGATATTTGGGGGGCGTTCTGGCGACTCGTCTTGTCCGATTCGTCAGATCACCCGAGCGCCACCCAGACGGACTTGAGCTGCGTGAGCTCATCGAGCACCGCCCGCCCGTTCTCCCGCCCGAAGCCGGATTGCTTGTATCCGCCGTACGGGCTCGCCGCGTCGAACCGGTTGTACGTGTTGATCCAGATCGTGCCCGCCGCGAGGCGCCCCGCCAGCGCGTGCGCCTTGCCCACGTCGCGCGTCCAGATGCCCGCCGCGAGGCCGTACTCGGTCGCGTTCGCGACGCGCGCCGCCTCCTCCACGTCGTCGAAGGGGATGACCGCCAGCACCGGGCCGAAGATCTCCTCGCGGGCGATGTCCATCGAGGGAGAGACCGCCGAGAACACCGTCGGCTCCACGAAGAACCCCGGCCCCTCGCGGCGCCCGCCGATCTCGCGGCGCGCCCCCTCGGCCGCGCCCCGATCGATGTACCCGAGCACCTTCGTGAAATGCGCCTCGGAGACGAGCGGCCCCATCTGCGTCGACGGATCGAGCGGATCGCCCGGGACCAGCCGGCGCGCGCCGCTCGTGACCGTCTCCAGCACGCGATCGTGCACCGACCGCTCCACGAGGAGCCGGCTCCCCGCCGTGCAGAGCTCGCCCTGGTTGTAGAAGATGGCCGTCACCGCCGCCTTCGCCGCGCTCTCCACGTCCGCGTCCGCGAAGACGATGTTCGGGCTCTTGCCGCCGAGCTCCAGCGACAGCTTCTTCAGCGTGCCCGCCGCCGCGCGCATGATCGTCCGGCCCGTCTCCGTGCCGCCCGTGAACGAGATCTTCGCGACCCCCGGGTGCTCCACGAGCGCCGCCCCCGCCTCCTCGCCGTGCCCCGTGACCACGTTGACGACGCCCGGCGGCACCCCCGCCTCCGCGAGGATGCGGGCGAGCTCCAGCGTCGTCAGGCTCGCCTCCTCCGGCGGCTTGACCACCACCGTGTTGCCCACCGCGAGCGCCGGCGCCACCTTCCGCGCCGCGAGCAGCAGCGGGAAGTTCCAGGGGATGATCGCCCCGATGACGCCGAGCGGCTCGCGCACCGTGTAGTTCAGGAACGGCCCCCGCACCGGGATCGTCTCGCCGCCGAGCTTCGTCGCCCACCCGGAGAAGTAGAAGAACGTGTCCGCCGTCCGCGGCACGTCGATCGTCCGCGCGGCCGTGATCGGCTTGCCCGTGTCCACGGCCTCGAGGCGCGCGAGCTCCTCGCACCGCGCCAGGATCAGCTCCCCAGCCTTCCACAGGATGCGCGCGCGCTCGTTCGGATCCATCGCCGCCCAGCGCGGAAACGCCGCGCGCGCGGACGCCACGGCGGCGTCGACGTCCTCGCGCCGGCCGCGGGCGAGCCGCGCGAGCGCCCCGCCGGTCGCGGGGTTCGCGGTCTCGAACGTCTCGCCGGAGAGGGCCTCCCTCTCCGCGTTGTCGATCCAGAGCTTCCTCACCGTCTCGCGCGTCTCGGGCATGCCTCCGTCGTAAACCCGCGCGCCCGGGCGCGGCAAGCGGCGATGACACGGGCCCTGCCGTGCGGGATACTCGTCCCGCCCATGGACCTCTCCGATCGCCCCACGCTCCCGTCCGTCCCTCCGCGAAGAGTCGTCACCGAGCTGCCGGGGCCGAAGGCGCGCGCCTACATGGCGCGCGGCGGCTTCGACATGCAGTCGCGCTACCGCGCGGTCGTCATGGACGACGTCGCGAGCCGCGGGTGCTCGCTGGTCGACGTCGACGGCAACGTGTTCCTCGACCTGTTCGCGAACTTCGCGCTCGGGGCGCTCGGCTACAACCACCCCGCGCTGGTCGAGGCGGCGCACCGCGAGGCGTTCATCCGCGCCGTCGCGAACCCGACGTCGACCCCGTTCGTGACGACGCCGGCCTGGTTCGAGTTCGTGGAGGCGCTCGAGCAGCGGTACGCCCCGCGCGGCATGGCGCGCGTCTTCTGCGTGGACGCGGGGGGCGAGGGCGTCGAGTCGGCGATCAAGGCGGCGTTCATCCGGCACGGCGAGCGCCGCCGGGAGGCCGCCGGGCTGCCGAAGAACCCGCTGGAGCTGCCCGAGGAGCAGCAGCAGCGCATCCTCGACAACGCCGGGACCGACGCGGTGGTCGTGTCGTTCTCCGGCGCGTTCCACGGCCGCGGCCTCGGGCCGATGTCCGCGACGCACTCCAAGGTCATCCACAAGGCCGACCTGCCCGCGTTCCCCTGGCCCACGGCGCCCTTCCCCGCGAGCCGCTTCCCGCTCGCGCGCTTCGCCGACCAGAACGACCGCGCCGAGGCGGAGGCGCTCGCCGCCCTGGAGCGGATCCTCGACGCGCACCAGGGCAGGGTGGCCGCCGTGATCGTCGAGCCCGTGCAGTCCGAGGGCGGCGACCGGCACGCGAGCCCGGTCTTCTTCCGCCGCGCGCAGGAGCTCGCCGGCAAGGCGGGCGCGGCGTTCATCCTCGACGAGGTGCAGACGGGCCTCGGGATCAGCGGCACGCTCTGGGCGCACGAGCAGCTCGACCTGCCGCGCCCGCCCGATCTCATGTGCTTCGGCAAGAAGATGCAGATGGGCGGGTTCTTCGCGACGTCGGCGTACGACGTCGCGCAGTTCGGGCGCATGTACCAGACGCGCAACGGCGACCGCGCGCGCGCCGCGGTCGCGCTGGCGACGCTCCGCGCGATCGAGGCCGAGGATCTGCTCGCCAACGTGCGCGCGACGGGCCGCCACTTCCTGTCGCGGCTCGAGGAGCTCTGCGAGCGCTACCCGGCGCTCGCGAGCGAGCCGCGCGGCCGCGGCTTCCTGCTCGCGTTCGACCTGCCGACGACCGCGGCGCGCGACGATTTCCTCGCGCGCGCGCTCCGCCGCGGGGTGTTCGCGAGCTACACGGGGACGCGCTCGGTGCGGCTCCGGCCGCACCTCATCACGACCATCTCGGACGTCGACGAGGCGGCCTCGGTGTTCGACGCCGTGCTGCGCGAGATGGCCGGATGATCGTCGACCCGCGCGACGTCTGCCCGGGGGAGGGGCCGGAGAAGGTCGCGCGGGCGCTCGCGCGGTTCTCCGTGGACGAGGCGCGGGACGAGGCGGCGTTCGACGAGGGCTACCGGGCGCTCGACGAGGTCTTCGGGCCGAAGGGCGAGCTCGAGCGCCGCGAGGTGCTCGCGGCGTGGCTCGCCGGGCGGCACACCGACCCGGCGGCGCCGATCGAGGCGAGGTACCACATGCTGCTCGCGCGCCGCGTGGACGACCGGCGCCTGGCCGGCGTGCGCGACGGCTACGTCACGCTCGACCGCGCGGCGCGGCGCTGCGTGATGCTGCTCTCGCACGCCCTCGTCCTGCCGGAGTTCCGCCGCTCGGGCCTGGCCGCCCTGCTGCGCGCGGCGCCCGTCGCGCTCGCGCGCGGCGCGCTCGCCGGCGCGGGGCTCGGCGGCGACGGCGCGGAGGTGATGCTCGCCGCCGAGATGGAGGCCGTCGACCCGGACGACCGCGACACCGTGGTGCGGCTCATCGCCTACGGCCGCGCGGGGTTCGCGATCGTCCCGCCGGCGGTGCTCCCGTACGCGCAGCCCGACTTCCGCGACGTCGCGGCGCTCGGCGTGGCGCCGGTGCCGCTGCCGCTGCTCGCGGTGGTGCGCCAGGTCGGCGAGGAGGGGCGCGACGACATCCCGCGCGCCAGGGCCGAGTCGTTCCTGCGCCACTACCAGGCCGTCCACGCCGCCGAGGTGAGCCAGGGCGAGCTCGCGCCGATCCGCGAGAACGCGCTCGCGCGCCTCGCGGCGTTCCCGGGCGAGCGCGTGCCCCTGATCCGCATCCCGCGGGATTCGGCCGAGATCGCCGGCTTCGCGCCGGTGCTCCGGAGCGCGGTGATGCCGCTGTTCCCGCCGGCGTGGCGCGGCAAGGCGCCGCTCGACGCGCCGGAGCGCGAGCTCGAGCGGCTCCTCGCGGCGTGGTCCTCGGGATAGGCGGGGCGAGGCCGAGCGTCCCCCGGGCTCCGCGCCGCGCGCGCCGGACCGCTCGGCGGCGGGCCTCGCGAGCGCTCCGCCCGGGGCGCCCCGGCGATCGGCCGGCGGCGGCCGGGCGAGCGGTTCCACGCGGGTCCTCCCCGTCGGTCCGGCGCGGGCTACGATGGAGGGCGCCGGACCCGCCGCCATGCCGTCCACCACGACCCCCGTTTCGATCCGCAGGATCACGGACGAGAGCGCCTCGGACGTCGAGGACCAGCTCGCCGTCGAGGAGCCGCTCGAGATCGTCGTCGTCGCGCGCGCCGCGCGCGCCGGCGACGCGCGCCCCTCGGCCTTGCAGGAGCGCGCCCCGCGCCGGCTCGGGATCACGATGCGCACGCCCGGCAACGACCGCGAGCTCGCGATCGGGCTCCTGTTCGCCGAGGGGATCATCTCCCGCGCGGCCGACGTGGTCGCCGTCGACGAGCTCTCCGGCCCCTCGGGCGATCTCGTGCGCGTCTCGCTCGCCGAGGACGTGGCCGTCGATCTCGGGCGCGCCGAGCGCGCGCTCGCGGTCGCGACCGCGAGCTGCGGCGTCTGCGGCAAGGCGTCGGTCGACGTCGCCTCGTGCGCGCCGCCCTCGCCGCTCGCGCGGGGCGCCCCGCGGATCGCGCCGCGCGTCGTGCACGGGCTCGCCGCGCGGCTCCGCGGCGCGCAGCCGGTGTTCGGGCGGACCGGCGGGCTGCACGCGGCGGCCCTCTTCGACGCGGGCGGCGACCTCGCCGACCTCCGCGAGGACGTCGGGCGCCACAACGCGGTCGACAAGCTGATCGGCGCGGCGCTGCTCGCCGGGCGGCTGCCCGACCCGGGCGCGGTGCTCATGGTCAGCGGGCGCGCCGGGTTCGAGCTCGTGCAGAAGGCGCTCCGGGCCTCGATCCCGGTGATGGTCGCCGTGGGCGCGCCGTCGAGCCTGGCCGCCGAGCTCGCGGCGGCGCACGGGATGACGCTCGTCGGCTTCGCGCGCGACGGCCGGTTCAACGTCTACGCGGGCCGGGAGCGCGTCGCGGTCGCGGCGGAGGCGGCGTCGTGACGGCGCGCGACCCGCTGCGCGGCGCGCAGGCCGAGCCGCCGGTCGAGGCCGAGGCGCCCCGGCTCGGCGAGCGCAGCGAGGCGGCGGGCGGGCTCGCGGCGGTCGGCGCGACGCTCCGGCACGCGCTCGGCGAGATGGGGGTCGCGCGCACGGTGCGCACGCTGCTGCGCGTGAACCAGGGCGAGGGCTTCGACTGCCCCGGCTGCGCGTGGCCCGAGCCCGAAGAGAAGCGCTCGGTCGCGGAGTTCTGCGAGAACGGCGCCAAGGCGGTCGCCGAGGAGGCGACGCTCGCGCGCGTCACGCCGGAGTTCTTCCGCGAGCACAGCGTCGAGGAGCTCTCCCGGCAGTCGGACCACTGGCTCGGCAAGCAGGGGCGGCTCGTCCACCCGATGTTGCTCGACGAGGGCGCGTCGCACTACCGCCCGGTGTCGTGGGACGAGGCGCTCGACATCGTCGCCTCGTCGCTGCGCGCCCTCCGCTCGCCGGACGAGGCGGTCTTCTACACGTCGGGGCGCACGAGCAACGAGGCGGCGTTCCTCTACCAGCTCTTCGTCCGCGAATACGGGACGAACAACCTGCCCGACTGCTCGAACATGTGCCACGAGTCGAGCGGCGTGGGCCTGCGCGAGGCCATCGGGGTCGGCAAAGGGACCGTATCCCTTCACGATTTCGAGCTGGCCGACGCCATCTTCGTCGTCGGGCAGAACCCGGGGACGAACCACCCGCGCATGCTGTCGGCGCTGCGCGAGGCGCGGCTCCGCGGGTGCGAGATCGTGACGGTCAACCCGCTCCCCGAGGTCGGCAACGAGCGCTTCCGGCACCCGCAGCACCCGCTGGATCTCGTCGGCTCGGGGGTGCCGCTCTCCACGCTCTTCCTCCAGGTGCGCATCAACGGCGACGTCGCGCTCTTCACCGGGATCATCAAGGAGATGCTCGAGGAGGAGGAGCGGCGGCCGGGGGCCGTGCTCGATCGCGCGTTCATCGAGCGCCACACCCACGGCTTCGAGGCGTTCGCGGCCGCCGTGCGCGCGACGCCGTGGGACGACATCGTCGAGCAGAGCGGGGTCCCGCGCGATCGGATCCGGGCGGCGGCCGAGATCGCGATGCGGTCCGAGCGCACGATCGCGTGCTGGGCCATGGGCCTCACGCAGCACCAGAACGGCGTGGCCAACGTCCAGCAGGTCATGAGCTTCCTGCTGCTGCGCGGCAACATCGGGCGGCCCGGCGCGGGCGCGTGCCCCGTGCGCGGGCACAGCAACGTGCAGGGCGACCGGACGATGGGGATCTGGGAGCGCCCGCCGGCCGAGCTGCTCGACCGGATCGAGCAGAACTTCGGCTTCTCCCCGCCGCGCCGCCACGGGCTCGACACCGTCGTCGCCATCGCCGCGATGGCCGACGGGCGCGCGCGCGTCTTCTTCGCGCTGGGCGGCAACTTCCTCTCGGCGACGCCGGACACGGCCTTCACCGCCCGCGCCCTGGCCCGGTGCGACCTCACGGCGCACGTCTCGACCAAGCTGAACCGGGCGCACCTCGTGACGGGCCGGCGCGCGCTCATCCTGCCTTGCCTCGGGCGCACCGAGCGCGACGTGCAGGCGCGGGGGCCGCAGCTCGTGACGGTCGAGAACTCGATGGGCGTCGTCTCGAGCTCGCGCGGCACCCTCCCGCCGGCCTCGGAGCTGCTGCGGAGCGAGGTGGCGATCGTGGCCGGGCTCGCCCGCGCGACGCTGGGCGCGCGCTCGCGCGTGCCGTGGGAGGAGCTCACGGCCGATTACGACAGGATCCGCGACCTCATCGAGCGCACGATCGACGGGTTCGACGATTTCAACGCGCGGATCCGGGATCCGCGCGGCTTCGCCCTGCCGAACGCCGCCGCGCGGCGCGAGTTCCGCACCCCGACGGGCAAGGCGAGCTTCATCCATCACCCGCTGCCGCGGCACGAGCTCGAGCCGGGCGAGCTCCTGATGATGACGATCCGCAGCCACGACCAGTACAACACGACCATCTACGGGCTCGACGACCGCTACCGCGGCGTGCGCGGCGGGCGCCGGGTCGTGTTCATGAACGCCGAGGACGCGGCCGAGCGCGGGCTCGGGCAGGGGGACCTCGTCGACGTGACGAGCCGCTTCTCCGACGGGGAGCGCGTGGCGCGCGCGTTCCGCGTCGTGCTCTACACGATCCCCCGCGGCAACGTCGCGGCCTATTTCCCCGAGGCCAACGTGCTCGTGCCGCTCGGCAGCATCGCCGAGAAGAGCCATACCCCCGCGTCGAAATCGATCGTGGTGCGCGTCCGGCCGGCCGTCGCGAACGACGGATCCCCGTGACGCTCCGCCGCGTCCGTTGCATTGGAGTCCGACCATGAACGCCCAGCCCAGCATCTCCCCGCCCATCCCCGGTGAGCCCGAGCGCGCCTCGATGCGCACCGCCGTCCCGGGGCCTGCGTCCGAGGCGCTCCGCGCCCGCCACCATCGGTACCAGGACGCGCGGCCGATCCACCTCTATCAGGACGCGCGGAAGAGCCTGGGCAACTACATGGTCGACGTGGACGGCAATGTCCTGCTCGACGTGTACGGTCACATCGCCGCCGTGCCCATCGGCTATAACCACCCGGATCTGCTGGCCGCGTGGCGCGGTGGCCGCTTCGACTGGTGCGCCGGGTATCGGTCGGCGCTCGGGGTCGCGCCCGCGCCCGAGTGGGTGGACATCGTCGAGAAGACGCTGATGCGCGTCGCGCCGAAGGGGCACTCGCACGTGTTCACCTTCACCACCGGCGCCGAGGCGGTGGAGAACGCGCTCAAGGCCGCGTTCATCCGGCTCGCCCGGCGCCGGCGCGGCGGCGCGCAGCCGAGCGACACGGACCTCGCCGCCTGCATGCTCAACCGGCAGCCCGGCGTGAACAGCTTCAAGGTGATCTCCTTCGAGGGCGGGTTCCACGGCCGCAGCATGGGCGCCCTCTCGGCCACGCGGAGCAAGCCGATCCACAAGCTCGACATCCCGGCGTTCGACTGGCCCGTCGTGCCGTTCCCTGCCAACCACTTCCCCGAGGCCGCCCACGCCGAGCAGAACCGCGCCGCCGAGGCGCGCTCGCTCGAGGCGGTCAAGGCGGCGATCGACGCGCACCCGGACGAGGTCGCCGCGGTCATCGTCGAGCCGATCCAGGGCGAGGGCGGCGACCGCCACGCGAGCCCCGCGTTCTTCCAGGCGCTCCGCCGCCTCACCTCGGAGCGCGGCGTCGCGCTGATCATCGACGAGGTGCAGACCTGCGGCGGCGGGACCGGCGCGCTGTGGGCGCACGAGGCGTGGGACCTGCCCGAGCCGCCCGACATGGTCACGTTCTCCAAGAAGATGCAGCTCGGCGGCTTCTACTGCCGCGAGGAGCTCGCCCCCATCGAGCCGCTGCGCATCTTCAACACCTGGCTCGGCGATCCGCTCCGCGGCGCGCAGCTCGAGGTGATCCTCGAGGTCGTCGAGCGCGACCGGCTCCTCGAGAACACGCGGGCGACGGGCGCGCGCCTGGTCGCCGGGCTCGAGGACCTCTGCCTCCGCTACCCCGGGGTGCTCTCGGGCGCGCGGGGCAGCGGCACCTTCGCCGCGGTCGACTTCCCCCACGCCGCCCGCCGCGACGCGGCGCTCACCGCGCTCCGGAACCGCGGCCTCGAGGTGGGCGGCTCGGGCGAGCGCACGCTCCGCTTCCGGCCGGCGCTGGTCTTCGGCCCGCGCCACGCCGCCGAGGCGCTCGACACCCTCGAGTCGGTCTGCAAGTGACCGGCGCGTCGCCTCCGATCCGGGTGTTCCACTCGCCGCGCTACTTCGCGGACATCGGCGAGCACATCATGCCGATGCGCAAGTTCGCCCTGGTGCGCGAGGCGATCGAGCGGAGCGGCCTGCCCGCGCGCATCGAGGAGCCCGAGCCGGTCGGCGACGAGGATCTCCTCCGCGTCCACACGCCCGAGTACCTCCGGGCGATCGCGACCGGCGAGCCCCGGGCGCTGGCCGAGTCCCAGAAGTTCCCGTGGTCGCCGGCGCTGGCCGGGGCGGCGCGCTTCACGAACGGCGGCTGCATCGCCGCGGCGTTCGCGGCGCTCGAGGACGGCATCGCGGGCAACCTCGCGAGCGGCTTCCACCACGCGCACGCCGATCATGGCGAGGGCTTCTGCACGTTCAACGGCCTCGTCGTCGCGATGGAGCGCGCGCGCGCCGAGGGGCGCATCCGCCGCGCCCTGGTGGTCGACATGGACCTCCATTACGGCAACGGCACCGCGTCGCTGCTCGCGTCGCGGCCGTGGGCGTTCCAGCTCTCCATCTACGGCAACTGGTACAAGCAGAACCGGGCGTACCGCGACGTCGAGGCCGAGCGCGCTCCGGACACGGAGAACGGCTGGTCGGTCCCGGTGCCGGGCGGGAGCGGCGGCGCCGCGTACCTCGAGATCCTGGAGCGGCACCTCGGCCCCGCGATCGACCGCGCCGCGCCCGACCTGATCCTGTACCAGGCCGGCGCGGACCCCTACCGCGAGGATCCGTACTCGCCGCTCGACCTGACGCACGACGACCTGCGCGCGCGCGACGAGATCGTGTTCCGGGCCGCGCTCGAGCGCCGCATCCCGATCGCGTGGGTCCTCGCGGGCGGCTACACGCCCGACGTGGGCCGGGTGGTCGAGGTCCACCTCGGCACGTTCGTCGCGGCGGTGCGGGCGAGGGAGGCGCAGGCGGCTCGCGCGTGACCTCGCGGAGCCGGGCTCCTACTCGGCGCCACGCGCGCGCCCGCTCGTCCACCACTCCGCGACGTCGAGCTCCACCGCATCAAAGGGCTCCGCGCGCACCCGCGCCTCCCCGACGACCACGCCGAGCTCGAGCCACTTCCCCTCGTGGAGCCGGCTCCAGGTGAACGTCTGCGCCTCGAGATCCACGTACCAGAGCCAGCCAACGCCGATCCGCGCGTAGAAGGGGCGCTTGGTGCCCTGCGTGTACGCGCGCATCCGCGGGGAGAAGATCTCGCAGACCCAGTCGGGGACGACGCGAATGGACTCCTCGTCGGGCAGCTCGGGCAAGCGCTCGCGCCTCCAGCCCGCGATGTCGGGCGAGAACTCCGGCGAGCCTTCGAGCTCGATGCCGGGCTCGGGCAGGATCCACCATCCACCGGGGCCGCCGCGGCTGCGGTCGTAAGGATCGAGGAGCTCATGGTCGATGAGCGACAGCACGCGCTGGTGCCGCGAGCGCGGGCGCGGGCGCGTGTAGAGCACGCCCTCGATGATCTCGCCCTTGATGTGCGGCGGGAGCGCGTCGAGGTCGGCCATCGTTGCGGGATCGAGCCTTCGAGCGGGATCAGCCATCCGGTGGATTCTGCCCGCCGGAAGAGGGCGAGACAACGTGGGCGCGCGGCGCGCACCGGGGCGCCGCGCGCGCCGCCGGCACATCCGCGCGGCGCAGGGGAATGCTCCTCGCACCGGTGTGCGCGGGGCGCGCCGCGCGGTGCCGCGCCGGGGCGCCGGCGTTTGCTGGTAAACTCGCGCCATGGCCGACCTGAACGACCCCGTCCGCCTGGCCGAGCTGCACGGCGCCATGCTGCGCACGGACGCGGACGCCATCCTCGACGCCTGCGTCGCGCGGGCCGCGCGGCTCGCGCGGGCGCCGATGGCGCTCGTGAGCCTCGTCGTCCGTCACATCCAGCTCCTGCGCGCCCACCACGGGCTGCCCCTGGAGCTCGCCGTGAGCTGTGCGACGTCGCGGAGCAACTCCTTCTGCCAGCTCGTCGTGCGCGACGAGGCGCCGCTCCTCGTCGAGGACGCGCTGCGCGACGAGCGCGTGCCGAAGGAGCTCGTCGAGAGCTACGGCATCCGCGCCTACGCCGGGGTGCCGGTGCGCGTGCGCGGGCACGCGATCGGCTCGCTCTGCGTGCTCGACGTCGTGCCCCGCCGCTTCGACCCGCGCGCCATCGACGGCCTCGAGCAGCTCGCCATCGAGGTCGCCGGCCGCCTCTCGGACCTCGTCGAGCGCGACGCGCCGGTCGGCAGCGCCGACCTGCAGGAGCGCCTCGTCCGCATCGAGCAGGCCACGCGCGTGCTGGAGCGCGCGCTCCTGGCCCTCGCCCCGGTGATCGCCGCGGCGCAGAACGCCGCGGGGCTGCGGCCGCAGGCGGTCGACGCGATGCACGCGACCCCGTCGGCGCTCGTGACGATCGCCAGCCTGCGCGCGGCCGTCGGGTGCTGGCGCGACATGGGCTCCGTCGCGGACGAGCTCTGCGACGAGGCCGCGGCCGTCGCGAGCTCCGCCCCCGCGGCCTCCGGGCTCGTCGCGGCGGCCCGGACGCTCGCGCGAGGCATGGCCGAGGTCGGCCCGCTCGTCCGCCTCGCCGAGGGCGTGCTCGAGGGGACGCTCGAGGAGACCGCCGCCGAGCGGGGCAGGTCGCTCGTGCTGCGCGGCGCGATCGACGCGCACGAGGCCGCCTGCGCCGCGGTGAGCGAGATCCGCGCCGGCGCCCTGCGCGCGCGCGGGGCGACGGGCGGCGGCGCAGCGCTGTGATCTAGATTGCGCCGAGCCCCTCCTCTACACTCGTTATTCCGCCCATGTCGCGCCTCTCGCTCTCGTTCGCGTCCAAGGAAGAATCGCTCTCGGTGCGACGGTTCTCGGTCCGGGAGCAGATCTCGTCGCTCTTCGAGGTGACGATACTGGCCGTCTCCGAGATCGAGGATCTCGATCTCGACAGCCTCGTGGGCAAGGCCGCTGCCTTCAAGGCCGAGTCGGCCGTCCTGCATTCGATCGTCCCCGCCCGGGTCTGGGCCGGGCTCTGCGCCCAGATGGAGCAGGTGCAGGCCGAGCCGACGGGGCTCTCCACCTACCGGCTGCGCATCGTGCCTTTGCTGTACCGGGCGACGCTCCGGCGCAACAACCGCATTTTTCAGCACATGACGATCCCCGATATCGTGCTCCAGGTGCTCAAGGAGTGGGAGATCGAGCCGGAGGTGGCGCTGGGCGCGAAGTACCCCGCCCATGAATACCGCGTGCAGTACGGCGAGACCGATTATGCATTCATGTGCCGGCTGCTCGAGGAGGCGGGCATCTCCTTTTATTTCTCGCACCGCGCGGACGGCGGCCGCATGGGCGCCGAGCTCACCCGCCTCGTCCTGAGCGACGCTCCGCAGCGGAGGGAGCCGCGCTCCGGCGCTCCCATCGCCTACGTCGACAACCCGAACCAGGCCTCTGGGCGCGAGTACGTGAGCGAGGTGATCGTGAGCCACGAGGTGCGGCCCGGCCACGTCACCCTCCGCGACTTCGATTTCAGGATGAGGCCTGATTATCAGCTCTTCGCCGAGGCACGGGAGGGGCTCGAGGACGAGCTCCGCTACGAGCAGTACCACTATGTGCCAGGGGCGTTCGTGGTCGAGCCGGGCAAGGGCGGCGACACGCCGGTCGCCGACGACAAGGGTATCGCGCGGGTCGACATGAAGGAGGCGGACGCCCTCGCGGCGAGGAGCCTCGCGAGCGAGCGGGGCGGCCGGCGCTCCGTCCGGTACCGCACGAACGCCCTCGACCTGTGCCCCGGCGTCGTCCTGTCGATGGGCGGGCACCCGCGCAAGGAGCTCACCGCGGACCAGGCGCTGCTCGTCGTCGCGTCCACGCTCGAGGGCGATCACAGCGGCGAGTGGATCATGACCGGCGAGGCCGTGTTCGCGCAGCAGCCCTACCGCCCCGCGCGGCGGACGCCGAGGCCGCGGGTCGTGGGCGTGCAGAGCGCGATCGTGGTCGGCCCTCCGGGCGAAGAGATCCACACCGACGAGTTCGGCCGCGTGCGCGTGCAGTTCCACTGGGACCGCGAGGGGCGGTTCAGCGACGCGAGCTCGTGCTGGATCCGCGTCAGCCAGGGCTGGGCGGGGAGCCGCTACGGGCTCATGGCCATCCCCCGCGTCGGGCAGGAGGTCCTCGTCGATTTCTTCGACGGCGACCCCGACCGGCCGGTGATCGTGGGCCGCGTCCACAACAGCACCACGCGCGTGCCTTACACGCTGCCCGCCGAGAAGACCAAGAGCGGTTGGAAGAGCGACTCCTCCCCGGGCTCGGGCGGGTTCAACGAGCTCTCCTTCGACGACGCCGCGGGGCGCGAGCTCATCCACGTCCAGGCGCAGCGCGACTACACCGAGATCATCAAGCGGGATCAGAGCTCGACCGTGCTCTCGAACCGCTCGGCCAGCGTGACCGGCGCCGACGCCGTGACCGTCGGGGGGAGCCAGAGCTTCAACGTCGTCAAGAGCCAGAGCCACACGATCGGCGAGCAGCAGATCAACAACATCGGCGAGGGCCGCACGTCGATCGTGCGCACCTCGGACTCGGTCGACGCCGGCGACAGCCAGAGCGTCACGGTCGGCGACGGCGTCGGGTACACGATCAACAAGGACAAGACCGTCCAGATCACGAACGGCGTCGCGTCGATCAAGATCACGCCCGAGGGCATCTTCATCGACGCGCAGGGCAAGCTCGAGATCTCGGCGGGCGGGTTGCTCAAGCTGTCCGGCGCGGAGGTGCAGATCGACGGCGGGCCGAACGTGCTCATCAACACCACGGCCGCGAAGGCGCCCGCGGTGGCGACGATCGGGAAGGCCAGGGCGCCGAGCGCGCCGGGGAGGCCGGGCGGCGGCGGCGAGACGAGCGCGCCGGCCGAGGTGATGCGCGGCGGCGGCGCCGTCGAGGCGCCGGGGGGCATCGAGGACGTCGAGGTGGAGAGCGCGGCGCTGCGGCTCGACCGCGCCCTCTCCTCGCCGCCGCTCACCCCGGCCGCGGCCCCGGCGTCCCTGCAGATCGGGCCCGCCGCCGGCGCGGCGATCCAGGAGGAGGTGCGCGCGCCCTCCGGGTCGCTCGCCGCGCTGGTGGCGACGGGGAGCGGCGCCCTGGAGCTCTTCCGGCTCGCGAAGGGGGAGAGCCTCGCCTCGCTGCCGTCGACGCTGGACGTGCTCGGTCCGGTGCTCACGGCGCGGCTGCCCGCGCTCGGAGGCCTCAGCGCGGGCGACATCGGGTCGCTCGTGAACGCGGGCAGCGCGGCCGGCATCTTCCACGTGGGCGGCGCGGGCGGGCAGGTGGCGCAGTTCCTGGCGCTGCGGACCGCGGCGGCCCCGCGATCGGTGAACGGCGCGGCGGTGAAGACCGCGGCGCAGGCGACCGAGGCCTCGGGCGTGCCGGCGGAGCGGGCCTACGCAGGGGCCCTGTCGGCGCAGGGCGTGGTCCTTTACCGGGGCGACCTCCAGGGCGGCTTCGCCAAGGTGGAGCCGTGACGCCCGGGGCCCGCCGGATGTCCGAGAGCGAGCGCTGCGCCTCGCAGCGTGGAGACGGAAACGATGCCGCGATATGAACACACCGAGGTGTCCTTCGACGTGCCGCGCGACTGGGAGGACCGCTCGGTGGTGGTCTTCGCCGCGCCGGCGAAGCCCGGCCAGGGGATGATCTCCAACCTTGTCATGACGCGAGACACGCTGGCGGCGGGCGAGGACATCCGGCGCTACGGCGACCGGCAGCTCGTCGAGATGGCCCAGCGGCTCGACGGCTTCCAGCTGCACGCGCGGCAGGAGATCACGCTCGGCGGCCAGCCGGCCGTGGAGCTCCGGTTCGGGTGGAGGGGGCAGAGCGGGCCGATCGAGCAGCGGCTCGTGTTCGTCGGGGGGCGCAAGCCGACGGTGCTCAGCTTCACCGCGACCATGCCGAAGAGCGAGGCCGCGCGGCTGAACCCGGTGTTCGATCGCATCCTCGCGAGCGTGAAGCTGGGCCAGGGCTGAGGGGGCAGCGAGGCCGTGAGCGCCCTCGAAGCGGCCCGGATGGGCGATGAGATCGGCCACTCGTCCGCGTGGGCCGGCCTCATCGCGGGGGCGTGCGTCGGGCTCGCGATCGGCGGCGCGATCCTGTTCTCGGTGGTCACCGGCGGCGCCGGGGCGGTCCTCATCGGCGCGGCGGTCGCCGGCGGCGTCGGGCTCGGCGCCGGCGGCGCGCTGGCCGGCGCCGAGATCGGCAAGATGTTCGAGGGGTCCCCGTGCGGGACGATCGCGACGGGATCGCCGGACACGCTCATCGAGCGGCGCGCCGCCGCGCGCGCGGAGCTCGACGTCCTCGAGCACGGCGGCAAGAAGGTGGCGCAGGGCAGCGCCACGGTCTTCGTCAACGGCAAGCACCTGGGCCGCAGGACCGAGAAGGCCCAGTGCGGCGGCGTCGTCAGCGAGGCAGCCGTCTACACCTTCATCGGCGGCGAGACGCTGACCCTCGTGCCCATCGAGGAGGAGGTGCCGTCCTGGCTCCTGACGACCCTGCAATGGACCGCGCTGATCGCGGGCGGGGCGGCGCTCGTCCTGACGGGCGTGGGCGCCGGCGTCGTCGTCGCGGGGCTGGGGCTCGCCGGCTCGCTGGCCGGCGCGTTCGTCGGCGCGCACGTGGGCGAGGCGGTGGGCGGCCTCTGGGGCGAGCGCGCCGCGCGCGTCGGCGAGATCCTCGGCGAGTTCGGCGGCAGCCTCCTCGGGGGCATCGGCGCCGCGAAGCTCGGCGAGCGGTTCGGGTGGATCCGCCCGCCCGCCGCGGAGGAGGTCCCGCTCGGGAGCAAGGGGCCGCCGAGCCCGGAGGAGGTGGCCCGGGCGCGCGCCTGGACCGACGAGCAGATGGCCTCGGGGCCCGCGGCGGATCCCGCGGCGGCCGCCAAGCTCGAGGCGAGGATCGCGGAGAACCGCGCGGCCTACGAGCGGGTGCAGCGGGGCGAGCTGGAGCACCCGAACACGACCCCCGAGCGGCTCAAGATGGCCGTGGAGGGAGACACCGACGGGCAGCGCGTCCCGCTCACGTACAAGGATCGCGCGCAGTTCGACAGGCTGCAGTCGGACATCAAGAACGTCTTCGAGTCCGAGGGCATCACGGACGCGACGGTGCAGCAGCTCGGCTCGGCCACGGACGGGTTCAAGGGCAACCCGGACAAGCCCTTCGGGTTCTGGTCGCCCAAGTCGGACACCGATTTCGCGATCCACAGCGATCAGGCGCTGGTCCAGGCGCAGCAGGCGGGCGCGCCCTACAACGCCAAATACGGGATCTTCAAGAACGGCGAGGCGCCGAGCGCGCTGAACCCAGAGGGGAAGCCGGGGCTGGCGAACACGTCGCTCGGCGGCAAGCTCAACGCGCTGGCGGAGAGGTGGAACGTGGAGATCTACGGCGAGCCCAACCCGAGCAACGGCGGCTTCGACTTCAAGCTCAACGGGCCGCGAGAGCCGAACGGCAACTTCCCGACGATCTATCGAGGCCCCAATGCGGTCGGCGCGGCGCCCCCCGCCGCCCCGCAGGCGCCGGCGGGCAGCGCCGGGACGGCCGGCGCGGGCGGGACGGGCGCCTCGATCGATCCGCGGGACGGCGGCCGCTGAGCGGAGGTGATCATGGGCAAGACGGCAAGCACGACGCTCGCGTGGTCCTTCAAGAGCGAGCTCTCCCAGGGCGAGATGCTCCGGCGGCTCGAAGAGCGGTGGCCTTCGGCGTGGGCGATCTCGGACAGCCACCATCTCGGCGACTACGTCGCCGGCAAGCTCACGCCGGAGGCGGCGGCGCGCATCTACGAGGACGGCCCCAGGTTCGTGGTGCACCTGCGCTTCTCCTCGGCGGGCGGCGACGTGAAGCTGCAGCTCCTGGAGGCGCAGCAACGGCTCATCGTCGAGGTGCTCCCGCTCGTCGGCGCGCGCGACGTCGCGCCGACGGAGCCGCTCGACTGACGCCCCCCGCCCCGGCCTCCCCCGCCGCGCTGCGGGGAGCCCGCGCGCGGGCGGCGCATCGCCCGCGGCTGCCGTTCAGGAGGGAGCTGCCGGCGCGCCGCCGGCGCCTCAGTCCGACGTGCGCGCGGGCCGCAGCTCGTCCGTGGTGAAGACCCTCCCGAGCGCGAGCGCCTTGAGCGCGTAGCGGCTGTGCTCGAGCTGATCCTGCCTGAGGTGCGCCTCCGCGAGGACGCGCACCTTCAGGCTCGTCATCAGGGGCAGCCGGTGCTCCAGGGCCTTCGGCAGGTAGAGCGGCAGCGCGCCCTGCCCGCCCGCCGCGAGCAGCGCGCGGATCCACACGTCGCCGAGCACCCTGCGGGTCTGGTACCGCCGCTGCTCGAGCAAGAGCCGCTCGGTGTGCGCCTCGATCTGGCCCGTCGGCGACGAGCGGCTCGACTGGGCGAGGAGCTCCTTCAGCTGCTGGTTCAGCCTGTCCACGACGCCGGTCGAGCTCTGGAGGTAAGGCGACTTCAACACCTCCCCGATGGCGTCGATGGCGTCCTTGAGCGGCTTGTCGGGGCCCGCGAGCGGCGCGACCACGGCGACGGTGGCCTTGAGCGCCTCGACCTCGTCGAACGGGAACCGCGCCTCGCCGGTCACCAGCACGAGCGGCGGCGTGAACCGCCGCCGGTCGCCGATCGACGCGAGGAGCGCCTGATGCACGCCGCTCGGCTCGATGGGCGACCCGTCGGTGAGCACGCCGAGGACGTCGTGGCGGTCCTTGGCCGCGGCCGCGTCGCCGGCCGGCAGGTCGTGGCGGGGGTCGAGCTCCTCGAAGTCGAGCTCGAGGATCAGGTCGCTCCACCGAGCGCGGACGCGCGGCAGCGCGGCGGGATCGAACCAGAGGAGCTCGACGATGTCGTCGGCCAGCGCGGCCGCGGACCTCGGCGGCGACGCCCTGACCCGCGAGGGGCGGTCGTCCTCGGCCGGGGCAGGCAGCGAGGCGCGGCCCGCGCCCTCGACCGCCCCGAACTTCTGGCCCACCGTCATCGCCGGCGCCCCGTCGTTCGTTCCCCAGAAGCCCAGGCTCCCGGCGGGCGCCATGGCGGGGGGCGGCGGCGGCGGAGGCGCCTGCTCGAGGGGGCCGGCCGGCGGAGCCGGCGGGGTCCGCCGCGCCAGGGACGCCATCATCGACGCCCCGAGGTCGCCCTGGGCAGCGGGCGCGCGGAACGGGAGCCCGCCGCTCGGGGGGCTCGAGTGGGGCGCGCTGTCGGCCCCGCGCTCCTCCGTCTTCCAGGGCAGCACCGGAGCGTGCTCGGAGCGGAGCCCGGGGATCTGCGTCTGGGTCGTGCTCGGGCGGGAGCGCGGCGCGACGTGCCCGGAGCTCGGGGGCACCGACCTCTCGGCGGCCTCCCCGCGCGCGAGCTGCGGCGGCTCCAGGGTCACCACCACGCGCCCGTGCTCTTCCGGGTGCTCCAGCGCGATCTGCGCGCGCCAGGTGAGGGCGCACCGCCCCCGCGCGGTGTCGATCCAGAGCGTGTCGCAGCGCATCGGCGCCGGTCGAGCGCCGCCTCGCCGGCCCTCGATGATCGCCGTCGGGCGGAGGCCGGGCAGCTGGGTCACGAGGCGCGGGTGCTCGGGGTGGAGGTTCTCGAGCACGAGGCGCTCGTCCTCGCGCAGCGACGGGAGCTGCTGATCGGGCGGGGCGATGTTGAAGTAGGCGGGGTCGAACCCGGCGGGCAGCGGCTTGCGGCTCCAGTCGCGGTGCGACCACCCGGCCGCGTGGCGGCCGAGCTTCTCGACGCGCGACGGCCACGTCGGGGCGATCGGCCCGAAGCCCGTGGGCTCGATCGGCTTGCTCGAGTCGGAGAGCACCAGCCCCGGCGGCTGCAGGTTGGGCACGGCGACCTGCCCGTAGGCGTTCCGCGAGCCGGCGCTCACCCCGACCGGGTTCCACGAGCCCGGCCCTCCCGCCGCGCGCTCGTAGACCAGCGGCATCTGCGAGAACGGCGGACCCTCGTGGAGCGTCCCGTCCTGGGAGAAGATGCGGTCGCACCACACCTCGATCGACTTGTCGAGGTCGCCCACGGCGAGCCTGGCCACCAGCGAGCGCACCGGCACCTTGCCCGGCGCGAACGCGAAGCCGACGAGCACGACGTCGGCGCGCGGCTTCACGGGCGCGAGATCGCTCGCCGACTGCAGGCTCCTCGACGGCGCCTCCTCCCACGCCGCGTCGTGAGGGGTCGGCGCCTCCTGCTGATCGGGGGCGAGCGGCGACTCGCCGGGGCGGAGGAGGAACGTCGCCTTGCAGACGACGGTGAGCACCCAGGACCCGGCGGAGGGCTGCCAGAGGATCGAGGCGACGGGGACGGGCGCGGCGGCGAGTACGTTCATGAAGGAGGGGGTTCTCCGGGGCGCTCTCGCGCCCGCTCGTTCACTGCGGCGTCGCGGTCGACGGCGGCGCCGGCAGCTCGCGGGTGATCTCGCCCGCGTCGCCCTCGGGCGGAGGCGGCTCCGACCCCGGGGACACCGGCGTGCCCTCCCAGGTCGCGCTCTTGTCCCGGCTCCCGTAGACGTACGGCGGGCGGGCCTCCAGCTCCCGCGCGATGCGGGCGAGCTCCTCGTCGAGGTAGCGCGGGTTCGCGGCCAGCCGCTCGCGGATGCCGCTGTTCAGGTAGCCGCGGATGTCGGGGCTCTCCGGGTAGTACTTCGTGAACACGTTGTACCGGAAGAGCGGCTTCAGCCGGTGCACGTCCTTGGGCCCGCTCGGCAGCGGCAGGAGCTCGACGAAGCTCTTCCGCTTCGCCCGCTCCTCGAGCCGGTCGAGCACCAGCTGGAGGCTGTTCTCGAGCAGGTGCGGCGCGCAGTGATCCGCGAAATCGTCGTAGAGCAGCCGCATGAGCGCCCGCGCCTCGTCGATCGGCAGCTGCGCCTGCCGCTCGCGGCCCATGCGCCGGACGAGGACCATGAACGGAGAAGGCTGGTTGCCCGTCGCCCGGATCTCCTCGGGATCGCGGAAGTCGGGCTGGCGGTAGGGGAAGTGCCGCGGGTTGATCGCGTCGAACCCGCCGCGGCCGTAGAACAGGATGCGCTGCCACGACAGGCGCTCTTCGGGCGTGAAGTACTCGACCTCGGCCGCGAGATCGAGGTTCATCCCGAAGTACTTGCCCGGGGCCGAGGGCGCGGGGAGGGTGATCTTCCCCATCGCGTGGAGGTCGGCGAGGTACTGCATGGCGAGCTCGACGGGGGCGATGCGCAGCCAGTACGACAGCACCGTCCCGCGCGCCTCGGGGAGCATGAAGATGTGGGCGAGGTAGATGACGCAGAGATCCGGCGCGTACGCCGGATTGACGAGCACGGTGCCGTCGCGCACGCCGCGCACCTTTCCGTCCGCGTCTCGCGCCACGAGCAGGAAGTAGCGCATGTACGTGCCCGACGGCTCGGGCGTGAACGGGTCGTCGCGCAGGAAGGCGTGGATCGCCTCCTTGCGCTCCATCTCCCCATGAGGACCGAAGCAGTCCCAGAGGATCTGATACGCCGTGTCGAAGTCCGGATCGGAAGGGTCCTCGATCGACCAGATCTGGTATTTGCGGGTTTCGCGCTCGATCATTTCCACCACGTCCTGGTGGAAGAGATCCTTCATGCAGAGCCGGACACGTCGCTTCAAGCAGGGCTCCTGGGGTCCATGGTGCCAGACGGAGCGTTCATCTGATAGGTAATCATCGTGACCCAGGCAGCTCTCGTCGACACGCGCACGCACATCGATTCCGCTCGCTCCGTGTGGAGCGAGGCGGCGGCGGTCTATGAGCCCGCCCCGCCGCTCTGCGGGGATGCGGCGGCCGATGTGGCCATCATCGGGGGCGGGTTCACCGGCGTCTCCACGGCATACCATCTAATCCGCAGATTTCCGAGCCTCCGCGTCATGATCCTCGAGGCGCGCCACCTCGCCAACGGCGCGAGCGGCCGCAACGGGGGGATGATGCTGAACTGGATTAACGGGGTGAGCTACCGCCATCCGGAGCTCACGCGCCGCGTCTACGAGACGACGCGCGCGGGGATCGACGGCATCGTCGGGATCATCCAGGAGCACAATCTCCCGGTGCGTTACCGGCGCGACGGCTGCATGGAGGTCCTCACGGACGCGCGGCGGGCCGAGGCGGCGCACGCGCGGGTGGAGCAGCTCGCCGGGTGGGGCATTCCGCTACAGTACCTGGATAGCGCGGCGCTCGCGCAGCGGCTCGGCGTCCGCGGGGCGGCCGGGGCCGTGCTGGATGCCACCGAGGGGCAGCTCAACGGGGTCGACCTGCTGCGCAGCCTGCGCCCGCTGCTCCTCGGGTGGGGGGTCGCCCTTCACGAGGATACACCGGTGCTCCGGATCCAGGAGGGACGCACGATCGAGCTGACCACGCCGGGCGGCGTCGTCCGGGCCTCGGCGATCGTGCTCGCGACCAACGGCTACACGCCGCGGCTCGGCTACTTCAAGACCGGCATCTTCCCGCTGCACTCGCACGTGATCGCGACCGAGCCGCTCGACGCCGAGGCGCGCGCCGCGCTCGGCTGGGGGCAGGTCGCCGGCTTCAGCGACGACCACGACCGGATCGCGTACGCCAGCATGACCCCGGCCGGCGAGCTCGTGTTCGGCGGGGGCAGCAACGCGGCCTACGCCTATCTGTATGGGAACAAGACCTCCTACCCGGGCTCACCCGACTCGGCCGGGAAGGCGTTCGAGGCGATCCGGCGCCGGCTGGTCGGCTACTTCCCCGGGGCCGACCGGATGCGGATCGCGCACCGCTGGACGGGCACGCTCGGCATCACGATGAGCCGGATCTGCAGCATGGGGGTGCGCGGCGAGCACCGGAACGTGTACTACGCGCTCGGCTACAGCGGCCACGGCGTGACGCTCGGCAACCTCGCGGGCCGCGTGCTCTGCGACATCTACGCGGGCGACGACGCGCGGTGGCGGGACCTGCCCTTCTACATGTACCCGCTCGGGGGCGTGCCGCCCGAGCCGCTCCGCTGGCTCGGCTATCACGTGTACACCAAGCTGACGGGGCGCTCGCCGCGCAAGGCGGCGTGAGCGCAGCCGCCGTGCGCGGCGCGAGGCGCGAGGCGCGAGGGGCGCGCGGCGGCGCGAGGGGCGCGCGGCGGCGCGAGGGGCGCGCGGAGCGCTTGCGTGGCCGGAGCGCGGGGCGCTATTCGATGCGGGGCCATGTTCTGCGCGCGCTGCCACCGGGAGTACGACGCGGGCCATCGGTTCTGCCCCTACGACGGCGCGGAGCTCGCCGAGGCGCGGCGCGTCGACCTGTTCCGGTTCAAGCCGACCCGGCTGCGGGGGACCATCGTCGGGGAGCGCTACGAGGTGCGCGGCTACCTCGGCAAAGGGGCGATGGCGCGCGTCTACCTCGCCATCGAGATCGAGACCGGGCAGCCCGTCGCGATCAAGGTCCTCGAATCGTTCGCGGCCCGGGCGGAGCGGACGCGCGAGCGGTTCGTGCGCGAGGCGCAGAGCGCCGCGATGATCGGGCACCCGAACATCGTCAAGGTGCTCGACGCCGGCACGCGCGCCTCGGACGGCGCGCCGTACATCGTGATGGAGTACCTCTTCGGCGAGTCGCTCGGCGACTGGCTCCGGCGCGAGCGCCGCATGGACCCGGACCTCGCCATCCCGGTGCTCTCGCAGGCCGCGTCCGGGCTCGCCGCCGCGCACCGGGCCGGGATCATCCACCGCGACGTGAAGCCCGACAACCTCTACCTCGTCGGCGCGCAGGGGGACCCGTACGCGGTCAAGGTGCTCGATTTCGGCCTCGCGAAGATCCAGGCCGCCGATCACATCACGGCGACCGGCACCGCGGTGGGCACGCTCGAGTACATGGCGCCCGAGCAGGTCGTGAGCGACCGGCCCGACGCCCGCACCGACGTCTACGGGCTCGGCGTCGTCATGTTCCGGACCTTCACCGGCGAGCTCCCGTTCCCCCGCTCGGAGCAGTCCGAGCTCCTCGCCCGGCAGCTCGTGACCCCGCCGCCCCGCCCCTCGGAGAAGCGGAAGGGCATCGACCCGCTGCTCGAGTCGGTGATCCTGAAGGCGATCCGCAAGCGCCCGGAGAACCGCTATCCCTCGATGGAGGCGTTCCTCGAGGACCTCGAGCGGCTGGCCGGCGACCGGGACGGGCCGCTCTCCGCGGAGGAGCCGCTCCCCGAGCCGGACGACGTCTACGTCCCGCAGGGATCGTTTGCCAGGAACGCGGCGATCTACTTCTATAGGCGGCTCGGCATGGAAGCCCCACGCTTCGACTGAACCCGACACCACCTCCCGCGGGCGCTTCCCGCCACCCAGGAGATCCGTATTGCCATGGCCTACTCAGCTGCATTCCGATGTCTGACCGGCTGTCCGGGGAGCTACCCGCTGACGCAGCCCCTCTACCGTTGTCCGACCTGCGGCGGCCTGCTCGACGTCGCCCACGACATCGACGCGCTCCGCGACCGGAGCCCCGCGACGTGGATGAAGCTCTTCGACGAGCGCTACAAGCGCACGGTGTGGCCCTACGGCTCCGGGGTCTGGGGCAAGCGGGAGTGGGTCGCTCCCCAGGTCCCGGACGAGGCCATCGTGTCGATGGACGAGGGGGGCACCAACCTCTTCTGGGCGGATCGCTACGGCCGCTCGCTCGGGCTCGACGACGTCTGGGTGAAGCTCTGCGGCAACAGCCACACGGGGTCGTTCAAGGACCTCGGGATGACGGTGCTCGTCTCGGTGGTGAACAAGGCGATCCGCGAGGGCCTCGAGGTGCGCGCGATCGCGTGCGCGTCGACGGGGGACACGTCGGCCTCGCTCGCGGCGTACGGCGCGGCCGCCGGCCTGCCCGTGGTCGTGCTCCTGCCGCGGGGCAAGGTGTCGATGGCGCAGCTGGTCCAGCCGATCGCGTCGGGCGCGCTGGTCCTCTCGCTCGACACCGACTTCGACGGCTGCATGGCCATCGTGCAGCGGCTCTCGGCCGACGGCGTCGTCTACCTGGCGAACTCGATGAACGCCCTGCGCCTCGAGGGCCAGAAGACCGTGGCCATCGAGATCGTGCAGCAGTTCGACTGGACGCTGCCCGACTGGGTCGTCCTGCCGAGCGGCAACCTGGGCAACGCCTACGCGCTCTACGCCGGCTTCAAGATGCTGAAGGACCTCGGGCTGACGACGCGCTTCCCGCGCCTGTGCGTGGCGCAGTCGGCGCGGGCCAACCCGCTCTACCGGGCGTGGGCCGACGGGCGGAGCGAGGTCGTGCCGATGAAGGCGGGCGAGACGCTGGCGAGCGCGATCCAGATCGGCAACCCGGTGAGCGCGCCGCGGGCGATGCTGGCGCTCCAGGCGATGAACGGGGTCGCCGAGGAGGTGACCGAGGACGAGCTCTGCGACGCGGCGGCGCGCGCCGACCGGACCGGGATGTACACCTGCCCGCATACGGCGGTCGCCCTCGCCGCGCTGGAGAAGCTCGTGAAGAAGGGCCTCGTGGAGAAGCGCCAGCGGGTCGTCGTGGTCTCGACGGCGAACGGCCTCAAGTTCACGGAGTTCAAGGTGAAATACCACGAGCGCGCGCTCCCCGACGTGACGAGCCGGCTCGCCAACCCGCCGGTCGAGCTGCCGCCCGACTACGACCGCGTCCTGGCCGCCCTCGACAGACACGCCGCGCAGACCGGCAAGCGCTGAGCGGCGCCGGCGCGCCATCGCCGGGCGGCCGCGGCGTGCGATGATCGGCGCGCCCGATGGGGGCCGGGGGGGCCGCGCGGGGACAGCGGCGCGGGCCCGCCTTGACGCGCTGGATCCCCCCGGCATCCTCGTCGGGCGGGAGGCATCCGTGGATATCCGCCATCGCACGCTGCTCTCGTTCGCCCCCCTCCTGACGGTGGCGGTCGCGCTGGCGGTCTTCCTCCCCGTGGTCGACGCGACGCTCTCGCGGATCTCCGCGCAGCAGCTCTACCTCCTCGGCGACCTCGTCGACCTGCAGGACATGGAGCTCGCGGTGATCACCCAGCGCGAGGCCGTCGGGCAGGCGCTGGGCGGGCTCAACGTCTCGCGGTACATGGCCGACGTCGCGCAACGCCGGGACCAGACGCTCCTCCATTTCAACCGGGCGCAGGGCGAGCAGGGCTCGCCGCAAGAGCAGCTGTGGCAGCTCCTCGGCGCGGTGTACGCGGATCTCGACGCGCAGCACGCGGCGATCTTCGACGCGATGCAGGAGGGCGACGCGGCGCGGGCGACGTCGGTGTTCTACGGCGAGGCCCAGGAGCTGACCTACGTGCTCCTCTCGAGCGCGCGGGCGGGCCAGGCGCAGAACAAGGAGATGCTGGGCGACCTCGAGGCGAGGGGCCGCACGCTCAAGCAGCGCGCGCTGCTCGGGCTCGCCGCCGGCGTGGGCGGCAGCATCTTCCTCGCGTTCACCTTCGGGTGGCTCCTGATCCGCGACATCGTGCGCCCCATCGAGCGCCTCGCCGGGGACGCCGCGCGGTACGCCTCGGGCGACGTCTCCGGGGCGCTCAGCCCTGTCGGAAACATCAAGCAGATCAAGCACTTGCGTGACGCCTTCCAGCACCTGCTCGGCGTCACCCTGGCGCGGCAGGGCCGGCTCCAGCAGGCCCACGCGGACCTCACGGACCGGGTGGCGCGCGAGCAGCAGCTCCGGGAGACGGTGCAGGCCCTCAACGAGGACCTGGAGCGCGCCAAGGGCGAGCTGGAGCGGCGCGTGGCGGAGCGGACCGCGGAGCTCCTCGTCGCCAACGAGCGGCTCCAGATCGAGCTGGCCGAGCGCGGCCGCGCGGAGGCGGCGCTGAAGGCGAGCGAGGAGCAGCTCAGGCAGCTGAACGAGGCGCTGGAGCAGCGGGTGGTCGAGCGGACGACGGAGCTCGCGGCGGCCCAGCGCCAGGTCCTCGACACCGCGCGGCGCGCGGGCATGGCGGAGATCGCCACGAACGTGGTGCACAACATCGGCAACGTGCTGAACACCGTCAACGTGTCCGCGAAGCTCATCGCGGAGGAGCTCGGCGGGCTCAAGCTGGAGAAGCTCGAGCGGGCGGCGCAGCTCCTGTCGAGCCACCGGGGCGACCCCGGGAGGTTCCTCACCGAGGACGAGCGCGGGCGGCACCTCATCGCCTACCTGGAGGCGCTGTCCGCCGCGCTGGAGGGCGATCGGCGGCGCATCCTGATCTACGTGGATCAGCTCAGCAAGAGCGTCGATCACATCAAGGACATCGTCCGGACGCAGCAGACCTACGCCGGCACCACCACGGTGGTCGAGCCGGTGCAGCTCTCCGAGCTCCTGGAGGACGCCCTCCGGATGAACGACATGGCCCTCTCGCGCCCGCACCTCAGGATCGTGAGAGAGCTCGCGTGCCCGCGCCCGGTGTACGTCGACAAGCACAAGCTCCTGCAGATCCTGATGAACCTCATCAGCAACGCGAAGTACGCGATGGACGAGCTGCCCGGCAGGGAGCACGAGCTCACGCTGCGGGTCGAGGCGAGCGGGGCGGAGCGGGAGGGCGCGGTGCGGATCTGCGTGCAGGACACGGGGGTGGGCATCGCGCGAGAGCACCTGACCCGGATCTTCTCCCACGGGTTCACGACGCGCCGGGGGGGCCACGGCTTCGGGCTGCACAGCTGCGCGCTGGCCGCCGAGGAGATGAGCGGGGTGCTGTCGGTGACGAGCGACGGCGTCGGGCGCGGGGCCACCTTCACGCTCGAGCTCCCGGTGCGGCTCGGGAGCGCCGCCGCGCGCGGCGCCGCGGCGCCGTGAGCGGCCGGCGTCGCGCGTCGGCCGCCGCTACCTGCGCCGCCGCGCGCGGCGCCGCCTCGGCCGCCGCGCCGAGGTCATCGCGTAGGCGATGCCGTTCTGCAGGGTGTTGTGCGTGACGATCCCGCTCATGTCGACGCCGAGCTGGACGAGCGTCGTGGCCACGTCGGGGCTCAGGCCCGTGATGATCACCTCCGAGCCGAGCAGGCGCACCGAGGTGGCGGCGCTCAGGAGCTCGTCGGCGCACTGGGCGTCGATCCGCGGCACCCCGGTGATGTCGAGGATCGCGACGTGCGCCCGGCGGGACGCGACGCCGCGGACCAGCGTCTCCTGCACGCGGCGCGCCCGCTGCGCGTCGAGGGCGCCGACGAGCGGCATCACGACGACATCGTCGCTGATCGGGATGAGCGGGGTCGACAGCGCCGCGAGGATCTCGTTCTGCGCCCGCAGGGCCTCCTCGCGGGCGCGCCGCGCCTCGGTCTCCGCCGCGGCGCGCTTGCGCTCGGTGATGTCCCGCACGATCACGACCGCCTCGGCCCGGTCGCTGCCGGCGATCCGGACCTCGTAGTCGCGCGTGCCCTCCCGGAGCTGCTCCTGGTACTCGAAGACGTGCGTCGCCTCGTCGGCCAGCGCCCGCGCGACGAGCTCGGTGATCTGCTCCGCCACGCGGGCGGGGAACACGTCGGCGACGCGCCGGTGCAGGAAGTCCTCGGCGCGGAGCGACGGCCTCGACTCCCGGGACGCCTTGAAGTCCAGGCAGACGCCGTCGCTGCTGATCCGGAGGATCGTGTCGGGGATGGCGTAGAGCAGCGCGCGGTTGTTCGCCTCGCTCCGGCGCAGGGCCGCCTCGACGCGCTTGCTGCCGATGAAGTGGCCGGCCTTGGCGGCGATCGCGATCAGCACGTCGAGCAGCCCCGGGTCGGGCTCGCGCGGCTCGGCGTCCATGAGCTCCAGCACGGCCGCGACCTGCGCGTCGGCGCGGACCGCGATGGGGAGCTCGACCGCGAAGCGGAGGCCGGCGTCGCGCGCCGCCTGCGCGCGCGGGTCGTCCTCGACCGCGTCGAGGTCGCAGAACCAGGTCGGCTCCCCCTGGGCGAGCGCGCGGCCGGGCAGCCCGGCGTCGCGGGCGAACCGCGCGCCCCGGGTCGCCGCCTCGAGCGCGGCCGCGTCGTCGGGCGCGGCGCTCCAGGTGTGCTCGCAGCGCAGGCCGTCGCTCTCGTCGTCGCCGAGCCACAGGGCGGCGAACCGGAAGCCGAGCGTCTCCCCGAGCGCGCCGAGGAGCGCCGAGATGCCCGAAGGGAGCGTCGTCGACTCGACCAGGATCCTCGTCACCGTGTACTGCGCCGACACCTTGTGGTTGGCCTCGGACAGGGCGCGGCGCTGGTTCCACTTCTCGGTGAGCGCGAAGGCCATCTGGCGGACCTCGTTCGGGTCGAACGGCTTCGCGAGGATGAGGAGGTTGTCGGTGTTCCCGAACCGGGTCGAGATCTCCTCCCAGGAGTAGTCCGAGTACGCCGAGCAGATGACCGCCTGGATGGCGCCGTCTTCCTGCCAGATGCGCGAGAGCGTCTCGATGCCGTCCCACCCCGGCGGCATGCGCACGTCGACGAAGGCGAGGGCGTACGGCGCGCCGCGCTGCCGCGCCTCGCGGACCTTCTCCAGCCCCTCCGCGCCCTGGGTCGCCGTCGTGAGCTCGAACCTCACCGGCCTCCGGCCGGGCGCCTCGCGGAACAGCGCCGACTCGAGGCTGTCGAAGGCCGACGGCTCCGCGTTGGACCGGAGGATCCTGCGGAAATCCTCGTGGATCGCCTCGTTGTCGTCGATCAGCAGAATGCGCCGGTTCTGCTGCCACCTGGGGTCCCGCATGGCCTCGTCCTCGGAGCGTCAGGTCAGGTCGTACACGTCCCTGGCGCGTGAGGTCCAGGTCCTATTCGACCGGGGGCGCGCCCTCGCCCTCCGCGGGCGGAGCGGGCGTCGGCCGCGACCGCCCCTCGCCCGTGGGCGACTCGTCCTCCGTGGACGGCGGCGGCTGCGGCGGCGGCATCAAGGGCGGCGGGCTGCCTTGCTCCTCACTGTCCCGCGCGGGGGCCTCCGAGGCGCCGAGGGGCAGGTTCACGCCGCCGGGCTTCCGCGTGGTCGCGGCCGGGCTCGGCGAGTCGCCGGTCTTGCCGCGGCTCCGCGCGGCGGGCGAGTCGGCGGCGTGCGGATCGAACCGCGGCCGCTTCAGCACGCCGTGCACGTGCCAGCCGTAGAAGCCGTCCGAGCGCTTCGACCGCTTCATCTTGGGCTGCTGCATCTCGATCAGCCCGGGCACGTTCGAGCCCGGCGCGCCGAGCAGCGACTTGGTGACGTCGTTCTTCCCGCGGTAGGCGTCGGTGAACTTGAAGCGGACGTACAGGTCCGCCGTGGAGTTGTTCCACGGCTCGCGCATGGTGACCTTGCCGTCGCCGTCGAGCTCGAGATCCTGGCCGTTCGCGGACATCTTCGTGATCTTGAGGACGCCGTCCTTCGCCTCGGCCGACAGGACGAGCTCGCCCAGCTTGGCCTCCGGGAGCGCGATGAGCCCCTGGATCTTCGTCTTGCCGTCGCCGACCGAGACCTCCTTGGCCGAGACCTCGAGCGCGCCGTTCGCCTTGTTGAACTTGCCGTCGGGCGCGCTGAGGTCGAGGTTCGCGTTCAGCGTGCCGGCGATCGGCAAGCCGAGGATCTCCCCGAGCGGCCCCACCTGGGCGAGCTCCACGTCCGAGACCTCGACGTGCACGTCGCCGCCCGACTTGCCCATCGGGACCACGCCCTCGACCTCCCCGCCGAACACGCTCGCCCAGAACGAGACCCGCATCCGCCCGATCAGGAGGGGCAGGATCTTCACCCGGGCGTGCGCCTCCTCGATCTCGATGACGCTCGGCTTCGGCGCGCCGTCCTTGGCGGCGTCGCCCGAGGCGAAGGCGGCGGCGCCGGCCGGCCTCGCGCCCGAGCCGAGCTCGTTCGGCGGCAGGATGAGCCGCACGCCCTTCATCTCCACGCCCGTGAACCAGTACGCGTCGAGCTCGTCGATCTCGAGGCGCTGCGCCGGGCCGGAGCCCCGCTTCTGCTGCGCGCGATCGAACTCGGCGATCAGCCGGTCCTTCAGCCGGTCGTAGGGGAACGTGAGGTAGCCGAAGAGGCCGAGACAGAAGAGGTAGAAGAGCGGGTAGGCCGCCCATTTCGCGATCTTGACGAGCCGCGCCTTCATGGCTCCTGCACCTCCTCGTCGGCGGCCGGGGCCGCGGACGGCGCGGGGCTCGCCGGCTGGGGGTCGCCCTTCCGGTCGAACGCGGAGACGCCGAGCTCCACCTCGTAGGAGTCCGGCTCGCCGGCGCGCGGCTTGATGTTCAGCTTCGTCACCGCGACCGGGTGGCCCGAGCTCTCGATGCGCTCGAGCATCTTGGCGAGGCCGAGCATCCCGATCCGGTGCATCTTCACCACCGTGACCCGCTCGGTGTACTTCTTGCCGTGCGGGACGTCGGGGCGATCCTGCGACTCGGCCGCGGTGAGCCCCTGCTGCTTCGCCGCGTCCTCGACGAAGCCGGCGAGGGCCGGCGCCGGCCGCGCGTAGCGCGCGAGCAGCGCGTCCTTCTGCGCCTTCCGCTCGCTGACCTTCCCGGCGGCCTCGTAGATCTGCTGGAGCAGATCGCGGATCTCCTGGTTCTCGGCGCGCTTGCCGGAGGCGACGCTCGCGAGCCCGATCGGCACGGCCAGGAACACGAGCACGCCCAGGAACCCGGCGAGGATGGTGAGGAGCCGGCGCTCGCGCGGCTCCAGCTTGTCGAGTCGCTCGCGCAGCGTCATCGCGATCCCTCCGGCTTCTCCGGCGCGCCCGCCGAGGCGCTGTCCGCCGCGTCGGCGCCGGTCTTCTTCTTCTTCTTGTCCTCGCACTTGAGGTCCAGCTCGAGGACGTACTTGTGCTTGCCCTCCGTGAACTGGCTCGTCCGCCCGACCTTCACGTCGCGGAAGCAGCGGTGTTCCTTCATGTGATCCGCGATGATCTGCGCGTCCGACACCGACGGGACGACGCCCTGGAGGGTCACGTGGCCGCGGTTCACGTCGAGCTCGAGCACGTCGTGCGTGATCTCCTTCGGCACGGCCTTCGAGAGCTGCACCATGACGTCGAAGGCGTCGACGCGGGGCATCGGGTCCTCGTCGGCGGCGCCGGGGCCCTGGTCGAGCAGCTCGCGGGCCTTCTGCGGGTCGCTCGTCTCCTCGCCGAGCACGTCGTGCGAGGCGGTCGCGAGCGAGGCGAGCAGGAGCTCCCGCTCCGAGTCGAGGGTGCGCAGCTCCGCGACGATGGAGAACCCGAAGCTCAGCGCGATGACGGTGCCGAGGCCGGCGAGGATCGGGATCTTCTCGCGCAGGAACGGGTAGCTGCGCTCGGCCTCGAGCGCGCCCCTCCTCAGGTTGAACCCCTTGGTCTTCGGCGTCAGCCCGAGCGCCAGCCCGAGCGCCTTGGCGAAGCGCGGCAGCGCCGCGGCCTGCTCGGGCGTGAGCCCCTCGACCCGGGGGACCGGCAGCGGCAGGATCGTGAGGCCGAGCTGGGTGGACAGGAACACCTCCGCGCCCTGCGCGCTCGCGCCGCCGCCGACGAGGTACATCCCGGCGAGCGGCTCGCCGCCGAGGTTGCGCCACGCCGCGAGCGTCTGGCGGAGCTCGCGCGCGAGCGCCGGCGCCGTGCCGGGGAGCCCGGCGGTCCCGCGCGACAGCGTCCGGGCGAAGACCGGCTCCCCGCCGGAGAGGATCACGATCTCGGAGGTGAGGTAGTCGAGGTCGAGCAGGGCGATGGGCACGCTCGCGCCGGCGGGCGACGGCGAGGCGAGCTCCGGCATCACGCCCTCGAGGTTGGCGAGCGCCACCGCGCCGAGCGCGACGCGCTCCGGCTCGAAGCCGAGCGCCTCCTTCACGACGGCGATGCGCTCGCGCACGTCGTCGGCGCGCGCGATCGCGGCGAAGACCGGCAGCGTCTCGGCGCTGGGCGGCCGCTTGAGCAGGCGGTAGTCGAAGACCGCGTCCTCCATCTCGAACGGCACCGTGGCCTCGAGCTCGAAGCCGAGGACGTTCTCGATCTCCTTCTGCGCCGCCGCGGGCAGATCGAGGCGGCGGTAGAACGACTTCTCCCCGGAGATCGCGATCGCGGCGGCGTCGGGGCGGAGGAGCCCCACGGCGGCGCGGATCGCCTCGGCCTCGGAGACCGCGTCCGTGACGGGCGCCTCGCCGAGGGCCTCGACGAAGACCCTCCTGTACGAGGTGCGGATGAGCGCCGTCCGCACCACGGATTTCCCAGCATCTATCCCGAGCAGCCTGTGCATTTCCGCGCTTCTTCCCGGAGGGGTGTCCTATTCGATCCGATAGTAGATGATCGTCCCGGCGGGGTTCGATCGTACCTGTTTTTCGTACGTATCCGGCGTCGGAGGGGTCCCGGTCGGATTGCCGTTCGGCTGGTTGGGGTCGGCACTGCCGGGGGTCTTCTCGTTCGTCTGGGCATCGGTGATCTTGGTTGCCCCCGTGAGATCGATCACCGCATGGATGCGCACGCGCGTCTCACGCTTGTTCCCCGGGACGACGCCATCGGCATAGATGCTCAGGAAGCTTGTCTTGTTGCCGAGCGACTTGGTGGCGTTCGGCTTGAACTTGACCGCTTCGACGCCCATCGCCTTGAGCTGCTGGCCGAGCATCGCCCCGAGCGTGTTGCCGGTCTTCTGGGTCATGGCGTCGACGAAATCCTTGGACGTGGGGAAGAGGAGCCCCCCGGTCATGCTCTGCACGAGCGACGCCACGGTCAGGAACGCCGTCTGCTGGTTCACGTCGGTGCAGAGCGGCGTCGTCGCGACGTCCACGAAATCGGCGCTGCAGGTGAGCGTGAGGAGCATCTGCGCGTTCGCCGACGTCACGTTCACCTTCTGCTTCCGGTTGCCCCAGACGGTCAGCACCCGCTTGTCCGGATCGTTCGGGTCCGGATCGACGAACGTCGCCCAGAAATCGTCGCCCATGCCCCGGATCAGCCGCAGCTCCTCGAACGAGTCGTAGGGGGCGTTCTTGCGCACGTAGGGGAGGCCGACCGTCTGGTAGAAGCTGTCCTCGGCGCCGGTGGAGCTCGGGGCGTTCGTGGACGTGTCGCAGACGAACGTCTGGTCGCCGGGGTCGGCCCAGTCGACGAGGGCGCTGCAGATGGTCGCGCGATCCGAGAACTGGCCGTCGCCGTCGCGCTCCTCGAAGAGCGGGTTGTACTGCGGGGGGCTCATCAGGCTGATGAGCTGCGCACCCACGGCGATCTGATCCGCGATGCCGCCCACGTCGTCGGCGGCGCGGTTGATGTTGATCTTCGAGTCCTCGTCGACGATCTTGAGCTCGAAGCGGCCGCCGCCGGTGAGCCCGAGGTTCTTGCCCGTCGCCGCGCTGCCCTCGCCCGCGGCCGGGGCCTCGGCGGGCGGCGCCGCGCCCGGCTCGGCGAGCTGCGCGTTGAACGGGCCGAGGAACATGTCGGTGAACCTCCAGACCGGCACCTGGAAGCTGCCCTTGATCCCGACGATCGCGAGCATCGGCCCGAGCGCCTGGCTGACGCTCGGCTCGGCGGCGATGAGCATCCGCGACAGGTTCACGGCGCTCCGCGCGTAGTACTCGGCCCGGAGCGCGTCGCGGTCGGCGAGCGCCGCGGAGAGCTCGGTGGAGGTCTCCTCCTGGAGCTCGGTCAGGAACACGGTGAGCACCGTGATCGCGCCGAGCACCATGACCAGCGCCACGCCCCGCCGGTCGCGCCGCCTGCGGAGGCGGCGGCGCGCGCGGCCGCCCGGCGGGGTGGGGGCGGCGCGCTCCTCGGCGTGGGGGCTCCTCGGGCGGCTCATGGCTCAGTTGGCCCCGAAGGCGATGGGGACCTGCATCGCGATAGGCACCTTCGTCTCGAACTTGATGGGCTCCCCGCCCGGCCCGCCGTTCAGGACCAGGATCACCCACACCTGCGACGGGAGCCGCTCGAACTGCGCCGCCGGCTGCGTCGAGTCCCACGAGTCGACCCATTCCCCGGTGATGGGATCGAGGTACCGGACATTGAAGCTCTCGATGTCCTCGGCGAGCACGTTGACGACGCCGCCCCTCGTCGGCTCGAGATCGATGAACTTGGCCTCTCGCCGCACGAGATCGAGCTTGTCGCGCTCGGGGTCGCGCGAGCCGAAATAGCCAATCTCGCACTGGTCCGACTCGTGCGCGTTCCTGAGGAGCCGCCGGTGCGCGAACGCGGTGAAATCGACGCGATCGGCCGGCGACGAGTCCTCCCCGGCGAACGCCGTGAGCCGCACCGCGATGTTCTTGTCGGCCGGCTGGTGCCGGGAGAGGAAGGCCGCCTGGAGCTCGCGCGAGATGCGGGCGATCGCCGCGCGGCCCTGGTGGTAGCGGTCGCCGATGCGCGAGATGCCCGCGCGCGACCGGCTCATGCCGTCGAAGGCGCCGTAGATGAGCGTCCCGATGATCGCCAGGATGGCGACCGAGACGAGGACCTCGAGGAGGGTCACCCCGCCCGAGCGGCCGCGTCGCCTGCGGAGCGTGCTCGCCGTTCGCGCCGTCACGGTCAGCTCCCTCCTCCCTGGCCCTGGCCGCCGCCCGCGCCGGTGTCCTCGGGCGCGCCCATCTGGGGCACCGTGATCCACTGCACGAGCTCGAGCGCGTGCTCCTGCGACCCTTGCTGCCAGGTCAGCCTGACCGTCACCCGGCGCGCGCTCGCCTCGAAGATCGGCTGGAGCGTCGGCGCGAGCATGTCGATGAACGGCTGCAGCAGCCCCGCGATCCCGCCGGCGGAGTTGCCGCCGCCTTCGCCGCCGGGCGCGCCGACCAGCGAGCTCGCGAGGTCGTCGAGGCTCCCGCTCGGGGCGGCGGAGCCGCTCGACTCGGGCGGCTTGGTGAGCTGGCCGAGCCCCTCGAGGTTCGAATCGAGGTCGAGCTCGCCGTAGTTGGGCTCGGGCATCTCCGGCTTCTCGATGCGCCAGGAGCACTTGATGGAGGTCGACTCGTCGCCCTCGCAGCACGGCCCGTTGTCGGCCTCGTCGAGCGCCGGCAGGCCGTCCCTGGCGAGCCGCTCCTCGATCTCGGTCATCTTGCAGCGCGCGAGCCCGTTCGCGAGGCTGATGTTCCGCGCGTGCGCCGCCGCCGAGAAGGCGCCGGCCTGCGCGGAGAGGATCGCGGTGAGCCCGAGGCCGAGGATGGCCACCGCCACCATGACCTCGAGCAGGGTGAAGCCGCGGGCGCGCATCAGAACCCCGTGTCCTCGCGCTCCGACTCCTCGGCGTCGTCGCGCGGCCGCGGCATGCTCGCCTTGCCCCGCCGGATCTCGGTCTTGCCGGTCAGCGGCGAGACGAGCACCGTCATCACGGAGTCCTCGGTCTCCTGGCCGCCGAGCGAGAGCTGGATCGCCGCGCGCTCGGTCTGGCCGCCGGGCCAGAAGTAGAGGTAGGCGCGCCCCTCGGTCACGGGCTCGTCCTGGTGGCCGGTCTCCACCTGGAGGAAGCGGACGCCGCTCGACAGCTCCTTGCCGGGCTTCTCGCTCGCGGGGTCGAAGCCGAACGCCTTCGCCGGCTGGAACGACGGCCGCGGCGCGCGCGGCCCCTTCAGGATCGCCTCGGCCTCGGCCACGGCCGCCTTCTCGGCCTCCGTGGCCGCGGCGGCGCCGCCGGTCCGGTCGTTCCTCTCGACGACGAGCTCGCCCGTGGACTCCTCGAGCACGATCATCCGCTCCTCGAAATCGAAGACGAGCCGCATCGGCTTCGACTTCGCGTTCGCGTGGGCGTAGGCGACCCGGACGGCGCCCGCGAGCAGCGTCGCGCTCCGCTTCAGCCGGGCGCTCGTGACCGCGCCCATGCCGAGGATCACCGAGCCGCTGATGAGCGCGATCACCGTGACGGAGATCAGCACCTCGACCAGCGTGACTCCCCTCGTGCGCAGGCGGCGTGTCATGGGCGCTCCCTCCGCGTCGGCGTCACATCTCCGCGATCTTGTTGATCTCGGACTGCCTCATGTTGTCCCGGATGTCGTCCGGGGTGTTCTCTTTCTTGTCCTTGCCCAGCGAGAAGACGCGGATCTCGCTCTCTTCGCACTTGATCCGGTACGGCTGTCCCCAGGGGTCATCCGTCTTGTTGGCGTCGATCTGCTTCGCGCTCACCAGCGCTTGCAGGGTCGGGCAGCCCTCGCCGCCCGCGCCTAGGTTCTGGTACTGGTCCGCCGCGGTCTTGATGACCGACGTGCCGGTGTAGGCGCTCCTGACCTTCGCGGCCTCGAGCTTCGGCCACAGCACGAGCGTGGCGCCGCCGGCGATGATCGCCATGATCGTCACCACGATCAGCACCTCGATCAGGGTCACGCCCCGCGAGAGCTTCCGGCCCAACCTTCGAATCCTCTTCGCCCTGTTCGTCTCCATGTCCCTCACTCCACCCTGTCCAGCCCGCCGATCTCGCCGTCCGGACCGTCGCTCATCAGATCGTACCCCTCCGGGTCCTTCCTGCCAGGGCAGGTGAGCCGGAGCGGCCTCCCCCAGGCGTCGACCGGATCGATCGCGAGGTATCCCTCGCGCTTCAGCTCTTCCAGCGAGGCCGGGCACCGCCGCTCGTGATCGGCGCGGTACAGCGTGATGGCCCCGTGGACGACAGACAACGTGGCGCGCGTCGAGCGAATTCCCACGAGGCGCCGCTCGCGCGCGCCGAGGAGCAGGAGCAGGACCGCCATCCCCAGGCCGGCGGCGAACGGCCGCGCGCGCGCCATGCCGCTCCGCCGGAAGAGCCCGCCGCCGCGCTCCCACGGGAAGAAGATCGTGCTCTCTCGCTGCCTCCTGCGCCCCATGGAGCCCTCTACCCGACGAAGTTCGACATCTGCATGAGCGGCATGAGGATGGATATCGCGATGAACGCGACCGTGCCGCCCATGACGACGATCATGAGCGGCTCGAGCAGGCTCGTGAGCACCTGGACGCGGGTCTCGACCTCGGAGTCGTAGGCGTTCGCGACGTTCTCGAGCATCGCCTCGAGCTGCCCGCTCCGCTCGCCGATGGCGATCATGTGGATGACGATCGGCGGGAAGCGGCCGCTGCGCTTCAGCGGATCGGCGATGCTCTGGCCCTCGCGGATCGACCCGATCGCGTCGGCGACGACCTTCTCCAGGGCCGCGTTGCCGAGCACGCTGCGCACGATGTCCATCGCGCTGAGGAGCGCGACGCCCGACGAGAGCAGGGTGGCGAGGGTCCGCGCGAAGCGCGCGATGGAGAGCATCTGGATGAGCTTGCCGAAGATCGGCGCCCTGAGCACGAACGTGTCCCACCGGAGCCGCCCCTTCGGCGTGCGCAGCCACCGGCGGAAGCCGTACACCCCGCCGGCCAGCAGGATGAGCACGAGCCACCAGTAGCTCGAGGCGAACTCCGACGTGCCGATGAGCGCCGAGGTGTACCAGGGCAGCGTCTGGTCCATCGACGAGAAGATGTCCTTCACGTTCGGCACGACCGCGATCATGAGGACCGAGATGAGGCCGATGCCGATGATGGCCATGAGCGCCGGGTAGGCGAGGGCCGCGGTCACCTTGCCCACGAGCTTCGCCTGGTTCTCCATGAAGACGGTCAGGCGGAGCAGCACGCCCTCGAGCGTGCCGGACGCCTCGCCGGCGCGCACCATGCTGACGTAGAGCGGCGGGAAGACCGTGGGGTGCCCCTCCAGCGCCTTCGCGAAGCTCGTGCCCTCGCGCACCTGCTCGCGCACCTGCGTGAGCGTCCGCTTCAGCGACTCCTTCTCGACCTGCTCGATGAGCGCGTTGAGCGACTCGAACAGCGGGATCCCGGCGCCGATGAGCGTCGCGAGCTGGCGGGTCATCATGGCGACCTCGGACGTCGAGGGGCGGCCCGCGAAGGCGAAGAGCTTGAGATCGCGCTTCGCCTTCGCCTTCGCGGCCTGCTCCTCGGTCGCGCCGGTGAGCATGATGCCGTCCTTGCGCAGGGCGGCCCGCAGGGCCTTCGCGTTCTCCGCGTCGCGGACCCCTTTGACCGGCTTGCCGGTGCCGACGAGGATGCCTTTGTATTCGAATACCGCCACGGCTTTCCCTACTCGTCGACGATGACGTCTTCCTGCGTCGCCGCGAGCACCTCCTCGACGGTGGTGATGCCCAGGAGCACCTTGCGCGCCCCGTCGTCGCGGAGCGTATCCATCCCCTGCGAGATGGCGACCCGCTTGATGGTCTGCGCGTCCGCGCTCTTCAGGATGAGCGGGCCCACCGCGTCGTCGATGACCATCAGCTCGTAGATGCCCCGCCGGCCGACGAAGCCCTTCTGGTTGCAGGCGTCGCAGCCGCCGGGTTTGTAGAACACGGCCCGGTCGATGTCCTGCCCGATGTAGTCGTATTTCTGCCCGTGCACGCTGTAGCGGCTCGACAGCTTCCGCCGCGCCTTCCAGGCGAGCCGGTCCCGGTCGAGGCCGAGCTGCTGGAGCTCGTAGTCCGACGGGCGGTAGGGGACCTTGCACGCCGAGCAGAGCAGGCGGACGAGGCGCTGGGCGAGGATGCCGATCACGCTGCTCCGCACGAGGAACGGCTCGATCTCCATCTCGACGAGGCGCGTCACGGCGCCGGCCGCGTCGTTCGTGTGGATGGTCGAGAGCACGAGGTGGCCGGTCAGCGACGCGTGGATCGCGATCTCGGCGGTCTCCTTGTCGCGGATCTCGCCGACCATGATCACGTCCGGATCCTGGCGGAGGAAGGCGCGGAGCGCCGAGGCGAAGGTGAGCCCGATCCCGGGGTGGACGTGGATCTGGTGGATGCCGCCGATCTCGTACTCGACCGGGTCCTCCGCGGTGAGGATGTTCCGGCTCGGCTCGTTGATCCGGTTGAGGCAGGCGTAGAGCGTCGTCGTCTTGCCGCTGCCGGTCGGGCCGGTGACGAGGATGATGCCGTCCGGCCGCTGGATGAGCCCGTCCATGAGGGCGTACTCGCGCGGCGCGAAGCCGAGGTCGTCGAGCCCGAGCAGGACCGACGCCTTGTGCAGGATGCGCATCACGATCCGCTCGAAGCCGCGGCTCGTCGGCACCGTCGAGACGCGGATGTCGACGCTCTTGCCCGCGATCTTCAGGGTGATGCGGCCGTCCTGGGGGAGCCGCTTCTCGGCGATGTTGAGCGACGCCATGATCTTCACGCGGGCGATGATCGGCGCCATGAACTGCTTCGAGGCGCGCTTCGCGACGTAGAGCTCGCCGTCGATCCGGTAGCGGACGACGACGTCGCGCTCCTCGGGCTCGATGTGGATGTCGCTCGCCCGCTCGCGGACCGCCTGCGCGAAGAGGCCGTTGACCCAGGCGATGATCGGGGCGTCGTCGTCCGAGTCGATGATGTCGACGAGGTTGTCCTCCTCGAGCGCCTGGTCGCCCTCGAGCTTCGCGCCGCCGTCCTCCTTGCGCTCCCAGATGCGGTTGATCGCGTTGAGCACGGCGTCGCTCGTGGCGACCGCGATCTCGACCGGCTTGCCGAACAGCGCCCGCACGTCGTCGATCGCCGTCGTGTCGAGGGGGTCGGCGACCGCGCAGTAGACGACCCCGTCGTGCTCGGCGAGGGGCAGGATCTTGTGCTGCTTGGCGTAGGTGATCGGCACCCGGCTCGCGAGCTCGAGCGGCACCGCGTCGATGTCGATGCGCGGGAGGAGGCCGACCTCGCACTCCTCCGCGAGCGCCCTGGCGATGCTCGCCTCGTCGGCGATGTTGGACGAGACGAGGAGATCCGCGAGCGCCTGCCCGCGCTCGCGGACCGTGTCGTAGAGCGGCACGAGCCGCTCCGCGGAGACGACGCCCCGCCGGACCAGGATCTCGCCGAGGTACTGCTGCTGCTGCATGCTCATTCGACGCGCTCCATCTGTCGTCCGCCGGGCGGGCGCCGCACGGGGCGCGGCGGAGGCGGCGCCGCCCCGTTCGGCGGCGGCGGCAGGTCGCCATCCATCTCGACCATACCAGGAGCCATCGGCGCGCCGGCGGCGCCGGCCTTGCCGCCGAACGTCGGCAGCCCGACCGGCTCCACCGGCGTGTGCTCCTGCGGCACCCTCGGCCGCGCCTCCTCCTCGAGGCGGGCCCGCTCCTCCTCGGTCAGGATCGACTGCCGGATGTCCTCGACGAGCCCGTTCGCCCGGCTGAAGTCGCGCGGCGGCTCCCAGGCGGCGCTGTCGCTGAAGACGAAGTAGCGGTCGATGAACTCCTGCCGCTCCTGCATCTTGCGCTCGAAGATGGCCCGGAGGTCCTCCTGGTCGCGGATGACGTAGGGCGTCAGCACGAGCAGGAGGTTCGTCTTCGCCATCTCCTTGACCCGCTGCCGGAACAGGAACCCGAGCACCGGGATATCGCCGAGCACCGGGATCTTTGTCTCCCGGGTCTGCATCGAGTCGCGCACCAGGCCGCCGATCACGACGGTCTGCTGATCCCGGACGACGAGGGTCGTGTTCGCCGTGCGCTTGTTGATGGGGATCGCGCCGAGCGCGCCGAGGGGCGCGCCGGCGTCGGAGATCTCCTCGGTGAGCTCCAGCCGCACCTGGTCCGAGTCGTTGACGTGGGGGATGACCTTGATCTTCGTGCCGACGTCCTGGCGCGCGGCCTGGCCGAGCCCGCCGAGGCCGCCGAGCAGGCCGCCGAGGCCGCCGAGCGCGCCCGCCGCGCCGCCCGCGCTGCCGGCCAGGCTCGCGAGCTGGTTGAGCCCGCCGCCGCCCACGTTGGTCTGGAGCGGGATGTTCTGGCCGATCGAGATCTCGGCCGGCACGTTGTCGGTCGCGAGGATGTGCGGCGTCGCGAGGATGTTCGAGTCGCCGTCCTGGGCCAGCGCGTGGAGGACGACGCCGAACGCCGGGATCGAGATGCCCGTCCCGAGGATGTTGCTCGTGCCCTGGATCTCGGGGCCCCGGATGCCGAGCGCGAGCGCGCCGAGCTGCGTCGGCAGGCCGCCGACCGAGGGGACGATGTTGTTGCCGCCGTAGATCACGCTGTCGTCCTCGGCCTGGCCGGTGAAGGGCGCGCCGGCGTGGTAGCCGATGCCGAAGTCGAGCGAGCGCTTGACGTCCACGTCCATGATCACGGCCTCGATGAACACCTGCCGCCGGGGCTCGTCGAGCTGGTCGATCACGGTGCGCAGCTGGGCGTAGTCGTGGGGCGACGAGGTGATGAGGAGCTTGTTGCTCGCCTCGTCGCAGGTGACCTTGACCTGGCCCTCGAAGATGTCGTCGGTCGAGCCGGGCACCGCGGGCGCGTTGCGCGCGGCCCCCCTGCCGCCCACGGCCGCGCCGCCGCCGGCGGTGCCTCCGCCGAGGACCTGGTTCAGCGTCGCGGACAGCTCCTTGCAGCCGGCGTGCTGGAGCGAGAGCACGTGGACCTGGCCCTCGCCCGTCTGCGGCACGTCGAGGCGCTTCAGGATGCCGAGGACGCGCAGGTAGTCCGGCTCGGAGGCGGTGATGATGAGCGAGTTGGTCCGGTCGTCCGCGATGATGCGCGCGCCGGTGCCGCCGGCGCCGGCGCCGCCCCTGCCGGGCCTGCCGCCGCCGCCGCCGGCCGCCCGCGGGTCCACGATCTCGTTCAGCTTCGTCGCGACCTCCGCGGCGGAGCCGTAGTGGACCGGCTGCACCCACAGCTGATCGCCCGCGCCGCCGACGTCGATCTCCTCGACGATCCGGAGCATGCGCTGGATGTTCGACCCGGTGTCCGTGATGATGAGCAGGTTGCCGGGCGGGTAGACGGTGACGTCGCCGTCCTTCGACTTGAACTTGGTCAGGACGCCGCCCGCCTCGTTGGCGTCGATATGGGACAGCCGGTACATGCGGGTGACGAACCGGTCCTCCGCGGGCACGGGCGCGGCGGTCCCGAACACGGGGGTCGTCTCCGAGACCGCGCCGGGCGTCTCCACGATCTTGAGGAAGCGGCCGTGGGGGATGACGGTGAGGTCGTTCGAGGCGAGGATCGACAGGAACGCGCTGTACGCCTCGGCGACCGTCACCTTCTCCGGCGCGTACACCGTGGCCTTGATCTGCCGGAGCTTGCCGCCGTAGATGAACCGCCGCCCGGTGATGTTGCTGATCGCCTTCACCAGCTCGGGGAGGTCGGCCTCGTCGAGGTTGAAGCTGACCTTGTAGCCGCCGGGCTTCGGCTTGAACTCGATCTCCTGGACCCCTTGCTTGACCGCGGCGAGCGGGTCGTCCCCGGCGTCGCCCGCGGCCCCCGGCGCGCCGGCGGCGCCCGGCGCGCCAGCAGCGCCCGGCGCGCCTGCGGCGGGAGCGCCGGCGCCCGGCGCGGCCGCGCCCGCGGCGCCCGGCGTCCCCGGGGGGATCCCGGGGCGGCCGGGGGCCGGCGCGCCCTGACCGGGCGTCCGCAGCACGGGGGCGCTGCGGTTCGCGGGCTGCGCTGCGGCCGGCGGGGCCGCCGCGGCGAACACGAGCGCCGCCACCGGCGCGGCGAGGAGCCTCCTCCGGAGGCAGCAGGATCGCTCGAGGGTCGTCATCACCATCAGTCGACTCGATATTCTCTGCGTGGGTTTTGGGGTGGGGGAGGCGGCGCCGCTCAGTCGGCGCTCGGCGCGCTTTCGCGCTCGGCCGGCGAGGGGGGCCGCGGCCGCTTCGAGCGGGATGTCCTGCCCAGGGCGGTCTTGCTCGCCCCGGTGGTGGCCTCGCCGTCGGCCTCGTCCGCCGCGTCCGCGGAGCCTTCGGCGCCGTGGGGCGGCAGGACGGCCTTGGCGACCGACACGAGGACGAGGCTCATGACCCCGACGAACGTGAGTGAGCCGAGGACGAACGTGCCGATATACATCAGCGTTCGCCGGAGCAGGCTCCCCTCGTCCAGTCTACCTATCCATCGCGCCATGCCACTACCCTGCTTTCATCCCTGAAATTCAGTCCGCAGCGCTCATTTGATGTTGAAGTCGATGTTCATCGGCTTGCCCTTGCGGTTGATGCTCACCGTGAGCCGGTCCGCCGTCCGGAGCCGCGCGTAGGCCTCGAGGGCCTTCTGCGGATCGCTCATCTCAAACCCGTTGATGCTGGACAGCCGATCTCCGTTCTCCAGGCCGAGCGTCCCGAGCAGCGAGTCCGGTCGAATCCCGAACAGACGGATGCCGACCACCTTGTCGCCCTCCTTCTCGGGGACGATGCGCGCGGAGCGCATCAGCTCGCCCTGGTTCTCGAGGATCTGGTCGACGGCGCTGCGCTCCACGTTGAACTCCGTCTCGCTCACCCGCTGGATCTTCGAGGCGATCTCGGGCGGGACCTTCTTGCCGCCGCGGGCGGCCGGCTTCGCCGTCGTGGTCGCAGGCGCGGGCGCGGCCGCCGGCGCCGCGGCGGTGCGCGCGGCGGCGTGGTTGCCGCCCACGATGGCCTGGCACCGCGAGCTGCCGGACGTCAGCCAGACCCGGTCCCACCCCACGTAGTAAACGGTCTGACCGCTGATCTCATCCCCTTGCCGCCGCAAGATCGCCTTGCCGTCCGAGCCGGCCATGGCCGCGAACGACCACGCGGGATCGTCGGCCTGCGTGATGAGCAGGACGCGGGCGCCGTCGCACGACGGGTCCGCGTACGGGTCCTTGTTGTTCATCTCCTGCTGCACGCTCGGGAGCTCGACCGGCTTGCCGTCGAGCGGCCCCGTCACCGAGTCGAACGGGTTGCGCGAGAGGATCGGCCCCGCGTGCGTCGCGTGGTCGGTGTTCGCCGTCGACCCGAACGACGTGGAGCGCGGCGGCGAGACGGCCGGCGCCGGCGGCGCGTCGATCGCGACGCTCGAGGCCACGAGCTGACCCATGCCCGACGCCTGGAAATAGGCGGCGAGCGCGATCAGCGCGCCCAACAGCCAGGGAAAATACCGCTTCAGGATCGCGTCGATGCCCATGCGCCCATGCTCCTCTAAGCGAGTTTTGTGCCAGGGGTCAATCTCCGGCGGTTCCCCCGGCTTTTCTCGGAAATACGGAAGCTACCCCGCCAAGGTGACGCGAGCGAGGCGCGCGGGACGGCCTCCCTTGCCAAAGTGACAAATGGATTTTCACGGGGGGTGCCGGCGCGCCGGGGCGCGCCCGATCCGCCGGACGGCGCGCGCGGGGTCACTCCAGCTCGCCGAGCTTCCGGTAGATCGTGCGGGTGGAGATGCCGAGCAGCTGCGCGGCCACGGACTTGTCCCCGCGGGCGTGGCGGAGCGTCTCGCGGATGAGCCGCCGCTCGACCTCGTCGAGGGGGGTGCCGACCGAGAACGTGAGCGAGCTCGGCTCGGCGGGGGCGGCCTCGCGGATGAAGTCGGGCAGGTCGTCGACCGAGAGCTGGTCGCCGCGGCAGAGCACCACGGCGCGCTCGATCACGTTCTCGAGCTCGCGGACGTTGCCCGGCCAGGTGTAGTCGGTCAGGCGCGCGAGCACGTCGCGCGGCGCCTCCAGGCGGGGGCGGTTGTTCTTCGTGCAGTAGACGCCGAGGAAGTGGTCGACGAGGAGCGGGATGTCCTCGCGCCGGGTCCGCAGCGGGGGCGCGGTGATCGCGATCACGTTGAGCCGGTAGAACAGGTCCTCGCGGAAGCGGCCCGCGGCGACCTCGGCGCGGAGGTCCTTGTTGGTGGCCGCGACGAGGCGCACGTCGGCGCGGACGGTGTCGCCGCCGACGGGCTCGTACTCGCCCTCCTGCAGCACGCGGAGGAGCTTCACCTGCACGGCCGGGGAGAGCTCGCCGATCTCGTCGAGGAACAGCGTGCCGCCGGCCGCCTTGGCGAAGCGGCCGTCGCGCTTCGCGAGGGCGCCGGTGAACGCGCCGCGCTCGTGGCCGAAGAGCTCGGCCTCGAGGATGGTCTCCGGGATGGCCGCGCAGTTGACCGCGACGAACGGCCCCCGCGACCGCGCGCTGCGCTCGTGGATGAAGCGCGCGAGCAGCTCCTTGCCGGTGCCGCTCTCGCCGAGCACGAGCACCGTGGCGCTCGAGGGCGCCGCCTGGGTCGCGATGTCGAGCACGCGCCGGAGCGTCGGGCTCGAGCCGACGATCTCGCGCTTCGTGAGCAGCTTGATCTCCTGGCGCAGCGAGCGGTTCTCGGCGACGAGCGACTGGCGCTCGGCGGCCTTGCGGACGCTCTTGATGATCGTCATCCGCTTGAGCGGCTTCTCCACGAAGTCGTAGGCGCCCTCGCGCATGGCCTGGACCGCGGTCTCGACGGTCCCGTACGCGGTCATCATCACGACCTCGGTGTCGGGCGCGAGCTGCTTGAGCGCGCGGAGCAGCTCGAGCCCGCTGACCCCCGGCATCATGAGGTCGGTGAGGACGACCTCGACGCGGCGGCTGCGCACGATCTCGAGCGCCGCCTTCGCGCTGTCCGCCGTGATGACGCGCATGCCGTCGCGCTGGAAGATCTTCTCGATCGAGGCGACGTTCGACGGCTCGTCGTCGACCACGAGGACCGTCGGTGCGCCGGGCGGCGGCGCGGCGCCGGCGGGCGGAGGCGAGCTCGAGGGGGCTCCGACTTGTGCCAGATCGTCAGCCATGCGTCACTGTGTCACAGGCGGCGGCGACGTGTCCAGATGAGCACGGGTCTGACAAAGTCCGAGGCGGCCGCTGACAGGCTGACAAACTGACACGGCGACCTCGGCGCCGCGCCGGCGGGCGGAGATCGCGGCGATCTCAGCGGATGAGCTTCGACAGGTGCTTGAAGTCGTCCGTCCCGGCGACCTTGAGCCAGTCGAAGACGACGGTCTCGGCGGTGGTGATGGTGGCGCCCGCGGCGCGGCAGAGGTCGAGGCCGGCGAGCCGGTGGTCGTCGCGGCGCGAGGCGACGCCGTCGAGCGGCACGTGGACGGCGAGGCCGCGCGCGGCGAGCTCGCGGACGGTCTGGAAGACGCAGACGTGCGCCTCCATGCCGACGACGATGGCGGTGCGGGGCGCGAGCGCGCTCAGGGCGCGCTCGAACTCGAGCGCGTCGCAGGCGGAGAACTCCATCTTGGGGATGACCGGCGCGCCCGCCTGGGCGAGCTTCTCGGCGATGGGCGCGACGGTGCGCCCGAGGCCCGCGGGGTACTGCTCGGTCGCGAGGACCTGCGCGCCGAGCCGCCGCGCCGCCTCGATCAGCACGGTGGCCGCGCGGGTCAGCGCGTCCATCTGGGGCGCCGGCATCGCGGCCGCGAGCTTCTCCTGGACGTCGATGACGATGACCGCGCTCGCGCTGGGATCGAGCCTTCGCATGGCTACCTCGTGGTCCGGAAGCTCCTGAGGAACCGGAGCAGGTCGCTCCGCAGGTCGAAGCGGAGGAGCGCCTCGCCGATCACGGCGCCGCCGTCGCCGACGAGGACGCCGGGCAGGACGGTCATCGACTCGAGGAGGTCGCCGGGGCGCACGGTCTTCCGGCCGGCGAACGCGCAGCGGCGGCCGTCGTTCGCGGTGAACTCGAAGGAGTAGGGCAGGGTGCCGGTGCGCGCGAGGTCGAGGCCGAGCCGCCCGGACAGGTAGCGGTGGTCGGCGAACCCCTCGGCGTCGATCTCGCCCTCGATCTCGACCTCGGGCCTGCGGAGGAAGTCGAGGAGGCCGCGCGAGCGCGCGCGGATGGTGAACGACATGGGCCGCTCGTCGGCGGGGGACTCGACCAGGTGGAAGCTCCCGGCCATGGTCTCGCAGAACTCGAAGCCGCGCATCACGCCTCCGGCGGGGGGCGGCGGGGCGGCGCCGGCAGCGGCGGGCCCGCCGTGGCCTCGGTGAAGTCCTCGGGCGGGAGCACGAGCCGCTCGACGCGGCGGTCTGCGGCGAGGGCGTCGACGATCTCCGGGATGTCCGCGGGGGTCACGCGGCCGTAGAAGTAGCCGTCCGGCTCGACGGCGATGACGGGGCCGGCCCAGCAGACGTCGACGCAGCTCGCGGTGCAGGCGCGCGCCTCGGTCTTGGCGAGGCCGCGCTCGGCGAGGGCGGCCTTGAGCTGCGCGTGGATGCCCTCGGCGCCGCGCTGGGCGCAGGAGCCCTTGGGGACCCCGTCCGGGCGGCGGTTGACGCAGACGAAGAGGTAGCGCTTTCGCTGGGGCACGGGGCGGATCCTCGTGCGTGGCGGGCGCCGGGTCAAGCTGGGTGGACGGAGGGGCGTGCGGGGCGACGACGGGAGCGAGCCGCGGAGCTGCTCTGGAGGAGAGGCAGAGGCAGCCACGGCGCGGCTGGGCTCTCCCTGTCACCCGTCTCGCAGGCGGATACGCTCTAAGGATGTTCCCGAATTTGGGACTCGACGTTGGCGGGATAACTTTCCATCGCTGAGGTGTATGATGGTGAACGCCGCCATGGATGTCGTCTCCAACTGCCTGCTGCCGGTCGCTTCCGTCGTCTGGCAGCCACGCCCCGCGACGTGGATGCTGACCGTCGTCTGCAAAGCCACGTTCCTGCTGCGCCCAGGCGAGGTGACGCTGGCAAGAGAGCAGGAGCCGCCCCACGAGGACGACCAGTACTGGCACAACGATGCCCGCCGGAGCCTTCGCGCCGCGTGCGATCTCGTCCCCGTGAAGCCCTGGGCAGACGTCGCGCTGGTCGGGCACGCGTTCGCGCCCCGGGGGGAACCCGTGCGTTCGCTCGTCGCCCGGCTCGCCGTGGGTGAGGTGGATAAGTCGGTCGCCGTGTTCTGCGATCGGGTGTTTGGTCAGGACGGCACGCTCCATGAAGGACAAAGGTTCTCTCGGCTGCCGTTGATCTATGAGCGCGCGGCGGGAGGGCCGGACACCCCCAATCCTGTCGGCCTGCGTCCTGGGATGTACGATGCGCAAGGGCGGATGATGGTCCCCAACCTCCAGCCGCCCGGGGTGAAGGTCTCCTCCCGGTCTGATTTCATTGCGCCGATCGGCTTCGGTCCGCTGGCGCCGACGTGGCCGTCGAGGCGCGAGAAGCTGGGCCGCAAGGGGCCACCGGCGCTGCTGAGAGACTGGTACAAGCAGCCGCTCCCGGAAGACATCGACTTCTCGTGCTTCAATCACGCGCCGCAGGACCAGCAGATCAAGGAGCTGCGCGACGATGCGCAGATCGCGCTCGAGAACCTCCACCCGGAGCACCCGCGCCTCGTCGCGACCCTGCCCGGCATCCGGCCGCGCGCGGTGCTCGAGCGCGCGAAGGGGGCGCCGCAGCCGCTCACCATGCGCTGCGATACGCTGTGGATCGACACGGATCGGTCCGTGTGCACGTTGACATGGCGCGCTCAGGTCCCGATCGAGCACCCGCAGGAGCGGGGAAGAGTGCTCGTCGAGCTCGCGCAGGCCGGGACGGGCGCCGGCTGGCCTGGTGGCGCGACGGGGCGCGCTCCGATGGCGTCGCAGCCGCGGGGGCTCGATGTCGCGGAGACAGCCGTCCCCCCGGCGCCGTCGCCCGAGGCGGAGAGCTTCGTGGGGACGATGGCTCCGGGGGTGGTCCCCCCGGCGGAGCTGGCGCTCCCGTTCACGCCGTCGGGTGAGGCGTCGGGCTTCGCGGGGAGCTCTCCAGCGCAGAGCCCGCCGCGTCCGCTGTCCCAGTCGTCGGCCGGGTGGGGCGCTGCCCACGGGTGGAGCGCTGCGGCGCCTGCGCCGCCGGGCTCCGCGCCGTCGCTCAGCCAGTCATCGCCGTCCTGGGAGGGGGGGACCCAGCCCGTCTCGCCGTCGCCGCCGCCCCATCGCACGCGCGCGGCGGGCGAGGATTCGGACGTGTTCCTCGCACCTGCGCCGCCGGCACCGCCGCCGCGGGTCGCGGCCCCTGCGCTGGTGGACGCGATCCCGCCGGCGCGCGAGAGCAGTCCGTGGGCGGTCGAGCCTCGCGCTGGCCAACCGGCACCCATGACGGTGGGGCAGCTCTCGGCGCAGGCCGTCAGCCCGGCGCCCGTCAGGCCCGAGCCTGCGCCAGCGCCGGCGACACGCCCGGCGCTGGCGGCGATGTCGCGCCTCGACGCGGGCACGGCGCTGCAGTTCATCTGGTACGACCCCGAGGAGGTCCCGCGGATCCGGCGGAAGCCGGCCTTTCAGCAGATCATCCGCGAGCTGGAGGACAGGCCGCTCGACGCGGAGGTCGACGACCCGGCCATCGCGAAGGATCCGATGGCGGTGGAGGACCGGCGCGAGGTCTTCGAGGTGCTCGTGCGCGGCGAAGCGGCGGATGAGGCCGGGCTGAGCGGCGCGCTGGAGCGAGCGGTCCGGGACGACGGAAAGTTTGTGCCGCCGTTGATCCTGCTGGCAGGCGAGCTGCATTTGCCGTTCGACGAGCTCGAGCGGCTGAAGGCAATGATGACGACGGCGACCCCGTTCGCGGCCGGGGACGAGGTGCTGAGCGCTGCCGTCGAGGAGGCGAAGGGCTTCCTGAGCATGCCGCACCTGCTCAGCCCGCCGGCGGTGGCCGAGGGGTTCACCAAGCGGATCGAGGACGCCTTCGCGCGGGCGAAGCGCTCGGTGCCGCAGGCCTACCTGGGGGAGCAGGCCGAGCGCGTGCTCCTGGAGAAGCGCTGCTACCAGCGGCGCGTGGTGCTCGGGGCAACGCACCTGCGGGCGCTGCTCCAGGTGGGCGGCTCGTCGCGGCTCGTGCCCGCGTACCTGCCGGAGGGGCTGGCGAAGAAGTTGCCGATGCAGGCGCGCTTCAAGGCGAGGGTCATCGCCGTCGTCGAGCTGCAGGAGGATCCATCCGAGGTACATCCGGCGGCGCTCCGGGTGACGGCGCTCGGGAGGGTGATGGTGGCGCCGCGGCGGTGACGGCGGGCGCCGGGGGGCGTCCCCCTGGTCCTCACGGATTGTCCCCCGCTCAGCGGACGGGCATAGTACGCTTCGCTATCCGCTCCCGCGCATAAATGGGCTCGCGCCGGATGGTGACAAGGGGGTTACCGCATGGCGCTGATAGAGCTTTCGCTCTCGAAACACGTGTTGGATGGAGGATCTCATGCCGGAGACGCCAGCTTCTTCCATGCAGGACGGAGAGCCCATGTCGGGCACGATCTTCGTGGGCCTCGGTGCCCCCTCCGTCGCTCGAATACCCATCCCTGGAACCAAAGGGCTTCATGTCGAGCTCTCGCCACGCGGATTCGTTCCGAAGGGGGGCTCGACCTCTACCCTGTTCATGCAGGACGCAACCGGCAAGCGCCATCTTCGCCTCGACTACGGCTACAACAAGACGACGGGGAAGATAGACTATCATTGGAACCAGAAGGGGACATTCGCGGAGTTTGGCATTGCTGATCACTCCCCCGCGGGCAAAGCGGGGGAGATAATGTACAAAGGCGCTAAGTACTTCAAGTATGCAGGCAGGGGCCTGCTCGTGGCCGGTGCGGCGCTCGACGTGTACTCCATCGTCGTCGCCAAGAAACGCTGGCGTGAAGTCGCCAAGGTGGCAGCCGGCTGGGGGGGAGCGTGGGGGGGGTGCAAGATAGTAGGCGCCGCCGGTGCCCTCCTCGGAAGCGAAGTGCCCGGACTCGGAAACGCCGCAGGAGCTTTGATCGGCTGCGCCATCGGTGGCGCCGCCGGTTACACTGGGGCATCGTGGGCGGCTGGCGAGGCCTACGATCGCATCGAGGAGATTTATTTCGAGCCTGTCCTCCCCCAGGAGAGCACGGAGCCCTGAGCGCGTGTCCCCAGCGTCCGTTTTGGCTGTATGGTGCGCCCGTACCCTACAAAGATTGTCCTGACACTCCAGCCCCGCGACCCTCGTTGGGGCTTCCGGGGGCTACCTCTGCCCGCGTCCGCGCTCCTCGGCTGGGCGATGAGCGCCCGACCCATCGACGCCGGCGTCCCGAAAGAGGTCGCCTCCCTCCTTGCTCGGACACTCTGCCGCATCGGCATGGTTACGTTTCTTTGTTCGACCGTCGAGCGGGACGCCCGCGCCGAGTGGTCTGCCGTCGCTGACGGGTGGGCGGCGGTTCTTCGCGCGCGCGTCGGCCTCTTACGGAGGAGGTCGTTCCCTCTCCTGTCGACACGCAGCGCGGCGGTCGCCGTGCGACTGTTCGAGGATGCGCGATTCTCCTGGGAATCGATGGCTCAGTTCGCGCTCGTATCGCCGGACGACATGCCGCCGCCTCGGTTGTCGTTCTCGGAGGTTGAACGCCTGTTTCGACCGGAAGAAGCCCTCGGCGTGCTGCGCAGCAGAGACCTGTCGGCCCTGCTCTTGCCTGGCCCGGACGGGGACTTCGGTTTCCTGCTCGCTCACGGCTCCGCAAATCAGCGCGCAGCGCATGCTGTGCTGGCCGAGGAGTGTGCCGCCGCGGGGCTCGTGCTCAGCACGGTGGACGAGGGCGCGTTCATGCAGACGGCATGGTTTGGCGACGAAGACCAGCGTTGACGCCCAGATCTGGGAAGCCTCCCCGTCCTCCAGGGCTGGCGTCACGGTGAGCAGCGACGGCGGACACGGCGTCGCGCGGACGTCGTGATCAAAGCGACGAGGGCGGCGCCGAAGGGCAAGCGCGCGTCGGGCGGATCTTGCAAGCGGACGCCGCAAGGAGAGAGCTCGGGCTTTTCGGGAGGGGGCACGCGGGCGCCTTGGCTGCAAACAAACCCATCCACGCAGTCCTTGGACGTCTCGCAGGATGTCCGGCAGGCAGAGCAGGCCTCGCATGGCCCATTGCAGCTCGCATCGCAGCAGCGGCCATCCACACAGAAGTCGCTCGCGCATTCGCGCGCATCCTCGCACGCTGCGCCGAGCTGCTGCTTGCAAGCGGTCGTTCGGGTGCAGCGAGATTGCGAGGTGCGGCATGGACCCGATCTCGGAATGTGCCCTCAACGTGGCGAAGATCGGCTGACAGCCGCGGCGTGACAGCTTCGCCAGCATGGCGATGTGCAAGGCGACGTTCGAGCTGCGGCCCGAGCTCTCCCGCTCGCCACCGCGCAGGAGCCCGTGATCGAGGCCGACCTCCACACGCGCGAGGACGGTTGCCTCGCGCTCGCGTCCGGGCTGGCGCCGCTCAACCAGCGCCCCGAGGTGCTCGTCACCAGGCAAGCGTATGCGCCGGAGGGGCGGCCCGTGCAGGGGCCGCGGGATCACCCCTGCGCCTGCGCTCGGGCTGCTGCGGCGCGCCGCGCGCGGTGCCGGCGCAGCGCGAGGTTCACGAGCCCGATCGGCGCCACGACGAGCGCGAGCGCGAGCCCCACGGCTGCCCCCGCGAGCCCCGCGAGGGTCGCGAGCGCCAGCCAGAGCGCGTCGCTCACCGTCGGGCCGGACAACGGCGCCTCCGCGCGCATCTCCCGGCGGAGATCGCCCACGGTGCGGTCGAGCAGCGCCTCGAAGGGGCGGCCGTAAAGGCTCTCGCTGCGGCGGCCGCGGAGGAACGCGCGCACCGTCCGGCGCGGGGCCGAGAGCAGCCCCGCGAAGAGGCCGCCCAGGTTGAGCTGCCACGCCGCGACGAAGCCCTTGCAGCCGGCGCCGAGCTCCCAGGCCGAGATCTCGAACTCGCCGATCGTGTTCGTGTCGTAGCCCGTGAGCACGTGGTGCAGGTCGTGGAACCGCACGGCGCGCACGCGCGCCCGGGTGTTCGGGAACGGGACGGGCAGGGGACCGAGCTTGAAGGCGACCCACGCGTCCCCGTACCCGCCGTCCGCGCCGAACCCGTTCACCTCGAAGTAGATCGCCCGCGCCTCCCGCATCGTGAGGCCCTCGTCGTAATGCACCAGCGCCATGGCACCACCCTCGGTTGATGACTACAGTCACTGACCATGGTCATTCTACGGGGCCGTCATGTCAAGGGGTCTCGGCTTGACTCGTGGCCGCGCGCGGCAGCACATTGTGCGGACGATGAGCAGGGTCAGTGAAGGTGAGCATGGTCGGTAAAGGCGCGGCGAGGCGCCGGAAAGGGGCCGCGTCGCCGGCGGCGCCTCCCGCGCCGGCGCCCGAGCGCGGCGGCCGCGCCCAGCAGAAGCTCGACACCCGCCGGCGGATCCGGGACGCGGCGTGGGCGCTCTTCACCGAGCTCGGCTACGACGGCACGACGACCAAGGCGGTGGCCGAGCGCGCGGAGGTCGCGGCGGGGACGGTGTTCGTGCACGCGCGCGACAAGGCCGACCTGCTCATGATGGTGATGCACGACCGGCTCGCGGCCGTGGTCGACGCGGCGTTCGAGACGCTGCCGCGCAAGGACCCCCTGCTCCCCCAGCTGCTCCACGTGTTCCAGCAGCTGTTCGCGATGTACGGCGAGCAGCCGCTCGTGTCCCAGGCGTTCGTGAAGGCCTTCCCCGGCGCGTCGGGCCCGAACGGAGAGCGGCTGAACGCCCTCACGTTCGCGTTCCTGCACCGCATCGCGGGCCTCGTGCGCGACGCCCAGGCGCGCGGCGAGGTGGGCGGCGACATCGACCCGCTCGCCGCGGCGCACAACATCTTCGCCCTCTACTTCGCGGCGCTCCTGTCCTGGCTCAGCGGCTTCGCGACGCTCGGCGCGGCGCTGGATCCGGGGCTGAAGAGCTCCCTCGCCCTCCACTACCGGGGGCTCCGGGCGTGAGGCGCGGGCCGGACGCGCCTCCCCAGCCCCCGCCCGCGCCGCCGGACAGCCCGAGGCGCGCCGGCGTCAGCGCGCGTCCCGCTCCGGCAGGCCGGCGCGGAGCGCGGCGAGCACCTCGGCGTGGACGCGCGGATCGCCGGCGGCCACCACGTCGCCGGCGCTCGCGGCGTCGAGCGGGCGCCCCTCCCAGTCCGTCATGAGCCCGCCGGCGCCGGTGACCACGGGGACGAGCGCGGCGAAGTCGTGGAGCTTGAGGCCGTACTCGACGACCACGTCGACGCTGCCGCTCGCCACGAGGCCGTACTGGTAGCAGTCGCCGCCGTAGCTCAGGAGCTTGGCCCGCGACGCGACCGCGCCGAAGGCGCGCGCCGCCGCCGGCGGGAAGTACTGCGGGCCCGTGGTGGAGAGGCGCGCCAGCGAGAGCCCCGCGCAGGCGCGGACGCGCGCCGGGCTGCCGTTCCAGAGCGTCGGCCGGCCCAGGGCGCCGAGCCAGCGATCGCCGAGGACGGGCTGGTCGATGACGCCGAGCACCGGCTTGCCCCGGTGCAGCAGGGCGATGAGCGTGCCGAAGAGCGGCTTGCCCGTGATGAACGCCTTCGTCCCGTCGATGGGATCGAGCACCCACACGTGCTCCGCCCCCTCGTTCTCGCGGCCGAACTCCTCGCCCACGATCCCGTGGCCCGGCGCGCGCGCCGCGAGCAGCTCCCGTATCGCCGCCTCGGCCTCGCGGTCCGCGACCGTCACCGGGCTCGCGTCGTCCTTGTCGTCGGCCTCGATGCCCTTGCGGAAATACCGCCGGATCACGGCGCCGCTCGCGTCCGCCAGCCGCTCGGCCAGATCGACCAGGTCTTGGGAAGGCGTCATCGTCCCCGTCCTCCTCGAGGTCCCCGCGGAGCGAACCCCAGGGCCGGATCCAGTACGCGCGGCGCGCGCGCACCGCAACGGGCGCGGCGCGAGGCTCAGGCCCGGCGCGCGGGCTCGCCCTCGCCCGGGCGGCTCGACGGCGCCCGAGGATCCGGCGTCCGAGACGGCGCAGACAGGCACGCCCGCAGGTACGACCCCAGGGTGTCCGCGCCCCGGGCGCCCTCGGGGTGGTACTCGGCCAGGACCGGCCCGTTGTGCGGCATGTCCCGAAGCACGTCGAGCGTGACGTCGACGCCCGCCTCGCGGGCGCGCTGCGCGAGCGCGAGGCCCTCGTCCCGGAGGCGCTCGGCGTCGCCGACCTGGATGAAGAGCGAGCCCAGGCCGTCGAGGCGCGCGTGCAGCGGGGACAGCCGGGGGTCGTCGAGCGGGATCGCGCCGGCGAACGCGCGCGCCTGGCGCACGAGCCCCTCCCGGGTGCCGTAGTCGGTCGGGTCGTTCTCGCGGGTCGAGGCGCTGCTCGCGGTGAGATCGAGCCAGGGAGACATGAGCGCGGCGCAGCGCGCCTGCCCGCCGCGATCGCGCAGCGCGAGCTGGGTGACGAGCGCGAGGTTGCCGCCGGCGGAGTCGCCGGCGAGCGCGATCTCGCCCGGCGCGTGGCCCCGCTCGACCAGCGCGCCGAAGGCGGCGAGCGCGTCCTCGAGCTGGGCGGGATACCGATGCTCCGGCGCCAGGCGGTAGTCGATCCCCACCACGCGCGCGCCGCTCGAGAGCGCGAGCCGCGCCATGAGATCGGCGTGGGTCCTCGTGGAGCCGAACAGGTACGAGCCCCCGTGGAAGTAGAGGACGACGCCTCGATCCGCCGCGCCCGGCGGCTCGAACCACACGGCGGGGACGCCCCCCAGGACGTCGGCCGTGCGCTTGACGCGCCGGACGGCCTTGTCGGGAGAAAAGCGCGCGTCCAGATCGGCCCGGACCTTCGGATACGGCCAGCCGAGCATGTCGATGAAATCGCGGCGGAGCGCCCGGACCACCCACTCGAAGCCAAAGCCCCAGCTCGGCCGAGCGGGCCCGCGGCGGGCCCGCTCGACGGCCGTCTCCACGAATGCGAGACTGAATATCTTCATGAGGCGCAGCACCATGGCGAGGACCCTAGCCCACGCCCCAGGCGCGCGCGGCGGCCGGACACGCCAGATCGCACGGCCCCGCGCGCCATCCCGATCGCCCCATGAAGCCGGGCGGTAGCGGCGGCGCCGGCATCTCGGGCGCGATGGCCCTGCGCCTCGTGCGGTTCTTCGCGGATCGCGCGGCGGACCCGGCGCCGCTCCTCGCCGCGCTCGGCGCCGCCGAGGGCGAGCTCCGGCGCCCCACGTGCCGCGTCCCGTACGCCGCGCTCGACCGCGCCGTCGAGGCCGCGGCCTCGCGCGTCGGGGCCGCGGGCCTCGGGGCCGCGCTGGCGCGCGTGCGGGACGAGGAGACGTACGGCGTCGCCGCGCTCCTGCTGCTCGCGGGCCCCTCGTTCCGCGACGGGCTCGCCCGCGCCGTCGCCTACCAGCGCGTGTGGGGCGACGGCGAGCGCTTCACCCTGGGCGCGCTCCGCGGCGGGCTCGCCGTCCGCTTCGAGCACCCCGGGCGGAGCGCCCTGGCGCGCGCGGTGCTGGCCGAGTGCGCGCTCGTCGAGATCGTCGACGCGGTGCGGCTGCTCACCGGCAAGCCCGCGGAGGGCCACGCCGTGCAGCTCCGGCACGGCCGGATCGGCCCCGATGACGCGCTCTGCGCGGCGCTCGGCGTCTCGCCCGCGTACGGCGGCGCCGAGAACGCGCTCACCTTGCCGGCGGAGGTGGCCGAGCGCCCGGTCGCGGCGCCGCCGGAGCTCCTCGGGCGCGCGCTCGAGCGGATCGCCCTCACGGCCGTCGCCGCGCTCCCCGCCTCCGCGTCGCTGGCCGACCGCGTCGGCTCGATGCTGCGCGCCGAGCTCGACGTCGCCGCCCCGCGGCTCGAGAGCGTGGCGCGGCGGCTCCACATGAGCGCCCGCACGCTGCAGCGCCGGCTCCAGCGCGAGGGCACGAGCTTCCAGGATCTCGTCGACCGCGAGCGCCGCGCGCGCGCCATCGACCTGATCGATCGCGGGGCGAGCGCGAAGGAGGCGGCGCTCCTCGTCGGCTTCGCCGAGCCGGGCAGCCTCGCGCGCGCCCGCAGGCGCTGGAGCGCAGGCGCGCGCGGGGGCTGAGCGGCGGCGCCGCGTCAGCGCCGCTTCCGCGGATCGCCGCGGAGGATCGGATACGCCATCAGGAGGCTCAGCCACACGACCAGGAACTTCGGATCGGCCAGCGTCTCGAGCGGGATCTCGAAGCGCTCGTTCGCGGGCTCCACCTTGCGCTGCTGCGCCTGCGCCGTCGCGGGGCTCACGACCTCGGGCAGCCGCCTCCCGCCGGTCTCGATGCTCGAGCCGCCGGCCGTGGGCAGCTTCGGGAGCAGGGCGCCCTCGGCCGCCAGCGCCTGCTCCTCGGGCGTCCGCTGCGTCGAGAGATCCGGATCGACGATCACCGCCGCCGGCTCGAGCGCCTCCGACCCCTCGGCGCCCGAGGGCTCCGCGGTCGCGACCCGCGCGTCCTCCTCCGGCGCCTCCGGGCGGTCCACCGGGGCGTAGCGCGGCGCGATCTCGCCCCGCTTCCGGGCGCGGAGCTCGACCGTCACCCGGGTCGGGATGTACACGCGCCGCACCTCCTCGACCGTGACCACGGTGTCCTTGACCGACGCGGGGGCCCCGGCGAGCTCGGGCACCTTCGCGCGCGCGGCGTCGATCGCCGCCTGCTCCGCGTCCATCGCGGCCTTGCAGCTCGGGAGGGACGGATCGAAATCGAGGCCGACGGCGCTGGCGCCCCCCTTCCTCGGATCGGGGTTCGCCGTGCACTCCCGGAGCACGCGCTCCGCGATGGCGTCGTCCTCCCGGTGCAGGAGCGCGAGCGCGAGCTCCTTGCGATCGTCGATGCCGTTCGCGACCTCCGGCCGGGCGACGAAGCGGTAGCGCACGCGGAGCGCGAGGTTGCGCTGCCCCGTCGCGGCGTCGACGACGGTCACGGCCTCCTTGAGGAAGTTGTCCGTGGTCGCGCCCTGGACCTCGCGCCGGCTCACCATCACCCGGGACCGCCGTAGCCCCGTGAACACCGAGCGCGTCTGCGTCCGCACGCGCTCGAGGATCTTGAAATCGCTCGTCTCGGCCGGGACGTAGACGTAGCCCTCGAACTGGAGCAAAGCGGGCGGACGCTTCACGTCCTCGTTGCCCGCCGTCTTGCCCCGATCGCCACACCCCGCGAGCGCCAGCACCCCGAGTATCGGGAGAACACGGACTACTGCACGGAGAAGTGCTACCACAACGGATCTCCCCGACGGCGAGGGTGCAACCTCGGTGAATCTAGCTCCGCCGCCCTCCTGACGAAACCCTTACCCTTCGGAAAAACCGAGCGAGGATGCAGGGATCGCGGCCGGCGACCTGAACGTGAGGGCCCGGCGCGCAGCGCCCGACCTCGGGTCAGGTCTCGACCGGTGAACCGGTGTGCCCCCACCCCTGGCAGCGAGCGCCGTGGCGGGTGAGCCCGCGGGCGCCGTGGCGGGTGAGCGCCGAGAAAGGCGATCGCCCGGCGGCGCGGTCCGCGCGTCGTTCCGCGGCGCGCCGGGGGATTGCCCTTTCGAAAATCGGATCCATTTGGTCGCCGAGATGAACACGGAAAGCCAGAACCCCGAAACCAGCGGTGCCACGCCCTCTGCCGAGCCCTCGGGCGCGGCGCCGGGCCCCCAGCCGCCGGCGTCGACCGCGTCCGAGGAGGCCAAGGCCGCCGGCGCGGTCGAGCTCCCCTTCCAGGCCGAGGTGCAGCAGGTCCTCGCGCTCGTCATCAACTCGCTCTACGCGAACCAGGAGGTCTTCCTGCGCGAGCTCATCTCGAACGCGTCGGACGCGCTCGACAAGGCCCGCTTCCTGGCCCTGACGCGCGAAGGCGTCGCCGAGCAGGTCGGCGAGCCCGCGATCCTCATCACGCTCGACGACGCCGCCCGGACCCTCACCATCGAGGACAACGGCGTCGGGATGACGCGCGACGAGGTGGTGCAGAACCTCGGCACCATCGCCCGCTCGGGGTCCCTGGAGTTCCTCAAGGCCAACGCCGAGGCCGCGAAGCAGAAGAAGGACGGCGGCAAGCTCCAGCTCATCGGCCAGTTCGGCGTCGGCTTCTACGCCGCGTTCATGGTCGCCTCGCGCGTCGACGTGCAGACCCGCTCGATGCTGCCCGGCGCCGAGCCCGTCCTGTGGCGCTCGTCCGGCGCCGGCTCCTTCACCGTGGCCCCCGGCGACCGCGAGCACCCCGGCACGAAGATCGTCCTCCACCTCAAGGAGGACGCGCGCGAGTACACGAAGGCGTGGCGGATCAAGGAGATCATCCGCAAATACTCCGATTTCGTTCATTTCCCCATCAAGGTGAACGACGAGGTCGCGAACCGCTCGGCCGCGCTCTGGACGCTGCCGAAGTCGCAGATCACCGAGGAGCAGCACGCGGAGTTCTTCCGGCACGTGACCGGCGGCTACGAGGGGGAGAAGCCCCTGCTCACGGTGCACCTGTCGATCGACGCGCCCGTGCAGTTCCACGCCCTGCTCTACGTGCCCGAGAAGGCGCCGCCGGACATGTTCCACAAGGACCGCCGGGCGGTGCGCCTCTACGCGAAGCGGGTCCTCATCGTCGAGGAGTGCGACAAGCTCACGCCGATGTACCTGCGCTTCCTGCGCGGCGTCGTCGACTCCGAGGACCTGTCGCTGAACGTCTCGCGCGAGATGCTCCAGGAGAACCGCACGCTCTCCCAGATCGAGCAGCAGATCGTCAAGCAGGTGCTCAAGTCGCTGAAGGACCTCTCCGAGTCGGATCCCGAGCGATACGCGACCTTCTGGAGAGAGTTCGGCCGGGTCGTGAAGGAGGGGGTCACCATCGACTGGAAGAACAAGGACGCGATCGCCGAGCTCTGCCGGTTCGAGTCGATGAACACGGAGGAGGGAAAGCTCATCTCGCTCCGCGACTACGTGGAGAAGATGCCGGAGGGGCAGAAGGAGATCTATTACGTGACGGGCCTCGGCCGCCGCGCGGTCGAGCAGAGCCCGCACCTCGAGGCGTTCCGGAAGCGCGGCTACGACGTGCTGTTCCTGGTGGATCCGGTCGACGAGTGGCTGGTGAAGGCGCTGAACGAGTTCGACAAGCGCCGCCTCAAGAGCGTGACGCACGGCGACGTCGACCTCGGCGGCGAGCCGGAGAAGAAGGATCAGCCGGAGGAGGCCGTGGACGCCGCCGTGGCGGCGGTGAAGGCGGCGCTCGGCGATCGGGTGAAGGACGTGCGCGTCTCGCGGCGCCTGACCGACAGCGCGAGCTGCCTCGTCGCCGCCGAGGGCGACCCAGGGGCGAACCTCGAGCGGATCATGAAGCTCATCGACCAGAGCACCGAGGAGTCCAAGCGGATCCTGGAGCTCAACCCGAGCCACCCGGTGGTGAAGAACCTCAACATCCTGGCGGGGCGCGAGCCCGGCTCGGAGCGGGTGAAGCAGTGGTCCGAGCTCCTCCTCGACCAGGCCCTCCTCGTCGAGGGCGTGGTGCAGGAGCCGGCGAAGCTCGTCCGGCGCATCCAGGACCTGCTCGCGCAGGTGAGCACCGCGGCCGTCGGCAGCCAGTCCTGATCGGCGGCGTGGCGGTTTCTTGGCCCGGATCGAGGGCCTGGGGTACGCGCGGAGGCGGCATCGGACGAGGTCGCCAGGATGTCCCGCTTCGCAGCACCCGCGCTCAACCGTCGGACCTTCCTCCATGCGCTCGGCGCGGCCTGCGGCGCCGTCGCCGCGCCGGGGCTCTTCGGGCCGGCGCCCGCGCTCGCCGCGGGCGCCTCGAAGGTGAAGCGCGTCGAGGCCTCGGACATCGGCGTGACCCTGAAGCTCGAGCTGTCGCACGCGCCGTTCCCCTGCGCCGGGGCCCCGTACCGGGACGCGACGGTGCTGGTCTTCGTGCCGGCCCATTACCGCGCGCCGGAGGGCGGTGAGCTCGACCTCGTGATGCACTTCCACGGTCACGTCACGACCGCGGAGCGGGCCATCGCGGCGCACAAGCTCCGCGAGCAGCTCCACGAGAGCAAGCAGAACGCGGTGCTCGTCGTGCCGCAGGGCGCGGTGAACGCCGCCGAGTCGCCCCCGGGCCAGCTCGGGCAGCAGGGCGGCCTCCGGCGGCTGTGCGGCGAGCTCGCGGCGGTGCTCGCGGGCCCCGCGGCGCGGCGGGCGCTCGGCGACTGCGCCATCCCGCGGCGGGCGAGGCTCGGGACGCTCTGCCTGTCGGCGCACTCGGGCGGGTACCGCGTCGCGGCCGCGTGCCTCCGCCATGGCGGCTGCGAGGTGAGCGAGGTGTACCTGTTCGACGCGCTGTACGGGGAGGTCGACGCGTTCCGCGACTGGGTGCTCGAGCGCAAGGACAGGTCGGGGCGGGACAGGCACAAGCTCATCAGCCACTTCGTCGCGGGCGACGTGCGGCGGCTCAACCTCGAGCTCGAGCGCGCGCTGGAGGCGAAGGGCGTCGCCTGCCTGCACGAGCGCCGCCCGGGCGAGCTCACGCGCAAGCAGCTCCTGAACGGCCGCGCGATCTTCATCGAGACCCCGCTCGCGCACAGCGCGGTGACCTTCCAGCAGAACGCGTTCCGCGATTGCCTGTTCGCGTCGGGTCTCCGCCGAACGCTCCGATCCAGCTGGTTCGAGAAGAAGGACGAGCCGCGCCAGATCGACGTGCGCCCCCCGTCCTGAGGCGATCCCGCCGATCGCCGTTCGCCGGCGCCGCGCCGGCGAGCGGCGGCGGGCGTCAGTGCCGGAGCGAGACGTCGGCCAGCGCGAGGCGCGCGTCGTTGATGTACGCGCTGTCCGGGAAGCGGCGGATGAACGACCGCAGCGTCGTCTTCGCGTCGTTCCAGGCCTGGATGTCGAGGAGGCACTCGGCGAGGAGGAACGTCGCGTCGTCCATGACCTCGCGGTCGGGCGACGCCTCGGACAGCGTCATCAGCAGCGGGATCGCGTCGCGCTGCCGGTTCAGCCTGCGGTAGGCGCGCGCCAGGTTGAGGCGCGCCGACGGGGTGTGCGACGCCGTCTCCTTCTGGCGGATCGCGTCCTCGAAGGCGACCGCGGCCTCGTGCCAGCGGCCCGTCCGCATGTGATCGAGGCCCGTCTGGTACGATTTGATCGAGAGCTCCGAGCGCGCCTTGTCGACCGAGTCCGTGAAGAAGGCGAGCTCGGCCCGGGTGAGCGGCGCCTTGCGCAGCGCCTCGAACCCCTCGATCACCTCCTGCCGCCGCTCGGCGCGGATGAGCTCGTAGAACGCCGCGGCGTCGCTCTCGGCCTTGGCGCGGGCGTCGTTCCGCTGCTGCATCTCCTTGAGATCCGCCTCATGCTTCGCGATGCGGTCCCGGGCGCCCTTGGTCTCGGCCTGGACGGCGTCCACGCGCGCGTCCCAGGCGAGCTTGACCACGCCGATGACCACGATCACGAAGAGGAGGTTCGCGCTCGCGCTGTTCCAGAAGGCGCGCCGCTCGTACGCCATCTGGCGCTTGGAGATGCTCTTCAGATCCGCTGCGAGGGCGTTCGTGAGGTTGTTGGTCTTGATGATGAGCCCGCGGGATTCCACGATCTCACGCTTGATCTCCCGGAGCTCGTCGTCGAAGTCGTGCATTTTCAGGTCCTGAAACCGTGCCCTGTGCAGGAGGCTGCGCTCGTGCTAAGGGGGCCGCGACGCGGGCCCCCGAACCGCGCCCGGGAGGCCGCGAAGGCGGTCTCCCGAGCCGCGCCAGGGGGGCCGCCGACGCGGATCCCCGGCCTCGCCGACAGGCCGCCCTTACGCTACCAGGAAGCTCTGCCCATGGACACAAGTGACATCCGAAAAGGCCTCAAGATGATGGTCGACGGCCAGCCCTACTCGGTCATCGACTTCCAGTTCGTCAAGCCGGGAAAGGGGCAGGCGTTCACCCGCGTCAAGATCCGGAACATGGCGACGGGCGCGGTGCTCGAGCGCACGTACAAGTCGGGCGAGAAGCTGGAGCCGGCGGACGTCGAGGAGCGTAGCCTCCAGTACATCTATCCCGAGGGCACCGACTACGTGTTCATGGACCCGGCGACCGGCGAGCAGCTCACGGTCCCCGGCGAGAAGATCGGCGATGACGCCCAGTGGCTCAGCGACGGGATGTCGATCGACGTGACCCTGTTCAACGGGCAGCCGATCGGCGTCAGCATGCCCCCGCACGTGGTGCTCCAGATCGTGAGCAGCGAGCCGGGCGTGAAGGGCGACACGGCGAGCGGCGCCACCAAGCCCGCCACGGTGTCGACCGGCGCGACCGTCAACGTCCCGCTCTTCGTGAAGGAGGGCGAGTGGATCAAGATCGACACGACCGACGGCAAGTACCTGGAGCGCGTCAACAAGGGCTGACCCTCGGCTGACCCCCCGGGGCCGAGGGCCGCCGGGGGTCATTTCGCCTCGAAGATCACCGCGGCCGCGCCGACGACGCACGCGACGCGGGCTCCCCCGTTGGCCGGCGCGCACGCGGTCGCCTGCGCGAGGTCGCCGCCCGACCAGAGGCGCGGGGCGCCGCCGGCCGTCGCCACGAGCAGCCCGCCGGCGGCGGGGACCGCGAGCGTCGCGCCGTCCGGCGACCGCGCCGCGCCCTGCGGGGCGGGCGTGGTGAGCGGGAACGACAGCGCGGACGAGGTCGGCGCGGCGGCGCGCAGATCGATCGAGACCAGCGCGGCGCCGAGGGCGACGTCGAAGCCGCCCGCGGACGCGGCGAGCGGGGAGAACGGCAGCCGCTCGGTCCCGGCGCAGCGCTCGGGCGGGGCCGCGCCCGGCCGGGCGCGGGGCCCCTGGCCGCGGAGCAGCGGGAGCGGGACCTCCATCTCGCCGACGGCGTCGGGCGAGCTGCGGAAGAGCGCGATGAGCGTGGGCGCGTCGCAGCGCCGCTCGACGGCGACGAGCTCCGCGGGGCCGGCGTGGACGGCGGCGGGCCACGGGGGGATGTCCGTCGCGGACTCGGCCAACGCCGGCGACGCCGCGGGGTCGACGCGGACGACGCCCTGCGCGGTCCGCACGAGCAGGGCGCCGCTCGCCTCGAACGCGAGCGGGCCGAAGGCGCCGGGCCGGGTCGGCTGCGGGGCGGCGGCGGTGCGGTAGACGGCGGTGGCCGTCGCCGGCGGCGCGAGCTTCGCGAGGAGCTTGCCGTCCTCCTTGGCGCGCGGCGCGGCGCCGCCGCGGTCGAGCGCCGCGACGGCCGCGAGCGGCGCGCCGCGCGTGGAGGCCGCGACCGCCTCGGCGTGATCGATCGCCGCCGCGAGCTCCGGCTCTCCGCAGCGCACCGGGCCGGCGCCCGTCCAGACGAGGGCCTCGCCGGCGCGCGCGGCGTCGCGGCCGGCGATCGCGCCGCCTCCGCCCGCCGCGTCGGCGCAGAGGGCCGCGTGGAGCCGGCGCAGCCGCTGGGCCGAGCCGGCCACGGCCGGCGCGGTGGACTTGCCGCGCGCGTCGCGGAGCAGGGAGGCGGCGAGACCGCGCAGCGCCTCGCCGGGCTGCGCCGCGTCGCGCGACAGGCCGGCGGGTCGATCGAGGAAGACGAGCGGGGCGCGGAGCTCGGCGGCGGCGCCGGCCGGCGCGGGGAAGGGGCGCAGCGCGCCGGAGAGGCCGACGGTGACGACGAGGTCGTCGCGGCCGTCCGCGTCGCGGTCGGCGACCTCGAGGGAGGCGGAGAGCGCTTCCTCCGGCGGCGGCGTGCGGAGGCGGAGCTCCAGGGCGAGCTCCGGCGGCGCGCCCGCGCCCGCGGCGGGCCCGGGGAGGCGGATCACGGCGATCCAGCGCGTGGCGCCGGCGCCAGCGGCGCGCTGCTGGTCGACGCACTGCGGCGCGAAATCGAGGGCGAGCGTCGAGGGGCCGATCTGGCTGAGGCCGACGCGCGGGGTGCACCCCTGCGCGGCGAGATCGCCGGGGAGGGCGGCGAGCGTGCGCAGCGCCTGCGGCCGCGCGGCGGGCGCGAGCAGGAGCTCGCCGCGCAGGCCGTCGGGCGCCCGCGCCCAGGCGACGAGATCGCGCGCGCCGTCCCCGTCGAGGTCGAGCAGGAGGCCGGTCTCGAAGGTGCGCCCGGTCGGCGCGGCGGCGACGGCGCCGCCGTCGAGGGGCCACCGCTTGCCGCCTTCGGGCGCCGGGACGCTCGGCACGGCCGCGAACCGGGGCGCGGCGGCGTCCGGGGCGCCGGCGTCGGGCTCGGGGCCTGCGTCCGGCGCGACGGGGCCGACGCCGCTCAGCGGGGGCGGGGAGCCGGAGGGCGCCGCCGAGCCGAGCGTGTAGGGCGTGTAGGGCTTGGAGCTCGGGCAGCCGTCGCAGCCGGTCGCGGCGAGGAGCGGGAGCAGGGCGCGGAGGAGCTTCGAGCAGGATCGATCGGGCATCGCGGGCAGACCCGCCGGAGCGGCGGCGGGCGGCGCAGGCGTAGCACGGGCGGCGGGCGGGCGTCGCGGCGCCGGAGGCCGGCGGGCCCGGGGGGCCGATGGCGCTGGGGGGCGTTTCGGAGTAGCTTGACCGAGGGCAGATGCGCGGGCCGAAGCCTCCCAAGGCCATCGAAGGCGAAGACTATTACCTCGAGGGAGGCCGGGTGGTTTTCACAGAGGCGTATCACCTGAAGCGGGGATACTGCTGTAACTCGAAATGCCGTCATTGCCCTTACCGTGAGAGCGCGCCGGCGGAGCCGGTGACGGTCACGGTACCTCGCCTGAAACTTCCCTGAAGCGATCGAGCGCCCGCGGCGGACTGCGACGAAGGCGGCCCGCGGCGTTCCGCTGTCAGCGCAGGGGGCGATGTGGCGGCCCGTCGATGCGCGGCAGCGCGCGCGGCCGGTCGCGGTGGCCTCTGCGCCGCAATCCGCCGGGCTGTCGATGGCGGCGGAAGCGCGCGCTCGCGATGGAATGCCGGTTGTCCGGGTTGTGCGAAGCGTCTAGGATTTCGCACCCACACTCGCGCAGGAGTTTCTATGCGTCGCAGTCTTCGCCCTCTGCTCTATTGCCTCTTGTTCTCCGTGCCGATCGGCTGCACCGCCGCGTCGAACGACAAAACGCCGCTGCCGACGCCGCCGGTCGACGCGGGGCCGACGATCGAGGACACGGACGAGGACGGCATCAGCGACGTGGACGAGGGGCGCGACGAGGAGGTCGACACGGACGAGGACGGCGTGCCGGATTTCGAGGACACCGACTCCGACGACGACGGGTTGCCCGATGAGATCGAGGGCGCCATCCCCACGGGGCAAACCGAGCTGCCCGACAGCGACAGCGACGGCGTCCCCAATTTCCGCGACGAGGACTCCGACAACAACGGGATCCCCGACGGCGAGGACGGCGACGACGACCTCGACGAGGACGGCACGCCCGATTACGCGGACCTCGACGACGACGGCGACGGCCTCTTCGACAAGGACGAGATAGGAGAGGACCCGCTCGACCCGGAGAACTCCGACGACGACAGGTGGCCTGACTTCCGCGACACCGACTCCGATGACGACGGCATCCTCGATCGGTTCGAGCGAGAGATCGACGCCGACCGCGACCGGATCCCGGCGTTCCGCGATCTCGACTCGGACGGCGACTGCCGGCCCGATGCCGTGGAGCGGGGCGACGGCGATCCGAGGAAGCCGCCCATCGACAGCGACGTGGACGGCGCGGCCGATTTTCTCGATCTGGACAGCGACAACGACGGCCTGCTCGACGCGCTCGAGGACGTCAACTGCGACGGCGTGCTCGACCCGACCGAGTCCAGCACCGCGAGCGAGGACACGGACGAAGACGGCGTGGGCGACCTCATCGAGGTGGCCGCCGGCACGAACCCGAACGACGACATCGATAACCCGCAGGCCAACGGGGACTTCGTGTTCATCGTGCCCTACCGCGACGATCCGAGCCCGGCGCAGGACACGCTCGACTTCTCGACCAACATCTCGCAGGCCGACGTGGTGTTCGCGATGGATACCACGGGCTCCATGAGCGGCTCGATCAGGAACCTGCAGGAGGCGCTGCAGGACATGATCGATCAGCTCGCGGAGGAGATCCCGAGCATCGGTATCGGGGTGACCCACTACAAGGACTTTCCGACCGATCCGTACGGCGGCTCCTCCGACGAGCCGTTCTACCTGGAGCACCGGGTGATGAGCGTGCTCACGCCGGAGGGGCGGGAGTCGGTGCAGGACGCGGTGGACGAGCTCTCGGCCTCGGGCGGCAACGACGAGCCGGAGAGCGGCTGGGAGGCGCTCTACCAGATCGCCAACGGGCAGGGCACGGACGAGGGAGGCGCGAGCGTGCCGCCGTTCAACCCGGCGACCGCGCCGCCGGGCGCGATCCCGGCGGGCGAGTCGGTCGGGACGCTCGGCGGCGTGGGTTTCCGGACCGGCTCGCTGCCGATCGTGGTGATGATCACCGACGTGCCGAGCCACAACGGGACGATCCCGAGGCATAGCTACACGAGGCTCGATTCCCCGACCTACCAGCAGGCGCTGAGCTCGGTGACCGCCCTCGGCGGCCGCCTCATCGGCATGGTGGCGACCTCCGACGGGAGCGATGCGAAGGCGGATCTCACGGCCGGCGCGCTGGCGACGGGCTCGGTGGTTCCGCCGACGGCGTGGGGGCCCGAGGGCATGCGCCCGCCGAACTGCGCGGTCGGCCAGTGCTGCACCGGCGAGAACGGCAGGGGCGTGACGTCGGCGAACGGCAAGTGCCCGCTCGTGTTCCAGACCGCCAGCAGCGGCACCGGCCTGAACCTGGCCGTCGTGCAGGCGATCAAGGTGCTCACGACCTACGTCACGCTCGACATCTCGGCGGCGGCGGAGGACGACGAGACCGACACGGTCGACGCCGTGAGCGCGTTCGTCGACAGGATCATCGCGAACAACCTGGCGCCGGAGCCCTGCACCTCGGGGCTCAGGGTCGTGGACAAGAACCTCGACGGCGTCGCGGATACCTACGCCAACGTGTTCCCGGGGCCGACGGTCTGCTTCGACGTGATCCCGAAGATCAACGTCTCGGTGCGCCCGACGACGGAGCCGCAGATGTTCACGGCGAACATCGTCGTCACCGGCGACGGCGTGACCACGCTGAGCACCCGCAAGGTCTTCTTCCTCGTCCCGCCGGAGATCCCGGAGCTCCCCATCGACTGAGGGGCGGCCGGCGCTCGCCGGCAGGCGCCCGGAGCCGCCGAGGGGGTTGCCCTGGCGGCGGCTCCCTGGGGCCCTCGAGGCCCGCTTCTGATAATCAACCACGGTCATGGGCGAAGGCTTGGTCGACGGGGGGGCGCGGGCGCCCGGCGAGCCTCGGGGCGCGGCGCTCTGGGAGCTCGCGCGGCTCTTCTTCCGGCTGGGCGCCACGGCCTTCGGCGGCCCTGCGGCCCATGTCGCGATGATGGAGGACGAGGTGGTCCGCCGGCGCGGCTGGATGACGCGCGAGGACTTCCTCGATCTTTACGGTGCGACGAACCTGATTCCGGGGCCCAGCTCGACCGAGCTCGCGATCCACATCGGGCACCGCCGGGCCGGCTGGGCGGGGCTGCTCGTGGCTGGGGCGTGCTTCATCTTCCCGGCGGCGCTCATCACGCTCGGGTTTGCCTGGGGCTATGTCCGGTTCGGCGCCGTGCCGGAGATGTCGGCGCTCCTCTACGGGGTGAAGCCGGTGATCATCGCGGTGGTGATCCAGGCGCTCTGGGGTCTCGGCCGCGCCGGCCTGCGCTCGAAGCTCTCGACGGGCCTCGCGGCGCTCTGCGCGGGCGCGAGCCTGCTCGGGGTGCACGAGCTCGCGATCCTGGCCGGCGCCGGCGCGCTCGCGGTGGCGCACCGGCTCGCGGCCGGGCGCCCTGCGGGCTCGCCTCCCGGCGTGGCGGCCCTCGCCGTCCCGCTCGTCGGCGGCGCCGCGACGGCCGCGGGCGCGGGCGTGCCGTTCGGGCTCCTGCCGCTGTTCCTGTTCTTTCTCAAGGTGGGCTCGGTCCTCTTCGGGAGCGGCTACGTGCTCCTCGCGTTTCTCCGCGCGGATCTCGTCGAACGCTACGGTTGGATGACCGAGGCGCAGCTGCTCGACGCCGTGGCGGTCGGCCAGGTGACGCCCGGCCCCGTCTTCACGACGGCGACGTTCATCGGGTATCTCCTTGGCCGCGCCCCGGGCGCGCTGGTCGCCACGGTGGGCATCTTTCTTCCGGCGTTCTTCTTCGTCGCGCTGAGCGGCCCGCTGATCCCCCGCGTCCGCCGTTCCGCCGTGGCCTCGGCCTTTCTTGACGGCGTGAACGCGGCGTCGCTCGCGCTGATGGCGGTGGTCTCCTACCGCCTCGCCCGCGCGGCCGTGGTCGACTGGCTCACCGCCGCCCTGGCCCTCGCTGCAGCGCTCCTCCTCGTCCGGTACCGCGTGAGCTCCCTCTGGCTCATCCTGGCCGGCGCCGCCGTCGGCGTCCTCTCCGTTCACGTCTAGAACGCCGATCACGTTGATGAAGCGAGAAATGAACCGCCAAGACGCCAAGACGCCAAGACGCCAAGACGCCAAGACGCCAAGTTTTTTTTTCTCTCTCTCTTTACTTGGCGTCTTTTTGGCGTCTTGGCGCCTTGGCGGTTCGAATTTCTGCGCTTTTCAGGCAGCTTCAACCCGTTTGTCGCTTTAGGCGACCCCGCGCGCGCCCGCGCCCCCCGCGCTCTCCTCCACGGCGGCCCCCTGCGGCCCGGAGCTCTCCCTCTCGAGCGCCGCTACGCTACCGGGCCGGCGATCGCACCGAAGCCGGCTCCTCGGCCGCCACCAGCGTCGACCCGGCCCCGATGTAGAACGCGTTGCCACGCCAGGCGACCCGCCGGTTCGAATAGGCGTTCAGCCAGCAGAAGAACCAGCACAGCGTCCGCAGCGGCTCCGCCAGCACCAGCATCAGGTTGGAGCGCGCCGGCCGCAGCGCCCTCAGGGCCAGGAACGTCCCCAGGCTCTGCAGCGCCCAGGCGAACAGCCAGACTTCCAGGGCGAGGCGCGTCGGGCTGACCAGCAAGGTCAGCCAGGCGATGAGCAGCGGCGAGTTGAACGGCTCCACCGCGAAGCAGCGCGGAACGAGCGCGCGCCGCATCTTCGCCCAGCGGGTGTGCCGATCCAGCGTGCGCATGAGCGAGCAGCTCGTGTTGCGGTTCTCGATGGGATCCAGGCAGAGATCGACCACGAACCCGCGCGCGCTGAAGCGCTGCCCGAGCACGTCGTCCTCCGCCAGCACGTTGGCCACGGCCTCGAACCCGCCCACCCGCTCGAGATCGGTCCGCCGCATCGCCATCGACTTGCCCACGCTGATCGACCGCCCCGCGAGCTCCGCGGCCGCGACGATCCCGGGCGCGATGAACGCCCCGAGCTGCGCGTTCTCGACCACCGCGCCGAGCGTGCGCTCCCCCGTGCCCGCGACCAGGCTCGAGACGAGCCCCACGCCGGGCCGCATCAAGCGCGACAGCAGCGTGTGGAGGTAGTCCGGGCGGACTCGCACGTTCGCGTCCGAGATGACGAGGACGCTGCCCTCCGCCCTGCGCGCGAGCTCGAGGAGCTGCGCGACCTTCGGGTTCAACGCCTCGCTCGGGTCCGTCACGCAGAGCCGCGCCTTCACCTCGGGGTGCGCCGCGATGAAGGCCTGGATCACCGGCACCGCCGGGTCTTCGCGCGAGGCGACGCCGAAGACGAGCTCGTAAGACGGGTAATCGAGGTGGGCGAAGGATTCGAGGTTGCTGGCGAGCTCGTCATCGACGCCCGCGACCGGCTTGAGGATGCTGACGACCGGGGTCGCCGCGAGCGGCCGCGGCGCCTCCTGCGCCGCTTCGATGCGGTGCCTGGCGATCCTCAAGAGGAAGGAGGCCTGAAGCGTCGCGTAGATGGTGGATGACAGCGCCGTCGGCGCGACCGTCGCCAGAGCTCCCCAATCCATGGATGACGATGCTGAACGAGGCGCGTGGCGTCTCGATGGCCGGACCGCAAACCCAGCGCTGCCTTTTCGCAACCGGGGCGTGACAGGGCCTCGCCGCGGCCCGCGCAGCCCGGGAGCGACTCCCCACGACGCGCCTCGAATGCCCCGGCGACATCGCCCTTCGCCGCACGATCCGTCTCCGACACACGCGCGCCACCCGGGCGAGCGGGGCCATGCGGCGGGCGGCGTCAGGTCATGCGGCCGATCAGCTCTCGCGTGATGTTCTTTTGGTGGGACTCGAGCGTGCCGCCGCCGATCTCGAGCAGCTTGGCGTCTCGGAAGAACCTCTCCACCTTGTACTCGGTGCAGTACCCCCAGCCGCCGAGCACCTGCATGGCGTTGTCGGCCACCTCCTTGCCCACCGGCGCCGCGAAGAGCTTCGCCGCGTCCGTCCCGAGGCGGTTTCTCCGGTCGGGGCTCACGTTGCGCGCCACCGAGTAGATGAGGGCGCGCGCCGCCTCGGTCTTGGCGTAGCTCTCGGCGACGTAGCGCTGGATCTGCCCGTGCTCGGCGATCGGCTTGCCGAAGCTCTTCCGCTCTCCGGCGTACTGGATCATGATGTCCAGACAGCGATCCGCGATTCCGAGGCTCATGGCGGCCAGGGTGAGGCGCTCCAGCTCCAGGTTCCTCATCATGTTGCGGATCCCGCCGCCCTCCTGGCCCAGGACGTTCCGGGCGGGGACGACGCAGTCGTCGAAGATGAGCTCGCTCATCGTGCTGGCGCGCATTCCCATCTTCGGCGTCTTCTCGTCGGTCGAGAACCCCGGGAACCCGCGCTCCACCACGAAGGTCGTGACCCTGCCCTCGATGGTCGCGTAGACCAGGAAGATCTGGGCTTCGGGCGCGTTCGTGATGAGCGCCTTGCGCCCCTTCAGGATGTACCGATCGCCGTCGCGCCGGGCGAACGTCTTCATGCCGAGCACGTCTGTCCCGCTCGTGGGCTCGGTCATGCCCATCGCGCCGATCCACTCGCCGGAGAGCACCTTCGGCAGGTACCGCGCGCGCTGCTCGTCGTTGCCGGCGTGGAAGAAGTTGTTCACGAACAGCATCGCGTGGGCGAGATACGCGAGCGTGAACCCGGGATCGCTCTTGGCGAGCTCGTGGTGGACGATCACGGCGGCGACCGCGTCCATGCCCGCGCCCCCGTACTCCGAGGGCACGGTCACGCCGAGCAGGCCGAGCTCGCCCAGCCGCTGCATCAAGGGGATGTTGAGGGTGGCGCTCCGGTCGTGCTCGTCGGCCTGCGGCTCGACGACCTCACGGGCGAAATCCCGCACCATCTGCCGCAGCATCCGGTGCTCTTCCGTCGGGTTTTCCAGGTCGTTTTCCATGGCGGAGGATGACGCGCTCATCACTGCCCAACGTAGCACGCGGGAGCGCGCGCCCGCGACGGCGTGGCACGCGGTTCGCTTCATCCTCGGGCGAACCCTCTCGAAAGGGGCCGTATGAAACGCTGGACCGACGTGGTGCTCTGGAGCGTGGTGCTAGTGTCGATCCTGATGTGGCTGCTCGCCGTGCTCGGTGTGCTGCCCGCGCACGGCTGGATCCACGTGTTCCTCGTGATCTCCGCCGCTTTCGCCCTGACCGGGATGCTCCGGCAGATGCCCGCGCGGCCGCACCGCTGAGCCGGCGGGCGCCGCCTCCAGCGACTCCGTCGCTGGCGCCGCCCCCGCGGGCCCGTCCTGGCAGCAGCGGACGCCGGTCGAGTAATCGAGGTAGCTCCTCGGGTGGGACGTGATCAGCGCCTCGCAGCCCGCCCGGGTCGAGCGCGCGTAGAAGCCGCCGGCGAACGCGCCGCCCGGCTCGTTCACCCACTCATCGAGGTTGCCCACGAGGTCGTAGACGGCGTCGCCTCCCCAGCGGCTCCGGCACCGGGGGCTCCCGCCCGTCTCGCGGAGCAGCGGCTCACGGGCGCTGCGCACGCGGTTGAGCCGGGGATCCAGGTGGCCAATCGACGCGTTGCCGTGGAGCAGGGCGGCGGGGTGCGCCGGGCGGAAGACGTTGCACGCGCCCTCCTCGAACGTGTCGCCGTACGGGTACAGCGTGTCGTCCTCGCCGCGGCACGCGGTGACGAACTCCTCGACCGAGCAGAGCCGCTTGCCCGCGGCCGCGCAGGCGCTCTCGGCGACGAGGCCGGTCACGTAGCCGCTCGGCCGCGCCCCGAACCGGGAGCGGGCCACGGCGGCGATCGCCCGGCCGCGCTGCCAGCCGGGGATCAGCGGCAGCGGGAAGGCGCGGGCGTGGACGTCGCCGATCCGCCGCCGGCCGGTCGACCACTCGGCGAGCGTGATCTCGAGGAGGTTCGGCGTCGACGGGTAGTCGGGCGAGAGCGCCTGTCCGGTGGCGCCGTCGACGAGCATCGCCTCGAAGCGATCGATGCAGAAGCGGCCGCCCTCGACGGCGACCATGTCCGCCGGGCACGCGGGCGCGGACGGGGGCGCGGGGGCGAGCGCCTCGGCCGGCGCTCCCGCGGCCGGGCGCACCGCCGCGCCCGCGGGCAGCGCGGGGCGCGCGACGCCCGCCTCGGCCTGCGCGTCGAGGCCGCTCACCGCGCTCCCGAACCACCGCAGGCTGCCGTCGGCCGCCCAGACGACGTCGCCGACCACGCAGGCGCCGGGGGCCGCGAGCTCGGGGACCGTGACGAAGGCGCCCGGCGAGGGCGCCGGGACCGCGCGCCGCGCCGGCTGCCCGTCGACGCAGAGCGCGCCCGTGTCGTCCGCCGGCCACGGCTGCGACGCGAGCTCCGCGCCGTCGTCGTCCAGCCAGACCACGTGCCGCCGGGCCGCGTCGGTGAGCAGCGCGCCCCCCTCGGGCAGGGCGACGAGCCGCACCGCGAAGTCGCCCTCGGCGAGCGGCAGCGACGTCGCGCGCGCCGCGCCGGGCCGGCCGAGCGCGTCGATCGAGAGCGCCACGACCTCGCGCGGATCGGCGGCGCTCACGCCGGCGACGAGGGCCCCGCCGCCCCGGCGCTCGCACGCGTCGAACCCCGCGCGCACCGGCGACGCGATCGCGGCAGCGGGCGCCGCGGAGCCCGCCGCGGCGGCGTGGGGCGCCGCCTGCGCGGGCGCGCCCGGCCCGGTGAGCGCGCCCGAGGCGTCGATCCCGGTGATCTGGAGCCGGTCGCCGAGCACCTCGAGGAACAGCCCCCGCTCGCGGCCGCCGACGAGCGCCGTGGCGCCCTCGTGGGCGCGCCCCCGCAGCGCGGGCACCGCGAGGGGCTCGGGCGCGAGCCGCACCACGTCGGTCCTCGCGAGCCACCAGGACGCCCCGATGCGCGCGGCGCGCCGCCGGTCGGCGGGGCGATCCGGCTCGCCGATCGGCGTGCCCGGCGCGCCCCCCGGCGGCGCGGCGCCGAGGCCCTCCGGCGCCGCCGCCGCGGAGACCAGCCCGCGCGCGTCGAGCCGGTGGAGCTGCCCCGCGGCGAAGGCCAGCCCCTCGCCGTCGGCCGCGAATGCGCCCCACGCGATGCGCGCGCGCCGCGCCGGGAACGGGTCCGGCTCGCGGCGCGGCTGCCCGTCGGCGCGCGAGGCCGAGAAGAGCTCGCCGGAGATCGTCTGGAAGTAGGCGCGATCCCCCGCCCACGCGGCGAGCCCCGGATCGTACGCCGGCTGCCCCGCGGCGCGCCGGGCGCCGCTCGCGGCGATGCGCTCGAGCGCGCCGATCTCGCCGGGCGCGAGCGGGGTCGGGTCCGCGAGGCGCGCCGGATCCACGGCGCAGACCGCCCGGGGCGCGGCGCCGGCGGGGAACCGCAGGAGCGAGGGCGCGACGCGCGTCGCCTGGCAGGCCCCGTTGCGGCCGGTGACGTCGACGGCCACCGCGCCCGCGCTCGTCGTCACGAGGCGCGGATCCAGGTGGCCGCGCAGCATGCCGTAGTCGAGATCCCCCTCGGCCACGACGGCGCGCCGCCCCGGATCGAGCTTGCCGTCCTCCCCGAGCGACGCGAAGGCGATCTGCGCGCTCCCGAGCCATGACGTGCTCGTCTTCTTCGCGCTCGCCGCGTAGTAGAGGAGATCGATCGCGCCCGGCCTCCCGCCGGCGTCGATGAGCCCCATGCCGTCGAGCGGCGGCCGGAACTGCAAGCCGGTGGGCGACGACGTGGCCGCGATCCCTTCGGCCGGCGAGATCCAGCGGATCCGCACCTCGACCTCGGGCAGCGGGTCCGGCCGCTTGGGCCGGGGCGCCGCGCGCGGGGCCTTCTTGGGCCGGCCTTCGCGCCCGCGATCCGCGCCGCGCTTCTTCTTCTCGGCCGGGGCGCCGCGCGCGCCGGACGCCTTCTCGGGCCGCCTCGCCGCGGGCGCCTTGCGGGCGGGCGCCTTGCGGGCGGGCTTCGCCGCGGCGGAGCGGTCGCGCGCCGCGCGCTGCGCCTTCGCGGCCGCGTCGCGCTTCGCGGGATCGGCGACCTCGAGCTCGAGCAGCGCGATGCGCTCGCCCACGGCCGCCGCCGCGTGCGCGCGGGTCCTCGCGCACGAGCGGGACGCGGCCGAGGTCTCGCCGGGCAGGAGCGCCGTCGCGCAGAGCTCGCCGTCCTGCGAGGTGAGCAGCGTGATGCTCCCGCCGGGCGAGGAGAGGGCGCCGACGAGGTCCTCGTCGGCGAGCAGGAGCGGCGGCCCGAGCTCGCCGGTCGCGGCGTCGAGGCGCCTGACCCAGCCGATCCGGTCCGACGCCGTCTTGGAGAGGAACAGCACCGAGCGGCCGTCGAGCGACGGCTCCAGGGCGAACGCCAGCGGCTCGACCTGCGGCGCGCCGAGCGGCGTGCGGCCGGGGGGAGCCGCGCTCGCGAGGGCGGTCGCGGCGGCGGCGGTCGAGGGCGCGCCTTTCGAGGCCGGGGCCGGGCTGATGCCGGGCGCGTGCGCCGCGGCGCCGGTCTGCGCGGGCGAGTCCCGCAGGGAGCCGCTGGAGCACGCGCCCGCGCCGCAGGCGAGCGGCACGAGCAGGGCAGCGATCACGGAGAGGGGGGATCGGGGACGACGCATCCTTCGCACGCGCTCGGGTCTCCTTGTCGGCGCGGCCGCTCGGGGCGGCGGCCGAGCCTAGATGTGAGCGGGCAGAAACCCGAGGAAAATCAACAGGGAGCTCGGCAAAAGCGGCGAGAGTCCGCGGAGCCATTGCGGTCCAGCAGGCGGCTCTCGTCCACAGATGGCGGCGGCGCAGAGCGTGGCCGCGCGCTCGTCGTCTTGTCGACGCCGTGCTCGAGCTCGAAGAGCCCGTGCCGCCGCAGGTAGCCCACCATGCGCCGGACGGCGCCCTCGAGCACGTGACCGACCTCGCGCGTCTGCAGGTGACCGAGCTCGTTCCTCATGAGCGCGAAGCCGTCTTCGTGGTAAGCGCCGTCGAGAAAGAGAACGTGCAGGTGTGGATCGAGCCGCAGGTCGCCGGACGTGCGTTGCACGACGGTCACCGCGCCGCTCTTGGCCGCGCCGCGCGGCTGTTGTGATCGCGATACACGCTGTGCTGTTCGAGCGACACCGCGACCAGGCTGCCACGGGTCGCGAAAGCGCCCGCATGCGAACCAGAGCGGCCGACGGCCCAGGGGGAGCGATGGAGGACTCGTGAGCTCGCGTCGGATAGACCAGCGCGTCGGCGCCCGGCGGCGGGCCGCATGAATACGACGCACCTGGCACGGCGGATGCTCCAGGGCTCGACATGCGCTCGCTTCAATCGATGTCGCTTGGACTGTTCGCGACAGCCCTCTTTCTTTTCGCCGAGACGGCCCGTGCGCAGGAGGGCAGCGCCCCTGGCGTCGCTCCTGCGCGCAGGTCAGCGCCGACCATGGATTTCAACGTGCAGGTGGGCGCCGGCCTCTACTCGAGCTCGACGTGACGAAGGAGCGAGTCCCCTACTCATCCATTCATGATCCCGCATACATGGGCGAGTCTCGGCTCATCGGCATCGGAACCACGCTCGTGCCCGTGTCGCTGGTGCGGCTCGGCATCACCTGCGACGCGCTCTGACGCGCCCCGCAGGCTGTGAGCAAGAGGACGGTCCAGGCACCTGGGAGGCCCACGTTCCTCCTCGGCAAACTCCGGAGCGACGGGGACCTGGTGATCACTCCCCGACGCGCCGCGCGCGGGTGCGCGTGCGGCCGGCCGACGCCATGTCTGTGGCTCCGCACGGACGAAGCATCCGGGGACGCCCGCCGGCGTGCGGCGTGGCGTGGGGGGACGCCCGCCGGCGTGCGGCGGGGCGTGGGGGGACGCCCGCCGGCGTGCGGCGGGGCGTGGGGGGACGCCCGCCGGCGTGCGGCGTGGCGTGGGGGGACGCCCGCCGGCGTGCGGCGTGGCGTGGGGGGACGCCCGCCGGCGTGCGGCGTGGCGTGGGGGGACGCCCGCCGGCGTGCGGCGGGGCGTGGGGGGACGCCCGCCGGCGTGCGGCGGCGCGTCGAGTGCGTGCTGCCGCCTTGCCGGGTCATCGCGAGCCCGTTAGCCGCGTCTGATGGGAAAAGCCGCATTTCTCGCCCGCCGACTCACGCCGACCGGGTGCATTGTTGCAGGTACGAAGCTCGCCGCTCACCGGGAAGCCTTGAAACCGAAGAAGATCAAGCTCTCTGCCAAGGCACATCGAGAGGGAACGACGAGCGGTGTTCGTGCTCTACGACCTCGATGGCAGCGATATGCGCGGATATCGCGCAGGCCCTCCAGATCCCCGTGAACACCGCGTGGGATCGGCCGAGGCGCGCCCGCAACGAGTTCACGGCCGCGGTGAAGCGGCTCTCCGCGCGGGACCCGGATGCGCTCGGCCTTCGTGGCCTGCGCTTCGCCCTGGCGCCGTTCGCGCTGGCCGACAGACCCATGCTGCTCGATGCAGGCAGGGTCCGGTTCGGCCTCTCGCAGGAGCTCGCCGGACCGCTGTGGGCGCGGCTCCAGCGGTCGCTCGCCTCGACCGGCGGGCTGGCCCGCGGCACGGACGGCCTCTCCGGCAGCCCTGCAGCTCAGCCCGATGCGCGCGCCTCCTCACCCCACCGGCGCCGTCCCGGGAACCCGGTGGAGGCCGCCGGCACCGGGGAGGAGCGCACGCCGCCCGTCGTCACGATGGCGCGATCCAGGCAGGCGCTCGTCCAGGCCGGGCGGCGCGCTGCCGCCGGCGCGCGAGCCGAGCGGTTCCGCGCGGCGTTCCCTCGCTCCATGTTTCTCCCCGCCATCGAGGCGACGATGAACGGCCCATGAGGGCTCAGGCACGCTGCCTCGGGCGAGCACGGAGCACGCGCCCGCGCCGCAGGCGAGCGGGACGAGCAGCGCGGTGATGAGGGAGAGGGGCGATCGGGGACGTCGCATGCTCCGCACGCTCGGCCTCCCTCGCGGCGCGGCCGGGAGGGGCGGCGGCCGAGCCTAGCGCGGATGCGCCGGCGATCGTCGCCGCGGGCACGCGCCGCGCGCGGCGGGCTGCGCGCACGCCGGAGCGTGCACCGCGGTGCCGCTCTGTACGGGCCGCGATCGTCGCGGGGCGCGCGCCCGCGGGCACGGCGGCTGCAGCCCGGCATGGCGGAGAAACTCCAGGAGGCCCCTCCATGAACGCGTCGATTCACCGCATGCACGTAACTCTGGGCGCCGTCGCGCTCCTCGGGCTCGTCTCCGGGTGCGGCGGCGAGCGGCGGCCAGCCCAGCCGATCGGCAGGACGCCGACGTTCGAGTCCGAGATGCCCTACGGCGCGGCGCCCGGGCAGCCGCAGGGCGCGGCGCCCGGGCAGCCGCAGGGCGCGGCGCCCGGGCAGCCGCAGGGCGCCGCGCCGGAGCGTGCGCCGGCGCCGGGCTCGGGCGAGACCTGGCGGAGCCCCGCGGAGCAGGGCCAGGCGCGCCACGGCGCGCCGGGCGACCGCGACGAGCGCGAGCTCTGCGAGGAGATCTCCGCGTCGACGAGCGTCAGCGCGGAGGACATCCCGGGCGGCGTGCAGATCGTGTTGACGCCGAGCCCCGGCGCCACGGCGACGTCGCTCCATCAGCTCGCTCGCCGGCTCGATACGCACCTCGCCGCGCTCGACCAGATGGAGCAGCCCCCGCCGGAGGACGTCGCGACGCGCTGCCGCCTGTTCGACATGGCCCGCATGGGCGCGCGCGGCAGGGTCGTCGAGGCGGCGGACGGGCTCCGCGTGCTCTTCACGACCGACGACCCCGCGAGCGTCTCGACCGTCCGCGAGCAGGCGCGCCGGTTCGTGCAGTCCGCTCGCGAGGGAGAAGTCCGGTAAGGCTGTCCGATCCCCCCCGGGCGCCGCCGGCCGGGCGCGGGGTCGTGCAGGTGGCGCTCGACCGGTCGTGGAGCGCGGGCTAGCCTGTGCCTGAAGGGTTCCACGATGAGCAAGAAGCTGGATGAAGAGCTAGCCCAGGCGCTGTCTCTCGTAGAGCAGCAGGACACGCCCGCGGTGGTGAAGCCGGCCGCGGCGAGCCCGCCGACCAAGCGTCCGTCGCGCAGCCTCGGCCTGCTCGCGACGCTGCTCGTCATGGTCGGGGCGCTCGTCGCCCTGTTTCTCGTCGGCTTCAAGGAAGCGGCCGTCTACGCGACGCCGGTCGATCAGCTGCTCGCCTCCAAGGAGAAGCTCGCCGGCCGCAAGGTCCGCGTCGAGGGCGAGCTCGTGCCCGGCACGCTGGCCAAGCGCGACACGCCCTGCGAGTACCGCTTCCAGATCCACGGCACGCAGGCGGCGCTGCCCGTGCGCTACGCCCAATGCGTCATCCCCGACACCTTCCGCGACGTTCCGAGCGGCGGTGTCCAGGTGACCGTCGAGGGCACGCTCAAGGAGGACGGCAACTTCGAGGCGAGCCTCGTGATGGCCAAGTGCACCTCGAAGTACGATCCCAACTCGCACGAGATGAAGGGCGGCGCCGAGGCCGGCGAGGGCCCGCTCTCCCTCAAGTGAGCGAGCGCGCCCGCCCGCTGCGCCCGCGCGCGGCGCAGCGCCGGCGGGCCCGGTAGCGCTCGCCTTCCCCCGCGCATCCTCCACACTGCGGCGATGATCTCCCATGACCGCCGGTTGCTGAGCCCCGTCGACGACGGACGCAGCTCGCCTGTTCCGGGCGATCCGCCCTCCGGCCGCGCGGGCGGCGGCGCGTCGAAGCCCATCGGCCCCATCCAGACGGCGCAGCACGCGCTCACCCTCCTGCCCGGCATGGAGGCGGTGCTGGGCTCGATCTTCCGCGACGTCGAGCGCGCAGAGCGGCGCGTCGACATCGAGACGTACATCTACCGCGACGATCTGCTCGGGAGCGCGTTCGCGGACGTCATGGGGCGGGCCGCGGCGCGCGGCGTGCGCGCGCGGCTGCTCTACGATCCGCTCGGCTCGCACGAGACCGACACCCCGTTCTTCGACGAGCTCCGGCGGCGAGGCATCGAGGTCCGCGCCTACCGCCCCATGGCGCCCGGGCTCGGCCACGGCGGGCTCCTGCCGCGGGATCACTCGCGCGTCATCGTGATCGACGATCAGGCCTACACCGGCGGCGCCGCGTGGGGAGACGAGTGGCTCCCCGAGCGGCGCGGGGGCAAGGGGTGGCACGACGTCTGTATGCGCCTCGAGGGCCCCTGCGTCGACGATTTCGCCTTCCTCTTCGAGCAGCGCTGGCGCGAGGCCGACGGCGGATCCGAGGGGCAGCGCGACTACGCGACCGGGCGCAAGTACCCGGATCTCGAGCTCGTCGCGGACACGCCGGACGACAACGCGCGCGTCTATGCCCGCTACCGCGAGGCGATCCGGCGATCGCGGGAGCGCATCTGGATCGAGAACGCCTATTTCTTCCCGCCCGCCGGCATGCTCAAGGATCTCGTCGACGCGGCCGCGCGCGGCGTCGACGTCCAGATCATCCTCCCCGGCGAGACCGATCTGCCGATCATCCAGCGCGCCGCGCGCGCCGAGCACGCCGCGTGGCTCGATCGCGGCTTCAAGATCTTCGAGTACCAGCGGGACGTCCTGCACTCGAAGTTCGCGCTGGTCGACGGCGACTGGTGCACGATAGGCACGTTCAACGCGAACCCGAGCAGCCTGAGCGCCGTCAACGAGGTGAATCTCTTCGTGTTCGAGCCGGCGTTCGTCGCGCAGGTGGCGGACCTGTTCTCGCGGGACAGGGCGGACTCGCGGCCGGTGACCCGGGGCACGCTCGCGGCGCGGTCGCTCCCGGGCAAGGCCGCGGACTGGCTCGCTCACGGGGCCTTGAGCCTCCTCGACAAGCTGGTTAAGAAATCCCCGGACTGACGCCCGAGGAGGAGGCATTTGAGCCAGGATCGCGAGCTCGTCATTCTGACCCAGAACATCTGGGGGGGAGTCGCCCTCTGGGAGCGGCGCCGGTCGATGCTGACCCGGCTCATCAGCGACCTGCGCCCCTGCATCATCGGGCTCCAGGAGGTGCACGCGCGGGGCGCGAGCGGCGATCTCGGTCAGGCGGGCGAGCTCTCGCGGCTCGTCGGCGGATACCGGGCCTGGTTCGCGCCGGGGCGGATCGCCGCGGGCGGCGAGTGCGAGGGGGTCGCGCTGCTCTGCCGGGACGACATCGAGGTGCTCGATCACTCCGTGGAGGCGCTCACGCTCGATCGGGAAGACCCGTTCGAGCGCGACAGCCAGCGCGTCGTCCTGCGCGCCGCGATCCGGCGCGCGGGCGCGGTGATCGACGTGCTCGTCACGCACCTCTCGCTGTCGAAGCGGGCGCGGGCGCGCACCGTGCGCGAGCTCGTGAGCTTCGCCGCGCGCGAGCGCGAGAAATCGAAGAGCCTCGGCGCCGTGCTGATGGGCGATTTCAACGCGCTCCCGAGCGAGGAGGCGGTCTGTTACCTCCAGGCGAGCGCCGGAGAGGGCTCCTGGCTCGACGCCTGGTCGCAGACGCACCCCGGCGAGACCGGCGGCACCTGGCCGGCGGGCCTGCCGCTGCGCCGCATCGATTACGTCTTCGTTCAACCCGGGGAGGGGTGGACGATCACGCGCTGCGAGCGGGCGCCGTTCTCCGGCTCGGATCACCACGGCGTGGTCGTGTCGCTGCGGCTCGGCGGCTGAGGGGCGGCGCGCCGCTCGCCCGGATCCCCGGCGGGTCTCCGCGGATGAGACCGGCGTCCCGCCCCGGGCGGCGCGCGGAGCGCGCCTCGGGCTCGACAATGCAGAACGAGATTCGGGGGCCATGCGTAATCGTGCGTAATCGTGCGTAATCGTGCGTTGAAGGCGCGTTGAAGGCGCGTTGAAGGCGCGTTGAAGGCGCGTTGAAGGCGCGTCGAAGGGCGCGTCGAAGGGCGCGTCGAGCGTCGAGGGCCGCCTGTGTCGTCTCGTGAACACGCCGGATCCGCGCGAGCGACGGCGCGAATTCGCGGCGCGTCATGACGCGCGTGTTGAACCCGCCGCGGCAAACCGGGTAGGCTGGCGGCGCATGAGCAGACTGCTGATCTTGGGGGCGACTGGGGGCACGGGCGCCGCGGTGATCCGTCAGGCCCTGGAGGCTGGCCACGAGGTCTCCGCATTCGCGCGCACGCCGGCCACCATCCCAGTCCCGCACCACGAGCGGCTGCGCGCGCTCCGGGGCGACATCATGGATGCCGAGCAGGTGTCGCGCGCCGTGTCCGGCCACGACGCGGTGCTCTCCGCCCTCGGGTCGCGCGGCCTGGGTCCGACGCGCGTCTACTCCGAGGGCATCGCCAACGTCCTCCGCGCGATGAAGGAGCACGGCGTCCGCCGCCTGATCGCCATCACCTCGGCGGGCATCGCCGAGGACCAGCAGAGCGCGCTCTGGTTCCGCCTCCTGGTCAAGCCGGTGTTCCGAAACCGGTATTCCGACATGCAGCGCATGGAAGAGGCCGTCCGTCAGAGCGATGTGGCCTGGACCGTCGTGCGGCCCCCCAAGCTCACGGACGGGCGGCTCACCAAGGATTACCGCGCCAGCGTCGATCACCTGCCGCTGGGCGGCTTCTTCTTTGGTGGTCCCACCATCTCGCGCGAGGACGTGGCGCATTTCATGCTCTCCCAGATCGACAGCGACGAATACCTGCGCAAGGCGGTCGTCGTGACGTATTGAGGCGCGGCGCGCGCTGTCCCTTGACGCAACGGCGGGGCTTCGGTCTGCTGCCGGCCACGGCGCCACGGCGAGCCTGCCGTGATGGCCGCGATCGCGCCGAGCCGAGGCCCCAGACTCCATGATCTTTCATCGCAGGACCGCTCTCCCGTTGCTCCTCGGTGTCGCGGCTCCGGCCCTGATCGGGTGCGAGCTGCTCGTCGCCGTCGACCGCAGCAAGATCGCTGAGCCCGCCGCCGGCAGCGGCGGCGCCGGCGGCGCTGCCGGCGGCGGCGAGGCGGGCGCCGGGGGCGGGAGCGGCGGTGAGGGCGGCGCGCCCGGCGCGGTGTGCGGCGACGGGGCTGTCCTCGCGCCCGCCGAGGCGTGCGACGATGGCAATCGCACGGCCGGCGACGGGTGCGACCCGGGCTGCGCGATCGAGCCCGGGTTCGCCTGCGCCGGGGCGCCGAGCGCGTGCACCGACGGGTGCGGCAACGGCGCGCTGGGCGGCGCGGAGACCTGCGACGACGGCGGCAACGAGGACGGCGATTGCTGCTCGCGCGCCTGCCAGGTGGAGCCCGGGTGCGAGGTCGAGCCGAACGACGGCCCCGCGTCCGCCAACGACGCCTTCGTCATCGCGCCCGACGGCCGGATCCGCGCGTTCATCGATCCCGAAGGCGACGTGGACGTGTTCTCGGTGACCGTCCCCGACGGGTCGGTCGGGCGCCTGACGGCGCGGACGCTCGACGGCCCGCTGGGCACGACGTGCAGCTCGCTCGGCGTCGATACCTACGTGACCATCGCCGATGGCAGCCTGGAGACCATCGCGGACCACGACGACATCGCCGAAGACAACTACTGTTCTTACCTGGTGCTGGAGAAGCTGAGCCCCGGCGATTACCTCGTCAGCGTGCAGATCTCCCCTGCTGCGGAGCCCGCGACCTTCGACTACACGCTCTCGCTCGCGCTGGACACCTCGGTGTGCGGCGACGGCGCGCTCGAGGGCCCGGAGCTGTGCGACGACGGGAACACCGTCGGCGGCGACGGCTGCAGCGCCGCGTGCGAGCTCGACACGCCGCTGCCCGAGGTCGAGCCGAACGACACCGCGGCGGAGGCCGGCGAGCGCGCCGCGCTCCGGCCGAACGCGCTCGTCTCGGGGTCGATCGAGCCGCTCGGCGACGTCGACGTCTTCGCCTTCGAGGTGCCGAGCGTCGCCGAGATCCAGCTCGCCACGTTCAGCCCCGGCAGCCTGAGCGCGTGCGTCCAGGGGGTCGACACCTTCCTTCAGCTGCTCGACGTGGACGGCGCGACGGTGCTGGCGAGCGACGACGACAGCGGCCCCGAGGCCTGCTCGCTCATCGATTCGAGCGTCGCCCCCTGGGCGACCCAGCTCCAGCCGGGCACGTATTACGTGACCGTCGAGGAGTTCACGAACGACGCCACGATCCCCGGCTACAACCTCCTTGTCGTGTTCACCGCGCTCTGCGGCGACGGCGTGGTCGAGGGGGCCGAGGCGTGCGACGGCGGCGAGGGGTGTTCCCCGGAGTGCGCGCGCATCCCGGTGTGCGGCGACGGCGTGGTCGACGGCGCCGAGACCTGCGACGACGGCGACGCCGAGAGCGGAGACGGCTGCAGCGCCGCGTGCGAGCTCGAGGGGACGCTCCCGGAGATCGAGCCGAACGACGCGCCGGACCAGGCGACCGCGGCGCAGGCGACCGCGACGGGCGCGCTGTTCACCGCGTCGATCTACCCGCAGGGCGAGATCGACTATTTCGCCATCGACGTCCCCGGCGTGGCCGACCTCGAGGTGGAGACGTTCGACACGGCGGGCCCGAGCTCGTGCCGCGAGATCGACACGGTGATACGGCTCCTCTCGCCGGACGGCGCCCTGATGGCCGAGGACGACGACGGCGGCGAGGAGGCGTGCTCGCGCATCCTGGCCGCCATCCCCGCGCCGGGCACCTATCTCGTGCGCGTCGAGGACTACGGCGGGGGCTACATCGACGGATATACCCTGCGCGCCCGGACGACGGCCGTCTGCGGCGACGGCGTCGTCGAGGGCCTGGAGGAGTGCGACGGCGGCGCCGCGTGCGGGCCGGCGTGCCAGCGGATCCCGGCGTGCGGCGACGGCTTCATCGACGACCCCGAGGTCTGCGACGACGGCAATACCGCGGCCGGGGACGGCTGCGACGCCGCGTGCCAGCTCGAGGGGGCGACGGCCGAGACCGAGCCCAACTCGACCCCTGCCGAGGCCGACGCGAACGGCGCCGTGGCGCCGGGAGCGCTCGTGTCCGGCGACATCGAGCCCGAGGGCGATGTCGATCTCTTCGCCTTGCGGCTCACCGCCATATCCGACCTCCGGATCGAGACCTTCGACTCGAGCGGCCCCGAGCGGTGCGCGGACGGCATCGACACCGCGCTCGCGCTCCTCGCGGCGGACGGCGCGACCGTGCTAGCGTCCGACGACGACGGCGGCGTCGGCGCCTGCTCGCTCATCGACTCGACGAGCCCGGGCGGCGCCGCGGCGCGCCGGCTGGAGCCGGGGACGTACTACGTCCGCGTCCACGGCTTCCCCGAGGTGCCGGGCGCTCGCTACACGCTGCTCGTCTCGCTCGATGCCTCGTGCGGCAACGGCGTGAGGGAGGGCGCGGAGGAGTGCGACGGCGGCGCGCTCTGCGCTCCGCGCTGCGAGCGGGTCGCGGTCTGCGGCGACGGCCTCCGCGACGCGCCGGAGGGGTGCGACGACGGCAATGCCGCGGGCGGCGACGGGTGCAGCGCCGCGTGCCAGCTCGAGGCGGTGATCGCGGAGATCGAGCCGAACGACACCCCCGCGGAGGCCGGGGCCAGCGATCTCGTGATCGCGGGCGACGCGCTCGTCGCGGCGAGCCTCCCCGCGGGCGACAGGGACGTGTTCCACATGAGCTTGCCTGTCGCCTCGGTCGTGCGCCTCGAGGTCTTCGACGGCACCGCGGGGGGCTGCGAGGGAGGCATCGTCACGACGCTCCGCGTGCGGGGCGCGGAGGGGGAGCAGGTGGCGACCGACGAGGGGCTCTCCGACGCCGAGTATGCGGGCGGCATCGGCGGCTGTTCGGCGCTCGTCGTGGCGCTCCCTGCGGGCGAATACGACGTCGAGGCGGCGGCGCAGGGCGGCGTCGCGGCGATCCCGCTCTACCTCCTCCAGGCGAAGATCCTCGCGCCCGCCGGGGCCGAGGAGGAGCCGAACGGCGCCCTCGCCGACGCGAACGGGCCAGTCGGCGCCGATGTCTTCGTCGCCGGCGCGCGCACCAGCGACGACTTCGACTTTTACGCCGTCGATCTCCCGGAGGGCCGCTCGATCCGCGCCGAGATCGTCGAGGGCGGCGCCGAGACGTGCGAGTCGCTCGAGATGGACAGCCGGCTGTCGCTGCTCGACGCAGAGGGCACGCTCATCGCGGACGACGACGACGGCGGCCGGGGGAGCTGCTCGCTCCTCGACGGCACCGGGGACGCCCCGCGCCACCCGGGCGCGCACGCGCTCCCGGCGGGAACGTACTTCCTCCGCGTCCGCGCCGCGTCGGGCGCCTCGGGCTCCGCGGCCCTCTTCGACTACCGGCTGGCCGTCACGCTCCGCTGACGCGCGGCGCCCCCGGGCGTCCGGGGTCGCCGCGCCCACGTCCAGCCGAGACGCGGCGCGCCCGCTCCGGGCGCCGCCGGGAGGCCGGGACGAACCCGGCTCGCCGCGGCGACTCGATGTCTCGATATCCCATCATCGCGAGACTGCCGCGCTCCGTCGCGCCGCCCTGCGGTGTGGCTCCGCGGTGCTCATCGGCGTCGCATGCGGGTTCAGGACCCACAAGGCTCCTCGGTAGTCGAGCGCGAGCGTACGCGCGTATTTCCCGTGTTCCTTCCTCGCGCGCCTGCGCTGGCGCCCCCGCGGCCACACGGGCCTGGGCCGCCCTTCGCAGCGCCGCCGCACAGCGCCTCTCGCCACGCAGGTGCGTGATACTTCGGCTGGATGTGGGAGCCCATGGGGTGCGTTCGAGGCAGAGGCCATGAGAGCATAGTCGAGGACTGCCGGTATTCTCCCTGGTTCTATCTCCGTCGCGTTTTCGAGCGGGAGAATGCCAGTCAAAAGTGCTTGCGTGATCCCGCGGGGAGAATAGTCTCCTGTTGTTCGCGCCATGACCTCGGGGCGGGTTCCTCCGGGAGCGTGGTCACGACGGGCCGACGACGACGCGCGTCGCGCCCGCCGGGCCATCGCTCCCCTGGCGCAGGTCCCGGGGCGTGGATCCCTTGGGTGACGATCTGGATAGGTATCTGCATCAAACTTCACCACAGATTCGATTCCTCGGAGGTATTTCTCATGAAGAAGTTCGCTCGTTGGGCGCTTGCCTTTACCGCAGTCATGTCGATCCCGGGCAGCGCCATGGCCATCGCGGAGGGTTGCCCCCACTCCGCCGTCATCAACAACGGGGTGAGGAACATCCCCGTCGGTAAGCTGGTCTGCGCCTACGCCGAGCAGTATGGCGACGTGTACAACGACGGTTGTTTCTTCTCGTGCAAGTGGTGGCACGCGCCGGGGCCGGGGGCGACCGTGGCCGCCAACCTCGCCATCTACGAGGGGCTGAGCATGGCGAATTACGACTGCGACTGGAGCGCCGCGGGGTTCGGCCAGGCGGACATCTCCCTCAACAGGAATGATCCTCTTATGCGGAACTACGGTATCAATACGCGGTTCCAGAAGGTGCAGCTGTCCGACCTGTTCGGGATGAAGGACGAGCAGGGCACGATGAAGGTCATGATCCGGTACTACTCCGCGCTGTCCATGCCCGTGTACGGCACGTTCGCCCCGCAGTGCGCAGGCCCCTGATGCCCGCGCGTCGCTGAGACGGGTCTCCATCGGGCGGTGAGACGACGCCCAGCGCTCGACCGATCGGCGAGGGCCTCCCTGCAGAAAGCCCTCAGTAACGGCCCCGGGCAGGACGGGGAGGCGCTCGCCGATCGTGTCGCGCGGAGCGGGGGGGGCGCCGGCAGCTGCCGGCCGCCCCCCTCGCTTTCTCCGCCTTCCGAGCGTCAGGTCGCGGCGCTCTCGCCGGGTCACTTTGTCTGGAGGATCATTGATGCAACCGAGTAGCTCGCAACGGAAACCCTCGCGCCGGCGCCTGCGCATCGCCGTCGGACTTCTCCTGGCAGCCTTCACCGGAATCGCCCTCTTCCTCGCCCTCCGTCCGGCAGACGAGCCGAGCGCCGGCGCAGGATCTCCGGTCGCCGGGGCGGAGAAGCGCGTTCGATATCGCAACAGGGCCCTCCTCCGCGGCGCCGCGCCCGCGCACAAGCCGGAGGCACGGCCCACGATCAGCGGCCATGTCTACGGAACGGACGGGAACACCATCGCGGGCGTGACGGTCGTCGCGTCGACCTTCGAGATCGCCGGCAACGTGCTCTCGGCGGCGGGCTCCGTGAAGAGCGACGACAGCGGGCGGTTCGAGCTCACGCTCCCGGACGGCACCTATCAGCTGAGCGCGAGCGCCGAGGGGTACGGGACCACGTCGACCACGGCGCACCCCGGCGAGGCGGTGAGCATCGTGCTGCCGAAGAGCGGCGTCGTGGAGGGGCGCGTGCTGGACGAGCGCGGCGAGCCCGTCCGACGCTTCTCGATCGACGTCCTCTCGGCCGTCACGGCGGAGACCCCTGCGACGCCGCCCCTGTTCTCCCGCACGTTCGAGAGCCCGGACGGCTCGTTCCGCATCGAACAGCTGCCTTCCTGGGAGTTCACGGTCAGGGCCACGGCGGCCGAATTTGCGCCCGCGTTCTCTCCGCTGACCGCGGTGCGACCCGGAGACGTCGAGAAGGTGGATCTGACCCTCTCGAAGGGGTGTACGCTGACCGGGCGCGCGGTGGACGCGTCCGGCGCGCCGCTTCAGGGCGTGTACGTCGACGCCGAGTCGTTGCTCGTCGCCGGCGAGATGAGCAACGTCGCCATGGAGGCCGCCGCCCAGGCGCAGACCGAGGAAGACGGCACGTTCAGCCTGCCGCACGTGCCGACGGGGACGGTCGTCGTCCGCGGCTACGACGGGAGCAACGCGGTGAGCTCGACGGAGATCGAGATCTCGAGCTGCGATGGCGTCCAGCCGGTGAAGCTCGTGATGTCGCCCGGCGGCAGCCTCGCCGGCGTGGCGCGCGACGCCGACGGCAAGCCCATCGCCGGCGCCCGGCTCTCCCTGGTGCACCGGCCGATCGGCTTCGTGAACACGGTGAGCGACGCGGAGGGCCGCTTCCACTTCGATCAGGTCCCGTCCGGTCCCCTCCGCGTGATGATGCGGCGCGGTGAGCAGGTGGTGCTCGTCGGCGTCGAGATCGAGGAAGGGAAGACCATCCATCGGGACATCGCCTTCCCGCCCCGCGGCGAAGGGGAGATCCGCGGCCGCGTCACGGTGGGCGGCAAGCCGCTCCCCGGGGCTCGCCTCCTGCTGGTCACCGCGGTCTCGGAGGACGGCGCGCTCGGCATGTTCTACCCCATCACCGCGGAGGACGGCTCGTACCGCGCGTCCGGGCTCCCGACCGGGCCCTATCTCGTCAGCGTGGAGTCGACCAGCGTCGGGACCGGCGTGCCGGTGAAGCCGGGCGAGGTCGCGACGGCGGACCTCCAGGTCGTCGACCCGCCGAGCGTGAAGGACAAGGAGGCCGCGCTCCCGCCGCCGCAGTGAACGCAGCGTCCAGAGCGATGCCCGGCTGTCCGGAGGCGGCGCCTCCCGGACGGCCGGTCCGCGTCTCGAGGGACGAGGAGCGCCGCCCGCGGCAGATGCCGTGGAATCGAGGCGAGGACGCCCGCCGGGGCGCCCTCGCCCGGCGACAGGTCACTCCGCGGGCGCGATCGTCAGCGTGAACGGCCCCACGGAGCTCGGGTCGTAGCTGTCGACGAAGATGTCGATCGGCGTCTCGGCGGTCACCCTCACCGTGATCGACTCGGGGAAATCGGCCTCGAACGGATCATCGGCGCACGCGAGCTCGCTCTCCTGGTCAGCGCAGTCGGTCCGCGCGTAGAGCACGATGTCGGCGTTGCCCTCCGGCGTCGCGGTGATCGTCACATCGCCGCTCGCGGTCGGGGTGTACCGATACACGAGCTCGCCCCCGCTGCCCCCGCACGACCCCGAGAAGCCCTGCGTGCCCTCGGACGTGTCCCCCAACGTCTCCGCCTCCGTGATCGTCGCGACGCTCGCGCACAGCAGCTCCGTGTTCACCGTGCACTCGTTCGTGCACGCGTCGTCGTCGACGTCGTTGCCGTCGTCGCACTCCTCCGTGCCGACGATCTCTTCATCGCCGCAGATCTGCTCCACGAAGGCCACCTCGAGCTCGTACGCCGCGTCCGCCTCGCTCAGGCCCTCGATGTAGATGACGTAGGTGTCGCCCGTGTCGACGGCGAGCTCCACGGGGGGGTCGCCCGGGCTGAACGCCGTGAGGCAGCCGAGCAGCGTCGCCGCGTCGTCGCAGGCGGTCCGCACGTACCAGTCGAAGTCGGCCTCCGGATCGTTCGATACCGCGGCGAACTGGACCACGCCCTTGGCCGGCGCGACGAACTGGAAGACCTTCTCCTTGACGCCCGAGCCGGCGGGATACGTGCTGAGGCCCGAGCAGATCGCGCCGAACACGTTGGTGCCGTCCTCCGTCGTGCCGGTGAACGTCCCTCCCTCCGAGATGTCGGTCGCCCCCGTGCACGCCGCGGCGATGCCGGCGGAGCACGCTTCCTCCGCGGCGCAGTCGCGCTCCTCGCAGTCCTGCAGGCTGTCCCCGTCGTCGTCCTCGGCGTTGTCGCAGACCTCGCCCGCCGCGACGCAGAACCCGAAGTCCTCGTCGCAGGCGCCCTGGCACTGCGCGTCGGCGTCGCAGCCGCCGACGCACATCTGCCAGCCTTGCCCGTCCACGTCGACGCAGCTCTGCCCCGCTCCCCCGCAGTCGTCCGCGGCTTCGCAGGACTTGAGGCAGAGCGAATAGCTGCCCTGCGGCAGACACTCGGACCCCGCCTCGCACGGCAGGAGCTCCGCGTCGCAGAGCGAAGAGCAGTAGCCGCCCGCCCAGCCGAACGACTCCTCGGTCAAGCAGAGCCCGCCGAGACACTCCTCGTTGTCCTCGCAGGCTTCGCCGTCCGCCTTCGCCTCCGGAGCGCCGCCGCCCTCGCCGCCCTCACCGCCCTCGCCGCCCGGGCCGCCTCCACCGCCGTCGCCGCCCTCACCGCCCTGGCCGCCTTCACCGCCTTCGCCGCCGGTGCCCGACGTGGTCCCTTGCGGGCTCGGGTCGTCGTCGCCGCACGCGGCGATCGACAGGCACATCGCTGCAACCGCTGACAGGGAAAGAGCAAGTCGCATCTTGTTTCTCCTTGGTAGGGGGTACAGCGCTCGTAGCACGGAATACGCCAATTCGTGCCACAACAGGAGAAAAGCACATGTCTGACTGGATTTGTTACGTCCAGGTCGTAACTTGTTGGTAAGAAAAGATTCCTTACAATCGTGCAATGCTGGGACGGTGGCGTTTCAGAATCGAAACCTGGAAGGGATGTCCGCGACGCACTGCCGCAATTTGGGGCGGATCCTAGGGATCCTCCGGATGGCATGGTCAGTGCTTCATGGGAGGCCAGCGCCGCCGGCGCGGCCTTCGCCCCCCTGAGGCCCCGGCGGCGCTGTATTTTTGTCCGTCGCCCTCCCCGGCTGTCGCGTTCTGCCACGGCTGAGCCCTCTGGCTCGCCTGGCTGACGGGGCCGGGGAGGGGACGGTGGGCTCGACCGGATCGGGCGCGGTTCGCCGTCGCGTTGTATCGTCGGCCGCCCCATGGCGACGAAGACGAAGCACGCCTCTCCGGCGAAGAAGCTCCCGAAACTCCCGGCGGAGAAGCTCTCCTCTCCTCCGGATCAGAAGTTCGCGTGCCGCGACTGCCCGGCTCGCTGCTGCCGGCTGCCCTGGAACATCCGATTCAGTAGCGACGAGGCCAGGCGGTACCTCGAGGAGCCGTGGGTGCGGGAGCGGGCCGGGGAGGAGGGGGCGCTCGTCATCGCGCGCGGCGTCCTGCCCATGCGGGAGAAGGACCGCCGGCTCCAGTGCGTCTTCCTCGACGACGACATGCTCTGCAGCATGCAAAAGCGGTTTGGCCACGAGTACATCCCCAAATCGTGCCAGGCGTTCCCGTTCGGGTTCGTCCGCGACGAGAAGGACGTCGTCGTCGCGCAGCTCTCCCATCTCTGTCCGTCGATCCGCGAGAACTACGGCGAGCCCGTGGACCGCCAGCTCAAGGCCAAGCTCCAGCAGCGAGGCGACACGGAGCGGATGTCGAAGGCGCTGGCGACGCTGGGCGGCGTCATCCTCGCCCAGCCGCAGTACCTGCGCGCGGTGAAGCGCTGGGAAGACGAGCTCGCGACCGGCGGCTCGCCGGCGGCGACCCTGGCGCGGCTCTACGACTGGACGACCGCGTTCGAGCGCGCCCTCCCCCCGGGCGCCGAGCGCGCCGGGGACGCCTCGATCGACGCCGCCCTCGCGCTCGCCGGCGCCGAGCAGCCCGCGCCGCTCGAGCCCCGGAAGAAGCCGTCGTTCTACGCCCGGGTGCTGTTCGCCTATCTCCTCGGCAACCTCTGTTATCCGTCGCGGGTCCGCGAGGCCCACCGCGTCGGAAAGGCCTCGTGGACCGAGCTCCAGGCGCTGCGCAGCTTCGGGAACAAGGCCGCGTGGATGCTCGGGCGAGGCACCGTCGATATGCTGTTCATCCCGAGGCCGTTCAAGCTGCAGCGCGTGAGGACGGTCGATCGCTTCCTCGACGGGGACGAGGGGGCCGCCGTCAAGGACTACCTGCGCCTCGTGCTCCAGCGCCGGCACATCTTCTCGGCGCCCCGGCACCTCCTGGCCGCGGTCCTCGACCTGTCGCTCGCCACCGTCGTCATCTCCCGCTTCGCCCGCTGTCGCGCGGCGGCGGACGGCCGGGTCAAGGTGTCGCCGGAGGACGTGCGGGAGGGCATCAGCGTGGCCGAGCTCGTCCTCCTGAGCCACGCGGCCCTGTCGGAGCAGGGCAAGCTCATGAAGAACCTGCGCTGGCTCCTCCTCACGAAGCGCGAGAGCTTCCGGGCCCTGCTGGCGACCGAGGCGTAGCCCGGCGCGTCAGGCTCCGGCGGGGCTCGCCTAACCGCCGGTCCCGACTATCCTTCCGCGCCCACCGGGCCGCCAGGCCCATGGAGGCACGCGCAATGATCGTCATGAAGTTCGGCGGCAGCTCGGTCGAGAGCCGCGCGCAGATCGAGAAGGTCCTTCACATCGTCAGAGCCCGTCTGGACCGCCGCCCCGTCGTCGTGAGCTCCGCCCACAAGGGCATGACCGACGCGCTGATCAACGCCGCCAAGCTCGCCGCCACCGGGCGGTTCGACCCGTCGATCCCGGTGAACAAGCAGCGCGCCGTCGCCGAGTCGCTCGGCTGCGCGCCCGAGCTCCTCGCGGCCTTCTACGAGGAGATCGCGGACCTCCTGCGCGGCATCAGCCTCGTCAAGGAGCTCAGCCCGAGGAGCCTCGATTACATCGCGAGCTTCGGGGAGCGCATGGCCGTGCGCTGCATCGCGGACTTCTTCGCCCGCAGCGGCGTGCCGGCCCGCGCCTACGACGTCTGGGAGCTCGGCTTCATCACCGACGCGAACTTCGGCCGCGCGCGCCCGCTGCCCGGCTTCGACGCCCGGGTCAAGGCCATGTTCGCCGAGCGCGTGCCCGAGGGCGTGGTCCCGATCGTCACCGGCTTCGTCGGCCGCAACGAGGCCGGCGAGATCACGACCGTCGGCCGCAACGGGAGCGACCTCACGGCCACGCTGCTCGCCGCGGGCCTCGCCGCCGAGGAGGCGCAGATCTGGAGCGACACCGACGGCGTGATGACCGCCGACCCGAGCGTCGTGAAGACGGCCCGGAACATCCCCACGATGCGCTTCGACGAGGCCGCCGAGCTCGCGTTCTTCGGCTCCCGCGTCCTGCACCCCTCCACGCTCCTGCCCGCCATGGAGAAGGGCATCCCGGTGCGGGTGCTCAACACGAACCGGCCCGATCACCCCGGCACGGTCATCGACTTCAACATCGACGCCGGGTCCCCGGCCGTGACCAGCATCGCGTACCGCGAGCGGCAGGTCGTGCTCAAGATCAGCTCGACCCGGATGTTCGGCGAGGTCGGCTTCCTCGCGCAGGTCCTCGCCGTGCTGGCCCGGCACGAGGTCGTGATCGACGTGATCACCACGTCCGAGGTGTCGGTCTCGATGACCACCGACGACCTCGGGAAGCTCAGCCGCGCGCTGCCCGAGCTCGAGGGGTTCGGCGCCTGCGAGGTGCTGCCCAACCGGACGACGCTCGTTGTCGTCGGCCAGGGCCTGCCCAAGCAGAAGGGCGTCGCCGCGCAGGTGCTCGAGGCGATGGCCGAGGCCGGCGTCAACGTCGAGATGCTGAGCTACGCCATGGGCAGCATCAACCTGTCGATGGTCATCGAGGACGCGACCGTCGCGGCCGCGGTCGCGGTGCTGCACCGCTCCCTCTTCGAGAAGGCGCGGTGACGGCTCACTGCGTCCGGCCGCCGCCCGCGTGACAGGACGTTGACAGGGGTGACGCGACGCGGGCGCCGCAGTAGGCGTAGCCCTCGGCCGGACCCGGCGTCCGGCCCCGGGAGACCATGACAGCGGCACACAAGGGCGGCGGCGCGGCGCCCATCCCTCGCGAGAGCACGAGCGACATCCTGCGGCGGATCGAGGCCGAGCGCGCGGCCCTCGGCCCGGGCGCGGCCCTCGCGTTCGACGCGGACGGCACCCTCTGGGAGGGCGACGTCGGCGTCGACCTCTTCGAGGCGTTCCTCGCCGGGCGCTGCGCGCGGCCCGAGGCCGAGGCGGCGCTGCGGCGCGAGGCCGAGGCGTTCGGCGTCGCCGCGGAGGGCGGCGCGCACGAGATCGCGAGCGCGCTCTACGCGGCGTTCGCCGCCGAGCGCTACCCGGAGGACCGGGCCTTCGCGATGATGGCCTGGGCCTTCGCCGGGTGGCGCGAGGACGAACTCGCCGCGATGGTCGATCGCGTGCTCGAGGAGAAGGGCCACGCAGGGCGGATCCGGCCGGCGCTCCTGCCGATCCTCGACTGGGCGCGGTCGCGCGGCGCCCCGGTGTACGTCGTCTCCGCCTCCCCGCGCGCCGTCATCGAGCGCGCCGTCCGGCGGCTCGGCGTCGCGCCCGAGCGGATCGCCGCCATGACCCCGGCCGTCCGCGAGGGCCGGCTCGCCCCGGAGCTCGCCGCGCCCGCCACCTACGGCGACGGGAAGACCCGCGCGCTCGAGCGCCTGTTCCCCGAGCTCGCCGTGCTTGCGGCCTTCGGCGACAGCGCGTACGACGCCGCCTTGCTGAGGACGGCCCGGGTGCCCGTCGCGGTCGCCCCGAGCCCGAAGCTGCTCGCGGTCGCGGGCTCGATCCCGGGGCTCGTCCTGCTCGCCACCTGAGCTGCCGCCATGGCCACCCTCTCGCTCCGCGGCCTCACCCGACGCTTCCCGGGCGCCGAGCGCCCCGCCCTCGCCGGCCTGGATCTCGAGGTCGAGGACGGCGAGCTGCTCGTCCTCGTCGGCCCCTCGGGCTGCGGCAAATCCACCGCGCTCCGGCTGATCGCGGGCCTCGACAGCCCCGACGGCGGCGCGGTCTCGATCGGCGGGCGCGACGTCAGCCGCGTCGCGCCGGAGGACCGCGACGTGGCGATGGTCTTCCAGGGCTACGCCCTGTACCCGCACATGACCGCGCGCGACATCATGGGCTTCCCGCTCCGGATGCGCGGGGTCGCGCGGGCGGAGCGGGCGCGCCGCGTCGAGGAGGCGGCGGCGCTGCTCGGCATCGGCCACCTGCTCGACCGGCGCCCCGGCGAGCTCTCGGGCGGCGAGCGCCAGCGCGTGGCCATGGGCCGCGCGATCGTGCGCGCCCCCGCGGCGTTCCTCTTCGACGAGCCGCTCTCGAACCTCGACGCCGCGCTGCGCGCCGAGCTCCGGGTCGAGCTGGCGGCGCTCGTGCGCCGCCTCGGCACGACGTCGGTCTACGTGACCCACGACCAGATCGAGGCCATGACCATGGGCGATCGCATCGCCGTGCTGCGCGCCGGCGAGCTCCAGCAGGTCGGCCCGCCGCGCGCGATCTACGAGGCGCCGGCGAACACCTTCGTGGCCGGGTTCCTGGGCACGCCGGCGATCAACCTGGTCCCGCTCGAGCGCGCCGGCGATCGGTACGAGGGCGCGGCGCTCTCGCTGCCCGCCCCGCCGGGGGTGGCGCTCCCCGAGCGGGCCATCGCGGGCGTGCGGCCCGAGCACCTGCGCGTCGCGCCGGGGCCGGGGGCGCAGGGCGGCGCGGGGGCGTGGGGCGACGCCGGAGACGCGAGGGACGGGGCGCGCGGCGAGGTGGAGGTCGAGGCGCGCGTCGTGGTCGCCGAGCCGCTCGGCGCCGAGACGTTCCTGTACCTCGACGCGGGCGGGACGCGGCTGCGCGCGCGGGCGCACGGCTTCGCGACGCCCGCGCCGGGGGAGGCGGTGCGCGCGCGGCTCGATCCGCGCGCCGTGCTCTGGTTCGACGCGGGCTCCGGCGCGCGGATCGCCCCGCCGCGGGGCGCGTCATGAGCCCTGAGGGCCGCACCGCGAGCGGCGAGGGCCGCGCCGCGCGCGGGGAGGCCGCCCCGTGAGCGGGCGCGCGCGCGGCGCCGCGTGGTCCGGGGCGAGCGCCGCCTGCTCGCGGCGCGACGCGCTCCGGGCGCTCGCCGCGTCGATCGCCGCGGCCGCGACCACGGCCGGCGCGGCCGGCTGCGCGCGGCGCGCGCCGGACGGGCGCATCGGGGCCTCGCTGTGGTTCGCCTACGGCGGCAAGAACCGCGAGGTGCTCCTGTCGCTCGTCGACAAGTTCTACCGCTCGCAGGGCATCTACCGCATCGACGCGGTGTACCAGGGCGACTACTTCGAGGCGCTCGCCAAGCTGCGGACCGCGCTCGCGGCGCGCGCGGCGCCCGCGCTGACGCACGTGGTCGGCGAGGTGGTGCCCTACCTGGCCGAGGCGGGCGTCCTCGAGCCGCTCGATCGGTTCATCGGCGCCTCCATCCCCGGGCACGGCGACATCGACGTGGTCGAGGCGCTCGGCCAGGCGGGGACGTTCGTCGGCGGGGGCGAGCGCCCGCTCGTGTGCCTGCCGTTCAACCGGTCGACGCCGATCGCCTACTACAACCGGGATGTCTTCCGCGAGCTCGGGCTGTCGCCGCCGTCGACCTGGGACGAGCTCCGCGCGACGGCGGCGCGGCTCGTCGTGCGCGACGGCGCGAGCACGCGGCGGTGGGGCTTCGAGTGCCCGGTCGACTGGTGGTTCTGGGCGGCGCTCGTCGGGCAAGCGGGCGGCGACGTCGTGGCCCCGGACGGCACGCCCACGCTCGGCGGCGAGGCGGGCGTGCGCGCGCTCCGGTTCTGGCAGACGCTCGTGCACGAGGACCGCACGATGAAGCCGCCGCCAGGGCGCGACTACAACGCGTGGCAGGTGACGAACACCGACTTCCTGGCCGGCCGGGTCGCGATGATCTGGACCTCGACCGCGTTCCTCCGGTACCTGGAGGACAACGCGGGCCAGGCGGGCGCGGGGAGGTTCGAGGTGGGCGCGGCCCCGCTGCCGCGCGACGTGCGCGCCTCGGTGCCCACGGGCGGGACGATGTTCGTGATGCCGCGGGGCGCGGCGCCGGAGTCGCAGGAGGCGGCGTTCGCGTTTCTACGCTGGATGATGCAGCCGGAGCAGGCGAACTCGTTCGCGACGCGGACGGGCTACATCCCGGTCTCGCGCCGGGGCCTCAAGGACCTCACGCGGGACGGCTACTACGCCGCGCACCCGAACGATCGCGTCGCCCTGGACCAGCTCGAGCACGCCGCGCCCTGGCCCTGGTCTCCGGACCTGTTCCGTATCCAGCGCGAGGTGGTGCAGCCTCGGCTCGAAGAGGCGGTGCTCGTCCCGCGCGACGCCGCCGAGACCCTCTCCGAGGCCGTCCGCGCGGCGCGCGAGCGATGAAGCCCAAGCACCCCCTCTCGCCCTATCTGCTCCTCCTGCCGACCGCGGCCTTCCTGGCCGTGTTCTTCCTGGTCCCGCTCCTGCTCGCGGCCAAGAACAGCTTTTACGCGTGGGATCTGCTCACGCCGCCGCGGTACGTCGGGCTGCGGAACTACGAGGTCCTCGTCGGGAGCGGGGAGCTCGCCGGCTCGCTCCTCCGCACGCTCGGCTACAGCGCCGTCGTGGTGACGCTCTCCGGCTCCCTCGGGCTCGCGCTGGCGGTGGCGCTCGATCGGCCGGGGCCGGTCTACGCCTTCGTGCGGGGCGCGGTGTTCAGCGCCTATGTCGTCTCGTGGGTCGCCGTGGCGCTCCTCTGGATGTGGATCCTCGACGCCGAGGGGATCCTCTCGGCGGCGCTCCGCGGGCTCGGCCTGCCGGCGATGAGCTGGCTCGGCGATCCCCGGTCGGCGCTGCTCGCGCTGGCCGCGGTGAGCGTCTGGAAGATCACCGGGTATGCGATGGTCGTCTTCCTGGCCGGCCTGCAGGACATCCCCCGCGCGCTGCACGAGGCGGCGGCGCTCGACGGCGCCGGCCCGTGGCGGCGGTTCCGCCACGTGACGTGGCCGCTGCTCCGCCCGAGCGCCGCCTTCGTGGCGACGACGAGCCTCATCCTCTCTTTTCAGGCGTTCGACGTGATCCGCGTGATGACGCAGGGCGGGCCGGTCAAGTCGACGACCCTCTTCGTTTACGCCATTTACGAGCACGTCTTCGTGAACCTGCGGGTCGGCCGGGCGAGCGCGATGATCGTGATCTTCTTCGGGTTTTTGCTCCTCTTGACGGTCCTGCAGCTCTGGGCGCTCCGCGGGGGCGCGCCGCGCGAGGGGAGGCGGCCGTCGTGACGGCGGGGCGCGGCGGCGGCGGCGCGGGGCTCCTCGGCTCGCGCCGGCTCGCCTCGGACCTTGTGCTCCTCGTGGTGGCGGTCGTCTGGCTCGGCCCGTATGCGTGGATGACGATCACCTCGCTGAAGACGCTCCCCGAGATCACCCGCGCTCCGGCGTACCCGCTGCCGCAGGCGATCCAGCTCGGCGCGTACCGCGAGGTGCTCCAGGCGGTGCCGGTGATGCGGTATTTCGCCAACACGGTGTTCATGGCGACGGCCATCGCGCTCCTGCAGATCGCCCTGGCGCTCCCGGCCGGCTATGCCCTCGCGAAGCTCAGGTTCGTCGGGCGGAACACCGCGTTCGTCCTGGTGCTCTCGTGCCTGCTCATCCCGGCGCAGGTGACGTTCGTCCCGGTGTTCACGATGCTCGGCGCGGCTGGCCTCATGAACACGTTCGCGGCGCTGATCCTCCCCTTCGGGGTCAGCGCGCTCGGGACGTTCCTTGTGCGCCAGGCGCTGCTCTCGGTGCCTGACGAGATCATCGAGGCGGCCAGGATGGATGGGGCGGGCGAGCTCAGGATCATTTACCTGATCCTCGGCCCGATGCTCCGGCCGACGCTCTCGGCGCTGTTCCTGTTCAGCTTCGTCTTTCACTACAACGATTACTTCTGGCCGCTCGTCATGACGACCGACGATCGGGTGCGCACGCTGCCGCTCGCGATCGCCCTGCTGCGGGAGCAGGGGACGGGGGTTCGCTGGCACCTCGTGATGGCCGGCAACGTGATCCTGAGCCTGCCCGTGCTCCTCGTGTTCGCGGCGGCGCAGCGGCAGCTCCTGCGCGCGGTGACGGCGCGGGTCTGAGCGGCTCGGGCGCCCGGGCGAGGCGCATGCTCGAGGCCGCCGGGCCGAGCGCAGCGCGGCTTGGCCGGCCGGCGTGTGCATCGGCGTGGCAGTGCGCGCGGGGCGCGAGCGCGCCCTCCGCCGGCGCGGGGGCGGCCGCCCTGCGCCTGGCCGGGCCGGCGATCGCCGCGGAGCGCGGCGCGCGGCGGCGCCGGATCGACGAAAGAGCGCTGCGCGACGCTGCGCGGTTTGTTCCCGTCCGGACGCCCTCGGTTCTGGCCCGGTCGTCGCACCGGCTCGCGGCGGCAAGCGCAGCGCCGGCCCGGCGCCGCGGAAGGAGATCCACGATGACGACGACCGAGCCCATGATGCAGAAGGAAGAGGGCAAGATCACGACGAAGATCGAGGAGAGGACTGGCCGGGTTCCGTCCGGCGCCTATCTCGGGCTGGCGATCGGCTCGATGCTGATCTCGGCCGGCTGCATGCTGGCTGGCAAGAAGCAGATCGCGAACTTCATCGGCCAGTGGGCGCCATCGCTGCTCGTGATCGGCCTGTACAACAAGCTGGTCAAGATCGAGCACGAGATGGGGTTCGGCACCTACCGCTGACGGCGGGGTGCAGCGGGCGGCGGCGAGCTCGTTCTGCGCGGGAGCTCGCGCTCGAGCGCCTCGTCGCCGGCCGTGTGCCGGAGCTCGGGCCAGGGAGATGCGGCGCCTGGCCTTCCGGGCGTCTTCAACGTCATGCGCGCTCGATCTTGGCTCCGACCCGTAAGATTCGGTCCGCGATGACGAACCCGAACGGGACGACGGACAGCGCAAGCACGCCGAGCACGGTCCGGCGGGACACGGAGCGCTCGAGCGCCGCCCGGAACGCCGCGGAGAGCATCGCCAGGAAGAGCACGCCGTGCACGCTCCCGGCGACGCGCACCGCGACGGGGTAGCCGAGCGCGTATTTCAGGGGCATCGCCACGAGCAGCAGCAGCAGGAGAGATGCTCCCTCGACGATGCTCACGATCCGGAGGGTCCGGCGCTCGTTCATGGCCGCACCTGCGCCCAGGTCGGCTTGAACACCATGAGCACGACGACGCAGGCCACGGGCAGCGCGGACCACAGAAATGCAGAGAGGTCCCTCCGATCTCGACTGACGCAGTAGACCAGCGCGGCGTTGGCGGCGAGCGACAGGAGCAGCGCTCCCGCGATCCAGAGCTCGAGCAGCGGCCAGCCGTTCAAGACCAAGAGCGCGTATCCAGACAGCCACGTCGCCAGCAGGCTCGGAGATGCGACGCGGTGCACGGCGCGCTTCCTCGCGGCAGGATCTTCGCACAAGAAAGCGCCAGCGGCGCCGCCGGCGTACCCCATGATGCTCAGGAACTTGAGCGCGAGAATGCATCGATACGCGATCATCGGTACGCCTCCTGCCGGAGGTCCCTGCTCGAGTGGTCAAGCATCGTAAGGAGCTCGGGGGCCGACAGCTCCGTGGCGCACAGCGGCGTCCGGGACTGGCGTCCGGGGCTTCATGCGGGAGCTAGTCTGGGGGATACGCGTGCTCTGCGCGAGCGGCAAAAACGACAATGATCGACAGGATCTGGCCAGCGTAGCGTCCTGTGAAGGCGAGATCGCCGCCACATGGCGAGGTCGTGGGCCACCCCGTAGCGCGGTCATTGGCCCAGGGGGGAGACGATGTAGCTGCGAGCCGGCAGAAATCGCTGCCGCTTGGGCCGCTGCGGTTGTCGGAGAAAGAGGAGGGCGCCATGATGGCGCCATGCATCGGGTGGTGATCGTCGCGCTGGACGGGGTGGTCGCGTTCGATCTCTCGACGCCGATCGAGGTGTTCGAGCGCGTACGTCTCGCGAGCGGGCGCCCGGGGTACCAGGTGCAGGTCTGCGGCGTGAAACGCGACATCGACGCCGGGCGATTTCGGATGCGGGTCCGGCAGGGGCTGTCGGCCCTGCGCAAGGCCGACACGGTCATCCTCCCGGGCATCGCGGACATCACGCGGCAGGTGCCGGAGCCTCTGATTCGCGCCGTCAGACAGGCCGCCAAGGAGGGGGCGCGCGTGGCCTCGATCTGCAGCGGCGCGTTCTTGCTCGCCGCGACGGGGCTCCTCGACGGCAAGCGGGCGACCACGCACTGGCTCGCCGCCGAGGAGCTCGCCAGGCGCTTTCCGCGGGTGTCCGTGGACCCCAGCGTCCTCTATGTCGACGAGGGAAAGGTGCTGACGTCGGCCGGCGCGGCCGCCGCGCTCGATCTGTGCCTGCACCTCGTGCGCCGCGACTACGGGGCAGCCGTCGCCGCCACGGCGGCGCGCCTCTCTGTGATGCCGCTGGAGCGCGACGGCGGCCAAGCTCAGTTCATCGAGCAGGCGCCCCCGCCGACGGAGCATGTCTCGCTGAGCCGAGTGCTCGAGTGGATGGAAGAGCACCTGCACGACGACCTCTCGCTCGGCGACATCGCGCGGCGAGCAGCCATGAGCGTCCGCTCCCTCAGCCGCCACTTCAAGGAGCAGACGGGCACGACCCCGCTCCAGTGGCTGCTCAAGGCGCGCGTCCGCCGAGCGCAGGCGCTGCTGGAGACGACGCCCCTCTCCATCGAGAGGGTCGCGTCCAGCGCCGGGTTCGGCTCGGTCGCGGCGCTCCGGCAGCACTTCCATCGGGTGGCCGGGACCAGCCCGCAAGCCTACCGTCGCGCGTTCCAGGGCCGCCGTCCCCGAGTGCTCCGACGTGAGGGCACTCGGATCCATGAGACGGCTCTCCGAGGATAGAGATGGTCAACTTTCTCGCCCAACGGGCGATGTGTCACTTCCTTTCAATGCTCGCACACAGCGTTCAGCCAAAGCGTGTATCTCTCGAGCTGCTTGACGCGCTTCGGAAACGGACGGCGTCCCGGTGGCCGCCGCCGGGCATGGTCGATCACACCCAGCCAACATACGTCCATACAGCAATCCAGCAATCGAGGGCGCCAATCTCCACCGCCTAGAGAAAGAATCGGCGTGGTGTATTTTTCCAGGATTGGCGGTTCGCGGAAGGGCTCTTCTGTTCCGTAAGGCGAACGTGACGATTCACACCTTGACACACTCGACTTGTTCTGCTCTACACTTCATTGTGTGTTGTGGCCAACGGTGCGTCCGCGCCTGCACGTGCCGGCCTTTGTTCAAATCACGGACAGATGTCCCCCACCGCCTTCTAACCGCAGAACAGCGACTGGGGTCGAGCATACCGGTGGTTCATCAGAACAGTATCGGAGCGCTGGAACACCGGGTGTATTGAACCGTCGACCGATCCGCTAGTTTGCGGGCCGGCGTGCGCCGTAGGGCACTGTTTATCGAAGCCCCAGCGGCCCGCGGGGCATAGTGGGCCATGAAACACGAAGCATTCGCGGAATTTCAACCTGTTCGTTGTTCCAGCGGCGCGCCCCCTCAAAAACAGCCAGACATGGCACCAGGAACACGCCGTCAGAACAATAGGGAGCATTCGGATGATTCCAGCCATGATATCGAATAATGGATTCTTCATCGGTCGCATGGATTCACGCCGCCCCGCCGCGTTCTTGTTGGTTGTAACTCCCATTGTATCTCTGTTGCTATTCATCGCGATCGCCATCGGAGCGCCGGCTACAGCTCACGCAGCCAGTGCTAGGGATGAGTGCTGGGCTATCAATAACTCCAACGACGACTTTTCCTACCGATGTGAATTCTCGCTGTTTCCTGTTTATGGCCCCAACGCTGGCGTCATAAAGGATGGGATATTCTGGATAGCGACCAACCATTTTTCCGACTACTTTCCATTTCCAGGCTGTGGCGATGTCCTGGAAGTTGGTCAGACATGCAACCTGCTCGACATTGACCTCGGTTACTTCGATGTGGAAGCCCCCATCGAAGTAACCGACATCACGTCCAATGAGTTTTACTTCCTGTCTTTGGATGGACATCCAGAAGGAGCAGGTCGGGTCATAAAGTTCGCCATCTATGTAATAGATAACGATCTCCGGCTCGGTGTGCGAGCATGGGGGCCTAACACGACGGCGGCCAGGTTGACTGTGGAATCCGGAGCTGCGACCGCCATATGGGGGCAATACGCGTGGAATTTGGCCGGCATAATCTCGCCCTGACATGATTGTATGCTACGACGATTAGATCCTGCAGCGGCTCATGACATGTGCTCTCGTTGTTCGGTCAAGCCCAATAACAATGAATCGTAGACCACCTCTCACCAGAGCAATCTGGTGAAAGGACTCAGCGCCAGCTTGGGCGCGGTCCCAAGCTGGATTCCGCGATCACGGGCGCACGCCGAGCCCTCGGAAGCGCGGGCTCGGCACCCGCCTCGTCGCAAGACATCGCGCGGAAGCAGGTATCCACCAGCAGGCCGCGATGCCCCTTGGTCCGGCGCCCATCCTGCGTAACGATCGTTTCCTGCTCAAGACCTCCCCGCCGCCAACCGCGCGGGCACCTCCTCTCGCGGAGGCGCCGGGCCCCGTGCCGAGGACCGTCGGTAGGAAGGCGCCGCGGCGCATGCTTCTCCGCCCGGGGCGAAGGAAGGATGGCCCCTCCTGCAGCGCCGCCGGCCGCCCCGCTGCCCGCGGCCGCCGCGCGCGCCTCCCTTCGCACCCGCCCGAGAACACTCCTTCTCGCTCCGGCCTCCGGCGCCGCGCGGCGCGCGCCGTGCCCGGCGATGGCCGCCGTCCAAATCTCGACATCTCCCTGGAACCCTTCTTGCTGAGCTCGCGCGCGCGGCGAACGGAGGACCCCCAATGCGTCAGCGACTTTCTCGTTCTCTTGTCCTGGTAGGGCTCGTATCCACGAGCGTTTTCTCGTCGCTCCTCGCGGCCTGCGGGCCGGAGGGGCCTGAGCCGACGCCCGGCTTCGGCGTCGACGGCTCTGATCCGCGGATCACGGTGACCGAGGTCCCGCCCCCGGCCATCAGCGGCGGCACGCTGCTCATCGCCGGCGACGGACGCACGGCGGTGGCGGCGGACCCCGACCGCGACCGCGTGTGGATCGTCGACCTCGACCGCGGCGAGGCGGCGGCGGTCGCGCTGGAGCGCGGGGACGAGCCCGGGCGCCTCGTCGAGGACGCGAGCGGCCGGGTCCACGTGGCGCTCCGGCGCGCCGGGGCCGTGGCGACCCTCGACGTCGCGGCGCGGTCGGTCGTCGAGCGCCGGGAGGTCTGCCGCGCGCCCCGCGGGGTCGCCTTCGACGCCCCCCGCGACACAATCCACGTCGCCTGCGCCGGCGGCGAGCTCGTGACGCTCCCCGCCTCGGGCGGCCCCGCCGTCCGGAAGCTCCGCCCCGCCCCCGACCTGCGCGACGTCGTGGTCGACGGCGACCGGCTCCTCGTCAGCCGCTTCAAGTCCGCCGAGATCCTTGTCGTGCGCCCCGAGGGCGAGGTGATCTCGCGCCGCGCGCTCCCCCCCTTCCGCGCGATCGGGTTCAGCACCTCGGATTACACGCCTACCGTGGCCTGGCGCATGGTCCCGCGCGCGGAGGGCGGCGCGATGATGGTGCACCAGCGCGCGATGTCGTCGCAGGTCACCCTCAGCCCGGGCGGCTATTACCAGTCAAGCGGTTGCGATGGGAACATCGTGCACGGCGCGGTCAGCACGATCGACCCGGCGGACACCCCCGACACGGTGGCCTCCCGGAAGCCCGCGGCCGCGATCCCCGGCGTCGCGCTGCCGGTCGACGTCGCGATCTCGCCCGACGGCACGAGCGTGGCCGTGGTCGGGGCCGGCAACGACGTGGTCGTGACCGCGGCCACCGGCAACCTGGCGCGCGACTCGGTGAGCGCCAACTGCAACCCCGAGGTCACCTCGCAGCCGGTGAGCGGGCAGCCGGTCGCCGTGGCGTTCGATGGCCGCGGCGACATCGTCGTGCAGCTGCGCGAGCCGGCCGCCCTGCAGGTGCTCAGCGGGCGCAACATCGCGCTTCCCCGCACCATCGCGCTTCCCGGCGAGAGCGTGAGAGACACCGGCCACGACATGTTCCATCGGCCGCCGAACGGCTTCAGCGCCGTCGCGTGCGCGTCGTGTCACCCCGAAGGGCACGAGGACGGGCACACGTGGAACTTCGATCCCGTGGGCCTGCGCCGGACCCAGACCGTGGGCGGCGGCATCCTGCAGACGGCGCCCCTCCACTGGAGCGGCGACATGCCGGATATCGCGGGGCTCATGGGGGAGGTGTTCGTCTCCCGCATGGGCGGCCCCAAGCCCGGCGCCCGGCGGCTCGACCTGATGGCCCGTTACATCGACAGCCTGCCCGCCTTCCCGGCGTCGCCGCCCATGGACGAGGCCGCCGTCGCGCGCGGCGCGGCGCTCTTCCACGACAAGAAGGTGGCCTGCGCCGACTGCCACAGCGGCCCGATGCTCACGAACAACCGGAACGAGGATGTCGGGACCGGTGAGCTCTTGCAGGTGCCCTCGCTCATCGGCATCTCCGGGCGCGCGCCGTTCATGCACGACGGCTGCGCGGCGACGCTCCGCGAGCGCTTCAATCCCGCGTGCGGCGGCGGCGACCACGGCGACGTCTCCGATCTGACCTCCGCGCAGCTCGACGATCTCGTCGCCTACCTCGAGTCGCTCTGAGCCCTCGCCCCGCCGCGCTCCCCGCGCGACGCGATTGAGGCGTTCCTCATCACCCGGGGCCGATTGCCACGCTCGCGCCCCGGGACCTCCCGGCCGGCGCGGCGATGGAGCCGCGAGAGACGGGAAATCCGGACGCGCGTCAGGCCCCGTCGCGTCGCTCCAGGACGGCACAGCGGTTGCTCCTCGATCGACGCAGACACCGCGGTTCGAGGGATCCGAGCCACAGGCACGGTCTTGTCTTCTTCTCACGACAGGGCGAGCCGAGGCTTCCAGCGAAGGAGCGGACCCGCGCGGAGGCGCGAGCTCGCAAGGAGGACACCATGCCGAGAGGCGATAAATCGAGCTACACGGACAAGCAGAAGCGACAGGCCGAGCACATCGAGGAAGGGTACGAGGAGCGCGGCGTCCCGGAGGGGGAGGCCGAGCGGCGGGCCTGGGCGACGGTCAACAAGATGACCGGCGGAGGGAAGAAGTCGGGCTCGGGCGTGGGCAAACCGGTGAACAAGGAGCCGGCGAAGAAGGGGGGCCGCAAGGGAGGCGCCGCCTCCAAGGCGCGGCCGGCGTCGGCGCGGAGCGCGGCGGCGAAGAAGGCGGCCGCGACCCGCAAGCGGAACGCCGCGGCGAGCGCCGGGCGGGGCGCTGCGGCGAAGAAGGCGGCGCCGAAGAGCGCGAGGAAGAGCGCGGGGTCCAGCGCGAGGAAGAGCGCGGGCGGCAGCGCGAGCGCGAGGAAGAGCGCGGGCGGCAGCGCCAGGAAGAGCGCGGGCGGCAGCGCGAGGAAGGGCGCCGGGTCCAGCGCGCGCAAGACGAGCGCCTCGCGCAAGACGGCGAGCAGCCGCCCCCGCGCCGCGCAAGGTACGGCGCGCCGCGGCGGGGCAGGGGCCTCGCGCGGGACGAGCTCGCGGCGGACCGGGACGAGAGCGAGGCGCGCCGCGAGCGGATCCTGAGCTCGGCGCGAGGAGGGGAGAGGGGACGAACATGCAGGAACTTCAGAGCAACGGCGCGCCGGACGGCGAGGGCCGCGCGGCGAGGGACGAGTCCGGACCGCAGGAAGAGAGCCCGAAGGGGCGCGCGTTCCTCGCGATCCTCGTGCGGGAGCTGTTCCAGACGGAGCATTCGGCGAAGACGCACCCGCTGCTCGAGGCGGAGCGCCTCGGCGATGTGCCGCCGGCGCACGCCCTGCGGGCGATCTCGGCCCACGCGGAGGCCGCGCTGTCGGAGCTCCCCGCGCTCGCCGAAGAGCGCGGGCTGCCCGTCAGCGCGGGCGGGAGCGCGGTCGGCCGCGCCTTCTCGGCGCTGCGCGACCACCTCGCGGATCACCTGCTGAGCGCCGAGAAGTCCTACCGCGGCACGCTCCTCGGGATGCGCCACGGCGTCGACCTCGTCGAGCTGATCCAGTACGTCGCCGCGGCGGAGGGCGACACGCACCTCGCCGCGTGGTGCGCGCGCTGGCTCTCGGCGCGCAGGCCCCTCGTCGAGGCGGCCGCCGGCGAGCTCGCGTGGTTCGCGGCGCGCCCGGCGCGCGCCACCCGCCCGGCGAAGGACAGCGCCGTCGCCCACCTCCTCCAGGGACTCGTCAACGGCGCCGAGCTCGCGGCGCAGCAGCTCCGCCGCCTCGCCGCGCTCGCCCGTTGACGCCCGACGGCCGCGCGCCGAGAGAGCCCGGCGCAGTGCGGGCCGGCGCGCGGCGCGCGGGCGTCGAGGAGGAGAGGCAGCGTGGAGCAGGGGATTGCGACGTGGGGCACGCCGTTCGAGCTCCTGAAGAGCCACGTGCCCAGCGTCGCGAGCGCGATGCTCATCGCCATCGTCGGCTGGATCGCGGCGGCCTGGACCGCGCGCAGCGTGCGGTCCTTCGGCAAGCGGTGGGCGCAGATCGATGTGACCCTGGTCCCCGTGCTGGCCAGCGTGAGCCGACTCACGGTCCTGACGGTCACCGCGATGGCGGTGCTCGAGCGGTTCGGCGTCGACACGAAGAGCCTGTTCGCGGTGCTCGGCGCCGCCGGTCTCGCCGTCGGGCTTGCCCTCAAGGACACGCTGTCGGACGTGGCCGCCGGGCTCGTCCTCCTCGTGCTGCGGCCGTTCGACGTCGGCGACGCGATCGAGATCGACGGGACGTCGGGCGTCGTCGACGCCATCGACGTGTTCCAGACCAAGCTGACGAGCTTCGACGGCGTCCCGATCACGCTGCCGAACTCCAGGGTCCGGTCCGCCAAGATCCAGAATTTCACGCGGGCGCAGCGCCGGCGCATGGATCTGACGATCGGCGTCAGCGCCACGGCCGACATCGCGCAGGCCATCGCCACGCTGCGCGACGTGCTCTCGAGCGAGCCGCGCGTGCTGCCGGAGCCGGCGCCGTCGGTCGACGTGATCGAGGTCGCGGACGGGAAGGTCCACCTGCTCGTCCGCGCCTGGATCCTCCCCGCCGACTTCTTCCCGGCGCGGCTCGAGCTCACGCGCCATTTCAAGGAGCGGCTCGACGCGGCCGGGATCGTCGTCCCGGCGCCCCAGCGGGAGCTGCACATCCCGCTCCGCGAGCCGGAGCGGCGATCTGCCCCGTTCCTCTGAAGGGGTCGCGGCGCCCGCCCGCGCACGCCACCGCGGCGCGGAGTGGGTGTCGTCTTTGCACCCGGGCGCTACGCTCGGGCGAGGACAGCCCGGGTCCACGAGGTCCATGGAGAACACGCAATCGCAGAAGGGGAATGGGGAGCCCGCCGAGCCGGTCTCGCCTCCGGTCGACGCCGCGCCGGCAGAGCCTGCTCGCGCCCAGCGCAGCGCGGCGGGGGCGGCGCCGCTCCACCAGGAGCGCCATGTGCTGCACGAGCCGTCCGCGGACTGCGCGCTGATCGACGCCTTCTTCCAGGCGACGACCGCCGGGCTCGCCGTGATCGACCGCGATCTTCGCGTGGTGCGGATCAACCAGGCGCTGGCGGACATCAACGGGATCCCCCTCGAGGCCCACCTCGGCAAGACGATCCCCGAGCTGCTTCCGGAGATGGGCGACACGATCGTCGCCCACCTCCAGCGCGTCCTGGAGGCCGGGGAGGCGTTCACCGCCGAGGTGACGGGGAGGACGCGGGCGTCGGACCGGCCGCGCTCCTGGCTGGTCAATTACGCGCCCGTGCGAGCGAAGGACGAGGGCGTCATCGGCGTGGGGACCATCGTGCTCGACATCACCGAGCGCAAGCAGACCGAGGACCGGCTCCAGGAAGAGGGGGAGACGCTCGAGCTGCTCAACCTCACGGGCAAGCAGCTCGCGGCCGAGCTCGATCTGGAGAAGCTCGTGCAGGCGGTGACCGACGCGGCCACGCGGCTGAGCGGCGCGCAGTTCGGCGCGTTCTTCTACAACGTCACGAACGCCGAGGGGAAGAGCTACATGCTCTATACGATCTCCGGCGTGCCTCGGGAGCACTTCTCCGGGTTCCCGATGCCGCGCAACACGGACGTGTTCGCGCCGACCTTCAATGGAGAGTGCGTGGTGCGCCTCGACGACGTCACGAAGGACCCGCGCTACGGGAACAACGATCCTTACCACGGCATGCCGAGAGGCCACTTGCCGGTCGTCAGCTACCTGGCCGTGCCGGTGGTCTCTCGTTCGGGGAGCGTCATCGGCGGGCTGTTCTTCGGGCACCCGGCGCCGGGCGTGTTCACCGAGCGGGCGGAGAGGCTGGTGGTCGGCCTCGCGGCCCAGGCCGCCATCGCCATGGACAACGCGCACCTGTACCGGCGGGCGCAGCAGCTCATCCAGGCGCTCGAGCGGAGCAACAAGGAGCTCGACCGCTTCGCCTACGTGGCGAGCCACGATCTGAAGGCGCCGCTCCGCGCGATCGCGAACCTCTCGCAGTGGATCGAGGACGATCTCACGGACAAGGCGTCGCCGGAGACGCGCCAGCACATGGATCTGCTCCGCTCGCGCGTGGTCCGGCTCGAGGCGCTCATCGAGGGGATCCTGCGCTATTCGCGCGCCGGGCGCGTGCGCGACAAGCCCGAGACCGTGGACGTCCGGAAGCTCCTCGACGACGTGCTCGCGCTGCTCACGGTCCCGGAGGGCGCGTCGATCGAGATCGCGGCGGGCATGCCGACGCTCCTCGCGGAGCGGGTGCCGCTCGAGCAGGTCTTCTTGAACCTGATCGGCAACGCGCTGAAGTATGCCGATCGCCCCGACGCGCGCGTCGAGGTGCGGGGGCGGGATCTGGGCGAGCTCTGGGAGTTCTCGGTGAAGGACAACGGGCCTGGGATCGCCCCGCAATACCACCAGAAGGTCTGGGAGATCTTCCAGACCCTGAACCCGCGCGACAACGTCGAGGGGACGGGCATCGGGCTCTCGATCGTCCAGAAGATCGTGCTCAGCAAGGGGGGCCGAGCGTGGGTCGAGTCGGAGAAGGGCGCCGGCGCCACGTTCTTCTTCACCTGGCCGCGGAGCGAGCCGGACGCCGGGAGCGGCGTGCGCTGAGCAGGGCCGGCGGCGGCGCGCCGCCGCGCGGCTCGTGGAGGCGAGCGTGGCGATCCGCCACGCTCCGCGCCGCGTGAGGCACGCCTCGGGCGGCGCGGCCGGAGGCGCCGGCGGGATGCGCGGGGTGAGGGCGAGGGCGGGAGGCCGGGCGCGCAGATTGCTACACCACGAGGAGCGTTGCGCGCGATCCGTTTCATCGAGGATCGGTGAGCGCGAGCCCTGGCCCTTTGCTGGAAACTCGACGGTGATGCATCGATCCGTGGCTGTCCTGTTGAACTGTTCCTCTCGGTCGAACCGCGCGGCGGAGCAGCGCGCGCGGCTCGGGGAGCTCCTGAAGGAGAGCGGCTTCGACGCCGAGCTGCTGTGCGCCGAGAGGGGCCGGCACATGGGGGAGCTCGCCCGCCGCGCGGCGCGGGGGCCTTACGATCTCGTCGTGGCGGGCGGCGGCGATGGCACGGTGAACACGGTCGCCGCGGCGGTCGCCGGCACGGACAAGACGATGGGCGTCCTGCCGCTCGGGACGGTGAACCATTTCGCCAAGTACCTCGGCGTTCCGCTGACCCTCGAGGGCGCCGTGCGCACGCTGGTCGAGGGGCGGCGCGTCCGGGTCGATGTGGGCGAGGTCAACGGCCGTGTGTTCGTGAACAACTCGACCCTTGGCATCTACCCGAGCATCGTGCGGGCCCGCGAGGCGCTCCGGAAGCGGAGCGGGCTCAACAAGTGGGTCGCCCTCGCGCTGGCGACCGTCTCGGGGATCCGGCGGCACGAGCGCGTCCGTCTGCGGCTGCTCCTGGACGGGCAGGAGCTCCAGCTGGACACGCCGTTCGTGTTCGTGGCGAACAACGACTTCAAGCTCGGCGACGTCGACCTCGCGCGCCAGCGCCCGCCGAGCTCGGGTGAGCTCGGCGTGTGCGTCGCGCACGCGGAGAGCCGGCTCTCCAGCGTCAAGCTCATCGCCAGCGCCCTCGCCGGGCGCATCCAGAAGGCGAGCGATTTCAGCATCATGCGCACGACCGAGCTGCGGGTGGAGGCGCCGGGGCGCCGCCTCCTCCACGTGGCCGCGGACGGCGAGGTGCTGAAGATGACGCCGCCGCTCTGCTATCGCGCCCGGCCTCAGGCGCTTCGCGTCATCGCGCCCCTGTCGTCCGACGTCAGCGCGGGCTCACGACGGCAGGAGGGCTCCTCGGATCAGGCCGCCGCGCTGGGGGGATGATGCATCATGCGCACGCTCGTGCACCTGTCGGATCTGCACTTCGGCCGCGTCAACAAGGCCATCCTCCGCCCGCTGATCGACAGGATCTGGGGGCTCGAGCCGCACGTGGTCGTGATCTCGGGCGATCTGACCCAGCGGGCGCGGAGCGCCGAGTTCGCCGAGGCGCGCGCCTTCCTCGACGCGCTGCCGGCGCCGCGGATCGTGGTGCCCGGCAACCATGATGTCCCGCTCTACAACCTGTTCGATCGGTTCTTTCGCCCGCTGGACAGGTACCGGAGCCACATCACGGACGACCTCTCGCCGTTCCACGTCGACGCCGAGCTCGCCGTCCTCGGCATCAACACCGCGCGCTCGCTGACCATCAAGGACGGGCGCATCAACGCGCGCCAGATCGAGGGGATCAAGGCGAGGATGTGCGATCTCGGCCCCGAGGTCACGAAGATCGTTGTCACGCATCATCCGTTCGATCTGCCCGAGAACTCGCCGCACGCGATCGTCGGGCGCGCGAGGCAGGCGATGGCGGCGATCGCGAGCTGCGGGGTCGACATCATCCTGTCGGGCCACCTGCACCTGAGTCACACGGGGCACTCCGCGGAGCGCTTCGAGGCCGGCGGCCACTCGTCGCTCATCATCCAGGCCGGCACGGCGACCTCGACGCGCGGGCGCGGGGAGCAGAACGCGTTCAACGTGATCCGGATCAGCGGGCACAAGATCGATATCGAGCGGAACTTCTGGGAGCCGGAGAGCAGCATCTTCAGGATCGCGGGCGCCGAGCATTTCGAGGAGACGGCGCGGGGGTGGGTGCGGGCGGCGTAGGGGTGGCGCGCTCGGCGCCTGGGCCTGGGCGGGCGGCGTGGGCTCGCGATGTGAAACGGGCAATCTTCAGAGAAGCCGTGCTGTCTCGTTCTCCACCAGACGGTGAGGCGAGCTCTCCAGGGTGAGCGGGACCGCGGATTGCGTTGCGCGCGGTTCGCAGGGCGAGCCTGGCAGCGCTGCCGGGCGATTGACGGTTCACGAACCGCCCGCAAGATTCTCCTCGGACGGACGGACAGCGGGACGTTCGAGGCCGCGTGAAGGCGTCTCGCACGCGCGCCGAGTGCTGGTGGTCTGGGGGAGGTCGATTCATGAGAACGCTCGCGGTGGCCTGGCTGGCCATCTCCGTGCTCTTGCCGGCGGCCTGCGCGCTACCGACCGGGACCGGCTCTCGTGAGGAGGGCGGCGAGGACCGAGCGGCGGTCATCGGCGCCGACGCCCGCGCCGACAGCACGCACACGGCGGTCGTCGTCATGCACGAGCAAGCCGGCCAAGGGTGCAGCGGCACCATCGTTCGCCGGAGCGACGACGGCGACAATGTCCACGTGCTCACCGCAGCGCACTGCTGCCGAGAGTCGTCTCCTCCCAAGGAAGTCCGGATCGGCTTCGACCATGACGAGCCGTCGGTTGTTCTCCCTGTCGACTCGTTCCAGAGTCACCCATGTTACCATGATCGCGGCGGAGCGCTCTATGGCTATGATGTCTGCGTCGTGACGGCCAGAGGCGCGGGCGCGCTCAACATCAGGCCGATCCCGCTCGCGTCGGCGCCGGACGAGCTCACGGTCGGCAGCGCGGTCACCATCGTCGGTTATGGCGTCACTCCGGCGACGAACACCATCCGCCGGAAGGTCGAAGCGCGCGTCCGCGAGGTCGCGCCGCTCACGTTTCTCGTCGATCAGACGGAAGAGCGAGGTGGCTTGTGCTACGGCGACAGCGGCGGTCCCGCGCTGGTCTCGCGAGGCGGCGCCGAGGTCGTCGCCGGTGTCGTCACGTTGGTCGCCGGCGGCGAGCTCTGCAACGTCGCGGGCGGGTTCGCGCGGGTCACGTCTCCTGCCATCCGCGACGAGTTCCTGGACAAGGTGCTCGCCGGCGAGAAACCGAGGCTCAAGGGCCTCTGGATCCAGCGCCGTGGCGACACCCCCGGTCCGGTCCGCGATACGTACATCGCGAGCGACAAGCCCGATCAGAGCTTCGGAGAGCGCGTCGATCTGCTGGTGGGGACGCCGCCGAACACCAGCGCGATCCGCAACGCGCTGCTCCGCTTCGATTTCGCCGCCGTCCCGCGAGGGGCCACGCTGCTCGCGGCCCACGTCGGGCTCATGCTGGAGAGCACGAGCGGGTCGGGAACGATCGGCGTGCACCGCGTGGTGAAGGACTGGGACGAGAGCGAGACCTGGTCGTCCTTCGGGAGGGACGGGTTCGACCCCGCTCCGGTCGCGATCTCCGGCAATCAGACGGTCAGCGCGGAGGCCTGGGGTGTCCTCTCGTTCGACGTGACCGGGCTCGTGGCGAGCTGGCTCAGCGGCAAGGCGGACGAGCACGGGATCATTCTTCGCGCGGAGGACGGCGGGCAGACCCGGTTCCTCGCCAGCGAAGCTCTGCCGCTCAGGGCCACGAGCCGGCCGTGGATGCACCTCTGCTATCGGCAGGGACCAACCTAATATGCGACGGTAGAGGGAGTTCTCCGCGCGGGGTGGGGATGGGCCGATGTTTATCGGATGGCTGAATCGGGTAATCGGTAGGCGCCCGTGGAGGGAGCTCGCCGCGCGGGGTGGGGGATGGGCCGATGTTTATCGGATGGCTGAATCGGGTAATCGGTAGGCGCCCGTGGAGGGAGCTCGCCGCGCGGGGTGGGGGATGGGCCGATGTTTATCGGATGGCTGAATCGGGTAATCGGTAGGCGCCCGTGGAGGGAGCTCGCCGCGCGGGGTGGGGGATGGGCCGATGTCTGAGCCTGAGCCATTTCTCCTCCGGCTCTGCCGGAGGAGAAATGGCTCAGGCGAGTTCGGCGGGGCCCCCACCCCGCGCGGCGAGCTCCCTCCACGGGCGCCGGGCCACTCGGCACGACCTCCCGCGCACCAGGGAAACCGACCCCGGTCGGCTCCCGTCACCCGATCACGCCAGCTTCCCGAGCTCCCGGAACCGCCCCTTCAGGTCGCTGTAGAGCCCCCGGTACACCGCATGGATCTCCCGGTACCGCGCCGCGCGCGCCTGATCCGGCGCCACCCGCGAGACGACATGCACGAACGCGTCCGCCGCCTCCTCGACCGACGAGAACAGCCCCGCGCCCGCCGCCCCGAGCAGCGCCGCGCCGTACGCCGGCCCCTCGGTCGACGTCGTGATCGCCACCGGAGCCTCGAACACGTCCGCCATCAGCTGCCGCCAGAACGCGCTCCGCGCCCCGCCGCCCGTCAGCCGGATCTCGTCGATGGAGACCGCCGCCGCGCCGTTCGCCTGCCCCACGCCGCGCATCAGGTCCAGCGAGTCCGCGAGCCCGAACGTGATGCCCTCCAGCACCGCGCGCGAGAGGTCCGCCTTCGTCGTCCGCGCGCTCAGCCCCACGAACGCCCCGCGCGCCGACGCGTCGTTGTGCGGCGTCCGCTCGCCCATCAGGTACGGCAGGAAGACCACCCCGCCCGCGCCGGGCCGCGCCGTCGACGCCGTGTCCGAGATGATCTCGTACGGATCGACCTTGCGGAGCTCCGCCGCCAGCCGCTCCCCGTCGCCGAGGACGTCGCGGTACCAGCGGAGCGCGCCGCCGGCGGCCAGCATCACCCCCATCAGGTAGAAGCGGCCCGGCACCGCGTGGCAGAAGCTGTGGAGCCGCATCTCGGGCTCCACGACCCACGTGTCGGTGTGCGCCAGGATCACGCCGCTCGTGCCGACCGACGCCATCGCCCGCCCGGGGCGCACGATGCCGAGCCCCACCGCGCCCGCCGCGTTGTCCGCCGCGCCCCGCACGACCAGCGTGCCCGCCGGCAGCCCCGTCGCCGCCGCGACCTCGGGCGTGAGCTTGCCGAGCGGCGCGTTCGACGGCGCCGACTTCGGGAACACCGCGCGCGGCACCCCGACCGCGTCGAGGAGCTCGGCGCTGAAGGCGCGATCCCCCGGCGAGAACGCCAGCGTGCCGCTCGCGTCGCTGTCGTCCGTCCCGAGCTCGCCCGTGAGCTTGAGCCCCACGTAGTCCTTCGGCATCAGCACCGCGCGCACGCGCGCGAACGCCTGGGGCTCGTGCTCCCGCAGCCAGAGCAGCTTCGGCAGCGTGAACCCCTCGAGCGCGCGGTTGCCGACCAGGCGCGCCAGGCCCGCGTCGCCGACCTTCGGGTTCGCGTGGATCGCCTGGCACTCGGCCGTGGTGCGCGTGTCGCACCAGAGGATCGCCGGCCGGATGACGGCCTGCGCCTCGTCCAGCAAGACGGCCGAGTGCATCTGCCCCGTCAGCCCGATCGCGCGCACCTCGTCCCGGCGCGGGCCGAGGGCGCGGGCGAGCTCGCCGAGGGCGCTCAGCGCCGCCGCGGCGAAGTCCTCGGGCTCCTGCTCGGCCCACCCGGCGTGCGGCGTGGAGAGCGGATATTCGCGGTGCGCCGACGCGACCGCCGCGCCGCGCTCCGTTTCGACTGCGATGGCCTTGAGGCCGCTGGTCCCGACGTCGATTCCGATCACGATGGCCATGAAGAGCGTCCTTTTTCCTTGGAAGAGTAAGGTGAGGGAGGTGAGCGGCTAGAACACGACCTGGAGCTTCATGGGCGCGGTGCCCTTCTTCATCATCTCCAGCCCGCGCGGGAGCTCCTCGACGGGCATCGCCTCGGACAGGAGCCGCGTAACGTCGACGGCCCCGCGCTCCATCAGCTTGAATGCCCGGTCGTACGTCCTCCTGATCGCGAAGCTGCCGATGATCTCGAGATCGCGCCGGTAGATCTCGAACGGCGAGACCTCGATCTTGTCCTGCGGCCCACACACGCCGAACACGAGGTACCGCCCGCCGTTCTTCACGTACCTCAGCGAGTCGCCGAGGACCCGCGCGACGCCCGTCGCGTCGATCACGACGTCGAAGCCGTAGGGCGCGATCTTCTTGAGCTTCTCCGGGAGCGCGTTGTCGGCGATGACCACCTCGGTCGCGCCGTGCTGCCGCGCCAGATCGAGCTTCGACTCGACGACGTCGACCACGGTGACCGCGGCCGCGCCGTTCGCGCGGCTCGCCTGGAGGTGGAGCTGGCCGATCGGGCCGGCGCCGAAGACCAGGACCTCCGAGCCGATCTCGATGCGCGCGCGATCCTGGCCGAAGACGACGCACGCGAGCGGCTCGCAGAACGCCGCCTCGCCGAACGAGACCCGCTCGAAGCGATAACAGTTCTTCGCCGGGACCCGGACGAGCTCGGCGAAGCCGCCGTCGCGGGTCACGCCCACGGCATTCCACTTCAGGCAGTGGTTCTGCCGGTTGATCATGCAGAAATGGCACTCCTCGCAGGTCACGGTCGGGTCGACCATCACCCGGTCGCCGGGCCGGAGGCCCTCGACCTCGTCGCCCACCGCGGCCACCTCGCCGGCGAGCTCGTGCCCCGGGATCAGCGGGAAGGTCGGGAAGAAATCGCCCTCCCAGATGTGCACGTCCGTCCCGCAGATGCCGCACGCCTTCGCGCGGACGAGGACGTCGCGCGGGCCGATCTGCGGCGGCGCGACGTCGTTGCGTACGGCGATCTTCTTCACGGCTTCGAGCACGGCTGCCTTCATACGAGACCCTCCTCGGGGCGCCGCAGGGGCAGCTCGGCTGCTCCCCGCGAGGCCCTCCCCTGGGGGTCGCATAGGCGGGCCGCGGCCGCGCGTCGAGGCCCGTCGAGCGCCGCCCCGCGCGTCGCGGGGCGGGCTGACGCGAGACGTCAGGACTTCGCGGAGGGCTTGGGCGGAGAGATCGTGCGCCAGAGGAACGCGTAGACGTCCATCAGATCGCGCGGGGCGAGGCCGCGCTCGCGCAGGCGCCGCTCGAGCTCGCGCGCGAGCGCCTGCATCCGGCCGTAGCCCTCGGCGCTCGGCGCGCGATCGTAGGCGAGATCGAAGCCGAGCACGGACGCCTGCTTCTCGAAGAACGAGGGCTTCACGAAGACGTGCTCCGCCGGGTAGACGAGCGCGCTCAGGATCGTCGCGAGCGGCCACGTGACGACCTTGGCCGCGGCGAGCACGCCGGCGAGCCGGTCGAAGCGCGCCGCGTAGTCGTCCGCGCCATAGAGGAGGTCGACGACCGCCTCGGCATAGGCGCGGTGGTGCTCGGCCGGCATCTTGTTGAAGGGGATGAGGTCGCCGAGCGGGTGCAGGAGGCCGGTCGCGGCCTTGTGGACCTTGGCGATCCGCTCCATGAAATCGGCGAGGTTGCCCGCCGCGAGCAGCGCCTCCAGCTCGCCCTTGCCGAGCAGCGCGCGCGCGGTCTCGATGGCGCCCTGCTTGAACGCCTTGCTCTTCTTCTTCCCGCCCTCGGCCGTGTCGACCCCGGCGGCGCCGCGCTCCTCGGCGATGAAGTGCGGGCCCCCGAACCCGCCCTCGAACTGCGACTCGAAGCTCGCGACCTGCTCGTCGAAGCTCGTGACCGGCGGCGCGACCACGCGCGCGCGCTGCTTCTTGGCGGCCGCCGACGGCCGGTCCCGGAGCCCGCGGATCCTGGCCTCGAGCGCGCTCGCCTCGTCGTCGCCGAGCTGCACCGGCTCGAGCTTCGACCAGAAAGCCTTGGCGATGGAATGATTGAGGCCGTCCTCGAAATCGTAGAAGCGCTTTTCGTCGCGCTCCTCGACGAGGTATCCGAGTCCCCACTGGGGACACCCCGGGTGCTTGACGATGATCGGGGCTGAAGGTTCCGTTGAACGAGAGGTCGCCATAGGCGGCGCAGCCTACTCGATCTTGGGACGACCGCACCCCGCTCCGGCGCCGCTTCTGGACCCGTGTTCAGGTGCGCCGCGCGGGCAGCGCGCAATCGAGCCCGTCCGCGCCGGCGCGGGCGGCGGCGCGAGGCGTTAATTGACGTCGCGCGCCGCCGAGGCGAGCGCGAGCTGCTGGAGCGCGAGCGCCTCGGTGACGCGGCGCACCCGCGCGCCGACGTCGAGGGTCTCGAGCGCGGCCTGCCGCTCCCGCGCGTCGAGGATCAGGTGGTGGGCGCAGAGATCCGCGACGAGCGAGGTGGCCGCGTCGCGCGGCAGCCGGAACTCGAAATTGCTGTCGCGCTCGCGGACGAGCGACGCGAACGAGGCCGCGGTGGAGATGAGCGCGGCGTGATCCTGGGCCGAGACCTCGCCGGGCTCATCCTCGAGGACGGTCGCCGCGGCGGTGCGGTACGGCGGCACGAACGGGCGCTCCGCCAGGCGGACGCGGGCGCGGCCCCGCAGCACGATGTTGTAGCGGCCCCCCGGCAGCTCGGCGTGATCGATGATCTCGCCGGCGCCCGCCACCCCCGCGATGGCCGGGTGGCCGTGCGCGTCGATCGGGTGGGGGTCCGTGATGAGGACGACCGAGAGGATGCGGTGCGTCTCGAGCGCGTCGCGCACGAGCGCCCGATAGCGCGGCTCGAAGATGTGGAGCGGCAGGAGGGCGCCGGGAAACAGCACCGTCTGCGGCAGCGGGAACAGCGGGAGCTCGGCCAAGGCCGCGTTGAGATCGCCCGGTCGCGGAGGCGTCGTTTCCACGAGCCCCAGGTTAGCACGCGGGTGGGTCGGGTGTGGCGGCGCCACGTACATCGGGCTGGGCGGGAGGCGCGGCCGCGCGCCGAGGCGGGGCTCGCCGGCCGGCCATCGGGCCGGCCCCGTCCGCCGAGCGTCACGAGAGCTTCGTCAGCCGAACATCTCGAGCGCCGAGCCGGTCACGGCGTCGGGGGCGTCGAGCGCGGCGTACGCGATGAGCCGCGCCACGTCGTCGGCGCTCATCTGCGGCGGGAAGCCGCTGCCGACGAGCATGTCGGTGTCGACCGAGCCGGGGAGCACGGCGATGGACTGGAGCCCCGTCCCGCGCAGCTCCTCGGCCAGGCTCTTCGAGAAGCCGACGAGGCCCCACTTGGAGGCGGCGTACGAGGCGTTGCCCGGGGAGGCGATGGTCGAGGAGATGCTGCCGACGTGGACGAGCCGGCCGCGGCCCTCTGCCAGCATGGCCGGCAGGAAGGCGCGCGCGACGAGGTAGGGGCCGCGCAGGTTGACGGCGATCACCTCGTCCCAGGCGGCGGGCGCGGTCTCGTGGACGCGCGTCCCGCGGCGCACGACGCCCGCGTTGTTCACGACGACGCGGGGCGCGCCGAGCCACGCCACGACCTCGGAGGCGGCGCGCGCGACCTGCTCCTCCGAGGCGACGTCGCAGGGGACCGGCAGCGCGGCGACGTCGAGCCGGCGGACCTCGTCGGTCACCTCGTCGAGGCGCGGGCTCGGCCGGCCGAGCAGCGCGACGGCCAGGCCGCGGCGCGCGAGCGCGAGCGCCGTCGCGCGGCCGATGCCGCGGCTCGGCCCCGTGACGACCGCGACGCCGCTCACGGCCTGCCCCCGGAGAGCGCGGCGGCGAAGGCGAGATCGCGCTCCGGGCCCGGCTCGGCGAACACCCCGGCGACCGCCACGGTCTCGATGAGGGCGCCCGCCTTGCGCTCGCCGCGGGCGATGAGGCAGGTGTGGGTCAGCGTGAGCTTGCACAGCGCGCCGCGCGCGCCGAGCTCGCCGACGAGCAGCTCGACGAGCTGCCCGCCGATGCGCTCCTGCAGCGTCAGCCGCCGCGCCAGCGCGTCGAGCACGTGCGCGATCGTGCCGATGCCGGCGACGCGCGCGCCCGGCAGGTACGCGACGATCCCGGTGCCGTGCCCCGGGAGCAGGTGGTGCGGGCACATCGTGGTCACCGCGAGATCGCGGGCGACGACGAGGCCGCGCTCGAAGGGGCCCGTCTCCATCGCGCCCTCGCGGAGCACCGCGGCCGCGTCGATGGCCTCGCCCTCGATCAGGTCGTCCGCCCACGCGTCGGCGACGCGCTCGCCCGTGCCCGCGAGCTCTCCCTCGACGTCGCGCCCGAGGGCGCGGAGGAACTCCTCGATCGCCCGTGCTGCTCTCTGCCGATCGATCACCGGGGCCTCGTCAGTTGAGCAGCTGCCGGCGCTTGGCAGCGGTGATCGGTTTGCGCCCGGCGTAGCCGGCCTCGAGCGCGTGGTAGTGCTCGACGGCCGGCTCGCCGTAGCGCCAGCACAGCCAGACGAGGGCGCCGTCGAGGCGCCCGTAGAAGTCGCAGAGCCCGATCCGCTGGTCCTTCACGACGACGCCGAGCTCCTCGACCTCCCGCCACCCCGCCTCGTACGCGGCGATCTTCTCCGAGAGGTCGCGCTCGCGGGCCCGCGCCTGCGCGCTGCCGCTGCGCGCCTGCTCGAGGAGCTGATCGGGCGTCGCCGCCGGGCGCTCGACGGCCTGCACGAGCTGCTGCCAGCAGCGCTCGATATCGCCCGCCAGGGCGAGCTGCCGGCCGATCAGCGACGAGAGCTGCGGGACGAGCGCGTTCGCCTCTTCGATGGTCCAGATGCGGGGAGTGCTCACGGGACCTCCCCTGAAGGGCGGCGCGACAACCCGGTCATGCAGGGCCGGTAAGCGGAGGAGAGTGCGGTGTCAAGGGCTTCTCCGGAAGGAACCGCCGCGCGCTGGCCCACGCGGACCGGCCCACGCGGACCGGCCCACGCAGCCTCGGCAGAAGCCGGCCCGCCCGCGCGGGTCGCCGCGCTCGCGCCGCCGGCGACCGACGCCGATCCGAGCGCCGGCGGGGCCCCTCGCCCCACGCCACCCTAGCCAACCCGCGCGCGGGGCGCCCTCGCGCCGCGAGGCGCGACAGCCAGCGTGGCCGTGTCCCCGTGCGCCGCGTCGGCCTCGCCACACGGCAATGGGTTGCAACCGGCGTTCCGCAAGCGATAAGCTCGCGCAGCGATCCTGTAGATTTGCGAGGCCGCCGCATGCGACTCCGGACGATGTCGGGCATCAAGCTGTCGAATCTGCTCCTCTGCGGCTGGAGCGGGCTCGTCCTCATCTACCTGTATCTCCCGATCGTGCTCCTCGTCGCCTACTCGTTCAACGACTCGCGGATGAGCGTGGTGTGGGAGGGGTTCACGTTCAAATGGTATCGGCAGCTCTTTGACGAGCTCGTCGCGCACCTCGGCGACGAGCGCCGGTCGCCGCTCATCGAGTCGCTGAGCAACAGCGTGATCATCGCCGCGATCACGACGGCGTTCTCGGTCGTCCTCGGCACGGCGGGCGCCTTCCTGCTCTACCGGTACAGGTTCCCGGCGCTCCGGTCGATCTCCACGCTGATCTTCATTCCCATGATCATCCCCGAGATCATCATGGGCATCAGCCTGCTCATCTTCTTCAAGACGGTGGAGCTCGAGCTCGGCTTCACGACGGTCATCATCTCTCACATCACCTTCTGTTTCCCGTTCGTGCTCATCGCCGTCCAGGCGCGGCTCGCGGGGCTCGATCCGTCGCTCGAGGAGGCCGCACTGGACCTCGGGGCGACGCCGCTCAAGGCGTTCTTCCTGATCATGGTGCCTTACCTTCTGCCCGCGATCATCTCCGGCGCGCTGATGTCGTTCACGCTGTCGATGGACGAGCTCATCGTCACGTATTTCACGCGCGGGCCCAAGTCCGAGACCTTGCCGATCAAGGTGTTCGGCATGGCGAAGGTCGGTCTGAACCCGATGCTGAACACGATCTCGACCGTGTTCATCGTCGTGACGGCGATGCTCGTCGTGGTCGCCGAGTCGCTGAAGGGCACCGCGAGGCGGCTCCCCGACGAGGGCTGAAGGGGAGCGACGCGCGGCGCGAGCGCCTGCGGCGGCGCAGGCAAGACAAGGAAAAAGCCAATGAAACGCATCTCAGCGCTCTTGATCCTGATGTTCGTCCCCCTCGTGGCCCTGTTCGGCTGTGGGAAGAAGGAGAGCCCGGCGCCCCAGGCGGCCGCCTCGGGCAGCGGCCCCGCGCCGGCGCCCGAGCCGAAGGCCGGCGGCGAGCTCAACCTCTTCGGGTGGTCCGAGTACGTCCCGCAGGAGATCCTGGACGGCTTCACGAAGGAGACGGGGATCAAGGTCAACTACGAGACCTACGCCTCGAACGAGGAGATGCTGTCGAAGCTCCTCGCGGGCGGCACCAAGTACGACCTCATCCAGCCCTCCGAGTACGCGGTCGAGGCGCTCATCAAGCAGAAGAAGCTACAGCCGCTCGATCACGCGCGCATCCCGAACCTGAAGAACATCGCGCCCGCGTTCAGGAACCAGGCGCACGACCCGGAGCTCAAGTACACGGTCCCGTGGATGGGCACGACCGTCGGCATCGTCGTCAACACCGAGAAGGTGAAGGAGCCCATCAAGGGCTACAAGGACGTGTTCCAGCCGAAGCACAAGGGGCGCATCGTGGCCCTGAACGACAATCGCGAGATGGTCTCCTGGGTGATGGTGACCATGGGGATGAACGCGAACGACGTGACGCCGGAGAACCTCGCGAAGATCAAGCCGACCCTGGCGGAGTGGATCAAGCTCGTGAAGGTGTTCGACTCCGACAGCCCGAAGACGGCGATGCTGAACGGCGACGTCGACATCGGCGTCGTCTGGAGCGGGGAGGCGGCCCTGCTCTACCAGGAGGACAAGAACAAGTTCCAGTTCGTCCTGCCGATCGAGGGGACGCACAAGGCGATCGACAGCCTGGCGATCCCCGAGAACGCCGAGAACAAGATCGGCGCGGAGATGTTCATGAACTACATCCTCCGCCCCGAGGTCAGCAAGATCATCTCGGACAAGTTCCCCTACACGAACCCGAACTCGGAGGCGCGCAAGCTGCTCACGCCGGAGCAGCTCGCGAACCCGGCGAGCTACCCGCCCATCGCGGGGATGGAGACCTTCCACGACATCGGGAAGGCGGCGGCGGACATCGACAAGCTGGTGACCGACCTCAAGGCGTCGCAGTGAGCGGCGGGGCGTCATGAACACGGCCACCGGGCAGGTCGTCGAGTTCCAGGGCCCGCAGCGCAGGCCGGGCGTCTTCGGGTGGCTGCTGCTCGCCCCGCTCCTGCTCTGGCTCTTGGCCTTCGTCGTGGCGCCCACCGCGATCATGCTCGTCTACAGCTTCTGCGAGCGGGACGAGCTCGGGCAGGTGGTGTTCGAGCTCTCGCTGTCGAGCTACGCGCGGGTCTTCGACGCGACCTACCTCAAGATCCTGGCCAACTCGATCAAGTACGCCGCCATCACCACGGTGATCTGCCTCATCGCGGGCTATCCGGTGGCGTACTTCATCGGGCGGGCCCGGGAGGGCGTCCGGAACAAGCTGCTCATGCTGGTGATGGTGCCGTTCTGGACCAGCTTCCTCATCCGGACGTATGCGTGGATGTCGATCCTCAAGTCGGAGGGTCTCCTCAACGGGCTCCTCATGTACCTGCGGATCATCTCGGCGCCGCTCGACATCATGTACACGCCGACGGCGGTGGTCATCGGCCTCGTCTATTCGTACCTGCCGTTCATGATCCTGCCGATCTACGGCAGCGTCGAGAAGCTCGACAACGCGCTCATCGAGGCGGCGTTCGATCTCGGCGCGGGGCCGGTGTCCGCCTTCTCCCACGTCATCGTCCCGCTCACGCGCCCGGGGATCCTCGCGGGCGTCCTGCTCGTGTTCATCCCGGCGCTCGGGATGTTCGCGATCACGGATCTCATGGGCGGGGCGCGCGTGCCGATGATCGGCAACGTCATCCAGAACCAGTTCGGTCAGGCGCGCGACTGGCCGTTCGGCGCCGCCCTCGGGATGACGCTGCTCCTCCTGTTCTCGCTGTTCTTCCTGCTCGGCCTGCGCAAGGAGCCGGAGCGGTGACGCGGCGCAGCGCCCCTCCGCCGCCGCTCCTCCCGCTCTCCCCCCTGTCTCCCCCGCTCTGGTTACCGGTCCTCCGAGGTGAGGTGAATCGATGGATGTGATGGTCGAGCTCCGCGCGGTCACCAAGCGATTCGGCAGCTTTCACGCGGTGAGCGAGGTCGATCTCCAGATCAGGGCGGGCGAGTTCATCACCCTGCTCGGCCCCTCGGGGTGCGGCAAGACGACGCTCCTCCGGATGATCTCGGGGTTCGAGACGCCGACGAGCGGCGCGGTCCTGCTGGAGGGGAAGGACGTCACGCACGAGCCGCCCTACCGGCGGGACGTGAACCAGGTGTTCCAGAGCTACGCGCTGTTCCCCCACATGACGGTGCAGGAGAACATCAGCTTCGGCCTGCGGATGAAGAAGGTCCCCAGGGCCGAGATCGCCGAGCGGGTCCGCGCCGCGGTCGCGATGGTGTCGCTCGGGGGCATGGAGCAGCGCAAGCCGTCGCAGCTCTCCGGCGGGCAGCGGCAGCGGGTCGCGCTGGCGCGGGCCATCGTCTGCCGCCCGAAGGTCCTGCTCCTCGACGAGCCCCTCTCCGCGCTCGACGCGAAGCTCCGGCACGCCATGCAGATCGAGCTCAAGGAGCTCCAGAAGAAGCTCGGGATCACGTTCGTGTTCGTGACCCACGACCAGGAAGAGGCGCTCACCATGAGCGACCGCATCGCCGTGATCAACAAGGGCCGGATCGAGCAGCTCGGCGACGCGTCGCAGATCTACCACCGGCCGAAGACCACGTTCGTCGCGAGCTTCATCGGCCAGGCCAACATCCTCCGGGCGACCGTCCTCTCGCGGAGCGGCGAGCGCGCGCGGGTCCGGCTCGACGGCGGGATCGAGCTCCTGGTCAACGCCGAGCACCTCGCGGGCGGGTCCGACAGCGCGCTCATCTCGATCCGGCCGGAGAAGATCGCGCTCCGCAAGGAGCGGCACGGCGACCTGGAGAACTGCTTCGAGGCGCACGTCGAGGACGAGCTGTTCAAGGGCGCCACCGACCAGCTGCGCCTCCGGACCGACTCCGGGCTCGCGCTCACGGCCGTGGTGGCCAACGAGAGCTCCGTCCAGGCCGCGCTGCACGCCGGGGACAGGGTGTTCTGCCGCCTCCACCCCGACGACATCGTCATCGTCCACGAGGCGTGAGCCGCCGGTGTGGTGACGGAGCGTCGTGAACCGCGGTTCTCATCCGGGCGCGGCAGCGTGGAAGTCGGGCTCGAAGGCCGCGTAGGATGGAGGGCATGCTGCTTGCCAATCGGCCTCGCATGCCCCGACGGTCGCTTGCGCTTGTCGTTCCTGCGGTCCTCTTCTCGTTCTCCGGCGACGTCCTCGCCGCGGGGGCGTGGCTGCCCGGCGCCGGACAGGCGTCGGTCGAGCAGCGCGTCGCCGTGGCGGCGGGGCCGGAGCGCACGACGCTCTGGACGAGCGTGCGGTTCGACGGCGCGCGCGGGCCGGTGGCGGTCGTCGTGCCGGTGCCGCCGCTCGCGGCGCTCGACGTGAGCTCGGACGCGTGGTTCGAGGCGCTCGAGGCGGCGACCGCGCCGCGCGTGCTCCCGCCCGAGGGCGTGGCCCCGTACTGCGCGGGGGAGCAGGGCCCGCCGGGCCCGTTCGACACGGTCGGGCAGCTCAAGCACGAGGCGACGCTCGAGCCGATCGAGGTGACGGTGCTCGAGGACGCGGGCGCGGTCGCGCGCTGGGCCGAGTCGGCGGGGCTCGCGCTCTCCGCCGAGACGGCCGAGCAGCTCGGCGACATGCAGGGGATGCGCTTCGCGGCGGCCCGGTTCGAGGCGCCCGGCGGGCCGGCGGTCACGCGGACGCTGCGCGTCGCCGCGGGCGGCGGCGAGCCGCGCCTGCCGCTGTCGCTGGCCAGGGCGGGCGCGGCCGACGTGCGCGTGACCGCGTGGCTCCTCGGCGACGGCCGGGGCGCGCTGACGGGCGCGACGCCGGTGGCGCTCCCGCCGGCCTCGCTGAGCTGGGACGCGAGCGAGAAGCGCAGCGATTACGCGGAGCTGCGCGCCGAGGCCCTCGGCCAGGCGGGCCTCCACGGGGCGCTCGTCGAGGGCGCGGGGCACGAGGCGCTGAGCCGCCGCATCGCCCTCGGCAGCGACAGCGTGGACAGCGTGGTCGCGGCCTACTTCGCGCGCGCGGGCGCGTACGGCGACATCGGCGACGGCACGGGGGCGTGCGCCGCGGTGGCCGCGGCCGCGCTGGAGTCGAGCCTCGCGGTCGCCGCGAGCTGCCCGCGCGCCGCGCTCGGCGTGGTCGACGGCTCGCTCGACTGCGCGGAGTCGCCCCGGAGGGACGAGACGGATCCCGATCTCCTGCGCTGCGGCCCGGCGGCCGACGATCTCGCGGTCGGGCTCTCCGGGCTCGCGCCGTCGTCGGTGTGGCTCACCCGCGTCTCGCTCCGGCTCGCGGCGGGGCAGGCCGGCGCGGACTGGCCGCTCACGTTCGGGGACGGCGCGTCCGTCTCGCCGGTCGTGAGGGCCGGCGCCGTGCGCCTGGACGCGTGCTCCACCGAGACCGGCGGCGGCGGCGCTGGCGGCGAGGCCGGCGGCTCGTCGGGGGTGGGCGGGCCGGGGGGCCTCGGCGGCGGGCCGATCATCGGCGGGTCGAGCACGACCGGCGGCTCGTCGGGCGCGGATGACCCCGACGGTTACTACTACGACGACGAGCCGGTCGCCGACATGGGCTGCGGCTGCGCCGGCACCGCAGATACGGTCGTCGTGGACGACTCCGAGCCGGTGGACGACGACGAGTATTACGCGGAGGAGTACGAGGACGACGGCTGCAGCGGCGACACGAGCGAGACGGGGTCCGAGGACGAGGTTTACGCGGAGGACGACGGCTGCAGCGGTGACACGAGCGAGACGGGGTCCGAGGACGAGTATTACGAGGAGGACGACGGCTGCAGCGGTGACACGAGCGACGAGTCCGAGGACGAGTATTACGAGGAGGATGACGGCTGCAGCGGTGACACGAGCGATGAGTCCGAGGACGAGTATTACGCGGAGGACGACGGCTGCAGCGGGGGCTCCGACGACTCCGCCGAGTCGGAGGACTGCTCGATTGCGGGCGATCGGCAGCCGAGCGCCCGGAAGAAGCGGGGGCCGAAGCTGTCGGTCATGGCGCTCGGGATGTTCGCGCTGATCGCGCCGCTCCGGCGCGCGAGCCGGCCGCGGCGGAGCGGCCGGCGGTAGGGATCGGGCGGGCGCCGCGGCGGCGGGCGCGCCGCGGCGGGAGCGGGCGGCACCGGAGGGTGCTTCCGTGGCATACTCCTGCGGAGGCCATGCCATGAACGCGCCCGCCCGCAAGCTCTCCTGCACCTACGCCGAGTACCTCGAGCAGGAGCGGGCGAGCCCGACCAAGCACGAGTACCTCGGCGGCGAGATCTTCGACATGGCCGGCGGCTCGCCGGAGCACGCGCGGCTCGCGGCGAACGTCACGGCGGAGCTTCGCGCCGCGCTCCGCCAGCGAGCCTGCGCGGTGTTCTCGTCCGACCTCCGCGTCCGCGTGCTCGCGACGGGCCTCGCGACTTACCCCGACGTGGCCGTCGTATGCGGCCGGCTGGTGCGCGATCCCGAGGACGAGAACGCCGCCATCAACCCGCTGGTGCTGGTCGAGGTGCTGTCGGACTCCACGGAGGCGTACGATCGCGGAGAGAAATTCGCGCACTACCGCCGCATCCCCTCGCTGAAGGAGTACGTGCTCGTCTCGCAGACGCACCGGAGGATCGAGGTCTTCCGGCGCAACGAGGACAACTCGTGGACGCTGCACGAGGCCGGGCCGGGCGAGCGCGCGAGGCTCGCGTCGATCGACGGCGCGCTCGATGTCGACGAGGTCTACCACAACGCGCTCGAGGCCTCCGCGGCGGGCTGAGCGGCCCCAGCGTCACGGAGCCCCGATGCACGACGTCCGGATGCGAGGTTTTCGCGAGCCGACGGCGGTCGATCGGGCGCTCGAGGTGCTGGAGCGGCGGATCCGGCGGCTCGGCGACGAGCCGGCGCCGATCGCCCGGGCGGCGGGGCGGGTCGCGGCCGAGCGCGTGCTTGCCCGGGCGAGCGTGCCGCATTTCGCGCGCGCGGCGATGGACGGCTACGCGCTCGCCGGCGAGGCGACCTCCGGCGCGGCCGCCGATGCGCCGGTCGAGCTCGCGGTCGTCGGCGCGTCGTTCCCCGGGCGCCCTCACGCGGGGGCGATCCGCCGGGGCGAGGCCGTGCGGATCACGACGGGCGCGCCGGTGCCCGAGGGGGCGGACGCGGTGCTCATGGCGGAGCACGCGGAGGAGGCGGCGGGCCCGGACGGGGCGGCGGTGGTGCGGGTGCGCGCGCCGGTGCGGGCGGGCAAGCACGTCGCGTCGATCGGCGAGGACGTGGTGGAGGGCGCGGAGGTCGTGCCGGCCGGGCGCCGGCTGCGCCCGCAGGACGTCGGCGTGCTGGCGTCGACCGGGGTCGCCGAGGTGCGCGTGGTGCGGCGGCCGTCGGTGCGGATCCTGATCACGGGCGACGAGCTCCTGCCGCCGGGGAGCGCGCCGAGCGGGGCATGCATCGTCGACGCGAACAGCCTGGTGCTCTCGGCGCTCGCGCGCCGCGACGGCGCGGAGGAGGTGGCGGTCGCGTACGTCCCCGACCGGCGCGAGGCGGTGCGGAGCGCGCTCGAGGCGGCGGGCGAGGAGGTGGTGCTGGTCTCGGGCGGGTCGTCGGTCGGCTCGGAGGATCACGCGCCGCTCGTGCTCGCGGAGCTGGGCGAGGTGGCGGTCCACGGCGTCGCGATGCGCCCGGCGAAGCCGGCCGGGTTCGGGTTCCTGGCGGGCGAGCGTCCGGTGTTCCTGTTGCCGGGAAACCCGGTGTCGTGTCTTTGCGCCTACGAGTTCTTCGCCGGGCCGTCGATCCGCGCGCTGGGCGGCCTGCCGCGCGCGTGGCCGCACCGGCGGAGGCGGTGCGTGCTCGCGAGCGAGATCGCCTCGCAGGCGGGGCGCGTCGATTACGTGCGGGTCCGCGTCGAGGGGGACCGGGTGTTTCCGATCGCGACGAGCGGCGCGTCCATCCTGTCGTCGACGACGCGCGCCGACGGCGTGGTCCTCGTGCGCGCCGAGGACGCGGCGGTGGGCGAGGGCGCCGAGGTCGAGGTGCTGCTCTACGACGCGTGAGGCGAGGCGGGCGGGGGTCGGTCGAGGCCGAAGCTAGAGCGACAAACGGATTGTGACTGCCTGAGAGCGCAGAACTTCGAACCGCCAAGACGCCAAGACGCCAAGACGCCAAGACGCCAAGACGCCAAGACGCCAAGAAAAAATTCTATCTTGGCGTTCTTGGCGTCTTGGCGGTTAATCTTCGCTTGATCAACGTGATCCGTGCTCTAGACACGCAGTGTCCGATGCAGGTGCAGTGCCGCTGCTGTGATGCGCCTCTTTGTGGTAACGCCGTGCGTATCCAGAACCGACTGAACAGCTTTTACCGTTCGTGCGGGATCTCCATGGCCCATGAACGGACCTCGCGGCGCTGCTGGGGCCTTGGTGCCGCCGCTGAGCAGCCGTACCCTCGCTCACGACATATGATCCTTCGCTCTCCCCTCTCCCTTCTGCTCATCCTCGCATCTGCCGGCTTCCTCGCGGGCTGCGGTGACGGCGAGCACGGCGCGACCCCCGAGGGCTCCGCCTCCAGCGCGGGCGCCGCCTCGGGCGGCGGCGAGAACCCCGGCGGCGGCGGGACGGGAGCGACCACCTCCACCGGCGCGGGCGGCGGCACCACCGCCGGCGGCACGACCGCGACCAGCACGGCCTCCGGCGGCGGCGCGGAGGCCGCCGCGCCCGGGATCGTCAAGCGCAGCGAGGGAAAGCTCGCCGAGTCGGGGCTCACCGTGGTGTCCTATGGCGGCTACCTCAACGGCGAATCCTTCCAGCAGGACGCGATCGTGTCGTTCGGGGGCTACCAGTACACGGCCTTCTGGAACACGAACCGCAACGTCGTCCTCGCGCGCCGGCAGCTGCCGGCCAGCCCCGGAGGGGCCGCCGGAGAATGGCAGAAGTTCGACTTCAAGGACTACCGGCTCAGCGCCGACGACGCCCACAACACCATCTCTCTCGGGATCGCGCCCGGCGACGGCACGCTCCACCTCGCCTTCGATCACCACGGCAGCACGCTGCATTACCGCCGCTCGGTCACCGGCCTGCTCACCGACCCGGAAAACACGGCCTGGGCCGCCGCGAGCTTCGGCGCCGTCGCGAGCGCGCTGGTCGGCTCGACCACCGTGACCCTCGTCACGTATCCGCGGTTCGTCACCGAGCCCGGCGGCGGCAAGCTCCTCTTGAGCGCCCGGATCGGCGAGAGCGGCAGCGGCGACGAGCACCTGTGGGAGTACGACACGGCGACGCACGCCTGGAGCGCGCTCGGCGAGTACATCGAGGGCACGGACGCCAGCATGAACGCCTACCTGCACGGCCTCGCCTACACGCGCGGCGGCGCGCGCCTGCACGCGGCGTGGTGCTGGCGGGACACGCCCGACGCGACCACGAACCACGACCTCCTGTACGTCTACAGCGACGATCACGGGCGCACCTGGAACAACGACGCGGGCGAAAAGGTCGCGACCACCGGCGCCTCCTTCATCACCCGGAGCACGGCGGGACTCTCCGTGTGGGCCATCGGCCAGAACCGAGGGCTCATCAACCAGGAGCACATGGCGGTCGACGCGAGCGGCCGAGTCCACGTGCTGCTCTCGCACCTGCCCGACGCCGAGCCCGACAACGCAAACTTCACGAGCGCGCGGACGCGCAGCGAGTTCTTCCACTACGTCCGCGCGCCCGAGGGGACCTGGACGCGCCACGGCCTCGGCCTGCGCGTGATCGAGAACTTCCGGGGAAAACTCGCGATCTCCTCGACCGAGAACGTCTACGCGATCCTCCCCGATCTGCGCATCGCCGGCGCCTCGCCGAGCGACGGCTATGCGACCTGGACGCTCCTCGACGACTCCGATAAAGGCCGCTTCTTCTCCGATCCCCTGATCGACGCCGCCCGGATCGAGGCCTCGGACGAGCTCACGGTGTTCTATCCCGAGCGGGGCTCCGTGAACATCTGGGGCCTCGAATACGCCCTCCAGTGAGCCGCGCGAAGAGCGATCCCGCCCGCTGAGCGCGCGCCTGTCCGGGCCGAACCCCCGCCCGGACCGCCGCGACGACCCGTGAGCGGGCACGCTCGGTGCTCGCCCTGACGCGCGGTCTTGCCGGTGGCGAGGGCGTGCACTGCCGCGACCTCCGCGGCGGCAAGGGACACTCGCGCAGCGAGCCCCGGCGCGCTCCCGCCACGAGGAGCGTTGCCAATGAACCCCGACGCGTTCGTCAAGCGCGGATTCGCATTCATCGTGGGAGGAATGGTCGCGGTCTCCGCGTATTATCAGGCCTCCGGGGTAGCTCACCTCATCGCCCACCAGATCGCGCGGGACGGCGCCCCTCCCGCGCCCCCGGCGACGCCGCCCGCCCCGGCGCCGCTCTCCGAGGACCGCGCGACGAGCGCGGCGCCGATCCTGGAGCGCAATCCGTTCGACTCCACGACTGGGCCGCTCGTGCCCCCGAAGGGCGCGGCGCCGGCCGGCCAGGCGGATCTCTCCCACCTCGATCCCTACCTCGCGCCTCCGTGCGACACCGGCCGCGTCGTGCTGATCGCGGTGTCCGAGGACCCGGAATGGTCGTTCGCGGCCGTCGAGGCGGAAGACGGGCGCACGGCCCTCGGGCGGCGCGGCGGGGAGATCGGCGGCCGGAAGGTCGAGCGCATCGCGTGGGACCGGGTGTGGCTGACGTCCGGAGGCGCGCGCTGCCAGATGGAGCTCGGTAAAAAGAGCGACAAGGAAGGCAAGAAGGCGCCCGAGCCGCAGCAGAGGGCGCCGGAGCCGCCCCGCGCGACCCCCTCCCGCGCGTCCGGCAGGAGCGACGTCCCGCCCGAGATCGCCTCGCGCATGAAGCGCGTCAGCGACACGGAGATCGACATCGAGCGATCGGCCGCCGAGAAGATCTTCGAGCAGCCCGAGATCGTGACGACCACCTCGGCGGCGATCCCGGAGATGCGGGACAACCAGGTGGTCGGGCTGAAGATGATGATCAAGCCCGGCTCGATGCTCGAGTCGCTCGGGCTGCAGAGCGGCGATCTCGTGAAGTCGATCAACAGCATCGACCTGACCGACCCGCAGAAGGCCATGATGGCCTACACGCGCATGCGGTCCGACAGGAGCCTGTCCGTCGTCGTCGAGCGCGACGGCCGCCCGGTGAGGCTCAAGATCAACGTCCGCTGACGCGCGCCGACCCCCGGCCGCCGCGGGACGCGGCGCTCCAGAATGGAGCGCCGCGCGCTCCATCGCGGAGCGCCGGCGCGCGAGGCCGCGGCCGAACGCCTCGTTTCCCCCGCTCTCCCGCCTGGCCCGGTTCCTGCGAATCCCGTCCTCGCGAGGGAGGAGCCATGACGCACATCGAGGAGCGCAGGGTCATCGTGAACGGCGAGGGCAGCGCGGCGGCGATCGTCCACGCGGGCGACCGCGGGGCCGGGGCCGGCGGCCGCGGGCGGTACGCGCAGGGCTGGCGCGCCGGCAAGCCGGCGGAAGATCCGGAGAAGCTCAAGAGGTGGGGGCGCATCAGCGCCAAGCCGAGCGAGTACCTGATTCACATGCGGCGGGGCCACCTCCGGCCCACCTCGGGACAGGGCGCCTCGTGCTTCAAGCTCCCCGGCGACAGCGTCGCGGTCGTGCCGACCACGATCCAGAAGCTCCAGTTCACGGCCGACCAGGTCACCCTCGAGAAGGTGGGCGTGGAGGTCACAGGGCTCGCGGTCTACCGCATCGCGGACCCGCTCATCGCCTTCCGGATGCTGAATTTCTCGTTCCCGGAGCGCGCGCAGGAGAAGCTCGAGGCGCTGCTCGTCGACATGTTCGCGGGCGCCGCGCGCCGGCTGATCGCGAACCTGTCGGTCGAGGAGTGCCTGACGCGGCGGAAGGAGGGGATCGCCGGAGAGCTGATGCGCGAGATCGTGCCGGTCGTCTCGGGGCGCGGCGGCGTCGACGATACGACCGACAAGGGGTGGGGCGTCCTCGTCGACTCCATCGAGATCCAGGACGTGCGCGTCCTCTCGCCGGCGGTGTTCGGCAACCTGCAGGCGCGCTACCGCCAGGAGCAGGAGCGGCAGGCCCGCGAGGCGTCGCTGCTCACCGAGCGCGCCGTCCAGCAGGGCGAGGCCGAGGCGCAGCGCGCGATCGAGCTGACGAAGCTCGCCGCCGAGGTCGAGCTGCGCACGCGCCGCCAGGAGACCAGCGAGAAGGCGCGGCTCGAGGAGCTCGCCTCCGAGGCGCGGCTCAAGGAGACGCGCCTCGCCCACGAGCAGCAGATCGCGGCGCTCTCCCTGCGGGCCGAGATCGACAAGACGACGCTCGAGGCCGAGGCGGCGGCCGCGCGCCACGCGGCGAAGATGGCCGCGGGCGCCCACGAGATCGACCTGCTCCGGCAGCGCGCGGCGATCGCGGACGCGCGGCGGCTCGTGGCCGAGGCCGAGCTCGCCACCGCCGAGCTCGAGGCGCGGAAGGCGCGGCTCGCGCAGGAGCTCGAGCTCGAGCGCGCGCGGGCGCTCCGCGAGATCGAGAACACGGTGTCCCCGGAGATCATCCGGCTGACGGTCGCGCAGCAGATGCCGGCCCTCGCCGCCGCGTTCCAGCAGCGGATGGGCGAGGTGCACGTCACGGCCGTCGACGGGGCGAACCCGTTCGGATACATCGCCGCGGCCGTGGATGGGGTGATGGGGCTGGCCCGCGCGGCCGGGCTCGAGGTGCCGCCGGGGCGCGCGGGGAAGGCGGAGCTCCCCGCGGAGGGCGGGCTCGACGAGGGCCGCGGCCGAGGACCGGCGCCGTGAATGCGGGCGCTGGTCGCGACTGCCTGGAGCGAGCTCGCAGGATGGCGGTAAGGCAGGAAGAGCATTGATCTTTTCTGCCCGCCTTCCCGTTCGAAGCTGACCGCTACCCGAGGGTGAGGGCGCAGCGAGACGCCCGGCCCCGCGATTCCGAGAGCGCTGCGATCCGACGTGCGCGGCGCCGGGCGCGCCGCGGCGCGCGCTAGGCGGCGGGCGCGACGCTGCTCTACCCTGCGGCGGAGATCTACATGTCTTTGTCCTCGTCCCGCTCGCGGCGCGCGACGCGCCTGCCTCCATCGCTCGCAGCCGCGCTGCTCGCGTGCGGCTGCGGGGCGGAGCCGGAGGACACCTCGGCCACGGCGCTGCGCCTGCGCTTCCCGGCGCACGCGGACGCGGTGCTGTCGGCGCGCGAGGCGTTCATTCCGGCGGCGGGCGGGTTCCGGCTGGCGGCGACCGAGCCGGGCGGGCCCTGGGTGCGGGCGGCGCGGCCGGAGGTGGAGCTGCCCCGCGAGGGGAGCGGCGCGATCCGGTTCCGCCTCGCGGGCGGCGGCGAGATCCGGGTGAGGGAGCTCGGCGCCGCGGGCGAGGGCGCGATGGCGGAGCGCGCGGTGAGCTACCGGCGCGCGGGCGGGACGTCGTTCTGGACGGCGACCGACGGGGGCGTGGAGGAGTGGCTGCTGCTCGAAGGCGTGGCGCGCGACGGCGAGGTGGTGGCGGCGTGGGAGGTGCAGGGGGCGCTGCTGCGCGAGCGCGGCGCGGCGGTGGAGCTGGTGGACGAGGCGAGCGGGGCGCCGGTGCTGCGGGTGACGGCGCCGCGCGCCCACGCGGCGTCGGGGCGGCCCGTGATCGCGGCGCTCAGCGTGCGGGGGACGCGCATCGAGCTGTCGGTCGACATGGGCGACGCGGGCGGCGAGGCGGCGCTCGTGGATCCGTCATGGGAGCCGGCGGGCTTGATGAACGCTGCTCACCTTGGGCACACCGCGACGCTGCTGTTGCCGACCGGCAAGGTCCTGGTGGCGGGCGCTTCCGCCTGGCGCAGCGATGACCTTGGCTCGGAGCTGTACGACCCGACGGACGACAGCTGGAGCCTCGTGGCACCCATGCGCACAGGGCGCGTCTTTCACAGCGCGACGCGGTTGCAGAACGGCGAGGTCCTCGTGGTCGGCGGGTTGATCGCGGCCCCCGGGACGGAGGTCGGGGAAGTCACTCCTGTGCCCACCAACGCCGCGGAGCGCTACGACCCAGCGACCGACACCTGGACGCCGGCTGCTCCTATGGCCGAGGCGCGGCTCTTCCATACCGCGACGCTGCTGCCGAGCGGCAAGGTCCTCGTGGCGGGCGGATGGGACACCGTCCGCCGGTTCTCCAGCGCGGCGCTGTACGATCCCGTGGCCGACGCCTGGACCTCCGTGGCGTCGATGAACGTCGAGCGCTCGAGCCACGCCGCGATGCTCTTGCCGTCGAGCGGCAAGGTCCTCGTGGTGGGAGCGCACGAGCTCGACGCTCCTGTCGGCAGCGCGGAGCTGTACGATCCCGAGACCGACACCTGGACGCTCACGGGCTCGATGGAGACCCTCGTCGAGGACGTCCCCGTGATCATGACGCAGCTGTCGAGCGGCGAGATCCTGGCCATGGGGGCTGGGGGCGCGGAGCGGTACGATCCGACAGCGGGCACCTGGTCCCCCACGAGCCGGATGCTCGAGCATTTCGCCGTTCACAGCGCGACGCTGCTGCACGACGGCAAGGTCCTGGCGGTGGGTGAGGCTCACCACGTGGACACCGCAGCGGAAAGGAGCGCGGAGCTGTACGACCCGGAGGCCGACACCTGGACCGTCACGCCGTCCACGAACGGCATCTACGGAGCTCACACCGCGACACGGCTGCTGAGCGGCGATGTGCTGCTGGTGAACGATCTGCGTTATCCCGAGCGGTACTCGATCCTCGGCACCGAGTGCGCGTCGGACGCCGATTGCGGGCTCACCGCCTGCGTCGACGGTGTCTGCTGCGAATCGCGGTGCGCCGAGCCCTGCCACACGTGCGCCATGCCCTCGTCTCTCGGCCGCTGTCTCCTCCAGCCGAAGGGCTGGGATGCTCGCGGCGAATGCGCGCGCGAGGGCTGTGACGGATCGTGCAACGGGCGCGGCGCCTGCTCCGCCGTGCCCAAGGGCGGCGCGTGCGTCCCGGCGCAGTGCAGCGACGAGACGCACAGCGTGGAGCAGGTCCTCTGCCCCGCCGATGGGGCCAGCTGCGCGGGCCCGAGCAGCGAGGCCAGGGAGGTCGTGGATTGCGCGCCCTACCATTGCGATCCGATCAGCGGCGCCTGCAAGGACAGGTGCAGCTCGCTGCAGGACTGCGTGCCCGGCCATGCCTGCGACTTCTCCGGCCATTGCGTGCGACCTCCGCCGCACGCCGCGAGCCCGGGTTGCAGCGCCGGGCCGGCCGCGGTGGCGGGCGCCGTGAGGGGCGGCCTCGGCGCCGTGGTCCTCGCGCTCCTCGCCGCGGCGCAGCGGAGGGCCTCGGCCTTCCGGGGGAGACCCACACGGCGGCGAGCGGGCTCGTGACGCCCCCGTGCAGCGCTCTCGGGCGCGTCCTGTCGCGCTTCGCCCTGCCGCTCTGGGTCTCCGGGTACCTCTCCGGCTGCAGCGCCGAGCCGGATCCGCCCGCGTCCGCCGCCACCCTGCACCGCCAGTTCCCGGACCAGGCTGCCGCGGTGCTCGACGCGCGCGAGGCGTTCGTCGGAGACGGGGAGGGGTTTCACCTGGGCCCGGCAGAGGTGAGCGGTCGACCCGCGCGGCCTCAGGTGGCGCTGCCCCGGGAGGGCAGCGAGCCGATCCGGTTCCGCACGCCGTCAGGGGCCGAGGTGCGGGTGCGAGAGCTGGGCGCCGCGGGGGAGGGCGCCCCGGTGGGGCAAGCGGTGGCCTACCGGCGGAGCGGGGGGACGTCGTTCTGGTCCGCGACCGACCACGGCGTGGAGGAGTGGCTGCTGCTCGACGAGGGCGTCGCGCGCGGCGAGGTGGTCGCGGCGTGGGAGGTGGAGGGCGCGACGCTGCGCGAGCGCGGCGAGGCGGTGGAGCTCGTCGAGGCGGGGAGGGGGGCGGCGATGCTGCGCGTCTCGGCGCCGCGGGCCTACGCGTCCTCGGGGCGGCCTGTCGCGATGGCGCTCAGGGCGCGGGGCTCGCGCATCGAGCTGTCGGTGGACGCGGGCGGCGAGGCGGTGCTCGTGGACCCGGCTTGGGCGCTGACCGCCGGCGCGATGAACGTTGCGCGGAGCGGTCATAGCGCGACGCTGCTCTCGAGCGGCAAGGTCCTCGTGGCGGGCGGCTGGGACGTGGGCCTGGAAGAGTGGTTGATCGTCACGTTCGACAGCGCGGAGCTGTACGACCCGGCGGCCGACTCCTGGAGCTTTACGGGGCGGATGAACCACGCGCGCTCTGCGCACACGGCGACGCTGCTCTCGAGCGGCAAGGTCCTCGTGGCGGGCGGCGGCTATTTGGCAGGCAGCCCGTCGAAGGCCGGGTCGATCTGCGCGCCGTCCAGGTGCGACGGCGATCTCCACAGCATCGAGCCGGCGCGGTGCACGCTGGCGTCTTCCGCCTGTCCAGCGCAGGTTCGTGTGACCTGCATCGCCTACCGCTGCGATCCCGAGCGCGGCGCCTGCAAAATGAGCTGCGCCGGGCCCGACGACTGCGCGCCGGGCTTCGTCTGCAACCTGCGCGGCCACTGCGTCCGCCCGCCGGCCGCGCCGGGGGCCGCCGGCGGCTGCAGCGCCGCGTCGGGCTCCTCCAGCGCCGCCGCGACGCGTGCCTTCGGGCTGTTCGTCCTCGGGCTGGCCGCCGCGCGCAGGTGGCGTCGCCCGGCCGCAGCCGCGCCCTTCGCAGGCCGGCGCAACGCTGCTCTACTCCGCGGCGAGTGACCTCGATGCCCTTGCGTTCGTCCAGCTCGCGGCGCGCAGCGCGCCTGTCACCATCGCTCGTGGCCGCGCTGCTCGTGTGCGGCTGCGGTGCGGAGGCGGAGGACACCGCGGCCGCGGCGCTGCGCCTGCGCTTCCCGGCGCACGCGGACGCGGTGCTGTCGGCGCGCGAGGCGTTCGCCCCGGCGGCGAGCGGGTTCCGGCTGGCGGCGACCGAGCGGGGCGGGCCCTGGGTGCGCGCTGCGCGGCCGGAGGTGGAGCTACCCCGCGAGGGGAGCGGCGCGATCCGGTTCCGCCTCGCGGGCGGCGGCGAGATCCGGGTGAGGGAGCTCGGCGCCGCGGGCGAGGGCGCGCTGGCTGAGCGGGCGGTGAGCTACCGTCGCGCGGGCGGGACGTCGTTCTGGACGGCGACCGACGGGGGCGTGGAGGAGTGGCTGCTGCTCGACGAAGGCGTGGCGCGCGACGGCGAGGTGGTGGCGGCGTGGGAGGTGGAGGGCGCGACGCTGCGCGAGCGCGGCGCGGCGGTGGAGCTGGTGGACGAGGCGCGCGGGGCGGCGGTGCTGCGGGTGACGGCGCCGCGCGCCCACGCGGCGTCGGGGCGTGACGTGACCGCGGCGCTGCGGGCGCGGGGGACGCGCATCGAGCTGTCGGTCGACATGGGCGGCGCGGGCGGCGAGGCGGTGCTCGTCGATCCGGCGTGGGAGCCGGCCGGCAGCATGAGCGCCGATCGCTCGTACCACACCGCGACGCAGCTGCCCGGCGGTCAGGTCCTGCTGGTGGGGGGGCGGATCCGCGGCGTGATGCCTGTCGGCAGCGCGGAGCTGTACGATCCGACGAGCGACAGCTGGTCCCTCGCCGCACCGATGAGCACCGAGCGCGTCTTCCATTCCGCGGCGCTGCTCGAGAATGGCCAGGTCCTGGTGGCGGGCGGAGAAGGCGCCCGCGATCTCACGTCCGCTCAGAGCGCGGAGCTGTACGATCCCGCGATGAACCGGTGGTCCACCGCGGCGCCCATGGTCACGCCGCATGTCCACGCCACCGCGACGCTGCTGCCGGACGGCAAGGTCCTGGTGGCGAGCGCACATCCATACCTGTCCGAGGAGAGCGCGGAGCTGTACGATCCGGCGCTCAACACCTGGGCCCTCACCGCGCGGATGAACATCCCGCGTTACCTCCACGTGGCGACGGCGCTGCAGAGCGGCGCGGTCCTGGTGACGGGCGGATACGGCTGGCCCGGCTCGCTCGACGACGTCGAGACCCCGCTCGACAGGGCGGAGCTGTACGAGCCGGTCTCCGGCACCTGGACGCTCACGGCGCGGACGCTCTCGCCCCGCATCGGGCACTCCGCGACGCTGCTGCCGGACGGCAAGGTCCTGGTGGCGGGCGGCTTGTACACCGACCCCGGGGAGGTCGCGGAGGTGTTCGACCCGGTGTCCAACACCTGGACGCCCACGGGCCCGATGAGCGCCCCCCGCGTCCTCCACACCGCGACGCTGTTGCCGAGCGGCAAGGTGCTGGTCGCGGGCGGAACCGACGGCATGTCCGGCAAGAGCGCGGAGGTGTACGACCCGGCGACCAACTCCTGGGCTCCGGTCGCGCCCATGATCGAGGGGCACCAGGCCCACTCCGCGACGTTGTTGCCGACCGGGCAGGTGCTGATCGCCGGCTTCTCGGAGTACTCCGAGCGGTACACGAGCGTCGGCGGCGCGTGCGCGTCGGACGCCGATTGCGCGCTCGCCGTCTGCGTGGAGGGCGTGTGCTGCGACTCGCCTTGCACCGAGCCTTGCCATACGTGCGCCCTGGCCTCCGCGCTCGGCAGCTGCGTTCCGCAGCCGAAAGGCGCGGATCTCCGGGGCGAGTGCGGGCACCAGGGCTGTGACGGCGCGTGCGATGGATTCGGCGCCTGCTCCGCCGTGCCGAGGGAGGCCGAGTGCGCTCCGGCCGAATGCACCGATGATACGCACAGCCGCGTGCCCATCCTCTGCCCCGCGGACGGCGCCAGCTGCCCCGCCGCGACCCGCCAGGCGAGGGCGGTGGAGGACTGCGCGCCCTACGGCTGCGACTTCCGGGACGGCAAGTGCAAGGAGCGCTGCAGCTCGCCGCAGGACTGCGCGCCGGGCTTCGCCTGCAGCTTCGGCGGCCGATGCGTTCGTCCCGAGCGCGCCGTGCCCGGTGGCTGCAGCGCGGCGGAAGGCGCGGCGGTCGCCCCCGGCGGGGGCGTGATCGCGCTGCTCCTCGCGCTGCTCGCGGCGGCCCAGCGGAGAGCGCGGGGCGCGCGGGCGGTACGGGCAGAGGCGCCGGAGCGTCCATGACCCGCCCGCGCAGCGCGCTCCAAGGCGTCCACCGGGGCGCCCCTCGCTTGCTCTCGGCCGTCGCGCTCCTCTGCGGCTGCAGCGCCGAGCCGGAGGCCCCTGCGTCCGCCGCGCTGAGCCGCTTGTTCCCGGAGCACGCCGCCGAGGTGCTCGCGGGGCGCGCGGCCTTCGTGCCCGACGCGGAGGGGTATCGCGTGGACGCGGCGGAGGAGGCGCGCGCGACCGCCTCCCGGCTCGAGGTCGTTCTCCCCCGCACCGGCAGCGAGCCCATCCGGTTTCGCACGCCGGCGGGCGCCGAGGTGAGGGTGCGGGAGCAGGGCGCAGCGGGGGAGGCCGCGGCGATCGATCGGGCCGTCGCCTACCGGCGCGCGGGCGGGACGTCGTTCTGGACCGCGACCGATCGCGGCGCGGAGGAGTGGCTCCTGCTCGAGGAGGGCGTCGCGCGCGGCGACGAGCCGGTGGCGGCGTGGCAGGTGGAGGGGGCGACGCCGCGCGCGCGCGGGGCCCTGGTGGAGCTCGTGGGAGAGCTGAGCGGCGCGCCCCTCCTGCGCGTCAGCGCGCCGCGCGCGTACGCGGCCTCGGGGCGGCCCGTGCCTGTGGCGCTCCGCGTGCGGGGATCGCGCATCGAGCTCTCGGTCGACGCGGGCGGCGAGGCGGTCCTCGCCGACCCGGTGTGGGAGCCGGCCGGCTCGATGAAGGTCGGGCGCATTGGGCACACCGCGACGCTGCTGCCGAGCGGCCAGGTCCTCGTGGCGGGCGGTCGAGGCTCGGGGACCTACCACGCCAGCGCGGAGCTGTACGACGACCCTGACCTCTGGAGCGATACGGCGGCGATGCTCCGCCCGCGATCCAATCATACCGCGACGCGACTGCCGAGCGGCCACGTCCTCGTGGTCGGCGGCTACGAAGGGCTGGAGCTCTCGAATCCGACGGAGACAGGCGCGGAGCTGTACGATTTCGCAACCAGGAGGTGGTCTTCCACGGCTCGGATGCGGGTCTCGCGCGCTGATCATACGGCGACGTTGCTGCCGACCGGCAAGGTCCTGGTGGCGGGAGGGATCAGCGGAGACAAGGCTGTCGCGCGCGCGGAGCTGTACGATCCAAAGGAGAACACGTGGACGCTCGCGAGCTCCCTGCGGAGCGCGCGCAATGGTCACACCGCGACGCTGCTGCCGAGCGGCCAGGTCCTGATAGCGGGAGGGAGCGACTACGGCCGGTATGCCGCGCGCGCAGAGCTGTACGATCCAAAGGAGAACACGTTCACCTTCACGGGCGCGATGAACGTCCCGCGCCGCGGTCACACCGCGACGCTGCTGCCGAGCGGCGAGGTGCTGGTCGCCGGCGGATACGACGGCGATACCGAGCTCGACGCCGCGGAGCTGTACAGCCCCGAGACCGGCGCCTGGACCGTCGCGTCCGCCATGCGCTCGGCGCGCCGTGGTCCCGCCGCGGCGCTGCTGTCGAGCGGTCAGGTCCTGGTGACGGGCGGCACCATCGGCGCCAGACGACTTTACAGCGCGGAGCTGTACAACCCGGAGACCGGCGCGTGGACCCCGACGATCGGCATGAAGTACGCGCGCTATGGCCACACAGCGACGCTGCTCCCGGGCGGTCCGCTGCTGCTGGTGGGGGGCGTGGACGGGCTCTCGCCTTCCCTCGCGAGCGCCGAGCGGTTCGTCCCCACCCTGGGCGACGCGTGCACCGCGGATGCGCTCTGCCCGGACGGCGGCTTCTGCGTCGACGGGATCTGCTGCGACGCGCCCTGCCCCTGCGGCGAATGCAGCCCCGAGGGCCAGTGCCGCCCTCCTGGGAGCACGGCGAAGGCCGGCGTGATCTGCGCGCCGGCCACGTGCGCCGACGCGACCCACAGCCTCGCGCCGGCGCTGTGCTCCCCCGCGTCCGCCGCCTGCCCGGAGCAGGAGCGCGTCGACTGCCTCGCTTACCGCTGCGATCCGGAGCGCGGCGCTTGCAAGACGGGTTGCAGCTCGATCGAGGACTGCGCGACGGGGTTCGTTTGCAACCTCCGGAGCCACTGCGTCCGGCCGCCGCCGGCGCCGAGCGACGGTCCCGGCTGCAGCGCCGCGCCGGGCTCGCCGTCCTCCGCCGCGGCGCGCTGCCTTGGGCTGCTGCTCCTCGGGCTCGGCGCTGCGCGCAGGCGGCGGCGCGCCACCGCTGTCCCGCTCCGACGTGCGCGCCGCGGCGCGCGCTGGGCGGGCCGGCGCAACGCTGCTCTACTCCGCGGCGAGTGACCTCGATGCCCTTGCGTTCGTCCAGCTCGCGGCGCGCAGCGCGCCTGTCACCATCGCTCGCGGCCGCGCTGCTCGTGTGCGGCTGCGGTGCGGAGGCGGAGGACACCGCGGCCGCGGTGCTGCGCCTGCGCTTCCCGGCGCACGCGGACGCGGTGCTGTCGGCGCGCGAGGCGTTCGCCCCGGCGGCGGGCGGGTTCCTCCTTGTGGCGACCGAGCCGGCCGGAGCCTGGGCGCGCGCTGCGCGGCCGGAGGTGGAGCTACCCCGCGAGGGGAGCGGCGCGGTCCGGTTCCGCCTCGCGGGCGGCGGCGAGATCCGGGTGAGGGAGCTCGGCGCCGCGGGCGAGGGCGCGGTGGCTGAGCGGGCGGTGAGCTACCGTCGCGCGGGCGGGACGTCGTTCTGGACGGCGACCGACGGGGGCGTGGAGGAGTGGCTGCTGCTCGACGAAGGCGTCGCGCGCGACGGCGAGGTGGTTGCGGCGTGGGAGGTGGAGGGCGCGACGCTGCGCGAGCGCGGCGCGGCGGTGGAGCTGGTGGACGAGGCGCGCGGGGCGGCGGTGCTGCGGGTGACGGCGCCGCGCGCCCACGCGGCGTCGGGGCGGCCCGTCGCTCCGGCGCTGAGGGTGCGCGGCGCGCGCATCGAGCTGTCGGTCGACGTGGGCGACGCGGTCGGCGAGGCGGTGCTCGTCGATCCGGCGTGGGAGTCGACGGGCCGAATGAACGTCGCGCCCCGGGAATGGCACACCGCGACGCTGCTCTCGAGCGGCAAGGTCCTGGTGGCGGGCGGATCCGAAGGAGGCGCCGCGCTTGCCAGCGCGGAGCTGTACGACCCGACCGGCGACACCTGGACCCTCGTGGCTCGCATGCAGGTAGGGCGCCGCCTGCACACCGCGACGCTGCTGCCGGACGGCGAGGTCCTCGTGCTCGGCGGAAACGGCGAGGGGCTCGTCGATGCCGTGGAGCTCTACGACCCCACGACCGACACCTGGAAGCTCAGGGCCCCCATGGCCCAGCCGCGGACCTTCCACACCGCGACGCTGCTGCCGGACGGCAAGGTCCTCGTGGCGGGCGGAAGGGTGAACCGCAACGTGGTTTCCAGCGCGGACCTGTATGACCCGGAGACCGACACCTGGACCCCCGCGGCGTCGATGAACGCCGCTCGCGACAGCCACGCTGCGGCGCTCTTGCAGCCGAGCGGCAAGGTCCTCGTGGCGGGAGGGTACGTGAGCGGCGCCCCCGGCGGCAGCGCGGAGCTGTACGACCCGGAGGCCGACACCTGGACGTTCACGGGTTCGATGACCGCGGACGATTGGTCCCCCGTGACCATGGCGCAGCTGCCGAGCGGCGAGGTCCTGGCGGCGGGCGAATCGGGAGCGGAACGGTACGATCCGACGGCGGGCACCTGGTCCCCCACGAGCCCGATGATCACGCATCAGGGCGTGTTCAGCGCGACGACGTTGCACAGCGGCAAGGTCATGGTCGTGGGGGAGTCCTTCGACGTGGACAGCCCGTCCGCCAGGACCGTGGAGCTGTACGACCCGGCGGCCGACGCCTGGACGATCACGGCGGCAACGAACCACTGGTACTCGGAACACTCGGCGACACGGTTGCTGGACGGCGGGGTGCTGCTGGTTGGCTTTGATGGCGACACCGAGCGGTACTCGATCGTCGGGACGGCGTGCGCGTCGGACGCCGATTGCGGGCTCACCGCCTGCGTCGACGGTGTCTGCTGCGAATCGCCGTGCGCCGAGCCCTGCCACACGTGCGCCATGCCCTCGTCTCTCGGCCGCTGTCTCCTCCAGCCGAAGGGCTGGGATGCTCGCGGAGAATGCGCGCGCGAGGGCTGTGATGGAGCGTGCGACGGGTTCGGCGCCTGCTCCGCCGTGCCCAAGGACGGCGTGTGCATCCCGGCGCAGTGCAGCGACGATACGCACAGCGTGACGGAGGTCCGCTGCCCCGCCGATGGGGCCAGCTGCGCCGACCCGAGCAGCGAGGCCAGGCAGGTCGTGGATTGCGCGCCCTACCATTGCGATGAGGCCAGCGGCTCCTGCAAAGACAGGTGCAGCTCGCTGCAGGACTGCGTGCCGGGCCATGCCTGCGACTTCTCCGGCCATTGCGTGCGCCCTCCGCCCGCCGCGAACCCGGGATGCACCGTCGCGGCGCTGGGCGCCTCGCGCGGCGGCCTCGGCGCCGCGGTCCTTGCGCTGCTCGCCGTGGCGGCGCGGAGAGCCTCGATTTTGCTGGGGAAACCCACACGGCGGCGGATGGGCTTCTGATGTCGCCGTGCAGCTTCCTCAGGCGCGTCCTGCCGCGCTCCTCCTCGCTGCTCTGGGCCGGCGCGTGCTTCTCCGCCTGCAGCGCCGAGGTGGAGCCGCCGGCGTCCGCCGCCGCCCTGCGCCGCCAGTTCCCGGACCAGTCTGCGGCCGTGCTCGAGGCGCGCGAGGCGTTCATCGGCGACGGGGAGGGGTTTCATCTGGGCTGGGCCGAGGTGCGCGGGAGACCCTCGCGGCCGCACGTGGTGCTGCCGCGCGAGGGCAGCGAGCCGATCCGGTTCCGCACGCCGGCAGGGGTCGAGGTGCGGGTGCGAGAGCTCGGCGCCGCGGGGGAGGGCACCCCGGTGGGGCAAGCGGTGGCCTACCGGCGGAGCGGGGGGACGTCGTTCTGGTCCGCGACCGACCACGGCGTGGAGGAGTGGCTGCTGCTCGACGAGGGCGTCGCGCGCGGCGAGGTGGTCGTGGCGTGGGCGGTGGAGGGCGCGACGCTGCGCGAGCGCGGCGAGGCGGTGGAGCTCGTCGAGGCGGGGAGGGGGGCGGCGATGCTGCGCGTCTCGGCGCCGCGGGCCTACGCGTCCTCGGGGCGGCCTGTCGCGATGGCGCTCAGGGCGCGGGGCTCGCGCATCGAGCTGTCGGTCGACATGGGCGACGCAGGCGGCGAGGCGGTGCTCGTGGACCCGGAGTGGGTGCTGACCGCCGGCGCGATGAACGCTGCGCGGAGCGAGCATAGCGCGACGCTGCTGCCGAGCGGCAAGGTCCTCGTCGCAGGCGGCCTGGACGTCGAAAATCAGAGGTTCCTCTCGCTCGAGAGCGCGGAGCTGTACGACCCGGCGACCGACTCCTGGAGCCCCACGGGGGACATGACCCACGCCCGCGGTGGGCACACGGCGACGCTGCTCTCGAACGGCGAGGTCCTCGTCGTGGGCGGCGAACAGCGGGTTGACCAGGTGGAGGTCACCGTTCTCGCGACCGCGGAGCGATATGACCCGGAGACCGGCGCATGGACCGACGCGGCGCCGATGCATATCGAGCGCTATGGGCACACGGCGACGCTGCTCTCGACCGGCAAGGTCCTCGTGGCAGGGGGAGCGATCTTCACCGACTCGCCCGTCAGCGCGGAGCTGTACGATCCCGAAGTCGACCGGTGGACGTCCATCGCCCCGATGAAGCATGAGCGCTTTCGGCACGGGGCGACGCTGCTCTCGAGCGGCAAGGTCCTCGTGGCAGGCGGAACGGACTCCTCCAGCCCGCTCGCCAGCGCGGAGCTGTACGACCCCGGGGCCGACCGCTGGGAGCTCGCGCATCCGATGAATCACGCGCGCATGAACGCCACGATGACGTTGCTGTCGAATGGCGAGGTCCTGGCGGCGGGCGGCCGGCAGGATGCTGCCATCGCGCTCGCGAGCGCGGAGCGATACGATCCGAAGGCCGACCGCTGGACGCTCACGCGCCCCATGACCGCAGAGCGGCTGGACCACACCGCAACGCTGCTGCCCGACGGCCTGGTTCTCCTGGCGGGCGGGCACAACTTGGCGAGCAGTAGCATAGACTACATGGCCGAGGTCCATGGCAGCGCGGAGCGGTACGACCCGGCGGTGGATACCTGGACCCCCACGAATCCCATGAGCTCCGCGCGCAGCGGGCACAGCGCCACGCGGTTGTCGAACGGCGAGGTGCTGGTGGCAGGGGGATGGAGCGGCACCTCCCGGCCCGCGGAGTCCGAGCGGCTCGGCTTGGTCCGGGGTGAGGCGTGTACCGCTGCTTCCGCTTGCTTCTCCACCGACGTCTGCGTCGACGGGATCTGCTGCGACGCGCCCTGTCCGTGCGGTACCTGCAGCGCTCCGGGGGCGGAGGGGCGCTGCAGCGAGTCGGGCATCCCGGCGAAGGTCGGCTCGATCTGCGCGCCGTCCAGGTGCGACGGCGATCTCGACAGCTTCGAGCCGGCGCGGTGCACGCTGGAGTCCTCCGCCTGCCCAGCGCAGGTGAGCGTGGGCTGCGTGGCCTACCGGTGCGATCCGCAGAGCGGCGCCTGCAAGCAGAGCTGCGCTTCGAACGACGACTGCGCGCCGCGCTTCGTCTGCAACCTGCGAGGCCACTGCGTCTCGCCCCCACCCGAGCCGGGCGCTGCGGCCGGCTGCCGCGCCGGGCCGGGCGGGGCCGCGGCCGGCGCGGCGTGCTCTGCCGTTGTGCTGCTCGTCGCGCTCGGCGCCGCGCGCCGGCGGCGTCGTCGGGCCGCCGGCGCGTTCTCCCTCCCTCGTCGTACCAGCGGCCGCCTTCGCCGCGGAGGCCGTCGCGCCGAAGCCGCTGGCCGGCCTTGAGGCCCGCCGCGGCGACGGCGCGAGCGCGCATGACGCCGTCGCCGCGGGAGGCTAGGCGGGCCGCGGCAACGCTGCTTTACTCGGCGCGACGAGACGCGCCGTGCCGGCACCATCCTTGACATCGAGACGATCGCTCCCGACGCCATCACCCCTGCTCGCGGCCGCGCTGCTCGTGTGCGGCTGCGGTGCGGAGGCGGAGGACACCGCGGCCGCGGCGCTGCGCCTGCGCTTCCCGGCGCACGCGGACGCGGTGCTGTCGGCGCGCGAGGCGTTCGCCCCGGCGGCGGGCGGGTTCCTGTTGGCGGCGACCGAGCGGGGCGGGCCCTGGGTGCGCGCTGCGCGGCCGGAGGTGGAGCTGCCCCGCGAGGGGAGCGGCGCGATCCGGTTCCGCCTGGCGGGCGGCGGCGAGATCCGGGTGAGGGAGCTCGGCGCCGCGGGCGAGGGCGCGGTGGCGGAGCGGGCGGTGAGCTACCGTCGCGCGGGCGGGACGTCGTTCTGGACGGCGACCGACGGGGGCGTGGAGGAGTGGCTGCTGCTCGACGAAGGCGTCGCGCGCGACGGCGAGGTGGTGGCGGCGTGGGAGGTGCAGGGGGCGCTGCTGCGCGAGCGCGGCGCGGCGGTGGAGCTGGTGGACGAGGTGCGCGGGGCGGCGGTGCTGCGGGTGACGGCGCCGCGCGCCCACGCGGCGTCGGGGCGGCCCGTGACCGCGGCGCTGAGGGTGCGCGGCGCGCGCATCGAGCTGTCGGTCGACATGGGCGACGCGGTCGGCGAGGCGGTGCTCGCGGATCCGTTGTGGGAGCCGGCCGGCTTCATGAGCATCGATCGCATTGGCCACACCACGACGCTGCTGTCGAACGGGCAGGTCCTGGCGGTGGGGGGGAGCGAGGGCGGTCGGTGGGTCGAGGTCAGCAGTGCGGATCTGTACGATCCCGCGAGTGACACATGGTCCCTCGTGGCCAGTCCGAACGTGCAACGTAGTTTCCATGCCGCGACGCTGCTGAAGGACGGCAGGGTCCTGGTGGTGGGTGGAAACGGCGTGGTGTCCGTCCAGAGCGCAGAGGTGTACGACCCCGCGATGGACACCTGGTCCCTGACGGAGCCCATGCTCGGGCTGCATTCCAGCGCCACCGCGACGCTGCTGCGCAGCGGCGAGGTCCTCGTGACGAGCGGACACGATCCGATCTACGAGACCAGCGCGGAGCTGTACGACCCGGCGTCCGACACCTGGACCCTGACGGCGCCGATGAACATCTCGCGCTGGAGCCACGAGGCGACGCTGATGCGGGGCGGCCAGGTCCTCGTGACGGGCGGACATGGCTGGCCCGACCCGCTCGACGACGCGACCGTCCCGCTCGACAGCGCGGAGCTGTACGACCCGAAGTACGGCACCTGGACCGTCGTGGCGCCGATGCACTCGCCGCGCGTCGCGCACACCGCGACGCTGCTTCCGGACGGCAAGGTCCTGGTCGTGGGCGGCTCGTACTCCGAGCCAGGGGATGACGCGGAGGTGTACGATCCGGTGTCGGACACATGGACGCTCACGGGGCCGACGAACTACTGGCGCGTCGGGCACGCCGCGGCGCTGTTGCCGAGCGGCAAGGTGCTGACGGCGGGCGGATCCGACGACCACTCCGGCAGGAGCGTGGAGGTGTACGACCCGGCGACCAACACGTGGGCTCCGGACGTCTTCACGAAGCATGAGCACAAAGCCGTCACGGCGACGCGGCTGGAGACCGGGCAGGTGCTCATCGCCGGCTATTCCGTATACTCCGAGCTGTATACGAACATCGGCGCTGCGTGCGACTCGGACGCCGATTGCGCCCTCGGCTTCTGTGCGGACGGCGTTTGCTGCCGTTCGCCTTGCACCGAGCCCTGTCATACGTGCTCCCAGAGCTCCTCCCTCGGCACCTGCGTGCTGCAGTCGAGGGGCTCGGATCTCCGCGGGGAGTGTGCGCGCGAGGGCTGCGACGGCGTGTGCGATGGGTTCGGGGCCTGCGCCGCTGTCGCGAAGAACACCCCGTGCGTTCCGGCGGAGTGCAGCGACGGCACGCACAGCCGCGCGCCCATCGTCTGCCCCGCGGACGGGGCCACCTGCTCAGACGTGGCCGATCAGAGGAGAGAGGAGAAGGACTGCGCGCCCTACCGCTGCGATCTCCAGGACGGCACCTGCATGGAGCGCTGCACCTCGCTGCAGGACTGCGCGCCGGGCTTCGCTTGCGCCTTCGACGGCCGATGCACGCGTCCCGCGGCCGCCGTGAGCCGCGGCTGTGGCGCGGCGGAGGCCACGGCGGTTTCCTCCGGAGGCGGGCTGGTCGCGTTGCTCCTCGCGCTGCTCGCGGCGGCGCAGCGGAGATCGCGCGCCTCGCGGGGATCCGCCCAGGCGCCGGAGAGGTCATGACGCTCCTGCGACGCTCTCTCCAGGGCGCGCCTCGCTGGCTCTGGGCCCTCTCGCTCCTCTGCGGCTGCAGCGCCGAGACGGAGCCTCCTGCGTCCGCCGCCCTGAGCCGCCTGTTCCCGGATCAGGCCGCCGCGGTGCTCGCAGGGCGCGCGGCGTTCGTGACCGACGCGGAGGGATATCGCCTGGACGCAGCGGAGGAGACGCGTGGGAGCGCCTCCCGGCTCGATGTCGTGCTACCCCGCGAGGGCAGCGAGTCCATCCGGTTTCGCACGCCGGCGGGCGCCGAGGTGAGGGTGCGGGAGCATGGCGCATCGGGGGCGGCCATCGCGGTGGACCGGGCCGTGGTCTACCCGCGCGCGGGCGGGGCGTCGTTCTGGACGGCGACGCAGCACGGCGCGGAGGAATGGCTCCTGCTCGAGGGCGTCGTGCGCGGCGACGAGCCGGTGGCGGCGTGGCAGGTGGAGGGCGCGACGCCGCGCGCGCGCGGGACGGCGGTCGAGCTCGTGGCAGAGCCGGGCGGGGCGCCCATGCTGCGCGTCACCTCGCCGCGCGCTTACGCAGCCTCGGGGCGGCCCGTGCCCGTGGCGCTCCGGGTGCGGGGGGCGCGCATCGAGCTCATGGTCGACGCGATCGGCGCGGGCGGCGAGGCGGTGCTCGCCGATCCGGTGTGGGAGCTGGCCGGCGCGATGAACGTCGCGCGCGCTCGGCACACCGCGACGCTGTTGACGGGCGGGAAGGTCCTGGTAGTGGGCGGTCGAGATGGGACGACCGAGCACGCCAGCGCCGAGCTGCGCGACGAAGCTGGGCCGTGGACCCTCACGGGATCGATGAGCGGTCCGCGCCATGGTCACGCCGCGACGCTGCTGCGGAGCGGGAAGGTCCTGGTGGTGGGCGGCGACGGGCTGGACCCCGCTCTGAGCGGCGCAGAGCTGTACGAGCCGACCACCGAGACCTGGGCCGAAGCGGCTCCGGTGAGCGTCCGTCGTGACCGTGCCACCGCGACGCTGTTGTCGAGCGGCAAGGTCTTGCTGGCTGGAGGCGACGACGGGAGCGTGTCCTCGGCGAGCGCGCAGCTGTACGATCCGGACGAGGACGTGTGGACTCCCGCTGCCGAGATGCTGGATGGGCGCTCCGGCCACACCGCGACGCTGCTGCCGAGCGGTCGGGTCCTCGTGGCGGGGGGCGGCGGCCGAACGTGGAGCCAGGCCAGCGCAGCGCTGTACGATCCGCAGGAGGACGTATGGGTTTACACGAGCTCGATGCCGGTCAGGCGCTCCGATCACACAGCGACGCTGCTCCCAGGTGGCCAGGTGCTCTTCGCCGGCGGCGCTAACGGGGGCACCGCGCTGAACGCCGCGGAGCTGTACGATCCGGCGCTCGAGACGTGGACCGAGACGCCCACCATGAACGCCGCGCGCTCCGGCCACACGGCGACCTTGTTGCCGAGCGGTCAGGTCCTGGTGACGGGCGGCACCGCGGACGGCGAGCAGCTCGACAGCACGGAGCTGTACGACCCGGCGACCGACACCTGGACCCTCTCGGCTCGGATGGAGCACGCGCGCTCCGGCCACACAGCGACCTTGTTGCCGAGCGGTCACGTCCTGGTGGCGGGGGGCGGTGACGATACCTCGCCGGCCACCGCGACCTCCGAACGCTTCGGCCCCGGCATCGGCGACGCGTGCGCCGCCGACGCGCCTTGCCTCGGCGGCGGCGTGTGCGTCGACGGGATCTGCTGCGCCTCGCCCTGCCCTTGCGGCCTGTGCAGCCGCGAGGGCCAGTGCGGCGCCCGGGGCAGCCCGACGAAGGCCGGCGTGATCTGCGCGCCGGCCCGGTGCGCCGACGAGACCGTCAGCGTCGCGCCGGCCTCGTGTGCGCTTTCGTCCGCCGCCTGTCCGGAGCCGGAGCGCGTCGAGTGCGTCGCTTACCGCTGCGATCCGGAGCGCGGCGCTTGCAAGACCAGCTGCAGCTCGAGCGACGACTGCGCCTCGGGCTTCTTGTGCAACCTCCGGAGCCATTGCGTCCGGCCGCCGCCAGCGCCGAGCGCCGCGGTCGGCTGCAGCGCCGCGCCGGCGCGCCCGTCTTCGTCGGCCGCTGGCGCCGCCGGCGTGGCGCTCCTCGCGCTCGCCGCCGCCAGCAGGCGGCGCCGCTCGGCCGCCGTCGGGCGTGTCTTGCTCGCCGCCGCCCTCGCCGCGGCGTCGGCCGCGCTCACCCAGCCCGCGGCGTCCGCTGCGGCGCCGCCGCCCGCCGACTCGCCGCCCGCGGCGCCCCCCGCGACGTCGTCCGCGCCGCCGCCCGCGGCGTCCGCTGCGGCGCCGCCGCCCGCGGCGTCCCCCGCGCCGCCGCCGCTCGCCGACTCGCCGCCCGCCGACCCGCCGCCCGCCGCAGATCTCCCGCCGGCCGAGGACCCCGTCGCCGAGGCGCGCGCCCACTTCGAGCGCGGCCTCGATCTGTATCGCCAGGGCGCCTGGGAGGCTGCGCTCGCCGAGTTCCTCGCGTCGCGGCAGCACTATCCGACCTGGGGCGCCACCTCGAGCGCGGCGCTGTGCCTCCAGCAGCTCCGCCGCTACGACGAGGCGCTCGCGCTCTTCGAGACGCTGCTCCGCGACTTCTCCCAGCGGCTGCCGCCGGACACCAGGAACGCCGCGCAGCAGGCCATCGTGCGCATGCGCGGGCTGGTCGGCACCGTCGACGTCGCGGACGCCGAGATCGGCGCCTCGGTCATGGTCGACGGCCAGCGGCGCGGCGAGTACCCGCTGCCCGCCCCGCTGCGCGTCGGGGCGGGCACCCACGTGGTCCGCGTCTACAAGGAGGGCTTCGAGCCGTTCGAGACCCGCGTCGACGTCGCCGGCGGGCAGGTGGTCCGCATCCTGTCGCGCCTCCAGAAGCTCGTGGAGTCGGGGCGCCTGCGCGTCACGGAGCAGGAGGACCGGGCGCTCGACGTGCTCGTCGACGGCTACACCGTCGGCAAGACGCCCTGGGAGGGGCCGCTCCCGCCGGGCCGGCACACGGTGGCGCTGCGCGGCTCGGGGGACCTCGGGACCATGCCGGCCTCCGTGCTCATCCGGCTGAAGCAGACGACGCCCCTCGCCCTGCGCGCCGAGGAGCTGAGCGCGACGCTCCGGATCGAGCCCACGCCGGTGTGCGCGAGCGTCATCGTCGACGGCGTGGCGCTCGGCAGCGGCACCTGGGAGGGGCGCCTGAGCCCCGGCCGGCACCGGATCGAGGTCTCCGCGGGCGGCTTCGTCACCGCGCAGCGTGAGGCGGTCCTCGCCCGCGGCGCGCGCGCGGTCGTCTCCGTCGCGCTGCAGCGCGTGGAGCTCGGGCGCCCTCCGGGGCGGTTCCTCGTCGAGCTCGACGCGGCCCCGGCGTTCGTGCCGAGCTTCGGCGGCGCCGCCGCGGTCCAGTGCAGGGGGGCGTGCTCGCTGGGCCTCGGCGCGGGCGGCCTCGGCGCGATCCACGCGGGCTACGAGCTCTGGTCCGGCTTCGGCTTCGGCGTGACGACCGGCTTCCTCCAGGTGCAACAGACCGTGACCGCCCGCCGCCTGTCGCCGGAGATCCAGGACCGCCTGCCGGACAGCTCGGGCGAAGCCGACGACTTCGTCGTGCTCCGCGGCTTCCTCGCGGGCGGCTGGGCCGGCCTGTCGGTCGGCGATCGCCACCGCTTCTCGGTCCGGCTCGGCGCCGGTGCCCTGCTCGGCACCGTGAGCGACGAGCGCACCGGCACGTTCACCTCCAGCAGCGGCATGGAGTTCCACCTCGATCCCACGGTGGCGCAGGACCCCGCCCGGTTCTTCGTGATGACGCCGGAGGTGCGCGGGGGCCTGCGCCTCGGGGATCACCTCGAGGTGACGGCCGGCCTGGCGGCGGCGGTCCTGGTCCGGCTGAGGGAGCCGGTGTGGACCAACCCCCCGGAGGGCGCCTACGGTCGGATCGACCCACAGAGCGGGTTCTTCGTCAGGTTCGAGCAAGAGCCGCTCGCCGGCGAGGTGATGGTCGTGGTCGCGCCCAAGATAGGCGTGCGCTACATGTTCTGAGGATGTGCGGGGGACCGGCCGGCGCCTGGCCTGATTCGTCCTGCAAGAGCGCAAAAATTCAATACTGGAGTACGGGAACTCCGGACGCTCGGGTCGAGGTAGCATCGGGATTGAGGCCCCGCCTACAACCTCTAGAGTAAAGCTTTCTTGTGGACGGCAAGATCTTGAGCGGCAGGTACACCCTGGTCCGGCTCCTCGGCCGAGGAGGGATGGGGGCTGTCTACGAGGCCGACGACGCGGTCCAGGGGCGCCGCGTGGCCGTGAAGGTCATGAGCGGGGAGATCGTCCACAGCCGGTCTGCGATGGAGCGGTTCGACCGCGAGGCGAGGGCCGCGAGCGCCATCCAGACCGAGCACATCGTCCGCGTGCTCGACACGGGCGTCGACCGGGAGACGGGCTCGCCGTTCCTGGTGATGGAGCTCCTCCGCGGCGAGGACCTCGCGCAGCTCCTCGCGCGCCTCGGCCCGCTGCCCCCGCGGCTCGCGCTCCGGATCGTGGCGCAGGCCTGCGTCGGCCTGCAGAAGGCGCACGACGCCGGCGTCGTGCACCGCGACATCAAGCCCGCCAACCTGTTCCTCGCGCATCGCGAGGAGGGCGCCGGGCTCATCGTCAAGCTGCTCGACTTCGGCATCGCCAAGATCAGGCCGGCCCACGAGCCGCGCCGGGACACGACGGGGCTCACCCGGTCCGGCAGCATGCTCGGCACGCCCCGCTACATGTCCCCGGAGCAGGCGCGGGGCATCAAGGACATCGATCACCGCACCGACATCTGGGCGCTGGGGATCGTCCTTTACCACGCGCTCGCGGGGCGCACGCCGACCGAGGACGTCGAGGCCTTCGGCGATCTCATCGCCACGCTGGTCGCCGAGCTGCCGGCGCCGGTCCAGGAGTTCGCGCCGTGGGTCGAGCCCGAGGTCGCCGCGGTCGTCGACGGCGCGCTCCAGTACCTCCCCGTCGCGCGGTACCCGTGCGCCTCGGTGATGCTCGACGCGATCCGGCCGCTCCTCGGGGACGACCCGCTCTCGCTCGACGAGGGCATGCTGGTCCCGCTCTCGCCGTCGGAGCGCCAGGCCGTGGCGCCGAAGCTCGCGCCCCGGGCGAGCCCGCGCGTGCACCGGCGGGGCAGCCTCGCCGGCGCGGCGCCGGGGAGCTCCCCGGCGCACCGCTGGCGCGACCAGTCGACCGACTGCGCGACGGTGCCCGCGCTCGAGACGAACGAGACGCCGCGGGCGGGTCAGGAGGCGCCGGCGCCGCGGCGCCCCCCGAGCAGGGCGCACGTGGCCGTCGCCGCGCTGCTCGTGGCGGTCCTCGGCTGGGGCGTGACCCACCGCGCGGACGCCCCGGTCGGCGCGGCGGCGACGGGCATGCACCTCGTCTCCCGCGAGCTCTCGAGGGCGCTCTCCGCCGCCCAGCGCGCGGAGCCCTCGGCGACGCAGGAGGCGCCCGTCCAGCTGCGGGTCGAGCTGGCGATCGTCCCCGCGGACGCCTCGGTGGAGGTCGACGGGGTGCCCGCGCGCCTGAAGAACGGCGCGGTCGAGCTCACGGGCGCGCCCGGGAGCCGCCGCAAGGTGCGTGTCTTCAAGGGCGGCTCCGAGATCGAGAGCGAGGTCTCCATCACCGAGGCGGGCTCGCTCCCCCCGAAGCTGCAGCTGCCGCTCCCCCGGAGGCGCGCGCCGGAGAGGCGCCGCCGGCCCGCGGCGATGGCGAGCTCGGCCCCGGCCGCCGCCCCCGCCGGCGCGCCGAGCGCGGCGCCGGCCCGGGCGCCGGCCGCCGCCCCCGCCGCCTCGGTCGTGCACGACCCGCTCATGCCCCCGCGCTTCATCGAGTAGCCTGCGTCCATGCGCCCCGGGGCGGCGCGACAGAGCAGGCGGCGACAGAACAGACGCGGCGCCGGCCCGTCTGACCGGGCACCCGCTCGGTCCGCGGGGAGGGAGAAGAGCATGGGCGAACTCGGGTTGGTGTGGGCCAGGCGCGCGCTCCTCGGCGGCGCGCTGCTGCTGGGGCTCTCGGCGGGAGGGCTCGCGTGCAGCAAAACGGAGCCGTCCGGAGCGACGGCGCCCTCGATGGAGTCTCCGGCAGCGGCGTCGCTGGAGACCGCGGAGGCGCAGCGCGGGGCCTCGGCGACGGGGGCGAGGCCCGAGGCGGCGCCGGCGCCCGCCGCGTCCGGGGACGGCGTGGCGCCCGGGGGCAAGGGGCTCGCGGCCATCGGCGACCTGCCGGCGCCCCCCGCGGCGCGGGCGGGCGAGGGCGCGGCGAAGGGCGCGGTCGCCGCCGAGGCGGCGCTCGACCCGAACGGGCGCTTCGCCACCACGTACCGCCCCGGCGGCGGTCACCTCGCCGCGTTCGAGTCGGCCGTCGCGCGCGGCATCGTCCCGGCCGGCGAGCGCGAGCTCGTGAGCGACGTCGGCGCGCGGTACGCGCCCGAGATCGACGTCCCGAAGGGCGTGACCCTCGCCCTGCGCACCGACCTCGAGCGCGCGAAGGTCCCGCCGGGCGGCGGCCCGGCGCACGTGCGCGTCGCGCTCCGCTCCACGGCGCAGGCGCCCGCGGCGCGGCCGCACCTGTCGGTGCACCTCGTGCTCGACGTGAGCGGCTCCATGCGGGGCGAGCCGATGGCGCGGGCGCGCGACGCGGCGCAGGCGCTCGTCGACAAGCTCGACGCGAGCGACGATTTCTCGCTGGTCACCTTCTCGAGCGACGCCGAGGTGAAGATCCCCGACGGGCCCGTCGGGGCCCGGCGCGCGGCGATCAAGGCGGCGATCGCCGGCATCACCGACGGCGGCGGCACCAACATCGGCCGCGGCCTGGAGCTCGGCTACGCGCAGGCCGCCGCGCGGGGCATCCCCGACGGCGCCGTGAAGGTCGTGCTGCTGCTCTCCGACGGCCGCGCGAACGCCGGGATCACGAGCTCGGAGCGGCTCTCGAGGCTCGCGCTCGACGCCTTCCAGGCCGGCGTCCAGACGAGCACGTTCGGGCTCGGCGCCGACTACGACGGCGCGCTGATGAGCGGCATCGCGAGCGACGGGGCCGGCGGGTACTACTACCTGCGCGACCCGGACCAGATCGCCCCGGCGCTCGCGACCGAGCTCGACAGGCGGCTCGATCCGGTGGCGACCGCGGTCGAGCTCCGGGTGCGGCTGAAGCCGGACGTGAAGCTGCTCCAGGTCTACGGGTCGCGCCGGCTGAGCGACGTCGAGGCGGCGCGCGTGCGGGCGATCGAGGTGGCGGCGGACGCGCAGGCGGAGAAGCGCGATCGCATCGCGAAGGATCGCGAGGACGACGCCGAGGGCGGGATGCGGTTCTTCATCCCGGCGTTCTCGCGCGACGACAGCCACGCGCTGCTCCTGAAGCTCGGCCTCCCCGCCGGCGTGGACGCGCGGACCATCGCGTCGATCGAGCTCAAGTACAAGGACCGGGTGGCGAAGAAGAACGTCGTCGACGAGGCGCCGCTCAAGGTCGCGTACGCGACCGGCGACGCCGACAGCGCCGCGAGCGTCGATCCGTCGGTCGGCAGGACGATCCAGGGCTTCGCCGCCGGCGAGACGCTGGCCGAGGCCTCCCGGCAGATCGCGCTCGGCGATCGCGCCCGCGCCGTCGCGCTGCTCTCCGAGCGGGAGGGCATCCTGCGCGCCGCGGCCGGCGCGCTCGGCGAGCCGCTGTTCCTGAAGGACGCGGACCGCCTCGCGCGCCTCCGCAGCCACGCGGGCGCCCAGGGCGGCCTGGGCGACCCGCTCGTGCTCGCGATGCTCCTCGAGACCGCCTCGCGGGCGCACCTCCACTGAGGGCGGGGCGCATGGCCACGATGCCCCGAGCGCGGCGACCCACCGGCACCTGCGAGGCGCGGACATGACCCAGACCTTCCCTCTCCAGCGCGATCGCGCGGCGCAGCACGTCGACGTGGCGCCGGGCGGCGAGATCGTCCTTCGCGGCAAGCTCGTGTGCTCGACCGACGCGTCGGTCATCGACGCGGCGACGACGACCTGGCCCGCGGAGGCGCCCGGCGGCGGCTCGGTCGACAGCGGCGGGCTGGTCGACTTCGAGCAGGGCGGCTTCCACGTGACGAGCCGCGATCCGGCGACCCACGAGGTCCACGCCATCGCGACCGGCGATCCGGCGCCCGCGTGCGCGCTCGCGGGCGTGGAGGCCCCGTGCCTGCCGCTCCGGCTCCTGCCGCTCGCGCGCTCGCGGCTCCAGACGGCGCAGGAGCTGACGAGCTGCCTGCGCGGGGGCATCACCGTCGAGGTGCCGGACGCCGTGTTCCCGCCCGTCGCGCCCGCGGCCGTTCCGTATGTGCAGGGCGCGGCCGTGCTGATCGGCGCCTTCGTGCTCGCGTCGATCGGGTGGGTGGTGCAGCGCCGGCGCGCCCGGTCGCCGCTCGGCCAGCTGATCGGGCTGGCGAACCGCACGCGCGCCAAGCTGAGGGCCGCCGACCCGGTCGTGGCCGCGCCGCTCCTGCCCGCCGTGGAGGCCGCGCTGGGCGCCCTGAAGCGGCGGCGCGTGGACGCCGCCTCGGCCGAGGGCAAGCGGGTCGCGGAGGTGCTGCGGCGGGTGGAGATGCGCGTCGACGCGTCGGCCCTGGAGGCGCGCGCCGACCAGGAGCAGCAGGCGGCGGACGAGATGGTCCGCGAGATCGAGAGCGCGCTCGAGGCGGTCGACGAGGTGGGAGGCGCGCGGCGCGGGCGGGCGTGAGTAAGCGCGGCGCGGAGCGCCGTAGCCCCTCAGCGCGCTCCGACGACGCGCACCCTTATCTTGTCGGGCACGAGATAGATGCCCGGCAGGCTTATCAGGGTCATGGCGAATTTGGTCGCGAGATTGATGATGAAGATCTGCCGGATCACGTCATTCGGCAGTACAAAGGCAAAAGCCCCGAAGCAAAACAGCAGATTGTCGACCGGAACGCTGACCGCGTTGCTCGCGAGGACTGCGAGCCACTGGCGCCTGGGCCCGGATTTTCTCAGATAGGCCTCGCGAACACGATGAAATATTTCGGTGTCCAGGAGCTCGCTCACGATTTCCGCGACGATGCTCGCGAGCACGATCCTCCACACCGGGCTCAGGATGGCAGAGTACTGATCGCCGAGCCCCCAGGACGGATCAGACGGCACTTGCGCGGCCCAGAGGAGGTAGAGGGACATCAGGAGATTGGCCCCGCCGGCGCAAAAAATCAGCGTCTGGGCGCCGCGCTTGCCGATGGTCTTGTGGACCATGTCCCGCAAGGTGAAGGTAAGGGGATAGACGAAGGTCCCCATATCCACGGCCAACGAGAACACGACGCCGATCTTGAGGCTTGCGATCTGACTGATGAGCTGCGCCGCGATATAGAGCGAGATGACGACAATGGCCGCCGGTCTGACGGCGCTCGTCAAATCTTGGCTCGCGCTCTTGAACGACAATTCAGGCATGAGAATCGCCTCGTTGATAGGCGGGCTCGGGGACCGCCGCAGCTTGGAGTGCGGGCGCCCATCCTGTTCATGGGTCGCTGCATCCCGGGATCAGGCCGCGGATATCAGTGCGGCAAGGCCTCCGGGTCAATCCCGAATCGTAAGGACATTGTTCATTTCGACCTGGCGACAATGGAGGCTCGAACCGTCGCGCTCCGTCGGGTCCCCCGGGATCTCAGAGCAGCGTGACGACGGATCGCCCCCCTAGCACCGCTGTGTCACAGCCGGAGGGACTGGAGCCTGGGGACCTCGGCGTGTCGACGGTGGCAGCTGGGGAACCGGGGTAGCCAGCGGCTCAGCGCGCGGGCGATGGCGAGACGACTCCAGCGAGCCACTCGATCAGCAGCCAGACCGGCCCGTGGTGCGCGATCGGAATGCCATCGCGGTTCGCGACGCGCTCCGCCGCAGCGCGAAGCGCGACGACAACGTGCGCCCGGTCCCTTCGCGCCAGGCAATCCGCCGAAAGGCCCGGCGGCCGAGGCGTCGCCCCAGCTCGCCCACACTCACCGAGGTGCAGCGCTCGGAGTCGCTTCCGCTGAGCAGCAGGACGTTGGTGGGGGCTTCGATCCCGACGGCGTAGTCGAGCCCGAGCAGACGCACGGTCTCCCGGAACTCATGGACGTTGCCGTAGAACGGGTCGGCGAGCACGATGTCGCCCGGGATCCCTCCGCGCACGGCGCGCTCGATCGTGCCGAGCGCCAAGTCGACCTTGCTCTTGTACTGCACGGAGGCAGGAATGCGGGCGTCGCGCCGTCGCGCCGGCTCTTCGGCCAGCCATTCCTGACTCGTGCGGTCCGACTGTATGAGCTCATCGACAGAACGGGCCTTATGCGATCAGGCAGGTGTTCCACGCCTGAAGCGCCTGGGATTACCGCGACGTAGCGAGCGGTTGACGCGACGGCTGGTCCTGGGTCGGTTCATTGACAGCGGCGCCAGGGGATCAGCCCATCAATATAGTTAAACTCGACGGATGCTCTTCCCGTGCCACCGATCATGGCGCGGAGTTGCACGTTGACCGTAGCCGAGGTGACACCACACGGGGCGCTGCCCGCTTGTCCCCCGGCAGGGATAGAGAGCAGCTCGAACACGCCTTCGACGTCCGTGTCGATGTTCTCAAACGTCTTGGAGACGCTGGCCGTGCCAGCCAGTGATTGGCTTGCTTGAACCGTGACGACGGCTGCGTCTTCGGTATACACGTCACCAAACACGTCCAAGGAAGGCGCATCGAACGTGTAGCCCGCTGGAAACGTATAGGTGACCTCGACGTCACAAGCGACGTCGTACGTGCCAAAGTCGTCGCGGCCTCCGCGAGCGTCATCGAACGTGAGTGCGTATTCCTTGTTGACAGCACCAATCTGCGTATTCACAGTTCCGCAGCCGGAGGCAGTTGCCTTGATCGAGACCTGGCTCGGGTCAGGCACGTCGCCACCGTCGAGGGCGGCCTGCTCGCCTTCCACCATCTCGCCTTCGGCGGAGGTGTCGGCGCACGCGACGCACAGGGACGAACAAAGCAGCATCGCAAGACACGACCGAACATGACGGTTCAAAGGTTCGTTGGCAAGTTGGAATCGTCTCATAATGTCCTCTCATGGTGACCGGACAAGCCGGTGCGACATGCAGCTCTGAGCTCTCGATTCGTGCGACGCACGTCGCCCGTAGACCGTAGGAGATTGTTGCGCACGAAGAAGCAAGTGAAGCACGCTTAGAGCAAATAACTGTGGACGCGGCGGTGGCGACGGTGGGTTTCCCCCCGGGGGGCCGCGCGGCGTCCCTTCAGTCCGTGACCAGAGGCCCGATGCGGTCGGCGAACGGCCACCCCTGGCTCTCGTCGGTGTGGATCTGCCAGTCGAACGCCCCGCGGAGCGTCGGGTGGTTGCCCTCGACCTCGTTCCACGTGGGGATCGCCTCGTCGATCGACATGTAGTGCTGCGCGTCCCAGATCCCGAAGCCCACGACGACGTGCGTGGGACCGAGCAGCCGGACCCACTGGTCCACGTTGTCCACGATGTAGGACTGCTGGTCGAGGTCGGGGCCGTCGTAGTACTGCGGGGCGGCGTAGTCCATGGCGCCGGCGTCCACCATCGCCTTGCAGAAATCCTTGTCGCGCTGATTCCAGAGCGCCGGAGGCGCGGTGATGATGAAGCCGGGGAAGCGCCGCTTCAGCTCCAGGCTGATCCAGATCATCTCCTCGGTGTCGGGGTTCTGGTTGGCCTCGAAGGTGTTCCAGTCGATCCCGTCGAACCCACCCAGGTCGTTGTAGATCCCGACCACGCTGTCGACGAACGTCTGCGACTTCCCGCGGTCCGGGAAGCTCATGCCCTGGCCGGCGCCGATGGAGAGGATGATCCTGCGATCCTGGGTCGTCCGGGCGTACTGGATGTCCTCCTTGAGGTGCGTCGCCGCTCCCCTGCCGTCGCCCGGCGGCGTCCAAGTGACGGCGCCGGTGGTGCCGGGCTGCCCTCCCACGGGATGCGCGGCGAAGAGGTAGATGAGGTTGTAATTGCTGTTGATCTCGCGGATGCGGACGGGCGACGGCGTCCAGTTGGGGTAGTAGCCGGCGACGACCTTCGCGGGGAGCGCGCCGACGGCGCCGGGCTCGGGGGTGTCGGTGCAGCCGGGGTACGGGTCCCAGAAGTACGTGCTGACCGTCGGGATATAGCCGGGATTGCCGTGCTCGGCGATGTAGGCCGATCCCTGGTAATTCACGATGGTACCCTCCTCGTACCATTGACCTTCGTGCCATTCCGGAGAGCCAGCGCACACGGCAGATTCGTTGTGCCCTGCATCGGCTTCGCCCTGCGACGACCCGGAATCGAGGCATCCGATTCCGCCCGCGGCGATGGCGACAAGGAGAAAAGACATCCTGGTAGCAGTGAAGATAGAATTATGCAGCATGGTAGAGCCCTTTCGCACATCGGCCAGAGCACACAGGACAGCTCGCCTCCCGGATTCGGGCAGCTCATGGACTTGATGGCGCGACGGGGACCAGTCCTTCAGATTGTTTGATCAGGGCTTGTTCAGCCCGTTCGCTTGGCCGCCGCGTGATGATGCGGTTACGAACGGGTTAACCATGTACCGAGGCGTGGCATTTCCTGCCGCGACGAAATCATCCGCGGTCGTGGGACCACGGATCCACCTGGGTGACGCGGTGTTGACGCTGGAGGTACGAAGCGCGGCGGTCGCCGGGGTGGCGTGCCGATGAGCGGCCTTAGGAGGGCGCCCGGCGCCGAGGCCCGCCTTGAATCGCGGGCGCTCTCCACGCCGGTAAGCGTCGTGCCTCGCACGTCAATGGAGCTGAATTTCGCGCTCCCCTCGAGGCTGTCGTCCCCGCGGAAGAGGAGCTCCGTGTCGCTCGTGAAGTCGACAGGGATGGGGGGGCTCCTCCGCGGTCCAGAGCTGCTTGGTCTGTCCCTCACGAAGGCCGTTGAGGCGGACGACCGACTTTGGGTCGATATCCCACGTCGAGTAGCTGCCGCTCAGCGCGGCCGCGAAGAACGTTACCGTGACAAGAGATGATGGTGAGCGCATCACACCAGGAGACCACGGCTCAATTCGAGGATCAATCAGGCGCCATCGAGGGCAACCTCGATGGCAACGCAGGCGGCTCGGCGCAGGCGTTCCAGGGCGCCGCGACGGCCTCGGGCACACGCTCCCGCGGGTGCGCGCGTACGGCGGGCGGCGCTCCTAAGCTTCGCGGGCGCGGCGCGAGAGCCACGTGACGATGAGCGAGGCAAGCGTGGACGCCGCGGTCGCCTCGTCCATGCGGCCGCGGAACATGTCGCGCGCGAGCGCCTCCGCCGCGCCGATGATGGCGACGCAGCGGTGGTGCAGCTCGGCCGGCGGTAGGTCCACGAGCGGGGCGAAGGCGTCGCGGTAGATCGTGACGTACCTGTCGAGCAGCTCCTGCTGCACGGCGTCCATCTCGTCGTCGCCCTTCAGCGCGGCCTTGATCGACTCCCACGTCGGCCCGACGGTCGTGTAGCAGCGCATGTAGGCGTCGCTCGCCACGCGGGCGACGTCCGAGAGGCGCTTTCGCGTGCGCTTCAGCGCGGCGAGCAGCACCTCCACCTGCCGATCGTCGATGTCGAGGGCGAGCGCGATCAAGAGGCCCGATCGCGTCTTGAAGTGCTCGTACGCGATCGGCTTGCTGACGCCCGCGCGCTCCGCGAGGTGGCCGAGCGTCAGCGCGTCGGTGCCCTCCTCGCGCACGATCGTCCGCGCGGTCTCGAGGAGCTGCTTGCGCCGCTCGGCTTTCGGCAGTCGCTTGGAGGTCGCTTCGTCCATGGTCCGCCGCGGGCGCTTCCAGGCCCGCGAGCATTCGTCTCTGTCGCCCTTGACCGTAGCACAGGTCGAGCTTACTACCATTGGTAACTTACTACGGGTAAGTTACAACGCTGTCGCGACGCCGCGGTCGTTCCGACCGCGGGGGCCGACGCAGCCATGCACGAGGAGATCGTTCCATGTCCGCGAAGACATCAGCACCTGTTCTTATCGTCGGGGGGTCGGGCATCGTTGGCTCGCAAGCCGCGAAGGTCCTCCGCCGCCTCCATCCCAGCCTCCCGATCACCATCGGCGGGCGCGACCTCACCAAGGCGAACGCCGTGGCCAGCGAGATCGGCAACGCCGACGCGGTGAGGGTGGATCTCGATCGCGCCGACCTGGGGCAGAGCGAGGGCCGGGCCTACAGCGCCGTCGTGCTGTTCGTGAAGGACGACGCGCTCAACTCCGTGCGCTACGCGCAGGTGTTGGGCGCGGCCTACCTCGAGATCTCGACGGCCGTGTTCGAGATCGGGCCGGCGGTGGGGCTCTTCATCCACCAGCCGACGGCCGCGCCCATCTTCCTGGGCTGTAGCTGGCTCATTGGCTCGGCCATCCTCCCGGCGCTGCACTACGCCCGCGAGTTCAGCTCGGTCGACGCGATCGAGATTGCCGCGCTCCTCGACGAGAAGGACGTGGGCGGCCCCGCGGCCTACGCCGATTTCGAGCGCCAGACCAAGGCCGTGACGACCTCCTTGATCATCAAGGACGGCCGGTGGGTCTGGGTGGGCGGGGACGCCGCCAAGCGCACGTTCCGGGCGGTCGACGGCCGCGAGCTCAGCAGCCAGGCCTACCCGAGCCTCGACGTCCTGAGCCTCGGCGCCGCGACGGACGCGCGCTCGGTCCGCTTCGATCTCGCGGTCGGAGAGTCGTCGAACCGGCGGCGCGGCTTGCCTTTCTCGACCGAGATCATCATCGAGATCGCCGGCACGCGCCGCGACGGGACGAAGGCCCGCGTCCGCCACGAGATCGTGCACCCCGAGGGCCAGGCGCCCATGACGGCCATCGCCGTCGCCGCCTCGGTCGAGCGCCTGCTCGGCCTCGACGGCGGCGCTCCGGTGAAACCAGGGCTCTACCTACCGCAGGTCCTCCTCGAGCCTGAGGTCCTGATCCGCCGCCTCGCAGAGTTCGGCACCCAGTTCAAGCGCGCCTGAGCCACCGATCCCAACGTCCCACGACGGACTCCACCGCTATGTCCACAGCCACGATTCAACCGGTTCTCTTCGGCGGCGGCGGTGCTTGACCTGCGCCGCCGCCGGCGGCGGAAAACGAGGCCGAGCAACCTCCCCTCCCCACCTGACCTGCGAACGGCAGCGCCCGCACGCGACCCGACGTGGGAGCCGATGGCGTTCGGGGTCGACGCGCAGCCGTGATGGCAGGACCGGCGGCCCGGCGCCCCCCGCCGGCGTGGGCGCGCAAGTCGTGTGGACAGGCTGGCCCTAGGAAAGCGAACCGAAGAACTCCCGCAGATCGACGACCAGCGCCATGGGCGCCTCCGTCGCCAGGAAATGCCCGCCGCGCGCCAACTCGGTCCAGCGCACGATGTGGTGGTCGCGTTCGGCCAGCCGGCGCACCGCCACGTCCTGCGTCAGCGACACGGCCACGGCCATGGGCACGGTGCCGCGCGGCTTGGGCGCCCAGGCGGACGGATCGTTGAAGGCTTCATAGTACAGGTTGGCCGAGGGGCCGCTGGTGCCGGTGAACCAGTACAGGCTCACGTTGTCCAGCAGCGCGTCCAGGCCCACCGCGTCCTCCGGCAGCGCGGCCGCGGGATCGGTCCATTCCTTGAACTTCTCGACGATCCAGGCCAGCTGGCCCACCGGCGAATCGTGCAGCCCGTAGCTGAGCGTCTGCGGCCGCGTGCCCTGGATGTGCGCGAAGCCCATCATCCGGTCGCGGAAGTTCTGCAGCCGGCCCAGGCGCTGCTGCTCCGAGGCCGTCAGGCCTTCCAGCTCGGCGGGGTCGCCGGATGGAAACGTCACCAGCGCATTGCAGTGCAGGCCCCTGACATGCTCGCTGTCGATGCGGCCCAGCTCCACAGCGATGAACGCGCCCACGTCGCCGCCTTGCACGCCGTAGCGTGTGTAGCCCAGGCGCTGCATCAGCGCCGCCAACGCACGGGCACAGCGGCCGTGGTTCCAGCCGGCGTCGGCCAGCGGCATCGAGAACCCGTGACCCGGGATCGACGGGATCACCAGGTGGAAAGCCTGCGAGGGGTCGCCGCCGTGGCGGCGCGGGTCGGACAGCGCGTCCACCACGCGGTCGAACTCGGCAAAGCTGCCGGGCCAGCCGTGCAGCAACAACAGGGGCTGCGCGTCCGGCTCGGGCGAGCGCAGGTGCACGAAGTGGATCGTCTGGCCATCGATCCGGGTGGTGAACTGCGGGCGGCTGTTCAGGTGGGCCTCGCAGCGTCGCCAGTCGTACTGGTGCTGCCAGTGCGCGGCCAGCCGCTGCAGGTAGGCCACCGGCGCGCCCCTCACCCAGTCGCCGCCCGGCAGTTGCGCCGGCCAGCGCGTGCGCGCCAGGCGTTCGCGCAGGTCGTCGATGTCGGCTTGCGGAATGTCGATGCGGAAGGGGTGGATCTCGGGGTCGCGGTGCATGGGGGCCCTCGGGTTGGTCGAACTCGCCGGTGCGAGCCGGCGGCGCCACCGTATCCAGCGGGGTGGGCCCGGTCTTGGAAGAAAACGACAGGCTCAGGCCTCGACGGACCGTCTGGGCCCTCAGCGCCTGGGCCCGGGCCGGGCCGCAGCCCGCACCACTTCGCCGGGCGTCCTGCCCATGATCCGCTTCAGCGAATTGCCCAGGTGCGCCTGGTCGGCGTAGCCGCAGGCGGCAGCCACGTCGGCCGGCGCATCGCCATGCATCAGCTGTTGCAGCGCCGCCTGCGCACGGTGGATCTGTGACAGCTGCTTCGCCGTGAGACCGGTGGCGCTCAGGAACCGGCGCTGCACCGAGCGCAGGCTGGTGCCGGCGGGATCGCCTTGCAGCACGCGGAACACCACCGGGTCCGCCACCAGCAGGCCGGCCCCGATGAGGCGTGCCACCAGATCGTCGGCGTTTTCGAAGTCGGGCACCTCGAAGGCTTGCGGCCCCAGCAGGAACGAGCGCGGGTTCGCGAGCGGGCGCAGCACGCCCTGGTCCAGCATGCCCATCGCCGGCACCCCCGGCATGAACACGCCTGGCCGGAAGGCGATGCTCAGGTACTCGTCGCCGGTCTCGTAGCCCAGCGTCACCGGGTGCGTGATCAGACCGGTATGCAGCACCTGCAGCCGGCCGCGGCGCTTCATGAACACCAGGTCCCAGCAGCCGTCGGGCAGGGACTGGTCCTGCGCGTCGTCGCCATAGGCGACGTGCGTGATCCGCTGCACCAGCGCATGGTCGCTGCCGCGGATGGAGCGCGCGGTCCTCATGGGCAGCTTCCCTTCGTCATGCTGCGCAGTATGGCGCGACCCGCGCCGCGCGTCCCGGCGCGGCGCATGGCGGCATTGGCTGCGGTCCACCGCGAGCCCGGGTGGATCGTCGTCGCCCTCTCCACCTAACTGGCGTCGCTCCGCGATGAGGAGGCCTGTCGTCGCCGGAGGGCGAACGCGGCGAGGACCGCCGTCAGGAGCCCAAGGGTGTCATCCCCGCCGACGCCCGCGACGCGGCAGCCGCAGCCCTCGCCGTCACTGTCACTGGAGGCGTCGCCACCCCCGCCGGCAGCGCCGGCGCCGCTGCCTGCGCCCACGCCCGTGCCGCCTGTGCCGCCCGCCTCACCCCCGCCCGCGGATCCGGTGCCGCTGCCCATCCCGCCCGAGCCGGTGGTGCCGCCGCCCGCGCCCCCTTCGCCGGAGGGCCCCGGCGGTGGCACCGTCGCGCAGTCGCCGAGCGAATGTTCGAGCGCGCCGAGCGTGAAGCTCCCGCTGCCCGGCCGCCCGCGCGCGCAGTAGTCGTCGGTCACCGCGGCCTCGGCGGGCGCTTCGCCGACGAGCGACGCCACATCCCCTTTGAGGTGCAGGTCGCCGAGACCTGGATTCTCGTACCACGTTTGAAACGTCGCGAGTCCTACCTCGGCCAGGTTGTCACTCTCCTGATGCGTGCCCCCGTCGCGGTCGCGGATCTTGCCCGTGAGCACGTTGCCGCGCGCGACGCCGCTGGTCGTCGCGAAGCGGAAGTCGATCCCGCTCGTCGCGATCAGCGTATTGAAATGAAGCCGCGTGTCCGTCGCGCGGTTCAAATAGATCCCGACGTCCGAGCAGCTCGCGATGATGTTGTTCCGCATCGTTCCGCCGGTGTGCTCGACGTCGCAGGGCACGTTGGGGTCGTAGGCCGGGGCGCAGTACTGCGCCCCCGTGCCGCCGCCGCCGAACGACAGCCCGATGCGCGCGCCGTCCGGCGAGCCGGTGGTGGTGCAGACGACGAGGTTGCGCTCGAAGAGCCCGTCCGAGCCGCCGCTCTTCATGAACGCGGCGTAGCTGACGGCGTCGCCGCCGTCTTTCTGGAAGTCGTGCAGGTAGCTGTCGCGCACGGTCCAGCGCTTGCCGCCGTCGATGTTGATCTTGGTGACGGGATTGCTGGTCCTGCGCGGGTGGGTGTCGAACAGCTCCGATCGCTCGATCAGCCCGTCGTCGGGGGCCGTCCAGACGCCGTCCACCTGCGCGGCGTTGATCTTGAGCTGGGCGTTGAAGTCCCGCACCTTCGAGCGGCGGAGGGTGAAGCGGCTCGCAGCGCCGAACACGTGGAAGGCATGCTCGCAGTCCGAGTCGTCGGCGCAGACGCCGCGGATGTCGAGGTCTTCGAAGTGCCAGTTCGGGCCGCTGACCTTGAAGCCTTCGAGGCCCGACAGCTCGAGGATCGCGCCGAGCGGCTCGGCGGCGCGCACGACGATCGGCGCGGCCTCGGTGCCTGCGGCCGCGCAGGAGACGCCGTCGAAGGCGTAGGTGCCCGAGGCGAGGACGATCTCGTCGCCGGCCTTGGCCGCGCCGATCGCGGCGACGAGCTCGTCGGTGGTGCCGACCGGCACGACGGCCGCCGCGGCGGGGGCGGCGAGGAGGACGGAGGTGAGCAGGGCGAGCGGAGCGATGGGCGCGCGGCGTAGCGACATGGCTGCCAGAATGCGCCGGTGCGCTCGTCCGTCAAGACGGCGCGCGCAACGTGTGACGGCCGTGCGCGACCTTCTCCCCAAAGGGCTGGGCTCATCAAGCTCCGCCAGCGCGGGGCTCGGGGCCGACCGCGGAGCCGCCAGCGGGCGTCGAGGTGGACGCCGGTGAGCGCGCTGGCGTCGACCACGGCGCCGGACCAAATACACCGCCCCAGAACGGCCGAAAAGGGCGCATAGACCCGCGAAACCACGTGGAGCGCGCTGCCGTGGAGGGGTATCGAGACGCCTGCTACGTCAATGCCACGTCGACGCTACAGCCACCCTACGGCCAGCCCACGGCCACGAGAGCAGCCCGCCGTTCGGTCGGCGAACAGCACCCGCGCCGCGCGCTGCCCCCGCCGGAATCGCGCGTTTGTCGACCGAGATGGTCCTGACAACATGGACACGTTCAGTGATTCCCGGTATGGCTGAGCCATGAGAGCCGCCCGACGTGAACGGTATGGCACGCCGTCAGTCATTCGGATCGAAGGCGTGGCAGTGCCCACGCCGGCCGATGACGAGATATTGGTTCGGGTCCACGCGGCGACGGTGAGCCGCACCGACTGCGCCTTGCTCTCGGCCAGCCCGTTCATCATGCGGTTCATGACCGGCCTTCGCAGGCCCAAGAACAAGGCGCTCGGCACCGACTTCGCGGGGCGGGTGGAGGCGATCGGCTCCCGAGTACGCAGCTTTGCGGTCGGCGACGATGTCTGGGGCATCAACGATCTCGGGGCTGGGTCTCATGCAGAGTACCTCGTCATCTCCGGCGACGATGCGGTCGCGCGCATGCCTGCCGGCATGAGCTTCGAAGAGGCCGCAGCCTCCATCGAGGGCGCCTGGTATGCTTACAGCATCACCCAGCGAGCGGCCCTCGAGAAGGATCGGCGCGTGCTGATCAACGGGGCCACCGGGGCGATCGGATCCGCGCTTCTGCAGATATGCGTCCACCTGGGCGCCACCGTGACCGCGGTGGGGAACACCAAGAACCTGGAGCTGTTGAGGTCGCTCGGGGCGGCCAGGGTCATCGACTATGAACGAGAAGACTTCACCCAGGACGACCAGGTCTATGACTACGTGTTCGACGCGGTCGGAAAGAGCACGTTCGGCGCCTGCAAGCGCCTGTTGACGCCCCGGGGTGTGTACGTGTCCTCGGAGCCCGGCCCTGGCTGGCAGAATGCGTTCCTGGCGCTCCTCACGCCCGCGCTCGGCCGACAGCGGGTCGTGTTCCCGATTCCCATCGACCGAAAGGCGTTTCTCGAGGTGATGGGCCGGCTCGTGACCGAGCGGCATTTCCGGCCCGTCATCGACCGTACCGTCTCCCTGGATGCGGTCCAGGAGGCCTATGCCTACGCCGCGTCTGGACAGAAGACGGGCAGCGTGGTGCTGAAGCTCACGGCGTGAGGGGGCCCGCGCGCGTGGGCATGGCGCCGTAGCGCCACTCGCGGGAGGTCGGGCTGCGAAGCGAACCGCCATGACGCCAAGGGCGCCAAGAAATCAGGGGAGTAGGAGGGGAAAATGCCGGGACGGCCCTTCTCCTCTCCCCTTGGCGTCATGGCGGTTTTTCTGCTGAACTGGGGCAACTCCCGGCAGTAATTTCAGGAGGAGATCCAATTGTCCGAGCTCCACTTCCGCCATGCCCGCCCCGAGGACGCGGCCCGCCTTCAGGCCATCCGGCGCGCGGCCTTTGCGCCCGTTTTCGCGTCGTTCCGCGCGATCCTCGGCGACGAGATCTACGACCTGGCGCAGCGGCGCCAGGACGAAGCGCAGGAGGGGCTGCTGACGTCGCTGATGGCGGCCGGCTCCGGCTGGGAGGTGTACGTGGCGCAATCCGGCGACGAGGTCGCCGGCTTCGTGGCGCTTCAGCTCGATCCGGCGACGCATGTCGGCGAGATCGGCCTCAACGCCGTCGACCCCGCGCAGGCCGGCAAGGGCATCGGCACGGCGATGTACGAGTTCGCGGTGGCGCGCATGAAGCAGGCAGGAATGAAGGTCGCCACCGTCGGCACCGGCGGCGACCCGAGCCACGCCCCGGCGCGGCGCGCGTACCGGAAGGCGGGGTTCGACGTCGAGATCCCCACCGTGTGGATGTTCCGCAAGCTCTGATCTGGCCCGCGCCCCTTCCGCTGCACCAACGTCCCCACCCCGCGGGCCCCGGCGCCATGGGCCAGGGTCGCCGCGCGTGGCTCAGCGGATCGGGCCGGCGACCTTCGGCGGCGAGGCGGGGGCCGCCTCCGCGGCGGGCTCGAGCGGCGCGCAGCCGTCATCGGCGAAGGGGCCGATCGCCGGCTCGCCCTTGACGAACGCCGAGACGCGGCGCATTCGCTCGGCGAACGCCGCCTCGGTCTCGGCGCGCCGCGGGTCGGCCGCGAGCGGGACCGTGCCGAGGCCTTCGCTGCGCACGGGGCAGATCTCGGCGAGGGGCGGCGCGCCCCGCCGCAGGCGCAGGCGCGCGAGCATGCCGAGCTCCACCGCGGGGCCGGTCCGCTTCACCTTCATGATGAAGTTGCCCAGGCTGTAGAAGATGGGCCGGCCGCGGCGGAGCTCGATGCCCTGGAGCACGTGCGGGTGATGGCCGAGGAAGGCGTCGGCGCCCGCGTCGATGGCGGCGGCGGCGAGCGCGCGCGCCGGGGGCAGCGGGGTGTCCAGGTACTCGGTGCCGCCGTGGTAGCTCACCACGACCGAGTCGACGCCGGGCTGCTTGCGCGCGGCGCGCACCGCGGCGGCGAGCCCGTCCCGCTCCGCGGCCGCGACGAACTCCCGCGCCGGGTGCTGCCAGAGCGAGCCCTGGTTCCAGATGCCGGTCACGGCCAGCACCGCGATCCGGAAGCCGCGGCGCTCGATGATGGCCGGCGCGTACGCCTTCTGCCGCGTCCGGCCGGCGCCCACGTAGGCGACGCCCGCGCGCTCCAGGTGGCCGAGCGTCTCGAGGAACGCGCTCTTGCCGTAATCCCACATGTGGTTGTTCGCGAGCGACACCACGCTGATGCCGGCGCGCGCGAGCGCGTCCGCGCCGGCCGGCGGGCCCGTGAACACGAGCGGCTGGAACCGGTGCTGGGTCTCTCCAGCCTGATCGCTGAGCTGGTTCTCGAGGTTGACGAAGCGCACGTCGGCGGAGGCGAACAGCGCGGCGACCGGGGCGAACGGATCGTGCGCCGGATCGCGGAGCAGCTCCTGGCCGAGCGCCTTGCCGAGGCAGACGTCGCCGCCGGCGATGAGCGTGATCGCGTCGGCCGGCGCCGCGGGGGCGGCCGGCGCGGCGGCGGCGGGGGCCGGCGTGGCGGCGGGGTCACGGGGCGCCGCGGCGGCGCGGGGCGCGGCCGCCGCGACGGCGGGCGGCGGGGCGAGCCCGGCGCCCACGTTCGCGGGCCGCTCGCAGCCGATCTGCGCGGCCGCGGCGCACATCGCGAGGAAGAAAGGGGCGGGGCGCATCTCGAGCGGCTTCTCGGCGCGCATTATCCACGGGCGCGCGGCGGCGCCCAACAATCCGGGCGAGGGCGCAGGGGCCGCCCACCCCCGGGAAACGCGGGGCAGATCCATCAGGTCGTCGCGAACGCGCGCGGCGCGGCGCTCCCGCGTGCGGCGCGGCGATCCCGGTGGCCGGCGCGCGGGGGCGCGCCCATGCTGCGGCCGAGGTGATCATGCAGCGGGAGCAGCTCTCCAGGGCGCTCGACGCCGAGCGCGGCGCGGCGAGTTGCGTGGCCGGGCTCGCGGGCGTGGTGCTGTGCGGCGGGCAGAGCCGCCGGATGGGGCGCCCCAAGGCGTGGCTGCCGTTCGGGGGCGAGGCGCTCCTCCAGCGGGTCGTGCGGCGCCTCGGCGAGGCGGCCTGGCCGATCGCGGTGGTCGCGGCGCCGGGGCAGGCGCTGCCGCCGCTGCCGGACGGGGTGCTGCTCGTGCGCGATCCGGTGGAGGGCCGCGGGCCGATGCAGGGCATCGCGGTCGGGCTCGAGGCGGTCGCGCCGCTCGCCGAGCGGGCAGTCGTCGCCTCGACCGACGCTCCCTTCCTGCACCCCGCCCTCGTGCGGCGCCTCGCGGAGCTCCAGGCGGGCGGCCACGCCATCGCGGTGCCGCAGGCCGACGGGCGCCATCACCCGCTCGCCGCGGTGTACGCCTGCTCGGTGCGCGCCGAGGCGGCGGCCCTGCTCGCGGAGGACCGGCTGCGGCTGTCCTGCCTGTTCGAGCGGGCGCGCACGCTGGTCGCCGGGCCGGAGCTGCTGCTCGAAGATCCGGCGCTCCGCGCCGCCGATCCGGACCTGCGATCGCTGCGCAACGTGAATACGCCCGAGGAGTACGCGGCGGCCCTGCGCGAGCTCGGCGGCGCGGCGGAAGCTGGGCGGCCGGGCGCCGGCCGTCCATGAAGAAGCGCGGCCTGGGATGGACCTCCGGCGCCGGCTATCCTTGCGGGGATGCGCCAGCCGGCCCTCGTGTACCGCGTCGATCCCGATGACCCGCGCGCGCCTTCCGAGGAGGTCTGGGCGCGGCTCAGCCCGGCCGGCCGCGCGCGCGTGATCGCGAGCCTCCCCTCCGAGTTCCCCGTCTCGGAGGCGACGCCGCCGGAGGGCGACGAGCACTTCAACGCGAAGGTCGGCGCCCGCTCCGCGCTCGGCAGCTATTTCGCCCGGATCGGGCGCCGCGTGTACCTCGCGTGCGAGCTCCCCGTGTACTACCCCGGCGAGCGGATGTTCGCGCCCGACGTGATGGCGGTGCTCGACGTGCCCGTGCACCGGCGCGAGAAGTGGGTCGTCGGCGCGGAGGGCCGCGGGCTCGATTTCGCGCTGGAGGTCGTCGTCTCCGGCCGCCGTCGCAAGGATCTGGCCGAGAACGTCGAGCGGTACGCGCGCCTCGGCATCCCGGAGTACTACGTCTTCGATCGGCCCCGGCTCCACCTCTCGGGGTTCCGCTTGCCCCTCGGGAGCGCGCGGTCCGGCGCGGGGCCGCGCCGGTACGAGCCGATCGTCCCGCAGGGCGGCCGGTACATCTCCCAGGTGCTCGGGCTCGATCTGGCGATCGAGGACGAGCGCCTCCGCTTCTTCCACGGCAGCTCGGCGCTGCTCGAGGCGGACGAGATGATCAGCACCCTCGAATCCATGCTCGACAGCCTGGAGGTGCGCGCTCGCACGGCCGAGGAGCGCGCGGCGGCGGAGGCGCGCAGGCGCAAAGAGGAGGCGCGCAGGCGCAAGGAGGAAGCGCGCCTGCGAAAGGAGCTCGAGCATCGCCTCGCCGAGGCGCTGGCCGAGATCGAGCGCCTGAAGAAGCGCGGATCGTGACGCGCGAGCCTCCGCCCCGCCGCGGCGGGCGCTCCTGAGCTGGCTACCTCCGGTGCGGCGCCGTCGCGCTGGCCCCCGCCGCGCCGCCGGCGTCGCCCCTCGCGATCAGGATCCGCTGCTCGCCGTGCCTGGGCAGGAACACCTGATCCGGCCCGAGCCCGCGCGCCGCCATGACGCGCCGGAGCTCGCGGGGCGCCTGGCCGAAGGTATCGGTGCTGTTGATGAAGGTGTCGAAATGGATGGCCATCATCCGCCGCGCCCCGAGATCGAGGTAGGCCTGGACCGCCTCCGCCGGATCGACGTGCTTGGGCTCCATGAACTCCCGCGGTCCCACCGGCGCGATCGGCATGAGGGCCAGATCGATCGCGGGGAACCGCGCGCGCGTCTTGACGAAGCGATCGCGATCATAGGCGGTATCGCCGCCGAAGTAGACCGTGATCCCGTGGTATTCGACGACATAGCCGGTGTAGCTCTCGGTCATCCAGTCCCGGTCGAGCCCGTAGCGATAACCGGAGTGCTGCACCGGAACCGCGGTGATCTTCAGGTCGCCCTGCCGCCATGTCGTCCAGGTCGGGACCTCGACCGACTCGAAGCGGTAATTGGGCACGTAGACGAGCCCGCCCCGGGGCACGAGCAGCGTCCGGACCTTCGGCTCGATCAGGGACAGCGAGCCCAGCGAGAGATGGTCGAGGTGCATGTGCGAGACGAGGACGGCGTCGATGGGCGGCAAGTCCTCCGGATCGAGCCCCGGCTCGACGAGCCGTTTCACGATGAGCCCCACGGTGTCCGTGAAGACGGGGTCGGTCAGGATGAGCTTGTCGTCGATCTGAACGAGCGCGGTCGCGTGCCCGACCCAGAGGACGGCGAGCCGCGCCTCCGGGCGGTAAGGCGCGCGCACCTTGTTCGGCACCGGCAGCGGGCTGTCGAACAGGACCGCCATGTTGCTCCCGAGGATGCGCGCGGGCACGCTGCACGAGCTGCCCGCGAAGGCGAGGAGCGCCGCGGCGAGCAGGCGTGCGAGCGACGAGGACGAGCGCGTGGCCATGACCGGCGTCAGAAATAGCGAATGCTGAGCGTGATCGTGGTCGACCGCAAGGCGGCTGTCGGCGTGTAGGTCACCTGGGCGCCCAGGGCGCCGAACAGCGTATAGACCCCCGCCTCGTACGAGGCGCCGAGCTGCTCGCGCGCGTAGAGCGCCGAGCCGCCGAGCGAGCAGGACATGTAGTCTCCCCGGTGCAGGAGCGGGAAATAGGCGCGGGCGCCGCCCCGGAGGATCCAGCGATCTCCGAACGCGCCCGGACGGGCGATGTACTCGGGAGAGCCGAAGAGCTCGATCGAGCCGGCGTGGCGCGTGAGCGGCTCCACGACGAACGCGCGCCACGGCGAGAGCTTGCGGTTCATCCCGAACGAGTAGAGCAGCGGTGTCACCTGCCAGCGGACCCCGAAATGCGCCTCGCCGGCGCCGATCCACAGCTCGGGGCTCGGCACGAGCTGGACGAAGAGCCAGGGCAGGGTGAGGCGGATGCCGGGCTCCGTGGCGGCGGCCGTCGCGGCGGCCTGGCGCGGCCCTTCGGCCGCCGCGCCGGCGTGCGCGAGCGGACCGTCGGCAACGGCGGCGAAGGCGGCGCTGGCGGCCAGCGCAGGGGCGCGGCGTCGTGCGGAGAGGCGCGCTCGGGGCATGTCGCGGCTACGGCGCGGCGCCGTACACCCTGCCGAGCTGCTTGTACAGGAACCGCGCCGCGTGCTCTCCATACGGCGTCTGCGCGGCGTACACGTCGGGCGCGGCGATCGGCGCGTCCGCCGAAAGCGCGCCCGGCCTGCCGAGCCGGCCGAGATCCTCGCGGAGCGCCTCCATCGAGGCATACCGGTTCTCCGGCCGCTTGCGCAGGCATTTCATGATCACCGCCTCGAGGGCCCTCGCCGCCGGGCTCGCACCCAGGTTGGGCGGCGGGGGCGGCGTCATGAGCTGATGGGCCAGCACCATGGCCTCTTCCATGGCCGGCGAGAGCGCCGGTGAGGAGCTCCGCGTGACGCTGAAGGGGAGCCGGCCGGAGAACATCCGGTACATGAGCATGCCGAAGCCGTAGACGTCCGTGCGCGCGTCGGGCGGGTCGCTGATGGTCTGTTCCGGCGCCATGTACTCCAGGGTGCCGACGGTCACCCCGGCCTGGGTGAGCCCCGAGTGCTCGTACAGCTTGGCGAACCCGAAGTCGACGACCTTGGCCGCCCAGGCGTCGCCCTTCTCGCCCACGAGGAACACGTTGGCAGGCTTCACGTCGCGGTGGACGATCCCCGCGCGGTGCGCCGCGCCGAGGCCCGCGGCGGCCTGATGGAGGATGGGGACGCCGGCCTCCGGGGCGAGCCGCTTCTCGCGCAGGAGCAGCGAGCTCAGCGACTCTCCGAAGAGGAACTCCATCACGAGGTACGGCGACCCCTCGTGAAGGCCGATATCGAGGACCTCGACGATGTTCGGGTGCACGACCGTGGCCGCGGCCTTGGCCTCGAGGAGGAACCGCGCCTTCACCTTGGGCTCGCGCCGGAACCTCGGCTCCAGGAGCTTCAGCGCGACGGGCGCGCCGCCCTGCGTGTCCTCCGCCAGGAACACCTGCGCCATGCCGCCGCTGCCGATCAGGCCCCGCACCCGGTACCGGTCGGCCACCACGGTGCCCACGTGCTCGGTGGGCTTCGCCCGGATCCGCCGGATGTCGACGGTCTGGACCAGCCGCTCCCCGTCGTGCGGACAGAAGCGGTGGTCATCCGCGTACCGCCGGTGGCAACGAGGGCACAGCATGGAGGTCCCGTTCCGGGCATAGCCCCACCACCGCCCTCTTTGCAAGGCCCCACGTCCCGCGCGGCGGGGCATCGTACGTTGGCGCGCGTTGGCGCGTGTTGGCGCGCGGTGGCGCGCGTTGGCGACATTGGCACCGACATTGGCGACATTACCGCGCGTCACGGCGCATCGCCGCGCGTGCCAGCGCGCTCCAGCGCGGCGCTCGCGCGCTCACGTCGCGCGCGGCGCCATCGACGGGAGCTTCGCCGCGGGCTCGTTGATCCGGACCGTGTCGACGCAGCCGAAGTCGTCCAGATCGTGCGTGACGCCCGAGAGGCGCCAGCCCCGCCACCGCCGCGGCAGCCCGTCGAGCTGATCGACGAACGAGCTCACCCACGCCTCGATGCTGCCCGGGCGCTCGTCGGGCGACAGGGCGAGCGCCCTCGAGAACGCGTCGTCGACCTCCGGCGGCGTCTCCGGGAGGAGCGACGAGACCGGCGGCGGGACGGCGCGCGAGAGGCTCGACAGGACCGTGGCGGGCTCGTCTCCGCCCGCGACGCGCCGCCCGGTGAGCGCCTGATACGCGACCGCCGCGAAGGCGTAGATATCGCAGCGCGCGTCCACCGGCTTGCCGCTCGCCTGCTCGGGGGCCATGTAGAGCGGCGTCCCCAGGAACATGCCCGTCGACGTCGCGAAGGCGTCGGCGGACATCTCCTTGGCAATGCCGAAATCGAGGATCTTCACGCGGAAACCGCCCGGAGACGTCGACGGGACCAGGTGGATGTTCTCGGGCTTCACGTCGCGATGCACGAGCCCCGCCGCGTGCGCGGCCGCGAGCGCCGACGCCCCCTCGCGCAGCAGCAGCGCGACCTGGGGCGGCGTCCCGGGCCCGTTGTGCCGCATGGCGTGCGCGAGATTGCAGCCGTCCAGCCACTCCATCACGATGTAGCGCGAGCCGTCCTCGAGCTCGCCCGAGTCGTACACCTCGACGACCGACGGGTGCTGGATGCGCGCGACCAGGCGCGCCTCCCGCTCGAAGCGCGCGCGCACATCGTCGTTGTGGAAGTGCTCTGTCCGGATGGCCTTGACCGCGACCATTCGCCCGAGCCGCTCGTCGTGGGCCTGGAACACCCGGCCCATGCCGCCCTCCGCGACGACCCGGGTGAGGCGGTACCGCCCCGCGATGCGGTAAGGGAACGGCCGCGGCATGCTCAGCGGGGCGCCGTCGTCGCTGCACTGCTGCGCATTCTGGTCGTAGCAGCGGTGGCAGCTCGGGCACATGTGCAGGACGTCGATCCCGCGGCCCACCATGTCTTCGAGGGTCGCTCTCCGGCGCTCCGCCGCGCTGGCGAGCTCCTTGCGCAGGCGCGACAGCTCGAGCGCGCTGCCGAGGTGGTGAGCGAACGAGTCGACCAGCCGCCTCGTCGTGTCGCCCCACACGACGCTGCTCCCGACGACGACCAGGGCGCCGTGGATGTCGCCCGACAGGCCCACGACGGGGACCACGACGTCCGACGACCTCGGGAGCGATCGCCTGGCGAGCGCGGCGCTCCGGAGCTCCTCGGCCGACGGGGCCTCGGTGGCGGTCTCGGTGAGGCTGACCATCCGCTGCTCCTCGGCCTTCCACACCGCGACCTCGCGCGCCCCGATGGCCGCCGCGACCTGCGCCGCCGCGGCGGACGACCACGTCGCCACGTCGTCGAGCGCCTGCGCGGAGGAGGCGACGAGCTCCGCGAGCTTCCCCTGCTCCTCGGCGAGCTCGTGCGCGAAGTACTGCACCGCGGCGTAGGCGATGGCCGACACCGTGAGGATGTTCATCGCGAAGAAGCAGGCGATGAGGGCCGGGGGCGCGGGCGGCGCGTGCGCCGACAGCCAGGGATCGGCGGCGCCGGCGACCACCACGAGGAGCGCGTAGGCGGTGAACCAGGGGATGGACGCCCGCGACCCGTGAAACAGCAAGAAGGTGAGCGGCGCGAGCAGCGCCCACAGGACGACGCCGCTCGAGCCGACGAACCCGCCGCGGCTCGCGTGCATGAGGAACGGCAGCACGAAGATGAGCAGCGCCTGGCGGAAGCGGAACCCGGAGAACGCCTTGGTCCGGGCGAAGTGGACCAGGCTCAGGACGGTGCAGATCACGTAGCCGAGCGGAATCGCCGCCGAGCGGACATCCCCGCTCGCCGCATAGGCGATCGCCCAGACGGGGCACGCGCCCGCCTTGAGCGCGGCCGTGACCGTGAGGATCTGCTTGTGCTGGCGCAGCCCCGGATCGTCCCCCGGCTGCAGCCCGATCCGCGCGACCGCCTCCGACAACATCGTTCTGGTCGAGTGTACGACATCGTCCCCGAGGGGCCTCGAGCAATCGGACCCGCACGCGCGATGTGAGTACACTCATATTGTATGTTTCTCTTCCAGAGGGAGCCGTTCCTGCTGAAGGGGGCCGCTCTTGCCTGGAGACGAGCCTGGATCGCGAGGAGAACCGGCGTCCCAGCGCTGGCGTTGATCACCGGGGTCGATCTCGTGAGGTGACGAGCGCCCCTACATGCACGACGGTTCGCTGGCGACGCTGGAGGAGGTGTCGACCAATACGATCGCGGCGGGCTGGGCCATTCCTCCACCGATCCGCAGATTGAGGCGCTGGGGCTCTCGCCGGACGAGAAGGCCGAGCTGGTGGCGTTCCTGGGTCGCTGACCGCTCCCGCCTTCCTCGACGATCCGCGGTACCGCCCGTCGCCCCCGTGGAAGGAGAGAATGAGCCGGTACGGGTGGCTTTTGTCGTGATCGCCGGCCGCGCCGGGGCTTCCCTTGGGGCGTTCCGGCCGGATAGCTATAGATCCCCAACCGAGATCACGGGCAACCGCTACCTTGGGCTCCGGGGCAGCGGAGCCCGCAGAAGGAGGATCCGACCATGGCCGCCAGAGCGTTCGAGCCCAAGTTCATGAAGATGAGCGTCCTCACCGCCGCCCTCCAGGAGCTGACTCCCCGGGAGGTGCGGGACGCGGACCCCGACCGGGCCATCGAGGACTGGCTGCAGTTTGCCCGCGAGCTGGACGTGGAGAACATCCAGCTCTCCGCGGCCCTGCACCCCACCGAGAGCGACGTGCCCGCCGAGGCCATGCTGGATCCGGTGGCCAACACCCTCGACCTGCGCAAGCCCCTCGACAGGAAGCGCGCGGACCGCGTGCTCGCCGCCATGAAGGAGGCGCGCGTCGGCATCACCGACGTCGCCTACTTCGACAACCTGCTCACCGACGATGACGCCAACCGGAAGAAGAAGCACGAGTTCATGGTCAAAGCCATGGACGCGGCGGTCCTCCTGGGCGCGAGGGGTGTGTGTGGCTTCGTGGGCCGGAACATCAAGCTCAGCATGGACCAGAACCTGGTCATGTTCGAGAAGGAGTTCGTCCCGCTCCTCAAGGCGGCCAAGGACCGCGGCCTGCAGTACCGGGTGGAGCAGTGCCCCATGCCCGGCTGGAACCCCACCGATCTCTGGGTCAACAACATCGGCCACGTGCCCGGGGCCTGGATCGCCCTCCACCGGATCGCCGAGAGGCACGGGGTGGGGGACCAGCTCCGCATCCACTACGATCCTTCCCACGCCATCCTCATGGGGCAGGACACCCGCTCCGTCTTCCAGTACCTCAAGGACGCAGGTTACGCCTTCCTCATCGCCGGTTTCCACGTGAAGGGCCAGGTGATCGACACCAAGGGCGTGGCGGCCTGGGGCTACCAGGGCCAGGTGATGCAGCGCGGCGACTGGAAGCAGGGCGAGGTCTCCAGCGACGCGTCCGACCTCCTCAACGCCTGGAAGAAGCAGGTGGCCTACAGCATGCACGAGCTGCCGGGCACGGCCAGGCACGACCCGCTCGGCTACCTCCAGAACCGCACCGTGGACTGGCTCGACCACCAGCTGGCCGCCCGCGAGCTGCTCGAGCTCGACGTCGCCAACACCCCCCTCGTGGTCGAGCACGAGTTCCCGCCGGCGCGCGTACAGGACAAGGAGAAGCTGAAGCCCATCCTCAAGGGCTCCCTCGCGTTCACGCGCAAGATCGACGAGGCCGCGGCCTGCATGTTCGCGCTGCAGAACGAGGTCATGCCGGCCCAGGGGATCCCGGTGCAGGGCTTCGGGCGGCAGGCGTACAGGACTTGAAGATTCGCCGGGAGCTGCCGACCCTCGGTCCTCAGAGATAGGTTCTTGGTGCTCAGTTGTTCATTCTTGGTGGAAGAACGGCTCGCGAGGCCACAACGAAGAACCGAGCACCAAGAACGAAGAACCCTCGAAGAATCGAAACCAAGGAAAGGTCCTTCCCATGTCCGACATCACCAAACGACGTCTCCGGGCCGGCATCGTCGGAGGCGGCGCTGGGGCGTTCATCGGCTCGGTGCACCGCATCGCCGCCCAGCTCGACAGCCAGGCCCTCGTGGTGGCCGGCGCCATGTCCTCCGACCCGGCCAGGGCCAAGGCCAGCGCCGAGGCCTGGTACCTCGATCGCTCTTACGACGACTTCCGCAAGATGGCGGTGGAGGAGGCCAAGCACCCCCAAGGCATCGACTTCGTCATCATCGCCACGCCCAACCACATGCACTTCCCCGTGGCCAAGGCCTTCCTCGAGGCCGGCGTCCACGTGGTGTGCGACAAGCCCCTCGCCTACGACCTGGAGGAGGCCCAGGAGCTCGCCACGCTCGTGGAGAAGAGCAAGCTCGTCTTCGGCCTGACCCACAACTACACCGGCTATCCCGCCGTGCGGCAGGCGCGCGAGATGGTCCAAAAGGGCGAGATCGGCGAGATCCGCAAGGTGCTGGTGGAGTACATCCAGGACTGGCTGATGGACCCCATCGAGCAGACCGGCCAGAAGCAGGCGGCCTGGCGCACGGACCCGGCCCGCTCCGGCGTCTCCAACTGCGTGGGCGACATCGGCACCCACGGCGAGAACCTGCTGGAATACATCACCGGGCTCAAGATCAGATCCCTGTGCGCCGATCTCACCTCCTTCGTCCCGGGCCGCACCCTCGACGACGACGCCAACATGCTGCTGCGCCTCCAGAACGGCGGCAAGGGAGTCCTCACCTGCTCTCAGGTGGCCTGCGGCGAGGAGAACAACCTGAACATCCGCATCTACGGCACCAAGGCGGGCCTGGAGTGGCACCAGCAGAACCCGAACTACCTCGTCGTGAAGCCGAAGGGCAAGGGATGGGAGACCTGGGGACGCGGGCAGGGCTACATGGGCGAAGCCGCCAAGGAGTGCACCCGCACGCCCTCGGGCCATCCCGAGGGCTACCTGGAGGCCTTCGCGACGATCTACAAGAACGTCTGCGCAGACATCCGCCGGGTGAAGTCCGGGCAGGCGCCCCAGGGCGGCTATCCCACGGTCCACGATGGCGTCCGGGGCATCCAGTTCGTCGTCAAGGCGGTGGAGAGCTCCAGGAACGGCGCGATCTGGGTTGATCTGTAGACGGAAAACACCCCGGTGGGCTCCGCCCCAGCGAGGATTTTCGAGGCGCTGCTCGCCCGCGCTCGGTGGAGCCCTTGTCACGCCTCCCTCAGCCCACCGGCCGCTCCCCCGCCCCCAGATCGAGCTCCGCCAGCCTCCCCACGAGCGGATCGTCCGCGCCGAGCTGCTCGAACGTGACCGGATCGCTCTTCTCGAGCGCCGCCAGGAGCTGGCCCAGCCCGCGCCGCGATCCGTAGTAGTTCGACATCTCGTGATCCTCCTCGGTGATGCAGGCGCGCACCGCGCTGCGGGAGATCTGCGGGAGCCGCAGGGCCTTGAGCGCCATCGACCAGAGGCCGTCGATGAAGTTCTGGTCCGCGGGGAACTCCAGGAGACCGGCCATCGTGAGGAGCATGGCGCAGCGCTGGCCCCGCGGCGTCGACAGCGCCTCTCCGCCAGAGAGGTAGCCGAGATCGAAGGCGCGGCGCATGGCGTCGGCCGCGCAGAGCAGGCGCTTCAGCTCCTGGGCCGCGTGGCTCAGGTGGCTGTGGAACATGACCTCGACCGAGAGGCCGCCGAGCGCGTCCTTGGCCTCCTGATAGCGGGTGACGGCCGGGAGCCGCCCGAGATCCTGCTGCGCGGCCTTGCCGGTCGGCACGTCGTGCGGCGGCTCGCGGTGGCTGTAGAAGCCGCCGGACTGGAACGCGTAATAGAGCTCGCTGTGGCCCGAGAGCCCGGCCCAGATATCCGAGTACTGCGCGACGCGATTGAGGCTGCCCGCGGCCCAGTTGAGGCCCGCCGCGGCGTCGCCGCTGATCTGCGACGCGCTCACCCCCGGGTCGCGCGGCGTCATCGATGCCTCGATGTCCTCGGCGATCTCCGTGAGCTGGAAGTCGAGGAAGCCATCGTAATAATCCGCGCGCCCGTCCCGGTTCACGTCGGAGTAGCGGGCGACGACGAGCGGGTGCGAGGGCCCGACGAACTGCGAGAACCCCGGGACCTGCGCCTGCGCGTGGTGCCATTGCGCCTTCCGGATGCGCGCGTCGAGCTCGGCGTGCGACGCCCGCTCGCTCATCCCGCGCAGCGCGGCGACGAAGCAATCGATCCCCTCGGAGGAGCTGACCGCCCCGTCCGACCCGACCCGGAAATACGTCGAGTCCCACGATGAATAGATGTCCGCGTCAGGGAACATCTGGGAGATGGCGAAGCGCGTGGTGAGCCCCGCGCATTGCGAGTTCATCATCAGCTTGTAGCCCTCTTGCCGCACCTTCACCGCGGCCGCGCGGAGATCGAAGGAGCCGAGCTGGGCGTGCCGGTTGATGAGCAGCCCGATGAAGAACTTCATCCCCATCTCGAGGTTCTCGTCGCGCGGCAGGGCGGTGCGGGCAAACACGCGGATGGGCTCGCCGGCGGGCGTCTTGAAGGGGGCCTCGAAGGCGCGGTAAGGGCTCCAGCCGCTCGGCGACGGGGGCGCCTCGGGCGGGAGCGGGATCTGCTTGAAGCCGTAGGTCGACACGAGGATGCGGCACTCGCCCTCGTGGAACTCCGAGGCGCTGCACACGGCGAAGTTCCACGGGCCCGTGAGCTCGTCGTAGGGCGGCGCCTCGCGGAGCAGCCCGCGGACGAGCCCCCGCGCCCGCTCTTGCTGGGCCGCCGTGAGCGCCGGGGCGCGCAGCTGGAGCAGGTGGATCGCGTGGGCGCGCAGCGCCGGCTGGGCCGTCTCGTCGCCCGCCTCCTTGTCGATGAGCGCGAAGATCTCCTCGGCGGCGCGCTCGGCGACCGGCGCGAAGCCGCGGTCGTCCAGCGACGTCGCGATGAGGTGCGACAGGATGGTCACCGCCGCCGAGCGGAGGGTCGCGGCCCCGATCGGATCGCGCTTCGCCTCCTCGCCGCCCACGGCCGCGACCTCGATCGCCGCGCGCGCCTGATCGAGGAGCGCCATGCCCCGGCCCGCCGAGAGCCGCTCCTTGCGCGCCGGCTCCTCCGGATGGAACGCGCTCGGCGGGAAGAGCTGGGTGAACGTGCTCGTCCGCCGCGAGGAGATCCACCGGGCGGCGGTGACGAGGGCGTCCCGGGCGGCGGGCCCGTCGGGGCCGAGGGCCGGGCTCGTGCTGAACACCCCGACGGGCAGGAGCCAGAGCGGCGCGGCGCCCTCGCGCCCGCCGGTCAGGTCGATCGGGGCCGCCTGCGACGCCACGCCCGGATCCGGGACGACCTCCACCGTGGAGACGGCCACGGCCTGAAGCCGCCGGCGCACCGGCGAGCGCCCCGGGAAGATCACGAGCACCGCCTTGCCCTCGCGCTCCCGGAGCGCCGTGAGGCTCTCCGCGGGCACCGGCGCCTGGAGCGAGATGGCATAGTCGCTGTCGCTCGTCGCCACCGCCAGCAGGTGAATGCCCGGCGCGGACTTGCGATCTTCGAACGCCGAGGGCGCGGCCGGCCCGACGGCATCCACCGCGCCAGGCAGGTCGACGATCCCGCGAGGGGAACGGATCCGGACGATGACTTCGGTAGGCATGCCTCTCTCCTAAGAAGGTGAGAGAACGTCACCCGGTTCAGGAGCCCGACGCAACAGGAATCCGACCCTGCCCGAACACCGTCTCAGCGCGTCACGACAGCTATCGGGGCGAGCCTTACGCGCGATGACGTTCGGTGTTCGGGTGATCCCTTCAAGGCATCTCCGGCTGATCCGGAGTTGGCTCGCGCACCTCGGCGCTCGGCGGCGCGCCGGTGTCGTCCGGCGCGCTCGCCGCCGGCGCGACGAGGAGGGGCTGCGCGTCCTCGGCCCGGGAGGTCGAACACCGCAGCAGCGACAGGCCTGCTCCGGCGGCGATGAGCACGCCGGCGGCGATGAGCTTGAGCCCCGCGCCCTTCGCGCCGCGCGCCCCACGCCGCGAGGCGGCCGCGCCCGCGTCGAGGAGCGCGGCGGCGTGGCCGGTCGGCGCGTCGCCTCGCGCCTCGATGGCGACCGCCGCGGCGCGGCGCGCGGACATCGGAGAGCTCGACGGCGGCGCCGGCAGGAGGCTGCCGGCGCGCAGCGTCGCCGTGGACGCCTCCCCGTCCAGATCGGCGGCGCCGGTCGAGAACGCGTCGCTGATCCGGGCGCCCGGGTCGCTGACGCGGGCGCTCGGGGCGGGCGCGTCGCTGCTCTCCGGCTCCCGCGGCGCCGCGGGGGGGCCGAAGGGGCGGAGCGGGACGGCCGCGTAGCGCGCGAGCAGCGCGCCGACCTCGCGGAGATCCGCGGGGCGCTGCGCGCGATCCGGGCTGAGCATGCGATCGATCATCGCCGCGACGTCGGCGGGCAGCGCGGGCGCGATCTCCGCGATCGGCCGGATCGAGCCGGTCAGGATCCGCTTCAGCACCTTGCCCATGTTCTCGGCCTCGGTGGGCCGGACCGAGGTGAGACACTCGTAGAGGATGACGCCGAGCGACCAGATGTCGGTGCGGTGATCCACGTCGTGCTCGCCGAGGATCTGCTCGGGCGACATGTAGTAAGGCGTCCCGAGCATCTCGCCGGTCCCGGTGCGCCCCGAGGTCCAGCCGGTCTCGCCGTGCGCCGCGGTGAGCTTGGCGATGCCGAAGTCGAGCACCCTGATCCGGGCGCCCGCGTCGTCGTGCGGGTCGTCCGACACGCAGGGCGCCGGCGCGACGCTGCAGCTCTCCTCGGCGGCGCGGGGCGCGCCCCGCGGCGCGGCCACCTCGGGCGCGAGCAGGAAGATGTTGTCGGGCTTGAGGTCGCGGTGAACGATGCCCAGGGCGTGCGCGGTGCCGACCGCCGAGATGACCGGCAGCAGGATGCGCGACAGCTCGGGGAGGGGGATCTGCGCCTCTCGCACGAGCTTGTCGCGGAGCGACTCCCCCTCGAGCAGGTCCATGACGAGAAACGGGGTCCCGTTGTCGAGCTCCAGGACGTCGTGAATCGACGGCACGCTCGGGTGATCGACGGCGGCGGCCACGCGCGCTTCCCGGAGGAGGCGCCGGCGGGTCGAGGCGTCCTCCGTCGCGCCGGGGCGCAGCAGCTTCAACGCCACACGATCGCCGCTCGCGAGGTGGGTGGCGGCCCAGACGACCCCCATACCTCCCTCGGCCAGCTGGCGATCGACCCGATAGCGACTCGCTACCAGGGCGCCCGGGACCAGGTGGTTGGTCACGCGGAGACAGGATAGCGCGGCGCCGTCCGCGCGGCCGGCGCCGCGCGCCTCGAACACGATAACGCCGTTCACATCGGACAAATATGCGAGAGGCGCAGCGTCCGTGTGCGCTGCTGTCGTTGCAGAGGCGGCGATGAGGCCCAGGGCAACTTCGAACCGCCAAGGCGCCACGGACGCCAAGGACGCCAAGAAAAAGACAATGTCTTGGCGTCCTTGGCGTCCTTGGCGTCCTTGGCGCCTTGGCGGTTCATCCTCGCCCGATCAACGCGATCGTCGTTCTAGACGGCCGGCCATATCGAGCCCGCGCGGCGGCGCTCGGCGTAGGCTTCGGCCGAGAGCGCGTAGCGCAGGAGCTCGTTCGCCACCGGGTGCTGCAGGAGCAGGCGCGGCTCCTCCGTCGAGCGGGCGATGTCGCGATCGTACCGGCGGAGGTAGTCGATCGCGGCGAGCGCGTCGCCGCAGAGCAGGTAGCCGATGCGGTACTCGCTCCGGCGCAGGCCGATGACGAACGCGCGCGCGTCGTAGGACACGTTGACGGTCGACGCGACCTCCTCGAGCATCTTGCGCTGCCGGCGGCCGATCGCCCGCTGCACGCCGGGGAGCATCTGCTGGGTGGCGTGCTCGCGCGCGGGCGAGACGGCGCCCGCGCCGAAGCCGGGGTCGATCGTGCGGATCGACGCGAGCAGCAGGCCGTCGGTCGCCTCGGCGGGGATCTCGTCGAGGAACGTGAAGCCCACCGCGACCCGCGCGAACAGGCGCGCGAGCGCGAAGGTCTGCTCCAGCTCCGGCAGCTCGGTGAACGAGGTCGGCGCGACGATGGCGGGAGGGTCGCCCGGGAAGACGCGGGCGGCGCCCTGCCACGAGGGGACGAGGTAGAGCTCGAACGCCTCGATGCCGAGCGCGCGGCCGACCCGCTCGGCGAGCTGCCGCGTCGGGTGGTTGTCGCGCGGGCCGATCCGCTCGCGCGAGCTGATGCCGAGGTTGCTCAGCTCGAAGCGGATCGCCTTGGCGGCGATCGGCGCGATCGCGAGCGCCACGTCGATCCACGGGCTCCGCGCCTCCGGGAGGAGCAGGCGGCCGATCTCGGGGCCGGCGAAGGCCCCGGCGTACGGCGCCTCCGAGGGGACGCGCCGGCCCCGGAGCCGGGCCATGCGGTCGAGCGACACCTCGCCGAGGCAGGCGCGGACCTCCTCCACGGTGACCCGCTCCTCGGCGCGCCCGTCCTTGGCGAGCGCCGCCTCGAGCGCGGCGAGCGCGGGGCCGAGGTCCGGGAGCCGGGTGAAGACCTCCGCGTCGGCCGTGAGGACCTCCCGCAGCACCTGGACCGCCTCCGAGTTGCGCCCCGCGGCCTCGAGGCCGCGGCCGAGGGCGGTGCGCGACTCCGGCGGGGCGCCCGGGAGGGCGACGGCCTGCTGGAGGTGCGCGAGCCCGTCGCGGGGCCGGATGAGCAGGGTCGACTCGAGCAGGCCGAGCGTCGTCAGCCAGCGCGGATCGAGCGCGACGCGGCGGGTCCCGGCGAGCTCGAGCAGCTGCGTGAGCGCCTTGGCGTACGCCGCCGCCCCCTCGCTCGTGTCGACCCGGTAGAGGCGGGCGAGCGCCGTCCACCCGCGCGTGTCGCCGCTCGGCGAGCTCACGATCGCCTCGCAGAGCGTGCGGACCATGCCCGCGTTGTCGCCGGCGTCGCGGTGGGCGTCGGCGAGGCGCAGGGCGGCCTCGACGCGCGCGGCCGGGTCGGTCGAGAGCTCGACGAGGCGCCCGAGCGCGCGCAGCGCCAGCGCGTGGTCGCCGCGCGTGACGCCGAGCTTGTGCAGCCGCTCCAGCGCGGGCCGGTGCTGCGCGTCGATCGACAGGACCGCCTGGAGCGCGTCCTGGGCGAGCGCCGGGTTCGCGAGCGGCCCCTCGTACAGATCGGCGATCAGGAACTGCGCCGCGATCTTGGTCTCGGCGTCGGTCGCCGCGGCCACGGCGCGCTTCAGGGCGTCGCGCGCCTCCAGCCAGACGCGCTGCGCGGTGAGCAGCCGGGCGAGGAGGAGCAGCGCCGCCGCGTCGTTCGGGATCGTCGCGATGACGCGCCGGACGGCCGCGATGCCCACGCCGGGGTCGATCGCGCCCGGGCGGCCGTGGTGCTGCAGCACCGCCCTCGCGATCTCGGTGCCGAGCAGCGAGATCGCCTCGCGGCCCGTCGCCTTGCCGAGCGCCTCGCCGAGGCGGTCGGTGAGCCGCTGGGGGTCGCCCGCGAGCTTCTGGGCGAGCGCGCGGGCCGCGGCGACGCAGCCCGGGTCGGCGCGGAGCGCGCGCTCGTACAGCTCGAGCGCGCGCGCCGCGCCCTCGGGGGACGCGTCCTCGGCGGTGAGCTCCGCCGCGCGCACGAGGTGCATCGCGCGCGCGGGCTCCCCGAGGACGAGGTCGGCGAGCGCGAGCTGGGCCGTGACCACGCTCGCGCGGTCGCCGAGGCGCTGCGCGAGGCGGTCGAGCCCGCGGGCCGCGAGGAGGCTCTCCGGCCACAGCGAGAGCGCGCTGCGGAAGCCGGCGAGCGCGGCGCGCGCGGCGGCGGGATCCGCGTCGGCCTGCGCCTCCGCGAGGAGCGCCTCCTCGATGCTGTAGAGGGCGCGCGCGATCGGGTCGGCGGTCAGCTCCCGGCTGTCGCGGACGGCGCTCGCGAAGAGGGCCTGCACCCGCGCTCCGGCCGGATCGGACGGGCCGTCCTTGCCCGCGATGCGGAGGATCGCGAGGTGCGCGGCCGCGTCCCGCGGCGCCTCCTTGACGATGCGCGCGAGCGCCTCGAGCGCGGCGCCGGGCCCGAGCTGCTCCTCGAGCGACGCGAGCTCCCAGAGGGCGCCGCCGCGCGCGACGGCCGACGTGAACACGTCGGCCTCGGCGCGGAGGACGGTCGCGAGCGACGTCGGCGCCTCGAGCAGCCGGTAGAGCTGCTCCAGCATGCGGAGCGCCGGGACGTGGTTCGGCACGACGGCGACGAGCCCCTCCAGGATCTCGATGGCCTGGCGCGGGCTGTTCTCCGCGAGGACCAGCGCGAGGGAGATCCGGAGCGCGTGATCGACGAGCGCCGGCGGCTTGCGCTCGAGCCAGCGCGCGTAGAGCCCCGCGAGCTCGCTCGCGATCATGGAGTGGGACATCCCCGGCAGGCTGGGCGCGCGCGCGCCGGTCGCGGGCCGGTGCGCGGCGGGCGCGCCGATGCCCACGCCGAAGCCGGCGCCGCCGGCGCGCACGTAGATGCGCTCCATCGCGTCGAGGATCGCCGGGTCGGGCTGGCTCCTGGCGAGCGCGGCGTCGGCGCGGGCGAGGAGGCGCAGCGCGTCCTGATCGCGGCCGAGCGCGAGCTCCTGCACCTCGGCCGCCTGGAAGAGCAGCCGGGCGTGGTCGTCGGGCCGCTGCGTCTCGTCGGCGAGCGAGCTGAGCACGTCGACGAGCTTCTCGTAGTTGCCGGTCTCGCGGAGGAGCCGCGCGATCTCGAGCCGGGGCAGCGGGTGGGACGGCCGCTTCCGCGCCGCCTCCCGGTACGACTCGACCGCGCTGTGCGGCCGCTTGAGGCGCCGCTCGTCGAGCGACGCGACCTCGAGCCAGAGGCTGAACGCCGCGTCTCCCGCGGGGTCGCGCTGGATCAGCTTGAGCAGCGCGCGGCGCGCCTCCTCGTACCGGCCGGCGCGCTCGTCGAGGCGGATGCGCGCGCGGAGGGCGTCCGGATCGGACGGATCGATCGCGAGCGCGCGGTCGACGAGCGCCGAGGCCCGGTCGCGATCGCCGAGCTTGAGCTCGGTGACCTCGGCGGCGCGCAGGAGGAGCCTGCGCTGCTGGCCCGGGCTGCCCGTGAGATCGGCCTCGGCGCAGAGCGCGCGCGCGAGCCGCTGCGCGTCGCCCGCGCGCATCGCGTTGCGCTGCAGCGCGAGGATCGCGGCGCGCCGCTCCGGGTCGATCTCGAGGATCTTCTCGATCTCCTCGATGGCGCGGGTGGGCTGGGCGAGCTCGTCCTCCCAGATGGAGACGAGCTTCTCGAGCAGCCCGATCTTGCGCGCGGGGTCGTCCGTCGCGCTGGCGGCCTGCGTGTAGAGGTCGAGCCGCGCCTGCACCCCGCGCGGATCCTCCTCGACGGCGAGGGGATCGGGCGCGAGGAGGGCCGAGAGCGCGTCGAAGACGGAGCCGTTGCCCGGGTCGATCGCCCACGCGGCGCGCAGGATGGCGAGCGCCTCGTCGCGGCGCTTCAGGTGGTGCTCGGAGATGTCCGCGGCGCGCAGGAGCGCCGCGACGCGGACGTGCGTGGGCCGGTCCGCGTTGGCGACGGCGGTCCACACCTCCACGCGCTCGGCGTGGTGGCCGAGGCGCTGGAGGGCGCGGTCGAGCCGCTCCCGCGTGGAGCTGTCCTCGGGATCGAGCTCGAGCGCGCGCGTCGCGTGCAGCGCGGCCTGCTCCGCGTTGCCGAGGGTGTCGTGGAGCTCCGCGAGGCGGACGTGCTCGTGGACGATCGCCTCGCTGTCGGTGAGGAGCGCGAGCTCCTTCTGGCGCACGCTGGCGGCGAGCTCGAGCGCGCCGCTCGCCTCGAGCAGGCGGATCAGCTCGGCGACCACGCGCCGCGCCGTCGGCGAGCCGGCCGGGGCCCGCGCGGCGGCGCGCGTCAGGAGGGGCACCGCGTCGGCGGGGGAGCGGATCTTGTCGATGAGCAGCCGCGCCGCCGTGTAGAGCAGCCGCGACGCGCGCTCGTCGTCGCGCTCGTGCTCGGCCTCCGTGGAGAGCGCGCTGACGAGGCCGACGATGCCGTCGTGGTGCACGAGGTGGCGTCGGAGCGCCTCCCGCACGGGGCCGGGCCCTGGATCGAACGCGATCGCGCCCTCGAGGGACGCGAGGGCGAGCTCCGGCTTGTGGAGCTTGCGATCGAGCACGGCGGCGCGCTCGACGTGGATCCACGCGGTGAGATGGCCGTCGCCGTCCGGCCGCCCGCGCCCCGGGGCGTAGGCGTCGGCGAGGCGATCGAGGTGCGCGGCGAGGTCCTTTCCGGCCTGCTCGGAGCCGCGCGCGCTCTCGCGGCGGAGGGCGATCTCCAGCCCGCGCAGCGACGCGGGGTGGAGCGGGACGAGCCGCAGCGCCTCGGTGAAGGCGTCGCAGCTCTCCGGCGTGCGGCCGAGCGCCTGGAGCAGGCGCGCCCGCTCGGCGAGGAGGTCGGCCCGGAGGGCGTCGGTGTCGGCGACGCGGAGCTTGTCCTCGACGACCTCGAGCGCGAAGGCGAGCTCGGTGCGCGCGTCGAGCAGGCGATGGACGCGCGAGACCGCGGGCTCGAGCGTGCGGGACAGCTGCCGCGCCTGCTCGTAGGAGCGGCGCGCGGCGGCGAGGTCCCTGAGCACCCGCTCCTCGTGGATGCCGAGCTCCACGAGGGCGCGCGCCGCGCCGACCGGGTCGCCGCCCTTGAGCCGCTCGGCGCGCTGCTGGAGCTCCGTGACGAGGTCCGGCGCCGCGATGTGCGGGCTCTGCGGCAGCGGCGCGGGCGCGCTCGCGGACGAGCGCGGCGTCGCGGGGGACGGCGCGGTCGCGGCCGATCGCGCCGTCGGCGGAGACGGCTGGACGGGCGGGACGGGGGGCGTGGGCGCGGCAGAGGGCGCGGGCGCGGCGGAGAGCGCGGGCGACGCGGAGAGCGTTGGCGACGCGGCTGGCACGGACGCAACGGCGGGCGCGGGAGGCGCAGGCGCAGCGGAGGGCGCGGCGGCTGGCACGGACGCAGCTGCAGGCGCGGACGCAGCTGCAGGCGCGGACGCAGCTGCAGGCGTGGGCGCAGCGGCGGGCGCGGGCGCAGCGGCGGCAGGCGCGGGCGCGGCAGCGGCCGAATCGGGCGCGGCCTCGACCACCGCGATCGGCTCGATCGACTCGACCGAGATGGGCGTCGGCGACGAGCTCGGCTCGACCGAGATGGGCATCGGCGTCGCGGTCGGGTCGACCGAGATGGGCATCGGCGTCGCGGTCGGGTCGAAGGCGACGGTCGCCGGCGATGCCTGGCCGGACACGCCCGGCTGGGAGCTCGGCGCCGGCTTGCCCGCCGGGCGGTTCGGGCTCGGCGGCCGCGGCGCCGGGGCTCGCGGCGCGCGGGCCGGCGGCTCTGCGCGGGGCGCGGCCGCCGGAGCGCCGGAGCGGCTGGAGCCGGGCCCCGATGCCGGCGCCCTGGGCGCGCTGCTGGGCAGCGGCGGCGGCGGCCGCGACGGCGGCGCCAGCGGCGGCGGCAGCGGGCCGGTCGCGACGCTGCCGTCCTTGCGGCGGATCAGCGGCGGCGGCCTGCTCGGTCCTGGCGGCGGCACGCTCGGGGCCGTCCGGTTCGGTCCCGGCGGCGGCGCGCTCGGCGGCAGAGGGTTCGGCGGCGGCAGCACGCTCACGCCTGCCGGCACGTTGGGCGGCGTCAGCGGTGGCAGCGGGCTCGCGACCTCCGGCGCGCTCGGCGGCGGCAGCGGGCTCGCGGTCGCCGGCGCGCTTGCGCCCGGCAGCGGGGTCGCCGTCGCCGTCGCGCTCGGCAGCGGGGTCGCCGTCGCCGTCACGCTCGCGCCCGGCAGCGGGGTCGCCGTTGCCGGCGCGCTCGCGCCCGGCAGCGGGGTCGCCGTTGCCGGCGCGCTTGCGCCCGGCAGCGGGGTCGCCGTCGCCGGTGCGCTCGCGTTCGGCAGCGGGGTCGCCGTCGCCGGTGCGCTTGCGCCCGGCAGCGGGGTCGCCGTCGCCGGTGCGCTCGCGCCCGGCGATGGCTCGCCGCTCGGCGGCGCGTTCGCGTTCGGCAGCGCGCCGAGCTTCGGCGTGCTTGTGCCGACGAGCAGCGTCTTCGCGCCGGGCAGAGGTTGCGCGCTCGCGCGCGTCATTTGAGCGTTGTCGGCGTTGGCTTCCCAGCCAGCTTCGTCCGGCGATCCGGGCAAGCTAGGCAAGCCAGGCCGGCGCGACGCTCCTTCTTGCGGATCGTCCCCGTGGGCCACCGCCGCGGATGCTACACATCCACGCGCTCTCAATCCACAGTCCAGGTGCCTGCTCGAGCGACGCCGCGCACCTTCTTCGAGGCCAGAGCGGGCCTCGGCCCGCGCCGGCCTGCTGTGGGCGCGCTGCCCGATCCGACGCAGGTTTACTTGTTGGATGGTGCTGTCAGGGCGCAGCGCAGCAGGCCGAGCTTCATCGCCTTTCCGGCCGGGTGCGCCACGAGCAGCGCCTCCGCGGACGCCGCGATCGGCTCGCCGCGCCCGAGCGCCGGCTCTGCGTGCAGCCCGCCGGCGAGCTCGCCCCGCGCGGTGAGCGCCGCGAGCTGCGTCGGCCCGGAGGCGTTCGCGATCGCGAGCCACGCTGCGGCGCCGTCGCGCGCGCCGTCGCCCTGCCCGCGGACGCCGGGGAGGAGCGCCGGGACCCCGGCGCCCACGCCGAGCGCCGCCTCGGGCGGGGCGTCCTGCTCGCGATCGCCGCCGACGAGCACGCGCGGCTCGCTGGCGCCGCCGAGGCGCACCAGCACGGCGCTGATGCGCCCTCCGATCGAGCCGCTCGGGGTGTCGTCGTCGCGGAAGGCCAGGAGGACGCCGTCGTCACCGCCGAGCGTCAGATCGTACGCGAGCACGTGCCCGTCCTTGGGCGTGACGGCGCGCGGCGTGGACGACGTGAGCGCGCCGCTCTCGTCGAGCGGGACCACCTCGAGCCACTGGTGGGTGATCGTCTCGCCCGCCGCCTCGGTGTCCTCGTTGCCCTCGGTCGGCTTCTCCGCGGCCTTTCGCGCCGGCTCCTCGGCGCGGGCGATGTACGCGAGCCAGTAGCCGCCCGGCCGGCCGATCACGCGCGGCATCTCGGCGTCGGTGCTCGGCTGGGAGACGGGGCGGGCCGAGGTGACGGAGCGCAGCGTGCCCACGTCGGCGGAGGCCAGCATGATCCGCGACCGCTTGCCGTCGCGGGTCACGTCGTCCCAGACGATGACCGCGCGCTCGCCGGACGCGGCGATGTCGAGCGCGAGCGACTCGTCCCGCCCCTCGGCGAGCTCGGCCCCCCAGGTGACGTGCTCCCCTTCGATTTTGGCGACCTTGATGGCGCGCCCGCCGGCGTTCGGCTCGAGCATCGCGGCGAGGATCGCGCCGCCTGCGCCGGCGACGACCGGAGGATCCATGTCGCCGCGCGATCGCGCGAGCCGGACGAGCTTCCCCTGCGCGCCGTCGGCCGAGAGCGTGGCCACCATCGCGACGGTCCCGCCCTCCGCCTCCCGCTGCGCGCCCACGGCGAACCCGCCGGAGAACGTCGTCCCGCGGCCGACCTCGACGGCGAACGGCGCGAGGTCCTCGGCGCCGTCCGCGTCGCCGCCCCCCGCGCCGTCGGGCCCGCGCGCGGCGGGCGGCGCGTCGCCGATGACGAACGGCGCCGCGCTCGCGTCGGCGCAGCGCGGCGCCGGCGGCTGCGCCGACGCGGCGGGATCGACCGGATCGCTCGCCGCGGGCGCCGCGGCGCTCGCGCCGGGCGAGGCGGCGGCGTCGCTCGCGGCGCGATCCGGCGTGGAGCAGGCGCGCCACACCACGAGGCCTCCGACGACGAGCGCGACCGCGAGGGCCCCCTTCCAGGCGACGCCCTCGGGCTCGTCCTCCGCGTTCGGCCGCCGATCCGCCGGCGGCGTGGTCGGGCGTCGATCCGGCGTGGTCGGGCGTCGATCCGCGCTCGTGTTCCCCTGGGGGGCGCGGTGGTTGGGCTCCATGGGCGGAGGGTGTTAGCGCTGATCGCGGCGTGAGGGCAGGGGGCGCGCGCCGGCGCGCGTCGGTCCGGCCCCGCTCCTTCTTCTCCAGACCGGGGCCCGCGGGCGCGGCGGGCCGGGTCGCATCCACGAGAACTTTCCCTCCGGCGCCGGCGAGGGTATCGGCGGCAGGAGCGACGCCGGGGCGTCGCCGCGGGCCTCCAGGGCGGGCCGGCGCGGCGGGGGCCGACGGCGCGCTCGATCGTCGTCATGCGAAGCCGTGCTCTCCTCACCACCTTCCTGCTGGCGCTCCTCGCGCTGTGCTGCGCGGCCTGCGTCGGCGCTTCCCCCACGCCGCTCGCCCCTGCGCTCCGCGGCTCGATCGGCGTCCCGCACCACGGCGTCATCACCGATGCCGTCGAGCTCCCGCGGCAGGGCGAGGGCTACCGGCTGCTCCGCAGCAACGGCGTCCGGTGGGGGACGGCCGGGCTGGTCGCCGCCGTCCAGCGCGCCGCCGCGGAGGTGGCGCGGGCGCGGCCTGGCGGCGAGCCGCTCCTCGTCGGCGATCTCTCCGCGCGCTACGGCGGCGCGACGCGCGGCCACCGGTCTCACCGCACCGGGCGCGACGCGGATCTCCTGCTCTACGCGCTCACCCCGGACGGCCGCCCGGCGCGCTCGCCCGGCTTCGTCGACTTCGGGCCGGACGGGCTCGCGCGGATCGGCGACGGCGCCGGGGGCGCCGCGACGTCCGGCGCGGACGAGTACGTCCGCCTCGACGTCGAGCGGCAGTGGCTGCTCGTGAAGTCGCTGGTCCGCTCGCCCGACGCGCACGTCCAGTGGCTCTTCATCGCCCGCTGGCTCGAGGCGCTGATCATCGAGTACGCCCGCGCGCGCGGCGAGGATCCGGAGCTCCTCTGGTACGCCGAGAGCGTGCTGCTCCAGCCGGGCGACAGCACGGCGCACGCCGATCACATTCACCTCCGCGTCGCGTGCACGCCGGACGAGTTCCTCTCCGGCTGCCTCGGCGGCGGCCCTTACTGGCCGTGGCTGCCTGCGGTCCCGCAGCTCGTGGCGCCGCCGGACGGCGACCTCGCCGCCGCGATCCTCGACGATCTCCTGCCCGGAGGCGCCGCCGCGGGCTCCCGCGTGGCGGCTCCCGACAGCGCGCTGTGAGCCACCTCCTCGCGCTGGGCGATGCGGCCGACGTCTGCGCGGCGCTCCCTTCCGACGTGCGGTTCGATCTCGTCTACCTCGACCCGCCCTTCGGCGTCGGGACGACGATGACGGCGCGTGTGGCGCGCGGCCAGGCGCGCGGGCGGCGCAAGCTGGAGAGCGGCCCTGACGCGTACGACGATCGCGCGGGCGCCGACGCGCTCGTCGAGACGCTCGCCCCGCGCCTCGAGGCCGTCCGCGATCGCATGGCCGAGGGCGCGACGCTCTACCTGCACCTCGATCACCGCGCGGTCCACGACGCGAAGATCGCGTGCGATCGCCTCTTCGGCCGCGGCGCGTTCCTCGGCGAGATCATCTGGGCGCCTGGCAATGGCGGCCGGGGCGCGCGCGGGTTCTCGGTCACGCACCAGACGATCCTGCTCTACGCCCGCGCGGCGAGCGAGCGCGGCCAGGTGGTCTACAACGCCGCGGATCCGATGCTTCGCGAGCCTTACGCCGAGACCAGCCTCGCGATGCATTTCAAGCAGCGCGACGAGGATGGCCGCCTCTACCGCGAGCGGATCCTCGGCGGCAAGGCGTACCGGTATTATGCGGACGAGGGCCGCCGTCTCGGGAGCGTGTGGACCGACATCCCCGGCATGGTCGCCAACACCCCGCTGCGCCGCGAGGCCACCGGCTACCCCACGCAGAAGCCGGAGCGGCTCCTGGAGCGCATCGTCCGCGCCTCGTCCGCGCCCGGCGCGACGGTCGCGGATCTCATGTGCGGCAGCGGCACCACGCTCGTCGCCGCGGCGCGGCTCGGCCGCCGCTTCGTGGGCGGCGACCGGAGCCAGCTCGCGTTCGCGACGGCGCGCGAGCGGCTCGACCGGGAGGGGATCGCGTACAGCCTGCTCGAGGTGCCCGAAGCGCTTCGCGACGGGGGCTGAGCTCGCGCAGCGCGCGGCCCAGCTCCTCGGCCCTGCCGAGGTACGCGCAGGGGTCCCCGTGGCCCGGCGACACCCCGCGGATCGCGCGCGGCCGCGGCGTCGCCCCTTGAAAGGCCATGCCTGGAGGCGCAGCGCCCCGTTTCAACGCTTGAAACGCCCTCCTCGGCCGCCGAGCGCCCCATTTCAACGCTTGAAACGCCCATCTCGGCCGCCGAGCGCCCCGTTTCAACGCTTGAAACGCCCTCCTCGGCCGCCGAGCGCCCCGTTTCAAGCCTTGAACCGGCCCACTCGTCGACCGAGAAGGTCGTTCCAACGCTTGCATCAACCGTTGCAGCCGGTTCGCCCGCCTTTCGCGCAGACCGTAGGCCCCCTGGGAGGGAGCCGGTCGCGCGGCACGGCGCGGGGGATGGGCCGATGTCTGAGCCTGGGACATCATCGTTCCGGCGCTTGCGCCGGAGCGGTGATGTCCCAGGCGAGTTCGGCGGGGCCCCCGCGCCGTGCCGCGCGACCGGCTCCCTCCCAGGGGGCCGTGCCGCTCGGCTCACCCGAGCCCCCTGCCGTTCTCCGCCTCCGCCTCGCGGACCTGGCTCCGGTTCAGACGAGATCGTCCGTCGGCCCCGCGCCCTCGCGGACGACCTGCACGTCGCCCTGGCTCAGGTCGATCACGGTCGTCGGCACCGACCCGCCGGTCCCCGCGTCCAGGACGAGCGCGAGCCCCGGGAACCGGTCGTCGATCTCGCCCGGATCGATGATCGGATCCTCCCCTGGAGGCGCCGCCGTCGTGCTGATGAGCGGCCGCCCGAGCGCGCGCACCAGCGCGAGCGCGACCGGGTGGTTCGGCACCCGGATGCCGACCGTCTTCTGTTTGAGGTGCACGTACTTCGGCACCTCGCGCGTGGCGGGGAGGATGAACGTGTACGGCCCGGGCAGGTAGCGCTTGAGGATGCGGTACGCCTGGTTCTCGACGATCGCGTAGCGCGCGATGTCGCTCAGATCGGGGCAGATGAACGCGAGGTTCTTGTTCTGGCGCATCCCCTTGATCTGGTAGATGCGCTCGATCGCCTGCTTGTTCATCAGGTCGCACCCGAGCCCGTACACGGTGTCGGTCGGGTAGCCGATGACCTCCCCCTTCTGGATGAGGTCGATCGCCCTCGCGATCTTGCGCGGTTCCGGATGATCGGGGTTGATGGGCTGCAGCACGGGACCGACACCATGGGGTCGCCCGAGCGGCTTGGCCAGTGCTGGCCGCGCGAGGGGCGACCAGCGCTGCCGGGTCGACGAGCGGCTGCTGGAGGTGGAAAGGGGAGGGCAGGCCCTCGAGAAACGAGCAGCCTGCAGGCGGGCAACGGCCGCGAGGCGGCCGTCCGAGGCCTGCCGACGGGCGGGCTACTCCTTGAGCGCCTCGCTGCCGCCGATGATCTCCATGAGCTCCTTGGTGATCGCCGCCTGCCGCGCCTTGTTGTACTCGAGCGTCAGGGAGTCGATCATCTCCTTGGCGTTCTTGTTCGCGGCGTCCATCGCCGTGAGCTTGGCGCCGAGCTCGCTGGCCATCGACTCGTAGAGCGCGCGCAGGATCGAGATGTCCACGTACATCGGGACGAGCCGCTCCAGGAGCGCGCCCTTGTCCGGCTCGTAGAGGAACTCCGAGGCCGTCCCGGCGGGCGAGCCGTGATCGCCCTCGTCCGCCTGCTCCTGCGCCGCCCCGCCGGCGGGCAGGAGCCGCTCGACGACGACGGTCTGCGTGATGGCGCTCTTGAACTCGTTGTAGACGAGGTAGATCGCGTCGATCTCGCCCTTGTTGAACGGGGCGAGGATCTTCGCGCCGACGGCCTGCGCCGTCTCCAGGCTGAGCTTGTCCCAGACGCCGGGCAGGTACTCGAGCACGGGCGCGTTGCGGCGGTTGAAGTAGTCGCGCCCCTTGCGGCCGATGATCGCGAGCTGGACCTCCTGGCCGGCCTCGGTCCGGCTCTTCCACTCGCGCTCGGCGCGCTTGTTGATGTTCGTGTTGAAGGCGCCGCAGAGCCCGCGGTCGCTCGTCAGCACGAGGAGCAGCACGCGACGCTCCGGGCGGGTCACGAGCAGCGGATGCGCCGCCCCCTCCCGCCCGGCGAGCGCGCCCGCCTCGCCCTCCGCCCCGGTCCCCGCCGCCGCGGGCGCTTCCGCCGCCGCGGCCGCGACCGCGTCGCGCGTGATCTGCCAGAGCACCTCCTGCACCTTCACGGCGTAGGGCCGGAGCTCGGTGATGCGCTGCTGCGCCTTGTTGAGCTTGGCGCCCGCGACCATCTTCATGGCGCGGGTGATCTTCTGCGTCGACTTGACGCTCGAGATCCGCTTGCGAATGGCCTTGAGGCTGGGCACGGCTGCCTACTTTTCCTTTGCCTTCGAGGCGCTCTTCCCGTTCTTCGACTTCGCCTTGGGCGCCGGCGCCTCCTCGCCCTCGTCGCCCTCGTCGTCCGCGGCCTCCGCGGCGGCCCCGGTCGACGCGCCGCCCGCCTCCACCGTGAACCGCTTCTTGTAGGCCTCGATCGCCTTCGTCATCCGGGACTTGAGGTCGTCGTCGAGCGCCTTCTTCTCCCGGATGTCCGCGAAGATCTGCGGGTGCTTGCCCTCGACGAACTTGTAGAGCTCCTCCTCGAACCGCGCGAGCGAGCCCACCGGCAGGTCGTCGAGCAGGCCCTGCGTGCCGGCGTAGATGATGAGGATCTGCTTCTCGACGGCGAGCGGCACGTACTGGCCCTGCTTCAGGATCTCGGTGAGGCGCGCGCCGCGCTCGAGCTGCGCGCGGGTCTTCGCGTCGAGATCCGAGGCGAACTGCGAGAACGCCGCCATGGCGCGGTACTGCGCGAGGTCGAGGCGGAGCGTGCCGGCGATCGACTTCATCGCCTTGATCTGCGCGTTGCCGCCGACCCGGCTGACCGAGATGCCGACGTTGATGGCCGGGCGGACCCCGGAGTAGAAGAGGTCGGCCTCGAGGAAGATCTGCCCGTCCGTGATGCTGATGACGTTCGTCGGGATGTACGCCGACACGTCGCCGGCCTGCGTCTCGATGACCGGCAGCGCCGTGAGCGAGCCGCCCGACTTCGGATCGCGGACGATCTCGTAGTCGCTCGCCTTCGCCTTGTCCGAGAGCTGCTGCTCGAGCTTCTTGATCTCGTCCTTCTTCTCTTCCTTGCGCGCCTGCTCGAGCTTCTCGAAGAGGGCCGCGTCGACCGTCTTCCAGAGCGAGTCCTTCGCCGAGTGCATGCCGTGCGCCCCGACGTGGGACTTGCCGTCGACGCCGCGGTACGACGGGTCGCCGCCCTCGATCTTCGTGCCCTTCGCCACGACGTAGAAGATGTCGGCCATCTTCGCCGCGCGCTCGAGGAGCCGGGAGTGGAGGTAGAAGACGTCGCCCGGGTACGCCTCGCGGCCCGGCGGGCGGCGGAGCAGGAGCGAGAGCTGGCGGTACGCGACCGCCTGCTTCGACAGGTCGTCGTAGATGCACAGCGCGTGGCGCCCGCTGTCGCGGAAGTACTCGCCGATGGTCACGCCGGTGTACGGCGCGATGAACTGGAGCGGCGCGGTCTCGCTCGCCGTCGCGGCGACGATGATCGTGTACTCCAGCGCGCCGTGCGCATCGAGCTTGTCCACGACCTGGCGCACCGTCGACAGCTTCTGGCCGATGGCGACGTAGACGCAGATGACGCCCTTGCCCTTCTGGTTGATGATCGCGTCGACGGCGACCGCCGTCTTGCCCACCTGGCGGTCGCCGATGATGAGCTCGCGCTGCCCGCGGCCGACCGGGATCATCGCGTCGATCGCCTTGATGCCGGTCTGCATCGGCTCGGTCACCGGCTGGCGCTGGATGATGCCGGGCGCCTTCACCTCGACGCGGCGGCGCTCCTTCGCCTCGATCGGCCCCTTGCCGTCGATCGGCATGCCGAGCGCGTTGACGACGCGCCCGAGGGTCGCCTCGCCGACGGGCACCTCCATGATGCGCCCGGTGCGCTTCACGGCGTCGCCCTCCTTGATCGTGCTCGTATCGCCGAAGATGGCGGCGCCCACGTTGTCCTGCTCGAGGTTCAGCACGAGCCCCATCAGGCTGGCCCCCTCCGAGCCGGTGAACTCGACGAGCTCGCCGGCCATGGCGCGGCTCAGGCCGTGCACGCGGGCGATGCCGTCGCCCACCGTGAGCACGGTGCCCGTCTCGGTGACCTGAGCGGCCTTGTCGATGTTCTGGATTTGCTTCTTGATGATCTGAGAGATCTCTTCGGCGCGGAGCTGCATGCGGAGTCCTCTGTCGGGAGACGCTTGGGCTTCGGAGTCAACGTCGTCAAGGTCATGCGGTCGGCGAACGCCGAGCCCCGACCTCGTGGGAAACAGGGGTGCGTGTTCGCGTCCCCTCAGGTTCGGAGCAGGTTGTCACGGAAGGCCGACAGCCGGGTCCTGAGGCTGCCGTCGATCACCTGATCGTCGATCTGGGTGACCACGCCCGCGATGAGCGAGGGATCCTGCTTGTGGGTGATCGAGATCTTCCTGCCGGTCGCCTTCTCGAGCTCGGCCCGGAGGCGGTCGATGTAATCATTGCTCAGCGGGCCCGCGCTCGTGACCACGGCGCGGGCGACGTTCTGCTCCTGATCGACGAGCAGCGCGAGCTGCCGGGCGATCTCGGGCAGGGCCGCGAGCCGCCGCCGGCGCGCGAGCAGGAGCAGGGTGTTCTTGGTCACCTCCGAGAAGCCGGCGCGGGCGCCGATCTCGCGGAGCAGCTCCTCGCGCGGGGCCTCGGGGATCAGCGGGTTGTCGAGGACCAGGCGGAGCTCCTCGCTCGCCGAGTACGTCGCGCTGGCGTCCCCGATCTCCCTGGAGAGGGCCGCGAGGGTGCCGGTTTCCTTGCCGATCTCGAAGATCGCGCGCCCGTAGCGTCGGGCGACGGCCTCGTAGCTCATATCGCTGCTCCGGTGGTCTGGGCTCCGCGGCTCGCGCCGGCGGAGACGGCCGCGGGGATGGCCTTCAGGTACTCTTCGTTGGCGCGCTCGAGGTCCTCCCGGCCGACGCGCTGCCGGAGCAGCTCCTCGGCCGCGCCGACCGCGCTCTGCACCGCCTCCTGGAGGAGCATGGCGCGCGCCGCCTTGAGCTCCTGCTCGATGCGGAACTCGGCGTCGCGCCGCATCCGGACGCGCCGCTGCTCCGCCTCGGCGAGCACGTGGGCCTTCTCGAGCTCGGCCTGCGCCGCGTGCTCGGCCTTGAGCTCCGCGAGCGTCTCCTCGAGCCGCGTGAGCTTGTCCTCGTACTCGTCGAGCCGCTCCTCGGCCTCCTGCTTGAGGCGCGACGCGTTGTCGAGCTCCTGCATGATCGTCTGCTTGCGCTTCTTCAGCGCCTCGGAGACGGGCTTCCTCCCGAAGCGGTAGACGATGAGCGCGAGGAGGCTGACGTTGAGGACCGACGCGAGGAACGGCGGCGGATCGTTCTTCGGGTCGCAGGGGTTCTGCTCGTTGTGGTAGCGCCAGAGCAGCGCGTTGATGCCGCCCTTCGCGGCCGCCTCGTTGTTCACGCCGAGGAGGCCGCGCCACCAGTTGACGTGCGGCGGCGGGTCCGTCGGGCCGTGGCCGGGGCAGTGCTCCTCCCCGTGCGACGCGTGCTCCGTGGTCTCCGGCGGCGCGGTGCGCGCGCGCTGCATGCCCGGGTGCGGCGGCCGGAGCCCATGGCCCGGCGGGAGCGGGCGCCCGCCCGGACCGAGCGGCCTGCCGGGCTGCGCGTCGCGCGGGCGGGGCGGCGTCTGCGCCGAGCCCGGCTGGGCCGCGCCGGGCTGAGCCGGCTGGGCGGCGCCGACGGGCGGGTGCCCGGGCGGCAGCCCCGGCTGCGCGGCCGGCTGCTGCGCGGCCGGCTGTTGCGCGAGCGCCGTGCCCGCGGCGAGCGCCGCGGCCAGGCCGAGCGCGAGCGATGAGCGGCGGAGCGGCTTCTTCACTGGCGCACCTCGCGGCCGATCATGCTGGCGGCGATCTCCGCCGCGAGCGCGGGCTGGGCGGCGGCGAGCTCGCCGCGCATGCGGGAGACCTCGGCCGCGATCTTCGCCTTGCCCTCCTCGAGGATGCGCGCGGTCTCCGCGCGGGCCTCGGCCATGATCTGCGCCTCGATCTTCGCGGTCTCGGCGCGGAGCCGCTCGCGCTCCACCCCGGCCTCGCGCCGGACCTTCTCGATCTCGGCTTCATAGCGGGTGAGCAGCTCGCCCGCGCGCTCGTCCATCTCGCGCGCCTCCCGCTTGGCGCCGTCGGTGCGCCGCTCGCGCTCCTCGAAGACGCGGAGCAGCGGATCGAAGAGCAGCGGCTTGAGCACGACGACGAACGTCGAGAACAGGACGACCTGCGCCAGGAACGTCAGATCGAAGTCGACGGAGATGGCGCTGGCGCCGGACGCGAGGAGAGGGTGCATTGCGTTCGGATTCACGGGTGCTTGTTCGGCGACGAGGGCGGCGCAGCGGGAGCTGCTCGCCGCGCGCGCCCCCGAGGGGGGGCGGTTTCGCGAGCCGGCACCTAGCACGTGTCAGTCAAAGCTGGAAGGGCTCTCGGCAGGGCGGCGGGGCCCGCCTCTTCGCGGCGCGCAGCGCTTGCGCGCCGCTCGCGGCGACCGCGCGCTTCGCCCGCTCGCCGGTGCGCGCACGCCGATCCCAGCGCGCGTTTTTTGCGCGCTGAGGACGAGGCGCTACAGGCTCGCGAGCGCGCGCACGAGCTCGCCGAGGCCCGCCTCGAGATCCGCTTCGCCGGCGCGCCGCGACGCCGGCGAGCGCGCGCTGTCCTCGTCGCGCAGCGCCTCGGCCGCGCGCGGGTTGCGGAACCAGTCCTCGTCGAAGCGCTCGATCAGGTCGCGCCGATCCCGCGCGGCGAGCAGCGCCCCGGCGAGGCGGGCGGCCGCGCCGGGATCGAGCGCCGGGACGACCCCGGCGAGCGTCGCCGGGATCGGCGCGCCGAGCGCGCGCGCGGTCGCTTCCTGGAAACGATCCCCGCGGTCGTGCGCGCCCCGGAGCAGCACGTGCCCGCCTCCGTCCCGGCCGGAGTCGAACACGAGCGCCACGGTCGCGGCGTCGAGGCGGAGCGAGAGGAGGAGGCTCTGCGCGGTCGCGCGCGCCTGATCGAGCGCGCGGCCGCGGCCGAGCCCGAGCGCGCGGGCGCAGAAGACGGGGTCGGCGACGAGGCCGCCGAAGAGCGCGGCGCGGCGCGCGCGGCGGAGATCGTACGGCGCGAGGGCGAGCGCGAACGGCCCGCGCCCCGAGGCGAGGGCGAGCGCGGCGCCGAAGCGGGCGAGCGCGCGCGCGAACGAGGCCGCGCCGAGCGGGCGGGGCAGCGGCCCGAGGTCGATCGCGAGGCCCTCGGTGAGCTTCGTCGCGCGGAACAGCTCCTCGATCCACCGCGGGCCGAGCCGCGCCGGCCACCCCGACGCCGCGTCCCGGCCCACGGCGCGCCCGAGCGCGCCGTGCCAGGTCGGCTCGGGCTGCATCATCGGCTCGGTCCGGCGCAGCAGCGCCTCGGCGGCGCCGATCGCGGCGTCCGGGGGATCGCAGGGGATCTCGATGGCGCGGAGGCCCTCCTCCGCGAGCCGCCGCGCCGCCTCGTGCCTCCGCTCGACGAGGACGCGCGCGGCGTCGGCGACCGCGCCGGAGCCGCGGGCGAGCACCTCGGCGAACACCTGCCGGCCGGCGTCGGTCGGCTCGGCGAGCAGCCGGAGCCGCGCCTCGTGGGGCGACACCCGCGCCGGCTCGGGCAGATCGATCGTGAGCGACGCCGCGTGCCACGCGGCGGCGAGCCGGACGCGGTCGGCCCAGACGACCCGCTCTAGCGTGAGCGTGTAGACCCAGTCCGCGAGCGGGGCCGCGAGGCCGGTCGGGTCGGGCGCGGCGGACGGCGTCGGGCTGGCGAGCCCGAGCTCCGCGCCGAGGCCGGGGGTCTTGCCGGTGAGCTCGAGGTAGGTCGTCCGCGCGCTGGCGCGCCGGAACGGCTCGAGCGGGTTCTCGAGCCGGGCCCTCGCCTCTGCGGCGCTCGGGCCGTCCTGGTCCGCGGCGGGCGGGGCCGGGCCGCGCCGGGCGAGGTCGCCGAGCGCCGCGCGCCACGCGCGCGCCGCTCGCGCGACGTCCCGATCGAGGCGGATCAGATCGATCTCCATGCGCGCCTACCCGTGCACCGCGGGTGCCGTCCCGAGCCGCCCGGCGATCTCGCCCTCGGCGCGCGCGAGCTCGGCCAGCCGCCCGCGCGTCGCGCCCTCGTCGCCGGCGACCTCGACGGCGAGGTCGACGAGGGTCCGGTAGTGGCGGGCCTCGGACGCGAAGAGCTCCTCGTAGAGCGGCGCGAGCTCGTGCGCGCGCGCCGCGAGCCCGTCGGCGAGCAGCCGGAAGCGCTCGCAGGAGCGGGCCTCGATGATGGCGCCGACGAGCAGCCGATCGACGAGGGCGGCCTTCGCGTTGCGCGCGCAGGTGCTGGCGGCCGCCTTGCGCAGCTCGCTCGCGTAGACGTCGGTCTCCGGCTTGCCGAGCGCGAGGCCGCGCTGCTCGATCACGTCGAGCAGCGCGCGGAAGTGCCGGAGCTCCTCCTCGGCGAGGTCGACGAGCGCGCGCGCGAGGCGCGGGATCGACGGCCAGCGCGCGGCGAGGGACAGCGCGTTCGACGCCGCCTTCATCTCGCAGTGGGCGTGGTCGGTGAGGAGCGCCGGCAGGTCGGCGAGCGCCACGTCAGCCCAGCGTGGATCGGTCGGTAGGGTCAGGCACAGCACGCAGGGCCGACCTAGAGCAGGCGCGGCGCGGCGAGAAGGGGGAGGCGGGCGCGGGCGGCGGCGGCGTGCCCCGCGGCCGCGCCGGCGCCCGGCCCGCGCGGCGGAGGTGGGGGTGGGCTACAGGCCGTCGGAGCGGGCGCGGGTCAGCCCGCTCGACTCGAGGTGGTACGAGAGCCCGACCACGAACGTGGTGGGCCCTCCGCCGGCGAGCGCCCGCCGCACGGCGCCCTCGACGGCGAACTGGGTGCCCACGTAGGCGGCGCCGAGCGACAGCGCGTGCTGGCCTGCGCCCTGGTCGAAGCGGTAGCCGGCGCGGAGCGGGAAGCGATCGGCCACGAGGTACTCGCCGCCCGCCATGAGGCGGAACGTCGTATCGCGGTAGGAGTTGAGGTCGGCGAGCCCGTCGACCTCGATCGAGAAGTCGTCGGTGCCGAACCCGACGCCGCCGCCGACGGTCGTGGGGAGCAGCCCGTGGTCCGGGTAGGTGAGGTTCTGCCCGACGGCCGCGATGTAAAGGTGGTCGGTCGGCTTGACGGTGATCGCGGCGTCGAACGTGAACTCGTTGACGAAGGAGTGCCGGCCGACGACCTTCCCGTCTTCCCACTCGCGCAGCCCGCGCGAGACGTAGCTGTCGCCGAGGCCGCCTTCGCGCAGCGCCCCGTCTTGCGTGATCTTGGCGTAGCGGCCGGTGACCCCGACGAAGAGGTGCTCGTTGATGGGGTAGGCGAGGGCCGCGCGCGCGTCGAGGAACGACCGGTCGATCCCGTCGCCGTCGACGAAGCCCCCCACGAAGGAGATCGCCCCCGCGAGGTTCCCCGTGACCGAGTCGACGACGACGCCGCCGTACGCGTGCCGGCCTGCCTCCGGGCTGCCCTGGAAGAGCCCCTGGAGATGGTAGACGCGGGTCTCCACCATGGCGGAGGGGTTCAGGAAGACGGCCGACGTCCCGTTCCCGAGGGCGCGGAGCGCGCCGCCGAGGGCCGCCGCGCGGGGCGTCTCGTTCTCGCCGTAGGCGTAGGCGAGCTGGGGCGGCAGCTCCTCGGCCGCCGCCGGCCCCGCGGCGCCCGCCAGCGCGAGCGCGCCTGCCGCCGAGAGGGCCGTGGCCCGCGCGGCGGTCGAAGGCCGGCGCTCCGGCCGCTGCGCCAGGAGTGCCCCCCTTGTCAACCGGATCCCCGACCGCATCGCTTCGCCATACCCACACCGGGGCCCTGGGGGCAAATTCTCGACCCCCGAAAATGGCCCCCGCCCGGTCGGTCTGTGCTGGACGACCTCCGCATTTCTAAAAAAGCTGGAAAATCAGCTACCTCTAGCCTCTTGACGACGAAATGAGCGGGTTTTGCTCTGCAATCGTGAGCGCGTCGTGAAAATCACCGACCCGCGTCGGGAGTTTTGGGGCCTGGTGTCCGGAGGCCAGAGCGCGGCTGACGCGAAGCCGCTTTCGCAGTGCGCCAAGGACTGAATTTACATCAATCATCTCCGATACTTGAGTCGGGTTTCGCAGTTGGGGATAGACGCCCGGACTCACCCGGTGCTACCTCGGATTCGTCCTCGGGGCGGTCCTGCGCCGCACCGGGTCCTCCAAAGGGTGGCCCCGAAAGGGGCGCTGCGGGCTACCGAGCTCTGTGAGGCGGTATGGGGGACGGCTGTGCCGATCTGTCTTCCAATGCAATGGACCTCGACGCGACGGTTGCACCCCCACCTCGATCGGTGCGCTCGGCGACGGCCGAGCCGAGCGCCGGTGCAGTGGGGCCGTACCATCCCCCCGCATTCTCTGGAGGCATGCGGACGATTTCCCGAGGGCGAAGCGGACGTGGGCGGACTGTTGAAAAGTCGACACGCCGTTCGATTACATTCAGAATAACATAGCGATCTCCAGGGGTTAGAGGCGAGTCCTCGCTGTGAGACCTGTGGATAAGTTGGGGGCGACGGTTCTTCGGTCGCCCCCGTGACCTATTTTCGTGGAGCGGACTTCAGAGCAGCG